>CAVXPI010000021.1:0-671777 GCA_963763615.1 Bryobacterales bacterium | reverse complement strand
CGTTTGCAATTCGGCACTCATGGCAAAGCTGAAGGCAAATAGAAAAGCGTAGCAAGCGTATCGCACACTGAATAGGCTATCAAGCTCCTTTGGCCGAGACAGGAACGCCGCAAAAGTCTCAGGGACCGCGCCGTTTCGTGGTGGAAATGTAGGGAAAACGCAGGCGAAACCGCCTGCGCCACCACGCTTTCTAGATCTGCGAATACCCGGTTGGGCGCAGAATGTAATTCGTGATATTCGAAACAATCGCTTCAAACGAAAACCGCTGTTCGCCGCTCAACTTCTTCCAATCCGGATGGCTGGTAAAGTTGTTCCACTTGGCATCCAATTCCGCCAGATCGGGAAAACTCACCATATAGGTTAAATTGGGCAGGCGCGCTCCAATCAGCGTATCGCCGAAGAACACGTTCCAGAATCCCGCCTTGGCAAAAATATCGAATTCGCCGCTGTTGAACATCTCCACTTTGCGCCTATGGTCGCGCAGACTCGGGCTTTCGTAAGTGCGCAACTGAAATACCCGTGCGCCTTTCTTCTCCGTGACTGGGGGCACGGTCAATTTCGGATATCCCTCAAAAGCAATCATCAGCGAACTCTCCACCCGCGCAAAAGCCGGCTCCTTCGCTTCCGCCGCGTCAAACGCTTCCGCCGCCTTCAAATATTCTTCGTCTTGCGCCAGTTTATGCTCACTATGCAGGAGCGTGTCCAACGAGTCTGAGGGAATCAGCAAATACAAACTCGGCGTTTCCGGTCCCAGGTACAAATCAAATGCGCCAATCGTCTTAAGGCCCTGCCGGTTAAGGGCCGGGATCAAAGCCTCGGCCAAATATTTGTGCGCGCGCTTGGGCTGGTCGCCATTTTGCATTTTGTAAACGCGCAGTTCGTAGTACTCGCGGGCTTGATTTGCCTGTGCGCCCGCCAGCGCCTTGCCGCCCGTCAGCGCCAGAGTAGAAGTCGCGGCAATCGATGAGGAAAGAAAACGTCGTCTTTGCATAAGGTGGAATAGAACCAAAAACATTCTATCCGATCTCCGGGCAAAACGGACGACCTTACAACTCGCGGAACATCTCCTGCTGTTTTCCGCCCTTCAACCAGTCGTCGCTCCATTTTGAATTTTCCTTACGCTGCCGCAAATCGTAAAACTGCAGCCGGCAGAACCAGCAATGGTATAGCTGTCCGCCCATGATCCGGTGGATCAGATTGAACAAGCCGCCGCGCATCTTATCGATCTTGTCTACTCTTCTCATCGGGGTGATGTCCTGATACCGGCACTTCGGACATTTGGCGTAACGTGCCAGCTTGAGACGGGAACCAAAGGTCACGTGATACTTAGCGCCGCACCCTGTGCAGCGGTAAGCTTCCAGATAACGCCACCGATTCAGAAAACGCCGCTTGGAACGGCGTAAGGTTCCGCCGCACTCCCGGCATGACAGAGTGTACATGGATTCGGAGAATCTTTTCTATATCAGTATTTCTCGGTTACGACACTGCTACCAGTCTACAACCGGCTCGCCTCTTTTTGCACTGAGCGCTTTCGAACCAAGCCAGTTCAGCCGAAACGCTTTTACCGATTCACTTACCTCGCGGCCCACTTTTTCAAACGTCGCCAGTTCCAGCGCCGGGTCTTCCGCTATTTTCACCAGCGCTTTTTGCGATCCGCTTCTCGACAGATATTCAAGCGCTAGCGATTCACCAACCGCATGCTTGGCAACGCAGGCCTGCAAGTCATCGGCTTTGTTCAGCGCTTTCCCATCGCAGCGTTTGATTTCATCGCCCCGTTCGAGGCCCGCATCGTAAAGCGGCGATCCGCGTAGCGCTTCGTCAGCCAATTTCAAGCCATCGCTGCCAACGGCCTCCGCCCGCGCCGCGCCAATCCAGGGCTTGCCTTGATGCGCCTTCCGCAATTCCAAACCAGCCGCCTTTACTAGCTCCGCATAATTCAAAGCTTCCTTACCTTTGATATGCCGGTGAAACACCTCATCGGCAAATTCGCGGCTTCCCGTAGCCTCCCCCAAACTACTCTCCAAATCCGCCAATGTATAAGGCAAGTCAATATCCGGATGGCGCCGCCACATCACCCGCATCCAATCGTCTAAAGACTTCCCCGGAAACCGTTGTCGAATCCACAAGTCCAAGCCCAAACCGAGGGCCGCTCCATAGGTGTAGTAAGAAATGAAAGTGTTTCGAAAATTCGTGGCATCAATCGAGCGCGCCGCATCCACAAACGGCGCTTGATCGCTCATTTCCACCACTGAGAAAAGCTCATGCCCCGGCGAAGTCAAAACCCGGTTGAGCGCACTGCCCACTTCGCCCGCAAATTGGTCAAGCGTCGAAAACCCCGCTCGCTGGATCATCAGTGGGCCGTAATAACTCGTGAAGCCTTCCGCGAACCACAACTCGCCGCACATGTTCGCCCGCTCAAAATCGAAGGGCTCCAAAGATCGCGGGCGGATCCGCCGCACATTCCAGGCATGAAAAAATTCATGCGACACCGTTCCCAACCCTTCGTCCGGCGCATCCTTCAATTCCACCGGACCACTGATGGAGGTCGAGTCCCGGTGTTCCATTCCATCCCCAAACACATACGGCAAATAGTCCACCAGGAAGGTATATGTTCCGTGGTCAAATTTCGGCAAACTTCCGAAGACCCCTTCCGCTTCCAGCACCACCGCTTGCGATTTTTTTGCCAGGGTCTTGATCGCCTCTTCCGAGCCGTGCGTATGCACCGCCAGTTGGAACTGTTGGTCTTCCACCGTCCATTTGGCCACGGCGTGCGCGCTCAGTTCCACCGGACTATCCATGAGCCATTCCAAATTTGTAGCCGACCAGATCCCGTCCGCCTCCGGCTTCAACTGCGTCGCCACCTTCCAGCCCGACCCCGCTGGAATCTCAAACTTCAGCTTCGCCGGAGCGTTCTCAAAGCCGTGCGCCCACACGAGCGTGGCCGGCATGTTCAAGTGGGCATGCGTCTGGTCGATTCCGGCATACGTGCCGTCTGCGTGATCGCCGAAAACTGTGTAGTGCACAACTACCGTCGCGCTGCCCTTCGTCTGGACAGTCCATCCGTAAGGATTCGGGCGCGTGACCGTGAGCGTTTCGCCGGCTTCGTTCGCCGCTCCAAACTCATAAACGTTCTTGGCAAACTCATGCAGCGCGTAGCGGCCCGGCGAAGAGCGGCTCATCAAGACTTCCAGTGAAGGTTGAGCGACGCCATGGAATCTGGCTTCAACCATTACTTCATGGTGCAGCGCTTTTGGGAAGCTTAAACGATATTCAACCAACGGGTGACAAAACGCTGGCGCTGCAGCCAACAACATCAATATTATCTTCATTTTACAGTTCTATTCTTCCCTGATACTTCATGCGAGAAATCTGAAACTTCACCTTTACATTCAGCTTGCCGAAATGCGTTGTAAATAGCACCTCTTTCTGCGCTGGGTCAATCGCTGTTTTCCTTAAAAAGAAGACCCGCACCACGCCTGTTGCGCCATCGAGCTTTACATTGTCAGGCTTCAAATCCGGTCCACCCTTCTGTTCAATCTTCGAGTAAGACATGAAGGCTTCCAGAATCTCCTCTGGGTTCCGCGCATCCGCTAAACCGCCTTCGCTCTGGGAAGTCGTCTCGGTTTTCCCAACATCTCTGTAGCGTCCCGCAGGCACCAAACCCGACACGCTGATCACGTACGAGTTCTCTGCCCCCAGCAGCGAGGCATTGTCTTTCTCGGCGAGCCTCACCGGCAGCGCGCTTTCCCACCGCACCATCGCAGGCAGCGTGGGCAAATGACCCATGCGGTTCTTGCCCACCCCTCCATCCCAGGGCTGTTTGTTTTGCCCCGGAATATTCAGGCCGGTCTGGGGCGGCGCAACTGGCTGCTCTTCGCGCGCGTCATAGGGATCAAGTACCGACGCATCTGTCTGCACACTCCAAGGCGATCGGTTCAAAATCGTTTCCGTATCCGCCGCAGTCCACGAGTCCGCTGGCTTGTCCCACGGCATCTTTGCAAAGCCGTAAACCAAAGCAACCGCCGTCAAAAAGAGCGGGAAGCCTTTTCTAAGAAACGCGATTTGTGGCCCGTTGTCAGTAGCTTGCGGAGTCGTTTGGCGGAACACGCGCAAGACGGGCACGGTGTCGAGCGGCCACCGAAAGGGCTGCGGAGTGCTTCTCCTCTTATGGTGGCGCGCATCCGCGCCCTTTGCGCTCTCCAGAAACACGCGCAAGACGGGCGCGGTGTCGAGCGGCCACCGAAAGGGCTGCGGAGTGCTTCTTCTCTTATGGTGGCGCGCATCCGCGCCCTTTGCGCTCTCCAGAAACACGCGCAAGACGGGCGCGGTGTCGAGCGGCCACCGAAAGGGCTGCGGAGTGCTTCTCCTCTCATGGTGGCGCGCATCCGCGCCCTTTGCGCTCTCCAGAAACACGCGCAAGACGGGCGCGGTGTCGAGCGGCCACCGAAAGGGCTGCGGAGTGCTTCTCCTCTTATGGTGGCGCGCATCCGCGCCCTTTGCGCTTTTATCGCTCCCTTGCGGCCGCGGCTCGGCCAGAGGCTGTCGCCGCGGAGGTGAATGCGGTGGGTTTCTGCGAAGTTGCATAGAGTTCCAGGATGGCTCGGATTTTCGGGCAGTTGCTAAAGAAACGCAACAACCCGCTCCAAACTATCGTCCTTCTATTATGTGCGTCCAATTATTAGCGGCAGACGACTGCGCGCCATTGCAGGCGGAACCATTCTATGATTGGGCAAGCACCTGAAATGTCTAATTCACCCACACTCCGGCTCCTGTTAGGGCTGCTCGTCACCTTGGCAGCGGTGGCGGGCTTCTCCTCCTACACTCTCTTTCAGCTCGACCGCCTGCGGCGGCTCCAAACCGATACCATTGATCTCAATCGGCACGATTCCCGCCTCCTCGTCCGCGTCCAAGGCGATATCAACACGATCGGCCTCAAGCTTCGCGATCTCAGCAACGGCACCAACACGCGGCCCATCGCTGAAGCGCATGACGATCTTGAACGCCTCCGCGGCGACCTGCAAGACGCCATCGAGGAAGAGGAAAAAATCGATCCCCTCACCCGCCAAGCGGACCAGCACGCCGAACTCATCCAAGCCCTCAAGGAATTCTGGCGCAATTTTGACGACGTTTTCGCTTCTGCTAAACAAGGCAACTCGGGCATTGTACGCGTCCTCGCTTCCACCAATTTGTTCGGCCGCCAAGAAGCCCTGGCCACCCGGGTCTCCCAACTGCTCGAACGGAACAACGAAGCCGAAGAGCGCGCCGACCAAAAAGTCGCCGGTATCTACGACGGTGTCGGCCGGGACATCTACGCGTTCCTGACCGCCACCATCCTCGCCATTCTTATCACCAGCCTTTATCTGATCTATTCCAACCGCGAGATCTTCGAAAAAATCGAGTCGTTGTCCCAACAACGGCGCATCCTTGCCGCTCGTCTCATTACGTTGCAGGAAGAAGTGCTGCGCTCGGTGTCTCGCGAGCTCCATGACGAATTCGGCCAGATCCTCACCGCCGTCGGCGCCATGCTCGCCCGTGCCGAGCGCAAAGGCTTGCCGCCCGATTCGCCTTTCCGCACCGAACTCAGCGAAGTCCGCGAAATCGTCCACACGACTATAGAAAAGATGCGCAGCCTCTCGCAAATGCTGCACCCGGCCATCATCGACGACGATGGCTTAGCCAAAGGCCTCGAATGGTACGCCGATGTTTTCACCAAACAAACCGGCATCGTCACGACCGTTCTCGTTCATGGCCAGCCGGTGCGCATCACCGGCCAGCCCGCGAGCAATTGTTTCCGTATTGTGCAAGAGGCGCTGAACAACGCCGCTAAACATTCCGGCAGCAAAACAGCACTCCTGGACATGAGGTTCACGCCTACTGCCCTGACCCTCATCATTAAAGACTTCGGCCGCGGCCTCCCGCCATCCAAGAAACCCGATCAAAAGGGGCTCGGCTTCATTGCCATGCGTGAGCGCGCCCAACTGCTCGGTGGCACGTTGGATATCCAATCCGACCCTGGCGAGGGCACCGCGCTCACCCTAAACATTCCGCTCGATCAAAACAAGCAAGCACGTAAGACGGGAGAGCAGGATAAACTAACGGAGTCGTTGACTGGCTCCCAAAGGTAGAAGAGGCTTCTTATGAGTGATGAAATTACAGTTTTATTGGTAGACGACCACAGCCTGGTGCGCCGCGGATTCCGCCGCATTCTGGAAGACGAAGAGGGGATGAAAGTCGTGGGCGAAGCCGCCAACGGCGTTGAGGCCATACGGATGGCTCAAGAGCTTAAGCCCGACGTGGTTGTGATGGATCTTTCCATGCCGGAACTCGATGGCGTTCAGGCCACTAAAGAGATTTCCAAGCATCTGCCCGAGACCAAAGTCTTAGTGCTCAGTATGCACGCCGAAGACAACTACGTGCGCAACGCCCTCGACGCCGGCGCCAAAGGCTACCTTCTCAAATCCGCCATTGACGTTGATCTCGTTGGAGCGATCAAAGCGGTTGCCGACGGCCAGCGCTACATGGGCAGCGGCCTCAAATACGTCGCGCATGAAGCCGACGACGAACTCAACCGTCTTACGCCGCGCGAAAAGCAAGTCTTGCAACTCATCGCGCAAGGCAAATCGAATAAGGATATCGCCGGCCTCCTTGACCTCAGCGTCAACACTGTGTCCGTCCATCGCGCCAATCTGATGGAGAAAATGAACATCCACCGCACCGCGGAACTGGTGTTGTTCGCTATCCGCAAAGGCTTGGTGGCGCCGCAATAAAAGCAAATTGGGAAGCTGCGGGCCCACACAGCGGTGACTCAACGATCCGAACCGGCAATTCACTCATTAGGTGAAGTTAAAACCGCAACGACAAACAACTCAATCCACCGTCCATCTTCTGAAACTCCGACATCGCCAACGGCGTAACCCGAAACCCGCGCCGCTTCAACTGCTCCGTCAAACCCGGAAATCCGTCTGCCACCAGCACGCTCTCATTTACCCGCACACAATTCGCTCCATAACTCTCACTCGCTTTTACACAAATCCGCTCGTACTTGCCGAACAACGGATTTCCCGCCATCTCTTCCATCACGACCATTGTGTTCTCGCCGATATAGGCAATCCCGCTCTTCAAATGCAAAATGCCCGGCGCCGCGCGAAGGTCCACCACCGCCGAGGTATAACCCCACTTCGCCAAATGCGCCGCCAGTTGCCGCGCCCCTTCTTCGTTCGTTCGCTGCGAAACGCCAATAAAGAAGTGCTCCCTCGCTTGGCAAATATCCCCGCCATCTAACGTGCCCGGCGCCTCGATCTCCACAATCTGCGACGCTGCAAAGAATCTCTCGATCGCCGGCCGAATGGCAGTCGCCTCCCCTGCCCTGCTCGCCGCCCCCGGCCTTGTCATTACCGCGCCACGCTCCGTCAAAATCGCCGTATCCTCTACAAACGTCGAATCCGGATACCGCTCATCCGGCTCCAACGTTGTCACAGTCAGCCCGCATTCCCGCAGCGCCTTGCAATACCGCCCATGCTGCTCTAAAACCAAATCAAACCGGGGCACTCCCAAATCCACACTCGTCAGGCCATCCGCAAAATTCCGGCCGGGCTTCCGCACAATTGCGTTTTTGAAGAGCATAATGGCTGTATGACTCAAAAACATATCCGCATCCTTTCGGCCTTCTGCTTAGTGGCCTGCCTCGCCGCCGTGTCGCTCTTTGCGCAAGACTCCAAATCTCTCATAGGTAAGTGGAACATGACTTCCGAAACCGAAGGCGACCCCGTCCACTGGACTCTTCTCCTCAAAGACACCGACGGCAAGCTGACGGCCTCGCTCGTCGCCGGCGACAACGAAATCCCAGCCAAAGGCTTCTCTTACGCCGACGGCGTCATCAAATTCAAGGCCCCTTACCAAGACGAAGATTACGACATCGAACTGAAAGCCGATGGCGATAAACTCACCGGCACCTGGACTGGGGGCGGCGGCTCCGGACGCACTACCGGAACCAAGAGCTAAATGAACGCGCGGTGGGCTTTGCTCGAATGGGACCAGGGGGCATGGATAACCGAATCCGGTCACCTGACCAAATATCGTCGACTGGCGAACTCTGAGCAAACAAAATGCTCGATTTACGGGAGATTCCGATGGTCTGCCCCGTGCAAGAACAAAGGACAGGAATCCACATGCCGGCCCACCTTCTAACGGTCCCCACCAGAAAAGAACCACCAGTGAGTAAAACGCTGCTGTATCCTCTTCGGTTCGAACCGATCTATCAATACCGGCTTTGGGGTGGGCGGCAGTTGGCCGGTCTGCTTAGCGCGCCGCTCCCGGCCGGCCTGGTGGGCGAAGCTTGGATGCTCAGCGATCGCGACGAACATGCCAGCCGAGTCGTAAACGGAAATTTTAGAGGGAAGACCATCAGCCAATTGTTAGCGGAATTTCCGCAACAACTAATGGGAAAGCTGTCTGAGCGCTTCCACCGGTTCCCGCTCCTTTTGAAGTTTCTAGATGCCCGTCAGATGCTATCGGTACAGGTACACCCGTCGGACGCGCAAACGAATTTGCTGCCCTTTGGAGAAACAGGGAAGACCGAGGCGTGGGTCGTTTTAGAGACCGGCAAGGATAGCCGTATCTGCGCCGGTCTGAAGCCAGGCACAACATCACGGGAGATAGCGGGGGCACTGGCCAATGGAACAGTTACGGAACATATCCGTTGCTCGAATCCCAAAGTCGGCGACGCCTTTTTCGTTCCGGCTGGAACGGTTCACACTTTGGGCGACGTGGTGGTCTTCGAAGTTCAGGAGAATAGCGACGTAACGTTTCGCTTGTACGATTGGGATCGCATCGACGCCAAGACGGGAAAGCCACGGCCGCTGCAGGTGGAGCAGGCGCTTGCTTGCGTCGACTTTGCGGAGAATTCCGCCGGCATCGTGGCCCCGGTGGTAGAAACCACGGCGCATGTGAGACGCGAACTGCTCTTTAAGAACGATCACTTCTGGTTGTGGCGCCTACGTGCGCAATCACCGTTCACGGTAGGCGCGGAAGGTGAGCCTCGCATCGTCTTGTGTATCGGCGGCACGGGTCAAATCGTCCATGGAGGAGTTACTCATGCGGTTGGGAAAGGCGACGTTTTTCTATTGCCTGCCGAGATTGGAGCCTCGGCTTTTCAACCGCGCGGCGGAGTCACTTTGCTGGAAATTGCGATACCGGACAGCGGGGCTACGCACTAGTGAAGAGGCTAATCGTATACGACCTTGACGGTACACTCGCCGAAAGCAAATCATCTGTTGACGCCGAAATGGCAGGACTTCTGCACGATCTTCTCGGCGTGGTTAAGGTCGCGGTCATTTCCGGAGGGGATTGGCCACAGTTCGAAAAACAAGTGCTTTCCCACTTCCCTAACGATGAACGTTTGACAAATCTCTCGCTACTTCCGACGTGCGGGACAAAGTTCTTCCGTTACACCGGCGAATGGAGAAAGCTCTATTCAGAAGACTTCAGCGCCGAGCAGAAAGCCAAGATTGTGGCGTCACTGAAGCAAGCTGTCGACAAAGCCGGCTTCAAGATTGAGAAGACGTGGGGAGAGGTGATTGAAGACCGCGGAAGCCAAATCACGTTTTCGGCCCTTGGCCAGCAAGCTCCCCTGAAAGAAAAGGATAAATGGGATCCGGATTACGCGAAAAGGAAAAAGATCAAGGCTATTCTTGATCCTCTGCTACCCGATTTTTCGGTGCGCATGGGCGGAGCCACCTCGATTGATGTGACCAAGCCCGGCATTGACAAAGCCTACGGTATTAGAAAGCTTCGTGATCTGCTCGGAATTACTATCAAGGAAATGATCTACATTGGCGATGCTCTATTTGTGGGAGGAAACGACTACCCCGCCGAAGAAGCCGGCGTTGTCTCCATACCCGTGCGAGGTCCGAATGAGACCAAGCCTGTAACTGAGGCAATCATTGCTTGTTTAGACGGAAACGGCCAAACGTGAGCAGCGCTGCAGTTGCAACGAGCGGCCTTCGGTTGAAACGGTTGGGAATGTTGATGGAGCCTCAAGCAGGCAATCCACAAGAGGTAGAAGGCGTCCTCAATCCAGCGGCGGTTCGTGGCCGCAATGGGGAACTCTACCTTTTCCCGCGACTTACTGCTAAAGGTAACTACTCGCGCATTGGCATAGCCCGCGTGCTTTTCAATGCGGAGGGAGATCCTAAAGGAGTGGAGCGGCTGGGAATCGCGCTAGAACCGGAAGCCGATTACGAGAAGCGGCCTGACGGCGGCGGCGGTTGTGAGGATCCTCGGATTACGTTTTTAGAGCCGCTGCAGCGATACATTATGACTTACACGGCATTTTCGGATCGTGGTCCGCGAATCGCCTTAGCAGCGTCAAGCGACCTCTTCCGCTGGCAACGCATGGGACTTGCCACTTTCGGCCCCTACAAGGACGTGCAATTTAGCGACGTGGATGATAAGGACGCCAGCCTGTTTCCCGTGGCCATCCCGAATCCATCGGGCCACTTGGAGCTCGCCATCATTCACCGCCCGCTTTTTCCCGGCACCCGGCCGGAAGAAATAGCGTGCTGTCCCCCGGTACGTGAACTGGATCTTGATCGCGAAAGTATCTGGATCTCCTATTGCCCTTTGCCCTCGCGAGGTCCTGAGCCGGGGCAGCTCTGCCGCTTTACTTCCCATCACCGCTTGGCGACTCCGGTATCTCCTTGGGAACGGCTCAAAATCGGCGGTGGCACGCCGCCAGTCCTTACGCAGCACGGTTGGTTGATCATCTACCACGGAGTGAGAGACTTGTCCGAGCCGGGAACAAATAGGCACGAACTTTGTTACTCGGCCGGACTGATGGCGCTATCGAAGGAGCATCCGGAAATCATCTGCTATCGTTCCACCGAACCAGTGTTAATGCCCTCGCTTCCGGAAGAATGCAACGGAACTGTTGCCAACGTTGTTTTCCCGAGCGGAATTGATAGACGAGACGATTTAGGGATGCCCGACCGCTTCGACGTTTATTATGGGATGGCAGACAAGCGCATCGGCGTGGCGCGCCTTGACTTACCTGAAATTCTGCCCCCGGGAGGAGTTGCAGGCTCGCCTGGACAAAACGTCTAGGTCTCCCAACGACGACGCTATGCCGTCAGTTGACTAAACAGCGTCATCTGCATCTGGTCCCCGAGAGGACTGAGACAACAGCAGGCCTAACAGGGCACCTGCGGCAAAAGCGATTCCCAGGAAGCCGATCGGGTGTTTCTTGATACGATGCGCCAGTTCGCTCACTCCGTCCTCAACGGCATAGCGGCCGTGTTTTAAGAGACGCTCCGCGGCCGCCTTACCGTCCTCAAGTTTCTCAGAAATAGCGGTCTTCGCCTCATTTATGCCTCGCTCAATTCTTCTGGCGATTTCCGCTTCGTCTTCGTCCTGCTGGCAGGTTCGGTTTGTCTGCTGCGCGGTGCTGCCATTGATCACTGGTTCGTCTAAAACACTTCTCATCATTAGTTGACTCCTCACTTCCTAGATGCAACCAAAGCGCCAATGCCTGAGGCCATCCTGTTGCACTACAACATTAAACCGAAGTGACTCGATGGGCGCTGTCCTTGCGCGAGCCGAAAGTTTCGGCATACACCTTCGTAAACTCCGCTCCAAGAAAAAAGACCTGGGCCGAGTAATAGACCCACACCAGGACGACAACGAGCGAACCTGCCGCGCCGTACGCCGAGCCTAAGTCTATTTTGCTTATATAGAGCGAGATCAATTGCCTTCCGGCCACAAAGAGCAGCGACGTGGCAACCCCGCCCACAGTGACATCCCTCCAATCCAGGTCCACATCTGGAACCACCTTATAGATGACGGTAAAAACAAATGTAATGACGAAGAACGACATTGCGAAAACCGCCGGATGAAACCAATCGCTGGCACTCGTGATGCGCCAGCCGAAAATAGTCTCCAAAGCTTCGACCCAACTTTCGACCAACAAAGCTGCGAGAAGAAGTAGGCCGCCACCAATAATTACGCCAAAAGAGCAAACCCTTTCTTTGACGAGCCGGAACATGGTGGCTGCCTCAGTGGCATTTGCTTCGGCAGTAACGTGCCAGATCGCATTCAAAGCATCATGAAGTTCTGTCAGCACGGACGACGCCCCAAAAAACAGCATCACTCCGCCGATCGCCACGGTGATCATTCCAGTAGAGTGCTCAGGAGGACGAGTCAACATAGATTGGATCGCCGGACTAATTTCCGGACTGGCAAGATTTCGCAATCCCAGCACCAACGCTCCCTGCGCCGCGTCTCGCCCATAGATACGGCCGGCAATGGCAACCGTCAGTATCAACAGCGGAGCAAGAGAGAGCAAAGCGTAGAACGCGACGGAAGCGCTCCAGCTCATTGCATCATCGCAAGTCCATTCTTCGACAACTCGCCGCAAAAGATCAAAACCGGAGCCAAACTTCGAGGAAGACGCGCAAGACGTCCGCGGTATCGAGCGGCCACCGGAAGGGCCGCGGAGTGTTTTTCCCCTTATGGTGACGCGCATCCGCGCCCTTCGCGCTTCGACTTCGGGCGGCCGCTAGACAACTTCGCCATAAGAGACCGGGCAAGCCGCGTTTGCGCCCTTTGCGGTGAGCGTAAAACAGAAAGTCGATCCTTCTTTACCTGCGGATTCAATCCAGATTGTGCCGCCAATTCTTCAATGATCTTCTTACAAACGGCGAGGCCGAGTCCGCAACCCGGTACGGTTCGATTTGCCAAGCGAACAAAGGGCATGAAAACGCGCGCCCAGTTTTCCGGAGCGATTCCCTGGCCGTTATCTGCCACTCTCACAACCCAGTCAGCTCCGCAGCGCTCAGCTTCGATGCTTATTTCGAGCGTTCGCTCGGCCCGGTATTTCACCGCATTACTAACTAAGTTCTGGAACGCACTTACCAAGTGCATCTCATTGCTTTTCACGATGGCAACCTGCCGATTGTAATAATTGCGCCACTCGTCTTAATAGCCAAGATCAGGTTTTGCGTGGCCTGCGCAACGGCGTGCCGCAGATCTACGAACCTGAGAGATTCCCGCTCTCCGCTCCTGGCAAACGAGAGTAAGCCTTCAATCAGACCGGCCATGCGGGCCGCGCTTTCCACTACTATTTTGGACATTTGCTTCGACGTCACGTCCATTTGCGTTCGCTCAAGCATCATATCCGCGTATAACGAGATCGTGAGAAGCGGCTCCCGCAAATCATGCGCCGCGATACGGGCAAACTCTTCCAGCCGCACGTTCGAACGAGCTCCTCGGCCCATAGCTGTTTTTCGTTTTCTGCAGCCCTGCGCGAATGGATGTCGCGTTGCTGCATTACAATCGCATTCACCTCCGGTTTAAACAATAAATTCGAAAATGTACTCTCAACCCAGTAATAGCTACCGTCCTTGTGCCGGACTCTGGCATCGCATTTCAACGGACCTTCCGGCGCAGCAAGCACCTCCCTTAGCGCTCCGTTTGCTTGGTCGCGATCTTCTGGGTGCATAAGATCCAGGCAGTTGCGGCCGACTATCTCGTCCGGCCGGTAGCCGAAGATCTTGGCGCTGGACGCGCTCCCATAGAGAATTTCGCCTTGTGTATCTATGAGTGAAATTGCGTCGGGATTGTTTTCGATCAGCGAGCGAAAGCCCTGGAATGTGATGGCCATTTCTTACCTCATCTTTTTGGACGGTGCAATCCACTAGGAGAGCAACTGATGGGCCGGAAGGGAACAACTGCTCTTTTTTTGTGTTTCCTATTACAAAACGGAATGTATTTGTGCTGCCTACGGGGTCATTCGACCAAATACGGTCATATCGATTGCGCAGGCCGTGATTTTGGTGATACGCTAAGACACCGCTAGCAAGTCCTTGCTTAACGTCGAAAATGGCGATTGGTTCCTCGCTAGCTGGTTTCCTCATCCTTGGGGCAAAGGAGAATTTCGATTTAGACTCCATGGCCTCGCAGCCACAAGTATCGCGCTGGCTTACTCAAAGTGGCCCGAAAGAGCTTGAGCCTCTCTTCCAGGCGATTGTCTATCACCTTCGCGCGCCGATTTTGATCGTTGATAACGACGGTAACTGCCAGCACGCGAGCGCCGGCGCTGTCAAGCTATTTGGGCTTCTAAAGGATGGGATCATTGGCCATCCGATTGCGGAATTTGTGCCGGCAAGCTCAAAATCGAGCGTTACTCAGCTCCTTAAGGCGTTGCGCGTCAATAACGAACAGGAAGGCACGTTTGACCTGCTCGCTGCGGATGACAGTGTTCGCAAAATCACCTATCACTGCAAAGGGAACGCCTTGCCGGGGCGGCATCTGCTGCTATTGAGCGACAAGACGACGCCTAGCGACGCGGCTAATAGCGTGCAGGACTATGCGTTCTATCTGCTTGATACGAACGGACACATTGCTGCGTGGTATGCGGGGGCAGAGAGGATTTACGGTTACAACAACATTGAGGTAGCGGGAAAAGACACTTCGCTGCTTTATGCCAACGTAGATATCACGCAAGGCAATGCGCGCGGCCAGTTGCACCGGGCTGAACTCGAAGGTCATGCCGGAACGGAAGCGTGGCAAGTAACAAAGGACGGCTCAAGATTCTGGGCTGACATTTTGACCATAGTGTTGAAAGACGAAAGCGGAGCGTTGCGGGGCTTTGCGACGGTGGTTCGGGACTTCAGCGGGCGTCACGACAAGGACGAAAAGGTACGCCGGGGCCGAACGCTTGCGCGCCCAATTCAAGCCGCATCCACCGTTGCCGGAATTGTATCCGGCGAGTTCGACCGCTTACCGCAAGCCAACGATACATTTCTAGAACTGGTTGGCTACAGCCGAGATGATTTGGAAAAAGGCCGCCTGCACTGGCCGGATCTAACTCCGGTTGAATATCTTGGCCTGGATGAACTAGCGCACGAAGAAGAGTTACGCTTCGGTGCTTGCACGCCTTATGAAAAAGAGCTGATTCGAAAAGACGGAACTCGCGTCCCGGTGCTCATCACTACGGCGGCGTTAAACCTTGCGCCCTTTCGCTGGATTACTTTCGTGCAGGACCTGAGGCAGCGCGACCGGTTGGAGACGGTGGAAGAGCACACGAATGAACCCGTTGGCGATTTCTCTGAAATTGTTGGAACCAGTGCCGTTATGAAGCGCGTGCTAGGCCAAGTGGAGTTGGTTGCGCCAACGGACGCAACAGTTTTGATCTTGGGTGAAACCGGCACCGGGAAGGAATTAATCGCCCGCGCCCTCCACAAAATCAGTCCGCGCAGGAATCTTCCCTTCATCACCTTAAATTGCGCCGCTATTCCAACCGGGCTCTTGGAGAGTGAGTTATTCGGCTATGAAAGAGGTGCTTTCACAGGGGCTTTGTCGCAAAAGATCGGCCGGTTCGAGATGGCTCACAAGGGAACCCTTTTCCTGGATGAGGTAGGCGATATTCCCATTGAGTTACAGCCGAAGTTGCTGCGCGCTTTGCAGGAGAAGGCGTTCGAAAGATTGGGGGGCACTCGAACAATCCCGATTGACGTGCGGCTGCTGGCGGCAACCAACCGGAACCTGAATCAGATGATGGGCGACAAGCTATTTCGCAGCGACCTCTACTACCGGCTTAAAGTGTTTCCGATTACAACTCCGCCGTTGCGGGATCGCCCCGAAGATATACCGGTCTTGGTGCGGCATTTTACAAAAAAATATGCCGCCAAAATGGACCGGAAAATCGAAAAGATTCCGACTGACACGATGGCGGCGCTGGTAAGCTGGCGCTGGCCTGGCAATGTACGGGAACTGGAAAATTTCATCGAACGGAGTGTCATCCTTTCCAAAGGACCGGACCTCCGAGCGCCTCTAGCTGAAATCAGGGAAGATGCGCCCGATGCAGGGAGCAACGCCACTTTAGAGCAGGTAGAGCGGGACTATATCGTAAGAGTGCTTCGCGAGAGCGGCGGTGTTGTCACAGCCGCTGCCACGAAACTTGGACTCCACAGAACTACGTTGAACGCGATGATGCGAAAACTCGGCATTTCACGCAAGAATTTGTGAGTTACTTCCAAGTCCACCAAAACTAAATCATGCTACGGCGGCCGGAAAGCAAGTTAATCACAATAACTACTAGTGCGACCACCAATAATATGTGGATCAAACCACCTCCAATGCTCATGCTAAATCCCAACAACCAAAGGATTAACAACACAGCGACAATTGTCCAAAGCATACCTTATCTCCTTCCGCCCATCTCTGGGCATTCTCTAAGTGAAACTGCGAAAATTGAAAAACCAGGGGCATCCGCCCTAACCGGAATGCCGATGCCCAAACCTTTAAACGCTGCTCAGGGAAAATGAAGATTCTTGTTCGGCCTCATGCAGCCAGTAAGGTGGCCGGCCATAGTGCATGTAAAGATCGTCTTCGTAGTCTCTGGTGATCTTTCTCGACTCGATATATTCAGGCGCATCCCTAATTGCTTCACGCGTGAGACCGGTATAGAGCTTGGATTCGCTCCAGCTAGTCTTCGTAATCCAGGCGGGCGAAACCAGTACTTCCTTGCCAGGCCACCAGTTGGTTGTTGAGACGACGATGTAGCGGACGGCCCAAGACTGCTCCTCCACAATAAATCCATGTACGTGCCCAATATCGCCGTCAACAGCTTCAATGTGATAACCCTCAACAGCTTTCGTGCTGCGCAGGTGACTGTCGCTTAAATTCTTGTGGCTCTTGTCGCTTCGGCTCTCCCCGGACGCGACTGTGGGAATGGCCAGGCCGGATGGATAGTATCCCGGCCCCCAAAGATAAGGACCGCCCCAGTAATACGGATATCCGTAATAACCAAGATAGGCGACTTCGTGCTGGCGAGACACAGGAAGATGTGTATCGATGGTGGGACTGTTCTCAACTTGCTTCTTTGTCAGGGCCACATCTATGTGTCTGCCGGTCGGATCCATTCGGGCAATGGCATACGGCGAAATCAGCACTCGCATACCACCCAGCCAGCCGCCCGTTTCCACTACTAAGTAGCGGATAGCCCAGGAGTCATCGTCGAAATAAAATTCTTTTACCTCTCCAAGCTCGCCATCGGTTGCTCGGATACCGAGGCCTTCTAACTCACTCACATCTCTTAGCATCGTATTCTCTTTTTAGATCAAACTACCTTGCACCCGCGGCCACGGCCTCGACGGCATGAAAAGTGACATTTTCGGGCTCGGTGTTGCCAAGAATCTCTCGCGCTTTTTCGACCTGCGCAATCGACCCGTGCACCATGAGCAAGTATTTGTCGGTCTTGAGTGCGGTCTCATACTGCACAACGCTATCTTTCGGAATACCAATACTCACTAGACCCGCGCCCACCGCGCTTAAGCCTCCAACCACAACGGCACCTTCCAGCGCGCCCACGATCCAGGCGACAAGCGGCCCGGCAACCAGCACAGCTCCCAAACCGGGAATGGCAAAGAAGGCCGATCCGAAGAGCAAGCCCCAGAAGCCACCCCAGAATGCGCCAACCTTGCCCCAGTACTTCATCCGGTCGCCAGTATTGTAATAGCCCACAACGTTCTCGTCGGTGTGGTAATCCTTACCGACAATCGATAAGCTGTGCATATCGATTCCGCCGCGCTGCAACTCCTTCACCGCTTGTTCTGCCCCCTTATGCGAGCCATAGATTGCTATAACTGAGTTTTCATTTGACATTTTCGGACTCCTTTTCAATTCATCAACCGAATGACTGAGAGCACGCCGGTCACCAAGCGCATTGACCGGGGTTATCGCGCAAAGAGTCTTGGAAGTTTTAACTAAATACGGTCAGTTGACCGGATAACGTCAAAGCGAGGCAGCGTGACGCAGAATCGGTTTATGTCCGGAGATTGGTCGATTTCGTGCTCAAGAAATAGTGGAGGAAGAGACGTCATGCACGAAGAACACTGGCAAGCCGCCGAACAACATGAACGCGCCGCGCGTGCTCACCGCACCGCCGCTGAACATAACGAAAAAGGTGAACACGAACCCGGCCTTTGGCATGCGGAACGGGCATTGGAATATTCCAATCAGGCCTACAAACTTGCAAAGGAAGCCCACAATAAATCGGCCAAGATCGAGGCTCTCTAATATGTCAACGCGCTATAACAACGGATCACACTACGAGAACCACCAACGGGCCGCCGAACTTCATGATATGGCGGCGCATGCCCATCGCGCCGCCCAACAGCGAGGCCAGCAAGATCACCAGACTGGGCACGAGCGTTCACGGCAAGCTCTTGAGCATTCCCAAGCTGCCCACCAAGAGACGCAGATGGCGGTAAATCGACACGGTACCTTGACATTCGGACATCATGAGACTGCCGAACTTGCACACCGGTTGTGGATTGAGAGAGGCCGCCCGGAGGGGTCTCCTCAAGAAGATTGGTTTCGCGCCACAGAGGAATTGCTGGCTCGCGCCCACGGTTCCCGCGCATGAAGTGTGACTTCCCTTCAAACGACCCCGCCCGCCCTCAAACGGAGGGAGGCTAGGCTCTGTTCTCACTTAGGCGGCTGGAAAGCCGCCCGCAGCCAAGAATGGCCGCCCTACGAAAGAGTGAGGTTGTGCGGAGTCTGAGCGCCATGCATTCGCACGCATTTGACCGCTAGTGGTCATCTGACCGTGGTTGGTCAATTGCCGCCGCTCACTTTCGACAGGAAACAGCACCGCCAGTCGTTCAGGGTGAATAGGCTCAACAAATGAACGGGTTGGCGTTACCCGTGCACTTCAAAGCGTGTCGCCCATAGGCTTGATGGAGTTCACTGGGTGGACTGAAAAGGTTGAACAATGCGAATTATTTTAGTAGCAACTCTGGCAATCGCACCATTGGTGGCTCAGGGAAACAAGCAAGCAAAACGACTAGACCAAGCAACGATGGTGATGTCCGAAATCATGGCGACGCCCGACAAAGCTATTCCAAGAGACTTAATGGAAAGAGCGCACTGTATCGTCATAGTTCCAGACGAGAAGAGCGCGGCATTCATAGTCGGCGCCAAATTTGGGACAGGATACCTGTCATGCCGCAAGGCTAGCGGAAACGGCTGGTCTGCGCCCGCCACAATCCGCATCGAAGGCGGCAGCGTGGGCTTTCAAATCGGCGGAAAAGAAACCGACGTAGTCATGCTTGTCATGAATGAAGGCGGGCGGAATAAACTCCTGGAAAGCAAGTTCACTTTGGGTGGCGACGCTAGTGTGGCCGCCGGGCCAGTTGGACGCTCCACATCAGCTCAAACCGACGCTCAACTACATGCTGAGATTCTGTCATGGTCTCGTTCTCAAGGTCTGTTCGCCGGCGTCTCCCTGGAAGGGGCCACGTTACGTCCAGATGTAGACGACAACGCCAAGCTGTACGGCAGACGGCTCGATAGCCGGCAAGTAATAACAAGCAGGAACAAGATCCCCAAAGCCGCCGCTAGATTCGTCGCTGAATTAAACAGAGACTCCGCGCACGAGCGCACAACCGCAACCGGCTCTGGCCAATAAATAAAGGTTGCATGAGTGAGCAGCTGGAATCTTGGGAGGGCGAGGGCGGTGCGGTCCCCGCCCCCGTGCTCCCGCACCCGCTCCGGATGGCCGGCACTCCGAGCCAGCTAGAGTGGGCTGAGCGGCTGAAGCGGAGCGCTAATCTCGAATTCGACCGTGTGGCGGCCTCATTTCGATCAATCGCCCAAAAACAGCAAGACGGGCGGCGCGAAGATACCGAAGCGATCATCGCCATACTCGAAGAAAAGCGCGCCGAAGTCATGAGCCGTGAACAAGCCGGCTCTTTCATTCGCGACTGGCAAGAGATTGACGATCAGGTGCGCAAGATGGTTGGTAACGATCCAAGATACCGGCAAATCAAGGCCCAAAGAAAGTTAGCTGAGGAAATACACATGGATATTAGACCCTTATACGACCGCATTGTGGTGAAGCGGATCGAAGAACAAGAAACCACGCGCAACGGCATCATCATTCCAGATTCCGCCAAAGAAAAACCGCAAGAAGGCGAGGTCATGGCCATCGGGCATGGCAAGCGCCAAGAGGACGGCCAGTTGGTAGCCCTTGACGTTAAGGTTGGCGACAGGATTCTGTTTGGGAAATACTCCGGCACCGAGACCAAACTCGTTGGCACAGAGTATCTAATCATGCGCGAGGACGATGTTCTCGGCATTCTAACTGGCGCTAGCGCTGCTGCAAAGTAAGTCGAAAGTCAAATACAAAATGGCAAAACAAATTATTTATAGCGATCACTCCCGCCAGGCGATTCTGCGCGGCGTCAATCAACTGGCTGACGCAGTCAAGGTCACGCTCGGACCCAAGGGCCGTAATGTTGTTCTTGAGAAAAAGTTCGGCGGCCCCACGATCACCAAAGATGGTGTAACGGTGGCAAAAGAAATCGAATTGAAGGATCCGCTGGAAAATATGGGCGCGCAGATGGTTCGTGAGGTTGCATCGAAGACTTCCGATGTCGCCGGCGATGGTACGACCACCGCGACAATTCTTGCTCAAGCGATATTTCGCGAAGGCGTCAAGGCTGTTACCGCCGGCGCAAATCCGATGGCCATCAAACGGGGCATCGACAAAGCGGTTGATATCGTCGTGGCAGAAATCAAGAAGGTTTCCAAACCGGTATCCGGCGATATGATCGCGCAGGTAGGCCGCATCTCCGCCAACAGCGATTCCACAATCGGCGACGTTATTGCCGAAGCCATGAAGAAGGTGGGCAAAGACGGCGTCATTACGGTGGAAGAATCTAAGACCATGACTACCGAACTGAACACGGTAGACGGCATGCAGTTTGACCGTGGTTATCTCTCACCCTATTTCGTAAGCGACCCCGAGCGGATGGAGTGCGTTCTCGAAGAGCCGTACATCTTAATCCACGAAAAGAAGATCAGCAGCATGAAGGACGTTCTTCCTCTTCTGGAGCAAATCGCGCGGGCCGGCAAGCCGCTGCTACTCATCTCGGAAGATGTCGAAGGCGAAGCCTTGGCTACGTTGGTGGTTAACAAACTTCGCGGAACTATTAATGTTTGCGCGGTGAAGGCTCCTGGTTTTGGCGACCGCCGTAAAGCGATGCTCGAAGATATCTCTATCCTCACAGGCGGCACGCCGGTTATGGAAGAAACGGGCATGAAACTTGAGGGCGTGCAATTATCCGACTTAGGGCGTGCGAAACGCGTCACAATCGATAAGGACATCACCACGATCATCGACGGCGCCGGAACGCAAAAGAACATTGAGGGACGGATCAAGCAACTCCGCACCCAAATTGACGAAACAACTTCCGACTACGATCGCGAGAAGTTGCAGGAGCGGCTGGCAAAGCTGGCTGGTGGCGTGGCCATCATCAAAGTCGGCGCGGCCACCGAGACCGAGATGAAGGAGAAAAAAGCTCGGGTCGAAGATGCTCTGCACGCCACGCGCGCGGCGGTGGAAGAAGGCATCGTGCCAGGCGGCGGAGTTGCGTTACTGCGCGCGGCAGTGGCATTACAGAGCCTCAAATTGGATGCCGATGAACAATTCGGCGTCAACATAGTGAGGCGCGCTTGCGAGGAACCGGTCCGCCAGATTGTCCTGAACTGCGGAACGGAAGGCGCGGTCGTTGTCGAGCATATCAAAGGCCAAAGCGATCCCAACTACGGATTCAATGCGTCCACCGAAAAATACGAGGATCTGGTCAAGGCCGGCGTGATCGACCCAACCAAAGTCACTCGCACTGCTCTCCAAAATGCTGCCTCCATTGCAGCTCTGATGCTTACCACAGAAGCCATGATTTGTAGCGTTGCCGATGACGTAGACAGCTAGGTCGCTGCCCCGAGCGAGACTATGACAACCCACAAGACGGTTCTCTTCTCAGCGCGATGTCCGCATTGCAGATCAATCGAGCTAAGAAGCGTGGGGATGCGGAATGCCCTTGAACGGGCATTCCGCTGGCTCCTCCAACCTTACCGGTGCTGTCTTTGCGGCCGTCACTTTTTTCTCTTCCGCTGGCAAAACTGCAGCGCCAGCCTGTAAAAGGTTGACGCGATGGCGCGGCCCACCCGCCGTGTTCAGCTCCCGGCTCCACGCCGGGGCAAGGCCCTCTCATTTTTTTCTTTTACTTTTTCCTTTTCTTTGGCTTTGATTCTGACTATACTCGTTCTGGCACTCCTTTAAAACCAAGTAAAAAAGATTTCCGCTTCAACTGACTAGAGAAGTCGGGCCCCGAGTCGGGTCATAGATTTACATGACTGCTGTGTCATGAGAATGTGACGATGGGTGCCGAAATCCGTCGTCTGCAGACTTTGTGTCTAATCAATCGCCAAGGTCAACCGTGTGATAACCAGGGCCTCGCGAATATCACTTCCTCCGCACAGACTAAGTGATTCGATCAATTCATAAACTGGGCTCCATAACCAAGTTTGCAAGCGAGGCTTTCTAGCCTCCGGCAAAATGTCTATGCCCACTAAAGCGCAAGTCTCAAAGGAAAGAAATCATTAACAATGGCTACAATCATTGACGTTCCCAAGGGCGTTTTGACCCCAACCTCAACACCTGTCTCCGCTGCAACGACTGCCGTTACACCGGTACAGATTCTGTCAGGCATCGGCGGCGCAATCGGATCGGACTTCCGCATTGCTCAAAACCAGCTCGTATTTGTCGAGTACAACAAAGGTGAGCTTGCAGCGCTAAACCTGTTCAGTCCCTCGATTGTGGTTTCGTCTGGCGCAACCACCCTGAAAGGCACCTTTATTTTCGATCTCGATAGTGGAGTACAAGGCGGTCCAAAAGCGGACGCCGATCTCTGGTGGGACCAGCAAACGACAATAAATCGGCGAATGGCTCCGCAAAATAACGCGGCGCTCGTCAACTTGGGATCGGCTAACTTCTCTAATGTGACGGCAAACAACCTTGAAGTTCTAGTCTACTCGACGACACCGATTGACGGAAATAGCGATGCGACAAACAAGTTAGTCGCAGGTGATATCTTTGCCGTCCGTACGACACAAGGGAACTTCGCTAAGGTGGAAGTGCTCACTTATGGGTATGACTTAAAGATTCAGTGGGTCACATATAAGCTGTTGTCCGGCTATGTAACTCTTGGGAGCGGCTATACCAATCCAGAGGACGTTAAGATCAGCAAAGACGGTGTTCACGCCTTTGTAACGGAGCGTTCCGGCGATCTCGTAAAGGTGCCTCTAAGTGCGGCCAACCGCAACACTGCCAAACTGATCGCATCGGGACTGGCGGCTCCCCAGCAGATCGCACTTGACGAAGCGCATAATTCCGCCTACGTTGTCGAATATGCGGAGACCGGCCGGTTGTGGCAGATAAACCTGGTGACTGGCGCCAAGACGGCGGTGCTTCCGAAACTGAATTTTGCGGTCGGCCTCGTTCTTAGCTCAGATCTGCAATTCGCTTTTGTGAGCGAGCAGACCACCGGTTCCGACGGCGGGCGTGTGAGCCGCTACCGGCTGAGTGACGGGACTCGCCAATCCCTAGCAACCGGATTGACCGCGCCATTCGATCTTACCTGGGCTGATGCCGCCGAGACCTCCTTATTCGTAACCGAACGCGACCCGGCCAATCGCGTCACCCGCATCGACATAGCCGCTAACACATCAAGCGTTGTAAGTGGAGTCGGATTCCGGCCATCCAGCGTCGCGCGCGCCGGCTCCTCGCGCATTCTGGTTTGTTGCGATCAGGTCATCCAATCGCTAAATCTTTCAGCCTACCAGGCGTCGGGTCCACTATTGATGGAGATCGGCTTCATTCCGTACACGGACATTCTGGCAAATGGTCTGGCGGATACATCGAGCGATCCTGGGGCACATTATCCGGTGAAGAATGTGCCATTCGGCGGCACTTTGCCACTTATGATCAATCACGAGCGAGCGGCGAATGACGGTGCCCGGTACTACCGAATCAAGATTAACGGCGTCGTTCGAATGGATACATGGACCGACGATAAATGGAACGGTACAACCTTCGTGTTGCAAACCATGACACCGCTGGTGGTAAATGCCCAACCCGGTTACTATCCGGTCCGCCCGATAAGCGACTTACTGCTTTGGTTGCATCCGGCGCTGGGCACTTTGACGGACTCAACCAATTTGCCTAACGGCTTGCACACTATTGAAGCTGAGTTCATCAATTCGGCTGGCCAAACGATTGAGACCAGCGATGCAGTTACGATTCATGTGGATAACAGTCAGTGCACCGCCGGGCTGGCCACCCCGACGTTGGACGGCCATGCCGCTGATCCGGGCTGCGGATTGCTTCACTACACAAACGCTAATTCGATGCCGGTTAGTATGCCCCTTACGGCTAGCCACCCGAATGGATTCGCTACATATTCCTTCCAGGTGGTGAAAGGCGTTAACCAAATCATCGGCGTTGGCGGTCCCGTGCCTGCGCTTTCGCCAGTAACCAGCCCGGCTTCGACCATGCTGGGAAGCTGCACGATAGCGGGATTTGGCGAATACCTGTATGTTGCCGCCACAGCGAACAATGGGTGGTCTCGGCAAAGCCAATACGATGCGTCTTCGGCTGTCGCCTTCGTGCTCGCTCCTTGAAACACGTTTTCCCAGTTCGAGGGAACCAGCTTCGGCTGTTCCCTCGACTGACACCCCTGTTTTCTAATTTCCGGCAGAGCGGGACGCCCGTTTGGTTTTCTTCGTCCCGGCAGCCTCTTGTTGGGCTTTCGTTCGGCGCTCTGATCCAGCAGGCTTCTTCAAATTCGCCAAACTTTGATTGAGCGCTTCCGTCAAATCCGCAACGCGGGGGCGGCCCTTAGGAGTTGTCACCTGGTTCGCCGACGCCCGGCCCTGCACCTTCGCGGCAATTAATGCTTCCAACTTTTCGCGATAAGTGTCGCGGTACTTGCCCGGCTCGAACGGCCCAGCGAGTGAATCGATAAGCGTACGGGCGAGATTCAGTTCCCTTTCATTCACGGCGTCTGTGTCGGCTCGATGCTCTTCATTGGACCGGACCTCTGTCGAAAAGAACATTGTGTGCGCGAGCATCCCCGTTTTGCCGGGACGAAGCACCACTACGTGTTCGCGCCCGTGCATGGCAAATTGTGCAATAGCTACCAGGCCGGTCGACTGCATGGATCGATACAAAAGGGCGTAGGCTCTTTCACCAGCCGCGTCAGGCGAGACGTAGTAAGAAGTTTCGAAGTAAACCGGGTCGATATCCGCCAGCTTCACAAATTCCTCGATTTGCATTTCAGTGGACGTTTGCGCCGCCGCGTTCTTCAACTCCTCGCCGTCGATCTCGACGAAGCGGTCCTTTTCGTATTCAAAACCCTTGACAATTAATTCGGCCGGCACAATGTCGCCGGATTCATCGCTGACGGACGCTTGTTTGACGGGAGTGAGAACCGGTGCAGGTGCGGAGGTAGCTGCCGTCGTCTTTGGGACAAGACTCAGCCGCTGCCGGTTCTGCTGACTCGCGCCGGGGGACGGCATTAATGCGGAACCGGCCCGAGAATCTGTTACCTCCTCTAATTCCGATGCGGCCTTGGGGGGAGGTTCTTCACGGCGCAAACGGCGGAGACTCACCCTCTCAGCGCGGGCCGCCTTGAACAGTCTTACCGGAATGGAAATGACGCCGAAAGTGATAAAGCCCCGCCAGATTGTTGAAGCCATACGTCCTCTCTCATGAGATTAGCGAAAGAGAAACGGCGTTTCCAGCGATGGTTGCGGGTAAGTCATGCTCGCTGGTGGATGCGATCCGGCTCTAGTGCCGACATGGTGAATTGCCGGTCTAGCATTTTTTGCAGAGAACGTTTGAAGACGGTGATCTCAAATTCAAGGCGTTCCACAAGATCCAAACAATCCTCACAATGGAGGAGATGAGTCTCGACTTCGCACAACTCGTTTTCAGCACAGTGTTCCAGAAGGAAGCGCTCAAAGGCTTCTTCAGCGGGATGATCGAGATAGGCCATATCCATTAACATTCTGGAGTATCCCTCTCCTTTCTCACATTAGAAGTCGGCGGTGGATATTGAACTTCTCCGAAACCTTGGGTCTAGCGGTACTCCCGTACTTGCGAGGTGTTCTAAGCGTTGGCAATCAAACAATCGTCAGCAGTGGGAGTAGAATCTCGTTAAGTCACTGCACTGATAAGATGCCTGGAGTTCAAATGAATTTCTTCCTTGGCCGAATCCACTATTTGCTGAAAGCCAAGGCCGTGAAGCATCCCCTTTACAGCTTGCGGCTGAATCAAATGCTTGATGCCGCCAGCAGGCAACGATATGCGGCTGGCCAGAACGTCCAGGGCGGTGTCGCTCAACGACCCAAGAGACGTTCGTTCGGCCACGTAATCAAGGACCACACCCGTTCCTTTGGGTAGCGAGGCGATAAAGGCAAGAGTGGCCACAACGCCTTCGGCAGCGCGACACCCCGCGCCACCGAGCCACACAAACAGGCTCGCTTTCAACGGGTCGAAGGCCGACTTTTCGAGCGCGGCGGCCAATGTCTCTGATGTGAAATCCGTTGGGACGAAGGTAGCCGGCAAGTTAGAGGCAACATCTTCATCCACGGCAAACACCCGCAGCGTTGGGTTGCAAAAACTGCTGAATGCTTCCGGTAACGACTGTCCCGAGGCGATTACAACGCACTGGCGGACGCCCCTCGCTATCGCTGCGGCCAATTCACTTTTGAGAAAGCCGCGCGCGGTGTCGAGCGGGAACGATCGCAATTCATTTGAAATTCTCACGCCGTCGGTGTCATCCTTTCTCGTGTAGACGTAGCCGCGACCGAGATATTGTGGCAACGCCGAAAATACTTTACGATGCAGGGACGGGCGGGATGATCGATTGGCCGCGACGCCTCTGAGATACTCTTCTGCATGGCGATGTTTTTGCGTACGCTTCTCCTTTGCAGTGCGTTGCTTCCCTTGGTCCATGCTCAAGCTCCCCTCAGTCCCGATCAGAAGAAGCAGCTTGATTACACCCGCGCTCAATACACCAAGTACGAGTACCGTATTCCCATGCGCGACGGGATCAGCTTATTTACCGCCGTCTACGTTCCTAAAGATCTCTCGCAAACGTATCCCATTATCATGCAGCGTACGCCTTACTCGGTTGCGCCCTATGGCATCGACAACTATCGTCCCGTCATTGGGCCCTCCGAGCTGGCCGAGAAGGAAGGCTTCATCTTCGCCTATCAGGACGTGCGGGGGCGCTATCTGTCGGAGGGCGCATTCATTGATGTACCGCCCCATAAGACAGTCTTTAGCGGACCGAAGGACAGTGACGAAAGCACTGACACCTACGACACTGTCGACTGGCTGATCAAGAACGTCCCAAACAATAACGGCAAAGTGGGAATGTGGGGCATTTCTTATCCTGGTTTCTTCGCAGCTTATGGCTTAATCAATTCGCATCCGGCGCTCAAAGCGGTCTCTCCACAGGCACCCATGGGCGATGTCGGCAATGGCGACGACGCTTACCACAATGGCGCGTTTCACCTTGCTGCGAACTTCGGCTTCTACTCTGTTTTTAAACCTCGTGGACCAGAACCCGAACGCCCAAGTCAATCTTCGGGATTCGATTTCGGCACCCGCGATCAATACGATTTCTATCTCCGCATGGGTCCGCTCGCCAATGCGAATGAACGTTTCTTAAAGGACCAAAACGTTTATTGGAACGATATTCTCAAGCACCCAAGCTACGATGACTTCTGGCAAACGCGCGCCCAGGCTCCGCATATGAAGAACGTCACACCCGCTGCGTTATTCGTCGGCGGCTGGTTTGACGCGGAAGATCTTTCGGGCCCGCTCAAGCTCTTCCGCGCCATCGAGAAGGATGGCCCTAAAGCGTCCAACACTTTGGTGATGGGACCTTGGTGCCACGGCTGCTGGTCAAGAGGCGATGGCCAGACACTAGGCGATCTGAACTTTGCCTCGGCCACCGCCGAGTTCTTTCGGGAACACATTGAGTTACCCTTCTTCATCCAGAATCTTAAAGGCAAGGGCGCCGGTTTGAAAACTCCGCCCGATAACGAAATTCCCAAGGCATGGGTGTTTGAGACCGGCACAAACCAGTGGCTCCGTTTCGCCGAATGGCCGCCGAAGAACGCCTCAGCAAAGGCGCTGTATCTCGGGCCTAACGGAACGCTTTCATTTAGAGCGCAGCCGGAGCAAGCGGCAGATGAATACCTCAGCGATCCCGCAAGGCCTGTACCTATTCTCGCTGGCATCGGTCCTGGAATGCCTCGCGACTACATGACTTACGACCAACGCTTTGCCGCGCGCCGTCCCGACGTGCTCGTTTATCAAACGCCGCCACTCGACCACGACATGACCATCGCGGGACCGATCACTCCCGTTCTCAAAGTCTCCACGTCAGGCACCGACTCCGACTTCATTGTGAAGCTCATCGACGTTTACCCTAACGACTATCCCAATCCAGACCCGAACCCAACCAATGTCCAGATGGGCGGCTACCAGCAACTTGTGCGCGGCGAACCCTTTCGAGGGAAATATCGCAACAGCTTCGCGAAACCGGAACCATTCGGACCGGGAAAGGCCGCGAAAATCGAGTTTGTGATGCCGGATGTCTGTCACACATTTCGGACCGGTCACAGGATCATGGTTCAGGTGCAAAGCACTTGGTTCCCGCTTGTTGACCGCAACCCTCAGCAGTTCGAGGACATCCCCACCGCCAAGGCCACAGACTTTGTGAAGGCCACCGAGCGCGTTTATACGGGCGGGTCAGACGGATCACTCGTGCGCCTGTTCTTGGTGGAGTAGCGGGCAGAGGTGGACGGACTGCTGGAAACCGATTGCTGCACCCATACAGATGTCTTGCAACTCGGTCTCCATCCTCGTGAGCTTCTGCGGATGGTCGCCGACACGCTGATACTCGACGGTTAATAGCTTGCCCACCGGGGTCGCGCGAATCGCGGCAAGAAGCTCGGGGACGTCGTGACATAACGCCAGGGGCCGGTAATCGGCATCGGTAAAAGAATCCGCATATGCTTTAAGCAGCCTCTCCCTATCTCTCTCGGGCAACCATTCACTGGCTTCCCAGAGTTTCTCGCGAAAGCATGAGAGCTGGTCGCGACGGAGCTCGTCGTCAGTGATGCGCCGGGAGCGCCTGAAGGCAACCTCAAAGATGGCGATGATATGCGATGGCATGCAGGAGGAACACAAAGTCTTCCACAGCCGCTCCTCCAGATTTCCAGGGTTCCCGCATAGCTCGCACGTCCGGCTAGCGCGTTCCAGCGCCGAATCAATCGCCGCCTCGATTTCATCGTTCCGACGATTCACGTAAAACCGGAGCGTGCCGAACTTCTCTTTGACTTGTCTTACCTCAAACGATGGGCCGCTCTCGTCTAGCTTGGCAACAAGCGGTTCCAGCCGTTCGAATAATTCATAAATGATGTCGTACCAGCCGTCATCGCAGCGGAAGCCATCGCTCATGCCCGAAAGACGGACGTCGTGCGCGGTGCGAAACCAGTCCGGCCATCTTTGGAAAATAGCTTGCTCTTTTTCTGGTGACATGCAACCCATCTATACACAACATTCTGGGCTTTACGGCCACCCGCTCTCCCAACCAAGAGAAGAAGCCGCCTACCGAGGGGTTTGCCGTCGTCCCCGGCTCCCGGCTTGCGTCGGGTGATGATCATCCACCATCAGGCGACCTCTTCTCCCGTTTCTGCCCGGAAGGATTATCGGGCGTTTCCAGCACTCCAAAAGGAGAAACCCTTACGACTCCGCCGCTTCGGAACGGTTCTCTCAAGCCGCCTGCCACGAGAAAGTCGACGTCCGTGGCACTCACGCGATAGAACGGATCCGCCATCGAGCGGCTACAATTACTGCCATTTAGACTCGACTTGTACACCACTTTCCTGACGGGGCTCGTGTAAGCCCGATCTATGAACCCTTCTGTAATTCTCGTTGCTCCAAAACAAATGTTAAAACCCGGGGACTGTTTCATCGGGATGGAGTTTTGGTCGGACGGTGGCCACTGGCGCTGTACAGACGTCGGGGAAACGTGCGATCAATGCAATTAAGCTGGATCAGGAAGACCCGAGAAATTACGGCGGACCTCCCTATATGGTTGTGGAACATGCTATGGACGAGTACTGTTTGCCGACCTGCTATAAGAGGAAGGAAGAACGAGACTACAACTTTCCGGATGTCTACGACTGGCCAGATATTTCGAGCGTGGTGACTTCCGAGTCGGGCAGCGGCAAGTGCTATCGCCCAGGTATGGAGGAAAAAATGGTTACGGAGTTCGACGCAACTGAATTTCGTCGGGTTGATCGGCTCGGGCAAGCTATACAGGACGGCACGGCGACGGAATCGGAGCAAGACTGGCTCGTGCGGCATGTTTTGAAAGAGTCGTACTCGGGCGTGCCGCTTCATCAAAAAGACTAGCGGTAACCAGCGAAAGCGCAGCCGGGCAAATCCTTCGCCGACAGGGCGTATTCGGAATTGCACAACAGATCGCCAGGCACAAGTCGTTGCAGACGAGAAACGTCTAACGACTGCAAAGATCAGATGTCTTTCGCTCAAATTGAGAGAATTGTAATTTGATGGTCGGTAAGGCGAAGCGCGGTATTCTCCCGCCACCGTCGAATCAGTGAAGATTGTCCCAGTTCATCGGCGATCCTGATCCCAAGCGCATTTGCAGTTCGATTGTGGAGCGTCAGTACCTCACGATCCGCATGTCTGTGCGTCGTCTCACGCGCTGACGAATGCGTTCTCAAAGATTTTGAAAACCTTTGGGCGGCGTACTGCTTGCAATTTGCCTCCTACAACTTCTGCCGGATTCACAAGTCATTGCGCGTTACTCCCGCTATGGCATCGGGCTTGACCGAGCATGTTTGGAGCATCACGGAATTGTTGGGGTAAGCTCCAGCCCGCGCTTGATATCTTGGTAATTGATAACCCCGTTAGAGTTCATCAAGAAATGGTCGGTATCCTCGCTAAAAGAGCGCTCTGGATCTCAGGAACATTTTATCGACCTCTGTCGAATGCTTGGAGAGCCGACGCCAGCAGATATAGACCCACACGGCGCGTCTTACGCTTTTGATCGCGGTGCCAAAAAAGCTGACGGGAGTGATGGATGGGCTGACGTATGAAAAAAGGGCTTTTGGGCTGGGAATTTAAGGGCAAAAACAAGGATCTTAATTCCGCCTACGCCCAATTACAGCGCTATGCAGTTGCGCTCGAAAACCCTCCATTACTTGTTGTTTCCGATATGGAGACATTTGTAATACATACGAACTTCACGAATACAGTTCACGAATACAAGGTGTTAACACTCCATTTACACGCTTACTCGAAGCTTGTCTTAATCATCCGGACCGTTTTGCTCCAATGGCGAGTGATCTATTTGGCGCAATGAAAAGCGGCGGCTATTTTGGGGCTGATTCAATCTCGTGGTTCAAAGGACTCTAACCAATCTCTACAATGAGATGCCAACATGGTTATCAAATATTCATTCCCAGATTGATAGCGCTGTAGCAGATGCCTATGGCTGGCCTGTGGATATCGCTACTGATGAGTTTTTAGGTCTCTTGTTGAAGCTTAACCTTGAACGTTCACAAGAAATTCCAGATGCGGGGTGAGGAGTTCGCATCGGCTCGGGTGGCCTCTCGACGGCCTTAATCCTTCATTTCTGCCGAGCTCTCGCCGGCCCTTACCGGCCATATCGAAGCCCTGCTGTTCGGCACCCCGCAAGACGCCAACGCTTTTTGATAAGCGGCGAGCTGATAGGTGTATCGACGTGCAGCGAGTTCCTCACCCAAATCAATGTCAGTCTTATAATCCACAATCTCCCAACTGTCCCCGTGCTTGAAAACCAAATCGATGACTCCGGCGAGCAAGGAAGTTTCCGTTTCAGCGAACTGGAAAGGTACTTCTACGGCGTGCTCAGCCTCGCTGGCTCGCTGCCAGAACTCTGAACGGCTGAAAATCTCCACCGTGCGCACTGCTTCCTCAATGACTGGGCGCAATTCCGGCTGTTCAAACGTTAACCACATCGCCAGCCGCTTCAGATCTTCGCGAGTCGCCTCCTTGTGGCGCATGGCATGTTCGAGCAGACCGTGAATCAAGCTACCCCAAGCCATGCCGGCATCGGCGCGATGGCTGGGGGTGCCACCAATGAGGGCGCGCGTCGGGTCGTCCGCTTCACTTTCCGCCGAGCCCGCGATTTCCACGATGTGGCGAGCCGCCGCTGTAACCGAAGTTGCCGACCACGAGGCCAGCCGCGCCCGCTTGTGAGCCGCGAACCGGGCGACATACGCTTGCATATTTGCCCCAGCCGAAAAATCGACCGGCTGCGCGCCGGGAGCGATCGCCGTAGCAGCAACCGACAGTTCGGGTACGTTTGTAAGAAATGAATCGAACGCTCCCCAAGCAGGAGTACCTCTGCCGGAGCCCTTTGCCCAGCGTCCCACTACGAGCTGGTCGCGTGCCCGCGTGCCGGCGACGTAGAGCAAGCGGTGCTGCTCGGCAGCCAGGTACACTTGCTCCTGGGCTTCGTAATCCGCCCAACCAGCCGGTTCAGCGACCACCTTCTCGCCGAAATCCCCGAACTTTCGCTTAATGCAGAAGTAACCGCGGGCGTTGACCCCGTCACGGATAATCCGCACGTCTACGCGTGGCTTGAAACCGCCGCATGGATCAGCCAGAAAGACGACACGCGCTTCCAGGCCTTTGGCTTTGTGCAGATTCATAATGCGCACGACATCGCCGCGCCCCGGTTCCAGCGGGAGCGATTCCACCTCGCTGGATGAATCGCAGTCGGCTTCCAGCGCCAACGCAGCCTCGGCGAGACTTTGCCCGGCCTCGGTCACTTGGCGGACCCGGTCAATCGCATGCAGCAGATCGCCTGCTTCCACACCTGCCGCGGTGGTCGCCGCCAGCGCGAGATAGCCGGTATGTTCGAGGATTCGTTCGAGGGCCGCACCGGCGGGAAGCATGCGTGTCCAGCGAAACATTTGGCGGAGCGATGTTAGGGCGGCAGACACCGGTGCGGTATCCACATCGCAAAAGATGCTGAACCACCCACCGGCCTGGCGGAAGGCGAACAGATCCTGATCGCTGATACCAAATAGCGGTCCCCGCAAGAGACCAACCAGTGACGTGCCATCCTGCGGATCGCTCAACACTCGCAGCAGCAGAGCAAGCTGTTCGACTTCACGCGAGGTGCCGAACGCTCCAGCGCCGCTCACTTCGATAGGAATATGCAGAGTTTCCAGCGCCTCCGCGTACGAACCGAGTATCTTTCTTTTGCGGGTGAGTATGAGGAAGTCGCCGAATGACCGGCGATTGGCATCCACCTCAGACCGAATGAAGCGCGCTATCTGTTCAGCCTCATTGCGGGGAATATCTTTTTGCTCCACCGAAGCTGGGATTGTCAGCGTGTAGACGCCGGAGGAGCCAGTATTTCCTGCTGGCCGATGAGCTTCCAGGGGCGCGTATTTTGGCGAGTGAGATGTTGCCTCCGCTGGAAACTGCTGGCGGAACACTTCATTTGCCCAATCGCACAGAGCGGGCACGGAGCGAAAATTAGTGGTTAACGGCAGAACTTCGCCGCAGTTTGGATCCATGAGGCGGCCGCGAACGATGTTGTAAATATCAATGTCGGCGCGGCGGAAGCGATAGATGGATTGTTTGGGATCTCCGACAACGAAGAGCGCACCGGGACGAAGCTGTATTGTTCGCCAATCAACGTGATCGGAGGCAGCGATATCAACCCCCGCGAGAAGGAAAAAGATCTCGGCCTGAATGGGATCGGTGTCCTGGAATTCGTCCACAAAGAGCCGAGCGGTATTTTCCCTGGAGTGCGCGGCGGACCTCGGCATTGCCGCGCAGGACCTTGGCAGTCAACTGGAGCAAGTCGTCGTAGTTGAGCGTGTTGGCGCGGCGGCGTGCTTGTGCGGCATGTTCGCGCGCGCTTGTCAGTAAAGTGATGCTCAAGCGGTAGATATATTGCCGCCAGGCGGCTAGGAATGGCTTCACAACGTCTGTCCGAAACGCGTGGTGCAAACCAGTGATCTTGGCGGCGATTTCCCGGCCTTTGAGTTTATGGTGGGTCCAATATTTCTGAACGATTTTTGGTTCGAAGTCCCACGCCTCCAGCAAGCCGGCCAGCGTGCTGGGTCTTGTCCGTCGCGCCGCCGTCATCCGCATTTGCCTGGCAAACGTTTTGGCGGTCTTCTGTGTTTTGACATGTCGTCTGGGGCGCCATGTCTTCCGGGAGCTCTTTACCCAGTGCTGCCCAAAACTCATCCAGCGCTTTGAAGCCGGCGGCTGTGTCGGGCCGCAACGCATTGCCCGGCGGGAATTCGACGTCTTCGTATAGACACACCGTCTCGAATGCTGCGTCCAATTCTTTAGGCCTGATGCCAGCTTCCAGAAGCTCCGCCACGTTTGGGTCGCCCGCGGCTTTGGACGCGATCAGAAAATCCCGCCACGACTGTTTGCGGAGCAGTGCATCCGCCGCTTCATCGAGTTCAGTGAAACCGGGCGATACGCCAGCCTCAACGGGGCGCTCGCGCAACAGGCGTCCGCAAAAGGAGTGGATGGTTCCGGAGAAAAAGCGTTCAAGATTGGAAAGCGCCGTCTGAATGCGCGCGATCCGGTCAGCAGGCACGGGCTCAAGCTTCTTAGTGCGTTCGAGTTCTTCCTCCAGCGCAAGCTGAAAACGCCCGCGCAGTTCGGCAGCAGCCTTTCGCGTGAAGGTGACCGCGGCGATGTGTTCCACCTGATAGTCTCCGGATGCAATACCGGCGGCCATTCTACTGGACATCTCATGCGTCTTGCCGGAACCCGCGCCCGCCTCCACCAGCAGGTTGCGCTGCAGCTCGGAAACGATGCGATCGCGCGAACGCTGATCGGCCAGCCGCGCATTATTCATGCGCCACCAGCCGGCGGTAAGCCGCGAGTTTTGGATCGGCTTCCTTAGCGGCGGCCTGTGCGAATATATTGTTTCCACAGGCGCGGCCAAATTCACACCACGTACACGCAGACTCAGCGCTTGCGTGCACAAATGTTCCCTCCGCGATGACCTGCCGCAAATCCACAAGCACTTCCGTCAGCGCGGCACTCGATGGCCTTTGGATATGCGTTCGCTGTTGCTGACCTTTGGCGCTCGAAAAGTAATAAGTCCCTCCCGCGATGATGGGTTGACTGTATTTCCGCTTGAGCAATTCGACGGCGGCAAGCCCATACAGAGCATGTTGCAGACGGCGGCCACCCGCGAAAATGCCTTGCCAATCCTTCTCAAAGTAACCGCCTGTCTTGTAATCGACGATTTCAAAGGAAGAGGGGCCAAGCTGGTCGATCCGATCAATTTTACCGGCAAGGCGGAAGCGCAATCCCGTTGCCGAGATCGATGAAGATAGGCTCAGCGCAGGCAAGCGGATCGGTAGTTTCCTCATCAAGCACTCGGCCGAACGACACTTCGAAGCCAACCGGGGTTCTGCCGTTGCCGGTATCGCACTCCGCCCTCAGGAACAACTCAAGGTCGGCGATGAAGTCTTGCACCTCCCGGTCGAACACTTCGCCGGAAGGCGGAGGCATCTCCTTTCGCAGCTCGTGGAGGCGGCGAAAGGCGCGGTCGCGCAACCAGGACGAATCCTCTACAAACGTTGGTTTACGTTCCTCGTCACGGCATTTGCCGAGCATGGCGGCGTATAAGTCATGCAACTCACTGCCGCGCAGCATGGGAACAAGCCATGCGTCGCTGTCACGCTCGCTTTCATCGACGGACTCCAGGCTCAACCCTCGACTTAGGAAATGACGGAAGGGACACTTCGCGGCATTCTCCAACTGCGTGGCGGAAACTGGCTGCTCGCGCGCGCACGGATCGAGCACCTGGCCGGCGGTGGGCACGAACCCGTCGTACTCGCCGAACATGGAGGATAGGCGCGCCTCCGCCGCGCGGATTCCCTGCGCCAGATGTGGATATTGCCGCAAGACGGACGGCTTACCATCCGATCCCGCTCGCTTTAGACCGTTCAGCCACCAATCGCTATCACTCAGCGCCGCGCGTGCCGACTCCGGCACGCAGGACTTCGGCACGCCTAATGCGGCTTTCAGATCGCGGTATGATTTCGTTGGATCGGCCACCTGTAGCCGGTACGCTTGCAGGATGAGCCATGAGGGAAAAGTTTCCCGGTATTCGCGCAGATCCCGGCAGGAGTAACTGAAACACACTTCGCGGCCCGGTCCGAATTCAGCAGTGGCGAGACGAGAGAGCACCGTGTAGACCGCCTCTTCGATACGGTCGCTGGAGCGACGCAGCTCGGGGCTGATGCGCTGCCGCTCGGCGTCAAGCAACACGGAATCCTCTATCGCCGCCGGAAACACACCACCCTCTTCCAGACCGGCGATGAAGAGCATCGGACGATTGGCAAAGGCGGCTTGCGCGAGCACTGACACATGAAGATGGCCGGGGCGGGCACGATCGCGGCCCACGCTGACGCCATTCACGCAATCGCGGACAAAGCGCAAAGCAATCGGTAGCGAACAGCGGAAGGAACCAAGCTCACGGAGTTCGACGATGGCATCGCGCAACGCCGAGTGGGCAGCGGCGTCGAGCGCACTCGTTTTTGTGGCACTCGTGCCGATGAAGCCCAGCACTGGCGCCGCGGTAGCTTGAAGACTGACCTGATCATCGTCGCCGGTTACCGGCAAAGAAGCGAGGAGGCTGCCAATCCATCCGAGTAACAACTCGGTTCGAGCGGCTTTTTCCGCGGCGGAAGTGCGCTGGTCAGGCAACCGATCCGGATCATCGGAAATCCTTTGATAAAGCTTCAACAGACGCGTAAGACAGATATCGTAGGTGGCGCGTCCCCAGCCGGCTCCTGATTTAACGAGCAGCCGCGCGGCCTGACCTGGCGTGATATCGCTGGCATTGCCCAGCGTGATATCGCCCGACTCGAAAAGCCGGCGCAGAACGCCCGCACTGAAGTCCGTTTCAATCCAGGAGCAGAGCCCGAGTAGCGCGCGGCCAGGATGCGTCAAAGTGGCAGGTACGCCGGGACCAATCGTAACGGGCCAATCGTAACGGCAGGCCTTTTCCCATACCAGCGCGGCGTGTTGAGGATCTGCACACGCAATCTCAATCTGGTCAAGCGAACGGCCCGACGATAGAATGCGACGGAACACTTCTTCGATTTCAGCGTCGCAGCCGCCAGCGTGGAATAGGCTCAGCCCAACCGGCGGTGATGTTCGTTCGGGCGCGAGCAAGAATGCGAGCGGTGAGTTCTCTGGATCGGGATCGAGCATCGCGGCCGTTTCGCCGGCAAAGCGGCGCGGCAAAGTGACGCCGGGTAATGCATGAACGCGCGGCACGATGCGTTCGCCAGGCAACGCGTTGATCAGATTTCTTTGAACAGTGGTCCACGGCGCAGCGGGTAGTTCCGTCCAACAATCGGCTGGCTGGATGGGACACCAGTCTTGATGTTGCAGCGCCTCTTCATATACAACGGCTGTGTCGCCACGGTGGTTTTGCAAGAGGAAACTTTCATAGGCCGCCAGCAGCGTGCGCAGTTCGTTGTGCTTCGCCGGCGATTCGAATGCTGAAGGGGCGAGATGCCCGGCGCGCACGCCAGCCAGGCGCAGTTCGCAAACGGTGGTCCACAACGCCTGCGCCATCGTTGGTTGATCGGCCAATGGACGAAAGTAGCCGCCTTCCTGGGGCAGATCCAGAAGGAGACGCATCATGAGCGCGGGGCCAAGCCCTTCGGCGGATGGATCGATGCCACGTGAAACAAGGAAAGGCGCTCCCATGCGGAGCGCGATGTCCAACGGAGTGACAAAACGCAGGTTCGCCCAATCGGTGCCTTCGAGGACCAGCCGGTCGCCGAGGGTACGGCCGATAGCGTGGGTGGGGACGATCACCCATTTTGATCGAGTGCGCTGAGATCTACAGAGATCGGAGAGTTGGGAGACGAAGGGGTCCATGGCACCTCCATTCGAAAGCGCTGTCTGGACGCGGTGTCATAGGAATAATCCGGGCGCCCGCACTACGGAGCGACGCGCGATCAACGAAGGGCATTATCTGTTAGTCGCCGCACGGAGCCCGAGAATCTCAGCCAGATTTCACGGAGACTACGGGTAAAGAATAAAGAGCCGCCACCGGGTGTCATCCCCAAGATAAAACACCCGCACTTTCGCCAGCGGCGTAGTTGAGTTTTGAGCCCATTGGCGGGGAGGCGGTAGGAACTCTACAGCAGTTTCTAAATCTTTGTCCGGCGGGGCAATGCGATAACGCGCGGTTACTGTCCAGGAACTTGCGGCTCAATTCCGCACCAGGCGCGAAACAATTTACCGCGACCTGCGGGCGCTCCAAGACGCCGGGTATCCCATCGCGGGAGACGAGCGCGGGCGATTGTCGAGGCCACGTCTGCTGGCATCTCGCGTGCCAAATGTTCAATTCTCTTCTTCCGAATTGGATGCTTTGCTCTTTGCCGCCGCGCAAACCAGGACTGTGCCCATTAACGCCAAAGCGCTGGCTTCTGGGGCATACAAGCTGAACGCGCTAGCCGAATCCGAGCCTAACTCTCTAAAAACCAGTTTCGGCGAAATGATTGAGACCTGGAGCTGCGGTTCGAAAACTTACCGCGCTCATGAAAGCTTCATAGCGCTTGTGGTTGAGGCAATTCTGCGAAAAAGGCGGTGCCGCGTCGCGTATCGCAAACCTGGTCGCTCGGAATCTAAGAGCTACGATTTCGATCCTTACCGCCTGCTCTTCGTAGACGGCGGTCTATACGTTATTGGACGTGTACCGGCACATACCGGGGCGGCGACACTCGCGATTGATCGACTACGATCAGTAATTCACTCAGAACTTGAGTTTCAAATTGACCCGGAGTTTGATCCGCAAAAGTGCCGCCAGGATGCGTTCGGCGTTTCCCAGGAAAATCCAATTGAGATCGTCCTGCGCTTTCGATCTGATCAGGCACCCTATGTGCGCGAGCGGCTTTGGCATCCCAGCCAGGAAATCGCCGATCTGCCCGGAGGGAAACTGCAACTAACCTTCCGTGCCGGTGGTCCCTTTGAAATCCGCCGCTGGATTCTAGGTTGGGGCGATGCGGTCGAAGTGATTTCGCCGGAAACGCTGCGCAGCGGTAGCGTCTGCTTGGCGAAGTCAAACGCGGTTTGCACAGTCCGGTTGACATCGCATGGCTTCAAGGTGCCTTCACGTTCGGACCGGAATGTTGTTCGCCTTGCCGCCGGAATCGCGTTCAGATTGGCCGGAATAGGTAGCTCATTTTCGCGAAGGATAACGCCCCGCTGCCAAAGTTCAAGCGCCCCGTGTTTTGGCTCATTAAAACGTTCCAAAAGTCGTTTGTGCGGGTTTAGCTCAGGCAGTCGGTGAAATCAAAGGCCCAACCCACAAAGTTGTTGCAACTCGGCTGTGTACATAGACTTCAACTCTGGGTATGCTTCGGCGAGTCGGATCAGATCCAACTCATCCTTTTTTCGTTTGCTAAATCGACGTTTGAGGTCGCTGTAGGCCCAAAGTTTTCCTTGCACCACGTCTCTAAGGCACGCCACTTTAACCTTTTCTCCTAATACCATTGCTTCTATACTTCGCGGGAGAAAGGCTTGATATCGTTCATCCTTGGTGAACTGGATTCGCAGCTCGCTGCCAGGAGCTATAACATTCAAGGTGTGTTCATGGGTCTTGACGTCAAAGCCGTACCCGGTTAATTTCTTTGTAAGTTCAGGCAAGGCGGAAGATATGAAAACCAAATCCGCGTCTAGCGTATAAAGAGGTTCAACATAACAGTTCACCGCCAAACCGCCAATGAGGCAATATGGACCGAGTTCTTCGCACGCGACTAACACCTGTTTAAAAACTGTCATGCCGCCCACAGTTGTTAATTCGTAAACCTCAGCCGCCGTCATTTTAGCCTCTTAATCCCATTTTAGCCTGGAACGCCAGTCGGTGCTGCCATAGCCCGATTACAGCAGCTCCGCAAATTGCGCTTCGTTATCGAATGAGCGCCAGAAATCCTTTGATCAATAAGGATCCTTCACGCGCCTTTCCCCTCTTCGGGAAAGGCAAAGTCAAGCACCGCCTGAACCTGCTCCTTGGGGACATCAAACCAGTCGGCGAGCTCCTCCACCGTCATTCCGTCGCGGTGTCCTTCGGCAATGGCATTCGCCTGCACCGATGAACCTTTCAAGACAGGAAGCCCATATACTTCTTGAGACGCTTGCTCAACTTCGCTACAGCCAGTCCAATCCACAGCAGTCGTTTGAAAAGTCTGTTCAGGGAAGATAAAAGACAATACTGCCTTGACCCGTTGCAGTGGGACCGTAAACAAATAAGAGATTTGCGCTGGAGTTACACCGGATTTGAAATTTTCTACTACCGCACCGGCTTGTAAGCGGGTGTGTTTTAAGATTGGCACACCGCTAACCTTGTTCCGCACCTGCTCCACTTCGTCGCAACCGGTCCAATCGTAGCCGTACGCGTCAGGCCGTAACGGGAAGGCGAAGGCGATGATTTCCTCAACTTGAGATAAGCGAAGCCCCCGGCTTTGCGCTATTTTGGCTTCCTCCAACCCATGCCAGTAGTCGAGTGCAACCAGTTTGGCCAAACGAGGACCGACCCGGCCGCCGCCCGAACCCACCACACTACATCCAGCCCAATCCATGACAATTGATCCCTCATGCCAGAAGAGGCCGCCTACCGAGGGTAGTGCGGTCGGCGCAACCGATAGAACCAATTCGCTTCAAGGCGAACACAGGGCATTCCATAACCGATTGGCAGGCCGGCGCAGCAGGCGCCCGTGCTGCGCCAAGCTGGCTACCGGGTTGCCACACACCTCGCACGTTCGCCGGCTGAGTTCACAGGCCGATTCGAGCAGTGCTTCGATCTCGTCGCTGGAACCCTCGACGTAAAATCGCAACCCGCCGAATTTCTCCTTAAGTTGTACCACTTGAAACTGCGCTGCGTCGTCCAAATTGGCAACCAGCGGTTCAAGGCGTTCACACAACTGGAAATAATGTCGTACCAGCCGTCACCGCACCAGAAGCAGAAGCGTTCGCCCATGCGTGACCGGCGAACATCGCCCGCCGTTCGGAACCATTCCGGCCATCGTTCCAAGATCGCTCGCTCTTTCTCAAGAGACATTCGTCCTATTCCTTTGAATTTGTATGGCCTTATCCGGGTCCTTTCCTTCTTCATAGCCGTGCCGCCGACTTCCCCGGTTTATGGATGTATTCTTGATCGGAAATCGTCCACCAAATCGCCGCCGCGATTTTCCTGCCGCCAATCGCCGAGGGCTCGATCTCATTTGCGTAGTCCTCTTCCAGCGCGCACACCGGCCGCAAATCGATAGCCTGTAAGCCCTTTTCCCGGGACACGCGCAGGATGACGTCGTTGAAAGATAGCTACCGCGATTGGCGCCATTGTCTGAAACTCCTGGTCGACGAAATTCCCGTTTATAGATGGTACAAACAACTAGCGGCAAGCCCTTTCCTAAACATGCTTCTACAACCCTTCGATACATGGGCTCGAACCCGCCGATGACTCCTGCTAGCAAGACAAATACCTGCGAACTCTTAGTCACTGGAGTTCTCAAAAGTTCCCAGGCCCAACGAAGTAAGTCGTTGCCGCCGACACTAAGCACCAGGTGCGTGGTGTCAGCCGGCAAATCGGCGAGCTGCCTGGGCCATGTCATTGGTAACCGCACCATCCACCGCGCGCAGGCTCGCCTTCCATCCGGCCGGGAGCAACTCCTGTAATTGCGTCAACACGTCCGGCTCTGGATGTACATAACTCCAATTGTCGAAAATCGAATCGCGGAGTAAAATGATGTATGCCATAGCGCGTGTCTCGCTTCAGTCCTTGAATGGCGTGCTCGACGCCCACAAGATATCGCCAGAGATGCTGGTATGTGCCAGGATCCCGTTTTGTCTACAGATGTCTTGCAACTCGGACTCCATCCTCATGAGCTTCTGCGGATGGTCGCTTAAGCGAATCCGCACGATCTCATCATGGCCTGTTGATCGAGGCGTAATTCTGCGAGGAACTTTCTGAAATTCCGTTCAGTCATCCGGCTGAAGAGCCGGAAAGCATCGTGAGCATCGTGAGCATCGATTGTTGTGACGTTGGATCGCACAACCTGCCGTTATGCTCGATAAAGAACCATGACAATAGCAATGGCCCGAATATAGTCTATGCAGAATGGAAGTCGGTCTGGTCCCAATTTGCCCCGCGACACCAGCATTCGACCGGTTACAGCATTCGATCCGCCACGTGATATTCGTGACGAATACCTAAGACAGTTTTTTGAACAGGGGACCCCGATAGAAGAGAAGCATCAAGAACCACTCAAACCTACGACAGCGGAAGAGCATAAAGCCGAAGCAGCTTACGCTGAAGAAATCCGTCAGAGGCTACAGTAGCCCAAGCCCCGAAATGAGGCGGAAGATCTTTGAAAGCATAGATCGTCATTTTCGGTTCAAGGCCACTTTCCTGACCGAAGTGAAAGGGGGACCGTATTTGGTCCCTGGTCGCTGGCCGGCAAGATTGTGGTCACGCCGCGGCCGCGCGGCGGCGACTGGTTGAGCGACGACATCGGCAGTTGGCAACAAGCCGGAATCCAGACGGTTGTCTCGGCGTTAACTCCCGAAGAGGAGCAGGAATTGGATCTGACAAATGAGCGCACAGCGGTGGAGGCGCGCGGTTTAAGATTTCTTTCTCTGCCAATTCCCGACCGTGATGTACCTCCCTCGCGGGCTGCAGTGATAGCAGTTGCCGCCACAGTAAAGCACGATCTGCGGAGCGGAAAGAAGGTTCTCATCCACTGCAGGCAGGGCATCGGTCGGAGCGGGATCATCGCCGCCTGTTTACTGATCGATAGTGGCGTTCCCGTTGAAGAGGCGCTGCAAACTTTGAGCAGCAAGCGTGGGCTCCCCGTCCCCGAGACGGAAGAGCAACGCCGGTGGCTTGAAAGATATTCAGAAATAACAGATGTCCCCAATCCATAAAGCGTCGTCCAGCTTTGCAGATTGAAAGTAGGGGCTCGTGTAAGCCCGATCTATGAACCCCTCTATCACTCTTACTCAGAAGCAGCTCACCGGTTTTCTACTGAACGTGGCGGTGGTGCGCCCGGTGTTCATTTGGGGGCCGCCCGGCATAGGGAAGTCAGCTCTGGTGCAGCGCTTCGCCGCCGAAGTTGGCATACCTTGTGTCTCCCTGCTCGGTAGTCAGCTGGCACCCGAAGATCTCATCGGAGTTCCGCAAATCGTGGATGGCTGCAGCCGTTTTTGCCCGCCGGTTTCCATTGCCCGCAAGCATCCCTATTGCCTCTTTCTCGATGAGCTGAATGCCTGCTCCCAGGAAGTTCAAAAGGCTTTCTACAGTCTCATTCATGAGAAACGGATCGGCGAGTACGAACTGCCGCCGGGCTCCGTCGTAATCGGCGCGGGCAATCGGAGCCAAGATAACGCCATCGTTAAGCCGATGTCGTCGGCGTTGATCAACCGCATGATTCACTTGCATTTGAAGGTATCTCACCGCGACTGGCTGGAATGGGCAGGCGAAAGTAACATTCATCCCCTGGTGATGCAGTACATTCAGAATCGGCCCGACCACTTGTGGATGCAGCCACCCCGCCACGAAGAGACCTTCTCCAGCCCTCGCTCGTGGCACATGCTGAGCGACGCCTTGCACGAATTCGGCGACGGCCTCACAGATGAGGTTATGCAGGTTCTCGCGTTTGGCTGCCTGTCCACCGAACATGCCGGGCAATTCAAGGCTTTTGCCAAACAGATTCACAGCAAATATAAATTGAAGGCGATACTGGACGGCAACATCGCGTGGCCCGCCGATCCGAAAGACCGGGACATTCTATATTTCCTGGCCCAGTCGTTCCGGGCCCACATGGTCAAAGATCTGCCCGCCGACCGTGCGAGTTTGAACCCGGCCCAGAAGACGCTGGCGCACAGAGGCAAGGCGCTGATCGCGGAATTGGCAGTCATCAGTCTTGAGATGGCACAAATGGTGGTGAGCGCCGATGGCGGCGAATCACTGCCGAACTGGCTGCTGGTCGAGATCGTTCGCGATCTGCCGCGCTTGATCGTCAAATAGAGAACGTTAAGGCGTGCAAGCGCTGAAAGGAGGAATAATTTGTCACGTAGTAAGCGCACGACCATGCCGGGATCGAGCGCGTTTGAACGCTTCGAGCATGGCTGGTCGCTTGTGGAGCGCGAACCTCTATTGGGTCCTCTAATAGCAAAGGCTCAAGTAATCCGCAGTCTGGAAAGCCCGTACCCGCGTGAGGGATGGGCCTGCGTGACGAACCGCGGCCAAATTTATGTTCACCCCCAAAGGCTCGGCGAACCGCAGGAGTGGATGTACGCTCTCGCCCACTGTGTGCTGCATCTCGGCTTTGGTCATTTTCAACGGCGGTTGCAGCAACGGGAATGGGATTTAGCCTGCGACTGCGTCGTTTGGCAGTTTCTCTCAACGCTGAAACTGGGCTTCCCGCCGGAGTTTCTGCGCGGATTGCCGAAGATCGGCGATCCGGAATTGCCGGCGCGCACCGAAGAAGCCCTATTCCGGCATTTCTGCGCGAATGGCATCCCCCGTGATCTGCCGCCTTACAGCCTGACCGGAACACCGTTCAGCGACATGATCGAATCGCCACCATTATTTCAATCCGGCTCGTCCCTGGCACCTCCGGTGGCGGCTCGGTCCACCCGCGCGATCAAGCGGCAGGAGAGTTGGGTTGACATCTTTGGCCACGGTCTCCCGCAGGCCGTTGCAGAAGTGGTCGAGCGAGCCGGCGGCACCAAGCGCGGGTCACAACGGGAATAGAGAGAACTTTACAAGGGCCGAACGGGCTCGCCGGTGGTTCGTCAGCAGCTATCCTTTGCTCGGCGCGCTGGCAGCGGAGTTTGAACTGATCGAAGATACCGTTTTGTGTGGCCGCATGCAGATATCCGTGGCCGCTGTAAGCGATCACGGCAGGGAAATCTATATCAATCCGGGAGCCGGTCTCAGTGAAGACGAATGCCGCTTTGTCATCGCCCACGAATTGCTGCACGTATCGCTCCGTCACTCTACGCGTTGCCAGGGACGCGACCATTATCTGTGGAACGTCGCCTGCGATTACGTGATCAACGAATGGCTAACTGAGATGGGCATCGGCTCCACTCCTCGGGTCGGACTGCTATTCGATGCTGAATTGAAGGGCTTGTCAGCTGAGGCCATTTACGATCGGATCGTCACCGATCTTCGCCGTTTTCGTCGGCTCGGAACCTTCAGGGGCATCGGCTTGGGAGACATCCTGGACGCACCTTCGGCAGGTTGGTGGAATTCGCCGGAAGGAACGGATCTCGATTCCTTCTATCGGAGCTGCCTTGCGCAAGGACTGACCTACCACTATGAACAGGGACGCGGATTACTGCCAGCCGGTCTAGTCGAGGAGATCCGGGCCCTGAGCCAGCCTCCCATTCCCTGGGACGTGGAATTGGCGCGCTGGCTGGACGACCATTTTCCTCCCATTGAACAAGTGCGGACCTATGCGCGCCCCAGCAGGCGGCAAAGCAGCACGCCCGATATTCCCCTGCCCAAATACTTCGGGAACTGACAGATGAGGAGTCGCGCACGTTCGGAGTGGTCCTCGATACTTCAGGCTCGATGAGCCGAATTGTGTTGGGAGAAAGCTTGGGAGCAATCGCCAGCTATTGCGAATCGCGAGATGTACGCCAGGCAAGAGTGATCTTCTGCGATGCCGTAGCCTATGATGCCGGCTATATGCAGCCTGACGAAATCGCCGGCAGGGTGAAAGTTTTGGGACGGGGCGGCACGATTCTTCAACCCGGAATCGATCTTCTGGAACAGGCCGCGAATTTCCCGAAAGATGGACCTATCCTGATCATCACCGATGGCCGCTGCGATCACTTTCGAACCGCGCGCGAGCATGCGATTCTGCTGCCTGAAGGCCGCCCGCTGCCATTTTCTCCGCGTGGGAAAGTGTTCCGAATAAGTCGCTGAACAGCCAGCCGTGTTGGTGACGACGCGAGAATTGAGCCAAAATGAAAACACGAGAACAGATCATCGCAGAAATCCTGCTCCAGTATAAGTTGGACCACGAGAAGACTTAATAGCCAGACCACTACAAACGCTGACCGATGAACAGGGGCAAGCCTTTGTAGATGACTGCTGGCTGCAGCGAGATGCCTATTCTGCCATCATCAAAGCAGAGCTTCAAAAGAGGCTGACTGAGGAAAGCTATCTCACCTGCGAAGACTTCGATCATTTCGACGTCACTTGCTGCGAACCGTGCCATACGTGCTACCCCCACTACGATATGCATGCCGTGTTACTGAGCGATGACCGGAGCGCCTCGGTATATCACTCTATCAAAGGCATCCTCACGCGCAAAACCAAGGCTTTTGCCAGGAGGCCGGATCCAATCGGCGATACACTGCACGAGGCTCGCATGGCAGCCAGTTCCGACAAGGAAAAACTATACTACTGCCAAAAATATGCCCACCATAAGTATGGACGAAGACGGGGCCACGAGACGGTGGAATCTCTTGTGACGCTGGCCCTGGGTTTGCCAGGACGCGGACCTGCCCAGAGTTCACAAACCGCATGAGTGCCCGGCTAGCCCAGCTTCCTGAGCCGCATGAGCGGTGAACCCTGCCAAGGTTAAGCGCATCCTTAAGAGTTATGAACGAATCGAAGTAAGCCATTGTTTCGGACGTCGTTAAAAGCACCTCCGTTTGGGAGCGTACCGACGTTCCACCGCTACACGAATCCGGCGTGATCGACATGGACTATCTCGATGCTCTTCATTGGGCGAGTGACTCCACGACTGACCAAGCCATTAAGGGGGTTGATATACTTTTGCAAAAGCGGGTGGCCTTGTGTTTCGGTAAGCTGGAGCGTATGGAAGCCATCTCACCCCTCAGACGGAGCAAAAGCTCAAGGAAATCGCGGCGAAGACTGGGCGCGAAGCAGACGACCCAGTGGAATCTGCTGTGGCGGGATATGTTCAGGAGTTGACGCAAGTCGAGGAAATGCTTGACCAATCATATGCCGATTTGGATAGCGGACGGAAAAGGCTTTCCAGTGACGAAGCAGAGACATATTACCGTAGGAAGATCGCCGCTGAGCATGATGCATCATTTCGTGCAGCTATCCAGGCGGCGTTGGATGATCCTCGTCCCCTCGTCCCCCATGCAGAGGTAACGGCTCAATTTGCGAAGCTGCGATCCGAAACACTCCGCAAGGTTAGAGCCGCGTCAATCCCGGCCCCTGTCGCGACCAGCAAGGATGCTCTTTTTTGTCAAGTTAAATTATTACGCCGCCCAGAGTTCAAAAAACGCATGAGTGCCCGGCTAGCCCAGCTTCCTAAGCGGCATGAACAGTGAACCCGCCAACGTTAAGCGCATTCTGATAAGTTATGAACGAATCAAGCAAGCCATTGTTTCAGAGGTCGTTAAAAGCACCCCGTTTGGGCGCGTAGCGACGTTCCAACGCTAGACGAATCCGGCCTGATCGACATGGACTATGTCGATGCTCTTCATGGGGCGAGTGGCTCCGCAACTGACCAAGCCATTAAGAATCAATGCTTGGCAAAGTTCGCCGAACACACGCGCATATTTGTTGACTAGATGTTCTTCCGCTTCCACATAGGCGTATTCGGGAATGAAAAACGATGCTCTGTCCGCATACTTTTCGAGAATGCGCCGGACTCGATTTCCGAGCACAGCGCGAATCACAATGTTGGCATCGAGCACCAGTGCTCTACTTGCCATTCCGCTTTTTCTCCCGAGCCGCCCGCCGAATCTCCTTGTACTCGCCCATAAGTTCGTCTTCGGTGGCTCCCCAGGTTGCGATCATCGCATCCAGTTCTTTCGCGGCGGCGCGCATCGCCTCCACTTCGGCCTTCCGGTTTCGTTTCTGGGCCGGGATGAAAAACCCTAGCGTCTCGCCATGACGCGTGATCGCCAGGGGGCGACCGCCTTCGAGGTAGCCCGCCAAATTTTCACGGAATTCGCGCATGCCGATCTTTTCGGTTTCCATCTTGTGTACTCATTGTACACAAAGGCCCGTCGGCGCATCCAGCCTCGCAACTGGCAAAATTCCAGAAAACTGGCTTCAAAAAGAAAAGGAGCTCGTTGTTTTCGTCCTTCCAGGATTTCTTCGTTGCAACGCTGAACTTAGTGATGGTGGTTCCGTTGGCGTGCTTGACAGTTGCGTTCTGGCCGAGATGGCCGAGGATGGTTAGCTGATTGATCATTTGAGTTTTCTCTTTTCTGCCCGTATTCTCTTGGGCGACCCCAGAGCTGAGTGGGTTCCGCCTCCCAAGTCGCTAGGGACCGCTTTGTGCGGGTACAAAAAGAATTTCAGCGAGTGTCTTTTATGAGTGAGAATTGAAATTGTTTTTGGGGGTCCTGCAGAAAGTAAGGGAGTGACGCGCGCCGGGCGGCGGGTTTTTGCCCCGAAGCGGAGCCAAGAGGAGAAGGTCAGAAATAAGAGACAACGGAATCCAAGCAGATCACGAGGCGGTCACCGGAAAGCACGGAATCTGCAACACCCTATGCGCGCCTCACGAAGTTCAATCCGGCGCGACAAGAATGGCGGATGAAGAAATGGTGAGGCTGTGGACGGCGTCTTTGTTCAGACTGCGATTCGAATGCTACTGAACGGGCAATTTCGGAACACTCTTCCGTTCGAAATACTTTTGAATGACGTCACGCAGGGCTGGCTGGCGGACGGTAAGAAACAAAGCAAACACATCGGATGCGGGCAGTCGTTCGAATCCAAGCAGGCTCCAGAACTCACGCAATTTGGCTTGGGCCGGTTTCCACTCTGGCATAGGTCTTTTGTTCCTGCGCGCTCTTGCGGCTTCCACCGAGGGCCGAACAACTTCGATTTCCTGATGCTCACCGAATTGTCCAACAGCTTGTTGGACAAATTCCGTAGGGACATAATCGACTACCTTGGTACCCAACCCTCACTGGCCTGGCGGTCCAGAATCTCCTTTCCAATGCCCCAGTAAAGCTGAATCAGCTCTTGGTTCACGGCTACCGCAGCACGGACCTGAGCCGTCCGAATCTGGTTCTTTAGACGGGACATGAGATCCTGATAGCTTTTCGAATCCGCGATAATTTCCGGCATTGCTCCTTCCCTTCTTACCAAATCCTCCGCGGAGCTTCGCGCCGATTGAACGCGGGTGGCCCCAAAGTCGTTGCGAGCAGCGGCAGGCGGTCCAGGATTCAAATGATGGGTTTCGTTCGGTGAGAAAAACGGCGCGTCACGTACACCTAGATTACGTGTCCTATTCCATCGACAGCAAGCTCGTCATTGCCGTTGCTTCGCGCGCCCTGTTCGATCTACACGAAACCGACAAGATCTATCGCGAGCACAAACTGGAAGCATACCGCTCATATCAGCGGGAACATGAGGACGAGGTCCTCGCCGCCGGCGTGGCATTTCCGCTGATACGTCGCATCCTGTCTCTAAACGACAAAAGTTCGGGTTATTGCCCTGTCGAAGTTGTACTGCTTTCGCGCAATGACCCGGACACGGGCCTCCGGCTTTTCAAATCCATAGAGAAGCACAAGCTAGACATTACGCGGGCAGCTTTCGTTGGCGGCCGCGATCCTTTTCGATACCTGGGCGCGTTCAATACCTGTCTGTTCCTGTCCGCCAACCCGTCCGACGTTGCGGACCAACCCTTTTCTTGACGGCGACGGTCCTTCAGGCCGTAGAGAAGACGCCCAAGATCAAAAGTGACGACATCCCCAAGAACGAAAAGCAGCTGTGGAAAAAGATCACCCAATCACAGGATGAAATTGAAGCCAATCTGATGAGCGGCGATCCGCGTTTTGGAGCGGAGCTGGCCCTGACCCGGAGAAAAGTGGCGGACTTAATGCTGAACGCAGAGGGTGATAGGAAAAAACAAAGCGGTAGTTAAAGATCTCGGTAGGGCGTGGACCTTTTTGGGCGCGCGAAACCGACGAGATCGAGGTGGAAGACCTCAAAGAGTACAACCTGGCGACCGCCGCGGGCAAGTCCTTCAATCCGGACGATAGCCAACTTCAGGGCAACCAGAATGGCCGAATGCAGGCAATAACTACCCGCCTCCCGTTTATCAGCCGAACGACCAGAACACTGGATACCAGCAGGACGGTGGGCTGCAGAACTAGAAGAGCTGCCAAACATGCGGACGACGGATCAAATTATCGCGGAAACGTTGAGAGCGCGTCAGGCCGCCTGTGGAGGGCCGGATGCGTACTCAGAAATTATTCACGCCGAACTCGAAAAGCGGCTTGGCGAGGCCGAGTACCTAGCGTGTGAGGACTTCGACCATTTCGACGTTAACTGCTGTACCGCGGCTTGCGAAAGTGAGCCCCACTACGAAATGATCGACGTGACCCTTGATGAAGGCCAGCATGCCTGGGTCTGCTGTGCCATTCGGGATATCTTGATCCGCCAAACAAGACCTCCTCTCCGTCGCGGTCGTCGCGCAAAGAAAAGGAGCAAGCTTCTGGCTGAGATATTTGGCGGCAAGCCCGATACTGTCGCCGACCAACTGCACGCCGCCAACTCGGCGGCCCAATCAGATGAACAAAAGCTCTACTACTGCCTAAAATATGCTCATCACAAATCGGGTAGGAAGCGCGGCGATCAGAAACTGGAAGCCCTTGTTCAACGCGCCTTGATGCTTCCTGGGGGACGCCCGGCGAGGCATTGCGACCAAGCAGATCCGCCGGAGGACTGCGGCCTCTGCTTGTATTGCGGTGGATTGATTTATGCGGAAAACCTGATTCCTGGGACGCAATTTCATAATTGCAAGCGCGTCCGTGAGTTGCTTCGGATGGAGAACGGCTAACGGCAAAAAATGCGGACAAAAGATCAAATTATCGCAGCGACGTTGATCGGACACGAGACGGCCTGTGGCGGGCCGGACGGGTATTCAGAAATCATCAGGACCGAACTGGTCAAACGGCTGACGGAGCAAAATTACCTGACATGCGAGGACTTCGACCATTTTGACGTTAACTGCTGCGCCGCTTGTCACCGTGAACCCCATTACCAAATGATAGACGTCATTCTGGACGATGGCCGGCATGGCTGGGTTTGCTGCGCCATGCGTATGATCTTGATTCGGCGGGCCGAGCACCTGCCCTTTCCCGATGCCGGGGGAGACGAGCTCTTGGACAAGGAATTCGGTATGACGCCCGACTCGCCGGGTGAGCAACGACTCGCCGCCAGCATGGCAGGGAAGTCAGATGAAGAAAGGCTATATCACTGGTTGGAGTACGCACATCGCAGAGCGGGCAGGAAACGCGGTCACAAGAGGCTGGAAACGCTGGTTCAACGCGCCCTGATTCGGCCGGGAAGGGGCCCGGCCAAAGGCTAACATCGAACCCTCCAGAGAGATGGGGCTTTTGCTTGCAGTGCGGAGGATCGCTCTATCCAGAAAATGCGATTCCCGGAACTTGTTTTCATAGCTGCAAGGTGAATCGCGTCGATTACGAAGAGAGGAAAGCAGAATCCGCAGATGGCTCTCCAAATGGCGGACCCGAAGAGCAGCGATGGTAAATCCGCTATGAACGGACAACGGGATTCGGAATGGCGACAAACCAAACGCGACCGGGAACGGACGGTGCGGCTGGCCGTTCCACCGGAAGTCGGCATCTTCTGGGATGTAAACGGGGCTTTGATCATTGCCCGGCGCGCTTCTCGAAGAAGCGGAGAGAAAAGGCCGATTCGCGTTTCATCCCATGAGCCACGAAAGGATGTGGCCCTGCTACCAGCGGATCAATGCGGTGCCTTCGGACATGGAGTACGACGATCCGCCCCGCGGCCAGGTCATCTGCGACAAAGTGACACTAACGTTCCACGTATACGCCGATGTTTGCATTCTCGGGAACGAAACGATGATGAACCGGGTCCGCGGCAACTTGCACCTGCCCGCGGATTGCGGCAGCGATGCCGACGAGTTTTACCGCTGCGGGCGGTGCTTGGGTCTCAGCCGCGAATATTTTCAACCGAAGGATTCTTCCGCGGGTTGGCGACGCCGGAATCAGCGTTGACGAAATTTATGAGCGATGAACCAAAACAGCAAAAGCCGCCCGGCATGCGAGAGACGCCGGATGAGATCTACGAGCGCATTCTCGATGAGCCAATCAATACAGATTTCTACTTCGTGACATTTGGCCCGACGTCGTGGATCGCCTGAAACTCTTGCTTACGGAGGACGGAGAGCCGGAACTCGCGGCTACCGTTGATGGTTTACAGGTCTATGACCGTTGCCGTTGTGGGGCTGATTACTGTTCCATAGTTCATACAAAACCCCGAACGCGCGGCGAAAGGGGGCCAACGCACCGCACTCTTTCCTTCTGGAATTCCGACAAAATCAACCCTGCGGTTCGGTATAGAGATGCTCGCACATCCCCAACAACACAATACTTGACAATTCTGGAAGTGGTCGATGAAGAGATCGTCCTGATCGAGATTCTTGATGACCATGAAAGCCGCCGGGCACTCATAACGGCGCTGCCAGACAAGGAGACCAACGGGTGAAGACCTGGGTGGCGAGGTAATCGAGTTTATGAATAACGACTTACCCAGCGCGCCAGAGGTGGGCATCTTTTGGGATGTGGGCGGTGCCTTGATCATGGCTGGCGCCTCTCTCGAAGAAGCGCAAAGGAGAGGTCTATTCGCGCACTTTCGGGTGAGTGCCGAAAAGATGTGGCGCAATTATCAGCACATCGGCGCGGTACCGGCGGAAATGGATTACTACGAACTTCCCGTCGGCCGGGTTGTCTGCGGCAGAGTGACGCGGCAATTTCATCTATACGCCGACCGGTGCATTCTTGAAAACGACGACCTTATGCATAAGATCCGTAAGAACTTGCACCTACCTTTGAGCATAGGAGGCGAATCCCATGCGGATTACCGATGCTCTGCGTGTCTGGGTAACAACATCATTTTCTTTCTCCTTTGAAGGGAGTGAGCGCACTTTGAAAGGCGGCGGTGAAATGAGGAGACAGCAAGACGCTCAGTAAAGAGGCCCTCATCGCCAAGGTCCTGGTTGAAAACGATATCAATCCCAGCGAACTCTACCTGGCGAAGGATGAGAATGCACATCTGCGTTCTGGCGGTTATGCGGGCGTGATCGTCGCCGAGATGCGGCACAATCGCCTCCCAGATGCCAATCACTATTTCACGTGCGACGATTTTGCCTGCTTTGATGTGAAGTGCGAGGACCTTTGCCACAGTCATTATTCGCATTACGACAGCTGGATTGTAGCTTTGGCCGATGGGTCTTTCGCCTGGGTTTGTAATCCGCTGAAGTACGTGCTGACGCGTCAAATAGATGATACGCGCAGAGAAAAGGGAACACCGGCCCAGTTATTGTTGGACTCCATCTTCGGTGGCGCAGAAGCGTCGTTGCCTCTTTTCCAGAACCACCCGGATCGAAAGTGGACCGCTATTTACGAACTCGAATTGCCATCGTCGCTCGAAGCGGGCGGCATGGATTACGACTATCTTGGAGCCTGTCGGAAATAGATTCCGAGTTTTTTGGCGGCAGCCGAAACATTTCGATAGAAAAATGTTTCGGAGTAGCTTACCCTGGAAGGGTGAACAAGAACTTCCGAACGTGCGATTTGGACCAGCCGTTTCTGTTACCACCGTCATTGCAAGAATGGTTGCCGGAAGATCATCTGGCGCGCTTCATCGCCGAACTGGCCGAGGGGCTTGATCTATCCAAGATCTACGACTACTACGGGCGGCGGGACGGTCGAGGGAAGGCGGCGTATCACCCGTTGATGATGGTGCGGTCGCTGCTGTACGGCTATTGCGTGGGAATCATGAGTTCCCGGCGGATGGAGCGAGCCAGCTACGAGGACGTGGCCTTTCGCTACCTCTGTGCGAACCAGCACCCGGACCACGACACGATAGCCAGCTTCCGCCAGCAGCACCTTCCGGTCCTGGCCGGATTGTTTACGCAGGTATTGCAGTTATGCCACAAAGCGGGGCTGGTAAAGCTGGGGCATGTGGCGATCGACGGCACCAAGCAACAGGCCAACGCGAGCAAACACAAAGCGATGAGCTACGACCGCATGGATGAGAAGGCGGAGCAACTGAAAGCGGAAGTGGAAAAGCTGCTGGCACAGGCGGCGGAAACCGACGCGGCCGAAGACGCTCCAGATCCGCTTTAGTCCGACTGGCATCTGTCGAGCATCCTTTCATCCCGACAGGCTCCTAGAGCCGGGCTTTCTAAACTATAGAGACATGAAGCTTTAGCGGGTCAACCGACAGCAAACAAAGAACGGTGACAAAGTATGGCGGAGAGTGGGATTCGAACCCACGTTAGAGTTTCCCCTAAACACGGTTTCCAAGCGTGCGCCTTCAACCACTCGGCCATCTCTCCCTGGGAATCGTGTGCGTGCAACGCTTTTGGCTGCCGGAACGCAAGGCGTTTTCAGTGTAGCAGTGTGACCTGAGCGTAAAAATCCACTATTATGAGGCTGGGTCGACGGTCAGCGACCGCTCCGCTTGCACGCGATTCGTACCCTGCTGCACAGTGATGCGAATGGCGTAGTCACCTGCGGCGGGGTTTAGCTCCAACACCATAGGAATGGCACCCGTGGAATCAGGCTTGGGCAACTCGGGAAAGGTGCGAGCCACCTCTTTGCCTTCTTTCAATAGCTGCAGCATGAGCTTCAGCGGCCCACTCGCCGATTGAGCCGCAGCGGGATAAACAACGAAGTAAAGAGGAATGGGCCGGCCCGCTGGCACGTTATCCGCTGAACTCAGGGTCACGCGCCGATCATCCATTTCGAAGGGATCAAGGGGATTGCGCGGCGAATGCAAGGGGTCTACCCTTTCCACAAGCTCGATAGAACTGAGGCGCAGAGGACTCATCGGATCGACAGAGACCGACACCCGTTTCACGCTGATTTTCTCCAACTGTTGGTCTGTGACCACGGTGCTGAGGGTGTAGCGCCCTGGAGGCAAATCAATCGGTTCGGCGTAGGCAATCTTTTGATCTTTGATGGAGGCAATTTGCGCGCTGGGGACGGTACGGAAAAGTTCGCGGCCGATCTTGCCGACCACCTCGCCTTTGGAATCTTGAATAAGCGCGAAGACGGACGCGCGCAGACTGGCATTGCCCGTTTTGGGATCTTGCGCGAACGAGAGCGACTCGATCGGAATTTCGAACGCCATCTCACACTCAACGGATCCGCTGTCGGGCTTGAATTGCATCAGGGCTGTTTTGTAAGAAAAGGTGCGGGGAATAGGGCGCGTGTTGATAGCGTTGAGTGCGGTTAATTCAAACTTGCGCAGCGGTTCGCCGTTAAGTTCGGGCAAAGCGTAGTAGCCCCGGCGCGTCTGAACGATCAGCTTAGGGCGCGCCAATTTCACTTCAATCTTGCGGAAGTGGCCATCGTACACTTCAGACGCGGGTGTATACGCCAGCTGATAGTGACTTCGGATATCTTCCATCACACGCTGCATGGGAGCGGCCAGTTCGTTCGTATTGGCAGTGGCAAATCCGCCGGTGCGCTCAGCTAGCGAGCGCAGATTCATTTGCCTGTCGGCGACCGACTGGAGTTGCACATCTTCCGTCACGGACGACACATCAAAGGACGCTGTTCCGACCCCGACTTTGTTTGAGGCGCTTTGCAGGGCGCCTTCCTGGGTAATGCGGTTCTGCTGGGTCACCGATGCCGTCATAGGATCTTCGATGGAAAGTCCACGGGTATCGAGCGTGAAGAACGTGACCGCGGAGCGATTCGCGTCGCTCACGATTTGGGAGAAGCTATCTTCCCTGCCTTGCGGTATGGTCAGACCGTCGGAAAGATAGAGCACCACCTTGCGGCCTTGGACACGCGCTTGCGAGCGAATCAGTTCTCCGAGACTGTCGATCATGGTCATGCCAGTGGCATAGTTTTCGACGAAGCGCGTGCGATTTGCCAGTTCGCCTTGGGCGAGCGCGGCCTGGCCAGTGCTGGTTGACGCGTCCAGCGTGCCGGCAAAGCGTACGAAGCTGGGATCCTGCGTATTCAAGCTAGGCGCGGCCATGGGATTGCCGCTGCCTGGAGTAGACGCCGACTCCATTGTGGACGCGGCGTTAGAAATGCTTTGCGTACTCAAGACTGTACTTGCAGCGTTGGCGCCAGGGCTTCCCGGAGTCATTCTAGTTGCCGCCGTGGCTGCGCGGTTCAGTGCCGCCAAGTCTTGCGTGAACGGCTGAATCAGGCGCAGGCGCGTATCCAAACGGTAGACCGTGACAAAGGTGTTCGCGAGGCTGCCACTTTTTAGAAACGTAAACACCGCTTGCCGGGCGAAATCGAAGTTGGACGGCGCCATAGGGCCGAACACAATCGTTACGAAGTTCACTTGCCTGAGGGAATTCAACAACTGCGCACTGTTCTGCACCGGCGCCGCATTGGCTGCGCTGGTTTCCGCACTGAGCTGCGCGACGCCTTCCACATATTCGAAGTTGTTGATCTTTTGCTTCACGCCGTCTTCGAAAACCTCGATCTCATCCGGCTTCAGATCGCTGACGATCTTGTTTTTCTTGTCGCGCACCACCATGTCGAGCACGACCTCTTTTGTGGACAGGCGAATGATGGGAGTGCTGGTATTAGGCGGAGTGGTTGTTTGCGCAAGAAGCGCGGGAACAGCCAGCAGACAAAGCACCGGTAACTTACGAAGCATGTGTGTTCCTTCTATCGGTCGAAGCGAATCGTGGATTCGGCCCCGAGTTTGTGATAGTTCTTGAATTCGAATTCATTCAAAACCACCATTTTCTTGCCCGTCCCCACCTTAACCGATCCCGAACTCGGCATGAGAAAGTCATGATCGCCAATCGCCACATAATCGTAGTCGAGAGAAAATACCGCTGACCGCGTGGGGAAATCCTCCGGAATATCGGCCGCTTCCATGGTGAGCCGCCGCACGGCGCGGGTGGTCTCATCGAGATATACCAGACCACGGAACCCTACTTTCAGAATCTGCCCATTCGCGGCGGTGATGGAAAACGTGGAATTTTCGAGCTTTACGCGATATTCGAAAACCTGAACGGGATCATCGTTGAGAGAATCGGTCTCTTTCCACTTGAAATCGGCCTTTGCCGCCGGATTGAAAACGGCATTCAGCATCCCGCCAAACTCGCCGTGCGTCAGGGTACCTAACAAACTGGAGCGGTCTTGCTCTGTATTGGCGTTGTTGATTTTTAGCAGCACGCGATTCTCGAAGTTATCGCGAAAGCGCACCAATTCGGCGAGATTGTCGCGGTGATGGAACACGCCCGTACCCGTGGGATCGATGGAACGATCTGTTAATTCGACACAAGTGAAATTCGGCAGCGAGCCAATATATTCGGTTGCGCGCAACTTGGCGCCTATGAGCAAAGCGTCCAAGCCGTCGCTGGAAGGATGGTTGAGCGAGTGTGTTAAGGGCGCGATCTCAAGCTGCCTAGCCATGTGCGGGGCGGATGCATCCGCTACCGCGGCAACACCTAGCGGGCGCGCGTTGGCGATGCTGCCTTCCGCGAGAAAGGATAGCGTTTTCTCAACTTTTTCCACGCCTTGCGCGAAAATCACCTTCGCCGTGTAGTTTCCCGGCGGGAACGCGGAGTGCACACCCACTTCATAAGCGAGCGGCGTTCCTTGGGCCGTTGGACGCAGTTGCAGCGGGGCGCGCCCCAGGCTTTGTCCATCTTGTGTGAGGATCTCCAATTCCAGCGTCGCGGCTGGCTTATGCGCCGAAGGAAAAACTAAAAAGAAAAATTGGGTCTCTTTGTGGTCAGCGGTTAGGCGGGCCGATAGATCGGGAACGATTCGCGCTCCGTCGAACCGCAACAAATCGTCCGAACTTTCCGCCGATCTGAGCGCTTCCGTCTTGCGAACGAGTACGACGTCACTCAGCGAAGGTGCGCCGGGGTCTTTGCGAATAGCGAAATTAGTGCGTTGTGCGCCAGTCTTGCCGGTATTGCGGTCTTGTACAACCGATTCCAAAACGTATTCCCCCGGTTCCGCGACGAAGCGGCGCTGCAAGGTGGCCGTTTCGTTCCGATATTGCTCTTCCGCTTCCAACGCACCATGACGCGGCATGTCGTCACTGAAGCTCTCGACGATATTGCCCGCCTTGTCTTTGATCCGCGCCACCATGGAAAGGTGAAACCCAACCAGGCGGGTATTCGTATCCTCGCGAAATTCAATATCTTTTAGAGGCACTTCCAGTACCAGGTAGTTCGCGTTTCCTTCGGGTGTGTCACCCACATGCAGTACGGCGGAACGAAACGGTAAGTCGTTTGGAAGGGGCGCATCGAAAACCTTCAAGAGCGGGGCTTCAAAAGGACGGATGCCCTCGAGTGCGGCATTCGGCAGGGCGAAGTAGCCGGCGCGTGCCTGAATCTTCAAGCCTCGCCTGTTCGTGGTGATTTTGACTTTGCGAAAGCTGCCATCGTACTGAGTGATCGGCGGAACGTAAAACGCTTCGTAGTAACTGGAGAGATCAGCCAGCATGCGGCGTAGGGCTTCGCGCATGCCTCCGCCCGCGGGAATATAGGCACCGGCTGTGCGAATGCACAAGTCCGCCAAAGGGCTCTGGCTGACATCGGCGGAGCCGTTTTCAATACGGCTTCCTTGTTCAGACGCCATGGTGACTTCCCCGCCCGGCAGACTGGGGCCTACCGGTCCGGTGGGCGCAGGCGCGGCGATGCCCGTCCGTCCGGCGCCTCCCGAACGCGCCATTACTAGCGAAGCGGCCATGGCATTGCTCGATTGATCGAGCGCACTCAGGTCAATAGCGTAGACGCTGACGCCGGAGCGATTCGCCGATCCGATGAGCGATTGCATCACTTCGCGGAAACTGGCATTGATTCGCAGGCCTTGGGTGAAAAAGACAATGGCCTTCCTTCCGGGGAGTTTTGCTTCCGCTCGGCTTAGCGCTAACAGACCCGCCAACGCAGGGCGCGCATGCTGCTCCATTACAATGCGCTGCGAATCTTTGAGCGCGCTGACGATCACTTGCGCCTCCTGGCGTTTGCGCAATTCCGCGGCGGTCTTAGCATCGGTTAGCAACTCCTTTTCGGCGGCGGCAATCTTGGGCGAAATGTCTTGCTTGTCGCTGGCCGTAGCGTCACGAATGGCCAATTTCATGCGTTCACGTTCAACAGTGGGTGCCTGAATCAATTGCAAACGTCCGTCCACTTTCACGGCAGCTAAGGTGAAGTTGGTGGACGGAATTAACTTCAGAAGCTGTGTTGCGGCGGCACGGGCATCCGTTCTCAGCAAGGGATCCATGGCGTCGAAAACCAACGTTATGTAACGTTGCCCTTCGCCAACGCTTTTGAGACGGAGGTCGTTCAGCTTGATGGCTGATCCGCCATCTTCCACCCGCAGGTCCGCCGGTTTGAGATCGGCGACGAGCTTGCCCTTTTTGTCATGAACCACGAGATCGAGAACGACTTCTTCCGTGGAACCGACCAATGCTGTGCCCGGGTCCGGTTTTTGATCGGCGTTCTGAGCGGTCAATGTTGCAGCTAATAGAGCGCCGCAGCACAAGGTCCACTTCATTGGTTCTGTTCCTTGACTTTTAGAACGCGGTCACAAGCGACAGAGCGAAGCCGTTGAACGATGCCCGATGGCCAGCGAATCTCTATCAAATCCGCCAGAGCGTCCTTGCCCATACCGAAGTGAACAGGGCCGTAACTCGATGATGCGTAGCCCACACTGCTAGTCATATGGTTGTACTGCTTGCCGGACGGAGCCGCCACCATGATGCGGGCGCCAATGCCATCGCGATTGCTCTTTGTCCCTTCGAGCGCGATATCGAGCCAATGTGCGTTAGCCGGCGAGCGGTTCATCCAGATTTCGGCTTGGGTTCCAAGCGCGGTGGTCACAATGTCGGTGCGCCCATCGCCATCGAGATCGCCAAACGCACAGCCGCGATGGCGGGCAGGCGGGCTGGCCTTGAAACCAGCTTCTGCCGTCAAGGCTTGAAACTTGCCGCTGACACCCAGATTGCGAAACACAGTATTGGGCTGCTCGACGGCCGTTCCTGGAGGCGCCAGTGCACTCACATGGCCGCGTGTGACGAACAGATCTTTCCAGCCGTCGTTGTCGAAATCGTAAATGGCCGCGCCAAATCCGGCCATCGCATTAGTAAGCACACGCAGTCCGCTTTGCTCGGTAACCTCTTGAAAAGCACCTTTGCCGGTGTTTTGTAACAGCGGGAATGTTTGTGTTTCCAAAGCCACAAAGAAAATATCGGGTAGACCGTCGTTATTATAGTCGCGCATATCGACGCCCATGCCGGAGATGAAATTGCCGTCCTCCAACAAGCCAACGCCTTCGTTGAGCGCCACTTCTTCGAATTTGTTGCCTAAGTTGTGAAACAGGGAGTTGTAGTAAGCGTCATTCGGAACAAAGATGTCGGGGTGCCCGTCCTGATCGTAATCGGCGACAGCCGCGCCCATGCCTTTTCCCGGGTGCGAACGAATGCCCCATGCTTCGGAAACGTCTTCAAACCGGCCATTCCCTTCGTTCAGGAACAATTGGTTCGGCGTCGGCTTATAGAAGCGTGGGTGGCAATAATCGGGCGTGCCTTTGTAATCGCACAGCGCCTTGGCATCATAGCTCCACTGCACATAATTGACGACGAACAAGTCAAGCAGGCCGTCGTTGTTGACGTCGACCCACACGCCAGCTACGGCCCAGAGCGGCCCGAACTGAGGGTCGTTCCATTTGTCGAGACCGGCTTTCACTGTCACGTCGGTAAAGGTACCGTCGCCATTGTTGTGATACAGCGTGTTGCGGTGCACGCCGGCGACGAAGATATCGGGATAGCCGTCGTTGTCGTAATCGGCGACGGCGACTCCGATATCGAAACCAGTGCCAGCCAAGCCGGCGGCTTCGGTCACGTCGGTGAATGCGCCATTGCCATCGTTGCGATAAAGACGGTTGCGGTATTTGGAAGAGTCTTTTTGCAGAGTAGCGATGTTAGCGCCGTTCGCTAGAAAAATGTCGGGGCGGCCATCGCGGTTATAGTCGAAAACGGCGACACCGCCAGCCATTGTCTCCGGAGCGTTGCGAGATTGGGTTTCGCTGTTTTCGAGCACGAAAGGCAGTTTTTGGAGCGAAAACAAAATCGGGGAGACTTGCGCGGCGCCCGTCATAAGAAATAGCGGCAAGAACGCCAGAGTGAGCGGCGCAATCCAGCGGGATTCTTGTTTGGTTTTGTGGAACTTCATTTGAGATGCGCCAACAATATGCGAAAGGGGGTAGCCGAAGCCACCCCCTTTTTATTTATAGCTAAAAGGCGGTTCGCTTTTAGAAGTAATATTTCACAGCGAACTCCACGAGGCGGTCGCCGGTGGTGTGCAGAGGCTTGCCGGTAGTTTGGCTATTGGTATTGGATTGGGACAGGATCCCGTTGGCGCCGACAAAACTCAGACTGATGTCGTTGTTGCCGCCCAAACCAAATTGTGGATTCGGATGGTTTAAGACGTTAAAAGCGGACATCTTAAACTGTACTTTCTGAGATTCGGTGATTCTGAAACTCTTCGACAATGTAAGATCGCTGTTGAAGTAGGCGGGCCCATGAATGTCGGGCCAAACACTCGTACCGTTCGATCCGAACGCCGGAGGCGCAAAACAACTGGGATTGAAGTATTGTCCCGATGAGAGATTCTTGGTCGGGTTACAGACTAGTTGAGGCACGAGGGTCAGCAGCGATGCATTGGAGCCAAGGTAGCTGCCCGCGCCGACACCTTCATAGGTTCCAGCGGCCGCACCGGGAACTTGGATCTTTCCCCAATTCGTGTTCAAAGTGCCGCTGGTGTTTGGCTGAATCGGCGCGCCGGTTTGCCACGAAGTGGTACCGGAAAGCTGCCAGCCGTTCACCGTACCCGCAAGAATCTTGTTGCCGTGAACGGGCTTCGGCAGATTCCATACGTATGCCGCGTTGAAGATCTGAGTATGGTCGTAAGCAAGCACGCCATAGTTGTTCTTCATGTTAAATGGATCAACCGTGCTGCCGGCCGAACCGCCGTTACCGCTATAGTTATCGCGGATACCAAGCACTTTGCCGAAGGTGTAGTTGACGAACATCGAGACAGGACCGGCTGTTTTCTTAGCCGACGTCTGGAACGAGTTGTAATTGGCGTAGCTGCCATGCTCGGAGACGTTGATATCGCCGTAGGTTTGATAGGGCCGATAGTCGCCGGAGTTGGGGATATTGTAGGCAGGGTTCAATGTTCCGGTAAGCGGGTCTGGTTTGAAGAAGGCGCCAATAGGCACGGCATTTAAATTGTCGAATGCCCCGCCCGCCAACAAGCCATCGCGGCTGCGGTTACCCACGTAGCTGAATTCGGCCACGATGCGTCCGGGAAGCGCGCGTGAGAGTGAAACGTTGTAGTTCTCGGTATAAGGAGTTTTGCCGTCGCCGGCGAGAAGCGGTGAGATGCTGCAACCGGTTCCGCAGTTGGCTGCCCCATTCGCCGATGGAACGGTGAAGGAACTGATTCCGGCTAACGACGTTATAGCGCCGGGTCCGCCGAAGTTGATTGCGCCTTCTGGGAGTTCGGCTGGGCCGCTCGTCAAGTTATAAGCCAGCTGATAGCGGAACACTGCAAAACCGCCGCGCAGAACTGTCTTGCCGTCGCCGAAGATATCATAAGCCACACCGATACGCGGCTCGTAGTAGAAAGGCGGCGATTTGAAACCGGAAATCGGAATGCTGGAGTTGACGGAATGCCAGAGCAAACCGGCGTTGGCAGCTGTCTGATTCGCCAAGAATGTGCCGAGACTAAAGACTGCCGCGCCTTCCGACGTCGCCGGATACCATTGGCCCATGTGATCGAAGCGAATTCCGTAATTCAGCGTGAGCCTGCGGCTAGCTTTCCACGAATCCTGCGCGTAGAAAGAATACTGGTGGAACTTCAGATCGTCAACCGGAATGATATTCGCCGAATTGTAGCCCGCGGAATGCCCGAGAATGAGATCGGCAAATAGGTTGCTCGTCGTGGTGCCGCCATAGGTTTCGAAATCGTAAGTGCCATTCAATTGATTACCGCTCGATTGAACGTTTTCGTTGGTATCCCAATAGAAGCCGGCCTTCATCGTATGCGTTCCGGCAACCTTGCTGACGTTATCGTAGATAGCCGGATCTTTCTTCAAGCCGCCAAACGAACCGCCATTGAAGGTGCCGCCGAAAACGGCCTGTTGATCCCAACCAGCCATGTACTGATTACCGCTCCAGCTGATGATATTGGGAATTTGCGTCTCCTTTGCGCCAAACAACGACGGGACGTTGAAGCCGACGTTGGAAGGGTTAATCGCGCTGGGATTCGACGGCGTGAGCGGGTTGATATAACGCGCATAAGTAAACACGGTCTCGTTCGTCAGAGTGGGGCTGAACACATGTGTCACGTTGGCCATTACGACGTTTGACGTAGTAGGAGCAACGAGTGGCGAGGCATAGGGCAAAGAGAAGGCTGGAGCCCACCAGGTTTGCACCGGGTGCAAGTCTTTTTCGTTCTGATAGGAGTAGGACACAGTGAGCTTTGTTTTATCGCTGATTGCGTAGTCCACCTTCTCGGTCAGTTCCCAGCGGTTCTGCGGGCTCTGGTCGAGGAAATTATAGTTGTAACCGTTATGCGTCGTGGGATCGACGTTCGGTTGCGGGTATAACTTCAACAGCGCCATAGCGTTGGGATCTAACATCGAAGGAGGAATTTGCCCGCCGGGGAAGCTCAAAGTGCCGCAGCTTCCACCGGAAGTCACGCACGGTGCGTTAGAGATTCCGGCAGCCGCCGAATTGCCCAGCGTGTCTGCCTTGATTCCAGCCAACACCGACGGCGAGAAATTGCCGCTTCGCAGATCGTTGGTCGGCACAAAAGTCTGCCACAACTGACCAGCCGGCTGCTGTCTCATGTATTCATAGCCAACCCAGAAAAACAGCTTGTCGCGGCTCCGATTGAACCTGGTGAATGGAAGGATAACCGGTCCACCGACGTTAAAGCCGGGATAGTATTCGTAGGCGTCGACTTTCTTGTTGCCAAGGCTCTGGTAATACGACTCGTTCGAATTGAAGATATTGTTGCGTGCATAGAGATAGGCTTCGCCGTGGAAGTTGGTGCCGCCGCTCTTGCCGTAGGCTTGGAAAACCACGGGGCCCTTGGCATACGCTGCATCGTAACCGGACATCAGCACTTTTATTTCCGACGTCATGTCTTGGTTAATGTTCGCGATCTGCGTGCCTTGGTTGCCGGGATCGACGAGGTTCGCGCCATCCAACATATAGGACATGGAGCCGTTGGGCTGCTGGCCGTTCGACGAATACGCGCCAACCGGCCCGCTGTTGGAACCTACGACACGGTCGGTAAACCCGGAACCTTGGGTCAAGCCGTTGTTGAAACCCATGCCGGGCATGATCTTGATCAACTCGCCAGCGTCACGGCCTTGAATAGCGAGGTCGTTGACCATCTGGGCGTTGAGGGTAGCGGCCACTTCGCCGGTATCGGTGGGGGCGATCGCTTCCGCCTCGGTCACTACTTGCACGTTTTGAGTGGTGGAACCTACTTGCAAACTGATGGTGGACAGCGTACGGTTATCACCCTGACTAAAGGCGATTCCAGTGACGGTCCACGATTGGAAGCCGGTGGCCGTTACCGTTACCGAATAGCTGCCCGGAGGCACCGCAGCAAAGTGGAAATACCCGTCTGAATTCGATACGGTGTGACGAAGATCATTGCTGGTTTCGTTCTTCATCGTCACATCAGCTTTTGGAATCACGGCACCGGATTGGTCATAAACCGTGCCGCTCAAACTTCCTGTCAACTGTTGCCCGTAGGCCGCGCACGCCAAAACCGCGCAAAGGATGGGTGCGAATAAATTAAGAAATCTTCGTGGAATCCGACCGCGTTCGTGATCGCAGGCCGGGGCGGATCTAGTCATAGTACAGAGGACCCCCTTGAAAGTCTTTTTAGGAACGACAAGTTTGGCGAGCATGGAAAAAATTCCCGGCTCGCAAACAACTTTGAGAAGTGTAGGGTAGATAGTGTCTATTGTCTAGGTTAATGTTGTACGCTCAAGAACGTCACGGTTTCGTTACATCGTACATTGTTGATATCATTAAGCGCACAAGTTCCGTACCGGGGCAACTTTCCCTTAGGTTACAGAACGTCTTGCTTTGGGGAAAAGACCTTGAACAACATAGAACGACGGCCGGCTGCGTCCGATCTTGAACAGCTTGAACGTTCAGAACTGGATGCTATGGTGCAGCGCCTCTCAAGATCGCCACGGCTTGCCAGCCTGCTCCGTTTCATAGGCGATCATTACTTCCACGGTGAAATAGATCAGTTGCGGGAACATAATATTGCGATCCAGGTTTTTGGCCGACCCCAGGAGTTTGACCCGGCGGAGGACGCTATCGCTCGGGTGGAAGCGCACCGGCTGCGGAAGAAGTTGAAGGAATACTACGCCCTTGATGGCAGGCATAACGCCGTGCAAATCGCGGTGCCAGCAGGGACGTATATTCCGCAGTTCATCCACCAAGCGGCACCGGGGAAGGCAACGGCGGTTCCAGACGCTCTCGAAATAGCGCCCGAGCCTACGTCTTATGTACAAATCCCTACGATCCCGGTGGCCCCGCCCTTTGGCTCCCAAAGGCGCGTGTGGTTTAAATGGGCGCTCGGCATAACGCTTCCGCTTGTGGTTCTCGCGTCGATCTTTCTAGTGCTCCGTCCTTCGGCGAAGCCGCCCATGATTCATTCTTCATCCGAAGCCCCAACTCTTACATTGGCACCCATTGCAGCAGGTAATTTGCCGCGCGTAGTTCGGCTTTTGGCGGGTTACAATGGGCCCCCGCACCCTGATCCGTCCGGCGCCATTTGGGAAGCAGATCACTACTTTGAAGGAGGTGGCGGCTGGCGGGGATCTCCCGGATTCACCGCGCGCACTAATGATCCGGTCTTGTTTCAAACCATTCGCAGCGGTGATGCAGCGTACGCGATCCCCTTGCCGCCGGGTGTGTATGAACTCCATTTGTACTTCGTTGAGCCTTCGTTCGGTCCCGGTCTGGGCGGCGGGGAAGGCAGCCGGACCTTCAACGTGTTTGTTAATGGGAAGAAGGTTTTGCCAGGGTTTGACGTTGAATCCGATGCAATGGGCCTGAATGTGGCTGACGAGCGGGTCTTCAAGGACGCCGGTCCCGCCTCCGACGGAAAACTGCACGTGAGTTTTGAAAGCCAGTCCGGCAAGCCGCTCATTAGCGGGCTGGCGGTTGTGCCGTCGCGCCCACACAAACAAAACCCGATACGCCTGACGATGCAGGCCAATCCATACATTGACCATGCGGGACACGTGTGGAATCCCGACAATTATTACAGCGGGGGACAGGTCGTTCGACGTCTGCCGGCGACGGGGACCGCCGACCCTGACCTTTTCAGCGGTGAGCGTTGGGGCCACTTCGACTACGCGATTCCGGTGGACGGCAATGGGCTTTACTCGCTTACGCTATATTTTGCCGAGCGATACTTTGGGCCGCAATACCCGGGCGCTGGCGGTATTGGCAGCCGGCGCATGAACGTAATGTGCAATGGAGAGATGCTCTTGCGTGACTTCGACATTTTCAGGGAAGTGGGTGCTTTTCGGGTGGTGGCGAAGACATTTCATCATCTGAAGCCGAGTGCGCAAGGCAAGCTGAACATCCTATTTGAACCGGTGTCGAATTACGGGGTCATTTCGGCGTTGGAAGTGGAAGATGAATCGGAGTAGCGGCTGCTTATTACTTCGGACGATCACCGATTTCTCTTTCTCGCTGCTGGGCGGATAGACGATCTACAATGTCCTTCTCTCTTTGCCCATCGTCTTGCCGGTGCAATTGAAAATAAAGAGCAGAGAGCCGGATATGCGGTTCCAGCCAGTCAGGACTCTTCTTTTCCACCTGCTGCAAATCGGCTGCGGCCGAAACCAGCTCTTTCAGCGAGATCTTCAACAGCGCCAGTTCGTAGCGCGCCATGCCGGAAGACGGATCAATCCGCAGAGCACGTTCGAGAAGGCTGCGTGCTTCCTGTGTTTTGTGGGCCTTCAAGAGAATAGCGCCTAACAGCAAATTGGCCTGAAAGTCGTCCGGCTTGATTTTCAACGCTTGGCGTAACTCAGGCTCGGCGCCGTCCGGATCTCTTAAGTTGTCCCTCAGCACTCCGCGGAGAGTATGAATGCCCGGGAGATTCGGATTGAGCGCATAAGCCTGGTCAATATCGCGTGTGGCATTGTCGAAGTCGTTCAAATCAATCAATGCCGACCCGGCCAGCATATAGGCGTCGGCGCTATTCGTGTTCTTCCCTACTTGCTCCAACATGGCGATGCCGGGCTTGCGCTGACCATTCTTCACTAGTGCTGCGCCCAAAACATACTCCAAATCGGGATTGCCCGGCTGCACAGTTTCGAGTGGTTCGAGAACGGCAATGGCCTGCTCCTCTTTCCCTAAACGGTGATAGCAATCGCCGAGGAGGACGATGGCTCGCGCGTCTCCGGGCTGATCCTTCAACACATTTTCAAACTGCTGGGATGCCTTCTGCGCGTCGCCTTTTTTGTAGAAGGCTAATCCCAGATTCATTTTGATGGCAGTGTTGGAGGGGTCGAGCTTGAGCGCGGCGCGATAGCGTTCTACCGCCTGATCGAATTGGCCGACGTGGGTCAGCGCTGCACCGAGATTCGCCAGAGCGTCAATCGAATCGGGATGAATCTTGAGAAAGTTCCGGTAATTGTCAATCGCTGCGGGGAAATCGCCGCGCTGTTGCGCGTCAACAGCTTGGCGGAACAATGCGTCTGGGCCGGACCTTTGCGCGCACAGCACGCAGCCGAGCAAGGTTAAGCAAGCGATGAGACGCATGAACTCACCATTGTAGAATTCAGACAGTAAACCGAAATGAAATCAGTTTTTGCGCTGGCGTTGTTAGTGTGGCCGTCTGTTTATGGATATATTGCGCAAGAAGAGAGTTTCGATGAAATCGCCAAGCGCGCGGCAGAGGCGCTGAGTACCAATCCCGCAGAAGCAGCAAAGCTTTACAGCCAAGCGACAGCACTGAAACCATCTTGGGCCGAAGGTTGGTTTTACCTGGGCGCCAGTAACTATGAAATCGGCCGTTTTGCCCAATCGCGCAGCGCGTTTCAGAAGGCCGCTGAATTGGCCCCGGAGCGCGGTACGGTTTGGGCTTTTCTAGGCTTGAGCGAGTTGCGGCTGGCGCAAACTCGCGATGCATTGGCCGACATTCGTAAGGGCGAGACGCTTGGCCTTGCCAACGATCCAAAATTCGTGGCGACGATTCGCAAGGAGGCATCGTTGGCATGCATCCGCACCGCGGATTTCGCTTGTGCGGTAGAGCAACTCTTGCCTTTGGCGCGCCAAGGTTACGATCCCGAAAACATCATGCCGATATTGGGAGTTGCCGTTCTCGGTATTCCCTCGCCACCGGCGGACTTGGCCGCCGCCAAACGCGAAGAGGTGAGATTGGCGGGCGAGACTGCCTGGAATCTGTACGGCCAGCGTGGCGATGCCGCCAATGCCCTTTCTCTAGAACTGGTGAAGAAGTACCCGAACGAGCATGGCGTTCACTATCTGCGCGGAATCTGTTTAGTTCACAGCGATCCAGCCACGGCGCGCCACGAATTCCAGAACGAAATGCGGCTGAGCCCGGTTTATGCGCCGGCACGGCTGCAAGTCGCCATGCTTGATATGGAAGCAGGCAACCCAAATTCAGCACTAACGCTTTCGAGAGCCGCCGTCAAGTTACAACCCGACAGCGCTTTGGGCCACGTGATTTTGGGCCGTTCGCTTCTTAGTCTCAAGCAGACCCCGCAAGCAGTTAGCGAGTTAGAAGCTTCAGTCACACTGGCACCCAACAATCCGCAGACGCATTTCTTTTTGGAGCAGGCCTACCGGCAAGCAGGACGCACGGCTGACGCCAACGAGCAGAAGCAGGAGTTTAACAGGCTGAAATCTACGTTTGATCCGGTGGTGCTCGACTACAGTCAGACTACGCTGTCGGACTCGCCGCCTGCCGCCACTAAGGCTCCTCGGTAATCGAGACGACCTGATCGCCCTTGATGCCTCGCAGGATCTGGTGTTTTCCGCTGGGCCACTTGATCTCAATCAGCCGCGCGGCCGCCGCCGACCCGAGTCCGAAATGCACTCGTGGATCGCTCGACGAAGCGTAACCCGTACTTGTGCTCACATGGTTGTATTCCACGAAACCGTTTTCCGCAGTCAGTTTGACTTCTGCGCCAATCGCCATGCGATTGCTCCTGGTCCCGACGAGTTGCAGCGTCAGCCAGTGGTTGGTGTTTCGCGTGACGTTGTGCAACACCTTTGTTGGTCCATTTAGGACAGTGACCACGACGTCCATGCGGCCATCGTTATCCAAATCTCCATAAGCCAAGCCTCGGTGCGCGGCGGCCAGTTGGAAATCTTTCCCCGCCCCGGGGCTGACGTTCTGAAACTTGCCGTTCCCCAGATTGCGAAACACGGCATTGGGCTCCTCATACTTTCGCGGCGCAAACAAGGCAATATTGTCGAGCACGTTCGAGCGCGCCACAATCAAATCTTTCCAACCATCGTTGTCCAAATCCACAATCCCGTTAGACCAGCCGGACATTTGCGCCGTTTGCATCCCCAATCCGGCCGCCACCGTTTCATCGGAGAATTGCCCTTTGCCCAGATTGAAGAAGAGCGGGAAAGTTTCATGTTCCACCGCAGTTACCCAAAGTGCGGGCAGCCCTTTGTTTAAGACGTCTGCAAATCCGACACCCATGCCCGAGACGACATTCCCCTCGCCCGAATAAGCCACCATGGCATCGGCGGCGACTTCGTCAAAATATTTTCCGCCAACGTTGTGAAAAAGTTGACCCGGCGCATTGTCGTTGGCGACGAAAATATCCTGGTAGCCATCGCCGTCATAATCGGCGATGCCAATTCCCATCCCGCGGCCCGCATGTTTCGCAATGCCTGTCTCTACGGACACGTCGGTAAACGTGCCGTCGCCGTTGTTGCGATACAGAGTATTGGGCAGCTCTTTGTAATAACGCGGGCTGCAGTAGGAGCGGTGACCGTTGACCACGCACGCGGGCCCGGCATCCGGCTCCCACTGACAGTAGTTCGAAACAAAAAGATCGAGCAGCCCGTCGTTGTTGTAGTCAACCCAGGCGGCGGCGACCGACCACATCTTCTTTCCATTGAATGTTCCGCCCGCAACGCCTGCCTTCACTGTGACGTCGGTAAACGTGCCGTCACCGTTGTTGCGAAAAAGCTGATTGCCCGTAACATTGGCGACGTAAATATCCGGACGGCCATCGTTATCGTAATCGCCGATGGCCACGCCCATGCCATAACCAGCTCCTGCGACGCCAGCCGTGTCTGTAACGTCAGTAAACGTCAGGTTGCCGTTGTTGTGAAACAGGCGGTTCTTATACTGGGGACCATCCTTGACGAGCGACGGCATCTTTGCACCGTTCACCAGGTAGATGTCGAGCAAACCATCGCCGTCGTAGTCGAAGAGGGCGTCACCGGCAACCATGGTTTCGGGCTGATTTTTCTTATCGGTAGGGGAACTGTCACTTAGAAACTGGACACCAGCGCGCGCCGCAATATCCTCAAATTGTATTGGGCCAACGGGGGCTGATGGACCGGCGCCAGTGGCCCACAGAGCACAGTTCAGTGCCGCCAGCCAGCGCCCAAACGCGCATAAACGCAAACGTTTTCTCCTGTTCCTACCCTACAACCTCGCAGGTCCCGCACTGTTATAGTGAGGGTGATCAGCTTCTTCATGAAAGCAGTGTGCCTCCCCGCAACGATCCTCCTTCTCGCCATTGTGGCGCTTTCCGGGCAAAGCAATTTCGCTCAACTCTCGGCGGCCGCGTCAGCCGCAAGGGAAGCAAACGATCTCACGCGGGCGGCGACCCTTTATCGGCAAGCGCTGGAAACGAATCCCAAATGGCCAGAGGGGTGGTGGTCGCTAGGTAGCGTTCTGTATGACTCAAACCGCTATCCGGAAGCGACCGCGGCGTTGCGAAAATTTATCGATTTGAGCCCTCGCGATGCAACGGGTGTCGGCTTGCTCGGCCTTTGCGAATTCGAAATGGCCGACTACCAGTCTTCGTTGAAAGACATCTCTCATAGTTTGGAGATTGGACTGCATGGCCAGGATCAGATGGAAGGCGTGCTGCGCTACCACGAAGCACTGGCGCTGGCGCACGATGGCGAATTCGACGCTGCGCTGCGCAAGTATGCGTGGTTTGTAGCAAAAGGCGTGCACCATTCCGTCATGCTCACGGCTCTGGGTCTAGCCGCTTTGCACGATCCGCGATTTGCGGACGCGGTCCCCGAAGATCAACGGGCCGTTTTTCTAGCCGCCGGTAACGCATCTTACCTTTCGATGACGGGCGCGCCGGGAGCGGTTGATGCCTTTCGCGAATTGGCAGATCAATATCCCAAAACCCCTTTTGTTCACTTTGTATACGGCCAGCTTCTGATTCCGGCCGACCACCTAGCAGCGATGGCTGAAATGCGGCGTGAAGTGGAGATCAATCCGAATAGTGGTGAAGTGTGCGCCACATTATCTTGGTTGCTGATGGAGGACGACAATTTTCCCGAGGCCATTCCTCTGGCCGAACGCGCGTTTCGTCTAAGCCCAACTTTACCGATGTCGTCTTACGTCTATGGCCGCGCGATGGTAGAAAAAGGCGACTTGAAAACAGGAATCGAGCATTTGGAAGCCGCGGTGAAAAATGCCCCGGCGAACCTTGTCTCCCACATTGCGTTGGCTGCGGCCTATGCCCGAGCGGGCCGCACCGACGATGCCCGCCGCGAGCGTTCTGTTTCTATGCAACTGGCCCATGAAGAACTTGCCGCTTCGCGTCGCTAGCTTCGCCTGTTTGTCTCTTCTTGCAGTGGCTCAGCAGCCAGGCGCGAGAAAATTGAGTTGCGCCGGATGTCATGTGGAGCAGGCGAAGACCCAGCCTCGGACCGACATGGCCCACGCTATGGAGCCGTTTAACGATGACCCTGTGCTGACGTCACATTCTCCAATGGAATGGAAAATTGGCGCGTTTCGCTACAAACTGGAGCACAACAACGGGTCACCGACCTATTCGGTGACCGACGGGGTGAATACTCTCACCCTCCCCATACGTTGGCCGTTCGGAAAGAACGCGCAGACATACGTCCTCGACTACAAGGGCAATCTTTACGAGGGGTTCGTGAGTTACTACCCGGGCATCCACGGTCTCGGCCGCACGGTCGGGGATCAATCCGCCACTCCCGAGAATCTTGAGCAAGCAGTGGGCAGGCTGCTAAGTCCGTTCGAAGCCAAATCGTGTTTCGGCTGCCACTCCACGAGCGCGATAGTGGATCGCAAATTGAGTTTTTCTACGTTGACGCCAGGCATTACCTGCACTCGCTGCCACGTGAATGCTGAGCAGCATCTGCAATCGATTTCTGAAGGAAAACTTGATAACGTACCGGCAAAGCTGAAGAAGCTTTCAGCGGAGGATATTTCCAACTTTTGCGGCCAATGCCACCGCACCTGGCAGACGGTGGTGCAGAACCGCTGGCTGGGCCCGATGAACGTGCGGTTTCAACCGTACCGCCTCGAAAACAGCAAGTGCTTCGATGGTGTGGACGCGCGGATGAGTTGTACCGGTTGTCATGATCCCCACCGGCAGTTGGAGACGGACGCCAAAACTTACGACGTAAAGTGCCTCGCCTGCCACGGCCCAACGAACCGTCCGGCGCGCGCGAAAGTTTGTCAAACAGGGAAGGAAAACTGTGTGAGCTGCCACATGCCGAAAACAGACTTACCAGGCGCTCATCGCGCGTTCACCGACCACCGGATCCGAGTAGTGAAAGCAAACGAGGCGTATCCGGACTGACCGGCGGAGAGAGTGGGATTCCGAACCCACGTTAGAGTTTCCCTAAGGGAAACGCGCGGTACTGGGAGTTCAACCTAGATCGAACTTTTCGTTGTGCAAGGCTGGGTCGCTCCTCACCAAAACGGGCCGGCCGAGAAGTTCTTCCAGCTCCTCCAGGTACTGGTTGTCCTTGGCTTTTAGGACTTTGGCGACGTCGGGGTGGACGCGCAGCACGACGTCCTTACCTTCCAAGGCTTTCGAGATTTTTTGCGCTTCGACAAGGATCTCGCCGATCACGGTCTGCACGCTCTTCACATAGCCCGCTCCTTCGCAATGCGGGCAGGGCGAACACAGGGTCCGCTCGAGGCTCTGCTTGACGCGCTTGCGGGTGATGGCGACCAGCCCGAAATCGTTGAATTGCAGAATCTTGTAGGGCGCTTTGTCGGAGCGCATCGCTTCTTCCAAAGCCTGCATCACGCGCTGGCGGTTTTTGCGCTCGTCCATATCGATGAAATCGACGACGATGATGCCGCCCAAATCCCGCAGGCGAATTTGGCGCACGATTTCTTTGACGGCTTCGATATTGGTTTTGACGATGGTGTCTTCGAGGCGGTTCGATTTACCGACGAATTTGCCGGTATTGATATCAATCGCCACGAGGGCCTCGGTTTGATTGATGACGATGTAGCCGCCGGACTTCAGCCAAACCTTGGGCCGCAATGCCTTTTCGAGTTCCTGGGTGATGTTGAAAGCGTCGAAAACAGGGGCGCTGCGGGTGTACATCTTCACACGGTTGACTAACGCAGGTTGGTGGCGCTGCATGAAGTTCACAACGCTCTCGTAAAGATCTTCGTCGTCGACCCAGATGGCTTTGAACTCGTCGGTGACATGGTCGCGGAGAATGCGTTGCACGATATCGAGGTCGTAGTGCAGGAGCGCGGGGGCCGGCTTCTTTTCGGCTTTCGAGCGAATGTCGAGCCAGAGGCTGTACAAGAAGCTCATGTCGGCGGCGATCTCTTCTTCGGGAACGCCTTCGCCCGCAGTCCGCACGATGAAGCCGCCGGAGGTGCCTTCGCGATGTGTTTGCAGAATGCGCTTCAAGCGCATGCGTTCTTCTTCGCTAGAGACTTTGCGCGAAACGCCCAAGTGGGCAACACTCGGCATGAAAACGACATAGCGGCCGGGGAGCGCGATGCGAGAGGTAATGCGCGCGCCCTTCTGGCCAAGCGGTTCTTTGGCGATTTGAACGATGATTTCCTGGCCGGGCTTGAGAAGCTCGGAGATGGAGGGCATCACGCTAGTACGGTCGGGCCGTTCGCTGGAACGTTCCTCCACGGCAGGCGGCGCTTCGCGCGGTTCACGCTGGTTCGAAAAATCGCGGCGGTTGCTGTCGGGGCGGGGCTCACCACTTTCTTACTGGCGATTGAGTTGAGCAAAGGAGCCAAGGGCGCGCCGGCGTTTTTACCGCCAGTGTTCTTGTTAGTGTCGCCATTGTTCTTTACGCAAAGCATGATGGCGCAATTGGACATGCCGTGCATGGTGTTCACGCTGCTGGCGGTTTTCTTTTTCGTGAAGCGGAAATATGCGTGGTCGGCGGCAGCTTGCGTGGTTTTGGTGCTGGTAAAGGAGACGGGGATCGTCACACCGTTCGTGTTCTTTTGCGTGCTGGCGCTGCGAAAAGACTGGAAGCGGGCGAGCTGGTTTGCGGCGCCGGCCGTGGCGTTACGCGCGTGCAGCGCCAGCGCATCCCGGCAGAAGCGTTTAGTGGCGCTTTTCTTGGTAAAATCCAGGACTCCCAAAATGTTCCGCTGCAGATGAGCCCAGCACAGTTGCGCCTGGCCTTGATGATACTTGCTGTATCCGCTGAAACGGTCGCTGCAAAGGATTCCCTCAAACACCGCGCCCAATACCTGGATCAGCAAGGCCGAACCGCGGTGTCCGGGCTGGCCACCCGGCTTGCGTCGGCTCTTCTTCTGTTTCCCTCCGCGCTCGCGGGACTCTCCGGCCAGTCCGTCCGATGACGGCGGCTTGGAGGAGTTGGTGGAGTTCTGTTTGCGCAACGCCAACTGTCGTTCCAGCTCCGCGATCTCGCCGTTTTTGTCGGCCAGTTCCTTCTTCCGATCTGCGATCTCTTGCTCTTGTTTGGCTATCTGCTCGGCTTGCTGCTGCTGAATTCGTTGCAACCGCTCGTTCTCTCCGCGCAGTCGATTGTTTTCTCGACGCAGTGATTCGTCACTTGGTCGATGGCGCGGCGAAAGCGAAGTCCGTTGCGGGGGATTCAGCGGCTTCAAACATTTACATTGCCAAATGTTTCCTCGCTTGTCCAGCGAAATTTTTGCCCCTCAGCCCGGCTACCCCCTGAACTGTTACGTTGATCGCAATCGTCTATCTCTCCCTTGACTAGGTTGAACAGTTTGTCTATGTTCCAATCGGTGACGATGCCGAATCCATCGAAGCGCTCCCTTGCAACCTCATCTTTTAGGGCGCGATCCGTTGGAACCCTGTTCGCCCGAAGACCAGCGGCGTCCAGCATCTTCCCCGCCTTTATCGCCGATATCGACAGCCGCCTCCCTATATCTCCCAAACGTGGCGTATAGCCCGCTGGCGGCTTGCGTTCAGCCTGTGTGATTCCGTTATTGGTGAGCGCCAGTTTACTCGCCGCATCGGCGGCGACGTTGTAATCCCTTGGGAGCCAATTGACACGCACGCTGCATCCACGCCGCTCCAGTGTGGAGATTAAACTGTTGGCGCGATCAAACAGTGGAAAGATGTTCTCCGACCGGACAGCATATTCGCCGCAGAGCTGGCAGCAGACTAGTTGCGAGTCACCGGTTATCGTCATTTCCGTTATCTCTGCGTGACTTATTGCATGCTTCAAAACTTCAATTAACGCGAGGTACTCCGCAACGTTATTGCTATTGCCGTACGTGGCGGCGATGTATCTACAGTGAGGCTCACCGTTGATAACCCAACCCAATCCCATATGTCCGCCAGGATTGAAAGGCTCACACGCGCCGTCAAAGGCCGCCACTACTTTGTTGTTTTGCATTTTGATCCTTAGATTCCGCGCAGCGACGGCCTCGGTGTGTGTGACCGCTACGGGCCGCATGGAAAACAGTGTGAACCAAAATAAGTTGTGATTTGTCGATTCTTGCCGCTAATTTTCCGGTACCGGCGCGTTCCAGGAAACTGTTGGCTCTTTCTGCGCATCAATCCAAATAGGTAACCATTCCGCTGGTGGATTTACCAGCCAAAACGGGCCCGTCTCTGGTCTTTCTAGGCGCTACAATTCAAGTGAGAAGAACATGAGTTGGGTCATCAAGCTGGAGACGGGTGCAGGTAAGACGTTGTGCGCGTGGACCTTCTTCTCGCGTCTCCGAGTAGTCGCTCCTTACGTTCGAAAGTTTTGTAAGGAACAAGGTGATGCCGTATTTGAGATCGCTAAGTTGGCATTCGAACGTAGGCTCAACGTTCACGTTGTGAGTGAATTCCTCGGGTTAAACGAACGAACAGATCGTCATTATGCGCAAACCTGGTCTGAAAAGCATCCTCTGATTGACTTTGTTTCTCTCGCTTTAAGGAAGCCTTGATCTATTTCGCCGGAGACGCGTATCCAACGGACACCTGCGGTAGGAGAGATCTACGTCCGCCTTGCGCTTAGCGTGGTCGGTATCGGCCTCATTGCTTTTTGGACGCACGCGGTGGTTGAATATTTTTTTCCGCTGACAGCGCAATGGCTGGAAAGGGTGGTCAAAGACAGCGGACTGGAGGTGGCGTACCTTTGTGTTTTCGCCGGTACGGGCTTGGCGTTCATCCTTAACGCGGTTTCGCAAATGTATTGCGAGTTGTTCCAATCGAAATTCAACTTGCGGCGGAACCGTTGGTTGACTGTTCGACGCTCGGTGCGGGAGATCTGGCAGATACTGGTCGATTTGCAGGAAATAAGGCGGCGTGGAGCGGGAGCGGGTTTTCGGACCCGGCACATGAGGCTATGGATGAATGCGGGAGCATCAACGCTGTTGTTCATGGCCACATGGCGTTTTGTCCGGACGAATAATCAAGTCTTTTTCTTATCGCTAGTGGCAGCGCTTGTGCTGCTGTCGGAAGTATTTCGACTGCGCCGTCCGGAGCGGAAGGAGCCGAAATTACGGAGGAAGGCGTGGCGGTACCGCTTGGCGGGTGCCTTGGTCACAGCGGCGCTGCCTCTGGCGGGTTCGCTACGACTTTCGCTGAGATTCAAGGTGGGTCGGCTGCCGGACAGTGTGGAAGGCATTGTCGCTTTCGCGATTCTCGCGGGCTGGGCGGGATGCATTTGGTATTGCTTTAGCAAAGCGCGGATGCTGCTGACGCCAAGAGCAAGCGATGCGATCACTTGGGAAGCACGGGCACCCATTGTTTTATGCCGGTCATTTCTGGATGACGATTTGCTGTTGGAACATTCGTTCGAAAGAGTAATGGGGGACAAGGAAAACAAAGAAGTGGTGGCGCGGCATTTGCAGCAGGGAGGGTTGGTGCGTTATGAGCAAGTGATTGAGAAGCAGGCGTGGGATTATGGCCCGCTGATTACGGTAGGCGAGCCGGGCGTCATCCGGCATGGCGGCGGGGCATTGCGCGAGCACTTTCCCGATGATGAATGGCAGAAGCGAGTGGACGAGTGGATGAAGGCAGCGCGGTTCGTCGTTGTCATGGTGAATTGGACGGAGGGATTGCGCTGGGAGATAGCGAATATTTTGGCGCAGGGCTATTCGGCGAAGACGATTTTTCTGGTTCCGCCCGCGAAAGACCGCGCGGCACGCTGGCGATTTCTGGCGAAGTTTCAGAATGCCCCGTGGAGCGGCGGGCGCGTGCTCGAAGAAATTGATTGTGGACGAGCGTTGGGCTTTTACGGGACGGATAAGGATCAGGGGGTGGTGCTCCAGAGCGAGCACGACTGGGATCGCGACTACGAAGTCGCGTCTCACCTTGGGATTTATGGTGTGTGGAAGGGGGGAAGCCCGAACATATGAGCGTTAGAAAGCTACACTTTTGGTGCCGAATGGACTAACGTTCGGATGGGCCTGCGCCATGTTGCGGAAAAAGTCACTCAACCCACATGGCTTCGCGTCGAACGGAACGCACTACGATAAGTCCCTCTGGCATTAAGCTGTCGCGGGCAAAACCGTTCTGCTTGGTTTCATTTCGGACTTCCCGAAACGACAGGACTGGCTCGGGATCTGGTAGAGATTGCGTGGGTGGGTAGGCGTCGTCGAGACAAATAGATGATTGTGGCCGCCGCGTCATAGCGGACGCCGTCGTTTGGGTCATCGAGCAAATCAATCACGGTCTTCAGCAGTGCCGGATCGCCACGCTTTGCAATAGCTTCGATGACTGCCTCGCGCACGCTACTCTTTTTATCTGTCAAGTAGGCCGCAAGCGCCTTCGCGCTCCTTGGATCGGGGTCGGTCGCGAGGCGTTCGGCGGCCAAGGCACGCACGGGCGAAACGTCGTCGTGGGTGATTGTTTTTATGGTCTGCCATCCCAGGCCGCCATAGGGAACGAAACCGATCCCTGTTTCAAAAGCCAGCTTTTCCAATTGCTTGCGGTCGTGCAACATGTCGAGTTGCGATTTCAAGAGTCCTTTTGAACTCTTACGCTCCTCCGTGAGCAGCGCGTAATAGACGTCATACGCTACAGGATCTTTCAGAACGTACAGCGCATTGGTGCACGAAAGGACGACTTGGATCTCTTTGTCGTTCAGGCAAGTGTGTAGCTTCGGGCGAGCCGTCGTGGCGTTCATCCGGCCCAGAGCAATGGCAGCCTGGGAGCGGACATCTTTGTCCGAATCGCTCAGGGCCTCTTCCGCCATATTTTGCGCCTGACGGTCCTTTATCAAACCAAGCGAATGGACGGCTTTTGCACGTCGGGTCGCGCTTTGGTCAACGGTGCCTTCTTTGAGGACCGTCCAGGCTTGTTTGCTGACGGAGGGATTTGCGGGCGGGGCAGTAGCAGCGACGATGATCAAAAGGAATGGAATCATTAGGGTCTCCCTAAGTTTACGCGCTCTATCGATGCGTGTGTTATTGGATGTGTTGTCTACAGATTCAGGCTATGCATGAGATCAGCCTGCCAGCGCGACGCCCCTTCGTATCAAAATTCAGGCCGCCGAAAACATGTTCTAGTGCTGGCGTCCAATTCGGAACGAAGTCTCCGTGTGAAAACTGGTAGATATGTTCAATCCCGCCGGTTACGCTGGTTGTTTCGTCACGGTTTGGTTCGGCGGCGAGAACCAGCGTTGCCTCACAGCGTGTTCCGGGCGCAAGGGCACCGACCGACCGTGCGGCGAGTGGCGTTCGATTGGGCGACCGGCGGAAATCTGGGCCATGGCATGGGGTCGTCGGATTCATTTAACGACACCCAGAAGTTCGGAGCACCGCGCAATTTCGACTCCCTTATTTGCCGTTGGCGACAATGGAGCCTCCAACAGATCAGCACCGGCCACCCATGATGCGCACTGCGGCTCCCAGTGCACCGGCGTCAAGTGTGTGCTTCACCCGCTGCATCACCGCAACGACGGCTGAAGGATCGCGGCCATCGTAAGCCCATGAACGGACGCCCGCTTGGGCGGCTGCCGTCTTTGGTTCCTATATTCTTAAGATTATTCGCCCATGGCCGCATCACCTACTCCGCAACAGCATTCGCCCCAGGAAGCACTCAAAGAAGCTGCGGCCAATTTCGCTGCCGCCCAACTGCAAAACGGCTTGATCGTCGGTTTAGGCTCCGGCAGTACGGCGAGATTACTGGTAGCGGCGATCGGGCGGCGCGTTGAACAGGGACTTCAGATCGTTGGCATTCCCACGTCGGAGCAAACCGCCGAGGAAGCACGGGCTTTGGGAATTCCATTGGCGACACTGGCCGAGCATTCACAAATCGATGTCACCATCGACGGAGCGGACGAAGTGGAACTCGGTACGCTTAATCTGATTAAAGGCGGTGGTGGTAACCAGTTGCGCGAAAAGATTGTAGCTACCGCGAGTTCGCGGTTGACCATCATCGTCGATGAGAGCAAGCTGGTCACTCAACTGGGCAGCCACGCGAAGGTGCCGGTCGAAGTTGCTCAATTCGGCTGGCAGGCGACCGCAAAGAATCTTGCAAAGTTGAATGCTAATCCAGGTCTCCGGCTCAATGCGGACGGAAAGCCATTCGTCACTGATGGTGGAAACTACATTCTTGATTGCGCCTTTGGACCAATTGAATCGGCCAGCGATTTGGACCGCAACCTAAATAACGTGGTGGGCGTTGTTGAACATGGATTGTTCATCGGCATGGCTTCGCAAGTGTTGGTAGGGACACCGAGTGGAGTGAAGCGGCTTGATCGGAATTCCTGAAGCGTTCCAGGCACAAAGTAATGGATCGTTGGCCGAGAACAGACGGGCCAAACTATCGACTGACGGGGTGTAGACCACTATTCTGTTTACCGGGACGCCAACCACCGGCAGCTCGGGCGCGGGCTCTGACCCCTGGCAATTGGTCTCGTCCACGAATCACGAATTTTGAATCACCGCCGACACCGAAGACGGCCCCTTCTCGGAGTCGGTGGTGGTTACTTCCGGATCAGGGGGCAGTTCGGCGCGGGAATTCACCGCCAGCGCGATGCGATAGTGACCCGGATGAAAGACGGTCTCCTGCAAATTGATGTGGAGGATCTGCCCGCCTTGCACCTTATTGATGAGATTGGTTGGCGTTCCTGGATTCGCCGAAGTGCCTCCACAAGGCCCCAGCTTCTGCGGATCGCCGAGATCGTTTTCAACCAGCCAGGATTGTGGTTCCAGCAGCCTGAAATGCGCGTTGGCGAAAGGGGCAATCATCACAGCGGCGAACCCCGCCAGCAACACACCCAGGGAAGATCTCAAGCCTGACTCCTCGAAAAACTATAACAGATTTTCACGCGCCGGCCGAGTCTTCATCTGGCCGACAAACAAGTTGGACTTGTTCTAAAGCTGAAACGCAAACCAGCTGAAACGCAAACCTTACGAAGCGAGCAAAGGGCAAGCAAAGGGCAAAGCTCACCAATGTGATAGCGCTGTCCGATTCAGTGAGGCGCGGATAAGCGTCCCGGCGTATGCGTTATCCACGCTGGCAGGTGTATTGAAGGTGATTCCGCGCCGCCAACTTGCCGGAGCCTCTGGATGAAACCCGCAAAGGACTACCCATCCATTCCCGAACGTCCCTTCGACAATTGCGGGTGTCCCATCGGGATACCTGCCAATAACTGCACCCCAGCCGGTGAACTCTGGGCCATCCTCCCAGTAATGATCGAGCGTCGGCGCTCCGGCAAGACCAATGGACACAGCCGCCTTGCGAATGCCTCGACTTTCAGCCGCGTAGAAGCCGAACCGCACACCGGAGGTCAGATTCAAACCGTTATAGGGAGGATCGTATTTCCCCGCAAAGAAGCCACCGGCACAGATACCCAAGTAATTCAAGCCGTCCTGCACGGCTTTGCGTATGTTCGCGGTTGCGCCGGGAGTCAGGCCGTTGCCGATTTCAACGAAATTTCCACCGGGAATAATCAGCAGACCATATTGCCGGATCTTCGCTTGGTCCATCTGGTTCAACTGTGAAGACTTTACCGTTGAGTAACTGATATGGTTATTCTTCAAGACGGCTTCGATTGCCTCGACATCGTCAGGAGAAACTCCGGTTCCATTGAACAGGAGAATAGCGGTTGGAGCCGAAGCGTTCACATCCTCCAGAGACATATTGCCGTGGTCACTACGAACCCCGCAGGCAGTAGATGCAGTTGAAATCAGGACAACAGATGCAATTATGAGAGTTCGATAGAGTACATCTGCTTCTGGGAGTGAAAGACGCCAGCACACGTCTTCATTGTAGAAACCAATACCCCCTAGGCTGGTGCTCTCTCCTAGTTTGCAAAGGCATTCAAAGCTCAATGTACGAGTCCCCGCCCTTGCCGACCGAGTTTTATTTTACTGTCCAGTGACGGCCCTTTGAGGTCGGGCAAGCCTTTGTTGCTGTAAGGCTTAGTAAGTATACGCAATGCTATATCTCTTTATATCTCTTCGTGTTAAATCTGAGATACACTGAGCTGCGTGGATCTGACATTTAATAGCCGGGGTAAGAGGCCCGAGGGTTGGCCGGAACACGGCAAAGGAATGGGATACCATCACGTTATTCCATTCGACTTACTCAAATTTACCTGGAATGGTCTCGTAGTCCTCTACGTTGATACGGATCTTTCGGACGCCCGAGTTGCTATGCGGCAGTTTCTCTAGCTGTTAACCAAAGGAAACGGTGAGATTGATGATCTGATGGAGAGGATGCGCGTCCACAACAAAGCCGGAAGTAACGGAGCAGCACGCATTGCAAGCCAGCATCGCCCCGCCCCTCTAGAAACTCCTGATTTTGATGTCTTGCAAGCGCGGATTACATGGCCGCCGTGGAACATAGTGGAAGGCCCCGAACCAAGATCTAGAAGCGACAACCCTGGTGAAAGCGAGTTCGACCGTTTTACAGTTCGGCAAAACGCCGAAAGCTGTAAGCCTGGTTCTTCTAGCGACAGCGGCTTCGGGAGTTCGCGAACTCCTGAACACTGATCAACCGATACTATTTCGCCCAGGAATGTGGTTTGACGAGGGTATCGGGAAGTGGCGCAAACGGCAGCACGCCGACGATCTTGTTTGAAAAATGCATTTGAGCGACCATCGGCAAAGATTCCGCCCGCGAGATTCGCGAGTACTTGATTCCTGACTTCAGCAATTGGAAAGATCACGATTCGTATGAGGCGGCGTTCGAGCGTTTGCTTCGCGATCGATCTCCAAGCAAAGAAAAGCGCGTCGTCTCAGGGGGCCTAAAACGACCGCACACCATAGCTGTAGAATAATCAAATCCCGGAACCCGTAACTCCGCCCAAAGTATTCGTCAGCTACAGCCACGACTTCCCCGACCACCAGGACCGAGTGCTGGCCCTCGCAAATCGTCTCCCCGGTTAGCAATTCCTTCAACCTATGCAACTCCCGATGTATTGCACCGGCCAGATGAGTAATGGCGGTGGCAATCGACGCCGTTCTGGCAAGACGATGATAAACTACAAGACCAAATCGTCGGAGGAATACAGTGCGTTTTTATAGAACGACTCGTAAGCTCATCTGTAACGCCGTCATCCTTGCGGTACTCTGCGTGACGTGCCCCAAACCGACTCGCGCCGATAATCTGGACACGGCTGTCCACGCAGTAGTCGCCGGAATTGTGGTGGCGAGTGTCGCCATCGGAGTAGGCATAATCCTCATTGTCCTTCATGAAAAGCACAAGAAGACTTCTATAACGGGCTGTATCGTTTCGAGTGCAAACGGCATGAGTGTGACTAACGAAAAGGACAAACGAACCTACGCGCTCGCGGGTGTTTCTGCGGGCATTAAGGCTGGCGAGAGAATGACTCTGGAGGGCAAGCGCCATGGCGCGGTCTTCGAGGCAAGTGGTCTCACTAAGGACTTCGGGTTGTGCCAGCCTTGATTAAACCGCTTTAGAACCAGCCACCGCCGAAACGACCATGTTCTCAGTGATACCACGCACTTTCTTTAGCCGTCATCCTGATATTCGCCGCATTTGCCATTTGGTTAGACAAAACAGTTTGCAGAACAACACTGATGCTCACTTGGCTGATTCACACTCCCTGGCCACCGCACTGCGTGATCACCGGCGCAATCGCTGGCTTTGCGGGCTTCCTGTTGGAGACTAATCGCCGCTGACCATGAAGAATAAGGAACAGTAGAAGCGCTGAGAGCGGTTCTCCAAAATGCAAAGATAAGGATTGAAAGAGCCAACACAGTCTACCAACCCATCCGACATTCAGCGCGTCATTTCAGCCGCCCATTTTGCCGCCATTCAACATGCCAACCAAAGACGAAAAGGAGCCGCCGGCGAACCGTATATCAACCACCTGATCGAAGTGGCAGACTTGGTTGCGTCATCGCTCACCGAGGCGGACACCAACCTAATCATTGCCGCCCTTCTCCATGATGTGGTCGAGGACACGCCCACCACCAATCAAGAAGTGGCCGAGCGATTCGGCCCCAACGTTGCCGGTCTTGTGGCCGAAGTAACGGACGACAAATCATTGCCTAAGGCGGAGCGTAAGCGTCTCCAGATCGAGACCGCTCCAAAGAAATCCAACCGGGCACAATCCATCAAAGTCGCCGACAAAATCTCTAACCTGCGCGCCATCCTCCATAGCCCACCAACGGATTGGGATCGGCAGCGCAAGGAAGACTACTTCGCCTGGGCAAAGAAAGTGGTCGATCGGTTAACAGCGCCGAACGCTATCTTGAAAGCGGAATTCGAGAAGACACTTCAAGAGTTTGATGCGGTTGGTTGACCTCGGCGGCTTTGCCATAGGTTGTCGATACAGGCCCATAGCTCTCAGGCACCGCAAAGTGTGGCGTTACCTATCGATCGTCTTTGGGTATGGTTTCCGAGTACCGGGCGAGGCAGCTCTGTAATCTATTTAACATTGCTAGAATGGCCTCGTGACTAAGTCTACATTCGTAAGCGATCTCCAAACCCGCATCCACGCGGCAGAGCGGATCATCGCCGATCAAAACGAAAGCCTTGCCGCGCTTCGCCATCTGCTCCGATTGGAGATAGGCGAATCGATACCCAACGGGTTAACTCCGGCAAGCATAACTCCCGCAACCGTCCCAGAGCCTGGAACCGCTGCCGTCATTGACTTCAAAGGGAAGCAATCGGACATCATCTTGTCCCTTGTTAAGCAAGGCGGCGAGGGTGGCACCAGGCCGCGCGATATAGCGGCGATTCTAGTGGAACATAAGTTGCTGAAGAAGGGTTCCAACGCCATATACTCGCACCTGAGTGAGTTGAAAAAGAAGGGGCTGGTGAAGGTAAAATCCGAGGGGCTTTATGTTGGGTCTTCGAAGGCGATTGCTGCCAAGCCTGCTGCCCCCAAACCAGTGGCCGTGGCATCTGTTGCCGCAAGGAGAGCGCCGACGAAGAAGCGCGTTTTGTCAGCAGCGGCTCGCGAGGCAATGAGTACAGCCCAAAAAGCGAGGTGGGCGAAAGTGAAGAAGGCGAAGGGTTAGTTCAACCGACAACCTTATTGGTGGTGGCATCTCGACGGCGGCCATTGCCGCTCACTCAGCGCGGTGGCCGAGTCGAGCGGCACTCTCCGCATCCATGGGGTGTCCACAGTGCCGATAGGGTGCTGGAACCGCCCTCAGATTGGAATTGACGCGCTTCGGTGCGCGTGATACTTTGGTCCCAATTCCGCATTTAGGGAGGAACCACCATTTCGACATTCGATCTTCACCAGAGGAACCACCATTTCGACATTCGATCTTCACCAACGGAAAGTCCTCGTTCCGCGTCTGTTCACCCGGGTCTCACTCGCTCTTCTCTGCTGTTCCTGTTTTTGTGCTGCCCAGTTTTCAGTGAGTGACCTTCCAAAGCTCCGCGACTACGAGTCAAGAAGGGCGTCGAGCTACGCACGCGATGGCTCCAATCACGATTACGAAAAACTAAAAGCTGGCGGCGAACTGGTGCTCTTCAACGAGACGGGACGAGTCTCGCTTGACTCTTGAAGCGACACGCATAAAGCTCGCGGTCGCATCATTCGAGAAACCTGCACGGCACTGGAGACACGGTCTATGAACAGCGGAATTCTATGATGGGCGTCAAACCGTTGGCATCAGGCGTTTGGCCTGATCCTCCGCCTCATCTTCCAAAGCGGCATAAGCCAACGTATGAAAATCGGGCCGAAGTGCTCGGGCCACCCGGATGAAATTGGGCCATGGGGATTGTGATCATGTCTTCCTTCGGATCAATCGTGAAAGCAACATAGAAGAATCCGCCCCATTTGATATTGCCCTGGGCTCCCCAGCGTATGTAGCGGTGTCTTTACGGCGTCGATCCCGGAACCAAGGCCAAAACTCTGATGACAATCAGGGAACTTTGGCACGAGTTGGTCGTGCGTCATCAACTCAATCGACTTGCGGCTGATCGACTGCGTTTTGCCACACTTACCTTGGTTCAACATGAGTTGACACAAGCGAGCATGGTCTGACACCGTGGGACAGAGGCCACTACCGCCGGAGAAAAGCTTTTTGGGACCGACAACAGAATAATCAGTCGAATGGGAAAACGGTCCTTCCGTGGTTGCGCCGTCTGGAAACCGGGCCAATCCTTTGCCTTGGTACAGGTGTAAGCGGTGGCGAGCCGGTCAACCTTGTCTTTCGGGACGTAGAAGAATGTATCCTTCATTCCAAGTGGAGTGAAGATGCGTTCCTTCACCGAGGTGCAGTCGTCAATGTTGGAACTCAAAATCAGAGCGATCAACGCTTCGTTCTTCACTGGCGATGGCGCTCGGCATCAAAGCGGTTTAGCTAAACGCTGAGAGGAACCGTTGAACGGAGGATTGAAGCTGTTGAAGGTCCGAGAGTTCGGAAGCTTTAAAGTATGAAACGGAGAACCAAGATCGAATGATGCGCCAGAGGTGGCTTATGAAGCTAAATCGAAGGAGTCGCCTGTAAGCTGAATCCACATAGTCTACTAACAGCCTGTGTTCTCCAAACAGTCGATTCTCCAGAGATTCAAGGTCCGAGACATGACCGGACAGAGTGCTCAGAGCTTCCTGGTTCTTCCTGTTTGCTGCTTGAATATCATCGCAAGTTTTCGCCAGCTTCTTGGCTTCTTTGTGAGATAGCACAGAAGAAACAGCTACCCATAACGACTGTGCCAATTCCTGGTAGGACTAAATGTCCCACTCCCATACCGCCGCCTCCAGCGGCCAAGGAGCTGCCACCAAACCATGCCCATCCCGCGCTTGCTGTTGCGGCTCCGTGTATCGAGCCAATGGATGCAGCCGTAGATGCATGACCAAAAATTTGAACTAGTCCCCGTGAGCTTGCGGCGGTAGCCGTACCAGCGGTTGGGCCAGCGAATACCGCAACAGAACCAACAATGCCCGTATGGGTGCCTTGATACCTCGCCAGAGTCTTATAGGCAGGAAGCGAATCCTTCAGAGACTTCGGTTGCAGTGATCGACCGGTTTCGAGTCGAAGACGCCGGAGCAATTTCGCCGCCCTGTTAAGACTGAGGCGAGAGATACCTACTTGTTTCTCGACGTTCTCCGCAGCAGCCGTCCATTTCGCCTTTTGCTTATCTATTCGAGATCGAATAAAGTTATATTGTTCAGCCAGTTGACGATGGTGGTCCTGTTGTTGCCTAAGGAGTGCCGTACCCCCCAACGACGTAATATCCTATCGTTCGTGGCATCGCAACCGATATGTCTATTTCGCGATCATCCAACCGAAAGGACTTTACAGGTAGCGGCGACAGTAAGTTGTAATGATAGTGAAGCGGAATCTACACGATGAGCTGACCCGGACCCACATTTGAAATGGGATTTGTTAAGAAATCATTCGAGGTATTCCTGGAAACGCCAACGACTAGTTCCAAAGTACGCCTGGTGTTGGCTGGAATCCGCCGCACGAAGGGAACCGCACAACAGGCGAAGACGCCGGTGCTCATTGAGGATCTGCTCCGGATGGTCGCCCACTTGCCGGAAACTCTCCTTGGAGTTCGCGACCGCGCAATTCTGGTGGTCGGCTTCAGCGGCGCTTTCCGGCGATCAGAATTGGTTGCGCTGAATGTCGCCGATGCGGCGTTCACCCGTGACGGCCTGACATTGACCATTCGCCGCTCGAAGACCGATCAGGAAGGTGCCGGTCGCAAGATTGGTTTGCCTTACGGCTCCAACCTCGAAACGTGCCCGATCCGCTCGTTGCAGGGTTGGCTGGAAGACAGTAAGATTACCGAAGGACCCTTATTCCGGCCAATCAATCGCCATGGCAAGATGCGTCTTTCCGGCTTTCCGCTGCCGCTGTGGCGGATATCGTCAAGCGCTATGCCGCCGCAGTTGGAATGGATTCCACGGATTTTGGGGGACACAGTCTGCGGTCGGGCTTTGCCACTTCCGCCGCCATGAAAGGCGCAAGTGAAAGATCGATTCAAAACCAAACTGGCCATCGTTCATTAGAAATGCTAAGGCGTTACATCAGGGATGGATCGCTGTTTCGAGAGAATGCCGCTGCGATTGTGGGGTTGTAGCGTCGGGTTCGCTTGAGTTGTTAGCGCTCATCAGAGAACGTATTTTTCTGGACGTCGGCCGAGAGCGGCTTGTGAGCGGCCAAGTTGCGCAGCTTGAGTCGCAGATAGTCTAAGTAATTTTCGGGCATTGGTTGAGCGAGGAGTTCCTCAATGACTGGGAGGAAGTAGGCGAGGGAGCGAATCGGCGGCAATGGGGGAGCATCGGTTGGCCGGGCGAGACGACGAAGCGAAGCGAGAAGAAACGCCGATTCAACCAGCGCCAAGGAGATGCCGCGATCATGCAGGCGACGAGCCTGAGCGTGATCCATAAGGCTGGCCGACAACGGCGTGTCCGGCAGATCAACGTAGAGCAGGATGATAGTAGCGACGTAGAGCGCCGGATCGGAGCCAGCCGCGGTCATTTCTTCTTCCTCCGCGCGGCCGTTTCCAGTTCGCTTTCCCGCACTCGATAGCTTTCTCCTTCCATGACAGTCACGTCGGCGTGATGCAGCAAGCGGTCCAGCAGCGTGGCAATGCAAGTGGCGTTGGGAAAGACCTCGTTCCATTCTTTGAAGGCGCGGTTGGTGGTGAGGATCACGGGCTTACGTTCGTAACGGCGATTGATCACTTCATAGAGCAAGTCAGCCGCCTTATCGTCGAAGGAAAGATAGCCGACTTCGTCACATAATGTTGAGCTCAACATTATGTGACTTATGTGAAGTTGTCAGTAATGTGGAGTAGCCCGCTCAAGGCGCTGTCTTCATTGATCTTCAGCAGGTTCTGACTCCACATTAATTTGGACTACAGCGACTCCAGCCAATCGAGGATCGAGTCATTCTTTGCCCACGGCGTCCGCGACTTCCGAGAAACTGGCTTGACCTTTGCGATCGCCTTCCTCTTCATCTCAAGATCGACCTTGGCGTAGCGGTTCGTAGTTGCTGGACTTGCGTGCCCCAGCATATGGCTGATCGTCGATAGATCAACACCGGACTTAAGGAGCGCCACCGCCGTGCTGTGTCGCATGCTGTGGGGGTGCAATCGTTTCTTGGTCAACGTTGGTGCGGCCTGGGTGGCAGCGCCCAGGCACCGGGAAAGAATGTGGCGAACTCCGAATCGGCTCAGTTGGTGACCGCGATGATTGACGAAGAGATGGGTTTCAGGCAAACATTCGATCTTGCGCTGCTTGCAGAATGATCGCAGCACCGCCGCCGTTTCGGGCCAAAGAGGGCAGTATCGCTCCTTCCTGCCTTTGCCGAAGAGTCGCACTTGATACGGCTTGATCAACTGAAGGTCGCGAACCTGAAGGTTTACGATCTCCTGGACACGCCCACCTGTATTGAACATCGTCGCGAGGAGAGCGTAGTTTCGGACACCTTGCTCGGTGGTCCGTTCGATCGCCTTCAGGATCGAGTCAATCTCGTCATATTCCAAGTAATCTATGGCCCGGCTCGGCGCGCGCTTGAATGGGACGGCGATCACTTTCTACGCGAGATCCAGTTGCTCGGGGTTCCGCGATGCTACGTAACGGAAGAGCGCATGAATGGCCGCCAGCCTTACATTGCGTGTCGCCACACCGTTATTCCTTTGATCCTCCAGATGCGAAAGGAATGCGAGGATGCGAGGCGGATCTAGGTCAGGGAGGTCAAGAGCGGTGACTGGAACTTTACGCTGCTCCGCGATAAAGCGCAAGAGCAAGACGATACTGTCCCGATAACTGAGAATCGTATGCGGGCTGGATCCTCGGATGCGCGGCAGATGATCGGTAAAGTAGTCGCGGACAATCGGGCCACAACAGATTGGCGGCTGGTTTCCTCATCGAAACCTCTTCGCGGCTGGAGGAACGATCAAGCTTCCATACAGTCTGGCAAACCGCTCACTCGCGGCAGCCCGCATCGGCTCGATGAAGTGCAAGTAGTGATGAGTGGAAAGCGCCGAACCATGGCCGAGGTAGGTCGCAAGTAACGGCAACTTTGCATCTACGTCGGCACCTGTGCGATACCAGCGAAGCAAGGCATTGACCGCAAAGGAATGCCGGAAGTCGTGGATGCGCGGAGAAAGGCCATTCGCGGCTTTGATGCCGCACTGATGCAGCAGCGGCTTGATGCAATAGGAAATACCGGTGCCAGTGTATGCACGTCCTCCGTGAATGGCATTCCACATCAAGGGCGTAGCGGCAGACGATGGCAGCTTCAACTTCGAGCGGGCTTGCAGGTACTGTTCGATCTCATTTTCGATGCCCGCATGAACAGGCAGCAATCGAGACTTGTAGAACTTCGTCTGTCGAATGTGCAGCGTTCCTTCCTGCCGGTTGTAGTCGGCTTCTGTCAGATTCAAAAGCTCGCCACGCCGGATGCCGGTGGTGAACAGGAGAACGATCGCCAGCCGCGTGAGCTCTGGGCGAAGTGGCGTTGAAGGTTTGCTTTTCATTTTGGATGCCGCCTTCAACAATCGCGCGATCTCCGGCTCAGTAAAAATGTACGGCCGGATGCGCTGATGGTACGGCGGAAATGTCTGGGGATCGGGCAAGAAGCACCTGGGCTCTGTTCGGCGGCGATATACACCGAAAGCATGTACTTCGAGCATTCGCGCCCGGCGAACACCGGATGCGAGATGCTCCTGAGTTTTGCACCAGGCTTCAAAGCTGGCAGCGTTCAGGTCTGGGTGACTTTCTTTGGCAAGGAAGCGATCCAGATTCTGCAGAGCGTGCGTTGCAGAATCGAACCGCCGCCCTAACGCTCGTTTCATTCCCACGTATCTTTCGAGGACACTGGCGAGTCTGGACGAAAACGTAGCTTTGATCATTGCTTCGCTCCTTTGCCTGGGACCAATCGTTGACCAGGAACAGGAAGCGAGACCTCGCGCAGATCCCCGGTCGCCAACCGCAGATACACGGATGTGCTCTCGGCGGTCCGGTGGCCTAGGATGTCCCCGATTGTTTTCAGAGGTGTTCCGTTCTTTAGTAACTGAACCGCAAACGAGTGACGGAGGCAATGCGGACCATTGAAAGGAATCTTCAACCCGCTTCCTCGCACGAGCGCCTGAAAGGCTTCTGTAATCGCCGTCGGCTTCAGCATGCCGATAGGTGCGCGCATCCGAAGGAAGACCCTTCGATGCGGAACCGGCGGCGGCGTTCGCCGCAAATGCTTAACAAGTGCGGCAGACACTTCATTCGTCAAGGGCAACTCCAGCGGAGACGAGGTTTTTCGCTGATGGATTCGTAGACTGCCATGACGCCAGCGAATGTCGTCGAGGCTGATGGCAACGACTTCGCTAGCGCGGAGTCCATAGGTGGCGATCAACAAAAACATGGCATAATCGCGCAACCCCATGGAAGACTTGGTGTCGATGCTTTTCAAAAGCGTTTTGACCGTGTCCCAAGGAAGAGCGCGCGGCAGTTGTTCAAGCCGATAAAGCCGAGGGGTGTCAATCTGGCGATCAAGCCCAGTTCGCACCCTGCCGTCGGTGGAGAGGAAGCGAAGCAACCCGCGAACGGCGGCGACCTCATGCTGCAAACTCGCACGACACATGCGCTGACCTGATTGCGTGATATATGCCTCAATATCTCGAGGCTGGATTGCGTTGATCGCGATATGGCCTGCTTCCAGATGCTCCAGAAAGCAGCGTGATGCGAGTCTGTGGTGCGAGATAGTTGACCTGGCGCTGCCGCGAACTTCCTTCAGATAGCAGGCATACTCATTGCTGAGCTGCATTGCGGAAGAAACCGATTGTGGCTTCTCGATCGGGCCGGTTTTTATCACTCCAACGCTGTTCAGATATCGCGCTAACGTTCGAACCGTTCCGGCATTGTTCGGAAAGTCCTTAATGAGGTGGCGCCAAGAATCGTACAAGATCGACTGGGAGAGCCTTGTGATATCGCGAACTCCGCGTTTCCGCAGATCCGCATCGGTATGTGCCAGAAACCGAATTGCGAACTCTCGCGATCCTGCCGTGTAGCCGTTGGCAGTGAGCCAATCGTCGAAGCCCTCCGCGACTGGGCCGAGAAGTGGTAATGCGCTGACTTTTTGGTGTGCTTTGGGAAGAAGGGACTGTAGCATCGTTTACCTCGTTGAATTGGTGTCTGGCCGCCGGACGGCGGCCATCCCGATGCTACTGAATTAATGTGGAGTCAGAACCTGCTGAAGATCAATGAAGACAGCGCCTTGAGCGGGCTACTCCACATTACTGACAACTTCACATAAATCAATGCAGAGCAAGTCGACGTTGGCGTAGCCGCGCAGTTTGCGGCGTCGGCCCTCGGGTGTCGTCTGACGGTGCAGATCTTCCAGCAAGGCCGGCGCGGTGCGGAACCAGACGGAGCGGCCCGCCAACACGGCGGCATGACAGATGTTTTGAGCAATCATCGTTTTGCCCAAGCCATTGGAGCCGATCAAAACGAGGTTGCGAGCCTCGGGCAAGAAGTCCAAGGTGAGCGCGCGTTCGATGACCTCGCGCTCGATCTTAGTAGGCCATGTCCAATCGAAGTCGGCGAGTGGCTTGAAGCGCTTGAGACCAGACAGGTGAAGCCGCCGCTGCAGACTACGGCGGCTGCTTTCGGCGGCTTCGAGCTGTACGAGTTGTTCGAGCAACTGGTGCGGAGACCAGCGCGCTTTGGTGGCGTGCGCCAGAAAGTCGTCAAGACCGGCGGGTAAGGCGCGCAGACCGATGCGCTTGAGTTCGGCTGCCAGATTATTCATCGGTATCTCCTTCGCGGCGGGCGAGTTTATCGTAGGTCTCCAAGTTGTGTGGCTGCACCTGAACGTCTTGGGCTGCAGGGTGGCGGCTGAGATCGACCGACACCAAAGGCGCGGGCGCGGAACGCTGTTGTTTGCCGAGCAGAAAGGCCACGGAAGAAGCGCGCGGCGTGTTGCGTTCTAGCGCTTCGCGGACGGCGCGGCGGAAGGCGGAGGCGCCATGCAGATCGAGCAGCTTGAGCAGTTCCTTGGTTTGACGGCCCGCCGATTCGCCCTGCGCGAAGGCCAAGTCCAGCAGGGTCTCACTCTCCGGCACAGCTTGCGTCAAGCGGCCACCGGGTGTAGCATCGAACGCTTTGCGTTTGCTCTTCAGCACCGCTTCTTGATGAGCGGGATCGAGCACCGGCTGATGGCGGTCATAGCTGCGCTGATGGCGCGCGATCTCCACTGCGCCATCCAGGATGCGCACGCGCGTGTCGGAGGCGACCAATGTCAACGGACGTCCTACCGCTTCGGGAGGAATCGAATAATCGTTGAGGTCGAAGCGGACATAAATCGTTTTCCCCGAGCGGACAGCCAAGACGAGATCGGTGGGGAAGGGATGAGCGGGCGGAGACAATAAGCGCGGTTGCTCTTCGGCGAACACTTGTTCCACAGTGCGCGCATCGTCTCCCGGCCACGGACGTTGATGCGCCACTTGATCGCGCCACAGCAGCGCTTGCCGGTTGGTTTCGGCAAGCGTGGTGAACGAGCGGCCCGCAAAGAACGATTCGCGCACATAGCGAATGGCTCTTTCCACACGCCCTTTCTGATTGCCCGCGCGCACCTGGCAAGGACGCGCGACGAAGTGATAGTGGGCGCATAGCTCCAGCAAGCGCGGGTTGAAGTGAATCTCACTGCCGCGCCGTTCCAACACCGCGCTCCGCAGATTGTCATAGAGAAGTACACGCGGCTGGCCCGCCCAACTATCGAAAGCATGCACGTGGCCGCGCAGAAAGTTCTCCATCGTTTGATCGAAGAAGAACTCCAGATAGAGGGCGCGTGACCAAGACAATGTGATGACAAAGCAGGATAAGTTGCGCTTGGCACGGCCCACGGCTACTTGGCCGAAGTGGGCCCAGTCCACTTGCGCTTGTTCGGCGGGGAAGGTGTGTAACCGTAGGAACGGTTCTCGCGCACGGGGACGCAGTTGCGCTACCGCGCGCCGCAACTGCACGACGCTGCCGGTATAACCGCGCTCGCGGATCATCTGGTACAAGCGTGTCGCGCGTAGCCGTGGATGCTGGTCCAAGGTCTGGCGCACAAAGTCCATGTAAGGATCGGTCAGACTCGGACGCAGCGTTTGACCACTATGGAAACGTTCCGCTTCGATGGCATTGCGAACGGCATCGGGGTGAACGTTGAGTTCACGCGCGATGGTGCCGATTTTCCAGTGCTCGGCATAAAAATAGCGGCGGATCTGCATGCGTGTTTCGGGGTTAATCATGGTTTCCCGTCTACGGGCGTGAGAGCGGCTCTTCGCCGCTCATCTGCGCTCTCTTCTGAATCGTGAAGTTTGTGAGAAAGGATCGACGAAGGGTCCGCTGCGCCCGCAAACGATACAGCGTAGGAATGGAAGCAACCGCTGTCCAGGCCCAGGCTGTCTGAAAGTGGCGCTGCTGCTGGAGCAGGCTGCGCTTGGTGTCGTCCCCTCACTCCTGCATAATGCCGGGAAAGTGATCGAAACGGAACCTTGATCCGTCACGTGGCCGCGCCGCCGCCGGTACTCCCGTTGCCGGTCGCGATGATCGAGCCGGCCTTCCGGGCTTTGTTGGTGGCGGCGGTTGGCGCAGCGCCGCTGTTTGAGCCGTGCCTCCGTGCGACAAGCGGAACGGCAGTACCGTTGTCCCCGATCACAGTGCTCACAAATCCAGAAAACCGCCCGGCACTCCTCGTGTGAGCAAACCCGCTGACGGAGAACCGCCTCGCCATGATGAACCATCGCCCCTAAACGGGGCTGGACATCGGCGCAAAATCATGGCAGGTTAGAAACAGTTCGTTTGTTGGTTTAACCTGCTTGAAGGTTGCCAATCGGAGACCGGTTGCTTCCAACAGCCGGTCCCCAATCCACTACTCCCGCCTTCCAGGAAAAACTTTACAACGCTGGCCGCTTCGAAGATGATTGGACGGATGATTCGCGCCTGCGGCGCGGATGATGTTGCTGGCCTTACTTCGGCCCAAGTTCAGAAAACGACGATTTCAGATGATCGCTGACACTTGAGTTGCTGGAGGAGCTTCAGCGAAGCGCTAAGCCTGCTACCAGGATGATCGTTGACGGCCTGGGGTGCTCCGGTTGATAAAGCCCAACCTGACCGCCGACCGGTAGTTGAAGTTTCGTAGGTGAACCCCAACGCTCTTCCGCTACCTCCGAGCAGTTGACGCCTTTAGCTTCCAGCGCGGCCATCTCAGCCTTGAGGTCGTCGCACATCCGGAAAAGCTCATGGCGATCATTTCCGTCGGCAGGATGGAAGGCAAACTCTGCCGGTGGCAGGCCGAAGATGAGCCAGCCATGACCGGCGTCTACAGACGCAAATCCCAGGATGTCGCGAAAGAAGGCGCGGTCCGCCTCTGGGTCCTTGCGATAAATGACGATAGCGCACCGCTGATCATTGGAAGTTTCCGCCTTCCTGTCAATCATAGACATTGACCATCCGGTTAGCGGAGCCGCCGGGGATATGCCCAGGGAAATGCCCGGGCTTTGCCCCGTAAGCGCCAACTTAGGACCAAATTATTTTCGACTGGCCTGCCACCCAGACGGAACCATAGTCGATGCTTTCCCGAACGCCGTGTTCGGGGGATGGGTAATAATACCCCAATGCGTGACTCTTTGACCGCCATTGGTGGGGGTTCGTCGACGGTGGGTGTGATATTCCTGCTGGCAGGAAACCATTCCGACTATCTTTGGATGCCAATCGTTGGGAAGATTTTGATCGGCGTCGGTGCCGTGTTATTGGTCCTTCGAGCCTGGAGGCAGTGGAAATCGTGATGGGATGCCTGCATTACGTTACCCATCCGGCAGAGAACCGTTAGGTTTAAGGAATACCCTCTTCTCAGCCCAGAGACAACGCATTTAAACGACCGAAGGCTTAACCCTACAATCAAAAGCAATGGTCATATGTTTCCGCGCCAGCGACTGAACCAATGCATCACAGCTTGACGGCGGCGAAAGCCCATGAAGTGATTAATCTCTTTGACGGGCACAACCTGCTTGGCGTGCTTCACTGGGCACGCACATCAGCGAGCGGGTGGTGTGGAAGGAAGGATGTGCCTTACATCACTAGTGGGCGGTGTGTGGCAACCGGTGGCGTGTTACGCCGTATGGGAACGCCGGAGGGCTTCGCAGTAGTGCGAGTGGAGAACGGTAAGCGCTACTCCACCACGAATATTCGCAGCAATGATCCATCGGTCCCTCCGCGATACACGCGTTCCGTGGCCTTCACAAAGTCTGTGGCTTTCGCCGTGGGGATGTCCTCAAACTGCTGTGGATTGCGATCCACGAGCGGGAACCAAGTGCTTTGCACCTGAACCATGATCCGGTGACCGGTCCGAAATGTGTGGCAGACATCGGGCATTACATACTCGATTCTTGGCTGGCTTGCCCGGTGAGAACGGCTCCGGTTTCGCGAAACTGTTGCGATATTTTCCACGGAATGGTTCGCCGCGCACGAGTTGCTGGTATCCACCCATTTGGACATTAGTTGTATTTGGATCGGGATTGGGATAGTCGTTCGGGTAAACATCGATGAGCTTCACCATGAAGTCGGCGTCGGTGCCGGACGTGGAGACTTTGAGAACGGGTGTGATGGGTCCGGCTATGGTCAAGTCGTGGTCGAGTGGCGGCGTTTGATAAACGAGCACGTCGGGACGGCGGGAGGCAAAGCGCTGGTCATAAGTCATGTAGTCGCCAGGCATTCCAGGACCGATACCGGTGAGAATAGGAACCGGCTTGGCGGGATCGCTGACGTATTCATCTGCCGCTTGCTCCGGCTGCGCTGTAAACGAGAGGGTTCCGTTAGGCCCGAGATACAACGCCTTTGCTGAAGCGTTCTTTGGCGGCCATTGGGCAAAACGGAGCCATTGGTTTGTGCCGGTCTCAAACACCCACGCCTTGGGAATTTCGTTGTCAGGTAGAGTTTTCAGACCGTCGCCTTTACCCTTGAGGTTTTGAATGAAGAATGGCAATTCAATGTGCTCGCGAAAGAATTCGCCGGTGGCCGATGCAAAGTTCAGATCACCCAAGGTCACGCCGTCGCCACGTGACCAGCAGCCGTGGCACCAAGGTCCCATCACCAAAGTGTTGGGCGCTTTAGGGCCGTCCTTCTCGATGGCGCGAAAGAGCTTGAGCGGACCGGAAAGGTCTTCCGCGTCAAACCAGCCGCCGACGAATAATGTGGCGGGTGTGACGTTCTTCATATGCGGGGCCTGGGCGCGGGTTTGCCAAAAGTCGTCGTAGTTCGGGTGCTTGAGAATATCGTTCCAATAAACGTTTTGATCTTTCAGAAAACGCTCGTTGGCGTTTGCAATGGGACCCATGCGGAGATAGAAGTCGTACTGATCGCGGGTGCCGAAATCGAAACCCGGAGTTGGGTGCGGGCGCTCGGGTTCAGGGCCGCGAGGCTTAAAGGATGAATAGAAGCCGAAGTTCGCGGCGAGGTGAAACGCGCCATTGTGGTAAGCGTCGTCGCCATTGCCGACATCGCCCATGGGTGCCTGGGGAGAGACCGCTTTGAGCGCCGGATGCGAATTCATCAGGCCATAGGCGGCGAAGAAACCGGGATAGGAAATGCCCCACATGCCCACCTTGCCATTATTGTTTGGCACGTTTTTGATCAGCCAATCGACTGTGTCGTAGGTATCCGTGCTTTCGTCGCTATCCTTTGGTCCGCTAAAAATTGTCCTATGGGGGGGTACATCAATGAATGTGCCCTCCGACATATAGCGGCCACGGACATCTTGATAGGCGAAGATGAAGCCTTCCTTTTCGGCCAATTCGGAGGGGCCGACGACCGGACGATAGTTATCGATTCCGTAGGGTCCGACCGAATAAGGCGTCCGTTGCATGATTATGGGATAGGCTTGCGAAAAGTCTTTAGGAACGTAGACGGAGGTGAACAGTTTTATCCCGTCGCGCATGGGTATTCGGTATTCGTATTTGGTGTAGTGAGCGCGAGTATATTCAAGCTGCTTTTTCTGATCGGGATTGAGCGGAGCCTGAGCGTTGATTAAGGGAAGAGTGGCAATAAAGAGGACGAGCGGGCGCAAGGAAAGTGCCATGCAGCAGTGTACCTCAGAGGCGTCGCGGCAAGAAGGTTGTGTCCAGCCAGCTAAACGTCAAATCGTCGTTCAGGGGCAACTGCTCCGGCATCATCATCGTCTGGATCACGGCGGACAAGTCTTGGCGGCGGACGCGGCACGTGGTCTTGAAGAGAGACGGAGTGCCTGGCTTCTTTTATGCGCACCAACTGCCTCGAATCGAGGAATGACGCCATTGAGAGTTTCTACAAGAACAAATTATCGCGGCGATTAAGGAAGCGCTTTCCATGAAGGTTGACATCTATGGATCGGCGCGCCGGGACCGCCGTTGGGCATCATGCCCCGGCCACACGGCGGCGACTGGTTGGAAGATGAGATCCGCTCTCTTCGGAGCCAGGGCGTGGACGTGCTTGTTTCACTGCTGACGCCTGATGAGATGGCCGCACTCGATTTGACAGACGTAGCAGGAACATGCCACTTACTCGGCATCCAGTTCCTTTCATTCCCAATCGATGATCGATCAGTCCCGGTCAGCGCGCCAGCGGCGCTGCGTTTTTGAGGTTACTCCGGCAACTGCGCCTGGATGGTCGAACGGTCGTAATCCACTGCCGCGCCGGAATCGGTCGGTCCTCCATGGTGGCGGCAGCGACTCTTGTGTTGGAGGGCTGAACTACGACCGCAGTTTGGGACGATTGGCCAGGCTCGGCGATGTGCCGTGCCAGACACGGCGGCGCAGGTTGCTTGGGTGGCGCAACTTCACGAGACCGAGATCCGCTAAACAGCGCGGGCCACGCGCGGTGATAAACGGCCTTGGCTGTTTCTACGTGGAGATTGTTCCTCTATCTTCCTGTATCATTTCAATCCAAAGCCTCAAGGTCAAATCTTGACTCTCCGGTCTTCCTAACTGCCACCTCAACTCTGACTGATATCTCTGCTTGAGAACATCCATATCCAACGGCACGCTCCGAGCGAGGAACCTAACGTCGTCGCGATCTTTTTGGCCATTTCTCTCAAGCTTTGAAAGCGCCAAATCATAGGGATCAACGGCCATGAGCCGCAGATGTTGATATGCTTCCGGAAACATCTCCACAAGCCGATCGTCGTAATCCTCTGGAATAGCGGCGATACCAACTCGGTCAAGATAGATACCGTGCTTCTTCGACAGAGGACTGCCGCGAAGACCAATGGCCATGATGGTTTCGGCAGCATTGCGTGGGGCAATCTCGATCACACCCACGTCGGCGGTTGGACGACCCAGGCCGTAGAACAGCGCTACGACGAAACCACCGATACAATCCATTCGCGTTGTTTCGTTGACCGCTGCGTCAAGGTCTCTCAGGAAAGAATCCCACGGCTCAGGCGGCCTTTTATTTAGCGGCATAGTCGAGTTGCTCAACGCCTAGGTCGGTTAACAAATTCCAGTGCTTTGCGGTTTGGGAACGATGTACCCTAAGCCATTTGCGTTCAGCCTCAGTCAATGCTTGATTGCACAGCGTGTCTTCAGGGGCTAAACGGGACCTCTCCAGAGTCTTGACCTCTCCCATCAGGATCGTATTGGTGGCGGCGTCGCCCTTCTCCCCGGCAACTTGGGACGCTAGAACCGTGACGAAAGCCAGTCGGTTCTGCCGGTCCCGCGCTTTAGCGTTGGAGATGAGCCAAGTCCAATCCATGTTTGGATAGGCGAGTGGAAGCCACGGCAGCGCTTCGACGACTCGCGAATCAAGGTTCTCCGAATCGATTGCCTCCATCAATAGTTCCGCTGGATTAATTTTCGGGGATCGCCTCAGATAGGCAAAGCCAGGATAGCCAAGCGAACCGAGCGCCTTCTGAAAATTCGATTCATCGGGGCGACGACGTTGGGTTTGGCCGATCGGGAGTGCCGTCGCTTGGACTTTGAGAACTTTTACAGCTTTTGCGGCAAGTTCATCCGAAACAGCGCGGTCACCGCGTTCAACCATGGATAGATAGGCTTGGGTAATCCCAAGCTTCGCCGCTGCGTCGATCTGGGTCCATGCCGACGCCAGCCGTGCGGATTTGAGTTCCTCACCGGTCACTGCTTCAATTATAACAGTGCTTGTTATACTCCAGGTGCAATGGTTCGCTGAGTCGCGATTTCGAACTCCATAACCTTCGGCTTGCATCGTTGGCTCAGTAATCAATATCTGCCCGCGTCCCCGCGTGGCGATGAAAGCTAACGGGCAAGCAGCCTCATTTTCAGCATCCGAAGGCGCTGAATCAGCTCTGGCGCAATGAAGACTCCGCGTGTGCGTAGTCCCTTTACGAAACATTCTTGTCCATACCTACAAGCAAGGAGCGGCTTACCTGCCATCGCAGCCGCTCCGCAGCGGGCTCTCCCAGATCGGACAACATATCGTCCAGGGTCAACCACACATGCCAAGGCTCTTGACCAGACAGGGTTGCGATGTGCCCTACCAACGCCTGTTCGAGCGCCTCGTTTCGTGTTCCCTTCCACACGTTATCGGCAACCGCCACCAGCAGATCTTTGAATGGATCGCTGGCATCAAGCTTGCGCCCATGCGTCACGGCAAAGCGGGCAGACTCCTCAGACCAGCCGTGTTCGAGTAGCAGTCTTCGCCTCCTCATGCGCATCACCCGGCTCGTTCAATTCGTCTGGATGGATGACCTTGGCAACATCGTGAATTGCAGCACCCAGGTGTACGGCATGCTCTTCGATAACCAGCTTCGGCCACGCAGCGGTAATCTGAGCCGTAAGCTGGCAGGCGACCTCATGAACCAGACAAAGATGCGCTTTCAGAAGGGGAGGGGCTTTCATCTCTGAAAGTAGATCGTCAGCTTGGGATGGAAGCGGGCGGACGTGCATCGTGGTTCGTTTCATGTAACACGCTCTTGCATTGATCGACGCCGTTATTGGAAGGAAACCTACGACGGTAGCCCACCCGTGATCCGCGTCGATCGTCGATTTAGATAATTTGTGAGATCGAACCTATAGATGTCCTCACCGACGACGAACCAAATCGCACTACCACGGGCTCTGGCGGACTTCGCCGCCAGCGGCAAGCCTCCCGGCGTGCGAAAAGTGATGGCCTCTTCTTCTACGACGGCGTCCGCTTCGGTCACCTCAAGAAACCGCCAGCCATCCCCCTTATAGGCATCTTGCATCGCTAGATTGTTACCCCATACCGCCAAGCCTGAGGAGCCTTTCACCGGAGAGGCCCAATGATGCGCGATTTGGTCGTCGTAGATTTTCACAATTGAGAATTGGCTGTAGTAGCAGCACCACGCCTCGCGTTCACTAACCACGTTCAGGGAATAGCAATCATCAATGGGACTGAGTCCGGCAGCACCCTCGTATCGAAAGCAGATGTTCCCCTCTAAATTAAATCGAAGGATGCCAGCCTTGCCGATTGGCTTTCTCCAGCCTAGATTTCCGTAAGTTCCTTCGTCCGAATATGAAACCCAAATCTCGTCCGATGTTGTGGTCTGCAAATCTGCAACACCGTCTCCAAACAGAAGCCGACCAACCAATTGTCCACGGTTGTCGAACACGCAGCCATTGGGTTCGGTAGCTTCCCCATCCTCGATTAGTAGATTCTTAATTCGCTCGACTACATCGGGCCAAATTTGACGCAGAGGGAATAACGGTTCAGTGTTGATCTCCGGCCCCAGTGGCCCAACACCCTCATCGCCGGTTTCGCCATCGTTTGTTTCAACGGTTTTTCGCGCTCGTGTATTTGTTTTTGTTCCTTTTCTTACAGCCGTCGCCTTCAATCGTAAGGGCGAACTAGTCTTCATTGGCCGTGAAACTGGCTTCTTTTTCCTCCTGGCGGAGATCATCGTCGTCTGAATTTCGCCGCTCGAACTGTGGGCAGCCAAATTCCTTGTATGTCAGCATCCCGGAGCGGGGGCTCTGGGGGCTCACACACACGCCCCAATCCAAACCTGCGCCACCCACGAGCCGCTGAAGAATCTACATCCGTCGGAGCATTCCGGATGAATGACTCCGTCGCTGATCGGCATTCGTTCGCCCCAGGGAGCGAAGTCGCTAGGCATCCGGGTCGCGATTTCAAACAAGTGTTCATGGTTTCTTAACGGCATCTAGTCCTCGATTCGCTCAGTCTTTCGTGCCGTCGTCCGGTAATGCCGCTACCAAACTGCTTCGGCTCGCGTGATCGTCAAGGATTTCAATACAGGCAATCCCGCCATCGACAATGTCAAGGATAGTTGTGAATTGTGTCGTTGGAGATGAGCAAGTGTCTCCCACTCGCTCGCGGGTACCGAGGTTGATCGTGTCTGGATTCCAGAACACGATATTAAAGTGAGTGGGACCGTGCCAGCCGTTTGGTTTAGGTTTTGTGTAGACCGTTGCACAATAGTCGGCCCCACAACGGCAGCGGTCATAAACCTGCAAGCCCTCCACTGAAGCCGCAAGCTCAAGCTTTCCGTCTTCCGTGAGCAAGTTCTTGAGTCGTTCAAGAACGTCCGGCCATATATCGCGAAGCAGAAATAGCGGCTTCGTGTTAATCGGTCGCTCAGGGCGATTAACGACATCATCGCCATCTTCGCCGAAGATCTGTCTCAATAGTTTTTCACGCTCGTCCATAGTTCCTTTTCTCTTTAGGTAAACCCGCTCTTGTTGATCGCTCATTATGAAGCCACCGCCAGTCCGCTTTGATCGTCACCCTCGACAACGCTCGCAACTTCACTGTCAATCTCGCTAAGGGCCTTGGCGATTCGTGTTGTCAGGCTGCCGCGTTTCCGCCACACCGTGTCATGCGTCTTTTTCTCAGCAGCGTCAAGGTTTGCGATGTCCGTCGTCAGCTTCTCCAGCTCCCGAAGTCGCTGAGCGTATTGATCGGAGGTAATCAATGCGTAGAGCCTGCTCATTTTATCGGCCCGTTCGTTGAGGCTAAGGCCCCGCAGATGAATCGCCACCATGCTTCGCCGCAGAAGGGCCACGATATGAGTGACGCGCGCAGGCGTCACCAGAATGACGTCGGATTCGATACAGAGGTCTTTCTGGCCGCGAGGAAAGACGGTCGTGGCAAGGACGGCATGTTCCGCCCCCGCTGCCATTTGATCAAGCCTCAGCTTCGCGACGAAGGAGTTTTGCCACGCCTTGGTGTTTTTCGATTCGAAAACAATCGTGCCACAATGTTGCCCTTTGTGCGTAACTTCAAGCTGAATGTCGGCACCGGGCTGGCCCTTTTGGGACACGGGTTACGCGGTCGCCTGGAAACGTTTCACTTAGGGCTTTGAACAGGTCTATTTCGGCACCGTCGCCCAAATCGCCTGAGGTCTTGTTTTGAAGTTGGCGCTCGACATCTTTGATCTTGGCTTGCAGACTTTCTCGCTCGCGATTGAAATCGGATTGAACTTTAAGCACCGATTCATCGCGGTCTTTTTCCATGGCCGTGCGTTGATCAGCGAATAGCTTCTGGCGTTCGGCATCCAACTCTTGCAGTTTGGCTTGCAAGCGTTCTCTGCGCCTGCTCTTCGCTGAGTTGCCGTTGGCGAGTGAGTTCTGCAGCATGCTCCGCTTCGAGTAGAACCCGCAGTTGTTTCGCGGATTCGGCGAGCTTGACCTGTTCCTGTTGCCGAATCTTGGTTTCAATTTCCGCGAAACGCCTGTGGGAGACGGCGTTGCCGCACCAAGGGCAATGCCCAGAAGGGGTGGGCGGCGCATCGCTTGTTTTCAAATCACTCTGGGTATTATTCATGGTCTTCTCCGTCGAGGGCTACTTGATTGTGGCGAAGCCAGCACTCGCCTTCATCGATCCGAACAAAAGGCTTCCGCGCAACGACCAAATGCTATTCAACAGGCTGGAAATATCGATCGGCCGTTCGCCGCTGAAGTCTGACTGAGCATGCCATGACGAATGCTTCCCTGAGGAGGGCGAAGGAGAAGCCAGCGGACTCTTCAACTACCTCGCCTAGATCTGCCTGCGCGAATGAGGAATGCATTTGTATCAAGTATTGGCGGCGCAGCTCGGATGACGGATTTGGGAATAAGATAACGCGGTCGAAGCGCCCTGGTCTCCGCAGGATCGCCGCGTCTAAATCCGTTGGCTCGTTCGCAGTGGCCATAGTGATAACGCCTTCTCCGGAGGCGACCCCGTCGAGGCAATTAAGCAACTGTTGCAGGCTCACCTTTGTCTTGCTTGCGCCGCTGCGTGGGAAAGCTCTATCAATATCTTCGAGGAGGATTACGGAAGGTGCGTCCTGAGCTGCTCTTCTGAATACGCGATCCAAATCATTGTCGTCAACGTGTTCGTCAAATAGTCGAAGTGTGTGAGCTGTTTGGCTGTTTAAAGCAGCCTTTATGGCGCTTGTCTTTCCATTGCCCGGAGGGCCATGCAATAAATAGCCGCGTCTATAGGGTAGCCGCATCTGGCGGAACCATTCTTCGCGTTGAAAGAAGGCTTCGAAATCATCTTTTAGCAAGGAAATGATATTTGGGTCAAGCACTAGCTGGTCCCAAGAGCACTTACCGATGACCTGAGTGTCCTCATAGCCTATCTTCAACCTCGCTTTACCATCGGGCGCTGTGAGCGTCTTAAGGAAAGAGATAAAACTCCCGACGCCCGCGCGCGGTAGTACAACGATGTCCTGCTCGCATTCGCTACCAGGGCCTGAATGGTATTTGACACTAAGCGCGAGTTCATACGCATGCCGGCGCCCGCGATGAATTGCTCGACTGGCCCTGGCCGAACTGGATGAAAGAGGCACGTCTTGGCGATTGGGACCACGCGGAGTGGAAGTTGAGTCTCGCGGGTGGGCAACCAGCGGAGGAACTGGCGAGAATACGCCGGGCGACGAAGTTGGGTGAACCGCTGGGCGGCGCAGCGTTCGTCGGTAGATTGGAAAGCCTGGCTGGCCGGCGACTACGGGTGTTCGCGCAGGGGAGACCGAAGGCGGATACAGTGAAAGTTCTGGTTGGGCAGAGGTCGCTTTTCGCCGATCGATAATGTCGTCTGTCCCCTTTACGCCCCAGAAGGTTAAACTCTATGAAGATACCGAAAACGGGCAGGCCTGTTTCCGTTAGAACTTGTTGGCCGTTTATGCCAGCTTCCAGATGATACGCGACTTCAGTTACGGATTACGCCAGTTTTTTCATCGGCCCTTCTTCTGCGCGCTCGTGGTGTTGCTGCTGGCCATGGGTATCGGCGCGAACATTCTGATATTCGGCTTTATCGACACACTCCTTTTGAAACCCTTGCCGGTTCGCAATCCAGAAAATCTTTGGGTATTACAAAGCATTCACACCAAGCAAGTGGAACCGAACCTGGATTTCACCTATGGGCAGTTTGAACAATTGCAGGAGTACGGGAATCTTTTCAGCGGGCTCACCGCCGAACAAACATTTGGCAGCGCAGCAGCATACCCTTCGGCTGACGACCGCGGATTCCGGCGCTTGGTGATGACGCAGATGCTTGCCCCGAACTACTTCAAGGAAATGGGCGTGGCGGCAGCTTTGGGGCGCGTCCTCACCGAAGAAGACGCGCACGCCACAGTAAACATTCCTGCCGTGCTTAGCTATCAGTTCTGGCAGTCCCGTTACGGCGGGCGTTTGGATATCATTGGCCAATCCATCCGCATCAAAGATTATCCGTTTACGATTGTGGGCGTTGTGCCGCGCGACTTCCATAGCATCGATATCGAACGGGCGCCCGATGTCCGTTTGCCGATTTCAGCGGCCGTGATCTTACAGGGCAAGCCAATTGAAGATCCGCGCGGCGAGCAATTCCACGAGGGATTCCATGTTTTTGCCAGACTTCGGCCAGGAGTCAATCGGAACCTGATTGAGCAAATGGCCGGGCCGCCCATCCGCAAGTTTCTGTGCAACGAGTTCATGCTGGTGAACGCTTCACTTTCGAAACCGTTCTCGCCCGCCGAAGTTCAGTTAACACTCGACTGGTTCAATGAAGCTCATTTAGCATTGGCTCCTATCGGACAGGGCCTTTCCCGCTTGCGCACGCAATTTTCCCGCGCGCTGCAACTGCTTATGGCCGGCGTGGTGATTCTTCTCGTAACCGTATGCGCGAATGTGACTGGCCTTTTGCTGGCGCGCGGAGAAGAGCGCCGCAAGGATTTGGCTTTACGGCTCTCGGTCGGCGCAGGCCGCTGGCAACTCTTGCGCCAGTTGATGATCGAGAACTTGTGCCTCGCCATTCCCGGCGGCCTTTTAGGATGGACCCTCGCGTTCGCTCTTGCTCCTGGCCTGTTAGGCGTTCTACCGCTGGTTCGCAGTCTCGACCAATATGCCAGTCCTCAAATTGTCACCGTTACTCCCGACATACGCCTTATTCTATTCGCCTGGCTGGCGATTCTAGTGAGCGTCTGTTTCTTCGGACTTTTTCCCGCTTGGCGCGCTACCCGGCTCGATTTCAGCTCTGAACTCAAAGGGGCATCAGCGTTAAAAGCACAGACGCTTGCAGCTCTGGCGCCGGTTACCATCCAAATCGCCTTGAGTGTGCTCTTGCTGTGTTCTGGAGCGGTGATGTTACGAACTTACTGGAATCTGGAACATTTGAATCCCGGCTTCGACAGAGCTCATGTCGTGAGTTTCACTCTTGGAATGAAAGACGGCGGTTTGACAAAGATACAGGCGCAAACTTACTTGACAGAACTGCAAGAACGGATGAAACGGCTGAGCGGCGTGCGCTCGGTTGCCTACAGTTCCTTGGGTTTGATGCGCGGCAGCGGTCAAAAGATAACACTCACTATACCCGGAGTCGACCAGCCTTCCAGCGTGTTCTTGAACTCTAGCAGCATGGGCGTTTCGCCAGACTATTTTGAAACTCTAGGTATTCCACTGCTAGCCGGCCGCCCGCTCAATGCCCAGGACGGGCAGACCGTGCCGGAGCGTGTAGTGATTAATCGAGCGCTGGCGAAGCTTTTGTATCCGAACCTGAATCCTCTCGGTCAAGCGATCGTGCTTGGGAGCAATGGCAGCAGGCCTCCCGGCTATCAGATTGTTGGTGTGGTTGAAACAGCAAAGTATCGATTTATGCGAGAGCCTGCTCCGCCCACTCTTTATGAGCCGATATCAGGTGAAGATTACAGCGCCGTCGTTTACGTGAGAACGCTGCGCAGTCCCCTCGAAATCATGCGCCCGGCGCAAGAGGAAATCCGCAAAATGGGCTTTGGGGTGACCCTCATCGAAGCGAAAACACTTGAGCAAGAAGTACAAAATTCACTTTGGCAAGAGCGCCTGGTAGCGGCGTTGGCCTGTTTCTTTAGCTTTGTGGCCGTCCTGCTCACGGGCATTGGGCTTTACGGCACACTTGCGTATTCAGTGGCAAGGCGGAGAAAAGAACTGGGTATCCGCATCGCGATCGGCGCGCAAGTCCGCGACATTATCGGAACGGTCTGCCAGCGCATGTCGTTCGCGGTAGCCGGTGGCATCTTAGCCGGATTGGCCGTGTCGGCCGTTGCACTCCGCTTTGCCAGCAGCTTTCTATATGAGGTAAAGCCGTTCGATCAACTGTCGTTTACCACAGCCACGCTGATTGTCCTATTGTCCGCCACGCTGGCTGCTTTAATTCCCTCTTGGCGCGCCATTGGAACGAACGCTTCCTCTGCCTTACGCGAGCAGTAAAATCGATGTACGTGAGGTACATTCTGTGTTTGCTCATTTTGGGCTCGATTCCGATTAAGGCGCAAGACGACCCCACGGAAACCCTGCTGAAGATCCGCAAGCGTGTGGAGGACAGTATCAGCCGGTTGCCGCGTTACCTGTGTACGGAAACGGTTGATCGAGAGTCTTTCGAGATTGATCCTTTGCCACATCGGGGGAACGACAATGTGTGCCAAGAACTGATTGAGACACTGGCGAAGTCAAACAAAGCGCTGAGACTTCAATCGAGCGACCGCCTGCGTCTGGATGTAGCGTTAAGCAGCAGGACGGAAATGTACTCGTGGGTGGGGGAGGGCCGCTTTGACGACCGGGCTTTGAGCGAGATCGTCGGCCAAGGTACAACGTCAACTGGGGCGTTTGGCACCTTCCTGCACGCGATCTTCGTCGCGAACAGCGCTTCGTTTCAGTTCAAAGGCGCAGCGGAGGACAACGGCCGCCACGTTCTGAACTACGGCTTTGTGGTGCCGGTGGCGCGCAGTGGATATGTGGTGAGCAACAACATTATTAGCCGTTTGACCGGCTATACAGGCACGTTTTCGGTGGATGCGCAGACGCTCGATCTTCTGCGGCTGGAGATCCAGACCGATGTGCTGCCACCCGAACTGCAAGTTTGCAGCACCCATACAGTATTGGACTACACGCGCATTCAGATGAGCGGCGTGGATGTGTTGCTTCCTTCCGAAGTGACGGTTCGGATTCTCGGCAGCGATGGACGGGAAAGCTGTAACCGAACGGTTTTCCGCGGCTGCCACCAATTTCTCGGCGAATCGAAGCTGATCTTTGATGACAGAGGAGTAGACCCGGATAAGGAGGGCGCGATGGCTGCTAAGACATGGAAAGTAGAGCTTCCTTTAGGGCTTAGGGTTTCTGTCGCTCTGGCGCAAGCCATCGACCCGGCTTCGGCAGCGGCAGGCGATCCTATCGAAGGCAGGCTTACTCACAGTATTAAGGTTCCAGACTCCGGTTTGGTCATTCCCAAAGGGACGCCGGTAAATGGACGGATCTTTGGGCTAACGTTGATTCATTCCAGGGAGACCGAGTTGGAATTGGGCCTGCAATGGGAGAGCATCAATCTGAACGGGGTGAACTTGTCGTTGCGGCTCGCTGAGCGGTCGGTTGCCTCGTCCTCAGCGGGAATCGGATTCGGTCACGGCCGATGGCCCGATGTCAATTCCATGACTCGGTCAGAACAACCGGGCATCACGTTCTTCCTGTTCCCTAAAGTGGACGTGGGCTATCGGATCCCAGCCGGATTTGAAGCAGAATGGGTGACGCTAAGGCCTGGTCCTCAATAATCGCGGGCCATTAACTGGCGCCGCCAGCGGGGACGAATCCGCGGCTGACGACCGGTGTGCTTTCGCCGAGCAACTGTGCGCGCAATGCGCATAGGCTTTGCAGCCCAGTGAGGATCTGATGGACCTTGATTTGCAGTTCCCAAGCGTTGCCGGAGCCGCGTTGACAAGCAACGACTTCGCCCAAAAACATCGCGTCGCTATATTCAACGCTGACCGGAGCGGAAATACTGATTCTTTCAGGAGTTTCCAGGCGTAGATTCTTGCCATCCATACCCTCGAACGTGCACCGAACCTCCTGCTTGGCACCGTTCGGTTCGCCGGAAGGAATCTTGAGAATTGCTGATTGGGAATGACCGCCGAATGAATTCGTCACGGAAATCTTATCGGCGAAAAGGCGCGAAGACGATAGGGAAATTAACAGCGCAACGACCGCGGATTCGTGGCCGCGACGACAGCCTCGTGTTCCTTAAAACAAAAAACGCGATTGGAAAAAGGCCCAAAGAGAAGCCCCGGCGGCCACCGGCAGCAGAACTTCAAGCCAAAACCGCACCGATTTCATAACCCTCATAACCGCTGTACGATCTTCCGGTCCAGTTTGCACTTCCGGCTGGCGCGCACGCCGGTTATCCACCAAGCGGCACTGCACTTCGCTGGGCCGCCCCTGTAGAGCACGGACCAACTCTTCCCTGCCTTGTTTATCGGCAATCAGGATAGTGGCCGAATTCAGGCCACTCGTACAGGCGAGGAGTTTTTGACGCAATGGCAGCGGCACGTCCTCCACCGAGCGATACACCTTGGTGTCATCGCTGGTTGCAATAAAAATCGTCGACGTCCTTGCTGTTAGCTGCGCCATAGCTTCATCGATATATCGTCCATTCCCCTGCCTTACGTTCCAGAGGGTCGAAGTCTTAACGATTGAAATATACCAACTTCATTTCCAGCATGGTCTAAGGTGACCTGAATAAACCCTAGTGCCGCCTTCGACAAAGATTTATCCTTACGATAAATCAGCCCTACCCGGCGAATCATAGGTTCCGGCCCGAGAGGCACGCAAAACAGCTTTCCAGCCGCCTCCTCTTCTTGGCAGTGCGAGGCAGCCAGGAACGATAGACCCAAATTCGCCATCACGAATCGTTTGATCATTTCTGTGGAATCTAGTTCCATAGAAACATTGAGTTCGTCATGAACTGAATCGAGCCACGAGTTAAGGCGCGCCCGGGTTGTGCCGGTCTTAGGCAAGCAGCAGCTGTTCGCCCAAGAGGTCGGCGGGCATCACACGGCCTTGCCCAGCCAAACGGTGGCCGGGCGGCACAAGGAGTTTGATTTCGTCGGAGTGGATTTTCACCACTTGCAGCTTCTTCTCCTGCACCGGCAGTTGCGTGATACCGAAATCGGCTAAGATTGTCCAACACCGCTTGCACGACTCGCGTGCCGTAAGAGCGGTCGACCAAGAGCTGAACGTTTGGAAACTGTTTCTTGAACTCCGCGAACACGCCGGGCAGAACATAGATACAGGTAGCCTCGTTCGCCGCAATGACCAGTTCGCCGCGCGGCACCTTTTCCAGTTCATTGATGGCGTCTTGCGCCCGCCGCCGCAAGGCGAGGATCTGCTCTGCATGCTCAGCGAGTATCCGTCCGGCGACTGTCAAGCGAGATCCTGGTCCCGTACCGCTCAAACAGCGTCGTGTTCAACTCTAATTCCAGTTGACGCACTTGGGCGCTGATGGCTGGCTGCGTACGGTAACAGGTCTGAGCCGCTTTCGAGAAACTCTTGAGACGCACAATCTCAAGAAAAGTGTGAAGCTGGTCGAGATCCATGGCGCAATTGCGCTAACTACTTGTGAGTTCAAATTGTATCAGTTCACCTTCTTTAGGATCTGCGCGCCATTCGGAAGGTCGAAGATGCCGGCGGGCAGTTCCGCGTTAATCTCCACTTTAGTCGGCAAAGATTTGATAAACCTTGTAGCCGTTGCGCGCGCGTTCGATGGTGAAAGGCCACATCACGCCATCGCCGGCATCGCGCCATTTGTCGTAATCGGTGACCTCGTCGTTGTGCTCTTTGGTTTCGGGATCGAGCCATTGGAAGCTGGAGCGGACGGGCAGTTTGGTGTTGTAGTCGAAATAGACGCGTACCGTCTTGTCGTTGGCGTCGATGATATCGACAACCTCCACGTGATTGGTGATCAGAACCTGATTGCCAATGTATTCGTACTGCATGCCGGGTTCGTTGTAACGGAAGCGCAGCCAGTAAAGAACGTCGTTAGTAGTGGACCGGGCGTAACGGTGCTCTGCGCTCGTCCTCAAGCGGACGGGCGCCGCGAAAGGTAATGTCGAAGGCTTGGTCGGGCAGATAGAGATACGAATAATCCTGCTTCTTGCCTAAGACTTGGCGCTCGCGCAGGTGGACACCTTTCAGGTCCTTGTCGTCGAGATATTGCGTGTAGATATTCGCGACATCGTAGCCGCTCATCTGATCGTGGAAAAATGCGTAGATGCGGCCGCTGACGTGGCGGGTGTGCATGTTCAAAAATCGTTCGCCGCCGAGCGCTTGGATGGCTTGATCGACTAAGGCCTTCCCTTTGTTTGGAGCAGCGGTCTGCGCGGGAACTAAGGCGGCCGCCAGCAGAGGGAGAAGAAACCTGCTGGCAAAATGCGAGAACTGGCGTGGGATTCGGAGGCGGGCCGTCGTACTAGGCGCAAACAATGGAACGGCTCCAAGCAGTGGCAGGATCGACATCACGGGCATGGATAGAGCCATCATAGGCGCTGAGCGTGCCGCCCGGCCGGCCATTGAGGCTCGCTTGAATCTCGGCGATTACGGCGAGCGCCACCTGCTCCGGACCATCGGCTCCGATATCGAGGCCCATGGGTCCGTGCAGTTGCGCAGCCATTGTTTCGCGGTTTAGTCCCGCATCGGCGAGCAACTGCAAGGTCCGTTTGTTGGGGCCGAGAATACCCAAATAGGGCAACGGCAAGTGCGCCAGTTCGCCCAAAACTTCTAAATCCTGACTATAGCTATGAGACATGAGAACGGCGACGGTCCAGGGATCGATCTCCGGAAGAGGGCCGCCAAGGGGGCGAACGGTGACTTCGTCGGCGCTAGGAAATTTTTCGCGGCGGGCATAGTGAGAGCGGCCATCGAAAACCGCTACCTCCCAACCCAAGTATTTGGCGGTATCTGTCAACGGAATCGCGTCGTCCCCTGCTCCAAAAACCAGTAGACGTACGGCGGGGGTTAGCGTTTCCACGAAGACCTCGCGGCCTTCTGCCGCAAATTCCGAGGGGTGGAAGAGGCGCTGACCGACTTCGGCTTGCGGCTGTAAAACGTGAGCGACTACCGCGGACTTGCGGGTGGCGCGAACCTGGCGGATGAGATCGAGGATCTGCGCGTTGCCAGGCTTCAAACGTTCCATGAGCACGTAAACAATGCCGCTGCAACCGAGACCGTAGCCACTCGTCGAAATTTCGTTGTCGGGTGTCGTGTCGTAGCGCCGGACAACCGGGCCTTTTTCAGTAAGCCACCAGGCTTTCTTTGCGACGTCGTCTTCCAGACATCCGCCGCTAATAGCGCCGACACGCTGGCCGAGTCTGGTGAGCAACAAACGCGCACCGGGAAGACGGTAGGAGGAGCCTTGTGTTTTGACAACCGTCGCCAGCACTGCTTCTTCACCAGCAGCCGACAGCGAATTCCACAAGTCAAGGATCTGAGCGATCTCTTTCATGAGCCCTCCTGAACTTAGTGTAACTAGAGACCGAAGAAATCAGGACGACACTCTCTGTTAACCAGCGGCGCCAATACTGGCTGGCTTGGCGGATGGGACGGGGCGAACACCGAGGTCTTCAAAGAGGCGGCGTTCGCCATCGGTTTCGAAGAGATCGAGCGCGTTCCACTGAGACAGGATAGGAGGAATCGTGCATGCCTCCAGACGGACGGGGACGAGGAACGTTCCGTGTTTGGCGCGATCATTGGCGATGGCGCGGGCGAGACCTAACTCAGCGAGGAAGAAGCCGCCATCGTTGAGGGAATGGGAGAGGAAGATGACGATGCGGCGGGACTTCAGCATCTCGGCGCGAATTTTTTGTTCCCAATCGACGCCGCCGCGCAGTTGTTCGTGGTCGATCCAGACGTCGAGACCGGCTTGCTTGAGGCGTTCGTAGATGGGCATAACACGCTCGCGGTCGGGCCAGGAGTAGCTCAGGAAGACGGTCTTCTTGAGGCGGAAGACCTGGATGGCGAGGGCGAGCAATGGGAGGTCGAGCAGCGCGAGGATGGGCCACGTGGTCCAACCGAGTAGCTCCGGCACGGGAATGCCTGCTTTGCCAGTGAGTTCGACGTCGAAGAAATCTCCGCCCAGGCGGAGGTTGGTGAGAGCTAGACGTGGGCTGCCCGCATAAGTGCGGGATTGGATTTCGCGCGTGAGACCCAAGGGGCGGGTGGAGAGCTTCAACGGAAAGAGCGGCTCGATTTCAAGGGATTCTTCTTCGTCTTTGCCTGAGTGAAAAGACGGCGAGGAGAGAGTGAGGTCGAGAGGAGACTTTGGATCGGCCAAAAAAGCCATTTCCAAATCCTTGCCGACGACTTGCTGCCAGCTGCCAATCGACAGGAGGTTACGACAGCCGGGACCGGGCTCTCCTTTATTTGAATTGGCACTCACGCGAACGGTGACCGGCCAGCGGCTGAGAAGGTGGACGAGGCGAGTGTTGGAGCGGTTGAGGACGTCTTCGGCTTTGGGAGGAGCGATGATGACGGAACGGACGTGGGCGGCGTCTTCGGCGGGGAATTCTACGCGGAGGGCTGCCAAACAAGGGGGGCCGGGGGTTTTGGGTTCATCGGGATCGGGGCCGAAGATCAGATTGCCGGCGGCCTTGGGAGGATTGACCAAGGCGAGAAGGCGCTGACTTTCGTCCGACAGGCGCGCGTGGGGAATGGTGACAGTGAGACGGTGGTTGTGTTCTTTTGTGCCGTTGTAGGACAGGATGGGTTGGGCGTCCTTGCTGGCATGGCTTTGCAGAAACATCTCATATCCTGAGCGCACTTGGAGTTTGCGCAGCTTGGCGTCGTTTTGGGTATCGGTGCGCCAAGTTGCACGCAGGGCGAAGATCTCCACCATCAGCGCGACAGCGAGAATGGCAGGAAAAAACCAACGGCGGCTGGTGAGTGGATACATGTCTGGCTACTGCTTAGAGACGAGGTCGGGTGAGAAGGCGGAGACCCAGTCGCCCCCTTCGGAGTCACCTTGCACGGTCATCCAACCGCGGACACGGAATTGGATTTGGCCGGGTTTGGCCTTTTTGGCGCTCCAGTCGTCCGAGACGCGTTCTTCATTGGCTACGCGGCGATTGATTTTTTTGTCGTCGAAAAGCTGGCCTTCGATGGAGTTATCGATGAGAGCAACTTGCATGAATTCGGCTTTCATTTTGTCAAAGGTGGTATGCGCATGGAAGCCGAAGTGAGCGGCGGGTTGTGAGGCGGTGACGGCCGGAGGGCCGAACAGAAGTTGGTCAATGGCGACGGAGCCGACGGCTTTGGGTCCACAGCCGAAGCCGTAGATGCGGAGATAGCGGGGGGTGGGGTCGGTGCGGCTGGCCGTGGCGGTGAGTGAGAACGCGGCACTTTTCAGGCTGGTTCCGAAGTCGAGGGGCAGACCTAGTAATTGGAGGCGGCGGCCGGTTTGCGGCGCGGCGAGGACGGCTTCGGCGGGAGGGGCGTTTTGGGTGACGACGGTCAGCAAGACGTAGGTGCCGGGTTCGGCGTCGTAATCGATCACGACGGGCCAGCCGCCTTTGGCGAACCCGGTGACGTGAAAATCGCTCATGCGGAGGGATGCGGGGAATTGGGGGCCGTTGCGGCTGAGTTGTTCGCGGACGTCATGCGCAGCGTTTTCCGTGAGAGACCAGATGGCGACTCCGGTGAGGGCGCCAACGCCGATGCCGATAGGCAAGAGACTGGAATGGCTGGGGGTGCCAGGAGAGGGTTGTTTTGGCTTTTGAGGGGAACCGCAATTGGCGCTGCGATAGCCGCAGGGATAATTGCCGCCGCGCGTGTCAGGGCCGTGGCCATGAGACTCAGACGGAGGGGCGGGCAGCGGCTTGAGCGAGACGCGCCGGTTGTAAAGAGACGGCTGCTGCCTTTGAGCAAACAGCAAAGCTGCGGTTAGAAGAAAAGACGACACAATTCGCATGGACCCAGCCCTCCACATGACTGAGCGTTTCAACTATTGTAAGTGACTTTTGAGAGCCGAGCGTTTCAGAAGGCCGGATCTATTTGGGTTTTAGATATTTATCGAACCAGGCGAAGGCGCGTTCGTCCGCGCGTTGGGCGTCGGCCCCTTTAAAGCCGTGGTCGGCTCCGCTGATGGTTTCGAGTTCGGCGGGAACACCGGCGGCGATGAGACGTTCGACGATCCAGAGGGACTGTTCGTAGGCGACATAGGTATCGGCGGTGCCGTGGATGGCGAGGATGGGAGCGGCGTTGGGAGTAACCCAGTTGAGAGGGCTGCCGCGCATGTGCAGAAGGCGTTCGTGGGTGAGATCGCCGCCGAAGAACAGCGGAAGAACTTCGGCCGCGTCGACGGATTTGGAATAGGACTGAGTGAAGTCAGTAGGGCCGTAGTCGTCGACAACGCATTGGACGGCGGTGGATTGGTCTTGGTTGGGCCCGGCGGATTCAAACTCTTTGACGCCCGCAGTGAGGCCGAGCATGAGGACGAGATGACCGCCAGCGCTACCGCCGAGCGCGCCGATGTGGTTGGGGTCGAGATTGTATTTGGCAGCGTTGGCGCGGAGGAAGCGGACGGCGGATTTGACGTCTTCGACGGCGGCGGGGTACCGATACTGCGGCGCAAGGCGATAGTTCACCGTGGCGGCGACGTAGCCACGCTCAGCGAGTTTTATGGCTAGCGGGAGATAACCTTCTTTGGAGCCCGCGCGGAAGCCACCACCGTGCACCAAGAGAACGGCGGGGTGCGGTGCGCTGTTATTTTCGCGAGGTCGGAGGATGTCCATTTTCTGGCCGCCACCCAGCGGTGTGTACTCGACATCGCGTTCGACGACGACGGAATCGGGAATTTGGGGAGAGGCAGGCGATTGGGCGAAGAGCGCGCCAGTAAAGGCCAGCGAGAGGGTTAGCGTACGGGTGTTCACCGAGTGAGCATACTGCATGAGGGCAGCGGTGTCAAAAGAAAGCGCGACAGACTCGATGCTTTAACGATAAAATCAGACTCAATACAGACATGAAAGCTTTCCGGTGTTCTTATCGTGTTAGTTGCGCAATTTTGCTAGCAGGCGTCGGCGTTGCTCGGGCGCAAACGGCGGCGCAACTGGAGCTGTTTGAGAAGAATGCGCGGCCCGTGTTTGCAGAGAAGTGCCAGCCGTGCCACAGCGCGAAGTTGCGGAGCGGCGGGTTCGATCTGAGTTCGCCAGAGGGCATTAAAGAAGCGGCGGCGATAGGGATTTTCGGTAAGGCGGGCGAGCCGGAAAATAGTCCGATCTTACGGGCGCTGAGCTATGAGAATCGGGTGAAGATGCCGCCACAAGGGAAGCTGCCGGCGGAAACGATTGCAGGTTTGCGGGAATGGGTGGCGGCGGGCGCGGTGAGTCCGGCGGCGACGCCACAAGCGGGGAATGCGCTGGCTGGCACAGGCGTGAGACCGGTAGCGTTGCGCGGAGTGATTACCGATGCGGACAAGGCGTTCTGGTCATTCAAGCCGATTTCGCAAGCAGGGCCACCCGAGCCGCAAGAAAAAGGCTGGGCGCTGAATGCGATCGATCAATACATTCTGGCCGACCTCGAGAAGAACGGATTGAAGCCCGCTCCCCAGGCCGATAAGACGACGCTGTTGCGGCGGGCCACGTTTGATTTGACGGGACTGCCGCCGACGGAGAAAGAGCTGCGCGATTTTCTGGCGGACAAGTCTCCGAAGGCCTTTGAGAAAGTAGTGGACCGGCTGCTGGCTTCGCCACGTTATGGGGAACGTTGGGGAAGGCATTGGCTCGATGTGATGCGGTATGCGGATTCGACAGGCAGTGATGAAGATCATCGTTATCCGCATGCGTGGCGATATCGCGACTACGTTGTGCAGGCGTTCAATGAGGACATGCCGTACGACCAATTTGTGCGCGAGCAATTAGCGGGCGATATTTTGGCGGCGGATCCGAATTCGGGAGTGGGGTATCGCGGGATTGTGGCCACCGGTTTTCTGGCGTTAGGGAAGAAAGCGCTGGCGCAAAAAGATTTGCCGTTGAAGAGGTATGACGTAGTTGACGACCAGATTGACGTGACAGCGAAGGCGTTTATGGGTCTGACCGTTACGTGCGCGCGCTGCCATGACCATAAGTTCGACCCGATTGCCACCAAAGATTACTACCAGATGGCGGCGATTTTTGCTTCTACGTTGAGTTATGAAAAGGGCGAGACGGGTGACCCAATTCAGACTCCGTTGACAAAGGCAGGGGAGTTTGAGGCGTTCGCGACGCAATGGTCGGACTACAACAAACTAGAGGAGAAATTGAGTAAGGTCATCGATTTTGATAAGGAAGCGCAGAAGACGAGGGATATCGGGGAGAAGCAGATTGCGGGCGCGATGTTGGCTGCGTATCGGGTTTACGGCAAAGGCGAAAACATTGCTTCCGTGGCGGCGGACAGCAAAATTGATGAGAAGTTACTGGCACGCTGGGTGGAGTATTTGAGTGATAAGAAGCGTGCCGAGTTAGTTAAGTGGCATGCGGCGACTGAAGGGAACCGGGCGGAGATTGCGGCGCAGTATCAAGAAGATTTCCGGCGGAGCGCTTATCAATACGACCAGGATTTGAGTTGGTGGAAAGAAGCGCGAGAGAGTTATCCGCATTCCGGGAAGGTTGCCGGGCCACGGCCGCACATGACGGCGGAGAAGGATCCGTTCTTTGTGGCAGTGTGGCAAGACGGCGGGCCTTTGCATCGCACGCAAGAGGAACAGCTGGCAACGCTTGCGGCGGATAAAGCGACAGAAGCCCGAGCGTTGATGGCGCAAGCGGCCGCGATGGAAAAGGCGTTGCCGAGGAAAGAAGTGCCGATGGCGTGCGCGGTGAAGGAAGGCGAAACGATGAATCAGCACGTTTTCCTGCGCGGCGATTATCACAGCTTGGGAGACCCGGTGGAGCGCACGGTTCCGGGGATTCTGCGATTGAATGCACCTGCGCCGGAAGTGAAGACGAAGAGCGGACGGCTGGAGCTGGCGAATTGGATTGTGGACAAGCGCAATCCGCTGCCGCCGCGCGTGATGGCGAACCGGATTTGGCAGGGGCACTTCGGAGACGGGTTAGTGCGGACGCCGGACAACTACGGACGGCTGGGAGAAAGGCCGAATCATCCCGAGTTACTTGATTACCTGGCGAAGACGTTTATGGACGATGGCTGGTCAATCAAGAAGATGCACAAGCTGATCATGTTATCGAAGACTTACCAGATGAGTGCGGCTTTCGATGAAGAAAAGAAGGCTAAGGATCCGGAGAACCGGCTGCTCTCGCATTTCCCGAGGCAGCGGCTGAGTATTGAAGAGATTCGGGATGCGTATCTAGCCATGGGAGGTGATTTGGATCTTACTATGGGAGGAACGCTGGACCCGGGCGTAGGGACCGACGGAGAGACAAGTGCCGGGCGGATCAGCATGAATCCAGAGAAGACAAATCGGCGGAGTATTTACTTGCCGCTGCGGAGGTCGAACCTCCCAACACTCTACACGCTGTTTGATTTTGGCGATGCGACGTCGCCGGAAGGGCACAGGAATCCTACGACGGTTGCCACGCAGGCGTTGTTTGTGATGAACAGCCCGATGGTGATTCGCGAGGCTAACCATTTGACGACCAATGTGTTGAAGCAGGAGAAGCTGGACAAGCGGCGGATTGAGGAGATTTATCTGCGGGTGTTGGACCGGCGGCCGGATGCGAATGAAATCGATCAGGACTTGACCTATCTGGCGAATTTGCGGCGCAAGTGGAATGACATTGATGACGAGAAGGCATGGACAAGCCTGACTCACGTGTTGATGGCTTCAAATGAATTTATTTTTGTGTACTGAAGGGGCATGACGGCATGGATATCCAATCGTTTCTGACTAAAGGGCCGAGGCCTTCGCAGCTTTCGCGCCGGGGCATGTTGCGGGCGGCGGGGTGCGGATTTGGATTTATGGGGCTGCAATCACTACTGGCGGAAGTAGCGATGGCGGACAACGTGGCGGCTGTGGACCCGCTCGTGCCGAGAGCGCCGATGTTCCCGGCCCGAGCGAAGCGCGTAATCTTTTTATTCATGCACGGCGGGCCTTCGTCGATTGATACATTCGACCCCAAGCCCTACCTGGATGCGAACAACGGCAAGCCGCTGCCGATTAAGCAGCCGCTGACATTTGCCGCCGGAGAGACGGGCGGGTTGATGAAATCGCCGTGGCAGTTCAAGAATGCCGGGCAGAGCGGGTTGCCGATTAGCGATTTGTTCCCGCATATTCGCGAGTGCGCGGATGACCTTTGCGTGGTGAGGTCGATGGTAGGAGAGGGCGTCGATCATGGCGCTGCGTTGTTGCAGACCTTTACGGGCACCTTCACGTTTACCCGGCCAAGCATGGGCTCGTGGGTTCTTTATGGGCTGGGTTCGCAGAACAGAAATTTGCCGGGCTATATCACGATTAAGCCGGCGCTTTCGCACGGGGGCGCGAAGAATTGGGCGAGCGGCTTTTTGCCGGGATCGGTGCAGGGTACGGCGGTGGGCAATGCGGGCATGCAGGTGAAAGATATTCAGAAGGAGCCGATTGAGTATCTGGTGAATCAGGGGTTCAACCGCGAGCAGCAGCGGTACGAACTCGACATGATTCAGGCGATCAACCGCAAGCATCAGGAATTGTGGAAGCTGGACGACGAGTTAGAGACGCGGATTCAATCGTTCGAGATGGGCTTTCGCATGCAGGCGGAGGCGGCGCGCGTCTTTGATGTTGCGGGCGAATCGGATGCGACGAAGAAGCTCTACGGGTTGGACGATCCGGTGACGGCCGATTTCGGCTGGCAGTGTTTGCTGGCAAGGAGACTGGCGGAGGCGGATGTGCGATTTATTCAGTGCACGCATAGTTACAAGTGGGATCAGCACTCGGATTTGTTTAAGAAGCACAATGAGAATGCGGCGGAAGTGGACAGGCCGATAGCGGGGTTGCTGAAGGATTTGAAGGCGCGGGGATTGTTGAAAGACACGCTGGTGGTTTGGTCTGGCGAGTTTGGCCGGACGCCGGTTTCACAGGGCGGGAATGGGCGCGATCATAATCCGTATGGGTATTCGCTGTTTATGGCGGGCGGCGGAGTGAAGGCGGGCTTCGCCTATGGGGCGACGGATGAATTCGGCTATCACGCGGCGGAGAATCGCATGCACATACACGATTTTCATGCGACGGTGCTGGCGCTGTTGGGGTTGGATCATTTGAAGCTGACGTACCGGTATTCAGGGCGTGACTTCAGGCTGACGGATACGGCGGGGAATGTGCATGACGGGATTTTTGCGTAGGCGTCGTGGGAAAAGACGAAAAGGATGCAAACGACCGTCGATCTTCCTGATCTCCTCTACACGATGAGCGAGGCCGTCGCTGCTTCGAGGGGTACGACTGTGCAGGAATTGATTGTGGAAGCGGTCAAGAAGGAAGTCGAGGGTAGCGCACCCCGAGGCTCTTCGGGCGAACAGCGACAGAGGGTGCAACTCCCAATTATCCCATCAAAACGTCCAGGTACGCTTGATCTTTCCAGCTTCGATTTTGATGACCTGCTTACCTGACGTTAACGTGTCCACAGAAGAACCGACTCCCTGGCGGTCGCGGCTTCGCTCGAGGCTTTGCAGTAATTTGAGGACGAGAAGGATAGTTTGAAGGGGCGTCACAAACCAACTGCTAAGATCCGATGGATGAATACCTGCTTTCGGGCTCATCGTCAATAATGGTTGAGGATGCTGCAACTTTCGGGCGCGGGCAAGCGCTTTGGCCACAAGCTACTCTTCGACAATCTAGATTGGCTCATCACACCCAAGGAACGTACCGGCTTGGTCGGCGGCAACGGCACAGGCAAATCGACCCTGCTAAAGGTGATCGCCGGCATGGATCAGCTAGACTATGGCGAATTGACTGCCATGAAAGGGATCCGGTTGGGCTATCTGCCGCAAGACGGGTTGACAGTGAGTGGGCGTACGGTTTTCGCAGAGTGCATGAGTGTGTTTGCGAGCTTGAAGGAGTTGGAGATCGAGCTAGAAACACTCACCGGCAAGATGAGCGATTTGGATCCGGAAGGCGAGGAATACCGGTTAGTCGCAGAGCGATTCGAGAAAGCCGACAGCGAGTTTCGAGCGCGCGATGGCTATGCGGTAGAGGCGCAAGTGGGCGCAGTTTTGGCGGGGTTAGGGTTTAGCAAAGAAGACTGGCTGCGGCAGACCGAAGAGTTTTCAGGCGGCTGGCAGATGCGGTTGGCGCTGGCAAAATTGCTGCTGGAGAAGCCAAACTTGCTGTTGCTGGATGAACCTACAAACCATTTGGATTTGGAGGCGCGCAACTGGCTGGAGCAGTATCTCACTAATTACGAATTCGCTTATATTTTGATTTCGCATGACCGGTATTTTCTAGACGTCACGGTAAAGAAGATAGCCGAGATCTGGAATAAGCGCGTCACGTTTTACACCGGTGGGTATGAGAAGTACCGCAATCAGAAGGCCGAGCGCCTGGTGCAGCTTGAGGCGGCTTATAAGAATCAGCGTGACAGAATCGAGCAGCTTGAGGCATTCATTAACCGGTTTCGCGCGCAGGCCACAAAGGCGAAGCAAGTGCAGAGCCGGATTAAAGAATTAGAAAAGATTGAACGGATTGAACTGCCGCCGGACGAGGAGACGATTCACTTCACCTTTCCGCAGCCCAAGGCAAGCGGGCGTATTGTGGCCGAATTCAAAGGCGTTTCGAAGCACTATGGCGCGAAGCGCGTGATTGACAACGTGAACTTCATCATCGAACGCGGCGAAAGAGTGGCGCTGGTTGGGGTGAATGGCGCGGGGAAATCGACGCTGATTAAGCTGCTGGCGGGCACGGAGGCGTTGACGGCGGGCGACTATACGCTTGGTCACAATGTGGACGCCGATTATTTTGCGCAGGATCAATATAAGGAGTTGGATGTGAACGCGCGCGTGCTGGACGATTTGGGGAATGCCGCGCCACGCAGTTCGCAAACGGAATTACGTAATCTGCTGGGATGTTTTCTGTTCAGCGAGGACGACGTGTTCAAACGCATTGGCGTGTTATCGGGCGGCGAGCGCAACCGGTATGCGCTGGCAAGAATGCTGCTGCATCCCGCAAATTTCCTGCTGTTGGACGAGCCCACGAACCACCTGGATATTCGCGCCAAGGATGTTTTGCTGGAGGCGCTGGAGAAATTTACCGGCACAGTCGTATTTGTTTCGCACGACCGTTACTTCATAGAACACTTGGCGACGCGGGTTTTCGAAATCGCCGATGGCGAAGTGCGCGTGTTCCCGGGCAATTACGCTGATTACCTGTGGCGCAAAGAGGGTGGCCATGAAAAGACGCCGACGCTGAACGATGTTCTTATTGGTGTGCCGCCGGCTGTGCCGATTCCGATGCCTTTGCGCGGAGACGGCGCGGCGTCGGCGAAGAGAATTAATCCGATCAAGCTAAAACAGATGCAGACCCAAGCTCATCAATTGGAAGAACGGATTGGAGTGTTGGAGACGGAAATCCAACAAGCCGAGGCAAAGCTTTCGGAATTTGTTAGTGCAGATGAGGCAGTACGATTATCTAAAAAGCTGGAGGCAAATAGGAATGAGTTGGAAGCAACAATGGCCCGGTGGGAGCAGATTACGCAGGAGATTGAGGCCACGGCGTGAGTGGCTTTTGGCTTTGACCATTTTTATGTTGAACGCACAAACCAGCAATCCAGTGCCCCCGGTGGCGCCGCAGAAAGCACACCAAGAAGTGCGGCATGGCGCGACTGTCACCGACAATTACTTCTGGCTGCGGGAGAAATCGAATCCGGAAGTCGCTCAGTATTTGGAGGCGGAGAACGCCTACACGGCGGCCATGACGAAAGATATTCAGCCGTTTGCGGATCATCTCTACACGGAGATGTTGAGCCATATTAAGCAAACGGATTTGGACGTTCCCGTGAAGCGCGGCGAGTATCTGTATTACGTGCGCACCGAGGAAGGCAAACAGTATCCGATTCGTTGCCGGCGCAAAGGGAGCATGGACGAGCCGGAGCAAGTTTTGCTGGATCTGAACGAGCTCGCGGTAGGGAAGAAATTTGTCGGGTTGGGAACGGCGGTGTTGAGCGACGACCAGAATCTACTGGCTTACACGCTCGACTACAGTGGTTTTCGGCAATACACGCTGCATGTCAAAGATCTGCGGACGGGCGAAACCTATGCGGACAGCGCGGAGCGAGTGACGTCGGTAGAGTGGGCTGCTGACAACAAGACGCTATTTTTTGCGACTGAAGACGCGGTGACCAAGCGTCCAGATACGCTATTCCGGCATGTGTTGGGAGGCAAAGCGCCGGAGAAGATTTATCACGAAGACGACGAGCTTTATGACATCGGCGTCGGCAAGACGCGGGACAAGAAATTCCTCCTAGTTGAGGTTGAAAGCAAGGACACGACGGAGTTTCGATACCTGGATGCGGCTGAGCAGGCGAAAGGGTTCGCGGTATTTTTGCCGAGGGAGAAGAAGCATCGTTATTATGTGGACCATCGGGAGAACGAGTTTTTCGTGCGGACGAATCGCGCTAAGGATGGAACGGAGTTAAAGGACTTTCAGGTTGTGACTACTCCAGATACGATGCCTGGGCGAGAGCACTGGCATACCTTTGTGGCGCACACGCCCGGCACGCTCATTGAGGATGTGGAGCCTTTCAAAGAGTTTTTGGTGCTGGTGGATAAAACGGAAGCGCTCAACCGTTTGCGGATTTACCGTTTTGGAGACTCGAAGTGGAGTGAGATTAAGTTCCCAGAACCCGTGTATGCGGCCTCGCCGGGGGCGAATCCGGAATTTGCCACGGAGACGTTCCGCTACAACTACCAGAGCATGACAACGCCACCGAGTGTGTATGACTACTTCGTCACGCAGGGACGAAGCACGCTGTTGAAGCGTCAGGAGGTGCCGGGCGGCTATGATCCGAATCAATATACTTCGGAGCGGCTTTGGGCGACCGCACGGGACGGCACAAAGGTGCCGATTTCGATTGTCTACAAGAAGGGATTTCCGCGCGATGGATCGGGAGCGCTGTTCCTGTATGCATACGGTTCTTATGGATTCGGCACTCCAGCCACGTTTTCCAGTTCGCGGCTGGCGCTGTTAGACCGTGGGATGGCCTATGCGATTGCCCACATTCGCGGCGGGAACGAGATGGGAGAGCAGTGGCGCGAAGACGGCATGCTGATGAAGAAGAAGAATACTTTTTACGACTTCATCGATTGTGCCGAGTTTCTTATCAAAGATAAGTGGACTACGAGCAAGCGGCTAGTGATTGAAGGTGGCAGCGCGGGCGGTCTGCTGATGGGTGCGGTGGTGAATCTGCGCCCTGACTTGTTTCGAGCGGTGCATTCCGCTGTGCCGTTTGTGGATGTGATGAATACCATGATGGATGCCACGTTGCCGCTGACTGTGGGCGAGTATTTGGAGTGGGGGAATCCGAATGAGAAGGCGGCTTACGACTACATGAAGACCTACAGCCCCTATGACAATTTGGAGAAACGCGCGTATCCAGCGATGTTAGTGACAAGTAGCTTCAATGACAGCCAGGTGATGTATTGGGAACCGTCAAAGTATGTGGCTCGTCTGAGGACGCTGAAGACGGATAGCAATCCGCTGTTGCTGAAGATGAAGATGGATCCTGCCGGACACGGCGGCGCTTCCGGGAGGTATGACCGGTTGAAAGACACGTCGTTTGAGTATGCGTGGTTGTTGACGGAGGTTGGGATTACGCAATAGAGTTAGTGACGTTCCACCCAAGCGAGGCCGTCGGGTTGTTTGCCGCCGTTGAGGTGTCCCGCGACTTCGAACGAGTTCAAATCGATGATCGTGACATAGCTATCCGGCGTGCAGGCGACATAGGCTATCTTGCCATCGGGCGCCATTTGAATGCCGGCGGCTCCGTGACCGATATTGACGCGCTTGATAGTCGTACGGGTGGCGGCATCAAGGATAGTGAGGTCGCTGCCGCCGAGGGTAGAGACCAGGACGTGTTTGCCATCGGGCGTAAATTTGAGGCGGTTTGCGCCTTTCACATCGGCAGAGAGTGTGGCGACCACTTTCTTCGCTGGGAGATCGAGAACGGAAACAGTACCGTCTTGGGCGTTCGCAGCCCACAGTTCTTTTTCATCGGGTGAGACATCAAAGCCCTCGGCGCCGCGGCCGACGGGAATGACGGTTTCGTCCCAATCGGTTCTAGATCCACCGGGCGGCGGGCCGCCTGGAGGAGGACCACCCGCCGGAGGACCACCGGGACCCGCGCCGGGAGGAGGACCCATGCGGCGCGTGACTTGTTGAAGGACCGTCATAGTGGCCGCGCTGACGTTGGAGGTAACTATCGTTTTGAGGTCGCGGCTGACCCAGACCATGTGAGTGCGGTCTTGACCGGTACCCATAATCCAATCAATTTTTTGTGACGCGGGGTCGTAAGTGCCGATGACTTTGGCGGCTTCGGCAGTGAAATAGACTTTGTTGCCGGCGAACCAGAGGCCGTGCGGACCGTGCAGCGCGCCTAAGTCGATGGCGCCCGTGGTTTTCTGCTGAATGAGATCGACGACGGTAATGGTGTTATATGCGCCGCCGCCATAATTAGATATGAAGGCAAGCTTGCCATCGTCGGACGCGACGACTTCGTGCGGATCAGGGCCGGACGGCATGCTGGCGACGACTTTCAAGCTTACTGGGTCGACGATGGAGAGGGTATGGTCGCCCTTTGAGAGCACGAGAAGAGCTTTCGAGGGGGTAGATTCGGCGCCCAGGATGCCGGCCAAGGCGAGCGCGCAGGCGATGCGAATCGCGTTCTTCTTCATAAGACTTGAATGTATCTCATTCTAATTGGCGTGGGATTGCTGCTCCATGCGGGCGACATAACGGAGGCAGAGCCAGAGAGGAATTGCACCGAAGACTCCAAAACTGCAATCGATTAAGCGCCAGTAGAACGGAATGCCGCGAAATTCGCCGGCGATGATGGCGAACGGAACGACGGCAGCGCAATTGAGAAGGCCGAAAGTGAAGAGCCATTTGTTGCGGATGGGGTCGCGCCACGCGCCGATAAAGGCCATGGCGATGACGAGATGCGCAAAACCAAGCCAATCTGTGCCGTAGGCGAGGAATGGGTATTGGCGGCCGGTGGATTCGAGAACCTCGTCGACTTTGTTGAGCCAGAGCATGAGGGACGATTGCGCGGATACGCCGAGGTGGGAAAGAGCGCCGATCAGGATGGGCAGTTCGGTGCGGAGAGGAAAAGCAGTGAGCCCGCTGAGGATCAGGCCGGCCATAAAGATAGCGAGATAGAAGCGGGTTTTCCAAAGTAAGGGTTGCGTGGGCATAGGAACGTTCCCTGCTCCAGTTATGGCGCGGCCGCTTTGGCAACGCGGGCGAAAGGAGCGAGCACTTTCGCGCATTGTTCCGGTGTGGCTTGCAGAGACGCTAACAAGAGCCTCGCTTGCGTATAGGTGGTTTCGAGAGAACCGGTATCATCGGGCGAAACAAGTACGGCGTCCTGATACAACTCCGCGGCCTTATCGAAATTGCCGCGGAGCAACTGGACTTCTGCAACGGTGGCGGTTTTCCAGTAGTCGTCGGGAACAGGCAGCGTGCCTACAATCTTTTCAATGCACTCCGCTATCTGAGCGGCCTTGTCCTTTTCGCCCAGCAAAAGGCTGGTGGAGGCGGCGTTTATGCCGGTGTAGTAATCGGTGCCGGGAGGCGCGTTAAAGGCCCGGAGGTAAAGATCGCGAGCCTTCATAAGGTAGACGGTGTCGGAGGTTTCTTTGTACTTGTCTTTCCATGTCCGGGCATAAATGCCGAGGGTTTCGGGGTCGATTTCGCCGGCGTAGTAGAGTTCACCGAGAACGGTTTGTGCGGAACGCCAATCGCCTTTGCGAGCCAGCGCCAAACCCCAGAGCTGTTTTGGGCGGGCCGTTTTCGGGAAACGTTTGGCCAGATCAGCGAGAATTTCGATGGCCGCGTCGTTGGCCTTAAGGCCGATGAGCGCCTCGGCAACCGCACAGCCGAGCGCGGGAGAGTTCAACCAAGCCAAGTGAGTGGATTTTGCGAGCTCCAGAAGATGTGCGACATCGGAAGACTCACGCGCGGCCTTAATTCTGATACGCGCCTGCGTGATTTCTTCATCGATGGCAGCGGCTAGTTTGACGGCGGCTTCGGGCAGCGGTTTACCCGCCAGTCCATGAAGCATACGGAGCACGTCACTGCCACCGGGGCCTTCGCGCCGCTCTGAGAAATCTACATGGATTTTGCCGCTGGCAAATCCGGGAAGTGCGGTGCGGTCTAGTTTGGCGATGACATAGCGAAAGCCCGCTTTGTTGTTTTCCCGGCCTTCCAGATAGTTGAACTCTTTCTTGCACCATTCCGAGGTCTCGTAGGAGTCAGACCAGACGAGAACGGCAGAGGCACTGGCATCCAGTTCATCGCCAAGGGTAGTGGCAAGAGGCTCACCCGCCGCCAGCACATATTGATCAAGGAACACGGTGTAACCTAAGTCGCGCAAAACATCATAGAGTTCAAGAACCCAATAGCGGTTCACCGAACGATAGCTGATGAAGACGTGCCAACGCCGGTTGGGATCTAATGGCGTCGGCTTCGGCGCTAGGTTCAGCCATTCCTGCAAAGCGGGATCGACCACGACAGTATCCTCCAAAGGTGCAAGCGAACTATTTAGTGGTAACACGTTCGAAGCGAGACTATGCGGTTGTGATGCCGGCAAGGCGCTCACGGAAACCTGGCTCGGTACAATGAATCGTCAGGCTCCGGGCTTCGTGCAATGGGCGGTCGCAAACCCCGCTAGGTCCGGAAGGAAGCAACGGTAGTGATTTAGCGCGTGTGCCGCGGATCACCCGGGGTCTGGCAGACTTCGCTCGCCACGCATAAGCATCCATGTATCAGGTCATCGCACGGAAGTACCGTCCCCAAGGTTTCGACGAACTGATCGGCCAGGAGCATGTCCAAAAGACACTCGCTAACGCGATCTCCAGCCGCCGCATCGCGCACGGCTATATCTTTAGCGGGCAGCGTGGCACCGGCAAAACGACAGTCGCTCGCATTTTCGCCCGCTGCCTGAACTGTGTGAACGGTCCCACCGCGACACCCTGCGGCGTTTGCTCCAGTTGCACCGAAATTACCGCCGGCAATTCCCCCGATGTCATTGAGATTGACGCCGCCTCCAACCGCGGCATCAACGAAATGCGCGAGATTCGCGAAAATGTTCGCTACCGCCCCGCGCGCGACCGCTACAAAGTTTTTATCGTCGACGAAGCGCACCAGATTACCAAAGAGGCTTTCAACGCGCTGCTCAAGACGCTGGAAGAGCCGCCGGAATGGGTGGTCTTCATTTTGTGCACCACGGAAGCCTACGAGATTCCAAACACCATCGCCTCGCGCTGCCAGCACTTCAGTTTTCGTTCCGTCGATTTCGTGGAAGTGATGAACCGCATGCGCTACATCGTCAAAGAAGAGGGCATTGAAGCGAGCGACGAGGTTCTTTCCGTCGTTGCCCATGCCGGCGAAGGTAGCGTGCGCGATTCGCTTTCAGCCCTGGATCAAGCCATCGCCTGTTGCGGCAAAACTTTAAATGTCGACGAAGTGCGTGCTCTCCTGGGAGTTTTCGCCGTCGGCAATCTGCGCTCGGTTGCTGAAGCGGTTCAACAACAAAACGGCGCGGGCATGTTGGACATCGTTCAAGAACTCGAATCCACGGGGCAGAGCTTGCAACACTTTTCGCGCGAGCTTTCACGCTATTGGCGAAATCTGCTGGTAGCCAAACTTTCCGGGAAACCCACGCGCCTCATTGCAGCATCCGATCAAGAACAACACGCCTTGCTTGAAACTTCTGCGCAGTTCAGCGAAGAGGATCTCACGCGCTATCTGAACCTCACGCTCGATTTATACAAAGCGCTGCAATCTTCTTTGCAGCCGCGCCTCCATTTGGAATTGGGTTTGATCAAACTGGTGCAAGCAGGGCGCATTCAATCTATTGAATCAGCTTTGGCCGGCCTGGAAAAATCGCCCGCGCTCAGCGCTTCGGCGCGCGCAACCGTACCCAGATCACCCGCCTTCCAAGCCCCTGCGCAAACGGCGCCAAAACCTGTGGCCGAGGTCTCCCAACCGAAAGCAGCGGAGCCAGTCCCGGATGCTGCGCCAACAGGGGATCTCCGCCAAGACCTGCACGCAGCCCTCGCTAAAGAAGGTTCAAACTATACCGCCGATGCCATTCTGCAGGCCGACGTTTCCGTACAAGGCTCCGATTTACTGGTTCGCGGCGCCAAAACGCTTGCCATTGCCCTCAAAGATCCAGCCCTTCCGCGTGTTGCCGCACAAATTCTCGGCAAACCAGTGCGGGTCAAGTTCGAAGCAGGCGAAAGCAGCAGCACCGCAGCCGCGCCGGCCACACCCGCCCGCGCCGCCGCTGAAGATACAGAATTGCGCGCCAGGGCGTTGTCCCATCCAGGCGTGAAACGCTTCCAGGAGCTTTTCCCGGACGCCCAAGTTCGCACCGTGCGAAATTTGAATGAGTAAAGGATTGAATTTATGAAGATGCCCGGCGGCAACATGCAAAACATGATGAAGCAAGCGCAGCAAATGCAGGCCAAGCTGCAAGAGCAGATCGCGGCGATCCGCGTAGAGGCCTCGCCGGCGGCGGCATGGTCAGCGTCAAAATGGACGGTCAGAAGCATGTGCTCGGTGTCAAGATCGATCCGGAAGTCGCGGGCGACGTTGAGATGCTGCAAGACATGGTCGCGGCCGCATTCAATGAAGCCGCCAAAAAAGTCGACGACGAAGCCCAAGGCAAAATGGGCGGCTTGCTGGGCGGCCTGGGCTTGCCGCCAGGCCTCTTTTAAATGGCCGATTTTGCTGAACCGCTCGCGCGCCTGATTCAGGAGTGTAAACGCCTTCCCGGCATCGGACAGAAATCGGCGCAGCGCATCGCGTTCCATCTCTTGCGCGTGCCTCGCGAAGAGGCCCAAGCGCTGGCGCAGGCCGTTCTCGATGTCAAAGACAAGCTGGGTATTTGCGTGCAGTGCCAGAACATCAGCGACGGCGAATTGTGCGTCTATTGCCGCGATCCGCATCGCGATAGCCAAAACATCTGCGTTGTCGAAGAGCCGCACAACATTCTGCCCGTTGAAACCACGCGAACCTTCCACGGCCTCTATCACGTGCTGCACGGCGCCATTTCTCCGTTACGTGGCATTGGGCCCGAACAACTGCGCATCAAAGGTTTGGTTGATCGTTTGCACAAAGGCGACGTGCAAGAGATCATTATCGCCACCAATCCAACCGTAGAAGGCGAAGCAACAGCCGTCTATCTCTCGCGTCTCTTGAAGCCCCTCGGGCCTCGTGTGACCCGCATCGCTATGGGCATTCCTGTCGGCAGCGATTTGGATTTCGCCGACGAAGTCACTATGTCGCGCAGCCTCGAAAACCGCCGCGAGATGTGACGGGCGATACACTAGGAGCAGTGCTCGTCAGCATTTCCTCCTCCCAGCCTGAACGTCCGAAGTGGTTGCGTGCGCCCGCACCGGTTGGCGATAATTACCGCGAACTAAAAGATCTGGTCACCCGCTTAAAGCTGCATACCGTTTGCGAAAGCGCGGCCTGCCCGAACGTGGGCGAATGCTGGAACCGCCGTACGGCCACTTTCATGATTCTGGGCAATGTGTGTACCCGCCGCTGTGGTTTCTGCGCCGTGCAAAAAGGCGCACCATTGCCGGTAGATTACGACGAACCGCGCCGTGTCGGCGAAGCCTGCGCCACGCTTGGCTTGCGCTATGCAGTCGTGACCAGCGTTAACCGTGACGACCGCAAAGACGGCGGCGCCGAACTTTTCGCGCTCACCATCGCCGCCATTCGCGAACAGGTCCCAGGCTGCAAAGTGGAAGTGCTCGTTCCCGATTTTCAAGGCTCGCACGCCGCCATGGAAATTGTCATGAACGCCGAACCCGACGTCCTCAATCACAACACCGAGACGGTGCCGCGCCTCTATCGCCAAGTGCGCTTGGGCGCGCAATACAAACGATCGCTCGACATGTTGCAATACGCCAAGCAACTGCGCCCGAAGACCCCGGCGAAGTCTGGCTTGATGCTAGGTCTAGGCGAAACGATTGATGAGGTACTGCAAGTGATGCGCGATCTACAGCAGCATGGTGTCGATATTCTCACGCTTGGCCAATACCTGCGGCCTTCCGCGAAACACTTGCCTATTATTCGTTATGTCCCGCAAAGCGAGTTTGACGAATTGCGAGATGCCGGTCTGCGTATGGGCTTCGCACACGTCGAAGCTGGACCGCTCGTCAGAAGCTCTTATCATGCGGATAGTTCGGAAAAAAGTGCTGTGCAGCACTCGGCTTAATCAAACCTCCTCACCCAAATATTCCGCACCGATACCTTCGTCGTCGCCTCAATCTCTATCCCAAACAACCCCGGCTGATTATTCGACGACTTCGGATCGTCATCCACCATCACCGCCATCAACTGCCCGTTCAAAATCTGAATAAAAGTCCCGCCGCGCGCAATCACCGTATATTCATTCCAGTCGTTCATCTTTACCAGCTTGCCCAGCGCATCAATATCGCCGATGTTCCCCATCAACTGTTTCTTCGCCAGTCCCGACCCTTCCACTACCTGCCCGCGCCAAGCCTCAATGCGCATCGGCGTATTCTCCGAATAAAACTGCCCTGTCCAATACTGTGCGGCTGGCCAAAAATCCGCCTGCGGCCCGGTCAGCATCCAATTTAAATTCACGGGGCCGACGTTCGCCGTCACATTCGCCGGAATGTTCGCCAGCCACGGCACACCTGTCTTGCTTCTATACTGAAACCCGCTGCCGCCACTTCCTTCCACTTTAATTTCAAACTTCAACGTGAAATCTTTCGCCACCATGTCGCGGTACACAAGATAGCTGTTCCCGCTCGGATTTTGCGGTGTCGATTCGCCTATGATCGCGCCGTCCTCCACGCGCCAAAACTTCGGATTGCCGTCCCACCCCTTGAGACTCACGCCGTCAAACAACGGCACATACCCTTCGTGATCGCCAAAATTTAAAGGCTCAGGCTTGGTGAACTTAACGTTCGCAAACGAGCCACCCATATCCACAAACGCCTTCACTTGCTCCGCGGTCAACTTGTTCGGCGAAGCTTGAATCTTGGCAAACGCCTTGGCACGCGCGTTCGCTAAAGCCAGCTCGGCATCGTGAACCGCCTGAACTTTCGCCTGAATGGCCGCCTCATCGCGCTGATCTGTGAGGGCGGCGGCTCTTATCGCAGACCGCGCATCCGCCAGCAAGTGAACCAAGGACATCGTTTCGTTTGTCAGTTGCGTGAGCGCATCCACCTGCGTCTGCGAAATATAGGGAATCGTTCCGCCGGGCGGGAACTGTGGCGATGCCTGTGGAGCCGTCAACGAACTCGCGCGCGCATGCGCCAACTGGTCTTCGAGCGCTTTAATGTTGTCCGCATCTCTGCGAATTACTTCCGAATTCACCGCCTCTCGAAAGCTCGCCTCCACCATCTCAGCTCGCGCCTTGGTGAGCGATTCTGTCTGCGGCTTCAAATCCTCCGCCATCCCCAAACAGATCAAGAAGGTGAGCGCAAAACGGAGCAGCATAAGCACAGGCTATGATAACGTGACGGCAAGCAAGCAGGTAATGGGCGCGCAAGATTTTGTCGAGGGCGGAAGTCCGGACTCGACTGTCTTCCCGTCGTGAAGGATGGCGAATTGGTCGGCCTCGTCAGCACGCAAGATATGATGCTCGTTCTGGCAGGTCTTCTCAACAAAGAACAAATTAATGCAGCGGCAAAGTAATCACCGCTTCACACCCCGGCCCATCAGTGGCGTTACGCAACGTCATCGACCCGCCATGAGCCTCCGCAATCTGCCTGCTCAGCACCAAACCAATGCCCGACCCGCCACGCTTTGTCGTAAAGAACGGCACAAACAAATTCGCCGTATTGGCCAAGCCCGGCCCTTCGTCGCGCACCGTAATTTCTAATGCCGCCGGCGATTGCCGGTAATAAAGGAACACTCGTCCCCCTGTCGCCTGCGCCGCTTCTACCCCGTTCTGAATCAAGTTGATCAACGCCTGCTCCAACTGATCGATATCCCCTTGGAACGTCAACGGCGCGCCTTCTTCAAAGAACGCGCGCTGCCGGGTCTCGAGACTGCTAGCTCGCAACAGCAGGTCGTTAATCTCAATCGGCGCAAGTTTCGGCGGCGGCAACTTGGCGAGCCGCGCATACGAACTCATAAACCGGCTCAGCGATTCCGAACGTGTCGCAATTACGCTCAACCCGCGCGACATATCTTGGTTCCAATCCTCGGGTCGCGGTTCCGCCGTAAGCAGATCAGCCAGACTCTGCGCAATCGATTTAATCGGTGTTAGCGAGTTATTCAACTCATGCCCAATCACCCGCACAATCCGCTGCCATGCCTGCAACTCCTCTTCGCGCAATGGCCTGGTCAAATCCGTCACAACCAAAAGTTGATGCGGCAACCCGCCTTCCCGAAACTGGCTGCGGCGAATGCCCCACCGTCCCGTCAAACCCGGAAACTCGCGCTGAATCGTCTGCTCCGCCGCTCCTCCGAGATATTCGGCCAACCCAAGCGAAGTCGCATCGCGCGCCAACAAACGTTCCGCCGGCTGCGCCAACAGCCGTTCGCCCGCGCGATTCACCAAGCGAAGCTGCTGGCTCGGATCAAACGCGAACGCCGCCACATCGATCTCTTCCATCACCTTGCGCAACAGCGCCGTCGCTTCCAGCGCGCCGAGCCTTTGATCGCGCAGCGTCGCTGCCATCGCATTCACCTGCTGCATTACTTCGCCTAGAGGCTCTTTCGGATTATCGACTCGCGCGCGAATACTGTAATCGCCTTCACGCAACGCTTCGAGCAAATTCGCCAGCGTGCGCAGCGGCCCGGCAATCCGGCCACGCGCCGCGAAACAAAATCCCAGCCAGAAAAGGATCATGAACGAATCAATCGTGATTTGGAACCGCGCCTGCCGCCCTTCGAGCGCGAGAATGATCGCACATCCGGCCACCCCGGGCAGACCACCAGCGAGCGCCAGTAAGAGGACACGTGTTTCGTGACCCAGTTTCATGGGCAGGAATGCCGCCCGCTACAGCCCAAACCGCTGTAACCGGCGGTACAGCGCGCTGCGGCTCAAGCCCAGCGATTCGGCGGCATGACTCACATTGCCATTCACGCGGCTCAGCGCTTTCTTGATCAAAAACTCTTCCACGTCGTCCAGGCTCATTTCCTCCAGGCGGGGAGAAGTCGTAACGCTAGCGCGTAAAGCCAGATCGCCGGCCTTAATGCAGTTGGTCTGCGCCATCAACACCGCGCGCTCAACCACATGATTTAGTTCACGCACGTTTCCCTGCCAAGGATGATCGTACATCGCCTGCACCGCCGCCGTATCGAAGCCGGTAATCTGCTTCCGATACCGCCGCGCATGCGTCCCCAAAAAATGGTTCGCCAGCGGGATCAAATCTTCTTTCCGTTCGCGCAACGGTGGGAGATGAATCTCAATCGTATTCAGCCGGAACAATAAATCTTGCCGAAAGCGCCCATTCGATACCTCGTCCAGCAATTTCGCGTTCGTCGCCGAAATCACCCGCACGTCCACTTTCTTGGTCTTAGATGAGCCCACGCGCTCCATCTCGCCAATCTCTAGGACGCGCAGCAACTTCGCTTGCAGATTCATCGGCACATTGGCAATCTCATCCAGGAACAACGTGCCGGTATCCGCCAATTCAAACCGTCCCACGCGGTCCATCTTCGCGTCGGTGAACGCACCTTTCACGTGGCCGAACAGCTCACTCTCAAAAACACCTTCCGCCAGCCCGCCCGCATTCACCGTGATCATCGGCTTCGTCGCACGCACCGAAATCACATGCAGCGTCCGCGCCACCACTTCCTTACCAGTGCCGGGCTCACCCGTAATTAGAATATTCGCGTCCGACGGCCCTACCCGCGAAATCAAATCCAACACCGGCTGCATCGCCGGCGATTCGGCAATCATGGTAGGCGCGTTGTCCGCCCGCAGCAACTGGTTCTCCAGTTCAAGCCTCTGCCCGCGCCGCAACGCATGGCTCAATTCCAACTGCGTCCGGACAATCGCCGTCAGGCGCTCGTTCTCCCAGGGCTTCTGAACAAAATCGCGCGCCCCGCGCCGCATCGCTTCTACGGCCAGATCCACGCTGCCCCACGCCGTCATTACCACTACCGGCAACATGGAATCTACCGTTTGAATCTTGTTTAGTAAGTCCAAACCTTCCTGGCCGGAAGTCGTATCTCGCGAATAGTTCAGATCGATAATCGCCAAATCATATTCGCGGCTCTCCACCGCCTGCAACGCCTGCTGCGGCGATTCCGCCGAATCCGTCTTCGCCCCCTCGCGCTTCAGCAATAACCGCAACGCTTCCAGCACATCGGGCTGATCGTCGGCAATCAATATCCGCGATTGGCTCGCCACAGACTTCATGTCTTCATCCAGCCATCCTCAATTTGAATCACGCGGTTGCTGTATTCCGCATTCTTTTCGTTATGCGTCACCTGCACAATGGTGGTCCCGGCTTCGTTCAATTTCTTGAACATCTCCATGATTTCTTTGCCCTGGCTCGAATGCAGATTCCCCGTTGGCTCATCCGCCAAGATAATCTTTGGACTCGCAATCATCGCGCGCGCAATCGCCACCAATTGCTGCTGCCCGCCCGATAGCTGGTTCGGATATAAGTCCTTTTTTCCAACCATGCTGAACCGGTCCAGCGAATCGCATACAATGCTCTCGCGCTCGGCCTTCTTGATGTTGCGATACGACAGCGGAATATCCAGGTTTTCGTAAACCGTCAGCGAATCCAACAGATGGTAACTCTGAAAAACGAACCCAATATATTTTTTGTAGACTTCCGACCGGTCTTTCTTGTTCAGCCGGTGAATCGGAAACTCCAGGAAGTTATACTCGCCCGTCCAAGCCGTATCATGCATCCCCAACAAATGGAGCAGTGTCGACTTCCCCGCCCCCGAAGGACCCATGATTGAAATGAATTCTCCTTCCTTGATGTCAAGGTTGATGCGGCGGAGAACGTAGGTCTTAGTAGGGCCATGCTCGAAAAACTTTTCGACGTTCCGTAAAGTGATCATTTTGCTTATTCATAGCGTAGCCGAGCCGCAACAACCCGGCGTTGCCACGGCGGCTACACGCGCGGAAAATGCGGCAGCCTCGGCAGATGCGGAACGGCAGGCGGCTGCGGCGGAGTAATGCGAATCGGCGCAAACGTTCGGATATGCAGCGCCCGCACGGCCGGGCTCAAATTCGCATGCAGTGCTTCGTGCACGTGAGCCGCAAAACCAAACGCCAACACCATCGCCCCAACCGCAATCAGATCTACATGCTTCGTCATTTAGACCGCCACCTCTGTGTTTTCCTCCACCACACGGCCATCGAATAGATGAATCGACCGGTCGGCATAACGCGCATACCGCGGATCGTGCGTCACCATGCAAATCGTCGCCCCGCCGCGGTGCAGCTCGCGCAACAAATCCATCACCTGCTCGCCATTTTGCGAATCCAAGTTTCCCGTCGGCTCATCGGCCAGTAGAATCGACGGATCGCCGGCCAGCGCTCTCGCTACGGCCACACGCTGCTGCTGACCGCCCGACAGTTGCGAAGGGTAATGCTTAATGCGGTGCGACATGCCCACGCGTTCCAGCGCCTCATGCACTTTCTTCTTGCGCTCGGCCGACGCCATCCCGCGATACGTCAACGGCAGCTCCACATTCTCGTAAACATTCAAATCGCCAATCAAATTGAACGCCTGGAAAATGAAGCCAATCTCGCGGTTGCGAATCCGCGCCCTCTCCGAAAGCTTCAAACTTTGCACCGGCTTGCTGTTCAAAATGTACGTGCCCGTGGACGGCGAATCCAGCAACCCAAGGATGGCCAGCAGCGTGGATTTACCACAGCCCGACGGCCCGGAAATCGACACATATTCGCCTCGCTTGATATCGATATGGATACCGGAAAGCGCGTGGGTCTCCACTTCGTCTGTGACGAATACTTTGGTCACGCCTTCTAAATGGATCAATGGCTCTGCTGCAGTCGTCATATTGTTAGAAAGTCTCCTGTTGAGTCAAATAAACTACGCGGAACAATCTTCCCTAGTTCAAACGAATTCTCGGAAAAGCGTCATATTGGGACATGTCGGATAAAATCACCCGATCGCCCACTTTCAGGCCGTCCAAGACCTCAATCGTATTCACGGAAGCGCGCCCCAGCTTCACGTTCACACGGGTCGCCCCTTTGCCATCGGGGTCTATCTTAAAAATCCCAATCGTCGACCCCGGTTCGCCGCTCACCGGCCTATCCATATAGACCACATCGGCTAGGCGCTCGAGTTCAATCACGCCATCTACACTCAATTCGGCCCTCGAACCCTGCGGCAGCGGCCCCAGCAATTCCACGTCCACGCCCACCGTGCCGTTCAATGCCGCTGGATCAATCCGAATCGCCCGCCCCGGAATCACGCCGTTGCGCGTATCTACCGTGGCATCCATCCCCACTCGAACGTCCTTCATCTGCGTCTCCGCAATCTGCAGCACAGCCTTCAGTTTCGTCGGATCAGCCACTTTCGCCAACAGCGTTCCCGCCGGGACTCGTTGTCCTTCCTCCACATCCACTTCCTGCAGCAGGCCGCCAATGCCGGCTCGAACCTTGAGTTGTTCCACTTGGTCGCGCTTCAAATTCCATGCGGCCCTTGCGCTCTCCACTACCACGTTTTGGGCCTCAATCTGCGCTTTGATCGATTCATCGCCAATCTCCAAGCGTTGCCGCTGCAACGCCACGCGATTTTCAAATTGTTTGGCAGAATCCACCGAAAGCCGCGATGTCAAATCGCTCTGCAAATTCAGGCGCGTCAATTCCAAATCGCGGTCCGCCGTCAGCTTCGCCTGCGTGTATTGCGATTCGAGTTGCGCCAACGTCGAACGCTGATCGAGCTTGTCCGTCTCCAGCTTGACTTTCAAATTGGCAAGATTCGCCTGCTCCTGCTTAAACGTCCACTCCGCTTTTTCCGCCTCGAGCGACAAATCAGGATCGTTCAAAACCAAGATCACATCATTCGCTTTCACCGGGTCAAGCCCGGGCCTGCGCACAATCTGCGCCACCCGCGCATCTTTGGCGGCCGCAATCCAATGAATCTCCTTCGGCGTGAGTCGCCCCAGTCCTCGCACTTGGCGCTCCATGGGCCCGCGCTTCACCGATCCCGGATACTGCCCGCTCATATCCACGGAGGGCGCCGCCGGCTTCAATCTCGCCAGCGCCACCGTCGCCCCGCCTACCACAATTACGGCCAGCGAAATGAGCGAAATTCTCTTGATCAAACGTTGCCGGGCGACTTCTTTACCGCGAGGGACATCCATAGTTTTTTGTTTTTCCGGTCTCTATGAGTGCAGTTAGGTGGCCAGCTATTCGAAAGCTGCTAACTGCCTGATTCGATTAATATAGATCCGGAAAACCCGCAGCAAAGACTGTCCGCTTCTGGGACGCCATCGTGCGATTTGGATGCGCGACTGGGAGGTCAAGCGCGGGTCTGGGCAACATGGTGGCGCAGACGGTTTCGCCCAGTGTCATATGGTTTTCGGCGAAGAACCGTAAGCTGTTGAAATCATTGTGGCGCACGCACTCGTGCGTGCCGAGTCGGCACTCTTGCCGACGCTTTTGACGTTGGCGTCTACCATTGGGGAACCCACTGCCTTCATCAACAAAACATAATGCGTTTAGAATGTTCGGCCCCCCGAAAACTATATAACATCGGACGGCTTCGCCTGCGTTTTCCACGAGTGATTAACTCAAGCAAGAGTCTGCGAGCCGGACCGGGGGACTTTTCGTGGGCACGGACGAGAACATTGACGTCTAGAACCCATAGATAATGACGTCGGCTTCGCGGGCAGTGACAGGTTGCCGCTTTGCATCCACTTCGTCAAAGTACCTCTTCAGGCCGCTCAGCACCTCGGTGCGGCGCTCATCGGAAATCGCGTTAGGCTCGATCGCGCGGATGCTGATGGCTTCATTTTCTAGTACCGCCGCCCCAGAAGGCCCTCTATGTCGACGGAAAGATCTTTGGCGTCGTGAATCATTGATGGGTACCTAACTAATTGAAGTATGCCAGAGTCGTCAGATGCGGTTCAGTGGTAATCTGTGCCAGTGGCGGAGCGCTCTATCTCCTCCACCTCCGAAGACCTTGTGGATTATCGGGCAAAAGCGTGGGCTGCGGTAATTAGTGAGGGATTCGAAAACGGTCTTCATTGAAGAACCATTTTGGCATATTTCCATATTTATGGTAAACAAAAGCAGCGAAAAAAACCCGCTCTGAATCCGGACCCTTCTTGGGCTCTTTTCTTTGCGTTCTTGGCGTCTTCGCGAGCACTTACTCCGGATTGTCAATCTGCACCTGCGGTTGGTGCTGACAACTTCACTTCATCTCCTCGCCAGGCTCTTACTTTGCTGTGAGGGATTCCCTTGACGATGGGGAAATCTGGTGTGTTCGGCCTACTGATTTAGAGCCCTTGGAAGCGGATAATCCGTAGATCGCACGCTGTACGCGCTGGCGCATCCCCTGGGGTATGAGGTTTGGGTGGAGCAGCGCTTGCGCACTCAGCCAGACCCCGCCCACTACAGGGTTCCCGATGTCTGCGTGACTCTTGGCGAACCAGCGGAGAATATCTTCACCGAACCCCCCTTTCTGTGCGCAGAAATTCTGTCGCCCGATGATACCGCGCTTGACGTGCGCACGAAAGTCGACGAATACTTGGCCTTCGGAGTGGCGTTCGTATGGGTGATCGACCCGAGCGCCGGCCGCGGCGAAATCCATACCTCGCAGGGCATCCAGCGTGTCGAAGATGGCGTGTTTCGAGCCGGCAAACTCGAAGTGGATGTCCGCAAGGTCTAATGCGGCCGGGATCGGTGACTACCACAACGGCGTAATGTGCACAAATGAGAACACAGAGCAAAACAAACAGGAGTAGCGCAATCCAAGCTCTGCAGTCCCTGTATTGCCCCACGTAGGGCGGCCATTCTTGGCTGCTAGCCGCCTTTCCAGGCGGCGCCTGATGGCGGGCGAACTTCCGTGCATGCGGAACATCACGAACTGGGGCTGGGCCGATGGCGTCTCAGTGAGGCAAACGCCGTACGTAGCGGCGCACAAAGAACATGCGCTGGCGTCGAACAGAAACTCTCGAAGCCGATCGTCTCGCGGCCGCCTGGAAAGTCGGCCAGCAGCCAAGAATGGCCGCCCTACGCGTCGGCACAACCAAGGCCGGAAAATGTACAAACTCGAGTGGCCTCCGGCCTCCCAGCCGTCATCGGCTATTTGAGAACTGTCCTGGCATTCTCGTTGGCCAGGCTCTGTAGAGAAGAGATAACAATCGTCTTCTCCTGCGGGGTATCCGGGTTTCTCACTACGATCTCCGAAAAGCCCTTATCTACGAGATTCTGAAAAAAATCATTGAGTTGGACCGATTCTCGACTCCGATCCGGAAGAACGTTCCAGAATCCACCGAAGTGATTGGCTCTATGTAGAAAACGGCCTAGCCCGGATTTCTCATCGAAGACGCCGAGCCCTAACACCGACACGGTCGGGTTCGCCCGGCGTCGTTCCTCTTCCCCGCGTTACTCAAACTTGAAAACCACACCCGCCCCCACTCGAATGTTATTCTGCAGGCCGGTGGCGCCGTTGGGCATCTCCGTACGCATCCAATCCGCCTCGAAGGCGCGCACGGTAAGCCTGCGGGTTACGTGCACGTTGGCCCCGCCGCCACAATACCACGCCAAGCTGTTGGCGCTGCTCACCGCTCCCGCCGGGGTGGGAAAGAAGCTGTTAAACCCGTGCGCCGCTCCAATCAAAAACTCCCCGAACAAAGCGTATCGGCGACGCTCCGGCGACCACGTATAGCGCGGCCCGAAAGCGGCGGTTACCAAATCCACTCCTATCCCCGACCCGTTCCCGTGCGCCGAGTGAAGTCCCGAAACGTCGGCGACGACACCGAGTCCACGCCAGAACTGGCTGTGAACCTGCACACTTCCTCCTTGCATGGAGAAGCGGTCGCCGCCGACCACGTTGGTCACGAGGGGGTTATAGACAACCGCTACATCGAGCGAGCTTACTATCTGTGTTACGTGACTCTGCGACTGCTGTCCCCAAGCTGAGGCAGCGGCCAATACGCATGCACTCACAAGGAGCGCGTTTCCATGAATCGATATACGCATCTTCATTCTCCTTGTTATTCAACCGTAAGTGTGACCGTGGTGGAATGCGATACGGCGCCGGCGCTACCCGTCACGAGCAAGTTATAGGTCCCTTGCTGTTGGCCGAAGAAGCCGTTGCCGGAGCCGCAGCCGCTCAGTCCCACCGTTGCCGCGATGCCTGCTCCCAGCATCAGCAGCAGAGACAAGTTCCTGTTCAGCTTTTTGCCTGCGCGCCGCAGCCTTCGGGCAAAAGGCAAGAGTAGAATGCCGCTCCAGAGCGCGGCCGTCTGGTGGCTGTGAAGCTCGATGCGCCGATTCGCTAAGATCGAAAGCTTTGCAGGCGGCGAAAGGCACGCAGCGCGCTCAAGAGCGGCGCGGCGAGCGCTTCTTAAAGTTGACGCAAACCGTGGCGAATCGCTTGTTTGAGAACACTCTGATAGCCAACGCCATTTTTCTCGGCGATTGCTTTTGCGGCGTCGAGGTCTGTTACTGGAATTCGTAGCGAGACGGCTTGCGTCATTGACGCGCGCGCGTCGTCCACCAGCTTTTGTAAAACGGCGGCGTCGGTTGGCTTGATGTTTACTCCTTGCCTGAGAACGATCCGTTTGCCAGTTCGGGCGAGTTCAAGCGCCCGTTGCATCGAGGTCCTTTCCTCTACCACGATTGTGCCCTTACGGATCGCCTTTCGAAGTGTGTGCGAAACGTGCCGTTTGCCTTCCGGTGTGTGATACCAGTCGGCTTCTTCGGCTTCATTCTTGAACTGCGGTTTCTTACTCGTGGATTTCGTCGGCATTCTGTTCTCTCTCCTCTCGTGTCATAGTCCAAGTCGTAATCGGACGAATGCGGCCTTCACGCTCAGTAAAGGCGACCGTCAAATATCGGCCTCCCGCCGTGGTGCCGTACGCAAGAAAGCGCTCTTCTCCGTCCACCGGATCGCTTATCTCCAAGGCATAGCGCCGGCGAAACACTTCTTCGATTTCGCTGGGCGTAACTTTATGACGAGCGATGTGGGCATGGTTTTCTTCGTCCCAATCAAAATCGCTCACAACCAAGTGTATTACGCCACAACGTATATACACAAGCACGAACGTGGGGTCGAGGATGATCCAGTGGAACTCGTCAGCGAGATTGGCGCCTGCTAGACTTGAAGAACGGCCCGGCGCAATGGGAGCAAATCGGTGTGCGAACTGAAGCGCAGGCCAAAGCGCTGTGGCGTGCATGGAAGAAGAGCGCACCGCAGGCTTTACCTGGCAAGTGCCTCATCCTGAACTGAAAGAGGGCAACGAACCATGACCGAAAGCCATCCTAAAGCCGATCCGCAGACGTGGGCTAATTCTGACCATCTAGATCGGATAGCCCATGAACGTGGCCTCGAAGCTGCAACGGAAGAGATCGGCCATATGTTTTCGCCTGAAGGTAAACTTCCTCCTGTTGAGCGGCGTCACCTCGAAATCGCTAACAGTCATCGCCGCTGGAACGATCTGCCTCTGCTTCCCGTCGAAAAATACTTGAAAGCCTCCGAGCAACCCCATGCTGCTGCTGCCGGTCCGTTGTCGCGGATTCTTCACCTCTGATCGCTCGCTCTTGCGAAATTCGATGACTGCCCGTCGATCTGGCCCATTGCGCCGAATCCGAAGCCAAGACTAAAAACTCAAACTTTATCCGGCATCACAAACACGCGCCGCGCCAACCCGCACTCCAAAGTCTCTTGCCGGTAATATCTCAGCAAAATCGAATTCTTCCCATCAAAAAAATCCCCGTGCATGGCCGCAAACTGCTCCCACGTCTCAGCCCGTGGCTCCGCACACTGCATCCGCTCATTCATCAGCAACAAGTATGCCCATGTGATCGTCTCGTGATAACGATCGGCTTTGTCCTGCGAGGCCGCATACCTCCGCAGCGTGTCTGAAAACCTTGCAATCGCTTCCGTCGCGCCAAACCGTGTGAGGTAAACCCAAGCGGCATGCAAATGGTCGGCATGGTGGAAATGCTCCTCCGGAAGAGTGCAGGCCTCCAGTTGCAAGATCAGCTGTTCGTCGCTCATGCCGTCCGCCGGGTAGCGGAGAGCACAGCGAACGCCGCCACCAGCCCCAGCACAAACCGTAGGATCGAAATGCCCATACGCCGATTCATGTTCTCTTTTTCCTTCCAGGTTTGCGTTCGATGAGTTTGTGGCTCGCGCTAGCCCCAAGATCGAGATGATAAATCTTCTTCAGCTCGGCATGAGCTTTAACGATTCGTTTCCAAACGGCGGCTTCCCCTCAAAAGCGTGTAGAACAATTCCTTCAATGAGATCGCCCAGTGTGAGGTCATGATATTCAGCCAGCGCCTTCATCACCTTCAAGATCCGCTTCTCGATGCGAACGCCGGTCTGCACGCGCTCCACGACGTCTCCCGGCCGGTCGTTATCTTGGTACATATGTATATGTATACCAACTCGTCTCATCTCAGCCGCTAACTTTTGCGTCGCTGAACAGGGCGGTGGACGAGCGGAATGCCCCCTTGGCCCGCTGCGTCGGAATCGGTTCAGCGCTAGCTCCGCCGAAAGCGCCAAGATTGCGATCGCCGATCTTGGACGTTTTCGACCGAATTGTTTTCTTTTGTCGGCTTAGTTCACCACCCAGGGTCGAGTCCATCGAGGTTGCTCCCGTTAGTTGAGGAAGTCAACTTATTCTGGCTTGCAAAGATACGGCGCGGCGGGCGCTCTGGAAAGTATCGCGGATTACCCAAATCCCACAACCTTAGTAATGTATACTTTCGTAAATCGTAAGAAGGTTTGATTTAACACCTTCTCGAAGACATGAAAGGGTGTTCGCGACTATTTCACGAAGCCACGCCGTTCTGGATAGCATCCGGCCTGTTTTGTTTGACGCCGAATCCGATGAAGTAGCTGCTTTTCACGAGGCGTTCGCCGATATCTCCGCCATCTTATCGACACTACAGCTCGAACGATTCCGCATATCCGTTTTGGAAGAGACGGAAGGTAAATTGCAAAACACGTCCCGTTTATCCAGATTTGGCGAGCAGGTCGGTGCGGCGATCCGTCGACAGCGGCCCGATACCGTAGAACAAGACTGTCTTCGCCATGCTGCCAACTCCTTCTTTTACACAGACCCGAAGGGGCTCGCGCCGAGCGGTCCAGTCATAAACCTGTCGTCAACTCCTCATTCGTTTTGCCGAGTCTTCACGGGTGCTTTCCTTGTGAACGTTAAACTAAAATTGGATGAACTAAAAATGGCAAAAAAGGCAATTCGGTCAAAAACGGCCAAGACCAGTAAGCAGGCGCCGTCAAGCGAAGCTTTTCGCAAAGGGCTCGCGGCGCGTGGAGAAGCCGCCGAAGTTCGACAAAACGGCACGTTGCCGGAAGGCGCCACACACGAAATCGTTGGATACGATTCGAACGGGCTACCAATAGTGAAGCGCCTTCGGTTTTCCCTTCACGGGTAGTACTTGAGCCGCGCTGCTTCTCACCAAGTAGACTACACAGCGCGCCATCACGCGCACTTGCCTCGGTTGTGAGAACTCGTCGATCTATTCCGCCCGCAACGCATCCACCGGACTCACCCGCGCTGCGCGCCGTGCCGGAATGTAGCTGGCCAGCAGCGCCGCAGAACCTAGCAATCCAACCACCGCGCCCAACGTCGTTACGTCCCACGCTTGCACGCCAAACAAAAGCCCCCGCAGCAGATTCGCCGCCGCAACCGAACAAGCCAGACCGACGAAAATGCCACTCCCCGCCAGCCACAACGCCTCTTTCAAAACGAGTTGATGAACCGCGCCGCGATCCGCCCCCAACGCCATGCGAACCCCAATTTCGCGCGTTCTCTGGCTCACCGAATAGGCGATCACTCCATAGAGTCCAACCACGCCCAGCGTCAAAGCCAACGCCGCAAAGCCGCCCACGATCCAAGCGGACGCACGGTGCAAATAGGCCGCGTGGGAATCATCCAGTATTTCGTTCATCGTTGTTACGTCGGCCATCGCAATGTCAGGGTCTATTTGACGGATCGCTGCCGTCACAGCGGAAAGCACTGGCTGCTCAGCTTGCGATGCCCGCACAATCACATCAAAGGAACGGAACCAGCCTTGCGTAAACGGAACATAGATCGTCGCCCGGTTCAGCGTATCCAGTTGTCCTTCTTTGATATCGTCCACGATGCCCACGATCTCCATCGAATCGTGCGCCCCTTCGTAAGCAAGCCGCTTGCCGATGGGATCTTCTCCAGGGAAATAATGCTTTTCCAATGCTCGATTGATGACCACCACGCCAGGCTTCGAGGGATCGTCCTCCGCCTCTGTGAAGTAGCGTCCGCGCAGCAGCCTCGCCCCCAGCGTCTTCAAATAACCGGCACTCGCATTTCGTTCGGGCACTGGATGATGCTCCCCGTCCCACGGCCGGCCCGGCACAACAATATTGGCCGCCATGTCCCAACCGCGCAAGGGGAGAGTGGTGCAGATGGCAGCGGATTGCACACCCGGCAGAGCCCCGAGCCGTTCCATCAATCGGCGTTCCAAAGCGGCCACCTGCTTGCTATCGGCATAAGAACTCGGCATCGTCGCTTCCAGCGTGGCCAAATGATCCGGCTGGAAACCGGTATCCACGTTGAGCAGGCGATACAAGCTCTTGCCAAGTAACCCCGCTGCCACCAGCAACACGACCGCGGTAGCCAGTTCCACCACCACAAGCTTCGAACCCACGCGCCGCCAGGTCCTTCCCGCCGATCCTCGGCTACCTTCCGCCAGGTCTGCGCCCACCTTCGAAAAAGAGAAACGCCATGCAGGTGCAAACGAGAATACTGCTGCCGCCGGCAGCCCGGTCAAGCCGGCAAACGCCAACACGCGAACACTCAGTCCGAGATCTTGTAGAAAGGGCATCCCGTCCATCTTGTCCGCCGGAATCAGCGCGCTCAGGAGATGCATGGTCCCATTCGCCAGCGCAAGTCCAAGTATGGTTCCGGCTGCCACCAGTACAAAGCCCTCGGTCGCGAACTGGCGGTTCATGCGCGCCTGCGATGCGCCCAGCGCCCTCCGCACGGCCATCTCCCGCTTGCGGCTCTCCGACCGAACTACCAGGAGGCTCATCACATTCACGCACGCAATCAAAAGAAGGAGTCCGGCGCCGCCGAGCAACACCAGCAAGACTGGACGGATGTCCCCAGCCACCACATCGCTTAACGCCACCGCCTCCGCGCTGAAACCACGATTGTCGGGGTATTGTTTCTCCAGTTGTTGCGCGATCGTCTTCATCCCGGCCGACGCGCGTTCCACCCGTACACCGTCCTTGAGCCGCGCCAGGCCGAAAAGGTTATGGCAGGCTCTCCTCGTTTCACAGCCATTCGGTTCATTCAGCGGTGCCCAAAATTCCGCAGGCCCCCGCAAAGCGAATTGAAAATCCCGGGGCAGCACGCCAATGATCGTGTATGAAACATCGCTGAGAACAACCGCCTTGCCTAACACGTTCCGGCTTCCGCCAAAGCGCTTCTGCCAAGCCGGGAAACTCAGCAGAACCGTATGCGCTGTTCCCGGCGCGTCCTCGCCTTTACGAAAGTCCCGTCCCAAAATCGGAGTTACCCCAAGGGTGCGAAAGAAACCGTCGCTTACACGCACACCACGAGCCTGCTCGGCGCCGGTTGGGGTACGAAGCAGATACGTACTGAAGCCCCACACCTCCAGCGAACTGAAAAACTCGCTGCTCTTCGTCCAATCGCGAAAGTTGAGATACGAAACGTTGCAGCGCGGGCACGCCGCAGTCGTTTCAAATACGCCCACCAGCCGTTCGGGCTCATGGTAAGGCAGCGGTTTGATCAGCGCCGCATCCACAAACGCGAATATCGCCACGCTCGCGCACATGCCGAGCGCTAACATCAGGGTCGCCGTCGACGTAAATCCCGGACTCCTCCTCAACTGCCTGAGTGCAAAGCGCACATCCTGTGTAAGGTCGTCTAGCAAGTTCAATCCGCGCATGTCTCGGCACTCCTCTTTTCTTTGTTCAAAACCAGCGATCGGCCCACACGCAGCCTGTTGCGCAGCCTCCCGGCTCACGCCTCGGGCAACGTCTTCTTCTATCTGCCGCTCCAGATGATATTGCAGTTCCTCGCTAAGTTCCCGCTCCACGCTGGCCCGTGCATAGAGCGAGCGAAGGCGGAGACGCAGCACGCTCATCAGCCGCATTCAGACCGCCCTCACAATGAGCGAGATCGCCGCCGATAAACGCTCCCACTGCGCGGCTTCCTGTGCCAGTAACTTACGCCCTGCTTTGGTCAGCGTGTAATATTTGGCCCGCCGGTTGTTCTCGCTGACCGCCCATTCCGCGCTGATCCAGCCGTTCTGTTCGAGCTTGTGAAGCGACGGGTAAAGAGCGCTCTGACCCACCTGCAGCACTTCGCCGGACATCTGGCGGATGCGCTGCGCAATGGCCCAACCGTGCATCGCCTCCAGTGCGATAACCTTTAGGATCAGCAAATCCAGCGTGCCCTGCACGAGATCGGTCGGTTTGCTCAGAGGCGTTCTCCCATCAGTAACTGACAACATCATACGGCAACCGCCGCCACGCTGTCAATCGGGAATGCAAAGAGCGTGCCACGCTCGCTGGTTTTTGTGGAGACGTCAGTTCCGGCAGCGCAAGGATAAGCCGATAATCCGGTCTGGTGGATGGATAGAGCGGCTGCAGGGGATAACCTTACCCATCCAGCGCAAGCCGAGCATTAAGAGTAACTCTCTCTGAGTGTGCGACATAAAAATAAAAGTGGAGAAGCGCCGTGGGGTCCGCGAGAGTACACCAGGCTGTCTTTGCGTTCTTTGCGACTTCGCGAGAATTACTGTTGCAGCCCATTGACAATCCTGGTAGACGTCGACGATCTCCTTCGCCACAGAGTTCTCTGTCATGCACAGCCAGTATATGCTCGCGAAGACGCCAAGAGCGCAAAGAAAAGAGGACCAAGAAGGGTCCGGAAGTACCCTACGCTAGGATTCCTCGATCTTTCCGATGCGCACGAGTTCCAGCAATTCGAACGGCTTGCCGCGCCTGAAGTTGAGACCTGAATGAGGTGGACGGACCCGACTGCCGGCAGCTTTCCGATTAGCTCGCCGTAGTAGCCGTGTGATCTGGCGAATCGCTCTCGCGATAGGCCGCCACAACAAGCGCTTGACACCGAGCCCGTCTTGCGCGTGTTTCTTGGAAGACGCTATTTCAATTTCACTGCGTCCGCAGCGCCACCAGCGGATGGATCTTGGAGGCTCTTCGCGCCGGCAAATATCCCGCCAGCAACGCAACCGCACTCAACAGAATCACCATCCCGGCGAATGCCAACGGATCGGTCGGCGCAGTTTGAAATAGCAGCGACGCAATCAGCCGCGCCACCACCACGGACGCCACCGCTCCCACCGCGATCCCAATCAGCGCCAGCCGCAGCGTCTTCCAAATCACGCCAAGCTGCACTCGGCCTTCCGTCGCTCCAAGCGCCATGCGTATCCCTATTTCCTGCGTCTGCCGCGTAACGGAGTATGAAATAACCCCGTAGATTCCCAGCGAAGCCAGCAGAATCCCCAAACCGGCAAACGTTCCAACCAGCAGCATAAAGAACCGCCTCGGCGACGTGGTGTGATCCACCAGCGTCTGAATCCGCTTCAATTCCGTCGCCGGTTGTCCGGGATTGATCTGCCGCAGCGTTCTCATCACGGGCACTGCCAGCGCACTGGCAGGTAGCTTCGAACGCATCACCAGGTACGCGCCTTCCGGCCCAAACTGTTTCGTGCTCGGCAGGTACATCTGTGCTCCCGCATTTTCTTCCGCACTGCTTTCGCGTACGTCCGCAATCACGCCAATCACCTCCGCATCCGCGCCGCCTGCCACCGCCGTACGGCCAATCGGGTCCTGTTGCGGCCACAACTTTCGGGCAACGGTTTCATTGAGGATCACCACACTTCTGTTGTTGTAAAGGTCCTCCCATCCGATGTCGCGGCCCTGCATCAGCCGCATTCCCATCGCCTTTAAATAACCAGGCGAAACGATGTAGACGTACACCGGAATGAAATCCAGCGCATTGCTCTTCTGCTGGCCCTTTGCGGCGATGCCCCAACTGCGGTTCCGGCTCATGGGCAGGTTATCGGTATATGCCCACCGCCTCCACGCCCGGGATCGGTCGAACTTCGACTCACAACTTCCTGCCATATCGCCGCGCGCTTGGCCGGATTGCTGTCATCGTTATAGTCAACGCTGATCGCCGACGCGCCGCTCGCCGCAAACCCCAGATCGACATCCAGCACGCGCAGAAAGCTGCGCAGCAGTAAGCCGGCCCCCACCAGCAGCACGCAAGCCAAAGCAATCTCCGCGATCACCAAAGTCGAGCGGATACGGTCATGCTTCCGGCCGCTGCTGGTTCCATGCCCGCTGTCTTTCAACACCTCCTGCAAATTGCCATCCGACATGCGCAAACCCGGCGCCGTTCCGAAAAGAATCGCTGCACTCACCGCGACCAATACCGTCCATCCCAACGCTCTCCCATCTAAAGAAACCATGCTGAGCAACGGCAGCGCGATCGACCCCTGCTGAGCCAGGTACGAGATCACCAGATAGCTGAGTCCTAAACCCACCACTGCTCCCGCCGCCGCTAACACGAAGCTCTCCGTTAACGATTGCCGTATCAGCCGCCCGCGCCTCGCCCCCAAGGCCGTGCGCATGGCAAATTCTTTGCTCCGCGCTGCCGCCCGCGCCAGCAGCAGGTTTGACAGATTCACGCAAACAATCAGCAAAATCAACCCAACCGCGCACCACAGCACAATCAGCGAACGCCGCAACTTACCGCTCACATACTCCTTCAATTCGGTAACTTGCCCGGTGTAGCCTTTTCCATATTCAGGGTGCTTGTCTGAGAAATAGAGTTGCGGAATCAGTTGGTCGGCCTCGCGTTGTGCTTGCGCCACCGTCACCCCTTGTTTCAGCCGCCCGATCAACGCCAGGTCGTTTCCGTCGTCGCGGAAATCGTCCATGATGTACGGCGTGAATAAATCGACCTTCGCTCCCGGGGAAAAAACCGCGCCAAACTCGAATGTCTCCGGCAACACTCCAATCACCGTTACCGAAGTGTTGTTTAAATCAACCGTCCGCCCAACAAGGCTGCGGTCGCCGCCGAATTGCCGCTTCCACACGGCGTAAGTCAACAGCGCCACCGGTTGCGCGTGTTTCACGAATTCGTCAGCCTTGAATAACCGCCCGAGCGCAGGCTCCACTGAAAGCGTTTGAAAGAAACCCTCCGCCACCAGTATTCCCGTCAATGGCACCGGCTGCTCGTGCCCAATCAGCTTGAAGTTATCCGGTCCAGTGAATGCGAAATAGCCGCTGACCGATGCAAACGAACGGTTCTGTCGCTGAAAACCCTGGGTAGCGTCCGCCGAATAGGTCTTGCTGGATTCCCCGGCCGCCGGATTCCTCTCCACAATCCGCACCAACTGTTGCGAATCGCGAAAGGGCAGCGGCCGCAGCAAGATGGTATTCACCACACTGAAAACAGCGACATTCGCTCCTATGCCAAGAGCCAGAATCAGCACCGCCACAATCGTGAACGCACGGTCCCGCCGCATGGTGCGAAAGGTGAAATTCAGATCCTGCATCATCACATCGAGCCAAGGCAATCCGCGAGTCTCCCGGTGCGTCTCGCGCGCCTGTTGCACTCCGCCAAATCGCGCCAGCGCTTGCCGGCGCGCTTCTCCCGGCGGCAGACCGCGCGCTACGTTCTCTTCTACAGCAATTTCGAGATGGGAAGCTAACTCCTGATCGAGTTCCTGATCGAGCGGATCTTTCCGTAAGAAGGAACGCACTCGATTGAATGCCTCTCGCAGTGAATAATTCATTTTTCGTCTCCCTCGCCTTGCACAGAAAGCACCCGCCCCATAACCGCCGACAGCCTTTGCCAATAGGCAGTGTCCTTTGCCAACTGCTTTCGGCCCGCCTTCGTGATTGCATAAAACTTCGCCTTCCGGTTGTTGTCGGAAGTACCCCAAGTGCCTGCGATCCAACCGCGCTGTTGCAATCGCACAAGCGATGCGTAAATGGTGCCTTGATTGAGCAGGACTTCATTGCTGCTGAGCTGTTCGATGCGCCGAGCAATGCCGTATCCATGCAGCGGCCCCATGACTTCCAGCGTCTGTAGCACCATGACATCCAGCGTTCCTTGCAAAAGATCGAGTTTGGTTTCGCCCATCGTTTCTCCTGTGGCTGTACCACACAAGCTTACCTCATGTTATAAATGAAAGCCGTGAAGGCCACGGAATTGCTGCGATTCAACGGCACCGTCCAGCGCGCTCCCGCCATCGATGCGTGGCTGCAAGACCATGCCGGTGAATTAGGAGCCATCGCCCATCAGTGGTTTGAAGTCATGCGGCACTGTGGGGACGAAGTACGTGAGGTTCTGCATGACGGCTGTCCGGTCGCATGTTTGGGAGATGCGCCCTTCGGCTATGTCAATGTCTTCACCTCGCACGTCAACGTAGGGTTCTTTCACGGCGCATCGCTGCCGGATCCGGCCCGCTTGTTGCAAGGCGCCGGCAAGTTCATGCGCCACGTGAAACTGAAACCCGGGACGGCCCCAAACGCCGCGGCTCTAAGCAGGCTCATCGAGACAGCTTACTCGGATATCAGGGCGCGCGTCGAAAACGGCTAGCTCAGACAAACGCTTTGCGTGGCCGGCGATTCGTAGGGCGGCCATTCTTGGCGGCCAGGCCGCTTTCCAGCCGCCTTCATTACCACCAAACACTTCGCCGTTACTCGTGTGTCATTCCCGTAATGCGGTTTCGTCGGTGCCAATGGATAGGAGCTTTGTACGAGTGGCGTAATTCACGGCAAAGTGGATTTCCAAACGCTGCCACCCGCGACAAACCCATTGGCATTGATGACGTCGTCAGCATGGAGTGCGCTTCCGTCGGCGCTTCGCACATAGCCTAGCCACTACATGGCTAAGACCATGGTCAACGACCAACCGACCCACTTACCGCTCTATCGGGAGGGCGTTCCTGCACAATAGGCTGCCCCCGCGCCCAAAACTCATCAAATCTACGCTGGAACTTATTAGCTGAAGCTTCGTCAATTTTGACCCAAAGTCCGTCCGGCCCCCCATCTTCGATCATGAGCCGAAAAAAAGAGAGTAGCGGCCCCTCCTTGGGATTCACAATGATATAGCCTGTCGCAGCGTGGGTATAAAATTCCGCCGGTTGAAAGCATCGGCAATCTAGCGAACTCTCGCCTTCTTTCTGCAATTGCCGTAACTCCACGGAAATCTCTGATTCGGCTGGAACAAAGAAACGATAGGTCACGCCTCTTTTTAAATTCGCCTTCAGCTTCTCACGAACGCGATAGTTAGTGGCGTGTTTTGCGACATCGTCCGTAATAAATCCAGATCGACCGAATTTCTTTGTTCTCTTCATGAATGGTGAGATCTTCAAAACTATAAAGCCACTGGTAGGTCGTCTGATTCTCTCCCAGGGGGTTCGGAATAATGGATTTCAAGCCTTCCTCAAGTTTGTTTCCCCGATAGCCAAATTCTTCTCGAAGGACGTTGTCATCGACGCCCATGGGCCCCAACCGATTACCAGTGATGCGGTGGGATGGAAATTTTATTCAGCGGGCGCAGAAAGGACTCCATGCCGGTCCCGGTATTAAACCCAAATTCGCCCCGATCAAGCCGAGTTCCTTCTTTGGTTTCTACTGCCGTCAGCACCACTGCGCCGGCGATCTTTATCACAATGCAACCCGGCAATACCGTATTCGTTCGACAAAATTTGTGTAATAGAAAGGACTAATCATCTAACAAGAGAATTAGAAGTTCGTTGATCAGCGAACGGATTTCGGGAGCATCCTTTGCTACGATTTTGAATCCACGAACAGCACCTGAAAGAATGCGCGCCGTTTTCCCGGCGGAGACTTTTGTTTTAGCGCTCTGAAATTTGGAGTGTGATTTAAGGATCGGCAAAATAATCTTTTCAAAGGATCGATAGCCTTGATCGACAGAATCTTGAGCGAATCCAAAAGTGGATTCTAAGAGTTCTGCGGCTTCGCTGGAAGCTCGCATTCTTTCAAAAGGTCGAACCGTCCATAGCTCAAAAGCGGCTCGAAGCTTTTCCTCAGGTGTCTTAAGATCAGCTATTTTACTTTCAATATCAATCAGAGTCCCCTTGACCCAATGCTCGTATACGCTCTTAAATATTTGCTCTTTGCTTTCGAAGATCAAATAAAGCGCGGGCCTTGAAATACGGGCGGCCTCGGCGATGTCGTTCATTGTTACGCGCTTGTACCCATAACGAAGAAACACATCGAGAGCGGCCGCGAGTATCCTGTCTCTTTTTGCAATATCCATCTCTTGACTATTGACAAACGCCGTCTACTTGTCAATACTAGACATATAGACGAATTTTGTCAAGAGTCCAACAGGAGGCGAGATTTGGCTAAAACAGTTCTCATCACGGGCGCTTCATCGGGCATCGGCGAGGAAACCGTCAAGCGCCTAATGACGGCGGGATACACAGTTTATGCCGGGGCGCGGCGACTGGACCGGATGAAATCCTTAGCCGATGCGGGTGCGCGTTTATTGGCTTTGGATGTGACCGATGACGGCTCAATGACCGCTGCTGTAAAAACTGTTATGCACGAAACGGGACGCATCGATGTGCTGATTAACAACGCGGGCTACGGTTCCTATGGGGCGCTTGAAGATGTGCCGCCGGAGGAAGCCCGCCGACAATTTGATGTCAACATATTCGGCCTCGCCCGCCTCACCCAGCTTGTACTGCCAGCGATGCGGGCGCAACGTTCCGGGCGGATCGTCAATATATCTTCCATCGGCGGAAAGTTCGGCGAAGCCTTTGGCTGCTGGTATCACGCTACCAAATTCGCGGTGGAGGGGCTTAGCGATTCTTTGCGTATGGAACTGCATCCGTTCGGTATCGATGTTGTCGTTATCCAGCCGGGAGCGACCCATAGCGAATGGGCCAAGATAGCCCACGACAGTCTGATTAAGTATTCGGGGGACGGCCCCTATGGCAAGGCTGCCGTCGCGCATGCGGAAATGATGGAGGCAGGCCATCAAGGGTCAATTCCTGCGCCGCCAAGTGTTGTCGCCAAGACCATCGTTCAAGCGGTTCAGTCGCGCAACCCCAAGACCCGCTATGCGACCGGCGGATTGGCGAGGACAATGTTGTTCATGCGCCGCGTTCTTTCCGACCGCGCCTTTGACGCGATGTTCCGGATGATTGAACGCCAAATGGCGAAATCCAAAGCGCGCTGATGAGCTTGTGGGCCAGCTCTCCATTAAAGAAAAACCCTGCGTAGAAAAGAGGATTGTCATGAAAAAATCGATCAGAAAGGAAATGTCTATGTCCGAAAAAGTATGGTTCATCACGGGCGCGTCACGCGGCTTTGGCCGCATCTGGGCGGAGGGGGCGCTGGCGCGGGGCGACAAAGTCGTGGCCACCGCCCGTTCCGTGGAGTCGCTTTCCGACCTCGCCGAAAAGTACGGCGATGCGGTCCTGCCGTTGGCGCTCGACGTGACTAAGCGTGAACAGGTCGAGGCCGTCATTCCGAAGGCTCACGCCCACTTCGGGCGGTTGGACGTGGTGATCAACAATGCGGGCTATGCCTTGTTGGGCGCGGTCGAAGAGGCGGCTGAGGCGGATGTCCGCGCGGAATTCGAGACGAACTTCTTTGGCGCGCTCGCGGTGATCCAGACGGTGCTGCCGCTGCTGCGCAAGCAGGGCGGCGGGCATATCCTGGGCGTATCCAGCGTCGCGGGGGTCTCCGCCGGGCCGGTCATGAGCTTCTACAACGCGTCCAAATGGGCCTTCGAAGCGCTGCATGAGGGCCTTTCCAAGGAGGTGGCCGGGTTTGGGATCAAGGTGACCCTGATTGAACCCGGAGCCTACGCCACTGACTTCGGCAGCCAGTCATCGCTCAAGATCGCCGCCGGACTGGACGCCTACGCCGGCATCCGGGCGCAGCTGTTCGCCTATGGCGCACAGATCGAGTTCGGTGATCCTCAGGCAACCTTGCCGGCCGTGTTGAAGGTAATCGACGCGGAACACCCGCCGCTCCGCATCTTCCTCGGCACGGAAGGCATGCCCGTGGCCCGCGCCGCCTTCGCTGAGCGGCTGGCCCTGTGGGAAGCCTGGGAGGCAACGTCGAACGCCGCCCAGGGCGTGTCTCGAAAGCAGGTCCTCGATTTCGTGTGATCGGCTGACGCCTGTTCGCCGGAGGGCGGCCGCGCTAAAGCTTGCAACGCGCTGCGGTTGGCCCCCTCTTGGCGGTCAGTACGACATCGGGCATCGGCGCCATGAACGGCATGCTGTCGTGAACATCGACGGTCGTGCCGGGCGTCTGGAACTTATCCGCTGTCATGCCACGCGCTGATCCATGAGTACGTTCGTCACCGTCAAAAGATTTTTGTACACTTTTGTACCGAGTCCCTGCTTTTGAGGCTTTTGACGACTTCAATGACTTTTTAAAGCCAGTAAGTTACGAGACTTCAGAATCTTGTCAAGTTCGTGGTTCGAATCCATGGAGGGGAGCCAATCAGCAATTCCCAAGCTCACGCTATCTGATTGATTTCATAACGGGCATTTCAGACGTTTCTTCTGGATTGGCCCCACTTTTCACTGACCCCGGCGTGGATTCGAATTCCTTATCCAACCAGCATCCTCCAAACAAATGGCGCTGGCCCACTATGCGTGCCAACTCCCGGATGGCGGTTCCTTCAGGCTTGAGCAGCTGCATTCATCAGGAAGCCTCGGCAAAGCAGCACTAACTGGTTTCGCAGCAGGCGCACCATCCGGGGTGAAGACCCAGCTTCAAGAACAGCCCGTGTCGCGCCCCCCATCGCAGAAATCAGCATAAGACTCGTAAACGGCAGGTCGGCGAATTTGGTATTCGGGGCGGTTGCCAGCATCGAAACCATGGCAGCTTGTGCTCGTTTCACCGCCTTGCTCACAAGCGCCCTTTCCTGCACGCCGACTGCGGTCGCGTAGAGAGCCATGGATATGTCAGAACGTTCCATCTTTGCGTCCACAAACGCTTCAACAACTGATTCAATCATTGTGGACATCTGTCGATCGTGATTGCGGCGACATGCGACCTCCACTGCGCGAGCAACCTGATCCTGGTGTTTTTTCAGCACCGACAAGAGCAGAGATTGTTTATTAGGAAAGTACTGATAAAGCGTGCCTACCGATACGCCGGCCCGCTCGGCAATACGCGTCGTCGTCAGGCGGTCGGGCCCCACCGCGAGCAAAACCTGAAAGGTGGCCTCATAAATGGCCTCCACGGTAACCGTAGATCGCGCCTGCGCGGGCGTTTTCCTCGGTTCCAGCGCGATCTGAGGCTGTGTTCCCATATGCGAATTGTAAACCTGAAGGATCCCTCATATCATTATCCATAGAAGCCAGCGGCCACGCAAGGTCCGCTGGCAAGGATGAGCCCGTCAACTATCGAGGCTCAAGGAGCATCTAATGACTAGCAAAGTTTGGTTTATCACAGGCGCCTCCCGCGGTTTTGGCCGCATCTGGGCCGAAGCTGCGCTCACACGGGGCGATAAGGTCGCCGCGACCGCCCGCACATTGGCAGGCGTTGCCGATCTGAAGGAACGCTTCGGCGATGGCGTTCTGCCCCTCGCGCTAGACGTGACAGACGCCGATCAGGCACGGGAGGCCGTCCTGTTAGCGCATGCGCATTTCGGCAGGCTTGATGTTGTGCTCAACAACGCCGGCTACTCTCTGGTCGGCACGGTTGAGGAAGCGAGCGAGGCTGACGTCCGTGCTGTGTTTGAAACGAACTACTTCGGTACGCTCCGGGTCATCCAGGCTGCGCTGCCTCTGCTGCGGCAACAGGGCAGCGGGCATATACTCGGCGTTTCAAGCGGCCTTGGGATTGTGACGATGCCGCTCATCGGCTTCTATTGCGCAACGAAATGGGCAGTCGAAGCGCTCCACGAAAGCCTGGCGCAAGAGGTCAAGCCATTTGGCATCAAGGTAACGATACTTGAACCCGGCGCCTATGGGACAGACTTTGGAAGCCCGTCGTCGCTGAAATTTGCACCGCGTATGGGTGCCTACGACAATCTTCGGACGCAGGTTTTTGGGCGTTTATCAAGCGAGGAAAAAGGCAATCCGGCAGCGACACCAGAAGCCATCTTCAGGATCGTCGACGCGGAGGACCCGCCGTTGCGATTCTTCGTCGGCAACACGAATCTGCCTGTGGCGCGTGCCGCTTATGCTGCTCGCCTGGCCACTTGGGAGGCATGGGAGGGCGTCTCGAACGCAGCACAAGGCGAGCCTTGGAAATAAACCATCGCATCGTTCCAGACCGCCGGATGACGGCGCATTCGGGGTCCTGGGCGAGTTCGAGACGTGTCCGGTCCGGGCAACCGCCATGGACTCCTGTTGACAGTTCGCACGGATCACTTCGAAAACAGGGTTCGATCAAAGTCCCGCGTGGCTCGCTAAAGTTCGAAACGTATCCAGACTGGGGAGCCATCCTTTTTGCATTGAAATCATTGAGTTTAGAGGCGTTGATGGCGATTCAGCCCCTCGTGGATTCGAACCACTCTGGCGACTTCGACGCTTGTGGCAGGTCACCTAGATTACCTAGCTAGCTAGGTAGGACTTCCCGCCGACTTCACATCATCCTCAATTAGACAGTTCGGCAGCACTGAATACCGCGCGTCCGCTACACCGATTGACGGCTCTCCCGTCGAATGGACTGTTCCCCGCTATACAGACCCCATATTCCAGGAGATTGAAGTTGGCATCCAGACTTCGAAACCAATTCTCCACTCGCCAATTCTGTCATCGCCAAGATAAAACACCCGCACTTTCGCCAGCGGCGTAGTTGAGTTTTGAGCCCATTGGCGGGGAGGCGGTAGGAACTCTACAGCAGTTTCTAAATCTTTGTCCGGCGGGGCAATGCGATAACGCCCCGTATGAGCGAACGGCGCTGCCGCTACTGTGAGAAGACCTTTCAGCCATCGAAGCACCAGCCACGGCAGACCGTTTGCGGCCAGACGGAGTGTCAGAAAAAGCGGCGTAGCGAGTCGCGCCAGCAAAAGCTGGCAAGCGATGGCGAATACCGGCAGGTTTGTCTGGACAGCGCGTGCAAGTGGCGCGCCGCCAACCCTGAGTACTGGAAACGGTATCGCGAGAAGAATCCCGAATCCGTGGCTCACAACCGGCAACAACAGCAGAACCGGGATCGAAAGCAGCAGCTCCTCGATCTTGCAAACAACAACTCAGTTTTAGATCTAAAGCGTTCAGCAGCAAGCATTTGGCTTCTGAACCCCAGTCCGGAAGCTACGGCAAATCTTGCAAACAACAACTCAGTTCCCGCGCAAGTCTGGGTAATTGAACCACTTGCGCCGCGCAAAGGCCCAGCGATGGAATCTTGCAAACAACAACGTGCTGGTGTTTCGGCGGCTTCTGCCGGATAACGGAGTTCAGGCCATCGCCGCCGAAGCGGCAGCCTTCCAAGAGCCATGCTGACGAGCGAACAGATCAACGACTTGCACCGTTTGTACTGGGCGGAACACTGGCCGATCCGCAAGATCGAGCGCCATCTCAACATGGGCTGGCAAACGATCAAGAAGTATCTGGATGCGCCCGCGCAAGGAGTGACCAAACGCCAACGCAGCAGTAAGCTCGACCCGTTCAAAACCACGATTGCGGAATGGCTGGAGAAAGATCCGCAAGTGACGGCTGCTCTCATCCAACAACGGTTGATCCCGCTGGGTTATAGCGGCGGCCATAGTTTGCTGCGGGCGCACGTGCGAAACGTCCGCCCGCAACTCTCAACCAAACGGGCCTTCGTTCGCATGGAGCCGCTCGCCGGCGAACGCTTCGAAGTAGACTGGGCGCATTTTGATGTGCTGAATTACTCGGGCGACATTCGCAAGTTATACGCGTTCGCTTTAGTCGATGGGCATAGCCGCATGCTCTATGTCGAGTTCACTCATAGTCAGAACTTCGAAACGTTCGTGCGCTGCCATGCGCATGCGTTTCATGCGCTGGGCGGGGTAGCACGTGAAATCGTCTACGACAATCTCGCCACGGCTGTAGCCGAACATGATGGGCGGATCGTGCGTTTTCTGCCGCGCTTTCTCGGCTTCGCTCGCGATTACAACTTCTACCCGCGAGCGTGCAATCCAGCCAGCGGCTGGGAGAAAGGCAAAGTGGAGCGCGCCATCGGTTATCTGCGCCAAAGCTTCTGGCCGCTGCGGGAGTTTAACGATCTGCACGATGTCAACCGGCAAGTGCGCCAGTGGCTCGTCGAAGTCGCCAATCAACGCCTGCATCAGGGAACACGCGAACGGCCGATGGAGCGCTTCCAGCCGGAAGCCCTCCGGTCCTTGCCCATCATTCCCTACGATCATCGCGACACAGTGGAAGCGCTTGTGCACAAAGACCTGCGGCTGCAGTTTGACGGCAACAAATACTGCGTGCCCCACCGCTACGTGGGCCAGCGGCTCACGGTGAAAGCGGACTCCAGTTCTGTCACGATTTACGAACGTGTCAACGAGGTAGTGAGTTATCCACGCTCCTGGCGCCGCGCACAAACCTTCGGCGCAGAGCGTTTTGAAAAGTTGCTCGTGGAGGAACGACCTGCCGCCAGGCGCTCGCAAGCGCAGCAGCGATTGCTCGACTCACTCGATGGACTCTGTTCGCGCTCGCTGGTGGAAGCTTATCTGCGCGACATGGCTGATAGCGACCGCTCTCTCGCCCGGCAGATCGGCGAGATCCTCGAACTCATTCGGCAATACGGCCCGGACGTTGTCGCCAGCGCGATTGAAAAAGCATCCGCCGCGCGTGCCTGGGGAGCCGAGTATGTCGCCAACATCGTGCGCCAACAACAGGCACCGCGCCGGCCGCAGCCACCGGTGCCACTCCGCGATCCGCAGTTGCGCGATCTGGTGACCGATCCCATCTCGCTCCTGGCTTACGACGCTTTCATTCTTGAATCCGCAAAGGAAACCAATGACTCCCCTCGAACAGAAACTACAACAACTGAACCTGGCGGCGATGAGCCGTCAACTGGAACAGACGATGGCTGAAGCCGCCGCCAAAAATATGAGTATGGCTGCCACCATCGAGTGGCTCGCCGACATGGAACTCGAAGCTCGGCATGGCCGTGCCATTGATCGCCGCTTCAAGAGTTCGCGTTTACAATCGCAGCCCAGTATCGACGCCTTTCACTTCCACCATCACAAAAGCCGGGTGCAAGCGAAGAATCGCATTCTGCGCTTACTCGATCTGACATTCTTGCGCCAAGGTACCAATCTGGTTCTCATCGGCAATCCTGGCGTGGGCAAAACGTTCCTCGCTAAAGTGATCGCTTGGAAGGCTTGTCAGGCGAATCAGCGCGTGCTGTTCACGACCGCTATGGACATGTTGAATCAACTGTCTGCTTCGCAAGTCGATCACTCGCTGGTTCGCAAGCTCAAAACCTATACGGAGCCAACTTTGTTGATTTGTGACTTATGTGAAGTTGTCAGTAATGTGGAGTAGCCCGCTCAAGGCGCTGTCTTCATTGATCTTCAGCAGGTTCTGACTCCACATTAATTTGGACTACAGCGACTCCAGCCAATCGAGGATCGAGTCATTCTTTGCCCACGGCGTCCGCGACTTCCGAGAAACTGGCTTGACCTTTGCGATCGCCTTCCTCTTCATCTCAAGATCGACCTTGGCGTAGCGGTTCGTAGTTGCTGGACTTGCGTGCCCCAGCATATGGCTGATCGTCGATAGATCAACACCGGACTTAAGGAGCGCCACCGCCGTGCTGTGTCGCATGCTGTGGGGGTGCAATCGTTTCTTGGTCAACGTTGGTGCGGCCTGGGTGGCAGCGCCCAGGCACCGGGAAAGAATGTGGCGAACTCCGAATCGGCTCAGTTGGTGACCGCGATGATTGACGAAGAGATGGGTTTCAGGCAAACATTCGATCTTGCGCTGCTTGCAGAATGATCGCAGCACCGCCGCCGTTTCGGGCCAAAGAGGGCAGTATCGCTCCTTCCTGCCTTTGCCGAAGAGTCGCACTTGATACGGCTTGATCAACTGAAGGTCGCGAACCTGAAGGTTTACGATCTCCTGGACACGCCCACCTGTATTGAACATCGTCGCGAGGAGAGCGTAGTTTCGGACACCTTGCTCGGTGGTCCGTTCGATCGCCTTCAGGATCGAGTCAATCTCGTCATATTCCAAGTAATCTATGGCCCGGCTCGGCGCGCGCTTGAATGGGACGGCGATCACTTTCTACGCGAGATCCAGTTGCTCGGGGTTCCGCGATGCTACGTAACGGAAGAGCGCATGAATGGCCGCCAGCCTTACATTGCGTGTCGCCACACCGTTATTCCTTTGATCCTCCAGATGCGAAAGGAATGCGAGGATGCGAGGCGGATCTAGGTCAGGGAGGTCAAGAGCGGTGACTGGAACTTTACGCTGCTCCGCGATAAAGCGCAAGAGCAAGACGATACTGTCCCGATAACTGAGAATCGTATGCGGGCTGGATCCTCGGATGCGCGGCAGATGATCGGTAAAGTAGTCGCGGACAATCGGGCCACAACAGATTGGCGGCTGGTTTCCTCATCGAAACCTCTTCGCGGCTGGAGGAACGATCAAGCTTCCATACAGTCTGGCAAACCGCTCACTCGCGGCAGCCCGCATCGGCTCGATGAAGTGCAAGTAGTGATGAGTGGAAAGCGCCGAACCATGGCCGAGGTAGGTCGCAAGTAACGGCAACTTTGCATCTACGTCGGCACCTGTGCGATACCAGCGAAGCAAGGCATTGACCGCAAAGGAATGCCGGAAGTCGTGGATGCGCGGAGAAAGGCCATTCGCGGCTTTGATGCCGCACTGATGCAGCAGCGGCTTGATGCAATAGGAAATACCGGTGCCAGTGTATGCACGTCCTCCGTGAATGGCATTCCACATCAAGGGCGTAGCGGCAGACGATGGCAGCTTCAACTTCGAGCGGGCTTGCAGGTACTGTTCGATCTCATTTTCGATGCCCGCATGAACAGGCAGCAATCGAGACTTGTAGAACTTCGTCTGTCGAATGTGCAGCGTTCCTTCCTGCCGGTTGTAGTCGGCTTCTGTCAGATTCAAAAGCTCGCCACGCCGGATGCCGGTGGTGAACAGGAGAACGATCGCCAGCCGCGTGAGCTCTGGGCGAAGTGGCGTTGAAGGTTTGCTTTTCATTTTGGATGCCGCCTTCAACAATCGCGCGATCTCCGGCTCAGTAAAAATGTACGGCCGGATGCGCTGATGGTACGGCGGAAATGTCTGGGGATCGGGCAAGAAGCACCTGGGCTCTGTTCGGCGGCGATATACACCGAAAGCATGTACTTCGAGCATTCGCGCCCGGCGAACACCGGATGCGAGATGCTCCTGAGTTTTGCACCAGGCTTCAAAGCTGGCAGCGTTCAGGTCTGGGTGACTTTCTTTGGCAAGGAAGCGATCCAGATTCTGCAGAGCGTGCGTTGCAGAATCGAACCGCCGCCCTAACGCTCGTTTCATTCCCACGTATCTTTCGAGGACACTGGCGAGTCTGGACGAAAACGTAGCTTTGATCATTGCTTCGCTCCTTTGCCTGGGACCAATCGTTGACCAGGAACAGGAAGCGAGACCTCGCGCAGATCCCCGGTCGCCAACCGCAGATACACGGATGTGCTCTCGGCGGTCCGGTGGCCTAGGATGTCCCCGATTGTTTTCAGAGGTGTTCCGTTCTTTAGTAACTGAACCGCAAACGAGTGACGGAGGCAATGCGGACCATTGAAAGGAATCTTCAACCCGCTTCCTCGCACGAGCGCCTGAAAGGCTTCTGTAATCGCCGTCGGCTTCAGCATGCCGATAGGTGCGCGCATCCGAAGGAAGACCCTTCGATGCGGAACCGGCGGCGGCGTTCGCCGCAAATGCTTAACAAGTGCGGCAGACACTTCATTCGTCAAGGGCAACTCCAGCGGAGACGAGGTTTTTCGCTGATGGATTCGTAGACTGCCATGACGCCAGCGAATGTCGTCGAGGCTGATGGCAACGACTTCGCTAGCGCGGAGTCCATAGGTGGCGATCAACAAAAACATGGCATAATCGCGCAACCCCATGGAAGACTTGGTGTCGATGCTTTTCAAAAGCGTTTTGACCGTGTCCCAAGGAAGAGCGCGCGGCAGTTGTTCAAGCCGATAAAGCCGAGGGGTGTCAATCTGGCGATCAAGCCCAGTTCGCACCCTGCCGTCGGTGGAGAGGAAGCGAAGCAACCCGCGAACGGCGGCGACCTCATGCTGCAAACTCGCACGACACATGCGCTGACCTGATTGCGTGATATATGCCTCAATATCTCGAGGCTGGATTGCGTTGATCGCGATATGGCCTGCTTCCAGATGCTCCAGAAAGCAGCGTGATGCGAGTCTGTGGTGCGAGATAGTTGACCTGGCGCTGCCGCGAACTTCCTTCAGATAGCAGGCATACTCATTGCTGAGCTGCATTGCGGAAGAAACCGATTGTGGCTTCTCGATCGGGCCGGTTTTTATCACTCCAACGCTGTTCAGATATCGCGCTAACGTTCGAACCGTTCCGGCATTGTTCGGAAAGTCCTTAATGAGGTGGCGCCAAGAATCGTACAAGATCGACTGGGAGAGCCTTGTGATATCGCGAACTCCGCGTTTCCGCAGATCCGCATCGGTATGTGCCAGAAACCGAATTGCGAACTCTCGCGATCCTGCCGTGTAGCCGTTGGCAGTGAGCCAATCGTCGAAGCCCTCCGCGACTGGGCCGAGAAGTGGTAATGCGCTGACTTTTTGGTGTGCTTTGGGAAGAAGGGACTGTAGCATCGTTTACCTCGTTGAATTGGTGTCGGCCGCCGGACGGCGGCCATCCCGATGCTACTGAATTAATGTGGAGTCAGAACCTGCTGAAGATCAATGAAGACAGCGCCTTGAGCGGGCTACTCCACATTACTGACAACTTCACATAAGTCACATAATGTTGAGCTCAACATTATGTGACGAACTAGGATATCTTTCTCTCGACCAGCAGACTTCGAATCTTTTCTATCAAGTCATCTCTACCCGCCATAGTCACAAGAGATCAACCATTATTACAACGAACACAGCTTTCTCAGACTGGGGCAATATCTTGTTCAACACCACCATCGCTACCGCGATTGCGGACCGCCTGGTCGAGAACTCCGAAATCTTCTTGCTCGGCGGCGACAGTCTGCGCAAAGCCAGCAAATCCGGTTCGCTGGAAGAGTAACCACCACCTTCCGGCAGCGTGCAAGCGCCGCGCTGTGGTGATATCCCGTGACGGAGGAGTCCGCCGGGTAACCCCTCAACGGCGCTGCCAATGGGCGGAGGTCTTCTCGATCTCCGCTCCTTGTCTCAGTCCTTCCTGTTCATGTTCAACTTCAGCGCCAATCATCTGTTCCTACTCTCGCGGACGGAATATCCCTCTTATGCTGTGTTCCTGTTGCAGGATCGCGACACGCAGCGGGTTTACCGGCTCTATGACTTCAGCAAAGCTCAACGCATGCAGCCCAACGTGGCTTATTGCATCGCGGGTAAAGTCAACAGTGCCGATAAACTCTACCTCGTGATCGAATCGCTCCGCCTCGACACCAAGCATGCTCGATGTTCCATTGCTCCTTCTCCTGCTGACGGCGCGGGAGGGTCGGCTACGTCTTAACTCCCCTGTGCAGCTAACTCGATACCGGGCACTCACGCCCTTCGCGCCGCCGTCGGCGTCGCTGCGGTCGTGTGCGCCAACAACGAAACTGGCGCTCTTTCTACTCGCAAAACTGGCGAAACTGCGGGTATTTTATTCCGGCGCTAACACGCAATGAACTCTGTTCCAACAACCTGCGCGACTTCGGCTTGAAAAAAGGACTCGACCACCTGGAAGCCGTCCGTCAGAGGTTCCAGACCATCACGGACCGCTTCGCCACCTTCCAGTCGCAATCCCTCAACGTCCATGTGGACTTTCCCCTCTTGCAACGCATCGCCCTGCCCATCACCGTCGGTTCGGTTCGTTACCCCGGCATCAAAATCCAAGATGTGAGAATCATTCGGCTGCTGGAAGTTCTCTTGCACAACGGCAGCACCGTCGGTGGCTGGACGGCCAAACAGATTCACGAGGCGGTTGTCACGACGTTCCAAATCTCCCCGAAACAATACGGACTCAACCAACTCCGCTACGACCTCCGCAAACTCAAGGGCCACGGTCTGCTCACACGCGAGGGTCGCCGCTATGCCTACCGTCTCACCAGCAAAGGCGTTGATGTCGCCCTCTTGTTTCTGTTCTTCCACAAGCGCCTTTGCGGACCCCTAGCGAACAGCCGCTTCCACCACAAACCCGATCCCCAACACCGGCCTAACAGCAAACTCGAAGCCGCCTACCACAAAGCCGACAAAGCCATTGATAATATCGTGAACCTCTTACAGGCGGCTTGATGTTACATTGCCATTGTTGAAGTATTTTTGTTTATGAATGAAGACTTAAGAATCTAAAGCTCACACGATAACGCATCATGTGCAGGGGTCGAATACAGGCGACCTCCTTGTCGGCAAGGATTTGCCCCGCGTCTACCAGTTCGGCGCGGACGGGCGTTTGATCATTAGATCGGCTCGCTCCGACGAACATTGGCCGGTGGAATGGGCGCACTACTGAGCGCAGTTTCGAACAACAAGGTATAGGGAGAGATAAGTTGAGCCAGCATTCACCCGGCCCGGCGGCCACAGTTAGGGAATTGCACCTGGTTTCTATGTGGGTTGGCCCAATGTGTTTTCGGCTATGCCTGTCGTTAAGGCTGTATTTGAGAAGCGCAACGTTTAGCGGTCCAGGGAGAAGCCAAACGCAATGGAGAAAAGGAAGGGCACAACATGGCCGCATGGTTAAAAGGAAGAACTGGAAAAAATCGCCAAAGCGGATGATCTGCACATCGCTCCTTTCCGCGACGATGCCAAGACCTATGGCACACCGACGTGGATTTGGTCCGTTGCCGTGGGTGACGCGTTATACGTTCGCGCTTACAGCGGGATCAAGTCGCGTTGGTATCAAGCCGCTCTGAAGCAAAAAGCGGGCCGCATTATCGCCGCCGGTATGACGAAAGAGGTGTTATTCGAGCCTGTCGACGGCAAGATGAACGAAGCCGTCGATGACGCTTACCGCGCCAAGTACCGGGAAAGTCGGTATTTGAAACCGATGATCGCCCGTGGTGCCAGCGCCGCCACTTTCAAGATCATGCCGTACGGATAAAAATTATCCGCCGAAAATCAGTACACCCAAGCTCGTGGTGCAATTCCAGTATGTGAACTGAATGTGCAGCGGAGCGCTTGGTCATTCGTTTGCGGCGAGGGATGCGCGCTACAGGAGATCTGGCACAACCAAGTCAGCGGCCCAATGGTTCAGGTAGCGCCAACCGAGGTTCTTGGCGTTGGTCAACAGCCTATCTAACTCAGATCGATGGAGGGAAGTGTGGGCGGGTCGCATCAACTCCTAGTATTACGCTCTCGTTTACTGCTAAAGTGGAAGTATCCCTAGATGTGGGGGCGCAACGGATTCGACGGGATTGAACCGTTGTGTGAAGTCGTGTCGGGTTCCGAGCTCCCGTAAAACGATCGGAAAACAACAACTGCCAACAATCAGCAGTTTGCTTACGCTGCTTAATTAAATAAGTAGCCGCTCCCGCCAGTGAGCCTGTGCGCTGGTGAGTGAGCGTCATTTTATAGGATAGGGTGTAGGCTTCGGTCCGGAGCTGAAACCCGAGATCAAGCGGACTAGGCGGTGATCGCTTTTGCCGGTTCTTTAGGTCACCGTTGAATTTATAGAATCGGAAACACACGTAGTCTTTGCATGGCGGGCTTTTTCGGACGCGGGTTCAACTCCCGCCGCCTCCACCACGAATAATTGTATTAGGCTCCGCATGTACCGCCGTCACGAGAAGCGATGCAAGCTCACTTCCGACGCTGACGCGAACGGCCGGGCAAATTGACGCTGAAGTGTCGAATCTGGATCATCGGCACGCTTCAAGACGGCACGATCATCAAACCGAAGAGTCTGAATACCCGGAAGCGCCAAAACGACTGACACATTGCGCGAAGATCTTTTTGATGATGAAATAAATCCCGTCGAGTTTTTTGATCCCAACGAATTCAGCCTCCGTCGAAACTTAGAATTACTCGATCCATGAGCTTTGATCTTGTGCCGGTTCCCAGGAGAGATCTGCGTCGGGCAGGCTTTGATGGATTGCCGACGATCATCATGCGCGCGGGTGACGCCGCCGCTTGGCGCTTCGTGGAATTCTTCACGGCAACCATCAGGAACAAGAATACGCGGGCAGCCTATGCCGAGGCCATCTCCCAATTCTTCGCATGGTGCGACAAGCACCGCGTGAGAAGCATCGAGCAGATCAATCCGGTAGTGATCGGCACCTACATCGAGTCTCATGAGGGAGCGCCGCCAACCGTGAAGCAGCACTTGGCAGCGATTCGGATGCTCTTCGACTTCCTGGTCACCGGGCAGATCGTCCCCATGAATCCCGCATCCTCCGTGCGGGGTCCGAAGTACGTCGTGAAGCGCGGCAAGACGCCCGTCTTGAAGGCAGACCAAGCGAGAACGTTGCTCGACTCAATCAAGACGGATTCGATTATTGGCCTGCGTGACCGAGCCCTTATAGGGTTGATGTGCTACACGTTCGCGCGGGTCTCCGCGATGGTCAACATGCACGTCGAAGATTATTACGAGAACGGAAAACGCTCATGGGTTCGGCTCCATGAGAAAGGCGGCAAGCGGCATGAGGTGCCTGCACACCACAATGCTGAAGCATACGTCGATGAGTACCTTGCAGCCGCCGCCATCGGCGACGAAAAGAAGTCTCCCCTCTTTCGGAGCGTAGATCGGCATCGGAGGATCACGATGAATCCAATGACCCGCACTGATGTTCTGCGTATGGTGAAACGGCGGGCGCTCGAAGCCAGACTCCCCTCTTCAACCTGTTGCCACACGTTCAGGGCAACCGGAATCACCGCTTATCTCGAAAACGGCGGCACGATTGAAAACGCCCAAGCTATCGCAGCTCACGAATCGCCGAGAACAACAAAGCTTTATGACCGCACGAGCGATGAGATCACCCTCGATGAGGTAGAGCGGATCGCGATTTGAGACGCCCCAAACCAGTAACGGTAAGCACCAACGAAGCAGCACATAGGCCAAAACTCGTTGGTTCAGGAACTATCGTCTGGCCCTGGATAAAACTCTCCATACTGGTTGAACCGTCGAGGTTTACGTCAATAGTAGCCGCAAAACCATTGGTCGTGTCGCTCGTCAGCGTTGGGATCGTCCCATCTGCATCGGAGAACATGCTGAAAGCAAACGTGCTGCCGGAAGTTGACGTCCCATCAGGCGAACTCAATGCAGGTCCGTAGAGGCTAACTTGGAACGATAGGGTCGAGCCAAACGTGAACCCCTCGAAGTAGTCATTGAAACCCGTTCCATTATCGAAAGTCAGTGTAGCGGGTAGTACTCCGGCAACATCCCCGGTCAACGTTGTGCCGCCTGCCAGCAGTCCGTTCGAGGTGAAATTTAGGATTTGAAGCGATGCAGATTGGGTCACCAACGGGCCAGGATTGAAGTTGAGATCGAGTGATCCGATTGTACCCGTAATCGATGAAGTATCAACACTTAGGTCATATGTAATAGGATTGCCAAAGGCCACCCAAGGCAAACAAAACATCAGTGCGCCTATTATTGCCGAAAAGCTAGGCGTATACCCAGAAGAGCTCCAAGAATTCATAACACGTGGGCACGATAATTCGGGCAACAGATCTCGCGATCTGCCGTCCAGTCGGGTCGCTCTACATTTAACGGGAACAAGTTGCAACTTCCTAGTGTTTGATTGAAGTATAAGAAACGACTGTCGCCTCATGTTAAAAACTCCCGGAGTAAACAACAGGTGTGAAGTTAATTGTCTTGTTCGATGAGTTCTTGAATTGCACAGTTGCCGTAATTATCTGACCCGGCGCTAGGTTGCTAACAGCTGGCATCGTGATGTATGGGTTATCGTTAAAAGTACCTCTTTGATTTGTTAGACTTACCGCGGGCGTAAGCGAAGCAAACACTATTTGAAAGGGTGCTTGAATTGTGGAGGTACTTATATTCTTAATCATCAATGTTCCACTAAATGTCTGTGTTGCTCGACTATATGCCAATCCAGAACTGGTAATTGCAATCTGAGTTGTGGGTATTGAGACGAGCGGAACGCTCGCCACGGAAACGAAGGTGTCACTATTCAGATTAAATATTAGTGTGTACGAACCGGTGTCTGAAACTAACATCAAGATTGGTGTTTGTGCCGCCGCGACGGTCACGCTTCCCGCCTGGATCGGCGTCTCTACCCTTTGTTCGGTAGGTGCTGCTGGATAATCCGGTACGGTGTCTACAATCACAATGCCTTGCTGTGAATTATCCGATTCAGCACCCGCGTAAACAATGGTCATAACACCATTTACACTACCCTGCCAGCAATTGTTTATGACGACATCTATCGCCGGAAAAGGGGCGCTGCAGGAATCATTAATACCGGTTATGGGTGAAACCAAAGGCGTTGTCGGATAGGACAAGTTTGGATTCCTCGGAGCTGGACTCTGGAGTCCTACAGCTCTCTCCTGATTATATTGTTCTTGAATCGCCTGCTTGGGCGGTGGTAATTGCGGCCGATCTGCCTGCGTAGTAGAGTTTGATTCTGGCTGAAAGGGAGGCTTCGCAGGTGACAGCTGAACCACTAGTACACCCGCAACGAGTACAGCGACTACGATACCGATCAGACGACGCATGATATGATTCATCTCCTATTAATTAATGATATATGGATTCGACTTATACATGTGTTGGAAATCAGTTTGGACTCCTTCTGATGTCGGTCGACCAGGGCAACGTCTGTGCCGTTCTGGTGTCACTGTTAAGTTGGTTATCGAGTTGCATCCACCCTTGTGCCGGAGCATAGGTCTGGCAAGAGGAACCACATGCTCCTGCCTCGGTCAACGCTCCGGCTATGACTATATTCGCCCCGTAGGCCAAGTATCCATAGAGACTCAGCTGTTGCCATTGAGCTGCTTGGGCTGGTACGTATATCTGGGGCAGAGGTTGCGAAGGATCTTTTCCCCACGACACATACCAAACGTCGTCTTGTGTGGCTCCAGCATTGCATGGACCAGGAGAAGCGGTCGACCGCTGTTCCGGGCAGCCACCGGCGTCACCCAAGTCGTACAGGAAATGCTGCGGGGAGACCGAGGAATAGCCGTCAACCCAATTCTTCGCGTCCGCAACGGTTCCCCATCGCGGCTTCCCGGCCGCATTGCATGCGGCTTTCGACCCGAAGGTATCTGAGGCTAGTGCTAATTCTATGTCGCTTCCACCTGCGATGTCAATTTGACCCGAATATCCCTGATTGATGACCCAAGAAGCGACCGAATTGACCATCTGCGCCCAAGCTTGGCCGTGGTTAAAAGTTACGTTATTGTCATGGCATTGAGTAGTTGCATTGCTTGTCGATATGGCGACGCGCACGTGGATTGTTGTGTTCGTACCAAGCGCATTATAATAGCCGCTGGCGAAAGCTTCTACGAGTTCTGCGATCTGTGATACCGTCAACGCCGTGTTGAAGCCAGCTCCATATTCACCCGATGATGTAACAATTGGCTGGCCAAACAATAGAGCTACGATTCCATCCTGATCGGAGGTTTCAGCGATTTGGCTCCGGGCTAGGTCTCTGCCCATCGACGCAAGCGTCGCAGGGTTTGTGGTTTGAACATAGTAGCTTATGGTCGGTGTGGGTGGAGAATTAGAAGCAACTGGAATACCTGTGACGCGAAATTGCTCTTGATTAACTCGAGTATCAAGAGCCCAAGGGCCCCCATTATATTGATAGGCAACCGTTCCGATTGAAGTATTGTTGAGCGCCCAAAACATTGTAGTGGGTAAAGAGGCGCTTGCTATGAGCCAATACTGCTTATGCGCCAATAACAGAGGATGTGCCGAAGACGTTAGGACTGTAGGCATTGGCGGACCAACCCCAGCGCTCCCTGTGAGGGTGAATGTCTCAAGTGATTGGCCCGGCACCCCACCAGCATCTTCGGCTAGCGTTAACCTCATTTGGTTTGGAGGAACATATCGAGCTACCACAACACTAATAGTTGTCAATATATAGTTCGCGGCTGGCGTGAATGGTGGACCTTCAGCAATATTGACCGTGACGCCGCCAACTGTGCTGGCACCGATGATAAATCCGGACCACGAGGAAACAAGTGGAGTCGTTGTGTCCACCACTACATCGTCAGCAAGTATTGGGAAGGTACTTAAGAAGAGCAGAAAGACGCTCAACTTTGCGCTTGCAGTCAGGAGGTATCGCAATCGTAGGCCGACCATCTTTCGATAGTCCGAATACCCCGTCAGAACCAACGCCAGGAAAATGGCCAAAATACTGAGGGCTTGTGGGATTGTGCCGGTGGATGATGCCCCCACAAAGTTGTGACTGATAGTGGCGTGGTCTCCTAAGTTTATTGGGCACTTTGTAAATTCAATCCTCTTGGGCTCCCCGTGGTAAGAGACCATATTCACGCAGGAGTGCCGCGTGGTAAGGATTATACCGTCCGAGAATTCTTCGAAGTCGAGGGTGATCGGCGCGGCGTTCAGATTCACGCCAGCAATCACGAGTCCCAGTACTAACAACGTGCTTCGCATGGCTCCGAGAAGAAAATGTTCCGAATTCATTTGCTCGAAGATACAATAATTTTGCTCGTCCGCATACTAAAAAATGCTGAAAAATTCTGAACTCGTTCAAACGAAAAGGATTTAGCTCCCTATGGCGGCTGACCAAAGCAACGCTTTCCCGGCGGTAGTTGAGTTCGGTCCGTTTACTTTGGACATCCGCCAGCGGTGTTTACGCCGAAATAGCGAGATCATTAAGCTCCCCGGAAAGCCGTTTGACCTCTTGGTCTATCTGGTTATGAACCACGCGAGAGTGGTTTCTAAAGACGACCTCTTGAAAAACGTCTGGAGTGAGGGTCGCGGGTTGAACGTCGTCGAGCAGACGGTCGGACAGGTTCGGAAGGCGCTCAAAACCAATGGAGACGACCCGCCCTATATCGTGACCGTGACCGGAACCGGTTACCAATTTGTCGCTCCGCTCTCATTTCCTTCGCAAGAGGCACCGCCAACGGCACGACTCGCGAATGGCACTGTCGGGAACGGAACGCAGGGTGGTAATCCCCCACCGACCGATCATCTTGATATCGGCGAAACGGTTGTTCCTCCACCCATCGCAAACCTGGATGAATCCAAGCGCGAACGCACAACCGTCTGGCGCTCCCCTTTTGTATTCCTCGCCCTGGGATTGGTCGGGCTTGCCGCTATTGGGGTCGCTCTCTATGCCACGGCACCCGGCGAACCAGCGGCGTGCGAAGTCTCCGTCAATACGCTCATCGTTAAAGATGGCCAAGGCCGCGAAGTGTGGCGGCAGGAGTTCACCCAACCCCTTTACAAAGCAATGTACGCAACTCACCCGCCGCTCTGCCGGTATTTCGACCTCGACGGGGATGGTGTGGCTGACGTTTTGTTTTCTTTAAGGCCAGAAGCGTATGACGTTGAAAGCGACAAGCTCTACGGGTTCATTACCCAACCAAGGATGCTGAGGAGACTTCGACCCATTCCGGCGCTGACGTTCACCTTCACGCCGGGTGCCGATCTGGTGGTTGGGCAGCCCGCCGAAATAACGGGGCCAAATTCAGAATATTTTCCGCCCTACGTGGTTGTGGGTGTCTTTCCGCGAAGGACCACACAAGGCGAAGCGCAGATCGTCGTCTCTAGCGTTATGAACAACGCCCCTAACCAGATCGCCGTCCTCGACGGAAGGCTGAGGAAGATCAGCGAATATTGGCACGCCGGCCATCTGCGGTATGGACAGTTTGCAAAGTACAACGGGCAGGAGCGGATCTTCCTCGCTGGCGTGGATAACGCGTACCGCTCCGCGACTTTGGTTTCGTTCGACCCAAACAACATTGCGGGCACCACGGATGTGACCCTTGATCGCGGCCTCAAACCTGAGGACAGGGCTCCGAAGTTTGGCGTTATCTCATTTGGCAAGCCAGGTAACCAGTCACCGCTCGGCAAAGGAACAGAGACCTGCCGTGTCCTCTTTGAACGGACATGTCTCGCCAAAGCAAAGCTGCACCGCGAACCGTACAACCGGGCAATCGGCGCGACGGTCACCGAAAACCGCATCATAGTGACAGTAGTAGAAGGAGAACGTGAAGACAGGCCTGAAAACGTGGTTTATGAGTTGGACCGACACCTGAATCTGATCGAGGCGGCACCGACCACCCAATTTCGGCAACGGCATTTGGAGCTCGAACGGGCGGGACTGCTCGACCACCCATTTTCTATGAATGAGTTGAAGTCGCTGGTCCATGTGCTGCCGGGATGTGAGTTTGTGGAAAAATGAATTCGGCTTTACTGTCAGCCGGGCGATAGTCGGGAAATAAAAAGACGCCGATCACACTGGCGTCTTGGTTTTTATTATTCAGTATTCTTCCGGCAGAAGGATGGTCGTTACAGATCGGTCGGCTTCGGTAATAACGTAGATGCGCGTCCAAGCGCGTGATTGTCGCGGCTTCATGCATCGATTCCACGCGAATCCTGCTGAACTCCCAGTCGCACGCGTTTCCGAACGGCATAGGAAATTCCTCCGACGTCATCGGCCGTTATTTGTCTGAACAGATTCGCTTTACCATGCGCGGCTTCGCACCGGAGCTGATGGGTGGCAAAGTTTACAACGACGATGGCATCGGCGGCGCGCACATGTACATGCCGCGCTTTAATCACCGCGATGGCCGCAAACGCGACTATCTGCGCGGTTTCGGCTGCCAGTTCTGGTACACCGGAGCGCAGACGGATCTGTCTTATGCGAAGAAGATTCCCGGATTCGGGCTCGACTTTAAGAAAGCCGTGAAGCAGCGGTACCCGGCGGTGTTAGCGTTGCATCCTTTCGGCGAAGCGCTGCCCAAAGCGGAAAACCGCATTACGGTCAAGGGATCGCCCCTCGACCAGTACGGTGTGCCCATTTGCCGTATAGCCTACTCGGTTGGCGAGAACGAACGGAGAATGTCGAAGGACATGTACGACACGATGCTCGAAATCCTGCACGCGGCAAAGGCGGAGATTGTTCCGTTCGAGGCCGGCAAGCTGGAACCGAATGGCAGTGCCATCCACGAACACGGTACTTGCCGCATGGGTGCCGACCCCAAGCGGTCGGCGCTCAACGGCTTCTGCCAAATGCACGACGTAAAGAATGTCTTTGTCGTGGACGGGTCCGCTTTCACCACGGCTTCGGAAAAGAACCCCACGCTCACGATCCTGGCTCTAGCCTGGCGCGCGACCGACTACCTGGCGGGCGAAATGAAACGCGGGAATGTTTAATTAACCCGAGGGCGCGCGCACGTCCTTTAAGATCCGTTCGCCTTTGGAAGACGGCGTCACTTACCAAAGACAAAATCCGATTGTGCTGTACGGCTATCTGGGCCAAAAGGCGAAGTATAGCGGCGCAACCGCTACCGCGGAGGCCAATGCTCGCCAACGACAAAGGTTCGGGAGCGCTGCACGATGGCCGGTGGCAAATCCTCCGTGTTGTCAACGCCGAACATGATTAAGCCACCAAACGAAGTTTCCAGGTTGGCATACCTGTCGTGCGAATCTTTCACTGACGTTCGTTTTCCGAACAGAGCGTCGGCCTCATCGAAAAACAAGATCCAATTCTTCTGGTCCGCTGACGACATTGATTTCACAAAGGACTCAGCCGCACTAAGGGCATTCGGATCCGTACCCAGAGTGTGAATGCGCCGGCCGAGTTCAGACGCCACGGCAGCCGCGAGCTGAGATCTCTCAGCGCGTGCGCCACTCAAAATAAGTGCCTGGCTAACCGCCGTTTGCTTGAGATCGGAAGCGAGCCGGGACAGTTTGAAATTCGCTATTGGTTTCACGGAACTCCCAGTATCGCAAGAGGCGTTTGTGCAGCCCGCCCTTGATCTTCGCGGCCAGCGGGGGAGTTCAAGTCATTCGTTCTGCCCCATCCCCAACTTCAGACGATCGAGCGCGGTGCGAGCGGGCTGAAAGTGGGGATCGGCGGAAAGGGCCTCGCGAAACTGCTGGGCGGCTTCGGCGTCCCTGTTCTGCTGCCGGAATATTACGCCCAAATTATAGTGTGGAGATGCAAATTGCGGATTGAGACGAATCGCCTCCATAAACTCTGCGCGTGCGAGGTCGAAATCGCCGCGGCGGAGATGGAGGCTACCAAAGGTGTTGTGGGCCTCGGCGGAAGCGGGTTGCGCCTGAATGGCGGCGCGTAAATGAAGTTCGCCGTCCTGCCAATTGCCCTGCAGGCAGTCGAGCACGCCCAGATTATAGTTGGCCGTGTAACTGGTTGGGTCAAGCCGGATCATGTGACTAAGGAGACTGCGAGCCTTCTCGTAATTCTTCCCGTCCAAATACATCTTGGCCAGCATCTCCTCCGCTCGCACGTAGTAGGGGGCTAGCGCAAGCGTTGCTTCCAGTTCGTTGATCGCATCTTCTTGCCGCCCGAGCGAGTGCTCACTTACGGCAAGGTCGAAGTGAGCGATTACATTCTGCGGGTCGCGCTTCAAAACCGCCTTAAAGTTTTCGGCAGCCTCGGCGTGAAGACCGAGTTTCTGCTGGTTCAGTCCAAGGGTGACACGGACATCCAGCATATTTGGATCTTTATCGAGCAGTTGCTCGAGCGTGGTAGTCGAAGCCCTGAGATGGCCCGCAGTGGCAAGAGCGATCGCGTGGCCGTATTGTTCGTAATCCCCAATGCGCTCCTTGGGATCTACACCGGAATCGGACGAGGAGCTTTCTCGGGGCGAAGTACCAGCTAAGTACCCGAGCGACCTGAGCCGCTCGGTCGCTTCGGGATGCGCGACGGACTTGGCGGGGGCGTGACCGGAAAGATACGGAGCCCGCAACGACTCGAGCCGGGCGCGAAGTCCGAGAGCCTTCAATTTCTGACTGTCGTACAGGTTCTGTGTCTCAGCCGGATCCTGAAGCAAATCGTAAAGTTCCGGATGTGGCGCCTTGATGTATTTATAACGCCCCATACGAAGCGATTGCAGCCCGCTGGTTCCAAGATGAGTATGGGCGTAAAGGCTTTCGCTGTATATCTCCTCCGGCGCACTTGCCTTTTGAGCGGACGTAACAGGCGCGCCGATCAGATTCAGGAGGCCGCGGCCTTGAAATTCGGCTGGGCGCTCGAAACCTGCAACTTGAAGCAGAGTAGGTGCAACATCCAGCAAACTGACGGGTTCGTCGATCCGGCTTGGGAACGATGACGACTGCTCAGGCCAATGGATGATCAACGGCACCCGCAGTGTGCTCTGGTAGACGAAGTAGCCGTGAGTAGATTCGCCGTGCTCATGCAGGCTTTCACCATGGTCAGCGGTAAACACGACGAGTGCTTTCTTGACGATACCGCGTTGCTCGAGGACATCCCAAAATCTTCCCAGCACATCGTCTACATAGCCAAGTTGGGCGTCGTAACTGAAGCCGCGCCCTCGTTCTGAAGAGGGCAGCGTATAAGGCGTGTGCAAGTCGTACAGGTGAACAAAGAGAAAGAATGGCTGGTCCGCATTTTGCTCTAGCCATCGGGTGGCAGCTTGAGTAACGCTTTCAGCAAAGCGTTTTATGTCGCCAGGGTCTTCGCCAGGTTTCGGATGCGGGTTCGAAGGGGCGTCATAGGTGTCGAAGCCCTGGTCAAGTCCGAAGCGCCTGTCGAGAACGAAGCCACCTACAAACGCAGCAGTCTTGTACCCATGCGACTTAAGAACCCCGGCGAGTGTCACCGCATTGGGTGCCAGTTGCAATCCATTGTCTTCAATTCCGTTCACAAAAGGATAAGTCGACGTCAGCAGCGAGACGTGCGAGGGCAAGGTGAGCGGAACCTGAGAATTGGCCTGGAAGAAGACTGTGCCCCCCGCGCCGATTCGGTCGATGTGGGTTGTGGCAAGCCCCTTATAGCCGTATAATCCCAGGTGATCGGCACGTAGCGTGTCGACAGAAATCAGGATGATCGGCGCAGCATTGCGGCGGTCGGCGGAGGTTCGCGAAGATGAATCACCACGCGCCGGCAGCAGAAGCAGCAGAACCAAGGCGGTCGCCGCGGCACATGTAGCCGCAAGCCGCTGCGGCAGGATCCGCCGTTTTCGCATCTTGAGGCTACGATAATAACATCCGGAACAAGAATCAGGTTATTGGCTCCGATGTGCTAGACTCCCCTCGTTCGATGAAAGCGCGGCCTGAAAAAAGCGTGAGGATGTTGGCGTCGTCTCTCTTTGTGGCGGCCTTGTTTCCCTTGGCCGGATCGGCATTTCCCGTCACAGGTTTGCCAATATTTTCCGCGCAGCAATCGATTGAAGGCCTTGCTGCACGTGCCGAGCAACTCGAGAATGCCGGCAAGTGGAAAGATGCTGAGGTGGTCTACCAAGAGATTCTCAAGATCGATCCACGGTCGATTGCGGCTCTCAACCGGCTGGGCGTGATCGAGGTTCGCGGCGGACGGTTTGATGCGGCCATCGGGTATTACAAGCAGGCGCTATCGTTGAATCCTTCCGAACTCGGAACCAACATCAACCTGGGAATCGCTTATATCAAGAGACAAGACTACCAACGCGCGGCGCCAGTGCTCGAGCGAGCTGAACAAATCGCCCCGGATAATCTTCAAGTGCAAGAGCTGCTCGGGGGCGCGCTTGTCGGACAAGGCGATTTTTCGCGTGCAGTTCCCCGGCTGGAGAAGGCGTCTGAACTGAATCCAAATGATTTAGCGACGCTCTATCTCCTGGAGCGAAGCTATCTGGAAACCAAGCAATTCGAGAAGGCTCTCCCGACCTTCGAACGCCTTCAGTCGCTTGACCCTGATTCCCCCTGGGTCCGCATTCTAAGGGGGCAGGCGGAAGACAGCTTGGGAAATTATCAAAAGGCGATAGAAGAATTCGAAGCTGCCCGGCGACAGTTACCCGGCGACGCCACCGTGCGCTTCTCGCTCGGATTCATGTATTGGAAAGTGCACCGATTCACCGAGGCCGAACCGGAAATTAAGCAGGCCTTGACGCTTGACGCCGAATTCGAGGAAGCGAAGTACTACCTCGCGGACAGTTACCTAATGGAGGAAAAGCCAGCGGAGGCACTTCCACTGCTGGAGGATTTGCTGCATACCCAGCCTAAAGATGCTCGCGCTCTCGCGGAGGAAGGAAAGGTGTTCGCGAAACTGAATCGCGACATTGAAGCCGCCCATGCTTACGAGGCTTGCCTGCGCATTGACCCCGAGCGAGCCGACGCCCACTATCAACTGGCCCGTATCTACAAGAGACAGAAGCGCTCAAACGAATACGCTCGTGAACTCGCCACCGCCCAGAGACTCCGGGAAAAGAAACGTGAGGAGCAGGTGACGCTCTTGCAAGCAAGCGGAGCGCACGGTGACCCTTCCCGGCAACGGGAAAAGCAAAACCTTCCGGCCACAAATGATCAGAGCCACTAACGGCGCAAGATCAATTGGCCGGGTGAGTTGTGCTAAAAACAAGCCCGGCAACAAATAGAACCATGAATCTCCTTGACAATCGGCTGTGCTTGTCCTAGTCTCAGAGATTCATAGCATCGGGGGAGAACTCTGGCGTTCCACCCACCAACGATTTGGGGGAGGTAAGAATGCGTGTTCAGGTTGCTGGAAATGCAAGCGCCTTGGTGAGGCGTTTGTTGCCTCGTATCGGCGCGTCGCTCGCGCTTCTAATATACTCGGCGACTCTTTGCGTCGGACAACAAGTCAGCGCGACGCTGTTTGGAACGATCACCGACCCGGCGGGCGCTGTTATTCCGGACGCTACCGTAACCGCCCTAAACCCCGCCAACGGGCGCGTTACCACGATTACGACGAAGGCTGACGGCAGTTACGTTCTCCCCTACCTGGAGCCTGCCAACTACACCATTACCGTGGAAAAAACCGGGTTTGCTAAGTCGGAGCAGACCGGCGTCACACTCGTTGTGAACCAAAAGTCGCGAATCGATATTCAGCTTAGCGTGGGGACCCTTCTTACCAAAATTGAAACGGTTGGGACCGCGCCTATGGTGGAAACTGGGACCGCTTCGATTGGTATGACAGTTGACTCGCGTCAGGTCACGGAATTGCCGCTCAATACCCGGCGTTTCGGCAGCCTGCCCCTGCTGATGGCCGGTACCGTGCCAGACCGTGGAGGATTCTCGAGCAACATCTTCGGCTCACCCTTCAGCGAAGTGACCTACGCTTCAAACGGGTTGCGTGGTTCCGGTAACAACGTGCTGATCGACGGAGTAGATGCGAAGAACATGATGACGGGCGGCTTCTCTATCCAGCCGTCACCGGATGCGGTACAGGAATTCAAGGTTCAGAGCCAGTCCTTTTCGGCCGAGTTCGGGAAGAACGCCGGCTCGACTATCAATCTGACGACCAAAAGCGGCACCAACGGATTTCACGGTAGCGCTTTCGAATTCTTACGCAACAACAACATGGACGCCCGAAACTTCTTTTCGGCGGAACGCCCGTCATACCAACGGAACCAATTCGGCGGATACCTCGGCGGCCCCATCCGAAAAAACAAAACGTTCTTCTTTGGGGGGTACGAAGCGCTGAGAGAACGCAAGGGACTAACCTACTCGGGCCAAGTCCCAACTCCCGCGATGCTGAAGGGAGATTTTTCGGCACTGCTCAACCAGCCCGATCCCAACACCGGTCAGGCGCCATATCAGATCATCGATCCTTTAAGTTGTAGCAATCCGCCCTTTGGCGCCACCTGCCAAGCCTTTTCGGGAAATATCATTCCGGCCAGCCGTATCAGCGGCGTAGCAAAAGTTGTGATTCCTTACTTCCCTGAACCGGACGTTGCCGGGGCCACTACTGTGGGCACCAATAACTACGTAACCAATCCCAAGCGGAGCCGCAATGACAATCAGTTTAGCGGGCGCGTCGATCACAGCTTTAGTGAGAAGGATAATCTCTTCGTCCGCTACATGCTTGCACAGTCGATTACCTACACGCCAGAGCAGGCTTATTCGGCTTTGCCCGGTTTCGGCGATAGGATTCGCTTTCGAGGCCAGAACGCCGCGACGAGTTGGACGCATACAATCAGTCCCACGATGCTCAACGAAGTTCGCATCGGGTTCTCTCGTGACATGGATATTGGAACCTGTGAGTCGTGTCCACGTAAACCCGGCTTTATGTCCAGCTTCGGTATCCAGGGCCTGAACGCACTGTCCCCGGCGGATGAGGGCTTCCCGGCTTTCCAGTTTTCGTCGGGTTATTTCACCATCGGCGATTCGAACTACCGGCCGGTGGAATCGAACGACATGGTGGAGAAATACGAGGACACATTTACAGCCGTCAAGGGCAAGCACACCATTGCGGTAGGCACCGACATCCAGCCGTATCAATCGTTGCGCGACCAGGCGCCGTTTTCTCCTCACGGCCAGTTCGCCTTTGACAACAATTACAGTAATTTCACGATTTCGGATTTCCTGCTCGGATACCCATCTAGCGCCGGACGAAGCATCGCCAAGGCTGTTAACTATCAAGACGGCGCGTTCATCAATTTTTTTGTACAGGACGACTACCACGTCACTCAGAAGCTAACATTGAACCTGGGGCTCCGTTACGAGCATCACCAGTTGCCGACGGATCGCCGCGACGTTGGGGCGAGCCTGGTACCCATTCCGGGCGCACCGCTCTTTACTCCCGGCAACGCAGTGCTAGTGCTGGCGGGCTACGATCAGGCCGCTCTATACTGTAACCTCCCGCAGTACATTATGAACGCCGGCACACCCAGCGAATATCACCTGGTTGCGTGCCCTGACGAAATGAAGAAATTGGGATTCACGGGACGCGCCGCACGCTCGCTCTGGTTTGGCGACAATTTCAATTGGGCACCGCGTTTCGGTTTTGCATACCGCCCCACCAATTCCGACCGCTTTGTTTTGCGCGGCGGCTACGGGCTCTTTTTTGAACTGGCTGAGTTCAATCAGTTCCACTATGGGTTTAACAACCCCGTTCAGGCGCCCGACCAGTTCAGCACGTTTGCGCCCTCCAGCCCGCCCACGCCTCTCCAGTCTGCCTTCATTGGAGGCAGCACGCCGCCGTTGAGTCAATCCTTTATCTCTGTCAACCCCGCTTCCAACCTCCGCCAGCCATACGTGCATGAGTGGTCGCTCAGTATCGAGAGTCAGTTGACAAGCAGCTTGTCGCTGGAGGTTCGCTACGTGGGAACCTCCGCAATCGAGCTTGGCCACTTTCATTTCTTCGGAAACCAAGCTATCCCAGGACCGGGGGACGTGCAATCACGCCGGCTCTACCCGGACTTCGGCTTTACGGCGCAGATGAGTTCAGGTGGCAATGCCAATTACAACGGACTTCAATTACAGGTCACCCGGAGGATGTTCAATGGGTTGCAGTTCCTCGCTGGCTATACCTGGTCTAAAAATATCTCCAACAATGAAGGCGAGGAGGGAGCTTACGCCGACGGAGGGGCGCCGCAGGGACAGAACGACAACGACCCGAGCCAAGAACGCGGCCTCACCGTAAACGACGTCCGGCACCGCTTCACGTTCAGCAGCTTGTACCAGTTACCGTTCGGCAGCGGCAGGCGCTGGCTGAGTCATGCCAATCCGCTGGTAAACGGCTTTCTGGGTGGTTGGGAGCTTACCGCCATTGAGACCTTCCAGACAGGGTTTCCGATTACGCCGCAGTCGGGTATCGACTCCGGCAATGTAGGCACTGGAAACTGGCGCCCAGACCGGGTTTGCAATGGCAACCTGCCCAGCGGCGATCGGACTGTGGCACGCTGGTTCGACACCAGTTGCTTTACCAACCAGTTTTTGATAGCCGACAATAACAACGGCATTTTCCGTTTCGGAAACTCCGGCCGAAGCGTCCTCACGGGGCCGGGTATTCAAAACATCGACTTCGCCTTGCTCAAAGATTTTAGGATCTTTGAATCAAAGAAACTGCAATTCCGAGCCGAGGCCTTCAACGCTTTCAATCACGCCAACTTTAGCGCCGACGGCGTGATTACCCATGTCAACGACCCGCGCTTCGGCCAGGTGACCAGCGCGTCTGAGGGACGAGATGTGCAGGTCGCGCTGAAGTTTTTATTTTAGGTGGCAGCGGCGTTGTTCTTTCGGACACGGCTCCTCGCCCCTCTTTGACCGTCATAAATTGGCCGGCTAATGCGTTATCGATTTTATCGGTAATGCCGCTTGGCCAACGAATCTCGATCCGATCGACTTTAGTTGCGGTTCCCAGTCCAAAATGCAGCCGCAAATCGTTCTGAGAAAGGTAACTGCCGCCGCTCCGGATCTCCTGAATCTGGCGTAGCCCTCCTGCGGTCACTACCACGCGAGCTCCAATGCCATCGAAGTTCGATTTTGTGCCTACCGTGCGAATCGAGATCCAATGCCCCAGGTCTTCGCTCTCGTTGTGTAAGAGTGTGGGCGGGTCGTTTTGATTGTTAATCAGAACGTCGATTCTACCGTCGTTGCCGAGGTCGCCGAAGGCTACGCCGCGTCCAGATCGCCGCAACTCGAGGCCAGGTCCCGCAATCGACGTTACGTCTTCGAATCGGCCATTGCCAGAGTTGTGGTAAAGAAGGTTTCGCTGCCGGTACGGGGATTCGGGATGGTTGTGATTTTCGAGTTCCGGGTAAACTTGACCATTGGCAACAAAGAGATCCGGCCAGCCATCGTTGTCGTAATCGAAAAAGCCTCCTCCCCAGCCCAGGTATTTCAGGTTGAAGCCAAGCTTGGCGTCGAACGTCATGAAGGAGAAGCTTCCATTGGCGTCATTGTGGTAGAGATCCGGAACGTCGTCCTCGAAGTTGGTCTTGAAGATATCGGCCCACCCGTCGGCGTCGTAATCCGCGGCAGAAACGCCCATGCCTGCTTGCGCGCGCCCGTCCTCGTCGTATGCCAGGCCCGACTGTATGCCGCGCTCCATAAAGGTTCCGTCACCGTTATTTCTAAAAAAGAGGCTGGGCGTCGAATCACAAGCTACATAGATATCCGTCCAGCCGCGATTCTCGAAGTCGCCCGTCAGCACACCCAAACCGTAACAGGCGGTGGTCTTGGCGATTCCCGCCGTGGCAGAGACGTCCACAAACTTGCCTTTACCCTGGTTTCGGTAGAGATGAGAGTGCAGCGCCGGCAAGCCGCGTGGCCCGCAGAATACCGCGACACCCTTCCAGAAGCAGTTCGGCCCCGAGCCCGGCAGACCTACAGTGGCCAGGTCGAGATCGACGTAGCTCGCCACAAACAGATCGAGCCGGCCATCGTGGTCGTAATCTACAAACGCACAGCCGGTACTCCAATTGCGCGGCTGGTCATTGAGACCCGCCTGCGCGGTTACGTCCGTGAAAGTGCCGTCGCCATTGTTGTGGTAGAGGATATTTTGGCGGCCGTAATAGGTGACGAACAAATCGTCGAAACCATCGTTATCGAAGTCGCCCACGCACACACCCTGCCCCCAACCAGTGCTCGCAACACCGGCGGTGGCCGATGCATCGGTGAAAGTTCGGTCGCGGTTGTTATGGAAGAGATGGTTGGCAGGTGCTGGGTTCTGAGCAAAGCCTTCCAAGCGGCTCCCGTTTACCAGAAAAATATCGGGGTAACCGTCACCGTCGTAGTCGATCAGCGCGACTCCGCTTCCCGTGCTTTCAAATACATACTTTTTCGTTTCCGTTCCGCCGTTGATCATGGAACCGCCGATTCCCGCTCGTTGGGCGACATCTCTGAAACGGACGGAACGGCTGAGCGGCCCCGATGCCGCAAAGAAATTGTGAGTTCTCAAAACATAAGCGGCGCAGAGTAAAACCGACATGCTGAGGCCGAACCTTTGGGACACGGTGGTAATTGTACACGTGGCCGAACGATAAAATGGCAATTCATGCGTCAGTTGAAGAGTATGGTTCCGCTGCTCGCCTTGCAACTCGTGCTCCCAAGTAATGTTCAGCCGCAGACGGGGGATAATCCTGCGCGGACAACAGCCGAGGTGCTTTATGCAAAACTGGACACCCAGGTTGCCCAGCGGGAATTCGCCCGAGCCGATCAAACGGCACAACAGCTCTTGGGGGGTGGCGCCGATCGCGCCGCTACTTACTTCCGAATCGGCAAGATCTATTTCGATCACGAAGCCTGGCAACGGTCCGCCGGATTTCTCGAAGATTCTCTGAAAGTCAATGCCGTGAACGACAAGGTTCACCAATTACTCGGTTTGGATTGGCGTGAGCTACATAGGTCCGAAGACGCGGAGGCAGAGTTCTTGGAGGCGGCAAGAGAAAATCCGTCGGATAGTGTGAACGCCTATCTTGCCGGAAATCAATTGCTCCTCAACGGAAAGTTCGAGGAGGCTTTGCGTTATCTTTATAGCGCGCTGGATGCGAAGCCGCTCCAGTCTCAGGCACTACAGGCCTTGGCGCTCGCGCAGGCACGCCTCGGGAATTATGGCCTCGCCGAATCCTACTATCGTAAGGTGGTTGATTCTGATCGGGCTTCAGACGATGGCAATTACTCCGCACTGATTAACCTCAGCGTGCTGTTGCTACTCGGGCACGATGCTGTCCGTCTCGAAGAGGCATTGACTTGCGCCAGGCAAGCTGAGAAGTTTAGGCCTGATTCGCCAGAGGCTCATTTTCTCGCCGGCAAGGCTCTGTTTAAACTCGGACACTTTCGAGAAGCGATCCCACACCTCGAACGGGCGGCGAAACTCAACCCTGAAGACAGCAAACCCCATTTCGTTATGGCGCGAATCTACGATCAATTGGGCCAGCATGATCGCGCACGGAAGGAACTCGCTGACGTTGCCCGCCTCCAGAATCACTCCCGGCAAGCTGGGATGGCAGCGGTCGACCCGATATCTGTTGTGCCGTAGGCCGTTTTCGGAAACTTGCGGCGTTGACCTAGTACCAACTTGCAGAAGTTTGCGTACGCCGCTCCTTGACAGCAAGAGAGCGGCAACGATACTCCAATTAACGCAATTGAGCAGCACTAGGGCAATTTAATTCTGAGCATAAGAATCCTCCAAACGGTGGGTTAGGCGAGCCCGTGCGCTGCAAGCGATTACACGCCCAGCGCTGCTTTTGCAGGATTGAGTTCTTGATTTGACTCTTGATAGAATTCCAGCGCAGCTCTACCAATTCGTCTTATGAAATACGCTCTGTTCATGGCTGGTCTAGTGCTGGCTGAAATGTTGCTGGCGCTCGACGGTGAGGTCGTAATCCACGACCCCTCCACTGTTGTAATGTGCGATGGAAAATTTTATACATACGGTACGGGCGGCTCTTCACTCGTCTCCGACGACGGGTGGACGTGGCGACGAGGAAGTCCACTCCCACGCCGCGGATTAGCTCCAGATGTCATTCACCTTGGCGGCCGCTACTACGTGTACGTTGCCGCGAATATAGGTGCACAGCCCAAAGCCGCCGTCAACATGATCTGGAGCAAGAGCCTCGATCCGAGTTCCCCTGACTATAAGTGGGCGGAGGGCGGCGTTGTCGCTTCATCCGACGGAGCAGAGGATTCCAATGCTATTGATCCGGGCGTTTTTCTCGATCCAACTGATGGGAAGCTATGGCTGACCTACGGGTCTTATTTCGGTTACATCCGGCTGGTCGAGCTCGATCCCAGGACAGGAAAGCGGTTCAATCCTAACGACAAGCCTCGCAACCTCGCGATCAATTGTGAAGCCTCTGACCTGATGTATCACGATGGCTGGTATTATCTGCTGGCGACGCACGGAAGCTGCTGCCGCGGCGCAGACTCCGGATACAACATACGCCTTGGCCGCTCGAAAAAAGTGACCGGCCCGTTCCTCGACGCCGAAGGCATCGATATGATCCAAGGCGGCGGCAAACTGCTAATCGGAGCCGGCGGCCGCCTGATTGGTCCCGGTCATTTCGGCCTCTTGGATCTGGGACTAGGCGTGCAGAAATTCTCTATGCACTGGGAAGCAGACCTCGACAGAGGTGGCGCGAGCGTGCTCGACATACGCCCGCTGCTTTGGAAAGACGGTTGGCCAGTCGCTGGCGAGAACTTGAGGGAGGGCACTTATGAGATCGAATCAGTGCGGACTGGGACAGCGCTCGAGCTTGCCGTAGAGGGAATGCCTGTCGGCGGCCCACGCAGACGCGGCCCGAGGCCACCCGGCACAACTGGCCCTGGTGGCGCTCCGGGCGGAGGCGGACCTGGAGGAATGTTCGCCGGTACAGGTGGTGTGATTCCCCCGCAAGATGCTGCGCAAGTCTCAACAAAATGGCCCGCAGGCAATGTTGACCCTCGTTTGGCCACCTACCTCTGTCAGGCCCAGCAGAAGTGGGCTGTTGCCGCTGTGGCCAACGCTGGTGGCTATCCCGGCTCACCGTATTTCAAAATCACCATCGCCGGTACTGACCGTGCGCTCGCCGCCACTGCAGACGCGGAGCTGGTTGTCATCCCTGCATTCACCGGCGGGCCTGAACAACTGTGGCGCATGGACCAGCTTGCCGACGGCTCCTGGCGCATCGTGCCGAAGTCGGTGCCCAATTCGAAAAAGCCGCTGGCTCTTTCCGCTGTGGGCAGCAGTTTTGCGACACTCTCCGAGTTCGATCCTAAGAGCGACAAGCAGCGCTGGTCGTTCAGAACGCCTTAACCATTCAGGAGAACGGTCAAATGATGAACTCCCTTCGCAAATACAAATTGGCGGCGTTCGCCATCTTCGCCGCATCCGCTCTGCTGGCAGTGGCTGCCACAACTCCAGTTGCTTGGCCGACGCTAACCAAACCCGCCTCTGGAACGAAGACGACCGACAGCAATGGCTTCATTCAACGCTGGCTTCTCTTGGAGCCGATCCCCGCTAAAGGATTAACCGAAAGCGCTGTCGAAGCGGAGGTCAACGAGACCTACTTCCCCAATCAGTTCGCCGCGATTCCGCATGACGGCGACAAAGTGACCCTGGGCGGCGCGGAACTCAAATGGTACGCAGTGGATACAGCGCTTTACAATGTCAACCTTTATCACTTCGCCCGTGCACTCGGGAAACCGACCTCCGACGTTTTGTTTTGGGCCGTCACTATCGTCAACTGCCCGCACCAGGTTCCCAATGTGCGGCTAGCGATCGGCTCAAACGCGGCGTCTGTCTGGTGGGTCAACGGCCAGCGGGTCATCGGCATTTATGGCGATCGGCAAACCGTAATTGACGATGGCGTGTCCAAACGTCTCACGCTTCAAAAAGGACCCAACATCGTGCGCGCCGCTGTTGTGAACGGTGGCGGCGCCACTGACTTCTGCGCGCGATTTCTTGATGCCGCTGACCAGCCGCTCAAAGGGCTTACAGTGACTCTCACGCCGCCAAAGGACACTGCCAAATGATGCTCCGATCGACTGCCATTGTATTCGCGCTCTTCGCCATAGCTCCGGCCGACTTCGCTCAACGCGCCCCGATCGTCCAGCAACTCACGTTTGCACCCTTCCACGCCAGCGGCATTTACGATATCGGCGAGACGGTAGGTTGGACCGTCACGCCTGGTCCGGTCACTCCCACCTATTCCTACAAGTGGACCATGCGCCGCAATAACGCCGTGGTCCTTAAAGAAGGCAAGCTCGATCTCTCTTCCGGCAAAGACACAATCGAAATCACCGGCGATCAGCCGGAAATGATCTACGTCGCTATTGAGCCTTACGCCACTCTCGACAAAGCTGCGACGCCTGCGGCGGACAATGCAGGTGCCCCAATCAGTCCTGCGACGACGCCCGCCCAGGCTTATTTAGGGGGCAACACTGGCCGCGACAATGGTCTCTACGCGGTAGGTGCGGCTGTCGCACCGGCAAAGATCGGTCTCTCTACGCCACGGCCTAACGATTTCGATGCTTTCTGGGAGGGCAAGCTGACCGAGCAGTCTAAGGTGCCCATCAACGCCGTATTAACGCCGGTTCAAACCGATGTTCCCGGAGTCGAGTTGAATATATTCGCTCTCGACGCGTTAGGGTCTCATGCGCATGGCTATGTTGCCAAACCAGCGCGCGAAGGCAAATTTCCTGGATTGATCCAACTACAGTATGCGGGTGTGTACGCTTTGAATGCACACGCTGCTGCACAGCATGCGGCCGACGGATGGTTGTTCATCAACGTTGATTCGCACGACAAATTACCGGCTGATCCGTCCGGTAACATCCCGCGCAATTACCAAACTATCGGCAACACCGACCGTGAGAAATCGTATTTCCTAGATATGTACCTGCGCGACTCGCGGGCCTTAGACTACCTACTGACCCGGCCCGATTGGGATGGCAAGACCATCGTGCTAACGGGAGGCAGCATGGGTGGCCAACAGAGTCTTGCGTTGGCGGGATTGAGACCGGAGAAGATCAGCGCTGTGCTGGTCTGCGTACCTGCCGGCGCCGATACTAACGGTGATCTTCACGGCCGAAAAGCAGGCTATCCGAACTGGCCGTCTAACAACCCCGGCGTGATGAAGACGGCACTATATTTTGATACGGTCAATTTTGCCTCGCACATCCACGCGGCTGTGCTCGCGGGCATGGGATTTATCGACACCATTTCGCCACCCGCCGGAGTCTGGACCGCGCTAAACCAGATTCCGGGCCCGAAGGAGCCGCTGCCGATGATTGAATCCGAGCACGACAATCTGACACCCCAAAAAGGAAGGGCGTGCCCTGCCCGAACAAGAGAAATACTAGATGTTTTGGTCAAGGGCGGCGAGTTCAAACCGAATGGACTCAAGCCGTAATGGAAAGGAGATTCCGAATGCGATTTCTATTCGCCGCCGCTTTGTGCTGCATCACCGCCGACGCAGTTTATTGCCAGCGGCCTCCGACACCCTATTACGAGGACACCAACAATGTTCCGATTTCACCCGAGGTTCATCCCGATCGAACTGTGACGTTCCGCCTTTTTGCCCCTAAAGCAAGCGAAGTGGTTCTAATGGGGTCTCCCGGCATCCTTGAGGTGATCAAGAACCCTATGCCGCTTCAGCGCGACGACCGCGGAGTGTGGAGTTTGACTGTGGGTCCGCTCCCTCCGGGCTTCTACACGTACGGCTATGCGATTGATGGCGGTTTGCGAATGCCCGATCCGTCAAATCCGAATCTCGAAGTGCGCCGCTGGGGACCAACCAGCCTCTTTATCGTGCCTAACCCAGAGAAGGCGGTGTTCGAAGAACGCCATATCCCGCATGGAACAGTGCACGTAGAATTCTACGATTCCGCGCAACTCAACGCCGAGCGCATGGTTTATATCTACACGCCTCCTGGTTACGAAGCCGGCAAACAGAAATTGCCGGTGCTTTACCTGCTTCACGGCAACGGGCAAATTGAAGCATCCTGGACCTGGACCGGACGCGCCAACGTGATCATGGATAATCTTTTAGCCGACGGAAAAATCAAGCCCATGGTTGTGGTGATGCCTTTTGGCCACCTGACCCGCGAGATCAAGACAGGGTCGAGCGCTCCTCCGTCGCCAAATGATTCCGCAGTGATCGAGAAGGAATTGCTCACGGCGGTAAAGCCCCTCGTCGAAAGCAAATACCGAGTCTTGACCGATCGCAAGGATCGAGCGATCGGCGGACTCTCGATGGGCGCCGCTCAAGCGCTGTCCATCGGTCTCCACAACCTCGATCAGTTTTCTTACATCGCTGCCTTTAGTGGTGCCGGCAATCGCGCCGAATGGGAGAAAGCGGATCCCGCGGTCCTGAATCAGAAACTCAAAGTCCTGTGGATCGGTTGCGGCACGGAAGACCCAGGGTACAAAGGCGTCAAGGCGCTGGACGACCTGCTCACGAAGCAAAACGTTAAGCATGTCTGGAACGAGTCGGGCGGTGGACACAGTTGGCCAAACTGGCAGGTGTACCTTTCGAAATACGCGCCGCTTCTGTTCCGCGATTGATCCGGACAGCCTATGCGTAAGAAAATAATTCTAAGATTCGAAACTGCGCCACAGATCGGAGCGGCGCAACCGTCAGCGCTCGATATCAGGGAGATCCGCCATTTCGCTATTCGCGCGCCTCTCTCGGGAAATCGGTATTCACTGCTGCGCATAACAACCCGATCTGGGCTCACCGGCTGGGGTGAATGTGGTTTCGATCCAAATGCGGACATCAAGGCACTGCAGGCTGCGTGGGTTGGTAGACCAGCTCATCAGTACGCCACCATTACTACTGCCACCCCATTTCGTGCTGCCCTTGATATTGCCCTTCTAGACATCCTGGGCAAAGCGGCGAACGCTCCTGTTTATCGAGTTCTTGGCGGCCCCACGCGCAGCAAGGTTCGCGCTTACAGCTCACCTAATTCTCAGCAATTCCCAATTGCGGTGATCGACATCCCTGCGCCGTTATCGCGCAATCAGGGCAAAGGCTATCAGAACCGAATTCTGGAAATGGTGAATGCCGTTCCGGAGGATCGGGATTTCGTGCTTGCAGGAAATGGCCTCCTTACACCGGGCGATGCCGCCTCTGTGGCAACCGCGGTAGAAGCCAAACATCCGCTTTGGTTTGACGAGCCATGTTCGCATTCGAATATCGAGGCTCTGCGCAAAGTCTCAACAGAAACGGTCGTGCCTCTCGGCTTCGGCGCCGGCATAGATGATCCTGCCGTTTTTCAAGGTCTATTGCGCGAAGGGTTGATCGATCTGGTTCGGCCCGATATCGCTACGTTCGGAATCAGCGGTGTGAGGCGGATCGCGGCGCTCGCTGAACCATACTACGTGGCCGTGGCGCCGCGCCACGATGGAGGACCGATAGCAACAGCAGCCGCCATTCATATAGCCGCCAGCATTCCGAACTTCTTCATTCAACACGTGCCCCTTCCCACTGAAGAGCAGGATCGCGCTATGCGGAAAGAGATCGTGGCGCCGGACTTAGAAGTTGCTGACAACGGCTTCCTGCAACTGACGAAATCGCCTGGCCTCGGAATCGCCGTGGATGCGCAGGCTCTGGAGAAATACCGTGTTTCGTAGAAATTTCCTCGTTCTCGGAACTGCAGGTTTGGCGATGGCAGGCAGGAAACCAACTCGCCGCGCCTTGGGCATGGAAAAATGCGGCTGCGCGTTGGAGCCCCAAGCTGTCGCGCAACAGAACGGTCCCGCCGGGCTTCAGGCATTTGCGGATGTGCAATCGGGTCTGAAGATTACCGGATTGAAGGTCTTTGGCGTGTCGCTCACGCCCACCTCCGACCGCCCTTACGTATTCGTGAAGCTTGAGACTAATCAAGGGCTAATCGGCTGGGGCGAAGGAACCCTGGAGGGCAAAGCCAGCGCAGTGATGGCGTGCGTCAACGATTTCAAAGATTTCCTCATGGGCGCCGATCCCATGCAGGTGGAACACATCTGGCAGTCGATGTATGTTCATTCGTTCTATCGCGCGGGGCCCGTCATGGGATCCGCCATATCCGGTATCGATCAAGCGTTGTGGGATATTCGCGGCAAGGCGCTTGGAATGCCGGTCTACAAGCTGTTGGGGGGACCTTTTGATCCTCGCGGAGTGCGCGGCTATTATCACGTTGATGGAGCCAATAGGGAACGATTGACGGAGATTCGCGCAACCGCGTCCGAAGAGGGAATAACCTGCGTCAAGGGCGGCATTCCCGGATACTACGAATGGATCGAACGCCGGCCGAAGATCGATAGGGCCATCAAATCGATTGAACTCATGCGCGAGGCTCTAGGCCCGGATATCGATATCGCTGTTGATTTCCATGCCAAGACCAGCCCTAGCGTAGCATCGATCATCGTAAAGGAAGTTGAGCCGCTGAACCTGCTGTTCGTAGAGGAACCGTGCCCGCCTGAGAACGTGCAGGCAATGGCCAAAATTGCGCGCCGTTCTACTACCCCAATCGCGACCGGCGAGAGGCTCATCGCTTCGTATGGCTGCCGTGAGTTGATTGAAATGGGGGTAATCGATATCCTCCAGACCGACATCAATCATGTCGGCGGCGTCACGGGCTTGTGGAAAGTGGCTGTTACCGCGAATGTCTCGTCCATCTCAATGGCTCCGCACGCTTGTGAGGGGCCAATCGGCGGGCTCGCCACGATTCACGTGGATGCCGCTATGCCGAACTTCGTCGTCCAGGAAATCTGCGGACAAGTCAAGCCCGGTCCTGCCGACAAGGTTTGGGAAGAGTGGTTGGGTTTCCCCGCGATGCGCATGGTGAACGGAAGGTTCCCGCTATCTGAAAAACCGGGTCTTGGTTTTGAGCTGTCCGAAGAGAGCCTCGCGAAGTATCCCTTCGGCGGCACCAAACCCATGGCGCGAGTTTTTCATGACGATGGCTCCGTGGCGGAGTGGTAAGTTGCCACATAAAGTTTAAGCAAGTTGATTTACTTGAAGGAGAACAATATGAAAATCGTAGCCTTAGTGCTCTTCAGCGGAGCGTTGTGTTGGGGGCAAGCGGCCGATGAATGCAAACCGTCATCCCTCAACATTCCGGGCTCGCCTTATCCGTGCATCTATCCCGATCATCGCGTCGCCTTTCAGGTGACGGCTCCAGACGCGCAGAAAGTGCAGGTGCGCTTGGGCGGTGGTCATGACATGACGAAAGGCGCGGACGGAGTATGGTCGGTGACCATTCCGCCGCAAGTGGCCGGCTTCCACTACTACAGCATCGCGATCGACGGCGCAACCGTGGCAGACCCGGCAACGCGCACCTTCTTCGGATCCGGTTGGGATAACAGCGGTATCGAGATCCCCGAAGCGGAGCCAGATGCGGCTTACTATTCTGCGCGCGACGTGCCACATGGCCAAGTAAGCCAGCGGTGGTATTACTCCAAAGTCACCGGTAAGTGGCGGCGTTGTTACGTTTACACACCGCCAGACTACGACGCGGGGAAGACGCGTTATCCCGCTTTGTATTTACTTCACGGCTGGGGAGAAAACGAACAAGGTTGGCAGACGCAAGGGCATGCGGACTTGATCCTCGACAACCTGATCGCGGAGAAAAAGGCCAAGCCGATGATCATCGTCATGGACAATCTCAACACAGCTAAGCCCGGTGAGGATGCTCGGATCTTCTCGGCTCGCTGGCTTTGGCCTCAGCCAACACCGACCCCTGCGCCAGCCGAGGCTGGACGCGCTGCGGCAGCACCGCGTTTTGGCTTAGCCAATTTCACCGGAGCAACGTTCACAGAGCTGATGCTCACCGATTTGATTCCGATGATCGAACATACCTATCGCGTACTGCCTGGCAGGGAGAATCGCGCGATGGCAGGCCTCTCGATGGGAGGCATGCAGACGTTTCTCACAACTCTAGCGAACCTTGACAAGTTCGCGTACATCGGCGGCTTTAGCGGCAGTACCGGCGGCCGTGGTGGATTCGATCCGAAAACTTCCAGCAACGGAGTCTTCGCGGATGCCGATGCATTCAACAAGAAGGTCAGGGTTCTGTTTCTTGGAATCGGCTCGGTTGAAGGTCCTGGCACGAAAACTTTCAGCGAAGCACTAACGAAGGCAGGCATCAAAAACGTGTATTTCGAATCACCCGGTACGGCTCACGAGTGGCTCACCTGGCGCCGCTGTTTAAACGATTTCGCTCCGCGGCTTTTTAGGAACGAGGCTGCGCCAGTCGAGCGAACCGCGCGGTAATCGAAAACGGCAAAATCCGCGCGAAATAACTTACTTGTTTTCAACACTGTGAGTCGTTCAACTCCCGCTGCCTCCACCACGAATCAGTAGTTTGGATTCAAATAGGCCCTGGGGATAAATCGCCTACGGTCTCATCCGTCTCACACGAAACTGGGATCCCGCGTATCTTGGGGAGTCTTTCGACAGGCCCGATGCCTGCGCTCGCTCATTGCCCTTTTAGCGGCATTTATTGGAACTTCGCTACCATAAGGCACGTACACCAACATAAGATCTCTAACCCGCGTCTCGTGAAATCCCCTTCCCCAATCAAGCCGATATTCCATATGCCGGCCAACGCCAGTTCGCTAGCGTACGGCGCTCCCGTTCACCACCGCACCGCTTCTTTCTGGGAATCCGCCCGTATCGCCCTGGATTCTCTCAACAAAAGCAAACTTCGCAGCTTTCTCACCTTGCTTGGCATCATCCTGGCCACAACCACGCTCATTGTCGTGCTCTCTTTCGTCAACGGCATGAATCTTTACATCGCCACCAAGCTTTCCGATATGGGCTCCGACGGCTTCCGCGTCGTCCGTATGGCCTTCATCGGCGATTGGGATCCCAAAAAATTCATCGAAATGGATCGCCGCAATCCGCAGCTTCATCCCGACGAATATGAGTTCATCCGCGATCATGCCCAAACCATTGGCAGCATCGGCATGGAAACCAGCCGCAACGTCACAATTGCCTACAAAGGCGAAACCATGCAGCAGGTGGAATTAGACGGCATCACCGCCGAAATTCCAGCCATCAGCAACAGAGAAATCGCCCTCGGGCGGACGCCCACCGAAACCGAAGTACGCCGCCATGCGCCCGTCGCCTTCATCGGCCAGGACGTAAACGAAAAGTTTTTCAACGGCATCGATCCGCTCGGCAAAAAGATCTTAGCGGACGGCGTTCAGTACGAAATCATCGGCGTCGCCAAGGCAAAAGGCAGTGTCTTTGGCCAGTCGCAAGACAAATACGTGGCCGTCCCGATTTATTCCTATTTCAAGACCTACGGCCTCAATTTGCACACAGACACGGCGCTTTTTGCCAAGGCCGCCGATTCCACGCATCTCGAAAAATCGAAAGATGAAGTTCGCATGCTCTTACGCGCCTACCGCCACCTTAAGCCGCAAGACGAAGACACATTTAGTATTTTCGGCTCCGATACTCTCGCCAATGCTTGGCAGAATCTAACCGGCGCCATCACGGGGATGGCCTTCGCTGTCGTTTCAGTCTTCCTGGTGGTGGGCGGCATCGTCATCATGAACATCATGCTCGCCGTGGTGACGGAACGAACCCGCGAAATCGGCATTCGGAAGTCGCTCGGCGCACGCCGCCAAGACATCTTGAACCAATTCCTGGTCGAATCCGCCGTGCTTTCCATGATAGGCGGACTCATTGGGGTAGCCATCGCCTTTCTCGCCACCGTCGTGGTGCGCAACGTAACGCCTTTGCCCATGGAAATGCCCTTAGCCGCCGTCGCGCTCGGCGTGGGTCTCTCTGCCGGGGTGGGTCTGTTCTTTGGAATCTATCCAGCGCGCCAAGCCGCCCGGCTCGATCCCATCATCGCCTTGCAATCCGACTAAAGAGCGCTATGAACTTTTTCGTCGCTTTCAAAAACAACATGGCGCTGGCGTTCGATACCATTCGAACCCACAAGCTTCGCAGCATGCTCACCATGCTCGGAGTCGTCATCGGCACCGGCACCATCATCGGCGTAGGCGCCATCCTCACCGGCTTCGACGGCGCGGTTACCAACGTCATGAAAAGCTTTGGTCCGAATTCCATCTTCGTTTCGCGCGAACCCGCCTTCCGAACCACCGACCTTACACCCGAAGAGCGCGCGCGCAAGCGGCTCGTTTACCAAAACGTCCTGGCCCTGCGCGATAAATGTTCGGCCTGCGCGCATTTGTCCGCCATGCTCGAGCCGAATCATTTCCCGGTTGTCTCCAAGTACAAAGGCAACGCCGTCTATCAAACCAACCTCTACGGCGTGGAAGAAGCCTTCTCTCAATCCGGCCAGGTGGATATGGATAAAGGCCGCTTCTTTACCGAATTCGAAGACCATCACCATGATTCCGTCACTGTCATCGGCGCAGACATCGTCAAAGCGCTCTTCGGCCAAGAAAATCCCATCGGCAAATTCATTGATGTCGATGGTCAGCAGGTCGAAGTCATCGGAACCTTACTCCGCCCATCCGCCAGTTTTTTCGATAGCTCCGATAACCGCGTGATTGTTCCGTTCTTCGCGATGCAGAAAATGTATCCCACGGCCAAGAACATCTCCATAACCGTCACTGCGGGGGACAAAATGCTGCCCGACGCGCTCGATCAGATCCGCACCATCCTGCGCACCGAACGCCGCGTTCCCGTCAACAAGCCCGAGGATTTCGCTGTCTCCACCGCCGATCAAATGGTGGAGCAATTTCGCCAGATTACGTCCGTGACATTTCTGGTTATGATCGTGCTTAGCTCCATTGGCTTGCTCGTGGGCGGCATCGGCGTCATGAATATCATGCTCGTCTCCGTCACCGAACGGACCCGCGAAATTGGCGTGCGCAAAGCCATTGGCGCCCGCCGTTCCGATATTATCGTGCAGTTTTTACTCGAGGCCGCCGTGCTCACTGGCTTGGGCGGAATCGTGGGGCTCCTCTTCGGCTGGCTGATTTCCTCGGCCTCCCGGTTGGTTTTCACCTCATTGCCTACCGCTGTCCCCGCCTGGGCTGCCATCTCCGGCATCGTGGTTTCTGTCGCAGTGGGATTGTTTTTTGGGATCTGGCCCGCCAGCAAAGCCGCAAAACTCGACCCGGTCGTCGCTCTCCGTCACGAATAATTTGAGCGGAATTTGTGACGATCGTCACTTAATATTTACCGAATTTCGGGCGGACTTCGCCTCGATTGTCTGACCCGCCTGCACGCTAACTTGTTGCACGAATAGTTTCCAGGCTTTTTTCTAATTCGAAAACTTTTTTCCCAATGCTTTACAAATACATGATCCGTAATTCCGAAATTGCTGTATTCTGAGTTCATAGACCGATTCGCTGAGCGTGCAAAAACCGTGGTGAGCATAAGAATTCGCGACAACGCTGACGAATTTCGCGTTGAAATCGCTGGCCGCTTCGCAGGCGCCGTCGTTGACGACGTCCTGTACATGTGGAAAGCCGTGCAAAGGGTAGGTGACTCCCGACGCTTTACCATCGATATCACCCAACTGACTGGCTATGACTACGCAGGCTGCAGTCTGCTAACGGATATGCAAACATACGGCACCCGCATATCCGCCGGCAGTGCACTCTCCCTGGTTTTTTTGAACGAAATATCGGGTTCCAAGCCCAAACCGGGTCCCACTTTAGTTCGCAAACGACCTAGACTGGAAGAGTCCGAATCGCGAGTGGCGGCTTTTCCGCTTGTCTCCGCCGCCGCCGGCGAGTAACAAACGACTACCGCGTACCACCAATCACTTTCCTCGGCAGCGCCCACGAAAATAGCACCCCGCCGCTGCTAGTCACTACATGTTGTTGCCCGTCGAGTTCGTAGGTTATCGGTGAGCTTTGCATGGGTACGCCCGTGCCGGAGTGCCATAAGGTCTTGCCGTCCCGCGTATCGAGCGCTAGCACATTGCCACTGGCGTCGCCCGTGAAAATCAGGCCCGAATCGGTGGTCAATACACCAGCGCCAGCACCGTTGGGTCCTAATTCGTGCGTCCAGCGAAGCTTGCCCGTCTGGTAATCAATCGCCTCTAAAATGCCCTTGCCCCAAACGCCATAATCGGCGCCCGCCCAGCCAAAGGTGCCATCGGCCGGCTTCGCAAAATAGATGCCGTAGCTCGGATGTGCATCCACAATAAACAATCCCGTCTTCGGATCGAAGCTAGGCGAGCGGTAATTCGTCAATCCACCTTCATCCGGGGCAATCAAACGCCCATCCGGCTTCGGCTCTTTATCGGGATTGGGTTGCGGCCGGCCTTGCTCATCTACCTTCAAAGCCCAATTGGTTGGACCATACGGCACCGTCAACAAGCTTTTCCCATTCGTCCTGTCCAGCACAAAGAAATATCCATTCCGCGACGTCTGCATCAACATCTTGCGCTGCTGCCCGGCGAACGGTCCGTCCACCAACACCGTGGTTTCCACTGCGTCCCAATCGTGGGTATCGTGCGGCGAAGGCTGAAACGCCCATTGCAATTTCCCGGTGTCGGGATTCAGCGCCACGATGCTGCAGGTATAGAGGTTGTCGCCAGGGCGCGTTTTCCCCGTCAACACCGGCGTGGGGTTACCCGTTCCCCAATACAGTAAATTCAAATCTGGGTCATACGTGCCCGTCATCCATGTCATGCCGCCCGTTGTGGCGTCGGGCGTCCCTGCCGGCGGCGTGCTTTCCCACTTCCACTGCGTCTTCCCCGTTTCCGGATCGATCGCCTTCAAAAATCCTGAGAGATTGTCAAAATCGCCCGACACGCCAACAATCACATGATTCCGAATCACCATCGGCGACATTGTCATCCAGTAACCCTTAGTCGAATCGGCAATCACCACATTCCACCGCACCGTGCCGTCTTTCGCATTCAAGCAAATAAGGTGCGCATCGGGCGTTGTGTAAAACAGCCAATCCTTGTACATCGAAACACCGCGGTGCCCAATATGAAAACCTTTGTTCGCCGGATACCGGTAGTGCCATAATTGGTGTCCCGTCCGCGCGTCCACCGCCCAAACATTGTCCGGCATCGTGATGTACAAAATGCCGTTCACCATAAGCGGCGAGCACTTCAATTCGCCGCTCTCGCCGGTTTGGAAACTCCACGCAAGGCCTAAATTCTCGACATTGTCAGGCGTGATCTGCGTCAGCGGGCTATGCCGCCTGCCCGAATAATCGCCGTGATAGCCAGGCCAGCTATCGGCCGGCGGCTTAAGCTGCCAGTCCGGATCATATTCCTGCGCGGCCGCCAAACCGCCCGCCAACACGGCAATAAGAGTCAATTTCAGTAAGTTCATTGGATTGTGTCTCTCTTTTAGCGCAGCGTTTGCAGATACGCCATCAAATTGTGAATATCGTCGTCGCTGTACTTGGCCAGCAGTTCCGCATGCGCTTCCACCGGCGCGTCAATCGTGAACTTCACCGCCTTCACCGGCCACGAATGGTACCAGCCCTTCACATCGCGTATGCCGATATGAAACTCATCCTGATAAGCCAGCTTTCCCGAAAGCTTCTCACCATTTGGTAGTGTCACCATAACATTCGCCACCGCACCCCGCGGATAGAGCAATCTCTGCTCAAGCTTGAGCCCTTCGAGCCGCGACGCAATCCCGGCCAAATCTTTCGTGACGGAATGGCACGTTACACACTTCCCCGCCCCATTGAAATACTCTTTGCCCGCATCGGCATTTCCGGTCTGTAGGTCCGCCACTTCCACGCCACGCCTTCCGCCTTTTTGCGATTCGGCCAGCTTCTTCTGCGCATGAATATACGCCGCCAGATCTTTGATCTCTTGGTCGGCCAGCTTGAATCGCGGCATGCCCTTCTCTTGCCGCCCATTCGAAACCACCGGTCCGATCTTATCGCCGGCCACATCCTCCGCCACCAGTTTCGAGCGCGTTAGATCCGGCCCTTCTTCACCGCCGCCCGCATCGCGCCCGTGGCAGAACGCGCAGTTCTGCACGAACGTCGCCTTGCCCGGTCCGGAGGCAGCCTGTCCGCCAAAGACGATGGTGCCGGCCGCAAACACAATCCCAATGAATGCTCGTAGTGTGTGGGTGGTGGATATCTTCATGGATCGAAAACCATTATACGTGGCCCCGGGTGCCTCCCTAATGCGACACTAAAATCTTCGGAGCGCACACCTTGAAGCTAACTGACGTACTCATCGGCCGCCCTATCGCTACCTCAGAGGAGCGCGCCGAACAGATCGGCACCTCAGCCGGCATTCCCATCTTCGGTCTCGACGCACTCAGTTCCGCCGCATATGGTCCCGAAGCCGCCCTCACCTTGCTCATTCCTCTCGGCCTCGCCGGGACCACTTATATTCTTCCCCTGATCGCCAGCATTCTGATACTTCTGGTGATCGTCTTTTTCTCCTATCGCCAAACCATCGCCGCCTATCCGGGCGGCGGCGGCTCTTATACCGTGGCGCGCGAAAATCTCGGCACGTTTCCCGGCCTTCTCGCCGCCGCCGCGTTGATGATCGATTACGTTCTAACCGCCGCCGTCGGTATATCCGCCGGTATTGGCGCCCTGGTTTCCGCCGCTCCCTCTCTGCAGCCCCGCACGCTCTTGCTCTGCCTCGTCTCTCTCGTGCTTTTAACCGTCGCCAATCTCCGCGGCCAACGTGAGGCGGGAGGCATCTTCATGTTTCCGACCTACTTATTTCTGGTCTGTATGTTCGGCATGATTGGACTCGGCATAGTCAAAGTCATCCTCGCCGGCGGCGGGCACCCTGTCCCCGCCGTCCCTCTGCCCGCCGCTCCGAAAGCGGTTGAATTGGTCACCGCCTGGCTTCTCCTGAAAGCCTTCGCCAGTGGTTGTACCGCCATGACCGGAGTCGAAGCCGTGAGCAACGGAGTCAAAGCCTTTCGCGATCCCACGGTAAAGACCGCTCAGCAGACCCTAGGCGTCATCATCGTCGCCTTGATCGTTATGCTCGGCGGCATTGCTTATCTCGCGCAGCAATACCAAATCAGTGCCACCAATCCCAGCGGCCCCGGCTATCAGAGCGTCTTGTCATTGATCCTGCTTGCTGTTTCCGGCCGAGGCTGGTTCTATTTCGTGGCTATCGGCTCCGTGTTGCTGGTCCTGATCTTCTCCGCCAACACCGCCTTCGCCGATTTCCCCCGCGTCTGCCGCATTATCGCGGAGGATGGCTTTCTTCCGCTTTCATTGGCGAATCGCTGGCCGCCGCCTGGTTTACTCGGAAGGCATCATCGTCCTCGCGATCATCACAGGCATTCTGCTGACCATCTTCGGAGGCGTCACCGATCGCCTCATTCCCCTCTACGCCGTGGGCGCATTCCTGGCTTTCACCCTTTCACAAGCAGGCATGGTCATGCATTGGAAGCGTGAAGCGAAAAACGGCGGTGGCAGCCACCTTGGCAACATGTTCGTCAATGGCCTCGGCGCTCTGGTCACGGGTATTACCGTCATCGTGGTTCTCGTCGCAAAATTCATGGACGGTGCTTGGATCACCGCGGTCATGATTCCGGCATTGCTCCTGGTAATGCTCCTGGTCCGCCGCCATTACGATTTCGTCCGCAACCAAATCAAAACCGACACGCCTCTCGACGTGTCCAACCTTCGCCCGCCGCTTGTCATCATCCCGATGCCGCATTGGAGCCGCATGGCCAAATATTCTCTGCGCATGGCTCTCGAAATCACTCACGAGGTCCGCGTGGTTCACGTTGCCGAAGAAGACAAATTCGACGAGTTCTGCCGGCACTGGAGCCACTTGGTGATCGAACCCACTGCCGCTGCCAAACTGCCCGCACCTGAGTTAGTCCAGATCGGTTCGCCCTTCCGCTTTGTCGTCCAACCCATTGTCGACTACGTCATCAAGACCGCCGAAGAAAACCCCGGCCGCCGAATCGTCGCCATCATCCCGGAATTGGTCGAGCACAAGTGGTACGCTTACTTCCTCCACACCCAGCGCGCGGCCCTTCTGAAAACCATGCTGCTCATGAAAGGCAACCATCGCATTTCTGTGTTAAACATGCCCTGGTATCTGGATGAAGTCATACGCAGCGAGAAACAAACTTCCTAGATAGTTTCTGTCGCGAAATCGACTTGTGAAGGCGGTTTTGCCGTGTAAAACTAGAGGTTTCGTAAGGTCGTTTGTAAGCGGCGTTGAAGGAGCTAAATGAGTAGCGAATTACAGGATTTTCTCAGGCTGTCCTATAGCGAATTGGAAGACCTAAATCTTAGGGCCAAAGAACAGCGCATGAAGCGCGTGGCGATCGAACAGGTCCGCGAAGAGCGCCTGAAATATCTGACCGACGAGAGGCGAATCAAAGCTGTCACCGTTTTGTTCAGCGATCTGGAAGGCCGCTTGCACATGCTCGATTACGACAAGAAATTCCTGCTGAGGAGCTGGGATAACTTGACGTTCGACGGTTCGTCGATTCGCGGATTTACCGCACAAAAAGAGAGCGATTTGCGCCTCGGTATCGACTGGCATGCGTTCTACTGGGCACCCGCCGATGTGTTTGGGGATGGCAAGGCGATGGTGTTCGGCGAAGTCATCGACAAGGATGGCAGCCCTTATCTGGGCGACATGCGCGCCGTGTTGAAGAAGTTCTCGACGGAGCAAAACACGCAGAACAGGTTGACCTTGCACGCGGCCAACGAAATTGAAGGTTTCCTGTTCAAGGGCGTTGACGCTGAGCGCCACTTCCACGAAAGCGGCTCATTCGAATACGTCAACACCGGCGGTTACTATCACTCGCTTCCGGGCGATGCGCTGCGTACGTTCATTGACAAGTGCGCGGAAGTGCAGCGCGCGATGGGTTTCCAAAACGAAAAAGATCACCCCGAGGTTGCGCCGTCACAGTTCGAAATCAACTACAGCTATGCCGAAGTAGTGGCAGCGGCGGATCACATTCAGCTCTACAAGTTGATTTGCCGCCAGGTTGCCACTAAGATGGGCTTCACTGCCAGCTTCTTGCCGAAGCCGGTTGTGGGCGTGAACGGCAGTGGTATGCACACGAACGTCTCCGTGGCCAAAGACGGGAAGAATCTATTCTGGGATCCGAACGGCAACGAGAAAATCAGCAAGTACGCCTGGGATTTCGTCGACCGTATTCTAAGCCATGGTTTGGATCTTTGCCTGGTGATGAATGCCAGCGTGAATGCCTATCGCCGGCTCGACCCGCACTTTGAAGCGCCGAACCAATTGAAGGCCTCGGCTGTGGACCGCGGCTCGATGGTTCGCGTGCCTATTGGGAACGAACGCAGCGCGCGAATCGAAGTGCGCTCGGTGGGTCCGGATGCGAATCCATACATGACCCTCTATTCGGTGTTCCGTACGGGGATCGAAGGCGAAGTGGCGCCGGTGGAGAACCTGCGCAGCGCGGACCGATTCTTGCCGGATAACATTTACGACTCGATGGATCTCTTCGATCAGGCCGATTGGACCACCAAGCTCTTCGGTGCCGACGTAAAGGCTCGTTACTTAGATTTGAAGAAGGGGTCGGCTGACCGGTGTGCGCGGTTGTTGGGCACGATTGTCAAGGCGCCGGAAGTGCAGTATCACCACGAGGTTTACAACCAGTTCCTCTGGAATCAGTTCTAAAGTGGCCGGACTCGTTAGTAAGACGTTCTTGAATGGTGGGCGCGGCAGGACTCGAACCTGCGGTCTCCTGCGTGTGAAGCAGAGCGGGGTGCCTGGGCGAAAAGACCTAATAGATGCCTAATTTGCCCCCTAAAAATCGAAAAGACCTTTTTTATGAGTAGGTAGGTTTTTTTCGCGCGGTTCCGGTTCCATTGAGAAGTAGTTTACTATGGTCTGGAGGGCTCTTAGCTCAGTTGGTTAGAGCGTCCGCTTCACACGCGGAAGGTCACTGGTTCAAGTCCAGTAGAGCCCACCAAAAGAACCTCGTACTCTTCCTCGACGGTGCTGCTTCGTGATGAGGTTCTAGAGACTTCACCGCTCTGCTGTGGAGCATAAATACGGACCACAGCGAATTTGGTTTTCAGCAAGCTCTCGCCGCTTAACCATTACCGGGATCGCCGCCGGAAATCTTCGCGCCGGGCGCGACGGAGAGTTGCAAGGCTACTTTTTCTCCGCTGATTTCGCGCACCGTAATCGTGAGGATAGGCTCTCCCGCCTCGTTGGTCACCACGGTACGCGGCTTGTTGAGATCAAGCCACCAGTAGTTCGCCGCTTCGGGCGGCTGGATATGCTCCATCCGGCGGTAGCTTGGCTGACGGCGCATTTCCGTAAGTAGTTCGATTAGGAATCCACGCTGCCGAGGTTCTTGGGCGAAGTGTAGCCCGCAAGCAGCGGCCCCGCACTCTTCTTCTACGCCGCGACGCAGAATTTGGCTTGTGCGAACAGATGGCGCACGGTGGTGGCAACCGATGACTTGGCAAAGAAGCTCATCCATTATGCTTTTGAGCGAGCCAGGCTGGGCAACCCCAAATTATGTGGGACACGCTGGCCCGGCGCGGTACGATTGGTGCCAGGATTGGGATCGTCCATGAAACTCCCATCGACTTGGCTGGTGTTCTCGACTAATCTAGCGTGCGGGAACGATCTTCGGGAGATTGAGGTGTGTTTCAATGACGGCAAGTTTCGTGTCATGTGTATTGACGCGGACGCCGAGGACCTTGAGGTCCGCCCCTAACTCGTCCAATTGTTTCTCAATGCGGCCAAGGCGCTGCGTTTGCTGGAATGCCGCCCAACCGATAATGCCCATCAAGGGCACACCGCCGAGAGATACGCTCAACGCCGTTTGGAAAAGGGGATTCATCAATTCCAGTATCGCATTCCTATCGTTCTACGGAGTTGCATGGCCAGTGTTCTCGATTTAGGCGGTGGGGAACTTACGCCCGAGGATTCCGAATGTGGTGGCCGCGTCGGTTTGTTTTTCAAAGTCATCGTCTTCGAGATAAAAGAGTTCCGTCACGTTGATAAGTTGAAAGAAACGTAACTCCGGGTATTTCTCCCAGAGCTTCTGAAGCTTTGCCATGATGCGAGGGATACGTTCGGGTTCGCGCATTTTGGGCTTATTGTAACACCTTTCGCCTCGAATTGAACTTCAGCCTCCACCCATATAGAGGGATCTCGCATCGCCGCCATCCAAGGAGCCCAGCCGCCGCATGCAAATTAATTAACGCCGGTTCATCGCGCACGCTCGACACATTCGCCCGCTCTTTCGTCGGAGTGACTGGACTGCACGATAAGAAATTGTCCGATGCCGATCTGAACCTCATTCAATCGGTACAGGATGTGAAACAGCGGCGGGGCCGTCGCGCCGCAGCATGAGCTGGATGCGCTTTTCGGCTGCCGGAAGGGGTTCCCAGTTGAGCAGGAAGTCTTGATGATGGCAAAACTCTGCGGCACGTAGCCGTCCCCTTCGTCGTACCAGTCCGGCTGGGAGAATAAAGGAAATCGCCCCGGCGAACTCGGCCCAATACCCCGCCACCGGGTCTTTTCCGGCTGACAGAAGGATCAGCGAATCAACTCTTTGAGGAAGTCAAATGGGAAGACATCCCGGCGGCCAGGGTCGTTCACCCTTGCCAAACCCACAGCAGCAGCAGCGGGGCTCGATCATATCGACTTCCATTCCTTCCGGCGCGGCGTGGCGACCCGCATGTTTCAGCACCTGATGAATGAACCTAAAAACGGCAGTTAGCCGATAGCATCGGCTAGTCGGCCAGTGCTTCCAAGCACCTTGCCGCGAAGAAACTGCTGGAAAGCAGCGCTCAGGATCAGCCGCCAGCGAGAGTCCTTCGTCAACTGCTCCGCAGTCTCCTTGATCCGCTTGAGAAAGGCACTGACCTTGGTCAGAGATTCGGCAATCAGTCCGGCCTTGGCATGCGTGCTTGTGACCTCAACTGTGGTTTGATTACTGTGCCTGGTACGTCGCGCGATACCGTGCAACGCCAAGGGGCGTGAAGTGATCGCCTCGGCATGTTTATCGGGAATGCCCAGCCGCATGAAGATGCTCCACCAGTTGTAGACGAGTGCGGTAATACGGGCCATGATCTGGCAGCGCTTTTGATCGTGCGTGGTGAAGCCCGCCCAACCCCATTGGTTCTTCAACTCGTCGAAGTTATTTTCCGAGTCGCCGCGATCCCGGTAGTGCTGCGCGATGGTCCGCACCTCATCTCGCAGCGATGTCACCAGCACCGCGTACTCGTACAACACGCCTTGATGGGCCGTTTCCGGCAGATCCAGGTTCAACTGTTGGGCCGCCTTCTGGGCAGATTTCTTACCATCCGCCACCGCCGCGCGCAGTGGCCGACGCAACACCACCACACGCCGCTTCTGGCTCCAGCCACTCAGCTGTAGTTCAGTGTCCAGCCCTTGCCACGTTTGCCCGGCCTCTACCCAATCCTCATGGCGGAATAACCTGGCGATCAGCTTCTTCACATTCGCACTCTGCTTCAGCTTGAATAGATACGCGATGTCACGCTGCTCACATCCTTCCATCGCCCTTTCCGTTCCCCAGTTGCAATCCCCTCGCACAAACTGGGGCCGGCTCTGTCTCGGTAATTCGTCCAGCAACTCCCACAACCCCGGCTGCGCATACGAGGCCGCCGTCTGGTTCCCCGCCTGCACTTCCACCTCCATCACCAGCCGTAAGTTCGCGATGAAGTAACTGTGATAGGCGTGCGATGGACGTCCAGGCTTCTGCGGATTGTAACCCACTTTGGCCTCTTCCTGGTGTCCGTACAACGGCTTCACCGTCGTATCCACGTCCAAGGCCCACGGCTCTTCCAGCAACGGCTCATAACTGGCATGCAAATGCTTCTTCAACCACGGTGTGCTGGGTTCCTCCTTGAGCGCCGACAAGGCGCGCCGCACCGAGTCCTCGCTTGCTACCTTCTTCATGCCCAACAACTCTGGATTCACTCCATCGCCGCGCAACGCGCTGAACCGACACACGCATACCGCCAATGTCCTGCCAGCACCGACAACAGAATCGTCCCCAGCACATCCCGCTTCTGCGGCGCATTCGGACTCGTGTACTCCAGCGGGCAATCCTTCACCCAATCGTCAAACCGCCCACTCGTCTTCAAAAACTCGATGAAAAACGGCATCTGCCCCAAACTGCTAACTCCGGCGTCCGGTGACCATCGGAATTGGATTTTCCCGGCAAACGTATCCAAGCTCAGGGGTGTTTCCGGGGGTTCAACCTCCTCTGCTTGCCACTCACCCTCCGGGTGAATCTTGCTCAACGCTGTTTCGTCGCTCATCTTGAACAGTATCAGCTACTTCCCTGCTCAAGACAAACTTAAGAACTGCCGCGTTTAGGATGAAGGTACAGCGAAGATCAAAGAACATTTGCGCCAGCAAGACGTGTCCGTAACCCGTCTCTATCTTCGAGACGATGAGGCGGGCGATCAGGTTAAAGAAGCGCTGCTCGACAGCCTGTACGGGAACTATTTGGAGGACCGGAACGAGCGGGAGGAGTCCCAGGCAGACCCCCAAAAAGGTCTTTTCGAGGCCGAAAGGCCCATTCCTGGTAGACCGAAAGCGTAAAAGCCTATAGAAACCTTTTTGGGTTCCGTATCTTTATAAGTCTAAAGGGAAAACTCCTGCGTGTGAAGCAGGCGCTCTAACCAACTGAGCTACGCGCCCATACTGCGAGGCGTTCCTCTGTTCTAAACTACGGGCCACAGTACGCCTTACAGCAGTCTGCCTCAGCTATTTCAACTGATTGTTCACTTGTTCCCAATTGATGACATTCCACCAGGCGGCAATGTAATCGGGACGGCGGTTTTGATACTTCAAATAGTATGCGTGCTCCCAAACGTCCAGACCCAAAATGGGTTTCTTGCCATCCATGACCGGGTTGTCCTGGTTCGGGGTCGAACTGATTTCGAACTTGCCGGCTGTGTCTTTCGTGAGCCAAGCCCAACCAGAGCCGAACCGTGTGGTTGCCGCCGCCGCGAACTTTTCTTTGAACGCGTCAAAGCTGCCAAAGGTGCCAGTCATCACGCTGGCAATGTCGCCTGTCGGCGCGCCGCCGCCCTTGGGCGAAAGAAGCGTCCAAAAGAGCGAGTGATTATAGTGTCCGCCGCCGTTGTTCCGCACAGCCGTTTTGACGGTATCGTTTACCACCGCGAGATTGTTCGCCAGTATTTGTTCTATGGTCTTGCTTTGCAACTCAGGGGCGGATTCCAACGCCTTGTTTAGGTTGTTGACATACGCCGCATGATGCTTGCCGTGATGGATCTCCATCGTCATCTTGTCAATATGCGGTTCAAGCGCGTCAGTTGCATAGGGAAGGTTGGGAAGTGTGAATGCCATTGTTTTCCAGTTCCTATCTTACGATTTATAGGCTGAGATTCCAGCCACGATTGTTTCTAGTACAGTAAGTTCGTGTTTTTCGAGATTCCAGCCAAAAACGACTAAATCCGCTTTCTCGCCGGGCACGAGTCCGCGCTGGCGGCCAGCCATTCGGCCCACGCGCGCCGCGTTCGTGGTGGCCATGGTGACGGCCTGATGCAGGCTCAAGTGACCGAGTTTCACAGCGGTGGCGACAGCTTGATTCATGCGAACGGCCGAGCCCGCCAAACGCTCGCCGCCGCGCAGCACCACGCTGCCGTTCGGGCGCAGTTCCACTTCCACCTGGCCAAGTTTGTACGGCCCGGGTTCGCACATAGCCGGCATAACGGCATCCGTCACCAGAACGCTGCGGTCAAAACCTTTCGCACGCATGGCGGAGTGAATGAACACGGGCGGGATGTGAATACCGTCGACAATGAAACTCGCCGTTAAACGCTCTTCGGCTAATTGGTCCCAAATGTAATTTTGGGTTTTGTGCAGTGTGGCGTGTGCCGCGTTGCCTAAATGCGTAGACATGGTTGCGCCGGCGTCAACAGCCGCTTTGATTTGATCGAATGTCGCCTTGGTGTGCCCAATACTGGCCACCACGCCTTGGCGAACGATCGCTTCAATATAGGCAGGCGTTTCCGCCCACTCCGGCGACACGGTAATCAGGCGAATGTGGCCGTCCGCTACTTCCTGCCAGCGATTGAACTCGTCAACGCTAGGTGGGCGAATGTGTTCCAGCGGGTGCGCTCCACGCGGACCGTCCTCCGGCGAAAGATGCGGACCTTCAATGTGTAAGCCGGCGAGCGCTTCCCCTTCCGGTATCTTCGCGGCGGCAAATTTGTTCTTAGCTGCAACCAAATTCTTAATGGCGCCGGCAATTCGTTCTTCCGATCCTGTGATGATCGTTGCCAAAAAGCGCGTTACGCCCGTAGTGAACATCTTTTGGATCGATCGCGCTATGGCCTCGTGCTCCGACCCGGGATCGTTGTAATCGACGCCGGCGAAGCCATTCACCTGCAAATCGATAAAGCCCGGCGCGACAAACGCGTCAATCCCTTCGGGACGCAGCCAATCGTCAACAGCGAGCAAAGCGCCATCAAAATCAATCTTGAGAACGGAAGATCCGTTGGTGGACCTGCCTCGGACACTCAACATAAATGGCCCGCTATGTTTTTTCCACACTTTTCAAACAGCGTGAGGTTCATAAGTTCCGGTGATAACAGGAGATAAAACGTGTTGAAAACCTTTCCGAAGCGTCCGATAACACTAGCTTTCACAGGAGCTTCGCGGTACAACTTTAACAGATCCGGCGCGAGTGCTTGATCGGCAGGTAATCTCGGGGGAGGTGGCTGCAGTTTAGGGACTCGCGCCCGGATGACAAGTTTGAGTGCAAAGGGATTGGGCTGGTTGCCATAGCGATAGGCCCAACACTCAGGGCAGAAATCGGTTCCGCTGGTACTCCACTCACTGGCCTGGAACGGTTTCTGCCCTGTACGTCGTTTCAAAAGCGTTATACGCCGGCCGGAACGGTCTCGCGAACATTCGTAACCGGCATCAGCCAGCCGAACTCGTCCTTCGCCGAACCGTCGACAATATCGAAAAAGCGCTTCTGGATTTTTTCGGTAATCGGTCCACGCGAGCCGGAACCGACCTTGATCTTGTCTACCGAGCGAATCGGCGTGACTTCAGCGGCTGTGCCAGTGAAGAAGACTTCGTCGGCAATGTAGAGCAACTCGCGCGGAATGATGGTCTCCACAACCGGGATGTTGAGCGAGGCGGCAATCTTCACGATCGAATCGCGCGTGATGCCCGGCAGAACCGAAGCGCCCAGCGGCGGCGTCAGAAGCTTGCCATCACGTACCAGAAAGATGTTCTCGCCGGATCCTTCGCTGACATACCCGGCTTCGTCCAGCGCGATGCCTTCTGTATAGCCGTTGGCCGCTGCTTCCATGCGGATGAGTTGCGAGTTCATATAGTTGGCTCCCGCTTTCGCCAGCGCAGGCAAAGTATTCGGAGCGATGCGTGTCCACGAAGAAACACAAACATCAACGCCATCCTTCAACGCGGCTTCCCCAAGATAGCGGCCCCAGGGAAAGCACGCGATGTAAGTTTCGATGGGATTATTGGTGGGTAGCACGCCAACGTCTCCGTATCCCCGAAGCACCAGAGGACGAATGTAACAAACACGCATGTTGTTTTCACGGACAACGTCAAGCATCGCGTCTGTCAATTCATCGAGCGTGTACGGTATTTCCATGCGGTAGATTTTTGCGGAATCCACCAGCCGGCGCACATGCTCTTTCGGGCGGAACAAGGCGGGGCCTTGTTGAGTTTCGTAGCATCGTACGCCCTCAAAGACCGAACTGCCGTAGCTTACAACGTGGGAAAGGACATGGATCTGAGCGTTATTCCAGGCGATTAAGCGCCCGTTATGCCAGATCTTCTCCGTAGGCTTCAACATCTAATAATTATAGCGTTCAGATGACGGCAGGCCGCTCCGCCGTTGTCTAATCTTCGAGATCTTCAGCGTACCCTTTAAGCGGGTCTTCTTCCTGAAGCTCACCGGGTTTCGGAGCGGTGGTGACGTGCTCGTTCGCACGCTTCTGCCATTCGTGAGCGCGGCGCAATCGCCTGTCCACGTCGATATTTACATAAAAACGCCGCTGGCAGTCGCGGCACCTGTAAGCCACCTTGCCCATCCAGCGCATGAAACTATCCTTCAACTTGCGCTTCCGCGAACGGCTGACATCATTAGAATGGCAACTTGGACACATGACTTCCTCCCTCTTGCCAAAACCATAAGCCGCGCCTTGAATTTCCGTAGTTGATACCACCACCTTACAACATCAGGCCGGTGTCTTTCGTCAGGCGAAATTCCACATCGATAAACTGTGTAAAATTGACATGATGCTGGGCAGACTTGGAATAAGAGTCGCCCTGTTAGTCGGCAGTGAGACTGTGTTTAGTGGCGAAGGAAAGAAGGTCTAAGTGTTAGCTTTCAAGAAACACGCGCAAGACGGGCACGGTGTCAAGCGGCCACCGAAAGGGCGGCGGAGTATTTCTTCTCTAGTGGTGGCGCGCATCCGCGCCCTTTGCGCTTCCAAGAAACACGCGCAAGACGGGCACGGTGTCAAGCGGCCACCGAAAGGGCGGCGGAGTGTTTCTTCTCTAGTGGTGGCGCGCATCCGCGCCCTTTGCGCTTCTAAGAAACACGCGCAAGACGGGCACGGTGTCAAGCGGCCACCGAAAGGGCGGCGGAGTGTTTCTTCTCTAGTGGTGGCGCGCATCCGCGCCCTTTGCGCTTCTAAGAAACACGCGCAAGACGGGCACGGTGTCAAGCGGCCACCGAAAGGGCGGCGGAGTGTTTCTTCTCTAGTGGTGGCGCGCATCCGCGCCCTTTGCGCTTCCATTGTAAGAAGATTCTCAGTTTGTTCCGTAGCGACTTGCTTGCTAGCAGCTTCGCTCTCGGCTTGGGGCCCGATCGGCCACATGACGGTTGCCTACGCGGCTTATCAGCGCCTCACGCCGGAGACGAAAGCTCGCGTGGCCTCGTTGCTCAAGCTCAATCCCGACTACGCCGCCTGGGACAAACAGGTTCCACCCGGAACTTCGCAGGCCGATCATGACCGTATCATTTTCGTCGCCGCGTCTGTTTGGGCGGATGACATCAAGGGCGAAAAACAATACTCAGACGACGGACCCGATCCCGGTGGAAACGTTCCCAGCGGTACGCCTGCTTCATCCCAAAACCTTGGCTATACGGACTTGTTACGCCACCGCTATTGGCACTTCGTCGATGTGCCATTCTCACCCGATGGAACAAAGCTGCCCGAAATTCCCGTCCCCAATGCGGAAACACAAATAGACGCCTTCCGCGCCGTCATCGCTTCCGACCAACCCGATGCACTGAAGTCTTACGATCTCACTTGGCTTCTCCATCTCATTGGTGACGTTCATCAGCCTCTCCATGACACGACACGCGCCATTCAAACCGACCCCCTTGGGGACGCCGGCGGCAACAAAGTGAGTCTATTCGGCGACGCCGATTTCAATTTGCACGCTTATTGGGACGACTTGCCCGGATCGGAATCCCAATTCTGCGCGAAGAAAGTTCATTGCGTCGACCGCGCCGGCGTGGTTGTTACGACTCTTCCCATTCGATTGCCAAAGTCGGCCGGCTCCACCAAGACCGCTGTCTGGGTTCACGAAAGTTTTGAGGCGGCCCGCGCCTTTGTGTATCACGACCCCATCGGACCGAAAGAAGGCCCCTACACGATCGTGCCTTGGTCGGCATATGAAACCAAGGCCCTGCGGTTAGCGCAAGAGCGGCTGGCATTGGCCGCTGCCAGAATGTCCGAAGTGCTGAACCACGAGCTGAAATAGACAATACATCCCAAGAAGAACGGGTGAGAGGTTTGCACCGTCGCCGCGTGTTGAACCGCCGCTCGAAAGATTGTGATCATTTCCGAAGTGCAGCGAAATGGCGTTGCATTTCAACCAAACCTGAGGACGCATCCGGCGGCCGAGTTAGCTCAGCATGCTCGAAGGCCGGCGCTAGGAGTTGCAGCGACAATAGGTTGTCTTCATCGCGCACCTTACGCAGGCGGATCTTCTCCAATTCTGGGCCGGCTTCCGTCCATGTGCGAACCCAGTGTTGGACCATCTCCTTTTCGGTCATAAACTATTATCGCCTCGTCGACAGGTGGTCGCTGCTGCGCTACTGGTGCTTCGCCACGTACAGTAGCAAGAGAAATACCGTGGCCGGCAGCAATGCGAGACAGGAGTACAAAATCGTACTGCGCTTCGTTCCGGGTGCGGCGTCCGGTGCAGAGGTAGCCGTCACTTGGTCAGGATGTTCCAGATCGAACGCCAGATCCTTGGCACATTGATACCTTTCTTTCGGATTGCGGCTCAAGAGCCGTTGCAGAATCGCTTTCCAAGAAGGTGCGATCTCAGGCACCGCTTCTTCCAGCGGAGTTGGATCGCTTAACAAACGCGCATTCATCACTGCCAGCGGATTGCTTCCGCCGAACGGCATTTGCCCGGTTAACATTTCATAGAGCATCACACCTAATGCATAAAGGTCGCTGCGCGCATCGCCGCGCTGCCCCTTGACCTGTTCGGGCGAAATATAATCCGCCGTGCCCATCACTTGCGACAGCTTGCCGAAAGTGAGACGCCGCGCGCCGGCTTTAGCGGCAATACCGAAGTCGATGAGCTTTACTGTTCCATCCCGGGAGACCACCACGTTTTCAGGCTTCAAGTCTCGATGTACAACACCATTCGCATGAATATAAATCAACACGTCGCAAATGCCACAGGCGATTCGCACCGCCTCCGCTTCGGCGAGTATGCCCCGCTCCTGCAAGATATCTCGAAGAGACGTGCCATCCACCCATTCCATGGCGAAGTACACGCGCGAATTACGCCCGATTCCGACGACCTTCGGTATACCCGGATGATCGAGTTCACACCCGATGGCCGCCTCGCGGTGAAAGCGATCGTAAAAGAGGATGTCGGACTCGGCTTCTGGTTGAGGAACTTTGAGGGCCACTAGGCCGCCTGTTTCGACATCATGCCCTTGAAAAATCGTGGCCGTGGGAGTGTTAACGACATGCCTGTCAATGCGGTATTGATCCAGCTGATCGCCCATTTGAAGTTGCATTACAGCTTTGAGAATAAAGCGAAAGAGCTAAAGAATTCATAAATAAAGCATATGGAAAACGTAGGTCGAAACGAAAATGGGCCGGAGGTTTGGCCCTCCGGCCCCATTCCGAAGTACTGTTCTTTGCCCCTATCTAAGCTAGCGCAAGATTCAAATTCTCGATCGCTTCATCCACCTCAGCCATATTTTTGTAGCCGACCGTTACCGAATCCACGCCCGCTTTTCTGAAGGCAAACCGCATGGCCGCTTTGCGGTCGTCGCGATTCGTAAACGCGCCTTCGCCCACCAGTTTCATGCTGATGATGCCCATGCCGTCGCTGCGAACTTGTTTGACGTGATCGACAACCTCGTCTACCTTGCCGAGGCCCTGGGTGTTGTAATCTTCGGCATCCATTCTGACGCCTTGGTGGTTCACGCGGATCATGGCCACTTCCAGCCATTTATTCCCAGGAAATTGGCGTAACGCCGGCAATCCGTGAACCGAAGCGCCATAGCCGACCAGCGCCGATTTCGATTTCGCTTCCAGAATGCCATCCTGCCAGCGAACCGTATCCGTGGGCCAGGAAGCCACATGCTGGTAGTGCATCAGCACAATGTCAAAATAATCGACATTGGCCAGCTTGCGGAGTTCGTCGATTTTCTCAATCGGATCCACATTCGGCCGCGTCGTCACCTTTGTCATGAGGCGGTAAGAATCGCGCGGAAGGCCCTTGAGGGCGACACCCAGCATCTTGTGCATCTCGCCGTAAGACTCAGCGGTCTCAAAAAAACGAATGCCCGAATCATAGGCGTGCCGCACTAAAGCTGTGAACTGATCCTGTCCGAGATCGCGCTGTACCTTGCCGCTCATGGTGCCGGTGCCAAACGCCAGCCGCGTCACCTTTACACCCGATTTGCCGAGCGTTACCCAATCGGTGGCTTTGCCGCCGCCGGTATCTGCGCGGAGAAGGTTATTCGCACCTGCTGCGAACGCACCCGCAGCAAGTCCCGTTTTCAAGAATCTGCGTCTAGAGCAATTTGACATCGTTGACCTCGATTGGGTCATCGTATCACTAAAGATCTGAGGGTTTTTGTTCAAGCACGGCTTTCCACCTCTTGCTCTCGGTCTGTTACAGCGAAGTTGTGACCTGAATGTTCGTGGTGTTCACAATAGAGCCGCTGGTGGCCGTAACTGTGACGATTCCATTTTCCACTTGCGGCGGCTGGACCGTGAGAGCCAGTGCTTGCGTAAGGGTATGGACAGTCGATTCACTATCAAAGATCTGCATTGTGAAGGTGAAGTTGCCCGCTGCACTGGGAGTTCCTGTTATGGAACCCGTCGTGGTATTCAAGCTGAGTCCGGTGGGCAAGGAACCCGTACCGCCCGAGCCGGTGACGATGGCAAACGTATAAGGCGCCTTTCCGCCGCTGCCAGTGCAGAAGCCGCCGGTATAGGGATTCCCGACCACCGGTTCGGGAAGGTTGCACGACAGACTCAGCGTTCCCGCCGAGCTGCCGCTACCACAACTGACCGCGCCCAAAGTAAGAACGAGACCCGCTGACGCTGTCCAGACATACGCCCATCGGCGCTGCCAGAAGCGGTATTTGCGGGCGGCATAGGCCGTTGAAGAAAGGGCAACCGCTACTGCAAGCCAAGCGACCGCACTGGAAGGGAGCGTGGGGAACTTGGGAAAACGATGGGGTGGAATGCTCCTCACAAGTTTTGCCGATGAAACGGTGAGCGTAATACTGCCTGAAGTGTTGACCGTGGTGCTTGGCAGCGAGCATGTCACATTGGCCGCGAGACTCGAAGAAACGGAACAAGCAAAAGAAACCGTGCCGCTAAAATTATTGACCGGCGCAACGGTAATAGTAGAGGTTGCCGAGCTTCCCGGTTGAATGGCTAACGAAGCAGGGCTAGCGGTCAAGCCAATATCGCCAGACCATTGCTCAACAAAATTGAACGAATCAATGGAGCCCAACCCTGTGACCGGATCGTAACCAACACCGGCTGAGTATCCAAACTCACCGGTGCCGGAAGAATTGGCTGCGGGACAGCTTGGTGAGCCGCCCTGGCAAATCACCAAATTATTACCGCCCGTAATGTCATGAAAGGCGTTGCCGGAAATGGCTGCGAGCGAATAGAGATTGGGGTTCAGTAAGCCGAGGCGCGCACCCGTCTTTTGCACCAGCAAAGCCAGCACGCCTGAGAACGTTGGTGCACCGGCTGAAGTACCGCCCGTCACCGCGGGGGTCCCGCCTGAATTCAAAAATCCGTTGGTGCAGCTACCGTTGTTGCAGAAGAGCAGCCCATCGGTTTTAAGCGACGCGGCAAAGGCGACGTCGGGAATGTCACGCTGACCGTCGCTTGGCACACCCGTGCCAGTTTGCCAGCTTGGCTTGGCCACCAGAGTACTGACGCCGCCACCTGTCGCGGCTTGATTGCCGTCGTTCCAAGCGACCTCAGGAATATAAGAGGTGGCCGAACCGCCGTTCGCGTTGTTCGAAGAATTAAAATATGTGCCGGTGCTGGGCGCGTTAAATTCAGTGCCGCCAATCGCGGTCACGTATTGAGACGACGCGGGGAACGTTACGGCTAAACCATTCACGGCGATCGATCCGGTATCGCATGCGGCGGCTCCGGCATGCCCTGTGGCTGCGATGACCGTCATTCCCTGTGCGGCAGCTTGCTGGAAAAGAGTATTTTGAGCGCTGAATTCGCCGCTAGGCAGCATGCCTTCGCACTCGCCGTAAGAGGTACTCAGAATGGGAGCTACATTGTTATCGATCGCGTACTGCAATGCATCGTTTACACCGTTGTGCGGACTTGAATCTGCAATCACGAACAGAATATTTGCGTTTTTCGCGATTGCTCCGGCCCACTCCAGATCGAGATCGGACTCGCCTTGATCGCCAGTGGCGGATTGCAGACCGGGATCGTTATCGCCCGGAACAACGAGAACAGTCGGATCTTTGACGCCGAGACCGGCGGCCAGCGCGAAATGCATGCAGGTCGCTCAGTTGAACATCGCTCTGGCCCACGACGGCAATCGAATAGGTTTGGCCGCCGATAGGGCTGCCGTCTAAACCGGCGCTATAAAGAGGTTTGACGTCATAGATGGTTTCCCAATCGTCGGGCACTAAGTAGGTGGTGCCGCCGCTGGCTGTGAAATGTGGCTTCAACCCAGCGGTATTACCACGAACCATAAACGGCTTGGGCTGAAAATTGTGCAGGCCGCCCACGCTTTCGACCACGCCCTGCAGCGCTTTGGGCAATTGAGGATCGGTGGCGTTGGCGAAATGAGTTTCACCGTTGATTGAATACGAATGGATGGACGTGTGAAACGCGGACTGCGCTTGCGCGACATTGCCGGAGAACGACACGGACAGGCGGCTGCGCGCAGACTCCACATTTGAAAAGCCGTTATTCTCAAGCCAAGCCGTCACCTTGGCGATATCTGCTGTGTTGAGACCGAACCGAGCGGCGTACTCTTCGGGAGTCAGAAACTTGCGATATTGAGGCGAACGGCGATTCTGTTGTGCCGCCAAAAGTTGAGCGAGATCCGTTTGTTGGGCTTGGGTCAACGCAAAATGAAGCGTCATCCGCGGCAAGGGCTGCGAAAGCGAAACAGGGCCGAGGTCTTGCGCCAATCGCACGGAGACCACGGGCCGCGTATTTCCCTTCAAAACAAAGGTATTGCTATCGTCTATATTCGAACGCAGCCGCTTTTGGGTTTGGGAGGCGCCGAAGGAGGCCGGAACCGCTACACAAAAAAGACTTGCAAACACAACGGCCTTAGCCGTCACAACTCTACTTAGGCGCAAATTCAATTATAGACTCCCATTATTTTTACGCGATCAAGCGTTTTACGGTTTCCGAAGAATACCGGGATTCGTCCCTGACGATACGCTTATTATTGTCATGAGGCCCTTACTGAGCCGCGCGTGCACGCAAGCGCCAACGAAGCTTTTCGCGATCGCCTCTCTGACCCTGCTTTCTTTCACCGCGGCCTGCAGCCATCCGCGCAATGCATCCTCCTTGCCGAAAGTAATCGTGCTAGGCATCGACGGCATGGATCCCGCGTTTTGCGAACGGCATTGGGACGCTTTGCCCAATCTGCGCGCCCTCAAAGATAGCGGTTACTTTGGCAGGCTCCGCACAACCGCGCCTCCGCAAAGCCCCACCGCCTGGTCTTCCTTCATCACCGGTCTCGAGCCGGATCAACATGGCATTTATGATTTCGTCCATCGCGATCCGAAAACGCTGACGATCTTCTCGTCGATGTCGAAGACGGACGACGCCAGGTTCGTACTATCGCTCGGTCCCTATTCGCTCCCTCTCTCCTCGCCGCGGGTATCCTCACTGCGGCAGGGCGCTCCCTTTTGGCGCAGACTCAGTCAACAAGGAATCCCCGCAACGGTAGTTCACGTTCCCGTCAACTATCCTCCCGAGCCAGCAGGCCGAGATTTATCAGGCATGGGCACGCCGGATTTGCTTGGCACCTTGGGCACATTCACATTCTTCACCGACGACCCTATCGAGCAAACGCGATCCGTTCCGGGCGGCAGGATTCTCAAAGCCCAGGTCTCTAACGGCAGAGCCGTGCTGTCTATCGAAGGGCCGCCGAATCCGCTTCGCAAAGATCGAGGACTCACGAAGGCCAGCATGACAGTCGATGTCGATCCCAACAACAATGCGGCTCGCCTGAAATTAGGCGCCGAAACAATTCTTATCGGGCAAGGCGAGTGGTCACGCTGGCTCACTGTGGAATTCAGCCTGATTCCTCATATTTCGTCCGTACGCGGCATGGTCCGAGTTTACGCAAAGCAGTTGCATCCCGGACTCGAAATCTACGTTTCGCCTATCAACTTAGATCCATCCGCGCCCGCCCTGCCGATTTCATCGCCAGCGTACTGGTCCAACGAGATCGAATCCGACATCGGTCCGTATGCAACGCTCGGTATTCCGGAAGACACCTCGGCGCTAAGGCAAGAAGTATTGACTCTTGCGGAGTTTCGCGAACAGGCCCAGCTTGTCCTCGCCGATGAAGCACGCCTCCTAGACTTTTCCCTGCGTCAATTCGCCGGCGGCTTCCTGTTCTTCTACTTCTCCTCTATCGATCAAAACTCCCACGTTCTATGGGGAAAGCATGAAGACGAATTACTCAAGGTATACCGGGCGGTGGATGAGTGCGTCGGCACTGTCCGGCGCAAACAGCCCGACGCCGAACTCCTTATCATCTCCGACCATGGTTTCACTGCTTTTGATAGAGCGGTTCATCTGAATGCCTGGCTAAAACAACGCGGCTTCTTAACCGTGAAGGACACACCGGCTGTAGACCGCGGACTTGAAAGCATCGATTGGGCGGCGACCAACGCCTATGCCGTTGGCTTGAACGGACTCTACCTGAATCTCAAAGGCAGAGAAAAATTCGGCACGGTTAGCCCCGGACAACAAGCCAATGGCACGCTCGCCGCTTTGCGCGATCAACTATTGGCGTGGCGCGACCCAGCCAACGGAAAAGCCCTCATCGCTAGCGTAACCGCCACCAATCCCTCGCCCGTGAACAAGAACGTCGCGCCCGACCTCATCATCGGCTACGCTGCCGCGTACCGTGCTTCCTGGCAGACGGCTCTCGGTCAGATTCCCGCCGAACTGATCGAGGATAACAACGATGCCTGGATTGGCGATCACTGTGTCAGTCCGGATCTTGTTCCCGGCGTCCTCTTTACCAGCAAGAGAATTCATCCCCACTCGGTGGAACTGCGCGATGTAACCGCCGCGATTTTGAATCGGTTTGGGATTTCGGCTAAGGAAGCGGACCGAAGCCGGGAACCACTCTAGTGCTTAACTGCATAAATTGGAGCATCGTTGCCGCAAACTTCTGCAAGTTGGTACTAGCGGAAGAGCAGATTCGTCTTAGCGAGATCGATTACTTCGTCGCCTCTTCCATTGAGGACGGCACGAATCATATAAAGGCTGAAGCCGATTGCCTGGCCGGCGGTGATCTCCGGGGGCATGGCGAGTTCCTGCCTGTTCACGACCACGTCAATGAGGCATGGGCCGTCCTGTGCCAGGGCGGTGCGGAGAGCCGGTTGAAGGTCCTCCGGGGCCTCAACGCGAACGCCGGAAATGCCAACAGCCTCCGCCAGCTTAGCGAAGTTGGGATTCAGCAAATCCGTGCCGTAAGGCAGCCACCCGGCGGCTTTCATTTCCAGTTCCACAAAATCCAGGGCGCTGTTGTTGAAGACGACTACTTTGACCGGAAGACGAAGCTGTGTCAACGTCAGCAGGTCGCCCATTAGCATCGACAGGCCTCCATCGCCGGATAGGCTGATCACTTGCCGGTCCGGGAATGCGCATTGCGCGCCTATCGCTTGTGGCAGAGCATTGGCCATGGAGCCGTGATTGAACGAACCTAACAAGCGCCGCTTTCCGTTCATGCGCAAGTAACGCGCGGCCCAGATAGTGGGCGTGCCGACGTCGCATGTAAAAATAGCGTTGTCCGAAGCGGTCTCATTCAGCAATTTCGCGGCATATTGCGGATGAATTGGCTTGCGTCCCGGTTCGCCTGTTGCCAGTTCATCCAGCCCGGAGCGCGCCTTCCCATAGTCGTCAAGGCATTCGTCCAAGTAACTGCGGTCCGGTTTGTTGTTCAATAATGGAGTAAGAGCCAGTAAGGTCTCTTTTACGTTGCCGACCAAGCCAAGATCGACCGGCGTGCGGCGGCCAATTTGTTCACCGCGCAAATCCACTTGGATGATTTTCGCTTTTTTGGGATAGAACTGCTGATAGGGAAAGTCGGTCCCCAGCATAACCAAAGCATCGCAGTTCATCATGGCGTGATAACCGGAAGAGAAGCCGAGGAGTCCGGTCATGCCGACGTCGTATGGATTGTTGTATTCAATAAATTCCTTGCCGCGCAAAGCATGCACAATGGGGCTTTTCAAGCGATTCGCTATCTCGATCAATTCAGCGTGGGCGCCTTGGCACCCGGCGCCGCCTAGAATCGTGACCTTGCCCGCCTGATTCAAGATTTCGGCCGCCTTCGCGATGGAGTCTGAAGCGGGGATTGTGGCTGAGGCTAAAGAGGCAAGGCCAAGAGACAGTGAATCATGGGGACAAGGCCGCAAAGCGATATCGCCGGGGATGATGACCACGGCCACGCCTCGGTTGGCAACTGCCGTACGCATGGCGATGCCCAACACACGCGGAATCTGTTCAGGCTGCGAAACCAGTTCGCAGTAGTGGCTGCAATCGGTGAACAAGTGCTCGGGGTGAGTTTCTTGAAAATACCGGCTGCCGAGCTCATCGCTGGGTATCTGAGCGGCGATGGCCAGCACCGGAACCCGATTGCGGTGACAGTCGAAAAGCCCGTTGATCAGGTGAAGATTTCCCGGACCACAACTACCCGCGCAAACGGCTATCTGCCCGGTGAGGTGAGCATCGGCTCCGGCGGCGAAGGCCGCTACCTCTTCATGCCGTACGTGCAGCCACTCGATCCCTTTACTCTTTCGAATAACATCTGTTAGGCCGTTTAACGAATCGCCTACTAAGCCGTACACGCGCTTTACTCCCGCGGCAAGTAGTGTCTCGACAAATACTTCACTCACTTTTTTCGACATCTGTTTTCCTAACCCGGTCCAGCTCTGGTGATTTTGCCTGCTAGTCCGGCAGCCGTTCATAAGGCAAATAGACGGGTTCCCATACATAGGCCCGGAGCTCATTTTCAAAAGCTTCCAGGTTGGAAACTCCGGCGACGCCATCCGCTAATGCTTGTTTTCCGACGGCGTCTCCGACCGCCAAACCCACTTTGCGCGAATCTGCAATCGGAGGCAGCAGATTGGCATTCTTGTCTTTCCGTGTCGGGGATAGCTCCGCCAGCCTTTTTGCCGCGGCCATGATCATCGCGTCCGTGACTCGCCGTGCCTTTGACGCAACGATGCCAAGAGCAAGGCCCGGAAAGATATACGAGTTGTTTGTCTGCGTAACCGGCGTCAACTTGCCGTTGATGTTCACGGGAGCGAATGGGCTGCCGGTTCCGACAAGCGCCCGCCCATCGGTCCACTTAAGTAGATCCTCTGGCGTGGCCTCCGCCCGCGAGGTTGGATTCGACAGCGGGAAGATGACCGGACGGCTTGTGTGCTTCGCCATCTCACACACAACATTTTCCGTAAATGCGCCGACCTGGCCGGAAACACCGACCAGGATGGTTGCTTTGGCGTTGCGAATGACATCGAACAGATTGATCTCGTTCCCACCTGACAGCGTCCATCCCGCCACATCAGCTTTCTTACGCGCAAAAGGCTGTTGGCCGGGGTGAATATCTTTGCCACCTTCGACGAGCAGGCCGTAACGGTCAACCGCATAAAACCGGCTGCGGGCTTGTGCCTCGCTAAGCCCGTCGTCTTTCATAGCAGCCACCAGAAGGTCCGCTATGCCGATTCCAGCAGAGCCGAAGCCGAGTACCGCAATCGTTTGCTCTTTGAGCGGAATGCCGGTCGCGTTCGCCGCCGCCCAAATCGTCGCCGTGGTAACGGCAGCGGTCCCTTGAATGTCGTCGTTGAAGGTACAGAGTTGGCCGCGATAACGCTCCAACAAACGGGCGGCATTGGAACCGGCGAAGTCCTCCCACTGCAAAAGAATATGCGGCCACCGCCGTTTCACGCCGGAGACAAAGGCTTCCACGAAGTCGTCATACTCCTGGCCACGGATTCTCCGATGCCGCCAGCCAATGTAGAGAGGATCGTTGAGCCGCTCTTCATTATCGGTGCCGGCATCTAGCAATACCGGCAAGCAGTGTTCAGGGTGAATACCGGCCAACGCCGTGTAGAGCGCCATCTTGCCGATGGGAATTCCCATGCCGCCGGCTCCCTGGTCACCCAGTCCGAGGATGCGTTCGCCGTCGCTGACAACAATGCACCGCACGTTGTCGTAGCGTGAGTCGGAGAGCATCTGCTCAACCCGATGTTTATTCGGATAGCTGATGAACAGACCTCGCGGCTTGCGCCAGATCTCGCTAAAGCGCTGGCATCCTTCCCCCACCGTTGGCGTGTAAACAATGGGAAGCAACTCTTCAATGTTGTGAGCGATGAGGGCATAAAACAACGTCTCGTTCGTGTCCTGCAGATCGCGCATGAAGCCGTATTTGCCGAAACTGGTTGGCTGGTTTTCCAGAGCTTTCTTTCGCCGTTCCAGTTGCTGTTCCAGCGTTCCCACGTGGGGCGGGAGCAATCCGTGCAGAGCGAACGCGTCTCGCTCCCCTTCGCTAAATGCGGTGCCTTTATTGAGCCGAGGCGTATTCACCAGGTCGTAACCAGAAAGCTTGGTTCGAATCACGGCGGAGTTTATAGCACTCGGCGCTGGGGACGCTGCGCTCATCCCAGTTTCTCCTTGTCTACGTTGAGGTGCGATAACCGTCAATAATTACAACACAAGATTAAAAGAGTCTGAAACTCGGACAAATTACTGCTTGCATCACAAATAATTTTCTAGGCGGAAGTACGCTCGCCGTGCGACCCGGGCAACGAGGGCTTCAGCACAACGCGCCCGCGCTCCCCTCCGCCCACGAGTTCATAGGCGTGGCGAGCCTCACTGAGCGGCAGCGTTTTTGCAATGACAGGAGCATCATAGCTGCCTTCTTCAAACAACGGCGTAAGCTTCTCAAGGATCCGAGCGGCGGAACGGAGATCCAATTTGAGTGTGTCGACTCCAATAAGTTGAGACTCGTTGTGATAGAAATCCACCAGGTCGACGCTGACCCGGCGCTCCGTCGGCGAAGTAATCTCCACTTGCCTGCCGCGATGCGCAAGCAATCCGAGACCTACCCCGAACATCGGTCCGCCGGCAGCGTTGAACACAACATCCGCTCCATGCCCGTTGTTGAATGAACGCAGAGTAGACGCCAGGTTCGGATCCGCGGAATCGAGCAGAACATCGGCGAGGCGGGCCAGGCGGCTATCCGCAGGCGGGCGAGACCGGTTGATAGCGACGACGCGCGCGCCAACGCGCTTGGCAATCTGCACAGCCGCGTTACCGACACCGCCCGTCGCTCCCATGACAGCAGCGGTTTCGTCTTTGCCCAGAGCCGCATAGTCGATGAGGCCGCGCCATGCCGTTATAAACGTGACCCCGACAGATCCGGCCTCTTCGTGAGATAGCTTGGCTGGTTTGCGGACCAGGCTCGAACGCGGCACGACAACATATTCGGCATGGGTTCCGTCTCTGGTGAAACCGACATCGCCTCCGGTGCCCCATACTTCTTGCCCAAGCCAATCGCCGGGGCCGTCCACGACGACGCCGGAGAAGTCGCGGCCTGGCACACGGGGAAGAGTAGTTTGCGACATTCTGCCGGCCACATTCTTCACGTCGCTCGGGTTTACGGACGCGGCCTCGATGCGAACGACGGCATTTTCGCTGTCCGCCTTGGGTTGGGGCCGCTCGGCCAACTCGAGTTGAGAAGGATCGCCAAACTGCTTGAACTGGATTACTTGCATGATTGTTCTCCAATGGGAACGAATTTATAATTTCCCCTCTCGTTCAACAATGGTAGCCTCGATAGGCAAGGCGAGCCTCTCGAGGAGTCTTCGGGTGCTTAATCGTTTCGGGTAGGGCGGGCATTTTTGCCTGCTAACCGCCTTTCCAGACGGTCGCTTCGCTGAGAGTTTCTGCCCGATGCCAGCACAGATTCCTTATGCTCCGTTACGCACGTCGTCTGCCTCACTGGGATGCCATCGGCCAGCCGCAGTTCGTTACGTTCCGTTTGCACGGAAGTTTGCCCGCCACACGGGGCTTTCGCCGCGAGCACGTTGCCACTTCAGGCGAAGCGTTCGTGACAATGGACCGCTTACTCGATAACGGCGCTACCGGACCGCTGCACCCGAATCGCCCAGACGTCGCGGCGTTGGTGTTAGAGGCGTTGCTGGACAGTGATGTGCGTTTCAAGCGCTACGAGTTGTATGCTTTTGTAGTCATGCCGAATCACGTTCACTTTTGGCAAAATGGCTGGGACCGCTGAAAGGATTCACGGCCAACCAAGCCCTTGGACTCCGTGACGGCGCGTTTTGGCAGAACGAAAGTTACGATCACTTAGTACGAAGCGAAGAAGAGTTTCGCCGGGTTCAAAGTACATCGAGTGGAATCCCGTGAAGGCGGGCTGCGTCCAGCGACCCGAGAAGTTTCGATGGTCGAGCGCAGGCGCCGCCTGGAAAGGCGGCTTGCAGGCATGAATGCCCGCCCTACCGCCTAGGGAGTGTTATCAGCCTTCGAAACTCCTGAATTAAGCACCCGGAGTCTTCGGGATCCAAGGGTGACTGTATTATCGGATAATCAAAATCCACAAAGGACCCCCATGCCACTTGCTCTTCGTTCTCACGCCTTTGCTCCCGCTGTTTTCCTCTTACACTTTTCGTTGCTGAGTCAGCCCCTGCCGCCGCGGCCAATAGCAGGCCCTGTCAGCACGGCTGCGGGATGCATGATTCAAAGCGACTTCGTCAACAATGGTCACGGGAACTTTGAAACTGTTGTGCTGCAAGGCAACGACTTGGTGCATTATTGGCACGATAACGGAAACGTGCAGCACACTTGGGTGCGGGGGCAAGTGATCACCCATGCAGCCACCGGACCGGGCTGCCTCATTCAAAGCGACTTTCGCAGCGGCGGTCATGGCAATTTTGAGGTGGTTGTGCCGGAAGGGCGCAACCTGGTTCACTACTTTCACGACAATGGAAATGTTGCCTCTCCCTGGCAGCGCGCGCAAACGATCTCCACTGCCAGCACTGGGCCGGCGGCCATCATCCAAAGCGATTTTCGTTCCGGAGGCCACGGCAATTTCGAAGTGGTGGCGCTCGAAGGCTCGGCGCTCGTTCATTATTTTCACGATAACGGAAATGTGAAGAACCGCTGGCAACGGGGCCAGACCATCACGACTCTCGCGAAATCTTCCGGCACTATTATCCAAAGCGATTTTAAGAGCGGTGGACATGGCAACTTTGAGGTGCTGGTGCGCGAGGGAAATACGCTGTGGCATTACTTCCACCAAAACGACAACGTCAACAATCCGTGGAAACGCGGGCTGCCTGTTTCCACAACGCCGGGCGGGCCGGCAGTGTTGATTCAGAGCGATTTCCAGGCCGCCGGACATGGCAACTTCGAAGCACTAACTGTGGAGAACGGGAGCCTGGTGCATTATTTTCATCCCAATGACAATGTAAGTAATCCCTGGAAGCGCGGGCAAACGGTTCGCTCGCCGGCGTCGTCCGTCGGCGGCCTGCTGCAAAGTAATTTCAACCGCCCGCATGGAAATTTTGAAGTGGCCCTGCTGAGCGCCGGCCAACTGTTGCACTACTGGCATGACAACGGCAATCCGGCTAACAAATGGCAATCCGGCCAGGTGATCGCGCCGCAATCCAGAAGCCAAAAGGTCTGCCAGCTAACAGGTGGAACCGATTTTCAATTCGAAGCTTCCACAAAGAGCCAGTCGCTCGCTAAGTATTCCGTCGGAGGAACCGATCTGGGTTATCCGTTCGAACACGACGGGAGCCTCTATCTGTTGTTTGGCGATACAGCGGGCTCGGTCCCCGATGGACGAGACAGCATTGCGTTCACCCGCGACACAGATCCGGAAGCTTGTCCCCAATTGACCTGGGTGGCTGACGGCGCTAAGTTTCGACCCATTCAGGCTGCTGGTGTCTCACTCGCTTACTTTGAGGTTCCTACGACCGGCTTCAGCGCGAACGGGGCGATGTATGTGTTCGTCTGGACCGACCATAAAGACCTATTCAAGAAGGACGCCCAAGGGAATGAGTTATTTTCAAATCCGCTGGGCCACGCCGCTTTACTTCGCTCCGACGATTTCGGGCGCACGTTCCGCTTGATTTGGGATCGCCTCGGAGACAATCTCATCTATCTGTCGGCCGCCCTCGTCGATAATTCGAACGTTCCAGGCGCATCGGAAACCAAGGGTCAAGGATTGCTGATTTTCGGCAGCGGTAAATACCGTGCCAGCAGCCCTTATCTCGCTTACGTTCCCTTAGACGTCGTTGAGCAGAAGCCGCGAGTCGTCTATTTTAAAGGCTTGGACAGGAGCAGCGGCAAACCCACTTGGGGCGCGCAAAGTGCGGCAACACCAGTGTTCCAGCATCCCTGTGTTGGCGAATTATCCGTCACCTGGAACAGCAACCTGCGGCAATGGCTGATGCTTTATAACTGCGATAACCCAAGCGGAGTTGTGGCGCGTGTGGCTGACCAACCCTGGGGTCCATGGTCGGCTCCTGCGGTGCTTTTCGATCCGGCCACCGATGCCGGTTCCTGTTATTTTATTCGAGGCAATCCCGATTGCGGACCCGCCACCGACCCTTTCAGTCCGGCGAACGGAGGGCCAGGCGGCGTGTATGCGCCGTATATCATTCCTCGCTTTACTCGCGGCGGACCGCAGACTACGACTGTTTACTACACTCTGTCGACGTGGAATCCGTACCAAGTGGTCCTGATGAAATCGACACTGCTACTCCCCGCAAAACGGCCCTGACGCGGCTGGATCTTCTTGTGTGGTACCCTTCGTGTTCTGCGATTAAGGGGGGAATGATTATGGAAACAAAGCGTCCTTGCGGCTGCGGCGGAGTGTCGGTCAAGGATGGCGTCGGAGGCGAGGGAGGGGTGAACGCACCGTGCCACGGTTTTACGGGCGGCGTCACAGCTCACCAGAGCCATGTCGTTCCGAACCCGAGTATCGTCTTGATTTACTGGGACCAATATTTCACTGATACGCCTGCCGCGGTAACGAGCATGGACCAATGTGTCTCGGATTTGGCTACGTTCGGATATTGGGGTGGCCTCAGTCAATACGGTGTGGGCGCTGCTTCTTTGCATGGACATGTCGTCATCAACATGAAGACTTACCCAACGCCTAACTCCCAGAACCCTGGTAAAGCATTCTCGGAAACACAAATGCAGAGTCAGCTCACTACCTGGTTGGACAAAGGCGTAGTCACTCCGAAACCGGCGGGCACTGAAGAGAATCTTGTGTATCTCATCGTTGCGCCCTCGGACACATCGCTCTCTCTGAACGGAACCACTGGCGGCTTCTGTGGCTATCACCAAAGCGGTGCGTACCACGCCAGCACATCGCGGAACAATCTCATTTGGGGGACAGTTACAGGCTATACGAAAGCCGCCACAGGCCAGGCATTTGTGGATTCTATCAGTTTTTGCGTAAGTCATGAACTTTCGGAAGCCTTTAGCAATCCCGATGGCCGCGGCTACTATAACGATGGCAATCAATGCGAGATCGGCGATATCTGCGAAGCCGCAGCCACCGGCGGCATCATCACGGTAAAGTACAAGAACTGGAGTGTTGAGAGCTACTGGTCGAACCTCGACTCTAAATGCATTGCCGGGCCGCGTTTTCACACTCTCGCCAACGTCGCGGCATCACAGCAGTTTGGACTGAGCCAGACGGACGTTTTCGTTGTCGACAAGAACGGCGGCATCAACGTCATGTGGGTCGTCAACGCCGGCGCCTGGGCCGGACCAGGAAGAATTGGACCGGCCGGAAAGTTCCCGCTGGGTGCTCCACTGGCGGCCTCGCGGCAGTTTGAACTGAACCAGACCGACGTATTTGCGATTGACGATAGCGGCACCATGAACGTGAGCTGGGTGGTGAACGCCGGCGCCTGGGCAGGACCAGTGCCGTTGGGGCCGGTGGGCAAATATCCGCCGGGAGGGTCGCTGGCGGCGGCGCAGCAGATTGGACTGAGCCAGACGGATATATTTGCAGTGGACAAGAATGGCACGCTCGACGTGATGTGGGTAGTGAACGCCGGCGCGTGGGCGGGACCAGCGCCGCTGGGGCCGGCCGGGAAATTCCCAGCGGGCGCACCCATTGCGGTGTCCCGGCAATTCGGACTAAATCAGACTGACGTTTTTGTGGTCGACAAAACGGGGACATTGAACGTGATGTGGGTAGTAGGGGCCGGATCTTGGTCCGGGCCGGCTGCACTAGGGCCCGCAGGCAAGTTTCCGCCGGGTGCCCACGCCGCAGCCTCGCAACAGATTGGCCTTAACCAGACTGACGTGTTCGTTGTCGACAAAACCGGAACGTTAAATGTGATGTGGGTAGTGGAGGCTGGCGCCTGGGCCGGGCCAGCCCCACTGGGACCAGCCGGTAAGTTTCCACCCGGAGCGCCGATCGCCGTTTCACACCAAATCGGCTTGAACCAAACTGATGTTTTTGTGGTGGATAAGAATGGCACGTTGAACGTGATGTGGGTGGTGGGAGCAGGCGCGTGGAACGGCCCCGCGCCCCTGGGGCCCGCCGGCAAGTATTCACCCGGCGCGCCCATTGCCGCTTCACAACAAATCGGACTTAGCCAAACCGATGTATTCGTCGTAGACAAAGACGGCCTGTTAGATGTGTTGTGGGTGGTGAATGCCGACGCCTGGGCGGGGCCGCAAGTCATCGCCTCCTAGAGTTTCGCGGCATCGTCGTCTTATTGTGGTTCCACCAGATTCGACGCGAGTTTCGGAAGCACGTCGCCTTCGCGCGCAATCCAGGTATAAATCGTCGGCAGCAGGTAAACGCTCAACAGCAGTGTGGCACTTAGTCCGCCCACGATCACAATCGCGAACGGCTTTTGCGAATCCGACCCGATGCCGGACGAAATCGCCGCCGGCAGAAGCCCCAACGTGGCCACCAGCATCGTCATCATAATCGGCCGAAGCCGCAATACCGCGCCTTCTATCGCCGCTTCCGCAATCGGGTAGCCGCGCGAGCGCAACTGATTGATGTACTCAATCATAATCACGCCCGTCTCCACCGCCACCCCAAAGAGCGCAAGCATACCGATGCCCGACGACACACTGAAGTGCGTTCCCGTAAAGTAAAGAGCAAACAGCGCGCCAATCGGAGAAAGCCCTAAACTGACCATAGCCAACGCGGCCCACTTAAACGATTTGAACATCGAATAGAGGAGAAAGAAAATAGCCATTACGGTAACGGGAACGATCAGGGCCAACCGGGCATTGGCTCTTTTCGCACTGGCGTACTCTCCGGCCCACTCCAGGCGATACCCTGGCGGCAGTTTCACTTTTTGCCCCACCTCGCGGATCGCCTCCTCCACAGTGCTCCCTAAGTCGCGGCCTCGTACGCTGTATTTAATGGCAACGTAACGGGAATTATTCTCGCGGTAGATCTGCGACGCCCCGTCGCGCATTTGAATATCGGTAACCTGCTGCAGCGACACTCGCTCACCCGTCGGCGCCAGGAGCCTGATGTTACCGATGGAGTCGACGCTGTTACGGTATTGCGGAAGATAGCGAACCACTAAGTCGTAGCGTTGTTCACCTTGTAAGACTTGACTAACCGCGTTGCCGCCTACAGCGGTCTGCACGGCATCTTGCACGTCGCTTACGTTCAATCCAAAGCGGCTTGCCTTGGCCCGGTCAATCGTCACATTCAAATTAGGCTGGCCTACGACGCGAAAAAGGCCGAGATCCTGCACGCCCTGAATCGAAGACATCACGCGGATAATTTCGTCGCCCTTATCCTCGAGCAGTTTGAGATCCGTGCCGAAAATCTTGATCGCTAACTCGCCCTTCACTCCGCTCACCGCCTCTTCCATGTTGTCGGCAATGGGTTGCGAATAGTTCCAAATCACGCCCGGTATTTTCGTCACTTCTCGATCCATGGCGCGAATCAACTCTTCTTTCTTTTCTTGAAAAACGGGACGCCATTGTTCTTTCGGTTTCAAATCCACGAAGTATTCCGTGTTGGAAAAAAGAGACGAATCGGTTCCGTCGTCGGGGCGGCCTACTTGGCTCACCACGGTTGTCACTTCGGGGAAACTCGCGAAAATAAGGCGCGCTTGATTCATCACACTTTCGCCCTCTTCCGGCCCCGTGCTCGGCGCCAGCGTTCCACGGGCCCAAATCGCGCCTTCGTCCAGATGAGGCAGGAACTCCGACCCAATCGCGCCAGTCACCATAAGCCCGATTGCCATGGCCAGGAGCGCCACCGCCGTGCCAATCACCAAAAAACGCCGCGGCAGGGTGGTCATCAGGAAGCGAAGGGAGTGGCGATATCCTCCAATGACCGCCCCTAACACGGGATTGTGCCATTCCTTGGTATTCGGTCCGAATAACATTACCGAAAGCACAGGCAAGATGGACAAAGAAAACAGCAGCGCGCCCAACAACGCGAATGCTACGGTTAGTGCCATGGGACGGAAGAGCCGCCCTTCTACGTGCTGCAGCGTGAAGATCGGCAGATACGCGGTAATAATGATGGCGCGCGCGAAAAACACCGGCCGCTGCACTTCCTGCACAGCCTCTCGTATCACTTCGGGCAAAGTCTTGTCGTGGCTCCGCAAGCTGGTGATGTGCCGCAATACGTTTTCAACCACCACCACGGAACCATCCACCACCATGCCGAAGTCTAAGGCACCCAGGGAAAGCAAGTTCGCGGGAACATTGTCCAGGTCGAGACAAATCGAAGCAAACAACAGCGCGAACGGAATAGTAAGCACCACAATAAATGCGGAGCGCAAGTTACCCAGAAACAAAAACAGAATTACTGAGACCAGCAGAATCCCCTCGGTGAGATTGTGCATTACTGTGTGCGTCGTAAAATGAACCAATTCGCTGCGGTCAAGAAACGGCACAATCTTTACGCCCGGCGGCAGAAAATGCTTGTTGAGATAGTCGACCTTTTCATGCAGCGCCGCCAGCATGGCATCCCCATTGGCGCCCTTTCGCAAAAGCACAATTCCTTCCACCGTGTCGGGATTGTCGATCACTCTCCCGGCTTCCTTGTGAGACGCCCGTGCGATTTTCCCTAACCGAATCTTGGCCCCTTGCGTCACCATGGCGATGTCGCGCACCAGGATTGGCGTGCCGCTTTGATTCTTCAGCACCGTTTGCGAAATGTCGCCCACATTGCGAAACAATCCCACCTCGCGCACGTTCACTTGCTGTTCGCCCGCTTGTATAAAACTCCCGCCGGCATTGACGTTGTTATTCGCCAGCGCCTGCTCCACCTGGCCTATGCTCAATCCGTAAGAGATGAGTTTGTTCGGATCAACGGGAACCTGATACTCTCTTGTCACACCGCCGAAGCTTGAAACATCCACCACGTCCGGTACAGATTTCAGCTCCTTTTCCAGCACCCAGTCCTGCAACGACTTCAGCTCCATCAAGTCGTACTGCGGATTCGTGCTTTCCAGCGTGTACCAATAAAGTTGCCCTACAGGACTGTAGTCGGGGCCAATGGACGGCTGTAGCCCGTTCGGCAGAGTCACTTGCGAAAGCCGTTCCAGAACTTTCTGCCGGTTCCAATCATTCTGCGATCCGTCTTCGAAGTTCATCGTCACAACCGATAGTCCGAACTCCGAAATAGAGCGGATCGTCGACAACTGCGGGATGCCCGCCATCTGCACTTCAATCGGAATCGTGACTTGCTGCTCTACCTCTTCGCCCGCTCGTCCCGGCCACTGCGTAATCACCTGAACGTAGTTATTGGCGACATCGGGATAAGCCTCCACGGGCAGATTTTTGAAGGAGACAGCGCCCCACCCCAACAGAATGGCGCCAATCACCAGAACCAGAAGTTTATTCGCCAGGGAGTAATCGACAAAAGCGCGAATCATATCTGAGTTACTGCCCGCTTTCGGCGTTCAATCCTAGCGCGTCTTGAACGACTTGCTGTCCGGGAGTCAATCCGCTCAAAATCACTTGTACGCCGTTCTCGATTTTTCCGCCCTTCACTTCCATCCGTCGAAATTGCCCGTCTCCGGCCGGTAGAAACACCCAGTCGCGATCATGCAAATGCAAAACCGCGCTACTCGGCACAATCGCATGAATTGCTCCCTTCATGCCGTAGAAAGTGGCAGTGACAAACATCCCTGCCCTCATAATTCCCGGGTTCGCCAGTTCAATCCGCACCTTTGCCGAGCGCAGGTTGGGGTCCAACACTTTGCCGATATTCCCAATGCGTCCACGAAACGTTTGATCCGGGTATGCATTGAGCTTGATGTCTGCACTCTCTCCCAAACGAACCGCGGGCAAGTCGTTTTCATAAACATCGCAAAGAACCCATACGCGGCTCAGGTCGGCGATAGTGAACAAATTCGGCTGATTATCGGGCGTGTGTACGCTCGAAGCGTTCACCACATTCTGTTCCACAATAGTGCCCGAAGCCGGCGCGTATACGTTGACAATCCCATCCTGCTGGCTCAAGTCCGCTCCCAACGTGCGAATCTGCTGCGCGCTGGAGCGCACCGCAACTTTGGCTTTTTCGTCGGCGTCTTCGGCCACCTGCAGGTCATTCAACGAAATGGCCCCCTTGTCGTACAGCAGCTTGGCGCGTTCGTACTGCGTGGAAGCCAAATGCTCGTCGGCCTTCGCCTGGGCGTACGTTTGGAAAGCGCTCGTGAGATCGTTGCTCTGAACCTTTAACAGAAGACGGCCTTTTCTCACATCGTCGCCGAGTTTTGCATAGATACCCACTACTCGGCCCGAAGCCAGCGAGACCACTGGGACCGACCGCTCAACATCGGGTGTTACAGTGCCAGTGGCGTGTACTTCCGGCTTCTCTTCGCGCTCCGTCGCGGCGACCAGTTTGAAGCGTTCCGGCTGATCCACCTTCACCACATTCAAGTCGGGGTGTTGCTCCACAACTTGCACGGCGGGCGGTGCTGCCGCGGCTTCGTCAATCTTTGCTTTCGAGCCGGAACAGCTGCAGTTCGCAACAACATATAACACCAGCGGCGCGGACATGAGCCAACGTTCAAATCGCATTTATCGAATCACCTCATGCCCTACCGAAAAGTTCACTTGGTTCGCAGCCGAGAAATAAGCTCCGACAAGGTTAAGGTAGCTCAGTCTGGTGGCGCGGTACTGATTCTGAGCGTCCAGAAAGTCGAGGAGCGAAGCTGCCCCGTGCTCATACGAATAACGGATGGTGGACCGGATATCCTCCGCTTCCTGCAAATACTTCTGTTTGTAGGGCCGCAGCAAATTGAGCGTGCTTTCCAGCGTCGCGGCGGCCGAATCAACGTCGTGAAGCGCTGTCGTCTCGGCGGCATCGCGCAATTTCTGCGCGTGTCCCACATCCAGCGCCGTCCGCAGTTTCTCTCCCTGATTTTTGTCGAAAACGCGCAGCGGAATCGACATGCTAAAGCCAATGTAACTGTTGAGCGGCGTCGGTTGGTGCGAAGCGTCAAAACCAAAAGTAGGATCCGTCGAGCCGTTTGCCACCGCGAGTTGATGGTCGGTTTTGGCTTTTTCCACTGTCTGCTGCGCCTCTTTCAAGTCAGGCCGGCTGTTCAATGCCTCTGTGCGCAGATCTTCGGCGCTTAGGCTTGGTTCCGTATAGTCGAACGCTTCCGTAACGTCGAACTTGTCAACCGGCGTTCGGTCGTTCAGCAGCTGCAGCAAATCGATCTTCGCCGTGCGCAGATTGACTTCCGCCGTCTGTAAATCGGAAAGGTATTGAAGCCGCTGCAGCTCGAGCCGTTGATAATCCACGCGCGCAATGCCGCCGGCGTTGAAGCGGTCTTGGTTAATCGCGAGCACCTTATCGTAATAATCGAGGCTATCTTTCGTCAAAGCCACAATTGCTTTGGCCTGCAAAACCCGCACGAACGCGTCGCGTAAATTGAACAGCAAATTGCGCTCCAGGTCCGCCTGCGCGGAAGTGGCAATCAATGTCGCTCCCTGCGCGCTGGCTAAACGTAACTCTCTTTTGCGCTGACGCTCGTGCAGGTAGCTGAAGCTCCAATATAAGTAGGATTGCGATACCGGACGATAAGGGTTTGCCGTGAATGGGGTCAATTGATCCCAGCCGAGCGTCATATCGGGATTCGGACGCAGAAACGCGCTGATCTCTTGCGCGCGAGCTTCCTCAATTGTCACCGCTCCCGCCAGCAGCGTTGCGTTGTTCGAACGGAAGCGTTGCTGGATCTGCTGCCAGGTGAGCGCCGTTGTTTGAGCAGCCACTGGTCCTACGGCCGCGAGGGCCAGCGCGGGGCATAGCAAGACCCGCCAAATCATGCTTCGCAAGCCTAGCGCCCTCCTCCGGCGCTAAGGGTATCGAGTTCCATCAGCCGGCGAGCATCTTGGACCGCCCGGCACAAGCGTTTGGCGCGGACGGTGAATCTGCTAAACCTTCCCGCCGCCAGAGACTCGGAATCGACGATTTCGCCGCCGACTCCGATCGCGCAAGCGCCGGCGCGAATGTACTCTTCACAGTTTTCTAAACCAACTCCACCGGACGCGATCATCTCGGTGCCGGGATATTGCCCGCGCAGCGCCTTTAAGTAACGCGCTCCTCCCATGGCAAAGCACGGAAAAAGCTTGACCGCATCGGCACCACTCGCGGTGGCCACTTGAACTTCGGTCGGCGTCATCGCTCCCGCAAAAATCGCCAGGCTTAACTCTTTCGCTTTCTCGACCGTTTCCGGGCTGAAGCCAGGCGTGACGATAAACCGTGCCCCGGCCAGGGCCGCCTGACGAACGCCCTCGGCGTCTACCACTGTGCCGGCGCCCACCAGGATCTTCAGACTTTGTGCCGAGACGATCGCCGCAAGAACGTCCAAAGCGCCTTTGGGCGCTAGCGAAACCTCGATGATCGGAATGCCCCCCGCCAGAATCGCCTCAGCCGCGCGAACAGCATCATTTTGATTCGAGCTTCGAATGGCCGGTATGATGCCCACTTCTTTAACCCGCTTAAATGTGTCTAACCCCTTAGTCATGCCCTTGACCCTTCACAAGTTTACGCCATGCTTGCTTGCCCACCGCCTTGTTAATAAGTGAATACGCAAGGGCTGGAAATTCATATCGGAGATCATATGTTCTATGCGCCCGCTCCTCCTCCTTCTCCTCCCTTTCGCCCTCGGATTCACAACCCCGCCACATCCAAATCGTCCCACGGTCCAGCTATCGAACGGCGCCCTCTCAGGAACCCTGCTGGACCACGGCATTAGCGTTTTCCGGGGAATTCCCTTCGCCGCCCCTCCGCTCGGCAACTTACGCTGGCGCGAACCGCAGCCGGTCTCTAACTGGCCGGGCGTTCGCGACGCCACCCGCCCCGCCAGTCCGTGCTCCCAGTCTCCCGCCAGCCTCGACACCTACCTCGCTCCGCTCGCCGCCACCTACGAAGTCCCATACCCTGTGCAGCTTATTCAATCTTCAGAAGACTGCCTCTATCTAAATGCCTTTGCTCCGTGGCCCCTCGCGCCAAGGCCCGAGCTTCCCGTAATGGTATGGCTGCACGGCGGCAGTAACCGCGTTGGCACCGGCGCCGACGAAAGCTACAACGGTTCTTCCCTCGCTGGCCACGGGGTCATCGTCGTCACCATCAACTACCGTCTCGGCGTCATTGGTTTCTTCGCCCATCCCGAACTCACTGCCGAGTCCCCACACCATGCCTCGGGCAACTACGGATTGCTCGACCAAATCGCCGCATTGCAGTGGGTTCAACAAAACATCGCACAGTTTGGCGGCGATCCCGCCAACGTAACGCTCTTCGGCGAATCCGCGGGCTCCATCGATGCAACCACCCTCATGGCGTCGCCCTTGGCCAACGGGCTCTTCCGCAGGGTGATCGCCGAAAGTGGACCCGCCTTTGGACTTGGCCCCGCTCAGACACTAGCCGTCGCGCAAGCAGTAGGCACGGCCGTCAGCCCTTCAATTGCCACGCTGCGGCAGATGCCCACCGATGAAGTGGCAGACCTCCAGCGCCGCACAATCGCGTCCCGGTTCAAAGGTTTCGATGCAAACGGCTCCGTGGTCGATGGTTGGCTTCTCCCGCAGCCGCCCGCGAAAGCCTTCGCATCGGGCAAGATTCAAAAGGTCGATCTTCTGGCAGGCCTCAACGGCAGAGAGCTCAGCGCCTTTCGTATCGGTGCCGCAGCCGCAGCGAAACAGTCTCCCAAGCCCGCCCAAGCCGATCCACCCTCTGCTGCCGTAAAGAAACTCGCTGAAGCGGCGCACCCCCTGTACGGCGGATGGACCGACATGGCCGTCGCCTTCTATCTCGCGCAAATTCTGATGCACGGCGACATCGCGCTCGATCGCGCCAGCAATGACATTTTGATGGCCTGCCCCACAGGTGCTGAAACGACCCTCGTCAAAAGCGCGGGCTCACACGCATTCGTTTACCAATTCGACCGCTCCATCCTTGGCAAGGGCGAGCCGAAACTCGGAGCGTTTCATGGACTCGAACTCCCCTTCGTGTTCAATACCTTCTCCGACCGCAGTTGGCGCTGGCTGCCCTTTACCGAAGCCGATCACAAACTCTCCGCCATCATCGAGACTTACTGGACCAACTTCGCCAAGTCGGGCGATCCCAATTCCCCCGATGTGCCCAGTTGGAAACAATGGAATAACACGGACGAGCCGTATCTCGAATTCACCCAAAGCGGCACGGCAGTGGCTCAACAACATTTCTCGCCGTCGTTTTGTCACCTAGATCCTAATGGCCTCAAAGAGCGGCTTGCCGGCAACTGAGAAAACGAGGGGAGGTTCCGGCAGCCGGCTCGGCTCGCGGCTCGGCGGTGTAACGGCAACGTTTTCATCAGCATTGATGGTTGCAGGACCGTAGCCTACTCGTATTTGCAAGTGGGTCCGAAGAGGCAGACATCGGGCTTGGTCATGGAAAACGGCTTGCGATTTGCGGCAAAATTTAGCCCGCGTTCGGGTCTTTGATGTCGCTGCGGAAGGTAGCCAGGATGTCGGCAGCCCAGGGAGTAGGCTTTTTGGCCGCACTGGCCTCCTGGATGACTTCGAAACAGTACTCAAGTTCGGGAATTGAAAATTCGAACCCAAACTGGGTGGGAATGAATGTTTGGTTGTGTTCTTCGCAGTACATCATGGTTTTGAGAGCGTTGAACAGGCGGGCCTGGATTTCGCCTCTGTCGTTTTTCTTCGCCTGTTCTTTGCGTTCCTTTTGAAGAGCTTCGAGTTTTCCGAGATCGGACTTGTGTTGATTGCGCAGGCGGCGCTCTTGGAGAGCGAGGTTGCTGAGGTCGCGGCGGTAGGTGAGGAGAACTTCGCCGCGGATGAGGGTTTCGCGAACGGCGGGGTCGGTTTCGCCGGGGTGGACGTCGGCGAGTTTGATGCGGCCGAGGGCGTAGATGCTGGTTTCGAGTCCGGGAATGCGGAGAATTCGCCATTCACTGTCCGCGATCATTTGGACGAGGGTATGTTCTTCGTCGGCGGTTGGAGCGTAGCGGGTGAAGTGACGGTCGAGATGGGCTTGATAGGCGACGGCGTCGTCGGTGGGGAGGAGAACGGTTTGACCGGTAAGGCCGGTTTTGACGGCGTTGAGAGAAGATTTGGCGCGGCCTTCGGGAGTGATAGGTCCGTGACTTTTTTGCGCGTTGGCTTTGTTGGCGGCCATTTGTGCGTCTGAGAGGGGACGGCGAGGAGGGGCGGTTTCGTCTTGCTGGGGTTGCTCCGCGAAATCGACGTTCGGGGAGGGAGAGGCGCCGGCAGCAGCGGCCATGGTTTTTTCGTGTTTGGCTGCAGCCTTTTGTGCGTGGCGCTCAGCGGCGCGGCGGATAGCTCGATTTGACATATGTGTAGAAAACTCCGGATTGGAAATGAAAAAGCCCAGGAGCGAGGGGAACTCGCACTGGGCTGATTGCTGGTTTGAAAGTAGCAGTGGTTGGAGATGGGTCCGACGGGGCGGGCAATTTGTGGAGGAAAGAAGTGTCGGTAAATGATGGGGATGATTGGGGATATCGATTTTGATTAAAAATGGTTTATGCTGTGACTGCTGAGGTTGAGTACCTTCTGAACTGGTAACATTGGGGATCGGGGGTCAGTTGGTGAGAGGGGACGGCGATTGGCCGGGACACAAAGGTAGGATGAGTCGCGGTGGAGTAGCGTGGACGAAGAAGCGATTGCGAGGCCAGCCGTGGTGGGCCGCCCACTTGGCGATGAGCAGTTTGTGGAAGATCCAGAGGGGCGTTATGGATGGCGACTGCGCGCAACCGATGGGGTCGGTCGGTCGAGGAGTTCGAGCGAGGAGGATGGGCAATCAGTCGTCGTTAGGATATGGTGTTTGAGTGTCCTGTCCCGAGTTCCCGAACCGAGTTCCCGAAAATCGATGACTCGACAATTTCCCCGGGTCGCCTCCGTGGCGGACGACTTTCTTCGCAACTGGATTAATGCACGCGAGTTGCGTCTAGCCGAGCGCGACCACATTCGGGTGTGCTCTTTTGATTGGGGCATGGACGCTTTAGAGGAAGTGCCCGGCTTCGATCCCGAGCCCGGCGTTTCAGAACTGGACACTCTGCGCCAAGCCAATCAGAGGTGGCTGCAGAACCGAACTCAGTTTTTCGCCCATCCGAAGGCTAGTGAATTTCACCTGCTCGGAACGCATCTCCAGTTCGCATCGGCCGTTAACAGCGCTTACCGCGAAAACGACACTGTACACGCTGAATATTTTCGATCCGCCAACGCCAACGGCCGCGCTGTGTTAGTTCTCCCGCACTGGAACGCCGCGCCCAGCGGCTATGTAAATTTCTGCCGGTTTCTCAACTGGCTCGGGTACTCCGCTCTTTTAGTCACGCTCCCCTACCACGGCAACCGCAAACCGGCAGAATGCGCGGGCGCGGAGTACGCCGTGTCCCCGAACATTGGCCGCACCATTGCCTGCGCTCGCCAGGGCGTCATCGACACTCTCTGTTGCTTGGATTGGCTCACCTTGCGCGGTTATGAAAAGATCGGCATCGTCGGCAGCAGCCTCGGCTTCGGTCACGCCTTCGTCGCTAGCTCTCTCGACCCACGCTTAACCATCAACGTATTCAACCACTGCTGCTCCACTGTCTCCGACGCTCTTTGGGGCGGCATGCCTCAGTTCCGCTCGGTTCTCGAAAGGTACATCACGCAGCAGCAATTGCGCGAATGTTGGAGCGTCATCAACCCCATCTCCCACGCGCGCTCCTTCGGAGCTCTCCCCAAGCGGTCGTTGCTCCTGCTGGGCCGTTACGACACGATCTTCACCCGCGATTACGTCGACGAAGTGATCCGCCCGTTTCAAGCCATGGGACTCGACCACCAACTCGTAGAGCTCGCCTGCGGCCATCGCACCATTGCCGACGCCCCCTATCTGGCACTAAGCGCCTACTACATCGGCAGATTTCTAAAAAAGACTTTCCGCTGAGAAATGACTTCCCTTCGAACTATCCCTCCCGCCGCCCTCAAATCACTGCCATGCCTCGAGCCGAGCCGCGACTGCGAAGGCGGCTGAGCCGCCTCACTCCTGGAGTTTTTCTACATTTTCTGACGTCGGTTAGGGTTCCGGGTAAAGACACACTTCGGTGAGCGGGAATGTCTTGAGCGGCTACAGTACTGATGTATGGCGCCGCCGCTGGCTTTGTGGAATGAAATGAGTTTGAAGGCGGCGGTGGGGTATGTTTTAAACGGGCAAGGGATGAAAATAAAGTGTTTTCCGGACCGGATTTAGGGCGCTTACGCTTCCGGCTCGGTTTCGGAGTTAGCCGTGGTCGGAAATGTAGAAACTCGAGTGGGCGGCTCAGCCGCGTCTACTTGTACAGAAGGAGCGGTAGTCACAGCCTCTTCAATCCGGTACCACCGGAGGCAGGGCTCCGCTGTGTTACAAATCGAAGAGACCTATGAAAAACTTCTTAGCGATATTCGTCTTATTGACAGGGGCCGCGCTGCTGGCTCCCTTCACCTCCGCCAAAACAATGCACGCCACCTTTGCCGACCCAACCATTGCCGGCAAGTGGCACTTCGTTCTCGACACCCCCGGTGGCGACCGGCCCTCCGACGCCGATTTCAAACTCGACGGCACTCAGGTCACCGGCAAGTATGGTGAAGCTGACGCCAAAGGCACCTTCAGCGACGGCAAACTTAACCTCGAATTCCCCGTTGACACCGCCGAAGCCGGCTCCGGCGTTCTCAAAATTAAAGGCACCCTCGACGGCGACACCATCACCGGCGACTGGGCCTTCTCCGATTACTCAGGTAGCTTTAAAGCCACCCGCGCCAACTAAGCTGAAAAGCCTCCGTCAGATCTTATAACCTGACCGTTGATCCACGTACCCGCGTCCGATAACAGGAAGCCAACCAGATTTGCAACGTCTTGCGGCGTTCCAAGCCTTCCCGCCGGTTGGCGTGCCTTTACCGCCGTGCGGGTCGCCGCGTCCATCCAGCCCGTGTCCACCGGGCCCGGGTTTACTACGTTTGCAGTAATATTGAGGCGCGCCAGTTCGCGGGCCGCTGCAAGCACAACGCGATCCAGCGCCCCTTTGCTTGCCCCGTACGGAAGATTGTTTACCGTATCGTCACTCGTCAATGCCACAATTCGTCCGCCGGTTTCAGGCACACGCGCCGCCAGTTCTCTAATAAGCTGCCAACCTGCTCGAACGTTCACTGCGAAATGGCGGTCAAAGCTCTCAATAGTGGTGTTCAAAATTCCCGAGCTTACCGATTCACAGTGCGACAAAACTAACGACGATACAGTTCCCAGACCGCCGGTAGCGATCTCGAAGATCTGACCGGCTGATTCGGGCCGTTCTAAATCCGAGGGAATGAGAAGCACGCGGGCGCCTATCGAGGTGAGCTCCTCTCTCAGAATGCCTATCTCATCGGGCCGCGCCCCCCACGGCATCCTTTCATCGTAGGGCACCCAGTATGTGAGTGCGAGATCCCATCCATCAGCAGCAAGCTTTCTGGCGATGCCGGCTCCAATACCTGCCATTCGGCTCGCGCCGGTTATCAAAACAATAGGCCTACCCATGGCTACAGATTACAGAGGGAGGTCCGCTGATCTGTGACTTCCTTTCAAACTATCTTTCCCGCCCTCAAATCACTGCCAAGCTTCTAGCCGAGCCGCGACAGCAATGGAGCGGTGGTCACAGCCTGCTCAATCCGGTACCACCAGAGCGGGGCTGGCCTCTTGCTGAGGTTTAACCCTTACCTGTCGGCGTTGGCCTCAAGACAGTCATCTGGGTGTGAGTGATGTAATGAGAACTTCCCGCAAGCCAGTTACTGAAATGCAATCCACAGAAACCAAGAACACCATACCGCCAACGCTCCAAGATCCGGTAGCTCTGAGATTTTGGAGCGCCCTTCTGGCCACCGGCGCGATAGCCGGTCTCGGCGCGGCAGTGTTGACCCGCCTTCTCGAAGCCTGTCAGCGTTTGCTATGGGGCGGTTCCGGCACAAACATTCTGGCAGCCGCACAAAACGTAAGTGCATCCCGCTGCGTCCTGATCTTACTGTCGGCGGGTCTAGTAACAGGCCTCGGACAGATTGTTCTCAAGCGGCTATCCAGCGGCAACAGCATCGACACAACCGCTGCCATCTGGTTTTATGCCGGACGTCTGCCGAGGCTTCGCACCCTTGGCAGTGCGGTCCTGTCCGTCGTAGTGGTGGGTATGGGAGCGTCCTTAGGACGAGAAGGCGCGCCAAAACAAGCCGGCGCAGTCTTCGCAAATTGGTTCTCCGACCTGGCCCGCCTCTCCGACGATCAGCGTCGCCTTTTGGTCTCCTGTGGCGCGGGCGCCGGCATGTCCGCGGCCTATGGCGTCCCTCTGGGCGGAGCGTTATTTTCGTTGGAAGTCATGCGCGGCGTTCTGGGTCTCCGTTATATTCTGCCGGCTCTCTTCTGTTCCATCGTCGCCACCGCCGTCGCCTGGACCATGCTTCCCGATGCACCGACCTATGTCCTTCCGGCGTTCTCAAATTCCTTCGCACTGTTACCGGCGTTGCTTTGCGGCCTAGTAGGAGGTTTGTTCTCCGTTCCCTTCGTGCGGCTCATGAGTTGGGCAGAGCGCAGCAAACCAACAAACTGGCGCCGGATCGTCGTCCCCATCGTTGGCCTCGCACTACTCGGGGTCGCCGCCATTTGGTTCCCTCAAATATTAGGAAACGGCAAAGACGTTTCTCAGTTAATCTTCTTAAGCGAGTTAGCCGCACCCTTAGCTATCGTGCTTTTTGTTCTGAAGCCGGCGGCGATTTTCCTGTGCGTGCGTAGCGGAGTACCCGGCGGACTGTTTACGCCGTCCCTCACTTCCGGAGCTCTTCTCGGCACAGTCGTCGGCTATCTTTGGACCTGGCTCTGGCCCGGAACCCCCTTGGGCCTGTTTGGCCTCCTTTGCGCAGGCGCGGTTTTAGCCGCCACAACACAAGGACCCATCTCAACCGTTGTTCTCCTCATGGAAATGACCGGCCGTGATCGTTCCTTCATTCTTCCGCTACTCTTGGCCGTAGCGATCGCCACTTTAATTGCACGCACCATCGAACCTCGTTCCATTTACGATGCGCGCTTGTCTGACGACCAAATCAAAATTCGCCAAGAGCTTCGCGAGACCACTCGCATAGAGCCAGACCGCGCTCACGAAAGGCAGCCGGAATCTGGCTCTGCAACCTAAAGGGGTAGCTGTGCAAGTTGACGTCGCCTGCCGCTCACTAATGCTGCGCGAACCATTCCAACACTCGCCGCCTGAATTCATCCGGGGCCACCGATGCGGCCTGAGTGTGCCCGGCATTGGGTACCAGCCACAAATCATGCGCGCCGCCCGCCGCTCTCGCCAGTAGCTCCGCGTTGCTCGGCGATGTCTTAAGGTCCTTCATACCGTGAATCAACAGCACTGGCGTCGACGTCTCTGCAATGCTGCGCCTCGGCGAGATACTTGCCAAATCGATGTGATTAACAAGCCGCGCATAAGCAAGCCCCAGGTCAACCGCAAGCCGTGCCACCGGTTCGGAATGAACACGCCGTTGCAGCCGCTGAATGCGAGTCGCCCGAAAATCGGCAAGCGACGACTCCGCCACCACCGCTCGAAACTCCTTCGTGACCGGCAGCGATTGAATCAACACTTCTGCTCCCAGCGATTCGCCCAATCCGAAAATGCGCTGGCATCCTTGTTCTCTCATCCAGCTGGCCCAGCGCTGCACATCGAATTTTTCTAACAACCCGTAAGTGACGGTCTCGCCGCCGCTTTCTCCGTGGCCCCGGCTGTCGGGCGCCAACACCGCGTAGCCCGCCCTTTGAAACATTTGCGCGTAGCCAGCCGAAGCAGCGCGCGATTCGCCTAAACCATGGAGAACGATGACACAGCCCTGCGGTGATGCAGCCTGCCCAAACCACGAACCCCGCAAGGTCGCGCCATCCGCTGCGATGATGGACGTGTCAAGCGCTCCTCCGGTGGAGAGGGGCGCGTGCTTTCGCGGAACGTGCAGCATCGCGCGGCCTACCAATGCGGCCACCCCGAAAACTACAAGCATCGCTCCAATCACCAGGAAGAGAACAAACCGCAACAACAATTTAGACAATTTAGCGACGATTTAGTGACAGGGCAATTTAGTGCCGGTTTGGATGACCTCGGCGCCACCGGGCAGGAAAGGCTGAGAGCTACCAGAGGGAGACCAACGCGAGCCAATATCCGTCGCTCTTTAGTCATGTGTCCTGGTTCTTATCGACAAGAAATGACAAGCCTATAACTTACAATCCATCCATGACGGCCCGAGGCTTCATTGCTTCGAGCCGTTTTGTTTTGCGCCGTGGGCCGACGCCCGTCTCCGGACCAACAGTGTTGATGCTTCATGGATCAGCGCCAGCAGTTCTCGATCGTATTTAGAATCGAGGTCAATTGCCGCATTCTCCCGGTGGCTAGTGGGTGTCGGCTTGAGTATGATTGAGTCTGAAGCAAATGCTTTCTAAACTATAGAGACATGAAGCTTTAGCGGGTCAACCGACAGTAAACAAAGAACGTGGCAAAAGTATGGCGGAGAGAGTGGGATTCGAACCCACGTTAGAGTTTCCCCTAAACACGCTTTCCAAGCGTGCGCCTTCAACCACTCGGCCATCTCTCCCTGGGAATCGTGTGCGTGCAACGCTTTTGGCTGCCGGAACGCAAGACGTTTTCAGTGTAGCAGTGTGACCTGACGGCGTAAAAATCCACTATTATGAGGCTGGGTCGACGGTCAGCGACCGCTCCGCTTGCACGCGATTCGTACCCTGCTGCACCGTTCCTGCTCCGCCATGTACTCTTCAACCAAAACAGGGTTCTCGAGCACGAAAGCGATTGCGCCGTAGACTTTCGAAAGAGCGCCAATCGCCGGGAAATCCTGAAGAATCGTTTCCGGTGAGGAGCCGTTTCGAAAAGCATGTACGACGCTAGCGAGGGATACGTTAGCCCCAGAGACGTAGTACGCTCCATCGCGAGGCTCGATATATGGATTTGCTGCCGTCTTAGACACGAAAGCCTTCTTCGCCTTCCAGTTTACCGATCCTCTATGATGTTAATTCGAGCTAAATGAAAGTTTCCGTTATTATTCCCGCCGCCGGACTCGGGACTCGGATGGGCCGCAGCGCTCCAGAAAAAGAGGGCATCAGCAGGAAGCAGTTCATGTTGCTCAATGGATCACCGATTCTGATCCACACCATCCGTAAGTTCGTGAGTTCCCCGTTAGTGACCGAAATCGTGGTGGCCTTGCGAGCCGACGATATGGACTGGGCTAAAGAGTTGTTTAAGAGCCAGGGGCTGGGAGCGTCGGTACGCCCGGTGGAAGGCGGCGAGTCCCGGCAACAGTCGGTTGAGAATGCGCTGGCGTCCATCAAGGACGATACGGATTTGGTGGCCGTGCACGATGCCGTCCGGCCGTTTGTGAGCCGCGACGTGATTGAGAAAGTCATTCATGAGGCGCGCGAAACAGGCGCGGCCATTGTGGGCATTGTGCCGGTGGATACGGTAAAGCAGGTTCACCGGAACAAAGTGCGGGCGACTTTACCGCGCGAGCGGCTGATCCTCACGCAGACGCCGCAAGTGTTCCGATTGCCTTTGCTCCGGCAGGCGTTTGATAAAGCCCGGCAGGATCTTTTTGTGGGCACCGACGAATCTTCGTTGGTGGAGCGCTTGGAAGAAGTAGAGGTCTCGGTTGTGATGGGCAGCGATCGCAACATCAAAATCACGCGGCCAACCGATATGGATTTGGCGCGATTGTATTTAGCGCTCGAAGGTTCACCTCTCGAAAATTTGTAATTGAATGGATCAAACCGAACTCACCCAGTTCCGCGTTGGACAAGGCTGGGATACGCATCGTATCGAACCCGGACGGCCCCTGATTTTAGGCGGGATTACCATACCAAGTGAATTTGGATTGGCCGGCCATTCCGATGCCGATGTTCTTTTTCACGCCGTGACCGATGCGCTCCTGGGCGCGCTGGCATTGGGCGACATCGGCATGCACTTTCCCGATACCGCCGCTGAATGGAAGGGCGCAAACAGCGAACAATTCTTGCGGCACGCACTCCAACTCGTCGCGAGAGCCGGCTACGTTGTGGCAAACGTGGATTCGACGATCATTTTAGAGCGCCCCAAATTAAAGGACTTTCGCAGTTCGATCCGCGAAAACCTGGCGCGGGTGTTGAGCCTTCCGGCCGATTGCGTAGGCGTGAAGTTTAAGACGGCTGAAAAGGTTGGTCCGGTGGGCGAAGGGCGTTCGTGCGAGGCGCAGGCCGCCGTTCTGGTAAGCCGCAGGCCACCAGGAGTATGAGCGATGAAATCGGCAGCGGCGTTCTATCTCCGCTATTTACTGATTGCGGGCGCGATTGCAGGAGCCTGCTATTCGGCGATTCTGGCGAGAGCCTCGCACCTCTTCGCGTTGGACACGCCATCGTCGCTGCAAGCCGCGGTACAACTCGTTCCCTATCGATCCGAATATGTAGCGCGTTTGGCGGCGTGGGATCGCGACAACCGCATTCCCCTGCTTAAGAGAGCGGTGGAGTTGAATCCATTCGACTACGAGTCGCTGATCCAGCTTGGGCTTTATGCGGAAATCAATCAGAACGATCCAAAGACGGCCGAGCAGTACTATCTGAAAGCGGCCGCCGTGGATCACATGCACGAGCCGAAGTGGACCCTCACCAACTTCTATTTCCGGCGGCAAGACTCGAGTGAGTTCTTCCGCTGGGCAAACGAAACACTGAAGATTACGCCCTTTGATGGCGCCAGTGTTTTTACTCAGATGTGGCTGATGAGCCAAGACGCGCAGCGGCTTTCGGCGGTAGTGCCCGACCGGCCACGCTCGCTCATTCAATACACCTGGTTCCTTTCGAATACCCAGCAATACAAAGCCATTCCGCCCATTGTGCAGCGTTTGGTGCGGCTGGTTGGCAATGACGATCCGCGTGCCTGGGGCCGGGACGATTTGATTGCTTCGTCGCTCGACCGCGTATTAGCCAGCGGCGATCTCTACACAGGCTTACAGTTTTGGGCCACGCTGCGCGATGGCCGCTGGATTGACCAAAGCGTGCCGGACGCCAACCGCCCGCTAACGAACGGCAATTTCCGGCAGCGATTCTATGGTCATGGATTTGACTGGTTGCCGCTGCCATCGGACGGCGTTCACATTGATCAATTTGTGGATGAGCCGTCGGTCGATATCAACTTGACGGGAGACCAGCCGGAGAATTGCTCATTGCTGCGCCAATATATTGCGGCAGAAGGCGGCTTTCTATATAAGCTGCAATGGAAGGCGGAGGCCCAGGGCATCCCAGCAGGTATGGGTATAGCCTGGCACCTGCGGCCCGTGAATGGCGATGCCGCCGAGATCGTTTCGGACGATTTATTGGGTAGCTCGCAAACGTGGCAATTTGTAGCGCCGCCGAATGTAGGGGCGTTTGTGCTCACGTTGGAATCCCATCGGCCATCGGGGAAAGTTAGACCGGCCGGACATATCACGCTGCGCGCCGTGACTATGGATCGGGAGCCCTAGTTCCAGAGTCATGCTCCAGTGGCTTCTGCACAAAACCGTGAAGGTGGCGCAGTATGGCCAAGGGATCGGCTTTGCGGGTAAAGCCGATCGCGCCGTCCTGAAACAGGTGAAGCGATCTGGCAATGGACCCTTGGTGATCTTCGACGTTGGGGCGAATCGAGGCGAGTTTGTGCAAATGGCGTTCACGGAATTCGCTCGCAGCGAGTTGACGATTCACGCGTTTGAGCCGAGCGAGGCAGCGTTTGCGCAGCTTTCGGGGCGCTTTGCGAATCGGATAGAGGTTGTCCTAAACAATACAGCGCTTGGCAGTGAAGCGGGGGAGCAAACGCTCTATTACGATGTGGCCGGATCGGAGCTAAGTTCGCTCTATCCGCGTAGAGTTGAGCATCATGGCATCCAGACAACGGGCAGCGAGCAGGTGCGGGTCGAGACGTTGGACAGCTACTGCGCCAAGTGCGGCGTGGCGCATGTCGACTTGCTGAAGCTCGATGTCGAGGGCCACGAACTCAGAGTACTGGAAGGCGCGGCGCAAATGTTCGAGCGCAAGCAAATTGCTATGGTGAGCTTCGAATTCGGCGGTTGCAATGTGGATTCGCGGACTTATTTCCGCGATTTCTTTCATTTTTTCGAAGCGCGCCGAATGCACCTGGCGCGAGTAACCGCGTTTGGGAATTTGCATCCAATCCCGCGTTATGACGAGGGATTGGAGCAGTTCCGCGCCACCGGTTTTTTGGCTAGCGCGCCACCGCGCTAGAAAACTCTTCGTAGGTGCCGGCGAAGTCCTGTATTTTGCCGTGATCGAAGTACCAGACGCGCGTAGCCACTTCATCCACCAAGTCTTCGTCATGCGTGACCAAGAGAACGGTACCTTCAAACTTCTGCAAAGCGAAGTTCAGAGCGTTGATGGCTTCGAGGTCCAAATGGTTGGTTGGTTCGTCGAAGACCAGAATGTTTGGCTTTTGCAGCATGATTTTGCAGAACATCATGCGCGCCGCTTCCCCGCCCGACAATGCCTCGGTCTTCTTCATGCCCTCTTCGCCGGTGAACAACATCTGGCCGAGCAACCCACGAATTTCTTCGCGGGCGGCTTGCGGCTCGAAATTGTGAAGCCAATCGGAAATCGTAGTGCCGGGCGGGATTGATTCGCGATGGTCTTGCGCGAAGTAGCCGACCTGGACTTCGTGGCCCCAGGTGACCTTGCCCGAATCGATACCTACGTCCTTCTCGTCGACACCAGGCGCATTCGCGAGCAACGCTTTCAGCAGGCTGGTTTTACCAGCGCCGTTGCGGCCCATCAGCGCAATTTTTTCACCGCGCTGAACCGACGCACTGAAGTTCTGAATCACCGGCAGGCCCGGATAGCCTTTGGTGACATCTTTAAACTCGAATGCGTTCCGGCCTGAGGGGCGCTTCATATCAAAGCGAATGAAAGGGCGCGCGATATTCGAACGCGCCAATTCGGTAGTTTGCAGACGCTCGACTTCCTTCTTACGCGAAGTCACTTGGCTGGCGCGGGTACCGGCGGAAAAGCGCGCGATGAACTCGTTCAACTGGGCAATTTTCTTTTCGCGCTGGGCATTTTCAGATTCGATCCGCGAACGCACTTGCGTCTTTTGCAGAACCATGTCGTCATAGCCGCCGGTGTAGGTGATAATCGTTTGGTAATCGATATCGGCGGTGTGGGTCGTGACGCTATTGAGAAAGTGGCGGTCGTGCGAAATGGTGATGAGCGTGCCGTTGTAGTGCGTTAAGAAGTTCTGCAGCCAATGGATGGATTCTAGATCGAGATAGTTGGTGGGCTCGTCAAGCAGCAACGCTTGCGGATGGCCGAACAGAGCTTGCGCGAGCAGCACGCGCACCTTCTGACCGCCTTGCATCTCGCCCATGAGGCGGTTGTGGAACGGCTCTGGAATATCCAAACCATCCAGCAGGACGGCGGCATCGGATTCGGCGGTGTAGCCATCTTCTTCGGAAACGACGCCTTCCAGTTCACCCAAACGCATGCCGTCTTCGTCCGTTAGTTCAGTTTTGGCGTAAAGCTCTTCGCGCTCGGCCAGAGCTTTCCACAAGGGCAGATTGCCCATGATGACCGTGTCAACGACGCGATACTTATCGAACGCAAACTGGTCTTGCCGCAGAATGCCGAGTTTCTTGGGCCGAACAACCGTGCCCTTTTGCGGTTCCAACTCGCCAGACAGCAGCTTCATGAACGTACTTTTGCCGGCGCCGTTCGGGCCGGTAAGGCCGTAGCGGCGCTCGGGCAAGAACGCGGTGGTTACGTCTTCGAACAGAATTTTTGCGCCGTAGCGCATACTTACATTGCTTACAGAAATCATGGGAGCGAACGAGGTGGGAAAACTCCAGTTTAACAGAAAGTATGAATCGGATACTATTGAGGAGCCGCGCAAAACGGGCGCGATGTCAGGCGTGCCGCGCCAAGGGCCAGGGTTTCTCTCGCTGTTTCGCGGCTCGCATTCGCGCCCTTTGCGCTCTATAGTCGAGTCTGAATGAAGCCAGAACGGCGTTTGCCGGTCACCACACCTCTTACGCTCGAAGTCGTGCGCGAACTTGCGCACGCCGAAGAGATCGCCGGGGAGTGGACCCGGTTTGTGTCAAGCGTGCCCGCCGCGACGCCGTTCCAGTTGCCCGAGTGGCAGCTAACCTGGTGGCGGCATTTTGGCGAAGGCCGTTTGCACATCATGCTCTTCCGTACGCTAGATACCTTGGTCGGGGTGGTCCCGTGCTTTCTGACGGAGGTGGAGGGCCAGCGCACGCTGAAACTCCTGGGTACCGGCTTGGCTAGTTCGCTGGAGCCCCCCATTGCGGCCGCACAACGAGTGGACGTGGCAACCCTGCTGAAGAGTCATTTGCTGGCCAATAGCTCGTGGGAAATCTGCGATTGGCGCGATGTGGCGGCAAACTCGGCGCTGGCCGGATTGCAGATGGGCGAGCGCTTCGAGTTAAGAACCGCGCCCGATGGTGAATGGTCGCAAGTGCCGATTCAGGGGACGTTTCAGCAGTATTGGGAAGGCCGGCCGTTTTCGCTGCGGCGCAATTTCCTAAAGTATCTGGATACAGCCAGCATGACGGCGGACAGGCCGCGTTTTGAATTGGTGCGGCAGGCGGATCCTGAATTTGTGAATGCCATCATCCGGCTGCAAGGAGACCAATCGAGCGCCTTTGCGAGAGCAAAAGAAGGAGCGGCTGCCTTTTTCACCGATTTGGCCCGCGCCTGCGAAGACGCGGATCTACTGCGCCTGTTCGGCTTGCGCCACAACCGTAAGTTGGTGGCTGTCGTGCTCGCGTTTTCGCACCGTAAAACCCTTTACGCGTTCGCCGGAGGGCACGACCCGGAATTCGAATCGCTCGGGTTTGGCCGGTTGCTCTTGTTCGAATCGCTGCGGCACGCGTTTCAGGAAGGATACAAAGGTTGGAATTTTCTGCGCGGCAACGAAGCGTATAAACTGCTTTGGGGCGCGCAGATGACTCCGACCGCGAGAGTATACATTCAGCGAAAGGCCGATGACGCGCCGAAGGTAACTCGGACTTAGTGAAATAAACGCCGGGCTGGTACTACGCTACATGCCGCTATGGGCTTTGGCTTCCCGCTCAGCGGCTGGACGGTAACGCCGATTCAAGCTCTCAAACTGGCGGCTGCAATGCAAGCCCGTTTTGTGCGCCATGTATTTGCCCAGCAACCACAAGATACGCAAACCGTACACTGAACTCTGCATGAAACTAGCCGAAGATGCTTCCTTGAAATAGCGGACGGGCACGGCGATCTCACCGATCCGAAGCTGGCAGGCCACCGCTTGGGCAATGATCTCCTGATCGAAGACAAAACCGTCGGAGTTCATTTCAAAGTTGACGGCTTCCAAAGCGGACCGGTGAAAGGCGCGGTAGCCCGTGTGATATTCGGAATGATCTAAACCGAAGCACAAGTTCTCGAGCCCGGTGAGGAATCGGTTGGCGTAAAACTTCCACCACGGCATACCCTGTTCGAGCGCGGAACCTTTTTGGAGACGCGAGCCGAGGACGATATCGGCCTTGCCCTCAATGATTGGTTGGATGATTTGCGGCAGAAGGGTTGGATCGTACTGATAATCGGGATGGACCATGGCCACGATATCGGCGCCGGCTTTCAGGGCTTCTCGATAGCAGGTCTTTTGATTCGCACCGTAGCCGAAGTTGCGAGTGTGAACGAAGACTTCGAGATTGAGGCGGCGGGCAATGGCGATAGTGTCGTCGGTTGAGCCGTCGTCCACCAGAATGATGGAGTGGATGCAATCCTTGGGCAGCTCTTCGTAAGTCATCCGCAGAGTGCGGGCGGCGTTGTAGGCCGGCATCACCACGATCACTTTAGGCTGTTGTTGCGGCATGGGCGTTCCTCCTTTCCGGCTTGCGAGCGATGGCGACGAACTGATAGCCAAAAAGCGTTTGCCAGGTACGGGCCAGCCAGGCGTTGACGGCGTGCAGCGCTTGAAAGAGCGTGCCTTGATGCCGCGGCGGGACGACTATGGGCAATGGAATGGGGGTTGCCGTGAGATGGTCTATTTCGAGACCGGCTTCGTGTATGAACCGGCTAAAACTTTTGCGCGTGAAGAAGTGCAAATGAGTACGGTCTAAGAGGCCGCGGTCTTGATAGTCGAAGCGGCCGAACAAAAGGTTCAAGCGCACATAGATGTTGGCTACGTTCGGCAGGGAGACGATCACGGTTCCATCGCCGCGCAGATTTTCGACGAATTCGCGCAAAACGGCGGACGGGTTTTTAAGGTGCTCTAAAACATCGCCGAATACCATCACGTCGTAGGGCTCGCTGAAAGAAGGCAATGGGTCGTCGAGATCCAGCAGGAAGAATTCGTGGCAATGGTTGGCGGCCTCTTTTCCCAAGACCGGATCGGCTTCGATACCGGTTACTTGGAAGCCTTGGGAGCGAAGGGCAGCGGCCAGATAACCATGAGCCGCGCCGACATCGAGGAGGCGGCGGCGGTTTCCCTGGCCGGCGAATTCGAGGATGAATGAATGGCTGGAGTAGACGTCGGACTTTTTGAACTGGTAGGGCGAATCGGCAACGCTACGGGGCAGCTGCTCGGTTATCACAGCGGATTGTCGGGTGGAGGATGTCATTGGGCCGAAAGCGCCAAAAGGCTGAAAAATCTAACTTGAGTATGCCACAGGAAATGGCTTGCGAGGCGGCGAGCAGAGGCTGAGGTTGATTAAATAAAGTTCAGTCTCGCAGTGGTCAGGAGGGACCAATATTCGGGTCCTTTGATGAGAGATGCCTGGCCGAGGCGAGCGCCGAGGTCGAGAAACGCTGGATTGTCGTAGGATGACCGCTCGTTTTGGACTTGCTTTTTGCGTTTCTGCGCTTTGAAGCCAATCCGTCGGGGAATTGTTGCATTGTGGTGGCAGGCACCGGATTGGGCACCCTCAGCAAAGTAAAAGCCGACGAGGGCGTCCGCCCCACCCGGCAACCGGTGCGCGACTTAAGAGTAATGGAGCTTGAACTCAGAACCGGCATCGCAACTGCAGTCAGCTTCTGGACGACAAAATTCAGCGACGCCGGCGGCTGCCCGGGAAGCTTCTCGCCGCTGTCGGCTTTGGCCCGCCGCCCGGCGGCTGGGTGGTACTCATCGAAGCCAAAAACGCCTCCACATCCGTCACGAGCCCGATGGGCCGCGGCAGGGAAGGCAGTTCGCGATATTGCACCTGAATGCCCAGGGTGCGCTCGTAGTTGCGCACATCGGAGCGTTCGAGCGGAGTCACAAAGGTCCACGAAGCGCCACGAGCGCCGGCGCGGCCCGTGCGTCCGACGCGATGAATAAAGTATTCGGCCTCCTGCGGCAAATCGTAGTTCACGACATGCGCGATGTCATCGACATGAATCCCGCGCGCCGCCACGTCCGTGGCAACGAGTACGCGGCACACGCCATCCTTGAAGCGCTGCAGCGCTGTGTTCCGCTGGCTCTGTGAGCGGTCGCCGTGGATTGAGGTCACCTTGTGTTTCCCCCTTTCGAGGAATTTAGTGAGCCTTTCGGCGCCCTCTTTGGTGGCCACGAACACAAGGAAAGAACCCTTCTCGTTCTTCAGCAGATGCTCCAGGAGATCAAACTTGGAGCCCTGCGCGACTTCGTAGCAGAAGAGATCGATCCGGCCGCCGTTTGCGCGCACGCCTCCACCGCGATTCGCACCGGATTGTGCACGTAGCTTGCGACCAGCCCCGCCACAGATTGCTCCATCGTCGCTGAGAAAAGCATGGTGTGGCGTTTCGCGGGAAGCTTATCGAAGATAATGCGCAGAGCGGGCAGAAAGCCCATGTCGAGCATCCGGTCGGCCTCGTCGAGAACCACAGTGGCGGCGCGGGAAAGATTGATCAGCCGCCGTTCCAGATAGTCGCAGAGACGGCCCGGCGTCGAGATCACCACTTCGGCCCCGGCCTGGATATCGCGCAACTGGTTGGCCTCGCTCATGCCGCCCACAACCACGGCAGTGCGGATCCGCATTCCTTCGGCAAGCTGGCGGAATGCCGCGTCGATCTGAATGGCAAGTTCGCGTGTGGGGCTGAGGATCAGGACTTTTATTGTTTTGCTGCGGGGAACGGCGGCGAGAGCTTCAATCACCGGAATCGAGAAGGCCAGAGTTTTGCCTGTGCCAGTCTGCGCGGTCGCCACGACGTCGCGGCCTTCCATGAGAGGCGGAATGGCCTGCGCCTGGACGGGCGTTGGCGTGACGAATTCGTTCTTATCGAGGTTGTTCTGCAACGCGGAGCAAAGATTGAGCTCGGAAAAATGTTGCATCAATTGTTCTTCGGTTTCGGCACCCTTGAATTTCAGGATAGCAGCGTTCAGTAAGCTCGAAACGGCGCGTAAAACCCCGTCCGTAATTAAGGCGAGCTGCCCTCAATCCGAATTCGGCTGTGGAGAACTCTTCTATACTGAACGGACAGGAGATTCTGATGACTCGCCTATTGTTGTGCTTATGTCTGGCCGCCGGCATGGAAGCCGCCGTACCTCTTTTTCAAGACCGATCGAGCAATGAATGGACTCAGGTGCGGGGTTCGGTTGTTTCTGACGATTTAGTGCGCCACAACAATCGCGCGTCGCTGCGCGTTGAGGCAACTTCCGGCAGCCCGAGTGCCAGCGCGCGCTCGAGTGCGATTCATCTGACGGTCGGCAAGACGTACGAGATTGGCGGCTGGGTGCGAACGGAAAATCTCACAGTGAAGGATCTGGAGCGCTCACCGATTGCGTCGGGCGCGGCTCTCAGCATGGAGTCGCTGCCGTTCGACGTACACTCGTCATCGCTCGGCGGCACGCACGATTGGACGAGGCTCTCACTGCGGTTCGTGGCCACGCGGCCCGAGGATCGCGTCTTGATTACGGCTGGAAGCGGCGGCGCGTTGCAGGGCAGGGCCTGGTTTGAAGGCATAAGCCTTGACGAAGCGTCGCCGGATGCGAATGGGCCGGCAACAGCCAGTGTGCGTACGTTCGGCCCGGCATATCGTTATCCCGCGGCCGGCTGGATCTATCTACATATCGAAGGGAAACCGTTCGAACGCGGATATCAACACGGCTATCTGATGGCAAAGGAGATCCCCGAATACTTAACTCGCTGCGCCATCGAACTGGCGGGAAAAGCGGAAGAGCGCAGCTGGGACGCATACCGCACCAGCGCTGACGCCCTCTTTCTGCGCGGATTCGATCGCGAAATTCTCGAAGAAATGCAAGGGATCGCGGATGGCGCGAATGCAGGCGGCGCCATGTTTCTAGGGCGGAGGATCGACCTGAAAGATATTGTCGTGGCGAATACGACTGTCGAGCTTGGTGAGTTGCAGTGGGCTATGCGAGTTACGCCGACGGGTCTGGAAGACCTGCGGCGCACTCCGCCGGATTACGCCGCGAAACATGACCGCGCAATGGATCACTGCAGCGCCTTCGCCGCGACGGGTCCGGCTACACGCGACGGCAAGATGGTAATTGGCCATGTCACCTGGTGGCCGCAGACGTTGTCGGAGCAGACGAATGTCATGCTTGACATCAAGCCGGAAACAGGCCATCGCATGCTGATACAAAGCTATCCAGGAGGTATCGAGAGCGGAACGGACTGGTATCAAAACGATGCGGGCATCGTGCTGACGGAGACGACGATCGATCAAACTCCCTTTAACATCCACGGAACACCAGTCGCTTTTCGGGCACGCATGGCGATTCAGTACGGAGCCAATATCGATGAAGTAGTAAAGCAACTCAGCACTGATAATAATGGCCTCTATACGAACGAGTGGATTATCGGCGATGGGAAAAACAATGAGATCGCGATGTTCGAACTTGGCACGAATCGCACTAAACTGTGGCGCAGTTCAAAGAACGAGTGGTTTGGCGATATGCCAGGTTTCTATTGGGGCGACAACAACTCCAAGGATCTCCAAGTGAATCTGGAAAACGCGCCTGACCCTCAAGGAGAGCCGAGATACATTCCGTACGTGCCGGGTACGCGCGATCTGGCCTGGATGGAGTTGTACAAGGCTAATCGGGGCCGCATCGACGAACAGTTTGGATTCACGGCATTTGACAGCGCTCCACTGGTGGCTTCGAGCACGATCGATGCGAAGATCGCCACGTCCGACATGGCGAATCATATGCTCGTTTGGGCCGCGTTCGGGCGTCCCAACGAAAGTATCGCTCCCCCGCGCGATACGAATTACGGCATTTTCCCGGGCGGTTACCATTTGTTTACGGCGGCGCGCCCTGCTGCCGTCAGCATAATTACACAATCTGCGGAGACGCAACCAGAGAAGCGCAAAGCCGAGCCGGTTTCATGGAAGGACAAGGGCGACCAACTCTGGAAAGGATGGTTGTTGCCCGCCTCCGACGCTGATATCTGGTTCGTCGCAGGTTCTGCCGCGTACTGGCGGCTACTGCAATCGCCTGACGTCAACGAGGCGATGGAGGTACAGGAGATTCGCTATCGGGGACTCAAGCTATCCCCAGATAACGCGGCAAATCGGTTCCGGCTGGAGCAAGCCGCCGGCAGTTTGTTTCTTGATTCAATACGACGAAAAATAGGGGATAACGCTTTTCTTAAGTTGATGAATAGCTATTATTCGGCGAATACCACGAAAACCGTAACGGCGGAATCGTTCCTCCGTGTAGCGGGAGTGAAGTATGAAGTTCTCGATCCGGGCGACGGACCGGCATATCTTCCCGGTGACATCAATCGAAGGCTCGCATCAACGGCGATCGTTTACGGAACGGCGGGTGAAGCCGGAACGAACCGCTATGTGGCTGAGCAATTACAGGCTCGTTACCGTGATAACAACCAGCAAGACGTGCCTGTCTACAAAGACTTCGAAACGAACGACGGGTTACTTTCCAAAAAGGATGTGGTTTTCGTCGGGCGGCCTGAGGACAATTCCGCGCTAGCCGCGTGGATTGACCAGATCGGCCTTGATTACCGCGGCGCAGTGTTCAAAGTGGCGGGGAAGACTTATGCGTCGGAGCGCAACGCGTTGGTGTTTGCGGCAAAGAATCCAGCCGATGCGACTCACATGGTGCTTGTTTATGCCGGTAATTCGCCGCTCGAAACGGCGCGCTCCATAGGAGCCGCCGGCGACAAAACAACCATCATTCTTTACGACGGCAAACCTGCGCAACACGATGGCGGGCAGCGAGATTAAAGCGGAAGTTCGCTCACCGCTGCACGGGTTGACCCTAGCCGAACCTCTTCACGGCTTCTGCTATCGCGGGCCCGGCATTCTGAAGATCGGCAGGCACCATGACCAGCATGGCCGTACGCCTACCCTGATCCCGTGAGGAAGTAAGCCGCTTCTGGCTTCTGTTGTTCGAGAATATCCCCGATTGCTTTGAACCCGTCCTTTTTTTTTGCCGACCCTGAACCTATGATGACGTGCGTACCCTGTCCGGCCGGTTGATTGGCGGGGTTCGCGACGCGGGTTGGGAGTGTAAACAACATAAACCTGAATTCGTGATACACGTTTTTACAAATTGCAAAGTAAAGACATAAAAATTTTATTGAACAATAAAGCAAATCCGAGGGAACGGTACACTGAGCATCGTGCGCATTTTACCGGTCGTTTTTTGCTTGTCACTTATCGCTGGACGGATCGCAACGCCACAAGATATCGATCTCTTGATTCGGGATGGCCGCATCGTGGACGGTACAGGCAATCCGTCGTTTCTTGGTGACGTGGCGATTCGTGGCAACCGGATTGCCGCGCTGGGCCACCTTGGCTCGACAGCCGCGAAACGGATAATTGATGCCCGAGGGATGACGGTAGCCCCCGGCTTTATAGATATGCACAACCACTCCGATTACACACTGCTCGTAGATGGAGACGCGCAGAGCATGGTCCGGCAAGGAGTCACCTCCATGATCTTGGGTGAGGGGGAGTCCGCTTGGCCGATCGGAGGTGAGCAGACCTCTTCGTCGCGCCATGTGCTCCAGGATGGCGGAACTCCCGACTGGACCGATTTCAGCGGTTATTTCGCTCGCTTGCTTCGCCAAGGAATCTCCACCAATGTGGGGAGTTATGTGGGGTCAAGTCAAATATGGACTTATGTCCGAGGCGAGAAAGCTGGCCCACCGACCGCCGCGGAATTAGAACAGATGCGCGAACTCGTTCGGCAAGCGATGCAGCAAGGGGCGTTGGGTGTCAGCAGTTCCCTCAGTGGGCCTCCCGGTTCGTGGATCGATACCGAAACACTGGTGGCGATGTGCCGCGCAGCGCGCCCCTATGGCGGAAGCTATTCGACGCACATGCGAACTGAGGGAAGAGGCGTTTTCGAATCCGTAGCCGAGGCGATAGATATCGCCCGCAAAGCCGATGTGCCGGTGGACATCATTCATTTGAAGATCGCCGAGCACAGTATGTGGGGCCAGATGCCGGAGTTAATCGCTTCTATTGCGAAAGCCAGGCAGGAAGGCGTGCAAGTGCAGGCAAACGTGTACCCGTATCGGGCTGGCCAGAACGATCTGGCAACGATTATCCCTCCGTGGGCCCATGAAGGAGGCGCGCAGGCGATGCTTGAGCGCCTGAAAGATCCTTTGCTTCGCACGCGAATCGAGCGTGAGATCCTCGGCGGGATTCCCGGCACAAACTGGTACAACCACTACACGGCAACGGGTGGTTGGGACGGCATGCTCCTGGTGTCGCTTTCGAATCCGCAATACAAACGTTTCGAAGGAATGCGCATGAACCAAGTCATGGCGGCGCTCCACAAGCCTCCTCTTGCTGTTCTGTTTGAATTGCTTGCGGCCAACGGCGGGTCGGTTCCGGCCGTGTATTTCCATCATTCGGAGGAGGACATGCGGTACGCGCTCCGACAGCCTTTCGTCTCAATTGGATCGGACGGTTTAGCGTTGGCAACGGATGGTCCGCTAAGCGCCGGGCATCCGCATCCGCGCTCCTATGGCACCTTCCCGCGCGTGCTCGGGCGCTATGTGCGAGAGGAACACGTGTTGACAATGGAAGAAGCGATTCGGAAGATGACCTCGGCGAATGCAGCCAAGATCGGCCTTTTCGAAAGGGGCATGCTCCGGCCTGGAATGATGGCGGACGTCACGGTATTCGACGCAGCGAAAATCATCGACAACGCCACCTATGAACGTCCGCACCAATATGCCTCCGGCGTGGAGTATGTGATCGTAAACGGCAAACTGGTTCTGGATCACGGCCACCACACCGGTGCTAGACCGGGAATGATTCTTAAGCGTGATGATGCGGGCATCCATTAGAAAATCAGTTTGGACCTGTCAACCCACGCCAGTACTTTTCGTACTTTTACGAACAGAAATTTCGTTGCACTTCCGCTGCCTGCTCAGTCAATTCATATATAGCCCATCAGTACGCCACGCCGACCTGAGAAGTTCGGTGCAACGCCGGTCTTGGAACGAAATGAAACGTCTTATCGAATTGGCCTTTTTCTTGGTGGCAATTCAACTCGAAGCCGCCATCGTTTTCTTCGCGGGTTCGCGCGCCAGTCCGCCGCCGCGCGGGAATCGCAAGCTTGGCCGGCGCTTGAATCAATCTCAGTATGATTTAAAGGATGTCGATCATTACTCGAGCCGTTGAACACACCGTTGATGGCGAACCATTTGAAAGTCTTTTCGTTCTGGACGACGCGAAAAAGGGTAAGCGCCCTACGGTTCTCGTGTTTCACGCCTGGAACGGGCGTTCCGAAGAACAGGAGAAATTCGCCAAGCGCTTAACGGGATGGGGCTACGCCTCGGTGGCCGTGGACCTTTTTGGTAAGGGCAAGCGCGGCAAAACGACCGAAGAGTGTCAAGCGCTGATGACACCCCTGGTGAAAGACCGTGCACTGCTTCGCAAGCGAGCGCTAAAAGCGCTGGAAGTGGCGCGGACCCAGGCTGAGGTGGACGCGGCCAACGTGGGCGCTATCGGTTTCTGCTTCGGCGGTTTGTGCGCCCTCGATTTAGCGCGGGCGGGAGCGGATATCAAAGGTGTAGCCAGCTTTCACGGGATCCTGGCCGCGCCGGGTCTTTCGATCGCGGCGCCGATCAAAGCGAAGGTCATTGCCTTTCATGGCTGGGACGATCCGTTCGCCCCGCCAGATCAGGTGCTGGCGTTTACCGAAGAGTTCACCGGCGCGGGCGCCGATTGGCAGTTGCAGGCTTATGGCGGAACCAAACACGCATTCACAGACGAAGGGGCGAACAATCCGCAAATGGGCCTGATCTACAGCGTTAAGGCGGCCGGCAGATCCTGGAATTCCTTGGAGTTGTTTCTCGCAGAGGCCTTCGGCGGGTAGCCAAACAAGCAGCCGGATTCCGTCGCTCGCCTCGTGTGACTTTTAACCTCCAAAGAAGCTCCACACTGATATACAATTGCGTGATAAGTCACGGCATTCTCAACAAGAACATCACGGCGTCGCCCGGCAAGCCAGCCACGGCAGTTCTTGAAATATGGCGAACTTTGCGCTCGATGCACGTGAGAAACGGACGAGGGATTACATGACAAAGCTTTCCATTTTGGGTTCGGGCTTAATTCTTTGGGGTGCCCTGCTAGTACTTAGTTGCATAAATCAGCGTACTTTTTTTTGGGCGCGGACGGGAAGACAACGGCTTTCTTCCATTCAAACGGGGCGGCCTTTGGGTTGTATGCCTCGACAAAGTCGTCAATGGCCTTGCGAACCTGACCTGGCGACGTAAAGCTTGCCCCCTGCAGGGCTTGGCGGCTTAGGATGCTGAACCAGCATTCCACTTGATTGAGCCACGACGAATAGGTCGGGATGAAGTGGAAATGTACGTTTTTGTGACTCTTCAGCCAGCGGTCGTTTTTGGGCTTGTGGGTATTCAGGTTGTCCAGGATCACATGGATCTCGCGGTCGCCGTGACCGGCGACAATTTCATTCATGAAGTCCAGGAACTCGCGCCGTCGCCGCCGCGCATAGTGCCCCGTTTTCACTAGACCGGTGGTCACGTCCAGCGCCGCAAACAGCGTCGTGGTGCCATGTCGCTTATAGCAATGGCTGTAGCCGTTGACCGCCTTGCCGTCCGGCAGCCGCAGATACCCCTGCGCGCGTTCCAGCGCCTGAATCGACGGTTTCTCGTCTACCGACAGCACCAGCGCATTCTCCGGCGGATTCAAGTACAGGCCCACTACATCCGCCGCCTTGGGGCCGAACTCCGCATCCGTGCTGATGCACCAACTCCGTTTGCGCTGTAGGCAAATGTCGTGCCGGCGCAGAATCCGCCAGATCTGAGATCTGCTCACATCCCCCAGAACTTCGGCAAGCCGGTTCCCGTTCCATTGCGAATATCCTTTGGGCGGCTTTTCGTCCAGCAGGCTCAGGACGCGCTTTTCTGTGGTCTTGTCATACTGTGCCGGTTTCCCCGGCCGCGCCGTATCGGTCAGGCCCGCCATCCGGTCTCTCCCGAAACGCCGGCACCATTTGGAGACACGCGCCGTTCGAGTGTCCAACTGCTTCGCTATCTGCTCGTTCGTCTTCCCCTCATGCGCCAGCAGCACTATCTTCGCCCGCTCCGCCAGCCGGCGTTCCGTCTTCCCCCGCCTCAGCCACTCGCCCAGCACCTGCTTCTCTTCATCCGAAACTCGAACCGTAGCCGACGATCTTCGCATCTCCCAATTATAGTACGCTTATTAATGAAAGTAAGTACTAGCTTTCTGCATTCCGCATGACGGCCACCACATCCAGCACGACTTGGCCGCTCAGACGGCAGCTCTCCTCGCCAAACAAAATATCGGTACAGCTGGGCTTGAGAATATCTTAGACGTCGATGGCCGCGACATTACGCTCACTGGCTACGAAGGGTCTCCGGAAGTGAGTAACCAGACCGTCAAAATGATCGCTGCCATTTGGGGCGTGCGTAGTGTGCATACGAAAATATTGACGCGGCCTGCGCCGCCCCAACCCGTTGTCACTAAAGAGCAGGCGCATGAAGCAGCGGCGTCCATTACCGGCATTTTGAAATTGCAAAATGTTGAGTTCGTTACGGGTAGCGAGCGTCTCACGCCGCGAGGCCAGAGCGTTCTCAATCAAATCGCCGCAGTGCTTCAAAAATATCCGGGTATGCCAGTGGCAATCGAAGGCCACACAGACTCCCAAGGCGACCCGGAGCGCAACCTTGAACTAAGCCAGAAGCGCGCAGCGTCTGTGAAGCAATATCTGGTTGGAAAGGGCATTCCCGGCACAAATCTAACAGACCTCGGATTCGGTCAAACTAAACCAATCGCCAGCAATAGAACGGCTGCGGGCCGGCAAGAAAATCGTAGAGTTGAATTCCATCCAAGGGAGACAAATTAACAATGTCCTACTTACTTTGGCAGATATTTTTGTGCCTGTTATTGACAGCCGCGCTCTTTTTCGCATTAGGCTGGCTGGTGCGCTCTTGGTTTAGAGGCCAATCGGCGGCAGACAATCTCGTGGCCGATTCGGAAAGAAGCAGTTGGCAAACGTCCCTCGATATCGTCAAATCCCGCCTGGAAGCCGAAACGAGCCGCAAGCTAGCCGCCGAAAGAGCTTTGCAAGATTCGCACTCGCAGCAAGCCAAGCTCTCCACGCTGCTCGATCAGAACAGCACCGAAATTCAAATTCTTACGCAGGAACTCGCAGAGAAAAGCAGCGCGCTCGATCGATGCGATGCGTTGGATGCTGAAGTGGCGGCGCTCCACTCGCAAGCGGCGACCCGCAACCAAAGCCTGCGCGAGGCCATCGATCAGGTCGCCCAACTGCAAGCACAAGCAGCGAAGCTACAGGAAGCTGAAGCTGCGTTGAACACGGTCCACAGCCAAGTATCCGACTTGGAATCAAAGCTTCGTTCGGCCGCCGAAGAAAACGGCAAGCTGCGAACGCAAGTGGCCCAAATAGCTCCTAAGCTAGCGATGGCCGCGGCAGCGGGAGCCGAGGTAATCGCCCTTAAGGCGCAGGTCGCGCAACTCGAACCGCAAGTCTCGAAACTGCAAACGTCCGACGGCGACTTGGGCAAGCTGCGCGGCCAACTTTCCGATCTGCAGCAGAAGCTCCAAGCGTCGAATGAGGAAGTCGGCAGGCTAAGGGCGCAAGAGAGCGACTTGAACGAGAAGCTCGCAAACATGCAGACGAGCAGCGGCGAAACGACGAAGCATTTGGCCGATCTCGAGACGCGCAATCGCGCCTTTGCCGATGAGAATACGAGGCTCAAAGCGGAAGTGGCCGAACTCGCTCCTAAGCTGGTTGCCGCCGAAGCCGCGGCGGCAAAACTCCGCATACGTCTAGGCGAACTCGAAGCGCAGTTGGCCGGCAGTGACAACAAACTGCGTACCGACGACGACGAGCTGGCTAGTTTCAAGAAACGCTGGGTAGAACAGGAGGGCAAGTTCCATGCCGTCGGCGAGGAGAACACTCGTCTGAAGGCTCAACTCGCCGAGTACGAACCAAGACTGAAACAGGCCCAGCTTTATGAGTCGGAGCTCATGACTCTTCGGATCCGGGTTGCTGAGATCGAACCGCAGGTTCACCAGTGGGAAGCGCGCTACACAAAAACTGTCGCCGAAAAAGACGCGGAGTTGTCGCAGTGCCGGAGCCGTGTCGCGGAACTCGACGCGAAACTTTCACACGATCACGCACCTCCCAAAGGAGAGCGCGACGATTTAAAAAAGATCTTCGGCATCGGACCGGTTCTCGAAAAGCGCCTGCATGGATTGGGCGTCTATTATTTCCGCGACATTGCGAATTGGAGCAAGGAAGACATCCTGCGCTATGAAGAACATCTAAAAGAATTCCGGGATCGCATTGAACGCGATCACTGGGTGGAAGGCGCGCGCGAGGAGCATTTCAAGAAATACGGCGAACGCTTGCTCAACAGCAAAGCAGCGAATGCGTAAACCTCAATTTGGCAGACCGGTCTCTTCACAAAGCTCAAGTAATTTTTGCACCGTCTGCCAGTTACGCGTGGAACCCACCGTTTTTAGCACCTTGTCGAAACCATAGCTCGCCATTTTGGAGCGGCCCACGCCATTGGGCAAATACAAAAAGATCTCTTTGCCTCGTAACGAAAAAGCTTCCTCTCCCTCGCACACCGGGTTCAATTTCACTACGTCCGTGAGGTTCGGCTCATCGGCCAAGAACATCATATGCAAGAATCGGGTCTCCACGTTCGGAGTAAGGAACGGATTATTGTCCGCGGCGGCCTTAAGTTCGCCGGCGCTGCGCACAATCACCGTGGTTTGAAACCCAAACGCTTCCTTGATCTTCGCTTTCAGCGCCTCGGCAAAACCGCCCGCAATCTTGGCACTCGCGCGGAAAACAATGTTGCCACTTTGAATATAGGTTTGTACCGCCTTGCACCCATGCTCCTCACATAGAGCAGCCAGCGCCTTCATCGGAAGCTTGTTATTACCGCCAACATTCACGCCGCGCAACAATCCAATGTAGGTCTCTTCGGCCTTCGTTTTCATTTGCTAGCCGCGCCCAATGAACGGCATGTTCGTCGCCATCACGGTCATGAACTGCACATTCGCGTCCAGCGGAAGGCTCGCCATATAGACGACGGCGTCGGCCACATGTTTAACGTCCATCCGAGGTTCCACCACGGTTTCCCCGTTTGCCTGCGGCACGCCCGCTGCCATCTTCTCCGTCATTTCGGTAGCGGCATTGCCAATATCAATCTGTCCGCACGCAATGTGAAACGGCCGTCCATCGAGCGAAATGCTCCGCGTCAAACCGGTAATAGCATGTTTCGTAGCCGTATAAGGCGCCGAATTCGGCCGTGGGACGTGCGCTGAAATCGATCCGTTATTGATGATGCGCCCCCCTTGCGGCTTTTGCGATTTCATCCACCGCATGGCGTGCTGCGCGCAAAGAAAAGCCCCCGTGAGATTCACGTTCACCACGGCGCTCCATTGCTCGAAAGTCAATTCATCCATCGGAACGGCAGGCGCGCCCATTCCCGCGTTATTGAACAAGACATCCAGCCGCGCGAACCGCTGTTTCGCAGCGGCAAACAATCGATCCACTTGCTCCGGTTGCGTAACATCGCATGGCACGGGCAGCATTGCGTCTTGATTCCCCGACTGTACCTGCGTGCGTTCCAGCTCCGACTGGCGCCTTCCTGTAAGCACAACTTGATACCCAGCGGCGTTTAGCGCCAACGCCACAGCGCGTCCAATGCCACTACCGGCCCCTGTGACAAGGGCCACTTGGTTCGTCATCTCTAAGAAATCAACTTTCTCACAACGTTTCCCGAGACATCCGTCAACCGGAAATCGCGCCCTTGAAAGCGATAAGTCAACTTAGTATGTTCAATTCCCATTTGATTCAGAATCGTGGCGTGCAAATCGTGAACATCCACCGGATCGTCGGCAATGTTGTAGCCCAATTCGTCGGTACTTCCCAGCGTCAGGCCCGGCTTGAATCCGCCCCCGGCCACCCACATTGTAAAAGCGCGTGGATGATGGTCTCGCCCGAGGAATTTCGAGCGATTCCGCGCTTCATTCATCGGCGTACGTCCGAATTCCCCGCCCCACACCACAATTGTGCTATCCAACAAGCCCCGTTGTTTCAGATCTTGAATCAAAGCAGCCGCCGCGCGGTCTGTCTCCTCGCATAAAATAGGCAAACGGTTCACAATGTCGTCATGGCTTGAAGTGCCGTGGTTGTCCCAGCCACGGTGATAGAGCTGAACGAAACGTACGCCGCGCTCTACCAAGCGCCGCGCGAGCAGACAATTATTGGCGAACGATTTTTTACCGGGCTGCGTGCCGTAAAGCTCGTGAATCGCGGCAGGCTCGTCGTGAATATTCACTAAGTCGGGCACGCTCGATTGCATCTTGTACGCCATTTCGTACGAAGCAATCCGCGTGGCAATTTCCGGGTCTCCATTGCCGGCCAAATGCTCCTCGTTCAAAGCCTTCAATAGGTCGAGCGAATCGCGCCGGGCCTGGGCCGAAACACCGTCGGGATTCGTCAGAAAGAGAACCGGATCTCCCTGCGACCGAAACTCCACACCCTGATAAACCGAAGGCAAAAAGCCGCTGCCCCAGCAAGCTTTTCCGCCGTCCGGTTGATTCTCGCCGGAAATCATCACCACAAAGCCCGGCAAATCCTTGCACTCACTTCCCAGGCCATAAGTCATCCACGAACCCATGCTCGGACGCCCGATGATTTGAAAACCGGTGTTCATGAAAATTTGCGCGGGCGCATGGTTGAACTGCGTGGTGTGCATGGAGCGGATGACCGCGATGTCGTCGGCTACCTTCTTCATGTGCGGCAACAACTCCGAAATCTCCGCACCCGACTTGCCACAGCGGGTAAATTCGAAGGGCGAGCCCAGCAGCTTCGGCTTGCCTTTAATAAAAGCGAACCGTTCGCCTTTCACAAACTCATCGGGAATGTTTTGCCCGTCGTATTTCTGAAGGGTCGGTTTCGGATCCCACAAATCTACCTGCGACGGTGCACCGGCCATAAACAGATAGATAATGCTTTTCGCCTTAGCTGGGAACATCGGGTTCTTCGCCGTGCCGCTTGGATTGTCAGCCAAAAGAGCGGGATTCAGCACGCTGCCCAGCGCGGTTGCGCCAATACCAAAGCCGGCCTGTTTAAAGAAATGCCGCCGGGTGCTTGCTTTGAGGAGTTCCTGTGACAACTCTTGTTCTAGGTCCATACCGAGTTACTCCTTTGTAACCGCTTCATCCATGTTCAAAAGCACATTGGCCAGCATTGTTAGCGCAGCCATCTCGGGTCCGTTCTTCACGGACTCCGGTTTCGATTGAATCGTCTTATAGGCAGCCTCATGGTCAGCCTCGTACGAAGCCAATTCCTTCCGATAAAACTGGCTGACCTTGGCCAGTTCATTGGCGGTGGGAGGACGCGCTATTGTCAGACGGTAACCATAGTCGATTCGCTCTTCCAGGCTCGATCCGCCTTCCGCCGCCAAGCGTTTCGCGAGCGCTCGCGCTGCCTCAAAGAAATAGGGGTCATTTAAGCTCGTGAGAGCCTGCAGAGGAGTGTTAGTCCGCACACGCCGCACGGTGCAAAACTCCCTGCTCGGCGCGTCGTAGGTCACCAAGCTCGGATAAGGAGCGCTTCTTCGAATGAATGTGTAGACACTGCGCCGGTATTGATCTTCGCCGCTACTCTGCACCCATTTATCGCTGCTGTATGGGATATCCCAAACACCATCCGGCTGATATGGATAGGCACTGGGGCCATACATTTTTGTGCTTAGCAGACCGCTTTCCGCAAGCACCATATCATGCACCATTTCGGCCTCAACCCGGAAGCGCGGACCGCGCGCATACAGCCGGTTGTAAGGATCGCGCGCCTGCAGATCCTCGCTCACATGCGAATCTTGCCGGTACGCGGCCGACATCACCATGAGCTTCTGAATCTTCTTCATGCTCCAGCCTTCGCGCACAAACTCCGTAGCCAACCAGTCAAGCAATTGCGGATGGCTTGGCAAATCGCCCTGCGTGCCAAAGTCCTCGCTGGTTTCCACAATGCCGCGCCCGAATATTGTCTCCCAAAAATGATTCACGGTTACGCGCGCGGTTAACGGATTGTCCTCGCTTACCAGCCATTGCGCCAAACCTAGCCGATTCGGCATCGCTTCCCGTGGCAGCGCGCCAAGAGCTGCAGGTACGTCCGCATAAACTAACTCGCCTGGGCTGGTAAACGTTCCACGTTCGCGAAGATAAGCCGCTGGCCGCGCAAATCCTTCGCGCTCCTTCATGATCATGGCCGTAGCAATGCCGAGCTTATTCAGCTCTTTTTTCAAAGCGGCGATCTGGGTACGCGTTCCTTCGAGCGACGGGGCAACTAACCGGTAGGCAGCGGAAAGTTTTTCCTTGTCTTCAGCGGTGCGTTCCGCCGCAGTTTTCCCAAAAACCCTCCGCAAAGACGCGGGCGCCTGCACAATAAAAACCGGATCGGGTAACGCCGTCACCGACAGCCGAAATCTCCCGATGTTGCGCGATGTCTTACGCATTTCGTGCCGAAGCGTGAATGTCAGGGTGCTGCCCGCCGGAATCTCCCACGCGTCGCGGGGAACAAATACCACTTGCCGCCGCCAAACGTTCGCGTCGCCCGCATCAATTGCCCAGCCGGATAACACGTCGGTTCTTTTCTCGACAATTCCTTTTGCCGAATATCCGTCTTGCGATTCGTCCGCCACGGCCGATTTCCAAATCACCGGCTTGCCATTAATCTGCATTTCGAAATCGCTCAGAAAGAAGTTGCCGTCCGGATCGCGCCCCGGACCGCTCTTCGGCAAACTCGGATCGGGCAGCACTTCCAAGCGAACTCCAGCCAACTTAGTAACCTCAGTCTTGGCAGCAATCTTGTAAGTATCGGCTTGCGGGTTGTTGCCGGAAGCCAGCACGGAGTCATCCGCCTGTGGAGTCAGAGTAGCGCCGCCCGCCGATTCCACGCGCAGCGGTTTCAACGCACTCCAGCGCGCCTCGCTGCCGGTCATCTCCTTCTCCCACGCTTGTTGGGCAAGGTCTAGCTGCGGCGTCTGCGTATCGAGCATCGTTTCTAGCTGTGCCATCTGCGCCCGCAACTGTTGACTCTTTTTGTCCTGCTCTGGAGTCGGCAAAGCCAATTCAGTCTCTGCCATGTAGTAATCGCCGGTACCCGCTTTTTTATGCTCGGCATTACTAAAGAACGCGATCATCCGGTAATAATCTTTCTGCGGAAACGGATCGAACTTATGGTTGTGGCACTGCGCGCATCCCAGAGTCGATCCCAGGAACACAGAGGCGGTGGTGTTCACTCGATCCACCAGGCTGTACCAGTAATATTCCTCAACATCGATTCCGCCTTCCTGATTCAACATAGAATTGCGATGGAAACCCGTCGCGATCAGTTGATCGTTCGTCGGCTTCGGCAACATATCGCCGGCAATTTGTTCGATCGTAAATTCGTTGAACGGCATGTCCTGGTTCAGCGCGCGAATCACCCAATCGCGGTATTCCCAGGCCACGCGCGGATTATCTTTTTCGTAGCCATTACTATCTGCGTAACGCGCCAAGTCGAGCCACGGACGCGCCCATCGTTCGCCATAGCGCGGCGATGCTTGCAAACGGTCCACCACTTTTTCGTAGGCATCCGCGCTCTGATCCGCCACAAAGTCATCTACTTCTCTGGGCGTTGGCGGGAGGCCGATGAGATCGAGATAAACGCGGCGAATCAAGGTGCGTTTAGAAGCTTCTGGCGATGGTTTCAGCCCTTCCGCCTCGAGCTTCGCCAAAACAAAATTATCGATCGGGTTCTTGCACCAGGCGGCATCCTTTACCAGAGGAACAGCGGGCCGCACCGGCTTCACATAAGCCCAGTGCTTCGGCGCTTGCACTGCAGCTACAGGCAGCGTCGAATCGGGTCCCGGCACCCCGGCCGCAATCCATTCGCGTATCGTCTCAATATCTTTCGCCGCAAGTGCCGGCCCGCCGTACGGCATCATGGGCCGTTCCTGTGCTTGCAATCGGCGCAGTAACCGGCTGTTATCCGGCTTGCCCGGAACCACGACTCTGCCGCCATCGCTTCCTTTTAGAATCGCCGCCAGCGAATCCAAGCGCAATCCATTCTGTTGAACGTCCGGCCCATGGCATGAATAGCAGCGGGTTGCCAGAATCGGCCGAACCTTCTCAGCGAAGATCGGGGAATCCGCAGCCGCCTTTTCGCTCGCCTGTGCCGCGCTGGCCGCCGGCGCTCCTTGCCAATTCCCCTGATCGATCCACGCTCGAATAATCTTGACCTGCTCTGTCGAGAGAGGATCGCCTCCCATCGGCATACGCTGTGCATCAGTCATTCCCAGAATCCGCTTCACCAATAGACTGTCAGCGCTTTTTCCGGGTACGACCGCAGCTCCTGAACTCCCCCCGCGCAGAATACTTGCTTCCGACCCAAGTTGCAGCTTGCCCATGGACGCATCGCCCAAATGGCATTTCGCGCACGCCTGCTGGAAGATCGGCAGAACATCTTTATCGAAAGTGACTTTCGGCGCAGGTCCCTGGCCGGCATTCATCTGGCCGATCAAGAAAAGCACCAACAGGACGCTTCGGTGAACTGACATAGCTTTATGTGTACGAGTGTATCGAAATTAACGGGTGGCGGATGACAGGGATTGAGAGTCAGAGCATAGTTTGGCTCGGGGCTCGAGTGACTGGTGCGCCGCGACGGCGGCGACAGCGGAAGGGTACTTGCGCTTCGATCCATATACCGATATTCCTTGGGTCACCGATTTGTCCCGAGTTTTTTTGAAGAAAGTTTGGCTCGTTCCGCCAGGAGAAAAGGCCAAGGCTGTCTATGGCTAGTGCTTAATTGCATAAATTGGAGTATCGCTACCGCTCGGTTGCAGCGTCTAACCGTCGCCCTCGCCGGTGAGTATGTTCGTCGTTTCAGAAAACAATTCTGAGTTGAGTTGGCTCCAGGCTGTCGTATGTGAACAAGCGAGTTTGGCCGGTGTTGCCGGAGATATAGGTATGGCCGGGGGTAGAACTGCTTGGCGAGCAAGAAGTGCCTGGGGAGGTGGGTTGGTGGACAGCGTCGAGCTGATCGAGGGTGGTGTAGCAGTAGGTGGTGTAGATTTGCGAGGTGGACGACGATGGGACGGCAGCGTTGTTTGAATTTTCGAGGACTTGGGTGAGGCCGCCGAGGCCGTCGGTGGTGTATTGGCGTTTATTGCCGGCCTGGTCTGTAGTGGTTGTGAGGTTTTGGGAGTAGGAGCTGGTGGCGGAGAGACCGTCGGCAGTGGTGACGGAGGTCGGGCGGCTGAGACCGTCGTAGGCAAAGGAAGTGAGTGACGCGGGTGCAGAGGGTGTTGTTGTGGGGCAGGCGACGTTTAATGCGGGGCCGCCGGTGTTGACAGTGCGGCCCAAGGAATCGTAGACGGCGACGGTGGTTTCGTTGTTAGGTCCGGTTGCGCACACTGGGCGGCGGAGGCCGTCGTAAATGAGGTTGGTATTCATGACAACACTTGCGCTTTGGTTTTCGGCGATTGTGGTGTTAGTGAGACTTGGGTAGCTGAAGACGGTCTTTCCGGCGTCTGGGCGCGTGATGGTGTTTAGGCGGTCGAGCGGATCGCATGGATGTTCCAGAGGCGAAGGTGGCCTGGTTTACACGGGCGTAGGTGCCATCGGTGTAGCTGAAGGTGGTGACGTTGCCGTTTGCGTCGCTGTCGCTGAGGACGTTGCCGAGGATGTCGTAGGCGTAGGTGTGGCCCGCATTGGTGCCGGTTGTGTTCCAGGAGCGGGTGTCGGATGTGACGTCGCCGCGATAGGTCGTGTTTGGGTTCTGGTAGCCGCCGGGGCTGCTATAGGATGTGAGCCCTTGCGGAGCGGCGTCATAGGTGAGTTGGCGTTGGGCAACTTGCTTGTCTTTCGCGTCGTTTATTGTTACGAGTTTGGGCAGGTTCCAGAGGTGGTGGTTCTGGGAGAGGTTGACGTAACCGGCATCGTAGTCGTACACAGTGTTGATGTGGCGGGAGAAGCCGGCCGGGGCGGACGTCGGGCAGGTGGCGGCGATGGCCGGAGCGGAGCCGTAATCGTACTGGTACAGATCGGTGACATGGTTGTAATGGTCGTAGAACAGAACGGTGCCGGAGTCTGGCCCACCGTCAAGGTTTGTGTTGATTTGGCAGACTTGCGGATCGTGCGGTGGATCGGACTCTTGTTCAAAGGCGCCTGGTGTGATCGGTTGGAGGTAGTTACTGCAGACTTCAGGGTGGTTGGTGGCAGTGCTGGTACCAGTGCACGGGCGCTGGGCCCAGATCATTCTCGTGGATTTGTGGATGGCGGTTGAGGAATCGCCGACGTCCGTGCGGAATTCGAGGCCGGCATCCCAGTAGGGGAGGTTGAGGGGGCTTGGGATGGCGCTTGCTGCGCCCGGGTCGTCGTAGAAGAAGTGCGCCTCGTGGCTGAGAGGCGTTGTTAATGTGCCGTTGTAGTGGTCGACATAGACTACGGTTTCCACCTGCTGGTGACTGGGTCAATTGAAACGCAGGCGTGGTAGGTTGTTTTGCCGGTTTGACCGCCGGAAATACCGTTTGCGTATTCGTCGCGCTCGGTAAGGCGGCGGTAGATGTTAAAGCCGCTGTAGTTCGCTATATGGATAACGCCATCGGTTCCGGCACCGTTCACTTCGGAGAAGCTTCCTGTCGAGCTGCATGGGTACGGTATAGCGGCAGGGGCCTGTTGGTATTGGTACTGAAATACTCCGCCTGTGGGGAGGGTCAAACTGCTGAGGTCGCCGTACTGGCCGAAGTTGTAGGTCCGGCCGTCGGGAAAGTAGAGGGTGCCGGCGATACTTTGGCCGTCAACCAGTTGGTTTTAGTTGCCAGGCTCAGATAGCAGAGTAGCGGGTTGATCCATTACTGGAATGGCGGCAACGAAGGTCATGTTCGAGCCGTCCATGGCCACGAAGACTGTGCCACGGTTTCGAAATGTGTAGCTCGTAAGGGCGTTACAGTGTTGTCGGCCAGCGTCGGTTCAAGGCGTGGCAAGACCAAAGCCAGCCTCGCCGCGGCCACTGTCACGTTCAGATGGCCGTTGTAGAGGTTGAGGTGCTCGATGGAGCTTTCGCTGTAGCCGCCCGCGCCACCCGCTTGAACAGGGGCCACGGAGGAGTCGATATCGCCGGTGGTGTTCGGGTACGTCTGCGCGAGCGCGGAAGCGTTTAGGCAGAAGAGGAAGAACAAGGCTGCCAAAGATCGGCGGGAATTTAGTTTGCCGCTGTTGTAACGGGAGTATGTTGAGTAAGCGTTAAGGTTAAAGAGGCGGCCCCTCATTCCGCGCCCGAATCCGCGCCGCCATCCAAGCCCATCTGCGAAAGCCGGTAGCGCAACGCATTCCGAGTTAAGCCCAGCATGCGCGCGGCCTGGCTCTTATTGCCATTGGCGCGGCGCATCGCTTCTTTGATCATCATCTGCTCCCAGTGCTCCAAGGTCTCACCCTCGGGCAACAGCGGCTGCATTTGAGAGGAGGCACCCGCCGCCATCGCACTCGAAGTGCGTGCCGCCTCAATCCGCATATCTCCCGGTTGCAGCGTCTCACCCGAAGCCAATACCAAGCTGCGCTCAATGGTGTTCTCCAGTTCGCGGACATTGCCCGGCCATGAATACTCAAGCAATCGATCAACCGCCGCCGGGCTAATCGCCTTCGCCCGCGACCCCAAATCCTTGGCCAACTTATTCACAAAATGCAGCGCCAAAAACGGAATATCCTCGCGCCGCTGCCGCAAGGGCGGAATGCTGATCGGCACCACGTTGAGCCGGTAATACAAATCTTCGCGGAAGCGGCCTTCCTCCAGCGCCGCCCGCAAATCGACGTTCGTGGCCGCAATCACCCGTACATCCACATTGCGCGTCAGGTTCGACCCCAACCGTTCAAACTGCTTCTCCTGCAGAATGCGCAGCAGCTTGACTTGAATGTTGCCCGGCACATCGCCAATCTCATCTAGAAAAGCGGTCCCCTGGTCGGCCTGTTCGAACTTGCCCGGCTTACTCACGCTCGCGCCAGTGAACGCGCCCTTCTCGTAGCCGAACAATTCGCTTTCCATCAAATTCTCGGGCAACGCCGTGCAGTTGATCTTTACGAAAGGGTGCCGGCTGCGAGGCGAATGATGATGAATGGCGCGCGCGATCATGTCCTTCCCTACCCCGCTCTCGCCAGCCAACAACACGGTGGCCCTCGTGGGCGCAACGCGTTCCACCGTCTGAAAAATATCGCGCATCGCTGCGCTGCGTCCAATAATGTTGTCAAATTGGTAGCGGTCGTCCAACTCATCGCGCATGCGCCGGTTCTCATAGCGCAACGCCTGCACCGCCATCACTTTCTCAACGGTCGTCCCCAGGTGATCGAGCGAAAACGGCTTCTGCAGAAAATCGGCGGCGCCCAACTTCATCGCTTCCACGGCCGTTTCCACCGAACCGTGCGCGGTCATGACAATCACGGCAGCACCCACGCCACGCGCCTGCAGTTGTCTGATGAATTGAATGCCGTCCATGCCCGGCATGCGCAGATCGGTAATGACTAAATCAACCGCAGCCGCCGGCGTCGCCAACGCCTGCTCCGCGCTGCCCGCGCCATCCACCTCAAAGCCCAGCGACTCCAGGTGCAACTGCACCACCCGTCTCAGCTTCTCTTCGTCTTCCACCACCAAAATTCGTCTGGCTGGCATGTTTTCTTCAACTTTAGTACTTTAGGAAATATGAGCACACAACGTAAAAAGCCGATCGGCCTGCCCACGACGTTCGCTGAGCCAGACATCAATACCGGGGTCCGCGACAATAACGAGCAAAGCCCAGAAGACCCGCGCATCCGCTGCCCACACTGCGATTGGTCTCCGAAGCCCGAAAGCCGCTGGCAGTGTGTTTGCAAATATCATTGGAATACGTTTGACACAGGCGGCATTTGCCCCTCGTGCCTGTTTCAATGGACCAGTACGCAGTGCCTTTCGTGCATGGTGTTTTCCGCGCACTCCGCGTGGTATACCCACCCGGCTGATTAGTTTAGATCGGGGTCCGGCTGTTGGGTGATCACAGCTGATCGAGGCAGACCTTAATGTTGGAATCGGCCAATGGAGAAATCTGCTTGTCAAAGCTGCATTGGACAATGCTGGTGTAGACCCCATTCGCCGGCTCGCGATGGAGATACACCATCTTTTTGGGAATGTCGACGACCCAGTATTCCGCGATGAGGCCGCGTGCGTAAAGCTTCGCTTTCTTGCCAAGGTCGAGGCGGCGAGTTGTGTCCGCGACTTCGATCAGGAGCAGGATTTCCGACGGAGTGACGTTGTCTTTGTACTCGCGAATGGATTTAGCCGTCAGGATAAGATCCGGCGCAGGTTCGTTTCTGAGATTGTCGTTGGGAGCGACATAGATCGAAGGTTCCACTTGTACAAACTCGGGTCCAAAGTTGACTTCTAGCCATGCGCGAATCAGCGTTTGCCAATAATTGTGTGCATGCTTTTTGCCCATGCGGTCGATCAGATCTCCATCGATCAGTTCCAGTCTTTCCGCATTGGGGAAGCCTAAGTCCACGAGCATTTGGGCTTCTTTACGGGTCCAGACTTTCCTGGGGATTTCTTCTTCCAGGATTTCGTCCGGCTCTATGATCGTTGGATTCGACGCAAGAGTAGCCATTGTTTTAAGTTTAGCGAAGCAATTCCTTGGGCCGGGCTACACTGTGGCGATGAAAATGGTTATTGTGCAGCTCGGCCTGTTTATAGGACTCTCCTCGATCATGCTGGGACAAAGGACGGTGACCTTTTCGTTGGCTGATCGGTCAGCGCAGGTTCAGGGAGACCTTTATGGCGAGGGCTCGCGCGGCCTGGTGCTGGCGCATGGTGGGCGGTTCAATGAGAAGAGTTGGAAGAAGCAGGCGGAAGTGTTTGCGAAATCGGGTTTCTTGGTACTGGCGGTTCGGTTTCGAGGAGACAAGCTCAATCCGGACGGGTCGCCGAGTGCCGGCGGGGAGTATCGGCCGCATTGTGCTTTTGGGATCAGAAGGCGGAGATTCGCCGGAGAAGCTCAAGGGCCGGAAGCTTTTCATTGTGGCGCGTAATGACGGATACAATCATTGGCTTCGGTTGCCTGGGATTTCCGAGCACCACGCGAGGGCCGCGGAACCAAAGAAATTGGTAATTCTGGAAGGATCGGCGCATGCGCAGTTTCTTTTTGATACGGATCAAGGGCCGCGGTTGATGAAAGAGATGCTGCGGTTTCTTTTAGAAAAGTAGTGTCCACGATTTACCGGATATTGGTAGACCGCAAAGGGACATGCCTGCAAGCCGGAGGGTTGTGGAATGCGTGCAAGAAGCCCAGAGTGTCCCTTTTAGCTCCCTGTTTCGCCGTGTTCCTCGCCGGGGATGATCATTGCATTGCTGGGCGGCTACAATAGAGGCTTAATGCCCCGCCAGCTAGAAGCCCTTTACGAAAAAGGGATCTTGCGCCCGCTTACGCCGCTCGATCTGGTGGAGCACCAGCGGGTCCACTTAACGCTCGAAGAAGGGCCTGCTCGATTGAGTTGGGAGTCGGCGGAAGCAGTGAACGAGAGGCGCGAAGAGTTGCGGTGGCTCGCCAAAGAATCCGGGCCCTACGCAGGCGACTGGGTGGCTCTCGATGGACCCCGCCTGGTCGCGCACGGGGAGAAACTGGCAAGCGTTCGCGCGGCAGCCGGGGTTAGCGAACCGTTCTTCGCCCGTGTTCCGAGGGACAAGGACACGCCGTTCGGCGGCTGGTAGGATTGAGGCCTATGGCCACGCAGTCGAACTTCACGCTTTCGGTGTCGCCACACACTCTTTGATCTACGGTTAGATCGAATTCGGCTTGGCCTGATTCACCACGACACTAAGATCTATTTGGCCCCGTACAATCACGCATAAAAGGATGGCTGTGGCGGGGGAAAATGCGTCTGTCCCTTTTTGCTCTCGCTTTAGTGGGGAAACCACTTTTTGCTCTCGCTTAGTGGATCAAGTAGGCTTTGATGGCCAGGACGAGTCCAACGGCTGAAGCTGCGGCACCGCCGTAGAAAAAGCCCTTTTGTTTGGTAAGAATCGCTAAAGACGATAACACGATGCCGATTTCTAAGAAGACTTCGCCCATGTGAAAGCTTTCGGCGCGTTCGCCGGCGGATTCGCTTTCTTTTTCCAAGGACTCGGCCTTCTCCTTGATGCCTGCCATATCCTTTTCATAACGTTCGCCGTCTTTGACGAATTTCTCGAAGGCCGCGGGTTCTGCCTTGTCCTGTTTCATGAGAGCAACGGTGGCGCCGGCAACATATTGGCGGATGTTCTTGGCCTGATAGAACGCCCATTGATCGGAGCTTTGCTGTTGCTTGAGTAACTTTTCGGTATTGAAGTGCTGTCCGAAAACGGAAACGATTGCCAGGAGGGCTGCGACTCCGGCCATGGTCCCGGCTACGAGTTTGTCAAACGGTTCTTTGGCGTGGTGTACGTGTTCTTCTACTTCTTCGTGTTCGGCCATGCGTCCAAACTAACATGTCCGGCTCAAATTGGAGATCTCGCGCACAAGGCGCCGGTAGTTCAAATCTTCGATTTTGGAGAAGGGGAACCAGTGGCCGTCGCGCCAGGAGGAATAGTACCAGCGAGAAAAGACCGCGAGGTGTTCGACGCGCGGCTGGCCCTGCGGCGTTGCGACGGTGGGAGCGGGAGAAAGGGCAAGAGCTAATTTTTCGCGAAGTTCCTGGTCGAGCGAGCGGGCACCCGGCTCCATGGTGGAGAATTGCAGAACCAGGGGATTTTGCCAATAGCCGCCGAGCATTGGCCAGAGGCGGCATTCTTGTTCGGCGATGCCGCGGGTGAGGGCAATGCCGTTGAACTTATCGAGCGGTGCGATAACGCTGTCGCGGCTGGCGATGGCTGAACAGATCTTTTCGAGCCGTTTGTGGAGTTGGGCGGCTTGTTCGAAATCGAGTTCAAGCGAGGCTCGTTCGCGCGCGGTGGTGAGAGCGGCGTTAGCGGATTTGCCGTTAGAGGAGAGAAATTCTTCGAGGCGGAGCACTTCGCCGGCATATTCTTCGCGGCTGACGGCGCACTGGCAGGGGCGCAAACACTGGTTCATTTCGCCATAAATGCAGCCGGGATGAGCAGGCGTGGGGACCAGGGTGTCGGGGCAGCGGCGAATTTGAAAGAGACCTTCGAGTTCCTGCTCATAACGCGCGGCTAGGTCGCGGTTGAAGAACGGACCATACACGACAGCGTGGCGGCGGGCTGGACGGTTGACGACTTCGAGGCGAGGAAACATGTCATACGTGTCGAGAGCTAGGAACCAAGGGAGTCGTAAACGGAGGCGTTTCAGGTAGTCGTCGGGGAAATGGGCGCGCGTAATGAGGTAGAGAAGCAGAGAAGCTTCGAGGCGGGAAGCGGCGGGCCAGCAGGAGACAGAAGCGGCATTTTTGAAGTGGCGGGCCAAAGCGTGCTCCGGGACGGTATACGATGGGAGGAGCAGGCGAGATAGTCTACGCCTGAGGTTGAGAGACCAGCCCAGGTGTGGCGCGGGGTTTCCGGCCAAAGAGAATGAATAGACTCCACGAGATTCAGGCAGCGAGGCAAGGGCTTCGGCGAGATCTGGCGAGTGAGGGTCGAGAATTTGAGGATGAGGAAGTTCCACAACTAGGGGCGAGGGCTATTGCGATTGTACAGGCACGGCGGAAGGCTAGGTTTGCGAAAAAGCCGGTTTACTACTTGACAGTTATGTCACTCAGTCTAGAATAGTTGTTATTTCGCTATGCAGGGTTGTCAGCACGAGCGAACCGAATTTTTGCACCGGCGAGACGGTATCGATTACGTCCGATGCTTGGGCTGTGGTCAGGTCTTTGAAGCCGGGGATCTGGATTCGGTTCCTACGGTAAACGAAGAAGACGAAGAAGAGAAGCCTCGTAAGAAGCGCCGCTAGCGCTGAAGCAGTGCCTGCGAAGCGGCGAATCCCGGCTGAACACACATGAGCGACTTTGGGCCATGCCGAGCCTAACCCGCGTGTCGCACCAACAACAGAGCAGACTTAAAGCTCCGCTGCGGATCGTTTCCATTGGCGGCGGTACGGGGCTATCCACATTACTGTCCGGACTCAAGCGATTTGCTTCGGGTAGCCGGCGGCGGCCGGAAAGCGGTGCGCCTTTGGTTGATATTGCAGCCGTGGTGACGGTTTCCGACGATGGCGGGAGTTCCGGGAGGCTGCGGCGGGATTTCGATATTTTGCCGCCTGGCGATATCCGTAATTGCATGACTGCGCTTTCGGAGGACGAAGATTTACTTTCGCAGTTATTCCGTTACCGATTCGCGAGTGGGCGCGGATTGAAGGGCCACAGTTTCGGGAATTTGTTCTTGACGGCGATGGATCAGATTACGGGTGACTTCGCGCAGGCAGTAAAGCTGTCTTCGGAGATTCTCGCAATTCGGGGGCATATTTATCCCGCAACGGCGGCCAATGTCACGTTAGAGGCGGTGCTCACGAATAACGCCGTGGTACGAGGTGAGAGCAAAATCAGCAAAAGCCGAAGGCCAATTCGACAAATACGCTTGGCGCCCGCGAATTGCAAGCCACTACCGGATGTACTAGAGGCGCTGGAGCAGGCGGATTTAATTACGCTGGGGCCGGGGTCGCTTTACACGAGCGTGGTACCCAATATTTTGGTGAAGGGGATGGCCGAGGCGATTGAGAAATCGAAGGCGATGAAGGTTTACTTCGTCAACTTGATGTGGCAGCCGGGCGAGACGATTAATTTTACGGCATCGCAACATGTGAAGGTAATTCTGGCGCATGCCAAGCGGAAGATTATCGATTGTGTGGTGGTGAACAGCGCGCCGATTTCGCCGGCATTGCGGCGCAAATACGAGAGCGCGAAGGTGCAGCCGGTGGAGAACGATTTTGAGGCGCTCGATAAACTGGGGGTGAAGATTGTAACAGCCGATCTAGTATCGGCGGCGGCCGTATCGCAGGAAAAGATCAGGCACGATCCGGCAGCGCTGGCCGCCGTGGTCTTGGATCTGGCAAGCCGGTCGCGCGCCTTTCAAGTACGCAAAGAGATTCTGACAGCAAAAGCACTACGGGTGAAATGAATTCAAATGTAACGGTCGTGATTCTGGCCGCGGGGCTTGGGACACGCATGAAATCGAAAAAGGCGAAGGTTCTGCATGAGGCGGGCGGCGACACGCTGCTGAACCATATCATCCGCGCGGCCTTGCATGTGGCGCCAGCGGAGCGGATCGTAGCGGTGGTCGGGCATCAGGCGGAAACGGTGCGAGCCAGCGTGACGGAAGAAGGCATTCGCTTCGCCGAGCAAAAGGAACAGAAAGGCACGGGGCACGCTGTGCTTTGCGCACGGCCTGCGGCGGAAACCGCTAGCGGGCAGTTGCTAATTTTGAATGGGGATGGGCCGCTCTTGCGCCCCGAAACGCTGTTGCGGCTGGTAGAAAGCGCGCAAACGAACAAACATGCCAGCGGTGGGGCGATTGTGACGACGGAGGCGGCGGACCCGACTGGTTATGGGCGGATCGTGCGAGATGCGAACGGCTTGGTGGCGGCGGTTGTCGAGCAGAAATCGGCGGATGCGGAGCAGCTGAAGATTCGCGAAATTAACCCCGGGCTGTATTGCTTTGACGCGAAGTTGTTTTGGAAGCATATTGGCGAAGTGACGCCGAATCAAGCATCCAAAGAATACTATTTGACGGACATGATCGAGATTCTGACGAGGCATGGGCATCCAGTCGCGCCGGTGCCGGTGGCGGATGAAAGTGAACTGCTGGGGATTAATACGCGGGTAGAACTGGCGTTTGCAGATAAGGTTTTACGAGCGCGCAAGGCGCGGGAGTTGATGCTGGACGGGGTGACGATTGAGAATCCGGATAGCGTGACGATTGACGTGCAGGTGAGCGTGGCGCCGGATACGGTGATTGAATCGAACGTGCAGTTGCGGGGGCGCACGAAGATTGGGACGGGATGCCGGATTGGCACGGGATCGGTTTTGCGGAGCTGCGAACTGGGCGATGATGTGACGATTCTGCCCTATGTTGTGGCGGAGGCATCGACGATCCGGGCCCAGGCGGCTGTCGGGCCGTTTTCGCGGCTGCGGATGCAGGCGGAGGCAGAGGAAGGTTCGCACATTGGCAACTTTGTGGAACTGAAGAAGACCAAGTTAGGACGCGGGGCGAAGGCGAGCCACTTGACCTATTTGGGCGATGCGACGATTGGCGCGGGCGCGAATATTGGAGCTGGGACGATCACTTGTAATTACGACGGGCATAAGAAGCATCGGACGGTGATTGGCGACGGTGCATTTGTGGGGAGTAATTCGACGCTGGTAGCACCGCTGACGATTGGCGATGGGGCCTATACGGCGGCGGGTTCGACGATTACGAAGAATGTGGAAGCGGATGCGCTAGCGATTGGACGGGCGCGGCAGGAAGTGAAGCCGAAGTGGGCGAAGGTGCGGCGGGAGTCGCAGGCTGCGGTGACGAAGGAAGCGGAGCCGCAGTTGGCGAAGGGGTGAGAACCCCATACGCGCTAAGTCACGCTCAACGCAATGAAACTAAGTCTGGGTGCTTAGTGTCTCAATCACAGTGAAAAGTTCGCCGTATTGCTTAACCGTATTGCGGGCGTACTCGCCAAAGCGGGGACTATTGCGAAGACAGGTGTCCACCAGGGTGTCTAGATTCGTCTTCGTAATCGGAACACGTTGCACTACGGCGTCAGCCATGGCATCCAATTGATTGGCTACCTCGCGGCGCATCGCCGTTAATTCTGGGTCGGAACGAAAATCGCGGTCTTGTTCATTGTGAATAATCGAGAGTTGGTTCCAAAAGATACCGGCCGCATCGAATGCGGCACGCAGCATCGCCTGCCCGGCGAGGATCTGTTGTTCACGGTTTGTTCCGAATTCATACGACACAACGTCGTTCAGGGCGCGCAGAGCGGTTATCGTTTTGCCGTTTTGATCACGAAGACCGTCAGCCTTAACCAGAATCGTCTTGTGGTCCATGCCAGTATCGAGGAGCCGGAATAGCTCCGCATCCGCGCGAAGTACGGAGGCGAGGCTGCGGCGCATCACGGTAATGGTGCGCACCGGCCAAACCAGGTCGAACACGATGGCCATGACGATTAGCGCGACCAAAATTCCAATGAGACGATCACGCGGTGGTGCTAAATCAGTGGGAGCACTCGATCCTTCAAAGGCGACTAGGTAGAACGAAAACGCGATCTGGAGACCGATGTAGTTGAAGTGCCTGCCTGCAGCCCACCACGCCGACAGAAATGCAGTGGCGCCTACTAAGACTGCCAGCGATGTGATTGAATCCATGTGAGGAAAAAGAAACACCGTGGCGCCTAATCCCAGAATCATCCCGCCAATGATGGATCCGGCTACACGAAAGATCAGCTTTTGTTTGATCGCGCCGGTAGTGCTGAGTCCGGTAATCAGCACAGTCGTTACCGAAGTACTAATGCCTGGCCAATCGACAGCGTGGTAGAAGATATAGCAAAGCGTCGCGCAGAGGCTGAGCTTCAAAGCAAACGCCACAGTAGCCCTGTCCTTATAAGCTCCTGGAATGAAGATGGGCACTCGACTCGCCGACAGCGCCGCCAGTTCATTCCGTCTGCCGGCAGCTTCCGCATTCGGCATCGAAATAACAGAATGGAGCACTCCTTCAACGCGGTCGAGAAGACTGGGATTCGCCGAAGCTACCGCTGGGGGCGCCTCTGATATCTGCGGGATTCGACCACGGCTGATTTCGTCGCAGAGCGCTGCAATCGCCCCGCAACGGAGGCGCGTTTCTTCATCAACCCCCATTAGATTGTTTGATCCGAACGCTGCCGAGATATCCATCAATTGCGCCAGCATGGTAATGCGGACGCGCGTAGCCACCGGCAGATCGCCCGTATCCATGTTGCGTTCGACTAGCATGTTGTAGAGGTGCTGCATGCCTTCTTGTCCGGCGGCGGCAAGGCGCGACACGGCGATTACGCTTTCGCGGAGCACTACGCTCTCCGCTCCCTCGGCAAACATCTTGAACATGGCGGCCAATGCCCGATAGCGAACCACTCGCTGTTCCTGCAGAAGCTTCGCGGGATGGCGGGTAGCGAACACGTACTCGACAGCCACAGAGCAGCCCACCGCCACTCCGCCCGCGCCGACTAGCCAAAGTGAAACCTTGACCAGAGCGCCGGCAGGGACTCGATTCTCCCAAAAAGCAATCAGCGTGCAAAAAATGAATCCCCAGGTGGAGGCGAGCGATGTGAGTGTGGTAGATAACATCAGCAGGCCCGCCAGAAAGGTCACCACTGCCACCGACACCACGCGCGCCACTGGATCGTTGTCAGTGAGGATGACCACTGCCAACTCGGTGGCCACTGAAAACGCTAGCGTCAGAATCGAAAAGATCCCCGAACGAACGGAAACAGCGGGACTATCACGCCCTACCAGAAAGACAAAATAAAGACTGACGGAGGCAAAGGGCATTTGCCACACCAATAGGCAAAGCAACGTCAGCAGCGATGCCAGCACGATACGAAGGGCACTGTTCAGGCGCCCGGGCGTGGGCTGCAGATCTTGCCACACACGTTCAGTCCAGATTCGCAGAGTGGTCACGCCGCTCGCTACCTCACTACCGTGACTGCTGTCGCGCCGATTCGGAAGATCGCCGGATCGGGGTTACGGATGCGAACCCGAACGGGAAAGCGTGTCGAGAGGTGCACCCAATTCAGCGTCCGTTCGATATCCGGCAACCCCGCCACAACTTTGCCATCTTCAGGCAAAACGCCGTAGCCTACACTCTCCACCACGCCATCGAACTTGCGATCGGGATGTCCCATTACGAACACATCCACGGGCGAACCCAAATGGATGGCCTTCAGCTTCGATTCGCGATAGTTGGCGATGACGTACCAGGTGCGCGTATCGATCAGGGTGAACAGCGCTCTGCCGGCGCTCGCGTAGGCACCTTCGGAGATATTCATGTTGGTGACGTAGGCGTCGAAAGGAGCCAAAACCCGCGTGCGTTCGAGGTCCAAACGGGCGGCTTCTACTTTCGCGGCCTTTCCCGGACGAAGCGACAGAATCGTTTCGAGCCGATCGACCGTCTGAATCGCCTGACCCAGTTTCGCTTGCGACTCACGAGCCAAAGCATCGGCCTCTTGACGCCGCGATAACGACTGTGCTTGTTGTGCCTGGGACTGTACAAGGGCCGCGTAAGCCTCATCCAAGTTGCCCTGTGCCACGGTTGCGGCGGTAGTCGCTTGATCAACCTGCTCGACCGTTACATATTGCTTTTTCAAGAGCGGCTCAATTCGATGCAAATCGTTGGTTGCCAGCTTAAGGCGGGCTTCGGCGGCTACCACGGCAGCCTTCTCACGAGAAATAGTCGCTGCCGCCACGTCGATATTGGTGTTGGCAGTCTGAACCCCGGTAGTGGATTGATGCACGCCCGCCCGCGCGGCTTCCACCGAGCTTTGCTCGGCGGCGATTTTACGCCTCTCGTCGACAATCTGTTGTTCCAGAGATGCCTGATCGGAAAGCGCTTGGTCGAGAACATATTGATAAGGGCGCGGATCGATTTCAAAGAGAAGATCGCCTTTCGAAACGTGGGCATTGTCTTTAATAGGCAGCTGTATCAGGCGGCCATTCACCTCCGGGGCGATCTCGATAAGGTTTGCACGCACACTGGCATCGTCGGTGCGTGGATAACGATCGGTCTGTATTAGTGCCAGGATCAGCGCGAGGATGGCCCCGGCCACGACGAAAATTCCCAAGAGACGGCCAATCCGTCTGCGTTGCGTGTTGCCCTCAAGCGGTTCCATAAATCGTCCCTATCGAAAGAAGATCAGCCAAAGCGCGCACGTGAACAGAACCAGGGCACTCGGATAGAAAAGCGCCAGCGGCCCGACCTCCGATTCCAAGCGCACACGCAAAAGAAACCAGCGTAAAGCGGCCACCAGAAAGACCGCAATCGTGAGACAGACCATCCACACCGGCAAAAACGAACCGACAACATCCACCGCCGGGGCGCGGCTGCAGCCCGTCAACAGCAAGCCGGGAATAAGGAAAACCCAACGATTATTTCTTGCCTGGATCATTCGCTGCACCATTTTCTTGCGGTGGTTCGGCTTTGGTGGCGGGCGGCTGACTGCGCAACAGATTGCCCGTTACGAATTCCAGATTTACCGCCTGCAGAAAAAGCTGTGACCGTGCCGATACACCGGACAGTCTGGCCTGGGCCAGTTGCTTCTCGGCGGTGACGACATCGATCAGATTCTTAACGCCATATTTGTAGGCATCCAGCGACGCCGAATAGGACTCATTGGCCGATTCGAGTAAAGCCACGGCCGCTTGCTGTTTCCGTAAAGCCGTGCGGAAGCCAATGTAGGCTGTCCACGTCTCGCGACGCACTTGGTCCCGCTTTTCCGTCAGTTCGTCCTGAGCTTCCCGGCGCTTGGATACGGCAACGGCCAATTCGTTCTTGCGAGCGCCGCCGTCGAAAAGCCGCCATTCGAAAACAGCGGCAGCGGCCCACGTCGGCTTGCTGGCTGAGCCAAGTTCGCCGAAGCTGCTGGTGGGCCAAACGGAGGTCTGTGCTACGTTTGCGGCAAACGAGACGGTGGGGCGGAATTCAGCTTTGGCAGCGCGGATTTCGTCGTCGCTCGCACGAATTTCAGCGGCCTGGGCCAACAGATCCGGCCGGTCTGCAAAGGCGCGATCAATGAGGCTATCGATGGTCATGGTGAGGGTCTGTGGCAGCGGCGCGTTGCCCTGTCCGTCAATCTGAATATCCGGCGTAGGCTCAACACCAATCGCTTCGGTAAGCGCAACCCGCACAATCTTTTCGTCACCGTCCGCCGATTCGCGGTCGAACACCGCTTGTGAGGTCTCAGCACGCGCGTTCAACACATCGGGTAAAGTGGCGCGTCCGTTATGCAACTGGTTCTCGGCGGCATCTTGCGTGGTTTGTGCCGTCTTGAGCGTTTCCTCGGCGGCCCGCAATTTTTCTTGCGCGGTCAGGAGGCTGTAATACCCACTCGAAACGCGGAAAGCCACATCCTGATTGATCTGCATGAAATTGGCCCCAGCCGCCAACTTTTGCGCCGTCGCGGCATCCACCTTTGCGCCCCGCCGGCCAAAGTCGAAAAGGAGATATTGGAGTTCTAACTCCGGTTCCACTAACGGGACGTTAATCAGCGTGTATCCAAGGGGCGCTAGCGGCTTTGGAAATGGATTGATCATGTGTTCGTCGGCAAATGTCGCAATGCCCGCCAACACGGGGTAGTAGGCGCTTCTGGCAACGCCGAGTTGGTGGGCGCGTTGCTTGGCGCGTTCCCAGGCAATACGAGTGCGTGGGTTATTGTGCTCGGCGATGTCGATCAGTTCAGCCAGAGTATAGAGATGGGCGGGATCGGTGGAGGCGATCTTCTGCTCGGGAGTGGCGCCTGCGGCGCAATCAGCCGCCAACAAGGGCGTGGCAACGTTGCCGGCGCACTGGGCGAGCGTAACTGACTGGAGCAACGGCATAGGTAACAGGCAATAGACGGCCGATAAGGCAATCCTTGTTTGGTATTTATGCCTGGAATGCCGCATCTCGCGCCGCTCGTTCACAGCGTTCTATGTCCGTGGAACATGAATACTCTCTCTAGTTGCGCCAAAACTCGAAACCAAAATTGTAGCTGATCCCTCTCTCGCGCGCCAAGCTGCAATGGGAGCAGAGGTGTGCGGCACACTCATGGAAACGCCGGGCTATTCGAGGTACCCGAGCGTAGGGGTACTTCCGGAACCCTTCTTGGGCCTCTTTTCTTTGCGTTCTTGGCGTCTTGGCTAGCATATTCTGGCTGCGCATGACAGAGGATTCCGTAGCGAAGGAGATTGTCGACGTCGTTTATCGAATCCACACGGTTCTAGGCCCAAGTCTTTTTGAATCCGTTTACGAAGCGGTTTTGGCGAGCGAACTACGGAAGCGAGGCCTGCACCTTGCCAGGCAGCATCAATTTCAATGTGGTCTTGATCAAAGACGGAATTACCAGGATTGTCAATGGGCTGCAAGAGGATTCTCGCAAAGAGCGCAAAGAATAGCCTGATCTACCCCGCGCGGACCCCGCGGCGCTTCTCCGGATGGGCGAGCGAAGAGGCGGACCAGGAGGTCCACCGCCGGCCAGAAGGCCCGGCCCCACGGGTCGGTTGAGAAGGGGATTCTACTTACTCCAGCGAAGGCCGTCCGCCACCGCCGAGTAAAGCATTATTGACCTGAGCCAACGTGTGCGTTCCTTCTCCACCACCCCAAGCAAACAGTAAAGACAGTACCGGGAATCCACCGGCACGAACCGTCAAGCCGGCCGCGAAGCTATGAACCCAGGGGCCACTCGTGACATCGTGCGTCAACGAAAGCTTACCCGCATCGGCCATGAACTGGACGCCCACGGGCCACTTTCCAAGCGAGTGTTCGAATGATCCGCGCAGCAGCATCAGGTTGGGCGCACGAAAACGATAATCGGCGTAGCTTGGCAGAGCATTTTCGCCGTTGATATTTCCGCCGCCAATGGTCGGCTGGAAATAGAACGGCACGGTATCGGCGCCGCTGGTGAACGATTCAGTGAGGAGGAAACGCAAGCCGAGTGAGCCCTCGGGATTTTCCAACTTGCCGGCTTTCGGGCACTTGCGGTTATTCACGGAGGAATCGCAACTGTCGGGCCCATTGAAAGTGCGGGGCACCTTGGAATTGCGGTAGAGTCCGAAGGTGTGATTCAGGTCGACGTTCAGTTGTTCAAATGAGTCGTGGGAGCCCGGCGCGGCGAACTCACGCAACTTCGCAGAATAATCGAAGTCGAGCCGGCTGAGGGAAGGTTCGATGCGCACGCCCTCGGCAAACTGCGCGTACCCTTGGGCGGCAGTTAGCGGGGTAACGATTTGTTGGATGGACAAGGGGCCAGACGGATTGCCGAGACTGACAACGCGCATGTTCGCCTCGGCGAAACCGGTCAAGTGGACGAGGGTGGCGGAAGGTGTGGTCACGTTGGCGCCGGCGACCGCTTGGTTCATCGCATAGGTGGTCAAGCTTGACCGCGAACTTGCCGGCCCAAGACCGTACAACGACAGCTTCTTCAACGAATCGTCCTCCACATAAGCGCGAATGAGCCAACTTGACGGGCGGAGATCGAGGTGCTTAGGCGGGCCTCCTTCAACAGCATGAATCGGACGTTCGACCGAGTAGTGCGCCGTTAGATACGCGCCTGCACGAAACGAGGCATTGTTTGACGCCACGGCATCCAAATCCCAGGCCAGCCGCCACGCAGTGACAGTTTTGCCATCGGGCGTTTCGAACTTCCTCGGCACGGTGTGATGAGCAAAGGTAAGGGCCGCTCCGGCGCCGAAACCATTACCCGGCGCCAAACTGCCCACGGCTATGTGGAAGGGATGGTCGGTGAACAGAGTGGTGGCGCAGTCAACGATCTTGAACTGGCCGCACGAGTCCTTGAGGCGATTTGCTTCGGTATCCCTTTCGGCGGTTTGCGCCAACAAGGAAGCCGGCAGAAGAAGAGCTGTCGCAAGCCAGGCGGACTTCATTGATTCGCCCCTACGGCCGTGGTCTTTTCGGCGCGGCTCAATTCGATAGCGGCCATCACCTTGCCGATATAGCCGGAGGCTTCGCGCATGGTGGTGAACTCCGTAGTGTCTTCGCCGGTTTGCAGCGCCGCAGGCAGTGTCATCTCCACTTCGTGCACATGCGCGACATGCTCTTCGAGCAAACCGGAAATCGGTTGGTCGGGATTGGGTTGAGCTTGTGGCTGAGGAACCGCGATGCGCTCGATGGCCGCACCCGCCGGAATATGCGGGCTCACTGAGTTTCCGACTTCGAAAAAGAATGAGTCGGTGCGCGGGACTTCGAGAGAGAGCAAATCCAAAAAAGTATCGGTGAGCTTTTCGCGGTCGGTGCGAGGCTCATACTGCGGATCGATGAAGAAGTTGGTGACCGTCGCGGGAATGGCGGCGTGTTCGAACGTCCGGTTTACCAGCGTGCCCGGAGGAATCCAGGGCGAGACGAGGACCGCCGGAACGCGCACGCCCAAGCGGTCAAATTTGAAGCCCGTGTCCTTGTCGACGTTGCCGTCCTTGCTCGTGGGCGGAAGCGCCGGCGGCGGTACATGATCGTACAATCCACCGTGCTCGTCATAAACGATGAGCAACGCGCAGGAGTTCCAGACGGGGGAGGCGCGCAGCAAGTTGTAAACGGTGCCGATGAAATCGTCGCCGGCACGAGTATCGTTGTCGGGATGCTGGTCGCAGGCCACAGCGTCGTCGTTATCTTTATAGTTCGGTTCTAGAAAGCTGTATTCCGGCAAGTTGCCGGACTTGCAAGCCGCGGCGAAATCGGGAAATGTTCCGAACAATTTCGGCTGATCTTGCAACAGGAACGTTAAGCCCAGGGTGGAACTGTTCGTGTCGTAATAGTAGAGCTTGGCGGTTTTGCCGGCGGCATCCATGCGCTGGTAGATGCTAAGGATTGGCTCATGAATGTAGTTGATGCTCATGCCCGTGTTGCCGAACGATGTGCCGAAGTGAGCGAACGCCCGGTTGCAGAGTGTAGGGCCGGGTATCGAAGCAAACCAGCGATTGAATACGGCGTAACGCGTAGCGAGTGTCGTCAACGCCGGGAGATCCTCTGGCGCGTAATGCTTCATGATGTTGTGGGACTTGGCGACGTTGCCGGTTTCGTTGAAATAGGCGCGCACAAATCCCTGCATGTTGGGCGTGGCGTCGGTGGTGTCATTGAAGAGTTGTAAGTTGACGGCCGCGAAATGATGTCCCGGGTCGTCATTCAAATCGCCCTGATAGCTGGCATCCTCACTCACCTGCACTAAAGCGCCGGTTGAATCCGGATTCGTTTCGTCGCCATTGAGGCCGTCAATCGCGGGATTTTGTTTTTTCAAACCGCCGAGCATGTGATCAAATGAGCGGTTCTCCATCATCAGCACGATGATGTGCTTTACCTTGTCGCTTAGTGTTGGCATAGGCTTTCCTTGACCTCCGAGCTGAAACGATTTCTACCGAGTGTGCACCTTAGTATGTGACAAAATACCATGGAGCGTTTCATGCCAGCGCGTGAAAGGAAGCAACTATTAGCGGGCAGTGGAAAAGCCTGCCCGGCCGATTTCACTTTTCTTCCTCCAATTGAACCCCAAGAAGTGTTTACAGTGACGGTTCGGCTGCGGCCCAAGCGGAGTCTGCCGGCGCGGCATGGACAGCGCATAACGCGCCGGCAACATGCGTTGCGGCATGGGGCGCAGAGCGGCGACATCGCGGCCATAAGAAGGTTTGCAAAGGCTCATGAGTTGCGCGTCGAACGCGCGCACGTAGGGCGGCGTGAAGTGGTGCTCAAAGGCACGGCGGCAGCGATGCAGGAGGCCTTTGGAGTAGAACTGCGCGTGAAACACTTCGCCGCCGGCACGCGGCGAGTACGCGAAGGGGACATCCACTTGCCGAAAGAAATAGCCCGGCGAGTGACAAGCGTGACAGGGTTGGACAACCGGCCGTTCGCACGGCCACATTTTCGAATCTCGCAACGCGCGGCGGCGGCGGGTGCGAGTAATATTGGGGCGGGCTTCACGCCCCTAGAGATGGCGGCGCTCTATCGTTTTCCGGAGGGGCTCGACGGCTCGGGACAAGCGATCGCCATAGCCGAGCTAGGAGGCGGGTTTCGCAGTGAAGAACTTACGAGTTACTTTCAAGGGTTGGGGATACGGCTGCCAGAGGTGAGCGTGGTTCCCTTCCCTGGTTGCGGCGCCAACAATCCTGGTTTTAATGCGCGCGACCCATTTTGCCGCGACGCGGAAGTGATGCTCGATCTCCAGGTAGCGGGCGGCGTAGCGCCGGGAGCAAAGCTGCTGGTCTATTTTGCGGCAGACGATTCCGACCAGAGCTTCCTAGGCGTATTTTCGGCGATGGTCAACGACACCGTGAACAGACCGAACGTCATCTCGCTCAGTTGGGGAGTGCCGGAGAAAACGACCACTCAGCAGTTTCGCGACGAATTCAATGAACTGCTGCAATCGGCAGCGCACTTGGGGATCACCGTTTGCGCGGCGACGGGCGACAACGCTGCGCCGGATTTTGCGGAGGGGGACCCCGAGTGGGACAAGGGCGCGCACGTCGACTTTCCAGCCTCAAGCCCGTGGACGCTGGCGTGCGGCGGCACGCGAATTGAGACGGCGGGCGGCGAAATCACCGGCGAAGAGATTTGGTTCGATGGACCGCATGATGGAACGGGCGGCGGCGTGAGCCGGTATTTCGACGTTCCCGATTTCCAGGCGAAGCTCAATATTCCGCGAGCGGTGCAACCGGATGCTCCCGTGAAACGGGGTATCCCCGACATTTGCGCGAACGCCGCGCCTGCCTCTGGGTACAGGATTCTGTGCAACCAGCAGACGTTCCCCGACCCGGCGAATGGTGTGGCGGCCTTGGGAGGGACGAGCGCCGTGGCGCCGCTTTGGGCAGCATTGATAGCACGCATCAATCAGGGCCTCGGACGGGTCTGCGGATATTTGAATCCAGCGCTCTACGCGATTGCCATGCAGCCCGGGCAAAAAGTATTCCGAGGGATTGTGGCAGGCACCAATGGCGCTTACACAGCCAGCCCGGGATGGAACGCCTGCGCGGGGTTGGGGAGTGTCGATGGGACGGCGTTATTGGAGGCCTTGCGGCGAGGGGTTGAGGCTTAGGAGGTCACAGCTTCACGCAAGTAAAACTCGCCGATTCGTCGATGCTTCCGCTCCCCTTGTAACGCGCCACCTGCGGATACGGACAGAGTGGCCTGGTGCGGACGACTTTGCGGTCAACAACGCGGCTCGCCTCAATGCGCGAAGGCGCGGTGCCTGTCTCTACCCACTTCACAAGCGGCGTCGCAGTATCGAACACGCTGGTTCCGACCCCTCCTCCGCAATGGAACATTCCCGGAACCATAAACAGCCGAAAAAAGTCGCTGGTCGAATCGCCCATCGCCGCCGTGGCTTGTTCGTAATATTCCACGCCCATCCTGGGATTTAGTTGCGGATCGGCCCATCCGAAATACATGAGCAGCTTTCCGCCGTGCCGGCGGAATAGGGAGAGATCCGGATCGTTCGCGTCGATGATCTGGTGCGCTTCTTCCACTTGGGTCGAGTATTTGTCGATGTCGAATTGGCTGAATGCCTTGGCGGGATCGGCATCGATTGTCCCTTCTTTTGGAGAGACGAGGAAGCGCAAGAAGTTGTAGCCGTACGATATCCAGGTGCTGTTGCCGTTGGGTCCGTTGATTTCTTGACCAATCCAGCCGCTTTGTCCGTTAGGGCCGGCGATCTCGGCGCCTACGGGCCAGCCTGGGAAAAAGCGTTTCCCGTGGCTCATCACGTCTCCATAAATCCGCTCGAGCGCGTGAATCTGATTTGCGGTAAAGCAGTCCGGCTGATCGCTTCCTTCGGCGCAATGGGGAAGATCGCGCGCAGGATTGAAATCGCAGCGGCGAGGATCGTCGATCAATCCATCCTTCAGTCCGTCCTTCGCATCGCATTGCTCATAAACCCGATTCGCCAGCAGTCCGAGTTTCGTGGCAGGGAATGGATTGGCATTCAAACCCTGCATCCAATACGCGCGCGCCAGATGTGTTCCTGTCTGATAAAGGCCGGGCGAGCCGGCGATGATGCCATCGAAATCGTTTGGGAATCGCTGGGCCAAGGTCAGCCCTTGCCGGCCGCCTTGTGAACAGCCGTCGTAATAGGATTTGGCGGGCCCAGTTCCGTAGTAAGTGCGCGCCAGCAATTTAGCCATTTCAGCAGTGACGTGGAGCGAGCGGAATCCGTAATCCAGCAGTTTTTGTTTATTGAGCGCGAAGCTGGCGCCGGGTTCGGAGGCGGCGGAATGACCCGTATCGGTAGCGGCGGTGACAAAGCCGGCCTTCAGGCCGCGAGCACGATTGGCGACGCGCCCTTCGCTGTCAAAAGACTCCCCCGCCCAACCACCATTGCCGAACATATATAAGCGGCTGTTCCATTTCGTGGGCAGGTTGACCTCGATGTTGATTTCGGGTTGGACCATCACCCGGACGCGGCAATGCTCCGGGGCGCCGGCGGAACCTGGAATTACGGTCGCGCTGATGACCGAAAAATCCAAGTTTGTCAGGCCGCGGAGTTCGCTGCACGTGATGACAGGATCGGCGCTGGGGGCTGGCACGGTCCAATCGCGGAACTGGACGCCTCCGCCTCCTTGGCCATACAACGTGGCCGCAAAAAATAAGGTGATGTAGACTCCGCGCATAACTGTCCTTTAGATTATGCGCTAAGGATGGGACGCGGCACGGGTTGAAATTTTAGATCAGGGATCAGTCGAGTTCAACCTAACTCCCTCCAACCACCTTCCATTTCTAAGAAATCCAAGCTTGTTTGGCCTCTGTTTCGGTTATGTAAACTAGTGAGGTGGCATTACTCGGGTGATGCCGCTCGCCCCGTCTGCGAATCTGAACTTATTGGGAAAAGGCATTCAATATGACGACGGAGAGCGCGAGTACTTTGGAATCTACTCATGTGTTGACGCTGGAAGAGATCGCCAGACTGGCGGAAGATACGGGGCAGCCGGCAGAGACGTTGGCGAATCTGGTGGATTTGATCGGCAAGCGGTTCAAAACGGACGTTTGTTCCACTTATTTGTTGGAGCCAGACCGCGCCAACTTAGTATTAGCGGCAACCGTGGGATTACGGAAGCAAGCGGTAGGCACACTGCGGCTGGCGCTGCAAGAAGGGCTCGCTGGTTTGGTCGCGGAGCAACTTCGGCCGGTCGCGGTAGATCAAGTCAAGACCCATCCGAGATTTAAGTACTTCCGCGAAGCGGGCGAAGACGCCTATCAATCGTTCCTCGGCGTGCCCGTGATCGACCGCGGCGTATTGCAAGGCGTGTTGGTGTTGCAAACCGTCGACGCGCGCGTCTTTTCCGATAACGAAATCAAACTGCTGTCGGAAGCCGCCGCCGAAGCGGCACCGGTAGTTAGCCAGGCGCGCATGCTCGACCGCTTTATCGCGCCCACGCAAGAGCGTTTGTGGACGCTGGCGCGGAATTTGTGGTGGAGTTGGGATAACGATTGCGTGAGTTTGTTTCGCGAACTGGCGCCGCAGCGTTTTGCCGAGCTGAATCAAAATCCGGTAGCCCTGCTGCATGAGATGCCGCTCAGCGCCATTGAAAAACGCGCTAGCGAGCTGATGCTGCATAGCCGCATCAACTATGCGTACCGCAGACAGCAGGAATATTTGCAGGCCGACCGTACCTGGGGGGCGAACAATGCGAGCTTGCTGAGGCCCAGGCCCGTCGCCTATTTTTCGGCCGAGTTTGGGCTGCATGAATCGCTGCCGATTTACTCCGGTGGCTTGGGTGTGCTTGCCGGCGACCATGTGAAGAGCGCATCCGATTTGGCGATTCCGCTCGTCGGTATTGGACTTTTTTACGGGCAAGGCTACTTCCGGCAGAGGCTCGATTCGCAAGGCTGGCAGCAGGAAGAATACCTCAAGACCGACGTGAACAATCTGGCGATGGAGCCGGCGATCGGAAAAAATGGCGAGCCGGTTGCCGTGCAAATCGACACGCGGCGTGGCTCGATTCGCGCGAAGGTGTGGCGAGTCAAGGTTGGCCGGATTGATCTGCTCCTGCTTGATTCCGACGTCGAAGGCAATGCACCGGAAGATCGGGAACTTACTTCGCGGTTATACGGCGGCGACGGGCGAGTCAGAATTCGTCAGGAGTTGCTGCTGGGCGTCGGCGGTGTGAGGGCACTAAAAGCGATGGGGGTGACGCCCAGCGTTCTGCACCTGAACGAAGGCCATAGCGGATTTGCCGTGCTCGAAGCCATTCGCATGCGGATGGAAGAAGAGGGCATGAGTTTTGATGAAGCGGTGCCGCGTGTTTCGCGTGAAGTTTGCTTCACCACTCACACGCCGGTGCCGGCGGGCACGACCGGTTCAGCTACGATTTGATCGAAGAACACCTGGGTCCATTGCGCGAACAACTTGGCATTTCCGCCGATCGCTTGATGTCCATAGGCCGTGAAAACACCAGCAATCACAACGAAGATTTTTGTATGACGGTGTTGGGATTGAAGCTCTCGCGGCGTGCCAATGCCGTTTCGGCTCTTCATGGCGAAGTGTCGCGCAACATGTGGACTAGCCTCTATCCAGGCAAGGCGGAAGATTCGGTGCCCATTGGCCATATCACGAACGGTGTCCACGTGCCCTCGTGGTTGGCGCCGCAAATGTCGCGCTTGTATGACCGTCATTTAGGCGCGGGCTGGAATGGCCGCAGCGCGGAACCGGCGATTTGGGAAGGAATTGATAGCATCGACGACGGCGAACTCTGGGAAACGCATCTCAGCCTGAAATCGCGCTTGCTTGAGTTTATCCGGGCGCGCGCGGTGGCGCAATCGAAACGGCGCGACGAGCCTGCCGCAACTCTGCAAAAGCTATCGCGGTTGTTGACTCCCGATGCTCTTACCATTGGTTTCGCGCGGCGTTTTGCAACATACAAACGCGCCAATTTGTTCTTGGCCGATATTGAAAGACTGGCGTCCATGGTCAACGAGGCGCACCGGCCGGTGCAGTTTGTGTTTGCCGGAAAGGCTCACCCGCGCGACGAGCCTGGCAAGCGCGTGCTGCAACAGATTGCTGAGCTGATGCACGATTCTAAGTTTTCCGACAAATTCGTGTTCATCGAAGACTACGACATTAATGTAGGCCGGTTCTTTGTGCAAGGCGTGGATGTGTGGCTCAACAATCCGCGGCGGCCCCTGGAAGCTTCCGGCACCAGCGGCCAGAAAGTCGTCTTGAACGGCGGGCTCAATCTTTCGGTTTTGGACGGCTGGTGGGCCGAAGCTTATGACGGGTTAAACGGCTTCGCTATTGGCACGGGCCGTACGCATTCGAACATGAGCGTGCATGACACGCGCGATGGCGAAGATCTGTACCGCGTCTTGCACGATGAAGTCATACCGCTTTACTATCAGCGTGACCGCGATGGTTTGCCGCGCGGCTGGATCAAACGCATGAAACGCACTATCCGTACATTAGGCTGGCGCTTCAACGCCGACCGTATGGTGATGGATTACACGCTGAAGTGTTACGTGCCTGCAGCGGGCGGAACTTCCAGTGATATGAGTGGACGATGGTAACCGGGCACGAACGCGAATCGGAACTCATTCGATATATCAACCTGAAACTCGCCGCGCTGGGACAACCGGTGAGCGAGGCTACGGTTGACCCTCATTTTTTGGAAATTGCCGGGCCCCTGCTGCGCAACCATTATCAGAAAGACCGCTTGCTCGGCGGACGCATGTGTCCGGTCGACACGCGGATCCAAACGTTTCTGGAAGGCTATTTAGGCGAAGGCGCGCCGCGCTTGCCGGCGCACACGCTTGTGCTCGACCGGCCAGGATTAGCCAGAGTGACCTCATTACCGGCGGGTGAAGATCGCATTGGCTCTCCGTATCTGCAGTCTTATCGCGTGCGCCAAGGCGTGTTGCACAATCCGCGCAGCGATCGCCGCACCACGCAAGGGATCTTCCACGTCGTGGAAGGCGGATTGCCGATTCCCGCCGATAAGATTGCCGTTCCGAAAATCACTTTTGCGAAACTGCTTGCCGCTGCGTTTGAGCCGCCGCCGGAAGCGATGGCGCTGCCGTTTACGGCCAATCAGAAGCAGCAAGTGAACGTATTCGCCTCTTTGCTTCTGCGGCCTTTAGTCTGTCCCGCAACGGGGACCGACGAAGCGAAGACCATGGAGACGCGTTTCTTCGTGCCCGGCAGTTTAGTAAGCAACCTCGATTTTGTGGAAAGCATTTTCGGCAATGGCGGAGATCCGGATTTGCCGGAAAACGATGCCGCGCTCGACGGTTTGCATTGGACGGGGCACACGGGCTGCGTGATTCTAGCGCCGCATGTGGCCGGGATGAATAAGAAAGATCTCGGGCTGCCGCATTATGACCAGGCCACTGAACGGCAGCGCAAAGACGGCATGTGCTGGCAAGACGAGGCGGAGAAGTACAACGGCGGAAACGCGTTTAAGCTGACCTGCCGCGACCGGCAAGGTGTGATAGTCACGCTCATCGCCGACAATTATTACGGCTATTGCAAAAAAGAAGTCAAAACGCAGATCAGCTACGCGGCCAACCTTTACGGCATGTGCGAAGAGGAGCACGCGGGCGGGGCCGTGGCGTTTCCGGCTTATGTTTTGGGCGCGCAATTTTACGCGGGCCGCACGGTGCTCACAAAAAAGGTCACGTTCCGCGAAGCGATGAACTGGTTAGGCGATCGTGTAGAAATTCAGCCCGAAGGTTACGCGCGAGACCGCAAGTATTCGGACATTCTGTACGTGCCCGAAAACGCCGAGTTCAGTGTGCGAAAAGGCACCGTGGAGTGGGAGCGTGCAACGGCCGGACGGCATAGCCTCACCTTGCTCGCGAATGTCACCTACATGCTGCCATGGGGCACGAAGATCCGGCTGGAAAAGCAGATTGAAGGCACGGCATGGCGCTTGGTGGCGTCGCGCGCCGATGGCATCTTGTGCCACAAGCCTTGCACTGTTTCCGGCGGCGGCAAATCGGAGATTTCAAAATCGATTGGCAGTATCGTTCTGAAAGGGCCGATTTTTGTGAGCGATTTTCACAAAGATATGGACCGGGTGGCTGAGATTCTCAGCAAGGATTTTTCAAAAATCACCAAACGCACTGTCTCCTCTGAGCGCGGCAAGCGCCCGATTCTGAGCCACGAACGCTCGCTTGGATCGGTGATCAAGTTGATGACGGTCTCGCCTGAATATACCGGCGAACACAATGCCTGGATCGAATCGGTTCCTGCCAGTGTCCGGCAGTTGCTCATCACGGTGAAGCGCTATTACCAACAAGACTGGGGCGATAACTGGCGCGAGCATTTCGGCGTCGACCAAATCAATGGCGAAATGGGGAACGAACTCAAGTTCGAGAACCAAAAGCTGACGGCCAATTATTTGCGCATGGGCTATGATCCGAACGGTTCGTGGCGGATTTACAAACTGCGCCCCGATTTCAATCCAGCGGATAAGGTTCAGGTTGAAGACGACATTACCGCATCGGTGGTCTTGCCGAAAGAGAGCCTGAATCATTTGGATCCGGAATACCCGAATCCGAGCGTGAAGCTGGTGCAAAATTGCGAGACCATGCTGTTCCAACGTCCCGACGATGCCATTCACCGCGGCTTTGATAAAGACGCCGAGGCGGATATGGCCAGTCCCGATATCTTCATCTCGAACTTTGAGCCTTTAGATGAGAAGGCTGTGCGCGAGATCATGAACGGTGTAGTGGAATTCGATAAATACACCGAGCCGATGAAGCGCTTGCTGAGAGACTTTATGGCGGATCCACATCCGGCCTACGTGGTTTCATCGGCGCACCCGCGCATGGTGGACGGCGCGCCCTCGAAGAACCCCCGCTATTTGCAACGCCGCCCCGATTTGGTGAATCCGCGCGATGTGTATATCGGCGAGATTGGCACCCGGCTCGCACGGGAAATTCCGGCCGATAAAACTGCCTGGTTTCCGGTCAATGCCGTGCTTTCCGGCCGCCGCAATAATCCGCCCGATCCGAAAACAGGCGTGCCTCCGCTGGCTGTCTACAACCCGATCCATTATCAGGAACTGCCCGAGCTGTTCATGGATTTTATTTGCAGCTTGACGGGCAAATCCCCTTCCACCACGGGATTTGGCAGCGAAGGGGCGCTCACAAAAGGCCCGTTTAATGCACTCCCGCCGGTGATTGATATCAACAACGCCTTTGTCTCCGCCATTGTCACAGGCTATGCGGGCTTTACCACGGCGGCGGGGCATATCGGACCGAATTACCGGATGGATCACGATAACAGCATGCTGGTGCCGGAGTTGTGGTGCCGCATGCGCGTGTTCGAGCGCGAAGCGTCTTATCTGATTGCGCACGGCTACTTCGAAAAAGTAGAAGACTTGGAAGTGGAGGGACGCAAGGTTCTGGCGAGCCGGCTGGGTTACCGAATGACCGCGTCGTTTGTCGACCATTTCCTGGGCCGTATTTTTGAAGTGCCGGGCGCGGTATTTCCAGAAGAACTTTTGCGGCCTGAAAAGCAGGGGCTAGCGCCGTTTGTGGCGGGCGTGGATGCGATTGTCGAAGCGCAACGGCTGGTGGCGCTCAACTATTTTGAAGACGGCAGCATTAAAGCAGCGTGCCCGCCCATTAAAGCTCTCTTGCACATCATGGCGAACGGCACTTATAACGGCATGACCGAAAAAGACGATGCCTTCCGATCTCTCTTCCGCCGGGAAAACGTGATGAGCAGTGAATGGTATAAAGCCAGGCTGAGGATGAAGCAGGACCGCGATAAAACGCTCTGGACCCGGCATAAGACCGCGCTGGAACAGTTTCTGGCGAGCCGCCTCGATCAAAACGAAACGAAGTGGCGCAATACTCTGTGCGCCGTCGGAAAGCAAATCAATCGCGTCGAGGGCAGCGATTATTTGAAAGAATTAACCGGGACAATCGGCTTGGAACCCAGTATATTCGAGTGATGCGCTGGTGTGCGTTTCTTCTGGCCGCAACGTTCACTACAACGGCCGTCTGCGCCCAAGCTCCGGCTAACGGCGCCGAGATCTTCAAGAGTTCGTGCGCCACATGCCATGGCTTAGACGGACATGGCGGCGAGCATGGGCCCAACATCACGCAGCGTGATCCGCGAGAAGATTTGGCAGCCATCGTAAGAGTAGGAAGACCTGCGCGCGGTATGCCGGCGTTTGGCGATTCTTTAGACCCCACTCAGGTGGAGGCGCTGGTGCAGTTTGTGCGCAGGCTTGCGCCGCCACCAGCCACCGGAAAGACTTTCCGCGTTGCCGATGTGGCCGTGAATGTGAAGCCGTCCGATTTGTTGACGGCTTCGCTGGGTGCGAACTGGGTCTCGTACAACGGCGACTACACCGGGAAACGCTACTCAGCATTGGGCCAAGTCACTACGGGCAATGTTAGTGGGTTGAGGGCGCAGTGGGTGTTTCACGCAACCAACTCCAGTTTGCTTGAGTGCACACCGGTTGTGGTAGACGGCACGATGTTTGTCACGGCCGCGAATGATGTGTTCGCGCTCGACGCGAAGACGGGCAAGACGCGCTGGCATTATCACCGGCCCGTAACGGAAGGCTTGATTGACGACGCTTCGGCGCATCACAACCGCGGTGTTGCCATTTTGGGAGAGCGCCTTTTTATTGAGACTGATAATGCGCATCTGGTGAGCCTGGATGCACGCAATGGAACCCAACTTTGGGATGTTGCTTACACGGCCGGCAACAAGAACTATGGAGCTACCAGTGTGCCGCTCATAGTGAAAGACATGGTGATTGTCGGAACGTCGGGCGGCGACGATGGCGTACGTGGGTTTGTGGCAGCGTTTAATGCGGCCACAGGAGCCGAACGCTGGCGTTTTTGGACCATTCCAGGACCGCACGAAAAGGGCTCTGAAAGCTGGCCGGGCGATTTGTATTTGCGCGGCGGCGCGACTACCTGGATGCCCGGGACGTATGATCCCGAGCTGAACCTCATCTATTGGGGCACAAGCAATCCCGCACCCGACTTCGATGGCGAGCCGCGGCCCGGCGACGATTTGTATACCGATTGCGTACTGGCATTAAACCCAGATAGCGGGGCTTTGCAGTGGTATTTCCAATTTACGCCGCATGATTTGTACGACTACGATGCGGTGGAAACGCCAGTGTTAGTGGATCGAGGCGGCCGGAAGTTACTAATTGAGGCGAATCGCAACGGATTCCTGTATGTGTTGGATCGCGCCAGCGGCCAGTTCCTGAAGGCCGTTCCGTTTGTGAAGAATCTGACGTGGGCCAGCGGTATTGATGCGGCCGGGCGTCCTGTGCGCAGCGGTTTGCAACCCAGTAAAGAAGGCACTGTGGTTTGCCCTGACATGACGGGCGCCACAAACTGGTTCTCTCCCACTTACAATCCAGCTACGGGCCTGTTTTACTTCATCGCGTTGGAAAGCTGCCAGACGTACTTCTTGGAGCCGCAAAAGTTTTCCGAAGGCAAGGAGTATTACGCTACCGGAGTGAAGAGCGTGCCGGGCGCGGCGCACGAAAAGAAGCTCGTCGCGTACGATCCGGCGGTGGGCATATTGCGCTGGAGCGATTCGCTGCCGGGTGATGGCGAATCTTGGGCGGGCGCGATGTCCACGGCGGGCGGATTGGTTTTTTTCGGGAACGACACGGAAGACTTTGAGGCGGTGGACGCCATGACCGGCCAGTCGCTCTGGAAATTCAATGTGGGTCAGACCTTACATGCTTCGCCGATGAGCTACGCGGTGGATGGCAAACAGTACGTCGCCATTGCTGCGGGAAGCGACCTGTTTGCTTTTGGGTTGCCATAATGGCGGGGATGAAACTGGCAATCCTTTCCGCCATTACCGTCATGCAGGCGATGGCCCAAGAGCCTTGTACATTGAGCGCTTCGCACGACCGGTTTGAGATTTCGCATGTGAACGGCCATCCAAAGCTGGATGTTAACCCGGCCTCGCCGCTTTGGAAACACCGCACCGGAACTTCTATGTCTAAAGACTGCTACCGGCAGCTTGGTTACCCGGAAGCCAACACTACCATCAAAGCATTTTGGACGGATTCGGATCTTTACGTATTCTTCCGTTGCCCTTATTCAGCGCTCAACGTATTCCTGCCCGCCAATCATGCTGAAGCGCGCATGAACCTATGGGATCGCGACGTCGTAGAAATGTTTGTGGGCGACGACTGGCAGAACATCAAGCACTACCGCGAATTCGAGATTGCGCCCACCAATGATTGGATCGATCTGGCAATTGACCTCGACCGCAACCAGTTTGACCACACGTGGCGTTCCGGCTGGGAGACGATGGCGCAGACCGATGAAGGGAAAAAGATCTGGTACGCGGCGGCACGCATCCCACTCAAATCGGTAAGTGAAAAGCCAGTGACCGCCGGCACTAAGTGGCGGATAAATTTCTACCGCATTGACGGGCCGGGAGGCAACGATACGCGCCATTTCATGTGCTGGCAGCAGACTTGCAGCCACCAGCATGGCAATCATACGCCGGAGAGCTTCGGTACTCTGGTGTTCGAAAAGTAGGCACACACTCGTAATCCTCTTGTCACCGGCTTGCAACTCACGACGGCAGCAAGAAGACGAAAGTGCCGGCGATCTTCGGCATGAACTTCCAGGTTCTCAGCGTTGGTCAGAAATTGATTGAAAAAAGCACCAGCACGGTTGGCGGTTATTTGGACGCGATGGGCACACCCAGCGCAGCGCTGCTTTCGGAAATCGAATTTACCGATAAGTCCATCGGAAAGATGGTTCAGGAGCTGAAAAGTCGTGGGCTATATGAGTCCACCTTGGTGGTCATCACCGCCAAGCACGGACAAAATCCGATTGACCCTAACCGCTATATCCCCATTCTCAAAACCGGTACTTCCCCCGCAACGGTACTTGACGGCGCTGGTCTGCTGCCGTTGTCTGAATCGCCCAGCAATCCGACGGGCATCGGCCCAACCGAAGACGATATCTCTCTTCTTTGGCTCAACGACGCCACTAAGACCTCCGCCGCGGTCTCCCTCCTTGAAACGAATGCCGTGGCTGCGGGAATCGGCCAAATCTTCGTTGGCTCTTCGCTCGAACAGATGTTCAACGCTCCTGGCCTTCCGCCCACTGGCGATCCGAGGACTCCCGATATCGCCGTGAGCCCGAATGTTGGTGTTGTCTACACAAGCAGCACCAAGAAGCAAGCCGAGCATGGCGGCTTCTCCCACGACGATACGAATGTGATGCTTCTGTTCTCGAATCCCGCGTTCGAACCGAAGACGATTACTGCGCCTGTGGAAACGATCCAAATCGCGCCCACGATTTTGACGGCGCTTGGCCTGGAACCTAACAAGCTTGACGCGGTTCGTAAAGAAGGCACCGGCGTGTTGCCTGGAATCAGCTTCGGCCGCTAATTCGCACGAAAGACCATAATAAAAGCCGCTGCCCAAGACTTGGGTAGCGGCTCTTTCTCTTTGTTTGGATGGGCGAGAATGGCAGTTATGAAAAATCTAGTTTTGGGCATGGCAGCGCTCGCGCTTGTTTTGGGCCTGGGAGCTGCTTCGCAAACGCCTTCCACCGCCGGGCCGAAACATCATGTGGTGTTTCAGCTGAGTGAGGGGGACGCTGCAGCGTGGAACTCGTTAGTGATCCACGTCAACAATACAATGAACGCTCTTTCCGAGGATGGCGGCTCGCAAGTAGAGGTGGTGTTTTATGGCCCTGGGCTTACCATGCTCACCAAAACGAACCTGGCTTATGAAGATCGTTTGAAACAACTGTCCGGCCATGGCGTGAAATTGGTGGCCTGCCGGAACGCGATGAAGATGAGGAACGTGAGTACGGACGATTTGTTCCCGTTCGCGGGACAGGTTGATTCAGGGATTGCCGAAATCGTGCGCAAACAGGAAGCGGGCTGGGCGTATATTCACTGAGCGCTTTTCGCAATCCAGCCGGCGGTTTTAGAGGCCAGCTTGTCCAGCGCAGTGATTGCCAGAGCCAAGTGTTCTTCGCTGGTATCTTCAATTTTGTTGTGACTGATGCCACCGAGGGATTGTACGAACATCATGACCGTGGGTATGCCGGCGCGTGAAACCTCGGCTGCGTCATGCAGCGGGCCGGACGGAAGGGAATGGCAGCCGCCGCCGGTCGTTTCTTTGATCGCTTGCTCGCAAAACTGCACCAGCGTTGGATGGAACGGCACCGGCTCGATACTCCAGATACGAGACCACTCCACGGTGCAGCCTTCCTCCTTGGCAAATTGTTGGCTGGCCGCTTGCGCTTCCTGGTACATAGCTGCCAGCACTTTCGGGTCTAAATCGCGTTGATCTAAAGTGGCTTCGCAACGGCCTACGACTGCCGTGACGATGCCGGGAAATGTCTTGACGCTGCCCATCGTGCAAACGGCGTCGGCATGTTTTTTTGCGATGGGCCGAATTTCGAGAGCGAGTTTGGCGGCGGCGGCCAGCGCGTCGCGACGGACATTCATGGGCGTCGAACCTGAATGGGCTTCCTGGCCGTGAAAGGTAATGGCGTGGCGCTCCACGCCTTTGGTGCCTAACACCACGGCCAGTGGCAGATTCAAACGCTCCAGCACCGGCCCTTGTTCGATGTGCAACTCAAGATAGGCAGCGGCATCTTTACGCTCACGCTCTGCTTCTGGGAAACGATCGATCTCAACTCCGCAACGGCGCAATGCATCTTCCATTCGAATGCCATCGCGATCGGTCCGGCTTCGGTCGGCGGTAATCGAGTGGGTGCCGGCAAACGCCGATGAACCCAATAAACTACGCCCGAAGCGCGCGCCTTCCTCATCGGCCCAATCCACCAGACGCACGGTTATCGGCGGCTTTCCATTGTATTGCTCAGCGAAGCGCCGCAACACCGCGAGGCCTGCCAGCATACCAAGCGCGCCATCGAGCCAACCGCCGTTAGGAACTGAATCGAGATGGCTGCCGATCAATAACGCTTTTTCCGATTCGCCTTTGAGAGTGATGTAGTTGTTGCCCGCGGCGTCGTAGTGCTGTTCCACGGGCAGGTTCCGCCATTTCGTCCGGAACCATTCGCGCGATTTGAGCCAGGTATCGGTCCAGGCAACACGCTGGGCGCCGTTCTGGTCTTCGGTGAGTGCACGGAGTTCTTTGAGTTCGGCGATGGCTAGCTGCGGGTCGAGGGGCATCGTTTTTGTCCCTCTATCGTATCGATAGTTGGTCGAAGGTGCGTGCTCGTTGCTCCGCTGGCTCAACTCGAAAATAACATGAATGATGTATACTGGAGCAACGTTGTAAAGGTAAAAGTTGTTGTGTACTTCGGGTTTTGGCTTTTCCCAAAACCGGACGCGCAACGACTAAAGGTTAGTCATTATTTCAAGGTCTGTAGTTTATTTAAAGGAGCAAGTTAAGCACATGAGGAAATTCCTCCAAGTGAACGCTTTATGCACACGTATGCATCTGGCTTCGTTGAGCGCGCCCATCTTTGCCTGCACGCTGGTTGCGTTGCTGGCATCGACCAGTCACATGAGCGCCCAAACGCTGAGCAGTGCAACGGGTACAGTCACCGACAGTTCAGGCGGCGTCATCGCCAATGCCAAAGTCACCATCACAAATGATGCGACGAATGTAGCCAAAACCGCCGTCACCAATTCCGCCGGTTCCTACACCGTGACGGATCTGATTCCCGGCATCTACACCGTGAAGGTGGAAAGTACGGGCTTTCAAACGTCCGTTCACAGCGGCACCGGTATCGAAGTCGGACACCAAGCCACGGTAGACGTCGTTTTGCAAACCGGCAACACGACCCAAACCATCGAGGTTAACGAGAATGTTATCTCGCTCGATACCACGCAGCCCGATTTGAACACTACCATCGAGAACAAAGTGGTGGAAGAATTGCCGATCGAAATCAGCGGTGGACGCGGTCGTCAGATTGACTCGCTCATCTTCCTCGCACCCGGCGTGACCGGTGGAACGTTCAGCCACCGCATCAACGGCGGTGTCGATTTCCAAAACGAAGTGGTCTTCAATGGCGTTCCCATGTCGCAACCGGAAACTCAAGGCTTCCAGACCATCTGGAATCCGCCGTTTGAACTCGTTACCGAATTCAACGTCCTACGTTCATCCTTCTCGGCGCAGTATGGTTTGGCACAAGGCGTAGTCACTTACCAAACCAAATCCGGCACGAATTCCATTCATGGCGACGGCTTTGAGATCATCCGCAACAACTTCTTCGATGCCAAAGGTGCTTACAATGCAACCACGCCAATCGATAAAGAAAACAATTATGGATTTGCAGTCGGCGGTCCGGTGATCATTCCCCATGTCTACAACGGCAAAAACAAAACGTTCTTCTATCTGGCAATGGAATGGTACCGTCAGAACGTATCTCAGACCGGCCCCTTTTCGCTTCCCACAGCTGCCGAAAAAGCGGGCGATTTCAGTGGGCTTACGCACACGGACCCTATCACTCTGCGACAAGTTCAAACGCAGATTTTCGACCCAATTGGCAGCGGATGCACCGCCGGTGGCAACACGCCCGGCACGCAATTCGTCGGCAATAAGATTCCATTAGCCTGCTTCAGTCCCCAATCAGCCAGCCTGCTGCAATACATGCCCAATCCTACGAACGAAGGTTCCTTTCAGAACAACCAGCAAAACTTGCTAGGCGTTTTACCGGTACGGCAAAATCCATGGGGCTTTACCATCGACCACCAGCTCTCCGACAGGCAGTCGCTCCATTTCGCTACTTGGCGCGACAAGCAGACGTCTTACGGCGGCAACGATCTTCCGAAGGACAACCCGCTGAACAGCTTTACATATTTCCCGGATCTCGGCACCGTGTTCATCGCCAACTACGCCTATACAGTTACGCCACACTTGGTGGTCACCGTGGGTGCCAGTTGGTTAGGCGAGCTCAATTTCCAGATTCCGAGCCGTGCGCAAACTCTCGCACTCGCGTCTGCGCCCGGCGCTCCACTCGTCTCGGGCATCACCTTCGCCGGCAATGAATCGCCAAGCAATTTCGGAACCTCCAATACCAATTCCATCAACCGCAAGTTGGGTATTGCGTTTGAGAACAACTATCTTTGGACAAGGGGACGACATACCCTGAACATCGGCTGGGAAATGCGCCGTGCGCTACAAGATGATAACGAATGCCAGCAGTGCGCCGGCAATTTTAACTTCAGCAACAACACTACCGCCGATCCGGCCCACCTGTCCCTCAGCGGCAACTCTTTCGCGAGTTACCTGCTGGGCATTGTGGATAGCGGCAACCGTACGGGTTCGCAGGAAGAACGGCTCCGCAACTTCGATGTGTCCAGCTATATCCAAGACGACATCAAGTGGAATCCAAAGCTGACCTTCAACGTTGGCGTGCGTTGGGATGTCATGGTGCCCTTCTCGGCAGTGAACAATATCATCGTTTACTTCGATTCCAAAATCCCCAATCCCGCTGCAGGTGGACTTTTGGGTGCGGCAACGAAGTTCGGTGATTGTACTGGCTGCGCCGGTGTCACTCGAGCGGGCATCAAATGGGATCACTTCAGCCCGCGCAGTGGTTTCTCGTACAAGCTCAATGACAAGACTGTGCTGCAAGGTGGTCTGTCTATGAACTTCCTCAATGGCGGCGCCTACGAATACGGCATTTCTAAAGTTGCCGTCAATTACGGCAATCTGTTGGTGGGTTCGTACACGCGCAACTCCACAGGTAGCACCGTACCCGCTGTTGGTTCATGGGATAGCAATATTCTTCCGACACCCGGTGCAACGCCCTTTAGCCCAACCATGGCGAACGGTACTTCGATCAATGCTTTCGACCCCAAAAACGATGGCGTTGCTCCTTATGACGTGGTTTGGAGCATCGGCATCCAACGCGAATTACCCAACCAGATGCTGCTAACGGCTTCTTATACCGGTAACCGCGGCAACCGCTTGCCTTCGCAGTTGAATCCAATCAACCAGATCCCCACTGCGGACCTTGCAAAATATGGTTCACTACTGGGACAGCCTGTAAATTCGGCTCCCGCTATTGCCGCCGGCATCCAGGCCCCATACGCCAACTTCTTCGCGGATAACGGCGCCAACGCTACCGTCCTGCAAGCGTTGCGCCCCTATCCTCAGTTTTCGGGTATCTTCAACAACTTCGATATGACTGGCTCGGCGCTCTATAACGCGATGCAGCTCCAGTTACAAAAACGTTATACGAACGGCTTAAGCTTCCTGATTTCGTACAACTTGTCCAGAATGATGTCGAACACCAATTCTGGCTTTACCTCGTTCGTTTCGGCTTCACTCGACAAGAACAATCAAAAGGCGGAATGGTCGGTCGATAACAACGATCAGCCGCAGATCACCAAAATTGCTGCTACCTACGAATTGCCATTTGGCAAAGGCCGTAGGTACATGACCAACAGTAACCGTCTGGCGGATGCGGCCTTGGGCGGATGGCAGATCAGTCCGCTGCTGCAATACCTGAGTGGCACTCCACTGCAAGTGACTGTTCCTGGCGATCCGCTAGGCAACGGCACAAGCAACCGTCCGAATCTGGTATCGGGTCAAACGCTGCAGTACTCTTACTCGAACGTTTACAAAGGTGCTCCGGTGCTAAACGCAGCTGCCTTTAGCAACCCCGGAAACTGGGTCATCGGTAACGAGCCACGCTACGTAGCGGGAATGCGCAGTCCATTCTTCCTTCAAGAGGATATCGCGCTCGCCAAGTATTTCCCCTTGACAGAGAAAGTAAAGCTCAAGCTGGAAGTTGAATTCTTTAACTCGTTAAACCGAGTCATCTTCGGCGGGCCAGATACGGGCCTGCTCGATACAAATTTCGGCAAGGTCATCAACAGCCAAGCCAACAGTCCCAGACAAGGTCAGGCGCACTTGGAAGTCAGATTCTAGGAACGACTGATCACAAAAGAAAGCCCGCATCTCCGAACCTGGAGGTGCGGGCTTTTTGTTTTTTCCAGCATCTACACTTGAGTTTTATGCCGCCATTCGCGCTTCTATTCTGGCTCGTCGTCACATCGCTGCAAGACGCGCGCTCCCTGGTTCAAACAGGCAAACTCCGCGAAGCCGAAACGACGGTGCGCACGTATTTGAAAGACAATGCGGCCTCTGCCGAAGCGCATTTTCTGCTTGGATACATCCTGTTCAAAGAACAGAATGCCGAAGCTTCGCTAGCCGAATACACCGAAGGCGCCAAATACGGCAAGCCAACCGCTACCGATTTGGAAGTCGTCGGCAGCGATTACGTACTGCTCAAAGACTATCCGGATGCTGACAAATGGTACACCAAGGCAGTAGAGTGGAGTCCACAAGATACCTTGGGCTGGTACTACCTGGGCCGCACGAAGTACAACGAGAATCGCTTCGACGAAGCCGTTGCAGCTTTTCAAAAATGTTTAGCCTTGAAGCCCCGTGACGTCAGAGCCGAAGACAACCTCGGCCTATCTTACGAAGGTCTGAATCAGCTTGAGGACGCCGACAAGGCTTATCGCACCGCTATCTCATGGCAATCGGTATCGCTTGAAAAAGACCCCGGGCCGTACTTGAACCTCGGTTCACTGCTGGTGGGAGACGGTCACGCCGAAGAGAGTTTGCCTTATCTGCTGGAGGCGGCCAAACTAGCGCCCGCCGACTTCCGCATGCATCGGGCGCTGGGCAAAGCTTATAGTTATCTGAACCAATTGGAGAAAGCGCGCGCGTCATTGGAGAAGGCTGAGTCGCTCGCGCCTTCCGATGCGCCCGTTCACTTCATGCTGGCGCAGGTGTATCGGAAATCGGGCTTGACGGAGAAGGCTAAGGCAGAGAGTGAGACCTATAGTAAGCTCGAGAAGCCTTAACGCGCCGTTTCCTTGTTTTTGATCACCTCTTGCGCGCGCTCGGCCGTGGCAGCCCGCGCGGCTTCGTCCAGCTTGCTAAACGTCTGCATCTCGGATTGCGCGTCCTCCGCTCGCCCAAGCGCTCGGTACGCTTTCGCCAGAAGAAAGTGGTTGCGAGGCTCCGTGGGGTCGGCTTTAATAGCCGCCTGCAGATCGGGCACAGCGTCGGCATTCCGTCCCAACGTCACCAAGGTGCGGGCACGGTCGGCGTGTGCCTCGGTCAGTTGCGGACAAAGCGCCATCGCTTGATCCAGTTCCTTCAATGCGTCTTGCGGGTCGCCGCCCTTCTGATTGAGCGTGCTTCCCAGCCGCCAGTGCGCGCGGCAGTTTCCCGGATCGTTCCCGAGTTCAGCCTGATATTCGGCCGCCGCCGAATCCCATTGCGAAAGCCCCCAATACGCTTCGCCCAATTTATAGTGCGACCCCGGCTTGCGCGGTGCCAGTTCTATGGCCTTCTTGAGCTGAACAACGGCGCCGTCGTAGTTGTTCATGGCCTCCATCATCTCCGCCGAAAGCTGAAGGGCAAATACGGAATTGGGGTCAATGGCGTTCATCTTCGCCATGGCCTTCTCCGAAAGCTTCATGTAAGCTTTGGCCAGCATGTACCAGACTTCCTGGTTCTCTGGCTGCCGCTTCGTTAGTTGCTGCAACTCGCTGGCGGCGGCATCCGAGTCTCCCAGTTGGGCCAGATCTTTGACCAGGTACAAGCGAGCGTTGTTGTCGTTCGGATTGGTTCGAACGGCAGCTTCCAGCCGCGTGCGGGCATGTTCAAAATCGCTGGCTTCGTAGAGAGCAATGCCCAACAGCGCGATGGAAGACGTCATGGAAGGGTCAACCTTTAGTCCTCGTTCCAACACATCCGCGGCCTTGCGAAACTGATGTTGGCGGAAATAGAGAGCGCCTAGGTTGTTATAGGCAGGCCCTACCTTCGGCGCCACTCGTATGATCTCTTCGTACTTGCTGATCGCCGTAGGTAGATCGTTCCGAGCTTGCGCCGCCTTCGCTTCGCCGTAAAGCTGTTCAACGTCTTGTGCAGCCGCAATTCGAACGAGCAAGACCACTAGCGGTATCAGCCGAACATTCACCCTTTTATTATGTTGCATTACACTGAAACCGTATGAAAGTGATAGATTTGCGGAAATGCAGCTTGAACGAAAACCTCCAAGCGTAGCGAGTACGTCAGGTTGAGCCGCGGCCGCCAGGGAGCGACATTTTGAGGTACCTCATCACATTCCCCTGCTACGGCGGACACACTGGGCTCGCGCTAGTTCTGTGTCGCGCCGCATTTATCGCACTACTGGCGAGCATGATCGTGGCTGCCACTGCTCCCGACGTCATTCAATTCACCGATGTGGCGTCAGTAGCCGGCATTCGCGCCGACATGCGCTGCGGCGGCCCCGCCAAGAAGTGGATCACTGAAGCAAACGGCAGCGGCGCAGCCTGGCTCGACTACGACAACGACGGCTTGATGGATCTCCTCATCGTCAACGGCTCCGATATGGATCAACTCCGCAAAGTGATGGCCGGCGGCACGCCCGACCCTTCGCCCACCGGAGTCTACCTGTTCCACAATCTCGGGCACGGCAAGTTTGAAGATGTCACCCAACGAGCTGGTTTGGCAAACGCCTACTGGGGCACCGGCGCGAACGCCGCCGATTACAACAACGACGGCTTCACCGACATCCTGATCACGAACATCGGCGTGGACCTTCTCTACAAGAACAACGGCGACGGCACGTTCACCGACGTATCCGCTGCCGCTGGATTGAGCCGTAACGTTGAGTGGCACACCGGCAGCGCCTTCGGCGATTTCGACGGCGATGGCAATCTGGATCTCTACATCGCCAGCTACATGGACCTGCACGCCCTTTCCCTAAAGGATCCGGCGCCTGTGTGTCCTTACATGGGCTTCGATGCATTCTGTGGACCTATTGGACTTAAGGGTGGCCACGGCGTTCTCTACCGCAACAATGGCAACGGAACATTTACCGAAGTCACCAAGAAAGCGGGCTTGGGAAACGTGCGGTCCGCTCACAGCTTCACACCCGTTTTTGACGATTTCAACCACGACGGCAAGATTGATTTGTTCGTCGCCAACGATTCCGACCCGAACTTTCTGTTCCTCAACCAAGGCGATGGCACTTTCAAAGAAGCTGGCCTGGAGCACGGAGTTGCCATGAACGCCGATGGACGCGCACAATCGAATATGGGCGTAGCCATTGGAGATTTCGACCATCGCGGACGTATCGGCGTTCTCACCACCACCTTCTTTCATGACTACTTCCCGCTGTTCCAGCAAGACGCCGGCGGGTTTTTCGACGAGATTGCCGCTTCGTCCGGCATCGCAAGCGCCACCAAAGACTACCTCGGCTGGGCGTGCGGATTCGCCGATTTCGACAACGACGGCCAGAAGGATCTTTGGCTTGCCAACGGCCACGTTTATCCGCTTTCGCCGAATTACAATCAGCCGATAACACTCCTCCGCAATCAAGCCGGGCAATTCAAACCCGTCTTTCACTCCGCCTTAAACAATTCGTATCGCGGCGGCTGCTCCGGCGACTTCGATAACGACGGCCGCATCGATATAGCGATCTTGCCCATCGCGGGCAACCCCGTTCTGCTGCATAATGAAAGCGCCAACGCCAACTCCTGGGTAGGGTTGAAGCTCCGTGGCACAAAAAGCAACCGCGACGCGATTGGCGCCAGTGTTCAAATCTCAGCATGCGGCGTAACGCAATTCGATACCGTTCGTAACGGCGGAAGCTACCTTTCACGAAACGATCCGCGCTTGCACTTCGGATTAGGTTCGTGCCGCGCGATTGACCGGGTCACCATTAAATGGCCGAGAGGCGGAACGCAAGTTGTTTCCAATGTTCCGGTGAATAGCTACCGCACAATCGAAGAGGCAGTGCATGCGCCGTAGCTTAATTCTGTTAATGATCTGTTGTGCCGCTGCGGCTGATGACTTTGTCGACATCACCGCCGCCAGCGGCGTGCATTTTAAACACGTCGCCTCTCATACATCTAAAAAGTATTTGATCGAAAGCATGGGCTCCGGCGTTGCTCTCTTCGATTACGACAACGACGGCCGCCTCGACATTTTCCTCGTCAACGGCGCACCGTTGAGCGACCCCACGCCTGTTGGAACCATCCCCAAGAAGACCGCGTCGGAACATTCAAACCACCTCTATCATCAAAAAACCGACGGCACTTTCGAGGATACGACGGAGAAAGCCGGTCTCGCCGGGACCGGCTACGGCATGGGAGTAGCCGTGGGCGATTTCGACAACGACGGCTTCGAAGATTTATACGTGACCGCTTACGGAGGCAACCGGCTCTATCACAACAACGGCAATGGCACCTTTACTGACATCACCGAAAAGTCAGGCACCGCCGGAAGTGGCTGGTCGACAAGCGCTGCCTGGGTCGATCTCGATAACGACGGACTGCTCGACCTGATCGTCTTGCGCTACGTCAAATGGGACTTCGACGACATCTGGTGCGGCGAGCATAAAGAAGGTTTTCGCTCCTATTGTCATCCCGATACCTTCAAAGCAATTTCGCCGCTCGTTTATCACAACGATGGCCAAGGGCGCTTCACTGAAGTAGCCGCCAAACTCGGACTGAACATTCCGGGAAAAGGCTTGGGAATCGCCATCGCGGATTACGATCACGATGGCCACATCGACCTGTTCATCGCCAACGATTCCATGCCCGAGTTCTTGTATCACAACAAAGGCAACGGGACGTTTGAGGAGAAAGGCTTGTTTTCGCAAGTCGCGGTGGATGAAGACGGTAAAACCTTCGCCGGCATGGGCACTGATTTCGCCGATCTTGATAACGATGGCTGGCCCGACCTCATCGTCAGCGACCTGGCCAACCAGATGTACGCCGTTTTCAAGAATACGAGCGATGGCAGTTTTTCATACATCACGAAAAGTTCAGGCATGGGCCGCATGACCATGCTCCATTCCGGCTGGGGATTGCGCGCCTTCGACTATGACAATGACGGTTGGAAAGACTTACTGATCGCCCAGGGACACGACCTCGACACAATTGAGCTCACCAACCCGCAACTTCGCTACAAGGAGCCGTTACTGCTGGCCCGCAATACCGGTCGCGGCTTTGTAGATGTTTCGGCCAACTCAGGAAGCGTTTTCCGCGAGCCGTGGGCGGGAAGAGGGCTGGCGATTGGCGACTTGAACAACGATGGCAAAATAGACGCCGTGGTCACAACCAACGACGGCCCAGCCCATATTCTCAGCAATCGGACGCAGAACGAGAACCACTGGATTATTCTCAAACTGACGGGCCACAAGAGCAACCGCGATGCCATCGGAGCACTGGTCAAGGTTGGTCAACAAACCGCAACAGTGACGACGGCCAGCAGTTACCTATCTTCGAGCGACAAGCGTCTGCACTTCGGCTTAGGTAAAGAAAGCACGATACCGGCAATCGAAATTCGCTGGCCAAGCGGTATTGTGCAAGCGCTCAAAGGCGTGAAAGCGGATCAAATTCTGAGCATTGACGAACCTTAAGCGACCGTCTCCAGTTCCTGGGCAGTGTGAGGTTTGAGTTCTACGCCTTCCCATCGCGCCACCACGGCCGTGGCCACGCAGTTGCCCAGCAGGTTCACAGAAGTGCGGCACATATCCATCAATGCGTCGACGCCCAGAATAAGCGGAATGCCTTCCTTTGGCAATCCAAATTGGTCTAACACGCCCGCCAAAATAACCAACGACGCACGCGGGACGGCAGCGACGCCTTTGCTGGTGAGCATCAGAGTCAACATCATCAGGATTTGCGTGGAGATGGGCATGTTCTTTCCAGCGGCCTGCGCCACGAACATCGCGGCGAGTGAAAGATAGAGCGTTGAGCCATCGAGGTTAAAACTGTAGCCGGTAGGCAGCACAAAGCCGACGATGTGTTTGGGAATGCCCATCCGTTCCATATTCTCGAGGGCAAGCGGGAGCGCCGATTCGCTGGACGCGGTAGAGAAAGCGAGGATAAACGGCTGACGCGCCGCCTTGATGAACGTCCCAATCGGTACACGCGCGATCATGAGCGCTGAACCTAAAACCAGAACCACAAACAAACCTTGCGCCAAATACAGACTGCCGACCAATTTGCCGAGACTGAACAAAACCTTCGGACCGCTCTTGCCAATGGTCACGGCAATCGCGGCAGCAACGCCGAACGGCGCCAGATACATCACATATTTGGTGTAGCGGAACATCACTTCGGCAACCGATCCAGCAAAGTCGATCACTGGCTGCGCCTTCGGACCAATTGCCGAACAAGCTGCGCCGAACAGGAAGAAGAAGACCACCATTTGCAGAACGTCGGCATTCGCCAGTGATTCGAAAATGTTGGAAGGGATGGCGTGCTCAAGCACTCCCGCAAAGGTTGCGGGCTTGGCCAGCGTTGGCATCGCGGCGCTGTTTTCGGCTGCGAGTTTGACTCCGTTGCCGGGCTGAAACACATTCACCACTACCAGGCCGATCACCAGAGCCAGCGTTGTCGCAATTTCAAAATAGGTGATGGCTTTGAGCGCGATGCGCCCCATGGTTTTCAATTCGCCTGCCGAAGAGATGCCATAAATCAAAGTTCCGAACAGCAGCGGCGCGACAATCGATTTGATCAATCGCAGAAAAATATTGCTAACCGGCGCAAGCTGCACGGCAAAGGCCGGGAAGAACACACCGATCAGAATGCCGATCACCAGCGCGATGAAAATCCACGAAGTAAGGCTTAGCTTCTTTAATATTTGCATCTCACCCTTAACGTTCCCCCCATTTCAGCTTTTCGCGCAAAACGTCGAAAAAGAGCATTTTGGGAGGACGAATTAATTGAATGGTCTTCGGGGACGAACGGCAAACAACTCGGTCGCCTTTTGATAGAGGTTCTCCTACTTGCCCATCAATCGTCAAGTACGTACCGTCCTCGCCGTGATTCAAAATGTGAATCACCGCTAGTATCGGGCACAATCACGGGACGATTGGTGAGCATATGCGGACAAATCGGGGTGATGCAAAAACAATTCACCGAAGGGAACACAACCGGGCCGCCCGCCGAGAGCGAATACGCTGTGGAACCGGTCGGCGTGGAGATGATCAGCCCATCCGCTTTGTAGGCGGCGACGAAGTGACTGTCGACGTGGGTATCGAGATCGATCATGCGCGCGAGTTCGGACTTCGCGATGACAACATCGTTCAAAGCAGAATAGGAACCGATGACTCTGCCGTCGCGTTGCAGTTCGCAATCAACCATCCGGCGGCGGCCAATGCGATGCTCGCCTGCCAGGGCTCGTTCCAGTTCCGGATACAACTCTTCTTCACGAATAGAGGTGAGGAAACCGAGATGACCCAGATTGACGGCGAAGATCGGAATATCGTAGCCGGCAACGGCGCGGGCTGCCGAGAGCAAGGTGCCGTCCCCGCCGAGCACAATCAAAAGGTCAATTCCTTCGTGTAGTTCATCGCGGTCGAAGAATTGAGAAATACCAGCGTACTCGGCGGTGAGCTGGTCGCAGCGGCAACCCACGCCGCGTTTTTCGAGCCATTGCAGCAGTCCGCACACGATCTCAGACGCTCGCGTGATCTTCGGCTTGGAAATGATTCCAACGGTCTTAATAGTTTGCATCCGGCTTACGCATACAGCAACTTAGTTTAGGTTACTTGATTGGGGTTCCGTACACTCGAAACAGGGTCAAGTCATGCAAAGCGAATACATCGAACAGCGCCGCGGAGGCTACTACATAGCCGGGAAACGCATTTCGTTGGATTCCGTCGTGTACTCGTTCAATGAAGGTCAGTCGCCGGAAGCCATTCAGGAAGACTTCCCGTCGCTGGAGCTCTCCCAGATCTACGCGTGAGTTCGAGGGGAAGGCCATCCCGCTGGAGCAGGAGAACCCGGCGCTTTGGGAGCGGCTCCAGCGCGCCAAGGCCAAAATGGATGAATCCCGGCGTTGATCCGTTTCCAGGCGGACGCTGACCTCCGCCACGCTTTCGTCAAGGCCGTTCGCCTTCGAGAGCCAGCCATCGATTTCGCGTTCGCGTCATTTCTTCTCTCGTTGAATCGGAAATCACGAGCGCAGCGACCTTTCGTCGGCGATGCAGAACTGCGATTAACTTCTACCTCACTTGTGCTTTGCCGCTATCCGCTTCGCCTGCTTAATGATCTCCTGCTCGTTCTGTATTGTGAGCGCATTCGCACCGCAGTTCGCAACATAGACAACCAGATTGTCATCGCCTCCCGGTACGGGCGAGTTCTATCGAAGAACTGAGATCATCTTTCTCAAGGCATGCAACCCTAACCGCCTCCGCCGCCTCCGACGAAGTGAGGCAGGAAAGGTCCAATGTCCGCTCCAGGTCAACCGCCAACGGCATAAACGATTCGAGGGTATTTGCCGACGGTAATCTGAGGCGCTCCTCCCAGCCGCTCCTTCCGGGCTGTAACCTCTTTGCCCGCTCCCGAATCAGTCGCGGATAAGTACACCGCACGCGTACCAATGGCCGCAAAGCGTCCATAGGCTTTGGCACCGGCTCCGCTCAACACATCCCCGGATCCATATAACGGTATTCAACACTGCGAAAGTACATACCGGCGTACCTAGCGGGGCATACTGTGACCTTGCGGCGAATCGCCGATAACGAATTGGATGCGAGTGGGTTAATTGGTCGGGGCGAGAGGATTCGAACCTCCGGCCTCCTGGACCCGAACCAGGCGCTCTAGCCAGGCTGAGCCACGCCCCGACAACGGCGACAAACATCCTTATTCTATCAGTTCGGCCGTTGATTCGACAAACTAACGCGCTTCAACTCTTTCCGCAACCCATCTGTCCCCTCGCGCCGATAGATGCTCGCCAACCTCTGCTCCTCCGGCGAAGACGCCAGTTCCCTCCGCAAAGTGTGGTCTTGCGTTGCCGAATCAATATCGTCGCGGCTCGGAATCCAAAGAGTCCCATCCGCAAACTCCACGTCGTTCACGAAAGTCATCAAACGGTCAATCACCATGGGCTGCCCCGTCGGCAACGAAAACCGCAGCGTGCCCGGTTCGCTAATGAAAGCCGTTTGCACCGGCCCAATCTTCAGCGGCGATGTCAGCGCGCCTGCCACAAAATCGGTGCCGTGCTCATCGCGCACAATCCAACCCATCGCTACACTCGCGACCAGCAGTTTCGAAACGTTGCGAATATCCACGCGCGGTGAGCGCACTTCATTGCCGGCCACTTGCGCTGCGCCGCCCAAAGGTTGCACCGGCCCTTTAGGAAAGTTGACGGGATTCACACTGAATGATTGCTCGCGCATCGTGGTCAAGTGCGGCCCGCGCAAAAGTTCCAACCCCAATTGGCGGGGAATGAAATCTTGAATGCCATAATTCAATTCTTCGCGCAATTCAGGCAAACGGCCAGAATCCAAAAGACGCCCGAGGAACTGCCGGTCGCGGCGCGCCTCCATCTCGTACACCAGCAACGTTCGTTTCGAATTCAGCTTGTCCGGCCCATAGGCTTTCAAGTCGCTGAACAACGCACAATCCAGCGTCACTTGCACCATGGCCGCTTCCGAGCGGGCCGCCGCCATGGGCCGAACCAGCTGCATATCCACTTTCACCGGAAACTCTTCGCCAGGCATAATAAACAAGCTCGGTTTGATCACACTGCCTTTGCCATGCGGCGTTAGGTCTTGCGCTTCCACGCGCAGTGTTAATCCGCAGATCGGCTTGGTACCCACATTGCGCAGCACCAACCCCGCGTGCAGATCAATCACCATGGATGACCCGCGCACCATGGCCGTGCTGGGCCCCATATTGAAGCCCACCGAAATCACCGGCGAATCGTGAGGGAATTGAACCGCCAGCCAGTTGCCCTTCTCGTCCGCGGGCGCCGCACTCAATAATCCCGGCGTTGCCGCCAGTATCAGCACCGCGCAAACAAATCGCAGCTTATTGGCCGTAGACATTCGTGATCGTGACTTGCCCCGAATCGTCATCCACATACCTCGCCGTCACGGCCGAGGGGCCCGACATTGAGATTACGGCCGATTGCGGATGAAGAATGGTAAGCGTTGCGCCTTGGGTCTTGACCGATATTCCGTCGGGCGTCGAACGAAGCACGGTTCCGTTAAACGGCGCTTGCTCCAAACCCACCACACGCCGCAAAGCTGTTACGATGCGCTGACTGTCTTCGGCAGGCACGCGAGCAATCCAGCCGGCGGCAAACAGCATCGACATCCCAGTTCCCCATGCCAGCAGGAAACCAACGCGGCGCGTGCGGCCCACCTTTTCAATACAACGCGCCGCGGCCACACCCACCCGGATATTGCCCAACATGTCGCTTTCAAGCGTATGCCAATCGGCAATGGCTTCGAACCCAGTCAGAACCTCCGCTTGCGCTTCGCGGCGCAATTCGGCTTTCGCCGCTTGCAGGGAAAGCACCTGCTGCTCACATACGGCGCATTCTCTCACGTGCCTGCCAGTGCGGAAACGCAGCACAAAAGGCAGATCTCCGGCGGAGTACAGAGCTAAAATCTGGATGCTGGGATGTTCTGCCACGCCGTTGCCCTTCATAGCGACTTCCTTTCCGCCAAATACCGCCGGAACTTAATACGCGCGTTGGCGATGTGCGACCGCACCGTAGCCATGGAACAATTCATCAGCGAAGCGACCTCATCCGCGGGCATATCTTCCACGTCGCGCAACAAGAGCGCCATGCGCTCCCGCTCCGTCAATTCCGCTAATCCGCCATCCAAATGCAGTTTGCGCTCGCCGCGCAGTAACGATTGCTCAGGATTCTCCGACAAATCATGCGTTGTTTCCGACAAATGATTCACGTCAACAAAGGCAAACTTCTTGTTGCGCCGCAAAAAATCGATGGCGGTGTTCGCTGCGATGCGCGATAGCCAGTGCGATGCCTTTTCCAGATCCTTAATCTGCCCCTGCCGCTGCAAAGCTTTGATGAATGTTTCTTGCGTAAGGTCTTGCGCGTCGTCAACGTTGCCGACAATCCGGTAAATCAACAGGAAAATGCGCCGCAGGTTCTGCTGCACAAAACGTGTTTGTGCATCGGCCTCCGCGTTGCTTAGCGATTGCGAAACGCGCGGGATGGGTTCACCCACTACGGCCCTCCCGGGTATACAGTCGATGATTGGCTGCATCGTCAAAACACACTAAGTTCCTTACAAAAACATGACGATCCCAGGGCGGAAACGTGCAAGTCAAACCGTAACTGGCAGCCAAGGTAGCCATCCGAGCTATCTTTAGGATATATGAGATCTGTGGCCGTGGTGGGTATAGGGAAAACAGCTTTCGGAGCTTTTCCCGACAGGGACTTGCGATCTTTGGCGGTTGAGGCTGTGGGAAACGCGCTAAACGACGCCACCGTGGAGCCCAAGCAGGTTGAAGCCTTCTATCTAGGTAACTTTGCTGGGCCTTCATTCGTCGGCCAAAACCACTTGGCGCCTTATATCGGCATGGCCGCCGGGTTTCAAGGCATTCCTTGCACACGTTTTGAAGACGCCTGCGCTTCCAGCGGCTCCGCCTTTTTTCACGCCTGGCAAAGTGTCGCGGCTGGAATTTATGACGTGGTGGTGGCCGCCGGCGTAGAGAAAATGACCTCGCAAACCACGCCGAAGGTAGCAGAAATTCTGGCGGGCGCGGGAGACATGGCGGGCGAGGGCAAAGCCGGCGCCACCTTCCCTGCCCTTTTCGCGATGATTGCTCGCCGCCACATGCACCAGTTCGGCACCACGCGCGAGCAGTTGGCTAGCGTGGCCGTGAAGAATCACGCTAACGGCGCAAAGAATCCGCTGGCGCACATGCGCAAAGTCGTTACGTTGGACCAAGCCCTGGCTGGAAAGCCCATCGCCGAACCACTTACGGTTTACGATTGCTCGCTGATTAGCGATGGAGCTGCGGCCGTGGTGATCGTCCCGCTTGAACAGGCCGCCCGCTATAACCCGCGCTTTGCGAAAGTGCTGGCGGTCACGCAAACTTCCGACCACGTCGCGCTTGATCGCAAGGCCGATATTACGCTCTTTCCAGCCGTAAAAGCCGCTGGCGAAAAGGCGTACAAGATAGCTGGCTTGGGGCCAAAGCAAATTGACCTAGCCGAGTTGCACGATTGCTTCACCATCGCTGAAATCATTGCGAGCGAGGATCTCGGATTCACTGAAAAAGGCCAAGGCGGCCCGTTTGCTTTGAGCGGCGCTACGGCAATCAGTGGCCAAGTTCCCATCAATACCAGCGGCGGCCTGAAGTCCAAAGGCCACCCCGTGGGCGCAACGGGCGTTGGTCAACTGTGTGACATCGTTATGCAGCTTCGGGGCGACGCCGGCGAAAGGCAGGTTGCGAAGCACAATATCGGGCTCGCTCAGAACCTAGGCGGAAGCGGCGCTACTTGCGTCGTCACTATTCTGGAGGCCGCCTAAATGCCGACACGAGACGGCGTTGTTTACACCGAGACGATTGTGCACGCTGCACCGGAGCAATACGCAGCGGACGCACCCTACCAACTGGCGATCATTGAACTGGATGCTGGTGGCAGGATCACGGCGCGCATTCTCAATCGTGCTCAGATTGGCGAACGCGTTGGCTTTGTAGAAGAACGTAACGGCGTAGCGTATTACAGCAAATGACGAGGGGCGCGTATATACTGGCAATATATACTATGGCGGACGATATCAAATACGCAAAGCTTTTCAGTAATGGACAGAGTCAGGCTGTTCGTCTTCCGAAAGAATTTCGTTTTGAAGGCACCAAAGTAAGAATTCGACGCTTGGGTAACGCCGTTTTACTGGAGCCGATTGTTTTCGATGTAGAAAATTACTTCAAGTCCCTTGATAATTTTGGCGATGTTGCAGCCGATTTCATGAAAGATGGCCGCGAACAACCGCCGATGCCGGAGGTCGAGGTCGATTTTGATAACTAGTTACAGTCTAGACACATCCACCTGTATTGACCTTATTAGGAACAAAAAACCGCAGGTCCGATTGAATTTCAAGATGGCGGCCGCATCAGGCGATGAAATCCATATTTCCTCTATCGTCCTACATGAGCTTTCATACGGTGCGGACAAGAGTGACCAACCACAACGGAGCCATGCGCTATTGCAGAACTTCCTCTGTGGCGTACGAGTGCTCGACTTTAACGCTGATGATGCGACCAAAGCGGGAGCAATCAGGGCAGCGTTAGCTAAGATCGGGAACACCATCGGTCCATTTGACACGCTAATTGCTGGTCAAGCCGTGAATCGCAAATCAACGGTCATTACCGGAAACATAAAGGAATTCTCGAGGGTGCCACACCTGATAGCGATGGACTGGTCGAGTTAGGAACTCGGCGGTTATGTCCAGCATCCAAAAGCGTCTTTATTTTTTAATCTCTAAATCGTCAGTTGTTATTCGGCGGAGCCGGCGCAGGCGTCGTACCTGAAGGAGGAGCCGTCGTACCAGCCGGCGCTCCCGCTGGGGCGGCTGTCGTGTTAGTCGTAGTCGTCGTATCCGTGGTATCTCCACCGTCGGACGGACGCCGTTTCAACTTCGGACGGTCGCTTTCATCGCCCTTATCCTTCTTGGAAGGATCGGTCTCATCTTCAATGGGCGTGGTCGAATTCGGATTACGCCGTAATGTCGGCTTATTCGGATCTTCCGTTGTTTTGTCGGGACGCCGCTGATTCTCAAGCATCTTGAGCCGGTTCTTTACATCGTTGAACTCGGAAGTGGTCACCACGTACTCGGGGCGCGGCTTCAAATCGGCGAGTTGCTTTTGCGTCCGGGAAATCCGGTCGTCTGTGGGAGGATGCGTCGAGAACGCTTTGGCAATGGTGCCCGGCTTACGCTTCTCCAGGGTCTGGATCTTTTCAAAGAAATCGACAAAAGCCGTGGGATCGTAGCCCGTCTTGTACATGTACTGCAAGCCCAAGTAGTCGGCTTCGCTCTCAAACCCACGCGAAAACTTCAGCATCCCCATGGGAATCAAGATGCCCGATGCCTGGTAAATGCCATAGGCAGCCGCGCCGCCCATGAAAATCAGGGGAATCGTGGCCAACTGGGCAATCTCGCCACGGGTCGCTTGCCGCGTACCATGACGGGCCGCCACGTGAGCAATCTCGTGCGCCATCACGCCCGCAAGTTCGGCTTCGTTGTCGGCTTTCAGAATCAGCCCAGTCTGAACAAAAAAGAAACCTCCCGGCAACGCAAACGCGTTCACCGTAGGATCTTCAATCACTTTAATGGTGAACGGAACCTTCGCGTCCGAGTTGCGCACCAGATTCTGGCCAATCCGGTTCACGTATTCCGCGATCACCGGATCGTTCACAATCTTCGACTGCCGCTCCACCTGCTGCGCCAACTGCTTGCCCAGCGCGATTTCCTTTTCGAGTGAAAACCAATTCACCTTGCCGCTGACGTTGCGATCGCCAATGGCGTCGGGATCTTCCTTTTTATCGTCTTTGGCAAAAGAGGCTAACGGCGCCGCCAGAAGCAGCACCATCATAAGGCTTACAGAAGACTGGAAGCGCACTAAACGCCGCATGTTCAAAACTCCTTTACACCACAGACAACAAGTTGCCTGGAGGCCGGCAAAATCTCTTCGCCTGACGCCTGCCTCCAGTATAAGGCCAAACGCCGCGATCTTGTCCGGCAGCGAAGCCTCGAATTTTGCAAAACCTTCTCCCAAACAGCCTATTTCGCAGCCCGCCGCCGACAAGTTACAGGAGACCTACTGCCAATAACGTATCCTCTGAAGGATGGGTTTCGACAAAGTTGAAGATTTGTCCATGCCGGACGTGAGCGCCATCACCGCGCGCTACCGCGAAGAATTTCCGGTTACCAAGGAATTGATCTACCTAAACCACGCCGCCGTGGCCCCACTTTGCCGCCGTGCCGCCGATGCCATTCGCTGGCTTGCGGACGATGCCCTTCAGTTCGGCTCGCTCCATTACGACAAGTGGATGGATGCCTACGCCGGACTCCGAAAGGCCACCGCGCGGCTGATCAATTCCTCCCCGGAAGAAATTGCCATCGTCAAGAACACCTCTGAGGGGATCGCCACGGTTGCTCTGGGCCTCGATTGGAAGGTGGGCGATCGAGTCGTCGCTTTCAAAGAGGAATTTCCCGCCAATTATTATCCGTGGCTCCGGCTGGAAAAGCGCGGCGTGCAACTCACCTGGCTTTCCATTTACGATCCGCTCGAAAAAATCGCCGCCGCCATCCCCGGCGCCCGTCTGCTCGCCATCAGTTTCGTTAATTACCTGAGCGGCTACCGCGTCGATCTCGAGGCCATTGGCAAGCTCTGCCACGAACACGGCTGCTTCTACTTCGTCGACGCCATTCAAGGGATGGGAGTTTTCCCGATCGACGTAGAAGCTTCGCACATCGACGCACTCGCAGCCGACGGCCATAAGTGGATGCTAGGTCCGGAAGGAAATGGCGTGCTCTACGTTCGCCGAAGGTGGCTCGATGCCATCGAACCCGTGGAGTTCGGTTGGACCAACCCCGCCAACTACGCCGATTACAGCTCGCGCGATATGACGCTTAGAAGCGACGCGGGCCGCTACGAATGCGGCACGCTCAACACCGTGGGCTGCTTTGGCCATCGCGCTTCGCTTGAGTTTCTGCTGGAAGTGGGTATTGCCAACGTGGGCGCTGCCGTCATGGCGCGTGCGGCGCAGCTCGACCAAGGCCTGCGCACACTCGGCTATGAAGTCATGATCGAGCGCACTCCCGCCACAGGATCGGGCATCCTTTGCTTCCGCCATCCTTCGCTAGATTCCAAAATGATGGTGAGCGAAATGCGCCGCAATAAAATCTCTGCCGCGCCCCGGCAAGGTTGGGTTCGCGTGTCCCCGCACTTCTACATCGGCAGCGAAGACATTGAACAAGTTCTACGAACGCTCGTGGAAATCAGGAAATAAATCATGAAAGCCTTTTACATTACCGAGCCCGGCAAGACCGCGGTTCAGGAACTTCAGCCTCAACCTCATGCCGCCCCCGGTGAGGTTTTATTGAAAACGCGGCTCATTGGCCTTTGCGGCACAGACCTCAGCACTTTTCGCGGCAAGAATCCGCTGGTGAGTTACCCACGCATTCCCGGCCATGAGATCGCCGCAACCATCATCGAGACCGGTGCCGACGTGCCAAAGGAATTTCGCACTGGCATGGATGTAACGGTTTACCCGAACACCAACTGCGGCAAATGCGCGTCTTGCCTTCGCCAGCGCTTCAATGCTTGCAAATTTAACGAGACGCTAGGCGTCCAGCGGGACGGCGCCATGCGAGAGTTTTTCACCGCACCTTGGCAGAAAGTGTTTCGCGCCGATACCCTTTCGTTGCGCGAATTGAGTCTTGTCGAGCCGCTCGCCGTTGGTTTTCACGCCGCCGTTCGAGGCCGCGTCACTGCGCAAGATTCCGTCGCCGTCATCGGTTGCGGCACCGTAGGGCTTGGCGTCATTGCCTGTGCCGCCGCGCAAGGCGCTACCGTCATCGCTATTGATCTCGACGACGCGAAGCTCGCGCTGGCGCAACAGGTCGGTGCTGGCCACACCATTCAATCCGCCAAAGAATCCGTCCACGATCAGCTGCTCGCGCTGACCGGCGGTCATGGGCCCGACGTCATCGTCGAGGCCGTTGGCGTGCCGGATACCTACCGCATGGCCGTGGAAGAAGTCGCGCATACGGGCCGCGTTGTCTACATTGGCTGGGCCAAAGAACCCGTCAGTTACGAAACCAAGTTTTTCGTTCACAAAGAGCTTGATATTCTGGGCTCTCGCAATTCGCTCACCGAATTCCCCGCCGTCATTGAAATGCTCGAACGCAAACAGTTTCCGGTGGAAGCCACGATCTCCGCGACGGTTCCGCTGGCGGAGGCCGGCGACGCACTGAATCGTTGGAATGCGGCCCCGCAGTCCTTCACCAAGATTCTAGTGGAGATAGATGTCTAAATGATGATGAAAATACTCCAAGCCCCTAACCGAGCCGCGACTGTGAAGGAGCGGTGGACGCAAGCCCCTCATGCGCTATAAAACGCTCGGCAAAACAGGCATTGATGTCTCCATCATCGGTTTCGGCGGCGCTCCTTTGGGCAACGAATTTGGCGGTATCGACGTGGCCGAAGGCGACCGTGCCGTTCACTTTGCCATCGAACACGGCCTCACCTTTTTCGATACGTCACCCTACTATGGCCGGACGTTATCGGAAACCCGCTTGGGCGCAGCGCTACAAGGCCGGCGTCAGCAGGTGGTACTCTCTTCCAAATGCGGCCGCTATGACGCCGCTTCGTTCGACTTCTCCGAAGCTCGCGTCAAAACGAGTGTCGATGAATCGCTGCGGCGACTGCGAACCGATCATCTTGATCTGCTGATTGCGCACGACATCGAATTCGGCGAACGCGATCAGATTATTGAAGAGACCGTTCCCGCAATGCGAGCGCTACAACAAGCGGGCAAGATTCGCGCCGTCGGCATTTCCGGCCTACCTTTGAAAATTTTGGCCGACGTGGCAACACGGGCGAAGGTTGATTTTGTCCTATCCTACTGCCGCTATAACCCGCTGATCCAGGACATGGACGTTTACCTGACACCCGTGCTGGAGAAGCAGGGGATCGGTTTGCTAAATGCGGCGCCCGTTCATTTACGCCTGCTGACCAAAGAGGGCGCACTCGCCAAACACCCTGCACCGGAGAGCGTAAAACAAGCCGGAGCGGCCATCGTGCAAGCATGTCTGCGCCACGGAGTGGACCCGGCCATTGCGGCGCTCCAATTCTGCCTCCGCCACCCCTACGCCGCGTCTACCTGCGTCGGCATGTCGAAACAATCCGAGGTCGAACAAAACTTAACGGCCTTGGATTCCGAGATCGCGCCCGATCTGCTCGCCGAAATATCTAAGATCGCCGCTCCTGTACGGACAACAACCTGGCCCTCCGGCCGTCCGGAAAATCAGGATGCTTAAGATCGATTCTCACCATCATCTGTGGAAGTTCGACGCGAACGAATATGGCTGGATCGACGACCGCATGACGGTGCTCCGCCACGATTTCTTGCCACCGGACCTGCACAAAGAAATGGCAGCCTCTGGCATCGCCGCATCCGTGGCCGTGCAAGCGCGCCAAACAGTAGAAGAGACAAACTGGCTGCTCAGTTTGGCCGAGCAAAATGATTTCATGAAGGGCGTTGTCGGTTGGGTACCGCTCACCGGCCCCGACGTGGGCAGTATCCTTGAGCAAGTGGCCGCCCATCCGAAACTCCGCGGCGTCCGCCACGTTCTGCAAGACGAGCCGGATGAAAACCACATTCTGCGCGCAGACTTCAATCGCGGCATTCGCGAGCTCAGCCGTCACAACCTGACCTACGACATCCTCATCTTCGAGCGCCATCTGCCGCAAACGATTCGCTTCGTCGATCAATATCCAAATCAGAAATTTGTGGTCGATCATTTAGCGAAACCGCGCGTTAAATTCAAGGCGATTTCGCCTTGGGATGAGCACATGCGCGAACTCGCCAAACGGCCCAATGTGTATTGCAAAATTTCCGGGCTTGCCACCGAGGCCGACCACAAACATTGGACAGAGGAGCAACTTCGTCCCTATTTAGACACTGTCCTCTCGGCTTTTGGCGCGAAACGAGTCATGTTTGGTTCAGACTGGCCCGTGTGTCTGCTCGCCGTCGCGTATCAACGCTGGGTAAGCATTGTCGAAAAAGTAGCGGCGTCGCTCTCCTCCTCTGAAAAGCAGCAGCTCTGGGCTCAAACTGCGGTTGAAGCCTACGGCCTCAATTAAAAAAAACGCGAACTTTTCGCAGGTGCGTGGCGGCCGCTCTATCCGGTCTAATAACTGAACTTTGATAAAAAAAGCGCTGACCAGCCTCGTTCTACTTGTCACACTCATTCCTCCGCTGATGCCGGCGCCGATTATCGTGCATCATTTGCAGGGAGTGATCCACGGTTACCTTGTTTTGCGCGACACCGAAGATAAGCTGCTGGCTTCCGGCGAAGTTCTGCAAACCTCAAGTGGCAGCCGTGTGACTGTGGAACTGACCTTTCATTTCAAAGACGGCTCGTTCTATCAGGAAACTGCCACGTTTTCCCAGCGCCAAACCTTTCAGCTCCTTGCTTATCGTCAAATCTTAAAGGGGCCTTCGTTTAAACAACCTACGGATTTCAGCTTGGACGTGCCGAAAGGCCTCGCCAAAGGAAACATCGATGGGAAAGCGTTCTCCGAGCATTTGAAGTTCCCCGCCGATCTTTCCAATGGCATTCTGCCCGCGCTCCTTTTGGACGTCGACCGCTCAGCGGCTAAAACAGAATTATCGATGGTCGTTCTAGCTCCCAAGCCGCGCATCGTAAAGCTAGTCGTTACTCCCGCAGGGGAGGATTCGTTCACAGTCGGAGGATCGCCGCAAAAGGCGCTGCTTTACAACGTCAAGATCGACATTGGCGGCGTAGCTGGGGTCGTCGCACCCCTTGTCGGCAAACAACCTCCCGATATCCACTTCTGGATCGCTCCCGGCAAAGCGCCTGGCTTTCTGAAGTCCGAAGCACCGCTCTATGAAGGTGGCCCCATCTGGAAAATGCAGTTGGCAAGCCCCGAGTGGGCCGAAAAGCACAGATAGGCCAAGATAGGCCAGCCCTCCCCTATTTCGCCTCTTCCACCATAATGCGAACATGTCCGCTCGGGGTAATCTCGCCGCTCTTCTCATTCACGTTCGCTTCGTCCGCGTGAATTACTAGGTTGTGCCGCTCGCCGTCCTTCTCCGACACGCGTATCGTGATCTCCACATCGCCTTTGAGGTGAGTTGTCGAGGCATCCCAATTCCGATCAATACTGATCGCACGCATCCGCATCGGTTCGCTGCTGGGTAACGTCGTCTGGACTTCCTTAACGTCAGATGAGGATGTCCCGGAAGGCTTCGTCTGCGAAGGTGCCGCCCATCCCGCAAGCACCGTGAAGACGGCTGCGAAAACAATCGAGCTGAAAAGTTTCATGGTTGCTCCCAACTATTCACAGCCATTGAACCATGTTTCTTGCTCGCTTTCGAAAGCCGCCACGAAGCCGCTGTGTTCGTGTTGGAGATCAGGCGTCCAAATACAAGATGAGCCTGAAAGAGGAGAAGTGGTTCCTAATCGTCGCTGTAAGGTCCGTCATCTTCCTCATCGTTATCCTCTTTGTCTCGCTTGCGCCTTTCCTCCTCATCATCTTCATCATCCCTTCGATCCCGTTCGTCTTGCTCTTCTTCTTCTTGTTTGTCTTTTTCAGGCTTGTTCATCAACTTATCCCTCGCCACTCTTCCACTGGTACCACGCACCCCAGCGCCGCCGACTACCTGTAAGATCGAAATTTGGTCGGTTTTCGTTCAAACAAATACCGCGTCCTAAATACGGTCCTTCGAAAACTCCGAATTATAACCAGAGCCGAATCAACGAGATAAATTAATTCGGCCTGGTGTGGACTACGGCTGAATCGCGACGGGAGGCGTCGCGACGGGTGTTGGTGCGATAGCCATCTGGTGAGTGCAGGGTATCCCACGTTCGGCGCACTTGCAGGGCCGGCCGCGCTTGCGCTTGACGGTTGGTAGCGAAGCGGACGGTTGGCTGTTTGGCGGCGAAGTGAGCGCTTGGGCCGATGGCGCCGGAACCAACTCCTGACTGGTGGGCGCTGGCGGGACAGGCAGCACGGGCGATGAAATCGTCACCGGAACACCCAGCCGCCGCAACCGTTCTATCAGTCGCTCGCGGGTGCGCGCGGCATTGAGCTGATCGTAGAAATCCCCGCCCCGCTCTTGCTAGGTCGTGCCATCACGCAGGATGCAGTAAGCGATCACCAACAGGCGGTGCGCCGTGGCAATGATCGCCTTCTGCGCGCCTTGCTTAGCTTTGTGGCGTTGAAAGAAGGCATTCAGAAAGCAATCTTTCTTACGGCTGGCTCCCCAAGCCGCCTGACACAGCCCGCGCCGCAACCAGCGGTTGCCTTTGCGCGTGCGTCCGCTCAACCGCTTGCCGCCGCTTTCTTTGTTGCCGGGACACAACCCCGCCCAACTGGCGGCCTTCTTACTGTTGGCAAACACCCGCATGTCGGAACCCAATTCCGCCAGCAATGTCCAAGCCGTGATCACATCCACCCCCGGAATCGTGCACAAACGCGCCACCTGCTCCCCGTCCACGCTGCCGCTCAGCGTCTTGTCCAAACGCAGAATCTTCGCTTCGACAAACTGGAAGTCCTCCAGCAGTTCCTTTAACAGGAACCGGTGGTGCTCGCTCACGCGCCCGTGCAGAGCCAACTCCAACTGCGCCCGCTTGCCGCGCAAACTGCCTTGCGCCCGTTCCGCCAACTGCCGGGGGGATTCCTTGCCTTCGATGATTCCTTCGATGATGCTGCGTCCGGTGCCCCCCATAATGTGGCTCACCACCGTGTCCAGCTTGATCGAAGCATCCTCCAACACCTTGTGAATGCGATTGTGGATACGGTTCAGCTCTTCGCTCAACTTCACCCGGTAGCGTGTTAAATCGCGTAACGCGCGGGTCTCCTCCGGCGGCACGAAGCTGCCGGCTATCAACCCATGCGCCAACAACTCCGCCAGCCAGTGGCTATCTTTCTTATCCGTCTTCTTGCCCGGCAGCGCCTTCACCTGAAACGGATTGGCTAACAGCAACTGGAAACGACCCTCCAGCGCATACCAAACCGGCTTCCAGTACACGCCCGTCGACTCCATTGCCACGTGCGTCACTTTTTGCGCACTCAACCAGTTGCCTAAAGCCGTCAGCGCCTTCTGATGCGTAGCGAACTCTTTGTAGCGAGCTTCCGGCTTCTTACCTTCCCGATAAATCAAAACGCATACCGCGAGCATGTCCTTGTGGACATCGATCCCGCAGACGCGCGAAAATAGTATCTGCATAACGCTCCTTTTTGCCGCCGGGACGGGGACGCAGACAAAGAAACAGACATTCCTTCTCGTGCTCTCCGCCTTGGCGGCGAAGGCGACACTGCGTTGTGCCAAAACTTCAGCGTCCGACCAGATTCACAAACGGGCTCCTGGTGAGGGCCCAGACCGAGATCGGCTTTTGGGTCGCCCGGCAGACACTACTAGCATCTCTCTTCTCGCTTTTGTTTTCATCCCTCGTTGCGGCGGCGCCTAGCCGTCGTGGGCGAATCACAAAACTTGTCGATTTTTCTTCTCCCTCATTTTCAACCACTTCCCGCCCAAAAAATCCATTCCGCCCTCCCCCCGCCTTTACCTTCAAAGCGTGAAAGACACTACCAACCGCTCTCTCAACGCCCTCAAACACGGCGCCTCCGCGAAAACCCTCTTCCTGCCAACCGAAGACCCCGCTCAATTCGATCTCTTACTCGACAACGCCTTTGAGCAATACCAACCCGCCAACTTCGAAGCAGAAGGCCTCGTCTACGATTCCGTTGAAGCAAAGTGGTACCTGACTCGCCGGCAAACCGTCCGCGCCGACTACGAACTCCTCATGCACACCACTCATTCCGACACCAACTACTGGCCTGACCAAGATATGGACCGCCTCGAACGCTTCGACCGCTATTGCACCACCGCCGAACGCGCCTTCCGCCGCGCTCTCGTCAACGTCCGCTTCCTCCGCACCGAAGCCGTCAAAGACGAAAAATGGCGCGAACTCCTCGTTCTCCGCAAAGAAAGCCTCCAATTCGCCCGCGAGAAATTCGCAAACTCCAAAGCCAATCAAGCCCGCCGCGATGCCGAAACGCTCAAAGAGGACCTCAAATCCCATCGAGAGTCTTCGGCCCCCATCCAGCCAGACAACTCCATCCTCCAGCGAGCCTTCATCAGCTTCGAGGACGGCATCACCCTCATCGATCAACTCTCCCCCTCCAACGACGAGGTCCGCAAGCTCATCGAAAACGACCCCAATCCAGTCGTCGTTCGCCACTACACTTTCTTGCACGACATCCCCGAGGAATATCGCTTCCTCGTCCCCAACGGCTTCACACGCAATGCCACCGCCCGTTATGAAATCCGCCACCAAATGGACGCCGCCCAATTCTCCGCTCTCGCCCGCCGCGAAGACGAACAAATGGCCGATTCGGATTTCAGCAGCGACGAAAGTGAAATCTCCGATGAAGACTGGATTAAGCAACAACGGAATAAAACCAAATGAGCGAACTGACCTTCCAACTGGCGAAAATCGGCCTCTGCCACGCCACCGCAGCCGAAATCGACCACTGTCTCGCGCGAACCGCGCGCTATCCGAGCCGCGCACGTAAGTAAGCGGTGTCTTCCCCTCATGTTCTGCAAAAATCGCCTTTTCTTCGCCTTTTAAATGCTATTCTTAACCCATACCCCTTGAAAATCGGATTTGTAAGTCTCGGCTGCCCAAAGAACCTCGTTGATACTGAGGTCATGATGGGCCAGCTCGTCGCGGACGGCCACGAGCTCACCCCCCAACCCTCCGACGCCGACGTCATCGTCGTCAACACTTGCAGCTTCATCAATCCCGCCAAGCAGGAATCCGTTGACACCATTCTCGAAATGGCCGAATACAAAAAAACCGGCAAAGCCCAGCGCCTCATCGTGGCCGGCTGCCTCGTCGAGCGTTTCCGGTCCGAAATTCAAAACAATATCCCCGCTGTCGACGCCGTTCTCGGCACCAACGAACTCGAACAGATCACCGCGCTCTGCGAAGGCCTCGAACCGAAAAAGCTCCCTGCCGGCCCATATCTCTATCACGACCTCACCGAACGCGTCTTCACCACGCCCCGCCACTCCGCCTATATAAAGATCGCCGAAGGTTGCGATCACCCCTGCACCTTCTGCATCATTCCGCAATTTCGCGGCAACTTCCGCAGCCGCCGCTTCGAAAGCGTAATCAACGAAGCCACCCGCATGTTCGCCATGGGCGTCCGCGAAATCAATTTGATCGGCCAAGACACCACTTGCTATGGCGAGGACCTCGGCCTCAAAGACGGCCTGGCCGACTTACTCGCGCGCCTCGCCCAGATCCCAACCGAACTGCCCAAATGGGTTCGTTTTCTCTATGCGTATCCAAATAAGGTTACGCAAAAGCTGCTCGATACCATCGCCGCCCACGAATCGCTCGTGAAATATATCGACATGCCTTTGCAGCATGCCAGCGCGTCCGTCCTCAAACGCATGAAGCGCGGAGCCAATGCCGATATCTTCTTGAAACTCCTGGAACGCATCCGCGCCACCATTCCCGGCGTCGCCGTTCGGACCAGTATGATCGTCGGCTTCCCCGGTGAAACCGATTCCGATTTTAAGGAGCTCTGCCAGTTCGTCGAAGCCGCCCAGTTCGACCGTCTTGGTGTCTTTTCTTACAGCGACGAAGAAACCAGCAAGAGCTTCGCGCTCGATGCCAAAGTGGACAAGCGCGCCATCTATCAACGCAAACGCAAGCTCATGGCCCTCCAGCGCCACATCTCTTTGCAGCGCAATCGCCGCCTCATCGGCAGCGAGTTTCCTGTTCTGGTCGAAGGCCTTTCCAAAGAAACCGACCTCCTCTGGGAGGCCCGCCTCCCTACCCAAGCGCCCGAAATCGACGGCGTTTGCTATATCAACGACGCTGAACCCGGCGAGCCCAAGCCCGGCGAAATGCGCATGCTGCAAATCACCGAAGCGCACGATTATGACCTAGTCGGCCATCTCACCAACGCTCCCGAAGCAGAAGGCCGAGCCCAAGCTCGCAACGCCAATCCGTTCCCAATTCTCAGCGCCCACCAGCCCGTCCGAGCCCACGGCATTCCCGTTCGATAATAAAAACGTGCGTTGCCCCATCTGTAAAAAAGAGGTTCCGCTCGACGGCCCCGAAATGCCGTTCTGTAGTAAGCGCTGCCGCCTGCTCGATCTCGGCAATTGGGCCGATGAGACCTACAAAATCTCTACCCCTACGCACCAAAGCGAGTTTTCCTCTTTAGAGGAAGATGACTCGGTTGAGGGCAATGAGCGGTGAACCGGCTCGCCCTTACCCTGGCAACTTGGTTCGGTTGTGGTTATTGGCCCTGGGGACCCGGTACCGCCGGTTCACTCGCTGCAGTCTTGATCGCCGCCGCGCTTCATACTTGGTTCCGTTCCGGCCGCATCACCCTCGCGGTCCTCATTTTGCTTTTCTTGCTCCCAGCCATCTGGGCATCCACCCGCACCGCTCGCATCTTGCACACCGAAGATCCGGGCCTGGTCGTAATCGACGAAGTGTTAGGTCAGTGGCTCACGCTCTTAGGTGCGCCAGTTCTGAATTGGAAAACCCTGCTGGCGGGCTTCCTGCTTTTCCGGCTCTTCGATATCTGGAAACCTTGGCCCATCCGGCGCTTAGAAAATCTGCCCGAAGGCACGGGAATTGTGGTCGACGACCTGGGCGCGGGACTGTACGGGGCGATTGTCTTGACGGTAAGTGGTAGTTTGGGATTTTACTAGTATGGCGACTAAACAACAGGCGGCCCAGCCGTCCTCAACACGTCCGGTGATTGCAAAGGTGGAGCCTGTGGCCGCCATCACCGGCGGCGAACTGCATATCCGTGGCGAGCATCTGGCCGCTGAAGGTCAGCCCACCGTGCGCCTGGGCAATCAGAAAGCGCATCTCGTCGTGGCTGGAGATTCGTACATCATCGCCCGCGTTCCCGAATCCGCCATCGTTGGCGAATTGCAAGTCTCCGCCGGCAACTCCGTGAGCGCCACGCACGAAACGCATCTCGGCATTCAAATCGCCGAGAGCTTGCATCCCGTCGCCAACCCCGCCGTCGACCGCGAAGGCAATGTCTACACCACCTTCAGCGGTTCTCGCGGACACAAAGCGCCCGTCTCCATCTACAAAACCGATACCAGTTACAACACTCGCCCGTTCGTGACAGACCTGATGAACGCCACCGGCTTGGCTTTCGATAAGGAAGGCATTCTCTACGCCTCCAGCCGTCATGACGGAATCGTCTATCAAGTCACGCCTGCTGGAAACGCATCGGTCTATGTCGAGGGAATGGGCGTCGCCACTGGCATGGCCTTCGACCGTGATGAGAATTTATATGTTGGCGACCGCAGCGGCACCATTTTCAAAATCAGCCCTTCTCGCCAGATCTACGTCTTCGCTACCCTCGAACCCTCTATTTCCGCTTATCATTTGGCATTCGGCCCAGAAGACTATTTATATGTCACCGGCCCCACCACTTCCAGCTTCGACACCGTCCATCGCATCTCAAAAGCCGGCGAAGTGGAAGTCTATCATCGTGGCTTGGGGCGGCCCCAAGGCGTAGCCTTCGATTCCACCGGACGTCTGTATGTCGCTGGATCTCTTTCGGGCCGCCGTGGCATTATCCGCTTCAACCTCGACCGCAAACCCGAACAGTTCCTTTCGGGCCCAGGCATCGTCGGCTTAGCGTTCACTCCATCGCGCGCCATGGTCGTCACCACGCAGAGCGCCCTCTTCCGCGTCGACGTCGGTATCGCCGGTTACTCCGTCGTCTAGAGTTTCTACACTTGTCCTGGCTTCGTAGGGCGGCCATTCTTGGCTGCGAGGCGGCTTTCCAGCCGCCTCTTCGCCGGTTACACGGTCGTATGATCTAAGATCGTAACGTCACCCAAACATCATGTCGACAAACTCCCCGGCCGCGGCGCCGAAGCTCGCCGAAATTATTGCTATTGGTAGTGAGCTTCTTACCCCGCAGCGCGTCGATACCAATTCGCTCATCGTCACTCAAAACCTCAACATGTTGGGCGTCGAAGTATTCACCAAGCAAGTCATCGGCGACGACCGCGCACGCCTGACCGACGCCATTCAACGCGCCCTCGGCCGCGCCGATATCGTCGTTCTCATCGGCGGTTTGGGACCCACCGAAGACGATCTCACGCGCGATGCCGCAGCCGCCGCCCTGGGCCGCACGCTCGAACACTCGCCCGAACAGGAAGCCATTCTCGCCGCCCGTTTCCGCCAAATCAACCGCCCCATGGCGAAGAACAACTTGCGCCAAACCTATTTGATTGCCGGCGCCGAAGCCTTGCCCAATCCAAACGGCACCGCGCCCGGTCAATTCATCACAACCCCCCGCGGAGCCATCGCTCTGCTGCCCGGCCCACCCCGCGAATTGAAGCCCATGGTGGAGCGCGAGTTGGTGCCGCGTCTGAAACCACTCCTCCCGCCGCAAGTCATTAAGGTTCGCAGCTTCCGTATCACCGGCATCGGCGAGTCCGATCTCGACACCCTCATCGCCCCCGTCTACAGCAAGTACACAAACCCCGTCACCACTGTTCTATCCGCTATCGGCGATCTGTGGGTCCATCTGCGGGCGCAAGGCAATACGGAAGAAGAAACAGACTCCTTGCTCAAAGAAGTCGGCGACCCCATCGCTGAGTTGCTGGGTGACCGCGTCTATAGCACCGATGGCAACGACACGCTGGAACTCACCGTCGGCCGTATGTTGCGCGAAAGCAAAGCCACCGTCGCGACCGCCGAGAGTTGCACCGGCGGCATGATCGCTGCGCGCCTTACCGACGCCCCCGGCAGTTCCGATTATTTCATCGCCGGCTACGTTACCTATACCGATCAGCAGAAGCACACTATCCTTGGCGTTCCGCAAGATCTGTTGGATCAATACACGGCCGTGAGTGAGCCTGTGGCCCTTGCCATGGCCGAAGCCGCACAACGATTGAGTGGCTCCACTTATGGCATCGCCACCACGGGTTACGCTGGGCCTTCCGGTGGTACCGAGTCCGATCCTGTCGGCACAATGTACTTGGCATTGGCCGGACCCAACGGCGCGAACCGTTGCGTGCGCATCCGTCACGGCGCAGATCGTTACCGCAACCGCACGCTCGCCACGCAGTCTAGTTTGGATTTGCTCCGAAAGACTCTTCTGGGAACGTCCCGCCCGCCGCATCAGTAGCTTTTGCCGATGCAGCCACGTCGATTTGCGCCAGTGGAATCCGTTTGCCGTTCTGCTTGCTGAAATCCCAGAACATGCCGTCCATGATCGCGTAATTCTGAACCTCTATCTTTTGACCACTCTTCAAGATCAGCGTGATCGGCGTGCTCGGCGGATCCGGCTGGGCTTGGGGCGCAGCCTGCTGTTGCGGCGGATCCGTTTGATAGGGGATCGGCGGATAGTACGGCGCTTGTTGCTGTTCAGGCCCCGCATCATAATACTGCTGCGGATACTGCTCCGGCGCAGGCGCGCTGTTGTAGTAATCCGAACCGTAGAAATCGTCCGGATAGTAGCTATTGCCATAACCCAGATATGGATACAAACCAACTCCGTAGTAGCCGTATCCGTAACGCACAGGGCCGCGAACCGGCGGCTGGCCCCAAACCGGACGTCCTTGAACGGGCCGCGACCCACCAACTCGATTCAAACCCGTCGTCCCCATCCCCGGCGTCGAGAACGTCAAATGCCCGCTGTAGCTCTTGGGCGTGATCGAAGTAGTGTACCCTCCACCACCACCGCCGCTGTGGACTCCAAAAGAGCCACCAGAAGACGCGTGAAATCCACCGCCCCCTCCACTGTGCCCACCACCCCCGCCGCCATGCTGCGCCATTAGCAAACCAGCAACACCCAACACCAACAACGAACCGTTCACAAGCATGCGCATATCCATCACCTCACCCTGATTTAAGCCTACTCCTTTTAGACGCAAAACAAGGTCAAAACAAGTACTAGTAACGCGAAACCCGGCGAAACCCGGGACAGCCTTCGCAATCCCAAGCGCACGTTTGCCGAGCCGTTACGAATTTCACTCGCGCGTGGATTGCGTTGGCTGTCCCAGCGGTTTCCTCGCAGCCGTATGGTTACGTCTTCTCCGCAGGCCACTAGCCCCCTACGTTTCCATTAAGAACTAACGACGCGGTTGCGCAAAACGAGGTGGTCGAATTTCGAGCCGTAGCATCGACGCTTTCAGTGAACGACTATGCTCTTGTAGCACTGAGTGAGGTCGCTTGTTCATCCTTCTTCCGCATGCCACGCGCAACACGAGGTCTCATTCGAGCTTTGCACGAGTGCCGGACGATACGCCCGAAGCTGGCCGCACGCTTCCCATATCGCCGTTTGGGAAACCAGCTGCAATATCGAGGCGTTCCTTCAGCTAGTCTTAAAAGGAGGAGTACAAGACTTGACCGCTCCCCGACTGCCGATTTCGAGCATCGTTCCCGTTGTGGCGCACGCCGTAGCTGTCTTCGGCAATGAACATAAAGCGTCCCATTGGCTTTCCACGCCTCTGGCGCTTTTGGAGAACCGCGCGCCCTCAGAACTACTGAATTCCACTGAAGGCATTCAGCGCATTGAGGAGATTCTTACGAGGATCGAACACAACATTTTTTCCTAATGGCCATTACCCTCTATCGGGTTTGCCGGCGGATCTACGCGAGCCTGGATGGGGAAGGGGCGCGCAGGGTGGGTGGCCGCTGGAATTCTCCAGGCCGTCCGGTTGTTTACATGGCGCAAAGTGTGGCTCTCGCGGTTTTTGGAGAATTTGGTCCATATGACCCGCCACGATTATCCAACAGGGTACGTGGTTGTGGCGGCAGCCGTGCCTGATCACGTGCGAATTGCTGAACACCTTCGCTATCTCGACTCCAAGCCTTCAGACACGACGAGTGAACGTGCAGCCGGGGATCGGTGGTTGCAGAACAGCGAATCGGCGGTCTTGCGAGTTCCCTCGGCCGTGGTTGCAGGCGACTGGAACTACCTCATCAATCCGCAGCACCTTGACTTCGCGCAGATCGCGATTGAACCGCCGATGCCGTTTCAATTTGACGAGCGGCTCTTTGGACCTGCTGACCCCGTTTCCCCCAACGTCGGTCACGAGCCGTGATGAGATCAATACGAGATCTGTCCCAGCACGAGATCTGTCCCAGCGGTTTCCTCGCAGCCGTATCCCCGTTTTCGTCTTCCTTGGTTACGTCTTCTCCGCGGCACGCCACTAGCCCGTACGTTTCCATCAAGAACCAACGACGCGGCTGCGCAAAACGAGGGTGGTCGAATTTCGAAGCGTAGCGTCGACGCTTTCAGTGAACGACGATGCTCTGTAGCACTGAATGAGGTCGCCTGTTCGCCCTTCTTCCACACCATGCGCAATACGGGATCTCATTCGAGCTTTGTCCGAGTGCCGGACTATGCGACCAAGTCACTTCCTAGCACCGCCGTGAACCGTGATCGCCTCCCGCGCCGCTGCCCCGACGCACTCCTGCACTTCACCACTGGTATCTTGTCCAACGGCGCGTGCGCAGATTTGTAGCCGTCTTTCGTGGCAGTTGAAGTGAATGTTAGCGTCGGCGATGCTGGCTTCTCGCTAAGTGATCGCCATGCCCGATACTACGCTTTTCCGGCCGGCGGAATATCAGTCCTTTGGCGAAGACGAGGATACGGAGTTTGACTCTCGCGCTGAAAACTAAGGGTCGTGATCCAACTGAATTGCATCGCCAAGTTCGTCACTTCCTACTAAACCGAACACATTCTCATTTTTGCGGGTCCAACTACCTAAGCCTAGTCCGCGGTGCGCCAAGTTTACCTGATCAACCAGGGCAGCGGACGTTATGACATCCTTGGAGTTGAGGTGAAACAGCAGACAATCATTGTAGCGTTCCAGCATTCCATCGGCATGTGTTCTTGATCTTAGAGCATAGCCGTGCCACAGACCAGTTGTGGTGTTGACATCGAAGATGTACCTCCAACCATGGGACTGGGATCTAACATCGACCGGCAAGGCTTGGCCTATGAATGGTTTAAGAACTCGTGGCGCCCACCGCTCGTGATCGACGAATTTGTCTCGATCATCAAAGTCATAGAAGCTTACTGCCCCGAAGATCATTCTGGTGACTTGTGATCGGTTTTCCGTAAACTTCGCAGACTCGATTATTATGGATCGCAACTCCTCTACAGATAGCTGGTTTACGCTCAACTTATTTTCGTTTTTATTCTTTTCCTGCACATCTTCGTTTCTTTTCTTTATCACTTCGACCGTGCCGTGCATGCTCCTCTCAAGTAGGTGTCCATTGAATTGCTTCGGTAGTTGCGACTCCTTGAGTGAGCTATCGGCCAGATAGATGATCACAGGTTTCCGCGCACCCCAGAAGGCTCCTAGCTCGGCACCGCACCAAGTCGATTTCACGGAACTATGGGTCGCAATGAATAGACAGCCCCAACATTTCGAAATCTGATCCCTAAGTGTAGGAGCTTGCAAACATAAACGTCTCAGCTTGCAAACATCCGCTTTTCCAGCTCACTTTAACTGACAATAAGACCACCCCGCCTGCTCACATTAACTGGTTCTTCCTCAGGTTTGATGCAACTCAGCAGCTGAGAATGGCAAGAGTCGAGCGCGAAGCAATTCGAAACGGGCGCGACCGTACATCTGACGCTTCAAAGTTTTTAGGCGATTAATGTGGCCTTCCGCGGGGCCATTGTTCCAAGGGAGTTCTACCGCATTTTGAACGGCTACCCAATCTTGCTTTAGTCTCTTCGCAAACCGCCTCATGGTGTCGATTTCGCTGGCTTCGGCTCGCTTCACCCAACGCTCAAGGCTGCTCTTCTTGCCGTGGCACAAAATGCCGCGAAAACTCATGACCAAATGCCGCATCACCGCAAAGCCCGGACACGACTCTTTCAGAGAATCCACGATTTCGCGCTGCTTCGCACGGAGCACTCGTTTCGGTTGACTGAGCAACGCCGCCGCTACTTGCGGCGCAATGTGATGCCTCGCCGACAGATTCTCCTGGATTCCCGACACTGCAAGCGAGGTCTCTGCCTTTATCCTTTTTGCAGCGCGACTTTCTTCCCGCCACGGCTCCAACAGTCTCCTGATCCCGGCATAACTTCCCACGTAACCTGACTGGCGGATCTTTGCGAACACTTGCTTACCGTTGTGCCATCCTTGGTCCCATAACTGACGGACCGATTCCCGCATGGACTCCGCCATGCCGAGCCGTGGCGCCATTCGATTCCGTTCGGGTAGCTCTTCCCAGCTCAGCCATTTTTCGACCTGCCTGCGACTGAGTCCTGTCTCTTGCACGATCTGACTCGCCTTCCGGCCTTGCGCATAGAGCCCTTTCACCCTCCTGAACAACTCCAGCTGCAACCGCCGCCGCTGCCGCCGAACTTGTTCTCGTCGCCAAGCACCCGGCAGTTGGACCACAGTAGTTGCCATGCCGGGTCGTTGAACCAACGCTGCTACCGCCGGAACCGCTTCTTCTGTAGCGTCGTTCTTCTCCGCAGACTCCGCTAAAGGCATGAGCAAATGAGAGCGCTGCTGGGCCAACTCCCCTTCCACGGCCAGGATCAGATTCTGGATCAAATGAAAACGGTCGGCCACTTGTTCGGCTTGCGGTGCACCGCGCCGTGCTCCTTCCGCATATAACCCCTGCCGGTCTCGGCTGATCGTCGTCACCTCCGGATGTTGTTGTAGCCACAAAACAAAACTGTCGGCTGAGCGCTCTGGTAACAAATCGGCCACTTCTCTCCGTTGCAAATCGATCAGGATGGTGCCATATCTGCGGCTCTTTCGCCAACCCAGTCGTCCGCGCCCACGACTGGAATGGATGCGCTGGGCGGACGTGACTTGGCTCGCTGTTTAATCCGGCGCAGTAACGTATCATCGCTGACCGGCAGGCCCAACCGCGCCAGCAGCCGTTCGCCAGGCCGCCCGCCCAAGGTGTAACCGGTCATCTGCGTCACCTCGCGCAAGCGATTGGTTTCTTGCGCACGTTTGTGCGTGACACTGGCCAAGCGTTGGCAGAAAATCTTTTGCTTACAGTCCGAGTTGCGACAGCGCCAACGGCCCACCCGTATCTTTATTTTGACCGACACCCCTTGTACCGGCAGATCTTTCAAGTGACGCACATAGCTGCTGTGCCGGCCTGTCGACGGTATTCCACAATCCGGGCAGGCCGCGGCATTTCGAGCCACAGCCTCAACTACCCAGCCTCGCTCTCCTTTCTCAACATTGCACAGCGCCGGAGAGACTGGATCTGGCAGCAATTCTTTTCCGTTCAGAGTGTTAGCCACGATTCGACGCTAGCAGATATGTCAAGCCCTGCTGCACCAAACCTGAGGAAGAACCCAACGCGTGCGAATTGGACCCATAATCTTGCCGGGAGCACAAATACCTCGGCCCACCGCGCCGGGCTTCACTGTACGAGGAACCCGTGTCTCGACCACGACGAGATTCCGTTTGTTTCTGGATAGCCGACAATCCACCCAGAAACGGTAAGGCACTTCGACAGATAGCGCGTTAAACGGCAAGATGGCGGCCAAACGATCGTAGAATGCTGACGCCCTATCATTCCTGATCAGGTTACATTTCGCAGAAGTACATTCTTGTACCATGTGTCCTATTGCTTGATCGACGCTGCGCATACATATTCGCCGACTTGCGTGCGGCTATTTGTCCAGTTGATTAGCAATCTGATACGCTCTCACGAGGAGCTTAATACTTTGGTCACCAAACTTACCGCCATAATTTTCCTTTCCGTCGCTGCTTGCGCGATTCCCGCACAAGCTGGTCTAATCGGCGACTCCATAACCGTCAATTACGAGTACCCCTCTGTTGGCTCGATCCTTTTCCCCGGTGGCACGTCAATCATCGCCGCAGGTGGTACAACTTTCAATCTTGCAGGTGGCGGATTGCCGGTAGTCGTATCGGATGCGACCATCGTCATGACTTTCCCTTTCGGCATAAGTTTCGCCAATAACCCCGCAAAGACCTTTGACGGCATTCACATCAGCGACGCTAGCCCGAACATTGGCGGTGTCTCCTTGGCCTCGACCAACATCCCTGGTTTCACCAGTTCCGAGGTGACCTTCAACAGCACAAATATCTTCATCAACTTCCCGAACAGCTTCGCCTCGCTCAGCCCCGGCGCAACCATCACAATCGACGTGGCTACTGTCCCTGAACCTACTACCCTGGCGCTGCTGTTTTTGAGCATCCCCGCGGTTCTAATGGCCAAAAAACTAGTCGCTCGCCCCTAACCGAATCAGCTGTAAAGAGAACGCTGTCCTCAATCGCACGCTTCTTCTTCCTAAACGCAGTGGCACCGTAAGGCTCGTCGCGAAAAACCCACGGCGGCAGAAGCGATTTCGTAAACTGCATCGTCGGGGCCGAAGCCTCACTGGGGATTGCTCTGGCGTTGCGGTTTTTCTAAATGGCTAGCGCTAAATACTTTAGTAGGAGTGTACCCAGCCCATTCACACTTGGACATTACACCCCACCCAATCGCCATTCGACAACACCATAAGAACGGTCAGGTGTGATTAGTCCCGACAAACACCCACCCGGCCGTAGAGTCGGCATGTCGTCGAGTGACCGGTTTGGTCATTTCCGCCCAACTCCCGGTTTACGGGGTACTCGGAAACAATCGCCTCAGTGGCCGTGTAGTGACGTTATCGGAAGCTGGGAAATCGTGCATCTTTCTGGCGATTGGACCCCATAAAGTTGCCGCAACGGCAATGATATGGGTATAGTCACACGTTCCTGCGGCGGGCTTCCCCAGAGCCGCCAAGTGACAAACACGGGTACCTCCGGGATGTCCCAGTGGGGCAAACGACGACGATAGCATTTCATAGTCTCAGCCGCACACAACCGGCTGCGCCTTCCTTATGGGTGGTGTGCCGAGCTCTCACAGCTTCTCGAACAAATTGCGGAACTAAAGTTCCGCGCGGACTCAAGTCCTCCCTCCGCCGAGCCACTAAAATGTAGATCACAGACCCGAATAGTGTCCGAATTTCCGGCCCGAAAGACTACGTTCCTTAAGCTAGCGCTTATGGAGGTGGACTCCCCGCTCTTGGCTTTTGTGAAAAAGTGATACCTTCTACAAGAGGTGAGCGTGAGCACGAATCGCAGAGAATTTATTCAGAAATCCTTCCTAGCGGCGGCTGCTACGGGCGCGCTGTCACAAAGTAAAGCGTCAACGGTGGCGAAGAACTTGGGGATTCCGGGACCGTATCCGGGGCGAGTGATTGCGGTGGAGCATCCAGGCTCGATCGTTGCCGACGTTTATCAAAAAGAGACGATTCAGCAAATGGTGCAGCGGGGGATGACGGAGCTGACGCAAGCCTCGTCTTGGCAGGATGCATGGCGGACGTTTTTTGAAAAGGGCGATGTGGTTGGGCTCAAGGTCTGTCCGGTAGGTGGGCCGAAGTTGTCGTCGGACGCGTCGGTTTTGCGGTCGGTGATTGAAGGTTTGAATGCGGCTGGAGTTACAAATTCAAACATTATCGTGTTCAATCGATACCGGCGAGAAGCAGTGGAAGCGGGGATCGATAAGTGGCTGCCGGAAGGTGTTCATTTCGATGCGGCATCAGCGGCTTACAATGAAACCCAGCTTGACATGGAGGGCTACGACGAGAAGCACTACATGGAGATGGCGCTCATCAAGCCGAACGACAGCCTAACGGACATGCACGTGCGGCGGTCGTATGTGGCGAAGATTGTGGCGCAGCAAGTAAATAAGGTGATCAACCTGCCGGTGTTGAAGCATCATCAATCGGCCGGGGTCACGATCACGCTGAAGAATATGTCGCACGGCTGCGTGAACAATGTGAACCGCAGCCATTTGACGCCGACGAACAATGCCTGCGGGATTTTCATTCCGTCGGTTGTGAGTTTGCCGGTGTTTCGCGAGAAGTTTGTGTTGCATATTGTGGATGCGGTGAAGGCGTCGTATCATGGCGGGCCTCCCGGCAAGCCGCGCTTTATGTGGGAGCCGAAGACGATGTTCTTTGGGACCGATCCGGTGGCGCTGGACAAGACTGGTTTGAAAGTGATTGATGCGAAACGGGCGCAGGTGGGCATGTCGAGCATTGCGCTTTCGAAACCCGACGATGAAAGCCATTACTTGAACGCGCAGGTCGAACATATTGAGATCGCCGGTATGCTGCAGTTGGGTATGTTCGACGATGACAAGATCAAAGTGAAACGCATCAACATGGCATAAAGCGCACGCCATGGCAAAAGAGAAGCTCGCCGCGGTCGTTACTGTTTATCGCAAGTATTCGCACGCGCAACATATAGTTGACCGGTTTTTGGACGGATATGGGTGGAATGGTGAATACCACCACCCGCCGTTTGATTTGCTGGGGCTTTATGTCGATCAGGTGGGCGCGGACGATCTGAGCAAAGAACGCGAACAGCGGCATCCTTCGATGAAGATTTACCCGACGATCGAAGACGCGTTGACCTTGGGCACGGGGAAGCTGGCGGTGGATGGCGTGATTTTTGTGGGAGAGCACGGCACCTATCCGAAGACGGAGAAGGGGCAAGTGCAGTATCCGCGTTACCAATTTTTCAAACAGATTGTTGAGGTTTACCGGAAGAGCGGGCGGAGTGTGCCGCTGTTTAACGATAAGCATCTTTCGTGGAATTGGGGATGGGCGAAGGAAATGTACGACACGGCGCGGGCGATGAACTTTGCGTTTATGGCGGGGTCGAGTCTACCTGTGACGTGGAGAATCCCCAAATATGAGATGCCGCTGGGAGCGCGGGTGCGCGAGGCGGTTTGCGTTTGCTACGGCGGGGTGGATAGCTACGATTTTCATGGGCTGGAGAGTATTCAGTGCATGGTGGAGCGGCGCAAGGGTGGCGAGAGCGGCGTGAAGTGGCTGCAAGGTCTTCGAGGAGATAGTTTCTGGAAAGCGCTGGCAGATGGAGTGTGGTCAAAGGATCTGATGCAAGCGGCGCTTTGCCGGAGCCACACGCTGACTTCGCCGCGCGAAGGGTTTAACGACCTGATGCCGAACGTGGAACAGATGAAGCAATTGGTGAAAGATCCGGTGGCTTATACGTATGAGCATCACGACGGGCTGCGCTGCACGATGATGTTGATGGACGGACTGCTGCGGGATTTCAACTTTGCGGCGAGGCTGGACGATCCATCGAAGGTAGTTTCGACGCAGCTTTATTTGCCGATGCCCGATGGACGAACGACGCTGGCAAATTTCTTCAGTCCGCTGGCTTACAACATGGAGCAGTTGTATTTGACGGGTAAGCCGCCGTACCCGATTGAGAGGACGCTGCTCACAACGGGACTAACGGCGGCGGGAGTAGATAGCTTGCATGCGGGCGGCGCGAGGCTGGAGACGCCGCACCTGGCGATTGCGTATCAGGCTCCTAAAGAGTCGACGTTTGAGAGAAGCTAATGCTGACACGACGCGAGTTTCTAGGATCATCCGCTGGGATGGCGCTTTCGCTGAAGGCGATGGCGGCAGGAAAACCGCCATTGCGGGTGGCGATTGTTACTACGATTTACAAATATCTTTCGCATGGGCAGCATATTGGCGACCGGTTTCTGATTGGCTATCCGATTGACGGAGAGTGGCATCAACCGAACGTCAAAGTAGTTTCGCTGTATGTGGATCAGAAGCCGGAAGGCGATTTGAGCGAGGTGCGCGCGCGGGAGTTTGGGTTTAAGGTGTATCCGACGATCGCGGAGGCGCTGTGTTGCGGCGGAAAGACCTTGGCGTGCGATGCCGTGCTGATTGTTGGGGAGCACGGCGATTATCCGGTGAATGATAAAGGGCAGAAACTTTATCCACGGTATGAGTTCTTTAAGCAGTGCGTGGCGGTGTTCAAGCAGAGTGGGAGGAGCGTGCCGGTTTATAACGACAAGCACCTTTCGTACAGCTTTGAAAAAGCCCGTGCGATGGTGCAGGCGGCACACGAGATGGGCTTTCCGATGCTGGGAGGTTCGTCGATTCCGGTAACTTGGCGGTTGCCCGACGTCGAGATACCGTCAGGAGCGCATATAGAGGACGCCGTGATGGTGGGCGAAGGCGGATCGGACGCGATGGATTTTCACGCGCTCGAAGGGCTGCAGTGCATGGTGGAACGGCGGCAGGGCGGCGAAAGCGGCGTCAAGGCTGTGCAGCTTTTGACAGGAGATGCGGTCTGGAAGGCGCTTGATTCCGGAAAGATCTCCAGGGAGTTACTAAGTGCGGCACTTTCGCGGAGTGATACGCCGCTGGGTCTGAGTGAGCTGGACGGGAGGGTGCAAGATCTGGTTGGAGATGGTGTGCTGCCGGGCTTGGTGAAGAATCCGGGTGCTTACATGATTGAATATCGCGATGAATTGAAAGCCACAATGTTGATGTTGGATGGCGCGGTGAAAGATTTCAACTTCGCGGCAAGGGTACGGGGAGTGGGAAATATTTCTACCCAGTTTCTGCTGACGCCAGTGCCCAACGTTACTTATTCAGCTTGTCTCGTGCAGAAGATTGAAGAGATGTTTTTGACAGGGCGTGCGCCGTATCCCATTGAACGAACGCTGCTGACAAGCGGGATTCTGGAGAGCTGCCTAGAGTCGAAAAAGCAAAATTCGGTGCGGCTTGAGACGCCGGCGTTGTCGGTGGCGTACCGTACGGTTTAGAAAATGCTTTTACAAAATGTGCGCTGGCCGGAGCTGAAGGATTTAGCGGGCCGGATTTTTGTGGTCCCGTTGGGATCTTTGGAGCAGCACGGGCATCATTTGCCGGTGTTCACGGATTCGCTAATTATTTCGCATGTGGCGGAGCGGGTGGAAAGCCTGCGAACCGAGAAGATCGTAATGCTGCCGGTGCAATGGCTGGGACATTCGCCGCATCACAGGCGGTTTGGATCGGTGAGTCTCGATCTGATGCCGTATGTGGGAATGATTTGCGGGATGTGCCGGTCGTTAGTTGGCATGGGCGCACGCAAGATTTTCTTGATGAACGGGCACGGCGGAAACGATATTCCGTGCAAAGCGGCGCTGCGGGAACTGAAGAGCGAATTTGAAGCGATGGGCGACTTGTATATTGCGTATGCTGCGTATTGGAATTTGGCGGCCGGCGCGATTTACGGAGATTCGAACGTCACCGATGGGCGGCATGGGACATGCGTGCGAGATGGAGACATCGATTCTGTTGAACCGGAATCCGGATTTAGTGGACATGCACAAGGCGGAGCGAGGCGGACCGGGGCCGCATATGGGATATCGCGTGAACGACATGCTGCAGCCGGCGCCCTTTTATCTGATAAATGAGTTTGATGAGCTTTCACACAATGGTGTGATTGGTATGCCTGAAGAAGCGAGTGCGGAAAAAGGGCTGGAGTTTCTGGAGGCGGCGGCGCAAGGGGTGGTGGCGATGATTGACGAGATGGGTGGCTGGAAATTTCAGGAAAAAGGGCCTGCAAAACCATGAAGAAGATTTTAGGGATTGCTTTGCTTGCGTGCACGGTGTTTATGGCGGCGGCGTTCAAGAAGCCTGAAGCGATGACGGCGCAGGACGAATTGCTGCAGGGGTTTCGGATTGTGGAAGTGGCGTCGGTGGCGGACGCGATGGAGCAATTGTACGGGACGAAGGCGTACATGTATCACGACATGCGGCCGCTGGCCGCGAGCAAGTTTGTTGGGCCGGCGGTGACAGTGATGCTGAAGAAAGAAGAGCATCACGAAGGCGCGAAGGTGGAGCAGGGGATGCTGGACGCGATTGACGAAGCGCCAGCGGGGTCGGTTTATGTGATGGTTTTGGAAGATGGGCTTGATTACGCGGGAATTGGCGGGTTGATGAGTACGGCCATGAAGGCGCGCGGACTGGCGGGAGCGGTGATTGATGCGAGCGTTAGGGATACGCCGCAGATTGCGAAGATTCAGTTTCCGGTTTTTAGCCGGGGCGTGGCGCCTTCATCGACGGTGAATCATTATCGGTTTGCCGGGAAGAATGTGCGGGTGAAGTGCGCGGGTGTGGAAGTACGGGCGGGAGATATTGTCACCGCAGATATGGATGGGGTGGTGGTGGTGCCGATTGAGAAGGCGGCGGAGGTTTTGAAGCGGGCGCAGCAATTAGATGAGACGGAGCACAGCACGCTGCCGTTTATTGAGAAGTACCGGTCGATTCGGGAAGCGGTGGCGAAGTTTGGACGGATTTAAGAGAGGTAGTCATTTAGGCGGGGGTGCATCAAAGCTGGCCAGGTCGAGCCGAAGGTCTCCGTTGACGAAGGCTGTGATCTCCGTCCCACGGGGAAAAACTGTGTTTTCGCCGTGGATTAGCAGGAAAAACGGTGCCGCCACAATCGGTGCCTGAATCATCAGGCCGATCATTTCTCCGGTGCGATTCTCTCCACTCGAACGGTTGAACGCCCGCACTGGAGCCTTTCCTCCGTTACGAAGCGGGATGTCGTTAATGGTGAAGCTCAACTTACCAGCGCGGCCCATGGTTTTGCTGGCCTTGGCCTGGGTCACCACGCCAGTGGCGGACGAGCCGCGGCGTAACACGGTGACGCCGTCGACCACCACGTCGTTGACGACATAAAACGGGATTTCGTCGGCGTCCTTGGCGGTGTGCGAATCGAGCTTGTTCAGCAACCGCAGCTTCATGGGCGTGCCGTCCTGCAGAATACCTACAGAGGGCGGTCTCGCCGGGCCGGCGGCCTGCGGTGCCTGTTGTGCGACAAGCACAACGGATAAGAGCGGAACTAGTGCGTAAGAAAGCGGACGCAAAGTCATGAGATCCTTTCCCCCTGATGAGTCGGATTCGGCCTATTTGACCGGCATGGCGCTCATCTTGAGTAACTCCGGCGAGGAGGACATCTTGGCCGCCGACTGCTCGGCCATATTCTGTACCGAATCCTCCACCAGGTGTTTCAGATTGCTGCCACGAGTGAACGCGTTGCCGAGGTGGCTCTTGGCGGATCCCTGGACGGTTTCAATCCAGACGACCTTTCCTGACTGATCGCGTACGGTCCACTCCACCAGAACCGCCAGGTCACGGCCGTTAAAGGAGGTCCGGGCGCCAGCCAGATCAGCGAACTTGGGTTCCAGCACAACGTGTGCGTCGCCGGCCTTGGAGGAGTCATCGACTGGCGTGAGACTTGTGAATATACCTTCGAGTACAGGCTGCAACTCAGCGCAGGCGGCCTTGCCGATGGGAAACCTTTCCCCCGCCTTCTTCTTTACGGTTGCGCAAAATTCAGGCGTGAGAACTAGAGCGGCAATGAGTGACAGCTTTTGTGGTGCCGTCGTCTGGTTTTGGGCGGTCAGCGAACAGCACAGGGCAAACCAGATAAGGGAGCGGCGAGTGGTGGACATAAAAATTCCTTCCTAGAAGAACAGGTTCACGACTTCCGTTCCGCCGCTTTGCGCGTTGGTGAGAGGCACCTGTAGATGCAGCTTCTTGCGGGGAGCGTCCGTCGGCACTGGGACATAGACAAATCCGGACAAGGAGGAGCCGGGCGAAAGCGTTTTGCTTCGCACTTCTTTCTTCATCAGGTTTTCGCGGATCGGCGTAACGTCCCTATCGAGGCTGAGATCGACGAGGCCGCCGGAACCTAGCTGCGATGCGGTCTTGCGCGCGCCTTTCCCGGTAACCTGGGCAGCATCTCCCAGGCCGACGGCGGACTTGTCGAACAGATACGCCTCCGTGGCGGAGGTATTCTGGATGATGATCAAGACCGGCAGGATGCCCCTCGAGCCGAGGTGGGAATTGAAGTACGTCTTCTGTTGCTCGGAGTCTTCCACCGGTTCGACGGCCACGATCAGGCCAGCCTTGGCCACTTTGTTGGAGTACTCGCCCGCCGGCCGGACAGGGTAATCAGGAAAGTGGTGAGAGCCAAAGGTGGGCTGCACCAGAAACAGAAGCGCGAGTGTGCAGCCTACGCTCCTCCCGCTACTTGCCAATTGAGGAGTCCTTTTTCCGTGAGCCTAATGTTACAAACCATGCAGCAGCCATCGCCGCCAGAGCGAAACTGCTCGGTTCTGGAGTCCCACTCTCCGCTCCAACAACCGTCGAAATAGAGCCTGGTCCGCTGCCCGTCTGGGCGTTCCACACAAAGACCTCGATGTTGTCGCCGCCGTAAAGCAACCAAGTCGACACACAACCCCAACATCCGGAAAACCCGCCGAGCACAATACTCGAATCGCTCCACGATTTCACAACCAAAGTCACCGCATCGTCAACAGCCGATGGATTGGGCGCACCAGGTATAAGGCCGCCAGGAAATGTACCCACAAAACCTGCCGTAAAATACCCGCCTGCGCTTCCTAGGTCTGCCAAAACAATGTCGTCGGCATCGCCGGTATAAGGCGCTTGCGTGCCAAAGCCACTTCCCGTAATGGTGATGGTCTGAACCTCTTGCGTCGAAATCGAACTAATCGAAGTGATGATAGGCGCGGCTTGGCTTGGCGGCGGCCCACCCAGTATCGACAAAACCCCTGCGAGACAGAGCACAGGGAACACCCGGCTCGTTCTAAAAAACACGCGCAAGACGGTCGCGGCGTCAGGCGGCCGCCGAAAGGTCTGCGGAGTGTTTCTTTTCTCATGGCGGCGCGCATCCGCACCCTTTGCGCTGTGCAGGCGTGATCGTAACAGCAGTCTGTATGAATGAAGTGTCATGACGCTTTTCCCCCTAGGAACTTGTATCGTCTTCGGTCTCTATAACCGTCTAAACTCCAATACGGACCGACAACGGGAATACGGGAGAAAAATTGCCAGTCAGCGATTTCCCGGGGAGGCGTCAAGATTGAGAGGATATCGCCGCAACAGCCTTTTTGAAGATGGCCGCCAACTCTTGGCCGGATAACTCCGCTGCGAGATCTTGATAGAGGGCGAGGCGCTCGGACGGATCCCTTGAAGAGATGTTCCGCCCGTGAGACCCAAGCGCGGCTGCCACCGACAGGTGATAAAGCAATGTGGCGGCAGCCTTTTGGGCAGGACCTTCCGCTTCGATCGTAAAGCGTTTGGCAGCGCTCTTAATTTCAACCAAGGTCTGCACAGGCGTGTCTACGCAGCAGACATCCCGCAGATAGGACTTTCCTGTCTTGCGAACAGCCAAGAGCAGGGCCTCTAGGCGGTCTAGGTTGCCGATCTCCAACAGCCAGTTACGTGTCACTTTCGTGTCGTCGGACGCCAGTTGTGCCTCCGGCGATGCCGGATGGAGCAGGCTGTGACTACCGCTGCTTCGCAGTCGCGGCTCGGCTAGAGGTTTTGCGGTGATTTGAGGGCGAGAGGCCAGCGCAAGCAATTCCTTGAGCTGCCGGCCAGTACAACGATCCAACATCGTAACCTCTGCGTCGGACATCTTTCAATCCTTGAGCGGCGAGAGCAGCGCCTTGATCTCTTCGTCAATCGCCGCGTCTGAGGGTGGCACCCCACCGGGAACGCTGATTTCATTGCGGAGCATGCGGCGCAGGACAAACCGGAAATGGCGAACAACCGTATCCGCACGTTCGCGGGCGGTCTTCTGGTCCATCCCGTAGGGCGCACCCAGTTCGTCCCAGGAAGGCGCCCCCTCCGCTTCGTTGAGGTAGCGCTTCTCGAAAAGTTCGAGGTGCACACACTGTTCTCGTGCAAGGCAGCGCGTCCGCACTCGAGTCAGCGCCTCTGCCAAGGTACCCTTCACCCACTCGTGATGAAAGGCGGCTTCGGCCGCCGGGAGCTCGGCTAGCTCCAGAACTTCCCAGCCCTCGTCGCTGGCTTGATCGGGATGTCTCTGCAGGGCTTCGCTGCGGTTGTGGCGATGGTAATCGATTACCAGGTTCCGCAAGGCTTGTTTTAAGAGGTGATGGAATCGCCCCTTGGTCGGCGTGGCATTCTCCAACAGACCCCCAGGTCCGCTGAGCTTGGCGAAGAGTTCCTGCGACAAGTCCTGCGCCGTTTCGGCATCCTTCACCAGCACCATCAAAAACTCTTGAACCGGCCGGTAATACCTTTTCGCTAAAACCTCTCTCGCACGAGCTCCCTCCTCACATTGCTCGCGAGCCTTGGCGAGCAATGTCCAGGATGTTTCCGGGAACCGATCGTCCACTTCAGCCGGACCACTGCCACCGCGTCCCGCTGCCTCTCGCTTCATAAGATCTTTAGGTCTTCATAATAATCTATTAAGGCTGCCGATTGATATATACTGGCCGCACAAGGAGGCGTGTTACGGCTCAACGGTCTGCGGCAAACAACTGGGGCGATCTAGCCTCCGAGGGCCCCGACGCAGGTATTTCTGCTTTATCTGTCAATCCGGCCGCCTCGTCGCAATCCACAACCTTCCAGACAAATAGCTTCATCGGTACGTATCGTTTGTTGGAGCGCATCGGTTCGGGTGGCATGGGTGAAGTATGGCTTGCCGAGCAGAGCGAGCCGGTTCACCGCCGCGTCGCCCTCAAATTGATCAAAACCGGCATGGACACCGCTGAGGTTGTGGCGCGTTTCAAGTCGGAACGGCAGGCGCTGGCGCTCATGGACCACCCCGGCATTGCGAAGGTTTTTGAAGCTGGTTCAACATCGCAAGGGCGTCCGTACTTCGTGATGGAGTACATAACGGGCACTCCCATAACGCAGTACTGCGACCAGCATAAGATGACTGTGCGCGCACGGCTCGAGCTTTTCGTTCAGGTCTGTGACGCCGTCCAGCATGCCCATCAAAAAGCCATCATTCATCGTGATCTCAAGCCCTCCAACATTCTGGTGAGCGAGGTGCATGGCAAGCTGCTGCCGCGCGTCATCGACTTCGGAGTTGCCAAAGCCATTTCCCACGGCCTGGCCGCTGAAACCCAGTTCACGCAGACCGGCGCAATTCTGGGAACACCGGCTTACATGAGCCCCGAGCAAGCGAGCTCGGTCGGGTTAGACGTGGACACACGCACGGATGTGTACTCGCTTGGAGTGGTGTTATACGAACTGCTGATAGGCGTGCGGCCCCTCGATCTTTCCAACCTGCCTCTTGACGAAATGCTGCGCCGCCTGCGTGAGGATGAATCCCCGCGCCCCAGCGTCAAGCTCCGCACCGCGTGTGACCACTCCGGTACCACGGCGCAAAACCGCAGTTCCAATCCGCCCACATTGGCGCGCCAGTTGCGCGGCGACCTGGACGCAATCGCACTTAGGGCGCTCGAAAAAGACCGCTCCCGCCGCTACGGTTCCCCTGCCGAACTCGCAGCGGATATCGGATGTTACCTGCGCCACGAAACGGTGCTCGCCGTCCCTCCTTCCCTTCCCTATCGTGCCGCTAAATTCGCGCGCCGCTATCGCGAACCTCTCACTGCCGTTGCGGCTTGTGTGCTGATGCTCATGTTGGCATCCGGCGTGAGCATATGGCAGAGCATACGTGCCACAAAGCAGCGCGACCGGGCTGACTCCGAAGCCGCCACTGCCCAGGCAGTCAGTGACTTCCTGCAGAACGATCTGCTGGCACAAGCCAGCACTTGGACCCAGTTCGTGCCGAGCGCTAAAGGTGACCCGGATCTGAAAGTGCGAACGGTCTTAGACCGAGCCGCCGCGCGAATTGCGTCCAGGTTCGACCGCCAACCCAAAGTCGAGGCCGCCATTCGAGACACGATCGGCAGAACCTACTGGAATCTCGGGCTGTACCGCGAGGGAGGCGAGCAATTTCAGCGAGCCCTCGATTTGCGGCGCCAATCGCTTGGCCCAGAAAATGAATTGACCCTCAGCACTGCAAGCCGGGTTGCTTCCTACGCTGGCGCCGAAGGCAGGTACGCCGAAGCCGTGGGGTTGCTGACACAAATCCTGGAAACCCAGCAGCGCGTGCTGGGCTCGGATCATCCCGACACCTTGGCATCGATGGTTGGTCTGGCCACTTTGTACCGCGACCAGGCCAAATATCCGCGGGCTGAAGCGTTATTTGCCCAACTCTCCGAGCTCGGACGTAGGGTTTGGGGCGCGGAGAATGCCCGCACGCTCAACTGCATGGACAGACTCGCAGACGTCTATTTCAGGCAAGGTAAGTACGAGAAAGCCGAAGAACTCGATGCCCGGGTGTTGGAGGTTCGACGACGCGTTCTCGGTCTGGAGAACGCGGAGACGACGATCTCCATGAGTGAACTCGCGAACGTGTACTCGGAGACAGGCAGGTTTGCCAATGCCGAGGCGCTCGATAGACAGATCCTCGAAATTAGGCGCCGCCAGTTGGGCCCAAAGCACGCCTTCACACTAGCCGCCATGAACAATCTTGCAATCGCTTGTTCTGCCCAGGGTAAATATGCCGAGGCCGAACGGCTTGACACTGAGGCCCTGGAAAGCCGGCGTCGAGTGCTGGGGCGGGAATATCCCGAAACCCTTATGTCTATGGACAATTTGGCGTGCGACTACTCGAACCTGCGCAAGTACTCGCAGGCCAAGGCCCTGTTCGGCACAACTATAGAGATCGACCGGCGCGTTATGGGCATCCAGAGCGGGCTGACTCTCGGCACCGTTTCCGATGCGGCATTTATGTATCAGCGAACGGGCGAGTACGCTTTGGCGGAGAGATACGCCGCAGAGGTACTGACTGCCTGGCGGCACGCTTTAGGAGACGAAAGCGCAGTCACGATGAAGGCCGCCGCGGATTTGCTAACGGCTCAGTTGTCGCAAAGGAAATTCGTGGAAAGCCAGCCGCTGGCGCGCCAGATTCTAACCTTCTATGAAAAGAATCGGCCGGGGGAGTGGCGTCGCTTTTACGCCGCCACTCTGCTCGGCGGCAGCCTCGCAGGACAGAAAAAGTATTCCGAAGCCGAACCCTTACTGCTGGAAGGCTATCAGGGTATGTTGGCGCAGAAAGATCGCATCGCGGCCCCTGACCGGTATTACCTGGAGCTCGCCCACGGATGGGTCGCGCAGCTAGCGAAAGCTGCCGAATGAGCAGGAAGTAAAGGCGCGGCCAAACTCGCGGGCGTAACTACAAGAGATTTAGTGAGCTACCCAATTGGTGCCGTTGCAATAGACGGGAACGTGAACTGATCCGCCGCCGGTAACGGTAGTGAGGTAACTTGGAGAAACCGCATCGCTGACACCTTCCATTTGGCCTTCAAAGCTTGAATTGCAGGTAGGAAGAGTGGCTACGGTGTAGACAGTTACTTGCAATTGCTGAAACTTGTTGACGCCTGTAAAAACGTTTGCTGCTGCCTTCATTGGCACCACGCCCGTCACGATGTCGCACACGCCAGGTGTGGAGACACAGTCCAGAGCGCCTGACGGGCCGCTGGTGATGTTGCCCCAACTAACCGAGGTGCCGTTAGAAATCAGATAGCCGGCGGAACCCGTTTGAGTCGGGAGGGAGGCGGCGGCGAGCGCGGTGCGAATCGCTTTTTCGGTCGCGACATTGGTGTCGAGGCCGGGGTTGCCCAATGAAGTGACAACGCTCAAGCCAGCCGATACAGCGCTGCCGGTTGTGTTGCTGTATTGCGGCACATTGCCAACTGCTGTGGACGAGGGCGTTGCAAGCGTAGCTGCGGTGCTGCAAGGGGCGCCCGCATCGATAACGTTGCCGCTGGCATCCCATTTGGCGCAATCGTTGGCGAGGCCCGGCGCGGTCGAAGAAATCGCTTTGGCGCCAGTGCCGGTGAAACTGAGCGGAGCTTGATAAGTTAACGCGGGGATATCGGCTGCCACGAGAGTATGCGGGCTGACCGCATTGCCGCTGGCCGAATAAAATCCAAACTGGCCTGCTGTACCGGCGGCGACGCTGGCGCAGGGGGCACCGGCGTCAATGACATTGCCACTGGCATCCCATTTGGCGCAATCGTTAGTGAGCAAAGTTCCGGTGGAGGATGCCGTTTTGGAGCCACTGCCGGTAAAGCTTAGGATTGATTGATAGGTTAGGGGCGGAATGTCGCTGGCGATGAGAGAGTGTCCAATAATGGTATTTCCGCTACCGGCGTAGAAGCCAAACTGCCCGCTCGAAGCCGTGGAGACAGTTCCATTGGTGGATCCAGCCAGTTGAGACCAAGTATTCGCTGGTTCGCACCCGTAGAGGTTTTGACCTGGAGAATTATTCGTTTTGAAGAACATTTCACCGGGATTGCAGGTGGCCGGCAACAAGATGCCGGACTTCGCCGGGATCGTAGAAGTGGCGCCCGAAAAATCAACATTCTTGGTCTGAGTTCGGATGTCCACCAAATTCTGGCCGTGGACGGCGGAGGAAATCAGCCATAGTAGACTTGCCAACTGGTATTTCTTCACAAAATTCAAATCCTTTAGAAAAACTCGCGCGCCTAGCCCGAGGAGGTCGAGGCCGGACATCGCTTTCTGAGTACAGTTTGGGGTTAGGAGTTCTCCGGGGCTGGGCTTTTTTCGCGTAAGGTGAAGAATCAAAACGAAATATAGTTTTTGCGAAAATTGTGACCGATAAAAATGCGGGGATGAAATTTGCCAAAATTACAGGACGGACCAGCGCTTGAATGAAGAAGTGGAGCCTTGTTCCTCAATTGTTTTTCGGGAGTAAGGTTTGTAGCCGACAAAGCCGATAAGGCAGTGGGAACTGCAGGTTTCAAATTAGTTTCCTCGACGTTTTTTAGGTGATGGTATCAAATATAAGAGCAGTCAGGCCCCTGGCGAAATGAAAATTCTTTGGGTTAATCCTCACTTCTTACATCCGGCTACTCAGGGAGGGCAGATCCGGACTCTGGAGATGCTGCGCCAGCTGAATCGCTGGCATGAGATCCATTACGTCGCACTGGAGGACCAGAGCGCAGCCGATGGCGTGGCAAGAAGTGTGGAGTATTGCAGCAAGGCCTATCCGATTGCCCATACCTTGCCCCCTCGCGGCACAGCTTGGTTTACTTTGCAAGCGCTGGGTAATTTGATAGACCCGTTGCCCTTGGCAGTCACGCGCTACAGATCCGAAGCGATGAGGAACGAGGTCGCTCGATTGTTGATGAGCGGCAGTTTTGACCGGTTGGTTTGCGATTTTTTGTTTACGGCTCCGAATATTCCGGCACTGAGCCAAGCGTTGCTCTTCGAGCATAAGATTGAGACAACCGTGTGGGAGAGGCATCTGGAAATGGCGGAGAGCGCACCAGCCAGAGCTTTCTACCGGATCCAGCGAAACCGGATGGCACGATATGAGGCAGAGGTCTGCCGCCGATCGGCGCATGTGGTAGCTGTTTCGGAGCAGGATGCGCAACGATTTCGCACAGTGTTTAAGGCTCCGCGGGTTTCAAAAGTTCCCACCGGAGTAGATGTGGCCGCGTTTACACCGCCGAAAAGTGAGCCTCCGAAAGAGCAGAGGCCTGAGCACAAAACGGACTTGGTGTTTGTGGGATCTATGGACTGGTTGCCGAACATAGACGGCTGCAATTATTTCGTCAGAAAGATTCTGCCGCTTATCCGGCAACAGAAGCCGGATTGCACAATAGGACTGGTAGGCCGGGCTCCGGGCAGTGGCATTCTGGAGATGGCGCGGGCCGATTCCAAGGTGTTTGTTTCAGGTACGGTGGCGGATATCAGGCCCTATTTTTGGGGAAGCACAGTGTCTATTGTTCCAAGCCGCATTTTTGGGGGGACGCGTCTGAAGATCTTTGAGGCAATGGCGGCACAAATTCCGGTGGTATCGACTAGCATTGGGGCGGAAGGGCTGCCGGTCACGCATGGACGCAATATATATCTAGCGGACACGCCCGAAGAGTTTGCCCGGTATTGCTTAGAATTACTAGATTCGCGGCAACGGCGCGAGCAGATGGCTAACGAGGCGTACGGAATGGTGGCGGCGGAGTTTTCGTGGGAACATGCGGCGCGAGTTTTTGAAGCAACGCTCGCGCAAGAGGCTCCGAGACCGAGCGTATGAACGGGTTGCCTACATATCTCTTCATTGTTAGCTGCGCTTTTTTGTTTTATGTAATTGCCGGCTATCCGCTGCTGTTGAAGATCCTGAGCAAGTTCACTCACAAGCCCGTAAAGAAGGGCGATTTTTTGCCGACGGTGGCCATGGTGATTCCCGCACGGAATGCGGCGGCGTATTTGCACCGGAAGCTCGATTCGGTTTTGGCGTTTGATTATCCTAGAGAACTGCTCGATGTACTGGTAATTTCGTATGGGAGCACGGATGAAACGGACGGCATTGCGCGTAGCTATGCTGCGTGGGACGTGAGGCTGCTGCAGATTCCGGACGAAGAAAAAACGGCGGCGCTGAACGCAGCAGCGGCGCACACACGGAGCTCCATTCTGGTCTTGAGCGATGTATGGCAGACCATGGAGCCCGGAAGCTTGCGTGACATGATGAAGTGCTTCGCCGACCCCGCGGTGGGCATGGTCAGCGGCGAAGTGATCATGCATGGGCAAGGATACACGGCAACAGAGCGGAACCTTAGCATGTTCGCCAGGATTGACGGCTGGTTCGCGGATCGATTGAGCGATTTGGATTCGATGCTGGGCGCTGGCGGGTCGTTCTTTGCCATAAGGCGGCCGTTGATGGCTCAGATTCCGCCGGATACGCTACTGGCTGATCTTTACGTGGCGATGGGCGCGTTCTTCCGCGGATTTAGGATTGTGGTCGAACCGGCGGCTTTCGCGTTCGACAACGGGCTGCCGAGGGAACCGAATTTCAAAGAACAAGTCCAGGCGCAGGCCGGGGATTACCAGATGATGAAGCAATATCCTGGACTGCTGAATGCGCGGAATCGGATGAGGTTTCACTATTGGTCTTATAAGGTGGCACGTCTGTTGTTGCCCTTTTCGCTCATGGTGATCGCGGCTACAAGTTTTCAGTTACATTCGCGAAGGGCTGTAATTACCGCACTCTCGGTGCAGGGCGTGATTTACGGACTAGCGGCGATTGACCCGTGGTTGAGCGGGACGTCGTTTTTGAAACGAATCACAGCAGCGCTGCGGACGTTTGTGGTGACGATGCTGGCTTCGCTGTGCGCGATTCCCGTTTTGTTTGTGCCGCCGCAGAAGCTGTGGAAGCCGGACCGTTCGAAAATTTAGCCAACTGGGCCGGCAGCAAACTTCGTTTTCCACCTGAGGAAGGGCGCCTCGAAATAGTCAAAGCTGAGTTTGGCCACGGCGATGGTGAGAGCAACGGTGCAAACGCTCAACAAAACGAATGCCGGGTAACTGGCGGCAGGCTTGCGGGCTGTGAGAAACCGCGCGAGCAGCCAGAGCAAGGGTACGTGGAAGACGTACATGCCGTAGCTGTATTTTCCGCAAAAGACCAACGCAGGGAAACGAAGGATCTTCTGGAGCGGCGCGGCGGAGTTTCGTTCCAAAAACGCCACGCAGACCATGCCACTACAGACAATCGCCAGACTGGTCGCGACGATGAGCGGCGAGTGGAGGAGTTGCAGCGGAAGGACATTGGCGAAACCTCCCGCAATAATGGCTAGCGAGAGGAAGAGCCAAAGGCATTCCCAGACTTGCGGCGATTTCACGAGCCGAGACTGCCTGCGAACCAGCGAAGCGAGCAGGGCGCCTGAGAGCAAAGAATCCATCCGGCAGAATGGGTTCTCGACGATATCGCGCAGGTCGCCGTAGTGAACGTAAATCGCGATGCGGATGAAGGGTGCCAGTACCATTCCGCAGAGTGCGGCGAGCTCAATCTGCTTGCGCGCTAAGCGCCAGACGATGAAGGGCCAGACGAGATAAAACTGTTCTTCAATGGCGAGGCTCCAAAAGTGGCCGATGATGTTGGGGCGCCAGGTGTCACGCAACAAGAACCACCAATTGTGCAGGTAGAAAAAATAGAAGATCCGGTCGTGTGGAACGGGTAGCACTCGGTTTAGCTGCGGGAACCAGCGAGCTGCGAGGAGGACCGTGATCAGAGTCGCATAGTAAATAGGAAAGATGCGCAAAACCCGACGGGCATAGAAGGAGCGGAAGTAGTTGGGGGCGCGCCGGGTATCGAGAAGGATGCCGGTAATCAGGAAGCCCGAGAGCACGAAGAAAAGGTCGACGCCGCACCAACCGGCCCGCAGGATGGTTTTGAAAATGTTAGCGGCGGGTAAGTAGTCGGAGAGATGACAAAATATCACGGCCAGTACAGCGAGGCCGCGCAATCCGTCAAAAGCGGGAATGCGGAGCTTTGAGAGCGGTTCAGTTGGGAGGATATCCGTCGTCGCGAAGCGGCAGACCGGGCTCGTACTCGAAATTGACGCGCTCCTGCTCGACAACATAAGGCCGCTTTAGAACCTGAGTGTGGATCGCGCCAATGTATTCTCCGAGAATCCCCATGGAGACGAGTTGGACCGAGCCGAGAAAGAAGAGGCCGATGACCAGCGGCGCGGTGCCGACCGAAAAATGGCTCCAGAACAAGAGCTTGTAGATGAAATAACCGACCGCGACAAACGCGCAGAGAAGCGCGCCGAGGAACCCGAAAAACGTGACAAGCCTAAGGGGCACCTTCGATAGGTTGGTGATGCCCAACATGGCGAGATCGTAAAGCGTGTAAAAGTTGTTCTTGGTGAGGCCGCGCTTCCGGCGGGGTTGCTCATAAATGAGTTCGAAATGGGGAAGGCCGATTTCGGCGATCATGCCGCGGAAATAAGGATAAGAATCGCCGAAGGAACGGACGGCTTCGACTACTTTACGGTCATACAGGCCGAAGCCTGTGAAATTCTCGAAGGTTTCGAGTGACGAAAGGCGCTGCACCAACCGGTAATAAAGAGTACGCGCACGAAACACGAGCGGATTTTCCTGGCTGGTTTTCTTGATGCAGAGAACCATCGAATAGCCGGCTTCCCATTTGGCAATCATCTCTTCGATCATTTCGGGCGGGTCTTGCATATCGGCGGCAAGACCGATGACGGCGTCTCCCTTGGTCTCCATAAGAGCGTGCATTGGGGAACGCACTTGACCGAAATTGCGCGAGTTGACGATGATTCGGACATTGTGATCGACAGCGGCGAGCGATTTCAAAACGGCTACGGTGTTATCGCGCGAATGGTTATCGATGAAGATGTGTTCGTAAGGATACTTGCCGACGCGCGCCATGGCGGCTCGGACGCGCCGATAAAGCTCTTCGACGTTGGCTTCTTCGTTGTAGCAGGGCGTAAGGATGCTGATCACCTTCATGAAGACGGCTTCCCTTCCCTGGCGGCGAGAACAGCGTCGATGAATTCGCGGACTGCGCCGTGCCCGGCTGCTGCTTTGGTGACGAAAGACGCAGATTGTTTGACCGCAGGTTGGGCAGTGGCTGGAGCGGCAGCCAAACCGGCGAGGGCCATCGCTCCGAGATCGTTGACGTCGTCACCCATGAACGCGAAGTCAGACGGCGGTATACCCGTGGCGACCGAAAAGCGGCGGAGCGCAGACGCCTTATCTTTGCAGTTCTTTTCCACGAGCGTGATGCCCAACTTGGCGGCGAAGCGATCCACCAAAGGACTATCTTCGCCCGAAATCAAGGCGAACAATAGACCAGCCTTGGTTCCGAGAGAGACGCCCATGATGTCGGCGTAAGAAAAGCGTTTCCACTCCTGGTTGTCGGGACCCCACCAGACTCCTCCGTCGGTCAGCACGCCGTCTACATCCAGAGCGATGGCTCGGATTTTCTTCATACAGAGACGACCGGCGACTTGACGCGCCGGAGCTTGTTCAAGACGGGGATCTCACTGGCATAGACGCGCTTGACCCCATCGCCGAGAGACTTTTCGATCAAGCGAATATCGCGGACAAGGCGGGTGATGCCGTTGGGTTCAAGCGAGGCGGCATGATCGGTACCCCACATGGCGCGGTCGAGCGTGATGTGGCGTTCCACACAGCAGGCTCCCAATACGACGGCGGCGACGCTGGAGGGAATGCCGGTCTCGTGGCCCGAATAGCCGACGGGAACGCCATACCGATCACGCATTTTGGGAATGACTCGCAAATTGAGCTCTTCGTAATGAGCTGGATAAGCGCTGCAGGAATGCAACAAGATTAAATCGTGTTTGCCGACAACGGAGACGGCGTGATCGATCTCTTCCAAGGTGCTCATGCCGGTGGAAAGGATGACGGGCTTGCCCAGGGCGCGAGTTTTACGGAGCAGTGCATCGTCTGTGAGAAGGGCGGAAGCGATTTTGAAGCACGGGAAATCGAAACTCCGCATGAGGGCGAGCGAGTGTTCATCCCAGCAGGAAAGGAGCCAAGGGATATCGAGGCCCTTGCAATATGCATCGATTTCTTCGTAATCGGCAACGCTAAATTCGAGGGCGCGCTTAAGGTCGCCATTGGTGGTTCCGAAAGGGCTTTCGCGGGGCTTAGCTAATTCGTCCGCAGTATAAACGATATCAACAGTGCGTTTCTGAAACTTGACCGCGTTACAACCGGCGGCGGAGGCGACGGCTATCAGCCGCTTCGCTAATTCTATGTCGCCGTTATGGTTGATCCCAATCTCGGCGATGATGTAACAGGGCTGGTCGTCGCCAGCAAGGGTTGCACCTATCTTTACGTGCTTATTTGGCTGCAAATACTAGCACCTGTTGCGATTATGTCACGCAGTAGATACGAGTCTTTCGTAAGAGGCGGCAGAGGGTGTGCGACACAGAGTGATAGCTTCAGTAGCGAGCACTGGCAAAACGATCAAATCCTTGCGCAGGGAATATGTGGTACGTGCACCGCTCCCCTGAAAACGCAGCACGTCGGCTTCCGGTACCGCTCGTTTGGTACAAGTAGACGCGGGCGAGCCGCGTTGACACTCCCATCTCGGTTAGAGGCTTGGCGTGTAACAGGAGTGTTTTCATCCCCATTGGTGGCGGCTCAGTAATGCTACCCGACCGCGACAAAGCCCACTCTGTGCCGCACACCCAGCGGCGGAGGTAGCATGAAGTATGTCTTCAGAAACCGCCACCGTGACAGAGCCAACTGTGTTTGCCAGCGAATACAAGGCCAACTTGCTCAAGGCGATTGACACGGTGGATTTGCATGGGATCGCCCAGGCAATCGAGATTTTGCGCGAGGCGCGAGACACGAACCGGCAGATTTTTGTATGCGGCAACGGAGGAAGTGCGTCTACGGCATCGCACTTCGTTTGCGACATGCTGAAGTGCGCGAGCCAGCGCGGCGGGCGTTTTCGGATCATGGCGCTCACCGATTCTTTGCCGACGATTACGGCGTATTCGAACGATGTTAGCTACGAATCTATCTTTACAGAACAGTTGAAAAACTTTGCCAAGGCTGGGGATGTGGTGATGGCGCTAAGCGGATCGGGCAATTCGCCGAATGTAGTGAGTGCGCTGAGTTACGCGAATTCTATCGGTTGTCAGACGATCGCGCTCACTGGGCGCGACGGGGGAAAGCTCGGCCGGTTGGCGAAGTTGCAGATCCATGTGGCGGAGCCGCATATGGGCCGAATCGAGGATGGACACTTGATGGCGTGCCATATGCTTTGTTATTACTTCGTGGAGGTGTAGCGCTGGTGCCAGGCAAACATCCGCTGGATGCCGTCTTCCAAGTTCACGAGCGGTTGCAAGTGCAGTTCGGAACGGGCGCGGTCGATGGAGGGGACGTAGCGTCTCGGCGGTTCGCCTGGGACTGGAGCTTTGCCGACCGAGATTTCGCAGGTAACGCCGCAAACTCGCTGAACTGTTTGCGCCAATTCAAGAATGCTGATTGGTTGATCGCTGCCGACGTTATAGGCGCGCGCGGGGCGGCCCTTCACGAGCAAGGTCCATAGCCAGATGGCTAAATCGGCGGCGTAGAGATAAGAGCGCAGCGGAGTGCCATCGCCCTCAATGCGAATGGGGCCGCCCGCGAGAGCATCTCCGAGAAAGTTCCCCACGGCGAAGGTTTTATCGAGAGGCAGTTTGGGGCCGACGAAAGCGAAGAGACGAGCAATTACAACATTCACGCCGGCATCAAGCAAGAGCTGTTCCGATTCGCGTTTGCCTTGCGCATAGATATTTCCGGGCAGCGGAGCAGCGGCGAAGTCTTCAGGGATGTGGGAAATATGGGAAGGCTGTTCTCCGTAAACGGCACCCGAACTGGTAAAAAGCATTCGCTGAGCGGCGTGAGCTTGGGCGACGTCTAGAACGTGTTGAGTACCCGGCAGGTTAGTTGCTCCGTGCTCGACGGCGGCGTGGATGATGTAGTCGAGCGAGGTTGACGGGAAGTGGAAGGATTTGATATCGCCCGTGAGGATTTCGAGGGAGGGGTCAGTCGCGTAGAGATTTTGTAGATTGCGGGTCAGGGCGAAAACGCGCGTGTTTAATTGCAGTCTGCGATTCGCAAAAAGAAGTGTTTCGACAAGCCACGAACCGACAAAACCGGTCGCGCCCGTGACGAGAATATTCGATCCGGCTAAGTGAGGCCAGACGGATTGAGTATGTTCGAGGACGTGCTGGAGATCGGATTCCGGCAGTTCACACGGCATTTACGCCCACAACGTTTTCCAGTCGGCGATAGGCATGTGGTGAAAGGCGTCCACCATATAGGCGATCATTTCGGAAGTAAGTCCCGGGTACACGCCTATCCAGAAAACTTGGTTCATGATGAAATCCGTGTTCGCGAGGGATCCGGCGACGCGGTGCTTTACTTCGCGGTAAGCGGGTTGGCGCAGCAGGTTGCCGCCGAACAGCAGCCGGGTCGCGATTTTGCGGTGCTCGAGAAACGCGATCACGCGATTGCGGCTGAAGGGCGCTTCGCGCCGCACGGCTAGCGGAAAGCCAAACCAGCTCGGGTCGCTGTTAGGAGTAGCTTCCGGCAGGATGAAGATATGCTCCAGATCTTTGAGACCGGCGCGGAGCAGTTGAAAATTGGCCCGGCGTTTAGCGATAAACTCCGGCAGCTTGTTGATTTGGGAAACGCCAATGGCCGCCTGCATATCCGTCATTTTCAAGTTGTAGCCGATGTGCGAGTACATGTATTTGTGGTCGTATCCGCGCGGCATACCACCGAGTTGCCAATCGAAGCGTTTGCCGCAGGTATTTTCTTTGCCTGGATCGCACCAGCAATCGCGGCCCCAATCGCGGAACGATTCGACAATCGTTTTTAGCAGCGGCTTTTCCGTGAGAACGCAGCCGCCCTCGCCCGTGGTGATGTGGTGGGCAGGATAGAAGCTGACGGTGGCGATGTCTCCAAAGGTCCCGGCCTTCTTGCCGTCGAAGGTTGCGCCTACGGCATCGCAGCAATCTTCGATCAGCCACAAATCATGTTTACGAGCGAATTCGGCCACGGCCGCGGCGTCGAACGGATTGCCTAGTGTGTGCGCGAAAATCATGGCGCGGGTGCGTTCGGATCTAGCGCTTTCGAGCAGGCGAATGTCAACGTTGTAAGTAGGAACGGTTACATCAACAAAAACAGGTACCAAACCGTTCTGAACGATGGGGTTCACGGTTGTGGGAAATCCGGCCGCCACAGTAATAACTTCGTCGCCAGATAGGAGGCGGCGCGTACCTAGCTTCGGCGATTTGAGCGCGGAAACGGCCAGCAGGTTGGCCGAGGAACCGGAGTTGACGAGTGTTGCGCCGCGCACGCCGAAATAGGCAGCCAGGCGATGTTCGAATTCTTCGGCGAAGCGCCCGCTCGTAAGCCAAAACTCCAGCGAGGAATCGACTAACGACTGAATGTCTTCCGCATCAAAGACGCGGCCTGAAACGGGAACGGCACTCTCGCCCGCGACAAACGGATTCGGTGCATGGGCAATCTGGTGATACTCAGCCACTAGGTCGAGAATGCGTTTCCGCAAAACGCCGGCCTGCGATGTCATCGTTCAACCCTCCAAAAAACTGGCGGTACCAGCGAATGGTTTCGGTCAGCCCTTCATCCAGAGTGAAAAGTGGCCGCCAGGCTAATTCTTGTCGAGCGCGATCGGCGTTGAGATACTGACGTTCAATTTCGTTAGGCGCTTCATTTCTGATGTCAGGCTGAAGATCCGACCCCATTTTCTTCAGGATCAAGCAAACAAGATCGGCAACCGTAACAGCGTCCTCGTTCGATAAATTGTAACCTTTCCCACATAATACTCTATTTGTGTCCGCCAACAAGTGTTGAGCGATTAACATGTAGGCCGCCGCGCCATCTTCGACATAGAAATAGTCACGGATGAATTGGCCGTTCGAGCGAATTACCGGGCGTTCGCCGCGCAGAATCGAGCGGATGGTGCCGGGAACGATGCGATTCCAATTCAAGTCGCCGCCGCCGTAGAAGTTGCCGCACCGGGTGATGACAACGGGAAGCGCATAAGTGTGGCCGTAAGCCTGAGCTATTAGATCAGCGCACGACTTACTTACATCGTATGGGTGGCGGCCGGCAAGGGGGGTGTCCTCGGAGTAAGGCAGCTTCTCTTGGCTGCCATAAGCCTTGTCGGACGAAGCGACGACGACAGCTTTGACTAAAGGAGACCGGCGGCAGGCTTCCAGCAAGTTCCAGGTGCCGCCAATATTGCTTTCGAAGGTTGAAACAGGGTTCCGGTTGGCGATACCCACGATGGTTTGCGCGGCCAAGTGGAAGACAGTATCGATTTCATACTCGCCCAGAGTGCGCTCGATGATCTCACGGTCTTCGACATTTCCACGCACGACTTTGGTGTGTTCAAGGATGCCGCTGCGGACGGCTTCGCATTGCGGAACCCAATCGCGGACGAGGCAAACGACATCGGCGCCGGCAGCCAGTAGCCGCTTCGTGAGCCAACCTCCCACGAGTCCTGTCGCACCGGTGATCAGAACAGGGCGATCGCGCCAGATTTCGCCATTCACCATTTTTTCCACGGGGCTTGTTCGGATCTCCAGAGTTGATTTAGCAATTCATATTCGCGGTAGGTATCCATGGCGCAAAAGAAACCTTCGTGATGATAGGCAACGAGCTGGCCTTCGTGCGCGAGGCGTTCCAAGGGCTGACGCTCGAGAATGCAATCGTCGCCGCCGAGATAATCGAAAATCCCGGGCTCGAACATGAAGAAACCCGCGCTGGCCCAGGCGTCGGAATGAGGCTTTTCGCTGAAGCTGGTGACGTTTCCAGATTGATCGATATCTAGAATGCCGAAACGCGACACGGGCCGGAAGGTGGTGACCGTGGCGATCTTGCCGTGCGAAGCATGAAAGCCGGCGAGTTGATTCAGATCGACATCGCCCAAGCCGTCGCCATAAGTGACCATGAAGCGCTCTTCGTTTTGCAGATATTTTTTCACGCGCTGCAAGCGGCCGCCCGTCATGGAGTCTTCGCCGGTTTCGGCAAGGGTTACCACGAAGCCCTGTTCATCATGATCGCCGTGATATTCGATGCGCGATTTACCGCCGAGGCAGATGGTGAAATCGCTGTTCATGGCCTCGTAGTTCAGGAAATAGTCTTTGATCATGTTGCCGCGATAGCCAAGGCAAAGGATAAAATCGCGGAAGCCCTGCTGCGCGTAGAGCTTCATGATGTGCCAGAGAATCGGACGCCCGCCCACCTCTACCAGAGGCTTGGGCCGGAACTCAGTTTCTTCGCGAAGCCTGGTACCCAGACCGCCGCAAAGAATCACAACCTTCATCCGTTGAATTATACCGTCGCAAAGCTGTTCCCCTTGAGCGCGATAGTATGTTGAGGGTCGAAGTTCATTCACAAAAATGTCAAATCTCACACGAGCGCAAGATCTAGCGGGCAAAACGGCACTCATTACGGGAGCGAGCAAAGGCCTGGGAAAAGCCATGGCACTGGCACTTTCAGGAGCGGGCGCGACAGTGGCTCTGGTTTCACGCGATGTCACAAAACTGAGCGAGGTGCAGAACGACATCAAGACGGCCGGCGGCCAGGCAGAGGTTTTTGTGGCCGACGTCAGCAGTGAAGCGCAGGTAGATCAACTGGAGAAGGAAGTCTCGGCCAAGCTGGGAAAAGTTCAGATTCTTATCAATAACGCCGGCATCAACGTGCGCAAGAATTTGACTGATTTTACGCTCGACGAATGGCAAAGCGTCATCAATACGAACCTGACGAGCGTCTTTCTGATGTCCCGGAGATTCGTGCCGCAGATGCGTGGAACGGGGTATGGCCGTGTGCTTTGCATGACCTCGATCATGAGCCACGTTTCCCTTCCGCAGCGTAGCGCTTATTCGGCGAGCAAAGCGGCGGTTCTGGGATTGATCCGTGCGCTGGCATTGGAGCTAGCGGCGGAAGGCGTAACGGTAAACGGAATCAGCCCCGGCCCGTTCGCAACGGAAATGAATATGCCCATTGTCAACAATCCGGAATTGAACACGCAGTTTGTCGCGAACATTCCGGTGGGGCGCTGGGGCAAGGTGGAAGACATAGGAAGCTTGGCGTGTTTCTTATGCTCCGATGCGGCGTCATTCATCACCGGCACCGACATCTTGATTGACGGCGGTTGGACGGCTCGATGACCCGCCGCGATGCCAATTGGATGATCGGGCGGGCTGCGGCTACCGCGGGCGCTGAAGCATTTCTCGCGCCGTGGCTTATGGCCAGACAGGAGCACGACCATTCAGCAGCGTCCAAACCGCCTGCCGATCCGCACAATTGGAAGGGTTACCAACCCAAGTTCTTTTCGCAGGAAGAGTTCGTCTGGCTCGGTTGGTTCACGGAGATTCTCATTCCTACCGACGAAACACTTGGCGCGCGTGAAGCGCAGGTGGCGAGTTTTATAGATTTTGTAGTGAACGCCGCCGCCGAATTTGCACCGGAAACGCAGCAGCCATGGCGCGATGCGATGGACTGGCTGCAAGGCGCGAAGTTCGGCAATCTTTCGTCGAAAGAGCAGGAAGCACTGATCAAAGAGGCTTCTGCGCCAGAGACTGATGCGGCACAGACTCATGCGGGTTTTGCGGCCTATCGGCTGATCAAGGAGATGACCGTTCGCGCGTTCTACACATCGCGCGTTGGTTTGGTGGACGTGCTGGAGTACCAAGGGATCGCTTATCTCACGGAGTTTCCAGCTTGCACTCATCCGGAACACCAGAAGGTTTAGGCATGGCAAAGTTTGACGCTATTATTGTCGGCTCTGGTGCGTGCGGCGGATGGGCCTGCATGATGTTGGCGCAGGAAGGCTTCAAAGTAGCGTTGCTGGAAGCGGGTTCGCCGGTTGTGCCATACCGCGATTTTCATCATCGCTGGCCGTATGAGCTGGATTTTCGCGGCAGCGGACAGCCTGGGCTGCTGCGCAAATACTTCAAGAACTCCACCGAATACAACTATCGGATCATGCTTGACGACCGCGACAATCCCTACACCACGCCGGCGGACAAACCATTTAATTGGCTGCGGTCGCGCGTTTTGGGAGGGCGCACGCTGCATTGGGCGCGGGCGTCCGACCGCATGTCCGATTTTGAATTCAAGGCGGCTTCGCGCGACGGCCATGGGGAAGACTGGCCGATCTCTTACGATGACATCTCGCCGTATTACGACCGCGTGGAGAAATTCATTGGAGTAAGCGCGGCGAAGGCGAACCTTCCACAATTTCCCGATGGCGTTTTTCTGCCGCCGATGGCGTTGAACTGCGCGGAAACGATCTTCAATGCTGCCTGCAAGAAAGTAGATTTTCCCGCGACGCCGCGCCGGGTGGCACAGCTCACACGAATGCTGAACAACCGTCCGCCTTGCCACTATTGCGGCAATTGTATTAACGGCTGCGACGTGGGGGCGATGTTTAGCACGGTCTCTACCACGCTGCCGCCAGCACTGAAAACAGGCAACGTGACGCTACTTTGCGATTCGGTGGTGAGCCATGTGCTGCTCGACGATGAGCATCGCGCGAAGGGCGTTCGCTACGTAGAGAGATTCACGAACAAAACAGTAGAGGCGGAAGCGCCCATCGTGATTTTGGCCGGATCGTCTCTGGAGAACACTCGCCTGCTGCTCAACTCGGAAAACGGCGGCCTCGCCAATAGTAGTGGCGTACTGGGCCAGTATTTAATGGATCAGCTCGTCGGGACAGGTGCCTCGGGATTCTTGCCGCAACTCAAGGGCGCAAAAATTCGCAATGACGATGGCAAAGCGGGCGGCCTCTACATTCCTAACTTCACCAATCTGGCATCGAAGAAGAATCCAGACTTCATTCGCGGTTACGGGATGAGTGCATCGGGCGGCGCGGCAATGTTCCCCATGTTTGCACCTTCTTTGCCCGGCTTCGGCTCGGAATACAAGACACAAGTAAAGTCGCTCTATCCCGCGGCGGCGCGAGTCTGGATGTCGGGTGGGGAGATGCTGGCGAGGAAAGAGAACTTCGTGGAACTCGACCCCGTGGTGAAGGATAAATGGGGCATTCCCGTTCTTAAGATTCACTGCACGCACTCCGATAACGATAAGGCGCTGTATCAGCACTTCTTCAACAGCGCGCAGGAGCTTTTCCATGCGGCGAAAGGGGAAGCGAATCCGGCAAAGCCTTTTCTCGCGCCGCCTGGATCGCTCTTTCATGAAGTGGGCACATGCCGGATGGGCAACGACCCGAAGACGAGCGTGCTGAACTCGTTCTGCCAAACACACGATATCCACAACTTATTTGTTTTCGGCGGCGGCTGTTTCGTGACCACAGGCGACAAGCATCCGACACTCACGATGATGGCGTTAACTGTCCGCGGCTGCGATCAACTGATCGATCTCGCCCGAAAAAAGGAAATCTAGCATGGCTCAAAGCTCAGAACCCATAGCCGCGAACCCGCCTCGAAGCTTCGATCCCGAATTTGAGAAGCGCACGTATAGCAAGGTGATTTGGCGCCTCATGCCGTTCCTTTTCATGTGTTACATCTTTGCCTACGTGGATCGGGTGAACGTAGGTTTTGCGGGTCTCGACATGAAGAAAGACCTGGCGATGACTGACACGGTATTTGGCGTGGGATCAGGCATTTTCTTCATCGGCTACTTACTGTTTCAGGTGCCGTGCAACATAGCTCTGCAGAAAATCGGCGCGAAGCTATGGCTGGGGCCGATCATGATCGTCTGGGGCCTGGTTTCGGCTTGCACGATGTTTGTGCATGCCACGTGGGACTTTTATGGTGTTCGCTTCTTGCTTGGCATTGTGGAATCGGGCTTCTTCCCCGGAGTGATTTTGTACCTCACCTTCTGGTTCAACACGCGCTACCGGGCGCAAATGGTAGCGGTGTTCATGACAGCCATTCCGCTGTCAGGCTTCATCTTTGGGCCGATCTCCGGTTGGCTGATGAAGCGATTTGATAACGTGGCTGGGCTGCACGGATGGCAGTGGCTTTTCGTACTTGAGGCTGTGCCCTCGATCCTGGCCGGCGCCGCTTCGATGATCTTCTTGGACAACGGGCCGCACTCGTCTGTTTGGCTCAACGCCGATGAGCGTGCATTGATCTGCCAACGCCTGGAGGAAGATGAAGCGCATAAGAAAGCGACCGTTGGCGGACGAAGCTCACTGAAGCAAGGCTTTCACATCGCGCTCTTCTGCCTGATCTATTTCGGATCGGTCAGCGGCAACTACGGTTTGCAATTCTGGCTGCCGCAAATTATCAAGAACACGATGACTCAGGATCAATTCAGGATCGGCCTGCTTAGTATGATTCCGTGGGGCATCACAGCGATTGCGATGGTGCTGATTGGCCGGCACTCCGACCGCACCGGCGAACGTTGTTATCACATTGCGTTCGCTGCGGCCGCAGGTGGGCTTGGCCTTGCGATATCGGCGATTCCCGGAATTTCGGGAACCGTCGGGCTGCTTGCATTGTCACTGGCATGCGCCGGAGTGGTCTCCGCTTCGTCGGCCTTCTGGTCCTTACCGACGCTTTATCTGTCAGGAACCGCGGCGGCCGCAGGCATAGCCATCATCAATTCCATCGGTAATTTGGGTGGCCAGTTCGGTCCGCTTGTGATTGGCTTCATGAGCACGAAGTACCACAGCACAGCGCTGGCCATGGACACGCTCGCTGGTCTTTGCCTGGTTTCCGCTGCGATCAACATCGCGTTCTTCCGAAAGCATCCCAGGAAACAGTGAAATCGAAACTAGCTGTTGCCACCACGTCTTACATGGGCGTGTGGTTTCCCAAAGACACGTACGGGTTTCTGGAGCACTGCCACGCGCTCGGCGCACCTGGTATTCAGGCCGGCATCCACGGAGATATCGCGGGCGAAGCTACGACTCGGGCCGACGTCTCGCGCATTCGACGCCGTTCCGAGCAGTTGGAGATGTGGATTGAAGCGATGGTGCCGATGCCGCGCGGCCAAGACACCGCCGCGTTTGAACAAGCACTGAAAGATGCACGCGATGTAGGGGCCGTTGCCCTGCGCGCTGCTTGTTTAGGCACGCGCCGCTACGAAACATTCGCCACGCTGGAAGCATGGCAGCAACATGTTGAGGAAAGCAAGCAATCCATTGCGGCCGCCATACCCCTGCTTGAAAAATACAAGATTCCGCTGGGGCTCGAAAATCATAAAGACTGGACCAGCGATGAAATGGTCGCGATCATGAAGCAGTATTCAAGCGAATACTTCGGCGTCTGCCTTGATTTCGGCAACAACATTTCGTTGCTGGATGCGGACCCGATGGAGACAATCGAGAAGCTTGCTCCCTACGTCGTAACGACTCATTTAAAAGACATGGCCGTCGAAACGCATAGCGACGGGTTTCTGATGTCTGAAGTGGTGCTCGGGGAAGGGTATCTCGATTTGCCGCGCGCCGTCAGCGTGGTTCAGAAAGCACGGCCTAATGTTCGGTGGACGCTTGAAATGATTACGCGCGATCCGCTGAAGGTTCCGTGCTTGACCGACAAGTACTGGACTACGTTTCCGGATAAGAGCGGCTTGGCGCTGGCGCGTACGCTGCGTTTTGTCGCCGATCGTAAAAGCTCGAAGCCCCTGCCGCGAATCTCGCATTTGAATCACGAAGAGCAATTGCAGCTAGAGAATCAAAACGTAATTGCCTGTATGAAGTATGCGGCTGAAACGCTAGGCCTTTGAGTTCCACGGGTCGATTAGCTTAATTCCGCAATCTGCGAAATCTGCCATGTTGCGGGTTGCTAACAGCGCTTTGCGGCTCCGCGCGATCGCGGCAATCTGCGCGTCAAATTGGGAAATCTGGCCGCCCCTGGGCCTTTCGGGTTGAAGCAATTTCGGCAAAATGCTTCGCGCAATCCGGGTCGAACGCCAAAACGCGGTTGCGGAAATCCTCGGCAAACATGCCCAGGAGCGCCGCCTCCAGTGCCTTTTTCTTCTTTCCTTTTGTCAGGATCTCCATGCCGTACAGCATTTCGGCTTGCGTGATGGCCGTGGTGTAAAGCAACAGCGCGGGCTGCGACGAAATCCAGCGAAGTACGGTTTCAGACGGAACGGGTCTGATCAACTCGGACACGACGTTCGTATCCAAAATGATCATTTGCGGAGGTCAGGCGCCGGGCGAATCGCTTCACGCTCGGCAATCGGTAAGTCAACACCGCCCACGGCCGCAAATCGCCGTCTCACTGAAGTTGCTAAATCCACTGGCGCAACAGCCGATTGATGCAGTGCAGTTTTCAATATTTCGCGAGCCTCTTCCTCCATCGAACGGCCATGCTCCGCCGCCTGGACACGAAGCTGGCTCTTCACTGTATCGTCCAACTTTCTAATTGTGATCGCTGCTGTAGCCATTCGGATACGCTCTCTGATAGCGATGATAGCATTGCTGTCATTCTGAAGGCAAGCCTACTTCGGCCCCCCGGTCAGCTTTTCATGCACCGCCCTTTCCTCCTTGGCCTTATCGGCCTCGCCCAAGCGGTCATAAACCCGCGCCAAATGGTAGTGCGGCATGGCCTGTTTTGGGTCTAGCTCGGCACTGCGTTGGAGTTCGGATCTCGCTGCGAGCCAATCGTGCTTGCCTTCCAGCAAAACGCCCAACTCATAATGCGCCTCCCAATTCGTGCCATCAAGCATGATCGACTTGCGCAGCAGTCCCTCAGCCGTGGCATCCTTTGAATCGCTCGCCAATCGAGCCTTCGCCAAAAGCAACGGCCCAAGCGAGTTTCTCGGGTTCCGCGTTGACCACCGTTCATACGCCGCGGTGATCTCCGGCAGATGGTCTCCCGCTTGATCGAGCATCTTCCCCAGAAAGGCGTAAGGCTGCTCGACCTGGGGATCGATATGGATCACCTTCAGAAACGCGCTTATCGCGTCCTCAAAGCGCCTCTGGCCGTAGCGGGCGACGCCTAGGGCCAGTACAAGCTGCGGATCGTCTGGGTGCGCTTCCAAGCTCGTATTGAGTACTTCTGCGGCTTCAGCGAATTTCTCGCGGCGCAACAAAACCTGGGCATAGTCAAAAGCGTAGTGGGGATCGCTTTTGGCTCCCTCCCAAGCCGCGCCCAAATGACTGGCCCCCTCCTCGGCACGGCCCGTGGCAAGCAAAGCGCGTCCAAGCACATTTTCCGCCCCAGGCGAGGGATGAGCCTCCGCCGCCTTTTCAGCAGCGGACAGAGCATCGGGCACATCTCCTCCGTCGAGGTACAACTCCGCGACTCGTTGCTCGGCTTCGGCATCCGCGCGCCCACTATCCGCGAACTTCTGCTCTAGTTCGGCTGCGTGACGGAAGTCACCGGTTTTTGTCAAATATATCGCCAACGCGTGGTCAATGACTGGATTGTCGCCGCCGAATTTCTCCGCTTTAACGGCAGCGCTGGCGGCAACCACCGGTTGTTTTAGCTGAAGATACGTTTCAGCCAGGGAGGCCCAAGCAAAGGCATTATGCGGATCTTGCTTCGCCACTTCCTCAAACGCCGCACGGGCACGTATCAAATCCCCATGCTGCAGCGCGATCAATCCACGTTGCAGAATCTGCGTGGGCGACTCCGACGCCACCAGAAAAAGAAGGGACAAGGGTAGCAAATACTAAAGCTACTAAATCGAAAGGCCGCCAAGCGCCCATTTGGGACGCTGGCGGCCTCACTTTAGAAACTACTCTCTGTTCAGAACCGCAGTCTCAACTGAAACTGGATGTGACGTTCAGTTCCAGCGTTGGTACTGGTAATCTGGCCGAAATTGCCGCTACTCGATGCGCTGTTGCTAGGGGTGCTAAATTGCGGCGTATTGGCCACATTCGTCCCCTCCGCACGAAATTCAAGCTTAAACCGCTCGGTCAAAGCGAAGTCCTTGAAGATCGAAAAGTCCAGCGTTCGTGTCGGCGGCCCAACATTGCTTTGCAAGCCAACGTTGCCTTCGGAAAGTCCCTGATTGTTGGTCGGACAGGTTACCGAGCCATAACTATGAATCACGCAGCCGAAGTTGGTGACATTGAACCACTCATACGGATTGCGACCGCCGGACGGTGCCGCGTTCGCGTTGGTACCGGTGAGCAGTTCCGGTCCGCAACCACCGTTGACTTGCTGACAACCGTTGCCATCAAGCGTAAATGGCTGGCCCGAACGAATCGATAGAATTCCGTTCACCTGCCAGTTCCCTAACGCGATGTCGACAGCCCGATTCAGATTGGAGCCATATTTTTTGCCCTTGCCAAACGGAACGTCGTACGAGAACGAACTCACGAAGTTCTGCCGGACATCCCAGGCTGCGCTCGAGTAAGACAACGAAGTATTGGCGTTATCAACTTGGTAGAAGCCGTTAGAGCCGGAAAGAGTTGTGCCGGTGTCCGCCAGCGCATGGCCCCAAGTATAGGCCGCCTGAAATTGCAATCCAGCCGACATCCGTTTGGTCAATTTCGCCGTCATTGCGTCGTAGTTTCCCATACCGAAGCTAGCAGTTCCCGAGACTCCTCCTAAATCTGGATACAAGCTCGTGCTGGTTCCCGTGATATTGGAATTCGAGGTGAATATCAGCGGCCCGGTGTTGGGGTTGGGCTGATAAAGCTGATGCGACTGATGATTGCCCAGGTAACCGACTTCCAGAGCCATTTGCCCCTGGAATTCGTGCTGGACCGACAGGTTCCACTCCTGCACCATACCGTTGCGGAAATCGGTAGCGATTGAGCGGAGCGCCAAAGACGACACAGGCGTCCCACTGAAAGGAGCTGCCGGGAAGCCAATAGAAATTCCACCGATTGGCGCGCCGCCTGCCATCAACGGATCCGGCTGAAATTGGTTCACACCATTGGGGCGATTGAACTGTGGAGATTCATTGAACGGCGCAGATTCACCACGATTTGGGTTTCCGCCCTGATTTTCTTCGCCACCATAGAAGATCCCGAAGAAGCCACGGACCACAGTCTTCTCTTTTAGATTGTAAGCAAAGCCCAATCGCGGACCAACATCGGTCTTGTCCCAAGGAATTAGATAACTGTTCACTTGGCCACGGCTGACCGTGATGGGCGTGGTAAATAAGGCTGGGTAGGTGATCCCATTGATGACTGCTGGCGCATTAAAGTTCGGGGGCAATGCAGCATTCTGATTGGGACCCTTCGGGATGTACAGAGTCAGGTTCTGGATGTCAAAGGAAGATTGGCGTCCGAATTGCTCGCCAATCGGCGAAAACAATTCATAGCGCACACCTAAGTTCAGTGTCAACTTCGGACTAACCTTCCAGTTGTCCTGCACGTAGAAAGCGTAACCTTGCTTCGTCGACGAGATAAAGTTCGTCGTCGAAATCTGGTCGGATTGGATCGCGCCAAGCATGAAGGACGCAAATCCATCGCCGGTGTTAGAAGGAGTCTGAGAACAGGAAGTCAAGATGCACGGGAACCCCGTCTCGTTACGTCCAAAGTCCAGTTCGCCGTGAGGTTCCGGAACTTGGAAGAACGGGAAGTGCAACTGTCTGAATTCGGCACCGAATTTGATGGAATGCTTCCCTCTATTGAGAGTCACGTTATCGATCAAATCCCATTCGTTGTTGTATTCCTTGGTCGGAAGCCAGTTAGATGCGCCGAAGCCGCTGTAATTGGCAATACTGAAATTGGGCAAGCCCCCGTTCAGCGTAGTTGTTGGATCGTAGCCGCCAATCCCAAATGCTTTGTATTCGTCGGTATTCGCGTTGGCCTGCGTACGGGCAGTTACCAATCGGCTGAAACCCACGCGGGCTTCGTTCACAAGACTGGGCGAGAAGATATGCGACCAGCTCAAATTACCGTTTCGGCCTAAATCCTGCTCGCTGTTGCCGCCGAAGCCGCCGTTATCAAGTGCGCCAGGGAAAGGCGGCGTGCTGAGCTTAGCAGTATTGGTCCAACTGATCGAGCCGAAAATGCTGTTGGCGTCATTTAAGTGGTAGTCAACGCGGCCATCACCCTGGTCAGTATTTAAACTGCCGGGAGTGACAATGTAGTAGTCATTCGTGGGAAGACCGCTAGCCGGGATCGGCCGATTCGTCGCCGGGAAGAGCGCCGCAAGTTTTGCTGCCACTGGGTCGATTTGGGTGGGTGAGAGCATCCCTCCCGCATAAGGAGTTCGAGTGTAAGTGGGTGATTGGCCCGGAAGCGCACTCAATGAACCAGCCGCACACCCGCTGGTGCAAACCGTTGTCGTTGGATCGAAAACCGCATACCCCAGGCCCGCGAAATTGCCGACTCGCTCCTGCGCTGTCGGAATTGTTTGATTACCACCGTTGCCGAGGCCATCTACCGAACCGCCTGCCGTTCTAACGCGAGTACCCTGATAATCGCCAAAAATGAACAGCTTGTTCTTAATGATTGGCGCGCCGGCAGCAGCCCCAAATTGGTTCTGTTTAATCGGATTGCGTGCTACGCCGTTTAAGTTGTTCGTCCAGCTATTGGCGTCGAAATCAGTATTCTGCAAGACTTCGAACAACACGCCATGAACTTGGTTAGTACCCGATTTCAGCGTGATGTCTAGAATGCCGCCGGCTGCGCGTCCATATTCCGCGCTGGCGCCGTTCGTGATCACCTGCATGTCGCCGATCGCTTCCACCGAAGGCCCGATGACAAACGACGTTTGATTGATGAAGTCGATGACGTTGACGTTGTTGTCAACACCGTTCAGCAAGAAGTTATTCTCGCCCGTCGACCGAACGCCATTGGCCGAGAAACCACCCCCGTTCGAATCGCGCGCGCCGGGTTCAGCGGGCACTACCGCTGGCGTCAACCGCGCCAGATATGTGAAGACTCTCTGTCCGCCCAGTGGCAATTCGGAAACCTGAGCAGACGTCAGATTTTCCGCCATTGACGGTGATTCAGTTTGAAGCAGCGGCGCTGATGCGGTTACTTCAACTGTTTCCGACGCATTGCCAACTCGTAACGCCAAGTTGACCGCGATCGGCTCACCAGGGTTGACGATGACGTTGCCCTGCTGCGTCTTCTGGAACCCCGCCGCCGAAGCACTTACGGTGTAGGTCCCAGGAGTCAGCGAAGGCCGTGTATAATTACCGGTGTCATTGCTGACCGTGTCATACGACACACCCGTGGCATCATCTTTGATTGTGATTTTTGCGTTTGGAACGGCAGCACCTTGTTGATCTGTGATGGTTCCCGTGATTGTACCGAGATCGCGCTGTGCCAGAGCAAGACTGCTCATTGCAAACAGTGCAAGGAAGATTGAAAGAAAATTACGCCAACGTGGCATGTGTAAAAACCCCTCTAACGTTGAGTTACGGAAAGACCTCGAACTGCAATAGACTCTATCACACGTAAACGCTTACTTCAAGAATTTTTAGTGGTCTGCGTTTTCCCACATCCAGGCGCTATCCTGTTGGTCGAATGGTGAGGCAATCTTCGGCTGTGTGTTTTGTCCTGGTGGCCTTGGTGGGGGCCCAGTCTTTCCCATTCAAAATCTATTTCCAGGACGTCGCCCAAGCCTCGGGTCTGACCACAAGAAACACCTTCGGCGGATTACAGCGTAAAGACTACATTCTCGAAACCACGGGTAACGGCGTTGCCATTTTCGACTATGATGGCGATGGCCGTAACGATATTCTCATCACTAACGGCACACGCCTGAACTCAACTGCGAAAACTCCGCCACAGCTCTATCACAACGACGGCAACGGACACTTCCATGACGTTGCGGAAGCGGCGGGTCTGAACTTCACAGGTTGGGGCCAGGCTGTTTGCATTGGTGATTTCGATAACGACGGCCATTCGGATGTGCTGCTCACCTACTACGGACACAATCTTCTTTATCGCAACAAGGGCGACGGGACGTTCGAAGATGTCACGGCCAAAGCCAAGCTACCAACCGAAGGCGTCCGCTATGGTTCCGGCTGCTCGTTTGTGGATTATGACCGGGATGGGTATTTGGATATCGTGGTGGCGAACTACGTCGACCTCGACTTGGCCAAAACACCTCGCCCCGGCGATGGCGATTTTTGTCAATGGAAATCGATCCCGGTCATGTGCGGGCCGCGGGGATTGCCCAAGGCGTACAACGTTCTCTATCACAACAATCACGACGGAACCTTTACCGACGTCAGCGAGGCTGCTGGGTTCCTAAAATCGGGTGGACGCTACGGATTGGGCGTGGTGGCCGCCGATTTCGATAACGATGGCTGGCCCGATATCTACATCGCTTGTGACATGACACCCAGCTTGTATTTCCACAACAAGCACGATGGCACTTTTGAAGAGCGCGGGGCAGAGGCGGGCGTTGCCTTCAACTTTGACGGCGCGCTGCAAGCGGGAATGGGCGTTGCGGTGGCCGATTACAACAACGAGGGGCGTCTTGCTATCGCCAAGACAAATTTTTCGGGCGACCTTACGTCTCTCTTTCATAACGACGATGGCAAGTTCTTCACCGATACGTCTCGCGAAAGCGGGCTCAAACCGCGACAGTATTTAGGCTGGGGGGTTGCGTTCGTGGACGTCGATGATGATGGCTGGCGCGATCTGGTGGTTGCGAACGGCCATGTCTATCCTGAGGTGGAAGGCAAACAACTGGGCGACACTTATTTACAACCTACGGTCTTGTATCGCAATCTCGGCAACGGCAAATTCAAAGACATCACCAACGAAGCTGGTCCCGCGTTTTTGACGCCGCGGCCCGCCCGCGGTTTAGCAATCGGCGATCTCGATGGCGATGGCCGGCAGGAAATTGTCATTGTGAATATGAACGCCGCGCCCAGCGTTTTGAAAAACAGCGGCACGCGCGGGCATTTTCTGAACATGATGTTGACCGGAACCAAGTCAAACCGCAGCGCTATTGGAGCACGTGCGATTGTGACGGCAGGCGGGCGCAAGATGATGGACGAAGTGATGAGCGGCGGCAGCTTTTATTCCAACAATTCGTTTACGCTGCATTTCGGTCTCGGCACTGCTACGGCGGTTGATGCTATTGAAATACACTGGCCGAGCGGCATTCTGCAAAAAATCGGCAAAACCGCGGCCGATCAAACGCTGAAGGTCACGGAGAAGTAGCCCGTGAACCGGCGAGAATTCTTGCTCTATTCGGCGGTGATGGCGGGGCTGAAACCACCTCACCCTGCGCTCGCAGAGGAAGAGCGCAGCCACCCGGAAGCGCCTTATCTCAAGCTCAAGCCATTCATTGAACCAGGCCACGACGAGTTCCCCGCTGAAAAAGAAGCACTGGCGCTAAAGGCCGCTCTGCATGCGGCACTGCAATCAAAGAGCCTGCCGAACGCGGCAGTGGGCGCAACTTCATACCGTCAGCTGGCGCCCGACCTAGCGGAAGCGGTTTTCGACGGAACGCCGGCTGATTGGCGTATCTGGGTTGAACAGTTAGGCAACGTCCGGCGCGCAGAGTTTTTCCCGTTGCCCGGAAATGCCGTGCGTTTTGAAGTGGCCAGCGAGAAAGATGGCAAGCTTTTTTACCACGTCGGAACTTGGCGGCATGAGCAAGGGAAGTTGTCGCCCGTTGAAGAGCATGTCGCCTCGGCAGCCCGCCCTTTCTTTCGCGATGTGACTGCGGCCGCGTTTGAGCACACCCCCGCCTTTCAAAATCAGTTATTGCGCGGGGTGCCGTATTGGCGGTCGCGCGTCGACCCGGCTACTGGTATCGACATTTATGGCAGCAACGGCATTGCCGTGGGCGATATTGATGGCGACGGCATCGACGAAGTTTACATATGCCAGCCCGGCGGTCTGCCGAACAAGCTCTTCAAGTTTCGCGAGGACGGCACGCTCGCGGATATCAGCCTTGAGTGGCGTGTGGACTTGCTGGACGACACTTCGTGCGCTTTGTTTCTCGACTTGCGGAATTCCGGGCGGCAGGATTTAGTCATCTTGCGGGGAAACGGACCGGTGCTGCTGGTAAATCGAGGCACGCATTTCGAGTTGCGAAACGATGCCTTTCGGTTCGCAACGCTTCCCCAGGGCGGATTCACGGGCATGGCGGCGGCGGATTTTGACCGTGACGGCAAACTCGATTTGTATTTGTGCTGCTATGTCTATTTTCAAAGTGAGGCGCAATACACGTATGCGTCGCCCTATCACGATGCGCGTAACGGCCCACCCAATTTCTTGTTTCGCAACAAGCTGACCGGCGATGGCGGCGGCTTCTTTGAAGATTGCACTGCCGAAACCGGCATGAACGAAAACAACGATCGTTTCAGCTTCGCGCCGGCTTGGTGTGACTTCAATGACGATGGCTGGCCCGATCTTTATGTCGCGAACGATTTCGGGCGCAAGAACCTTTACGTCAATCACGAAGGCCGTTTTCACGACAAGGCGGCCCAAGCGGGTGTGGAGGATATCGGGCCCGGCATGAGCGCTGCGTGGTTTGACTACGATGGCGATGGCCGGGCCGATCTTTACGTCGCCAATATGTGGACCGATGCCGGCCAGCGGATGGTGCAAGACGAACATTTCGGGCCTGCAAAGGAAGCTCCCGATGCCTATCGCCGGCACACCATGGGCAACTCGCTGTTTCGCAACCATGGCGATGGAAACTTCGAAGACACAACCATGCGAGAGCATGCAGGCTTTGGCCGTTGGGCGTGGTCGGCGGATGGGCACGATTTCGATAACGACGGTCACGCCGAACTTTTCGTCACTTGCGGCATGCTCACCAACGAATCGGAGACGGACCTCAGCAGTTTCTTTTGGCGTCAAGTGGTGGCGCGCTCGCCTGTCACGCCGCAACCGTCGGCGGCGTATGAAAACGGTTGGAACGCCATCAACCAATTCATTCGCGAAGACTACTGTTGGAACGGCCGGGAGCCCAACGTGCTGCGTGTGAAACGCGGGGATCGGTATTACGACTTTTCAGGGGTAAGCGGACTGGATTTCGCCGACGATTCCAGAGCTTTTGCCGTCACTGATTTTGATGGCGACGGGCGGCTTGATTTGATTTTGAAGAGCCGGCTTGGGCCGCAGGTACGCGTGATGCAGAACGATTGCGCGCAAGGAAATGCGATTGCGTTTGTGTTGAAGGGGACAAAATCAAACCGCGACGGCATCGGGGCCAAGATCGAGGTCGATGGCCAGACGAAATGGCTGAGCGCCGGTTCGGGTTTTTTGTCGCAGCACAGCAAGCGGATCATTTTCGGCTTGGGCGCAAGTCAGGCGGCTAAAAGCCTGAAGATCACCTGGCCCTCGGGAAGCGTGCAGACGCTGGCGAACTTGGCAGTTGGACACACACACACAATTACCGAGAATCAATCTCAATTCGGCAGCCGGCCGTTTCGCGCAGTCCATCCGCTCGCCGTTGGTTCCCTCAAAGGCGACAACAGCCTCCGTCTCGAAGACACCTGGTTCCTGGAGCCTGTTCCTCTGCCCGAATCTCAAAACGGCCCTGGCCTGCTCGTTCTGAAAGACAAGCGCGAGCAATACGAAATCTTCCGCCGCTATTTGTTCGATTGGCGCACATCCCTCGTCACGCCGCTCTACTTATTGCTCAATAGCGACGGCCATGCCATCAAGGTCTACGGCGGTGAGCCGAGCAAGGAACAAGTCAAGGCGGATCTGGCTACTCCCGGCAAAGGTCTGCCCTTCCCCGGCTTCTACGTGGGCAATCCTCACCGCGATTTTTTCAAACTTGGCGCGGCCTTTCTCTGGAGCGGTTATTACGAAGAGGCGCTGCCCTATTTGCAGGCTGTCCTTCGCCGCACACCCGATAACGCGCGCGTGCTGGTCTTGGTTGGCCAGATTCACCTGCAAGCCAACCGCACAGAGGAAGCAGACAAGAGCTTTCGCGCCGCCCTGGCTGTTGATCAAAAAAACCCGGAGGCTTGGGCTGGCCTGGGCGACGTGTACGAAGAACGTAAGGATTTTGCGCAAGCGAAAGAAAGTTTCGAAAAGGCTCTCTCGCTGAAACCGGACGTGGTGTATGTGCTACTCAATGCCGGCCAACTGGCCGACAAGATGAACGACCAAAAGCTGGCAGAAGACTACTACCAGCGGGCGCTCAACCTGAATCCACAACAACCGGAAGCAGCCAACGGCTTGGGACTCGCCTTAGCAAAACAGGGAAACACCGCAGGCGCAAAGAAATACTTCGAGCAAGCTATCGCCGAGAAACGCGACTACGCGGACGCTATTAACAATCTGGGCGTACTATATATTCAGCAAGGCAAAGCAGACGACGCGATGGCCGCCTTTGAATACGGCATTCGCGTAGCGCCTCAAGATGAAGCTTGTTATATGAACCTGGGCCGGATTTACGCCCGGCAGGGAAAGTTGGACCGCGCAAGACAACTCATGCAGCAATTGTTAGAACGCAAACCCGATAGTGAGACCGCCAAGCGGGCGTTGCAGGAGCTGAACGGGCGATGATGCCAGTGCTCAAAGTAACGTTCTTGTGGGCAGCGTTGTTCACCAATCAGCAGCAAACAGCCGATTCGGGCCGCTGCGTCACACTCGCCGAGAAGCCCGACGCGCGTGTCGAACACAAATCCTTGATCGCCCCCGGACCGCCGCCGCTTTTGAGCTTCCGCTATTACGAGGGAAAAGCGCATCACCGTTTCGGAAACAGCGATTTGATGTTGGATGATGCTGGTCATTAGCCGTTTCGCATTCGGACTGGTGCTGCTTCTGCAAAGTGGCTCAAAGGAGGAGGGCATTCAAGCCTTCAATTCCGGCCGCTACTCGTTGGCTCTCAGCAAGCTTAAGGAAGCTGTTGCCAAAGACCCGAACGACAAACAGGCTCGCCTCTTTCTGTCACTTTCCGAAGCGGCAACTGGGGATTGTGCTATCGCATTACCTGATTTGCTCGCCATGGAGCGGGCCGAAGCGCTCGCGGGTATAGCAGCCGTGAAGTGTTACAGCGCGGCAGGCGCCGAGACAAAGGCGCTTGCGCTGTTGGACGAAATGTCAACGCGCTGGCCCGGTAATGCCGACGTTCTCTACCTCAAAGCCAAACTGCATATGAAGGCTTTCAACGATACGACGCTCGCCATGTTCCAACGAACACCCGCCTCGTATCGCGTGCATCAGCTTTCCGCCGAGATCTTCGAAGTGCAAAGCCGATATGATGACGCGATCGCCGAATACCAAAAAGCCATCGGCCTGAACCCGCAAGCACCGGATCTGCACTTCCGTCTCGGCCGCGCGCTTCTGTTGGCTAGCCACAATCAGGAATCTCTCAGCAAAGCGCGCGCCGCCTTCCAGAACGAACTAGCGCTCAACCCCGAAGATGGCGCCTGCGAGTTTCAACTCGGACAGATCGCTCAGGTAGAAGGCAAGAAAGCCGAAGCCAAAACGCATTTTGAAAAGGCGCTCGCCCTTTCACCGCAATTCGTGCAAGCCATGATCGCCCTTGGCAAAACGGAAACGCTCGACAAACACTACGACGCAGCGATTACTCTATTGACGAAGGCTGTGGAATTACAGCCCGCCAATGAAACCGCGCACTATGCCCTGCTCACCGCCTACCGCGACGCCGGGCAAATGGACAAAGCGAAAGAAGAGAAAGCGATCCTCGATAAGCTGCAAAAGCCGCCCGAAGGCGAGTTTAGCGATTTTCTCAAGAAACTGGGCGAAAAACCGCCCGCGCAGGAATGACCAGGCTTCTTCTGGCCGCGGCATTGCTTGTCGCAGATTTTCACAATGTGGCGCGCCAAGCCGGCCTCACTGCCGTGTTCCCCAACGGTGGCGCGGTCACCAAGCAATACATTATTGAAACTACCGGCAGCGGAATCGCGTTCATCGATTACGATAACGACGGCTTGCTCGATCTCTTCGTCCTTGCGGGCGAAGGCGGCAGCAACCGCATGTATCATAACGAAGGCCACGGCCACTTTCGCGATGTGACCGCGCAACTGGGCCTGCAATCCAGCGGTTGGGCGCAAGGCGTATGTGCCGGCGATTTCGATAACGACGGCTATACCGATCTCTTCGTGACCTACTGGGGCGGCAATCATCTTTATCGAAATGTCGCCGGCAAGCGTTTCGCTGACGTAACACAAAAGGCGCATCTTACGCAAGACCGCGTTCGCTACAACACCGGCTGCGCGTTCATCGACATCGACAACGACGGCAAACTAGATCTGTTCGTCTCGAATTATTTGAAATTCGATAAAGCCACCACGCCGAAACCCGGCGCCAACCCTTACTGCTTTTACCGCGGCATCGCCGTAAATTGCGGCCCGCGCGGTTTGCCGTTCGACCGCAACATGCTTTATAAGAACAACGGCGACGGCACATTTAGCGACATTTCCGAATCATCCGGCATCGCCGAGCCGGCGGGCCACTATTCGCTCAGCGTCCTCACCGGCGACTTTAACGAAGATGGCTTGCCGGATATCTACGTTGCCTGCGACCAAACGCCTTCCCTGCTCTATATCAACAAAGGCAACGGCAAATTCGAAGAAGAAGCCGTCATTCGCGGCGTTGCGTTCGATCAAAACGGCAAGGCCATGTCGGGCATGGGCTTGGCGGAAGCCGATTACAACAGTGAAGGCCACGCCAGCATCTTCCGCACAAATTTCTCAGACGAATTTGAGACGCTGTATCACAATCGGGGAGATGGAAACTTTGACGACGTCACATTGGACGCCGGTCTCGGACAGAACACGCGCTACGTCGGTTGGGGCACAGGTTTCTTCGATTTCAATAACGACGGCTGGCCCGATCTGCTGCTTGTGAACGGCCATGTGTTCCCTGAAGTGGAAAAGCTGCACATCGATATTCACTACAAAGACCGCGCCATTCTCTATCAGAATCTCGGCAACGGCAAGTTCACTGATGAGACGGACCAAGCGGGTCCTGCGTTTCGCGAATTACACTCAGCCCGCGGCGCGGCTTTTGGCGATATCGATAACGATGGCACTCTCGAAGTCGCCGTGAACAACCAAAACGAGGCGCCCTCTCTCTTTAAGCAGGCGTATAAGGCATCTGGCCACTGGCTTATCTTGAAACTTGCAGGAACAAAAGCAAATCGCAGCGCCATTGGAGCGCGCGTGAAAGTGACTATCGGCGATCATGCGCAGTGGCAGGAAGTCCGTAGCGGCGGCAGCTATCTTTCGCAAAGCGACTTGCGCCTTCATTTTGGGTTGGGAACTGCGCAGGTGGTCGACCGCATCGAAATCATCTGGCCCGGTGGCTTGCGGCAAGTGCTGCAACACCAAGCAGCCGATCACATTCTCGCCATCAAAGAAGCGCTCTAAGTACAATCAGGAACATGCGCCTAGTTGCACTGTCCCTGTTGGCCTTCACGTTCGCGTCCGCCCAAAACATTCAATTTGACGAAAGCCGCAAAGTATGGCTGTTGACTACCCGCGTCAGTTCCTATGCCACGGGCGTCTCGCCGGAAGGGCAACTACAAAATCTCTATTGGGGCGCACCTCTGTGGCGCATCGCAGACGTTCCTGCCGCGAAAATCCACGAAGATATCTCTTCATTCGATCCACATGAAATGCTCGAAGCCGAGGAATTTCCCGGTTGGGGCGGAAAGCGCTTCTACGAAACAGATCTGAAGATCACGCGCGCCGATGGCAATCGCGATCTCGTTCTTCACTACGAATCGCACCGCGTGGCGGGCGATACCCTCTTTATCACTCTCAAGGACATAAAAGACGATATCGAGGCGGTTCTTGAATACCGCGTGTTCGCGGAAGCGGGCATCATCAGCCGGCGCGCAGTCGTTCGCAACAAAAGCAATCAAACCATCACGCTCGAAAGTGCGCAATCAGCGACTTGGAATCTGCCGCCGGGGGATGGTTACCGCCTCACCTACCTGAGCGGTCGTTGGGCCGCCGAAACGCAAGTGAATCAAGAGCCCATCCACGAAGGCATGAAAGTCTTGGAGAGCCGTTTGGGCCACACCGGCCACAACTTCAATCCGTGGTTTGCCATCGACAAGGGCGAAGCGAACGAGGAGAGCGGCAGCGTCTGGTTCGGCGCCTTGGCCTGGAGCGGCAACTGGCGCATTTCTGTTGAACAAACTCCTTACAAACAGGTGCGCGTGACCGGCGGATTTAATACGTTCGACTTCGCCTATCCGCTGAAACCTGGCGAGCAACTTGAGACGCCAGCGTTTTACGCAGGCTACGCAGCGCACGGATTCGGCGAGGCATCGCGTTTGCTGCACGGCCTGGAACTGAGCGATATCGAGCCGCACGGCGCAAAAGCGCGCGTCCGGCCTGTTCTCTATAACTCTTGGGAAGCCACCGAGTTCGCCGTAAACGAAGCCGGCCAGACTGCGCTCGCGCAGAAGGCTGCCAAACTCGGCGTTGAGTTATTCGTCATGGACGACGGCTGGTTCGGCAAACGCAATACCGACCACGCGGGACTTGGCGATTGGGTCGTCAACCCGCAAAAATTCCCCAACGGCCTCGGCGGCTTGATCAAATCCGTCAACGCGCTCGGCATGGACTTCGGCTTGTGGGTGGAGCCGGAGATGATCAATCCCGACAGCGATTTATACCGCGCGCATCCCGACTGGGTGATGAACTTTCCGGGCCGTCCGCGCAGCGAACTGCGCAATCAGCTTGTGCTGAACATGGCTCGCGACGACGTGAAGGAATACATTTTCGGAGTGCTCGACAAACTCGCCACCACTTATAAACTCCGTTATTTCAAATGGGACATGAACCGCATTTTCGCCGAACCCGGCTGGCCCGAAGTAGGCGCCGATGCGCAGCGCGAACTCTGGGTCAAATACGTTTGGAACTACTACGAGATCATGGACAGACTTAGAAAGAACCATCCCGATCTGGAAATCGAATCCTGCTCGGGCGGCGGTGGCCGCATCGATTTAGGCGTACTGCGTTACGTCGATGAAGTCTGGACTTCCGATAACACCGAAGCGTTCGACCGCCTCCGCATTCAAGAAGGCTTCTCGCAAGCGTACGCAGCCAAATTCATGTCGGCCTGGGTCACCGACGTACCCAATACCAATGGCCGCAGCACGCCGCTCCGCTATCGCTTCCTGGTCGCCATGCAAGGCGCGCTCGGCGTGGGTTCAAATCTGAACAAGTTCAGTGAAGACGATACAAAGCTCGCCACCCAGATGGTCGCGCTTTATAAACGCATTCGCGAAACCGTGCAGTTCGGAAGTCTTTATCGCCTGCTGTCGCCGCGCACCGACGACACTACCGCCAACGAATACGTATCGAAAGACGGCACAGAAGCCGTCGTGTTTGCTTTCCGCCACTCTCAGCAATACAATACCGATCCGCCGACGATTCACCTGCAGGGCCTTGACCCGCGCAGCGTCTATCAACTCGAATCATGGGACGGCAAAATGCTTGAGCAAAGCAGTGGCGCGTATCTGATGTCAAACGGCATCCATGTCCGTCTGCGTGGCGATTTCGATAGCACCGTAGTCTTACTTCACAAGCAATGAAAAGGACCTAGTCTTCGCGATAATTCAACGGCGGCTTTTGGCCAAGTGGAATCGCCGATTTGTAGGTCACCGTTTTCAGTTGCCTATCCAAATCGGCTCTGGCTGCGGTAATCACTTCCGGATGCGCGAGGAGATCCGCACCGATGAGCGCTAGCGATTTGGCGGAGATCAGCATTCCCGCTTGACCGATACTCATACCCGCCGTTGCCGCCGCTTGCCATGTGTGCGGGGCGCAACCAGGAACGAAGGTCGCGGTTGCGAAGCCGATGGTCGGCACCACCCAGCTGATATCGCCCACGTCGGTCGAAGCCGCCGGCGCGTTCGGGTCGGGATCACGCAACGGAGCAATCGTGCTCGTCTGCTCCCAGTGCCCCGCCGCACTTGGTGGCAATGTCTTTTGCAACTCCTCGGCAAATGCTTTCTGCTCGGCGGAATAAGTAAAGCCGCCCACCTCCTCCAGTTCTCTTTGGGCGAGTTCAGCCAGCGGCGCATTCGTCAGGACATTCGCGTCCGCGCTCACCACCTTCACATCAACCGTGGTCTCAGTCATCAATGCCGCCCCTTGCGCAATCTTCTGAATCCGCGCCCAGATATCGGTGAGCACTTCGCCCGATGGACTCCGCGCAGTGAGAAAAATCTCCGCCAAATCGGGCACGACGTTCGGCGCGACTCCACCCTTGGTAATGATGTAGTGAATGCGCGAAGAACTCGGCACATGCTCGCGCATAAATTCCACGCCATTGCCCATCAGCATCACCGCATCTAGAGCCGAGCGGCCCCGATCGGGCGCGAACGCAGCGTGCGCGGCAACGCCGTGAAAGGTGAATCTGGCCGAGCTATCGGCTAGCGAGCCGCCGTTGAAAACAACGTTGCGGTCCGATGGATGCCAATGCAAAACGACATCCACGTCCTTGAACAGACCCGCCCGCACCATATAAACCTTTCCCGAACCGCCTTCTTCGGCGGGAGTTCCGTAGAATCGCAGCGTACCCTGGATGCGATATTTCTCCATGTATTGTTTGAGCGAAACAGCCGCTAATGCCGCTGCCGACCCAAGCAAATTATGCCCACAACCATGGCCCGGCGCGGCCGCCGTTACCGGCTTTCGGGTGGGCACCGCCTCTTGCGACAGTCCCGGCAGCGCATCAAACTCGCCAAGAATTCCGATCACAGGCTTGCCTGAACCGTAACTCGCCACAAAGGCCGTGGCCATATCCGGCATGGGCGTTTCCACTTTGAAGCCGGCCGCTCGCAACTGCGATTGCAGCAATGCCGAGCTCTTTTCCTCGTGGTAGCCAAGTTCGGCATAATCCCAAATCTGTTTTGAGAGGCGCTGGTATTGGGGAGCGTTGTCACTCACCATCGCTAGAATCTGCTGGTGTTGCGGAGATTGTCCTTTGGCAAATAAAACGCAGAGCAATGCGAGAAGGAACAACTTTGGATGCGTCATCAAAAGATTCTCGCACGCATGCTATAGTCACGTTCAAATTCCCAAATTCTTGCTATGCGAACGCTCTCCGCAATTTTCCTCTTCACCCTCCTCGCCGCGGCTCAAACCCAGCCACACCACGAGTCCTCGCCCGACGCCGCAACCCCGCCAACAACGAAACCTCCCGCCGAACCGGCGGATGACAAGCCAGTCATCACTCATCACAAGATCGCTTTATCAAGCGGCACACTTTCCTACACCGCCACCACTGGGTTTCTGCCAATCAAAGACGATCAAGGCAAAATCGAAGCGCACATGTTTTACGCCGCCTATACGGCCGATTCTGGCGGCGCCAAGCGCCCCCTCACCTTTGCTTTCAACGGCGGCCCCGGCTCGGCCACCATCTGGCTGCATATGGGTTGCTTCGGCCCGAAGCGCGTCAAAATGCGCCCTAACGGCTTCATGCCCCCGCCTCCCTTCGAATGGGAAGACAATCAAAACACCATCCTCGATAAGACGGATATCGTTTTCGTCGACGCCATCGGCACAGGCTATAGCCGCGCTACATCGCCCGACCTCGGCAAGAAATTCTGGAGCGTCTCCGGCGATATCGCCGCCTTTGGAGAGTTCATCCGCCTCTATCTGCAAAAGAATTCCCGCTGGACCTCGCCCGTTTTTCTGGCGGGTGAAAGCTACGGGACCACGCGCGCGGCGGGCCTCTCTGGCTATCTTGTCGACCACGGCATAGCGCTTAACGGAATCGTGCTGATTTCTACTATCCTAAATTTCGAAACCGTCAGTTTCGGCATCGGAAACGACCTGCCATACATTCTGTATCTGCCCACCTATGCAGCGACTGCGGCCTATCATCACAAACTCGCGGCTGAATTAGAAAAAGATCCCGAGGCTCTTTTGCAGGAAGTAGAAAAATTCGCCGCTAACGAATACAATTTAGCGCTGCAACAAGGAGACGCTATCGATCCGGCATTTCGCCAATCGGTGATCGATCGACTTGCACGCTATACCGGCTTGAGTAAGCAGTACATTGGACGCTGCAACCTGCGAGTCGACCTCTCCCATTTTGACACAGAATTGATGCGCGACGACAGCAAAATCGTCGGCCGGCTGGATGGCCGTTTCATTGCTTTCAATGAAAACGCCACTCAACAGACGCCGGAATTCGACCCGAGCGAAGCAGCCATCCGTCCGCCTTACACTTCCGTCTTCGGCGATTACGTAAAAACCGAACTCGGCTTTCAAACCGATGCCGTTTATTACGTGCTGGGCGGCGGCATTGGCCGCTGGGATTTCGACACTGCCGGCGGCCAGCGCGGGTTTCGCCGACACCAGCCAAGCCTTGCGCCGCGCCTTCGCCAAGAATCCGTTTCTGCAGGTCTATGTTGCAGAAGGCTTCTATGACGCAGCCACGCCTTACTTTGCCGTTGAATACACACTGAACCACATGGGCCTCAGCGCCGAAGCGCACAAAAACATCACGCGCGGACACTTCCACGCAGGCCACATGGTCTACATCGACAACGATTCCATGACCAAGCTTAAACAAGACGTGGATGCGTTTTTCGCGCACTCGTTGGCCAGGTAAAATCGCCCCATCCGCTTACAATAAAGAGACTTACTAACCATGATGCATCTGCGCTGCAGCGTAAGCGACTGCGGGACAACTCTAGACTTACACGACCGAGCGCTCGCTTGCCCTAAATGCGGAGATCTGCTGGAAGTAGCGATTGATCCCGTTTTCGCCGACCCCTTGGAATTGAGACGGCGCTGGCTCGGACGCCGCCTGTCGAATGAGCCGCGCGACACATCGGGCGTCTGGCGCTTTCGCGAATTGCTCCCCGATGTCTATGGCCCGAACGGCGTTGTTACTCTCGCCGAAGGCAACACGCCTTTGGTGCACGGGCGGAAGACTCTCGCTCTGGCAGGGCTGAAGAGTCTTTCTTTCAAACATCTGGGTTGGAACCCTACGGGCTCGTTCAAAGATTTAGGAATGACTGCCGGCATCACCGAAGCGAAATTCGTTGGCGCCAAAGCGGTCGCTTGCGCTTCTACCGGCAACACCGCAGCCTCTCTCGCCGCCTACGCCGCACGCGCGGGCGTGGCTGGCCGGGTGTATCTGCCCGCCGGACAAGCATCCGCCAACAAACTCGCGCAAGCACTCGACTACGGCGCTGAAACCATTCAAATTGACGGCAATTTCGACGATGCACTCAACACCTTGCTGGCCTCGACCGACCCCGATCTCTACTTTCTGAACTCCATCAATCCCTTCCGCATCGAAGGGCAAAAGACGGCGATGATCGAAATGCTGGAGCAACTCAACTGGCAGATTCCCGATTATGTGGTTGTGCCCGGCGGCAATCTTGGCAACTCATCGGCGTTTGGAAAAGCGTTCATCGAACTCAAGAAATTTGGATTTATCGAACGCACTCCACGTATCGTCGTCGTGCAAGCTGCCGGTGCCAATCCGTTGGCTCACATGTGGGAATCGGGCGCAACTGAACTGCATCCCGTGGCCGAACCGGAGACCGTGGCCACGGCTATCCGCATCGGCAATCCGCGCTCGTGGAAGAAGTCTTTGCAAGGCGTGCACTTCACGAACGGTTTCGTACTCGACGTGACGGATGAAGAGATCGGCGAAGCAAAAGAGTGGATCGGCCGCGACGGCATCGGTTGCGAACCCGCCTCGGCAACAACACTCGCGGGCATTCACAAACTCACTCAATCGGGCAAGATGGATAAGGACGCTAAAGTAATTGCCATCCTAACCGGCCACGTACTTAAAGATACCGATTACATTATCAAGCATCACAGCATTAATCCACATAAAGACCATAATTCATGAGCTCGCCCGCACCGCAAAGCCGCTTCGAGATTCGCGTGCCGGCGTCCATTGCCAATCTTGGGCCAGGCTTCGACACGCTCGCCGTAGCGGTGGAGCTTTACTTAAGTCTCACCGTTACCATCCTCGAAGGCACCGATCAAATTCACTTCGAATTCCCCGACTGCAAGATCGATGGTGAGAACTACATCGAACGAGCCTTCCACTTCGCGGCCCGACAGCGGGGCGGCTCGTTTCCTTCGCTCCAGGTAGTAGTGCACACCGACATTCCGATGAAAAGCGGCTTAGGCAGCAGCGCGGCCGCTACGGTTGCAGGCTTGCGCCTCTATGAAGCTGTAGCCGGTCCGCTCCCCGAACAAGGATTACTCAATGCGGCCTGCGCCCTGGAGGGCCACCCCGATAATGTAGCCGCTGCACTCCTCGGCGGTCTTACGGTAAGTTGTCAGCTTCCCGACCGTTCCGCCTTTGCGGTCAAACTCGCTTGGCCGCCCGCTATACAGTTCCTGGTGTTGACACCGCAATACGCACTTTCGACCGCAGCTTCCCGTGGCGCGCTTCCCGAATTCATTGCGCGTGAAGATGCGGTGTTTAATCTGCAGCGGGTCGCTCTCTTGCTGCAGGCGGTGCAAAGCGGGAAGCACTCGCTTTTGCGCGAAGCTCTGCATGACCGAGTGCATCAACCTTACCGGCAGAAACTTGTTCCGGCGCTGGAGGAAATTCTTGCAATCGATCACCCGGATTTATTGGGTGTGTGCCTCAGCGGCGCGGGTCCGTCCATTGTCGGACTGGTGGAACGGAATTTCGAGTACATCGAAAAACTGTTCAGCGATGCGTATCAAAAGACAAATCTGCCGTTTACGATCCGCCGGCTGGCCGCGCACCGGTAGCTACCTCACCAAGGCAGCCGCAATCTTGCCCAATTGGCATTCTTCGTGCACCGCACGTACTGCTTTGTCGAGCATGTCGAGCCGGACAATGATGCCGATTGTCAACTCGCTTGAACCCTGCGCGATGGCAATGATATTGGTATTCTCGCGCGAAATCGCCGTAAAGACTCGTCCGGCCAGACCGGGCGTGCCGCGCATCCCTTCGCCCACGACAGCCAAGAGCCCGACGTTCTCATCCACTTCAATCGGCCGGAGGTAGCCGTGCGCCAGTTCGATCGACAAGTTCGATTCCAACGCTTCCATCGCCGGCGTCACATCCTGCTTGCGAATTAGAAAGCAAAACGTCTGCCGGTAGCTGGAACTGGTCAGCACCAAAATCTCTACATTCGCCAGCGCCAACGCATCCAACGCACGCGCCATCAGGCGAGTGCCACTCAAAACCGCATTCGCCGGCTCCATGGAAACGAGCGCAACGTTCGACATTGATGTGACAGCCCGCGCACCTTTCGGCTCATTGAAACTGGAGACGATCTTCGTTCCCGGTTTATGCCGCGCGAAACTATTCTTGCTCCAAACCGGTATCTGCTTATCCACCAGTGGTGCGAGCGTGCGCGGATGCAGAACCTTTGCCCCGTTATAGGCTAATTCGGCAGCCTCTGCATACGTCACTTCATCCAAAACGGCGACGTCTTCAACTAATCTGGGATCGGCAGTCATGATACCGTCCACATCCGTCCAAATCCAAAGCTCCTGCGCATCTAGCGCCGCCGCCAAAATGGAAGCCGAGAAATCAGACCCGCCCCGCCCCAGTGTGGTGGGCCGGCCGTCAGCCGTCGCGCCGTTGAAGCCGGTCACAATCGGAACGATGCCTTGCTCGATCAGCGGCGCCAACGTAGCGGCGGATTTCTCGCGAGTGGCTTCCATGTGGGGCGAAGCATTGCCGAAAACGGCATCGGTGATGATGACCTCGCCGCCGTTGACAGCGACTGCCTTTATGCCCGACGATTGGAGGAATCGCGCCAGTAACGACGCCGACAATCGCTCACCAATCGCGATAGCTTCATCCACTGAGCGTGGCGGCCTCTCCCCCAGCATCAAAATGCCGTTCGCAATGCGCTGATATTCCTGTACCAAGCCGGCGATATCTTGCGCGGCAGCTTCGCAAGGCGCAGTGCCTTTGCCCAAAAGTTGTTCGGCGGTTTCCATGTGCCGCGCTTGCAGCGCAGCAACGCCGGCGGCCACGGCAGCGTTGTCGCCCACTTCGGCACGCCGCAGCGTCTCCAGCAATAAATCCGTGACCTTTGACATCGCCGAGACAACGACAGCTAGCGGGTGGTCTTTCTTCTGCTCCGTGATAATCTCCGCCGCTACGCGCATCCGCTCGGCGCTGCCCATGCTGGTGCCGCCGAACTTCATGATGAGTAAATTCCGCAATTTCGGGCCTTCCCAGTTCTAGTTTCCCATTTGAAGGTCTGAGAGACACGGGCACGAGGGGCCTAGTCCTAGCGGCAGCGCGAAAGGGGACACGCCTTGGTAGAAGCAAAAGGCGGCTGGAAAGCCGCCTCGCAGCCAAGAATGGCCGCCCTACGAAAGCGTGACACTCGCTGCGCAAAAATGTAGAAATCGTGGGCGCGGCAGACAGGAGTGTACGCGCCAGGCGAAGAGAAGGCGATTTTTGCAGAACATAAGCGTTTTTAGTCGTGGCGGACGGGTTCGCCGTCGTTGCAAAAGACGACGATGGGGATAGGAGTGTGGGAGAAGGTGGATTCCTGCTCGGAGGGCTTGGTTGGTCTTGGTTTGGGCGGGCCGGTGCGGAATAGTGAGTCGATTTCAGCTTCGGCGGCGCCGTAGAGGAGTTCGGGGGCGAAGTGTTTGCGCAGGATGGGCACACTGAGGCCGAGAGATTGCGCAATGGTGGCGTGCCGCGTGCCGATTTTCGCTAATTTGAAGATCAGTTCGTTCATTGAGGCCGTTTCCTTTGTTGTTGGAGCCAGTTTTCGTCTGAAAGATCCGGTTGGTCTTCGTCTTCTTCTTGGCAGGTGGATTCACGGCTCGCGAGTTCGAGAAATTGAGTGAAATCCATTTCCTGGCGGATTTGATAACGGGCGTCGGCGTTGCGTTCGAAGCCGTTGGGAACGAGGAAGTGGTATTCCTGCGGAATGTCGTTGAGAAACGAGTAGTGGCGAACGATGGACTGCAGCGGATTGGGGAATTGGCTGGCGGTTTCGATGAGTTTGCGGACCTGATCGTTGGATGGGAAGAATTGATCGAGGATGGTGGCGCCGTCTTCGTCGACGCTGATGAAGGCACGTTGAACGATGAGGTCGCGCTGAATGGGGGCCGTGGCCTCCCGATGGGATTTGATTTCTTCCTTGAGGCTCTGGCTGCTGAGGCGGGCTTCTTTGGCTTGGGCGATTTCAAGGCTCTGCTTGCGGAGATCGAGTTGTTCGCGCCAATGATGTTCTTTGACGGCTTCCGTGTGGATGAACCGGACGTTGACGAGGGCGCGGCGGAAGGCACGTTCGGCGGTGGTGCAGTAGCGGTCGAAGATGCCGAGTTGATGAAGGTCTTCGGGGCTCCAGGACGTGCAGTTGGGTTCGCGCAGATGGAGTTCGAGTTCGGAGGAGGCGCGGATGTGTTGGCGGCGGCGCAGAAACCAACGTGCTTCCACGGAATCGTAGACGAGATCGGAATCCTGGGCATTGGCGGGTTTGTATTGTTCGAAGGCGTCGTCGAGAAGAGCGTCGAATTGGGCCGGGTCTTCGGTGGGCAGGAAGAGGGTTTTCGCGGAGGCGCCGTGTTTGAGGGCGTTGAGGGAGCGATCTGACTGCTTCATGGTTAAAGCATGAGGGCGGGGCGAGCGGCGTGTGCGGTTTTTTCGGGCTAAGCGGTTGAAATTGAAGGAGAAGAAAAAGTTGGAAGTTTTGAAATGGTTTTTGGGGGATGGGTTCGTGGGTGGGCCGAAGGGATAGGAGGGAAGCACAGACTGTTGCGACGTATGCTGAAACTGAAGGAGAATGCGGAATGTCGTTTGAGCCAGGGACCATCATCGCTGCGGCATGGATCGGGGCGGCCATCGTTTGGCTGCTCGGAAGCATCGCGACGAAAGCTACGGTTCGCAGCCAATCGGTCGGTTCGAGACTACTCGAGTTGGCCCCACTGGCCGTGGGCGTCTTGCTCCTCAGGGGGGATCGCTTCCTGCTGCGCTCTCTTTCCGCGCGTTTTGTACCGGCCACGGCAGGCTGGCAGGAACTGGGAGCGGCACTCACCGTGGCTGGTTGCGCCATCGCTATCTGGTCGCGCTTCTACCTTGGCCGAAACTGGAGCGCCACCGTCACTGTGAAGGAGGACCATGAATTGATTCGCTCGGGCCCTTACAGCGTGGTGCGCCATCCCATCTATTCCGGATTTTTATTAGCAATCCTGGGCACTGCCCTCTATGGCGGCGAATGGAAAGGGCTGGTTGCTCTCTTGCTGGTCCTGCTCAGTTGGAAGCTGAAAACGGTGCGCGAGGAATCTTTTATGGAAAGCGAATTCGGCGAGCAATACGTTCGATACCGGCATGATGTAAAATCGCTGGTTCCGTTTATTTGGTAGGTCGGCTGTAAGAGTAATAATCCGCCTCATACGCCACGCCTTTCTCTTCGTTCAAGGTGCACGGTGTCGCCGGAGCAGTTCCGCCTTTGGTGTGAAGCCGCTGGATACTTTCGACCTGCGAAAACATCCCCTTTTCGCTGCGAGACACCATCGCCAGCAGCAGCCAAGGAATATTGTTTGCCTCAGGCGACGGGGCACTGGCCACCAATTTCCCTACGATTTGGCTTCCGTCTTGAGCCTGCCACGTAGGTCCAGCAAAATGCCGGCCGACCCGTTCGCCGGTTTCACCAAACAAGTCCGCTTTAGGAGCTTTAAACTTCCAGCTGGCCGCAGCGCCCGCAGCCTGACAAACATAAATCTGTTCGCCTTTGCCGTGCAAGTGCAAAATCACCGTCAGTCCCTTCGGCGGACGGAGTGCCTCAGGTGACTTCGGCCGCTTGTTCGCAAACTGCGCCTCGCCTATCAAGGGGACTAGAAGCAATGCGATGATCCAACCGAACAGGCGCAATTTAAACATAGTCAACCAGTATAGGCCAAGAACAATGCGATGCTGATGTTAGTGTGATCCAGGATCTTCGCTTCGCCTTACGCGGACTGTTGAAAGCGCCATTGTTCACAGCGATTGTAATTGTCACGCTCGCGCTGGGCATTGGCGCGAACACAGCCACGTTTAGCGTGCTGAAATCGATGTCGCTCAATCCGCTGCCCTATCGAGATCCCGACCGCCTGGTTACGATTGCGGAGACCGATGGACGAACGCCGAATCCACAAGGGATTGCAGTGCCGACCGTCTATGACTGGCGTGAGCGCAGCCACCTCTTCGAGAAACTCTGCATTTGGGGCGACTCCGGCATACGCCCCCTCGCACAGGGACAAGTCGGCATCATTCGCGGCTTGGCGGTCAACTACGATTTTTTCGAGATGCTCGGCATCAAAATGCTACTGGGCCGCGCATTCACACGCGAAGAAGACCAGCCGAACGGACCCGACAAATTAATTCTGAGCTACAACTTGTGGAAGAGCCAGTTTGCAGGAGACCCCGGAGTGATAGGCCGCGCCATACCGACACTCCAAGGAAGCTATACCGTGGCCGGGATCCTGCCTGCGGATTTCCATCCGATTCACATGTCGAATCCAGGGGAGATTCCGCAGCTCTACACGGCACTACGCTGGGATCTGGCCAACGATCACTGCCGCTCTTGCCGGGGCCGGCGCGTGATGGGGCGGTTGAAGGAAGGCGTAACACCAGGCCAGGCGCGAGCGGAACTGAATTCCGTCATGCGCGATCTCGCACGAGAATATCCGGCTGATTATGCGCCTGACGCCTCCGTTGTACTCTTGCCCCTGCGGGAAAGTTTAATGGGGCGTTTCGACACTGTGCTGCTGATTCTGTTTGGTGCGGTGGGACTGCTGCTGCTCTTAGCTTGTACGAACGTGGCGAGCCTGTTGCTGGCGCGTGCGACTGGCAGGAAGCCGGAGATGGCGCTCAGAGCATCGCTCGGCGCCGGGAGAGGAAGGCTTGTGCGGCAGATGCTGACTGAGAGCCTACTGTTGGCCTTTCTGGGCGGCGCTGCAGGAGTCGGGTGTGCGTTCTGGATCACGCGGCTCATTGCTCATGTTGGAGCAAGCGAGATCCCCCGAGTAGATGAAATCCGGCCTGATGTTTCGCTACTCGCTTGGGGATTGTTTGTCAGTGGCGCGACCGGTTTGGTCTTCGGTCTAATACCGGCGCTGCAAGCCTCTCGATTGGGCCTACGATCAGCGTTGCACGGAACCACGAATGCGAGCACTGGGCAGGCGAACCACAGATTTCTCAGTGCACTGGTCACAACCGAGATCGGATTGGCGTTCTTACTGCTTTTGGGCGTTGGGTTGTTAGGAAGGAGTTACATCTGGTTACTCGGCGTGAATCCCGGCTTCGATGCACGCAACGTCCTCACACTTAGCCTCTTGCCGGACTGGGAGCACTATGACACGCCTGAAAAGCGGCTCGCTTGCTACGAGGATGTTGTGGCTCGCGTTCAGGCGATCCATACCGTGGAAATCGCCGGATATGCAAGCACTCTGCCTCTCAGTCACCCGGAGACGAATCGATTCTATGTACGTGAGCTGCCTGTAGCCGCCGCTAGCGACGTGGCCCACATCGATACCTATTTCGTGTCACCCGGCTATTTGCGCGCCATGAAGATTTCCTTGCTGCGCGGGCGTTTGATCGACGAACACGACAAGCGTGGTCTGACTCCTGTGGCCCTGGTGAGCGAGTCTTGCGCACGCTTGAAATTTGACGGGCAAGACCCAATCGGCCAGCATATAAAGCTGTACGCACGAGACGACAAACAACCCTGGGCCACGGTTGTCGGCATCGTTGGAGACGTACATCAGTATGGTTTGGACAAAGCCCCGGATGCTTCGGTTTACTTCGCGTTTGCCCAAGCGGCCGAACCACAGGGATACGCGAGTTTAGTGGTTCGTTCGAGGGTGAACACCGCCCAGATTGAGCCGGGGGTGCGTGCAGCGCTGCATGCGGCCGATGCCACCTTGCCGATTTTTCATTTGCAGCCGATGGGCGCTTATATCGCGAAATCCATGGCGCAGCGCACGTTTGCCTTGTCGCTGATTGGGGTGTTTGGCGCGCTGGCGTTGTTACTGGCTACTGTTGGGATTTATGGAGTGGTTACCTACACAGTGGGCCTGCGGACGCGAGAGGTTGGAATCCGTATGGCAGTGGGAGCGAGGCCGAACGATATCCTCGTCTTAATTTTGCGGCGAGTTTTGCTGACCGCGCTCGTTGGGTTGACAGCCGGTATAGGCATTTCGCTGTCGTTTGGGCGATTAATGGCGAGCCTACTGTTCGAAGTGAAGCCCAATGATGCAGCGACAATGACAACGGTGGCCGCATTGCTTTGCGGAGTGGCGCTAGCAGCGGGATATGTACCCGCACGCAGAGCGGCGAGAACTGACCCCAACAAGGCGCTACGAGCGGACTAATGACATAGGCCCGCCCGGCGAAGAGCGCCTAGAATTGAGTTTAGGGGGATGTTTGACCTTGTCCCACGCACGGTTCGCTGTCGTAGGAACTAGATGAGCGTCACGATAGAGGTATTGATCGGCATAAAAGCTGCGGCGTATTCTACTGCGGCACCTTCACAAGGGGTGATGGTTGTGGGATACCAGCTTTCGTTTCTAGGACCGCCAAACGCTCATTGATCTTACTCAAGTCCTGCCGAATCTCTTTGAACTCCTGTGCTATGTCCTTTCGCAGAGATGACATTTCGTTTCGCATCGTGGTCATATCGCTACGAAGAGATTTAACTTCTATCAAGTTCCAGACGATAACACCAGAGACTGGTAAGGTTCCTAGAAACACAGCCAAGGCTGTGCTCCACGGTACGTTCATTTGAGGATTATATCAAGCTGGCGATTTATCGGTTGTGTCCGCCTCAGTCAGGTAACGGCTCCGCAATGCCGTCTTGTTCAAGGCCTTCGATACGCCAGCGCTCGAATATTTTCGCCGTCAGCCGCCACCGCCTTTAGGATCTTGTCAATTTGATGTTGGGCGGTACTCTGCCGTTCCGCCGTCTGAACAATCAACGATGTCAAGCGGTCGAGGTTGGCTTCGATTCGATCCATCCGTTCGTTGCTTTGGTTCATCAGCTACCTCAAGACTAACACCGGAAACTCACCGCGAAGTCCTAACACTCCAAATCCTTGCGCGTCAACTTCACGTTCCCGAGGCGCCCCAGCATCGCCAGCGCGATACTTTCCGAGCGGAAAAACTCCTGGGCAATCTGCTGCACTTCATCGCGCGTCACGGCTTCAATGCTATCCAGCATCTCGTCCAACGTGAGAAATTTATCGAAATACAATTCCTGCCGCGCCAAATTCGACATCCGGCTCGACGTGGATTCCAAACTCAGCATAAGGGAACCCTTCAAATGATCCTTGGCGCGCCGCAACTCGTCCACGCCGATCAGTTCCTGCTTCAACTGGCGGAACTCTTCAATCACCGAATTCACCACGCGCGTCGCCGTCTCATGAGCCGTGCCCGCATAGATCATGAAGCAACCGGTATCCCGGAACAAATTCAATTCCGAATAAACCGCATACGCCAGCCCCTGCTTCTCGCGAATATTCTGAAAAAGCCGCGAACTCATCCCACCGCCCAACACGGTATTCAAGATGTAAAGCGGGAAACGCAGCTTGTGCGCCAGCGGGTACGCCGGAACGCCAATCGTAATGTGGACCTGTTCCAGCGATTCCTTCTTCTTGAGAATGAAAGGGGCGTACGTCTTCGGCACTGGATCGGTCACGGAACCGTCGCGCGCCGGCAAGCCAGCGAACTTTGCGCCTATTAATTCGACAATTTTGTCGTGATTTAGATTTCCGGCGGCGGTAATTAAAATGTTTTTCGGCGCATACACCCGCGAAAAATAATCGCACAGCGCATCGCGCCCAAACTTCTTGACCGTTTCCTTGGTCCCCAGGATCGGTTTGCCCAGCGCATGCCCCTTCCAGAAGTTGCTGATGAACGTCTCATGCAGCACAAACTCGGGCTGGTCCGCCTCCATCTTGATCTCTTCGAGAATCACGCCTTTCTCTTTCTCGATATCGTCTTCGCGAAAGAGCGGATTCAAAACCAGGTCGGACAAAATGTCGGATGCGAGGGGGAGATGCTCGTCCAGCACTTTTGTATTGAAGCTCACGAGCTCTTTGCTGGTAAACGCATCCAAACCGCCGCCTACTGAGTCGACCGAGCGCGCAATGTCCTCTGCGGAGCGATGCTTGGTCCCTTTGAAGACCATGTGTTCAATGAAATGGGAAATGCCGTTCTCCGGACCGAGCTCGATGCGGGATCCGCTGCCGATCCAAACGCCTAATGAGATCGAGCGCACGTACGGCATCGACTCCGTCACCAGCCGAACGCCGTTCGGCAAAGTGGCACGCTGGATTTCACGGGTAGTTGTAAGTGCTTGAACCATAAGAATTACGCCTATTCGAGTGTACGACGAGGCTAGACTGGAGTTGGGGCCCTAAAGTGTCAAAAAACGTTTCGCTCGTTGGAATGGAGCTCGCGGACTTGCGCGAACTTCTGGGGCCCGGCCAACCCAAGTACCGCGCTCAACAGTTATTTGACGCTTTGTACAAGAAACACGTGGCGGATTTTTCCGAAATTTCGAACCTGCCACAACCGCTTTTAAATCAATTAGTTACGATATCTACTCTGGGGGCGCCGGTAAGCGAGAAGCGTTTCGATTCGGTGGACGGCACGAAGCGCTACCTGCTGCGCTTAGAAGACAACCGGACGGTGGAGACGGTGCTGATGCCGGAGGAACATCGTGATACGATTTGCATCTCTAGTCAGATCGGTTGTCCGGTCGACTGCAAGTTTTGTCTGACCGCGCTGATGGGTTTGGAGCGAAACCTCACGGCGGGCGAAATTGTGGGTCAAGTCCTCTTTGTGGCGCGCGAAAACGGCATAAGCGCCCTCAGTTCGCGGATTAACGTGGTGATGATGGGCATGGGCGAGCCGCTGCTGAATCTCGAAAATGTGCTCAAAGCCACGCGCATTCTGACGGATGAGCGGGGCTTGGGCATGTCGCAGAAGCGCATCACCGTTTCCACCTCGGGGATCATTCCAAAAATGGAAGAATTAGGCCGCGCGGAAGTCCGCCCCAAGCTTGCGATCTCTCTGAACGCTTCCCACGAGGAGCAGCGCCGCGAGATCATGCCCATCACCCGCAAGTATCATTTGTCGGCTCTGCTGGAAGCCTGCAAAGCCTACCCGCTTCGTCCTTGGGAGAAGCTGACGTTCGAATATGTGCTGCTGAAAGACGTGAACGACACCGACGCCGACGCGCGCCGTGTTGTTCGTCTCATCTCACGCCTGAACTGCAAGGTAAATTTGATCGCTTTGAACCCCGGCCCAGGTATTAATTTTGAAACGCCGACGGCCAGAGCGAGTAGATAGCTTTCAAGAAATCGTGCGCAAGGCGGTTCCCTGTTTCGTAAGAAAGCCGAGGGGTCGCGATATTTTCGCGGCGTGCGGGCAGTTAAAAAGGGTGAATGAGGATGGTAGGGCTCGTGCGTAGGTTAAGGCAACTCGCTTTTGGGATGAAACAGAAAGAAGAAGGGTGCCATCTAATGCGGCGTCGGAAGGGCAGAATTTGTCGATTCTCTATCACTACACCAGCAAAGAAGGCTACGAGGCGATCATGGCGAGTAAGCAACTGTTGCCTTCGCTTAAAGCCAACAATCCTAAGGATGCCAGGTACGGCGACGGGCAATATCTCAGCGACATTTTGCCAGGGACTAAAAGGCCGGGCCAGTTATCCTACATCTTCCTGAACATCCCGTTTCAAGGGCGGCGATTTACGCACTACGTCGGGATAAATACGGAAGGCTTAACGGTAGTCAAAGGTCGAGATTTTGTTTTCGTGGCCTTGAATCACGGTTCGCTGAATATTTCAACCCGTCTGGCGAGTCATGGACAAAATAAGTAGAAGGAGGCGTTTATGGAATATCTTGCCGTAGAATGGCAGCACGATCTACCCGACATGCCGATTGAGATGTACAGTGAACTTGACGGCCGCCGTATGGAGGTCCGAAAAGTGGAAGTGTTCAAGGGCGGTGCTCTCGGATTCGCGTCAGCCACAAATAGTAAACCTCCAACAAAACTAGGCATTGAGGCGCTCCCGTCATTTCAGGAGATCGCCTCTCAATTGGATTTCAAGCCGCGCCTTTCCAGCGCCGCCGAGTTCGACAAGATGTGGGCCTTAGCGACCCAAAAAGGACGGGTATTGTGAAGGTAGGTTCAAAAATCTCCTACCTGCAGGGTGATGCCACTCAGCCAATCGCCGGCGGCCCCGCACTCATCGCTCACATTTGCAACGACGAGGGAAAGTGGGGGAAAGGCTTTGTGCTGGCCCTATCGAAGCGTTGGAGGCAACCCGAAGCTCACTACCGCCGGCAATACAAACAGGGTTCCCAACCACAGCTGGGCGACGTTCAATTTGTGGAAGTCGAGCCCGCTCTTACCGTTGCCAACATCATTGGCCAGCACGGCGTCAAGCGGGGAAGCGGATCAAAACCGCCAATCCGCTACGAAGCGGTTGAACAAGGTTTAGCGAAAGTAGCGCAATTCGCCGCGAGAAACGGCGCCAGCGTTCATATGCCGAGGATCGGCTGCGGTCTGGCGGGCGGAACATGGGAAGAGATTGAACCTATCATTCAGCGGACCCTCATACAAAACGGGATTGACGTTTTCGTTTACGATTTTCCGCAATAAGCAAAGGCAGCGGGGCAATGAGGCACACGTAAAATCCAATGAGGAGACTTTCCAATGAAACACAACACGATGTTGACCGTGGCATCTCTGCTCTTGCTCGTCTTCCTGACGCTTCACATTACGGACGACATCGTTCGTGGAATATCGAAGGCAGAGAGCTCAAACATTGCGCTGCTCGTCCTCGCGGTCTTGCTGTACGGGACACTCGTGCTCCCCGAACGGCGATCGGGGCACGTTATCATCCTGCTCATTGGATTGATGGCAGCAGCCATGCCCGTCATGCATATGAGGGGGGCCCATTACGGCGAGATCGCCAAATCCCCCGGCGGCTTTTTCTTCGTCTGGATGCTCTGGGCGCTCGGCGGGCTGGGGGGGTTCACCATAATCCTCGCGGCGCGCGGGCTGTGGGATCTGCGACGGAGGCGGCCCCAGTAGTCAGCATCCGCGCCGAATTCAAGATGAAGGCCGTCTCCGAACAAACGTGGATCAAGGCTGCTCCAATCGGGTGCAAGACGCCACACATTGCCAATGCAATACCGACCAAATCAACGGCAATCGTGCCTACAAAGTTGGTGAGAATCACCCGCCTGCATTGCCGTGCGATGCGCACAACTTCACTGAACCTTTCCAAGTCATTGCCGATTAGAACGATCCCTCCGCTTTCTCGGGCGATATCGGTGCCGGAACCCATCGCGACCCCCACATACGACTCCGCCAAAGCAGGCGCGTCATTGATTCCGTCTCCGACCATCGCCACTCGGTGGCCCGATGCCTGCAATGTCCGAATCCGCTGCAGCTTACCTTCCGGCATCAGCCCCGCAATGAAGTCGTCCACAGCCAACTCTGCCGCAACCGAGCGCGCAATCGGCACGCTGTCACCTGTCATCAGCAGCACCCGAACGTTCATCTCCCGCAAGCTCTGCACGGCCTGCCCCGCCGAATCCCTCACCGAATCCGCTATCCGAATCTTTCCCAGCAATCGGCTACCCTGTGCCACAAACACCTCAGCGCAAGAGCCGCTCGGAGTGTCACAAATTTCGAGGCCCATCCGCGAGAGAAAGTCTCTCGACCCCACCAGCGTCGGCAAATGCCCCACCCAGCAGTGAATCCCGTTGCCTGGCAGGTAGTGAACATCATCCGCCCCGAGCAGCGGAATGGCTCCCTCTGCGGCTTTTCGCACAAGCGCTTTCCCAAGAGGATGCTCCGAGAATCGCTCCGCCGACGCCGCTACCGACAACAATTGGTCTGCCGTCACTCCCTCGCGAGGCAAAACCGCGATCACTTCGGTATTCCCGTACGTCAGCGTGCCGGTCTTATCCAAGACAACTGTGTCGATGGAACTCAGCCGCTCCAGATAAAGGCCGCCCTTTACAATCACGCCGCGCCGGGCCGATTGTCCCAGCGCACCCAAGATCGCCAGCGGTGTTCCAGCCGCGACGCCGCAAGCACCCGCGACAATAATCACGGAAATGGTGGCCCGCGCATCGCGGGTGAGTACCAGGGTGATGAGCGCCATCCCAAGTGCAACGTAAACAAGATACGCGGCTAGTTGATCCGCCAGTCTCTGCACCGGAGCCTTGCTCTTCTCCGCACGTTCCACGGCCTCGATGATTTTGCCAAACGCGGTATCCGGCCCTACTTTCGAGACTTCCACTTCTAAAACGCCGGATTGATTCATGGTTCCGGCATACACATCGTCGCCCGCCATTTTTTCGATAGGAAGCGATTCACCCGTAATCGCCGATTGATCGACAAACGTGTTGCCTTTCAGCACAACACCATCCACGGGAATGCACGCGCCTGGGCGAATTACAACAACGTCGCCCGCGACTACCTCGTCCAGACTCTTCTCTTGAACGTCACCACTCCCGGCAATTACCTCTGCCAGCCGGGGCAATTGATCGGTCAACGCATGGATCGCAGATCTGCCGCGCGCCACCGTTTTCCCTTCCAATACTTCGGCAATCAAAACAAAGAATACAATCACAAGCGCAGTGAAGACTTCGCCGATCAGCAGCGCCGCAGCGAGGGCAATCGTCATCGAAAGCTCCATGGTCATGCGTCTTGACCGCAAGTCCTCAAACGCTTCCGCAAATATGGGGTACCCTCCGACGAGCGCGCAAACCAGCCCTACGAGATCGAAATTCGGAATAGGCCGCCACGCGCGCAACCAACAAATCAAAATGGCAAGCGCGACAAAGCCGATCCGCGCAAGCTCCAGCCACGCGCTTTCCGCGGAATGGTCACAACCACATCCCTCGGACGCGAGAGGTCTAAAGAGACGAACAATCGCATCCTGCGAAACGAGTCTTCGCACATCAATCTGTTGAACAAGCGTTTTCATAAAGGAACCCGGGCAAAAAAGCTGATTGATGGTAGCCCGCCGGCAAATCCATGTCACCCCAAACTAAACAGACGGCCTAAATTCTCGGATGAGCGGCCTGTAAAGCAGCGTCTTGCGCCTTGCAGTAATGTGAGAAGTAGTATCCGTCCCGAATGCTGACCGAATCCACCCTGCGCGACCCTGTCCTCATCAACACCATCGGGCACACCGCCGGTCTTCTGCTCTTCGGGTTCATCATCGTCTTATTCCTTCGCGACCGGCGCATCCACGGGATCCGCCGCACGAAGCTTTCCATCGCCGCGGCATCGCTCGCTTTTTGCTGGAACGTCGGCTCTCTCATCGCGCTTGCCGTCGGCGGCGATCAGCAGGATTCGCCGCATATGGCCGTCATTATGACCGCCGCCTTCGCGGTGCTGAGCCTTCTACCCGCCGTCTTGCTGCAAATCGCCTTGCAAGGGCAACTGAACGGCATCACCTGCGCCGGTTACGCCATCAGCGGTGCATCGGTCGTTCTGCACGTCAGCGAACTTTTCGTTGCCGGGCCACTGCCTCACCAAGCTGCTCTCCTTCTCATCGCCATCGGCTTCGGTGCGCTTACTTGCACCGCCGTTCTGATCAAACGCCGCAAAGGAGTAACCGAATGGTTCTCCCTGATCTGCCTGTTGCTCTTCGCCAGTTCGTTCCCTCACTTCGGCTATCTGCATTTGCGTTCGCCGTGGGCTGCCGAAGTCACGTGGCATCACATCGGCATCCCCGTTGCCATCATCGTTTTGCTGCAGGATTACCGTTTCCTGTTGCTCGATACCTTCATTCGCTTCCTCATGAATTCGATCCTCGCCGCCGCCTACGTCGCCTCGATTTTCCTAATCAACCGCCGCTTCCACATCTGGGAGCTTGCCGGCGCCAATATGTTTTTGAGCGGCTTGACCCTGGTCGCGCTTTGCCTGTCGCTCATCCTGTTCGCCCACGCCCGCAATAGCCTGCAAACCTGGATCAGCCGCGTTCTCTTCCGGCGCCAAAATTTAGAGGACCGCATCCGCCGCATTTTTCAACTGCCGGAAAATATTCACACGGAAGAGGAACTGCTGCAAAGCGCCGCGCGGGAAGTAGCGGCTCACCTGCGCATCGATCGCTTCGCCGTCATCTCCGATTTAGAAATCATTAGACCAACCGACCGCCCCGCCATGCTTTTTGAAGGCATGCTCAACCCTCGCCTCCCGGAGAAACTCCTCTGGGCCGAGGCGCAAATCCCGCTGCGCTTTTTCACCGGCGAAATAAAGTTCCTCCTGACCGGCCCCCGGCGCGGCCGCCAGCGCTACCTAAGCGAAGATCTGGAAGACATGCGCCGCCTCAGCTCTGTCATTGTCGAAGCAGTCGAGCGCTTCCGCTCACAGGAGCTCACTCGCCTCGCCGCACAGGCGGAACTCCGCGCCCTGCAAGCTCAAATCAACCCGCATTTCCTCTTTAACGCCTTCAACACCCTCTACGGAACCATCGACCGCGAATCCTTTGAAGCGCGCCGACTCGTCCTCAATCTCACAGACATCTTTCGCTACTTTCTGCAAGGCGACCGTTCCTTCATTCCCCTCGCGGAAGAACTCCGCATCATCAAGGCATATCTGGAGATTGAAGCGCTACGGCTTGGCGATCGTCTTGCGACGGAAATCCACGTCAGTGACTCGGCGCTGGCCGTCATGATCCCGGTTCTGTCTATTCAGCCGTTGGTGGAAAACGCGGTCAAGCATGGCGTCGCCGCCCAGAAGGCTCCCGGCCGAGTGGTGTTGGATGTCCAAAACGACAACGGTATTCTTCGCGTAGCCGTCCAAGATACGGGAAAGGGCTTCGCTGCCAGCGGCCCTCAAGACGGCGCAGGCGTCGGTCTGGCCAATGTCCGCCGCCGCCTTAGTCTCTCTTACGGCCCAGCGGCCACCTTGGATGTTTCATCAACCCCACTCGGCTGCCTGGTCACCTTTTGCATTCCGGCCACCGCCGCTTCACGCAGGCCGAATCGAGAAGTTGAAGTCAGCAGGGTATGAACGCGGCGCTGCGAGTCCTATTGGTCGATGACGAACCCGTTGCCCGCCGAGTTCTTCGCCAGGAACTTGAACTTCTCCCGGACGTCCAGATTGTGGGTGAAGCCGATAACGGCGAAACCGCCCTACTGCAAATTTCCACGCTGAAACCGACTCTTGTCTTTCTCGACATTCAGATGCCGGTGATGGGCGGCTTCGAACTTCTGGGCCGTCTTACTGGCGGCTCACCCATGCCCGCCATCGTGATGGTGACTGCCTTCGATCAACATGCTATTCGCGCCTTCGAAGCGGGGGCGGTCGATTACCTTCTCAAGCCAGTCTCGCAACCGCGACTGCAACAAGCTCTTGACCGCGCCCGCCGGCTGCAGGCGAATCCCCTAGCCGTGGCTGAAAGCATCGCGCATTTGCAGCAGATTTCTCCGTTCAACTCCGGCCCCGATGCCCGCCTCCGTAAGATCGTAGGCAAATCCGGCGACGAATATTTCCTCCTTGGCCCGGAAGAGGTGCTGGCCTTTCAAGCCGACGGCGATCTCGTCTGGATCATCACTGCCAAGAAGCGCTACCTGGCTACCCAGAATTTGAGAAATCTCGAAGAGCGGCTGGGGGCCGATTCGTTTCGCCGCGTTCATCGAAATGCATTAGTCAACGTCAACCAGATCCGGAAAATGAGTATGCTGAGCAGTCAGCGCTGGCTCATCACTCTGAGTAATGGCCAGGAGTTCATCGTGAGTAAGCGCCAGGCCCATAACGTACGCGAAGTTCTTCATTGGTAGTTTTATCGCTCCGTTGAAAATCGCGGCATATCGGCATTCAGCGCCGCTCGTTTGGTAGAAGTAGACGCGGCCGCGGCCCGGTTAGGGGCTTGAGGGTTCCCAAGAGCGCGGCCAGGGGGCCACGCGGCAGCGCATGGCGCCGCCCCACAAACGCAAGGCCGCGTTTTGCGCTTACGGTCCAATCCGCCCGTTCATTGGCGAATTTAGTTCACGTGCCTGATTTTCCTTAACGTTCACCCTTATCGGCGCTCAAAATTGGTTCATGCTTGCCACTCGTGTCTTCTTGTTTTTCGGGTTCGTAGTGAGTACTGCCTTCGCCCAATCTATGGCGAACTCCGGCATCATTCGCGGCTCAGTCCTAGACCCTTCCGGGGCCGCAGTCCCCAAAGCCACTATCCAAATGGAAAATCCCATCTCCCACTACACCCAAACTGTCCGCGCCGACGCACAAGGCAACTTCCAGCTCTCCAACCTTCCGTTCAACAACTACCACCTTGTTACCTCTGCCCCCGGCTTTCAATCGGAGGTTGACGATATCGATGTTCGTTCCGCTGTTCCAGTTCAAAAGCAGATCTCTTTGAAACTCGGCAGCACCGCCACCACGGTTGACGTCGTCGCCGAGGCTGGCGATCTCGTTGAAACCGACTCCACTGCCCACACCGATGTGGATCGCGGCCTGTTCGACAAACTTCCTCTCGAAAGCTCCTCTTCCTCGATGAGCGCCCTTGTCACCCAATCGGCCCCCGGTGTTTCCGCCGATTCCAACGGTCTTTTTCATGGCCTTGGCGACCACGCGTCTAACTCGTTCTCGTTGGACGGCCAGCCGATCAGCGATCAGCAGAGCAAAGTTTTCTCGAATCAAATTCCGCTCGATGCCGTTCAGTCGTTGGAAGTCATCGAAGGTGCGCCGCCTGCTGAATATGGCGATAAAACGAGCCTTGTTATCGTCGCCACGAGCCGCTCCGGCCTCGGCGTGACGACGCCTCACGGAGACATCACTACGTCGTACGGCACTTTCGGCAGCGCCAATCTCGGCTTGAATCTTGCCTATGGCGGCCAGAAATGGGGCAACTTCATCTCGGCCAGCGGTCTGCAAACCGGCCGCTTTCTCGACGGCCCCGAATTCCAAACCATGCACGATCACGGCAACGAAGAAAATGTCTTCGACCGCATAGATTTCGACCTGACCCCTGCCACCACTTTTGGCCTCAACCTTGGCTTCTCTCGCTCCTGGTTCCAAACCCCTAACTCTTACGACGCGCAAAACGCCACCGCCTGGTCCGGTTTAGTGGCCGATAACGGCGGCCTTGGCCCCAACGGCCTCCCCGTCGGCTCGGCGGATCAACGTTCGAAAATCGTCACCTTCAACGTCGCTCCGACCATCAACCACACTCTGAACGCCCACACGGTTCTCACGGTTGGTGCGTTCATCCGCCAGGATCAATATAACTACCACCCGAGCGACAATCCATTCGCCGACTTCGCGCCGGGTGTTCAGACCCAGACCATCGGTCAAAACCGCCGCCTCACCGACGCCGGCGCACGCGCCTCTCTCTCGTATGTCAAGGGCATTCACAACCTCAAAATCGGCGGCGTGTACCAACAAACATTCATCACCGAGCGCGATCAATTCGGCATTGTCGATCCCACCTTCAATGCGCCCTGCCTCAATGCCGATGGCTCTGCCGATACCGACCTTAATCTCGTAAGCGCCACTCAGTGTTCCGGCCTTCTACAAGCCAACCCAAACTATGTGCCGGCTCTTGCCCAGTACGACCTGACTCGCCCGAGCTCATTTACGGGCCTTTACGGCTTCTTCGGCCACGCCGATATTAGGGAACTGGGTCTTTACGTGCAAGACACTATCAATTTCAAAAACTTGACGTTGAACCTCGGCATCCGCGGCGATCAGTACAACGGCATCACCAGCGCCAGTCAGGCCGAACCCCGCCTCGGTTTCGCCTACAACATCAAACGCACTAATACCGTTTTGCGCGCTTCGTACGCCCGCACCATGGAAACGCCGTTCAACGAGAATTTAGTACTCGCCAGCAATGGCTGCAACGATGCCGTAGTGAATGCCCTGGAAACAATCGTGCAGGGTTACCCATGTCTGACCGTGCCGCTCCGTCCCTCCACGCGCAACGAATATCATGTTGGTCTGCAACAAGCGTTCGGCCGCTTCCTGGTGATTGACGCGCAGTATATTTGGAAATACACCGACCGCGCTTTCGATTTCAGCGTTCTCGGCAACACGCCCATCACCTATCCCATCGAATGGGCGAAATCGAAAATCCCCGGTTATACTTTGCGCGCCAGCATGCCCAACTTTCACGGGCTCACTGCGTACGTCGTCGCATCATCTGTGGCGGCGCGCTTTTTCGGACCGCAAGTCAGCGGCATCGGCGCAACGCCTTCCTCGGTCGGAACAACGCCGGTGTTTCGCATCGATCATGACGAGTTGTTCAACGAAACCACCCACGTGCAATACCAAATCGGCAAGAATGGCCCCTGGTTTGGATTCAACTGGCGTTACGACAGCGGCCTGGTCGCCGGTCCCGTTCCGTGCGCGGGTGGCAATTGCGCAAACGGCCCGAACGGCACCGACACCGTCGTTGATTTTTCCGGGCTCACGCCCGATCAACAGTATGAAGCAGGCCTGACCTGCGCCGGCGTTCACGCCACTCCGGCCACGCCCATCAACGCCACGGGCCTTTGCCCGGCCTCTCAATACTCATCCACTCTGGTGAGCATCCCCGCCGCGGGCACCGAGAACGACGACCACAATCCTCCGCGGATCTCATCGCGAAACCTATTTGATGTCGCCATCGGCGATGACAACCTTTTCAAAGGCGAGAAATACAAATGGAGCGCCCGCCTTACCGTGGTGAACCTGCTGGACAAGGAGGCGCTCTACAATTTTCTTTCCACTTTCAGTGGAACCCATTACGTAACGCCGAGAACTCTTACGGCAACGCTCGGGTTCCACTTTTGAGGAGAGCTGCGGGGTGTCGCTCCCTGGCGGTCGCGGCTCAGCCAGGGGGCTCTTGCCGCGGACGAATGCCCGGCGTAGTTAGTACTAGGTTGTTAGTTCTCGCCGGTAATGGTGATCGATGTGCTATCAGCGGTGTCAGGCGTGGCCGAACTATTTCCCCATACGGTGTTGTTACCCCATACCGTGTTGTTACCCCATACCGTGTTGTTACCCCACACTGTGTTATTGCCCCAGACAGTATTGTTACCCCAGACCGTGTTCACTCCCCACACGGTATTTGTGCCGGAAGCCGCCTGACAAATAGTGTTCGCTCCGCAAACCAAGCCTGTCAGGTTCTTAGTGGAATCATAGACCGCCGTGGGCGAATTGGCTCCTCCCGTAAACGGGGTGTTATCTGCGAGCGCCGCTGCGATGTCCAAATAGCCCGCGCCAACCGTAAACGTATCCGACTGGCTGACATATATCTGACCCGTCACCGGATCAGCCGCCGTACTCGTCAGCGGCAAGTTCTTATAAGCCGTCCGCATTAATTTCGCCTTGACCTGATCTGGCGTAAGCGCCGGATGAGCCTGCAGCAACAGAGCCACCGCGCCACTCACCACCGGAGTCGCCATACTGGTTCCGCTCAGCATGAAATACAGATTCGAGTGGCCCTTGCCGGAATTGGTCATGAAGTAACTCTGCGGAATGATGTTGCCGGGGTAGTTACTATACATTGTTCCCGTTGAAGAGTAGAGCGATACCACTTTGTTTCCTGGAGCCACGAGATCGGGCTTTAGAACGTGATCTAACGCGCTAGGCCCTTTAGAGCTGTAGCTCGTCATCTTGTCGTCGCTTCTGGTATAGGTTCCCACGGTACTCACCGCTCCCACGGTAATCACGTATGGATCGTTCCCCGGAGCCATAATCGTGCCGTAGCCGTTGTTCCCCACCGAGTTATCCCTGCCGTCATTGCCGGCAGCCACTACTACAACGATGCCCGCTTTCCAGGCCGCTTCCACTGCCTGGCACAGCGGATCCAACGTGTAGCTCTCATAAATCGGACGCCCAAGAGAAAGATTCAGCACCCGGATGTTGTAAGCCGCCCGCAAGCTAATCGCCTGGTTGATAGCGGCAATTACGTTGCTATCCGAACCATTGCCGTTCTGGTCAAGCACTCGCAAGTTGATTAGGCTCACTCCAGGGGCCAGCCCTTGCAGGTTCCGCGTGCAATGTTTACACTGCGAAGCGGCACCGTCGCCCGCAACGATGCCGGCCACATGGGTGCCATGGCCATAGTAGTCTTGCGCATCCCCACCTACATACGATTGACTGAAGACAATCGAGGAAGCCGGCAAGTCAGCGTTTGCCGTGATACCCGAATCAATGACCGCCACGCCAACACCGGCACCGTTGAGCCCGGCATTCCAAGCGGCGGCCAGCGTTCACGGCAGCGGTCGTATTGTCGAGCATCCCATGCACCTTATGATCGGGCGAAATGTGCACCACTTCGGGATCGTCAGCCAGACGGCTCAGTGCGCTTACCGGAACGCTATATACCCCCGATTTCACCAGAGAGAGGGTGGAACGGTACATACCGCCCTGATCGGTGACTTTTCTATGAGACGCCGCAGTCGGCGCATGTGCAAACTGCACAATCACGTCGACTGTCGCAGCCGGGTCGAGGCCATCTATATCATGAGAAATCTTTGGATGCGCTGCCAATGAAACTGCGGCAAATAGTGTAATGCCTAGGATGCTGAATATTGAATACTTCAAGAAACTTTCCTCAAACCACATATCGTTCGGCAGCCGGGCCGCATGAGGACCCGGGGCGGCCTAAGACGTAGGTGATAGTTTTCTTCAGGCAATTAAGGGCGAAAAATACAAATAGAGCGCCCGCCTTACCGTGAACTGCTCGATAAGGAGGCGCTCTATAGTACTTTTATCGCTCCCTGGCGGTCGCGGCTCAGCCAGGGCTTGCCGAGCGAGCGAACTAATTCTCTCCGGTAATCGTGATAGAGGTGCTCTCCGCGCTGTCGGATGTGGGCGAGCCATTTCCCCACACCGTGTTATTGCCCCAAACCGTAGTGTTACCCCAAACTGTAGTATTACCCCACACCGTATTGTTGCCCCAAACGGTGTTGTTGCCCCACACCGTATTGTTGCCCCACACCGTATTGTTGCCCCAAACGGTGTTATTGCCCCACACCGTATTCACACCCCAAACGGTATTCGTGCCCGTGGCCGAACCGCAAATGCTATTCGGTCCACAAAAAACGCCTGTGAGGCCGGAACTGGGATCATAAAGCGCGGTCGGTGAATTCGCCACACCAGTGAACGCGGTACTGTCCTGCAGCGCCGCAGCAATGTCGAGATATCCGGCGCCCACGGTAAAAGTATCCGACTGGCTCACGTACACCTGCCCGGTCACCGGATCGGTAGCCGTGCTGGTCAGCGGCAAGTTCTTATAGGCCGTCAACATCAGCTTCGCCTTCACCTGATCGGGCGTAAGCGATGGGTGCGCCTGCAGCAGCAACGCCGCCGCGCCGCTCACTACAGGCGTCGCCATGCTGGTGCCACTCAGCATGAAATACACATTCGAATGAGCCTTGGAAGCGCTCGTCATATAGTAGCTCGGTGAAATGACGTTGTTCGGGTAGCTGGCGTACATCGTCCCCGTCGAGGAATAAAGCGATACCACTTTGTTTCCCGGCGCCACCAAATCCGGCTTGACCACATGATCCAGCGCCGTCGGCCCTTTCGAGCTATAGCTCGTCATCTTGTCGTCGCCGCGCCAATATGTGGCCATCGTGTTCATCGCTCCTACGGTAATCACGTAAGGATCGTTTCCCGGAGACATGATTGTGCCGTAGCCATTGTTTCCAGCCGAATTATCCCTGCCGTCATTGCCGGCAGCCACCACCACAACGATGCCGGCTTTCCACGCTGCCTCCACCGCCTGGCAGAGGGGATCGAGCGTATAGCTCTCATAAATCGGCCGCCCGAGCGAAAGATTCAGCACGCGGATGTTGTACGCCGATTGCAAGCTGATCGCTTGGGTGATGGCGGCGATCACGCTACTGTCCGAACCGTTGCCGTTCTGGTCCAGCACTCGCAAGTTGATCAAGCTCACTCCAGGAGCGAGACCTTGCAGGTTCCTTATGCAATGAGAGCAGTGCGAAGCCGCACCGTCGCCCGCTACAATGCCCGCCACATGCGTGCCGTGGCCATAATAATCTTGCGCATCGCCGCCCACGAACGACTGGCTGTAAACAATCGACGAAGAAGGCAAGTCGCTGCCGGCCGTGACGCCGGAATCGATCACAGCCACTCCGACCCCAGCGCCGCTGAACCCGTAAAACCAGGCATAGGGAGCGTTCACCGCCCACGCAGTGTTGTCAAGCATCCCGTGCAATTTACGATCGGGCGAAATATGCATTACATCCGGATCGTTGGCCAAACTGTTCAGCGCGCTCACAGGCATACTGTAGACCCCGGCCTTCACCGTTGATAAGGTGGCGCGGTACACGCCGCCGCGGTCGGTCACCTTTCTATGCTGCACCGCGGTCGGCGTTTGAGCAAACTGCACGATTACGTCGACCGTTCCTGCCTGGTCAAGGCCGTCTATGTCGCGGGAGATCTTTGGATGCGCTCCAAACGCCAGCGCCGAAAATAGTGTGACTCCCAAAATGCTGAATATTGAATGCTTCAAGAAAATACCCTCAAGACGCATATCGGACCCAGGGTCGATGGTGTGAGCCGCACAATCACCTGAGGACGTCGGTGATAGTTTCTTTCCTCTCGCGACTCAATCCGAATCGCCGCAGTCTTGCGTATTACTATTTGTAGACTCGAGCTGTTCCTAATACGAGGATTTTTCGCTTGACTGTTGGCGCGACAGTCGCCCTAGTCCAGAGCAACATTCTACCTACTCGCCCCGAAACTCAAACCGCTGCCAATTTAGGCAATTGAGCACTAGGTCAAATAGCCTAACCTTAGGCGGATGGGGCCACTTCCGCATCGGTACTGTCGGTTTGCTTTGGTATTTTCTTTGCGAATTTCATTCGCTACACTTCCAGAATAGCCGGCTAATCCGCCGAGATATTTCGTGGAGGTTAGTTCCATCGATGAAGTCCGTTTTACCTCGCAATTTAGATTGTTCCGTTGCTCGCTTGATGATTGGTATCATCACCCTGGCTGTTACTCACGTTGAAGCCCAGTTTCCCTGGTCACCTGGATCGACCTCCGCCACGACCTTCGCGCCAATCCTGCTGCCCTCCGAAATGTACCCGAACGCCACCGGAATGGCGGGAACACTGAACGCCAACGGCCTGACATTGGCGCTCACCAATCCTTTTTTTCAACCGCTTGGGACGAACGGGCGCACTTGCGCTACGTGCCATCAGCCGGCAAACTCCATGAGTATCTCGGTCTCTACTGTCCAACAGCGATATACCAGTTCACACGGGCAAGACCCTCTCTTCGCCCCCGTCGACGGAGCTAATTGTCCCGACGCGGTCACCTCGTCCGCTTTTTACGCCATCTCCGACCCTGCCAACCCACGCTCTTTGTTGCTGAATCGGGCGCTCATCCGCGTTGGCTTGCCTTGGCCGCCCAAGGGCATCACGCCGGAGTTCTCCATTGCCAAAGTCACCGATGCAACCCACTGCGAACTGAATGCGAACTACGGTCTGCTGAGCAAGGAGCCTACGATTTCGGTATACCGCCGTTCTCTGATGGCGGCCAATTTGAAGTACGTCACCACGGTGGGTCCGGGCGCTGCCGCACCGGGCCAGGTGCTGCCTATAGATCCATACACCGGAAAGCCGGAGTCTGGCAACATCATGTTCGACGGCCGCGAGCCAACGCTGCAACATCAGGCAATGGACGCCCTGCTAACGCATGCTCAAGCGTCCGCGCTTCCAAATGCCGCGATCATTCAGGAAATTGTCGATTTTGAAAACAACATCTACACCGCCCAGGTTGTCGACAATCAGGCGCAAAACCTAACCGACTTCGGAGCGGGCGGCGGTCCTGCGCCGTTGTGGACCGGTCAAGCCGGTCTAACCGCAGCGCCCAACACCTTTTCTATGTATGCATCGTGGGCGAAACTTCCTTCCTATGCGCCGCAAGCCTTGCAGCGTGCCTCGGTGGCGCGCGGTGAAGCTATATTCAACGGCAGGCCTTTCATCATTTCCAACGTGGCGGGCATCAACGATCTGGCCGGGACCAATTTGCTTCCCGGCACTTGCGCCACCTGTCACAGCAACAGCAACGCAGGCAATGACGTGCGGCCCCAGGCGCAACTCGAAGAGGGCACCAGCGGCACGGCATTCGGCCTACCCGCTCCCGATCTGCCCATGTTCCAATTGGTCTGCACGAATGGCAAATCCACTCCGTTTAATGGAAGCTCGGTCTGGACGCGCGATCCCGGCTTGGCTTTGATCACAGGCAAGTGCGCCGATATCGGTAAAGTGAAATCGGCTCAACTCCGGGGTTTGGCTGGCCGCGCTCCCTATTTCCACGATGGCTCGGCAGCCAAGTTAAGCGATGTGGTTAATTTCTACAACAAACGCTTCAGCCTGAACTTGTCCGCTCAGGATTCCCAAGATCTAGTCAACTTTCTCAACACGCTCTAACTATTTGGGTTCAAACCAACTATGTACCGCACCAATCCGGTCAGCAGCATTACCTATGTCTGCCTGCTCTTCGCGGGCTCCGTGCTCGCGCAGACCAATGTCTTAACTCAGCACAATGACATAGGACGCACTGGTCAGAACTTGACGGAGACAAGTTTGACTCCGGCAAACGTCTCGGCCGCAAACGGCTTCGGCAAGCTTTACTCAGCGAATTTGGATGGACGGTCGTTTGCTCAGCCGCTCTACGTCTCAAGCGTAACCATCGGCGGCGCGAATCGCAGCGTCGTCTATGTAGCGACAGAGCACGATAGTGTGTTTGCGCTGGATACGAATGCCAATGGAGCGGTTTTGTGGAAGGCGAGCCTTCTCGATCAAGCCCATGGCGCGGCGGCGGGGGCGATTCCCGATCCGCAAAGCGACACAGGCTGCGGCGATATTGACAGCGCCGAGTATGGAATCACCGGGACGCCCGTCATCAATTACACAAACCCCGCAACAGGCACTCTCTATGTCGTCTCGATGACCTATGAAGGCAGCTATCCGGTGCAGCGGCTGCATGCCCTCGACATCACCAGCGGCGCCGAACAGTTCGGCGGACCGGTGACCATCAGCGCCAGCATGGCGGGCAACGGAACGGGCAGCGTAAATGGCGCCGTCTCTTTTGACCCTAAGTGGGATAACCAGCGGCCCGGTTTGTTATTGCTGAACGGCACGGTGTATATGGGCTGGGGTTCACATTGCGATTCAGGCCCATGGCACGGTTGGGTGATGGGTTACAACGCGACCACCCTGAAACAAACTTTCGCGTTCCTGACGACTCCCAATGGATCCGCCGGCGGGTGTTTGGACAAGTGGCGCGGGTCTAGCCGCCGACAACGACGGCCCCAACGGCACGGCCCGAATTTTTGAAGCCACCGGCAACGGCAGTTTCGATTCCAATGGCGACTGGAGTGAGAGCGTTCTCAATCTCAACCTTTCCGGCGCTAAACCACAAGTGACCGATTCGTTCACTCCCAACACGCAAGCCACACTGACAAACGGCGATATAGATTTGGGGTCGGCCGGAACCTTGTTAGTGCCTGACCAAGCGAATTCCACATACCCGCACTTGGCCGTTCAATTAAGCAAGGCCGGCACAATGTATCTTCTGAACCGGGACAATCTCGGAGGCTACAATACCGGCGCCGACCAAGTTATTCAGGAACAAACGTTTGGCGCTTATCAATACGGACTGTGGGGCACGCCGGCCTATTTTAATAACAGTATTTACTTCTGGGGAGCCAACTCCAATCTGCAGCAGTGGAGCCTCACCGTGCCGGCGAGCGGTAAGCCGTCGCTCAGTCTCGCTTCTGAAGGATCGTACACCGAATCCGGCACTTCCGGCGGCTATTACGTGGGCACTTTCCTGGGCGCGTCCCCGTCCATTTCCGCCAACGGCGCAAGCAACGGAATCGTCTGGGTCAACGACTGGGTGCGAGATCAGGGCAACCCCATTCAGTACTTGTATGCCTACAACGCTAACAACGTGACCACCCCGCTGTGGACCAGCTTGCAAAATCCGGCTCGCGATGGGGCAGGCGGATCGCAAAAGTTCAGCGTCCCGACTGTGGCCGATGGCAAGGTTTTCTTAGTCTCCGATAGCCAGTTACAAGTGTACGGTTTACTGCCCACTAACTTTGCCTCTTACACTCTGTCCGCCTTCCAGCCGGTGCTGAGTGTCGTACCGGGCTCCTCAGCCAGCACGCAAATCAGCATAACGCCGGTTGGTTCGTTCAGCGGATCGGTCGCCTTGACGGCTTCCGGATTGCCGAACGGCGTCAGCGCCGCTTTCACGCCGGCGAGTTCCACTGCGGGCTCTACGCTAACGTTAACGGCTTCCTCCAACGCGCCCGCCACCACTTCTCCCGCGACTGTCACCGTTACAGGTACGTCGGGCTCGATGTCGCGCTCGATTTCCCTCTCGGCCGGCGTTGCCAACACTCCTGGTCCCATAGCCGTGAATCTCGCATCGGTGGCCAATGTGTACGGTATTTTCCTCAACAACGTAACCCCAACTAATGGCGGGTTCGATTCGGAAGGTTGGGCTTACTCGGCTAACTTACTGGGCCCGTCGGTCTCAGCATTGGGTGTACCTTTTTACTTCGGCACTCCTGGAGCGGCCGACGCTGTCTCTGGCGTCACGGTACCGCTGCCGGCGGGCAATTTCCAATCGCTCAATCTGGCAGGCGCTGCCGTCAATGGCAGTCAAGCTAGTCAGGCATTCGTCGTTACTTATAGCGACGGCAGCACCTCCACTTTTACGCAAAGCGTAAGCGACTGGTGCGGAGCGCAGAACTACCCTGGAGAAACGCTTGCGCTATCGATGACCTACCGGATCAGCCCGGGTTCTGGAACCTCAGCTCTGGGATGCAATGTGTATGCGTACTCTTTCGCGCTGAATCCGGCGAAAACGGTTGCCGGCATTACGTTGCCCTCCAATCGCAACGTCGTGATGCTCGCTATCACCCTTTCTCAGAGTGGGTCGGTCACTCCGCAAGGGCAGACTATCAATTTCAATTCGATTCCCTCGCAGATTGTGGGCGGCAGTTTGACGGTCAGCGCCACGGCCAGTTCGGGTCTGCCTGTAAGCTTCAGCGTTATCCCGAATGGAAATTGCAGTATTTCGGGCAACGTGGTTTCTTTCCTGAATTTCGGAAACTGTGGCGTGGTTGCGAACCAGGCCGGCAATAATGCTTATAGCGCCGCCCCGCCCGTTGGGCAAATTATCGTGGTGAATAACCCGACGCCACAGACTATACAGTTTGCGGCGCCGGCCAGCCAAGCCAGCGGCACAACGGTGCCCTTAAGTGCAACGGCAAGTTCGGGCCTCAGCGTGAGCTTCACCTCATCCACTACCGGCGTCTGCACAATTTCCGGCACCACGGCGACCTTGCTCGCAGCCGGTACCTGCACCATCGTTGCGTCGCAATCCGGCAATAATTTCTACGGTGCCGCTACTCCCGTCACGCGAAGCTTCACCGTGACGGCTGCTGGCGCGCCCAAATCGCAAACCATTACTTTCAATCCCATTCCGTCGCAGGTTGTGGGTGGCGCCTTGACGGTCAGCGCCACGGCCAGTTCAGGTCTGGCGGTGACCTTCAGCATCGTGCAGAACGGGAATTGCAGCATTTCCGGCAGCGCGGTTACGTTTCTGAATGTGGGAAACTGCGGCGTGATTGCCAACCAAGCCGGTAACAGTGCTTATGCAGCCGCACCCGCAGTGGGACAAATTATTGTAGTGAACAACCCGGGCGCGCCCAGTGCGCAGACGATCACTTTCAATCCCATTCCTTCTCAGGCTGTGGGTGGCTCGCTCACGCTAAGCGCCACAGCCAGTTCGGGTCTGCCGGTGAGCTTCGTGATTGTCCCTAACGGGAACTGCAGTATAGCGGGCAAAGTGGTGAGCTTTCTGAATGTTGGGAACTGCGGCGTGATTGCTACCCAATCCGGCAACAATGCTTATTCTGCCGCACCGGCGGTGGGGCAAATTGTTGTGGTGCACAACTGATGGCGCAAATCATCGAGCAGAGCGCAATGCGTGCTAAGCTCAACTCTTGAGATCGCGTTTTCCGTCGATCAAAGCACTGCTGACCGTTCAGTTTGTCGTCATCATTGTCTCGGCGCAGCGAATTACACCCACCTTCGTTTCCGACGTAGCGCCTATCCTGCAAGCGCACTGTATCCGCTGCCACCAATCCGGCGGCATTGCCTCGTTCGCGCAGTTCACATCTTATGAAGCCGTGCGCCCGTGGGCCAAAGCCATCAAACAAATGGTTGCTTTGCGGCAAATGCCGCCTTGGCCGGCCGACCCGAAGAACAGCGTCAAGTTTCGAAACGACGCCCGCCTGAGCAGCGAAAACATCGCCACGCTTTTGGCTTGGGCCGATGCCGGATCGCCCCATGGGCAAGGCGACAGTTCCTTGCAGCGGCCTTCGATTGCCAACGATTGGAGCGACGCCGAAGGCCGCCCGCCGGACCTCGTGATCTCCATGCCGAGCGAAGCCCACATACCCGCAAATGGCGAGATCCCTTATCTTCGTTTCTTGGTGAAATTGCCGATCACCGGAGACAAGTGGATCGCCGCCTGCCAGGCTCGCCCCGGTAATGCTTCCGTTGTTCATCACATGGCGATCACCGAGATGGCACTCCCGGAGGGAATGTCCCCGGCCGATGTCGAAGCGCTGGAATTGCTGGCCCGGAAGATGGGCGCGGTTGCCGGAGCATCCGTAATTAAACCTGTGGTTACAACTCTCGCGAATCCGGATGTGTTCGACATGCTAGCCGTCTACACACCCGGCAGCGCGCTTGAGAAGTACGGGAACGATAGTGGAAAGCTATTGAAGGCCGGCAAGAACCTTTACATCGACTTCAATATTCATTATTCGGCCAATGGAAAAGCTGCAACGGATCGCTCGCAGGTGGCGTTCTGGTTTCGGGATTCGCCGCCTAAGCATCAAGTCTTCCGCGTGCCCATGTCGGCGGACACCATCATTGCGAACGGCGAGGAACTGCTGACAGATGCTCCCGGAGTGAAAGCGGAGGGAACGCAAATGGCGATCCCCCCGATTCCGCCCGGCGCCGCAAACTATGAACTGATCGGAATTACCGCGTTCACCGAGCCAGTCACAATCTATCAACTGCATCCGCACGCGCATCTGCGCGCCAAGGATTTCAAGTATCTGGTTGTTTATCCTGACGGGCGCGAGCAGATCTTGCTGACTGTGCCGACTTACGACTTTCGCTGGCAACTTGCCTACGAACTGGAAAGTCCGCTGCGTTTGCCAGCGGGCAGTAAGTTGGTGGTGACGGCGCACTACGGCAATTCTTCCGATCGGGAAGTCTACTTTCGCGGCCAGAATCAAAGTACCGATGAAATGTTCTCTCCGTTTGTTCAGTACTCGGAAGACTTAGAATCGCCAGACAAGGCCCGCTTGCCAATCGTGGAGACGGTCGGATGCCTCGTTCCAGCGGTTGATAACAAAGGATGGGTGCTGGCACAGGCGACTGCTCCAGCTCCATCGAAAGGGCAGGCCGCCGATTCCAGCGGCATCGCAAAAGCGGCGCGTGAGCAATTAGGAGTCGAACAATTCCAGTTAGTCGGTCTGTCTGCCTTTGAACCATTGAAACACCAGGGGGAAATCGTGGCGGTCAGAGGAGTTTTAGCTCCCGCAGGTGGGAGGCATCTGAACGTAACTTCCCTCCAACGGATCGCAGGGCACTGTAGTAACTGATTTATCGCCAAACCCAACGTGCAGGCGCGCGGGGTAGGATCGCCCCCGCGTCGGAATCCAAGATAAAATGAAATTCAATGGCTACATCTCCCAAAGCCCCGCCGATCACGATTGAGCAATACGAGCAGTTCGAGGGATACCCTGGATTACGGGACGAACTCATTTACGGGGAAATTGTGATGTCGCCACAACCGAAACCGCTCCACCAACAAGTCGCACGGAATGTTGAACGTTTGCTGGATCATGCTTTAGGCGATGATAGTAAGTACGTCGCGAGGCAGAAGTCGAATATCAAGTTCGACAAAGCGAACAGTATGCCGGCGCCTGACGGCTTTGTCGTCCTGAAGACGGATTGGCTAAATGCTTGCGAGAATGACGTTTATTTGGTCAATCCGCCCGTGCTGGCCGTTGAAGTAATTTCACTTGCAAATCGCCGGCCGCGGGTGGAACAAAAGATCAGTCTGTATATCGGCCAAGGTGTCCTTCAGGTTTGGGTTGTAAATCCCAAAAAAGAAACAGTGGCCGTTTATGATAGCGATCATCCAAAAGGAAGGCAAGTGGTGCAGAAGACTTCCCATCCGCTGATCGGGGAGATTGAGATTGACTCTATTTTCCGTTTGAGGTTGTAAATGGTACCTAAAATATTGTCGCGCAAAAAACTGTATTGACACTTCGCTCCGGATCTTCTAATCTAGACCAAAGTGGTCCAACATCTAGTGAACATCGGTAGTTGCGACTGTGTCGCAACTGATTGCCATTCGCCAGCGCATCGTCAGGCGCATAGTTGCGACCACGTCGCAACTATTCCCGGCACCCAGAGTTGTCCCTACGAGCGCCGGTCTCTGTTGGACGAACTCGCAGCGAAAGGCGTTCGTTTGACCCAGCAACGCCGTGTCCTCGTCGAGATCATTCAGCGGGCGGATCAGCATCTGGATGCCGCTTCCTTGTTAGAGATCGCCCAGCGAAGCCACTCGAATATCGACCGCGCCACGGTGTACCGGACCCTCGAACTTCTGAAGAAGCACCGGCTTGTCGACGAGCTGGACCTGATGCATTTACAGGGCGAAAAGCACTATTACGAAGTGAAGACCAGACGCGAGCACATTCACATGGCCTGCTTCAGCTGCGGGCGGATTGAAGAGTTCACCAGCACCATGTTTGAACAGCTCAAGGAGGAGGTCTCAAAACAAGCCGGCTTCTCGATTCGCGTCACGCGTCTGGAAGTGGGTGGACTCTGCCGCACTTGTGCCGCAGCCGCCGCAAAGACGCCAGCCACACAGGAGTATGCAGCAAATGCAGCAGCAGTGAACCAGTAAATCCAAAACGGATCTCCGCGGAAAACTTTTTGCCGAAGCACCGCGAAGACCCGCATAACCGACAACCCGGAGGCCGGCGACTTCCTCATTATAAGGCTCGCCGATCTCCCTTCCGCAGCAGGAAATCACAGGAGAGCTATTTCTAATGAGAGTCAAAATCAAGAAGTCCCGCAAGAAGATAAGGAAGACGACGAACCTTTCGTGGCCCGGCGCCTACCGCTGGGCAGCCGTTGGAACGCTGGTGGCTTACTCGGCGGTTGGCGACAAATACACTGCCGCTAAAGCACAAGATCTGCCGCGCCGCCCGCAGGCCGACAGCTCGAGTCAAAGCTCGCTGCCTGTGCGCCGATATAACATACCGGCCGGCGTGCTTGGTTCGGCACTGGCGCCCTTCGAGCAAGTGTCGGGGTTAGTCATCAAGACTACAAAAGACGGTCTCTTGACTGTCCAATCGCCTGGTGTCTCCGGCATCTACACAGCAGACCAAGCACTAGGGAAGTTACTCGCCGGCACAGGTTTAAGTTACAGATTTGTTGGGCCGGCAACTGTGGCTATCGATCTCAAAAGCGTGGCCGCTACGGTGGATGTGACAACAGACATCGACGCCCTCGCAGCCTCATCTCCTAAATTCTCGCAACCCGCTTTGGAGACGGCACAGACCGTCACCGCCGTAACCCAGACGGTTATGCAAGAGCAGGGCGTAACCACGCTGCGCGATGCCTTGCGCAATGTGGCTGGCATCAGCCTCGCAGCAGGTGAAGGCGGCGCTCAGGGCGACAACCTGACCATCCGCGGATTCGCGGCCCGCAACGATCTGTTCATCGACGGCATGCGCGATTTCGGCAGCTATTATCGCGATCCGTTTAACACGCAGGAAGTCGAAGTGCTGCAAGGCCCCTCTTCGGTCACGTTTGGCCGCGGATCCACGGGCGGGGTCGTCAACCAGGCTACGAAAACTCCCGGTCTCACGCACTTCGTTTCGGGAGATGTAGACTTCGGCACGGATCTGACGCGGCGCGGCGTGCTCGATATTGACCGGCCCGTTCACTTGTTCGGCAAAGATGCGGCCTTCCGTTTAAACATCATGGGCGACGAAGGTGGCGTTGCTGGGCGCGACGTTGCCGAAAACCGCCGCTTCGGCGTTGCGCCCTCGCTCGCCTTTGGACTGGGGACGCCCACCCGGCTCACCTTGAGCTACTTCCATCAAAACGCCGACGACACGCCCGACTATGGCATTCCCTGGCTGTTCAACGGCCCGGCCCCCGTGAACCGGAATAACTATTACGGTTTCAAAAATGGCAATTACCTCCGCACTTACGATGACATTGGGACCGCCAAAGTCGAGCATGATGTCAACAGCCACGTCACATTTCGCGACCAGGTCCGCTATGCCAACTACGTGCGCGACGCGTTGATTACCGAAGCGCAAATCCCGGCAGGCGTCACTCTGGCGACGCCTTTGAGCGCAATCTCCGTCACCCGCCATGAAATCGGTGTCGATAGCGTGGAAAGCTATCTGGACGAACAATCAGACATGACTGCGCATTTCCAGACCGGCTTCATGCATCACGATTTTACGGCCGGAATTGAGGCGGGCCGCGAAACCTCCGACCCAACGCGGCCCACCTGGACCAACGTCCCCTCAACCAGCTTGCTTGAACCCAATCCAGCTCAGGCGTTTTCCGGCGCGGAGACGATCACCTCCAGCGTTCACACCACGGCACTCACCGCCGCCGCCTACGCACTCGACACCATCAAGTTCGGCAAGCATTGGGACTTGTCCGGGGGGTTCCGCTGGGATCGCTTTGACACCGACTATTCGCAAAGCGTTGCGCCGGCCGCCGCCTTTAGCCGCGTTGACGAAATGCCGAGCTGGCGTGCCGCCGCAGTCTATAAGCCCGTCGCCATCGGCAGCATTTACTTCGCCGCCGGCACTTCCTTCAATCCTTCCGCTGAATCGCTGGCGCTCAGTGCCAGCACCGCGAGTTTGCCGCCGGAAAAAAATCGGACTTACGAGTTCGGGACTAAGTGGGACTTCCCGAATAACCGCTTTTCGCTGCGCGCCGCCGCCTTTCAGACTACAAAACTAAACGCGCGCGAGCCTAGTCCCAGCAACCCGCTTTTGAACGTTCTCGCCGGCACGCAACGAGTGAACGGAGTTCAAGCGGAAATTCATACCCGCCTGACCAGCCGTTGGGACTTGTTGGCGAGTTATGCGCTTCTCGATGCCAAGCTTATTAATTCCACTTACTACCCGGCAGCGGTAGGCGCCCGGCTGGCCAACGTTCCGCGCAACTCTTTCAATTTCTGGAGCACTTATCGCTTGCCGTGGCGCTGGGAAACTGGCTTGGGCGCAAACTACGCCTCAAGCCGGACCGCTAGCACTACCGTGCCCCTCGATCCCGTCACTCACCTCGTGAGGGAGGTGCCTGGCTATTGGGTTTTCAACGCCATGGCCAGCCGCCGCCTAACCGAACATCTGGATCTTCAGATCAACGTCAACAACATTGCGAATCGCTACTACTACGACGAACTGCACCCCGCTCACATTGTGCTCGGGCCGGGACGGTCGGCACTCGTCGGTCTGAAGTTCAAGTTCTAAGATCAAGGATTTCTCTAATTCGATGTTACTTCCTATACCCGATGTCCTAAACAGCTCGCAGATTGCGCATGCTAGACAGATTCTCGATCAAGCCGAATGGGTCGATGGCCGCGTCACCGCCGGCCATCAATCGGCTCGCGCGAAAGACAATATGCAATTGCCGGAGGGGTCGGCGGCGGCGCGCGAACTCGGAGCCCTGATTCTTTCCTCTCTGGAGCAGAACGCGCTCTTTATCTCGGCGGCTCTTCCGGCGCGCGTGTTTCCACCGCTCTTTAATCGCTACCAGGGTGGCCAGGCCTTTGGCACCCATGTCGACAATGCCATCCGCCAAGTCACCGGTACGCCGCACCGCATTCGGACGGACCTCTCGGCCACGCTCTTCTTTAGCGCGCCCGAAGAGTACGACGGCGGCGAGTTGGTGGTGGAAGATACCTATGGAACACACGGTGTCAAGCTACCCGCCGGCCACCTGATTCTCTATCCGGCCACCAGCCTCCATCACGTCAATCCCGTAACGCGCGGCGCACGAATCGCTTCGTTCTTCTGGATTCAAAGCATGATTCGCGACGACGCTGAACGCACACTCCTGTTCGATCTGGATGTGGCCATTCAACGGCTCGGCGGCGAACCCTCGGCCCAAGCTTGTTCGGTTCAGTTTACAGGTGTTTACCATAATTTGCTTCGCCGTTGGGCGGACGTTTGAACGCGGGGGGGGCAGAGAGTCTAGTACCAACTTGTAGAAATTGGCGTACGGGAACCGCTTGCTTGCGCGCGCGGCTCAGCAACGGCTTCCGTGCCACGTCGCGGAGCGAGGTTTGCTGGTAGAATCAGGGCAGTTGCGCGCGATATTACAGTCCGGCCATTGGCCGATTCATCAGTCAAGATCCACTTGGCGAACTCGGCGGGCTTAACTCCTATGCGTACGCGGCGGGAAATCCGATCAACCTCATCGATCCGGCGGGAACCGATCCGCGAGGTCCCAATCCTTCCTCAGCAACTCCGAAGAGTCCGGGTATCTGTGGTGGAAACTTTGTATTTGCTGGAGCTGAGGCGGATATAGGCCTTCTTGATGGTTTTACTGGGGGCATTGTTGCATCCGATGTGAACGGTCTCGATGTCGGTAGCCTTGGGGAGCTGTCAATAGGCGAGGGATTTAACGGAGGGATAGCTGTTGCCACTAGCGCAAAGACTGGAGCTGTTAGTACGTTTTCCTTTTTGGGCATCAACGTATCTGAGGGGCCAGCGGCAGGTGTTCAGGTAGGAATTATCTTTTCGACTACAGAGTTCGGGTTTTATTATGAGGGGCACTCCGGAATGATCGCTGGTGGCGGCGGCTACGCGTGGGCTTCATGCGCACATTGAAGGTCTGTTGTGGCAAGCCATGTTGAATCATGAATATGAAGGAAATCTCTATTGGTCGTCGCTCGGAGTACTTCTATTGCTTTGTTCTATGTATTCTTTTTGGTTGGCACGTCAGAAACGCACATCCGGCTCCACACGTGAGGCGGAGAACTTCACCTGGGGAGGTGTGTTTGTGCTTCTGTTCGTACTAATAGCACTGTATCAAGTCCTGACACATTAATAGGCTTGAATCCAGAGTGCGCGACGCCAACGACAATATGCTAACCATCACAGATGCGCGCGGCAATGTGGCGTTGTCGAATTCTTTCGATGCGAAAGGCCGTGTTGTCTACCAGACATTGCCGCAAGGTGGACCTGTTACGTTCGCTTACACAGAAGATGCCAACGGCAATGTAGTGAGTACTCAGATCACGGATGGCAGAGGGATAAAAAAGGCCCTGCACCGAGATAAGCGTAAATTTTCCCCATAGACTTTGCAGTCAATTGATTCTATTTCACTTGTCGCAATACTGATTCGGTTGTGCCAACCTCTTAGCGGGGTGTCTTTGAAGGGCCTTCAAAACGTGAAATCAACGATTTACACGCCATTACTGGCGCTTTGTGTGGCAAAGGGTAGATTTTGCGCTTATCTCGGTGTGGGGCCCTCCTGAACCCGGCGCTTTCCGTTCGAGGCGAACGCTACGAGGTGGTCGAGGGCAAAACGCCGGAAATCTCCGTGAAGCAAGCCCGCCTCCTTCTTAAGTCGATGGACGCGTCCGCCGCCGTGAGTAAGCGTGATCGGGCGATCCTCGCCATCCTCGCCTATACTTCGTCCCGTGCCGGTGCCGTCTCCAAGTTACGCCGCGGCGACTTCTACGACGCCGGCGACCATCAATGGATGCTGCGCTTTGCGGAGAAGGGTGGCAAGTCCCGCGAGATCCCGGTCCGTCATGACTTGCAGCAGATGATCGCCGCCTACCTGGATGCCGCAGGCCTGCAGTTGGCGCCCAAGGAAGCCCCGCTGTTCCGCGCGGCGATCGCCAGGACCGGGGAGCTCGCCGCCACGGCCATCCATGTGAATGACATCTGCCGCATGATGAAGCGCCGCTTGAAGGACGCTTCGCTGCCTTTGCGGCTTTCGCCGCACTCCTTCCGCGTCGCCGTTATCACCGACCTGCTTGAACAAGGCGTTTCGCTCGAAGAGGTGCAGCACCTCGCCGGCCACGCCGATCCGCGCACCACCCGGCTTTATGACCGCAGGCAGCGCAAGGTCACAAGAAATATTGTGGAGCGGATTTCGATATGAACAACCCGAAGAGCCGTGACAAGCAGATCCACTTTGTTGGATGATAAGGAGTGGCCCATGGCGAGTAATCCGGTTTATCTAGAAATTGTCGACTTCTTCGCCTCCGGCACCACGCCGCAGGCGGTGGCCGACTTCCAACCCTCACCGGCCGCGCAAGAACGCGCATTGGAATTGCTCGAATTAGCGAAGCAAGACCGGCTGACTCCCGAGCAGGAATCCGAGCTGGAACACTTCACAGAGCTAGAACATATCCTGCGTATGGCTAAAGCTCGCGCTCGTCAGATCCTCGCCGCCCAGCAGTGACATGGCCTGAAGGAGTGCGCAAGTTGGTCCAGTCGCGCGCCTTCGGGCGGTGCGAGTATTGCTTGCTCACGCAAGAGGACGCGGGATTGCCGCATGAAATCGACCATGTGATTAGCCGCAAGCATGGAGGGACGAGCGAGCCCGAGAACTTAGCCTTTGCCTGCTATCTCTGCAACCGGTATAAAGGAAGCGACATCGCCTCGATCCATCCTGGAACTGGTGAGCTTGTACGATTATTTCATCCGCGCCAAGATCGTTGGCCAGAGCACTTTCGCATCACTGGTCCGATCCTAGAGCCTCTCACGAGCATCGGTGCCGCCACCTCACAATTGCTGCGCCTGAATGTAACTGATCGAGTTGTGGAGCGACAACTGCTTCAGAGTTTAGATCGCTATCCAAGGGTCTGAAGCTGTTTGGTGGCCATTCAGACAGCTGCTCGGGGTAGTAGCCACATCCAGCCGAAAACCTCCGTTAAGGATTTTCCTTTTAAACAGCGCTTTCGTCGGCTTACCACGCACTTTGGCGCGCTTTGGACGGTTTCGTCCCGCCATATAGCCTCCCGAGAGCAGCAAAACTGCGCAGTATCGGGGTTGTAAGCCCAAACCCGCGGAATTGATCCAAGGCGCAGAAATCGACGTGAAGATCAGCGCGCCAGTACCTTTTGTCCGTCTTCACGGAGCGAGCCGTCTGGCCCAATATGGCGGTAAAGTGTTTGGCGCGTGACGCCGAGCTGCTTGCAAAGCTCACTTACAATCGTCTGCCGTTGCCCATGGCGGCCATGGCCAAACGCAATTTGGCAGAAGTCATCTTGTATTGGCCGCCGCCCTTACGCCCACGTGCGCGGGCCGACGCCAAGCCCACCTTGGTGCGCTCCGAGACCAGCTCCCGTTCAAATTCGGCTAGCGCGGCGAAGATGCCGAACACCAGCTTGCCTTCCGGGGTCGCCGTATTGATCGACGCTCCGTGGCCGGTCAGCACTTGGAAGCCGATGCCTCGGGCCGTCAGATCATGCACGGCATTAATAAGGTGGCGCAGATTGCGGCCGAGACGGTCGAGTTTCCACACCAGGAGCCGATCACCCTTCCGCAGCGCCTTCAGGCAGGCGGTCAAGCCGGGCCGCGCGTCGAGGCTTCCCGACGCCATGTCTTCATAGACGTGCTCGCTATCGATGCCAGCGGCCGCGAGCGCATCGCGTTGCAAATGGAGAACCTGGGAGCCATCCGCCTTAGAAACGCGCATATAGCCGATCAACATAGTGTCACCTGAACGAACGTTTATGTGACAGCCGACAATAGGGCCTTGGACGAACGGAAACATGTCACTCGGCCAGTCACATGGTCAGTGCATCGCGGACCTAAAACATGGTAGCCATATTACACGACGCCATCGGCGTACCCAACCTCATTTCGGGGCAATCATCCCGGCGTGGGGACCGCAACAAGCGACTGACCATTCTCTCCGAAGCCGAGAAGCTTGCGCTCTATGGACTGCCTAATTTCGACGACTTCCAACGCATCGAGTTTCTTGCCATGACCGCCGACGAGCGTTCTCTGGCGTTTCGGCGTAACGGGCTTTTGGCGCGAATCTATTGCCTGTTGCAGATCGGCTACTTCAAGGCCAAGCAGGCGTTCTTCCGTTTCTCCTTGAGCGATGTGCCGCCAGATGATATTGCTTTCCTCCTACAGCGCTCTTTTCCTGGACAGGCACCCATCCTGCATCAGCCGTTGAGCGCCAAAGAATACTACGCTCAGCGCAAAGAGATTACCGCTCTATTCGGCTATCGCCTCTGGTTAGACGAGGACTTGGCGAGACTGCTCAACAAGGCATCGTTGCTGGCCAAAATGGATGTAACGCCAGCATTCCTCTTGAGCGAACTCATGGCATTTCTGATCGGCCAACGCATCGTGCGGCCCGGTTACACCACGCTGCAAACCGTTATCAGCGATGCGCTCTCTGGCGAACGCCAACGTCTGGAGGCCCTGCACCGAGATAAGCGTAAATTTCCCCCATAGACTTTGCAGTCAATTGATTCTATTTCACTTGTCGCAATACTGATTCGGTTGTGCCAACCTCTTAGCGGGGTGTCTTTGAAGGGCCTTCAAAACGTGAAATCAACGATTTACACGCCATTACTGGCGCTTTGTGTGGCAAAGGGTAGATTTTGCGCTTATCTCGGTGTGGGGCCCTCAGGGACGTCCAGCGCGAATAGTACTGAGTTTACCGGCAGGGAAAACGACGGAACTGGATTGTATTATCTTCGCGCGCGATATTACAGTCCGGCCATTGGCCGATTCATCAGTCAAGATCCACTTGGCGAACTCGGCGGGCTTAACTCCTATGCGTACGCGGCGGGAAATCCGATCAACCTCATCGATCCGGCGGGAACCGATCCGCGAGGTCCCAATCCTTCCTCAGCAACTCCGAAGAGTCCGGGTATCTGTGGTGGAAACTTTGTATTTGCTGGAGCTGAGGTGGATATAGGCCTTCTTGATGGTTTTACTGGGGGCATTGTTGCATCCGATGTGAACGGTCTCGATGTCGGTAGCCTTGGGGAGCTGTCAATAGGCGAGGGATTTAACGGAGGGATAGCTGTTGCCACTAGCGCAAAGACTGGAGCTGTTAGTACGTTTTCCTTTTTGGGCATCAACGTATCTGAGGGGCCAGCGGCAGGTGTTCAGGTAGGAATTATCTTTTCGACTACAGAGTTCGGGTTTTATTATGAGGGGCACTCCGGAATGATCGCTGGTGGCGGCGGCTACGCGTGGGCTTCATGCGCACATTGAAGGTCTGTTGTGGCAAGCCATGTTGAATCATGAATATGAAGGAAATCTCTATTGGTCGTCGCTCGGAGTACTTCTATTGCTTTGTTCTATGTATTCTTTTTGGTTGGCACGTCAGAAACGCACATCCGGCTCCACACGTGAGGCGGAGAACTTCACCTGGGGAGGTGTGTTTGTGCTTCTGTTCGTACTAATAGCACTGTATCAAGTCCTGACACATTAATAGGCTTGAATCCAGAGTGCGCGACGCCAACGACAATATGCTAACCATCACAGATGCGCGCGGCAATGTGGCGTTGTCGAATTCTTTCGATGCGAAAGGCCGTGTTGTCTACCAGACATTGCCGCAAGGTGGACCTGTTACGTTCGCTTACACAGAAGATGCCAACGGCAATGTAGTGAGTACTCAGATCACGGATGGCAGAGGGATAAAAAAGGCCCTGCACCGAGATAAGCGTAAATTTTCCCCATAGACTTTGCAGTCAATTGATTCTATTTCACTTGTTGCAATACTGATTCGGTTGTGCCAACCTCTTAGCGGGGTGTCTTTGAAGGGCCTTCAAAACGTGAAATCAACGATTTACACGCCATTACTGGCGCTTTGTGTGGCAAAGGGTAGATTTTGCGCTTATTGTAACGGGCCGCAATCTTCCCTTCCTTAGCGGCTCATTTCCCTCACATTAATTTCTGTACGGACGGGCGGGATCGTGGCCGAAACCGCGAAGCAAACGTGACGACGGCAGTAGGATCGTCGGAGCAAAGACGCTAACCCGGTGCGTAATCCGAAGCAGTCGTTTTGAAGATAGGATGGCAGGGTTGGTGCGGGAGAGCTCCGAACGATTTTCAGAGATCCAAAGAGCTCGCCCGCCGAGACCAGATCTGAGAGGTTGACGCTTCCCAGATGGGATGATCCTATGCAAATCCTACACCCATTCCTCGGCTCCGTCCAGCAGTACGATGCAGAACTTTCCGATCCCGAACGCTACCGGCAGGGCCACTGCCCGCAGTGCGAGGCTAAGCGTCCGCTGACCGCCCACGGATTCTATTGCCGCACGTTGGAAGACGTCGATTTCGACGGCGTGATCCGCGTGCGGCGCTACTTATGCGAAAGCTGCCGGCGCACGGTGTCGCTGTTGCCGCAGTTCGCGCTGCCATATCTGCGATCCAGTCTGGCATTAATCGCCCTGTTTCTGGTGGCGCGTTTACTCCAAGGGCAAACGCTAAAGCGAGCCGCCGCAGCGATGGCTTATCAACGCGGCCAGTTCTGGCTGCGGCGCTTTCGCCACCAGGCCGAATCGTTGTGCGCCTCGCTGGCGGCTTTGACGGCGCCAACGCCGGCGGCGAACTTCGTAGAGCGGGCGCTGCGCATGCTGGAAGCGAGCGGCTGGATCGCCTCTCACCGCTTCTTGTTCGGCCGGTTGCGGGCGCACTTGCTGGGCTGGCCGCCCAGTCTCGCTCCCATCGGCCGTCGCGCCACGCTCTCTGCGGCGAACGCCATGGGCTGATGGTTCCCACACACCTCTTGTCTTTCGCGCGGCGGCGTTTCGACCTACGCTTTCCGTGGGAGGAAAAACCTCGTGAACGACAAGCCCGAAAAAATCGCCCTCTTCCGCTATGGCCTGATCGCGCCGCTGATTTTAGAAACATTGCCGCGCGGCGAACTCACCCGGCGCGCCGAGGAGATTGCCGCCCGTGCCTACGACATCCCACACTCGACCCGGCGCACGGTTTCCATTGACACACTGCTGGACTGGGCGCTGCGCTACCGCCGCAAAGGTTTGGAAGGGCTCACGCCCCAACCGCGGCAGGATCGGGGCCAGGCGCGTGTCGTCGATTCGCAAACCGCCACGCTCATCGAACGGCTGAAGCGCGAGAACCCGCATCGCACCGGGACGTCATTGCTGCGGCAACTCGCTTCCTCGCAAGGACAGGAGAAAGCTGCACTGTCGGCTTCCACGCTGTATCGTTTCCTGCGGCAGCACGGTCTCACCACCCAGCAACTGTTGAGCGAACCCACCACCGCGCGCAAAAAGTTTGAAGCGCAGTTCGCCAATCAGATCTGGCAATCCGACATGCTCTTCGGTCCGTGGGTGGAGCGGCCCGGCGGCGGCAAGCGCCAAGTGTTTCTGCAGGCCACGCTCGACGACGCCAGCCGCCTCATCCCGCACGCCCAGTTCTATCCCGATCAAGGTCTCGATTCGTTTCTCGATTGCTTGCGCCAAGCCATCGCAGCGCGTGGTATCCCGGTTCGCCTTTACATGGACAATGCCAAGATCTACCGCTCGCCGCAGTTGGCGCGCATTGCCGCCTCCATCGGCATTCTCATCGTCCACACGCCGCCCTATCAGCCCGAAGGGCGCGGCAAAATCGAGCGCTTTTTCCGTTCGGTGCGGGAACAGTTTCTGGCCGATTTCGAGCCGAAGACGCTGCTCACTCTGGAGCAGTTGAATGAACGCTTGGGGCAGTGGATCGATCTTTATCACTGCGCCGAACACAGCGCTTTGCAAACCACGCCGCTGCTGCGCTGGCAGCGCGATATCGAACAGGTCCGGCAACTGCCGCCCGCTAGCGATCTGCGCCGCTTGTTCTTTCATCGCGTGGATCGCCTGGTGCGCCGCGATTCCACCTTCCTGCTGCACAACCGGTTCTTCGAAGCGCCGCCGCAGTTGGCGGGCAAACGCATCGAGGTGCGCTTCGATCCGCTGGAGCGGAATCAACTGGAGATCTATTACGAAGGTCAGAGTCAGGGTGCGGCGCGTCTGGTCGATGCGGTTGTGAACGCGCAACTACCGTCACTGAAGCGGGAGGGCCGGTGAGTATGTGGGAAACATTCTTCGGTTTCAAGAAAACGCCGTTCGCAGACAATCCAGACGCCAAACAGCTGTTCGCCTCGCAGGCCTGGCAGCAAGTGAAAACGCGGTTGGAGTTTCTGGCGCAACATCGCGGCGTGGGATTGCTCACCGGCGAAGTGGGTTCCGGCAAGTCCACCGCCGCGCGCGCCTTCACCAGCGCGCTGCCTGCCAACCAGTACAAGATTCTTTATGTGCACTTCTCCGCCGGTTCGGCGCTCGATCTGTTGCGTCAGATCGCCTTGGAACTGAATCTGACACCGGCGCGTTTGCGCGGCGATCTGGTGCGCCAGATCGCCGAAGCCGTGGTGCGTCTCAACCAAGCCAAGAAGCAGCATCCCTTGCTGATCTGCGATGAAGCGCAACTGTTGCCCCATCCGGCGCTCGAACAACTCCCGTTGTTGTTGAACTTCGACATGGATTCCTCCCGCTACCTCACTCTGCTCTTGATCGGGCAGCCCTTGTTGCGCCGGACTCTCTCGCTGCAACTGCACGAAGCTTTGCGCCAGCGCGTTAGTGTGCATTATCACTTGGAGGGAGTAACGCGCGAAGAACTCGACGCCTATCTCGCTCATCAACTCAAAGCCGCCGGTGTGACGCAGCCGTTGTTCGATGAGACCGCCCGCCAGGCGCTATATCAAGCCACGCGCGGCCTCTTGCGCAAAGTGAACAAACTCGCGGTGAGCGCTCTGCGGCTGGCGGCGGAGCGCAAAGCCTCCACTGTGGACGAAGCGCTTTTGCTGGATGCGGTGGGCGAGGTGCTGCTATGAGCGCTGCGGCAAAGAAAGCACCTGAAACCGCCATTCTCTCACTGGCACAACTGCTCGCCCAGCAGCCGGCCACGCCGCCGGCGAGTTGGATCGAACCGGGCTTGCTGCCGCCGCAAGGCATTCTGTTTGTGGGCGGAGAGCCGAAGGTGGGCAAGAGTCTGTTGGTCGCCAATCTCGCGCTACTGCTGGCCGCCGGCAAAGAGCGCGCGGGTTTCGCCGCGCCCGCTGCGCGCCGTGTGTTGATGTGCCAGTTCGAGCTGCCCACGCCACAGTTTGTGGCGCGCTTAGCGGCCATGCGCCGCGCCTTCGGTTCAGCCGCCGACCAGAATCTGTTGGTCGATACACGCGCCACCGGCCATCTGCTCAGTGCCCCGCAAGGATTGAATCACTTCCTCAACGCTGCGCGAACGGCTGCCGCCGAGGTCATTGTCCTCGATCCGTTGTACTCGGCGCACGATCAGGATGAGAACGATACGCGCGCCATGGCGGCGCTGTGCCAAAGCTTGCTCAAGTTGCGTGAGACTTCCAAGGTCGCGCTCATCGTAGTGCATCATGTGCGCAAGTCGGTGGGCCGCGACGAAATCGGCAGCGCCTTTCGCGGCTCGTCGGCTTTGCATGCGGTGGGCGATAGTTACTTGTTGCTGGCGCGGCCTTCCGCGCATCTGCCGCAAGCTACGGTCGAGATGCGTTTTCAGTTTCGCTATGCGGCGCAGCAGCCGTCGAGATTGTTGACGCTCGATCCGCAAACGTTGTGGTTTTCCGCCGCTGGCCTGACACCTGCGAAAGCTCCCGCGCGCTCCAAAGTCGAACAGCAGGATGTATCCAAAGCGCTCGGCGCACTGGGCAGTCAAACCAGATACAACCAACTGCGCCAGCAGATCATGGATCTCACCGATTGTTCCAAACGCACCGCGCAACTGGCCATCGCCGACGCCTGCCGCGACGGCGTCATCGTGCAGGCCGACGGCCAATACCGGCTGCCGCTTTGAGCGCTCTTTGTTTTGTGCGCGGGTCGCGCCGCCGCAAACCCTGCCTCGCGGGTCAGCGGGGTCCGAGGCTGAGGCGACGGTTCTGTAGCCCAGAAACGTACTTCAGTCGCACCCGCCGGACTTACTCTCCGGCGGGGTTGCTGTCTTGGTCTTGGCTTACCAGCCTCAGCAACTGGGAACAGTTTCCCGAGCTTTAGCCTCGGAGATAAAAACGCGATGACGCCCCGACGGGTTTTTCGTCGGGGCCTTTCCCTGTGAACTGCTCCATCCCTTTTCCAACTGGCACCGCTTGGGATACCGGCTTTTGCCTACACAGGTGAGTATCCTATCCCAACTCTGCTCCACCACCCCCGGCCTCGCCGGAAACCTGTGTGAACCCATCAGTATCAATTAGCTTGATTGGAAAGGGGGTGAACAGTGTGAACCGTTACACTTATCTCGGTGTGGGGCCTAAAGGCCGATCCTGAAAACGCAAAGGCCGTTTTTACAGCGCCGGCGAAATTCGGCGCACCGCTTGAAGATGTAACGCCTGCCGACTTTGCGGAGCCGGGGTTGTTTTTCCGCATGGGGCATCCGCCGGTTGGCATTGATATTCTCACCAAAATTGATGGCGTCGATTTTGATGCTGCATGGGAAAAACGGGTCGAAGGCGTCATTGACGTTGCGAGCGGGTTGAAAACAAATTTCATTTCGAGGGATGATTTCATTGCAACGAAAATTGCATCGGGCCGACCGCAAGACGTGGCCGATGTAGCCGCAGTGCGCGAAGCAGACAAACAGCGGGCTTTGGGTGAGATTGCGAACGGTTTAGAAACGGCGGGCGGTAATGGCCAGCAGAGCAAAGAGCAAGATCGTGATCGATGAAAATTTGAGCAGGCTTTTGGATGCAAGAGTATTGGTACAACGTCAGCACGGCGAATAAAGGCCTTTATGAGCAACTTGCTCCGCTGGTGCAAGCCTCTGCCACTGTGTTATCGCTCATCGTTGCCGGTGTTGCGCTTTACGTGACGAATAGAACTGCCAAAAGACAGGCTGCGGATAATCTTTCAGCCAAGCGGCAAATCTGGATAGAAGACCTTCAAAAGGACGCTGCAACATTTTTAGCTTTTCTCGCCCGACGTGAGGAACTTAGACGACCTGACCCACAATCAACAGAGGCCGAACAAAAGCAAACGTTTGATGAACAACGGGACGTTGATTTAAAGGCGAACGAATGCGGCATCCGTATTAAGCTACGCCTAAACCCGACTGATAAAGACCATCAAGAATTGGAAAGGCTGTTCGCCACTCTAGCGAAAGCGTGTCCATTACCGCCGGTCGATGAAACACCAGAGCAAATGAAAGTCGCCCAAGCAAAATTTTCTAAAAACCGGGACGCTATCGTTTCACAATTTCAAAAAATCTTTGCACAGGAGTGGGAGCGCATAAAGACAGGTGCGTTGATAGATCACAAAAACAACTAAACCCTAGAAACGAAGGGGGCTTGGTGTCTGGGTAGCGTCTTTTCCTGAGCAATTATGAGCAAGAAATTTAAGGACAAGCCCTGTGTTTATTGTCCGACCGGCATTTCGGCGACGGCGGATCACGCATTTGCCCGCGAATTTTTTTTGGAGCGGCATCGCGCAAATCTCCCCAAGGTGCCAGCGTGTGCGGTCTGCAATGGTGAGAAAAGCGCTCTTGAGCATTACCTAACCACGATCTTAAGTTTCGGGGGAGTGCACCCTAACGCGCTTGAGAATTTAATAACTACCGCTCCGCGACGTCTGGCGAAGAACCTCAAGCTTCGGGATACGCTTGCCGCAGCGATAAACGCACCCGATGCAGAACACCTACCTAGTTCTGGCTTGGACGAGTGCAAGATCACGGCGGTGTTGTTCAAGTTCGTTTCCTTGCTTTTTGTGCAGCCTTTTTTGTTTTTTTGGCCGTCGCCTTTTTCGTTGTGCGAACGGAAGCCTTCTTCAAAGCTTCCGCTGAAGCCAGTCGGGCCCTCGCCAAGACGATGGCCTCGTGCAGGCGCTTTTGCAGAATCTCGCGTGGGGGCAGTTCTGTTAGATACTGAGCTACTCTAATTTCGGTTTTTTCGAGTTCCAGCAGTTCAACTCTCTCATCCGACTTACCTGCACAGAGAATGAGCCCAATTGGCGGTTCCTCATGTGGCTGCCGTTCGTGCCGGTCCAGCCAACGCAGGTAAAGCTGTGTCTGACCATAGTCAGCAGCCTGAAAGGTGCCAAGCTTTAATTCCACGAGTACCAATCGACGCAGTCGCCGATGGTAAAACAGTAGATCAAGATAGAAGTCCTCGTCATCGATGACGATGCGCTTCTGGCGTTCGACAAACGCGAACCCAGCACCCAACTCCAACAGAAACCTTTCGATCTCGCGCAGCAGTGCCGACTCCAAATCCTTTTCCGAGTAAGCATCGCGCAGCCCTAAAAAGTCCAGCACATAGGGGTCCTTGAAAACTAAGTCTGGAGTCAAACGGTCCTCGGTCCGAAGTGCGGCTAGCTCCTGCTCAATCAGAAGAGTAGGTTTTTTCGATAATGCTGTGCGCTCATACAGCATGCCGTTGATTTTCTCTTGGAGCGTCCGGGTGCTCCATCCTTCCACGCGGCACATCTCAGCGTAAAAGGAACGCTTGAGAGCATCTTCGATGGGAAGCAGAGCCTTAAAGTGAGTCCATCCCAATTGTCGCCGCAGTGCGGCGACAATTTCTTCGTCGGGGAAAGCTTGCGCTAGTTGGACCATCCGACGCAAATTCTTCTCACCGAAGCCGCGGCCAAACTCTAGCTCCAATTGTCGCCCCAGCGCGGCGACAATTTGTTTGCCGTATTCTGCGCGGCCTTGCGACAGGATATCGATGTGAACGCGGGTTCCGATTTGCCAATACAATTGCACGAGGGTGCTGTTCACGTTATGCGCGACGGTTCGGCGCGTCTCTACGATCAGGGTTCGTAGTTCCGGCAAAAGCGCGTCGTTGGCAATCTCAGCAAGCACACGTTCTGAATCGGGTGAGTCGTTCATTCAAAAGGGTTTCGGCCAGAAATGTATCGGCTCCGCCAATTCTCTCACCACTGGCGAGACTTTTTGTTAAAGGCCCTGCACCGAGATAAGCGTAAATTTTCCCCATAGACTTTGCAGTCAATCGAATTCTATTTCACTTGTCGCAATACTGATTCGGTTGTGCCAACCTCTTAGCGGGGTGTCTTTGAAGGGCCTTCAAAACGTGAAATCAACGATTTACACGCCATTACTGGCGCTTTGTGTGGCAAAGGGTAGATTTTGCGCTTATCTCGGTGTGGGGCCTAGTAGTGGCTCACGTGAGACGCCGTGCGCCCTTCCGTCATGCCCAGCACCCACTTGATCGCCTCAAAATACATCTTCTGGATGTCCGGGTCGTCCCAAGCCTCCTTGGTATGCCCCAGCGTCGAATAGAACACCCGGCCCTTGCCATGCATCTTCGCCCAAGCCACCGCAAAATCGTGATCGTCGCGATGCACCCGCGGATTATTGAAATCCAACTTCGATTCATCCAGCCGCAGCAGCACGTTCACCTTGTCGCGCGACCACTCCTTGGCCTGATAAATCTCGTCCTTTTTCATGAACGCCGCAGGAAAATGCCGCACCGCCGGAAAGGTCGGATCTTCCAAAATGATGGGCGCTTTGAACGTTCCCCAAGGGTGTTCGTTAAACCACCCGCCAATCATTTCGCCATATTCAGGCCACTTGTAGTTTGTGTCAAGCGCTGCGTGAATGCCGACAAACCCCTTGCCGTCTTCTTTGATGAAAGACATGAAGTCCGCTTTCTGATCGTCGGTCATACTCAACTCGCCGGTCGTACTCGCAAACACTACCGCATCAAAATAATTCAGGTTTTTGAAATTTCCCTTTTGCAAGTCTTTCTTCGTGAGATTTTCCGTATCGGTGCGCAGCGTAGTTTCCCAAAGGCGCGAATCGTGCCCCATCTTGTAAACCGCGGCCATCGCATCCGAAACCGAATCGTGCTCAAACCCATTCGTCTGAGCCACCACCAGTACGCGCGGAGTGTGTATCGGCGGCGTCTGCGCTTTCGCCAAACGCAAATATGCACCAGTCCCCAAGACCACAAGCGCGACCACCGCCACAAACGTCACCCGATAGTTGATCTTCATTCAGTCTCCAACACGTTGTAAAAATTTATCACATCGGCTGAGCGCTCTAAACCGCCTCGTAGTCCGCCTTGCCCACACTCGCCCCCACCGCCTTCTTCCGCGGCTGATAGCGAATCCGCCAAACCGTAGCCGCCACAATCAGCAGAGCGCAAACCTCCACCAATACCTTCTCCCCATCCAAGTAGTCCGGCGCGCGCTCCTTCAAATCCGGGTCGATCATCATCCCATGCACAAAGAACAGCGCCGCCGCCGCGTATGAAACATAGTGCAGCTTCTTCCAAAGCCTGCTGCCCAGCCGCGAGCGCACATACGACGTCACCACCACAAACACCACGCAGTAGAAAGCCAGCGCACCCAAATTGTTGTACAAGGCTTGGTGCGGCGAGTGAATCGGAAACAGCACGTCCACCACGCGGAAATGCGCCGTTTCAGAAAGCAGCAACAGCACTGGATGAATCACAATCAAAGCCAGCGCAACATACGCGGTCCAATTGTGAATATCAAAAACAGGTAAGCGCCGGTGCGGCCAACTGCGAACCGTGTGGTAGCGCGCCGAAAGGAGCAGACCCAGCAAAATGTTCAGAGTGAGCAGCACCATCGCCGCCAACCCCGCATCGCTCGACAACTCAACCGCGGTCATCGCTTACTTCTGCGTTACTCCGTTCCACACAAAGCGCAAGCCGCCATACACCCCCTGCAGTGTGTCGTTCGAGTACATGTTCGAACGGGGAGAAGTCTTGAAATAAAAAAGCTTCTCGCCGGCAAAAACTTCCACTTTCGAAACGCGCACCGCTAGCGTTGCCTGCACATCGCCAATCGCCCCACGCTGGGGAAATCCGAAACCGGAACCCCGCACATCCCAGCGAAAATACTTGCCGAACTGGGAACCCAGCGCCATCCCCAGCGTCGGCAAGATCAGAGACTTGCTGCCGCTCGCCAGATTGTTGTTTCCCGCCGCATCTTGCGACCCGGCCACAAACGGCGCAGCCGTCTCGAAGTGCGAGGTCACGTACTGACCTTCGAACAGCAGCTTCAAATGTATGTTGGCCTTGGGCTTGTGCCAAGTGTAGGAAAGATAATCCCACGAAGCTTTAATTACCTGGATTTTGTAAGTGGCGTTCAAGAACTCGCCCGCCGCGTAAGGCTCGCCAAAAATAATGGCATCCTTCGGCAGCGTGACATTGCCAAACCCTTTCACCCGGTAGGCCGAAACGCGAATCGTATTCGAACGTCCGGCGGGGAGGCCAATTTCCACGCCCATCCCCGGATCGCTTTTGTTATTGAATTGCAAATCGCCAATGTTGGTGGCCGTCAATCCGCCTCGGAGCCGCGGCTGCCCAGTGTTAAGCCAGTAAAACGGCTGCAAATAAAATCCGCCATCTTCCAGCACATAGGGCTCCTTCGGCGGTGGAGGCTGGGCAGGCGCCACTGTCATGGTTGGAGGAATCCCCGCCCCTTGCGGGATCGGCTGTCCAGGCTGCTGCGCCGCCGAGTCCGGCGCCGGTACCGTTCCCTGTGCCATCATGGAGTCCGAAAACAGACAAAAAATCAGTGGCAGGGCCACTAGACCAAAGCGAAATGTTTTACTCATTGAAAAAGACGACGTACACCAGATTGTAGCGGTTTATAAAATTTTTCAGATACCCCGGGCCGCCGAACCCCACTCCTATGCTAACCATTGAGATCTCTAAACCGGGCCCTCCCGAGGTCCTCCGACCCGTTCAACGGCCCATCCCTACCCCTCACGACGACGAAATCATTATCCGTGTCGCAGCCGCCGGTGTGGCCCGCGCCGATCTTCTACAGCGTCAAGGCCATTATCCACCACCTAAGGGCGCGTCCGACATCCCCGGCCTGGACGTCGCCGGCACTGTCCACTCTCTCGGCGCTAAAGTTCGCTCCTGCCAGGCCGGGCGACTCGTGTCTGCGCCATCCTCACCGGCGGCGGTTATGCCGAATATTGCGCCGTCCCTGCGGTCCAAGTCTTGCCCATTCCCGGCAACTGGAATTTCATCGAGGCCGCTACCCTGCCCGAAAATCTCTTCACCGTTTACGACAATGTCATCACCCGCGGCGGTCTCCGCTCCGGCGAAACCATTCTGATTCACGGCGGATCCAGCGGCATCGGAACAATGGCTATCATGCTCGCCCGCGCCAAAGACGCGCATCCCATTGCCACCGCGGGCACTGCCGACAAATGTGTGGCCTGTCTCCAACTCGGCGCAGAGCACGCGATCAACTATAAAGAGCAGGATTTCGTGGCCGAAGTGCAAAAGCTCACCCACGGCGAAGGCGTCGGTCTAATTCTCGATATGGTCGGCGGTTCGTATCTCGACCGCAATCTGGACGCCCTCGCGATTGAAGGCCGCGTTGTCATCGTCGCCACCCAGGGCGGCCGCACGGCCACGCTCGACATCGGCAAGCTTCTCCTCAAACGTCTTCGTGTGATGGGCTCAACGATGCGCGCCCGTTCGAGCGAAGCCAAGGGCAAGGTGGCCGCGGCTCTATTCAGCGATATCTGGCCGCTTCTCCCCGCCAAAAATCACATCCGCCCCATCATCGATTCCACATTCCCACTCGCCGACGCATATCTGGCTCATGAACGCCTTGAATCGGGCTTAAACATCGGCAAGGTGGTTCTCGTTGCAGAAAACTAATTTCGTGGTGGCGGGCGCTGGCGTCTTCGGTGCTTGGATCGCCTACACGCTTCGACGCGAAGGCCACACCGTCACACTACTCGACCCCTTTGGGCCCGGCCATTCCCGCTCCACATCCGGCGGCGAATCGCGCATCCTCCGCTATTGTTACGGCGCAGACGAAATCTATACCCGCATGGCGCTGCGCTCACTCGCCCTCTGGACGGATTTTTTCAGCGCCAACCAACGTTCCCATCTCTTCCACCGCACCGGCGCTCTCTGGCTCACCGGCCCGAACGACAGCCACGCACACCACAGCCGCATCGCGTTGCGCAACGCCAACATCCCATTCGAAGATCTCTCACCCGCCGAACTCCGCCGACGCTATCCGCAAATTAATCCGCCATCGGAAGCCGGCGCCATCTTCGAACCCACCGCCGGTGCTCTCATGGCGCGTCAATGTGTTCAGGCTGTGGTTGAAGAATTCGTTCGCATCGGTGGAACCTACCGCCAAGCGCCAATCTCGCCGGACATGCGCGTCGAGGGCATCACCATCTACGCGTGCGGTCCCTGGCTCGCCAAACTATTCCCCGAACTAATAGGCCCGCGCTTCTTTCTGACTCGCCAGGAAGTCCTCTTCTTTGGGACGCCCGCTGGCGATCTGCGCTTCCAACCGCCGCATCTCCCCATCTGGCTCGACTTTAGTTCAAACCGCGGCATGTACGGCTTCCCCGATCTCGAATCCCGCGGCTTCAAAATCGCCTGCCACCACCTCGGCCCACCCATCGATCCCGACACCGACGACCGCCTCGTCTCCCCCGCAACCGTCACACAAACCCGCGGCTATCTTGCTGAACGATTCCCCGCACTCGCTAACGCTCCCGTTATTGAGACGCGGGTGTGCCAATACGAGAACACCTCGAACGGCGATTTCCTGATTGATCGCCATCCCGAACGAGAAAACGTCTGGTTCGTTGGCGGTGGCTCTGGGCACGGGTTTAAACATGGGCCTGCGGTGGGTGAATACCTCGCCAAAGTTACGTCAGGCACGCTGCCGCCCGAACCGCGCTTCTTACTCAGCACAAAATCGACAGTCCAGAATCGCGCTGTCTATTAGCTGCTAGCGGCCGCAGAATATAGGTTTCGAGGATTCATGGCGCGGCGATTTTACCCGCCATGGCAGGAGACGCAAGAAGCCTGAAATCCTTCACGTTGAACGTGTACACGCGCTCGCATCCCGCCTTCTCGGCAACATGCAGGTGCAAGGCATCATAAACCGCCCCGCCGATCAGGCCGGCGGCGGTGCATGACTTGAGAACAGCTTTGTAGTCATCGACCGAAATGGCGAGCAGCCCGAAGTAAGGGAGGACATTCTCTTCAATGAACCGGGCAGCCTCGCTGGGGTGTACACGTGGGGTGAAGGGTGCGCGGGTGATGACCGCGTAATACTCGGCCAGTCCGTGGGTGCTGATAAACCCCTGCAAGTCCCCCTCTTTCACGGCCTTGACCAGATCGAAGGCCGGCACATGGTGCGGGTGATTTTCGACGGACCCGGCAACCAGGACGTTGGTATCCAGGTAGGCTTTCACAATCCGGCCTGCTTGCGAATCCGTTCGTCGCGCTCATCGCGGATGGCCTGCACGATATCGAAGCCGGGCGGCACTTTGCCGGTGTGAACCCACAGGCCATCTTTCTTGACCATGGAGGGCCGATGCTCGGTCGGCTTGAGGAACACGCCGTCCGGGGTTTCCTCGATATCAAGGTCGCTGCCTTCGTGCAGACCCAGCCGGTCACGAACCGGTTTCGGCAGGATCACCCGCCCCGCTTTGTCCATCTTCAGTGTCATACCATTTAACGTGGCATACGCCATTGATGTTGGCAAGTTGGTTTGTTTGTGATTACCGGTAGAGTTCGCGACATAACTCCGCGAGTCGTTTATACGGAACGCGGTGATCGCATTCGTATCATCTTCAGCCAGGAAGGCAACGGAATATGAAGAAGAAGAATACTCTCGTAGTCAAACGTCAGAATAACGGAGCTAGCGTCCAGGTCTTACCTGATGGCTCGACAAAGCTGCTCGAAGACAAGACCGACTGGGGCCGCCTCAGCGCCATGTCCGACGAAGAGGTTACCGCTGCGGCAATAGCGGACCCAGACGCGAAACCTATGACACCTGAGCAAGTGCGCTCCGCGCAGCGGGTGCCAAAGACCAAAACACTGCGCCGGGCGCTCTCCATGACACAGGAAGGATTCGCGCTGCGATTCCGCATTCCCATCGGCACTCTGCGCGATTGGGAACAGGGGCGTTGCGAGCCTGACCAGCCAGCCCGCGCCTATTTAACTGTGATTGCCCACGATCCGGAAGGGGTGAAGCGCGCGTTAGCCGAAAAGCGAATATGATCGGAAACGTTTTTTTTGGGGCGGCGGGCGCTCTGGGGTTTCGGGTTTGGGGAAAGAGCGCCCGCCTGTTACGGGGATATCTTCAAAACGCCGCGACCCCCTGCTCGGGTTACACGCCCCGTATATTTCCGAGCGATGTCTAATCAAACATTCCTTCGAACAGCGCCGAACTCAAGTACCGTTCACCGCCATCCGGCAGTACTACGACGATAGTCTTCCCTGCCATCGCCGGCTCTTTCGCAATCTTCACGGCCGCTGCCACCGCCGCCCCGCAAGAAATCCCGCAAAGAATTCCTTCCTCGCGCGCCATCCGCTTTGCCATGTCGATGGCTTCTTCGTTGGTCACCTGCTCCACCCGGTCAATCTGCGATAAATCCAGGTTCTTCGGAATGAAGCCCGCGCCAATGCCTTGTATCTTATGCGGCCCCGGCTTGACCTCCAGCCGCTCCAATGTCTGGGTAATCACCGGGCTCGAGGTCGGCTCCACCGCCACCGAAAGCAACGGATGCTTCTTAATCCCTTTGATATAGCGCGAAACTCCGGTAATGGTACCGCCCGTCCCTACGCCCGCCACAAAGACGTCCACCGCGCCGCCCGTATCCTGCCAAATCTCCGGCCCGGTTGTTTCCAGGTGAATTCGCGGGTTCGCCGGATTATCAAACTGCTGCGGCAAGAAGTAATGCTCGGGGTCGGAGGCGTGAATCTCTTCCGCCTTCGCAATCGCGCCCTTCATCCCCTTCGAGCCTTCCGTCAAAACCAGATTCGCGCCAAAGATTTTCAAAACCTTCCGCCGCTCCATGGACATTGTCTCCGGCATCGTCAAGGTAATGGGATAGCCGCGCGCCGCCGCGACAAACGCCAGCGCGATGCCGGTGTTGCCGCTGGTGGGTTCCACAATCTCCTTGCCGGGCCGCAGCACTCCGCGCTCTTCCGCGTCCCAAATCATCGAAGCGCCAATGCGGCACTTCACCGAATACGCTGGGTTCCGCCCTTCGATCTTGGCCAGAACCGTGGCTTGCGCCCCATTTACAACGCGGTTCAGTTTCACGAGCGGCGTCCGCCCAATACTCAGCGAGTTATCTTGAAAAATCACAATAGGCTCCTAAATTTCCCAATTGGGGATATACTTTGCGTGCTTCGCCTTCCAACTGCGGGCCAATTCGCCAAAACTGGTTTCATCCAGGACTTCCGAAACCGCTGCATCAACCCTTTGCCAAATCGGCCCGAACGGATCTTCCTTGCTGCGCTTTCCGCCGTTCCGCGTACTCTCCACCGCGCGGAGCACTTCGCCCACCATAATCGCGTCAGGCTGCTTCGCCAGCAAGTAGCCGCCCTCCGCCCCACGCCGCGAATCCACAAAACCGTTCTGCTTCAAGCCCGCCAGAATTAGTTCCAGGAACTTCTGGGGGATCTTCTGGCGCTTCGCAATATCGGCAATCTTCACCGGCGCCATCGTCGATCCTTGCGGCACCGTCAAAGACTGCGCCACCAAGTCGAATATCGCCTTGAGCGCGTATTCGCTCTTAACCGAAATATTCATGCCTTCATCACTAACCCAATATAGATTCTAATCCCGCTGCGTTTTCCCGATAGGAATAATGGGAATGGGCGTCTACCCATACGTGCCACTCAGGTTCCGTTTCCAGAGACAAAACCAACCTTCGTATCACAATGGTGGTTGGGTTTAATTTTAGTTTCGGAGTTTCCTCTATTGTCGAGACAGTTATTTGGTACCGATGGCATCCGCGGCGTAGCGGGAGAGCCACCCATGGACGCAGGCACAGCCCACGCCTTAGGCTTCGCGCTCGGCACCTGGGCGAAGCAGGAGGCCCATCCCAAGGACATTCCGTCCGGGACTGCCCCAGAGGTCGTCATAGGCATGGATACCCGCGAAAGCGGCCCCTGGCTCGCTGAACAAGTGGCGGGTGGCCTTGCCCGCGCTGCCGTGAAAGCTCGCTTTGCCGGCATTATCACCACTCCTGGTGTGGCCTATCTCACGCGAACCGGCCCGTTTGTGGCCGGTGTGATGATTTCCGCGTCCCACAACCCCTATCAGGACAACGGCCTAAAAGCGATCAGTCATTCGGGCTACAAATTGCCCGACGAGGTCGAACTCCATCTCGAAGGTCTTATGACCGAATGGCTGGCGTCCGGCCAACTCGCCGAACCCTGCAAGCTGGCTATCGACCCTTCGCTCGATAACCTGTACACCGATTTCTTAGCGAGCACCGTTCACTCCAAATTTCCCCTCAAGATCGTCGCCGATTGCGCTAACGGTGCAGCCACCGAAGTCGCCCCGCGTCTCTTCGAGCGCCTCGGCGTCAACGTCGATTGGATCGGCCACAAACCCAACGGCCGCAACATCAACCTGGATAGCGGTTCGCTGCATCTCGACAACCTGCGCGAGCGCGTCCTCGAAACCCACGCCGATCTTGGCGTTGCCTTCGATGGGGATGCCGACCGCGCACTCTTCGTCTCCGGTACCGGCAAAATCGTCGATGGCGACGCGGTCCTTTTCCTGGCGGGTGTCAGTCTTAAGCAAGCTGGAGAACTTCCCGGCGACGTGGTGGTTGCCACGGTCATGTCGAATCTCGGTCTCGAAAAAGCCCTCGGCGCACATGGCATTCAACTGTTGCGCACGCCGGTTGGGGATAAGTACGTTCTTGAAGAAATGCTAAAACGCGGCGCAGCCCTTGGCGGCGAGCAGTCCGGCCACGTCATCTTCCTGAAGCAAGCCACCACCGGCGATGGCCTTCTCACCGCTCTGCGGGTGCTCGAAATCGTTCACCAAACAGGCAAGACGCTGGCCGAATTGGTTGATGAGATTAAGACGTTTCCCCAAAAGCTCGTCAACGTCCGGGTGAAGACAAAACGTCCACTCGGCGATCTTCCCACCGTGCAAGAAGAAATTAACGCCGCGGAAAAGGCCTTTGCCGGCAGCGGGCGCATCGTGGTTCGCTTCTCGGGCACGGAACCGCTCGCGCGCGTCATGATCGAAGCCAAAACCAACGAAGAAGTGGATGAATGGACCGGCCGCATAGCTAATGCGATCCGCGCCGAACTGGGCTCAGCTTAGCGACCAAGTGGCGCGGACACTCGTGTCTGCCGCGCCGAGAATCGTCTCGGCGCTTTTGCTTTCGAAACCCTGAAATTCTTCCCTTCCCCACCCCACTCTTATCTATGCCAGAATTTCACCGCCGGCTGCCCCATCACCATCCCGAAGGAAAGTGGCTTTTCGTTACGTGCCATCTTCGCGGCAGCCTGCCCCAAGCAAAATACCCGCCTCCCGGCAAACTGAACTCCGGCGCAGCATTCGGCCGGATGGACCGCTACCTTGACACCTCCAAAACGGGCTCGCTGTACCTCGGCCAGGACGCCGTCGCGGAAGCCGTAGCCGCGTCGCTCTATCGTGGTGTTCTGCTTGGTCACTATGATCTGAGGGCCTGGGTGATCATGTCAAATCACATGCACTTGCTGCTGTTGCCGAAGGTTGCGCCATCCCGGCTGCTGCAATCTCTGAAGGGCGCGTCGAAGGGCGCGTCGGCAAGGGAAGCAAATAGTATCCTCCGCCGCACGGGTGAGACGTTTTGGCAAGCCGAGTCGTACGATCACTGGGTTCGTGACGAGCCCGAATGGAAACGGATTGCGAATTACATCGAGGAAAATCCTGTAAAGGCAGGACTGGTCCGGCGTGCCTTGGACTACAGATGGTCGAGCGCTTCAGGGCGTCTGACAGGCGCCGAGACGAGTCTCGGCGCGGCAGACACGAGTGTCCGCGCCACAGCGCTCCGAAACTTAGAGACTCCGGGGCCCAAGGGCGGCTCAGCCGCCTTTACCAGACCAGGTGGCGCAGCGTAGTTGGCCACAAAAACGAAAGCCGAAGTCGACCCGTCTCCAGGCAGATCTCCGGCTTAATAACCGACAAAAAAACGCGTGGTGACGGCGCGGTCTACGCGAGCACTACTTGCTCAGCTTGCAGACCCTTAGGGCCATTCTTCACAACAAACGAAACGCGCGCACCTTCGTCCAGGCTCCGGTAGCCCGACGATTCAATCGCGGAGAAGTGCACAAACACATCCTCGCCATTTTCCCGTGCAATAAATCCGAAGCCTTTGGCGGCGTTAAACCACTTCACCGTTCCAGTTTCTTTCACAAAGTTCTCTCTTTCTTTTCTGCTACTGACCACCTTACAAATCAATTGAGGAAATCGAGAACTGCTTACCATGAAAGGCACGCCGTACCAAGCGAATTCAAATGACCTGAGGAATGTTCGAGCATCTCAACAATAAACTGAACCTAGCCTATTTGTCAAATATACTAGGCCGCAAAACCACCCGCGGCATCCGCCGCGCCCCGATCTGCCCCCGGCTCAGCCGCTCACCGAGTCGCTCGGTCCGTTTCGGTCCCGTCTTCTTCCGAAATGCCAGGTGCCGCAGGCATTCCCTGCTTGCGGGCCAGCCGTCTTCGCCATCTTTTCTTCCTGCTTTTCTTTTCGTTGTTGTTCTTTCTGACGTTTCTTGAAACGTTTGTGGTCCGCGACCCGGCATAATGCCCTTGCTCCTTTTTTAAAATGCAAAACCGTCCCACCCGGACTGGTTAATACCCGGGCGGACGGTCCACTTAAGACGTTTTATGCGGCTTGCGCCGCTGAATCGGCGAATTTACCAGCGCTGTCCCCGTCCGCCCCCGCCGCCGCCACTGCGATTGCCGCCGCCCCCGCCACTTTCCCGGCGTCCACCGCCATACCGCCGCCGCCCGCATAACCAGACGGCTTCGGCCGCGCTTCATTCACATTCAACGCACGGCCATTGAGTTCAGAGCCGTTCAAATGCGTAATCGCCGCCTGCGCTGCTTGCGAATCCGACATTTCCACAAATGCAAAGCCACGCGGTTGCCCGGTGTCCCGATCCGTAACAATATTGACACGCTCCACCCCGCCGTATTGCGGAACGCAGCCTGCAGGTCAGCCTGCGTAGTTTGATAACTGAGATTTCCGACAAATATGTTGGTCACAGTTTTGTTTCCTTAAATTGAATTATCTTTGTCAGACGACAGTTCTGAGACCAACTTAAACAAGAAGGAGAGATCAGCGGCCAGAAGGCACTCGAAAGTTACTACGGATGCTCGCAAAGACACCCTAAGTCTATCAGATTTCCGAGGCATGATCCCAAACAGAATTGTCCGATACAAGGTGTTGAGCACGAAAATGGAGAAGGCGGGACCGGTTTTTGGAGTCGAGCGAAGAGGTCGACTTTTTGGGCAAGGGCGTAGTGCTGCGGTGGTCCACGTAACACTACTGGCGGCCCCCGGCTTCCGGCCAAATACCACCCTTAACTCGATTAAAGGAAAATCCTACGCAACGAGAAACATCGGAGCGGAGGGAGAAAAAAGACGAACCGTGATCCGATAAGACTTTATGCGGTTGGCAATATCGTTCGCGGCGTTCTCCTTCCTGGTTGTCGGGATTTGTTTGGCATCACCGTTCACGCCGGCAGTGGGCCATTGGGCCGGGCAAGCAACCGCCCATTTCGCGCTTCTGACAGCCCAGCAAAACGGCGATAGTCAGGAGCTGTTGGAGCGGCTGGAGAGAGCCCGCATTTTTTTTGAAAAGATCGGCTGGCCCGCGCACGATTTAAAGCGGCCGCTGCGAATTCTGGCTTTTAACTCGGAAAAAGAGTTTGACAGTTATCGCCCGATGTCTAGCGCCTTCGCGTTTTACCAGCGCACACGCGAGGGTGATTTCGTCTTGATGCGCTCACTTGAACCGTCACACTATTCGGTGGTGGTCCATGAGTACATGCATTTCATCGTTGAACATTCTGGCTTGAAATTGCCTATTTGGTTGAATGAGGGCTTAGCCGACCTCTACTCGACCATGGAAAGCCGTGAGGCGCAGGTGAGAGTCGGATCGCCGCCGCCCGGCCGCGAAGAAATCCTCCACCGCAATGACTGGATGGATTGGCAGGAGTTGGCGGCGGTCGACCATGGTTCGCCTTACTACCGTCAGCTCAATAAGATGCAGCTCTTTTACTCGCAAAGTTGGGCCTTGGTGCATGTGCTGGCGTTGAACCCCGCCTATAAGGATCAACTTCATGGCTTTTTGGCGGCAGTTTCCGACCAGGCGCAGGGCGCAGACCCCTGGACGGCTACCTACCATCAGACTCTGAGCGCCTTGGGTTCCGAGACTCAAAAGGACTTTGCGGAGAACAAGCTGAAACCCCAGCTGTTTGACATCGACATTAGAGCCGGCGCGCTGCAATCGGCCGAGATGGCTGACCCCATCAAGCAAACGGAGTTTGCCTTGGCTTCCGTCTTGGCGGCCAATCCGAACATGCACGCCGAGGCGAAACTCCGCTTCGAGATGCTGGCGGCAAGTTACCCGGACGATCCGCGTCCAGCCGAATCGCTTGGCGTTCTTCTGGTGGCAGAAGGCCGGCAAAGCGAGGCTGAGCAGGCGTTCGAAACTGCTGTGAAGAACCGTTCGCAGGATCCGGAAATCTTGTTCCGCCTCGCACATATAAAGGTGGGCCGCGGTTCCAACGACGAGGCGATCGCGCTACTGCAGCGAGCCGTGGCAGAAAATCCCGAATACTACAACGCACTCGTGGAGCTCGGCTTTACGGCGGCCAAGGTTGATAACTACGAGCTAGCTGCCGCCACCTTGGCGAAAATAAACGAGCCCAAACCCGAACATGCCTTTCAAATTAGCTATACCCTCGCTTACAGCCTAGCCGAGTTGAACCAGTTCCATAAGGCGATTTCAACGGCCGAGCGCTCCAGGACACTCGCCTTGAACGCCCAGGACAAGCAACAGGCCGCCGAATTGTTGGCTTATATTCGCCAGGAGGCAAAAGAAGACGGGGCGACCAAGTGATTCCAGCCAACTATCTGGACGGATTTGCTCCCGCGACCGATATGTCTAGCGAGGTTGGGACAGTGACTTCCGACAGACAGATCTCGCACGGCTCAGTAAACGCTTCCGAGCCGCGGCTGTGAAGGAGCAGTGTACGCAGTCCAACCCCGGCCCGAACACTAGCCTATGACGCAAATTATTCTATCCGTGCAATACGATTGGAGACTGGTAGCTCTTTCGATAGCAGTCGCCGTCTATGCCTCTTACATTGCTTTTGATTTAGCCACTCGGATAGCTCGTTCTCAAGGGCGCAAGGAATTCCTTTGGACAGCCTGCTGCGCAACGGTGATGGGCCTTGGAATGTGGGCCGCTCAGTGCGTCTTAATGTTGGCGCTCGTTCTGCCTGCCAAGCTGGCAGCATTCGGCGGCGCGTACACCTACAGTGTTCGGTACAACGTGCCGATCATCGCCCTTTCGCTATTGATTGCCATAACTTCGTGTTGGGTCGCCCTGTTTATTGTGACCCGAAAGGAAAGCAGCGAACCGTACCTGATTGGTGGCAGCCTGGCGCTGGGCGGTGGCATTGCCGCCATGCACTATGCCGCCATGGCGGCGATGGAATTCTCCGCTCAGAAAGTCTATAACACCGGATTCGTCGCACTTTCCGTGATGGTGGCGGTATTAGCCTCCGGCGTCGCGCTGCAGTTAGCCCGCTTGCACCATTCCGCAAAAAGCCCCGCCCCAAAGAGCCCAGCCCAAGAAACCCCTGCCTGGATGCGCTGGCTCGGCGCTTCGGTTATGGCCGTGGCCATGGGTGCTACCCACTACAGCGCCATGGTCGGCCACCTCCTTCCGCTACGATCAATCATTGGCGTCCGGCGCCCATTCAGTGAGCGGGTCGGGTCTAAGCATCACTGGTATTGCACTGCTAACGATGACGGTATTAGTGCTTAGCATGATCGGCTCGCGAGTCGACCGCAAATTTTCTCTACAGCGCCAGATGCTCCTTTCCGAGCAGGAACGCTGGCTATTAGTGGCCGGCGCCAGCCTCGATGGGCTATTCGATTTCGATCTAGCTACCGGGCACGTGTTCTACTCACCGCGCTGGAAAGCCATGCTCGGATATGGCCCGGACGAACTCGAACCTAACCACGAGACTTGGCGGCGTTTCATTCATCCAGACGAAAGGCAGGCGGTGGAAGACAAGCTGGAGCAATATCTCCGCGCTGGACAAGGCGCGTTGGAAATGGAGTATCGCGTCTGTCATCGCAACGGCGACACTCTTTGGATTTTGGCGCGCTGCCAGGCGGTTTGGGATCATCTTCAGAAACCGGTAAGGTTGGTGGGGTGTCATTCCGACATTACCGCGCGCAAACGCGGCGAAGAGAGGCTGCGCGTTTCCGAAGCCCGTTACCGGGGCCTCTTTGAAGCGAACCCCTTACCAAGTTGGATTTATTCGCCCCAGACTCTCCAAATTCAAGACGTCAATCAAGCGGCCATGGACTATTACGGGTGGTCGCGCGATCAATTTCTCGGCTTGAGCGTGAATTCCATCAGCATGCCTGGCGCTGAACCAGGCACCGCTGCCGGCGTGCAGAACGCCCTCTTCAGCCGCGAAAAAACTCCTTGGCGTCTCCGGCGAAAAAACAAGAGCGGCATTTGGGTGGAGCTTTCCAGCTACGAAATACAAGGCGCCGATTCCCCAGCTCACCTGATGATCGCCAACGATGTAACGACTCACGTCGTGAAGGAAACGAAGAGCGCGCGCGATAAGGATCAATTGGAGATGGCCCTCGAACGAAAAGAGGAAGACTTGCAAATTGTCGGGGCTCAATGGCGCGGTCTCGCCGAAGCTTCGAGCCAGTTGGTGTGGTCGGCGCTGCCAGACGGCAACTGCGATTACGTCAACAATCGATGGGAACTGTACTCCGGCCTGCCCGTTTCCGGCCTGTTGGGTTCAGGTTGGCTCGAAACGCTGCACCCCGCCGACCGGCCCGCCGTCGAACAAGCTCGCCTGAGGGCCCTGCAAACCGAGGAGGTGTACAAAGTTGAGTATCGGATACGCTCCAAGGCCGGATCCTACTCCGGATTCGCCGCTCAAATCGTACCAGTCCGCGCAGCTGCCGATAAGCCAGTCACGCGCTGGGTAGGCATTTCCACAGAATTGCGAAGCTAACAGTAAGTGGCCCTCTCAGCGAAAGGGTAAGTGACCTGATGTTGAAACATTTAGTTCTCTCGGTCGTTTCTTTCTTTCACCATCGGCATCCGGTGGTGAAGCCGGAGCTGAATATTCAGTCGTTAGATCGCGTCACTCAACAATTGATCACAGCGGATCCGGCTAAATTGGTGTGTGTTTATCCAACAACTGAGGTGAAGTGAGTTTCTGAGAGAACGTTCAGCGGGATCTACCGGCAGTCAACCAAATTGGATTAGTCCGCTCACTCGCGGCCGCGTTAAAACCCGCGCGCGTAGCGTCAAATTTCCATCCCGCGAAGAAAGACCTCAGCCCTTTCGGTGGCCGCTTGAACGCCGAGACAGTCTGCGGGAGTTCCTCAGAAACGGCGCTTCAAACAAGCCGCTTCTGTTTGCTTGAATAAAGGCTGAACTGGATCGCGCGTACCAGCAATGGACCAGACACTTCGTCTTTTACCAGGAAATCGACTCCGCCTTCGCCAGTCACGGCGGATTCCGTTTCCTGCGTCCCATCCCCGGTTAGCACTAAAACCGGCACATCGCGCGCCACTGCTCGCACCGATTCGTAGGTCTGCGGACCTGAACTATCGGGCAAACCGAGGTCCAGCAATACTAAGTCCACCCCGCCCTTTGAAAGCTGCTCGCGCCCTTCGCTCAGACATTTTGACCATTCGAGGCCGTATCTTCCGTTGCCATACTTCTCGATGGCGGCCTCAACTAAGAAAGCTGCTTCGTCGTTATCTTCGATCAGAAGAATGCGCTCGGGGACTGCGCCGCTTGTAGCTGTTTCGCGATTTTCCATTCCTAATCCCTTCACTGTGGTGCTTGTTCGCATCGGCAAACTTGCGTTCCACCCACCACTAGAGATATCGGACTATTCTGCGCGGCTCTTCACACCAAAAATACCCGAGATCGCCTTTTCGTGGGCGCTGAAGACCCTGTATCCTTCGCATGTAAGCGGAATACCGTTGGGCATTCCCGCTTCGTTCCAGCCACAAACGCGTCGGCGTCTTCATCGCTCATCGCAAAAAGCAGATCGTCCGGTATGGGCGGCACTTCGTCCTTTAAGAAACCCAACGCAAGCTCCCGCTTGGGCATCGGCACGATTTGTGCAACAGGAACACCATTGCGCACCGGCACAACTTCTTCGCCCCGCTCCGCTGCGTCGACAAGCTGCGATAGCTTCGTCTTAGCCTCAAGCAAGTTTACCTGCACAAACCCATATTAGCCAGCCATTTTAGCTAATGCAACTTGGGCAACGTCTTCCTTAAACCGCCCGTCCTCCTCAAAACGCGCTAGCCTAAACACAGGAACCCTCTTCCAAACCAGCGGGAGGAAAAATGAACTTTCAGCAAGAACTCCAATACTCCAAACAAATCGTCCGTCACTGGATCCGCGCCAACTTTTCCGACGAAAAACTCGCCGGCGTTGAAGCCTTTAATGCAGACGGCAAAATGACCTTCCGCAACCCGTGCGGCTGCCTCATGGGCGTCACTTACTCAAACGCTCTTCATATGGGCAGCAACAACTGCAACCGCGAGCACTACTGGCTGGCCCGCCGGCAGGATCTGGCCCAAACCCGCCGCTTGGCTGCCTTCTTTCCCGCCAGCAGAATCGGCAAGGCCGAGAAAGCGTACAATTTCCTGGGCTTCTCGCCTAACTACGGTAACTGCTTCGGCGACGACCAACTGCGCCGCCGCCGCTTTGCCGCCATCCTGCGCGGCGAAGTCCGTCGCCGCAGCCGCCTCAACCAGCAGCTGGTGGCTACCTCGCCCAACACTGCCCTTGAACCCCCCGCGAAACCGTGCTATAACCATATAGGATAGATTCGGTCTTAGATCTAGGCCTCGACCCTCACCCATGCTTCGGCTCACCAAAAAAGCAGACTACAGCCTCATCGCCCTCAAGCATTTTGCGGCGGTGCGCTCGGTGGCCGGTTCGCCCACAGCATCGCTCAGCGCTAAAGAACTGGCCGAGAGCAGCGGCATTCCCCTCCCTCTGCTGTCGAAGCTCCTGCAGAAATTAGGCAAGACTGGCTTTTTGGTTTCCGAATACGGCACCAATGGCGGCTATAAGTTGGCGCGCGACCCACAAGACATTTCGGCGCTTGAAGTAATTCGTGCCATCGATGGCCCAATTGTTTTGGCCAACTGCTTCACTTCCGCCAAGTCCTGCGGACATGAAGGCCGCTGCACGATCAAGAAGCCGTTGCGAAGAATTCACGAAGGAATCTTGCGCCTGTTACAGAGCGTGAGCATCCAAGATATGTTGCGGGATTCAGAAGAAGATCCGCGCGAGCAGAAAGTCTCCGCCTCCGCTTCGTTGGTAGCGCTCGAAGGAGCCTCCGGAGCGTTACGCGAATCAACAAGGAAATTAACTATATGAAGCTGCCGATTTACATGGATAACCACGCCACAACACGCATGGATCCGCGCGTGTTTGAGGTGATGAAACCGTATTTCTTAGACATTTTTGGCAATGCCGCCTCGCGCAACCATAGCTTTGGATGGGAAGCGGAGGAAGCGGTCGAAAAAGCCCGCAAACAAATCGCCGATCTCATTGGCGCCACGCCCAAAGAAATCGTCTTCACCAGCGGCGCCACCGAGTCGAACAACCTAGCCATCAAAGGCATCGCCGAAATGTACGCCGAGCGCGGCAACCACATCATTACGCAAGCCACCGAGCACAAAGCGGTTTTGGACACCTGCAAACGGCTGGAGAAAGAGGGTGTCCGTGTCACGTATCTGCCCGTGAAGACCGACGGCTTAATCGATCTCGACCAGCTTCGCGATTCGATCACCGATAAAACCATTTTGATCACGATCATGTACGCGAACAACGAAATCGGCGTGGTGCAGCCGATGGCGGAGATTGCGAAGATCGCTAAAGAGAAGGGCGTGCTCGTCCATAGCGATGGCGTGCAGGCAATTGGCAAGATTCCGGTCAACGTCAATAAAGACGGCATCGATGTGCTTTCGTTGACAGCGCATAAGCTCTACGGCCCCAAGGGTGTGGGCGCGCTTTATGTACGGCGGCGCAATCCGCGCGTGCAAATTACCGCGCAGATGGATGGTGGCGGGCACGAACGCGGTATGCGGTCGGGCACGTTGAATGTGCCTGGCATTGCCGGCTTGGGCGCGGCTTGCGAAATTTGCAACAAGGAAATGGTGGAAGAAACCAGGCGCCTCAAGTTCCTCCGCGACAAGTTGAAAGACCGTTTGATGAACGATCTGGACGAGACCTACATCAACGGCTCGTGGGAACACCGCTTGCCTCACAATTTGAACATCAGCTTCGCGTATGTGGAAGGCGAAAGTTTACTGATGGGCATCAACGACATCGCGGTTTCGAGCGGTTCGGCTTGTACTTCGGCAACCTTGGAACCGTCTTACGTGCTCAAAGCACTGGGCGCGGGCGACGATCTGGCGCATTCAAGCATTCGCTTCGGCATCGGCCGTTTCAATACTGAAGAAGAAGTCGACTATGTCGGCAACAAGGTGGCGGAAGTGGTGAAAAAACTACGCGAGCTTTCGCCGCTGTATGAGATGGCGAAAGAAGGCGTCGATCTCTCGAAAGTATCTTGGACGGCTCACTAACACTCGATTTTTTGACAAAGGGACACAAATAACATGGCTTACTCTGACAAAGTTCTCGATCATTACAACAATCCAAGGAACGTTGGTTCCATGGATAAAAGCAGCCCAGATGTTGGAACAGGCATGGTGGGCGCGCCGGAATGCGGCGACGTGATGAAGCTGCAGGTGAAGGTCAATCCGGAAACCGGCGTGATTGAAGACGCCAAGTTCAAAACCTTCGGCTGCGGCAGTGCGATCGCCAGTTCGTCGCTAGCAACGGAATGGCTCAAGGGCAAGACCGTTGAACAAGCGCTGGAAATCAAGAACACCGACATCGTGAATGAGTTGGCGCTGCCTCCAGTGAAGATTCACTGCTCGGTTTTGGCCGAAGACGCCATCAAGGCGGCCATAGGCGATTACAAAGCGAAGAAGTCGGGCGTTCGTAACGCCGAAGCCGTTTCCGTTCACTAAAAATTGGGAGATACTAACCATATGGCTGAGCTGACTCAGCTTCCGGGTGCGCCGGAAGTTCAAGCGGGGGATGCCCCGGTTGAAGGCGCACCCACCAAAAAAATCAACGTCACGCCCAAGGCTGTCGCAAAGATTCGTTCCGCTTTTGCGCGCGAAAAGGTTAGCGGCGGTTTGCGCTTAGGCGTCTTGGGTGGCGGCTGTTCCGGCTTGAGCTATCAGTTCAAATTTGCGCCGGAGCCTCGGCCGCGCGATCACGTGTTCGAGTTTGAAGACGTGAAAGTTTTTGTCGATCCGAAAAGCATGCTGTTCTTAGATGGCATGACGCTCGATTGGAAAGACGCGCTGCTGCAATCCGGCTTTGTTTTTGAAAACCCGCACGCCACCAAGAGTTGCGGCTGCGGTACTTCGTTTTCGTCCTAAATGCCGATTCTTTCCAGGAATTTTTTCCAGTTCTTCGGACTGGAGCCAAAGCTCCGTGTAGACGCGGAGACCCTCCAGAAGCGCTTCTACGAGCTGAGCAAGCAGTGGCATCCAGACCGCTTCGGTCGCAAGAGTGCCGAAGAACAAGCAGAGGCATTGGATGCAACGTCCATCCTGAACGACGGGTATCGGACGCTGAAAGATCCGGTGAGGCGCGCGGAATATCTGCTGAAGGAAGAAGGTTTTCCTATCGGCGAGCAGCGCGGAAAAGATGTGCCGCCTGAGCTGCTGGAAGAAGTCTTCGAGTTGAACATGATGCTCGAAGAACTAAAGAGCGGCGATGCAGATGCACGTGGCCAGTTGGAAACGGCGCGCGTCAATTTTGTGGGTTTGCAAAGCAGTGTCGACAAGCAGCTTGAAAGTTTGTTCGCGAAGTACGATGCGGCAGAACCGGAAAGCGCTACCGCCCGCCAAGCGCTGCAAGAAGTGCGCGGGTTGCTGAACCGGCGGCGTTATATCGATAACCTGCTGCGCGACGTAGATCGCGCGTTGGCTGGAGTTTCTGCATTTTTGTGAAATTAGTCGTCACTCTTGAGACACATGTTTTGGCCGGGTGGCGCAGGCGGTTTCGCCTGCGTTCCAATCTTCGGCAGGCAAAACTGCCTGCCCCACAATAAAAGAGCGTTTATAGCCATGGGAACTTTTCAAATCGACTTCGGCGAGAGCCGGAAATCCAGAATCGTCGGGATTGATTTAGGAACAACCAATAGCCTGGTTGCTTACCTTGATTTGACCGGTCCGAAAATCGTAGAAGATCACGACGGGCAAAAGATCGTCCCTTCAGTGGTGTCGCTGGCGGACAATAATCGCTTAATCGCGGGTGAGGCCGCGCGAGAGATGCTGCTGACTCATCCCGAACGCTCGATTTATTCAGTCAAGCGGTTGATGGGCCGGTCAGCCAGCGATGTGCAGGAAGAGCTGAAGCTCTTTCCATTCCGAATTACCAGCGCAGGCGACGCGGCCATTCAACTCAAGTTAGGCGACCGGACCTTTACCCCGCCCGAAATTTCCGCCGCCATTCTCAAACAGCTTAAAGACAATGCGGAAACGGCGCTAGGCGTGCCCGTGACAGAGGCTGTGATTACAGTCCCTGCCTATTTCAACGACGCGCAACGCCAAGCCACCAAAGACGCCGGGCGGCTGGCGGGGCTTGATGTCTTGCGCCTGGTGAATGAACCCACGGCGGCGTCTCTGGCCTATGGCCTCGACAAACGCCAGGATGGCATTATCGCCGTTTACGATTTCGGCGGCGGCACGTTTGATATTTCGATTTTGCGTTTGCACGACGGCATCTTTGAGGTGCTCGCGACGAATGGCGACACGCATCTGGGCGGCGACGATATCGATAATTTGTTGTTGCGCATTGCCTTGGAAGAATCGGACATACCGCAGGATTCCGAAGGCGTGCAGCGCTTGCGGCGTGCGGTGATCAAGGCGAAGGAAGAGCTTTCGTTCGTCCCGGATACGGCGATTGAACTGACTTACGGCGGCAAGTCCTATCGGCGGGTCTTAAGCCGCGAACTGTTGGAGCGGTTGATTGCGCCCATCGTCGAGCGGACGCTGGAACCTTGCCGCGCTTGTTTGGCCGATGCCAAGCTGACGCCGGAACAGATTGACGAAGTGGTAATGGTGGGCGGCTCCACTCGCATACCGCTGGTACGGACGGCCGTCGAGCGATTGTTCAAGGCGAAGCCGCACACCGAACTGAACCCAGACGAAGTGGTGGCCCTGGGCGCGGCGGTGCAAGCGGGCATTTTGGCCGGCGATGTCGAAGACAAGCTGCTGCTGGATGTGACGCCGCTTTCCTTGGGGATTGAGACGATGGGCGGTGTCGTCTCGAAGTTGATCCACCGCAATTCAACCATTCCCGCCAGCGCGACGGAGACCTTTACCACCGCAGTGGACGGCCAGCGGAATGTGTTGATCCACGTACTCCAGGGTGAACGCGAACTAGTGAAGGATTGCCGGAGCCTGGCGCGTTTCGACCTCAAAGACATTGAGCCGATGATGGCCGGGTTCGCGCGCATTGAAGTGCGCTTTCTGATTGACGCGAACGGCATCCTGAATGTGACGGCCCGCGACGCGCGAACCGGCAAAGAACAGACAGTTGAAGTGAAGCCTTCCTACGGTCTAACTGAGGAACAAGTGGAAGGCATGATTCGTGAGAGCCTGGACAATGCCGAAGCGGACATGAATGAGCGGCAGGTGCGCGAAGCACGAGTGGAAGCGGACAACATCATGTCAGCCGTACAGAAAGCCCAACAGAATGATGCGTGGAAGGCTTTGAGCGGCAGCGAGCAGAACGACGTTGAAGCCGCCAAGCGCGCGTTGATGGCCGTTTACCATCAGCCCGATCATCACGCCATCAATGCGCGGATTGAAGACCTGAATCGCGTTACCAACAAACTAGCCGAGAACATGATGAACACCGCCGTTCGAGGCGCTCTAAAAGGGACTAAAATCGACTGACATGCCCGCACTCACCTGGAACCAAACGGACGCTATTGCATTGAGCCTTCATGAAGCGCATCCGGAAATTGATCCGACGAATATCCGGTATACGGACTTGCACAAGTGGATTGTAGAGCTGCCGGATTTCAAGGACGACCCCATGGCGTCGACCGAAGGCAAGCTGGAAGCCATTCAGATGGCGTGGCTCGAAGAATACCAAGACGACCTGTAAGTAAACTGGACAGGTGAAAACTTGTCTTCTGGCACTGTGCTTCTGCACGCTTTTGTGGGCGCAAAAATCTCCGACGCTTTGGTATAAAACTCCCGCCACCGATTGGAGCCAAGCGCTGCCCATCGGTAATGGGCGGTTGGCGGGCATGGTCTACGGCGGCGCGGCCGACGAACAAATCCAGCTCAACGAGGAAAGCATCTTTGCGGGCAAGCGCATGGACCGCAACAATCCGGCGGCGCGCCAAAACATTCCCGTGATCCGGCGGCTGCTGCTGGATGGCAAAGTGAAAGAGGCGGAAGATCTGGCGGCGAAGGATATGCTTGCCATTCCGTTGCGGCAGCCACCTTACGAGCCACTGGGTGACTTGAAGCTGCATTTCGATGGAGTGGATGCGGCGACGGTGCAAAACTATCAGCGCTCGCTCGATCTCTACGACGGGGTCGCATCCGTGGCGTTCGATGCCGGTGGCGTGCATTACACGCGGGAGACGTTTGCGTCCTATCCCGATCATGCGATTGTCGTGCACCTGACAGCGAGCCAGCCGGGCGCCTTGAGCTTTAACGTTTCGCTGACACGCTCCGTAGATGCGAAAACCACTCTCGATCAAACGATTGCGAATACGATTGTGCTGCATGGCGCGGCGCTGCCTCCGCCGGGGAAGAGCTACGCCGGCGAGCCCAAGGAAGGCGCGGAATTTGAAGGCATGGTGCGCATCTATGCGGATGGAAAGATACTGCCTGGCGACGGCACCTATCAAGTGAAGGAAGCGAAAGAAGCGACGCTGATACTGACGGCGGCCACCAACGTTTGGGGTTTGGATCCAGACCAGCGCTGCCGCCAATTATTGCGCGATGCGACAGCGCATCAATATACCGAACTGCTGGCGCGGCACAAGGCGGATTTTCGGAATCTGGCGGCACGAGTTTCGCTGTGGCTCGGCGACGATTCAGCGAGTTCAGTGCCCACCGATGAACTGCTACGCAAGACCGCCGCAGGCGGAGACGATCGCGCTTTGACGGCCTTGTATTTTGCCTATGGCCGTTATTTACTGCAATCCAGCAGCCGTGAAGATTCGATGCCTGCCAATTTGCAGGGGAAGTGGAGCAACAAGATCGATCCAGCCTGGGGCAGTAAGTATACGATCAACATCAACACCGAGATGAACTACTGGCCCGCGGAAGTGTGTAATCTGCCGGAGACGGTGGATGCGCTCTATCATTTGCTCACGAGGATGCAGGACAACGGCCAGGATACGGCGCACAAAATGTATGGAACGAACGGATTTGTGGCGCACCACAACACCGAGATCTGGGCCGATACGCAGCCGATTGACGGCGTGCCCTATGGGATTTGGCCGATGGGAGCGGCGTGGTTGTCGCTGAGTTTGTGGGACCGCTATGAATATTCGGGCGACTTACTTTATTTGCGCGAGCGGGCGTACCCGTTGATGCGTAATGCCGCGGAATTCATTTTGAACAATCTGTTTGACGACGGCAAGGGGCATTTAGTGAGCGGGCCGTCACTATCACCGGAAAACCAGTATTTTACGGCGGATCGTCAGAAGGCTTCGCTGGATCTTTCGCCCACGATGGATGTGGAGATCACGACGGCGTTGTTCCGGCGGGTGATTGATGCGGCCACCAAGCAGAAAGTGGATGCGCCGCTGGTGGAAGATCTGCAGAACGCGCTGAAGAAACTACCGCCGCTGCAGGTGGGACGCTACGGGCAGTTGCAGGAGTGGCGGAACGACTACGAAGAAGTGGAACCGGGACACCGGCATCTTTCGCATTTGTTTGCGGTGTATCCGAGCGATGAGATCAATCCTTCTACACCTGAGTTGTTCAAAGCAGCGCGGGTTTCGTTAGAGCGGCGGCTAGCCAATGGCGGCGGAGGAACGGGCTGGAGCCGGGCTTGGGTGGTTTGTCTGTGGGCCACGTTCGGCGAAGGCGACAAGGCGGACGAGAGTTTGCGGGTTTTGTATAGCAAGTCGACATGGCCGAATCTGTTTGATTTGCATCCGCCGGAGATTTTTCAGATTGATGGAAATTTGGGGGCAACGGCCGGCGTTGCGCGGATGTTGATTGACAGAAGCAATGGAGTGCTGCGGCTGCTGCCGGCATTGCCGTCGGCTTGGAAAGATGGACGAGTGACGGGATTGCGTGCGCGCGGCGGTCTGACGGTGGATTTGGAGTGGAAGAATGGCGCGATTAGCCAAGCCATACTACGCGGCGTGCGGGCTGAGGACGTGCAGGTCGCGGCGGGAACGGCAACGCAAACGGTGAAGTTACGGGCTGGTGTTCCGGCGACAGTGCGCTTTTAAGAACACGCGCAAGACGGGCGCGGTTTCAAGCAGGCCGCCGGAATAGCTGCGGAGTGTCCTCTTCTCCTGGCGGCGCGCATGCGCGCCCTTTGCGCTTTTAGGCCACTGCCCGGCGCGCGAGAGTTGGCGCTTCGATCTGTTTCGGACGGGCTTTGTTGCGTCCGATCATGAGGAAGATGCCATCGTCGACGAGGCCGCGAAACAGCATGCCTAGTTCGGTTTGCATTTGCATGCTGCGGTCACCGGGCCAACGGGCGTAGCGCAGGTCTTCGCCGCCGCTCAATTGTTCGGAACCGATTCTGGGCGAAGAGTATAGGAACTCGAACTCTTGGGCCGCAAACCATTCGCCGGCGATCTCGCCCAGGAAATGACGGCTCTCATGAGGCTGCTTGTAGCGTTGAATGAAACGGCCGCGCTGTTCTTCGTTACGCCAGCGAAGGAAGGCGAATTTGTCCTTCGAGAGCCTGTAAAACGTGCGCCGTAAGTCGTTGCCTGCGCGGCCTAGCGGGTTGTAGAGGCTCAAAACGAACAGGCCGTCCGGCTTTAGGAGTGAGGCAAGAGACGAGAAGCCGCGGAACGGATCGCTCGTGTGGTGGAGAACGCCGTTGGCGATGACTACATCGAACACAGCTTTGCGGAATGGCGGCCGGAACAAGTTCACTTGCAGGAAACCGCCGTTCGAAATGCCGCTGCGATCTTTGAAACGTTTGGCGTGTTGCAAGGAATTTGCCGAAAGATCGGCCCCCACTACTTGGCGATCTTTTTGAAGCGCCAGAAAATTAGCGAGGTTGCCTGTGCCGCAACCAGCATCGAGAATCAGCGCATTCGAGGGAAGCTGTTGGTCTAAGAGGCGAGCGACTGGCGATGATGACATTTGTTCCCGCAACGAGTCGGGGGAATCGGCGTCATCATATTGTGGGAACGGATGGGCGTCATAGAAGTCTTTCACCTTTTCCGTGACGTCGGAGGGACCGTAGAGAACGTCGTGCGGGAAAAAGAGTTGAGGGATGCCGGAGTCCGACGAGAAGCGGCTACCGCAGCTTTTACATTCGAGAAGGTCGAGGAAGAATTCGATATCGCCGGTGCAGCGCGGGCAAACCAGGATCTTGGCAAGCCTTAACAAACCGGTTTGCGCCGAAGCCGCAGCGGGGCAATTCGTATTCAGTTCGAGAACGCCCAGGTCGACAACCGGCGGGGGAAAGCGGCGAACAGCCGTTTTTGCTTCACGATCTTGCATGCCGGCCATACTGAAGAACAGTGGTGGGGCTGCAAGAAAACTCTCAGCGGGCAGACGAAGTTTGGCGTCCGCCCGCAAGTCCTTAGTTATCAAGCTTCTTGAAAAAGATTACATTGTTGGACTGATCTTTGATCTCGTAATCGAGCGGCAGTTGGAAGAGTGAAGCATCGGGTTCGGCACGATCTTAGAAGTTATTTGTGCGGTGCGGCGGATTCCTGGGCGCGCGAAATGAGATAGGCGCGAATGGCGCCCACTTGATCGGCATTCAGAATTTTGTCGAAGGCCGGCATACCTGCCTGCTTGAGCGCGCCGCCTAAGACGATTGCCTCAAGATTGTCGAGCTTCGCTTTGCTGGTGTAGCGGAGATCGGGGAGCGGTCCGCCGACGGCGTTGATGCCGTGACAGCTGAGGCAGTAGCCGTTGTAGAGTGCGGTGCCGCCCTGAATCACGTCAGGCGAAGCATCGGTCGTGAGTGTGGATGTGGGAGGATCCTTGTGGCCGTAGGCGGGAGGTTGGAATGGAGTGTGACCGTTGAGTCTGAAGGTGAGAATGCTGCGGAATCCCGGGTTTCATGGTTCCCATGTACGGAGGGCTCATTAATCCGGTCGGACCGCCCCAACCGGCAAGTATGGTGATGTACTGGACGCCGTCGATTGAGTACGTAACAGGAGGCGCCATGATTCCGGTACCTGCGTCGAAGGTCCAAAGCGGGTGGCCGTCGGTCGCGCGATAGGCAGCAAGAATGCCATCGGCGCGGCCTTGGAACACCAAGTTTCCGGCGGTGGCGAGTACACCGCCTCCCTCGGCGGACGGATAGGGCGCGCGCCACGCGGCTTTTTCAGCGACCGGATCCCAAGCCACTAATTGGCCTTCAACCGCAGGCGCGGCGGCGAGTTTGTCGTTGAGTGGTCCGTCGTAACCGCCGAGACCCAAATTCCACTGATTCGGATCGTACTTGAAATCAGGATTAGGGGCGTGGATGAATTGGACGCCGGACTTCGCAGGCAAATAAACGAAACCCGTTTGCGGGCTAAACGCCATGGGATTCCAATTGTGCGCACCGGCGGGGCCTGGAGAAATCATTTGCGGCTTAAGGCCGGCCACGCCGGGTACTTCGATGGGGCGGCCTTTGCCGTCTAGCCCCGTGGCCCACGTGATGCCTTTGACAAATGCGCCGCCGGAAATGAACTCGCCGGTTTGGCGATCCAGCACATAAAAGAAACCGTTCTTGTTGGCCTGCATGATGGTTTTGCGCATGCGGCCGTTGATGTTGAGGTCGGCTTGGATGAGGGGCTGAGTGGCGTCGAAGTCCCAGTTGTCGCTGGGCGTGGTTTGGAAATACCAGGCGAGTTCGCCGTTGCCGGCATGAACGGCGAGAATGCAGGACGTGTACAAGCTATCGCCTCCACCCCGCAATTCGCGGTACCAAGCGGTCGGGTTGCCGGTGCCGAAATAGAGGAGATCGAGATCGGGATCGTAAACGATTCCCTCCCATGGCGTGCCGCCGCCGCCGGCTTTCCACCATTCGCCATGCCAAGTTTTCGCGGCCTGTTCCATCGCCTTTGATTCGAACCCGCCGGCAGGATTGCCCGGCACTGTGTAAGTGCGCCAAGCGAGTTTGCCGGTTTCGGCATCGTAAGCAGTAACATACCCGCGGACGCCATACTCAGAGCCTGCGTTGCCGATAACGACCCTCCCTCTGGCGATGCGCGGGGCACTGGTGATGGAGTAAGCTTTGCCGCCTTCGACGGTGTTCACGGTCCAGTCGGGAACGCCGGTGCGTTCGTTGATCGCGATCAGGCGGCCATCGAGCGTTCCGACATATACTTTTCCCGCATAGAGCGCAACGCCGCGGTTCACCACATCGCAACAGAAGAAGAACGCACGATCACGCGGCACTTTCGGATCGTAGGTCCAACGCATCTCGCCGGTTCTGGCATCGAAGGCATACACGACGCTCCAGGAGCCCGTGAAATAAATGATTCCGTTCTTGACGAGCGGCGTGGCTTCGAGGCCGCGCGTGGTATCGAGCTCGTGGCTCCATGCCAAACCGAGCTGCTGGACATTTTGTTCGTTGATCTGCTTCAGAGGACTGAAGCGCTGGTCATTGGAGGTGCGGCCATACATGAGCCAATCGCTAGCGGCGGTATCCGTTTGGCTGTAGCAGAGAGATAACGCTAAGAATAGAGCGGCACAGCGAACTTTCAACATAGAAACCTCCGGGGAATTGCAAACGAACAAAGTGATTATACGCGGACACGATACCATCTTTCCTTGCCAACAATCGGAGAGCGGACACGAAAGCAGGTAACGGTGAGGCTGATGCCTTACTTGATGCTGGTGTATCTGTTCGCTTACATCGACCGGGCGAATATCAGCATCGCCAAGATTGGGATGCAAGGCGATTTGGGTTTTGACGACAGCTTGATCGGATTCGGTGCGGGGATTTTTTTCGTTGGGTATTTCGTATTGGAAGTACCCTCGACGTTGCTAGTGGAGCGGTGGAGCGCGCGCAAATTACTTTCGTCGATCATGATTGTGTGGGGCGTGGTGGCGACCGCTTCCGGCTTCATCCAAACGCGGCAGCAATTCGTCATCCTGCGGTTTCTGCTGGGCGCGGCGGAATCGGGCTTTTTTCCGGGCGTCATTGTTTATCTTTCACACTGGTACCGGTTTGAAGACAGAGCGCGCGCGAAGACGTACTTCATGATGACGCAGCCGCTGGCGATTCTGACCGGCATCGGGCTGTCGCGCTGGATTCTGGAAACGGCGCACTGGAGAGGCTTGGCGAGTTGGCGTTGGGTTTTCATTCTGGAAGGAATTCCGCCGGTGCTGTTAGGGCTGTTCAGTTTCTTCTATCTCACGGACAGGCCAAACGGCGCGCGGTGGCTGGGGCAGGAAGAGAAGGATTGGCTCAATTCGGCGCTTAACGAAGAAGCGCTCGAACGGGAAGCGGCGGGACGCGTGAGCATTCTGGCTGCACTGCGGCATCCTTATACTTTGCTGTTGATCTTCATTTACTTTTTCATTACGAGCGGCAATCAGGGTCTGATTTTCTTTCTGCCATCGGTGGTGGACGAGATGAAGCAGTTGTCGGTGACGATGCGGACGGCGATGACGATGCTGCCGTATCTCCTGGGCTTCTTCACGATCTTATTGGTAGGTATCTCGGCGCAACGAACCGGAGAACGCCGTTGGCATATTGCAGGCCCAGTGCTGTTTGGGGGACTAATGACGCTGGCGGCGATTGCCGCAGGGCAGAATATCGCCTGGGTCTTGACGTTTTTCATTCTCACGATGGGGACTTCGCAAGCTTTTCTGCCGGCTTTTTGGACCATGCCCACGAGTTATCTTGGAAAGTCGGCCGCGGCAACCGCCGTGGGTTTGATCAATTCGTTTGGTAGTTTGGGTGGCTTCGCAGGTCCGTTCGTTTTTGGATATCTAAGGACGGCGACCGGGAGTTGGCGCGCGGGCTTGTTTGCGCTGAGTGCCTGTTGCTTTTTGTCGGGGTTCCTGGCGCTGACGATTCGGAGTGGGAGTAAACTGCATCTTGAGCATGACAAAACGGAAGCCTGAAGATTTACGCAGCCAGCGCTGGTTTGTTCCCGAAAACGCGCCCGGCTTTAGCCATCGTTCGCGGATGAAGCAAGTGGGATACCGGCGGGAGGATTTCACGGGAAAGCCGGTGATCGGCATCGTCAACACTTGGAGCGAGATTAACCCCTGCCATTACCACTTGCGTGAGCGCGCGGAGTTTGTGAAGCGCGGCGTTTGGCAAGCGGGCGGTTTCCCGGTGGAGATTCCCGCGATGCCGATCACGGAAGTCTATATGAAGCCGAGCCCGATGCTCTATCGCAATTTGCTGGCAATGGAGGTGGAAGAACTGCTTCGCTGCATGCCGATTGATGGCGCGGTGTTGATGGGCGGCTGCGATAAGACAACCCCCGCGCTGCTGATGGGCGCAATCAGCATGAATATTCCGGCGATTTATTTGCCGGCGGGGCCGATGTTGCGCGGCAACTGGAACGGCAAGGTGCTGGGCAGCGGAACGGATGCGCGCAAGATTTGGACCGAACGATGCGCCGGCAACATTAGCGAAGAGGAATGGTTAGGCGTAGAAGACGGCATTGCGCGTTCACCGGGGTTTTGCATGACGATGGGAACTGCTTCGACGATGACGGCTCTGGCGGAAGCGCTGGGCATGACGCTGCCGGGCGCCTCTTCGATTCCGGCTGTCGATTCAAATCATTCACGAATGGCGATCGGCTGCGGGAACCGGATTGTGGATATGGTTTGGGAAGATCTCAAGCCTACGGATATCTTGACGCGCGAGGCTTTTGAGAACGCGATTACGGTGGATATGGCGATTGCCGGTTCGACGAACGCGATTATTCACTTAGTCGCGCTAGCGGGAAGATGCGGCATTCCGCTGGACCTTGAGTTATTCGATAAAATTTCGCACCGTGTTCCGGTGCTGGCGAATATACGGCCCTCGGGCGCGTTCCTGATGGAAGACTTCTTCTATGCGGGCGGATTGCGCGCGTTGATGACGCAGATTAGCGATCTTCTGCATGTTGACTGCAAAACGGTAAACGGCAAAACCGTGGGTGAGAATCTGGCGGGTGCTGCGATTATCAACAAAGATGTGATTCGGCCGCGCGATAACGCGCTGGCAGATACGGGCGGCACGGTGATTTTGCGCGGGAGCCTGGCGCCGGATGGGGCTGTCATCAAAATTTCGGCGTCGACACCGCGCTTGCTGCAACATACCGGTACGGCGGTTGTGTTTAAGAACTACGACGATTTGGAGGCGCGGATCAACGATCCAGACCTTCCCGTCAATGAAGATTCGGTTTTGGTTTTGCAGAGTGCGGGACCTTTGGGCGGACCCGGCATGCCGGAGTGGGGGATGCTGCCGATACCGAAAAAGCTGCTGGATCAGGGCGTGCGCGATTTGGTGCGGATATCGGATGCGCGCATGAGTGGCACGGCCTATGGCACGTGTGTTTTGCACGTTTCGCCGGAGAGCCATGTGGGGGGTCCGCTGGCGCTGGTGCGCGATGGCGACAGAATTTCGTTGGATGCGGCGGGGCGAAAACTCGACTTGCTTGTGCCGGCGGCGGAGTTAGCTGCGCGGCGGGCGCAGTGGAAGAAACCGGCGGCATCGTTTGGACGCGGCTACGGAATGTTGTATCTGGAGCGGGTGACGCAGGCCAACCGCGGGTGTGACTTTGATTTCCTGGGTGAGCATTTAGAGACGGCGGAGCCGGAGATTCATTAAAAGGCGAGAGGGACCCTTTGCCGGGTCCCCGAAAACCGCTTGCTCGCGCGCGCGGCTCTGTTTGGGTTTCGCGGTGGCATCGCTAATTGGCTACTGCGGTCTTGGTGAATAGCGGAGCAATATGCTTGTGCCGCGTCTCCGACTCGTGCAGAGCAAATGCGAATTTCTGCTTTTGGAGATGTAAACGGCGCTCGGCTAAATCGAAATTGCTTTGCCACTTTGAGTCTTCGGTGCGCTCCCTTATGAAGGCATCGACATTTTGTTGCGCGCGAAATACAACTCTTTCGGCCTGCAAGCGATAGGCATCGGCCAGGGCGAGACGTTTGAAATCGGCCTCGGTCCACGTTGCCGGGCCGGGGGTAGATGCATAGAGTTCCGCTTCGATGCTTTCGACCGCGCGCTTACGGCGATGAAGAGACCAGCGAGACTCCGCTAGTTTCGCCACAGAAATGCGCTCTTCGGGATTGTACGGCATGTAGTGATCGTCTAGACGTTCGAAGAATTCGTTGAATTCTTCGATTGATTCGCCGGACGTGAAAAACAGCCCTTGCCAGGCAGCGGTTGCCGGCGGTGGCGCCGCGTGAGGCTCAGGTTGAGAATCAGGTACTTTCGGCGCTACGTCGGGTAGCGGTACGACTGTGGGAAGCGGCTCCGGTTCGGGAGGAAGGGGTGCCGGTGTCGCGGCCCCTTGCAGTTCGGTTTGTTTGACTGCTCCTTGATGTTTGCGCTCTGCGGCGCGGCGGACGAAACGGGTTGTCATCTTTTGACTCCTTCATTGATCGAACATTGTGCCCGGTGACGAAACTACTGCGGACCTGATTGACGATAACCCGCTAAGGTCAGCATCCAAGGACGATTCGAGAAAACGCCGTTCTGCCTAAGTGGCGCTATTTCAATCCCTTACGAAGAACGAAAAATAGTTTTTCGTGTTGTGACCGTTTCCAGCACGTCCCAAGACGAACAACGATACGATGGCCTCAGCGATGATTTCCCGAACACGACGATGGGCCATTTGCCTCGGGCTGGGCGCGATTTTTTTTGGCATGGCAAGTCCAGCCAAAACGCAGACGCGCTGGACCTTAGATAACGACGGCGGCATTGTCTGGAACATGCGGCAAGGCGCAGCGCATCAAGACCAACTGGAAATGAGCGGACGCAAGGTTTCGTTGATAACGACTTATGGAGTTGATGCCGACTCACATTTGTTTTTGAAACGGCAAATTGTGTTTCCACTGCTGCGCACGATGCCGAACGATACGCATGCCAGTCTGAGTTACACGTTCGGCGATGACGCGGCCCCGCGCATTTTGGTTGACGGGCGCTGGGCGGCGAACGAGACGGTCCGCAGCATTTCGCTCAAAGGCATTATGACGATCCAGAGCGTGATCGGGTGGAAGCAGGATCTCCTGCTTACGCGTGTGTTATTCCCGTCGACCAGCAAGCAGTTGGTGGTTGAGCGGCTGACATTTACGAACAACGCGAACGCGCCGCAAAGGATTGAAGTGGAGCGGACAGAGAAGGTGGTTCGAACGTCCGCCCAGAATGGTTTCTATGGGGAGTACGTCTTAGCCGCACGGGTGCAAGAGCCAGGCGAGCGGACACTGCAGCCTCGTGAGAGTGCGACATTCAGTCTTCTTTTCAGCGGGCGCAAGGCGAGTGAGGATGAGATCGCGGTGGACGCTGCAGCGGAAGAAGCGGCTCGCAGGAGTCTGGTGGATGGCTACCTTTCGAAACTGGTGTTGGAAACACCGGATGCAGTGCTGAACCGCGCGTTCGCTTTCGCCAAGATTCGCACGGCCGAAAGCGTGTATGAGACGAAGGGCGGGTTGATGCACGGACCCGGCGGGGGCAGCTATTACGCGGCGATTTGGGCGAATGATCAAGCGGAATATGCGAATCCATTTTTTCCGTTCCTGGGAGATGCCACGGCGAATGCGTCGGCCGTGAATGCGTTTCGCTTGTTTGCGCAGTATATGAACGCGGAGTACAAGCCGATTCCGAGTTCGATCATCGCGGAAGGCACGAGTTTCTGGAATGGAGCCGGCGACAGAGGAGACATGGCCATGATCGCTTATGGCGCTGCGCGTTTTGCGCTGGCCTATGGCGACCGGGAGACGGCGCTCGAGTTGTGGCCGCTGATTGAGTGGTGCTTGGAGTATTGCGAACGCAAGAAAACGAGCGCCGGGGTGATTGCGTCCGATAGTGATGAACTGGAAGGGCGGTTTCCGGCGGGCAAAGCGAACTTGAACACATCTTCGCTCTACTACGACGCATTGCGCTCGGCGGTTTTCTTGGGCAAAAGCTTGGGGAATTTAGACGATGCGAAGACTGCGGCATACACGCAACGCGCGAAGCAAATGCGCGCGGCCATCGAGCATTATTTTGGAGGCGAGGTGGACGGCTTTCACACCTACCGCTACTACGATGGCAATACCGTATTGCGCGCTTGGATTTGTACGCCGCTCACGGTGGGGATTTTTGACCGGGCCGGCGGAACGGTAGAAGCGCTACTTTCGCCCCGGCTTTGGACGCAAGACGGACTGGCAACGCAGGCGGGCGAGAAGACCTTTTGGGATCGGGCGAGTTTATATGGACTGCGCGGTGCTTTCGCAGCGGGTGAAACGCAGCGGGCGCTGAAGTTTCTCTCTTATTATTCGACGAGGCGGCTGTTGGGAGAGCACGTTCCCTATCCGGTGGAAGCGTGGCCGGAGGGGAATCAACGGCATCTGGCGGCGGAGAGTGCGCTGTATTGCCGTATCTATACGGAAGGTCTGTTTGGAATTCGCCCAACGGGACTGCGAACGTTTGACGTCACACCGCGCCTGCCTGCGGGCTGGAATGAGATGAAGCTGAAGAGCGTGCAGGCGTTTGGACATAGCTTCGATATTGACGTGGTTCGGGACGGCGTCAAAATACGAGTGCAGGTAAAGGCGGAAGGCCTGCCTGCGGATTCCCACGAAATTCAAGACGGAGAAACGGTTGCGATTCGACTTGAATGAAAAACTGCCGCTCAGCTTCTGCATGATTGCGAAGAATGAGGAGACAGGCTTGGCTCGCTGTCTCGATTCGGTGCGAAGGATTGCGACTGAGCTGATAGTGGTGGATACGGGATCAAATGACGCGACAGCGCGCATCGCTACCGGCTGTGGCGCAAAGGTGGTGTCATTTGATTTCACGCGTGTCGATTTCGCAGCAGCGCGTAACGCGGCGATTGAGCAGGCGGAGGGTGAATGGATTCTGATGCTCGATGGCGATGAACAGCTTGCGCCAGAAGGTGAAAGTAAGATTGGCCCGCTGTTGGCGGGCAACGAGAATGCGGGTTATTTTCTAGAACGGCACAATCACGCTTCGGATTCGGATGTTGCCATCACCGATTATGTAGTGCGGCTCTTTCCGAACCGCAAAACGTATCGATATCGAGGACGGGTGCATGAAACGGTAGACGCTTCGATATTGGCAGGTGGCGGGCGGCTGATTCAAACGGATATTTGCATTGAGCACAACTTTGTCTCCAACCGCGAAATCAGGCGGAGGAAGAATCATTGGTATATCGAGATTCTGAAGGAAGAGATTGGGGCGGACCCGCAAGATAGTACGAGGTTGGATTTTCTGGCGGCGGAGTACCACCAGCTGGAGATGTTTAATGAAGCGGCGATGGTGATGGAAGAAATTGTGCGGATGAGGCCCAAGGATGCGCGGGCGCGGCTCTTCCTCGGGACTTATCGTTTGCTGTATCAGAACGATCGGGTGCGCGCCCGCGCGGATTTCCAAAGGGCGCTGGAGCTGCGGCCGGGATATTCGGAGGCTTTCTCGTTTCTGCAACGAATGGAGGAAGAGGAACGCATAGAATAAATTTGGGCGTTGGGGAAACTGGGAACGGCAACAAATAGGAGCCGAAGGAAAACAAAATGATCACGAGACGTACCGTTCTGAAGTTTGCAGCAACAGCACCCTTGGTGAAGCAAGCATTCGCCGCATCACACGACGAATTTTGGAATTCGAAAGATCCCGCCGAATGGAGTGATAAGGAGACCGCGCAGATGTTGAACCATTCGCCATGGGCGAAACAGGCATCTATGGAAGGCGACGGTCCCGGAAGAACGGGCATGCCGGAGGGCGGTGGCATGGGCCGAGGCGCGGGCGGAATGGGTGGCGGAGGAATGGGCGGGGGTATGGGTGGCGGTGGTGGAATGGGCGGTGGCGGAGGAATGGGCGGGATGGGTGGCGGTGGCCGGGCGCGCGGCGGGGGCGACATGGGGGGTGGAGAAAGGCCGCCCGAAGTTCACGCAGTTGTGCGCTGGGAATCGGCCGGGCCCGTAGTGGCCGCGATGAAAAAAAGTCTCCCGCCCGAGGCTGCGGATTGGTACATTCTGACGGTTTCGGGATTGCGGGTCCGTCCGCATGAATCCGAGGCAAATTCGCCCGAAGGCATGGGTGGCGGGGACGAAAATCGTAAAGAGGCCGGACGCCGAATGCTGCATGCTGCAACGCTTGAGATTAAGGGAAAGGATCCGATTCCAGCAAGCCGTGCGGAGAGGGTGGATGACGATGGCGGCGCTGCTTGGCGATTCAGTTTTCCACGGAGCGGCAATCCGATAGCCAGGGAAGATAAGGAAGTAGCGTTTGTGTTGCGCCTGGGGCGAATGAATTTGAAGGCGAAATTCCCGCTGAAGGAAATGACTTACAAGGACCAACTGGCTCTGTAAGTCCGGCGGATGGCACACGCAACTCGTTCGAGGAGATTTAGGTGGCAAGGCGCGAGCAATCGGCAACTCTTTGGACGGTTGCTCCATCCGCCTCGCCACCACGGGCTGCCCCGCTAGGTCGTTTAGTTGAGGTCTGCCATCTTCAAAATCGTCACAAAAGCATTCACGTTAGTTGCTGTGCCGCCCACCGTGGCTAGTAACGAAATGGCAAAACCGGAAGTATGGTTACGTATTGTGATCACGTCTCCGGCGGATAAATTGAAGATAACGGTTCCGCCATTCGGTTGAGTGCCCCCCGCCCCTGCGCCAAAAATAGCGTAGGGTGCCCCAAGCGCACCATTGATAAAGATCGCGAATTGATTAAACGGGGTGGCGGTAAGGCCAAAGGTCACCAAATATAGGCCGCCAGTGTTTACGGTAATCGCCGACGTGCCGTTCGTGAAGGTTATCCCGCTCCCGAAACTGTGGCTATCGAACGTGATATCCGCTTCGTTTGCTACCGTTTGAGAAGACACGTTGTAGATCGTCTCAAAACCAGTTACGCCGGAGCCTGCCGGACCGGTCAATCCCTGCACTCCTTGCGGACCCTGGGGTCCCTGCGGGCCGATCAAGCCGGGTGCCCCGGGAGTACCCGGTGTCCCTGCCGGGCCGGCCGATCCGGCGGGACCAGCCGGGCCCGTTGCTCCAGTGATTCCGGTGGTCGCTATGTAATAGCCCGTCACGTCGACGACGATGTCAGTTTCATTTGTCACAAAGAGGGAGATGGCGCCGTTCGTACCCGCGGGCACAATCGCGGCGTTGGCGACGACTCCGCCCTGGGGCGCATTTAGCGTAGATGTAAGTGGCATCGAACCGCCCGTGCCCCATGCGGCCAAGAAATACAAGGGACCAACGGGGATGGAGGTAATATTCAGCGAATACGCTTGCACGGTGGAAGGGACCGCGCTGCAATCGCTGCTACTCCATAGTTGGAAGCTGCGTGTTTCCGAGGCGAGCATGGACGGTGCCCCGAATTGACCGGGAAAACTGGAACCTGCTCGGGTGTCGACAGCGCGGCACGGCGGAATACTAACGAATGATAGTTGTTGAACCGGCGTACCGCTTTTCGCGGCGGGTGCCAGAAGGCTTAAGTGCGCCAAAAGACAAGCAACAACAAGCTTGGCTCGGGGCAATACGATTCTGCGTGATTTCATATTTTTTGAAATTAATTCTGTCTCTCAGCACGAGGGGCTTGAGTGGAGTCACTTGTTCTCCCCAAATTGAGTGAGGAACCACAGAAAAATTCTCCAGGAGTTCACTGGGAGGAAGTGTTTTAGATTTTCTTACGTCGCACACCCGCGCTGGGTGGTGGAGGACCGGGCGGCAGCGCAACCTGTTACGATGAGTTTTCTACCCCCCTGATGATGCATCGTACTTCATCTGGCATCCTGGCTGAAATCGTTTCGCAAAAAAAACAGGAAGTTGCCGAATTACACACCCACGCCGCTGAGTGGGAGCGGGCCGCGCACGAACGTAAAGCGCCGCCAAGGCCTTTTGCCAAGCATCTGAGACGGCATGGGCCCGCCATCATTGCCGAAATCAAAAAGGCGTCGCCAAGCAAGGGATTATTGCAGGCCGATTTTCATCCGGCGATGATTGCCCATCAATATGAGCAAGGCGGAGCGGCGTGCCTCTCCGTTCTCACCGATAAGAATTTTTTCCAGGGGTCGCTTCATGACCTGGAGGCGGCGCGCGCGGCGACGCAATTGCCGGTTTTGCGGAAGGATTTTACGATTGACCGCTTGCAGGTTTTTGAAGCAGCGGCGCATGGAGCGGACGCGATTTTGCTGATTGCGGCGATTTTGGATACGAACGAGTTGCGGCAGTTGCGTGAACTGGCGGGCTCGTTGGGTTTGGCGGCGCTCGTGGAAGTGCATAATCACGATGAGCTGACAAAGGCCATGGATTCGGGCGCTGAGATCATTGGGGTAAACAATCGCAATTTGGACACGTTTGAGGTTTCGCTCGATACCTCTTTGCGGCTGAGTTACCTGATGCCTGCCACGGTAACGCGCGTTACGGAAAGCGGGATCTTTACACGCGGCGATATTGAGACGCTGGCCGCCGCAGGGTTTCACGCGTTTCTGATCGGCGAGTCTTTGATGAAGGCGAATGATCCGGCAAATGCGTTACGGACGCTAGTAGTTCCGAGCCATCATGCTTAGAAAAACGATATCCGCGAGCGAATTGCCGTTCATCGTCAAAGTGTGCGGCATTACCACCGAAGAGGATTTGGAAACATCGGTAGAAGCCGGCGCGAATGCGATTGGTTTTAACTTTTATCCGAATAGTCCACGTTTTGTGAAGACGGAGCGGGCGCGGCAACTGGCACGGTTGATGCAGGGCGCATTCATCAAGGTTGGCGTGTTTGTGAATCCAAGCGAAGATGAGTTGCTCGAAATTGCGTCGTCCGTTCCGCTAGACGTTTTGCAAATCCATGGCGATCACGCGCCGGCCAACCTGGCCAGTTCGTTCCGCGTTTGGAAAGGCGGCCACGCCAATATGGATCGGTTGTCGCTCGATCCCGCGGTGGAGGCGTGGTTGTTAGATACGCCGACACCGCTTCATGGAGGCTCAGGCAAAACGTTTGACTGGTCGCTCGCGGCTGATTTTCCACGACGGATGATTGTGGCCGGCGGTTTGGATGGCAACAACGTATCGGCCGCTATCCATTCGGCAAGCCCTTGGGGCGTGGATGCGTGTTCGCGGCTCGAATCAACGCCAGGCCGAAAGGATCCGGCGCGGATCAAACGTTTTGTGGAAAACGCGCTTGCCGCGTTCCATTCGGAAATACTATTAAAAGCGGAAATGCAGTCATGACAACCAACACCTCCCTGCCCGATGCGGGCGGCCACTTTGGCCCTTATGGCGGACGCTACGTTCCTGAAGTTTTGATGTCGCCGTTGGAAGATCTGGAGCAAGCCTATGCGGCGGCGCGGGTTGACCCGGCCTTTCAAACCGAGTTGCACAATTTGCTGCACCATTACGCCGGACGTCCGACGCCGCTCTATTTCGCGTCACGGTTGAGCGGCATCCTGAACGGCGCGCAGATTTGGTTAAAGCGCGAAGACCTGCTTCACACGGGCGCGCACAAAATCAACAACTGCCTAGGGCAGATTTTGTTGGCGCGGCGCATGGGAAAGAAGCGGATCATCGCTGAAACCGGCGCGGGCCAACACGGAGTGGCTACGGCGACGGTTTGCGCTTTGTTCGGCCTCGAGTGCATTGTTTACATGGGCGAAGAGGACATGCGGCGGCAACGGCTGAATGTTTTTCGCATGCGCCTGCTGGGCGCGCAAGTGGTGGGCGTGGGCAGCGGAAGCCGCACTCTGAAGGATGCGATCAGCGAGGCGATGCGGGATTGGGTTACTAACATCGAGACGACGCATTACTTACTCGGTTCCGTTTTGGGCGCGCATCCTTACCCCATGATGGTGCGCGATTTTCATAAGGTGATTGGCGAGGAGACCTATGCGCAATCGCTAAAACAGCTTGGCCGGTTACCCGATACGGTGATTGCTTGTGTAGGCGGCGGCAGCAATGCCATCGGCATTTTTAGCGCATTTGTGGATTCGCCGGTGAAGCTGATTGGCGTAGAGGCTGGCGGGCGCGGCGACAAACTAGGCGAACACGCGGCGCGCTTCAGTGGCGGATCGCCGGGCGTGTTGCAAGGGACGTTTAGCTATTTGTTGCAGGATGAGGACGGGCAAATTGGCTTAACGCACTCGGTTTCAGCGGGATTGGATTATCCCTCGATCGGGCCTGAACATGCGTGGTTGCACGATCAACAGCGCTGCGAATATGTGTCCATGTCCGATAGCGGCGCGCTGGCGGCCGCGCGCACGCTGGCCCGCACGGAAGGAATTATTCCGGCGCTTGAATCCGCGCATGCGGTGGCTGAAGCAATCCGCCGGGCGCCTTCCGAGCCAGGAAGAGTGTATGTAGTGAATGTTTCGGGGCGCGGCGATAAAGATATTGATATTTATCGCGAGAATATGCCCGAGTTAGATCAGGAAACGGCTGGCCGCTAAATGGTGGAAACCTCAACTCGCATCGTTACTTTGTTCGCTAAACATAAGGCGAACGGTACGAAAGCATTTATCGCTTATCTCACGGCCGGCGACCCGTCACTCGCTTTGACTGCCGATCTGGTGGTCGCGTTAGAGCGCGGCGGGGCCGATCTCATTGAGCTGGGAGTTCCCTTCTCCGACCCGATTGCCGATGGTCCGGTGATTCAACGGGCGAGTGACAGAGCCCTGAAGGCCAGAGCAACCCTGCCCAAACTGCTGGAGACGGTGCGCGGCATTCGGCGACATTCGCAGATCCCACTGCTGCTGTTCAGCTATTTGAACCCGCTATTGCGCTACGGATTTGAGAAACTCGCTCACGATGCCGCTGCGGCTGGGATTGACGGCGTGTTGTTGACGGATCTTTCGGTGGAAGAAGCAGATGAGCCAGTACGCCGTTTGCGGAGTGAAGGGCTGGACACAGTGTTTCTGGCCGCACCTACAAGTTCGGAAAGACGTCTGCGGCTGGTGGCCGAACACTCATCCGGTTTTGTCTATCTTGTTTCGCGCACGGGCGTAACCGGCGAACAGCAATCGCTCGCCGCCTCTGCAGCGCCGTTGGCGGAAAGAATGCGGCAACTCACGAAACTGCCCATCGCTTTAGGGTTTGGCGTGAGCACTCCTGCGCAGGTGGGCGAAGTGGCGCAACTGGCTGACGGGGTGGTGGTGGGCAGCGCCATTGTAAAGTTTATTGAGGCGAACAGCGCAGACGCGGACCTTCCGGCCAAACTGGAAGCCTTCACGCGTCAACTCACTGCCCCGCTGCGTGCAAAATGAGCGAACAGACTATCGATGAGCTGGAGCGCTACCGCTCCCAAATTGACATATTGGATCGACGCCTTCTCGATCTGTTGAATGAGCGAACGGCGGTTGTGGAGCAAATCGGCCGGGTGAAGCAGCAACGCAAGATGGGCGTTTACGAACCGAAGCGTGAAGACCAGGTTTACGCCAACATCCTCGCTTACAATAACGGCCCACTCCCGGCCGACGCCGTGAAGCGCATCTTTGAGCGGATCATCGATGAGATGAGAACCGTGCAGAGAAACAAGATGGGAGCCGAGGGAAAGCGATGTTAGTGGTGATGCAGGAAGAAGCGCCGGAAGCGCAGATAGAAACCGTGATCAACCGGCTAGTGGAGATGGGCTTCACCGTCCACCGTTCAACCGGCGTCAAGCATACGCTGCTGGGCGGCGTTGGACCGATTGACGACTTTGAGCCGGCATTGCTGGAGGCGATGGAAGGCGTGAAGGAGTGTCACCGCATCGTTTCTTCGTATAAACTGGCGAATCGCAGTTTCAAGCCGGGGGGAACGACTATTCGGATCGGCGACGTCGAGATCGGCGGACCCAAGGTAGTGACTATGGGCGGCCCATGCAGCGTGGAGAACGAGGCGCAAATTGAAGCGTCCGCCGCAACCGTAGCGGCAGCGGGTGCGCAAATCATTCGCGGCGGCGCGTTCAAGCCGCGCAGTTCGCCGTATAGCTTCCAGGGCATGGGCGAGCAGGGTTTAGAGATCCTGCGCAAAGCGGCGGACGGCCACGGGCTCAAGGTTGTGAGTGAAGTGATGGACCAGACGCAGATCCCTTTGCTATTGCAATATTCAGACATTCTGCAAGTGGGCGCGCGCAATATGCAGAACTTCAACCTGCTGCGCGAATTGGGTAAAACGCGGAAACCGATTTTGTTGAAGCGTGGGATAGCGGCTACGATTGAAGAGTTGCTGCTTTCGGCAGAGTACATTATGTCCGGCGGAAACTACGAAGTGATGTTGTGCGAACGCGGTATTCGAACCTTTGAAACGGCGACGCGCAACACTATGGACATATCCGCCTTTCCCGTGTTGAAGAAGCTGACACACCTGCCCTTGATTGGCGACCCTTCCCATGGAACGGGAAAACGAGACTATGTGCTTCCGATGGCACGTGCAGCGGTGGCGGCAGGCGCGGATGGCTTGATTGTGGAAGTGCATCCTAATCCCGACCGCGCGGCTAGCGATGGCGCGCAAACGCTGAGACCGGAGCAATTCTCGGAAATGATGGAGCAGGTTCGCGCCATTGCCAAAGCAATAGGACGAATAGCCTAGCCGCCACGCTGTCAGCCCCCATGCAAACAGTGGCCATTGTCGGCGTCGGCTTAATCGGCGGATCGTTTGGGTTGGCGCTGCGCAAGAGCGGCTTTGCTGGCGAAATTATCGGCGTCAGTTCGGATGCGGCTACTGCGGCGGGCTTGAAGCGCGGGGCGATCTCCGCTGCGGGGCCGCTCGAGAAAGCGGTCAAAGCGGCAGACTTGATTTATCTGGCACAGCCAGTCGATCGAATCCTCGAGACTATTCCGAAGCTTGCGCCTTTTGTACGCTATGGTCAACTGGTGACGGATGCGGGCAGCACGAAACAAATGATTGTGGATTGCGCGCAAGCGTATCTTCCAGACGGAACATTTCTGGGAGGACACCCGATTGCGGGGAAAGAACAACGTGGGCCGGAGGCAGCGGATGCGGACTTATTCCGAAACCGCCCCTACGTGCTGACCCCAAACGGCGCGGCACCGGAGAATCCGCTTGGCGACGCGTTTCGAAAGAGGCTCGCGGCATTCGGATCGCACGTGTTGGAAATGTCTGCGGCCGAACACGACCGCACATTGGCGTTTACCTCTCATCTGCCCCAGTTGCTCTCCACAGCGCTCGCGGCGACGCTGGCACGGGAAAAAGAGGAACGACTCACACAGGTGTTTGGGACGGGCTTGTTAGACATGACGAGACTCGCGCTGAGCTCTCCCGAGTTGTGGAACAGCATTTTACTTACCAACAAGAGTGAGGTGGAACGAACAATTGATCGCTTAGTGCAGGTGCTTTTAGGACTAAAAAGCAATCTGGGCGAAAGTGAAATGGCTAACACTTTTGACGAAGCGACGAAGTTCGCAGCGAGTATCCGCAAACCGAGGCTGATATAAACACGGAGATTTCTCGATACGTACCCATATTTTTGGTATGCAAGACGCGTTAACACCCTTATAATCTTAAGTAACGAGAGTGGGGATTTTAACGTGCATCATGATTTCACGTCCTTGTTTAAGCGCCTTTTGTTATCTCATGCGGATGTGAGCCGTTTTTCCGCCGCGCGCCGTTCCACGCTGTTTTCGCAAGGCGAGAAAGCTCACGCCCTCTACTTTGTGGAAGATGGCCTGATCAAGCTGACGCGGACAAACGCTTCCGGTGGGCGATTGATTCTTTCACTCTACGGCCCCAATGACTTGTTGGGGGAAGAGTCCATCTTAGGCGGAAATGGCGAATATTATGCGGAGGCTGAATCGCTGACGCCTTCGACAGTCTTTAAAATTCCATGGGTTGCGATCAAGCGCACGATTGCCTCGCGCCCGGAACTGGGTGAGGCGTTCTTGAGCCACATGCTTGAGAGCAAGATGAACTTTGCCCGCAAGGTGGAGCTACTGTGTCTGCAAGATGTGGAGACGCGCATTCTCTACTACCTGGAAGAATTAGCGAAACTCGTGAACCCGAGCGAGGAAGATTTGGGCCATCCGCTGCCCATTACCCAGCTCGAATTGGCTGACTTGGTAGGAGCAACCCGCGAGACGATTTCGACGGCGCTGAACCATTTGGAGCGGAAGGGTTTCGTAAAGTTGTCGCGCCGATTGCTGACGATTTTCCCTCAACAAGCGGCGGCGATGGCTGCGGGCGCACGGCATGGCTGACGTTTAGGTACTATCTCAAAGTGAACTCGTCCGGTACCAATTCCATTCTAGAAGTCTAAGAAATAGCACTATCTCAGTATTTTTTAGTACTATTTGGCGTTTTCGGCGCTCGTCGGCGCTGGTAGTTCTCCTTGCTCCCGCCGCACCCTTTTGCTAAAATTCCCTCAAGAAATCGATGCTTTCTGGTTGTGCTTCTGTGAGCCCTGGACGAACGAAAAGGGGGCTCCTGTGACCTCCTCCCAACGTTCGGCCAAGCGAACGAGCATTCCTCACGCATCAAGTTACAGGAGATGAGTAGTGAGAGAAAAAGGTGTAGTGAAATGGTTTAACGCCGCCAAGGGCTATGGATTTATCCAACGGGCCAATGGGGAAGATGTGTTCGTTCATTTTTCTGCGATCCAGATGAATGGCTACCGGAGCTTGGACGAGGGCGCGGAGGTCGAGTTCGAAGTGAAGCGGGGTCCGAAAGGCCTGCAAGCTGAGAACGTGAACCGCCCGTAGAAAAGCAACCAGAGAAAGGTACCGAGACCGCCGCTGCCAGAGTAGTGGCGGTCTTTCTCTTTGAGGTAACGGCCAGCCAGCACTGCCGGATGGGTGCCTGTGTTTTTTGCGCCATGCGTTTTATGAGTTCCTGGACCTTCTTTAGTTGTCGGTGCCACTTTGCTTAATGGGGAAGCCTTGCGGTAATTGCGTCTGTCCCCTTTTCGGGCCTTTTCGGGCCCTCGTAAATTTCAAGTATTCTGCGGTAAAGGGGGCCGGCCTTGCTGAACTTGCCGAGGTTTTTGTATAGGTCGGCCAGATCATTGAGATTTGTGGCTATGCTGGGATGGTTGGGACCGAGTGCCTTCTCGTTACTTTCAAGTGCTCTTTGGAAGTACGGCTCCGCCTCTTCGTATCGCAATTCGCGGCTTAGGAGAGAGCCGATGTTGCTAAGGACCGTTGCTAAACCGCGATCGTCCGGGACGGACGCTCTTTCGAAAATCGCGAGAGCACGCTGGTAGAACATTTTGGCGTCCTCGTATTTGCCTTCGCTATAGCGAAGCAGGCCCAGATTGTTGAGCGTCATCCCAACGGTTGGATGATCAGGCCCCAACGCCAACTCGCCAATTTCCAGCGCCCGGCGCAGAGAGGAATCGGCCTCTTGAAATTTGCCCTGGCTTTTGTAAGTCAATCCCAAACCGTTCAGGCTTGAAAGTAATCTGAAATCATCCCGGCCAAACGCCCTTTCGTTAATTGCGAGCGATTGACTGTAAAGCGACTCGGCCTTAGCGAAATTCTCCCGGTCTCGATACAAATCGGCTATTTTGGGCAAGTCGCTGGCGATGTCGACGTCGTAAGCCCTCAGTCGAAGTGCTTCGCTGAGATCCTCCGATGCCCGGTCTAAGTTTCCCTGGTCGCGAAAGATTTCAGACCTGTAGCGGAATGCGTCTGGATTCTCCTGTGTTAGCTGGATTGATGCGGTGTAATCCGCCAGTGCGCCTGCTTGATCGCCTTTGTCGCCGCGGGCGTTGGCACGGTTGTAGAGGGCGTCGGCGTCATTGGGTCTGATTCGCAGGGCCGCATCATAATCCTGCAGTGCTCCGTCGAGATCGCCTTTTTCGGCGCGGGCGATGCCGCGGTTTATAAAGATGTCGGCGTCACGGGGATGGAGCCGGAGGGCCGCGTCGTAATCTTGCAAGGCTCCATCGAGTTCCGCCAGATCGGCGCGGACCATGGCGCGGTTCATGAAGGCGTCGGCGTCGTTGGATTTGAGTTGAATAGCGGCGTTGTAGTCTTCGAGGGCGGCGTGCAGATCGCCTTTCGCGGTTCGGGCGATGGCGCGGTTGTAGAAGGAATAGTAGTCTTTCGGATTGAGGCGGATTGCCTCGTTGTAAGCGGCGATTTGTTCGCCGGGATCGTTGGATTTGTAGGCACGATCAAACCATTGGCCGGCGCTGAGGTTCTCTTTCGGCGGTGGCGGAGGTTGGGTTTGAACGGGAGATTTTAGGGCGTCGATTAGGAGTTGAACGACGGCATCGTTTGCGTCTTTGGGACGCACCATGCTGACGTGATCGCCGGGGACGATTCGTCTACTGGCCCTATCAAATGGCTCGAGGGAGCTTTCTGGGGGAACTTCCCCATCTTTGTCACCGGCAATTGCGTACAACTGGAATGGCGGATTGGGAGTGAAGCGCTCGTTCCAATCGCGGCGGAGTTGCTTGATGAAAGGACTATCGGGGGTTTGGTCATCTGGGGGCTTGTTTAATAATATTCGTTTGAGAAAGGTTGACTTGATGCCAGCACTAGGCGTTCCGAAGAGGAAGACGCGGCTGGTTCGATGAGAAAGCTCGATGTTATCGAGCAAAATACGTTGGAGAAGCAATCCTCCATCGCCGTGCGCTAAGAAGGCAATGTCTTGATATTCGAGAAGTCCCAAGTGATTGAGTTGCGAGTTGAACCAAGCGACCAGGGCGGGCAAGCGTTGGGCGCTGAAGCCAGTGAAGGGATTAGGGGACGTGGTTGGCGGAGGTGGGACGACCTTCAAGATTAACACGTTGAGCGATGAAAGCGGCTCTGCGGTTGCCAGGACTCTAGGGAACGGCTGCCAACCATCTTTGTCAAGGGTTCCAGTGTCGATAAAGATCAACGCCGACTTGCTATTGGTAGCGCGAACTATTTCGACATCGGGATTGCCGTGTACCGCTTGTTGCTCCGCTGGTGCATCGACGCTGCTGATGGCGTTGGTAGGACTTGTTTCGCCGAGGAGGTCGAGAATGCACTGCAATGGGATTCTCACGAAGTCGGGGCGATTGGCGAGTTCGTAGTCGAGCTCGTCAAAGGCTTTGTCCAAAAGAAAGGCTTGCAGCAAGGCATCGAAAGCGGCTGGGTCGGATGGGAGGAAGGAGGCGTTGGCGGCCTCCTGGCGATAAGACGCCAGAAATTGCTCGGTCACGGCCGGTTCCCATTCAGTGCTCCCAACATGGGCTGGGTTGGTCTTCGCCAGGTAGCTGAACGAGCGGATCATCGCCGCCAGATCTTTTAATGCGCATTGCTTGGCGCGACGCTGGGCCACAGACTGCGAGGGATCTCCGCCAAAATCCGGGAAGGCAAAATCGTTAGTTGTCCGTAAGAGTTGATCGAGGCTCAGATAGCCGTGAATGCGGATGCGATTGAATGTGGGCGGGATAGCCTTGACGCGATCGAAGAGAGCCTTCACGTCGTTACGGCGGCCGAGAAGCCGGCTGCACCGCAGGTTCATCCAGGTTCGGCCGCGGATGGGTGAGAACTGAGAGTGCGTGTTCAAGCATCTGGTCGGCGAGCTGGGTTAGATAGCTGGTGTCGATTGGTTCGGGAGCGAAGGCGGCGCTTTTTCCGGCAGCGAGGGCCAAGTGCATTTGGGCAATACGCTGGCCAAGAATGGGGGCGTGGCTCGAGAAATCGTCAGGTTCACGCAACGCCCATGTCCATGCGTCGCCCTGTTGCTCGATGAAGGCGTGCATTAGGGCGAGAGTTACCGGTTCCCCGCCCTGGTAAGCATAATCTAGTGACCCGGCGTACGTAACGGCCTTCGGGAACCGAACTTCCTCAGAAAAATAGCGGCACATTTCCACATTCGGATTTGGGCCGTCTTGTAGACGGGGATACATTTTAAAAACGAGGCGATCTCCAAAGTGAACAGACAACCCTTGGCCAAATGGGTAGGAGAGCGGAGTGAGGTTCGCACTGCGAGGGCCGCGAAGCGATTCGTAGTCTTGGGTTTGGTGCGATTGGATGTAACCGTGGGTGGTGGGTCCGGATGCGTTGTTTTCAATAACGGCGAAGAGAGCGGAGCAGGTAGCCTCGTCATAAGCGACCGGTGACCAGGCACCGTTCTTTTTCAACATGGGCACAACGTAGGTTTCGGGGCTCGTGTCGCCGCCGGAGTACTCAACTGATACGAAGCCCAAGGAGAAATTGGCCGACGGCATTTCGGCCCAATCGCGCATGGAGACTTTACTGATGGAGCGGGATTTGCCGGTGAACCAGCGCTGCTGTGCGAGAAAGTCCGGAAGACTGTGGAGGAGGTCGTCGAATTGCGAGTCTTGCCGGCTCGCGCCGATGTCTTTGACGAGTTGGAGGCTGCGCAGGAATTCTTCATCTTCGTCGGCGAAAGGCATGGCCCATTGGGGCAGGAGGCGTTTGCCGTCTTTATGGGGAACCAAGGCTCGGAAGCGTTGGGTGGTGTCGGGGTGTTGGCGCAGGTATTGCATGACCTGACGGCGGACGGCGAAGCGGTCTTGCCAGTGTAGGGAGGCCGCGAAGAGATCGCGCAGGCCTGGATAAAAATCGTACTCCATCTGCTCGGGATCGACGGGGAGTTCATTCGTCTTGCGGAGGATGCCACCGAGCAGGACTTCAGCGATGGTTTCGTTGTGGGCACGCTCGCCGAAAATGGTTTGATTGACGAGGCGCAGAATGGGCAGATTGATGGGGCCAGCGGAGAGGACAGAGGCGAGGCGGCGGCCGTCGTCGAGGGCGATGCGATTGAAGGAATCGAGGCGCTGCTCTGGCGTGAGGTTATCGGTTTGGGTTTGATCGGAGGCACGGGCGGCCGGTACGACGGAAGGCGACCAATAGACCGAAGGCACGGCGGCGCTGGAGCGAGCCATGAGGAGATTGGCCCAATTGCCGACTGACTCAGGGTCGAGAGTCAGAATGGGGAGCGGGAGAGCGTTAGGAAAGCGGCGGCGCATCCAAGAGGGAACAGCTACCTCCCATTGGGAGTTGGGCAGACCAGGGAGGTTTGCCGTGGCATTTGCTTTGGGTTCGCCGAGGCGGGAGTTTTCCCAGAGCCGGGAGGGAAGGAATTGAACGACTGCGGTGGGTTGGCGGCGAGCCCAATCGGAGACGGCACTCGACAGAGCGGGGGATTGCCAAGCGGTGGAGGCGCCGTGAGTGAGGATGAGCAACATGCGGCGCCCGCTGGGCGAGATGAGGGCGTTAGGATTGGCCGGCTGGCGGGAGGCGTCAGTGAGAGAACCATTGGCAGCGAGATACCAATGACGGATGTCGCGGAAGGCTCCGTGGTTGGTTAACAGGCGTTCAAATGCTTCGATGGTCTTTTTCCAAATGGCCATGGAAGGTGTGTCTTCGATGACGAGGGCAACGTCGAACCAGCGTTCGCGGCGCTGTTGGAAGGCGATCACTAAACGGCCCTGATGGGCGGTTTGTTCGGCAGTGGCCTCTTCGTCGAGATCGCCGAGGCCGGCGATGGGGAAGTGGCGGGAGAGAGGGCGGAGGGAACGAGCGATTTCGAGCGCGCGCGGGAGGGCGGGGGCTTCCGGCACTTCGATTTCCTGGGCGGGAACGGTACCTTTTTCCGTTTCGGCGGTGGCGGAAAAGAGGCCCGATTGTTTTCCAGGAGAGTCGCGTGGTGGGGTTGGCGGAGGAGGAGGGGGTTTATCCGCGCCGGAGGAAGTGGACGGGGGCACTGTTGAAGATTGGGTATCGGTGGGCGTGCCGGGCGGAGGCGGGTTATCGGGCGGCTGCTGGTTAGCGACGGTTGGGAAATAGGCTGTGTAGAAAAACAAGTCCGCGAGGGATTCGGCGTCGGGGTCGAGGCCGACGGAGCGGAGGGCGGAGATGAAACGCGGAAGGGTCATCTACAACAAGGGCTTCATGAGGAGTTCGCGGAGCTTGCGGAGTTCGTCGGCGTTTTCGGGTTTTTGAGCGCCGGCTGTGAGATACACGGCATTGAGGAGTTGATCTGTGGCCAGCTTGCCGCGGTCTCTAAAGAAATCGGCGATCAAGGCTTTGGCCGCGGCTTCCGAGCGAAGCTGCTCACCGAGGTGCGCTTCGACGATTTCGCCGAGTTGGTCTTCGGAGGGATCGTCAATGCGAATGCGGATGCAACGGCGGAGAAAGGGGCCGGGGAATTCGCGCTCGCCGTTGCTGGTGAGGACGACGAATGGGAACTGGCGGCATTGCACTTTGCCGCGAGCAATGGCCAGTTTAGCTCCGTCGAGGGTTGAGGTGCCCTTCACATAGACAACGGGCTCATCATAACGTTCAAGCTCGGGGATGGGAAAGTTGCCGTCTTCGAAGATGTTGAGAAGGTCGTTGGGGAGGTCGAGATCGGCTTTGTCGATTTCGTCGATGAGAAGAGCGCGCGGCCAGTCGGCGGGATACAGGGCGGTACCGAGCGGCCCGAGAGTGAAATACTGGCCGATGTCTTGTTTGACTGTGCCATTCTGGCCGGGCGGTTTTTCGTCGGACTGCGCTGCGCGGAGGCGTTCCAGGGCGTCGTATTCGTATAGGCCGTTTCGCAGCGCGCTTTTGGAAGTGATGGACCACTTCAAGACCGGACCCATCTGCAGTTCGTAGGCGACGGAGTAGATGAGGGATGATTTACCGGTGCCGGGACGTCCGGTGAGCAGAAGAGGACGGCGCAAGTAGAGCGCGGCGTTAATGGCTTCGCGAATGGTGTTGTTAGGGTCGGAGTCGTTTATGCGAAAACGATGGCCGCGATCCTTTTCGGTGCGCCAGTAGTCGTTTTTGAACTCCGGAGGCTTGGGTTTATCAACGACGCCGCCGAAGGAGCGCCAGGAGGGAGGGGGCGGTATGTCTTTCAGGCGAGCGTGCGGTTCGGTTTTGTTACCGTAAAATACTTTCCAATCTGGCATAAATCCTCACTTAAGCAGGCTCTTCGAGCAATACAGAATGACATTGGTTTGGGTCGTCCCAGAGCAAGACCAAAGATTGAAGGTCTTTATAACGGAGATCGACTCGAATTTTCGGGGTGCGCACCGGCAGTTCGTCAAAGGGGCCGGCGACGAGTACGGCGTCAATCAAGGCGGGAATGGCAGAGGGATCGACGGGGCTTTTCTTGGTCCAAGCGGCAAAAGGCGCGCCGTTGATGATGACCTCATGAAGCCAATCGGGATCGTCATTTTTCGCTGGGGGAGAGGGGGAACCAAAGAAAATAAAATCGGGCGGGTCGTTTTGCAACGAGAGTAGATATTGTTCGTCGGGGGCATCCGGCAAAGGCGCCCACTTTGCCGGGTTTGCTTGAATGCGCTGGCGAATCCGGCCGGCCGCAGCACGCCAACGGCCGAGGAAGGCCGGATCTAACGGGCGGTCGCGCCAGCGAATAAAAACGGGATGGTCGCGGACGAACAGTTGTTTAAAGGCGGAGAACTTTTTCTTGCAGCCGAGCTGATCGAATTGGAAGCGCATCAAGTTCAGAGGCACGGAGATTTCAATGGAGGCAACGCCGCCGGCCAAGCTCAGCGTCTTTTCGAGTGTGCTTTCTAGAAGGGGGACTAAGTCACCGGGAGCCGGGAGGGATTGGGTGATGGGTTGTGCCTTGGGCCGTCCTCCTTCCAGCAGCCAGACCGTAAATGATTCTGGAGATTCTTCAGCACCGGGGCGAGGCCTGATGGAGATAACCACGGAATAGGAACGGCGGTCTTTGGCTTGACGTTCGAGTGCATTGTAGTGCTCGGGCTGGTCGTGTTTTTTGACCCAAGTCAAAAGGCCGTCGCGGTAGGTACACTGCGGGGATTCAGCCACGCGATAAAGAAAATCGAAAAGCTGAGAGGGCTCGCTGACGGTTCCGGTGTCGGTTAGTGCGTAAAGCATGGCTTCGAGGCTGACAAATTCGGCCGATTTACCGACAACGAGCGAGAAGATGCGGCGGAACTCAACGAGATCAAATTCGAGCGGGCGGAGTTGATCGCGAGCGTCGCGGACGAGGGCGGCGCGTTCGAAGGATTGACTTAGTGCTTGGAAGGAAAGAAAATCCGGTTCCGACGATTTAAGCTCGGCAAGAAACGGCGGTATTAGATTGCTGTCGATGACGCGGCCCAGCAAATTCAGGCGATCATATTCGTTGTCGGAAACCGACGGCGGCTCGGGCAGGCCGAACTTTCTATACAATTCAAGGCGGCTCTGCGCTTTGGCCAAGCGAGAACAATTGGCGGCGCTGGCGGCGATTGTTTGCAGGGCAGAGACGGAATAACGGGTTGCTCTCGCGAGTGTCTGAAGAGCGGTTGGCACAGGCTTGCCGCCAAAATTCTTCCGGTCTCCGTCACCGCGTACATCTTCAAAGACAATGGACACGGGACGCTGATCGAAGGTCGGATCTTTGGCGTATTCCTGTTCAAACTTCGCGAGGACTTCGTCTTTGATAGCGGCGAAATCTGGATTGATGGTCAGTTGCTTAAGCGCATCAAACAGGAAGGTGGAAAAGAGGCCAGAGTGGCGGTCGCGGTTGTTGACGGCGAGTTGTCCGGCAGATGCGGCGAGGAGTGTGTATTGCTGAACTCCGGAGAGAGTTCCGGCCGAGTCAGCGGCGTGAGCAAAGGGTGCGGGGAGACCGGTGAGCTCGTGTTGGTTGGCGCAAGCGTCGACGAAAACGTATTGCTTGGAGAACTTGTCGATACGGCGAAGGGAGCGGAGCAGGTCTTCCAGGGGGAAGGTGCGCGGAAGACCGGAAACGTCGGAGCAATACAAGTGACGTTTTTCGCCGTCGCGGATGACGCCGTGGCCACCCCAAAGAACAAAGATCTGGCCACCCTGTGGCGGGGCTAACGCCGGGAGAGTGGTGTAGAAGAAATCTTCAAGATTGGCTTGGGTGGGAGCCTTTATTCTTTCTCGCTTAATGCCGAGAGCGTCGAACTTAGATAGTATTTCGGACGGCTTCAAGGCTGAGGCGAAAACGTGAATGTTCTCCGGCGGAACACTGCGGTGATTGAGCCATTCAGCAAAGCTAACGGCATCGGAGGCAGGGCCATCCAGATCCCAGCGCAAGAGCTCCGGCAAGCCCTTCGAGATTTCGTAGTCCTCGATGCCGATGAGGACCGCGAAGGTTTCATTCGGAAGGAGGGACATAGGGAATGATGTTCCAAACTATCTGCCAGAAGGCGTTGCTGGTTAGGTAGGAGCTATGGGCCGCGAGAGGCGGCTGGCCACTATCGAGCTTTTCGTCTTTGACGCGAGAGTCGGCGGTGAAAACCTTTTCGGCACGGAAGCTGAGTAAGTCGTTGGGGTCGAAAACGTTGGTCCAGTGATTTGGAAAGTGGGCGGGCAAGGGGTCGCCTTTTTCGAGGGACACGAGTGAGTTGATTTCTTGCAGAAAGGGAGCCTGGGAGCCGAAGGTGATGAGAGCTTCGACTTTCAGGTTCTTATCCATGACGAGAGTGTCTACGGCGGCGATGCCTCCCAAAGAGTGAGCTAATAGGTAAACGGGTTTGGGTGCGGCGGCAATCTGCTCTGCAATGAAATCGCGGATACCTTGGCCGCGGGCCTGATAGAAAAGGATATCGGCGGCGATGGGACTGTGGCTTTCGCCGAAGGGACGGATGAGGTGGCGGTTGAGCAGGCGAACGAACGGGCTGAGGACTTTGGGGACGGCGCGGAACGTGATAGCGGGATCCGAACCCATGCCTTTGGCTAGATCGTCGACCCAAGTGTCGCGCTGTTTGCCGTCGGGGAGCAGGAGGTCTCCTCGCTCTAGAGCGCGCCGGATGAGCTCAGCGACGAGAGCGCGGGCGACGGCGGAACGAGTGTCGTCAGGATGGGAGATGCCGCGGGCGACGGCGGTTTTGGTGACTTGATCTTCGAGAATTGTTTTTCTGGCGGCGTCCCAAAAGCCGAGCAGAGGGAACTCCTCTTCGTTACGCATGGAATCGGGACGCGGGCAACGTTGGACTTGTAGAGCGAATTGGGCACCGGCGGCGGGGCTGCCTCCGCCACCCACGCCTGCAGCAGTTTGAGAGAGTTCGCGGAGATCGGTGAGCGGATCAATGTAGAGACGCTGCCAAGAGAGGATTTCGCCGGAGAACGGCGATTCGGCGACGATGCCGACGGCGCGGACGTCGGCATGTTCTTCCGGAGAGGATTGGTACGGAGGATCAGGCGTGCCGTATTTGACGTACCAGGGGCATTCTTGCAGAGCGTAGGCTTCGCGGGCGAGATGAAGGCGCGATTTTACGACGGCTAGCATTTGTTTGTAGCCGGGTTCGCGAACCCCAGTACCGTGAATTAGTACGACCGATGGCATGTGCGGCTCAAGTCTCCGAGGAAGGTAAGTATTTATAGATGTTACACCGCGGAGAATGAGGGCGACGAATAACTAGCTGTTCGCGCGGCCGAGGAAGCCGCGAATCTTGGCGGCGATGAAGGAGCTTTCTTCTTCGAGTGCGAAGTGGCCGGTGTCGAGCAGGTGCAATTCGGCATTGGGAAGGTCGTTGAGAAAGGCTTTTGCGCCTTCGACTGTGAAGAAGGGGTCGTTCTGGCCCCAGACGATGAGAGTGCGAGGTTGATGCGCGCGGAAGTAGCGATGCCACTCGTCATAGAGCGCGACGTTGGATGGATAGTTGTGGAAGAGATCGAGTTGGATGGCGTCGTTACCTTGCCGGTCGAGGAAGACTTGGTCGAACGTCCAGGAATCGGGGTTGATGGCTGCGGGGTTGCTGACTCCGTGGGTGTATTGGAAACGGGTGGTCTCGGCAGTGAGCAGAGTGCGGACGGGTTTCTCAGTCTCGGCGTTGCGGTTGGCCCAGAACGGCTTGAGGGGTTCGAATGCAGGGCTGATGCCTTCTGCATAGGCATTGCCGTTTTGGACGATGATTGCTTCGATGGACTCCGGGCGACGTGAGGCGATTCGAAATCCTACGGGAGCGCCGTAATCCTGAACGTAGATGCTGAACTTTTCGAGTTTGAGGACATCGAAGAGGAGCTTGGTAACGAAGGTGGTCAGGGTCTCAAAGTTGTAAGTGAATTCGGATGCGGACGGCTGGGCGCTATAGCCGAAGCCGATGTAATCGGGGGCGATGACATGGAACTGGTCTTTCAACTGCGGAATGAGTTCGCGGAACATGTGAGAAGACGACGGGAAGCCGTGGAGGAGCACGATTACGGGCGCGTGCAGCGGGCCGGCTTCACGGTAGAAGACGTTGAGGCCGCCGATGGCGGCATTCTTGTATTGGGTGACTGTGGGGTGTTGCATGGTTTGGATCTCCGTACACGAGTCAGATGGAGCTAACCGATCAAACGATGCAATAACGGTGTGGTATTTTAAAAAAGAATTATGGAGCCGGAGAGTGAGTGGCGGGACGGATTCCTTTTTCTGGGAAATGAGTTGAGCCTTGATTTCTTGAATACGCGGCCGGAGGTGGGCGGCGAACTGGTGGAACTATTGCCGGACAGCGGGGCATTGCTGCGGTGGCTGGTGGCGGCGGAGTTGCTGAGCAAGCGTAAAGCTAAGAAACTGGCGAAAACTTGGGCTGCCAGCGGGGAAGGTCAGATACGCGCACTGCATGAATTTCGCGAGGCTTACCGGAAGATCATTCTTAAGAGGGAAGCGGGCCGTTCGCTGACTCCTGCCTATACCGGCTATTTGAACGAGCTGCTGAAGGGACACCGCTTTACGGATCAGATTGGGAGAGCGGCGCCGGGGGCGGCGCTGACGCGTGGACGGCTGTTTGAGCCGCGGCGGCCGCTGGATGCGTTGGGGCCGATACTGGATGCGGCGGTGGATTTGCTGGTGAACGGAGACCCGGAGCGTACGCGAAAATGCGCCGGGTGTGTGCTGCACTTTGCGGATACGAGCAAGAAGGGGACGCGCAGGTGGTGCAGCATGCAAATATGCGGTAACCGCGCGAAGGTGGCGGCGTATGCGAGGCGACGGCGGGAGTAGGCATAGTTAGGGTTCGATGAAGGTGGCGTCAGGAGAAACGACTTGGTTGCCTTGGGCGTCGGTGCTGACTAACTGGTAATGGATGGTTCCGCTGGGGACATAGCTTACGCCTAGTACGCAGACGGGCGAGGCGGTCAGGCTGGTTCGGTTGGAGTAGCTAGTATAGTTGCCCGCCGAAGGACCGAATTGGACGTAGCTGTAAGTGGGTACCGATGTCGTCCAAGCGATTGTGGCGGTGTGGCCAGTGCTGGGGGTGACGATTACGTTGGAGATGGAGGGTGGTCCGCCAGGCAGTGTGGTGAAGGTGTAGATGACGGGCGAGTAACCCGTGTTTCCATTGGCGTCGGCGGATTGAGCCTGGAAGTAGTAAGTTGTGCTCGGCAAGAGACCGGTTAGCGTGACGCCGTGGTTGTCTGTCAGTGCGGTTTGCAGCGGGGTCAGGGTTCCTAAGGCGTTGGTTGTGCCGTAATTCACTGCGGTGTTGCCAGGCACATTGGTGGACCACGAGATGGTTACACCGGAGCTTGTTACTCCCCAGAAGGCCACATAGCTGATTACCGGCGGTTTGCCGCCAGCCGCGGCGGTGGTGAAGGTAGAGTTGGCCGAGGCAGAGGCTACGCGGCCGGCGTTGGAAGAGACGACGTCGAAGTCATAAACAGTGCCCGGCATCAGATTCGTGAGCGTGACTGAATGGGTCGTGGTCAGGGCTGGGTTGAGAGTCGACGAGGACGAATAAGTGCTTGTGACTCCGTAATTCACTTGTGAAGTGGCGGCTTCGTCGGTCGTCCAAGTAATGATAGCGGACGTGCTGGCCGGGCTGGTCCGAATGTTTGAGATGACGGGCGCCTGCGTGGAGGGAGAGCCGGTTGTCTTGAAGCTATATGTGGTGGAATAACCGGTGGCTCCGTTAGCGCCTGTGGATTGAGCGACAAAGTAATAAGTGGTTCCGGAGGCGAGGTTGGTGAGCACGACCCCGTGGCTGTTAGTGAGCGCCGCTTGGCGGGGCGTTAATGTGCCGAGTTGAGGGGTGACGCCATAGGCGACTTGTGTGTCGGCGGGGACGTCGGTAGACCAGGAAATGGTGACTCCGGAGTTATTGATTCCCCAGAAAGCGACATAGCCCACATAAGGCGGCGTGCCGCCCGAGGGAGTTGTGGTGAAGGTGCCTAGTTGCGAACTTGTGCCGAGGCCAGCGGCGTTGAAGGAGAGTACGTTGAAGACGTAGGTTGCGGCGGGCGTGAGGCCGGTGAGGGTGACGGAGTGGCTTGTAACGTAGTTGGCGTCCGGCGTTGTCGAGCCGGTAATGGAGCCCGTGCTGTAGTTGACGGCTGAGTTAGCAGGTTGATCGGTGGTCCAGGTGATCGTGGCCGTTGTGCTGGTAACCGTGGTCTGGATATTGGTGATGAGCGGGGCGGTGGGAGTGGTGGAAATGGTAGCAAAGGTGGCGTTGGCCGACATACCGGAAGCGCCAGATGAGTTGGTGGAGACCACGTCGAAGTTGTAAGTGGTGGCGGGGGTGAGTCCGGTTAAGGTGACGGAATGGGTTTGCACCAGGCTGGCGTTCAGCGGCGAATTAGAACCGTGAGCTGTCGTCGTTCCGTAATTGACTTGCGAACTGGACGGCTGGTCGGTGGTCCAAGTGATGGTGGCCGACGTGGTAGTGATGTTGCCGACCGCGACGTTAGTGATGACTGGCGCAGGTGAGACGGGCGTTCCGGTGGTGGTGAACGAGTAGACGGTTGATGTGCCGGTGGAACCGCCGGCGGTTGTAGATTCGGCCCGGAAGTAATACGTGGTGCCAGGGCTCAGGCCGGAGAGCACGACGCCGTGGCTGTTGGTGAGCGCCGATTGCACGGGGCTGAGCTGGCCAAGGGCGGGGGTAGTTCCGTAAGCGACAAATGTGGTGGCGGGGATGTCTGTAGACCAGGAGATGGTGACGCTGGAATTGGTGACTCCCCAGAAGGCTACGTAGCCGACGTAGGGGACGGTAGGGGAAACCAAGAATCCGTAAGCCTGGATGCTGCCGACGAGCGGAGAACCCGCTTGAGTGGAAGTGGCCTCTTGACCATCGGCCGCATAGGCGTAGAGGATATGGAAGCCAGGCTGTAGCGTGGCAGCGGCGCCGACGAAGGTGGGGTTACTTCCGGTGGCGGCAGTCCACGGATTCTGCCAGGTATCGAATTGGTAGAACATGGCGTTGGGTTGAACGACCGTGGTGCTAGTGGCGGTGAAGGTGAAGGCGGGGACGGAGGCAGACGTCTGATTGTTGGTTAGGGGCGTAATCGCAGTAGTCAGCGGGATGGCTTGCGCTTGTGCGTCCGTGATCACGGTGACGGCCCCGCCTACGTTGGCCACATAGATTTTGCCGGTGACCGGGTTCACCGCTACACCGCGATTGGTTGTTCCAAAACTGGTGGCGGAGGGGACAGTGCCGGTAAGGGTGGCAACGATGGTGTTGGCCGCGCCGTCGATCACGGTCACGTTACCGCTGCTGGTATTGGCCACATAGATTTTGTTAGTGACCGGGTTCACGGCAATCGAATCAGGATCTGATACGGCGGGGACGGTAACAGTGGTGTTAGTGGCGCCATCGATGACTGTCACGCTTGCGCTGTTCAAGTTAGCCACATAGATTTTATTGGTAGCCGGGTTCACAGCCACGGAAGCGGGCCCTGTTCCGGCGGCTACAGTGGCGGTGCTATTGGTGACGCCGTCGATCACCGTTACGTTGTTGCTTTGCAAATTGGCCACATAGATTTTGTTGGTGACCGGGTTCACCGCCACAGAGAATGGAAACGATCCGGCAGCGACGGCCACGGTGGTGTTGGTGGCGCCGTCGATCACGGTTACGTTGTTGCTGACGCTATTGGCAACATAGATTCTGTTAGTGACTGGGTTTACCGCCACGGAGACAGGCTGTGATCCAGTAGCGACGGTGGCGGTGGTGTTGGTGGCGCCGTCGATCACGGTTACGTTTGGGCTGCTGAAATCGGCCACGTAAATTTTGTTGGTAACTGGATTCAGCGCCACCGAATAGGGGCTCCCAACGGCCCCGACCGTGGCTGTACTGTTGGCCGCGCCGTCGATCACCGTCACGGTGCCGCTGCCGCCGTTGGCTACATAGATTTTCTTAGTGACCGGGTTCACCGCCACGGAGACAGGACCGGTGCCGGCGGCGACAGTGGCAGTGGTGTTGGTGGCGCCGTCGATCACAGTTACGTTATTGCTCTTGTTATTGGTCACATAGATCTTATTGGTGACGGGGTTCACGGCTGCCGAAACAGGACCGGTGCCGGCGGTAACGATGGCGGAGTTGTTGGTTGAGCCGTCAATTACCGTCACGTTGTTGCTTTGGGAGTTGGCTACATAGACTTTGTTGGTAATCGGATTCACCGCCACGGAATCGGGATCTGATCCAGCGGTGAGGGTGGCGGTGCTGTTGGCCGCGCCGTCGATCACTGTCACGTTGCTGCTGCCGTAGTTGGCCACATAGACTTTGTTGGTGAGCGGGTCCACCGCCACGGAATCGGGATTTGATCCAGCGGTGACGGTGGTGACGCCGTTGGTCACGCCGTCGATCACCGTTACGGTGCCGTCAAGGTAGTTGGCGACATAGATTTTGTTGGTGACCGGGTTGACCGCTACGGAAGAAGGGCCGGTTCCTCCGGTGACGGTGGCAGTGCCGTTGGTTGCGCCGTCGATCACGGTTACGCTGGCGTTGTTGACATTCGCGACATAGATTTTGTTGGTGACCGGATTCACGGCGACGGAAGTAGCACCGAGCCCGGCGGAGACGGTGGCGGTGCTGTTGGTTGGGCCGTCAATCACAGTCACGGTGCCGCTGTTGCCATTGGCCACATAGACTTTGTTGGTGACCGGATTCACCGCTATGGCATTGGGACTCACGCCGACAGCAACCGTGGCGGTGCTGTTGGTAGCGCCGTCAATGACGGTCACGCTGCCGCTAGTGGAATTGATGATATTGGCCACATAGACTTTGTTGGTCACTGGGTTGACAGCTATGGAGACAGGACCGGTTCCGGCGGCGACAGTGACAGTGCTATTGGTAGCGCCGTCGATGACCGTCACGTTGGCGCTGCCGCCGTTGGCGACATAGACTTTGTTGGTGACTGGGTTTACCGCTATGGAGCGGGGATATGTTCCCGCTGCGACGGTGGCGGTGCTGTTGGTTGCACCGTCGATCACGGTCACGTTACCGCTAAAAGTATTGGCCACATAGATTTTGTTGGTGACCGGGTTTACCGCCGCGGACCGGGGATATGTTCCGGCCACGACGCTGGCGGTTACGGTTTGGGCCGCGGCGAATTGGAGCGATAGAAGGGATAGCGCGGCGAAGGTGGCAATTCGCCCTATGAGCTTGCCTTTGAAACTAGTTCTAGAATCATTCATCCGAGTGGCCTCCTGGGGAACTGGCAAGTCGACTCGGCGGAAGGACGCACAAGCGGAACCAGTCAGTTGTGATGAGTATAGACGAATGCGAGTTAAAACTGAATGAGCAAGTGACGTAGGAGTACTAGTACTCTTGAGCCTCGACACGAGTGTCGAGACGGCTGGCACGAGTGCCAGCGCCACCCTGCTAAGCGGGACAGTGTAGTGAAAAGATGTTTCCCCACAAAGAAACAATTAGAAAAGGGGGCCGCTGGATTTGGGTCCGGCGAGGGGGCGGAGGGGGAACGCTTGGGCGATGTAATAGCCGAGGGCGTCGGAGGCGTGGGTGCGGTTGGGGTCGGATTTGTTGATGTCGGAGGCGGTGAGGCCGTTGGAATCGACTTGCCAAACGACTTGGTCGAGGTCGCGGATGAGTTCGGTGCAGCGGGGGTCTATGAAGAGGCGGGCTTCGCCGTCCGCGTTGAGGAAGCGGGAGTTGACGCAATTAATGCGGTCGCGGACGGCGGGGTTGACGTTGTTGACGTGGACGGAGTGGTTGTAAGTGCCGCGCCAGTTGGTAAAGAAATTGCGGATGATAGACCAATCTGTGGTGGCGCCGGAAGTGCGGCGCTGGTTGCCGCTAGCGTCGCCGAAGATTTGGAGGTTGATGGGTTTCTGTTTCTGAGCGAGGCGATCGATTAGCGCTTTGCAGGCTTCTTCGGTGTTGGTATTTTTGAGAACGATTTCGTCGAGGACCCGTACGGTGTCGTCTGGGAGGCGCTGGAGGAGGAGCATACACATAGGGTTGACGTTGAAATCGATAGTCCAAACAAGAGGCAGAGCGGGATCGAAGGAAAGGGGTTTGACGTGGGGATCGCGATTGAAAGCGTAGTAGACGCGGCTGCGGCCGGCACCGGTGAATTCGGCTTCGTACTCTTGGCGGAAAGATTCGGGGTCGAGTTGTTTGGAGGCGGAGTGGAGTTCGCCGAGGTCGACGATGCCGCCCTGGGCGGTGGTGTATTGGAAAGCGGCCCACTCGGGGTCGGATTGAATTTTGGCATATTGGAAGGTTTCGAAAAAATGATTGTGGCCTTTGGGGGTACCGATGAAGAGAGCGCGGCCTTTGCGGTCGGAGAGAGCGGGGCGAAGAACTTCGTTCCAAGCTTCGGGACGCATGGAAGCGAACTCGTCGAGGACGACCAGGTCGAGACCGCTGCCGCGGAGGGAGTCGGGACGGTCGGCGCCGCGGAGGGAGATGGAAGAGCCGGAGTCGAGGTGGACAGTGAGTTCAGTTTCGCTGGGAGTTTTGGCCCAGTGCAGACGGGAGACTTTCTTGAGACGGCGCCAGGCAATGGCTTTGGCTTGCGGATAGGAGGGAGCAATGTACCAGATTTTGGCATCCTTCTTTTGAGAGGCGTGGAGCATTTCGGTGAGAGCGAGTTCGGTTTTGCCGAAGCGGCGGCCGGCGACCAAGACGCGGAAACGCGAGGGGTTGTGAAACACCTCGAGTTGGGAAGCGCGCAGGCCGAGCGCGTGTGCTTTGGAATTGCGCTCCATAACTAGCGGGTTGTGGGTCGGCCGAGGCGGCTTTGGTCGTCTTCGGTGGGCTGGAAGGCGCGACGCCCCTGAGGGGAAGCTGGTAACGAAATGTTAGAGTGATGGTCCATACGAGGCCAGGATACGGACGAGGCGCCGCGGCAAAACTATTTTCGGAGAGGCAAGTGGTTGAGGGATATGGGAGAAAAAAGTTTTGGGGGATTTGTGACCGGAGATCCTGGATTTGGGAATTAAGTGGACTCAGGGGCGAGGGAGGGAAAGCGCGCGGTGGCAGGGATGGGACGCAGGCGAAAGCGCCTGCGCCACCTGGCTGCCGCCCGGAATTGCGCTTAAGGATTACTCCATTGACCGTCGACTCCATACCAGGGGGATGAATAGGCAGTGTTCGCGTTGATGCCGAGAACCACGATGTTATCGCTGAACGTGCCGGAACGCGAAACAGTGACATCGAGCTGAAACTCGTTGCCGACCAAAGCGAAGCGATAAGCGGTGATCTGCATGCTGCCCAGCTTGATGGGAGTGGAGAGCGTGACGGTGGCGCCACTGGGGTTCAAGAGCAGCAGCGGATAGGGCACGGCCCTCGTGCTGTTTTGCAGGCGCAGGGTGTAGCCACCAGCGCTATTCGTCTGCGCGAAGATTTCATATTCCACGGTGCCGCTGGACTTGGCGGTGAAGTTCGTTTCCAAGACATTGAGCTGCTTGGCGCCAGTAGGGAGGTAGGCGCGCAGTGGAATTACGGCAGATGCGCCATGATACGCCGGCTGTGCGCTTCCATAAGTTCCCAGATAAGTTGTAAAGACAGTGGGTGTTGCGATGGGGGTAACGCCGACGCCACTCAAGGCAACAGTCTGGGGACTCGAGGCTGCGTTCGAAACGGAAAGGGTAGCCGCACGCGCGCCGTCGGCTAGAGGATCGAAGATCACCGAAATCACGCAACTGGCGCTGGCGGTTAGGCTACTTGTGCAGTTATCGGTTTCGGTGAAATCACCAGGATTGGCGCCGGTGATTTGCAGGGAGGTGACCGTGAACGGCGCGGTGCCTGTGTTACTAACAGTGACTATCTGGGTAGCGCTGACACCAATCGCTTGGTTTCCAAAGTTCAGATTCGTTGTGGAAAGCGTCATGGATGGCGCCGGTGAGGCTGAGGAGCTGATCCATTGACCGTCGACTCCATACCAAGGAGAAGAATAATTGGTTCCGCTGACACCGAGTATCACGATTTGATCGCTGAAAGCAGCGTCGGAGCGCGAAACAGTAACATCGAGTTGAAACTCACTGCCGACCAACGCGAAGCGATAAGCGGTGATCTGCATGGTATCGAGCGTGATAGGAGTGTCGAGGGTGACGGTGGCGCCGCTGGGATTCAGGGGCAGCAGTGGCCAAGGCACGGCGGTTGTGCTGTTTTGCAGGCGCAGGGTGTAGCCGCCGGCGCCATCCGTTTCGGCGAAGATCTCATATTCCACCGCGCCACCAGACGTGGCGGTGAAGTTCGTTTCCAAGATGGTGAGGTAAGACGCACCTGCCGGAAGGTAGGCCCGCAAAGGAATCACGGCGGAGCTTCCGGTATAGACTGGCTGTCCGCTTCCGTAGGCTCCCAGATAAGTGGTGAAAGCGGAGGCGGTGGGCGGCGCAGCGACGGAGGAACCAGTGCCGTAGAGGGTCACATTCTGAGCGGCAGCGCTTACGTTGGCCGAATTGTCGGTGATAAGCAGAGTTGCGCTACGGCTGCCAGAAGCGCCTGGCGTGAAGGTAACGGAAATAGTACACGATGCGCCCGCCGCCAGGGAGGATCCGCAGTTGTTGGACGCTGCGAAGTCAGAAGCATTGACGCCGTTCAAGGAGATGCCGGCAATGCTTAAGGTGGCGGAGCCAACGTTCGTGAGACTCAACGTCTGTGCGGCGCTCACAGTGCCGTCGGTTTGTGACGCAAAGGTGAGTGCCGTGGAAGAAAGGGAAGCGGCAGGGGCGGCGCCGCTGTAGGAGTTGAGGGGGAACTGGAAGAGGTAAACGGAGCCCGGAGGCATAGTGAATTGGTAGTTGGCAGTGACACCGCTCAAAGAACTCTGCGCGACTGGAACGTTGAGGGCAGTGTCGTTATTGGTTCGAGGGTCGCCGGTTAAAGTGTAAAGCGTACCAGTGCCTGATGGAACACCGGGGAGGCGCAGAGTGACAGGAGTTGAATTGTTGAGGTCGCGGGATAGAACGAAGACGTCCAGTTGGTCGATACCGGTGGCGGTGACTTCATGAAAGGCGTAAGTGGCGATGAGGGGGAACGCATTGCCATCGCTAGTAACGGGAACGGTATTTGTGGAGGTGCCGATCATGTCTCCGTTGCAGTACTGGTTGCGCATCTGCAGGGCCTCCCAAACAGGATGAGGCCGGAAGCCATCCCATAAGTAACTGTGAGATGAATATGGGCCAGTGCCGAAATTGAATAAGAAAAAGTTCTGCTGTTGAATGCCCTGGAGAGAGGAATAGAGAAATGTGTCGAGGTTGCCCACGGCGGCAGCGAGGGATGTGTCGCCCTGAGTCGAAGTGATGTCACCACCGGGGCCGCCCTCGTACACGGCGAGGCTGTACACGAGGCCATTGGCGGCATCCGCCTTCTGCTGGGCCACCTGAGCGTTGATCAGATTTTGGACGGAGTTTCCATAAGCAGCGGTATTGCGGACAAGGCCGAGCAAATCGGTTTGATAGTAGGCATCAGGATAAGTAGTAGCGCCGGCGGGAATCAAGGTGGTGTCGCCAGTGGTATAGCTGAAGATATCGACAACGGAGGCTTCGGGCGCGGCGGCCGCGGCGGCTGAACCGATGCTGGGAACCAAGGTGAAGCCGTTGACGACGAACTTAATTTTGGTGGGATCGAAGTACGACTTGCCGGCGATGGCTTGGCTGAGCATATAGTGAACCCATTCGCCGTAGTGGGAGTTAACAGCGGTTTGCTGCGTTCCCCATTCTTCATTGCCAAATTCGAGATAGATATGTTTGAAATCGGCCGTATAAGGGCCGGGATGCGAGGCGGGGCGCAGGGAGGCGTAGCCAGTGCCGGCCAGGGGCGGAAAGGTAGTCGACAAGATTGCCCCACTCGGCTTCGCTGAGAGACATATTACAGATCAACCAGGGGTCGGCTCCCACGCTCTTAGCGAGCGCCAAGGAGGAGGGCAAGTGAGAGTGGAGGGTCTGTTTTTCGTACATGGAGCCGATGCTTGGATCCATATGGTCTTCCGAATCGGCTGCCAGCCAGCTATCGAGGCCCCAATATGAGTAGCTTCCGCCGGAGTTACCAAAGTTGGACCACATGCGAATGGTGGCGGGAGCAAACGTTTGCCAGGCGGAGATGACGCGGGGATCGGCGGTGAAAGCAGGGAAACCGGTGTCGCTGATCTGCACTTGATCGACCCACAGAGTGCCGGGCGCCTGAAAATCAATGTGGATTTGAGGGTTGGCCTGAGAAGAGGAAGGGGCCTGAAACCCTGGGAATTGGTAGGTGAACAGCTGCCAGGTTCCGTTCACTCCTGTGAAGGTGGTGGAGGCAAAGGTCTGGGAATTATTAATGCTGAAATAGACACTCCCGTTGGCGATGCCCGTTTGCTTCAGCCAAACGGAGACCTGATACGTATGACCGGCTTGCAGGCTCTCGGTGGCGGGGCCGGTACCGAGGAAAAATTGAGTGATGCCGGAAAACTCGTTGTTGGCGTCGGTGAGTTGGACGCTAAGCGGACTGTTGACACCGGCATCAATGCTGTCTCCTGGAGGGCCATCAACGGCGTAGGCATATGGCTGGGGATTCGAGGCAGTGACTTGTTGCGTGGTCATGTAGCTCAGAACTGGACCGGTTTCATAGTTCCACTCAGTGGCGTAGGAACCGTAGGCTTGGAGGCGAGGGTCGAGCAGGTTGAAGTTGGGGATGGCACCGACATTATCAAGGGTGAGCCAAAGAGCGTCGCCGGTCTGCGGGGAGACGCCGTTTTGATTCAGGGTGACGGTGTGATCGACGGCGTTCAAACTGGCGGAATTAGCGGTGAACGATGTAACGGTACCGGTGTTGATGAGTTGCCACGCTTTGGTGGTGGTATTGAAGTGGTAAGCGCGAGCTTGAGCGCCATTAAAATAGCCGGTAGCGATACTTTGGAAGAAATCGGTGCCTGGGCAAGCGCCGCCCGAACAGTCGTTAGCGACAAAAGTGGACGCAGTACCGTTGGCAGTGGCACTAAAGCTAAGGCGCGCATCATACGGACCCATGCCGCCGCCAAAACTAAACATATTGTTAGCGCTCGGACTGCTAGCGGCGAAATCGAAGCCAAAGCAAGGGGGGGCTGGGGCGGCAACAGCGGTTTGGATGGTGAAATCGGCTGCCGCGTTGGTGGCGGAGGTTTGCGCCGTTGCGGCCTGTGTTGAATCAGTGGCAGCAGCCACGGCGGACGTTTTCGCGGACGCAACGTGCGCAACAGGTGTTGCTGTAGAAGCGGACGTGGAAGCGAGCGGACTGGTGCCGGCAACTTGCGATGCGCGCAGAGCGGTGACGGTGGTGCATTGAGGAAGCGGACAAACCGAACCAGAATGGAGAAGTTGAAAGGACACTCGAACGCCAGTCACGCCGGGAGTGATAATTAAAGGCACCTGGGTGCGAGCATAGCCCGAGGCTTCGGCCACGAGAGACAATGCTCCCTGCGGGACTTTGAGAAATTGAAAAGCTCCCGAAGCATTGGTGACTCCGGCGGCGATTTGGGCAGAGTTTGCATTCAACAGGCTGACGCTAACGCCTATTAGTGGTTGGCCCGTGTCTTGACGCGTTACGACTCCCGTGATGAGTTGGGAATTGGATAGAGTAGTGGCCGCCTCTGTGAGAGCAAAACCAGAGAGTATAAAAGCAAGTATGCGGACAAATACCATTCGAGCACGTTACCACGCGAAAGATTGCAGATGCAAGCGTTTAAGTACTCTTTGTACTAAGAAAATATTTTGAAATGTTTTGTGAAAAAGCGGGTCCAATGTGGTTTATGCAGGGTTCAAGAATGGGCTGCTAAAATGGCTTTTGTTGGGGTGCGGGCGCGGCATTTATTTCGACCCGGTTACGGTGCGGCGGTGATGGGACTTTCGGTTCGCTGACCCGGGAGGGATTTTTTGAGGAAGCCGGGCGCGCTGGCCCTGAACTAAGTTTTCGGCGGCAGCAAACCCGCGGCTGTTTGGGCCGCACGAACGAGTGCAACATTCTGAGAATTAAAAAAAAGCTTGAAAATCGGAGTGGCCGAAAAGATGACATCAATTGCGCAATAAACAGCCCAGATTTTCTGGTGCAGTTCTTTTGTCGCGCGCGCGCTCGTAACCATCAGGCCCAGATTCTGCTCTTGCAATTGCTTCAACCTGATGCAACGTCCGTGGGACTTAAATGTGGAGTGCTGTCCAAGGAAATTCGCAACCGTGTCGGCCTTTTGAGCGGCCTCACTATCGCCTTTAAACATGAATCTCGTCAACCACTGCCGCACGAGTGTTTTCGACAACTCAATAGCATTGTCACATTGAATCAGCATTGATGGCCCCATCTGTTGAAGAATTGGAAGCCAGACACTCAATCGTTTGGGATCTGCTGAGATCTCCTGTCCCGCTTTTACGAACTGCTCTTTGATCGCTTCGGCTGGACTAAATCCGTTCGCGGTTTGCATCTGAGGGTCAATCGGCCCCAGTTCTGCATCGTCATCCAGCAAGATTTCGTCAGCCGCCATCGAGATCATTGTGGCTGCGCTCTTTGCAAAACTCGGAACAATTACTCGAATGTGCGGAAACTTTGACCTAAGAGACTCGACTATGCTTTCCGCAGCTTCGGGAAACCCGCCCGGACTGTGTAGCACGAGATCAATGGGCTGCGAAGCTAGCGATTGCGTTACCTCGTAAAATCCCATCTTGTCGGAAAAATCAATCTGAAGGGAGCCTGCCGGAAGTTGCTTTCCTCCCGTTGTGCAGGCGCTTGCATAAACTATGCACTGCCGCCCAGTGTAGTCGGAAAGAGCTTTCACCCTCTTGTAAAGAACCTTAGCCCAGGAAGCCTGACCGCCGGGCTTATCCCCCAAAGCTTCACGTTGAAGTTCCGCGAATGTTTCAGCCCATTGCGACTGGTCAGGCATTTAAAAACAAGGGGAACTCGACAGACGCCGACGCCGAGACGACATTGCCGCCACGAATAGTGTCTAAGGCCAGCAGATAGTCCGGCATTGTCATGTTCATGACCGCCACAGCTTCTTCTATCGTCGGATTCTCTATCGAGAACTCTTGAATTCTCTGGAGTACGCGGGCTTGCATATCCATCATTTCCACTGTCGTATTGTCAGACATAAATTTACCTCTTACCCACCTGCTGTAGAGTGACCCAATTCCACTGACAGTTTCATCGGCGAAGCTTGCTGAAAGCTTATCATGTTCCCCTGATTAGTAATTATGAACTTGAAAACAAAGGAGAAGCTCTGTCTCTGTACCCGAAAAGACATCTGGTCCAAAGTTCTGAGATGCCGTCACCTGCTTGGCACAACGTCAATCCGTTGGGAGATCAAGGTACGCGCCGTCGCTCGATCTAGATCTGCGAGTGCGTTCCCTAGGTCCGCCTTGGCGCGAATCTCTCGCGAGCGCGCGGCAATCAGGTCGGTTTGGCGTTGCAGGACAAGGAATACGGACGACGTGCCGGCTTGGAATTGGCGCTGCTCGCTTTGGTACTGTTCTTCGGCAAACTTGCTGGCGGACTGGGCGGACCCCAGCCTGGCTCGAGCGGCCACGACAGATTGTAGAGAATTCCGCACATCGGCTTCAACCGCCATTTCGACGGCCTGCTGCTGCGCGGCCAAGCGCTTTCCTTGCGCCGCACTGACCGCGACTTGTGCAACGGCTGTGCGGTTACGGATGGGCAAAGACATCTGCACACCAAGCTGAACCGTTGGGAAAATTCCGTTCGCTACGTTATTTAAAGACTGCGTATACCCACCGGGAAAAATAATGGGAAGCGTACCAGCGGTGAGGCCAAGCTGCTGCAGCACGGGGCTGACGACAAAAGGAATAGCATGGCCGGACAATCCTTGCGCGCTGAGTTTGGCTGTCGCGTTCACTTGCGGGCGCGCCTGTTCACGGCTCAAGCGCATGTCGAGTGAATTGATATCGACGTTCACTCTTGCTTCGGCAATTTCGGGGCGGCTGTGCAAGGCTTCTTCAAGGGCATCGGCCAGTTGAGGAACTTCGCCGTCCAACGAGAGAAGCGTGGCGGGAACGAGCGCGGTGCTCCAATCGGGATCTTGCGCGGTGGCAAAGATCAGTTGTTTGAGAACATTTTCCGCGCGTGTCAAGCCAGCTTGGGCGGTGAACACATTCTGCTGGAAGGTAGAGATCTGCGTCTGGGTCTGAATGACATCCACCGGCGCCAAGATGCCCTGTTTTACCTGGCGGCGATTACTCAAATCCTGCTGCTCCGCCAAGCGCACCGCTTCGATTTGAACGGCGAGATTACGGCAGGCGTAGTCGAGCTCCCAGTAAGCCTGAATCGCCTGCGTGACAATTTCAATCACCCGCTGGCGCAGTTGCTCATTGCTTAAGAGCACGTTCTTGCGGGCAACTTGGAGACGGTAGCGATTTTCATCGAAGCGCAGACCCCGCCAAAGGGGCTGGGTCAGATTGAGGTTCACGGAAGTGGGGAATTGGGGATTGAGAGTGATGAAGGTACTATCGGACGACTGCCGAGCGGAGGAAAAATCGAGCGCGTAGGTTCCGCCCAACCAGGGGAAATTGCCATTCAAGCTAGGGTCGGCAAACAATTGCTTTTGGGTGAGCTTGCCGTCGGAGGATCCGCCAATGAGTGAGGCCACGGGCGTCACGCTCTTGAGGCGATTCGCGTTCAAGCCCAAGATTGGGTCGTAGGCACCTTTGGCGCCCGTGACGTTGAAGAGCGCTTCTTGCGCGGCGATGCGCGCCACCTCGAGGTCTCGATCATTGTCGAGCGCTTTGCGGATCACTTCTTCCAAGGTGAGATTCAGCTCCCGCGTGATGCCTGTGCGGGCCGGGAGTTCCAGCGGCGCGACAGAGGGAAGGTCTGGGGTGGGTGGTTCATTCGGAGCTATGGGGGCGGGGGGATTCTGCGCCACCGCGGCATACCCAAACAACAGAAGCAGCAGCATGGAACGCGATCTCATGTGAGATCTCCGGGAACCACCGATGAGACGACAGCCGCTCGACGGCCCGGGAGGACTTGCCGGATGCCGGCCGCGAGACCGCCCAGCCGCCGCAAGACGGGCCATTGGGACAGGTCTTCAAAAAACGAATAGAAAACAGGAACGGCCAGCAGGGTGAGAATGAGGCAGAGAGATTGGCCGCCTACGACCAAAACTCCAATGGATCGATTTGTGGCCGCGCCGGTTCCGCTGCTGATTACCAGGGGCAACATGCCGGCTACCAGCGCAATAGTGGTCATGAGAATGGGCCGCAAGCGGTCGCGGTTCGCTTGCAAAATGGCTTCATAACGGGGCATTCCCGAGGCGCGCAAGCCGTTGGTATGGTCTATCTGAAGAATGGCATTTTTCTTCACGATTCCGAAAAGAAGCAGCAAGCCAAGCCCCGAGAAGATATTTACCGTTTGGCCGGTTACCAGCAGCGATACGATACCGAAGGGAATGGCCAGCGGCAACGTGATGAGGATGGTGATGGGGTGAATGAAGGATTCGAACTGAGCGGCGAGCACAATGTACATAAAGATAAAAGTGAGCGAGAAGGCCAGCAGGAAGTAATAGCCGGTGCGTCCTAACTCTTTGGAAGGCCCCGTCAAACCGGTGCGATAATCGGGGTCCATTCCTATCTCTTTGGCAGCCTTACTCAACGCAGCTAAGACAGCGGCTTGCGATCCGCCGGGCAGAACGTTACAGGTCAGAGTAACCTGCCGCTGACGAGCGATGCGGTTTACGGAAGAGGGGCCTGTGCTGGTCCGCATGTGAACCACTTCGTCGAGCCCTACCGATCCCATCTTATGGGCGGAAGGAACGGTCATCTTACTTAGCCCTTCCACACTGCCCCGAAACTGTTCCTGCGCCCGCACGCGTACGTCGTACTGCTCATCGCCGGCATTGAAGGTGGAGGCAACCTGCCCCGCAACCAGAGTATTCAGAGCCTGCTCAATATCTTGAACGGAGACGCCAAGATCGGCGGCGCGCGCCCGGTCGATATCGAGGCCCACTTCCGGCTTACCGCTCCGCAAGGTTGTGTCGGCATCGGTCACGCCGGGAATCTGTTTCATCTTTGCCATCAAAGCGTCGGAATATTTGGCGAGTTTGTCGAGATCCGGGCCTTCGATGAAATATTGAACCTCGGCATTGCTCTGGTTACCGCCGACGGCACTTACTAATTCGACTCCTGTGTGTATGTTGGGTGGAAAGGTGTGGAGCAGCGCGCGCGTTCGCTGCATTACGTCAATTTGAGACAGGCTCCGTTGATCGATATCCTTGAGCTTCACGTAGATAGACGCGTTGTTGACCGATGCGTCGGCACCGCCGCCATCGGTCATCAGAGTACTTTCCACGCCGGGAAGAGCGCGGATCTGTTGAGCGACATTTTCGCCAATTTGTGTGGTCGCGGCCAGGGAAGTACCTTCGGGAGTGCGGATCAACACATTGAACTGCGATTGATCGTCGGCCGGGAGGAAATTCTTGCCGACAAACATAAAGAGCGGAACGATGCTGAGCACGGTGAGGCCACTCGCGAGAATTACAGTTTTGCGGTGAGCCATAGCCCAAGTGAGCAGCGTTGTGTAATGCCTGTCCAGCCAACTGAAGAGTCCGCTTTCTTTTGAGACATGTGCGCCGGCCTTGTGCTGCACAGGCTTTACGAAGCGCGAGCACAGCATGGGCGTGAGAGTGAAGGAAACGAGCAGGGAAACGGCAATAGAGAATCCCGACGTGAAGCCAAAGGAACTCATGAAACGGCCGACAATCCCTCCCATGAATCCTACTGGCAGGAAGACGGCGAGTAGCGACAGAGTGGTTGCCATGACGGCCGGCCCAATTTCGCGAGTTCCTTCGATGGCGGCTTGGAAGGGAGTCATTCCCTTCTCTTCAATAAAGCGGTAGATGTTCTCGAGCACGATGATGGCGTCGTCGATGACGATGCCGACCATTAGAGTGAGTGCCAACATGGTGATCTGGTTTAATGTGAATCCCATGGCGGCCATGAGGGCAAAGGCGGAAATAATAGAGGTGGGAATAGCCACGGCGGCAATGAGCGTGGTCCGCCAGTTTGCCAGGAAAATGAAGATGACGATAGAAGCAAAGATGCTTCCTTCAATCAAGTGGCGCTTGATGGAACCGACCGCAGCTTCGATAAAGACCGACTGATCTCCGATGACTTGCGTCTTGACGTCTTTCGGAAGGGTTAGGCCGATTTCGCGCAGCCGTTGTTTCACCTCGTTCGCCGTGGCAACGGTATTTTCCCCTGACTGTTTGGCGACTACGAGCGTGACAGCCGCCACTCCGTTTAGGCGGGCGGTGGTGCGGGGCTCTTCGTAACTATCTTCGGCGTAACCGATATCGCCCACCTTCACTACGTAACTGCCGCGTGTGGCGATAGCGATCTGGTTGAACTGCTCAATGGTGAGAATTTTTCCGGTGGTGCGGATCGTCAATTCGCGGGAGCCGGCGTTCAAGTTGCCGCCGGGCAGTTCCAAATTCTGTTGCTTCAAGGCATTGAAGACATCGTTCACTGTCAGATTGTAGGCACGCAAGCGGTCGGGATCGACGAGGATGTGAATCTCACGGCGCGCTCCTCCCACAATCGTGATTTGCCCTACGCCGCGTGCATTTTCGAGTTTCTGCTTGATCTGTTTGTCGGCGATCAGGGTAACATCACGCAACGACCGAGGGGCCGATACGGCTACCTGTAGGATGGGGGCGGCATCGGGATCGAATTTCTGCACGATGGGAGTTTTGGCCGTCTGCGGCAGATTGTTGACGATCAAGTTGACTTTGTTTTGGACTTCCTGGGCGGCGACGTCGCCATTCTTAGCGAGCTCGAAGGTGACGATCACTAGTGATTGCCCTTCCGATGAGGTAGAACGCACTTCATCCACCTGGCTAATGGTGTTGACAGCGTCTTCTACCTTCTTAGTTACCTCGGTTTCAATTTCTTCTGGAGAAGCGCCACGGTCTTCCACCCGCACCTGCACCGTGGGGATATCTACTTTGGGGAAAAGGTCGACGCCAAGAGTGAAGTAGGAAAAGACTCCCACCACCACCAGGGAGAGAATCAACATGGTGGCGAAAACAGGCCGGCGGACGCAAAATTTGGCGAGTGCTTGCATGGAAGGTACCTAGAGGTTGGCCGTTTCAGCGCGTTCTTGAACGGCAGCGCCATCGAATAGTTGCGGCTGATTTGTGACGACGACGGATTCATTTCCGGCGAGGCCGGATTGCACCCTCACAGCATCGCCCAGCGCTTCGCCCACGAGCACAACACGCATACGGGCCACGCCGTGATCGACTACGTATACGAAATTTGAGTCGGTAGTTTTGTCTCGCACAACCGCTCTCCTGGGTACAAAAACGGCATCTTCCCCGCCTGGCAGGACCACGCGTGCGGTTGAAAACATGCCGGGCCGCAGCGCGTTATCGGGATTCGCAAAACGCGCTTCCAGGACGAAGACGCGCGAATTGGGGTCGACCGCCGGATTGATGGCGGATACTTTACCCGCGAATTCACGGTCGGGATAGGCGGACACATGAGCCAGCACTGTCATGCCCACTTGGGCCTTGGCGGCGCGTTGTTCGGGAGTTTGCAACTGAAGTTTGAGAGTCTTGACTCGAACCACAGTGGCGATTTTGTTTGTTAACGCGACATATTCGCCGGCGGAAACGGGCCGATCGCTGACGAAGCCATCGAAGGGGGCGCGGATATAGGTATCCGCCAATCCTTTCTCGGCTTGGGCGACTTGCGCGCCTACCGCATCCAGCGACGATTGCGAAGACGAAACGATTTGATAACTTTGGCGCGCGGCGTTGAGCGCGGCTTCCCACTGCTGGCGGCTGGCGTTGGCTTGCGCTTCGGCGGTCTCTTGCTGGGTGCGGGCTTTTTCAAAGGCGCTACGCGAGACATCGCCGGATGAAACAAGGTTGGCGTAGCGTTGTGCGTCGGCGGCAGCGAGTTTCGCTTGTGCTTCCGCTGATTCAAAGTTAGCGCCGGCAGCAGCCACCTCAGGGACTTTAGCTGCATCGAACTTACCGGAATCCAAGCCGATGCGCATTTGGGCTTGGCGCACGGCGGCTTGCGCTTCCGCCAATTGGGCACGTACCTGCCGCAACTTCAGTTCGGCATCGCGATGGTCGAGTTCGCAGATCACTTGCCCCTCTTTTACAAATGCGCCGACATCGACGGGGGTACGCAAGATGCGGCCAGCTACGGGCGGCGCAATATCGGAAGACTCTTCGGCTACAAATGTCCCGGTTTCATCGAAAGCGGCTGCGACGTGTCTTATAACCGGCCTGGCGGTGGTCACCTCGGTGGATTTGGCTATTGCTGAATCGGCGCGGACGGTTTGTTTCGGCGAGGAGCACGAACAGGCGAATAAACCCAGCCCGGCGAGCAGGAGAAGCGCGTTTCTTTGTTTCATTTTTTCTTGGATACCGATCGGTTTCGCGGTGGGGAAACGCGCAGACCATGTAGGGCGATCTGCGTAAAACTTTCGAGCGCCTGCGCATCCGATAGGCGATGCTCCTTAAATTCGTGGCAGTATTTGCCCATGGCATAGTTTTGAGCCATGCCAACGATGGCAGACAGCGCAACGTCGGGCAGGAATGGACGAAGGGCGCCTTTTTTCTGGCGGCGGCGAAAATACTTATGGAACAGGTCGACGATGGATGCGGTGATTTGGCGCATATGCTGCAGCGCGATTTCATTGCCTTCCAAGGCGGCGTAGAGCATCAAGCGCTCGAACCTGGGGTCGGTTTTATGAGTTTGGATGATGGCGTTCGTAAGTTGCCGGATCACGGCTTCATCGTCGTCCCGGTCCATAGCGGTGGTGAGAGCGGTGCACCACGCGGCAGTATCGGGCGAATTGAGTTTCCGGTCGATGATGGCGGTATAGAGGTGTTCTTTGGTTTGAAAGTGGCGGAAGATGATCGCTTCGGTTACGCCGGCGGCGGCGGCGATTTCGCGCGTGGTGGTGCCGTTAAAGCCTTTGCGGGAAAAAAGATCGATAGCGGCCTCTATGAGATTTTCGCGGCGTGCGCCGGCGGGGAGGCGGACAGGAGGTGCGGGACGGGCCACTGCTCCGATTGTAAGTAAGTGCTTACTGACTTGTCAAGTGCTGCGCTGGGACAGTCACGGCTCCGTAAGGGCCTCTAACCGAGCCGCCAGTGTCAACGCGGCTCGGCCGCGTCTACTTGTACCAAACGAGCGGTGCCAGAAGCCGACGTGCTGCGTTTTCAAGGGAGCGGGTACGCAGACTTCTGCAAGTTGGTGCTAGGGCTTGGTCATCCCCTCAATTTCAGCCTGGGAAACTCCGGGCCCCACAATTTGGCGGACGGCTGTCTCCAGGATTTCATCGCGTCCAGCCCGAATTCCCGCAATTGTCGGCCTGATCTCAATATCAGGAAGATGCCGACACGCTGGGTAGGCTTTTTGTCGGGATAAAACACGCCGATGCCACTAATCTTCGTCCGAAAACCACCGGGAATTGGGATCTCCGATACGTTGCCATCCGCTCCGGAAGCTGAACGAAATCCCATGGACGTATATTCGGCTTGGCTCAATGAAACTTCATCAACCAGTATCATCACCCTGCCCTTATAATGCGGTTGAGCGGGAGTCAGCGAAATCGGCAGACCCCAATGAAACGCGCCCGGATTCGAAAGATCCCCAACTGTGAATCGAACAAACTCGGTTGGTCTCTCCACCAGCAAAGATCCCAAGGCGAATACCACGAACTCGGATGGATAGTTACGTATATCGACGATCAATCCCTTTGTGCCAGCCGCTCTGTCAATGTAACCGGCAACATCGGCGGCCTTTATCGATCTGCGTAGCTCTCCACGCGAGCGGCGGTGAGCGTCAGCGTTTCATTTTTCCCTGCGGACCTGAACCGTAGCTGGACCGCAACTGCCCCGAGTCAACGAGCGAGCGATATCGCGTAAGCGGGCCGCTTCGTTGGAATCTGCATAATATGGGCTCCAGAGTTTCACCAGTTCACTTACGGAAGCGCCGTCCAGGGTCAGTATGACGTCCCCCCGTTTCAGACCAGTCCCCAAACCAGCTTCCGGCTGTGATACCCGGCGACCACCGCAATAATGTTCCAAACTCGATATAACGCGAGAATCTGATATCCCGAGTCTGGGAGTTTGATCTTCGGATAGCCCGGCTCATGATCGAAGACCGGATTGCCGACGCCTTGGGCCAACGACACGAAGAATGAGTTACCGGCGGCGGCCCGATTACGGAAGATCTTTTGAAGGTCTTTGCTAAGGTCCGGGCCAAGGAGGTTTCCATCGGAGATCCATTTCAGTTCAGGCCTCATATAGAGGTCCGCCTCATTGAGACTCGCGCAGTGAGTACAATCCGGCACAGATCCAAGCCCAGCGATCCATTTCCGAAGGACTGCAGTGGCGGTGGCCGCGCCGGGAGCTGCCACGATCTGCGGTAGCACTCGGAAGAGTGCGTAATCCCAATGGAGTTGGCCCGAGGCTATGGCAGGGTGATGATATTTGAGAAAGCCCCAGACCTTACCTAGTTTCACCAGATTTTCGATCTGCGCCTTCGAGAGTGCGGCTATGTTGATCCCCGAGCCTTCATCAAACTCGTGATCCAAATCAAGGATTGTTTTGGGCCGCTCTACCTTGGGCACATCCCAGATAGGTAAGAATAGGCTGATCTACCCGCGCGGACCCCACGGCGCTTCTCCACTTTTATGTCGCCCACCCCTTGCAGAATGCTATTGCAGGCTATTACCCAACATCAAGATCGACCTCTATGAGATTTTCGCCGCGTGCGCCGGCGGACACGAGGCGGACAGGAGGTTTGGGACCTGCCGCCTCAGGCGAAGGGTGTGGCGCTTCGGAAATGCCGCGGAGCCGGAGTTTTGGACTGTTGGGCCGCGCCGGGCAAGCGGGGTATACACAAAACCAAGCTTGCCGACGATGGAAGCTTTGGGATGTTCTCTTTTTCGTGATGCGATCAAGCTGCGTAAACAGACGGAATTCGGTGCGTGCCGTCTCATTTGTTTGTTTTTTGCTCGCTGGATTGTCTAGGCCGCTCGTGGCGGCGACCCTCTCCGAGTGGCGCGTTTGGGACTCGAATGATGGTTTGGCAGACCGTTACGTGGATTCGATCAGCCGCGATGGAAGCGGCGCAATCTGGGCCACCCATGGGGATCAACGGGCGGTGTCGCGTTTCGACGGCCGTAACTTCGAACGCCTGCAGACGCCGTTCCCGTACAACGACCATCGGTTTGACACGTTGGATGGAAAGAGCGGCTGGGCGTTTGAGGAAGACGGATTGCGCCATCTGCAAGCAGGGAAATGGGAGGCGTTCCCCGAAATCCGGCCGGGCAAACAGGGTTCCCCGGACTTGCGCGTGCTTGACCTTGGCGGGTCCAAAGCGCTCCTTTTAGTGTCGGGCCACCTGTTGCGCTTTTCAGCTCGTGGCAAGCATCTTGAGCCGCTTCCCTTCCCCACTCCGAGGTCTAAGATTGGCAGCCTTCGCACGCTGGAACGTGGTCCCGATGGAACCGTGTGGATCGTAGGCGATAAAGGGGTTGCGCAATTCGAATATGGCCCGTTCGGCGACTCACCCTACTCATGGAAGGAATACCCGATAGCCGGCTTAGCTGTTGATCGTCCCGAATTCCCGGTCGTTTGCGGCGGCGGTGAAATGTTTCTCACGGCCCGGCGCAAGGGTAGTGCGAAGCGCTTAATTCTGCATTTACACAACGGGGGATGGGAGACGATCACGGGCCTTCCCGAGCCCACGGATGCGTCGTTTGCGTGGCGCGACGGCACTGGCGACTTATGGCTGTCGAGTAATCTTCTTTACCGCAAATCTTCTTCCGATCCGAAGTCCCCATGGACGGTAGTGGAGTCGGATAGTCCAGCTCTTGCCGGCAAAGTACACGGCGTTATCGTGAACACGGATGGGAGCTTTTTTCTGGCTACCCCCTTTGGGATTGCGTTACATATCAATTTGCCCTGGAAACCGTATACCGCCGCAAAAGGTACGCATGGCAATTCAATTCGGTTGAAACAGCACATGACCGCGATATTGGAAGATCGCAGTCAGCGGATCTGGATTCTCGGAGAGCACCTGCTGTTTCGTCTCAATGGAGAACATTGGGAGCAATATTCGCTTTTGAACTACGTGATCGATTTCGATCAGCACAACTCTCTGGGAGAACTGGCCGACGGCAGGATTCTCATACAGCTCGCGGAGCCGCCGTACCTGGTCATCTTTAATCCGAAGACGCTGAAGTACTCCCCGGTGGCTTTGGTCCAAGGCTATGTGCCCATCACCTTCTGCAAGCGCTCAAATGGAGAATTCCTGGTTGCGCTGACCGGTAGCGCTGCGGGGCCGGACGGTCTCGCGGTCCTGGCAAAGAACGACTCCCTGTCCTTCTTAACCCAGGTGCAGGGCAAATGGAATGTGCGCTACCCAAGAGGAATGATTGAAACGAAGAGCGGCGAGTTCCTGGTGGGCGGCAGCGGCGGGCTCAGCGTCGTTGCGAATGGGCGTTACCGCCACTTTGATTCCATTGAGACGCCGGGCGCTGCCGGAACGGAGCTGCAGGGCGTTTACGCGATGTTTGACGATGGGGCTAACGGCATTCTGATTGGCTGCAAGCAACTGCTCGCCCGCTGGAAAAACGGACGCTTCGAACGCCTCGCTGATTTCCCCTTGTCTATCTATTTTATGCGAGATAGCACGGGCAGACTATGGGCCAGCACCCCGATTGAGCTTCGCAGAACGTTCGGCACGGCCAAGGTTTCTGGCCTCGATTTGACTGGTGCTTGGATTTCGAATGGCATCGAGGAAGGGTTGCCCATGAGCGCCGCAAATGCGGGTCTGCAGGACTCCCGCGGAAGGATTTGGGTCGTTACCGATAAGGGCCCGGCGGTGTTTCAACCTCAGGTGAACGACGCTGCGCCCAGCGCCACGATTCGCACCGATCAGAATGTGACCGAGGCTATGTCTTCGGGACCTGTACGTGTGATCTTCGAGGGCCGGGATAAATGGGACCTGACGGAGCCGCGGCTGCTGCAATATTCTTACCGCCTGGATCGCGGCGTCCTGGAGTCCTGTGGTTTCCACCCACATTGCCACCTTCAATAATCTTCCTGTAGGCCCGCACTTGTTCGAACTGGTCGCCATCAACCGTCAGGGCAACGTCACTCCCAGGCCCGCAGTATTCAACTTCTCGGTTCTCGCGCCGTGGTATCGTACGCCGGGATTCCTGGCGCTGGCCGGAATTCTCTCTGTAGCCTTCGCAGGCGTTGTCTCACTAGCAGCTTTCCAATATCACCTTCGCGGCCGGCTGACAAAAGAGGCGCAGGCGGCAAGCCGGGCAAAAAGCGAATTCCTGGCTAATGTGAGTCACGAGATACGTACGCCCATGAATGGCGTCCTCGGAATGACCCAACTGGTTCTTGATAGCGATTTGACCGATGAGCAGAGGGAGCATCTTTCTCTGGCAAAAGAATCCACGTATGCGCTCTTGGGTGTAATTAATGACATTCTTGATTTTTCCAAGATTGAAGCAGGCAAGCTTGATTTGGAACCCATCGAGTTCTCCCTTTCCGCCACAATTGGCGAGGTTTTGCGGTCCATTGCCATGCGTGGCCAGGAGAAAGGGCTCGAAATCGTCTACGAGATCGAAGAATCCGTGCCCGATAAGGTGATCGGAGACCCCGGCCGATTGCGCCAGATACTTCTTAATCTGCTGAGCAACTCCATTAAATTTACCGAGACGGGCGAGGTCGCGCTGAGCGTTTCACTGGAATCGAACCCTGCCACTCAGCCGCTGTTGAGGTTCGCCGTGCGCGATACAGGTATAGGCGTAGCTCTGGAAAAGCAAGAATTGATTTTCGCCGCTTTTTCACAGGCAGATGGGTCGACTACCCGCCGCTTTGGGGGAACCGGACTTGGGCTGTCAATCTGTAAGCAATTAGTGACCATGATGGGAGGCCGGATTTGGCTGGAGAGTGAACTTGAAAAAGGTACGACCTTTTACTTCACCGCCCAGTTTGGGAATGTGAGCGAGCAGGCTGGCTGGCGAAAAACCGGCCAATGCGGTTGTGAACCTCGAGAACGTCAAGGTCTTGATTGTCGACGACAATGCGACAAACCGCTCGGTCCTGCGCGGGCTCCTGGAGCGCTGGCACATGCGTTGCGCTTCTGCCGATGGTGGGCTGGCGGCGCTGCAACTGCTGGAACATGAGGCGTTCGACGTGCTGCTGCTGGATGTGGCAATGCCGGAGATGGACGGTTTCAGGGTGGCCGAGCACATACGTGAGCGTTGGCCGGATTCAAAAATGAAGATCGCCATGTTAACGTCCTTTGGCCGGCGCGGGGACGCCGTTCGCTGCAGAAGCCTCATGATTGGGGCTTACCTCAATAAGCCCATCAATAACCTCGACCTGCTGCAGACCCTGCGGGCATTCAAGGAGCAGACATCTTCGGGGCTAGAGGGAGCGATTCCACCGCTGATCACCCATCACGCGCTCCGAGAGCAGACCGTGCTGCGAAAGGCAACTCGCTCGCTGCGAGTGCTGGTTGCCGAGGACAACCAGGTCAATCAAAAGCTGGCCAAACGAATGCTTGAGAAAATGGGTCACCGTGTGACTACCGCCGCCAACGGATTACTTGCGTTGGAAAGCTTCAAGAGCCAGCCTTTCGACTTAGTTTTGATGGACGTTCAGATGCCGGAGATGAGCGGGCTGGAAGCCACTGCGGCGATCCGTAATTGGGAAGGAACCGGGCCTAGAATTCCTATTTTCGCGTTAACGGCGAACGCCATGGCATCCGACCGTGAAGACTGTCTCCGAGCGGGAATGGACGCCTATATTTCCAAGCCCATTCTCGTCGAGGAACTGTTTGACGCAATCGAAAAGCACTACAGCGGCACATTGGCCGAAGCATTAAACTGAGGGCGAGAGCACGCCTTTAGAAGCGGCTGGTAGTACGTAAAGGGTTCGCGTATCATGGTTACTGGATAGCTCGGAAAGACCCGGCTTTGATCGACGTGTATCCGAAATTGGCAAACTTGGAGGCAGCGCGAACGGCGGTTCAGGCACCTTGGGCGAACGCGAAGAAGCCGAGGTAAAGAAGAATGGCTGAAAGTAACGGCAGCGGGCGGCTTGACCGCATCGAAGCGGCCTTGGACCGGCTCGAAGCGGCACAGGAGCGGGATCATGAGGAACGGCAGCGTGATTTCAAGCAGCTTATGACCTGGCAGGTGCTCACCCAAGACACCATCGACAAACTGCTGGTGGTGCAGAAGGCGCAAGGCGAAGCCCTCGATAAGCGGGTGAACGACCTCGTGGGCGCGATCCGCGATTTGATTGAGCGGATTCCGCCGGAGAATTTGCGCCGATGATCAATCCTGTTGAAGCCGAAATCTGCAAACGGCGGGGACACTCGATGATCTTCGGCCCGAAGGGCAAATGGAGCCGCTGCAAGTGGTGCGGTACGTGGCTACGTGTGATCGAAATCGTAGAAGAGCGCGAAGACGATCCACCCGAAGCCGAGCGCAACCGTTTGGACAAGTACGACTAAGGCGCCGCAGCGCGATGAACCCGAAAGCTAGCGGAAAGTTTAGAGGACTTCGTTTGCCACGGGCTGAGGGTCGCCGCTGGGCGTGTCCGAAATGTCTTTGTTCGTGCTGTCTTTGAGCATCGCCGTCGCAATCAGGCTCACAACCGAACAGGCAAGGATGAATATCGCGATCGGTGTAGCGGATCGATAGCGGCTGAGCAGGGACGAGGCGATGAGCGGAGCTGGTCCGCCGGCGATTAAGGACGAGAGTTGATAGCCGAGCGACGCGCCACTGTAACGCAACCGCGGCGGAAACGACTCCGCGATCAGAGCGGCCAAGGGTCCATACATCAAGTCGTGCGGCACTAGCGAGATCACAATCGCGAGCGCGGCGAGTGACACTACTTTGGTGTCGAGCAGTGCAAAGTAAGCAAATCCCCAAACGCCGGTGAGAGCGGCGCCGATCATATAGATGCGCTTGCGTCCAAATAAATCGGACAGATGGCCGAAGAGAGGAATGGCGACGAACGAGAGCATCGCAGCGCCGACTACGGACAAGAGGAGAAAATCCCGGCTGAGGCGCAAGACGCCGGTACCGTACGCATAGACAAAAGCGGTAAAGATGTAGAAGGGCGCCTGTTCGGCCATGCGGCAGAGCGCGGTGAGAATGATAGCGCGCGGATGTTGGCGGATGACTGTCAGGACGGGCGCGCGTTCGACCCGGCGATCGGCGGCGAGTCGGCGGAAGACGGGCGTTTCGATAATGCCCAGGCGGATGTAGAGGCCAAGCGCGATCAACAAAATGCTAAAGAGAAACGGCACACGCCAACCCCAGGCGAGAAATTGATTGCCCGAGAGGGCGCTGGCGGCGAGCACGGCGAGGGTGGCTAGAAACAAGCCGGCAGGGACGCCGAACTGCGGCCAGGATGCGATAAAGCCGCGATGACGATTGGATTGCGCCCACTCCATGGCGAGCAGCACCGAGCCACCCCATTCGCCGCCGACACCGATGCCTTGCACGAAGCGAAGAAACGTGAGTATGACCGCGCCCCATATACCGATGCGGTTATAGCCGGGGACGAGGGCGACTAAGAATGTAGCGATGCCCATGAGCAGAAGGGTGGCGATTAAGGCGGCTTTGCGGCCGAGGCGATCGCCAAAGTGGCCGAAAATGACGGCGCCGATGGGCCGCGCCAGAAAACCGACGGCGTAGACGCTGAAGGCTTCCAGGGTGCCGACAAAGGGGTCGGAGTGCGGAAAATACAGTTTGGCAAAAACTAGACCCGTGATGCTGCTGTAAAGGAAGAAGTCATACCATTCGATGGCCGTGCCGATGGCCCCAGCGAGAACAGCGCGGCGGAGCTGACGGCCGTGCTCGGCGTCGTTAAGCGGGCTGCCCGGCTCTTGCATCGTTGGCATGTTGACAAGTGTATAAGGGAACGAGCGCGCGGCCATCGTCGTAGGTTAGATTGGAGAAGAACTGCCTTTCGAAAATCGTGAACACCCATCCAGTGATTGAAGTTTCCGGTATTCGTAAGAGGTACGGTTCGACGCTGGCGGTGGATGGCGCATCCTTCACGGTGAACGAAGGCGAGATCTTTGGCCTGATCGGGCCCAATGGCGCGGGAAAGACCACGACCATGGAGTGCATCGAAGGCCTGCGTAAGCCCGATGCGGGCCGTATCTCCGTTCTGGGGCTGGATCCCTTTCGAGATGTTTATAAACTGCAGGAGCGCATTGGCGTGCAGTTGCAGCAAGCGCAGTTGCAGAAGCGCATCAAAGTTTGGGAGGCGGTGGACCTTTGGGCTGCGCTCTATCGGAAGAAGACGGTGGATGGCGAGCGCTTGCTGGAACAACTCGGCCTGACGGAGAAGCGGAACGCTTGGTTTATGAACCTTTCGGGTGGTCAGAAGCAGCGGCTGTTCATCGCGCTGGCGCTGATCAACGATCCGGAAGTGGTGTTTCTGGATGAGTTGACGACGGGATTGGACCCGCAATCGCGGCGCGCGATTTGGGAACTGGTGCGGGGTATTCGGGAGCGCGGCAAGACGGTGTTTCTGACGACTCACCTGATGGAAGAAGCCGAACGATTATGCGACCGCGTGGCGATTATCGAGCACGGACGCGTCATTGACATGGATACGCCGAAACGGCTTGTCGACAAGCATTGTCCGGAGAGAACGGTTGTCGTGAGGACGGACGATGCGGCGGCCGAGGAGCGGTTTCGTGCGATCGCCGGAGTGGAGACGGTGGTCCGCAGCGCCGAGGGACAACTCACCATTCGCGGAGTGGGCGAAGAGCTGGTGACGGAGTTCATTCACTGCTTGTCGGAGAATCGGATCAGGGTTACCGAGTTTCGTACCATTCTTCCCAATCTTGAGGATGTCTTCCTCAAGCTAACGGGGCAATCGATTCGCGAGTAGGGGGGCATCATGATGCTGCGGGGACTGTGGAAACTGACGTGGATTGAGATCAAGGTCTTTCTGCGCGAGCCGATGGGGGCGTTTGGGACCATCGGTATTCCGCTGTTGTTGTTTGTGGTGTTGGGCCGAATCCTCGGCCGCGTCCCGCTTACATCATCGCTGAGCGTGGCTAGTTTTATTCAGGTGGGACTGCCCGTTTTTGCCTCCGTGATGATTGCCATCAGTGCGGTTCTTTCACTGGTGACTATCATTTCGATCTATCGCGAGGGCGGCATCTTGAAGCGGCTGCGGGCCACGCCGCTGCGGCCACAAACGATTCTGACCGCGCACGTGGTGGTTAAGTTGATTCTCACCGCGTGCACGCTCGCGCTGCTGGTGCTGGCCGGAAAGCGCTACTACCCTGCTGGCCTGCATGCGCCGCTGTTTTCGTTCACGATCGCGCTGCTGATTGGGACGTGGAGTATCTTGTCCATCGGCTTTGTGATCGCCAGCATTGTTCCGACGGCGCGTTTTGCCCAGCCGATTGGCGCGGTGATTTTGTATCCCATGATCGGGCTGTCGGGATTATTCGTGCCGATTCAAATGCTGCCGGCGGTGCTGCATGGAGTGGCACGGGCGCTGCCGCTCACCTACGTTGTGCTTTTGCTGCAGGGGATTTGGAATGGCGAAGGGTGGTGGGCGCATCGAGGCGATGTGGCGGCGCTAGTGGTTGTGTTCGCGGTTTGCACGGCGATATCGGCGAAGATTTTTCGGTGGGAATGATGATTGGGATGGCTGCGTTATTACAATGGAAGCGGGGAGAATGCCGAAGCGTCGAGCCGCTTCCGCATTATGAAGGCGGCCACCCTGGCCGAATTGTTCGACCAACCCTGAGTTAGAGCAGTCGCTGGCGTGCAATGTCGTTCGCTCGTACACTCGAAAGATGAAAACATCCTTTGAGGAACCCGCGCAAGACGGGTGCGGTGTCACGCAGCCACAGAAGGGGCTGAGGAGTGTTTCTTCTCTCATGGTGGCGCGCATCCGCGCACTTCGCGCTTCGCGGGTGTTGATTGCCGTTTGTTTGCTGGCCACGTGGACAGTGTGGGGATCGACCTACCTTGCCATCAAGTTCGCGCTCAAGAGTTTTCCACCCTTTATCCAGATGGGTAGCCGGTTCCTGGTAGCGGGACTTATCGTGCTCATCTGGTCGCGTTGCCGCAAGGCGCCTTGGCCCACGCGCGGCGAATGGCGGAATGCGGCCATCGTTGGACTGCTGATGATGGTGGCTGGTATGGGCTGTACGGCTTACGCAGAGCAGTCCATCGGCTCGACGCTGGCGGTGGTGTTTGTGGCTTGCGTGCCGATGCTGATGGTTTTGTTCTGCCGCTGGTTTGGCGGCGTGCGGCCGGATGGCATGGAACTGGCGGGGATCGGAGTTGGGTTTGCGGGAGTGCTGTTGCTGGTCCAGGGACACGGGTTTGGAGCGTCGCCTAGCGGCTTGGCGGCCATGTGCATTTCCGTGACGGGATGGTCACTCGGCAGCGTGCTGAGCCGCTACCAGCTACCGCTCGCCCCGGGAACAATGGGCTACGCGAGTGAGATGCTGTGCGGCGGGGTGGCGTTGTGTGTCGTATCGCTGCTGGCGGGCGAGCATGTGACTTGGCCACTATTGTCTTCGGCGGCGCTGGCGTGGGCTTACCTGGTGGTCTTCGGCTCGTTGGTGGCTTTCAACGCTTATATGTTTTTGTTGAGCCATGTGCGGCCCGGCACCGCGTCGAGTTACACGCTGGTTTGCCCCGTGGTGGGCTTGGCGCTGGGCGTCTCTATTGCGGATGAAAAACTAAGCAGAAGCGAATGGGCGGCCAGCGGCGTGATTCTGGCGGGCGTCGTGCTGCTGCTGTGGGGCTCGGTTCGGCGCAGCAGCCTGAGCCGCTAAAGGTTCCTATTGCATTCCCATAGGCGGCATGCTACCATTCCTATGGCAGTCCAATAGGAAGATCGCTGAGCACAGATAAAACCGACGTTTGGCAGGGCACTCTAGCCCTGATGATTCTCAAGACTCTCGAAAGCTTGGGTTCGCTGCACGGCTACGGTATAGCGCGCCGGATTGAACAGACTAGCGGCGATGTGCTTTCGCTGAACTATGGAACTCTCTACCCCGCCCTCCTCAAGTTGGAACAAGAAGGGGCGATTACGTCTGAGTGGGGCGTCTCGGACAACAACCGCAAGGCGAAGTTCTATAAGCTCACGCGCGCTGGCAAGAGACAAATTGAACGGGAGACGCGCAACTGGGAACAGACTACGGCGATTCTCGCCCGCTTTCTCGCGGCGCCGGTAAAGGACCTCGCATGAAAAGTCTGCGCGTCTTTTTTTCCCGGTTGATGGGCCTATTGCCGAACGGCCTGGCGCGATCTCGAGCGCGCCGCAGAGATCGAAGCGAACGTGCAACTTCACATGGACGAAAACATTCGCCACGGCATGACGGAAGAGGAGGCGCGACGCGAGGCTATGCTGAAGCTCGGCGGCCTTGAGCCAACCAAGGAAGCGTATCGCGACCAGGCTACGCTCCCATTCTTCGAGAATCTGCTGCGCGATCTGCGCTTTGCTGTGCGCCAGCTTAAAAAGAACTTCGGCTTTACTTGTACGGCGGTGCTCATGCTCGCCTTAGGCATGTGCGCCAGTGTTGCGATCTTTGCCTTTGTAGACGCAGCACTGCTCAAGCCCCTGCCGTATAAGGATCCGCAGCGGCTGGTTGGGGTCTACGAGAAACTTGAGAAAGTCTGCCCGCTGTGCAATCTCTCTTATCCGGACTACCTGGATTGGAAAAGTCAGAATACTGTTTTTAGCGCTTTCGACGCTTATAACCAGCAAGGCTTCATGCTGAAGACAGCCAGCGGTTCCAAGCGCGCCTTTGCAACACGCGTCACAGCCGGCTTCTTCCGGACTCTCGGCGTGACTCCCCTGTTGGGCCGCGATTTCAAAACCGGTGAAGACCAGGTGTCCGCGCCGCGCACTGTAATCCTCAGCTATTCCGCGTGGCAAAAGAATTATGGCGGGAAGGCGGATGTGCTGGGCAAAACCGTTACGCTGAACGACAACGCGACGGTGATCATCGGCGTCCTGCCGAAAGGCTACCACTTTGCTCCGTCGGAACCGACCGACTATTGGGTGACCATGCACGCATCCTCGGAATGCGACTTGCGGAGAAGTTGCCACGGCCTTTACGGAGTAGCTCGCCTCAAAGACGGGGTCACGCTGCAGGCGGCGCTGGCGGATGTAACTGGCATTGCCAGCCGTTTGGAGAAACAGTACCCGGAAAGCAATAAGGAGCAGGGCGCGAACCTGTCTCCGCTTTCGGATGTGATCACGGGAGCGATTCGTCCGATTCTTCTCGTGCTTCTGGCGGGCGCTTGTCTGTTGTTGCTGATCGCCGCGGTAAATGTGGCGAGCTTGCTGCTGGTGCGCACTGAGAGCCGCCTGCGCGAATTCGCGATTCGCAGCGGACTGGGCGCGTCAAGGGCGCGGATTACCGGGCAGTTTGTTGCCGAGAGCCTGGTTTTAGTTGGCATTGGAAGCGCGCTTGGCCTGGCTTGCGCCTCCTGGACGATGCAAATTCTCAAGAAGCTGATTTCGGAGGACGCGCTGCTGCGCATGCCCTATCTGAATGAACTTGGATTCAACGGGCGCGTTGTTGGTTTCGCGTTGCTGATCGCACTGCTCGGGGCTGTGCTTTTTTCTCTCACGCCCGCCCTCAGCTTTTCTCTGTCGGAGATGCGCCAGCGTCTCGCGGAGGGGAGCCGTGGTTCCTCCGGCAATGCTTGGCGCAGACTTGGTTCGAAGCTTGTTGTTATCGAACTCGCCACGGCGCTGGTGCTGCTGGCGGGCGCGGGGCTTTTGGGGCAAAGCCTTTACCGATTGCTGACGGTAAAGCTCGGCTTGCAACCCGAACATTTGGTGGTGATGAATGTTGCAGCGCCGCCGAATGCCAACTATTCGAAAGACGAGCAGGCCATCGCGCTTGAGCGGAAGATCGTTGCGGCCGTTTCGGCGATTCCAGGTATAACCGCGGCAGGAATCGCGACTAAGTCACCGGTCACCTTCCAGGGCAACACCACCTGGTTCAAAATTTTAGGCCGGCCGTGGCACGGAGAGCATAACGACACGCCTTTTATCTCCGTTACACCCGGTTACTTCAAAACGATCGGCGCCACGCTGCTTCGCGGCCGCCATTTTAGCGAATCCGATGATGCCGGCAAAGCGAACGTGATCATCGTGAACCAGGCGTTCGTACGCCAATATTTCCCGAACGAAGAGGCGCTGGGCAAGCAGATATCACCTTTATCTGAAAAAGCCGCGCCGATACAGATTGTCGGCATTTTGGAGGATATCAAGGAAGGTTCTCTCGATTCTGAAACGCGGCCGACCATCTACTATCCGTTCAACCAGAACACGGAGACTTATTTCTGCTTGGTAGCGCGGACCGTAGGTGCTGGCGCGCCGGTGGTGGGGGCCATGTCGGACGCCATCCACAAAATTGATCCAGACATTCTAACGATGCGGGGAGAAACGATGACCGATCAGATTCACGAGTCCGAATCGGCCTCTATTCACCGGTCGTTGGCCTTGCTGGTGGGCGGTTTCGCCGCGCTTGCGCTTATTCTCGCAGTCGTTGGCCTCTATGGAGTGATCGCGTATTCGGTGAGCCAGCGAACGAGAGAAATCGGCGTGCGCATGGCTCTTGGCGCGGAGCACGGCACGATCTATCGCCTGATATTAAAAGATGCCGGCGGATTGATCGCGTTTGGCGTAGCTCTGGGGGTGATTTGCGCCGTGGGTGCGGGCAATCTGATGAAAAACCTGTTGTTTGGAGTCACATCCTCGGATGTTCCAACATTGTTCGCGGTCGCGCTGATCCTGAGTCTCTGTGCGTCGTTGGCTAGCTTTATCCCGGCGCGGCGGGCGGCTTCGGTAAACCCAGTGGAAGCGTTGCGCGCGGAATAAACGTTCAATCAATACCAATCGGTTGACTGCCCGCAACTTCATCGCGGCGCGGGCGCCGAACACTTGCCAATGGTAGGAACCCCTACAGCGTGGTCTGTGGCGTTGTCGGCGAGGCGCTGGTTGCCGATCGGGAATATGCGCCAAACGCCCTGGGACTCGGCGCTGGCGAGCGGACAAAGAGCCGTGAAAAAAGTAAGAGCGAGAAGACGGGTTGCAGCCACTTCTTCCTTAGGAGCGTATTGGGTGCGGATGCGTGCCACCGTGAGAGAAAAAACACTCCGCAACCCTTCCGGTGGAAGAACGCCATTCGTCCCCGCGACGACAGCCACCAGCAGAGCCGCGACCGCAAGGGAGCGCCAAAAGGACTCCACAACGTTATTGACAACAGTACGGGCAGCGATCATCTTCCTCAAAAGCGCAAAGGGTGCGGATGCGCGCCACCCTAAGGGAGAAACACATCGCGACCGTTTTGCGCGTGCTTTTCGAGGGTTCGCGTGATAACAAAAAGCGAAAAGCTAGCTCTGCGGATTGGAGGTCCAGCCAGCGTAAGCCGCCATGGCGGCAATAGCGAGGGCGTAGAGGATCACCGCAGCCAAGCCGGCATTTTTGAGTTTATCGACCATATCGAGCCGCTTGGCCATGCTGGTTTGAGATCCGATGATACTCGTATCGTGGGAATCATCGTGCAAATGGATGTAGTGATCTTCGTGGTTTTCCAGCCAGCGGCGATACAGGTAGAGACCAGCAACCGCAAGTATCAAGATGGTCAGGGCCGCAACGTTATACATGAGATTCATAAACGACAAGGTTCCTTTCTTTGGCAGTTTGCAGAAACACGCGCAAGACGGGGGCGGTTCCTCTGCGGGGCGAATCCGCGTCGTATGCGCTTTGAAGTTCGCGGCGCAATCATACGCCGTGTAATCTACTCCTTTGGCCGAATCATACTCCTGTTTTGCCGCGAATACAAGGGTGGAGATCACACCTTAAATAAGGAGAGAAGGCAAATATGTCACCGAAACCGGGTAGGTCGAGTCTTTGACAGTAGTATTCGCATGACGCCGGGAGGGCGGCGGAGGTAACCTCTTAAATAGCAACTAGATTATGATGCAAGATACCGGAATGCCGAACAAACAAACCAAACAGACACAGGCGGTTCCCCGGATGGACAAGTGGAAGAGAGAATCCGCATGAATCCACCAATGGTAGAAAACATACTCTCGCAAGCCCGATCCCTGAGAGCGGTGATGGCTCATCAATATGGAGAAGGACGGGCGGCATTGGAAGAAGCCGCCGGTCTGCTCAGGGCGAGCCGCCATATTGTGTTGAGCGGGATGGGCGCCTCTTTGCACGCTTGCCTTCCTTTGCAGGCGTACCTGGGCGTGAGGGGCGTATCCTGCTCCGTGGTTGAGACTTCAGAATTGTTGCATTTTCAATCAAACGTGCTAACGGCCGATACGGCGCTGGTGCTGGTATCGCGGTCGGGCGAGAGTATCGAAGCGATAGAGTTGCTGAAAAAGGCGCAACGCAACTGCAAAGTCGTAGGAATTATTAATGTGCCGGGCAGCACCGTGGCGCGGCAAGCGACGCGCGCCATCCTGGTAAACAGTTTGCCCGACCAGTTGGTGGCGATCCAGACATATACGGGAACGGTGGTAACGCTGCTGCTGCTAGGCGCGGCGTACGATCAGCAGATGGAGGGTTCGGCCAAAACGGATTTGGAGCGAACCATTGAGGTGTTGACGCGCTGCGTGCCCGAGTGGTACCGCTTTAGCGGCAGTTGGCCTGGATTCTTCGCCAACAACGTTCCCATGTACCTGCTGGGCCGGGGGCCGACGATGGCCTCGGTGCAGACGGGCGCGCTTTTGCTACAGGAAGTGGCGAAGGTGCCGGCGGTACCGATGTCGGCGCCACAGTTCCGGCATGGGCCGGTGGAGGTGGTTCACGACCAGTTTCGGGTTATCATTTTTGGCACGCAACGGACGACGGAAGATTTGGAAGACACGCTGGGGGACAAGATTCTGGCGATGGGCGGAAAGGTTCGCTGGATTGGACCTAAGCCGAAGTCACACTTGATCGACTCGTTGTGCGAATGGCCAGCCGAGAACTTTCCGGACTTGTACATGCCCGTGGCCGACGTGATTCCGCTGCAGATGGCGGCTTATCATACGGCGCGCTGGCATGGCATTACGCCGGGCGAGTTCAAATTCGCCACACCTATTACGAGTTCGGAACGAGATTTCTTTGAGGCGAGCGATCCGCGCGGAATGTCGCGGGCGGTTTCACACAAGACGTAACGCGGCTTTAGGCACAGATTCTTAGCAAGGGCGGCTGGCGGAGAAATGCATCGGTCGCCTTTCCTGTCTGGCGATGGCGCAATGTTTGAAAATTGACGACCGATTACTGCTTGCTTACTCGCGCGGCTCACTAAGGGGCTTCCGAGCCGCGAGCGCTAACCCGGCTCGACGGAGTTCCGATGGTCCTTTGGCCCACCAATGAGGATGAGGACGCGCCAACGGCGAATACCCGGCGAATTTTCGGGAGGCGTCTTCAGGGGAGGGCCTACGCAAACTTCTGCCAGTTGGTACTCGGCGCCCTGCACAACGTACTGATGGACTACATGGACACGCGCTGCATCTCAGCTTTCAGAACGCCTTCGACCCTATCGATTTTTCCTTCCAGCCTATGAATATCGGACTTTAGAACCCGTTCGACCCCGTCAATCTTTCCTTCTAGCCGAGTGAAATGCGCCTTCCCGATGGCGTTGTTGACGAGAATTCCTACCAACACCGTCAGGATCATCGCAACAGGCCCGCCCGCCACCAGCGCCCACAATTGAGTTACATTTAGTTGAATCAATCTCGGCTTATTTTATCGCCCGCACTTCCGCCGCCTAAATATCGTCGCTCCCGAACAAACCCTCGCATTTCGACGAGGAAATACTTGAACAGATGGCCAGGAGAGGCAGTCTTAGCTGGTGAACGTATGACCGGGCCGCAAACCGAACGGATCGCGCTGGGGGAACTTGCGTTGACAGATAAGCGAGAGATGGCCCCCTGCGAGGAGCGGTTTGCGGAGTTGGTGCGGCGGCAATCTCGCTTTGTGTTTCGGGTGGCTCATGCGGTTTTGCGGAATTCGCATGACGCGGAAGATGTGGCACAAGAGGTATTTCTGAAACTCTACCGTTCGGGCGCCTGGCAGGAGATGAGGGAGGAGAAGGCTTATCTGGCGCGGGTGGCTTGGCGATCGGCCGTGGACCGGCGAGCTATAAATGCGAATGGCTCGGGCGAGGCATTGAACCGCGATTCGGCGTCGGCCGGACAAACGCCCGAAGAGGCAGCGCTACAGGCGAATTGGTCCGCGGTGGTACAGCGATTGATGGATGCGCTGCCGGATGAACTGCGGTTGCCGCTGGCGCTGACGGCGGCCGGCGAGTTGACGTCTGGCGAAATTGCCGAGACGTTGGGGATTCCGGAGGGTACCGTCCGGACGCGTTTACTGCGGGCGCGGCAGATTTTGAAAGAGAAGTTAGGGAGGTTGGCGGGAGGGTCGGATGGACGATGAACGGTTGGAGCGGATGTTGGATGAAGGGCTTGCCGGATATGGGGCAGAGGACCCGCTGGCGGGGATGGAAGAGCGGATTCTGGCAAGGATTGGGGCTGCCGAACGTGCCCGGCATCGTCTGACCGGCTGGGGTGCCCTGACGCTGGCGGCGGCGGCACTGGCGGCGATCGCAGTCGTGCAGCAACCACCCTCTCAGCGGCATAAAGAGCGGGTGCCCCCCGTTCGGAGAATGGCCGAAGCGCCTGAGATTCATCCCCCTGTGTCTTCCATGCAGGCCGTTCAGTTGCATCGTCCGAAAAGAGTAAGTAGCTGGCCCAAGCTTCCAGTCTTCCCCGCCCCGACGCCCCTGACCGCCGAGGAGCGGCTATTAATAGCGATGGTAAAGGAAGATCCGAAGCGAGCGGCCGAGGCGTTTGAAAGTTTACGGAAGAGAAGTGAGCCTATAGAGATTGCGCCGCTGGTGATAGCGCCGCTCGAGAGCACCACAGAAAAATGAGAGGGAAAGAATCTATGTTTATACCGAGACGTTGGGTGATGGGGCTGCTGGCGCTGACAGTGGCGGCAGGTACTTGTCTTGGCCAAGAGCCAGCGGGGCCTACGAAGTTCTATAAGCTTGAGTTCGTGGTAAAGGAAGTCGCTGGGACTAAGGTGTTGAACTCGCGAACGTATGTTTCAACGGCTTCGACGGCAACACAGAAACTCGAGATCCGATCCGGCAGCAAAATACCTTATGCTGTGTCGGCGAACCAAATTGAACAAATCGACGTTGGGGTGAACATCGACGCATTCAAGATCAGAGAAGCGGGCGAGCGATTGGAGTTCCAGGTTCTTACAGAAGTCAGTTCGGTGGCCGAGGCTTTACCCGGACAGGCCAACCCTACCATTCGCCAGAATAAGTGGAGTTCGGAAGTCACCGTACCCTTGAAGAAAGCTACGTTGCTGTTTTCGTCGGAAAACGTGGACGCCAAGACGCAAATGCAGGTAGAGGTTACCGCCACCCCTATTCCTTAACAACAGTTTCCTCATAACGGCGCGGCGATTGCCGATAAAACAATTGCTGCACCTATGGAAACAACCGAGTCAGTAGTCTCTGTGCAAGATGCCCTCCAGAATATGGCGAGCGCGGATTCAGAGAAATTTTCGGCTTTCTTTCGGAAGGCCCGAAAGCTGTTTCCGGCGGAGGTAACCCAGGCGTGCCTGTGCTACCTGGCGCAAAAGGGTCTAGATTCGGCGGGTCAAAAAATGGCGTTTTGGCTGGTGGCCGAGGTGCGGTATCTCAAGGTACTGTTCGATCCCGCGATCCTGCCGCACGAGACGGCCTCGAAGGCGACAGCGGCGCTGGTGAAGGCCGATCCGCAGTTTCTCCGCACGTTCCTCAAAGAGGTGGAGCCGCTGACCCTTACACCCCAGATCTTGCGGGCACTCAGCCTTGCGCCGGCGACCGGCGATAGCGCTTTGCTTCCTTGGCTGAAGAAGATGACGCAGCATACGGACGACCGGATCCGCTCGCGCGCGGTGAAACTGCTGTGCGAGATCAGGCCGGTAAAGAGCCAGATCGACCGGCAGATGTTGGACGAGAATGCGCGTGTTCGAGCGAACGCGATTGAAGCGCTGTGGAACGTGAAGACTGCGGAAGTGACGGAGATGTTCAGGACAGCCTTGAGTGACAGCAATCACCGGGTTGTGGGAAATGCCCTGGTGGGACTCCATCGGCAAGGAGAGCCGGAAGCTTTTGCGAAGATGACGGAGCTTTGCCAGAGCCAGCAAGTCTCGGTGCGCAGGGCGATGGCGTGGTGCCTGGGCTTTATCGCGGACGAGCGGGGCATTACGTTACTGCTAGAGCTCTCCAAGGATGTTGCGCCTGTGGTGCGGAATCAGGCCCGTAGGAGTTTATTGGCGTTGAAGCCGGTTGAGGCAAATCCGGAGATGGTGGCGGCCTAGCCATGGGGGTTTATGCGATCTTTTGAGGAACACGCGCCAGACGGGGCGGTTATGGTTCAGGGACGGCCACGACCTCACAACAGCGCGAAAACGCGCCGCAGTTTTGGGCCGGGAATGCCACCAAGTGCGCTGCTCATTGTTACGATATAATGTTACAACCATTGATTAATCAAACACTTAGCGGTTAGATTCTAACTGTTTACGAAGATTTGTACTTGCGGTTTTAGAACGTGGTACCGCTATCCAAAGGTACTGCGACTTTGTTGTCTGGGGCAGGTTTTATGTGTTACCATTCCCCCAAACGTCGACATGGAGGAGGAGTATCGAAATGTCCGGACATCAGGACGAACACGTAGATGAAGATATGAATGCGGGGGGGTGGCAGTATCATCCAACGAGAAACGACAAGGCGCCGGATGGCAGGGGCGAAACGTGTCTGTTGGACCAAACCTCACGGCTAGAGCAAGCGGCCCCTAACGGGGATCGTCTACCACATCAGTTCCTGGGCGGACGTGCGGGTGGATCGAGGCCCAGCAGGCCCCTGAGTGTTGTTTTATCAACGGCTGGATCGGGCGGGACTATTGCTGCCGTCCGTGATTTCCGAGCAAGAGGAATTGAAGTCAGCGTTATTGCGGCGGATCGTCTTGCCGCAGCGGCTTGGTCTAACACCAAACCGCGCACCTACATCGCGCCTCCCGAGAGTGCGAGCGAGCCGTTTATCGATAGGTTGATGGCGATTGGGGCAGCCCACCCGGGCCAGATTCTGCTGCCAACATCCGACCAAACCGCTTGGCTCTATACGGCAAATGCCGAAAGGCTGAAAGAGCACTTTTGCGTTTATCAACCATCGAAAGAGACGATGGAAAAAATTCTGAACAAGCAGCTCTTTGAGGATGCTGTGAGGAAGGCAGGATTGGCGGTTCTGCCCAGCTGGCGGCCGCGAAGCATGGCGGAGCTGGAGGCCATAGCTCCAACCCTTTCGTATCCAATTCTAATCAAGCCACATACCCATGTCCACCGCGTCAGAAACAATAAGGGGCTGGTGGCCCATTCAAGCGCCGAGCTGATAGAGCAATACCGGGTGTTTGTAGACACAGAGGAATTTCGCGAGGCCGAGAAGGATATCGAATCGGAGAGTAAGCTGCCTATTCTGCAGCAGTTTGTGAACGCGAAGCGGGAAGGCGTTTGTTCGGTTACCGGGTTCGTGGACCGCACGGGAGAACTGTTTGTTGCGCGCCGCGCCACAAAGGTGTTCCAGCGATCGCAGCCTGTGGGAGTCGGCGTTTGTTTCGAATCTTTACCGGATGACCCCGATCTGTTCGAGGCAGTTCACCGCCTTTGCCGGGAACTCAATTACTTTGGGATGTTCGAGGTTGAGTTTATTAGGTTCGACGGGAAGTGGAACGCGATCGATTTCAACGGCCGCCTGTTTAATCAGATCGGCATGGACATTCGGCGTGGGATGCCGCTGCCGTTTTTTGCTTGCCTGGACGCTGCCGGCGAGACGGAAACGTTGCGCGATGAAGTGGCTAAATCGCAAGCGCGGCCTTACGAACCAGCGGTATTTTGCGATTCGTTCACCCTCCGTGCCATCCTTTTTGCTCGCACGATCACCGGGCGAATTTCCGGCGAGGAGCTTTCCTACTGGCGGAACTGGAGCAAGCGCCATGCCGATCACGCGGTCGATTTCGCCGCAGATGCCAAAGATCCGCTTCCGGGGTTTATTCATGCGCTCTCGGATACATATCTGGGCCTGAAGAGCCTGCCGAGATTTCTGCATTCCATTCCGCGCACTTTTAGTCATTCATCGCCCGCAGAGGCAGAGGCAAAGGTTAATTCATGAAAAATACTTCTGTTGCCATTATTGGCGCCGGTCCCTACGGACTTTCCGTAGCGGCTCATCTTGCGGCGCAAAACATAGATAATCGCATTTTTGGGCAACCGATGCAGTTTTGGTCGAAAATTGCCGCCGCTGGAAAAGAGCGGTATCTGAAATCGTATTGTTTCGGCACGAATCTTTCGACGCCGAAACCTGGTTTTTCGTACGCGGATTACAACAGGCCACGCGGCCTGGAAACGTTTGAGCCGTGCCCGATGGGCAATTTCGCGGACTATGGCCAGTGGTTCCAACAGAACAACGTGCCCTGGACGGAGCCGGTCGACGTTACGCATGTCGGGCGAGACGGAGATTCTTTCGCGGTTACGCTCGCCGGCGGCAATCGATTCGTTGCGGCTAATGTCGTGGTCGCGACTGGGCTCGCGGGCTTCGCTCAAATGCCTTCCGCTTTAGCGGCGCTTCCGGCCGATTTGGCTGTCCATACCTCGAACGTAAGCTCGTTCGAGTTCTATAAAGGGCGTAGCGTTGCTGTGTTGGGCGCGGGCCAATCGGCGCTTGAGGCCGCCGCTTTATTGCATGAGGTAGGCGCAGCGCCGCAACTCTTCGTGCGCGAGAACGCGATCAAGTGGCATCACCAAGTAGGGCAGGACCGGAGCCTGTGGCAGCGTATACGCTCGCCCCGATCGGGTCTTGGCACGGGACCGAAAGCATGGGCGCTTGAGAAATTTCCAGGGGCGATGGCTCAGATGCCGGAGGGTTGGCGAACTCAATTCGTAAAGAAACACTTACCCGCGGAAGGCGCTTGGTGGTTGCGTGATCGAGTTGAAAATAGATTCCCCATTCATTTTGGCGCGACGGTCACGAAGTCCCGCGAAGCGAACGGCCGGGTTGCGCTCCAGTTGAGCATAGACAAGGACGGAAGCCGGCCCGAACTCACATTCGATCATGTGATCGCCGGGACTGGCTATGACGTCAACGTGGATCGCATTGAATACCTCGATCCGGAGCTGCGCCAAGCCATAAAGCGTGTTTGCCGCGCCCCAAAGCTGAACGCGAATTTCGAGTCGTCCGTCCCCGGACTGAGCTTTGTGGGCCCGACATCCGCCATGAGTTTTGGCCCGCTGTTTCGTTTTGTGGTAGGCGCCGGATACACTGCGAAGGTCGTCTCTGGGCAACTAGCAAAGCAAATCGTTTCCGCGCCCATGGTATCGAAACCTTCTTACGCAGCATGAGGGAAAGCATGAATCCGGTCATTTTCCTGCCCCCGGCGGGCGGCGGCACTCCCGATTTGGAGATATTTAGATCCGGGCTCGAGCCGGCCGCGCGCTTCGAGGTAGTGGGGTACCCAGGGTGGCAACGCTACCAGCAAGAAGACTTCTCGGCCGAGGCTCTGATCTCGGACCTGACTAAGCAAATCGCCAATCGGGTTCCAGCGGGTCCGATCCGAATCCTGGGCTATTCGCTTGGTGGACATTTTGCATATGCCGCCGCAATCCGGCTTCAGGCCATGGGCCGGGAGATCGGCGGGATATGGGCCATTGATTCGTTCATGGTTGAGTCGGCGGCGCCTTCCGAAGGTTGGGTCGGGCGCGCCATCAAGCAAGCAGTAGAACTCATTCGGAAAGGCCGTCTGAGCGATTTTCGCCACTTTCTCCGAACAAGATTCTGGCGGGCGGTGGTGCGATTTTCAACTTCGCGCAAATCTACTAAGTCCATGCCGCCGCCTTCGTCGGATCCGGTCCTGCAATATGAATTCAGTATGCGTTTATTGCTGAAGGAAGTGGCGCCCTGGCTAGCTTCTGTTGATCGCAACCCTGTTGCTCTCCATGCACCGGCAGCCCTGCTGCGAACTTCCCACACTGCCGGCGATGACGCAGCGTGGCGCCGCCGCTGCCCGAATATTGCAATCGTCGAAGTGCGCGGACACCATCACAATTTGCTGGACGCAGAACATAGTTCTTCGATCCGCGATGGCATTATGGAGTCAAGACGTATTTGGCAGGAAACGGGAGCCGCTGTGATGCAGGGCGCAGGGCGAGAGTAAAGAACGCACTGCTCTGGCAATCCATACTTCTGCAGCTTGTCACCGGAATCGCTGTTGAACCTTTTCGAGAAAATAGGCAACCTTCACGATAGGTTTACTCTCGAAAATCTTTATCAAGCAAGTCTTTATCCCCGCTGATGACGTAATCCGAATGCGCCGCCAACGCGCATTCGAGAATGCGGTTGTGATCCGGCGCAAACCCGAACCACTAACGCTTCCGTTCAGCGCGGTGAGCCTGTATTTCCGTCTCCACTTCTTCCGGCAGGGCACCGGTGCGCTTCACATTTCGGTCGCCGTTAGCGAAAAGACCACTGAATCCCCGCTGATTTCAAACGGCGCTCCACCGCATCCCGAATCAGCTCTTCCACGGAGATGTGTTCCTCCGCAGCCGCCTCTTTCGCCTTTTGCAACAGCGGCGCCGCAATGCCGATGTATTCGGTTGACATGCGTTTATTCCCTATCAACCAAAGATAAAACCTACGGAGCGCCTTGATCGTTGGCCCGTCAAGATTCCAGAGCTAAAGCAACGAGGGCGGGCCAAGTAATACAACGGTTTTGCTGGACGCTTCCCGTATCTTCCAGAAACCTTTGGAGCCGGCAGAGGGACTTGAACCCCCGACCCTCTGATTACAAATCAGATGCTCTACCAACTGAGCTATGCCGGCTTCTCAACTAAATTGTAGCCCGTATCGCTTCGAGACCTCAACCTAATTCGATGTCACCGAAACCGGAGACTCAGAATTCAAATACGTTGCCAGCCAGGCGGTCCATCTCCGAAATACATCTCTCGCTCGAATGGGATCGGCGGGGCTGTGGCCCGGCACCGGGTACGCGATAAATTTTACCGGAACATGATTGTCGTTCAGCGCATGAAACAGCTTATAAGCCTGAGTCGTGGTGACTCGCCAATCGCCTATATCGGACATGATGAGAGTTGGCGTTTTGACGCGCCAAGCATAACTAATCGGCGATTGAACCGCATATGCCTTCAGGTTATCCCCGACAAACGGCGATGGTCCGTACCCGTCCGCGCGCTGAATATTGTTATCGCTCAAAGTATATTGATCGACCAGGTCGGTCACCGGCGCGCCTGCAACGGCAACCTTCCAAACGTCCGGGTAGTTGCCAATCAGCCAGGAAGTCATGAACCCGCCGTAAGACCAACCAGTCACTGCGATTTTGGATTCGTCCACAATTCCGCGCTGCTTGAGCATGGCAACGCCCGCCATCACGTCGCGGCCCGGCCCCGCTCCAGCATCTTTCACAATCGCCGTCATGAACGTGTTGCCCTGGTTGTTGCTGCCGCGATAATTCGGCTCGAACACCAGCCACCCTTGCGCCGCAAAGATTTGCGGAGACATCGAGAAGGTCACGAGCGAGGCGGAAGCGGGGCCGCCATGAATGTAGAGCACAAGCGGATATTTGCGGCCGGCCGCATACCCGGGCGGATAGGTCAAAACCCCGTCCACGTCGAAGCTGTCGCTCTTCCACTGAACGCGTTCCTGCTTTGCGAGTTCGACGCCGTCCGTCACCGTCTGCAAATGCGTTAGTTGAACCGGCGAGTCGCCAGCGTGCGCGGCGTAGAAGAGTTCAGGCGCAACTCCCGGGCCGGCGGCCGTGAAAGCGACGCTGCCATCCTTGCCCACGTCGAATGCCGCCACGTTCAAATCTCCCAGTGGCATGTGCCGCGCTTTGCCGCCGATGGGTTGCAGCCACAGGGTAGAGCGCGTTCCATCAGATCCTGAAAGCAGCAGCGATTTCCCTTCCGGCATCCAGGCAGCACCCGAGATGTTGCGATCCAGTGCGTAGGCGGCGTCCGTCCCGGAGCCGCCACTCAAGGAGGCGACGTACAGAGCTTCCTCATTGCGGGCCTTTCCGTCGCGAGAGAATGTATACGCCACGCCCGTGCCGTCGGGCGAAAGAACCGGATTCGATTCCTCAGCGGCCGCGGCTGTAATCGGGTGCATGGCTCCGGACGCGATATCTAAGAGCTGCAAGCGGCTGGAATTGGCGTCGCCGCTCAGCGGAGATTCCGCTTTCACAAAAACGAGTTTGCCGCCGTCCGGCGTGAAACAGATCTGCGACGGTGGCCCCGACGGCGCAAAGTGATTGGGAAGCGACCACGCTCCGGAAGTCACCCGTTTCGCTTCACCGTTCGCCACTTGCACGATCCACAGATGCGTTGGCAAAGGCCGCGCGCGCTCCAGATAGCCATTGTTGCCGGCTTCGAAGGCGTCCTCGAATTTTGCTTCATCTTTCTTCTCCGGCGCTTCGTCCGCCGCCGCATAAGCGAGTGCCGTTCCATCCGGCTTCCACGCCAACAGACTGATGGCTGTCTTCAAACGGGTGAGTTGGGCCGAATCTCCCCCGCCCACGGGCATGATGAAGATCTGCGCCTTCTTGTCGGAATCCTGCGCGAGATAAGCGATACGGTCGCCGCTGGGAGACCAACGTACCGATGCGATTGCCAGACGGTCGTGCGTCATCACGCGCAACTGTTTCGTGGCCACATCGACAAAATCGATTTCCGTATCCCAGCGGTCGTCTTTCAGATTGGCACGGCTGACGGTGATAGCGACGGTTTTTCCGTCAGGTGAGAGTCGCGGGTCGCCCACGCGCAGCACTTTCGGCAAGTCTTCCGCTGATAGATGGCGTAGCTGCGCGTGCAACGAAACTGCCGGCAATAGCAGGGAGGAAAAGATCAAAGTGGCTTTTATCAAGAGAAGTACACTCCTGTCGAGGTCTCTATTTTCCCATGCTCAAATAATCGGGCAGATTTTCGGCGGCGTGGCCCAGGGCGCGAGCCAGGCTGAGCTTGGCCAAATTGTGGGCGAAGAGGCTGGTGATGTAGTCGAGGTCGGACGAAGCTACGCTTTCCTGAGCTTGCACAACTTCGACGGAGGCGCTGACGCCGGCGTCGTATTTCTGGCGGGTAAGGTCGAGAGTGTCGCGCGCCAGTTTTTGGTTGTTGCGGGAGAGTTCAACTTGGTTGGCGGAGGCTTCGAGATCGAGGAAGGCGTTGCGAATGTCGCTTTCAATGCGGCTCTTGGTGTCTTCAAGTTCAGCCCGGCGCTGGATTAAGACGGCGTCGGCTTGTTGGATGTCGCCTTCCGTCTTGCCCCCTTGCCAAATGGGGATGCGGAGAGTTCCAACCACAGTGAACGTGCCGTGAGACTGCGAGGGATTGACACCGATCGCGCCGTAATCGGCCGAGAGAGCGAGTGAGGGAAGACGTTCGGCGCGGGCGGCACTGTGGGCATTCTCGGCGGCGCGGAGTTGCGCTTCGGCGGCTTTCAGATCTGCACGGTTGGCGAAAGCTTTGGTGAGAGCTTCTTCCACGCTGGCCGCAGGGGCGGGTGAAAAACCGACGTCGTCTGTCAGTTCATAATGGTCGTTCGGAGGGATGCCCACGATGCGGGCAAGGTTGATCTTTTGCTTGGCGAAATCGTTTTCAAGAGTGGCGATGCGCTGGCGCTGCGTTTGCTGTTGGACTTGGCTGGTGCTGACGTCGATTTGCGCCACGAGGCCGCTTTGCCGGCGCTCCTGTGTCTGCTTGAGAAGGGCGTTGTCGGTTTCGAGTTGTGCCTTGGCTGATTCGACGCGGGCCCGGGCGGCTATGGCCTGGAGGTAAGCACCGCCGGTGGCTAGCACAATCAGGTCGCGGGCGTCTTGCAGCGACTGCTCGTCGGCATGAACAATCTCGCGGGCGGCGCGGTAGTTGTTGATGGCCGTCATATCGGCGACTGACTGCGTGAGAGTGGCGCGGAGGTCAAAATAGTTGAACGGACCGACAATGGTTGGGAACTTGAATCCCTTCACAGGCAGATTGATGCGCAGACCCTCGGCGGCCAGATTGCTTTGTTGAACGTCTTCGCGCAAGGCACCGTTGAGATTAGGCATGAGGGCGCTGCGGGAGACTCGTGCTTGGCCGCGCGCTTGCTGGACCGCGGTGGACATGCCGACTCCTCCCAAGTTGAATTCGAGTGAGCGCTGAATGGCCTCTTTCAAAGAAAGCTTGCCGCTGAACGGAGAGCCGCCGGCGCGGCTGCCTGAATAAGGGCCGGAGACGGAGATAGTGGAGTTGAGCGCGTTGACGCTCGACGTGGTGCCGGGAATGGCGGTCTCAGACGGAGTGACGGAACCGGCTTGCGCATTACGGCCGGAGAGCGGCAAAGTGGCGGCGCTGCTTTGTGCGAACAAAGCAGGCGAGTAAGCGAATAACAGAACTGATGAAGCAAGGCGAATGTAAGTCATTTGTCTTATCCAAGTTGTTTGCGGAAACGCCACACGCTCAGTGAAAGCAAGATGGCGGTGAAGAGAGCGAGCATCAGGAAGTTGGGCCAAAGAGCTTCGAGGCCGGAGCCTTTGAGCAGCACGCCGCGCGCGATGACGCTGAAGTGGCGGATGGGGTTGGCCAGCGTGAGAGGCTGCATCCAGGCGGGCATGGCTTCAATAGGAGTCAGCGCGCCGGAGAGGGAGGAAAGCGGCGGGTTGACGAAGAAGCTAGTGAGCATAGACTGTTGCGCGGTGCGGGTAAAGGTTGCGATAAAGGTGCCGATTCCGATGCCGCACAAAACACAGAGATCTGCCCCGATGAAAACCAGCAACAAATTGCCGCGGAACGGCGTTTCGAAGACGAAGCGGATCATGCAGAGCGCAAAGACGATCATCACGTTGAGCAAAAGGAAAAGCGGCCAGATTTTGGCGAAGATGATTTCGGCGGTGGTGGCTGGAGTCATCAACAGCTGTTCGACAGTGCCGCGTTCGCGTTCTTTCACCATGGCGCTGGCGGAGATGAGCGAGGCATTCAGGATGAGCAGCAAGCCAAACACGCCGGTGACGATGTACCAGGAGCTCACTAAACCCGGGTTGAAGAGAAAGGCGGAGGTGAGTTGGACGCTGCCCCGGCGATCAAGTTGGTTGGAGCCGATCTGCTGGAATTGAGCGTGGATCGCGCCGTTCGCCAACAGAGTGCGGTTATACGTCTGAATGATGCCTTCGGCATAGCCTTGGCCGATGGCGGCGGTGTTGGCGTTGGTGGCGTTCAGAAGTACTTGCACGTTGGATTGACGGCCCCGTTCAAGATTGCGCGCGAAATCGTAGGGGATGACGATGCCGGCGTCGAGATCGCCGCGAGAGATGGCATCGCTCATTTCGTTGAGTGAAAGATAGACGCCTCCGAGCATGAAGCTTTTGCTCTCCGTCATAGTGGAGGCTAGCTCGCGGCTTTCGGGCGTGCGGCTATCGTCAATCACACCGAGGTGCAAATTAGAAACAGTGGAGTTGAGCGCGAAGCCAAAGAGCAAGAGCTGCAGGGTGGGAGGAACGATGAGAGAGATGGCGAGGCGGCGATCGCGGCGGATCTGATTGAACTCTTTGACGACGAGAGAGCGCAAGCGGCGTGCAAAGTTTTGTTGGTGTAGGTCAGCCATTGTCTTCCTTATGCCTTTAGTTGCATGCGGCGCATGTTGCGCCACGCCATCAGATAGAAGAATGAGCCGATGACGGCGATCATGAGGACGGAAAACCAGTTGGCGGACCAGCCGCCGCCTTTAAGCAAAGCATCGCGCACGATCTCAATGTAGTAACGGCCCCAAACGATGTTGGAGATCCAGCGCAGGCCATCGGGGATGTTTGCTACCGGGAAGATGAGACCCGATAGGAGAAAGACCAGGAGGAAACCACCCAGGGCGACCGCTTGAATGGCAGCGGCCTGGTTGGGGATGGCTGCGCCGATGAGAGTACCGAAGCTGGAGACGCAGAACGCGTAGAGAATCGTGGCGACGAAGAACGGGGTTGGGTCGCCGGTGAGATGAAGCCCGAAATAAGTGAACAGCATGACGGAATTTACACACCATTCGCCCAACGCGATGATCATAAATGCAAGGATTTTCCCAAGCAGGAATTCGTGCGCGGAAATGTTTGAAACGTAGACTTGCAGGATTGTTTTTTCCTCGCCTTCCTTCGACATGGCGAGCGCGGCCAGGAGCGGAGGAAACATAGAAAGGCCCAGCACGAAGATGCCCGGACCATAGAATTTCTTGGATACGCGGCCCGGATTGAACCAGAGGCGAACTTCGGCGGCTACCGGATCCACGCGGATCGCCCCGGAGGTTCGGGCGGCATAGGCGCGAACGATTTCGCCGGTGTAACCTTGCACGAGCTTGGCGGTGTTGGAGTCGGTGCCATCGACCAAGAGCTGCACACTGGTGTTGACTCCACGCGCCAGATCGCGGCCGAAGTGTTCGGGGATGATGAGAGCGCCGCGCGCTCGACTGTCGCGGAGAGCTTCTTCCGGCTTACGGTTGGGCGGCCAGTAAACAACATGGAACGTCTCCGATGCGCGAAACGAATCGATAAAATCGTGCGAGGCTTGCGAATCGTCGAGATCTTGGACGACGAGGGCCATGTCCGTCACGGTGAGGGAGATGGAAGTCCCGAGGAGGAGCAGTAAGGCCAATGGGAGGAGCAAGGCCAGCGTGAGGGCGAGTCGGTCACGCGTGATCTGCGTGAGTTCTTTGCGGGTTTGAGCCAAGACGCGGCGCATGTGTTTTAATCCTCAACGGCAAATTTGCCGCTCAGACGTGCTTTCTCCACCACCGTGATGAACACGTCTTCCAGAGTGAAGGTACCTTCGCGGGCACTGAGCACAGAGATGCCCGCGGCCTTCAGTTTTTCGCTGGTGGAACGGATGCCGGTAGCAATGTCATCTTCGGTAATCACGTGCAGGCGATCGCCGAAGAGCGAGACTCGCCAGCGCTCGCCCGGTAGTTTCAAAAGATCGGTGGCTTTCTGCGGCTGATCGACCACAAACTCCAGGAGATGGCCGGTTTGCTGCGCTTTGACGCCGGTGGGAGTACCTTCGGCCACAACTTCGCCCGCAACCATGAAGCCCAGACGATTGCATTGTTCGGCTTCTTCGAGATAGTGAGTGGTGACAAGGATCGCCGTGCCTGCGTCGGCCAGGCGGTTGATCATGCGCCAGAAGGCGCGGCGGGCCAGCGGGTCGACACCGGAAGTAGGCTCATCGAGAAAAAGTACGCTGGGCTCATGCATGATGGCTGAGCCGAAAGCGACGCGCTGCTTCCAACCGCCGGGCAGGCTCCCGGTAATAAGATCCGCTTTGCCTTCGAGACCGGAAAACTCTAACACCCAGCGGCTCTTTTCATCGCGCTCTTGCTCAGGCACGCCGTAGACGCCGGCGAAGAAATCGAGGTTCTCGCCAATCGTGAGATCGTCATAGAGCGAAAACTTTTGGGACATGTAGCCGATGCGGCTGCGGACAGACGGCGAGCGCAGGTCACCCTTTTCGCCGGCGAGTTGCATCGCCCCGGCAGTAGGCTCGAGCAAGCCGCAAAGCATCTTGATGGTAGTGGTCTTCCCTGCTCCGTTCGCACCCAAAAGGCCATAGATTTCGCCGTATTGGACTTCGACGTTGACGTTTTTAACGGCAGTGAAGTGGCCGAAGCGCTTGGTGAGATTGGCAGCGCCGATGGCGACGCCGCCCTTTAAATCGCGATGCGGATGCCGGCCCGGAAACGGCGGCGACTTCACTTCCTGACCGATGGCGCGCAGCGTGGCGACGAAGGTATTTTCGAGAGTTGGCTCGTCCGCGGAAATTTTGTCGAACGTGAGACCGGCTGACTCCAAAGCAGACTCAATGACCCTCCGGCCACGATCGGGATCGGGGGCCATCACGTCGAGGCGGTCGCCAAAACGTTGCACGTCGGTGATTACATTTTTCTTGTCGACTTCGTTGCCGAGGATTTCTTCTGCCTGCCCGAGATTGGAAGCGCGCACCTCCAGGCGGGTAGCGTGGAGATCGTGACGAAGCTCTTTGGGGGTGCCTAACTCGCGAATTTCTCCAAGGTGCATGAGAGCGACGCGGTTACAACGCTCGGCTTCATCGAGATAGGGAGTGGCGACCAGGATGGTGAGGCCGTCCGAGGAAAGATGCGCGAGAGTGTCCCAGAATTCGCGGCGCGATACGGGATCGACGCCGGTGGTGGGTTCATCCAGAAGGAGTATGCGCGGTTGGGCGACGAGGGCACAGGCGAGGGATAGCTTTTGCTTCATGCCTCCGCTGAGACGCCCGGCGAGACGGCTTTTGAAGCGGTCCATGTCGAACATGGACAGATAGCGGTTGCCGCGTTCTTCGATTTGCGAGCGTTCAACCCGGCGCAGGTCTCCGATGTAGCGAATGTTTTCGGCGACGCTCAGATCGGGATAGAGACTGAACGACTGAGTAAGATAGCCGGTTTCGGCGCGCGCGGAACGAGCGGACTTTCCGAAGATCTCCGCGGCGCCGGAGGTGGCTTCCATGACACCTCCCAAGATTTGGAATGTGGTGGTTTTGCCGGCGCCGTCGGGGCCGATAAGACCGAAGATTTCGCCGCGAGCGACACTGAGATCAATACCGCGGACCGCTTCGGTTTTGCCGTAGTGTTTACGCAGTTGGCGAACTGAGATAGCGGGCGCGGCTTCCAGCGTGCGCGCAGTTTGCGAGCTGGCGGGCGAATCGGCAACGATCACTGGTGAGTCCTCCGCGCCGGCCATTGATCGCCTGATACAAGAATTTCACCATCGGAGGGCATGCCGGGTTTGGCGAAGCCAAATGAACCTTTCAGCCGCAGCTTGACGCCAACTACTTGCTTGACCCGATCGTCGCGGAAATAGGTATTTTCAGGAGTGAACGTGGCTTGCGGATCGATGCGGGAGACTTCGGCGTCGACTGGCTTAGTGGGATTGGAATCGAGATAGACGCGGGCGGGTTGACCGAGTTTCACTTTGCCGATTTGGCCTTCGGGAATGTAGCCGCGGAGATACACTTTGGTCAGATCGAGTAGCGTGACTATCGCGGTCCCCGCCTGAAGATATTCGCCGGGTTCAGCAGTGCGAGTGACCACCGTGCCATCGAAGGGCGCATGGACGATCAGATCTTGGCGATTCGAAGCGGCTTCCGAAAGTTGGGCTTGGCTCCGAGCCTCCTCGGCGCGGGCATTGGCGATGGCGGCCTGCTGTTGCAGCAACTGTTTGCGAACGGCGCTGGATTGCGCGCTGCGAATGCCAGGATTGGCGAGATTCGCTTTGGCTACGTTGAGCGCGGCGCGGGCACTCTCAACCTTGCGTTCCGCGGCATTGACAACAGCTTGCTGAGTGGCGGCCGTGGTTTCGGCTTGCTTGCCCTGGCGTTCGGAGACAGCGCCCGATTTGGCGAGTTTGGTGTAGGCGTCGCGGTCGAAAATGGCGAGTTCGAGAGAAGCGCGTTGTTGGGCGAGGTCCGCCTCGGCGCCAGAGAGTTCGGCTTCGGCTTGACTGACTCGTCCGCCTGCGTCAACGGTGGCTTGCCCCGTTTCGAGCTGGGTTTGGGAAAGTTGTTCGTTGAGAACGGCGATTTGATCTTGCGCGGAGCGTAATTGGGCTTCCGACTGGGCAACGGCGGCGCGGGCTTGATCTTCGCGCTCGCGAACTTGCTCATCGTCGAGAATGGCGACGGTATCGCCGGTCTTGACCAGATCGCCTTCGCGCACGCGGATTTCGATAACGCGGCCGCTGGTCTTAGCGGAGAGAGCGGAATCGTCACCTTCAATGCGGCCACTGAGAGCGACGATGCTATCGGGCAAGGCGGAGTGGGAGAAGAAGATTTTCCAAACGCCGAATCCCAACAAAAGAATTAAGACGAGCGGGATGAGGATGCGCGGCAGGGCGCGGCTCTTCGGAGGTTCGGGAGTGGAAAGCGGAGTTTGAGGCAAAGATTCGGTAGCGGTCATTTGGACTTCCCTTTTCGTTTGTTTTGCCGTGCGAGGGCGTGCAGGTTGCGTAAAACGAGTTCTGCGATATGGGCCGCGACTAGTTCGCGGTCTTTGACTTGGTTCAAGTTGAGGTCTGGCCACAGCACCCCGAGGACCGGCCGTCTGTGAACGTAGTGAACAACCTGGCCGATCACGCTGTGCGCATGAAGGCGCGTAACGGCGTGATCGGGAGATAAGTTTAGAATCTGAGCGATGATGCCGCGCAGCTGGTCGTAGCGCGGACGGAGAACTTCATTAATGACGTGAGTGAGGGCAGGCGTGGGCTGCGCCATTTCGTGCGCCATGATGCGCACGTTCCAAGCCGGACGATCTTCGGAGTTCATGCGGTTAAGCATGCCGTCGATCAGCAGGCGAAGTGCTTCCTCGGGCGTTTTGGCCCTGGCAACGGCTTGCTGGACGATCTCGCCTTGATTCGCCGAAATGGACTCCTTCAGAACCTCGGTATACAGGCCGAGTTTGTCGCGGAAATAGTAGTTGACGGCGGCAACGTTGGCTCCAGCGCGCTGGCAAATATCGCGCACCGTCGCCGCTTGAAATCCCATGTCGGCAAAAACTTCGCCGGCGGCGGCGATGAGCTTTGCGCGGGTGGGATCGGCGTCCGGCGAAGGAGGCGGGGATTTCGCGAGTACATTGCCACGCATGAAACATCAGTTTAAAACAAGTGTTTTAACTTTGTCAAGCCAGACCTTCAACCACGAGATGTAGGCGTCATTGAACCAAGGCAATGACGTCGCATCGGACGAACTGCCGAGATATTCTCTGTAGCTTTGCAGCGTGCCGTTGTCGCTGGCGCCGCTGTTGATGCGGACAGGTGTTGCCGGTGCCGTAGTTGCTATTTAGCAGTTTGGCCGCAAATGTGAGATGGCTTACACTTCGCGCGCCACTGCGACGCACAGGTCCCAAGACTTATCCCGGCAAAATCCAAGTTCGATTCGCAGATAGCACATTCATCAACCCCCATACCTAAGTTTGGGGCTTCTGCTCTTCCCCATTTCAAAACTTCCATATTTATTATCTAACTCGTTTTCAAACACTTACCACGGAAAAACGAATCGCCGCGATCGCCGCGTTGTGACAATCAAGTCGGCGAGGCGATGAAGATGAATATGACTCCACATCAGGCAAGAGGCTGCCGCAGCCCTCGCCATCTCAGCCTTTGACGGCCGCATTTTGGCCGTAATATGCGCCGGGGCCGTGTTTGCGAAGAAAGTGTTTATCGCGCAAGACAGCGGGTAGGCCGGCCGCGTCGGCTTTAATCGTCACCGTCAGGAATGCCATGTGCGCGAGTTCTTCGACAATTTCGGCAGTGTGCGCCGCCTCAGTGACAGTGCCTCCCCAGCAGAACGGCGCATGGCCGTTTACAAGAACGGCTGGAGTCTGAATCGGATCGATGCCTTTGAAGCGCTTTATGATCACTTGGCCGGTATTCCATTCGTACTCGCTCTGAATTTCGTGAGCGGTCATGGCGGGAGTGATGGGAATGGGGCCTTGGAAATAGTCGGCGTGAGTGGTGCCGAGACAAGGAATCTCCACGCCCGCCTGTGCCCAGGACGTGGCGTAGCGCGAGTGTGTATGCACCACGCCATGCACGCCGGGAAAGGCTTGATAGAGGGCGAGGTGGGTGGGCAGATCGGAAGAAGGCCGCAGCGTGCTGCCTTGCAGAATGTTGCCCTTAAGATCGGTCATCACCAGATCGGCGGGCGTGAGCTTGTCGTACGCGACGCCGCTTGGTTTGATAACGACGCGGCCGCTCGCCGGGTCGTAACCGCTGGCGTTGCCGAATGTAAAGATCACGAGTCCACGCCGCACCAGGGCTACGTTGGCCTCCAACACCTCTTCCCGCAACGGCTTTAGGTCCATTTCGCAACCCTCACTTGCGCGGCGATGCGGCGTAGACTCGGCAAGATGTCGCCGATCGTGACCGCTTCGGAACGTTTGGTGCCGAGCGCGAAATAGAGGCGCTTGTACATGCGGAACATTTCCTCGTAAATGGCAACGGCCCCCGGTTCCGGCAGGTAGACCTTGTGCTTGGGACACAGCGCAGCCTGCGCTTGTTCGATGCTGCCAAAGCCGCGCGCGGCCAGAAAGGCGAAAATGGCCGAACCGAGGCTCGTGACGTCGCCTTGCGGAACGAGAATGGGTTTGTTAAGGACGTTGGCGTAAACCTGATTGAGCAGTTCGTTCTTTTGCGGAATGCCGCCGCCGTTGATGATGCGTTCGATGATGGTGCCGTGCTCGGCCATGCGGTTCAGAATGATGCGAGTGTGAAACGCCGTGCCTTCGATGGCCGCAAAAAATTCGTCTTGCGGACCGTGGGTCAGATTCCATCCGAAGGTGACACCGCCCAACTCAGGATTGACCAGCACGGTGCGGTCGCCGTTATCCCAAGTCATGCGCAGCAGGCCGGTTTGGCCGGCACGGTAACCTTCGATTTCGCGCGCGAGCGCACTGGCGGTGGTCGCCGCCCGGCGGGCAATCACTTCGAAGATATCGCCAACTGCGGAGAGTCCGGCTTCGATTCCCGTCATCTGCGGATCGACAGAGCCGGGCACGACCCCGCAGACACCGGGAACAAGGCTAGCTTTGTCGCTGAGGCCGATGATGCAGGTGGAAGTGCCGATGACGTTGACCACGTCGCCCAATCGAACGCCGGCGCCAATGGCATCCCAATGTGCATCGAAAGCGCCAACGGGAATGGGGATCCCCGCACTGAGGCCGAGTTTCGTGGCCCACTCTTCGCACAGCGTTCCGGCGATCGAGTTGGAGGTTCGATAGCGCCCGCTCAGTTTGGTGCGCATCCCTTTCAGCAGCGGGTCGACCTTGATGAGAAAACCTTCCGGAGGCAGGCCGCCGAGCGATTCGTTCCACATCCACTTATGGCCCATGGCGCAGATGCTGCGCGGCGCGTTGGCAATGGTGTGAATGCCGCAAAGAACGGTGACTACGTAATCGCAATGCTCGAAGGCGGTGACGAACTGATCGCGCTTATCCGGATTATTGCGAAGCCAGTGAAGCAGCTTCGAGAAACCCCACTCGGAGGAGTAAGCGCCGCCACACCACTTGATGGCGAGAAGACCGGATTCGTGGGCCTTTTCGGTGATTTCTTGTGCTTCCCGCCAGGCGCGGTGATCGCACCACAAATAGTAATCGTCGAGCGGCTCAAGATCGTCGCCAACGGGAATGACGCTCGACCCGGTGGTGTCGAGCGCAATCGATTTGACGGCGCTGCCCGCTACGCCCGCCTCAGCCAATGCTTTGCGCATGGCTTCCACCAGCGCGGACATGTGGTCGGCGTGGCTCTGCGTGGCGTAGTCCGGATCCTCTCGTTTGCGGTGCAGCGGATACTCCGCCACACCCGATCCTAAACGGCCTTTTTCATTGTCAAAAAGAGAAACGCGGACACTCAGCGTGCCAAAATCGACTCCGGCAACGACGATACTCATGCTTTATGCCAATACATGTCCCAGTTTAGATACTTAGTGGTGGCTTCGTAAACAATATTCGAGACTGGGGCCAAGTTAGCGGCCGTATGATGTTCAAAGCCGCGCTCGCAGATGAAGCGCAGAAGATCTTGCAGCCGTGGAATCTCGACAACGCCCGCGCCCCCGAAGGTGATCAGTGAATCGTCCGTAAAGCGGCCATCGCCCACGTAGCCGCGCACACGTCCGGCTTTGTCGTCCGTGGAAATGCGGCAGTAACTCATGGGTGCCGCTTTAACTCGGCCCACGCAAGTGCCGAACGTGTTGAGCTTGCCAACGGTGCCCGCGATGATCTCTTGATAATCCATGCGCACATCTTGGAAGAAGTGCTTAGGCAGGTTGCTGCAATGGAAGCAGACGGCTTTGTTCGGATCGTCGCCATAGTTATTGTTCCAATCGAGCAAAGCGCTCGGGGTTTCCGATGCCATCCGCAGCGCGTGCATGCCAACGACGCCCGCGATATCCACTTCGCAGGCGCTCGACATCAGGTCGTTGCTCATCATGCTCATCACAGTGCACGGCACGACGCCGAAGTATTCTTCGAGCGAAGTCCAGCACTGGACGGCAGAGATGGCGGTGTCGGTCTCCTTCATCCAGCCATCGACGACTGCGCCCAGCTTGGCCATCTTCATGAGCGATGCGGCGGGGACATCCTTGGTAGAGACGTAGGCTTGGATAGCTTTGAGCTTTGCCTGGCCGGCCGGGTCGTCATCTTTCATGTTGTTGATGCGGCCGAGGATTTCGGACAGATCGATAGTAATGACGGAGATGCCGGCGGTCTCGAGAATCTTTTCGCTGTAGCGGACTGTGTTAAAAGCTTGCGGACGAGCGCCGATAGAGCCAATGCGGAGATTCTTCAAACCGCGCACCACGCGGCAGACGCCCAGAAACCACGCCAGGTCTCTCTTGAATTCCGGCGAATCCGGCGCTTCGGTATGCAGCGTCGTGAGCGAATACGGGATGCCGTACTGCATGAGATTGTTGCAGGCAGACATCTTGCCGCAGAAGCTATCGCGGCGGTCGGCAATGGTCATCTTGCCTGGCCGAGTCCGGCGTTGCTTGCACCAGAATGGGCACGTGCAGGCCGGAACGGCGCAGCGTATCGGCAATGGCGCGTTCGTCGCCGAAGTTCGGCAGAGTGACAATCACGCCATCCAGCGAATCGCGCTGTTTGCTGAAAAGGTCCGCGAGGCGCTTGGCTTCTTCGAACGATTCGACAGCGCCATATCTGGATTCTTGCGGCGTGAGGGCGACGGCCTCGACGCCTGCCGCGCCCAATACGCGCAGCATATCTTCACGCCCTTCGGCGGCAAGGTGGCCGGGAAAGAAACCGCGATTGCCGACGATCAGCCCGAGCTTAGCGTTAGTTTGAGTTGTTTCTGACATTACTGTTTCCTTGGGTAAAAGCGTAAAACGTAAAAGAGTCCGACAACGAGCAAAAGTGCGCCCCACCAGATGCCGATGTGGAGTTCGTCAAGCACGACGTTTGCCGGATGCGACAAACCGTAGATGCCCGCGCCCAAGATGAGGACGCCGTAGGCAGTGAGAAGGACACCGATGAAAAACCAGATAGGAATGCGGCCGTGTTCATGCATGTTTGTTTACCAGAAAATGACGTTCGCAATCACCAGCGCTATAGCCACCAGCGCCGCCCAGAAGATCGGCTTTTGGAACCAGCGCAAATCGCCTTCGGATGGGATGTCTGTTGCGCCATAAACAAGGCCGACGAGTTCTTCATCCGGCTTCGGCGCGGTCATGAGACTGACGACGACCGTAACGATAACGCAGATGATCCAACTCCAAAGCGCGCGGTACATGTTCTCGGCCATGGGCTTGGCGTTTGGCGAGAGGGCGATGATGCCAAGCGCTTCGGGGACTTTGGTAACCCACGCCCACATGGCGATAGAACTGAGCGTTCCAGTGAGCAATCCCCAGAAACCGCCAGCCGGTGTGGCGCGTTTCCAGAGCATGCCGAGGATAACTGTTCCAAACAACGGCGCGATGAAAAAACTGAAAAGCGCCTGCACGTAATCCATGATGCTCGAGAACTGCATCACAAGATAGGCGGTGCCGATACTGACCAAGACGCCCAGCACGGTACACCATTTGCCCATGGTTACGTAGTGTGAATCGTCGGCGTCTCGCTTAATCACGGCCCGGTAAATGTCGTACGTCCAAACCGTGGCGAAGGCGCTGACGTTACCCGCCATCCCGGACATGAAACCGGCGATGAGTGCCGTGATGCCAAGACCCAAAAGACCGGGTCCGCAATAGCGCGCGAGCATAAGTGGCAGCACGTCGTTATAAGTGTGCGCGGTGGGGTTGAGGGCTTGCGCGGATTCAGCCACGAGCTTATCGGGCAGAACGGCGAGACCTAACAGGCCGGGCAGAATGACGATTAGCGGAACGGCCATCTTGAAGGCCGCGCCAATAATGGGAGCCATTTTCGCGCTGCGCAGATCCTTGGCGGCGAGCACGCGTTGCACGACAAGGAAGTCGGTGGTCCAGTAACCAAACGAGATCACGAAACCGAGCCCCATGACGATGCCTGTCCAATGGATGCCCATCGGATTTGTCGTGAACGAGCCCAAGCCCGACCACATGTGGGTGTAATCGCCATTGGGCCAGCGTTCATGGATGCGATGCACAACGCCGCCCCAGCCGCCGGTTTCGTAGAGGCCGAGAATCGTAACGACCAGAGCGCCGAGCCAGATGAGGAAGAACTGGAGCACTTCATTAAAAATGGCCGACAGCAAGCCGCCAAAGAACACGTAGCCGGCAACGGTGAGCGAAGAAACCCAGATGCTGAAGTTGAGATCCCAGCCCAGCACGATCTGCATCACCTTGGCCATGGAGAACATGTTGATGCCGCTCATGAGCACGGTCATGAAACCGAACGAGACGGCGGCGAGGAGGCGGGACGATTCGCCGAAGCGGAGCTTGAGATAGCCGGGCACCGAGTGCGTTTTCGAGATGTAATAGAACGGCATCATTACGATCGCCAGGAAGAGCATGGCGGGAATGGCGCCGATCCAATACCAGTGCGCGGCGAGGATGCCGTATTGATAAGCGGAGCCGGCCCAGCCCATGAGTTCGAGCGCTCCAAGATTGGCGGCCACGAAGCTGAGTCCTGCGATCCAGGAACTCATGTCGCGGCCGGCCATGAAAAACTCCTCGCCCGTTTTGGTGAAGTTTTTCAGGTAGTAGCCAATGCCCAGCACCATCAAAAAATAGAGCGCGATGATGACGATGTCGATGGCGCCAAGCGAAACCAATTTCTTGGAGGCTTGCAAAAGGAAAAGAGCGATAAATGGGTGCATGGATGTGTCGAGTCTCACTGGGACCGCAAAATCTGCAATTAAGCGCGTCGAAGCATCCTATGATTTATATCATGTGAACGAAAAAATGAAAGCGCTTGCGAAAAACGCCTGCTGGTTGAACGTTTTAACCGGCCGTGGTGACGCAGGTTATTTAACTAGAAGCCGCCGCGGGGAGCGTCCGAACCTGTGATCTTAGCTGTTCTGATATGTCGTGTTCGGTTCCGCGCAATGCATTCAGCGTCCATTCGGGCACCTGGGCTACCAGCGAAACAATCCGGCCATTGATACCTTCGAGCACCAAAGTCGGACGCCCCCGCTTTATTTTGTCGCTGTTGTCATAAACCTGGACGTATCCGAATTCCGTCAACGCCCGGGGAAGGTTTTTCAGACTTGCTTCGTAGATTTCACGAATTCGTTCTGGTGGGGCGGAATGACCACCTTGCTCCGCGCGTGCCCGAACCCGTTCAATCGAATCTTCCACACTGGACAGAGCGGCATATTGCATCAAAGTTCGAAATCCATGTGACTTGGCAAGCCGCGCCTGGTCATAGGTGATCGCTGTTCGAAGGGTCGTCTCGTAACAGAAACTGCGGCCTTCGCGGATGTTATAGAGAATGAACGCTTCGAGTTCTTGATTCACGACGGCACGAATGGCCAAGGAAATGTTATGCCCGGACCCGTGGTTTAGGTCGCGCGCGCGCTCGTCCGCATTGAAGTACGCCAGCTCACTATCATCGGGCGGTCGGAGCAAAGAAGATTTTCCGCTGCCCGGAGGACCAGCCACCACCACCATGTGTGGCGCCGGCATTAATGTTTGAAGTCAGCCAGGGACTCCGGCTTCATATCGTTAGGCAACGGCTGCTTAAAAGCAAAATTACCCTCGTCATCGAGTTGTCCGTTTCGCTTCAGCTCAGCAATAATCTTGCTCTTTCGCTCTGTAAGAAGAGCGTCCTGCTGTTCCCGAAAACACGCCAACTCCTCGGGGTCTTCAAAATTAACGTTTGCGATGGACAAGTTCTTGGTCTTCATTCGTCCCTTCTTATATTTCATCACACGTCAGCTCGTTCTGGCCGCTTTTGCCTCTGGCCTTCTTCGTCATTGGCTCCTTTTTGAGCCAACGTTTGCGCTCTTAAACGTCCGCCAAAGAATTACGTCATAATTGTTCGGAGGAGTCTAATCATGGCAACCATGCGAGTCTGCGCCTTCTGTCTTCTTTTCGCGGCTCTGTGTGCGGCACAGTCTCCCAGTGAAATCACTTTTGGCGGCCTGCGTGATTCGAATCCAGGCCCTACCTTCGACCATGGATATGTCGTCGCTTGGGACCTCGTGCACGTCCACAGCGCCACCTCTATGACCCCGAAGGCCTGAAAATGTTCGATGTCACGTCCTTCAAACTTCCCGATGGGACCAAGACCACCGCGCCGATGAGTGTCGCGGTCGATAGCGACGGCGTGTCGGCGATGGTTTACTGGATTGAACGTGACTCGCGATCCGGAATCGCAATTCTTGACGATAGCGGCAATCAGATGCGAGTTATTCAAACGCAACCGTTTAGGCCGTCGCAAGTGTGTTTCGCGCCTGACCATTCCATCTGGATGTTCGGCGATCAACAGTGGAAAGCTGATGATCTTCCGGTACCTGACTTCATGACCTTCCGTCACTACTCGCGCGCTGGAGCGTTGCTCGGCTCGTTTGTGCCGCGATCCGCACTTCCCCAGTGGGAAGGCATGGGACGGGATCAAGTTGTTGGGCCGTTTGGCGGCCTTTGGAGGCTGCGGGCCATCAAGGATCGGCTCGGCGCGGCATTACTCGTCGGCCCGCATAAGCAGGCGTGGGTGGAATTGAACTTGAACGGAGAATTGACTGGGCAATGGGTCTTCGATACGGGCAGCGTGAACGACTCGGTGTTTCCATCCGCCTTCGATTCATCGGGCTTGCTTTATGGATTGCACTCAATAGACCGGAAACGTGTCGGGATATCGGTATTCGACAAGTCCACGAGTACCTGGAAGCCGGTTCCGTCCCTACCCAACGGTTTTCTTATTGGTGCCGACGGCACTCGCCTCGTGTATCAAGCGGGTGACACACTTCGATGGTTTGAGGGCCTTAACACGGAATTGAAGGAAAGCGCGGCTGTCAGTCGGCCATAACTGCAGATCGGATTCATGAGTTGTTCCGAAAGAGCGCCGTACGACCGGAAAGCAGCCAGGTTGTAACCTGTAAAAGGAGCTTGAGATGAGTAATGTTGAACAGGTTGAAAGCCAGGTCAGGGGCTTAAACGCGGATGAGCTTAGAGCCTTTCGCGACTGGTTTGCACAGTTTGACGCAGAGGCGTGGGACCAGCAAATTGAAGCCGGCTCGAAGAACGGTGCACTGAGTTCATTGGCAGACCGCGCCGTCGCGGACCATGCAGCGGGTCGCTCGACGACTTTGTGATTCACCATGCGGCGGCTGACTTCTGGCGATGCTACCGTTCCTTGCCGACTCAGATTCGGGACGGAGCAGATCGTGCTTTTGCTCTTGTACGGCGGCCGCGCAACCGGCCTCTGAGCGTGCCACATTCCAGCCCGCCGCGCGCCACAGGTGTACCCCATAACGGCACTCCGGCATCAGTAGCGTTGACGCCCGGTTAGCCATCATCTTTGCTCATAGACGCGGTTGCCGGCTACATCAACCCTTGTCGATCTGGTCTCGCAGCTCGCCGGGAAGAACACTTTTCAGGCGAGGATATGCCAACCGGATTAGATCCAATTCATCCTTCTTGCGCTTACTCAATCGCCGCCGAGGATCGCCGTAGGCCCATAGTTTTCCTTGCGTGACATCCTCCAGGCATGCGATCTTCACACGCATTCCGAGCACCTTGGCCTCCGCGCTTCGGGCCAGAAAAGCTTGATGTCTTTCGTCGGTTGTGAATTGAAGACGCAGTTCACTCCCCGCGGCAAGAGCGTTGACCGAACGCTGATGGACCTCGGTCTTGAAACCGCGCTCTTCTAAACTAGTTGCTGGCCGCAACGGGCGGCTTGGGCATCGAATGTGATCTTCGAACTAGTCTAGGCGGCGGGTCTATCACCGTCCGCAGGATGACCTGGCCGGAACATTTACGACAACCTCGGTGTCTATTGAATCGTGCTTCTTCCTTTGTTGGCAGTCGCCGCACTATCCGCAGCGATTCCGTTCGACGCGGCTCATCAAACGCTTTATGCCACCAACCCGCCCGACCTAAAATTAAGCCTCACCACAACAAACGGACAGAGTCGCTTCCATTCGGGCGAGAGCATTCCGATTACCCTTGCCTTCTCCAGCAGCACGCCCGGCAAATACAAACTCAACGCCGCCACTTACGATCGCAGCGGTCGTTTGCGGTCGGAGGAATTCACTGTTGACCGCCACGACGCGCTGGACCCGTTGGCCAATTATATTGGAGCCGGCGTCCTGGGATTCATCGGCGGAGGCCTGAGCACCGAACCAACTTTGGACGCGCAACCCGTCGAGATCCACCTTTTCCTCAATGATTGGCTGCGCTTCGATCAGCCCGGCGTCTATCGAGTATTTGTGAAATCGTGGCGTTTGCAGCGCGAACGTCTCCCACCAGAGCCCGGCTCAGGCAATGTCGCTCTTGCGGCCCTTTCCAACATTTTGGAATTTGAGATCTTGCCGCCGGAGGCGGAGTGGGCCGCGGCGAAGTTGGCGGAAATCAGCAGGGTTCTTGCTGTTTCCGCAAGTCCGGGGAATGAAGAGATCGCCCTCGCACGGCAAGCCCTGGCGGATCTCGGTACCGCCGATGCCGTTCGATTCATTTTGGCGAGAGCGCGCAACGACCCGGCGAATCTCGATCAATTGGCGCTGTTTCGCTCACCGAACCGTTCTGTTGTCATTCAGGAATTGGACGCTTATCTTGTTGACCCGGGCGTTGGCTTTGGAAGCTGGCCTGTCACCTTCCGCGCATTTCTTGATTTTGTGGAACGGTATCCAGAACCAATGGTTCCGCTCACGGCCGAAGCTCTGCAACGTTTCGACATAGAGACGGCGCGGCCCATTGTCGAAAAGCGCCAGCATGAGTTCCAACAGATGCAGCGCACCCTTGCCGCGCATTTGATCCCCGCGCTGGCTCGCAAAGACCTGGCCGTGCGCGACCAATGTATTCAGACAATCGCGACGTTCGCGCCCGGCGAAGCAAAAGCGGCTGGTTTGATTGAACCTGAGGATTTCGGCATGTCACGCGCGCTTCTCATTGCGGGCTTCAACGACTTTACTCCCGAGCGGCAGCTGAAACTACTCTCCGAGAAATGGACCCTCATCCGCGGGCCGGAGATGCTCCCTTCGCTGCGGCTGCTGATTCAAAAAGCGCCGGTTGACACCATCTCGCCCATCTTGGCCGGCAAGCTTGTGTGGGCGGGTCCTACCGATCTCGCCGGCTGGGCGCTCTACCGCCTTCGCGAGTTGGCGCCTGCGGAGGAAAAGCAGGTTCTCCTTAACGATCTGGCGTCGGCCAATCCGAAATTCATCGAGACCGAAGTACGAGAACTCCCCGCAGAGGCGAATGCCGCCGTAGATGAGGTTCTCATCTCAAAATTCAAAGCGGACAAGATGACGGCACTGTCCAGCGTGCCGGTGGCCGCCAAATTTGGGACACGCCGTTTGCTCGAATCTATGTTGGCTCTTTACAAAGGGCCGCAAGGGCCATGCTTGATTGATCAGTGGTTCGTGGCCTACTTCACGCGCGTTGACGTACAACAAGGCTCCCGAATTCTCGCGCAAGCGATGGCCGCGCGAACCGGCCGCGGCTGTTACACATCGCTGCTTTCCGAGGTTGCTAGCGTGACGTGGAATCCTGTCGTCAAACAGCAAGCTTTGCTCACGTTGAACGATCCCTCGCCGGACGCTGCCGCCGATGCCGTGCGCGTGTTGGCTGCTTATGCCGGCAACGAAGCGCAAAGCGTGTTTCTGCGCCGCCTGGAAGAGTGGTCTCGGCAATGGAGCGAACAGCCAGGTCTGTTGACGCGAAACTCCATCACTAGCGCCGACCCGTATCAAAACGATCGATTGTTGGGCGACGCGCTTTTCCGCGCACTGGCGGATTCGCCCGCCTGGGTTGTCGATGAGCCCCTTGCTCGACGGTTGCGGTTATTATGCGTAGACGATCTCTGCCGTAAGCAGTGGGACGACTACAAAGTCAGCCCCGTTCTGATAGAGGTTCAGCCGGGGTATTTAGGGTTGGGAATCGTTCTGCAGATTGGCGCCTATTCCGCCGTTGATGCTCACGGCCTGACTGAGCGAATGGCTCAGTACCCGCGCGATACGGTTTTTCAATGGTGCGGACAATTCCTGCCGGGTCAATTTGAAGCGCAGGATCTGCAAGAGGTGCAACATACCGTTGAGCAGTTCGCCATGCAACACTCCATGAGAGTGGAGGCCTGCCCCGCCAAGCCCAATGAACAATAGCTAGTACCAACTTGCAGAAGTCTGCGTGCGCCGCTCCTTAACAGCAACGGAGCGGCAATCATACTCCAATTTATGCAATTAAGCACTAGTCGAATCCACCCCATCAGCTATAAGCGAGAGGCTGGCCGATTTCGTGCAGGCGGCTCTGTCTTGGTTTTTTCTGCAAGATCTTGAAGTGAACTGCCGTCGATGGCCGCGTTTACGGCGATCATTTTTTCCATCACCGCCGGCCCAAATTTTTCTTCTCCCCTCTTTTCAGCCACTTACCAGATAATTTCCCATCCCGCCCCTCGCCCCCATACCATCCTAGAGGCGAAAAGGAGGCATTCCCATGCCTAAACAAACCGGTCCCGTTACTCTCTCGGGAAAAGCCATTTCCTGCCTCAACCACCTCACCCACGGCGCTGCGTCCGAGTCTCTCTTCATCCAGGGCGAAGACCCTGCCGAATTCGATGCTCTTCTCAAAGACGGCTTCGAAACCCATCAACCCTCCACCGAAGATGACGCTCGTCTCATCGGTGATTTCGCCCGTGCGCGCTGGTTCCTCACGCGCCGTCAGTTCATCCACTCCACCTGGGAAGTCGAGCTCCACAATCGGCAACCGGATCCCACCCAATGGACTCCCGATGACCTCCACAAACTCAACCTCTTCGATCGCTACCAGACGCAAGCCGAACGCACCTTCAACCGATCTCTCGACAACGTCAGGGCCATTCGCAAAGCCGCCTTCAACGAACAACGCCGGCTGGATCTGCTCGACCTCCAACGCCAGCGCTTCCAACTGCAAGGCCGACGCTTCGAATTCGCCCAACAAAAACAAGCCCGCATTGTCGCCAGACAAGAAGCACGCGCGGCTAAGCAACAGCAAAAACGAGCCAACACGAACGAACAGCAAGAACAGCGGCCAAAACCAAGCGACAAGCAGGAACGGCAAAATCCGGCTGAACCAGCAACACCGCCGCCGTATCACGGCCAAGCACAAGCCGCTGCAGCTAATGCGCCAAACTAAGTAAAAAAATTGTCACTCCATTCCTACTTGTCCCGCACCGAACTCGAACTGTGTCCAACCCACCCAAAATCCGCCCTTTTCACTCCAAAACAAAACATGGAAAACGGCGCCGCTCGCAAAATCGTCGATTCCGCAACCCAATTTCCAGCTATCGCGCGCCTCCCCGGGCCGCACTTCGTTTCGAACCGTAAAATCGCCCCTTCTTCGCCTCGGCTTTACCAAAACCGCCCAGTCTCCCATTTCGAACCGTAAAATCTCCTTCCCTCACCAGGCGTTTGAGACCCAACCAGGGCACTATTCGATCATCAACCGGCTCGCATCTTCGTCCCACTTGGCGATGTGCTGATCGGGGACGGGGATCTTGGGTAATTCGTTGCCGAAATCGATTCGCTTGTCGTCGACTGAGCCGTTGATGGCAACGCAGTAAGGAAAGGCGTTTTGCAGGAAATAAACGCCGTTCCGGTAGCGCGGCAGATTGAGTCCGTAGATCTTCAGCTTAGGATCTTTTTTGAGGTAAGAGGCAGCATCGCGGCAAGCCTGGCGAGCGGTTTGGGCAACGGGTTCCCAAAGTTGTTCATTGTGAAGCAGAGCCGTGACCTGAAAGAGGAGGACGAGAGCGAAAAGGACGGCTGCGAGTTTCCGGTTAGGGACGCTTCCGGCGATCTCAGCCCACAGGAGCGCGCAGCCGACAGATGGCAGATAGAGGATACGAGCGCCGGCCAGATCGGGGCCAATTAACAAGACGGCGATGGCGGGCAGTGAAGCGAAGATCGTGAAGAGCAGAAGTAAGACGGCTCGCCGCGGAATGAGTTGCGCGGTCAGGGAGAAACCGACGGCGGCGACAGCTAGGCCGCTGAATGCGAGTTTGAGAGGCAAGCCCGGCGGCGCACTCCAATTTAGAGGCACGAAAAGAATCGCCCACAAGCGCAGGCCGAGTGCTTGCAGAACGCTCGGCGCGTGGAGGTGAATGGCCGAAGAACCCTCGGTCGACTGGTAGTAACCGCCCAAGCCGCCGAGGTACCAGAAGCGGAAAAGGAAGACAAAAGCACAAGCGGCGGCAGAGGCGAGCGTTTTCTTCCAAGCGAGCCGGCGTGTCTCCAAAGATTTGAACAGGGTGACGATGGAGGCAAGGAATGGGAGGCAAAACGCCGATTCTTTGCTGAGACAGGCGAGCACCGTAGCGAGGCACAGGCCGGCATAACGCCACGCGCTGCTTTTTCGAGACGTGGTTTCGAGCAAAACGAGAAGCACGAAAAATGTGGCGAGCAGATCGTAGAACGCTGAGAGCCAATTGACCGCTTCCACATGCGAGGCCTGCCAACCGAAAAAGAGGCTGGCGGCGGCGGCTCCGAACCAACTTCCGCAAATCCGTTTGGCCAGTAGTAAGACGAGTAGCGTATTGACAACGTGAGTCAAGGTACCGGCTACGTGCCAGAGTCTGAAGTCGAAATGAGCCCAGTCGTAGAGGGCTAAAATCGCAAAGTCGCCGAGTGGACGAAAAAACAGATCGCCGCCAGTAGGGTGATTGAGGACAACGCGGCTCAGTAGTTCCCGCCAAGTTTCATTAACGGCAAACATCAGGTGACGATAGTCGTCAAACAGAAAGGGACACGTGATGCCGGGAATGTAAGCAGCGGCGCTAGCAACACCAATAGCGAAAATGAGGCCAAGCCCTGCCCTGTCGTTGGACGATGGACCGTGAGGGCTTGGCGAACGGCTATGCCTGGTCAGCAAACAAAGGCAGAGGGCGAGAAACGCGATAGCCTCCACGTTGAGGGTGCTTCTCACCGAAACGAGGCGGCCCAGCGGTCCCATCCAGACACGCATGAGGAGCAGCGAGAGGAAAACCACCAAAATCGCGAGGAAAACGAGTGTGAGAGGCCGCTTGGCGGCGGTTGGCTGCACCAAAGCTACAGTTTAGCTGGAGAGGAGTTCACCGGGACAAGCGTGTTTCGAATCAACGATGGTTTTTCAGAACCACGACCAGAGGGAGTGTTATCAGCCTTCGAAACTCCTGAATTTCGGCTTAAAACCCAAATCGGCTAAACGTCCGCCGTCTTCGCCGTACTAAAGACACAAAACCATTCCTCTTACGAAACTGTAACGTTTAAATCGCGGCGCCGCCGGAGCGGGATAAGATAAAGAAAAGCGCCTCGCACCAAAACATCTCCTCCAAAAGTGCGCGGACAGATTGTAAAGTGACTCGTGCTGAGCAGCAATGCTTGGGGCGAGAACGAATCGGTAGACAGTCGACTAAGGATACTTCAATTGGAAAAGCCTGCGCAGAACATACAGGAAGCGTTCTTAAACAACACCAGAAAAGATAAGACCTTCCTAACCATTTATTTGATGAGCGGAGTGAAACTCTCCGGCCGGATAAAAAGTTTTGATAAATATTCGGTGATCCTGGAGACGAACAACCAGGAGCAGCTCATTTTTAAACACGCTATTTCGACGGTGGTGATTTCGAAACCAACGTCGTCACATTCGGTAGCTGCCGCGCATAGCGTTGGGGCCGGCGGTACGGTTCCCGGCGTGCCCGTGTCTGGCGGTGAAACAGACGAAGAAAGCCATTCTTGAGTGCCGGCGGTAGTTGAGCGAGCGCTGATTGTGGGGGTGGAAGTAACCGCCAAGCGGCGTTCCGCTCCCCCAAGCGCGGACGCAAGCCGCCTGGATGCGACCGAGAACGTTGAAGAGTCTCTCGAAGAATTAGCCACATTAACTGAAAGTGCCGGGGCGCAAGTAGTGGGGCGCTTCACGCAGGCGCGGCCCGCCTTAGACGCCGCGACTCTCTTGGGGTCGGGCAAAGTGACGGAGTTGAAAGCGTTAGTAGATGCCGAAGAAATCGGCACCGTCATTTTCGATCATGAATTGACGCCTACCCAATTGCGCAACCTGGAAAAGCAGCTTCAGGTGAAGGTGATTGACAGAACGCAACTGATTCTCGATATCTTTGCGAGCCGGGCGCGCACTAGTGAAGGACAACTGCAAGTGGAACTGGCGCAGTTGAGCTATCTTTTGCCGCGGCTTTCGGGACATGGCGTTGAGATGTCCCGCTTGGGCGGCGGAATCGGTACGCGCGGTCCCGGTGAAACAAAATTAGAAACGGACCGGCGGCGGATTGGCAGCCGCATCGCCAAGCTCAAAGGAGATATCGCCCGCGTGCGGACCACGCGCGGGGTGCAACGCGCCCAGCGGCAGGCGGTCCCGCTTTCCACGGTAAGCTTGGTGGGTTATACGAACGCGGGGAAATCGACGCTCTTCAACCGGCTGAGCGGAGCGGACGTTTTAGCCGACGCCAAAATGTTTGCGACGCTTGATCCGATTGTGCGGCAGGTGCGATTGCCCTCCCACCGGCGGGTGTTGTTGAGCGACACCGTCGGGTTCATCCGCAATTTGCCGACCACGCTGGTGGATGCGTTTCGGGCGACGTTAGAAGAAGTGACGTCGGCGGTGCTGTTGCTGCATGTGGTGGATTTAACCTCACCCGTTGCGGCGGAGCAGACGGCCCATGTGATGAAAGTGCTGGGAGAAATTCACGCGGAGGCAACGCCGCAGATTCTAGTTCTCAATAAGTGCGATGCACTGCCGAACGGAACAGAGAAGGCAGACTTGCAGGCAGTCACACACCGGCTTCTGGGAGAGGCTGCGCGGTTGAATAATACCAAGGCAGCGCTGGTCTCGGGTAAAACGGGTGTGGGGATTCCGCGGCTGCTGGAATTGATTGACAGCGAGCTGGTGCTCGACCCTGTGACGCGGCAGCGCTTTCGGCTTCCTATCAGTGAAGGGCGCGCGCTGCATCTGTTGCATGAACGCGCCGCCGTGATTTCACAGGAGTATGGAGAAGAATTCTGCGAGGTGGTGGCCGACACTCCGGAATCGATCAGAAAGAGACTGGCCGGGTTTGTCGTTCCGGTTTAGCGGGCTTTGGCTTTGCTATCGGCGGCTCGTTTCGCGGCCCAGCGTTTCTTGGTTGCGGCAATGATGCGGCGCATGCCTTCTTCACTGATGCGGCTTTTCTTGGGGGCGCCGGCAGGTAGCGCGCTGGCGGACGAGCCCATAAGATAGTATTTGCCACCAGACCTGCGAACTCTCTTTTGCTTGAACATCGAGCTCAAAACGTTGTAGACGAGATTCTTGCCCACGGCGATTTTACGGGCAGCGAAAGCGGCGGAAATTTCGTGCGGGGTCGCGCCGGCTGCGCCTCGCTGTTTCAAGGCAGCTTCCACAAAATCTGAACGGCTTCCGTTGAAGTCGACAGAGATGGGTGCGGCGGCCACGGGTGATGCCTTCCTCGCGGGAGACGGATGAGAGTGTTGCTTCACGGCAGCCGCGACGACGGGTGGGGCGGAATTTAGACTTGCGAAGGGTTTTCCAGACTCGAGAGCCAACACCTGTTCATAGGCTGCCAGCTCAGTGCCCTGCATTTCGATCGATTTACGAAGCTCAAGGATCCGCTTCTCAAGTGACTTCTTTAGGAATGACATTTGTGTCTACTCTATCACTTGAAACTGAGCCGGAAGCGTCAGCGCCCTACGCTAGCTGGCAACGGTCTGAAGAGGGATACCCTCCCATAACTGGCTTGGGTCGGGGGTCGGGAGGCAAGACTGATCCCCCACAGACAGGAGACGGCGCGCGTACTCGATAGGAGGGATCGTAGAGTGGAGCGCATCGGCAAAAATATCTCTGACTACACGGAGGTTTTTCCGTTGCGCCAGTTCAGCGAGTCTGTCACTGTGGGATGGGTGCACCAAGCCGTCTTTGCCCGAGGTCGCGATGTGGAGGACCGTATCCGGCGTTAGTTGCTGCACTAGCTTGGCGGTGTAGAAGTGGCTCTTCAATATGTGACGGTCGAGAGATGATGCTGAGAGGGCGATGTTGAGTGAACGGAAGATCGCGAAATGGGAGATGACCGATTCGCCCACTTCTGCCATGGAGGTGAAGGGATTCTGCAGGCTCAGGAGAGCGGGAGGTGTGTTGCGCAGTGTGAGATAAACCGCAGTCTGGGTAGCGGCCCAGGTTCCGAGCGACTCACCGGCAATAACGAGCCGTTGGTGAGGAAAGCCGCGCGCCGTAATGTAGTCGGCGACGGCGCGGAGGTCAAGAAGGAAGCCGGTCTCGCTAGGGACGGCCGAACTATTGCCAAAGCCTCGGAGCGTGACGGCGGTGACACCCGCGCCGGAAGAGGCAAGTTCGCCGATGAATTTTAGGCGGGCGCGTCTGTCTCGCGAGGCATCTCCCACGCCGGTGTCGCCCCAATGAGCGCGGTTGCCGTGGAAGAGCAGAAAGTGTGGGCGATCCATCGCCCCCAGGCGCTCCCAGACTGTGATGGGGACGCCGTCTTCCGCAATGAGTGACGACTCACGAAAACCGAACCGTTGTAACTCCGGATAGTCGGAGGGCGATTTCAAAATTTCGAGTCCCGATTCGCTGGGGTGAAACAGCATCTCCTGCTGACTCAAAGCAAGGCAGGCGGCCAGCACGCCCGTAACGGTGGCCTTCGTCCTGTTGGGCTTGAGAAAGTGCAGCAGCTCTCTAGGAAAATCCGTAATGGCGATAAACTCGCGTTCGCGAAGATCCTTGATGAGCTTTTCCCGAGCCAGGGACGGGAGAAGATTTGGGTTGGTTTCATTCGGCGTCCATACGACAGGAGTAGCGCCGGTGGCCGCGAGGAGTTTAGTAACCTCGGGAGTCAGTGAAGTCACCGGAATGTTGACGGTGTTGGCCTCGAGGTCGGCCGTTTGTTGCAGCTTAGGAGCTAACTCTTCCGGTGCACATTCAAAGAGAGTGCCGATGGGGATTCCCGGCAAAAGCACTTTGACTTCGCGGAGACAAGACATGTCGAAGGAGCTAATGAGGAAGTTCCGATAGCTCCAGCCCTGGAGGATGCGTTCGCGAACAAGCGCGATCATTGCCTTAGGCGAAGCCGGGTCTTTTAACTCGATGTTCACAACGAACTCGGGAGCGGTTGGGCGATGCCGCGCGACTAAGTCGAGCACCTCAGCGAGGGTCGGGATTGCTTGTTTAGAAGGTCTGCCTTCTGGGGTGAGAAGGCGCAGTTTTCTCAGTTCAATCAGAGTGAGGGATGATATTTCGCCGGCAACGCCGGTCATCCGCAGGAGATTGCTGTCATGAAAAACGACGGGCACGCCGTCTTGGCTCAACTGAATGTCGAACTCAATTCCGCCGGCGCTGGCATCAATGGCGGTCTGAAACGCGCCGAGAGAGTTCTCCGGAGGATAGCCCAGTCCACGGCATCCGCGGTGGCCCCACACTTTCCTGTTCATATAAGAACCTCTGCCTATTGGACCTGTCTCCTGATGTAAAAGTGACAGGAACCTGCGGTTTCGCTCAGGCTGAAAGCAGAAAAAAGTACGGGATCGAGAGTAACGATTTCTTAATAGTTGAGGCCGAAGCCTAATTTGTATAGGGGATGCGCCGTATCGTGCGGCAGTTCGCTCGATTGCGCTTCGACTTCCTGCATAGACGACGGCAGCTCGAAGGGAAGACGGCCTTCCGGTTTCGCTCTCCCAGTGACGACATCCAATAGAGCGCGATCACTGGCGCCGAAGTTGGCGAGTAGGGCGCCGGCCTTATCGTTGAAACGGGAAAGGATAGCTGGGCGGTCGAGGTACACGGTGACGATGGTAGGAACTTTGGCGATGGCGCGGTTGACGATTTCGAGGTCGGGGCTGCCGTCGGCAAAATCGAGCGAGCCTTCATGCTGCATCGAGCCAAACATATAGTTCGGGTGCAGGGTCTCGTAGGGCGCGGCAATTCGTACGATGGCGAGGTCGGCTTGATCGGGACTGTCTACGACGGTAAAGCCGTATTCGGCGGCCAGGCGCCGGTCGACTTGAAACAGGAAGACACGCTTCCCTGCCCCGGCCAGCGGAAGGAGTTTGTTCCTGTTTTCGAGGAGGATGAAGGAGCGGCGCTGGGCATTTAAAGCCTCGGTCTGAAATTTCTCGTTGTTGACGATGTTGACGGCATTCCCTGAATCGACGTAGGGATCTTCAAAGAGGCCCTGCTGAAACTTTTGAATGAGGATGCGGAGGACGGCGTCGTCGATTCGCTGCTCTGGAATTTTGTGATTATGAAGAGCGGCGAGCAGGATGGAGGAGTCTTCCGTGCCGCCGATTTGGTCGATGCCCGCGTTGACGGCTTTAGCGAAACGGTCTTCTTTGGATAGGCGCTCGACGCCCCAAGGCATGCCCACGGCGGAGAAATTCGGCTTCTGCCCGGCGGGAAAGCCGTTCATACAAATCTCAGGGCAATCGTTGGTAATCGCCCAATCGCTGACAATGACGCCGCCGAAGCGATAGGAACGGCGCAAGAGCGTGAGCAATTGAGCGTTGAAGCCGCCGCCGACTTGTTCAAGTGGTCTACCGTCGACGCGAGCGCCCTCGAGGATCGAGTAGGTGGGCATCACGCCGGCGACCTTGGCGGCGAATGCACCGGTGAAGGGAAGGATGTGATAGTCGAGGCTGCCGCTGGGAAACTCTGCGTAGCGGCCGTACGCATTGTGACTATCGAGACCGTCTTTCTGGGCGCCGTAGCCGACCCAGTGCTTGACGACGGTGATCACGCTATCGTGATTCAAACCCGAGGTGCCGTGCTGGAAACCCGCGACGTAAGCTTCCACCATGCTTTTGGCCAGTTCTGCGTCTTCGCCGAAGGTGCCGTCAATGCGGCTCCATCTGGGCTCGGTGGCAAGATCCGCTTGCGGCGAGAGCGCTTCGCGGATGCCGACTGCCAAATATTCCTGGCGTGCGATGTCGGCAAACTTGCGCGTGAGGGCTGGGTCGTGAATAGCCGCGAGGCCGAGAGGCCCGGGCCATTGAGAGAAGCTGCCAGCGGCGACGCCGGCGCCGACGGTAAAGTGAAATTGATTGCGCGGATCGGTGCTGATGGTGAGGGGAATGCCCAGACGCTCGCCTTCGGCGATTTCCTGAAGTTTGTTATTTTCGGCGGCGAGATCGTTGGCATTGCCGGAGAGGCGAGTGATGAAGCTGTTGACTCGGGCATCGTGAATCAGTCTGGCGGCTTGACCCAAGTCGTAGTGATTGCCCATGCCGGCGGGGCCGTTGGAGGCGGGAGCGGTTCCGTGCATCATGACACCGGCCTTTTCTTCCCAGGTCATGCGTTGCAATAGATCGGCGGCGCGGTCTTTGGGAGTTTTGCGCCAGTCTTCATAAGGATCAACGCGGCCGTTTTTGTTTAGATCCTTGAACGGCAATCCAGAGAGCTGGATGACCGTTGCCGAACGGTGACTCAGCTTTGGAACGACAGTTTTGGATTTTGAGACTAAGGGGACAATACAAAACAGAGCGGCAGAGGATAACGCGAGCAGCGATGCGATTTTTCGAGTGGGCAGCATGAGTAAAAAACAGCTTCATACTAGCACTGAAGGTAGGCGCACGGTTCGAGACCGGGATTTAGGCCGTGGTCAGCTTGAAAAGGCGAAGGAAAGGCGTTTTTTGCGGAACGACCGTGGCGGGACGGACCCCGTTTGAAAAAACGAAGCCGCCGAACATGGCCACCCCACCCGCCGTGGAACGCCGGACCGAAAATCACGGCTTTGAAGCGATTCGTGAGCCGGATGTTCGTGAGGGCCACCGTTTTGCGCTACGAACCCAGTCGCTGGAGACAACTATGTTTTGAAAAACGAAGCCAACCTGGTAGGTGCGGGTATGACGGTCAAGCTAATGGCTCCGATTCGAAAATACGAACCCAAGGGGGAGCCGCGAGTCTTCGGTTGTCAAAGATCTGAACCGGGAATTCCTGGTTCGGGCGGCAGGGGCGCGATCCCGAAGAGCGGGAAGACGCCGAACTGCAGCCTTGTAAGCTGACTTGAAGATAACGAGAGGCGGCGTTGTTCGGGATGAATTCGCGGGCAAAGAAAACTGGCAAAGGGCTGATGTTTCAGTACGATAGGGCCGGAAAGAAATTTGGGAGGGTCAGTGATCGATGTTTTGAGTATCCCGCTCCGGGTAGAGCGGAGTCATTCGCAATGGCGTTAAAATTGGCCTCGCAGCCAAAATTATACGGCAGTGCGATCAATCGGGGCGGTCTTTCGCTAGACTTTCCTGAGCGGTGCCTGCCTTGGGCCTTGTCGCTTACAGTTTTCAATCTCACTCGGCGGTCTATACTCCCTGGCGGATTAAGCCTGTTAGAAAGCTGATCGAAAAGTCCTCAACGGAGAGAAACCTCCCGTTTTATGTCCGGTGCTGCCACTGTAAAGGGTCGCTGCTGCCGTGGAAACAAGCGATAACAAGCAACTGTTCATCACGAAGAACAGCGAATAAGGAAAACGCCGCAACAGAGCGCGGCGTACGTTCTTATGAACAATCGGAAATTGTCTTGGATTGTTGCTCATGCGGCCAACAAGAGCGTTGATCGCTTCGCGGAAACGCCGCCCTAATCCGGCGGACTCGCACTCGTACCAGTCTTGCGCCTCGATTAATTCCATCCGGGCGATTTGGGTAAAAACAACCGGATACACTACGGGCAAGGCTGCTCAAGCTCAGTTTTGAGGGCCGACCACGTAACGCCGTTGCGTCGGTCGTCGTCGAGCGAAGCCAACCGGCGATCAAGTTCCGTCTGTTGCGCTTCGGTCAAAGGAAGCTGCTCATGGTCGAGGCTATCCCATAGCTGGGCAATGAGCGCTAAGGGTGGCGTTAGACGTCCGATCTCGTCAGGCGTTAATAGTTCCATACCCTCTAGCGTACGAAAAACCCTTTCACGGCTCAACCGGAAATCGCCGCGACTGTCCCAAAGGCTTTTCGAGCTTTTCTTATGCTGTGACTGAGCTGAAGGTGGTCAGCCAGGATTTAGACCGTGGTGACGTTAAAATTAAAGGCGAAGGTAAGGCTTTTTGCCAAAACGAAGCCACGCAGGACAGACGTCGTCTGAAAAAACGAAGCCAAACTCGTGGGTGCGGGCAATGACCTCAGAGCCATTGCGTCCAATTTGAAAATACGAACCCAACGGCAAGGTCGAATATTCGATTTGTGAAAGAGCTGAACCGGGAAGTCGACCCGGCCCTTGGCGAAAGGCGCGCGATCCGCAGGAAACCGGAAGACGCAGAAACAGCCACCCCCAAATAGCAGTGACGATCAGCGGCTTGCCCAGCGGCGCTAACTACACCGTGACCGGAGCCAACGCTGCCAACAATCTGGTGAACATTACTTACGGAATCACCACCGCCTCATCTACTCCATTAGGAACGTATCCGGTAACAATTCACCACTAGCGGAAGCGGCGTCACTCACGCAGTGACAGTACAACTAACAATGGCGAAGTAACGGTGACGCTGATGACTACCGACTCATCAACGCTAAAGCGTTCTAGCGGCAGGGCGGATTAACGAATATCAATTTTGAGTAAAGCGTCGGAATGTTGGTGACGCCATCCCCAATACGCTTGTTGCCGGTTTTCTTTGATAGTGGAAAAATCTTGATATTTGCGATGGTTTTGCCTCAGATATAAGCGATACGCCCGATCTTCGTGGTCGTTCCAATCGTGATCGTCATTATGTCTTCTATCGTGATAGCTCCTATGGTCTTGCGCTTGCAGTGCGAGGGGCGCGATCGCGGTCGGGATGATGAGGGCCGCGCCTAACAGGGCTGTACTCAAGAAACGGTTCATGAAATGGTGAGTCTCCTGATACCTGATTGTGCAATTGATGCGCCAAGCGCTTATGGCCTTAGCTGTGGACGAGCCACGTTGCAAGCAAGAGACAAGAAACGCGGAAGCGCTTCGTGGAGGGCCCGCCTACTTGACGCGGAGAAAGAGTCCCTGACCGTATTCGGTCATGTGGCACTCGGTGGTCTAGCGAGGAACCGCCGTAAACGGGCGCGATGCCAGCCTCAACCTATCTGACCTATCTGGCATCGCCAAGCGTTGTCGCGCCATTCAAGCTATCATTGAGTGTGCCGTCAGTTGCGTCAAGGCAACACACCTGATCGCTAGAGGAAGAACAAACATGCAGATCCGGCTCGGCTATGAACTTATTTACAATTTTCAGCAAACAACGCCCGTTATTCTGGCGCTGAATATACATTATTCGCGCGCCTCCGATATCATCATTCCCGACTATCTCACTACCGATCCCCCGGTATCGATCGGCGGCTATCGAGACGGCTTCGGCAATTGGTGTACCCGCCTCGTGGCGCCCGCGGGCCGGATGCGAATAAAGACTGACGCACTCATTCGCGATTCCGGCCAACCGGACAAAGTGGCGCCCGATGCTTGCCAGCATGCCGTCGAAGATTTACCCGAAGAGACGCTGGTCTTTCTCTTAGGCAGCCGCTACTGCGACACCGACCTGTTGTCGAACGCCGCCTGGGAAATTTTCGGCCATTGCCCCCAGCAGGGTTGGGCGCGCGTGCAGGCCGTTTGCGATTTTGTGCACCAGCGAATCAAGTTTGATTACGCCCAAGCTCGCCCCACGCGCACCGCCTGGGAAGCCTTCAACGAGGGAGTCGGCGTTTGCCGCGATTATGCGCACCTTGCCATCTCTCTGTGCCGGTGTCTAAACATTCCCGCCCGCTATTGCACGGGATATCTGGGCGACATGGGCACGCCGCCGCCTTGGGGCGTAGGTGATTTCGCTGCTTGGTTTGAAGTCTACCTCAGCGGCAGTTGGCACACCTTTGACCCCCGCAACAACGTACCACGTATCGGCCGAGTTCTGCTCGCGCGCGGCCGCGACGCCTCCGATGTCGCCATCGCCACAACCTTCGGCCCCAACACATTGGAGAGTTTTAAAGTTTGGACCGACGACGCAGGAGAGACGAAAGCGCTCAGCGCCAGCATGCCGCCAATGGCCAATCCATACTGATCTCCTTGGATAAAAGGATTTTATCGAAAGACATAAGGACCTCATCAGAGGCTGACTTATTGAAGAACCTGCCTCTAGGCCTCATCTGCCTATGCTCTTTACGCGCTCCTTATACCAAGTCGGAAAGATCATCGATATTCCAAACTAATCCCTTATGCCTTCCTCATGAATAGCGCTCCATACTTCAGAAGTGAGGAGCACTGGTTCAATGACAAAAAGGGCCAAAAAACCGCATCCTGCTTGATCCCTCTCGCCTTCGCTGCCGCGGTGATCGTGACGGCACCCGTCAACGCCCAGTCGACTCCGCCCGCGCTCTCCCATTGCAGTTCGCCACTTCTTCATGACAACAGTATAAAGATCTTCTTACTTGGAGATAAATACGTGTTGATGACTAACTATTTACAGTTACCCACCTACGAAAGATATAGCCGAAAGATCTATTGAATCCCATCCGTATTTCTTGAAAACGGCGGAGGCCTATCTACACTGAAGCAAGAGAGGTGCGCCCCGTTTCGCGCCGCCAGCGGCTGTTTTTGACTCGAAGCTTATGTGGGCGGATTCTTTTGGTGTCCGAGTGAATCTCAACGCAAAATGGACACAATTGCCGGTTCTAGTTTTGGACACTCGCCTGCCATTGTTCGCCCATTTCGTTTCCGTTGCCGGCACACGCACACGAGAGTAAAGGATGAATAAATAAAACACGATGTTTGGGAAGCCACACTGCTCGGAATCCTACCGCCTTGGGCTGTTGCTCGTTATTGCCTGCACCTCTGCAGCCACTATAAACGCTCAGAAAGCATACAGTTGGGATGAAGTCCGCGACAGATTCAAGCAGGTGAATCCCACGCTCAGAGCGGATCAACTCAGCATCGATGAATCCCGAGCCGCCGAAATCACCGCCTATCTTCGCCCGAATCCGGATTTCTCGTTAACGGCAGACGGCGTGCAAGTGAGCCGCAATCAGGGAGTTTGGACTCCCTTTACCGGCGTTGTTGAAACTCCTGGCATCGGTTACCTGCACGAACGCGCTCACAAACGCGAATTGCGCCGCGATCAAGCCAAGGAATCAACCGCGATTGCGGAATCGACATACCAAGACCAAGAAAGATCTCTGCTCTTCACCCTGCGCAACGCGTTCGTGCAAACTTTGCAAGCCAAGGCCGTGCGGCAAAACGCGCTCGGCAATCTGGAGTACTGGGATCACGAACTCGATATCAACCGGAAGCGCTTGAAAGCGGGAGATATGGCGCAGGTCGATCTCAATCGTTTAGAACTGCAACGGGTTCAGTTTGAATCGGATTATGAAAACGCAGCCGTGAACCTGCGAACCGCCAAGATCCAGCTTCTGACGCTATTGAACGACAGGACGCCGATTGAGCAATTCGATGTTACCGGCACTTTCGATTTTAGTGAATCGCTCCAGCCCTTGGATGACTTTCGGAGGGTGGCGATGGATGCCCGGCCAGATCTGAAAGCTTCGATACAGAATGTGGAGCTAGCGAAGATCGCTTATAATTTGGCCGTCGCCAATGGTTCAACCGATCCGACCTTCAGCGTTTGGTACTCTCACAATCCTTCTTTCAGTAACCCGTATGCCAACGAAACGATTGGCGGAAGCGTCAACGTTCCTCTGCGCATTTTTGACCGTAATCAAGGCGAGAAGGCCAGGACGAAAATCGACGTTGGGCGCAATCAGCGATTGGTGGACGCGAACCAGGCATTGGTTTTTAGCGACGTCGATTCGGCTTACTGGACCATTATTCAAAGCTTAAATCTTCTAAAACCTTACAAAGCGAAATATTTGCCTTTAGCCGAGGACAACCGCAACAGAATTAAGATCGCCTTCGAGAACGGCGGCGCGTCTTTGCTCGACATGCTCGATTCCGAAAAGGCTTATCGCGACACTCGATTGGCTTATTTGAATTTGATTGGTTCGTATTTAACAGCGGCCGCTCAGATGAACATGGCCGCCGGTAGGGAGGTCATCCAATGAATCACACATCCGCCCTTACAGCGCCCGCGGCAACGCGGCGCCGTGCTGCTTTACTTTTAAGGAACGCGCGCAAAACGGGCGCGGTGGGGGTGAGCAGCGCGATAAGGGGACGCGCCTTTGGATCGGACTGTCGAAGTTGGCAACGCCAGCCCGGAGTGTCCCCTTTTCACCCTCGGACGGGCGCGGTGTCAAGCGGCCACCGAAAGGGCTGCGGAGTGTTTCTCCTCTCATGGTGGCGCGCATCCGCGCCCTTTGCGCTCATCGGTTTCTTGGCCGTCGCCGGCCTAAGCCTGACCGGCTGCAGCAAGCAAGCCGAAGTTCATGCTGACGATACCGGTCCTCATAATGCGGTTGTTGAGCCTGATATGGATGCCAATAACTTCAAAGTGGATCATCCCGACCGGTTCCCCGTGGCCGAGGCTGGCTCCTATTTGGCGTCGACCGACCTCAATGCAACCGGGGTCGTTAGTCCCGACGTCTCGCGCCAAATCCCTGTACCGTCGCTAGCTACTGGCCGCGTGGTGGAGGTCTATGCGCGCCTCGGAGATCAGGTAAGAAAGGGCCAGCTACTGTTCAAAGTCAGAAGCACGGATATTGCCGGCGCCTATTCCGATTACCGCAAGGCGATCAAGAATGAAGAACTCGCCAAGATTCAGCTCGACCGCGCCAAACTTCTATTCAACGATGGGGCGATTCCCAAGAGCAACCTTGAGACGGCTCAATACGCCGAAGATAACGCAGTTGTCGATGTTGAGACTACCACGGAGCATCTCCATATTCTTGGGTCAGACCCCGATCATCCGTCGGGAATAGTGGAGGTGCACGCACCCGTGTCGGGCGTGATCACCGATCAGCAAATTACCGCGGCCGCCGGCGTACAAGCTTTATCGGCGCCGAATCCGTTCACCATCTCCGACATGTCGCATGTGTGGATCATCTGCGACGTTTATGAGAACGATCTTTCTCAGGTTCACCTCGGAGAGTTCGCCGATATTCACCTGAACGCCTATCCCGATCGCGTTCTCAAAGCGCGCATCGGCAATATCGGCCAAATCATGGATCCGAACATCCACACCGCCAAAGTCCGCCTGGAACTTGAAAATCCCTCACTCATGCGTCTTGGCATGTTCGTAACGGCTACCTTCCACGGTCAGCAGAAAACAGCCCATGCCACGGTCCCGGCGGCGGCGGTGCTCCACTTGCACGATCGCGATTTTGTTTACACACCATCGCCCAAGCCGGGCGTTTTCAAACGCGTTGAAGTGGCTGGCGGCGTGATGCTGCCAGGCAACCTGCAAGAGATCCTTTCCGGTATCGATCCGGGCACCAAAGTGGTAACAAATGCGCTCGTTCTGCAGAATACGGTGGAACAGTAGATGCTTCGTGGCGCCGTTGATTTTGCACTCAACAACCGGCTGATCATTGTTGCGCTTGCTTTGGTTCTATTCATTTGGGGAGGTGTCTCGTTTCACCAACTCCCCGTAGAAGCTTATCCAGATGTCGCCGACAACTACGTCGAAATCATCACGCAGTGGCCCGGAATATCGGCTGAGCAAATTGAACAACAGGTAACGGTGCCGCTTGAGAACGGCATGAACGGCATTCCGCATTTGGTCCACCTGCGGTCGTTCTCGCTTTTCGGTCTGTCCGACATCAAGCTTATCTTTGATGACGAGTCGAACAACGATTGGAACCGCGAACGCACGCTTGAACGCCTCTCGCAAGTAACCATGCCCACCGGAGTGCAGCCACAAATGGGCACCGACTGGAGTCCGGTCGGCCAGATCTATTTCTTCACTCTCCACAGCACCAATCCGCAGTATGACCCAATGGAGTTAAAGTCGCTGGAAGATTGGGTAGTAGAGAAGAATTTCAAAGCGGTGCCGAACGTCGTCGATGTCGCCAGCTTCGGCGGCCCCACGCGTGAGTATCAGGTTCGCGTCGATCCCAACAAGCTCGTCGCCTATGGGTTGAGCATCGGGCAGGTCGAGCAACAACTTTCCGCCAATAACACCAACGCCGGCGGTAGCTTCATTGAAGCAGGTTTGCAGCAGATCAACGTGAGTGAAGTCGGTTTGGTCAAGCGAGTTCACGACATCGAGCAGACGGTAATCGCCGCCAAGAATGGAACTCCCCTCCGCGTAAAAGACATTGCCGTTGTCTTACAGGGTCCGAAAATTCGCCTGGGCCAGTTCGCGCACGCCGTTCACAAAGAAGATGGCAAAATCATCGACAACGACGACGTGGTTGAAGGCATCGTTCTCTTGCGCAAAGGCGCTGACGCCGACACGGCTCTCAAGGGAATCCACGAAAAAGTCAAGGAACTGAACGACCTTATTCTTCCCCCCGGCGTGAAAGTCGTCCCTTTCATCGACCGAAGCGACCTGGTTCATTTCACGACTCACACCGTTCTACATAACTTAACCGAAGGCATCATCCTCGTCGTCGTGATCTTATTCCTTTTCCTCGGCAACGTTCGCGGCGCATTTATTGTTGCGCTCACCATTCCTTTCGCACTATTGTTCGCCTCAACTTGTCTGCAGTTGAAGGGGATTCCCGCTAATCTGCTTTCTCTTGGAGCTTTGGATTTTGGCATGGTTGTGGATGGCGCCGTTGTCATGGTGGAGAACATTATTCGCCACCTCAGTCATCCTGATCCTCACAATCGAACACCAAGACAGAAAATTGCGGATGCGGCACACGAAGTGCAACGCCCCGTCTTCTATGCGATTGGGATCATCATCACCGCCTATATTCCTATCTTCACCTTGCAACGCGTGGAAGGGCGCCTATTCAAACCGATGGCATGGACGGTAGCATTCGCGCTATTGGGAGCGTTGTTGTTTTCCATGATCATAGCCCCCGTGCTGGCCAGTCTGTTTTTCCCCAAGGGAACTCGTGAGTGGCACAACCCAGTCATGATCTGGCTGACGAACCGCTACCGAAAGCTCGTGCGCTTCGCTATTGAAAAGCGCTACATTACCGTTGGACTCGTCGCCTGCTTCATGGCCGGTGCATTTTGGATCGCCTCAGGTATCGGATCGGAGTTTTTGCCCCACCTTGACGAGGGCGCCCTTTGGGTGCGCGGCACTCTGGCGCCCAGCACCGGGCCAACCGAAGGCATTCGCGTGGCCGACCAGGTTCGAATTCTTCTCGCGCGCTTCCCCGAGGTCACCCAAACCACGAGCCAGGTAGGCCGTCCCGATGACGGCACCGATACCACCGGCTTTTTCAATACCGAATATTTCGTCGATCTGAAACAAAGAGAGCAATGGCGCCCCGCTTTTCACGAAGACAAAGAAGCCCTTATTGCAGCGATGGACAAGGAAGTGGAAAAAACCCCGGGCGTGCTCTGGAACTTCTCCCAACCTATTTCCGACAACATGGAGGAGGCTGTCAGCGGTGTTAAAGGAGAACTGGCCACGAAAATATTTGGCGAGGATCTCAAGGTTCTGGAAGCAAAGAGCGACGAAATTGTCGGCGTCATGCGCAAAATACCCGGTATCACAGACCTCGGCGTATTTCGTGTGTTAGGGCAACCCAATCTCAATATTGTTGTAGACCGTCAAGCTGCCGCTCGCTACCAAGTCAATGTCGCCGACGTGCAAAACGCTATCCAAACCGCCGTCGGAGGAAACGCGTTGACTCAGGTGCTCAAAGGAGAGGCCCGCTACGATTTGGTCTTGCGTTATCTCCCGAACTACCGCAGCACCAAAGAAGCGATCGAAGATATCCGTTTGCTTTCCGCCTCCGGCGAGCGAGTGTCTCTCGCCCAACTGTGCAAAATCGAGGTGGCGGATGGAGCCTCCGAAATCTATCGGGAGGGAAACTCCCGCTATATCGCGATCAAGTATAGTGTCCGCGGCCGCGATCTCGGCGGCGCAGTGGAAGAGGCTATCAAGAAAGTGAACCAGCAGGTCAAGCTGCCGCGCGGCTATCATTTGGACTGGGAGGGCGAATACGAAAGCCAAAAACGCGCTTCCGCCCGGCTTGCCATTATCGTTCCTTTAACAATTCTGCTGATCTTCGTTATTCTCTATACAATGTTTACGTCGCTGAAATGGGCCATGCTCATCTTCACAAACGTGATGGTGGCGCCCATTGGAGGAATCGTCGCTCTACATCTTTCCGGCACAAACTTCAGCGTATCTTCAGGTGTTGGGTTCTTGGCTCTCTTCGGCGTTTCCGTACAAACTGGAGTGATCATGGTGGAATACATCAACCAGCTCCGCGCGCGAGGCCACAGCTCCGAAGACGCAGCGATTGAAGGCGCCGTGCTTCGCTTGCGCCCCATTATGATGACCATGTTGGTAGCCACGCTCGGCCTCCTCCCCGCCGCCACCTCGCACGGCATCGGCTCCGACTCGCAACGCCCCTTTGCGCTTGTCATTGTCGGCGGCCTCATCGGCGAACTCATGTTGAGCATTTTTTTGCTGCCGACACTTTATATCTGGTTCGCGAAAGAATCCGACAAGTTACCTAAAGCAGAGGCCGAATTCTATGAAGAGTAACATCGGGACTCTATGGCGAAACCGGAAACATTTAAACGCGTAACTGATGTCGGCATTATTCCCGCGATTTACACTTCAAACGCCTATGTCGCCGTGCGGACAGCCGATGCTATCCGCCAAGGAGGCATCGGGGTCATAGAGGTTTCTCTCGCTCCAAAAGGCGCTCTCGATGTTTTGGAAGCGGTCGCCACCGAGTACGGTAAAACCATGCTCATCGGCGCGGGAACGGTCGTCAATGGCGAAGGTGTCCGGCAAGCCGCACTCTCCGGTGCACAGTTCATCGTCACACCCGGCTTCAGCGCAGAAGCCGTTGGCAAAGCCCGAGAGTTCGGCTTGGCAATCTTTGCTGGGGCATTCACACCAACCGAGGTGCAAGTCGCTGCCGCCAGCGGTGCTGACGCGGTGAAACTTTTTCCCTGTTTCGCCGCTGCCGGTACGCGCTATCTGAGAACTCTTCTCGGCCAGTATCCCGGCACTGATTTCATTGCCTCGGGCGGTGTGGGTTTGGAAAACTGCGCGGATTACATCCGAGCCGGGGCCCGCGCCATTGGCGTGGGAAGCGCGATAGCCGACCTAGAATCGATGTCCATTGGTGATTACGCCGTATTCACGGTTCGCTCCAATCGCCTAAGGGAAGCAGTTCGCGACGCCAGAGCATTCCTCGAAGAGTCGATCTCCCTGAATGTCGGCGAAGCTCGTTCGATCATTTAAGAAACTGCTCCCTCTCTTCAAAAATCCCCGTTTGCTTGTTCTTGTGGACCCGCCCCGCCGCAAAACAGCGCCCGTTCATCGCCACATAAACGCCGGCCGGCAGCGTCTGGACGAAAGCCAGCGCACTCCCCAAATTGAACAGCCCGTCTGAGCTCCCGAATTTGTAGGGCACCATCGCGCCAGTCAGCACAATCGTTTTCCCGGTTACGCGCTCGGCCACGTAGCGGGCCGTCTCCGCCATCGTGTCAGTGCCGTGGGTAATGACAATTCGCTCACCCGGAGCGGCCCGGCATTGGTCCGCAATCAACGCCCGGTCCGCCTCCGTCATATCCAGACTGTCCATCATCATCAGCGTGCGCACTTCCAGAGGAAGCTTCGCCCGCCCCAGAGTCAGCATCTCCAGCAAGTGAGAGTCCTTAAAGAACAACCGGCCGTGAATCTCGTCGTACTCTTTATCGAAGGTTCCGCCGGTAATGAAAACCCGTATCGCTTGGCTCACATTAGTGATTGTGGATGTTCTGGAACGCTACCAGGCATCGGTCGGCCGTCTCAATCTCTGGGTACCGGCTTCCCTCCTGCTCAATCAGATAGTATTCAACGCCGCCCGTTGATTCCGCTGCAGCAAAGATCTTCTTCCACGGCGCGCTGCCCTCGCCAAACAAAACCTTGTAGCCGTTATCCGCCGACCAATCCTTCAAGTGCAGCGCCCGAATGCGTCCTGGATTTTTTTGAATCCATTCCACCGGATCTTGCCCCGCCTCAACGCAAGTGCCCACATCCAGCTGCAACATCACGCTCTTGTCCGTTTCGTTGGCCAAAATATCCATGGGCCGCTGCCCGTCGATCGCATGCCACTCAATGTCGTGGTTATGGTAACCCGCGTGAAAGTTGCCTTTCTGGAACTTCTCGTTCCCTTGGTTCAGTGTCTCCGCCACTATCTTCCAACCATCCGCCGTCTTTGGATCGCCCGCGCTCGCCAGCACAATGTAGCGCGCGCCCAAAATCCCGTTCAGCTCCATGGCTTTATCCATGCCGTCCACCGAATAGGATTTCAAACCGTTGTGCGTTGAATGGCACTTGATGTTCAGACTGTCCAACTGTGCCCGCACTGTCTTGGCGTAGCCGGTCGTCCACTCAAAATAAGGAGAGAAGAACTCGACACACTCGTAGCCTTGTTTGGCTATGGTTTCGAGTGTTGCCGGCAGGTCGCGCTTTAACTCCTCCCGCACTGAATACAATTCCAGCCCTACTGGAATGTGCTTCTTCTTGCCAAAAGCGGTCAGCGGAGCCCCAGCAAACGCCGCCAAAACGTGGCGGCGAGACAGCTTGAAAAAATTGGTCATCGCAACCGCAAGATATCACAAAAATACCAGTGGGCTCAGAAAACTGTTCATTTTTGAACAATTAAGAGAGATAATGTTGGAAGTTATTGTGACCAATGAGTTTACACCCCTGAATGCGGCGAGTGCCGAGCGGCGCCCATTCAAAGTGCTGACGCCCCGTGAGCGTTCATCGGCAATCGTGATTGCGCGTTATTCTAGCCGTCCGCGGCCGCAAACAACTGCCCAAGATCCGCCGCCGGACCTTTTTTGGAAGGCATTTCGCCTCGGCACACTATGCGCCGCGTGCGTGTTCGCATTTTTCTCACTGAGTCAGCGCAATTGGTTTCAACGCTCGGGCGGCATAGTGAGTCCACTCCCCAAGTCAATCCAACGTTTGCCTTTGGCATCGCCCGCCCCAACCGCCGCCGCACTTCCGGTCCTGCCTGCCGAGTCCAAAACCGTCAGCCCTACTGCGGCCCTCGCCCCGCAAACCTTCGTGTTGCCCGATTCGACAAAACTTAACGTCACCGAGTTCAATCTGTCAGTCACTCCCGAATTTCAAAATGTCGGCCGTGTGCACTTGCGCCTCACCGGCGTCAACCCCGCCGCCAATACCTACGACATTAAAGTCATGACTTCCCAGCGCGAGTTCTACCGGCAAGACGTCAAGCTGTCTGAGCACCTGCTCCTCGCGAGAGATGACTCAGCGGGCCCTGAATTAGTGGTGGGGGCGATTTCCGAAAATCGCGTTTTCGGCTATCTCAGCGAGCCGCGTCACCGCTTGCACCATCGGCACCGTCGCCGCCAATAACTAAATCTCTTGAGGAATCGAACATTGAAAAAATCATTGAGGCTGGCCTTACCGCTAGCCATGCTCGTCGTGCTGGCATCCGCGCAAACATTCGACCCCGCTTTGTTTCGGGAAATGTCTTGGCGTTCCATCGGCCCCATTCGCGGCGGCCGGACGCGCTCTCTGGCGGGCGTTCCTAACCAACCGAACGTATTCTATATTGGCGCAGTGAACGGCGGCGTTTGGAAAACAAACGATTATGGCCGCACCTGGAACCCCATTTTCGATCACGAAGACAGCGGCTCCATCGGCGCCATTGCTGTCGCGCCGTCCAACCCCAACATCGTGTATGTCGCGAGCGGCGAAGGTCTCCAACGCCCCGATCTCTCCACAGGTGACGGCATCTACAAATCCGAGAACGCCGGCCAGACTTGGACTCACTTGGGATTGCGAGACGGTCAACAGATCGCTCACCTCGCTATCGATCCGGCCAATCCCAATCGCCTGTTAGTCGCCGTGCTGGGCCATCCATATGGTCCTAATGAAGAACGCGGCGTCTACCTTTCCGAAGACGGTGGCGCTTCGTTTACAAAGGTCTTATACCAAGACGAAAACACGGGCGCTAACGACGTTGAAATCGACCCGAAGAATCCCCTCACTTGTTACGCCGCCCTTTGGGAGGCTCGGCAAGGCCCTTGGGAGAACAGCGCCTGGAGCGGGACTGCAGGTGGCATTTTCAAATCTTCCGATGGCGGCCACACCTGGAATCACCTCACAGGCGGTTTGCCCGAAGGGGTGATCCAGGCCAATCTCGCTATCGCCGCGAGCGACCTCCACCGCATCTACGCATCAGTCGCCACCCAGCGCGGAGTTGGCATCTACCGCTCTAACGATGCCGGCAATCACTGGGAGGTTATCACCTCGGACCCTCGTCCCGCCCAACGAATTGGCGGAGGCGACTTACCCGTTCCCGCCGTTGATCCAGAAAATCCGGACGTCGTCTATAGCGCTAGTACCGTCACATGGAAGTCGGTCGACGGAGGTAAAACGTGGAATGGGCTTCGCGGCGCACCGGGCGGAGACGACTATCAGAGTATTTGGATTAATCCGAGCAACAGTAACATCTTACTCATTGTCAGTGACCAAGGCGCTATCATCACAGTTAATGGCGGTGAAACCTGGAGTTCCTGGTTCAACCAGTCAACCGCCCAGATGTATCATGTCGCCGCCGATAATGCCTTTCCTTATCGCGTCTGTGGCGGCCAACAGGAAAGCGGTTCCGCTTGCGTCGCGAGCCGCGGCAACGATGGTGAGATCACTTTCCGGGATTGGCACCCGGTGGGTGTGGAAGAGTATGGGTACGTCGCCCCGGATCCGCTGGATCCCGATCTTGTCTATGGCGGCAAAGTTACTCGCTACAACCGCCGCACCGGGCAGACTGCGGAAGTCGGACCCAAACCATTACGCGATCCCTCTTACCGCGCGCTGCGCACTCAGCCCGTTTTGTTTTCGCCGATCGACCCGCACACTCTCTATTTCGCCGCCAATACTATATGGAAGACACACGATGGCGGCCAGCACTGGCAGCGGATTAGTCCCGATCTCTCACGCAAAACATGGGAGGTGCCCGCTAGTGTGGGCAAGTACCGTGACACTCCCACAGCCAAACCAACACAACGCGGTGTCGTCTACGCTCTCGCCCCGTCGCCGCTCGAACTCGCTCGTCTGTGGGCTGGCACAGACGATGGTCTAATTCACCTAACCATTGACGGAGGTCTGCATTGGAAAGATGTCACTCCGCCGCAACTCCAACCGTTCGCGAAGGTTTCGATCATCGATGCCGGCCATTTTGACAAGAACACGGCCTACGCCGCCATCAACACTTTTCGTTTAGACGATCTGCGGCCCCATATTCTGCGGACGCACGACTCCGGCCATACTTGGACCGAAATAGTAAACGGCATTCCAGACGGCGCAGCGGTTAACGTCGTGAGAGAAGATCCGTTACGTCGTGGCTTACTCTTCGCAGGCACAGAGCGCGCCGTGTACGTGTCACTCGACGATGGTGACCATTGGGCGCCTCTGCGCCTGAACATGCCGGCAACATCCATCCGCGACTTACTCGTTAAAGATGACGATTTGATCGCCGCGACGCACGGCCGCGGTTTTTGGATCTTGGACGATATCACTTCGCTGCGCCAAATTAAAACGGAAAATGCGGCGCCGGTAATCCTCTTTAAGCCTCAAACCGCAATGCGCGTTCGCTGGAACACCAATACCGATACGCCGATTCCGCCGGACGAAGCCGCCGGAAAAAATCCGCCCGATGGCGCGATCCTCGATTTCTATCTCGCTTCCAGTCCATCTAGCCCAGTCACGATCGACATTCTCGATCACGGGGGCAAAACGCCGATTCGCCACTATTCGAGCGACAAAGAAGAAGATGGCGCCGATCTCGAAAAGTTGCAAGTGCCCACATATTGGGCTCGCCGTCCTCGCCGCATCGGAACTCAACCCGGATTCCACCGGATAATTTGGGATTTGCATTACACACCCATTGCCGCCAGCAAAGAAGACCTTCCCATGCAGGCGATCTTTGAAGACACTGCGCCGGCCAACAACGCCCCCTGGGTTCTACCTGGCTCTTATCTAGTCAAACTCACGGTGGATGGCGTTGCCTATGAACAACCGATTGCCGTCAAAATGGATCCGCGAGTGAAGACTTCGCTGCCCGGGTTAACAGAACAGTTTACGTTCTGCAAACGTATCTACGATGCCCTGGCCCTAGGCACCCAAACCGCGCAAGAGTTGAAGGAGGCCCGCGCAAAATCGCCCGGCCAACCCGAGGTCATTCAGAAACTCGACGAATTCGAAGGCCATAGAGGCGCGCGTTTTGGCGGCGGTGGAAGACTTCCCGTTGAAGGCCCCGCTACGCTCTCGAAAGTTACAACCGCGCTGGAGACACTGATCGGCGCTCTGCAAAGTGCCGACGTTTCGCCCACTGCGCCACAAAAACTCGCGGTTGAAAATCAACTGCGCGAAATGAACGAACTGCAGGAGCGATGGAAAAAATTGAAAGCATCGTTCTGACGATGAAGCTGATCTGAGATCCTTTTAACTATGACGCTCTTTGGAAGGCGCCGGTCGAAACCGGGCCCTTTGCTGTTTCGTCTAGTGAGTTTGCTGAGCGGTACCGAAGAAATTCCCTTCGGTGATGAAGTTTTGGAGCGATGCTCTGGGTTTGGTTCGTGGGGCGGTGAATATCTGAGATGACTACCGACGTTTGCATTGTTGGTGGCGGACCGGCCGGCCTAGCCGCGGCCTTGGCTCTGCGGCAACAAGGTTTTGAAGTAACGGTAGCGGATTGTGCCGTCCCCCCGATCGACAAGGCCTGCGGCGAAGGGCTCATGCCCGATAGCCTCGATGCGCTGCGCTGTTTGGGCGTTAAGCTCGATTCCAATATCGGCTTTCCATTCAAAGGAATTCTTTTCAGTGACGGCTCCTCCAACGTCACCGGCCATTTCCCAAAGGGTCAGGGACTTGGCGTACGCCGCTATCACCTCCACGATTTATTGGTCAAACACGCAAAAGCAGCCGGAGTCAATTTGTTGTGGGGAGCCAGGAACGTGTGTCTGGCAGATGGCGGAATTTCCATTCAAGGTGAAACAATTGCCGCCCGCTTCGTAGTAGGCGCCGATGGGCTCAAGTCCGGCATCCGTCATAGCGCCGGCCTCGAGGCCGTCAAGAGCGAAACGCGACGCTATGGATTCAGACGGCACTATCGCTTGGCGCCATGGTCCGATTACGTTGAACTCTACTGGGGTCCGCGCGGCCAGTTCTACATCACTCCTGTAGCGCCCGATGAGATTTGCGTTGTCTTCATCTCGCGAAACTCAAAGCTCCGTCTCGATGCGGCGCTCGCAGAGTTCCCGTTGCTTCAAGGTAGGCTGGCCGGCGCCGAGCACGGCTCGCACGAGATGGGGTCCCTTTCGATCTCACGGAGTTTGAGACGCGTCTACAAGGATGGCTTGGCCTTGCTCGGCGATGCCTCCGGTTCCGTTGATGCCGTTACCGGCGAAGGCATGTGCCTGGCCTTCAAGCAGGCCGAGGCCTTGGCCCAGGCCCTGAGAGCGGATGACTTAGAGCACTATGCAAGGCGTCACAAGCAGATCGGGGCGAAACCGCGCGCTATGGCTTCGCTAATGTTGACCCTGGAACTGCACAGGGAAGTGCAACGCCGCGCGCTGGTAAGTCTCGCCAAACGTCCGCAGCTCTTCGACTCTCTTTTGAAGTTTCATCTTGGCGAAACAAACTTCGCGGGCTTGTTCTCCAGGCACCTGCTTGGCTTTGGTGTCGATTTCCTGACCGCTTAGAAGGAGCGGCGTCTATCTTGAGACTAAATATTGGGAGGGTCTTAGCATCTTCCCTTCTCTATGCGGCAGCGTCCCTTGGGCAACAGATGTCGGTCGATTTCGATCCCGCCTTGACCAAAATCAACTGGAGCCTGGTGGGCAATGTACACACGACCCATGGGACTTTTCAACTCAAGCAAGGACATGTGGAAGTGAATCCCATGAGCGGCGCTGTCTTCGGGGAGTTGGTTGTAGAAGCCAACAGTGGAAACAGTAACGACGGCGCGCGCGACAAACGCATGAAAAAAGAGATCCTCGAAGCGGACAAGTTCCCGGAGATTCGATTCAAAGTCGCGAAAATCGAAGGCGTTGAGCAGCTAAAGAACGAAGCGACGGTGCGAGCCTTGGGGCAGTTCACCATTCACGGCGTCAGCCACGAACTCAGCATTCCCCTCCGGCTGAAGATCAATGGCACTGAAGTCACAGGCACTGGAAAATTCGTCGTACCGTTCGTCGATTGGGGCATGAAAGATCCCAGCAACTTCATTTTAAAAGTGAATAAGACCGTCGAAGTTGAACTCGTGGCCGCCGGTCACATCAAACGTTAGATTGGAAAGATGAGACGATTCAAAATTTCGCTCCTATTGCTCGCTCTCGTTCCTGCATGGAGCGAACAAATTCCCAAAACCGCCGGCGAAAGTTTGACTGGCAACAAGTCACTCTGCCCGATTCCATCAAAGGGCGCCCTTCGGCAGTGATTGTCGGCTTCAGCAAGAGCTCGCAAGACGCAGTCAAAGAGTGGGACAAAAGCGCGCGCAAAGAGCTAGGCAATAACTTCGACGTTTACCAGGTCGCCGTTCTCGAAGACGCGCCGTCATTCGTTCGTGGAATGATTAAGCACGCGATGAAGAGCGCGACGCCGGCCGAGCGGCAAAGTCATTTTCTGGTTGTCGTAAAAGGCGAAGCGGAACTGAAAAAGGCCGCCTCATTCGCGCAAGCTGACGAGCCTTACGTTTTGCTGCTGAATGGGTCGGGTGAAATTGTTTGGAAGACACACGGCGCGGTCAACGAGTCCGCCGTCAAGGAATTGGTTAAAAGAGTAAACGCGCTGAAATAAAACAATGGGCAAAACCGTCTTGGCTTTGCCACATTCGTTTTGTTAAGTAGCGGATTTCTTAGGCGGCTTTTTGTTCGGCCACTTGACTGCGGTCGAGTTTCGCAACCTGGACAGACCTTACTAGACCGACTTTACTGAGCACTCTCAGCAAAAGCCAGGATGGGTCAAACTCATACCAGGCCAGACCGTGCCGGGCCGACGTCGGATATGCGTGGTGGTTGTTATGCCAGCCTTCGCCGAACGTCATCAGCGCTACCCACCAATTGTTCCGTGAATCGTCACGCGTATTGAAACGGCGGCTGCCCCACATATGAGTTGCCGAGTTCACCAGCCAAGTGGCATGAAGACCGAAAACGACGCGGATGAAGATGCCCCACAGGACGAGCGGGATGCCGCCAAGAGCGAGAAGGATGGCAGCCATGCCAACTAGCGGCACCCAGTGCCAGTTGTTAAGCCAGACGTAGAAAGGCTTTTTTGCCAGGTCCGGCGCATACTTGGACATGCCGACGGTGTTGCTGTGGTTCGCTTCCCCAAACAGCAGCCAGCCGACATGCGACCACCAGGCGCCATCGCGCGGGGAGTGAGGATCGCCTTCGTGATCCGATTTTTGATGGTGGATGCGGTGCGTTGCCACCCACGAGATCGGGCCGCCCTCTAAAGTCATCGATCCGCAAACGGCAAAGGTGTAGTCAAGCCATGTTGGCGCTTTGAAAGAACGGTGCGTGTGTAAACGGTGGTAGCCTAGGCTGATCCCGAGCCCAGTCGTGGCCCAATAGAGGGCTATAGTGATAAAGAAAAGCTTCCAGGTAAAGAAAAATAGACCGACGATCGCGAGAGCATGGAAAATCACCATGGCAATCGTGGTGGGCCAGTTCAGGCGTTCGGATCTATGAAAGATGATCTCGTCAGTTTCGGTTATGGTCACGTTTTAGTCCGTATATTTACTCTGTGCTCCCAACCTAGCAACAATTCTTCGTGTGTTCTGTAAGACTTGTGTAATATCGCCCGTGTAACGAAAAGAGGCATTAGGCCGGTTCCAACCAACGTCATGTGGGACCTGTTGACAAACAAAATCGGTCGCGACCCGAGGTGAACGTGTGGGTCGAGCGTACTGATTAGTGATTGAGGCAAAAATCGCCAGTCTTGGGTTACTTTGGGGCTCGGGGCGAACGCCTGGCTAAGCTGGCTATCCCATGTAGCTGAAGAGTGACTTGATGTTCATCGTTCCGCGTGCGGCAATAGCGGCTTGTTCGGCGGTCTGAGCACTGGAAAGGTCAGTGGCAGCTTCGGCGGCGTCGGCGTCGCGTATGTTGCCCAATTGACCGCGCAAATTGGTGAGTTTACTCGTGGCACTATCACTCGAGTTTTGAAGCCAACTGAGGGTATCACCGGAAATCGTGGTGGATTGACCGAGTTGGACGACCGATGCCTTAATTCCCGTAGCCGCCGCTTGAATTCCAGCTTGATCGTTGTTTTGGAGGGCTTGCCCGAGAGCCCAGACATTTTGGAAGATATTGCTGGCCGCCGCCGACCCATCGGTGTTCTGGGCGCCAAAAATCTGTTGCGCGGTTTGCCCTGGCACGGAGATAGCCGCACCATCGCTATTGGAGATCGTAATGGTGCTGCCCGCAGTGCTATTTTGCACAACACCGCCGGGGACACTCCAGTTAAATGTGTACGGCGGAGTCGACCCGTTGTCGCCTCCGAAGATGTAGGCGCCACCGAAACTGGTGTTCGCTAATGAAACCAACTGTTGCTCGATGCCCTGCACCTGCTGGGCCAACGAACTATCGCTTTCGGCGTTCGAGGTAGAGCTAGAACCCTGCGCGGCTATGGATGTCAATTGGTTGAGCAGATTGTTAGCGGTCGCGAGCGACGAGTCGGCCAGATTTGCAACCGTGGTGGCTTGCGACAGATTGCTTTGCGTCTGTGTGACTTGGTCAATCTGGCCTTGATATTCGAGGATTGCGTTAATGGCGCCGGGATCATCGGAGGGCTGATTGACTCGATAGCCAGTGCTGAGCTCCTGGTTGGCTCTTGTGATGCGCTGTTCAGTTGTATTCAGGCTGCTGAGAAATGAGTTGGTATAAGCGTCAAGTCCGGCTAACATGTTGTTCTCTTTTCGGCGTCTTTCGTTTGAGCGGTCATCTCATTACGCGGCTTGCTGCATCACAGTAAGCAGACTCTGAGTCATGGTGTTGATGGCGGTGATCATTTGCGCCGAGGCTTGATACGACTCCTGAAATTGGAGCAATTGCGACGCTTGGGCATTGAGCGATACGCCGGAGACCTGGGCTCTTAAACTCTCGGCTTGGTTCAGCAAACTGGTGTTGATTGTGTCGTTGCTGGAAGCGGTTGATGTCTGCTGTCCCACATCGGTGGCAATATTGCCATAGAACTGAGAGTAACTAAAGCCGTTAAGCATATCGGAGGCATTGCTGGGATTCGCCATGGAAGCCAATTCCGAGGCTACGCCGTTGGCTACCGAGGGCGGTCCGGGGCTGATTGCTGCAAGCTGAGAACCAGTCATGTTTGGAGCGACGCTCAACGAACCGGCGACGCCTGTTGGGGCGTTAGCGTTATAGCTAAAGAGGGGAACTCCCGATACGGCTGGCGGTCCTGAGCTTATCTGTCCTCCGGTCAAAAGGGCGTTGACCCGGTCGGCGACGCTCTGAGCCAACTGATTTAGACTTCCCTGCTGTTGGCCATCGCCAAGAATGGCGGGCAGCGTAGTGTTTCGAAAATGGAGGTCCGCGCCGATTGAACCTTGGTTGACCAAGGACGTTATGTCTTGCCCGTCGGAGCTGAGCAGTTGAGCGCTGGGGGAGGCACCCGCGTTGACGGGATTCGCCGCTTGGGTGTAGCCAAGCGTGACTTTGTTTTGGGTGGCACCTTGTACGAGAGGGGACTGGCCGCCTAACAGAACTGTTGCCGTGCCGTCGCTTTCGATATTTACCGTAACGGGCGCTAGGCCTGAGATGTCCTGCAGCGCATTGTAAAGCTGGGATTGCAGGCCCGCATCGCTCCCCGCGCTGGTGCGGATTTCCTGGTTGATCGTGGCGATTTGCGCCGTATCCTGGTTGAGCTGATTCACCGAAGAAGTGAGCTGTTTATCGGTATCGGAACTGATCTGTTGCGCTTGATTGAACGTCTGGGAAAAAGCGGCAGACAGACCTTGTGCCGCCGTAATGACCGATTGCTGGGCCGTCGCATTAGAGGGATTAGTGCTCCACGCAGAGAAAACAGAATATAAGTTACTAAGGGCACCTGGAACTCCGCTTTGGCCGGTCACATCGAAAATCTGTTGCAACTGGTTCAAGCTGGCTGACTGCTGGCTCGAATAGCCGGATTGCTGGTTTGCGCTCCAAACTGATTGCTCGGCGTAAACATCGCGCGAGCTCTGTACCCCCGTCGACGTGACGCCTCCCCAAAGATTCCCACTGGGATCAAAAGGTTGGGCGGAAAGCCGTAAGGATTGTGTTACGTAACCGGGAGTTGTCGCATTGGTAACGTTGTTCTGAACGACGCCAATGGCCTGTTCCAGAACGTCCAGGGAGTTACCTGCTGTTCTGAGAGCTGTAAAAAGGCTGGCCATGACAATATCCTCTCTTTCGTGATGCGCGCCGGCTTTTGCGATTAGCCTTCCATCGCGAGGAGGGCCGGGCCGTGCATCAGACAGTCGGCCTGGTACCCGGCCACCGGTTGGCTGGGCGTCATTCCAGCAGCGCACCATCCACGGTGAAACTCGCTCGCAGCCGTGAGTAAGCGCTGGGCGGCGCTCAAACGAGACAGAACCATCTTAAGTTCGCGGGCTAAGTCGGCACGGTCCGGGAGCGTTTCGTTTACCAGCTTGGAAAAGACTTGAAGCTCGGAAAACGCCTTGGCGAGTAAGTCTCCACAATGAGAGCAAGGTGCAGAAGCTCCCCTACCTGCGAGGTCATCGAGTGCTTCGTCGAGTATAGCTTCTACCCGTCGTAAACGTTGAGCGGCTTCCGTCTCACCACGCGCCCGATTCTTCACTGAATATGTCCTTGCACAACTGCATGGCTCACACTGGCCGTATCAGTGGAGTATTGGCCGCTCCGAACCAGCGATGCGACACTCGCCAATTTCGCAGAGCGGTCTGGAGCGCTTGCTTTCGCTAGGCTCAACAACTGCTGGCTCGCGTTGGACAAATTTACGCTATCGGAACTCGTTGTCTTCGTGGCCCCGGAATTGCTCCCGCCGGTGCCCGTGACGCTAGTGGTGCTTCCTGAATGTCCCGTGGACAGCGTCTCGATGCTGGTATTCGTCAGTTTCATGTTTCGTCTTCCGCCATACGACTTGAAATCTTGGCCTCCGTCGTCTCCGGCATTACTCTCAATAGACTGTGGAAGGAGGCCCTACTGCGTTATCGGCCGGTTTCGGGAAAACTAGAGAGGAGATGCCGCGGACCAATCGTGGACCTTCAGTATCAACTCTACTTCTCCCTGTGAAATCTGCAGATCTGACGCAATCTCCGCCGTACTCCGCCCTTTGCCGTGCAAGCGCAGGATTTGTCCGCGGCGATTCAGGTTAAGCGACGCCGCTGGCCGGTCCACAGCCGCCCATTCCGGCGGTACGGGGCGAGGCTCGGCAGCCGCTACCTGAGTCCGCAGAGTTTCCAATTCCGCCACCACTTCCATCAGCCGCTTATCCAGCTCGGCTCGCGTCACGGCGCGTTTCGAAAGAAGCCGCAGATCTACCTTCAGGGAAAAAAAGAAAAAGGCTGCCGCGAGAAGAATCGGTACCAGCAAAGCGGCCGCCCAAACCAGGATGGGTGTGACTTGTGTCATGTTCAATGTTTTGGTTCTCTACAGATCTCATCGTGCGTTTTGCCCCCGCAGTTTAGTCCTCTTTTAACTGAGGTTCTAGTTGCTAGTAGCCACTTTTGCCCGCTGGCCATTTGCGCTCCAAATAGGAACGTAAGCGAAGAATTCCTTGGGCGCGCAGTTGCGAGATGCGAGTGATGTGCAGTTCCATAACGGCGGCGATTTCGCGAAGGTTGAGTTCTTCTTTGTAATAGAGGCTCAACACGAGGCGTTCATTTTCCGGCATTTTCTTCATACCTTCCGCCACAACGCGTTCGAGCTCGGAGCGTTCCAGAATACGTTCTGGCGTTTCCTGCTCGCCGTCGCCGATGAATTTCAGCAGACACATCTCTTCGCCGTCTTCGACCACTTCGAGGCTGCCGAGCGATACTGCTTGCAGTTCCACAACCCACTGCTGATACTCCGCCAGCGAAATCTTGAGTTCAGCGGCGATTTCTTCTTCTCCTGGAGTGCGCTGAAGCTTACGTTCAGCGGTGCGCATGGCTTCTTGCACCATTTTCACGCGCTTGCGCTTATGCGTCGGAATACCGTCAAGTCCTCGAATGCTGTCCAGAATCGCGCCGCGGATTTTGTATTCGGCGTAGGTCTTCAGACTGGCGTTTTTTGAAGGATCGTAGTTGTCGACGGCCGCCAGCAATCCGACAATGCCGGCGGAGATGAGATCATCCAGTTCGACGCTGGGCGGCAGCTTTTCGTGAATGCGCGCGGCTATGAAATGTACCTGCCGCAAGTGTTCGAGGATGAGATCCTCGCGTTCCTGCTCGCTCCGCGCTGCTGTTTCGTAAGCGTACATAAGAAAGGGACTTAAGCGGCCGAGGCTATGCGCCGGGATCCGGGTCCGTTGGCGGACAGCAAGCTCTGCAAGCTTCCCGCAAACGGGGCTTGTTGCGGACCAGCCGCCAGTGTGCCAAGGACACGATCCAGATTTGCTTCGTCTATATCTTCAGGAACTTGCTGGCCTCGTGAGAGGAAAGAAATCGGGAGGCCGGCGCGGATGGCTGTTTCGAGCATGGGCCCTGGCGCTTCGACTTCATCTAAGTGGGTGAAGAGTAGCTTGGCCGGTCCGAACGCGGCAAACCGCTCAATGGTGGCTATTTGAATGCGCGGCAAAACCGTAGCCGACAAGACTAAATGAACCTCGACAAAATCGCGGTGAGAGGCCAGGCCGGCAGCTAGACTACGGCGCTGTCCTTCGTCCGACGGGGAGAATCCCGGCGTATCGATAAAGAGGAGCCTTTTCTGTCCAAATTCTGCGAACGCTTGGGAAAGCGCTGCGGGAGAGTGCACGGGCTGACAAGGAAAGCCTGCGATGCGAGCATAAGAAGCCAGTTGTTCCCAGCCACCGATGCGGAGCGTATCGAGGGACAACAACTGCAATGGTAGACGGCCGCGGAGACCATACCGCAGAGCCAACTTAACCAAACTTGTCGTCTTGCCCGCTCCCGCCGGACCCACAAATACAACGGCCCGCGGCGTGGCAGTGGCGATGGGTAGATTCGGGGCGAAGCGCAAACGCTGCTCGCATTCGGCGCTCAAAGCAGCTTCAAGGCTACTCGGCGAGGAAGGAGAGTCGTCGCGCGCGTAACGGGCCTCCACGCCCCCTGCCAGCTCCATCGCCAACTCTTCCGACAAATCCGCGCCCATCAGGCGAGCCAAGATTTCGTTGCCATCCGCACCCAGCGTGACACCACAGTTGGTCAAGGCCACCGGACGGCGGTCTACCGAGCGCTTCACGGTCTCGATTTGCTTGCGCAATTCGGCCAGTTCGCGCACCAGGTCCTTCGATGAATCGTGCGAATCGACATTATTTGCAGCCACTGCCGCGGATTTCGGCGCCACTTTGATTGGCTGAATCTCACTGATTGGGACCGCTTCCGGTGGTACCGCGAAGACCACTTCGTAGGCGCCAAGCGAACGCAACTCCAGCTCGGTCTTTTTGGAGTTCATCAACATAGCCTCGGGCCCAAGCTCGCGGCGGGCTTTATCCATGGCTTCGTCGACGGTCGCGGCAAAATAGGATTTGATTCGCATTTATTTATATGGTTCCTAGTGACAGAATTTTGACTCCTGACGGTACTTCATTGTGAGAAATCGGGCAGACGTTCGGCATCTGCGCTTCTACTAACTGACGCAGGAAATAGCGCGCGCCCGAGGAGGTTACAATCCCAACCGGGGCTTCCCGCCGTTCGATCTTCCGTTCGAGACGAGTCAGTATTTCGCGCGCCATCTGCGGGGAGAGCGCCAAAATGCTGTTTTGTTCACTGTGTTGCACCGCCGATTCAATAGTTTGTTCAACAGCGGAATCTAAGAAATACGCCGGCAGTTCCCCTTTAGGATTCAGGTAAGGTTTCACCACTTGGCGGCGGATCGCTTGACGGGTGTATTCCGTGAGTAGCACGGGATTACGAGAGGTGCCAGCGGCCTCACTGAGGGCCTCCAGAATCGAAACACCATCCCGAATTGAAACACGTTCACGTAACAAATTCTGCAGCACTTTCTGTATGGAACTCAATGAGAGCAGTTTAGGGACCAAATCCTCAATGAGTTTCGAATTCTCCTGGCCCACGCGATCACAGAACTGTTTGGCGTCCTGGCGGGAGAAGAGTTCGCCCGCATAGAGCCGCACCAGTTCCGAGAGTTGAGTGCCCATCACATTAACGGCATCGACAACGGAATAGCCCGCCAGGCGAGCCGCGTCCACCTTATCGGCCGGAACCCACAAGGCAGGCAGGCCGAAAGCCGGTTCGCGAGTAGCTTCGCCGGGGAAGTTTTTGTCGGCTTTGGCCGTGGGAATGGCAAGTTCGCAGCCCGGAAGCAACTCATAACGGCCGATTTCCGTGCCTTTCATGAGGATCGAGTATTCTCTCGCCTTCAGGCCAAGGTTGTCGGTTACGCGCACCGGAGGCACCATATAACCAAGCGTTGAAACAAATTGGCGGCGAATGGCGGCAATACGTTTCAAGAGCGGTGAAGTTTTGCCGCCCGCGACCAAGCTGGCCAAGCCCAGGCCGACTTCGATAGCTAGCGGTTCAACCCGCAAAAGAGCCTCGAGATCTTCTTTTGGCACTGTCGCGAGCTTGCCAGGAGCAGCATTCTCCGCCTCAATTTTGACGGCAGCGTTAACTTTTTTACGCTTGTTCCAGCCCACCGCACCGAGCCCACCCCCCAAAAGCAGGAATGGAATGGTGGGTAGCCCAGGGAATGCCGCTAGTACGATGAGCACCCCAGCCGACAAAAGCAGCGGCTCTGGTTTGCCGAATAACTGACGGTTAAACTCCTGGCCAACGCGCACCTCGGAATTCGCACGCGTGACGATCAAACCACCGGAGACGGAGATCATGAGCGCCGGGATTACGGTTACCAGGCCATCACCAATAGTTAAGACGGTATAGGTCTGAAGAGCGCGTTTCAGTTCCATGCCGTGCTGGAGTACGCCAATGAGAAAACCGGCAATAATATTGATGGCCGTGATCAGAATGCTTGCCACCGCATCGCGCTGCGTAAAACGCGACGCACCGTCCATCGATCCGTAGAATTCAGCTTCAGCCGCTAATTGCTTGCGCCGCCGGCGCGCTTCCGATTCGTCAATCAGTCCTGCGTTCATTTCCGCATCGATCGACATTTGTTTGCCGGGCATCGCGTCCAACGTGAAACGGGCGGAAACTTCCGAAATCCGCACCGCGCCATGATTGATGACGACATACTGAATTGCAATCAAAATGAGAAAGATCACGGCGCCAATCACATAATTCCCGCCTACAACGAAATTGCCAAAGGCCTCAATGACGCTCCCGGCAGCCCCCGTGCCGCTATTGCCGTTGAGCAGGATCAAACGGGCTGAGCTCACGTTCAACGCCAACCGGAATAACGTCAACAACAATAGAGCCGTGGGGAAGACATTAAACTCCACCGGCTTCAAGATGTACATCGTGACCATCAGCACGATAACGGACATCATGATGTCAACCACGATCAAGAGATCAAGCAGTTCCGACGGCATTGGCGTAATCAAGGCGATGACAATGGCGAGTACCGCAATCGGTACCGCCATGTCGCCGAGATCGGGCAAGCTGAACTTTTTGTTACCCGGAATGGCTTGGGGTTGGGTGGACATCGGTGAGCTAGCTGACTCTAAGGCAATTTACGGCCCATTAGACGGTAAACGTAGGCCAGGATTTCGGCAATGGCCTTATAGAACTCCGGTGAAATGGCGTTTCCGACATCAACTGCCCCATAAAGAGCGCGGGCGAGCGGCGGATTCTCAACGATGGGCACTTCGTTTTCGACGGCCACTTGACGAATCCGCAGCGCAAGCCAGTTTTTTCCCTTGGCCACAACGATGGGCGAGGCCATCGTCTCACTATCAAAGCGGATGGCTACTGCGAAGTGGGTTGGATTGACGATAACCGCTGTTGCTTCGGGAACTTGCTGCATCATGCGGCGGCGGAGCAGTTCACGGCGCAGTCTGCGAATGCGCTGCTTGACGTGCGGATCGCCATCGTTGTGTTTGTTCTCTTCTTTGATTTCGTGCTTCGACATGCGTAGGGTTTTCATTTGCCGGCGAAAATTCTGGAACAAATCGAAAGCGCCGAAAACAATAAAGAGAGCCGCCGCCTTCCACAGCAGACTGCAGACCGCATCGCCGACCTGGGCTGCGCCGGCACGCGCCGTTTCGAGCGGTAAGCGGAGGAGTTGTTCGGCATGCGAGGCGATGAAGGATTGCAGGAAGAGCCCTAGCGCGACGATGAGCAGCACAGCTTCTGCCACAGTTTTCAAATTTTGGGATGGAAGGTCTTTCAGACGGCTGAGCGGATTCAAGCGGTTAAACTGCGGCGCCAATTTACTGAGGTTGAACCCCAACCGGGTAACGGCGAGTTGTGCGGTGAGCGTGGCTAAGAAGAGCGCGCCTCCGAGGGCCAGCAGCGGTGTAACGGTTTGAAGGAATAGATTACGCAACAACAAGGGGAAGGCGACTGGGCTGATTTCTCCAGTTAGCGATGTCTGATAGAGCTGAACGAGTGCCTGTCCCATACTTTTGCTCCACGCCGGAAGAGTACTACCGGCGAGCCAGACAAAAACCAGGAACTGCACGGCCCCCAACGCCCCTTTCGAGGAAAGGAATTGGCCATCTTCGCGCGCCTTTTTGAGGCGCTGCGGTGTCGGTTTTTCGGTTTGCTCGCCTGCCATAGATCTATTGCCCTAGGCAGATCACCTTTCAAACAGGGGCGCAAAGACCCTGCCGGCGTAAGCGAGGTAAATTCCGGGAATGATTTTCAAGAGCGCGGCCAGGACCAAAAGTGTGAAAAGCATTTTAAGTGGAGCGGCGCTGTGGCCGAGTTGCAGGGAACTACTAAGGCGGCCCACCAAGGCGAGTGATATTTCGGTCAATAGAAGCAACCCCAACACAGGAAAGGCGAGCCGTAGCCCAAGGGCAAAAATGTTGCCTGCCAGCACCATAACGGTAGTGACGAGCGTACGCGTCAGGACGAATTGACCGGGCGGGTGGATTTGCAGGCTGAGAGCCAAGGCTCTGAGAATCTGGCCATCCAACCCAAAGGAGAAGAACAAGAGTCCGCCAGTGAGCCGCGCGACAACTTGCATCACGTCTGAATCCGCCTGCGTGGTCGGATCGACGACGGAGGCGTAACCATAGCCCGCCTGTAAACCGACCAGTTGCGCGCCTAAAGTGAGAGACTCGGCCAGGAAACCGACCAGCAGGCCCGCCGCCAAGCCAAATGTCGCTTCGCCGGCGAGCCAGACCGCAAACATCCCCGTTGTGGCAGTGCGGACGTCGACTTCAGGCCAATACGGAAAGAGCGCCAGCGCGGCAGCCATCGAAAAGCCCGCTCTTGCCATGGCGGGTGTCGCATCGCGCACCGGCAGGGGGAGAAAAAAGAAAACGCCTGCCACCCGCGCGAGGACGAGGCCGAATGCCAGCGGCAGGCCCGCGGAGATGGTGATTGGAGGTGCCATCGTCGGCGTTGCCGGTTAATGCGCAAACTTCGACAAATCACCCATCACCGATAAGGCGTATCCGGTGGCCCGGCTCAACATCCATGGCATAAGGAACAGAAGGCCGCCTAAGCAGGCGACGAGCCGGGGAACAGTACTGAAGACCTGATCCTGGAGAGAGGTGGCAATTTGAATGATGTTGATCACAATTCCCAGCACAAATGAAATCAGCAGCAGCGGCGCACAAATAAAGAAGGCCGCCAAGAGCGCGTCGCTCATTACATGAATGGCTAATTGAGGTGTCACGGTAGATGGACCTGCTCCTTCCATCGGAGGAATACGCCACGAGCAATAGGGCAGCAGATCGCGCCGCAGTCGTTTGAGAAAAAATCACGAACCCAGAAACGTCTTCATCAGCGAACCGATCACCAGATTCCAGCCGTCGACTAACACAAACAGCAAGATCTTGAATGGTGCCGAGACCAAAGCAGGTGGTAACTGCATCATGCCAATCGATAACGTGACCGAGGCGACAGCGATGTCGATAACGAGAAACGGTAAAAACAAGACCGCACCGATTTGGAAACCGGCTTTCAATTCGGACAGAATATAGGCCGGAATCAGAAGCTTAAGGCTCAACTCGCCAGGGTTGCGTGGCGGGGATTCCCGGCTGATTTCAAGAAATAAGCGGATATCGCGTTCGCGTGCGAAACGCAGCAAGAAGGTTCGCAGTGGTGCCGACCCCTGTTCGAGCGCCTGCGCCGTGGTAATTTGGCCTTTTTCCAAGGGCTCCCAGGCGCGGGTATACATCTCGGAGAAAACCGGCTCTACGATCAGTAACGAGAGAAACAGCGACAATCCCGCCAAGACCTGATTGGATGGGGCTGTCTGAGTTCCTAATGCCTGACGGAGAAAATGCAAAACGATCGAAATCCGCAAGAACGGAGTGATACAGACCATTACGGCCGGCAACAGACTGAGGAGCGTGAGACCGAGAGCGATTTGTAATGGCGCGGAAAGACCGGCACCGCGGCCGCCCACGCTGGTCGTAACGCCAAGCGCGTCGAGCGGACCAGCTGCGTGCACTTGAATGCTAAAAAGTCCGAGCAGTGGAAGAAGGCGGCGCAAATTGGTAGGTAGCCCTGACATCAGCGTGCACCGCCGGCCGCACCGCGCGAGTCTGCCGATGGCTCGGCGTAATCGGCCAGCGCTGTACAACCGCTTGGAGAGACAGCGACCACGAGCAACCTCCCTGCGCAGGCCACTAGATGCAATGAGTGCTGGCTAGAAAGCGGAACGCGTTCAACGACGCGCATTTTCCGGACGGCGCGAGCCGCGGCACCACCGCCACTCACGCGCATAGAAATTGCTGCGAGGCCCTTGCGGCGGACCAGCCACAAGAGCCCGAACAGCAGCGATAGGACAAGCAACACAGCTAAAGCGGGAGACAACATTTTCAAAGCTTCTTAGTGAATCAACTGCATCAGGTCTTGATTCATATTGTTCGCCGTGGAAATAACGCGCGAACTTGCCTGATAGGCGCTCTGATAAACGATCAGATTCGTGAACTGCTTAGCCATATCGACGTTGGAACTTTCGAGAGAGCCACCGAGGATTTGGCCGCGGCCGCCCGTTTGAGGGACACCAATGGCCGGAGTCGCAGTGAGGGTGGAAACCGCCAAATTATTATTGCCTACGTTTTCGAGCGACGTAGGGTTTTGGATGGCGGCGAGCGCTAATTGCGCTTCCACTTTCTGCTGTCCGTTTGAATAGATAGCGACGACCGCCCCGCCACTTTGAATGGCAATCGAGTTCAATTGGGCCGCTTGACTGCCGTCCTGCGTCGACGAGGTAGGGTTGGACAGCTGGGCGTAGTTAGTAAGCAGACCGTTTCCGCTGGTGTCAAACAGATTCCAGTTCATGCTCATGTTGGCCGCGCCGTCCGCCAAGCCATTGATATTGACCGCTACTGGAGCGGTACCGCCCGCATTGCTGAGTGTGCCGTTCGAATTGAACGTCACCGTGCCCGGTGCCGCCAATACCGATTGTTGGGTACCCGCCGTGCCACCAGTCAAATCGCCTCCCGGTATGGTTACGTCATAGCTCCAGGTATTCGGAGACGCAGCACTCCGCGTAAACGTGACGGTAAGGTTGTGTGTGTTTCCGAGCGAATCGACCACCTGCATCGGCGCTGAAAAGGTTCCCGTGGTAGTACCGGCGACACCCTGCGCGTTCAGATTGGCGCCGATAGAAAAGTTCTGCGTCGCCTGTGGGGGCAAGGTAGTGCCGGCGGGCAACACAATGTTGCCTGTGGCGCCGGAGGTATTGATCGTGCCGTTCGCCGCGGCAGTCCAGCCTTGCACATCTTCGCCGGTTTGCGTTTGCAAAATACCCTGCGCATTTTGCGTAAAATTGCCATCCCGGGTAAAGAGTTGTTGGTTGCTGGCGCTGTTCACCACAAAAAAGCCGTTGCCTTGAATGGCGGCAGCTAGCGGCGCAGCTGTTGTCTGGACCGCTCCTTGCGTGAAGAGTTGGTTGTTCACCGGCACGCTCACGCCCAAGCCCGCTTGAAAGCTGCCCGCGGCGCCAACGTACTGGCTGAATAGGTCTTTGAAATCGACGTCGCTTCCTTTGAAACCGTCGGTATTCATGTTGGCGAGATTGTTGCCGGTGGTGTTGATCGCGTCTGATTCAGCCTGTAAGGAAGACAATGCAATGGAGAAAACACTGGACATAACTTAGATAAAATCCTTTCTGATGGTCAAAACTTGGGCACGTTGGTTCTAATTGTGAAGCGCGCCACACTTTGGGTTAGCCGCCCGAGGCGGATGTCGGCGACCCGGTGGCCGTAGGCGTCGTCGAAGTTCCGGCGGTTGGGGTTGTAGCCACCGTCCCTCCCGACGGAACGGTGCCCAGAAATTTGTTGCTGAGAGCATCGGCGTCTTGCCTCAACGCCAGCGTTTGCTCGACGTTGCTGAAGGTGGCAAGCTGGGTGACGAATTCGGTGCCTTGAACAGGCTGCGTCGGATCCTGGTTTTTTAACTGTGCCACAAGCAGTTGCAGGAAAGTCTGCTGGCTGGCGAGCGAATTCGAGTCGCTCGTGCTGCTCGGGGTACTGCTAGTGCTCGTTGATGATGCCGCCGTCGAAGCCGGGAGCACGGTGCCTATCGATGCCATTGAATGGTTCTCCTTAGCGAAATGAATACAAATTCGGTCATTGGTTAATAAGCGGGTTCGCAGGCGTTGCCGGTTGCGAACCGGAGACTGAACTGGAAGCGGGAAAGGGGAGATTGCCGAGCGCGGCCAGTTGCCGCCACCGGGCTGTCTCTTGACCCTGCGGCTGCTGTCCGCCGGACTGACCCTGTTGTTGCCGGCCGCCCCCATCGCCGCCTTGCTGGGAAAGGTTCCCTCGCCCCTTCTGTTCGTGAGATTGACCGGAAGATTGGTCCGGCGAACCGAAGGAGGAGCCCCCATTTGATGCTTCGTTCATGGGCGGCAAGAAGGTATGTGTCTGATATCTTTCCACGGCGAGCCGGGCGCTTAGATCCGGCAAGTTGTCTTGCAAGCCCTTGGTCAGCGCACTATCAGAAGCCCGAACACTGACCGAAAGGCCGCCCGCATGCTCCACCAGCCGCACCTCAACCTTGCTCTGGCCTTCACCGCCGAGTTGCATCTGTACCGTCCGAACCGTTTGCGGCGCACCGGTAGACTCGTCGGCCCCGATCTCGCTGGCTGTTACTACCGTGCCAGCGGATTCTGTTGCGCCAGTCGGGGTGGAAGGGCCGGCGCGTCCAGTGAAGAGTTCAGCGGCAGCACGTAGCCGGGAACCGAGACGGAAGATGGGGTTTCAAGAAGCGGATGCACAGGAGTTGTGTCAGCTACAGGCTGTGAAGCGCTTAACACCGAAGCCAAAACGTTGGGATTATCGGCGGCCTGGTTTGCGCTTCCTTGACTTGCGTTCCCTTGGCTCGGGTTGCCTTGGCCTTGGTTCCCCTGGTTTCCGGGAGCAGTCACGTGCATAGCGAAAGCGGAGCCAGACAGACTCTTCAAACCGCCCAATGCATTCGCGGCAGCCAGAGGCAAACCGTTTTGGGGTGACGCGCCGCTCGGCGACTCCTTTCTTGATGTTGATGTGGTGGAAGCGATGGCGGCGCTGGAGGCTGGCAAGGAAAAATCCATGACGGAGGTGTTCGACGAAGAGTCAGGAACCGCAGTTCTGCCGGTTTGCTTCGTCGGCAGCTGGGCTGAATGGGTGATTGTCTCTTGCCCGTTGGAATGGTGCGGCGCGAAGGATTTGCCGTGGTCTGAACTCCTCCCTCCATTTGGCTGGTTCGCCGGCTTACTTCCGTTTTCGATGAGACTGTAGGCAGTCGCCCCAGAAGAGGAAGTTTTGTCAACTGGATCTTTATGGAGAGTATCTGACTCCGCCGCCCGGACGGCAGCTTGGTCTGGCGAGTCCGCTGCCACAACTTGTGAGAAAACACTATGAAAGGAGTCTGCGGCAAAAGCGGACGCGTTTGAGTCTGGGGCTGCATCCGCCGCGCCTGGTGTCCCGTTCAGTAAGGAGGTCGAGTTCCAAGCGAGGTCTGTGAGAGCGGATGAGGAGATCACGCGGGAAAAGAATGCAAGAAGGAGTCCAAATGCGGCAATGGGGCGCTGCGCCAATGATTATCAAGGGGATACCGGAACAGCGCGAACAAACCGGAGACGGCGTGGGACGAAATGCGTCAAAAAAAAGCCGCTGGTAGCTGAAGCTAGCGTCAGGAGTTTGACGGCATGCAGATCTGGTACCGCCTTTTAAAGCCGTATCGCAACGTTCATAGGAAGTTAGAGGCCCTTTTGCAGGTGGCCCTCGATTTGCATCGGAGGAGCCAGAAAGCTATGGACCCACTCACCGCCGCCGCTGCAAGCGGACTGCAAGCCCGCATGGATTCGCTCGATCTTCTAGCGAATAATCTGGCAAACGCGTCAACAAGCGGCTACAAATCAGACCGGGAATTTTACAACACTTATCTGTCAGCCGATGCGCTCAACAATCCCGACCCTGCCGTTGGCGATTCCCCAGTTGTCGAGCGGCACTGGACTGATTTCGCGCAGGGATCCCTCACGAACACCGCCAACCCAACAGATCTCGCCTTATCCTGGCCGCGGTTTTTTTGCGGTTAACGGACCGAACGGCGCCCTCTATACCCGCAACGGCAGTTTTCAAGTTTCACCGCAAGGAAATCTGGTCACCTCCGAAGGGTATCCAGTGAGACTCAGCGACGGCCAGAGCTTGACGCTCGATCCGAATTCCCAGTTGGTCGTCGGCGCCGACGGTACCGTTTCGCAAAATGGAGCAGCGCTAGGGCAGTTGCAACTCGTCGATTTTGCCGACCCTAGCCTTCTAGAGAAGGCTTCCGGCACAAGCTTTCAGAGCCCCGATCCTCAAAAGGTGGTGCCGCAAGCGGCCACGAACGTGCAAGTAGCGCAGGGAAAGCTGGAATCGTCTAACGCATCGCCCACTGAATCGGCCGCACGCATGGTCATGCTCCTGCGGCACTTCGAGATGCTGCAAAAAGCCGTCAAGATCGGAGCGGAAATGAACCGCCAAGCAATTGAGGAAGTGGCGAAGGTCGGCTCCTGACACGGTCGTGCCGGGCCGGTGGAATCGCGCATAGAGCAGAAGGGATTAAAAGCACCATTTTATGATTCGAGCACTAAACAGCGCCGCCAGCGGTATGACGGCCCAACAACTGAACGTTGACACCATCGCCAATAATTTAGCGAACGCCAATACGGCTGGCTTCAAAATGCGTAGGGCGCAGTTCGAGGATTTGATTTACCAAAGCATGGTTCAACCGGGAGCGGCCGCGGGCCAGCAAACAACGGTGCCCTCAGGCCTGCAATTAGGCCTCGGTACACGCGCGGCCTCGAACGAGATCATCTTCTCGCAAGGGGCGTTTTCGCAAACCGGGAACCCGCTTGACGTTGCGATTCAAGGCAAAGGATTTCTGCAAATTCAGCAGCCAAACGGCACGCTAGCTTACACGCGAGCCGGTTCGTTTCAACTGGACCGCAATGGTAATGTCGTCGATCCGAACGGCAATACGCTGGTGCCACAGATCACCATTCCGGCCACGGCGCAGAACATCACGATTGCGCAGGATGGAACCGTAAGCTATACACTCGCGGGCCAAACAGCCGCACAAAAGGCAGGGCAAATTCAACTCGCCAACTTTCAGAACCCCGGCGGACTGAATAGCATTGGGAACAATCTCTATTTGCCGACTGACGCATCGGGCGATCCGCAGGTGGCAAATCCCGGCGGGACGGAAGGTCTCGGCACTCTTGCCCAGGGATACACCGAACAATCGAACGTGGACGTTGTGGGAGCGTTCGTCGATTTGATCCAAAGCCAGCGCGCGTACGAAGCCAATTCCCGCGTGGTCAAAGCCGCGGACGAAATGTATCAGCAAGTAAATCAGTTGACGCAATAGATGCAGCCTTTGTTTTCACGCTCGCGATTCGTGATCAAGCCCGGACTGGGTCTGGTCTCACTGGGTCTGGCCTCACTGGGTCTGATCTCACTGGGTCTGATCTTCGTGATCCCCGCTTTGGCGATCACGCCTTGCTTCACGCCCTCGGGCGATTGGATTACCGGGTCGGATTTGGCGGCCGTGCTTCCTGCACTGTCAGGGTTGCCCGCGGGCCTCAAGGTGAGCTATGCACCCGTTCCTGGCCTCGTTCGCGTTTTTCATCCCGACGAACTACGCCGGCTGGCATTTGCGCATGGCTTGCCCGACCCCGCCCCGGGAAAGACCGCCAACGTCTGTGCTGCTTGGCCGCTCGCGCCACTCAGTTCGGATGCGGTGCGGCAGGCAATGGAAAAGTCCCTCACCGGGCACGCGCCGCGGATCGAATTGCTGATCCAAGACAAAGCGGATGCACCGGCCGGGGAAGTTGTCTTTCCGCTGTCCGGACTCAGTGCATATAGCGAAAATCCGGTGATCTGGAAGGGGTACGTACGCTATTCGGAAACACGACGCTTCGAAACGTGGGCCCGTGTACATGTCCGCGTCAGTGAAACGCATCTGAAGGCGCAAGGAGCGATCCACACCGGCGAAAGGCTATCTCCCGGACGCTGGCGTGCCGAATCCTATGTCGGGCCTCCCCTCCGTCAACCGGTCCTGAGCGACGGCGCGTCGGTGGCGGGTATGATAGCCCGGCGCGAATTCGCGGATGGTACGCTCCTCGAAAGCATGTTTTTTGAGACGCCCAAGGCCGTCGAACGGGGCGACACAGTGACGGTCGTCGCGGGCGTAGGAGCCGCCCAAATCGAAGCTCCTGGGGAGGCACTCGGTGCCGGAGTTTGCGGCGAGGTCATTGCCATTCGCAATCCGCGTTCGAACCGGACGTTTAAGGCCCGGATTACCTCAGCGGGCCGGGTGGAAGTTCTGCCGGGGACCACGGTAGGTCTGGTAGGTACGGACAGCGGCAAGGGAAACACTCTATGAGCAAGCAGCAATTCTCGAATAGCGCGCGCCGGCTTCTAATGTGCACGGCACTGTTTTCGGCCGTAGCCGCAGGCGGGTCGGCTCAAGTCACCCCCCCTGCCCTCAAGAAACTTCTCAAGAAGTTCAATGAGCCATCGGCGCTCGATCAGTTTGTCGAACAGGCACACAAGCGCGCCGCGGCAAACGAAGCTGCCAGTCCGGGGTCTCTTTATTCGGGCCAGGCGATTTGGTCGAATCTCGCGATTGACGACCGGGCGCGCTCGATCGACGACATTGTAACGATCGTGGTGAACGAGCAAGCTTCCGCGGTTTCGACCGGCCTCACAAAGACCTCACGGGCTTCCAGCGCGAACGCCGCGGTGACGTCGCTCGCAGGCACTCTGCCCGCTGCTGGGAAACTGGCGAACCTAGCCAACGTCAATTCCTCGACTTCACTCAACGGACAAGGGACCACGTCGCGCCAGACCACTCTAACCACCACGATTACCGCGCGTGTCAGCGATGTCCTGCCGAACGGCTATCTCGTGATTGAGGGGCACCGTTCCGTGGTTGTTAATTCAGAAAATCAAGACGTTACGATTCGCGGTGTTGTGCGCCCGTCCGATCTCACCAATGCCAACACGGTGCAGTCCGGCAGTATCGGGCAAATGGAGCTTCGCATCAATGGCAAGGGCGTAGTTAACGATGCTATCCACCGGCCGAATTTCATTTACCGGCTGTTTCTGGGCTTACTGCCTTTCTAACCGATGTTTCATCCGGCTGTTTTTACGGAGTAAAAGATGCTGCACAGAAAATGGACCGCAAGCCGATCCGCCGCTTACGTTTGCTCAATATTCTGCTTCGCTGCCGCACTGATCGGTGCCGAGACAGCCGAACACGGCATCCGCCTCAAGGATTTAGTCGCCATTGAGGGTGTTCGTGCAAACCAGCTCATCGGCTACGGTCTCGTCGTCGGACTCAACGGCACCGGGGACCGGCAGCAGACTCTTTTTCCCGCACAAAGCTTGATCAATCTCCTGCAACGAATGGGCGTCAGCATGCCTCCGGGGTCGATCACGGTGAAAAATACCGCCTCGGTGCTGGTTACAGCAACATTGCCGGCTTACGGACAGCCCGGCGCTCAAGTAGACGCGACGGTTGCAGCTATTGGCGACGCCACAAATCTGCAAGGAGGCCTGCTGGTCCTTTCGACTCTTCGCGGGGTTAATGGGCAAGTTTACGCAACGGCGCAAGGCCCAGTTGTCACCGCCGGGTTTGTGGCGGGCCGGGCCGGCAATTCCACTAGTGTGAACCACCCCACCGCCGGCCGCATTCCGAACGGGGTGACACTCGAGCGGAGCGCTCCTTCCGTGCCAATCGGCAGCGTGATCAGGCTACAACTAAAAGAAGCCGATTTTGAAACCGCCGCGCGCATTAGCGCTGTCATCAATCAACACTTTCCCGGGACCGACCCGCTGGCACATGCTGAGAACTCGGCCGTGGTCAGCGTGAAGATGCCGGAGAGCTATAAGGTCAAATCCACCGAATTTGTGGCGGAACTCGAACGGCTGCTGGTGGAACCCGATCACGAAGCCCGTGTGGTTGTTAACGAAAAGACGGGCACGGTTGTCTTGGGATCCGACGTTCACATTGCGCCCTGCGCAATCATGCATGGGAACCTTACTGTTTCTATTCAAACCAAGCCTGTCATCGTACCTGCCGGGCTTTTGTCGTCCGCTCCGTCGACAACCACGCCCGAAACCACCGTCAACGCGAAGGACGACAAGTCGCGCAATTTAGTTTTGAAAGACGGGGCAACGGTGGAAGAGCTTGTGCGGGCACTCGCAGCGATTGGCTCGACCACGCGCGATGTCGTGGCCATTCTCGAAGGATTGAAAGCCGCCGGCGCTTTGCAGGCCGAGTTAGAGATTATCTAACGCTTTCTGGATCAAGGAAGAAATAAATGGAAATCTCTCAAGTGCAACTCTCGCCGATTGTTTTACAAGGTGGCGGCGCTAGCGCAGCCGATCCGAAGCATGCAAAGATTGCTAATGCCGCCGGCCAATTCGAGGCATTGCTCATTGGCGAGATGCTTAAGTCGGTGCGCGAAGCTAGCGATGATGGTTGGCTGGGAGGCGGTTCCGATTCCAGCGCTGAGTCCGCCTTCGGAATCGCGGAGAACCAGTTGGCGCAAACCATCTCACAAAACGGCGGTTTCGGGTTGGCGAAGACAATCCAGCGCTCGCTCGAGAGTTCGAAGTAGTCGCTAGCAGCACGGTCTGCGCCATACCGTGATGACCGCCTGCTCCCATCAGAACGAATAGGCAGTGCCCGCCTGGGCCGACAGGCTCTCGTCTATATATCCGCCGTACATGGGAGTGTCCACGTAGGTTTCGCGCGTCTCCTTGACGGCAGCGTGTTCTGCAATTCCTGAAGCGCGGCCAGGAATCTCGACTTGCGCTTTTCCGGCAGCACGCCAACCATCCAGGAGCGTATTGAGCAGCTTCGATACCTCCGCGATTGGCTCGGGTCTCTGCCGGGCATGCGCGTCCAACAATTGCACTTGCATGTAGCTGTACAAACGCTTTAGATTGGAAGCGATCTCACCACCTTTATCAAAATCAAGTGAAACTAACAATTCCGTGAGAATCGAGACCGCCTTGTTAATGGCCCTGGTACGGGTGGGAATATCGCCCGCGCGCACTGCGCTTTCGGCTTGACTCGTAGCGTCGAGCGCTCCTTGATACAAGGCGATGATTAAATTGATCGGATTGTCGCTAAAAATACTTCCATCTGTATAGGCTTGATAGGGATTCTGATCGGTAACCACGTTTTATCTCCGCAAGGCTCTATCGAGCGGAATGCAGGGGTTTCTAGTGGCGGTGAAGATTTTTTCGCGGTTCGCACCTTACCCGGGAAAAGGGGCGTTCCTCGGGTGAATCCTCTTACGGCCAGCCTTTCTTCGTCCGATAAGTCCAATGAGGTTCGGCCTTTAAAGATGTTTTCGATCATTGGAATGGTTTTAGTCATAGGTGCCATCATCGGCGGCTACCTTATGGAACGTGGAAATTTGATGGTACTGGTTCAGCCGGCAGAGTTGGTCATCATTGGGGGCTCGGCGCTCGGCACGTTATTGATTGCCAACCCGTTACCCGTCATGATCAAGATGATCAAAATGATTCTCGCGGTGCTTGGTGGAGATAAGTTCAGCAAAGCGCGTTATACCGACACGCTCAAGATGTTGAACGACCTGTTCTCACGAGGGCGGAAAGGTGGCATCAGCAGCCTGGAACCTGATGTCGAAGCACCCGACAAAAGCGAAGTATTCAAGAAATACGACTTCGTCATGAAAGATCACCATGTCCTGGATTTCATTTGCGACACATTGCGCATGGCGATGACCGGCACCGTCTCGCATTTCGATCTTGACCAAATGATCGAACTCGACCTGGAAGTTCATCACCACGAAGTGGGCGCGCCAATTGCGGCGTTGTCTACCGTCGCCGACTCGCTGCCGGGTCTCGGGATTGTCGCCGCTGTTCTAGGAGTTGTGATCACCATGGGAGCCATTGGCGGACCGCCGGCGGAAATCGGACATAAAGTGGCGGCGGCCTTGGTGGGCACGTTCTTGGGAATTCTGTTGTGTTACGGCTTTCTTGGACCTCTGGCGGGCATGATGTCAAAACTCAACGATTCTGAGGCGCAATACTACAACTGCCTGCGGACAGGCTTGATCGCTTTTGTCCGCGGCGCCGCGCCGATTCTAGCTGTCGAATTTGCGCGCCGGTCCATTCCGTCCGCAGTGCGTCCCACTTTCAAAGAGATGGAAGCGGCGTGCAAGGGCGTCAGAGCCGAAGCCGGCGGCCACTAACCGGCTTTTAACGAAAGAGAAAGCCCTATGTCAGCACCAGCAACCCCACCCATTATCATTATCAGAAAAAAAGGCGGCCATGGAGGACACCATGGCGGCGCGTGGAAAGTCGCCTATGCCGATTTCGTGACGGCTATGATGGCGCTGTTCATCGTGTTGTGGCTCCTGAGTAGCAGCGAAGACGTCAAGAAAGCGATCGCTGGATACTTCAGCGATCCCAGGGGTCACGGCAAACAAATGGGCAGCGCGATGGGAGGCAGCGGAGAAAGCTTAACGTTCTCCAAATCCAACATGTCCGCGCTTAAAGACAAACTGGAGCAGGCCATGAAACAGAATCCTCAGTTTGAGAAGCTCAAGGACTATGTTCAGATGACGGTCACCGGCGAGGGTCTCCGCATCGAACTGCTTGAAACGGAGAAAGGCATGTTCTTTGCCACTGGTCAACCTGTCCCCACGGAGACCGGCCGGGAGTTGCTGATCAAGCTGGCCGAGGAACTGGGCAAGATGAAGAACTCGATCTTAGTTGAGGGACATACCGATTCCAAACAGTATCAGGAGGCGCAATATTCGAACTGGGAGCTGTCGGCGGACCGCGCAAATTCCGCACGCAAGATCATGCAAGAGAACGGACTACGAGGCGATCAAGTGACTCAAGTCCGCGGCTTTGCCGACCAGCAATTGCGAATTCCGGACAAACCGGAAGATCCGTCAAACCGGCGCGTTTCCATTATCGTGCAGTACCCTGACAATCCCGAACCCGAACCTGAGCCGGCAAAGGGTGGGGAGGCCGGTTCGGGACATGCCGGGGCGGCGGCAGCCAAGGAAGGAAAGGCGGAATCAAGTGGCAAGAAATAGAGAGACCGGTCTCTACTTTGTCTAAAATCTCGCGATAAAGAGTTAGGTGTATTGGAACCGGCCATTATGCAAAAAATTCTAGCGCAGACAAAGAAGAATATACCCGAAGAAGTCTCAGTCGGAGCAAATGAATGCAGACTAGCCCGCCAAGGTGAGCGGTTAGTAGCACGCGGTGTTTTGGCCGACGTTGTGGTGACGATCCAAGTTCCTGCAGCTGGCTTTGCCGCAATGCTCCGCGTGGCTGCGCCGCTCGAGAGTAACGTCCCCCGTGCCCGCCTCGAAGCACTCTGGGGCTTCGCCGACGAAGCACTCGACTTGCTGCTCAAGAGCATCCGCTCTATGAATATCTCCGCCGAAGCAGTAACCGTTTCAGCCATGGGCGGTGCTGATTTGGCCGGTGTAACTTTCGGCCGGGGCAAGCAACTGTCGCTCGCGGTTCAGCGTAGTTTTTGGCGTCACGGCATTATCGTAAATGGGAGCGATCTAGGCGGTTGCCATAGCCGTCTCATTTGGCTTGAATCGACGAGCGGTCGGCTCATTGTTCGTTCAAAATCTCCCCTGCTTAGCCCTATAGCGGAGATGCAGGCGTTACAGTCTAAGGCGTCCTAGTACTTACTTTCATTAATAAGCGTACTATAATTGGGAGATGCGAAGATCGTCGGCTACGGTTCGAGTTTCGGATGAAGAGAAGCAGGTGCTGGGCGAGTGGCTGAGGCGGGGGAAGACGGAACGCCGGCTGGCGGAGCGGGCGAAGATAGTGCTGCTGGCGCATGAGGGGAAGACGAACGAGCAGATAGCGAAGCAGTTGGACACTCGAACGGCGCGTGTCTCCAAATGGTGCCGGCGTTTCGGGAGAGACCGGATGGCGGGCCTGACCGATACGGCGCGGCCGGGGAAACCGGCACAGTATGACAAGACCACAGAAAAGCGCGTCCTGAGCCTGCTGGACGAAAAGCCGCCCAAAGGATATTCGCAATGGAACGGGAACCGGCTTGCCGAAGTTCTGGGGGATGTGAGCAGATCTCAGATCTGGCGGATTCTGCGCCGGCACGACATTTGCCTACAGCGCAAACGGAGTTGGTGCATCAGCACGGATGCGGAGTTCGGCCCCAAGGCGGCGGATGTAGTGGGCCTGTACTTGAATCCGCCGGAGAATGCGCTGGTGCTGTCGGTAGACGAGAAACCGTCGATTCAGGCGCTGGAACGCGCGCAGGGGTATCTGCGGCTGCCGGACGGCAAGGCGGTCAACGGCTACAGCCATTGCTATAAGCGACATGGCACCACGACGCTGTTTGCGGCGCTGGACGTGACCACCGGTCTAGTGAAAACGGGGCACTATGCGCGGCGGCGACGGCGCGAGTTCCTGGACTTCATGAATGAAATTGTCGCCGGTCACGGCGACCGCGAGATCCATGTGATCCTGGACAACCTGAATACCCACAAGCCCAAAAACGACCGCTGGCTGAAGAGTCACAAAAACGTACATTTCCACTTCATCCCGACCTATTCGTCGTGGCTCAATCAAGTGGAATGCTGGTTCAGCATCCTAAGCCGCCAAGCCCTGCAGGGGGCAAGCTTTACGTCGCCAGGTCAGGTTCGCAAGGCCATTGACGACTTTGTCGAGGCATACAACCCAAAGGCCGCCCCGTTTGAATGGAAGAAAGCCGTTGTCTTCCCGTCCGCGCCCAAAAAAAAGTACGCTGATTTATGCAACTAAGTACTAGCTCGCACCGTTGCGATGGCGCGGCCCAAATTTCGGGCTCATCTTTGGGCTGTTTCGCGCCGATAGAGATATTTGGTCGCCTCTCGCTCACGAATTGCCGCGCTCACGGCGCTTGCTTTGATTTCGGTCCCAGCCAGCGCTCGCCGCCAAACGGCAGCCTTGATTGCTCCGAAGGCTGCAATAAGCCCGCAAACGGCTCTGGAAGAGGCCATCAAAAAACAGCGGGCCTCGCTTGAGAAGCAAAGGCAAGCAATTCAAACCCAGCTAGTCGACAAGGTGGTTTCGAATTCCGCTCGATCTTCATCGCCCGCTGAACGTTTCATTCAACCAATCTTGACCTTCAACCGGCCAGATTGCTCTTCCCTCGAAAGCAGTACGGTCGACCAACTAGTTTCGTCCGCTGCTCAAAAGCAGTCCCTCGATCCAGCCCTCCTCAAGGCAGTCATCAGACAGGAGTCGGGTTTCAAACCCTGCGCTGTCTCCGTGAAGGGCGCCCAGGGCTTGATGCAGTTGATGCCGTCGACGGCCCGCGAGCTCCACGTCAATGACGCATTTGATCCGGTGCAAAATGTTCACGCCGGAGCAGCATACTTGAGGCAATTGCTTGATCGCTACCAGGGCGATTTGCGCCTGGCGTTAGCAGGATACAACGCTGGTCCGGCGCGCGCCGATCAAGGAGTTGACGCGGATTTTCCGGTCGAAACGCGAAATTATGTCGCTAATATTTTCGCCGAATTAGGGGCTGGCGATTTTGACCCATCCACCACCCAGGAAGACTTAGCGCCGTCGGGGGACACGCGGAATTTCCCTCTCGTCAAGGATGAGCCCAAATCTAAGCCTTAGCGGGACAGCCCGTGTGCGATTCTTCCCGGCCAATATACTCCTCGAGCAGAAACCCAACAAAATACACGCCGTGAGGTTTCTGTCGGCAAAAACGAATTTCACCGAAGGCCAACCCTTGCTCCAGATTTATGCAAACCTTTGCTCCGCACTTTATAGCCACACCGACTTCAATTCCCATTCCGGACGGAGACATATCGACGACCTTCGCCGCGAGTTCTTCGGTTAGTCCGGAGATCCGCACGGTGGCAGACAAATCCGTCGGGAGCCGCAGCTCGGAGCGGACTTCTCCCAGTTCATCCGCCGGCACCTTAATAACCGAGAGTAAATAAACGCTAGCTTCGCCCTGTGCCGAGACCTCGACCTCGACGCGACGGCCTTCATGTGAAATCGCAAGCCGTTGCCGCTCATGCAATGACTCACCGCAGCTCAGTTCAAAGAGCGCAGGACTCACTCGGCGGATGCGGGCTGCAACAATTCGGTTCACGCGGTCGAGCATATGCAGTTCGACGGGGATATCGAGACCCACTTGGGCTTCCGTAATGGTTTCAATCGGTGGAATAGTAGTCACGACCTAAGTAATTCACTAGTCGGGCCGCAACCCGCATACTTTCGCTTATCGGACTACTCTCATCCTTTTTGAGGAGCGGCCCTAAAGAGGATGGTTCGCAAAAAGAAATTTCCCGCCGCTCGCCTTCACCTGATAAAAATCGGCGAGAGGCAGTTTCGCGGCAATCCTTGCCAACCCAGGCTTGTCAACCACGAAGTAGTAGCGGCCGGGCTCACGCCAGAGCCGCAGAAAATCGTCGTCATTGATGAAAACGGGCGGAGCGCTGGGCGCGTACGAGCCGTAGACAAGGTTATTGAAACGGCCGTTGAGCAACAGAGCATCGCGATTCGCATAAAAGAACACGGATGAAAATTCGTAGTAGTGATGATTAACGATCAGCTTTCCAGGCGGCGCGGCGAGAAGGGCGTTGGCGAGCGGACGCGACGCCATATAAGGATCGAAAACCACCAAGGCGAGCCGGGCCGCGTGAAAAAAGACAACCATCGTCACGGCAGCGGCAAAGTATACCTGCCTCCCGGAGCTGCGAATCGTCCCGGCACAACCAATCAAGAACGCCAGCGCCGCCACAGCCAGCGGCAAACGCAAATAGGCGAACGAGTCGATCGTCAAATCCTCCATGTGGCCAAGGGAGAGCTTGTACGCAGCCGGGTGGCTCGATAGAGCACTTGCGATGTCGCCCGGATCAGGCAGTCCTTGCACGGCGATCAAGAGTCCAATCACAACGACTGCCGCGAGACCCGAGATCGCACAAAGAACTCGCGTGCCGCTTCGGACCCAAACTCCGCCCTCCACCATAGCGCAACTGAGCAGCAAGGCGACTGCCGGATAGATCGGCATCGAGTAGTATTCCTGGGTCGTCGAGAAAGTAAAAAAAACCATGACGAAGCCGATCCAGCACAGCGCCAGCAGACGCGTCTTCCCCGCACGGTCGAGCGGTTTAAAAGTCAGCTTCGCGAGCGCGGGCAAATAGACACTCCATGGGAAAAGCCATAACAGATGAAAGAGCCAAAACAGGTGGCGCGGCACGGTGTCATAGTCGCGCGGATAACGCATGTTGAGAAACCGCAGCAACTGTTCGTTGATGAAATAGAACCAGAAGAACCCATGGTATTCACCGGGCGCGCTTCGCATGGTGAATACGAAGTATGGCGGATTGCGAAGTGTCGCCAGAATGTGCCAGGGAGCCGCGATCAAGAACGCGATCACTGCTCCCGAAAACGGGCGCAACCGTTTCCAGGTTCTCGCCACAAGAAGCTGCTTGGTCACAACCAGGTAAGTCAGACCAGCTCCTATCGGGAACACCACGGCAACAAGGCTCTTCAACAGCAATCCGATTCCCATGGACGCAGCTAATAGAGCAGCCCAGAGTTTTGGGTGTGACTCATCTTCGTCAAGAGCTCTCAGAAAGGCCCACATCGAAGCCGCAATCGCCAAGGTAAGGATGACATCCGGAATCAAGATCCTGGTAAACAGAAACAGACCAATACAGGTGGCAATAACGAGGCCGGAGTAGAGAGCCTGGCGAACACCAAACGCCCAACGCGCAAAGGCTGCCGTCAGCAGCGCCAAACCCACGCAAGCGAACGCAATGGGCAGGCGCGCTACCCAGTCGGCCACGAAAAATACCTTGTAAGAAATCGCGATCAGCCAGTACAGCAAGGGCGATTTTTCCAAGTAGGCCACACCATCCAAGCGCGCGGTAACCCAGTCGCCGGACGACACCATGTTGGCGGCAATCTGCGCCTGAACCGCGTCGACGTCATCCATCAGCGAAGGCGGCGAAATGATGCACCCCAGATACACCGCCGCCGCAAAAAGTGCGACTAGTAAGTACGCTTTCGATTTAGACAATCTCGCAACGTTCCCCAAGCCAAGTCTTAGCGAGAGACCAGCGGTATGGGAGCAGCTTGTGGACGCAGATTGCGCTCGTTCGTCGGCTTGCGCCAATTAACTTGCGGAAGGAACATCGCCGTGTCGATCTGATCGCGATAGCGGATCGCAATGTTCATCAGCGAGTCCAAAAGGGAATCCGACAATAGGTGCGGCTTTAGGCCAAGGTCGATAAGCTTGGAGTGCTTCGCGTTGTAGTAGTGTTCTTCCGATTCGACTCTAGGGTCGGGGAGTTGATCGATTGTGACGCTGAGACCCAGTTTTTTAGCCGCCGTTTGCACTAGCTTGGCGATTTCGAGGACGGAGAATTGCTCCGTGAACTGATTGTAAACCCTGCATTCGCCGGGCGCCGCCGGGTTCAGACAAGCCAGCTCAACACAACGAACGGTGTCGCGGATGTCAAGAAAACCCCGTGTTTGACCACCCTTTCCGTAAACAGTTAACGGATGGCCAACGGCCGCTTGCACGCAAAAACGATTCAAGACGGTGCCGAACACTTCGTCATAATCGAAGCGATTGATTAAGGCTTCGTCCATCGCGGTTTCGTCGCTGATCGTGCCGTATACCACCCCTTGATTCAGGTCGGTGGCGCGCAACTTCCAAATCTTGCACGCAAACATGATGTTGTGGCTATCGTGCACCTTCGAGAGATGGTAGAAGGAGCCAGGCTGCTTCGGAAACGGTAAAACATCTTTGCGGCCGTTGTGCTCGATTTGGATGTAGCCTTCTTCAATGTCGATGTTGGGCGTGCCGTATTCGCCCATCGTTCCGAGCTTGACCAAGTGACAATCAGGCTGAAACTCGCGCAAAGCGAAAAGCAGGTTGAGCGTCCCGACTACATTGTTTACCTGGGTGGACACCGCATGCTTGCGATCGATCATCGAATAGGGAGCAGAGCGTTGTTCTGCAAAATGAATGACAGCTTCAGGTTGAACGGACCTGACGTATGAAGCAAGGAAATCGTAATCTGCGCAGTCGCCCACCTGCAAATCAATGATGTGTCCGGTGTGCTGTTGCCAAGTTTTGAGCCTGTCTGAAAGTGGCCGGATCGGCGTAAGCGTTTGGACGCCCAACTCGTGATCCCACTGCCGCCGGGCAAAATTATCTACTATCGATACGGAATGTCCTCGCGCCGATAAGTAAAGAGCGGTCGCCCAACCGCAATAGCCGTCTCCACCAAGTACACCAATCTTCATATTGTTGAGCGAGTTCTCCCGTAACCGATTTTAGCCATTCCCAGTATAAACGCCGAAGGCATTTCAAAAGGTTACATAGCGAATGTTAAAAACAATTTTCACTGAGGCGGAAGCGAAGACTTCTCCGGAGTTGAACCGACGAACCCGACGCCAGCGAAGATCATAACGGTGCCCAACCATTGGTGGGATCCAACATTTTCGCCGAGAAACAATCTCCCCAGCAGCGCCGAAATGAAATAGCCGGTAGCCGTCAAAGGCAAAACAAAGCTGAGGTCCGCCACGCTCAATAAGGCCATGCGCGTGAGCAACGCCAAAACCAGCATAGCAATGCCGAGCGCTACAAATGGGTTCAAAAGCGCCTCGAGATAAGGCAGGGGATTTAAATTCAGCAGTTTCGGGATATGATGCATCCCCCACGCCAGCGAGAGGTTCCCAAACGGGCGAAGCAAAAGGGTGAGCAGCAAAAGACGGTAGGTGCGCGCCGTGTGGGCGCTGTGGAACAGCACGCCTTGATTCTAAGCCAGGCGGGCAATGAACCGGCTGCTACCATCGTGTTGTCGGATGCGAACTTCAGCAATTTTCTGCAGCGCCCTATTCACTTCGCTCCTCATTATAGGCGGTGGAATCAAGGCATGGAGCGCTACGGATGAATTCGACTTTGCCATTTTAGGCGACCGGACAGGCGAAGCGGTTGACGGCGTTTACGAAGAAGCCTGGCGCGAGGCCGATATCGGCCACCCCGCTTTCGTTATCACAGTGGGCGATACCATTCAGGGCGGGAACGAAAGGACGATGGAAAGGGAATGGGAGGAAGCGGAATCAATTTTCGCTCCCTATCGGCGCTACAAGATTCTGCTAACACCGGGCAACCACGATGTTTGGTCGACGGCTTCGGCGCGAGCGTACGTGACATACAGCAAACGCCCGCTTCACTATGGGTTCGATTACCGGCAAGTTCACATTACGGTACTGGACAATAGCCGGGCCGACGAGTTCTCAAGCGAAGAATTAGCTTTTCTTAAACAGGACTTGGCGGCGCACGAACGGCAACCTGTTAAATTCGTCTTTTCCCACCGGCCCGCTTGGATTCTGCAAGCGGTTTTGGGAAATCCGGCGTTTCCATTGCATCAACTTGCCACGCGCTATGGCGTGAAGTGGGTGATTGCAGGACACATTCATCAGATGCTGCGATTTGAGTTGGATGGCGTTACCTACCTTTCCATGGCGAGTTCAGGCGGGCACCTGCGAGAAGATAAATCGTACGAACGCGGCTGGTTTTTTCAGCACACTGTGGCGCACGTGCAAGGCAACAAAGTAAGCCTTGAGATCGAGGAGCTGCGAAAGTCTTTTGGCAAAGGCCGTGTTAGCGCGCCTGGCGACTGGGGCGCCGCCGGCTTACTCAGGCGTTGAACCAAAGTATACTCGAAGCTTGGAACCACGGGTATAGCGAATGCACTGCGCTGGATTCAATTCCGACACCTATGATCGTTATGTCTTGGGGCTGCTTGAAGAACCGGACCGATCTCAACTCGAAGGACAAATTCAAGAGCAATGCCCGGCGTGTTTGACCGGCGTTCAGCGCAGCATGAATCTCTGGCTTGTTTTTGCCGAGACGCTGGAAAACGCAGAACCATCGGAAGACTTTCGCGGACGGATTGTACGGATTGCGGAGTTAAGCCGAAAGGTTTTGACTTTTCCAAAGAACTCGGCTGTGCGCGAGAGATCTTCCGTCCCGATTTCGACACTGGTCGTCATTTGTGCGGTAACGTGCCTCCTCTTAATAGCCACCTGGTATGCGGCTCGCGCATGGACGCGTATTGACCGGCCGACCTCGACAGCCGATATCGAGACCTTGGCGCAACAGCTGGCGACCACCCAACTCAAGCTCGAGCATGAAAGAGACCTGCGGGAAAAAGCCGAAAAAACTATTGGCAAGGCGGGTCAGACCGTTGTGGAAAAATCGAAGCGAGACGACGACGCTTTGTTGAAGGCGCAAGCGGAGGTTGAGCAATACAAACGGCAGGGCGCAAGCAACACAAACGTGATGAAGGCACTGACTCGAAGCGGAGCGCGGTTGATCCAGCTCAAGCCAACGGAAGCGGCCGGAAAAGGTTTAGCGTATGCCATCGTCGTACCGAAATTCGGACTTGTCCTGGTAGGTTCAAATCTGCCGAAACCCGCGGACCATCATACATTTCAGTTCTGGATTTTACGCAACGAGAGCCCGGAACAAGTAGCCGTCGGCTTCATGCCGCCAGACAGTTCGGGCACTTGGATAGCTCCGTATGAAGATACCAGCTTGTTGGCAAGTATGACCGGGGTGTTGGTAACGGAGGAACCGGTTCAAAAAGCCGACGAAAAACCAGGCCCCAAAATCTTCGAAGCCACCACCACGGTAGAACCAAACTAAGCTAAGCTAGCGAAGAAAATCTTCTAGCTGGATCTTAGCTTCGGTGCCAGAGTCGCGGTACTTTACGATTACCGGCGTATACAGCGAAATACCCCAATCCTTGCCAGTACCCGACTTCACAGCACGCGAACCGGCGACGACCACGGCCTCTTCGGGGATGATCAGCGGTTGATCCGCGGTAGCGCGCAGAACCGTTTCGCGGACAAGATCATAAACGGGCGTAGAGCGATTCAGAATCGTTCCGCTTCCTAAGACAGCGCGTTGCTTGATAACGGTTCCTTCATAGACCCCACAGTTACCGCCAATGAGAACGTCGTCTTCCACAATCACGGGCATGGCGCCCACGGGTTCGAGCACGCCGCCGATTTGTGAAGCGGCGGAGATATGGCAATTCTTGCCGACCTGCGCACAACTGCCGACAAGGGCGTGAGAATCAACCATGGTTCCATCGTCAACGTAGGCCCCCACGTTGATATACATGGGCGGCATACATGTGACACCGCGCCCAATGAAGCAGCCATCTCGAATGCTGGAACCACCCGGCACGACGCGGACGCCATCGGTCACGGCGAGATGGCGGAGCGGATACGTCGATTTGTCAAAGAACTGGCCCGACATCGCAACGATGCCGCCGACACGAAAGCCCAGCAGGATGCCTTTCTTCACCCAGGCGTTCACGCGCCAACCGGTAGGGCTCGCTGGGTCGGGTTCAGCCGCGCGGAGAACGCCGCGATTAAGCAAAGCAATGAACTCGGCAAACAGTTGCTTGTGCTCCTCGGTGTATTGGGACGGCTTTAGGTCGAACAGTGTTTGTATCGATTGACGGAGAGTATCGCTCAAGCGCGCACCGCTCCCGCCAGCAGGCCAAGCGATTCAAGGACCGATTCGACCTTTTGCTGCGAAGCGAGCGCGGGTGCCACCATGGGAAGCCGCCAGACGGGTTCACAGAAGCCCATACGCGACATGGCGAATTTCACTGGACCCGGGCTCGTTTCGACGAAATTGATTTCCATGAGAGCTTGATACTTTTTCTGTAATTGGCGGGCACGGGCGAAGTCGCCTTTAAGGGCTGCTTGGGTGAGCGCTGTGAATTCGCCGGGAATTTCGTTCGACACGACCGAGATCACGCCGTGCCCGCCGAGAGCGATTAGGGGCAATGCAATGGAATCGTCACCCGACAGTACGAGAAACGAATCGGGCACTCGGGCGATGAGGCTGGCCATTTGGGAAATGCTGCCGGAGGCCTCTTTCACACCGATAATATTCTTGATTTCGGCCAGGCGAACGAGGGTTGCAGGTTCAACATTTACAGAGGTGCGCCCCTGCACGCTGTAAACAATGATGGGTAGGGGCGTAGAATTCGCAATAGCTTTGTAGTGCTGATACAGCCCCTCTTGGGTGGGCTTGTTGTAGTACGGCGTGACGGAGAGGATGCCTGAGACGCCGAGTTTGTGAAGATCGGCAATCATTTTGATGACGTGGGTTGTGTCATAGCCGCCGGCTCCGGCGAGAACAGGCACGCGGCCGCGAGATTGTTCGATCGTGATTTCGACAATACGCAAATGCTCGGCATGAGACAGGGTTGGGGATTCACCCGTGGTGCCGCATGGGACGAGAAAATTGATGCCGGCAGCGATTTGATGATCGACCAGGCGTCGCATGGCGGCTTCGTCGAGCGAGCCGTCCTGCTGGAAGGGCGTGATGAGTGCGGTGCCGCAGCCGGTAAACATATTCGTTCGTTACTCCTTAACCAAACAATACTTCTTCAAAAGTGTGGACGCCTTTGCGGTCAATAATCCAGCGAGCCGATTTCAGAGCGCCGCGAGCGAAGCCTTCCCTGCTCCGCGCAGTGTGACGCAGCGTGATGGTATCGGCGGCGGAATCAAAACCAATTTCGTGAGTGCCCGGGTGCTTCCCGGCACGGCTAGAACTGGTATCGATGTTGCGGCGGTAGCCCGCGTCTTTCATGGCCTGTACCAGGTGAATGAGCGTGCCGGACGGAGCGTCCTTCTTGGCGTCGTGATGGATTTCCCAGGCCCAAGCTCCGTATTCGTTTTCGTCGCGCAAGAGTTGAGCGGCCATCGCAGTGAGTTTGCGAAAGACCGCGACGCCAACCGAAAAGTTTGGGCTCCACACTAGGCCGGTGCCCGATTGCTCCACAAGACTCTTCACTTCGGGAAGATGATCGAGCCAGCCTGTCGTGCCCGTGACAGCCGGAATCTTAAGGAGGGCGAGTTGTTTAATGTTTTCGGGAGCAGCCTCGGGACTTGAGAATTCAATGGCGACATCGATACCGGTAAGGGCTTCCGGCTTGATGCCGGTGCGGTTCACCCGAACCACCACATCGAAGTTGTATTCGGGGGCAAGTTGTTCGATAAGGTGGCCCATCTTGCCGTAGCCAACGAGCGCGAGTTTTTGATTTTGGGACATTAAGCAAACACCGCTGGATCGAGAGTAGAAAAGAATTCTTTGTGAAGCGCGAGAACCGCGCCGGAGAGGTCATCGTCGGCAATCACGAAGCCGAGATTCAGCAGCGACGCGCCTTGGGAGATCATGCGGATGTTTTTATCGGCGAGCACCTGAAACGCCCGGCCGGCAATGCCGGGTGTATGCCGGATGTTTTCGCCGACGAGGCAAACGATAGCCTGTTTTTGTTCCAAGGTCACCTCTGCAAACTGCCGGACCTCTTCCTGAATGGAATGGAGGTTCTCCGTATTATCTAACGTCAGAGAAACGCTGACCTCAGAGGTGGACAGCATATCGACACTGGTTTCGTAGCGATCAAAGATTTCAAAGATACGGCGGAGGAACCCGTGGGCCATAAGCATGCGGGTGGAACGAATGTTGACGATCGTAATATCGCGCTTGCAGGAAATAGATTTGACAGGGTTGCCGCAAGGGGGAACGTCCAACGTGATGCGCGTTCCGTCGACTTCGGGGCGTTTCGAATTAAGGATCAAAACGGGGATGTTCTTTTCCACAGCCGGCAGAACCGTGGCGGGATGAAGCACCTTTGCGCCAAAGAACGCCATTTCCGCAGCTTCGGCGAACGAAATGCTTTTGACGCGATGGCCACCCGGCATGATGCGAGGGTCGGCGGTAAGCATGCCGTCGACGTCGGTCCAAATCTGAATTTCTTCGGCGTTCACGCCCGCGCCGATGATGGCAGCGGAATAATCGGAGCCGCCACGGCCCAGGGTTGTGGTGATGCCATCTTTTGTTGAACCGATGAAGCCGCCCATGACAACAACGGAGTGTTCGGCGGCCGGGCGAACCTTATCGGCCAAGGCGGCGTACGTTTCCTCAAACAAGGGTTGGGCTTGAGTAAAGCGCTCGTCCGTGACGATGACACGGCGGGAGTCAACGTGCTCGGTTGGCATACCAGCCGCACGGAAGGCGAAGCTGACAACCAGACTCGAGAGCCGTTCACCGACGCTGGCAATGGCATCTTTGGAGCGGTCTGATAATTCCCCAACGACAGAGAGTCCTTTGACAAGTTCGTCGAGCCACTCGAAATGCGTGCGAATGAAACGGTCGAGATCGGCAGCGGCGGGACCGGCGAGCGCCAGGCCGTGGGTCAGGTGATCGCCGCGCAATTCATCTATGATCGTCAGAGCCTGATCACGGCGTCCAGCGGCGGCTTCGTGAGCGGCGGCGAGAAGCTTGTTGGTGGTTTTGCCCATGGCGGACACCACCACAATGGGGCGGCGCTGTTCGTACTTCTTGACGATGGACGTGACTCGGGTAATGGCATCGCGGGATTCGACGGACGTGCCGCCGAATTTCATAACGATCATGTCAGTCGAGGAAGCCCTCCGAAGCCATCAATTCAGCGTTGAGCACGGCGGCTCCAGCGGCGCCACGAATGGTGTTGTGACCACAAGCGACGAGCTTAACGTCGAGCACCGGGCATGCGCGAATACGCCCGACGGTGACGCCCATACCGTTTTCGCACATGGCATCGCGGCGAGGTTGAGGGCGGTCGGATTGAGGCAGAAACGTGAGCGGTTTCGCTGGCGCGCTTGGCAGTTTCTTCTGTTGGGGAAGGCCTTGGAAGTTTTCGATGGCGGCTTGCACGTCGGCGATGGACGGCTTCTGCGAGAGTTCGACGGAGGTGGTGATGAGGTGGCCATCCGTAACCGCAACGCGATTGCAATGAGCACTGACACGCGCCGGCAACGGAGTGATGGAACCATTCGCGAGAGTTCCGAGAATTTTTTGCGTCTCTTGCTGCATCTTCTCTTCTTCCTGCCCGATGAAGGGGACGACGTTGGCCACGATGTCCATGGAAGCGACGCCGGGATAACCCGCGCCGGAGATCGCTTGGAGCGTGGCGACGATGACTTTTTCAATGCCAAACTGCACGAGCGGCGCGAGGGCCATGGTGAGGACGATGGTAGAGCAGTTAGGGTTGGTAACGATCATACCTTTCCAGCCGCGATTCTTCTTCTGCGCATACAACAGTGACAAGTGGCCCGGATTGACTTCAGGAACGATGAGCGGCACGTCGGTTTCCATGCGATGGTTGCGGGAATTGGAAACGACGATGTGACCGGCTTCAGCGAAGGCACGTTCGATCTCGGTTGCCACAGATGCGTCCATAGCGGAGAAAACGAGGCGCGGCGCGCTGGCGGAAGGCTTCGAGTCGGAGACTACGATTTCGGCGGCGTTGGATGGAATCTCGCCGTCGAGACGCCATGAGGTGGCATCTTTGAGTTTCTTACCGGAAGAGCGGTCACTGGCGCCGAGCCATGTGAGACTAAACCACGGATGGCCTTGCAGAAAACGGATAAAGTGTTGGCCCACCATGCCGGTGCCGCCGAGAATTCCGACGTCGATTTGTTTCATTGTTGAGAAAGTCTTTCCACGAGTTGTGAATAAATGTCTACAGCAGCCGTGAGCTGCGACTTGGCAATACGCTCCTCTGAAGTATGGGCCACGTGGATGGTTCCCGGACCGAGCAGGAAAGGCTGGCCCCAGGTGGAACCGAAGGCTGGAATGTCTGTCGTATACGCCACGACCGTGGTGGCGAAACCTGGAAGCGAGCCGAGACGAACAGCGGGGATAAAGAGGACTTCGTTCGCTTCGGCGTCAGGGGCGGCGGCGGATTTGATTTGACTGCGCAGTTCGGTGACGTCGCCGACGACGCGAATGAAAATTTCGGCGACTGCTTCATCGGGGATGACGTTGGGCGCGCGGCCGCCACGGATGATGCCGATGTTGAGAGTGCTGGGGCCGAGGGTGGAGTCGACCGGCAGAGGCAATTTGCGAATCCGTTCGAGCGCGTTCAAAAGTTTTTCGATCGCGGATTCGCCGAGTTCGGGATAGGCAGAGTGGGCCATTCGGCCACGCGCGGCGATTTCGAAACGGAGAGCGCCTTTCGAGCCGAGAGCGAGTTGGTTTTCGGTGGGCTCGCCGTTGATTATGTACTTGCTGCCGCGCTGCATTTGGGAGGCGGCGATCGCGCCGGCACTGTTGCGTTCCTCACCGACTACGAACAAAAGGCCGAAGTTGCGTTTACCGTTGGATAGGAGACGTTGGGCGGCAAAGAGCATGGAAGCGATGATGCCTTTGGTATCGCATGCGCCGCGGCCCCAGATGTCGGTTCCATCGTCGCGGGAAGGGATGAAGGGCGGGACGGTGTCCATGTGAGTGGACAGCGTGACTACGGGGTCGCCGAAATGGGCGAAGAGGTTGTCGCGGCCGGGTTCAACGGTGATGCGTTCAACTTTTCCGTTGTGGCGTTTGGCTAGGCCGGTCAGGTATTCGAAAAGGAATTGACCGATTTCGCGCTCGTTGGGTGTTATCGATTCGATGTCGATAAGGGTCCTGGCGAGTTGGAAAAGGTCGTCCATTGGTCAGAATAGCAAACGGGGCGATGAGCGGAAAAAAGACCGGCCAGGAGGTCATTGGTGAAACGTGGCGAGTTTTATTATCGTTCGCGCCGAGGATGCCGGAAGAGGGTTAGTTTTTGTTGTCCTGCCACTAATTCGCCATTAAACAAATTAAAGCGGACAGTCATTAATCCGGTTCCCTTGGCCGCGTTTGCACGACGTCCTGCGTGATACCATGCGGACATGACCGTACCCGCCAAAGCATCCCTCGGCGAGGAAGGCTCATGAACAGCATGCCGTGGAGTACCGCGTTGGCTGTGTTTATAGGCACATTGCCGGTTTTGGGCGTTATTGTGTGGAACTTGATCGAGGTAAAGTCGCTTCGTAAAGAGATGACCCAGGAGTTCAAAGAAGTTCGCCAAGACTTGGGCAAAATCAATGAGCGTTTGGCCGTCCTCGAAACTAAAGCCGGTATTCCTCAACCTCCGCCGCTTGTGAAGGTGACCTAACCCGGCAGATGGCCGGTTCTGTGCCGGCTCTTTGCCCGCGTTGGTGGAGATGAGTCGCCCTGATGAGTCGCTCCGCCGCCCGCGCCGACATCCTCTGGAACCCCTGCGAGATGGGAGTGAGCAAACCATTTCATTCGGAGCCCAGGGCGTGATATCGGTAATAGCCTTCCACCACCCGTTTCAGCCACGCGCCTACCAACGCCACCGGCTCATGCATTTTCCGGCGCAGCTTTTGCTTGCTTGCAGCTTCGCCCTCATCCGCTTTGCCATTGTTCGCCGCCAGACCACAAAATGACCCTTTGAGTTCGCTCCACAGTAGTGTGTGAACCCAAGAAACGTGAAAGTTTCCGGCCGTCCCTCTCCACGCCTCTGCCGGTCGGCCGCCGCAAAGCGCCCGAATTCAATCAGCCGCGTCTTCTCCGGATTAGCTCCAGCCCAAACTTCGCGAGCCTTTCTCGAAACTCTCTCAGAAAGCGCTCCGCTTCCGCCCGGTGCTGAAACCTAACCACCAGGTGAGTAGCGCCGGGGAATCTCACCCCGACGCTCTCTCAGGTAGGGGCGGCAAGGACCAATCCAAACTATTGCGCAACCTTGACGCAAACCAGCGCCAGGCGCTAACGCTATTCCAAAAGTCGCGCGCGATCACTGCCAAAGATCTCGGCGATCTATTCGCTTACAAGCCGCGCTCGCCTTGCTGCATGAAGCCTGTCGCCGCTACGATTTGGCGTCGGGCGGAGGTAACTGCAAAGGCGCGAAATCGTGTCCTGTCTCGGCGCAAAGAGCTTCGACCACGAATTGATGATCCTCACGCTGCGGCATGCCGGACACCGTTACAGCGCCGATGACTCCTGTTCCGGCGAGACTGATGGGGAACGATCCGCCATGGGCGGCGAAATCGTTCAGCATAAGACCGAAGCGGTCGGCTAAGTTAGTTCCTTTTAGTTGCAACTCCAAACCCATGTAATACGAACTGCGGTGAAAGCGGGCCACGGTGTTGGCCTTGCGCTGGGCCCAAACGGGATTATCGGGCGAAGTGCCAGGCAGCGCGCAATAGAAGAGCGGATGGCCGAAGCGGCGAATGTCGATGACGAGGGTGTATTTGCGGCTGATAGCCATTTGGCGCAGGCGTGTGCCGAGTTGCCAGGCAGTGTCTTCGTTGAAGCGGGAAAACTGGAGAGTGGCTTCCTGGCGGGCGATGATAGCGAGATCGTCTGTGAGGGACATTGATGACTGCTGATATTTTGTCACGATGCGCGCAGATGGGATCAATCGAGGCCAAGATGCATGCGTAGCTCGTTGATCTCGGCGAAGGTCACGAAGGGGACCGTTAGATTCTTCTGATCGTTCGCTGTTACCTCGACTCCCGCACCGCGTTCTGCCAGGGCGTGGACGAACGAAGCGATCTCCCATAAAGGAGCATCGACCCCAGTAGTAGCTACGGCATTGTAATGACCGGGGGGAAGGTTGGCGGCGGAGAAATGTCCTTCTTTACTTGCTGCGTGGCGAATGGAGACAAGGCCAGTGGGCACCCAACCGTCCGGAATAAAGGCGATGTCGAATAGCGTGCTGCCCTCGGCGGTCGAAGAGGCGTCCGAAATCGTTCCTGCAATGGAGGCCATGCCTTGTCGCACAGTAACTGTCAATTCACCGCCGGAGCCTTTGGAAAGGTCCATGAGCTGGTTGCTGATGTCCTGCTGGTTGAAAACGATCGACTTCACGTAAGTGCCTGATGGCGGAAAGACTCGAACGGAGTAACTGACTGGATCGCAGTTGGTGAGAGTGAAAGTGCCGTCTGGTTGAATCTCGGCAGTTTGCGGACCGCCTATTGCGAAAGCTTCTGCCGGTTTGATAAGGACTCTTCCCTTGCCGGCGACGGCTTCGCTGGTTCCTTCTAGTAAGGCGTGGCCGGTCACTGTGATCGGAGGGGGAATCAGCAGGGTGACACTCAAAAGATCTTTGGCACTCACTTCGATGTCTTGTTTGGCAAGAAGGTGCACCGCCGGTGATGGAGCTTTGCGCTGGTTCGCTGGTTGGGCGATTGTTAAGGCGCCTTCGAGCCGTAGGGTATAGCTGCCGGGCAACGCTTCCGTTTGAAAGCTGCCGTCGGGATTCAGCAGAACGTTCCGGGCGGGAAGCGCTACGCCGGAGCCATCGCGCGCGTCAAGATAGAGTTGCGGTTTGTCCGATGCGGCGGAACCGACGGTCTCCATTTGAGCGCGTCCTTGGATCTTAAAGTAGACAACGGGGCGCAAATGAATTTCCGCATCCGCATAGCTTTGGCCGGTTTCGACGTGGATGGCAGCCGCTTGGTCAAGCCCGACGGCGCTGGAAGCAAAAAAGAGGTACGGGTGGGTGGGATCGTTTGTATCTTCATGGTCCAGCGGAGTCGCGATGTAGTAATTGCCGGACATAAGCCCCCGCAGAACATAGCTGCCGTCTTGGTTAGTGACCGTCTTGGAGACGAGTCTCAGTTCGGAGCCCGCGGCGGACGTGAAGACGCGCAGAGCTTCAACAGCCGTATCAGGTTTCGGTTGACCCATCTCATCGATAACTTTCCCGGAGATGGTGGACTCGGGAGAAAGCTTGAGCACGATCTCGCTGGCCGAATGTTGCCAATCGACGATGGTTTCGGTTTGAGATAGTCTCGTGGCCGCCAAGCCGGTTGTGGCAGCCACTGCCAGACGATATCTGCCTGGATTGAGACGGTCGAAGTGAAAAGCCCCGCTTTCCAGTGTTTTGGTCTCCGCGTCTTTGCAGGGATAGGGAATGCGCCGCGAGTTGGTTGGCGTTGTTTCGGTCAGGCAAGTCAGCGAAACGGTAGCCGCCGGAACAGCTTCGTTAGTGGCTGCGTTGATGACGCGGCCATCGATAGACGCACCGAACGCGCTAGACGCACAGAGTAGCGCGATGCCCAGCGGAGACGGACGCATTTGCTTAGTTTATTACGACTCTTAGTTACTCGTAACGGAGAGCTTGCGTTGGATGAACCTTGCTGGCGCGGAGCGCGGGCACGAAGCCCGCTAGGCACGCGACCGAGGCGAGGCCAAGCGTCGCTGTCACAAGCGTGATGGGATCGTGCGGCGCCATGCCGAAAAGCTGGCTCTTGATGAGCCGGCTCAAGCCCAGCGCGAGGGGAACACCCACGAGAATGCCGGCTCCTACCAAGATAAGAACTTCTTTCATAACCATCCAAATGACGTTGCCTTGTTCGGCGCCGAGAGCCATGCGAATGCCGATTTCACGCGTACGGCGAGCAACGGTGTAAGCCATAACGCCGTAAAGACCGATGACGGCCAGGAGCGTGGCGAGAGCGCCGAAAACGGCGGAGAGGCTGGCAACCAGGCGCTCGGTGCGCAAAGAAAGATCAATCTGCTCTTGCGTGGTGCGCATGGCGTAGACCGGTATGTTCGAATCGAGGTTCTGTATTTTGCGGCGCACGGTTCCCATCACTTGTTGAGGCTCAAGTGTAGTGCGCAAATAGACAGTCATTCCTCCGACATAGGGGCTCGCCAGATAGGGCACGAATGCTTGTGGGGGAATCTCGTCGCGCAAGCTGGTGTACTTGACGTCCTTTACAACACCAATGATTTCCATATCCGTCTTCGTGCCAGGGTCTGAGCCGAATCCCACGTGAAGCCCCAATGGGCTGCGGCCGGCGAAATATTTCTTGGCGAAGCTTTGGTTAATGATGATGGTGCTGGGCACCAAGTTTGGTTTTCCATCCTGATCTGGGCTGCCGTGGGACAGGGTGAGGGTGTCTTTGATGGTGAAGTCGCGGCCTTGCAGGATGGGCACTCCCATGGTGGCAAAATAATTGGGACCGATAGAGTTCATGTATGGCTGAGGACTTTGATCTGCGCGGGCGCTGTAGCCTTCGGCCGTCATGGAGCTATCCCATTCATTCCCTTCCAAAATGCGCATGGAGGCGAGACCGGCGGACTGGACTCCGGGGGTGGCGCTGAGTTCGGCGGTGAGCCGCTGGTAAAAAGCTTTGCAACGTTCGACAGAGTAGCCGTTCAGTGAGGGATCGAGATTGAAGCCGACTAACCGCTCGACGGAAAAGCCCGGGCCGAGATCGCGCAGGTTGTTGAGTGTGCGGAGGAACAGGCCGGCGCCAATGAGTAGAAGCAAAGAAAGTGTTACTTGCGCGGACACGAGGATTTTACGGACGACGACATTTCCTCCGCTGACCACGGAACCTGCCTGGTCTTTGAGCGTAGGAGCAACGTCGGCGCGAGAGCTGTAAACGGCGGGCGCGAGGCCGAAGATCAAAACCGTTGCGAACATGACTGCGCCCGTGAAGAGCAGAATACGGACATCCGGCAGTGGGCTGACAGCAAGGTCGCCCGCAGCGTCGGAAGGAAGATAGGCGTTGAGCAGGAGTTGGTCGGCGGCGAAGGCGAGCGTCAGGCCGAGTGCCGCGCCGAAGACGGAGAGCATTAGACTTTCGATCAGTAACTGACGAACGATGCGCGCACGGCCAGCTCCGATAGCGAGACGAATTGACATTTCACGCTCGCGGCCGGCGGCGCGCGCCAACATGAGGTTAGCCAAGTTAGCGCAAGCAAGCAGGAGAACGGTCCCCGTGAGCGCCATCAACACCCAGAGTGGTGTGCCGAGTTCTTGACGCAAGTAGGACTGACCCTGCGAGCCAGGGAGTAATTCAACTGACGATTTGAGAAATTCGCCGCGGGTGAACGCGGAGGCGTTGCGGAAGGCAGGCTCTTTCACTTCGAGTTCAAGCATGCTGTGCATGAAGGGTTGTAACGAAGCTTGTGCTTGCTTTGGAGTTATGCCCGGTTTCAACCGGCCGAAGGCGTTCACCCAACGCCAGCGGCGGTCTTTCATGGCATCCCACAGCGGCGTGATTTGCGCCTTCATCATCATGGGCACAAACAATTTAGCGGTGTAGCCAAGTTGAATGCCATCGAAGTGAGGCTGGGCGACGCCGACGACGGTCATATTGTGGCCATTGATAGTAATGGTTTTGTTGAGGATGGCAGGATCGCCCGCGAAACGATTTTGCCAAAAGGCATAGCTCAATACAACGATTGGGTGGCCGTTAGGAATGCGGTCGTCATCGGGAGTAAGTGTCCGTCCCAGGGCGGCGCTGACGCCTAACACGGGGAAGTAAGTGCCTGATACGAGTTCGGCAGCGACCCGCTCAGTGCGATTTCCATAACCCAAACTGGCTTCGGTGGCAAAGCGGCAGAACATACCGGAGAAGACCCCATTGTGTTCGCTGAAGTCTTTGTACATCGGGTATGACATGGCGTTCATGCCCGAATTGCTTCCATAGTGCATGCCGCGTTCTTTGAGAATCACGAGCTGTTCCGGATGCTTGACGGGCAGGAGACGGAGCATTACTTGATCGAGCAAGCTGAAGACAGCGGTGTTTGCGCCGATACCGAACGCCAGGGAACAGACGGCGACGCTGGTGAATAGCGGCGCGCGCCGAAAGCCTCGGATGGCGTAGCGAAGGTCGTTCCAAAGTGTCATAGTGAGCTTCTTTTAGACGTACGTAGAACGCGGCGGTTAGGTTCGGAATTACTTTAATCAATTCCGTGAATGCGCAGATTGATGAGCTGATCGAGGGTTACGTTCTGCATTCCGCGGGCGCGCATTTTTTCGATGTATTCGGGTGTGACGCCGTGAATGCGCAGGGCAATCAACTTTTCCGCATCAGGATGAGCGAAGCCGAGACGGCTTAATTGACCAACGAACTCCGGAGAAACGCCGTGGATGCGAAAGGCGATCAGGCGTTCCGGATCGAGAGTGCCAATGCCCCCGGTGTTCAAGGCTTTAACAAACTCAGGCGAGACACCGTGGATGCGGAACGCAACAAGCTTTTCGGAATCGACATTTTGGATCCCGGCGGCGTGGATATCGTGAACGAATTCGGGTGAGACACCGTGAATGCGGAAAGCGACCAGCTTATCCGCCTCGAGTTCCTTCACTCCTGCAGCATGGATATCGCGAATGAAGGCCGGACTGACCCCATGGATGCGGAACGCGATCAGTTTGTGAGTATCAAGTTCGGTTACTCCGGCGGCTTTGATGGCGCGCACGAATTCGAGGCTGACATCGTGCAGGGTGTAGGCGAAGAGATCGTCATCGGTGACGCCTGGAAATCCGAGCGCGCTCATCTCGCTGCGGTAGCGGGCATTCCCTTGAAAGGTGAAGAGACCGGCGCCGGAGCCATCTTTGAGAAAGCCTTCGCCTTGAATTATTCCGGCATCGCGAGCGATGCTGAAGCTCACATCGTGCTTGCCGGCGGTGCTCCAATCGAGGCCCTTCAGGTCGCCTGAGTTCCAATCGGAACTGCTGCTGAACGAGTGGTCGCCGTCCCGCTGGCTATGTAGAAAAAGGCGGATTTTGGCAGGATCTTCGGATTGACTCAGGGTCCATTCGCCTTTATCGACGGCTGCCAATAGGGAGCTCGAAGCGAGCAGGCACACTACGAGCGATTGAGTTTTGAACTTAGTCATGTTAGTTAGTGGTCTCCTAAAATACGCCGGCCATTTTGAGGCCGATCAGTTGACGGAATGTCAGGTCCTTGAAGCCGTGGCTGCGGACCTTTTCGATGAATTCGGGTGTAACGCCTTGAATCTTGGCAGAAACGTAATCCCGGATATGGAGGTCTGCAAATCCCGCCGATTGCATGGCGTGGATGAATGCGGGAGTGACGCCTTGGATTTTCATTTCGACCAGTTCATGGAGGTTAGGCTTGAGCCCGGTGGCGCGGATGTCGCGAATGTAATCGGGTGAAACGCCCTGGATTTTCATTTCGATAATTTCGCGAACGCGTGGTTCGAATCCGGCGGCTTTGAGTTGACGGATGTAATCGGCAGTGACGCCTTGGATTTTGAGGGAGATGAGGTCGTCCACGGTGAGATTGGTGAGACCGGCGCCCTGGAGGCTATCGATGTAGGAACTGCCGGAGTGTTCGGGCACCTTGGCTTCGGGAGCGGCTGGGGGCTCTTGAGCCAGAGGGGCAATGTCGGCCAGTGGGGCGGCTTCCTCGATGGGCTGGATTTTGGGCAGCCCGGCTGGCAGAGCAGGAACGGCGGGGCGAGGGGCCGGCGCTCCAGGGGCGATGGCGGCAGGTGCCACAGGCGGGGTGGGAGCAATCGGTGGCGGGGGCGGAGGCTCCTGCTTGAAAACGCCCGCTGCAACCACGATGCACGAGGCGCACAGCAATGCGAGAGCGGCCAAACCGGCGCGCGGCATGCCTTGGGTCATCTTTTGCATTCCCAGCAAACGGCCGACCCGCGCTTTGAGCGCACCACCATTCGCGGCAACCACCCATGAAGGGCGCGCGCTGCTCATGGTAGCCAGAGCGCGGGCATATTCGGTTGGGCTGCCGCAAACGGAGACGGCAATATCGTCACAGCAATTTTCGCGTTCATCGCGGATAACCCGGTTCACCCACCACACAGCCGGGTGATAGAAAAGAATGGTTTCGATGGCGATTTGAAAGAGATTTACTAAGGCGTCGTAACGGCGGACGTGGGCCAACTCATGCGCAATGATGGCTTCGAGTTGCTCCAAGGACAAACCCGACATAGCGGAAAGCGGGATCAAGACTACGGGGCGAAACCAGCCAAGCACAGCAGGGGCTTCCACCATTTCGGAATAGGCATAGCGGACCAAAGCTGTGACGCCTATGCGCTGTTGCAAGCGCCGGCAGCGGTCAACGAATGCGGGCGAGATGGCTTCCTGGGCCGTTTGGCGAAGCTTATGAAGCATGACCCATCCGCCGAAGGCGCGCACACCGAACAGGCACACACCGGCGGACCAGATCCAAACCAGACAAGTCAGCAAGTCGAACGAGGTGACCGGTGCGGCTGTGTTCAAGGCAACGGTCATGTTCGATATAGCGGGCGCGATGGTTGGGCTTTCCAGCGTCGCGGCTGGTGTGGAGACAGCCACTGGCGCCCTTTGAAAAAACACGTATGTCGCGAGCGGGCAGAGCGCCATCAAGACAAGCGTCAAGACACCCAAGGTGTAGCGAATCCTGGGGTTGCGCGTAAGCGCTACCGTTATCAGCAAAAACACGGCCAGCGCCGCCCCTTGCCAAATAAAATGCACTAACGCCGAACCAAGTAATTGAATCATCTCCGCGCTCATTTTCCCTTCCTTTCATATTCGTCTAACAGTTCGCGAATTTCCGTAATTTCGGCCGGCGAGGTTTTCTTGCCCGCCAGAGCATGCATCATCAACTGACTCGCTGAGCCGGCAAAAGCGCGCGTTAATAAGTCTCCCACTAACTGGCGTTTCGTGTTTTCGGCAGGCTGACGCGCTTTATACACGTGGGCTTTACTATCTTCATTACGGGCCACGCTGCCCTTTTGCGTCATAATCTGCATGATCTTTAAGACCGTGGTGTAGCCGATCGGTTTGCCAAGCGCTAGTACTTCGTGGACTTCTCGAACGGTGGAAGGGCCGCGCTCCCATAAGACTCGTAGGATTTCCAGTTCAGTGGCGGTGGGCTTTTGAAGCTTTTCCGTGGGCATGTAAAAAATTTACTACGAAGCTGTTCGTAGTGTCAACGAAAATCTTCGTAGGTTGCAAATTTTCCCTGGCTCGGCCGGTGCGGAGGGCAAGATATGAACAGTTGCGTCTGGGAATCACCGCCGACCCACATTTTTCTTCTCCTTCCATTTCAACCACATACCCGCTTTTTTCCAACCCCGCCGTGCGCCTTCATTCCATCCTTGGAACGAAAGGAGGCATCTCTATGCCTAAACAATCCGGTCCCATCACTCTCTCGGGAAAAGCCATTTCCTGCCTCAATCACCTCACGCACGGCGCTGCGTCCGACTCGCTCTTCATCCAGGGCGAAGACCCTGCCGAATTCGATTCACTTTTAAAAGACGGCTTCGCAACCCACTCACCCGCCAACGAAGATGACGCTCGTCTCATCGGTGATTTCGCCCGCGCTCGCTGGCTACTGACGCGCCGTCAACACATCCATTCCACTTGGGAATTTGAGCTCCACAAACGGCAACCCGATCCCACTCAATGGACTCCCGCGGACATGCATCAGCTCAATCTCTTCGACCGCTATCAAACGCAAGCCGAGCGGGCCTTCAAACGCTCTCTCGATAACGTCAGGACCATTCGCCAAGCCGCCTTCAACGAACAACGCCGGCTGGATCTGCTCGACCTCCAACGCCAGCGCTTCCAACTGCAGCGCGAACGCTTCGAATTTTCCAAAGAAAGACACGCACGCATTGTCGCCAAACAAGAAGCGCGAGCGCTAAAGCAAAAGCCGCCACAGCCGCGCCCGCAAGCCAACGCGGGTCAACAACACGAACAACAACCGCAAGCGCCACAACAACCCGGGAGCGCCACCGCAGCGGCCGCAGCCTAAAAAATTCCCGTCCAACGATATCAACCTCACGCCGGCAACACCCGAAGTGTGCCCAAACGCGCTTAAAATCCGCTTTTTTCACCCTAAAACAACCATGCGAATCGCATCACGCCCAAATCTTCCTCACCCCGTACTCCCCTTTCACCAAGCGCGCGTCTCCCAAGGCATTCCAACCCCATTTCGAACCGCAAAATCGTCGCCTCTGCGCCCTCCCATCGCCCGCCACCCTCCCGCCCACCATTTCGAACCGTAAAAACCACGGCTACCAGCCGCAATCGACTCAGAGGGTACGTCAGTCCCGTCGAACCACCGACTCACATTGCGGACATGTGACTATCGGCCGGCCCGCGGGACTGCGGGTTCTCATTGATTTAGCGATGGCGAGTCCGTTGCCTCTTTATGCCTGCCGTTGGCGCCGCTCATTTGTGAAACTATGTTTTGCTAGAGACCCGGTGCGCACCGTTAGAGGGAGATGAAATATGAAAGCAATTGTTGTCCATAAATATGGCGGTCCTGAAGTATTGAAATTTGAGGACTATCCTGATCCGGTGCCGGGCCCGGGCGAGGTGCTGGTCCGGGTCGCCGCCACGAGCGTGAATCCAATCGACTTCAAGCGGCGTGCTGGATTAACGAAGGATTTCTATCCTCTCCAGTTCCCCGGCCTCATAGGAGTTGATATCGCGGGGACTGTCGTCAAGATTGGGCCGGGAGTAGAAGGCTTTTCCGTCGGCGACCAGGTGTTCTCTATGGCGGACAATACTTACGCCGAACTTTGTGCCGTGAATGCAGCGATCTTGGCGAAGATCCCCAAGGGGCTCGATTTGATACGGGCGGCGGCGCTGCCGCTGGTTACGGTAACCGGCAACCAACTCAGTTCCGCTACGGGAATCAAAGCAGACCAGACCGTGATGGTCGTGGGCGCCGTGGGAAACGTCGGGCGTTCGGCGGTATTCACTGCCAAGGAACTCGGGGCGGCTGTGATCGCGGGGGTTTTGAAGAGGCAGATGGATGAGGCGAAGACTGTCGGTGCGGATCAGGCCGCCGCAACCGACGACGACATCGCGATTGCGAATCTTCCGCCGCTCGATGCGGTGGCGGATACGGTCGGCGGGAGAACCGCCGAGAAACTGATCGCCAAGGTCAAGCCGGGAGGAGTGTTTGCTTCGGTTGAAGGGGCTCCGCGGAACGCCGCAGCGTATCCATCGGTAAAGGTGGTGCCAGTATTCTCGAAATTTGACAGGAAAACGCTCGAGTTCATGGCCGAAGCGGTGCGAGATGGCAAACTAGTAATCCCGATTAGCCAAACCCGGCCACTCAGTGAAGCCGCCGAGGCTCAAGCCACCGCGGAAAAGGGTGGCATCGGCAAGATCTTGCTGGTGGCTTAAACTCGTCTAATGGAAAATCGAAAATGAAGAAAGATCATCGCGGGTTTAATCTCAATTCGAAACCAAGCGGCGACGGATGTGTGGAATGCTTGGCGTCACCAAGAGGTTGGTGGTTTCATCTCCGCCGGTGTGCGGAGTGTGGGCACATCGGATGTTGTGACAGTTCTCCGAGTCAGCATGCATCGAAGCATGCGGCGGCGACCGGGCATCCGGTCATAACCAGCTTTGAGCCGGGTGAGGACTGGTGCTTCGATTACGTGAAGCAGCGGATGATCAAAGGTATGGAATTGCTTCCGCCGCACGCGCATCCTGTAAGTCAGCCCACACCTGGACCGGCGGGAAGAGTGCCGGCAAATTGGGAATCGCTCCTACACTAGCGTTGCCGCTCTTTCCGAGCCGCGGCTGTCAAGGAGTTCCGATGGTCCTTCGGCTCGGCCGCGTCTACTTGTACCAAACGCGGCCCCGCCGCGTCTACTTGTACCAAACGCGGCCCCGCCGCGTCTACTTGTACCAAACGCGCGGTGCCGAATGCCGATATGCCGCGTTTTCAACGAGAGCGGTAGTCTCGAATGTCGCTTGACTTACACTCCCAACTTGCGACATCATTCTAAGCTAACGAGTCTGGGTGAAACGTCTGCCGGGTTCGAATCACTGAAACTCAGCACCCGCGTGTGCAATTGTCGGGAGGGATTTTGAAGCTGCTTCTTAGAATATTTTGCGGTGCATCGGTATTCGCGGCACTCGTGTTTGTTACAGCCTGTTCCAGCTCCAACCAGCCGCATCCGGGTACGGTCCTTGACGAGGCTCGTCTCGCGAATCGCCCTGCCAGTTCTTTCCCCGCTGCGGACGAAGACTACTTCCACGATATGGACGGCGCGCTCGCCCTATCGCCCGAAGAGGTGAAAGGCCGCAACATGTGGATTGTCTGGACTGGCGGCAACGATCGGCTGTGGGACAAACTCACCGCCAGCAGCTTTGGCGCACTCGATTTACTCAAAACAGTTTCCTCCCATCCAAGCCTGAAATTTAGCCGCGATAACCGCTGGAATTACCTCGGCCTAGTCAACGAACCTTGCTTTGAGAAACCCACCGGCCCCGATCCCAAACGCTTCGGCCTCTGGCTCGATAAGCGCGCGGACTCGTGCCCTCCTGATCCCTTTGAGAACGAGAGTAAGTATCCAGGCGTAAAAGTGGGTGCGCGCGGCAAGAATCTTCCCGCCGGATCTTTCTACGGTTACGGCACAGGTATCGTCGGTTTGCGTCTCTTTCCGAATCCTGATTTTGACGAGTCGGCGGCGAAGAAATGGGACGCCGAAAAATATTACTCCGATCCTTCTTACTACAATTCCAAAGACCTTGTAAAGCCCTTTCGCGTGGCCATGTCCTGCGGCTTCTGTCACGTTGGTCCAAGCCCCGTTAAGCCGCCTGCCGACCCCGAACATCCCAAATGGGAGAATCTGGCATCCAACGTCGGCGCACAATATTTCTGGGTGAATCGCATCTTCGACTGGAATGCCGATCCCTCCAACTACATTCATCAGATGTTCAGCACCTCGCGCCCCGGCTCTATCGATACGTCTCTCATTTCTTCCGACAACATCAACAATCCCCGCACTATGAATGCTGTTTATTCCTTGGGGCCTCGTCTTGCAATCTCCAAACGCTTTGGCAAGGAAACGCTCGCCGGTGGCAGCGCCAATAACAAGCAGTTCAATGATTTTGTGCCCGCCTCTTCTCCCTTAGCACAGTTCTTCACTCCGCCCACCACTTCATATTCGCCCCGCGTCTTGAAAGACGGCTCCGATTCCGTCGGTGCTTTAGGCGCATTAAATCGCGTCTATCTGAACATCGGTCTGTTCAGCGAAGAATGGCTCTTGCATTTCAACCCCATTGTCGGCGGTCAGAAAGTTAGTCCTATCGAAATCACCACCGCCCGCAAGAACTCTGCCTTTTGGGAAGCCACCGAAGCGCAAACGCCCAACATGGCGCTCTTCTTCTTGAAGAGCACCGCTCCGCATCTACTGAAGGATGCACCTAATGGCGCTGCCTATCTTACTAAGTCAGCCGCCGTTCTGAACCAGGGCAAGATGGTCTTCGCCGAGCGCTGCGCCCGCTGCCATTCCAGCAAGCTCCCGACACCCGCTCCCGGTATGGATCCCGGTGGCTGCTCTGGCAGCGGCTATCTGGATTGTTGGAACAAATATTGGGCCTGGACAAAAACGGACGACTTCAAATCGAAGATGCGTGCCATTGCCAGCGCGCCCGATTTCGCCCAGGATAACTATTTCTCCGCCGAGTTTCGTGTCCCTGTTACGCTGCTCGAAACCAACGCTTGCAGCCCCCTGGCCACCAACGCCATTCGCGATAACATCTGGGATAACTTCTCCTCAGAAACTTATAAGCAACTGCCGTCGGTTGGTGAGATCACCTACTACGACCCGTTCACCGGCGCACCGAAGCAATATAAGATGCCCGCGGGTGGACGCGGCTATACCCGCCCCCCCTCATTGATCAGCGTCTGGTCTACCGCTCCTTTTCTCTTGAACAATTCCGTTGGCAAATTCAACGCCAGCCCGTCTGTCGAGAGCCGCCTGGATTCCTTCCAAGACTCCATCAAGAAAATGCTCTGGCCCGAGTTGCGTGACAAAGACAGCGTTTTGGGCGACAAGATTTTCGGCTCCATCGACCGTATCAACACGCGTTCTTCACTCCGCATTGCGCGCGGCTTCGTACCGGATAATCTAAGCAGCATGATCCCCACCGCGCAGCGCCTCTTTCCCAATATTTTCGGCGAAGGTGGCATCGAGATTGGCCCGATTCCTATTGGCACACCGGTCGATCTTTTAGCCAATCTAAGTATCTTGGCGGAAGAGGGCAATGTGGCCGCCCGCGCCGAGCATGATGCCAAGGTGCTGCAACTCGCCTTGCGCATCAAGCACGATCTCCAAGCTCTGCCCGCCAACGCCACCGATGAAGATGCTCGCAAAGTATTCGCCAACTTGGCCCAGCCCTTGATGGACTTGAGTAAGTGCCCCGACTACATTGTGAATCGCGGCCACTATTTCGGAACAAGTATGTTTAAAGAGGAGCCCGGTTTGACAGATCAGGAGAAGAACGCGCTCATCGAGTTCTTAAAGACTCTGTGAGCGGCAGCAGCGGCGATTACGATTACGTCATCGTTGGTTCGGGCGCTGGCGGCGGCCCGTTGGCCGCCAATTTAGCTAAAGCAGGCTCCACGGTTTTGCTCATGGAAGCCGGCGGCGATCCGTGTTCGGAAGACGAAACCGGCAAACTCCTCTATGAGGTCCCGATCTTTCACGCTCTCTCCACCGAATACAAGGCGTGCGCCTGGGATTATTTTGTCCGTCATTACAGCGACGACACACAGCAGGCCAAAGACTCGAAAGCCGTCAAGTTTAACGGCAGAGACACGATTTTCTACCCGCGCGCAGGGACGCTAGGCGGCTGCACCGCCCACAACGCCATGATCACCGTGGTGCCGCAAGATAGCGACTGGAACTATATAGCCGGCCTTACCGGCGATAATTCCTGGCGGGCGCCCAAAATGCGCACTTACTTCGAACGCCTCGAAAACTGTAAGTACGCCGCGCGCGCCGATTCCCTGCAAGGAATAGTGAGTAACACGCTCAGTTCCATCGCCGAGCTGCTCAAAGGCAAGGAAGACTTCCGCGATTTCGCCCACGGGCATGGCTTTCAAGGCTGGCTCCCCACTTCCGAAGCCGATCCGGCACTGGCATTGAAGGACCCCGAAATCCTCGCCATGCTCTTGAGCGCCATTAACTCCGCGTTCTGGAGGGGAGTCGGAGATCCGTTCATTCGCATCGACACGCGCTTCGACCCCAACGATTCCCGCAATGGCTCAGCCAGCCCCGAGGGCTTGGCTTTCACCCCCCTTGCCGTCGAAAACGGCAAACGTGCGGGACCCCGTGAGTATCTGCTGCGCGTGCAACAGGCATTTCCCGGCCGTCTCACCATTAAGAAGAATGCTCTCGCCACGCGCGTTCTATTCGAAGGCAAGCGCGCCGTCGGCGTCGAGTTCATCGATAAAGCGCACGTCTACCAAGCTGACCCGCAAGCAGACCACGCTCCCGATACGCTGCCCCGTCAGCAAATCCGCGTCAATCGTGAAGTGATTCTCGCCGCGGGCGCATTCAACAGTCCGCAGCTTTTACAACTTTCCGGCATCGGCCCGCGCGCTGATTTAGAGCGCCTCGGCATACCTGTCGTTTTAGATTTGCCTGGAGTTGGCCAAAATCTGCAAGACCGCTACGAAGTCACAGTCGTCTCCGAGTTCCAAAAGAACTTCGCGCTGCTCAACGGAGCCACCTTCGCCCTCCCTATTCCCGGCACGTCCGACGTTCATTTTGATGAGTGGCAAAAGTCTGGAAAGGGAATCTATGCGTCCAACGGTTCCGTTGTCGGCATCATCAAACGCTCGCAAAAAGGCCTCCCAGACCCTGATTTGTACATCTTCGGCATCCCGGGCTGCTTCAAAGGTTATGCGCCGGGGTATTCAAAGACGCTCGAGCAATATCACAACCTATTTACCTGGGCCATTTTAAAGGCCCGAACCAACAATTCCGGCCAAGTCCGCCTTGCTTCTGCCAAACCCTGGGAGCCACCGGCAATCGACTTTCAATATTTCGGCGACGGAAAGCGCGCTACGGATCCCGATCTTGAAGCCGTGCTCAGCGGCATACACTTCGCTCGCGAAATGAATGCCGGACTCTCTCGTCTTGGCGTAATTACAGAAGAACAATTCCCTGGCCGCGCCCATCAAACCGACGATCAATTGCGCCAGTTCATCCGCAATGAAGCTTGGGGGCACCACGCTTCTTGCACGAATAAAATCGGTGTCCCGAGCGATCCCATGGCCGTCTTAGACAGCCGCTTCCGCGTCCTCGGCACGCAAGGCTTGCGTGTCGTCGACGCCTCCGTGTTCCCCAAAATCCCCGGTTATTTCATCGTGTCCGCCATCTACATGATCAGCGAAAAGGCAACTGATGTAATTATTGAGGACAACTCGCGTTAGTCTGGTGAGATGCGAGTTGTCCTTGGCATTCTGACTTGTTCCTTGCTTCTGTTAGGCGCAGAAAAAGACGAATGGACCGCGTACGGACACGACGCAAGTGGACAGCGCTTTTCTCCGCTCGATCTCATCAACAAGACTAACGTGGACAAGCTGCATGTCGCTTGGACATTTCGCACCGGCGATATGTACGTGCCCGAGCACGGGCGTCCCGCCGCTTTCGAAGCCACTCCTCTTTACGTTGACAACACTCTTTTCCTCCCGACACCCTTGGGCCGCGTCATCGCGCTTGACCCTATAACGGGTACGCAACGCTGGGCCTACGATTCGCACATCAACAAAGACGTCGGTTACGGCGACTTCGCCACTCGCGGGGTTTCTACCTGGAAACCCAAAGACGGCGAGCGCCGCATCTACCTCGCCACCATCGATGCGCGCCTGATCTCGCTCGATAGCAAGACTGGCAAACCCTTCGCTGACTTCGGCGATAACGGCGTCGTCGATTTGCGCGCCGGCTTGCGAATTCCCGTTAGGCATTTCGGCGACTACGAGGAAACTTCTGCGCCCGCCATCATCGGCCAAACCATCGTTATCGGCTCGGCGATTGCCGACAACGGCAGCGTCAACCAACCGAGCGGTGAAGTCCGCGGTTTCGACGCCCAAACTGGCAAATTGAAATGGAAGTGGGATCCCATTCCGCAAGGCGCCAACGTTCCCGGCGCAGATACCTGGAAGAATGGCAGTGCCGCACGAACAGGAGCCGCCAACGCTTGGTCAATGATCGCCGTAGACGCTGCACGCAATCTCGTTTTCGTCCCCACCGGCAGCGCCAGCCCCGATTTCTACGGCGGCGAACGCTTAGGCGACAATCTTTTCGCGAACTCCGTTGTCGCCCTGAAAGCCGATACAGGCGAACCCGTTTGGCATTTTCAAACCGTCCATCACGACCTGTGGGATTACGACGTCGCCACTTCCCCGCTTCTGTTCGATATCAAGCGCGACGGAAAAACCATACCCGCCATCGCCATCGGCTCCAAAACCGGCAACATCTTTATACTCAACCGCGAAACCGGCGTGCCCATTTTTGGCGTAGAAGAACGCCCCGTTCCCAAGAGCGATGTCCCCGGAGAAGTGGCTTCGCCTACTCAACCCTTTCCCGTGAAACCTGCGCCGGTCACCGCGCAAGAAGATGACCGTGGATGACGCCTACGGCATTGACAATGCCGACCGCAAATGGTGCCGCGATGAAATCAGCAAGCTCCGAACGGAAGGCATTTTCACCCCTCCCTCGCTCAACGGCACTCTGGCAATTCCCGGCAATGTAGGCGGCATGAACTGGGGAGGATTCGCCTACGACCCTATCCACGACCTACTGATCTTGCCGAACAATCACCTTGCCACCGAAGTGCGTCTCATCCCTCGCGATTCCTACGAAGAAATGCGCACCTCCCCGAGCCGCAAGCTCGATGGAGACTGGGAGTTCGCTCCGCAAACCGGCACTCCCTATGGAATGATGCGCCGCTTTCTCCTGGGCCCGAAACGCGTGCCCTGCACGCCGCCGCCATGGGGAACACTCATCGCCATCCAAGGCAGTACTGGAGACAAGAAATGGGAGGTGCCCCTTGGTAGCCTATCTGCAAAACTCCCGGAGGGTTTAGGTTCTCTCTCACTCGGAGGTCCGGTGATCACCGCCGGCGGAGTCATCTTTATCGCAGGCACGCTCGATCCTGCGATCCATGCATTCGATGTTGAAACCGGCAAACAGCTTTGGAAAGGCGATCTGCCAACCAGCGCGCGTTCAAGCCCCATGACCTACCTGGGCCCCGATGGCAAACAGTATGTCCTCGTCTCCGCCGGCTCTCACCAACCAGGAGGATCTCAACCTATAGGTGATTACGTAGTTGCATTTACCATGTAAGTGAAATGCGACACACGTTGGGAGTTCATCCCGTACGCGAAGCGTTGCGTGCCCACCGGCCTCTTGATAAGGTTCTTGTTGCCAAAGGTTCCGGCGGTCCGCGCATACAGGAAATCATCGACCTCTGCCGCGATCATTCCGTGCCTGTTCGCTTCGAGCCTCGCGAAATGCTCGACCGCCTCAGCAAAGGCCTCCCGCATCAAGGTGTCGTCGCTTTTGGCGCAGCGCACGGCTTCGTGGAATTAAGCGAAGTCGCAAGCGATGCGCAGCTCCTCGTCTTGCTCGATGGCGTGGAAGACCCCCACAACCTGGGGGCCATCATCCGCACCGCGCACGCGGCAGGCGCCGATGCTGTCATCGTTCCCGAACGTCGCGCCGCGCCGCTCACCGAGACTGTCGAACGAGCCGCTGCGGGCGCAATGGAGTATCTACCGGTAGCTCGCGTAACAAACGTCACTCAGTCGCTGGAGAAACTGAAAGCGCAGGGATTTTGGATTTATGGCCTCGATGAACAAGGCACCGAACTTTACACACACGTCGAATACGCTCGCCCGACGGTAATCGTGTTAGGCAGCGAAGGGAAAGGAATCCATCAAGGAGTGCAAAAACACTGCGACGTCTTGGTGAAGATTCCAATGGCTGGAGAAGTCTCTTCGCTGAATGTTTCGGTCGCGGCCGGGGTCGTCTTGTTCGAACTCCGCCGCAGATTAGGCTAAGCAGTCAGCGCCATCACTAACAACTCCATCACAAGCTGGTCGTCTTTATACCCCTCCCGGAACTTCTTGTCCGTGTCATAAAGAAGCTCTACCGCTCTCGACAAACTCTCGCGCGGAAATGCGCTCGCCGTAGCCATCACTTGTTCGGCTCTATCGCGCCACATACGCACGCCAATTCTCTGAAAAAAAGTCTGCGCCTGTTGTGCCGTCGTCACCCGCGCCTCTTTGGCTGCCAGCGCCAATCTGAATTGCGTTCCCAGAAACGTTAACGCCAGCGGAAGATATTCGCCATCGCGGACCAGAATATCCAGCGAGCGCAGCGCCGTCTTTCTGTCGCGCTTGCCCAAAGCGTTTACCAAAGCGAAAATCGTCGCTTGCGCCGCATTCGGCACAAGCACGCGCAAATCCTCGAGCGTTACGGCCCGCTCCCGTCCCACGAACAGCGCCAGTTTCTCAATCTCCGTCGCCAGTCTTCCGGCGTCTCCCGCCACCGCATCCAGCAGCGCCGCTAATTCCGCTCCGCCTAACTTCAGCCCTGCTTTGCGCGCCAGGTCTTGCGCTAAGTGGCGGCTGGTTTCCGGGGTGAAATGCCGAAACTCAACCGTTGCCCCCACTCCAATGCCCGCATAATACTTTTCCACCCGCTCCAGTTTCGCTTTGTCGTCTCCGGCAAAATCGTAGCGGCTGCACTCGAAGACCAAAACTGTCCCGGGAGTAGGATTTCTCAAATACGATGCCAGTGAGGATTCCACCGGCTTGCCGTCTTCGTCCGTTTCTTCGCTCGCCGCAGCCGTCACGCGCCGTGGCAAAGCCAGTTCAGCACTGGCGACCCAAATCAAACGGTCCGTCGCGAACAGCGAGAGAGACCGAGCATCATCCAGCACTTCATTCAAAGAAGCGCTCTCAAGATCGGCTTGAGTGAAACCCTCCTCACGAGCATCCCCCGGAAGGAGGCGTGTCGCCAAAGCCTCACGGCAGAGTTTACGCTGGTATCCTTCCTGCCCAAGAAACAGATAGGCTGCCGCAGGCGCTTGCTTGGCGATCTTGGCGAGAAACTGTTCTGGCGTCAAAAGTTCTCCACAACCGCGCTCACCAGGTCGCGCGCCACATCGCGGCTCAAACGGTCAAAGGCAGGGCCGCTCTCATCGAACAGTTGGTGCGGGTCCACAGCGGCGGCGTAGTCCTGGTGCATCACCCAATTCGATCGCGTATAAAGCACCTTACCCGTTCGGTTTTCCACCAGCTTCACCGTCATCACAATCACCACGCGAATACTGATGGAAACGCCCGTATTCGGATCGTTCACGTTCGGATTCGCGTAAGCCGCCACGATGTTGCCATGCAAAACCGCATCAGCTTGGGCTGGATCGTTCACCACTCGAAAGCGCGTCCGCGTGAGAAACTCCGTACCGATCGCTTGCGGTAACTGATCCACCAGCTTGTAGCGCGATGTCACCGTCGTAAACGCCGGAATGGCGATCGTTTCAACGCTCTTGGGAACCAAATCCGCCTTACCGGCAACATGATATCCGCAAGAGGACAGCAGTGCGAAAGCGGCGGCGGCAACACTTGATCGGCGCGTCATCGCTTTTCAGATTGGATCGATCGCAACAGGGTTACCGCTATATCGGCCGTAATGCGAAGGTTGTCGCAAACGACCCACAACCAAGCCGCTCGCGGATTATTGCGGTCCAGTCGAATGTCGCCCGCAATCAATCCACTTTGGCCCGCTGCCATGATACCGTTCGGCGCCTCTTGTTTCGCTTCGCGTACTTCAATCTGGGCTGAGGCCAGCGCATGGCGGAGTTCGTCTACCACCACATTTTTCTCGAATTCAATCCAGAACGAAAGGCTGTAGGCATGAAATACCGGCGCTTGAATCAACCGGATTGAGGGTAGCGGCGTAGATTTGCCCAACAAAATCTCAACATGGCGCTCGATCCGCCATTCTGCAACAGCCAGTTTCAACGGCGCAGCCGAGCCGTATTGCGGCAACAAATTGAAAGCGGCTTGCGCGTCGAAAATATTCTTATCTATGCCGCGGAAAGTCAGCAAGTTTGAAGTTTGCTGATGCAATTCCCCCGCACCCGCCTTGCCCCGTTCGCTGGCCGGCTCGAAAACATTCACGACTGAACGAACAATCGGCCGCCACCGCCCCAAGCGTCCCAGCGTTTCCGCGATCGCCGCCGCCGCTGGCTGAGCGGTGACAAAGAGCCAGCTTCCCTTTGGATTGGCCTCCCCAGGAACGGGCGCCAAAATGATCGCCTCCGGCTCCTGTTCGAGATGGCCGGCGCAATCGATCACTGTCACCTTGCCGTTGAGAGCCTTGGCCAGTGAGTAAGCTTTCACGGCTCCTGCAGCTGCGCCAGCCGTGACAACCGCTTGCGATGCTTCCACAGCCTTGGCATCGAGAGGGTCGAGATACACCGCCTCGCCTTCGCTTTCGCCGAACGAACCTTCGCCCGTGGAAGCATACTCCGTCAGAAAGGCCGTCTTGAGTTGCGCATCGAAAACTTGCTTTAACTCACCCCCTAATAGCGTCTCGCCGCCCACCAACGCAATTTGAAACAATTCGGACGATGTTGTTTTAGCCAACCTGATGCTCCGGCAGCGGACTAGGAGGCCGCGTTCCCTTGCGGCGCTTCACAAAACCACTGAAGCGCATCACAATACCGCTAATTAAGTAAGAAGAGGAGACCGCCAGCAACACTGGCTGCGACCAATTCCAAATCACAAAGGCTATGCCGCCGATCAGCAACACGATCAGCGGCGTGCGGGGCTTCGAAATATTGATCTGCTTAAAGCTCGGGTAGCGCCATGTGCTGACCATCAAGATCCCTACCAGAACCACCAAGACCAGCCACGCGATCGAAAAGGCGAACGAGCGAACCGGAGCCGTACTCATGTAGACTACCGACGCCACAAATCCGGCTCCAGCCGGAATAGGAACGCCCACGAAACTCTTGAAGTCCGCACGGCCGGACGCCTTTGCGCTCGGATTCGTTTGTACATTGAAGCGCGCCAGCCGAACTGCACCGCAGAGCAAATAGAAAAACGCAGCCATATAGCCTGATCGAGTCAACTGTGTTTGCCACTCGGCCGGCGTAGCCACAAAGAGGACACCCCACACAAACACAAGCACTGCCGGAGCAATGCCAAACGTGATGACATCGGCTAGAGAATCGAGTTCGCGGCCGAAATCGCTCGTCGTGTTCGTCATGCGCGCGATGCGGCCGTCCAAGCCGTCAAAAAGAACCGCAAATATAATCGCCTTGGCCGAAAGCGTGAAATGGGCATTCATCCCCATGTCTCCGGCCGCCGCTTGCAGCGCTCCTTCGAACGCCTGCAGAATGGCGACAAAGCCAAGAAAGATATTCGCGCTCGTGAAGAGGGTCGGCAACGCGTACGCAGCTCGGCGCGGCCGCTTTGCTCCTGAACCCGGAGCACCCACGAACCGTTCTTTAAGATTCAGATCGTTTCTCCCGTATCGGAACGGCGGGCAAGAATGGTTGCACCGGCGGACACCTTATCGCCCACCTTCGCCACGAACACCCACTCCGGCCCAAAAATTACATCAACGCGCGAACCGAACTTAATATACCCGATGCGCTCACCCGGCGACACTGTATCGCCTGGCTGTTTGTAACAAATGATGCGCCGCGCAATCAGACCCGCGATCTGGCGGCACACAATGCGCGTCCCCGCCCCTTCAATCACCAGCGTGTTCTGCTCGTTTTCCATTGACGCCGCTTCGTGGCTCGCCACTAGAAACTTGCCTTTTTGATAGTAAACGTCGGTAACCGAGCCGGGAATGGGCGTCCGATTCACGTGAACGTTGAAGATGTTCAGAAAAATGCTCACTCGCGTTTCATGCTGGCCGAGTTGCCGGATCGCGACAATGCGCCCATCAGCCGGAGCAACCAGCACATCCGCAGCCGGCGTAGGCCGGTTCGGATCGCGAAAAAAATAAAGGCAAAAAGCGGCTAGTACATAAAAAGGTGCGCCGAGCCAAGGATTCAGAAAATAAGAAAGCCCTAGCCCTAGGACTGTAAGTCCGCACGCAAAGTTAATTCCATCGGAAACAATTCGCAAACTGTCATTTTCTCACGAAGCGGAAATGTCCCGCACCGGGATTAATCCATCCAGCAGGCCGGACTCGATCATGCTCGCTCCGTTGTGGATTGTGGCGTAACCGCCAACGCGAATCACCTTGACCGTTTCAGGCTGCGGGTCGACAAGCCAGAATTCCTTGCCACCGTGAACCAAGCAAATTTCCTCTCTTTGCATCATTTCGGAAGCATTGTTCCTTGGGGAGAGAACCTCAATCACGATCGCCGGAACGCCGAGGAAGTAATCGTCGTCGGCTGTTTGTTCCCAAAGCAGGAGACTGAAGAGCGCAACATCGGCGACCCACACCTCGTATTCCGGGGCTGGGCGAAATGGGAACTCTTTGTCCACGCCATACTCGGCCGGGTTTAGACGTGCCTCCAAAAGAGCTACTAGCCGCTTCTGAAGCTTTGTGTGGCGTTTTTTGACCGGAGGCAACTCAACCAACTCCCCGTGATGCAGCTCTTGGCGAACTCCACCCGCAGGCCGGGGCAGGCGGGCAAACTCGGCAACGCTGAGAAGATTACTCGTGCCCGCCATGATGCCATGATAGCTCGCTAAGCGCTCAGGCTCACTTAGCGTGAATCTTCTGCCGTTAACAGCTAAACTGGTAGTGACCCCTTTTATGATCGAAAGTACGCTCGCCAAAGTCTTTGGCACCAAACACGATCGCGAGATCAAACGCATGCAACCAATCGTGGTGGCAATTAATGCGCTCGAGCCGCAAATGCAGAGTCTTTCCGATCAGGAATTGGCGGCGAAAACGGTTGAATTTAAGCAGCGAATAGCCAATGGCGCCCCGCTCGACGACCTTCATATAGAAGCTTTTGCGGTTTGCCGCGAAGCGAGCCGGCGCGTTTTGAATATGCGCCACTTCGACGTTCAGCTGATCGGCGGCACGGTTCTGCATCGCGGCAAAATTGCCGAAATGAAAACGGGTGAAGGTAAGACACTGGTCGCCACTCTGCCTAGTTACTTGAACGCATTAGAAGGCAAAGGCGTTCATATCGTCACAGTCAATGATTATCTGGCTCGCCGCGACTCGGAGTGGATGGGCCGGATTCACCGTTTCCTGGGTCTGAGTGTCGGCACGATTGTTCACGACTTGGATGAGCAACAACGCCGCCAAGCCTACGGCTCCGATATCACTTACGGCACCAACAACGAGTTCGGCTTTGACTATCTGCGCGACAACATGAAGTTCCGGCTGGAAGACTATGTGCACCGCGATTTCAATTTCGCCATTGTCGACGAAGTCGATTCCATTCTGATTGACGAAGCGCGCACGCCGCTGATCATCGCCGGCCCCAGCGAAGAATCCACCGACAAGTACTACCGCATAAACCGCATCATTCCGCATCTGATTCGCGGCGAAGTGATCGAAGGCAAGGAGCCGGGCCAGTCGCGCACAACCGGCGACTTCACGGTAGACGAAAAACACCGCAGCGTGGCGCTGACCGAAGAAGGCGTTCTCAAGGTTGAAAAACTGCTCAACACCGGTAACCTGTACGACCCCGCCAACATTGAGATGAACCATCACGTGCAGCAGGGTCTGCGCGCGCACATCCTTTATGAACGCGACCGCGATTACGTGGTGCAAGAAGGCCAAGTCATCATCGTCGACGAATTCACCGGACGTCTCATGCCGGGCCGCCGCTGGAGCGATGGCTTGCACCAAGCCGTGGAAGCCAAAGAGAACGTCAAGATCGAGCGTGAGACGCAGACGCTGGCGAGCGTCACGTTCCAGAACTTCTTCCGCATGTATAAGAAGCTGGCGGGCATGACCGGTACGGCGGATACCGAAGTGGCCGAATTCCAGAAGATTTACAACCTTGATGTAACGGTGGTCCCCACGAACCGCCAAATGATTCGGCTCGAAAATCCGGACGTTGTTTATCGCACCGAAGAAGAGAAGTTCCGCAATGCAGCGAAAGAGATCAAGGCGCTGCATGAAAAAGGACAGCCCGTTCTGGTTGGCACCATATCCGTCCAAAAGTCGGAGCATCTTTCCAATATTTTGAAGAAGATAGGCATCCGGCACGAGGTATTGAACGCCAAGAACCACGAACGCGAAGCGCACATCGTGGCACAGGCGGGGCGCAAGGGCGCCGTCACGGTTTCCACCAACATGGCGGGCCGCGGTACGGATATTCTGCTGGGCGGCAATCCCGACGTCCTGTTGGAAGACCGCCTTAAAAAGTTCGGCAAGCCGGCGGCGGCGATTCCCGCCGAAGAGTTGGAAAAGATTAAGGCGGAAGTACGCGCGGAAATCGATGTTGAGCGCAAAGAGGTTCTCGCGGCCGGCGGCCTGCACATATTAGGTACGGAGCGGCACGAATCGCGGCGTATTGATAATCAGTTGCGGGGCCGCGCCGGACGCCAGGGCGATCCCGGCAGTTCGCGTTTCTTTCTTTCCTTGCAAGACGATTTACTTCGCATCTTCGGCGGCGAGCGCATGCAGAACCTGATGCTGCGGCTTGGCATGGAAGAAGATGTGCCCATCGAATCGAAGTTGATTACTTCCCGCATTGCCGCCGCCCAGAAAGCGGTAGAAGCCCAGCACTTTGCCTCGCGCAAACACGTCCTGGAATACGACGACGTGATGAACAAGCAGCGTACGGCCGTCTATGACATGCGCAAGCTGCTGCTCAAAGGCGAGAATCAGAAGGAACGCATTGTCGAAATCGTACACGGTATTGTGCGCGCGTTCGTCGATCAGTTTTGCGCGGAGACGCTGCGCATCGATCAATATGATTTGACCGGTTTGCAGACGGCGATTCTGAATCAGTTTGGCGCGAAGTTCGAGATCGAGGACTTGGCGGGCTTGAGGACGCTGGAAATCGAAAAGAAGCTCAGCGACCTGATGGATCAGCGCTACGACGAAAAGGAACAGATGATCGGCCCCGAGAATCTGCGGCACGCCGAGCGCATTATCATGTTGAACGTAGTTGATAACCAGTGGAAAGACCACTTGTTATCGATGGACCATTTGAAGGAGGGCATCAACCTTCGCAGCTACGGCCAAAAAGATCCGCTGATTGAATATAAGAAGGAATCTTACATCATGTTCCAGGACATGATGGACCGCATTGAAGACGAAACGATTAAGTTCCTGTACTTCATGCGCATTGAATCCGGCCAGCCGCCCATGCCGTATCCCGAGGATCCGGACGACGATGACGATGGCCCGCATGGTTCGCTCAACGGTGGATCGTCGAACGGGAAGGCGCCGCAACTCGCTGCCGCTGAAGAGGAGGCGCAGAGGCGCGAGGCTTCGAAATCAGTGGTGGATTTGACGCGCAACATTCAGCGCAAGAAAGACCGCGAGCTGGCCGCACTGCAATTCACGTCAGCCACGGGAACAACTGAGACCACGCAGGCGTCTAAAGGTGCAAAGGTAGGCCGAAACGATCTTTGCCCATGCGGCAGCGGAAAGAAGTATAAGAAATGTCACGGCGCCAACTAGCAGTTAGCGCAACTCTTTTCTTGTTTGGGTTTGCAGCGCAAGCCGGCGATCAGGCCATCTGGCGTGAGTTCGGACTAGCCGATACACAAACCATTCAGCAAGGTGCGCGCACTATTACTGCCTATCGCATGAAAGACCCCACCGGTGCTTTGGCCGCCTGGCAATGGCAGCGCACTCCGGACGATCATGCTTGCGCTGTCACCGCCTTTTGCGCGCAGAACGACAAACGCACGCTGGTGAACGAACAGAATTATTTATTGCTGATGGATGGCCCGCCCCCTACAGCCGCGCAACTCGAGAGCACGATGAGTTCACTGCCGAATAAGCACGACACTTCCCTGCCCGCGATCCTCACCTTTGTTCCACGGAACGGCTTGGTGCCAAATTCATCGCGCTATATTCTCGGGCCGGAATCGTTGCGCGCGTTTGCTCCCGAATTAGCGGGCACAAAAGCGGGCTTTAACGAAAGCGCCGAAGCACAGACCGCCGAATATGAAGTGAAAGATGCGGCGGGACAAAAGGCGCGCGCGCGCCTCGCTGTCTTTTATTACGCCACGCCGGAAATGGCTCGGCTGCATGCACAGGAGTTCAAACTGCTGCCGAATATTCACCTGAAACGCTCACGTTTTTTGGTTGCGATGGTGTTGCCCGGGGCTACCGATGCGGAAGCGGACACGTTGCTCAGCCGTATCGAATACGAAGCGCGAATTACGCTAAACGAAGAGCCGCCATTAAGCCCAATCAAGCCTCTTTACATACTGCTGCGGAGCATCATCGAAATGAGCGGCGTGGCGTCCCTTTTGGCGCTGACGGGCGGGTTGATTTATGGTGGAATGCGCATCTACCGTCGGCGTTACGGCAATCTGGAGTCGGAAGAGGCCATGACGACGCTTCATTTGACTGGCGATTAAAATGCACAAAACAAAACACTTAGCCTGATTATCCGCAGGGTTTTTCACAGCTATTTCAGGTTTTTTCAACACAGGCCCTCAGAACATCTTCAACGGTAAATGGTTTGTACGTCGCAACTTACAGCCAGCGCCGCCAGCCGGAAAAAATGCCCTTGACTTCAACTCCCGCTAGCCCTAAACTCCAATCACTAACCGGTTTTGACGGTTGCGATACCGTCGAGGCTGATTCTCCCATCAAACGTATCCTCTGGTCCGCCAGAGGTCTGGCAACAGAAAGAACAGTGCTCATTCCCCCAAAGAGTGAGCATTTTCTTTTTGAGACATACCTCCGTTGAGACCGCCGCCGCCCAAAAGCTCGGAAACGCCGCAAACGTGGCGGGAACGCGTTCAAGCGCTCCGCAACGTCCCGCCATTGCTCAGGATGGTTTGGGCTACCAGCCCCGTTTTGAGCTTGGCTACGCTCGTTTTTCGCTTCATTGCCGCCCTGTTCCCGCTGGCTAGCCTGTGGGTCTCGAAGCTGATTATCGATTTGGTAGTCAAAGCTATCCGATCTCAACCCATAGATCGGAGTCTGATCTGGAAGCTGCTGATAATAGAGCTCTTATTGGCAGTGGGTGCTGACGTTTTGGGCCGGGTCATATCGTTGGTCGATAGCCTATTGGGCGACCGGTTCACCAATCACGTGAGCCTTCGGCTGATGCGCCACGCCACCTCGCTCGACCTGGTTTCCTTTGAAGATCCAGTGTTTTACGACAAAATGGAGCGGGCCCGCCGCCAGACGACGGCCCGCTTGGGAATGCTGGCTGGCTTGGCCGGAATGGCCCAGCAGTTCCTGACTCTGCTTTCCATGTTGTCGGCGGTCGTGCTGGTCTATCCGTGGTTGCTGCTTTTGCTATTGGTTGCGACCGTCCCGGTGTTCCTGGGCGAAACCCGCTTCGCCCTCCTGAACTATTCCATGCTTTACCGTTACACACCGGAACGCCGGGAATTGGACTATTTGCGATACCTGGGCGCCAGCAGCGAAAGTGCTAAAGAAATCAAGATCTTCGGCTTAGGAAATTACTTGGCCGACCGCTCGCGAGCGTTGTTCGAACGCTTCTACGATGAAAACAAGAAACTGGCGATTCAGCGAACCACCCATGGCTCGCTGTTGAATCTTGCCCCGACTGGCGCCTATTACATCGCCTACGCACTTATTCTGCTGCGAGCTCTGACAGGCGCACTATCGATAGGCGACCTAACGTTGGCTACCGGAGCCTTTTCGCGCGCTCGAAACCTCATGGAGAGTCTGGTGTCGGGTTTGGCTGGCATCTCGGAACAATCTTTATTTATCAAAGACTTGTTCGATTTTTTCGATTCGAAGCCAGCCATTGTTTCAAAGCCTGATGCGAGGCCCATGCCTCGACCGATCCGGATTGGCTTTGAATTTGAAAATGTTTCGTTTTCCTATCCAGGCAGCGATAAGAAAGTTCTGCAGGGAGTCTCGTTCCGGTTCGACGCCGGCGAAAAGGTCGCGCTGGTGGGCGAAAATGGCGCGGGCAAGACGACGCTCGTCAAACTGCTTGCTCGCCTGTACGAACCAACCGAGGGTCGGATTCTTCTGGATGGCATCGATTTGCGAGATTACAGCGTGGAAGAGCTTCGCCAAGAAATCGGCGTGATCTTCCAAGACTTCATGCGGTATGACATGTTAGCCTCTGAAAACATTGGCTTTGGGCGAATCGAACAGCTCACGGACGAGCCGCGAATCGAGCGTTCTGCCGAGAAGAGTCTGGCCGCGCCGCTGATCGACCGTCTTCCGAAGACCTATCGCCAAATGCTCGGAAGGCGATTTGAAGGTGGAGTCGATCTTTCTACCGGACAGTGGCAGAAAATCGCGCTCGCCCGTGCCTATATGCGCGACGCCCAAATCCTGATTTTGGACGAACCGACCGCCAGTTTGGACGCCCGCGCCGAGTTTGAGGTCTACCAGCGATTTGTGGAACTGACCGCCGGAAAGATGGCGATCCTGATTTCCCACAGGTTTTCCACAGTTCGAATGGCCGATAGAATACTAGTACTGGAGAAGGGTCTGATCGCCGAACAGGGCTCGCACGAAGAACTTTTGTCTCTGGGCGGCAAGTATTCGGAGTTGTTCGAACTGCAAGCTAAGGGATACAGGTAGCGATCAAGTGCGCGTTCGGCCCTACGAACTCCGGATTGAGTCTCTGCCCGCAACCTATCCTGCTTCATCGAACGATTTCTCACTTTCCGGTATTCACGTCTAGCTGGCTAGTCCCATTCCCAAATAGATCTCCCCTTGCTAGAGTCGCTCGTTCGAACTTCTTTCTCCATTTCAAACTGGCTGCGGCATCACAGTGGCTGGACAACATACACGCCCACCGCAACTCGCTAAAATTGTTCGGCATCTCTCCGGAAGCAATCTGCTTGGCGAATTTCTGGTAGGGATCAGACATCAACCAAAAGGAAAAGAGCAGTGCCATCAGAATGCGGAGAATCATGTCCTAAATCAGCACTCGCTCGAACAGCGAGCCGAGCAAAAACTGTATTCTAATTCAACCAGAACAAGCGCTTTCCAACGACCCGATTCTGGTTTACCATCAAACATTCGAAACGGAAGTCCGTTACGTGTATTACGGCGAGTCAAAGCTTGGGCGTCTGCTTGCTCTGAACATTACGGAGCGAAATGAAAAGATTCGCGATCCAAGAAAACCAAAGAAACCAATCCTCCATTGTTCAAAAGCGAAAGTGAGGAAGCCGATTGGTGGGCGAGCCGCGAAGGACGGAGATTCATCAAAGAAAATTCTGCAGCGGCAGGGAGCAAGGGAAAAGCGTTGAAAGGCTCACCTCTTGTGGAAAGGCTAACCAAAACCGCTAGCGTTCAGATCGCCCTGCGGCTACCGGAGACGGATTTGGCCGAACCACGCAGGATCGCAAGGCGCAAGGGCATTGGCTACCAAACACTTTTGAAAATGCTGCTCCACGAGGGTCTCCGGCGTGAAGCTCGAAGGACATGACGAAGCATTGTTTCACTGTCCGACAATGGCGTTTCGTACCTACGCCTTTCACACACCGGCCGTTACGACCGCTCCGTTAGCGTAAATGCCGCCGGCGCGTTCCCTCTATGATGGGGCTCCAGACGGCATGCACTAAATCGTTTTTGATCAGAAAATGCCAAATAAGGCGCGCGTCTTGGATGGCGTGATCGTGGAGGATACAAACGCGGCAATCCATAATCGGCTGTCTTTGGAGTCTTCTTGTGGGCGTTGGCCAAGTTGTCATCTGAAAAAGATTCGAAGCCGATGAAGACGCCCATGCATCCTGCGAGCGCCATCTCGCGGATCAGAGACGGATCGTCGGTTACATCAATGGTGATGGCGGCGCTCCACACTTTGCGAAGCTGGCAGCCGCGGGTGGCAATGAATCATAGAAATACTTTACCTTGTAAAGTCCCCTATTGCAAAGAGGTAGATCAGCCGATGCTGCCGCCGATGGGCGAGGAACTTTTGGAAAGAGTATCGATGATACGTTCGCGCTCGGACAAGCCGCGTTGGACGGCGGAATCCAGCGCCACACGGTACACTACGTAGCCGATGACGAACTCAAAGACGAGAACGCCGATGAGTGCCCAATCGGAATCCAGGGCCCAACGGGCGAGGTAGGCGAAGCCAATCAAAATGGCCATGCCAAGGGTGCAGGCGAGAATCCAGAGCTGGTTTTTCGCGTTGCCTTTTTTCTGCATGGTGGAGCTGGGATCGGTGGGGCGCGGCGTCATGACGGAAAGCAGATTGCCGGCCCACATCAGATTGATGGTCGCTACAGCCGCGGACAAGAAGCCGGCGGCGACGTTCATGAATGTTGCGTGGGCGACGAGCGAAGTAATGACGGCCACCAGTAAATTGACAACCAGGATGAACAGCCAAGCCACCACGTTCTTTGCTTTGATAACGGCAGCAAAAGGCGTGGGTGTAACGAAGTAGAGTTGCGTAGCGCCGCGATCGGTGCCGAACATGTTGAGCAACAAGACGTCTGAGAGAAGCAGCAAAGCATAGAGATTGGCGAATGGGAAACCGTTGCTGCCGAAAATGCTGTGGCCGGGGCCCATGGCGATAGGCAAAAACAGAACCGAGCTGAAGATGAACGCCATGCCAAGCGTTACGCGAAAGCGCGGCATGCGGACGAGCGAGCGCAGTTCCTTCTGCACAATGGCTGCGGTGGGGTCGTGAAAGAGGTTGACGATGGAATCGAGAAGAGACGTTGACTCCACTTTTTCAGAAAAGCTGGCGCGTCCGGCACCCCTGTGGAACGAATCGTCCAGCACCAAGCCCTTGGCGAACTGCCAGCGTGCGAGCGCGAAGAAGAGGACGATCCAGCCTATGGTAACGGCAGCGCTCAGAAGCGGAGTTTCCCCCAAGCTGAGGGCGGCCACCGACTTCCACGGCGTACCTTGGCCGTTAGCGAACAGCAGGAAATAAGGCTTCAGCTTGATGCCGAGGCCGGTTCTGATCAGGAACTGGGGTAAGATGCCGATGCTGATGAACAGAATAGTGATGATTTCGCGAAAACGGTTTCGCGCGAAAGCGTGCAAGATGAATTCACGCGCGGCGAGTTGCAGAAACAAATTAATAGGGACGAATAGCAGCAGCAACAAAGCCGCTGGCCAGGGGACATCGAGGCGGCGGAGCAGGCCGATGACTCCGCCCAGGATAACCACTACAAATTCGGGAGTGCTGGTGATACGCAGCAGGACTTCCAAGGCGAACAGCGCAGAGTCGCGGATGGGGTAGACCTGGAGTTTGTTGATTTGCAGCGACCAACCAGTGCTGAGCGTTAAGAGCGGAATGGTTTGGTTATAGAGAAAGAGCGCGAGCAGAGCGATGGGCAGGCTTTCGCGCAAGGTATGCAGACTGAGTTGCGGAATGGCGATCACAGCCAGGATGGCGAGCCCGGCAAACATGGAATACCAGAGCGCCGTTAAGATCCACATCAAGACCGCGCCGAAGGTGGTGCGCCGGAAATGGTTCCGGGAGATGCGGGCCTGAGCCCAGATGATGGCGTAGATTTGCTCGGTCATCGCTACGCCGCCTACAGCCAGTCGAGCCTTTCGGAATAGCGTTCCGCGCCGACGATGTTAACGAAGATGTCTTCGAGCGAACTTGCTCCGGATTCGGACTGGCTGCGCAGATCGGCCATTGTCCCTTGGGTGACGATTTTTCCGCGATTGATAATGGCTACTTGATCGCAGAGACGCTCGACCACTTCGAGCACGTGCGAGGTGAGAAAGACAGTAGCGCCATGGTGCACTTGTTCGAGCAGAATGTCTTTCATGAGGCGAGCGCCAACGGCGTCGACGCCTTCGAAGGGTTCGTCCATGAGAAACAACTTGGGACGGTGGATGAGAGCGGCCGCCATGGCAATGCGTTTGCGCATGCCTTTTGAATACTCGCCGATGAGCTTGCGGGCGTTTTCGGCTAGTTGGAAAAGCTGCAGCAATTCGCGGGCGCGTTCTTTGGCTTGCGGTTTGGGCAGGCTGTAGAGACGCCCGACAAATTCGAGGTACTCGGCGCCGGTGAGGTAATCGAACAAGAGCGAATCGTCGGGCACGAGGCCGATTTCGCAGCGAATTTCGAGCGACTTCTCCGGGAACGGCATGCCGAGAACCTGAATCGTGCCCGCGTCGGGTTGGGCCAGGCCCATGAGCATCTTAATGGTGGTGGTTTTGCCTGCGCCATTGGGACCGAGAAAACCAAAGAAGCAGCGCTGGGGAACGGTGATGGTAAGGCCATCGACCGCAGCGACTCCGTCGTAAACCTTCCGGAGACCCGTGATTTCGATAGCGGGGACTTCGGGAGAAATGGGCATGAAGTTTATGGGACCGGCGTTGAGGGCACTGAGCGCAAAACGGCCAGCAGCGTACCAGTCTCCCGCAATATAGCAAGCTTGGCGCGGGTCACTTGTGTTTCGGCTTCGTAGAGAGCGATCCAGCGGTTCCCTTCTTCCAGACGCGCTTGTTCCACCCGGCTCATGAGCACTTGCCCTTCTGCCTGCTTGGCGAGTAACACGGTCAGCTCTTCACGCGCGAGATCGAGCTGCAAGCGCGAAAGGCCGCGAATGTTTTCGGCTTTTTTCCATAGCTCGTAGCTGCGGCGCGTATCGGAGATGATGCGGTTGCGGGTCTGATCCATCTGGATGCGGATCTTCTGCATGTCGGTGCTATTTTGCAGCGCCAGGCCTTTGGACGCGGACCCTACGAGCAGCGGAATGGTAATGGATGCGCCGACTTGATAATTATTGCGCTGAAATTTCTGAAAGTAGTTGACGTAGTTGTACTTCGCGAAAAGAGCATATTGGGCCACCAGATTCACCTCGGGCAGACGCGCGGCGCGGAAGGAACGCACTTGCAGTTCTTTGGCAAGAACAGCCGATTGCATTTGGCGCAACTGGCGGTTGTTGTGCAACGCCATATCGGCGGCATCGTCTTCAGATGGGGGGAGGGGGGTTGCGGAGATGTCGCTATCGACAGGTTTGACGCGATCGGCGGCGGGATAGCCCAAAGCAACGGCGAGCAGCATTTCGTAGTAATCGAGGTCGAGTTGCGAAGCGTTGAGGCGCTCTTGTGAGACCGCGAGATTCACTTGGGCGCGCTTGGATTCGAGAGGCAATTCGCTGCCTTCATTGACGGCGGCGTTGATGGCTTCTGAAACTTTCTCGAGGCTGGGGAGTTGTTGGCTAAGCGTTTCGCCTTGATGAGCCAGGGTGGCGGCGGTGAGGAATAGGTCGGCCGCTTGATAGGCGACGTCTTCGGCCTTGGCTTGCGCGCCAAATTGGGAGCCGCGAGCGGTTTCGCGGGCGGAGGCGACTTCGTAGCTTTTGGGCCGGTTGAAGAGCGCCATGTCGGTTTTGAGTTGGATGAGGCTGGGGGCGTTGCCGTCGATGCTGTTGGGATAGCCATAGGTGTAGGCTAAGCCACTGCCGCCGTACACTTTGGGACGAAAGGGATCGAGAGCGACTTGCACTCCTTGGGTGGCGCGTTGTTCATCGAGACGGGCGAGAGCGACTTCGGGATTTTGGCGGGCGGCGAGTTCGAGGGCTTGCTGGAGAGTGAGGGAGTGGACTTCGGCGTATAGGAGAGGGGATATGAAAAAATAGAGATACGCAGACTTTGACATCATTTTGAATTCAGGTATTTAAAAAATGGGAACGCAGGCGAAACCGCCTGCGCCACCTTATTATTACTCAGCAAAACTGGATTGCTCGGCGAAACTAGCGAGGAGTAGCAGGTTTGACGGCAGGCGCAGCGGAGGTTGCAGCCGGCGCGCCGTTGGCCGTGGTCTTGTCGTACAGGGAAACAATGTCCTGCGTGATATCGATGCCGCTTGAGGCGTAGAGCACAGGCGTGTTCTGGTTGCTGACATCGAGGATGAGGCTGAAGCCGTTGTCCTTGGCATACTTTTCGATGACGGCCATCATGCGCTGGCCGAGATTCGACAAAACCTTTTGTTGTTCAGTCTTCAGGTCTTCTTCGGCGTCCTGCATGTCGCGCTCCAAGCGCTTTTTCTTTTCATCGATATCGCGCGCCAACTGGTTGCGCTTATCTTCCGCCATCACCGTGCCACCCTTGGTGAGCTGATCTTGCATCTGCACGATGTCGGACTGGCGGCTCTGGAATTCTTTGTTCTTCGGAACGTACTTGGCGTCCAATTCTTGCGAGGCTTTTTGGCCGTCTTTGGTGCCGACAATTGCGCCCTGAATACTGATCACACCCACTTTGTTGGGCGCTTGGGCAAAAGCCCCGAGGCCCACATAGAGCAGCGCAGCCGCGGCGATTAAACAACTTCTCATAAAATACAAATTCCTTTCAAAAACTTAGAACGTGCGACCAATCGAGAAGCGGAAAATATCGTGCCGCTCGTGGTAAGGCTGAGGCTGACCAATGTACTGGATAGCGTTTTGATATGACGCGTTATTTGGGAAAAAAGACCGATCCGCTACAACGGGCGCCTGCAAGACTGTACTAACAATACTTGGATTATACGCCCAGTAAAGTCTAAATGGGGCGTTGACGACTGGCATTAGTACTTGTAGTTCCAGCCCTGTGGAAATGCGAATAGGCTGCGTACCCGGGGCGATGTAAGCGCGTTTGCCAAAATCGGCTTGCGGATAAAGGGAATTCAGGTTATCGACCTGGCCCTGGTTTAGCCCCAACTGGCTGGGCAGAAGGAGTTTATCAATACCGGCATCCACAAAAGGCGCCAAGGTAACGGGCCCGAAGATCGGGATGCGGTATTCGTAGTTGGCGACGGCCGATGTATCGCCGCCGGGCAGAATCAATTGGTAGATCGGAACCGTGCTCGTAACGGGGTTGTAGCTCACCGTGCCGTTAGAGTTGATCACTTTCTGCACACGCGCGGTTCCATCGTTGTTGTAAAGTGGCACCGCACGGCTGGTGGGGATGTAGGCGATGGGGCTGATGGTCAGGATGTCGAAGCCGCGAATATCGCTTTCGCCACCCATATAGTAGCGATCGTACGGAGGCGCTACGCGGCCGCCGAAGCCGGCAATAAAGCGCGCATTTAAGTGGAAGCCTTGGACGTTACCTTTGAACAAGCCTTTGCGGAAATAGGCGATATCGAGGTTGGGTTGAAGAGTGTTGACGTTGCCGCCGAGCACGACGCCGGTAAAGCTAAAGCCCAAATTGACGCGCAGTCCGCGCGTTGGAATGATGGGATGGTTCACCGTGTTGTAGGCAAAGGTTGGCGTCACGGTACTGGCTTTAATGCCGGTGAGTGTATTGGGTCCGCCAACACCTTCGAAATCCAAATAGTTAAAGTACGATTTCGCGGCATCGGTGAGGGGCGTGACGCTCTGGTCGCGGAATGAATAAGTCAGGCCGACGCGAGCGAAACTGCGGCGCAACTGGTAGCTGACGAACGTTGTGAAGCCTTTGCCGTTCGATACGTAGTTGAGCAGGTTTTGGGTACCCAGCGCCGCATAGTAGCCGAGCAAGTTGGTTCCAGCCAAGATGGAGGCTTGGCGGCCCTGGTCGTAACTGTAGCGCTGATAGAAAACGGTGAAGCCGGATTGAATCGGCTTGTCGAATAAATACGGTTCGGTAAAGCCGAACGTCACGTTATCCATCAGCGTGCCGATTTGAGCGCTTAGGCTGAGCGTTTCACCCAAACCTAAGAAGTTGTTGGTGGAATAAGAGGCACCGATAAAGCTGCCCGAGATGCCGGAGACACCGCCATTGAGTTGAATGGAGTTGCGGCCGCGCTCCTTCACTTTGACCAAAAGATCGACAGTGTTGTTTTTGGTGTCGCGGGTCATGGTGGCCGCGTCTTCGGGCTTCAGTGGATCGAAATAGCCAAGTTGATTGAGGCGGAGCACGCTGGTTTCCCAAAGCTGCTGACTGTAGAGATCGCCTTCGTTGACCAGCATTTCGCGGCGAATAACGCGGTCGCGCGTGGTGATATTGCCTTGGAAATCAATGCGGCGGACGAAGAACTGATGCCCTTCGTCAACGTCGATGGTGAGATCGACCTGATGGTCATTAATAGGTTCGGGGTCGGGTGAACCGACAAAATCGATGTAACCAAAATTGCCGTAGAGCTTGCGCAACTCATCGAGGCCCTTCTGCAGTTTTTCGGTCGAGAAGGGATCTTCCTTGCTCATGCGGAAGATCTGGCGGGCAATCAGATCGGGCGTGCGGAAGAGCTTCATGCCAACAAAGTTGAATTTGTTGAGGTGGTAGAGGTTGCCTTCGGAGACAACCATCGTGATATCGACGTGCTTGCCGGGTATCTTGGGGTTTAGGATCGGAATTCTGAGGCCGCGGCCATAAACGTCTTCCACCCGTTCGGAGTGGCTAATCACGCGAGCCGTGAAGTAGCCCTTTGCTTGGTACGCTTGGCGGATGCGCTCGCCGTCTTCGTCCAGTTTAGTGGAATCGAAAGTGCGAGGAAAGAGACTTTCGAAGAGCAGCGAGTGGGGAATGCCCGTGGGCTTCAAATTCTTCATAGCCCGCACGACCTCGCGGTGGCTGAAGGCACTATTGCCCTGAATAATAATATTGCCGACTTTGAGCTTTGGCCCTTCGTCGATGGTGAAGTTGATATCGACGCCGCCCGGCGGGACTTGGCGAATCTGTGGAGTGACTGTGGCGTATTGGTGGCCGCGCTCGGCTTCATACTCCTGGAGAACGTTTTTCGCGCGCTGAACTTTGCCGGGGTCGAACTGTGATTCGGGGGTGAGGTTGACGTGACGCTCTTTGAAGCGGTCGAGAATTTCAGACTTGCTCATTGACTTATTGCCGGTGTAGTCAATAGTGTGAACAGTGCGGCGCTCGGTGACGACGAAGCGTAGGAGGACGCCGCCGTTGGGACCTTTTTCCTGTTCGACCTTGAGGTCGTCGAAGCGGCCGGAATTCCAGAGCGACATGAAATCGCGGTTGACGGCCGCTTTATCAAAGACGTCGCCCTTTTTAGTAAAGATGAGCCCGCGCAAAGTATCTTGCGGGACCTTGCGTTGACCGCGGAATTGAACTTCTTCGACGATGTTCTCGTCGATGGTAGCCGGCTTTACTTCCGATACGGCGCCCGGTGGAGGAGTAGTGGGAGCAGTTGGAGTGGGTTGAGTTTTCTCAGGAGCCGCCGGCACATTCTCGAAGGGATTCTGTTGTTGGGGCGGCGGCGGTTTCTGAGGTTCGGGCGGGGGTTTCTGTTGCTGTTGTTGCGGATTAGCTTGGGCAGCGCTCGATTCGATCCAAGTGCCGAAGGCGGCAGTTGCGGGAGTAGCCGCAAGGAAACATGCGCCGGATACGAGGAAAAGACAAGCGGGTGAAACTACCGCGCGCAGGCTGCGGAGCCTGTGGTGAAGTGTGGCTAAGTACAAATCCTCTCCATGCCGTAAGAAAATGAGTCTCCATCCCCAAGAGGAGGCAAAAACCCCAGACGTTGAAGAACCTTTCCTGGTTTCAGCGCAAGGATGTTCCTGCTAGCGAAAAGCTAACCTAGACCCAATTCCCATAGTGTAGCGAATGCGACAGGCGAGAGCGGGTTTTTCAAGGAATGGGGAGTTCAGCCGCCGAGCCCCTCGCTGGTTCGGCGCAAGTAGAGGCGGGTGAGCCGAGCAACGACAGGCTGAAGCCTGCCCCACCTTCTCAGCGGGACAATTTGGCCAGGGGATATTGGCTCTGGTCGCTCAGGGTTCTGGATTTAGGCAGCTGCCTCCTGGGTTTGGGGTTGCTCGGACGCTTCGGCGAGGGCGTCTTGGAGGAATTTTGCCTTTTGAGCGGGGGTGAGGCGCCTCATGTAAGAGGTGAAACGGTCTTTTGAAAAAACGAACCCAAGGCCGGGGGTGCAGGTGAGTGGTTGGTGGCGGTGTTCGGCAAGAAGGGTGGCTTTGGCGGCCTCGGCGAGAGCTTCGGCTTCCTTGGCTTGGCGCGCGGCTTGGAGACGCTCGAGTTCGGCGACTTCGCGTTCGCGGCGGCGGGTGAGGCGGTTCTCTTGCAGATGCAGATTGCGCAGTTCCTTTTCGTGCTGACGGCGGGCGTTGACCTGGAGAATGGATTCGCCGCCGATGGCGGCGTAGCCGGGTTGTGCTTCGACGAGCTCCCCGCTGGCGAGAGTGACGATGGCTTGCTCGAGAGCGGGAATGCGGCTGAGACGCCACCAGGTGTCTGAAATGGATTGAACGAGGGCGGACTCTTGCGGGCCGACGGGGTCAAAGAGCGTTTGATAGGAAGTGATGTGCGCGAGGTAAGGTTTGGCTTCTTCCTCGGTAGGGAAGACGACGTGGACTCCGGTGAGATTGCATTTGACGGCGTTGAAGGAAGATTTTGCCTTACCTGCGGGAGTTCGGGGCCCGGAGGATTTTTGGGCGTTCTCGCGGTTGGCTGCGAGACGGGCGTCGGAGATGGGTTCGGACATGTGTTTAGTTGCTCCTTGATTTCGGTCGTACTCGGTTTAAGTTTCAGGGACACGGAGGTGTGGCAGATAGAGGTGAGGGGTTGCGTGGCGATGTAAGTGGTTTATTTGGATGGGGTTAGGGGAAGAAAAATAAAAGTGCGCGTGCTGTGACCGTGAAAATGGAGGGAAGATGATGTTAGTTGCGGACCTGCCCTAACATATGTTAGTTTGGACTCTCGCGGATTACATAGCAGTTGAACAGAGCCGTAGGTAGTCCCGAAGATTGGCTTCGTCCCCCAACTGGCTTCGTTTTTTCCAAACAGTACAACCGCCGCCAACATTCGCAATTGGTTCGTTTTTTCCCGACTGCGTTCTTGGCTTCGAAGCGCAAAAACGCCATCCGCCACTTCCGTTTCGCACAAAACGCCTTCTCTTCGCCTTTCGCCGGCTCGCTCGCCCCTCACGACAGTGCCGGAACAGAACCCTGAGTGAAAGCAAGGGGACGGGCCAAAAACAAAAGGCCCCGCCGCAAGCGGGTCTGTTACCCTTATATTTCTACCGGCTGCAAACCTATCTTTGGCTGGCACCGGCCTTACAAGTGATGCCGCCTCGGGTGAGTGGAACGTGCCTTCTCCGCAGGTACCCGTTTCGTGAATCGGATCTGATTGTCAGTTTTCTTACGCACGATCAGGGCGAACTCCGTGGTGTCGCCCACCGGGCCCGCAGGCTCAGAAATAGTTTCGGTCCGGCCTGGAACGGCTAATCGCTCGTGAATTTAAATTACTCGCGGAAGTCATCGCCGACGTGCCTGACCGCCGTTGGAACAAGGCACTTACTCGCAGCGCTCTGAAGTAAACACCCGATGGACTCTTTTCAAGACACAATCTTCAAGCTGAAGCACTACTGGGCCGACCGTGGCGCCATCATCCAAGAACCGCACGACCTCGAAGTCGGCGCAGGCACCATGGCTCCCGAAACGTTCCTGCGCGTGCTCGGCCCCAAGCCCTATAAGGTTGCCTACGTTCAGCCCAGCCGCCGCCCCGCCGACGGCCGCTATGGCGAAAACCCCAACCGCCTCTATAAGCACCAGCAGTTGCAAGTCATCTTGAAGCCCACGCCGGATGACGTTCTCGAACAGTATCTCGGCAGCCTCGAAGCCATCGGCATCGATCTGCGCAAGCACGATATCAAGTTCGAAGAAGACAATTGGGAAGCGCCCACCCTCGGCGCTTGGGGCATCGGCTGGCAAGTCATGCTCGATGGTCTAGAGATCACCCAGTTCACTTACTTCCAGCAGTGCGGCGGCATCGATCTCGACTCTGGTCCCCGCCGAAATCACCTACGGCCTCGAACGCATCGTCGCCTTCCTGCAAAACGTCAACAGCGTCTACGACATCGAATGGGCGCCCGGCTTCAAATACTCCGACGTCCGCCTTGCCGACGAACAGCAGTTCTCCGTCTACAACTTCGAAATGGCCGACGTCGACATGCTCTGGAAGGAATTCGACCTGCATGAAAAAGAATGCCAGCGCCTGCTCGATCTCTTCCGCGCCAAAGAAGGACGGCTTCGAACGCTTCCCCGTTCTTCCCGCCTACGACCAAGCGCTGAAATGTTCCAATCTATTTAACCTCCTCGATGCGCGCGGCGCCATCAGCGTCACTGAACGCGTCGGCGTCATCGGCCGCGTTCGCAAATTAGCGGTCGGCGTCGCCGATGCCTGGGCCAAACAGCAGGCGCCGGAAACAAAGGTGGTCGCCTGAATGCCGAACTTCCTTCTCGAAATCGGCGTCGAAGAAATTCCCGATTGGATGATTGAGCCCGCCCTCGCCGATCTCCACAAGCGCTTTCGCAGCCGCATTCGGCGCATTCGGCGGTTCCGCCATCACCACCGACGCCACTCCCCGCCGTCTTGTCTTACAAGCCAAAGATCTCATCGGGCAAGCACCCGATGTCGAAACTGTCGTCCAAGGCCCCTATCTATCCGCCGGCGAAAAAGCCGCCGAGGGCTTCGCCAAAAAGCAAAACACCACCATCGACAAACTCGCCAAAACCGCCGACGCCAAAGGCGAGCGCTACATCTCTCATCAACTCGTCAAAGGCCAGCCGCCGCCCACGCGCTCAGCGAAAAGCTTCCCGAAGTCATCACCGGCATCTACTTTCCCTAAGACCATGTACTGGACCGCCAAAGGCGGCGTCAAGTTCATCCGCCCCATCCGCTGGATTGTCGCTTTGCTCGACGATCAAATCATTCCCTTCGAAATCGCCGGCGTCAAATCAGGCAATATCACGCGCGGTCATCGCATTCTCGGCTCGAAAGCTCCATTGCTGGTGGGCATCGGAACATATGCCCAAGCTCTGCGTGCCAATTTTGTCATCGTCTCCGCCGAAGAACGCAAAGCCCGGATCGAAAAAGCTTTGGGTCCAGACGTCCAGAAAGACGAAGAACTCCTCAAGACGCTTGTCTATCTCACCGAGTTCCCTACCCCCATCCGCGGCAGTTTCGACAAGTCCTATTTAGAACTGCCGAGAGAAATTCTTTCTACGGTGATGCGCCATCACCAACGTTATTTCTCAGTGGTAAACGCCGACGGCTCACTCGCACCTGAATTCGTTGCTGTCACCAACACCGACGGCGATCCCGATGGCCTGATCCGCCAAGGCAACGAGAAAGTCCTCCGCGCCCGTTTCAACGACGCCCGCTTCTTCTGGCAAGTCGATCAGCAAAAGAAGCTATCTGCGCGCGTGGCCGATCTTGAAAAGGTCACTTTCCAAGCCAAGCTCGGCAGCTACAAAGACAAGACCGAGCGCGTTCGTACACTGGCCAAACAGATCGCCCAAGATCTTAAAGCCGATCAGAAAACCATCGACCAAGCCGCACTCCTCGCCAAAACCGACCTCACCACCGACATGGTGAAAGAGTTCACCGAACTGCAAGGTGTCGTCGGCGGCCTCTACGCCAAAGCCCAGGGTGAGACGGACGGTGTCGCCACGGCGATCTACGATCATTACCAGCCCGTCAGCATGGAAGCCTCGATTCCACGGACTCTCGAAGGCCAAGTCGTGTCCATCGCCGACAAGCTCGACACCCTGCGCGAATGCTTCCGAGTCGATATGATCCCCACCGGAGCCAAAGATCCGTTCGCCTTACGGCGTGCCGCGCAGGGCATCGTCAAAATATTGTTTGACGCCAAACTCCCGCTCGATCTTAAGAAATATGTGGCGGACGTCCCCGCTCTTCTGCCTTTCATGCAGCAGCGCATCGAGTTCTATCTCAAAGATTCTCGCGGTTATGCCTACGACGAAGTGAACGCCGTGATCGCAGCCGGCTTCACAACTCTGCCTGACTTGGCCGAACGCGCCGAGGCAATCCATGCCGTGCGCCCTACCGACAACTTCGAACCGCTCGCCGCCAGTTTCAAACGCATCAAGAACATCCTCAAACAGGCTCAACTCGAACGAGCCGACCCGCCCAAGCCTGCGCTGCTAGTTCCCGGCCCCGAACAGGAGCTTTACCAAGCCTTCCTCAAAGTCCGCGCCGCCACCCAAGCCACAGCGGTTTACCGGGAAAAACTCGCACAAATCGCATCGCTTCGCCCGCATGTGGATCTCTTCTTCGATAAGATTTTAGTGAACGATCCAGATCCGGCGATCCGTGAAAACCGCCTGGCTTTGCTACAGAGCCTGTTGACGGAGTTCTCAACCATCGCCGATTTTTCCGAAATCGTAACGCAAGGCGAAGCAAAATGATAATGACTCACGAACTGCCCGTGGCGCCGACGCTCCAGACCGACAACGATTTGATCATCCAACTCGCCGAAGATGGAAATGCGGAAGCGCTGTTTGAAGAAGCCTGCCAACAGTTCGATAACAAAAAGATCGAACAGGACGCACAAGGAAACGTGCTTGTTATGGCGCCCACAGGCGGAGAATCGTCAGATCAAAACAGTGAGTTAAATGAACAACTGCGCGCGTGGAGCAAGAAAGACGGTCGCGGCCGGTCGTTCGATTCCCACGCTACCTTCATCCCTCCCGACGGTTCTAAACGCAGCCCTGACGCCTCGTGGGTCAGCTACAATCGGCTGAAAACTTTGACTCGCGAAGAACGCCGCGAGTTCCTTAAACTCGTCCCGGAATTCGTGGTCGAAATCAAATCGCCCACCGATCGTTACTCGAAACTGCAAGCCAAGATGGAAGAGTATCGCAAAAACGGCGTCACCCTCGGCTGGCTCATCCATCCAGACAAACGCACCGTCGCCATTTATCGTCAAGACTCGGCGGTCGACGTCCTTGAACAGCCAGACACGCTTGCGGCCGGAGAACCGTTAGCCGGTTTCGTTTTGGACCTCAAACCAATTTGGGAAGGGTTGAATTTCTAACCCGACAATTTTTACCCGGCGGAAGTCCGCCATCAGGAGACAGAAAGAACTTAAATGAAGAAATACGTTTACTCGTTTGGCGGAGGCACGGCCGACGGCGACGGCACCATGAAAGAAGTGCTGGGCGGCAAAGGCGCGGGCCTCGCCGAGATGAGCAAGGCCGGCGTGCCTGTGCCCCCCGGCTTCACCATTTCCACGGAGGTCTGCAACCTCTTCTTCGAAAACGGCAACAAAGTGCCGCAGGAAGTGGATGACCAGATTCATGAAGCCGTAGCCAAGCTCGAAAAACTAATGGGCAAAAAGCTCGGTGGAGTCAGTGATCCGCTGCTGGTCAGTGTACGTTCCGGCGCTAAGTTCTCCATGCCTGGCATGATGAACACCATTCTCAATCTCGGCTTGAACGATTCGTCGACCGAAGGCCTGGTCGCGAAGACCGGCAATCCGCGCTTTGCCTACGATTGCTATCGCCGATTCATCCAAATGTTCGGCGAAGTCGCCCTGGATGTCGACATGAAGAAGTTCGATCACATCTTCGACGCCCGTAAGCATCAGATCAAGGCGAAGCTCGATACCGATCTCAGCGCCGAAGACCTGCAAGCTATCATCGTCGACTACAAAGCGCTCGTCAAAAAAGAAACCGGCAAAGACTTTCCGCAAGATCCGATTGAGCAACTCATGCTCTCGCGCGACGCCGTGTTCAATTCGTGGAACACTCCCAAAGCCATCTACTACCGGCAAATGGAAAAGATTCCAGATTCCATCGGTACGGGCGCTAGTGTTCAGGCGATGGTCTTCGGCAACATGGGCGATAACTCCGCCACCGGCGTCGGCTTCACACGCAATCCTTCCACTGGCGAAAGAGTCTTCTACGGCGAATTTCTAGTCAACGCCCAGGGCGAAGACGTGGTCGCAGGTATCCGCACGCCGCAGCCCATCGCCGACCTTGAGAAAGTGATGCCCGCCGCTTACAAGCAACTGCGCAACATCACCTCCAGCCTCGAAAAGCATTACAAAGACGTGCAGGATTTCGAGTTCACCATCGAAGAAGGCAAGCTCTACATGTTGCAAACCCGCAACGGTAAACGCACTGGTCCAGCCGCCGTCCGCATCGCGGTGGACATGGTGGGCGAGCGTCTGATCGATAAGAAAGAAGCGGTGATGCGCGTCGCACCCAACCAGCTCGATCAGTTGCTCCACCCGGTTCTGGATCCGGCCATGCGCAAAGATCTGCAAGAGATCGCTGTTGGCCTTCCCGCCTCGCCCGGCGCCGCTGTCGGGCGCGCTGCGTTCTCCTCCGAAGACGCCGTCGAACTGGCCAAGACCGGCCCCGTAATCCTGATTCGCAAAGAAACCACGCCCGATGACATTCACGGCATGGACGTATCGAAGGGCATTTTGACTGCCGTCGGCGGCTTAACCAGCCACGCCGCCGTTGTCGCTCGCGGCATGGGCCGCCCCTGCGTCGTCGGCGCCTCTTCTGTCACGGTTGACGAACACAAGAAGATCGCCACCGTTCTGTTTCAAGGCAAGAAGCTCGTCGTCAAAGAAGGCGAATGGATCTCGCTCGATGGCACCCTCGGCGAAGTCTACCTCGGCCAGTGCAAAACCAGCGAGCCCGATCCGAAGTCGCACTACTTCGCCACCTTCATGAAGTGGGCCGATGAGTTCCGCGGCAAGTTCGGCGTGCGCGCCAACGCCGACGTTCCGCGCGACGCCAAAGCCGCCCGCGCTTTCGGTGCCGAAGGCATCGGTCTCTGCCGCACCGAGCACATGTTCTTCGCGGAAGACCGCCTGCCGCACGTCCAAGCCATGATCCTGGCCCGCGACGAAAAGACCCGCAAAAAGGCCCTGCAAAAGCTGTTGCCCATGCAGCGCGCCGATTTCGCCGGCCTGTTCAAATCCATGGACGGCTTCCCCGTCGTGATCCGCACCCTCGATCCGCCGCTGCACGAATTCCTGCCCAAGCGCGAAAACGTGATGGTCGATCTCGCCAAGCTTCCCTACGCCGACATCAAAGCCAAGAAGGAAATGGCCGCCACTTACAACGTGCCCGTCACCGAACTCAAGAAGTACTTGCCTGAGTTGCTGCAGCGCGTCGAAGAGCTGCATGAATTCAACCCCATGCTCGGCCATCGCGGTTGCCGTCTCGGCATCACCTATCCCGAGATCACCGAAATGCAAGCCCGCGCCATTTTCGAAGCCGCCGTCCAGGTAGCCAAGAAGGGCGTCAAGGTCATTCCCGAAGTCATGATCCCGCTCATCGGCAGCGTCAAGGAACTCGAAAATCAGAAGGCCATCGTTGTCCGTGTGGCCGACGAAGTCCTCAAGGCCGCCGGCATGAAGAAGCTCAAATACATGGTCGGCACCATGATCGAAATTCAATTCATAGAACACCTCGCAGACTAGGAACCGCGCTGAATTGGGGATATCGGCTGATGGGCCGCCCCACATTCCTGCAAACGATCCAACACTGCGCTGACCGACTCCCGCTGGTCGCGGTTCTGAACGGCAGGTAGTGAAGCCTGTGCCATCTTGAAGAAACCTTGCCCTGCGCCGGACGCCGTCGAATGTCCGCCGGATCGACCGCGGCGTCCACGCTTTCGAGCTCCTGTGCGGCCGCTCGGATGCGTTCGCGAATCTGTGCGAT
>CAVXPI010000020.1:0-304202 GCA_963763615.1 Bryobacterales bacterium | reverse complement strand
TCGCCAGTCTGGGATACCGCGATTGCCGCGTTTGCGTTAGGTGAAACCGGCACTCTGCCCGAAGAAGCGGGCCGTCGCACCGCCGGCTGGTTCTTAGACCGCGAAGTGCGCCGCAAAGGCGATTGGGCCGTCAAACGCCCCCGACCTACAACCCGGCGGCTGGGCCTTTGAGTTTGCCGATGAAAATTCTCCCGGATATCGACGACACCGCAATGGTGTTACTCGCTCTCGAGCACGCTAAGTCGAGCGATACCGATCGCCAAGCTCGTGTGGAACGGCGCGCCGTCAACTGGCTCATCGGCATGCAGTCTTCCGACGGCGGCTGGGCGGCCTTCGATGCCGATAACAACTGGCATGTGCTAAACAAAGTGCCGTTTGCCGATCACAACGCCATGCTCGATCCAGCCTGCCCGGATATTACTGGACGCGTGATGGAAGCATTGTTCCGGCGCGGATCGACTTATCACGATGCGCCCATTGCCCCCCCAGTGGCTTACTTACTAACTCACCAGAAAGCCGACGGCAGTTGGTATGGCCGTTGGGGCGTGAATTACATTTACGGAACGTTTCTGGCCATGCGCGGCTTGCGCGCGTCCGGATCTCCCAACGTGCGCGAGGCGCTGGAAAAGGCGGCTGAATTCTTGCGCGCTGCCCAAAATGCCGACGGCGGTTGGGGCGAAAGTTGCCTGAGTTATCAAACCCATCAGTTTGAATCGGCTCCCAGTACGCCCTCGCAAACCGCCTGGGCGCTCATCGGTTTGAAAGCCGCAGGCAATACAAGCTCAAACGCCTTTTCCACAGGCCAAGCTTGGCTTATAGAAAAGCAGTCTCGTACCGGAGCTTGGCCCGAAGCCCTAGCCACCGGCACGGGCTTCCCCAATGTCTTCTATCTAAAACTATCATCTGTACGCACATTATTTTCCCCTGCTCGCGATGGCAGGGTGAACACCCATTGCTCACCCCCTCATAGCACGTGCTGGAAACGTTCCGCCGCACCCTCCCCGCAGGCCCGCCCCGTACTCTTCTTGATCGGCTTGCCAACCGCCTCACCAAAATGAAAATCCGGGATACGGTCCCGGACTTTCAGATTCAACCCTGCGGCTGAAAGGTGGTCTTTATGATCATCGAACTACGGATCATCCTCAAGAAGACGATTGTGTTTCACTATTCGCTTAAAGCTGTAGTGAGACAAGGACGGGAGATTAGTCCACATAGGCATTAAAATAAGCCACAAGCTGTTGAAAGCATGGTGGCGCAGGCGGTTTCGCCCGCGTTTTTCCCTAACATTTCCAAGCCCATGAGCGCCCACCAAGTACAGAGTGGCGACGGAGCCATATGCAGACGCCAATCGTGCCCATATTTGCTTGATGCTACATGTCATCAAGGAGGGGTTTATGCACATGCTCGAAATAATCAAATACGACGGATCTCGGATTATCAATCGGCCCACCGCTAGCGGTTTACTATTGATTGATCCTGCATAAAGGAATAACGCCGAGCGGCCTCATGGGAAAGCAGAGGTTATGCCTTGGCATGCTTGGGTTGATACAGTTGATACAAATGGTACTAGCAGTCCTGGTAATTGCCCGGGCTATGTAATCCGTGTATAGTCCCTACAGCATCGGAGATATGTTCCCGTCACGCCGGGGAATCGCATGGACTAGGGACTGCATTGCATGGCCTTAAATCATTTCTTCATCAAACTCTACGTGGCTGTCGGCTTGTTAGCGTCGGTCGCCTATTCCCAACAGATCACGACCGTTGTTTCTAGCGGATTGTCCGGGCCCCAAGGCGTTGCGGTTGACACGGCGGGTAACATCTACATAGCCGATTTTGGCAGCAATAGCCTTAAAAAGTGGACGGCCGCCACACAGCAGATTAGTACTCTGGCATCCGGCTTTAACGAGCCAAGCGGTTTGGCCATTGATGCCGCGGGCAACATCTACATTGCGGACAGAGCAAACAGTGTGGTGAAGAAGTGGGCCGCGTCCACCTCGCAAGTATCGATCCTAATTTCCGGGCTGAATTCTCCGTCCGGAGTTGCCATCGATAGTGCCGGAAATGTTTACGTTGGTGACCAAGGAAACGGATCGGGCGGCTATGTCGAAGAGTGGAACGCCGCCACCCAGCAGGTAAGCACTGTGTTATCCAGCTCACAGTTAGGGTACGATGTTACACCAAATCGGATCGCCTTGGATACAGCGGGAATTTTTATGTAGCGGATGCATACACTGAGGCGATCGAGAAGTTCAACCTCTCGACAATGCAAAAGACGACGCTGGTCGCATCGGGTCTGATCGCTCCCTATGGCTTGACCGTAGACACGGCGGGAAACGTCTATTTTGCGGACGCTAACCACAACACGGTCAGCGAATACAACGCGACGACCCAGCAAGTCGCGACCCTGGTGTCTTCCGGTTTGAGCGGACCCTATGATTTGGCAATGGACGCAACCAATGCACTGCTGATCTCCGATTTTGGAACTGCAGCAATCAAGAAGCTGACGCTTCCAACCCCGCCGTCGCTCGGCACAAGCAGTGAATTGTTTGGTCCAAACGCGGGATCCGGCTCTGTGATTGTGTCTGTCGCTGCCGGGGCTTCCTGGTCGGCCACTACGGCTGCGAGTTGGATTCACCTGACAAACGCAAGCGGAAGCGGTCCAGGCCTCGCCACATTCAATTTTGACCTTAACTCGGGCGTCACCAGGAGCGGAACCATCGTATTCAACGGCGGTGCTCTGACGCTGTCGGTAACACAAGCCGGGGGCGGCTATGTTGCCGCCGGACAGGCGTCCCTACTTATTAGTTCTGCTGTGAGCACCCTCGGCAGCCCTCTCGGCCTTGCACTTGACTCGGCAGGAAACGTTTATATTGCAGACTTCGACAATAATGGAATTCAGAAGTGGTCTGCGGCCACTCACCAAGCTTCCACGATCGTCTCCTCAGGACTGAGTCTCCCGGCCGGAGTTGCCGTTGACAGGCAAGGGAACGTCTACATTGGCGATTCGGGCGATAACACACTGAAAAAGTGGAATGCCGCGACAAATCAACTTACAACCTTGGTATCTAGCGGCCTCAACCAGCCGTATGGCGTTGCTCTCGATTCATCCGGAAACGTTTATATTGCCGACTCCCAAAATAGCGCCATCAAAGAGTGGAATGCTCAAACGCAAACTGTAACTGCACTGATCTCTTCGGGCCTCCACATACCTCTGGGTGTGGCGGTTGACGCCGCTGGGAATCTATACATCGCAGATACGTTCAACAACGCGATCAAAAAGTGGAATGCCGCAACCGGGCAGTTGACAACTTTAGTGCCATCTTCCTCCGGCTTGGTCAACCCCTCTGACGTGGCTGTAGATGGCGCGGGAAATGTCTATTTCACAACCCAAGCCGTCGTGGAGGAGTGGAGCCCTGTTACGAATCAGGTGACCACTCTTGTAAGTGAGTCGGGCCAATTTTACGGCATTACCGTCGATGGAAGCGGGAACGTCTACTTTGACGATTCAGAGTACGGCCTGCTGGAAGAATGGCCAAATGCATTTATCAATACTACCGGCGTTTCCGAGCCTGCGGCTGCCGGTAACGACGCACTCCCGGCTGTGTTACCCGCCAGTGCGCTTCTAAACGCAGTTAGCGACCAGAGCTGGCTGACGATTACCAGTCAGACGAATGGCGTGGTGAGCTTTTCGTTCGCCGCGAATACAAGCACCGCGGTTCGTGTAGCGCATATCACTTTACTAGGTCAGACTGTTGCTGTAACACAAGCGGCTGGGGCGCAGCCGCTCACGCCTCAGACAATCGATTTCACCGTCAGTTCGCCGCAGACAGTCGGTATACCCCTCTATTTGTATGGCTTTGCCAGCTCTTTGTTGCCGGTGACTTTTTCTTCGTCAACCCCGGCGGTGTGCACCGTTGCCGGCACTGTGGCAACCTTTTCGGCCCCGGGCTCCTGCACGCTGATCGCGTCGCAAAGCGGAGATTCAACCTATGCTCCCGCCCCTAACGTTTCCCAGACCGTCACGGTTTTGCCTGGGCAAACGATCTCCTTCGCACCGCTACCCAATCAAGCGCTCGGGACCCAACTTACTCTTTCCGCTACTGCCAGTTCAGGTTTGCCAACCAGTTTCGGCGGGTCTGGTTCTTCTAATTGCTCCGTATCTGGAAATACGGCCACGTTCTATGAGGTCGGCTCCTGCACCTTATTTGCATACCAACAAGGCGATGGCGTCAATTATGGTCCGGCGCCCGCAGTGCAACAGACGTTTGACGTGGTGGGTCTTGGACAGACGACTGCGTTGTTCGGCTCCGGAGCGGGTACAGGGTCGGATATTATTTCGCTGCCTGGCGCGTACTCTTGGGCCGCAGCCACAACCGCCCCATGGATTCACCTGATCGTTGCCAGTGGCGTCGGCTCCGGACCGGCCACTTTCACCTATGACGCCAACCCCGGCGTCACTCGTACCGGGACAATCAGCTTCGCCGGCGACGGCGTCACCCAAACTCTGACCATCACCCAAGCCGGATCAAGCTATACGCCTGCCAGCCAGTTGACCACATTGGTGAGTAACGGCCTGTTAAACAACCCGCAAGGCGTGGCGGTTGATCAGTCGGGAAACGTCTACATTGCGGATACGTACAATCAGGCGATTGAGGTCTGGAATGCTTCCACAGGTCTCAAGACGCTGCTTTCCAACCAGCAGGTCGCGTCCGCGTTGCAGTTCTTTTCGGTGAACCAATTCGTTCAGTTCAATCCCATCGGTGTCGCCGTCGATCCCTTGGGAAATGTCTACATCGCAGACCCTATGAATGGGATTCTGGAGTGGAATGCCGCCAACCAGAACATCATGGTGCTGGCGTCGGGACAGAATGGGCAAAATTTTGGTCCAAACATAACAACACCGGCTGGTGTGGCTTTAGATAACTCCGGCAATATCTATTTCTCCGACAATTTCAACCGAGATCTGGTGGAAGTCGGCCCTTCACTTAGAACGGTGACGCCGTTGAATTTCAACCCCAGCGGGTTAGCGGTGGATGGCGCGGGCAATATTTACGTCGCCGACCCATCAGATCAGTTCATAGCCGAATGGAATCCCGCCTCACAGCAGATCACATCCGTAGTGTCCGGTCTGACGCAGCCGTCCGCCGTAGCTGTCGATGGGGCGGGCAATGTCTACTTCACTGACGGGTCTACTGTCAAAGAATGGAATTCCGCCTCCGGTCAATTGATTACGCTTTCAAGCGCCGCTATCAACCCTACGGGCGTGGCGGTAGACGGTTCCGGCAACCTTTATATTACGGACAACCTCAACAATGCGCTAGAGGAGTTGACCCGGGTTTTTGTGAGTACAGCGGGTTTGAATGAGCCAGCCTCGGCGGGCACCGATCAGACGCTGCCTGTCCTCGGATCCACAGGCGCTCTCAACGCAATGAGCGATCAATCGTGGCTAACAATTACCTTGCAGGCAAATGGCATCGTAAGCTTCGCATTCACAACCAACAACACCGGTTCCGCGCGCACGGCGCACATTACTGTATTCGGTCAAAGCGTCACCGTGACTCAAGCCTCCGGGGACAATCTGATTTCGCAAGCAATTACATTCGGCGCGATAGCAAACCAGACTGTGGGCTCCACTTTGTCACTCAACGCAACGGCGAGTTCAGGGCTTGCCGTGAGCTTCGCGTCTTCCACCCCGCTGGTCTGTAGTACTTCTGGCAACTCGGCCATGCTGCTTGCGGCCGGAACTTGTAGCTTGACGGCTTCGCAGGCAGGTAACGCAACTTACGCCGCAGCCACATCTGTTACCCAGAGCTTCACGGTATCACTAGCGCCGCAGACCATCACTTTTGGAGCGATTCCAACTCAGAGGGCAGCCACATCCATCGCCTTAGGAGCAACGGCGAGTTCAGGCCTTCCTGTGAGCTATGCGTCTTCCACCCCGCTGGTCTGCAGTATCTCAGGCACCTCGGCCACGCTGCTTACTGCCGGAACTTGCAACTTGACGGCTTCGCAGCCAGGTAACGCGACTTATGCCGCAGCCACACCCGTTACGCAGAGCTTCACGGTTTCGCTAGCGCCACAAACCATTACGTTCGCGGCGATTCCAACTCAAACAGCGGTCACGTCCATCACGCTAACAGCCACCGCGAGTTCCGGGCTTCCTGTGAGCCTGGCCTCCGCAAATAACGCAATCTGCACGATTTCCGGCAGCATAGCGACCTTGTTGAAGACTGGAACTTGCAAAATTACGGCATCACAGGCGGGCAACGCCACCTACGCCGCCGCTGCCTCGGTATCGCAAAGCTTCACGGTAAACCCGGCGCCGCAAACCATTACCTTTGGTCCCATAGCCACCCAGCTTACCGGTAAATCACTCAAACTTTCAGCCACTTCTTCGTCCGGCCTTGCGGTGACCTACGCTTCTTCGACGACTTCGGTCTGTACGGTCTCCGGCAATACAGCGTCATTCTTGACGGCGGGAACGTGTACCATTACGGCTTCCCAAGCGGGAAATGCCACCTACGCCGCGGCCACCCCGGTTTCTCAAAGCTTTGGCGTCTTACTCACTCAGACCATCGCATTTGCTAACATCCCCACGCAGTTAGTAGGTACGCCTCTCACGCTAATCGCGACAGCTACTTCCGGGCTGGCTGTTACTTACAGCTCATCCACTTCTGCAGTTTGTACCGTTTCCGGCGGTATAGCAACATTCCTTGCGCCGGGAACTTGCACACTTACCGCGTCGCAATCTGGAAACACCACGTATGCGGCAGCGGCCTCAGTTACGAATAGCTTCAGTGTCGATTCCGTACAGACCATCACCTTCAACTCGATTGGGTCGCAAGTCGTGGGGACGCCCCTCGTGCTCAGCGCGACGGCGAGTTCCGGCCTTGCTGTGACTTACGCTTCTTCAACCACATCCATCTGTACCGTGTCCGGCAGCAAGGCAACCTTCCTTGCTCCCGGGACGTGTTCCATCACGGCATCGCAAGCCGGGAACAAAACTTACGCGGCAGCAGCGCCGGTTACCCAGAGTTTCACAGTTTTGCAAACGCAAACCATTTCATTTGGTACGATTGCAACCCAAACCGCTGGAACGCCCTTGACACTAACGGCGGTTGCGACCTCGGGCCTGCCAGTGAGTTACACTTCTTCCACGGCCGCGATTTGTACGGTGTCCGGAAATACGGCTTCGCTGCTGGCGCCGGGCACCTGCACCATAGTCGCTTCGCAACCCGGAAATAGCGCCTATGCGCCCGCTGCCTCAGTATCCCGAAGCTTTAGCGTGGTCGCCACGCAAAGTATCACATTTGGTCCCGTCGCATCTCAGCTTGTGGGCACACCCCTCACGCTGACGGCGAGCGCCACTTCCGGTCTGACAATCAGCTATTCCTCGTCCACCACATCAGTCTGTACTGTGTCCGGCAGCAAGGCAACATTTAAAGCTGCGGGCGCTTGTACCATCACGGCATCGCAAGCTGGGAATGCAGCCTACGCCGCCGCGCAACCCGTCTCGCAAACTTTCTCCGTGCTCCAGACTCAGACCATCTCATTTGGCACGATTCCGACGCAGACCGGCGGAACGCAGCTGACTCTGGGCGCAGCCGCAAGTTCGACTCTACCGGTTAGCTATTCGTCTTCGACGCCAAGCGTATGCACCGTTTCGGGCAGCACCGCTACTTTGCTGGCCGCTGGCGGGACATGCACCATCACCGCTTCGCAAAGCGGTAACGCAACCTTCGCCCCGGCGCCTTCCGTCTCCCGAAGCTTCAAAGTGCTGGCCACGCAGACGATCGCTTTTGGAAGTATCGCCACTCAGAAAGTAGGAAAAGCATTAACTTTGGCGGCGGCGGCGAGTTCAGGCTTGGCCGTCAGTTATGTTTCTTCCACAACTTCGGTCTGCACAATTTCCGGCAGCGTTGCCAAGTTCGCGGTTGCTGGAACATGCACTATTACGGCCTCACAGGCGGGCAATGGCACGTATGCGGCCGCTGCCCCGGTGGCGCAAAGCTTTAGCGTAACTAATTAATTGGCGATCGTCGATACACGCTCAATCATTCATGAGAACCAGCCGCTGCGATAAGCGAGCCACCAACTGAAGACGGCGATAGGAACGGTGGCGCCTACCGCCCACCACAGGGGAAGGACGAAATCGGCCATCAGACCCAAGCTGGAGAACGTGATCCAGAAAACCTTTCGTTCCATGCGACCAGTCTACAGGCGGGTGGTGGCGCTACCAACGGTACCTGTTGCTCGAAACGGCCACCCCGCTTTACAAGACTCCGCCGCCATGCGAACCTTCAGTAATGATCGAGAACTTGAGAAAAACGATCAAGTCCACGCCGCTTCTTCATACTTTCCTCTTTCCCGCCGTAACCTTTTTGCGTCGCCTGCGCCCACCCAAACCCGTCAGGGAAGTGAACCGTTTCAGGCGCTATTGCCTTAATTTGTCGAAGACCGTCTCAGAACCTATGTTCGTAAAAGTGGGTGCCAATGACGGAGTCACGGGCGACCCTTGCTCCGACATTCTCCTCGCTTGTAATAACTGGCACGGACTGCTCATCGAGCCTGTTCCCTACTGCTTCGCTCGCCTGCAAACTCATTTCCAGGATCCCCGGCGCTTCCGCCTTGAGCAAGTCGCCATCGGCGCATCTGCCGGCGAAGTCAGTTTTTACTTCGTGGATGCGAAAGCGAAACAAGACTTGCCCAATCTGCCTCCGTGGTTCGATCAACTGGGATCGTTTGATCGAAACCACATTCTGAAACACCTGGACGGCATCCTTGAGCCATACATCGTTGAAGCAACGGTGCCGGTCTTTCCACTATCCGAAATCCTCGCGCGCAACCAGATTCAGGAAGTTCACCTTCTGCACATCGACACTGAGGGCTATGACTACGAAGTGCTAAAGACTGTGGATTTCGCTAAACACGCTCCGCTTTCGATCTTTATTGAGCACAGGCATCTTTCCGATCCTCAACGCGCCGAAATGCTGGAGCTGCTGCACACAGAGGGATATTCAGTGCGCGAATGCGGCGGCGACTATTTCGCGGTCCGCAAGGCCGCGCGCCGCGTGTGATGAATATCCGTGCCTCGGAGCGTGCTCAACCCCTACTCCAGCGCCCTCATCAACTCTTTCCTCACCGGCCAACTCCCGAAAATCCGCGCATTCCCCACCTGAAACGACCCCGCCGTCAACAATCCCGTCAAATCCGCCGGATTCGGTTTCTGGTTCTCTTGCGCCAACTCCAGCCGCAGCATCCTCGTTTGAATCTGCAACTGCTTGCAAGTCGTATCGGCACTCGGCGCATCCGGAAACGCCGCCTCTAACTGCAGCGTGAACGCCTCATCCCCATGCTCCGCCCGCCCCGCCGACAGTAATACCGATTCCGCCGCCTGCAACGAAATTGCAAATATCTGTAGCGGCTTCGGCAAACCTGTCGGATCTTTCAGCAACGATGGCGACACACGCACCCAAACCGGGTCGCCCAACGGCAACTCCTGCGAACGCCGTCCTGGGGGACGAAGCAAATCGGCCGCCGACTCGTTCGAACTCATCGCCAAAGCCACCGTATCCGGTTGCACCCTAATAAAATTCACCCAACGCTGCGGCTTTGTACTCGGCGCCCGGCACGCATCGGCTTCACACGTGCCGCCATGCACAATTGCGAACTGCTGCAACTTCTGCCAATCGAAGCGCCCTCGAATGATAAAGAAAACTTCGTTGTGATCGTCTACTCCGCCCGCTAAGTCGTCCATATCGCGCGCGTAGTCGAATCCGGTCGCGGCAATAAAATCCGCATAGTCTTTCTCCGGCGCAGGCGTCACCCCTGCAAGTAAGTGCAGGAGCCCGCCTTGCCGCAACTCCGCAATGCTGATGTAAAAGGTCGTCAGATTGCCGGGTGGCAGCAGCGTGACCATATCCGCCTCGTTCCGGACAAAGCGATGCTGATACCGCTCCCACCCAAACCAAGCGGCGGCTCCCATTGCCGCGATGGCAAACAGAACCGCCGTCCATGTGAAAAAAGCGCGCAACCGATTACCTCTCGATCAGGCAGTCGCCAGTTCGCTAACCCGCGATTTCTTCCACAACGCTATATACGGCTGCAAATCCGCCATCATCGCGGCAAACTGCGGCAGCGTCAACGACTGCGCTCCATCGCTCACCGCCTTCTCCGGTTGCGGGTGCACTTCAATAATCAGCGCGTCCGCCCCAATCGCCACACCGGCGCGCGCCAAACTCGGCACCAAGCTGCGCTTTCCCGTCGCATGGCTCGGGTCCAGCACCACCGGCAGATGCGACAACTCATCCAACACCGAAATCGCCGTGATATCGCAAGTGTTCCGCGTCGCCGTTTCAAATGTCCGAATCCCGCGCTCGCACAAAATCACATCCGGATTGCCATGCGCCACCACATACTCCGCCGACATCAGCAGCTCTTTAATCGTCGAGCTTAACCCGCGCTTCAACATCACCGGCCGCCCCGCTTTACCCAGCGTCTTCAACAGCGAAAAGTTCTGCATGTTGCGCGCGCCAATCTGCAGAATGTCGGCGTATTCCGCCACCATCTCCACATCGCGGTCGCTCATCACTTCTGTAATGATGCCCAGCCCAGTCTCCTGCTTCGCCTTGCGCAGCAGTTTCAACCCTTCCAATTCCATTCCCTGGAAATCATAGGGCGACGTGCGCGGCTTGAACGCTCCCCCTCGCAGAAACTTCGCGCCGCCTTTTGCCACCGCATGCGCCGTTTCTAAAATCTGCTTCTCGCTCTCCACTGAGCAAGGTCCGGCCATCATTACAAATTCGTCGCCGCCAATTTCCACGCCATTCGCCTTAATCTGCGATTTGGCCCGCTTGAACTCGCGGCTTACAAACTTGTACGGCGCCGAAATGCGCACGGCCCGTTCCACCTGTGGCATGGCTTCCAGCGACTCAAGGCAGGCCGTGACATCGCCCACCCCGACCGCGCCAATCACGCAGCGCTCCTCTCCCGCTATGGAATGCACCTTGTAGCCGAATTCCTTGATCCGGTCGCAAACCGCGTCAATTTCCTGCTTCGTGGCATGAAGTTTCATTGAGATGATCATCTGACCCTCACGAGTGTCCCTTAAGAGAAATTAGTGCCTAACCTAAATACGAAAGGCCCACTCGTTTCCGAGTGGGCCCCTTTCTAAAACTCGATCCGCTGCCTTCTAATTCAACGCGGAAGCCCCCCGGCATGACTTTGGCGAGTACCAAAATCGAAACCAATAGAAGCTGTGAACAAAAGCAGTCATGAACAGACATTATCACACAACACAACAAGAAGGAGCACTTTTTTACTTAAATTGTCCACCGGACAAGACTTGGCGTGAGGGTACTCTCTCTGCCGTCAAGCTGGTGTGGCCGATACCGTCAATACTTTCCGTCCGCACGGATCCAAGAAGACTGCTCCAAAGAAAGCGGAAACAGGATATGACAGACGCCCAAATGGTGACCCTGGCGGTCCCGATTCTCGCCGTTTTCGCCGGTACACTCTTCAACAACTCGCGCATCTCGGACGTCAATCGCCACATTGACGACAAGTTCGCGCTGCTGAGTCAGCAAATGCACACGATGGAAGACAACATCATGCGGTTCATCGGCGGCCATGAAACGCGCTTTCAAAAGCTCGAAAAGAAAGAGGGCGCGTAAAGCTATGCGCGCCCCATCTTTTTTCCGTTTGACCCCGCTGCCCGGCGGATCAACCAACGTACCTACTTTTCGGTCACCCGCAGAGAAATGCGCCGGTTCAACGCACGGCCTTCCTCCGTCTTGTTGTCGCCTACCGGGTGATCTTCGCCATACCCCTGCGCTTCCATCCGCGACGCGTCTATACCCTTCGCCACTAGCGACGCCATCACGTTGTTCGCGCGCTCGCCGGAAAGCTTCAAATTCGCCGCCGGATCGCCGGTGTTATCTGTGTAACCGCCCAGCTTGATCTTCACCTTCGGATACGCCTTCAAAATCGCCGCCACATTCGACAACTGCACATCGGAAGCCGGATCGAGCGTAGCCGAATTGGTGGCAAACAGCAGACGGTCAAAATCAAACCAAGTGGTCTTGTCGACCGGGTTCGACGATTCGATCCAATCCACCAGTTTGTTTTCCACGCCCAGTTTCGGAATGCTGATCTCGGTGCCATCCGCTAGCTTGCGCTTAAACAATTCGCCCAACTTCGCCCACGCCGCTTTGGTCGCATCCGAAATATTCGCCGCCGCATCCGTAACCGCTGTCTGCGTCGCCGCAACCGCTGTTTCAGCAGGCTTGGTCGCATCGGCGGTCTTGCCATTGTTGAAATACCACACCAACCCGCCAATCAGCAACGCACCTAACAACAACACGGGCCACAACCAACCGCCGCCCACTTTCTCTTGCGCAGCGCTTCTGGCGGCACTGGAAGCCGCACTCGCCGCCCCCCCCAAATTTGGCAGATGAAGACCCGGCAGTCCCGCCGGAATCAAGCCACGCAAACTTGGCAATTCGCTCGTCAGAGCGCTGGCCAAACTAGCCGTACCGCCGCTCAACTTGCTGCTCAGCGTGCTCAAAACAAGTGGCGCCGCACTCGCGAGAATCGTGCTGCCCGCACCGGCGCCCAAACCCGCGGTCTGGGCAATCTTGCCCTCAATCGCAGCCTTATTTGAGCCAAACAGCATGCTCAACAAATTGGAACCCGCTTCACTGGCGGCCGTCGACGCCGCGCTACCCGCACCAGCGGCAGCGCCCAGCGTCTGCGTGCCATAGCTGCTCACCAGCGACATAATCTGGCTCAAAAACCCAGTGTCGCCCGCCTTACTGGCAATCGAGCCGAGCACCGTGGCCCCGGCTGTTTCCAGACCTTTTTTCACACCCTCTGGCGACTCGCCTGCGCTTGCAGCAATAGAACGGACCATGTCCGGCGAAATCGAATTCTTAATTGAGTCCAATAAGGAACCCATGTATATTTAGCCTCCTAAAGCTTTTTCTTCGTACTTCTTGTTCTATATCGTCTAGATCACGCCGGGTACCGGAAAGTCACCCAATCGGGTCCAGACTCTTTTTTTTCTTGCTCGATTGAGTATACATGGATTTGGCTCGCCATCTGGGCCCATCTGGGCGCCTCTATTACAGTCAAATGACAGCCCGCGACGGTAGGACTTTTGGCGTTAGCATCTTTGGCAACACCGACTCGAGTGCCTTTTCCAGCACTTCGTCTTTTCCGGTGCGAATACCGGTCAACGTAGGCGCAACCGTTACATTCGGTTGCAACCCAAGCCGTTGCAGCTTGCCCCCATTCGCGTGCCGGACATCCTGGCCCGAAAACGAAATCGTGATCCCGCCCGGCACGGCGAACTTCGTATACACTGAAAACGCTCCCGCACTCGGCGTCCCAACAAACTCCGTCTTATTCGCCGCTTCCAAAAAGAGCCCCGCTTCCTCACCGCTCCAAATCGTATGCTCATCTGCCAGCATCAGTGTTTTGCCTTTATATCTCGGAGCGTTCGAACCGGCAACCGTCCGCAGAAAGAAATAGCTCTCAGATCGGCTCGCCACTCCCCTCTGTGGCACATCCGGAAAACTCACAATCGGCCCCGTCACAATCGCCGCCTCTACATCCGCCTCCGTCGCAAGCCGCGCCGCAATCAAACGGTAAGACTCGTCGTCAGCCGCTTCGCCCCGCATATCGAATACGATCGCCGGCACACTCTGCAGCTGTTCGAACACCGCATCAACCTCATCCCGTTTGATCCGCCGCAAATCCACATAACCCACACCGCCGCGCAGCACCTTAACCACCTCGCCGGCCGCCTCCTGTGCCTTGAGTAAATTGATAAACCGCTTACTCCGTTTGAGCGTCACGTCCTTCCGATTGCCCGCGTAGTCCTCCATCGTCAAGGCCGCGCTCGATTCGTCCGCTCCATTCAAAATGCGGTCCACCACATCCGCTCCCAATCTTTGTGTTGTCGACGCGGGTATATATTGTTCCTCGCGTTTGTAGCGATCCACCAACGTCTCGCCGTCCACTTTCTTCACCACGTCGCCAACCTTCACCCCGGCCTTCGTCGCCTCCGGATCAAGCACCTCCGTCACCGTGACATGCTTCTCCACAATCCGCAGCCGCAAACCCACCGGAGCCTCGCCAAAATACTGCGTGAGAGTCGGGCTCTCCGCCGCGGTAAAAGTATCCGCCGCATGCGTCAACCACTCCGCAATTGTCAGGTTGTATTCCAGCGCATCCTTCGCCGCAATCATTCGCGGCAAAAACTGAATCAACAGCCCGTCCCAGTCCTCATCCAGCAAATCGCGATAAGCGAAAAAATAATGCAGCACTCCCCAAATTTTGTAGGCCGCCAAAATGCGCTGCTCGGTAGAAGGATAGGCAAGCTCCGCATAGACTCGTCGCACTACCGGTGCCGGTGTCGGCGGCCCAGCATTCGCCGGCTCGGAAAGCGGCACCTTCACGGCAAACCCGCCGCCCATAGGCACACTCACTTCATCTACGGCATCGCCAATCTTATATAGGAACCCGCTGTAAAAAGGAGTGGCGCCCGCCTCTCCACCTTCCGGCGCAAATCCGTGGTGAATCCAAACCCGCTGCCCTGTGCCAGGTGCAGCAGCGGGCCCTGACTCTAACCCCCGCATCATCCCTCGCACAGCCGTCTCATACTCACGCGCCGTTTGCGCCCCGCGAATCTGCGGCAACGCCTCCACCAGCGCCTGATCCCAATCCACATTGCGATACGCCATCGCCGGATGAAAATACTTCACGGTGATCCAAAGCTTACCCGTCGCCACTAAGCGGTCCGTCTCCGGAGGCAGCGTCTGACAAACTAAATGACCCGCAACCAGCGTGAATAAGAGAACCCCTCGCATCTCAATAAGCTAAATCAGCGGCCCCACAGACAACTGGTTATCCACCGACTTCACGCCCTTCACCTTCTTCGCCAGCTTCGTCGCCTTGCTCTTGCTATGCTCCGTCTCAACGCGCCCCGTAATCACCACCGCGCCATCTTTCGAACTTACTTCCAAATTGCCGCCCTTCACATCCGGGTCCCCGGCCAACTTCAACCGCACCTGGTCCACAATGCGGTCATCCTCCGTCGATGCAACCGCCGCATCCTTTTGATCCGCCATCGCCACCGGCAAGATGGGCAATCCAACGGCTATCAACAACACACACATAAACAAACGTTTCATAAGCCTAAAGCCATGGTAAGGCAACCTGTGTCAGCCTGTAATCATGCAGTCCCTGCCCGGCTTTCTCGACACACCCGTCACGTCCTCCCACCCCATCGGCATCCGTGGCGTCGTCTTCGAACAGCATCGCGTCCTCGCCGAAACCATCGCCCACGCTGAGCGCCCGCACACCCAGGTCGACGTCCACCTAGGTCCTCCCCAAGCCATCGAATTCCGCCCCTCAGCCGACGCCCCTTGGCAAACCGGCGCCGCCAGCATCGGCTCCGTCACCGTCACTCCCACCGGCCAACCATACAACGTCCGCTGGCAAGGCCAACGCGAACTCCTCATCTTCTCCCTCGACCTCACCACCTGCCGCCAATACCTACCCGAAATGCTCCCCCGCACCGACTTCACCGTCCGCTCCGCCCCCAATGCCGACGACCCCCAACTCTCCCACCTCGCCCGCGCCTTCCAATCCGAAGCCCTTGCCGGCTGTCCCACCGGCCGCATCTTCGCCGACTCCCTCGCCGCCGCCTTCGTGGCCACTTTCATCGATCACTATGTCGTCCTCCCCGCTCCGCCCGGCACAGCCAGCCTTTCCCCCACCCGCCTCCGCCAATTAATCGACCACATTCAAGAACACCTCGACGCCGACCTCTCCGTCCCCACCTTGGCCGCGTTTGCTCACACCAGCCCCTTCCACTTCGCCCGCCAATTCAAACGCAGCACCGGCCAAACGCCCCATCAATTCGTCCTCCAACGCCGCCTCGACAAAGCCCAGCGCCTCCTCGAAAACGACGCGCTCTCCATCGCCGAAGTTGCTTACGCCACCGGCTTCCCAAGCCAAGCGCACTTCACAACCGTATTTCGACGAGTATTTGGCCAGACTCCCAAATCCTGGCGACTCAGCAAGAATTGACAACGCCCAGCGCCGCTTTCCGAAATCCTTACGCCGCGATCCACGGCACAATGGAAACGTGGAAAACGTAAAAACCTCGCCCATCCAGGGCATTCACCACGTCACCGCCATGTGCGGCGACCCGCAAACGAACATCGACTTCTACACCGGCGTCCTCGGCCTCCGCCTGGTAAAACTCACCGTCAACTACGACGACCCCGGCACCTATCATCTGTACTACGGCGACGCCTCCGGTTCCCCCGGCACCATCCTCACCTTCTTCCCTTGGCCCGAATCCATGCCTGGCCAAAACGGCGCGGGCATGGCCACCGAAATCGCCTTCCTCGCCCCATCTAACTCCATCGGCTACTGGCAAAACCAGCTGAAGGAAACCGCCGCCCTCACCACCCGCTTCTCCGACTCCACCCTCACCTTCTCCGACCCGGACGGCCTCCGCCTCGCCATCGTTTTCTCTGCCCCGGCTCAAAGCGATCACGCCCTGCAAGGCTTCCACAGCGTCACCCTCAGCGAAGCCCGCCCTGAATCGACGGAGCAGCACCTCATCCACGGAATGGACTTCACCCAAATTGCTCAAGAAGGAAACCGTACCCGCTTCCGCGCAGGGGGCCAACATCTTGACATCCTGCACGACCCACAAGCCGGCCGCGGCCGCATCTCCGCCGGTGCCGTCCACCACCTCGCCTGGCGCGTCCCCGACGACAACTCCCAACTAAAATGGCAAGACCGCCTCCTCGCCGAAGGCCGCCACGTGAGCCCCGTCATGGACCGCACTTACTTCCATTCCATCTACTGGCGCGAGCCCGGCGGCGTGCTCTTTGAGATCGCCACCGATCCGCCCGGCTTCACCGTCGATGAACCCTTGGCGTCCCTCGGCGAAAAACTCATCCTCCCCCGCTGGCTCGAACCCATGCGCGGCGAACTCCAACGCCGCCTCCCCAACATCAATATCGGAACCGCGACCGGCCAGGGAGCGGCGGCGAGGACAACAAATGCTTGAAACATTCGTCCACCGTTTCGTAAAAGGCAGCAGCCCTACCACGCTGTTGCTCCTGCACGGCACCGGCGGAGATGAGAACGGCCTCATCTCCCTCGGCCGCCAACTCGCCTCCGGCGCCAACCTCCTCAGCCCCCGAGGCAAAGTCCTCGAACAAGGCATGCCCCGTTTCTTCCGCCGCATCCGCCCCGGCGTCTTTGATCTGGAGGACCTGCGCCTCCGCACCACCGAACTCGCCGGCTTCGTCCGCAGCGCCGCGCTCGAATACAAGTTCGACCCCGCCCGCGTCATCGCCGTCGGCTACTCAAACGGCGCCAACATCGCCGCCAGCGCCCTCTACCGAGAGCCCAACTTACTAAGTGGGGCAATCTTATTTAGACCCATGAATCCCTGGCCCGGCGAAACCCCTCCGCCGCTCAACGGCATCCCTATCCTAATCGCCGCCGGCCGTCACGACACCATGTCCAGCACAAAGGACGTGGAAGACCTCTCGGCATCGCTGACCCGCGCCCAGGCAAAAGTCTCCCTCCACTGGCACCCCGGCGGCCACGAACTCGGCGAAGACGACCTCTCGGCCGCCCTCACGTGGATGAAGCGCTCGTAGCAAAAAGCGCTGCGCGCAAGCCGGGAGACCCGTGGCGCTGGCACTCGTGCCAGCCGTCTCGACACTCGTGTCGAGACAAGTAAAATCACCACAGGGCATCCCCAGCAGCGAAGACAAACCTCGCATCAAGCCGTTAGTCGACGCCTTGCAACAACGCGGCTGGACCGTCTGTCGGGACCGCACCATTCTCGCGGGCAAGGTTTGGAACCAGGAGATCGAACGCGCACTAGTCGCCTCCCGTTGCGTCCTCGTCGCCTGGTCGCAAGCATCCGTCCAGTCGGAGTGGGTGCGGGCCGAGACCGAGCCGCGCGCTCCTCGGAACGGCGAAATCCCCTCTGTCTCGCCCTCATTCGAGGGACTCGCCGCGCAGCAAGGAGCGTGAGCTTCCGCCCTCAGAACGAACGTTCCAAACCAAAGTCGGGTTCAATTTGCTCACAGATGAGGTGGATCAAAAGCCGCGGATCCATGATTGGAAATGGAAGGTGTGCCTTACTGTCGCCGACGTGCAAATGACACCTCGGGACAGCAACGGGTAATTCCGTGACAGCCACCACAATGCATTAATTCCTTCCTGAGGGGACAGCCCGCATGTTTCCCATTTTCCACACTCACACCGCCAACGCCTAACGAAGGGGAAAAAAGGGTACAGAAAAGGGTACAAGAGACATTGTCATAATCATGGTGTGATTCAACGCCGGGCGGAGGTTCACTGCCCCGACTCGATGGGAAGCTAAAATTGTCACAAAGCTCCGGCGCTTGTTGCCGCGTTGCGCGCCACCCACATCGGCAGACCACTGACGCGCTTTTATCGGGCGCTGGCTTAACGCCATTTCACCCGCTGCGTCGAGCCTTATTTTAAGCGACTTGCTTCCCAGCAGGCGCGCATGTTGTTGCCGCCGTTGCGTTCTCGCGCGATCTCTTGTTATGTCACTTGTGTCCGGTGATTCATTCGCCTGCCACTTTACCCTAAAACGCGCAAACCACCGATTTGAATTTCGACGTTGGCCGGCCGGAAGATCCAAAATTCAGGACACACAAATCGCCCATTTGCTTCCGGCTTTCATCCAGAGCAACTTCGGCGATTCCAGGTCACCGCCGACTCACATTTTCCTTCTCCTTCCTTATCAACCACGTACCGCCATTTTTCTGCGTCCGCCGTTCGCCCCCATTCGATCCTAGAGGCGAAAAGGAGGCATTCCCATGCCTAAACAATCCGGTCCCATCACCCTCTCAGGAAAAGCGATTTCCTGCCTCAATCACCTTACCCACGGCGCTGCGTCCGACTCTCTCTTCATCGCCGGCGAAGACCCTGCCGAATTTGATGCCCTTCTCAAAGACGGCTTCGAAACCCACTCACCCGCCACCGAAGATGACGCTCGTCTCATCGGTGATTTCGCCCGCGCTCGCTGGCTCCTCACACGCCGTCAGCTCATCCACTCCACCTGGGAATTCGAGCTTCACCGTCGAATCTCGGACCCCACTCAGTGGACTGCCGAAGACATGCATAAACTCAATCTCTTCGATCGCTACCAAACCCAGGCGGAACGAGCCTTCAAACGCTCTCTCGATAACGTCAGGACCATTCGCCAAGCCGCCTTCAACGAACAACGCCGGCTGGATCTGCTCGACCTCCAACGCCAGCGCTTCCAACTCCAGCGCGAACGCTTCGAATTCACCAAGGAAAAGCAAGCGCGTATCGTCGCGAAGCAAGAAGCACGAGCGGCGGCCAAGCAACAACAGGCAGAACACTCAAACAAGAAGGCGCAGCACCAACCCAACAACCCGGCTGAACCAACACCGCCGTCGTCTCACCTCCAGACAACACCGCGAGCCGCCACGGCGAATGCGCCTAATTAACTAAATAACTAAGAAAGGAATCGTCGCTCCATGCCTACCGCTCACGCACCACACCTGACGTGTGTCCAAACCCACCCAAAATCCGCTCATTTCACGCCAAAACCGGCCGGCAAATCCGCGCCGCATCGAAATCTCGTCATCCGCAGCCCCATTTCAAACCCTCGGACACCGCCACGAGCCCTTACCTCCATTTCGAACCGCAAAAATCGCCGTTTCTTCCCTTTCTCCGCATCGCCAACCGCCGCCCCCCATTTCGAACCGTAAAACCGACCGTGAGCGACCGCAAGGGAGCGGCAAAGGGATTTTGGCCACCAAGGGCGCGGATCCGCACATCCCTTTGACACTCAGTTTTTAATCTTCGGATCAAGGCGAGCAGCCAAGGCAAGCGCTTTCGCCGCTCCGGCTGCGTCGCCTTGTTCTTTAAGCGTCAGACCCAAATCATAATAAAGAGCCGCCGAAAGCGGGTCGATCTGCAGCCCGGCCCGAAACGCCTCAATCGCGGCGGCTGGCTGTCCGGCCGCGTAGAGAGCCGTACCCAAACTCTGGTAAGCCGCGAGGATGTCCGGGTCCAGCTCAATGACCCGCCGCAGCTTCTCAATCTGGTCCGGAGAATGGTCAATCGACTCAAAGTTGAACAGCGTGGCCGCATCCTCTGGATAGAGCTGCGCCGCAAATCCCAGCACGTTCGCTTGCTTGAGGATGACCCCCATCAGACTCAAACCTCGCAACTGATAGGGATAAACATCGAGCGCCTGTTTAAGCTTCTGAATGGCCTGCGTCCGATCACCATGTTCGTTGAGATTCAAAGCCTCGTGAAAAAGCTGGTCCGCAGTCATTCGAAAATCGCGCGCCTGCCGGTGCAGTATTACGCGCTGGTCGCCTATTTCGATCACGCCGCTATCCGAATCCTGTTCAAGATGTGCGGCCGCCGCTGCCAAGCGAGGGTCCATATCTGCCAGCGCCGTGTCTCCAATGAATCCGCCCGCTTGTGCGCTTGGATCCTTAGACAACGCACGCGCAACCGAGCCGAACGATTCCCCTTTCGCCAACCGGTCCCGAACGTTTTTCATGTCGGCATCAGTGGCTACTGCGATCAAACGCAGATACTCCCGCTTCGGTATAACTTGGCTTCGGAGCGTAGGACCCCGCGTCCGATGCGCCGCCGCCGCCCTGATCCAGTGGTCCGTCATACGAAACGAGTCCACTTCCACACTCGGCATGTGGCAGCTAATACAGCCTCCTGTCCGATTGACCGGACAGATCGCCGCGTGCTGCTCCGTCGACATCGAATGACAACCTAGACACACCTTGACCGAAGTTTGCGCAACCGTAGTTGTATCTTCATGCGGGTTGTGACAAGCCGTGCAAGTCAACTGCTCCCCGCTCTGGATGAAGCACTCCGAGTGCCGCAGAGCGGGAACCTGGCTTGAGACGAGCAAGTCTTCCGGCATTGGGTCCGTGCGGATGCGGGTCTTAAACCCGCTGTGGCATTGGGCGCAAACCCCCATCGCGGCACTACCCTTCAGACTGTTCGGCCTGACCGTCACCGATGCCACATGCGCCGACGCCGGCCCATGGCAGTTTTCGCAACCCACACCCCCACTCATCCCGTGACAGGTGAGACAGCGCATTTGAAAAGTGGGACTCAACACTCTGCCAAGCTGGTGTTCCAGGTCTTGCGGTGCTCCCTTGGGAAACCCAGGAGAAAGAGCAAGCGCGCCACTAGGCAACAGCGCGTATCGAGCTTCCACCAGCGCCAGCCGCGCCAGGGAAATGCCACCCACCTCTTCAACCTTTAGAATGAAGCTGATTCCATGCCGCTTACCTCCGATCATGGTTTCGACGGGCAGCGTGAGCGGTTCCGAACCTTCTTTGGTGATGGAAAAGACAATCTGCTCTCCTTTGCGGCGAGCGTCGTAACGAATTTGCGCGTCCTCGCCGCCTTCGTCGAACTTGGCTTCCCCAAACGCCGCGCTCCGGCCGTGCCACGTCTTGGCCATCGCCGTCCGTGCCTGCGACTCCGCTATCGCACGGTGACAAGGCGCACAAACCTCTTGTGCGCGGCCGAAGACCGCCGCCAGACTGCCGAATAGAATCAGGACCCTGATAGCCAAATCGCAGACTACAATAACATGGCGGAGGCGAAAACACGGGTCGTCCGCGCCGGCGATCGTATCGGCGATATAGCCTTTGCCGAATATGCCGACGCGCGAAAATGGCGGCCCATCGCGGACGTGAATCGTCTCCAAGATCCCCTGCGGCTTGATCCCGGGGCTCGTCTTGTGATTCCGGCTTTGGACGCGGCAGGACGGGTGAAGGACGGCGCTTGTCCTAGCCTTTCGCCGTGTGCCTCAACAAACGGCTTGACGAACCACTCACCCATTCAATTGCCTCCAAAAACTGTCCTCCAGCGGAAATATGCGATCGGAAGATCGTTGGGGCAAGTCTTCCGTTGCCTCACCGGTAAAGCCCCTCCGGAAGCGCCGTCGCGGATTCCCAAAGATACTCTGGAAGCGCCATCCAAACGCGGATTGCGGCTGCCCATTACAGCCGAACAAGCTATTCTTCGCGCCTTAGATTCTAAGCGTTGCAGTTAGCTCGATTGATCCTGCGTGATATGCGCGCGGCGGTTCTTCTGCCAGCAGGCTTCGTCGTGATCGCTGCAAACCTGCCGCTCTTTGCCGAAACTAACGGTGCGGAGTTGTGACGCCGGGAGGCCCAACGTTTCAAGAAACTCTTCGGCTTTGCGGGCGCGCGCATCGCCCAACGCAAGATTGTACTCGTCTGAACCTCGCTCGTCGCAGAAGCCTTGCACTGTCAGTTTGTAGCTCGGATACTGCCGCAGAATTTCTCGCAAAGTTTGCGCGTCGGCCTGTAGAGTGCTCTCTGCGTCAGGCCTTAAGACGTGCTTATCGTAATCGAAATAGATGTCTTGAATTCGATTAAGCAGACTTTGGATGGTCGCCTTCGTTTCGGCGCTTGGCATAGCTGGAGCAGTTTGTCCGGGAACCGTGACAGTCACCGGCTTCGACTCTGCTGGCGGCGCCGCCTTCGCCTCGGCGGCCGGTTGCGGCGCGGCAGTGGGCGGATGAGCGACGGCGACTTGCTTATGGCAAGCCGCGAGGAATGCGAAGAGACTGATCGTGGTCAGACTCGTCACGGCGGAGCGCTTTAGATTAACGGAGAAGTGGTCCATGCCTGTAGTCTAAGAGTGGAGTGTGAAAAAAGTCATCAGTCCGGCAATGTATTTTTTGCCGTACAAAATACTGTCTCGACGGGATGACGCCCAGCTTCTCGTTATGCGAACCTGAAAAATTAGACTTATGCGGCGGCATCCTTGGCGGGCATTGGCGGCCGGATTCGGCGGGTTGCTGTTCATCATGGCAGTAGCCCAACTCGGAGCCTTGCTTATGATGAACGGACTGCGTCAGAGCAGCCGCCACGTTGAGCAACGATTCTTGGAGCGGAGCCGGACGCTCGAAGAAATTCGCTCGTCCATTTACCTTTCGGGCACCGTGGCGCGCGATTCGCTGCTAGCCCCCACCGGTGGCGCCTCTTCGCAGTTAGCCGAGGTCCAGCGCCTCCATCAGAAAACGACCGAGGCTCTTGATGCATATCAGAAGTCGATTGACGTCGAAGAGTCCGCGGCTTTTAGCAGTCTTCGTTCTGAGATCGAGGCCTACTGGCGTGTCTTGAATGGGACTTTTTCCTGGACGGACACGCAGCGAAAGGAATTCCGTTATCAGTTCTTCTACAGCGAACTGGTCCCTCGCCGGACTGCCATGTTACAGATCGCCGACCGTGTCGGTCAATTAAATGAACGCGGTTTGCAACGCGGGGACGAGCAGGTTGCCAGTGTATTTGACCGCCTCCGTTCGGGGCTCATCGGAATGATAGTGCTGACGCTCCTTGGCGGGTTGGCCCTGGCGATATACACGAGCCTCATTATCTTAGGTCTGCAAAACGAAGTGCGGGTGAGACTCGAAGAGAATATCGAGGCCAAGCGAAACTTGCGAGAGCTATCCGCCAGGCATTTACGCGCGCAGGAAGAGGAGCGGCGCGCTCTATCGCGGGAGTTGCACGATGAAGCCGGCCAATCTTTTTCTGCGATCTTGCTCGAAACCGAAAATCTTTTGGACAGCAGCCCGAATCCCGCCGCGATACCACATCTGGAGTCGATTCGGAATCTTGCCCAACACGGCATGGCTGAAACCCGCAGCATGGCGTTATTGCTTAGACCATCAATGCTTGACGATTTTGGCTTGGTACCCGCGCTGAACTGGCAGGCGAAGGAAACGGCTAAAAGGACCGGCTTGCGCGTACAGTTGTCCGCTGCTGAATTGCCGCGGGATCTGCCCGAGGAACACAAGACCTGCGTCTATCGCGTGGTACAAGAAGCATTGCACAACGTGGTTCGGCATGCGCAGGCAAGCGCCGCTCAGATTAACTTGCAATGGCAAGACGGGCAAGTCGATTTGAGCGTGCAGGACGATGGTACCGGCTTCGATGCCGAGCGCGTGCGTGGATTAGGATTATTGGGCATGGAAGAGCGCGTGCACCATTTGGGCGGCCTTTTTCGCATTGATTCACAACCTGGGCTGGGCACCCTGCTCAAAATCCAGCTTCCCGTCGCGGAGCTGTCCAACGATGGTACACATGAAACCGATCCGCATCCTCTTAGCCGACGATCATAATCTCTTGCGGGACGGGCTCAGACTCTTGCTGGAAAGGCAGTCTGACTTTAGCGTGGTCGCCGAGGCGAGCGACGGGCGCGAAGCTGTTCGTATGGCCGAAGAACACAAGCCCGACGTGGCCGTCATGGATATTGCCATGCCCGTATTGAACGGAATTGAGGCGACGAAGCAGATAGTCGCTCGTTGTCCACCGACTTCCGTCATCATGCTGAGCATGCACCACGACGAGAGCTATATTGTTCGGGCGTTGAATTCCGGCGCACGCGGTTACTTGTTGAAAGATTCCCTGAAGGCCGATCTGATTGCAGCTGTCAAATCGGTGAGCCAAGGCCATTCCTATTTCAGCCCGAAAGTCAGGCTGCTCTTGCAAGAAGACTACTTCCGTCAAATGGCGGATAAACAGAAAACCGATAGTTTGGAACTCTTGACAGTGAGGGAAAGCGAAATTCTCCAACTGGCGGCAGAGGGCCGCAGCAATAAAGAGATTGCCAACTTATTAAACCTCAGCTCTCACACGGTCGAGACCCATCGCGCTCATATTCTGCAAAAGCTGAATCTCCACACCGTTCCTGAGCTGATTTTGTATGCAGTGCGGAAGGGCATTATTCATTGATCGCTAAGTTACGCAGCAGCCTGGAAAAACTTCGCAGCAACGAAGACCAGATGGCGCTTGTTCTCAGCCTATTAATCGGCGCCCTCGTCGGCTTGGTGGTCGTCGCGTTTATCTTGCTCACCGGAAGACTTTCTGCGCGCATGTATCCGGCGGGCGGGGCCGGTGGCGGCGTTTCTTGGTCCCCGTATTAGGTTCGCTCGCGACTGGCTACCTCTTGTGGCGCTACTTCCCGAACGCCCGTGGCAGCGGCATTCCGCAAACCAAAGCGGCAATTTTTATTCACGATGGCCGAATCCTGTTTCGCACGGTTTTGGGCAAGTTTTTGTGTTGTTCAGCGTCTTTGGCAAGCGGCATCGCGCTCGGCCGCGAAGGGCCGTCGGTCCACGTGGGCGCTGGATTGACGTCGGTGATCACCCGAAATCTGGGCCTGTCCCCAAGACAAGTCAAAGCACTCGTTCCGGCTGGGTGCGCGGCTGCGCTTGCTGCGGCATTCAACACGCCTATCGCAGCGATTTTATTTTCGCTCGAAGAGATTCTCGGCGACCTGCATGCCACGGTGCTCGGTTCCGTCGTACTGAGCGCGGCTACTTCCTGGGTCGTCTTGCATCTGGTGCTGGGCGACGATCCGCTGTTCCACGTGGCTGGTTACCAACTGGTTCACCCGGCCGAGTTCGGCGTTTATGCGGTGCTTGGAGTAGTCGGCGGCCTTGGCTCTGTCTGCTTCGTCAAACTGCTTCTATATCTGCGGCAATGGTTTATGCGCCTGCCCAAATCCACAGCCTGGTTTCAGCCAGTCGCCGGCGGCTTGACGGTGGGCATCCTCGGTTATTTCGTGCCAGAGGTGCTCGGAGTCGGTTATAACTACGTCGAAAAAGTTCTCAACGGAAACATCGTCATTCAGCTTGTCGTCCTATTCGCGGTACTCAAGCTCGTCGCCACGGCGGTTTGCTATGCGTCGGGCAACGCCGGCGGAATTTTCGGCCCTAGCTTGTTCATCGGCGCAATGATGGGTGCAGCGGTGGGAGGAGTCGCCCACATGCTCTTTCCCACTATGACCGCCAGCCCTGGGGCCTATGCGCTCGTTGGCATGGGCACTGCCTTCGCGGGCATCGTACGAACCCCTTGGACTTCGGTCATCATGATTTTCGAAATTACTCGCGACTACACCATCATTGTTCCGCTCATGATTTCCAACATGATCGCCTTCTTCATTTCCCAAAAACTGCAGAAGGAGCCGATCTATGAAGCGCTGTCCCACCAGGAAGGCATTCACCTCCCGACGGCAGAATCGCGGGCGCAAGGTGACCGGATTCAAGTGCAGCAATCGATGCGTTCCGATCCCATTACGTTTTCGCCCGACGCCGAGGCAGGAGCGGTTCTCGCGCAGATCAGGACCGCTGGGCTGGATGCTTGGCCTGTTGTCGCCAAAGATAGGCTGCGCGGAATGATCAGAAATAGCGCGCTAGAAGAAGCAGCGGCGGCCGGTGATTCGAGTAAGAAGCTGTCTGAGATCCTTGCTAGTGCCGCGGCTCATGAAATACCGCACGTTCATCCAGACCACAGCCTGAGCCTGGCCTTGAAGCGCATGGGATCCAGCGGAGTGAATGTGCTGCCGGTAGTCAGCCGCGCGAACGTGCATGAATTGATCGGCGTTATCGTGTTAGGGGACATCCTCAACACCTACGGTGTGATAAGGCAGGTCAGTGAAACGGAGCCCAGAACCGAATGATCGTTCAGCCAGTAGACGGGCGTTCCTTCATAGCTACCTTTGCCCTGGTGTTAGTAGCCATCGCCGGTCTTTTTACCGTCGATCTGTTTCTGGCAAAAACAGATCGCGCCGAAAGCCAAATAGAAGCAGCTCGTTTATTTGAAGAAGGGCAAACGCTGCTGAAAAACGGCGCAAGCCTAAAAGCTGTCGACAAGATTAGCGACGCCATCGCGATTGAGCGCGAGAATCGGGATTACCTCCGGACGCTCGCGAAGGCTCAACTCGCCGCCGGGGACAGCGCCGACGCACAGACTACGTTGACGGGCCTGCTCTCCAGCAATTCCACCGATGGATTTGCCAATTTGTTAATGGCGCGCGTCTTGCTCAAACAAGGCAGAGTTCCCGAGGCGGTCTCTTATTTTCACCGCGCCATCTACGGTTATTGGAAAGATGACGCGCCAGGCAATCGCCGCCGCGCACGCTTGGAACTGATTGACTTGCTGGCCCAACAAAACTCAAAAGAGGAACTGTTGGCCGAGCTTCTGCCGATTCAAGACAACGCGCCGCAAGACTCGAACACGCGAGTCCGGCTGGGCGAACTCTTCCTGCGTGCCGGCTCCGCTACCAGAGCGGCCGAGGTATTTCGCGGCGTTTTGCGCGACGCGCCCTCCACTATGGCTGCCTACCGGGGTTTGGGCGAAGCGGAATTCGCGCAAGGTGATTATCGAGCCGCCGAAAAAGATTTTCAGGCCACCCTTCGCCTTGCGCCCGATGACCCCACGGGACGCCACTGGCTTGACCTGTGCCACGAACTCCTGCAACTCGATCCGACGATTCGCGGTTTGGATTCGAACGAACGTTGGCGGCGCAGCCAGACGCTCGTGCAGCTAGTAGATCAAGATGTCAGCTCTTGTCTACGGGAAGATTCGCCGCCCGATCTGAAGGAGTGGGAAGCTAAAGCGGCGGCAGTGTTGAAGGTGCCGCCCAAAAGGCATGAGCCGGGCGAGACCTTCGAAACAAATGTCGATCTAGCCGAGCAACTTTGGCAGATCCGCCAGAAAGAGTGCCAACCAAAGGCATCGGAGGATAGCGCCTTGGCGCTTGTTCTGCAAAGAGTCGCGCGCTAGACAAGAGGTAACCCCTCGCTCTTAAATCACCGCCGAGCCGCGACAGTAATGGAGTCTCTATGGGCCAGCAGCCTACCGGTTGCTTAAAGTGAAGTTCACCACAATCCCCTGCGTCACTTCAATGGGGTCGCCATTCAACATGGCTGGACGGTATTTCCACTGCAAGACCGCCTGGCGGGCAGCTACATTGAGCAACGGGTCGCCGCTCAGGAGTTGAACGTTCTTTAACGATCCATCTTTCGCGACGGTGGCCTGAAAGCGCACGGTGCCCGTCGCCTTTCTCTGAAAAGCGGCTGGAGGGTAGATCGGGCTAACCTGGTGAATGAGTACGGGCGGCTGGAACGAGCCACCCACATGATTGGCGGATTCACGAGCTGCCTCAACGCTCTGCACGGCTGGTGGCGTCGATTTCGCAGGAACAGTGGCCGCTGCGGGTGTGGGCGCTGGAGTCGGCGGCGGTACAACGGGTGCCGGAGCGGGCGGCGGGGGCGTGTTCATCGCCATCATCGGTAGACCGGCGGTTTCGGTTCCTTCACTATTTCCGGTCAAAGGAGGAGGCGCAATTCCATTCAGTGGCGCATTGCCGCGGCGCCGCAGCGGCACGGGCCCTTTTGCGGGCGCCAGCGTTTTCGGGTCGAACGCTTTTGGCGCTTCCGGATTTGCCGGGTTCGCTTGATCCGGAGGCACCGGCGTTCCGCCAGCCTGTACCGGCAGAGTTCCTCCTGTAGTCGCAGGAGGCGTAATCTCGGTAACGGGCCCAGACTCGGAGGGCGACGACGAGCTAGCGCTGTCATCCCCTTTGATCACTCTTCCGGCACGCGTCACTTCTTTCGCTTCTTCGGAGGAAGACGAAGCCTTTGTCAGTCTTCCGCCCGGCGATAAAACGAAGAACAGCGCTCCGGCGATCAGTAACAAGGGAATGGCAAAGCCAAGAATCCTGGCCCAGGGAAAGCGGCTCGGCTCATCCATCTCCAGAATGCGAACGGTTTGCTGGGGCGCTGGCGCTGGCTGAGGAGCCGGAGTGCTTCGTCGAGGGGTTGCAGGCGGACGCGTACGCGTGGGCTCAGGTCTAACCGGTTCCGTTTTCGCCGCCGTGTCTACGCCGCGTGCGGCCGCAGGCCGAGCGGCTGCCGCTGATACCGATGAAGCTGCAGCAACAGTGGCCGCAGCTCTCGCTCCGTTGGATGGCGCGGGCGAAGATTGCTGTAGAGCGCGGGCTGTCGCGGGTGAGCGGTTCTCCACTGCCGACGAGACGGCCGGACCGTTTCTCACGCCCATTGGCGGAATCTTGGGGGCGGTCCTTTCCGGCCGTTGTTGTACGGGTGGTTGTCCGGATGTTTGTCCAAGTGGTTGTCCGCTGCTCGCCGGCACATTGCCGGCAAAGGGCTGCGGCGGCGGTGTTGCTGTTTGCGCTCGCTGCGTAACGGTAGGAGCGGGCAGCGGTTGCGGTGGCAGAATTGGCGCTGGTTCAGGAGTACTAGCCGCCGCACTTGCCGCCGCCACGCTCGCGGCTGCTGCGATAGCCTCGGCTAGTGGCTGCGCGGCTGCCAGCCCCACTCTTTCCACAGTTCTTTCTTTTTCCAGTTCCTGTTCGCCGATGCCGAAAATCTGAGAACCGGGACCCTGCTTTGGGTCAAGGTCACGCATCTGCCGCGCAATCCGTCGCGCTTCATGCCAGCGGCCGCTATCCGACTGCTTCAGCGCTTCCGCCATAAGGGCATCGCTCTCTTCGCGCTTTAGATCGCTCACCAGCGGCTGTAAGTCTGCCAACAGTTCGGCAAAACTGTGATACCGGTCGTGCGGATCTTTCTCAATGGCGCGCAAAATCGTATGATTCAATTGCGCCGGTACTTGCAGCAAATCCGCCGGCACCGCGTCCATGATGTTGCCGATCATGCGGTCGCCATCGTCGTCGTAAAACGGATGATGGCCTGAAATCCATTCGTAGGAAGTGACGCCGAAAGACCATATGTCGCAACGCTCGTTTGCGGTGTCGATGGCTGTCAGCCGCTCTGGACTCATGTAAAAGGGCGCGCCCACCAGGTAGCCATGCTCGGTCACGCGCGCCGGATCAAACGAAAGCCTGCCCAACCCCAGCCCAAGCAGCTTCGCCTCTCCGCTGTCCGCCAGCATGATTTTGGATGGCCGGACATCCAGATGAAAGACGCCTCGTTCATGAGCGGCCTTTAGCGCGCTGCCCGCTTGCTGCATCACGCGAATGCGTTCGGCTAGCGAGGGCGCCGCATTGCCCTTGAGCAGCTTATCGAGATCGTGGCCCTCCACCAGTTCCATGACCAGGTAAGGGAACTCGTCTTCAAACCCCAGGTCGTGCACCGCCACCAGGTTGGGGTGAAGCACGCTCGCCGCCTGAACCAGATCTTTTTGAAACTCGTCCAGATGCCCAGGTTGAGTCTGCGTCGTCGAAACTTTTATGGCAACCGAGCGGCCTTGCGCGTCTATTGCACGATAGACCCGGCTGTATGTTCCGCGTCCAATTCGTTCGCTAATAGTATATTTGCCGATCTGCTTAAGCATCGTATCACGAAGCCCACAACTTGAAACAGCTAGCGACTTCGCCTGACCGTTTTTGTGGTTGCTACCTTAGTCCGCCGAACCCTCATGTAGATTTTACTACCTAGCGGGTGCAATTTCGTAGTGGATTTGTGGAATCAGCATCCAAACCAGCTCACTTCGGTTCTAGTGCCACCCGTACCCGTACTCTGAGCACGATAGGGATAATCGTAAAACTACCATAGTCTGAATCAATCCGTTAACCAGCTAACAAAAATTGATTTTCGGATTGTAGCGTTACGAGATTCATCATTCACTTCGAATTAACTGGAGTAGGCTGCTCGGGTTCCGAATCGCAACCAGCAAGTCGGGCCGCCTCACTTCTTGGTACGCAAAGTTACAAAATGGGATAAGAATGACAGTCTCAACTTCAACCCGCACCGAATCTGACAGCATGGGAAACATCGAGGTGGCTTGTGACCGTTACTGGGGCGCGCAAACGCAGCGCTCATTGCACCACTTCGACATTGGCGAAGATCGCATGCCGCCGGAACTGATCCGCGCTTTTGGAATCCTCAAACGCTGCGCCGCTTTGGTGAACCATGATCTCGGCAAACTGAGCGCCGAGAAAACGAATCTGATCGTCAAGGCGGCTGACGAAGTGATCGCGGGCAAATGGAACGAGCAGTTCCCCCTGCGCATCTGGCAAACGGGCAGCGGCACACAGACGAATATGAACGCCAACGAGGTCATCTCAAACCGCGCCATCGAACTGGCGGGTGGCGTCATGGGCAGTAAGAAGCCCATTCACCCGAATGACGATGTCAACATGTCGCAGTCCTCGAACGACACGTTTCCCACGGCCATGTACATTGCCGCCGCCACTATGGTGCGCGTCAAATTACTTCCTGAGGTCAAAAAGCTTCGCGACGCGCTCGGCCAGAAGGCCAAAGAGTTTGTCGACGATGTGAAGATCGGACGCACGCACCTGCAAGACGCCACGCCCATCACGGTCGGCCAGGAATTTTCAGGCTGGGTTTCGCAGTTGGATCGGGATCTGCAGCGTCTCGAAAGCGCCTGCGATGGATTACTCGACTTGGCCATTGGTGGAACGGCCGTAGGCACCGGCTTGAACGCTCACCCGGAATTTGCCCAGCGCGCAGCCAATAAGATCGCGGAGTTTACGGGCATTCCTTTCCGCTCTCACCCGAACAAGTTCGCGGCACTGGCTGCGCACGACGAGATTGTCTTCGCCAGCGGCGCTTTGAAGACTCTGGCTGCCTCGCTCATGAAGATTGCGAACGATGTGCGCTGGCTGGCTTCAGGGCCGCGCTGCGGCTTGGGAGAAATCACTATTCCTGAGAACGAGCCCGGCTCTTCCATCATGCCGGGCAAGGTGAATCCAACCCAGTGCGAGGCCATCACCATGGTCGCCGTGCAAGTGATGGGTAACGATGCGGCCATTGGTTTCGCCGGATCTCAAGGGAACTTCGAACTGAACGTTTTCAAGCCCGTGATGATTCATAATTTTCTGCATTCCGTCCGCTTGCTGTCCGATTCGTGCCGCAGTTTCACCGAGTTCTGTGCCACCGGCATAGCAGTGAACCGTGCCCGGATCGATTACTATGTGAGGAATTCGCTCATGCTGGTTACTGCGCTTGCGCCCTTTATCGGCTATGACAACGCAGCCAAGGTCGCCAAAACAGCTCATCACGATGGTACGAGTCTGGAACAGGCGTGCGTCAAACTAGGGTTTTTGAGTTCGGAGGAGTTCCGTCAAAAGATGGAAAACGTAAAAAAAATGACGGAGCCTGGGTAACGCAACTCGCGAAGATCTTGCGCGTGTTGCTTAAGGATTTCATTGACGCAGAACGAATTGCATACCAGTTTGGCCGAGGCACTGAACCGCTCGAATGTTCTGATCCGCCGCCTCGACGGAACAATTGAACATTGGACGAGCGGCTGCGAACGCTTGTATGGTTGGGCTGAAGCCGAGGCGATTGGCCGAAAATCCCATGACTTACTGAAAACCAAATTCCCCTTGGCTCACGAAAAGATTCAGGCCGAATTGCTGGCGAAAGGCACCTGGCAGGGCGACCTCACGCAACTCCACAAGGACGGCCGCTGGCTGCTGATCTCCACCGAGTGGGCTCTGCTGCCCGGTGAAAACGGCGCACCGCTGCGCGTGATTTCCACCGATCTCGACATCACTTCGCGCCTCGAAATGGAGCGCGAACTCGACGCCAGCAACCAGCGGCTGCGGCAAATGGCGGAAGAACTCGAGCGCAGCAACGAAGAGCTGGAAGAATTCGCGCGTATTGCTTCGCACGACTTGAGCGCTCCTATCACCACTGCCCGCTGGCTGACCGATTTGCTGGCCACTCGCCACTCCAAACAACTTGACCAGGACGGCATGACCTGTCTGCGGCAGATCTCGTCGAGTTTAGAGCGGATGGCCGATCTGATAGATGCGGTTCTCGCCCACGCGCTAGCCGGCAAAGGCGCTATTGCGGCACAGGAAGAAATTGATGCTTCCGCGGCCCTCAGTGCAGCTATGGAAAACCTGCGGCGTGACATTGCCACTTCGGGTGCCGTGATTGAACGCGCGCCGCTTCCCAGACTGCGCATCCGTTCGCAATCTCTCACTCAGTTATTTCAGAATCTTTTATCGAATGCCATCAAATACCGTCGACCAGACGTACCCCCGCGCGTCGAAATCAGCGCCATTCCAGACGGACATCATTGGACCATCGAAGTTCGCGACAACGGCGTCGGCATCGAACCGGAATGGTTTGAAAGGATTTTCCTGCCGCTGCAGCGCCGCTATGGGTCGCGCGTAAAAGGAAGCGGAATAGGTTTGGCCACCTGCAAAAAAATTGTCGCCCGCGCCGGCGGCGATATCTGGGTCGAATCACAATTAGGCGAAGGTTCGGCGTTCTATTTCACGCTGCCGAGTGGGCCTCTTGATTAGGTTCCTGGATTTTTACAAAGATTTTTCATCAAAATCGCCGGAAATGAGTGATAATACGTGGTGTTATGCGTATTTGTCGCGTTCTGAGGGCGTCCGGAGACGCGTGAATATACGTAATAGAGGAGGAAGGGAAGATTTATGGAACAAGCTGCTCAGACCGGTGAGTCGCGTCCGAAACTGCTGTTTGCGGACGATCACCAACTAGTGTTGGACGCTCTTTCCTTAATGGCAACTCCGCATTTTGAGGTTCAGACAGCGGATACACTGCGCAGCTTTGAAGAATCGGTAGACCAGTTTCGGCCTGATGTGGCCGTGCTCGATGTGCGCATGCCGGATGGTGACGGCTTCGAGGTGGCGCGCCGTATTTTGGCCAAGCATCCCGCCTTGAAGCTGATGTTTCTTTCCATGCACACTGAGACCGCCTTCATGAAGCGGGCTCTCGATATGGGCGCTAAAGCTTATCTTTCAAAGCGCGCCCCCATGGAAGAATTGCTGACTGCAATTCGAACGGTTCTGAGCGGCGGCAAGTATTCGGGATCGACCATTCAGACGGAGCAGGATCTTCCGGCGGACGGCGCCTTGACTGAGCGGCAGATTGAAGTACTGCGCTTGATCGCGCAGGGTTCGTCGGCTAAGGACATTGCAAGCAAGTTGAACATTTCCGTCCGCACTGCGGAATTCCATCGGGCGGCCATCATGGATCGCCTCAAACTTCACTCAACTGCCATGATTACGCGCTACGCCATAGAGCATGGCCTCACTTAGACTAAGTTGGATCTTTTGGGCGCTTCTTTCGGCGCTCTTCGCAGCGGCCACCGCTATCTTCGCCAAACTCGGCGTGGCCGGGGTGGATTCAAATTTTGCTACTGCGGTTCGCACTACTGTGGTCGTTCTGCTCGCCTGGGGAATTGCTTTGGCCACGCGTTCGGAAGCTAGCTTCCATGTGCCCTCGCAGCGAACTTGGGTCTTCCTGACGCTTTCGGGCATGGCAACCGGGCTTTCGTGGCTTTGCTATTTCAGAGCCTTGCAAATCGGGCCGGCTTCGCGGGTCGCTCCCATCGATAAATTGAGCGTTGTTTTGGTGATTGCTTTCGCGGCACTGTTTTTAGGTGAGAGGCTCACGGCCGGTAAGCTGGTGGGCGGTTTGCTGATTGTGGCCGGAGCCATTGTTGTCGCTTTAGAAACCTAGTGCTTGATTGCACGATCACTCACGGTAGCGTGTACGTACCACTTGAATTCGATCTTCACGGTAACCGACATCCAATGCAATATTCACGAGATCCGGAGAGTGCTGAATTACATCGAGTGCCGCGGAAAAGAGTTCCGCCTATTGCGCTCGCGGCACGGCGGGCAGGAGAAAAATAACGCCGGTGTGAACCTCCAGCTTTTGATATCGTCCGCGGAATTCAAGGGCGTTGTTCGTGACGAGAGTCCAATCTTCCTCGGCTACCGCGCGAAGGATATCCCAATCCTTCGACCGATGGAGCCCATGGGAGTTGACGTGAGTGGCTGCGTATCCGCGGGTCTGGGCGATTTGCGGCAATAGAACGGAGAGGTTTTCGTCAACGAGAAACCGCGGACGCTTCAAGCACTGGACCTTCGCAAGAGCGTCATGGCCAGGGGCTTGGAGGCACGCCATACAGGTTTCTTCGGCCGGCCACGACGAGGATGGGCTTGCGCGAAGATACTCGCCGCATCAATCATGCTTGGCGTGAGATTTGGGTAGTCCTCGCGCAATTCCTCCGCTGGAACGCCCTGTTTCGTCAGAGCCGCGATCTGATGCACAAGAAGACGTGTCCCTTTAAATGTGGCCGCTCCGGCTTGGATTTCCGGGTCTTCGACAATCAGTTGCATTGCTTTGCGGTAACGACGCATCCGGCTGCCAATTGCTGCCGCCATAGGTCCGGGATTAACCACATAACTGAACAGTTTTGTGCCGCATTCCACCCGGCCAGACTTACCATCTTTGACCTTGCTACAGATCAAGCGCCGCGCCTTGACGGGAACATCCTTAGGGAACTCGTAATCCAGGCGGGCACAGAGCACCGCTGCCGGTGTTAGATAAGTGCGGCCGGCACGGCGCACGACATAAGTTCTTGGCAATCGCTCGGCCACCGTTTTGTACAAGGCCTTGACCGGTACATCGGCGACAGCCGCCGCTTCGGCGAGAGTTAAAAGCGCAAAGGGCGCGGATGCGCGCCGCCAAGGAGCAAAGAAACACGCTATTCCTTTCGGCGGAGCGCTCGACACCGCGACCGTCTTGCGCGCGTTTCTTGAAAGCCTAGTAGATTCGGTCACAATGGATATCGTGAAAACTAATCTCTCACTGAGAGACAGATTATCACGAAAAGTAAAGCCGGTCGCCTGCCCAGTTCATCGTTGGTTTCCATTGGGCCGTTGCCGCGCGATCACCGGCAAAATCACAGCTGAAGGATATCCCTTCTGATGAAACACCGTTTGCCGCGCTTTGATCATCTTCGTCTGATCTGCGTTCGAACCCATGGCATTCAAGTTCCGGTCAAAGCGTGGAAAGTTGCTGCTCGAAACCTCAAGCCTGATCCGGTGATGCGGCGCAAACACGTAGCTCGTCACTCCCGTATCCACGCTGATCTGATACGCCTGATTCCGTTTCACATAAACCGGGTTCGCCAGAGAAAGACGGTATCGTAACCGCTGAATGCCATCGGTCACCAGCAACGGCCTGCCGTTGGGTTGCAGATCGACGAGCTTCGCCGTAAAGTCTGTATCGTTTGCGCTGGTCGAAACATAAAGAACCGTGCGCACTGGGCCGGTGACTTCAATCTCTTCAGAAAGCGGCGGCGACGTGAAAACGAGCACGTCCGGCCGTAACTCCACATTGCTTTGATCCAGCGGTCCCGGCGGGAAGAGCTTAGGGTCGCAGCACACTGCGCCTCCCATTGTAGGCACCGGATTGTGAGGATCGTACGTGTACGCATCCGTTCTGGATTTGCGGGGAAGTTGCCAAGTCAGCACGCCATCTCCCGACGCTGTATTGGCGTGCCCGCCACTGGCCAAATATAGGGGCGTATAGTGAGTCCGCGCCAGCGGCCATTCATGCTCTTTTCTCCAAACGTCCGGACCCATCACGAAAATGTGGAGTGTGGCCGGCTCGGCTTCGGGTTCGATCGCTGCCGTGGATTTCTTGAGCCAGCGGTCAAACCAATCGCCTTGCTTGGCGCGCATTGCCAGTATCGAGTCGGGCCCAAAGTCGCGCGTGGGGTAACGAAAGGCTGGATTGTGCGCCCATGGTCCAATCCAGGTTTCCACTGTCTTGTTCGCTTTGGCCAACCGCCCGAACGCATCCAGATCGCTCGCTGCAAAGACGTCAAACCAGCCGCCGAACGAAAGCACCGGCGTGTTCATATTTTTCAAGAATGTGCGTAAACTCTGCTGTTGCCAAAAGAAATCGAACGACGGATGATCGAGTGCCTGTTGCCAAAGCGTTAAGGGCCGTTGGGCAGCCGCGATATCGGCTGAGCGCAAAGGCAGATGCTCTATGTAATGATAGGCGGGAATGGGCGCGCCCGGCCGCGGCGGATAATTCTCAGCCAACCACGAGAGCCGGTGACCGATTTGCAACGCCCCGCCCGCGGAATAGTAACGGTCGAAATATTCGTCGTCGCCCGAAAACATCGGAGAGATAGCCCGCAAGTGAGAGTTGCCCTCTATCGCCGCCCACCACTGCACCAAGCCCATGTAGGAACTGCCCGCCATGGCCACGCGCCCGTTTGACCAAGGCTGCGCCGCAACCCAGTTAATCGCATCGTTGCCGTCCGGTCCTTCCTGTGAAACGAGTCCAAACGTTCCCTGCGATGCATAACTTCCGCGCAAATCCTGCACCACCAGCGCATAGCCATGTTGCACAAAGAAGCGATAACCGCGAATCGACGGATCATGCCGGCTATAGGGCGTCCGAACAAGAATGGCTGGCCAGCGCCCCGTTTGCGCGGGAAGGAAAACGTCGGTGGCGAGCTTCACGCCGTCACGCATGGCGACGAAAACATCGCGCAGTTCGTTGGCTGGTGGCTTGTTAGCCGTTTGTCCCAATAGAATAGGAGCATACAGCGCTAAGCACACGACGGAAAGTGAAAATAGCGGACGGCGGCTCATGTGGTTGCAGGCTTGGGTCTCCTGCCGAACAACGCTGTACCTACTCTCACAATCGTCGCGCCTTCTTCGATGGCGGTTTCCAAATCCCCCGACATTCCCATAGAAAGTTTGGGCAGCCGGTATTCGTGCGCGAGCGCCGCCAGTTGCCTAAAATACGGGCGCGAATGTTCCGGGTCCTCCGACCACGGAGGCATCGTCATCAGTCCCGTCACTGAAATGTTTGCGCAAGAAGAGGCAGCCTCCAGCAGGCCGCCGATCACAGCAGGATCAGCACCACTCTTGCGTTCCTCGCTGGAAAGCTTTACCTCAATCATTGTTTCGATTGTTACACCACGCTCGGCTGCGAATTGGTTCAGGCGATTGAGAAGCTTGGCCGTATCAACCGTTTGGATCACTTGAAACAGCTCGCAAGCCACCTTTGCTTTGTTCGATTGCAAGTGACCAATCAAGTGATAGCGGGCGCCCTCCAAACCCGCCAGTGCTGGGCTCTTATCGACAAACTCCTGCACATAGTTTTCTCCGAACTCGCGCAAACCGGCCCGGTAGGCCACTGCTAAACGTTCCGCCGGAAACTTCTTCGATACGGCAACCAGCGTGACGTTTTCGCGTTTGCGCCCAGCGCGCTGCACGGCTCGCTGAATTCGTTCTTCAACTACGGCCAGGCGTTGTGAGAAGTCTGCGTCTTCGGGCGGCAAGTTTCTATTCTAGTGGCCACCGCAACCCGTTGAGATTGAATATACTCAATCCTGTGCATAGCCGAAGAACCGTACTTATCAAAATCGCTAGCGCCGCAACCTCCGCCGCCATCGCGCCGCTGCTGGCCGATACGCTCGAGTCTGAACATCACATTCACGAAACGCTGGAACAAGCCGCCGCTGTCCCCGTCGCTTCCGGGCCTTCTTATTTCAGCCAAATCGACTTCGAAACCATTTCAAAATTGGCGGATTTGATCATTCCGCGCACCGATACGCCCGGCGCGGCCGATGCCGGCGTCCCGCACTGGATCGACTTTCACGTGAGTTCGAACCCCGAATTGCAGGATAAATTCAAACAGGGTTTGGCGCACCTGGATGAACAGGCGCACACAGTCAACGGATCGCCGTTTCGAGCGTTGACGGAAGAACAGCAGACCGCGATCTTGCAAGCTCTGAGCGCTGATCCTGACACGGCCAAGAGCGGCTTTTTTAAGACCATGAAAGACCTCACCATCGACGGTTACTACAGCTCCGAGCAAGGCTTGGTGCACGAGCTCGATTTCAAGGGAAACACCTTCCGCGCAAGTTTTCCCGGTTGTACCCATCCCGAACACTGGCCTTCTTCGGCGGTTAGTCAGGAGTCTGCCAAGTGACCGTCAAAAAAACTGAACAGAAGTTTGACGTCGTCATAGTCGGCAGTGGCGCGGCCGGCGGCATGGCTGCGTGGAACCTGACTCGGCAAGGCGTTAACGTTTTGGTGCTCGATGCCGGCGAACGATTCGACCGCGCCAAATTCTGGTCTCACGTCAAACCTTGGCAAGCCAATGCCCGCCACGAGCGCGGCCAGCATGCGCCCGAGTTCTACCTGAGCACCAAAGAACAGCCGTATCGAACGCCCGAAGACAAGCCCTTCGATCTCGTTAGAGTTTGGGGCCGTGGCGGAAAAACAAATGTTTGGGGGCGTGTTTCGTTGCGTTATTCCGATGTCGATTTTGAGGGTCCCGCACGGGACGGCTGGGGCGTTCCCTGGCCGATTCGCTATCAAGACATCGCTCCCTACTACGACAAAGTCGACCAGTTCATTGGCGTATGCGGTGGCAACGACGATCAGGATTCTCTTCCCGGCAGCAAATATATGCTGCCGCCACCAGCGCCCCGCTGCGGCGAGCGATTGCTCCAAAAGGCAGCCCAGCAAGTTGGCATTTCTATTGTCTCCGGCAGGCGCGCGGTATTGACAAAACCACACAACGGTCATCCCGCCTGTCACTATTGCGGCGCTTGCGGTTCCGGCTGCGATGTCGGAGCGTTCTTTAACTCATCCGACTACTTAATCGATCCCGCCATGCAAACAGGGAGGGTACAGGTGATCGATAATGCCGTAGTTTCGCGCGTGCTCGTCGACGGCCAAGGCCTGGCAAGCGGCGTTCAATACTTCGATCGCAAGACGAAGACGGAACGCCGAGTGAAAGCGCGCATCGTCATCATGGGTGCTTCGTGTGTTGATTCCACTCGCATCCTGCTCAACTCGAAGTCTTCTGCCCATCCGAACGGCATCGGTAACTCGTCCGATGCCATCGGCCGTTATCTGTGTGAGCAAATCCGTTTCCATATCTACGGCTTCATGCCGGAATTACTGGGCGGGCCCGTCTATGACGATAGCGGCATCGGCGGCGAGCACATTTACATGCCGCGCTTCAACCATCGCGATGGCCGCAAGCGCGATTACCTGCGCGGCTTTGGCATGCAGTTCTGGGGCTGCGGAGCCCAAGGCGGCGCCAGCTACGCTAAAGCTCTACCGGGCTTCGGTGTCGACTTCAAGAAAGCCGTCAAGCAGCGTTACCCCGCGCTTGTGGCGCTCCACCCTTACGGCGAGACGCTCGGCCGCGCTGAGAACCGCATAACGGTGGACGAAAAAGATCTCGATATGTACGGCGTTCCGCGCATGAAGATCGAGTACCAGATCGGCGACAATGAACACCGCATGGCGCAAGAAATGTACGACACAGCGGAGCAAATTCTGCGCTCGGCCAAGGCGGAAATTCTGCCTTTCGAACGCGGCTGGCTAGATAAGCCTGGCTCCGCCATTCATGAACACGGCACTTGCCGCATGGGCGACGATCCAAGAAAATCTCCGCTCAACGCGTTTAATCAGATGCACGATGTGAAAAACTTGTTCGTCGTCGACGGCTCATCGTTCACCACGGCCAGCGACAAGAATCCAACCCTCACCATTCTGGCCCTCGCCTGGCGTGCTACAGATTATTTGGCCGCTGAAATGAAAAGGGGAAACGTCTAGGCTGTGTCCCTTCCTATTTGCGTCGCGCCCACCGGTGACATCTGCGGCGAAGGCGCCGTCTGGGCGTCTGCGGAAGACGCGCTCTATTGGACCGATATCAACCGCTTCCTGATTCATCGCTACGAAGCCGCCAGCGGCAACGTCAAGACCTGGTTCTTCGATGAGCCAGTCACGGCGCTGATTCTTACAACTCGTTCCGGTACTCTTGCTGTAGTGCTCGGGTCGCGCTTGATTCTGTGGGAGCCCGCGAGCGACTCGCGCCGCGATTACGCTTTCAAGCTAACCGGTTGGCCCAAGGTTCGCTGCAATGACGCGCGCGCCGATCCGCGCGGCTCGCTATGGATCGGCTCTATGTGGAATAACGTCAATGCGGATGGGTCCCCCGGCCGTCTTGAGAACGGCCACGGTGCACTGTACCGTTTGAATCCAGACCTTGCCGAAAAGGAATTCAGCCGCAATCTCGGCATCGCCAACACGTTGGCATGGAATCCGCAGCGCACCGCGTTCTACTTCGCCGATTCTATGGCCAACACCATTTACCAATTCGACTACGATTCGGCTACTGGCGATATCTCGAACCAACGTACTTTCTTTCGCGACTTTCCTAGGGGCGCCCCCGATGGCTCAAGCATGGACTCCGAAGGTTATCTCTGGAATTGCCGTTACGGCGGCGGATGCGTTGTTCGCGTTTCGCCGAAAGGGCAAGTAGACCGCATCATCGAAATGCCCACCCCAAACATCACCACTTGTACCTTCGGCGGACCCGATCTGTGCACTCTGTACATTACAACCGCCGGTGCCGGAGCCAAGCCGGGAGATCGCTTCGCAGGTGGACTTTTTACTCTTCAAACCGAAATTCCCGGCCAACCGGAAAACCTATTCTCACTCGCAGGCTTTTGATCCCAGACGCGCGCGCAAGTCCGCGAATTGCCGCAACTGCAACTGTTCAGCGCGCAACCCCGCTTCGGGCATTCCATCGATCGCCGTCCCATAAAAAGGGCGAAGGTTGTTGCGCAGCGTTTTTCGCTTATGCGTAAAACACCGCCCAACAAATTTGAGAAGAGCCGGCAAATCCTGCGTCAATTCTGGCCGGCGAACCAGGCGCACCGCCGCCGATTCAACCTTTGGCGGCGGTGAAAACGCGCTGGCCGGCACCTTGCAAACCATCTCCGCTTCGCAGACAAGTTGCGTCGCCACCGTCAAATAGCCGTAATCGCGCGAATTCGGCTTGGCCAGCAAACGCAGCGCTACTTCCAACTGCATCAGAAAAACAGCGATTGGAAACTCTTCGCTCAATTCCAGAAACTTTTCCACTACGGGCGACGTTATGTAGTACGGAAGATTACCGGTAATGACCGCTGGGCCCCATTCGGCTAAGTTGCTCTCCAGCGCATCTCCGCGATGGATGTGTAAATTCGGTTGGTTTGCAAATTTGCGTGTAAGCGATTCCACTAACCGGCCGTCTAACTCAATGACATGAAGCTCTTCGCACAAGGGCAGCAGATGGCTAGTCAAGGCACCGCGCCCCGGGCCTATTTCCACAATGCAGTGCGGATGCGTCTTTCCCGCAGCTGCGGCGATTTGCGCCAAAATCGTTTGGGACGTCAGGAAATGCTGGCCAAGCTTGCGGGGCAAGCCATAAGTGTAAAACACGTTGCTACACTGTTGAATCGGACCAGCTTTTGAAGACAATGAATCAGACCGATTCTTTGGAGGCCCTATTGGCGGCTTCGCGAGACGAAGTGGACCAACTGAGAACGGAACTCAGGGCTTCAGAGAAGCAATTGGCGCGGTTGCTAGCAATGTTTGAGGAGCAACAACGGCAAGTGAATAGCCAGCAGGCTACTTTGGTGCGCGTTGAGCGTATTTTGATGGACGTTGTCACCGGGCGCCTCTGGAGAACTTTGCGGGCCGTGGGTAACGTCGTAAAAACGATTATGCCCGGTGAGGGCGGACAGCGGCGGCTCCTGCTGAACGGGGAAATAGCCAACGGGACCAATGGCCATTCCAATTTAATCGGGCGCCGCAACACGCACCTAACGATCGACGAGCCTAACCCGGACGAAAGCCGCCCCCGCCGAGGCAAGATTACCGTCCGTGGCTGGGCCGCTGCCGAAGGTGGTGTAGATAACATTCAGATCGAAGTGCCGGGCCTCAAGACGATCGACACGCAACCTTGCATCCCGCGGCCCGATGTTCAAAAATCGTTGCCGAACCTTGATAAAACGGGCCGCTCCGGCTTTATGGCGCAGTTTGATTCCAAAGAATTGTCGAACGGCCGCCACCCAATTTTGTTGCGCGCCCTAGTGAAAGGTGTGGTTGTCCGGGAAGCCCGGACCTACGTTGATATTAACCATGAAAAAGGTTTTGTCTCCGACTATCAACGGTGGATTCACGAATTTGAACGGCCCGAATCGCAGATTATCGAACTGAAGGCACCTTCATTTCCCGTTCAGCCCAAGATCAGCATCATCACGCCGGTTTACAACACCAAACGCGATGAACTCGAAGCGGCTATCGATTCCGTGTTGCGGCAATCTTATGCAAACTGGGAATTATGCATCTGTGACGACGCCTCCACCGATCCGGCCGTTCGCCAGACGCTGGAGCGTTATGCCGTGCTGGATTCGCGCATCAAAGTCCACTACGCCACGGAACAAGGCGGCATTTCTCGCGCTTCCAATCTGGCTTGGGAAATGACCACCGGCGATTTCCTTGCCCTGCTAGATCACGACGATACCCTTGCCCCGAACGCGCTAGCTTATGTTTGCGAGGCCATCAACCAAAATCCGTTGAGCGACCTCTTTTATAGCGACGAGGACAAGATCGACGAGCGCGGTACCCGCTTCGACCCGTTTTTTAAGCCTGATTGGTCTCCGGATCTACTCTTATCCGAAAACTATGTCTGCCATCTGCTTGTCTTGCGGCGTGATCTAGCCGGCAAACTCGGCGGTTTCAATCCTGAGTTCGATGGCAGCCAGGATTACGACCTCGTTCTGCGCGCCTCCGAAAAGGCCTCGCACATTCAACACATCTGCAAAGTGTTGTATCACTGGCGTGCCGGTGCCGCTTCCACTGCCAGCGGCATACAAAACAAGACCTACGCGATCGATGCAGCTCGCCGCGCCATCCAAGAGTATTGTGATCGAACCCAGGAAGGCGGCCTAGTAGAGCAGGGAAGGACCGCCGGCCGTTGGCGTGTTCGCTATCCAGTCAAAGCGGGCACACAAGTCAGCATCATTATTGCCGCAGGCGGAAAAGTCGATGTCTTGCGCGCTAATCTGGATAGCCTGTTTTCGAAAAGCTCCTATGCGAACTACGAAGTCGTGGTTGTCGATAATTCCAAAGGCGCCGCTACCGAAAAGCTGATAAATCAGTTTCAGAGCAACCACTCCAATTTGCGTTACATCGATTGGCGCAACCAGCCCTTCAATTTCTCCGCCATTAACAACGCCGCTGCACGCCAATGTGCATCGCCCGTGCTGCTTTTTCTGAACGACGATACCTCCGTGATTGAACCCACTTGGCTCGAAGCGATGCTCGAACTCGCCGTGCGGCCGGAAGTCGGCGCTGTCGGCGCCAAACTGCTCTATCCGAATGAGGCCATCCAGCACGCAGGCGTCGTGATGGGCCTCTTCGATAATTGCGGCCACGCCTTTAAGGGCCTGACTTCCTCCCTAGGTCATTATTTCGATTTTTCAGACGTCATTCGCAACGTGAGCGCCGTCACCGGCGCGTGCCTCATGGTGCGGAGCGACGTCTTCCGGCAAGTCGGCGGCTTCGATGAAACGCAGTTTGCCGTGGCTTTCAACGATGTCGACCTGTGCCTGAAGATTGGCGCGAGCGGCTATCGAAACCTCTATACTCCGCACGCCGTTCTCTACCATCACGAATCGCTTTCCAAGACGTCGAAGGATCTGATTCCGCATCCGGAAGAGGTCGCTGCCATGAAAGCAAAGTGGGAAAAAGTGATTGCTCACGATCCCTTCTACAGCCCGAATTTGAGCCGTGTGGACGAAGACTTTTCGCTCCGCACCCGCGTCTGAACTCAAAAGGGTTATTCTCGAAGTAGCGAGGTTCGACTAATGGCCGATTCAGATAACGAAAAAGTATCACACGTGGATTACAACGGCTATACCATCGTGGACGTCGACGCTCTCTTGCGCGATCCAAAAGTCCAAGCGACGATCGACCGCATGTCGAAAGAAAACGAGCGCTTCCGTGGCAAACCCGGTGTCACTTTTATCAGGCCCGTTCGTCAGCGCGAATAAATTCTTTTAGCGGATGCCCTACAATCTGCTCCTTCTGCCGTTGATCGGCGGATTTCTCTTTGTCCATTTAACCCATTATTTTCGCTTCGCCGCGCAACGCGCCGATGGATACCGGCTGTTGTTTTACGCCGCTATTGCAGGTGTGTGCCTTTCCATCGCTGGCCGGTTGGGTGAACTCCTTCTCGTGACGACCCCTGCAGGCAAATCGTTCGGAACGTATTGGAACATCTTCTCGCCGTTCCCTTATTCCGCTACCAGTGCGATTTCTCTGCTCCTCGGTCCTTGCTTGGCTCTCTTGGTGAATCTCTTCATCAGCAAGGAAAAGGCAAAGAGCAAGGAAATCCGTTCTCATAGCAATTTTCTGCTCAGGCTCTTAGACGAAGCTGTCAATCAAAAACGGCTCATCTCCGTGACGCTCGATTCCCGCAAATGGTACGCCGGCTGGGTCGTGGAATCGCCCAACCTCGACCCGCGCGAGCAATATTTTCGGCTCTTGCCCTTCATCAGTGGCTATCGAGACAAAGACAGCCTTGAACCGCGCCGCACCGTCTACTACGAAGCTGTGCTCAAAGACACCACCCTCGATCGCAACGAATTCGTCATTACGCTGCCGATGAAAGACGTCAAAATCGCCAGCTTCTTCAATGATGAAGTATATGACGAATACTTTGCCGAGCCGGTTCCACCTGATTCGCCGCCGCCCATGCTGGTCAACTAGAATTCTTCGCCATTTTGTTAACCTCTTTTCGCCGCTTGCGTAACTAGTGGGCAGAATGCGAATAATCATCTCCCTAACGCTTTTTCTCGCGGCGTCTTCTGCCTGGGCGCAAAAGCCGAATGCTCCCATCCCCACTGCCACCTCGCTCGAACAGCCAGATGCGGAAAGGACCAAAGAAGAGTTCTCGCAATTGCTCGACAAATATCCGCCTTCCTTGCGCAGAGTCCTGGCGCTTGACCCTACCCTCCTCAGCAACGATTCGTACTTAACGCCATATCCGGCGCTCTCGGCCTTCTTGCAAACCCACTCCGAAATTCTCCGCAACCCTGGCTTTTACATTAACGTCAACGTGCCTCCGACCCGTGCAGAGCAAACACTCGACTTATGGCGCGATATGATCAACGGGCTTGGCGTGTTCATAGGTTTTGGAATGGCCATCGGCTTGATCACTTGGTTGATCAAAACTCTGGTCGACTACCGCCGCTGGAACCGGCTCACTAAAGTGCAGACAGATGTCCACACAAAACTGCTCGACCGCTTTACCGCGAACGACGACTTGCTCGCGTATATACAATCGCCGGCGGGTAAGAAGTTCCTCGAATCAACGCCGATCTCGCTCGACGCCGGGCCACGCTCGATCGGTGCGCCCTTCGGCCGAATCCTCTGGTCAGTGCAAGCTGGCCTGGTTGTCACCGCCGCAGGCATCGGTTTGCAGATCGTCGGTTCGAGTCTTAAGGACGAGTCTGCGGAACCTCTCCGCGCCCTCGGCGTGCTTGGCGTTGCGCTCGGAATCGGCTTCGTGGTTTCCGCCGTCATCTCGTACTTCATCTCACGCCGTCTCGGACTGATCGAGCCGGCGGTCCAACAATAATCTATGGCCCGCGATCTGACCTATAGCGAACTCAGCCGCCTCGATGCTCGCGAAGAAGGCTGTGCGGAATTTGTGATGGACGAGGAAACATTCCGTGCCTTCTACGAGCGCAATGCGCGTGGTGTCTGGGCTTATCTGGCCCGAGTCGCCGGCGACCGCCAGTTAGCGGACGAGCTCCTCCAAGAGGCGTTCTATCGTTTCCTCCGCGCGGCCAGCAAGTACGAAAGTGAAGCTCACCGGCGCAACTCGCTTTATCGGATTGCCACCAATCTCGCGAAGGGATGCCCGACGCCGCCAAATGGTTCGGCCGTTTGCCGATGTGGAAATTGAGCATGTGGCGGCTACCGGCACAGCTACCGCCAGCGACCGTTTGACCGACTTCACGCGGGCAATGGCCGAACTTCAGCCGCGCGAACGAGCGATGCTTTGGCTGGCTTATGCCGAGGGCGCTTCCCACCGCGAGATTGCCGCCACGCTGGGTGTGGGGGAGGGCAGCATGAAGACGCTTCTGTTCCGCGCACGCCGCAAGCTGGCAGGTCTTCTGGGCTGGCAGGAGGGGAGACGGTGATGAAGCCTACAGAATGCGAATTTGAAGCACAGGCCCTAGCGTGCGTACTCGAAGGCTACCTTGAGCCTTCGCTACACGAGCACCTTACGCGCTGCCCGATTTGCTCTGAAGCCGTCGCCTTGGGCGGTACCTTTGCGCTTGCCAACCGTGAATCGATGGCCGCTGCCACTTCTTTGCCCGACCCTGGGCGCGTATGGTGGATGGCGCAAATCCGCGCACGCCGCGAAGCTGCGAACGATGCCGCCCGCCCGATCCTGGCCACGCAAATTGCCACTTTCGCCTGGGCTGTCGGATTGCTTATCGTTTGCCTGGGTGTTGCCTTCGCGTGGTTTCGGTCCACTGGCGAGTGGATCGAGTCCGCCCTTACGTCGCACGGCCTTCTGATCGCGCTCGCGGCGGCGATTATCGTGTTGCTTCCCACCGCCGCCTACTTTGCGCTCGGGAAAGAATAACTACCTGGCCGCGGCTTTGTACTTGCGGCGATTGGCTGCTTTGCCTTCGTGGAAGTAGTGTTCACTGCCATGGCTCGCCAGCCCGTGATCAACGCTAAACTTCCCCGCGCCTGAAAGAAACAATGCGAGCGCCGCCGCCAAATACAGCCACTCCAGTTCGCCGTTATGCTCGCCGGAAAGATGCATGTGGTGAACGAAGATGAACGCCACTGCAGTATTTACCGCGATGATGCCGGCCGCCCAGCGGGTTCCCAAACCGATAATCAGCAGCACGGAGCACACTGCATCGGAGATCAAGGCAAAGGCCAAACTCCATTGCGCGCCAAAGCCAAATGGGTCGGGAAAATGGCGAACCATTTCCGAAAAGCCGGTGATCTTCTCCAATCCGTGCCGGAGAAAGAGACTGGTACCGACGAAGACTCGCAGCATTAGCAAAGCGAGGTTGTGAGCGTGTGGCAGAAAGCCAAGCCGTATAAAGCTGTTCATTGAGGCTCGCGTTACTGCTTCTTCTTAGTAAACTGGTCTAAGATCGACCCCAACGGATTCGCGGGCTTTTTGGTTTTCCCGTCTGCCGGAGTTTGTCCGCCCAGAATTCCGTTCAGCAGCCCGCCCACCGCGCCTTTTGATCCAGTCAAATTGGCCAGCTTCAATTTCGCCAATTCCGCCGCATCCGGCGTAACTGTTGGATGAGCCATATTTCCGGTAACTAAGATCGGCACCATTAATCCGCCCTTGCCGCCGAGCACGGCGTTCAATAAACCACCGCCGCTAGCCTGGTTCGCGCTGCCGCCGCCGAGTGACGCCGTCAAATGCATATTCACATCCTGGCTCACCAGGTTCAGGGTCCCCTTGGCCAGCAGCGTGCCTTGCGTCAATTCCCCGGTTAGATTCTGTGTGCTCGCCACGCCGTTCACGATGTTTAACGTTCCGGAAAACTTCTTCAGCGCCGTTCCGCCATTGGCCGAATCCTGGCCACCGGAACTCAAGAGCTTGCTCACCTTGTTTACTTCGCTCAGGATGTTGATATTCTTTATCACTCCATTCGCCAAACTAAAGCTCAGCGCGCCATTCAGAGTCCGTGCCAAATCATTGCCCGCCGCCAGCGCAAAACGCAGATTTGTGTCAGCCGACAAGCTTCCGTAAACCGTGTCCTTCATGGAACTCACGGCTGAGAGCAGGTTGTTCGCGTCCACCCCGGCGAACTTCATCTTCACCGAAACCTGTGGTGTCGCGGGACGCACGTCCGCAGTCAGACTTCCGTTCGCTTTGCCGCCGAACACCTCGGCGCTCAACGGTGAAAGGTCAATCACGCCCCTGTTCAAGTTGCATTTCGCGCTCACATCTTTCAGCACAATGTCGTTTGCCTTCAGCAACCCCACGGCGAGCGTGCCGGTCCCTGTCGTCGAGAGCAAAAGACTCGGCGTCTGCTGTTTTCCATGCTTGGCGGCACTCTTCTTCTCCGGTGCCGGCACGGTAACGTTCTGCAATTCTTCGGTGTCCATGCGGTCGGCGCTCAAATTAAAAGCCAATACGGGCGCGGCAAAATTCTTCGCGGATAAACTTCCCTTAACCGTGGTGCTCGCCAGGGTCGCTACAAAATTATCCAAGCCAACCGAGTTTTGCGAGAACACGGCATTCGCCGAAGCAATCGTCAACGGCTTCCGTAACTGCGGCGTGACTAAGGTCATATTGGCGATATTTGCCGTGCCTGCATAGGTCAGCGCCGAGGCGTTCGCCAAGGGACCTTTAACGTGAACATCCAGCGTCAGCTTCCCGTCGCCCGTCATGCCTTGCGCCGCCTCCACTCCGTAGGTCTTGGCGATATTCAACAGCTCGCCCACGTTCGCGCCATCCGTCTTCAGCGTCGCGTCGATGCTCCGGTTTGCCGTCGCATATTGCAAAAGCGAGAACGCCATGGAAAGGGATGTCGCTCCGCTGCTGGCGCTGAACGTGTTCGAAATAATCGAATCGGGCGAAAGCGTCAAATCAATTTCGGGAATCGAAACTGGTTGTTTGATCTCTCCGCCAGTGGCCGTGAGACCTTGCGCCCGAACCGTGCCATTCAGTTGCGGGGCAGTCGCCGGCCCTTTGGCAGTGACATCGGCGCTCACCTTTCCGGCCACGGTGTAGGCGGGATTGAAGGCCACCCCTAAACCGCCAGCCAGTTTCGCCAGTTCCGTGATTGACGAATGGTCGGTTTTAAACGTGACGTTCAGTGCTGCCGGTGTGCTCGCCGTATTCACGTCGCCCGACGCGATGAACGTCGTCGACCCTAGTTGCACAACTCCGGTCTTGATCAAAAGCTTCTTCTGCTTCAAATCATCTTCAACGTTGTAAGTAGATTCAATGGAGTAGCCCATCTTGGCACCGTTTAGCGTGGTGTTCTCCAGCTTTAGATTCCCCTTGCACGCCAGCACGTCCGCCAGCGAATTGATGTCCGCTTCGCCCGACACCACCGAATCTGTATCTGCCGGAATTGTGCCCGAGGCGAATTTGTTTATGCCCGCCAGCGAAACCTGTTCAATCGATAGGTGCCCATTAATCGGCGGCAATGCGTTTTCCGTCGCTACATTGAGGGGCCCAGCCTTGCCATTGAATTCAAGCATCTGGCGTCCGTCTCCCGGGAAGTGCACACCCAGATCCACGCCAAATTGTTTGCCGGGCGCGAAATCCGTTAGCTTCAAGTCAATGTGGTCGTAAACGCTTCGAGCCTGCTTGTCTAGTTGATCCCTGTAGCCTACTTGCCCATCCGCAATTTTCAACAGGTTGAGCGAGAACTGGCTGCTGCCGCTCCCGCCGCTGCTACTCGCACCTTTGCCCAACGATGAAAAATTCCAAACACCCGACGCATTCCGGATCAATTCGATTTGTGGTTTATCCAACTCCAGATTCTTCACCTCTGGACTGCCGGTCAACAAAGACCAAAAGCCGACGCTCACAAAGACATTGCTCGCCGTGGCAAATGGCCGGTCCTGCGGAAAACCTTGTGCTTCGCCGATGGTAAAGCCTTCCAACTTCAGTTCCAATGGAAGCAGTTTGAGGCCCAGGTGGCCAATGCTCGCCGGACGGTTTAGCTTGTCCTGTAGCTCAGCCTGGATCTTGGGCCGCCAACTGTCGGCCCGTCCTGTCAAGATCGCTAGCGCGATCACTATTACTGCCACTACGGCTCCTAGAGCAAGAACTATTGTCCGGATCTTCATACCTTTCAGTCTATTCCTTCCCAAGCAATTTCCAACTGAGCCAACCTACCGCGAGCAAGAAGCCTGCTAGCGCCTTGTACTCTTCGTTTCGTCGATAGAGCTGCCACGAAAAGTTACGTTGTGGAGTGCTTTGGCCGCTCCCTTGCGGTCGCGGCTCAGCCAGAGGCTGTCCCGCACGACAGAAACCAGTTAGCGGCAGAAATCGATGAACGCGCGAGGCGTAGGCGGCGTATCCGGGGAAAATCGTCCGCAAATGCTGCTCTTCCAATTCGATGGCGGGCAGGTAGACGCCAAGGAATACGGCTGCAAACAGCAGCGCCAGCCAAAACTCGCGCGCAGCCACCACCAGACCGGCCGCGGTAATCAGCGTTCCCAAATAGAGCGGATTGCGCACGTAAGCAAACGGCCCCGATGACGCCAAGTCTTGGTTCTTCGCCAAGTGTCCGGCGGCCCAACCGCGCAATAGCAGCCCCAGCAGAGAGATCGGCAAACCCGCCGACATCGAAAATTTCGAGGGCTGCGATAGCCAAGCGAACGCAATCAAAAGGACAAAGCCGGCCGGCACTCGCAAGCGCTGCGCAAAATCCGCATAGGGTTTCGGAAACGTCATGCCGAAACACGCGCCGAGCGAATCGAATTGAGCAATACTTCTTTGACTTGTTCCATGCTGACGGCCCGCATACTAGGGTCAATCTCTTCGCCGCGCTTATAAGTGGTGGCCGCTCCCGCACTTCGCAGCACTGCCATCTTGCTATGAAACGGCCCGTTGCGCGCAGGATCGGTCGGCCCGAAAATCGCGACTCCCGGTTTGCCTAAAGCCGCCGCCAAATGCATCGGTCCGCTATCGACACCAACGATGGCGAGCGCTTTTCTAGTACCGTCAATCAAACCGGGCAACCCCGATTCGTGAACTGTCAGTTCCGGCATCCCGGCGAGCTTCGTACGAAAGCCAGGCGGCACATTCACAACCAAGGGCAGGCCTTCTTTTTGCAGTTCTCGCGCAAGCGCTCGATAGTTTTCGAGTGGCCACTGTTTGCTAGCCCAACCCGCAAACGGACTGGCAAAGACGAATGCGCCAGCCGGCAAATCGCCTTCGGGCTTTCCCGCCGGAAGCCATGACTGGTCTGTCAAGCCTGTTGCGCCGGCCGCCGCTGCCAGTTCCAAATTTGCCTCAACGCAATGCGGCCCTTTTGTCTTCACCGGCTGGCTATAGAAGACGGCGGCCAAGGATTCGCGCGCTTGAGATCGGTCCCGCCCAACGAACCGCTTTGGTCTGCTTGCCCGCCCGGCTAAAGCCGATTGGATCAACCCCTGAAAATCAATGGCAATCTCAGGCCGAATCACTCGCAGCTTCCGCCATGCTTCCACAATGCCGCCTTGGCTTCGCCGATCGAAGGGCACAATTTCATCCACCTGCGGATTGCCTTCGAGCAACGGCATCCACTTGGGCGCTATAACCCAATAGATCCGGTGCTGTGGAAAAGATTGGCGCACAATGGCTACTGCCGGCAGCGCATGGATAATATCGCCCATCGCCCCCAGCCGCACGACCAAAATGCTTTTCATCGGCCGCCTTGCCGTGCTCTCACATGCTCCACAAAAGCAAGCGAGCGTTGGCGCTCCCCTTCTTCGTCATTCACAATCTCCAACTGTGGAATGTCCGGTAGCGCAGCCGCTGAAGGAACAACGACCACGAGGTGCACGCTCTTCAATGCGGCGACTAAGACTGCACGCGCTTCCAGCGGCAGCAGGCAGCCTTCTCGTGCTTCGACTACGGCCAAAAGCTTTTTCCCGTTGCCGCCCAGCGTCGCAAGCCATTCGGCGTGGCTCAATGTGAGAGGATCAAACGTCCCCACTGCCGCTAGCCAATCACCCTTCCCCAAGTGCGCGGCCAATTGTTCCACCGGCACAATCTTTCCCCGTGTGTCCAAAACTAGAATTCCTACTTTCCCTTTATCGCCACAAGTCCGCGAGCTGCGTCGATCACTTGACCCGGCGTCACGCCCGTCATACAGCGATGATCAATCGGGCATTCCCGTAACAAGCATGGACTGCATTCTACGGCGCGCCGTACCACTCTGCTCCAGGCGCCGGTTGGCCCTGTTGCTTCCTCGTCGGTCGCGCCGAATACTACGATTGTCGGCACTCCCAAGGCACTTGCTACATGCATCGCGCCCGAGTCATTTGTCAAGAATAACTCGCACGCCGCCGCCATCTCGACGAACTGATCCAGCGGCGTCGCACCCGCGAAATTGAGGCAGCGCACACCCGTCCGTCCGATCTTGTCGCAAACAATTTGGCAAATCGGCGACTCTTCCTGCGATCCGAAGATCGCCACCTCGGCGCGCCGCTCGCGGGCCAGCGCCGCCGCCGCCTCCGCGAACCGTTCCGGGAGCCAGCGCTTTGCGCCTCCGTAGGCGGCACCAGGACTCACACCGATCACAGCGCCGGCGAACCCGGCCTCACGCAACAACGCGCGCCCTTTTTCTGCAGCGCCGGCGCTGCCGCCCAGCCGAATCGTTTCTTCCTTCTGATAACCAGGAATCAGCTTCGCGCGTTTTAACAACTCCAGATAATAGAACCGTTGGTGGCGGGGAATCTCTCCGGCAACGGGCAGAGGAATGGGATGGGTGAGCAGCCACCCGCGCGAGTCGCGGTCGTAACCGATGCGAATCGGTATACCCGCCCAGCGCGCCAGTGCCGCTGCTTCAAAAGCGTTTTGCAGCAGCAACGCGCAATCAAAGCGGCGCGCCCGTAATTCGGCGGCCACGCGGCGCTTTTCCCGCAAGCCTTTCCAACCACGCGGCGCTTCATACGCGATCACTTCGTCACAAAACAATTCACGCCCGTATAGCCCCGCCACCCACGGCCGCGCCAAGATGGCAATCCGCGCCTGTGGATTGTGCTCACGCAAAGCTTGCAACGCCGGGACGGACATTACCGCATCGCCCACCCAATTAGTGGCCCTTACCAATATGCGTCGGAAGGTGTGTTCCATTTGTCACTGATCGGCGCGGCGCAAATGTTGGTTCAACGCGCAATCGGCCTGTTAACTCAGTTTCCCATCTTCGCAGGAATTCCGAAAAGGCGAAGAAAAGGCGGTTTTTGCAGAACATGAGAGGAAGACATCGCTTACCAGGCGATGCCGAGACGAGTCTTGGCACTGGCGTTTCTACATTTCAGTGGCCGCGGAGGGCGGACTTAAGTCCGCGCGGGTCTTCAGACCCGCTTTCGCGCCCGCGGGCGCTGGACCAAGGAAATTCCGCAGGATGCGCTACCAAGCCAGCCTTCACTGGGTTCAATTCAATGTAGTGGCGAATTTGCTTCAACTCAGATGCGCTGTGCACAAGCCGATCGAAGTACTCTTCCTGCCAGAACGGCTTACCGGCGAGGCCCAGCGGTTGGTTCGCCCAACGCGCGGTCGGTCCCTTGGCACGCTGCATCAGTTGAGGGAGCCGGATATGCGCGTCCAAAGCACGTGTACATGATTGGGCATGACGACATAAGCGTCTAGACAACAGCGACCATCAGCCACCAGCGCTTGCAAATGATCTCTTACGATGCGGCGATCTTATCTTGCCCCAAGTAGACTGGTCCCATTCGAGTGCTGTCCAGCAGCCGTTTAGGCTTCTTCATACCTTCTCCTTTCTCTGGCCCGCGAGACATTACTCCCGCGTTTGGATATGTCGCTCCTCATGTGAGCGACAGTGGGACTTTAACCCACATGAGCAATGTGCTGCTCAGCACACACTACGGCTTCTGCTGACTTCTCGACAAGGAAGGTCAGTTCGCTCATTTGGTTTTATTCCGTTGTTGCTTAATCCAGTCTTCATCGGAGATTTCACTTTCGTCGCTGCTGAAATCGGAATCGGCCATTTGTTCGTCTTCGCGGCGGGCGAGAGCGGAGAATTGGGCGGCGTCCATTTGGTGGCGGATTTCGTAACGGGCGGTGGCATTGCGTGTGAAGCCGTTGGGGACGAGGAAGCGATATTCCTCGGGGATGTCGTGCAAGAAAGTGTAGTGGCGAACGACGACTGGATTGGGGTCGTTTTCGATGAGCTTGCGGACCTCGTCGTTGGAGGGGGAGAGTTGATCGATGAGGGTGATGCCGTCCTCGAAGCTGATGAAGGCTCGCTGGAGGATGGAGTTGTCTGGCTGGATGGGGGCCGAAGACTCTCGATGGGATTTGAGGCCCTCTTTGAGCGTTTCGGCATCGCGGCGGGCTTGATTGGCTTTGGAGTTTGCGAATTTCTCGCGGGCGAATTGGAGGCTTTCTTTGCGGAGAACGAGGAGTTCGCGCCATTTTTCGTCTTTGACGGCTTCGGTGCGGAGGAAGCGGACGTTGACGAGAGCGCGGCGGAAGGCGCGTTCGGCGGTGGTGCAATAGCGGTCGAAGCGTTCGAGGCGATCCATATCTTGGTCAGGCCAGTAGTTGGTGTCGGAATGAGTGGTGTGCATGAGGAGTTCGTAGTCGGCGCGGACGGTTTGCCGGCGAGTCAGGTACCACTTTGCTTCAACGGAATCGTAGACGAGGCCTTCTGCTTCGAAGTTGGCGGGTTGGTATTGCTCAAAGGCGTTGTCGAGTAAGAGATCGAATTGAGCGGGGTCTTCGGTTGGCAGGAAGAGGGTTTTCGCGGAGGCGCCGTGTTTGAGGGCGTTGAGAGAGCGGTTGGTAGTGTCTTTCACGCTTTGAAGGTAAAGGCGGGGGGAGGGCGGAATGGATTTTTTGGGCGGGAAGTGGTTGAAAATGAGGGAGAAGAAAAATCGACAAGTTTTGTGATTGATAAAGATCGCATCAGCTTTTGCGGATTGCGATGTTGAGGAACGGAGAAGTGGCCGGGCCGCAAAAGGTGATGCGATCACTCGGTGAACTAAACCGCTTGGGGCGTGCTGAGGGGCGGACTATGGGTTTTGAATGTCGGTGAGAGGGGAAGATGGCGTGCCGCGCAGCGGGCAGGAGCCAAGGGGAGAGTGGCAAGAGCGGAAAAGCGGTGGTGAAACGAAGCCACGATGAGAGGGTTGCGAGAAGCTGTTGGCAAGCAACGGGTGGCGGCAGCAGATCGCTGCGGACGCCATGCAGCAGTTGGCGGCAGAGGTTGAGTTTTTCTTGCCGGAAACGATTGGCCAGGAAACCGAAGTAGCGGATGCGCTGAAAGCCGGGCGGCAGGGTGTGGAGGAGAAAGCGGCGGATGAACTCCTCGGCGGAGATGGTCAGGGTTTCGATTGTTGTTGTTTGTCCGTCTCGCGGTAGTGGTTTCCGGTCTACCGGCTGGAGTTTGCTTCGCAAACATCTTGCCACTGGAACGAGACTTGCCCGTCTTGGAGCGCGAGCAGGCGTTGATTCGAGATGGCGACGCGATGGGTGTAGCGGCCGAGTTGGTTTTTCGATCCTGTCCCGAATTCCCGAGTTTCGCGAGTTTCCCGCGCGAGTTTCCCGCCCAGGAATTGCGGCCTTACGATTGGAAGGCCGCAAACGAGTTGTGCCTTGTCAAACCCGCATCGGTTTGAATACGACAACTCCCAGCGGCGGGATCACTACATCTGCCGAAGCTTGCCTGCCGTGCGAGGGTCGAGCCTCCACGTTCAGCAAGCCGCCGTTACCCATGTTGCTGCCGCCGAACATCTCGGCGTCGGAATTGAAGATCTCGCGATGCAAGCCAGCTTCCGGGAAGCCCAGGCGGTAAGCCCTATACGGTGTCGGCGTGAAGTTGCACACGAAGACCAGATAATCTTCGTGCTGTTTAGCGCGCCGCACGAAAGAAACGATGGAATTGTCGGCGTCATGGAAGTCGATCCACTCGAAGCCCGTGTGCGAGAAATCCACTTCGTAAAGCGCGGGTTCGCTCCGGTACATGGCGTTTAGCGCTGCGTTGAAATTCTGGAAACGGCGGTGGACTTCGTGATCGAGCAGCCACCACTCCACTTGCGACTCGGAATTCCATTCGGCGGTTTGGCCGATTTCGCATCCCATAAAGAGAAGCTTCTTGCCGGGGTGGCCCCACATGTAGCTCAAGAAGGCGCGGGCGTTGGCAAAGCGCTGCCATTCGTCGCCGGGCATCTTGTCAAGCAAGGCGCGCTTGCCGTAGACGACTTCGTCGTGCGAAATGGGCAGCACGAAATTTTCGGTAAAAGCGTAGATCATGCTGAAGGTGATGTCGTTTTGGTGGTAGCGGCGGTAGATGGGGTCGCGCCCGAAATAGGCCAGCATGTCGTGCATCCAGCCCATGTTCCACTTCATGGTGAAGCCGAGGCCGTTGAGATAGACGGGGCGCGAAACGCCGGTAAACGAGGTGGATTCTTCCGCGATGGTAATGGCGCCGGGAACCTGGTGCGCCAGTTCGTTGACTTTGCGCAAGAAGCTGATGGCTTCCAGATTCTCATTGCCGCCATAGGCGTTGGGAATCCATTCGCCCGCTTTGCGTGAGTAGTCGAGATACAGCATGGACGCGACGGCGTCGACGCGCAGGCCGTCGATGTGATATTTCTTCAGCCAGAACAGGGCGTTCGAGATGAGGAACGAGCGTACTTCGTTGCGGCCGAAATTGAAGATCAGCGTGCCCCAATCGCGGTGCTCGCCTTTGCGCGAATCTTCATGCTCGTAGAGCGCGGTGCCATCGAAGAACGCCAAGCCGTGCGCGTCTTTCGGGAAGTGCGCCGGAACCCAGTCGACCATGAATGCCGATGCCGGCTTGGTGGCAGCGGTCGACGAACTGCATGAAGTCGAGATGCGAGCCGTAACGCGAGGTGGGCGCGAAATAGCCGGTGACTTGATAGCCCCACGAAGGCGTGTAAGGATGCTCGGCAATGGGCATGAGCTCGATATGCGTGTAGCCCATCTTCTTCACGTAGGGAATGAGTTTGTCGGCGAGTTCCAGATAACTGAGCGGGCGGTTGTGCTCGACTCTGACCCAAGAACCCGCATGCACTTCGTAAACGGACATGGGGCTTTCGAGAATCTTGGCGACGGCGCGCTGCTCCATCCAATCGTGGTCGTGCCATTCGTAGGTCATGTCGACCACGATGGAGGCTGATTTAGGCGGAGTCTCCATGAGGAAGCCGTAGGGGTCGGACTTCATCTGGCTGTAACCGCGAAAATGCGATTTGACGGCGTATTTGTATGGCGTGCCGGCGGTCACGCCCGGCATGAAAATTTCCCAAACGCCGCCGGTGCGGGCAGCGCATGGGATGGCGGCGGGTGTCCCAGCCATTGAAATCGCCCACGACGCTGACAATGAGCGCGTTCGGAGCCCAAACTGCGAATCTGCGTTCCTGCCACGCCGTTGACGGTGACTAAGTGAGCGCCGAAGGAATTGTAGCCTTCATAGTTGGTGCCTTCGGAATGCAGGTGAAGATCAAAATCGCTCAGTACGGGCGGGAAGCGGTACGGGTCTTCCAATTCGGCGACCGTGCCTTGGCGGTCAGTAACATTTAGCTTGTAGGCACCCGGCTCATTTTCCAGATGAGCAGTGAAAAGTCCGCCGGGATGGGTGCGTTCCATGGGAATCTTCGCCTCGTCTAGCTGCACGGACGACTCAGCGGCTTGCGGGAGAAAGGCGCGAATTTCCCACTGGTCTTGCCGTCGCGATCCACCATGTGAGGGCCGAGGAACGCGAAAGGGTCTCCGTGGTAACCGCCGGTTATGGCTTCCATCTCTTGAACAGTCATGGCACGTTTATTATTACAACAAGCGAATCGAAAACCGGAATGGACACTCTGGCATCATACATACGCACTCTGGACAAGGCGGAATTACACCTGCACCTGGAGGGCTCTGTCGAGCCTGCGACGATTCAGGAACTTGACCGCAAGCTTTCGTTAGACGACATCCGCGCACAAACGGACTACCGTGATTTTGCGGGTTTCTTGAAGGCGTATGTTTGGGTGACGCGCAAATTGGATTCGCCCGCCGCCTACGCGCTGGCAACTCGGCGGTTGCTCGAAAACCTCAAAGCTCAGCATGTGACACACGCGGAGATTACTCTGTCGGCGGGAGTGATTCTTTGGAAGGAGCAGAACCTGGAGGCGATTTTCCAAGCGATTCAGCGGGAAGCGCGGCAGTTTGGCGGCGTGAAGGTGGCGTGGATTTTCGACGCGATTCGCCAGTTTGGGGCGGAGCCGGCGGCGCGCGTTTTCGGTGCGGCTCGCGAGATGAAGAATGAGGGAGTGGTCGCCATTGGCATCGGTGGGGATGAAGCCAAGGGCCCGGCGCTGTGGTTTCAGAGACTTTATGCCGAGGCGCGCGAGGCCGGCTTGCGGCTGACATGCCATGCGGGAGAAGTTACCGGAGCGCAGAGCGTTTGGGATGCGCTGGAGATTGGCGCGGAGCGGATTGGGCACGGGATTCGCGCGATTGAGGATGAGCGCTTGCTAGAGGAATTACGAGCGAGGAAGGTGCCGTTGGAAGTTTGCCCGTCGAGCAACGTTTGCACGCGGGCGGTGGGAAGCCTTGCGGAGCATCCGCTGCGGCGGTTGTGGGATGCCGGTGTGCCGATTGTTTTGGGGAGCGACGATCCGGCGCTGTTTCGATCGAATCTGGAGCAGGAGTACGAGAAGGCGGCGGAGGTTTTTGGGTTCAGCCGCGAAGAACTGGCACGCTTGGCGGCGAATAGCTTACGCTATGCGTTTCGTTAACCGCGCGCCTGACCGACGCGTTCTTCAAGCAGCAGACGAATGAGCGCTTCCAACTCGCGAATGCGGTCGTTGACTTGTTCCAGATCCGCCGGTTCCGATTCGCCGCAGGCAGCCACCCTACCATGTTCCAGTACGCCCAAACCTTCGCTGCGAGTCTTGACGACTTTGCCGGGGATACCCACGACGGTTGCGCCAGCCGGTACGGAATGTACCACGACTGAACCAGCGCCAACTTTGACGTCAGAACCGAGTTCGATATTGCCCAAGACTGCTGCGCCCGCACCGACTACTACGCGATCTCCCAGCGTAGGATGACGCTTGCCGCGCTCGCCGCCGGTTCCGCCCAAGGTCACTCCTTGGTAGAGCAGAACATCGTCGCCCACTTCGGCGGTTTCACCGATGACGACGCCAAAACCGTGGTCGATAAAAAGGCGTTTGCCGATGGTGGCGCCAGGATGGATCTCAATGCCCGTGAACAAACGTCCGATATGCGAAACGAGCCGGGCTGCCACGTAAAGCTTGCGCTGGTAAAGAGGGTGGGCAAGCTTGTGGAATAAGACTGCGTGCAAACCGGGGTAACAAAGCAGGATCTCCAGGCTGCTTTTCGCTGCCGGATCTTCCCGCTTGATGGTCTGGATGTGCTCGCTCAGCCACATGTTTCTATTTCCCCAATATGCCAGATGCAGCTTGCCGGGTTAAAGATGCTACACGTTAAAGGTGGCAACCGAACGGCTCTATTACCTGGACTCGTATCTGACTGAATTTGAAGGGAACGTGGTGGATGTTTCCGCCGATGGGAAGCGGGTTTTTCTGGACCGGACGGCTTTTTATCCGGCGTCGGGCGGTCAGCCGTTCGATTTGGGCGAATTGGGTGGCCAGCCGGTGTTGGAAGTAGTGGAGGAGGAAGATGGACGCGTGGCGCACCTTGTGGCGGCACCGCTCGCGAATGGCCCGGTGGCGGGCAAGATCGACTGGGCACGCCGTTACGAGCACATGCAACAACACACGGGCCAGCATCTGCTTTCGGCGGTGCTGACGGACCTGTACGGATTCCAAACGCTGAGTTTCCACATGGGCGATGACGTTTCGACCATTGAGCTGGGCACGCAAGAAATTAGCGAACAACAGTTGCAAGCCACAGAGGCCCGGGCCAATGAACTAGCGCGCCTCAATAGGCCCATCAACATCAGCTTTGAGAATGCCGCCGAGGTGCAAGGCTTGCGGAAACAGAGCCAGCGCTCAGGGACGCTGCGGATTATAGAGATTGAAGGGTTAGACAAAAGTGCGTGCGGCGGGACGCATGTGCGCTCGTTGGGCGAGACGCTGCCTATAGAGATTCGCAAGATTGAGAAGGTGCGCGGCAATGTGCGCATGGAATTCGTGTGCGGTGAACGCGCCATCAGACGGGCGAGGCAGGATTTCAAGATTCTACAGGAACTGGCGCGCCAAACAGCCACTGGGATCGACAAGCTGCCTGAATCCGTGGCTGCACTGAAGGAACGGCTGGAAGAAGCAGAGAAGGATAGGCAGCGTTTGGCGGCGGATGTTGCGCAGCGCGAGGGCAGGGAAGCGCATGCGGAGGCTGTGCCTTCGGCAGATGGCATCCGGCGGGTGGAATGGCCGGTTGAACGGATTAGCGAGGCGGAGCGCGCAAAAGCTTTGGCCTATGCGGCGGGCGGCAAGGCGCTGGTGTTCGTTGCCGGCAGGCAGCCAGGAGGCGTCTTGATCGCATGCTCGTCCGATTCTGGAATCGATGCGGGCGCGATTCTTAAGCAAACGTTGGCGGAGTTTGGCGGCCGTGGCGGAGGATCGGCTACTTTGGCGCAGGGTAGCGTGCCGAGCGACGGGTGCCTACAGGCATTAGCTGGGAAACTGGGACTGCGGTAAGACGAGCCGATGGGCGGCCGGGAAGGGCGGTGTTTTGTCCATGGCGAGGGCGAATACGCCAATCGCGACCACGACCAGGAACGCGCCCACGAGAAGCGAACTGGCCGCGCCCGGCGCCTGCCCGATCTCACGCCATTTGGCCAAACCGATCAATACAGGCAGCAGGCAAGCGGCCAATGCCGCCACCCAGATCCACAAACCATCGGGTTTGATGTCTTCCTTCAATGAAACAACCATCGTGATCAAGAGGATGCCTCCGGCGCACAACGCGCCGCCGGCCAAGCCGAGAATGTGGCGGCCAATGGAGCCGCGGAAATAGGTTTTGAGGCTGGTAGGCCCACCATGGATGGGGACGTTCATCAGCAGAAAAGCGACAAATAGAGTAACCGCTAGCGTTCCAGTACAGAACAAAAGCACGCCGGCGAATGTACCAAGCCCAAATTGACCATATAGCGATGTATTGAAGGGGTAAATGGATCCACCTAACAGTAATCCGGCGAGGATAGCCACGATCAGGCCTTTGTTCGAATTGCGCAGGGCGACTTTGACCTGCGGAGCTCTGCCGGCGGTGCTGCGGCCCGACGCCGATTTGTGAACGCGAACCACGACTGGCAGGCTCGCAGCCGGTAAAGCTTCCTCGGCATGATGAGCGGCGATTGCTTCAAAGACGATGGCCAAAAAGGCCGCCCCCATGGCGACGGCAATAAACAGCCCGCGGTAGGCGGCGAATTCCAGCGCACCCAGCGCAAGCAACGCAGAGCCTGTAGCGATGAGGTAAGCAAGTGACAAACCAAGAAGGGCTATGGCCGCCAGCAGCAGAATATTGCCCAAGCCAAATAGGCCGCCGGCGACAAACCCCCAAGCTTGATTCGTCTTTGAAGAAAGCATGAGCTGTTCAGAGAAGCCAAGGTCTGCGCCGAAGTTGCCAAACGTGTACGCCGCGATGAGCGCGAACAGGATGGCGCCGATTGCGAAATCAAAGGCGTAAAGCTCATAGCGCCAGCGATTGCCAGCCATCTTAAATGTACTTGACCACAGGCCGAGGGCGAGGAAAGCGATAACTAAAAGGATCTGAGCCGAAAAAAGAGTTGTAGGGAGCGCCAAAGTTTGCGAACGTCCAGTCTATGCCCGCCGCCGGTAAACTACTGGCGGCAACAATTCTGCATGGAGACTAGTTTAGTAGGTGCGCTTGCGGAATCTGCAGTGAAATAGTTCTGCACGGCTAAATTGCGGTAGACATCGCCCGCTACTTTAGCGGCAACCGGCCCCGCAACACCGCGCCCGCCCGTGAGTAGAACTACCACGACGATGCGGTTCTTGCCTACTTCGTTATAGGAGCCAAACCATCCTAAGTGGACGCCGGGCTGAGCTGTGTCGGTGCAGGTACCGGTCTTACCCAGCACGGGGTCGGTTTGGTCGAAAATGGCGCGCCTGGCGGTTCCGTATTCCACCGCACCCATCATGCCCGGTCTGATTTCGGGAATGAAGCGCGCAATATCAAGTTCACGCCGCACGCGCGGAACGAAGTGTTGCACTTCGTCCTGGTTCTTTGGGTATTGGAGATAGTACATGGTGCCGCCGTTTGCGACTGACGCCACAATGCTAGCCAATTCAAGCGGAGTCAGGCGTATCCCATCGCCGAAACTGGTCATCATGCCGACGCCAGTGGCCAGCGGCCGCGATGCAAGGAATCCAGGTTCTTCGCCTGGAATATCAAAGCCGGCCTTTTCGCCCAAACCGAATAGCTTGGCGTATTTCTCAACCCGCTCAAAACCAAGTTCCTCACCTAAATGGGCAAAGTACCGATTGTTCGAACGCGCCAGCGCAGTGGTCATGTCCAGCGAGTAGCGGGGCGATAAGTGAACGGGCGTGTTGGCATCGACAATCGCTTCGCGCAAGCTGGCAAAGGAAACGATCACTTTGACGGTGGAACAAGGTTGAAATGCACCTTTCAGCCCGAGCCTCTGGTTCACGATTGACAAAATGCGTCCCGTTTGGGGATCAGCGACCACGATTGTGCCGTTATAACGGCCAAGGGCGTCAGCCGCTGCCTTGCGGATTACTAAATCGTCGCCCTCAATGCTATCTCCCACTGTGGAATCGGCGTAGGTCGGTTCAGTCCAAGGATTGAAGAAAACTCGATGATGGCCGCGCAAACGGCCTCTAGTGCGGCTCATCACCAAGCCGGCGCGGCTTCGGGTTCGTGAATAGCCGGCGGCCACAAGATGAGCGGACCTTTTTCCGCCATGCACGATGGCCTTCTTTGCGGAAAAATGTTTCTTCGCTCTACCGCCAGACTTGGCCGCCGCGCTTGTGGCTCCCAGTGCGCCGCCCGCACTGACGAGCATAAACATCGCCAGTAGAAACGCTACTGAAAAAATTCGACCGATATTTCGAAGGCCCATTTTGCGACCCCTCTGTTCAAAATTGAGTTGCACCATTCGAAACCGACACCTTCACAATACACTAAACATGACGAGGAATAAATAACCTATACCTCAATCAACGTTACTTATATCCTAAAGAACAAAACCACTTCCGTCAATCCATAGAACATACGAACCTGCTAGCCGTACGGGATAAGCACTACGCCGCCGTCCATCCTCCATCTATGTTTACAATGGACCCACTCATAAAATCGGCAGCGGATGAGGAAATGTATAACGCTAAATTCGCGATTTCTTCCGGACGGCCTAATCTCCCCAACGGCTGCCTCTGATTTAGTTCGGCGCGCACGCGGTCTTTCTCGTTCTTATGGTATTTTTCCAGATACGCTTCCACAAAGGGCGAATCAACGGTGCCTGGAGCGATACAATTCGCCCTAATCTCAACTGGGTAATCGACGGCGAGTTGACGTGTTAAGGCGATAATGGCCCCTTTTGTCGCGCAATAGCCGAAACGGCGTTTCACTCCCACTAAACCCGCCACGGAACCCATGTTAAGGATGGAGCCGCGCGACTTCTTTAGCAGGGGCAGCGCCAGCTTGGTCATCAGAAATGTCCCTTCTACATTTACGCGAAACAGACGCTGGAAATCGGCCAGCTCGGTTTCTTCCACCGTCCCTACCAAGCCAATACCGGCGCAATTAAAAAGAATATCCAGCGCTTCGATGTTGGCGAACAATTGTTGCACTTCCGCTTCGTTGGTGATGTCGCAGCGATGAGCAGACGCGTTCGAGAGAGATGACGCCAGGGCTTGGGCGCGCGGCAGGTCGATATCGACGATGATGACATGGGCGCCGGCTTGGGAAAAGGCGCGCGAACTTGCTTCGCCGATGCCACTGGCGCCGCCCGTGATGAGGGCAACTTTGCCGTCTAAACGGAAAGGATCTGACATGCTTAGAGTTTAACGGCTCTGAAAATCCCCACCCTGCTTACAATATTTGAGCCATCATCGCGTCTTCCTGGGTGGATGGAGATCGCCAGAACCATTTCGATGACGCTGCCAGCAGAGCAAAACAAGGCGCTCTCGGAAACGGTCCGCCGCGAGACAGGGCGGTTGCGGAAGTTTATCAACAGCCGTGTGCCGGATCCCGGCGACGCGGAAGACATTCTGCAAGACGTCTTCTATGAACTCACAGAAACCTACGCGCTGCTGAAGCCGATTGAGAATGCCGGTGCCTGGCTGTTTCGGGTGGCGCGCAATCGCATTACCGACCTGTTTCGGAAGAAACGGCCGGAGTCTCTGGAGGATGCTGTTGCCGGTGGCGAAGGGTTGACTTTAGAAGAGCTGCTGCCTTCGCCGGATGCGGGTCCCGATGCTGCTTATGCGCGCAGCGTTTTGCTGGAGGAAATTGAAGACGCTTTGGGCGAACTGCCGGAAGAGCAGCGCCAGGTGTTTGTGGCGCATGAGATAGAAGGCCGCAGCTTTAAGGAAATCGCGGCCGAGACCGGCGTGAGTGTGAATACCTTGCTGTCGCGCAAACGTTACGCGGTGCTGCATTTGCGCGAACGGCTGCAAGAGATCTACGACGAATTTACGAATCAGTGAGGAGAAAAACGAAAATGATGAAGGGTAATCGAGTTTTGTGGGTGTTGAAGGTGACGGCGATTGCGGCGGTTGCGATCGCGGTGGGCGGCGAGGTGGTGACGCAGTTGTGGAACTGGCTCATGCCTGACCTGTTTGGGTTGCATACGATCCGCTTTTGGCAGGCGCTGGGACTGTTGATTTTGAGCCGCGTTTTCTTTGGAGGATTCAGAGGGCGCGGCGGGTTTGGCGGTGGGTCGCGCATGATGCGGAAGCGCTGGGAGGAGATGACGCCGGAACAACGGGAACAGTTTAGTAAGGGTATGCGAGGTGGGCGCTGCGGTGGCGGCAAGTTTGAAGGGCCGACGGCGGAGCCGGCGAGTTGAGTACCGCTTTGAGGCAAGTCTTTAAGCGGTAAAATAAAGAAATGGAGAAAGTTGTCCGAATCTTCAACAGCTTCGAAGATGCCGATGCGGCGGATGCGCTAACGCGTGCACAGATGAGCCCGCAACAAAGGGTTGATATTTTCTGCGAATTGAGGGAACGAGCCGACCCGGATGCCTTTAAACAAGGACTTGCGCGAGTTTATCGAGTGCTTGAACTCGAACAGAGTTGAGTACTTGGTCGTCGGGGCGTTTGCCGTTTCGTGGCATGGATTTCCCCGCTATTCAGGAGACGTCGATTTTCTGGTTCGACCCTCGGAGCAGAATGCGGAGCGCGTTGTTGGCGCGATGGCGCAATTCGGTATGGCGAGCCTGGGGATTTTAGTCGGCGATCTGAATGTCCCAGGTAAGGTCGTCCAGATGGGATTCGAGCCTAACCGGATCGATCTGCTGACTTCCATTACGGCAGTTACCTTCGACGAGGCCTGGGCGTCGCGAGCCGCCGGCAATCTAGCACGCACCAGAAAGACGACGCGGACGAATTGCGCCCTTTCTGGCAGCGGAAAAGGTAACTGCGGAGCGCTCGGCAGCGCTACCGTCCGTCCGTCCCTGGTCCGCATTTCTTTGCCCCCACGCCTCCAATTCAAGCAGCCATTCTGCTTGACTTAATTGTGTTGTTTCTTCGACGGGCTGACGCGCGGCAACGAGAGCTTCCTGCATGATTTTCTCCAGCGGCAATCCGCGCGCCTGAGCTTCGGCAAGGTATATCTGTTCTATGCTCGGCGGCAGATTCAGCGTAACGGTCATGGCGTCCTCGACTTATTGTCTCAATTATCACAAAGGTGGAGGAGTACCGCTTGCCCGTCGGCCAGGCGGTCGATGAATTCGTGTGTTCGGTTATTGAACGGCATTACCCGAGGCAGCCGGATCAGGCTGCTTAGCCGCCAGATCCTTCACACTCGGTAGAGAATTCGGATCCCACCCGCCGCCCAGCGCCAGTACTAACTGCACGCTCGACGACATCCTCCGTAACTCCGCAGATACTTGAGACTCACGATTAGTTAATAAAGCGTTCTGCGCCGTGATCACGTTCAGGTAGCTGTCGACACCGGCTTTGAAGCGGATCAAGGCGAGATCTAAATAGCGTTGCGAAGAATTGATTGCTGTTTGTTGTTCCCCAATCTCTTGAGTAAGAATGCGCAGGGTTGAGAGTTGATCTTCTACCGCCTGGAAGGAAGTCAAAACAGTTTGCCGGTAGTTAGCGACTGCGGCGTCATATTGCGCTTGTGCCTGTTGGTTCTGACCACGGCGTGCGCCGCCTTCAAAAAGAGTGTCCGAGAGCGTTGGCCCGACCGACCAAAAACGGCTGGGAGCACTGAACCAGTGGAGAAAACTGTACGACTGGATCCCTCCGCTGGCGGAGAGCGTCAAAGTGGGATAGTAAGCGGCTCGCGCAACGCCAATCTCGGCATTCGCCGCCGCAATGGTGCGTTCGAGTGCCGCAATGTCGGGCCGCCGTTCGAGCAGTGTCGACGGCACGGCGACGGGTACCTCGGGCGGGTTGGGGTTAAACGTACCTGCGGAGATCGTCAGGTCTGACGGCGGTTTGCCGATCAAGGTAGCGATGGCGTGTTCGTACTGTGCGCGCGCAACGCCCAAATCCGTTGCCTGCGCCGTGGCGGTATCCAATTGATTCTGCGCTTGCACCAAGTCCTGTTCCGAGTTGATACCTGTTTTGTAGAGAGTATTGGTGAGGTCGACATTCTGGCGATAGTTGGCCATCGTATCGTCGAGAATTTTGCGCTGCATGTCGGTGGCGCGCAATTCGAAATAGTCGGTCGCCAGCGCAGCCTGGGTCGAGAGCAGAGCCGTAGCAACGTCGGCGGCGCTGGCTTGCGCGGTATATGCCTGAACGTTGATAGTATTCCTGGTGCGATGCCAGAAATCCGGCGTATACGAAATGTCAAACGGCAGCGAAAACTCGTTGACAGCTCCGTTGGATACGAAGCGGTTCAGTGTTCCCGAACTGCGGGCGTTGGCGTAGCTTGGCGATGCGCCGATTGTCGGGAAAAGGGCCGCGCGGGCAATCACGACGGCAGCACGAGCCGCGCGAAAATTGGCCTCCGCCGCTTTGAGGCTCTGGTTTGAAATGGCCACTTGCTCTTCGAGCGCGTTCAGTTGCGGGTCGTTATAGATCTCCCACCACTTACCGCGCAGTTTGTCGTCGTTCGGTTGAGCCAGTTTCCAGCCGTCGTTTGCCTGGCTCGCGGTCCCCTCTTTGTAAGCAGTTGGTGTGGGCGCGGGCGGCCGCACGTACTTAGGCGCTGGGTTACACGCGCAGAGAAGCAACATAGTAAGAAAGGCTATTAAGAAGAGCTTATTGTTCGATTTCATCACTAACCTGACTGATCCATCGCCGCAGATAGACGGGGCAATTCACCACCCTCACGTCGTCCGCGGACTGTTCAGAAATATATTGAACTGCTTTTCGGTCGACGAGCGTAACTTCGCTCAGATCGATATACACGCGCCGGTGCGAGCCGCGCGCCTCCTCAATGGAGTGCTCCAACTCTGGAATCAAATCTTCGCTCAGCTTGCCGTTGAGCAGCAATGTAACCGACGGCTCACTCGGATGTTCGGCGCTGACGATCTTGCATTGGGGCTGCACGAATGGCTTAATCTCCCGCCGCCGGGGCCGGTAGGGGTGTCGCCATCAGGGGCGATCCTCCGCGCAGGCGGCGCAAGAATCGAGCTAACCGGTCCATGTAAAGGTAGATGACGGGAGTTGTAAAGAGCGTGAGGGCTTGACTGACAATCAGACCTCCCACAATCGTGATACCCAGGGGACGCCGTAACTCAGCGCCGGTTCCCGTTCCGAGGGCGAGCGGCAGACCTCCCAGGAGAGCCGCAGTAGTGGTCATCATGATGGGCCGGAAACGCAATATACAAGCCTGGAACACCGCTTCCGCGGGCGTCTTGCGGTCAATTCTTTCGGCTGCGAGTGCGAAGTCAATCATCATGATGGCGTTTTTCTTCACCAGTCCGATTAGAAGAACGATGCCAATCATGGCGATCACGCTCAAATCGTTTTTGGTGATGAGCAACGCCAGCAACGCTCCCACACCCGCGGAGGGCAGTGTAGAGAGAATCGTAATCGGGTGAATCAGACTCTCATACAAGATCCCCAGCACAATGTAGACGGCGGCAAGCGCCGAAGCAATCAAGATCGGTTGCGAGTCGAGCGAAGCTTGAAAGGCCTGCGCCGTGCCCGTGAAGCTGGTGTTGATGGTTGTCGGGAAACCGGCGCTTTGCCCTTTCTCGTGAATAGCGTTTACGGCATCGCCCAACGCTATTCCCGGCGCCAGATTGAACGAGATTGTCACTGAGGGAAAAACTCCCGAGTGAGTGACAGTAAGCGCGGCCGTAGAGGGATGTCTGCTGGTAAAGGCAGCCAGCGGCACGGCCGCGCCTGTGGTGGAAGGAACGAAGACTTGGTTGAGCCCGTCGGGTGTTTGCCAGAAGGCGGGATCTACTTCCATCACGACGTAGTACTGGTTCAAAGGCGAGAACGTCCGCGCGATCTCCCGTTCGCCGAAGGCGTCATAGAGAGCGTTATCCAGGGCCGCCGGCGTAATGCCCAAACGTGCGGCAGTGGGACGGTCTATGTTTAAGCCCGCTTCCAGCCCATTATTCTGCTGGTCGCTCACGACATCCGTAAGTTGCGGCATACGGCGCATCACGTTTGTCATGACCGGCGCCCACTTTGTGAGATCTGCCAACGTATCGCTTTGCAGAGTGTATTGGTACTGCGCCGCGCTTTGGCGGCCTCCCACGCGCAGATCCTGCGCCGACTGGAGAAAAAGAGTGATGCCGGGAATCGAGTTGAGCTTCGGACGCAGGCGGGCAATCACCTGATCCGCAGTAGAGTGCCGCACAGTCTTCCAAGGCTTGAGCGTCATGAAGCAACGTCCCGTGTTCATGGTGGTGCCGCCGCCGCCTCCGCTGAAGGCTTGGACTGTCTCAACATCTGGATCCTGCTGGGCGATCTTTGACAGGCGCGCGATTTTCGACTGCATGGCCTGGAACGAAATGCTTTGATCTCCGATGAAGTTGCCGTTCAAACGCCCGGTATCCTGCTGCGGGAAGAATCCCTTCGGCACGATGATGAACAAGTAAATATTGAACGCAAGAGTGCCGATCGCGATTAAGAGCACAATGGCCGAGTGGCGGAGAACCCAGCGCAGCATGCGTTCATAGCCTCCGAGAATGAACTCGAAGAATCCTTCGGTTTTGCGATAAAGCCAGCCGTGTTCCGTCTCGGGCTTCAGGATGCGCGCGCACATGGTGGGCGTAGCCGTGAGCGATATGATCATCGACAAAACGATGGTTACCGAAAGCGTAATGGCGAATTGGCGGAACAAGCGTCCCACTACGCCGCCCATGAGCAGAATCGGGATGAATACCGCAACCAGCGAAATGCTAATGGATAGCACAGTGGGGCCGATTTCGGCTGCTCCGCGCAATGCCGCTTCCATGCGGTTCAAGCCTTGCTCGCGGAAGCGGGTGATGTTTTCGAGCACCACAATAGCGTCATCCACTACAAAGCCGGTTGAAATGGTGAGCGCCATGAGCGAAAGATTGTCGATGCTGAATCCGAAGATGTACATGACTCCGCAAGTCCCGATGATCGAGACCGGAACGGCGACGCTCGGGATCAAGGTAGATCTCGCCTCTCGCAGAAAGAGGAAGACGACTAAGATCACCAGGATCATCGAGATCATCAGCGATCGCTCTACATCGCGAACAGACGCCCGGATGGTAATCGTCTGATCTAAAGTGACTGTGAGTTTGATCGAGGGATCGATGGCGGCATTGAGTTGAGGCAGCGCTTGCCTGATGCCGTCGACTGTGTCGATAATGTTCGCGCCTGGCTGGCGAAAGATGATGAGCAATGCGGCCGGGTCGCCGTTCGCCAAGCCCAGAGAGCGAACGGTTTGCATGGAATCGGTGACTTTGGCTACGTCGCTTAGCCGTACCGCGGCGCCATTTTGGTATTTGAGAACGACCGGCTGATAATCGACCGCGTGCAGAATCTGGTCGTTTGCGGTAATCATCCAATCGTGAAAGCGGTCGGCGAAGCTGCCCTTGGCCTGATTCGCGGTTTGGGCCGCGATGGTGGCCCGGATGGCGTCGAGACTGAGTCCGTAATGGTTGACCTGCGTGGGATTAACGTCCACTCTTACTGCCGGGGCGGAACTGCCGCCCACCATCACTTGCCCTACACCGCGAATCTGCGAGATGCGCTGCATAAGAATGGTGGATGCGGCGTCGTATAACTGCGGCGGTTTGAGTTTGTTCGAGGTGAGCGCCAAGATCATGATAGGCGCATCGGCGGGATTTACTTTGCGATAAGTGGGGTTACCTGGAAGATTGGCGGGCAAATAGCCGCGAGCGGCGTTAATGGCGGCTTCCACGTCGCGCGCGGCCGCGTCAATGTTGCGGCTCAAATCGAATTGCAGAGTGACATTGGTTTGTCCGAGCGAGCTGGAAGACGTCATCTCGGTGACGGCGGCGATTCGCCCGAACTGCCGTTCGAGCGGAGTTGCGACGGACGACGCCATAATTTCGGGACTTGCGCCCGGCAGCGAAGCTTGCACTGAAACGGTGGGAAAATCCACTTGGGGCAACGGTGAAACCGGCAGCAAGTTGAAGGCGGCGGCTCCCGCCAGGCCGATAGCTATAGTCAACAGGGCTGTGGCGACAGGCCGATGGATAAACGGCGAAGAGAGACTCATGGGTGTTAGTCTCCGTGCGCCGGCGACGGCTCCGTTCGCGGCGGCGTACCGGCCTCTTGACTCTCTTTGTCGCGCCCGGAGAGGCGGCGGGCGATTCCGTCAAAGAATAGGTAGATCACGGGTGTGGTGTACAACGTGAGTAACTGACTTAGGAGCAATCCCCCAATGATGGTGATTCCCAATGGCCGCCGAAGCTCGGAGCCTGTGCCGTGTCCGAACGCCAGCGGTACAGCGCCCAGCAGGGCCGCCATGGTGGTCATCATGATGGGGCGGAAGCGTAGGAGACAAGCTTGATAGATCGAATCGTAAGGTGTTTTGCCTTCTTTGCGCTCCGCTTCCAGCGCGAAATCGATCATCATGATGGCATTCTTCTTCACAATGCCGATGAGCAGCACGATGCCGATGATGGCTACTACGGTTAGCTCCTGGCGGCAAATCATCAGTGCCAATAACGCGCCCACACCCGCGGACGGAAGGGTGGAAAGAATGGTGATGGGGTGAATATAGCTTTCATACAAAACACCGAGCACAATATAGACGGTGACAAGGGCCGCCAGAATCAGCAATGGTTCGTTAGTAAGTGAAGCGACGAAAGCCTCGGCGGTCCCTTGAAAAGACGCCTGCATGGCGGGAGGCGTCGGCATCTCTTTTTCTATCTCTTTAATAGCGTCTACAGCAGATCCCAAGGCAGCATCGGGCGCCAGGTTGAACGAGACCGTGGTAGCCGGGAATTGCCCGATGTGACTGACCAAAATCGGAATCGATGCGGGCTGGAATGCGGTGAACGCGCTCATAGGTACTGGGGCGCCGGTGCTCGATCTCAGGAAAATATTTTGAAGATTAACCGGATTCACGCGGAAAGCGGGTGGCACTTCGAGAATCACGTGGTACTGATTTAGCTGAGTGAAGAGCGTCGAGATTTGACGCTGGCCGAAGGCATCGTAGAGGGTGTTATCGATAGTGTTTGGAGTAATGCCGAGGCGGCTAGCCGTCTGCCGGTCGATAGTGAGGGCCATCGCTTTGCCGTTGGTTTGCAGATCATTGGCCACGTCGGCGAGTTGCGGAAGTTCTTTCAGCCGTTCGGTGAACTTCGCGGCATAGTCGTTCAGTTCGGCTGCATTGGGATCTTCCAGGCTGTATTGAAATTCGGTGCGGCTCACAATATCTTCAACAGTTAAATCCTGGACAGGCTGCATGTAGAGCGTGATGCCTTCGATCTTGGCGAGATCGGGCTGCAGGCGCCGGATGATATCGGAGGCGCTGCCACTGCGCTGTCCTATGGGCTTGAGATTGATCTGGATCCGGCCCGAGTTAAGCGTCGTGTTTGTGCCGTCGACACCGATGAACGAGGAAAGGCTATCCACCGCCGGATCTTTCAGAATCACGGTTGCCAGGTTTTGCTGGAGTTGGGTCATTTGAGTAAACGAAACGCCCTGGTCCGCTTCCGAGACACCTTGAATGATTCCGGTATCTTGCACTGGAAAAAATCCCTTGGGAATAATGATGTAGAGGTAAACGGTGAGGCCAAGCGTGGCGGCTGCCACTAACAACGTCAAGGCACGGAAGCGCAGAACTACTTCGAGGGTTTTGCCATACAAGGCAATCGTTTTTTCAAAAACCACTTCCGACGCTTTGTAAAGCCGGCCCTCTGTGCCTTTCTCCCTGTGCCGCAGAAGTTTCGCACAGAGCATGGGAGTGAGTGTCAACGAAACCACTGCGGAGATGATAATGGTTACCGCAAGGGTGACGGCGAATTCGCGGAACAAGCGGCCGGTGATATCGCCCATGAACAGCAAAGGAATGAGCACGGCAATCAGGGAGACGGTTAAAGAAATAATGGTGAAGCCAATCTGTTCGGCGCCTTTGAGGGCGGCTTGCAGAGGGGACTCGCCTTCCTCCACGTAGCGCATGATGTTTTCGATCATCACGATGGCGTCGTCAACCACGAATCCAGTTGAAATCGTAAGCGCCATGAGTGTGAGGTTATTGAGGCTATAACCGAGCATGTACATGACCGCGAACGTTCCAACCAGCGAAAGAGGTACAGCCACACTGGGAATGAATGTGGCCGCCAAGTTGCGAAGGAAGACGAAAATCACCATCACCACGAGGGCGATGCAAATCAGCAGTTCTACCTCAACGTCTTCCACAGAGGCGCGCACGGTAATGGTTCTATCGCTCAGCGTGCTGACATTGATGGCGGCTGGAATGGTGTTCTTCAGTTTGGGCAGAAGCGCGTTAATGCGGTCGACCACCTGAATGATGTTCGCCCCCGGTTGGCGTTGAATGTTTACGATCACGGCGGGCGATTCATTGCGCCAGGCGGCCAGCTTCTCGTTTTCGACGCCGTCCACCACGGTGGCCACTTCTTTGAGGGTTACCGGCGCATTGTTTTTATAAGCAACAACGACGTCGTTATACTCTTTCGCCGTAAGCAGTTGGTCGTTGGCGTTGATTTGAAAATCCTGGCGTGGACCGTCGAAGCTTCCTTTGGCGGCGTCGAGACTGGTGGCTGCGAGAGCCGTACGCAGATCTTCCATCCCGAGGCTATACGAAGCGAGCTGTGCGGGGTTGGCCTGAATGCGCACGGCAGGCTTCTGCCCGCCGCTGATTGTCACAGCGCCAACGCCGGTCAACTGAGCGATTTTCTGCGCCAAACGAGTGTCAGCGTAGTCTTCCAATTGCTGCAACGGCATGTTCTTGGCGGTGAGCGCGAGTGTGAGGATAGGAGCGTCGGCGGGATTCGTTTTGCTGTAGATCGGAGGGAGCGGGAGATCGGTGGGCAAGAACGTTTGGGCGGCATTGATGGCTGCTTGGACTTCCTGCTCGGCCACGTCAATGTTCAAGCTGAGAGCGAACTGGAGCGTGATGACGGATGCGCCTTCCGAGCTGGTGGAGCGCATCTGATTTAAGCCCGGCACTTCTCCGAGCTGCCGTTCCAACGGCGCAGTAATGGCCGACGCTGTGACTTCCGGACTCGCACCGGGGTAGAACGTGACGATTTGCATCGTGGGGTAATCAACTTCGGGCAGCGCGGAAACGGGCAGTTGTTTATATGCAACGATGCCGACGAGTAAGATGGCGGCCATTAACAACGAGGTCGCGACGGGCCGCAGAATAAAGGGTCTGGACGGACTCATTGCTTAGGCCCTTTGTGTCCCGAATGTGGCGCGCCGCTGGCATCTGGCGATGCGCCCGGCGTACCGCGAGGTTGCCGTACCGATACTTTGGTTTTATCTTGTAGCTTGTCGAAGCCGTCGATGACGAGAGTTTCGCCGGGGTTCACGCCTGTGACGGCGGCCTGCAAACCGTTGGTGGTTAAGATTGTCACCGGATGGCTCATCACAGTGCTGTTATCCGGATCAACCACGTAGACATACGCCGCGTCGCCGTTGCGCTGCAGAGCGGCGGTCGGAATGAGGTTGGCGTCTTTGATGGTTCTTACGAGCAGGCGTGCGTTGACAAACTCATTTGGAAACAATTTAAAATCGCTGTTGGCGAATTGTGCGCGGACCTTTACGGTGCCGGTGCCGGGGTCGATTTGGTTGTCGAGAGTGAGCAGGGTACCTACGGCCAGTTGTGTGCTGTTGCTACGGTCTAGCGCTTCGACTCTTAGTTTTTGGCCGGCGCGCAGCTGGGCCGCCACTTCGCTAATGTGGTCTTCGGCCATGGGAAAGATCACCGTAATCGGCTGGAGCTGAGTGATGGTGAGTAAAGGCGCGGTCCCGTTGGCGGGCACGATGTTGCCCGGGTCTACTTGGCGCAAACCGATGCGGCCATCAATCGGCGAAATGATTTTGGTGTAATCCACATTGACTTTGGCCGCGTCTACGTTGCCCTGGTCGAGTTTCACGGTGCCCTCGTCCTGATTGACGGTGGCTTGTTGGGTGACCAGAGTCTGCTCCGGAATCGCGTGCTGGGCGAAGGCGGCCTCGTAGCGCGTCACGTCGGTTCTGGCGTTTTTCAAAAGAGCTTGATCGCGCTGCAACTGGCCTTCGGCTTGTTCCAAAGCCGCTTCGTATGGGCGCGGATCAATCACTGCCAATAGGTCGCCCTTGTGGACCATCTGGCCTTCGCGATACAACACTTGCATGAGCTGGCCCGCGACGCGGCTGGTGATGGAGACCGTGTATGTGGGCGTCACCGTTCCCAGAATGTCGCTGATATAAACGCCCATATCGCCCTGCTGGACTTTTTCGACAGAGACGGGAATGGGGCCACCCGCGCCTTTGCCGCCTTTCTTACCAGTGGTTTTGGTCGCGGTATCGGTCGCCGGCGAAGTTCCGCTGCCTTTGGATAAGTAATAGCCGCCGGCGGCCAACGCTGCGATCACTAAGATCCAAACCAACCAGTGGCGCTTCGGCCGTGGCTCGACGGGTCCGCCTCCGCCATTGAGCTTTACTGTATCGGTGCTGTAAGTTACATTCGTTTGGGAACTCATATAAGGGGCCACTTTCGACTATGAGGTAAGCGGCCGCTTATTGCTACTGCCAAAAGAAAGACCTCTCTCTATGCCATTTGGCATAGTACGAACTGCGATTTCGCTCGCTGTGAGACACTGTGAAGTTTGTGACAAGGACTTTCTATGAGCCATTTCGTTAATACACTGCCCGGTGTTCCCGACGTCGAATCGCCTTTATTCGAACCGCTTTTCAGGGAGAAAAACGTTTCCGGCCAGACACGCGAAGTGGCGCAGGGGCTCCGCCGTGATGGCTATGCGGTGATCGATTTTCCAGACTCAGACTTTCACCAGTTGGCTGATACGATTATCAAGAAATTGGATAGCCGATATGATTTCGCAGGTTGGCGTAGCGGGAAGATTGACGGCCTGCGAGTGCAAGATGCCTGGCAAGATGTGCCCGAAGTGCGCCGCATTGCCTGCAACCAAACGGTTTTGCAAATGCTGGGCGACTTGTATGGACGCCGCGCGTTCCCTTTTCAGACCCTTAACTTTCCCGTTGGTACGCAACAGCATTACCACACCGACAGCATCCACTTCAGTTCTTGCCCTGAGCGCTTCATGGTTGGGGTTTGGGTTGCTCTAGAAGATGTTGATTCGGACAATGGCCCGTTGATTTACTATCCTGGTTCGCACTCGCTGCCGATTTACACAAACGAACAACTTGGCGTGAATCCGAATTTTGGCAGCGCGAATCCTTCGAGCCATTATGGGGCTTTCGGAAGTGCGTGGGAAAGCATTGTAGAGGCTTTAGACCTGAAGCCAATGGAGTTCCACGCCAAGAAGGGGCAAGCGCTGATCTGGTCTGCCAACCTGTTGCATGGCGGAGCGGCGCAGAAAGATCTACAGAGGACGCGCTACAGCCAGGTGACTCATTATTTCTTTGATGGCTGCACTTACTACACGCCTTTGCACTCCGTTCCGCTGTTAGGGCCGATCTATTATCGCGATATCACCGATATCTCCACAGGAAAGAAGATGCCCAACATCATCTCCGGCCAGGAAGTGGAAACGAGGCAGCGCGAACATGCCAAGAACATGATGAGCAGCGTGCCGCAACTGCCGAAAGATTTCGATCCGAAGGCTTATTTGAGGGCGAATCCGGATGTGAAAGCGGCGAAGGCCGACCCGGTGCAACACTGGCTCACTTACGGTTATAAAGAAGGACGTCCGCTACGGTAACCGGCATACACACCTGATAGAACGTGCAGCCGCAACCGTTTCGCCGAAGCGTGTTTTTTGCGCAACGAAGCCAGCGCTTACCGCGGAACGATTTTGAAAAAACGAAGCCAATCGCCGCGAGGCCGCTCTTTTACGCTTCGAAGCCACCTCGAGCCGATGAGCTGGGTTTAAAAAACGAACCCATCGGCCTGTTTCGTTTTGCCGACCGACGGGAGCGCCGGCTACGGAACGTTTTTTGAAAAAACGAAGCCAAATCGCGGCGCGGTCGCTCTTTTACGCTTCGAAGCCAGCGGCGGTCTCCCGGATCGGGTGTGATTTCGCAACGAACCCAATTTGAGAGGTAGGGGCGACTTTACGCTTCGAAGCCACCTCGAGCCGATGAGCTGGGTCGAAAAAACGAACCCATCGGCCCGTTTTCGTTTTGCCGACCGACGGGAGCGCCGGGAAAAAGACAAAGCCAGAGGGTGCATTCGCAAAATATTCGATTGTGAAGGATCGGACCGGTTTTAATCAAAAAACCGGCGCAACGGGAGGCGCGATCAGAGAAGACGCCAGGACAGAACCGGTGCGACAGTTTGAAGATACTGTTGCCGGCGTTTGGAGTGAGCTAGGATGGAACGCAACAATTGGGAGAAGAGCCGTCGTTTGAAAGGCTTAGTGGGAAGAAAATAAGGTGCAGGGTTTGTGACTACGGCTGAGTGCGCGAGATCTAGGGCGCTTACGCTTCCGGCTCGGATTCGAAGTTGGCCGCCCTACGAAGGCGGGAGAATACTATCAGAAGAGATGAAGCGCTGTGTTTTTACCTTTGGGTTGTTGGTTTTTGCGGTTTCTGTGTTTGCCCTAGATGCCAATAAGACTCTCACTCAATACGCGCATCGCATTTGGGGACAAGAAGAGGGGCTGCTTCAGCCCACCATTTATTCCATTTTGCAAAGCCACGATGGATTTCTGTGGCTTGGCACGCAAGACAGTTTAATTCGCTTTGATGGAATTCACTTTCGCGAATTTGAAGGCGCCGCTGAATCCGGATTGCAACGGACTCTCATACGCTCGCTAGCGGAAGACGCAGACGGCAACCTCTGGGTTGCATCTTTGGGAAGCGGAGCGGTGCGCATCGGTCCGAATCGTCAGGTCAAACGCTTTACGAAAAAAGAAGGGTTGCCGGAAGACGACGCGTTTTGCGTTGTGCCGGGGGCGGCGGGTTCGATGTGGGTTTGTACCAGGAGCGGCCTGGCACAAATTTCCAAAGAAGGGAAACTGCGGGTGTATTCAACCGCCGACGGTTTGCCGAGCAATCAAATTCGCGATACGTGCGTGGCGGCGGACGGGACACGTTGGGTAGCGGGGCTCGATTTCAGCTTGGGTGAATGGGATGGCGCGCATTTCCGGCCTGTGCAGGGGATGCCGCGCAAGCAAAACATAAGCGCACTGGTTTGTGCGAAGAACGGGGCTGTCTGGGCCGGCACTGCCGATGGCGCGGTTGAAATAAAGGAGCGAAAAATCAGGCGGATCAGCAACCGAGATGGTCTGCCGGATAACGAAGTGCTTTCGCTTATCGAAGCGCCGGGCGGCACGATTTGGATTGGCACGAACGCTGGTGTGACACGCTTTCGCAATAACGAGCTGAGCGTTTACCGGACTCGCGATGGGCTTTCGCACAGCGTGGTGCTTTCGTTGTTTGTCGACCGCGAAGGAAGTTTGTGGGCGGGCACGAAAGACGGACTCGATCAATTTACCGACGGAAAAGTTACGCCGTATTCGACAAACGAAGGATTGCTGAGCAACGAGAGCGGACCGGTTTTAGAAGATAACGCCGGACAACTTTGGGTGGGCACGCTTGGGTCGGGATTGAATGTGTTTGACGGACGCCATTTCCGTGCGCTTACAAAAAAGAACGGCTTGCTGGACGATTACATTTTGAGTTTGCAGGTTGATAGAGCGGGCGACCTTTGGGTTGGTTCGAGATCGGGCGTGAACCGTTTGCACGAAGGAAGAGTGGCGGCTTCCTACCCAGGTGCGGAAGTGAGGGCGCTTTCGGTGGATGCGCAAGGTGTTCTGTGGGCTGGAACCAGCGAGGGGTTGAGCCAATTCGATGGCAGGCGGTTTGCGCCGGTTGCGACGGCGTCGAGCGGCGGAATCATTTCGCTGAATGCGGGGCGTTCGGTGCGGTTGTTTATCAGCACGGAAGCGGCCGGATTTTCTTTCTTGCGAGACGGCAAGGAAACAGTTTATTCACTCGATATCACGCATCCCGTGGTTTGTTCGTTTATTGATGTGGAGAAGAAAGAAGCGTGGCTGGGGACGAACGGATCGGGGCTGCTGCATTGGAAAAACGGTGCTGTGACGCACATGCGAGTAAAGGACGGGTTGTTCGATAACCGCATCTACGGAATCTTGCGCGACGATGCCGGGAGTTTCTGGATGGCGTCGAGCAAAGGGATTTTCCGTGTGAGCGAGAAGGATATTGACGATTTCAGCAATCATAAGCTGCATTACGTAACCAGCATTCCTTTTAGTACAGGACAGTTGCGCTTTGAATGCCGTTCGGGTGTGCAGCCGGCGGCTTGCCGGACGCGCGATGGACGGCTGTGGTTTTCAACAACCAACGGATTAGTTGTGCTCGATCCGCGCAGGCTCGCGGATAACGCAACGCCGCCAGCCGCGCAGATTACGTCGATCATTGTGAACGGGCAACGGCGGGAAGCGATAGACGGCATGGATTTGCAGCCAGCGGAACGGAATTTGGAAGTGCGGTATGCGGGACTGAGTTTTGTTTCGCCGGAAAAGGTGACGTTCCGTTACATGCTCGATGGGTTCGACAAAACGTGGACCGAAGCGGGAAGCAGGCGCGAGGCCTTCTTTACAAATTTGCCGCCGGGGCATTTCCGGTTCCGAGTGATTGCGCGCAATGCGGATGGCGTAGCGAGCGAGAAGGATGCGGTGTTTCGTTTTACCGTGGAACCGCGGCTGTATCAACGCGGCTGGTTTTTTCCTGTTTTAGGCTTAATCGTGGGCGGTTTGGTGTTCGCCTTAGTGCGTTTGCGGATTGCGCAGATCAAACACCGGTTTGACGAAGTCTTGGGTGAGCGGAGCCGGATTGCGCGCGAACTGCATGACACGCTGCTGCAAGGATTATCGGGCATCACTATGCAATTGCAAGCGCTGTGGACCAAGCTTCCGGTGTCGAAAGAGCGGATGCAATTAGGCGAGATTATTCAAGACGCGGCGCGCTGTTCGACGGAGGCGCGGCAATCGCTGTGGGGATTGCGAAACATGGGGAGCAGCGGATCGCTGGAGTTTTCCGGGAAGTTGCAAAAGCTGGCGGTGGATGCAGCGGACAAGGGCCGATTAGCGCGAGTGGTGAGAGTGGATCCGGTGTCGTTAGCCGGTTCGCCGGAAGTTGAGTATCAACTGCTGCGCATTGCGCAGGAGGCGATGAATAATGTCGTTAAGCATTCGGGCGCGCGGCGCTTGGAAGTGGAGTTGGAACAATCGCCCGAGCGGATTCGCATGCTCATCAAGGATGACGGCGCGGGTTTCGACGCCGAGCGGCAACGGTTTGGGCACTTTGGCATTGTCGGTATGTTTGAAAGGGCGAAGGAGATTGGAGCGAATTTGTCAATCGACAGCAAGGAGGGGCAGGGAACTACATTGTCGGTAGTCATCAGGCCACGAACATGATCCGCATTCTTTCGGTAGACGACCACGACTTGGTGCGCAAAGGCATTGCTGCGATTCTTTCGACGGAGGCGGACTTGGAATTAGTGGCGGCGGCGAGTTGCGGCGTGGAAGCGGTGGCGTTGTTCCGGCAGCACAAGCCCGATGTGACGCTGATGGATTTGCGGTTAGCGGACATGAGCGGGAGTGAAGTGACGGCGGCGATCCGGCAGGAGTTTCCGGAAGCGCGAATTATTGCGCTGACCTCTTATGACGGCGACCAGGACATCTATCGAGCCTTGGAAGCGGGTGTGCGCGGCTATCTTCTGAAGGAGATGGTGCATACGGAAGTGGTGAAAGCGATTCGTATGGTGCATGAGGGCAAGCGGTACATTCCCGCGGAAGTGGCGCAGCAATTGACGGGTTATTTTCCGGATGTTGCCTTGACGCCGCGCGAGGTGGAAGTGCTGGGGCTGATTGCGCGCGGGTTGGGTAATAAGGAAGTGGGAGATATTTTGGGCACGGCGCCGGGTACGGTGAAGGCGCATGTGCAAAATATTTTGAGCAAGCTGGGCGCGAAGGACCGGACGCATGCGGTGACGATTGCGCTGCGGCGGGGGATTATTCATCTGCATTCGCCGGGGATCTCGTCGTCGCTGCTTGAGAATTGAGGCGAACAAAAGGCGTTTTTTGCAGAACGAGATTCGCGGCGGAGTGCGTTTTTGCGCAACGAACCCAAAAATGCTGAGGGGATGCGCCTGAAAATACGAAGCCAAGCGCGTTCGGGCAGTTTGAAAATACGAACCCAACGGCGAAGGGTAAGTCTCCGATTGTGAAAGAACTGAACCTGGAGGGTGAACCCGATTCTGGGCGGAAGGGCGCGGTCCACGGAAAACGGGAAGACGCCAGCAGCAGGTACGACCGCGTTAACTGACTCGAGGATAAGCTGAGTCCGGCGTTGTGCGAGATGAAGCGTAAGGAGACAAAACGGGCAAACGGCTTAGTTTTCAGTTCGATAGGGGGAGAAGGGAAATTTTGGGAGGCTTGTGACTGATAGATGAGATCGTTGCGAAGTGGGTATCCGAATGTGGATAACGTGATTTCTGGGGCGGTAAGGAGGGCGGATGAATCCGGGAAAAAAAGGTTGAAGCCCCATCAAATGACGCGGAGTTCTGCATTTTTGGGGTGCTACGGCTATTTTGCGCAACGAAGCCAACTGATCCGGGAATTGTTGCATTGTGGTGGCAGGCACCGTGTTGCACGTGTTGCACCCCGTGGTGGCAGGCACCGTGTTGCAGGCACCGTGTTGCATGGGGTGCTACGGCTATTTTGCGCAACGAAGCCAACTGATCCGGGAATTGTTGCATTGTGGTGGCAGGCACCGTGTTGCAGGCACCGTGTTGCACCGTGTTGCAGTTCCGTGTTGCAGTTGCATTGTGGTGGCAGGCACCGTGTTGGCACCGGATTCGCCGGATTGGGCAGCCGACTCGCGGATCGGGTGCGAGCTAGCGCATGTCGGCTTTGAAGCGGCGCAGAAGGCGGAACACGAGCTGCGATTCTTCGCCCGCTTCATCTTCGTTGTCGTCGAGATCGGGTTCAAGAAACGGGTTGTAGCCGGCTTCGAAAGAGCAATCTTTGCTCATGTTGCGGAACGCCATGCTCCAATCGCCGAATTCCCGTTCTTTGATGCTCCTTCTTGACATGAGAATAACGCCGTCGTGGCGGGGATCCCGCCTAATCTTTTGGATGAGCGAATCCACGACACCGGCTGGACCTTCCAAAACCTGGAGGAAGTTGCCTTCTCTGTAAAGCAGCATGCCCGTGATGCCGAACTTTTCGTTGTTGGCCCTCGAAACCTGCAAAATCTCAAGAATGTCGTCACCACTTAAGGGTCGGGTGGCGGAGCTGACATACACTGTAGCCACTAATTGATCTACCGGAGCAAGTACTGCACTCATGTCTTTTATATCGGTTTCATCGGTTAAAAGCGTGAGCGGAGGAGTAACCTAGCCAGTAACGCGATGATGACTAGTACGAAGCGACTTCGGGTTTGGAGTCGGATAGGACGCGCTGTAGCCGTGGGCTCAATTGCTTAGAGGCGCCGAACCAGCGTTGGGCCTTGTCAAGGTAGAGATATACAACCGGGGTAGTATAGAGCGTCAGCAACTGGCTGAGGATCAGTCCACCGACGATGGTAATGCCGAGCGGACGGCGCAGTTCCGAGCCAGTACCGGTGCCGAGAGCGAGGGGAAGTCCGCCGAGAAGCGCGGCCATGGTGGTCATCATGATCGGCCGGAAACGGAGAAGGCAGGCCTGGTAGATAGCGTTCTTGGCCGAGATGTCTTGCTTGCGCTCCGTTTCGAGCGCGAAGTCAATCATCAGAATGGCGTTCTTTTTAACAATACCGATCAGCAAGATGATGCCGATGATGGCGATAACCGTTAGCTCGACGTGGAAGATCAGCAGAGCAAGGAGCGCCCCCACGCCAGCGGAAGGCAGTGTCGAAAGGATCGTGATCGGGTGAATGTAGCTTTCGTAAAGAATCCCCAAAACCACGTAGACGGCTAGGAGTGCGGCCAGAATCAAAAGGGGCTGGTTCTTGAGTGAGGCTTGAAAGACCTGGGCAGTGCCGGCGAATTTCGCGGTTACGTTGGCCGGCATGCCGATGTCCTGTTGGGCTTGTGTTACGGCTTCGACGGCTTGGCTGAGCGCGATGCCCGGGGCCAAGGCGAACGAGATGGTAATGGACGGGAACGGCCCTTGATGATTGACCGTGAGCGAGTTCAAAACTGTCTTGTAATGCGAAAAAGTGGAGAGCGGCACCGGTATGCCCGTGTTGGAAGTTACATAGATCGAGTTGAGAGCAGACGGATTCTGCTGATATTCGGGAAGCAGCTCCATGACCACGTGATACTGGTTCATCCCGGTATACATGGTAGACACTTGCCGTTGGCCGAAAGCTGTGTATAAAGTGGCGTCAATCGCTTGTGCGTTCACGCCCAGGCGCGAAGCCGTGGCGCGGTCGATTACCAACTCAGATTCCAGCCCGTGGATTTGCTGGTCGCTGTTGGCGTCCAGAATGATGGGAATGGTTTTGAGTTTGGTCAGCAGCTTCGGCGCCCATTCGTTGAGATCTTTCAGGCTGTCGGCTTGCAGGGTGAATTGGTATTGCGAGTTAGAGCCGCGGCCGCCGACGCGCAAATCTTGCGAGGGCATGAGGAATAAAGTGGCCCCCGGAATCCTGGCGAGTTTTCCACGCAGGCGATTGACAACGTCATCGGCTGAAACTTTGCGTACGGATAAGGGCTTGAGTTGCAACTGCATTTGCGCCGAGTTCAAAGTGCCGCCACCGGTAAACCCGGAAACGTCGTCCACCGCAGGGTCTTGTTCGACAATTCTGAGGAAGGCGTGCAGCTTTTCACGCATGGCGGCAAACGAAATATCCTGATCGGCTTGGATGTTGCCGCCAATCTGCCCGGTGTCCTGTTGCGGGAAGAATCCTTTGGGAACGATAATGTACAGATAGACGCTGACCCCAAGGGTGACCAGCGCGATCACCAGTGTCAACTGCGGATGGGTGAGAACGACGGCCAAGCTTCGCGCATAGCCCTTGTGCAACAAGTCGAAACCACGTTCACTGATCCGGTAGAGACGGTTGTGCTTCTTGTCGTGCTGGGACTTCAGGAACTTTGAACACATCATGGGCGTGGTGGTGAGTGAGACCACCAGGGAGATGAGAATCGCCGCGGTTAAAGTGACGGCGAACTCTCGAAAGAGGCGGCCGACGATTCCTCCCATCAAAAGGATGGGAATGAAGACCGCTACGAGCGAAGTGCTCATCGATAGAACCGTGAAGCCAATTTCGCGGGCTCCTTGCAGGGCCGCTCGCAGCGGATTCCAACCCATCTCCAGGTAGCGGGTAATGTTTTCGATGACGACGATGGCGTCGTCTACCACGAAGCCGGTGGAAACAGTGAGCGCCATGAGCGACAAATTGTTCAACGAATAACCGAGCAGATACATGACGCCAAACGTTCCCAGCAGAGAGAGCGGAACTGCGACGCCGGGAATGATGGTGGCCCAGATATTGCGCAAAAACGCAAACACCACGAGGATAACCAGCAATACGGAGATGAGAAGCGTTCGCTCTACATCGTGCACGGACGCACGAATGGTGGTGGTGCGGTCTTGCGCCACGGTCAGTTTCATGGCGGGAGGAACGGAGGCCTGCAGTTGAGGCAGGATCGCTTTGATGCGATCGACGGTGTCGATGATGTTCGCGTCCGGCTGCTTGGTAATCATCATGACGATGGACGGTTTGCCATTATCGGAACCATCGTTGCGCATATCTTCCACGGAATCTAAGACGTTGCCAAGATCCGCCAGCCGCACTGGGGCTTGGTTGCGATACTTCACAACTAGCGGCGCGTATTCGCGAGCTTTGAAGATTTCGTCCGTGGCGGCTAGTTGCCAAAACAGGGTTTCATTGCCCAACGCGCCTTTGGCTTGGTGAGCATTGGCGTTTTGCAGAGCGGTGGCTACGTCGGTGATGCTCAAGCCCATGGCATTCAGCAAATGCGGATTCAGCTGCACGCGCACGGCGGGGCGTGAACTGCCCCAGGTGTGGACTTGCCCAACGCCTTCGATTTGCGAGAGTTTCTGAGCCAGGATTGAGTCGGCAATGTCGTACATCTTGCCGCGGTCGAAAACGTCGGACGTGATGGCTAACATCAAGATCGGCGCGTTGGCGGGATTCATTTTCCAATAGCCTGGGTTGCTGGGCATATTGGCGGGCAACTGACTGCGGGCGGCGTTAATGGCGGCTTCCACGTCGCGCGCGGCGGCATCGGCGTTGCGGTCGAGATCGAACTGCAAGGTGATGGACGTGCTGCCCAACTGGCTGGAAGAAGTCATCTCTGTGACGCCGGCGATGCGCCCGAACTGGCGTTCCAGCGGAGTGGCGACCGAGGATGCCATCGTCTCGGGGCTGGCTCCTGGAAGATTGGCATGCACATTGACGGTAGGGAGTTCCACCGCCGGCAAAGGAGCCACTGGGAGGAAACGAAACGCGAGCACGCCCGAGAGGGCGAGAGCCACGGTCAAAAGCGTAGTGGCGGCAGGGCGTTTGATGAAGGGAGCGGATAGATTCACCGAACGGACTCCATTTCCATGGCGGACTGTAATTCGGCGCGCTGCTCAGCTTCGTGCCGCCGATGGCCGGGGAAGCGGTTCGCCAGGCGGTCGAAAAAGAGATAGACAACTGGCGTGGTGTAAAGCGTGAGGAACTGACTGACAATCAAGCCGCCCACGATCGTGATCCCTAGGGGCCGGCGAAGTTCCGAGCCGACGCCTGAGCCCAAAGCGAGCGGCAAACCGCCGAAGAGGGCCGCCATGGTAGTCATCATGATAGGACGGAAGCGCAGCAAACAGGCCTGATAAATAGCCTCTAGCGGAGATTTTCCGCCTTGGCGTTCGGCTTCCAGGGCGAAATCGATCATCATAATGGCGTTCTTCTTTACGATGCCAATTAAGAGGATGATACCGATGAGCGCGACGACATTGAAATCGTCGTGGCAGATGAAGATGGCGAGAATGGCTCCGACGCCGGCTGAGGGAAGGGTAGAGAGGATGGTGATGGGGTGGATGTAGCTTTCATAGAGAACGCCCAGCACAATGTAGACAACGACGAGTGCGGCCAAAATCAAATACGCTTCGTTGGCCAGGGAGTTCTGAAACGCCGCGGCAGTGCCTTGAAACTCGGTGTGGATGCTGGCGGGCAAGTCGATCTCTTGCTCGGCTTTTTGAATATCTTTCACGGCGCTGCCCAGCGATTCACCCGGCGGCAAATTGAACGAGACGGTGACCACCGGGAACTGGCCCTGGTGGTTGATGGTAAGGGGCGAGGTGGATTGCTCGAAGCTGGTGAATGAACTGAGCGGCACTTCGGTTCCGGCGGCGGAGCGGATAAAAATGTCTGCGAGATCTTGCGGGTTATTGCGGAAATCTTTGGCCACTTCCAGAACGACGTGATACTGGTTCGACTGGGTGAACATGGTGGAGACCAGGCGTTGGCCGAAGGAATCGTAGAGCGTGTCGTCAATCTGTTGCATGCCGATACCCAAGCGCGAGGCGGTATCGCGGTCGATGACTAAAGTGGTTTGGAGGCCGCCGTTCTGTTCGTCGGTCGCCACATCGCGAAGAGAGCCGAGGGTGTTAAGCTTTTCGAGCAGACGGCTAGTCCAAGTAGTGAGTTCCTTGGGGTCTGCATCCTCCAGAGTGTATTGAAACTGTGTGCGGCTGATGCGGTCTTCGACGCTCAGATCTTGCACAGGTTGGAGATAAAGAGTGATACCTTCGACGCTCCGGAGCTTGTCTTGCAGGCGGCGGATGATATCGCCGGCACCGGCGCGCTGGGCGAGTGGCTTCAAGTTGATCTGAATGCGGCCGCTATTCAAGACGGTGTTGATGCCATCTACTCCGATGAACGAAGACAGGCTTTCCACCGCCGGGTCTTGTTGGATGACGTTCGTAAGAGCTTGTTGCAGGCGGGACATTTCCCCGAACGAGACGCTAGGCGGCGCTTCGGAAACGCCCAGAATGACGCCGGTATCTTGCACGGGGAAAAAGCCTTTAGGCACAATCAGGAAAAGGAAAACGGTAACGGCGAGAGTGGCCGCAGTGACCAGGAGTGTGGCGGTTTGGTGGCCCAACACCCATTGCAGGGTGCGGGCGTATTTTTCGATCACCCAGTTGAAGGCGTGCTCCGATTTACGATAGAACCACCCTTGCGATGCTTCCGGCTTGTGCTTGAGGAGCCTGGCGCACATCATGGGCGTGAGCGTAAGAGATACAAAAGCTGAGACAAGAATAGTAACAGCCAAGGTGATAGCAAATTCGCGGAAAAGGCGGCCGACGATGTCGCCCATGAACAAGAGCGGAATTAAAACGGCGATGAGGGAGACGGTGAGCGAAACGATGGTGAAGCCGATTTGCTCCGAACCTTTCAAGGCGGCGCGCATAGGCGTTTCGCCTTGTTCCAAATAGCGGGCGATATTCTCGATCATCACAATGGCGTCATCTACCACAAAACCCGTGGAGATGGTGAGCGCCATGAGAGTGAGGTTGTTCAGGCTATAGCCGAGCAAGTACATGACGCCAAAGGTGCCAACGATGGAGAGCGGTACGGCGACGCTGGGGATCACAGTGGCGGCAAGGTTGCGCAGGAACAAGAAAATGACCATCACCACTAAGCCAACGGTGAGAACGAGAGAAAATTTGACGTCGTCGACAGAGGCGCGGATGGTGGTGGTTCTATCGGTAAGAATTTTGATGTCGATGGCTTTAGGGATGGAGGCTTGCAACTGCCCGAGTAGCAAATGAATGCGATCGACCACCGCGATGACGTTTGCGCCCGGCTGGCGTTGGATGTTTATGATGACCGCTGGGGTTGAATTCATCCAGGCGGCTTGCCGGAGATTTTCAGCGCCATCGACAATGGTAGCGACGTCTTGCAAGCGCACGGGGGCGCCGTTCCGGTAAGCAATGATGATCGGCTTGTAGCCGCCACTGGTAAGGATTTGGTCGTTGGCACCGATGATGTAAGACTGCTTGAGGCCGTCGAAATTACCTTTGGCCTGGTTGATATTGGTCTGATTCAGAGCGGTGCGCAGATCTTCCATGCCGAGGCCGTAGGCAGCGAGCGCCGTGGGATTGACGCGGATACGCACAGCGGGTTTTTCACCGCCGCTGATGCTGACTAGGCCGACGCCAGGCAACTGCGAGATTTTCTGCGAGAGCGTGGTGTCGGCCAGATCTTCAATTTTGGTGAGCGACATCGTTTTGGATGTCAGAGCAAGGGTGAGGATAGGCGCATCCGCCGGATTGACTTTGCTGTAGATGGGAGGATTGGGCAGATCTGGCGGGAGATAGGTGCCCGCGGCGTTGATGGAGGCTTGCACCTGCTGCTCGGCGATATCGATATTCAGGTTCAGATCGAATTGCAGCGTGATGATGGAGCTGCCGAACGAGCTGGTAGACGTCATCTGCTTCAGCCCGGGCACTTGACCAAAGGTTCGTTCGAGGGGCGCGGTGACGGACGACGCCATCACTTCGGGGCTTGCGCCAGGGTAAAACGTGGTGCACTGAATCGTGGGGTAATCGACTTCGGGAAGGGCTGCTACCGGAAGTTGGGTATAAGCGAGGGCACCCGCGATCAGGATGCCCGCCATGAGTAATGACGTGGCAACCGGCCGCAGAATAAACGGCCGCGACGGGCTCATGCCTTCGGGCTCCCCTTGCCGCCACCGCCTTTATGTCCGCCGGGTCCACCACCTCCCGGCTTCTGACCTGGTTGGCGAACGGTAACAGACATGCCCTCTGCGAGTTTTTCCGCGCCGTCAATCACGACGACATCGCCAGGCTGCAAACCGTCGTCAATAGACACGTCGGTATCCTGCGCGAGGCCTAGTTTCACTGCACGGACAGATACCTTGTTATCAGGACCGACCAGATAAACAAACGTGCCAGAAGGACCGCGTTGAATGGCCACTACCGGAACAATCACCGCATTGCGTTTGGTATCAAGCCAGAGGCGGATGTTTACGAACTGATTCGGGAAGAGCGCGTGATCCTGATTTGAAAAGACCGCTTTGAATTTGGATGTGCCCGTGGTTGGATCGATTTGGTTATCGACTGTGAGCAGCGTTCCTTCACTTAATTTCTTGGCTTCGTCGCGATCATACGCATCGGCGCGCAGCTTAGCGCCTTGGCGGAGTTTGGCGAGTACCGGCTGCAATTGATCTTCGGGAATGCTGAAGAGTACGGCGATGGGCTGCAACTGCGCAATGACGGCGAGGCCGTTCGCATCCGTTGAGTGAATGATGTTGCCGGAATCGACTTGACGGAGTCCAATGCGCCCCGTAATGGGCGCGGTGATGCGCGTGTAGAGCAAGTTTAAGTTGGCGCTGTTAATGGTGGCCTGTGCGGCTTCGATGGCGGCGTTGTCGGCTTCGATCGACCCGCGGATCTGGTCGGCTGCGGCTAATTGGGTGTCTAGCTGCTGCTGCGCGATGATCTGCTGTTTGAAGAGTTCCTGGTCTCGGACATAGTTTGCTTGTGCGTCTCGCAAGGCAGCTTGATCTTTAGCCAGCGTGCCTTTGGCTTGCGCCAGATTGCCCTTGGCTTGATCGAGCACGACTTGAAATGGACGCGGATCGAGTTGAGCGAGCAGATCGCCTTGCTTCACCTCCTGGCCTTCGCGGAAGTTGACGCTGACGAGCTGGCCGTCGACGCGCGGCTTCACGATCACCGAGTTGAACGGCGTGACGTTGCCCAAGCCTTGCAGATAGACAGGCATGTCGCCCGCGCGGGCTGTGGCAGCCACGACAGGAACGCTGCGAGGGCCTTTCATGCCCTTCTTGGCCGTCATTTCCGTTTTGCGGGTATTCTCCGATTGATACAGTTCGTAGCAACCGTAAGCGATCAAGGCAAAAATAATGCACCAGAGCCACCAATAATTCTTGGTGGGCCCTGGGTGATCGAGATCCAGGTCCGGATAGAGTCCTGGTTCGTTCTTCTTTGCAAGCGCTTCGGCTGAGCGCTCCTCATGTGGTGGTTCTAGCGCGCTGGGTGGCTTCATCCCTCATCCCGAAAAGTATTTAGACGGCAGTATACAACAGGACGCTCGTATCTTTGACGATGTTACCGCCGAACGGGGTAGGCCGGGTTTGGTTGTGTGCTGGCGGTGAGATTGACGGTGGGTGGCGGCTAGGGTGATCCGACTAGGAGGATGATGGGCCGTCGAAGGAGTCAGCGAACACTGACCGCCAGGCCCATCGGCATGCTACGATTCGGAGGAGCGCCATTCGTACCTGGAGAGGTGGCTGAGTGGTCGAAAGCAGCGGTTTGCTAAACCGTCGTACTGGCAAAACCGGTACCGGGGGTTCGAATCCCCCCCTCTCCGCCAGTGTATTTTCAGCAGTTTACAGCCACTTAGCTATTTCGTCGGGCAATATCGGGTAACAAGTCTTACAATTAGGGCATGGGCCTAAGCCTGTATCGACGGCATCGGCGCGACTGCAAAGCGCATCATCCCGAAGAATCCCGCAGCGGCGAATTCGAGGAACGCAAGAAAAACTGGAAGCGTTGCGACTGCCCGATATTTGCGTCAGGAACGCTTGCTACAAAACACCGCCGCCAGAGCACCGGCCAATGGGAATGGGACAGCGCCAAGGCATTAGCGGGGCAATGGGAAGGGGCCGGATCATGGGACGGCGAAACCGCCTTGCCGGAGCCACTACCGGAACCCGCGCAACCGCAGCGCACGACTGTTGAGAAAGCCGTTAAAGCCTTTCTGGCCGAGCTTCACGAAACCGCCGCTTTCGCCACGCACAAAAAATACCGTCTGCTGTTGAAGAAGTTCATCGCGTTTTCGGAGAAACGCGGCTACGCCATGATCGACCAATGGGAGCCGGTTGACGTGCGCGAGTTCCGATCTTCATGGGCCGTCAGTCCGCAGACGGCAGGCCGCAACATGAGCATGATGAAACCATTCTTCGAGTACTGCCTTGCGAATGAATGGATCACCCGAAATCCCGCGCGGCTGGTGAAGAACCCCCGAGGCCGCGACACCGCCGAGAAGCGCAACGAGCAGAAACTACCCTTCACGGATGACGAGATCACGCGCATGTATGCCGCGATGAAGGATTACGGCAAAACCTACCGGCACAAGTGGAACGGCGAGGACATGGCCGATTTTATTTCGCTATCGATCTATACGGGCTTGCGAATCTCGGACGTGGCGTTATTCCACATCGACCGCTTGCAGCCCAGCGGCGAAATCGCCCTCCGCACCACCAAGGCCGGTACGCATGTTTGCACATGGGTTCCGCAATGGCTTCAAGAACGCATCCGGGCGAGGGCGAAGCAGCATGGACCGCTGATCTTTGGAGCACTATTTTCAGCTTCAAGCGACGCAAGATTAATCCGCTCTTTAATATCCCGCCGCAAGAATGATTTCTTCATCGTTCAGAATTGATATCTTGCGTGGTGCCGTAGGGGTTCGAGTAGCAACCGAACAGAATTACTAGGTAGGCTCCGTCGTGTTTTTTGTTTTGGGTCAAAAATTAGGAGTTTTGACCCATGCGCGAAACCCGCATGGATATTGGCTTGAGTTGGGTCAGAAGTCGGCTCAAAACGCCCCTGCCCTTTCCTGCACTTCCCATCCGCTTAATGCCGTGTTAGGACGATCACACATGGATGAACAAATCTTCAACAAAATCGTGGAATGGGAACTTCAAGAAGATATGCGCCGCGCCGAAGAACGCGCCGTGTCCCTTGGCCTTCTTGAACGCGACAGCGACGGCACCGTGACGATAACGGACAAAGGCGAGGATTATTTTATGGAGTGGGTTCTTTTGCAGCCCACCATCCATTAACAACCCCTGCAAAATAGGGTGGTCTGGTTTTTTGGCTGAAAAAGTTCAATAAAACCGGGGGTTTCGTTAAGGCTGGAAGACCTGCAAATTAGGGTGTACTGTATCTTGCGAGGATGACCTCATGGCCGTTCACGTTGGCGGTATAGTGAGCCTATGACCTCGACTAAGAAAGTTGAATTCACAGCCTCGGTATACAAAAAGAGTCACGCTTTCAATATTCCCAAACACGTGCGCGACAAATTCGGCATCCACGACGGCGATAGCATCCGACTGATTGTGAGAACGCCGTCTGGGAACGAACTCTTCAATGGTCGTAAGACCCTCAAATCCGGCCCTGAAATCTATGGCAAGGACATCGCTCATGCTTTAGCGCCCGGTTCGACGATTCTTGTCGAGGTTTCAGAACCCATATTTTCGGAAGCGAAGGCGGAGGCGGAAAGCTTCGACGCTCAAGAGCGCGAGGCAGGGTTTCAATCCAATCCCAAAATTCGTCGCGTGGTTGAGGACTATGCCATGGCATTGGCAAAAGAAGAACTTTCGAGCGCGGAATTCAAATTCAGCAACTTCAACAACACCTCAGGACAGAAGTGCTACGACTACACGTGTGAGCGAAGCGGAAGTCTGTACTACGTGGAAGTGAAAGGGACACAAGGCGCTGGCACGTCCGTCATATTGACCAAGAACGAGGTTGAGCACTGGAAGCAACATCAACAGCATTCGATTGCCGTGATCGTGCATGACATAAAGCTGCTCCCCGAGGGGAACTCGTTCCACCCGAGCGGAGGCGTGTCGCGTGTTTGCCTTCCGTGGGTTCTTGAATCCGCAGCGCTTACGCCCATTCAATATAAGTGGAGCGTCTCATGATGTGTCAACGTTTCCGAACACATTGCGGCAACTCAGACCCCCAATACCGATATCTTTGGCTGAAGCTCGACACAGCCTCTAGATTTGAATGCCATATTGGTGTATGATCTGGAGCCACTGTAAACTGAGAACTAGGCGGGATGAACGCCCCTTTCGGCGACGGAGCATCAAATGACAACGGTACAGATCACATTGCCGGACCAACTGGCTCAAGAAGCACAACGCGCCGGTCTGCTTTCACCCGACTTTGTGGAGAAATGGTTGAGGGAACAACTCAAGGCGCAACGTGCGGACCAGCTATCCTCTGCTATGGATCGCATGTCTTCCGTCGATGAACCGGCGATCATGTCGCCCGAAGCAGTTGCCGAAGAAATTGCCGCTATGCGTGCTGAACGCCGCGCACATAATCCTCGCTGATGCGATTGGTGTTGGACACAAATGTCGTCGCCTCTGCCCTCCTATGGCATGGCAACCCAAGGCGACTTATGCAGACTGGTCGTGGTGAGGGCGTTCAACTCTTTACGAGTGCGCCATTGCTTGCCGAGCTAACGGACATTCTTTCGCGGACCAAATTCGCAAAGAAGATTGCAGCTTCCCTTCTTTCCGTTGACCAGCTTGTCGATTTGTATTCCGAATTCGCCTATGTAGTGAGAGCTACGCCAGTACCACGCATCGCGCCCGACCCTGACGACGATGTGGTCATAGGGACAGCGCTTGCCGCAAAAGCAAAATTCCTCGTTACCGGGGATCACCCGTTGCTTTCACTCAAGGAGTATGAAGGCGTAGAGATTGTTTCTGTCAGCGATGCTCTGCAAGCTGTCGTCTCCCTTTAGGGCCTTTTTTTCTAGAAATGCCCAATCAACATCTTGTGTCTTCGCACATCGCGGCGCGGGAAGTCCGGCAAGTATTCGGGGCGGCTGGGAGGGTTTAATTACTGGTGGATTGAAGTAAAACCTTCTTTCCTACCGCCCGTCCCGTTTCTTAACTTTCCGAATACCTAGATTCGTTGACATAATGGCGCTTATTCGACTTTGTTCTGTTCAGTGGCGGCGCGACACAAGATGTAGAAAACGGGCGGCAGGAAAAAAGTCTTCAAAACGTGCTAACATCCGCATCATGGCGAAATGGTTATGCGGTGTGCTTTTGTTGCTTCTCTTTATCCCTTCTGCCTATGCCGACCTAATCGTAATCTAATGTGCGCCTTTGCAAAGGTGCACTTCTGCATATGTGCACAATGAGGGACTGCCGTCGGGCAATATCGGGCAATGAACCCCGGCAAATCCGGCATTCCCGGCAAGAGCGGCAACGTGTTTTCTGCAAGTTACGGAGAACAGGGCAGGGGATGCGTCTCGAATCCCCCCCTCTCCGCCAGTTTCTTTTCTTTAGTTTACAGTCCTTCACCGATTCAGCGTGCAACCGTGTTCGATAATCAGATATAGCTCTGAAGCTGCATCCAAGGTAGCTGTAGCGAAGGTATCGCAAGGGTGTATGCAGGGAAGACGCGGCCAGCAATAACGAGGCTCTTAAAGAGGGCTTCCGCCTGTTGTCGTCCTGGCCGATTGACCCGCCCAAGCCGTGCAATGGCTTCGGCGACAACACGCTCTGGATCATCACCGACGCCGATCGCAGCGTCACCACGTTTCTTTTACCAGGCGAGTATTGAACGACGACCCCTGCCCCGCGCCGGCAGCAGCAGCGCGGATTTTTTTCTGCCCCACCGCCCAATTGTGCTAAAACATTACGCCCGCAGCATTGTTACCGTTGAGAAGATCATGGCGACGACGCCGACCGCGCAATATCTCTACATGCTCGATGAGGACTTATACCGCCTTGGCAACGCGACCTCTCCGAAGCTTCACAACGTGAGGCCCGACGACGTGCAAACCTACGACCGCAACGGCATTCTGATGAGTGCGGGCCACCGGCGAAGGCATTTCGGTCAGCACCGAGGAGTATCTTAAACAGGTTAAACTTAGCGGCTGGCTTTGGAAAATTCCGCTCAATACTCCCATGCCTGCCGGACTCGCTTTAAATCCCGACCCCGACAACGCGCAAGCAAGGCCACTTCCTGTCATGCCCTGTTTCTGATATGACTATGGACAAGGACCGCGCCTTGCTTTCCGAGCTTGCGTTGCGTTGCGAAAGGAACGAACCGTATGACGACGCCCGCGCCACCGACCACCACCTTTACCCTTACGCTTAGCCGCAAGGCTACGCGCTATGTTCTCGAAGCGTTGCAGATGCTCGAAAACAAGTGGCTTGAGATCAACCACACCAGCACGGACGAGGATGAACAGGCCGACTACGGTAACGACGCGCTCGACCTCCACGGCACTCGCGAGTCCATTCAAAGCCAAGCTCCCCTCACCGACGACGAGATAATCTGTGGCCGCGACGCCGCATGGTGGGATCAGTCCGCGTACGCCAAACTTGCCGGATGAACAGCTGTAACATGTGGATATCTTTTGAAATCATCTATATTCAACGTCAAAAGATGGGTTACGCCGTGAACCTTCGTAACAGCGGCCAGCCGGGCGTCGTGGACCTTCGTCCCCGAAACAGAATGGGCGACCACAAGTTGTCGCCATTCACGGTACGCGGCCTCGTTATCCGTCAGGAGCACCATTCCCTTCTCAATTGCCGTAACTTCCCGATCAACGTCCGCCGCCGTGAGGCCAAAACCATTCCGGTCAGCAGGCCGTGTGGCGACATTCCAAAATTCAGCTATGTTCTGTTGGGTGTAATAAAGAGTCGCTCCGTCGAGAGCTAATCTGGCAAGCGCCGCATCGACAGCCGCATGATCAGGATCATCGCGCCGCGCGATTCTCAGCAATATGTTGTTATCAATTAGATGATCAGCGAACGGCACTAAGCATGATCCTGATAGATCATCTCCCGCGAAAATGTCTCGCCGGGCCGGGGCGGAATTCTATCCGAGAGGGAGGCCAGTTCGTCAAGCCAAGCCCTCACTTCTTCAGGCGAACGCCGAGGCGCGGCAATTTCACGCCCGAAGCGTTCAGCCAGTGCCTCTTCCAAAATCTCGGTTACGAGTTCCGTTTTCCGCTTCCCCGGAGACAGCAAAAGCATGCCTTTACGCAATTCGCCGAAGCTGACGGCGCTAATAAACAAGGTGTCAAGGTTCTGTGCGGCAATCCACGTTTCAACTCTCGGCTCCAGTAGCGGACGCACTAACTCGGATGGAATATTGGTATCCACCAAGAACCCACTCATTCGAAATCGACAGGGCGAGCAAAAGACGATGTGCGGCTAAAAACCGTGTCTACTTCTTCGTCCGTCAGCAATCCGCGCACTTTCGCACAAGCATCGATCAATTCCCGGCCCGTGCGTTGCTGGTGCGGCGGTTCGACTGAAGCATGAACTGCCTCTTCGAGCAGGCTCGCGGCATGCGCCTCAAGAGCGCGGCCATGAGCTGCCGCTTGCCGTGCAAGTTCGGCCTGTACCTCGGGTCTGATATCAACGGTAATCGTCACTGGCGCTCTCCGCTTATTATCGCGCGTTCGCAAATCTACCTGATAGTCCTGTCCGCTGTCACGCGGCAGTCAACCCGATACTACCCCTTGTCACGTTATAAGTCCACAAGCCCACATGTCCCCTTCGGCGTGCGAAGTGAGGGCGGCTCATCGCGATGGGCGGCGAGCGCTTGATGCCTCGAAGGCTAGGCGGAGATCAGCGGCGTGTGCACGCATCCGGCGCATCGCGGCAAGGGACTCAGCAACCCAAACAGACCGAGTTCGAACTTCGATGTTTCACCCCCATAGTAGAAACTAATACTATGCAGATGAAGCGCGGTGCCAGAATCCTTTCTTTGTTCCTATTTGTTGTGTTGTGTTCGACTCATCCTTTCGCATCGGCACAGGATGTCCAAGGCGGTCTGGTGGGCGTGGTCAAAGATACTTCGGGAGGCATGATCGATTCCGCCTCGGTCACCCTCCGGGATGCTCGAAACTCCACCGAACGCACCGCCGCCAGCAATTCACGCGGCGAATTTCGTTTCGACCAATTACCGCCTGGTCCCTACCGTCTCACGGTCTCCGCTCCGGGATTCGCTAATGCACAAGCCGGCGTAACAATCGTCGTCGCATCCGTGCAGAGCGCCTCAGTCACCCTGCTCCCGGCACAACTGCAACAAACCGTCACGGTCCGGTCCGAAACATCGTCCATCTCCACGCAACCGATGAATACCTCGAGCGCCATCGAAGGCGGCGCCGTCACGGCGAAGGATCTCGAAACTATTCCGCTGGCCCATCGAAGTTTTGCCAACATCGCCTTCCTCATTCCCGGCACGGAACCAGTCGAACCCTCCGACCCCACCAAAGCCCGCATCACCGCCGTTTCTTTCGGCGGCAGTTCTGGACTCAATGACGTCCTCTCGGTGGATGGCGCCGATAACTCCGACGACTACATCGGAGGCTTCCTGCAGAATTTCTCGCCCGACGTGATTCAGGAATTCGCTGTCCGCACGGCGCAAGAGGAAGCCGACACCGGCAGAACGGTCGGCGGCTCCGTCATCATCAGCACCAAACGAGGCACCAACGACTGGCACGCTCTTGGCGCCTTTTACGAACGCGCAAGCGCTCTGAACGCCCGCTACCCTATCGAAAATCCCGCCCCCCTCCCCAAGCAGCCCTTCTCCCGCCAAAACTACATCGGCAACGGCGGCGGCGCCATCAAGAAAGATAAGCTGTGGTTTTTTTCATCGCTCGAAAGCGTTCAGGAAAAAGCGAGCGTTGCCTATAGCCCCGCGAACCTCACACAATTCAAGGCCTTGTCTTCCCTCGCCTCACAAGGCTTGATTCCCGGCGTGAGTGCCATTCCCGTTCCAAACAACGTGTCGGTCCCTTTCCGCGACTACCTGGCCACCACGCGCCTGGATTGGTCCGCCTCCGAGCGTTCGCAGTGGTTCTTGCGTGCCGCCATCGATAACTACACCACCGACAACGCCTTCGTGCAAGAAGCCACCCTCGCCTCCACTGGCACAACTTGGCACTCCAATTACTTGAACCTCGTCGTTGGCAATCAATTCATGTTCAGTCCCACCTGGGTCGGCTCTCTCACTCTCGCCGCCAGCATTTTGCACCTCACACAAGCGCGCAATTCCGATTTAGGTTTCGCCCTGGCCTTCCCTTTCAGCTCCACCTCCCAAACCATTTCCGGTTTTGAAACCTTCGGCGATAACCAGTTCGTCACGCCTATCACAGCCTTCCCCGTTCTTCGCAACCAACAGAAATATCAGGTCCGCTACGCCGTCACTCACTCCTCCGGCACGCACGCCCCCAGCTTCGGAATCGATTTCATTCACGAACCGGTTCTCAGCGGCGCACTCTCTGGAACCGCCGAAAACTTAACTGTTTTCGCGCAAGATCCAACCGATTACCTCGCCAACCCCGCCCAGTTCAGCGTCGACTTAAACTGCACTCCGTCTGACACTCTGCAAGTCACGCCCGGCACAACCTGCAGCAACACGCCGGCCGGCAACGGCAGCTTCTCCCAAAATGTGCAACGCCTCGGCCTCTACGCGCAAGATTCCTGGCGTCTGACGCCGCATCTCACCATCAACTACGGCCTGCGCTACGAAACCACGTTCGGCCTCTTCACCGCATCCGGGCGTTCCCAAAATGAGAATCCCGCCATCCTCACCCTCCAAGCTCTGCAGATCCCGCTCTTCGCAAACGATACCGCTATGCCTCATGACTACCGCGCGGCCTTCGCCCCCCGCTTAGGTGTCGCTTACGCGCCCGCGCGACTCGGCAACACAGTCTTTCGCGCCGGCTTTGGCCTCTTTTACAACGACCTCGCTCAAAACGGTTGGGTCACCGCCTTTCAAGCGGTCAATTCATCTCCCGCGCCCTGTGCCGTTGCCTCCGATCCCGGCTGCCTTCCCGGCGCTGCCAACGGCGGAACGGGTTCGGTCATCGACCCCGCCTACAAAACTCCGTACGCCTTACACGCCACTGCGGGCGTCCAACACGCGTTCAACTCCTCTTGGTTGTTCAGCGCCGATTTCACACATGAAGAAGGCGTCCACTCTTATCGCCGCTATCAATATCAAGCGGGCTACACACTGTTTTCACCCCTCTTCGCGCCAGACGCGGCGACCCAACAACAATACGTCCCCAACCTAACCGTCTTCCGAACCGACAACCGCTCCGCCTATGAAGGACTCTCCCTTCACCTGCAAGGCCATGTTTCCCGCCGTTTCGATCTCGTCGCCAACTATACCCTCTCCAGCGCGAAAACCTGGGGCTGCGTTCTGGGCGAACTCTTCGACTATGTGAACGGCGTCTGCAATCCTCTCAACGCATTCGCAAAAGGCGACTATGGCTATTCCGGCGAAGACGTCCGCCAGCGCTTCGTTTTGGCGGGAACTCTTCACCTCCCCGGCGGGTTCGATCTCACCACTATCACGCAAGCCGAAAGCGCCCGGCCCTTCACTCTCACTACTCCGGTGGACGTCAACGGCGTTGGCGATACGCTAGACGACCGCGCTGTGGTCAACGGCGTCCAGACCTCTCTCGATCAGTTTCGCGGCACTCCCTATATCCAAGCCGATTTGCGGGTCAGCCGCCCCTTCAAGATTCACGACCGCACCGCCGCCGTCCCCTTCATCGAGTTCTTCAATCTATTCAATCGCAACAATCCCGGCGCCAACTATGTGACCAACGTGGCGGCCTTCCCTCAACCGGTCGATAACATCGCCAACGTCGGCGCTTTTTGCCTCAACGCCGCCTGCACCCAAACCCAGCCGATTACCAACTTGAATCAATTGCGGGTGCCTGCCGGCGCATTGGGCGATTTCTTTGGGCCGGGCACCACGGTAGGTATCCCATTCGCCGCCCAACTGGGCATTCGTTTTAGTTTCTAAACTGGTACTACTTCGTGATCTTTGGTACTCTGTTGATCCAAGAAGAGTCGTATATTCGTATGAGACTTTGAGGCTGCAAAGATAACCTTCAAATGTGTAGGCTAGGCTTTTCCATTCCCAAATTCGGAGCGCGATCACGATGATTTTTGGCAGCGGCAACACCGCCCCCAGCCGTCTTCAGGAAAAGCAGGAGCAGTCTGAGCGCGAACGAAAACCTTTATCCAAGGAAGATAAACCGTGCGCCCGCTGCGGTCATCTGTGTTCCGCTCACGCCCCGGCCGACTATACGCGCATGTTTTGCAAAAGCGAGGGTTGCACCTGCAATAGCTACTTTCCGAGCAAGAGTCACGAAGCGGTGGTTTCGGAGAACATTGCCCTCCGAGCTGAAATTGAACAACTGAAAGCCGAACTCGAACGGTCGGTCCGAACGCGAACCGTCTCAGCTTGATCCCGGCATCAAACCAGCATCGTAATGTAGGAGTAGCACCAGACGAGGAATTCATAGGCGGCGCGATTGCCCCGGCGGTTACTGTTTCGCGCGGAGCGGATCGCCGTCACTAAGGTGGCCGCTTCCGGAAAAGTTCCGTATGCCGTTTGGACGACGTCGTGATCGGCTATAAAAGCCACTGACGCCCGGCGGGAGACTCCAGCGGTGATGAGCAGCGCAAGTCCGATCAGCGCAAATGGGAGCGTTGCACTGGATGGCTCTTTAGAACAGGCGGTGGCTGCGGAGATCACGAAGCAACCGACGGCGGACGCCAATTGGTGGAGTTTAATCGTTTTGAAAGTTCTGAGAGACGAGATGCTGTCGATGGACACCACGATCTGCTTGTGAGATTGGACATGATGGACAACGATCCAATTCTCTGTAACCGTGGCCAGGGAGTTGCGGTGAAGTACCGGCTCGCCCAGAGAAGAGAGAATGGTGGAAGGCACTGCGATAAGAAGTGCCCGGCCAGACGATTTGTCTCAGAGAAAATTCTAGGAACATTCGTAGTACTATCCAACTTATGCGCAATATTATTGGCTTTGTCTCCCTGCTGGTAGTCGCGTCCTGGCTGGCGGGTGGGCGGGCCGATAGCGGCGAGCCTCCGCGCTTTACCGCCAAGGGCGAAATGATGTTCCCGGAACACTATCGCGAATGGGTCTGGCTGACTTCCGGGCTCGGCATGTCCTATGACACCACCCAAGAGCGTGCCGATCCCAATTTCGACAACGTATTCGTTTCTCCGGCGGCCTACCGGTCGTTTCTGGCGACGGGAGAGTGGCCTAACGGCACGGTGTTTGTGTTGGAAGTCCGCCGATCGCAGAATCGAGGATCGATCAATCAGGCGGGCCATTATCAGGGTCAGTTGGCCGACATAGAAACGCACGTGAAGAAGGCGGATGGGCAGTGGGCTTTTTACGGTTTTGGCGATGGCGATAAGCCAGCGCTCGTCATTGGCCATGACGCCAGTTGTTATTCGTGCCATGAACAGCACGGCGCGGTGGATACCACTTTTGTACAGTTCTACCCAACGCTTCAGAAGATCGCCCGCGAGAAGAAAACGTTCAACGAAAAGAATTGAATCGCAGGAATTATAGAGAATAGTAAGACGATGGCAACTGCTGCTAACCCCTATGCTCAACAATTGGCCGGAAGAGACGCACTCGAGGTTCTGAGCGAAACACCCGCGCGTTTGCAAGCGCTGGTAGAAGCGATTGGCCCAGCGCGTATGAAGGAAAGCTACGCGCCCGGAAAGTGGTCTTTGAGTAACGTGTTGTGCCATCTCGCCGATTGCGAATTCGTCTTCGGATACCGCTGGCGGCAAACGGCGGCGCAGCCTCATTACATTGTTCAGCCTTTTGATCAAGACACTTGGTCCATTCACTACGCCGGGCTTGATCCCAAACTGGCGCTGACGTCGTTTTGCGCCAATCGCGCGTTGAGTGTGAACTGGCTCAAGCTATTGCCGCCCGCTACTATGACGAAGCCGGTTTCGCACCCGGAGCGCGGGGAACTGACACTCCATACGCTCTTGCAAATAGCGGCCGGACACGATCTGAACCATCTCGCGCAGTTTGAGAAAGTGGCTGCAGAACTCTGAGCGATCTTGGACGCATGGCCCGGCTAGCCGCCCCCGTGGCGTTAGCCGAATTAGGCTGGATGGCCATGACCACCGTCGACACGATTATGATCGGCGGGCTGGGGCCGGCGGCGATTGGCGCGATTGGGGTCGGCAGTTCGATCTATTATTCGATTGCGATTTTCGGCATGGGCCTGCTGCTGGGGCTGGATACGCTGGTCTCGCAAGCGCATGGAGCGGGCGACAAATTGGATACGCATCACTCGCTCGCGCAAGGGGTGTACTCGGCCATCTTCATCGCCGTGCCCATGACAGCGCTGTTTCTGTCGATTGGGCCGGTGTTCGGCTGGCTCGGAATTAACAGCGATGTTAGTAAACTGGCAGGGCCGTTTGTGAACACACTCGGGCTGGGCACGCTGCCGCTGCTTTTGTACGGAGCGTTTCGCCGCTATTTGCAGGGGATTGGACATGTTCGTCCGGTCATGTTCGCTTTGATCAGCGCGAATCTGATTAACTGGCTGTTCAACTGGCTGCTGATTTATGGGCATTGGGGCTTGCCAAAGTGGGGCGTGGCCGGCTCGGCTCTTTCCACTGGCCTGGCACGGGTTTACATGGCAGGGGTTTTGTTGTTTTCTATTTGGTGGTTTGAACGCGGGAATGAGGAAGGGTTCCGCAGTATCTTAAGAGCTCCGGATCCGAAGCGGTTGCTGCAATTGATGGGTCTGGGTTTGCCGGCGGCTACGCAAATCTTGATGGAAATTGGCGCATTCGGAGCGGCGGCGATTCTCGCGGGCCGCTTATCCGCCGTGGCCATGGCCGCGCACCAAATCGCCTTGAATTGCGCGGCTGTCAGTTACATGGTGCCGCTGGGGATTTCGTCAGCGGCGGCGGTTGCAGTGGGACAAGCGATCGGAGCGCGTGAGCTGGCACGAGCGCGCCGATTGGGTTACATCGCCGTCGGACTCGGCTGTACCTTCATGGCATGTTCCGCCGTGTTTTTCCTGCTGGTGCCGCGCCGGATTCTCAGCGTTTATACGACTGACGCGGGAGTCCTCACCACAGGCGTAAGTTTGCTGGCGATTGCCGCGGCGTTTCAACTGTTTGACGGTCTGCAAACTGTTTTGACGGGAGCGTTGCGCGGGGCGGGGAACACCAGAATTGCGATGTGGGTGAATTTTGCAGGCTATTGGTTGTTTGGCTTGCCGGTGGGCTACTATCTGTGCTTTTCGCGCGGTTACGGGATTATGGGAATCTGGTGGGGGCTGACGTTCGCGCTCATTTTAATTTCTTTGGCGCTGCTTGGCGCTTGGCGAAGGCACTGGCGTGTCCCTTTATTGTGATAACTTCAAACGAATAAGGAGAATTATGCAATTGCACCGAATACTGGCATTGAGTGCCGCGCTGAGCTTGGGCCTGTGGGCACAGCTACCGGCGGGCGGTCCGCCCTCGAGCACTTTGAAGGTGGGCGACATGGCTCCGGATTTTACCCTGCCTTCTACCGACGGCAACCCTCCCGTGCATTTAGCCGATCTGATTGGCAAGAGCACCATCGTACTGGCGTTCTTTCCGGCGGCTTTCACTGGTGGTTGAACGGCTGAAATGAAAGCGTACCAGGCTGGTATGCAAAAGTTTCAAGATGCGGGCGCGAAGGTGTTTGGCGTTAGCACCGATAACACACCGTCGCTAAAAGAGTTTGTGGCTAAGTTAGGTTTGCCGTTCCCGTTGTTGAGCGATTTTTTGGACCGTCATGTGACGAAGGCCTACGGTATTTATATTGAGAAGTATGGGATTGCCAACCGCGTGACGTTTGTGATCGACAAAGAAGGCAAGATCGACTTTATCGAGCAAGGCGGCGACGCCATAAAGATTATGGGCGCGGGCGATGCGTGCAGCCGGTTGGCGCATAAGAAGGCTCAATAGTAAAGCTGAATGAGACGTTCGTTGTTGCTGGGCTTGGCTCTTTCTTGTTCGTTTGGGTTGAGCCAGCAGCAACAAACCTACAAACCTGCGGCGATGGCGGAAGCCAATCGCGGGGTGAGTCTGGCCAAAGAAAGCAAGTACCGCGAGGCGGTGCAGGCCTATAAACATGCGGCTGCCATCGATCCAACGCTGCCGAATATCAATCTCAATATTGGTCTGGCGTGGTTTAAGGCGGGCGATTTCCGGCAAGCGTTGAGCGCTTTTCAGAAAGAGCCGGCGAGCGAGCGTGTGACGACCCTCATCGGCATGAGCTATTTCGGGTTGGCACAGTACAAAGAGGCGGCGGCGCGGATCAAACCGCTCGTCGACGCGCAGCCTGAAAATACCGAGCTCGCTTACGTGCTGGCGAAGTGTTATTTGTGGTCGGGAGACGGCGATGCTGGGATGGCGCTGTTTCGGAAGCTGTTGGAGCGCGATCCGGATTCAGCGGCGGTGCATATGCTGATGGGCGAGGCGCTCGATTCGCAGAACCATCCCGAGGATGCGATCAAGGAGTTCGAACTAGCTGCGAAGAACGCGCCGCAGCAGCCCGATGTGCATTTCGGCTTGGGCTATCTGTATTGGAAAGAGAAGCGGTACGACGAGGCCGGCCGCGAGTTTGAGTTGGAGCTGAAGAATAATCCCGGGCAGGCGCAGGCGACAGCGTATCTGGGCGATGTGCAGATGAAGGCTGCGAAAAATGCCGAGGCCATTGCGACTTTGAAACGCGCAGTGGATTTGCAGAAGAACTCGCATCTGGCGCATTTGGATTTGGGAATTCTCTACCAACAGGACAAACGGAACAATGCGGCGTTGGCTGAGTTTCGCGAGGCGATTCGCCTCGATGCGGAGAGTTATGACGCGCATTACCGGCTGGCGCGGTTGTTGAAGGAGTTAGGGCAAACGGCTGAGACGGAGAAGGAATTCGCGGTTGTGCAGAAGCTGCATGAGAAGAAGAGGGAAGAGCCGCTGCTGAAGATTAGCGGGCCGCCGAAGTAGGGAGCCCATATCACAGTCTGCGTGTTGACTCAGCAGAGGGCCGTTCTTTATTGAGGATTCGGTCGATGTCTCGGCTTCCGTGAAGGACTCGGACGACGCGCAAATTCGTTCAATGGAATCGGCTACTGCGTCCAAGAACTTCAGACCTGCGTCAAAGGCATCTGCTAACAGATAGTAACGGTGCTGTCGCAGAATATCGTCTTTGGCTAGGGGTCGAATAACGTAATTCACGAACTCCTTTTGCGGGGACGTTGCTTTAAGCCCAAGAAAAAGGCCGCCGATTTTCATCGGCGGCCTTTCGTTGGTGTCGCTTTGGTCTATTGCTTTACCAGACGAACTTGCCGCCAAGTTGGAACACGCGGGGATCCCAGGTAGATGTGACTTGGCCGAAGTTACCGGAGCCGAAGCCAGTGCTGACGTTTTGAAACTCGGTGTGATTCCAAGTGTTGAAGGTTTCCACGCGGAGTTCGATGTGGCTGCCCTTTTCATTCAAAGCGAAGCTCTTGAACAAGGACATGTTCCAGTTGTTGCGGCCCGGACCTCGGAAGAAACCCTTGGGGAGGTTGCCCCATTGGCCGACAACCGGATCGGAGAAGCCAGCGGTACTGAAGAAGTCCAGCCGGCCGTTTCCATATTTGGGCGAGCCAGTGAAATTCGGGCGGTTGGTCCCGCTGTCAACACCGTTGCTGCTCAAAGAGCCGCCTTCCGTGATGAAAATGGGCAAGCCGGATTCCATAGTGACGATACCCGACAACGTCCAACCGCCAGCGACGGATTTCGCCAGCATGTGCTGGGTGTTGCGGAAAAACGGCAAATCATAAATGAAGTTGACCAAAGCGATGTTGGTGCGATCCAGCGGCGCAGGTCCAATGTCGTAAGCCCGGCTGTATGGGTTCGACAAAGTGTAGAGGTCGCCGCCGGTGGTCGGGTCAATGGCGCGAGACGCGGTATAGGCCGCTTGCAAAGTCAAGTCTTTGCGAAGTTGCGAGTGCAAATTGATTTGCAAGCTGTTGTAGTGGCTGTTACCGGCATTCTCGTAAAGAGTAATGGAGTTGTAGCCGAGGTAAGGCACTGCCGAGTTGTAAGGCACTGTTCCGCCCGGCAGGGTATTGAGCGTGGTCAGCGAGCCTTCCGCAGGCAGGTTGATCTGACGATCGTCGCTCTGGTGGCGATTTTGGTTACCGACATAAGAGACGGAAAGGACCGTGTTCTTTGCCAGTTCCTGTTCGACACCGATGCTGTACTGATAGCTGGCCGGCGATTTGTAATCGTTATACGCCAAACCAGTGATGCTACCGACTGTGATCGGATTCACGAAAGCGGTACCGGTAGCGATCGCAGCACCCGGGTTGGAGATGCTGACGTTGTTATAAGTGACGCTGGTGCTGAATGGCTGGTTGGGACCGCCGTTGTACATGTCGTTGCCTTGAATGCGCTCGTACATGATGCCGAAGCCGCCACGGACAACGGTTTTGTGGTTCCCCGTCAAATCATAGGCAAAACCGATGCGTGGTCCAAAGTTGGTCCAGTAGTTCTTGACCATGCCGTTCGGAATGCCACCCTGACCGGCGATGCCGATGCCATTCAGATAGAACTCGGTACCGGCGAGAGCCTTGCTGGGGCTGGTTCCCAAGCCAGGGCTGACAACACCGTTGCAACCAGGGGTTCCCGGTCCGCAGATAGCGTTATAGCTGCTGCCGGGTACGAATACTGGAGCGTTGGCCGAGTTGTAGAGGTTTTGATAGAAATCCGACATGCGGTTATTGGCTTCATAGGTATGCGGAATGCCATCCCATCGCAAGCCAAGGTTCAAGGTCAAGCGAGAATTGACATGCCAGTTGTCCTGGAAATAGACAGCCGGCGAAACGTTGTTCCACTGGCCGTGATCTTGCAGGGCGAGTTGGCTGTACGAGTTCGCATAGCCCAACAGGAAGTCGGCGACCGAGTTTCCGGTGAAGAGGCCATTGAAGTTGAACGAACCTTGGGTATCACCGAACAGATCCTGGGTCTTTTTGTAGAGAGCCCAGCTGGCGCCCATCTTCAATTGGTGTGAACCGATGACCCAAGACAGATCGTCGCGGACTTGGTAATCGTCCGCTTTGTTGTGCCAAGGCCAACTCGAAACGTCGTAAGTGGAGTAGTTGCTGAGGGAGATGCCGGGAATGCGGTTATCGTTGTTGACCGTGCCAGCGAAAATCGAAGGAATGCTAAGGCTGGAAGGCCGCGCATAGGTACCGGTGGGAGTGATGTTGATGACGTTGCCGTTTTGGTTGTAACCAATTTCATTCAAGATGGTCGGAGTGATGGAGTAGGTAGCGTGAACAACGTAGTGATAAGCCGGGTTGGCCAGCACCGTTCCAACGCTGGGAACATTGCTGCCGCTCCATAGCGAAGTGCCGTATGTTTGGCTCACGTCGTCTTTCATGTAGTGGCCAAAGACAGCGAACTTGTCGTTGAAGCGATGGTCAATCCGGAGGATCTCTTCCCGCAGGTAGACGGGCTGATTAGTGCCGCCGACGAATTGGTTGGCGCCTTGGTTGGCGCCCGGAAAGAGGTTCAGGCCCAAAAGAACAGCAGAATTCGGATTGATTAAAGACTTCGGAATGATGTTGCCGGGGAAAGGCGAATTGAGAGTGAGGCCGGCAGACGTTAATTGGTTTTGAATTGTGCCGTTCACTAAGGTGCCGGTAGGTACGTTGATAGTTTTGTCGGCGCTGAAATTGCCAGAAAGCTCGGCTGCTGAGGGAACCGTGATGGCGCCGTTGCCACCGGGAGAAATCTGCCGACGCCATTCCTGGTTATAGAAGAAGAACGTCTTTTCCCGGTTTTGGTTATAGAGCTTACCGAAGGTGACAGGGCCGCTGACATTGAAGCCGAAGACGTTGTAGCGCAGTTCAGGCTTCTTCTGACCGGACAGGTTGTAGAAGTAGTTGGAGGCATCGAGGGCATCATTGCGATCAAATTCCCAAGCGCCTGCGTGGAACGAGGTTTGGCCGGATTTGACAGCCATGGTCATGGTGCCACCCGAGGAGAGGCCAAACTCTGCGCTGTAGTTGGAGGTCAAGGCGCGGAATTCAGCGATGGCATCGAGGGAGGGCATCACGTCCAAACCGCCTGCGCCTCCGCGGTCGTCGGCTTCGCCGCCGTCGATCATCCATAGGTTGTGGTTTTCCCGCAACCCGTTGAAGCTGACGTTGGCGTCGCCACCGATGGAGGTGGGTGAACTAAGGTCGGCCATATTGGAAGATGCGCCTGCCGTCAAAGTGGCCATAGCGTAAAGGCTGCGGCCATTCGTGGCAAGCTGGGTTAATTCTTTGCCGGTGATGACGTCGCTGACTTCGCCGGATTCCGATTTGACGGCGATGGCTTCCGCCTCAACCGTGACGCTTTCTTTGCTGGTTCCGACTTCGAGCTTGACATCGACACGAAGGCGGTCGCCGACTTGAAGGGCGATATCGCTTTGATCGAAAGTTTTGAAGCCGGGCACTTCGGCTTTAAGCCTATAGTGTCCGATACCGAGGCTGGGGGCGATAAACTGGCCGCTCTCGTTGCTCATGACATCGGTAGATTGGTTTTTGTCTGTGTTCGTAATGACAACTTTGGCGTTGGGGACTACGGCTCCAGAAGGATCGGTGACGGTTCCGACAATCGTTCCTTCTTGTGCCGAGGCGACAAAGACAAAGCTGAACAGTAAAACGAACAATGCCGCGAATTGCGAAAGCTTGGGCAATAGCGACGGGGATTTTTGAGAAGTAGGACGAGACTGTGTCCTTTGGTACATACTGTGTAACCTCGTGTCATCAATTAAATGCACACGCCCGATCTACGACTGGTGGGAGAAGACCCTTTGAATTCCCTTTTGAGTCGACCCGGGGGCGTTGTCGATAGTATATACCAATAAGGCGTATTCTCCTAGGCGGGTTTAAAGCGGTTCACGCGTGAGTGGGTGTAGCGGTGGGGACGAACTTGGACCGACCTGCGTCGTAGACGGTAACGACGCCTGGTCCAATATGATAGACCCAACCGTGGAGGCGGAGGTTTCCTTCCCCAATGCGCGCGGCCACGGCGGGGTGGGTTTGCAGATTCGCCAATTGGGCCACTACATTATGCTCGGTGAGAGCCAGCAGAAATTCGGGAGACGGCGTAGTGGTGCGGTGTTGGACGTCGGCATAGCGGAGCCAGGCGGTTACGTTTGGATACGCTTCCAGGGCATCAGGATTGAGGGCACCCTTCATGACGCCGCAATCGGTGTGGCCACACACAATAATTTCAGGCACTCGCAGAACGCCCGCGGCATATTCGATGGTGGCCGAAACACCGCCGATGGCATCTGGGTAGGGTGGAACGATGTTGCCGATCACCCGGCAGATGAACAACTCGCCGGGCTTGGTTTGGGTGAGCAGGCAAGGGTCAATCCGAGAGTCGGCACAGGTGATGAATAGCGCGTCAGGGCGCTGACCGAGAGCCAGTTTTTCGAAGAGGTCCTGGTGTTGCGGGTAAACCTCTTTTTGAAAACGCGAGACGCCCCCCAGAATTTTGTCGACGGCCATGGATGATATTTTCGCATCCGGCGTTGTAGGGGAGATTTCGTAGTGCGCAAACGGGGACGGACCGACAGGAATGTAGGCGCCCGAATTTAATTTAGGGCGCTCACGCTACGCTTTACGCTTCCGCGCGCTCGTTTCGCTGAAGCGTTTTTTTGCGCAACGAAGCCAACGCGGCGGAACTTTTTTGAAAAAACGAAGCCAATCGCCACGAGTTCGCTCGTTTACGCTTCGAAGCCAGGAGCGGTCCTCCCGGATGGGGTGTAATTTCGCCAACGAACCCAATTCCGACGTCGGGGCGGCTTTACGCTTCAAAGCCACTTTGGGCCGATTGGGCTGGATTGAAAAAACAAACCCATCGGCCGTTTCGTTTTGCGGAACGAGAAAAAACGAAGCCAAATCTCGCGAGTTCGCTCTTTTACGCTTCGAAGCCACTCCGCGGCTGTGCCGACGTTTGAAAAAACAAAGCCAACTCGCTGCCGCAGAGACCAACCGCAGCGCGAGGGGCTCGTTTTTAGAATACGAACCCAACGGCGAAAGGTAAGTCTTCGATTGTGAAGGGCGCGATCCACGGAAAACGAAGGAAGACGCCAGCAGGTACGACGGTGTGAAGTGACTCGAAGATAGGCTAGCGCGGCGTTGCGCGAGATGAAGCGTGAAGGAGACAAAACGGGTAAGCGGCTTAGTTTTCAGTTCGATAGGGGGAGAAGGGAAATTTCGAGAGGCTTGTGACCAATAGATGAGATTGTTGGGGGAGTGGGTAACCGGCAGTGTCTATCCGCGGTTGCGAATGCGGATAGGGTGATTCTGGGGCAGCGGTCAGGAGGCGGATGAATCCGGACAACAAAGATTGAAGCCACAAGCTTTACGCATGGGGCTGATATTAGGGACGAATTTTCGGACCGTCGGGATGTCGGTACTCATGTTGCATTGTGGTGGCAGGCACCGGATTGGGCGCCCGTCCGGAAATTGTTGCATTGTGGTGGCAGGCACCGAATTGCCGAATTGCCCCGAGCTGGGGCCATTTTGCGCAAGGAAGCCAACTCGTCCGGGAAATTGTTGCATTGTGGTGGCAGGCACCGAATTGGCACCCTACGGATTCAGAAACGGTGAGCAGCAAGGCTTTTCGACAGGCTTGAGCTCCATCAGCTCGGTGCGGGTCAGATTGGGATCGTAGAGATTGAGTTGCCATTTGCCGTCGCGGCCGATCTTTGGAGGTTGCGGCGGCTGGATGCCGTTGCCGGTAACCTTCTTGAAGCCGGCTTGAATCTCCGGCACACCCAGCGCGAGATGATTCATGACGCCCAACTGTTTCGGTGTGGGGTTGACGTTGCCGAGCATGTACTCGAGCCAATCGGTCCCTTCGGGCACGCGCATGTCGACCCAGCGAACTGCATCGTCAGTGGGTCCGCCATACCAGGTCATTTTGAAGCCGAGAATGTCTTTATACAATTTGTCGGCGGCGGCGCGGTCGGAGACGGTGAAGCCAACGTGAATGATGCGCTCGGACACGCGCGTTTCCGGCATGAGCTTTCCTAGATTCCAGCTCTGAATCGCGCCCTTCGTGTATTGCACGAATTCGACGTTGTGATGATCGGAATCGGTGAGCATGAAGCTCAGATTGCCGTCGCCGTCTTTCTTGATGGCGCCGACGGATACCTTGTTCGCTTTCAGATAGGCGCTGAGTTGTTTGACGCTGCTGGTTTCGAAGGCGATGTGGTCGAGGCGGTCTTGCGTTTCACTCGATAGGTTGGGCGAGACTTGGATGTACTGGTGGTCGTTGACTTTGAAGCGGCAGGCCGACATTTCAGCGAACCCTAGACCCTTGCCATAGAATGCTTGCGCGGCGGCCATGTCATTGGTTTCGAGGGCGATGTGGGAGACGCCGACGATGGCGGGCCGTTGTGGGGCTTCACGGCACAACAGAGTGGTGGTCAAAGCGAGAGGAAAGAGCAGCGCTGCGAGTTTCACCACTTGATCGTATTACAGAAGCCGATGCCCTACGCTGATAAGTTGATCCACCCTCGCGCCAATCTTGCCACCCTGGTACTTGACTTCGAAAAGCACGCCAGCGATGTAGCCGTTGTGGCGCTGCGCGGAGTGCGCCGGCAACGTGTTACTTACGGGCAGTTAGCAAGGCTCGCGCGCCGCTTTGCGGCAGAATTGGAGCGGAGGGCGATCGGTAAGGGCGACCGTGTTCTGCTTTGGGGCGATAATAGCGCTGAATGGGTGGCGGCGTTTTTCGGTTGCGTCCTGCGCGGGGTAGTTGCGGTTCCGATTGATGCGGCTGGAGCGCTCGACTTCGCCCGGCGCGTGAGTATCGATGTGGCGGCGAAGCTGCTAGTGGGTGATGCGGCAAAGGTGCCAGCGCTGCGCGGGAGCATGCCTGCGCTGGCGTTCGAAGATTTCGAGCTTGCCTTACCGATGCAAGAGGCGGCGGCGCTTCAAAACTTAGCGGCTGACGATACCCTGCAGATCATTTTTACTTCGGGCACCACGGGAGACCCGAAGGGCGTGGTTCATACGCACCGCAATGTGCTGGCCAGTCTCGGGCCGATCGAGCAAGAGATGCAGAAATATCTCAAGTACGAGCGGCCGTTTCATCCGATCCGCATTTTGCACACGCTGCCGCTGAGCCACGTTTTTGGGCAGTTTATGGGGCTGTGGACGCCGCCCCTGTTGGCGGCCGAACTGCATTATGAGTCTCGCTTGGTTGCGGCGGAACTGGCTGACCACATCAAGCGGAATCGCATTTCGGTGGTGGCCGCCGTGCCGCGCGTTTTGGATCTCATGCAGTCTTTCGCGCTCGAACGTTTTCCTGGTTTAGGCGAGCGAGTGGAAAAGTCGGCGGGGCTGAAGGCTTGGCAAAGATGGTGGCATTTTCGCGACGTGCACGCTTTCTTCGGCCTCAAGTTTTGGGCGTTTGTGTGCGGCGGGGCGGCACTTTCCGCAGAAGGGGAGCGGTTCTGGAGCCGCTTGGGCTTCGTAGTGATTCAAGGCTACGGCATGACGGAAACCACGGCAGTGATTAGCCTGAACCACCCATTTCGGGCCGCGCAGGGAACCATTGGGCAGGTACTGCCGGGGCGTGAAGTGCGCTTGGGCGACGATGGCGAGGTACTCGTGCGGGGCGAAACCATATCGAACACCACTTGGCAGAACGGACAGATAAAGAAGCAGGAATCGGAGTGGCTGGCTACCGGAGATTTGGCCGCGTTCGATTCGGCGGGTAATTTGCAGTTTCGCGGCCGCAAGAAGGATGTGATTGTCACTTCCAGCGGCTTGAATATCTATCCCGAGGATTTGGAAGCCGCGCTGGGAAGGCAGCCGGGCGTGAAGGCTGCGGCCGTGGTGGAGACTGACACGGGCCAAGGTCCGGAGGCGCGAGCGGTCTTGTTGATGCAGCACGGAGCGGCAGACGGCGAAACTGCGATTGCGGGGGCGAATCGAGAGCTGGCTGAATTTCAGCGGGTTCGTAACTGGAGTATTTGGCCCGAACCCGATTTTCCGCGCACGTCCACAGGCAAGATCTTGAAGCGCGAGGTGGCACGGCGCTTGGCGAGCGAAGAACAGCCTAAGTCGGGCGATCTGAATCTCGATAGTTTGGGCCGCGTCCAACTGCAAGCGCAAATCGAACAGCAGTATGGAATCGCTCTGGATGATGCCGCGCTACAGAATGTCAACACGCAGGAAGATGTGCGGCGGCTGGTGGAGCAGTCCTCCCCGGCTGGGCCGAAGGCTGCTGATCAACATCTCTATTGGCACTGGCCATGGAATCCGTTGATGCAATTTGTACGCGCAACGTTCCTGGAAATCGTGGCGATGCCGTTGACACGGTTCTTGGCTAGACCTAGCGTGGTGCAGCGTGTCACCCATTGGCCAAGTTCGCCCGTGCTGATCGTGTGCAACCATCTGACAAGCTACGATGGGCCATTTATCCTTTACGCACTGCCCGGCAACATACGGCGCCGCGTCGCCATTGCGATGGCCGGGGAAATGCTACTCAACTACCGCCAAGGGCGCAACCAAGGGAATTGGTATCTCAATTTTCTAGCGCCGTTTGCCTACTGGCTCATCACTCCGTTGTTCAACGTCTTTCCGCTGCCGCAATTCAGCGGCTTCCGGCGCAGTTTTCAGCACGCGGGAGAGGCGCTGGATCGCGGCTATAATGTGGTGGTGTTTCCGGAAGGGCACCGCTCGGACGACGGCAAACCGCAGCCATTCAAAGCGGGCACAGGTCTGTTATGGAAGAGCCTGGGGACGGATGCGATTCCGGTTTGCATCCACGGTTTGGGTGAATTGAAGGTTTCCGGCGAACGCTGGTTTCGTTCGGGCAAGATCACGGTTTCCGTGGGTGAACCTTTGCGGCTCGATCCAACGCTTTCGCCGGAAGAACTCACGGAACAATTGCGTCAGGCGGTCCTGGCGGCTACTGCTTGAACAATGGCGTTTACTAAACCGGTTATAGTGTGCGGTTGCGCTTCGGCGGTGACCGGCAAGCCATTTTCGCGCAGTGTTTTGCTGGTGACAGGCCCGATGCTAGCGATCTTGCTCTGGCGAAGAGTATCAACTGCCACTATTCTCGCTAGATTTTCGACTGCGCTTGAACTGGCAAACGTGATCCAATCGGGGAAGGGAAGTTGGAAGATGCGCTTTGCCATTTCTGGTGCTTCCGAAGGCATAACGTTGCGGTAGGCCTCAACCAGATCCACGATCGCTCCACGGCAGGTGAGTTCTTCGCGCACGATATCGCGCGTGACCGCCGCGGCAGGTATGAGAATGCGTTTTCCTTGGAGCGATTCAGCGCCCAGCGCTTCTATCAGCGCTTCGGCCACATAAGTCTCGGGAGTGATGTGGACAGTCCAACCGCTCCGTTCCGCAAACTCGCGCGTTGCAGCGCCCACGGTGGCGATGCGCGATCTACATTGCGGCCGCGGACCTAAGGCGCGTACCGCGTTTGCGCTGGTGAAGACGATCCAATTGTAGCGGTCGATGAGCGCGATGGCTTCCGCTAAGGGTGCAGGATCGGCGGGTGGCGTAATGCCGATCATAGGTAACACGATCACGCCGGCGCCGAGTGCCGCCAGCGGTTCAGCCAGTTCGTCGGCCTGATGAGCGGCTCGGGTGACCACGATGCGCGAGCCAGCTAGCGGCTGCATAACTATGAACCCGCCGCTAACATCTCTTCCGCGCCTTGCCATAGCAGATCTTCTGCAATCCAGCGCCCCAAGTCTTCGGCATCTTTCGCAGGACCCGCTGTTTGCGAACGAATCAACAAAGGCCGATCGGGCGCGACCACCACGCCGGATATGGACAATGTGTCGCCTATTACTTCAGCGAACGCGCCCACCGGTAGTTGGCAGCCTCCCCCCAAACCCGCTAAAACGGCCCGCTCGGCGGATACGGCTAAGTTCGAAGGCGAATGATCGAGACGCCGGCAAATGTCCAGTGCGTCGCCATGATCGCGTGTTTGCACGCCCAACGCGCCTTGGCCAGGAGCCGGACACATTTGTTCGGCGCTGAAGATCTCGGCAATTTGGTGACCCCAGCCGAGCCGTTCCAGCCCCGCGGCAGCCAGCAGAATGGCATCGAACTCACCCGTTTCACGCTTTTTCAGGCGGGTGTCCACGTTGCCGCGAATCGGTTGGATGCGGAGATCGGGCCGCAGAATGCGAAGTTGGGCGGCGCGGCGCGGCGAACTGGTGCCGACGATGGCGCTGCGTTCAAGATCGGCCAAACGTTCGCCGACGATGGCGTCAAAAGGATTGGCGCGTTTGGGCACGGCGGCAATCGCTAGCCCGGCCGGCGATTCGGTGGGCAGATCTTTGAGGCTATGCACCGCCAGGTCGATAACGCCCGCAAGCAGGGCCTCTTCAATTTCTTTGGTGAACAAGCCTTTTCCGCCGGCTTGGGCGAGCGAAGCGGTTTGCAGATGATCGCCGCTGGTCTTGATGATCTGGATCTGGGTTTCAAAGCCTGCCTCCGCCAGCTGGTCCGAGATAAAGTGCGCCTGCCAGAGAGCCAGTTGCGATCCGCGTGAACCAATCGTCAGCATGGCTATCTGTCGCGAAGATGGAAGATGCGCCGCACTACACTGACCAATTCACCTTCGGAAGACCCGGCCGCTTGCTTCCGCATTTCCGAGATAGGCCCGTGCGCGATCTTGTTCACGATGCCGCGCGTGATGGCATCAATGGTTTGTTCCTGGTCGGCAGAGAGATTGCCGAGTTTGCCACGGTAGCGGCCCAGCACATCCGTCCGGATCGCTTCGAGTTGCTCCTGGAAGCTGACGATGGTGGGCGCGACTTCGCGTTCACGCAACCGGGCTTCGAGGCGCGCTACTTCATCGGTGACAATGCTTTCGGCTTGCTGCGCCACGTCGAGCCGGGTCTTTAGATTTTGGGCGGTGAGCCGCTGGAGGTCGTCAATGTCGTATAGGAAGGCGTGTTCGATATCGGCAACGGCCGGTTCCACGTTGCGCGGCACGGCGATATCGATCAAGAACATGGGCTGGTTCTTGCGGGCTTCAATGGCGCGCCGGACCATTTCACGAGTCACAACGTAACCTTGCGCGGCCGACGATGTGATGACAATGTCCATTTCGGAGAGGCGCTGCGGAAACTGCTCATAGGGAAGGACGTCGCCGCGAAAGATGCGCGCCAAGTCCTCGGCGCGTTCTGCCGTGCGATTCGTGATAAAAATCCCGGCCGCTCCCGCACGCATCAGGTGGCGCGCCGCACCTTCGGACATTTTGCCGGCGCCTACGATCAAAACACGCTTCTTGTGGAGCGAACCGAAGATCTCGCGGGCGAGTTCCACCGCCGCATAACTCACCGAGACGGCGTTTTGGCCGATCTCCGTTTCCGAGCGGATGCGTTTTGCTACGTTAAACGCGCGTGTCAGGATAGCATCGAGAAACGAGCCAATCGCCCCGCTATCGCGTGCTTGCGTGCAAGCTTGCTTCAATTGCCCGAGAATTTGGGGTTCGCCTACAATCATTGAATCCAGGCTTGAGGCTACCCGGAAGAGATGCCGGATTGCCGCGCTATTTTCATAGCTGTAGACGTGAGGCAGAAGCTCTTCCATGTTCAATCCGGTGCGGTGAGCAAGCAGGCTCTCGATTAGTGTTTCGACCGGAAAATCGTCGTCCAAGGCCGCCGTTAGTTCTACCCGGTTGCAGGTGGAAAGAATGAGAGCCTCTTTCGCGCCGCGCGCCTGAATTTCCAGCAATGCGCCGGGGATTTCTTCGATCCGGTACGCGAGCTTCTCGCGCAATTGTACCGGAGCCGTGCGGTGATTGATGCCGGCGAGCAGCAGCTTCATTGCGACCAGAAGCTCCGGAGCGTGACATGGGTCACCCAAGTGATCAAAGAGCAGCCGAGCACGCTCACCGCCAGCCAAGCAATGCGCCGTCCGCGCCAACCGGCGGAAACGCGCAGAAAGATCATGGCCAAGTAGAAGGCCCAGGTGAATAGAAAGAAGCCGATTTTCGGATCGCTAATCCATTTCGTGCCGTGTTCGCCGAATGCCCAGATCACGCCACTGACTGTGCCGATGGTGATAAAGACAAAGCCGGTATTCATGGTTTGCGAGATGATGCGGTCGAGCGTTCCCAGGGGCGGAAGCTTACTAGCCGGCGGCATGACGCGTTTGCGTTTGAGCTGGCGCTCCTGCAGCAGGTAGTAAACCGCCGCCACGGCGGCAAAAAAGAGTGCCGCGTAGCCGATCAAGACGCTGCCTATGTGGACGACCAACCATGTGTCGCGGGCTTGGGCGCTCCACTTTTCCACAGGAAACTCGGTCGCGCCGATCATGGTCATAAAAAAAACCAGGGGAAATAAGCAAACGCTAAACACCGCGATCTGGTATTGCGAGTAGGCAATTAGAAACAGCACGGCAATCAGGAACGCGCATACCGAACTCGTCTCGTAAAAATTGTTCAGCGGCAAGTGGCCGCTGTCGGCCCAAAGCTCAACAATCGAAACGAGATGGAAGACGGTTCCCGCTCCGAACGCAATCAGAGCCGGGCGGAAAAGCAAGGTATTTTTCCGAAACAGATAGATTAGCGCGTAGAGCAGTCCGCAAGAATACAAGGCGGCTGCCGTACGCAGCCAGAGAACACTCATTAAGGTTGCCCACCTTTCAGTATAGAACCGCTTGCGATCATCAATTAGGGCAGATCGTGGGGTGGTAGAAAGCCTTCCCGTTCAAACGCATCTGGCCTGATAAGGAGATTTTCGATGGGCGATTCGTTGAAAGGCAAACGGGCTTTGGTAACCGGGGCGTCGAAAGGCATCGGTTTAGCTGTGGCCAAAGCGCTGGCCGGGGAAGGTGTGGAGGTGGCAATCTGTGCTCGTAAAGAGAGCGAGCTGCGGCGGGCGTTGGAGCTTCTCGGAGAGAGCGCGCCGGGAAGCAAGACAACCGGCTGCATAGCCGATGTTTCAAATCCGGCCGCCGTGACTAAACTTTTTGAATTTGTAGACGGCGAACTCGGTGGATTGGATATTTTGGTCAACAACGCGGGCCTAGGAATTTTCCGCGCTGCCGCCGATCTAACGGTCGAAGAGTGGGACACGATGATCGGGATCAATTTGTCGGGCAGCTTTTACTGTAGCCGAGCGGCCCTGGGCCGGTTTCGACAACAGAGCGGTGGCGGTTTCATCATTAATATCAGCAGTTTAGCTGGCAAGAATCCGTTCGCCGGGGGAAGCGGGTACAACGCTTCGAAATTCGGCATGAACGGTTTCAGCGAGGCGATGATGCTGGACCACCGTAATGACAACGTGCGGGTGAGCTACGTGATGCCTGGCAGCGTCGATACGGACTTTTCCGGCAAGGGTGGGGAGGAAAAATCCGACTGGAAGATAGCGCCAGGAGATATTGCCGACATAGTCCTACATATCTTGCAGATGCCGGCGCGCACACTTATTAGCCGTGTTGAGGTGAGACCTTCCCGTCCCAAAAAGAACTAAGTAGGAAAACCCTTGGGCCAAAAAGGACAAAGAAGTTTGATGTTAATCGGCGCCGTTGACGATGAATGCACTAGGAAGCAGCATAGCCACCGGTTGTCAAGAGAGGGTTCACTCAAAATAGTGAATTTTCAGGCTTTCGGATTTCCGGCTAGGGCTGTGGCACACGAGTAGAAAGAAGGATCAAATAAATAAATATGAGCCGGCTCCGGAAAGTGCTAGATCCAACGCGGACAGGTAAAGACGCCGAATCGTTGGAAAAAACCCTGCTCAAACTAATCGTTGGACAGGATGAAGCCATTGAGCAGATTGTCAATATCTACCAGATGAACATCACTGGCCTGTCTGCGCCTGGGAGGCCGGTGGGGAATTTCCTTTTCTTGGGACCAACCGGATCAGGCAAGACTCGCACGGTGGAGGCAACCGCTGAAGCGTTGGTGCACAATCCTCGGGCAGTCATCAAAATCGACTGCGCGGAGTTCCAACACAGCCACGAAATCGCAAAGCTAATTGGATCGCCTCCCGGCTACCTTGGGCACCGTGAAACCCACCCGTTGTTGAGCCAGGAAGTGATCAACCAACATCACACCGATACGGTGAAGTTGAGTTTTATCCTATTCGATGAGATTGAAAAGGCAAGCGACGCTCTGTGGAATTTGCTGCTCGGCATTCTGGACAAAGCCACGCTCACACTCGGCGACAACCGCAAGGTCGATTTCTCGCGCGCCATGATCTTCATGACTAGTAACCTGGGCGCCACGGAGATGAGTTCCCTCGTCAATCCGAAGCTTGGGTTCTTGCGGGGAATGCAGGTGGAAGAAGGGCCAAAGGCCGACGAAGCGCTCAATAAGAAAGTTGCCAAAAGCGGCGTAGAAGCGGCGCGCCGCAAGTTTACGCCAGAGTTCATGAATCGCATCGACAAAGTGGTTGTCTACAAACCGCTGGGCGAACCAGAACTGCGGAAGATTCTCGATCTTGAATTGGGACAAGTGCAGCAGCGGATCCTCTACTCGCCCGCTGATAAGTGCTTTGTTTTCACTGTTTCCGATACCGGCAAGAATTTCATGCTGAAGGAAGGAACGGATCTAAAGTACGGAGCGCGCCACCTGAAACGCGCCATCGAACGCTTGCTGGTGCATCCACTTTCGAACTTGATGGCAACCAGCCAGGTTACGGCCGGCGATTGGATTCAGGCGGATTTCGACGAAGAACGCCGCTGCCTTCTCTTCACCAAGGAAGCGGAAGGGCTTGAAGTTCATGCCATGGCCAATCTCATCGGCGAGCATCTGCGGATGCCTCCGGCAGCCTTGGCGGCCGGGTACCATATGGATCTGGTGAAAACCGTTTCTGCCGGAAAATCATCCAAGAAGTAAGCACTTATTCAGCGTTTTGCCTCTCGAGTTTCTAGATTTTTGTTGAGATTCCTGAGCACTCTTGAGGCACATGTTTTTGGCGGGTGGCGGGTGGCGGGTGGCGGGTGGCGCAGGCGGTTTCGCCTGCGTTCCGATTTTTCAATGCCTGAATACAGACGAAGACTGCCGCACTTCCATCCTGCGGATTGCCATCTATTCCTCACATGGCGTTTTTGGGGATCGCTACCCATCAGAACGCCATCCCTTGGGTATCGAACTCCCGGCCACGCCTTCGCAGCGAGCGACCGGGTCGCGGATCGGCTCACCTCGGGTCCGCTATGCGCCAACCGGATATTGGACCGAACCGGCCAACAGTTTTGGCAGGACGAGTCCTTTGATCATTACCTGCGCGGTTCGCATCAACTGGCACGAACGGGGGCCTACATTAAGGGAAACCCGGTGTCCGCCGGGTTGGTCGGTTCTGCGGACCAATGGCCTTGGCCCAGCCGGATGGCAGGCGAAACCGCCCGCCCCACAAAGCAATGAAATGTAGAAACTCTTTTCCCATTGTTGAAATTAAGCGTCCAGGATTTAAGCCAAGGTAAAGTCACTTTCGGCGCGCTTCGCAAATCTCTGGTGCGGACTCCATTGGGGAGTAATCGAAAGTGAGGAAATCTATGAAAACCTTTAGATCCTTCTCACAATCCTTCCTCCTTCTTGGAGCGATTTCTCTATTTTGCAGCTCTGCGCAGGCGACGCCGGTTACAGGTGGCACGACGTCCGTTGCCCTTAACTCTGCAACGGTCGGTGCCCTCGTGGGCCTGGGCTTTAGCATCGCACCGGTCGCTCCATCTACCTTAACTGGGCTTGACGCTGTGTTTCCGATCACTGGCGGCGACACAACCTCGCAAATCTTCCATTCCGGTGGATTGGCCTTTACCAAGAGTGGAACGACTCTGGACCTTACTAATTTCACGATCAATCTTCTCAACGACACGGTCTTTGCCACAGCTAACGGATCGGCCAGTCAAATTGCGTTTCTAGACTTGGGGGCTGCCGGCGCGTTGACTCTTGATCCAGTTGCAGCGGGCGCGTTGGCCGCGACTTTTGGCGTTCCGAATCTGACGGGAGCCGCCATTGGAACCGCAACAGTGAGTGCAACGCTCGCTCCCGAACCGGCAACCGCTGGTTTGGCCTCACTTACCGTTTTGGCGTTCTCCGCGGCAGTGCTTAGACGGAAATTCACCATCAGCTGTTAACGATGTTCGCTAAGCAGCCTGGGGGCAAGGTCGGCGACACCTGTTTTCCGGCCTTGCTCCGCCCACAGTTCTTGCCCTGTCGGATCGGATAGAAATCGTGCGGCTTGCCGTAAATGGCCCGCTAGCGATTGAATAGCGATCCTGGCCAGTTGCCTGTCGGCTCTACCTTCTGCAAATTCACGCACGCGGCCGTCCAGGTAGTCGGCCATCGCCATGAGTCTGCCGTCAGACAGCGGGTGGTCTTTCGGTGGGGACGCAGGCAGATACATCATCCCGTGAATCAGCATCAGCAAGCCGACGGGGGTCTCCGAATTCTTCTTCATTACCTCGAGGGCGAAGGCGTCCGCCCTTTCTTCCGCCCCATTCACGTGATTGCGTCTCATAGCGGCATCCTCGGTTGAGGTTACGTAGTTCAGGTGTCCCAATTGATGGAGAAGGATGAACGACAACGTCGTCCCCCGCACACGTGCCATCATCTTGGCCACCGCCGGGTCTGCGGTGGCGTCCGCCGGTATATGCAACGCCACCAACGGACTCGGGTAGCGCTGGTTTGGAAAGTCTTCGGGACGTCTCGCACGCAACATCCCCAAATATTCATCTACCGTTCTTGAACTGTAGTGATTTGCCCAAAGCCATGAGTATGCTTGCGCCATGTCCTCCACAAAGGCGATCGTCATCAGTGGAACCGTGATGCGGCCTTCGCCCGGTGAGTAGAAATCCAAGGGATTAGGGTCGGGCGGAGAAGTGAGAGGTGAAGCTATTTCGATCCTCGAAAAGGCGTGAAGTTGCTCCAGCGTCAGGAAGGGCGTGATTTCCTGCGCGATGACCAAGTTGAGATCGGCGCGGAGACGCGGACCCTCTGCCTTCAACTTTTCCCCATCGTAAAGACTGCTGAAATCAGCCGCGAATGCAGTCAGTGAACAGAGGAGCGCCGTGAGAACAAGTTTCATCGCGTAATCCGATTTCAGGAAAAGTCTAAAGGGGCAGTTGAGTCGAACCCATCAAAAAGCGGTCGAGATGATGCGCGGCTTGACGCCCTTCGGCGATTGCCCAGACCACCAGCGATTGCCCGCGGCGCGCGTCACCCGCCGAATAAACGCCCGGCACCGAGGTTGCAAACGACGCATCCGTTTTCACGTTGCCGCGCTTGTCCAGTTCGAACGGCAGTTGCTCTAATAAGCCACCACGCGTTGGACCGGAAAATCCGATTGCAATCAGCACCAGATCGGCGTCGAGATAGAACTCGCTACCCGCCATGCGCTCTAACGCCGGCTTGGGACCAACTCGCACGCAATGCAGCCGCTTCACGTTGCCGTTGTCGTCGCCGCCGAAATGGGTGGTGAGAACGCTCCACTCGCGGAAGCCGCCTTCTTCATGCGCGGCTTCCACGCGCAACTGCAATGGCCACAGAGGCCACGGCGTCGAATCGTGCCGGTCTTCCGGCGGCATGGGATGGATCTGCAACTGGTGGACGGACAGTGCTTTCTGCCGGTGCGCCGTACCCAGACAGTCCGCCCCGGTGTCGCCCCCGCCGATAATCACGACGCGTTTGCCCATTGCCATGATTTCCTCGTTATGGCCGAAACGATCTCCTGCGCCACGTTTGTTTTGTTGCGTCAGGTAATCCATCGCAAAATGGATACCTTTGAGTTCCCGGCCCGGAATCTCCACGTCCCGATGCTTCTCAGAACCCACCGCCAGCATCACGGCGTCAAAGTCTTTCTTCAGTTGCTCGCCCGTAGGATTGACGCCCACGGTGACATTCGCGCGGAACTCAATTCCTTCCGCCTGCAACTGTTCGAGGCGGCGATCCACCACCCTCTTCTCTAACTTAAAATCCGGGATGCCATAGCGCAGCAAACCGCCGATGCGGTCGTGCTTTTCGAACACAATGACATGGTGTCCGGCGCGGTTCAGTTGTTGGGCGGCAGCTAACCCGGCGGGTCCCGAACCAATGACCGCGACCTTCTTGCCCGTCCGGCGGCGTGGTGGTTCTGCTTCGACCCAGCCTTGCCCGAAAGCGTAATCGATGATGTTCTGCTCAACTACCTTAATCGTGACGGCTTTGTCATTGATGCCCAGTACGCACGCCGCTTCGCACGGCGCGGGACAAATTCGCCCCGTGAACTCCGGAAAATTATTGGTCGCGTGCAGCGTACGAATGGCTTCCCGCCAGCGGCCCTTGTAAACCAAATCATTCCAGTCCGGAATCACGTTGTGAACCGGACATCCGGTGTGGCAAAACGGCACGCCGCAATCCATGCAGCGCCCGGCCTGCTCTTTAAGCTTCTCTCTGGGGAGATCCTGGTAAACCTCAAACCAATCGTTGACGCGTTCGAGAACTGGACGCCGCTCGGGCGCTTCCCGCGTATATTCTAAAAACCCTGTGACCTTTCCCATCGGTTATCGAACCCTTTCGCCACTGGCAACCGCGTGTGAAGCGGAAAGGGTAGCCATGGCGGGCTCCATCTTCTCAATCGGCTTCTTGGCCTTGGCCAGGATGCGCTTGTATTCGTGCGGGAACACCTTCACAAAGTGCTTCAGGTTTTCCGGCCAACCATCCAAGATGCTGGTCGCCAAGGGGCTTTCGGTGTACACCACATGTTTGCGTAGCAGAGATTCCAGCAGCCTGACGTCATCCGGTTCAAAAATCGGCTCCAGATCGACCGCCGTTTTATTGCAGCGGACGCGCACAAACTCGCCTTGCGGATCGTAGACAAAAGCTACGCCGCCGCTCATGCCAGCCGCGAAGTTCCGTCCCGTTCGACCTAAGACGACAACCGTCCCGTTCGTCATGTATTCGCAGGCATGATCGCCTACGCCTTCCACCACCGTGGACGCGCCGGAATTTCGTACGGCGAAACGTTCTCCGGCTACACCGTTGAAGAAGGCCAGGCCGCTCGTCGCGCCGTAGAGGACAGTGTTGCCGACCAGGATGTTTTCTTCTGGAGCGAAAGTTGAATTCTTGGGCGGGAAAACAATAATTTGTCCACCGGATAGGCCTTTACCGACATAATCGTTCGCGTCGCCCTCTAGTGTCAAAGTGACGCCTGGCGCAAGAAATGCACCGAAACTCTGGCCGGCCGACCCGTGGAAGCGAATGTTGATCGTATCCGTGGGCAAGCCTTGCGCGCCATACTTGCGCGCAATCTGTCCGCTGAGCATCGCACCGACAGTGCGGTGAATGTTGCGGATCGGCATCGCCAAATCTACTTTGCTGCCGTGTTCGACCGCGTCTTTCGTTTGCTCGATCAAAGCGTTATCTAAAGCTTCCCGCAAGCCGTGATCTTGCGCCATATTGCAACGCCGTCCCACGCGGCCCGGAACCTGCGGATTGTAGAGAATCGCCGAGAAGTCCAGCCCGCGCGCTTTCCAGTGCGAAATGGCGGCGTCCATTTCGAGCATGTCCACCCGGCCCACCATGTCATCCATCTTGCGGAAGCCCATCTTGGCCATCCACTCGCGCACTTCTTCAGCGATGTAGAAGAAGAAGTTGATCACGTTCTCCGGCGTGCCCGTAAACTTCTTGCGCAACTCCGGATTCTGCGTGGCAATACCAACCGGGCAGGTGTTGAGATGGCATTTCCGCATCATGATGCAGCCCATGGACACGAGCGGCGCGGTCGAGAAGCCAAACTCTTCGGCGCCCAGCAGCGCGGCAATCACTACGTCGCGCCCAGTCTGCAACTTGCCATCCACTTGAACGCGAATCCGGCTGCGCAGGTCGTTCATCACCAGCACCTGCTGAGTTTCCGCGAGGCCCAATTCCCAAGGAGCGCCGGCATGCTTCAGCGAGGTGAGTGGCGATGCACCCGTCCCACCGTCGTAACCGCTGATCAGAACGAGATCGGCATGAGCCTTGGAAACACCCGCCGCCACCGTCCCCACACCCACCTCGGCCACCAACTTAACCGAGATGCGCGCTTGCGGATTGACGTTCTTCAAATCGTAGATCAGTTGCGCCAGATCCTCAATCGAGTAGATATCGTGATGAGGCGGAGGCGAGATCAGGCCCACGCCGGGAATCGAATGGCGGACACGCGCTATTTCCGCATCCACTTTGTGACCCGGTAACTGGCCGCCCTCGCCGGGCTTAGCGCCTTGCGCGACCTTGATCTGCAACTCGTCGGCATTGATCAAGTAGTTTGTTGTGACGCCAAAGCGCCCCGACGCCACTTGTTTAATGGCGCTTCGCCGCGAATCGCCATTGGGGAGGGGCTTAAAACGCGCTTCGTCTTCGCCGCCTTCTCCCGTGTTCGAACGCCCGCCGATACGGTTCATCGCAATCGCCAGCGTTTCATGCGCCTCGGCGCTGATAGAACCGAACGACATCGCTCCGGTCGCAAAACGCTTAACGATTTCGGCCGCCGGTTCCACTTCCTCAATCGATATGGGCCGCGGCATTGTTTTCAACTGCATCAACCCGCGCAGCGTGTAGTAATTCCGATTTTGTTCGTCGATGAGCTTGCTGTATTCCTGAAACGTGCTGTAGCTCGAACTTCGCACGGCATGCTGCAATTTGCTCACCGTGTCGGGATTGATCGAATGGCGTTCGCCGTTGATGCGGTATTGATAGTAACCGCCCACGGCCAATTCGGGTTCGGCGTCTGAAACGGGCCGGTAGGCGAACGTATGTTTCTCAATCGCCTCGCGGGCCAGCACAGGCAGACCAACGCCTTCGATGCGCGAAGACGTCCCCGTGAAGTATTGATCGACCACGTCCTTATTAAGGCCAATGGCTTCGAAAACCTGCGCGCCGCGATAACTCTGCAGCGTGGAAATACCCATTTTCGAGAAGACCTTGAGCAGACCTTTACCCACCGCTTTTATGTAATTCTTGACGGCCGCTTCCGGGGAAATGCCGTTTAGCAATTCCTTCCTGGCGGCCAAATCCTCGATCGTTTCGATCGCCAAGTAAGGATTGATGGCGCTCGCTCCGTAGCCGATGAGCAGGCAATAGTGCATGACTTCGCGCGGTTCGCCCGATTCAATAATCAAAGCCACGCCCGTCCGCGTTCCCTCTCGCACCAGATGGTTGTGCACTGCCGTGAGGGCAAGCAGAGAGGGAATGGGCGCATACTCGTCGTCAACGCCGCGGTCGGAAAGAATCAGCAGCGTGTAACCCGATTTGATCGCCAAAGAGGCGCGCCGGCATAAGCCATCCACCGCGCGCTTCAAGCCGTTTTCCCCTTCGGTCACACTGAACGTAGTGGGCAGCGTGTGCGCCAGCAAGTCACCGCGCGATACGCGCCGCAGCTTTTCTAATTCGCGGTTCGAAAGAATCGGATGCGGCATCTTCAGGGTATGGCAATTTTCAGGAATTTCGCTGAGGATATTGCCTTCCACACCGATGTAACTGGTCAGCGACATCACCAGTTCCTCGCGAATGGGATCGATAGGCGGATTCGTCACTTGCGCGAACAATTGTTTGAAATAGTTGAACAGAGATTGGGGCTTGTCGGAAAGGCAAGCCAGCGGAGAATCAATGCCCATCGACCCGATGGCTTCCTGTCCCTCTCCCGCCATCGGCGCGACCAGTAATCGCAGGTCTTCGTCGGTATAGCCGAAACAACGTTGCCGCGTCACAACGGTGCCGTGATCGGAAACCTGCATGCGCGTCGGTTCGGGAAGCGAGTCCAGCGTGATCTGATTTTCCGCCAGCCATTCGCCGAAGGGTTGGCGCGAGGAGAGTTGATTCTTGATTTCCTTATCGGGGATGATGCGGCCCTGCTCTAAGTCCACCAGCAGCATCTTGCCTGGTTGGAGGCGGCCTTTTTTCTGGATTTCTTCCGGTTTGAAGGGCAAAACGCCCGTTTCCGAAGCCATCACCAGCAAGCCGTCATGGGTGATTAGATAGCGTGCCGGACGAAGGCCATTCCGGTCGAGCGTGGCGCCAATCATCTTGCCATCGGTGAACGCCACCGCTGCCGGGCCATCCCACGGCTCCATGAGCGAGGCGTGATATTCGTAGAACGCCTTCTTTTCTTCGGACATGGTCGAATGCCCATCCCACGCCTCCGGCATCAGCATGGCCATCACGTGGGGCAGCGAGCGCCCGGTCATGGTCAGCAATTCCACCGCGTTATCGAGGGTGGCCGAATCGCTCACACCCGGCTGAACCACGGGCAAAAGCTTCTTGAAATCGTCAAACAGCGGCGAAGTCATTACGTTTTGCCGGGCGTTCATCCAGTTCGCATTGCCGCGAACGGTATTGATTTCGCCGTTGTGGCAGATGTAGCGGAACGGATGCGCGAGCTGCCAGGTGGGAAAGGTATTGGTGGAAAAACGCTGGTGCACCAGACACATGGCGCTGACGGTGTCGGGGTCGAGAAGTTCGGCGTAGAATTCGCCAATCTGGTGCGCCAGCAATAACCCCTTGTAAACGATCGTGCGGGCAGAGAACGACGGAATATAGAAAAAATTCTTGTCGCGAATGTCGGACTGCATCACTTGAGACTCAGACCGTTTACGGACCACGTACAGCTTGCGTTCGAATTCGTCGGCATTCATGCCACGCGGACGCGCCACGAAGAATTGTTGAATGTAGGGCTGCGAAGCGCGGGCCACGCGGCCAATGGCATCGCCCTCCACGGGAGTGTCGCGCCACCCCAGCGCGGTGAGTCCTTCTTCACGGACAATTTTTTCCATTAAGCCTTCGCAGACGAGCCGCTGTTGGCGCTCTACAGGAAGGAAGCACATCGCCACGCCATACTCGCCGGCTGGAGGCAGCGTAAAGCCGAGGTTCGCCGTTTCTTTCGCGAAAAACTTGTGCGGAATCTGGATCAATACGCCCGCACCGTCGCCGGTTTCCGAGTCACAGCCGCTGGCACCGCGGTGCGCCAGGTTTTGGAGAATTCGCAAGCCCTTGAGAACAATGTCGTGCGAGGCAGCGCCTTTGATGTTCACGACAAAACCGATGCCACAGGCATCGTGTTCATGGGCCGGGTTGTATAAACCCTGGGAATGGGGCAATTCTGATCGGTTTTCCAAAGAATACACTTAGATTCTCCTCGACTTTGATGGAGATAGATCCTTAGTATACCGATTTCAGTATTATCCGTCAAATCGAAATTACGGTATTGCAATATCGGTTTTTCTTATGATAAAGTCATAGTTTCGTGACAATACAAACCCTTCGGCTTGTGCGAGATATCGCGCATTACCACAGCATCAGCAAGGCTGCCCGGGTCCAAAACTTGAGTCAGTCGGCGGCGAGCCAGGCCTTGTCCGAACTGGAACGCGAACTGGAAATTGAACTGTTCGACCGCAGCCGCCGGCCGTTGGATATTACCGCGGCGGGAAAAATCTATCTCGATTATTGCCGCGAAGTGCTGCGCAAAGAAGACGAAGTAAAGGTCGCTTTAGCGCAACTGAAAATGCATGCCGAGGGTACTGTGAGAGTGGCGGCGATCTATTCGGTGGGTCTGTCGGAAATGTCGCAAATCGAAGTGCGCTTTGAAGAGCGCTTTCCCGATGCGGAGTTGCAAGTGCAATATTTGCGCCCGGAACGGGTCTGGGAAGCCATCCTGCAAGATCAAGCGGACCTGGGGTTGATGAGTTATGCGGAATCCTCGCGGGAAGTGGTCGCGATTCCTTGGCGAGATGAGGAAATGGTGGTAGCCGTGGCACCCGATCATACGCTGGCGCGCGAACAGTCGATTCCTGTGGCTGCGGTGGAAGGCCAAGACTTTGTGGGTTTCGATGAAGACCTCCCCATCCAGGATCAAATCGACCGCTATTTGCGCGAACACAAAGTCGCTGTGAACGTGACGCTTCGCTTTGACAATATCGAGATGATCAAGCAAGCGGTGGCGCACGGGGCGGGCATCAGCATTATGCCGGAGCGAGTGATGCGCGAAGACATGCTGCAAGGCCGGCTCATGGCTTTGCGGCTCGAACCGGCCGAGTTATACCGCCCGGTTCGCATCGTGCACCGCCGCCGCAAAGTGTTTAACACGGTGGCGACTGGTTTATTGGAACTGCTGGGAGAAGAAGATCAGAGTAACGCGGCATAGGCGGTCTCGCATTTTATTCCTTAGCGCGCCGGCCAGCCTTCGGAACTTTCAAGTTCGTGGAATGCTCTTGAGACCTTCTTTGCCAGCTTAGCGTCGAACGTCTGCTTTTCGTTCAAGCGAGACACCAAGTCTCCCCACAACGCCACGAATTTTTTCGCTTTTTCCTGGAACTGCAAGCGAGCGGACTGCTCTGCTTGCTTTTCGGCGGTGTGCCGCGCCTTTTCTTCATTTGCCTGTTGAACGGAACGGACAAAGAACTCCATCTGGCGAAAAGCTACGGTAGCTTGATCCGTGGTGGTGATCTGCGGGACCGGCCCCTGCGATTGCGCACTTAAAAAACGGGCGCAGAAAAAGAGTAGTAGAAAAACAGTTCTATTCAAAAGATCTCCCTTTGGATGTCTGAAATGTGTCAGTACAACGACAGGGTTTGAAGGAAGGACGAACTTGGGAAAAAGGTCGAAACGGGGAAGGGAAGAGGCCTACTCGGCCTCGCTGATTACTCTTTCACTATAGCGGTTAGGGGGACGTGCCGCAACTGCGGTCGGAAACTCGGGAAACTCGGGGGAAACTCGAAACTCGGGACAGTACACTCAAACACGATATCCCAACGACAGGGGGAAACTCGGGACAGTACACTCAAACACGATATCCCAACGACAACTGATCGCCCTCCTCGTTTGAACTCCTCGGCCGACCCACCGGTCGCGCGCGCAGCCGCCTTCCACAGCGCCTCTCTAGATCTTCCACAAACCGCTCATCGCCGAACGGTCGGCCGCGACGGCTGGCCTCCTGCAACCGCTGCCCAAACGCTTCTTCGTCTACGCTACTCCGCAGCGCCTCTTGCCAGCGCGGCCAATCGTATCTCGCTCGCCACGGCGTCAGATCCACCAAGTCTGCCATACCCGCTAACCGCAAACGCGCGCTCGACCACGGGTACTCCTCAGCGAACGCCGCCAAGTGTGCGCGCACGGGATTTCGCTCAACATACGCCATGGCCCGCCACAGATGAGACGCGTCCAATGGTGTTGAGTGATAGCGAGCCTGCCACACATGGCCGCAAGACCGTTTCCTCAGGTTGTAATAACGCGCAAAATCGGCGTTCGTGCGCCCAATCGCTTGCGCCATCGCGGCCTCGCGCTGAGGCACGACGATGAGGTGAATGTGATTCGGCATCAGGCAATAAGCCCAAATGGGCAGACCCTCACCCTGACAGTTGTCCCTGAGCAGGTCCAAGTACAGGGTGTAGTCTCGATCCTCAAAGAAGACTTGTTGGCGTCCGTTGCCGCGCTGTGTAATGTGGTAGGGAACGCCTTCCAAAACAATGCGAGCGATTCGAGACATCAACCTCTGAGTCTTGGAAAGGCGAGTTTTTTCTCAAGAATGGTGTTTGAGTGTACTGTCCCGAATTACCCGAATTACCCGAATTACCGTCCCGAATTACCCCCCGAATTACCCCCCCCCGAATTACCCCACGAAGATCGAGATTCTTCACAAGTAGCTTTGAGCGGTTTCACTTGACGATTTGCGCCGCATCGGCGGTCACAACCAGCGCGAAGGGGCTTTTGGTAAATGAGTCGCCGTTGCCTTGAAACGCGATTTTCACGCCAGGATGTATGGCTGGCGTCGCGGCCACAGTGAGCTTAAGCGTGACATCTGGAGTGTTCGCATCGGTCATCGATAAAGCGATTTCGCGCGGTGCGCGGGCAGGCACCGCGTGCAGCACCGTTCCGCTGAGTTGTGCCAGCGGTTTACCTTGCAGATCACTGGCAAAGTATTTCTCACCATTGGCATCTTCCAACTGACGCCGCATGGCTAACCAGGCTGCTAATTGCGGATTGGTTTGGCTTAGCTCGGCTTCGGCACGGCGCGCGTTTACGACGGTCGCAGGGTCGATTGTGAACTCTGGCGGAGGAAAGGCGCTTGAGGCCGAAATCTTACGCAACGGCTCCAGACCTTCCAGCGAACCGTGATAGGAAAGATAAACGGTTTCGAGCAACCCGTTCACTTGCCGGCGCTGCTCGTCGGACAGCGGGGTTGTCAGCTCTCTGCCGGTGGCTCGCGCCAAGTGCCACAAGGCTTGCGGCTGCTTGTTGTTATCGAGACCGGACACGATACCGAGCCACGACGAAATCTCGGCGTTGCCCGGATCTTTTTTCAAACATTCGGAAAAGTTGTCGGCTGCGGCTGCAAAGTTGCCGCGCTGCCAATTGGCCCAGCCTTCGGTGCGGAGAGCGAGCACTTCCACGCTCACTTTTTGCTTTTGCCAATCTGCGTCGGTTACGGTTGCCGGCTTCTTATCGGGCGCAAAGTAATCCTTAGCCGAGGCGAGTAGCTGGCGCGCCGCTTGACCGCCCGCGTCCCATATCTCGCTATTGGCGTTCGTCTGTTGCGGAGCGAGCACTGTCAGCCAATAGAGCCCGACAGGATTGTCCGCCTGCGCCGTGAGCATTTGCTTAGCGATGGCGAACATATTCTGCCGGTCGCCCATGGATTCGTAAGTGGACAGATAAAGCTCCTGACGCGCGCGCGACATCCCGGACTGTGGGTAGCTCTTACTCCAGGTATCCAGCAGGGCGAGGCGCTTTTCAGGAGCGGCTTCGGAGCGAATCGTCAAGACCAGGTCGTATTCTTTTCGATCTGTCCAATCGGCGGCAAGGGCTGAGGCATTAATGAACAGGAGAAAACCGCACCAGATCACGATCGGTTTCATGTTATTTGCTCCTCGAGAGAGAAACCGTTTTCACGTTGAAGGCGCTGACTTCCACTTCCTGTACCGCGCCTACGACCATGCCTTTTTCCACCAGCCGCACGGCATATCTGCCCGGAAGAAGCTTCACTGGCGCGGGCAAGGTTTCGGCCATCCACTCGCCATTGACTAGAACCTTGCCGGAGCCAATTGTGCCGATGATGAGCAAAGCTCCCGTGGGTGCGTCGGCCACGTTGCCGATTTTGCGAATAGAGAGGTCTCGCGTATCGCCGGTCGGATTCACTTCTACGTGAAGAATTTCGTTGTCGACTGTTTTAGCGTCGGCCGTTGCCGTGGCGGCCGGATCTAGCGGCGGAGGATAAGTGGTCTGCAAGGCTTTCGCCCAGCGAGTCAGGGGCAGTGGTGACGATTGCGCCGAGCGTATGCCCGCGCTCCAATCGGGCGATCCAAACTGGATGCCTTGGAAAAGCTCCTGGATCGGCGGTGGCGCGGGAAGCTCTGCTTTGATGACCTGCGCGGCTTCTGGATATACGGGCCCGAGTTCCTTCAGCATGGCGGTTGCTTTCGCGACGGACTCACTGGTCCCTCGCAAGCGGATGACGCCGAGCATATGGACTGCTTCCGGCAACTCATCGCTGAGCAGATAGTTGTTAGCGGCTTCAAAGGCGGAATCGATCGCGAACGGGTCGAGATTCAGAGTCTTTTCATAAATCACGGCAGCGTCTTTGTATTTGCCTCCTTCATACTTTTCTTCAGCCTCTTTACGTGCCATCAGGTAAGGAAGCTTGGCCTTGGCGGTGGATTCCAGAGCGCCACCCGGTTTGCGCTGGAGAACCTGATTGACAAGGCGAATGGCTTGATCCCAATCGTGGCGCTGTTCCCGGCGCTGCGCTTCCAGCATCCATTTGGATGCTTGCGAAGGGTCGTTCGCCGTTTGCAAATTGGAGGGAGGATGGAAGTAGAACGCATTGGTTAGGTTGGAAATAGTCCAAGGGGACTGGCGGCTTTCGGTTTCTTGTGCGACGCGGGCCTTCACACGCGTAAACACGTCATCGAGAGTGAGGCCGGGCTGTTCGATCAAATCCGCCAGAGTTTCGGTAAACCAACTGTCGCGGCCGGCAGGATTGTCGGCGGCCACTTGACCCGGGCTGGTTGAAAACGCAATGAACGTTTCAATGCCGGCCAGTTGAGGTTGTGCGAGTCCCGATTGCAGCGCATTCCTTTCAGCGACTGGATTGCTGCGGCAAGCGTCCAGGATGAATATGCTGCGCTTGGTGCGCTTTTTCAACTCTTCAAATAACTGCCCTAACCGAAAGCATTTGAACTTAGCTTGAATAACGGTGCTGGCGGCTTCAAAGTCAACGGGAACGAGGAAGTTCTCATTTTCGATTTGCACGCCGTGTCCGGCATAGAAGAACAACGCCGTATCATCGGGGCCTAATTGTTCCGCGAGCTTGGCTGCGGCTTCTTCCATCACCGGATAGGTGGCATCTTCTTTCAGGATCGTTTTGAAGCCTGCGGCTTGGAGCGCCTTATCCATTAAACGGGCGTCGTTCACTGCATTGCGCAACGGGCTGACGGAATAGTTGTTGTTCCCAATGATCAACGCGACACGCTTGCCTTCCTCCTGTGCGGCTGCTATGCGGAGCGAAAAGAAAAGAGCCACGCACAAAACGGCCATCGACCGGAATTTCCACGTAACAAATTCGAGCATTCACACCCCCTAGTGGAATGCCACTTGTCTCGACCTGTCATCGAGCGTGGCGTCCGCGCTGCATTGGGCCGAGGCAAGCCGGCCCCCGTTGTAGTTGTACTTGATGTGAGAAGACTTGCCTGCGCCGGAAATTTCTTCCGCTACCAGCCGCCCGTCTTCATATTGCATGGTGCGGTCGTAAACTCTGGAACGATGATTTGCATCAGACACCTGATAGCCATGAATGGCGGTCAGCCGCTGGCCGTCCCATTCGAAATCCAAAGTGAAACCCGTCAATGATCCATTCGGATCAACCAACTCAAAAGCGCGCGCGACTCTTCCAGCGGAATCGTAGCTGAAGCGGAAATAGTGAACACGATCCCAGACGAAAGGCTCGAAGTAACGATTGCCTGCGATGCCCATGCTCACGTTCTTGCCGGTCAGCTTTTCCACGCTGTCGGGATCAATATAAGGGTTGTTCAGCACTACCACAGCCGAATGTTTGAGCAATTCGTCCGGATCTGCAGTATTGCTAACGGCGGGATGCGCATCGCCTTCCGCGGCCGAGATGACTTGCGGAAACTTGTCGTTGTACGCGAAGGTAATTTTAGGTTCACCGGTATTCTTTTCGGCCTTCTCGAAAGTTGGCGTGATGGAAATCAATCGATCGCCATTCCACTCGTAATCGACCTTCATTTTTCCGGACGCGTCAATGTGCTCGATTCTCGGATGGAAAGCCAAGCTGATAGGGCAATAGAAGATGTCCGCGGGCAGCTTTTTACCCGAGAGCCAGTTTGGCGTACCAGTTTCGGCGGAGGCGCGCGGCGAGAGGGCGCCGGAGGCAAGCAGTGCCCGTACTTTCGCTCGCTGTTCGAAGTTTGCGTCCAGTGTATTGGTGATGACCAAATAGCGGGTCAACAATGTGCGGCTCTGCTCCGAATCGCGGCTGATGGCCGATGCCGTGGCAGCTTGATAGAGCAGATCGGGATCGCTGTCGCTGGCGCGCAGGCCCTTGATGGCAAGCTTGTGCAGCTTAACGTAATTGCCTTCCCGCAAGGCCTCTTGAATTTGATCTTTTACGTCTTCGAGCGCGTTGGTTTGTTTGAACAGTAACTCGTTCCGCAGGGTGCTGGCCTTTTCGCGCTCTTCATCCACCGCATGTCTGTCGTAGCGATCCAGCGTGGCAAATGCCTCTGCAAATTCGCTGCGGGCTCCAAGGATCTCGGCTTTCTTGAGCAGCATGGGAAGTGAATCCGGATCGATCTTTTCGGCTTCGTCGACGCTCTTCAGCGCCAGATCCAATTTGTTTTCAATTTTGTAGTTAGTAGCGAATTGCACCGCCTGATTGAGAATTTCGCGTTCGCCTACGCCCAATTGTTTCCGGTCGCGCTGGCTATCGAGTGCTACTTCCCGCGAATAGCTGGCCCATGAGGAGACCGCGCGCTGTTGCAGCAGCTTATCGGACGGCTGGCGCATGCTTGCCAATCGAAACTGGCGATAGGCGCTGCCGTATTCACGTTCCGACAACAATTGCTCGCCGAACTGGCGGTGTTGTTCGAGGCTTGCTTGCAAGGCTTTTTTGCGCAAGGCCGCCAGGTCTTGGAAGGAGCGTTCGTATTGCTCGAAATCGCCATCGCTAATGATGAACTGATCCCAAGCGTCGGCGGCGGCGAAGGCGCGGAGCACGGCTACCTTGCGGTCTAGCCAGCGCTTGCGTTGCCCGAGTTGATCGCGCAATTTGGCCTGTTCGGGCAAAGCAGGATAGAGAGACTGCGACAATTCGGCGTACTGCAAACCCTGATCGAGTACCTCGAAATTGGCCGTACCGTTTTCAAACTGCGCATAGCGAGTGCGCATGGCATCTTCCACATACGTCTGCAACGCGCGGCACGCCGGATCTTGCGGATAGGCTTTGGCGATGGCGGAGATGAGGCTCAATTGAGTAGCGAAGCTTGTGGGCGAACTATCAATCATACGCACCATCGGCTCGCTGCGGGCCAAATCAACCAGGTCATGCACACCGCCCGGCAGGAACGCCACAAAGGAAGCGGCCGGTACTTCGGTTTGGGTTTTATCGGGGCCTTTGGCGGAAATGCGTGCGCTAGCCCACATCCCCCAAGCCAGGTCCGTCCCCTTTGGATTGCCTTCGGGCAGAACATAGTGAACGGAGCCATCGGAATCCAGCGCGAAATACGAAGTGGCTTGATCCCGGTAAACTGCGTCCCCCAGCTTGATGGACGCAGGTTTCCCGCCGTCATTTTCAATCTTGGGGCTGCTGCCGAGATTCAGAACTTTGTCTTTGCCGTTTACGTTGATGGAGACCGCGTTGGCGAATTGGAAACCTTTCTCCGTTCGGCTCACGACTACGCCGGCAAGCAGAACTGTGGCTTGCACCACCAAGAACGACGCGATGATTGCATATCTAATAAAGGTGTAACTGGACGCCACGTTAGATAGAGTTTACCTTTGCCGCACTACCATAGCAAGTCTAGGATCTAATGTGTCTAGGATCTAATGAAAGTCTGGCGTTTTGGCGCAGCGAAAGCCGATGACCGCCGATGCTAATCTGACGGCTTGTACCGGCATTGGAAAGCAGGGCCGGCGAGTTGGGAAGGCATGCGCATTTTGGTGTTTCCGACATAGATCACATACTGTTCTGGAAACTGGCCGTACAACCTGTAAACTCGTAGCGCATACTCGGCCATACGAATAGGCAAGTATAAATCGTTGAAACTCTGCAGTTCGAAGCCAATCAAACGCCGGCTGCGGATTGGCAAAGAAATCCGCGCAGAGGTGAGACAGATGCCTATTTTAGACGACATCATGACCCACGATGTCCTTGGCCCCGCCATTCGCCAAGGCCGTAAGGAAGGCCGTGAAGAAGGACTCCAAGAAGGACTCCAACAGGGCGAACTCGCTATTCTGCGCCGCATGATCGGGAAACGCTTCGGCGCTTTACCCTCTGTTTATGAAAAACGCTTGGCCAAACTTTCTTCACGCGAGTTGGAGGCCCTCTCCCTCCGATTATTCGACGCCAAAAGCATCGAAGATCTATTCGACCGCCGCCCTCGAAACTCCAGTGGCAAGAATCGACTTCTTGGCCGAAGATCTTAGACTACCTTGCGCCCTTGATGCGCCAGGCGACTAACTTTCCGCCGATCATGTGAAGCGATTTGCCTCGTAAACCTGCCTGCCCTGGCTCTTGTTCCCTGACCCTCCCAAAGCGGTTACGCAGCCCGTTTCCGATGGCCGCTTGACACCGCGCCGTCTTGCGCGTGCTGCTCAAAAGACCACGATTTGTTTGGCTGATTGTCGTGTATACGGTACACTGAACGTTTTGACGGACACAGAGAGACTGCCTAAAATGCCCACCTTCCCACGCTTCCTAATCGTTTTCTTTTTTCTCGCAACACTACTAAATGCGCAAGTTTCGGCCACTCTTTCCGGTACGGTCACAGACCCATCCGCGGCCCTCGTTTCTTCGGCCAGTATCAGTGCAAAAAACGTTGATACAGGCATTGTTCGAGAGGCGCTGACCGATTCACAAGGCCATTACCAATTTGTCGCGCTGCCGGTAGGCGAGTACGAGGTGCGCGTTTCCAAGACCGGGTTTGCCGAGCAGGTTCGCAAAGGCATTCACCTCGTCGTAGGCCAGGACGCCACGGTGGACATCGCTTTACAGTTGGGGCCATCCAGCCAACAAATCACTGTCACCGCCGACGCGCTGCTCGTGAATGCCAGCACCGCAAACATATCCGGCCTCGTTGCCGAAAAACAAATTAAGGATTTGCCGTTGAACGGGCGCAGCTTCGATGAATTGCTCGCGTTGAATCCAAGCGTCGTCAACTTCACTTGGGAAAAGACGGGGGGCATTGGCGTCTCAAACTCTACGGTTGGCAATAACTTCTCGGTCATCGGTAATCGCCCGCAGCAGAATCTTTTCTTGTTGAATGGTATTGAATTTACGGGTGCGGCGGAAAATAACATGCAGCCCGGCGGCACCAGCCAGCAGCTTCTGGGCGTGGACGCGGTGCGCGAATTCAACCTCCTCGCCGATTCCTACGGCGCCGAATACGGCAAGCGGCCCGGCGCGCAAGTTTTGATCCTTACGCAATCCGGTACCAATCAGTTGCACGGGTCTCTTTACGAATTCGTCAGAAACAACGCCTTCGACGCACGTAATTTTTTCGACGGCAGTTCTACCCCCGGCTTCACGCGTAACCAGTTTGGCGGAGCGTTCGGCGGGCCTATCAAGAAAAACGAGACTTTCCTGTTTGGCAACTTTGAAGAATTCCGCCAGCACCTGCACCAAACCGGCGTGGATCTGGTTCCGGACAACAACGCGCGCATCGGCTACCTGCCCTGCAAACTCGTGACCCCTGCTCCCGCGACGTGCCCTTCTTCAGGACTGGTGTTCGTTGGCGTTTCACCGCTCATCAACTCATGGCCCACACCGAGCGCGGGCGCTACCGATTTTGGCGGCATTTCAGAGGCATTCAACAACCCCTTACAAACGATTCGCGACGACTTCGGCACTGTTCGGCTCGATCATGTTTTCTCTTCGAAGGATTCGCTGAATGTGGTTTACACCATTGATGACAGTGCCGATTTCACGCCCACCAGCACTAATCTCTACAGCGCGGATTCAGAAAGTTTGCGCGAACAGGTGGCCAGCTTGGAAGAGACGCACATCTTCTCGCCCGCATTCCTGAACACCGCGCGCCTTGGCTATTCCCGCGCCGCCTATTTCTTTACAGGTGAACCGACTCCCGGTACTCCCGCCGCAAGCGAGCCTGGCTTTCTCTCCGGTTTGCCGCTTGGCGCAATCGTCGTTGGCGGAAGTGCGGCGTCGAATCCCACCGCGCAGGTGAGTCTCGCGGGCAGCAACAACGGCAGCAATCTTCACGTGGCACGCAACCTCTATACGTTGGAGGATCGCGTCTCTTTCACAAAGGGCCGGCAGCAGATCAATGTGGGGGGCTGGTTTCAGTACCTCCAGTCGAACGAAAATATCGCGCTCAGTCAATATGGCCAAGCCACCTTCACCAGTTTGCAGACTTTTCTGCAAGGCACAGCAAGCACGCTGCTGTTCGATCCGTCTCCCACCCCCCTTGGTTGGCGCTCACTGTTTGGAGCCGGCTATGTCGAAGATGTCATCCGCGTTGTTCCACATCTGACTTTGTCGCTCGGCTTTCGCGACGAGTTCACCACGGGCTGGAATGAAATGCACGGCCGCGCAGCCACTTATACTTTCCCGGGTGGCGTCATTTCGAGTCAACCTACGATTTCAAACGCGGCAACCCTTGTGAACAACGGCAAATTCCTGCCGCAACCGCGCGCGGGGTTGGCCTGGAGCAACTCGAACGATAAGCTGCCCACAGTGATCCGCGCCGGCTTCGGTATGTATAACGACCTCCAGGACGCTCTTGGCTATCGCACCGATCAGAACGCTCCGTTCAATCCAACTTACAGCTTGCCGAACGTGAAGGTTTCATCGCTCCCGATTCTGACCACTGCGCCCATTCCCGCGACAGCCAAGTTGGTTCCCGGCGGCGTTCAACCCGATTTGCAGACACCGACGCTCATCTCGTGGTCGTTTCGCGTGCAACAGAGTCTCACGCCCAACACGGCCCTTACGCTGGGTTACGTCGGCTCGCATGGCTATCACGAATTGATTGGCATTGACGCGAATGAACCCATTCCGGTAATCTGTCCCGCTAAGCCATGTCCCGCCGTCTACCCGGGCATTTTCCCCGCTGGCATTGCCGGCACTCCAGTGATTCCCGGCACTTACTATGTTCCAACCGCGACCCGAGCCAATCCTACACTGGCCAACACCTGGACTTACTTTTCTGAAGGCGATAGTTCTTATAACGCTTTGCAGGTTGATCTGAATCATCGCTTCAGCGGAGGCTTGTTACTGCGCGGTGTATACACTTGGTCGCGCACCATTGACGACGGCGATTCTTTGAACGCCACAACGTCAGGCGGAGAACCCGCGCTGGCATCGAATCCGTTTTACCTTGGCGCTGATCGCGGTCTCGCTAATTTCGATGTGCGGCATGTGGGGGTGATCAATGCAAGCTATCTCTTGCCGTTCGGGCCAGGGAAGCGTTTCTTGACAACTGCCGATAAAGGCACGCGCGCGCTGGTCGGCGGCTGGACGCTCAACTCCATCGTTACTTTGCAAAGCGGTTTCCCATTCACTCCGCAACTCAGCTACAACCCCTCGAACAACGGCGACACGCGCAACCCAGTCCGCCCTTTTGTGAATCCAGCCTTTACGGGCACCGTGATTGAAGGCACTCCCAATCAATGGTTCAACCCCGCCGCGTTCCTCGCTCCGCCTGCCAATAGCGGTTTCTACGGCAATTTAGGCCGCGATACGCTGATCGGGCCCGGCGCCGCTACCTGGGATGTTTCTTTGTTGAAGAACACTGAAATTCGCGAAAGACTCAATCTGCAATTTCGTGCGGAGGTATTCAATGTGTTGAACCGCGCCAATTTCAATACTCCTAATGCTGTGGTCTTCACGCCGTCGGGTGTTTCTCCAACGGCCGGACTTATCACCAGCACTTCTACAACCTCGCGCCAGATCCAACTCGGATTGAAACTGCTGTGGTGAGAACTCGACCTACCTAGAAACGTGGTCTTTCTACAGACGATTCCGCGCCGTACCCCCAGTCAATTCCGGTCATATTCCCATGTAGCAGGAAAATCCTATGCCCATGGGAGACGAGAACTGTGCGGAGATGGGTGCACTTTCCCGATAAGGGAGTTGCTCCTCCTCAGCTACCGCCATGCTCCAAATTCAGATCACCAAAGTTCACGTCTTAAAGCGTCTTCTGATCCCAGCCCTCGTTGGCTTAACAACGCTCCAGCCTGTCATGCAAGCGGCATCTACGCTGCCCACGGGCGGAACCTTCACGGCGGGTTCCGGGAACATCACTACCTCAGGAAATCTCCTAACCATCAACCAGTCCAGTCTGAAGGGCATTATCGACTGGAACACTTTCTCCATCGGTCAAGGCGCGTCAGTTAATTTCAAGAACGGCGCCGGTGCGACGCTGAACCTCGTCACGGGTGGGGCGGCGACATCGATCTTGGGGCGGCTCATCGCCTCGGGCAACATCTATATATTGAATCCAGAAGGCGTGCTGATCGGACACGGAGCCACTATTCACACCGGCGGCGACTTCCTCGCCACCACCCTCAATCTTCCCACCAATTCTTTCCTCAATGGTGGTCCGCTAAATCTCAGCGGATCATCTACCGCCACCGTCATCAACCTCGGCCACATCAGCTCCACTGGCGGCAGCATCTACCTCATCGGCAACAGCGTTCAGAACGGCGGCAGCATCAATGCCCCAAATGGAACCACCAGCCTTGCCGCTGGTAGCCAGGTCTTAATCGCCGATTCATCCAGCGGCCAGCGCGTCACGGTCCAAGCCCCCGGCGGCGACGTCACCAACTCCGGCTTCATCGCTGCCGCCCAAGTAGAACTCAAATCGAACGGTGGCAACATTTACGCCTTGGCAGGCAACAACGGCGGCCAAATCCAGGCCACCGGCACGGCCACGCACGACGGCCACGTTTGGCTCATAGCCACCAATGGAACGACGACCGTCAACGGCACCGTCTCCGCCACCAACGCCGGCGGATCTGGCGGCTCCATCGAAACCTCGGGTGCGCAGGTCGCCATCAAGGCCGGCACCCAACTCAAAACCGGGAAGGGCGGCAATTGGCTGCTCGATCCCGATGACCTCACCATCGATTCCTCTCTCGCCGGCACCATTGAGACATCACTCAACGGCGGCACCAACGTCACCGAACAAACCGGCAGCGGCAACAGCGGCAACGGCGACATTTTTGTAAATAATGGGATATCGTGGTCTAGCGGCGCCAATCTGACACTCAGCGCCTTCCGCAACATTCAACTCAATGCGGGTATTTCCAACACTGGCTCCGGCAATTTGACAGTGCGCGCGGACAATACTTCCACCGGAACCGGAACGATCGGCGGCTCTGGCGTCATCGACTTCTCCGGCAGTACCGGCAACGTCTCTCTGCTCTACAATCCCACGAGCTACGCCAGCCCGACCGACTACTCCTCCAACTTCGGATCAGTGAATGGCGGATGGACGGCTCCCGCCAACGGCAGTGTTTCGAGTCAATACACCGCCTACATGCTCGTCAACTCGGCCGCCAACTTGCAGAATCTCGATGCGAACGACGCCGGGACGTACGCGCTCGGAACCAACATCGACCTCACCTCCATCTCCAACTTCGCCCCGCTGGGCGCAAGCACGGCCTTCAGCGGAATTCTAGATGGCATGGGCCACACCATCAACAATCTGACCATTAACGACTCCACGGGCGCCAACCTTGGGCTCTTTTCGCAAATCGGCGCAAATGGTCAAGTCCGCAATCTGAACCTTGCCAGTGTCAACATCACGGAAACCGGATCGGCACAAACGTCCATTGGCGCCGTTGCAGAGCAGAACAATGGAACGATCAGCAACACCACCGCCGCTGGTGTAATCACTACTGGAACCAGCGTTCTCAACATCGGCGGTCTTGCAGGAGTCAACAACGGCTCCGTGGAATATGCCGGCTCCAGCGTTACGGTGGATGGCTCCTTAACAACAACAAGCGGTAACAACATAGGCGGCCTGGTGGGCTCCGCCTCCGGGGGTTCCATCGTCAACTCCTACTCCACCGGCGCGGTAACGGCGGGGGCCAATTCAAATGTAGGCGGCCTAGTGGGCTCCAGTTCCGTAAACATCACGAATTCTTACGCGACAGGCAACGTCATCGGCGGTGATTCCTCTAACGTCGGCGGTCTGGTCGGAAACGTGGCCGCCGGCTACCAAATTACCGGCTCCTACGCCACCGGCGCGGTGACAGGTGTTACCGATTCCAGCGCAGGTGGTCTTGTCGGGTTCAACCTGGGATCCATTACCTCGTCCAACGCGAGCGGCACGATAAACACAGGCGCTTATGCCTCATCGGGCGCCTACGCGGGTGGATTGGTCGGGTACAACGGCGTAGGCGCAACCATCTCCAATTCGTTCGCGACTGGATCGGCAACTGGCGGCGATGGCACTGGCGTAGGGGGACTTGCCGGTTATAACGCCGGCTCAGTTGCCACGTCCCATGCCACGGGAGCGGCTGTCACCGGGAATACGGTAGATGTGCAAGCACAAGCGGGCGGCCTGGTTGGCTTCGGTGACGTTGATGGAACAATTACAAATTCTTGGGCTTCCGGTTCGGTCACTGGCGGCGGCGGCTCCCTCCTCGGTGGTCTTGCCGGGAATGCTGACGGTGCGGTTTCTAACTCGTACGCCACCGGCGCGGTCAACGGCGGCGCCAACGTGATCGCCGGCGGCTTGATCGGCAACGCAAACCCTGGAGGCACCGTAACGGCGTCATATGCCAGCGGGTCCGTCACCGGTGGAGACTCCTCCTACCTCGGTGGTCTTGTTGGGAGTGCTAGCGATGCGATTACTAACTCGCATGCGACTGGCGCGGTCACTGGCGGCGCCGGAGTGAACGGAGGCGGTTTGATCGGTTACACCAACACCGGAGGTACGGTGACGGCGTCATACGCTAGCGGGTCCGTCACCGCTGGAGACAGTTCCAGCCTCGGTGGCCTCGTTGGATACGCGAACGACGTGATCACTACCTCTTATGCTACTGGCGCGATCACTGGAACTTCGTATTTGCAAGGCGGGGGTCTCGTCGGCCAGCTCCGAGGCACTGCCGATACCCAAAACAGCATTTCACAATCGTACGCCACGGGTTCTGTGACAGCCACCGGAAGCAGTTCCACTCTCGGCGGATTGGCTGGATATGCCGCCTATGTTTCACTGACCGATACTTACGCCCGGGGCGCGGTGACAAACGCTATGTCTGGTACCGCTAACGGTGGGCTTGTCGGAGAGCTTGACATCGGCGGAACCGTGAGCACATCTTACTCAACTGGCCTAGTCACGGCCCCGGGGGGCGGAGTGGGCATAGGTGGGTTGGTGGGGTCTTTATACGATCCGAACGGACTTAGTAACACCTACTGGGATTCTCAGTCCTCCGGTATCCCCAGTACGGGGGTAGGATTTGTCGTTGGCGGCGGCTCGGTGGGTGGGGTCACCCCGCTCACCACCGCTCAATTGCAAAGCGGCTCCATGCCCACAGGCTTCAATGGGAGTAATACTGTGTGGACCGCGCCCGCCGGCGTTTATCCTTACTTCGGCTGGCAAGGCCCACTGGTTACCGTGAGTGGAACCGCATATAACAATTCCTCCGTAATCGCATCGGCCGGAGTCGGCATCCTTTCTTCCGGATACCTGCTCGGAGATGTGACCACGAACGGCAGCGGCTTCTATACCGCTTCGGAACCTCAAAATATGGTGGGCGCGGGCGTTCTCGCGTTTCTTACCAGCAGCGGAACCGCTAACACCTTCTCCGACGGTGCGGGGACCGGCGGTTTCACGAATATGGACCTGCATACGGGAACGTTGAGCGTGCTGAGCGCTGCGAACACCACCCTCTCCAGTGTCAACTCCGCCTTGTCGAACGCTCTCGGCGCCAACACCGGCTCGAATATATTGTTTTCCGTGCCCTCCGGTCAGCTAAGCCTGACCGCGGGGACAAACCTTTCTGTGGCGAGCTCCGCCGCTTCCTTCACTATCGATCAGCCACTCACCACCACCGGCAGCATTCTGATTAACGCCTCAGGAAACCTCGGGATCGCCTCGGGAGCCATCATTACACCGGGGTCGGGCAGCAACCTCGCGCTTGTCAGCGGCGGCATGTTCTCCAACAACGCCGGCAGCGGCGCTTTGGCGGTTTCGGGAGGCGGCACTTGGCAGGTGTATTCGCAAGATCCGGCGAACGATGCGCCAAACGGCCTGACGCCGGACTTCATCCAATACAACGCCAGCTACGGCGTAACATCTCTCGCCCAGTCTGGGAATGGTCTGCTTTATACCCTGGCTCCCACTATTACGCCGGGACTCGCGGGCAGCGTAACGAAAACCTATGACGGTACGACAGTTGCAACCCTGTCTTCTGGAAGCCTAACGTCCAGCGGGGCGGTGAACGGAGACACGGTCAGCCTCTCCACTGAAGGCGCTGTCTATGGCAGTCCTAACGTGGACACAGATATCGCAGTTACCGCGTCTGGCTTAAGCGTCTCGGCGGCAAACGGCAGCATTCCCGTGTACGGCTATCAGTTGGCTAGTGATTCGGCGAGCGCAAATATCGGAATCATTAACCCGGCCACGCTGACTTATACGGCAACTGCGGCGGGCCAAACCTACGGCAACGGCAACACCACGTTCAGCGGGACCGTCAGTGGCTTCGTCAACGGGGAAACTCTCAATTCCGCCACCACCGGCGGAAACCCCGTGTTCTCTTCTTCGACCACTGCCACCAGCAACGTCGGCAATTATGCCATCAACGGCTCGGGCCTCACAGCGAACAACGGCAACTACACGCTCGTGCAAGCCGGCAGCAACGAGGCGGCCCTGACCATCAACCCGGCCACGCTGACTTATACGGCAACTGCGGCCGGCCAAACCTACGGCAACAGCAACAGTACGTTCAGCGGCGGCGTCACCGGCTTCGTAAACGGGGAAACTCTCATTTCCGCCACTAGCGGCTCCGCCGTGTTCTCGTCCTCCACCACCGCATCAACCAACGTCGGCAGCTACGCCATCAACGGCTCGGGCCTCACAGCGAACAACGGCAACTACACGCTCGTGCAAGCCGGCAGCAACGAGGCGGCCCTGACCATCAACCCGGCCACGCTGACTTATACGGCAACTGCGGCCGGCCAAACCTACGGCAACAGCAACAGTACGTTCAGCGGCGGCGTCACCGGCTTCGTAAACGGGGAAACTCTCATTTCCGCCACTAGCGGCTCCGCCGTGTTCTCGTCCTCCACCACCGCATCAACCAACGTCGGCAGCTACGCCATCAACGGCTCGGGCCTCACAGCGAACAACGGCAACTACACGCTCGTGCAAGCCGGCAGCAACGAGGCGGCCCTGACCATCAACCCGGCCACGCTGACTTATACGGCAACTGCGGCCGGCCAAACCTACGGCAACAGCAACAGTACGTTCAGCGGCGGCGTCACCGGCTTCGTAAACGGGGAAACTCTCATTTCCGCCACTAGCGGCTCCGCCGTGTTCTCGTCCTCCACCACCGCATCAACCAACGTCGGCAGCTACGCCATCAACGGCTCGGGCCTCACGGCGAATAACGGCAACTACACGCTCGTGCAAGCCGGCAGCAACGAGGCGGCCCTCACCATCAACCCGGCCACGCTGACTTATACGGCAACTGCGGCCGGCCAAACCTACGGCAACAGCAACAGTACGTTCAGCGGCGGCGTCACCGGCTTCGTCAACGGCGAAACCCTCAATTCCGCCACTAGCGGCTCCGCCGTGTTCTCGTCTTCGACCACTGCCACCAGCAACGTCGGCAGCTACGCCATCAACGGCTCGGGCCTCACGGCGAATAACGGCAACTACACGCTCGTGCAAGCCGGCAGCAACGAGGCGGCCCTCACCATCAACCCGGCCACGCTGACTTATACGGCAACTGCGGCCGGCCAAACCTACGGCAACAGCAACAGTACGTTCAGCGGCGGCGTCACCGGCTTCGTCAACGGCGAAACCCTCAATTCCGCCACTAGCGGCTCCGCCGTGTTCTCGTCTTCGACCACTGCCACCAGCAACGTCGGCAATTATGCCATCAACGGCTCGGGCCTCACGGCGAACAACGGCAACTACACGCTCGTGCAAGCCGGCAGCAACGAGGCGGCCCTGACCATCAACCCGGCCACGCTGACTTATACGGCAACTGCGGCCGGCCAAACCTACGGCAACAGCAACAGTACGTTCAGCGGCGGCGTCACCGGCTTCGTCAACGGCGAAACCCTCAATTCCGCCACTAGCGGCTCCGCCGTGTTCTCGTCTTCGACCACTGCCACCAGCAACGTCGGCAGCTACGCCATCAACGGCTCGGGCCTCACGGCGAATAACGGCAACTACACGCTCGTGCAAGCCGGCAGCAACGAGGCGGCCCTCACCATCAACCCGGCCACGCTGACTTATACGGCAACTGCGGCCGGCCAAACCTACGGCAACAGCAACAGTACGTTCAGCGGCGGCGTCACCGGCTTCGTCAACGGCGAAACCCTCAATTCCGCCACTAGCGGCTCCGCCGTGTTCTCGTCTTCGACCACTGCCACCAGCAACGTCGGCAATTATGCCATCAACGGCTCGGGCCTCACGGCGAACAACGGCAACTACACGCTCGTGCAAGCCGGCAGCAACGAGGCGGCCCTGACCATCAACCCGGCCACGTTGACTTATACGGCAAATCCGGCCAGCCAAACCTACGGCACCCTCACCAACATGTTTACCGGTACCGTAACCGGCTTCGTCAATGAGGACACCCTCGCTTCCGCCACCGGCGGAAGCACCATCTTCTCGTCCTCCACCACCGCATCAACCAACGTCGGCAGCTACGCTATCAACGGCTCCGGGCGCACTGCGAACAACGGCAACTACACCTTCGCCCAGGCAGCTGGAAACGAAAGCGCCCTGACCATCAACCCGGCCACGTTGACTTATACGGCAAATCCGGCCAGCCAAACCTACGGCACCCTCACCAACATGTTTACCGGTACCGTAACCGGCTTCGTCAATGAGGACACCCTCGCTTCCGCCACCGGCGGAAGCACCATCTTCTCGTCCTCCACCACCGCATCAACCAACGTCGGCAGCTACGCTATCAACGGCTCCGGGCGCACTGCGAACAACGGCAACTACACCTTCGCCCAGGCAGCTGGAAACGAAAGCGCCTTGACCATCAACCCGGCCACGTTGACTTATACGGCAAATCCGGCCAGCCAAACCTACGGCACCCTCACCAACATGTTTACCGGTACCGTAACCGGCTTCGTCAATGAGGACACCCTCGCTTCCGCCACCGGCGGAAGCACCATCTTCTCGTCCTCCACCACCGCATCAACCAACGTCGGCAGCTACGCTATCAACGGCTCCGGGCGCACTGCGAACAACGGCAACTACACCTTCGCCCAGGCAGCTGGAAACGAAAGCGCCTTGACCATCAACCCGGCCACGTTGACTTATACGGCAAATCCGGCCAGCCAAACCTACGGCACCCTCACCAACATGTTTACCGGTACCGTAACCGGCTTCGTCAATGAGGACACCCTCGCTTCCGCCACCGCCGGAAGCACCATCTTCTCGTCCTCCACCACCGCATCAACCAACGTCGGCAGCTACGCTATCAACGGCTCCGGGCGCACTGCGAACAACGGCAACTACACCTTCGCCCAGGCAGCTGGAAACGAAAGCGCCTTGACCATCAACCCGGCCACGTTGACTTATACGGCAAATCCGGCCAGCCAAACCTACGGCACCCTCACCAACATGTTTACCGGTACCGTAACCGGCTTCGTCAATGAGGACACCCTCGCTTCCGCCACCGCCGGAAGCACCATCTTCTCGTCCTCCACCACCGCATCAACCAACGTCGGCAGCTACGCTATCAACGGCTCCGGGCGCACTGCGAACAACGGCAACTACACCTTCGCCCAGGCAGCTGGAAACGAAAGCGCTTTGACCATCAACCCGGCCACGTTGACTTATACGGCAAATCCGGCCAGCCAAACCTACGGCACCCTCACCAACACGTTTACCGGTACCGTAACCGGCTTCGTCAATGAGGACACCCTCGCTTCCGCCACCGGCGGAAGCACCATCTTCTCGTCCTCCGCCACCGCATCAACCAACGTCGGCAGCTACGCTATCAACGGCTCCGGGCGCACTGCGAACAACGGCAACTACACCTTCGCCCAGGCAGCTGGAAACGAAAGCGCCTTGACCATCAACCCGGCCACGCTGACCTATAACGCCACCCCCGCCAACCAAACCTACGGCAGCAGCAATAATCTGTTCGCCGGAACCGTCAGTGGCTTCGTCAACGGCCAAACCCTCAATTCCGCCACCAGCGGCTCCGCCGTGTTCTCGTCGTCCACCACCGCATCAACCAACGTCGGCAGCTACGCCATCAACGGCTCGGGCCTCACCGCCAATAACGGCAACTACACTTTCCTTCAGGGCGAGAGCAACCCTTCAGCCCTCACGATCAACCCGGCCACGCTGACCTATAACGCCACCCCCGCCAACCAAACCTACGGCAGCAGCAATAATCTGTTCGCCGGAACAGTCAGCGGCTTCGTCAACGGCCAAACCCTCAATTCCGCCACCAGCGGCTCCGCCGTGTTCTCGTCGTCCACCACCGCATCAACCAACGTCGGCAACTACGCCATCAACGGCTCGGGCCTCACCGCCAATAACGGCAACTACACTTTCCTTCAGGGCGAGAGCAACCCTTCAGCCCTCACGATCAACCCGGCCACGCTGACCTATAACGCCACCCCCGCCAACCAAACCTACGGCAGCAGCAATAATCGGTTCGCCGGAACAGTCAGCGGCTTCGTCAACGGCCAAACCCTCAATTCCGCCACCAGCGGCTCCGCCGTGTTCTCGTCGTCCACCACCGCATCAACCAACGTCGGCAACTACGCCATCAACGGCTCGGGCCTCACCGCCAATAACGGCAACTACACTTTCCTTCAGGGCGAGAGCAACCCTTCAGCCCTCACGATCAACCCGGCCACGCTGACCTATAACGCCACCCCCGCCAACCAAACCTACGGCAGCAGCAATAATCTGTTCGCCGGAACCGTCAGTGGCTTCGTCAACGGCCAAACCCTCAATTCCGCCACCAGCGGCTCCGCCGTGTTCTCGTCGTCCACCACCGCATCAACCAACGTCGGCAACTACGCCATCAACGGCTCGGGCCTCACCGCCAATAACGGCAACTACACTTTCCTTCAGGGCGAGAGCAACCCTTCAGCCCTCACGATCAACCCGGCCACGCTGACCTATAACGCCACCCCCGCCAACCAAACATACGGCAGCAGCAATAATCTGTTCGCCGGAACCGTCAGTGGCTTCGTCAACGGCCAAACCCTCAATTCCGCCACCAGCGGCTCCGCCGTGTTCTCGTCGTCCACCACCGCATCAACCAACGTCGGCAACTATGCCATCAACGGCTCGGGCCTCACCGCCAATAACGGCAACTACACCTTCCTCCAGGGGGAAAGCAACCCCTCAGCCCTTACCATCAACCCGGCCACGCTGACCTATAACGCCACTCCCGCCAACCAAACATACGGCAACGGCAACACCACCTTCGCCGGAACCGTCACCGGCTTTGTCAATGACCAGACATTGGCCACTGCCACCACGGGCTCGGCAACCTTCTCCTCTTCCACCACGAGTTTGACGAACGTAGGCTCCTATGCCATCAATGGTTCGGGCCTCACGCTCAATAACGGTAACTACACCCTCGCTCAAGCGGAAGGCAACGCCTCGGCTCTCACCATCAACCCGGCCACGCTGACCTACAACGCCACTCCCACCAGCCAAACCTATGGCAACAGCAATAACTTGTTCACCGGCACCGTCAGCGGCTTCGTCAACGGCCAAACCCTCGCTTCCGCCACCACCGGCTCCGCCCTATTCTCCTCTTTGACTACCGCCGCCACCATCGCCGGCAGCTACCTCATCGCCGGCTCCGGCCTCACCGCCAACCACGGCAACTACACTTTCGTCCAGGCACCCGGTAATGCCACCGCGTTGACCATTACCGCAGCTTTGACCCCGCCTGCTCCCAATCCGCCCGTCACGCCAGCGCCACCCACGGTAATTCCCATCACCGTCAACAATGTCATTACCGTAGCTGACCAATCACCCGTCTTTTCGTCCTTGTATACCGGCGCTCCCATTGAGAGCCTCAATCTCAATTCCGTTCTGGCTGGACTGACATATCAAATTGCTCCTGCCTTCAATGGCCCCGGAACCTATTCCATTACCGCTAGCGGTACGGCACCCTCTGGCTACGTCTTGAGCATCGTCCCAGGCACCTTAACAGTTGTAGACAACTCTCCCACCACAGTGCCTTCCGAGACGGTGCCCTCCGGCCCTGTGCTTCCCAATTTTCTGCCCGCTCACGAATCCGCTGCCACCAACCTTCTCCTGCCGCTCAACTCGCTGGGCTTTTTCGACATCACCATACCCAACGCTGCCGCACCGAGCCCGTTCGCCGTATCGTTCTCCAGCCTTGATCTCCAACAGCTTCCCATGGCCATTTATTCACCCTTCGCGGTCTCCCACGACCAAACCGACACCTATTCCGCCGGAGCCAAACCCTAGCGCGACGACTTACTCACACCAACGAGACAATCAACATGCAAAAGCTAATTCTTACAACCCTTTTTGCCTTTATGTTCTGTAGGTCCTTGGCTGCCACTCCGTCCGACCACGACAACTCGGTCATCGTCCCCTCGCTGCAAGGCCTGGTCTTCCTCGCCAACTCCGCGGATCTGCACAAACCGGACTCCGGCGCCACCGGCATTTCCACCTCCGCCGTACCCATGCTCAACAAGCCTGAGTTCCGCCAAGAACTCGCGTCCTACCTCCGCCAGCCCCTTACTTTTAAAGGGCTCAACGAAATCACCAGCAAGGCAGCCGCCTTCTATAAGAGCCAGAACCACCCGCTCGTCGATATCGTCGCCCCGGCGCAAGATGTCTCCAGCGGCGTCATTCAAATCCTCGTTAACGAGTTCCGTGTCGGCGAAGTCCGCGTCGAAGGCAATCGCTGGTTCTCCGAAAACGTCGTCAGCGCCGCCATCCGCCTCCAACACGGCGACACCATCGATTCCCAGGAAGTCCTCGGCCAACTCAATTCCGCTAATGCAAACCCCTTCCGCCGCGTCGACCTCGTTTATGAACCTTCCTCTCAGCCCGGATACACCGATCTCATCCTTAAAACGCAAGACCGCTTTCCTCTCACCGTTTACACCGGCTTTGACAACAGCGGCACTCCTGTTACCGGCCGCAGCCGCTGGAACCTCGGAGCAACTTGGGGCAATGCCCTCTGGCATGACCAACAACTGTCCTATCAATTCAGCGCCAGCGACAACTTCTTCAGCCGCAGCGGTCCCGTCGCCTACCTCAGCAATTCGTTGAACTGGACCATGCCGCTTCGCGGCACCGATAGCTTATCCATCTTCGGCAGCTATCAACACAGCACTCCCAACGTCGGCGCCGACTTCGGCTTCGTCGGCAGAAGTGGGCAAGCCAGCGCCCGCTATAGCATCGGCCTCCATCGCACGGGCCACTTCGTGCAAACCCTGCAATTCGGTTTCGACTTTAAGACCACCAACAACAACCTCGCCTTCGGTGGCACGCAAGTCTCTAAAACAGCCGCCGAGATCGATCAGTTCCCTGTCGCTTACGCGGCCAACCTCGCCGACAGGCTCGGCGTCTCGTCGTTGACCACCAGCATCGCCTTCAGCCCAGGAGGCTTGTCGCCCAACAACCACAGTGATGACTTTCAGCCTGGCCTCGGCCAAAACGGGATACCCGGCGCATCGGCGCGCTACACCTACTGGCGGACCGACTTCAATCGTCTGACAAAGCTGCCCCAAGATGCCGTCTACTCCTTCCGCCTCATCGGCCAGACTTCCTCCGCCAACCTCCTCTATCCGGAAAAGCTCACTGGCGGCGGGTCCGAACTGCTGCGCGGTTACGATCCGAACTCCGTAGCCGGCGATCGCGGAGTTATCATGAGCAACGAACTCCGCACCCGCGCCCTGAAGCCTTGGCCCGAACACGGCCTCGGCGCCGCCCAGTTCTACGTCTTCTGGGACTACGGCCACCTCGCCGCCGCACACGCCTTCCCAGGAGACGTTAATTCGCTGAGCGCTTCCAGCGTCGGGACGGGCGTCCGGTATAACTTCCGCTCCAATTTCGTAGGGCATATAGATTATGGGCGCGCCCTGATCCAACTGCCTAACAGCAACTCAGGCGCGAGAAACAGCTTCGTCGACCTGGCCTTGACCATGGCTTACTAGTCACTAGTTGCCCGGTCCGCAACAGCTATCTCGATTTCCCGTTGTCCTTAAAGTTGATAGCGAAGTAAGGATAGTTGTAGTTCGGGCCCTTGCTCGTACGCTGCAGAAACTCCGCGCCTTGCAAATGTCCGACACCCACACCTACGTTCACGTGTCCGTTCAGTTCATACCAGGTGTAGGCATCGTATTCCTGCCCGACGTGAGTGCCTGACTTTCCGGTTGTATCGCGAACAATCAAGCCGCCAGACGTGTTGTACAAACCGTCTTCCGGAACGGCAAGCCAAAAGTCGAGATACTGTCCAGTTACAGTCCACCGATGACGGGGTTCAATCGTAAAGCCAGCGCGGTCGGCAACGATATTCTGCCACCCAAATTGATCGGTAATGCCAAAGCGGTCGTGCGCCGTTGGGTACATAGTGTCGAACGTGTTGTGCACGCCGTCGGTGGGATGCTTGTCGCCCGAGGCGTAATCATACTGCCAAAACACGCGCGGCTTCCACCACGCTTTGTCAAATCGATAACCAGCACCCACGTTCCCAGCCCAGGCCCTAATTTGATTTGAGCCATCGGTGCCGCGCTCGAGAATCGACTCCGCCGAATAATCCAGGCCCTTCGCCACTACGCCCTTGAACCGCAGTCCGTAGGCGAACTCATCCTGCTTCCCTGTTTTCACTTTTGCCGTGGTCTCAATGGCAACGCTCGGCTGCAAGCGCCACAATACGAAAGGCTCCAATACCGAGTTGGGAACAATGCGGTCAATGCCGCCATAGGCTCCATAGATGTTATTGCCTTCCTGATGGTGACTGATTCCATCTGCCAAGGGCACGACAGCCGCGCCGCCGAACAATCCCAGCCGGTAGCGGTCATGATGCAGATTGACCACCGCCGCGTCATAGGAGCGGCCTTGGTTGCGCCATTCCGAGTTCGCAATGATCGTGTTGTTGTAGTTGATCAACTGACGCCCCACACGCACGCTGATCCAACTCGTCTCCGGATCGCCAAACTCCGCATACGCCAGTTTTAAATCCCAGGCATTTAGATTCGGCGGTCCCCACGGTGGCTTTTGCATGAACGGGCGCGCGTCTTGCAACTGCCCCACGATCTTGAACCAAGGCGTCGGCTTAATGTTTAACTGCAAACGAGAACGCAAAAGAAGATACGAATCGTTGTTGTTCAGTTTGAAGCCGCTATCGTGGTAACCCTCGTAGCGCAACCGTTCCTCCCAACCAAACCAAATCCATCTCGGCAATTTCTGGTTGAGATCGTGTGCTGGCCGAAAATCCGGTAAATCGTACGGCGTTCCTTTTGCAAAGGTTCGATAAGCAGGACCGTTCAGGAAGCTCAACGGATTCGAGGCTGGACCCGTGATAAAGCCACCGGAAAAAGCGCTCGAGCCATTTTGCGTGGTGATGTCGTCCTGCGCCATCAGCGCCGCGCCACCAAGCCCAATCAATCCAACAAATCTTAAAAATCCAAGCATTTCCCGCATATACACTAAGTCTATAGGATTAGGGGTGATTCGTGCAAGAGGAATTTTCAGCCAATTTTCGGGGCCTTAGATCGAGTAATCCACCGCCGGTTCTTCTGCCACAAAAACCCGCGCATCTCTCACTCTGACAAAAACTTCATCGCCAGCCTGGATGCCCAATTCGTGATAACGGTCGTGCGTAAGCTCAACATTGATAGCCTCGCTCTGCTCCCCCATCAGTTCCACCCGCACAATCGATCCTGCCGATTGAATGCGCGTCACACGCGAAGGCACATCGGCGCCATTGAGCGGCTGCCGTTCAATCTCTAACTCATGCGGGCGCACAAACACGCGTGCGGGCTTTCCATCCGGAACGGAGGAATCCTGCCTCTGCCCCACGCTTACCTTGCCAATCACGGTTTGTCCCGATTCCACGCGGCCGTGAAACAGGTTGACATTCCCCAGGAACGTCACCACGAACTCAGACGCTGGATTATGAAACACTTCATTCGGCGTACCCACTTGCTCGATGCGGCCCTGGTTCATGATCACCACGCGGTCCGCCACTTCCAGCGCTTCTTCCTGATCGTGCGTTACTAAAACGCTGGTGATGTGAATCTTGGCGTGCAGGTTTCTCAGCCAGCGGCGTAGGTCTTGGCGAACACGGGCGTCGAGCGCACCAAATGGTTCATCGAGAAGTAAAATGTTCGGCTCTATCGCAAGGGCGCGCGCCAAGGCCACGCGCTGCCGTTGTCCACCTGAAAGTTGCGAAGGGTAGTGCGCCGCCCAGCGGCCAAGCTGGATCAATTCCAACAGTTCATTCACTTTGCTTCGAATGGCGTCGTTTGAAGGACGGACTTTGCGCGGCCGCACCCGCAAGCCGAACGCGATGTTTTCAAACACCGTCATGTGCCGGAATAAAGCGTAGTGCTGGAAAACGAAACCCACCTTGCGCTCGCTGACCTGTTTGCGCGAAATCTCTTCATCATTGACGAAAACGGCTGTTGCCGGATTCGGATCGGGCGCATCAAGGCCGGCGATAATACGGAGCAAGGTCGTCTTGCCCGAACCCGAAGGGCCGAGCAACGCAACCAGTTCGCCGTCGTTCACCCGCAGGTTTACGTCTTTCAACGCTGCGTATTGTGCGAACGATTTGCTGACATGCCGCGCGTCAATCGCCATACTTATGCCTTCCCTGCCGCAACGGCCGATTCTTGTTCAACCCGAATTCTCCATTCCAGCAACGCCTTGGCAGCTAGCGTTATTACGGCCAGCAATGCCAGCAGACTCGCTACCGCGAACGCCGCCGCGAAATTGTATTCGTTGTATAGAATCTCCACGTGCAAGGGCAGGGTGTTCGTCCGGCCCCTTACATGGCCTGAAACGACCGAGACGGCGCCAAATTCTCCCATTGCACGCGCGTTAGCGAGCACAACGCCATACACCAGCGCCCAGCGAATATTCGGTAGTGTAACGCGGCGAAATGTCTGCCAAGCGCCCGCTCCTAAAAGAATCGCCGCTTCTTCCTCTTCCGTGCCTTGCTCCTGCATCAGCGGAATCAATTCGCGAGCGATGAAAGGAAACGTCACGAACACCGTGGCCAGAATGATGCCCGGCGTGGCGAATACAATCTGGATGCCCGCATTCTGTAGCACCGGCCCAAACCAGCCTCGTGCACCGAACACCAAAATGAATATCAATCCCGAAATCACGGGCGACACCGCGAACGGAATATCAATCAGCGTCATCAACAGGTTCTTTCCGGGAAAGTTGAACTTCGCGATGCACCACGATGCCGCAATCGCAAACACCAGGTTCGCCGCCAGCGTAACCGCCGCCGTCAGCAAAGTCAGCCGCAGCGCCGATAAGGCGAGTGGATCGCTTACACTTTGCCAGTAAAAGCCCAGCCCTTTTCGCAGCGCCTCTGTAAACACCGCGATCACTGGCAATAAAATCAGCAAGCCTACAAATCCCACGCTTATGGCGATAAGCGTCTTCTGCATCCACCTTGGTTCCGTATGCGGAAAGCTTCTGGGCGTTGTCATCTATTTCCTCTCCCGTTGACGCCGCGTCGACCACCACTGCGCCAAGTTCACCGCTAACAAAAGCAAAAACGAGCTCACCAGCATCAATAGGGCAATCGCCGACGCCCCAGCGTAATCATATTGCTCCAGCTTGGTGACAATCAACAGTGAGGCGATCTCCGTCTTCATCGGCATGTTTCCGGAAATGAAAATCACCGACCCGTATTCTCCCAGGCAGCGCGCAAACGCCGTCACAAATCCAGCCACGAGCGCGGGCTGCAATGCCGGCAGAATCACTCGCCGTAGCGCGGTCATCCTGGGTGCGCCCAACAGTGCCGCCGCCGCTTCGATAGCCGGGTCAAGATCTTCCATGCTCGGCTGCAGCGAACGCACAATAAACGGTAGTCCGATAAACGTCATGGCAATCACAATGCCTAACGGGGAGAATACTGCGTGGATACCGAGCGGTTGCAGCCAGCGGCCAATCCAACCGTTCTGCGAATAAATGGCAGTCAGCGCAATCCCCGAGACCGCCGTTGGCAGTGCGAACGGCACATCAATCAATGCGTCTATGATGCGCCGCCCCGGAAACTCGTAACGCACCAAAGTCCACGCGATCACCAAGCCGAATACCGCATCAATCAAAGCCGCCGCGAATGCTGTGCCGAAAGTAAGCCGCCACGCCGCCAGCGTCCGCGAATCAAAAACCGCCGCACTGAAGTCAGCCCACGGTTGACCCGTGCCTTTTGCCACCAGCGCCGCCAGAGGGATGAGAACAATCAGGCTTAGATACGAAATCGTGTAGCCGAGACTGATCCCAAACCCAGGAATTACAGTATGTTCGCGAAATCTCTGCATGCCTGTGCGTCTGGCCTACGGTTTGTAGATCTGATCAAAAATGCCATGGTCGGCAAAGTGCTTCTTGTGAGCTTCTTTCCAACTTCCCGCGATCTCCGACAGTTTAAAGAATTGGATCTCCGGGAATTGCGTTTTGTATTTGGCGAAGGCTGTTTGCGATTGCGGCCGGTAATAATTCTTTGCGCCAATCTCTTGGGCCGGCTCCGTATAGAGAAACTGCAAGTATGCCTCTGCCGCGGCGCGCGTCCCCTTTTTGTCGACATTCTTATCCACCACCGCCACCGGCGTTTCCGCCACTATACTGCTCGAAGGATTGACGATCTCGAATTTGTCCGCGCCGAACTCCCTCACTGACAGATAGGCTTCGTTCTCCCAGGCCAGCAACACGTCTCCCAAACCCCGCTGCACAAAGGTGGTGGTTGCGCCGCGCGCGCCTGAATCCAACACCGGAACATTATGATAAAGAGCGGCGATAAACTCGCGCGCCTTGTTTTCATCGTGGCCGGAATGATTCAACGCATAGCCCCAGGCTGCCAGATAATTCCAGCGCGCGCCGCCCGATGTCTTCGGGTTCGGCGTAATCACACTCACCCCCTTGCGAATCACATCCGGCCAATCGTGAATCCCCTGCGGATTCCCTTTGCGCACTAGAAATACGATGGTTGAGGTAAATGGCGTGCTGTTGTCCGGCAATCTTTGCGCCCAGCCCGGTTCAATGAGATGCGCCTGCTCCACAATCGCGTCAATGTCGTAAGCAAGCCCCAGCGTCACTACGTCGGCCTGCAGACCGTCAATGACCGAGCGCGCTTGCTTGCCCGATCCGCCATGCGATTGCTCGATTTCCACCGTTTGCCCCGTCTTTTCTTTCCAGCTGGCGGCGAACTCTTTGTTGATTTCCTGATAGAGCTCGCGCGTGGGATCGTACGAGACATTCAGCAAATGCACCGTCGCGCCTGGCTCCTTGCTGCCAGAACAGCTTTGTAATGCCGCTAGGCACAAAACTGCCAAAGTTCCAATTTCAAGTTGTCTTGTAGTCATCGTTATCAGATAAAGTCGATAGAATAACTAGAGTATCAAACTCCGCCAGAGCACTCACTACTTGACATCCAAGTGAAGGTGGTTTACATTCAAGGAAAGGACTACTTGAATGCCAAGTGAAGAAACGGAGCGGATCGTCGTCTTGCAGGGAACCCTGGATTTAATCGTTCTTCGCATGCTGCAAACCATGGGGAAGCAGCACGCTTACGCCATCGCCAGCCGTCTGCAGCAGGTTTCCGGCGACCTTTTACAGCTAAACCAGGGCACCTTATACCCCGCGCTCGTACGTTTGGAGCAGCAGGGCAAGATCAAAGGCACCTGGGGAAAAACGGAAAGTAACCGCGAAGCCAAGTTCTACGCGCTCACCAAAGCGGGAGAGAAAGCTCTCACCCAAGAGACACTTCGCTGGCGTCAGATGACTGGCTTGGTCGAAAAACTTCTTTCGGAAGGTGCTTAAATCATGCGTCAATTCTTCGTTAAGCTCGCGAATCTATTCCGCGGCACAGGTGCTGAAAAGGAAATGGCACGCGAAATGGCGGCGCATTTGGCGCTCCTCCAAGAAAAGTTCGAGGCAAAGGGACTTTCTACTGCCGACGCAAAACTGGCCGCTATTCGTGCTTACGGCAACATCGAGTATTCCAAAGAACTTCATCGCGACGCCCGTTCGTTCGCCTGGCTCGAAAACATGCTACGGGACATTCAGTACGGAGCCCGAAATCTGCTGCGAACTCCGGGCTTCACCGTCGTGGCGGCCACAGTTCTTGCGCTCGGTATCGGCGCGAATACCGCCATTTTCAGTGTCGTGAACGCTGTGTTACTCCAGCCTCTCGCCTACAAGGATCCGAACCGCCTAGTTACTATTCTACACTACGGAACGGCTCCGGTGGCAACGGCCAACTATATTGATTGGCGCGACCAGAGTAATTCGTTCGAAGCGATGGGCGCTGCCGACGCCTGGAGCGCTAACCTCACCAGTAGCGACAACTTCCGTCTCATCCAAGCCGAGCATCTCCATGGCTTGAAGGTGACGCAAAATCTGCTTCCGATGATTGGCGTACAGCCATTGCTCGGGCGTCTTTTCATGATTGGTGAAGACCGCGAAGGTGCATCGCACGAAGCAATCTTGAGTTATTCACTCTGGCAGCGCCGCTTTGGCGGCGAGCGCAATATATTGGGCCGAGTCATCAACTTAGACGCTGAGGCTTACTCCATCGTCGGTGTCATGCCTGCAGGGTTCCAGTTCGCGCCGTTTTGGGCCACAAAATCCGAAGTCTGGGTGCCGAATACTTTAGCCACCAGCCTTTATCAGCGGGGCGGGAATCATCTGCGAGTCTTTGCGCGCCTGAAGCCGGGAGTGACGCTAGAGCAGGCTCGCGCCGATATTGCCACCGTCACCGGCCGGCTTGAAAAGCAATTCCCCGCCACCAACCGCGGCGTTGTTGTTCGGCCGCTAAAAGAAAACGTCGTTGGCGATATTGAAACGCCCTTGCTGCTGATGCTTGGTGCGGTCGCATTTGTTCTTCTCATCGCTTGCGCAAACGTCGCACACATGTTGCTAGCGCGCACGGCCGACCGTCAAAAGGAAGTCGCGGTCCGAGTCGCACTAGGGGCAGGGAAGGCCCGTCTAGTTGCTCAGTTTTTGACAGAAAATCTTTTGCTCGCGGGGGTCGGCGCCCTGTTGGGGCTTGCCTTAGCCTTCGCCGGTACAAAGGCTCTGGTGGCTCTCAGTCCGAACTATTTGCCCAGGGTAGAAAACGTTGGCATTGACGCGCGCGCTGTTATATTCCTAATTTGCATAACCATCTTCACGGCTCTCGCCTTCGGCTTGACTCCCGCTATGCACGCGGCTGCCGGAAATCTGAGCGATGCGCTCAAGGAGAGCAGCCGCAGCACCAGCGATGGAATGCACCGCAACCAGTTGCGCAGTTTTCTCGTTGCCTCCGAGTTCGCCCTGGCGTTTATTCTTTTGATCGGCGCCGGCCTGATGATCCGCAGTTTCTACGCTCTCGAATCGGTAGACACCGGATTCAATCCGCACAACGTCATTTCGATGGTCGTCTCCGTCGCTGGAACGCAAGAAGCCGAAGCCGGGCGGCGCGAGACTTTCTACCGAGACCTGCTTGAAAAAGTCGGGGCCCTCCCGGGCGTTAGCGCCGCAGGGGCCATCAATCATCTGCCGCTCGTGGGCGACCTGTGGGATCGCAACTTTGAAATCGAGGGGCGACCCGACCCGCGTCCAGGCGAAACACCCGATGCTGTCTATCGAATTGTTTTGCCCGGCTACTTTGACACAGTGCGGTTGCCCTTAAGGCGAGGTCGCGCTATCACCTACCAAGACAACGCGAAATCGACCTCGGTTGTCGTAATCAATGAGCGGCTCGCCCAGCAATTCTTCCCCGGCGAAGATCCCATCGGGAAGCGGTTCACCCTTACTTCCCGCGATAGCCAGAAACGAAACTGGCTCACCGTGATTGGTATCGTCGCAAACGCCAGTCTGGATGACATGGTTTCGCCCCCGTACCCCGAGATCTATCTCGCCGCTTTGCAAACGCCCGAATTCATGGGCACAAGTTCCGATCAGATTTCCCCACACATGACATACATTACTCTCGTCGCGCGTGGCGATGCCAGTCCCGTTCAACTCAGTACATCGCTCCAACAAGTCGTCCGATCCTTCGACCGAAATCTGACCATCTCCGACGTAATGACTATGGACGAAGCCGTCGCAGCCGCTACCGCCCAGCCTCGATTCGAGATGCTGTTACTCGGGTTATTCGGCGCGGTTGCCCTGCTACTCGCCGCAGTCGGTATCTATGGCGTTATGAATTATGCCGTCTCGCGGCGCACCCGCGAAATCGGCATCAGAATGTCGCTGGGCGCAAAGCGCGCCGATATTCTGCGCATGGTCCTCGTCAGCGCAGCGACGCAGGCGTTGGCTGGAGCCGTAGCGGGAATCATCGGCGCACTCTTGCTTTCTAAACTCATGGCGAAGATGTTATTCGGCGTTCAGCCGACCGATCTGGCCACATTCATTGCCGTCGCCGTCGTACTCGGTTTGGCTGCGCTAGCGGCAAGCGCGTTTCCCGCACGCAAAGCTATACGAATAGAGCCGATGATAGCGCTCCGCAGCGAGTAGCTATTCGATTCAAAGACCTTTGGCTTCGTTTGGCATACACTTACGTCTGAGCCAAATGAAACAACACCATCATCACCCTTCGCGGCGTGGCTTCTTATTCCGCGTGCTCGGAACCGGATTGGCCGGCGGCAGTTTCCTTGAACAGGCATTCTTTCGTGCCGCTGAAGCGCGCGCGAGCGCGAATGTCTCGGCCCAGCCCACTCTTTTCAAAATTAAGAAGATCGCCGACGGCGCCTATTCCGCCATCGCATTGCCGGAAGCGGTTATCAATTGCAACGCAGTCATCTTCGAAAACGCCAAAGATCTTCTTGTCGTCGATGCGCATTCGAAACCTTCGGCCGCAGCCGCGTTAGTCGCTCAAATTCGCCGCGAGGTAACGCAAAAGCCCATTCGCTATATAGTGAACACCCATTTCCATTGGGACCACACGCAAGGCGATGCGGCGTACCGGCGCCTCGCTCCCGGCGCAGAACTCGTAGCCAGTAACAACACCCGTGAATTTCTTGCGAAGCTCGGCACCATTCGTGCCCGCGCCTCGAGCGACCAAGCCCAAGCTTCTTTGGGTGATTATCACCATCGCCTGGAATCGGCTAAATCCCCGCAAGAGAAACAACACTGGCAGCAAGCCATTTCCCAGATCAATAGTTACGTAGCGGAGATCCGCGGCTACCAGCCCGAACTGCCCGACATTACCTTTGACACCTCCCTGGTTCTCCACGACAAGAACCGCGAGCTGCACCTGACCTTTCGCGGCCGCGGTCATACTGGTGGCGACGTGGTCGTTTTCTCCCCGCAGAGCAGAGTGCTCGCTACCGGCGATCTGCTGCATGGCTGGTTCCCTTTTATTGCCGACGGCTATCCTCGCGATTGGCCCAAGACGCTGTACTCTTTGAAGGAACTTCCTTTTGACACCGTCGTGGGCGGACACGGCGAAGCGCAACAAGGCGACAAACGTTTGAATCAGATGTCTGGGTATATTGCCGAGCTGGCTGAAAAGGTCGCTTCTGAAAAGAGCAAGGGCCATTCTCTTCAAGAAGTCCAGTCTGCGATAGCGCCGTCTTCTCTTCGCTCTCTTAATGAAGATTACAAGAACTTTCTCGTCTCTCAGATTGAGCACTCAACAACCACGCCGGAAGACTTGATCGCGAGCAGCGTGAAGACCAATGCCGCTGAAGTATACGCGCGATTGGATCAAAGCTGACTATTGAACAAAAGCACTGCGCGTCGGAACGGGCGGGTCGGTATGTTTGATCGCCCGCCACAATACGTTGTTTAGCTCATCGTCGTCCGCCCGGTCCGCATCGCTGAAATCCATGCGAGCCGATTCAGCGGTGCCGGAACCATGGCCAGGGTTGCGGTCCGTTAGGGAGATCTTCGGGTTGATCGCGCTGTAAGGCCGCGCATCGGGCGACTGGCTGAAGCTGCCGAACATTGGCCGTGCTCCCGCATCGAAATGAGTCATCGGCCGCATGCCCAATACAAGTTCCATGGTCCGGAGTATGCTCGTCTGGTTGTACATTGTGCTGTCTACAATGCCGCGGTGCGTGAATGGTGAAATGACCCACACTGGCGCCCGATGCGAATCCACATGGTCGGGGCCATTTTGCGCGTCGTCTTCAATAATGAAAATCGCGGTGGAGGACCAAGCGCGGCTATTCGAAACGGCATCCACTAACGTGCCAACCGCGAAATCGTTGTCGGCGTTGTAGGAGAGCGGCGTGAGTTTGCCGGCCGTTGTGCCTTGCGTGTGATCGTTGCCCATGCGGACGATGGACATCTGCGGGACTTTTCCGGCGGCATCAAATTCCTTCCATTCCCGGATGAACTCCTTGGCCCGGTCTACATCGGCATATTCAAGATCGAAGCTGCGATAGTTCACGTCGACGAATGGAGTGAGGGCCGGATCTTTGACCGCGCCAATCTGCTTGGGCCCAGTTACATCCTTGAGCGGAATGTTGGTCACCCATTGTCCGTAGTCGCGAATGCTGATGCCGGCCTGCAAGGCGTTATCCCAGATGTAGCCGGCGGGCGGCGTGTTTGCAGGCTCGCCACCTTCAAAATTATAGAGCTTGCTGCGATGCCCGTATTCGCTGGGCCAGATCTTGGTGGTGTAGTCCGGAGCGATCGCCGCCGACGCCCAATTGTGACCGTCGGCGCTTACGTCGGCGTTCTCATAAAAGTTGTCGTAAAGAATGTATTCGCGCGCCAGTTGATGCAGGTTCGGCGTGATCTCCTCTCCAAAAAGGTTTAGCGATTTATCGCCGTTTCCTTGGCTGAGGTCTCCTAAGACCTGGTCGTACGTACGATTCTCTTTAATGATGTAGATCACATGCTGGATGGGCGAAAGATGCCCGTCGCGTTTGGCGAAGTACGCGGTCTGTTCATCGGTAATCGGCTGATCGAGCAGCTCGTCTTTGTATGGCGAATTATCGAGGACGGTTTGCGTGTACGAGGTGATTTTCTCGTCGTCCGGCAGCGGCGTGAATTGTGCAGTGCCTTTTTGTATGTGGCCGACGTATTCAACAGGTGAGCCACCCTGCGCGTGAAGCTGAGCGGCACTCTTGGTTGGGTTGGGGCCCTTCGGGTTGGGATGACTGCCGAGACCTTTACCATTCAAAATGGCCAGTTCGCCATTCTTAAGCGTCGTGATGGCGGTCGGGTACCAGCCAGTAGGAATAAAGCCTTCTACGCGGCTGCGTGCCGCGGAAATGTCGACCTGCGCAACGGCATTGGCGTCGGAACAAACGACAAAAAGCTTGGTGCCTTTTTCGTCGGTTGCCAAGGCCGACGGCGTCATTCCTAACGGGTGCATGGGAGTGGTGGCGACGTTGAGAGTTTCCAGTTCCGTCAATTGTCCATCGGAAGTTACTCCAAAAACGTAGGTCTTGTTCGTGTTAGAAGCGGTTACAAAAATGCGGCCGGTATAGCCGCTCTGTTGGCCCTCTTCCGCGGGAGCAGGCTTGTTGATCCAAAGCATGTCGGTCGGGTGAGCGCCAAGCCGGATCTTGGTGGCGATACTGCCGTCCTTGTTGTCGTGAACGTAAATAGCGGCGTCGCCCCAGGCAGTGACCAGAATCTGGTGGCCATTTGGCGCCACCATGATTCGATAGGGCCTTCGTCCGGTTTTCCAACTGCCTAGATATTTTCCTTCGCGCACGTCGAGAACGGCGATCTCGTCGCCATAGAGGTTACCGGCGTAAAGGTAGTGACTGTCGCGCGACAGTTCCACATCGCCAATGAGTGAGTTCCCTTTATTGGCCAAATCCGCGACTGCTTGAATTTCGCGCTTCGGCGTGACAGCGCCGGTGTCCGGGTCGAGAGCGAACTCGAATACTTTGCCGGTGGTGGCGCCGCCGACGTAGAAATTATCTGAACTTGGATCGATGCGCAAACCAAGCCAGGCATCGGCGACATGAGTTTTGCTCAGTTCCTTCTTTGAGGCGATGTCAATCACGCTAATGCTCGGCGGATCATAACCGGCGTTGAGCACAAGCAGAAACTTGCCGTTTTTCGAAAGCACCGAACTCATCGGAAACGTGCCGACTTCAACCTGTTGGCCGGCGGGCCGAATGGTCCAGCCACTATTCAGTAAAAAGCCGCCATTTGGCAGCGGGCCTACCTTCTGCTGGATGGCCTGTTGGGTGGTGCCCATACGAACGACGAACGCGATGGCTGTTAGAGCGAACAAGACTGCGAGTGTTTTCTTCATTCGGTAAACCTGTGGGCTATGGGGAAACGGCGGCCAACGCCGAACGCTTTCCTGGTGATTCGCAAGCCGGGAGCGGCTTGCTGGCGCTTATATTCGTTGCGGTCGACTTTGCGTACGATGTCGCGGACCAAGTCTTCCGAAATATTGAGTTGAGCGGCGATTTCGGGTACTGCTCTGTAGTATTCGATATAGGCTTCCAGAATGGCGTCCAAGACTGGGTATTCGGGAAGGCTATCGGTGTCTTTCTGATCGGGCCGCAGTTCGGCGGAAGGTGGTTTGACGAAAGTGTTTTCCGGAATGGCGGAGGGCCGGCCTTGCTCGACGGCACGCTTGTTGGCAATGCGGGAGAGACGATAAACCATGGTCTTGGGAACGTCGCTGATGACTGCCAAGCCGCCGCACATATCGCCGTACAAGGTGCAGTAGCCGACCGCGATTTCGCTTTTGTTGCCGGTTGTCAAAACGAGCGAGCCGAATTTGTTCGAAAGCGCCATCAATGTTACGCCGCGCAAGCGCGATTGCAGATTCTCTTCGGTGGTGTCGGGCCGGCAACCAGTGAACAAAGGATCGAGCGCGTTGACCATCGCTTGATAGCCCGGGTTGATGGAGACCACTTCGAAGCGGATACCCAGATTTTGCGCCAGAGCGCGGGCGTCAGTCAGGCTGTGTTCGGACGAATGCGGGCCGGGCATGCCGACACCGATAACATTTTCTTTTCCGATCGCTTCGACAGCAATGGCCGCCACTAATGCTGAGTCGATACCGCCGCTCAGGCCAACCAGCACGCTACGAAAACCGCATTTCCGAATATAATCGCGCGTGCCTAACACCAGGGCCTGGAATGCTGCGTCGTCGTCGACAACGTGATTGCTGTGATCGTCGCCTTTATTTGTGGCGGTGTCGAAGATGATCAAGTCTTCTTCAAAAGATCTCGCGCGTGCGACAACTTCACCTGCGGCGGACATGGCGAAACTGGTGCCATCGAAAACCAGTTGATCGTTGCCGCCGACCATGTGGACGTAAACCAACGGCATACGAAAGCGATTTGCCGTGGCGCGAAAAATCTCTTCGCGCACATGCCGCTTGCCGATGTTCCAGGGCGACGCATTAATAGAGACAATGATCTCCGCGCCTTTGTTGACTAGTTCCTCTACGGGGTCGCGCTGGTAGCGGCGCTGGTGCCAAAACTGTTTGTCGTTCCAGCCGTCTTCGCAGATGGCGAGCGCGATTTTGGTATCGCAAAGTTCACAAAGTTCCTGGGAAGTGCCGGGGAGAAAATAACGAGCCTCGTCGAAGACGTCGTAGTTGGGCAGGAGCATCTTGAGCTGCTTGAATACGACGCTGCCGTTTTGAATGACGGCGGCGGCATTTTGGGCGCGAATGGCGGCGTTCTCGGGCGAACGGGCGACATAGCCGAGGATGAGCGCGGTTTTGAGGCTGGCGCTTTGCTGGGCGATGGACTGAAGTACGGCGGCGGTGCGGTCGAGGAAGGAGTGTTTTTCTACTAGATCGCGCGGAGGATAACCGGTGAGCGCGAGTTCGGGGAAGATGGTGACATCGGCGGCGGATTTCTCGGCTTCACGGGCGAAATCGAGGATTTTCTTGGCGTTTGCCTCGAGATCGCCTACGGTGTTGTTGATTTGAGCCAAAGCCAAGCGCATGTGAATTAACTATTGTAGCGGCGCAAGGGTGATTTTACGGTTCGAACCCAGTAGGCGCGGGAGCGGGAGATTTGTAAAAACGAAGCCAATGGGGTGGTGACGTTTGGCATGACGAGGGTAAATTGCGCTTCGAAGCCAGTTATGGCGGCGTCGGTGGAGATCGTGGACGGAAAATTGAAAAAACGAAGCCAACGGAGCGGTGGGCTTTGGTGAAGGGGCGAGATTACGCTTCGAACCCAGCGAGGGCGCTGCTGGGCTGGGGCGTGCTGAGATTTGGAAAAACGAACCAGATGGGCGGAAGGGGAAGGGGGAGAGGAAAGGCTGCGGTACGATTTTACACTTCGAAGCCAGTGTGGTGCCAGGGACGGACAACGGTATTCTCCTTGTTTGAAAAATTGTGGAGATGAAATGAAAAGCGCCCTGGACCGCAGGGGGGTCAGGGCGCTCTCATAAGATTGGGCTGGTGGTACTTAGGGATACACTATCCCGTGGTTTTACTTTAGCAGTTACGGGGAAGGATCGCAAGGGGAGGGATCGGGGAGGGATCGGAGTTTTGTACGAGTGGCGCGTCACTCACCCGAAGGCACCCGACACTGGTGGCACAAGCGAGCTCGTTAAGCAGAAGATGAGAGGCCGGGGCTGCCCCCTTGGGGACCCCCCGGCTTTTATTTGATCCATACAGGCGATGAAACGGGCCCTGGTGTGCAAGGGCTACTGCATAAACGGCGGGATCCCGTGAACGGGACGGGAATGACCGGGTTCGAATGCACCATTGGGGTTGAGAATCTTGACGAAATCATAAAAGCCGTGGAGCCGGCGGGCGGCAAGATCACGATGGCCAAGTTTCACATTCCCGGCGTGGGCACCGGCGTTTATTTTAATGACACTGAGGGGAATTTTGTGGGGGCGATGAAGTACGAGAAAGGTTAGAGAAGTACTTCAGCGCGAGCCTTCTTTGGGCAAAGACTTGAGTTGCGCTCGATTCAAGCCCGAGTCCACTTTGGCGATGTGACGGGAATACAAATCGTTGAGGCGGTCTGTGATCGAGTCTTCCCCCTGATCTTTCGGAAACCGCGAAACTTGAAGACGCCGTGCAGCGGCTTCTGCTTTTTGAAAGAGCCCGTCAAGCAAGAAAATAGCAGTCTTCATGGTCTTACTATAGCCGCAGTTGCGAATCTATTAGGCATCGTTCCACTAGGTCTAGAGGTGCTATGCTTTGAGCGATGGGGAATGAACACAAAAGAGATCTCATTCCGGGCGCGCTGGAGTTGATGATTTTGACAACGCTACGGCGCGGCCCTTTGCACGGTTACGCTATTGCGCAGTGGATCCGAGAACATTCCGACGAACTGTTGCAAATCGAAGAGGGCACGCTCTATCCGGCTCTTCAGCGGCTGCTCCGCGAGGGGTGGGTGACAGCGGAATGGGGACTTTCTGCGACAAACCGCCGAGTGCGCAATTACAAGATCACAGCTTCGGGCCGCAAGCAACTGGAAAAGGACATTTCCTCGCTGGAACGCATGATCAAAGGGATCTTCAACGTGCTAAGGCCGCACGAGCTATGAGGCGATTCTGGCGGCGCTGGATTCATCAATCGGAAATTGCTGCGGAGATAGACAACTATCTGGCAGAGAAGGCGGAAGCGCTGATCGCAAAAGGAATGTCGCCGGAGGAAGCACGTTTGCTGGCGCGACGCGAATTTGGCAACCCTTCCGTGATGAAAGAACTGAGCCTCGATCAATGGAGCTTCGGCGAGTGGGAACGCATTGCCGGCGATGTTCGCTTTGCCTTGCGCTCGTTAAAGCGGAATCCGGGTTTCGCGGCAACGGCAATTCTTACGCTCGCGCTTGGCATAGGAGCTAATGCGGCGATCTTTAATCTGCTGCACGCCGTCATTTTGCGGAGTCTGCCGGTTCCCTATGCTGAGCAATTGCGGCTCTTTTCCGTGATCCGCGATGGGGAAGTGAGTAACTCCACCTTCTCTTATCCGGTGCTTCGAGAGATTCAGAACGCAGCCGGCGGCCAAGCTGCTGTGGCCGGATTCTCCGCGATCTCGACGATGAGAACTGTCGGGGCGAATGGCGACCTGGCGCGAATCAATACGCAGTTGGTCACCGGGAACTTTTTTGACGTTTTGGAAGTAAAACCGCAGATGGGGCGCGTGCTTACTGCTTCCGATGACAACCAGAGTGGCGGCTATCCGGTGGTGCTTAGCGGGGCGTTTTGGGCGAAACGTTTTGGCAGTGACCCGAAGACTGTGGGCCAGTCGATGACAGTGAACGATGTGCCGGTTAGGATCGTTGGCATCGCACCGGATCGATTTTTCGGCGTATCGCCAGGGAGGATGCCGGACGTCTGGTTACCGGTCGCGGCTCAGCATGACGTTCGTTATAGCTCCAACGTTTGGAACAGTAACGGCAATGCGAATCGCTCGTTTTTGACGCAGCCCGAGATGCGCTGGCTCTCGATTATTGCCAGAGTTCCGAATCCGGCGATGGTGGGGCGAACTACGGCGATTGCCAATCAAATTCTTGCGCGTGATATGGAGCGCGAAGTGAAAGGCTGGCAGAATCCGGTGGAGATCCGCAGTCTGCTGGCGATGCGAATTCGGTTGGACGCGGGCGATAGAGGGCTGGCGAGCCTGCGCCATCAGTTCTCCGCGCCGCTGACTGTATTGATGTGCGCTGCGGGGTTGGTGTTGTTGATCGCTTGCGTCAACCTCGCGAGCTTGGCGCTTGCGCGCGTGGTAAGCAGACGCAAGGAAATCGCCGTCCGGCGTTCGATTGGAGCGACCACGGGCCGGATTATTGGCCACTTCATCGCTGAGGTTGCGGTGCTCTCTATTACGGGCGGCGCAATTGCAATACCCGTTGCACTGGGGGCGAGCCGCCTGCTTGTGCGCTGGGCATCCGTCGGCGAGCCTATGCCCTTGGATGTTGGAATGAGCCTCTCGACTTTGTTGTTCGTGGGAAGCGCGGCAGTTTTCGCAGGTCTGACGTTTGGACTCCTCCCGGCTGTGGAGGCGGTCAACTTCCCGCTTGCGGACGCGATGAAAACCCAGGCTTCGGCGATCAAAGGAATGCGTCTGCCTTGGGGCCGTACGCTGATCGCCATTCAAATTGCTTTCTCGTTCATTCTTCTCAGCGCCGCTGTTTTATTTGTCCGCACGTTTGTCAATTACCTGAACTTGGATCTGGGGTTTAAGCCGGAACACGTTTTGTCAGTGCGAATTGATCCGCAAGGCGCGCATTACAAGGTTGCGGAACTCACGCCCGTGTACCGGCAAATTCTAGATCGGCTGAAGGAGATTCCAGGCGTCCAGTCGGCCTCGTTTGCGACTTCAGAAACGGCAGTCGGGCCTTGGCGGAATGCCGGCATCAATGTGAAAGATCACCCGGCACCCAATCAGAGGATTCAGGAGACTTCCGTTAATCCGAGCTATTTCTCAACAGTAGGCATACGTCTGGTGGCGGGCCGATTGTTTGATGCCCATGATTCCGGATCCAAACCTATTTGGGCGGTGATCAATCAAAGTGCCGCCAAAGAATTCTTCCCTGGCATGAGTCCGCTCGGGCGGCAATTCGAATACGGACATTTTGTGTTCCAAGTGATTGGGGTGGTGGCCGATGCGCGCACGAGCGACGTCCATCAACGCGTTGAACCAATGGCGTTCTACTCTCTTGAGCAGAGCCCGGAGTACGCGGTCTGCATAGAAATACGCGCGCAAGGTTCCGCGAGCCAGATTGAACAATCGGTGCGACTGGCGATACGCCAAATTGCTCCAAGTTTGCCCGTGATGGGAATCCGCCTGGTTACCGAGTCTTTGGCGAGTAATCTATTTCGCGAAAGACTCGTGGCGCGCCTTGCGTCGGTGTTCGCGGTGCTTGCCTTGGCATTGGCATGCTTGGGAGTTTATGGCATTTTGTCTTACGCAATCACGCGCCGCACAGCGGAAATCGGCATCCGCTTGGCGTTGGGTGCAGAGGGCGCGCAGGTCTGCTGGATGGTTTTGCGCGAGGCCTTCGTGGTGGTTCTGATCGGCCTTGGGGCGGGAATTCCTGCCGGAATCGCAGCCACCCGATTCGTCAAGGGCTTGCTCTTTGGTTTGTCAACAAACGATCCTATCTCTTTTGGCGCCGGGGCGATTGTTCTCTTTGCGATCGGAGTTGCGGCCGCCTTCATTCCGGCTTGGCGCGCATCCCACATAGATCCGAATGTAGCGCTGCGTTATGAATAGGCCAAGTCGCTACTTTAAGCTGCCCTTCGATCCTGTGGCAAACATAACCTCCAACGACAAATCTTCTCGCCCGAAGGTGCCATTCCGGTGCCACCATTCCGGTGCCCATTCCGGTGCCTGCCCATTCCGGTGCCTGCCACCACAATGCAACAATTCCCTAGGGAGGTAACAGACGAGATGACCGCATCAAAAAGCCATCACAACCTTCAACCACAAATCTTCTCGCCCGTAAAGCCCTAAAAACAAACAGCTTGACTGATTTTACCGGTCAACCGTCCATTCACTCCAAGCCCCCTCACTGCCATATATTAAGTTGAGCGCCTCGGCTTTCCCGGGAACAGACCTTTCAAACCCGGCTAAATTTAGGGAAGTCCGCTCCCCGAGGCACAGTTTGGGTTCGTTTTTTCAATTCTTCGCCTGCCGCCCCGCGTGGCTTCGAAGCGTAAACCGCGCCCAGCCCGCCATTTGGGTTCGTTTTTTCAAACTTGCTCCCGACCTAGTGTTGCCAACTGGGTTCGTTGCGCAAAAACGACCACCACGAGTAGTACCCGACAATTTTTCCCGTCTCGGCGTCGGCCCCGTCATTCCATTTCGAACCGTAAAAACCCCGCCTAGCAATATAAGTCAGCACGCCTGGATGCGCTCAAGTCGAGGCGCTAAGACTGCTGGGTGTAAATGTTTGCGTCTTGAATGCGATGAAAAGCGCCGTCCACCGCGCCGTTTGATTCGGCAGTTCGATGAAGATCGCTCCGTCCTGCCAAGAGCCGTTGTCCTTCGCAAACGAACCAGCAGGGTTGCCCTGATTCATGTGGATGTCATGGACGCCAATCAATCCATCGGCGTCAGCGAAGAAAGAACCGAACGCATAGATAAGCCCGTTCGGATCGTTCAACGCCTGATTCAGCAAGTCCGCCACCGCGTCCTGCATGCTGCGGTCATGCAGATCCAAGTCTTGCATTTGCGACGGATCGACTAACGGCGTTCCGTCCGCATTTTTCTCGAGAACGTAATCGATCCGCAAGTCGGAGTCGCTCGTATCCAGCGCCGTTCTTCCCAAAGGCAGAGCCTGCAAGCCTGCCTCATCCGGCGGCCCGAAATCGTTGACAATCAGATATCGAATGTCCGACCCATCGGCGGACTGTACATTCACATCGACCTGCACTTCCGAGCCATCGTCGACGTTCAAAGCGAAACGGTAATGTGGATTCCTGCCACTGATATTGCCCATCCCGGCCGGATCGCCTTTAACCACACTGTAACTTGGAATTCCCATGTAACTCCTTGGCCAGTTCAGTATATACTGCTGTGCAGAATGCTGACTCCTTTGTTGTTACTCATGGCGATTGGCGGTATAAAGAGCGATGAAATCGGCGGCGTCGTAACAAGCGCCAAAGGTCCGGAAGCGGGAGTCTGGGTGATTGCGGAAACAACAGATCTGCCTACTCGCTACATTAAGGAAGTCGTCACAGACGACCGGGGCCGTTACCTCATTCCGGCCTTGCCGGCCGCGACCTACACGGTTTGGGCCCGCGGCTACGGCTTGGTCGATTCGCCGAAAGTGCAATCGAAAGCGGGCAAGCACGTTGATCTTCACGCGGCCGTTGCGCCGGATGCCAAGACTGCCGCCCAATACTACCCGGCCAATTATTGGTATTCGCTGTTGAGTATTCCCGATAAAAGCGCATTTCCTGGCACTGGCCCGGCAGGCAATGGCATTTCACCGAACATCAAATCGCAGGGACAATGGCTGCACTTAGTCAAAACCGATAGCTGCGAATCGTGCCATCAACTAGGCAACGAATATACCCGCACCATACCCAAGCTGTTTGAAAACCTCGATTCCCCCGCGCAAGCTTGGCTGCGCCGCGTGCAATCGGGGCAAGCCGGTTCAGCTATGGTCGGCGGCCTGGCACAACTCGGCCCTGAGCGCGCCGCTGCCCAATTCGCCGATTGGACCACGCGCATCGCCCATGGCGAGCTGCCCTTCGAAGCGCCTCCACGGCCGCAGGGCATAGAACGCAACGTGGTCATCACACAGTGGGATTGGGCCGACGAAAAAGCTTATCTGCACGACGAAATCTCCAGCGACAAACGCAACCCGCATGTCAACGCCAACGGTCTCATCTACGGTTCACCCGAAGAGAGCCGCGATTATTTACCCGTCTTGGATCCGGTCCATCACACAACCAGCCGCGTCAAGATTCCGTATCGCGATGCTGACACGCCCGCTCAGCCAAAACCTTTACAGCCCTCGGCGATCTGGGGAGACGAAGCGATTTGGGATAGCCACACCACTGTTCACAACCCGATGTTCGACGAACGCGGCCGTCTCTGGTACACATCCCGCATCCGTCCCACTAAGAACCCCGACTTTTGCAAAGCCGGTTCCGATTTGATTTCCGCCAAGTTGACTCCTGTTGCAAATTCTGGGCGTCAACTCGCCGTTTACGATCCCGCCACGCAGAAGACGGAAATGATCGATACCTGTTACAGCACGCATCACTTGGTTTTCGCATCCGACGCCAACAATACTCTCTGGACGAGCAGCGGCGGCGGTGGCGGAGTCGTCGGCTGGCTCAACACCAAAATGTGGGACGCCACGCACGATCCGCAAAAATCGCAAGGCTGGACCGCACTCGTCTTAGACACCAACGGCAACGGCAAACGCGACCCATACCTTGATTCCGAGCAGAAAGTTTTGACCGCACCCAGCGGGGAAAGTCTCGGCACTGCGGCGGCATTGACTGGGCCTATAGCGGATGCGTCCCGCGATACCCGTCTGAACGCGGCTTTCTACGGCCTCGCCGTTGGTACCGATGGCATGATTTGGGGCAGCGTTCTCGGCTTTCCAGGCGGTCTCGTGCGCCTTAACCCTGGTACAAACCCGCCCGAAACCGCACTCTCGGAATATTACGAAGTTCCCTGGCGGCAAGGTTATTCGCCGCGCGGCATGGATATCGATACCGATAACGTTGTTTGGGTCGCGCTGGGGAGTGGACATCTCGCCAGTTTTGATCGCCGCAAATGCAAAGGTCCGCTCAACGGCCCGCAAGCCACCGGCCAGCACTGTCCCGAAGGCTGGACGCTTTATCCCACACCCGGACCCAATTTTCGCAACGTTACCGGTTCGGGCAGCGCCGATTCGCACTACTACGATTGGGTCGACCAGTTCGACACGTTAGGACTCGGCAAGAACACCCCGATCATTACCGGCAACTCTTCCGATTCGTTGATCGCTTTGGTAAGCGGGAAGTTTGTCATCATGCGCGTTCCGTATCCACTGGGTTTCTTCGCGAAAGGTATGGACGGCCGCGTTGACGATCCCAACACCGGATGGAAAGGAAAAGGCGTTTGGACTACCTGGGGCACGCGCACGCCTTTCCACAGCGAGACCGGGAAGGGCACTACCAGCAAAGTGGTCCATTTCCAGATCAGACCCAATCCGCTGGCCGATTGATCAGTTACCTTAGACTTGATGACTCCAACGGCTGAGCAAGTCCGTCTGACAGAAGCAGAAGAGCGAACAAAGCATTGGAAGCGCTGGGGCCCCTATCTGGCTGAACGGGCGTGGGGCACAGTGCGCGAAGATTACAGTCCTAACGGCACCGCTTGGGAATATTTTCCGCATGACGCGGCCCGCTCGCGCGTTTACCGCTGGACGGAAGACGGCATTCTTGGCCTATGCGACAACCATCAATATCTTTGTTTCGCATTCGCCTTCTGGAATGGCAAAGATCCCATTCTTAAAGAACGGTTGTTTGGCCTCACCGGCAACCAAGGTAATCACGGCGAAGACGTCAAAGAGCTCTACTACTACCTGGAAGCAACGCCCACCAATTCTTATTTGAAAGGCCTTTACAAGTACCCGCAGGCCGCCTATCCTTACGAACATCTCGTTGCGGAAAACGCCCGCCGCACACGGCTCGATCCCGAATTCGAGCTGGAAGACACGGGCATCTTCAATGAGCGCCGCTACTTCGATATTTTTGCCGAATACGCCAAGAACGACGTTGACGACATCCTGATTCGCATTCGCATCGTCAACCGCGGGCCCGAAAAAGCGGATCTCTCATTCATGCCCACGCTATGGTTTCGCAACACGTGGTCTTGGTGCGAAACAGCGCCACAAGATAAGCCTCGTTTGGCGAAAATGGGCGACAGTTCAATTTCCGCGGTCCACAAGCAGCTCGGAAATTTCACCCTGACTCTCGATGGCACGCCCGAAATGCTGTTCACCGAAAACGAAACCAACACCGAACGGATTTTCGGCTGGCAAGGCGACAACCGGTTTTATAAAGACGCGTTTCATGAATACCTGATTCACGGTAATCGGAACGCCGTGAATCCAAAGCCGGAAGGCACCAAGGCCTGCGCGCTTTACCGGCTTTCGATTGAGAGTCAGAATCAGGCGGTCTTGCATTTCCGCCTGTCGCGCGATGGTTCGCCGGATGTACCCACCGCAAAGTGGGATGCCATTTTTGACGGCCGAATTCAAGAGTGCATGGATTTCTATGGCGGCTTTGACGAAGGATTGAGCGAGGAATCGCGCCACGTCCAACGCCAGGCCTTTGCCGGATTGTTTTGGAGTAAGCAGTTTTATCATTTCGTCATCGAAGACTGGCTGAAGGGCGATCCAAAAATGCCTAAGCCGCCTGAGCAACGCTGGACCGGGCGCGATTCCAGTTGGCGTCATCTGTTCAACGAAGATGTGATTTCCATGCCCGACAAATGGGAATACCCGTGGTACGCCGCTTGGGATTTGGCATTCCACGCCGTCGCCATGGCTCCCGCCGATCCCGATTTCGCTAAGTCGCAACTTTCGCTATTCCTCCGCGAATGGTACATGCACCCGAATGGGCAGATCCCGGCGTACGAATGGGCGTTTAGCGATGTCAATCCTCCGGTGCATGCCTGGGCCGCGTGGCGCGTATTCAAAATCGATCAGCGGGTCAAGGGCAAGCCAGACCATGATTTTCTGGAGCGCGTTTTCCATAAGCTGCTCATGAATTTCACCTGGTGGGTTAATCGCAAAGATTCAGAGGGCGCCAATATCTTTGAAGGTGGTTTCCTGGGTCTGGACAACATCGGCTTGTTTGACCGCAGCGCGCCATTGCCGAGCGGCTGGACGCTGGAACAATCGGACGGTTCGGCATGGATGGCAATGTATTGCCTGAACATGCTGAAGATTGCCCTGCAGTTGGCCTTCTTGAACCCTTGCTATGAGGACATAGCCAGCAAGTTTTTTGAACATTTCCTGTTTATTTCGGACGCCATCAATCATCATGAAGGTTCCGGGCTGTGGGATGAAGACGACGGTTTCTATTACGACCGTCTGCGTGTCGCCGATGGCCAGTATACGCTGCTGCGAGTCCGGTCGCTGGTTGGGCTCGTGCCTTTGTTCGCGACCGACACGCTCGAGCAGCAAACCATCGACCGCCATCCTGGCTTCAAGAAGCGGATGCAATGGTTCATTGACAATCGAAAAGATTTGACAGATAGTCTGGCCTCAATGACCGAGGGCGGAATGGAGGAGCGGCGTCTGCTCTCGGTAGTGAACAAGAACCGGCTTGAGCGAATTTTCCAGCGCATGTTCGATGAAACCGAGTTTTTTTCGAAATACGGAATCCGCTCCGTTTCCCGTTATCATTTGGATCACCCTTACGAGTTGCATCTCTATGACTCCAACTTTCGGATTTCTTATGAGCCGGCGGAATCGGAAAGCGGCACCTTCGGCGGCAATTCCAATTGGCGCGGACCGATTTGGTTCCCAATGAATTATTTGATTATCGAAGCGCTGCAACGCCTCGATCACTATTACGGCGATTCGCTGACGGTTGAAGTTCCAACGGGATCGGGCAAACGCGTCGGCCTGCGGCAAGCCGCGCAGATGCTCTCGGTGCGGCTGGCACAAATTTTCCTGCCCGATGAAAATGGCCGTCGTCCAGTGAGTGGCGACAGCAAAATGCTGCAAACCGATCCAAACTTCAGCAATTACTCGCTATTCTATGAATTTTTCCACGGCGACACGGGAAAGGGTCTAGGCGCAAGTCATCAAACCGGATGGACAGGCCTCATTGCAAAGCTGCTGCAGCAAAACGGTTTTCAGGCCTGACGAAACAGCCGCCGCCTATTGGTTACGGCTCACGGACGGCAGGCTTAGTAATCCCACTGCCAATCCAGCAGCGGCGGCAGCGGCCAGGGGAACCAGGAATCTCGGGTCGGTAAAGAATGGGTTTTGTGCGTTCGGGGAGGCCGAAGCGCCGGACGTCCCACTAGGGGGCGCAGCGGCCACTGGATCGAAAAAGATGCCATTGACGATTGCACTGGCTTGGCCGGTGCTGATCACGCGGATTTGCACATGGCCCTTGATACTCCACATCTCATAAACGCCGCTCGAAAAAGAGGAAAACGTCTGCGTGGAAAGGACCTTCTGCGTGCTTGGATCGATAACCGTAATCGTTTCCGCGCGCCCTGCATTATCGAAGTCCGCCAAGTACAGCGAAACTTTATGCACGTTGCCGTCGGTAAGATTCAGATCGATCGTGAAATTATTGGCAAACGTTGAGGCATTCCGCGGCGTTGCTCCGTTCGAGGATTGCAAGCCGCGAAGATCGCCTGGGTCCGCCTTGAGAGCGGCAATCTTGTTTCCCAGCAGGTTTACGGTTGCGTAAGAAGGAGGCGAGATGGTGTCGGAAGGAATAATTTCGCCGTCCACGCCATACTTGCCTTTCCAATTTCCCGCCGTCACTGTGTCTTCGCCGCTGTAATTGGCGTAAACGCTCTGGTTGGCCGCGGCAGAAGCGGCATCGGTCGGATACGTTGCCGGTGCCTGCCTAGCCACCAGGCCTGGATGAAGTTGCAGAAACGGGGAAGGGGACGAAGCCGCCGGAGCGCTACCTAATTTGCGCTCAGCATCCAAATTCGTGACCGAGAGGCTTGAGCCCGGCACGATTTTGTAATCGAGCGCACCCGCCAACAACACCACTTTGGGGCTTGCTTCTACGCCGGCAATGCGAACCGAAGAATTTGAACCCAATTTCATGGCGCTGCCATCTGGAAACACAAGAACGGCAGGCCCTTTAGCCGTGGCGACAGTATCGCCCACTACCACGGGAAAAGAGGACACACCTGGTGTGTTTACGGGATGTCCGTCAAGAGCAAATGGTTCCGCACTAGTAATAGTAGCGATGGGCTTGGCTGCGAACGCCGAAAAAGCTATGACGCCTAATAAAAACGCAGACCGCTGGAATTGCTTCATAGTGTTGTGTAGTCGATCAGTTGAATGTTTCTATGAAAACGACGGAGTCTTTTTATTATAGACTGCCAGGTAAGGATTTTGTTTCCCACCGAAGTTTTGCGGGCCCCTCGGCGAGAGGGCGGTAAACTACGAAGGTCAAAGGAGATAAACGAAAAATGATGCGTCTGAAGGTGAACGGCATCGCGCATGACTTCAATGGCGATCCTGAGATGCCCCTTTTGTGGTTCCTGCGCGATGAGTTGCAGCTGACTGGTTCGAAATTTGGCTGTGGCGAAGGCTTGTGCGGCGCTTGCACGGTTCACGTCAATGGCGAAGCGTTGCGGAGTTGCTCCACGGCGATGAAGAATATGCAGGGCAAAACCGTTACCACCATCGAGGGCCTGAGCGCCAACGGCGATCATCCCGTTCAAACGGCCTGGGAGGCCGCGAATGTCCCACAGTGTGGGTATTGTCAAAGCGGACAGATTATGCAGGCGGCCGCGCTGCTCAAGAGCAAGCCGAATCCCACTGACAACGAGATCGATTCGGCTATGCAAGGCAACATTTGCCGCTGTGGCACCTATCAACGAATTCGCGAAGCAATCAAGTCCGCTGCGGCGGCGGGGGTGAAAGCATGAAGCGGCTGGAACTAGCGACACGGCGGGATTTTTTGGGCGGACTCTTTTCTGCAGGCGCGCTGGTTTTCGCGGTTAGCGCGACAACGGAATCGGGAGCCGCGCGCGAAGTATCAAAATCCGCTTTCCATCCGAATATGTGGATCGGAATTGATACCGATGGCACGGTGACGATCGTGACCCACCGTTCCGAGATGGGTACCGGTATTCGCACGGCTCTGCCTATGGTGGTTGCGGACGAACTAGGGGCCGATTGGAAACGCGTCCGGATAGAGCAAGCGCTGGGCGACCAGAAGTATGGATCGCAGGATACCGACGGCTCGCAATCGATCCGCGATTTCTACGACATCATGCGCGAAGCGGGTGCAACAGCGCGGCTGATGCTGGAACGCACCGCCGCCGCGCAATGGGCTGTGCCGCCGGCCGAGTGCAAAGGCGCAGACCATTACGTGATGCACACGATCTCCGGCCGAAAGATCGCTTATGGCGAACTAGCTTCCGGCGCGGCGAAGTTAGACTTGCCGCGCAAGGAAGATTTGCGCCTGAAATCGCCTTCGGAATTCAGATACATCGGCAAGGGTGTACCGCTCGTCGACTTGAAAGATATTTGCACTGGGCATGCGGTTTATGGCTTCGATGCACGTGTGCCCGGCATGGTCTACGCTTCCATAGAGCGGCCACCGGTCCTGGGCGGAAAGCTAAAGAGCGTTGACGATGCTGCGGCCAAGAAGGTCATGGGTGTGCAGCAAACTGTGGTGCTCGATGGCGCCAAACCTCCCTATGGTTTCCAAGCCTTGGGCGGTGTGGCAGTGATTGCCGACAATACCTGGGCCGCTTCACAAGGGCGCAAGAAACTCAAGCTTGAGTGGGAGTCGGGCGCACATGCGATCTTCGATTCGGAGTCGTACAAGAAGTCATTGATTGACACGGCGAGTAAGCCGCAGCAAGTTGTCCGCACCGCGGGCGACGTGGATGCCGCATTCGGCGGCGCCAGCAAAATTGTGGAGGCGAGCTACTACACACCGCTGCTGGCGCACGCCCCGATGGAACCGCCGGCAGCCTTGGCCCATTTCAAAGACGGGAAGGTGGAGATCTGGACGGCCACTCAAAATCCGCAGGAGGTGCAGACAACCGTTTCGAAAGCGCTGGGCATAAAACCGGAAGACGTGATTTGCCACGTGACGCTTTTGGGCGGAGGCTTTGGCCGCAAGTCGAAACCGGACTATGTGGCTGAAGCGGCGTTGCTCTCAAAGAAAGTCGGCAAGCCCGTTAAGATCAGTTGGACCCGCGAAGAAGATATTCACTTTGACTACTTCCACGCCACCTCGGCCATGTATTTTAAAGCCGGCCTGGATGGGGCAGGGAAGCCGACTTCCTGGCTGCAGCGGACAGTCTTTCCGCCCATCGGTTCAACCTTCAACGAAGCTGAAAGATACGGGGGCGGGGAACTGGGTTTGGGATTTCTTGATATGCCTTTCGATATCCCCAATCTGCGCGCCGAAAACGGTCCCGCCGAAGCGCACGTCCGCATAGGCTGGCTGCGATCGGTGTCGAACATCTATCACGCCTTTGGCATACAGTCGTTCATTGACGAATTGGCCCAAGCGGCGGGCAAGGACCCAATTGAATACTGGCTCGCTACGTTGGGCGAACCGCGCAAGCTGGATTTCTCAACACAGAAGGCGAACTACGAAAACTATGGCAAGCCGCTGGCACAGTATCCAGTAGATACCGGGCGCTTGCGCCGCGTGGTCGAAACGGTTGCGGAGAAATCGAACTGGGGCAACAGGCGTTCGTCAGCAGGGCATGCTTGGGGCTTTGCGGCGCATCGTAGCTTTTTAACCTACGTGGCCACGGTAGTGGAAGTGGAAGTAGATCAAAACGGCAAGCTGCGTATACCGAATGTTCACGTAGCGGTGGATTGCGGCACCGTCATTCATCCCGACCGCGTCAAGGCGCAGTTTGAAGGAGCAGCGGTGATGGGCGCAACCATCGCGATGATGGGTGAAATTACGGCTGCCGATGGGCGCATCGTGCAGAGTAACTTCCACAACTATCCAGTGGCGCGAATTAACGACGCGCCCTACGCAACGCACGTATATATGGTGGACGGCGGAGATGCGTTGCCGACGGGATCGGGTGAACCGGGCGTGCCGCCGATGTCGCCGGCGATTTGCAACGCGATCTTCGCGGCTACAGGGAAGCGGATTAGGGAGTTGCCGATCAAGAAGACGAAGCTGGTGTAGTGGCGACGCAAGATGAAAATCGGACCGTCGGCAGATAGTTGGTGTTGGGACAGAGAAGCCTGTCCCTTTTTGCAATGCCCACTCTTCTGGTGAAGAATATTCACACGCTGGTCACCATGGATAACCAGCGCCGCGAAATCAAGAATGGCGCGCTCTTTGTGCGCGATGGAGTAGTCGAACAGCTTGGGATCACCCCCGAGCTTCCTACTGCCGCCGACGATGTTCTTGACCTGCATGATCGCCATGTCGTTCTACCCGGCCTTATAAATACGCATCATCATTTCTACCAAGTGCTCACGCGGGCTGTCCCGGGGGCGCAGGATTGTGAGCTGTTTGGCTGGCTCAAAACGTTGTACCCAATATGGTCGAACCTGACTTCGGCCGGCGTATACATCAGCGCTCTGATGGCTGCGGCGGAGCTTATGCTCAGCGGCTGCACTACTTCGAGCGACCACCTTTATCTCTTCCCAAACGACTGTACGCTCGATGATGAAATCCGCGCGCTTCGCGAGATCGGAATGCGCTTCCATGCCAGCCGCGGAAGCATGAGTGTCGGTGTAAGCCACGGCGGCCTGCCACCTGATTCGCTAATCGAGGACGAAAGCCACATACTGCAAGACAGCCGCCGCCTGATTGAGACCTATCACGATAACAGCCGCCATTCCATGCTTCGCATCACTCTAGCGCCGTGTTCTCCCTTCTCCGTTTCAACCGATTTGATGAAGGAGTCCGCTGCCATGGCTCGCGCGTATCCCGGTGTCAGACTGCACACTCACCTTGCCGAAAACGAACGGGACGTCGGCTACAGTCTCGAGAAGTTCGGGCTCACGCCGAGTCAGTATGCCGAATCTTTGGGCTGGACCGGCAATGATGTCTGGCACGCGCATTGTGTCCAGCTTGACGAACCAGGCATTCGGTCCTTCGCACAAAGCCGTACGGGCGTTGCGCATTGCCCCACCAGCAACATGCGGTTGGGGAGCGGCGCCATGCCGCTTCGCAGGATGCTCCAAGCGGGAGTACCTGTCGGATTGGGAGTGGATGGGGCAGCTTCAAACGATTCTTGTAACATGCTTCACGAAGCAAGATCCGCTCTTCTTTTAGCCCGGGTCGCCGAACGGGACGCGTCGGCGCTAACGGCTCGGGAGGCGCTGGAACTGGCGACGCGTGGCGGGGCGGAGGTCTTAGGGCGCGATGATATCGGCCATTTAGCGGCAGGGATGTCCGCCGATTTCATCGCAATCAACGTCGACCGTCCGCAGTTCGCCGGAGCGCATTGGGACATAGTGGCCGCGTTGATTCTTTGCCAAACCGATGCCGTCGATTACAGCTTCATACAAGGCAAGAAAGTCGTCGGCCAAGGACGCCTAACGACTTGCGATCTGCAATCGGTAGTCAAGAACGCGAACGACTTGGCTGCCGGTTTAATGAGCTGAGTTCGCCCCAAAAAAAAGAGAGGCCGGCGCACAAGCCAGCCTCCCGCACTTCACAACAGATCGGATCTACGCCCCGTGATGTTCCGCGTGATGTTTCGCTGCCTGCTCGGCATGGTGCTCAGCATGAAGTTTATGGCCGTGGGCGGCATGCGCGTGATGGGCCGCCTTCTCGTGGCTACTCGCTTCATGATGCTTCGCGGCTTCTGTGTGATGCTTGGCCGCATACGTGTGGTGCTCCGCCGCTTTTGAGAATTTTGGGCCGGCGAGGAGGGTCCGCGGCCGCCTCTGTTATTAGAAATACGGACTGCCAAAATCCTTCGTTTTCCTGGGCGCTGTTTTCTTGGGCGCGGCCTTCTTCTTCGCCGCAGCAGTCTTTCTCGGCACCGGCTTACGCCGGGCAACGCCCAGCGAACGCTCTAAAATTTCCTCCAGCAGCTTCTTTTCGGCCGGAGTTACTATCTTAGTGAATTTGTCAGGCCTGCGGCCCACAAGCTGTTGCATCTCGGAAATCCAACGCAGAGAATCGGCGGCGGGATGATCTCCCAGTTCGCCCACAAGTTTCAACGCCGCGTCGAAGTCGGGAATCGTACGGTAACACTGTAGAGCCTCTTTGAGATCGCCTGCCAGTTGGTGGCACTCGGCTGCTCTGCGAAAATCGCCCATGCCTTCGTGGCACGTGGCCTCGATGGCAGGCTGGCGTTCCGGAAGATCCCGCAGGATCGCCAACGCTGCCAGATACTGCTTGTCCTTGACCAGCAGGTGGATGGCGCGTTTCAGCAGGCGCTGGCTGCGCGCGGCGCGGTCCGGCAGGTCTAGTGCCTCATAGAAAGGCGGCAACAGCTTCACCAGAATCTCCGCGTTGCGCCCGTTGAAAACCGCCGCCTCCAATTCCTCAGCCCACGCTTGCGCTTTGCTGCTGATCTCCAGGCGCAGCCAAGGCTCGATCTCGTCTTTGTGATTCGGCAGATGGTTTGCCAATTCAACCAACGCGTGCAGCCGGTTTTCAAAGGTGGCGCGGTGAAGGTGGCCCATCAGTTGAATCAGCGCGGCCAAGCTGGGCCGATGGGCGCTGTCGGCGGCACGCTGCGCTTCGGCAAACAGATCGGGCCGCCCTAATTCCGCTGCTAGGCGCGTATTGCGAATCCCCAGCGTGAAGCACACCTCCGCCAAAGTGAGATAGGCCGTGCGCCGTGCTGCTTGGTCGGTGACGGCCGTGAGCCCACCGGGACGGCCTAGCAGGGTGATCGCTTGTTGCGCGCGCGACCATGCCATTTCCGGTTTCACATCCAGGTATTGGCGCGCATCCGTCTGGCAGCGCTGCACTCGCTCCTCCACGTCGAGATCGTCTTCCGCCAAGCTCTTGAGGAGGGCCGCCGGCACGCACGAAGCTACACCGCCGCTCTCGCGCCCGTTCAGAAACGTTGTGCTCTGGCGCACGATCTGATCGGTCGGATTGACATCCAGCCAAAGCAGGCGTTCGGAGGGGCGGCTCAGAGCGACCCGCAACTGATCGATCGCCAGGCGCTTTCTCAACCGTTCCACGTCGGATTCCGCGCGCTGCCGTTCCTCGCTGCGCACAATTCGTTCCAGATGGCGGCCCGCATCCAGCACGCAAACGGAATTAAAATCTAGTCCCTTCGCCTCCGCCACGCTCAACACAGCCGCCCGCGCCGCTTCCGGAACCCAAGCAGGCAGAGTTTCTTCGAGATTGATGATGGCCAGCCCTTCCGTACCGGCCAGCGTAATCAAAAGATCGCTCAGATCGGGCCCGGGGTTCGCGGTGCAGTAAAGAATCTGATCGGTCGCGTCGTCTTCGATTTCGACTTGGCCCGAGCCGCTAGGCCTTTCTTGCTTGTGCAGGTGGGAGTACAGATCCCACACTCGCTGCACCAGTTCGGCGATGCGGCGCGGGCTGCGCAGGTTGGCGGACAGATTGAAATCAACAGGCGTGGCTAACTGCGAATGAAGCATATCGCTCAGCCAGCCCCACTCAAAATCGGTGGGCCGCACGGTCTGGGCTTCGTCTCCTGAAAGCAGCAGCGGTACCTGGATACGCCGCCGGCGCTGGATGAGTGCAGCCAACTCCACCAGGAGCATCGCCTCAATCGGCGTAAGATCCTGACACTCGTCCACCGCGATGCAATCAAACTCGAGTAAGCTGGCAGGGAACTTCGAACCCCGTAGCATCTCAACCGCGCGCCAGGCGTGGGCGAGCTCTGGAAAATAACGCTCGGCCAGAGTCGCGGAATTAAGCTTCTCCAGGCGCCCGGCGGCTTCAATGACAGACATCACCGCGGCCGCACCCAAATATCGCGTCCGCCGTTCGCGGTACGCTTTGTCCGAAACACGCGGCTGCGTGCAGGCACTGAAGCGGCCAATCGCCACCGGCAGCGCATCGCCAATCCAGTGCGCGTACAGTTCGTCGTACAAAGAAGATTGTATGTTTCCCCAGGCGCCCAACGTCCGGCTATAGGGCGCTAGGTCGTGCAGCAGGGCTCGTTTCCCGTTCTGTTCAGATGGGGCCGGAATCTCGGAGCCCGCAACCTGCCGCACCAGATCGGCAAGAGTTACCACATGGAAGCGCTTTTCCGCGCTGCAGAAGCGGTCAAAGTAGCCGCGCGCCAATACCGCAAGATTACGCGAATAGGTGACGTAGAGCACGCGTTGGGCCCCACAAGAATCCGCCGCGTGTAAGAGGGCTGTCGTTTTACCGGAACCGGGATAACCCTTGAGCAGCCGAACCGGTTGGCGCGCGGCTGCAAACCGCGCCTGCGGCTGAGTAAACGGAAGGGGCGTGTACTCTTCGCGCCGCAGGTCGCGTACGCTCACCGGCATGTAGTGACTCAGGAACGCGTGCGGTGTCAGGAACGAATGGTCGTCATGGTGGCGGATATCGCGCAGAAACAGCGCATCGTCCGGCACGTCGGAGAACTCGCCCGACTCTTTCAGAGGCACCGCGCCCTTCGGCGCCCACCACGCATAAAAGTGACTGCCGTGGTTGCCGCCAAGCCGGGAACGGCGCCAACCGCGATTCAACCCTTGCGTCGATTTGTAGTGGAGGCGGTCGGCGTCCACAGCTAGCCGCTGCAGCAGAAAAGCGGCACGCCTGCCGATTGAATCCCGCCCGTGTTCCGCCAGTTTTTCGAGAAATTCCTGATGACAAAAGAGCGGGTTGGCGGGCTTGCCGGTTTGGAACGATTCGTTCAACAGATCAAGCTGAGTATTGGGCGTCATCTTTACTGCGAGGCTGAATCAAGACTTATTGTATATCCTGAGCCCGGCGCTCAGCCCGAAAGCAAAAGAACGGCGGACACCGCCACAGTTCCTCAACCCTGCCCTGGCGGAAGAACCGGCTCAGAAGCTACTGCCCAGCGGGTTTAGCTGTCAACGTTGCCGCTCTTGGTTTGGCAACGGGCGCTTTCACTGTCCAGAACTTCGGATTCGCCTCCATAAAGGCAGCCGGGGGATTACTCCATTCAGGGACGAAGCGCTTGAGTGTGTATTCGACCTTTGCATAGTCTTGCGCTGACATCTCGGAGTACTGCCGGTACGCCTCTTCGCCCAATATTGCGCGCGGGCTGCCCATTTTAGTCACATCCGTGATCTCCGATAGCGGTATGGTGACCCAGAACGTTCCCGGATCGCCACCGAAACTGACTTGCGAAACGGATGCTGCCATCGCTTCGGCTTTGCCGTTCGCGGCATCGCGAATCATCGTAAGCTGTTTCTCGGCATCTGCCAGGTGGCCGGGCTTGACTTGAACGATGATGATGGCAAGATATTTGGCTTTCCCCACCTGAGCCAGCCAGGAAGGCATGTCGTTGATCTTCCAGCTCAGTTCCGGGCGGCGCACCCGCAGTTCCGTTCCGGAGCTGTCCGTCAGCCTTGAAGTCTCGGCAGCAAAACGATCCCAGGAGAACCCCATGAACTCCTTGAGAGCGCCGCCAAATTTGTTCATACCTGGCTCGATTTCACTCAACGAATTGCGGGTAGACGTCATCCAGACGTAGTTGTCTCTGCCGTACATGTCGACAACCGCTGTCCAGTTATTGCCCTTGCCACGCCGATTCGCATCGGCCACCCGAATCGCAAGCTGATTGAATTCGGCGACCTTGTCCTGGCGGACCTTGATCCAAGTCGACTCGAGATAGCCTGGCTCCGTTGTCATTTGCGCTGAACATGGGAGCGGCGTAACTGTCATCACAAATAACGCGGCGGCAGCGGAGCAACCACTCAAAAGACCCCTATTGCTCATTTGAAACCTCCTTAGTGAATGCATGCATTTAATCGCGCCCTATTGTGCGCCTTTTCGCGGGCCACTGCAAGCTTTTTTAACTACGCGAGGTTATTGTGCTTTATTGTGCTTTGAATGGTACGTTAGTTTTCTCTGTCGTCCACGTGCGCCGCCCGGCTTACAGAGACACGTAATCGGCCCCCGCTCAGACGAACAATCCGGCACTGAACGATGGTTACATTTTGTGAGATTCCCCAGCCCCTTTGAGACAAATGTTTTTGCCGGGTGGCGCGGGCGGTTCCGCCGGCGTTGGCCCGACACACGACTAACAAGCCACGGCTACCTTCTGGGTTCATACCGCATCGCCACCGGCCCCGAGCTGAACTCCAGCCGGCTCACGAGCCTCAAGTCGACATACTTCGATAGCCCCGCGAACAAAGTCGGTCCGTGGCCCACTAGCCTCGGGTGGACCACGAACTCGTACTCATCGATCAATCCCAGCTCCGCCAACGCCAGCGGGAGCTTTACCCCTCCCACCAACAATCCCTTACCCGATTCCCGCTTGAGCTGTTGAACGGCCGTCCCTAGATCCCCGCGCACAAGCTCCGCGTTCCAATCGACCCGGTCCAGGGTGCTCGACACGACGTACTTTTTTACTGCGTTGATCGTCCGGGCAAAGGGTTCCATGCAATCAGGCCGCGCTCCCGTCAGCGGCCGAAACGCTGCCTCCATCATTTCGTAAGTCACCCGGCCAAAGAGGAGTGCATCGGCCTGGTCCAGCTTCTCGACCGCATGACGATCCATGTCTTCGTCCGGTGACATTGCACGATGATCGCAACAGCCGTCCAACGTCACGTTGATGGAATACCGGAGGGGTCGCATTACACAAGAGTACTGCCAATTCGATACGCGAGTGGCCGACGCCCTTGAAAACTTCACACCGTAATAATCCGAGCCCCTGGATCCAGACGCCGTAAGTCACTAGGATCGCTCGTAACTATGAGGCATTGCCGCTCCCTAGCGAGTATCACGACCGACGCGTCGATAACATCCGAAGCGCTCGCGGCGCCGCAAAGTTCTCCGCAGGCACGGGCAAGCTGCTCGTCAAGAGGAACAATCTCAACTTCCGCGCTCCGCAAGAACCGCGCTAAAGTAACCTGGACGCGGCCATTGCGCCAAGCTTGCCCCACGACGCCCGCAGGCACGCGGAAAGCCCGGCCTTCCGCTAGCGCCTGACGGAGCAAGGCGATCATTCGCTTATCACCACGCTCCAAGGCGATCAGCGCGCCGGTGTCCAGAACTATCCCCGCTGCTGTTTGAGTGCGCGTTCTGCCCATTTGACGTCCCTAGCAGCCGGCTCGCCATGCTGCTCGATCAAGTCCCGAAGCAGTTCCCGCAGAGACTCGCGTCTCTCCTGCTCCGCCAATACCCGGGCAATGTAACCTGAAACCGAACCTGCTCGCCCGGCACGCACTTCTCGGCTGGACCCGCGCGACCTGATCCTTGGGCAAACTGATCGCGATCTTCGACTTGGTCATACCAACATCATACCGCTGGCGCTTCATCGCTTAGTCGCGCAAATTGGAGTATCGTTGCCGCTCCTTGACAGTCACGGCTCAGTAAGGCTTTCCGAGCCGTGACTGTCAAGGAGCGGTGTACGCAAACTTCTGCAGGTTGGTACTAGCGCTTGATTTTCGCCAGCCACTCACCGCGGCTCATGCCCCAGCGGAAGGCGAGAGTGCCGACGAGCGCGGCCGCCACGATGCCAAGAGAGAACTCAAGCGGGCTGCCAGTTGGATAAAAGGCGTGCCGTGCGAGGAAGGACTTGGGCGGCAAGGCGTAGTAGAGGTAGCCGGTGCCGAAAAACCGATTGTTCGACGCCGGGCTCATGAGGAATGTGGCAAAGGGCCATTCGACGGCGAGCAGAACAGAAATCCAAATGGCGCTGCTGAGCGCGGCTACCTTCCACTCACTCCAAGTTTTGGTGCGTTGCCAAACAAGATCGAGCAAGAAGGCGGGAATGATGAAGAGGATTGGGAAATCGGGCGGTATGAAGTGAGTTACTTGCTGATACACGGGCCCGAGTTTGGGTTCAGCGGGAAAAAGTGGCAGGATGAGAATCAAGCCGATGCGGAACACGGTGTAAATGGCAGCCACACAGGTGGCGGCGAACGGATAACGGGTGAGGCGCGAGGATAGGGCGAGAACGATGGGAGGCAGCGCGGCGATAGCGACATAGGCGCGCATGGAGTGAAGATAGGGGCGAAGCGTGGATTCCATGAGCAGGATCATCATTTGGATGAGCATGATGCCGTTGATGTAGAGAAGGAGGCGGCGTTCGGCTTTGGTGGATTGCGCTTGCGAGCGGTTCATATGTCCGGCCAGTAAGACGAGGGTGCCGATGACGACCGCGTACACACCCATGATCAGAACAATGTGAGGCGGACTGACGATTTTGACGTCAATGCCATAGGCGTCGTGCCACCAGTTATCGAAAGGCGCGGAGGTGAGCATGGCGATGCCGCCCCAGGACGCGATGAAGGCGCCCAAGGGGGCGCGGAAGCCGAAGATGTGAACGGAGGCGGGGGCGAGCGGCGAGTTTTTGGAAAACGTGGTATGGAGGATGAGATAGCCGAAGGCGATGCCGGCAAGGACGCCGCAGAGCTGGATGGCCATGTGCGCGGGGGTCCAGAAAGTGTCGCGGCCGATGGAGGAATGCCAGGAGATGTCCCAATAGCCCCCGACCGTAGCGCATGTGACGGCGAGGGTGGCGCACCAAATGTACCAAGGGATGGCGGCGCTCGTTGCGGCTGCATCGGCGAAGTGAGAACGGGTGCGGCTGGAGAGCAGATCGCTGGGTTGGGCGGGGATGGTTGCCATGGTTCGTTTTTCTTTTTATTATCACCTGAATTGGCTGGGGTTGGGGAGGGATGTGACGGTTTGGGAAGTGATCGAGTGTTTAACGGCTCGTGGTGTGCCGCTGCTGCAATCGTTTTGCATCGCTCGTTAGCTACGGCGTGGTGGGGCCAGCGGCGTTACAGACGGCTCTTGCCTCGAGCAAGGACCCTCCGCAGATCCTCGAAGACCTGATATCACAGGCACTCGCAGCCGGAGCCACCGACAACGTCTCAGCGATTTTGATATACGGATAGGTACTTAGTGTTCCTAACATGCCAAACCTCGGGCGCTATCAACTGCACGAACTTCTCGGCCAAGGCGCCATGGGAAAAGTTCACCGCGCCTACGATCCCGTCCTAGAACGCGACGTCGCCATCAAGACCATGGCCACGGGCCTAGACGTTGATCCCGAAATTCGCGAACGCTTTTATCGCGAGGCCAAGGCCTGTGCCCGGCTCCAACATCCGTCGATCATCACCGTTTTCGATCTCGGCGAGATCGATCGAATGGCTTTCATCGTCATGGAGTTGCTAAAGGGCTCCGATCTGAAGAAGATCATCGTAGCCCGCACACCGATTCCTCTGGAAAAGAAAGTCAAGATCATGATGGATGTTTGTTCTGCCCTGTCGCATGCTCATAAACGGGGCATCATCCATCGCGATATTAAACCAAGCAATTTGTTCTTTTCTGAAGGCGGTGAAGTAAAGGTGCTGGACTTTGGCATTGCCCGCCTGCCTAGTTCTCGGCTCACAGTCGCCAACCCCATCCTAGGCACCCCGAATTACTTGGCGCCTGAAGTGATTCGCGGCATTAGCCCTGCCGACGCACGTTCCGACTTGTTTTCGGCCGCCGTCGTGTTTTTCCAGCTTCTGTGCTATCGCCACCCGTTTGAGTCCGATGACATTCCCAAGCGCATCATGCACGGTCTGCCCAGTTCGCTGCTGGAATTCGATCTGAGCTTTCCCATCGCGCTCGACCGAATTTTTTCTAAGGCTCTGGCAAGCGATCCGCATCAGCGTTATCGAAGCGGTGACGAGCTGGCTGAGGATCTGGCCGCTTTAACAGAGTCGCGGCGAGCGGCCCCTATGTTCGATGGTCGGCCGCCCCGAGCTACGCCCCCGTCCGAAGATTTCGCGAATACTAAACTCTTCCCCGCTAATCCCGATGAATTCGAATTTCACACTTCTCAAGTGTTGCGCCTCGTACCCGATTTTGAGACTCGCATCGCGAGCGGCGACAACGAGGGCGCGCGAAAAATTCTAATCGAAATCACGGGCATCCAGTCATCCGACGGGCGCTTTGCGGAGACTGTCGACTATTGCCGTTCCCTGTTGAACGACGTTCCTACTGAGACGCAAAGCCCCAGCGGCGTTACCGCGCAGACTGCGGGTTCGAGTGCCAGGCCGGCAAAGCCCTGTCCGTTTTGCGGTCAATGGAACCGGTTGGCAGCGCGCCATTGCATTCAGTGCGGTGTAGCGCTAGTGCCTCCCGCACTGGTTCCGGCGGAAGTGGTTGCGCAAGAGCGGCCTGGCGCCCCGATGCCTTCTCAGTTTCGACCAACCCCGCTGAGTACTGAGCCGATGATTCAGCCGGACGCGAGCGCAGCCAAGGCGCAGCATTCACCCGCGGCTCCCGCTGGACGGATCGGCTGGTGGCAGTCACTGCAAACGACGCTGGATAGTTATCCGATCTGGGCCGTTGCTGCGCTAACCGCCATCATCACGACGTCCCTCTTTTTGTTGGGTTGGAGTATCTTCCACTATTAAGACGAAGGTGCTGACTCGTCAGAGTCCGATTTAGTTCTAGCTACTAACTCTCTCCGCCTCCACCAAAAACCGCCGCGGCGCGTTCCCTACATAATGGAACGGATAACAAGTAATCAAAGTAAGCTTCCCTCGGCCATCCTCCGCCAGCGCCGACGTATCATTCGCATTCACAATCCGCGTCCGCGTCACCCTGTAAACAAAATCCTGCTCACCATGAACAATGATTTCATCGCCACAGCGAGCCTCGCCTAGCCGTCGAAACGCCGAATCCCGATGCCCCGCAATTGCCGCATTCCCAATGGCGCTTCCTAACGCCGCCGTATCCGTCAGATGCACCGCGCCAACCGCCAGGTTCTCCTTCGTATCTCCCTCAAGCACCGCCACCGAAAGCCCAATTCTTGGAATTTCGAGTCGCGTCATTCTCGGCACAGGTGCGGACGCAGACGCAGCCAGCGCCGTTCGTTGAAACGCCTCATACCGGCCCACCCTAAACGCCGCACTCCCTAAACAGAAAACGCCGGCGGTAAGAACGAAGTACTCGATCCACCGCCGGCTGTAAAAGAGGCTCAAAGAAAACGTCAAGTTGCCCTTCTATTCACGACTCCGCAAAACCTTCACCAGCGCTTCTAAGCGCCGGTTCCTTGCCGCGAGTCGCGCCATCTCCTGAGCCTGCCGCGCCCGCTCCGAAAGCGCGGCGGGCACCGGCACGACCATCAGCGTGGAAGAGGGACTCGCCGCCATTCGCATCTCACCCCGAACAACCGTCTCCGCTGCAACTGCATGGCTCTTCGTCTTCGACGAATGCGTCGCCGCCGCAGCATCCCAACCCAGCACCGCGCCCGCCACGCACACTAAGCTGATCGCTAGGACACGCATTGCCGTTCCCTCCGCAGCCGGCTCAGCCGCAACACCGAGAAACTGATCAGCAGCGCCATCCCCGCCGCTCCCCACGCATAGGTGTCACTCGCCGTCTGCGGCAAATTGCTCCGCGTGGGAACCGCCGGCATTCCTGCAGGCGCAGCATACTTCACCGCCTTCAACCCCACGCCCCGATTCTGCGACACCCGCTCCGGCGAAAGCAGCCACAACGTGACCACCTTCATGTCATCGGGCGAAAGATCCGCTGGCAGCTTGTCATAAGCCGGATCAGCCGCCAACACCGGCTGCCCTGTCTCGGCGGTAATCTTCACTGCCTCGTCTTTCGAATAGACCAACTCCAACGGCTTCGCGCATCCCGGACATTCCCATCCCCTTAAAATTTGCCGCCCATCGCCGGATTGAAAAAAGATAAGCCCACCACTGCCTGTACCGCCAATCTGGAGGCTAGGCACACTCAGCAACAGCTCATGCTGTCCGCCGCCCGCACCATTCTCGATCCGCACAATCGCCCGCCCATGCAGCCGATCTTCCAAACTAATCGTGTACGTCCCCGGCGGAAGCACTGTGCCCGGAATCTGCATCGCTTGGTCGATCTTGATTTGTTGTTGAGAATCTGCTGTGACCGCTGCAGCCCCGCAGACAGCCAATGTCACGGTGAGAGCGCTGAGTTGAAGTAAGGTTTTCATCGAGCCGTCCTCTAATGCAGTAGTACGGAACAGCCCAAACGGTGGATTTAGTGCCGTCTAAAACTGGTATTAGAGCGAGCTTCATTTTCAATCACAACACTCGACGTTTTCCACAGAAACTTTTAAACCATTTTGATTGCTGGCTTTACCCTCTGCAAAAGTCTGCTGCACTAATAACGGCGTTCGTTTTGACGCTCTCCAATGCTAGTTTCAGACAGGTCCGCCAAGGAGTTTAACTCACTCCTTCCAGCGGGCCATTTCTATTTCCCCAGATAGGATCCCCTAATCATGAACCGTGCCGAACGCCGCGCCGCCGAGCGCATCTCCCTTCTTAATAAAGTGTCTGCCCAGACAACAATCTCCGAACCCCAACTCGCTGCCAACCGCGCCAACGCGCAACACTCCACCGGCCCCAAATCCGAGTCGGGCCGCGCCACCTCGTCTTTGAACGCCCTTAAAACCGGCCTCACCGGCCGCACCGTTCTCATGCCCGCTGAAGACGCCATCGAATATCAAAATTACATGCAAGCCCACCAAGACCTTTACAAACCCGTCGGCATCCTCGAATGCGATTTCGTCCAATCCATCGCCGATACAGCTTGGCGTCTTCGCCGCATCAGCTCTCTTGAACACGCTACCTTCTCTTCGGGCCGCATTGAATTCGCGGAAGAATTTCAGGGGTCCGACCCCGCTCTGATCGACCTCCACACCACCCAGATCTACGAAAAGCAACTCCGCAACTTCCACTTGCAGGAAGCCCGCCTCTTCCGCCGCCGCGAAAAAGAACTCGCCGAACTCCGCGCCCTCCAAGCCGCACGCCTCCAAAAACAAGAAGCCGCCCTTGCCGAAGCATCTGCCGCCTACCTTGCTGCCGAAGCCGCGAGCATCCCTTACGAACCCACCCCCGGCCAAAATGGCTTCGTTTTTTCAACTCTCGAAATTCAACGTTATCTCGCCGCCCAAACCGCCAATCCAAGGGAGCAATCCAGCCAAGCCGCTGCTTGCCGCTAAAATTCACTTATGTGCAAGTCGATCGTTCCTTTGCTGCTTCTCGTCGTGACTTTCAGCGGACCCGCTCTCAACGCCGCCGACCCCTATACCCCGCTCTGGCTGTACGCCGGTTCTTGGCGAGTCGGTCACAACAATGATCAGTCCGCCGATAAGCTCACGAACCATTGCGCGCTCGTGGGGCGTTATTTCATTTGCGAGCAAACCGTGAATGGCATTCCTGGTAATCTGCTGATTTTTATCCCGGTACCCGGCAAACCCGGTCACTACTATACCCAAAATGTCCGGCCCGAAGGCCGCGCTAGTTCGCGTGGCGATTTAGAGATTCAAGGCGATAAATGGATCTACAGCAGCAACTGGGATCAAGGTGGCTCAACCATCTACTACCGCACCACCAATATCTTCACTGGCCGCGACAAAATCCAGTGGGAGCAAGCTGAGTCCACTGACAACAAAAATTGGACCGTCAAAAATGGCGGCGAAGAAATCCGCACCGCCACCCACCAATGACGGTGATTCTTGTGGGGCCGCGCCTGGAGTTTCTACATTTCTGACCCACAGCTAACTCCGAAACCGAGCCGGAAGCGTGAGCGACCTAATTTGGCGCGCCGCTTTGTCGCTTAAGGTTCCGGGTAAAGGACACACTTGGGTGAGCGGGAATGCCTTGAGCGGCTACATTACTGATGTATGGCGCCGCCGCTGGCATATTTCATAACATTTTCGAGCTACACCACCCATCTTCCGGGGTCGGAAAAGGGGTGGGTCGATGCGAAAACACAGCATACCCGGCAGTCCGGTTTTGGGTGGTGATGTGCAGATTGCCGGTTCTTGGAAGGCTCGGTTGAAGGAGCCGCCGCTTGCGTTGGAACAGGAATCACGGCGCATTGTGTTGGAGGCGGTTTTGGGCGTTTGTGGGTATAGGTGGTGGATGGCATATGGAATTCATGTGAGGACTAACCATGTGCACGCAGTGGTTGGAGGAGAAACAAGGCCAGAAAGGATGATGGCGGCTTTTTAAGAGTTATGCCACCAGGGCGTTACGCGCAAAGGCGAATTACGGGATGAAAATGGAGTGTTTTCCGGAGCGGATTTAGGGCGCTTACGCTTCCGGCTCGGTTTCGGAGTTAGTCGCGGTCAGAAAATGTAGAAACTCCAGCCGCGGCCTCCTGGCCGCGCTTATGGACCTGCGGCCCGCCTACGATGAGGAAGACGCCCTGAACCTCGACCTTAGCGCGTCACCTGCTCCAACAACCGTTGGCTCGCCTCGGCAATCTCGCGAACCGCCTTCTCGAACGCTTCCTGGTTCGCCTTCGACGGCTTGTTATAGCCGCTAATCTTGCGCACAAACTGCAACGCCGCTTGCGATACCTCGTCCGCCGTGGCCGGCTTCTCCGGCCGTCTCAAAACTTTAATGCTTCTGCACATAGCTCTTCATTGCAAATGCTACACCCAGCGCGATCAAACTGACCACGAAGCCGGCCAGCACGTCCGCCACATAATGATACCTGCCATAAACCGTCGCAATCGAAACGCTCACTGCGTAAACTAACATCATGTGTGCTAGCCACCGCCTCGTAGGGAAGATGAAGTACAAAGCCCAAACTGCCGAAAAGGCCGACGACACATGCGCACTTGGAAAAACTCCCGAATGAATCGTGGCTCTGTTCAGTAGCTCTAAATTCAAGGTCCGCACCCAAGTCGTCACGTGCGGCGGTTCAACCAAAGTAAACGCATAGCGCGGCGGCAACGACGGAAAGTAGGGAAACAGCGCGTACGCACTCAATGTGCCCGATAGATATACCGCCCAAAAATAATCAATCAGCCGCCTGTTATTTAGTGCCGCAATCCACCCAAGCGTAAACCCCGCCAATCCATAAACCAGCAGGTAGCAAAACTCAAAGTAAAACGGCATTGCAACGCCGGGCCGCTCAATCAGCGCCCGCAGGCCCCAATCGTGCAGCACCATTTGGTCCAGCTTGATCCAACCGTTCTCGAGTGCCAGGTCATACCTCGCCGGAACAAACAACTCCATCTCGCGAAACGCAGCAAATAACAGCAGAATGGGCAACCAATCGCGCACCATCGCTATGAACATTGTCAATCGCCCGCGCTGCAAGCCCTTCATTACAAGAATGAGCGCACTCGCCGCGGCAACATAAGTCAGCGGCTGCAGCATGTGCAGATGGGGACGGTCGCCAAAGACCGCGCTAAGCGCCGCGATGTAAGCGAAAAAGCTAACGAACAGCCACTCAGACGGTCTCATTCTTGGACGCGCCTGTTGTCTGCAATCTGAAAAACAGCGCGAGTCCTGATAATACGCCTGCCCAAACGGCCCAAGCGGTTAACCAGTGGCGTCCAATGAGATATCCAGCCAGCGGCGGTGCGCTGATCTGCCCGAGCGAAGTGAGAGATTGCGTCAGCCCGATGATCACGCCTTGCTCTCGCCGTCCAGCCTGCTGTGTGATCGAACTGGTGAGCGCCGGACGAAGTCCCGCTCCGACGATGGCTGCCACTGACATCACTGCCAGCAGTTGCCAAATTGTATATGTGAATCCCATAGCCGCGTATCCCAGCATCGATCCAAGAAAGCCGATTTCCACCACGCGCCGTTCCCCAAAGCGCTTTACTAATCGGCCCACCACGCCGCCTTGCATGATGATGCCTATGAATCCGTTAAACGCAAAAATGTAGCCCACTTCTGTCGCGCCGATGGCATGCCCATGCCACTGATAACGGCGTTCCGCAAAAAGCGCGAAACCGGAAATGAATGTCGAAAACGAAAGCGCGAAGAAGCACCACTGAATCAACAGCCGGGAGATATGCGGCATCCGAAAATACTGAATGTAACTGCCCCACGAAATGAGCGAAAGCCGTTTCCCGCCGGGCCCCAATTCTTCTGCCGCCTGTTGATGCATGGGTTCGTTGCGCGGCAGCAAGAAATACGTAAACACAATGCTCGTAAAAGACAATGCCGCTGCCGCCCACAAGGGAGCTTGATAGCTGTAGTGTGCCAGGAATCCGCTAATGCCTGGCCCCACCAAAAAACCAAACCCGAAAGCCACCCCAATGATGGCGAACGACTTCGCGCGCTCCTCCGGCTTAGTCACATCGCTGATATACGCTTGCGCTGTACTTAGATTTCCCGCCGTCGCGCCATCAATGGCTCGCGCCACAAATACCATCCACAACTGCCCAGCCAAAGCCGTCATGATGAAACCCGCCAGCGTTCCCGCTTGGCTAACCAATAACACCGGCCGCCGTCCAAATCGGTCTGACAATTGTCCTAGAATCGGACCCGAAATCAGTTGGCACAGCGCATAGCTCGCCACGAGCATTCCGACCATGGCCGGCGTCGCTCCTAGCCGCTCTGCATAAAACGGCAACAACGGAAGAACGATTGTAAAGCCGAGAATGTCTACGACGACGATCAGGAAGATTGGTAATAGGGGCGATGCGAATCGTGATGCCGCTTGCGCCTCGTCAGCTCTCAGCTGCGGGGTGTTCACACTACGATCTTACCCGCATGTGCTTGAAAGTGCACACCCCGGCTATTTTGACCTAATTTTGACCAGTAGTTTTCCTCTTAAGTAGAAGATATGGCAGCACTTGAAGTTTGGCCGATATCGTGCTGTACTGGTATCGACTATGAAGGTTTACATTTGTTTTCTCGCAACTTTGTTGCCTGTTCTCTCGCTCGGCCAAACCGCTGCACAGACTCCGGATATGCCGATCGCCATTTTTAAAGTTGAAGCTGTGTCTCGCTCCATCGCTGCCGTCAGCTATCGTAACCGCAGCGGTTGGACAAAAGTGGATCTGCAGGGCACGTCGCTCGCTCCGCAGGCGAAAGGTCTAGCTGAAGTCAATAGCCGCCTGGGCCACATGGAAATTAAACTCAACGTGAAAGAATTGCCGGCTGCGAACTCGTTCGGCCCACTCTTTCTTACTTACGTGTTGTGGGCCATCACTCCCGATGGCCATGCCGATAACTTAGGCGAAGTTGTCGTCGATAAAGACGGCGCATTCAAAGCCGACGTCACTACGGAATTGCAATCGTTCGGTTTGATTGTCACCGCCGAACCCTATTTTGCCGTGCCGCAGCCCAGTGACGCAGTCGCCATGGAAAACATCGTGCGCACTGACACAACCGGCAAAATCGAAACTGTTGACGCTAAGTACGAATTGCTGCCCCGCGGCCAGTATGCATACCACATACCGGACACACTCTTGAAACCCGTCGATCTAAATTCGAATAAGAAAAGCCCGCTGTCGCTTTATGAAGCGATCAACGCCGTGCAGATTTCCAAATATGCCAAGGCGGACGAGTTTGCGAGCGACACATACAACGACGCGCAAAAACTTCTTCAACAAGCGCAGGAATATCAGGACCGCAAGCAGTGGAATCCTTCCATCATGACCGCGAAGGAGGCTGTGCAGAAAGCGGAAGACGCCCGCATCGTATCTTTACGCCGTCAACAACAACTTGCCTTGCAAAAGGAGCGTGAAGACGCGGCTGCGCGTGAAGCTGCACAAAAGCAAAAAGCTCTCGAGGCACAGCAACACGCCGACCAAGAATCGGCACAGCGCGCCCAAGCGGAAGAGCAAGCTCGTTTAGCCGACGCCAACGCCCGCGCAGAAGCCGCGCAACGCGCCACCGCGGAACAACAAAAGTTGGAGGCCGATGCCGCTCGTCGCCAAGCCGATGAAGCCCGCGCTCAGGCGGATGCTGCCCGTGCCGAAGCTGCTGCCGAGGCTCAAAAAGCTCAGTTGGCCGCTGCGGAAGCAGACCGCCTGCGAGCCCAGGCCGAAGGCGACAAAAATAGATTGCGCGAGCAACTCTTGCAGCAGTTCAACGCCGTTCTTCCCACGCAGGAAACCCCGCGCGGTCTCGTCGTCAAGATGCAAGACGTGCTGTTTGATACCGGCAAATATACCTTGAAATCGGATGCCCGCGAAGCATTGGCCAAAATTTCCGGTATCGTCCTCTCCCATCCGGGCTTGAACCTGCAAGTGGAAGGGTATACCGATATCACGGGTTCAGCCGCGTTTAATCAGAAGCTTTCCGAAGAGCGCGCCGGCACCGTTCGCGATTATCTGGCCAAGCAAGGCATTGATGGCCAGGCTATGACATCCGTCGGCTATGGTCCTCAATATCCTGTTGCTTCGAACGATACTGTCGCCGGCCGCAAGCAGAACCGCCGTGTGGAGTTGGTCGTCTCCGGTGAAGTGATCGGTGTCAAGATCGGTACGCCGCCGGTCACAGCATCCACCCAACAGTAGTAACCTGACAAGTTGGATACGAACACCAACTTTTCAATCGCGCTGATTCCCGGCGACGGTATCGGCAACGAAGTAACCTCAGTCGCGTTTGAAGTGGCGCTCAAGGCTGCAAAAGCCTCGGGCGCCACTCTCATTTCCACAGTCTATGACTGGGGAACCGATTACTATTTCAAGCACGGCGCCATGGTGCCGCCTGACGCGATTGACACGCTTGGCAAGCACCATGCCATTCTCCTCGGTGCGGTCGGCCATCCCAAAGTGCCGGACCACGTTACTCTCAACGGCCTCCTGCTGCCCATCCGCCGCCGCTTCGATCAATTCGCCAATGTCCGCCCAGCCATTCTCTACAAAGGCGTCAACTCGCCGCTGAAAGGCATGAATGCCGGCGATATCGACATGGTCGTCGTTCGTGAAAACACCGAAGGCGAATATGCGCAAATCGGCGGATTCGTTCACGAAACGCACCCGCATGAAGTCGCCGTGCAAACCTCTGTGTTCACCCGTCACGGCGTCGAGCGCATCATTCGCTACGCCTTTGAGTTGGCTTTGAAGCGCAAAAAGAAGAACCTCGTCACCTCCATCACCAAATCGAACGCCCAGGGCTTCAGCATGGTTTTGTGGGATCGTGTTTTCCAAAGCGTTTCCGCTGAATACCCCGGCATCAAAACCGAATCCCTCCTGGTCGACGCAGCCGCCATGAACTTTGTCCGCCGCCCGCAGACCTTCGATGTCGTCGTCGCCTCGAATCTGTTCGGCGATATCTTAAGCGACATCTCTGCCATCGTTTCCGGCAGTATCGGTTTGGCGGCTAGCGCCAACATCGACCCGACGAAGCGCTATCCATCAATGTTCGAACCGGTCCACGGATCCGCGCCCGATATTGCCGGCAAAGGCATTGCGAATCCGCTAGCCGCCATCGTGTCCGCTGCCATGATGCTCGATCATCTTGGTTTGAGTGCTGCTGCGCAAAAGATAGACGCCGCTATCGAAGGCGTCCTGGCTGAAGAGAAGGTCCGCACACCCGATCTGGGCGGAAAGAGTTCTACTTCCGAGGTCGCTTCCGCGGTGCTAGCGCGAGTTTAGTTTTCCGGGGAAGCTTCGCAACAACCAAGTCGTAAGACTCGCGGATCATCGCGCGCAATTCCTGGTGCGGAAGTGCATCTTCGCTTTCAAATGCGATCCACTTCGCGCGTGCCAAATAGGGTGCCGGCACTATGCCCGGACACTCAACCATCTCGGCGAATTTCTCCTCCGCGCACTTGATTGAGAGTACATGCTTCTCCGGTTCCAGCGCGGCAATCGCAAAAATCTTGTTGGCTACCTTGAAAACCAGCGCTTCCCATTGCACGCTCTCCGTCGCGTGCGGGAACGAAAGGCAATATGGGCGCAGCCAGTCGATCATGCGGCGATTTCTTCTTTGCCCGCATCCCAACGCATGGTGCGGCCTTGCCGGTAGCTCTCCACCGCCATGCGGCAGGCGATCGAAACCCGGAAGCCGAGATCGAACGGACAATTGATTTCCTTGCCTTCGCGAATCGCGTCCATGAAATTGCGCATATGAGCTGAAGCGTTCGTCGGCGTGCTCCCCGTCTGCGCCTCCGCTCGCGGTGCGTTCATTTTCTCGGGCAGAAACCGCACCTGCGTGCCTCGCGTGATCGTTCCATCCGAACCCAATACTTGCTCCGTCATACCAGGGCTGGCGTTCCCAAATCCGGAAACCCAACTGAAAAGCAGTTCCTCCGGCTGCGTCATGCTCACGTTCATCGTGTCCGGCACTTCGCGCCCGTCCTTCCACAAGTACAAGCCGCCCGTCATCGTCACCGACGTCGGAATCTGCAAGCCCAGCACTTTGTACCAGAACGCCACCTGATGGCACATATTCTCGTAAACGTTGCCGCCCGAATAATCCCAAAAGAATCGCCAGTTCTGGTAACGGTTTGCATCAAACGGAACCTTCGCCGCCTCGCCCAGAAATTTGCTCCACACAATGTTCTCCGGATTCATGTTGGCGTTCACCGGCCTTGACCATTGCGGCTTGCCGTGCGGCGTGTTGCGGTACATTGTCGCATCAATGGCCGTAATCTGCCCCAATCGCCCGTTCGCCAAGAAGTTCCGCGCATCGGTGACGTGTCCTGAGGAACACGCTTGATGTCCCACTTGCACCACTTGTTTCGCCTTTGCCGGTTCATAGGCGGTGCGCATCCGTTTGGCATGTTCCACCGTGAACGCCATCGTCTTTTCCTGATAAACATGCTTACCCGCCTGAATCGAATCGACAAAATGCTCACCATGCAAATGCTGCGGCGTGGCAATCAGAACCGCGTCCAGGTCTTTGTCTTCGAGCATCAAACGGTGGTCAATATAGGTCTTGATCGCCGGAGCGATCAGCTTGGCGCGCTCCCGCTGCTCCGTGTAGATATCGCAAACGCCGCCAAACTCCGTATTCGGGCAACTCAGCGCGTCCCGGACAATCTCTTCACCCCGCGCGCCGTAACCTATAATCCCGAAGCGCACCTTCTCGTTCGCGCCCAGCACAGCTTGCGGCAGCGCCAGCCCGCCAATGCTCGTGGCAACTTGTCCGAGAAACTTGCGGCGCGAACTCATAGTTGTTGTTAAAAGGTCTCTTCGATCACGCTCCAAGCGGCGCGAGCGGCGTCTTATAGTTTAGGTCGCACCCGATGGCGGCAAACCTAGTTCCAGATCGTCGTAGATCTCCCCCATCGCAATATCGACATGGCCGCATGGTAGCTTGATGGTCACTTGTTCCGATAAGCGCTCCAGTCGCCGCAACATCCAAATTTCCGAATTGGCCAAATCCCGGACATGGTGCTCGATATAGACCCGATCTTGCGCCACGCAGACATATTCCCGAAAAGACGGGATCTTAGAATACCGCTCAAACTTAGAACCCCGGTCGTAATCCCCGGTGCTCTCCGAAAGAACTTCAATCAAGACAATGGGGTTGAGTAGCGTCGTCCGGTCGAACTCGCTTTTGCATGAGATTACAAGATCGGGATAGGTGTAGAGGCCGTTTGGAGTGGTGCGAACGCGCTGGTCGGAACTTCGGATATAACAACCGCTGTGACGGATCTTTGATTTGACGGAAGCGTTGATGTTGGAAATGATGTCGGCGTGTGTCGGTGAACCGCGAGCCATAGCAACGATATGGCCATTCCAATATTCATGCCGGGTGTCACTCAGTTCTTCACCAGCGAGATATTCTTCAACCGTAATAAGATTGGGTTGAGTTGCCATAACGTCGAGCATAACACCGGCCGCTCAATAGGGAAGGGCTGGTGGCGCAACGCCGCACCAGCCCCATTGCCATCAACCCTACGCTGTTCGGCGCACCAGAACAATCGTGAAATCGTCGGCGAAAGACGTGTTGCCGCGCCATTTCCGCATGTATTCCACCAGCTGATTAACAATGTCTTCGCAGCGCACAGACTTGCGGACGGTCATGAATTCGCCCAGTCCTTTTTCCCCAAATTCAGCGTCTTGCGCGTCGACGGCTTCGGTCACGCCGTCAGAGTAAAGTACCAACGTCTCGCCCGGCGCAAGCTTGGTTTTCTTTACCTCATAGTGCACCGCGGAAAAAAGCCCCATCACTAACCCGCTGCCCACCAGCGTTTCCACCGCCCCATCGTTGCGCAAAATGAGCGGATAGTTGTGCCCAGCATTGCTGTATTCGAGCGTACCCGTCGCCGGATCAAGCAGGGCGTAGAAAAACGTAATGAATTTTCCGAGCGGACACCGTTCCGTGAGGCTACGGTTCAACGTGCCGACGGCTTGGCTAGGCGACGGATTCGTCTCGCGCAACATTTGCACTTTGGCCTGCAAGCTGGACATCAGCAGCGCCGCCGGCAAGCCTTTGCCGGAGACATCGCCAACAACCACCGCCAGCCGCCCATCTTGATATGGGACAAAGTCGAAATAATCGCCGCCCACCGTCCGGCAAGGCAGATTGAGTCCTGCTAACTCCCAACCTTCATAGGCTGGTGGTTCCGTCGGCAACAGCGAACGTTGGATCTCGCTCGCTTGCGCAAGGTCGGCCTCCATGAGCTTTTCCGACTGCTCAATTTCAGCCAGACGCGCATGTTCAATCCGGATCGCCGCCACGTTCGCCATTACGGTGAGCAAGTCAAGGTCGTCTTGGGCGAACGGCAGTAGAATCACGCCGTTATCAACGTAGATAATGCCAATCACGTGATCCCCGGTCTGTAAAGGAGCGGCCATCATGCTGCGCACGCGCGAAAGAACTATGCTTTCTTGTTTGCTCAGCTTGTCGTGACGCATCGCATCGCTAATCAGCAGCGATCGCTTGTCGCGCAAAACTTGGTCGCGCACCAGCGTGCTAATGGTGAAACCGTCTCCCTGGCTCGCCCGCACCTGCAGTTCGCCATCTTCCAGCGTCAGAATCACACCGCGTTTTGCTTCCACTGCCGAGAGCGAAAGTTGCAGAATCGTTTCGAAAAGCTGCCCGAGGGGTTGGTGCGTAACAAGTTCCTGACCGGCGCGAATGAGCGCACTTATCATCCGCTGCGATGCGGTCGATTCGCGCGCCTGCCGGGTTTCGTGGGTTTTGCCGAGAACTTTGTCGAGGCTGGTAACAAACGTCGCCTCATCCGTGCTGCGGTCGCCTTCGTTCTTGGCAACAAAAGAAATGACGGGCCGTTGCACTTCGGACGGCCGATCGCGAATCTCAATAGTGAGATGTCCGGCCAGCACTTTGTCGCCCGCTTTAACCGGTTTGGCTTCCTTGATTCCAGCCGTGTTCAAAACTGTGCCGTTCCGGCTTTCGCAATCGCGGATCCACCAGCTCCTCTCGCGTTGTTCGAAAGCAAGGTGATAGCGCGATAGCCACGGATCGTGCGGATACGCGAGATCGTTATCCACTGACCGTCCCAGAGTGAGCGGCGATTTGCGCAACTCCAACCGGGCCGGTGGGCCGTCGGGACCGGAAATGAAGAGTTCTAGCACGAATTACTCACCGAGGTTCTCCAACGGCTCGGGTTTGGCCGTCATTTTGTTCGCGGCCACGCCGGTGATGAGCCGGGCGCCGCGATTAAAGGTGACATACAAGAAGCCCCATTCAATAGCAACAAGAATACGACTTTGGAATTCGACGATATACAACAAATGAATAAAGAGCCAAACCAACCAAGCGATCAGGCCTGAGAGGTGAACTCCGAAAACATCGGCAACGGCGGCGGCTCGGCCAATCACGGCGAGGTCCCCCTTGTTGAAATACTGAAAGGGCGGAGGTGCGGGTTTGCCCGCTACTTTGTTGGCGATGGCCCGGGCCGCGTATTCTCCACTTTGCATGGCGACTTGCGCCACACCCGGCAACGGTTTCCCATCTTTGCCGTTCATCAACGCCAGATCGCCCACAACGTAAATGTCAGGAAAGTTGGGAATGCTTAAATCGGGCGCAACTTGGATATGCCCCCCTCGATCGGTAGGCGCAGACGTCTTCTTAGCCAATGTGCGGGCGAATTCGGTAACCGCCACGCCCGCCGCCCAAATTACGGTGTGACTTGGAATGTGGTCTTCACCATTGGGTGTTTTAAGCGTAACGCCATCTTCGTCGACGTTCGTCACCGTTACACCGGTGCGCACACGAGTGCCCAAATAGTGCAGCTGTTGTTCCGCCTTCTTTGAGAGGTCTTCCGGATATGTCGCCAGCGCCCGCTTACCGCCATCGACAATGATGATGCGAGCGTCCTGCGGATTGATCGAACGGAAGTCGTGTTTGAGGCTATGGTTCGCGATCTCGCCTAACGCCCCCGCCAGTTCCACTCCCGTTGGACCAGCGCCCACAATCACGAATGTAAGCCAGGTACACCGCTCAACCGGATCACTCTCACGTTCAGCCGCTTCGAACGCTAGCAGGATCTTATGTCGAATGGTGGTCGCGTCCTCGATTGTCTTTAGACCAGGCGCCCAGGTTTTCCACTCATCGTGACCGAAGTAGCTGCCTTGCGAGCCCGTCGCGACGAGCAGAGAATCGTAAGGGACCGAAGCGCCGTCTTTGAGCAGAACCTGCTTCGCTGTAGGATCAATATCAACCGCCTCGCCGAGCAGCACGCGAACATTCTTTTGCGAACTGAGCACGCTGCGAATTGGGGCCGCGATCTCCCCTGGCGACAAAGATCCTGTGGCCACTTGATAAAGCAGCGGTTGGAATAAGTGGTAATTGCGGCGGTCGATCAGCGTGATATCAAGCGGCGCGCGTTTGAGCGCTTGTGCCGCATGGAGACCGGCGAAGCCGCCTCCCAGAATGACGAGTCTGTGACGGTCAGCCATGGTAGGTCACAGTCGGTAAGAATTCCGGCTTGCGGCGAGCTTTGCGCGCCTGTTCAAAAGCATAGGCTAGTTTGATGAGTTTAGGCTCGGTCCAGGATGCACCGAAGAAAGAAATACCGATCGGTAACCCAAACTGAAATCCAGCCGGAACGGTGATGTGCGGATAGCCAGCCACAGCGGGTGGCGAGGAGCAGCCGCTATCGGCATGGTCGCCATCGATCCAATCGGTCAGCCAAGCGGGGCCCGCTGTCGGCGCAACGATAGCGTCCAGGTTGTTCTTGGAGAGAATCGCGTCGATGCCTTCTGTTCGCGTCAGCTTGTAGTTATTGGCGAGCGCGTCGACATATGCCTTGTCGGTTAGCGGCCCTTTCGCCTGCGCTTGCTCCATAAGTTCCTGGCTGAAGTAAGGCATCTCCGCCGAGCGGTTCGCGTTGTTAAAAGCAATGCAATCGGCCAGCGATTTCACCGGCGCATCGCGCGCTGCCAGATAGGCGTTCAAATCGTTCTTGAACTCGTAGAGCAGCACCGTCATTTCCGTATCGCGCCAGCCCTCGTTGGTAGAGAAATTAACAGGATCGACGATGATCGCACCTGCTTGCCGCATGAGCGAAATGCATTGTTCCATGAGCGTGTTCACCGCCGGACCGATGTTGAAATATTGCCGTGCGATACCAAGGCGTGCATCGCGCAGGCCCGTTGGATCGCAGAAGCGCGTGTAATCTGGAAAGCCCTGGCCGTCACTTGCTTGGGTTGCCGGGTCGCGAGGATCGACGCCCGTCAAGACGCCCAGCAGCAACGCCGCTTCCCAAACTGTACGAGCCATTGGACCCGCGGTATCTTGGCTGTGCGCAATCGGAATGATGCCGGCGCGGCTAATCAGGCCGAGCGTCGGCTTGATGCCGACAATGCCGCACATCGAAGAAGGGCAGACCACGGAGCCATCCGTCTCACTGCCTACGCCCACCGTGGCGAGGCTGGCGGAAATAGCCGCGCCCGTGCCGGAACTAGAGCCGCAGGGATTGCGGTCGAGCGCGTAGGGATTCTTTGTCTGGCCGCCCCGTCCGCTCCAGCCGCTGGTGGAATGGCTGGAACGGAAATTCGCCCACTCGCTGAGATTGGTTTTGCCTAAGATGACGGCCCCAGCGGCGCGCAGCCGCGCAGCAACCCAGGAATCCGTGCTGGCAGGCTTGCCGACAAGAGCTAGCGAACCGGCTGTCGTTTGCATTTTGTCGCCGGTGTCGATGTTGTCCTTGATCAAGACCGGCATGCCGTGCAAGGGGGATCGCGGGCCTTTAACTCGAAACTCGGCGTCGAGTGCGCGAGCCGTGGCAAGCGCATCTGGATTAGTCTCAATCACAGAATGAAGCGCTGGTCCAGAGCGATCAATGGCTTCGATGCGCGCGAGATAAAGCTCGGTGAGCCGCTCGGCCGTGAGGAGTTTCTGGCGTTGGCGGCTTTGCAATTCGGGAACTGTGACTTCATCAAGCACACCAGCAGCCACCTGCACTCGGTTCGGCGGAGGCGGCGTAGGAGGCGCGGCGTTCTTGCCTTTTTTCTTTTTCTTGCGACGGATAGCCGCAATTCCGGCAATCGAAGAGACGGATAGGAAGTCGCGGCGATCCATAACGTGATTATTCAATTTAGCAGTGGGGGCGTCAGCGCGGCGTATGATAAAGAGGAGATGCAAATCTTGAAATCGTTCTTGGACAGCCTGGCCGTGAATGTGTTCTTGGGAACGCTGCCGTTGTTCGGAGCCATTGTCTGGGGCCTGCTTCAAAATGATAAACGCTTGGGGCGTATTGAGACGAACCTCGATAATTTAAACAGGACAGTGGGCGATCTGCGCAAGCGCGCTACGAAGATTGAGACGCGGATCGAAGGTCGTCAGATCGTTCTTTCCTCTTAGAATATTATGGCTACGGTAACTTCGACTGGGATGACTTTGGAGGAGTACTCGAGCTTGCCCAGAGGTGGTGCGCGGCATGAGCTGAATGCGGGGAAATTGATTACCATGCCGCTTCCGAAATCGCGGCACAGCCGAGTTTCTAGGGCTGTGTTTAAGGCGTTGGATCGCCTTCTTGAACAAGAGGGCACGCGAGAAGTTTACATGGAAACCGGCTATTTGCTGGCGAAAGAACCGAACACACTCAGGCAGCCCGACGTTGCGGTGATGAGTAAAGATCAAATCCTGGCAACGGAAGATGACGACTACTTTGAAGGTGCGCCGGAGTTGGCGGTGGAAGTTGTATCGCCGGGGAATTCGGATAAGGATTTGAACGAAAAGGTGCGGCAGTATTTGGGCGCGGGAGGACGGTGGGTTTGGGTCGTTTATCCAGAAACGCAAAGCGTGACGGTGTGGGATACGAGTGGTAGCCGCGTGTTCACGGGCGATGACGTGCTGCCGGAGTTTGCATTGAAGGTGAGTGAACTGTTTAGCGGAAGTCATGCGACGGCATGACGGCGGCCATTACAATTGAAGATATGGCTACGGTAACTTCGACGGCGATGACCGTGGAGGAGTTTTCGCGCTTGCCTCGTGATGGTGCGCGTCATGAGATCAACGCAGGAGAACTGATCACTTTGCCGGTCCCGAAATCGTCGCACTCCCTTACTGCTCTGGCGGTGCTGGAGTGCTTGCAGGGTTATTTGAAGCCGCCCGATTGGACGCGCTGTTCCGGAAGCAGGCTATGTGCTTTCGCGCGAACCATTGACGATCAGGCAGCGTGATGTTTCAGTGTTGAGCAAAGAACGGATTCAAGCGGCGGATGAAGACAGCTACTTTGAGAGGGCACCGGAGTTGGCGGTGGAGGTTGGATCCCCGTCGGATTCGGCCGAGGATCTGGAAATCAAGGTTGATCAGTATTTGGGAGCCGGTGCCAAGCAGGTGTGGGTGTTGTATCCGAAAACGCGAAAGCTGTATGTATATGGCGGCCGGCAGTCTGTGGTGTTGAAGGGCGATGACCTGCTGGACGGTGGCGGGCTTTTGCCGGGATTTTCGGTGAAGGTGAGTGAGCTGTTTAGTGGAAGTCATGCGACTGCATGACCGCGGCTTGCGCAAGGTGAAGTTCCTTAATCTCGCCGGCCTTGAGAGAGACTACGCCGCTTTGGTTTTGCAGAACGCCTTTGATGATGAGATAAGGCGCGGTAGAGCAAGGAGCGCGGTAAAGATCGTATAAGGCGGGTTGAACGATGACGTTCACCACGCCCGTTTCATCTTCCAACGTCAAAAACACAAAACCCTTTGCCGTGCCCGGGCGCTGCCGGGTGATCACGCAGCCGGCGACGGTCAGAACCACGCCATCGCGTTGCGACTTCACAATCGCCGCCTCCAGCGCGCCCAGCGCGCGCATTTGCTCTCTGTAGTGAGCCATGGGATGCTTGCCGATGGTCAGTCCACTGTTTGAGAAATCGGCATAAGTGCGCTGCTGGTCCGTCATGGGAGACAAAGGCGAACTCACTCCATCGTCAGTGGCAGGTTCGAGCAACTCGCCCACCGGCTGTAAAGCGAGTTGCGATTGCCAAAGTGCGCCGCGTCGGTGCCGGTCGGCTTTCTCTTTCGGCAGCGCGTTGAGAGCGCCGAGTTCCGCCAGCGCCGCGATCTCATCCTTCCGCAGTTCGGGAACCCGCCGAACCAAATCGCGCATGCTGTTGAAGGGCGCCGTACGCCGCTCGGCATCCATGTGTTGCGCAGTGGCTGAGTTGAGACCGCGCACATAGTTAAAGCCGAGCCTAACGTATTTACATTTGCCATCGGATTCCACAGTGCATTGGTAAGAAGAGCGCAGAATATCAACCGGGCGAAAGCGCTGGCCGTGGCGCTGGGCATCTTTCACCAACGTGGACGGCGAATAAAAGCCCATGGGCTGATTGTTGAGTATCGCCACCGTGAAGGCGGCTAGAAAGTGGCATTTAAGAAAGGCGCTGGCATAAGCGATGAGAGCAAAGCTGGCGGCGTGAGATTCCGGAAAGCCATACAGTGCGAACGAGGAAATAGCTTGCACGATGCGGTCTTGCGTCTCACCCACGATGCCGTTGCGCTCCATCCCCGCGCGCAAATTTACCTCAACCTCCTTCATACGTTTTTCCGATCGTTTGAACCCCATGGCCCGGCGCAAGTCTTCCGCTTGTCCGCCTGTGAACCCGGCAGCGATCATCGCAATGCGGATGAGTTGCTCCTGAAACAGCGGTACGCCGAGAGTACGCGCCAGCACTGGTTCAAGCGAAGGATGAAGGCAAACTGGCTCTTCCATGCCCTGGCGGCGGCGCAAATACGGATGCAGCATCTGCCCGACAATGGGGCCGGGCCGAATAATAGCAACTTGCACCACGATGTCGTAAAACTTGGCAGGCTTCATGCGCGGCAAGCAGGACATTTGCGCCCGGCTCTCCACCTGAAAGAGGCCAATCGTATCGGCTTTCTGCAGGCAGGAATAGACGTCTGGATCATCGGGCGGCAGATGTGCCAGGTCAACCTCTTGCTGATAGTTGTCGCGAATAAGCGTGATAGTGTCTTCTAAAACCGCCATCATGCCCAGCCCGAGAAGATCAATCTTGATGATGAAAAGATCGGCGCAATCGTCTTTGTCCCATTGAACGACCGTGCGATTGGGCATGGTGGCTGGTTCGAGCGGAACAACGGAATCGAGTTGCCCCTGGCAGACAACCATACCGCCGGAATGCTGTCCAAGGTGGCGCGGCAGGTCAAGCACTTCAGCCGTGAGTGTGTAGAACTGGTGGATGCGCGGATCGCTGAGATCGAAGCCTTGATCGGTAAAACGCTTTTCGAGCGTGTCTTTCGGATCGCGCCACTCAAAATGCCCCATGCGATTGGCGAGACTGGTAAGTTGCTCCTCTGAGAATCCGAGAACTTTGCCTACGTCGCGCACGGCTGAGCGGCCGCGATAGGTGATCACATTCGCCGTCATCGCTGCGCCCAGCGGACCATAGCGTTGATAGACATGCTGGATGACCCGTTCGCGCTGATCGCCGCTGGGTAAATCGAGATCGATATCGGGCATTTCTCCGCGTTCTTCCGATAGAAAGCGCTCGAAAAGCAACTCCATGCCGACCGGATCGACCGCGGTGATCCCCAGCGAATAACAAACGGCGCTATTTGCGGCAGACCCGCGCCCTTGGACGAGAATCTTCTCGCGGCGGCAGAAATCGATCAAGTCCCAAACAATGAGAAAGTAGCCCGGCAGTTTGAGCTTTTCGATCATGTCGAGTTCTCGCTCAATCTGGCGCTGCGCCTTTTCGTGATAGGGCTGATAGCGCCAGCGTGCTCCTTGATCGGTGAGTTGGCGCAAATACGACATCTCGCTTTCTCCCGGCGGAACGGGATAGCGAGGAAACTCATAGCCAAGGTCGTGGAGAGTGAACTGTAAACGGTTCGCCAGTTCGCAAGTGTTGGCGAAAGCGTCCGGCAGATCTGAGAAGAGGCGCTCCATCTCCGCGCTCGTTTTCATATGGCGTTCGGCGTTGCGGTTGAGCAGTATGCCCGCTTCGTTGAGCGTGGTTTTGTGATGAACGCACGTGAGAACATCTTGCAAGGCGCGGCGATCCGGCGTGGCGTACGCTACTCCGTTAGTAGCGAGCAGCGGGAGACGCATGCTGCGGGCGAGTTGCACAAGGGATTGATTGCGCGCTTCCTGATGGCGGCGATAGTGGCGCTGTAGCTCGACAAAAACGTTGCCGCGGCCAAAGATGCCAGTGAGGCGGTTGAGCATTTGGCGGGCTTGCTCTTCTACGGCTTTGCCGTCACCTTGCCGGTAGATGGCAGCGAGCGGACCTTCGTCGCCGCCCGTGATGCATACCAGGCCGCGGGCATAAGTGGTGAATTCTTCGTCAGCCGCGAAGGGAAATTCCGGTTTGCCTGGCTGCGTTGCTACGTTCCGTAATTTAGTGCGAGTGATGAGACGGCAAAGGTTTTGGTAACCGCTGCGATTCTCAGCCAGCAAGGTAAGGCGGTGGGATAACGGACTTCCCGGTGCGGTTTCTCCATTGACTTCAGCGCCAATCAGAGCGCGAATGCCGCATTTTTTGGCGGCCATATGAAAACGGGGAGAACCGTAAACTCCATGGCCGTCTGTGACGGCCATGGCCGGTTGCTCGAATTCGGCACAACGGGCGGCAAGGTCTTCCGGCAGGGACGAGCCTTCAAGAAACGAAAAGGCGGAACGAGCATGAAGCTCGACGAACGGCATTGCCTTTATTATAGGCGAATAGAAGACGAAACAATGGACCGTAATCTCGGCGAGCTGACTAGCGCTGCCTTTTACCCGTAAGTCGGTCGGGCAAACATCATTTAGGACAAAAAGAAGGTGGTCAGCCTGATCTGTCCCCGTCGCCCCACGATGGGGACAGATCAGGCTGACCACTTTTTGGGAGACGCAAAACTCCTTGCGGCCAGCACCGGGTCGACGCGGGTTAAAATTCTTACGCGGTTCGCTGCTCTGCGGAATAGCCCGCGAGCCACGCTAGGGGCCTAGCGAGCTTTGTTCCATTCGACCATCCCCCTTTTGAGAAGTTTCCGTCTTCGAACAGCACTCTAAGACAAGAGGGTCAATAAAACCTGAATGCCGGGCTCCTGAGAATTTTCTGAGGGACCTCAGAGTGGCTCGACCTCGTCTGCCTAACTCATGGAAGATTTCGACATAATACGCGAGTTTCTAATTGAGAGCAACGAAAATCTAGGGCGCCTAGACCAGGAGATCGTTGAACTCGAAAAAGATCCCGGCAACAAAGAATTGGTCGCGAGTATTTTTCGCACCATTCACACCATTAAAGGAACGTGCGGATTCCTTGGATTCGACAAGTTAACCGGTATTACGCATTCAGCGGAAAACATCCTGAGCCAGGTACGGGACGGCAAGCGCCGGGCGACGAACAACCTGATCAGCATCATCTTAGAATCGGTAGACGCCACGAAAGAAATCCTGGAAGTAATTGAGCGGACCTCGGGTGAAGGCGATAACGCATTCGACGAGTTGAGAGTCCGCTTGCATGCATTTTCTGAAGCGGCCGAAGAAACCGAGGTCAGCTTCGTCCAGGTCAAGAAACAGCCTGTGCCGCCAGCCGCCGAGGGAATATCTTCGGTCAACGCACAACCGGAACGTCAGACGGCGCCGCAAACGGGAGGGAATGAGCCCGTTTCCGGCACTTCGACGGAAGGTGGCATCGACTCAGAAACGGCGATTCTGAGGAAGGCTCTTTTAGGTGAGCACGCCGAGAGCGAACAGCGTCTGTCCGCGAAGCAGAACCTTGAGACGAAGGTGCCGCCACCTCCGCCTCCTCCTCGAGCGGCGCCCGCCGCAGCCGGGCCCGGTGGGCCCAAGAACAACGCCGTGCTCGATTCTACGATCCGCGTCGACGTGGGTTTGCTCGACAAGCTGATGAATCTGGTAGGCGAGTTGGTTCTGGCGCGCAATCAGGTTTTGCAATTCACTGCGCGTTTAGAACCTGGTACATTCAACGCCACGTCTCAGCGTTTGAATCTAATTACCTCCGAACTGCAGGAAAGCGTGATGAAGACACGCATGCAGCCCATTGGCATTGTCTGGGGCAAATTCCCGAGGGTTGTGCGCGACCTGGCGGCCGAATGCGGAAAGTACATCCATCTCGAAATGGATGGGGCCGAGACTGAACTCGACCGCACCATCATCGAAGCCATCAAAGATCCGCTCACTCACATTGTCCGGAATTCCTGCGATCACGGAATTGAACGGCCGGATGAACGGGTGAAGAAAGGCAAAACCGCTACTGGACGTCTGACTCTGCGGGCCTTCCACGAAGGCGGACACGTCAATATCGAAATTTCGGACGATGGCGCCGGAATTAATCCCGAAAGAGTCAAAGCGAAGGCGGTAAAGAATGGGCTGCTGCCTGCCGAGCAAGCCCTACGCCTGACGGAACGCGAGGCAATCAACCTCATTTTCCTGCCGGGATTTTCCACCTCAGAAACGGTTTCCAACATTTCCGGCCGGGGCGTGGGCATGGATGTTGTGAAAACCAACATTGAGCGAATTGGCGGAGTTGTGGATCTGGCGAGCGCGGAAGGACACGGCACCACGATCAAGATCAAGATTCCGTTGACTCTCGCCATCATACCGGGGCTGGTTGTGACCGGGGCGGGGCAGCGCTTTGTCATTCCACAAGTGAGCCTGCTTGAGTTAATCCGCTTGGAAGGCGAAAACGGCTTGAAGCAGATTGAGCGCATCCACGGGACACCGGTTTACCGGCGCCGCGGCAAGCTGCTGCCGCTAACCTTCTTGAACGAAATCTTAAAAGTACATAGCCGCCCGCTGGGAACGGATGTTGTGAATATCGTCGTCCTACAGGCGGAAGATAGCGAGTTTGGCCTGGTAGTGGACGGAATCAACGACACGCAAGAAATTGTAGTGAAGCCGTTAGACAAGCGATTGAAGGGTTTGAACGTCTATTCCGGCGCCACCATTATGGGCGACGGCACAGTGGCACTGATTCTAGACGTGCTGGGCATTGCGCAGAGATCCGGAGTGTTGCGCGAGCCGCGTGAAGCGCGCGGCGCGAACAAGCAAAAGAAACAAGATCAAGGCGCGAAAGACAGGCAATCCATGCTGCTGTTCAGCGCCGGCCGTTTCGAGCGTTTGGCCGTGCCGCTCAACCTCGTGGCGCGGTTGGAAGAAATTCCCAGCGCTCAGGTCGAACACGCCGCCGGCCGCATGGTGGTTCAATACCGCGGACAGATTCTGCCGCTAGTCTCGCTTGCGGGGCAATTGGATCCGAGTGCCGACACTTCGCTGCCCAAAAACCAGAACATTCAAGTGGTAGTCTTCAGCAATGGCGACCAGTTGATCGGCTTGGTGGTGGATCGGATTGTGGACATCGTTGACGAAAACGTCACGGTGCGCAAATCGTCGGAAACCTTCGGCTTGATGGGCTCTGCGGTGGTAGGCCAGAAAGTGACCGATTTTGTCGATTTGCATGAGATCATCGCCAATTCCGGCGAAAAATGGGCGGCGGCCCACAAAGCGCAAGTAGGCCGCTCCGTTGTGATGGTGCTGGAGAAATCGCCCTTTGCGCGGGCGCACTTGCGAAGTTCGCTCGAAATGGCCGGCTATCGCGTAGTGGAGGCCTCCGGCTTCCAGGAAGCGGTAGACAAATTGTCGCGGGAGGAAGTGCGAATCTTAGCCGCATCGCCGGAATTTGCCGAAGTCGCTCAGTATGTGAAGGACAATCCGAAACTGGCGCATATCCGCCTTCTTGGCCTGCTGGCCGAGGGTGGCGAGCGCAGCAAACAGGAAGGCTCTCAATTGTTCGAAGATTTTCAAATGAAATTCGACCGCAAGGCGATGTTGAGTTCGCTCGAGCGCTTGGCGGTGGCAGTCAACCAGACCGAACAGGAATGGGCGGGCGTTGGCCTGTGACTTCGCTCAAATCACTGCCAAGCCTCGAGCGGAGCGCCTCCTGGAGTTTCTAAATTTTTGTGAGATTCCTCAGCACTCTTGAGACACCTGTTTTGTGGCGCAGGCAGTTTTGCCTGCGTTCCGAGTTTTCAATGCCTGAATACAAACGCAGACTGCCGCACTTCCATCCAGCGGATTGCTATCTATTCCTCACATGGCGTCTTTGGGGATCGCTTCCCTGCAGAATGCCATCCCGTGGGTATCGGACTCCCGGTCACGCCTTCGCCGCGAGCGACGTTGTCGCGGATCAGCTCACTTCCGGCCCGCTGTGGCTGCAGGACCACCGCATCGCCTCTCTGGTTTCCCACGCCGTCCTAATAGGATCTAGCGAACGCATCAATTGGAACGAACGGCGGCATACATTGAAGCTAACCCGGTGTCCGCCGGGCTGGTTTGTTCTGCTGAGCAATGGCCTTGGTCCAGCGCCGGATTGGCAGGCAAAACTGCCTGCCCCACAAAAGCACAAAAATGTAGAAACTCCAGAAGGAATGTGCCCCTTGCACTTCTAAGGAGCCACACATGACGTTACAGCAAAACACCGCCAAAAGTATGGAGCAATCGAGACAGTATTCCACGTTTTACGTGGCGGACCTGTTCTTCGGTATCGACGTGCTGAACGTGCAGGAAGTCTTACGGTATCAGGAAATGACCAGAGTGCCGCTGGCTCCGGATGTGATTGAAGGATTGATCAATTTGCGCGGCCAAATTGTGACAGCGCTTGACTTGCGCAGGCGGCTGAAAATACCCCCGCGCGACACCGGGCATACACCCATGAATATTGTGGTGCGCTCGGAAGAAGGGGCGGTCAGTTTACTGGTAGACGAGATCAGCGATGTTTTAGAAGTGAACCCGGCTTCCTACGAGCCGCCGCCGCAGAATCTGCCGCCCGAGCAGCGCGAACTGATTGAGGGGCTGTACAAACTGGAGGGGCGGTTGTTGCTCATCCTCAATACAGAACGGGTTCTGCAGATTCAAACAGCATCTGGCTGAGCCGCGACCGCAAGGGAGCGACAAAAGGACTCTGCTGTGACAGGCGATTTTAGGACAGAGGAAAGAATAGATTTCAATGGCAACTAAGAATTCAGAAAATCAAGCTACTAATAGCGCAGTGGCAGATCCAGACCAATTTGAGGAAACAAAGACCGGCGGTGGCAAGCCGCCGAGCGCACGCAGAAGCAGCGGGGCAAGCAGGAACGCAGCATCTGCTGGGGGTGCTGGAAGAAGCGCCCGAACTGCGGATATGCATGAGCTGGGAGCGATGGTTACCGCCATTAGCCGCGCACAGGCGATAATTGAATTCAAACTGGACGGCACCATCCTTACGGCAAATCAAAATTTCCTGCAAGTTATGGGCTATCAATTGGATGAGATCAAGGGCCTGCACCACAGTATCTTCGTGGCCGACGCGTACGCGCGCAGCGCCGAATATCGTGATTTGTGGTTCAGGCTTAACCGCGGCGAGTATCAAGCGGCCGAATTCAAGCGCTTAGGTAAGGGTGGACGAGAAGTCTGGATTCAGGCATCCTACAACCCGATGTTCGATTCCGCCGGCAGGCCCTATAAAGTAGTGAAGTTCGCCACCGACGTGACGCGGCAGAAGTTGGCAGCGAGAGACGCATTCTGCTTTCAGAATATGGTAGACAATGTGTCGACGGCGGTCATGATGGTGGACCGGGATTTTGTCGTCACTTACGTGAACGAAGCGACGAGGCACTTGCTGGCGAAAAATGCCAACGAGTTTCACAAGATATGGCCAGATTTCGATCCGCGCGCGATTGTTGGCTCCTGTATCGATATCTTCCACAAAAATCCGGCCCACCAGCGGCGCATGTTGGCCGATCCGAAGAACCTTCCGCACAAGACCGAGATCTCAGTAGGGCCGCTTAAGTTCTCACTATGGGTTACCGCCATTCTGGATGAGGAGGGGAACTACACTGGCAATGCATTGGAATGGGGAGATATCACCGAGTTGGCGGCACAGAAGGCGTTGAACGCCGACTATTCTGGCCAAGTTGCGGCCATCGGCAAGTCGCAGGCCGTTGTCGAGTTCCAAATGGACGGAACGATTCTAAACGCCAATGACAACTTCTTAAACGCGCTTGGCTATGGGCTCAGCGAAGTCAACGGCAGGCATCACAGCATGTTTGTAGACGATGCCTACGCGCGCAGTGGCGAGTATCGGGAGTTTTGGGCCAAACTGAACCGAGGCGAGTATCAAGCGGGCGAATACAGACGGTTGGGCAAAGCCGGCAAGGAAGTCTGGATTCAAGCCTCTTACAATCCGATCCTCGATCTGAACGGTAAGTTCTTCAAAGTCGTGAAGTACGCCATTGACATCACATCGCGAAAGTTGACAGCTTTGGAACTGGACCGAATGGTAGACGTAACGCTGGCAGTGGTGCAGGCAGCGTCGGCGGGAGACTTAACCAAGGAATTGGAGATATCGAGCGTCGAGGATGGCATCGGGCGGATCGGCACCGGTTTGCGAGGACTCTTCAAGGGGCTGCGCGCCAACTTGAAGAAAACCGCTCAAAGCGCAACGTCGGTGGGATCCGCATCGGAAGAGCTGAACGCAATCAGCCAGCAAATGGCCGGCAACGCGGAAGAGACTGCCACGCAAGCTACCGTGGTCAGCGCGGCGTCTGAACAGGTTTCCAAGAATGTTGCGGTCGTCGCCGCCAGCAGCGAAGAGATGCTGGCATCCATTCGCGAAATCTCCAAGAGCGCCAACGAAGCGGCCCGCGTGGCACGTAATGCGGTAGGGGTAGCGGAATCAACTAATCATACGATTGCCAAGCTGGGGGAATCAAGCGTTGAGATCGGAAAAGTGATTAAGGTCATTACTTCGATTGCTCAGCAGACCAACCTGCTCGCGCTCAACGCGACCATTGAAGCCGCTCGTGCCGGGGAAGCAGGCAAAGGGTTCGCGGTTGTCGCTAACGAAGTGAAGGAACTGGCGAAGGAAACGGCGAAAGCGACTGAGGAAATCGGCCAGAAGATCGAAGCCATTCAAGGCGACAGCAAGGCGGCCGTGGCGGCGATTGGGGAAATCAGCGCGATCATTAACCAAATCAACGATGTTTCGAGTACCATTGCTTCAGCGGTCGAAGAGCAGACGGCAACTACGAATGAAATCGGGCGAAATGTGTCCGAGGCGGCGAAGGGCACAACCGAAATCGCGCGCAATATCACCGGAGTCGCTGCGGCAGCGCAGAACACCACCGAAGGCGCTCTGCAGACGCAAAAGGCGGCAGTGGCATTGAGCGAAATGGCACAGACGCTGCAATCCTCGATCGGGCAGTTCAAGGTTTAGCAAGCCTGGCAGGCGAGCGGGTGCTCGGTCTACACTGCACGGCTCAGTAAGGGATTTCCGAGCCGTGACTGTCAAGGAGCGGGGTACCCAGACTTCTGCAAGTTGGTACTAGCACTAGCGTGCCGCGAGCCAACCGCCGATAACTCAATCAGAGACTGGATGAGAACAAAGACATCTCTCGGCAGAGCCTCTCGGAAAACAGAGGGGCATTTTGCTGTTTTTGAGCACGGAGTTACCACCACCTCGCATGAGAAAAAACAAAAGCAAGTTCACAGGCAATCCGGCCTGCGAAAAAACGTACACAAATCTTCGAACTGAGGTGAGCCAATGCGCCGGGCGCTAGTCGTAGACGATTCACGGACAATTCGCTCCATTCTGGGCAAGAAGCTGCGTCAGCTAGGTTTCAAGGTAAACGAGGCGGAAAACGGCAAGGTTGCGTTCGAAGTACTGCAAGCTACGCCTGATATCTCTCTCGCGTTAGTGGATTGGAACATGCCGGTTATGAACGGATTGGAATTTGTGCAGGCGGTGCGGGCCGATTCAACCTGGGACAACGTGATGATCGTGATGGTGACCACCGAGACAGAGACTTCGCAAATGCTGGCCGCTCTCGACTGCGGGGCAAACGACTACATTATGAAGCCATTTACCGAGGAGATCATTACCGAGCGTTTGATGTTGATGGGCATTCAGGAACAGACGGTTTGAGAACGGGTAGTAAAACGAGGCTAGCGCCGGGAGAACGCATCCGGGCTTTGGTCGTCGACGATTCGGTGATCATCAGGCGGCTGGTTACGCACGCTTTGGCCGAGGACCCGAGTGTGGAGGTGGTGGGCAGTGCGGCCAACGGCTCCATTGCGTTGAAAATGATTCCGTTGGTTCGGCCGCATGTCGTAACGCTAGATATTGAAATGCCCGAGATGGATGGGCTGGAGACGTTGCGGCATATTCGGAAACTGCATACGGACTTGATTGTGATCATGTTCAGCACTCTGTCGGAGCGCGGAGCCGCCGTTACCTTAGAAGCGCTCACGTTGGGTGCTAACGATTATGTGACCAAGGCGGCAAATTCCGGCTCGTTGGATCAATCGATGGCGCGCTTGCGCGGCGAACTTGTGCCGAAATTCAAACAGTTTTTTTCTACGGGCCCGGACGAAGCGGTAGCGCCTCGGAAGCCCGCGAGCAATGGTTTTGTAACTCCGGCGCGGCCTGCCGGGCGGGGGAGCCAGCCTAGGGTTGCATGCCGGGCCTTGGCTATTGGCGTATCTACCGGCGGACCACACGCCTTGGCGACGATCATGCCAATGTTCCCGGCCAACTTCCAACAGCCGGTCTTCATCGTGCAGCATATGCCCCCGGTTTTCACGCGGCTCCTAGCCGAACGTCTGCAAACGTTAACCAAGCTGCGGGTTCGCGAAGCTACGCATGGAATGGTGGTAGAAAGCGGCAACGTCTATATTGCGCCGGGCGATTATCACATGAAAATCGCGCGGAAAGGAACCGCCATCATCACGGTTTTGGATCAGTCCGAGCCGGAAAATTCCTGCCGGCCTGCGGTCGATGTGATGTTTCGCTCGGTGGCCGATATCTACGGCGGCAGCGCCCTAGCCGTCATTCTAACCGGAATGGGCCGCGATGGTTTGCGCGGGATTGAAAGGATGCGCGCCGAGGGCAGCTATGTGGTCGCCCAAGACGAAGCGTCGAGCGTTGTTTGGGGCATGCCAGGCGCGGTGGTGGGCGCGGGACTGGCGGACTCAATCGTCGATTTAAAGTGCGTGGTCCCCGAAATCCAGAGGCATCTTTAAGCAACGGGTCGAAAAGCATGCTGACATTGGCCACAAACACCGGCGAAATCACCCAAGAAAACTACAGTTTTCTGCAGCAGCACGTTCACCGCACGTCAGGCATCGTGCTGGACGAAAACAAACATTACCTGCTCGAAGCCCGGCTCATTCCAATCGTTCGCAAAGAAAATCTAAAGACGATCAACGACCTTTGTGCGCTCATCCGGGCCACCACCTCCGGCCGCCTCTCGCAAGACGTCGTCGAAGCGATGACGACCAACGAGACGCTCTTTTTCCGCGATATTGTCCCGTTCAACGCTCTTCGCAGCTCCCTTTTGCCGCCCTTGATTGAGGCACGAAAACTAACCAGGAAAATTTCCTTCTGGTCGGCTGCATCCTCATCCGGACAAGAAGCCTATAGTTTGGCCATGCTGCTTTGCGAGCTGGGCCTGCAGGATTGGAACATCGACATTCTGGGCACCGACCTGAACGAAAAGATGGTGGAGCGAGCCCGGCACGGAGCGTTCGCCCAAATGGAAGTGAACCGCGGTTTGCCCGCCACCTACCTAGTCAAGTATTTTGAACGGCACGATTTAGAGTGGTGCGTGAAACCAATACTCCGCCGCATGGTTCGTTTCGAAAAGTTCGATCTGCGCCAGCCGATGCGCGTGATGACCTCCTTCGATTTTGTGCTCTGTCGAAACGTTCTCATCTACTTTGACGTGGACACAAAGCGCAAAATCTTGGCCCAGATTTCGAGAATTATGCCGGCTGGTGGCTATTTGCTCCTGGGCGCCGCCGAAACAACCATGAATCTCAGTGAAGCGTTTGAACGGCACGTCATCGAAGGGGCGTCGTTCTATCGGAACAAGTAAAGGACGGTTATGAGAACAGCGTGCCTGACACAAACGTATGAGGCCGAAACGCAGCAGATCGTTTTGGACGTTTTCACATCCATGTTAACGATGGACGTGGAGCGGGTAGACGCGTCCGCCGATCCCAGCTCGCGAGTGCTGACGGCCACCGTCCACTTCGTTGGTTCTTGGAAGGGGGCGCTTTGCATGGAATGTACTCCGCAACAAACGTTTGAATATACCAAGCGTCTACTGGGCATAGAAAGACCTACGGAAGTTAGCGAAGACGTGTGCGACGCATTCGGCGAGTTGGCCAATATGATCGGCGGAAACCTCAAAGCGGTTTTACCGCCCCTGGTGCAGCTTTCCATGCCATCGGTCGTGCGTGGCGAGGATTACGCAATGCGGATTTGCAACGCCGTCACGGCCTGCAATCTGGCGTTTGACTCAGAATTGGGAGTTTTCCACGTTACCTTGGTCGAATTTGTTGAGCCATAATCTGCCAGGCGGCTACTACCTTCATGCAGCCAAGACCTTCGGTTTGCGCGGCTCGCGCCAACTCTTTGAAGCGATCTGGAGCACCTAGTTATGGCTCAATTTTCAACGCCGATTACGGCCAACAGCAAGTTAGGGGCAACGGGCGAACTCACCCGCGCGGCCACGGCCGGCCTGGAATCGGGAGCGAGCCCCCAATCAATCGCCTCTCAACAGGTGCAAGTCGAACAGCAGCGGCGCGAAATGATTCGAGCCCTGAGCCGTAGAGCATCGCTCCCGGCACTCATTGCCGACACCAACCAATTCGATCTGCGGCAAGCCTGCCGCGTTGCCAAAATAGCCCTTGAAGAAGATCCCGATTTTGACAAGAAGCTCATTGACCTGGTGAAATCCGGCGCCGCCTCCGCCCCGGAACAAGTCATTCGAATCCTGACCGTCCTCGAATCTGTCTGCGCTACGCCCCGCTTGCTGGCGCATATTCTCCGCCTAAAGCATTCAGAAGGCCGCGTCCGCTCCAAACTGACCCTAATAGTGGGCCGTCTAACCCGCGATCCGCAATGGCTGCGGCAGCAGATGGAAGACGAAGACCCGCGCGTTCGCGCCAACGCGATCGAAGGCTTGTGGAATGTGCGTGCCGGAGGGCTTGAGGAATTACTCCGCTCGGCTTTGCAGGATCCGAATCACCGCGTCGCCGCCAACGCCGCACTCGCGCTGCACAAAATCGGCAATGTTTCCGCTGTGGCCAGTTTGTATTCGATGCTGCGCCATCCCGATGAAATGTTTCGTGTCGCCGCCCTTTGGGCTGTTGGACAGACCCGCGATCCGCGGTTTCTCGACGCTGTCGAAAAACTCGCCGCTGGCGCGAGTTCCGCAACAAAGGAGAACCTCCCCCATAACGTGAAAGAAGAGCTTTGCAGCGCCCGCCGCAGCTCGGAATTCATGGCGAGCCTATCGCTCGAAGTCTCGCAGCACAAGCTTCTCGACTCCGGCGAACGGCGCGTTCGTTTGTGTTGTGTCGCGGATTCTGTCGGCGGGTGGCTTGGTCACGCCGATATCAACGCCGTTAACTTTGTGATCAAGGAGGGCAAAGAGCAAATCGAAGACTACCGTCTCACCTGGGTCAACGACCCAAGCCCTCTCAGCGCGCTCATCGTTCAGCCGCTTTCATGGAACGGCAATGGCCAACTCCTGAGACCGGCACTCCACGGAGCCGGTGTTAAGGAAATCTACGGCTTGCTCTCGTATCAAACTCACAATTCACCCTTGCGCGGCAAAGAGCACGGCGACACCACAGAGGTCCGCTTCGAAAACTACCTCGAGATGTCGAAAGAACATCCCGGCCATATCTGCGGAGTCGCCACGAGTCTCGATACAGCTATCAGTCTCGGCCTTTCAGCCATGGATAAGCAGGAAGGTAAGAAACATCTTTTCGTGCTGATCGACCCCTCAGTGGGAGATGCCGGCGCGCTTACTGAAGCCACTTCCGCCGGTTACGGCGATACGCAGGTGCACGCCATCGTTTGGGAAAAGGCGACGCCAGAGTTGCGCGAATCTTTGCGCGAACTCGCTTCGAAATCCGGTGGCCGCTTCACGTTGGCTTCCTCTTCGCGCGAATTCACAAAAACCGTCATGTCCGTCCGCGCCGCCCAATTCGGCAGCTTCGAACTTGCTTGGCAGCCCCACAAGGTGAGCAAGCTGAACAAAGTTCACATCCACTGCTATAGCCCGTTCGGCGACGGCTCGGTTTCCCTCGCGTCTTTACGCTAAGCCGCGCAGGAAGAGCGCCACTTAAGATTAGGCCGATTTGCGGGATTTCGCACGGGCGCGAAGTCTGCGTCGCGCGTCGCCCAGCATTTCCGGGGTGATCTCGATGGGGTCGCCGGAGTTGAGCGAGTCAAGCAGCGATTGCTCAAGCTGGTATTTGCTCCGACGCTTCTGGTCGGCTCGCACCAGTTCGCGGACGTACCCGCTAGCGTTGCTGTAACCGCCCGAATTCAATTGTTCCTCAACATACTGCTTCATCGGGTCGGGCAACGAAATGTTCATGGTCTGCATAACGGATACTTCCATTTAAATTTAACTCATCACACTGCCATTTATGACATTCCTTGTCAATTGTTGCCAAGTGGAACGGAGTGGCTTGGAGAGGCTCTACCTCGCTTCAAGCCGTAGGCGTTAATGGAAGCCTCATGGCCAAAACGATTCGGCGGTGAGATCAATCGCGAGACTGATATACGGGACGCTGCAAGCCCTGATTCCATTGGCTCGTCTCTCCGTCTCGAAAGTTAACCTTTCGGGGACTGCATTTCTTGTTTTCACAGTTCAACGCGCAAACGTTGGATTTGCGCTCCTTATTTCACCGCCTGCGCCGAACCGCCATTGAAAACCACCTTCACACTAATCTTGTCCGTTAAAATTGTATTTGCCTTCAGAACTCATTGATACACCGCTCCTGTCGGAGCGCTTCCCGATTCAGTTCGACGCTGTAAAAGCCGAGCATGTGGAACCCGCGGTCCACCAACTGCTCGAACTCGTGAAAGCGCGCATCGCTGCCATCAGCAATGGCGACGTTCCGCGAACCTATCGAGACATTATCCTTGCCTTGGATACAGCAACCGAACCACTCGATTTCGCGATGGCCGTCGTGCGGCATCTGGAATCGGTAGCCACCACGCCGGCGTTGCGCGCTGCTTACAATTCGGTGCAAGAGCCGGTCAGTGTCTTTTACACCTCGATCCCACTGGATGAAAAGCTTTGGGCCGCGGTGAAGACCGTTGACCAATCGGTAGATAAGTCGACCCTCGAACCTGTCCATCGGCGCTACCTCAAGAAGACGGTGACCGGCTTTCGCCGGGCCGGCGCGGACCTTGACGCAGCCGGCAAACAGAAGCTAGAAGAACTGGACGTGGCGCTTACCAAAACCACCACCAAGTTTTCGCAGAACGTGCTAGATGCGACCAACGCCTATGAGTTGCTGATCGACGATCAGTCGATGCTCGCCGGTTTGCCGGAGTCGGCTCTGGACGCGGCACGCGAAAGCGCCAAAAGCAAGGGCAAAGAGGGTTGGCGGCTGACGTTACAAGCACCGAGTTACACTGCCGCGCTCACCTATCTCGATAACCGCGATTTACGGCGCGATCTTTGGTTCGCGTCAAACACACGCGCCGCTAGCGATGGTGCTCTCGACAATCGTCCTCTCATTGCGGAAATTCTGCGTCTGCGGCGAGCTAAGGCTGAGTTGCTCGGCTATCGCGACTTTGCCGATTTCGTGCTCGACGAGCGCATGGCTCACACCGGTCAGCGCGCGCATGATTTTTTGGAAGACTTGCGGGCTAAAACACTGCCATTTTTCGCGAGTGAAAACCAGAGTCTGGCCGAGAAGGGCAGGGAACTGGGTTATCAAACCATTGAACCTTGGGATATCGCGTATGTTGCCGAGAAGCAACGCATCGCCCTCTATGAGTTCGACGAGGAGGAATTGCGTCCGTATTTTGAACTCGAACGCGTCGTGTCGGGCATGTTCGAAATTTTCAGCCAGCTCTTTGGCATTAAAGTGATAGAGCAGCCCGGCGTGCCCGGTTGGGATCCAGCCGTCAAGTATTTCAAAGTGGAAGACGCCGCCAAAGGCACAAATCTAGGCGGTTTCTATACCGATTGGTTTCCTCGAGAAAACAAGCGTGGCGGCGCCTGGATGGATTCTCTCTTCACGGGCAATCCGAATGCCGGACAACCGCACGTCGGCCTCATCTGCGGCAACCTCACTCCGCCCGTCGCGGGTAAGCCTTCGCTGCTCACGCACCGCGAAGTGGAAACAATTTTTCATGAGTTCGGGCATCTGCTGCACCATACTTTGAGCCTGGTCCCAGTGAAGTCTCTTGCTGGCACCAACGTGCCCTGGGATTTCGTGGAACTGCCGTCGCAAATCATGGAGAACTGGTGCATCGAACGCGAAGCGTTAAACAAATTCGCGGCGCATTATCAAACTGGCGAACCCATTCCCGACGACCTTTTCCAGAAGATGAAGCGCGCCCGCAACTTCCGTAGCGCGAATTTTCAAATGCGGCAACTCGCTTTCGGCATGGTGGATCTCAAACTCCACCGCGAATATGATCCAGCCGCTCACCCGGACGTGATGGCTTACGCGCGCGATATTTACGCCGCGTTTTCGCCCGCGCCGTTGCCGGCGAATTATGGCATGATCGCCAGCTTTACTCATCTGTTCTCCAGTCCTGTCGCGTATGGCGCGGGGTATTACAGCTACAAATGGGCCGAAGTGTTGGACGCCGACGCTTTCACTCGCTTCCGCCGCGAAGGCATCTTCAACGCCAGCACCGGGAGCGATTATCGCCGACACATTCTCGAGCGTGGAGACAGTGACGATCCGGCGCTCCTCTACCGCCAGTTTATGGGACGCGACCCCGACGCCAACGCGCTCTTGGAGCGCCTAGGCCTTCTGGCTGCGGCATGACCGACGAACAGCTCCAGCATTTTCTTTACGCGGCCAGCCACGATTTGCAGGAGCCGTTGCGCGGCATCATCACCTATGCGCAGTTGTTGGAACGCCAATCCGGCGCTGACCTCGAAAGCCGCGAATACACGGCATTCATTCTTAGCAGCGCTCTGCGCATGCGCGAATTGCTCCAACAGATTCTGGTCTATTCACGCGCCGGTTCGGCCAAGCAGCGCAAGATGATCAATCTCAATGTGCCGCTGCAAATGGCTCTCATGAACCTTGCCCCGCAAATCCGTAGCAGTGGCGCGAAGATTGTGCATGAGTCTTTGCCTGAAGCAATCGGCGATGAGGCTGAGGTTTCGCAAATCTTTCAACATGTCCTGACCAATTCGCTGAAGTTTCATTCGGGTCTACCGCCGGAAATTAGCATCAGCGCGGAGCAGGGAAGTGACGAATGCCAGATAAGCGTGCGTGACAACGGCATCGGCCTCGATCCACGCTTTTGCGAACAGGCGCTGCTTCCATTCAAGCGTCTCCACAATAACGACATTGCGGGCAACGGTTTAGGTTTGGCCATCTGCCACAAGATTGTCCAAGCCAATCAAGGGCGCATTTGGCTTGAGAGCGACGGCTCGCACGGCACTACGGTCTTCTTTACGCTGCCGGTGTAAGAAACCACGGTGCAAACCGGACAGGGGTGGTGCATTTCAGCCACTTCGCTTTCTGAAGTCTTCGTAGCAACTCTTTATTTTTCAATCGATTGCGTTTGGGGCATAACGTGTACTAGAAATCGGCGAGACACTTATGCGCCGCTCACTTACTCTGTTGTTCCTGACCATTCCGCTTTGGGCGCAGTTCCAACCCGCGCCAGTGGAACCCTATCCGCAGGATGGGCAGCAGCCGCAGTATCAAGCGCAGTCTCAATATCCGCCACAGCAACCATATCCGGCGTATCCGCAACAACAGCCCTATGGAACGCAACCGCAGGACGATCAACAAGGCCGTGACTTTGCCGCCGATCAGCAGCATGGCGTCGCTCGTCTCCGCATTGCACAGGGCGATGTGAACGTGAAGCGTGGCGATAACGGCATGTTGACCGGCGCGATTATGAATGCGCCGCTGTTTTCCCGCGATCATCTTGAAACCGGCCCGGGTTCGCGCGCTGAAGCTGAATTGGATAACGCCAACGTGATCCGATTAGCGCCCGACACTGATTTGACGTTCGCCAATCTCGCCTTCGGCCGCGTACAAGCTCAACTGGGCATTGGCACAGTCATCGTCCGCGTTTTGCGTAATTCGCAAACGCAAGTGGAGGTCGATACGCCCAGCGTGGCGTTCCATCCGCTGTCTCCCGGCGAATACCGCATTTCCGTCTTTGATAACGGCACCACACAAGTAGCAGTGCGCTCCGGCCGACTCGAAATGTCGGGTCCGCGCGGTTCGCAAAACGTCGAGCAAGGCCAATCCCTGATGGTGCGGGGAGATTCGAGCGACCCAGAGTTTCAGCAATCTTACGACATACCGCGCGACCAGCTCGACGATTGGAGTTCGGCGCGCGACGCCGAGATGATGTCTTCCCGTAGCGCGCAATATGTGGGCGCCGATGTGTATGGCGCGGAAGATTTGGATCGATATGGCAATTGGGTTCCCTCAGCAGAGTATGGCCAAGTATGGGCGCCGCAAGGTGTCGGTCCCGATTGGTCCCCATACAGCAACGGCCAGTGGACGTATGCCGATTATTACGGCTGGACGTGGATTGGCTATGAACCTTGGGGATGGGCGCCTTATCATTACGGCCGTTGGTTTTACAATACTGGCGTTGGTTGGTGTTGGTGGCCGGGCGCCCGCCTTGGATTTGGTTTCCACTGGAGTCCGGCGCTGGTCAGCTTCTTCGGTTTTGGTGGAGGCTTGGGGTGGGTGTCGCTCGCCCCGTTTGAAATCTACCATCCTTGGTGGGGCCGTGGCTTCGGTGTTGGATACGGTGGCCGTTATGATTTTCACGGCTATCGCAACGCGGGCATCCGTGGCGGGGCAATTACCGCCGGATACAACTCGTTCGCCGGAGCAGGGCATCGCTATAGTATCGCCAGCGCCGGGCAATTACGATCCGCGTCCTTCTACCATGGCAGTGTTCCGGTTTCGCCGAGTGCCTCGAGCTATCGATTTTCCGAGCGGGCGGTAAACAACAACCCTCGGTTCTCGCAATCCGCCTCTCGGACGTTCTTTAGCCGGCCATCATCGCCGTCCTCGTTCAACAATTCGCGCGGTGGTACATTCAACGGTTCGCGTTATTCCACACCGTCGTCAGCTTCCGGTGGCGGAGGTTGGCAACACTTCGGGTCGCCGGCGCCACAGCGGCAGCAGTCCCAAAGCTTTTCGAGCAGGCCCAACGCGAACAGCGAGAGTGGCTGGCACAATTTTGGCGGCGGCCAACCGCAAGCGCCTCGTTACATCGCCCCAGCCACGCCGAATTACGGTAGCTATCGCGCGCCCTCAAACAACAACTACCGGGCGCCGACCGCGCCACAGCAACAGTACAGAGCGCCGTCCGCTCCAAGATACAACGCACCTGCTCCTCGATATAGCGCCCCGGCAGCCCCGCATTACAGTGCGCCCTCCGCTCCTCGCGGTAACAGCGGCGGAGGTGGTGGCGGCAATCATAGTGGCGGAGGCGGCGGACACCACCGCTAAAACGACTTCAAGGTTTCTTCCCTCAGAGGCCGATCCTGCAGGCTGACTTAAGCAGGATCGGCCCATTTTTTTGGTCCAATGTGTTTAGTACGCCCAGAACTATAGTTGGTGGGCAGACGCCAATCAAACGGGACTATTATTGCCACTGGAGGAAGTTCGTAATGCTCTGTCGCATTTTGACGAAATCCGTTCTCAAAGTTACCCTGCGTGTGGCTCCCTTGTTTGCGATTTGTTTTAGCTCACTGGCTGACACCGTAGTAGCCGTCACCGATCAAACGTTCCCCCGTAATGAGGCAATGTACACTCTCGGTGGACCAAATATGAATGCTGTAGCCATATCTTGGACTCAAACTACCGGCGTTTTGAATGCCACCATCGTCGCCTCGCTGCAAGGCGGAGGCGTTAATATCCGATCGGGCACCGCTTACTTGATGAACGCGATCGGACCCAGCGCAACCGCTGCCAACGAAGTCGTGGCACCCGTAAACTTCTCCGCTCCAGCGCCTCCTCCTAACCTCTACGGTCTCTTCCCGTTGACCACCCTGTTTACCGGGCTTCAACTGAACCCTGGAACCTACTATCTGGTGATAACAGCATCGCAAGCAAATTCCATGGGTTGGGCCTTCGCGTCGTACCCTTTAGTGACCAAGGCATCGTCAGTCACCCTCGGCGGCGCCTACACGGCGCTCGGCTCCTCAATCGCTTCGTTCGTGCCCGCCTCCAACTTCGGAAGCCTGCCATCGAACGGCTTCATTTTTGATGTCGTTGTTGGCTCGCAGGTTATCTATCAAGGTGACGACACCCAAACGCACGGGAAGTGGATCTACGACTACGGATCCGGTGGCTATGTGATTCCCGATGGCCCATCCGCTCCGTTAGACCATACGAATCTCGCCGTCACCCGGGATTTCCTCTACACTTGGGCAGCCGCAACCTCGGATCCGAGAGCGCTCCAATTGGGGGTGAACGGAACCGCTGGAATCGCCTCGGCCTTCACCACCTACTCCGGCCAGAGCTTCAACATGAACCTTAACGTGTATGACAACAAGCCGCACACGGTGGGATTCTACTTGCTCGATTGGGACACCAATACTCGAATAGAGACTTTAACCTTCACCGATGCCGGCACCGGCCAGTTTTACGACTTCTTGCGGGCCGGCTTCTTTAATGACGGCTTGTGGGTATTCTTCCTGATCAAGGGAAATATTCAAATTCAGGTGACTCCAAACAGCAATCCAGCAGCGGTAATCAATGGCGTTTTTATTGATTAAAGAGAGGGATCGGCTAACCTTGCATGGAGTTTACATAATACCTGTTATCGGTCGATCTGATTCCCGGCTCTGCCGGGGATTGCAGGACTGGGTTGGTGGAGCCGCGCCGGAGGGTTAAAGTGGAACGCGAAGTGTCCAGAGCCTAAAGCGATGGTTGAGGAAGCTTCGGGAATTGTTCATCCGTTGGTTTAAATACGGAAATGGAACGGTCAAAGCAACACTTTAACTATTTGCCTGCGGCTGGGCAGTGATCGACACCACTTCCCTTCCCGAATCCACGGTGCTGTACGATGGCAGTGCACTCATCAATTGTCCATGAAGACATCATCTAGAAGAACGTTTATAAAATCCAGCAGCGCCGCGCTCACGGGCTCCGCGCTCTTTTCTAGTCAGGCCAAGGCTGGCACTTTTTCCCGCTACGACGACCAGGCCTCGGCTATTTTGAAGCAGATGACGCTCGACGAAAAGATCGGGCAGATGACGCAGCCCGACAAACTCTACATTCAGAATGCCGACGACGTCGCCAAGTACAGCTTCGGTTCCGTCTTGAGCGGCGGCGACTCCGATCCCAAAACCGGCAACGATCTGATCTCCTGGACAGACATGTACGACGAGTACCAGTCGCGCACCTCACGCTCCCGGCTGCGCATTCCGCTGATCTATGGAGTCGACGCCGTGCACGGGCACAACAACGTCATCGGCGCCACTGTCTTCCCGCAAAACATTGCGCTGGGTTGCACGCGCAATGCCGAGCTGATCGAAAAAGCCGCGCGCATCACAGCCCACGAAGTGAAAGCCACCGGCATGAACTGGGCCTTCTCTCCGTGTGTCACCGTTCCCCAAGATATTCGCTGGGGCCGAACTTACGAAGGTTACAGCCAGGATCCCGACATCGTAAAACCCCTCGGTGTAGCGGCCACCAAAGGTCTGCAGGGCGAATCGCTGGGCGATCCGCTTTCCGTGGCCGCTTGCGCGAAACATTATATTGCCGACGGCGGCACTTCTTTCGGCAGTGCGAAGACGGGACTGGATCAGGGCGACACACTTGTCGACGAAGCAACTCTCCGGCGAACTCACTTGCCGGGTTACATTGGCGCCATCCAGGCCGGGGTGGCCACAATCATGCCTTCGTATAGCAGTTGGAACGGCGTTCGTTGTTCCGGCAGCAAGAAACTGTTGACCGACCTACTCAAAACCGAGCTCGGTTTTGAAGGCTTCCTGATTTCCGACTATGCCGCTCTCAACCAACTCCCCGGCAACTATAAGCAGCAAGTGCAAACATCGATTAACGCGGGCATGGACATGGTGATGGTGCCTGACAAGTGGCTCGAATTCATTAACACTCTTAAGGCACTGGTGGCAGAAGGCATGGTGCCGGAATCCCGTATTGACGATGCAGTGCTGCGCATCCTGCGAGTCAAAATCGCCATGGGCCTGCTGGATCGTTCCAGATCCCAACTGGCCGACCGCAGCCTCCATCGGAACTTCGGCTCGCCCGAGCATCGCGCCGTGGCTCGCTCTTGCGTGCGCCAGTCGCTGGTCTTGTTGAAGAACGAAGGCGGCATCCTTCCGCTGGCTAAGAGCGCTACCCATATTCACGTGGCAGGCGACTCGGCAGACAACATCGGCAACCAGTGCGGCGGCTGGACCGTATTTTGGCAAGGCAAGTCCGGCGAAGTGACGCTTGGAACGACGATCCTTCAGGGCATCCGAAGTGCCGCAGGACCGGGAACCAAGGTTACGTACAACAACGACGGCAGTGGCGGCGCGGGAGCGAAGATCGGTATTGCCGTAGTTGGCGAACTGCCTTACGCGGAAATGATGGGCGACCGGGCTGAACTTCGGCTCGATCCAAAACATCTGGGCGTGGTGGCTCGCATGAAGGCGGACGGCATGAGGGTGATCGTGGTGCTGACGTCTGGAAGGCCGTTGATTATTGACGATTTACTTCCCTACGCGGATGCGGTGGTGGCGGCTTGGTTGCCTGGGACCGAGGGGGATGGCGTGGCGGACGTCCTATTCGGCGCGCATAAGCCCAGCGGCAAACTGTCGTTCTCTTGGCCGAAAGGTACAACAACCGATTATCGGATTGGCAGCGCTGGGTATCAGAAGTTGTTTGATGTTGGATATGGCCTCAGCTAGTTTGTGGCTTATTGGGACAGCCTTTTTTGCCGATCCGCCGGCGATGGCTCCGACAATCAGCAGAGGCTCCCCTCCCGTCGCTATGGCGGTGGGCAGCGGAGTGTCAGTCGGCTCATGCGACCAGTCTTCTTCACACATAAAAAAGCGGACGAAGGGCCGGCGCTTTTTCGAAACGTGGTCGCGAATGGTGCCGCATAGCATTGGATACTGGGCTTCGAGCGAGTCTAAGACGGAATCGATAGTGACTGGTCCGTCCACTTGAAGCGAGACTTCGCCGCTCACTTGCGCCAAGTTCCGGAGATGCGCCGGCAACACCAACCGGATCACGCGAGAGTCTGAACCTCGACCGAGAGTACTGCTGGGAGGTCGCGCACAATGGGAGACCAATGATCCCCCGCATCCGGCGAAACGTAGACTTGGCCGCCGGTCGTGCCGAAGTAGATTCCACACTCGTCTAACGAATCGACTGACATGGCGTCGCGGAGAACGTTGACGTAGCAGTTGGCTTGCGGCAAGCCGTTGCCAAGCGCCTCCCATTCGTTACCGCCGCTGCGGCTGCGATAGACACGCAGCTTGGCATCGGGCGGATAATGCTCCGAGTCACTCTTGATGGGAACCACATAAATGGTCTCCGGCTGGTGAGCATGGACATCGATGACAAAACCAAAGTCGGTTGGCAGGTTGCCGCTCACCTCCTGCCACGAATCGCCGGCGTCGTCACTGCGCATTACATCCCAGTGCTTCTGCATGTAGAGGCGCTTGGGCTGGGCGCTGTGCATGGCGACGTGGTGGACGCAGTGGCCCACTTCGGCCTTGGGATCGGGCATGGTATTCGACACAAGGCCCTGATTAATGGGCTTCCAAGTCTCGCCGCCGTCGTCGGTGCGAAAGGCTCCCGCCGCAGAGATGGCAATAAAAATACGCTGCGGGTCTTTAGGATCGAGAATGATGGTGTGCAGACACATCCCGCCGGCCCCGGGGTTCCAGTGCGGCCCCGTTCCATGTTTGCGCAAACCAGACACTTCGTGCCATGACTTGGCGCCATCGGTGGAACGAAAGAGCGCAGCATCCTCCACGCCGGCGTAGACGGTTTCAACATCTGTCAGCGACGGTTCCAAATGCCAAACGCGCTTAAACTCCCATGGGTGGGGAGTGCCGTCGTACCACTGATGCGTGCCGGGTATGCCATCGTAGACAAATTTGTTCTCAACGGGCTCCCAGGTCTTCCCTCCGTCGTTCGAGCGTTGAATGAGCTGGCCAAACCAGCCGGTGGATTGCGAGGCGTAGATGCGATTGGGATCAACAGGTGAACCTTTGAGGTGATACATTTCCCAGCCTCCGAAAAACGGCCCGGCGACATCCCACTTGTCGCGTTTGCCATCGGCGTTGAGCACGAAGGCGCCTTTCTTTGTACCCACCAAGACTCGGACTTTGCTCATGTAGATCCTTTACCAGAGATTTGCAGTCACGCTGAAAGTTATCCGCTCAAATTTATGATATGCGAAGGCGCAGGGCGAGTGCGTGCGTGGCCGGCAGGGTGATGTTGGAGCCCGTTAGGCGGCTGCTTTTTGGCTTTCTCCCTCCTCTTCGGGTTGTGCGGGGACGTCAATTACGTATTCGCCGGGGTCGGACGGGTCGAACTCTGGTTCCGAAGGCGAATTTTGCGTTTGATTTTCGCTTTCGGTTTGGGCTGCCGCGCTTTTCTGCGCTTCGAAGCCATTTTGAGATTTGCCCATTTGTTTCCGGAGCTTGAGGAGATCGTTCAGCGCTTTGTGGAAAGCGCGGCGATGGGTTGTCTCGTAGCGGAGGTAGAGATTGAACTGCTGCGGGTCGATGATTATGCCGGTTTCGACGTCGGTACTGGTGTGAGAAAGGAGCGCAGCCCTATTTGCCAGCCAGTGCGACTCGAGCATGGTGTTGACGAGGATGCACTCGGTAGCGGTGACGGGTTGGTATTCGTCGATGAGGCTGGCTTTGAGTTTGGCGAAATCGGCGCGGTCTTCGGTCTCGAGGACTAAGAAGGGGCCGTTGTGGCGGGCGAGGCCGTGGACGGTGCGGTTCTGTGAGGAGGTGGCACGACCTGCCTCAGTGCGGGGGCCGGTGGAGTGTTGAGAGTTTGCGCGGTTGGCAGTGCGCTGGGCGTCCGAGGTCGTGTTGGCCTCGGGAGCTGCCGATTCAGTGGCGCCCGCGGTTTTGTTTGGGGTGTCGGAGGGGAAACCGGCTTTGCGCGCTTGTTTGCGGGCTGCGTGCTCAGCGGCACGGCGGATGTTACGTGGAGACATTTTTGATTTTTCCTTGATTGCTAACTAGAGATGGCTTGAGGAAGAACGCATAAGGCGGACTTCGGCGAGCTGTTTAAAGAATTAGCAGTGGTGGGAGGATGGCAAGTTGGGGCGAGGGGGAAAAATGGGTTTAAGTGGTTTGGAATGAGGGGGGAGAAATATTTTGAACGGCTGTGACCGATAAAGATCGGATCAGCTTTACCGGCTTTGGGCCGTTAAAAAAAAGGGGGTTTCGCGGCATAGGCGTTAAAACAAAGCGCTGCTTTACAGGTTCCTAGAACGGACGTAACCGGACGACGTGAAGTCATTTCAGCTACATCCGTTATACGGCAAGCTGGAATCCCTTAGCATTTCTCTACCCTTGACCGACAATTACGCGGCGATTGGCTTGGCCAGAACTTGGTGGGCCGCAGGCCCATCGAGACTCCCCTGAAGAGGCAGCACTCTTGGGCCGCGCATGGCGCCGCCCCACAAACGCTAGGCTGGCTTACGGAGCAAAGTATCCGAAGACGTCACATAATGTTGAGCTCAACATTATGTGACTTATGTGAAGTTGTCAGTAATGTGGAGTAGCCCGCTCAAGGCGCTGTCTTCATTGATCTTCAGCAGGTTCTGACTCCACATTAATTTGGACTACAGCGACTCCAGCCAATCGAGGATCGAGTCATTCTTTGCCCACGGCGTCCGCGACTTCCGAGAAACTGGCTTGACCTTTGCGATCGCCTTCCTCTTCATCTCAAGATCGACCTTGGCGTAGCGGTTCGTAGTTGCTGGACTTGCGTGCCCCAGCATATGGCTGATCGTCGATAGATCAACACCGGACTTAAGGAGCGCCACCGCCGTGCTGTGTCGCATGCTGTGGGGGTGCAATCGTTTCTTGGTCAACGTTGGTGCGGCCTGGGTGGCAGCGCCCAGGCACCGGGAAAGAATGTGGCGAACTCCGAATCGGCTCAGTTGGTGACCGCGATGATTGACGAAGAGATGGGTTTCAGGCAAACATTCGATCTTGCGCTGCTTGCAGAATGATCGCAGCACCGCCGCCGTTTCGGGCCAAAGAGGGCAGTATCGCTCCTTCCTGCCTTTGCCGAAGAGTCGCACTTGATACGGCTTGATCAACTGAAGGTCGCGAACCTGAAGGTTTACGATCTCCTGGACACGCCCACCTGTATTGAACATCGTCGCGAGGAGAGCGTAGTTTCGGACACCTTGCTCGGTGGTCCGTTCGATCGCCTTCAGGATCGAGTCAATCTCGTCATATTCCAAGTAATCTATGGCCCGGCTCGGCGCGCGCTTGAATGGGACGGCGATCACTTTCTACGCGAGATCCAGTTGCTCGGGGTTCCGCGATGCTACGTAACGGAAGAGCGCATGAATGGCCGCCAGCCTTACATTGCGTGTCGCCACACCGTTATTCCTTTGATCCTCCAGATGCGAAAGGAATGCGAGGATGCGAGGCGGATCTAGGTCAGGGAGGTCAAGAGCGGTGACTGGAACTTTACGCTGCTCCGCGATAAAGCGCAAGAGCAAGACGATACTGTCCCGATAACTGAGAATCGTATGCGGGCTGGATCCTCGGATGCGCGGCAGATGATCGGTAAAGTAGTCGCGGACAATCGGGCCACAACAGATTGGCGGCTGGTTTCCTCATCGAAACCTCTTCGCGGCTGGAGGAACGATCAAGCTTCCATACAGTCTGGCAAACCGCTCACTCGCGGCAGCCCGCATCGGCTCGATGAAGTGCAAGTAGTGATGAGTGGAAAGCGCCGAACCATGGCCGAGGTAGGTCGCAAGTAACGGCAACTTTGCATCTACGTCGGCACCTGTGCGATACCAGCGAAGCAAGGCATTGACCGCAAAGGAATGCCGGAAGTCGTGGATGCGCGGAGAAAGGCCATTCGCGGCTTTGATGCCGCACTGATGCAGCAGCGGCTTGATGCAATAGGAAATACCGGTGCCAGTGTATGCACGTCCTCCGTGAATGGCATTCCACATCAAGGGCGTAGCGGCAGACGATGGCAGCTTCAACTTCGAGCGGGCTTGCAGGTACTGTTCGATCTCATTTTCGATGCCCGCATGAACAGGCAGCAATCGAGACTTGTAGAACTTCGTCTGTCGAATGTGCAGCGTTCCTTCCTGCCGGTTGTAGTCGGCTTCTGTCAGATTCAAAAGCTCGCCACGCCGGATGCCGGTGGTGAACAGGAGAACGATCGCCAGCCGCGTGAGCTCTGGGCGAAGTGGCGTTGAAGGTTTGCTTTTCATTTTGGATGCCGCCTTCAACAATCGCGCGATCTCCGGCTCAGTAAAAATGTACCGCCGGATGCGCTGATGGTACGGCGGAAATGTCTGGGGATCGGGCAAGAAGCACCTGGGCTCTGTTCGGCGGCGATATACACCGAAAGCATGTACTTCGAGCATTCGCGCCCGGCGAACACCGGATGCGAGATGCTCCTGAGTTTTGCACCAGGCTTCAAAGCTGGCAGCGTTCAGGTCTGGGTGACTTTCTTTGGCAAGGAAGCGATCCAGATTCTGCAGAGCGTGCGTTGCAGAATCGAACCGCCGCCCTAACGCTCGTTTCATTCCCACGTATCTTTCGAGGACACTGGCGAGTCTGGACGAAAACGTAGCTTTGATCATTGCTTCGCTCCTTTGCCTGGGACCAATCGTTGACCAGGAACAGGAAGCGAGACCTCGCGCAGATCCCCGGTCGCCAACCGCAGATACACGGATGTGCTCTCGGCGGTCCGGTGGCCTAGGATGTCCCCGATTGTTTTCAGAGGTGTTCCGTTCTTTAGTAACTGAACCGCAAACGAGTGACGGAGGCAATGCGGACCATTGAAAGGAATCTTCAACCCGCTTCCTTGCACGAGCGCCTGAAAGGCTTCTGTAATCGCCGTCGGCTTCAGCATGCCGATAGGTGCGCGCATCCGAAGGAAGACCCTTCGATGCGGAACCGGCGGCGGCGTTCGCCGCAAATGCTTAACAAGTGCGGCAGACACTTCATTCGTCAAGGGCAACTCCAGCGGAGACGAGGTTTTTCGCTGATGGATTCGTAGACTGCCATGACGCCAGCGAATGTCGTCGAGGCTGATGGCAACGACTTCGCTAGCGCGGAGTCCATAGGTGGCGATCAACAAAAACATGGCATAATCGCGCAACCCCATGGAAGACTTGGTGTCGATGCTTTTCAAAAGCGTTTTGACCGTGTCCCAAGGAAGAGCGCGCGGCAGTTGTTCAAGCCGATAAAGCCGAGGGGTGTCAATCTGGCGATCAAGCCCAGTTCGCACCCTGCCGTCGGTGGAGAGGAAGCGAAGCAACCCGCGAACGGCGGCGACCTCATGCTGCAAACTCGCACGACACATGCGCTGACCTGATTGCGTGATATATGCCTCAATATCTCGAGGCTGGATTGCGTTGATCGCGATATGGCCTGCTTCCAGATGCTCCAGAAAGCAGCGTGATGCGAGTCTGTGGTGCGAGATAGTTGACCTGGCGCTGCCGCGAACTTCCTTCAGATAGCAGGCATACTCATTGCTGAGCTGCATTGCGGAAGAAACCGATTGTGGCTTCTCGATCGGGCCGGTTTTTATCACTCCAACGCTGTTCAGATATCGCGCTAACGTTCGAACCGTTCCGGCATTGTTCGGAAAGTCCTTAATGAGGTGGCGCCAAGAATCGTACAAGATCGACTGGGAGAGCCTTGTGATATCGCGAACTCCGCGTTTCCGCAGATCCGCATCGGTATGTGCCAGAAACCGAATTGCGAACTCTCGCGATCCTGCCGTGTAGCCGTTGGCAGTGAGCCAATCGTCGAAGCCCTCCGCGACTGGGCCGAGAAGTGGTAATGCGCTGACTTTTTGGTGTGCTTTGGGAAGAAGGGACTGTAGCATCGTTTACCTCGTTGAATTGGTGTCGGCCGCCGGACGGCGGCCATCCCGATGCTACTGAATTAATGTGGAGTCAGAACCTGCTGAAGATCAATGAAGACAGCGCCTTGAGCGGGCTACTCCACATTACTGACAACTTCACATAAATCGAAAATCAGATAAGTGGGGTCGCTGGCGTAGAAGCCAATGTCGTCAGAAGAAGTGGGCACAATGGCGAGATTCGAGGCGATAGCGCCCCCGGAATTCAAAGTTGAAACGACAGATTGCGTCGCGCTGCCGTCCCAGAGAGTGAGATATCCGAGTCCTCCGGTCGGCACTACCGTCGAGTTGAGCACAACCGCTTGGCTATTGGCGGCCACCCCACAATATCCGACATAAGCATAGCCAGAGCCAGCATCGGTGCGGTTATATCGGACCCTGCCGGATATATCTACTTCAACCTGTGCCGTAGAGATTACTGCTGCCGAGCAGGGTTCCGGAGCTATCCGTTACCAAAAGAGCGTCGCTTAGCAAACCCGGCGTCTTGGGAGAGAAGGTGATGGTCACCCGGCATCCGCCGGCGGTGATGGTGCACGGGGATGTCGCGAAGTTGGCGCCCACATGCACCGTTGGCGTGGCGCCCGAGCTCGCTGAAGTCAAAGGGATCGTCACGCTTGCGCTAACACTGCTACCGACATTGGTTTGACCCAACTGTGTGACTGTAGCCGAGGCCAGTGAACTAACAATTCCAAAAAGGAAGACATGTAGCAGCCGAGGTACTCGCTTCATGATGGTTACTCGACGCTATCATGACTCGGGTAGGGGGCGCGAGTACTAGAGCTTGGGGCACTATTTTGACGCCCGCGAAGTTGGCGCTGCCCAGACATCGCTTGCTTGCGCGCGCGGCTCAGAAAGGGCTTCAGAAGGCGAACAGGTTGCTCGGGAAAGGCAGCGCGTTCCATCCCGGTGCGCAGGGAGTGGGTGATGGAATGGCCGAGACGAACTGAATGTTGCTGGAACTGTCAACGCCCACCAAAACGATTGCGGTTTGGTTGTTGGTAGGCGCCGTCGTGAGGGTGCCGACGATGGCCCCGGGAGTCTGGTTGTTCCCGGCGGCTGTCGCGGCTGCGGCATTGGCGGTGGCAAAATCCACCAGATAGTTCCCGGCGACATCATAGACACTGCCGCAAATCGGGCTGAAGAGGTTCGCGCCGCTGGCAGCAGTGTAAGTCAAGATTTCGGTGGCGGTCATGGCGCTCGTGTTGATCTGATAGGAGCGGGCGGCACTATAGTTACGGGTAGCTCCGGCAGGCGTCACGTTTAGACTTCCGAGGCCGTCATCGAACAGCAGCAGATTGCCTTGGTGGTCGATCGAGACAGCATGCTGTCCGATCGGCGGCAGGGTGCCGGCGGTGGGGCTCAGCGCAAAGGCTGCCAGCGACGGGTACGAGTGCCAAGCTTTGGTGGTATCGCCTAAGATCCAGTGGATCTTTCGTTGGCCGCTGGCGGGCGCGTCGTAATCCACGGCCATGACGAAATTCTCCCGGCTGGAAACAATGAGCGTGTTGTCCTTTGGGTTGTATGCCGTCGCGTTGTTGTGGAACCAGTCGACACTTGTACCGAGGACGAATTTTGCGGGATTGTCGCCGCCAGCCGTCATCGCTGCGGAGATGATCGCGCCGAAATCCCAGGTGTTCAGCACGGCGCCGGTGGCGGGGTTGATCTCGAGAGCGCTCGCTTCCAGCTCGTTCGTTGTGTTGACTTCCACGATGAGGCCAGTTTTGCCGGGATCGATATTGTGCTGATTGGTCGTCGTGACAAAATTACCGGCACTGCCAATGCTGGTAGTACCGTAATCGGCAAGTTTGGTCAACTGACCGGTGGTGATGTCAATCCGGTTGATGGCAGTCTTTCCGTCGCTGACGTAGAAGGCGTTATTGAAGAAGGCCGCGTCCGCAGAAACCGCGCCCGCGTCTCCGACCCAGCGAATATTCCCGTCGGTATCGAGGATCGCCGGAGAGTTCGCGCTGCAGTCGTCTTTCAAGAGGAAGTAGTCGAAGGTGAGGCTGCTGGTAGAGGGACGAATGCCGAAGAACGTTCGCGCGGCAACTTGCGTACAGGGGTCTGTGTAGTTCGGTGTGGTGATCGTGGCTGTCTGAGTGTTGGACGTTCCGTCGGTAAAACTGTAGGTGATTTTAATTGTGTTTGTGTAGCCGGCATACAGGCCAAACATGGGTATGACGACGGCGTTGGCGCCAGGTATGAAATAGTTGTGCGATGTGAGATAGTTCGCCGAGTAGGTTGCACTCAGCGCCCGCGTCACGGAGCCGCTTCGCGGCGTGACCGAGTAACCGATACTGGCAATAGTTCCGCCACTATAAAATGCGCCCGCATACGCAATGAACGGCGTACCGCCCTGCTCCACGTCCACAATTTGCGCGGTCCCGGCCTGCGCCGTGAGCGGCAGCAGTCCTGCCGCGAAAGCCGCCGATGCCACCAGAAAGGTAACGCGGCGCGACTTCCATATCGATTTCAACAATTCAGAATCCTCCATTTAGAGGTCTAGATTACTGAAGTAACAACAGAGCTGCAAATTATTATTTCAGGTCCAAGAATAGAAGGTAGCTTGCGTTGGTCCTACCGGTACGGTCCATTACTTTTCATAAACCGCGTAAACCAGGTTTACACTCGCATGGATCTGAATCGTGCCCGGAGCGATTGTCGATTGATCGGAGAGCGCCTCTTTCAGCGCCGAACTCTCGACTTCGCGAGCGGGCGAAATGACGACGGGCTGCACTTCTTCAATGCGGATCAGTTTGCCGATCCGCAAATTCAATGACGAGGCGAGAGCTTCTGCGCCGGAGCGAGCTTGGTTTGCGGCTTGGGCCAAGGCTCGGCCGCGGGCTGCTTGTTCGTCTTTCAAATCGAACGAGAGGCGGTTGATGCTGCTGGCCCCCGCTTGGGCCGCAGATTCGATCACCTTGCGAAGCTGCGACAAATCCCGCACGGTGATTCGTACGGTGCTGCTAGCCGTGTTTCCCGTGATGGACGCCGCGCCACCTTCCTTCGCGTAGCGGTAGTTCGGATTGATCGAAAGATTGACCAACTTGATATCGGTTGAAGCTACCAGATCGTGCAACCCTTTGACCAGATCTTTAGATTTACCGGCATTTTGGTCGGCTGCAATCTGTGAGGTCTGCCCTTGCGATTGAACGCCGACGTCGAGTTCGGCAATGTCGGGTTCGACGGAGACAGCCGCTTCGCCGTGCACCAAGAGCGTGATGGGCTCGCCGGCGGTTCGGCTATTTTGGGCAGGCAATGCCAGAAACGAGCAAAGCGCCAGGATGACGAAGCAGTTGCTGCTCACGCTATCGAGCTTAATACAGAGCTATGGATGGCCGAGGGCCCAGAAGCGGCGGCAGGTCGAATTGTTGGATGCCGAGCCCTTATTTGCCAACGACAATAATGTGAAAACTGTCCGGCAGGATTGGGGGGCGCACTCTTTTGCCTGGCTCGGCTTCCGGCATGGGACCGTAGGAGGCAGCGAGTAAGTAGACTCGGTGATTCTTGGGATCGACTGTCATGGTTCGGGCGCCTTTCTCGGTGGTGACTGTGTCGACAGTCTCGTACTTACCGCCCACTTCTTTTACGATGCTGAGCGTTCCGTCGCCGCCGTTAGAGCTGAAGGCGAGGCCAAGTCCGGGATCGAAGCCAGCGCCGTCCACGCCCGATCCGATGGCCGGAGTCGCCACGACTTTGAGAGTAGGGATGTCGGTGACAGCCATCACCTTATTGCCGCAGGCCGAAAAGAGTTTCTTGTGTTTGACATCGATGGCCAGACCGGAGGGCGATTCGCAGGGGGCCAGCGAAGCGTGCCGAAGAATGGCCGGCGTGGCGGCATCGATCTCGATGATTTCGTTGGAGTCTTCGAGGTTGGCGTAGATCTTTCCAGTTCCATCGGCGGCACACTCCTCGGGCTTGCCGCTCAACGGGAGAGTCTTGATCACTTCGTCTGTTTTCGGATCAATGGCAGTCGAATCGTTCGAACGGCCATTGAACGTGAAGATGCGCTTGGTTTTCGGTTCGAAGCAGACGGAATCGGGGTTCTGGCCCGTTTGCGGCTCGCCTACTTTGGCCAGCGTGTTTAGATCAAAGATCGTTACGCTGTTCGACTGACCATTGGTGATGAAGCCTTTGCCGAATTCCGGGGCGACGGCGATGCCATGCACGCCATGCAACTGGGTGATTTGACCGACGACCTTACCGGCCTTCGTATCGACGACCTCCACCACGGTGCCATGCGAGGCGTAGACGCGGTTAGCTTGCGGATCGACGGCCACGTAGTCCCAACCGCCGGTGCCGCCGATCTTGATTGAAGAGAGGACTTTGAAGCCCTCCGCTGCGAGAGCGATGGCGGCGATGCTTACGCTCGCAACCAAAAGTTTTTTATTCATATTTATTTTTTCCTTCCAATTCAGTTCCGGCCTCCGAGATAGAAGCGTACGGCCGGGGTTACTACCAGAGACAAAATCATTGAGGCGAGGATGCCGCCGATGACGGCGATGGCCAGGGGTTGCAACATTTGCGAGCCCGCGCCGACTGCGAAGGCCAAGGGAAACATACCGGCCATGGTGGCCAGCGCGGTCATCATGATGGGACGCAAGCGGCGCTCACCGGCACGGATCATGCTTTGTTCAGGGGCCATGCCGGAGGCGCGAAACCGCTGGTCGGCATCGAGCAGGAGGATACCGTTTTTCGCTACGATGCCCACCACCATAATCAGGCCCATGAACGATGAGAGATTGAACGTTGTGTGGGTGACCAGCAGCGCCAGGAAGACACCACACGTAGACAGCAGCGCGGAAGAGAGAACGGCGATGGGGGCGTTGAAGTCGCCAAATTCGAAGAGCAGCACCATGAAGACGAGGACAATGGCCAACGCGAGCACGAATACAAGGTCGCGGAAAGACTTCTGTTGTTCGGCGAATTGACCGCCGTATTGGACGCGAATGCTGGGCGGGAGATTGGAGTCGGCCACGGCTTTTTGAACGGCGGCCATGCCATCGCCCAAGTTGATGCCTTCGAAACGCGCGGTCACGTTGACGGAGCGCTGCAAGTTTTCACGAATGATTTCGGTTTGGCCAGGAAGCTCGGTCAAAGTGGCGAGCGAGCCAATGGTGGCGGTTTTACCGGTGCCACTGACGATGAGGGTTTTCTGCATGCTGTCGAGAGTCTGGCGCGCCGAGGGCGGGAATTGGACACGGATGGTGTACGAGCGAGCGTTCAAGATGACGGGCGTGGAGGACGGTTCGCCCTGCAACATGGCGCTGGCGTCCAACTCCACTTCTTGCGGCGTGAAACCGGCGCGGGCAGCGATGACGGGATCGATACTGAACGTGAAGGCGGTTCCGCTGGTGGTGGCTTCGATGCCATCTTCCACGTCCACTACACCGGGAAGTTTCTTGATAGCGCTTGCCTCAACGGGCGCCCAGTGGCGGAGCAAATCGCCATCTTCGGAGAAGAGTTTGATGACGACGGGCTGCGGTGCGCTGGTGAGATCGCCAATCATGTCTTGCAGGAGTTGTGGAAATTCCACGTCCAGCAAGGGTTCGGCCTCTTTGACTTTGGCGCGCACGTCGGCAATGACGTCGTCTCCGGAACGGGTGCGCTCATTCGATGAAGCAGCGCCGAACCAGCGCGAATAGAACGGAGCCATTGGCTTCAGTTTGACGCTAATATCGCCTTGATTCGCCTCAGTGACGGCGGCCAAGCCAAGTTGCAAGCCGGTACGGCGGGCGGTGGTGGCGACGTCTGGGGTATCGTGGAGGATTTTCTCAATGTGACTAATCACGCGATTCGTTTCGCGTAAGGAAGAGCCTGGAGGCATGGTGTAATCGACGATGAAACCGCCTTCGTCCATGGCAGGCAGCAGATCGGAACCGGTGTGGCGGTAACAGAAATAGGAGCCCGCGATCAACAAAATGGTGAATAGCGCGAGGACCAAGCGATGATCCAAAGTGAAGAGCAGGGTGCGTTCATAGGCGCGCATCAGCCAGGGCGAGACGCTGGCGTTATGCTCATTTGTTTTGCCACGGATGAGGTAGTGGCTGAGTGTGGGAGTCCACGTAAGCGCCAAGGCCAGTGACGTTAGAAGCGCCACTCCCACAGTGATGGCCAACGCACGGAAGAAGACGCCGGTCACGCCGGTGATTGAAATGAGAGGCAAGAAGACGACGATGGGCGTAATGGTTGAACCGACCAGCGGAACGCGGATCTCCTGGATGGCGCTACGAATCGCGCCGGCGCGGGACTGCCCGGAATCGCGGTGGAGAACAATGTTCTCTACAACCACGATGGCGTCGTCGATCACCAGACCGACGGCAGCGGCGAGACCTCCGAGGGTCATCAAATTGAAGCTCTGACCCAGGACGCGCATGGCGATAAAAGTGATGCCGATGGTAGCGGGTATGACCATGCCTGCCACGAGAGACGTGCCCCAATCGCGCAGGAAAAGCACCATAATGAGAGACGCCAGAATCAAGCCGAGGAGGATGGCGTCGCGAACGCTGTTGATGGATTCGGTAACCAGTTCCGATTGGTCATAGAACGGGCGGATATCAACACCGGGCGGAAGATCTTTCTTGAGGCTGGCGATCTCGGTATGGACTGCGGCGGCGACATCGACGGTGTTGCCGGCCGGCTGACGGAAGATATTCAGAAGAACGGACGGCTTTGCATTGGCGGTAACTACCGTGTACACGGGCATCACGGAGTTAGTGACGGTAGCTACGTCTTGGATGAGCACCGCAGAACCGGTAGGATTCGTTTTGATAACGATATTGGCGATATCTTCGGGGCTGCGGGCTTGACCGGTCATCAATGTGAGAGCTAACTGATGGTTCGTTTCAATCAGTCCAGGCGAATCGATCATGTTACTGCGGCTGACGGCGTCGAGAATATTCGGTATGGTGACGCCGGTTTGCACGAGCTTGGCAGGGTCGGGCTGAACGAGAAATTCAGGGACTTGCCCGCCTTGCACGACGACGGAGGAGACGCCGCCGGCGCGATTGAGGCGGGGTTTGAGTGTGTAGTTGGCTAACTCCCAAAGAGCCGTTTGCGGGATCTTGTTTGACGTGAGACTGTAACCCATTATGGGGAAGGCCGCGAAGGTGAGTCGATTGGCGGTGAGCTTAGCGTTCGGAGGCAGAGTCGACTGGACACGCGCGATGGCGGCGTTTACTAACTCCAGGGTTTGGTACATGTCGACGTTCCAATCGAAGAACAAATCAATTTCGGCGCTGCCACGGCTGGTGATCGAGCTAACGTGGTCCAAACCGGGAACGGTATTGAGTGCTTCTTCCAAGGGCTGCGTGACGGTGACGAGCATTTGGTCGATGGGATAGACTCCCACGTCCGCGCCGACGACGATGCGGGGGAAATCGGTGCTGGGGAATACAGAGACGGGAATGGATTTGGCTAAGTAGATGCCGACTGCCACTAAGGTCAGAATGGCGAAGATGATAGGTTTGCCGTGGCGCGCCGTCCAATGAAGAACTTCCTGATGAACGTTGGGCTGCGCTATGGAGAGGTTGCTGCTCATTTCGGTTTCGCCTTGGGGGCGGCTGTGGCGTCGTCCTGATTTTCGTCGTCATCGGCAGATTCCTCAACGGCGGTGGTCACGATCTTGACCTTGGTATTGTCGTCGAGCCCCATGCCGCCAACGACCACGACCTCTTCGCCTGGGTTAGCGCCGGTGAGTATCTGAACCTGGTTGCCTTGACGAACGCCGAGAGTAACAGCTCGTTTGTGGGCGATGGAGTCAGAGGAAATGGTGAGGACGGCGGTGCCGCCTTCTTCTCCGGGAAGGATCGCCGCGGCTGGAACGACGGTAGCGGCCTTATAGACTTCCGTGGCGATGGCGGCATGCACAGACATTCCGGGCCTGAGCCGCTCATCAGGATTATCGATGTCGATCCAGATTTGAACGGTGGTGGTGTTGGGATCGGTGGCAGGACTCACCATTGTTACCTTGCCTGCTATCTCATCTTTGTTGCCTGGCTGAGTAAGAGCGGCGGTTTGACCCACGCGGATGGCCGATGCTTCCGATTGAGGAACGTTGACGTGCGCTACGATGCGCGAGATATCAACCACAGTAATTACGGGTGACCCTGGGTTTGCCATCTCTCCGATGTTGAGCGGACGGTCGGCGACAATGCCAGAAATCGGGCTGACAATGCGTGAATAGGCAACTTGCGCCGCTTGTGAATCGAAGTGAGCCTGCGCCGACCTCACTTGCGCGGCGGCACTGTCGAGCTGGTCCTGCCGGGTGGATTCGAGCGTCTTCAGATGTGCCTCGGCCGCGCGGAATTGACCTTCGGCTTGCTGGTAGGCAACCTGAGCATCATCTACGGAACGCCCCGCGATCGCACCTTGCTTGAACAGCTGCTGGCGGGACTCGAAAACTCTTTTGGCACTGTCGCGGGTATCGCGCGCCGACTGTAAATCGGTTTGTGCTTTTAGGACTGAATCGGGAAGAGTGGAAACCTCGGTCGTCTTAAAGTTCGATTGCGCCTGGTCCACCGCACCTTTGCTTTCGGCGGCGGCATAGACAAGATCGCGGTTTTCGAGCACCGCCAGAAGCTGCCCGCGCTTGACGTGATCGCCGCGATGAACATAGAACTTTTGCACTGGCGCGGCGACTTTCGGCATGATACTGGCTTGATCGAGAGGAAAGAGCGCTCCTTCGCCTTGCACGATGCGGCGGATGGTGGCTTGCGTTACCGAGGTCACTTGCACCGGCACGGGCGGCTTCTCTTTCTCTTCCGGGGGCTTGCTGCACCCAGCGAGAAAGATGGCCGCGACAACGATGAAGTAGATTCTCAGCGGCATTGTTTCAGAATGTTCCCGTGATGGTTTGAAGATTGGCGACTGCGAGCCGATAGCGCGCCATGCCATCGTCATAGGCGTTGCGGGTCTGGATTGCGTTTGCTTGCGCGTCTACCAGATCGACGATGGCAGCTTCGCCAGCCTGGTAACGGAGCGTGTTGAGGCGAAGATTCTCAGAGGCGAGATCGACGGCACGGCGCAAGAGATCGAGCTGGTCATGAGCCACACGCGCTTCGTCATAGAAGCCGCGCAGATTCCGGACAAGTGTGCGTTGGGCGGTGCTCAAATCGTTCTCGGCTTCTTCCTTTTTAATTTCGCTCTGCTTCAGTTTGCTGCGGCGTACACCCCAATCCCAAACGGGGACGTTCAGACTGGCGGTTATGAAATAGCCGAGATTCGGCAGCGGCCCGTCTTGCTTGGCGGCGGCGACCGTGCTGTGCAAGGCGAAGGCGTTGGCTTCAATGCCGTAAACGGCGTCGACGGTGAGGGTCGGGAGGAAGGCTTGGCGCGCGATTTTCACATCGAGATTCGTGCCGCGGAGTGTTTCGAGGGCTGCCGCTAACGCCGGATTGCCGTGCGAGGCCATGCTTTCCGTCTCATCCAGCGCTGGGAGGGCGGGCGCGGTGTCGAGATCGTCGACCACGGTAAAGTCTTCATTGAAGTCCCGGAATAAGAGGACCGCGAGATCGAGGCGGGCGTTTTCCATTGTGAGTTTGGCCTCTTGAAGAGCCTGCTGCTGGGTGATCTCGAGAAGCTGCGAACGAATGACGTCGCTATGGGCGGCTTCCCTGCCCTTTTCGAGGTCTTGACTAATTTCGAGAGATCGGTGAGCTTGATCGAGAGCGGTTTGAGCGGTGGCATACTTGCGCTGGGTGACGATGAGGGCGTAATAATTTTTGGTGACGGCAGCAGCGAGACCGCGCCGGGCGACCTCGAGTTTGGCGCGGGTCAGAGCTTGGGCGGCGCTGGCTCGCAGGATCGCGGTGCCGCTCAAGAGGCCGGGCGAAAGATCTTGATGGACGACGGCCCAATCGCGATAAACATGGACACCGTCGTTGGTGACGAAGCGGCTTTCCGATAATTTGCCATTGCCCTGGGTACCTAGGTATTCCGAGCGGCCCGCAAGCGAGGGGTACAAGGCCGCGCGCGCCTGTTTGCGATCCTCGGTGGCGGCGGCGGCGTCTCCGGTGGCGGCGAGCACGGCGGGGTCATTTTTTTCGGCTAGCGAGAGGGCGTCTTTCAGAGTTAGAGTGAGCGGGCCTTGCGGAGCGGTGGAGGTGGTGTTTTGGGCAGAGCACGGGAGGGCGCCGATGATTAGGAGGAGCGCAAGCCGGATTTGTAAGGTGTGGCCAAACATTGGATTGTTGGAGACGTTTCCCTTCCGGGGGGTTGCCCGAGGGGTTGCCCGGGCATCGCAGGCAAGAATGAGAATAGCAACGTTTTCTGAAGATTTGCTGAAGAAAGGCTGGTAAGGCTTCGAAGCCAGTGAGGGCTGGCGGTGAGGCTGGTTTTACGTTTGAAGCCACGGGGATTGGGGGCGTTTTTGCGGTTCGAAATGAGGTGAATAGGGCCGAAGGCGCAAGGTGGAAAAGGAAGCCGAATTGGGGCGCAACTTGGCGACAAACTTACGTTCAAGTGGGCCGCTTGGAAATTAGCCGGAAACGTGAAGCGAAGAAGGCCGATGCGGAGGGACAGCAGATTGAGCGTGCCACCGAGCGCCACAATGGAGTTGGCTTGACGGTCGGCGTGACTGCCCTGCGCTCCGGCCCTTCAACGTTACAGCCGTGACAATTCCGCATTTCTCGGCGACCGCATTACGTTGGCGGAACTACACGGGCGGGCCGCGGCGCGCTAGTAATCAGGTTTGCAGAGTTGAGTAAAAGCTAAAGCGGCTTCGCGGACGAGGATGCCCATTTTGGGGTGAGATGGTTCGAGTGAAGGCTTGAGGCCGTGAGTGCGAAGGGCTTCGCTGCAGGTGGGGCCGATGGAGGCGATGAAGGTTTTGCTGAGTGCGGTGGTTGCGGCGGCGCGTTTACCTTGGTGCTCGGCGAAATCGAGAAAATGGTCGATTTGCACGCCGGTGGTGAAGATGGCGGCCTTGACTTGACCGCCCAGAAGTTGATTCAGCGCTTCGGCGAGTGGGGCGGTATCTGCGGGAAGCGACCATTGGTAGACGGGGACGGCAGTGACGTTGCGGCCTTGTGCGAGGAGTCCGGCGATGAGATCGGCGTTAGGGCGGCCGTACTCCTGAACTGCTGCCGATTTTTCCGGCCGCCCGGCAATGGCTTGCAACAATTCACGCCAAGTGTTGGGCTCGGGTACAGCTACGGCGACCGGCACTTCCCATTCGCGAAGGACGGCCATCGGTTTAGGCCCACGAGCAACGACTGTGAGCTTGCGGAGGGCTTCCGGAAAGAGACTTTCGGGTTCACGGGTGGCGAGGACGCGCTGGAGAAGGCGGGTGCCGACGCCAGTCATAAAAATCACCATTTCAAACATTCCGGCGTAGAGCGAATCGGCAAACGCGAAAGCAGCCGGGTTCGCTTCCAAAGGGATCTCGCGAACAGCGGGTGCGACAACGGGATGGCCGCCGTTGATGCGGATGAGCTCGGCCATTTCCTTGGCGCGGCGGCTTTCGAAAGCGAGGACGTGGCCTTGACCAAACGACATACAAAATGGTAACGCGAATGAGTTGATAGGATTGAAGGACAGGTTGTTATGAAACAGAGCAAGCGCGTTCTTTTGCCCGGAATTCTGATTACTTTCGGCGCGTGGGCGCAAACGCCCAGTACGCCGGCGCCGGAAAGCAATGCACCGGTGTTCCTAGACAATCACCGTCCGCTGAATCCGAAGAAGGACAAGGCGGCTACCTCACGCACGGTTACTGGGCAAGTGGTAGACGATACGGGACAACCGCTAGAAGGCGCGCTGGTCACCCTCGTGGACACAAAGACCAAAGAGAAGTTTGAATTCTTCACCAAGAAAGACGGGCGCTATAAGTTTGAGGATCTGAGCTTCTCGGTTGACTACCATTTGCAGGCGAAGTGGAAGACTTTGACGAGTGAGGAACGGAAACTGAGCCAATATGACCACGCGGCTCGGATTGTGCGGCAGCTTGAGGTGACGATTCCCGAAGGGGCACCGCCACCGGCAAGCGACGCGAAGGCAGAAAAGCCGAAGTCTTAACGTTTGCAGAGATCAGGATAATACTTCTTGAGGGCGTTGACTTTGGGCAAATCGTTGTAGACGATGTAGGGCTGGTACGGATTGTTTTCCATGTAGTGCTGGTGGTGCGCTTCGGCGGCGTAGAACGCTTTGAGAGGCACGACTTGCGTGACGATGGGATGAGAATAAACGCCCGCTTCGTCTAGTTGCTTGATGTACGATTCGGCGGCTTTGCGCTGATCGTCATTGGCATAAAAAATCACCGAGCGATACTGAGTTCCGGTGTCCGGGCCTTGACGATTCTTCTCTGTTGGATCGTGGGCGACGGAGAAGAAAATTTTTAAAAGCTGGCCATAGGTGACCTGGGTTGGATCGAAGGTGACCTGGACAGACTCGGCGTGGCCCGTATTCCCTTCGCTCACCATTTCATAGTGTGCGGTTGACTTCTCACCACCGGAATAACCGGCAACGGCGGTCTTCACGCCCTTGACCTTTTCGTAGACGCCTTCGATTCCCCAGAAACATCCACCAGCGAAGACGGCGACTTGATCACCACCGGAAGCCGGCACATCGGCAACCGGATTGGGGAAGACCTTCTGAGAAGCTGACAAGACTGTGGCCGTGGCCAAGAAGGAGGTAATGAGTGAAACCGCTAAACCTGACAATTTCCGACTTAACATTTTTGTTGCGCACCCTTTCGTTTAGATTGCTCTACTCCACTATTCGCTGCGAAAACTAGAAAAGTTATGTGGACTATGATGCAAGCTAACAAGCCAGTGTATCGATATTAGAGCCGCGACTTTCGCATTCGCGGATCAAACTGAAAGCTTTCCTCTGGCCCTTGAACGATTCTCGCGAAATCCGGATGCTGGGGATTGAGCAAATAGTTGAACTCGCCAGGCGTGGTTACCGAGGGAACGCGAGCAACCACAGTGCGGCACGAGATAAGCCACGCGGTGCCGAGATCTTGGAGTAAAGGATGAAGATTAGGACGCTTCCAATCAGCAGGGAGGTCTTTCTCCTGGACGTTGTACATCTCCAAATCGTCAGGAATTTCAGCCGAGAAGGAAACATAGCTGGGAACCGGGAATTTAGGATTCACATGTACCCAGATTTCCAACGCCGCAAGCGAAAGCGATTGCGCCGTATAAACGATTCGATTGCCCGAATGATTCCAGCGAGCCTGAGCTTTCAATCCACCGTAGCCCGAAAAAGCGGTATTTGCAAAATCCTTCTTGCTAATCCGCCAAACCAGCATTTAAGAAAACATACCGTATTCGATTGCGGTCAACTGGTCGTCAAGGTTTTGGACTTCGCCGGGTTCGCCCTTGGACAATATATCCAGGGGCGTCACCTCGCCAAGAGCTATGTTTGGCTTTTGAAGCCACGCCATCACATTTTCTCTTCCCATCGCGCTGGTGGCATGAGCAATAACCTCAGCCGACCTAAGCATGGGATTAACCACCATAGAAGTCATAAATAGTTCTTATCTCCTTTATTGTAGCCCAGAATGGTCGCACGATAGAGACCCTCACTTTTCAAAAGCTCCCATGGCACAAGTTCCGGTACGCAACAACGAATAACGATCAAAACCACTATCCCGTTGAAAAATATAGGGCTATGCGAACAAAAATAAATACCGACATTGGTGATTGGCGATGGTGGGCTATTGTTTATTATCGGAGGGTTTGGGCTAGATATTAATTTTGTTGCTGGGACCAGGCCGGAGAAATCCGGGAGCACCCATCTTTCGAGAGCTAATCAACGCCAACCCGGGTTCTTCCCAAGGCTGACCAGATTGGCCAGAATCCGATAGGCACCCGGGACGCCCGCCGGAAGCTGGCGGTGTAGTGCGAATGCGTCATAGACGTAGATTCCTTTGCCGTAGTGGGCTAAAAGGAGGCCACCTTTCTGGGGATCCTGATCGGGATCGTGGGTTTCAGTCAAAACCTCATAGTGAGCATCCCACTTTTGTAGGAATCCGTGTCCCCGTTCCTCTTCCCAACCATCGAAATCGGCTGTGCTGATTTTGTTAGGCCACTTGAACAACGGGTTGTCCGGCGCTAGTATTTTAACGGGCGCGGCTTCGTCGACGACCCGCGGTGCGTTGCCAACGGTGAGGGAATAAGGGCCGTAATCGGGGTCGAAGTTTTGGACGTTGTATTGAACGATCAGAACGCCACCATTGTTCACGTAGTTCAACAACCGGCTGTTGGCGGAGCGGAGTTCAGGGCGGACAGCGTAGGCGCGAACGCCCAGAACAATGGCGTCGAAGTGGGAGAGATCTCCCGTTTCGATATCGGCGGCGGAAAGTGTTTGGAGTTCAACGCCGAGGTCGATCAAAGCTTGCGGAACATCGTCGCCGGTGCCGGGCAAAAAGCCTACGTGCAGATTGTCAGCGGTTTTGACATCCACGCCAACGGCTTTGTAAGTGGCGGGGTGATAGCTGGGATAGCGGCGCACGCCCGGATAGCCGACCAGCCGAAAGCCTTCTTCGTAGCTTTTGCCGCCGTAATCGGCGACGGCGCGGATTTCGTAATTGCCGGCTTCCAGCGAGTGAGGAGTGACTTGAAAGGTAATGGTTTCGCTATCTCCATCGCGTGCGAACGAGAACGGGGCTTGCGCTGGAGAAGACGACCAGCCAGCCGGCAAGCGCAAGCGAACGGAACCTTTAGCAGGCCCTTTGACGTTGCTGCGAAGACCGCAGGAAAACGTGAAAGAACGAGATGTGAGAGGAACGGCGCCGGCGGAGGGACTGACGGCAACCGAGATGGCTGGGGCGACCATAAGCGGGTCGGCCACAATGCCAATGCCTTCGGTGCGCTGATTGGCGGCAACAATGCGGCGCAGGGTAAACGGCACGCCTTTATAGCTAAGGCGCAGCGTTGCAGTTAAAGGATAAGGCGCCAGCGATAGGTTGCGGAAACGCTCGTCCACCAAGTTGTAATACGGCTGCTCCTGATTGGGGCGCGTGAAATAGGCCTTGGTGAGCGCTGCATCTTGCGGTGCAACGACAGAGAATTTCACTTTGTTTTCCGATGCTGGGGCCAGGGAGGATGGCGCGGGCTTGTCGTTCTGGATGGTCCAACTCTTGCCGTCGGATGGGCGAACTACGACTTCTTCCACATTGACGGTTTCCGAACCTTCGTTGTGCAGAGCTGTTTGGACGAAGAATTTCTGGCCCGGGATAGCGATGGAGAAGGTAACGGCCTGGGCGCCGCCAAAGCGATTGTCCGGCTCTTTTTCTGGAGCCACGATGGCATCGAAGGAAACTTCCAGCGCCAGCGCGAGAGCTTTTTCGAATTGTTCCCGCTTATTGCTCAGTTCGAAGGCGACATCGCTTTTGCCGGGTTCGGAGAGGTGACTAGCGTTGACTTCAGCCAACAGTTCGCGAGTAGCTTTTAAGCCGTCGGCGAGCAATGGGGCAATTGCCGGCGGATTGCCGGGCCGAAATTTTTCGGATGCTTCAGCCGCGATTTTCGCGATGTGCTCAAGGCCGCGTTTAAGGAACGCGGTGTCGCCTTTGGCGAGGGTTGCGATACCGGCCAGCGAAATGTCGATGCCGTCGTAGAAAGAAGTGTCCTTGGGCGTTGGATCGACACGGGTGCCGTAGCGGTGATACGTGGCGGTATAGAGACCTTCTGGGGGAGTGGTATTGCCGCCGTTTTGGCTCTTTTGAAAACCCCAGCCTGTGCGGCCGATTTGCAGATAAGTGAGGCCGACCGTGGGGTCGAAGGCGCCTTCTTGAAATTCGAGCGTGGTAGCCGGGCGTTCGTTGATCCAGGTGTTATCGACGTAGTTGCGAAAGCGGATAGGCACGTACTTATCGGTGGCGTAATCGTAAATCGTGTTGTCTTTGGTCGGGGCAAAAAACGGAACGCGGGCATAAACCTTTAGCGGCGCCCAGGGGCGGAGACCTTCGCGAATCTGTTCGGGAAAACGGTTGGCATCGGCCGCGGCGTTGAAGACCTCTTGCGCCATTTGGCCTGAGACTTGGTGATTGCCATGACCGTCGGTGGGTGCGCCGGCGAAGCTGGAGGTGAGGATCAGCGGACGCGTCATGCGGACCACGCGAACAACGTCGGACAGAACGCGCTCATAGCCCCATTTTTCGATGGCCTCTTCGCGGGTTTTGGAGAAGCCGTAGTCGATGACACTGCCCCAGTATTGATCGACGCCGTAGTAGCGGTCGGCTTGCAGAAGCTCTTGGGTGCGGACCAGGCCGAGCTCGTCGTAGGAATCGACCGACATAGCATTTTGGCCGCCTTCGCCGCGGGTCAACGTAAGCAAAGAGGCGCGAGTGCCGCGGCCGCGAGTCTCGGCGGCGAGCATGCCGCCATCTTCATCGTCGGGATGAGCTGTGATCATCAACATGCTGGCGCGAGTTTGCAACGAGGCGAGAGCGCGGGAAAGGCCGGCGGCGCCACGATCGGGATCGATCGGCTGTGCGTCGGGATCGATGCGCGCGGCCTCTTGCGGAGATTGAGCAAAGGCCAGGCCAAGAATGGCGGCAAGTGAGAGTAGGGAGGCGTAGATCGGAAGACGATTTCTAGGCATTGGAAGCGATTTAGGGTCGGATAGCCTTTATGGTACGCCAGAAGGCAACTGTCCCACGATTCCACTAGGATCATGCCAAGAAGGGATGGGCCGATTAAAGAGTTTAATTTGTTTTGCCAGGTGGAACGGTATCCTTTGAAGGTTAGGGCTCGTCCAAGAAAATGACGAGGAGGAAGGATCAGAAAAACATGAACAGGAATCGATCATTGATTGCGGTGGTTTTGGGCGCGGGGTTAGCCGCGGCAGCGTTTAGCCAGCAACCCCCGCCGCCTTATCCGCCACAACAGCAACAGCCTTATCCGCAAGATCAACAGTATCCGCAGCAGCAGGGTCAACCGCAATACCCGCAACAGTATCCGCAGCCACAATATCCGCAGGCGCAAGCGCCGCAGTATCCCGCTGTCGGGCCGGGTCAAGCGCCGGTGTTCCCGCCGCAGCAGTTGGAGCAGATGGTTGCGTCGATTGCTTTGTATCCGGATAGTTTATTGGCACATGTGCTGACAGCGGCTACGGTATATCAACAGATTCCGGCGGCGGCAGGATGGGCGAATCAGCACGCATTCCTGCACGGTCAAGCGCTGGCGGAGGCGATCCGAGAGGATAATCTGCCATGGGATGTGAGTGTACTTGCGCTACTTCCCTTCCCGCAAATTTTGAGCCAGATGGCGCAATATATGCAGTGGACGGAGCAGCTTGGCGACGCGGTATTAGCACAACGCGGCGAGGTGATGGATGCGGTACAGCGCTTGCGGGCGCGGGCCCAGCAGTACGGTTATTTCCAAGACCCGCAATTTTCACGGTATGAACGAGTGCAAATTGCCGGCCCTGGTTTGATTGAGATTGCTCCAATGGGACCTGACTACTACGTTCCCTATTACAATCCGCAGATTTTCTTTGTTGGACCGCGGAGAGGCTTCTTTGCAGGCTTTAGCTTTGGACCGGCTGTTTCGATCGGCGCATATTTTGGCCCGTGGGGCTGGGATCGCGGCGGATTCGGATTTGGCTGGCGCGAACATTCGATTATCGTGGGCGGCAACCCTTGGAATCGAGGGTGGGTCGATCGTGAACGGTTTAACCGCGCAGTGCCGATGCCAGCCGAGCGCCGAGGGGAATTCCATGGTTACACGCCGCAGCGCCATGAGGAGCATAGAGACGAGCACCGCGACCACCGCTAATCGCGAGGCTCAATTCTTGACCCTCAGAAGCGCTTAGAAAGAGCGGCGACGCAAGACGCAGGGTCATGGCTTCGCCGCCAACTTCTGGTTTACAAGGGCCAAATTCCTGCGGGCCGCCTGACTATCGGGGTTGATGCGCAAGGCAGTTTCGAAGGCTTCTTTCGCAGCCGGGAGATCGCCGCGCATAGCGAGCAGGGTACCCAGGTTCACCTGGGTATCGGCATCTTGGGGGTCGAGGCGGACCGCTTCGCGAAAGTGAACAAGAGCATCGGAAAAATTTTCTTGCTTGAACTCAACAGTGCCCAGGTTGGCGTGGGCAGCGGCGTCGTTTGGATTCTCTTGCAGATAGTGCGCGTATTCTTCGCGGGCGCCCGAAAGGTCTCCACCAGCCACAAGCGCACGTGCCAGGTTATAGCGCGCATTTAAATAGTGCGGGTCGAGTTGCAAGGCAGTACGCAATTCGGCAATCGCAGCGGGCAGATCGTCTTCAAAAAGAAGCGCGGCGGCAAGGCTGTTGTGGGCGGTTACATTTCTTGGCTCGGTTCGCAGAGCGGCGCGATAGACTGCGATGGCTTCCGGATACTTGCCGCGCATTTGCAAGACAGCCGCGAGATTGTAGTTTGCGAGAAAATCGGCCGGATACTTTTCCAGGCGGCGGCGCATCACGGCTTCCTGGATTGCCATGCGCGGATCTTCGCCACCCGGGTTTTCTTTGGGGAGCAACTGAAGCCAGACGTGGCCCATTTCGTCCTGACTGCGATTTCCTGCCAGGACAAGTTTGGGCGGACGGTTGGGATTGCGCGGGTTTTCTGCCGTGTTGTCATAGCGAATGCGCATACCGATCTTGGCGCCTTTGGGAAGATCGATCGGGGCGGCGTAATCGTACGTGGCCTGCCAGTTGATATCCCAATCGGCGATACGAATGAGCCAGCAACGTTTGCCGTTGGGTAGCGTGGCCCAGGCCTCGATTAGTTTGCCGAGATAGTGAGCGTGTGGGTAGATGGCCAGAACCTGGACGTCGACCGGCAGGGTGAGTTCATCGCCGATTTCGAAGTCTTTTGAGCCTGGCCGAATGCGGATCGCCCCGTCGTGCTCCAACTGAACCAGCATGGGAAGGCGTGTGGGCGGGTGCGCGGCGAAATAAATGCCTATTTCGGCCTGCAGCTCTTCTGGTTTGCCGGTTGGCTGCAAGTGCAAGTTGAGGATCAGGTCGGTGTCAGGATCGAGGCGCCACGACATGTCGTCAGGCTCGGGCCGGACTACGGTGGCAGGCTTCCAAAACAGGAAATGGGAATCAGGCTCGAAGTTGTCGGCGGCAGCTTCGGTGATGACATCCATGCCGGCGAAACCAGGTTGGCCATCCCGGCCATCACGCGCCCTAAGTGAGTGAGTGCGATCAAGAACTACGTTGCCGTGGTGAACGACACGCGGGTTACTCATACGCAGTTCAAAGCCGCGCACGTAATGAAGGGAAGTTACGCTGCTAGGAATCACGAAATTGCGGAAGATGTCGCCGCCCGAAGCGGGGACGTGAAACGGAGCGGGCATGCGAAGGATTAAATCGGGTGGACCCATTTGCCATTCGCTGGTGAAGCGCGGAGGGGGAGGAAGATCGGCGTCTTGACCGCGGGCTTCGCCATGCTCCACCCAACTTGCGAACAGATGAATCTGCTCTGGAGTGAGACTGCGATCAGAGGCGAATGAGCCGTAGCCTTTTTCAGGCGGCCAGGGTGGCATGTAGCGGCTCTTTGTCACGCTAACAATCTGGGCGGCGTGCCTGGCAACATCTTCGTAGCTAATCAAGGGGAACGGGCCGCTGCCTCCCCGATGATGACAAGGGGCGCAGTGTGAATAGACGACCGGCGCGAGGTCTTTGCTAAAGGTCACATTTTGCGCGGAGGCGAACTGAGCACAGGCGGCGAAGAGGAAACCTTTGAGAAAGCGCGGCGTAATCTAACCATTATCTAAGGCGGCCTTGAGGATCCTGGCAAGTTCCTCTTTGCCTTCGGCAGTGCTGATGAACAATTCCTGGCGCGCGCCGGCGCTCAGGGCGATCGCTTTCCAGCCATTGGTCGTGGGTACGGTAATGCGAATGGAAGGCGGCCCCTTAGCGTCGCGCACAGGGCGGATCACGCCGGGGATGATACTGCGGACTGCGGGGTTGCCGCGCAAAATTCTTTCGAGCACAGGGCGTAGGCCGTCAATGATGCTGTGCTCGATTTTGAGCCGGTTCTTTTCCGCACGGAGACGCATAGTGGCTATTTGAATTGTTTCTTGAATTGAAAATCGATGCCGAACTCGCCGTTATCGTCGCGCAAAGCGACTACGGAAAACTTCCGGCTGAACGCCCATTCGAAGCGGAAAATTTGCTCCGATGTCTGCGACAGGTTGGTCACGTAGGTAATGGTGATATCGCGCGAAATCTGTTGCTCCAGAGTAACGCGGGTTTGCGGCGTATTGGTGATGCCTTGCACGAGCGGGTCAATGCGAATGTTCGTGATGCCGAAGAGTTTAGACAGGCGATTTGTTACCGGGGACGTAACGGCCGCGCCCAGCAGGGAGTTAGCGGGGGATTGCAGAGTGTTGGTGTCGTTCGAACGGAGCGTTTTGGTGGTGTCGGCAGAATCGGGCGGGCGGCCGAGAGAGAGCAGGGCAATGATTTCCCGCGGCTGCAAAGGCGGGTCGGAACGGTAGGCGATGTTCAGCTTGCTGAAGGTGCCGGAAATGGTGATATCCACAGTGATACCGCGCGCGCGCGTTTCGAGATCGAGATCGAGAGTCGGCTCAATTTTAACCGGATTGGTGAAAGAGATTTCACCGCGGTTGATACTGTAGCGATTACCGAAGACTTGAATATCTCCTTGATTGGCGGCGAGGTTTCCCAGAAGGACAGGATGATCCGGGGTGCCGCGGAGCCTGAGATTAATTTCAGCCTCGACATCGCGGCTAAGTGAAGTGCTCAGTTGCAAGTTTGGCGCGCTTTCAATGGCTACGTCCAAACGGAGACCGGTGAGGAAATCATTCTCGCCGCCCGGCGCAGCGTTGGCGGCGCCTAGTCCGGCCAAGAGGTTGCCGACGTCGGTATTGGTATTGAAGACTACTCGCGACACAGTGAGCGTACCGGCGAGCAGACTCTTGGTGCTGGTGCCGCTGAGCCGCAACCTTGAGCTGACTGTAACACTAATGGTGCCCGCATAGCGGACACGGACGTTTTCGGCGGAACCCTCGAGGTGATAAATGAGTGGGCCACCGCCGGCGAAGCTCAGGAAACCTGTGAGCGCCAGTTCGCCGCCACCGGATTTAGCGGTCATTTTTTGGAGCGTGGCGCGATTGCGGGTGAAAACAACGGTGCCATTTACTTCACTCAGGCCATTGGGGATGTTTTCCGGGAAGAATGAACCGTCCTTGACTTCCAGCGTTCCGTTGACGGTGGGGTCGGCGAGGGTCCCCCCAATAGACGCCGCTATAGCGGAGACGCCCGAAGATTCCACATTGGGGTCGAATAAGTGATATGCCTGCAGATTGACGGTGCCCCCAACTTTAAGATCGAGAGGCTTCTTGCTGTCAAGCGGAACGCTGCCACTCACTTCCAAGCCGGTTTGATCGCCTTCGATCTTGAAGCTACGCAGTGTGGCGACGTTCTGGAAAAGCTCGACAACCAGCGGACCTGAGTTGCGAAACACGAACTGCGCGGGTTTGGGCTTACCCAACTCGTCAGTGGCCAGGCGCGAGGAAAGCTCCAATTTATCGGACTTAAAGGAAACGTGCATTTGATCGGGATGCTGGAGCGATCCTTCGACGTAAAGCTTGGCTGCCATTTCTCCGTCGAACAGCGGGGTTGTATCGGTGTGGATGAGTGAATAGAGCGATGCCAGGTTAATGCGGTCAAAATCAATTTCGGCGGTCGTCCGGTTGCCGGCAGTTAACGCAACCTTCGCGGTTCCATGCAAAAGGTTCTTGCGAAAATCGCCCGTGACGACAGCATCGAGCGATGACCCGTGAGTAGCGCTGTTGATGGTGAGCTCGCCATAGGGTTCACCGTTCCAGGTGATGTTGGATAGCTGAATTGTGCCGTTGGCGCCGGTGGGCTCCAGCTTGCCGGGTCCAACGCTGGCCGACGCATCAAAATGCAACTCCGCATGAGCGTTGAAGGCCGGCTCATACTTTCGGACCGGCGACAGACTAGCTAATGGAAAGCCGTTGCTATCGACGCGGACGTGCGCCTCGCCGCTCGTCCAACGGCCGGACAGATGCGCATAGCCGCCGGAAAAACTCAGCACGGCCGCGCCGGAAACAATACGCCCCTTGGAGATTTGCAGTTTATCGCCGGTCAGATCGGCGTCGAATTGCGCCTGATTCAGCCGCTCGCCATAGGCGTCGAGGCTATCGCTGGCAATATGGGCACGGCCCTCAGGCTGAGCGAAGGTTCCATGCAACTGCACAGTGCCTGAAACGATGCCTTGGATGATGGGCAACTCAATTTGGGGGAATAGCGCGGCCGCTTTCGCGACATTCAAAGTGTGGATGGCGAGTGCCGCGCGAAGGGCCGAATCGGGCCGAATCGTCCAAGCGTTGAGACCAATGAGGCCGGTCCCATTGATCCGCGTTTGGCCTTGTTGGACGTCGAGCGCCGCGAAATCAATCCCGCTGTTACCGGCGTTGAACTTCGCGGTAACTTGATCGAACAACTGGCCTTCAACGCGCACAGCGGAGCTATCTAGTTGGCCAGAGAAATTCGGACTCGTGAGGAGATTGCTAATGAGCCCCGTGAAGTGAGCGTGACCATCGGTTCCTAAAACGGGCCAAACGTCTGGAGGCATCTTGAGGGCCAGCAAACTGACGATAGGTCTGAAGTCTTCGAGGTTGCTGCTATCGAGCACAACTTGGTTCTGGCCGCGCAAAGAGCCAGCGAACGAAATAGCAGAATTTGGGAAGTTGAGGTATGATTTGGCAAAATCGAGCGAGTTTGATTTTTGCCGGTAGGTTAAGTTCACGGCGCCGGAAACTGGGATGCCGGACGACCCGGGAGCAATCCGCAAATCGCCTTGCAGCGCGAAATCATTTGCGCGCGCCGCAAGACTGCCGGTACCATGAACACGCCCGCTGGCCAGGCCTTGCCAGGCAAGAGGTTTGTCCGTGAAAAATGCCGCCGCCTCGCGCAAGGCAAGGCCGCTGAGATTGCCTTCAAAGGTTAAATCCCGATAGTTCTTGATGGCCGCTTCCCCGGTGAGCCTTGCACCTCTGGCCGCCACCGCAATGTGGCGCAAGACCAAGCCCGCTTGTTTGGCTTCCACGTCGGCCGAAGCGTTGACTCCTTTTAAAGTGAGAACGGGAGACTCGATGTTCGCCTGCTGGGCATCCGCTTTCCCGTCAAACGACCAGCCTCCCTTTTCGTCGTAGCGGCCGGTTCCCTTCAGCGCAAGCTTGCCGCCCCGCACATAGGTAAATTTGGCCAACGGCAAAATCTCGTTGGTAGGGGCGGTTCCAGCAACTTGAAAGTTCAGGCGGGGATGCACAAAATTTTCGAGCATAGCGCTACCGGCCACGCGCGAAGCGGCACTGGTCAGCTCGACTCTTTGAACGAGTACGCGATCTTTGCCGAGCGACGCTTGCGCGCTGAACTGAAACGGTCCGCGCAGTAACTGGCCAAAACCCATGTTGACTTCGCGGGAAGATGCCGCCAAGTCGTAGCTGGGTCCGGCTTTGAGGTAGTGGGCAGTGAGTTCCACGCCGGTGGCGCGAACGTTCAGGGGGATTCGCCGGTCATTGACGTTCGCCACGCCATCTGTGACGACGAACGTATCAAGTTTGAGCGCAAAGAGTTCCGCGATCGGATTTTTACTTTTGCGAGCAATGGGCGAGGTAGGCAGGTTGGTTGAGCCATCGGGGGCGACGATCAGGTTGACCTGGGGTTTGGCCAAGACGATAGAAGAGATATCGGCCGAAAGCTTCACAACGGAAAGCACTCTTACGGTGATGCGCGCCCGCGCGACACGGAAAAGCGGATTAGCGGGCGGAGCTTCCGTGCCATGAATCACAAAGTCTTTGATATCGACGGTGAGGGTTCGCCAGTCGTAATCAAAGCTGCCGATTTCGGTCTTGCCGCCGGTGGCTGTTTCAACTTGAGCGATGATGCGCTTGCGAAGCTGATCGCGGAACCAGTTCGATTGCAGGACAAGGATAAGGCAGACGACCAGCGCACACACGAGCGCCAGCGAAGCGGCAGCGATTTTCCATAGAGACTTTCGTGCGATCTTCATATCACTGCAGCGTCTTATCTAAATAAACGATACGCACTCTTTTGCGGCTCTCGGCCAGCCACGTATTCAGCGCGCTATCGGTACGCTCTTCCACCAGCATCGCGCGAAGCGAATCATGAGAGGCCTCCAGGGTGGGTGGAGGGCCGGAATGTGTTTGCTTCCAATTGGCGATGCGGGCTTGGTAGGCGGCCTCGATATCGGCATCGGGAACGGACACGTCGGGGCGAAAGCGCACATCGATAAATTTCAGCTCGGTAAGTTGCAGCTCCAGATGACTGCGGAGAACTTGCGGGGTTAGATTGAAGACAAGCAGCGTCTTTTCGAAGTCTGCCGCGCCGCCATTGACTTCTTCAATTTGCTGATAATATTTGTCGACGTCGACGGACCCGGGCGAGTCGTAACGGCTTATTTCCATTTCGAACTTGATGAGTAACTGCTCAACCAGACGGTCTGCGGCGTCGCGCCGCGCCTCTAGCGTGCGGTCAACCGTTGGTTCATGATTGAGCATCGCGGTGACCCGCAGTTCTTCGTCAATCTGCAATTGAGTAATGATTTGATGGCCGACGGTAATAGCCAGACGATCAATCGTTTCGCCGCCAAGGGGCCGGAGCAGGACGAGGAAGAGGCAGCAGCAGATGCGCATTAGAAGGCCTGCCCCAAAGAGAAGTGGAATTGAAACGCATTGATTTTCTGCGCGACAGCAGACGAACAATTGTTGTTGATGGAGCAATTCAGCAGTTGCTGTTCGGTTCCTTTGAAACCATAGAAGCGCGGCGCATCTGGGCTGAATGAGAGGTCGAGTCCAATGGGGCCAATAGGAGAACGGTAGCGAAAGCCGAATCCCACAGATTGCACCGTATAGTTAAAATCTTGCAAATTATGCTGGCGAAAGCGCAGGCTGAAATCACTGAGGGAGCTGTAAACATTACCAGCGTCATGAAACAATACGCCACCTAAATTGTCCCCCAGGAGAGGGAAGCGCAGTTCAAACGTATTCGCAAAAAGCGCATTGCCGCCAACGGGGAAGCCCGTGGTGGGATCGCGCGGTCCGGCTTGGAAATCGGGGAAAGCGCGGAGAGAGGTCGAACCGCCCGAATAGATGCGCTCGGCGAGCGGAATCGGATCTTGATCGGCCGCACTCCCATTGTTCTTACCACCGGTGCGTTGGATGAGACCTAACTGCGTGCTGCGGGCGAAAACAAAATCGCGATGAAACAGGTGGTATGTGGAGTTGCGGAACAGGCCGCGTGCGAAATGGGTCTGCGTACCGAGAAAACCAGGCGCATAGCTAAGATCGAGCGTGGTATATGAGCCGTGATGAGCGTCGGTGGGATCGTCTCGTTTATCGTGAATGATGGTGAAATTGCCGACGCCCGCAGTCTCAGGCTGCGCCAGGATAGGCGCCAAGCTGGGATTGATCTTCACGTTCGACAATGTGATATTTCGATAGGCCACCCGATATTGAAAAGTAAATGCTTTTGAGAAACGCTGGGAAAGCTGAATCGACCCTTCACGGCGATGCTGCGTATACGTACGGATATCATTCGAATTTTCGATCAACACAGAAGTGGTAAGGCTCAGTTTGTCATTCGAAATAAAGTGCGGGATGAAGTAAGTGAGCGCGGCGCGCTGCTCAATGGTAGACGCCGCCGTTTGCAGACCTAGTGTTTGACCGAGACCGAAAAGATTGTTGCGGGCGAGGCCGACTGCGATGCGCGGAGCGAAGCCAGTGCTACCGGCGGGATTGTCGAGACTGGTGATACCGCCGCCGATGCGTGCCAACTGAGCGCCAAACCCAAAAGTGAAGGAGTAATGGCGCGCTTCATCGACGTCGTAAAGGACATACTTATTTTCTTCATCGCCGCCCGGGTTTTGAACGGCGGTGGTGACATGAGAAAAAATGCCCAAGTCGTAGAGACGGCGCTGGGTATCGATCTCCTTGGCTAAGGAGAGCGGTTCGCCACCCTTGAGTTCCAGGCGGTCGAAAATAAGGTGCGGATTAGTGGTTTCGAGACCGGTGATAAGAACGTTTCGGACAAAGGTGCGCGGCCCAGGATTGACAACATAGCGAAGATTGATGCGGTAAGGAACGGGCGCGGGGCTTGGGTAGTAATCGAAGGCGGCATTCAGATAGCCGCGTCCGTAGTAATAGTTCAGAATGTTTTCGCGATCCAAGGATATGCTGGCGTCGCTGTAGACCTGATTTTTTGACGATGCCAAGATATCTTCCAGGTATTTACGGTCAGCATCGGGGATGCCTTCCAGTTTCAGGCCAGGCAACAGTCCATTGATGTCCTTCCACGATCTGAATGAAAACACCCAGGTGATTGGCCCGGCCATGGAAATCGTCCTCAATGCGCGAGGTTACATTGACATCGCGAAAGCCATTGGAAGAATAAAGGTTTTGAATGGCTTGCACGTCCTGGCGTAACAAAGAAGCGTTGAAACGGCCGTACGGGAAGCGCGGGAGATGGACGGGCTCGATCAGCAGCCGTTCACGAATCATCGAATCGGGGAAATAACGATTGCCGGTTACACCCAGGTAGGCGAGCTTGTGACGGCCACCGCGGTCGACAGTGTAGGTCACAATGCGTTCGCTCGAATCTTTGCCGTCGGTGAGGGAATGGGTAACTTCGACTTCGAAATAGCCTTGCGATTCCAGATACTGCTCGATATTGTGATCGCCTTCGGTGATGAGATCCGAATCGATGGAGTGCTCTTGAAACATAGGCACAAGCTCGATCAGCTTAGATTGGCCGATGTGAGCGCCCTCCACGCGGACGGCCACGCGCGGACCCTCCTGGATTTCGATATAGGGTTGAACCGTATTGGAGTCTTCGTGATATTCAAGGCGGTTCAGCGTTACCTTTGCTTGCAAAAGGCTGCGATTTTCGTAATAGCGGCGAATGCCGTCTAAGCCGGCCCGCAGCCTTGCATTGGTCAGCGGTTGCCAGCCAAGGCCAAAGAATCCGTAGAGGCGCTTCCAGTGGGTGGCGCGAATGATGTTGCCGGCAGAGCGCGCCCCATTGCCAGTGATGTTCGGTGTTTCCAGCTTTGCCCGTTTACCTGGGTCTAAGTTGAAGCGAACGTGAGCTTCTTCCCATTCGGGTTCGTATTCCACTTCCGCTTGGACAGCGGGATTGTAGAAGCCATTCTGGCGCAACAGAGTTTGCAACGAGGCGATTGCCTGATCCTTATCCGCGGCGGAATAAAGGCGTCCCGTGCGCAGTTTGGCCGCACTCAGTAATTGGCCTTCGTTGGGAGGCCGTTTTAGGCCAAGAACTTCGATTTTGCCGACAAAGTAAGCTCGTTGCGTCACAAAACGCACTGCCACGCCGGCCCCGTCGTCACGCGCGTCCACCGCCAAATCGGCATAGCGTCCCGACGAGTAAAGATTCTGGAGTGCGGTGCGCAGGTCGCGTTCATGGAAAGGAGAACCGGCCTGGATCGGCACCCGTTTGGCGAGATCCGCTTTGGCCAAAGGCTGGTCGTCGGGCTCGAATGTGAGACTTGTTACGTTGCGCCCTTCATATTTCAATGCCTCTTGCAAAGGATTGGATTCGGGCTGTTGAGCGGCGGCAGGCAAACAGACGATGATTGCTAGGATCGTGTTATATGGCAGCCGCAGAAAACGAGCGCTATTCGCGGCAGATCCTCTTTCCCGGTCTCGGGGCGGCTGGACAGGAAAGAATTGGGCGAGCATCGGTCTGTATTGTCGGCTGCGGCGCACTAGGAAGCTTTCAGGCGGAGGCGCTGGTGCGGGCCGGCATTGGGCGCTTGCGGCTGATTGACCGCGACTATGTCGACTACACAAACTTGCAAAGGCAATGGCTCTATGACGAGTCTGACGCTCAAAACGAGTCTCCTAAAGCAATGGCGGCCGCACGGCGTCTGCAACAAATCAATTCCCACGTCCAAATTGAACCGCTAGTCAAAGATATGACGCCGTCGAATGCCGAAGAATTAGCATCCGATTATGACATTATTCTCGATGGCACGGACAACTTCGAAACGCGGTATCTCATCAATGATCTTAGCGTCAAATTGAAACGGCCCTGGGTCTATGGAGCGGCTGTGGGGAGTTACGGGGTAGTGATGCCTGTTGTGCCCGGGAAAGGCCCCTGTTTGGCCTGCGTCTATCCGGAACCACCCAGCGGATTGCAGCCGACGTGCGACGTGAATGGGGTGATTGCGCCAGTAACTGCATCGGTGGCTGCGCTGCAAGTGGCGATGGTGATGCGGTTGATTGCAGGATGGGACGAATTTGCGCCGTTCCTTCACACGATGGACGTTTGGCAAGGGACGCAGAAACGGGTGTCCGCTGGAGAGCCCGATCCGGCTTGCCGGGTTTGCGGCAAGCTGGAATTTCGGTATTTGGATGGGCGGAAGCGAACGCCGGTGAGTTTGTGCGGGCGCAACGCGGTGCAGTTGCACGAGAATGCGCGGCCTCTGGATTTGCAGGCTCTGGCGGCGCGGCTGCGGCCACTCGGAGTGGTACGGGTGAACGAATTCGCGCTGCGGTTGTCAGTGCCGAAGTATGATGTGACCTTTTTTGCGGACGGGCGAGCGATTGTAAAGGGAACGACGGATGTAGGTGTGGCGCGGGGTGTCTATGCGCAGTTAGTGGGAAACTGATCTGACAATGGCAAGGCAATCAAGAAGGCGTTTCAGCACGCGAGTGCCAATGGCCTCGCCGGCGTGGGGAATTTTAATGTAGCCGAAGGAAAGCCAAGCTTCGGACTACCAAAACCAAACCCAGTTCCAAAGAAGGATAGGATTGAGTGATGAGCGATCAATGGCCACCAGCACATAGACCGACACGGCGATCCAGATTTGGGTCTTCACCGCGTTCTCGCTGGTCCCGTAGACCTCAACCTCCACGTTTCCCCGCCGCTGCACGTCCTACACTTGAGGTATGCCGCGCCTTACGTGTTTTTGCACCCTCTTCTTGCTAGCGTCTGCTCTACTCTCGGCCGCCACAACGACCGATGAATTGATCAGACGTGTCGAAACACGTTATAACTCAGCTCGGACCCTTTCCATCGAATTCGTCGAAAACTACAACATGCAGGGACATCCCAGGCCACCCGAAACCGGTATCCTCACCCTCCGCAAGACGGGCAAAATGCGCTGGGATTACGCCCGTCCTGCGGGTAAGTTATTCATTTCAGATGGAAAAATGGCCTACCTGTATTCTGCAAGTGAGAACCGCGTGGAGCGTATGCCACTCAAGAATACAGAGGATATGCGCGCGCCCTTAGCCTTCCTGCTCGGCCTGGCTCGACATGAAAAAGGAGTTTCGCGATTTTTCAAGTCACCCAGCGGAAGGAAACGCTGCCTGGCTGGCCGCTCGATCCAAGAACGACCAGACTCCGTACGACAACATAGAGATGCTGATTGCTGCCGATGGATCTATCCACGAACTAAAAGTTGCTGGACGCGACCAGTCGTTGCTTGCCTTCACGTTCAAAAGCGAACGAGTGAATCCCCCGGTCAGTGAAAACCTCTTCCATTTCGCTATACCCGCCGGCGCCGATATTGTCGATTCCGTTACTTGGGACGGACAGGGGAAATAGGCCGTGGCTGAATTCCTACTCCGTTATGCCGACCAGCGCGGCCAAATGCACGAATCCATGACTGAAGCCGCCAGTGAACGCGAAGCGCGCGAACGCATGGCGCAGCAAGGCTTCCTGGTCTATTCCATCCGCGCCAACGATCTGGGCACCCGTCTGGGCGCCGATGCCGGCCGCAAACAATCCGTCAATCTCGAAAAATTCCTCATTTTCAACCAACAATTCGTCACTTTAGTCCGCGCCGGCCTTCCCATTCTGAAATGCCTCGACATCTTGGCCGATCGCCTCACCGATGAAAAATTGGGCCGCTACATCAAAGCCGTTCGCGACGATGTCAAAACCGGCACCATTTTGTCCGACGCCTTCGACAAACAAAACGTCTTTCCAGCCATCTATGTCACCTCTGTTTTGGCCGGCGAGAAAAGCGGCTCTCTGATCGAAGTCCTTGATCGCTATCTCACCTACCAGCGCCTGACACTTTCCGTCAAAAAGAAATTGATGTCTTCGCTGGCATACCCTGCGGTCCTCATCGTGCTGGTCATCATCTTAATGGTGTTTCTGGTCACGTATGTCGTGCCCAACTTTGCCGCACTCTACAGCAGCATGGGGGCAAAGCTGCCCCTAGCCACCACAGTCTTAATCGCCATCGGCACCACTGCCCGCGCGTATGTTTTGCTCGCCTTCGTTGCTTTGCTCGCCGCCGCTGTGGCCGCCTATTTCTGGTCTCGCCGCGATTCATCGCAAGAAACTATAGACCGTGGCATCATGCACCTCCCTGTTTTTGGCGATATTTGGACCAAGTATCAGGTCGCCCAGCTCGCCCGCGTTCTGGGTACGCTGCTGGTGGGCGGCATTCCGCTGGTGCAGGCGCTCGAAACCACCGGACGTTCGCTGGGCACCAAGTTGCTCAAGAAAGTCCTCGACAAAACGTCCGTCTTAGTGCGCGAAGGAAAACCACTCTCTGCCGCCATGGGCAGCATGGGCATCATGCCTGTCTTGGCCGTTGACATGATGGAGGTGGGTGAATCATCCGGCGCTCTTCCCCAGATGCTGGCGAGCGTCGCAGAATTTTACGAGGAGGATGTGGCCAACCGCATGACGACGTTGCTCTCCTTAATAGAGCCCGCCATCATGATCTTCATGGGTATTTTCGTTGCCTTTGTCTTGGTAGCGCTCTATCTGCCCATTTTTTCTCTCGCGGACACGATTCGATAAACCATGGCTACCGACACCATCAACCGTCTCAAAGACCCTATTGCGGAAACCCAACAAGCGCGCTCGATCGCGCAACGCTATTGCTGCGAATTCGTCGATCTGAAGGCCACCAAGATCGATCACGAACTCTTTCGCACTATTCCCGTTGACCTGATGTTCCGCTATCATTTCGTGCCCATTCAGGCCGCCAACGGAACCCTCGAAATCGCTTTAGCCGATCCCAAGCAGATCGTTCTCATCGACGAATTGTCCGTTCTTCTCAATAAGAAGCTTAAGGTCAAGGTCGCCACATACTCGCAAATTACCGATCTGCTCAAGAAAACCGAGCAATCGCAGCGCGTGCTGGAAGAAGTCACCGAAGGCTTCGCGCTGGATGTCGTGGGCGACGAGGAAAATACCGACGAAAACCTTTCCATCGACCGCCTCACCTCTGGCGAAGCCGATATTGCCCCGGTCATCAAGCTGGTCGATACGACAATTTTTAACGCCCTGGAACGCCGCGCCTCCGATATTCATATCGAAACTCGCGACCAGCAACTGGCCATCAAATACCGGATTGATGGCGTCTTGCAATACGCCATGACGCCCATCGCCAAAGAATGGTATTCCTCCGTCATCTCGCGTATCAAGGTCATGAGCGAACTCGATATCGCCGAACGCCGCGTCCCGCAAGATGGCCGTTTCCGCGTTCGCTACAAAGGCCGCCTGATCGATTTCCGTGTCTCCATCATGCCCACCATCCATGGGGAAGATGCCGTGCTCCGCGTGCTCGACAAAGAGTCCATGAGCGAAAAGTTTTCCAAGCTTTCGCTCGATGTGGTCGGCTTTGGCGAGCACGATCTCGTCAAATTCCGCCGCTACATCAAAGAGCCCTACGGCATGGTGCTGGTCACCGGGCCAACCGGGTCGGGGAAAACCACCACCCTCTACGCCGCGCTCAGCGAAATTAAGAACGACGAAGACAAAATCATCACGATTGAAGACCCGGTCGAATATCAGATCAAAGGCATCACGCAAATCCCTGTCAACGAGAAAAAAGGTCTGACGTTCGCGCGCGGTCTCCGCTCCATCCTCCGCCACGATCCCGACAAAATTCTGGTGGGTGAAATCCGCGATCAGGAAACAGCTCAGATCGCCATCAACGCCGCTCTCACAGGACACCTTGTTTTCACTACCGTCCACGCCAACAACGTGCTCGACGTGCTCGGCCGCTTCCTGAACATGGGCGTTGAGCCTTACAATTTCGTTTCCTCGCTGAATTGCATTCTGGCCCAGCGCCTGGTTCGTATCATCTGCGCCCACTGCCGCAAACACGTCAGTTACGAAGACGAGTATCTGGTGGAAAGCGGGTTAGACCCCGCCCAATGGCGCGACTTCGAGTTCTGGGAAGGCCGCGGCTGCATGGAGTGCTCCGGCACCGGCTTCCGCGGCCGTACCGCCATTCATGAGTTGCTCGACCTCACGGAAAAAATTCGCGAAATGATTCTGGAACGCCGTCCCGTCTCCGAGATTAAACGTAGCGCCCGCGCCGATGGCATGACGTTTTTGCGTCAATCCGCGCTCGACCGAGTAAAGCAGGGCATCACCACTTTGCGCGAAGCCAACAAGGTAACGTTCATCGAATAACATGGCTAAATAAACATGGCTAAATAAACATGGCTAAATAAACATGGCTAACTGGTTATCCGATCCCTCGCCGGATCACGTCTTCGAAATATCGGAATTCGCCTTGGCTGCGGTCTCTCCCCGGCAACCCGAATTGCAAAACCGTGAGCGTTTCAAAGATCGCGGTCTGACTGCTTCTCCCAGTTTGCCCAATCTCATCCGGCCTCAGCTTTACCGCGATGCGCTGCCGATGGTTTCTGCCGGCAACGGTGCGCGCCGCATGACTACCGCACTCGTCATTCCGGACTACGCCGTCCGCATGGCCATTCTTGATTTCGAAGAGTTTCCGCCCCGCGATGAAGATCGTCTCTCTCTACTTCGTTTCCGGCTTAGAAAAACCGTCCCGTTTCACATTGAAGAAGCGAAGCTGGCCTATTCTATACAGGAGTCCCGCCCGGGGCATCATGAAATTCTGGCCGTTGCTATCGCCAATCCGATTCTGCAAGAGTACGAAGCTATCTTCGTTGAAGCCGGCCATCGAGTGGGAATGGTGGTTCCTTCGCTGATCGCCGCTTTGCCCTTCTGTGAAACCTTGCCCGAAGGCATCACGCTTCTCGCCAAGAGCGCTGGCTCCACACTGTCCATCGGCTTGATTGAACAAGGAAAGCTACGCCTGGTCCGCTGCATCGATTTGAGTTCCGAAGATCTCGATTCCCAGTCCGGCAGCCCCGCGTTCCCCGTTCTTCAGCAAACCCTCGCTTTTGCCGAAGATCAATTAGAGCAACAAGTCAATCACCTGGTGCTGTGCGGTTTCGGTCCCGATACTGCCGCCATCGGAGAACAAATGGAACAAGAGTTCGGTATCCCCTATTCCCCAGTCAACTCGCGCTTCGGCCCCGCGCTTGCCGAGAACTCCGGCTTACTGGGCCTCTTGGAGCAGTTTGCCGCATGAAGACCAATGCCCCGTTTAGCATCAACCTGGCATCCAACCCGTTCCGCCGCGAGCGAGCCGAGAATGCCGTCTTTGCCGCTATTTGCGCTTTGCTCGTTTGTTCTTTAGCGTTACTGATCGGCTTGATTTTGCATGCCCGTTCGGAAGCCGCCGATCTTCGTACCCGCATCGAAGGCGACGAAAAGCGGCTGGCCGATCTGCGGCGCGATCAGAGTCAATATTCGGCCATCCTTACCAAACCCGAGAACGCCGGCACCTTTGCCTACAGCGTTTTCATGAATCAAATTATCGCTCGCCGCGCCGTCAGTTGGACCCGCGTCTTCCAAGACCTCGGCACGGTCATGCCGATAAATGTCCGGTTGATGGCTATCCGCCTCCCGCAAGTCGACATCGAAGGTGAAAATACCACCAACCGTGTCGAACTCGATATGATCGTTGGCACCACCCAACCGGAAGCCGTCATTGGCCTATTCAAGAACCTGCAGAAATCGGATCTTTTCGGCGCCGCCTCGTTAGTCAGTCAGACCCCGCCCGCCCAGAACGATCCGCTTTACAAATACCGCGTAACGGTGCCCTATGACCAAAAACTCTGAATCAACCGAACTGGTCGGAGTACTCACGGGCGCCGGCGGACAAAGCAAGCTTTCCCCCACCCAGTTGCGCCTCCGTTTATTTGCCGGGTTTTTGGCGCTCCTCAATGCGGCCGCTCTCTATTTCTATTTGTCCCCTCCCGGCGGCAGCCGTCAGGAATTGGAACTGGAAAGCATGCAAGTCCGCACTCAAATTCGTGCGGGCCAATCGCAAGTCGGCAAAACCAGGGGCTTGGCGTCGCATGTCCAAACCGCCAGTGAGCAGGCCGCCGCCTTTTCGGATAAGTACTTTCTTCCGCGCCGCACGGCGTATGTGACTGTTTTCGAAGAGATTCAACGCATGGCAAAGGCGTCGGGCATTCAAGAGCGTGACGCTGGGCTGACCGAAGAACCGATCGAAGGCACTGCCGATCTGACCTTACTCAACATCTCAGCCAACTACGAAGGTACCAACGCGAACCTGATGAAATTCCTAAATGAGGCCGATCACTCGCCGATGTTGCTTGTGCTCGATACGCTCCTGGCCTCACCGCAACAGAGAAACAACCAGATCAACGCCAATATTCGCTTTCAAGCCATTGTTCGCGAGCCCGCTACCACCGCCGTGCCGGTAAGCGCTACTCCCAGCGTTGCGGCCGCCGGGGGCCAACAGCCATGAGCCAGGGCACAAAGATCTTTGGAATTCAGATCCCCATTCCGCCCAAGATTTTGGCCGGTGGCCTATTCGCTGTCGTCGCCGCGCTCGGAGTCTACAATTTCATGGGCGGCAGTGACGATTCCCAAACGCAGGGTCGTCCGTCCGTTGTCAAGGCCCAACCATTAGCCGTCAGTGCACCCACTCTGAACCCGACCGTATCTCGCCGTGCCGAGTTGAACAACAAGAACAAGCAGGGTGTTCTACGCCTCAAGCCAGTCGATCCTTCCAGCGTCGTCGATCCCACTCTCAAACTCGCGCTTCTGGATCGTGTCCGGGCTGTGAAAATGGTAGAGGGCGGGCGCAACCTTTTTGAGGCAGGCCCCGACATAGCGCAGGCCACGAATCTGCCGCCCGTTCCAGTCGCAGCGCCCATGGTTCCCAAACCGCTGCCCATTGGTCCCATGCCTCCGCCGCCGAAACCGCCGCCTCCGCCGGTGAACATTCCGCTTCGTTATTACGGCTTCGTGCGTCCCAGTGCGCACGGCGATGGCAACCGCGGCTATTTCATGGATGGCGATAATATCCTTATGGCCACTGAAGGCGACGTCCTCAAATCGCGCTTTCTTGTTGTCGCTCTTTCGCCCAATACGGCGCGCGTGGAAGATATTCAACTCAAACAGGGCCAGGATCTGCCGCTGATTCCGGAAGCGGTAGTCGCGCAATGACCTCGGCTACCAAAAATCTGCACCGCCGGCGCACCTCGCAGCGCGGCTCGGCTCTACTGATCGTTCTGGTTTTCGCGGCCGTCATCGCTATCATGCTTTACCGTGAGCTGCCCGTGGCCACCTTTGAAGCTCAGCGCCAAAAAGAAGAGCTGCTGATTGATCGCGGCAACGAATACAAACGCGCCATTCAACTCTACGTCCGCAAGATACAAAATTTCCCGCCATCCATTGATGCGCTCGAAAACACTAATCGCATGCGTTTTCTGCGCGGCCGCTTCGTGGATCCATTCACTGGTAAAGCCGATTGGCGCCTTCTGCACGCCGGTCCGGGAGGCATGATCACCGATTCCAAAGTGAAGAAGACGGGCACTGGCCTGCCCGGAGCGCCCGGCTCGTCCCCCTCCTCTTCAGCATCGACGCTGGGCGCGGCGTCATCGGTCACCAACCCCTTTGCCAACTCTTTTGACGGTACTAATCCCAATCCCAATGGCACGCCGGGCGCGGCTGGCAACACCTTTCCGCAACGCCCGCCCGCTATTTCCGCTAGTGGCAATGGTAGTGGAAACCCGGGAAACGACGACCTACTTGCCGCGGTGCAGCAAGTCGGTCAGCTCGATCCTCAGCTCGCGGCCTCCATGCAGAACCAAGCTGGTGCTCAGACCCCCCAAGACCCATCAGCCACGCCCTATCCTGGCTATCCCGCGCCACCCAATTCCACCAACCCGATGGCATCTGCCAGTGGCAGTTTTCCCGCAACGCCTCCGGGTCGCTTCCGAGGCGCCAATCCTATCGGCAATTCCTATCCCGCCGGCCAATTCGGCGGTACCGGCTTCTCTGCAAATGGAGCCCCGCCCGATCCGCAGACACAGATGCAGAACTTGCTGAACGTGCAAAATCCCGCTCCGACCACGAACAATAACAATTCGTTTAACACCAGCAGCTCCTTCGGACCAAACCCTTCCACCAACAACACCACGGGCTCGCCAAATCAACTCGGCACTATGAATCCCAGCACGATGGGCGGCGGTATTGCTGGGGTCGCCAGCAAATCAGCAGGAAGAACGATCAAAATAGTCAACGATCAGACAGACCGCTCTTTGTGGGAATTTGTGTACGACATGCAGAAGGAAGCCTTGGCCAATGCCCCGGGCGGTGGCAACAACAACGGGCAGCAGCAAGCTCCAGGGTCTAACAACTCTGGCTCCTCCTCCAATCCTTCCGGCATTACGCCCATCACCACCAGCTTCTCCGGTAGTAATCAAACCGGCGCTCCCAACCAATCCAGCACTTTTCCCCAACAAAATCAGTAGATTTTGGTACTGGGTACTCGTCGGGCTTGTAAAAAAGACCAAGTAAGGTTTACATAGTAAATATAGTTTTGGCTGGTCTCTTATAGGTATCGGAGGAACCTATAGGCGACCAGCTTTTAGTGTTCGCGCCAGAGAGCCAATTTATTCGCCACACCCCGCATCGTCCCTGCGTAGCCCCACCCACGGCGCGCTCCGCTTAACTCCCTTCCCTGCCCTGCCGGGTTCACTACGCTGTAATGGCCGTCATTCAAAATAAAGTCGAGGAGGGGCACGATTTCCTGAGACGAATAGTGCACTTCCCACACTTCCAATAGAACGCCTTAAGCATGGTTAAAACGGGAACAGTATTTTTGGACGGCGGCTCCAAACTGCACAAATTCTCCGGCTCGGACACTGGCGCAGTGATAGAGGAAGACGGCGCCTATAACTTTGTAGGCCGCCACGAGCAATTAGAAGAAGCCGTTCCCGAGGCCGAGGGTGGCCTTGATATCCGCGATCTTCTCCTTGATGAAACTGATTGACCCTGCCCTGATTCTTTAGGATCGTAGGTGCAGCGAATTGTGAATCGCGTAGAGCGCCAATTCCAACCGGTCTGACACGCCCAGCTTGTCGAACACGTTGTGCAAGTGGTTCTTCACGGTCTGTTCCGTAATGAACATCTTCTCCGCGATTTCCTTGTTCTTGTAGCCTTGTGCGATCAGGATAATAATCTCGCGCTCACGTTGGCTCAATTGTGCCCGCTCGCGAGTGGCCTTCCCATTCCCGGTAGCATGGACCGGCGGAAAGTCTGTGGGTGACGCGAATTGCCGTATTACCGCGGCCGTCGTATTCGAATCCAGCCAGATTTCGCCAGCGTACACTTTTTGAATGCTCTTTTCAATCAAGCCGATCGGCGAGTCCTTCGACAGAATCCCAGAGCAGCCGAGCTTCATCGCTTCCACAAATTCTTCCTTGTTCTCCGACGACGAGAACAACATGACCTTCGACCGGCTGGCACGTGCCTGGATACTGCGCAAAACGGTAAGGCCGTCAACGCGTGGTAGCTTCAGCTCCATCAAGACAATGTCTGGATCAAGGCTCACGGTTTTCTCGATGGCTTCCATGCCGTCTGACGCCTCTCCTACAACCTGGAGATTGGGTAGATGGCCTAAAACGCCTCGTAGACCTTCGAGAACGATAGGGTGCCCATCGGCGATGAGCAAGCGGATTGTTTGGGCTGATGACATCTAGTTATTCCTCGGCTGGTTCTGTTATAGTACTTTAGTCCTGTACGGTTTAAAACCTCGATACTTCAAAAACCAATAACAGCCTAGTTCGGATTATAGTGCAAAACATTTCGTCTGACCAGCAAGTTTAGAACTGAGTGACCAGTAAGCACCCACCTAAAGTACTAATCGGAGTACCAATTAGTATTCTTCAGGGTTCTAGTGTTGTTTTCCTCTCATTCGTTACAGCCGAAATCGTCAAATTTGGTAGTCCTTCGCTACCCCTACAGGTAATTCGGCACATCCGCAGGCGCCCCATCTAAAATGAACCAATGAGCAAACTCTCTATTAAGGACCTGGATCTTACCAGTAAAACCATCTTTATCCGAGTCGATTTCAACGTCCCTCTTTCTGCCGATGGGAAAGAGATCACAAGCGACAAGCGGATCCGCGCCTCGCTGCCAACGATTCAATATGCCATCGGAAAAAACGCCGGCGTCGTTCTGGCTAGCCACCTGGGTCGCCCCAAGGGTAAACCCAGGCCCGAAATGAGTCTTAAGCCCATTGCCGTCCGCCTACAGGAACTACTAGGCATTCCCGTGGTCATGGCGCCAGACTGCGTTGGCGCCGAGACGCTTGCGCTCAAACCAAAGCCGGGGCAGGTTCTCCTGCTGGAAAACCTTCGTTTTCATCTGGAGGAAGAGGCAAACGACCCAACTTTCTCAAAACAACTAGCCAGCCTCGCCGACATTTATGTAAACGACGCCTTTGGATCGGCCCATCGCGCCCATGCCTCCACCGTTGGCATCGTCTCTTTTCTGCCAGTTGCTGCCGCCGGTTTGTTGATGGACAAAGAAATCGAATGGCTCACCCGCGCGACGAAAACGCCAGATCGCCCCTGCGTTGCGCTATTGGGCGGCGCCAAAGTGTCGGACAAGATCGAGGTCATTGCTAACCTCATTAAAGTCGTGGATAAATTGCTCATCGGCGGCGCCATGGCGTACACGTTCATGCGTGCCCAGGACAAGACCACTGGCAAATCACTGGTGGAAGAGGATAAAATCGACCTCGCTAAGCAGCTTCTCGCTTCCGCCGGCGACAAGCTGATGTTGCCTGTCGATCACGTTCTCGTTCGCGAAATCAGGCCTGGAGCAGCCAACGAAGCCGGCACCGTAATTGCTGCCGACCAGATTGCTGTCGATATTGGTCCGAAGACCGTTGAAGAATACGCCAAAGTGATTGCTGGCGCGAAAACCATCATCTGGAACGGCCCCATGGGCATCTTTGAAATGCCTCCGTTCGATAGAGGTACGGTCGCTCTTGCCAAGGCCGTCGCAAGCTCGGGGGCGGTGTCGGTTGTCGGTGGCGGCGATTCTGAAAAGGCAATCAAAACCGCAGGCGTCTCGGACAAGATCACTCATGTCTCTACGGGCGGCGGAGCCTCGCTAGAATTTCTTTCGGGTCTAGATCTTCCTGGCATTTCCGCGTTAACAGATAAGAAGTAGCTCTATTGGCCGTTGGAGGCTAAGGCTTTTACTTGGGCCTGAGAGATTGGAAAGCCGATCCTCTTGCGATCGGCTTCCGGCGGCGGTTCCATCAGCTGGCCGATCGTCTCAAATACTGCCTTGATCTGTTCACCTTGTTCGCTCTGCCGCCATTCTAACTTGTCGAGGCGCTGGCCCAATTCTTCTTGAACCAGTTGGGTTTGCCGCAGCTTTACGAAGGTCCGCATGATGGAAATATTGGCCAGAATCGCCCGTTCGCTGCCGAGAACCGACGACAGCATCGCCACACCTAACTCCGTGAAAACATAGGGCGCGTACTTGCGGTGCCGCCCACGCATTTCCGTGCTTTCTCCCTCCTCGATTTCTAAGGTCACAATTTGTGACCTTAGAATTTCCCGCCCTTCATGCAGCGTGAGCTGGAACATGAAATCCTCCGGAAACCGCGGCAGATTGCGCTTCACGGCTTGATTCAGCACTTTGGTGCCAACGCCATATAGTTCGGCCAAATCCCGGTCGAGCATGACTTTGTGTCCACGAACCAGAAAAATCTGGCTTTCAATTGCAATCTCGTCTGTGGCGGCAACCGTTTGCGGCAATGCGTTCACTCTAAATCCCCTAGCGATGTAGTGCCCGGCGCGTTCAAAAAAGATCATCTGTTATGATTCAGGCGGCATGGAGCCCTACTCAATCGGCGTTGATTTGGGCGGCACCAATCTGCGTGCTGCCGCAGTAAACGAAAAAGGCAAAGTGCTGGAGCGCGTTTCCGTTCCCGCCAACTACGATGCTGGCCGCCTGCAGGTTGTGAACGAAATCGTAGCCACTATCCGGCAAGTGCGCGATCGCCTTCCCCAAGCAACTCTTCGCGGTGTTGGTATTGGCGTACCCGGCTTTATCGACATTGATAAGGGCATCGTTGTCGGCTCTTCCAATCTGCCAGGCTTCAATGATTTCCCGGTCCGCGACGAAATTCAAAAGCACTTGGGCATTCCCATCATTCTCGAAAATGACGCCAATGCCGCCGCGCTTGGAGAGAAATGGATCGGCGCCGGCCAGAACGTCAATGATTTGATTCTTCTGACTCTCGGGACCGGCATCGGCGGCGGCGTGATCACGCGCGGCAGAATTCTCCATGGCTCCCATGGCATGGCCGGCGAATTCGGCCATATGACGGTTTATCCAGACGGCAATCCCTGCGGCTGTGGCAATAACGGCTGTCTCGAGAAACATGCCTCCGCCACTGCTATTGCCGCTATGGGACGCATGATGCACTTCGGGCAGGAAATCAACACCGCCGAAGACGTATTCCGCCTCGCTCAGGCCGGCAACGAACGTGCCCACTGGGTGTTTCAATCCGTGGGCCGCGCTTTGGGCATTGCCATTGCGAGTCTCATCAACGCATTCAATTTCCCCCTCTATCTTCTGAGTGGCGGCCCGCTGCCGGCGTGGGATTTCTTCGCCCCCACTATGCTCGCCGAAGTCCGCAAACGTTCCTTCACTTTCGCGCGCACCGGCACCCGGATCGAAAAAGCCCTTCTTGGCGCCGACGCCGGCTTGCTGGGCGCGGCTTATTTACCGTTCCAGGAAGCAATGGCTCACGAAGCGGCCAGTCATTAAGGGCCAACCCGCTACCATATTCCTTTTGGAGACAAAATGTATTGGCTTGGCCTTGACGTTGGTACCGGTGGCTCGCGCGCTCTTCTCGTTGACGCTGCCGGCGTTGTTCGTTACTCCTTTACTGCGCCTCATCAGGAAATGCGCATGCTGAAGCCTCTGTGGGCCGAACAATCTCCCGACGATTGGTGGCAGGCCTGCCAACTAGCCATCCAGGGCGTCCTCCGCGAATCGGGCGCCGACGGATCTGCCGTCAAAGGCATCGGTCTCAGCGGCCAAATGCACGGCCTCGTCTTGCTCGATGACGACGACAAAGTGATCCGTCCCGCGCTAATCTGGTGCGATCAGCGCAGCCAACCGCAGGTCGATTTCATCGAAGCCAAACTCGGCCGCGACGCCATCCTGCAACACATCGCCAACCCCGTCCTCACCGGCTTCACGCTTCCTAAACTCCTCTGGGTCCGCGATCACGAACCGCAGAAATTCGCCGCGATCCGCAAGGTCCTTCTGCCCAAGGATTACATCCGCTTCAACCTCACAGGCGAGTTCGCCACTGATGTTTCCGATGCCAGCGGTACCGCGATGTTCGACGTCGTCAACCGCCGCTGGTCAGGCGAAATGATGAGCGGCCTCGGTCTCGATCAACGTGATCTGCCCAAAAGCTTCGAGTCTCACGAAGTTACTGGCAAAGTAACACCTGCCGCAGCCGCCGCAACCGGACTGGCCACTGGCACTCCCGTCGTCGCCGGAGCGGGAGATCAAGCCGCCAGCGCCATCGGCAACGGCATCGTTGAACCAGGTAAAGTATCCTGCACCATCGGCACCTCAGGCGTGGTGTTTGCCTATCTCGCCAAACCTGCATATGACGCCAAGGGCCGCGTTCATACCTTCTGCCACGCTGTCCCAAATGCTTGGCACGTCATGGGTGTCACCCAAGGCGCAGGCCTCAGCCTCCAGTGGTTTCGAAACCGCTTCGCTCCCGATGTCAACTACGACGAACTCACAGCGGATGCAACTCTCTCTCCGCAAGGCGCGCACGGCCTCTTCTGGCTGCCTTACTTAATGGGCGAACGCACGCCCCATCTCGACGCCAATGCCCGCGGCGCTTGGATCGGTTTAACGGCCCGCCACCAACGTGCCGATCTCATCCGCGCGCTCCTCGAAGGCGTTTGTTACAGCCAGAAAGATGGTCTCGAAATCATCAACTCATTGGGCGCCAAACCGCAGCAGGTGCGCCTCTCCGGCGGCGGCGCAAAGAGTCCGTTCTGGCATCAGCTCTTCGCCGATATCTTTGACCAGGATGTCGCCACTCTCTCCACTCAAGAGGGCTCCGCGTATGGTGCCGCACTCCTCGCGCTGGTTGGTACCGGCGAATTTGCGAGTGCGGCCGAGGTCTGCCGCGCAGCGGTGAAAGAGACGGAAGTGAAGGCTCCGGATCCTGAATCCGCGGCCTTTTACGCCAAGCGCTATCAGATTTACGGTTCTCTCTACCCAGCATTGAAACAGGCGTTCCAAGCTATCGGCGAGTTGGATGGCTGACGAGTCTTCTTACCGCTACTGCGAACTGGCGCTCCCGCTTCCGCTCGGCCGGACCTTCACTTACGAACTCCCACTCACTCTTCGCCACCGCGTTCAACCGGGTTGCCGCGTCATCGCCCCGTTTGGTTCCCGCAAGGTTACCGGTGTCGTCCTCCGCGTACACGACAACGCAGGTGAAGCAGGCCCGAATCTCCGCGAAGTCCTAAGCCTCACCGACGAAGAACCCGTGCTTGACCGCGCACTGATCGAACTGGGCCACTGGATCGCCGAATACTATTGCGCTCCCCTCGGTGAAGTTCTCAGAGGCATGCTTCCGCTAGGAGGAGAAAGGCGCCGCTCCATTCGGTACTCACTCACCGAAGCCGGCCGCCAAGTGGCCCGTCAACTTGTGATTCGCCCCGAAAGCGATGCTGCCCTCCGCCTCCTCGCGTTACTCGAAGAGCGCCCCCGCGGTATCACTCAACTCTCCACCAAGATTCCCAACGCCCGCACCCTCATGCGCGGCTTAATCCAACGCGCTTGGGTTGTCGCCGAAGAAAAAGAAGAGGACCGCGACCCCATGCGCGCCTCCGCCGAACGACTCGAAGCCGAGTTCTTGCGCCGCGCCGGTGACTCCGTCAAACTAAGAAAGGCCGAACGCGAACTTCTCGCTTTTCTGGAACTCCATCCAGGCCCACACAATCTGGCCGAACTGGGTGCCTCGGTGAAAAACGCCAGCGAAGCCGCCCGTTCCCTTGTCAAACGCGAATTAATCAAACTGGAAGTTGCCGGTGTCCGTCCGCCGACTGGCTTTGAACGCCCTCGCCCGGAACTCAACGTATTTCAGGCGTCGGCGTTTCAACACATTGAATCGGCCCTCCACAAAGCCGAATTCAAAACGTTTCTTCTGCAGGGTGTTACAGGCTCCGGGAAAACAGAAGTCTACCTGCGCAGCATTGAAGCCGGGTTGGCTCTCGGCAAGAACGCGCTGCTTCTTGTCCCCGAAATCGCCCTCACTCCCGCCGTCGCCGGTCAATTCTTTCACCGCTTCGGCAAGCAAGTGGCCATTCTCCATTCGGCTTTCGGCGACGCTGAGCGTGCCGATCAGTGGCGCCGCATCCAGCGCGGCCAAGCCCGCGTCGTCGTAGGCACGCGTTCAGGCGTTTTCGCCCCTGTGCAAAATCTCGGCCTTGTCATTGTCGACGAAGAGCACGACGGCAGCTACAAGCAACAAGAGACGCCGCGCTACCACGGCCGCGACGTTGCTCTCGTCCGTGCTCGAAATGCCGGCGCTGTGGCGATTCTTGGTTCCGCCACGCCCGCTGTCGAAACCCGCTACAACGCCGAACAAGGCAAATACGAAATGCTGCGCCTGCCGGAGCGCATTGCGCGACGCCCCATGCCGCAGGTCGAAATTGTCGATATGCGCGTCGAGTTTCTGGAAACAAAACGCCAGGCCACCTTCTCCCGCAGCCTCATGAACGAAATCGCTCAACGTCTTTCGGCCGGCGAACAAACCATGCTGCTGCTCAATCGCCGCGGCTTCTCCAGTTTCATGGTTTGCCGCAAATGTGGCGAACGCATGATGTGCGAGAACTGCTCCATCGTTCTGACCTACCACCGCAGCGAACGACGGATGCTGTGCCATCTATGCGGCTTTGCTGCCAAAGTGCCAACCATCTGTCCGAAGTGTTCGAGCGATCAGATACAATTCCTTGGCACCGGCTCCGAACGCGTTGAAACCGAGTTGCACGAATATCTTCCCGCCGCTCGCCTCGCCCGCCTCGACCGCGATACGGCAAGCGGCAAGAACGCCTTTGAAAATATCCTCAGCCAGTTCCGCGCCGGTGACATAGACATACTTGTCGGCACGCAGATGATCGCTAAAGGGCACGACATTCCGAACGTGACTCTCGTGGGCATCGTGCTTGCCGATATCGGTCTCAGCATCCCCGATTTCCGCGCCGCCGAACGCACATTCCAGCTTCTTACCCAGGCAGCCGGCCGCGCGGGCCGCGGCAATACCCCCGGCCGCGTTGTGATTCAAACTCTCAACCCCGACCACTACGCCATTCAGTTCGCCGCCGAACAAAACTATGAGGGTTTCTATCAAAAGGAAATCGAGTTCCGCAAATGGTTGCGTTATCCACCCTTCGCGGCCTTCGCCAACATAATCGTTCGTGCAAGCAAGCAAGAGGACGCTCTCCGCATGTCCACCGGACTCGGCTACTTGCTCGATCCGCAACCCGAGGGCGTCCGCGTGATGGGCCCCGCCGAAGCGCCTGTTCTCAGGGTCAAAAGCGAATTCCGCTATCAGATCTTGCTCAAAGCGGCCAAGCGCTCGGTCCTCCGCGAAGTCCTCAACAAACTTCGTGCGTTCGCCGAGAGAGAAAAGTGGAAAGCCACTTCGCTCGTCATCGATGTCGACCCCATCAGCCTTATGTAGCCTCGGATGTTAAGCTGATAGAGGTACGGCGGCTGTAGCTCAGCTGGTAGTAGCGCCAGATTGTGGTTCTGGATGTCGTGGGTTCAAGCCCCACCAGCCGCCCCAAAAAAGTCATTTAGAATAAACAACTTAGAAAGACATAATGGCCGTGTACATATGGTGTACATGGATTTGGCTAGAATAGGGCTCAGGAGAGATCCTCTTGCAGCCACTCAAGCCATACCGTCGGCATTTGAAAAGCAGGGCCAAAGGCACCACTCGCCCCCTCAAGCCGACTTGTTGTGGAATCACCGACCCGAATATCCTCACCAAGTGCAACTGCCCAATTTGGGTTTATGGCGTTCCGGCGAGCACACCGAATGCGAAGCCGATCCGTGTGTCTTTAGGGACCGGCGACATCCGACGCGCTAATGCCAAAATCGAGAGGATGGATGCGATGCCCGTCGCGGGAGCAGGCATCTATACGTTTGCTTGGGCGAGGGCGCAATACGAAGAAGATTGTAAGGGCCGCTTGGTTAAGAAATCCACGCGCGTCAGCTACGCCAACACCCTTGAAGCGCTTGAACAATATCTGAAACTTCAAAACATCGAACTGCTCGATGAAATCACGATGGAGACGTTGCGTGGCTATCGGGTGCAGCGGCTGCAGTTTTTGGAGGATTATCAACTGACATTCCTGTACTCTGGCCTGCGGATTTCCGACGTGGCATGTTTGAAGCGTTCTTTGATCACACCGGAAGGCAAGATTATCAGGACGCTCAAAACCGGAAAACGTGTGTACATCAAACTGCCGCCCGTTTGTGTTTCGGCATTGCAGGCGCTCCCAATGGAATCGAAGGAGTATTTCTTTTGGAGCGGTGAAGGTAAGTCCAACTTAGAAACGACAATCAAATCGATGCGGAGAACTCTGACTTGTTTGGGCCGGATGACGCAAATTCACGTTCACCCCCATCGTTTTCGGGATACCTTTGCAGTCGCTGTCCTCGTCGCCGGGCATTCCATGCGGACTTTGCAATTACTCTTAGGCCATAAATCCATTAAGACCACTGAGAAGCATTACGCGCCATTTGTGCCCGCCATGCAAAAAGCTTTGGACGAAGCCACCGACAGCCTGAACTTTGATCTAGGTCCGGCGCTTGTCGTAGACGCGCATTAACACAGATTCGGGAATGCGGAGTTCCCGGCGGGTTCTGCGCCTCGGGCTTCCTGAGCCAAGCTTCACAACACCCTTCTCATCCACGAAATCCCGGTAGACGGTTACGGGATGAACGTTCCACGCTGCCGCGATTTCATGAGTGGTGTAATGCTTTTCTAGCGGGTTCAACACGTCTGTTTCCGCTGGCGCTTTAGCTTCCACCGTAAGGCGGTCTGGCATTACAGCCCGCGCGTTCTCCGCCAGCATCTTAGCCTGACGTTGTTCCAGTTTTGACGGAGTCTGCCTGAACGTGTGGGCGGGTGCCACTTCCTTTAATGGCACTGCTCCACCCGCCGCCACTTGGTCGTCGCCAAGCAGGACCGAGTCGTTCATTTGATCTGCGGGTTTGGCCCGGCTAGGGGCCAAAGTTAGGCCGCCGTTCAGATTCTGACGGTCTAGCCTGTCGTCAAAGCCAACGGCTGTTTCGGTTGATCGTGCTCTCTTTATGTTTACATCGTATCCGCCCGTTTCGTGTCGAATCACTCTTCGAGAACTGACATGGAAAAAGGCAGATGAGATGGAAGATGATCGAAATCCGTTCCATGCGGGAGCTCCATTTAAGTCAAGTATTTGCGTGGCAGATCTCTTTCTCACGGAACCGTGTTCGCTGTTTCAAAAATCTTCTCCCTGATAACTCTCAGGGATAGGTGCGAAAAGATAACCGAGATTCTCAGATAAATTAAATGATGAAGGTGGAACACAAGCGAAGGATGCACATCTTTTAGTAGGAAAGCTCATGCCTTGCAACTTTACTGTGGCCTGTGGCCCGTCTTCAGCTAAGGGCGGGGAAATTTCCCTGCCGCAGCCTCTACGAAACCGTTTAGGGTACGACCCAGGCTCGCTTGGCCAATTCAAATTCCTAAGCCTTTACAGAACGTTCTGGCGCGAGATGCCAACGCTGCTAATGAAGAGTGTTGTTACCATCGGCACCGCGTTGAAGCCTTACGTTGCGACGTGGGCCGAGAGCGCACGCCGTGCGCGTGCAGACTCTGCTTGCTGCCTTACTTTCCATAGCCTTCAAATGCGTTGGACCAAAACGTTTCACAACTATGTATAAGTGTTTTTATTGGTTTCGCTTATTCAGGCACGGCCCAAGCGGAACCAATGCCGGCATGTTTGAGGCGCAAACAAACGGCGAATCGATGACGACCAGCGCGTTCGTGTCGTTCAAAAGGCAGAATACCAATGGGAATAACAGCGTCAGATGCGTCGGTTTGGTTGCGCAGACACACTTCGACGGCGCGCTGGGCAAAGCCAGCGCCGTCGTCATTCGATTCACAGCGATCGTGTCCTTCATGATGAGTTCACTGCTTCTTGTAGCGGCTTAATCACCTTTGCCAGTTTCGCGACAATGACCATTTCGCCACGCCAGCATTTTCTGCATAGCGATAACGAACGGCCAGTGAGTTCTTCGTACCTTTCGCGATAGCTTTTTTTACGCTTGGTGCCTGCGCCTAGTTCAGGCATCGGTAAGCCTAGCAGGCGGCGGCACTGAGCCAGCTTTACTTTCTTGTGGCCACTTGCAAGAAAGCCGCCAGGGCGCATGGCTTTGAAACCCTTCGGCAAAACATGCATGAGGACGCGCCGAATGAACTCTACGCCAGACAGGCTCGTTGTGACGAGCTTGTCGCCAACGCGGTAGTCCTTCCATTGGAAATAGACTCGACCGTCTTTGATGTACTGCAGGCGGTCGTTTGCTATCGCCACGCTTTGGGCGTGGCGGTTCATGTAGTCCAGCACTTGCTCCGGGCCGCCGATCGGACGCTCGACATACACGTTCCAGTTCTTTGCTTTGGCCTTGGCCAAATGCCTGCCAAAGGCAGCGGCGTCATTTAAGTGCGCCTGCTCTCCAAAGAACTGTAGTTTACCTTCCTCGAACACTGTCTTCAGACCGTTTAGCACAAGCCGGCGAAATCGGGCAGTTACAATCCGTTTGGGCAGAAAGCCTTCCTTGCACGAAACCCAACTTTGGCCGTCGGGCGATAAGCCACCGCCCGACACCAGACAATCGACGTGCGGGTGGAACTGTAACATCTCGGAAGAAGTATGGAGCTGTTGATAAAGACCGATCTTGCCTCCAAGATACTTGGGAAGTGCGGCAATAGTTTTCAGCGCCTCGGCCTGGGCCGAGAGCAGCAGGTCAAGCACTAACTCCGGATTATCACGCGCGATCGCTTCGATCCCTGGAGCTTTACTGACGACATGATAATAATCGATGGGCAATGTTTCAGCTTGGCGTTTTTCTCTCCATTCCGCACGGTTTAGTAAACCGCACTTGGGGCAATGGCGATCACAACAGCTTTTGTAGACTTCCCGTTCATCGCCACAGTAATTGCAACACTCAAAGTGGCGAGTGCCCATGTCGGCCGTGCGGCACTTCATTATGTTCTTCATTACGCGAAGCTGCGCGGACGACAAGGAGTCGCCATACTCGTTTAGAAAGTCACCTTCAAATTGCCGAAAGACGTCGGCCAATTCCAGTTTCGGATTGCAGTTTCTATCCTTCTTGCACGAGTGGCAGTCTGTCGACTGCCAGTGCTCAATGCTCGTTTCACACGGCTGGCTTTCGGCCATAGTTTGATACACGAATGCTCCCAACTTCGTTCACAAGGCTGCGCCCTGACGCTTATGGACAGACCGATCGCCTTACATTAGTTGGGTAGTATAGGTTTTCGAAAAACGACCATTGTGTGGTGCTCCTGTGGAGTGTGGGCAGGCGGCTGCCGCCCAGGCAGTTCGCCGCGGCCTGCATGGCGACTGCGCTGTACGCGGTTTAACCAAGCCGTAGATGGCGGACGTCGGTTTGTGCTGCGTACGATTTGTCAACCCGTCCGGCTAAGCAAAGGAGGTTAGTGCGGAGCGTGTGGCGGGAAGTTTAACTTCCGCCACAAAGCGATTGGCGAACAAAAACGCCGAGTGTTCCCGACGATGTCGACGCTGGTTTCAGCACGGAGCAGGCACCTGGGCAAAACCATCCTGAATAACAAGCCCGTACCCTGGAAAGAGCCGTGAAGGAGTAGGAAGGAATCCACGGTGTCGGATCGAACGTATTCACGACCCGCATCTGTCGATGCTTTTGCGGATTCATTTATGGCAGCCGATTGGCGCTGCAGATCCTTATGAATCAAGCGGCATCAGGCCGTTCATCTGCATGGTTGCGCCCCCGGTTGAGGCGCGTTTTGCCATCATCCACCTAACCATTTACCGCTTGTCCGCCGGCCAGTGCCGGCGCTGCAAAAAGCCAACGGCGCAAGAATCGTTTCCGTTTCTTCCTCGGGAACCTCCATTCGCCCGTCGTCTTCGAATACTTCGAAGACTGTCGGTGTCATGCGTTTGCAAATCGATCCAGATGTTGCGAGAACACTTTGACCTGCGGGCGCGATGAACGTGATGTTTCTGTTTGCCTATGCGGACCTCCTGCCCGTCGCGTTTGGTTCTGTCTTGGATTTGGCGGCTATTGTGCGCGGTAGCGACCGCGCCGACGTGTCGTCGCGACTCCGCCAATACACTCAGAAACCTATGTTTTTCTGAAGATTGTTGGCGCGGCTGTTCTTGCCCAAATTGAGAACCGCGGCACCTCTTTTTCGGTCTCGATTCGGATTCGAGTTCCCCGGTGACCAATACTAATCAGCTGATGTGCCACGCACATCATCCGCTGAACAAATTATAGGAATCGAAGCACCTTCCCTGCCAAGGGCTAAGGTGTGCTCAAAATGCCGCAAGAAACTGCCAATATCGGAGTTTCATAGATCCGCTCCGCACAAATTCGGAGTGCATTCGCAATGCAAGAAATGCGGCCGGGCTTATTTTAAGAAGCACGCCAAAAAACGCCACGCCGCCATAAAGAAGTACAGAGATGAGAATAAAGAGAAAGTCCGCATGCAGCGCGCTGTGAGCAAACATAATTGTTGTTGGGACATTTCAAAGGGACGGTTCACAGTAGCGGAGTGGAAGGGGGTGCTGACGGCCGCGAACCATACGTGTTTGTGTTGCAATAAGCACGCGTCCGCGACAAAAGCGGGCTGCTTAACGATCGATCATGTCCGCCCCGTCTCGATTGGCGGCAGCAATCGGATTGAAAATATTCAACCGCTTTGCCGGAGCTGCAACGCTAAAAAGGGCCGGCGATACTGTGATTACCGGGTAACTTCTAAATTCAATATCGGCTGCCTGATTTGAACTCGCAGGCAGCACGTTTCGAAACCGCTGGTCATGGCCGTTTCTATTGGCCACTTTTGGGGTGACCAACGTCCGCCGAAGGGCTGCCAGAAGTCAGCCCGACTTCGGCGGCTCGGATAAGGCTGTGTTTCTCGGGCTTGTGGCGCAGCCACTGCCGATGCCAAGGTTGTCGGCGGGATTTTGCCTCACTGACAAGGCGGCCATCGTCACTGGTGGCGGCTATTCCGCCATTGACATGGAAACGGTTAAGGCGTGGCGGCGCGCCAGCGCGCGGTTGTTGCGCCGGCACGCGAAAATGGAAACGATGGCAAACTCGCCAGAAGACGGCGATGACGTATTACAACGATCCGCGCAAATTCAAAGTCTTATCGCATCATCACTCTAGGCCCTATGCCGAGATACGTGCGCAGGATTGACACATCTCTTGGAACTTAGTGATTCCGAGAGCGTTAAGGGCCATGTATTTTTATGCAGAGGAATGAATATTCTTGAAATTCCTTCAGAAACGCGCCTGACGTTCGGTATCGACCCGTTCATGGTAGGCTTTGAAAAATATTGTTCCTGAACGCCTCCCCCGGCAAGGAGGAGGCGAATGTCTCTCTACGAAAAGACTGTTTACCCGCGGCTTACCGAACCGCTTACGGCGGACGAGTTGGCCATTCATTTCACGCCAAGCGAAGAAGAGATCGAGTTCACTATAAAAACCGCTCGGTTGCCTGGATCTCGTTTGAGCCTGATGGTGCTGTTGAAGCTCTTTCAAAAGCTGCATCGGTTCCCGAATGCCGATGAGATTCCCGCGAGCGTGGTCGAGCATCTTCGAATTCAGTTGAGATTTGGTGCAGCCGTACTATTCGAATACGACGACCCCTTCCAGCGAGCCCGCCAACGAAATGCGATACGAGAATACACGGGTTTGCAGGCGTGGTCCAAAGAGGCTCGTCATGTGGCGGCGGTTGCGGGTTACCAAGCGGCTCTCGTGATGGGTCGGGCCGCGGACATCACGAACGCGATCATCGGAGCACTGACGAATGCGCGTTGTGAGTTGCCGGCCTTCTCGACCTTGGAGCTCACTACCAGACATGCACGGGCCTTGGCGCATCGTAAGCTTTGCAGCCAGGTGTTTGCGCAGCTGACGGCGCAAGAACGTCAGGCCCTGGACCGGTTATTGGTCATCCCCGTCGATCAACGGCGAACGGCAGTTCAGACGATCAAGCGATTGCCTCAGAGGCCGTCGCGCAAGCACCTGAAGGAGAGTGTCGACCATCTGGAATGGCTCGAATCGCTTGGCAACGTGGGAACGGAACTAAAGGACATTGCTCCGTCCTTGATTCGGGATTTTGCCAAACAAGCGCGGACCACCGACGCCGGCGAATTGAAGGACTTTACTCCAGCGAAGCGGTATACCCTGCTGCTGTGCCTGATTCACAGAACGAGGGCCCGTACCCGCGATGCGGTCGCCGGCACTTTGGTCAAGCGAGTTTCCACTATTCATAAGCGCGCCAAGAACGAATTGATGGAGCGCCAGTTGGAGCAGCGCGAGCGGGTTGATCGCCTGCTCGGAAGGCTTGGAGAAGTGATACACATCGTGGCCAACGAAAAGAGTGATACAAAGATTGGCCAGCAAGTGCGCACCACGTTGACGCAGGGGGAACCCATCGAGACTTTGCAGGAGGAATACTCGACCGCCAAGAATTGGACTGGCAACAACTACCTCCCACTGCTTTGGCGGCATTACAAAGGGAATCGTCCTGTTCTGTTCCGCGCCATCAAAGCGCTGAAGGTGACCTCGGCGACGCAGGATAATTCGTTGATAGACGTCTGGAATTTGCTGTGCGATCCAAGTAACCACCGTGCCGATTGGATACCGGTTGAATCGGAGCTGCTACATTTTGCGAGCGCACGTTGGCGGGCTCTGCTCAAGCACCCTACGGACCCAGCTCTGGTCAGTCGGCGTCAGCTCGAAGTCTGCGTGCTCTCCTATATTGGCGATCACTTGCAGGCCGGCAATCTCTGTGTTCCCGGATCGGAGGCTTTCGCCGACCACCGGGCCGAGCTGCTACCGTGGCCGGAGTGCGAACAGCGTTTACCGGGATATTGCGAGCGGCTGGGGATGCCCGCGACCGCCAACGAGTTCGTTAGCGAGCTGCAGCGGCAACTGGCGGAGTTTGCCAAGCGAGTCGATGAGCAGTTTCCGCAGAACACAACGGTAAAGATGGGCACCGATGGTTTGCCTGTTCTACTCAAGTACAGCGCTCGTGTCATCCCCGAATCCGCCCAGCGTCTCCACATTGAAGTCATGCGCCGAATGCCCCAGCGCAGCCTGCTGGACATCCTCGTCAACGTGGAGCATCTGACGAACTTTACCAACCATTTCGGCCCGGCTTCCGATACGGAACCAAAGATCGAACGCGCCGCCGAACGATATCTGTTGACTGTCTTCGCCATCGGGTCCAGCCTGGGCCCGGTGCAAGCAGCTCGTCACCTGGGAGGCGTCGTGACAGCGCATATGCTTTCGTTCGCCAACCGCAAGCACGTCACGGTGGAAAAACTCGAAGCTGCGCGGCGAGAGCTGATCGAGTTCTATCTGACGCTCGATCTACCGAAAGTCTGGGGCAAGGGCACCATGGTCGGTGCCGACGGGACACAGTTTGATTTCTACGACAACAATCTGCTGGCCGGATATCATTTTCGTTATCGCAAGATGGGTGCGGTCGCTTACCGGCATGTCGCCGATAACTACATCGCGGTGTTTGGACATTTCATGCCGCCGGGACTTTGGGAAGGCATTCACGTCATCGACGCGCTGCAACAGCCACAGCTCAGCATCCAGACCGACACCGTGTGCTCCGACACACAAGGCCAGTCGGCGGTGGGCTTTGCCTTTGCCCGCATGTTCGGCATCCGTCTGTTGCCGCGCATCCGAAACTGGAAGAACCTCAAGTTGTATCGACCACGCGCCAATGCGCGCTATCGCCATCTCGATTCTCTCTTCCGCGAGACAGTGGATTGGAAGCTGCTGCGGAGGCACTGGAAGGACTGGATGCAGTTGGTGCTCTCGGTTCAGGCCGGAAAAATTCCAGCCTCGACCTTGATCCGGCAGCTCAGCCATCGGAGCGACGTCAATACGCTGTCCCGCTTCGCGGAACAATTGGGAAACGTGGATCGAACGATATTCCTGCTGGAGTGGATTTCCAATCAGCCGATGCGCCAAGAGGTGACCGCGATGACCAACAAGGTGGAGGGCTATCACAGTTTTTCCAAGTGGCTGCGCTTCGGTGGAGAAGTCGTTGCCGAAAACGATCCGGACGAACAACAGAAGTATCTTCGCTATAACGATCTGCTAGCCTCAGCCGTCATCCTGCAAAATGTCATCGACATGAGCCAGATCATTGCGGATCTGCGGCGGGAAGGGTGGACGATCACCGAGGAGGACCTCTCGCTCCTCAGTCCATATGTGACTCCGGGCGTGAAGCGCTTCGGAGAATACGGATTAGATTTCGAACGAGAACTGGAACCCTCGATCCAACAAATACTCTCGCGGCGGAGAAGCCTACCGTCGAAGGATGGATCGAGTGAGTCAGTGAAGGAGGCCTGACCAAATGGATGAACTGATTCAGACGCCTTACGGCGAAGTTCGCGCAGAAGGCCTGGCGGAACTCCAAGCTTCTTTTGACACGCGCCAGATGCTAGCCGTGGTCGATGATCTCGACCGTTTCTGTGCGCAGTGGAAAAGAGAACTGCGCGCCGATTTGCTGCGGCTGCATGGCATGGCACACACGGTGATCAACGGCGCGCCGTTGGCGAGCGTGCCTGGGGAGGAAGGCCTTAGCGAATTAGCCTTTTCTATCGCTGACGAGTTTCGCGATTGGCAGCAATCCTTGCGATCCACCATCGTTCAGCTAGACCAAATCGCGGGACTCGCGCCCGAATAGCGTGATGAAAACGAGCGCAGTGCGGCAAAGGAAATCTACAGCGCGCTTGCACCAACGCTGAATCTTTTATCGCAAATTATGCTGAAAACGGGGTAAACCAAGCAGCTGGCCTTACGCAGAATCAGCAACTTACGAGGAAATGAATAAAAATACGTAGGCGTTAACCTGTCTGGAGTCAATAAGTTCCAAGAGATGTGTCAATCCTGCGCACGTATCTCGGCATAGGGCCTTCAACTACCGAACCGTTCTTGATCGACATGAGACGCTCGGGCGCAAACACGTCGCCAAAGTAGGCCCTGGCTTCTCTTATGTCTGGGAACTTTCCGATCAGTCACGGCCCGCAACTCCAGACCTGACCACTGTGGACACATCGAGCGTGTCCACAGTGGTCAATGAGTCCACGGTTACTGTGGTCAAAATGAACCTGTCTACTGTGGTCCGCGAGACCACATCTTCTATAGGCAATAACTCTTTAGGACAAACGTCGTCATCATCAGAAGCGATCTACGAAGCGTTGAGTCAGTTCGGGGCCGTCGACGACGACGCACTCAAACGCCTAAGGGCAAGCTGCCGCGAAGGGGCACCAGATTGTAGCGACGATGAGATTGTCCACTTCATTCGTGAGAAAGGAGAATTGGTCCGCGCAGGGAGTATACGAACACCAATCGGCTTTTTGATGACAGCAGTGCCAAAGTGTTTCATAGGCGAAAGCTTTCAACATTTTCGAGCAAAGCAGGGAAGGCTTCGCAAGCAACAAACCGAGGCCGAGGAACGCGCGAAGATTGAGGCCGAAGAATGGCGCCGGGAACAACAGCGGATGTTACTGGATCCTGCTACACCGGAAGATCATAAAGCCATGATTCGGGAATGGCTCGGTGTTCCTTCAGAAAAAGGTTCGGCTTCGCCGGATCTGAAAACAAATCTCACTAACAATTAAGGTGCGTCAAGCCGGATTCAGAATTTAAACATGGGGAACGCCCGCTCCCCAAACCTCAATGAAGGATAGCCTACCGGCCATCTTCCCTAGGTCGCTACGCTCCCACTCTTAAAACGCAAAAAGCATTCGTCGCCAAAGAACGGCGCGCTCAGAGACCAGGGCGGCCTGCGGCGCAACTCTTCAGCCAAGTCACTGACCGCGCCGAAACCCCTGTCAAAATAGGGCGTGAGCATTTTCAAAAACTCGCGATTTGGATCCAAAACTTGAATTCTTGTGAGTGGCCCTCCGACCAACGGGGCGTGCAAGACATAAAACCTTTTCATGTTGCACTGGCGGCTCATGTTCTGGGCGAGCTGACCCTGCAGAAGATCAACAGGGCAGGGAAGCGTTAGGTGCCAGCTTTACGGGCCGCGGCGGTATCATCTGCCGCGCTGGCTTCCCGAAGTGTTCGCTTCAGGATTTTCAGTAGCGGAGTTGGTTTCTGCGTAAAGGATAGTTTCCTCAACTCGGTCGTCGCAGGCGCAAGGCGCCGCGCAACTCGTCATGACTCTTCAAAAATGGCGCGTTGTCCATCTACGACGAAGTGGGCGGGGTGACTGCCATTTCTCCCTGTCTGATCGCTCTGGCGTCGTCCTGTGGCTAGCGGCGGGGGCTTTAAAACAGAATAGTGGTGTTTTGTTTGGCAAGAGGAGATCCGTTTATCGTGTGTCGATATGGGTTTTGCAATGCTGCTTTCAGTTGGGGTTCTTTGGGATAATCAATCCGTGAGCACGGCGTTAAACATCCCGCTTTCGCTGGAAGAGTTCATGCTGCGGCCGGACCGCGAGGACGGCCAGAAGGAAGAACTCATTGAAGGAGAACTCATCGTGTCCCCTGCCGCGAAGGTTTGGCACGCCGCTATTGTCCGACGTCTGCGTGGGAAGCTCGCTCCCTTAGAAGAACTTGGTTACATTGTTGGGAATGACTTCGCGTGTACTCTCGGCGGTCGTTCGATGCCGGCGCCAGACCTGGCTGCGGTGTCCCTAGAGCGTTGGAACCATGCCGAAGATAACGACGGCTGGTTAGAGGGCTCGCCCGAACTTGCGGTGGAAGTTGCTTCGCCCAGTAATCGAAAGCTACAGCGCAAAGCGGTTCTCTATCTGGAACATGGCGCGGAACAAGTCTGGCTGATCTATCGCAAAACTCAAACCGTCACTGTGATGACGAGTGAAGGAACAACAGAGGCGCGCATGGGCGAGACGTTAGAATTTCGCGGTGTTCGGGTACCGGTTGCGTCCTTCATGAAAAGGGGCTAAGCGGCGTTTATAAAGAAAAGCCTGCCGGAGGCGTTCGTCGATAGCTGAAAGCTTGGACTTTTGTGGCTTAGCCTTCCTAGGTGTAACGGCTTGAGATCATAAATAGTTCTGCTTGAGAACAGCGCGATTTCCTGCTCACATTAACTGCGACCAAGGACCCGGCTTCAACCCACATTCCGTGAGAACGTGCCCAGATTAAATGCGACCAGCTTGAGATCATCCGTGTTCTGCTCACATTAAATGCGACTAAATCCCGACCCGTTTCAGAGCGGAATTCCGGCAACCAACATCTCGTGATGGAGCTCTTGCGCACGGCCAGGCGGGAGTTGACCTCTCAGCAAAGCGCGGATCTCTCTGGGCTTGGCGTTGAGCACTTCGGCCAATACTTTTGCGTTGTAGCCGTGCCGGGTCAGCCGTGGCTCCAGTTCATCTATGTTCTTCGCCAGGATGTTTTCAATTACCTCGACCGTTATTGGTTTCTGGCCGACTTTATAGCCCTCCTCGAACGACCGCGTGAGATAGGTTTCAAATTGCAGCGGCGTGCTGAGCTTGCCGCTCAGGTAAACCATCGCCTCATCCGTAATTACCGCCTCGATCCTGACATCGGAAGTCGCTTCCGCCTTGCCCTTGGCGCTCAAACACCCTGCTAACAGCCACTTCAGATAAGTCTGCTTTTCTCCTCCAAAGCCTTCCAGGTCAAAGATGGCGGCGCGTGAGCCGATCTCTTCCATGGTGGGCCGTCGCAGATCGTTTTTCAGTTTCGGATGGCCGGCTAAAACGACTGATAGTGTGCCGTTGCCGTCCCGCACAACTTCGATCAGGCGCTTCAGCCCCACCAGCGTCTTGGCTTGCAGATCGTGCGCATCATCGATAAACAGCGCGATGGGCTTTTGCCGCTTTCGAATCAGATCACGCAACACCCTCTCCCGCTTCTCCGGTTGCGTCGGTATTTTGAAGTCCTTCTCAATGGCAAGGTCATAGAACAATGCATTGATCAGGACCGCCAGGCTCAGTTGACTCTTCTCCACCGAAAGCGATTTGGACACCAGGATCTCTTTATCCTGGGCAAGGGTGTCTTGAATGCGCCGGAGCGTCGTCGTTTTGCCGCAACCCACGATCCCGGATAAGGTGACGAGTTTGCCTGCCCGGATTTCATAACTCAGCTCCCTCACGATTTGTTGCGATTGAACCGTCTCGAAGTAGCCTGCTTGACCGAAGTCCCTCACGAATCCGTAGAAGCTTCTGACATCACTCAGCATCTCGTTGCTCTCCTGTTCTTTGCCGGAACAACCGGCGGACTTGATCCAGCACTTGTTTCTTGTCGAGTGTCTTAGCCACGATTCCATTGATCTCGGCGAGGTGCTCGGCGGATAGCTTTGCCAGCGGCGTAGCCAGGTAGTCGGCAATGGCCAGCTTGGCCGCCATGGCGTTGGGATACTTAATTTCCTGAAACGGGTCTGGATCGGCAAAGGCCACCGCCGATACCGGAGGTTCACTGACCAACTCCGCCATCGAATGGGGAAGTCCCGTTAAGGCGGCGCGGGTCAAGCTGATCCTGGCAGCCAACTCTTCGATGCGGTCGGTTTGCTTTTCCAGCGCGGTCTTTTTAAAGGCTCGGTATCGATGCAATGGAATCGGCCCGCCGTCTGGCAAATAGGGTCCAAAGCGTTTGTCGCCATGTTCAACGTACAGTTCGTTGTCGAATAACCCCCACCAAAGCAGAACCGTTTCACCGGCTAGTTCAGAGTCCACTACGTAATCAACTCCGGCGGCAGTGATCCGCGCATCGCTGCCCACCTTGCGGCGCTCCGGCTCACGAGCGAAAGTGCAGAACCGCTCCCAACTACACATTGTGCGAACACCGGAGGCGGGCAGATTTTCTGACCAATCGTCCATACGCGAGTGAGGTTCCGAGCGGTGCTCCATAGCGTTATAGCGGATTAGAAAATTCAGCAACCAAGCGTTGGCTTCCTCTTCGGTGGCCGGTTCGTGGAAATGATAGAGAGTTTCGTGCATTTCCTTCACGGTGCGAAAAGGCCGCTCCACTTTACCCTTCGATCTGGCCGTGACTCTGCGACCGTCTTTGCCTGCGGGAAGATGAGTCTGCACCTCGACTTTCAAATACTGCATGACCTGCTGAAAGACACGGCTTTTGGCAATGGGCCCGTTATCTGTGTAGATCATCTGCGGGATGCCTTGGAAAGGAAAGCCCGCGAGGGTCTTTGCCGCCATCGCGTTGAACAAGAAGCGGAGCGCCGCTTCGACATCTTCTCCATATACACAGCGGTATTCCTGGTAAACCACACCGCTGCGGTCATCCGCCACGCTGAAAAGCATCAAGGTGGGAGCGGCGCGGTCGGGCCGCAGCCAGGGAGGTTCTTTGATCTGTTTCAGGTCCGAGGGACTAAGATCGAACTGCCAGCAATCATTGCTGTGCTCCGCCTGAAACCGCACGGCGGCGGGCTGGCGGCTCCAGGTTTTCTTGTCATAACCCCACTGGCTCAAATAGCGGTTGACAGTACTCCGCTTCAGCAGGCCCGGCTCGGCTTGCACAAGACCTTCTGGTGTCTCGATTCCGAACTCCTCCAAAAGCCGAATGGTCTGGCCCGTGGATAAGCAGCGGCCTTTTTGATTCGAGGTGCGCATCTTCACGGCGGCGATGATTTCGCAGTAGTGTTCCATCTTGTCCTGTGGCAACACGCGCGGTATGCCTTGATCGGCACGCCGCAACGCTTTCGGACGCCGATGCAACCGCAGTGCGCGATAGAGGCTCTTAATCGAGACACCATAAAATGACGCCATCTCTTCAATGACTCGCCGTCTTTCAGAACTACGCGGTGGCAAACCCAGCAATCTCCGATCAAGCTCTGTCAGCGTTTCGGCGGAAATAGCCTTCACACATTGCCTTTACGATTTGGATGCCGGTTGCTGTTGGTACGCGCTGATGAGTACGCCGCGGTGGCGCAGATAAGCGCATAGAGTGCTCTTGGAAACGATTCGCATTGAGTTGTGAACTTTCAAAATTTAAGCGGTACGCGCGAGCGTGCGGTAGACCGTAGGCCGAGAAATTGAGAACAACTCCGCGAGATCGCTGATAGAGTATTTTCCAGTTCTGTGCATTTTGCACAACTCCTTCTGCTGTTTGTCGGATAGTTTCGGTTGCTTGCCCCGCAGCTTGCCCTTGGCGCGCGCGATCGCCATTCCCTCGCGCGTGCGCAGGCGGATCAGGTCGGCCTCGAACTCAGCGAACGTGGCCAATATATTGAAGAACATCTTTCCCATTGGGTCGGCTGGGGCATATCGGCTGGTGCCAAGCGCCAACGTCACACCGCGCGCGGCCAAAGCATCCGCGATGTGGCGCGCGTCGGGAACCGAGCGTGCCAGGCGGTCGAGCTTTGGCACTACCAAGGTGTCGCCGCCACGGACGGCGGCCAGGGCCTGGTCGAGCCCCGGCCGCAGGCGGTTCGTCCCGGTGAGACCGTGATCGGTGTAAATCCGTTTGGGATCGACACCGAGTTCGATCAGCGCCGCCCGTTGGGCGGCCAAATCTTGTTTGTCGGTCGAACAACGTGCGTAGCCAATGAGTGCTTTTGCCATAGAGCTGTACGTTTAGGGCCCGTTCAATGATAATCAAATCGTACCAGCTAAATGAGACTGTGTTTCGCGGGATTTTCAGTGGAACCCGGTGTGCGGTCAGCCGTCCGCAGGAGGATCGCCTTACGGACATTCTATTGGCGCGCCAAATAGCGTTTTGGGGACCGTTCTTAGTCGCAATCAATGTGAGCAGAAGGCGGATGATCTCAAGCTAGTCGCACTTAATGTGGGCACGTTCTCACGCAATCTGGGTTGACGCCCGGCCCTTGGTCGCAGTTAATGTGAGCCCAAATCGACGCTGTTCTCAAGCACGACCGTTTATGATCTCAAGCCGCTACAACTAAAGAACGGTTATCACGAAGCCTTGTGTGTGATCCGCAACGAAGCATGAATTACGCCGCAGAACGGTTGCACAATTTGTCTTCGGCGGAGAAACTCATTGCCGAGTTCGCCGGCCACCTAAAACGCCAGGCACCCAAACGCCGCGCGAAACAAATAAAACCTTCAAAGAAAAGGAAAAAAGAAAAGTAAATATGGCTGGCGGTCCCTCTTTCCCGCGTTTGAGCAACAATTGACAAGAAATGCCATAACGGATGGAGTTGTGCGATAGATTTAAAGGGAAGTATCCGTTTTATGCAGACCATGAACATTTCTTTGCCCGACCCGATGAAGCAGTATGTCGAGGAACAGGTGAACTCGGGCGGCTACAGCAGTGCGAGCGAGTATGTTCGCGAACTGGTGCGAGCTGACCAGAAGCGCCGGGACAAAGATCAACTTGAGCAATTGCTGATTAACTCTCTCAACTCCGGCGAACCCATTGAGATTACCCCGGAAATGCTGGACGATGTACGCCGCAGACTTCGCACCCGCGCAAAAGCGCGCAAACCGGCCAAATCTTAAAAATGGCACTCTTCCGAGTGCGTCCCCTGACATGGCGCGAAATCAACTCCCATCTTGACTACCTCGAAGAAGAAGCGGGGCTGGAAACCGCCGAGCGTTTTCTTGACCAATTGATGAGTAGTTTTCAGGCGCTGGCGGACATGCCTAAAATGGGCTTTTTCTGTGGTTTTCGCAAACCGTCCACGCGCCGCCTTCGTCGCTGGCCGGTGAAAGATTTCGAGAATTGGCTTATTTTTTATCAGGCAACACGCTACGGCGTCGAGATTGTTCATGTCATCCACGGTGCGCGCGATATAGAAGCACTGTTGAACAAATAAACGGGCGAGGCTGCCCGCGTGAGAGGGTGAAGGCTTGTTTATGTGGCTTAGCCTTCCTAGGCAGAGCGAATTGCGAAGTCTCCGAAGGTTGCAAAGGGTTAGCGAATCGCGCCAGCGATTTTTTGGAGGGAGCGAAGCGGAAGGAACCAAAACCCAGCCGTGCCTGGCACGGCATACTTTGTACCCGGAGGGCGCACCCTTGCAAACACAGGAGCGAAGCAGCACGCTTGCGAGGGGAAGGCTAAGCGCACTTGTAACGTGAATCGTTCTCGGTACCGCGCTAACCGATTATTTGTTTTCGCTCACCGATAGCGCCGTCAGTTGCGGGCCAGTGCTCTGACTGAATTTCGCTGTGCGGTCCGGCTCGACGAGCTGGCTAACGAATTGACCGGCAACATCAGAGAGCAGGGAAGTGAGACCGGCCCCCTGCACCAGCACGGCATGCGTATGAAACTGCGCCTTCACTTCGGCATCGGTTCCCTCCGCATACAAAAACAAACTCCAGGGCAGCACATAAACTCGCTGCCGCAACTGCACGACCAGCGCGGTCGCCCGTCCGTTCTCCGCTATTCGCCAGGCCCGACTAGAATCCGATGCTGAAGCCATGATCGATCTCCATTTCCTGTTTCTCTTCCAGCCGCCGCTGTAACGCCGGCGTTATTTCCGGCTGAATGACTTGAACGGGTTTCTGCCGCTCTTCGGTGGCCAGTGAAGCCGATCGCCACAACACAAAATCCGCCGCCGTTTCGAGACTGTGTCCTAAGCGCAGCTCTGGCAGCCGCAGCCCCTGGTGCGTCTGTTGCTCGGCCCTGCGCGCCAATTCCGTGGCCGAGGTTCGCTCACCGGAAATGCCAATCGCTTCACGCAACTGCTCTTTGTCGCTGGTAATCACCGTCAAGCTCTCGCGGCCGCGCGTCGCCGCCACATAGAACAACTCTTTCGACATGCGGTCGCCCGACACAATCACCGCATCCACCGTCTGCCCCTGGCTGCGATGCGCCGTCACCGCATAGCCGTGATCGAACGTCCGGTAATTCGCCGGCAAGGTCCGCCCGTCTGCCAGTTCTATGCGCCCTTGGTCCACCCGCGCCACCGTCACGAGCTCGCCGTTTGTCACCCGCAATTTCGGCTCCCAGCGATTGGCTTCGAGCAGGAGCTTGTCGCCGGCAGCCACTTCGATCTCCCGTTTCTCATGCACCGAAAAGGCCTGCGCCTGGCGGCGTGTCAGCGTGATCTCCTGCCCGCTTTCTTTGCGCGCCGTCAGCTTGTCTTTTTCTACCCGCACCACTTCCACCGCTTCGTTCTTGCCGACTTCTTTGGTCGCTTTGTGGAAGGACAGCACCAGGCCCGGCTGGTAACGCTTGGTTTCCTGCTTCTGTGCTTGCGTCCAGTTCAACGGCACATACCGCGTTAGCGTTTCACCCGGCCCCAGTTCGCCGGCGCGCTGGCGTTCGCCGCGGATCGCTTCGGTGAGCCGCCGGATCTCTTCATGCGTGGGCGCCACCACCAACACTTCGCGCGTCTGTCCTTTGGCATTCGGCACGGCAAGGGCATCGCGGTAGGCCTGGCTCACTTCCTGCGGCCGCAATTGCCAATCGACTTCGCGCACCGCTCCCATTTGTTCCAACTGCTCAAAGCCACGCGCCGGATTGTGGCGCAGCTCTTCCACCGCGTTCCGGTATTCTTCGAGCGTTTGCCGCTGCACCTGGCGCAGCGACACGCTCTTCATTTGCGTTCCCTGTTCCAGCACGCGCAAGGCATCGCCAGCTTCCACACTTTGAATCTGTTGCGTGTCGCCGCTGAACACGACGCGCGCGCGGCTACGCTCAGCCAGCTGCAGCAGGTCCGCCATTTGGCGACTGGACACCATAGCGGCTTCATCCACGATCAGCACTTTGCCGACGAGGCCGAGCTGCTCCTGTTTGTCCTGCAGCAACCGCTCGATGGTCGCGGCGTGTGAGAAGCCTACCTTGCCCAGTTCGTTCACCGCCGCGCGCGTGGGAGCCACCGCCACCACCTGCCGGCCGCCTTCGACCAGGCCGCGCTGAAGTTCCTGCAGCGTGGCGGTCTTGCCGGTGCCGGCCGCACCGCGCAGGTTCACCGCTAGATCGTGCGAATCGAGAATCGCCTGCACGGCATGCTTCTGTTCCGGCCGCAGCCGGTCGGAGACCACAAACTCCTGCGCGCCGCCCAGCCGCGGATATTGCCCCAAGCCCTTTTGCACGATTTGCAGCATGGCGCGCTCGCGGTCGACGCTCTCGCGCGTGGCGACTTCCGTGCCGACGTTGAGAAGGGCGCCACTATGTTGTTCGAACATAATTTCGCCTTTCAAGGCGCTGAGCTGCATGTGCCCGCGGCCATGGCGCAGCGCTTCGGTTTTCAGTTCGTAATCGTGAGCGACCGAGACGCGCTCGAACAGATGCTCGCGAGCATAGAGCAGGGAATCGGCGGCGGTCGTTTGTCCCAGCGATTGAACGGGACCCCGCTGCAGCGCTTGGGTATGCAGCTCCGCCAACTGGGTTCGTTCCTCGGGAGTGAAGCGCGCCCACTGCCGTTCTTTCACTTCGGCGGTCGAAATATCGAGCAGCTTATCTTGACGCGACTCGCGGACCAGCACGGCAATTTCCTTGTTGGTGGGCATGCGCCCTTTCTTTAGAAAAAAGGTACCGATGGCGTAATCGCGCTGTTCACTGCGCTGGCTGAATTTCTCGAGCGTCTCGGTGGCGATGCCTGTAATCTCAAAGCCGCGCTCGCGGCCCTGGTCAAAGCGATCCACTGTCTCATAGCCCAGTTCGCGCACAGAACGCGCCAGGGCGTTGCGGTAGACCTCGGAGAGGTAAGCCCGCTGTTCATAGATGTCGGTGGCTTGCAACGTCTTCCAGCGGCCTTCCGGGCCGTCATAGGTGAGGTTGGCGGCGACCAGGTGAGAATGCAGCTGCGGATCGAGTTCGCGGCTGGTGTCGTGATGATAGGCGGCGATGACCAGATTGCTGGTGCAGCGGTTTTCATACAAGCTGCCCTGTTTTCGAATCCGTGCCCCGGCCAGCAGCTCCATCTCGCTTGCCATTTCCGCCAGCGCTTGCGTATGGGCGTCGCGCAGCCGGGGATCCACCAGCGATTGCACCGAGACCGACTTCGGAGCCGAGACGGTGAAGTCATACAGACTGCGGGCGGAGCTGAGCCGCTCGCCGTTCTTGTCGAAGCGGTCGACATTCTGGCGTGGGCGAAGGAATTCACCGGTCGTTGGATGGAGGCCCTGGCGGACGGCATCGAACTGCTCCATGGTCACTTCACCTTTGAGATCCAGCAACTCCGCTCCGTGGCCCATCCATTGGCCGCGGATGCGTTCGCCTTCGGCGTAATAGTCATTGGCCGACAGATGCCGCGAGGCGTAGGTTTCCCCGCCCGAGAGAGCGCGGATCGTCAGCATGGCCGCGCCTCCCTTTGGCGACAACTTCTGTCGCAAAACCTGTCGCGAAACTGTCGCAAAAGCCCGCGCATCTTTATTTCGCCAGGGAGTACGAGAGATTGCGGGTGGCGCCGCTGGCCACAAACACGCCTTCATCGAGCAGCTCTTTCAGTTCGCGCTGCAACGTGCGGCGATGGACCCCCGGCAGGATCGCCTCCAAGTCCTGGATGCCGAACGCCGGTTGCCGCAAGGCCAGTCCGACCGCCGCCTTCTGACGTTCCGACAGGCCGTACTTGAGGGCGAGGACGTCTTGTCGAATGAGCAGCTCCCCCTTGTGCTGCACTTCGGCCAGCTGCGTGGCCAAGCCTTCGGTGAAATACTCCAGCCAGCCGGTGAGGTCCAGGTTTTGCTCGCGCACGGTCTGCAGCGCTCGATAGTAGGCGGTGCGATTGCGGTCGTAGTATTCGCTGATGGTGAACAGACGTTTGAAGTCGTAGCCGGAGCGGTACAGGCACAAGGTGGACAGAAGCCGGGCCGTGCGGCCATTGCCATCGACGAACGGATGGATGTGGACTAACTGAAACTGGGCGATGGCGGCGACCAGCACCGGATGGATGCCGGTGTCGGCGCCGAGCCAGGACACCAGCTCCGCCATGAGCGCCGGCACATCGAGCGGAGACGGCGGCGTGTAGATGATTTCCTTGGTGAGGGAGTTGGCGACGTAGTTCTGAATGTGGCGGTACTCGCCGGGCGAACCGGCATTGCCGCGCACATTCTGGACCAGGCGTTTATGAATCTCGCGCAGCAGCCCTTCGGTGATCGGTTCGCCGCTGCCGAGGTAAGCGGCGACCAGGTCAAAGGCCTCGCGGTAATTGAGGAGTTCGCGCGCGTCGTCGGGATCGACGTCGCCGAGCGCTTCACCGGCCAGCAGCTTTTCCGACTGGTCGAGCGTCAGATGGGTGCCCTCGATGTGAGTGGAATAATGAGCTTCGAGAACTAGCGCGCGCTGCTGCATGCCGGTGAGCCAATCGTCGGACAAGCGCGCCGCCTGCAGGAAGCCACGCGCCCGCTCGATGCGAGTTAAGGCCGAGGTGACGGCATTGGTAATGGTGAAGACCGGCGTCATGCAGAGTCGCTTATGGCGCTAAAAGAGAACGCGGCGGCCAGATCTAGAAATGGTCGTAGAGCCGCACGGAAGCACTATAGCAGAATGTAGGAAAGAGAAAGCGAAATAAACCAAGCGACGAAAGAAGTAACTACTAAGACACTATCCTTAAGCCTTCGGCTTAAGCAGCATAGTAAACCGAACACAGGCCGAATGAATGCGAAGAACAATAGCAGAATATTTGTCAGTCATTCGGTAGACATTTGGCAGACAGTTGAATCTCTTCGATGCATTTGTCAGTCATTTGAGGTACAAATAGGGTACATTTGGCAGTCATGTAGGGAACAGTTGTAGGTCATCTTAAGAACATTTGTCAGTCATCTCAGGACAATTTGTCAGTCAGTAGCCGATCATTTGCTGATCAGTCCTGTATCGTAAAAAGGAGGCCCTAGCCATGGACGAACGAATCCGAAAACTGCTCGACAATATTCCGGAACGGCAGCCCCGCTCCCGGCTCGAACCGCACATCGACGTGATCCGGGAACTGCGCCGCAAGCGCCGCAGCTACCAGGAAATTTCGGTCTTCTTCAAAGAGCATTTAAAGATTCCGGTCGCCCCCAGTACGCTCTTTGAGTTTGTGAAATCCCGCGCCCATCCGAAGAATAAACAAATGGTGGAATTGCCGGAACCGTCCGGTTCCGCTACCCGGAAGTGAACCCGGAAACTTGGCTGCGCCTGGTCGCAAAAATGAGAGTGCGGCAGGCCGGATGAACGATGCCATTGGAGAGGATGAAACATGAAATACGAAGGCCTCAGCGAAGAACTAGTCAAACGGCTGGAGAACCTGCCGCCCGACGAACCGCGCTCCAAACTCGAACCTCTCCGCGAGTTAATTCTGCGCTGGCGGCAACAGGGCCGCAGTTACCGGCGCATTCAGCAGCTCTTACGAGAAAAATGCCAGGTCGATGTCGC
>CAVXPI010000019.1:0-460910 GCA_963763615.1 Bryobacterales bacterium | reverse complement strand
TAATGGCTTCCCGGTCGTCATCCGAACGCTCGATCCGCCGCTCCACGAATTCCTGCCAAAGCGCGAAAACGTGATGGTCGATCTCGCCAAGCTGCCCTACGCCGGCATCAAAGAAAAGAAGGAAATGTCGGAGACCTATCGCGTCCCCGTCACCGAACTCAAGAAGTACTTGCCTGAGTTGCTGCAGCGCGTCGAAGAACTGCACGAATTCAACCCCATGCTCGGCCATCGCGGCTGCCGTCTCGGCATCACCTATCCCGAGATCACCGAAATGCAAGCCCGCGCCATTTTCGAAGCCGCTGTCCAAGTGGCCAAGAAGGGCGTCAAGGTCATTCCCGAAGTCATGATCCCGCTCATCGGCAGTGTCAAGGAGCTCGAAAATCAGAAGGCCATTGTTGTCCGTGTGGCCGACGAAGTCCTCAAGGCTGCCGGCATGAAGAAGCTCAAATACATGGTCGGCACCATGATCGAAATTCCGCGCGCCGCCTTGACGGCCGACCTCGTGGCCAAAGAAGCCGAGTTCTTCAGCTTCGGCACCAACGATCTGACCCAGACCACCATGGGCCTCTCCCGCGACGACTATACGAAGTTCTCCAAAGAGTACGAAAAACTCAAGATCTTCAAAGCCGATCCCTTCGCCGTCCTCGATCAGGAAGGCGTCGGCAAGCTGGTTGAGATGGCCGTCAAGCTGGGCCGGGCAGCGCGGCCCGATCTCGAAGTCGGCATCTGCGGCGAACACGGCGGCGAACCGAGTTCCGTCGAATTCTGCTACCGCGTCGGCATGGACTACGTTTCCTGCTCGCCATACCGTGTACCCATCGCTCGCCTCGCCGCTGCGCAAGCAGCTCTCTCTGAAGGTAAGAAGAGCGAGCCCGGCCGTACCGCTTAGTTGATGAAACCCTGGGGGAGCGTCTTCTTGTTTCTGGCTGCCTGGGTGTTGCCGGCGCAGGAAGTCGCTCTCACGTTCGACGACCTTCCATACACGGGCGTGTTGCCGCGCAACACAACCCGTCTCGACATCGTCAAGAACATTGCTAAAATTCTGCAAGACGCCCGGACTCCTCGTGTTTACGGCTTCATCAACGGCGGCAAACATGATGCCGCACCGCTAAAAGCTTGGACCGCCGCTGGCTTCCCATTAGCCAATCACGGCTATTCTCATCTCAACCTCGCCGAGGTCTCGTTGCGCCGCTACACGCGCGACATCGCCGCCAACGAAGCGGCCTTGCGCTCAATGGTTCCAAATGAAGCCGAGTGGCACTGGTTCCGTTATCCCTACCTCGAAGAAGGCGAAACCCTTCGCAAGAAACGCGCCGTCACAGCCTTTCTCAAAGCCAATCATTACCGCGTTGCCGAGGTAACGCTCGATTTTGAAGACTTTCTTTGGAACGCCCCTTACGCGCGCTGCGTTGCTCGCAACAACACCGCAGGCATTGAGTGGCTCAAATCCAGCTATCTCAGCATCGCCGCCGATCGCATAGAACTGGGCCGCAAAATGTCACAAGCGCTCTATCACCGCGACATCAAGTACATCATGCTGCTGCATGTAGGCGGCTTCGAACCGGTGATGCTGCCGCAGTTGCTCAAGCTCTTGGAGCAAAAGCATTTCAAGCTGATCACGTTGGAAGAAGCCGCCGGCGATGTGGCCTATCAAACGGATCCTGAGTGGCCCACTCGTCACGGCGGTGACTTCCTCACGCTTAGCATGCACCGGCGGCGTCTTGAGATTCCGCCGCACCTTCGCTACCCGCGCAGCGAATTGAACGCTGTCTGTACTACTCGTAGCGGAGCGATTCCACGGGGTCCAAACGCGAAGCCTTCACGGCGGGGTAAACACCGAAGAACACCCCAATCAAAACCGACACAGTGAACGCCACTAACACCGCTACCGGCGGCACCACCGTGTGAAGAGCGGGCACAAGTACGCTCACCAAAAGCGTCGCAAGAATCGCGAACACCACGCCGAGTAAGCCGCCCGTTCCCGACAACGTCATCGCTTCAATCAAAAACTGGGTAACGATGTCGCCGCGCCGCGCGCCCACTGCCTTGCGCACACCGATTTCCCGCGTGCGTTCGGTGACGCTCACCAGCATGATGTTCATCACGCCGATGCCGCCCACCAACAGACCCACGCCAGAGATGGCGGTCGAAACCAACAACACCATCCCGGTCACTTTGTTGAAGTTTTCGATGATCGAATCCGGCGTGCTCAACGAAAAGTCGTCCGGCGCTCCTTTCGGCACATGCCTCATACGCCGCAGCACATCGCGCATCTCCGCTACCGCCCCATCGCGCTGCCCGGGTTTCGCCTTGGCTGTAATGAAGAAGTTATCGGACTGTGGATAACGCAAGCGCGCCGTTTCGAGCGGCATGGAAACCTGGCTATCTTCGCCATTCTCGCCAAAGAAGCCGCCTTTGGCAGGCTCAAACACGCCGATGACGGTGTACTCCGTGCCATCAATAATAGCCGTGCGCCCAACGCCATCTTGCGCCGGATAAAGTGCGTCCGCCAAACTGGAACCGATAACGATTACCCGCGCCGCGCGCCGGTCATCCGATTCGGAAAACAAACGGCCCTGCCGGACAACTCGCGGAATGATGTCGTAAATGCTCGCGGTCGCGCCAACGATACTCATGTTGTCCGATTCGAACCCCGGCACTTTGGCGGTGAGCACCTGACCGTTCGGAGGAATCACATACAAGCTCACGCCGATATTTTCAATCGAGTGCACATTCTGCTTCAGATACGCCGCGTACTCGAACAGGATCTTCTTCCTTTTGCGCTCTTTCGGCGGCGCGTTCTGGCCGCTCGGATCACCGCTCAAACGGCTGACGAAAATGCTGTCAGGTCCGAACTCCTGGAAGAAGTCGACAATCGCGCCCTGCAATCCGCCAAGAAGAGAAGAGACGGTCACGACCGTGGTAATGCCGATGACGATGCCCAGAATCGTCAACCCGGAACGTAGTTTGTGGCTGGAGATCGCATCCCAAGCCATGGCGAAGGTAGCCTGTGGATTCATTCCGCGCGCAATGCCTCCACGGGATCGAGACTGGCTGCTCGTCGAGCCGGATACCAGCCAGAGAGAATGCCCACCATGCTCGAAACAAAAATCGAAACCAGCACGTACGGCATAGTAATCGAAAGGGTTGCCCCGGCAATAGCGCTGATCAGGAACGCGAGTATTGCGCCTGTCGCCACGCCGATCGCGCCTCCAGCGAGGGAAAGCATCAACGATTCGGTCAAGAATTGAAGCATAATGTCAGACTTGCGCGCGCCCAGGCTTTTGCGGACGCCGATCTCGCGCGTTCGCTCCGTAACGCTCACCAGCATAATGTTCATGATCACAATGCCGCCCACTAACAGCGAAATACTGGTCACCGGCACCACGATGGCGGCGATGACGCCCAAGATGCTGTCGGTAAACGAGCGCACCGAATCCGGCGTGAGGTTATCGAAATTGTCAGGCTTGCCTGGCCTGGTATGAAAGTGGCTGCGCAAGGCTGCACGCGTGTTATCGAGCGCGCCCGTCATGTTCAAGCCCGAAGCCGGCAGCGCTCTGCCGAAAATCGCGAGGTTCTGGCCGCCGCCAAACAGCGACTGAAACACCGGGCTTGGAATATAGACCGGCGTGTCTTGACTTTGTCCAAAGGCCGAGCCCTGATGCTCGAGTACTCCAATCACGGTGAACTCCGAACCGGAGATTTTGATTGTTTTGCCTAGCGGGTCGCGCGCCGGGAAGAAGAAAGTCCGGAGGTCGTCTCCGATTACCGCGACGTGCTTGTGCCGCTCTTCTTCGGTAGATGAGAAGAACCGCCCGTAACCAACAGGGATGTCGCGAATCTCCGGCATGATGTACGAGACGCCGATCACTTGAGCCGCCTCGAACGTCAGATTTTCCGCTCTAACATCGGCCACACGCACTTGATAAGAGCTGTAGAGAATGTCCTCACCGGCCACGGTGCGCAAATACGCTACCTCGTCTTTGCCGACTTTCTTGTTGTATTTGAGCCGGTCCATCCGCTGGCGCGCCGAAAGACGCCCGATGGCAGCGAGTTGAGCAATCATAAAACTGTTAGTGCCGAACGCCTTCGAAGTGATTTGTTCGGCATAATCGCCCAAACCGTCAATCGCCGCGCCGACAAGGATGACACTCGCCACGCCGACGATTACGCCCAGCAACGTCAAAAAGCTGCGCAATTTGTGCGCGCGAATGGAATCGAACGCCAAGCCAATTGCAGTGAATAGATTTTTCAGCAGTGGCCCCCTGTGCTAATAGGATAGTAAAAACGAGGTCGGATGGTATTCGCCCACAATCCGAACGTCGCTCTTTTCAGGTACCCGGTCTTCTCGTCCAACAGCCCAGATAGCCGCGTTCACAAACAACCGGCGCAATGCCTCGTTCTCGAAATCTTCCGCCGCGCCCATAGTAGAAGCAAAAACGCGCGCACCATGGTACGTATTCGTCCAGGCAACCGGCATCATCGGTTCGTTCAGTTTGCCGGAAACCGCCGGATCATTTTCTTTCATCCCGGAAAGAACTTCGCCGTACACCAGGGGCACGCAAGTCGCGGGCAACGGTAGCCTCACCTCGTAGACGTCCGTCTTTACCCAGATATCGCCGTCTAGGATACCTCTAAGAATTGGGTGTTCTTGGCGGGCGGCTAGCCGCCCACGTGTGCTTTGCTTGCCGTGATCGCCATGATGTGCAATCCAAGTTTCACCTAAGACGCGCCGCCCAAAGCCGCCGTCGGTGCTGTTCCACGAATACCCGGCATACTTTTTGCCCGCGGGAATTTCGAAAGCATGCGTCGCGGTGCGAATGCCGAAAACAGGCTTGCCGGATTCCAGGTAATCGGCGATATATTTCATCTGATCATCCGGCAAGTCGCGAAAGCGCGTAAAAAGGACAAGGAGGTCTGCTTTCTGTAACGCATCCAGGCCGGGAATGTTCCCACGAAAGTGCGGGTCGATCTCGCCTTTTTCATTGGTCGAGTAGAGCACCGTGCAGCGAAAGCCCTGGCGCTCTTCGAGGATCTTGGCGAACTGCGGAATCATTTGTTCAGAATGATATTCATCGTCGCCTGCAATGAGGACGACATTCTTACCGTGGCCGGGCAGTTGCGCAGCGGGAACGAGAGAGCCGAGAAGGAAGAGAGCGAAAAACCGCATGCTCGGATTCTAGCGGATAAACTGGAACAATGCTTCGACGATCCTTTCTCCGCAACATATTGGCTGCGTCCGCCGGTAGCGTCTTACTCAAAGCGCAAGCCGCCGGAATTAGCGTCACGCCCTTACGCGAGAGGCTTTACCTGCTAAGCGGCGCGGGCGGCAACATCGTAATTCTAGAAGGCACTGACGGTTTGCTGATGGTGGACAGCGGATTGTCTGATTCCACCTCCGGCATTCTCGATAAGACCGACAAGATGGGCAACGGCAAGATCACTCAGCTTTTCAACACGCACTGGCACACAGACCACACAGGCAGCAACGTGATTCTTGGGCAGAAGGGCGCAAAGATTATCGCGCAGGAGAACGTGAAGACGCGTCTGGCGAAAGGGCAGTATATGGAGTTCTTTAAACGCCAGGTCGATCCGATGGACCCTGCCGGACTACCCGCTGAGACCTTCAAAGACAAGGGCAAAATCAAGTTCGCGGGGGAGACCGCGCAGTATGAACACTTGCCGCCGGCGCATACCGACGGCGATGCCGTGATTCACTTTCACAATGCAAACGTCTTCCACGGCGGCGATTTGCTGTTCAACGGGATGTATCCGTTCATCGATTACGGATCGGACGGATCGCTCGCAGGCATGGCCGAGAACGCACACAAGATTGTAAAGATGGTTGCCGACGACACGATTGTAATTCCCGGCCACGGGCCAGTTTCGAAGAAGAGCGAGGTGAAAGAGTTCGCCGACATGCTTTCCGGTTCACTCGATATATTCACTCAGCAGATCAAGGCGGGCAAGACGCTAGAGCAGATGCAAGCGGACAAACCCTTCGCCGCCTATGACGAAAAGTGGGGCAAAGGGTTTATCAAGCCCGAAGCCTGGATCGCCTTGAACTACGCAGGCATGAAGAAGGCTTAGAACCATCGCGACATAATCACTTTTTGCTCGGTATAAAAGTGGACGGCGTCTTTGCCGTGAGCATGCAGGTCGCCGAAGAAGGATTGCTTCCAGCCAGTGAAGGGAAAGAAGGCCATAGGCGCGGCGACCGCCATGTTGACGCCGACCATGCCGACTTCGATACGAGTGGCGTATTCGCGGGCTGAGCGGCCGTCGGATGTGTAGATCGTCGTGGTGTTGCCGAATGGGCAGTTGTTGACAATGTTGATGGCTTCGTCTAGTGAATCGACTCGGATCACAGACAGCACTGGCCCGAAAATTTCTTCCTTGGCGATGGTCATGGACGGCTTCACATTGTCGAAGATCGTGGGACCAAGAAAGAAGCCATTGCCCTTCATCTGCGAGCGGCCGTCGCATACAGGCTTAGCGCCTTCAGCTACGCCTTTCTCGATATAGCCGACAATCTTCTCGCGGTGTTCTTTCGTCACCACCGGGCCCATACCGGACGAGGCGTCCACAGCATCTCCAACTTTGAGCTGGTTGCAGCGTTCGACCAGCGCGTCAATAATGGGCTCGGCCGCTTTGCCAACTGGAACCAGGACGCTACCAGCGAGACAGCGTTCGCCGGCTGCGCCAAAAGCAGAACTCATGATCGCATCGGCGGATTTTTCAATGTTGGCATCGGGCATCACAACCATGTGATTCTTGGCGCCGCCGAGGGCTTGCACGCGCTTGCCTTCAGCGGCGGCAGTGGCGTAGATATATTTGGCTATGGGGGTTGAGCCCACAAACGAGACGGCGCGTACGAGCGGATGTTTGAGTAAAGCATCAACGGATACTTTGTCGCCATGAAGGATGCTGATGACGCCCGGCTTGAGACCGGCATCGGCCAGCAGTTCGCAAGCGCGCGTTGGGGTGAGCGGAACTTTTTCAGACGGCTTCAGGATGAAGGCGTTACCCGCGGCGATGGCGAACGGGTACATCCACATGGGAACCATACACGGAAAATTGAACGGTGTGATGCCAACGCAGACGCCGAGAGGCTGGCGGATGCTGTGCGAATCGATGCCCTTGGCCACGTTTTCAAGCGACTCGCCCATCATCAGGCTCGGCATGCCGACTGCCACTTCCACCATCTGAATGCCGCGCCGCACTTCGGCCTTCGCGTCATCGAGAGTCTTGCCGTTTTCGCGCGCAAGAGTCGTGGCTAGTTCGACCGAATGTTTCTCAAGCAAGTCTTTGAATTTGTAGAGCGGTTGTACACGGTCGACCACCGGCACATCGCGCCATTCGAGAAAGGCATTGTGCGCGGCTTTGACGGCGCGATCGATGTCGGCCAAAGTGGCGTAGGGAACCTGGGCGATGACTTCGCCGCTGGAAGGATTAACAACGTTATGAAGATCCCGGCTTGGCGATTCCCACTTACCGTTAATCAGGAAACCTGCGCTGGCGATTGCTGTTTCGGTGACGGCCATACTTTTTCTCCAGTGAAAGACATTAAAGCGAAATAGACGAGTGCGGACACAAGGAAGCCCACGAACCAAGCATATCGATATAGGAACGCGAGAGACGGAACATATGCGCCGATGAGCGCCACCACGATGCCGACACCGAGGGCCCAGAGTGAATTCGGATTGAAGCCGTTTGCGTATTCGTAAGCGCCATTCCGGCGATAGAGATCCTCCACGGTGAGCGAAGCTTTGCGGACCAAGAAGTAATCGGCGATCATGACGCCGGCGATCGGGCCGAGAAAAGCGGAATAGCCAACGAGCCAGCCGAAGATATAGGAATTAGAATCGGCCAGCAGCTTCCAGGGCATCATCAGCACGCCCACGACGCCAGTGATGAGACCACCGGTGCGGAAGGAGATGAGGCGCGGATTGAGATTCGAAAAATCGTTGGACGGCGAGACGACGTTGGCGGCGACATTGGTATTCAACGTGGCGATGAGCAACGCAATGAGAGCGACGAAGGCGATGACAGGTTGATTGAAGCGGCCTAGAAGCGTTACGGGATCCCAAATCGGCTGACCGAAGATGACGGCCGAGGCGGAAGTGACGGCAACCCCGATGAAGGAGTAAAGCGTCATGGCTGTGGGAAGGCCGAGCGCTTGACCAAGCATTTGGGCTTTTTGGGAGACGGCGTAGCGGGTGAAATCGGGAATATTAAGCGCGACCGTGGCCCAGAAGCCAACCATGCCGGTAACGGAAGGTACGAAGAAGGCAAGAAATTCGGCATTGGTTTTGAACTTACTGGGAGCGGCGAGAACAGGGCCGAGACCCCCGGCTTTGCTGGTGACCCACCAAAGGAGCAGCAAGCCTACGCCCAGCATGAAGGGCGCGGCGATGCCTTCCAGGATCTTGATGGTTTCGATGCCACGGATGACGACGAGCATGTTGAGCGCCCAGAAGGCGAAGAAGCAAACCCATTTCCCCGCTTCGAAATGAGCCCAGGCAGGCAAGAGGATTTGCAGCATGGAGTTGATGGCGGAACCACCGATCCAGGTTTGAATTCCGAACCAGCCGCACGCTACGAGGGCGCGTAAAACGGCCGGCACATTGGCGCCGCGAACTCCGAACGAGGCACGCACAAAGACTGGAAAAGGAATTCCGTATTTGGCGCCGGCGTGCGCGTTCAGCAGCATCGGCACGAGGACGATCAAGTTGCCTAGCAGAATGGTCCCAATGGCTTGCCACCAATTCATGCCGCCGGAAATAAGACCGGACGCGAGCATATAAGTAGGGATGCAGACGCTCATACCGATCCAAAGCGCGGCATAGTTATAGGTGCGCCAATCGCGTTTGGAAGCGGGTATGGGCGCGAGATCTTCGTTGTAAAGAGAGGGATCGGGATTGGTTAATTCCATGCTCCTCCGCGGGCCTGACGTTTGAGATAGCGGCCGCGTCCAGTGCGGCCGACAAACTGGTCGTTTTCAACAATGACATCCCCGCGCGAAATTACAGTCTTCGCGTTGCCCTTGACGTGCCAGCCTTCAAACATGGAATAATCGACGCGCATGTGATGAGTGGCGGCGCTGATGAGGTGGCCGGCGTTGGCGTCCCAAATGACGATATCGGCGTCGCTACCAACGGCGATCTCGCCTTTCTTCGGATAGAGACCGAAGAGTTTGGCAGGAGTGGTTGAGACAAGTTCGACAAAGCGGTTCAAGCTGATGCGGCCTTGATTGACGCCGTGATGATGGATGAGTTGCAGGCGATTTTCGACACCGGGGCCGCCGTTGGGGATCTTGGTGAAATCGTCGATGCCCAACGTCTTTTGATCTTTGAAGCAGAACGGGCAGTGATCGGTAGAGACCACTTGTAAATGATCGTCGCGGAGGCCCTGCCAGAGCCGGTCGAGATTGTGTTTTTCGCGAAGCGGCGGAGTGAAAACGTATTTCGCGCCTTCAAAATTGGGGCGGGCGAGTTCGTCAATGGTAAGTAAGAGGTATTGCGGGCACGTCTCAGCGAACACGGGCACGCCTCGGTCGCGCGCTTCACGCACTTCGTTCAGGGCGTCCTCGGAAGAAAGGTGAACGATGTAGACTGGAGCGCCCGACATTTCCGCCATTGCGATAGCGCGATGAACGGCTTCGGCTTCTGCGATGGTGGGACGCGTGAGGGCGTGATAGATAGGCGCGCGTTTGCCATCGGCTAAAGCTTTTTGCACAATGACGTCGATGACGCCGCCGTTTTCGGCATGCATACAGATGAGCGCGCCGTTCTTGGCGGTTTGGCCCAGGGCTTTGAAAATGGTAGCGTCATCCACCATAAGGACACCTGGATACGCCATGAAGAGCTTGAAGCTGGCAACACCTTCGCCCACCAGGGAATCCATATCTTCGAGGCCCGCTTCGCCGAGATCGGTAACGATCATGTGCAAGCCGTAATCGATGGAAGCCTTTTGGTCGGCTTTTTTCCACCAGGTGTCGAGCGCGTCGCGCATCTTCGTACCCTTTGGTTGGATGGCGAAATCGACCAGCGTGGTGGTGCCACCAAAAGCAGCGGCCTTGGTACCGGTTTCAAAATCGTCGGCGGACGTGGTGCCCCCAAAGGGCATATCGAGATGGGTGTGGACATCGATGCCACCCGGCAACAGCAGCAGCCCGGCGGCGTCGATTACGCGGTCAGGATTCACGGCGGGAATGGATTCGGCGATGTCTTTAATGGTCTCGTTTTCAATGAGAAGATCGGCGCGAAACGAGCGCTGGGAGGTGACGATGGTGCCGTTCTTGATCAGGGTGGTCATGCGGATTTTACTCTTTCGGCCCAGCTTTGGGGATGGTCGCCTTTATCGACGCGGACCATGCTGATGCAATTCTCCACCGGGCAGACCAACCAGCAGAGATTGCAGCCAACGCATTCGTGCTCGTCGACTTTAGGGACGCGTTTGGCGGGCGTGGCGTGGGAGACGGCGGGCGTGGTGGGTGTGGAGACAACGGAAGAGGCAGTCAGCGCCGCTGCGATTTCAGGCTTGGCAGCGCCGTCAACGTGAATGCACTGATGTGCGCCATCCCAACACGCGGTGTAACAAAGCTGGCAGCCGATGCAGGTATCAGGATTGATGCGAGCGACGATTTTGAAGTTGAGATCGAGATGCTGCCAATCGGTAACGCGCGGGAGTGAGAGACCGCGGAAGGCTTCGATATTGGCATAACCTTTGGAATCCATCCAGTGGCTCAGACCGTTGATCAAGTCTTCGACGACGCGGAAACCATAGTGCATGGGCGCGGTGCAGGCTTGCAGACTGCTTGCTCCCAAGAGAATGAATTCGGCAGCGTCACGCCATGAAGAAATGCCACCGATGGCGGAAACAGGTAACTGGACCTGCGGATCGCCGGCGATTTGCTGAACCATATGCAGAGCAATAGGTTTAACGGCGGGGCCGCAATAACCACCATGGGAAGACTTGCCGCCGACGTTGGGTCGCGGGGTGAGCGTATCGAGGTCGATGCCGGTAATGGAGTTGATGGTGTTGATGGCGGAGAGCGCGTCGGCGCCACCCTTTTTTGCGGCGCGGGCGACGGTACGAATGTCGCTGATATTCGGAGTGAGCTTCACCAGGACTGGCGTGCGGGCGACTTCTTTGACCCATTCGGTGATCATGCAGGCATATTGGGGAACCTGGCCGACAGCGCTGCCCATGCCGCGTTCGCTCATGCCATGAGGGCAGCCGAAATTGAGTTCGAGGCCGTCGGAACCCGCGTCTTCGGCACGCTTGACGATATCGTGCCACACTTCGCGCTTGGATTCGACCATGAGCGATGCGATGACGGCATGTTTGGGATAGCGTTTCTTGACGTCGGAGATTTCGCGGAGGTTGATCTCAATGGGGCGGTCGCTGATGAGTTCGATGTTGTTGAGGCCCATCATGCGAGTGCCGTTGAGATCGACGGAGGAATAGCGAGAAGAAACGTTGACGATGGGATCGCCGATGGTTTTCCAAACGGCGCCGCCCCAGCCTGCGTCGAAGGCGCGCATGATTTGTTCGCCGCAGTTGGCGGGGGGTCCGGAGGCGAGCCAGAAGGGGTTGGGGGATTGGATTCGGCCCGCGAAGAGAGTGGTTAGGTCAGCCATTTGAGGATTCCTTGAGCGGCGCGTTTGCCTTCGGCGGCGGCGTCGACCACTTCACGGCCGCCGTTCACGCAATCGCCACCAGCGAAGTATTTGGGGTCGGCGGTTTGGCCGGTTTGCGGATTCACGACAACTTGGCCGTTGCGGAGTTCGATGGTGCGGATTCTGGAAAGAGTTTCGAGCAGCCGGGATTGGCCGATGGCAACGATGACGGTTTGCGCGGGAATGGATTCGCCGTTATCGCATTCGACTGCGTTGGCAGTGAAAGCGGTGGGGCGGGCGTTCCAGACGAAGTTGATACCGGCGCGGCGGGCGTGCTCATATTCAAAGGTGAATGCCGACATGTTGGCTTCGGCGCGGCGGTAAAGAATGGAGACGTGCGCTGCGCCGAGGTATTTGGCAGCGACGGCAGCGTCGATGGCAGTGTTGCCGCCGCCAATGACAGCGACGCAATGGCCGACGTGCATGGGTTCGGCGTGCTTATAGGCGGCAATGAAATCGAGAGCGTTGACCACATGGCTTGCATGCTCGCCGGGGATATCGAGAGGTTGAGTAGAGCCGAGACCGATGCCGATAAAAATAGCGGCGAACTCTTTTTCGAGATCGTCAATAGACAGGTCTTTGCCGACCGCGACGCCGCTGCGGAACTCAACGCCCGTGGCGCGAACGAGTTCGACTTCGCGAGCCGAATCAGTGGGTGTGAATTTGTACTGCGCGACGCCATACGTATTAAGTCCGCCGGGCTGAGAGCGCTTATCGAAGATGGTGACATTGATGCCTTGCTTGCGAAGTTCGGCGGCACAGGCAAGCGAGGCCGGGCCGGCACCGATGCAGGCGATCTTTTTGGCATTGGCAACGGTTTTATATGGCAGCTTGCCGGAGGATTCGTAGAAGTGCTCCATGGCATGCCGTTGCAGAAGGCCGATGGTGATGGGCTGATGGTTGATGTTGTGGTAAACGCAAGCGCCTTCGCATAGAACCTGGACGGGGCAGACGCGCGAGCAACTTAGGCCCAGAACATTGGCATCGAGAATTGTTTCAGCCGATCCGAACAAGTTGCCGGTGGCGATCTTTTTGATGAAGCGCGGCACATCAATATGAGTAGGGCACGCGGCGGCACAAGGAGCATCAAAGCAAAACAGGCAGCGGTTCGCTTCAGAGACCGCCGCCTGCGCAGTTAAAGGAGGATGGAGTTCAGGGAAGTTCAATTGAGACTCCTGAAGGCCGAATCGAGGCGTTTGCTGAACTCGTCAACATCGGCTTTCTGAATATTCAAGGGCGGCGAAATGCGGATGACGTTGCCGTAGAGACCGCCTCGGCCAATGAGGATACGATTTTCGCGGGCACCTTCCATGAGGCGGAGGGCGTGTTGCGGAGCGGGAGTCTTGGAGGCTGGATCTTCCACCAACTCGAGGCCTTGCATGAGTCCCATGCCGCGCACGTCGCCAATGATGGGATATTTTTTCTGAAGCTCTTCGAGCTTGGCTCGGAGGTAAGCGCCGGTGTCGGCGGCGTTGGTGGCGAGATTTTCTTCTTCGATGAGATCGATGACGGCTTTGGCAGCGGTATTCGTGATGGGATTGCCGCCGAAGGTGGAGATGTGGACGCCTTTCCAAGCGTCGGCCACTTCGGAGCGCGCCACGGTGAGACCGATGGGAAGGCCGTTGCCGAGGCCTTTGGCACTGGTCATGACGTCGGGCGTGACGCCCCATTGCTCGATACCAAACCACTTGTTGCCGGTGCGGCCCCAACCGGTTTGCACTTCATCACTGATAAAGATGCCGCCATATTTGCGGACGATTTCGGCGACGATTGTGAAATATTCTTTGGGAGGAGTGATGAAGCCGCCGACACCTTGGATGGGTTCGGCAATCATGCCGGCGACGCGTCCGGGCGTGGTGGTGCGGATGAGTTCTTCGACATCTTGCGCGCATTTCACGCCGCACGACGGGTAGGTGAGGCCGAAGGGACAGCGGTAGCAATAGGCGTTATGAGCGAACACTACGCCGGGTTGCGTTTGTGGACCAACTTTCCACGATGCGTGGCCAGTGACAGCGAGGGCCAAGGAAGAGCGGCCGTGATAAGAGTGGCGCAGCGCAATGATGTCGGTTGAACCTGTGTAGCAGCGGGCGAGCATGATGGCCGTTTCATTAGCCTCGGTGCCGCTGTTGGTAAAAAACGATTTCGTGAGGTGGCCGCCCGGCGTGATGGAGGCGATTTTCTTGGCCAGGGCGACTTGCGGCTCGGTGAAGAACACGGTAGAGACGTGTTGGACCTTATCCAATTGCGCGCGAACCTTCGCATCGACCTTGTCGTTACAATGGCCGACGCTGACAGTGAGGATGCCGCCGAAAAAATCGAGGTACTGGTTGCCGTCGGCGTCCCAGACGAACTGGTCTTTGGCGCGTTCGACCACGAGCGGGTCTTTGAAATAGTGGAAGACCGAGGGGAAGATGAATTCTTTTTGCGCGAGGATGATCTCTTGTTTAGTCACTGAGTTACCTTTTTATCAAGTTTCCAAAGACGGAACAGGCGCATGGCAGCGACGGGGGTGGGCGCAGACGGTGTATTTACAGTGTCGCAAATAGGTTAAGGCAGCAAAGCGATGCGGCTTTCCCAATGGCGAAGGAAGGCTTCGGCTTGTGGATGGGCGCTTTGGGCGCCACGGAAGCGGGTGATTTCGACCTGGCGAGGATACCATTTTTCGGGTTGTTGGGAGGCGTGGGCGAAGCAGGCAGCGTGGCGGAGGGATTCGATTTCCGGCGCGGAGATATCGACGAAATCGGCGGGGGAAAACATCATGGTGTCGTCGGCGACTTCGTAGTAGTAGAGCGCGGCTTTTTTGTGGGAGCCGAGCCAGGCGTCGAGAACGAGTTGGGAGAGGGCGCGGTGGTCACGATGGTTATCGATGGGCCAGTGGGTGAAGAGGATGTCGGGGTCTTGGGCTGTGAGGATTTCGAAGAATTCTTTGTAGTGGGCGTTGTCGATAATGGCGCGGCCGTCGATTTGAGAGGTGAAGACTGGGCGGGTATGGAGAATTTGGCAGGCTTTTTGCGCTTCGGCGGTGCGGATGGAGGCGCAATCGGGAGTGGCCACGTCGGGTAATTTGCAATAGCCTTCGCCACGGTTGAGATAGAGTTGCGTGACTTCGTGGCCGAGGGCGACGTAGCGGGCGATGGTGCCGGCACAGCCACATTCGGGGTCGCCGGGATGGGCACCGGTTACGAGAACTTTGAGGCGCGGCGATGCAGCGGCGATTGGGAGCGCGATTGAGGACGCTAGGAAGTTGCGGCGGGAGGTTTGCACGGAAGTGAAAGGATATCAGCTTCGTTGGAGCGGCGTTTTACGCTTCGAAGCCAAGCGAGTTAGGGGCGTTTTTACGGTTCGAAATCAAGTGACTGGGCCGGCCTCATGAGTGGGGAGAAGAATGGCGATTGGCGTTTTGCGCAACGAAGCCATTTGGGACGCGAGAGATGGAGGCGAAAGCTGAAAAAACGAACCCAAATTGGCGGGCATGGCGTTTTTTGCGCTTCGAAGCCAACGGGTGGGTGGATTTGCGCAACGAAGCCATTCCGGACTTTGCGATGTTTTGAAAAAACAAAGCCAAAGGGTTGGCCGGGCACGGTAGTTCGCGAAAGTATTCGGTTTTAAAAGATCTGTTCGCCGGAAAAACCGGATTGGGCTGGAGAGCGCGATCCAAACTGGATGGAAGACGCTGAAGCAAGAATCAGCTGCGGTTAACGGACTTTACTGTAGCGGCCGAGGTGGTTGAGGGGATGGAAGGCCCGACGGCGAAAATGTGATTAAGGGGCTTGTTTTTAGTGAGTTGAGGGCAGGAAAATTTGCGGGTGAGAGCTGTGACTGACTCCCGGAGAGTGGCGTTCGCTAGAAACGCCGTTCCTAGCAACGTCAGGAGTGGTACCGAGGCTTCGCGCGATCCGAGGGCGAGGAGCCAGTTCCGTTCGTGGGCTCCGCGCATTTGACCGATGACGTCGAGGTGGCCGCAGCAGCAATTCGGCACGCGCTAAGGTTCGACGTCGAGGAACGCCGCCAAATGCCTACTTGGACCGACGCTCTGCGGGGATTCATCGAACAGGCCGACGCGCTCGGGGTGTTGGTTATGGTGAACGGCGTTGTGGGCAGCAACAACCGCCGAAAGCTCGACCCGCAGGAGTTCCGAGGCTTCGCCCTGGCGGACCTGGCGCCGCTCGTATTCATCAACGGCGCGGACACGAAAGCCGCTCAAATGTTCACGCTCGCACACGAGTTGGCTCATGTCTGGCTTGGGCTATCCGCTGTCTCCGACGCGCAGGCGTCACAGGTACCCGAACACGATGTGGAACGCTGGTGCAACGGCGTTGCCGCTGAGCTTCTTGTTCCGCTTGCCGTAGTGAGAGCAGAGTATAAGCAAGGCAATCCGTTGGGAGAGGAGATCAACCGCCTGGCACGGCGATTCAAAGTGAGCACTCTGGTGGTCCTGCGGCGGATCTACGATGCAGACGGCCTGACGCAGACTCAATTCTGGGGCGCTTACACGGAAGAACTCGAGCGCCTCCGAGCAATGCCAGGAGGGAGCGGCGGCGATTTCTATCTAACGCTTGGCGCGCGTGCGGGCAAACGGTTTGCACGCGCAGTTGTCGTGAGCACATTGGAAGGAAGATCGTCTTTCACGGAAGCATTCCGGCTTCTCGGTTTCCAGAAAATGCAGACGTTTCGCGAAGTCGGCCGGAGTCTCGGGGTCAGTGCCTAATGCCATATCTGCTTGACGCCAATGTGTTCATTAGTGCGAAGAATCTGCATTATGGTCTGGACTTCTGTCCGGCGTTCTGGGACTGGATCATCGCTAAGAACACAAGCGGCGCAGTATTCAGCATAGAAAAGGTGGGCGACGAGGTGCTGGCCTTAGCCGACCAGTTATCGGTGTGGGCTGACGCCCGTGGCGCTGGTTTTTTTCTCCAGCCTGGCGCAGCGGATTTCCCTGCGCTGGCGGAGGTCAGCAACTGGGCCAACGGGCAAAACTACGAGCCATCCGCCGTGAGCACGTTCCTGCAGGTGGCCGATTACTACCTTGTGGCCCAGGCGCTCGCAGGCCATCACACTGTTGTGACGCACCAAGTACGTGACTCCGTTCGAGATGCTTCGGCGAGAGCGTGCGCGGTTTATACTGGGCCCAACGTTATAAAGGGCGAAGCAAGGAGGACGCCTTCCGGACAGCTTATTGGGACCCATTACGTTGGGAAGAATGGCGTGCGCCAATTACCACAGCGCCTAAGGATCCCTTCCGGGCAAGTCGCAGCGTACCACATCAATCTTGCCGAAAAGAATCTCATACTGCCACCGATAGTGCTGGTCTCCGCTTTGTCCTCTTAAGTCAAGAGCCGTCGCCGCCTCGGCTTGTGACATGGGCTCCTCCTCGTTATCCCAGACCATCGGACTCTCGAAATAGAATGGCGTATACCAGCCTCCGAAAATCCACCAGCCACTGCCCTCGCCCCTTTTCCGGCTTTAGCGAGCCGCCGACAGTTAGCGAGCGGTCGCCGACCCTATAGCGGATACCCCAGGGAGCATAAGGTCGATGGTGTATCTTTCGCCTCCAATAAGCCGCGGCGCTTGCGGCTGCGCACCCGCATTCCCTCCGCTGTAAAGCGCCCCGCCCTTCAGTTCAAATGCTCGGTGATGGTGGTGGGCGCGGCCAGTTGGAAGGTCAGTTGGGTTTCGGTGGGAATCACGGCGGGTCTACCCTTCCCTGCCATGACTGTTCCGGCTCCGATGACGCCGCCGGCACCTGCGCCGATCGCGGCCCCTTTGCCACCGCCTGCGATAGCGCCGATGACAGCGCCCAAAACTGCACCGCCGCCGACTTTGGCGATTTCGCTTCCATTGCTTTGCGGACCTTTCCGATTGACGAAGCTAGTTTGGATGCGAACATGCTGGCCGTCGGTGGTGTTCATCTCGGTGAGGGCTAATTGAAGACTCGAAGTGCCCGCGAATTTGCCCGACTTATCAATGCCGGTAATTTTGCCGAGGACTTTTGAGCCTCTTTCGGCGATGATGAAACCTTCGAGAATGATGGGACGGTCGAGAGTGGCGCGGAAGGTGTCGCCACTGTAATTGTGATCGGTAGAAAGTGTTTCACCGAGACGTACGGAGACATTGGTTCCCGACGGGAGAGTTATGGTGTGGGGTTGAGGAGCGGCTGCCGGCTGTGGCTGGGGAGCGGGGGCAACAGGGTTTGGCACGGGAGGATAGACGGGACGGGCTTGATCTTCATCTACCGTGCGGATGGGCTGAAGCGCCGGGACCGGGATGGGTGGGAGCGATGAGGGCTCGGTCTGCTGGCGGATTTGTGAGACCTCGACGCGGATGGTACTGCGCGATTCGGGAAAGGAGCGGGTTGGGTAGCGGGTGCGGACGAGGTGCGGCTGGGGCCGGACGGGAACCGACTTCTTGGCGGTGACGGCAGTGGTGGGAGCGGACTTTGGCTGTACCGCAGAAGCAGCCGCGGGCGGAGTGGCAGCGGGAAGCGGCACCACAACGGACGTTGGATTGGCAGCGGCCGTTGCCTGAGGCGCCACGACGGCTGGTTCTTCCGTTTTCGGCGCAGTGAGGGTTTCAGGCTGTTGTTTGCTGGATGGAACGGCCGGCGCGGCGAGTTCAGCGGGTGCCTGCACATGAGCGCCGGTTGTTTTGACGTAGACAGTGACGCCCGCTAAGGCCACAACAAGGCCCAGGGCGAAAGCGATTCCAAATTTTGCTGGGTTCGACGGTTTCATGCACTCATCCCTACCATCTATTACAACGTATTTTGAGAGAAAGCGTTTCTCATTGAAGGGTTAAAATCCGGTCATTTGGTCCGGGAGACGGGAGCGCTTTGTATTAACAACGCTAAGTCTTTATGTTTGGCTTTTGCAAAGTAACCTCGTGTTTTCATCGTGCTACGATGCGCCCATGGCGTCCGCGCTCCCCGTCCCGCCCATCACGTTTGAGCAGTACGAGCACTTCGAGTCGCCCAACGGCCACCGCGATGAGTTAATCAATGGAAGGATCGTCGTGTCTCCAAAAGCGAGACCGCTGCATTCGCAGGTTGCCGAAAATGTTCATGAGTTGCTCAAAAGAGCGTGCGACAAGCGAAAGTACAAAGTCGGCCAACGGATGAATCTGCGTTTCCCCGATGTGCACAGCATGCCGTCCCCAGACGTTTATGTCATAGAACTAAGGGAATGGCGAAGGGCTTGCGCGGAAAGCCGGTATCCGGACGGTGCGAGCGTTCTGCTTGCGGTCGAAGTAGTGTCACCGAGTAACTATCCCCGGCCTTTGAGTGAGAAAGTCAACATTTATGTGCGGCACGGTCTGGAAACCTGGGTGGTCGATCCTAGGAAAGAGGAAGTGAAAGTGCATCGCCGAGGCCAGCCTTCTCGTACGGCTTCTTTGAAGCAAAAATCGCCGGGTTTGGAGTGGTGCGGGAAAGCGATCTCCTTGACGAAGATTTTCGGGCTGCCTTAGGTCTCGAGTTACCGAACGCGCGCACGACGGTCGCAGTGTCAAGAGGACGCCAGAAGCTACGGGAGGAGGGTTTTCTTCGGGAAATGGTGTTTGAGTATACTGTCCTGAGTTTGCTCCGTCCTCGGCCGCTGGAACTACACTCTACACCCCAAACAGATTGGGAACTAATTGTTGGACCGCCGCTAAGCATGGGAGCGCGACGCGGGCTTCTGGACCTCGCGGATGCGTTCGAACAACTCAAACGGACGAGCTTTCACTATCGGCAAGAGATCATGGATCAGTATCTCAACGAGCACTTCGGTGAGGCCGGTGCGGGCAACCGCTGAGTTAATGACCGGTGAGTTAATATCGGTGAGTGCCGATGATTCGTATTGCTGCTGTCGTTCTATTGATAAGTTCGCTGGCGAGTGGACAGTCGAGGCCTACGCCGCCGACACGGGATCCGCATACGCCTGGGTATGTTGACGCGAAGGAACTGCCGGATGGTACGAATGCTCCGGCGGATGTTGATGGGAACTTCATTATCGGTCCGACGCACGCGCCCGATGCGGAGGCGGCGGTGAAAGAGGGAGTGCCGCAAGGTGCGGTTTTCACTTTTAACATGGAGTCGAAGGACAGCAAGATTTATCCAGGCATTGCGCGCGAGCCGAAGACGTTTGGCACGCCCGACCCCAACAATCCGGCAAAGTTGGATGTAACAACGAGCCATGCCGCCGCTTATACGCGAGTGGTGACGGTTTATGTGCCGAAGCAGTATGTACCTGGAACGGCGGCACCGTTCATTGTGGGCGCGGACGGGCCGGACAAGGTCTTGTTTACGGTGCTGGACAACTTGATTGCCGAGAAGAAGGTGCCGGTGACGATCGCCATCTCGATTGGCAACGGCAGCGGGGATGCGCAAGGCAGCGAACGCGGATTGGAATACGACACGATGTCGGGCAAGTATGCCGAGTTTGTGGAAACAGAAGTTCTGCCGTTGGTGGAGAAGCAGTACAACGTGAAGCTGACGAAGGATCCGGAAGGGCGGGCGACGATGGGCGGAAGTTCGGGCGGATCGTGCGCGTTGATCATGGCCTGGTATCACCCGGAGTGGTATCACAGAGTGCTGACTTACTCGGGCACTTATGTGAACCAACAATGGCCTTGGAACGCCGAGACGCCACATGGGGCTTGGGGGTTCCACGAGGCTCTCATTCCGAAGGAAAAGCGGAAGCCGATTCGGATCTGGATGGAAGTGGGCGACCGCGATCTGTTAAACCCGAACGTGATGAAAGACGAGATGCACGATTGGGTGGTGGCGAACGAGAACATGGCGAAGGTGCTGGCGGCGAAGCACTATCACTATCAGTTCGTGTTTGCGCGCAATGCCGGACACACCGACCGGGTTGTGAAGCAACAGACCTTACCCGAGGCCCTAGAGTACTTGTGGCAAGGTTATCGTCCGCACTAACGGAGGGATGGCACTTTTGACATTTCCGGGTTTCGCAGAAGAAACGTTCAAGTTTTTGAAAGGCTTGGCGAAGAACAACGACCGGGATTGGTTTCAAGCCCGTAAAGGGATTTTCGAGCAACAAGTGCAAGAGCCGATGACTGCGCTGATGCTGGCGGTGGAGGCTGAGATGAAGCGGAACAAGGTGCCGCTGCTGACGAAGCCGAAAGCGATCTTGAGCCGTATTTACCGGGACATTCGGTTTAGCGCGGACAAAAGCCCATATCACTCGCACATAGGCGGCATGCTGCATAAAAACGGGCGGAAAGATGCGCCTGGCGGGCTGTATGTGCACATCGGAGCAAAGGAACAAATGGCGGGAGTGGGATTTTGGCAACCGGATCGGCCGCTGCTTACGAATTGGCGTTTGCGCATGCGGGAGGAGCCGGAGACCTTTCTGAAAATGGTTCGGCAATTGAAGAGCAAGAAGCTGACGATGGACGAGAATTACCGATTGCGACGCATGCCGCGCGGCTTTGAGGCTGAAGACGGTTCGCCAATTGGCGAGTATTTGCGTTACCAGTCGTTTGTAGTCGCGCGGCCGCTCACCATGACGGAGGTGATGTCGCCGAAACTGGCGCAGGTGATTGCGAAGTTTGCGCTGGATGCCAAACCGTTGTTGGATTTTGGGTGGTCGGTACCGGAAGCGAAGCCTACGGTGTTTATGGATTAGGTCGCATATAATTGCGTTGCCATGAATCGAACATCTTTTTTGACTGGATTGCTCCTCATTATTGGAATTGGCGTGCCGGCGGCGCGGGGGCTGGAGAATGGACTGGCGCGAACGCCGCCCATGGGTTGGAATAGCTGGAACAAGTTCGCGTGCAATGTAAGCGAAGAGTTAGTGCGCGGGGCGGCGGATGCGCTTGTCCGAACCGGCATGAAGGACGCGGGATACGAGTACGTGGTGATTGACGATTGTTGGCAGGTGAGCCGCGATGCGGAAGGCAACATAGTGGTGGACTCGAAGCGTTTTCCAGCGGGCATGAAGGCGGTGGGCGACTACATTCACTCGAAAGGTTTGAAGTTTGGCATTTATTCGGATGCGGGACGGATGACTTGTCAGAACAGGCCCGGCAGCCGCGGGTATGAGTTTCAAGATGCGCGGCAGTATGCGGCTTGGGGCGTGGACTATTTGAAATACGACTGGTGCAATCACGATACGCAGGATTCGCAAAGTTCTTACGAGACGATGCGGGATGCGCTGGCTAAGTCGGGGCGGCCGATTGTGTTTAGCATTTGCGAGTGGGGGTCGACGAAGCCATGGCTGTGGGCGGGGAGCGTTGGGAATTTGTGGCGCAGTACGGGCGACATTGTGGACAAGTGGGATGGCAAAGAGAAGTGGGGCGGGAACGGGGTGGTGCAGATTCTCGACTTGCAGGATGGCATTGAGAGCTATGCGGGGCCGGGGCATTGGAACGATCCGGACATGCTGGAAGTGGGCAACGGCGGGATGACGGAGACGGAGTACGGGGCGCACTTCAGTCTGTGGTGTTTGATGGCGGCGCCGCTGATGGCTGGGAACGATTTGGAGCACATGAGCGATGCGACGAAGGCGATTTTGATGAATAAAGAAGTGATCGCGGTGGATCAGGACCCGGCGGGGATTCAGGCGAAGCGGGTGAAGAAGGCGAACGGGCTGGAAGTTTGGGTGAAGCAACTGAGCGATGGGAGCAGGGCGGTGGGCCTATTGAACAGGACTGGGGCCGAGACGGAGATTACGGTAAATTGGGCGGATTTGGGGTATCCGGAGCATGTAACCGCGAGTGTGCGGGATTTGTGGGGGCATGCAGAGATGGGGATGCGGAAGGGGAGTTACGCGGCGAAGGTGGCGAGTCATGGGGTGGTGGTGGTGCGCGTGGCGCCTTAAACCTCATAGCCCAAAGCACAGAATATTCGGACCCGCCGCCACGGCCACATACTGCGCTCCCCCCACCTCGAACGTCATCGGCGGCGCCTTCATCCTGACATTGGTCGGAAAGTGCCAAAGCGTGTGCCCGTTCTTCTGATCCACCGCCTCAAACCCGCCATTCGGTTTCCCATAAAACAGCACTCCGCCCGCCGTGGCCAGAACACCCGTCCAAGTCTTCGCCCGCGCCGGACCCGGCTGCGCCACCTCCCATACAATCTCGCCCGTCTCAATATTCAGCGCGCGCAAATACCGTTGCCCCGTCTGATCCGGATACCCCGTCGGCTTCCCTACACACTCTTCCAACGCCAGAAAATAGTAAAGCCCGGTCAGCGGACTAAACGCCGTCGAACTCCAATTCGCCGCGTCCGACGGGCAACCGTTAGGATCCACCACCACCGGCCGGCCATCGCTCCCAATCGAACTCGCCCAATCCACTCTCTTCAAGAACGCTTTAGCCAGCAACACCTCGCCATTCGTCCGATCCAGCACATAGAAGAACCCATTCCTATCGGCATGCAAAAGCAACCTACGCGGCTTGCCTTTGTACAACCGATCCACCAATACGGGGGGCTCCGTCGCATCCCTGTCCAGTAAGTCATGCGGCGTGAATTGGTAGTGCCACTTCATCTCACCCGTCTTCGCATCCAGCGCCAAAATCGAATCGGTGTAAAGATTGTCGCCCTGCCGGTCGCGGTCTTCCGAATCCGGAAATGGATTTCCCGTTGGCCAGTAAAGCGTCCCCATCTCCGCATCGTAAGAACCAGTCAGCCAAGTCGACCCACCTCCCAGCAACGGCTGCGGCCCTTTCCACGTCTCGCCTCCCACGTCGCCATGCAGCGGAATCGTCCAGCGCCGCCACACCAAACCTCCATCGCTTGCCCGGAATGCCGCCACAAACCCGCGAATCCCTTGGTCCGCGCCCGCCACTCCCACAATCACGTTTCCACCAATCACCAAAGGGGCGAGCGTACCGCCGTATTCCTGCGGCTCGTCAGCCATCGGCTTCTCCCAAAGCAGACTCCCATCGGCACGGCTAATGGCCAACAGATGCGCGTTATCCGTCACAAAAAACACCTTCTCGTCCAAGATCGCTACGCCACGATTTGTCCCGAGCTTGGCGTCTCCCGTCATCCCCGGAGTCATTGGACGCTCATACTTCCAAATCTCCGCGCCCGTCAGCGCGTTTACCGCAATCACTTGATTCGGCGCAGTAAAATACAGCACGCCATCCAGTTCCAGCGGAGTAGTCTCCAACCCGAAATAGCCAGTCGGATAGATCCACTTCAGCTTCAGCTGCGCCACATTCCTCGCGGTAATCCGCTTAAGCTCGCTATAGCGGTTTGCCGAAACCTTCCCGTTGTAAGTAGCCCAATCCCCCGGCGTTACCGCACCCCACGAGATCTTACTAACAGCCTCGTCCGCCACCGCCCCGCCTGCGATCGACCGCAAGTAAGGCACCAGAGAATCTAGCTCCACCTCCGGCAAATCTGCAAACGCCGGCATCCCCGCCCCTGGATTACCGCTCTTCAAGAACGCCTTCAACTGCTCATTCGTCTGACCGGCCACATGCCCATTCGCCACCAGTCCCGGCCCTTTCGCCGTCCCTCTGGCTTGTTCACCGTGGCACGAGGCGCACTGCCGCTGAAACACGGCCAGGACCCACCAGCAGCGCCATCGCCAAAACAATCATCCCGCCAACCCCGCCGCACTTAGATAGGAATGCACATTTAGCCCAGCCACGATAACGGTTATCGTACACTCATCCAATAAGCCCTGCTGCCCATGGCCAAACAGAAACTTTACCTGGAAGACCTTCCCGTCGGCCGCCGCTTCACCTCCGGCGAATACAAGATGGAAGAAACGCGTATCAAGGAATTCGCCGCCGAGTTCGATCCTCAGCCCTTCCATCTCGACCATACCGCCGCCGCCAACAGTCTCTTCAAAGGACTTGCCGCCAGCGGCTGGCACACCGCGGCAGCCACCATGCGGCTGCTCGTGGAAAGCGATCTAGCCCTGTCCGAGGGGATCGTGGGGGTTGGCGGCGAAATCAACTGGCCCCGGCCAACGCGTGCCGGCGACACGCTCCATGTCGAATGCGAAGTGATCGAAGTCACGCCATCCCGTTCCAAACCCATGCAGGGAATCGCTAAGATTCGCAACACAACGTTCAACCAAAACAATGAGGTGGTGCAGGTATTTACCGCATCGGTGATCGTTTTCAGAAAAAATCAGCCTGACGCCTAACGACCGGCCACTTTCCTTCGTCTAATTGCCCGAGGAAATAATGGTAAATATCAAGTTCGCCGCTCTGTTATTCGCCGCCGTCTGTCTCCCGCTGGCTGCACAGCAAGATAACTGGTGTACCGAGCGTGGTTGGCATTCCGACGGAATGGTCACCCACCACGAGGTCCGCGAAGAGCACTTGGCCGCCGCCGCGCAAAACGTCATCAATCCCGCGCAGAACGGCTCGATTCACGTCCACGGCTGGTCGAATTCGGACATTCTGGTCAAAGCCTGCGTCCAATCTTCCGCTCATGATTCCGGCACCGCTGAATCTATCGCCAAGCAGGTCACCATTACCGATGGCCCCGGCCGCGTTGTCGCGAAAGGCCCGTCCCCGACTCCAGAAAACTCCTGGTGGAGTGTCTCTTACGACGTCTGGGTCCCGAGTTCTTCGAGTCTAGAGTTGCAGGCTTATAACGGAAGTATCCGCGTGGAAGATACTCTGGGACAGATTCGTGCCCACAGCGTGAACGGGTCTATGACTTTGAAAAACGTCGGTGGCAACGTGGACGGCGAGACAACGAACGGCTCGCTCAGCATCGATCTCGCCGCCGGCGCCTCGCAAGCCAAAGAACTTAAGCTCAAGACCAACAATGGCTCCATCCACCTGCAACTGCCGTCTAGTTTTAACGCAGACGTGGAAGCATCCACCGTCAACGGCAGCGTAAGAAACGACTTTGCTGAAGAGCAGGACGGTAAACACCGCAGCCACAATCAGAAATTCACGATTGGAGCGGGCGGATCAAAGATTGAAGCGGACACCATAAATGGCAGCGTGCATATTAGCCGGCAGAGTTGAAACGGGAGGGAAGTTTCTTTGCGAAGCCGAGCGAAGCAATAGACGGCGAGTTGCCCAACGGCTCCGAATCCGAGCCGGAAGCGTCAGCGCCCTAGATTGGCTTTTCTGACGGTTTTCCGCTTATGGATCTCATCTGCCGGGAGTAGCCAACTGGTTGCTACCCCGGTGGATTGGATCGAACAATCAAGGGCGCTTACGCTTCCGGCTCAGTTTCGGAGTTCGCCGCGGGTCAGAAAGTTAGCCGGGATCAGAAAATGTAGAAACTCCGGCGGCTAGGCAGTGACTGCCAGATAACGAGTGTCAAGCCGCCGCATCGGTTCTACATCCAGCACGCGCGGCGAAGTTAGTCCACAGGGGCAGGTCGTTTCGTCCAGCGAAGCGCGGAGTCCAGTCCGCAGGCCGCAATTCCCTGCCCCGTCTAAAACCAGTTCCCCGGTATCGGGTGTGATCGACCCAATCCCGGAAGTCAAATGCCACCCCTCATGCGCCTCGCATTCCGACGCCAGCAGCGTGTCGTCCAGTCCCAGGTAAAGCTCAAAAATCGGCACTCCGAACGCTTGCCAAAGCGCCACTCGTGCCACATCGTTGAGGGGCTTCGACCCGAAGCGCGTCAAAACCAGAAGTGCCCGATCAATAGAGGACGCATCGATTGACCTGGCCGCTAGATAGTCAATAAGCCGCTGCAGCTCACCTAGCGTGCCCACCACCACATTGGGGCCGAACGCCTGCACGTCCGACCAGCGTTTTAGAACGACGGGCTGGATATTTTCGAACTTGGGCCCGGGCGAGAGTTGGGCCAGCCGCAGAGTGCTCGAAACCGGGAACGGCAACGAGATTGCCGGACTCTTGCCGCCTCTAACCTTTTGTTTCAAACTGGCGTGCACCTTGTTTATGGACATCACATGTACGAAGTGCGGCCCCGATTGAGAAGATGTGCGTCAGGTTAATCCGACACGTAATACGCGGGGCTTATGAAGTTGTTCGAGATTGGAACACAAGATCTGCGATGCCTGTTGTGCGTCCAGCCCCAATTCATACAGCACCTTCGCCTGCTGTTCCAAAATAGCCGTGTGCCAGCCGCGCGGGCAGGAAACTCGAATCGCTGCCAAACAGCAGTCTCTGCATGCCCAAAACCTCAATCGAGCGCCGGAAAACCGCAGCCAAGTCGATGCCTTCATAGACGATCCACCGATTGCTGCTCGACGTGTCGAAGTACACATTGGGGCAAAGATCCGCCAGCATCAACGCCTCCCGAAAGAGCCCCGCGCCAAAGTGCGGAATCACAAAGCGCACCAGCGGGAAGTGCAGCGCCACCGGATGCAGATCCAGCGGATTTGAATAGCGCATGTTGAACTGGCTCGCCAGCCCGAGCTTCTTTCGAATTCCAACGCTGATTGCACCGCAATGGACAAACACCGCGAGCCGATGGTCGCTGGCCACTTCTAGAATCGGGACTAGACGCGGGTCGGTGATCGAATAGGTGTGCATCGCCGGAAAGAGACAGATGCAGTGCAAGTGCGGACTGGCCGCCGCGCGCTTCACCCGCGCCAAAGCATCCGGCTGCGCCGGGTCGAGCATGAAGTAACCATAGAACCGGCCGGGGTGCGCAGCCACCGCTGCCTCCACGCTGTCTTCATCGCCTGGCATGCTTGCAATCAAAGCCGCACGTTCAACATTAAAACGCGCTAATTCCGCTGCCCAACGTTCGCCCAACGCAGCCGGATCCGATGCTGGAATTTCGAAATGGAGCAACGGCGCTAGCGCTTCCGCATTGGCGGCTTTCTTCTGCTGTGCCAGCGCTGCATAGAACTTGTGCGAAAAGAAATGAATGTGAGCGTCTTGTATCGCAAGTTCGCCCCAGGGAGTTTGCGCCATCTGCTGTGATTGTATCGGTAAACAAAGATTCATGCGGATTCACCTCAATTGGTGTCAGCCGCGCCCTTCCCGACGGCGTCTTATGAAGCAAGAAAGCAGTTCAATAAGCGGCTTTCGAAGAACCTAAAAGGAGGTTCCCATGTTCAAACGAATTGGAGCTTTGGCGATGATACTCGCGGGTGGGTTGGCGGTTCTGACCCCAGCGGTGGCGCAAGCAAGAGACCGCGACGATTACCGGTACGAACGGCATGATCGCCGCGAATGGCGAGATGACCGTTACCGTGATCGCGATCGTGATTGGCGCGCGCATGAATGGCGCGAACACGAACGTGCCGAACGCCGTTACTACTACGACCGCTTCGGCAGGCCCTTCTACTACGATCAATTCGGCCGCATCTGCCGCTAACCGAACGGCTGTTCGATGGACGGGCTCTGCGGCGTGAACAGCTTCGCCCCACCGGGCGTAATGTACATGTCGTCTTCCAGACGCACGCCAAACTCGCCGGGAATATAGACGCCAGGCTCATCGCTGAACGTCATTCCCGGCGCGAGCGGCAAAGTGTTCCCCCTTACCAGGTACGGCCACTCATGCCCGTCCATCCCGATGCCGTGCCCAACGCGGTGGCTGAAAAATTTGTAATCGGGACCAAATCCCGCGTCGGCGATTACCTTGCGCGCGGCCGCGTCCACCGATTCGCAGGCGGCACCCGGTTGGGCGGCGTCCAAAGCAGCGCGTTGCGCCCGATGCACAACATCGAAAACTTGTTTCGCCCGGTCGTGGGCTTTTCCAAGAACGAAGGTTCGCGAAATATCAGACTGATAACCTTCCACCGTGCAGCCGTCGTCCATAATCACTGGAACACCCTCAAGGATCACTTGCGGAGCAATGCTGCCGTGCGGCAAAGAGCTGGCCGCGCCCACTTCAAAGCTCGCCTCGCCACGGAATCCAACCTGCCCATACGCCAGCCCAATCAAACTTGACGCTTGTTGCGCCGTCATGCCGGGAGTCAGCGCCCGGTAGACAGCCTCATATACCGCGAGCGTCGCCGAATTGGCAATCTTCATCAGCTCAAGTTCATGCTCGCTCTTGGTCATGCGGCAGCCGGCCGTGACAGGAGTCGCGCTCACCAGCTTGATTCCAGGCGAGGCCTGCGCCAGACTGTCGGCAAACACAAACGGCGTCCGCTCCTCGATCCCCAAAGTGCCAGCGGAGATTTTCGCGTTTTGCAAACCCACTGAAAGCAACCGGTAAGGACTCTCGTCTTCGTGCCAAGTCAGCACGTCGGCGCTTTCAAGCGGACCCGCATTCAACTGCTCGCGCGCGCGCCCTTCTTCAAACGACGGACAAATACAAAAAGATTTGCCGCTCGCCGGAACGACTGTGGCAAAGAGCCGCTCGCTATTGCCCCACCTCACGCCCGTAAAATAATTCAAGGATGTTCCGCCCGCCAGAAAAAGCGCGTCGATCTTGTGCTGGCGCATCAGTTGTCTGGCATGTTCCAGGCGCTGCTCGCGCTCGGAAATCGTTATCGGTTTTGCCAGTCCGCGCAGCGGTTTCAAGGCGGCAATCGATGGCGGAAGTGCATCTACGGGCTCGGCGGACATCGGCAAAGCGCTTAGGGCAGCAACAGATTGAAAAAAGCGTCGGCGGGTGGGCATTGAACTATGTTACGCATATCGGAATTCCCTTAGGCTCCATTTCCACCGGCGATCGTGAAATGGGTACGATAGGAAGAGATGAACCGTAAACGGCATTGGCCGCGAGCGATGATCGGAGCCGTTCTTCCCTTGCTGCTATCTGTTGTTATCGACGGACAGCAATTGTCCAGCGAAGCTGTCGTCTCGGATGCGGAAATCCATCAGATACTGGCGGAGCGGATCGACCAAAAGCAGCAGAGCGTTGGCATAGTGGTTGGGGTCATCGAAGACCGCGGCGAAAGAATTGTCACGCAAGGGGCCTTAAACCAAGGCGACGCGCGTTCGCTTGCCGGCAATACCACGTTTGAGATTGGCGGACTCACTACCATCTTCACCTCTCTGCTATTGGCCGACATGGCGCGCAAAGGCGAGGTCACGCTAGACGATCCAGTAGCCAAATACTTGCCAGCCACCGTCAAGTTACCCAACCAGCAGGGCCAGCCAATCACTTTGGCCGATCTTGCGACGCACACCTCCGGCTTGCCGCTTCTGCCTGCGAATTTTCATCCGAAGAACCCGGCGAACCCATACGCCGATTACACCGAGAGCGATCTGTTCCAGTCGCTGGCTAACACTACGCTGCATGGGCGTTTAGGAGTCGACTACGGATATTCACACGTTGGAATGGCCCTGCTGGGATCCGCCTTGAGCCGCCGCGCGGCCCAGAGTTATGAAGCGCTTCTAAAGACTCGGATCTTCGATCCGCTGGGGATGACCAATTCCGGGGTGAATATGACGCCCGAAATGAAAGCGCAGTTCGCGGTCGGCCACAACACATACTTGCAGCCTGTCAGTTATTGGGATCCCGGCGCGATGGCGGGCGCGGTCGGCATAAAGTCGACAGCGCAGGATTTGCTGACGTTCATAGAAGCGGTTTTAGGCTATCGGCAAACAAAGCTGGCTGAGTCGATGGCAGCCATGTTGAGCATACGCAGGCCGACGCGTTACCCTGGCCTGGAACTCGCCCTCGGCTGGCATTTTCTCGCCACCAGCACGACGCAAATTGTCTGGGACAACGGCGGCACGGGCGGTTTTCGGGGATTCATGGGATTCTCACCGAGCCGCAAGGTCGGCATTGTAGTTTTGTCTAATACCGATGGAATGAACGGCATCGAAGACCTTGCGTTGCATTTGTTCACTCCGACACCGCCCGAACTGCTGTACCAACGCGAGCATGTGGAGATCAAAATCGATCCTCGGCTCTTTGCAAACTACGTGGGCGTTTATCAACTGGCGGACGGTACGGAGTTGATCATCTCACAGGACGGAGATCATCTTGTGGCGCAGCTCGGGCAGCAGAAGTTTATGCTGGCGGCGGAAAGCGCGAAAGATTTCTTCGTTAAGAACGTGGAGGGCCAATTGACTTTCGTTACCGATCGGTCGGGTAGCGCGTACATGCTGGTATTGCATCAAGCGGGCACAGACATGCCCGCCAAACGGCTTCGGTGAGAGCGAAGGGTTCGGCTAGGAAGTTTCTTGGCGAATCCGAGCCGGAAGCGTCAGCGACCTTGATTGGCTTTTCTGACGGTTTTCGGCTGTAGCCAACTCGTTGCTACCCCGGTGGATTGGATCGAACAATCAAGGCGCTTAACGCTTCCGGCTCGGATTCGGAAGCAATTAAGAGATGGACAGCGCACGGAGTTCATGTGAGGACCAATCACGTACATGCGGTGATTGAAGGAGAAACGAAGCCGGAAGGGATGATGGCGGTCTTCAAAAGTTATGCAACGAGAGCGTTACGCGCAAAGGCGAATTGCCAGCGGGAGCGGTTCTGGGCCGACCACAGGAGCACAAGATATTGTGGAATGAAATGAGTTTGAAGGCGGCGGTGGAGTATGTGTTGAACGAGCAAGGGACGAAAATGGAGTGTTTTCCGGGCCGGATTTAGGGCGCTTACGCTCCCGGCTCGGATTCGAATCGGAGTTAGTCGCAGGTCAGAAAATGTAGAAACTCCGCGTTCCTCAAAAAATGGAGCGCGCTGAAATGCCGCCCGGGTTGACCAGACTGAAATCCGGCGCCCCGAAGAAGGCCTCAGCCACATAAGCGTACTGACCAGAGCTCATGGGAATCACACTCGAGAAGTTGCTGGCGATAGCGCTTGAGTTGGCCAGGTAATTCGTCGAACTTATATTGCCCGAGCTGTCCACAATACCGGCCGAAGGTGTTCCAAACGCGCTCTGCTGTAACTTCCCATTGATGGACAAGTTCGAATTGCCGACCACAATGCGTCTGACAAACACAGTGTTGTTGACATTTGGACAACTGCCGGAGGGGTATCCTCCCGCCTGGCAATCATTCGAGGCAATGTAGGTTATGGTTGAAAGAATGATCACCCCGTTGCCCCCGGTGGTGGTCATATTCAAGCCCTGCGCGAGTGAGACAAGCATTTGCTGACTGCTGGTTTGCGAGAAATCGACTTGCTGGTAGGCATAGATGTGGCCGGCATCGCGGCAGACTTCAGCCACCTGGTCGGCTCGAACCAGTCTCATGCCGAAAATGAAAGTGCCGATCAACATTGGAACGATCAGCAAAGTTGCCGCGAAAAGGAACTCTATCAGCGCGCTGCCACTTTGATTTCTTCGGCGGGTCGGCGGCAGGCGGTTTGAAGACACTACGGGCACGGCGTGACTCCATTCGATGAACTCTCCATGACGTCGGAAGCAACGGCGGAAAGGGGTACCGGCACGAGGCTTCGCCACAGTGGGCCGAAGGAGCGGATAGACACGCCCGAGGCCGCAACCCAGACCACGTTTCCGCCCGCAGGACCTCCGGATCCGGTAATTTGCGTCATTGTCGACGGCGAGTAATAGGTTACCGTCACGTAGCTGCTCGCCTTGCTTGCCGGAATAAATCCAAATGAATTTTGGGAAACGACCTGCTGCACAGAAGCACCCAGACAGGTTTGGCCGGTCAAAATCTGACCGGTTACGGCATATCGCACCCCCTCTCTCACGGCGTTTTGCAGCGTAGCGCGCGCGAAGATCGCCCAGGCAACGTCAACCACCAAAAGCAGCAGCGCCATCAGGGGCAGCAAAGCCATACTGAATTCGATCAGCGCGGAGCCTGATTCAGAGGTTGCGAAATTCCGGTTCGGACGAAGGCTAGGCACGAGTGCAAGTAATCCCAAAAAGCCGCCTACCTTCCGGTAGGCGGCCAACCACACTTACTTAATCGGTAGCTCGAGTGAACAACTTGAGGTGTTTTAAGAAGCACGCGCAAAACGGGCGAGGTGTAAGTGGCAGCGCGAAAAGGGACACGCCTGCAAACCGGACTAATGGAGTTTGGCAACGCTAGCCCGGAGTGTCCCTTTTTCGCTTTCGGACGGGCGCGGTGTAAGTGGCAGCGCGAAAAGGGACACGCCTGCAAACCGGACTAATGGAGTTTGGCAACGCTAGCCCGGAGTGTCCCTTTTTCGCTTTCGGACGGGCGCGGTGTAAGTGGCAGCGCGAAAAGGGACACGCCTGCAAACCGGACTAATGGAGTTTGGCAACGCTAGCCCGGAGTGTCCCTTTTTCGCTTTCGGACGGGCGCGGTGTAAGTAGCAGCGCGAAAAGGGACACGCCTGCAAACCGGACTAATGGAGTTTGGCAACGCTAGCCCGGAGTGTCCCGTTTTCGCTTTCGGACGGGCGCGGTGTAAGTGGCAGCGCGAAAAGGGACACGCCTGCAAACCGGACTAATGGAGTTTGGCAACGCTAGCCCGGAGTGTCCCTTTTTCGCTTTCGGACGGGCGCGGTGTAAGTGGCAGCGCGAAAAGGGACACGCCTGCAAACCGGACTAATGGAGTTTGGCAACGCTAGCCCGGAGTGTCCCTTTTTCGCTTTCGGACGGGCGCGGTGTAAGTGGCAGCGCGAAAAGGGACACGCCTGCAAACCGGACTAATGGAGTTTGACAACGCTAGCCCGGAGTGTCCCTTTTTCGCTTTCGGACGGGCGCGGTGTAAGTAGCAGCGCGAAAAGGGACACGCCTGCAAACCGGACTAATGGAGTTTGGCAACGCTACCCGGAGTGTCCCTTTTTCGCTTTCGGACGGGCGCGGTGTAAGTAGCAGCGCCCTTTGCGATTATTTCTCCCCATCCAGTAGGGGACTGGCGGAGGTTGCCCAGACTGCACTGGTGGCAGCAGTAGCCGCCACGATAGAGGTGCCCCAAACCGCTGAAGTAGCCCAGGAAGCCGAGGTGGCCCAGGAAGCAGAAGTACCCCAAGAAGCCGAGGTGCCCCAAGAGGCAGACTTGGCAGCCGCCGAGGAAGCGATGTTCGCCACCGATAAGACGGCCGGGCTTTGCGCGGTGATCAATGTATTGTTGAGGCCAAGCACTGAAGAACCCCAAACATTGTTGGGAGAGAGTCCACCGAGCAGACCCGCTAGATTCCAACTCGAAAGCAAATCAAACTGCAGGTTGAGATTGCCAAACAATTTGTTCGGCTGCACGACGGGAGACAACGCGGTGCCGCGAGCCAAGGAGTTAGACTGAATGGCCGCCGATAGATCTAGATACCCAGCACCGCGGCTGAGAGCATCGTAATAATCGGTGAACGATTGTCCGGTTATGGAATCGTACGCGACGGTCGAATAGGGAAACGACTTATACGCGGTCTGCATGAGGCGCGCCTTGACCTGGTCGGGAGAGAGGCCCGGTTGCATTTGCAAAAGATCGGCAACCGCGCCGCTGGTAACGGCCGCCGCCATACTCGTGCCGCTCAAAGCCATGTAGTAGGGCGATTTGGCGGTAGCAGAGCCCTTTGAATCGTAATAACTGGTTGGCACGATATTGTTTGGCAACAGCATGGGAAGCAGCGCTGTCGAACTGGCTAAGACTGAGACGATTTGGTTGCCGGGCGCCAGCAGATCGGGTTTCGCGATATTGTCAAGAAGCGAAGGGCCCTTCGAGCTGTAGCTGGCCAGTTGATCGTCAGAACGGTCATACGTACCTTCCGTCTTCATTGCTCCCACTGTCAGTGCGTAAGGGTCATTGCCTGGCGAATTGATTGTTCCGTAGCCCAGATTACCGATCATATTGAGGCGGCCGTCGTTGCCGGCAGCAACCACAACCACGATGCCGGCCTTCCAGGCTGCTTCGATTGCCTGGCACAGCGGATCCACTTTGTAGCTTTCGAATACCGGGCGGCCCAGCGAAAGATTGATCACTCGAATGTTGTATTTGCTCTTCAACGAAATGGCTTTGTTAATGGCCTCAATCACAACGCTGTCGGTTGACGCCCCGTACTGGTCAAGCACCCGGAAATTGAGAAGGTTCACACCCGGAGCCATGCCCGCAAGATTGTGCGTGCATGTCGCGCAATGAGAATTCGCTCCGCTGCCGCCAATGATGCCAGCCACGTGCGTACCGTGTCCAAAGGTGTCTTGGCCGTTTCCACCCACAAAGTCAAGCGTCAGTATTACGCGGTTTCCGAAATCGGCGTTCGCAGCAATGCCGCTATCCATCACAACGACGCCAATTCCGGCACCCGTTGCTCCCCAATTGTGGGCGATCGTCGCGTTGGTTGCCGCCACCGCGTAATCGAGATGCGCCTGAATCGGGTGATCGACCGAAACGTGAGTTACGGCTGGATCATTAGCAATATTGCTCAATGACGATGCGGGCAGCGAATAAGACCCAGCCGACACGACGCCTAGGTGGCTGCCCATGATGCCATGTGCGCCTAACGTGCGTTGGTGATCGGCCGTCGTCGGAACGTGATCGTACTGGACTATGACCTTTATTTGTGATGCCGGGTCTACATTCTGTAGCTCGGGAGAGAATTTTGCATTTTGAGCGTAATTCAGCGCTCCTAATGCCAACAATGGGGTAACCAATTTTAAGCTGCGCATAAAGAAATCCTTCTTGGGTTGCCTCGCGTGAATCGTTCGAGCAGTTCTGGTTTGAAGTAAAAGATTTTTCATCGGACTCATAAGGCTTATCGCGGCGATAGGCTTGGCCTTCAGCTTTAAACGGCACCCTACGCGGTTTCATCGGTTATGGGTTAGGCCGATATCGGAGGGCATTTCCCGCCTGCACTTTCGCTTACAGTAGATATGAAAGCTCAAGCTTGCGTGCAAACGTCACAATGCTCTCATCGGACCAATTGAAGGATCTTCGCGGGCTCTTACAGGAAAGGCAGATCGGAGCGGGTATTTCTTTGTTGGAAACCTGCCTGCCGCAAGTGGAAGAGTTGCCAGCGGGCGAACCAAACAGCGGAGTGGCGCTCGGCACCTTAGCTCAGTGGGTAGACGTTGGCTATGACGGCGGCGATCTTCTGGAAAGACTCCTCAAACGCTTTTCTTCCGACAAGCGCAGTTGCCTTCCTCTGAACGATTACATTCAACTGCGCATGGCGGAAGCAGTTGCCGCCATGAGACGGGAAGAGTTGCCCGAAGCGCTCGACCATCTTCGCGCCGTCCTCGTCTTGGAAAAGGATCTGAGCGATGCGTGGATCGCCGTCACCGCAGGACTCTGGAAAGCCCACTGCCTCAGAAAAGCGGGGGAATACGAGCATGCCTTGGAAGTAACGCGCGAAAGCATGAAACTCGCCGAGAGCCAAGGGTTTCTTCACTTAGCCGCCCTACTCCGTACGCTCGAAAGCTGGATGATCTTTCAGCGCGGAGAATCGAAAGAAGCTATTCGCATTTTGCAAGAAGCCAAAGCAGTTCTGCGCGACACAGACGATTTCATCACGTTAGGGAATATCCAATCGGCCTACGGACGCATTGCCCGGCGCGAAGGGCGTTACGAGCACGCCATGCAGTATTTCGAAGCTTCGATTGAGATGTTCCGAAAGCGTTTGTCGCTGGAAGGCTACCTGGCTCGATCACTCACAAACATCGCTCAGGCGAAACGGTTTCTCGCGTTGCAACCCCGCCGCGGTATCGACGCAAGCCACGAACGGCAGCGGCTAAGCAAGCAATCCAACCTGCTGGATCATAGGAAGGACAAAGCCGGGCAGTTGGAACGCATGTACGATCTCTTCAATAACACCGAAAAGGCGCGCGCGTGCTGCGACCAGGCGGAGACCTATTTAAATAACGATAGACATGACGCTCTCTGGCAGGAGGTCGAAATTCTGAGGTCACGCATCTTGCATGCTGGACTGGAAGACCCGAACTTACGTGCCTGGTCTCAGGGGGCCGTTGGGGACAAAAGTTTGCAGCAAGTTGTGGCCGATTTCGAAGAGGTCTTGATTCGCCGTGTGTTGTTGGAAATGGGGCCGGCTTGATTCGCACGAAGAGCGAAGGGCTTTCACCCGAAGGGCTTTCACCCGGAGGGCTTTCACCCGAGGGGCTTTCTGCGAAAGCGCAATGCGTGGTCTTTCTGGTCACGGCCATTTTGGTCATCTCGCGGCGGCCGGACCTGATTACGCACGCCCATTTTTACGCCGAAGATGGGGCGGAGTGGTACGCCACCGCATATAACACGGGTTGGCTGCACGCGCTCACGCAGACGGCTGGTGGGTATCTCAACACGCTACAGCGGTTGGTGGCATCGGCCTCGCTTCTTCTCCCATTGCGCTATGCCCCGTTGCTAATGAATGTCAGCGGGCTGTTGGTTCAGGTGCTGCCGGCTCTCTTTTTGCTGTCGAGCCGCTGCGCGGGTTGGTGGCCACTGCGGATCAGATTCTGGCAGACGGCGATCTACGTGTTACTCCCGAACACCCGCGAGATTCACATTGTCTTGACCAACGCTCCTTTTCATCTGGCACTCGCGGCCTTTTTGGTTGCAGTAGCATCGCCGCCTACCCATTGGCGGTGGAAGCTTTTCGATATCTGCGTGTTGGCCCTCAGCGCTTTATCAGGGCCGTTTTGCATTGTCATTTTTCCGCTGGTGTTCTTTTTCTGGTGGCGGCGGCGCCAGCGTTGGTCGCTGGTGGTGATGGCCGTCATGGCGCCGTTGATCGCCATTCAGGGGATCGAGCTGCTAGCGGGCGGTTATGCGGGCCGCGCTCCTGCACAACTCGGGGCGACGCCCATGCTGTTTATGAAGTTACTAACTGGACAGGTGTACGTTGGGAGTCTTTGGGGTGAGAACGGATTTTCTCTGCATGCCCAGCCGGCCGCCGTTTTTCTGGTGATGGCTATCGGGACCGGTGTTCTGGTCTATGCGTTTTCGCGGGCCAGTCTCGAATTGCGGCTCTTTATTGTTTTTGCTTTTTTGATATTGGCGGCATCGTTAAGCAAGCCGTTGATTGGGGGAGGATTGCCGCAGTGGCAACTTCTGGCGATCGATCGCAGCGCCCGTTATTGGTTCTTTCCGATGCTTGCCGTGTTATGGTCTCTGCTTTATTGCGCGGCACAAAAGGACGATCGGCGTATCCGAATTGGTGCTTGCGTGACTTTCGCCGCGATGCTGCATGGAATGATTCACGATCACAGATACCCACCCCTTCCGGATCGGAATTTTCAAATCTTCTTGCGAAACTTTGAAGCCGCGCCTTCGGGCACATACGTTTTGTTACCAGATTGCCCGCCCGGAGAAGTGAGTTCGCTCAGGAAGAAGTAGCGAATCGGCCAGTACAGTTTACAGTAAACGCAAATATTCGTAATAGCGGGACTCTTCTGCGGGTCATACCAGGGAGAGGACTTTCATTCATGTTGATTTTGCTGATTCTTTTGATTCTGCTGCTGGGCGGCGGAGGCGGTTATTACGGGTACGGACGCTGGGGTTACGGCGGAGGAGCCGGCATTAGCTTAGGCACGATCCTCGTGATTGTGCTGATTTTTTATTTATTGGGCGGGTTACGCGTCTAAGTTCGGCGATTAGGTAGTAGTGCCCGGTAACAAGGAATTGGACCACTAATCGAACGAGTGAGGAGCAACTAATGAGAGCTGTTTTCTATTCATCATCGAAATTTTTGGTTCCGCTGGCGTGCGCCGTCCTGGCGCTGTCCGCTTATGCAGGGGCGGGATCTAGCTTGGGGAGTGACGACACGGATTTTGTCAAGAAGGCCGCTAAGGGCAACTTGGCTGAAGTAGAGATGGGGCGGCTTGCGGTGCAAAAAGCGCTCAGTCCGGAAGTGAAGGAATTCGGAAATCGCATGATCCGCGATCATACGAAGGCCAATCACGAACTTTCCGCGCTCGCCGCTTCCAAAGGCGTGAAAGTGCCAACGAGTGTTTCGCTGGGCGAGGATGTTTCCGTGGCGCATCTGAAGGTGTTGTCGGGGAAATCGTTCGATGACGCGTACATCAAGATGATGGTGGATGACCATAAAGATGATGTGGCTGCATTTGAAAAGGCATCAACCGGATCGCAGGATCCCGATGTTCGAAATTTTGCGTCGAAGATATTACCAACGCTGCAGAGTCACCTGACGAAGATCGAAAAGATTCAAAGCGATTTTGGCGGCGGTACAAAGTAGTAGTTTTTTGCGAGGAACAGGCGAAGACTCCAGATCTGAAGTGTGGATGCGGTCACCCGTCCTGTTCGACCAAATAACACTCCCCACGGCGGCGATTTCCCTCACCCTTCTGATCGGTTAATCTCGAGGAAGAACGGCCATGAACCTGACGATTGATTTATCAGAGCGAAACGCCACCGAGCTCGAAGCTCAGGCGCGGTCGGCTTGTATGCCTGCTGATCGGCTCGTGAGGGTTATTCTCGATACAAACGTTCTTATCCGCGCCAATCCGGCCGCATCCATATATCGAGTCTGCGCATTGACGCGCGCCTGGACGGTGAGGGATCGCGGGGTCGGAGGCCGGTGGAACTTTCCCGGTAACAGCGTGTTTACATGACCCAGAGCGTATCATGGTTAATGGATATGGAGACACTCGCGATCATTGCTCCGGACATATGGCGTCATGCGCTAGACACCTTTGGCACAGAAGAGCGGGCGCAGCGGTGGATGCAGCAACCGCTAGCTGAATTGGGAAACCACACCGCCGAAGAAGTGTTGCGCGAGGATCCGCACAGTAAGAAAGTGGAGGCTGTCCTGACACGCATCGACTACGGCGTGTATGGATGATGACTATCGTCCGGCTGTACCGTTCGCGATACTCGCCCAAAGACGCCACGGGCGCGAAGTTGTATGGCGGTAGGTGGAACAGTCCCGGGAATGCGGTGCTTTATGCGTCTTCGACGCTGGCGCTTTCATGCCTCGAAATTCTGGTGCATATTCGCGACAGTAGCCTCGTGCCGTATGATTACATGTTCTCTGAGATTGAAGTACCGGATACGCTCGTAGCGCCTTGGAAACTGACTGGCGAGGTAGCCCTTGCCAGAATCGAATCAGAAGTACTGTCGCGGGAATGGGGCGATGCTTGGCTGAAGGCCGAAGTACAGAGAGCCAGGGGTGGAAAATTGGCCAAGTTCACCCCGTTCCATCATCGCTAACTTACATCCCTCTGTCGCCTGTAGGAAGCTCGCTTCCGGTTCACGCCGTTCCCTCCGTAATCATTCCACGTGAGATGAATTACCCGATCAATCCCGCTCATCCGGAATCTAACCAGCTTGTATGGCACGAGCCACAACCGTTTCAATTCGACCCCAGACTCATCGGCTCGGCGAGCGAGGGTTGATGTAAACACAGCCAAGGCGGCTGATAGATTGGGATGATCAATTTATGACGACCCAACAAGCGGTTTTCAAGCCCTCCGCCACTCCTCTTAGCACGAATAAGCACCTTTTGCGGTGGGTTGAGAAGATGGCCGAACTGACGAAGCCTGCGGCCATTCATTGGGTGAACGGATCGCAAGAGGAAAACGATGCGCTGAGCCAACTGATGGTGGAAAGCGGGACGTTTATTCGCCTCAATCAAGATCTTTGGCCCGGCTGTTACTACGCGCGTTCGGATGCGGGCGATGTCGCCCGGGTGGAAGACAGAACGTTCATTTGTTCGCTCTCGAAGGAAAATGCTGGGCCGACCAACAATTGGGTCAATCCGTTTGAAATGCGGAAGACGCTCAAAGGGCTGTTCCGCGGCTGCATGCGCGGGCGGACGATGTTTGTGCTGGCATTTAGCATGGGGCCGATTGATTCCCCGCTTTCGCAGCTTGGCGTGCAACTCACCGACTCGCCCTACGTGGTGGTGAATATGCGCATCATGGCGCGCATCGGTCTACCGGCGTTGAAGGAGATCGACAACGACGAGAAACGGGTAGTGCCGTGCATTCACAGCGTCGGCAAGCCACTGGCGCCAGGTGAACAAGATGTACCGTGGCCTTGCAACAAAGAGAAGTACATTGTGCATTTTCCGGAGACGCGGCAAATCTGGTCTTACGGATCGGGCTATGGCGGGAATGCGCTCTTAGGCAAGAAGTGTTTTGCCTTACGCATTGCCTCGAACATCGCGCGCGACGAAGGTTGGATGGCCGAACACATGCTGATTCTGGGCGTGGAAGATCCAAAAGGAGAGAAGACGTATGTAGCCGCGGCGTTTCCCAGCGCGTGCGGCAAGACAAACTTCGCGATGATGATTCCGCCCAAGGGCTTTGACGGCTGGAAAGTCTGGACAGTCGGAGATGACATCGCTTGGATCAAGCCCGACGAAGAGGGAGTCTTGCGGGCGATTAATCCGGAGGCTGGATTCTTCGGAGTAGCCCCCGGCACTTCGCCGAAAACGAATCCGAACGCCATAGCGACTCTTTCAAGAAACAGCATCTTTACGAACGTTGCGTTAACGCCCGATGGCGGAGTTTGGTGGGAAGGTCTGACGGACACGCCACCGGCGGAATGTTTAGACTGGCAGGGGCAGAAATGGACTCCGCAAATCGGCCAGCAGACCGGGCGCAAAGCGGCGCATCCGAATGCCCGCTTTACTTCGCCCGCAGCGCAGTGCCCATCGATTGATCCGGCTTGGGAAGATCCGAAGGGGGTGCCGATCAGCGCATTCATATTTGGCGGACGGAGAGCTTCGAGCATCCCGCTGGTGTTTCAAGCTTTCAACTGGAGCGCTGGCGTCTATCTGGGCGCCACCATGGGTTCGGAAACGACAGCCGCCGCGGCAGGGGCGGTTGGCAAAGTGCGCCGCGACCCGATGGCCATGCTGCCGTTTTGCGGCTATCACATGGGCGACTATTTCCGTCACTGGTTGACCATGCAGCGAGCGCTGTCGGTGACACCCAAAATATTCCACGTCAATTGGTTCCGCAAAGACACGGATGGCGATTTTATTTGGCCGGGCTTCAGCCAGAATATGCGCGTATTGAAGTGGGTGGTGGATCGGGCCCACAGCAGGGCGGCGGCGAAAGAATCGCCCATCGGCTGGATTCCGCGCTACGAAGATATCGACTGGGACGGGCTGAGTTTTCCGAAAGAAAAATTCGCCGATCTACAGGCTTTTAAGCGTGAGGATTGGAAGGCCGAAGTGATGGGGCACGAGGAACTCTTTATTGAACTGCACGATCACTTGCCGCCGGAAATGGTCTATGAGCGCGAGCTTCTGATCTGCCGGATCTAGGACCCACTTGCGGAAGTTTGCGTACTCTTCGTCCGCGTATGCAGGACCAAACGGGGAGGAACACGATTCTTCGCCGCGACGAGAGCCTCTGGTCTGGCTGAGCCGCGACCGCAAGGGAGCGACAAACGGACTCCGCAAGTTATCAGCGAAGCGAGTGCGTCTGCACGGTGTTAGTTAGGAGTATAGGCGTCCGAACTGAGGGCGCTGACGCTTCCGGCTCGGAAAGGCGGCACTAGTTTACGTTGAGCGGCGTATCGTCTTGGATGGTGAGTTTGCCGCGCGGATCTTTGCGCTCGACCGACGAGAGCACGGCCCCGGCGTGGTTCTTGACGACGATCGCGGCGGGCGACATTTCGAAGACGAGATGGAACGACGAATTGTCGTCCATACCGTGCGCTTTCTTTTCATCGGACAGCGTGTCCCCACCGGCGACTACCTTGGTGGTGAAATTGTGGCCGTCAATGGAGTAGACGATGCAGTTGGCGTGATCGCGGCAATCGGCCAAAATGTTGATCTTGCGCGAACGTTTTTTGCGAAGGAAATCGATATTCACCACACCGGTTGAGGCACGCAGCGCACTGTAGCCTGAGCCTGGGTGAATCCACCAGCCGTTTTCTCCGGCGAGTGGCGTCCAGGATTCGCCATTTTCAAAGAAGCGCACAGGAACACTCGGGACGGCCATCTTATCGAGGCCCCAATCCAATGTGACGATCTTCCCGGCCGGCACCGTCACGGACTCCGCTCTATCCCGATATTGCGGCGCCTGGGCGGTAACGGCGTACACGCCGGGAGCTAACGAGAGCAACATATTATTCGACGGGTTGAACGCCGCATTATCGGATTCGCGGCGCACCGAAATTTGGGCGCCGTCCGGGACAACTTTTACGCGCAGAGTTCCCGTGGAAGCAACCATCGCGCCGTCGATCTTGACCGCATCCCCAGCTTTCACGGTTTGGGTTTCGCGGCGCGGTTCGTAGCCGGCTTTGCGCCATTCCCAGGTGAACGTACCAGGTTCAATTTCGCGGGTGAAAGTACCGTCGGCGCCCACCGTGCCAATGCGGATTTGATTCTGGAACACCGGCGTATCGGGAGGAGCCCCGGTTAGCATCAGTTGTGCATGGCGAACTGGAGCAGGCGCCACAGGAGCCACAGCTGCCACGGGCGCTGCCGGCACAGGAGTCATGACGAAGTCGAGCTTATGTGGACTAACTTCGCCGGGTTTGACCACCGCTACCTTTTCGAGATCTTGGAAACCGGGGCAAGAGAGCCGGACCGGATGGCTCCCTGGATCGAGCGGCACGGAGGGAGCGTCGCCACTGGCATTGAGAACAAGGAGCTTGCCATCCACGTAGGTCTGACAATTGCCGGCATTGGCAGTGATGGCTAGATAAGTGGCTTCGGGTGCATCCGCGAGTTGAACCTTGAGGGTGGGGAAAATGGACGGATCCACGGATTGCTCCTGTGGACCTTTTCCCTTCCCCGCATCGAGCAAGAAATGAGCCGGATTTGTAGCGGAGCCTGAAACGAGCAAGCCGACATTGGGGACCGGGGCCACGGGCGGTGCAGCGGCGGCGCGCAAGCCATTGGTTGCGTAAACTTTGGCCGAGCCGGCTAGCGAGGAAACGATGAGGCCGGGTTCGGGCTGATTGCCCAAAGGCCCGACCAGCGACGGCATTGCGTTGGGCTTGGCCTCAAAGGCAAAGGCGAAAACCTGGCGTTGGGCATCGAAAATTTTGACGGTGTGCAAGCCGGGCGTCAGATCTTCCTTCGTAGCAACACCGGCTTGCAGATCGAGCGATTCCCTTTCATCGACGACAAGGCGGCCGTGCGCAATGGAGGAAGTAACGCGAAGGAGCGGCAAGATGGGCCGCAACTCAAATTTCACAACATTGCCGGTAGCTGGATCGACAGTGAAGGTTTTGACTTCGGGCAAGTAGCCATCATGCGAAGCTTCGACCATGTGATCGCCGGCGGAGAGCTCCGAAGCAGGTTTGAGGGTTAGGCCATTCTCGCTAAAGCGCGTGTCTGGGACGTTCGCTTCAAACGCAACGGGAAAGCGCGTGACAATTAGAGGGTCGGAAGAAGAATCGGCGTGGCCTGCGGCCCGTTTGCCTGGTGCGTCAGCGGTGCTTGGCGCACCGCCACTTGATTTGTGAATGAATTGAAAAATGCCGGCGCTCAAGATGAGGGCCAGCGCGGAGAGTACGGCGACTACCCACAGAGGACCTTTAAAATTTGGGCCTTCGGCGCTTCTGTGATGGCGCTCCTCCGCCAGGTCGCGGCGCGGGGATACAGCTGGAAGCGACGGGGGAACGCGGGCGGGAAGCGGCCGGTTCGGAGGCGCCACACTGGGACGCCTGGCGATTTCCAGCTTTAGCGCAGGCTTGGGCGCTGTGGCTTCACGCGCGGCTATTTCCGCTGGCAATTGTCCAGAAGACAGAGCCGAAGGCTCCCTGGCCGGAATGTCGGTGGTGGGCGGAGCGAAGAAATTCTGTTGCGGCAGCGCGGGTACTTGGCCGGCGGGGGAGGAGCAACTTCGTGCAGAGCGAGGGCGGAAATGAGCGCGGAACCAGCTCCGGCAGAAACGGGTTCTGGCGCCAGTTCTTCCGCTGCGGGAACGATGCTTGGATGTGGACGGACGGGCGGCGCGGCGGGCGGTTGGCTTATCTGAGCCCGCAAAGTGCCGAAAAACTGCACGAGACGATGATCGTTCGGATATTGCACCAATCCGCGCTCGACGATTTGCAGAGCGTCGGCCAGATGTCCATCGGTTTGATAGTTGCGGGCGCCGGCCAGAATGATGTTGATGGCGCTTTGGCGGCGGTTGTCATCCAGCACCGACAAGAGACTACGGGCGACTGGATCGGTTGGATCCAGATCAAGAGCTTCGTTCACGACGGGTTCGGCGGCATGCCAATCGGTGGCCACAAGTTCGCGGGCATAAGAAACTAAACCACTGAGAAGGGCGGCACGGGCCAAGCGGTTGCGCGGATCGAGCTGCTCGGCTTTGCGGAGCGCTGCTAGACCGGCTTGATAGTTATGGGCCTTGCAGAGATCCTCTCCTTCTTTGAGTAAAGCGTTGGCATCGGCATTACGCGCCACGCCTTGTTCGGAGAGGGACTTCCGCTGGAGTAACTCGTTGTCCGAGGGAAATGCGGCAAGAGCTTCGCCGGAAAGGGCAAGCGCTTTGTCGTATTCGGCGGCGTTGAGGTAGGCATCGAGTTGTTCGATCCAACCCGCTTTAGATTCAAAGCGAGATTTTTCGTATTGGCAACGAGCGAGCCGTTGCATCTCTGCATCCAGGCCGGGAAAAAGGGGATAGATATTGCGCAGGATATCCATCTCACTGATGGCGTCGCCGAACTGGCCGCGCTCTTCATATTGATGGGCGCGAGCCACGATGGCGTTGACCAAATCGCGGCGGTCGGAGATGAGTTTGAGAGCGGAGCGAAAGTATGGCTCGTCGGGATGGGCAGCAGTGGCGCTTTGCAGGATTTTATGCTTTTGATCGAGATCGGGTTCGGCTTCAACCTGGCCGCTGATTGCAGCCACGGCCACCGCTTGTTCCTGGCGCTGCATCTCTTCGGCTTCGAGCTTGAGTGCCTGGAAGCGCGCGTCGTCCGGATGCTTAGCCAAATACTCTTCGCAGATGGCAAGGGCGGGAGCGAGCTTGCGCTCGAGGAGATAGCTGCGGCCTTCCTGATAGGCGCTTTGGGCAGAATCTCGCTCGTGGCGGACGGAATCGTAGAAGGCTTGACATTGGGCATCGAGCTCGGGAGAAGAGGAGCGGGGAGTGCGGCGCGCCAAAGTAAGCGCACGTTCGAGATGAGTGAGCGCGGTGTTGAGTTCGCCGTGGCGATGAGACTGGAGCGCATTTTCGTACAGGCGCTGTTTCTCTTCGCGGTTTTTGAGGATTTCCTGTTCAGTCTGATCAAGGGAAGACAGCATTTGGCGCGCTTCGGTGTTCGAACTGTCGATTTTCAGAATTTCTTGCAGCCCTTGACGGGCTTGTCCGAACAAGTTGTTATCAAGATGCTCGCGCACGATCCGGAACCAGTGCGAGAGCTCGGTTTCGTCGCGGAGGCTCTCGATATGCCGTTTGAGCGCTAACGCATCGGCGTTGGCCGGATCAAGGACGAGGACGTCCTCAACCTTGTGAAGGGCGAGCGGGAATTCCTCGTCTTCCATGCGGATGCGGGCGTTTTCGAGCAACTGGAGGATGTTCTTCTGGCGGAGCGCTTGATCGATCTGGCTGTGAAGAACCGCAATGTCCGGGTCGACATGGCCTTCGGATTCGAGTTCGCGGAGGATTTCGAGGGCGAACTGGTAATCGTGGTCCGAATAGGCTTTCTTGACGCGTTCGATGCGGGGAAGAATCTTGGAGCGCTCAAAACGCTCGATCGGTTCGTTGCGCAAGGCTTTTTGCAGGGTATCGCCAAACTCGCGGGCGTTGGCAAAACGGTGCCAGGGCTGTTTGGCCATGGCCTTATGGACGGTGCGGCTTACTAACTGGTTAACGGCGGGGTTGATTTCGGAGGCAGCGGGAGGAACGTAGGAGCGGACGGCTACGGCGATTTCTTCAGCGGTATCGCGGGCGAACGGTTTGCGGCCAGTGAGGGTTTCATAGCAGACGGTGGCCAGAGAAAAGATATCGGAAAGAGCGCTGGCCGGCTTGAGGTCGAGCTGCTCGGGGGCCATGTAAAGAGGTGTTCCGGTGATGCTGGTGAGAGCGCTTCGGGTCCCGGCCAGTTGCGCAATGCCAAAATCGATGATCTTAACGGTGTCGTCGTCCATGACGAAGATGTTGCTGGGTTTGATGTCGCGGTGGACCAGGTTTTGGTCGTGCGCCGCCTGAAGACCGCGGCAGGCCTGGGCAATGATGTCGACTGTGCGGTGGACGGTCAGCCGTTCGGAGGAGTACTTAATGATCTCTTCGAGGGTACGGCCTGCCAGCAAAGGCATGACAAAATAAGGGCCGCGCTCGCCGTTAAAGACCCAATCGCCGGTGTCGAGGATGTCGACAATGTTGGGGTGACTCAGGCGGCTGAGGGCGTTCCACTCGCGTTCGAAGAGAGCGGTGGTGGCAGGAGTGGCGTCGGCCCAAATGGTTTTGAGGGCCACAAACCTTTTACTTACAACATCATAGGCCTTATAAACGACACCCATTCCGCCTTCGCCCAACGGTCTTTCGGTAATTTCGTAGCGACCGTTAACCGTAAACGGCTGAGGGAGAATCGTTGTCATAAAAGAAGCGCGAAAGTAAACCGGAGCAAAAGGCCCGAACACTCGATTCTAATGGACAGTTGCACCTGGACGCAATCTAGTTCCGTTAGGTGGAGTACAGGACAGGATAGGCGGGGAGAAAGATTAAACCTAGTTTAATGTTGGGTTCAGGAGTTCTTCACGAATCTTTGGGACTATACAGGGGGAAGCACAGAGTGCTATCACCACCAGTTCAAGGAGAATCCCTCAAATGAAAAAACTCATGATTGCCGCGTTGAGCCTTTCGCTCCTCTCGGGTTCCGCCGTCCTCTTCGCCCAAAATGACACCGCCACCAAGGCGACCAAGAAAGCGCACAAGAAAAAGGCCAAGAAGACGACAGCTACTGACACGATGTCGGCCCCCAAGTAATAGATTTCCTTTAGATTCGCAGTGAGACGCGGCTTCAGATCCGAAAGGGTTTGGGCCGCGTTTTCTTGTTCTTGGGCGCCGCGTGATTACGGCTTTGAGTTCAGGTCGGCCTTGCCGGTAAGGATATCGGCGGGAACTGAAACGTGCTCATGCGCGATCAGCCACTGGCCGTTCGTCTTTTTGTAGCCATCTGTAACGCGGACCGTGAACTCTAGTTTCTTCCCATTCTTCATGTTTCCCGAGACTTGTTGAATGCTATGGCCGAACGCAATATCGCCCCCGTCGGCGGTAATGTCGAGATCGCTGAGATTAAATTCAATTGGGCCGGGACACAACGCCAGAAATCCTTCAAAATCCTTGTGATACGCCTCTGCTCCGACGTACTGGCGGGGCGGAACGGCGTCAAAGACGACGAGGCTCTGGTCGGGTACATACACAGCCATAATCGCGTTGACGTCTTTGGCCCTGAAAGCCGCGACAAACTTGTCCTCTAAAGCCTTGATATCCGCTATATCTTTGGCCTTGGTGTCGGCTTTGGTATCGCCCGCCTTGGCGTCGGTGCTTGGCGGCGCCTGCGTACATCCTAAACAAGCGAGTACGAGCAGGGCGCCAATGAGTATCTGCGGCTTGTGCATATTCTGTTCTCCTAACGCTTGGAGCGCTCCGCTCCAGGCGCATGTACTCTATCAAAACGCGCCGTACCGACGCAAGAGGTGGGGGCTTCATGAAATTCATGCTGAGATGCCGAACACCTTTTCCGCGTAGATGCGGCTGAGACGCAAGTCTTCTGCGAGTGGCCGTGAGATGGCGGTATGTTCGCGATAAGCGAGTTCCACGACGACCAAAGGCTTGATCTTTTCTTTCTTGAGGAATGTGGCTATCGCGCGGTAATCGATGTCGCCATCTTCCAGATCCTCCAGCCATAGTTTGTCTTTGGAATTACGGACGTGAATTTCGCGGACACGCGGGCCTGCTTCTTTCAATAAGTCCAGCGGCTTGAAACCGCCTTGGTGGACCCAATCGAGATCGAGACACAAGGCTACATATTTCGGATTGGTGTTGTGCAAGATCTGCCGCCATTCGCGGGCGTTTTCGACCAGCTCGGGCGTGTGATGGTGGATGCGAAGTTCAAAGCCGTTGCTCTTCAGGATCTGACCCAAATCGTTTAAGGCAGAAGCCTGAAGGGTCAATTCGTGATCGGTCTTCTGTGCGGAAGCAGGTTTTGGACTTGGGTTATGAACAACGGCAACGCAGCCAAACGGCTTGCAGAGCAGGGCGATTTCAAGAGCTTTTGCGCTGGTGGCGGCCGCATCATCGCGCGTGTGCATCGCGCCTCCTACATAGACAGAAGGCATGCTGAGTTGATTTGCTTTGAGCAGAGAGATTGCCCGTTCAGGTATGTCGGGCGTGAAAAAGCCTTGATTGAGTTCGATGTGATGGAAGCCTGCCGCATGGGACATGCCAAACACTTCTTCCAGGACGTCACCCAGGGGCTTCTTCTGGCGCTCGGCATACTGTTGAAAGATGTATCCCTCGACAGACATTCGAGACTTACTGGCGCGAGCAAATAGCAGCGCGCTTGCCGTGGAAAGTAATGCCTGCCGGCGAGTTAGGTTCATAGCGTCCATCCTCCATCTACGGTAATCACTTGGCCAGTCATGTGGCGGGCCTTTTCACTCAATAGGAAAAGTGCGGTTTCGGCGATATCGGAAGCGTCCAGGAAACCATGGCTCAGTGGCTGCTTCTTTTCGATAAACGTGGAGATTTCAGGGTCCGCTTGAGCTCGCGCGCTCATGGGAGTGCGGACCAAAGCGGGCGCTAAAACATTGACTCGAATACTGTTGGTTGCATATTGGGCTGCCATCGCCCGGCTCATCGAAATGACGGCACCCTTTGAGGCGGCATAAGCATGGGTGGCAAAATGCGAAGGCTCGGGCGAGAATGCGAGAACGCTGGAAACATTTAGCAGCGCCCCGCCCTTTTTCGCGTTGAGCCAGTGCCGGACAGCCGCCCTTGAGACGAGAAACGCGGGGCGGGCATTCGCGGCGAAGGTCGCTTCCCAACCTTCCAGCGTGCATTCATGAACGGGACCGTCTCCGAAACGCCGGCCACTTGATCCCACTACGTTGAAGACGGCGTCGATGCCGCCGAATCTTTGCGCGCACACATCGAATGCTCTCTGGACAGCATCTTCTTCGCGCACATCTGCGACGAAATAAGGATGTCCGAGCGAGACACACTCGGCCTCGTCTTTGCCGACAATGAAAACGCGCCAACCGTCACGGAAGGCCCGTTCCGCCGTGGCCGCAGCGATACCGCTTGAGCCAGTAATGAGCAATGAATCAGTACTCAACAGCCACCCAACTCTTGGAATTCATCGATTGATAACCAGCTTCGAGCACGCAATTCGAAACGTAGCCGTCTTGGTAAGTTTCGCGCGGCGTTTTTTTATCGCGGACGCATTCCACGAAGTGACGCATTTCTGCCTGGTATCCATACGCGAAGGCCTCTTCGGGCAGGGGGCGTGTCCAACCGGCATCGGCATCTGCCTTTTCGACGACATAACCGGCGGACTTGGTAGAAAAAGTGGTGATGGGCGTTCCGCGAGTCACATCGGTAAAAATAGAACCTTCCGAGCCGTGAATTTCGTTGCGGAGATCGAGGCCGCCTTTCGTTGTCCACGAAAGTTCGCAGTGCGCGATGCCGCCGCCGGCGAACTTGAGGATCAGCAAAGCGTTGTCTTCGCCTTTGGTTTTTTCGTGGTGAACAAGATTGGCGCCCCAGGCCAGTGTCTCAACGATACGGTCTTCTTTGCCAAAAAAATAGCGGGCAGCAGCGATGCAATGACAACCCAGATCGTGCATGGCGCCGCCGCCGGTTTTGTTTACATCCCAGAAATGAGGGCTGTGCGGGCCGCTATGGGATTCGCGAGAACGCACCCACAAAATCTTGCCAAGGGCGCCTTGTTCAATGACTTCGCGCGCTTTTACAACACAGGGTGCGAAGACTTCAGTTTCGGCATAGCCATGCAAAGCACCGGATTTGACGGCGGCTTCGAGCATTTGTTTTGCTTCGGCGCGATTCCGGCCTAACGGCTTTGTGCAAACTTGATGGCGTGTGGCGGCTGATAACTTCAGAGAAACGGGCAAATGCTCTTCGTTCGGCAGGGCGATGATGAATAGGTCGATATCGTTGCGCGCGACGAGCGAATCTAAATCGGTCGTCGACGACGGAATGTGCCACCGTTTGGCGAAATCCTGAGCGCGGGCTTCGCTGCGTGAGTAATTCGCCGCCACTTCCTGCCCGGCGACGTTTTGGAGACCTTGCATGTAGAACTCCGCGACGAAACCTGAGCCGAGAAGCGCGATTCTGATGTTACTCATACAAATGTCTCAGGCTTTTTCGATAGGCTTCGTAAAAACGTTCCAATTGTTGGGCGGCGCTGCTGTTGCCGACGAATTGGTGGCTCGGCAGCAATTCTGGTTTGATGCCTTTGGCGAGCAGTTTCTCGGCCACTTCACAACGCAGCATGTTGAGAATCATGCCGCCGGTAACGGTGGAGACGGGTCCGGTGCGCCATTCCAAGCCGGGCAGTTCCAGAATGCAATCGCCGGGAGGGCAATGGTTATCGATGACGATGTCCGAGACGTCGATTAACTTTTTACCGGAAGAGTGGGCTGCCGGAGAATTTTCACAATGGCTTTTCGAGGTGATCCCGATAACGGGCAGGCCACGGCGCTGCGCACCGGCAGCCATTTCCACAATCACTGGGCGGATGCCGCTGGTGGATATCACGATGAATGCATCGTGCGGGCCAAAGTGAAAGCCTTTCAAGATCTCTTCGGCGTAGCCTTCGTACTTTTCCAGATACAGAGGGGCACGTAATCCGTTGGTGCCGACGATAGACGCGTGATTCGAAAGCGCAAGTTCCACGAGCGCGACGAAACCGGGAAAACACCCTTGACGGGGTGTCATTTCTTCGCACATCATGCGCGAATGGCCATTGCCGAATAAAAAAACCAGGCCGCCTTGAGCGATTGAGTTGGCACACACGCCGGCGGCTTTCTGGATCGTAGCCAGTTCCTGGCGGCCTAAATCTTCCAACAGCTTAGAAGTTCGGGAAAAATATTCTGAAGCAGCACTCATTCGCTGAAACTTTATCAGATGGCTAGAGTAAGCTCATCTTGAATGGTTCTGGGAATCGATATTGGCGGGACGCGCGTGAAAGCGGCACTGGTTACGGAAGCGGGGGAGACGATCCGGTCCGCGCAGGCGCCTACAGGTTCGAAACCAGAAAGCTTTGTGGCCAATCTTAACGGGATGCTGCGCGAGTTGCAGAGCAATCAGCCGCCCGTGAGCGCGGCGGGCGTGGGTTGTAAAGGCATTATCGACGTTGAATCGACCAAGGTCTTGACGCTACCGGGGAGCCTTCATTTCTTAGAAGGGCAGCGGCTAGCGGAGATTATTGGCCCCGCGGTGTCAACGGGATGCCGAGTGATTGCCGATAACGATGCGCGGATCGCGATGGCGGGCGAGAGGCAATGGGGGGCGGCGCGTGATTGCAAGGACGCGCTGATGCTGACGCTTGGCACGGGCGTGGGCGGAGCGGTAATGGTGAACGGCCAAATCCTGCGAGGCACTGGAGGGATTGCCGGGCATATTGGGCATCTCACAATAGACCCCGCGGGACCGGAATGCATTTGCGGCAATCGGGGTTGTTTGGAAACGTTCTTCAGTGCGCTGGCGATTGAGAGCGAAGCGGCGACGGTGGTGCATCGGGGCTTGGTGACGAAACTCGGCGGCGACGGTCCGAAATGCTACGAGGTTTTTAACGCGGCGAGCAACGGCGACAGGGTGGCGCTTGAGATTGTGGAACGTGCGACGAAATATTTGAGCGGCGGCATTGCGGCTTTGTTGTTTGTGTTGGACCCTGAAAAGGTAATACTGACGGGGCAGATTTCGGAGGCGGGGGATCTACTATTTGATCTCGTCCGCAAGGACGTGTACCTACGAACGTTCGGACTCTTGCGGCGCAAGGTGCCGATTGTTAAATCTGAATTGACTGACCCGAGCGGGACACTTGGCGCGGCGGCACTGGCTCTTACTTTATGATGCGAACTACGGTTATTGGCAGTTATCCTTTTCCGGCGTGGCTTGAATACGCGGCCGTTCATTTGGTGGAGTTTGGCCAAGACGACATAGCCGAACTGCAAAACGATGCGGTGATCGCGGCGATTCATGACCAGATGGCGGCTGGTTTGGATGTGATTACGGATGGGGAGCAGACGCGGCTGGATTTCAATCTTTCGTTTTATGGATTTCTGAGCGGGATTAGCACGGAGCCGGATTCGCCACGGCGCTTTGGGCCTCCCGGCCATGATCAGCGCGGCAAGCACGCGATTACGGGCGAGATTAGCGCGCCACGCGGCTTGGGCGTAGTAGCTGAGTTCAACCGATTGACCCGTCTGGCACCCAAAGGGCCGACTTTGAAAGCGAGTATCCCCGGCCCCTACACGCTGAGCGGACGATTGATTCCGAACTCGCGCTATCCGGATCGGTGGGCGGTGACGGAGGCGCTGGTGCCGATTGTCAGGAAGGAGATTGAAGATTGCCTAGCGGCGGGTTGCACGGAATTGACGATTGATGAGCCATCGATGAGTTGCTATGCCTACCGAGAAGACCCGAAGCGCTTTGTAGATATTTTTAACCGGACGGTTGCGCCCGCGATTGGGAAATGTCACTTGTCTACTCATTTGTGTTTCGGGAACTATAAGGGACGAGCGGTTGCGCCGCGCCAATATGCGCCGATGTTTCCGGCATTCCTGGACTTTCATGTGGATGAGATTCATCTGGAGATGGCAAGCAGGGAGTTCGCGGAGTTGGAGCTTTGCAGCGAAATTGCGCAGACGAAAATCGTGTCGGTGGGCATTATCGATGTGAAGAGTTATTACATTGAGACAGTGAATGACGTGGCAGCCAGAGTACGGCGTTGCTTGCGATATGCTGCGCCAGAACGGCTCTCGTTCGCGCCGGATTGCGGGCTTAGCCAGACCGCGCGCTGGGCGGCTCGCACGAAACTTGCCAACATGGTAGCGGGAGTGCAGGTGGTAAAAAAAGAACTCGGCCTTGCATGATTGAGCCATTGCTAAAAGACGAAGCGTTTTTGGCGGATGTTGCAGCGGCGCGGCGGCACAAGAATGGAGTGCATTTGTGGTGGCTTGGGCAGAGTGGGTTCCTGATCCACTCGGGTGATGCGTGCCTGCTGGTTGATCCGTATCTTTCCGATTCGCTCACCAAGAAATACGCGGCGACAGACAAGCCGCATGTGCGGATGACGGAAAGGGTGATCGCGCCAGAGAGACTGGACTTTGTCGACGTTGTGACGTCTAGCCACAACCACACGGACCATCTGGATGCGGAAACACTTCTCCCGTTGCGGGCGGCGAATCCGAAGCTACAGATGGTGATAGCGGAAGCGAACAGAGCGTTTGTGGCGGATAGGTTGAAGACGGACCCGGCTTGGCCGATTGGGCTTAGCGATGGCGAGAGGGCGACGGTGGCTGGGTTCGAATTTATCGCCGTGCCTGCCGCGCACGAACAAGTCGAGCCGCAGTTTTTGGGTTATGTGATTCGGACGGCGGGATTGAGTATCTATCACAGCGGCGATACGGTGCGGTACGAGGGGATGGCAGAACGGTTGAAACCGTTTCAACTGGATTTGGTGCTTTTACCGATAAACGGGGCGAAGCCGGAGCGGCGAGTGGCCGGGAATCTGGATGGGCGAGAGGCGGCGCGGCTGGCGCGTGATGCAGAGGCGCAATGCGTGGTGCCTTGCCATTACGAGATGTTCGAGTTCAATACGGCGTCGACAGATGAGTTTATAGACGAGGCGCGGAGGCTTGGGCAAGCGCATAAGGTTTTGCGGGCTGGCGAGAGGATGGGTTTGGTTTGAGGAGGGCATGGATTGTTTCGGCGCTGGCGATGCCGCTGATGGCGCATGACATCATAACGACCAACCTGACGTTCACGCGGGATATTTCGCGTATCTTTGACAGGCATTGCATGAGTTGCCATGGGCCGAAGGCTGAGGTCGCACTCAGCAATTACGAACAAGCGCGGCCGTGGGCGGTGGCGATCAAGGAACAAGTGCTCTCGCGTGCGATGCCGCCTTGGGGCGCTGTGAAGGGCTTCGGCAATCTGAAGCCAGATCATGCGCTGACGCAAGAAGAGATTATGATCATCGCGGCATGGGTGATCGGTGGCGCGCCGCAGGGCGACCCGGCATGGTTGCCTAAGCAGGCTCATGGTAAACCTGCCAGCCCGCCGCCGAGCATCAAGGACGCGCTCATGGGCGAGAACAAAACAACGCTGAGCGCGCCGATACAAGTGGCGGGCATTCGCCCGATGACCGGCTCTGTGATTGAGAATGCGCGAATAACGGCGCGGTTGCCTGGTGGAGCCGTAAAGCCGCTGGTCTGGCTTTATCACTACGACCCGAAGTGGAAGCGGGATTTTCTGTTTCGCGAACCGATCTTATTGCCAAAAGGCGCGGTGATTGAAACCACCGCGCCGGTGAAGTTTACGCTCGAAGCGGCTGAGAGGCGGTGAGCAGCGTAAAAGGGTACACGCCTGCGACATGTGATTCGCCGGTTGAGGGCTGGTTGACGCGACCCCGGAGTGTCCCCTTTTACTTTCGTAGCTACGCGACCTTGGTCAGTTTCGTGACGCGGCCTACTTCGACCCATTCGACAACGAAGATGTTGCCGGCATGATCGAAACACGCGCCGTGCGGGCAGACAAACTTGCCGGGCGTGAAGTGATCGCGCGTCAGCTTGCGGGTCTCCATGTATTTGCTTTCTGAATCGTCGCCGAGTTGAGCGACGACTTTGTTGTTTTTATCGAGGACAGTGACTTTGGCGAAGAGATCGGGCACGACGACGTCGCCGTTTTTGTAGAAACCGAAGTGGCACGGGGCCGGAAAGTTCTCGATGAAATCGATGTGCTTACCGTCGAGCGTGAAGCGCTGCAAGCGTTTGTTGGCGCGGTCGGCGACGATGAGGTTAGGTTCTTTGAGACGGTAATCAACGGCGATCCCGTGGGGGCAGTCGAGCTGGCCGGCTTCTTTGCCTTTGCCGCCGAACGTGCGAATGTATTTGCCTTCGCTGTCGTACTGGTTGATATAGCTGGAGCCGTAGCCGTCGCCAATATAAATGTCGCCGTTGGGGGCGATGGCAAGGTTGGTGGGGCTGTACTTGATTTTTTCGCGGGCATAGGGCTCGGCTTCTTTGGGATATTCGAGCGTTAAGACCTCTTCGCCATCGAGCGTGGTCTTCACCATGATGCCGCGCTTGGTATCGCACAAGTAAAGGAACTGATGCTTGCCTTCATTGTGGATGTGCAGACCGTGGGCGCCGCCCTTGAAGTCTTTGCCCCAGCTTTTTACGAATTTGCCCTTGCGGTCGAACACCACCATGCTGTCGGACTTTTCGCTGGTGGCATTTACGGTGTGGTGTATGTAAATACGGCCGCGCGCGTCTTCGCACACGCCGTGTGTATTGCCGTAGCTGATGCCTGCGGGAAGTTCGCCCCAATCGTGGGTGACTTCATATTTGTGGTCGCCTTCGCCGACGACGGGCTTTTTCGTGCCGGACTTATTGTCGGCTCCTAAAATCAATGGGGCGGCAAGGCCCGTTCCTACTTTGGTCAGAAACGTTCGACGCGATGTAGACATATGGTTTGTTCTCGATTCAATGGTTGTTTACTGGCACTGGGCAGCGCGAAAAGGGGACACTGCTGCCACATGTGATGTTGAGTTTGGGCCGGTGTCGACGCAACCCCGCAATGTCCCCCTTTCGCTTTCGGACTCATGCGAGGATCTTCTCATTTACGTTACCGGCCACGTCAGTTAAGCGGAAATGACGGCCTTGGAATTTATAGGTGAGCTGTTTGTGATCGACGCCGAGGCAACGGAGCACAGTGGCTTGGATATCGTGAATGGGCACAGGGTCGGAAATTGGATTATACGAATAATCGTCTGTCTCGCCCAGAGTGTAGCCGCGCTTGATGCCGCCGCCGGCGAACCACATGCTGAAGCAACGCGGGTGATGATCGCGGCCGTAGTTGTCTTTGGTCAGATGCCCTTGGCAGTAAACGGTGCGGCCGAATTCGCCGCCCCAGATGACAAGTGTGTCATCGAGCAAACCACGCTGTTTGAGATCTTGCACCAAGCCGGCAGACGCTTGATCTGTACCTTTGCATTGGAGCGCGAGATCGCGGGGAAGGTCGTTATGCTGATCCCAACCGCGATGATAAAGCTGAATGAAGCGGACGCCGCGTTCAGCTAGACGGCGAGCCATGAGGCAATTGGCAGCATAGGTGCCGGGCTTTTTGGAATCGGGGCCGTAGAGTTCGAAGGTACTTTCGGGTTCCTTGGAAAGATCGGTTAGCTCCGGCACTGACGTTTGCATGCGGAAGGCCATCTCATATTGAGAGATGCGGGCGCTGATTTCGGGATCGCCGTATTTCTCTTCGGCGATGTGATTGAGTTCTCCGAGGCTATCGAGCATGGAGCGGCGATCTTCGGCGTCGATGCCATCGGGATTGGCGAGGAACAAAACGGGATCACCCGAAGCGCGAAAGCGCACTCCTTGATATTTGGACGGGAGGAAGCCGCTCGACCAGAGGCGAGTGAAGAGGGGCTGATCTCGATTGAGGGCGTTGGCTTGCGAGAGCAGTACGACGAAGGAAGGGAGGTTGTGATTTTCGCTGCCGAGGCCGTAGCTGACCCACGCACCGAAACTGGGGCGGCCGGGCTGAACGAAGCCGGTTTGGATGAAGGTGATAGCAGGGTCGTGATTGATGGCGTCGGTGTTGACGGTTTTTACGAGAGTGATCTCGTCGGCAATCTTGGAAGTGTAGGGGAGGAGTTCGCTCATCTGCATGCCGTTCTTACCGGCGGGCGAGAACTTGAACATGGATGGCGCGATGGGGAGCGAGTTTTGACCGGAGGTCATGCCGGTGATGCGCTGGCCTTGGCGGACGGAATCGGGGAGTTCGGAGCCGGAGAGATCGGCGAGCTTGGGCTTGTAATCGAAGAGATCGATTTGGGAGGGCGCTCCCGATTGATGGAGGTAGATGACGCGTTTGGCTTTGGGGGGAAAGTTGGGGAAGCCTGGTTGGCCGCCGGTGTTGGGTGCATCGGCACCCTGAAGGAGCGAGGCGAGAGCGGCGACACCAATGCCTTTGCTGGTTTTGCCGAGGAGTTGGCGGCGGGTGAGAAGGAGTTGTTCGTGGGAAATGGGATTCATGTTGCGGCTCAGTTCTTGGTTACGGTCTCATCCATGTTTAAGATTGTGCTGGCGACCATAGTCCAGGCGGCGAGGTCGGAGGGATCGGCGCGCGGGTCGGGTTTAGATTCGCCAATGGCAATGAGTTTCTGGGCGGCGTCCTTGTGATCCGCGTAGTGGGCGTGTTCTTTTTCGTAGAGCTTGGTGAGGATCTCGGTTTCCTTGGATGACGGGTCGCGGTCGGTGACGAGACGGAACATCCAGTGGATTCGATCCGATTCGGGAAGAGCCCGTTGAGCCAGGGCGCGAGAGGCTTCGAGGTAGGTGGGGTCGTTCATCAAGAGCAAAGCTTGCAGAGGAGTGTTCGTGATGGTGCGGCGAGCGAGGCACTTTTCGCGGTCAGGGGCATCGAAGGTGTTGAGCCCGGGATAAGGGACAGTGCGCTTCACAAAAGTGTACATGCTGCGGCGATAAAGATCGGCGCCGTGGCTTTGCTCATAGGTTTGGGCGGAGAAGTCACCACCGAAAGCCATTTCTTCCCAGAGACCTTTGGGCTGGTAGGGGAGGACGGAGGGTCCGCCGATTTTGTCGTTGATGAGGCCGCTGACGAAGAGGGCGTTATCGCGGATCATTTCGGCGGGCAGACGGAAGCGCGGACCGCGAGCGAGGAGACGATTCTCAGGATCTTTTTCAAACATCTCAGGCGTGACCTTCGACTCTTGCTGATAGACAGCCGAAGTGACGATGAGACGCTGCATCGCTTTGACATCCCACTTGCTGGAGACGAATTCGGTAGCGAGCCAATCGAGCAACGCTTGGTTTGCCGGAGGGTCACCTTGCGAGCCGAAGTCTTCAGCGGTTTTGACCAAGCCGACGCCGAAGTACATTTGCCAAAAATGATTGACAGCGACGCGCGCGGTGAGCGGGTTGGCAGGATCGACAATCCACTTGGCGAGAGTGAGGCGGTTGCGAGGAGCGTCGGACGGGAGAGCGGGTAAGACGACGGGCGTGTTGGGTGTGACCTTGTCACCCTGGAGCCGATAATCGCCTCGCTTGAGGACGAAGGTATCGCGCGGCTTGGCCATGTCGGACATGACCATGGTGGAAGGAATTTCGCGGTTGAGTTGAGTGAACCCACGGTTAAGGGTGGCGAGATCTTGCTTCTCTTGTTTCTCAAGCGGGTTGGCGACGTTGGCGACGAAATAATCGCGCAGCCATTTTTGCTGGGCTTCGGTTCGACGGGCGACCGGGATATCGAGCACTTTGTGGAGAGGAGAGAAGACGGCCAGTTCGGAAACTTCGTTTGCGTAAAGGCGGCGATCATAGAAGCGCAGATCGCTCAACTGACCCTTGAAGGGCGTGCCCCATCCCTTGTTGCCGATTTGGAGTTCGCCTTGATTGAAGACGACATTGTGGAGGGGCTGGCCGCGAATGATATCGATGGGGACGGATTGACCATCAACGTATACTTGAATGCCCTTGGCTTGGCCGGAGCCGTCATAGGTAATCGTGAGGTGGCTCCAGGCTTCTTCGGATGCGCCGCGTTGCGATTTGACTTCAATGCCGGAATCGACGCCCTTATCTCTCATTTTTACAATTACATTGCAGGTATTCTTCGCGCAGTAGTCGAGGGCAATTTCAAAGCCAATACCCTCTCTCGGCGACTTCAAAAAGCGCTGAAAAACGCTCATGCCCGATGGGCCGTCGGCTTTGATCCAGAAAGAGATGGCGAAGGGTTTGTCGCTGGAGATTGGAGCGACGGCACCGAAGGAAAGCTGCGGCTCGGTATCGAGATCGGCGGCGCGGCCAGCCAAACCGTCGACGTATTCGAGCTTTCCGTTCAACAACTTAGGTGACACATCTGAATGTAAACGATCAGCAAGGGAATCGGCGAACTGGTACTCGGCGACCAGGCCGGCGGTGACATCGGCGACGGGCATTTCGCGCTGTTGACGCTCCCAAGATTCTTGAGCTTGAAGCAACTCTTCATCTTTTTGCTTGATGAACTTTGTGAGGAGTTCTTTTGTGGCGGTCTGTTTTTCATTTGGCAGTTGAAGAAATGGTTTAGCATTTCCTTTGTAACCGTCCAAACCCTCTTCAGGCACTGCATTGAAGAATGCTCCGAAGCTATAGAAATCTTTCTGGCTTAGGGGATCGTATTTGTGATCGTGGCAACGGGCGCAACCGAGGGTGATGCCGAGCCAGGTGGTGGAGGTGGCCTCGATGCGATCGACGATGTATTCGTTTTGATACTCCTCTGGAATGGCGCCGCCCTCGAAGTTAATCATGTGGTTGCGATTGAAACCGGTGGCGATGATTTGCGCTTGAGTGGCGTTGGGCAGAAGATCGCCGGCGATTTGTTCGACGGTGAACTGATCGTACGGCATGTTTTGGTTGAAGGCTTGGATGACCCAATCGCGCCAGGGCCACATCTCGCGAGCGCTATCGATGTGGTAACCGTGCGTATCGGAATAGCGGGCGAGGTCGAGCCAGGGAACGGACAGGCGTTCGCCGTAATGCGGCGAGGCGAGAAGGCGGTCTACGACTTTTTCGTAGGCGTGGGCGGAGGTGTCTGCGAGGAAGGCTTTGAGTTCGGATGGCGTGGGCGGGAGGCCGGTGAGATCGAAAGTGACGCGGCGGAGGAGAGTGGGTTTGTCGGTTTCGGGCGAAGGAGCGAGACCTTCTTTTTCGAGGCGGGCGAGGACGAAACGGTCAACGGGCGTGCGGACCCAGGACTCATTTTTGACGGCGGGAAGTTCGGGGCGGACGGGCGGAACGAACGACCAATGCGTTTCCCATTTGGCGCCGGAATCGATCCAAGCTTTAATGGTTTCGATTTGCGCGGGCGTCAACTTGTGGCCGCTGGAAACGGGAGGCATGCGCATGGCTTCATTGGGATTCGAGATGCGCTGATACATTTTGCTGGCGGCGGAATCTCCGGGGACGATGACGCCGGGTTTGCCGAAGGCGCCTTCCTTGGTATCGAAGTGGAGATTCATCATGCGCTTGGTGGCGTCGGGGCCGTGGCAGGTGAAGCAGTTGTCGGAGAGGATGGGGCGGACTTGGCGGTCGAAATCGACGGCGGGGGTGGTAGCGGAGATGGAGATTGCGACTGCGGCAAAGAGCGCGGGAAGGAGCAGATTACGAAGCTTCATGTGATTTTGCTGTGTGTGTTGAGTATATCGAAGAATGGCCGTTTGGGGGACGGGGCTGAAGAATGTGTTAGTTACGAATCGAACTTGGATTTTGGGTTTGCCGGGAGGCGGAGTTGGGCCAGATGAGCTTCATTGATGGTCTTTATGAATGTTGCCGACGACCTGACTCCAAACAAAAACGCCTTTGGTGTTTATGTAGCCGTCTTTGATGTTGCCTGAAGGGGTGATCAGTTCCACCTCCGCCAAGCCGTTGTCAAAACCATTGCCAACGGGCGGGCGATTGGGGTCGCCAAAGTGTGGAGGAATTACAAGTTTCCCTTGACGGTTGATGAAACCATGCTTTTGCGTTTTGGGATCGCAAACGTCGGCCAAGCCATCTTGAAACTGGCCGAAGTTTTCGTTGGCAGGATCGCAAAACTGCGGCTTGATAACGAAGTTGCCAGTTTTGTCGATGTATCCCCACAGATCTTTTTCGGCCACTGCAGCCAACCCTTCGGAGAAAGGATGGACGGCGCTGAAGCGGGGAGGGATGACGAACTCTCCCTTTCGATTCACAAAACCAATGCCATTCGAACCCTCTTTTTCGGAGGGAATCAGATCTTCGGAGAAAAGGGCAACAGCACCCGAGTCGCCGGTGAGAGAAGCCAATATTTTGCCGGTCGTGTCGATGAAGGCCCATTGGCCTTTGCCGATTTCCACCTTCGCCACGCCCTTGCTGAAGCGGTAACAGGAACGAAATTCGCCGCTAAACGCACGTTTTCCAGACTTGTTGATGTAGGCGCATTTGTCGCATAAGTCGACAGCCGCCAGGCCATCCCTAAAAGAGCCCGCGAACTTGAATTGAGGCTGGATTTGCTTAACACCAGTTGCGTCGATAAAACCCCACTTACCGGAAGCGTCCTCGACGGCAGCGAGAGAATCGCTAAAGTCGGCGGCCTTTCTAAACTGGCACTCGATCTTAACGGCACCGGTTTGGTCGCGATAGCCCCAGAGCGAACCGCCGGTAACTTTCTTAAAAGGAATGAGCCCGCTGGCTGGCTTGTGGGCGGCCTGAGCCTTTTCCGGAGGAACCAATTTGCCGGTCTTATCGATAAACTGCGAACCTGCCGGGAAGACTTCCGCCGGTGCATCGCGTTCAAGAGCGGAGGGCATGGGGAAGACCGGATTCAGTGAACAGGTGGACTGCGCGAAGCAAAGGGCTGTGGCGAGTACCCCGCTAGCCACGGCGGAGGCTAAATTCATACTTCCGAACCTAACAAAATGCCTTCAAAGATCAGGGCGCGGCGCTGGATTTCGTCCTGCTGATCGATACCGTTGACCATGGAACGAGCGTGCTTGTAATCGGCTTTGCGGCCATAAATGAAATCACCCAGCTTATGACCATTGGCAAAACCGAAGCCGGTGCGGAGACAGTAAGACATCAATTGATAAGAGGAGGTGGCGTCAAGCGCAAGGCCGGGGTTGGTGAGGAACGAAATGCCCTTTCCGATCTTGACGCCTGCGGCCGCGTAGTTGTTCCACCAGGTCAATTGAACATAGCCGCGTCCATAATAGGCGTGCTCGACCCCTGCGTCGGCGGTGTAGGATTGCGCCGGAGCTTCCATTGCTGGGTTGACGCCGCGAGCAGCACCTTTGTTTACGGCTTTGTACGTACCGTCTTGCCTGACAATCCACTGATCGCCATCCCACTCTGTAACCCGAACTGTGCCGTCGCCCAAATCAAAGACCTTGGCAGGCTTTTCGTAGCGCCTGCCTTTTCCCGATCCGACCTCTTCTACAGGGCTCCACATAAATCTCCAGGGGCTCGTCTTTTTTCCCGTCTTCGGATTCGTTTGCCGGAGCGGATGGGCGGCTTCCACACTCGCGGTAGATAGGATGTAGGCCATCCAACGGATATCGATCATAAACGGATCGTTCGCCATGAAGTTCAGAAGCGTGTGGAGATTGTCTTCTGTATCGGGAGTGTAAAACCACTTCAGTTTGTGATCTTTTTGGACGGCGGATCGATAGGCGGTGACAAACTCATCCCAATCGAATGTTCCGTGATAACAGTAGTCGGCGGGGTTGGTGGGGCTGTCTCTGATGGCGTCGAGTTTGCCTGCGTAGTCGGCGTAATCGACTAAGGCTTTCAAAAGATCGCTGTCGGGCGTGTAGGAATTACTGGCTTTGTTCGTCTTTTTGACTTTGCCATGGAAGATGTTACTCCGAGTAGAGGTTTTCGCCGCTGTTTTGTCGATTGTAGGGATTCTTAGAGTTCGAGTCAAGCGATATTGCTGTGTCGGGAAGGCGACAATCGGAAGGAAATTAACGCTCGGTTGATCGCTCCGTCGCCGTCGCGGCTCAGCTCGAAGCTTTGGTCTATTCGGCCGTAGGAAACACTGCGCTTAAAGGAACTTGAACATCGCCCGCTGCGTTACGGAGGATTCGGTCAAATGCCTCATGAGCACCTTCTTTGGTATGAATCCAAGCGCGCTGGCGTTCGGGATCGATGAGCCAAACGGTCTGGACCCCGAACTGGAGGTAATCGTCGATTTTGTCTTGGACATCGGCAGCGCGATCCTCGGGAGAGAGCACCTCGACCGCGACCTCTGGCGGGGAAGTGATGATGCGGCCTGGAGGACGGCCGCCGCGGACAACGACAACATCCGGGACGCGAAAGCGATCAGAGCGAATTTGAACTCGAATTTCAACGCCGGCCCAGAAGCCGGGGCAATTGAGAAGCATGAAAGCGTAGGTGCGGCCCTGCGCGCCGCCATGACGGATTTCTCCCACATTACGCTCCACGAGACGGCCTTCCAGATACTCGCAGTCCGGGTCTGTTGTGCGGCTTAGATAGTCGCTAGGCGGAACAAGGGCGAGCGTGCTCATCTACGGCGATTTTAGCAGGGGTCAGGAATGGGCACCGCCTACAATTCGGCGTACGTACGGACATATCTCAGCTTGTCCTCTCCCAAGCCATGCAGGTCTTCCCAGCGGAGGCGGCGTTGACGGATCAGCTTCGCGAACACAAGCGGAAGGACGGAGTAGCGATAGTCAAATTTCTCGTCGAGGGCCTGGCGGCTCTTCGATAGGTAGTCCTCGAGTTCCCATAACTGTGATGGACTCTCAATTGAGATGGCCATCTGTTTGGTTTTGCGGATGATCGCTTCGAATTCCCGTTCGAGAGCTTGGTCGAACGCTTTGCGAGCGATTGCTTTTTCTGTTTGTGACCATTTCAGATCGTTCATGGCGGTGAGACTGGCTTAGGCCAGAGACTCCTGGAAGCATTTTATCGCCGATGGGGAATTCACGCGCGGGCTGAAGAGCCATTTAGAAAGCGAAAACAAATCGACCAACTCTTCCCATCTCCCTCGCACATGGAGGACGTAGGTGCCAATGCCGCACTGCCAGGTCGCAAAGGCCCATCTCAAGGCGGAGTCAGCACCATTAACGGAACTTCCACTTCGCGAAAAAGGTGAATCCAACGAACGAAAAGTAGCGCTGCGAGTGAACCGATGGAAGCCACGGCCAGGAGATGAATACCCCGCCGAAGCATCGGATGATTCATCGAACACACTAGCAATACTCCAATTCCGCCGATCATCCCGGCTACGCAAATAGGCGCCGCCTGAGCAAGCAAATGGCCAGATCCCAATCTCTGCATCTCATATGCGCCGATGATTGCTGCGACGATTGATAGCCCGCAGACCACAATCATTCCCGCCGAACTCTCATGCAGCAGAACGCAGCCAAGCAAATATCTCGCAAGTTCCGGCGCAGGAAAGGCGAAAGCGTTTAGGGGAATCGGAACCGTTTCCTTTTTTATCCCGGAAAACGAGTAATTGGATTTGTCAGAGGCAGCCACACAAAGATAAGCTAGAGCATTAGCACGGTATCCTCTATGCGACTGTTTACCGCGATTGATCTCCCCGCTGAGATGCTGTTACGGCTGGAGCGCCTGTTGAGCGCGCTGAGGCCAGAGGCCCCGATTAAGTGGAGTCCGTTGGACAACCTCCACATCACAACTAAATTCATCGGCGAATGGCCCGAACAGCGCTTGGATGAGTTGCACGCCGCACTGGGCGGCTTGGCGCCGCGCGATCCTTTTGATGTCGAGATTCGCGATCTAGGTTGGTTTCCCAACGAGCGCTCACCACGCGTGCTCTGGGCCGGCGTACACGCATCCCCCGCCCTCAAGCACTTGATGGCTGAAACCGAAGCGCGGCTGCTGCCCTTAGGCATACCGAAAGAGGAAAAGCCCAACAATCCCCACTTGACGCTCGCGCGCATCAAGAATCCGGCGCCCTTGCGCAATCTTCGCAAAAAAGTCGACGAACTCCAGCCCGCCGAATTAGGCGCCTTCGCCGTTCGCCACTTCTGCCTTTTCCGCAGCGACCCCGGCTCCAACGCCAGCATCTACCGCATCCTCCGCGACTACCGCTTTGAAAACGCTCTCGCCGCTTCTTGATGCTTTCGTTACAAGCTCCACCAGTACTATAGACAAAGTGCTCTCTCAACAACCTTTCTGGATCCTCGCCACGCTCGCGGCGATCGCGGCATATCTCATCGGCGGACTTCCCTTCGGCTATTGGTTCGTACGGGCCTCCTCGGGCAAAGACATTCGTTCCATGGGCAGCGGCAACATTGGCGCAACCAACGTGCATCGTTCCGCTGGCACTAAAGCCGGACTCATCGTTCTCGCGCTCGACATTCTCAAAGGCTTTCTCGCTCTTTGGGTCGCTGCCATTATTACCGATAACGCCGCGCTAGGCTTAGCCGTCGCCACGGCCGCGGTGATGCTGGGGCACTGCTATCCCATTTTTCTTGGTTTCAAAGGCGGCAAAGCAGTCGCGTGTTTTGTAGGCGCAGCCCTGTATCTCGCCCCCTATGCACTGCTCGTCATGGCCGTCATTTTTGTTGCCATTGTCACGCTCACTAAGTACATTTCACTCGCCTCTATCTTGAGCGCCCTCATTTTTCCCGTCGTGTACTGGGCCATTTATCGTCCACCGCCGGAACTTCTGGCCGCTACCGCCATCGGCGGATTGCTTATTATCTATCGCCACAAAGGCAACATCGAACGTTTGCGCGCCGGCAAAGAAAACGTCTTCTCGTTCAAGGGCAAGACCAAGTGAACCGGCTTTGCATACTAGGCGCCGGCAGTTGGGGCACCGCCCTGGCCATCGCACTCGCGCCGGGATTCCAGGAAGTTCGATTGTGGGCTCGCGATGCCGCGCAGGCGTCGCATCTCGCCCGCAATCGTGAAAACGCCCGCTACCTTCCGGGCTTCCGCCTGCCGGACGGCATTAGCCTTTCTTGCGACTTCGCGCCGTCTCTCGCTGCCGCCGACTTTGTCCTCTGCGTTATTCCTTCGCGCTTTCTGCGCGCTGTTCTAAACCAAGCCGCGACGTACATTCCGGCCGGCATTCCCATTGTCAGCGCGGCCAAAGGTATCGAAGAAGGAAGTTTGTGCCGCATGTCGCAAGTGATCGCCGCCGCCGTGCCTTCCCACCCCACAGCAGTTCTTTCCGGCCCCACGTTCGCGCGCGAAATTGCCGCCAACGAACCCGCTGCTATCGTTATTGCCGCCGAAGATATCGCCATCGCCGAAACCATCCAGCACGCTTTTTCGACGCCCACCCTGCGCTTCTATACCAGCTCCGACGTAGTCGGCGTCGAACTCGGCGCCGCCTTGAAAAACGTCATCGCTATCGGTGCTGGGGTTTGCGCCGGCCTCGGCTTAGGCAGCAACAGCGTTGCCGCGCTAGTCACCCGTGGGTTGGCGGAAATAACGCGTTTAGCCGTTATTCTCGGTGGCAAAGAACGCACATTGAGCGGTCTGGCGGGCCTGGGAGATCTCGTCCTCACGGCCACCGGCACTTTGTCCCGCAATCGCGCCGTCGGTTTGCAACTCGGCCAAGGCCGTACGCTGCCCGAGATCCTCGCGGAAACCACCATGGTCGCCGAAGGCATTTCCACGTGCCGCGCCGCTTATCAACTCGGTCTTCGCCATCAAGTGGAATTGCCTATTATTCGCAAGATGCACGAGGTGCTCTACGAATCAAAACAACCACGCCTCGCCATCCGCGAACTCATGGACCGGCCTCTCACCAGCGAGTAGTTACTTCTTCTTGACATCTTTTCGGTGCTGGAGCCACATGAAAAAGCCCACCAGCGTTTTGCCGTCCTCCATCTTCCCGGCGGCAATCATTTCCTTGATCTGCTTGCGCGTGAACCAGCGAGTCTCAATCCGTTCGTCTTCCATCGGTTGCTTTTCGCCCGCTGTCAACTCCTGCGCCAGAAATAGATTCATCTTCTCGGCCACATAACCTGGGCTGGCCCAATACGAGATCAGCTTTACCCACTTCTTTGCTTGATAACCGGTCTCTTCTTTCAGCTCTCGCTTGGCGGCTTGCAGCGCGTTCTCGCCGGGATCGATCCGTCCCGCCGGTAACTCCCACAAATCCTTTTCCGCCGGCAAACGGAACTGCTTCACCAGCAGGATTTGTTCTTTGCCATCCACCGCCATCATCACGGCCGACCCCGGATGCCGCACAATCGCTCGCTTGATCTCAAAGCCGGAATTGTCGTGCGCCACTTCCTCCACTACGGTGAACAGCTTGTTCTTCAGTATTTCTTTTGACGAAATGATCTTCATGGTTTTGACATCGACTAGGTTACCTTGAGGCTTGGGGACAATAAGCGCTTACCCGCCCTGCCCAGTAACCAAGCCAGCGATGCTACAGGTTTGGCGCGCTCTCACATTTCTGCATTGGCGTTACGATCCCGCCGCTATCGCGAGCACGCTGCCGCCCGGTCTGGCGGCCAGATACTTTCGATGGCTCCGCTTGGGTCGGCCTCGTCCCGTTCGTCCTCTCTGGCGTCCAGCCGTACGGTCTTCCACCTATGCCTTGGATTTCCGAATTTCCCGAAACCAACGTTCGCACCTACGTGCGCGGCGCCGACGGGGAACGAGGAGTTTGGTTCTACACCTTGGAGGCTGCTCGGTTGGCCGCAGTCATAACCGCTCGCACCTGGTATCACCTGCCTTACCGTTGGGCAGACATGCAGGTGAACCGCCGTGGCTCCCGCGTTGAGTACACCAGCCGATGTAGCAGTCTCTTTGGGAAGGGCAACACAGCGATCGAAATCGAAATTGGCGATACCGCACGGGCCACCGATTTGGATCACTTCCTCACCGCCCGCTTTCGCCTTTACACCGCAGCCAAAGGCCGCCTCGCCTATGCTCCAATCGAGCATAAGCCTTGGCCGCTGCAACAAGCCAAACTGATCAAGCTCAACGAAAACCTAATAGAAAATTCCGGCGTCGCTCGGCCCATAGGCGAGCCGCTGGTCCACTATTCAGAAAACCTGGCGGTCAAAGCCGGAGCGCTGCAATGGATCTAGTGATAAAGTGCCAAGCCCTTCTCTTCGACATGGACGGAACACTTGTCGATTCCACCCCGGTCGTTGAACGGCAATGGAAGCGCTTCGCAGAAAGGCACAACTTGAATTACGCCCAAATCATGAAAGTCTCGCACGGCCGCCGCAACGAAGAAACCATCCGTGAAATCGCGCCGCATCTGGCACGGCCGGAAATTTTCGCCGAATTCGACGCGGAAGAAATCGAAGACCGGGAAGGCGTCTCCGCCGTAACGGGCGCGTCTACCCTTCTCTCCAAACTCGCTCAAAACGAATGGGCCGTTGTCACCTCGGCGTCCCGCGCCCTCGCGCGCACTCGCCTGCAAACCGTTTCCCTGCCCGTGCCGCATGTTCTGATTGGCGCCGACGATGTTAAATCCGGTAAGCCCCACCCCGAAGGCTATCTGGCGGCGGCCCGCCGTCTTGGCGTTGACAGCCGGCATTGCGTCGTCTTTGAAGACACGCCGCCGGGTCTCCAAGCCGCCCGCGCCGCTGGCATGCGAGGCATCGCCATTTCAACCACTTATTCCCATAAGGAGTTGGGCTTCGTCGATTGCATTAAAGACTTCAACAACGCCGCCATCGATCGTTCGCCCGACCGAAAGATCCGTCTCACTTTGCGTGTTATTGAGTAAGGGAACATGCGAATCGCGAATTTGTCCGTCAGCGTTACCCTGCTACTCGGAATTGCAGCGGCGCAGGCGCAGATCGCCGCAGGCCCGAACTTCACCGTAAAAGCTGCGGATCTCCCTGTGCCGGTTACGCTCATCCTCTACGGCGATCAGCGCTTCATGGACCCCAAGAACAATTCCCAAAGCAGCCCGCTCATGCGTCAGCTACTCGTCAAACAAATCGCCGTTGAAAAGCCTTCCGCCATCGTTCTAAACGGCGACATTCCCAATGCCGGCACCGTCAAGGAAGATTATGCCGTCTATGAGAGTGAAACGAAAATCTGGCGCGATGAGAAACTGCTAACCATCCCCGCGCTCGGAAATCACGAAATCAATGGCGATGAAAAAGAATGCCTCGAAAATTGGTGGACCGCTTTCCCCCATTTGCGCAACCGCCGCTGGTACTCCACTCAGCTTGGTTCCCGCGTGTATATCATCGCGCTCGATAGCACCAGTTCCCTGCTCCCCGGCAGCGAACAAGCCAAATGGCTAGCCCAACAGATCGACGGCATGAGCGGCAGCGTCGATTTTCTAATCATTACGCTGCATCATCCACCCGTGGCAGACGTCCAGACCCACATCCTGGTCAACCACAACCCGCGCCCCAACGAAATCGCCTTACGCGATTATTTGAACGCCAAGGCCAAGGCCATTCACGCGCGTATCTTGGTCAGCGCCGGCCATATCCACAACTACGAGCGGCATGAAGAAGGCGGCGTCACTTATTTGGTTTCAGGAGGCGGCGGAGCATTTCCATACATCGTCGAACGCACGCCCGATGATCTTTATCAAGACACAGCCTTTCCCAACTACCACTATGTGAAGTGTGTCTTGAATGGACAGACGCTTACAGCAGCTATGTATCGCGCCGCCGAACCGGAGAATGCCAATTCCAAATTTGAGCGAAAAGATTCATTCACCATCGCGGCAAGTGCGCGCAAACCGGTGCGCGTACGCTAATCCGTTAGAGCTTTGACCCGCATGCCGGCGCGAATCTCGGCATCTGCCGGCTCCACTACGCGGTCGGCCACTTTGTCGCCATTCGCAACGCCCGCTACAACTTGCACATTGTTTACATCGCTGATGCCCGCGACCACCGGCACCCAAACGATGGTCTTATCCGCCAACTTGTAAACACCCGTAGCGCCATTCAGCGTGCGCAACGCCGCCCGAGGAATGCTCACGGCATCATTGACAACCTTCGAGATGATCGACACGTTCACGGAAACCCCAGGCAACAAATCGTGATCCGGATTATCCACGACCGTCGTCACTTCTCCCACCGCACGCGTCCCGAGCGCCACTACTTCCGTGGGCAGTTTGTTCACGCGCCCCGTCCACTTTTGCCCGGGCCGCGCATCCCAAGTGATGTTCACGGGCATATCCAGCGCAATCCGCCCTAAATCAGGTTCATCCACAAACACAATCACCTTTACTTGGTCGAGATTGCCTACTAAGCCGGCCAAATCACCCGGTTGTAAATAGGCGCCTACCTTAAGGCCGAACTGATACAGCGTCCCCGCCATCGGCGCAACCACTGCGGCTACTTTCAATTCGTGGCGCGCCAGTGCTACCGACGCTTCCGCATCGCGCACCTTCGCTGCGGCCACAGTTTTGTCGCTGGCGGTCACCAAAGTATCTTTCTGGTCTTTCAACGCAGTCAAATGCAGCGTCGCTCGTTCCACGGCGTCCTTGGCATCTTGCAACTGCAGCTTGGTCGCGGCCTGTTTATCGGCGAGCCTTTGCATTGCTTCGAAATTCCGCTCCGCCACGCTCACCGCCGCCTGCGCAGTGGCAATCGAATCGTTTAGGTCGGCTACAGTCTGAGCTTTGCCGCCTTGCCCTAAGGCCGCCGCTTCGGCGCGCGCTTCGTGTTCTTTCGCCAGCGCCGTTTCCAAATCCGAACGGGCCGCCGTCGCGTCAAGAACCACCAGTTCCTGGCCCGAGGCTACTGCCTGCCCACGCTGCACTGCCACTCTGCGAACCACGCCCGCACTCTCCGCGCGGGCCGCCGCCCATACCGCGGGCTCCACTTTGCCGTTGGTCGAAACCGTGCTGACAATCGTCCTGCTGAGGGCATTGCTAAAGTGCAGGGTTACGGTTGCCTCTCGCCGCCCAAAACCCCACCAAATGAGCAGAAGTATAAGAACCGCAGCGATCGGCCAGTATTTTCTCATCGCACCAGGGTCTTGCAAGGGTCTCCGAAAACATTGTGACAGACGAATCGCCACACTCCGCGTCGTCCCGCGCGCCCACCGTCAAAACAAGTTCGCGATTTTATGATTTTTTTGGCACTAAGGTATTTTCTTTGTCCAATAGCCGCGATAGACTGAGACCTTAATGGCGTGCTATCGAATTCATCGCCTTCGAGAATCTATGAAGGAGCAGTTCCGCTGGCAGGCGCACACTAGTGGCACGGCCACGGTCAAGCCTAAGGATTACGAGGTAGACAGCGAGTTTAATGCCCCCACTCCCTACGCTTTGTGGTCCGGGCTGAAGGCGGAAGGCAAGGATCTCTGCCCAGGCGACTTGTTGGAAACTGTTAAGGAAGACGGGACGCAAGGGGATTTGCAAATTTTCAAATATATCGGCTTTGAACCAGCCAAATGGTGGATCGCAGAGCCGAAACCGGAATTCAAGGGTAAACCTGAAGGGTTACCCGAATCGGCGGCGACAAGCGAATCGCAACACGGCTAGAAAGCCAGCCAGCTTTAGCCGATGAAAACCAAACTCTCTGACCGACCGGAGTGGGGTTCTTTCGCTCTAGTCACTTACATTCCCGGATCGTTAGGGTCATTTCTTCGTTCCCTTCGCCACACTCTGCCGGGCGACGAGAAGCCGGAGGCCCATATCACGCTTTTACCTCCACGCCCTCTCACCGCGTCGGTCGATCTAGTCTCTCGTGAAGCGCAAACCATTCTCAGCCGTTTTCATGCTTTTACCGTGCAGTTGTCCGACGTTAAGGTCTTCCCGGAAACTAATATCCTATATCTCGAAATCTCAACGGGTAACGGCCTCTTACATCAACTCCACGACGCTTTGAACACGGGCTTACTGGCGCACGATGAGAGTTTTGATTTCCTGCCGCACCTTACCATCAGCGGCAGCATTCCCAGGCACGAACTCAGCAAGATTCGCACGCAAGCCGAGAAGGCTTGGCAAAAGAATAAGCGCGAAACGAAGTTCGAAGTCAACGAAGTCGTCGCGCTTTGGCAACCTATGTATACTTCGCCCGACGATTGGAATCGCGTATGGAGCCAGCGTTTGAGCGACAGCAGTTCCGCCAGTGCCGGCTCGCGCCGCTAGGTAATCCCCCACAACGGTTAAGCACCCCTGGCGCTCAAAACCCGCCAATCCAACGATTGTTCGTTACAATCAAGATGTGTAGGCCTGTGCCGCACCGCTGCCTTTTAATAAGCAATCAACATCATGAGAGAAGCCAATGCCCCGACGTTGGGCGTGAATAGCTGGTTGGAAGAAGAGCTGTATCAGCAATACCGCCTCAACCATGCGAGCGTCGAAGATGGATGGGGAGACCTTTTCATTCAACTCGATGAAAATGCCGCACCCGTAGCCGTGGAAGAACCACCCGCGCAACCCATCGCCGAAAATGGCGCGGTCCATCCGCCCGCGCAGAAAGAAGAAGTTGCACCACCGCCCACCCTTCTACCCACAACACCGGAAGCCACTGTGGCTGCTCCTGCTCCGGTTGCCGAACCTGCCGCTGCTGTTCCCGTAGCAGAGCCGGCCGTTCCTGCTCCAGTGGCTGAGCCAGCCGCTGCGCCCCCAGTCGCTGCCGCCGCAGTCACCACTTCAACCCAAATCGTCCCCAAGCAATCCACCGCTCCCGCCAAACTCGATACGCGGATTGCCGGCGCTAGCGACCAACTCGTCCCCATTCGCGGAGCAGCCGCCCGCATCGCCGAAAACATGACCGCGAGCCTCGCCATTCCCGTGGCCACCTCGCAGCGCCAAATTCCGGTCCGCGTGATCGAAGAAAATCGCAATCTTGTCAACAAGCAGCGCACCCTCCAAGGCAAAGGCAAACTCAGCTTCACTCACTTTATCGCCTGGGCCATCGTCAGAGCCATCAAATCCAACCCGGGCTTGAATCACGCCTATGCCGAAAACGACGGTCAGATCTTTCGCATCGTCCGCGGACAAGTAAATATCGGCCTCGCAGTCGACATCGCCGCCAAAGACGGCTCCCGCACTCTCAAGGTGCCCAACATCAAGCATGCCGATGGCATGACCTTCGGTCAATTCGTCGCCGCCTACGACGATATCGTCGCCCGCGCGCGCACCAATAAGCTGCAGGTCTCCGATTTTGAAGGCACCACCATTTCTCTCACCAACCCCGGCACCGTCGGCACCATCGGCTCCGTCCCGCGCCTTATGCCGGGCCAAGGCGCAATCGTCGCCATTGGCGCTATCGATTTCCCGGCCGAATTCGCAGCGGTCAGCGAAGAGATGCGCGCCAACCTCGGCATCAGCAAGACTTTGATGATCGCCTGCACCTACGACCACCGCATTATCCAAGGCGCTGAATCCGGTTCCTTCCTCGCCAAAATGCACAGTTTGCTGCAAGGCGACGAAAATTTTTACGAAGCCATCTTCCGCGATCTCAAAATTCCCTACCGCCCGCTCCGCTGGCAAGTGGACGCGCCTCTCACCACCCAACAAGTCCCCGGCGCCAATACGGACGTCGCCAAAGAAGCCGCTGTCATTCAGCTCATCAGTTCTTACCGCACGCGCGGCCATTTACTCGCCAACACCAATCCTCTCGGCAGCGATACCGGCTATCATCCCGATCTCGATCCCGCCTCCTACGGCTTAACCATGTGGGATCTCGACCGCGTTTTTCTGGCCGGCACTCTCAAAGCCCCCAGCGGCGCCATCGCGCGCAACATGCGGCCATACGAGCCGCTGCGCGCTATCCTCGACCGTCTCCGCGGTACGTATTGCGGCTCCATCGGCATTGAGTACATGCACATTCCCGACCCTGAACAGAAACAGTGGTTGCAGGAACGCATGGAAAGCACTCAGAACTCCTGGAAGCTCGACGAGTCCGTCCGCAGCCGCGTTCTCAATCGCCTCATCCAATCGGAAGAATTCGAACACTTCTTACAAGCCCGCTTCGTTGGCCAGAAACGCTTCGGCCTCGAAGGCTTGGAGAGCACTATCGTCTCGCTCGATGAGATCCTCGAATGCTCCGCTAGCGAAAATGCCGCTGAGGCCGTCATTGGCATGGCCCACCGCGGCCGCCTCAACGTGCTCGCCAATGTCGTCGGCAAGTCCATGGCGCAGGTCTTCTCCGAATTCGACGGTGAACCCGACCCGGATTCCGTCCAAGGCTCGGGCGACGTCAAATACCACCTCGGCGCCAGCGGCGTTTTCACTTCAACAAACGGCCGCGAAATCGTCGTCTCCGTCGCTTTCAATCCAAGCCATCTCGAAGCCGTCGATCCTGTGGTTGAAGGTCTGGTGCGTCCAAAACAGGATCGTCTGAAAGACACCGAACGCGCCCGCGTGATCCCGATACTCATTCACGGAGACGCTGCGTTCATCGGTCAAGGCGTCGTGGCCGAAGTGCTGCAGCTTTCGCAGCTCGAAGGCTACAAAACCGGCGGCACCATCCACATCGTCACCAACAATCAAATCGGCTTTACGACTAACCCGCTCGAAGGCCGCAGCAGCATCTACTGCACCGACGTCGCGCTATCCGTCCTCGCGCCCATTTTCCACGTCAATGGCGACGACCCCGAAGCTTGCGTGCGCGCTTCGCAGCTTGCTTATGAATATCGCCAGCGCTTCAAACGCGACGTGGTTATCGATATCATCGGTTACCGCCGCCAGGGCCACAACGAAGCAGACGATCCGAGCTACACCCAGCCGGTGATGTACCGCAAGATCAAAGCACTGCCATCCGTCGCCGCGCAATACACCGAAACTCTCATCCGCGAGAAGTTCCTGCTGGCCGATCAGATCGAAGCCATTCGTACCGACGTTCGCGCGAAACTGAACGACACTTACGACGAGGCAAAAAAGAACCGTGAACAATTCGTCATCGAAGAATTCGCCGTCGTGCCGCAAGAAGAGATTTCTCAACCGATTCCTTCTACCGCCGCCTCGCACGACGTTCTGGCAAAAGTCATCGACAAGGCCACTTCTCTACCCGATGGCTTTCATTTACATCCGAAGTTAAAGTCGCTGCTCGAACGCCGCCGCGATGCGCTGAAAGGCGCTCCCATCGATTGGGGCTTTGCGGAAACCCTGGCCTTCGGCAGCCTCATCATGGAAGGCACGCCCGTTCGTCTCAGCGGCGAAGACGTCCGCCGGGGTACGTTTACTCAGCGCCATCTCGAATTTTACGATTACGAAAGCGGCGAGGGCTACATGGCTCTGAAGAACTTGAAGCCGAACCAGGCCAAGTTTGAAGCCATCGATAGCCTGCTCAGCGAATATGCCGTCATGGGTTTTGAATTCGGTTACAGCGTAGCCGATCCGCTCACGCTCGTCATGTGGGAAGCGCAGTTCGGCGATTTCGTCAACGGCGCGCAAATCATTATCGACCAGTTCCTCTGCTCCGCCGAATCCAAATGGAATCAGCCCAGCGGTCTTGTCCTGCTTTTGCCCCACGGCTTCGAAGGCCAAGGCCCCGAGCATTCCAGCGCCCGCATTGAACGCTTCCTGCAACTCTGCGCCGAAAACAACATGCAGATTTGCAACTGCACTACGCCCGCGCAATACTTCCATCTCTTGCGCCGCCAAATGTACGGCGGGAAAGATCGCCGTGGCATTCGCAAACCCTTGGTCATCTTCACTCCCAAGTTCTTACTGCGCTATCCCAAAGCCGCGTCGCGCCTCGAAGATCTCACCAGCGGTTCGTTCCAGGAAATCATGGGCGATTCCCAACACTTGGGCAACCAAATCCGCCGCGTGTTGCTTTGCAGCGGCAAGGTGTTCTATGATTTGGCCAACAAACGCGAAGAACTGAACCGCAAAGATGTCGCCATCATTCGCGTTGAGCAGCTTTATCCGTTCCCGCTCCAGCGTTTGAACGACGTTCTCCGCCGCTACCCGGGCAACGCCGAGCTCTATTGGGTGCAGGAAGAGCCGGAAAACATGGGCGCTTGGAACTACGTCGAAGAGCAAATGCAGTCCATCGTCGACAAGCGCGAACTCAGGTATGTCGGCAGAGCCCTCGCGGCTAGCCCGGCGGCGGGTGCACATAAGGTTCACCACGATCAGCAGGAAGCGCTTACGGAGCAGGCATTTTCCGTTAACCCAGGTGCGGTGCTGACGGCGAGACGGTTGGTGCGGAAGAAACGGTAGTTTTTCAATCAGTTACGGGTACCATTCCCGCATCTTCATTCCAATTCACGGCGCACGGACTGTGTCTCAAGGCGTGGAGTGCGCAGTTGGTTACGCGACTCTCGATTCCTCCGCGATGGTCAAAGTCCAGGCATAAAGGATGACTTCGATACTCAATGGCCACCTCTCTCGGGGATGGGTGCCAAAGCATAACTCGTGCTTCGCCCTCCTTCCGGATTGCGGACCAAAATGCCCCGTTCGACAAGGTGCAGAATATCGCGCAGTGCTGTGTCTGCGGAACACTTCGCGAGCTTCGCGTATTTCGAGGTCGTGAGCTTGCCCTCGAAGCCGTCGAGAAGGCGATTGACGACGAGACGCTGGCGATCATTGAGCGAAATGCCGGCCCTTCTGGGTCTTCTCAAGGATGTCGTAATAGGCATTGCGTTCCTGCCGGATTTGCGCGGACATGCTGTAAAAGCGCTGCGGACTGTTCTCCGAGCGCGCGAGAGCCATGTCGGCGATAGCACGCGCGATATGGCCATTGCCGTCATCGAAAGGATGGATGGTCACGAACCAGAAATGGGCAAGCGCAGATTTGAGGACGGCATCGATACCGGCCTCAGTGTTGAACCAGTCCAGGAACGCCTTCATGTCCCCATCGAGACGCGGGGCGGGCGGCGCTTGAAAATGGACGCCCTCCCTGCCGGCGGCTGGACCCGAGACCACCTGCATTGGGCCAGTCGCGTCGTCACGCCAACCGCCGACCGTGATCTTTGTCATGTTGCTGCGGCCGGTTGGAAACAGGGACGCATGCCAGGCAAAAAGCCTGTCAGCCATCAGCGGTTGTTCGTAGTGGCGCGTGGCGTCGAGCATCATTTCAACGATGCCTTCAACAGTGCGGTCCGCAGGCTTGAACGCGCCGATATCCATCCCAAGGCGGCGGGCGATTGAGGAGCGGACCTGTGCCGCGTCCAGCTTTTCCCCTTCGATCTCACTGCTCTTGAGAACATCTGCCGTCAGGGTTTCCAGCACGGCTTCCTGCCGGAGGTTGAAACCGAGGGCTTCCATATGACCGATCAGCCGTCCCGGCATGTGGCGCACGGTCGCCAGAGGTTCGGCGAGTTGTTCCCGGTTCCAGGTCAACCTGGGCCAGTTCTAAAGCTCTTGGATATACAATCTCCGCACCTCCCGCGGAGATTATAGGCCGCATTCGCCGCAAGAGCAAGTATTCGCCGCGCATGAATGCGGACACGCGAATACCGTTCGCGTCTTGCTCGACTGGCTTCCAGTCGATACTCTCTTCCCGGAACCATCGGAAGCGAAGCTCGCTTTAAACGCTTGAAACAGCAACTCCGGTTCATGGGAGCATCAGAACAGAGGGCAATCATGAAGGTCATCCTGTTCGGCGCAACTGGCATGGTAGGGCAAGGCGTTCTCCGTGAATGCCTGGTAAGTAAGGAAGTGGAAAAAGTCCTCACTATCGGCCGAACCGTCACGGGCCAAGCCAGTTCTAAGCTGCAAGAAATCGCTCTAAATGATCTGCCGAATCTAACGGCCGTAGAGAATCAACTCACCGGTTTCGATGCTTGCTTCTTCTGTTTGGGAGTTTCCTCCGCCGGTATGAACGAACAAGACTACACGCGGATCACCTATGACCTAACGTTGGGTGTGGCTCGCGGGTTGGTCAAGCTCAACTCAAACATGACCTTCATTTATGTTTCCGGCACTGGCACCGATAGCAGCGAAAAAGGCCGTACCATGTGGGCGCGCGTGAAGGGCCGCACGGAAAACGACTTGCTCCGTTTGGGCTTCAAGGCCGCCTACATGTTCCGCCCGGGGTTTATTCAGCCCATGGACGGCATCAAAACCAAGACGCCTCTCTACGCATTCTTTTACGCGATTCTAGGACCCCTCTACCCGCTATTCAAAGCGCTCGCGCCGAACTACGTAACAACCACGCGCCAAGTAGGCCGAGCCATGATCAAAGCCGCCGCGCAAGGTGCGCCGCAAACGCGTTTGGAGAACCGCGACATCAACGCACTAGCTGCTTAGATTAGGCTTGCCGGTCCAATTCGGCGAGAATCGAAGCCGGATCGAATGCCCCAAGTTGCCGGATACCATTTACGAATAAACCGGGTGTGCCATAAACCCCGTTGGCCACACCGCGTTTGAAATCTTCGCGCACTCGGGATTCGAAAGTGCGGTCTTTCAAATCTTTTCGAAAGCGGTTCGTATCAAGCGTCAGTTCCTCGGCAAATTCTTCAAAGGTTTTTTTCCCCATGGCAGTCTGATGGTCGAACAACAGATCGTGCATCTCCCAGAACTTCCCCTGTGCACCCGCTGCTTCTGCCGCTTCAGCCGCCGCTTGGGCAAGAGGATGAAGACCCGACAAAGGATAGTGGCGGTAGACAAAACGCACTTCGTTCGCCAATTGTTCATGCAACTGGCGGATCGTCAAAAATAGTTGGCCGCAGGCCGGGCATTGATAGTCGCCATATTCCACCAAGGTGAGGCGCGCTCCTGGGGGCCCTTGCACGTGATCGTCGGGCTGAATGGGCAGCAACAGGTGCGACAGTTGCAGCACAGTTCCGCTTTCGAGAATGGCCTCATCGTCCTGCGGCGTTGTTGACATGATTCTCCGTATTCTCCAAGATAGCTTCCGTGGGGAAGCCAAGTTCGTGCCAAGCTTCAAAACCACCCGCCAGCGGACGAACGTTTATTATTCCCAATTGCTTCAGTTGCAGCGCCACACGGGCGCTCGTAGCTTCGTTCGGTCAAGTGCAATAGAGAATGATTTCTTGTTCGCGCGGGATCTCGTGCGACCGCGAGCGCAAATCTTCGGGCCGCAAAACTAAAGCATTCGGAATCTTGATCCCCACTCGCTCCACTTCGGCCGGGTGACGCAGATCTACTATAGTGATGCCGCAACCTGCTGAAAGAAGATCTCGGACTTGTTCTGGTGTGATGCGATTGATGCGCAAATTGCGCAGAAAGCGCCAGCGCTGGAAATATTTGTAAGCAAGATAGAGGGCGAGCAACGAGACAATCACGAGACCGGCGCGGCGGCCATAAAGGCCGAGCAAGCCGATGATGGAATCCACTTGTTTGTGGAAAAGCCAGCCTGCCGTGAGATATGCGCTAGCCCAGAGCGTGCACCCCGCCGCATCGGCCAGCACAAAACGCCCGAACGGCATGCCGCTGATACCTGCCAGCGTTACCGACGCCAGACTCATGCCCGGAACAAATTTCGAAAACAGCAGCGCGTTCGAGCCACGTGAGGAAAAAGCGCTCTCCGTATTGCGCACGCACGTATCGGGTTCCAGCGAAAGTTTGCACAGCAGGCCCAGCACAGACCGGCCTTTTTGTTTGCCTATTTCGTACCACAGAATGTCGCCTAGCAGAGCGGGAACAATCGCCGTAAGGATGGAGAGAAAGAGCGAATAGCGGTGATCGCCCGCCTGCGCTCCCATCAGGAGGAAGAGTGGATCAACCGGAACCGGCACGCCCACGCTGACGATCAACACGTAAACGAACAGCAACAGATAGCCGTGATGGAGGAGTAAGTTATGAAAGGAAAACAAAACGGGCTCGCTCTTCAGTCAACCTGAGGTCCAATTAGTTTGAAGCTTGTAGCGATGGAAAAGATTCGCGAGATGGGCGCCGCTTGAAAAGCTAGAACGGAACGTCGTCGTCGGAAATACCCATCGGGCCTATATCGTCATCGCCAGCCGGCATACTGCTAACGCCGCCGGATGAGGGACGCGCCGCACTCCGGGACATACCACCACTAGCGGCACCCATGCTGCTTCCTGCTCCTTCGCCTTCGCCGCGGCCACCAAGCAAGATCACTTCATCGGCCACCACTTCGGTGGTGTAGACTTTCTTGCCCTCTTTGTCGTCGTAGCTGCGGCTTTGCAGCCGGCCTTCCACATAGACCTGCTTGCCTTTAACAAGGTACGGCCCGAGCTTGTCGTTGTTCCAAAGAATGACGTTGGTGTAATTGACCTCTTCTTTCCACTCCTCGGTCTGTTTGTCTTTCCAGCGGCGATTCGTAGCCACCGAGAACTTCGTTGCGGCAGCCCCGCTAGGTGTAAATTTCGTTTCAGAATCGCGGGTGCAGTTCCCAATAAGGATTACTTTATTAACGCTGCGGGAAGCCATATTCAATCGAACTGTAGCATAAGGCGGACCTGGGAAACGCGCGGCTGCCTACGAGCACTAGATACCAGAACATTGGTACTAGGAGAAATCCAGTGTTCTCCTAGTGCAAAAATATACGTCTAATCGTCAGGAATGCGGCATAATGGTGAAACGAGCGGCGCTGCCGTACGTATTCGCTTGCGGTCGCTCGCAAATCAAAATGGCACCGCGGTTACTTAGATCGTGTTCGCCCATAAGTACTCGTTTGCCCAGGCACCACGCTGGTGTTTGGCAGACCTCGGTCATCGGCGTGGCTCTTACGCTGCTGTCTGTTCCTGCGTCTCCGCAGATGCTTCTTAAGCCCGCGCAGCCGGGTGAGTCGCTGAATCTTCTACCTTCCGACGTGGCCGTTCTGGAATCGAGCGAAATTCGCCAGGACATACCTTGCACCGTTACCGACCATAAAGCGGAACTCGGGTTTGATCTGCGCTTTCACGGCGGCTTCGATGTGGCGGTTCCTTTGCGCGAACTTTCAGGCAATGGAGAGACGCTCACGGTAGTGTTTCGCGTTTTTCCACGAGACTACCCGATGCGTGCGGCTTATTTTGTTCAGCATTTCAACGTGCCGCCGATTGAGGAGGACGCCAAAGGAGATGCCACTCTCCAGGGCGTCGTCGATTTGGGGGAAGGCAGCTATCACGTCGATTGGCTGATGCGCGACCGGTCGGATCATCTGTGCTCCTCCTCCTGGGATCTCGAAGCCGAACTCCCGCTAAAGGATAAGCCAATACCGCTGTTCATCACCGCGAACCAGGTGGCCGAATCGATCCCGCAACCCTTTACCAATGACGCGTCCGTGCAACAGCAGCCCAAGCCCAGCGACGACAATTTAACTGTGAAGCTGCTGGTAAACTTTGCTCCGCAAGAAGCGTATTCCGCAGCTTTGCAGCGCAGCGACACGGACGCGTTGGTGGGCATTTTGAAAACTATTCAGCGCGACCCGCGCGTAACCCACCTTTCTCTAGTCGCATTTAACATAGATGAGGGCCGCGTCGTCTATCGCCAGCAGACGGCGGCCAGCATCGATTTTGCCGCGTTGGGTAAGGCCTTGCAGACCCTGAAACTCGGCACCGTGAACCTGACACGTCTGGAACAAAAACACAGCGATTCCGATTTCCTGCAAACCTTGATCACCAGCGAAGTGAGCGACGTTACGCACCCCGACGCAGTCATTTTCGCCGGGCCAAAGGCCATGCTCAGTGCCGATGTACCCCAAGACAGCCTGCGGCGCATCGGAGATGTTGAGTGCCCCGTTTTCTACATGAATTATGCGCTGGATCCCCGGGCCACGCCCTGGAAGGATTCCATCAGCCACGCCATTCGCGCATTCAAGGGAACCGAATACACGATTTCGCGCCCGCGCGATCTTTGGTTTTCGACAGCCGAAATGATGAGCCGCATCGCTCGCCACAAGCGGGATCGAGCGGTTGCCACGGGTGCGGGCGGCGGGGCTCATTAATCGTTTTTGAGTTTTTTTCATATCAATCGAAGAGTTTTCGGGTACACTATAAGTACTAGGAAGATTTCTATGCGAACTCGCTTTGCTAGCCTACTTGCCGTGCTGTCCGTAGCGCTTAGTTCCGCCGCGCATTCTCAGATTCTGATTGCGTTCGGGCAACAGCCGGCGCTCGGAGATTTTCGCCACAACTTGGCGCCCAATGTTGGGTCGCCTGAGCACGCGGTGGACAAAATGCTCGAGGTCGCTAACCTGAAGCCAGGCGAAATTCTCTATGACTTGGGCTGTGGCGATGGCCGCATTCTGATCGCCGCCGCTTCTAAATATAGAGCCAAAGGCGTCGGCATCGAGATTTCAGAGAGCCTCGCGAGGACAGCCGCCGAGCACGTAAAGAAGGCCGGATTGCAGGGCCAAGTGAAGATTATTCACGGCGATTTCATGAAAACCGATTTGAGCGCTGCCAACGTAGTGACGCTTTATTTAGCGACGGCCGCCAACGATACGCTGCGCCCAAACCTGGAACATTACTTGAAGCCGTACACCAGGGTCGTATCATATGACTATCCAATCCCGGGATGGAAGCCGATTGACACGTCTGAGACCGAAGGCCGCACGAACGCCGTTCACACCATTTATCTGTACCAAGTTCCTACATCCATTATCAAGAAGTAGGCGCGGTTGAGCCGGGCCTCCGACGTTTTAGGAATCGGCTTAAACGCCACTGATACGCTGCTGTTGGTAAAGGAGTTTCCACCCTATGCCGGCAAAGTTGCGTTCGAACGCGAAATGTTGAGTCCTGGCGGGCAGGTGGCTACAGCCATCGTTGCCTGCGCGAAGCTTGGCTTGCGCGCAAAATACTTTGGCACGATTGGCGACGACGTGCGCGGCGATATCCAGCGGCAAAGCCTCGAAGGCACAGGCGTCGACACAACCTCGCTCATTGTGCGGTCCGGCTGTCCCAACCAAACGGCGTACATCGTCATCGACGAGCGCACGGGCGAGCGAACCGTGCTCTGGCAGCGCGCCGATTGCTTGCGGCTTAAACCGTCTGAGATCCAGACCGAAGATATCGCCGGCACGCGCATGCTGCATATCGATGGCTACGATATTGACGCAGCCTCGCATGCCGCGAAGGTCGCGCATGAACACAATGTGCCCGTTTCGATTGATGTCGATTCGCTCTATCCGGGCTTCGAATCGGTTCTAAAGTACGTGGATTATCTGGTGGCTGGCTCCGGCTGGCCGGCGAAGTGGACCAAAGAGCAAGATCCGTTTAAGGCCTTAGGCAAGATTCAGGCGGAGTATGGAACGCGCTTAGCGGCAATGACGCTGGGAGATCTCGGTTCGCTCGCGCTCTATGAAGGGCGCTGGTATTACTCTCCCGCGTTTGAAGTGACTTGCGCGGACACCACTGGCGCGGGCGACGTTTATCACGGAGCCTTTTGCTATGCGATCCTGACAGGAATGCAGATGGAGAAGGCACTGGAGTTTTCAAATGCTGCCGCGGCCATCAATTGCACGGCGATTGGCGCGCGCGGACATATTCCCGAGCTGGCCGAAGTACAAGCGCTCATTGCAAAAGGCCGAACCGGCGAAGTGCGGCGTTTGGAAGACGTGGAAGTAGCTGGCCGCGTGAAAGCGCAGGGACCGAAAAAATGATTCCTCTGCGCGCGCTGCTTCGCCGCAATAACCCCGCCACCATGACCATTGCCATCATCGTGGTCAACGTCCTGGTGTTTCTCTGGGAAATCGTACAGTCGCCTTACCGGCAGAATGTTTTTATTCAGCATTACGCCATGGTGCCCGACCATCTGCGGCTCACCAGCTTGCTAACCTCGATGTTTCTGCATGCGGGCTGGGTGCACTTGATCGGCAATATGTGGTTCTTCTGGGTGTTCGGTTCTCACATCGAAGATGTCATGGGTTCGGCCCGGTTTCTGCTTTTTTATCTCAGTTGCGGGGTCGCCTCCGCTGTGGTGCAGTTGGCGATGACGCTGCATAGCCCTGTGCCCACGCTGGGTGCGAGCGGGGCGATCGCCGGCATCATGGGCGCGTTTCTGGTGCTCTATCCGCGCATTCGAGTGACTACCCTCATCTTCATCGTTTTCTTCATAACAACCGTCGAAATTCCGGCGGCATTTATGCTCATCTATTGGTTCGTCATCCAGTTAGTAAGTGGTCTTTTCTCCTCCGGCAGCTTCAACGATTCGGGCGGCACGGCTTGGTTCGCGCACGTGGGAGGCTTCTTGTGCGGCTTGCTGTTGATTCGCCTTTTCCCGAACACCCGGCGTTACTTTTACTAGATGCACGACCCTAACGAACCGTTTGAAAACTTACGCCCGCTCGATATTCTGGCCATCGCGGCGCATCCGGATGACGTGGAACAGACCTGTGGCGGCGCGCTGATCCGCATGGCGGAGATGGGCTATCGCGCGGGCGTGCTCGACCTGACGGCCGGCGACATGGGCAGCCGCGGCACTCCCGAACTGCGGATCGAAGAATCGAAGAAGGCCGCCCTCCACTTACTGCTCGCTTGGCGGCAAAATTTGCGCTGGCCCGATGCACGGCTGGAAAATACTATCAGCGCACGCATGACTTTGGCGGGTGTGATTCGCCGCATTCGTCCGCGCACGGTGATCTTGCCTTACTGGGCGGGCCGCCATCCCGATCACTACCGGGCTTGTGAGATTGGTTATGAATCGTGCTTCCTCGCGGGCTTGAAACGGCTCGAAGAAGATGTGCCGCCGCACCGGCCGTTCAAGATTCTGTACGCTTCGCAGTATGCCAATGTCACGCCCTCGTTTGTCGTCGATATTTCGCGGCAGTTTGAGCGGCGCATGGCTTCGCTGTTTAGCTATCAATCGCAGTATGGCAACACTGAGACGGCCTCCGATTTGTTCCCTTCGCAAAAGGAAGTGGAAGAACGCTTGGCCGCCGTGGCGCGCTTCTACGGCAACTTGATTGGCGTCAAATACGGCGAGGCATTCGTGGTCAAAGAATGCCAGCAAGTGGACGACATTGTTACCATGCCAGTGAAGAGCATTTAAATGAAAAAAACGATTGTAGCCGTATTGTTTTGTTTGCCGCTGATTTTGAATGCGGAAGCCACGCCCAAACGCCTGAATAGCGCCGCTGGTGTTTTAGGCGAGATCATGTCCACGCCCGACAAAGGCATTCCCATGAGTTTGATGCGGCGCGCGCAGTGCGTTGTCGTGATTCCCGGCATGAAGCAGGGGGCCTTCGGCGTCGGCGCGAAGTATGGGAAGGGGTTTTTCTCTTGCCGCAAAGGTGACGATTGGTCGGCGCCAGGCTCGGTACGGATCGAAGGCGGGAGTTTCGGCTTTCAAATAGGCGCGATTGAAACGGATGTGATCCTGCTTGTTATGAATCGGCGCGGGGCGAATCGGCTCTTGAGTACGCAGTTCACAGTGGGCGGCGAAGCGGAAGCGGCGGCGGGTCCAGTGGGGCGCTCATCTACGGCTCAAACTGACATTAGTATGCGGGCGGAAATGCTTTCATGGTCGCGTTCGCGCGGTGCCTTTGCGGGCATTTCACTGCAAGGTGCAACGTTGCGGCAGGACGTGAGCGATAACGCCGATATCTACGGCCGCAGGCTTACGAACAAAGAAGTGATCAATGGCCCGACGGCGTGGCCGAGTGAAGGCAGCGAACTGCACAGCTTACTACGCAAATATGCGGCACGCGCAGCGGCCCAGCATCACGCGCATAAACACAAATAAGTAAATCCCGCAATATTCGGCAAACTGTTCGTCATTTCGATTAACTAGGTGGTTGGTTGTGTAACTTCTGCCAGTACAACTACGCGGAGTCCTGCGAGCCTACGAAACGTCCAACCTAGTGGAACCGAAATGAAAACAGCTTCGAAGGATCGTCTTAGATTAGTGGTCGCTCTTCTCGCTACGGCAGCCTGCAGTTTCGCGCAAGCGCCCGGCGCCTATAACAATTCCCCAGCGCAGCAGATGCAGCCGGGCTCGATGCCGCCGGGAGGGATGCCGCCCGCCGAACTGCCGAGACCCGGCTCGGTGAATTACGTTCAAGGTCAAGTATCGTCCGCCGGCCAGCCTTTGACGCTCCAATCCGTCGGACACTTCGCGCTACTGCCGGCCCAGATCCTTGAGACCGCCAGCGACGGATACGTGGAGGTGCTGCTCACACCTGGGGCGTTTCTTCGCGTCGGCCCGAACAGCGAATTCAGTCTAACCGCTGTTGGCCTCGCGGATACTCGAATCAATCTGACGCGGGGCAACGCCTTGGTTGAAGTCGACCAATTCATTTCCGGCACTCACCTTGAAGTTACCCTTGCGTCGACGTCTATGGACATCCTCAAGAAAGGCCTGTACGGTTTTACAGCAGCGCCCCCCGGCGTGAAGGTATTCGATGGCAAAGCTGACGTGGTCGGAATGACGAGCCACGCTTCGGCCGGTAAACATGATCAGATCATGATCGACGACAACCCAAAGCTAAAGAGATCGGGCTTTGATGAGACTCAAGCAAAGCAGGACGCCCTGTACGTCTGGAGTGCGGCGCGCGGTAAAGCCGAATCCGATCAAAATAAATTAGTCGCGCAGAACCCCGCCGGCTACTATCCGGTTGGGGATGGCTGGTTTTGGGATCCGTACACGAGCTTCTATGGTTTCTGGGGTCCGGGCTTTTTCTACAGCCCGTTCGGGTTTAGCTTTTACGGCGGATTCTATCCCGGGTTCTACCATGGATTCTATGGCGGCTTTCGCCGCGGCTACCCTGTTGGAGGACACGCCTTTGTTGGAATTCATGGCAACGGCGTAAACGGCGGCTTCCACGGTGGCGGCTTCCGCGGCGGCGGTGGCCGTCGATAACAGCAGTGCATTCTGCCGCTTCAACGCAGTCGCGCCGGTTTCAGCGTCCATGCCTGGAGACGGGCTAGATCCAATAACTCAGTGGGTTCAAATCCTGGCGGATGTATCGGCCAATCAAAGGCACCTTTGGCGTCCGTGGAAACGTATTGTTCAAATCCGATTTTCCCCTGTTCTACCCGAACCGCTCCCGGCGCCAGCAGATGCGCAGAAAGCGTTGCTGCAAAATCCGCCAGCGACAACGATTTCGAGCCAACCCACACTTCGCTCGGTAGGCAGTGATTTGTCACGATGAACGACTTCACGTCCCGGACCGCTGCCTCGAAAATAAAATCGGGGATCGTTTTGTCCGCGTAGGTCGTTGTTCCGCGGCGTAAGGGGCCATCCACATACTGTGCCGGCAGGCTAAGCAATTGAAGCAGGATGTCCGCAGCCGATAGGTCACCCGCATCGATCGAAAGAAAAGTAATGCTCTGCTGAAAGTGCCTTGCCAGGCTAGGCTTGTCAACCGAAGGCGGCAGCGGATTCGCATAAACGCGAAGCAGGTCGTTGGCCGTAATAAATTTCACGTCCGGAAAAGATTTGGCATGCTCCACGTATCTCTTTAGAATTTGAAAGCACCGTTCCGCATCTTCCGGCGTTCGCCGGCGCGGCAACGCCCATTCATCCCGCCTTCGTACAGCGCCTTTCGCAAAATTCACGGCGTCCCAGAATTCCGTGTGAACGAGTTCGGTTGGATGATAGTAGGTGCTGATCAAGCCGCCCCCCGTTTCACGAAAATGCTTCACAGCACTATCGAATTGACGAAATGTCTCCGGCTCCGGCGTTTGCTTATCGACATCGGAACGCATCTGGTACTGGCCTAGGCTGTACACGTAAAGCAAACCGCCGTACCAAACGGGCTGATCGTGATAACCAATTTGCACCCCGCTATCCAAATACACGTGAACGCCCATGCGCCGCAAAGCGAGATTCGACTGAGGGGCCCATGACGATCCCGGCTGGCCATAGCAAGCGGGTGTGACGCCGAAAATCCGCCCGACATCTTCGAACCCCGGCATCTGCCTCCGCTCGAATTCAGCCGCGCCTTCGATGAATCCCATGTGCTGCAAATTCAACGCCGGAACCGGTTGAATGCTATGCCAGTCGGAGTGATAACCAATGCAATGCTTGCCGAGGGCTTGGATCACATCCTGGCGGCCGCGGCGTTCCAGCACTCGCGCCTTTTCGCCCACAACCTTAAACGTCGCTTGTACCCCGAGTGACGTCAGGTCTGTAGCAATCCTCAATGCGGCGTCATCGGCAATAGGGTCTACATAATCTTCGGTATCGAACCAAAGAACCACGTAGGTCGTTCCCTGCCCGGAGCAAAGACCGGTCAGCAAGAACGCCAGGCAGCAGCAAACGAACAGTGTCTTGATCATGAGAATAGGTCTCGGAAACTTTGAACAAAACTACACCGCAAGTGCATCCTTTGTCAATGATCGCGAACGGAAAAGCCTAAGCTCTAAAAAATGCTAAGCTATTGTCATTCACGTGAAACAGGTGGAACAAGCCGAACCTGCTGTTCTCTCCGCCCACTTAGTTGTGGATCGCAAGAAAGTGTTTCGAGATGTATTTGCCGCGAGCGTGGCAAGCGTCTCTTTTGAAATCCAACCGGGAGGCTCACTTTAATGACGATTCTAAATTCCTCGAAGCGGCGCCAATCGCTGTCCGCCGCATTCGTTTTTCTGTTTATCGTTTTCACTTCGGTTCGCGCAGCGTCGGCCCAAGCGGTAGGAAACATGTCCGGCTACGTCAAAGACGTCAGCGGCGCCGTAGTGCCCAGCGTGACGGTCACAGCCGTGATGGTGGAGCAAAAGACCACCCGAACCGCGCAAACCGACGATCAAGGATTCTACGGTTTTATCGGCTTGCTCCCCGGCCACTATGAAGTCTCTTTTCAGGGAAAGGGCTTCCAGACACAAGTGCGGTCCGGTCTCGAACTAACCGTCGGGCAAGACCTGCGTGTTGACGCGGCGCTGGCGGTCGGCTCAGTTCAAACCAAGGTGGAGGTCGGCGCGGCGGCTCCCCTCGTGGATACGGTTTCCTCTACGCTCTCTGGACTGATTGACGACCGCCGTGTCGTCGATCTCCCCCTCAATGGACGCAATGTGATCGGTCTGGCGGCGCTACTTCCCGGTGTTACGAACGTGGGCGCCCCTCAGTCGATGGGGGACGCGCGCGGCGGCCCAACCATGGACGTCAACGGTGGCCGGCCCAATATGAATCTCTTTACGCTCGATGGCGGCTACTTCAACAATCCGTCGCGCAATACGGGCATAAATTATCCGCCGCCCGACGCTATTCAAGAAGTCCGTATTCTCACCCAAAACTTCAACGCTGAATATGGCCACAGTCCCGGCTCGCAGGTGGAAGTCCTTTCCAAAGCGGGCTCGAATTCATTTCATGGCGCAGCTTGGGAGTTTCTCCGCAACAACGATCTGAATGCGCGCGACTTTTTCGCCCCCAGCGTGCCCACCGAACGCCAGAATCAGTATGGCGGTGCAGCCGGCGGCCCAATCTTGAAGAACAAGCTATTTGTGTTCGGCTCCTACCAGGGGCTTTCAAACCATCAGCAGGCCGAAAGCCGCGTGGCTACCGTCCCCACGTCTGCTGAAAGAAATGGAGACTTCACCGCTTTGGGCTCAACGCTGGTTGATCCCACCAATGCCCTCACCGGTCAACCTCTCGCCGGCAGCAATGGTGCGCCGTGTGTCTCCGGCAACGTGATCTCGCCGTTCTGTATTAGCCCGGTCGCGGTGAAAGCGTTGCAGTACATTCCTCAGTCCGCATCCGGCCAAGTGGTTTCGCTCGCCTCAAGCCCGCTCACTGAAAATCTCGGTGAAATCCGCGTGGATTGGAACCAAAACGACAAGCATCATATTTTCGGCCACTATTATCAGGATCAAAACAACAATTCAGACCCATTCGGAGGTGGCAATCTCTCCGGCTATATCAGCACCAGCTTCAGCGTCGCCACCAAGCAAGCGACGGTCAACGACACGTATTCCTTCACGCCCAATCTGATCAACCAAGCCGTGTTTTCGGTCTTGGACAGTTACTCTAACGAATTCAATAATCAGACGATCAACCCCAGCGCCCTGGGTATCAATCTCCCACAGTACCTTCCGAACGGTGCGCCGGTTCTAAACATCGGCGGAGGCGGCAGCGATGTCTCACTGAGCAGCGACACGCCCACCGCATTTACCGGAGTGAGTTACCAGATCCGCGACGATCTGAGCTGGATCAAGGGCAGGCACAGTTTCAAGTTTGGTTTCGAATCGCTACTCTTGAATTTCCACCAAATTTTTATCGAGACGCCGTCTCTTAATTTCGACGGCAGCCGCAGCGGCGACCCCATCGCCGATTTTATGCTCGGAGCATTTGACACTACCAACGTTGCCTTCGGCGTGCGGAACACCAATGCCTATACAACCTACAATTCCTTCTACGTCCAAGATGAGTTCAAAGTGCGGCCCAACTTCACTCTTACGCTTGGCCTTCGTTATGAGCCGTTCCTGCCGTGGATCGAAAAGCACAACGAAATCAACACTGTGAGGCCGGGAGTGCAATCCGTCAAAGTTCCGGATGCACCGCTTGGCATCGTGTTCCCAGGCGACCCTGGAATCCCCCGAGGACTGGACGGGGCCGATCTCAACAATTTCGCGCCTCGCATCGGTTTGGCCTGGGATGTCTTCGGAACCGGCAAGACAAGCGTCAGAGCCGGCTATGGGTGGTTTTACGAATCGATCAACGCCGATTCGATCGCGCAAGAGAACCCGCCGTTCGCCGGCTTCTTGGCCGCCGCGGGAGGCCTTGCTTCAGACCCCTTTGGCTCAGTAGGGCAGACCGCGCCTCCGGCAACAGTAAGTGGACATTTCGGGTGTGTGAAGATAGCCACTTATCCTGGCTACAGTTGCCCGTTGTTTCCACTGCCTGTATCGGGCGTCTTCACCGCGCCTAACCTTGTCTCTCCTTACATTCAGGAGTGGACTTTCTCCATTCAACATCAGTTGACTTCCAGCACAATGATTGAAGCCGCCTACGCCGGTAAAATCGGTACAAAGATTGAAGCGCTCCGCACTTACAATCCCGCCAAGTTCGAAGCCGATCCCGTTACCGGAGCGCCCGCCTCCGAAGGCAACGTCAATGATCGAACCATTTATGAACCTGGCATTCTCGGTCCCCAGGAATATCTGTTGGGAAACGATTTCCGTAGCTGGTATCACAGCTTTCAAACCCAAGTCACCAAGCGCTTCAGCAGGGGCCTCTCCGTTGTCGGCTCCTACACTCTGGCTAAGTCGATCGACAGCAGTTCTACTGACAATCTAGGCGCGCAAGTTGCCAATCCGTTCAATCTTCATCAGGAGAAAGGCCGCTCCGATTGGGATCGCCGCAATGCGTTCGTTGCTTCTTGGATCTACTCTCCCTCCGTTCATTTCTCCAACCATGTTGCTAAGGCCGCTCTGGGCGGATGGACAATCACTGCAATCCACACCCTGCAAAGCGGTCTACCGATTACGTTTTGGCAAGGGCAAGACGTCGCTTTGGACGGCACCCAAAATGGCCAGCAACATGCGCAATTCGCTCCAGGCGCCACCGACGCTACGATTATGCTCAGCCATCCCAACCGCAACGCCTTCGTCAACAATTTCTTCAATGCGGCCGCTTTTGTCAATCCGAATCTCGTAGCGCCCGGCACGTATGGAAATTCCGGACGCGGGCTGATCAGCGGACCCGGCTTCGCCAATACCGACTTCTCGGTGCTGCGGAACTTCCCCGTGTTTGAGAATCTGAAACTGCAATTCCGCGCCGAAATGTTTAACGTTTTTAATCAAGTGAATTTCAGTCTTCCCAATTCATACGCCAATTCGGCTGTTGTCACATCGACGGGTACTCTGGCGAACGGGGGAGCCTTCGGCCAGATACAGTCCACTGTGTCTGGAACCGGTAGGCAAATCCAATTTGCGCTGAAATTACTGTGGTGACGCGAAACACTGTTGCGGGGTTTGCGCTCGGCCTGGCCGTCGCGCTGACATGCCTTCCTCAACAAACTGAAGACTCTCTGGACACTCTGCTAAGCCGTCATCAAGCCGAGCCAAGCAATGCGTTAATTTGCGAACAAATCGGCGTATTGTATACGCGCTTGAACGAGTTTGACAAGGCGGCCGAGTTTTTTCAAAAAACGGTTGCCTTGAATCCACAAAGGTTGCCTGCGCAGAAGAATCTTGCCACCGTGCTGTGGTTCCTTGGCCGCAAGAGTGAGTCGTCCGCACTTTTCGCGACTCTTGAGAGACGCCTCCCAGACGATCCCGTCCCCCAACTCTACCTGGGCCTCAACGCTTACGACAAGAAGAACATGGCGGCCGCCGCCTCGCACTTTGAGCGCGCCGGCGCCTTGGCGTCCGATAACTCCGAAACGGCGCCTTTTGTCATTGAAAGCTACCTCGACACCCAGCGCTTTGACGAAGCGGCTCAATTGCTGGAACACCGTATAGCCTCCGGCAATACCGACTCGCAAACATACCGTTGGCTTGGAGATGCCTACGATGCGCAGGCCCAACCAGAGAAAGCCGCTCAAGCGTACTCCAAAGCGATAGAAATCTCACCGGAGCTGGCCGATAATTATCTCGCTCTGGCTAGCTTCTCAATGGAGCACGCTAATCCCTCCTATGCCCGCGACGTTTTGAGCCGCGGTCTCAACAAGACAACAACTCCCGCCAAACTCCTGCTTGAAACTGGTTTAGCATGGGCCATCGAAGGCAATTTCGAGGCTGCCAAACAATCCTTTTCCGACGCGGCCACGGCCGACCCCACTTTCCCCATGCCGTTACTTGCGTTGGGTGTGACCGACTTACAGACGGGGAACTCCGAGCAGGCAGCCGAGCGCTTTGGCGAAGCACAACGAATCGCGCCGAACGATTACCGCTGTTACTATCTCCACGCCTTGGCTCTGACTCGATCGTCGAAGAATGAAGATCCCAAGACACGAACATTAGCAACTGCAGAATTGCGCCGCGCCGTTTCTCTCGAACCCAACCACGCCGAGCCACGAATCGCGTTAGCGCAGAATGAGATTTCCGTGGGCCGTCTAGCCGACGCCGAGCTCGAACTCCGGCAAGCGATTCGGATTGACCCAAACGAATCCTCAGCGCTATATAAACTCGCTCTCCTCTGCCGCCGTGAGGGAAAAACGCAAGAGGCGGCGCGTCTCCTGCAATCGTTTCAACAGTCGAAAGCCAAATCCCACAGCGAGGAAAATCAATTCGTCCTGATCCTGAGGACAGTCAAATAGGAACCTATGCGGATATCACTGATCGGAATCGTGCTCTTCGCTCTCGCTCCACCGCTGCCAGGCGCCACCTCCTCGCCACTGTTTGCCCGCGGATACACTGTCATTCCAACCCCGCAAAAAGTTACGCTCAAACCGAATGACTTCGAATTCTCCAGCGGCTGGCGCCTAGCGCTTGGTAGCGGCGTCAATTCGAACGACATCGCCGTGCAAAGTCTCAGTGACTCTCTGCTGGAGCGTTTTCACCTCCGGCTCGGTTCTTCATCGACGGGTTCTGGTACTGTCCGTCTAGTTATTACTCCCAACTCCGTTTCGCCAGCGGCAGTTACAGATAGCGATAAAAGCGCAATTGCCGAACAAGCCTACCGTATCCAATTAACTCCCGGCCAGATCACGATCACTGGCAACACACCGACGGGCCTGTTCTATGGCGTGCAAACCTTTATCCAAACCCTGAAATCAGTGGCGGGCACTTTCTGGCTGCCCGAGGGAGAACTCGAAGATTGGCCCGATCTCGAACTGCGGATCATCTATTGGAACGACGCTCACCACCTCGAACATCTCGATGTGTTGGAAGCCGCGCTGCGCCAGGCATCGTTCTACAAGATCAACGGATTTTCGATTAAGCTCGAGGGTCATTTCCAATACCAACATGCTGCGCCCGTTGTCGAACCGTACGCTCTCACTCCCGCCGAGTTTCAAGAGCTGACTGACTACGGACTGAAATACCACGTCCAAGTCATTCCATATCTCGATGGTCCCGCGCATGACGCCTTCATTCTCAAGCATCCTGAATATTCAGCACTACGTGAGTATCCCGATAGCAACTACGAATTCTGCGCCACTAATCCGCAGACTTATGAACTGTTGGAAAGTATGTTTGACGATCTGCTGTCTGCGAACAAGGGTGTCAAATACTTTGTCCTCTCTACCGACGAGCCCTATTACATCGGCCTTGCCGACGACGATCAGTGTCATGAGAAACAGCGTGCCAAGCAATTAGGAAGCGTGGGTAAGATGTTTGGCGAATTCGTGACGAAAACTGCCGGCTATCTGCACGATCACGGCCGAAGCGTGATCTTCTGGGGCGAATACCCGATGAAGCCCGGCGATATTGAGGCGTTCCCGTCATACATGATCAACGGCGAAGTCTACGGCCCGGAATTTGATCCGAAATTCAAAGCTCACGGCTTTCGTCAGTTGCTTTTCACCTCAACCGTGGGATGGAAAGAGTATCTCTTCCCCAATTACTATCTGCTTCCCGAATCGCAACACCTCCCAGGGCCCTCCGGCGGCACATACGAACCGGCGCGCCAAGGTCCGGGTTCAGTCCAGGAAATGTTCGACTTTATCTCGTTCAATCCAGCCCGTCAACAAGCCTCACTGCTCGGAAGCTTTGTCGCTGGCTGGGCCGACGTGGGCCTTCACCCCGAAACCATGTGGCTGGGCTATGTGACGGGTTCGGCGGCGGTGTGGCATCCCGGGTCGCCGGACCCTGCTGAGTCAATGAATTCCTTCTATGAACTGTTTTACGGCCCCGCCGCAACCAATATGGGCCGCGTCTATCAATTGATGAGCGAGCAGGGACAGTTTTGGAAAGAGAGTTGGGAGGTCAAGGCGTCCACCGCCCGAACTCCCATTTGGGGGGACTGGAACATCATTTACAAAACGCCCCGCCCAACGCTTGACCAAACGCTGCCTCCGTTGCCTGTGCCGCAATCGCCTCTTCTCAGCTTGGATTCCGATTGGGAATCTGTGTACGCCACGCGCCTCAAAATGGCTGGGGAATTCCTGGCTCAAAATGACGAATTGCTTGATTTGCTTCACGCCAATGAGGCGCGCGTGCAATTTCATAAATACAACCTGCAAGTGTATCTGTCTATTGCGCAACTTTTCCGCCAAAATCTGTTGATGTTGGCGGGCATGAAAGAGATCAACTCGCAATTGAAACTCGCCGCCGATGCCGCGCTTCGCTCTGACGACGAGCAAGCGCTCGGCGCGCTCGATCAAGCTCTCAATCTGGCCGCCGACATTCGAAACCGGCGTAATGAAACGCTGCGAAATGCGGAGGAAATCTGGTACCAGCAATGGTTCCCACGCGTTGCCGAAGCCAATGGCCGCCGCTTTCTCGATCAAGTGGATGACGTGAAAGATCACCTGCCCGTCCGTACGGTTAATCTAAGTTACTTGATCTACCGCGAGCTACTATATCCGTTCGACGATTGGGCAAAACGTACGGTGGCTGCCCGTAACGCCTACGCCGAGACCCATCATGTGCCCGCGAAGCCGTTCGCATTGCATTGGAACAGTACATCTGGTGAGGCAACACAGTAATGTCAAAACTAACCGTCATGTTTTTGGCCATCAGCGCCTCTGCGAGCGCGGCCACTTTGTCTCCGCTATTTGCCCGCGGCTACACCGTGATTCCCGCGCCCCAAAAGGTCACTCTCGGAAGTAATGATTTTGAACTTACTCGTAGTTGGCGCCTCGAACTCGGAACAGGAATCAAAGCTGACGATAGTTCCGCGCAAAGCCTCAAAGATCAACTGCAAGAGCGCTTTCACGTTTCACTCGGCGAGTCTCCCTCGCCGGGCGGGGTGATTCGTTTGTCGGCCGCCGCCAATTCTGTCGCCGTCGGAGCTGCCAGCGATAACGAAAAGACTGCCCTGGCGGAACAGGCATACAAAATACGGATGTCCGCCCGCGAGATCAACATTACCGGCAACACAGCCACCGGCGTGTATTACGGCGTGCAGACACTGATTCAAATGCTAAAACCAGAGAGCGGCGTTTTATGGTTTCCTGAAGGTGAGATTGAAGATTGGCCCGATCTCGAACTCCGCATCATCTACTGGGATGACGCCCACCACCTGGAACGGCTCGACGTATTGAAGGCCGCCCTCCGCCAGGCTTCGTTCTACAAGATTAACGGCTTTTCCATCAAGCTAGAAGGTCATTTCCAATATCAACATGCCGCACCCATTGTTGAACCCTACGCGCTGACGCCAGCCGAATTGCAGGAACTGACCGACTACGGATTGAAACTTCACGTGCAAGTGATTCCCTATCTCGACGGCCCCGGCCACGATGCCTTCATCCTCAAACACCCCGAATATGCGGCTTTGCGAGAGTACCCAGACAGCAACTATGAATTCTGCGCGACGAATCCAAAGACATACCAGTTGTTCGCAGGCATGTTCGACGACCTGCTCGCGGCGAACAAAGGCTCGAAATATTTCGTTCTGTCGACTGACGAGCCCTACTACGTAGGCCTTGCCGACAACAGCCAATGCCATGAAGCCCAGCGCGCCAAAGAATTGGGAAGCGTCGGCAAAATGCTCGCCGAGTTCACCACCAAGACCGCAAGCTATTTGCACGACCATGGCCGCACCGTGATTTTTTGGGGAGAATATCCCATGAAACCGGAAGACGTTGATTCGTTTCCACCCTATCTTGTGAATGGCGAACTCTACGGCCCCAACTTCGATCCGAAGTTTCGCGCGCACGGCATCAAACAGATGATCTACGTATCAACCGAGGGCGAGGAACAATTATTCCCGCAATACTACATCCTGCCTTCCTCCTTCAAACTTCACCCGAGCCAACCCGGCAATGTGGGACGCGTTGAGGAGATGTTCAACCAGGCATCCTTCACCTCTCTGAATAGCCTTTCGTCGACAAGGCCCGACTACGCGCACGCTGACCAAGCCGATGTAATGGGAATCTTTGTGGCGGGTTGGGCCGATCCTGGTCTACACCCAGAAACATTCTGGCTTGGTTATGCCACTGGCCCTGCGGCTGCTTGGCATCACGCTGCTCCCAGTCCCAAAGAGCTTGAGAATTCGTTCTACCGTCTCTTCTATGGCCCAGGCGCCTCCGAAATGGGCACGCTCTATCAAAGGATGAGCGAGCAGGCACAGTTTTGGGAGGATAGTTGGGAGACCGGTCCCTCGGCCGCACGTTCACCTATCTGGGGTAACTCGTACCGTATTTTCACACCTCCCAAGCCCGCTCACGATCAATTCCTGCCATCTCTTCCTGTACCTTCGCCTGAGCTTCTGCATGTTGATCGCGATTGGCGGCTCGCCAACCAACAGCGCCTTCAGTTAGCCGGCGAGTATCTCAGTCAGAACGACCAGTTGATCGACTTAATTGAAACGAACATGCCCCGCGTGCAATTCAATCGCTACAATCTGGAAGTCTATCTGTCTATTGCCGGCCTTTACCGCCAAAATCTGCTGATGCTTCTGGACCTTGGTCGAATTTCAGATGCATTAAGCGCCGCTGAAACTGCGGCCGGAAAATCTGAAGCGGAACCGGCGCTCGCCGCTCTCGACCGCGCCCTCAGCATCGCGGAAAACATTCGCCAATATCGCAACCAAGCCCTGCAAAACGCCACCGCTACCTGGTATCAAACATGGTTTCCGCGGGTCAGCGAAGCAAATGGCCGGAAGTTCCTCGATAAGGTGGACGATGTTAAAGATCATCAGCCTGCTCGCGCCGTCGACATGAGCTACTTGGTGTACCGCGAACTTCTTTATCCTCTTGGAGATTGGGTGACTCAAGTTGCTAAGGTCAGAAATCAGTATGCCGCGTTCCACAAACTTCCCGTTCGGAAGGTGAGTTTCGACTGGACTGACACGTCGGCGACGGTCACGGCGCAACGCGTCTCCGGCGATTCGGATAACTGATCTACTTTGTCACTTCCAGCCTCGTTGCTCAATCGGCCTCGGCGATGGAACCTAAAGACTTCGGCGCGACCCGAAAACCGTTGGTGATCATAGCGAGGTAAATAGCGCCAATCGCCAACCAAATGAATCCGGAGATACGAGCTTTGACACTCAGACTCATCCAGAGGTATGTACAAACAACGGTGCCAATAGCGGGCGAAATCAGGTTTGTGAACAGCTGCCAGCCGTTTCTCCGGCGCAGGCGGAAGTAGAAGTGGCGAATTACGCTGAGGTTCACGAGTATGAATCCAGCGAACGCTCCAAAGTTCAGCAGTTCCACGGCAATTTCAAAACGCAGAAAGAGTACGCCGAGAATGGAAAACATGCTCATCAAATAGATGGCGCGAGTTGGCGTCGAAAAGCGCGCATCAATATGCGCAAAAAGCCGTTTTGAGATGACACCATCCCGGCCCATGCCATAAAGCAGGCGGGACGCTCCGGCTTGTCCAGTCAATGCACTCGCCAGTCCTGCTACCAGAAGAACGAAAGTCAAACTGCCGAACATCCATTCACCACCAACCCGACGGCCGATATCTAAGATGGCCGTTTCGGCCGCGGGGAAGCTTCTGTAATCGGGCCATACGATGGCAGCCAGATATACCGTAACGAAGCAGATTACTGTTTGCAGAATGCAGACCAAGACGGTGGCGAAGCCAATGTCCTTTTCGGGACTGACGGTATCCTCTGCCAAAGTAGAAATGGCATCAAAGCCGATATAGGAGAGCGCGGCGACACCAGCGCCTAACATCAAAGGCCGCACGGCAAATGTTTCCCGGTGCAGCAGCGCAGAGGAGCTAAAAAGGGCGTCAGGGCCATGCTGCATGAGAATATAGCGAACTGCCAGCACGACGAAGAGAATGGCACAAGCGGTCATAATAGCCATGAGCACGGCGCTGGCACGCGCAGTGACGCGAATGCCCGGAATGTTCACAGCCGTGAGCGCGACGGTGAAGCCTACGGCCCATGCTTCGAAGGGGATGGCCGGCAATAAGCGCTGTGCCGTGAGCGCCGCATAGATGATGCTCACCAGGGGAATGAGCAGATAGTCCAAGATCATGGCCCACCCGGCCAAGAAGCCGACATGCTCGTTCAATGCCCGCCGCACGTACGTGTAAGTGGAGCCGGCTGATGGGTATGCTCCCGCCATCTTTCCATAGCTCGCCGCCGTAAACAGAACGGCGACCATGGCGACGAGATACGCCAGCGCGGCGTGGCCTTGCGTTTGCTGTTGAACCAGTCCGTAAACGGGATAGGGCGCGGTCGGCGTCAAAATCACCAAACCGTAGAGAATTAAATCACGCCGTGAAAGAACTCGCTTCAGCGTGCCGGACGAAGGGGTCATGCGGGCACTCGCGTGCGTCGTGGGCCTAGAACGCCGGACTGGGAAAACGTCATATTGAGCGGGAGAATGGCTGCGCCGATCAACGCCGCATCGCCGCCCAGGGCCGAGACTCGGAGGTGCGTGTTGCGTACCCCCCAAAGCTCGGCGTTGTCCGGCAATTGGCAGCGGATCAGCGGCTCAACTGAAGCCCAGGCAGCCGTTAACGGCCCATCAATCACTATCGCGTCGGTGTCTAGAGTCCATACAAGATTCGAAATGCCTGCACCCAAATATCTGGCGGTTATGTCTAAGGTCTGGCGTGCGACTGGGTCGCCCGAATTTGCCAGTTCGACAATGCGGCGCGCACGGGTGGTGGTATCCGCACCGCTGCCTTGGCGTTTTGTTCCACCGATTTCGGCATACCGCGCGCACAGTCCGCGGTTTGAAATTAGCTGTTCCAGGGAGCCGGGCCGGTCGTGCCGTTCGTTGCCCGGGGACAGTAGCACCACCATCTGCCCGAATTCACCAGCGGCCATATTGGGGCCATGATAAGGTTTGCCATCGAAAATGACGCCCATGCCGACGCCTTCGTCTACCTGCACGAATACAAAACAGCGCCGGCCCGACGGCGACGTTAGGCCGTGTGTATATTCCGCCAGCGCGGCCGCGCGCACATTGTTCTCCACCAAAACAGGTTCCCGCAGCCGGCTCTCGAGAATCTTCCGGATGGGCACTTTGCGCCAATCGGAACGGCTGCCGAGGACGAGGGTGCCAGTCTCGCTATTCACAATGCCGCGAGCGCAAATGCCTATTCCCGGTAAACGATCCCGGCCTAGTTCCTTACTGAAACCAAGAAACACTTCAATCACCCGCTCCAACGTTTCCTCGGGAGTCGCCGGCGTTCGAAATCGCCGCGTCTCTACAATGCGGCCGTGCATCGTGCTGATGGCGCAGCGTGTTTCCCAGTTTTGGATTTCCACCCCGAATACCACGCGCCGGGGGTCCAGCGCCAGACGGCGTCCGGGACGGCCCCCGGTTGAATTTTCAGCGCCGTCTTCTCGCAAGAGCCCATCTTTCATCAGCGCCATAACAATGCGCGAGATGGAGCCTTCGGAGAGTCCACTTTGCCTGGCGACGTCAGCGCGGGAAAGGTAGTCATTTTGCTGCAACAGATGGAGGACCGCGGCGCGATTGGCCCCGCGCACTTCGGGAGGACGCAGGATTCGCTTTGGGGCAAAACCTTGCTTAACCATAATTACTTCAGTATTGCAAGTAAGCCCACGCGTTCGGCATTTCACCTGCCTGATTTGACGTTCTCCGTCCAATTCAACTACACTTACTTGCAAAGAGCAAAGAAGTAAACTGCCAAGACTCCATGAACACGCCGCCCCAATTGCAAGCAAAGCTCTCGCAATACGTCGACCTGCATCAGGATCGGCTGCTTGAAATTCTTCAGAAATTGGTGCAAATCCCCTCTGAAAACACCCCGCCTTCCGGCACGGAACTGAAATGCCAGGCCTGGCTTGCCGGGCAATTGGAAGATGCCGGTTGGACCCCCGAACTCTATGACATTGACAAAGTTCCCGGGTTAACCGCGCATCCGCTTTTTCATCCCGGCAGAGACTATCGAGGCCGGCCGAATCTAGCATCATTGCGCAAGGGTAAGGGCGGTGGCCGATCACTGCTGCTGACCGGCCACATCGACACAGTGCCACGCGGAACGCAAGCATGGACTCGCGATCCTTTCAGCGGCAACATCGAAGGCAACCGGCTCTACGGGCGCGGCTCCAACGATATGAAGGGAGGTGTGGCCACCAATCTTTTCGTCGCTGAATGCATCGCCAATCTGAACCTGCCGTTGAAAGGCGACCTGCTTTTCGAATCGGTCGTTGATGAGGAGTTTGGCGGCGCAAATGGCACGCTGGCGGGCCGGATACGCGGGCATAATGCCGATGCTGTTGTCCTCTCCGAACCATCTTCTCTACGCATCTGTCCGGCGCAACGCGGTGGACAGGTTGTTCACCTCACGTTTCGCAATCCCACGGGAGGCGTTTTGCAGAGTGACCGCTTCCCCACTGGCGCGATTCCTCAGTTGACTCACTTCCTTGCGTGCGTAAAAGAATTTGCCGCGCGGCGCTTCGCAACTTATAAGCCGCACGAGATGTATTCGTCTCTCAAAGATCCCGTGCCCGTGGTAGTCACTAAAGTGTACACCAGTCCGTGGGGCTTTGCTGAGCCTATTACGGTTCCAGAGTCGGCTCAAGTGGAACTGTACTGGCAATTCATGCCGGGCGAAACAGGAGATGATGTTGAGGCGGATTTTCGGCAGTGGCTGCACGCCGCAGTCAAGCGCGAACCGCACATTTTCCCGGCATTGCCAGACGTACATAATCCGGTTCGTTGTCTGCCCGGCTCCGCCATTTCTGCGACAGAGCCGCTGGTTAGGGAACTCGCCGCTTGCGCTGAAAAGACTCTCGGCTTCACGCCTGCGATTCAGGGGATCGAAGGCCCTTGCGATATGTTCGTTTTCCAGCAGTCCTTTCAGATACCGGCGGTGATTTTTGGCGCGCGCGGAAGCAATACTCACGCTGCGGATGAATATGTTGAAATCGATTCACTAGTTGCCGCGGCGAAGACCCTACTTCTTTTTGTGGCCGAATGGTGTGGCTGAAATGACCACCCGTCTTCTTTCGTTTTCGCCTTCGCAGATTCGATTGGCCATCACGCAGCTTCTGAGGTAAAATAACTACGTGGGGCTGGAGAGTGCGATTCTCCGGCCCCTGCTTCACTACAGCTTTAAGCGAATAGTGGACACAATCGTCTTACGTACAACGATCCGTAGTTCGATAGTCATCAAGACCACCTTTCAGCCGCAGGGTTGGATTTGAAAGTCCGGGGACCTTATCCCCGGATTTTTCATCTGCGACCCATGGTTGTCGCGTTTGGAAACTTAGCCCTTTCCATTCAGCCAGCCTCTACTCACAGAGTGTAGAAATTTGCCAAAAAATCCGGGATGGTGGAGGATAACCCGACGATTCGCGTCATCCCGCTTATCCCGGATCTTCCACCGCAAACACACGCAAAGATTGGCTATTAAATGAAAAAAGGCCCTTTTCAGGGCCTTTTCTTTAATAGCTGGTGCGGAGAGGGGGACTTGAACCCCCACGGAGTTACCCGCTAGCACCTCAAGCTAGTGCGTCTGCCAATTCCGCCATCTCCGCAATCTTGAACTGCAACTTACTTCCAACAAACTACTTCTTCGCGGCAGGAGGCGCTGCAGGTGTGGCAGCGGGAGCAGCAGGCGCACTCGGCAGCGGAATCTGTATCGTCTTTTTCTGCTGTTGGACCGGCGGCTTCTTGCTGCTGCGGTTCTCCAAAACGCTGCCAGAACTGCGGCTTTGACCGTTCGCCAAAATCCCGAGACTCAACGACGTAACCATGAATAACCCGGCAGCGACAGTGGTCGCTTTCGACAACACCGTCGCCGTTCCGCGCGGGCCGAACACCGTTTGCGATCCCATGCCGCCGAAGGCACCAGCCAAATCAGCCGCCTTTCCGCTCTGCAGCAGAACGACCAGGATTAAGATCAGACAAACAATTACATGCACCGTAGTAACGGCGATAATCAGCCACGACATGACATTTTTAAGTATAGCAACCCACGCAGATCATCCATCAAAAGAAAGTATTTATATGCCAAACGCCGCCACCGGCTCCCCGCTAGAACACTTACGCGAAGATTACCGGCTCGCCATTCTGGATGAAACCCACTGCGCCGCCAATCCGATCCGGCAATTTGAACTTTGGTTTCAGGACGCTAAGAACTCCGCCGTCAAAGAACCCAACGCCATGACTCTCTCGACAGTGGACAACGGCGGTCAACCAGCGGGGCGGATCGTTCTGCTCAAAGGAATTGAGGCCAACGGTCTGGTCTTCTATACCAACTACGAAAGCCGCAAAGGGCATGAGCTAACGGGCAACCCACGTTGCGCCTTGACGTTTCACTGGGCAGAACTCGAACGGCAAGTGCGGATTGAGGGGGCGGCAGAGAAAGTCTCCAAAGAGATTTCGGAAGCGTACTTCCGGGGCCGGCCGAAAGGGAGCCGAATCGGTGCAGTCGTGTCCCAGCAGAGCGCGGAACTGCCATCGCGGGAACCGTTGGAGAAGCGGTTAGCTGAATTAGAGCGGGAATTCGCAAACACCGACAACGTCCCGATGCCGGTCAGCTGGGGCGGGTACAAAGTAATCCCTCGCCTGTTTGAGTTTTGGCAAGGCCGGACAAATCGGCTGCATGATCGCATCACTTACCGTTTGAGTCAAGACGGGATTTGGCGTATGGGCCGACTTTCACCATAGCCACAGCTATTCTTTGCCGGAACGAGCGACAGGCCGGTTAAAGCGGTAGCGGACCGGGCGGGCAGGCGTTGTCGCCGGATTGTTATCCCTGCCGCTGGGAAGGGGCCGAGGGCGAAGGGGACGCGGCAAGACTTGAGTTGGCCGGAATTGCGGCGCATTCTCAGACGCTGCGCCCTCGGGCAGTGGTTCTGGCGAGGCTGCCACTTGTTCAACTCTAAGTCGGTCCAGAGCGACAGCGAGTCCGGCCAGCAAAAACTGATGGGCGTGGGAGAGGCTGGTAATGAAGAACGCCGATGTCACAAAATAGATCATGCTGGCTTCCAAAGAAAGCGCCACGGCGCGGCCATCCTCCCAGCCTTCAAATGGCTTCACGCTGCGGCGGATCATCGTCAGACTTCCTACCAGGAAGGCGACGTAAAAAATGACTCCGAAAATACCTTCTTCCGCCGCCGATTGCAGATAAGTGTTATGGGAAGGTTGCCCGCGCCTGTGCAGAGTATCGAAACGCCAATCGATAAATACGTCTGGTCCGACACCTAAGATGGGATGGGTTAAGAAAGCTTGCATCGCATCCTTTACCAATTGCTGCCGCTCGTGCATGGAACCAATCGCTTCCGATGTCAAATCCTGATCTTCTTCATTGTCCATGACGGATGTAATGGTGGCTAAGCGGTCGCGAGTGGACTTCGGCAACAGAAAGACCGAGCCCAAAACAAGAACACAAACAGCAACGAGTACGGCAACCCGGCGCCCGGCGCTGCCACGAAGAAAATAGAGGATGGCCATCACCGCCAATGAGATCAGAGCGAAGCGGGCGGCCGAAAGCTCGACCAAAGCGAGGCAAGCGACGACTCCAGCCACACCCACTAAACTGCCGAATACCTTCCCTAAACGGCCTGCGAGAAGCAAGACGAAAGGAATGCAAAATCCGCCCAGGAGGGCGACGTCGTCGGAGTTGCCGAACGTGTCGTCAGTCAGGTAGAGACGTCCGGTGGCATCAAACGCGGCACCCGCGGCGACGTTAAATATGCAGGAAAATAACGCCACCAGCGCAAGCCAGCGGACTTGACCAACCGTCTGAGGCGCGGCGCCAAGGAGACAAAACAATACCAGGTTCAGCTCTACATATTGCTGCACGTAGACGGCGCTACCCCCGCGCCACAAGCTGAAAAGTGCGGCAAAACACATCACCACCAGGAAAAGAACGAAAGGAACACCAGCGCGGGTCCGCAAGGTCGCCACCCATTTGGTGAAAAACATCACGACGATGGCGATGCTGCCAATGATGGCTGGAATGTGGTAGCCGTACAAAAATTGATCGAAGGGACGGCCGATCAGCATGAAAACCACAATGGTTGCCATGACCATCGGGAGCGAAATTCCGCCGCGCGGCCGGGTAAAATCGACCGGCTGGCCTACCGATTCCGCCGCAAAAGCGGGATTGACCGCTAGCCGATGGAGAGTGGGTTTCTCAGCAACGCTGGGCGCCACACTTCGACTCTTATTTGAGGTACCGAAATCTGGCATTAGTTGGCGGCCCCGATCAGTGAATGCACTGTCTCATTAGTATATCGGGTTCAATCGCTCTTGACGCTGCTCAGAATTGCCCGGTGAACATCCGGTTTGCGTTGAAAATACTGTTGGAGAGTGTTTTTTAAGCGCTTATGCAGCGGCTCTTCCAGCAAGGCATAGTTGACACTCGAAATAAGAATCACCACAGACACATACAAAAGGATAGGTACGGCCGCCGCCGTCTCGGGCCTGAATCTCTTCCAAGCGATAGCCAGCCACGCCATGATCGGCACATGCAGAATGTAAACCGAATAGCTGGCATTGCCCAGAAAAACAATGCTGCGCAGCGACAGGAAGCGCGCCAGGAAACCTCCATCAAGCGCGAAGCCCAGAATAATGCAAGCATAGGCCGGCAATAACAAACCGTGGTGAATGGGCGGAAAGGGCAAGCGATCTGCCTGGCTGAGAACGGCCAGCGCGGCCATTACGCCTGGACCGTAAAACCAATAGCCTTTGCCGAATAACGAGCTGTGGGTATCCTTCAACTGGGCGTAAACCTTAGCAACGACAATACCGATACAGAACTCAGGAATCCGCAGCAACGGATTGCAACAGATGACAGTGACCCAACTCGAAGTTGGCGTGAGATTGGCCACTTCCGGAACAGTCGCCGTAATATCACCGAAGCCGTGAATGGGTATGAGCATACCCGCCACCGGCATGATCAGCGCCGCAATCCAAATCACCGATCCAACACCTAAGAGCCTGGCGATTCCGCTGGCGCGCCAGAGGAGCACCCCAATCAACGGGAAACACGCGTAAAAGAAGGCTTCGTTGGAAAGCGACCAACCAGGGTCATTCCAGGTAAGCGCCGTGGATGGAAGCCAGGATTGCAGGAGCGTGAAATTCAAGAATGCCGTGAATGCTTCGCTGGCGGGGTTGATGAAATCCCATGTCCGGTAGAATCGCCAAAGGAAAAGCGGCAATAAAATCAGCAACCCGAGCAGGTAAGTAGGATAGATGCGCGAGAAGCGAGCCGCCGCAAACCGCCAATATTCCGCCTTAGTCCAACGGTGGTCAAGGTTGTAACTGTACGCGAGCACAAACCCGGAGAGAACGAAGAAAACACTGACCGCACAATACCCGGTAAGGACGATGGAAGAGGCCCAAACCGGCAGAAAAGCCATGTCTTCGCGGTTACCGGTCAGCCGGTGAAACACGACCACCCACAAGGCGAGAAAGATTCGCATGCCCGTAAGGGCCGGCATCGATCGCTTGGCTTGGGTCATTTGCAAAGGAGAAGCGCGAAGGTTCTCCCGCCGCTACCGTGATTGTAACCCCCCGGTAGTTCCCGCTCACCCGCGATCAGCCCTCAGATTATCCCGAACACTTAGACCTCGAACTTTCTCCCCGCCAACAAGCCTCCGTCAATCACGCACACCGACCCGTTCACAAACGCCGATTCTTCCGATGCCAGAAACAGCGCGTATTGAGCCACCTCCATAGGCTGGCCGATCCGCCCGAGTGGATACATATCCAGCAAGCGTTCGTAACCAGCGGGGTAGCGCTTCCAATAGTTCATCGACGTCGCCGTTTCGATCGTCCCGGGGCAAATCACGTTTGAGCGAATATTCCACTCACCGTATTCCGCGGCCACCAGCCGCATCATGGAAATGAGCCCGCCTTTGGCTGCCGTGTAGGCCGTTTCACCAAAACCGAACAGCGCGTTTACGCTCGATATGCTGACGATGCTCGAACTTTTGCGCTTCTTCATAATTGGAATGGCCGCGCGTGAACACAGGAACGGACCCTTCAAACAGACAGCGATGGTTCGATCAAATGCTTCTTCGCTGACTTCGGTTATGGTTGTATCGCCTGCGATCTGAATCGCGTTATTGACGAGCACGTCAATGCCCCCGTAGAGACGTTCAGTCTCATCCATTAGGCGGTTTACGTCCTCAGACTTCGACACGTCGGCGTGGATGTAGGTTGCTTCACCACCTTGTGTCAAAATCTCCTGCGCAATGCGCAAGCCTGCTTGGTCGGCAATATCGGCCAGCACGACAGACGCGCCCTCTTCGGCAAACAGCGACGCAATGCGCGATCCAATGCCACCTGCTGCTCCAGTGACGATCGCTACCTTAGAAGTGAGTCGTTTTCCCATTCGTCTATTGAGGAACCGCGCAAGACGGGCGCGATGTCAGCCGCGCCGCGCATTCGCGCCCTTTGCGCTACTTTCTAGTATCATTTTGCAAAAATAGTGGTCTAACATTTGCAAAAGAACAAATGACACGCTCAACGGCGCTGGCCGCAGTCCTCATTGGTATTTCGTTGGCAGCGGCTGCCGCGGATAAAACTCCGGCGCCGGCGATGCCCCTGAATATCAAAATCGGGCTCTGGCAGATGACTTACACCACCGAGCGGAATGGCGTCGCGGTGGTTCATTCGATTGCGCCTGAACTGCTGGCGAAGATGACGCCCGAGCAGCGTGCGAAAAGTGAAGCGCGTTTGAAGGCGCGAGCCGCGCAAGGCTTTCAAATCGAAACGCGCCAGTATTGCCTAACCGAAGACCGGCTCAAAAGGGCGCTCTTCGACAAGACGCAAGCCTCCGCTTCCTGCCAGCGCACGGTGATCGCTTCCACCGCAAAACTCCAACAGTTCCGCGAAGAGTGCAGCGAAGGGGACACGCTACGGACCGTGGAAGGGCACTTTGAGGCCTTGGACGCAGCCATGATGAAGGGCTCTCTAAAAGTGAAAGCGGAGGGCCGCAACGCGTTCGTCGTGAATATGGAGATTGCCGGCAAGTGGGTAGGCGCAGACTGCGGGAACGAGGCGCAGTAGCGGCCCTCAAGATTAGCCGCGAAATTCACAACGCCCGATCGAAAATGAGCGTCGGTCCCCCGTTGTAGACCCCGGCCTGCCGTTTCCGGAACCCACACTTCTTGGCAACCCGAATCGACGCCTCATTACCAGGCCGAATGATGCACGTCACTGCCGCCGGCGGCCCGAATCGCCCAAGCCCCCAATCCAATATCGCCCCAACCGCTTCCGTCGCATAGCCCAAACCATGTTTCGCCGGAGTCAGCACCCATCCAGCCTCCGGCGCCTCTCCCAGCGGTGGCTCAACCTCCCTTCGATAGTCCGCGAAGCCAACCTCCCCCACAAAATCGCCCGTCGCCTTCTCTTCGACAAGCCAGTACCCAAACCCCAAAAGCGCCCAATGCCCGGCATATCGAAGCAACCGCGACCAGCACTCTTCCGCCGTCAGCGCCTTTCCCCCTATGTAGCGCGTCACTTCCGGGTCGCTCCACAAAGCTTTCACCAGTCCGGCGTCTGCCAGCGTGTGTCCACGCAGCTTCAAACGTTCCGTTTCTACGGTTGGTATATCGAGCAAGCAGGCTTCTGCGCGGCGCATAAACCGAGTCTAACGATGTGCCCGGTTTCGCCGTCGATTTTTGCGAATATCGCGAACGGTTGCCTAGCGGGGAAGCAAATTTCTTAGCGAGGACGTATAATTATTTCTAAACAAACGGAATGAGTTTCACTTCTGCCGCGGAAAATTCGGGCGTGGATGTGACCAGCCTACTGAGGGCGGGGACCGGAGAGGACAGCAGTGCCCAGCAAACGCCGGCGCCAATCCATTTGCCGCGGCCCGCCACGGGGAAACAAGCTTATGGATGACGCTCACCGGCAGCGCGTTGAAGATCTTTATCATGCCGTTCTTGAACACCCGTCCGAGGAGCGTGAAGTTTTTCTCGCGTCCGCTTGCCGCGAGGATCTGGAGTTGCGGCGGGCAGTGGAAAAGCTGATTAACCAGGACAAGACGGTGACCCTCCCCAAGGAGCGCGCTTGGGAAGATTTAGGCGATCAGGAAGACCTTGCTCCCGTTATGCCCCCGGCCAAAGAGCCGTTCGGCAAGGGTACTATTCTCGGCCCTTACGAGATCATCTCGCTTATCGACAAAGGCGGCATGGGGCAGGTCTACAAAGCGTGCGACACGCGGCTCAACCGCGAGGTCGCGATCAAGACGTCGCAGAAGAAGTTCTCCGAGCGTTTTGAGCGCGAGGCGCGCACTGTGGCAGCGCTGAATCACACTCATATCTGTCAGCTCTACGATGTTGGCGAAAACTATCTTGTCATGGAACTCGTGCCCGGCAAGCCGCTGCGGGGTCCGCTGCCACTGGATCTGGCGCTGCGCTACGCCACGCAGATCTGCGATGCACTCGATGCCGCCCATCGCAAAGGCATCGTGCACAGGGATTTAAAGCCGGCTAATATTCTAGTCACCAAGTCCGGCTTGAAAGTCCTCGATTTCGGACTTGCCAAACGATCCGCTCCCGTGGTTGGGCACGATGCCAAAAAAAACATCACTGCGGAAGGTACGCTCATCGGGACACTTCACTACATGTCGCCAGAGCAATTGCAAACCAAAGAGGTGGATGCCCGCAGCGATATTTTTTCTTTCGGTTTGGTGCTTTACGAAATGCTCATGGGGAAGCTGGCCTTCGACGGAACCTCGACGGCGAGCATAGTGGGAGCCATTCTAGAGCGGCCGGCGCCGTCTATTGAGAAGATTGCGCCTGTGGAGTTGGATCACTTGCTCCAAAGGTGTCTCGCTAAGGATCCAGACGACCGCTGGCAGACCGCGCGCGATCTGAAGGCCGAGTTAGAGTGGATTGCCAGCCGGCGGTTGCAATCGCAGACCGAATGGACGTCGGCGCATCGGAAGCTGACCACCTATCTTCCGTGGGCTCTGACGGCGGCTTGCATGATCGCTTTGCTGGTTGTCGCCACAGTCTTCAGAAAGCCGTCTCAAGGGCTGGAGTCCACGCCTACTGTGACTTACTCAACCATCGCGCTGCCAGGCAACAACTTTTTCGCGCCTGTTCTGTCGCGTGATGGCACCAAGATGGTCTACGTCCAGGAGGCTATTCCATCGCGGTTGTGGCTCAGAATGATGGATCAATTCGAAGGCCATCCGATCGCTGGGACGGAAAACGGCGTATATGGAGCTTTTTCGCCCGACGGGCAATGGATTGTTTTCCTCAAGGGCCCGTCTCCCTATAAGCTCGCTAAGATTCCCTTGAACGGCGGCGTTCCTATTGTATTGTCGAGCCAAGCTAACTTCATAACTGCGCCATTCTGGGCGGAAGACGGCACCATCCTGACTGGCTCCGAACAGGGCTTGATTCGCGTACACGATGAAGGAGGCCCAATCGAGACGCTCACGACGATTGATCAAACGAAAGGAGAGATTGGTCATTTTGAGCCGGTACTTCTACCCGGCAGCCGCGGCGTTGTTTTCTCGATCGGGTTTGGATCCTCCTTCGACCATGCGAGGAGCGCGGAAAGAATCGCCGTCCTCGATTTGAAAAGCCGCAAGTATCAGACCCTTTCCTATCCGGGTTCGGCAGCGACGTACGTTCCGACGGGCCACTTAGTTTACCGCCGCGGGTCTACTTTGTACGCTCTGCCCTATGATGCCGACCGGTTACGCGACGTTGGGCCTGAGCTGCCGATCATCCAGGGTCTTTCTTCGGGGCTGCTCACGGGCGCCGTTCCCTATTCGTGGTCTCCTTCCGGTCTCTTGGTGTACCGTCCGTTGAGTGACCCGGCAGAAAGCGCTCGTCTGACATGGATGGACCGAAACGGAGTTGTCGAGGACCTGCCCGAGCCACCCCATCAGTGGGTAACGGTACCGCTTTCGCCCGATGGCCGCAAGGTGGTGGGTGAACTTCCAGAGAGTGGCGAGGCAGACGGAGAACGCATTTGGATTTACAACATGGACCGTCATTTGTTGACGCCTTTGACCTCGGGCGAAAAAGACTTCCAACCGATCTGGACGCCGGACTGCCGCTCGGTAACCTTCGCCTCAAACCATGAGGGACATTTTGGCATCTATCAAACTCCGGCTGACTCCGGTGGCCGCGAACCTCAACTGCTGACTGCTACCGATGCGCTTCCCCGTCCAGGGAGCTGGACGCCAGACGGGAAAACCTTGTTTTTTGGACAGCTCGACCATTCCAAGTTTCAAATATTTCTCCTACACATGGGTTCCGACGGCAAACCGGGAAAGCCCGCAAGGTTCCGCCCGGAGGCGTCGTCCAACGAGCAACAGCCGACCGTTTCCCCGGATGGAAAATGGCTGGCGTACACCAGTGACGATTCTGGCAGGTATGAGATCTATGTGTCACCGTTGAATGGTTCCGGGGGCAGGGTGCAGGTCTCAATCAAGGGCGGAAGGCTACCAAAGTGGTCTCCGAATGGCCGTGAGCTTTTCTATGTGGAAATCAATCCGCGCCGGCTGATGGCGTCCGAGATTTCCACCAAGCCGTCGTTCACCTCAGCCACGCCGCGAGCCTTATTTATCATCCGCAACGACGGCGGCGGCGTCTACTACAATGTTGGGCCTGATGGCAAACGATTCCTTGTGCTCACGCCCCAACACGACGCGACGTCGATGTCCAGTGGTACGAATTTTGTGCTCGTTACAAATTGGTTCGAAGAACTTACTGCCCACGCCCAGAGTAAGAGGTGAGAAGGCTTTTATGTCGCACACCCCGCAGCCGGAGAGACCCACCTACTTTGGTCTCGACGTTGTTATCAGACTTATTGTCATTGGCAAACACTAGCGATGAACTCCCCTTTTGCTGCCGAAAATTCGGATGTGTGCGTGACCCAAGCGTGGCTCGTTCGCGAGATGACGAAGGCAGTAGTTTCTAGGGCGCACTCCCATGGATGAGAATCGCTGGCGGCAGGTTGAACATCTTTATCGCGCCGTTCTTGAACACGCGCCGGACCAGCGTGACGCGTTTCTAGCGTTCTCTTGTAAGGAGGATCTGGAATTGCAGCGGGCGGTGGAAACGCTGCTCTACCATAACAAGACAGTCACCCTATCCACGGAGCCGGCGTCCGCAGATTTAGACGATCGAGAAGAAGACCTGCCTCCCGCTAAGACCGCTACCAGAGAGCCGTTCGGCAAGGGCACTGTTCTCGGGCCTTACGAGATCCTCTCGCTTATCGACAAGGGCGGCATGGGGCAAGTGTACCGAGCACTTGATACGCGGCTCAACCGCGAAGTGGCGATCAAGACGTCGCAAAAAAAGTTCTCCAAGCGTTTTGAGCGTGAAGCGCGCACGGTGGCGGCACTGAATCACTCGAATATCTGTCAGCTCTACGACGTTGGCGAAAACTATCTTGTCATGGAACTCGTGCCCGGCAAGCCGTTGCGAGGTCCGCTGCCGCTGGATCTGGCGCTGCGCTACGCCGCGCAGATCTGCGATGCACTCGATGCCGCCCATCGCAAAGGCATCGTGCACAGGGATTTAAAGCCGGCTAATATTCTCGTCACGAAGTCCGGCTTGAAAGTCCTCGATTTCGGACTTGCCAAACGATCCGCTCCTGTGGTTGGGCACGATGCCAAGAAAAACATCACCGCCGAAGGTACGCTCATCGGGACATTGCAGTACATGTCGCCGGAGCAATTGCAAACCAAAGAGGTGGATGCCCGCAGCGATATCTTTTCCTTTGGTTTGGTGCTTTACGAGATGCTCACCGGGAATCTGGCGTTCGACGGAACCTCGACGGCGAGCATAGTGGGAGCCATCTTAGAGCGGCCGGCCCCGTCTATTGAGAGTATTGCTCCGGTGGAGTTGGATCGCTTGCTCCAAAGGTGTCTCGCTAAGGATCCAGACGACCGCTGGCAGACCGCGCGCGATCTGAAGGCCGAGTTAGAGTGGATTGCCAGCCGGCGTTTGCAATCGCAGACCGAATGGACGTCGGCGCATCGGAAGCTGACCACCTACCTTCCGTGGGCCATGGTGGCGGCTTGCCTGATCGCTCTGCTGGTTGTCGCGACCGTCTGGAAGAAGCCGACGTGGGGGCCGGGGTCCACGCCTACGGTGACTTACTCGACCATTGCGGTGCCAGGCAACAATTTTTTCGCCCCGGTCCTGTCGCGTGACGGCAGCCGGATGGTTTATGTCCAGGAGGATATTCCATCGCGGTTGTGGCTTAAAAAGATGGATCAATTTGAAGGTCATCCGATACCTGGGACGGAAAACGGGGAATATGGATCCTTTTCGCCCGACGGGCAATGGATTGTTTTCCTCCAAGGACCCCGTCCTTATAAGCTCGCTAAAATCCCGCTGAACGGCGGCACTCCGATCATGTTGTCGAGCGAAGCCAATTTTATAACGGAGCCGTTCTGGGCCGAAGACGGCACCATCCTGACTGGTTCAGAGGAAGGTTTAATTCGCGTACCCGAGGCGGGAGGCCCGATCCAGACCCTTACGAAGATTGATCGGGCGAAGGCGGAGATTGGTCACTTTGAGCCAGTACTCCTGCCAGGCGACCGGGGCGTTGTTTTCTCGATTGGGTCTGGGCCTTCGCTCGACCACGCAAGGAACAACAAACGAATCGCGGTACTCGATTTGAAGAGTCGCAAGTATCAGACTCTCTCGTATCCCGGTTCGGCGCCAACATACGTTCCCACAGGCCACTTACTTTACCGCCGCGGATCTGACCTATTCGCTCTTCCCTATGATGCCGACAAGTTGAGCGTTGTTGGGCCGGAGGTAGCGGTCATCAAGGGCCTTTCTCCGGAACTGCACTCGGGCGCCGTCCCGTATTCGTGGTCGCCCTCCGGTATCTTGGTGTACCGTCCGGCGAGTGACTCGGCAGAAAGCGCTCGTCTGACATGGACAGACCGAAATGGAGTTGCCGAGGATTTGCCCGAACCTGCCCATCAGTGGATAACGGTGCCGCTTTCACCCGATGGCCGCAGGGTGGTGGGTGAACTTCCAGACAGTAGCGAAGTGGCAGACGGAAAACGCATTTGGATGTACAACATGGATCGTCATTTGCTGTCTCCTCTGACCTCGGGCGAACGAGACTTCCAACCGATCTGGACGCCCGACGGCCGGTCGGTTACCTTCGCCTCAAATCATAACGGACATTATGGAATCTACCAAACTCCAGCCGACTCCGGCGGCGGACCGAAGTTGTTGACTGGCACCGAGGCGCTGCCTCGTCCTAGCTGCTGGACGCCCGATGGAAAGACCTTGGTTTATAGCCAGATCGTCCATTCGAGATGGCAAACATTTCTCCTACCGATAGGTTCCGACGGTAAACCGGACAAACCCACTCCATTCCACCCGGGCGCATTGTCCACGGAAGAACAGCCGGCCGTCTCGCCAGATGGCAAATGGCTCGCTTATACCACTGACGATTCCGGAAGGTTTGAGATCTACGTGTCGTCCTTGAGCAGTCCCAGCGGCAGGGTGCAGGTCTCATACAAGGGCGGAAGACTTCCGAAGTGGTCTCCCCATGGCCGCGAGCTTTTCTTTGTGGAAACTAATCCGCGCCGGCTGATGGTGACCGATGTTTCCACCAAGCCGTCGTTTACGTCGAGCACGCCACGGGCGTTGTTTACGATCCGCAACGACGACGGGCAGGTCTATTACAATATCGGTCCCGATGGCAAACGATTCCTGGTTCTCACGCCTCAACGTTCGGCTTCCAGCGGCCCGGCTTTTGTGCTCGTGACAAACTGGTTCGAGGAACTTGCTAGTCGCGCCCCGAATAAGAAGTGAGAAGGGGTCTTGGATTCGCGCGATCTAATCTTCTCACCCGCGACTAACTCCGAATCCGAGACGGAAGCGTTCGGCGCCCTCAGTTCGGACGCCTGCACTCTTATACACCGTGCGAGCGCACTCGTTTCGCTGAAGCGTTTTTTGCGCAACGAAGCCACTTTGGGCCGATGGGGCTGGATGTCCGGGAATTGTTGCAATGTGGTGGCAGGCACCGGATTCGGATTGGGAAACAGTTTGTGGCTTATTTTAACGCCTATGGATTTCCAGGAGGCCTGCCCTACCAGGTCGCTTGGCTCTCCTTACGGCTTCTAACGGTCGCGGTTCGGAACGGATTGGCGGTGTTAGGGAGGCGGGGCGAGACGGATTGTGCGAAGGGGGTGCACCAGCGCCTCCCCAGTCGAAAAACTAGGATTCCGCTTCCACCATCTTCTGTGCCCGCTGCCATTGCAGCTTGTGTTGGTATTCCTGATACAGCGTGGAGCAACCCGCCCACAAATACCCGCAAACAAAAAGCATCAAGAACGGCAGCGCGAAGTAGTTCATCGTTTCAATGGCAAAATCCACCATGTAGACGAAATAGGCTCCGATAGCCAATTCGATATACGGCAGCCAGCCGCTCTTCCGTTTGTAGGCCGTCTTACTCGCCTTCATTTTGCCGGTACCGTACTTGGCGGTTCGCGCGAAGCTGGTTTGGATTCCCAGGATGGCTTCCAATACGCCTTTGGCGTTGCTAACGGTGAGCGCTACGCCAGCCCCCATCAACATCGGCAGAAACGCGATCATCTTCCACCACTGCTTCGGGTACAGCACCTTCTGCGCGTAAAGATAGAAAGCGGAGATCGACCAGAAAGATGCCACGATCAACGGGAAATCGATGAGCACCATTTGAAACACGCCCATGTAGAAACGCACGATCATCACAGGCAGCATCAGCATCGAAACGACGATCATCATGGGATACGTAATGTTTGGCGTCAGGTGCATGAACGCCTCTAGCTTCACGCGAAACGGCAGGTCGGCTTTCAATATGCGCGGCAGTAGTTTCTTGCAAACCTGCGTCAAACCTTTGGCCCAACGAGCTTGTTGCACCTGGAAGCCGTAGGTCTCCACCGGCAATTCCGAAGGACACTCGACATCCTTCACGTAAACGAACCGCCAGCCCCTAAGTTGCGCGCGGTAGCTGAGGTCGGAATCTTCAGTGAGCGTTTCGTGCTGCCAACCGCCGGCGTCGTCAATCATGGCGCGCCGCAAGACACCGGCTGTGCCATTGAAGTTAAAGAACAGGCCAGAACCGCAGCGCGCACCGTGCTCCAGTACGAAATGCGCGTCGAGGAGCATTGCTTCCACTTGGGTAAGGATGTTGAACTCACGGTTCAGGTAAGTCCAGCGCGTTTGCACGACGCCGACTTGCGGGTTGGTGAAGAAATGAATCGTCTTCTGCAAGAAATCGGTTGGCGGAATAAAGTCAGCGTCGAAAATGGCGATCAGTTCGCCGGTTGCCGTCTCTAAACCTTCCTGCAATGCGCCTGCCTTGTAGCCGTGCCTATTGGTTCGATGCCGGTACTCAACCGGATAACCAGCTGCGATGTATTCATTGCATAGGCGCTCGGTGAACGGATGAGTTTCGTCGGTCGAATCGTCGAGCACCTGGATTTGCAGCAGTTCGCGGGGATAATCGAGTTTCACCACCTCTTCGAGCAACCGCTCCACGACGAACCGCTCGTTATACAAAGGCAACTGCACGGTCACTTTCGGCAACTGCACAAACTCTTGCGGCGATGTCACCGGCAGATTCTTGCGGAACTTCCGATATACCAGCATTGTGTGATAGCGATGCAGGCCATAGACGGACAGAATACCCAAGATGCCGAAATACGGGATGAGCATGGCCCAGTCGAACGGCGAGAGGCGATAAATCCCGGAGAACGTGTCGTCAAACAAAGCCGTAGAAAGGCGAGATCCCAAACTCGGCTGCGCGGCGAATAACAACAAGAAGAGTGAACTCATTGTGGTCAAGAGACCGGTTCGTACCAGGGTATGGCAAACCTGAAGCCACCGGACTACCTCCCTATTTTAACTGGTTTTACAGGCGGTCGCTAGCCTTCAAAACCGCAAAAACTCTAAATAATGCTTCATGTTAGGGTGATTAGTACTGTGCTGACGGAACAAACGGCCGTTTTCGCCGTTTCTTATACCAGTGGCGCTGTAGGAGGTGCCAAATGAGAGATCACATCAAGATCTTGGGCATTTTGAATATCGTTATGGGAAGTTTGACCGCGGTTATAGGCGTTTGTGTGCTCTTAATCATGGGTGGAGTCGCTAGCTTTATGGCGTTCGGTTTGCCGGATAGTTCGGGCTCGGACGCCGAAAACGCGCGCGCCTTTGCTCCGTGGCTGGGGCTCATCGGCGTATTTGTCGCGATTTTTCTGACGGCCGTTGCCCTTCCCGCTATTTTGGGCGGGTGGGGATTGGTGAAGTTCAAAAACTGGTCGCGGATTCTCATGATTGTGGTTTCGGGTTTGAATTTGCTCCACATCCCGTTCGGAACGGCGCTGGGTATTTATGGTTTGTGGGTGCTGACGAACGACCAAGCGCGGCAATTGCTGGAAAGCGGCGGGAGCCTCCCTCCGCAGATTTTCCCTATGCCCCAGCAGCGTTCGGCGGGCGCGCCGAGTCAGGGCGTTTGATCGATTACGCGGCGGGCTTCATGAAAGATGTCGGCCAGCATGGCTGCGCTCGAGCCGGCCTGTTGACGTGTTTTGCTGGCTCGGATGATAGCTCGCCAATACCAACGGGCCGCCTTCGTGAGTCGTAAACTTCGCTCCGTGGCCAAAGTGGAAGGCCGAACGCGCGGCGATTTTGCCGGCATCTTGCAGAATCGACAAATAGGCTTGCAGGGCGATCCCTCCCAGCACAACCACCAGCTTCACGCGTCTCAAAAGCGCTAGCTCGCGCTGTAAGTAGGGGCGGCAGGTATGAATCTCTTCTAACGTCGGCTTGTTGCCGGGTGGCACGCAGCGCACGGGGCAAGTGATGTAGACGTCACACAGTTTGAGTCCGTCGTCGCGGGAGACGCTCGTTGGTTGATTGGCGAATCCTGCTTCGTAGAGGGCGCGGTACAGAAAATCGCCGGAGCGATCACCGGTGAAGATGCGGCCCGTGCGGTTTGCGCCGTGCGCGCCAGGCGCGAGTCCGATAATCAGCAGCCGGGCGGCCGGATCGCCAAAACCGGAGATCGGTTTGCTCCAATACTCTTGATCGAGGTACGCCCGCCGCTTCACCCGGCCGACTTCCTCGCGATACGCAACCAGCCGCGGACACAACGCGCACGAAACGGGGACGACCTGACTCAGCGGGCTTTTCGCTTCGGGTAAAGTCATGCTCCATTCTGACTTACCAAGCAGTTGCGGTAAATTTGGTGGAGCGAAAGCACAAATGAGGGGGCTATCAGTGCACCAAGCCAGCGGTAAGATCCGGCAGCGTAAACAAAATGCCTTGGTAAGACCGAGCGTGCTAACCATTGGAATTCTCGTCGTTGCCATCACGATGGGCGCGCAAACGCCTTCCGGATCTGACGACAAATATCAGTGGCTCGAAGATGTCTCCGGTGAGCGTTCCATGGCTTGGGTCAAGGCGGAGAACGAACGTTCGGCCAAAGTACTCGAAAGCGACCCGCGCTACTCGGAGTTGAATGCCGTGGCGCTCAAGGTGTTGGAGTCGCCCGACCGCCTGCCCCTCCCCGGTTTGAACGGGCGCGATGTTTACAACTTTTGGCAGGATGCCGAGCATGTGATCGGCATTATGCGACGAACCTCGATCTCCGACTACCTGACGGCTAAACCCCATTGGCGGACGGTGCTGGACTACGATGCGCTGGCCGCGCACGACAACGAGAAATGGGTCTACCACGGGCGGACTTGCCTTTATCCGGGCAACAAATTGTGCCTCATCGACCTCTCTGCCGGGGGCGAGGACGCCGATACGCTGCGGGAGTTCGATCTCCAGACGGCCAAGTTCGTCGAGGGCGGTTTCGTTCTGCCGCGGTCTAAGCAAGGCGTTGCGTGGGTGGATAAAGACACGCTCCTGGTGGCGAGAGATTGGGGCTCCGGCACCATGACCAAGTCGGGTTATCCGTTCGTATTGAAGCTGTGGAAAAGGGGGCAACCGCTCGATCAGGCCAAGGAGGTCTACCGCGCCACTGAAACAGATGAAGAGGTTGACCCCGTGTCACTTGACGACAGCACGGGGCATCACGCCACCATGATCATGCGGAACGTAAACTTCTTCGAATCGGAGATGTTCCTGCTAACCGCCGGCGCTGCTGAACGAATTGGGCTGCCCGGCAAAGCGGATATCGACGGACTCTTAGACGGTCAAATCGTCGTCACCCTTAGGGAAGATTGGAAGCCGGAGGGGCAGAATCAATTGTTCGTCACGGGTTCGATCGTCTCACTCGATCTGAACGAATTGAAAAAAGATCCGCTTCGCCTGAAGCCCACGATAGTATTCGCTCCGACAGCGTCCGAATTTGCCCAGTACGGGATCGCTACCACAAAGAATCACTTGATCGTCACCACGCTTGAGAAAGTACAGGGCCGCGCCTACGTTTACATTCGCGGCCCTAAAGGTGTGTGGGGACGCAAGAAATTGAATATACCCAACAACCGAACCGTGTCTATCGCAAGCGCCAACTGGTCGGACGACCAGTTCTTTCTAACGGTTGAAGGCTTCCTCACGCCCTCAGCGCTTTTTCTGGGCGATGCCGGCACCGGCACACTAAAGCAGGTGAAAGCCCTTCCTCCACAGTTCGATTCATCGAAAGATCTCGTTGAACAGTTCGAAGCCGTGTCAAAAGATGGAACAAAAGTGCCTTACTTCGTGGTGCGGCGCAAAGAAATGAAGTACGACGGTACAAATCCGACATTGCTTACGGCCTATGGCGGCTTTCAAGTTTCGTATACGCCAGACTATTCGCCTCTCATTGGCAAGCTCTGGCTCGAACGCGGCGGCGTATTCGTCTTGGCCAATATTCGTGGCGGCGGCGAGTTCGGTCCGGCTTGGCATGAGGCCGGACTAAAAACCCATCGCCAACGGATTTATGACGACTTTGCAGCTGTTGGCCAAGACCTAGTCACGCGCCGCATTACTTCGCCTCGACGCCTCGGCATTATGGGCGGTTCGAACGGCGGATTGCTCATGGGTGTGGAGATGACCCAGCATCCTGAAATGTGGAATGCCATCGTCATTCAGGTTCCATTGCTCGATATGCTCCGCTTTGAACACATTGCCGCCGGTGCATCCTGGGTGGGCGAATACGGGTCTGTCTCGGTCCCCGAAGAGCGGGCGTTCCTGGCATCCATTTCGCCTTACAATCAGTTGAAACCCGGCGTGCACTATCCCGAGCCGCTGATTTTCACGACGACTAAGGATGATCGCGTGGGTCCCGTGCATGCGCGAAAGTTTGCGGCGAAAATGGAAGAGTTCAACCAGCCCTTTTTCTACGAGGAGATTACCGAGGGCGGCCACGGAGCTGGCGCCGACTTGAAGGAGAAAGCTCAGAGCAACGCCGTTCAGTTCACCTATCTAATCAGAAAGCTTATGGACTAAGTGCCAACAGAGGGAAAAGACAGGGTGGCGCCGAGCAAAATCGCCCAAGACTGCCCTTTCCTATGTGCAGCCAACCATCCGCATATCACCTTTCTTAGTGCGGTCCGGGGCGGTATCGTTGCGGTAGGATTCCACCGAAGTCGCCAAGGCGTGAAGCGACAAGCGCGACAAATCGGGGAACGAAAAAGAGCGGAACATTGGCACCAGATCGGCAAACAGGCGCATCAGATGTGGATCTCGCCAGCCTTTGCCGGTTTCTTCCATCATGATGGATAGCGCTTCTTCAGCAGAAAAGGCAGCTTTGTACGGCCTGACCGTTGTCAAAGCATCGTAAATATCGGCCAGTTGCAGAATTCGCGCCAGCAGCGGAATTTGTTCGCCACGCAAACCATCTGGGTATCCTAGTCCGTCCCAGCGTTCGTGGTGACTACGGATGATGGGCAGCACAGGCTGCAGAGACTTGATCCCCATACAAATGTTTTCTCCGCGCACGGTATGCGATTTCATGATTTCCCACTCATCGGGAGTCAGGGGTCCCGGCTTGAAGAGGATTTTGTCCGGGATGGAGATTTTTCCAATGTCGTGCAGGTAGCCACCGCGATGCAGCGTCTGAAGTTCGTGGCCCGGCAATTGCAATGCCGCGCCCATCGCGGCCGCAATCACCGAGAGCCTTTGGCAATGCATGCTGAGATCAGGATCGCGATCTTCCACGGATTTCGCTAAGGAAAACAGGACGGCCTCAGAGTCATCCATCGAATCGACCATTTCTTTTTGGCGCAGGTTGCTCTGGACGCGAGCCTTCAAGGCCCGGTCGCGGAGCGGCGCTACTAAGAATTCGTTCGCTCCGGCTTCAATTACGCCGACTTCCGATTCCAGGTTCTCCGATTCCGCGATGACAAAGATCTGCAAGAACTTCATAGCGGGGAAATTCCGAATTTCGCGGCAGAAGTTAGCCGCGCCCAGTTCGGGCGCCCGCAAATCCAACAAAACCAGATCGATAGATTGCTTCCCCAGAATCGACAAACCTTCTGAGGTGCTGCTCGCCTCGTAAATCCTGCCTGCTAGACCATCCAAGATTTTGATCATGTGCCAGCGGCGCGCCGCAGCCGGATCCACGATCAAAATGTTGCCTGCACTCCTATGAATCTGCCCTTCGGCTGAGTTCTCCGGCAGGGCGACGGACTTATCCATCGCATCCGCAACACGCAACGAGCTCATTGTGTTTAAGGCCGCCATTTCGTAGACTTTCTCTGATTTTCTATCGACCTTAGTGGCCACCGGCTTTAACTCCTCTTCTTCCGAAGCGGCATCGAGTTGCGAAAAAGTACTAGTCTGCGGTTTTTTCGCGGAGACAGGTGAGCCTTAGCCTTACTCCCTGAGCCAACTCAAAAGCCGGGTCCCAAAGCCGCGCTTGTTCGCCAAAACCAGACCAACATATATTGGAACTATGGCTCAAATAGACGGCGCAGTCTCCACTGAATTCTCCGCCCACAAGATTCCCGAGGGCGTCCTCGACATGACTACCACCGCGCCGGTCGTGCTCGAAGGGCAAAAGGTCTTTATTTACTACAACGGTCCAACCGATCAGCTCAGCGGGGTCTCCGCCGGCGCTTGCGTTCTCGACCCCGGTGCGAGTCCACACCCCCCTCATCGGCATGCCGAAGAAGAGTTTCTGATTATCGGCGAAGGTACGGGCGAAATCGAGTGCGACGGCAAGATTACTAAGGTAGGGCCAGGCGCCATGATGTATTGTGCGGGTAACACCTTGCACGGCATCACCAACACCGGCAAAGTCCCCATGACTTTCTATTGGTCAAAATGGCTGGCCAAGGGCGTGACAGCCTGATGTCCAGCACCGCCTTCCACCACATGCAAGTCACTGTGACCGACCTCGTGAAGTCGCGCGCCTTCTACGGCGGCTTTCTAGGACTTCCCGAACTCAAGCGCCCCGAATTTCCATTCCCGGGCGCTTGGTTCCAATTGGCAAATGGCCAGGAGCTTCATATTGTTTGCGTGCCCAATCCCATTTGGCGTGCGCCGGCAGCTATGGATATCTTTGAAACGCATATCGCCCTGCGCGTTCCCAGCTTTCGCGGCGCACTGGAGAGGCTTCACGCCGCCGGCTTTCACGAAGATCTTCCGGCCGATCACCCGCAGACAATCGTCATCAAGCCCCATCCGCCTACAGGCTATCCGCAAGTTTATTTCTTGGATCCAGATCGACGGCTCGTGGAGTGGAACGCGGCGACGCTGGATTGAAACGGGCACATCGCTTCGCGGCACAAATGTGCCCTTTGCGCTTCTAACATGTCCAAATCCGGATCCGGCCGAAATCACGCCCGGACGTTGATTCGTTTTGGCCTGTTCGAGCTCGATACGTGAGCGAGCGCCCGTTGAACGTGGCTATGCAAGGCGGCTGAGCATTCGTTCCTTTGTCGTCCTCCCATTCGCGGAAATCTCACTGGCTCGCCGGAACCAAAATTTGTTTTGCCGATGCCATCGATTTTTTGGACGTTCATTTCGTGTTTCGTTGGCGCAATGTGCGCAACGTGTATATACTTAGACTGTGGACGGCTTCGACTGGGACGATGAGAACCTAAAGCATGTCGCCCGTCACGACGTCACGGTCGCCGAAGTCGAAGAAGTGTTTCGCCGTCCTTACATAGAAGAAACCGATGGTGCCGTCAACGGCGAAGATCGCTTTCGCGCTTACGGCGTCTCAGCCCGCTGGTCGTTTGTTAACCATCGGCTCACAGAACGAAATCGCAAGATTCGCCCCATCACGGCTTGGAACATGAGCCGCACGGAGACAAAAAAGTATGCCAAACAAATCCTCGAAGGTTAAGAAGCCATCGACGTTCGCAAGTGAGACTGAAGAAGCCGACTGGTTAGTGAGCCCGTTTGGGCGCCGTTATGCCGACCAAATCCCGGACACCGGCGTGCTCGCGACGGAGAAACGCCAGGTCGACCCGAAGCTTCGCGACGAAGCCAAGCGTACCGGCAAAGCGATTTATTATAAGAACGGCCGCGACGTCAGACCCACTAAGCCAGCCGTGATACAGGCACTCATGGAAAGGGTTAAAGCCCAACAAACGCAAGCCGTCTCGCTTCGCATTCCGGTCCGCGATATCGAAGCCGCGAAGAAGCTCGGCGCTCAAGCGGGTCTCGGATATCAGACCGTGCTCAAAGAGATCATTAGCAAAGGTCTGCGCTAACGAAGCCTTCGACCTTCGCACGTTTGCCGAAGATCACGGCGTCTGTCAGCGACTTCGCATTGCCAGCTGCTCCTGCGGGCAGAATACCCCATGATCGTAGACTCCTCAGTGGACGCGGGCAACGCGCTACCGAACGGGCGGGACGAATTACATTCGGAGCCACGGTTCGCCTCGCTGCTTCAAAAACTCCAAATACCGCCTCCGTAACTGAGCGCCAGCAGCCCACTCCTCCGTTTCTCATGTTCTAATTGAGTGTGGTTTTGATCCATCGATCTCGATTTCGTCCGTGCCGCCCAGGAGGTATCTACTTTGTCCACGCCCACTAAGAGTGGCGGTGTCTCCGCCCAAGTTCGCGAACCAGCCGACCGCTGGACCGTCACCGATGCTGCCGAAATGTACGATGTTGCCAGTTGGGGCAAAGGTTATTTTTCCGTGGGTCAGAACGGCCACCTGTTTGTCCATCCAACCAAGGAAATCAATCGCTCCATTGATCTCAAGCAGCTTGTCGATACGCTCGGCTGGCGCGGCATTTCCCTGCCCATCCTGATTCGCTTCGCCGATATCATCAAACATCGCTTGGGCGAAATTCACCAGGCCTTCGACAGCTCCATCCGCGAGCACGGTTACCAGGGTACGTATTGTTGCGTTTATCCGATCAAAGTCAACCAGCAGCGCCAAGTCGTGGAAGAAGTTTTCCGCTACGGCCGCGCCTATAAGTTCGGACTGGAGGCTGGCTCCAAGCCGGAGCTTCTCGCGGTTCTCGCGATTGCCGATAACGAGACACCGGTCATCTGCAACGGCTTCAAAGACGACGAGTACATCGAGATGGTGATGCTGGCCAAGAAAATCGGCCGCCAGATTACACCCGTCGTCGAAAAGTACACTGAACTCGAACTCATCGTAAAACATGCCGAACGCGTTGGCGTAAAGCCCACCATCGGCATTCGCGTCAAGCTGGCCAGCCGCGGTTCGGGCCGTTGGAAATCGTCGGGTGGGTACCGCTCCAAATTTGGGTTAACCGTAAGCGAAGCGCTTAAGGCCGTTCAATATCTGAAAGAGCGTGGCATGGAGGACAGCCTCAAGCTGTTGCACTTCCACCTCGGCAGCCAGATCACCAACATCCGCCAAATCAAAGCCGCCGTCATTGAAGCGGCGCGCATCTACGTCGACTTACGCAAAGTGAGCCCTGGCCTTACCCAACTCGATGTCGGCGGCGGCTTAGGCGTCGATTATGACGGTTCGCAAACAGATTTCGAGTCAAGCGTCAACTACACACTCGAAGAATACGCGCGCGACGTTGTCTATCACATTCAAAGTATTTGCGACGAAGGGGAGGTGCCGCATCCGAACATCATCACGGAAAGCGGCCGCGCTGTCGCCGCGTATCACAGCTTGCTCGTGTTCAATGTGGTGGGCGTAAGCGGTTATGGTGAAGAAGAACTGCCGGCCAGCGTTCCCGAAGACTCTGAGCAAGCACTGATTGATTTGTTCGAAACACAGCGCGCGGTTAGCAAGAAGAATCTGCTCGAGTCTTACCACGACGCGCAACAGGCCCTCGATTCGGCCTTGAATCTCTTCAACCTCGGCTATCTGACGCTTGAACAGCGCAGTCTCGCCGAGAATTTCTATTGGGCCATCTGCCGCAAGATTCTTAACATCGCCAAAGAGTTGGATTATTTTCCAGAAGAACTCGAGGGCTTGCCTGGCCTGCTGGCCGATACCTACTTCTGCAACTTCTCGCTCTTTCAAAGCATGCCCGATAGCTGGGCGGTAAAGCAGCTATTCCCCCTGATGCCGATTCACCGTCTCGACGAAGCTCCCACACGCCTGGCGGTGCTCGGCGATATTTCGTGCGATTCCGACGGCAAGGTCGATCAGTTCATTGACCGCCGCGACGTCAAGAAAACGCTGCCGCTGCACGCCTTCCAAAGCGACAGCCCCTACATTCTAGGCGCTTTCCTGCTGGGGGCATACCAGGAAATTCTCGGCGATCTTCACAACCTCTTTGGCGACACGAACGCTGTACACGTGAGCCTGGATGAACACGGCGATGTGATTCTGGATACCGTCGTCCAGGGCGATACCGTGCGCGAAGTGCTCAACTACGTTCAATACAACACGCAATCGCTGCTAGACGCCTTTCGCAAAGACGTGGAGCTGGCGGTACGCGAACAGCGTGTCGGCTACGAAGAGGCTGGCCGGCTGTCTGAAGTTCTACGAAGAAGGCCTGCAAGGCTACACCTATTTGGAGCAGTAAAGAGTGGCCGATCCGCTGCGGATCGTTCTAGTGGCGCCCCGCAATCCGCTCAACATTGGAGCCGCGGCGCGCGCCATGAGTAACTTCGGCTTTACGCACTTGCGCCTCGTCAACCCTTATGACGCCGCGTTCAAAGAGGCTCGTTCCGCCGTCAACGCTCACTACGTTTTGGAAAATGCGCAGGTGTTTTCCAGCGTCGCGGAAGCCGTAGCCGATTGTTCACTGGTGACAGGAACGACCGCCGCCGCCCATCGCGATTTGCATCTTCCCCTGTATCGCCTCGAACCTGCCGGCGAGTTGATTCGCGAACGCCTGGCCAGCGACAAGCATGTCGCGTTACTTTTCGGCTCGGAAAAGTTCGGCCTTTCAAATGAAGATATGAGCCATTGCCACTGGCTCTTGCGCATTCCTTCGCGCGCGGAACACGGCTCCATGAATCTGGGGCAAGCCGTGGCTATTTGCCTCTACGAACTTCGCCGCGATTCGCAAGCGGCGGCGCAGCGCTTCGAAGCTGCTCCCGCTGCCTCTGTAGAACAGTTGGAGCGCATCACTTCCCTGCTCCTCAAACTGCTGGATCAATCGAGCTATCTCAATCCCTCGACCGCCGAATCCAGTGAGTTGAAGGTGCGCCGCCTTGTTCGCCGCCTCGGCCTCCCTGCTGCCGATACCGACACATGGCTCGGCATCTTGCGCCAGGTCCTTTGGAAGGTTGGCAAGACTTCCTAATTCCAAGTCTCACCCCCGTTGTAAGCGTTAAAATAAGGTTTGTGGCAAGCATGATACTTTCCGTCACACACGTAAAATACTCGCCGAACCTCAGCTTTGCGGATTTCACAGCAAACTTCGAAGCCCAATGCGGCATTCACGACGTTAAGGCATATCAAACTCTGCTGGCTGATCCCGAAAAAAAGGACACTGCCGAAAAAGTCATCGGCGCACAAGCAGGCCCCAGTGGCTTCATGATTTTTACGGCGTATGATCATGGTGCTCTTCTCAACATAAAGCGGGCTCCCCGAAAGGCGAAACAATACGTCGTCGGAAATCCGCTCATCGCGGCTCGAATGACCGAACATGACATTCGCGCCGCGCTCTACGCGCCACTTCGCGTTCTCGTTTACGAGGATGAGGATTCACAACTTCAGGTGGAGTACGATTTGCCTTCCAGTCTCTTTGGGCAATTTCATAACCCCCAAGTCGATGCAGTAGCCAAAGAACTTGACGAGAAGCTCGCAAGCCTCGTGCAATCATCGTCAAACCCGGCAACCAAATAGATCCAATGCTATTCTAAATCCCGATGACGAAGGTGCAGCTCACGTTTAAGTTATCCCGAATTCTCAACGACGGCGATCTGAAACAAATCGCCCGTCTGCATGCCGTTTATGGTCTTTTTGCGGCACGCCTGGCCAACACTGGAGACGAACTCTTCGTTGAATATGACGCCTCGCGGTTAGCGCCGAAAGAAGTGCGCGGGGTTCTCGAACAGCACGGTATACCTGTTGCCTCTTAACTTGGCCCTTGCGCTTTGCTATCACTTCTCAGGTTCTGAAAATGGCTTTCACTTCGAGTTTGCCGAGTGCAGTTGGCTTGACCTGCGAGCGCGAAATCCTGCCAGCGCGAGGAGCGTCAAACCGGCGAACCACAAGCTCGACGGTTCAGGAGCCGGCGACGCGGTGCTCGTTTCCAAGTCCACTCCAGCAATCAGTGGGTCCTGGTCTCCGAGGCCCGTCCCTGTCACAGTAAAAGCGATAGTGGAGGAAGCCGAGGCAGCGGTGAAGTTCAACGTCTCCGCCGTCCAGGGGAGTTGGAAGATCTGGTACGAACTGTTATGTGAAACTGCAATCGACTGTATCGCCGTTCCGTTGACCAGGATCGTCAAATACTCGGGACCCCCGCTTGAATCGTTCTCATTACTCAGTCCAAACGTCAAAGTGTACGTCGTACCGGCCGCGGTGGCCACTGCCTGTTCAATGCCGTCCCCCGAATTTGGACCGCTGTCGCCGAATCCACCGGTATCAAAGTAGTAGCTCGACCCACCGTACGAAGGCGTTCCGAACACTGAATCGGCAATGACTCCGTCAGCCGGACCGATATTGCTCCAACCTTCCGGGGCCGCCGTTTGACTGTAGCTATTATTCGTTAAGGCAAAATTGCCATTGGTGATTAGGTTTGCTTTCGAAGCGGGACAAAAAATCGTCAGGAGCAAAGCCGCTGCGGTACAGACAAAAGATTTCTGCATGATGCCTCCTAAAGCGTCTAACTCAAAACATTAAAAGACTCTGCTTGACTTGGCGCACTTGAAGAGTAACATGAACAGCGACGAGAAACCCGCCTACGACCCGGCGTCTACATCCTTGGTATTGTCATCCGGCTGCCGGTCAATCAAAAGTAGAAACGGATCAATGCCAGCCTTGTCCGGCAGTTCACCCACCGTAAAGTGATAAGTACACTTGCCGCTTTTCATCAGCAGGCGTTCCCGGTAGAGAGTTTTTCCGTATTTTTTGTCCTTGGCCGGCTTGGCAAATGCTCCGATCTCAATCCAGTCATTCACCGGCACTTCTGTTTCATTGCCTTTATCGTCAGCCTTAAACTTCTTCGCTTCTACTTCGACCGTTACATCGTATTTCCCGTCGGCACGCTTTTTCGCTTTCGCCGCCAGCGCGCGGTTCGCAAACAGTGTAATATCCTCGAACAAATCTTTCAACAAATATTGATATTGGGGCGGCGTCTGCTCGCGCAAAGCATCCACCAACACATAGGAAGTCGGATAAGGAGGTGGCGCATAGCCATATTGGCCAATCACCTTTCGCAACGCCCGGTTCACCGCCTCCTCGCCAATCATCTCCTTGAGATAGTACATAACAACGCTGCCCTTACGGTAGTGAATGTAACCTTGATTGCCTTCAACCCGTTCGAGCGGCCGTTCCTTCAACAACTCTCTGCCCCGTGATCGCAGGTAGTTATCCATTTCGTATTTTAAAAACTTGCGCATCACATCGCGGCCGTATTCTTTCTCCATCACCATCAAGGCCGAATATTGGGCCAATGTTTCCGAAAGAACCGTCGCACCCGCCATATTGGCGCCAATCACCTGATGCGCCCACCACTGGTGGCCCATCTCGTGCGCCACCACGTAATAAACCATGTCGATATCGTCCGGATCCTTCAAACGTTGAATAAAGCCGATCGCTTCCGAATAAGGCATCGTGCCGGGGAAAGCCTGCGCAAAAGTGGCGATGCGCGGAAACTCAATGATGCGCGCCTCCTTCTGCATGTAAGGCCCGAAATTCTTGGTGTAGTACTCGAACGATTTTTCAATCGACCTTTGCATCTTGTCTACGTTCCACGATTCCTGCGGCAGATAGTAAACCTCCACCTTCACCCCGTTCCAATCGGCCCTCTTCACGGTGTACGCCGCCGAAAGAAACGAATAAAAGTTCAGCGCCACATGGTCTAATTTGTATTCGAAATACCGGCGTCCGTTCTCGTTCCGTTCACGCACCAGCGAACCCGGCGCAATGGCAATCTGCGACGGCGGCGTACTCATCACCGTGTGCACGTTCACCCAGTCGGAATTATTGCTGATATAGGTATTCATGCAGTCAACCGTGCAGTTGCGTTCAAGCTCCGGCATTAGCGCTTTCTCTTTGAGGCCGTATTTCTTACGCTTGTTCTTGTTGTCCAGTTCCCGGCCGGACTGATAACCAATCTGCGGCGCCACACTATTGTTGAAGAACGTCCCATTCTGCACCACCTGCAACACCGAAGGAGAATTTTCGAACCCTCGCGGCTCACGCGTCACCGTGAAGCGCATATGCCGTTGCTCGCCAGCCTGCAGGGCCGGGTTGAAATTGTAGATCCGATATCTCGCCCGGGTATCATCGTACTTCAGCGTGGCGCCATCAATGCCGATCTGCGTTGAATAATCAGGGTCGGCATAGCTAAGGTGCAACGTCGCAATCGGGCTCGTGGTTTTATTTTCGATAACCTCATCGCCGCGCACCGTCGCCGCCCGCTTTTCGGGATAAATATCGATGGCATAGTTCACATCTACGACACGCGGTTGCGGCAGATGCTCGTACTTTTTGTAGCTCTTTTCGTAATCGACGGCCACTTTATCGGTGTCCTTCTCGCCTAAAACTGTGTTGAGAACTTTGGTGTTATAGAAAATCCAAGCGCCGGAGCCAAGAAAAGCCGCAACGCTCGCCAAAGCGGCCAGGCGTAGACCTCCGGAAAAGCGGCCAGCCGCTTCACGAAGGCGGAACTTCCACTCGCTTTCGCGCCCACGCTGCCAAAAGGCAACACTCGCCACCGCGAGTACGCAACAAAACGCCAGCCAATAAACCGTGAACCAAATCCAGCTTTGCCAATAAGGCGCGAAGCCAAAGAACTCAGAGTAAGTAGTGTTGGGGCGCGAAGCGAATTGTAAGAGATTCGTGTTCACATTGAGCGGCCGCCAGATAAACAAATTCGCGATCGCAAATGTGATAAACGCAAAGTAGCCAATGTATTTATTCGGCGCAACCACATGAATGAAGAACGCCAGGATAGTAAAGAAAACAAAAATACTGAAATCCATCCCGAGTAATTCCTCAACCCACAAGCCAAATTGGTAACGGTGATAGCCGAGGAAAAACTGCGTCACAACGCCAGAGAAGCCGGCCAAACAGACAATTAGAAAAACGCTCGACAAAAGCGCAGCGAGTTTGGCGGCATAAATCGGCCAATTACGATTCGGCAACGCATCGTGAATATCGTCCATGCCCGAATCGCGCTCTTTCCAGACAAGCACGCCCGCATAAAACGTGATCATGCCAAGCAAGAACGAGTAGAGCGTGCCTTGAATGACTTCAATTAAGCGGTACGTGACGGGAAAAAACGTGTTGCCGTAGCCTTCCGTATTACTAAGCGCAAGACTGGGAATGCAGTTGAGTAAAGCCGCCACCGTGATCACGATGAACGACGTCGATTTGACCAAGCTGAAAAATTCCACTTTAAACGCGCCCCAGAGCTGTGCAAACTGAGCCGTCAAGCCATACGATTGGTGCACTGCGGCCGGCTCTAGCGCCGCGCTAGCAGTCACTTCTTCGGTTTGAACCTTTGGTTTCTTCCTGGATGCCCGCTCTTCAAAACGAAAACGATAATAGGCGAAGGCAAATATCAACGCGCCCACACCGACCCAAATCAATCGGTTCAACAGCAGCAAATGGTCGCCATAGCCGATGCTCGCCGTGTTCTTCTCCGCCACCGTCCAATATTTGGTGGCCAGGCCAAAAGTACGGATCGCGAACGGGTCCAACAGGGCTGCGGCCGTTTCATGCCGGATATCCGAGGTGAGCGCCTGGCCTACGCCATACGCAGTCAACAGAAAGAGTCCACCGATAAACGAGGTGACGGTGCTGCGGGTGAGCACGGCAATCGCAAAAATAATCGCCGCGATGAAAAACGTATTCGGAACCGCAAACACCAGAATGCCGTCCAAATGCGCCCGCCAATTCACCGGCCCCCAACGCTCAGCGTCAACCCAAGGCATCCATTTCCCGGCAATAATCCCAACCGAAACACCCAGAAACGGAATCACTGCGATCAGCGCAGAACCTAAGTACCGCCCCGCCAGATAGTCAAATTTACGAAGCGGCGTCGCAAAAATCATCTGGTGCGTATTGAAAGCAAAATCGCGCGAAGCGGCCGTGTTCACGAATGCAACCGTCATCAGAAGGGTAAGCAGGCAAATGAACGAATAATAGTTCTCCACCACAAACGGCGCATTGCGAAAGGTATTCTCCAGCGCACCACCAACCGTCACCTGGTCCGTTGCCGTAGCGCCGAAGATCAACAGCGAAATGATGAACAGAAAAATCCACAGCATCCACGAGCGCAGCCAATAGCGGACTTCGAAGCTGACAAAATGTAGGAACATGGCCGTCGCTCCCGCTACTGCAATCCCGCAATGCGCGCGAAGAATACGTCTTCTAAATCGGCATGCACGGGCGCAAAGCCGTCTCCCGGAGGCTCGGCGCTATACACATGAATCAGGGGCCGGCCGGCTATAAGCTTGGTGGAGATCACTCGGAACCGCGAGTCGAGATCCTTCAACTCACTCTTCCCAACAAATTTCTGCCAAATCCTGCCGTCGAGAGTTGCCACCGCGTCATCGGGCGCGCCGGCAAACAAAACGCGCCCTTCGTGAATGATGGCCATATTGGTGCAGAGTTCCATAACATCTTGCACAATGTGGGTGGAAAGAATCACGATCACGTTTTCGCCGATTTCGGCGAGCAGATTATAGAAGCGATTCCGTTCGCCAGGGTCGAGGCCTGCCGTCGGTTCGTCGACAATCAGCAACTGAGGGCTGCCAATTAGCGCTTGCGCAATGCCAAATCGCTGGCGCATGCCGCCGGAGAAACCACTCAAGGCCTTTTTCCTAACCTGATGCAAGTTGGTGCGCACTAGAAGCGATTCAACCAAGTCCGCCCGCTCTTTGCGATGAACTACCCCTTTCAGCAGCGCAAGATGATCCAGCATGTCCAGCGCCGAAACGCGCGGATAAACTCCGAAATCCTGCGGCAGATAGCCCAGCCGCTTCCGTAACTCTTCCTTCTCATGCAGCACATCGAGCGAGTCGAGATGGATTTGGCCGCTGTCGGGTTCCTGCAGCGTGGCAATCGTCCGCATAAGCGTCGATTTTCCTGCGCCGTTGGGCCCAAGAAGGCCATACATTCCGCAGGGGATAGTCAGAGAAACGTTATCGAGTGCTCGGACACCGTTGGGATAGGTTTTGGATAGATTCTCGATGCGCAGTTCCATGGATCTTCCTAGCCTATTACGCCGGCCGCGGGCGTTAGGTTCCAGGAATGAGCAGGAACGCTTGTTTACTGACCCGCTCTGTCTTGCATCCGCCGCGCCATGCTCTCATCCAACGCTACCTTCGTCTGGTGAAGAGAGGTGGCCATTGAATCTCTCGAGACGCGCCGCACAATCGGCGTCACAATCAAACGAAACGCGGCAGGAATATCTCGGCTCAGCGCGATTGCTTCCAACTCCGCATAAACCCCACCGTCGCGCTCCTCCAACCTGGTGAAGCTCGATAGCCGCCAAATCAGTCCCGTGCCTTGGTCCTCCGGTAGGATTCGTTGCTCGGGTGTCCCAAATTTTTCCACTTCTCTAATCCGCGTAGTGTTGGAGACGCCATACCAATGCCGGTCATCCACCCGGACATACTCGGCTTCGCAATCGGTATCCAGCGCAGTCCTGGCAATCGCGGATTTATTCACGAGGCGCAGCCAAAAAAGGTCTTTCGCTCCGTCTGAGCCGCGTGAGAGTGAATCGATAACACCCGGCCGGTAGATTTGTTTGTAGTGGTCGTAATCCCGCAAAATTGGTATAACGTCCTCAATCTTCGCGTTGGGGATAAAACCCACCCCCATCCAATCGTGAATCAATCCGGACGGAACTTTCATGGGAATATGCTTGCCAACAGGTTCAATATACGGCCCCTTTGTGCGGATACTCTCCGCCCGCGCCGGCTCGTCATCAAGCCATAGGAAATGCGCACCTGGTTGAAGCCGCGCCTGCATTGCCTCCGTTGCCGCTTGCAGATAGGCATCCCACGCCTCCTTCGTTTCCGCTTTCAAGGTGGCTGCCCCCGCCGGAAGATGAAAGCGCACAAGCATCAAAACTGCAGCTATCAGGATCTTGTTGGTCATAAAATGCCAGTCACCAATCGTAAGTCTTCGCTCCCAGTTGGATTCAGTTAAAATCAAAAAAGTTGCGCTTGGGTCTTCACCTTCGCCACAATCAGCGTAATATCGTCCTGCTGTCCATCGCGTGCAAAGCCGCGCACCTCCTCAACCAAAGCCGTCACCAACTCCTCTGCGCAAAGTGCCTGATGCCGTCGCATCGCGGCCGCCAGCCGCTCCTCTCCATACTCATCACCCGCTTCATTCGCCGCCTCTGAAAGACCATCCGTATACAGCACCAGCAAGTCTCCTGCCTCAAACGAAGCCTCCTTCGCCGCGCATTCCCATTTCCGAAACAGCCCCAACACCGTGCATGTAGAATCGAGAGTTTCCAGTGTACCGTCGCGCCGCAGCAGCAGCCCCGGCAAGTGCCCGCAGTTGGCATAACGCAGCCGCTGCAACGGAGCGGTGTACTCGGCAAAGAAAAGCGTGGCATATGAACTATCTGTGGTGTTGTCGTAGAAAAGCTGATTCACCAAAGGAAGCCGCGCAATCGGTTCATCTGGCGCATTCGCGCATTGGCTCCGCAAGTTCGCTTGCAGGTTGACCATTAACAGCGCTCCCGCAATCCCCTTCCCCGCAATGTCGCCAATCACTAATCCCAGCCGTTCCTCGCCCAGCGCCAGAAAGTCATAGTAATCGCCGCCCACTTGGCGCGCCTGAATGCAGACTCCAGCGTAATCAAGTGTCGTAGCGGGCGGCTTCGCTTGCGGAAAGAGCCGCGCCTGTACTTGCCGCGCAATTTCTAATTCTTGCGCCGTGCGTTGTTCCGCTTCCCTCCTTGCTTCTTCAGCGCGCCGCTCCGCCTCAATCCGTCGGCTGGCCGCATCAAACCCTACCAGCCCGAACGAATTGCCATCTATGTCTTCAAAGGTGGCAAACGCCCCCTTCCAACTCGGTTCCAGCGGTACCTGGCGAAATCGGATGCCGTGTCTCTTCCACTCATCGAATTTCGCATACACGTCTTCCGCCAGAAAGATCACTTCGGTGTTGCGGCCAATCAATTTGTATTGTTCGGAGTCGGGCGTAGGCGCTACCAGTGCCAACAGAGCCGGGTTCTCCGAAGGTCCCACCACCACCCAACGCGTCCCGTCCGGCAAATGCGCATCCGCAACCAACTTAAACCCAAGCCGATCGACATAGAACCGCAAACTCCGATCCTGGTCTCGCACATAAACCGTGACACTCTGCAAACGAAGGAAACTGCTGGGCATTGCGCCGATTATACGAGGATTGCCCACCTGATCCGCACGCTACAATGCCTTAATGCTTGGCCGAATGCCCGATCACCTGCTCCATCTCATCGCCCAAAGCGAGCCCGTCTTTGCCTCCTTCGATACCAGCCACTGGCACACTTCCCGTGGCGAAGGAAAGTGGACAAACCTGCAACTGCTCGGCCATCTCATCGATTCGGCAGCCAACAATCATCAACGTTTCGTCCGCGCGCTGGCTCAACCGCGCCTCGACTGGCCAGGCTACGATCAAGTCGCCCACGTTGCCGTCCAAAGCTACTCCCGCGCCGATCCCGCCGTTTGCATCGCTCTATGGTCTGCCTACAATCAGCACCTCAGCCACGTCATAAGACAGATCACTCCCGCCAAAGAGTCCACCCCCTGCGCCATCGATTCTGCACCCGCAATGACGCTCTCAGATCTGGTCCTCGACTACATTGCCCATCTCGAACATCACTTGCGGCAACTCGTCCAGGGCCACGCCATCAGCTACTCGGGCATGCCCTGGCCGCCGGCCGACCCAAACCGTCAATGGCCTGTGTAGCCATCCAGAACTCCGGCTCTTCGGCATCTACATCTCCGCGGCACCTCCGACTCCGAGCCGGAAGCATAAGCGCCCAGAACATCCGTTCCAAGCCGCGACGCCGCCAGTTACTAAATGAAAATCGTCAAGCAACTAACTCCTCAGCGAAACGTCCACCACAGCACCAGCGTGCACAAGAACAAAATTCCCGCCCAAATCCGATAGCCCGTTCCTCCCAAACTCTGCTCCACACCGCCCGAACCAAACACATTCCCCGCAATTTTCGATTCCGCCGGTGGCGCCGTCAGCAAGCTCACCGCAATCATCGTGATCGCCGCCAAGCACCATACCAGAATCGAGCGATGCAGGAACGAAGTAAGGTAGGGATGCGCTACCATCCCCCATCCCAAAGTCTGGTCCAGAAACAAAAACATTCCGAACGCGAACCCTGTTAATCCTCCGGTAATGGCGCCAGTAGTGTTCCCGCGCCTCCAAAGCAGGCCAACGAAGATCACCGCGCACAAAGGCACCCCCAAGTAAGCTGAGATCGTCTGCAAGTAATGCCAGATACTAACCGAGAGTCCCACCAACGGAGCCGCTAACACCCCGAGCACAGCCATCAACACTGTGATCTTGCGCCCCGCGGCCACCTGCTCCCGATCGGAAAGTCCCGGTTTCCAGCGCATCAAAAAATCCCGGACCACCAGCGTCGCGCTTGCGTTGTAGCAGGCGCTCATCGACGACATCAGAATGGCGATCAGGCCCGCCAGCACCAGCCCGCGCACGCCAACCGGAAGCAGATCGCTCACCATCCGCGGATAGGCCATATCGGCTTTTGGCAAATTCGGGTAGAGAGCACGTGCAATGATGCCTGGCAGCACCAGAATAAAAGGAATGAGCAGTTTAAGAAACCCGGCGAAGATAGCGCCCTTCTGACCTTGGTCAACCGACCGCGCCCCCAAAACGCGCTGCACGTTGGTCTGATCCATGCACCAATAAAACATTCCGCCCAGCAGATTCCCGACAAAAAACCCCGTGATCGGCAACTCGGAATTAAGCGGCTTCACCATATGGATCAGCGCTGGATCCACGCGTGCGGTTAGGCCGCTCCATCCGCCAACGGCCACCAGGCCGCCGATAGTAAGCACGATGCTACTCACGATGAGCCACGAGCCCTGCACCATATCCGCGTAAACTACCGCGCGCAAGCCGCCCTTCATTGTGTAGAGCGCCGTGAAAATAGAAAGTACAATCATCACCGCCAGCTGGTTCCAACCGAACAAGAGCACCAAGAGCAGCGAGCCCGCCCAAAGATCGATAGCGTTCTTTGTAAGAACGTTCATCACCAGCAGATTTCCGGAAAGGAACACGCGTAGCCCCCACCCGAAGCGGCGCTCGAGAAATTCCGGAATCGTGTAGATTTTGCTTCGCAAATAAAGCGGCGTAAACAGCGAAGCGAGAATGATCAGGCACCAGGCAGCCATCCATTCGTACCCGCCGGTAACCAGCCCAACACGGTACCCGTCGCCCGCCATCCCAACCACGTGCTCGGCCGAGATATTCGAGGCCAACAGCGACATGCCGATAAACGGCCACCGCAGGTCGCGCCCGGCCAGGAAGTACTCGGCGTCCGTCTCCTTCTTGCCCGCCGCACGCAGCACCGCGCCCACAACGAGCACCAGACTAATGACGATGATGACCGAATCCAGGATGCCTAACACGGCTGGCGCTCTCTAATAGTAAGTCGCCACATCTTTCCCTTCAATCAATCGAATCGTCTGCGCCGCAACACTATTCGCTCCCGTTTGCCTGACAATCTCCTCCAACTGCGGCAGAGCCGCCTTTGCGCCCGGGCCGATCATACCCAGCGACTGCAGCGAGCTTCGAAAGACGAACCGCCCTTCACTCTTATCCGCGAGCCGGCCAGCCAGTGCCGGCGCCGCCGCACTCGCAGCCGGGCCTATCGCGCCTAGTGCATCTGCCGCGCCGATGCGAACCGATTCCACCTTATCGCTCAACGCGGCCGCCAGGGCCGCAACCGCCGGAGCCGCATCCGCGCCAATCGCCTTCAAGGCCAGTGCCGCCAAGCCACGCACTTCTGGATCCGAATCTTTTAGCGCAATGATCAAACCTGGAACGCTGCCGGCGCCAATCTTTCCGAGTGAACTCACCGCTGCCGCTCGAACCTCAGCCGAGGGATTCGCGAGCATAGCGTTCAGCGACGCCACAGCGGCATGTCCGTCTTTTCCGAATTCCCCCAACGCGTAAAGCACGCGAATCAGGTTCGCTCCGGAAACCTTCGTCAAGCTACTCAGATAGTAAGTAAGCGGCCTTCCGCGATAGACAGGCTCATTGCCTCGCGGCACTGCAACAAAGGTGTCTTCATCGGCAGTAATCCCGCCATCCGGCATCTTCTCAAGCACAATGTCGTTCAGTCCGAAGTTATACCCAAACGAGCGTGAATCCTTCCCCGTGCAAACAAAAGTCAACGTATGCCGGCCCTGGCTCAACTCCACCATCCCTAGCGCTTGATCCTTGGCCACATACACTTCCGGCAAATAGTTGTGGTAAATCTCCGGACCCGGCGGCGGAATTTCGGAAGTGGAAGGCTTTCTCGGATCCACATTCATTGCCTCGCCATCCATCAGCGCCGTGTAATCTCCGTAGTCCGGAGCTTGCGCAATCAAGCCGATCACTTCATACTTCCCCGCCTCCGCAATATCGATAGGCATATTGATCTTCCCCCCAACGCCCTCGCCTTCGAAGAAAAGAAGATCCTTCGCCCAATCCACTTCTTTCTGAACGCTTGCCTTGCCTTTTTCGGTCGTCACATCTTTCAGTGCGTTCTGAATCGTGAGTTGCGTGGCGTTGCCAAAAGGAAGCCGTTCGGAACCATAAGGCGGCTCTGGCAACCCCTCGTTCACTCCTTGCTGATACCAGAACGCCACACTCGAAAAATAGTCGGCGCGCTCTTCAAATCCAGACCGGACCGTGCCGTCGGGATTCGAGGTCCAACCAGCGTGCTCGATACCCGCCCAGATCGACTTAGTAAATGGAATCGGGTCCGGTATGTGCCAGCGGTACCCGGTTAGCCGCGACCCTAACTTCTCACCTTCGGCGATCGGCGTTCCAAACCAAAGGCTGCTCGTATCGCGCAACCCCCAAGCCTCGTTGAAATAATCTTCACTTCCTGTTCCCAGAATCTGCGGTTTCTTGCTGCCATCGATGTAGAAAAGATCGTCCCCCTCCCCAAACCAGGAAACCTGCGTTTGCACCACGCTCATCACGGTGCCCACATAGTGGCCAGCGCCCTTAATGCTCAGAAATTCATAATTGCGGCCTTGCCGAGCAGGTCGTTCTTGCCGGTAGTAAGCGTGGAAATAGCCGACATCGGCGGGCAGCGACGCGTACTTTCGGTAGTCGACATGATAGTAGAACATGTGCACCAGACGCCGGCCTTCATTGGTGACCGTGATCCGGCACGCTTTTCGATAGGGCATCGGCCAATAGCTGTTGCGCGCCCGGCCGAACGAACCATCGTGAATCATGGCGGAATCCACACTGCGTTCTGCGCCATGCCCCACCGCAAAAAAGTCGCCCAGCGGAGCGTCAACGCTGGGAGTTTTGCGCCCATCGTAATAGACGCGCAGCCGCAGCAGGCGCGGCCAACCGAATTCGTTATCGGCAACCGTAAGCCAAATGTGGCTGATCATCCCCGCGCCTTCCAGATCTGCCATCACCAGCGTTTCGCCAGGCATAATGCGCTTGCTGTCGTCGTTGCTGGCAACGAAACGATTGCTGCTGGACACTCGCGCGCTGGAGTAGTGTTTCAACCTCGCTAAGTCAATCGGATCACTCCCTTCAACGCCGGGTATCTGCGCCAGTAGAGGAAGTACGTAGAAACAAACAACAATGCATGTGAGCCTTGGCATGTTTTTCGGTCCGCCTTTCCGCGCGGATTACTGAACCCGGCTAAAATAACACACATGACGAACGAGCAAGCGAAGATTCTGGTTCAAGAGTGGGAGCGCGCCACCCTCGGCGCGAAAGATTACATCGAAGCCATGCCCGGCGACAAGCTCAGCTTCCGCCCGGTTCCGGAGGTTCTCACCTTCGCGGGCCAGTTTTTGCACGTGGCCGACGTAACTCGCATCTTCGCAGCCGCCGCGTTTGAAATCGAAAACACCCATCAGGGAAAGTCGGAAGACAAGCCGGAACTACAGGCTAAGCCGGCTCTGTTAGAGTTTGTCCTTGGCAGTTACCACTCTGTCGTCAAAGGGATTCAGGGTTTCGATCCCGCGGCGTTCGACCAGGAAGTCCCCTTCTTTAAGCGGACCCTGCCTCGCCACCTGCTGCTTTCCAAAGCCTTGGAACACCACGCGCACCATCGCGGCCAAACGGCCGTCTACTTCCGGTTGAACGGGATCAAACCGCCGAGTGAGCGCCTATTCTGACGGCGGTCGCTGAAACGATTCGCCCCGCGAAGCACTAGTATGATTGAACGAACAATTCAACATGTCAACTTTCTCAACGCTTGGCCGCTTCGCATGTTTCCTGCCTCTCGCCACGGCTCTCTGCTCGGCGGAGACCTTTGACCTCATTAGCAGGCCCGCGCCTCCACAGGGCACAGACCTCCTCATCAGGATCGACCACCCGAATCCAAAGCAAAGATCAACGGAGTACCCATCGATTCCGTTCCAACCGGGCGACACCGTAACCATTCACGCGGGCGGTTGCGTTCAATCGGGCGGCAGGGGCAACACCTGGCATCGCTACGTGGATCCTTCCGGCGGCGATGCAGACCGCCTGTATCACGGCCTGATTACCATTCCTTTTGCGACTGAGAGTCTGGCGCGCATCCAGAAATACTGGAACAAATCGGTGCACATTGCCGATACCGCGCCGCCCGCCAAGCTTCATCTGCAACTCGGCTTTGAAGACGACAACTACAGCGACAACGGCTACTACAGCCACGATAACGGTCCCAACAACCAATGCGGCGCGGCAGACGGCGGCCCAGCCTGGGTGGAGCTGGCCATCAAGCATCACGGCGCCGTTCCGACAAACACTGCCGCGAGTTGGGATTTGATCCTCGCGCAGTTTGACGACAACGGCATTCCGTTGAATCCAGACTGGCAAAGCAACGTCGCAACGAAGCAGTTCCCAGACCCCGCCCATTGCCGGTGGCCGTGGCAAAGTGGCGCCGCGCCGAACTGCACAAACGGGGGAATTACCAACACCGATTTTGATGCCAGCTACGGCTTCAGTTTTTTCAAACCCCTTTCCATGATCCGCTGCGCCAGTTGCAGCCTGTGCCAAACATTTTCGGCAAATTACGATTTCGGCGGCCATGCGAATTGGACCGCTACCACGCAAACGGGCACGGTTTTTTGGGAAGAGAAATCCAGCAACGACGACGAATACTCCGTCAATCTGAAAACGCCGAACGCGGCCGGCGCCACGGCGGGCCGTAAAGATGGCATCCATGTAGAGTTCGCCTACGACGAAACGATCGATGTGCTGAGCGACGACATGAAGATTCCGTGGTGGCAGCAATTCAAGGGTGCCGTGGATGGCGGCGACAATCAGGCACACGACTTTCTGGACAATCGCTACCTGACTGTGACCGGGCTGATGGGCCTTGACTTTGCTCATGCGCCGCCCGGACCCGAGTCTCATCCCGCATGGGCGATGGCTATCCACGCTAACGAGGATTTCAGCGACGATACATGGGCCTTCTTCGTGCGTAACTTCGGCAACGAAGGCTACTGCAGCGAGAATCAGCACTACATTGCCTATCCCGATAGCGAATACACATTTCGCTTTCCTTGGCCTTCGGGCGCAACCGGAGGCGCGATCAAGAGCCAGTTTGTACGCACGAACGGAACCAACGCCAAGCAGCCGCAAATCTCTTTCCTACCGGGGCAAGCGGTGCTGTTGACCTTCACCGGCATTCCAGACGGCATGAACGAGCGGGTCCTGATTGGAGGCGAATTGCATCTGAGTTGGGGCGGAACTCCCACCATCACCAGGCGGGTTCCTGTCACTATGCCCGTGCGAACGCCGCCGGAGCGGGGAGAGGAAGTTATTAACTCCGCCGTGGCCAAAATGACTCCAGCGCAGCGTACGATTTACCAGGCGAACTTGCCCAAGGTGACTCGGCCTGTTCGTCCAATCGCGAATCTTACGGTGCAGGTAGTGGCGCCGTCGAACCGAACCATCAGACGCAAGACACAGCGGCCGGTCGTTCATGCGGTTAGAGACGAAGCACTCGTGTCTAACCGCAATGCGCATATCCAAGCGGTCAGCAAAGCATATGGAGGCGCTATTCCGGCCAAGTGAATTCTCGCGGCAGGCGAAAGCGCCATGATCGCCGGCCGTTTTAAAACTTGTACGCGGGAGGTGTCACTCCCTTAAGCCGCAGATAGACTTCAGCTTGACCGCGATGGTGCGCGGCGTGCGTGAACCCTCCCCAGAACAGTTCGAACTTCGATACAACCGCGCCGTTTCTGGTCACTGTCTCCCGCAAGCCCTTGTCATCGAGCTTAGAAAGGCCGTCGAGACAGAAATCGTAAGAGGCCGTAATGTTCTTAATGGCGGTGGCCTTTGAAGCGTCTTCCGGCTTCGTAATGGGATTTTTCACGCCCATCGCCGCCGCGCAGTAGTTGCCATTCGCGATGGCGATGTGATTGATCTGCTCGCCAAAACTCATTTCGGCGTCGGTGGCTTTGAACGAATAAGCGTCGGCGGGCATGGCATCGGCCACGGCGATCGATAGCGATTTTGAGCTTTCCCAATGTTTCGTCATTTCGGCGGCGATCGTCTTGCCCGATTCCTGCGCCAGTACAGACCGTGCTGTCAGCAAAGCGAGAATGCAATAAGAAGCGAATTTCATGGTAGAGATATCATACGAAAGTCTTAGCGGCTCATCGCGGACGTAAGCCCTGCTCTCACTTCCTCCCATCCAATATTCGAAGCGCAACGTCCTCCCGATACTCTGGCGATTGTAACTCCTGTGTTTCCCCGTTCGGCGTGAAGACACCTTCGCCCACTGGCTGCCCGCTCTTCGGATCTACCCACATATACCGGTAATCATGTTGCGGCAAACGCAACAGTAACTTCGCCGTGTGCGCCCTCCCATCCACCTCGTACTGCGGCTTTCGATCCTTTGCCACCCGGCCCCGGTGAATATAGATGGCGTATTGCTTACCCTCTTCCGCTAATACTCTGATCGAAGCGCCTTCCAAATCGCCTCTCACCAATACACTGCCTGAAGGAGTCATCGGCGCCAAGTTGAAGCTATTGAAGAATTCATTCAGATAGCCAAGCTGTCTGCGAAGGGCTGCACTGCCGCCGCCAGGCGTATAGGCAGGATACTGGAAAGTCCCGTTCTCAGACCCGGCCGCAAACGAATAGTCAAGATTGTTGTAGAGCGCTCCGCCCGCCGTTAGGAAATCCCACCCCTGAATTCGATAGGTCGCGTCGGCCCCTCCATCGAAACCAGTCTCATTCAATCCGATAGCTCGATTCAACGCATAATTCAGCGCCACGCTATCGGGCGGCCGCGAGTAGTGAAAGTTGAAAAGATCCACATTCGGATCGGCATTCTCCACTCGCTCCGAGAAATTGGCATAGTTCTGAGAAATCAGATGACGGCGCACCCCAGCGCCATCTTCGCTCTCGCGAATTAAAGCCGTCATGTGACGCTGCCACTCCGGCGTTACCGAATGCCAGTAGGGCTCGTTAATCACTTCAAAATAGAGGTTGTCGAACTCGCGAGTTTCCGCTACCAGTTTCCGAGCCAGATTGTCTTCAGCATCCTCAAGCCGTGGGTGCCGCAAATTGTAGACCTCCGTATTCGGCACGTCCTCGGTTTGATTTCCATTATTGCGGCTATTCAACGGACTCACTTCCCACAAAGATTGGTCGTACATCAAGCAGAACAAAGTAAGTTCAACCACTACGCCTCGCTTACTGGCTTGTCTTAAGAAGTCATGCAGCCGGGCAAAGTAACGCGGGTTCCAATGGTGGAGATCGAATATCACGTTTCCGTCCGCCTGAACTGTACTTTTCCAAGGGGCGACAAATCTCGATGGCTTCGGTGCCAGAGTATTGCGGTCAATTGTGTACCCGCCCTTAGTAGGATCATAGGGCTTGTCGATCTCCCGGTAGCTGCCGGCGAATACCCGTGTCAGGTTCAGATGGTCCCGCTGCAGTTCCTTCAAGTAGGTGGAGTAGTGAAAGTCCAGATTAACTACGGCCCCATAATGCTCCCCCGAAGTTACCAGCACGCTGGGCTTTCCCCGGAAGTCTAGATAATGAGGATTTTCGGAGTCGAGCTTGAGCGGCTCGTAGTGCTGCGCGGCCCTAAGTTGGCTCGCGGCAATCCACACAAAAGCGCAAAACTTCCAGCAGCCACTCCGCTTGAACATGATCGGTCTCGGCATTCTGACCCCGGATTATCCCATATAGGCCGCTCTCTCGAGTTTCTACATTTTCCCGGCCTTCCTTGTGCCGCCGAGTCGTAGGGCGGCGATTCTTCGCTGCGAGGCATCTTTCTAGACTCCGTTGAGCGGCACGCCGCTCCCTTAATTTCGCCTCCTCATTTCCCGAGTGAACTAAACCGCTGACGCGGTACCTTCAACAGACGGAGACTAAGAGACGTTCGGAGTCTGGTTTGCTCCCAGAGCAGCCGGGACCGCAGCGGCGAACAGAGTGGTGAAGTGCGAGAGTTTCCTACATTGGAAAGGCGGTTATTCAAGGTAACCGCAATCCCATATTAGGAGTTTCCATGACACCTTTGAGACAACGGTTTATCGAGGATATGCAATTACGCAACCTCGCACTCACCACACAACGAAGTTACCTCCATTACACTGTGGAATTTGCGAAATTCTACAACTGCAGCCCGGAGAAGCTGGATCTGGAGGCCGTGCGGCAATACCAACTGCACCTGCTGCACGAGAAAAAACTATCACCCGAAAGCAGCGGTCGAAGCGTTCGAGGCGGTCCATATCTTGGTCAGGCCAGTAGTTGGTGTCGGAATGAGTGGTGTGCATGAGGAGTTCGTAGTCGGCGAAGCAAACTCCAGCCGGTAGACCGGAAACCACTACCGCGAGACGGACAAACAACAACAATCGAAAACCCTGACCATCTCCGGCGAGGAGTTCATCCGCCGCTTTCTCCTCCACACCCTGCCGCCCGGCTTTCAGCGCATCCGCTACTTCGGTTTCCTGGCCAATCGTTTCCGGCAAGAAAAACTCAACCTCTGCCGCCAACTGCTGCATGGCGTCCGCAGCGATCTGCTGCCGCCGCCCGTTGCTTGCCAACAGCTTCCCGCAACCCTCTCGCAGCCGTTTCTCTCTGCCTGTCCCAAATGTAAAACCGGCCACATGCTGCGCATTCTGGTCTTGCCCGCTTATCGATGGCCCTCCCTACCGCCGCCCGATTCCTCATGAGCCAGAACTTCGTCCACTCACCCGATTGTCGAACAGGCCGTGCTTCCGGCCACCCCCGCGCTAGGTGCGTCCACTCTTGGGTTGGCAGCCCATCATGGCTTCGTTTCACCACCGATTTTCCGCTCTTTGCCACTCTCCCCTTGGCTCCTACCCGCTGCGCGGCACGCCATCTTCCCCTCTCACCGACATTCAAAACCCATAGTCCGCCCCTCTGCACGCCCCAAGCGGTTTAGTTCACCGAGCGATCGCATCACCTTTTGCGGCCCGGCCACTTCTCCGTTCCTCAACATCGCAATCCGCAAAAGCTGATGCGATCTTTATTAGTCACGGCATAAACTATTTTTAGTCAAAATCGATATCCCAAATCATTCCCATCATTTGCAGACAATTCTTTCCCCAACGAATTGCCCGCCCCGTCGGACGCACGCGCCGCCACTGCTAATTTCAAACCAGAAATGAACCCAGCGCGAGTTCCCCTCGCTCCTGGGCTTTTTCATTTTCGAAACCGGAGTTTTCTACACATATGTCTATGTCAAAACGCGCTAACCGACGCGCCGCTGAGCGCCTCGCCCAACCGTTCTCCTCCCAACAGACGACGCGAATGCCACCAAGCCCGCCTGTTTAACGACCTCAAAACCATGATGTACCGTGAGGAGCAAAAACAAAAATTCATCCCCGCCCAGTTTGGGTTCGAATTTTCAATTCCCGAACTCGGAGTCTTGGGCTCCAACTTTAGCCCCATACGTCAGTTTGGGGCTTCCAAAATTGCCAAGTTCGATTCGCAATTATCTCATTTCGCTTTTCTGTTACGCTTTCTATTGCGAGCGAGATCTCTCGGCCGAAGAAAATCGCGAAAGCTTGCTTTTGCTATCTTTACACCTACTGCGCTCGCTGATTTCTGAGGAGGGAAACGATGCCAGGAGATACAGAACGGAGTCCGAGTTACACTCGCGAAGAATTGCAGCGCGATTTACTCCGCGGAGTGGTCACCGAGCCGCTTCTCGGCCGGGTCAAAGAGGACCCAAAGGCCTCTTACGACATCATCATTTCTCTAAACGAGTACTATCCCGACGGAACAGACGCTGCCAGAAAATTGGTCGAAGATACCCTGAAGACACTCAATCCGCCGGTCCAACTGGGACCCCAGGCAGCCAATTATGTTTTCGCGCGCCTGACCGGGCAGCAGATTCTCGACCTCGCCACGCTCTACCGGGATTGGGTAAAACAGCTCGGCGAACGCAAAAAGGCCCCTATCTACCGGGTCTGGCAAGATCAGGAAATTCGCTCGTGCATTACTAAGTCGATTGCCACCATTAAGGCCGACGCTTGCCACCGCGCCTTCAATTCACTTGGCAAAGATATTCTTTGGGCGGTGATTGATTCGGGCATTGACGCCTCACACTGTCACTTCGCCGACGGCACCATTGAAAAAACGCTGTGCAAAGATTTCTCGGGCGGAACAAGCGACGCCTTGCACGACGATTTCGGACATGGCACCCACGTCGCGGGTATCATTGCCGGCCATTGGACGCCGGAAAAGCCGCAAAATGTTGTGGCCAGCGAAGCTCTGGTGGAGGGCAGCGACGAAACGGAGGTGAAGCTGGAGCAACTCACTTGTATTTCGGGCATTGCACCGCAAACGCACTTGGTGAGCCTCAAAGTGCTCGATTCGCAAGGCATCGGCAAAACCAGCTCCGTGCTGCAGGCGATTGAAGAGGTCCAGCGCATCAACAAATACGGACGCTGGCTGCAGATTCACGGCGTGAATATGAGCCTTGGTTACGATTTCAACCCCCGCTGGTTCGGCTGCGGTCAGAGTCCTCTGTGCGTCGAGGTGGATCGGCTGGTACGGTCCGGTGTTGTGGTCGTCGTAGCTGCCGGAAATTCGGGATTTTCGTCCGTCAACCGCACCGACCAAGGAACAAGCGAGCTCGGCTACCGCGGGCTGAGTATAAACGATCCAGGGAATGCCGAACAGGCCATCACCGTCGGCGCAACTCATCGCGATATGCCGCACACCTATGGCGTGTCCTTCTTCTCCTCGCGCGGCCCAACTGGTGACGGACGGTTGAAACCGGATCTGGTGGCCCCCGGCGAGCGCATCATTTCGTGCGCGGCCGGCAGCATCCGCGCCAGTTTTGTGAAAAAGCTTCCGCCCGGTACCGAAGTGCTTTACGCGGAACAGAGCGGCACAAGCATGGCCGCGCCGCATGTTTCGGGCGCTATTGCGGCATTTCTCTCGGTTCGCCGCGAATTTATCGGCCAACCGGAAAAAGTGAAGCGGTTGTTTCTGGATAATGCCATCAGCCTCAATCGCGAACAGAATTTTCAAGGGTACGGCCTGCTTGATGTTTTGAAGGTGCTACAGGCCGTTTGATTTTTTTGAGGGAGGAACAATGGAAAACTTGAATGGTTTCGATTTTCAGGAGCTGCAGTTCGATACGCACGGCACGCCCCAAGGCGGCGTCGAGGAATTGGCAGCGCATGTGAAGGACGCTGCCGTAACAGATGTGATTTTTATATGCCACGGCTTCCGCAATGATGAAACCGATGCACGAAGGCTGTATGGCAATTTCTTAACTACTTTCGCCCAAAACGCCAAGCAGGATTCGCTGGCGGGCCGCTTGGGATCGCGCAAGTTTGCGGTCGGTGGGGTATTTTGGCCATCCATGATCTTGCCCGAGCCGCATGATGACGAGGGCAGCGCTCAGGCTTTCTCCACAGTTGATGCGAATCAACAGAGACTGGAAGACATGAAGACCGGCATGGACGCAGCGACACAGGACAAGATCGACGGGATGATCGCGCTGCTTCCCACCGCCGACGATGACGCGAATTCTCAATTGAAAATGAGCGGGCTCTTATTGACTATCGTCCAAGGTCTGCCGGTAGAAGTGGGCAACGAATGCCGCGCGGCTTTCGCCAATGCGACGCCCGAAACGCTGCGAAATGCGCTTACCGTAGACGCGGTGGATGTTGTGGCTGCCGGGGCAGGCGCGGGCGGCGCTGGAGGAATTCCGAGTCTGGATAATCCTACTACAGATGGAGGTGGAGCGCAATCATTCTTGGGAACGGCTCTGGGGTTTGTGCCGAAATTTCTCAATCTAACGACGTTCCTTCTGATGTTCCACCGCTGTGGCGACGTTGGAGCGAATGGCATTAGCAAGGCTGTGCGGCGAGTCAAAGAACTCTCGAACTCTGTTCGCGTTCACTTGGTGGGCCACAGCTTGGGCGGGCGCGCCGTAACCGCTTGCGCGAAGCAGTTAGTTGCGGACCCGCCCGTGCCGGTCGATTCAATGATGTTGCTCGAAGCGGCGTATTCCCACTTCGGCTTGAGCCAAGGCGGAACAACCTCCGGCGGCCTTGTGCATCCGCGCGGATTCTTTCGCGACGTCGTCGAAAAGAAGGCAGTCAAGGGTCCTATTCTTGCTACGCACTCCGCCCGCGATTCGGTGGTGGGATTTGCCTACACCAGCATGGCAGCCGTCAGTCTGAACAACGCTCGGGCGTTTGGCGATGAAAACAGCCCGTTCGGCGGAATTGGACGGAACGGCGTGCTGGATACAGCGGAAGCTGTTGGCGGAGATCTGCACGTGCCGGGCGATGCGTACAGTTTCTTGAGCGGCAAGATCCACAATCTGGATGGAAGCCGGCAGGTTGACGGAAAGTCTCTGATCGATTCGCACGGGGATGTGACGAACCCGGCCGTGACTTGGGCGTTCGCGTCTCTCGTCGCCGGAACGTAAGCAAGCTATCCTGACAATGAACGGAGCTTCGTTTGCCAACTGCCATTGCCGAGCCTGTTTACACCCCGTCTCCCACCGGCCACTCGCGCAAACGCTGGACCCGCGCCGAGGCGCAAACTCTCGAGAGCTCCGGCGTCCTCGCTGGCCAGCACCTGGAACTCATCGCCGGAGAGCTTTTAAACAAAATGGGCAAGAACCGTCCCCAGGTAAACGCCACAACCAGGCTGAGGCTGTGGATGGAGCGCGTGTTCGGCGCGGAATTCGTAGCCTGCGAAGCTCCGATCGAAGTGGCCCCAGGTGACCAGAGCCACAGTGAACCAGAACCCGACTTGATCGCGCTGCAGCGCTCTTCCGATCCCTTCACTCTGAACACACCGCAGCCCTCCAGCGTCGCGCTCGTTGTCGAAATCGCCGACTCATCTCTCACACTCGATCTCACGATCAAAGCGCGCCTCTACGCGAGGGCTTCGGTGTCGGATTATTGAGTGCTGGATATCAACGGCAGACGATTGCTCGTCCATCGTGAGCCGGAAGCCGGCCGCTACCAGTCCGTCACGGCCTGCAGCGATCAGGAAGAAGTCGCTCCGCTTGCCGCGCCGGATTCGATGTTTCAAGTTAGCAGCGCATTCCCGCCTGTCTAGCCGTTACATCTCTACAAGGGGACACCTCAGGAAGAGAATTTTCGACTTGCAATCGAAAATACTCTCGAATATACTGTTGTCAGTTACTGAGGAGAGAAGCCTACGAGCAAACCGACCGATTTGGTGCAGGGCACACTGGACCTCTTGATCCTGAAGACGATTGCGCACGAACCGATGCATGGCTGGGCAATTGCACAGCGTATTCATCAGGTTTCGGGTGAGGTATTACAGGTGGGTCAGAGCGCCCTCTACCCAGCACTACACAAACTGGAGCAGAATGGGTGGATCAGTGCGAAGTGGGCAGTCAGTGAGAATAATCGCCGGGCAAAGTATTACACGCTCACCACTGCTGGGCGCAAGGCTCTCGAACAGGAAGTCAAGCAGTGGGAACGTTTGTCCGATGCAATATCGATAGTGGTCCGAGCAACGTAGTTTCGCGGAGTGTATTCTTATGCGCTGGAAGCAAATCCTGGTTCTTCGCCTGCGTACTTTATTCGCGCCTCGTCTGGTGGAAGAGGAGTTAGACGAGGAACTCCGCTACCACTTTGAGCGAGAGCTTGAGAGGCGTATCTCTGCGGGCATGACCGCAAAAGATGCCCGATATGCGGCGCTACAGGCGATGGGAGCAACAGAGCAGCGGAAGGAAGAATGCCGGGATTCGCGAGGTGTGGGCTGGCTGCAAGATATGCTCCTCGATGTCAAGTACTCAGCACGGAGCCTTTCCCACACACCGAACTTCACTTTGATCGCTGTACTTGTTCTTGCGCTGGCTATTGGCGCAAACACTGCCGTGTTCACCGTGATCAACAGCGTTCTGTTGCGACCGCTGCCGTTTAAGGACCCAGATCGGTTGTTCCTTGTTTCCAAGGCACCGAAAGGATTTTTCTTCGATCCCGGCTATATCATGGTCGACCGCGACTACTTGGAATTCAGGCGGCATAACCATTCATTTGAAAATCTAACGAGTGTGGGCTCATCAGGGGGCAGGAAAACGACACTGACAAGGCGTGGCAACCCGGCCGTTGTTACGGCGTCGATGGTAGGCACTGATTTTCTTCGGGTGCTTGGAGTGAAGCCTTCCTTAGGAAGCGATTTCCGGCTTCAGGGACAGCCGGTTAGGGCCGTGCTGCTGAGCCACAGACTATGGAAGAGCCGTTTTGGTGGTAACAGCAACGCAATTGGACAAGACATTGTTCTGGACGCAGTGACTTATACGATCGCCGGTGTTATGCCGGATTCATTCACATTTCAGAACGCCGACTTGTGGATGCGGGACGAAATTCAGCTCGACCCGCACAACGTGTTTTTCATTCCGGTGATCGGGAGATTGAAAGCAGGCGTTTCACCGCAGGAAGCGCAAGCTGAATTAGCAACCTTCGCGGAGCAAACGGTCGCCAACGGCGGTTTCAGCCGCAAGGGCTCGGTCACACGCATTCTGCCATTAAGAGATCTATTCGTGGTGGGCATCAGGAAGTTATTGTTGATCTTCATGGGCGCGGTCGGTTTTGTTTTCCTCATTGCATGTGCTAACTTCGCAAACCTTTTATTGATTCGTGGCTCGGGCCGAGAGCCGGAAATCGCAGTTCGCGCCGCTCTCGGCGCGAGCCGCTGGCGATTGGTTCGCCAGTTGATCACGGAAAGCACACTCTTGTCCCTGTCGGGGGCCATCTTGGGAGTTTTGCTATCGTTCGCCGGTGTCCGAACACTGGTGGCGATCCTGCCGGCTGACAACGTCCCTCCCGGTATGGATCTTGATCCGGATAAATGGGTGCTTCTCTTCGCCTTTGTCATGGCGCTCGTGACGGGAGCTTGCTTCGGTCTCGTACCCGCCCTTCGAGCTACGGGCCGGGCGCTGCGCCAGGGTACCAGCGAAGGCGGGAGAAATAGATTGGTTCGTCGCGAACGGCTTCGCGGCGGTCTCGTTGTCATTGAATTAGCATCAGCGCTTATTCTGCTGAGCGGCGCAGGTTTGCTGGTGAAAAGCTTTCTCCAGATGCGCGCGGTGAATCCGGGCTTCCGGGCCACAAACCTTACAGTGACGAGCGTTGATTTGCCCGAGGCTCGATACCGCACCGCTGCACAGATGCAAGAATTTGATCAGCGTGTTCTGACCGGCCTAACGGAGCTGCCGGGTGTTAGGTCGTCCGCCGCTGTGAGCTTCCTGCCCTTCGGCTACGGTGTGATGGGCGACTTTCACCTGGACGACGGACGTCCTCTGCCGGAAGGTTATACCGTCGACAAACCGGAGATCAGTGCCGGATATTTTCGAACAATGGGCATTCGGATACTGCGCGGGCGGGAATTTAACGAGAAAGACGATGCGGCGTCACCGGGAGTAGTAGTGATCAGTGACTCCGTCGCGCGGCGCTTCTGGCCTGCCAGCAACGCCATCGGCAAACGGATCTCGATGGAAGACCATCCGCAACCTGCAGACTGGTTGACGATTGTCGGTGTGGCAGGCGATGTAAGGCAGCAGGGACTTAACGACCGTGCGGCTCCAGTGATCTATCAACCTTACCGTCAAATCAAGATGCCAGGTTTTATAAACCACATCAGTTTTATAGTTCAAAGCAAGAGTTTTACGGCAGCTGCTGCCGGTATGCGAGCTGTCATTCACAACATGGACAAGGAGCTACCCGTCGACTCCGTTACAACTATGGATTCTATTGTGACTGACTCGATGACTGGAACTCGCTCACAAACTCGCTTGCTCACGATTTTTTCAATTCTGGCTTTGTTACTGGCGGCGATTGGGATTTACGGAGTACTGGCGTGCTCAGTGGCTGAACGCACGCATGAAATTGGAATCCGCATGGCAATGGGAGCCGGCCGGAATGTCATTGTCTGGATGGTGCTTCGTCGAACGCTGGTGCTTACTGCGAGTGGCGCAGTTGTGGGCTTAGTCGGGGCACTCCTTCTCACGCGTGTGCTTACAAAACTACTCTTTGAATTGACACCTACCGATTCAGGTACGTTCTTTGCAGTAACGGCTATACTAACCGCCGTGGCTCTTCTTTCTTCCTTCATACCGGCACGTCGCGCAGCAAGTGTGCATCCGCTTGAGGCGCTAAGACACGACTAGCTAACGTCGCCTCGATCGGCGGGCGCCACTGAGAACAGGTTGATCCTTTTTCGAGGTGCTCCTACAACCCACCCTAGCGCGTACTAACCGTTTGCCCAGCCTGCGGCAAAGCTTTGGAAACCGGCTTGCTCTTCCGCTCTAGATCCAAACTCGTCACCGACAAACTCGACCCCAGCACCACCTTGTAATCGAGCGAACCCGCCAGCAACACCAACTTCGGCTGCGCCTCCGACCCAACCAGCTTCGCGCGCGAACTGGCGGCCAACCTCACACTGCTGCCGTCCGCAAAGAACAGCACCGCGGGAGCGCTCGCCGTCTCTACCTCGCTACCCACAGCCAGCGGCACTGCCGTAATGCCAGACCTCGCCACCACACGGCCATCCACCATAAACGACTCGCCGCACGTTACGGTCGCAATTGTGGTGTCCGCAAGAACAGGAAGGCCCAATAGGAAAATCAGGGCGATCCGCGTGAGCCGGCTCAGTCTGTTCCTCATGTGTCGTAAAGTAATACCTTAATATAACCGCCGCCCACCCCACATCTCAAGCAATTCAGGTACTAAGTACTAAGCTGCGCCAGGCGGTACAATCGACTCAAAGGAGCTTTTTTATCAAGCTTTTGGGCATGTTCGCCGGGCTCGTCCTGATCGGTTATGGAGGAGTGGAGGCGTGGGTCGGCAACCTGAACTACGACAACCCGCTCAAAAAGCGTTTCTGTTCCGCAGACCTTTGCCCCGAAGAGTTTTACGACAACCGCACCTTCACCATGCTGCAGCAGGCGGCGGGCGGGGCGTCCAGCCAGCTGCTACCCCAGTTCCAACGCGCTCTTTTAGAAGACAGCGGTTCCGCCTACGCCTGGGCGAATCTGGCCGACGTAGAACGCGACGCACAGCAACTCCCCGCCGCAAAGTATTGTTTCCAGCGCGCACTAGCCGCCGGCCCCTCAAACCCGGCCATTTTGTTTCGTGTTGCGAACTTTTCTTTTGAGGTGGGCGATAACGCCGAAATCATGCGGGACCTATCTACCGTTCTACGCAATCCCGACTTGGCCAGCTATTATCCCGCCGCATTTCTGACCTATAGCCGGCTCGACCTACCCATTGAAGAACTCCTCGAGAAGGGCGTGCCAGCCATGTCCAGCGCCGCCGAACCGCTCCTCACATTTTGGATGGACGACAAGCGTATCGCTGAAGCCAAAGCCACTTGGAACTGGATGGTGCGGCATTCTTTAACCACCGAAAAATCCACCGGCGATTACACCGCCTTCCTGGTGGCGAATCACGACATCGCAGCAGCCGCCGAAGAATGGCGCCGTGCCAATCCCAAAACAGCGTCGTACTATCAGGCCGTGAACTGGGTCTTTAACGGCAGCTTTGAAGCGGAGCCGAAACCAGGCCCGTTTGATTGGCATATTGAATCCACGCCCGACGTCGAAGCCACACGCGTGCAAGACGTTTCGCGCGATGGCCAATCCTCCGTCATGCTTGTTTTCGGTGGTCGAACCAACGTCGACTATCACGGTGTTTATCAAAACGCCGTGCTCACGCCGGGCCAGTGGCAGTTGCGCGCTTACCTGAAACTGGAAGGCATCACCACCGATCAGGGCATTGCGCTCCGCGTGTTCGACCCAAACGACCCCACCCGCCTGGACGTTCGCACAGACGACAAGACGGGCACTCTTGGTTGGGCGCTAGTGGAGCGCGTCTTCACAGCCGGGACCGAAACCAAATTGGTGCGCCTCGAAGTCATGCGCGCTTCGTCGCGCAAGATCGATAGCAAAATCGCCGGCCACGCCTGGGTTGATTCCGTCGACCTCAGTCCGATCCGTTAATCGATGCTATGCCGCCGATCCACGCCAGTATCATGGCGTTCGCCGGAATGTAGAGGTTGAAATCCACAAAGCTGTGGATCCCGATGGCCACAAAACTCCCGGCACAGCCCACCAGCAGCAAGCGCCGGTTCTCATCTTCGATGCGCACAATCCCCTTCACTACGGGAATCGCCACTCCCACCACCGCCGCCATCAGAATGCCAAAGCCCACGATGCCCAATTCGGCTAAATACTGCAGATAATCATTGTGGGCAAACTCCACGCGGAAGCCGTTCATAGCGGCTTGATACTTCAAGAAGCTCGATTCAAAACCGCCCAGCCCGCAGCCAAACCAGCGGAATTCGTCAATGAGCGAGAGCGTCTCCTTCCAAAAGTAAACGCGCGCATCGGGCGTAATCTTGCCGCTGGAGGCCATATCCGCAAAGCGCGCAATCAACTGATCGGGCGGCAAAAAGATAAACAGCGCCAGCGCGCCCAGAGCGAGCGCCGTCAACCCGATTGTGCGAAAATTCTTTGAAGGCAGCCGCGGCCCGAAACTCAACGACAGCGCCACAAACAAGCTGCAAATAGCCACAAAAAATCCCATGCGCGAGAGCGAGTAAACGATCGCCACCAGGAACAGCGCCGCCGTCGCCCATACCGAACAAACTTGCAGAGCCGGCGAAAGGGATTGCTCGAAATGCTCACGCCGCCGTTGCAGAATGGACCAGCCGAACATCACCGCCAGCGGCAGCAGCATTTCCAGCATGCCGCTAAAGTGATCGCGATTCGTATACGTGCCCGTGGCTTGGGCATTCGGCCAGCCGGCCGAAACCTGAATCATGCCGAACACCGCTTCGACAAAACCCACGACAAGCAAGGGAATCACCGTAACCCAAGGACGCTCGGCAAAGCGCCACCCCAGTTCGCGAACCAGAAAGAAGGTGGCGATGTAACTCAAAATAGAAAAGCTCCAATACAGCGCCATCGGCGGATGAACGGCAATCGGCGCGCCATGAACCGCCGGCATCACAGGCCCCAGCGCCGCTATCAGTTGCGCGCGCGCCGGCGACAGCACACCCAGCAACCCCAAGGGCAACGGCAGCAATTGCAGCGCGCAATAACAGGGCAGCGCCAGGATGACCCATTTCACCCAACCTGCCGTCGGCGGAGCCAATTGCCGGCGGCGCACGGCAAACCAATAAATAAGCGAAATGCAGCCCACGAAGAGAACGGTGGTGACCCAATCGCTGGGATAAACGCCGGCCCGCAGAAACAACCCCCACGCCAGCGACAGCCCGAGCGCAACCAACGTAATCAGAGGGCCGAGCATTAAACCGTCATTTCCAAAAACTGAACAGCGACTTCTTTTGCGGTTGCCTAGGGGCGTTTGCGAAAATGGGCTCGTCCATGATAACGGCTGTCGGGTTGTAACAAAAAAGCGTGTCCGCCGTTTCAGAGCCCCAGTTCTGGGTAACGTGGCGATACGCCGGCAAAAGATTCGGCGGCCGGTCTTGGCAATCGTGCGCGTCACTCGCCACAAAATGCACCGACCCGGAGTTCATCAAATTCTCCGCCACGCGCTGCGCCACATTGCCAAAGCGGCCCAAAAACGATTGCGCCGTCACTTGTATCAAGCAGCCATCGCGAATCCACATTTGCAATTCCGCTAAATTGGCGCACAGCGGGCCATTGCGCTCGGGATGCGTAATCACCGGCACCACGCGCACCGCCAGCAAACGGCCCAACACCGTTCGCATCACCGGCAGCGAAGCCAAGTCCGGCAATTCCACCATCAAGTAGCGCCCTGAATTGACCGTGTATTGCGACGGATGCTCCAACGCACTCGTAAGATTATCGAAGTTCAGATGAAAGTCGCAGCCGCGATGCACCCGAATGAGCGAGCCCGCCTTCTCGTTCACCTGCTCCACTAACTGATTCGCCACCTCTTCGCGATAAGCGTAGGCCGAATTGGCATGCGGCGTCGCTACGATGTCCGTCGTCCCGTTGTCCGCTGCGAGTTTCAACATCGCGAGGGTCTCGTCAAGTGTTTGTGCGCCGTCATCGAGACCGGGCAGAATATGACTGTGGATATCGACCAATTAGGAAAAGAGGCTCCTCTTGCATTATAGAAGCTGCGGCGGCTACCCAGTGCCGGAGGTTGAGTGCTCTGTCCCGAGTTTGCGCTACCCCGCCCGTGGACGTGGTTAGCGGACTTGTCACTGCGAACGGTATCGACTTGTGTCCGCGCCCGAACGTAAATCCGGGTGTGCCGCTCGTGCTCTATGGGGTCTGGATATCCGGGCCGCAAGATCTTCAACAGCGCGGCTTTACCGCGCCACCAACGGGACACTTCCGTGGCTCTGCCGGATAGCACTTGGCGAAATATCGGAAAGTATTTCAGGCGCAATTTCATCACAGACTCCTCCACGGCTGCGCGCCCTTTGATGTGCTTGTCAGTTTCCTCACTGGTGAATGCAGTATAGTTCTGGGCGTTGTCCCCGCCAATTCGGCTGCGTACCGATCATAAATCGGCCAGAACTGTTGAGCCTCGGTATCGGTCAGGTCCATATTAGCGGCGATAATCTGCTTCTGCCAGGGATCTGACGTCCTTCCTGAACAAATTGGTGTCTTCGTCGGAAGCGGCGTTGCTTAATGCCGCCTGCGGCGCCGAGTCCTGCGCTAGCGCTCTGTTTCCACTCATCAACGCAACGCCAAGTAGCACGGTAGTCGCGAGAAAATTGTTGGTCTTCATCTCATTAAGAGAGAGTGCTGGGCCGTCGCTTTTGTCGGGCGGACAGTGGAGGTTTAATCGAATGAGACAAATCCAACAAAGGCCGCCGTCCAGCCAGGGGCGCATTTTCCTTGGCTCGATGACGAGCCGGATCGGGCGGATATGGAGTCGAAGGGCCAACGCCCGCTTCGAGTCGTCAAGTCCCTCCCGTTAGGTCCCTTGCTTTTGCGGCCTTATTTTCTGGCTATCGACTTGCAAGCAGGTTGGCGAAAGGAATCACCATATGGCAACACAGACAGCTCTCGTCACCGGCTCAGAGGTGACCGTATCCACGCTCTATTCGCCAGAGGAGGTGAGTGCATTACTCGACTCCATACAAGGCGCGATCCAAAGGCGCGCGTATCGATTTTTTGAAGAAAGGGATTCTCACGACGGCTCCGACTTGGAAGATTGGCTACGAGCCGAGGACGAAATGCTTTTCGCAGCGGCGCCGCTGGTTACCTTGCTCGACGATCAAATCGATGTTCGGGTCGACCTTGGTGAATGCCAACTGACCGGTCTGACCATCGCAATCGATCCATTTCGACTGATCGTTAGCGGGCACACTAAGACTGGGGCCGAGAACCAGGACAACGGCTTCTTTCGCCTCGTCAACCTTCCAGGGGAGATCGATCCGCTCAATTCATCTGCGGCCGTCCACAACGCGTGTCTTTGTGTCACATTGCCGAGGATGCAAGACGCGCACAAATTCATCTTGCTGTGAATCGTAAAGCTGTGCCGGCCGGTTGTCGAGAACCGCCGGTGTGACGGCGGGCAGACACTCGGCGAGCGGGACCGGCGAAGGCGGAACCCATTACTAAACTAGGATGGATATTCTTAATGGAGCGATGCATCCTATGCACGAGGGCCCTAGAATAAATCCCGGAATGCAGAGATGTGTAATGCGAAAGGATACAAAATGAAAGAGGCTTCGCTTCCCATCTCTTTGGCGGGCTCACAACTGGGCAAAACACGCCATGTCTGCGCATTTTTCAATAGTGAGGAGGAAGAATACCGCGTGCTGCTTCCCTTCATCCAGGAAGGCCTCAAATGCGGCGATAAAGCGGTGCATGTGATAAATCCGGATCAACGTGCCGGCCACATCCAGCGCCTGACTGGCGCGGGAATTGACGCGGCCGCCGCCGAGAGAACTACGCAATTGGAAATTCGGACCAATAGCGACGTGTATATTCGGGAGGGCCGTTTCGATCAGGATCGGATGCTGCAAGTATTTGAACAGTTGGCGAGCGGCAATGCCAACGGCGATTTTCCGCTCAGCCGCATTGTATGCCGCATGGATTGGGTTGCCCAAGACAGATCGTACGTCGACGACGTCATTGAGTTCGAATCGCGAGTGAATGATGTATGGAGCCGGCACGACGACGCCGTGGTTTGTACTTACCATCTCTCGCAATTTGGTGGAGACACTGTCATCGACATTATGCGGACGCATCCGCTTATCATCATCGGCGGTATCCTGCAGCAAAATCCGTTCTTTGTGCCGCCGGAAGAATTCTTGCGCGAATTCCGCCAACGCCGGGCCTTGCGCGCAGCGTCAGCTTCATAATATGCAAGTGCAACCCGAACATTCGGCCGAGGAGATCAAAGGGCTTCAGCGCTGTATTAACGATCTGGTTAGCGTTCTCGCACTTCCTGCAATGTGGAGTGGCCGTGAGCCGTCCTACATCCTTCACGTTCTGTTAGAGACACTCGCGCGTATGCTTCGGCTGGACCTGGTCTGTGCGCAGGTGACGGGGGCTATTGGCGAATCTCCCATTGAGCTGTTCCGAATGGTTGAAGCGGGGAAGTCTGTGCTCGCGCCACAAGAGATCTGCGAGTCGGTTCGGCGCTGCTTGAGTGGGCCCCCGAACCGGCACTCGATACCGAATGCCAAAGGAACCGGCGACATTTTGATCGTGCAACTTCCACTAGGTTTGCAAGGCGAAATCGGCACGGTTATAGTAGGGGCCCAGCGCGCGGATTTCCCGCTACAGACGGAGCGGCTTGTTCTCAGCGTGGCGGCGAATCAGGCGGCCATCGGACTGCAAGAAGCAAGACTCTTAAGCGAACAGAAGCGGCTGGCCAACATTCTCGACGACCGGGTCGCACAACGGACGAAGGAGCTCGCTGAAGCCAACGAAGAACTGAGAAGGGAAATCGCCGAGCGGAGGCTGGTGGAAGAGAGACTTCGCCAGGAGGAAAAAGAATTAAAACACAGTGAGGGCCACAAGGCTGCGATTCTGAATTCTTCCCTCGATTGCGTGATGGGCGTCGACCAGGAGGGCCGCATCACCGAATTCAACGTCGCTGCGGAAAGGACACTTGGTTACTCTCGCAGCAACGTAATGGGCAAGCATTTGGCCGATGTCATCATCCCGCCATCATTGAGGGAGAGACACCGAGCCGGCTTTGCCAGGTATCTTGCCACTGGCGAGTCGCGAGTGCTTGATCGACGTATCGAGATGACAGCTTTGTGCGCCGACGGACGAGAAATCCCCGTCGAACTCGCCATCACTCGCATTGCACAAGAGGGCCCGCCTGCATTCACGGGGTATTTGCGCGATATTACTGAGCGTAAGCGAAACGAAGATGCCCTGCGTGAGGCGCACGCGGAGGTTGCGCGCAGTGAAGAACGTTGGCGTTCGGTATTTGAGAATTCAGCAGTTGGGGTTGCGCTGACCGATCTAAATGGCCGATTCCTTGCAACCAATCCTATTTATCAAAAAATGCTGGGATACGCCGAGGAGGAATTGCAAAAGCTCTCTTTCGCCGAAATCACCCACGAAGACGACCGGGAAGACAATTGGAAGCTAATGAGCGAGCTGGTGGCCGGAACGCGTCGACGATTTGAAATCGAGAAACAATACCGGCGTAAAGATGGCAACCTGGTGTGGGTGCGCAATCACGTTTCTATCGTGCCTGGGACGGCAAAGGTACCGGAGTTTCTAATGGCGATTGTGGAGGACATCACCGATCGAAAGAGCCTCAGTCAAGCGCGCTCCGAACTCGCAAAGGTAGCGAGAATTACCAGCCTCGGCGTCTTGACTGCATCCATTGCGCACGAGGTTAGCCAGCCTCTTGCGGGTATCGTCACTAATGCCAGTACCTGCGATCGGATGCTGACGGCGAATCCTCCCAACATTGCGGGTGCGCGCGAAACGGCACGCCGCACGATTCGTGACGGTAACCGCGCGTCTGAAATTGTTAATCGCTTGCGGGCGCTGTTTGCGAAAAAAGAGTTCGCCGCCGAGCCTCTCAATCTGACGGAGGTAACGCGGGAGGTGGTGACTCTTATTTCGGGCGAACTTCAGCGGAATCGGATCCTGCTGCGGTCTGAGCTTGACGATAAGCTGCCGCTGATTTCGGGCGACCGTGTGCAGCTCCAGCAAGTCATTCTGAATCTATTGCGCAACGCTTCTGATGCGATGAGCAAAATCGAAGAATTTCCCAGAGAACTCGTGATCCGAACCGAATCGGACGGAGAAGATCGCGTGCGCCTGACCGTGCGGGATGCGGGTGTTGGTTTTGATCCGAAAGCCATGGAGAGACTGTTCGAAGCGTTCTACACGACAAAGGACGACGGCATGGGGATTGGCCTATCCGTTAGCCGATCCATCATTGAGCGCCATCACGGCCAACTGTGGGCATCGCTGAATGATGGGCCAGGAGCGACATTTTCGTTTTCAATCCCTTGTGGACCTGCGTGTGCTGGAGAGTACAGCGATTCTGACCCTAATCGGGCGTCGGCTGTAACGGATGTCCACCACGTTGTGAGGAATTTATGAACATGAAACGTTCCCTCGTGTCGGTCGTCGATGACGATGAGTCCGTGCGAGAGTCCCTGCCCGACTTGCTGAACGAACTCGGCTTCGATTCTCGCACGTTCTCGTCGGCGCAGGAGTTCCTGAATTCAGACTCTCTCGGTCAGACCACCTGTCTGATTCTTGATGTTGCTATGCCGGGCATGAGCGGCCCCGACCTTCAGCGGGAATTGATGCGCCGCCATCGGGCGATCCCGGTTGTCTTCATCACGGCACGCAGAGACGAGATCATCCTGGCCGCGATTGCTCGAGCAGGGCGCGGTGGAGTGCCTGTTCAAACCATTCAGCGACACAGCTTTACTCCGCGCGCTGAACACCGCCCTTCGAGTGATCTGAATAATTCGCAGGCTGCCGGAAGCGGGGTCCGAGTGCCAGACCGATTGGCATCGATACCTTCGTCCAATTGGGTTTTTTCGCGCGTCGTGGCCTAATGGCAAATGTGAAGCAGTTGAATACGGCGCCGAGTAAAACCAAAGTATCTCCGAAACTCAACGCCGGCACTGCCCAAACCGCGGGCAGAGAGGACGAAATGGAGTTAAAGCACCATGCTTGAACGGACTGTCACCGCCCACCCTGTCGAAGACGACATCGTGGGTCATAGCCCAGCGTTTGTAAATGTCTTGAATCGGGTTCGCATCGTTGCGAAGAGCGATTCGGTCACGCTGATCCAGGGCGAAACCGGCACGGGTAAGGAAATCATCGCCCGCGCCATTCACAATCAGAGTCTGCGGAGCCGCGGACCGTTTGTAAAACTGAATTGTGCCGCGATTCCAAGTACGCTGTTGGAGAGCGAACTCTTCGGCCACGAACGAGGAGCCTTCACGGGCGCAATCGCGCAAACCATGGGCCGGTTCCAGCAAGCGGATAACGGGACGTTGTTCCTTGACGAGATCGGCGACCTTCCGCTGGAGTTACAGCCGAAGCTTTTGCGCGCTCTACAGGAACAGGAGTTCGAGCGGCTGGGTTGCGGACGGACCATACGCGTCAACGTGCGCATTGTGGCAGCCACCAACCAGGATCTCGCTCAATTGGTGTCAGCGCGTCAATTCCGGGCCGATTTGTATTATCGCCTCAATGTGATCCCGATCCTTCTTCCTCCCCTGCGCGAGCGCCCAGACGACATCCCTCTACTAGTCGAACACTTCGTTAAAAAGTACGCCGCGCACCTCAACAAACCGATCGACACAATTCCCGGGGAAGTGATGGAAGTCCTTAAGTGCCACGATTGGCCGGGCAACATTCGCGAGTTGCAGAACTTCATCGAACGCGCCGTCGTCCTTTCGGCCGGGCCGGTGCTGCGTCCCACATTGACAGAGTTGCGTCATATGACGAGACAGCCCACCGCCGCCGCGGCACAGACTTTTGCCGAGGCGTCCCGCGATCATATCCTCGAAGTCCTGGAACAGAGCCGTTGGATGATCGGTGGCCGCGATGGGGCGGCCGAGCGGCTCGGTCTGCCGCGCACTACCCTGATTTACAAGATGCGCAAACTTGGTATCGAAACTCCGCGGCCGCAGCTACGGCGGCGGTCGGTACCGATTGAGTCTGCGGCCACGGGCACTGGCGCGTACGCTGCATTGGCAGCAACCCTCTATCCCGGTTCAACGGAGGAATCGCCGCGGCCAGGAAACGATACCTTCGTCTAATCGACTTGTTTCCGGATTTCTGCTCCAATCAGCTTAGGCAGGGGGTCGTGGCCGGCGACGTCGAAACACCGGTCTCGCCGAAATATTCGCTGGGAGGCGTTAAAGAAAAATGATTGGCAGGCACGTCACCGGCACGGCGCCAGGGCTAGAGGTGGAATCGAAGCTCGGCGAACGTCCGCTTGTGTCTGTGGTTGACGACGACGAATCCGTTCGTGAGTCGCTGCCGGATTTGCTGAAAGAATTTGGCTATTCGGCGCGGGCGTTCTCATCTGCGTTAGAGTTCCTCGCATCGGATGCATTGGAGCAGACCAAGTGTCTGATCCTCGACATCGCTATGCCCGGCATGAATGGTGCCGAGTTGCAAGCTGAATTGAAGCGTCGCGATAAGCGGATTCCCATCATCTTCATCACTGCAATCCGGGACGACGCGGTTCCGGCGCGAATCATCGAGTTGGGAGCGGCAGCTTGCTTGACCAAACCGTTCAGCGACACGGCCCTTCTGGAGGCCCTGCGTTCGGTGATGACCCCGAATTGAAGCGTCTCGTGAGGAACGATTAGAATGGTGGGATTGTATGCCTCACGTGAGCCCAAGATTCTTCCAATGACAGACCCAACGCCGGTAGTGTTCGTTGTCGACGACGATGTGTCAGTTCGCGAATCTCTTGAGTTGCTGATTCGCTCCGCGGGCTGGCATCCGGATATTTTCGCTTCCGCCGCCGAGTTTCTTGCGTCGCCTCGATCTCAACCTTCTGTGCCAAGTTGCCTCGTCCTCGACGTTTCTATGCCGGGACTGAGCGGCCTGGAGTTGCAGAAGCGCGTTGCGGCCGATCGCGCCGACATGCCGATCATCTTCATCACGGGCCACGGAGATATACCGATGACGGTTGAGGCGATGAAGGCGGGAGCCGTCGAATTTCTGACGAAACCGTTTACGGCCGAGGCTCTTCTGGGTGCGATCCGCCAGGCCATCGAGCGAAGCCGCGAAATGTTGTGCCGTGAGACAGAGATACAGTCGATACGCAAAAACTTTGCATCGCTGTCCCAGCGGGAGCGCGAGGTGATGTCCCTCGTAGTCAGGGGAATGCTCAACAAACAAGTGGCCGGCGACTTGGGAATCAGCGAAATTACGGTTAAGGCGCATCGCGGACGTGCGATGCAGAAGATGAAAGCCGAGTCTCTTGCCGATTTGGTCAACATGGCCGCCCTGTTGGGGCTGGGACGGGGCCGCTCGGCTTGAGGCGTCAGCGACTCACGGAACAAGATCAATAGCCCTTGAGTGCAGCCGCTAGCTTCTTGGCATCGAACCCAAAGGGACCAGCCTGCGTCTTGAATCGAATGATTCCCTCCTTATCGAGGAGATAGAGTCGGTCGGGCCAGCCTGTATATTCTTGCTCTACGCGATTGCCGATGGAGTCGATCAGCGCGGGGATCGCAATATGCAGCTTGCCCACACAGGAGTTGGCAACGATCTCGCGGTCTGCTTCGGTGGTGGGATCGGCGAACAAGACTCCTTCTTTGACGTTGCTTTGCATCTGCCAGATATTGGTAGGATGCGCCTCATTTATGTAAACAATGTAAAATGCGACGCGATCTTTATATTGTTCATACAATTTGTTGAGCGCGGGAACCTCCCGGCGAAAGGGTGGTCAAGTGTAACTGCCAAATACCAGAACGACGGGTTTCTGGCCATGAAATGAGGACAAACTAACCGAGCCGGAATGATCGAGTAGTGGAAGCGTAAAATCGGGCGACTTGTCTCCAACATGGAGATGGCCCGCCCGCGCATTTGTCCACATCGTTTCAAACGGAAAGAGCAGGAACGGAACTGGGCCCACGTGCATCATCACACGCGAAAAGGTTGCCTGCGGCCGATGCATCGCATAGTCGAAGCCCGCCAAAACCGCAACATAAAGGGCCATCAAGGGTGTTGCGATTTGCAGTAGGCGCCGTTTCCACTTGCTTCTCCGGGTATAGCTACTATCCTCGTAATCGGGTCTTACATGCTGCACTGCGCTCATTCGACACTCTTCCTAAATCACGAAGTATACAGTAGCTTGCCGCGCCGGCCATCAATCGAAAGTTGTATAGATTTTTTGCGTCGACCCACCACTCACTGGGTCGGCCGCACAAGACCAATCGCCTTTTTCATCGGCCTCCACCCAACGATTGAGGACAGAGACTAACATCGTCGCTTACACTCTTCTAATCTCCGTCTCCAATGAAACACAACGCTTCAGTTCTTTCAATTCAAGTACATCTTTCTCTGAGCATCGTTCTGCTGTCGTACTTAACCACAACGGCACTACAGGCTCAAGATCCAGTAGGCGCCATCGAGGGTTCCGTCACTGATGCCACCGGCGGCACCGTCTCCGCGCGCGTCGTAGTGCAAAATCTCGAAACCGGCGTCGCTCGAGAGAGATCCACCGATGCGAACGGTCTTTTTCGTTTTGCCCAGATTCCGATCGGACGCTATCGCATCGCGGTTGACGCCAGCCACTTCGCGACGATCACTCAAGAGCCAGTCACAGTAAACATTAGTCAAGACGTCCATCTTCGCTTCTCCATGGCCCTGTCCTCCGTCAAATCCACCGTCGACGTTCAATCCGATGCTCCGCTGGTCGACGTTGCCACAAATGCGCTTGGTGCCGTGGTAACCGGCCACGAGATTCTGGACCTGCCACTCAATGGCCGTAATTTTACTCAGCTCGGGCTGCTTCAAAGCGGCGTCGCGCCGCTCACTCAATCGATGGCGAGATTCGGCGGTTCACTGCGTTCGAACCAAGCGTACGCTGTAAACGGGATGCGCCCCGAATCGAACAATTACTTGGTGGATGGCTCGCAAAACGTGGACAAAATGGATGGCGCTTTTGCGCTGAAACCGCCGGTGGATGCCATTGAGGAATTTCGCATTTTAACGCTGGGCGCACCGCCGGAATACGGCACTTTTGCGGGATCCACCACGAGCGTAGTCACCCGTTCCGGTGGTAACCAGGTCCACGGCAGTGCGTATGAATTTTTCCGAAATAATGTCCTAGACGCACGCAACTTCTTTTCACCGTTGGTCGAACCGCTGAAGCAGAATCAATATGGAGTAACGATGGGCGGACCTGTAAAAAGGGACAAGCTGTTTCTTTTTGGCTATTACGAGGGATTCCGTAACAGGCAGGGCGTCACTTACACCTCTACTGTGCCGTCGCAAGCCCAACACAACGGCGATTTTACCGGCTTGGCCAGTCCGCTGGTCAACTTCAGCGCCGGCGGAGCGTTGGTTCCCGGCGGCAAGATTCCCGTGTCTTCGTTCAATCCTATCGGAGTGGCCGTCGCCAAACTCTACCCATTTGGAAATGTCTCTCCCACGGTGTTCACCACCACGCCTGTAACGCACAACGACACCGATCAAACGGGAGTTCGCTCCGATTACGTCCGCTCGGCGAGCGATCAATATTTTCTGCGCTACGCATGGTCTCAAGGTGAGAATCTCAATCCCATTTCGCTCCGGGGATCGTCTCTTCCTGGTTTTCCAACGCAGGACAACTTAACGACTCATACGGCGGCAATCTCAAATACGCGTTCCCTTTCGCCCACGCTCAGCAACGCAGCGCGGATTTCTTTCCTGCGCTATTTGTTCGATTTCGATCAGCGGCTAAACCAGACTCCGCCTTCGGCCTTCGGCTTTCAATACTCTTCCGCGTCGGCATTGGGGCAGGGGCCGCCTTACTTCAACTTAGGCGGCTATTCCCCGGTTGGCGGAGCAACCAGCGGCCCTAGAGATTCGGCGCAAAACACATATGAGCTTGGCGACTCCCTCGCATGGATCAAGGGCAAACACGCCGCCAAGTTCGGCGGAAGCTTTATCCGCACACAAATGAATGTATACCAGTCAACAGTGCCGAACGGCCTCATTATCTTCTCTCCTTCGTTCCCGCTGAGCGACTCGTTCGCGAACCTCCTTCTCGGTTCTCCTGTTGTCTTCTATCAAGGCATCGGCGATTTTGGCCGTGGTCTGCGCACCTGGAATTCGGCGGCTTATGCGCAAGACGAATGGCGCGTCAAGTCAAGGTTGACCCTCAACTACGGCCTTCGTTGGGAAGTGATTACCCCGAACTCCGAAATCCGCAACCGCTTGAACACGTTCGTGCCGGGCGTTCAATCCACGGTGCATCCTGACGCGCCCACTGGAATTCTGTTTCCTGGCGACAAGGGAATTTCTTCAGGACTTGCACCCAACTTCGATAAAGCCTTTATGCCTCGCATCGGCTTCGCCTGGGATCCCACCGGATCGGGCTTGTGGTCGATCCGCTCGGCTTACGGGATTTTTTACGATCCCTTCTCGAATGGAATTAACATCGCCGCCAATCCATCGGTGAGCGCCGCTCCTTGGGCGCAGTTCGATCAGTTCACTGGGAAAATCAATTTTGCGAGCCCGTACACGGGCCACACCATTCCTGTTCCCGGGACGTTCGCTCATCCCTCCACCATCTTGGCGATGGATAGCACGGCCCGTCCGCCCTACTCACAGAACTGGAATTTCACAATCCAACGATCCTTCAGTAAAGACTACCTGCTGGAAGTGAAATATGTCGGCACCAAGGGCACGCGTCTGCCGCGCAACACTGAGGCGGACCCAGCGATTTATGGGCCGGGCGCAACCTCTTCGAACGCCGATGCGCGCAGGGTTTACGCAGGCTGTGCCAGTCATGGCGGAGTTTGTCAGTTAGCCACTGTGGCGCTCTTGACATATGGCAGCAACTCAACCTATGAAGCCGGGCAGGTCAGTCTGTCTCACCGTTATTCCACTGGCTTCTCATTTAATACTTCCTATTGGTTTTCGAAGTCGCTCGATTATTTGTCCAGTATCAATGTCAACAACTCTTCAGGGACGGGGCTGGTAGGAGAAAACGATTTGGCGCAGAATCCGTTTGACTTGAAAGCCGAACATGGCCGTTCGCTCTTCGATGCGCGTCAGCGGTTTGTAGCAAGCGGAACTTGGCAGTTGCCGTTCGGACGCAATTTGCAGGGAGTGCCGCGCGCGCTTGCCTATGGCTGGCAGGTGAATTTAGTCGCGTCGGCGAATTCCGGCACGCCGTTCACTGTGTATGACAGTGCGAACGTGTCGCTGCAAGCCAGCAGTCCGCCGTTATCCGCTTACTTTGCCAGCCGGCCCGATCTCATCGGCGACCCCAACGCCGGGCCGCACACGCCGGCCCAATGGATCGGCAGTTCTTCTTTTCAGCGGCTCAATCCGCTCACCCAAGCCGGCCAATTCGGAAATGCCGGCCGCAACATTGCCACCGGGCCCGGGTTGATTGATCTTGACGCTTCCGTCATCAAAGATTTTGTCGTGCGGGAGCGTTTGAAACTCCAGTTCCGTGCCGAAAGTTTTAACATTGGCAATCACCCCAATTTCTCTGTTCCCGTAGCCGATCTGGCTTCGCAGAATTTTGGACGCATTCTGACAGCGGGGCCTGCGCGGCTCACGCAATTCGGACTCAAGGTGCTTTTCTAGTGGCAACGCCGGCAGTGGTTGAAGTTGCATTCAAAGCGGAAATGAGCGGAGAAAGCTCCTGGACCCATCCCGGCTGGAAGGTGGCCATCGCCTCTTCATTCGCCTGCATGGCCGGTTTCGGCTCCATCCTTATCTACAGCTTTGGCGCGTTCATCAAACCGCTTTCAGCCGAGTTCGGGTGGTCGCGCCAGACAATTGCTACCGCCTTTGCGTGTGCCTCCTTTACGCTAGGTCTTTGTTCGCCGCTGCTCGGATTGTTGTTGGATCGATTCGGACCGCGTCGCGTGGTTCTGCCGTGCATCGCGCTATTCGCGCTCGCGTTCGGATCATTATCCACGCTGCATAAGAGCCTGCCGCAACTATTTTGCACGTTCGTTCTAATTGGCGCCATCGGAAATGCCACCGCGCAGTTGGGCTACACACGCGCCGTCTCCACTTGGTTTCGCGAACGGCGCGGCGCTGCCTTGGCGGTTCTTTTGACGGGCTCGTCTCTCGGCATGGTGGCCGTTCCCATTCTTGCGCAGAGCCTGATCACCGCAGTGGGCTGGAGAACGAGCTACGTCATTCTTGGTTCGCTGCCCTTACTCATAGCGTTTCCGATTGCCGCTCTATTTGTTCGGGAACGTAGCGAGGAAGTGGGGACCCCAGTGAAGGCGGCGATGCCCCCGGATGCCTCTGCACTGAAGAGCCGGGCGTTTTGGATACTGCTGGCGACTCTTGTTTTGGGAGCAATGAGCACGACGGGAATCATCACTCAACTTTCCGCTTTGTTGACAGATCGAGGGATTAAGGCGAGCGGAGCCGGCTATGCGGTGGCCGCCGCGGGCGCTGCTAGTTTTGCCGGTAGGCTTTCAACCGGCTGGCTGCTCGATCGTTTCTTTGCGCCGCGCGTTGGAATGTTTCTCCTATTCACTACCTCGCTGGGCCTTTATCTATTGAAAACTGCCGCGACTCTGCCCACAGCCTTAGTTGCGGCCGTACTGATTGGCTTTAGTATGGGCGGCGAATCGGACGTCACGCCCTATGTGTTGGCTCGCTACTTCGGACTGAAGAGTTTAGGACTTCTTTATGGTTGGGCGTGGATGGCATTCGCGATTGCCGCGGCAGCCGGGTCGATTCTCTTGGGCCGCGCCTTCGATCACAGCGGAACTTATGTTGGAGTTCTGCAGCTGTTTTCAGTGGCTACGTTTGCAGCAGGCGCTTTAATGCTGGCCATGCCGAGATATCCGTTGAGATGAATATGCCCAAACTAACCCGCTATGTTCCCAAGCCGGAAACGCTCGCGCTGCTCAAAGTCTCCGGCAACCCCATCAATGGCCTCGGTGAAACCAAGCCTCGCCGGCCTTCACCATTTTTCTGGCATCCGCCTGATCAGCATCCCTATGGCGAGTTGCAAATTGTCGCACGCCAAAATTCTCGAAAATGCCCAGGCGCGCCAGAGGCTTTCCAGGCAGCGTACAACTATCCGGAACTAATTCCGGTAGCGGATGTGCGAAACGAAGCGTCGCCAGAGGAACTCTCTAAAGAAGCGGCGGCCTTCGCACTTTCCCATGAAGCCGATGATATTGGCATCGCGCCAATGGACCCGCTGTATGTCTTCGAAGGGTACACAATTAACGAGCCGTGGGTGATCATACTCGCGCTGGCCCACAACTATGAGCGGCTCAAGCAGGTTCCTTCAGACGAGACGAACGGTGTTGGGGTTTGCGACGTGGGCGATCAATATGCGCGTGGCACAAGAGCCTCTTACGCGCTCACGAACTGGATCCGTCGGCAGGGATACAATGCCACGCCGTATCCTGGACCCGGAGCCAGCGCCTTGCTTCTCATCCCACCGGCTATTGCTTCGGGGTTGGGAGAGCTTGGCAAGCACGGCTCAATCATCAGCCGGCACTTCGGATCGGGCATGCGGCTAGCCGGGGTAACTACCGACATGCCGCTCGCTGCCACCGCGCCCGACCATTTTGGCGGCGACGAATTTTGTAAGACGTGCCAAGTCTGCACACGCGCCTGCCCCCCAAGTGCTATCGTCGAACACAAGCAGATGATCCGCGGCGTGGAGCGTTGGTACGTGGATTTCGATAAGTGTATCCCCTACTTCGCTGAATCGGCATCCTGTGGAATTTGCATTGCCGTATGCCCCTGGACGCGGCCGGACGTCCGTCCCAAGCTTTTAAATACGATGGCCCGGCGGCTTAGTCAAACAAAAACTTCACCAGAGCAACAAAAATCTCAAACCTAATCGCAGAGGAGCAAAACATGCCACATATCACGCTGACAGAAGGTGTACCGGGAATTCTCAGTCCCATGTTATTTCGTCCTGGGACAGCTAAGCCCATGAATGAGCTTGCGCAGGTGCTGTTGCGCGGGCCAAATTCCCTCTCCCCTGGCGAACGGGAACTGATTGCCGCAGCTTTTTGCATGTTTAACCGCTGCGTAGATGGGCTGGCCACCTGGGCGCCCCAAGGGCAGAGCCTCTATCGACAGCAAGCGGCGCGCCTGGCAACGGAAGCCTATGTCGGTTCCACCGAAAGAGTAGCGCCTGGTCTTGTCGCAGCGGAAGCTGTCTAAGAAGGTAACTTTATGGCCCACATTAACTTGAAAGATGGTCTGCCCGGTATCCGCGGACTATTCGACTTTCGCCCTGAAACGGCAAACGCGTTGTGCGAGTTAGCGGACGTTTTACTGCACCAACCGGGCTCTCTTACTCCAGCCGAGCGAGAGCTGATCGCGACTTACGTCTCATCGCAGAATGATTGCTTCTATTGCCAGACCTCTCATGGTTCCATTGCCGCCTATCACCTGAACGGTGATGAGGACACGGTGCTTCGAGTGAAGCGCGATTTCAACGCTGCGGCGATCTCTGAAAAACTTAAGGCGCTGCTGGTGGTCGCGGGCAAAGTTCAGAAAGGCGGTAGGCATGTCACTGCCGAAGACGTGGACAGAGCGCGGCAGTTCGGGGCCACCGACATTGAAATTCACGACACAGTCCTCATTGCCGCCGCTTTTTGCATGTACAACCGCTATGTAGACGGACTGGGAACTTGGGCTCCGCAAGACTTGGAAGCGTATAAGCTAAGGGCTGCGGCCGTTGCGCAAGGCGGCTACAACCGAATTCCATCCGATATCCGTTCGCATGCCAGCGCGGCTCAGGCGTGACCGCAGCTCAACAGGTACAAAACAGGTACAAAAGATGACCATTCTCACTGAACCAATTGGCAGCATTCCGCGGCCGCAGAAGTTAATCGACGCAATGCGCGCGCATACTGAAGGCCGGCTCTCTGCAAGCGAGCTTAGCGCCCTTTCAGATGCCGCACTCAGCGATACCATTGCGCGCTTTGAGGCAACCGGGTCGCCGGTCATCACAGACGGCGAACAAACTAAGCCGAGCTTCGCGACGTATCCGATTCATGGCGCTGAAAATCTCGATTCCGACGGCGTTGTCATTCCCTTTGCCGATGGCCATACGCGCCGCCTACCGCGTCTTGTGGCTGGACCGTTCCGCTACCAGACCTTCGCCAGTGCTTATCTCAAAGCAGCCAAAAAGCTGACGGAACTTCCCTTGAAGCAGGCCGTCATTTCAGCATCGGCGCTCAGCTTGCTCTATCCGGAAAATGGGATTCGCGAGTATTGCAGAGAACAGTTTGAAGAAGATCTGATCAACGAAGCAGAGGCCGATATTCGCGGTTGCCTGGTAGCAGGCGCCGTCAACGTGCAAATCGATTTTACGGAAGCCCGTTTGGCGTTGAAATTAGATCCCTCAGGCAACCTTCTTGATCAGTTCATCAATCTCAACAATCGGGTGCTCGAGAGATTCTCCGATGCCGAAAGACTGCGCCTGGGCGTGCACTCCTGCCCCGGCGGCGATCATGACGCGACTCATAGCGCCGATGTGGATTACGCCGGACTGCTGCCGCGCCTTTTCAAGTTGAAGGTTACCAACTTCTACCTTCAGATGGCTAGCGAAAAAGACCGCAGCCACAGCCTGAAGCTGGTCCAGGAACACCTTCAACTGAACCACAGAGTGTTTGTCGGAGTGACTGATCCGATTCACCAAACCCTGGAAACTGCCGAGACGGTTTGCGAACGCGTACTTGAAGCGGCCGAATATATTCCGGTCGAGCAACTGGGAACAACAGACGACTGCGGATTCTCGCCGTTTGCCGACGACACATCGACAGCGCGCGACTTGGCATTCTCTAAAATTGCGGCTCGGGTGAGAGGAACCGCTATGGCTGCTGAACAACTGGCAAAGCGCGTTGAGAAAAACTAGGAGCTCGCCAATGCTGCTAGCGACTCCTTGATCGTCGGTGCATAACCGGCTTCCACATCGCGCTTACGTAACCGGTGGAACTTCGCCAGCGTTTCATTCGCTTTGGAGAGCGCTTCAATGCGTTGCGCGTAAGCAGCCAGCTTGTCTCCGGGAATCGCGAAGACCGCCATCTCGTCGCTAAGAACGTCCAGGTAAGCTCGCGCCCCGCAACATCCGAGACTGAGAGCCGCCCGCCCGGTATTCATTACTTGAGGGATTACTGCACAGGCGGGCCGGCCCATCGCCGACGGGTTTTCGTTTTCCACCTGCTGAGTCGCTTCCGAAAGAATGAGGGTCTGATTCGCCCTTACAAATAGAATCGCCACGTCGGGCTTCAACAGGCTCGTCGCCAGCGGCGAATAAACAACGTATTGACGCCGGAATGGCAGCACCGGAATCGCAGCCACGTCCTCCTGTCTCACGTAGTCCAATTCACCGAAGACTTTCAAAGCATCCATTAGATCTGTTTGCTGACCCGGCGAAGGCTCCAAGTTGTGCGTGTAAACGCCGATCGCGCACAAACCGTGGTCGGACGCCGAGGTGGCAAACGCCCGTTCGCCGGCGTCTTGCCAAAAACGGCAACCTGCTGGGACGCGGCCTGAATACTGGCTAATGCCACTGGGAACCGAATGCACGAAGCTCACTGCGACAGGTGATTGACTAAGTTGAAGACGCGAAACCAGCACCTCAGCTATGCTCGAATTGTCCATCAGAGACTCCGGCCTTCAACAACCCTGAATCCCATTTCGCCGATTAACTCCCTGAGAGACTTGTCACTCAACAAGGCCGGGTCGAACTCAACCTTCACCATCCCGCTCGGATAGCCAGCTTCAACATGGGCCACGCCCTTTTGGCGCCCCAGGAGCGTTTCTAAACCGACAGCACAAGTGATGCAGGTAAACCCAGTTACTCGGTATACCAGCCTTTGATTCTTGCCGGTCTCCGCAGCTCCTAAGGGTGCCAGGCTAGCCGCGCCAGCCAACGTGCGCTGTATAAAATCTCTGCGAACCATTCTTATTTTCTCCATTTCGGTTTACCTGGCTCTCGCCACGCCAGGCTCGTACTTCCATGCGGTCAAAATACTGGCCCGGTCTGAAAATCGCGTGTCCGCATACTCTTCGAACTCGATTTTCTTGTCCAAGACACCGGTTTCTATCATCAGATCTCGCACCAGGTCGAAATCCGGCTTGCGGGGCGCGAGCGGACTGTACATGACGCGGTCCATAGGCTTAGTCAAAGCCCAACGCAACAGCGCCGGTTTTTGATTGTAGTAATAACGGCCAACGAAATCGGCGGCGTCTTCCCGCTGAGGCTTTCCTTTATCGAGCCACAAACCGGAGCGCGCAATGCCATCCACCAAAGTCTGCACGACTTCCGGACGACGATCGATCAAATCTTCGCGTACGACGAGAATGCACGACATATAGTCGGGCCAGTACTCGCGCGCCTGAAAAAGAACCCTCCCGTAACCCGCCATTTCCGCTTGCGAGGGAAACGGTTCACCCATCGAGAACGCATCGATGGCGCGCGCCGCAAGGGCTCCTGAAACATCTGGTGGCGCCATTTCCACCATCTTGATTTCGCGCGGTTTGATGCCCCAAATCTTCATGGCGCGAAACAGGATCAGCCGCTCGTCGGAAAAGCGGCTCGGGATCGCAATCGTATGGCCGCGCATGTCGGCGAAACTCCTAATGGGCCCGTCCTTACGAACCACTACGGCGCTGCCATAACGGTGGCCCAAGTAAACAACCTTAATCGGCACGCCTTGCGCCCGGAGGGCAATGGCCAGCGGCGCCACAATGAACGCGGCTTGCACCTTGTTTGAAATCAGGGCCTCTTTAATTTCGGGAAAACCTTGAAACATGCGCGGCAAATACATCTCGCCCGAAGTGGAGAATTTCGAGATGTAGTCGGTGACGGGGCACGTAAGCTGACACGTGACGGGAATATAAGCGACGATGATTTTACGCTTTTCGGGCGGCCGGTAGGCATTCAAGACCGCCGGCCAATTGACGTTCAGGTAAGCATGCGCCCCGCTGATCAGCACGAACCAGCCGAATGCCGCCCAAAGTATCTTCGCTTTAAGCGACATGACGAAATCCCCATCGAACCGCCTTCATTTGTTCGAGCCGCCGGAAGAGCATATCCAATGCCAGGCCGATTAACCCGATGAGTAACATGGCCGCAACCACCAGATCGTAGTGTTTTCCGGAGTTGCGTGAATCGATCACAAGATAACCCAACCCGGAATCAACGGCGATCATCTCAGCCGCCACGACCACCAGCCAAGCAATGCCAAGAGCGATTCGCAAACCAACGATCATCTGAGGAAGCGCGGCGGGAAAGACAACCTTCAGCAAAATCCCAACGGGCGTCAGACCGAAATTACTACCGGCCCGGCGGAACATGGAAGGTACATTCGATACCGCATTTGTAGCGGCAACGACAATGGGGAAGAACGCGCCTAGAAAAATCAGGAACGTCGCCGCGGTGTCGCCTACCCCGAAGAGAATGATGGCAATCGGAATCCAGGCAATCGGGCTGACCGGCCGAAGCAGTTGCAGCACGGGGTTCACCACGCGATTAGCGGCGAGATACCAGCCGAGCGTCAATCCCAGCGGAATTCCAAGCGCTACCGCTGTTCCGAATCCAATCGCTACCCGGCGCAACGAGTCGCCAATGTAGCTCCAGAGAACACTCCTCTGCAGTAATCCCGCAATCCCCTTCTCAACGGCTCGCGGCGAAGGGAACACTTTCGTCGCTGTCCACACAACGGAATAATGCCAGAGAGCGATAAATAAGGCGCAGGTCAGAATCGGCCAAAAGACCCGTTCCCACTTTGCCGGTTGCGCCAACGAAGTCATATCTTGTGAGCCAAACCGATCTCTTCGAGAATGCCATCGCGCAGTTCAAGGTAACGTGCGGAACTGATATCGCGGGGATGGGGAATATCGATATTCACAACGCGCTGAACTTTCGCCGGCCGGTCGTGGAGCACCACCACGCGGTCCGCCAGTTGCACGGCTTCATCAATGTCGTGCGTCACAAAGATGATCGTTTTGTGCTCCGCCCCCCAAATCCGCAGGAGCTCGCCGCGCATAATCATTCGCGTAATCGAATCCAGCGCGCCAAATGGCTCGTCCAGAAAAAGCATGTCGGGGTTGACAGCCAGCGCTCGCGCCACCTCCAGCCGCTGCTTCATGCCGCCGGATAGCTCGGGCGGATAGGCATTTTCAAATCCTTCCAGCCCAACCAGCTTGATGTAATACGCGATGCGCCGCTCACGTTCAGCCTTCGGCAATTTGAACAGCCCGAATCCCACATTGCCTTCGACGGTCAGCCACGGAAACACGCCGCGTTCTTGAAAGACAAAGATCCGCCGCGGATCGGGCCCGGAGATTTCTTCTTGATCGATTGTGACGGTACCGCTCGTAGGAGAGAGGAAACCAGCCATAATGCTCAGGAGCGTCGATTTGCCGCAGCCAGACGGCCCAACGAGACACAAAAACTCGCCCGTCGAAACGTCCAGATCTATGTTTTCAAGAACGGATATGCTTTCGCTGCCGCTCTTGAATGTCATGTTGATGTGCCGGGCGCGTAGCTTGGTTTCAGTCGACGGCATGGCTACTCCGAATAGCTCCAGCGTAGGGCGTTTACTTTTTCAAGCGATCGCATACCCATGTCGAGCAGCAAGCCGATCACCCCGATCATCACCATACCGGCCACCACCAAGTCGTACCGGTTCCCGGCGTTGCGCGCATCCACAATGAGAAATCCCAATCCAGAATTGACGGCGATCATCTCGGCAGCCACGACCACCAGCCAAGCGATGCCCAGAGTAATTCTCAGACCCACTATGAGCTGCGGCATCGCCGCCGGATAGAGCACGCGATAGATCAGTTCCGCAAAACTCAGGCCAAAATTGCGTCCCGCATTCACGTACACGGCCGGCACACTTTGAACCGCATCGATTGCGGTCAGCAGTAAAGGTAGAAAACAGCCGACGAAGATCAGAAAGATGGAAGCGAGGTCACCCACACCAAACCAGAGGATCGCAATGGGAATCCATGCCAAGGGAGAAATAGGCCGCAAGATTTGGATCAGTGGATTGAGCGCCATCTCCGCCCGTGAATACCAGCCGATCACAAAGCCCGCGGGGATAGCCAGCACGGCCGCCAATGTAAAACCCCAAGTCACGCGGAATAGAGAGGCGACCACGTATTTCAATAACAGCCCGTGTATTAGCAGATCCGTAAAACCGCCAACCACTGCCCACGGTCCTGGCAGAAGGCTGCCAGGATGAAGGCTGATACAAATTTGCCACGCCGCCAGCAGCGTAGCGATGAAAATCAAAGGCTGCGCCCAAACAAACAATTTCAACGCTTCACCGGGGTAACTGATCGCAATTTCATGACTGATTACTTCTTAAGCAGCGACAAAATCTCGTGCTGGTTTTTCAGTATCGCTTCCTGGTTCTTCAAGATATGATCAAGGGCTTGTTGATTCTTCTTGATGGCGTCCTGATTGCCTTGAATCGTACCCTGATTGTGGAGGATTGTCTTCTGGTTCTCTAAAATCTGTTTTTGGTTGGAGAGGACTTCATGGTCGGCCATAGTCTTTGTCTTAGTTTCCTTTTTGCTTACCCAAAGATATTCGCATAACCGTCTAAAAATAACCATCCATCTTTAGGTTGATGACATCGTCAGTCTATGGGTGGGATCCTACAGGTTTATTCCGTGAGCTTGTGCTTAGAGAGGCCTTTGGTACAAAATTGCGTTCTGGGAGACAACAGGTGAGACAACAACGAATGAGCGGAAGTATTCGGCGCGTCCGGCGTTGCCTCTTGGGATCGCTCATCGCAGCAATGGTAGTTTTAACGGCATGCACGCAAAGGGTTGGTCTACCTGCGGAAGATTCAAAAGAATATCGAGACCTCTGCGCCGCGTTTTATCTTGGCTTGGCTGCCTTGCAATCGGGTGAAGACGTCCACGCCAAGGAAGGGCTGCAAAGGTCGACGCAGATCGCGCCCGGCGAGCCGGCTGGCTGGGCCGATCTTGGGATCCTTCAAATGCGGCAGCAGGAATTCGATGCGGCGTTCGTTAGCGTCGACAAGGCTCATTCGCTCGCGCCCGAGAACAGCGGCATCGAGTCCCTGCTTGGCGTTATTGAAAGCCACCGAGGTAAAGTGCCGGAGGCTTTGGCCCATTTCGAAAAGGCGGTTTCGCTCGATAGCAGAAATCTGAAAGCTCTTTATTCGATCGCGGCCGAGAAGGAGCGTCAAGGCGTGGCAGGCAGCGAGCGGCAGGCTGAGGATTCGCTCAACCAGATTCTCAAGCTTCAGCCCGCGAACATTGCCGTGTTGCTGGACGTTGCCCGCCTGGCCGCCAAGCGCAACGATCTTTCCACGTTGCGGCAAACGGTGGAACGCCTGCGTCCCTTCGTCGCAAACTGGCCCGACCGGGCAAAGGCTCAATTCGAGAACCTGCAGCAGCAGACAACCGGATCGAATGGCGACTCTGCCGCTGTCCAAATTCAATTCTTGCGGAACGTATTGCTGCGCACCCCCAGCTACCGGCAAAGCCTCGACCAGGTTAAGACTTCGACCACGGTAGTGGCCGAACCCTTCGTCAAGTTCCTTCGCTTACCATCGCCGAGTTCCCAACCCGCGCTGCCAGACACAAAGATGTCGTTTGAACCCCACGCGCTGCCCGACGTGTCTGGCGGCGTCACTTGGATTGGCGCAATCGCTATGGATGGGCAAGCCGATCCATCGATTGTTTGGGCGGATTCAAAGGCGATTCATATTGGGGGTGGAGCGGCGCTGGCGATTCCTAAAACCAGTGTCGCGTTGCTTGGGCGGAACGCCATTATTGGAGCCGATCTTAATTACGACTTTAAAACGGATTTAGTGGTTGCCACGCCCGGCGGACTGAGAATTTACCAGCAGCTCGATCCGCAACACTTCAAAGACATAACGCCAGAAAGCAAAATACCGCAAGAGATCGTGAATGGGAATTACACCGGCGCATGGGCGTTCGATATCGATCTTGATGGCGATTTGGATATCGTGCTCGGTGTTCCGCAAGGGGAGCCTCTGGTGCTCCGCAACAATGGCGACGGCACCTTCGCCCTTGTTCACCCGTTCAAAGGAGTGGACGGCATACTGCAGTTTGCCGCCGCTGATATTGATGGCGACGGCGTCCCTGATGTCGCGATCGTCGATAATAGCGGAACGCTCCACGTTTTCAGCAACGAACGCTTGGGTGACTATCGCGCTCGCGAAATCCCCGCGTCACTCGCAGAGCACAACCTCGACGTGGCGGCCGCCGACATCAATGGCGACGGTGTCCCGGATCTTGTGCTGTTGAAATCGGACTTGAGTCTAGTTCGCCTTTCCGATTCGCAGAGCGGCGGCAAGTGGGATTCCCAAACCTTGGGCCGGGCAAATCAAGAAGTGGAAAGCGTAAGTCCAGCCCGCCTCATTCTGGCCGATCTCGACAATAACGGCGCTTTGGACTTGATTGTTGGAGACCAAGTTTTCGTTGGCGACGGCAAACAGTTCGCTGCCCTTCCCGCCAAACTAAAGGCGAACGCACAGTTCGTTATCGATTCCAATGACGATGGGCGCTTGGACATCGTCGGATTAGCCGCCGGTCAAAACGGCGCGGCGGTGCCCGTCGAACTTACAAACCATGGGACCAAGAGTTATTACTGGCAGACCGTTCGCACCCGCGCCGCCAAGGTGAGCGGCGACCAGCGCATCAATTCGTTCGGCATCGGTGGGGAAATTGAAGTTCGCTCTGGCTTGTTGACGCAAAAACAAATCATCGACTCCCCCTTCCTTCATTTTGGGTTGGGCGATCATCCAGGTGCAGCGTTTGCGCGCATTGTGTGGCCCAACGGTTTAATACAAACCGAATTTGATTTGAAAGTAAATCAAACACTCGTTGCCGATCAGCGGCTGAAGGGATCTTGCCCCATGCTTTTCGCCTGGAACGGGAGCAGCATGCAATTCGTGAAAGATGTCGCCCCGATGGCCGGCGCATTGGGAGCTCATGACATCTCGGGAGAATTCGCCCCCATTTCTCAAAGTAAAGAATGGTTCAAGCTAAGCCCTGATCAACTGAAGGACCGTGATGGATTTTATGATTTGCGGCTTACGGATGAATATTGGGAGACGTATTTTATGGACTACTACGGTTTGACAGCCATCGATCATCCACCCGGAACCGAGGTTTTTGTCGATGAACGCGTTGCCGAGCCTCCAGTGGCGAGGAAGATTTATGTAACCAACACTCCACGCGAATTTGTAAGTGCTAAGGATGAGCACGGCCGTGATGTCAGCACGCTGGTCCGTAATTTGGACGAAGTATATCTCAACACATTCGAATTGGGAGAGTATCAAGGCGTTGCTCGCGATCACTGGGTAGAACTCGAACTCCCGCCCGGCGCCCCCAATTGCGGGCCATTGTACCTTCTTGGCTACGGGTGGCTGCATCCCTGGGACGACGGAATTCTGGTCGCGGTCAATCAAGGTGTCCATGAGAAACCGAAGGATTTGAGCATCGAAGTTTTGGATCAGAGTGGGAACTGGAAAACAGTGAGAAAGAACCTGGGTATTCCGGCGGGCAGACTCAAGACCGTGGTACTCGACATCACTGGAATCTTTCCAAAGGGCGCTCCAACGAAATTACGATTGCGCACAAATCTCGAAATTTATTGGGACAAGCTTGCCTGGGCCGCAGGCTTACCCGACGGGCTTGCGGTGGAAGCCCCTCTTCCTCTGGCCGCCGCCGAATTGCGTTATCGCGGATTTTCTCAAATGCGGCCGGCCAATGGCTTAGCCCCCGAAATGCCGCTTTATAACCGGCTCGCTTCAACAGGGGGAAAATGGTGGAGTGTCGAGGGCTACTATACGCGCTATGGTGATGTGCTTCCCCTTCTGAACTCCGCTGACGATCGCTTTGTGATCGCCGGCAGCGGAGATGAGTTGCGTCTAAAGTTTCGTGCGGCCCCTCCCCTGAAACCCGGATGGTCTCGCGACTTCGTTTTTGCCGGTGACGGGTGGATGAAGGAGGGAGACTATAGCTTCAAACACTCTGCGACCCTTTTGCCTCTGCCGTCGCACACTATGAAAACGTATCCCACGCCACTCACCCCGCTGGAGGATGATCCTGTCTATCGCTTGCACGCGGGCGATTGGCAAACCTACCACACCCGCTACCTCACGGCAAAATACTTTCTCAGTCGGCTTTGGGAGCGCTGATGCAACGTCCTACTGCGCGCTTTTTTGTAACCCTACTCTTTATCGCTCTCTTAGCGAGCCCCATCCTTTATAAGCAGGCCAGCGCGCGCCGCCAAGCGGCCGGTGTGTCGCGAAATGAAGCTGCAGCCTTAGCTCAATACGGCTTCCGGTTCGAGGAATCGGCAAACGCATCGGGAGTCAATTTCAAACACACCGCGCCCACGCTTGATCCGAAACTCGGTCACATCATGGAACAAGTGGCCTCTATGGGCGCTGCCGTATCGGTGGTGGATTTTGACCGCGATGGTTGGGACGATTTTTATGTAACCAGCAGCAGTGAGCACGGCCCATGCGCCCTCTATCGAAATATGCACGATGGCACGTTTAAGGATGTGGCTGCGGAGGTTGGCCTAGCCGACATCAATTCCTCGGAAACAGGAGTCGCCATGGGCGCTGTTTGGGGCGATTACGACAACGATGGCTACGAAGATGTCCTGATCTACAAGTGGGGAAAGCCAGAGCTCTATCACAACGACGGCGGCAAGCACTTCACTCGCGTTAGTGAGCAGGCGGGGCTCCCGGGCTGGGCCAATATCAATACCGCGATCTGGTTTGATTACGATAACGATGGCAAGCTCGATTTGTTCCTGGGCGGCTATTATCCGGAAGATATAAATCTGTGGCATCTGAAAAACACGCGAATGATGCCCGATAGTTTTGAATACGCCGCGAATGGAGGCCGCAAGTATCTCTTCCACAATTTGGGAAACGGCAGCTTCGAAGAAGTATCCGCCAAGATGGGAATCGATTCGCATCGTTGGGCTCTCGCGGCCGTTGCTGCGGATCTGCGGGGAACCGGTTATCAAGACCTCTTTATCGCCAACGACTACGGAGTATCTGAACTGTATTTCAACGAAGGCGGAAAGAAATTCCGCGAAGTCGGCAAACAAACCGGCGTAGGCTATGCGCCGAAAAGTGGCATGACGGCGTCCGTTGGAGACATTCTGAACAAAGGAGAATACGCCATTTTCGTCTCGAATATTTCCGAGGAAGGAGTTCTCGTACAAGGAAACAATTTGTGGATGCGGCAAGCCGGGGCCAACAATGTGCAATTCGAAAACATGGCGAATGCCATGGGCGTGGAACTCGGTGGCTGGAGTTTCGGAGCGCAATTCGGCGATCTCAACAATGACGGATACTTGGACTTATACACCGTAAACGGCAATGTTTCGCTCGACCAGAGCCGCAGCTATTGGTACGACTATTCGAAGGTTGCTGGAGGCAACCGGGCGATCATTTCCGACGCCGCGAACTGGCCGCCGCTCAAAGGCAGAAGCCTTTCCGGATATCAGCAAAAACGCGTTTGGATTAACGATGGCGCCGGCCAATTCAAAGAAGTCGCGCAATTGGTAGGCGTGACGGATCGCTACGATGGGCGCTCGATTGCGCTGGCGGATTTCGGTAACCATGGAGCGCTCGACGCGGTTGTAGCCAATCAGAGAGGGCCGGTATTACTTTATAAAAACCAAGTCTCGCCGGCTAACTCGTGGATTGAATTTCAACTGGAAGGCCGCGAGAGCAATCGCAGCGCCATTGGCGCGGAGGTGCGGCTGTTTTGGCAAGGTAGACAGCAAATGCAAGAAGTTTCGGGCGGGAGCGGATTTTGTTCGCAGAACCAGCGGCGTTTGCATTTCGGCCTGGGAAATGTTGCCTCTGTGGATAGGATAGAAATCAAATGGCCGTCGGGCCGGACACAGAAACTAGATTCGCCGCCAGTCAACCAGATTCATAAGATTCAGGAGCCGCAATGAGCACGCAACATGACGTGATTGTTTCCAGCCAAACCGCAAAGCCCTTGGACGTTTCGCCGCTCGCGCGCTTCTTTAGTCCCGACAACCGATATTTGCCGCCCATCTTCATCACGCTGATCCTGGTGATGGGAAATTTATCCTTCGGCTTGCTGGAGAGCTTTTCTCGCACGGCGCTCGCCATCGGAACAAGCATGCTATTTGAAGTGTGCCTGGGTTTGCTTATTTATCGCCGCATCCCAAATCTCGCCAGTGCTTACATTACAGGAATCAGCGTCGGGATATTAATACGTTCTCCGGAATTTTGGCCCTACGCCCTCTGCAGCGCCCTCGCCATCACCTCCAAATATGTCATCCGCTGGCACGGGCGTCACCTCTGGAATCCGTCGAATTTCTCTATCAGCGTAATGCTCTTGCTTGTTCCGGAGTTTGTGGCGACTCTCAGCGTTCAGTGGGGAAACACCATTTGGCCCATGTTGATTGTGTGGGTTTTGGGCGCGGTGATTGTCTACCGGGTGCACAGATTCCACATCACCGCCACGTATGTAGTTTCATTTGTAGTCCTGTCTTACGTCCGAACCGCCTTCACTGGGCACTCCTTCCTTGCGGAAGTAGCTCCTATTACCGGACCCATGTACCAGTTGTTCATCTTCTTCATGATTACCGACCCTAAGACCACGGTGAAACCTCGCTGGGCACAATGCTTGGTCGCGTTCTTAGTTGCCTTCGCGGAGATGATTCTACGGCTTTCAGAGAATGTTCACGCACCATATTACGCGCTTGCCATTGTCGGCCCTTTGGCCATGGCAACGGAGATTGGTTTGACGTCGAGGCAAAAATCCGCGCAAATTGGAACCGCTGTTTCGTAGGCTGCCTATTGGTGTTTCGTTAGCGCGGATCAACCGTGCCGGTGGAGATCATCTTTAGGGCAGTCATGCTCGGGACAAAGAAGTAATCGCCGCCGCGGAGTTCTACGAAGTTTGTGAGCCCGCCGCAAATGAAAGGCGGGTTGTTCGGGTCTTCAGAACCTTGCACGACGAACTTGCTGCCGTTGGGGGAGTCGCTGTGATTGCCAAGAAGCAGATCTCTATCGTTCCCCTGATGGGAGTCGTTGCCATATTCGATCCATTGCTGCTGAACGAATTCGAACTGGCGGGAGATACACGCGTTAAGCACCATGAAGGCGACACCGCGTTCTTCGTTGTCGCTGACCGGCTGATCTTCAGGCACGTAGGAGCCATAAGGAAGACCACGGCGAGTGATGCGGCGGCGGTTGATGAGCAGAGTTTCGAAGCCGAACGCATCGCGTGGATTCACTCGCCGGAGATGCGCTCCCAGAGGACACTTAGCGCCGGTGGGATCTTTACCGAAGGTGAAGTTGACGTTGCGGTTGGGGTCGTTCGCCAGCGTGAGGTCTTCTTTGTCGGGCGAGAGCAAGGTAGGGGTGCCATCGCGCCAGCGGCCGACGAACTTGGCGGCGAGTTTTTCTTTTCCGCCCGCATACGCTTTGCCTTTTTCTTCCAGGTAGTCACGAAATGCCGCGACATTCTGATGCAGCTTGCGATACACCATGAACGTTCCGTTGTTGGCGAGCAAGTGAGGGAGCGGGGCCACCGGCAGCTCGCCCGCTTCGTCGGCGTAACCTAAAAGCAATTCTCCCGTGGCGAGAGGAGCCCAGGAACCGTCTTTCATCAGCTTGCCTTGACCGGGCTGCGATTTGCGCTCAATCCCCAGGTAATCGGGGTTGCCGAAGCCATCGGTGTAGCCAAAGTGTTCCTTGAACGAAAACTGCCCGTCGATTTTCAGGGATGCCGCTTCCTGTTGTCCAACAATGCGAACACCACCCGAGTTGTCGGCTACTAATCCCTGAAGCTTGTCGCAACAACTCGTCAAAGCTGCCAGCGATTGAGCGTTCACGGCCAGCCAGATATGGGCCACTTCGTTTTGCCAGATACCGTCCCAACGCTCGGGACTGTTGCGCGCCCTATCGCCAAGAACCGCCGCGCGAGCTTTCATTCCTTGCAAGAACTCTACCGGGAAGCTGAGCAATGACGCGTCAGGCAGTTGCATGAGCGAGAGAGCTTTATGAGTAAATGCGATGTTAACGGTCGATTGCGGCTTTCCTTCGTCCCACCGTTCACCGGTGGTTATGTAAGGCAGCGTGTCGTCGACGAATTTGCGCGCACCCTTCGCTTCCAGCACTTCCAGAAAAATGTAGCGCGCAAACGGAAAATTATAGCCGCGCAGCACGAATCCTTGAATATCGGTTTCGTTCAGCTTACTCATGGTGAATGGTCCCCCCTACATTCGCGGTTTGGTAGCTTTGCGAACCGGCTAATCCGCTTCCAGGGATCGGAGCCGGCGCATTTTGCAATGCTTGCATAAAGGCGGCAAACGCCTGCTGGATCTCGGCGGCCGGTTTGCCTTGATTCTTTTCTATGAAGGAGGCGGCGGCAGCTTGCGTTTGTAAAGCGCGTAGCGTTTGCTCCACCGTTTTGTCGTTCACAGCGGCGAAGTAGAAAGTAGTGGGTACCTGACATTGCTTCATGTAGGTCAGAAAACCTTCGACGTTCTTAGTTCCCGGATAGCCGACACAGTGGCTCCAAACCGCGTCAACGTGCTCGGGGATCTCGGTTGCCATCCTGCGGAGATAGGGATCTAGGTCGCCGTCAAAGTTTGACTCAAAGACCAGGTATTGTGATTTGAGATGTTCTTCTACCGACGGGTACCCGACGAAGACAACGTCGTTCATCACAGCCAAACGCGCCATATGGGTGCCGCCGACTTTCGCAAAAGGGCCGTCTTGATCTCGTTTAAGTCCGCCTAAGTACATGCGGATTTCGAGATCGTGGGAAATAGCCGCGTGTGGATCGTCAATAATCGGTGAAAGAATCGTAAGACCGTAAATACTACCGCTTGTGTTTGCCATGGCTTCTTCCTCGGGCTAAACGCCGACCGGGGCTGTGCCGGTACTGCCCAAGTCGCATTGCACTTGCAGAACGAACTGCGAATAAGCTTTCGCGAACTGGTCGGGAGTCATGCCCGAGCAGCCCTTGGCGAGGGAATCGACGGCGGCTTGGACTCGGTGGGCCGCTGTTACGTCATTGATGGCGGCGTTTGGGTAAGCGGTGTAATAGTAATCGGTTTCAAACTGGACGCGCTGGATGTAATTCTTAAACGGGGTGATGGGCACTGCCGCCGGATACTTTTCGCTCCAACGCCAAAACTGATTTAACCCTTTTGCCAAAACGCTCGAAAAGGCATCAATGTATTGGTTCCATGTGCCGTTGAAGTTGCTAAAGAACAACATGTAGTCGTACTTTAGTTTTTCGCGTTCCTGGCTGCCGCCCAGATAAGGAAATTGTTGGCTGGTGACAATGACCCAACGCGCAAAGTGAATGAAGGACAGGTTAGCCAAATCGTTGTTGTTCTGTGCTTTGATATGGCTGATCAGCCAGATGAAGGCCCGCAGGAATATCGTCTTCCAGGGCTTCATCGGTGTGATGGCCGTCAGCGCATAAGTCTTACCGGTAATGTTAGTCAACGAACTGCCCTCCGCAATCCAGGTGTCTACAGTATCAAAATCGTAGCAGCTATACTACCAAGAATTGAGAGACCCAGTAAAGCTACGGGCGGCTTAGTCGGCTTAGTTGTGTGGAAAGACGCGCACGTCGATACCCTCGGCGGCCCGAATAAGGCGGTCGAGGTCGGAGCCGAAGCAGCGTTCCCACCAGCTATCGCGGCTGCGGCGGGCGACATAGATTTGGGTAATACCGCGCTGGCGAGCAAAACGCAGCAAGGTGTCCACCGCGTCTTCGCCGTCAAGCTCGGCAATTTCGGCCCCTTTGGCGCGCGCGGCGGCTAGCCCTTCTTGCACAGTTTGCCGTTGTTCCGGCGACCAATCCGGGCGGTTGAGATGGACGGCGACGAGCTCGCCGTGAAAGCGGTCGCGATTGCGCGCCCCACTATCGATCATGCGGTTGAAATCGGCGCCGGGCGACAACCACACGGCGATGCGTTCTTGCGTTCCCCAAAGTTGCTCAATGCCGTGACGCGCCAGATAGCGTTCCAACTGCTTATCAACCACGTCCGCTGCCAGCAAGAGGGCGATTTCGCGCAATTCCGAGAGTTGATGCTGGGTCAGTTTGCCTTTCGTCTCCGCGCCGGGTTCGCCCGAATCGAGGCAGGCGGAAGGAGGGGCGTCGACCACAACAATCTCGTCCGCCATTTGCAGGAAACAGAGCGGCACAGTCTCGCTGACGTGTTTGCCGGTGATGGCTTCGACGCGTTCGCGTTTTTCTTCGATGTGTTGCAGGTTAACGGAAGTGATAACCGAGATGCCGGCCTTCAGCAACTGCTCGACATCCTGCCAGCGTTTGGCATGCGCGCTGCCGCACGGATTGTCGTAGGCCAAGCCATCCACCAGACAAACTTTGGGCGCGCGCTGCAAGATGGAGGACAGGTCCATGACCCGGACGCCGTCCACTTGTTTGAGCGGAATGATTTCAAGAGTCGAGACAGTGTGCGCCATCTCGGCCGTAAGCACAGGCTGGATTGCTCCGACGACTACATCTTGCCCACGTTCGTGACGGCGGCGGCCTTCGTCCAGCATACGGAAGCTCTTGCCTACGCCGGAAGCATAGCCTAAAAAGATCTTGAGGCGCGCGGTGGCCTGGTATTCTTCGTCGGACTCCAACTGCTGCAAAAGCTGTTCTGGGGTCGGCTTTTTTTCGCTGATTGTACCCACCACTCTATTATCGCCTGAAGGGGATGGCTTCACAACAGGGGAGACGCGGCTGTCAGCGTTATCCAGTTTTCCGCAACGCCGCATGTCTCAATCTCGTCCAACCCGCTAGGGGTGTGGGTACCACGTTTGCGAGCCATCTTTTTGCTGCTAAGTTTCGTGTGCGCCGTTCAAGCTCAAAATGTCGAAGACCTCCGCATCACTGTCTTCGATTCCGAACACCATCCCGTTCCCGGCGCGCTCGTGCAAATGAACGGTCTCACAAGTCCACAAACGACAGGCGATGACGGTCTAGCCACTTTCACCGGCCTCAAGCCGGCCACCTATGAAATCTCCGTCTCCAAAGATGGTTTTCAATCTCTCGAAAAAATCGCCGTAACTGTTTCAGCGAACGAACCGGACCGCATCGAACTCACTTTACTTCCCAAGCTGAATCACCACCGCGAAGAAGTCAGCGTCCAAGCCACCGCCGAAAAGCTCGATCCCGCCACCGGCAACACCAGCGTCCCCACGGCCGCGGCCAAAGAACTTCCCAGCCGCCCCGCCACTGTTCGCGATGTCTTGCCGCTGACCCCCGGTATCTCTCGCTCGCCCGAAGGTACGCTCAATATCGCCGGCGGCGGCGAGCAGCGCAGCGCGCTCATCGTCAACTCCACCGACGTGACAGACCCCGCCACCGGCCAATTCGGCACCACCATCCCCGTCGATAGCGTTGAGTCGCTCAACGTCCTCCAAACTTCTTTTCTCGCCGAATACGGCCGCTACACCTCCGCGCTCGTCTCTGTCGAAACACGCCGTGGCGGCGGCAAATGGAAAGCCGAGTTGAACGATCCGTTTCCCGACTTCCGCATCCGCAGCTATCACCTGCGCGGCATCCGCGACGCCACGCCGCGTCTCAACTTTGAAGGCCCACTGCTTAAAGACAAATTCTTTTTCTCGGAAGGCTTTGAATACGAGAACCGCAAAACTGAAGTCATCACGCTGCCCTTCCCCAACAACCAGCAACTCAAACAAGGCCTGAATTCCTTCTCGCAGTTCGATTACATTGTTTCGCCCACGCAAATCGTCACCGGCACATTTCACATTGCGCCCACCCGCTTAGGCTCGGTCAACTTAAGCACCTTCAACCCTCAGCCAGCCGCGCCGGACGCCAGCCTTCATAACTACACAACCACGCTGGACGATCACTTGACACTCTTCCACAGCGACCTGCTCGATAACACTTTTTCCTACACCCGCTTCGACGCTAGTGTTTGGGCGCATGGCCCGCAAGAACTCATCATCACCCCATCCGGCAACGAAGGAAATTACTTCGCGCAACAACAGCGCTTTTCCGAACGCCTCAGTTTCGCTTCCACTTACTCGCTCCACGCCGTCGACTTCCGCGGCGAACATCATGTGAAAATCGGCGCCTATTTCGCCCCGAGCTCCGAACACGGTCAGATCGGTGAACGTCCCTTCGGCATTCTCGATTCGGCAGGTCAGATCCTGCAGCAAACAAGTTTTGTAGGCGGTCTGCCCGTCCGACGCAGCGACATCGAAATCGCCATGTTCGTGCAAGATCACTGGCTCATCACTCCTCACTTAGCGCTCGACCTCGGCGTCCGCACCGAATCGCAGCAGCTCACCGAAAGTCTCCGCCTCGCCCCTCGCGCGGGCTTAGCTTGGACCCCATTGGGCGATCGCGGTCCTGTCTTGCGTGCGGGCGCGGGTCTGTTCTACGACCGCGTTCCACTCGACGTCTTCAGCTTCTCTCAATACCCCGAACGCGTCGTCACCACTTACAACACTGCCGGAGATATCGTCCGCGGCCCCATCATTTATCTCAACGCGCTGGGCATTGTCGATACCAAGGATCGCTACCTGTTCAAGGAACTCGTGCCCGGCGACTTCTCGCCGCGTAGCACCAATTGGAGCGCGCAAGTCGAGCAAAACGTCAATGCCTGGCTCAAAATGAAGGTGGCTTATTTGCAAAACGTGTCCGCCGGGCTGGTGACTTTGCATTCTGTCTTGCCTGCCCCCGGAACCGCAACCGGCACGCTCCTGCTGACTGGCGATGGACAAGCGCGTTACCGCCAGTGGGAAATCTCCGGCCGCGTCCGTTTTGAATCCGAAAAGCGTCAGCTCTACTTTTCCTGCGTAAAGAGCCGCGCCTTGGGAGACCTCAACAACTTCGCCAACTACCTCGGCAGCTTTCCCTTCCCCGTCATCCGGCCCAATCAATACGCCACACTCACTGGCGATCTCCCCAATCGATTCCTGGTCTGGGGTCTCGTCAACCTCCCATGGAAATTCCGCATCGCCCCCATCTTCGAATGGCGTTCCGGCTTCCCCTATTCATTGACGAACGCCGCCCAGCAATACATCGGCATCCCCGACAGCCAGCGCTTCCCCAATTTCCTCTCTCTTGACGCCCGCGTCTCCAAGGACTTCAAAGTCAATAACAAATACAGCATCCGCCTCTCCGTCAGCACCAACAACGTCACCAACCACTTCAATCCCGACTCCGTCTACTCCAACACCGACGCCTACCTCTATGGCCAGTTCCTCGGCCAACACAAACGCCGCTTCATGGCCGACTTCGATTTCCTGTTCTGAGGGCCGGATGACTCCGCGGCCCGTCCGCCATGCAATTGTGGCAGAATGCTTAAGTGCTCAAAGCGCTGGCCGAGCGTAAAGAATGGAAGTTCTTCGGGGTACTGCCAAAGGCCTCACCCGGTCTTGCGGCGGCTTGGTGGATCGTGCTCCTACTGCGCGGAACCCTGCCCGCGCTCTTCGCGGTTTCCATGGGCGTACTCGTCGGCGCGGTTCGCAATGGCCATGCCCTCACCATCCCCCTCTCAGTGGTCGGCCTCATTTTCATACTGCTCCAGGTTTTGAATCCCATTCATCAAGTCGTCGGCTCTAATTTGGGCGACCGGACCGCCGCCTGGCTCTACGATCGCCTCACCGAAGCTTGCGTGCGTCCCCCCGGCATGGGCCATTTGGAAGATCCGGCGCTCACTAACGATCTCACCGTGGCGCGCGATTTCGATCTCGGCATGACCGGCCCCCCGCTCGCCATTTCTATGGACTTCATCGCCAACGGAATGGCGGAAATGATTGGCGGCGTCGCGTCGGCATTAATCCTCTTCGCCTACCAATGGTGGGCGCCCATCCTGCTCGCGGGCGCGTGGCTGGCAACCCACTGGCTCCTCCGCGAAAGCGCCATCTGGCGCGACCGCAATACCGGCGAAGTGCAGTCCGCCCAGCGCGACGCCGAATACGCCTACCGTCTCGCCGTTGATCCTCCGGCCAGCAAAGAACTGCGCCTGTTCGGCCTCGCCGGTTGGACCATCGACCGCTTCCTCCTGAACCGAACCCGTCTGCACGAGCTGCAGTATGCCGCCACGCGCCTCCGCGAACGGCCCATGATCTGGTGCGTCTTGCTCGTTCTCGCAGCCAACATCTTGGTTTTCTGGTCGCTTGCAACCGCCGCTGCCAGCGGCCACATCAGCCTGGGGCAAGCAGTCACTTTCGTACAAAGCGCCATCGGCGTTTCGATGATCGCTTTCGGAGGCTTCAGTTGGGCCCTCGACGGCGCCTCCGCCCCCGTGGCCGCGGTATTACGGCTCGGAACCGCCATGCGCCAGGTCGGCAGCCTATCAAACGGCAACCGTCCCGCCGATGAAAAACCCGCCCACGAAATTCGCCTGCGCGACGTAACGTTCGCTTACCCGCGCACAAACGCCGAGGCCCCTCCCGTCTTAAACAACTTCAATCTCACAATCCCCGCCGGAACCTCTCTCGCCATCGTTGGGCAAAACGGCGCCGGCAAAACGACGCTGGCCAAACTTTTATGCCGCTTGTACGATCCGCAAACGGGCACCATCGAAATTGATGGCGTCGACCTCCGCGATTTCGACCTCTCCTCCTGGCGCTCGCGCGTCGCTGCGGTATTTCAAGATTTTATCCGCTACGAACTGCCCATGCGCGACAACGTTTCTCCCGCAGGCGCGCCCGACGGCATCATAGCCGAGGCACTGGCAGCGGCAGGTGCGGAAAATTTAGCAGGCCTCAATACTGTTCTGGCGCGCGGTTACGATGGCGGCACCGATCTGTCCGGCGGCCAATGGCAACGGGTCGCCTTAGCGCGCGCCATCGCGTCCGTCAAGATGGGGGCCGGCCTTGTTCTGCTCGACGAGCCCACCGCCCAACTCGATGTGCGCGGCGAAGCCGAGATTTTTGATCGCCTCCTTAAAGCCACTCGCAACTGCACCACCATTCTGATTTCCCATCGCTTCTCCACCGTCCGTAAGGTCGATCGCATTTGCGTGCTCGAACAGGGGCGCGTCATCGAGCTCGGTACTCACGACGAGTTGATGGCGCTCGGCGGCCGCTACCGCACAATGTTCGGCCTGCAAGCCCAGCGCTTCAATCTTCCTGAAGAGGAGGGCCTCTCTCTTGACGTCCTCTAATACGAAGCGCGGTTCTCCCATCGAGCCGTTGCCGCCCACTCTTGCGTCCATGTGGCGACTCTGCAAACTCGGCTATCGAAACGAGCCGCGCCTCATGCTCGCCTCGTTCGTCCTTTCCCAATTGGCCGCCCTCCCCGACGCGCTCCTCGCCCTGTGGCTCATGCTGCTAGGCGAAGGCGTAGTGAAGCACAACCCGAGATTAGTCCAAGGTGCCGCCATCGGCTTGGGCGTATCGGCGGCCGCCACCTGGATTCTCCGCACCACCAGCACGCGCCTCCAACGCCGCTTCCGCGACAAAGTCACCATCGCGCTCGAAGCTCACGTGGCGCAATTGCAGGCCACCATCGCTACCATCGCGCATCAGGAGCGTCCCGAATACCTCGACCGCCTTTCCATGCTCCGTAATCAAGTGTTCGTGCTTGATCACATGTACATGTCGCTATTTTCCACTCTCGGGTGGATTCTTCGGCTCGCTGTAACCATGGCGCTTCTGGCGTCCATTCATCCGCTTCTTCTGCTGCTCGCGGTTTTCGCCATCCCCACTGTGCTGACCTCTACCTGGCGCCCTGCCGTCGAAAGAAAGGCGCAGGAAAGCGGCGCACAAGCAAATCGTTTAGCTCGTCATCTTTTCACCTTGGCCACCACCGCCCCGCCCGGCAAAGAAGTGCGCGTGGCCGGCATCGGCGAAACTCTCATCCGCGACCGCCGTTCGGCCTGGAATCGTTGGTATGCCCCAGTGGCCGCCGCTCGTTGGGGCTCTGCCCGTTGGCACGCTCTCGCCTGGGCAATCTTCGGTTTCGCTTACCTAGGCGCCGTCGTGTTCGTGTCGTCATTCCTGCACTCCCCCGCCGCGCAAGTGTTGTTGGTCCTCGCCGCCGGCGCTCGGCTATCGGCCTATATCGGAGCCACCGTCGGCGAAATCGGCTTCTTACGCGGATTCTGGGCCGACGGCTCGCGTCGCCTCGCTTGGCTCGAAGACTATGCCGCCGCACTCGCGGCCGCAGCCGACCTGCCCGTGCCGCCCGCCATCCAAAACGGCATTCGCTTCGACCACGTATCCTTTACTTATCCTGGAACTGCCCGGCTCGTCTTGGATGATGTGTCTCTAACCATGCCCGCCGGTGCCGTCGTCGCTATCGTCGGCGAGAACGGCGCTGGTAAAACAACGCTGGTCAAGCTCCTAGCCAAGCTGTACGAGCCAAGCTCTGGTTCCATCTTTGTTGACGATACCCCGCTCGCCCGCCTTCCCGCAGCCGGCTGGCGTGCCCGTCTCGCCGGAGCGTTTCAAGACTTCTTCCGTTTTGAATTCAAAGCCAAACAAACCGTCGGTCTGGGTGACGTCCCGCGCCTCGATCACGAACCGGCAGTCACAGCCGCTGTCGACCGCGCCGGTGCTGCCGACGTTGTCGCAGGCCTCAGCTCTGGCCTCGCTACCCAACTCGGCACAGTTTGGCCCGGCGGAGTCGACTTGTCGTTTGGCCAATGGCAAAAGCTCGCTCTCGCCCGCGGCTTCATGCGCGATGAGCCGCTGCTTCTGGTTCTCGATGAACCCACCGCCGCGTTAGACGCGGAAACGGAACATGCCCTTTTCGAGCGCTATGCCGCTGCGGGCCGTAGCGAAAAAAGGGCCAACGGCCGCATCATCGTTCTCGTCTCCCACCGTTTCTCCACAGTCCGCATGGCCGATCTCATCGTCGTGCTCGATGGCGCTCGGCTCGTTGAGATTGGCAGCCACTCCGAACTCATGGCGAAGGGTGGTTCGTACTCTGAGTTGTACGCTCTGCAAGCCGCCGCCTACCGTCACTAGCACGGCCGTCTCACAGGCTTCTCACTCAGCGCGAAATGCTTGCACGGTGTCTACTCGCGCAGCACGCGCGGCCGGTACTACCGATGCCAAGACCGCCGACATGACCACGACTGCCGCCGATCCTACCAGCGGAATTGGGCCGGGAAGCTGAAGTTCCGAAACGTAATTGCCGGCCAGCCTCGACAATCCCCAGCCCAGCAGACCGCCTGCGGCAATGCCGATCGCGGCGGTCGTTGCCCCCTCCATCAGCACGCTCGCGAGAATCCGCAGCGGCTGGGCGCCCACTGCCAGCCGGATTGCAAACTCGCGGCTTCGCCAGCTCACTGAGAAAGCCAGCACGCCCGCAATTCCGACCACCGAAATCGCCAGCGCCAGAATAGCGAACCCTCCGAACACGATGGCGCTCACGCGGTTGTTCGCCAGGACCTCGGTTCGCACTTCTTCCAGCGTGCCGGCGTGCTCCACCGGCTGAGTGGCAGCCACGGCGCGAATGGTTTTGGTGATGGTTGGGACGAGCGCAGTGGGATCTTTGCTCGCGTGCACCAGTAGACACGCACCATACAGCGGTCCCTGCGCGAACGGCTGATAAATTGTCAAATTGTGTTGGGGGAGGATGTTCGCGTCGTCCACGTCGGCCAGCACGCCGACAATCCGGAGGGCATTCGGGCTGATGCCCGCCACCTTAACGAGCGGATCCGTCCACATAATGTGCCGGTTTATCGCGCCTTGTCCAGGGAACAACTGCTGCGCCACGCTCTTGCTCACCACGGCTACCAGCTCCGATTCCTTCCTATCGCCTTCTGTGAAGTCACGGCCCTCTACAAGTGGAATCCCCAGAGTGGCGAAGTAGCCGGGCGAAACGAACCGGAACCGGGCGCGCAGGTCGTCCGTGCCTCTTTCACCTTTTCGGCCCTCCACTGCGAATTGCAAAGTGAAGCTCAAGTAACGCCTCTCAAGCCACGGGGCCCACATGGCGGTTGCGGCGCTCTCCACTCCCGGCAACGCACTTACTTTACGCATCGCTTCCCGGTAAAATTGCGCCACTTGCTGCGGCGTTCGGCCATCGGAAATCAACGGCAGATTGGCAATCAGAACGTGCCCGGTTTCAAAGCCCGGTTGTGCTTTTTGCATTGCATGCAGCGTGGTCAGCAACACACCAGCGCTCGCCAGCAATAGGAATGACGCGGCTATCTGGACAATGGCGAAAACGCGAATGCGGCGGCGGCTGCCCGTAACTCGGCTCGTACCGCCGGTCAGCGCCAGTCCGCTCGAACGATCTTCGGAAGGTAGGCGCGGAGCAAACGCAAGAAACACCGCCGCTGCCAAGGCCAAGAGCAAACTTGTCCAAAGCAAGCCGAAATCGACAGTCAGATCCTCGGCCCTTACCGAGAATCGCAACGCGTAACGCGCCAGCACCGTTACCATTGGGATGGCCACCAGAACGCCGGCCAAGCCTCCGCTGCCGCAGAGAATTAAACCTTCCGCCAATAGCGACCGGCGAATGGCGGCTCGGCTTGCTCCCAGCGCGGCGCGAACCGCCAACTCCGATTCGCGGCGAACAGTCCGGGCAAGAATCAGGTTTGCGACGTTCGAACAGGCAATCGCGAATAGCAGGCCCGAGGCGCCAAACAACAGCCATAGGACAGTGCTCGCTTGCGCGTTGATCTGGTCCCGTAACAGCCGGGCATCGATCTGAAAGTGATGCTGAGGCTTATAAACTTCAGGATGGACTGCCACCATCGCCGCGTACCTGGTGCGAAGCTCTGCGCGCGCCGAGTTCAGGCTCGCTCCAGGCGCCAGGCGGCCAAAAACATCGGTCATGCGGTGCTCGCGGCCCTGTACCATCGTGGCCGAAAGGTGGTGCGGACTGGTGACGATGTTGGCGATCAGCTCCGTTTCCGCCGGATACGGTATGGACGGCTCTAGCACTCCGACGATGGTTGCCGAACGGATTTCCATCATGCTGCCCAGCCGTATAACCTTTCCAATCACCTTCGCGTCCGAGTGCAGCACGGTGGCCCAGAACTTGTACGTCAAGACTACTGCGCCAGGGGCGTTCGGCCCATCGTCGCGTTCGTCCAGCAGGCGGCCCAACACGGGCTTCAGTCCCATTACCTCAAAATAGTTGCCGTCGACCACGCCCGCGTGGATCTCGCGGGCCGCGCCTAAACCCTCCGCCGAGAAGTCGACTGTTGAGAACGTGCCGAGTTTGCTGATGTTCTTCAAGTGGGCGCCGATGTCGTTCACTTCAGGAATTGAGAACGTAGCGTTGCTCACTTGCAGGCCGGGCGCACTTTGCTGGATGTAAATCAGTCGATCTTCATCGCGATTCATCAGCGGACGCAGCAGCACGCCGCGCACAACACTGAAAATGGCTGTGTTCATGCCAATACCCAGCGCCAGTGTAAGGGCGACGGTGGCCCACAACGAAGGGTTGCGCCCCAGTGATCGCAGCGCAATCTTTAAGTCGCCCAACAACCCGCTTGCATACATGAGCGCACGCGTCGTTCTTGCCGCGTTGTGGTCTGATGGGTTGATCGTGAGTGTACTCATTGTGTCTCCTCTCGCTGGCTTCGACAGGGGCCCGTCAGCCGAGGCTACCACAAAAAATAGCCCTCCGCGTGTGCCGTAAGCGGCAGGCCATCGAAGCGCAAGGGTTCCCCCCACGTCCTACAGAAACCGCCTTCTCTTCGCCCCGCCACTGCGATAAACTTTCAAACCAGGAACCCACATGCCTAAATCACCGATCCTCCCCGTCGACCGTCGTACTTGGCTTAAAGGCACAGCGACCCTCCTAGCGGCAACCACCCCGATCGCCGCCGAAGCAAAAGCCCCCAAGCCTTCAACAGCCTCATCCTCCGAACTCACCTCCGTTAGCGGCAATTCCAACATCGTCGAAACCACTTCCGGCAAAGTGCGCGGCTATAGCCAGAACGGCATGCACATCTTCAAAGGCATCCCCTACGGTGCCTCTACCGCCGGCGCCGCCCGCTTCATGCCGCCTTCCAAGCCCACTCCTTGGACGGGCGTTCGCAGTTCTCTCTACTACGGCAAAGTTTGCCCCCAAGGCGCCCGGGCCGGTTGGGACAACGACGAAAACGCCTTCATGTTCGAGTGGGACGACGGCCAGCCTGGCGAAGATTGCCTGCGTGTCAACGTCTGGACTCCTGGCATCAACGACAATGCCAAACGCCCCGTCATGGTTTGGCTCCACGGTGGCGGCTTCTCCGCCGGCTCCGGGCAGGAACTTAAATCGTACGAAGGCGAAAATCTGGCCCGCCGCGGCGATGTGGTCGTCGTCAGCCTCAACCATCGCCTCAACGTTCTCGGCTATCTCAACCTCGCCGAACTCGGCGGCGAAAAATATGCAGAGTCCGCCAACGTCGGCAATCTAGATCTCATCGCCGCTCTCGAATGGGTTCGCGGCAACATCGCTAATTTCGGCGGCGACCCCAACACCGTTCTCATCTTCGGCCAATCCGGTGGCGGCGGCAAGGTCGGCAGCCTCATGGCGATGCCCTCCGCCAAAGGTCTTTTCCATCGCGCCGCCGTGCAAAGCGGTTCGCAAATGCGAGTCATCCAACCGGAAGACGCCACCAAACTCGCCGCCGCCTTACTAGCCGAGCTCAACCTATCCTCTTCGCAAGTCGCCGAGCTTCACGACATTCCTATGGATCGCCTGCAAGGCGCCGCCGCCGCCGCTCTCCGCAAAGCCGCGCCGCCCGCTCCTCCGCCTGTCCCCGCTCGCGGCCGCCGCACCGGCTGGGGTCCCATGGTCGACGCCAAACTTCTTCCCAACCATCCTTTTGATCCCTCTGCACCCGCCGTCTCGGCCGATGTTCCCATGCTCATCGGCTCGGTTCTCAACGAGTTCACGAACGGCATCGGCAACCCCGACGCGTTTTCCATGACCGAGCAAACCCTCCAAGAGCGCGTCACCAAAACCCACGGTGTCCGCGCTGAAGCCATCATCGCCGCCTACCGTAAATCCAATCCGCAAGCCCGGCCATTTGAATTGCTCTCCATGATCTCCGCCGCCACCGTGCGCAACAACGCCGTGATCCAAGCTGAACGCAAAACCGCTCTGGGCGGCGCACCGGCTTATGTCTATTGGTTCAAATGGCAAACCCCGATCCTGGATGGCCGGCCCATGGCTTTCCATTGTTCCGAGCTTCCGTTCGTCTTCGATAACACCGACCGGTGTGCTGCGATGACTGGCGGTGGCCCCGAAGCCCGCGAACTCGGCGCCAAAATAAGCGAAGCTTGGATCGCCTTTGCCAAACACGGCAATCCCAATCACAAGGGTCTGCCCAAATGGTCGGCCTTCGACAAAGGCCAAGCACCCACCATGATCTTCGACAACAAGTGCGAAGTTCGCAATGACCCCGATGGCCCCGAACGCCGCTTGGCCACGGAGGAGGCTTAGATTCAGCACTCGCTGTTCTCTTCTTCCGAAACCGAATCGCTCGGCGAGGGTGCAGTCCTGCTTCACGGCTTCGCTCTCGCCGATGCGCCTCGCCTCTTCGATCAGGTAACTAAGATCGCGGCTGCCTCCCCCTTCCGTCACATGATCACGCCCGGCGGCTTTCGCATGTCCATTGCCATCACTAACTGCGGCCGCGTCGGTTGGATCTCGGATCGCAAGGGTTATCGCTATTCGGATATCGACCCCGAAACCGGCAACCCTTGGCCCGCCATGCCGCCGGTTTTCGCTAAGCTCGCGGCCACCGCTGCCGAGGCCGGTGGCTTTCCGAATTTCCAATCCGACGCCTGTCTCATCAACCGTTATGAACCAGGGGCTCGCTTAACGTTGCACCAAGACAAGAACGAACTCGATTTCAACCAGCCCATCGTTTCCGTCTCGCTCGGCCTGCCCGCCACCTTCCTCTTTGGCGGCGATACCCGGAAAGAACGCCCGCGCCGCCTTCCTCTCGCGAGCGGCGACGTCGTCGTCTGGGGTGGTCCCACGCGCCTCGCCTATCACGGTGTCGCACCTCTCAAAGAGGGCACTAGTGATCTTACGGGCGCTTGCCGAATCAACCTGACATTTCGCAAAGCCCTTTAAGCGCAAAGGGCGCGGATGCGCGCCACCACGAGAAAGAAACACTCCGCAGCTCTTTCGGTGGCCGCCTGACACCGCGCCCGTCTTACGCGTGGTCATTGGAAGATCGCCCAACCTATAATCTAACTATGCAGCAGCGCAATGAATGGATAGCATCCAGACAGAACGATCCCATTCGCACCCAGATTTACTATGCCCGCAAAGGCCTGGTCACGGGCGAAATGGACTATGTGGCCGAACGCGAAGGACTCACCGCCGAAGAGATTCGCGCTGAAGTGGCCCGCGGCCGCATGATCATTCCCGCTAACATCAATCACCACAGCCTGGAGCCCATGTGTATTGGCGTTGCCTCCAAATGCAAAATCAACGCCAATATCGGCAACTCCGCCACCACCTCGAATATCGATGAAGAGTTGGCTAAGCTCCAGTACGCAGTTAAATATGGCGCCGATACCGTGATGGATCTTTCCACCGGCGGCGATATCCCCAAAATCCGCGCGGCCATCATTGACGCATCGCCCGTACCCATCGGCACCGTACCTATATATGAAGCGCTCAACCGCGTCCGCCGCGTCGAAGATCTAAGCATCGATGTTTTGCTGGAAGTGATCGAAGAACAGGCTCAGCAAGGCGTCGATTACATGACCATCCACGCGGGCGTCCTCGTTCAGTACGTCCCGCTCACCCGCAACCGCATCACCGGCATCGTCAGCCGTGGCGGCGCGATCCTCGCCGAATGGATGGTTAAGAACCACAAGCAGAACATGCTTTACGAAAACTTTGACGCCATCTGCAAGATTTTCCAGAAATACGATGTCAGCTTCTCGCTCGGCGACGGCCTCCGCCCCGGTTGCCTCGCCGACGCCAGCGACGCCGCCCAATTTGCCGAACTCAAGACCCTGGGCGAACTAACCAAGAAAGCGTGGCAATACGATGTGCAAGTGATGATCGAAGGCCCCGGCCACATCCCGCTCGATCAGATCGCCTTACAAGTCGAAAAAGAGAACGAGATGTGTCACGAGGCGCCGTTCTACACCCTCGGCCCTCTCGTAACAGACATCGCTCCCGGTTACGACCACATCACTTCCGCCATTGGCGCCGCCATGATCGGCTGGTACGGCGCGTCTATGCTTTGCTACGTAACGCCAAAAGAACATCTTGGCCTTCCCAATCGCGAAGACGTGAAACAGGGCATTATCGCCTACAAAATCGCCGCCCACGCCGCCGACGTCGCGCGCCACCGTAAAGGCGCGCGCGACCGCGACGACGAACTCTCCCGCGCCCGCTTCAACTTCGATTGGCGCAAACAATTCGCCCTCTCCCTCGATCCCGAAACCGCCGAAGCCATGCACGACGAGACGCTTCCCGAAGAAGGCTTCAAAGACGCCGCCTTTTGCTCCATGTGCGGCCCCAAATTCTGCTCTATGAACCACTCCGCCAAAACCCAAGAATTTACCGAAGCTGACGCTATTGCCGTCCTCGCTTCGTCCGCGCCCGATCCGCTCGTCAAATTATCCTAGAATTTCAACAGGTTGCGCACCATATCGCCAGAGCGCTGGTTCCGGCGCTTCTTCGAATCCAGTGCTGCGCGAATCACCTGAAGCAAACGAGCGCCAGATACATTGTCTTTCACCAAGTAGCCTTCGGCTCCGCCGGCGGCCACAGCGAACTCGGTTTCCTCGCGATCATCACCGGTCAAGACAACAACCGGAACACTTGGTGCGATCTCGCGAACCCAAGCATAGCTCTCCGGACCGGAACTTTCTGGTAGCCCAAGATCGAGCAGCACGATATCCACGCCGCCCGCCGAAAGTTGCTCAAGGCCGGCGATCAGACTCTCTGCCCATTCCAGCGAATATTTGCCTCCTCCGTGCTCTTCGAGCGCGTACCGCACCAGGTGCATGGCTTCTTCGTTATCCTCGATCAGGAGAACGCGCTCTTGGCGCTTCGCGAATGGGCCTGGTACCCACCGGCTCCGCTCTTGTAATTCTTCTTCTAATTCGTCGTCTTTGAGTAGTGTTGCGATGGCCGCCATTCTTCTTGCGGACCTCCTGTAACTAGACATATCGGAGGTTCGTTCCAAAATCTGAAGAAGAAATCTCGCCTTTCTCCCATTTTGTGGGGCGGCGCCATGCGCGGCCCTGCGGCCTCCTGGCCGCGCTCTTGCTCCTTCGGCCACCAATGAAGATTCCATTATCGTCGTAGATTTCCCGCTAACTCCGCGGCTTGGTTCGCCCCAAACAAATCGCCGTTTTGCCGAAGGGCTTGCGCTAAGCCTTTGTTAAGTTCCCATGAGAGCGGATCGATCTGCAGCCCGTTGCGAAAAGTTTCAATGGCTTTTCTCAAGTCGCCCGCTGTATATTGGAGCATCCCCAGTTCGACATAAGCGGCTGTGAAGTCCTTTTCCAAGATGATCGTTTCTTCAAACGCCTTCCCTGCTCCCGTCTTGTCGCCCGCCGCCTCCAACGCAGATGCCAGTGCGAACTCGGTTGCTGCGTCCTGCGGGTATAGCTTGGCGGCCAACGTAAGCACGTCACACCCCTTCTTGGGATTCCCTTTTTGGGCAAACGTCACGCCAATGAAATTCAAAGCCCGCAGATAATGCGGATAGATCTTCAGTGCTTCCTGGGCTAGATTGATGGAATCAGCCGCCTCGGCCTGCACTTCGAGCTGTTCCGCATCCCACTTGAAGTCGCGGGGCAGGCGTTGAAAGATCACCCAGCGTTTGTCACCTTGTTGCATGACGCCGCTCGTCTCTCCGTAATCGAGCCGCATCCCTTTCCGCAGCCCGAGATACCCGCCAATCGAAGCCGTCGCATCCACTGAACTTTCCCGCGCCACGTTGTAGAACGATTCGCCCGCGCGAACGTGCGCTAGGGCCCGATCCGCCGCCTCCCGCGAATTGGCCGCGATCATTCGCAGGTACGAGACCACCGGTTCTACTTGCGATCTCAGCGTCGCTTCGTGGTTGGTCGCTTTCACTTTCTGTTCAGGGTGAACTCGAATCAGATGATCTACCAGATGAAGCGCACCCATTTCGACCGCGGGCATATGGCAGCCAACGCACCCGCCGGCGGCGTTCACTGGACAAATGGCTGCGTGTTTGGTCACGTTGAGGGAGTGGCATGTGAGACAAGCACGGACTGCTTGTTTATCGTCCGTTGCGTCGCGATGCGGATCATGACAATTGGTGCAGGAAAACGCCTTTCCGCTTTGTAGATAACACTCCGACCTCTGAATCGCGGCCACTTGATTCGCCACCAGCAAATCATCGCCGGACGGGTCCGCAAAGCGCGTCAAACCCACATGGCATTGGGCACAGACCGCGATACTCTCGTCGTTCGTAAGCTTGCGTTTCGGATGCTCCGTGCTGGGACCATGACAGTTCTCGCAGATGATGCCACTAGTCTCCCGACCGTGGCAACCGAGACAGCGCGCCTCAAAAGTAGGACTGAGCGCCAACCCTAACGCGGCTTCGAGCGTCTGCGGCTTGGCGCTTGAGCAGCCCGGCGCCAGAACGAGTTTTTGTTTCTCCGGACTCCACGCATAGCGCGCCTGAATCAACACCGGCCTCGCCAAACGGTTTCCGCCGACTTGGGAGATCCTACAAAGAAAGCCAACACCATGCCGCCGGCCGCCCACTGTGAAATCAACCGGCAAACTCAAGTTGCCAACCGAATACAGGTTGGGGTTGAGGCGGTACGAGGAGTCGTCCGGAGCGACTGCGCTGAATTCCTCAGCGCGCGCAATCCAGGTATTCGCCATTGCCGTTTTTGCTTGAGCTGTGGCAATGGCTTTGTGGCACTGGGCGCACGGCAGCGACGCCATCAGCGGTAACGGCGCCAAAAACAAAAACACGGCGAGAAGCTCCCCAGTCCGAGAGCCTTCGCCGTGTTCGTTGCGGAGGAAGTGGCTAGAAAACAAGTTTCATGGAGAACTGAACTTGCCGCTCGCTATTCGCAGTGCCAGTAATCTGCCCGAAGTTCGCGTTGCCAAGCGTACTCTGCGGACCCCCCAAGATAACGTGGTTGCTCATGTTGAACGCATCCACTCTGAAGTTCAAACTCGCTCGTTCCTTGATCGGAAACTGCCTCGTCAAGGAAACGTCGAAGTTATTGAACGCTGGCGCGCGCAGGCTGTTGCGTCCCAAGTTTCCAAACGTTGCCGGCGCCGGACTGGCGAATGCCGCCGTATTCAGATAATAGCGAGGGTCGCTACTTTGCGCATAGACGGCTGAGCTTACAAGATTAGCTCTTTCCACCGTGTTACCCGTTCCAGCCAAGTCTCCGTTGCTCATGGTCACGTCAAAGGGCTGTCCCGAGTGCGCGCTCAAGATGCCGCCCACTTGCCAGTTGCCGATGACGTAATCGGCGAAGTTGTTACGGGTACTGAATGATTTTCCCTTTCCAACGGGGATGTCGTACACGAAGCTGCCTGAAAAGATATTGGGCAAGTCAAACCCGGAAACGCTGCGGTCCGCTTCGTAGTTATAAGGCTGTTGAATCTCGCAACCTTCCGCACCGAAACTACCGGAGCAACCCGTATCCATCGACTTTGAACGAGTGTACGAAATGATGTAAGTCAAGCCGTGAGAGGCGCGTTGCTGCAAGCGGAATTGGAAAGAATTGTACTTGCTCTGTCCGACGCTCTTGTCATAGAACGTCGGCGTGATGTAAGGATATGGACTGCGCGCGGCTTCGGTCGCAACAGGCCCAGGAGTAGGATCTGTGTTCCCCTGGCTACCCTGGTTCATACGGCCGTCATGCGATCCAACGTAGGCAAGAGAAAGCACGATGTTGCTGCCCAAGCCTTGTTCAACCCCAACGTTCCATTGGTCGGAATACGGCATCTTATAGTTGCCTGGATCCACATACCAGTTCACAAATCCAGCACTCAAAAAGGGTGTCGCTGCCGGATACGCAACCGCTCCCGAACCTTGGTTGAAAGGGTCGCCAACCTTTGCCTGTGTTCCGCCGGGATGATTCAGGTTCTGCGCCAGCAACTGGCCGACATCTGGCCACGTTCCTTCGTAGTTCTGCGCTAATTGGATGATTGAGTTCCAGTTGTCGTAAAAACGGCCGTACCCCATACGAATAGCCGTCTTGTCGGTAAGTCGATAGGCTAAACCAGCGCGCGGCTGCCAATTGCTGTGGTCGTTCGTGTAGATCGAGTGGTTGCTATGCGTCGTCACCACAACGTGGTCCGGTAATGTCCCGCCGGGAATGCATGGGAACCCCTGGGTAGCGCTGCAAGCCGCCGGCACATTGGCTAAAATGTAAGTTCCATTGTTAAGGTCGATGTCTCCCACATAAGCGTCGGGGGCTGGCGGATTGCCATAAATCGGCCACAAAGTCACGTCGTAGCGCAACCCCAGATTAACCGTGAGCTTTCTGTTGACTTTGAACTCATCCTGGAAATAAGCGCCGTTCACCCAGCCTCCGTGCTCGGTTTCCAGCACATTTCTTCTGCCGGCGTTATCCGGCAAGCCCAGCAGGAAGGATGCGAACGGATCCCCCCCAATCGAGTTGGCGGGATTCTGTGTCGGCGTCGAAGTAAAGCCTTCATTTTCGTTGTAAATCGGCGATTTCGTATTGTTGGTCGCGAAATTCGCTCCCATCTTCAACGTGTGCCGCCCAACGATCTTCGTGAAGTTTCCGCCAAACGCCCAGTCGTCCGCGTAGCGCGTGTCTTGCCGCGATTCGCCCGAACCGCCCAGATAACTAGACACGCCAAACGAAGGAGTGAATGGACCTTGTCCCCCTTGATAATTGCTCGCAAAATTCGAAGAGAGTCCCAATTGAATCAGCTGGCTGGCAAATCCGCTGCCCACACCCGGCAAGTCGCTTCCGGTATCGGCATCGCCCAGATTCCTTCCGAAAAATGCGTCCATTACCATCGTTGGACTGAAAGTATGCGTCTCGTGGATCGTTCCGTTCGAACCGTAGTCGTTGGCAAAGCTGGTCGCACCTGCGTACCCGTTCGATCCTGTTTGCGGCTCGAAGTATTGCGAAACGCGCCCGAACAAACTATCATGCTCGCCAAACGTCTGATCGACCCGGACTTGGTAGCTGTCCTGGTTCAAATGCGTTGGCGACGAATCGATATAGTTAATCCCGCCATTGGCTACAAACGGCCCAGTCGGGAAATTTTTCTGCGCGTACGCTGCGGCGATCGGGTTGATCTGCGTAGACGGGATCATATTACCCGCAAACGCCACCGCCGAGTATCCGGTATTCGTGGGGCTAACGGCCCCGGCATTAAACGTCAGCGTCGCCGGATTGTAAATCACAGTGTTGGGAAGCAGCGCGCTGAAGTCGCCCCCAAGCTCGGCCGTCGTCGGGGCATGTCCGGTATTCTGCGATGCTTGGCTGCGCCGGTAACCTTCATACGCCCCGAAGAAGAACGTCTTGTTCCGGCCGTTGTAAAGTTTGGGAATCAACACAGGTCCGCCGCCGGCCACGCCAAACTGATTCTGCCGCAGCGGATTGCGCGAAGTAACGAAAGTATTTCGGGCATCGAAGACTTGGTTTCGGAGAAACTCCCATGCGCTGGCATGGAAAGAATTTGTTCCCGATTTCGTAGCCACATTCACTACGCCCCCCGGCGCCTGTCCCCACTCGGCGAGGTCGTTGTGCGACTGAACCTTGAACTCTTGCACCGCATCGATAATCGGCGAGACGTTGTAGTTGCCGATAAACGAACCCAGATCAACCACCCCGTCCATCAGGAAGTAATTGCTTCTGTTGCGTTGTCCATTCAGCGCCGGGAAGGAGAACGATCCGACTGCGTTACCGGCAAAACCGCCGCCACCTCCCGAGTTCTGCGCGACACTAACGGGACTCGCGCCAGGAGTAAGCGCGAGCAGCTGCGTAAAATTACGGCCGTTCAGAGGAAGATCTTTTACCGATTGCTCGTTAATGACCGTTCCCAATTCAGCGGTCGACGATTCAATTGCGACCGCAGCCGCTTCGACCGTTACCTGCTGCTGAGTTGAGCCGATCTCGAGCGTGAAGTTCAAAGTCGCCGTTTGGTTGACGTTCAACCGGACGGGCTGTTGGACCTGACTGCTGAACCCCGGTTTCGTAACCTTCAACGAATAGTTTGCCGGCAAAACGTCGATGAAAGCGTAATTGCCCGCTGAGTTGCTGACGCTGTTCCTGACAACGTTCGTGTCAAGGTTAGTCAGCGCAATAGAGGCGCCTTCGACCACTGCGCCTGTTTGATCTTGAACTGTGCCGTTAATGGCAGCTGAAGATTGTTGAGAGTAGGCCGGAATCGTGGCAACGAATGCCGCAATGGCCATCAGAAAAATTACCAGACCGTTACATAGCTTGTATCGTGAAAAGAATCGCAACATGGTTCCCTCTTTTGCCCGGCGAGACCTCGGCCCGGCTCAAATATGCCAATTTACCTTTTACTTTGGCGGTAAAGTAATGCGATGCTATCACAGCTCTATGACCTGCGCAAGAGATTTCAACAGACAAGATTCGATCTCAGGGCTGAACGGCGATTTTTCCCACAATCGCCAAGGCTTTCTCAATATCGGGATCGTTCGGCTTAAGCGATTTGGCCATGAGCAGGTGCTCTTGCCCGTGCTTGCTATCGCCGCTCTTACACTCGATGAGACCCAAGTCTTTGAAAAGATCCGCCCGCGACTCACAGTCTCCGCATTCTTTGACCGCTTGCTCGAATTGGGAGATAGCGCCCTGATAGTCGCCACGGTTAGCGGCAGCTAGAGCGAAATTGCCAAGCTGGCCGGCTTGGGTGCCGATTTGTTTCTCTTTTTGGGCACGCTTAAAACGTTCTTCATAAAGGGACGCTTCGGACGAGTTTGACTTGGCCAGGGTTCGCCACAGGTTGTAAAGAGCTTCGCTCTGATTAGGGTCGGCGGCGATGGATTTCTTCCACGAGTCGATCGCTTCCTGCGTTCGGCCCAGCCTCTGGTAATCTTGTCCGGCGAGAAAATACGCATCGGCATTGCGAGGCTCCAACTCAGCAAACTTCGCAAAAGCCTCTACGGCTTCCGCATAATGGGCCAACTTGCCTTCGGCGAGGCCCAGTAAATAGTACGGCGGCGCAAACTTCGGGCTGCGCTCGCAGGCCAACTTCAGTTCCGGCACAGCATCGTCGAAACGGTTCAGATCAACCAACAGACGCCCCCTGTTGTAACGGGGCGCTGCGGTTTGGGGCGACAGCGTTTCAGCCGTTGTGAACTCCTCCAACGCTTTATCGAGCTGATACTGATCGGCTAGAACAATTCCCAGATTTAAATGCGCTTCCGAGGAGTTCGGCTGTAGCGCGGCAGCCTTTTGAAACTCGCCGAGCGCAGAATCCGGCTTCTTAATTCTGGCTTCGACCATTCCCAAAGCATTCGCTGCCGCGCCGTTGGCGGGCGACAGCGCCACCGCCTTTCTGAGAAGTGTTTCGGCGTCAGTCAGGCGGTTCTCGCTCGCTAAAATCAAGCCCAGATTCAAAGTGGCTTCCGGCAGTTGAGGGTTGTTTTCAATTGCCTTGCGTAGCAGGCTTTCGGCTTCGGCCAGCCGGCCCGTTCGGCCATAGAGCGTTCCTAAATTGCTTTCCGCCTCTGCAGACTGCGGATCAAGATCTACAGCTTTCTTGAACTCTCTCTCAGCCGCCCGCGAATCGCCCTCAGCGGCATCCAACAAACCGAGCTGGTTGTAAGCCGAAGAAAAAGTGGGGTCAAACTCAATTGCTTTTTCGAGGGCCTTTCGCTGTTCGGCGCGGTCACCTGTTTCGCCTAGCGCGATGGAAAGGTTGTACCAAGTCTTGGCGTTTTTGGAATCAAGGCTCAACGCTTTTCGATAGCTTTCCGCTGCGCCTTTCGGGTCGCCTTGTGCAAGCAGCTTGTTGGCGTCGTTGCCGGCCGCCGCTGCGATGTTTTCGTCCACCGATTGCTGTTTCTGCTGGCGGAATTCATCCAATTGCTTATTGGCCTCCGCGGGCAGATTCAGGGCCTTTAAAACATTCGCTAGTTGGAAATGAGCTTCCGCTGAATCAGGGCGGATCTGGATGGCGCGCTGCAATTGGGGAAGAGCCTCCTTCGGCTTGCCTTCTTTCAAGAGAACGAAGCCGAGATCGTAATGCGGGCCGTATTCATCCTCTCCCGTAACGGCGATGCGCAGCTCCCTTTCCGCGTCCGGATACTGCCCCATTCCTCGATAAATATTGCCAAGCAAGTAATGGCCATCGGCGTCTTTGGGCCGGCGCTTCACGTAGTCCGTCGCGATGGGAAGCGCGCTGTCGAAATTAGAAATGCTGGCATAGGCTTTCACTAAGGCGAGCCGCGTGACATCGTTTTGCGGTTCGAGTTTGAGAGCCGCGCCGTATTCGTCCGCTGCTTCGCGAAACTGTTTGCCCTTCGCATAAACGGTGGCTAGATTGAAGTGAGCTTGCGCGAGACCGGGCTGAACTTGAATCAGACGCGACAACATCTCGATGGCGCGGGCGGAATCGCCGTTGTCTGAATATGCCACGGCGAGTTCGATTCGGATATCTACGTCGGCCGGATCGAGTTGACTCGCTTGAACGAGCTTTTCTATTGCCGCGTTGTAGCGGCGCTCGCGGGAATAAAGCTCACCGAGGCGAGCTACCGTATCGGCAGAACGGGGATTGAGTTCGAGTGAGCGCTTCAACTCGGCCTCAGCCTCGTCCGGGTGGCCGCTCGATTGAAGGGCAAGTGCTAATGCGTTACGGGCTTGTATGGAGTCTGGATTGCTTTTTACAGCTTGCCTGAATTGAATGACAGCCTTTTCGGGCTGCTTATTGCTCATGAGAGCCAAGCCGTAATTGAAGCGCGCCTCCCAAGAAGCCGGAGCCAACTTCACGGCGCGTTCAAAAGCAGCCAGCGCGCATGCAGGTTGCTGGTGTTGCGCAAAATAAGCACCCAGCGCGGCGCTGTCGAGATTAGCAGGACCGCGGCACTGAGCCGCAAGCAATGCCGGGATACACAGAAAAAAGCGGATCAGGCGGTTCATTTCTCAACTCGGACCAAGATGCCACGCATGAACGAGTCATCGGGGAATGTGGCTACATAGTTCTTGATCAGCGCCGTGGCTTCCCGGTAAGACTTTAGATTGATGTATTGGAGTATCAAGGTCTTTTGGATAACTGCGTTGTAGGGATCCATCGCAACGCCTTTTTTCAGATATTCTATCGATTCCTGGCTGCGGTTCAGCTTGGCAAGGCATTGGCCTATTTCAAGGTAAACGGCTGACTTATCCAAGGGCAATGCGAGTTTGAGATGAGCCACTGCTTCCTCGTTCCGGTCCTCCGCCAGGGCTTTGTGTCCCAACGCAGCCTGCACGAGCGGATCCTGCGCTTGCGATTTGCCGAGTTGCTCGAGGAGATCGGTATAGCGGCGGAGATAGTCGCTATTGTTCTGCGACATCTCGCCATAAGCTTGCAGCAGCATAGTTTTGGAAAGGTTCCAGGTCCGCCCAGGCGGAGGAGGGTTGACCACAATCAAACCGTTCACTTCCGTTCGCTCAATTGCGGGGGCTGGTTCGTCGGCGCGCGCGGGTATGCGATGGTTGGTCAGCGCGGAATGAGAGATCTGTTGGACGCTGCGTTTCGGCATGTGACAACCGGCGCAATCATTGGACGGAGTTTGCGCGGCTCTAACTTCCAAAGGCACGCGGCAGCTTTGGTTGGTATGACAGGTGAGACATTTGGCCCGGTAGTAGCCGACGGCTTCTTGATTGCGCGGCTGCACATGCGGGTCATGACACGTCAAGCAACTGAGTTTGCCGTTGCTGATCCGAAAGCAGCGGCTCACTTGCATAGCTGAGTAGTGCTCCAGTAAGTCCGCTTGATCGGTACGGCCGGTTTGCCTTACGATAACGGCTGTGTCAAAAAGCCACTGCCCGGGACGAAAGTCTTGATAGCTTTTGCCTGACTGAAGAACGCGCGTGTCACCCACCTGATGGCAGTTCATACATATGTTTTCGGCGAGGCGCGGATTCAACTTAGCAGGGTTGACCATCGTGCCCGGTTTCTTGCCAACGGACTTGACGTGAGCTTCGCCAGGGCCGTGACAGTTCTCACAGCCGATAGCAAGTTCCGTGAAAGGGTTTTCCGCATATGCGCCGGAACGGTTTGCAATTGGTGCTGCGCGGCCGGCATGGCAGTTGATGCACTCTTCAGGTACTACTCGGCTGAAGCCCAGGTCGGCTTGTTCGTAGCCTGGCGAAAAATCCCACTTGTTGGCCCGCGAGTAGAACGAAAGCGGTGCCTGAAACAAATAATTGCCACGTTGAATTAAGAAAGTAAGGCCGTTGGCGCCCGAGCCCACCGTGTAGCCAAGTGGATGTTCTGTCTCGAACACGCCAGGTTCGGATTCGCTTTGAAACCAGCCCGATTCTTTATGCGAGACGGTGAAGACGCGCGAACCGCCCGGTTGACGAAGAGTGGCTTCGGGCGGAAGAACGCCGGGCTTCCAATCCTTGGCGAGGGACATAGAACGCCCCATGTCGCTTTGGCTGAATGACCGATAAATGCCTGTGTGGCAGGCGTAGCAAGCCTTTGAGCCGGCATACATTACAGCTGCGGCGATCATCAGCGTGACCATTTTGCCAGCTGCTCCTTCGCCCAGTTAACCTGTTGGTCTTTGTGACAAGTGAGGCAGACGTTCGGACTCGCTTCCTGCCCGAAGCGCTCGGTTAGATCTGCCGTTGGAATCTCAATTTGATGCGACCGAGCCTTAAACAACAGTGCATTCACGATACGCGGCATGTGACACGAGATGCACTGGCTCGCCTCCGTATTCGCGGCATGGTGGGAATGTTCTGCGATTCGATTTCTGTATTGCGAGTGACAAGCCAGGCACATCTCGTTTGGATTGCTCCAGTATTTCAGGGAGGTCTGGTTGCTTTCGAAATTAGCGAGATGAGGCGAATGGCATGTGGCACATTGGGCGGTGCCGCGAAGGTAGCAGGCCGAACGAGTGAAGGCTTCGACAATGAACGTGGTTTCACGGAAGCGGCCATCTTTGAAAAACGCTTTTCGGGAGAAGGCATCGAATGGGCGCAGCCAGGTGACGGGGACGAAGTTATCTTTGGTGGAGTAATTCATTTCGCCGCCGTCACCAAATTCGCGGACGGCACTCTGGCGGTGGCATTGGGCGCAGACTCGTACAGCTTCGCGGTTGGCCGCACGGCGGAAATCGAAGGGCCGCTCCGCTGGATGTTTCACATGCAGGGCGGAAGGGCCGTGACACATTTCACAATCGATGCCCGGTTGAAGATACGTCGCCTTTTCCAGAGACCCATCCGCCGCTTTCAACTGGCTGGTGTGGCAGATGGCGCAATTCTGCTGATAATTGGTGGCAGACGTTAACTTTGGAAAATCGGCGATCACAGCACGGGGACTCCCCGGAGGATCGATCATCTCCCAGTAGTTGATCCACTTTTTTTCGCGCGCGTTGTACTCGATGGGAACAACTTGCAGCCGGCCGTCGGGCAGTTTGGTTACGTAGCCTTGCTGCCACTTTGAACCGATGGTGAAATCGACGTAGAAACGTTGCCATTGGCCCTGGCTCTTCACTTCGAAGAATGGGCGTTTATCGGAACCCATGCGAATACCGGCGTAATTGAGGGAGAAATCGCCCATGATGTTTTCGCGTGAATAAGGACGGAGCATTCGCGCCATGCCGGTCTTTTGCCAAGAGAGATATTCCTTCAAATGGCAAGTTTTGCAGACGTCAGGTCCAGCGTAACCGGCGGCCAACGCTTGCGGAGCGGACGTTTTCTGGGGTTCGTCGCGAAGGCTTGCGTCGATTTTTCTCGGGGACGGGTTGCCAGGAAGAAGTGCCAGGATGCGATCGGATTTCGCGCGCAGAACATCTGAGTTGCGCGAGACGAAGGCGAGATCGGCGGCGGCTTCCGGCTTTCTTCCCTGCCCTATTTCAGTGACCGCTCGCAGGTAGAAGATTTCTGGATCGTCTTTGTTCCAAGCGGCGGCATGGTTCAAATCATCGAGCGCGGGCGGCAGATTCTTTTGCGAGACTTCGGCACGGGCGCGAGCGAAATAGGCGGATGCTTTCAATTGTGGCTTTAAGGTGTTCCACTCGCCTTGACTCATGTTGGGCGGGCGCTCGATTTGACCTAGATACTCAAGCGCGGCACTCGCATCTGAGACCGCTTTCTCGAACAAATCCCGCTGTGCTTCTAGATTCGCAAGGAGCACGAGCAACGACGGGTTTTCGGGCAACAGGCGCAAGGAGAACCGGCCCGCTACGAGAGCTTCGTCGTATTTTTCGAGGTCGATAGCGCCGCGCGCGTACGCGTCGTATGCCTGCGGCAGAAGCCAAGATTGCGGATACTTCTTTACGAACGCCCCTGCCAGCTCATAGCGGACGGTGGGTTCGGCCGCCTGAACAATCGAAAGAAAGGCTTGCGATTCCTGGCGATCTTCGATCTGGGAGAGTATGGTGAATTTCTGAGCGTCGTTCTTGAGCACGATGGTATCGGCGTCTTGCGCCAGCAAGCAACTCGCGATTACCAGTGATAGCCAAACGATTCTACTGTGGATTCTCATGCACAACCAACACTTGATCTGCCTTGATATTGGCTAGCCTTTGATGTCCTCCGCTCGGCCAATAAATGTCCAGTTCTTTGACGAGTGTATTCTGGCCCAATCCAAAATGGACACGCCTGTCACTGGCTGATAGGTAGCTGCCCGCGCTACTGACGATGCCGTATTGATGTTTGCCGTCAATCGCAATCATTTCGATCTGCGTTCCAATGCCGTCGTGATTGCTGCGCGTTCCAACTGTATCGACAATGAGCCAGTGATTGGAATCGCCAGACCACTCCATCAAGACCGGCGGCGCGTCATTACAATTCAAGACCATGTCCACTTTGCCGTTATTGCGCAGGTAGCCGATGGCAGCCCCGCGTGCGGCTAGCGAGCGAGAGAAGACGGCGCCGCTGGTTTTGGAAACATCACGAAATGAGGGCGGTACATTTTCAAGCAAGAGAGCTGGCTCAATATAGCGGACGTCGGGCTGGGTAAGTTGAATGTTGTCCATCACGTGGCCTTGTGCGACAAAGATATCTTTCCAGCCTCTATTGTCATAGTCGACAAATTTCGCACCCCACCCGGAATGCGCGACGCTCGCAGCGCCAAGGCCGACACGGCCGGAAACGTATTCGAAAGTACCTGAACGGTTATGGAAGAGCGCATATTTCTGCTTGGCAAGTGCGTTGACAAACACGTCGGGCCAACCATCGTTATCGTAATCGGCGAAGTCGACGCCCATTCCGGAGAAAACATTTCCGTCCTCGTCATACGCGATGCCTGCGGCAGTGCCCACTTCTTCAAACTTGCCGTTCTTCAGGTTATGAAATAGCTGTTGTGGTGTGGAATCGTTAGCAACGAAAATGTCGGGCCAGCCATCGCGGTCGTAATCGTTGAAGGCAACAGCTAAACCCTTCCCCGGCGATTTGGCGATGCCGCTCTCTTCCGAAACGTCGCGAAACTTGCCTAGCCCTTCGTTGTGAAACAACAAGTGAGTGATGGAAGGAAACTGATCGGGATGACAGTAGGCACGATAGCCAGGCTTCGTTAGACCGCAAAAAACGTCTTTCGAAAAATCCCAGACGACATAGCGTGAGACAAAGAGATCGAGAAGGCCATCGCGATCATAATCGACGAACATCGCGCCAGTGGACCAACCAGAGCCTTCGACGCCAGCGAGTTTCGTTACATCCGTAAAGGTGCCGTCTCCGTTGTTGTGATACAGGGTGTTGTGACCGACGGATGTGACATAGATGTCGGGAAAACCATCGTTGTCGTAGTCGGCGACGGCAACGCCCATGCCGTACGCATCGCCTTTGACGCCGGCCTTTTCAGTGACATCTGTGAACGTGCCGTCGCCGTCATTGCGGTACAAACGGTTCCAATATTTCGGATTCGATTTATCGGGAACCGCCGATGCGGACATCGGATCTTGCAGTTCGGCGCCGTTAACGAAGAACAAGTCAAGCAATCCGTCGTTGTTGTAATCGATCATGGCCACGCCACCTACCATGGCTTCGGGCAGATACTTGCGCGAGGTGTGACTCGAATGGTTGACAAAGCCGATTTGGGATCGCTGGGTCACATCTTCGAATTGCGGGACCACGAAAAGGCCGGCAGCAAGAAAGGCCGTCGAAAGTAAAGCAACAGCCGCATTTCGAAAGGTAACGCGCATTGCTAAAGATCGGTGGAGGCGCGAACAACCAGCTCAGGACGCAGACGCTCTTCGCGAGGCTCAGCTTTGCCATCGCCGTTCACGAGTTCGAGCACCATTTTGGCGGCGCGTTCACCCATCGTCTCGCTATCTTGATTCACGCTGCTCAGCGGTACGCGGAGAGCAGACGCATAGAGGACGTTTCCACAACCGACGATGGCTACGTCTTGTGGAATGCGAAGACCATGTTCCAATATGGCCTGCATCGCACCGGTGGCGATGGGGTCGCTGAAGCAAAAGATGCCGTCGGGCCGGGGCTTCAACTTCAATAAGCCTTGCGTGGCGCGATAACCAGTGGCGACGGCGGCATCGTCAAGCTGGGTGCGATGACAAATGTATTTTTCTTGAACGTCGAAACCATGCGCGGTGAGGGCTGCGCGATAGCCGGCAAGGCGGTCGTATGCCGTGCTGAGGTAATCGCCGCCGATGTGTGCAATGCGGCGGCAGCCTTTCGAAATTAGGTGTTCCGTGGCGAGCATGCCCGCCCTGCACGTCGTCAGTGCCAATGAAGTTCGCGTTGAAGCCTTCGAGTTTGCGATCGACGAGAACATAGGGAGTACGGCGGGCTGTGATTCGCTTAAACGATTGGGCCGTTTTCTGAGTGGACGCGATGATCAACGCGTCGACGTGGCGCGCGAGCATTTGATCGATTTCCTGCTTTTCAAATTCCGGGATCTCTCTTCCGACGATGCGATGATGAGGCCGTAGCCGTCTTTGCGGAGCGTTCGCGAAACACCCTTGGTTACCTGCGCGAAGAACTGGTGCAGCAGATCGGGCACAATCAAGCCGACAAGATGAGTCTTGCCGGTGGCCAGCGCGCGGGCATTTTGATTTGGCTGATAATTCAGCTCTTTGATGCGCTGCAAAACTCGTTCGCGCGTTTCAGAACCAATGTCGCGGTGATTGCGCAACACCTTCGAAACCGTAACTGCGGAGACTCCGAGATCGCGCGCAATATCCTTCATCCGAACTGACATAGCTGGTCAGACGCTCCCAGAAGCAAAACTGAATCCCTTACTATAGCGGGTTAACGCCGCCGGCGCGATGGCAAAATCACCTTAAATTGCTTCTGGGACGGGCGTGATCCGGAGTGCCGTTACATAGCTAACAGTACTAGAATCGCGACTCTCTGACACCACGAGTTCCTGGCCTTGCTGTTTGAATTCGCTGTCTTGTTTCGCTCCCAGGATTCGGATCTTTGTACCGTCGGCGACGCGAACTCCCGAAATAGTAATGGATTTGGCGTCTAGCGTCGGTTGTACGTAGGCGTACAGGCTGTCGGCTTTGCGCGTAAATCGAACGTCCGGCGAACTAGATGCCTTCACCCACGGACGGCTATCGAAAATGCCCTCGCCGTGAATGGCCAGCCAGTCGCCAAGTTTAGTGAGGCGGTCCATTTGAATGTCGGAAATGGATCCGTCCGGGCGGGGCCCAATGTTGAGTAATAAGTTGCCGTTCTTACTCACGATGTCAACCAACAGCCAAACTAACTTGTCGGCAGCGATTACTTGCTCAGGCCCTTCAGCCTGGTTATAGCCGAAGCTGTAACCGAGGCCGCGGCACGATTCCCACTTCTTCTCGGTAATCTTGTCGTATTTCGCGTATTCAGGCGTGGTGAAATCTGCAAAGTCGACTCCAAAGCGATTGTTGATCACGCCTTCGGGAACCGAGTTATAGTAGTGAGCGAATAACTCGGGAATCTTGCCCGCTTTCGGATAACTGATGTCATTCCACATGACGGCAGGTTGGTAGCGGTCTGTTAGTTCGGTCCAATGAGCGTCGGCGTAACGGGCATACTCTTCGGTTTGCGGAACGCGAGCCATCAGGTCTTCCATGGTGACGATTGGCTTTTCGGTGAACGTCCAATCGAGCCCGCCGGAATAATAGAGGCCCATTTTCAGGCCCGCTCCGCGCACGGCCGAGGTGAGTTCGCCAGCCAGATCGCGGGTCGCGGTAATGGCGGCAGACTCGCGATGCGGATTCTGAACTTGACTCGGCCAGAGACGAAATCCGTCGTGATGTTTGGTGGTGAGGACGGCGTAGCGCGCGCCGGCTGTCTTGAAGACACTTGCCCACTTATGGGGATCCCACTTAGCGGTGTCGCGGTTGAACATGGGCGCGAACTGGTAATAATCGAAATCTTTGCCGTAGGTGGCGATGTGATGTTCGTAGCCGGGAGAGCCTTTGATGCGGAGCGTGTTTAGATACCACTCTGCATAGGCGTTGTTAGTGAACCATTTACTCTTCTCAACCTTGCCGAGTTCGCCAGACGTGGTGGCCCAGGCGGGGACGGAGTACAAGCCCCAGTGAATGAAGATGCCGAGTTTTGCGTTTTGATACCACTCGGGGACTTGGTGCGCACCGATAGATTTCCAATTGGGCGCGAACTTGGCAGTAACGTCGGCAAATGGACGGAGGGCCGCTCCGGCCATGATGCTCTTTGCGAAGGTTCTGCGATTGACCGTCATTTTTATTGTTCTTATGTTCCGAACACTATATATCAGATCGGGCAGATTGTTGCAAAACGCTCAAGTAGTCGGTCAAGGTTGCATCGAGCCGCCTGTAAAGAAGAGTATTGAAATCGCTCGGCCCTTGTCCGGCTTGGTCCTGCTGCAAACTGCGGATGTATTCAAGGCGGTCTTCTGGACGCACGGCGACGGGCACGTAGCCTCCGCGAATCAGAACGAGGTTCATAAGCAGTCGCGCAGTTCGCCCGTTACCGTCGTTGAACGGATGAATATTGACGAGGCGGCGGTGCGCTTCAAACGCCGTTTCGGCGGTGGCGGGCGCGGCGGCGAGCCAGCCCGCGAAATCTCGCATCAACGGAAGAATTTCTGCCGGCGATGGAAAGCTGTAACGTCCCGTCTCCGTTCGAACGTAGCGGGGCAGGTCCGCGTATTGTCCAGCTATATCGGGAGCGGATCTCTGCATCACCAGCTTGTGGAGATTGCGGACGTCGCTTTCGGTGATCGGGGTCTGCTCACGGGCTAATTCGCGCACGTAGCGGATCGCGTCGTAGTGGTCAAGCGCCTCAAGGTGATCCTTGAGCGGTTTGCCGCTGACGGTCATCCCTTTCTCGATCACCAGGGTAGTTTCGACGGCGCTTAGCGTGTTTCCCTCAATGGCGTTCGAGGTGTAAGTCAGTTCGATGTCGTAGTAATGTTCGAGATTGAAGAGTGCCTTCGGAGACAAAGGCCGGCACGCGTCGAGGCGTTTTTTCTTCTCGGCGATAGAGGCTTGCAGCAGCTCATTCATTTGTATCTAGAGATGCGCAGATTCCGTTAAGAGATATTAATCGAGTTGCGGAATTTCGACCGAGTTTTCTATATAAACGACTGATTCTATTTGGTGCTGGAGGTGGGGGTCGAACCCACATGACCAGTAAAGGTCGCGGGATTTTGAGTCCCGTGCGTCTGCCAGTTCCGCCACTCCAGCGCTAATTCGGCCAAACAAGTTGAGTATAACAACAGAGTGTTTTTGCGTCATAACATTGCTGGGGCTAGAGTTGGATATATTGGGATGAGGATGAGCCGCATCACGACGCAGAGTCTTTTTCACACATCAGTTCATAAACCGTCCTGGCAAAGCTACGTGGTGAGTAGTTTTGTCCATGTGGGTTTAGCAGTACTAGCGTTTGCTGTTGTCGTTCCGGTGGCGGTAGAAATGCACAGATCGATGGAGCACATCACGTATGTCGCTCCCGTTCCTGAATTTAAGACGAAACCGCCGGTAGCTCGCTTGATCGCGCCTAAACTCATTCCACATCCTGTCGTTCTCGCGCCCGTGAAAACTTTCGTACCACCACCGGTAGTGCTTCCCGTGATAAAACCCAGGCCTGTTGTTGTCGAGGCGCCTGAGATCAAACCGGTGGTTCAGCAGCCCGTTCTAAAAGTCGACTTACCTCCGGCGCCGAAGGCACCCATAAAAGTGGGAACCTTCCAGCCAACCACGGAACTGGCAAAAGCGGTGCCGGTGCCGCTTCCACAAAAACTACAGGTGGGCGGATTTGGCGACCCGCATGGTGTTCCGCCTTCGGATAACGCACGTCCTTCGACGGCAACACTTGCTCGCGTTGGGGCTTTCGATATGCCCGATGGTGCGGGCAAAGGCGGGCGCAACGGCAGTTCGCAAACAGGCGGCGAGATCCGTCAAGTCGGCTTCGGTGCCCCTGGCGAGCAGGGACGTCCTAAAACTACGTCGACGGCTCAGGCTGTTCGCTCAACCTCTTTCGGCGATGCCACGCTCACACCGCCGCCACCGCCCAAGAAAGCGGAGTTGGTAGGCGACAAGCAAACGCCTGTGCAAATTTTATTTAAGCCGAGACCTGCCTATACACCGGAAGCGCTCAACATGCGTCTGGAAGGAGAGGTTTCGTTGCAAGTAATTTTTCAAGCGGATGGAACGATTCACGTTGTGCGCGTCGTTCGTGGCTTAGGCCATGGACTGGATGAATCTGCCGTACAGGCAGCCACGCGTGTTCGTTTCAAGCCAGCAACTCGCGGGGGTGTGCCTGTAGACACCAACGCAACCATCAAAATCAGTTTCGAACTTACATAAAGGAAGACCGCGCAATGACCCGGCAAGCAGCAGCATTCATACCATTCGTACGCATCGCAATCGCATCCGCATTTCTACTGACCTGGCCCGCCGCAGGGCAGAATGCTACTCCCACCGATCCAAGCAAAGAAATGGATCAGGTGATTAACCATCCGTCGGGGGAACGGGCGAGATCGTTTGAAGAAGTGATTGACAGAGCCGTCAACAACGAGCGAATGTTGATGCGGCGCTTGCGTGACAAAACGCCCGTCATTGAGACCTACATCCAGGAAATGAAGACGGATGAAGAGTTGGGTCCCGTTCCCAAAAACGATTACTACTTCTTAGGACAGCTGGACATGAAAGACGGGCTGGTGGACATGTCTTACCTGCCGCCGCGCCCGAAAGTCAAAGCCGTGCAGCATATTCTCGCCTCGCTGTTTACCACACAATACAACTCCCGCGGATTTGCCGATGAGCTCTTCATAGACGTTCCCGATTTTGACAGGGCGCATTATCAGTTCGAATATCGGCGGCGTGAATTTCGCGGCGAGGTTCGTTGCTATGTGGTCGATGTGGAGCCGAGACGCGAAGCAGGCAAACGTAAATTCAAGGGAACGATTTGGATTGAAGACCGCGATTACAACGTGGTGCGGTTTAAGGGCCAATATCTGCCCTCGAACGATCACGAATACGTCCACTTCGATTGCTGGCGCGTGAATAGCGGCGGGATGTGGGTGCCGGCCTACATTTATGCCGAAGAGGGGCAATATCGCACAGCTGTTTTGAAAACGTCTGCGATGCGCGCGCAAACCCGGCTGTGGGGATATGAGCGCCAGTCAGAGAAGAGCGACGAAGCTTTCACGAATCTGACCGTTGACGTACCGCAGGGCGGCGTGAAAGATGAAGGCGATCCTTCCGTCGATAATTCACCGTTGCAGAGTTCGCGCTTGTGGGAAGAAGAATCGGCGCAGAACGTGATCGAGCGGCTGGAGCGGGCTGGATTGGTTTCGCCGCCGGGAGAAGTGGACCAGGTGCTTGAGACCGTGGTGAGCAATCTGCTGGTAAGTGCGAACATCAACTTGGACTTCAAGGTGAAGGCGCGGATTCTCTTAACTACACCGCTGGAATCGATGTCGTTGAACCATACAATTTTGATGAGCCGCGGCTTGATCGACGTTTTGCCGGATGAAGCGAGTTTGGCGGCAGTGCTGGCGCATGAGTTGGCGCATATCCTGCTAGGCCATTCGATGAATACGAAATATGCGTTCGAGGATCGATTGTTGTTTGACGATCCTTCGATTGCCAAGCACATTCAGGTGGGACGCGATCAGAAGGAAGAAAATGCCGCGGACGCGAAGGCAATTGAGATTCTGCAGAAATCGCCTTACAAGGACAGTCTGCCGAAGGTTGGCCTGTTTTTGCGGATGCTTTCCGATCGCAGCAACGAGGTGCCGCATTTGATTAAGCCGTTGATCGGCAATCGCATGGCGGATACAAAGAAGGACCTACGGCTTTCAGGCTTGATGAATCAGGCGCCAACTCTGGAAATGCGCGATAAAGATCAGATTGCCGCCCTGCCGCTGGGATCGCACATCCGGATGGACCCGTGGTCCGACCAGTTGCATTTGATCAAGCCTTCGCCGGATCAACGGTTCACAGCAAAAGATAAGCTGCCGTTTGAAATCACGCCGTTTGAAATCCATCTGGTACGCGAAGACAGCAAGCCGCAGACGGCTGTAGCTGCGCCACCGGCCGCTCCGGCGAATCCACCGACTGACGGACAGACAGCAACAACGCCCGTGGCTCGCCCTCAGAACTAGTGCCAACTTGCAGAAGCTTTGCTGAGCCGTGACTGTCAAGGAGCGGCAACGATACTGCAATTCACGCAATCCTACAGATGAAATTCCTGCCCAATGGAGCGCACACAGATGCGCTCCGTGGCTGAGCCGACGGCCAGTAGCGCACGTTCTACTGGTTCGAATTTCGGCTCGCGGCTGAGCTGGAAGGTTTGATGATGCACCGGCAGGATGAACTCCGCCCCCGCGTGCCCAGCCATTTGCACCGCCTGTTCCGGGTTACAATGCACGCGAATCCATGGATTATAGGCACCGATGGGCATGATGGCAAGGTCGACGGCCTGGGACGACTTCACGCTCTTGAATGCCTCTGTATAAGCCGTATCGCCGCCAAACACGATACGGCGCCGTCCAATCTCGATCAAATAGCCGTTGTAGCCTCGGTAGCTGTCACCCCGCATGCGGGCCCCCCAGTGCTCCACTTGAAAGGCGGTAATTTTTGCGGGACCCACCGCGATAGTTTCGTTCCAACGAACTTCGTGGACGAAGGCGTAACGGCGCACGCGCAGCAGATCCGACGTGTGGGCTGCGGTAACCACCTGCGTTCGGGCGTTTTCGAGTGTGCGCAAACTGGGCAGATCGAAGTGATCCATGTGAGCGTGGGAGAGCAAGATAACGTCAACGGGCGGCAGGTCTTCTGGCTGAAGGGCGGCCTCCACCAAGCGCTTAATTCCAACAGTGAGGCGGCCGACGCTCACACCGACGCGGGCACTAAAGACAGGGTCGGTCAGAATGGTGAAGCCATCAACCTTGAGCAAGACGGTGCTGTGGCCCAGCCATGCCGCATGTAAACCCTCCGCTTTCCAGAGTTCAGGCTGAGGTATGAACTCCGGCACTAGGGATTCGCGCGCATACTCTTTCGATATTTCGCGGAAAAAAGCGGGCGCTGCTTGGCGCAGAAAGCGCGCGGTGCCGGGCATGCGGCGACGAAATTTACTGTGGTCCGGCAAAAGAATCTAGTCGCTTAACCGCGGAAACCTTCTCGCTGTAGCATGAAGTCAGAAGAACCTACCTCAATAGTCTCAAATGAAAACGAACGCGGCGCGGCTACTGGACGACCTCAACATTCGTTATGAGTTGCGGGAGTATGACATTGATCTGGAAGATTTGAGCGCGGAGACGGTTGCCCAGAAAATCGGCATGAACTTGGAGCAGGTGTTCAAGACGCTGGTGGTGCGCGGTGAGCGGGCGGGCGTGTGTTTGGCCGTAGTGCGAAGTAATGCGGAATTGAATCTAAAAGCGCTGGCCAAATTGGCAGGTGATCGAAAAATGGAAATGGTGCCGCTCAAAGAAGTGCAGCCGCTGACTGGCTATGTTCGCGGCGGGGTGACGGCGCTTGCTTGCAAGAAAAACTACCCGGTGTACATAGACGAGACCGCCATTTTGTTCGATCAAATTTCGGTTTCCGCCGGCGTGCGCGGGATGCAGATCCTTCTGCACCCAGACGATTACATCAAAGCAGTGAAGGCCACCGCGGGTGATATAGCCGTGTCCTAGAAAAGTGGTCAGCCTGATCTGTCCCCATCGAAAAAGTGGTCAGCCTGATCTGCGAAAAAGTGGTCAGCCTGATCTGTCCCCATCTTTCGGCGACACAAAGTCGCCCAAGTCAATCGCAGATCCTATTCGAACTGGAACTCAGTCGCTTCCAGACTCTCACCCAGCGACTCATGAATGCCGTCTCGGTCGCCCGGTACGCGTTCAGCCCCTTCAAGTCCGTTTTCGGCAACGCCGGGTGATCACTCTCGCGCGAATCGTCAGTCACAGCTCTAGCACCAAAAAAAACCCTAAAATATTTTCTTTCCCGCACATTCCTAACCACTTACAGCCAAATCCGTTCTTCAAAAAGCGAAAACTTCATTCGGTCACCCTCCTCTGTCTGCAAAAAATCAATCAGGTCCATCGGCTCATCCCCGGCGGGCCTTTTTCTTTTTCAGCAAGCAAAAGAGCAACCCAAAAAATGCCGGCCCAAGCAGTCATCAGCCAAGGCGCCGCTGCACCAGCACTCTTCCAAGCCGGAGGCTGCCACGCCTTCCGCCGCCCTCCGCATGATCCCCGTCACCAACGGCCCCCTCGCTTTCTGCGACGAACAAGACTTCGCGTTTCTCTCGCACTTTCAATGGCGTATCAACAAGCCGAAACCCATCACTTACCCGGCCACCGACCTGGCTGGCAGAGAATTCTTTGTGCACCAGCTCGTCCTACCGTTCAGCCGCAAAACCAAGATCAACCATCGCGACGGCGATATTTTCAACAATGGCTGTGCCAATTTGCGCGTGCGAAAAGAGACACGAAATGGTGCGGTTCTATCAGACTCTCAAAAGTGAAAAGAACCATTGGCTACTTTGACAACGAAGAATCCGCCGCTCGAGCCTCCGATCAAGCTGCCTTTGAAACGTTTGGTGAATTTGCTTTCCTGAACTTCCCCGGCGGCAACCACACAAAATCGCCTGCACCATCAGTCGCCAGCGAGCCTACCCGGTTCCTTTTGACAAACCAGGGTCAAACCATCCCAACGCAAAACGGACCCGACGCCCTTTGCAATCCCGAAGACTTCCTGGGTCTCTCGCGTCTGACTTGGCAGGTGGAACTCTTTGGCAATATCGAATACGCCGTTGCTCGCTTGCAAGGCCATCCCATCCTTATGCACCACCTGGTCCTCCGCCTCGGCGCTCGAACTTACTCGTTCCCGCCTGCCCCCAAGTTTACGCAGCTACGTCTAAGTTCCCAGCTACCTCCCGTTTCAAAGGCGTTTCGACACGGTTCTCTTGTGGTCGTCCATTTGATGCCTCCCGCTGGCGATCTCTTTGAGCGTTCGAGCGCGATCCAAAACATTCTTAGCGGCGTCCTCTACCGTGAAGAAGCCGCCAGCATCTTTCGGCGGTCGGATAAAGAAGTGGGTATTGTCCGCCCTCGAGGTTCCCAACTTATAGTAAGAAACATTTGCAAGAGGACCGGTGTCGTTGGGCGGTGGAATCCCTGTTTCGCTCTCCGCGAGTCAGACCATTTCTTTTTGAGAACAAGAAGTTCTTGCATCAGATCGTGAGGAAAACAGCCAATCTCAATCCCTGCCTCGACGAGGGTAGAGTGCCCATATACCGATTCGTCCTTGTCAGCGCTACCTGACACGACTCGCGCAACCCTGCCCTCGATCAGCCGTTCAGTGCAGGGCTTCTTCGGCGGTTTGCGCTCGGAGCAAGGCTCTAGCGTTGTATAGACAGTGGCGCCCTTTTACATCAGCCTCGTTCAATTTCTTCAGGGCACAATACTCGCCGTGATCCCGCTGCCAGATTCGCCACGATAACCGGTCGCCAAAAATTCCCGTCCTTGACGACGACGCCTACATGCAGGTGCGGTTTGCCGTCATCCTCAACGATGCTCTTTCGAGCTTTGAGTAATTGTTGGCAGGACCCTCAAACACGTTATTCGCGAGATACCGTGGAAACCCTGCATAAGCGTTCAGCCTCCCTTTCCATCGCTTGAGTTTCACGCACTCATGTATTTCAGCGAACGAATGAACTCCACCCGGGGCGGCGTGTTCCTCTCGTGAAAGGCGGGGCCGCTTTCCTTCGATAGGGGCGGCGTGACACAGCTTTATTAAGGTTACCGGTGGTCTTAGCGATAGGCTTGGCTGCGATGGCGGACACCGAAGACGCGCATGACCTCGTCTTGGAGAGAGAACAAGATGCGATAGTCGCCGAGGCGAAAAGCTCCGGCCATTTCGCCATGCAGCGGCTCAATGTCGCCGGTGCCGGTACGGGAGTGGTGAAGAATACCGTCGAAGAGGCGCAGGGCAATGGCGCGGTCGAAGCGGCGCACGTCAACCTTGGCTTCTTCGAGCCACTCGATGCGCTAGGGCAGCGGCATTATTTGGTCAGCGGGAAATCCTTGGGCTTCAGTCCGAACTCGGCCATCACGTCTTCCATGGGAATGCCCTGGCCGCCGCGCTGGGCAAACCAGGCTTGCCCTTCACGGAAGCGGCGGCGATCTTCCTCCATGACTGGTTCCTCATCATGCACCATGACTTCGAGCAGGTGAACGACAGCGGCGAGTTTGCCGGGGTTGAGGTGCCCAAGCAACTCATGGGCCTTTGCTTCGAGTGTGTTAACGGCCATGAAAATTCCCCCTGCGCTTCATTGTACCTGCTTATCGTCGCTGAGATCCTTTAGCATCATTCGTTTTACACGCGCCAAAGACCTCCTCACCATGCGTGGTTGCCTGCGCCGTCTTCGACGGCCAAACATCGCACTATCGCCAGCACGTCCTAGCACCAACAACGGCACCTCGGACGCGCTCGCTTAGGATCTGAGCATCCGCAAGTCGTCGATCACCAATCTTCGCCAAAACCCAAAATATTTTTATCCCCAACCATCCCCATCATTTACCGCCCTTCCCTCCCCCACAAAACCGTAAACTTCATTCCGCCCCCACCCCGCCCCCGCTAAATTCTTCCTTGTAAGGAGACCCATTCCTCATGAACCGAACCCAACGCCGCGCTGCCACGCGCAAATCTGCAAACCCGGCCGCTCAAACCGGCACCAACACCACCATCGATCAAAGCAAAACCATGGCTCGCCGCCGCCGGCGCGAGCACCACATTCGAGCCCCCCGAACCAGAACAACAGGAGGCGACCGCCAATCTCGCTTCCGATCCTACTGATCATCATTCCCCCATCTCCGACGCCAAACTCAACGCCAACCGCGCGAACGCGCAATTCAGTACGGGTCCGCAGAGTAGCGCAGGAAAGGCGAAATCTTCTATGAACGCCGTCAAAACCGGAATTACTGGCCGAACGGTTCTTCTCCCGTCAGACGACGCCGTGATCTATCAAAAACACCTCGACCGCTTCTTCGCCGAGCACTCCCCTCTCACCGATACCGAAAAAGACCTCGTCCAATCCATCGGAGATACAAATTGGCGTCTATTACGCATCGCGCCTCTGGAAGCCAGCATCTATGCCATCGGCCGCGAAACCTGCGCCAATCACCCGCAGCTCGAGCAAGAAAAAGATCCCGTCAAACGCGAAGGCATCTTGCTCGGTGTTGTCTTTCTCGCCTATCGCAAAGAACTCAACAACGTCGCGCTCCAGGAACGCCGCCTCCGTAACCAGCTCGATACCGACCTCGCTCGCCTCCAAACTCTGCAAAAGGACCGCGTCATGAAACAAGCCAGCGACGTCATCTGCGCCAAACGCATTCTCGAAAAGGCTAAAGCCAACAACCTCGAAGTCGACCTCGCCGAGTTTGGGTTCGATTTTTCAGCTTCTACTCTCGAAGCCTATTTCGCAAAAAGCGAACGCTATTCCTTGCTCGCGGGCGGACGAACTCTCACCTTTGACAACTTCCTCCGCACTTATTCCACCCAAAAGGAGGCTGCGGCCGCGTAGACTTTGCCTCGAACAACGCGTTGTCTAAAATCAGCAAACCCGGCTTGTGCCTAAAACGCGCTCGCCTCGTTCAGTTTTTGGATAGCCTCAGGAGCAAGCTTCAAATTGACTGCTTCGGTTAAATCCTTGAGTTGCTCGAGACTAGTGGCGCTGGCAATGGGCGCGGTAATGCTAGGTCGCGCCATCAGCCACGCGAGCGCAACCCGTGTGGGGTTCGACGTGTGAGACTTGGCGGCGTCATCCAGCGCCGCGAGAATACGAAACCCTCTATCGTTCAAGAATTTTGTGATTCCCTGGCCGCGTTGGCTACCAACTGTGTCCTTTATCGATCGGTATTTGCCAGTGAGAAAACCGCTGGCGAGGGAGTAATAGGGAATTACGCCCACGTTGGCGCTCAGGCAAAGTGGCTCGAGGTCCTTTTCAAATTCGGCGCGTTCGTACAGGTTGTAGTTGGGTTGCAGGCTTTCGTAACGAGGCCAGCCGTGTTGCTCGCTGACGGCGAGAGATTCGGCCAGGCGTGATTTGCTGTAATTCGAAGCGCCGATGACTCTCACCTTGCCTTGTTGGACGAGTTGCGCATATGCTTCGAGCGTTTCTGCGATGGGCGTGGCGGGATCGTCTTTATGCGATTGGTAAAGGTCTATGTAATCCGTTTGCAGGCGCTTGAGAGACGATTCGACAGCACTCACAATATACTCTTTGGATAAACCTTTTTGGGTGGGGCTCATGTCCAACCCCACCTTGGTGGCGATGATGACTTTCGAACGTTTGCCCGTCTGCTTCAACCATTGCCCGATGATCGATTCCGATTCCCCGCCCTTATGGCCAGGCACCCACGTCGAATAAATATCGGCAGTGTCGATGAAGCTGAAGCCAGCGTCAACGAACCCGTCGAGGATTGTGAAAGATGTCGATTGATCAATCGTCCACCCGAAAACGTTGCCGCCGAGGGCGAGCGGAGAGATCTGGATTGAACTGTTGCCTAAGTTACGTGTTGTGCTCATCAACAACAGTTTGCCATTTGTTGGGGCAAGATCGAGAAACGGTTCGAGGCTACAGCAAGGCTGTGCGGGCCACGGCCGGAGATATTTCGAATTCTCAGTAACTGCTGGCGTCGGCGAAGCGCTAAGAGCGGAGAGAGTGCCGACACCCAACCTTTGCCGTCCGCTGCACGAATTTGCGTGGCCCACCGCTCAAGCGCTATGGTTAATTTTGTGAACTCGCTCCGTCCAACGGATTTGCCCAGCCAACCCACCTTAGCTGCGAATGTCGGCGGCCCACCTGTTCCGCGGATCCAATCCATTGATGTTGTGCGCGGAGCCGTCATGCTGCTCATGGCCATCGACCATGTGCGCGTCTACTCGGGAATTCCGGCGGGCGGCCCAACGCCAGGCATCTTCTTTACGCGCTGGATCACACACTTTTGTGCGCCCACGTTCGCCTTCTTAGCGGGAACAAGCGCATTTCTGTATGGAAGGAAACTGGCCAACCGGCAAGCCCTCGCGCGTTTTCTGTCGACCCGCGGTCTCCTGCTCGTGCTGCTCGAACTCACCGTCATTCGCTTCGCCTGGACCTTCAACTTCAACTACCGGCAATTCACCCTCGCCGGCGTAATTTGGATGCTTGGCTGGTGCATGGTTCTGTTGGCACTCTTAACCCGAGTCTTTCCGCCCAACATCGTCGGCGCGATCGGACTCGCTATCATTTTGGGCCAGCAGCTATTCCGTTTTCCACTACACCTCCTACCCGCCCAATTTCAAGCCTCCGTGGCCTGGTTTTGGGAATTCATCTATCCCACCGGAATGGAAGACCACCCTGGCATCGCTATCCTTTATGTGCTGGTCCCATGGATCGGCGTCATGGCAGCAGGCTACGGCTTCGGCCTCATCATCACTAAGGACCCTATCGGCCGCCGCCGGCTTTGCCTTTTGATCGGCCTCTCCGCTACCGCTGTCTTCCTGTTAATCGGCGGCCTCGGCGTCCTGCTAAATCCTGCCCCCGCGAACGCCCATCTGCCGCCCTTACTGCGCCTTCTAAATCAGCAGAAATATCCAGCCTCCCAACTCTTTTTATTGATGACCCTTGGCCCAATCGTCTCGCTCTTACCGCTGGCGGAACGCGCCCACGGCTGGGCGGGTGATGCGCTGGCAAACATCGGGCGCGTCCCAATGTTTTACTACCTGTTGCACATCCCGCTCATTCACCTAGCCGCGCTTTTCGTGAACTTCTTCCGTGAAGGGCAGATGCACCCCGAATGGTACGCCACCGCCCCGTACGCGTTCATTCCTCCTGAGCATCGTTGGAGCTTGCCGCTCCTTTACCTGGTTTGGGCCGTTGTCATTGCGATTCTTTATCCCCTCTGCCGGTGGTTCGCTGCTGTAAAAACCCGCATCAGTTGGCTGAGATACATCTAATTCTTCCTCACTAAAATCGACGCCCCGCGTCTTCTCCGCAGGCGAGAGGGGCGCGATGTCAGTTTGAACGCGAAAAACGAATTTTATTCGCCTCTCCAGTAACTCGCAGTCATCCGACATCGTAGGGCGGGCCTCCTGGATCGAGTCGAGTGACCGGGATTGCGCCCCGCCACCCTCCCATACCACCGGACATGCGGTTTTCCGCATCCGGGCGATTGAACTTAGCGGCCCGGCCCGGCCACTCCCGAACCTGCAACTTTGGCCCTCGCCCTAACCGGCCTCATCCTTCTCAGCGCCCGCGCCCGTCGGCGGAGCTGACAGTTCGTAGCTCACGCTGAGCGTGAACTCCTTGACCGCCCGAAGGCGCTTTAACCGTCGAGGTGAAGCCATTTGCTACAACGGCGTTCGCTGCCTCGCCGTCCAGAGCAATCCAACTCCGGCTATTACCGCAATCCCGCCGTACACAGCCCATCGCGTTTGTCCCGTCATGAAGCTACCAGGCAACACGTTGATGCCTTGCAGAAACCACACGGCGCCAATCAGAACTAGCAGTGCACCCAGAACGATACGAGTGATTCGCATACGACACCTCCAACGGTTGGGAGTATACCAACAGGGCGCGGCGTTGTGGATGAGTGGAATGAGGTGACGAGTTATGACGGCGCAGACGTGAGCACATGATCAAGAGCCGCTATTCCTTCGGTAACAGACTTTGCCGATTTATCTTCGGCGCGTAACCCATTCAAAACAAACCTGCTACTCAATTTCGACTGCGCTCGCTTAAACGAGCCACACGCTAACCTGGATCCGTTGACCAGTTCTAGCAGGCGGAAACGGGAGCCTTTCGCACCAAACACGAATTCGCTCCCATTCGCCAATGCAGGTTGCCAAAACTCTCTGCAAGCTCTTCGAAATCCGAATATACTTTCCCATGGCGGCCCGCCGAAACTCGCTGGTTGGCTTCGTTTTTCAGCCCGCCCCCCATTCGCTTCGTAGCGTAAAACAGCCACATTGCGCCTAACGCCCCGGATAAGGCGTCTTCATCAATCCTTCCCAAACAATGCGGTTGAACGCCACCGCATCCACCTTATCTTCCTCACTAAAATCAAAACCCCGCGTCTTCTCCGCCCAATACCGGGCCGGATGCGCAATCTTCACCGCTGGCGCCGCTAGCGCCTCGCGTCTTGCCTCCGCACTCAACGGCAACTTCGTATCCGCCAGTACCGCCGACGGCCGCGCTTCAAAACTCCACGCCTTCTGCTGCAAATCAAAAATGTCCGTCATCGGCCGCGTCGTCGCCGTGTTCAAATTCAGGTGCTCCAAACCCAGCACATCCTCCATCGTCCGAATCATCGATACCGTCGTGTAATAGTTCGAAACCACCGCTCCATGCTTCACATACGGCCCCGCCACGTAGGCCGTCGACCGGTGCGCATCCACATGGTCTGGCCCATCCTGCGCATCGTCTTCAATCACAAACACCAGCGTGTCGCCGGCGTACCGCTTGCTCTTCGCCACGCGTTCAATCAACCGCGCCACTGCATAATCGTTATCGGCCTGCTGCCGCTCCGGCGTATTCACTCCCGAAATCGCCGTATCGAAATTGCCCATGTGATCCGTACAAAGTTGCACCAATTCAAACGACGGCAGTTTCCCGTTCGCCTCAAACTCCGCGAACTCGCGCTCCCACTCAGCCTCGCGATAAAAATCCGGATACCCCGGATCAAAGCCGCGATAATAATGATCGCCAAATTTGTACAGCTCCGGATTAGCTGGCCGCTGCATCTTCACCTTCGCCTTAAACGGATACGGCTCGCGCGGCGCATCCGCAGCCACATCGCTCATCGCCCCATATTCGCGAAACGTCAGACCCTTCCGCAGCACCGCGTCCCAGATGTATCCCTTCCCTTGCCGCGACCCCGCCGGACCATCCGGCTCCGCCACATTCGCAGTCCCCGGCAGCAAATCCGCATCGTCCGGTGTCGCTGGGTTCGCTTCTTTCCGCTCCTTCAGCGTCGCGAGTCCAACATTGATATCCCGATTTGTCCCTTCAAATTCATACTGCAACCCGCGTCCGGCGTAGTTCACCGCATTCGCCTTCACACCAAAATCAGACTCCCGCCCCGACGTGCTCCACGGCCACCCATCGCCGCTCACTTCTCCCGAGTTGTAGAAATTATCCAGATCCACAAACTCCGTCGCTATCCGGTGAAAGTTCGGCGTGATCCGCTCGCCAAATTCCGCTAGCCGTTTGTCCCCGTTCCCACGCGGCAAATCGCCCAGAATCTGATCGTACGTCCGGTTTTCTTTGATGATGTAAATCACATGCTTGATCCGCTGCCGCACTCCCGCCATCGTCTTTTCATCGCGCGGATTCGCCAGCATCGTGTAGTCGTTATTCGCGCCCACCATGCGCGTCAAATGTTCCAACTCTTCCGCCCCCGGCACCGGCACCGTCAGCAACCCCGCCTTCTCCAACTGATAAATGTATTGATTCGTTCCGCTGAGTTGCACCGCCATTCCGGGCTTCGCATCAGCCGCTTTGCTCTTCAAGTGGAGATCCGGATTCGGGCCAGGCACCGTCTTCCCATCCACAATGAACAACCGTTTGTCGTCGCCGCTCACACTCACCGAATTCGGCGACCACCCCGTCGGTATCAACCCAACCACTTTCGACGGCGCGCCCAGTTTGATCACCGCCACCGAGTTCGAACCGCCGTTCGTCACATAGAGCGTTTTCTCGTCGTGAGCTAGCGCCAAGCCATTCGGTGCGCTCCCCGTATAGCCCTTCACATTTTTCAACAGCCACTCCGGCGCCGCGGTTGGAATCTCTTCCAAAATCTCGTTGCGTGCCGTATCAATTACCGTCACCGTATCGCTGTTATCCGCTGCGACAAAAAGTTCCGATTGGTCCCGGTTCAAAATCATCTTGTTCGGAGTTCCGCGTACTTTGATCCGTTGCGCAACCCGCTGCGCAGCGCCCAACTTCACTTCTAAAACTTCGCGGTCGCGCAGACTCGAAACGTAAACTGTGTCATTCCCCTTGGCCACCACCCAAAACGGATATTCGCCGCCCGCCACTCCCGCCTTCGCCGCATCTGTCTTTCCCGGCCGCAATTCAATTTCAGAAACGCGTTCGCGCTTCCCCAAGTCGACTATGGTTACCGAATCGTTATACAGATTCGCCACTGCCGCAAACCTGCCATCTCCTGTTACGGCCACTCCCGCGCTCGCCAACGCTTCTTTCCCAGGCACCAACCCCAACCCGCCCAGCGTGTGCCCCAGTTTGATGGGATCGCCGTCTTCCGTCCACTTCCCACTTCCGCCTTTCCTAAACAAGTGCAGGTCGTCGTCCTTTCCGCCAGCGACGCACAAATATTTCCCATCCGGCGCGAGCGCCATCCCGGCAAACGTATTCGGGACTCGCAACACTTGTTTTTTGCGCGCCGCCGCCCCCGAAATGTCGTAGACAAAAACGTACTCGTTCGATGCGTCTTCAATATTTTTATCGGCGTCGTCCTTGATTCGGTTAAAGCCGGACGTCAGGACAAACAACGTCTTCCCTTCGCGATCCACCAGCGTGCTCATCGCCTGTCCCGCCAAATAATGTGGGAATTTCTCCAACTCTGGATTCAGCGTTTCAAGATGCGCGCCGCGTGTCGCCAACGGTGTGATTCGTTTGCCTGTGGGAAGCAGGCTCTGCTTGCTGTCCTCCTCCTTCACGGCCAACACGGAGCGTTTAAAGAAAAAGTGAGTCGCCAAATATCCCAACAGCAAACAAAAACAAAACAGAAAAACGCATTTGCGCATTCATCCATTCTGTATGCTGATCGCGTGAGAGGCAAGTCCTAGGCTGCTGCGCCTGGTGCGCGACCATCCAAAACTTCGACTCCTCGACGTCCCCGAATTCTCCGAATTCTCCGAAGTCTCCGAAACCGAGACGGAAGCGTAAGCGCCCTAGATCGGGCGCCTAAACTTCCAATACACCGTGCAGTGCGCGGCGACGAGGCTCCATTTCTCTATCGCGTAACCAGGGGGAAGAAGGAAAGGAAGGAAGGAAGAAGGCGAGCCGGGGGTCCCGCCCATCAAAACACTAAAACAGCTCAGTTACAAAAGTGAATCAGCCGCCAACCGCAAAGGCCGCTCGCATTCTTAATCTGCCTTCCGGCCGGTTTGGAACCAGAACAACTTCGTTAACCGAATATTGATCTGTATGCCCGCTCGAACACGACAGCTCAAGCGTAATGTTCCTGGAAAAGCCAACCCCTTGTTCTTCCATCGAGACCAGCGAATAAACAGTTTCTCCGCAAGTCCGGCAATTGAATCGCGCGTAGGTACAGCTAGTTGTCATACGTCTTTCATTTTAGCGAACTCTGTTCGCCTCCTGTGGGGGACTTCCTTACCTTCACCTAGATGTCTAGGTCGCGTGCTCCGCGTTCGTTTTCCGCCGAACGTGCGCTATTGTTGATCGATATGCCTTTCTTCGTGCGCCTCCTCGTATTGTTGTCGACCAGCTTTCCAATCCTCGCTCAAACAGTCTCACCGGAAATGTTTGCAGGCTTGAAATGGAGATTACTAGGACCCTTCCGCGCCGGACGGACAATTGCCATTTCCGGAGTGCCGGGAAATGGCGCCACCTTTTACACCGGCGGTGTCGATGGTGGCGTTTGGAAAACCGACGACGCCGGTTCCGTCTGGACTCCCATCTTCGATCAACAACCCGTCGCCTCCATCGGCACTCTCGAGGTTGCGCCGTCCAACCCCAACATCATCTACGCGGGCACCGGCGAATCCGACATTCGTTCCGACCTCGCTTCCGGCAACGGCGTCTACAAATCCACCGACGCCGGCAAGACATGGCAGAACGTGGGCCTAAAAGAGACGCGGCAAATTTCACGCCTCGCTGTCCATCCAACCAATCCCGACATCGTTTTCGTTGCCGCACTCGGCCACGCCTATGCCCCCAACGACGAACGCGGCGTCTTCCGTTCCAACGACGGCGGCGCGACTTGGCAAAAAGTCCTCTTCCAGAGTCCCTCCATCGGCGCAGCCGATCTCGCACTTTCTCCCGATAATCCTAACGTCGTCTTCGCCTCTCTCTGGGAAGCTCATCGCCCGCCATGGAGCGCCTATCCTCCCATCGCCGGCCCCGGTAGTGGCTTGTACCGCTCCACCAATGGCGGTTCCGATTGGCAACAAATCAAAGGCGGCGGCTTTCCCGATTCCCACGTTGGCCGCATCGGCATCGCCATCGCGCGCGGCTCTCAGGGTCGCCGCATCTACGCAACCGTCGAAGCCGAAGACAACCAAGCCGGCCTCTATCGCAGCGACGACGGCGGCGCTACCTGGACCCATGCCAATTCCGATTCCCGCCTCACCGGCCGCGCCTGGTATTTCAGTTCCATCACCGCCGACCCCAACGATCCCGACACCGTCTACATCCCCAACGTCGCTCTCTACAAACTCACCGACGGCGGCAAAATTCTCAGCATCCTCCGCGGCGCTCCCGGCGGCGACGATTATCATCAACTCTGGGTCGATCCCGCCAACTCGCAGCGCATGGGCCTCGCTTCAGATCAAGGCACCACCATCACCCTCAACGGCGGCCGCACCTGGAGCACTTGGTTTAACCAACCCACCGCGCAGTTCTACCACGTCACCACCGACAATCAATTCCCGTATCACATCCTCGGCGCTCAACAGGACAGCAGCACAGCCGCCACCGCCATTCGCTCCGACTACGGCCAGCTCGACGCTCGCGACCGCTTCAGCTTTGGTCAAAGTGAAAGCGGGTGGGTCGCCGTCGATCCGCGCGACTCCAACATTATCTATTCGAGCGGCACTTACGGCACCATCGACCGCTTCGATCGCCGCACAGGGCAAAGCCACAACATCGCGCCCTCGCCTATCGGCCAATTCGGCACTTCCCTGCCCGATCGCAAATACCGCGCTACCTGGACGCCCATTCTTCTCTTCTCTCCAAGCGAACGCGGAGCACTCTATTTCGCCACACAATACGTGATGAAGACCCTTGATGGCGGCCTTCATTGGCAAACCATCAGCCCCGATCTTACCGGTAAAGTAAACGACACACCCAAAGCTCCGGTCACTGTCGATAACGCCAAAGAGCTAGGCTACGGTACCGTCTATTCCCTCGCGCCTTCCCCTCTAAGCGCCACGCAAATCTGGGCGGGCACCGACACCGGCCTCATCCATATCACTCGCGATGGCGGCAAGCACTGGCAAAACGTCACTCCACCGGAACTCACGCCTTGGAGTAAAGTCACCCACCTCGAAGCCTCCCACTTCAACCTCGGCGAAGCCTACGCCGCCATTGACCGCCATCGCTTAGACGACCGCAAACCATACGTCTATCGCACAAAAGACTTCGGTAAAACCTGGACCCTCCTCGTAGACGGCATCTCCGATCCCGCCTTCCTCAATTGCATTCGCGAAGATCCCAAACGCCAAGGCTTGCTCTACGCCGCCACCGAATTCGGCGTCTATGTCTCTTTCGATGACGCAGCGCATTGGCAGCCTCTTCAACTGAATCTCCCCGTTACCTCCGTCCGCGATATCGTCGTCCATGATAACGATCTGGTCGTCGGCACCCACGGCCGCGCCTTCTGGGTCATCGATAACATCTCGCCTCTCCGCGAACTGCAAGCCACCGCTCCGGAAGAGGCGTTTCTCTTTCACCCTGCCAAAGCCGTCCGCATCAACAACGACCCCTTCACCGGCACTCCCGTGCCGCCCGATGAACCCCAGGCTCACAATCCGCCGAACGGGGCCTCTGTCGATTACTACTTACCCCACGATGCGCAAGAAGTAACCCTCGCCATCACGGCTATGGACGGCAAAGTCATCCGCCGCTTTGCGAGCAAAGACAAACCAGTCCCGGTACCCACAACCTTGCCCATCGCTCCCAGCTGGCTCGCTGCCCCACCACAACTCAGCAACCAAGCCGGCGCCCATCGCTGGATCTGGGATCTCCACTACGGCCGCGGCGCTGAAGTCACCGGCGATAGTGACGATGACAACGGCCCGCCCGCACCCGGCCCCTTCGTTCTTCCCGGTACCTACCAAATCAAGCTGACCGCCGATGGCAAAACCGTCACGCAATCCCTCACGGTTCAAATGGACCCCCGCTCACTCGCCACACCCACCGACCTCAATCAGCAATTCACCTGGGCCCAAAAGGTCTTCACCTCCATTGTCGAAGCCAACAAGGCCATTGCGCACCTAACCGATCTCGCGCCCAAATCCAAAGACGCTCAAGCCACCCTCGCCGGCATCCAAACGCTCGCCCGCACACTCAATGGCCTCCTCAACGCCATCGAGAGTGCCGACCGCACTCCTCCATCCCAAGTCATCGACGCCTATCGGGAAGCCTCGCTGAAACTCGCGCCTCTTCTCAAACAAGCACGGTCGTTATAATCAGGATTCCGTTCCTCATGCCGAGCGCGCCGTCCTCGATCGATTGGTTCCCTTTGTGGCTCAGCCTCCGCGTGGCCGGTATCGCTACCTTGATCGTCGTCACCCTCGGCACAGCCATCGCCTATTTGCTGTCCCATAAGACCTTTCGCGGCAAGGAAGCGGCAGATTCCTTCATCACTCTTCCGCTCGTTCTTCCGCCCACTGTCCTCGGCTACTACCTGCTCGTCTTCCTTGGCCGCAGCTCCGGTCTCGGTCATATATATGAAACGCTTTTCGGCCAGCCGTTGGTCTTCACCTGGCAGGCCGCCGTGGTAGCCGCTGTTTTGCATTCGGCGCCTATCTATATTAAGGGGGCGCGCAATGTGCTCGAAACGGTCGATTACCGCTTTGAATGGGTCGCCCACAGCCTCGGCGCTTCCGAATGGAGAACCTTTTCTCGCATCACGTTGCCTCTATCCTGGCGCGGCCTCAGTTCTCTCGCCTCACTCTGTTTCGCGCGCTCCCTCGGAGACTTCGGCATCACCATCATGGTCGCCGGCAACATCCCCGGCCGCACCCAAACTCTCTCCGTCGCGATCTTTGATGCAGTCGAATCGGGCAACGGTCAAATGGCGCGCGTCCTCGTTCTCGTCATGTCGGCCACAGCGCTCATCCTCTTGTGGGCCGCCTCGCGCCTCTCCCGCCCAACCGCGCGTCCGAGCCACTCCGGATGAGTTCGCCCATCAAGATTGATGCCCGCCTGCTCAAACGTCTCCCCGCCGTCGGCGAGACTGCCGCCTTTGAGCTAAACATTCATTTAAAGAGCGACGCCGCGACCACCGTCCTCTGGGGCGCCAGCGGCGCAGGCAAAACGCTCGCTCTCAATTGCCTTGGCGGCTTCTCCACTCCGAACGAAGGCCGCATTCTCGTCAACGACCAGTTGTACTTCGACGGTGCCACCCGCGTCAATCTTCCGCCGCGCCATCGTCGCTGCGGTTACATGTTTCAAGATCACGCCCTGTTCCCGCACATGACCGTTCGCGAAAATCTCAAATTCGCCGCCTCGTCCACCCGCCACAATTCCCGCCTCGACAAGCACCGCCGCATGAACGATCTTCTCGAAGCCTTCGAGTTGACAGACCTTGCATCCCGCAAACCCGCGCAACTGTCCGGCGGCGAAAAGCAGCGGGCGGCTCTGGCGCGCATGTTAGTCGGCGATCCTCATCTTCTGCTTCTCGATGAACCCACCCGCGGCCTCGACGCACGCCTCCGCCAGGCCTTCTATCAAATCCTCCATACCACCCGCGAACGTTCGCAAGCGCCCATCGTTCTCGTTACGCACGATCTTGAAGAATGCATGCAACTCGCCGATTACGTCTGCCTCATGGAGGCCGGCCGCTTCGTGCAAAGCGGTCCGCGCGAACAAGTCTTCTCTCGTCCGGCTTCCCTCGAAGTGGCCCGCTCCCTCGGCATCTACAATTTGCTCCCCGCGACAGTCTCCGCCCTCGACCCCAGCCGCGACACCTGTTCGCTCGAGATTGCCGGCTCGCAACTCCAAGGCCACTATTTGAAAGGCCAGCTCATCGGCGATCAAGGCTACTTATGCGTTCGCCAAACCGAAGCCCGTCTCTTACCGAACATCGGCCGCCGCGAAGCAAATCAAATTCTGCTGCGCACCACCGGCGTCTGTCCCTCCGCCCAAGGCGTCAAAGTTCTTTTAGAGTATGCGGCGGCAGCTACCGTTAGCGAAGACGAATACACTCATTTGCGTGGCGAACATATTCTCAAACTCGAAATCCCGCCCTCTGCTGTATACTTCATTCCGAACAAGTGAAACGCTACTACATCACCGATCGCAAAGCCGTCGGTGGCTTCCGCCCTTTACTGGAAGTGATTCGCGATCAAATGCAGCTCGGCGTCGATTTCATCCAGATCCGCGAAAAAGACCTCAACGCCCGCGAGCTGTTCAACTTCACCATGGTCGTCCTCGAAGCCCGCGCGCAAGAATCAAACATCCATGCACATCCGAAAATTCTCATCAACACCCGCGCCGATGTCGCCAAAGCCACTGGCGCCGACGGCGTTCATCTCCCCGGCTCCGCACCGCGCGAAACCTTGCCCGGCCTCCTCATCGGCCGCTCCTGCCACACCCTTGATGAAGTAAAATCCACCAACGCCGATATCGTCACCTTCGGCCCCGTCTTCTCTTCCCCCGGAAAAGGCCCCGCCATCGGCATCGACGCCTTCGCCCAAGCCTGCCGCTTCGGCAAATCCATCTTCGCCCTCGGCGGCATCAATTGGGAAAACGCCGCCGCCTGCATGAACGCCGGCGCAACGGGCATCGCGGGCATCCGCCTTTTTCAGCAACCAGATCTGGATTGAACGCTTTGTCTATATCGAAAGAAAACGCCCCAAGTCACTAGGATCTGTTGTGACACTTTCAGTCTTGAATGAATCCGGCCTTCATCCTTAGTCGCCGCCGCGACGACAGCCCTGGCTGAGCCGCGGCCGCAAGGGAGCGATCAAAAGGCTCGGCAAATTCTCGATAAAAGTGTGGGATCTCGGCGCCTCCGCCGCTCTTTCTCATGGTTCGCGCGGCCACCTCTATACCGACGCCCAAAAAATTCCCTACCGCCACGTCGGCCTCGTTCTCGGCTGTTCTGAAAAAATCGGCGGTGGTCAGATCAACCCGTTTTTTGAAAACCGCATCCGCGCCGCCGCAAGTCTGTACCAAGCCCACAAGGTCGATTACTTTCTCGTCAGCGGCGACAATCACACGGCCAACTACGACGAACCCACCGCGATGAAGAACCATCTAATCGCCGCCGGCGTTCCTGCCGGCCACATCGTTTGCGATTACGCCGGCTTCCACACCCTCGATTCCATCATTCGCGCGAAGAAAGTATTCGGCCTGAGCAAGATCACCATCGTTTCGCAGCACTTCCACAACGAGCGGGCTGTTTTCCTCGCCCGCCACCAAGGTATCGACGCCATTGCCTTCGACGCCCAAGACGTTGGCGGCTACCACAGCTTCCTCACCCGCTGCCGTGATCAAGGCTCAAGAATGTTCACTCTCCTTGATGTGTACGTTCTCGGCTCCCGCCCCAAATTCCTCGGCCCCCGCGTCGCAATCTGAGAAACCGATCCGTCATGCTAAATCCCGCCCCGGAATCTCATCCAGCCTCTACCGGAACAACCGCGGCGTAAAAATATACAAATAATCCCGCCAATTATTCCATGCATGAAACCCCTCACTTTCATGCGTAACCGGCGTAATCCCATACTTCCCCAACAGCTCCACCATCGCCTTGCTATTCGCATTCGCAATATCCAACTTCCCCACCCCAACCCAATAAAATTTATACGGTTTCCCCGCCCTCCGATACCCTGCCAAATCCGTCTTCTCTACCTGCTCTCTCATTTGCGGAAACCAACCCGAGCTAAACACTCCCACATACGAAAACAATTCCGAATTCGTCAACGAAAGCGTTAGCGTCTGCAATCCGCCCATGGAAAGCCCGGCAATCGCCCGGTGCTCGCGGTCACCCATCGTCCGATAGTGTTCGTCCACATAAGGAATAACGCTGCCCGTCATGTCTTCGTTGAACTTGTCATGTCCCATCGCGTTCATGCCGGTGCGCAATTGAAAATCTCTGGCGACGTGACCGGCCGGCATCGCAACAATCATCGCCACCGCCTGACCCGCCGCAATCAGATTGTCAAGAATCGCACCCGCCCGCCCCACTGTCGGCCAAGAGTCATCCGTGTCCCCTCCCCCGTGCAATAGATACAGCACCGGGTAACGAGTCGCGTGGTTACCCTCATATCCCGGCGGCGTGTAAATATGCATCCGCCTCAACCCGCCCGTCGCCTTCGACGCATACTCGACGCTCGCAATTGCCCCATGAGCAACATCACTCTTATATTCCAGAAACGCCGCCCCAGGCACCTCATACATACTCTTCACTGCGTTCAGCGATTCGCTCGCAGTTGGATTGCGCGGGTCCGTCGTCTGTACGCCATCTACCACAAACGTATATCGATACACACCCGGCTGAATCGGTCCCACTTCAACCGACCAAACCCCGTTCGCGCCCTGCGTCATCGCGCGTCCCGCCGCGCTCTTCATCGCTTCTTCGGCCGTGATTCCTGGCGTGGCCTCCGCTCCCTCCGCCTGTAGCTTCACCTCTCTTGCTTGCGGCGCATAGAGCCGGAAGGTGACCCGCCCACTCGCATCCACTTCGGGCGATTTGAGCGTGTCATTCGGCATCGGCGTCGGCGGAACGAAACTCGGCGGAGGCGCTGCTGGCTGCTGCTCCACAAAACCAAACGCGCCTAGCGCGCAGACGCAGAAATTCAAAATCAAAATTCGCTTCAACATAGGATTGTCTGTTCCCCAAAACATTAGATCAAACTACCTGGAGCGGCAGAAAACCCTCCGTACGGGTACCCTCCGGCTTCTAACTAGCACTAATTTTTGGTTTCTTCACACAAGTGCTTCCCGAGTACCGACAATCGGAACATCCGGGGACTTTTCGAGAAATTGGGCCACGCAACTCGGAGCCGATGCCTTCGCTCAAGTGTTAAGGGAGTTCTGGCCTGATACCAAACGCCGCTCAGCCCTTCACAAAGCAGCCCGCTAGTCACTCGCCCGCCAGGGCCGCCAGTTTCGCCACCACCGCGATATTCTTTACTAACTCACTCGGAACGCCATGCCGCTCTTGCAGATACTCCGGACTGTTGTAAGACATCCAGACCTTTCGTTGGTCATCCTCCCAGACGAGAATCTTGAGCGGGAGATCAATCGCGATGCTAGGAGCCGCTAACATAACCGGCGTACCCGCTATAGGGCTCCCGAAGATCAACAGCTTAGTAGGCCTCATCGTCATCCCAGCCTTTTCCGCTTCTCCACTGTGGTCAACCAAAGCGAATAGCGTAACTCCCTTCGCGTTCAGTATCCCTTTCAACCTTTCCACCGTTTCATCAACAGTATGTTTGCTGCCGACATCGATGATTCCGTCGCCCCGGCTAAGTGCCATAACTTCAGGCCTTAAGCAGTGCTTGCACGTAGTCGGCTTTCAATGGCAACCGCCGCGCAATCTTCCCGGTCGCATCGAGCAGCGCACCCACAATGGCCGGCGCAGCCAGTGCATTCGCGGCCTCAGAACCCTGCCCATACGTTCCCACTTCGGGGTTGTGGATCAGAACAACTTTAATCTCAGGCGTGTCGGCCATCGTCGCAATCGGGTAGCTGCGCCAGTCGCTGGAAGTAACTCCGCTTTCGTCGAAGTGCAGCTCCTCCCGCAAAGCGATGCTGACTCCCATCACCGATCCGCCCTCCACCTGCCGCTTCAACTGTGCCGGGTTGATCACAATCCCAGGATCCACCGCGACCGTGATCTTCTCGACCTGGATCACGCCGGTGGCCACGTTCACCGCAATCTGCGCCACGCAAGCCCAGTAAGTTTGAGACCGGAACATCACCGATACGCCCTGGCCGCGGCTGATACCATTGCTCACGACGGGCCGCGCAGAACGTGCTTCCCAACCCGAATTCTGGCGCACAGCTTCGAGCACTCCCAGCACCCGCTTCTCACTCGCGTGCTGAACGCGGAACTGCAGCGGGTCCACTCCCGCCAAGAAAGCTGCCTCGGTAATCGCCACTTCACGCGGAAAGTTCTGCTGATACTGGCCGGGCGTTCGTAAGCTGTGATCCCGCAATCCAACATTCAGCGGCGAAGACGCCTGCCCAATCTGTCCCGTTCCGTAAGAGCGCTCCAGCACTGCCGGCGTCGCGTCGTAAACCCATGGGTCGTGCATCGCGTTGGCAATACCGAACAGCGAGCCCACTTCATTGGGTGCGGCGATCGTCGGCAAACCAGCTAAAACTGCCCCAACCAAACGGTCGTCCTGCATCGCCGGCATATAGTGTTTGATCTCATACCCGCTCAAACGGCCATTCGCATCCACGCCGAGTTCCACATCCGAAATCGCTGCCGACGATTGCGTCGACCATTGCAGATCATCCTGCCGCGTCCACTGCACGCGAACCGGCTTGCCTACCGCCTGCGACAGAATCACCGCTTCGTCCTCCGCACCGGCATTGCCGCCGTTCGAGCGGCCATAATGCCCAGCGCCCGCAAAGGTGCGCACAACCACTTTGTCCACCGGCGCAGCCAGCATTTTTGCAATCCCGCTACGCAGCGCTTGGGCGTTTTGGGTGTGTGTGTAGACATACACACTCCCATCGGAACGCACATCGGCCACCGCCATCGTCGGCCCAATCGGCGCGTGCTTCAGAAACGGAAGCTGGTAAGTCGCCCTAAGCTTTTTCGGCGAGTTAGCAATAGCGGCAGGCACGTCGCCCTTAGATGTTTGGCTCTTGGCGACAGGCGCAGTCTTCCAATCCGCATCTTCCTTCAGGAATTGGAACAGCCGGTCATTTCCAGGCAGCCCCTTCCAGTCCGCCCACTTCGTGCTTGCGGCTACTTGCTGCGAAGCTTTGATGGCTTCCCACTCGGTAGCAGCAACCACGCCGACAAGATTTCCTTTTACGATTACCTGCGCATTCGGAAATTTGGTTTTATCCAGAGTGCCTGCTGCAATGAGTTTGGAGCCTAGCGTCTTTGGGTGTACCACGCGCCCATGCAGCATTTCCGGTAGACGCACATCGGTAACCCAAGTCTCTTTTGCTGAGACTTTTGAAACGGTAGCGGAGTTAGGGAAAGACTTGCCGACGATATTATATTGGCTTACTGGCTTGAGCGGTGGATTGCCTTCTACGGTCAATCCGAACATGCTGTGTACGTCGCCCTTCACCGGAATCGTAAGGCTTAGAGTCTGCCCCTTAACAAGGTTCCCATAGGACACGCTCTTGCCGCCGCCTGAAACAACGCCATCTTTCACCGACAGCCGATCCTTCGCTACACCCAGTCGCTGCGAAGCTAGATCGAGCAGCGCTTGATGAACATAAGCCGCTGCCTTGCGGAGATTCGGCATGCCATGCATGAGTAAGTCGAATGTACCGCCGCCATCCGGCGTCCGATCCGTATCGCCCGAAATTACCGTTGTAATTGCTTCAAACGGCACTCCCAGTTCTTCCGCAACAATCTGGCGATAGGCTGTGAAGACCGTGCCTTGACCGAAGTCCGATTTGCCGGTGCGGATCAAAACTGTATTATCGTCATGAATCTCAATCCACGATTCCGGTACAACGGGATTGACACCCTCGGCCCTTCCTTGCTTGCCAGCCAAGGCGAAGCCCTCGAACAGCGCGCCACCGGCTTTCACAAATCCGCGCCGCGAAAGCGCCGCTCCAAAAACGTTGCGTTGTTCTTCCTGAATCGCAATCATGCCTCGCTCCTTTTCGCCATCGTGGTTGCAGCTCGCTGCACCGCCTGGATGATCGCCGTATAACTCCCGCACCGGCACAAATGCGGCGACGGACCAGACGTAGTGAATGCCTCTTTGATCTCTGCAACCGTGGGCGCGGCGGTGTGCTCCAGCAGCTCGGTCGCCTTGATCATCATGCCGCTTTGACAAAACCCGCACAGCGGCGTTTGCTCTTCGATCCACGCCGCTTGCACCGGGTGAAGAGCGTTCGCGGCATCCGCTTCGGAGAGGCCCTTCTGTTTCGCCCAACGTGCCGAAAGACCTTCCAGTGTCGTGACCTCTTTACCCGCCACCGACCCTAACGTCGTAATGCACGAACGCACTTCTTTTCCATTCAGCAGCACCGAACAAGCGCCGCATTGCGCCATCCCACAGCCAAACTGCGGGCCGCTCAGCTCAAGATCGTTGCGCAACACATAAAGCAGAGGCGTATCAGCCGGCGCCTGCACTTCGCGCTTCACTCCATTAACAACAATCGCGGTCATCTCAATCTCCTTGGGTCGCTCTCACCCGCCTATTATCCTTCATTTCTTGCCGGTCAAAGCCCCGTCATCTTCTCAATCGCCTCTGGATACCGCGCTCCCCGCACCGTGATTTTCGCCGCAGCGTTCTCAATCTCTGCAAGGTCGCTCGTTGTCAGTTGAACCGCTGCCGCGCCGATATTCTCCTCTAGCCGCCCCAACTTCGTTGTGCCGGGAATCGGCACAATCCACAGTTTCTGCGCCAGCAACCATGCCAGTGCGATCTGCGCCGGCGTCGCCTGCTTTTCCCCAGCAACCTTGGCAAGCAAGTCAACCAACGCCTGGTTCGCTTTGAGCGCTTCGGGCGTAAAGCGTGGCAGCGTGCTGCGGAAATCGCCGCTGCCGAGTCTAGTATTTTCGTCCATTTTCCCCGTTAGAAACCCTTTGCCCAGCGGACTATAAGGTACAAACCCGATTCCGAGTTCCTCCAGCGCCGGCAAGATTTCCTTTTCCGGGCCGCGCGTCCAAAGTGAATATTCGCTCTGCACGGCAGTCACAGGCTGCACCGCGTGCGCCCTCCGAATCGTCTGCGCGCCCGCTTCCGAAAGTCCGAAGTGCTTCACCTTCCCCGCCTGAATCAGTTCCTTCACCGCTCCCGCCACATCTTCAATCGGCACGTCCGGGTCGACACGGTGCTGATAGAAAAGGTCGATCGCATCCACCTTCAGCCGTTTTAGCGAAGCCTCTGCCACTTCTTTAATCCGCTGCGGCGTGCTATTCAATCCGGCGAAGCCAGACTCTCCATTCGGCTTTAGTTTGAAGCCGAACTTCGTCGCGATCGCCACCCTTCCTTTAAACGGAGCCAGCGCCTCGCCCACCAATTCCTCGTTGACGAATGGGCCATACACTTCCGCCGTGTCAAAAAACGTCACGCCGCGTTCCACTGCCGCAGTAAGAAGGGCGCTCATCTCTTTCATGTCTTGCGGCGGCCCGTAACCAAAGCTCATGCCCATGCAACCGAGCCCGATCGCCGAAACTTCCAGCTTGCTCTTTCCCAATTTGCGTTTTTGCATTGTTGTCATTTCTATCTCTAGCGTAAAGACAAGACCCCTGCCTGCGGTATCCCGATCCTTCCGTTTTCTTGCCTATTCCTCTCGCACTGTAGCGGCACGCTTGCGCATTCCCCATATCTGGCAGTTATGCTGAGAAAGGATGAATCTAACTTTTGAACTGCGCAAGGAACTCGCTCACAAACTTGCCCTATTCATGGGTTCTGAAGAAAAACGCATCATCGATGTTCCCGGCCTGACGATCTCCCGGCGCACCGCCCCCAGCGAGCCCATATCGGGTGCCTACGAGCCGAGCATCGCCGTCGTCGCCCAAGGCCGTAAACGCGTCAACCTCGGCCAAACCGCTTTCATCTTCGACGAGTCTCGTTTCCTGCTCACATCCCTCGATTTGCCCATCGTAGGCCAAATCATTGAGGCAACTGAGGACGCCCCCTTCCTGTGCATGTTGCTCAAGTTCGAGATGCCGCTGGTCCGCGAACTCCTCGGCCGCGAAGACATCCAGTTACCCGACGTGCCGTCCGAGACGCCCGCCATGGCCACCGGTCAAATTACAGTTGAGTTACTCCGCGCTTGTTGCCGCCTGATTGACTTGTTATTCACGCCTGAAGATATCCCTTTTCTCGCCGCCCTGATTCAGCGCGAAATCATTTACCGGATTCTGCGTGGCCCCGAAGGCGCACGCCTGCGAGCCATCGCCACTCTCGGCGATCAGAGCCAGCGCACCGCCAAAGCAATCTCCTGGCTCAGGGCGAACTACGCAAAACCCTTGCGTGTGGAGGATCTGGCGCACATAGCCGGCATGGGCGTATCCACATTGCATCACCACTTCCGCGCCCTCACCGCCATGAGCCCGCTGCAATATCAGAAACAACTCCGCCTGCAAACAGCCCGCGGCCGTATGCTCGTGGATGGCCTCGACGCCGCCAGTGCCGCCTTCGAAGTCGGCTACGAAAGCGCCAGCCAGTTCAATCGCGAATACAGCCGTCTCTTCGGCCAGCCGCCCATGCGCGACGTTCGCACTCTACGCCTGTCGTAAGAGTGCCGCGCACAGCATTTGACCTAACCCGCCCAAGCGTGGATACTGATAACGGAGAGATCGATGGCACATCCAGTGATTCATTTCGAAATTGGCTGTAAAGACAAGGAAAAAACATCCGCATTTTATCGCGATGTTTTCGGCTGGGTAATCGACCCGGGACCCATGGGCATCATCGATACCGGCTCAAAATCCGGCATTCCCGGCCATATTGCGTCCCTCGGCCACGAACCGCACCAATTTACCCACTTCTACATTGAAACCGACGATGTAGCGGCCTCGCTCAAAAAAGTCGAAGCTGAGGGTGGAAAGACCGTGGTTCCACCCGTCGACATCCCCACCGGAACCTTCGCCTGGTTCTCCGACGTCGAGGGAAACACCGTGGGGCTTTGGAAGCCAAAACAGTAGTCGCTTTTGCAGAAATGCTCGACCTCCGCTATGCCCTTCGCATGCTCCGCAAGTCGCCCGCATTCACAGCCGTCGCTTTGATCACTCTCGCGCTCGGCATTAGCGCAAACGTTGTCGTCTTCGGAGTGCTCAACGCAATCCTGCTTCACCCGCTGGGTATGCGCGACCCGGCAAACCTCTACCAAATTCGCCACAAACAATGGGCGAGCGGGCGTCTCCTCACTACGTCATATCCGGCCTTTGAGAATTTCCGGCAACGAAATACAACCTTCAGCGGAATGATCGGGGTCTACGGATATTCTCATACTTCACTCATCTGGCATAACACCTCGAGGAACGCCTCCGGCGATGAAGTTACCGGCAATTACTTCGATGTACTCGGAGTGCTCCCGCAGGCAGGCCAATTCTTCCACGCCTCAGACGAACACGGCCCCGGTTCAGCGCCTTATGTTGTCTTGAGCGACACTTTCTGGCGTAGCGTGTTCCAAGCCGATCCCAGCGTGGTCGGCGCAACCGTGACTCTCAACAAGCATCCCTTCACAGTGCTAGGCATCGCGCCTGCCCAATTCCACGGCGTGGAGCGCTTTGTGTGGCCCGATTACTGGATCCCCATGCTCAACGAGGAGCAGGTTTCAGGCTGGGATTACCTGCACAGCCGTACATCCGTTGTTGTCACTGTCATTGGCCGCCTCAAGCCAAACGTAACTCCGCTGCAAGCCACCGAAAATCTTAACGCGATTGCCGCCGAACTCGGCAAAGAGTATCCGCGGACCGACGACGGACAACCTCTCCGCCTTATCCATCCAGGCCTCTTCGGCGACGACGGCGAAGTCATTCGCGGGTTTCTTTATAGTGTCACCGTGCTTGCGGTGCTCGTGCTGTTGGCCGCCTGCGCGAACCTCGCTAGCCTGTTCGCCGCACGAACGGCCGATCGCAGCCGCGAACTCGCTCTGCGCGCAGCCCTCGGATCCAGCCGCTTCAGGTTAGTAACGCAACTCCTCACCGAGGCTGTCCTCGTATCGCTGCTCGGCGGAGCAGCCGGACTGTTCAGCGCCAACTTACTCCTGGCCGCGTTAAGCCGTTGGCAAGCGTCATTCACTTGGGGAGACTCGCATCTGGTAATCAGCGCCGACGCCCGCGTTTACCTGATGGGCCTGCTCTTCACACTGGTCAGCGCCCTGCTATTTGGTGTCGTTCCAGCCGGCCACGCGTGGCAAAGCAATCCGTTGCAGGCCATCAAGGGCGCACCCGAGGGCGCACCCGCCGGCTCCGTGCTGCACTTGCGCCGCTTTGCCTTGCGTGACCTTTTGCTGGGCGCCCAAATTGCTATTTGCACGCTGCTTGTCACCGCATCATTCGTAGCGGTGCGCGGCATGCAGCGTCAGTTCCACGCTCCGCTGGGCATCCAGCCGCAAGGCGCGCTGCTCGCCAATTTAGACCTGAGCGACCAAACCGCCGATAAACAAAAGGCCTTACTCGATGTCATACGCTCTATCTCGGGTGTAAGTGCAGTAGGCACGATAAACCGCACACCTATGACCGGAGGAATTCACGGCACTCCCATTTTTTCGCCAGGCACAACGGAATTCACTCTAAAACATTCCGTGCTCTCCCCGTATGTCTATCAAATGTCGCCCGGCTACCTCGACGCTGCCGGTACTCGACTCATAAGCGGTCGCGACATTTCCTGGCATGACACCGTCAAGACATCCCGCGTGGCGATCGTCAACGAAACCTTCGCGCGGAAGATGTGGGGCGCACTACCCGCCATCGGTCAACACTTCATTGTCTCGGGCAACCTGACGCAAGTAGTGGGAGTCACGGAGAACGGTAAATATCACGACCTCGCCGAGTCGCCTGCGCCTGTCGTGTATCTGCCGCTGACACAAAGCGAGCAGAGCGAAACGGTTTTCGTCGTGCGCTCGAAGCGGTCCCCGCGCGAGATGGCGCAGGCGCTCCAACGAACCTTGAGCAGCCTTGCGCCAAACGTAGCAATCACATTACAGAGCTGGCCCGATACGCTGGAGTCCGAGCTTTTCCCAGCACGCGTCGCAGCCGAAGCCCTCGGCGTCATGGGCCTGCTGGCCGCTATGCTTTCGCTAACGGGCATCTTCGGAATGGCTGCCTACGGCGTGAGCAAACGCATGAAAGAGCTCGGCATCCGTGTCGCACTGGGCGCGCGCAAGACGCATGTGATCGGCGCCGCAGTGGGGCGGCCCATGGTGCTGCTCCTCGTGGGATCGGCGTTGGGCCTCCTCGCGGGTGTCTTCGCCAGCCACTTGCTGGCCCAAATTGTTTATCAGGCCAATCCGCGCGATCCCGCGGTCCTCATCGGCACGCTGCTCACCATGGCGCTGCTCGGTGTCGCCGCAGCCGCCATTCCGGCACGCCGAGCGCTCGCCGTCGATCCATCCGATCTCATGCGCGAAGAGTGAGGAGCCAGCCGAACCGCGGCCAAGGCGGCTTCGCCGACGACTCCTGGAGTTTCTACATTTTCTGACCCACGACTAACTTTCTGACCCACGGCTAACTCCGAATACTCCGAATCCGAGCCGGAAGCGTAAGCGCCCTAGATTGGCTGTGCTAACTCGCTGCCTAGCCGAACCGTGAGTGTAAGTAAACGAGCGGCAACGGATGCCGTGAATAGTTGACGTCTTCTAAGCGGCCTAATTCGGCGCGCAGCTTACTTGTAACAGCAAGGGAGCCGGTTCTTCCATACACCGCGCGTCGTTCAGGGGAGCGCTCACGGGCTCCCGGACCCACCAATTCACCGCACAGCCCCTAACCGAGCCGCGAGTGTCAACGCGGCTCAGCCGCGCCTACTTGTACCAAACGAGCGGTGCTGAACGCCGATATGCCGCGTCGTTCAACGGAGCGGGGTTAGCCAAGTAAGCTCTCCATTGATAACTCCCTGGTGCCGCGAAGCGGCCTTGACAACGACGCATCGGGAAAACAGTAGCGTACTAGTACCGAAGATTTGGGTTAGAGAGGTTTACAAGAGATGCAAAACGACATAGTCTGTGAACGGTAAGTTTACGCTATCTAATGAAATCCCGACCGATCCGCGGCACTCTGTCAGACTCGCGGCGTCAGGCTTTCCCGAATCTCAATTTCACAAGCGAACGATCTCCTCGTAATTGTTGCCAGATGGAGAAAAAGAAGATGAAACCGTTTACCGCTCTCTCCGGGCTAGCATTGGCAGCGCTGCTCCTGACAGGTTGCAGCCAGACGATGCCCGACACGCGCGAAGCCGACGCCAAGGCGATCAAAGACAACGAGGTGGTATGGAACCAGGACTGGGCGGCGAGGAATGTCGGCAAGCTGGTCGCTCATTATGCTGGCAACGCCGTTCTAATGGCCCCTGGGATGTCTTCGACTTCGGGCAAAGAAGCAATCAGGAAGGCTTTAACGGAAATGCTCGCCGATCCGGCGGTATCGCTGAAATTTCGCCTCCATGGTGGAAGTATCGAAAGCGGGCGACCTCGCGTACACGCAAGGATCCTACACCATGACCATGACGAATCCAGCCACTAAGCAACCGCTGAGTGACCACGGCAGTTATGTAACTACCTACGCCAAGCAGGCGGACGGGTCGTGGAAGGCGGTGGCGGATATTGCGACATCGGAAGTACCGCCTCAGAAGTAATCGAAGCACCAAGGAGAAAACATGAGTAACATCGAAACAATCAAACAGATTTACGCCGCGTTTGGCCGTGGGGACATTTCGGCGATTGTCGAAAAGCTGGACCCTAACGTCGAATGGGACGCGGACATCCCCACCCCCGGCGTGCCGTGGCTGCAACCGCGCCACGGGGCCGCCAACATTCCGGCTTTCTTCGAAAGCTTGGCGCCCATTTCCTTCCAGCGCTTCGACCCGTTCATGTTTTTCGAGGACGGTAACAAGGTCTTCGCCCTTATTGCGATGGACGTAACCCATCTTGCCAGTGGAAAGCAGTATCGCTTTTCGCATGAAGGACATCTCTGGCTCTTCAACGACGCCGGCAAGATCGTCAGCTACCAGCATGTGACTGATACGGCCCTCCACCAACGCGTGGCGAAAGGCGAGTAGCGCCGAATCCCGTAAGCCACCCGCCATACGCCAGCGTCACCGTATGCAGCGCCTGTCTGTCGAAGGAAGAATCAAATCTCGGCCCGCGAACGCGGAGCGAAATTCCCCGCTAGTGTCGTGTTCGCGCGTACGGCGCATCAGGTGATGCAATTCGTGCCGGACAACAACGGCCATCGCTCTGGCGAGTGCTTCCTGCGAAGGAATGTTGCGTGTGGGTGCGCCGGAATCTGTCTTGACCTATCGCTTGCCGCCGGTGTTGCAAACACTCCGCGAACGTTATCCGAAAATCGAGCTGACCTTCGTGGCACAAACCTGTTCAAAGATCTGGAGTTTGCTCGAGCGCGGCGTAGTGGATTTGGCATTCGTCATTAACGAGATTCCCGACCTGCCAAACCTCCAGTTGGAGGCACTCTGCGACGAACCGATGGCTCTCCTGGCGCACCCTGAACACCCGCTTTGCCGGAAGCGCGCCGTCGGTCCGGCTGACTTAGCAACGCAAACACTCTTGCTGACCGAAGAAGATTGCTCCTACCGTCAAAAGTTGGAGCGCATTCTAAACGGCGCCGGTTTCCGGCCGGCCTCGGTGCTCGGATTCTCAAGTGTAGAAGCCATCAAACAGTGCGCCGCTCTCGGATTGGGCCTGGCCCACCTGCCGCTGATTACGGCGCGCCAAGAGTTGGCGTCCGGCCGTTTGAAAACGCTGGCCTGGAACGGTCCGGCGCTTTCCATGTACACGCTCGTCGCCTGCCACAAAGACAAATGGCGTTCGGCGCCCATGATCGCGTTTCTCGATTTGGTGCATCAAGCGTTTCCCCAGTCTTTGCGGAAACAAGCTCGGAAAGGCGGAGAAACAAAACAGAGTTGCGCTACCTCTAATATGAGAACGAATGAGTATCGCAAATAGCTCCCGCTGATATGGACGCCTCGCCCGTCGCCCTTACACAGCCGGTTGTAAAGTTCCTGGAGTGGTTCGGGGATTTTGGGAAGTTCTGCTGGCGCGTCGCTGGCGCGATTCTTAACTGGCCCTTTGAAGGCGAAGAGTTTTTGCGTCAATTGGACGTCATCGGATCAAAATCGTTGCCGCTTGTCGCGCTAGCGGGCGGGGCCACTGGAGTCGTGCTGTCGCTTCAGACGCGTGAGAGCTTAACCAGATTCGGGGCAAAATCGGTCTTACCCGCTGTCATCATCTTTTCGCTTATCAAAGAAACCGGCCCTATCATCACCGGATTGGTGGTGAGTGGCCGGGTAGGCGCAGGCATCGGTGCGGAGTTAGGATCGATGAGCGTGACCGAGCAAATTGACGCCATGGCAGTGTCAGGCGTGAATCCAGACAAGTATCTGGCGGCGACGCGAATCCTAGCCTGCTTGGTCGCGCTTCCACTGCTCACTCTGGCTGCTGATGCGGCCGGTATCTTGATGGGCTGGATTGCCACAACGCTAGCCGAGCCCACCTCACTTAGCCTTTTCCTGAATAATGGACTGAAGGGTGTCCGGTTTAGCGATTTTCTCCCGCCAACGCTCAAGACCGCTCTTTTCGGTCTTATTATCGGGACGGTATCTTCGTTTCAGGGTATGCACACGCGCGGCGGAACCGAAGGCGTGGGCCGGTCGGCAACCAGTTCCGTTGTCCTTTCCTCCCTGTTCATCATCTTGGCTGATGTTGTGGTGGTCAGATTGATCATCGCCCTCTACCCGTAAGCGGGCGAACTCATGGCGAATAACGACAACGCGAGTCCGGTGTTGGTCGAAGGCTTGCAAAAATCGTTTGGCTCGCAGGCGGTTCTGAACGGCATCGCCTTATCCGTCGCGAAGGGTGAAATCCTCTCGGTGCTGGGTCGGAGCGGAACCGGCAAAAGCGTTTTGTTGCGTTTACTGATCGGTTTGGACAAGCCCGACACAGGTTCGATTCGAATGAACGGCGAGGAGATCACCAAGCTTGGTCCACAGAAACTGAATGAAGCTCGCAGAAATATAGGATTTCTATTTCAACAGGCGGCACTCTACGATTCTCTCAGTCTGCAGGCTAACGTCGAGTTCCCACTCCTGCGTCACCCTAAGCTGGTGGAAACCAACCCCCGCGAGCGTGCCCGCGAGTTGCTGGCGAGCGTGGGCTTGGACAACGACTTGAATAAGATGCCGTCGCAGATTTCAGGCGGCATGAAGAAGCGGGTTGCCTTAGCCCGTGCCTTGGCATTGAATCCGGCGGTCGTGCTATTTGACGAACCCACGGCTGGTCTTGATCCGATTACCGCTGCCGAGATTGGCCAACTGATTGTGGATCTCGGCAAACAAAGAGGCATGACATCGATCGTGGTTACGCACGATATGCATGCAGCCAAGCATTTTTCAGACCGGCTGGTTCTACTTTCGGAAGGAAAGATCGCGCTGGATGGCACATTCGAAGATTTGCAGAAGAGTACGAACGAGTTTGCCAGGCGTTTCTTGAGCGACTCGGCTTAGAGGTAATAATGTTGCAAAGTTTAAGGTTGGGATTCTTTATCGTTCTCACGCTAGCTGTGCTGGCAAGCGGGATCTTCTTGATCGGCAGTAAGCAGTCGATCTGGCAATCGTCCTATCTGGTCAAGGCGGAATTCGCCAATGCTGGCGGCCTGAATGAAAGCGCCGACGTCAGAGTAGGCGGCATTCGCGAGGGATCGGTCCAACACATTCAGCTACCCCGCGACCCGAAGGGAAAAGTCACTGTGGTCGTGAGCTTGGCGGAAGAGACTAGAGATATTGTTCGTATGGATTCGCAGGCCGCCATTAAATCGGAAGGGTTGCTAGGCGACAAGTATGTGGAAATCTCTTTTGGCAGCCGCGAAGCTGAAAAGCTCAAGGGTGGCGAGATTTTGAAAACCGTGCCGCCCATCGACATTTCGGATGTCCTCGGCAAGACGAATTACATTTTGGACTCGGCGAAAGTGGCCGTGGATCACGTCCAGGAAGCCGCCGGAAATATCAGTGAAATCACCGCCAAGCTCAATCAGGGAAAAGGATCGGCGGGTGCATTTTTGAATGACAAAACCATGTACACTGAGACCACTGCGAGCGTCACTGCGATGCATGAGGACCTGGAGGCGGCAAAGAGCAATTTTCTGCTCAAAGGTTTTTTCAACAAACGCGGATACGTGAATTCAGATGAGCTCAAAAAGCATGAGGTACCGGCGCTGCCGGCGGCACAGCCGATGAAAACCTTTACTTTTGCGGCGAAAGAAATCTTTGAAAAGGAGGCTTCGGCGAAGATCAAAAACAAAAAAGCGCTAGACGAGGCAGGGGCCTACTTGGAAAAGGTGAAATTCAACTTGGTTGTGGTGCTTTCCGCGGCCGGATTGAAAGGCGATACAGACAAGATGTTATTGCAGACGCAAGCCCAGAGTACGGTGGTGCGGAACTACCTGGTACAGAACTTCCGGCTCGACGACACGAAGTTGAAGACACGGGGTCTGGGGAAATCGGAAGAGTTGGGCGCGGCGGGTTCGGTCGAGATCCTGGTTTATCCGGCGGCTAAGTAGGAATAGCCGGTATATGGCTTCGAAGCGCAAAATGACCCGATCTCGCACAACAGGTTCTCCAGATTCGCCTCCTCTTCGCCTGCTCATTGGCTTTGAAGCGCAATCCGCCTCCCGTTACCCAAACACGTTCTGCAAAAAACGCCTTTCCTTCGCCTTTTCTGCTGAAAACCTCCAACTCCCAACAAGCCCAGCGATAATGAAATGAATGCAAGACGTTTTAACCATCGCCGGCCGCACCTTCCACTCCCGCCTTTTTGTCGGCACCGGCAAATACCGCAGCAAACAATTGATGGCCCGCTGTCACGCCGCAGCCGCCACCGAAATGGTCACGCTCGCCGTCCGCCGTGTCAATCTCACCGACCGCACTAAGGAATCCGAGCTCGATTTCATCGACCGCACAAAGATCCACATCCTGCCCAACACCGCCGCCTGTTACACCGCCGACGAAGCCATTCGCACCGCCCGCCTCGCGCAGGAAGTCGGCCTTTCCAACTGGATCAAACTCGAAGTCATCGGCGATCAGAAAACCTTGTTTCCCGATAACGCCGGCTTACTCGAAGCCACCCGCACCTTAGTAAAGGAAGGCTTCGTCGTTCTGCCCTACACCACCGACGATCTCGTGAACGCGCGCAGGCTCATCGACGCCGGTGCTTCCGCCGTCATGCCCTTGGCCGCACCCATCGGCTCCGGCCTCGGCATTCAAAACGTGACGAATCTGAAGATCTTGCGCGAAGCGATCACCGAAGTACCGTTGATTGTCGATGCAGGTGTAGGAACCGCTTCCGACGCCGCCATCGCCCTCGAACTCGGTTACGACGGCGTGCTGCTCAATACCGCCATTGCCGAGGCCGAAGATTCCGAACGCATGGCCCTCGCCATGAAACTAGCCGTCGAAGCAGGCCGCGCCGCTTTTCTCGCCGGCCGCATGCCGCGCCGCGAGTACGCCGTCGCCAGCAGTCCACTCGTCGGAAAAATCGGCGCCGCCGGGTAGCTCCGAATCCGAGCCGGAAGCGTCAGCGCCCTAGTTCTGCTGCTTCGGAATCACTACATCTCGCGTGCGCGTCGAGACTTGGTCGTTGCGATGCACTTCCACTAAGATGCTCCACTCGCCAGTCTGCGGAAACACCGGCTTGGCCAGATAGACGCCCTCAGTCACTTCAGGCGCCTTGAAAACCTTCACCTGTTGATGATCTTTCGTCTCAATCTGCAACGTTACTTTCGCTTCGTGAAGAGGCTGGTGAAGGTCGTTGGTCACTTTAATCTCAAACGGAATCTGCGCTTCCGTCTGCAACATAGCTTTTGGCTCAAACCGAATCGTGAAGTTTCCTTCTCTTCCGGCAAAGGCCATTAAACCAAGACCAAGAAATAACCAAAGTGATCGCACGAACTCATTTTAACTAACCGTGACGGGCCTTCCCTTCACTTAACCGAGAACGCCAGCAACACATTTCCCGGCATACCACCCCACTGCCCGTAACCGGAGTTCACAAAAACCATGCCATCCACCACAGCCGCCCCGCCAGCGTCCATCGAGCCGCCGTGTGCCGTCTTGCCATTCACCGTTTCAAACTCCTGCGCAGTAGACGTATCCCACAACACCTTGCCCGTGGCGGTCGAATAGGCGCGCAGGTGCCCGTCCACCGAACCGGAAAAGACGACGCCTGGAATCGCAGTGACCGCAGCGGATTGCGCCGGCGAACAATCCGTTCTCGACGCTGCACAAGGCACAGCCTTCGCGCTCCACACAATGGCGCCGCTCCTCAGATCCAACGCATGCAGTCCGCCACCCTTTACCGGATCGAGTACCAGCCGGAAGCCCTGCGGAGACTTCGCATCCGCCACGCCGCCCAGCTTGATGTCGGAAATCGCCACATAGACCTTCTCTCCGTCGGAAGCCGAACCCCACTGGCTGCCGCCGAGCACGCCCCCTTCTCCCACGCGCGTCTGCCACAGAATCTTGCCCTTGTCATCCGGATCGATGGCATGCACCATCCCCGATTTTTGAGCGATGACCAACGCCCGTTTTCCACCGCCGAGGCTTACCAGAATCGGGGGTTGTCCAAAATCGGAATCCGCGCCGTGCGCCTCCGGGCAATTGCCCGGAATCGGAATCGCGCACCCGTTGTTGTATACGTCGTTCTCACTCAGTTGCTTCGACCAGACCATCTGCCCGCTCTTAAGATCCAGGGCGAGAATTGCGTCGCTCGTATTGGTGGGCGGGTCTGAATAATTGTCGCCTGTTGCCACATACAGAACGCCTGCTTTCTCGTCGATCGTCGGAGTCGACCAAACGGCGGCGCCCGATGGGCCAAACAGCTGCGTTCCTGCCGCGCTTTTGCGCGTCGGCTTCGCAGCTTCCGCGATCGTGAACGTCTGCCAGACTTTCCGCCCCGTCGCCGCATCTAGCGCTGCCACGCTTCCGCGAAACGTACAGCACTGAAACTTAGGGTCGCCGCCCAGTGCTTCCTCGAACGAAGCAACCGACTGGTAAATCACTCCTTTGTGATAGCGCGGCGTTGCCGTAGCGATGGCTGCGTAGTGGTCAACCGGCCGGACCTTCCAAATCGGTACTCCCGTTTGAGCGTTCAGCGCATAAACAGTTGCTTCGCTATCCGCAAAAAAGACGGCGCTCGTCCCTTTGGACATGCCAACCGTCACCCCGCCGCGAATGGGCGCTCCCGCCAGAAAGCCCCAGCGCGTGCAGCCGCTATCGGCATCAAGCGAATAGACCGCCCCTGTTGACGAACCAATGAACACGCGGCCACCAACCACGGCCGGTTGCGACCGCGCCTCCGTGACGTCACCTAGGTTAAAAGCCCATTTCAACTTGAGTTTCCCGACATCCGCTGCTGTGAGTCCGGCAACGGCCGCTTCCTGGAATCGCGAATTCGTCACGCTATTACTCCAGCCATTCCATTGCGGCATGTTCCCACCGGCACTAAACACTGCTTCGCCTTTACAGGTTGCTGTTAGCTGCGGAGCAGCCGCGTGCGAACCGCCCGTGGGCGCGATGTAGCCAATCAGTGCCAGAATCTGTGCGCTCGAAAGACCATCGGCTTGTGTCTTCATGGCTCCTCTCGTCAAGGCGAGGTAGATAGCCTCTCCACTCATCGCTTTGATCGCGCTGATAGCTGGCACACGCCCAGCCGGCGCGTCATGGCAGGAGGCACAACGCTCTTTGTAAATCGACGCTCCCTCTTGCCCAGATAACAGGGAGGCGGCTAAACCAAGCAGACACACGTATCGCATAGCAGTTCTCTCTTTCGTATTTTTTGAGGTGAAATCCCTTAGATGAAATCGCGCTTCCTGGCCTGCAGGAAGAGCGTGAGGCCAATTGTCAAAGCTACTAAACCAAACTCGGCGGACAGTAGGCGCAGCACTGCCTGATCCCAAATCGCCACCGGACGGGCCCAATTGGCCGTCAGAGATGGCGTCCGCGTGATGAGATACCAGGCGATTCCATACGTCGAGTTGCAGACCACTGTGGCCGCAATGGCCCATCCTTCTGACTCACTAACGATGGCAACGGCAAGTATGAGCGAAAAACCAATCACCGGCAACAGGGCCATGACCAGCGTCATCGGAATCGCTCCATGCGGAATGGTATTTCGAGTCGTGATCAGGGCGAGCGTGCACATGAGTAACATCAGCCACGGAACCAGAAACATCAACCAGGCCGCCACCAGTTTCGCTGTCGTGTATTGGGTGGAAGACACAGGCAGGCTCATCACGAACGCCAGCGTCTGCTTCTTTCTCTCGTTCACAACCATCGAGATTGGCAGCATGCAGGCGAGGCAAATAATCGCCACGAAATACCAGGTGCTGCCCAGCACGAGCGAAACTTCCCCTCCCCGTTGCATCACCGCCAAGGCAAGGATGCCCGCAGCAATGGTGATAGCCATTTGCAAACGATGCAGCCGCAAGTCTTTCCGGATTAACTGTGGAATCACTGAATCTGTCACGCCTCTACCTCCTCGCGGCTGTGCTCTACATTTGCGACGAAAATCTCTTCGAGCGTCATATTCTCAATGCACTGAACCCGTGCGCCACTAGTCTCATAGGCGTTCGCCAGGCCGGGGACGAACGCGTTGGCAGTGGCAACGGCCAACCTTCCTTGCTGCCGCACATCGATCACTCCTGGCAAAGCCGGCAAGTGGATTCCAGCCGGCACTTCCAACCGCAAGCGCCGCCAGCGGTCAAGATACAGCTCCTTGTCCATCGAATCGATAATTCGGCCGCGGTCAATAAAAGTGATGCGGTCGGAGATCTGCTCCACATCCTGTGTGTTGTGCGATGAAAACAAGATACTCCGGCCTTCATCAGCCATTACATTTGCCAGCTCGCGCAAGATCTCGTGCCGGGCCACCGGATCGAGACCCGTCGTGGGTTCGTCCAGCACCAGCAGTTTAGGCTTGCGCGCCAGAACCAGGAGTAACGTCGACTTGACACGCTGCCCGTGCGACAAACCCTTGATCTTCTGTTCAGGCCGCAATCCAAAGCGCTTGAGCAGAACTTGCGCATAGACGGCGTCCCACTTCGGGAACATCGATTCAATGAAACTCATATGCCAGCCCAACGTCATTGAGTCATAAAGCCGCATGTCCTCCGAAGCAAAGCCGATGTCTCGCTTGGCAGTCACCTGTTCATCCGGCATTGCATAGCCCAGTACCCGGGCTTCGCCGGAATCTTGATGAATCAAACCCATCAGGATGCGAATGGTGGTGGATTTACCCGCTCCATTCGCGCCGATCAGGCCCATGATCTCTCCTTCTGGAAGTTTCAACGACACGTTGTCGAGCGCGAAGTAGCGATATTTTTTGCAGACTCCGCTGAGTTCTATAGCCAGGTCATTCATACGGTTTCCTTTTCTGCGATACGGTCTCCCGCTTCGCGCAGCCGCCTTTCCAGTTCCTTGGGCCTGATGCCCAGTTGCACAGCCACGCGCATCGCGTTCTCCAAGTGCTGCTGCAGTTCCTGCTCTCGCAATCGAGCGCCCAATCCAGGTGTAGTGGCAACGTGCGAGCCCCTCCCCTGTTGCGTCACAATGATTCCCTCGCGTTCTAGTTCCAGATAAGCCCGTTTCACGGTGATGACGCTAACAGCTGTATCCGCAGCCAGTTGGCGAATGGAGGGAATCGGCTGCCCTTCCTTCCAATCGCCCACCGCAATCCGCTGTTTAATCTGCTCCATGATCTGCAGATAGATCGGCCGCTTGTCGGATTGCGAAAGTGTCAGCGGCTCACTCATCTGTGTATACTCAGTATATACAGACTGTACAGGATGTCAAGCCCCTTCTATCCGTTATTTGTTTGGCCCGCCCAACCCGATTCCACCGATCACTGAAATCTTCGCCTTTGGGCCAACCGTCTCACAACTTCTGCGCAGTCGCCAACTTCACCCGTTTCCCCGCCGCATGATCCGAGATCACGATGGCTCCGCCCGCCATCGTCACATCGTCCACTTTGTGAAAACCATCCGGAATCTTCGTATAAAAAATCAGAAACCGCGTTTCGATTTTCCCCTTCGCCGGCAACCATCTATACGTCGGCGTATCGAACATCTTGCCCATGCTGATCGCCTCCCGCCGCGGCACATCATACGGCTGCGTTCCAAACTCCATCCCGCGAGCCATTTTTTCGCTCGCCGGATAATAGCCCCAATACTGCAGCCACGGATAATCGCTGCGCCGGAAAAGGTAACCGATCAGCAGCCCCTGCTTCTCATTGATCGCCGTCACCCATTCCAGCTCACGCCCCGGATCCAGCAATGTCGTTGCATGGTCAAGAAAGTGCGGATGTTCCGGCGTCTCGCGCAAATTGATCTCTTTGCCGTCCAACCCGGGCGCTACCGGCCACGTAAAATCCTTCCCCGGAACCACCCTCCGCTCTGCATCCCGCATCCCCGTTCCTGTGTACGGCCTCGTTTGCGAGCGTGTACCCGAAAAATCAACCACTGTCACACCCCGCTCAAGAAAGGGAGATCCAATCGTTGCGTGCTCCGCCCAATTCACCGGCCGGTCAAATGCCAGCAGATTCTCCAGCTCACTCTCCACCAGCACCACATTCTCCCCATCCAACAAACGAAACGTCCGGGTTAACGTTTCATGCACCAGAGGCAAGTCTCCGCTCAACGTCACTTCCGCCCCGCCATTCACCGTCGATGCCTGCACGGCGAAAATCTGGCTGTGCGCCTCGCCGTGGCCTGGCAATCCTGCCGCTTTCTCTTCCGCCGAAACCGGCCCGAACCCATCCACGCACACAAACAGGCCCGCCCCACCATCGAACTTCGCGGTGTGTCCGAGTTCTCGCGCCATGCGAATCGGGTTCCACAAAGGGCTCAACTTTTCCGCATCGTCCTTCAGGGTCATACCCGCGAGCGTGCCGCCCTTCGTGGTAATCGTTAACTCCAACTTCGAGTTCTCCAGCACCGTGGCCGGATTCCCCTCGAAGCTTCCCTCCCGCACCACTCCTTGCCCGAGGGCAATCGTGCTCCAACAAATCAAAATCGCAAATAGGTGAATGCTGGTTTGAGTAACGGTTCGCACGCGTCTGAGAATATCAAAAGGGTACTATGCACTTAAGGGCACAGTGCCACACCGTTGCCAACTAAACCGGCCGAGACGCTCGGGGCGGTCACAAACCCAACAGGAAGTTTAGTTCTCCGCTATCGACCTGAAAAACAAGTCCTTTAACCGATTTTCCCTGCCACTTACCTGATCTAGCCCAACCCGCCGTGGCGTTATCTTCAAGTCGTTTACGCGGCCGCAACTTTCGGCGTCTTCCGTTTCTTCGGCGGATCGCGCCCTTCCGCCCGGACCCGTTCGCCTCAAGGGTCCAGATCTTTCACAATCGAAAATCAGCCTTCGCCATTGGGTTCGTTTTTCCAATTTGAGCCCAATGGCTCTGCGGCGGCACTCAACAGCGAGGTTTGGCTTCGTTTTTTCAAACCGCCGCGCCGGCATGGAGGTTGGCTTCGTTGCGTAATAAAGCTGCCCATCCTGACTCCCGCTGTTCCCCTGGCGAAAACGCCCAGTGGGGCATGTAACGTTTCGCGTTCCGGCTAAAGCGCAAATCGCGCGGATGCGCGCCACTAAGTCAGGAGAAACACGCTCCAGCTCTTTCGATTGGGTTCGTTTTTTCAACGTGGGCCCAATGGCTTTACTGCGGTGACTGAACAGCAAGGTTTGGCTTCGTTTTTTCAAACCGTCGCTACTACCTCGAATCCCGTTCCGCAAAAAACGCCCTTTCTTCGCCCTTTTCCGCACCCGCCAGCCCCAAATGGCTTCGAAGCGTAATTTTGGGCTTACCTTGCGGCCGTTTCACAGCGCCGGCAGACCACCCTGAGAATTTCCATATACCCTTTAGGGGATGACGACCCAGACGCCCGAACACAACCGCCGCATCCCAAACATCTCTTGACTTACACTCCCAATTAGGTCATCATTCTAGGCGAGCAAGTTACACTTTTCCCAGGAGCCTTTCTTGACAATTTCGCTAATTTCGCGCCTCAGCATTGCTGCTGCGCTTCCGGGCTTTTTTATTTTTGGATCTATTAGCAATGCGGCTACCTTGGCCGCCGCTTATACATTTAGCGGTAACCTCAACGCCCAAGAGGGAGGAGTGGCGGCACTCACTGCGGTTGACCCCCTCGGTAACAATGGCTTCGTCACCGATACCGTCTTTGGCTCCTCCCGAACGGTCTATTCGTTCAACGGCAATACCACTCCCGCCCAGCAAGCGGGCCTTACATTTAACGACAGTTCTAACCTCATTTCGCCATCTTCCTATTCGCTCGAAATCGTGTTCGATCTAGCCAACGTCTCCGGCTACCGGCGCCTGGTTGATACGCAGAACCGCGCCTCGGACAATGGCCTGTATAATCTGGGCGGCGGGCTAAGCTTGTACCCCTCCGCTAACAACCCAGCCGCGGGATTCGCGAACAATACTTACGCCGACCTCATCTTCACTGACAACGGCACCAGCGTAAGTGCCTACGTGAATGGCGTCTTACAATTCACCATTGCCGACTCCCAGCTCAACTTGAACAACGCCAACAACCCCAGCCAGTTCGTGAATCTGTTTCTCGACAACACCGCCGGCGGCGGTCAGGGCGAATATTCCAGCGGCAACATTGCGCTTTTTGAAGCCTTCGACGGCGTGCTCAGCCAGAGCGATGTAACCGCACTATCAGCCAATCCTTTTGCTAACACCGGTAGCAGCACATCCACACCTGAGCCCACCTCGTCCGCATTAGCGCTCGGCGGCGTCCTTCTACTCATTGCAGCAGCTGTTCGTAACCGTCGTTCCTGCTAACGAAAGCCTCCCCGATCGGCGTCGCGCTGCAAATAACCGCCAATCCTCGATCCGAGCCCCGCGCGTGAGCAAGCGGTGTGCCACTTGGCCTTTAAACCGCCGCGTCCTGGAGATTCTACATTCCGCCGGAGACACGTGGCGCTGGCACTCGTGCCAGCCGTCTCGACACTCGTGTCGAGACAACGCGGATCCGCCGCGCCTACTTGTACCAAACGAGCGGTGCTGAACGCTGACATTCCGCGTTTTCAACGGTAACGATACTCCAATTTGCGCAATTAAGCACTAACTGCTCATTCGAGGCACCTCATGAATCTACCCGGCGCGCCAATCACACACGAAAGCTTCTTCGCAACCCGCTTCTTCCCCGTGATCAACCAGGAAAAAATCGAAGGACGGTTATGCATCCCGGGCCGAGTACCTGACAATGGAGTCAGCCCGCCGACATCGGACATTTAGACACCGCCGCCCGACCACAATCGTTCACGCTAAGCCGCTCAAATCACGACAATTTCCAGCATTTCGGACCGAGCGGCATAACTTGGCCCGAAGCGTGCACTTACACGGAACGCGGAGTAACTCATGTTTGACAAACGGTTTTTGCCCACACGTGGTTTTCGATTCGTTTCAGCAGCGGCACTTGGCCTAGCATTAGCAGTCCTGGGCGCCAGGGCCTTTTCCACACAGGATAAGTACACACTGCGCGTACCGGACGGGCTCGCATTCTCCGACTTCAAGGGGTACGAGAACTGGCAGGTTGTCGCCGTCAGTCAGACTGAAGATCTGCTGAAGGTCATGGTCGCCAATCCCAAGATGATCGACGCCTACCGGGCCGGCGTTCCCGGCAACGGTAAGTCTTTCCCCGACGGCTCCAAGATTGCAAAAATCGAGTGGAAACCGAAAAAGAATACGGAAGCCCCTTTTTCAGTGAGGGTGCCGGACACCTTACAAGACGTCTTCTTCATCGAGAAGAACAGCAAGAGATTCCCGGACACGAAGGGATGGGCGTACGCCGCATTCGACTACGATCCCGCGTCGGACACGTTCAAGCCTGATCCAACCGGCGTCGTCAAATGCGGCTTCGCGTGCCATACAAAAGTCGCTGCGAAGGATTACATTTTCACCGCGTACGGCAAGAGGTGAACGGGGTGAGTAGCGATCACAGTATCGAAAGGATCTGTTTATGAACCCAGTACAAGTCGAGCAGAAGAGCTATGAGATGCCACCGCGCGAGGGGATCAGCATCGCACATTTTCTCACCGTCAGCGACATCGAGCGATCGGCTCGCTACTACGAAAAGGTTTTCGGCGCTCGCATCCTGAGCCTGGGTGACGGCAACGCGCCTGCATACCTTCAGCTTGCGAATATCTGGATGATTCTGAACGTTGGAGGAGGGCCGACCCCCGACAAGCCGTCGGTAACGCTCAGCGTCCCCGACCCGAATCACATTAATAGCTTTATGAATTTCCGGGTTGCGGATATCCAAGCTTGCTATGAATTGTGGAAAAGTCGAGGAGCCGAGTTCATCACCGAGCCACTACCCAAGTACGGCGAGATTCGCTGCTACATCCGCGATCCTGACGGTTACATTATCGAGGTCGGACAGAGTACCGCACTCAAGTATGGCTAGCGCTCGGCCCATCGAAAGGAGCACCAAATGGACGGCACAAATGGACTGCAAGAAACTACGCGCGTGACCGCGCCTGTCGCGTCGAACACGCTTAATGTGAACGTTTTTACGGCCCCTGGAAAGACTATGGTCGGCGAACGGCCAAAGCCCTTCGGCGAAGGGCTGGGCTTTGACCCTATTACGTCTACTCTGATCTACGGTGAGTACGACGCGGTGCTGGTGGACGCAATGGGGACAGTGGCTGAGGCCGAGGCTCTCGCGGATTGGGTCGCTCTGCACAACCGCAACTTAGAGACCATCTATATAACCCACGCCCATTTCGACCACTTCTACGGTCTCAGCATTCTGCTCGGCCGTTTCCCGGGCGCTCGGGCGATAGCAACCCCCAAGACTGTGGCCGCCATGCAGGCGTCTTTTTCTCCCACAGTGGAGCGCTTGGCCCGCCGGCTCTTTCCTGGGCAAGTGGCCACCAAGTTAGTTCCACCTGAGCCCTATGAGCATGAGACGTTCACTCTCGAGGGCCACGAATTGCGCATCATCGAGCAGGGCCGCACCGATAGTCCCGATTCGACCTCTCTATACGTTCCCTCGATCGGCCTGATCGTCGCGGGCGACGTTGTGTATAACCAATGCCGCATGTACGTCGGCGACACCACCCCTGAGAGCCGAAAGAATTGGATCGAGGCGCTAGACCGGCTAGCGGCGCTGAACCCGTCGATTGTTGTCGCCGGTCACAAGAAGCCTGGCGCGCCCGACTCGCCTTCGACGATCCAAGACACCAAGCGTTACCTGCAGGACTTCGATCGGGTGCAGAAAACCGCGGCATCCGACCAGGAGCTGTTCGATCAGATGACGGAGCTGTACCCGCATTGGGTAGCCAATCAGTCGTGGTTGATGTTCGGATTCCCCGGGGCATAAATTTCAGAATGGAGAACAAAATGACAAATAAAGGAAAAGTCTTGGTGCTAGTCTCGAGCGGTCATGGCTTGCCGTTGAAAGATGGCAAGGTGTATTCCGGCGCTGGCTACTACCTCAACGAACTTACAGTTCCGGTTCGCGAACTGATGAAAGAGGGCTACGAAATCACCTTCGCCAACCCAAAAGGCAACACGCCGCAATTGGACGTCCATTCGGCTGTAGCCGGCTTCTTCGGTGGAGACGAGGCCAAGCTTCAGGACTATCTAAAATTCCGCGACACCCTGACTGGGCTCAAAAATCCAACTCGTATCTCGGATGTCATCGCAGCGGGCCTGGATCAATACGACGCTGTTTTCGTCCCCGGCGGCCATGGCCCGATGATGGATCTTCTCGATGATCCCGGCGCGGGCACCGTGCTGAGACACTTCCATAAAACATCCAAGCCCACGGCGGTGCTCTGCCATGGCGGGATTTCACTTCTCGCGGCGCTTCCTAATTCGACGGAAGTGGTGGCCGCGCTGGCGGCGGGCGATGCCGCTGGAGCGCGGGCAAAGGCTCAAGGCTGGATCTATTCTGGCTATAAGCTGACTGTCTTTTCGACAGCGGAAGAGCAGCAGCGGGAACCGCTTGAGATTGGTGGCAAGGTGCTGTTCTACCCGGACTTCGCCTTGCGTACGGCGGGCGGTGACGTAAGCGTGGTCGCTCCGTGGCAGAGCTACGTCCTTCAAGATCGCGAGGTGATCTCAGGTCAGAACCCGTTCTCTGATCAAGCGCTTCTGAGCCTTCTTCTACCGGCGCTCAATCGGAAGAAGGCGTCGGTTTCCGCCGCATAAGGGGCCTGGCCCAGCAGCTTCTTGAATATCCGCGTTGCCGATATTCGAGCTTGGAGCGCTGTGGCACGGACACTCGTGTCTGCCGCGCCGAGACTCGTCTCGGCGCTTCTTGCCGGGACGGGCTCGTCACTTACATAGTTAAACAACGAATAGACAGGAGAATGCCATGACAACGGTAAGCGCACTTACGAAACCCGCACAGATCCGCGTGGCCCGGCCATCCCGCGCCTATTGGCGAGTCACGATCGACAACCCGCCGATTAACGTAATGGGCCCGGAAATGGTCCAGCAGTTCCAGGAAGTAATCAACGCTCTGGAGACCGACGAGCATGTCAGGGTCGTGGTCTTCGACAGCGCGGTTGACGGCTACTTCCTGAATCACTCCGATTTCCTGGCCAGGCTCGAAGACCTGACCTCACTGCCGCCCGGTCCCACTGGCCTGCCGCCCTGGCCGGACTTTCTCGTCCGGCTGACTCGCGTCCCAGTCGCCTCGATCGCTCTCATCCGCGGCCGGGCGACCGGCAACGGTAGCGAGATTACTCTCGCCTGCGACATGAGTTTCGCCAGCCGCGAAAAAGCTATCCTCTCGCAATGGGAAGTGGGAGTGGGGATGGTCGCTGGCGGCGGTCCCATGGCCCGGCTGCCGCAACTTATCGGGCGAAACCGCGCTCTTGAGGTGCTCTTGGGTTCAGAGGACATCAGCGGAGAGCAGGCAGAGGCCTACGGTTATGTGAATCGTGCCCTTCCGGATGCCGATCTAGACGCGTTCGTCGAGGCACTCGCGACACGGATCGCCGGTTTCGACAAATGGGCGATCGCCAATACCAAGCGCCTCGTCAACACCAGCCTGCCGCCCGACGTCGAACTCGGTGCCGGGTGGGATGCGTGCATTGGTTCGCTTGGGCGACCCGCCGCCCAGGATGGGATCAAAGCACTGATGGCGCGTGGCTTCCACAAACCGGGGGATGTCGAAAATCGGCTCGGCTACTATTTGAGCCAAATCGCGCGCTAGGGTTTACATTTTCTGCACGAAGGAGCTTGTATGTCTCAGCCTCACCAACCGGGCCAGGAGGTTTTCAAAACTATCTTGTCCGAAGATATCGATTGGAGACCCTTCCCGGCCTTCCCACCCTCCGTCCGGCTGGCCATCGTCGTGGGTCAGCCCTCGGAGCCCGGTCCTTATACAATCAGGGTCAAAATGCCCAACGGCGGAAAGCTAATGCCTCACAAGCACGCGGAGGATCGAGTCTATACCGTGATCTCCGGCGTCTTCTATATTGGACTGGGCGACGAATTCGACGCGAGTAAGCTGGAAGCCTATCCGCCCGGCGCCGTGATTATTCTCCCTGGCAACACGCCCCATTTCCACTGGGCGAAATCCGGCGAGTACGTCACCCAAGTCACCGCGGTGGGGCCGCTTGGACTGGAATACCTCAGTGCGAAAGACGATCCGCGAAACACCTAAAATTGAAGTCTTAAGATGAACGATCAACAAAATCAAGCGATCCGTGCGGCGCTGGATCGGCATTGGGCGGCGTCCGACGCCAGCGATTTTGAAACGGAACACCTGATCTATCACGAGGACGCGGTGCTCGAATACCCGCAGTCAGGCGAGCGAACCCGCGGTCGACGGAACATACAGAACCAACGCGCTAGTCAGCCGAGCAATAAGCGGTTTGCCGTCCGGCGAATCATTGGCGGCGGTGATCTTTGGGTCACCGAATTCATCCTGACATATAACGGCAAGCCTTCCTACACCGTGAGCATCATGGAGTTCCGGGGCGACAAGGTTGCGCGGGAAACACAGTACTTTGCGGACCCATTCGCCGCTCCCGCCTGGCGCGCTCAATGGGTCGAACGGATGGACGCCTAATCAGCTACCATGCGTGCCCGCACTACAGCGGAGTGGAAAAGTGGTCAGCCTGATGCGTCCCCCTCTCGTGACGATACAGATTTATTAGCAGTCTTCCTTTGAAATCATGAACCCTCCTTGTCCGAGCCGGTAGAGTAGGAGGGGACCAAAAGTGCCCCCCCTCGTCGGTAGGGTCGAGGACTGGCGCGGTGTTCCGAAGGTTAGGACCTATCTTGTTTGCTCCCCGTTTCCTCTGAGAGTGCCTCACTAGCCTAACCGTAAACCCGTTTCCAACCCCCGCCACGTCAAACCCAGCGTGCGGATTTCCCGCACTGGGCTTTCCTGTTGGCTTCTTGCCAGAGTTTATGGGACCTATCCTGCTGGTTGGGCTTTCCGATCCGGCCGACGCACCCGGTATGCATTAAACAAACCAAGTTCGCCATAAAGCCATTGCCTACTCCACCGTTGCCAGCCGAAGCCCTGCCGCCTTCGGGCGCGCATCAGATGTCGCCGAATCTTCTTCTCTACCCAGTCTTTGATAAACGAAAAGCACCGGCTCGCATGCCCCACCGCAAAGTAGTTCACCCACCCCCGAAGAATGGGGTTGATCACTTCGATCACCCGTCTCACCGGTTGGCTGGTAAATCGTCGGAACACGTCTCTGAGCTTCCCCAACAACGCCGTGCGCTTCTTCAGCTTGGGCTGATAGTTGGGCCGCCATGCTCCCGTACGACTCAGAACACGACGAAATTCAAAACCCAGAAAACCAAAACTGTCCCCCTCTGCGAGGTTGGCGAGTCGGCTCTTCTCCTCATTAATCTCGACTCGCAGTTTGGCCAACTCCTCCCTCAATCGCTTGTTCACCGCCTTGACTAGCCAGTCATGCCGCCGATAAGAGTCGATTAATAACACCAGATCATCCGCAAAACGTGCATATTGGACGTAGGTGTATTTTCCGTTGCGCGTGGTGTCTATCGCTCTTTCCAGCATCCGATCCACCTCGTTGAGGTAGAGGTTACTGAGCAGTGGCGACCGCCTTGAGGCGTGCCGCAGCTTCGCTTGACAGTGGTCCCATCTTCCTGCACCATGGATGCCTTGAGCCATCTTTCGATGTACAGCAGCACCCACTTACATGTCACATGTTTCCGAACGGCCCGCAGCAAAAGGTCGTGGTCGATGTTATCGAACAGGCCTTTGATGTCGAACTCTAAAACCCAGTCATACTTCCAGCACCGATCGCGCGTCACCCCTATGGCGTCCAAAGCCGATTTGTTCGGCCTGTAGCTGTAGCGGCTTGAGATCATAAACAGTTCTGCTTGAGAACAGCGCCACTTCCTGCTCACATTAACTGAGACCAGGTGCGTGCCTTCAACCCACATTAGGTGGTTCTTCCTCAGGTTTGATGCAACTCAGCAGCTGAGAATGGCAAGAGTCGAGCGCGAAGCAATTCGAAACGGGCGCGACCGTACATCTGACGCTTCAAAGTTTTTAGGCGATTAATGTGGCCTTCCGCGGGGCCATTGTTCCAAGGGAGTTCTACCGCATTTTGAACGGCTACCCAATCTTGCTTTAGTCTCTTCGCAAACCGCCGCATGGTGTCGATTTCGCTGGCTTCGGCTCGCTTCACCCAACGCTCAAGGCTGCTCTTCTTGCCGTGGCACAAAATGCCGCGAAAACTCATGACCAAATGCCGCATCACCGCAAAGCCCGGACACGACTCTTTCAGAGAATCCACGATTTCGCGCTGCTTCGCACGGAGCACTCGTTTCGGTTGACTGAGCAACGCCGCCGCTACTTGCGGCGCAATGTGATGCCTCGCCGACAGATTCTCCTGGATTCCCGACACTGCAAGCGAGGTCTCTGCCTTTATCCTTTTTGCAGCGCGACTTTCTTCCCGCCACGGCTCCAACAGTCTCCTGATCCCGGCATAACTTCCCACGTAACCTGACTGGCGGATCTTTGCGAACACTTGCTTACCGTTGTGCCATCCTTGGTCCCATAACTGACGGACCGATTCCCGCATGGACTCCGCCATGCCGAGCCGTGGCGCCATTCGATTCCGTTCGGGTAGCTCTTCCCAGCTCAGCCATTTGTCGACCTGCCTGCGACTGAGTCCTGTCTCTTGCACGATCTGACTCGCCTTCCGGCCTTGCGCATAGAGCCCTTTCACCCTCCTGAACAACTCCAGCTGCAACCGCCGCTGCCGCCTATCTGCGGCTCTTTCGCCAAGCCCAGTCGTCCACGCCCACGACTGGAATGGATGCGCTGGGCGGACGTGACTTGGCTCGCTGTTTAATCCGGCGCAGTAACGTATCATCGCTGACCGGCAGGCCCAACCGTGTTAGCAGCCGTTCGCCAGGCCGCCCGCCCAAGGTGTAACCGGTCATCTGCGTCACCTCGCGCAAGCGATTGGTTTCTTGCCCACGTTTGTGCGTGACACTGGCCAAGCGTTGGCAGAAAATCTTTTGCTTACAGTCCGAGTTGCGACAGCGCCAACGGCCCACCCGTATCTTTATTTTGACCGACACCCCTTGTACCGGCAGATCTTTCAAGTGACGCACATAGCTGCTGTGCAGGCCTGTCGACGGTATTCCACAATCCGGGCAGGCCGCGGCATTTCGAGCCACAGCCTCAACTACCCAGCCTCGCTCTCCTTTCTCAACATTGCAGAGCGCCAGAGAGACTGGATCTGGCAGCAATTCTTTTCCGTTCAGAGTGTTAGCCACGATTCGACGCTAGCAGATATGTCAAGCCCTGCTGCACCAAACCTGAGGAAGAACCACGGAATGTGGGTTGACGCCCGGTTCTTGGTCGCACTTAATGTGAGCAGAATCGACGCTGTTCTCAGGCAGAACGATTTTATGATCTCAAGCCGCTACACCTAACTATTAACTAGACTCACTTTGGTGATTGGGGTGACACGACCGAGAGATCCTGCCCCTCACGCAACTCACAATCAGCCCTACACCCAACGACAACAAAAGCCCCGATCCCGGTTCCGGAGCCGCCAAAAGGGGCTGGAGGACATCATATTGAAAGCCGCCTGTAGTCGGATCATAGGCAGAAGCCAAAATCTCTCCATTATTGTTCACCGCATACGCCTCATCGAAAAAATAACCACTCGGCAAGCCGCTGGCCACTCCGTTGAGATCATACATTTGCCCGTCTAAATAGACGAAAGCATGATCGAAACCATCCGGCGGCGTCGTCGAGTAGCCCACAACTTCGCCGGAGTCGTTCACCGACGTCGCCCAGCTGGCAAGTCCACCGGAAATTGTTCCTAAATCTTGCATAACTCCCCCGGTGATGAGGATCGCTTGCGAAAAACCAGCTGCGCCGATCGAGTTCCCCGCCAGTTGTCCGTTGTTATTCAGGCTCAGGGCTTGAGAATAAGTCCCATTCAACGACCCCTCCACGGTGAATGTTCCGTTGTCATACAAAAAAGCTTGGGCGTACCCGCTTGGCAAACTCACTCCGCCAGCAAGTTGTCCTCTATTGTTGATGAGCGTTGGGAAGACTTGGTAGGAATTCGAAATAGTGCCGAGTTGGGTCGACGCACCGTTCTGGTAGATAAAAGCCTGCGAGTTCCCTAGGGCATCTATCTTGTTAAAAAGCACCTGTCCCTGGCTATTGATACTTGCTGGGTAAGCACCAACGCCAAGACTCTGCTCGATGCCGCCACTGTACAAAAAACCGCTTTGCAGACCTGAGCTGTCTACAAACGTCCCAATGACCTCACCAGAATCGTTAATGGCGTAAGCTACGCTTTGGGTTGCGCTAAGTTGCGGCCCAATATTGGTGGTAACTCCGTTGCTGTAAACAAAAACATTGTATTGATCGGTCGATGTGTTTAAAGTCGTACCGACGACTTGTCCGTTGTTATTGAATCCATTGACAAAATCTCTGAGGCCGACGCCTGGAATTTGCGTAATCGAGTAGCCTAGGGGAGCGGCCACAGCGCGCGCGCTGAAGGCACCCAAAACAGCGAAAGACAACAAAATAGACTTCCTGATCGTCTCAATTGTCAAATGACTGATCCTCCGATAGCGGCAATAGTGCGCCAGATCGACATTCGTGCGATTCGGAAGTGACAGGCGTTTTGATGGTATCGCATATTACGGAAGTGAGAATCCTTTGATTTGAGTATCTTTCCAACGCTCGCTCCTTGACAATTGCACTAGGTAAGGGTAGTACCGGCGGGAGGTAGAAACCGCTTGAGAACGCAAGTTAAGTTAACTCTTTCGACAGCCGGATCAGACCCAGGCAACCGCGAGACACGCTCCACGGTTGAGCCGAGAAGAGCGAGACACAGGGTAGCTGCCATCTGGCCTAAGAGAAACTTGCATCAAGTGAGAGGGATTCTTTCGTGCAGAATTTCAACACGAAAGAGCAGAAGGTCGTCCGCGTTCATGGCGAGAACGTGAATCGTCGCGCGGCCGATGGGCGTGAGGCCGGCGAGCCGGGCACTGTCGAATCGGAAGTGTTCCGTCCAAATGTCGGTCCGGGGATGAAATAAACGGACGAGTTCTCCTGAGGCAGGATCAAGTCCGGCGATGTTCGGACCTTTGAAACGGTTGCAATGGAAGCAAGCCATTGCCAGATTATCGAGTGTTGTAGCGCCGCCGTGCTGGCGGGCGATGATGTGATCGATCTGGAAGGGCAGCCGGTAATGTGGACACGGAATCCGGCAGTACTCGCAACGATGCTGAGCGCGCTGCCAAATTTGTTGAACCAGGAGTTGGTTCACGGATGGGATTAGGCGGAGCCCTCGGATTTCAGAAGCCGGCGCGCTTTGGATTGCAGGATCGAGAGCAGGCTACCGACATGCAGGTAGCTGTCGAGTTCCCCCGCTTCTTCCGTTGTCAGATTCCCTTGCCGGGCACGTTCGGCCAACTCGTTCATACGTTCTGTGTCGTCTGCGTCAAAGTCAATCGAGAGCAAATATTCCGCCACATCGCGGCTCATGCTGCGATCTCTAGCTTGCATGAGGCGCCCAAGAATGGCCGCTTCGGTATTGGGAGTGAAGACTTGCGAACTCATCAATGGCTCTCTCTTTATCATGCCTGATCTGCGACTCAATAGGAAATCCTTTCGATCTCATCGAGTGAAATCTCGTCCCCTCTCCGGTCATATAAGGATATCGTTCGCGGGCTGGCATGGGCGGCCATTTGCTGGGCGAGTTCGAGTTTGCCGCCGTTTTTGAGGTAATTGGTGATGCCGGTGGCGCGAAAACTGTGATTGCCGGTGAGGCTGCGGATGCCGGCCTGGCGCAGACGGCGGCGGACCATACGGTGCGCGCTCGACTGATCGAGCGGCCGGCGCTGCAGCTCACCGCTCCGCCAGGTAAGGAAAAGCGGTCCCTCGGCGTCGCCGGCGATGCCGGCCGCGGCAAGGTACTCATCGAGAAACTGTTCGAGGGTGTGATGACACGGCAGTTCGTTCACCTTGCTGCCCTTTTCCTGTAGCCGCAACCAACCGCGCCGTCCCTGAATGTAATAGTCTTCGACGCGCAGCTGGACCACCGCGCCGATGCGGGCGAACGTGTAGGCCATGGTCGCGAGCAGCGCGCGATCCCGCAGCGCCACGAGCGAGTCGGCCGGGAAGCCGGCGAACAGATCGTGCATCTCCTCGGTCGAGAGCACCGGCGTTTTGCCTTTCTTGACCACATGTTTGGGCCCGCGCACGGCATGGGCCGGATTGTAGGGGACGATCTGCCCGACAACGAGCCAGTCGAAGAGCATGCGCACCGCCGCAAGATGTTGCTTGACGGTCGGTCGGGAACATCCATCGGCTTCAAGCGCCTTGAGCCAGGCGGCCACATGTACCGGCTCGACACGGCCCAACTCTTCCAGACGATGGGCAGAACACCAAGCCGAAAAGCGGCGCACGGCGCCATAGTAGGCGCGGCGGGTGTGGTCGTTGGGGATTTGGGTGACGAAGAATTCGAGGGTAGGCTTGCCCGCACGTGGTTCCTGGAGAAAGAGCCACGGTGGTTCGCCCGGTCCGAGGGCGGCCAGTTCCCCGCCCTGGATTTCGGGCATGGGTGCCAGCGGGAGGACTTCGGGGGTCAGAGCGAGGTTGTGACTTTCAGAATTATTTGGCGTGATGCCGTCAACATTATTTGGCATACTCTCTGCTTCTGGAAACCGCAAGTCGCTGGACAGGGCAAACGGCCGCGAGACCGACGCCAGCGGGGCGGCGGCTTCGCGCCGGCGAAGAAATAGCCGGGCGCAAGGGTTGGGTGGTTAGTCAAAAGCTGAATCGGAGACTCAGCTCAATCGTTCTAGGGCCGCCTGCCTGGAACAGCGGGGTCGGACCGGTTGTAGGGCTACCCGATCCGAGCATGAGACTAGTCATGCTTGTGGACTGGCCGAATAGTGCGCTACCCAAATAGCTGACGGGACTCGCGAACGATGGGCGGTTCAATAAGTTGAATGCCGAAACAGACGCTTCCGCGGAGATTCCTCTATAGAGCCGCACCTGTCTCCGAAGGCTCGCATCGATCTGAAACAGACCGGGACCGGTAAGAACATTCCGGCCAAGCGTACCTTGCACTCCCGTCGCAGGCACCTGGAATGCGGCAGGGTTCAATTCCCGTCCGCCAGCGACGGAACTGTTGCTTAGCCAAATCGGTTGGCCTGGAACCAAATTGGCGCGGTCGCTATTCTCAAAACCTAAGCCAATGCTGTCGTCCACAGTGGTGACGTTGAACGGAAAGCCCGTGCGGGCGAACGACGTGCCACTCACCGTCCAGCCGCCGAGAAGGCGGCCGAAAACGGGAAGGCGTCCGGTAACCGATCGAGGCCGTGAATACCTGACGCACGTCGAAACTGGATGTCCCTTTGTTCGATGGGCCATTTGCCAGTAACGGAGCTGTATCGCTGGAGCCTGTGTCAATCGAATGGCCCCATGTATAAGACACAAGTGCGAATAGATTCGGCGTGACGTTGGCGCGGAAGTTCGCCAGGAGGGCATTGTAGTTTGATGTGCCGCGAGTGGTGAACTGGGTTGACTCTAGAATGCCGCTTGCGGGATCGATAGTCGCCTCGTCGCGAAGCAATTTGTGTCCAGTCGAGCCAGAGTACGAAACGGAGAAAAGCGATTCCTCCCACAGTGATTTCTCAACGGAAGCTTTCCACTCCCAAACTCTCGGCAGGTAAAGTATCGGGCCAGCCGACGTAGAAACAGGAGTGCTCGGGGCGACTGGCTTTGCAGTGTTGGGCAAGTATTGCCAGATGTTCAATGGGTTTGTGTTTGAAACGATCGAACCAAGTCCCGTGTCATAAAACAGTCCGGCCCCTGCGCGCAACACAACATCAGGAGACTCAAGGTGGTACGCCAATCCGAAACGGGGCGCTAATTGTCCGTAGTGCGAGGGCCAAGACGCCGGGGTAAACAGGTACGCGTACGGGACATAAACTGGCGCCGAACCGATGCCGTTCCAAGAACTAGCCCCAAAGAAGGCCGGAATGTTAGACCCATTGGCTGGCTCTGTGACATCCCACCGCAGGCCCAACAACAAATTTAATCGATCTGTGATTCGCACCGTATCTTGAGCAAATGCCGAACATCTCTGAAGTGTCCCACCTGGAACAGCGCCAGACGAAGATGTGACTCCTAGCGGATTGCCCGCAAGCAGTGCTTCAATTCCTGGCGACACAATGGAGATCGAAGGCCCGTTTGGAAGAGATGAGCCCTGCAAATCGAGGACCTCATACGCAAATCCGACGCGTAACTCTTGTGTTGCGCCGTGCTTCGATATGCCGTAGTTGCCCGCAAACTGGTTTTCTTGGCTCTGTGCCGGGGCCGTACCTACGATGGTTTGACCTACACCTTCGATTGCTACCCGAGTCACGCCTGGGGTGATGCCCCGCAAAGCCTGGCTAAGCATGTCCCCTCCGGCTGTGTTTGCCGGGCCGGGCTGCGAGTTTGCCGCCACATTCGAATAATTGAAGCGCACCTCTTGAGTGATTTCTCCGATCGCGAGATTCAGGCCCACTGTCGCACTGCTCCAATGAAACGCCGAATAGGCTGTTCCTAGCTCAAAATTCGATGACGAGGAAGGCACGTCGGAATAGCGCGCAAAGATTTGCCCGTGGTTTCCAATCGCTTGGTCGAGTCGAACGCTCCGATTGGTCGCAGTAGCATTATTCTGAAGGGGAGAGTAACCCAGCGCCTCACTAGCGTTCAACACGCGTGACTGTGGCCGGGGGAAGACGTCGAATAACACCTGATATGGTCCGGCCTGTTGCCGAAGGGCAAGCGATGGCACAGGGATCACTTGCAATGCGCTGTCGCGAACGCCGGTTTTTTCAAGTGATGCAAATAAGAACGTATGGTTTCGCCGCAACGGACCCCCGAGGCTACCGCCAAAGCCATTCAAATAGGCGCTCGGCAGATTAACGCCAGCGCCGCGCGCGAACCAATCCTGGCTATCGAGCGAATGTGGTCTTAAGTAACCGAATACACTGCCGTGGAATTCGTTAGTTCCAGCACGTGTTTCAATGCTGATTTGCGCGCCTGGCCGGTCGCCAAAGTCGGCAGAAAAATCAGCCGCGCGCAATTCAACTCTTTCGGTCTCTTCTTGTGACGCCAGGCTCTGCATGCTACCAATCGTCGTCATGGCCGGCAAGTTACCGCCCGAAAGCGCACCCGGCACCGAAATGACGCCCAGGGCCACATTGCCACTAACGCCGTCCACCCAAAACGAATTCGCATTCGGACGCTGCCCACTCACTGTGAATTGTCCGCCCGCACTGATGGATGCGGGCGTTACCGTAGCCCCAGGCATGATGCCAAACAACGCGTGGACGTCGCGGCCATTCTCGGGCAAACTCGCAGTTGGCGCATCGCGGCTCATCGTCAAGCCGCTCGCCGTTGGATCTACGTCGCTCTGCGCGGCCGATACGGTCACTTCCTGCTGAAGAGGAAGCACCTCGACAACAAAATCGACGCGCGCCGCCTTCCCGGCGATCACGCTGACATCATCCCGGGAAAGAGTGCGAAACCCGTCTCTACGAACCGTGATCTTATAACTGCCTGGCACAAGTTCGCTAGTAGCATAGCGGCCAGCGGCATCGCTGTACATTGTTTGGCGTGCGCCTGTTTCCTGACTCTGTACTCGTACTTCCGCCGCCGCGACGATGCCGCCGGAGCGGTCGTGCACTGCACCCGAAACAAATCCGCCCTGCTGGGCTATGAGTAAGCGAGCCAGCAGGACAACGAGAAACAGCTTGATCATCGAATGTCGGCCGCGGACTGTGCTCGAACCATTGTTTCAACCTTCGATAAATCTCCCGGTAGCTGTTTCAACATGTTGTTTCCTTCTTGCTCCGTGTATCTACCAGCCAGGAGACGGCTCACCAGACGGTCCAGGTTTCGTGCAGCAGCAAACAAATCCTCCGCTCCGCTTTGCCAATAGGCACTCCTCGCGATAGCTTCGCCTGACGCCACCGCCTCTGTCAGCAGCGGCGACAACTCTTCTTTCAATTGCCGCAACGCGTATTCCATCGCGCCTACATGCCGCTGGCGCAAGCCTAGCAGTCTCGCCGCACTACCGGCGTTAAGCCCGGATTCTACGCCGGGCGGAAACTCGCGCGCCAACAGAAGTAGTAAATGGGTACGGGCGAACAGCCCGTTGCTGGCATCCAATGCCTTGTCGGTGGCTGCCTGCAGTTGGCGGACGCCACCATAGCGATCCTGCAGGTTCTGACGAAAGGTAAGACTTTCGTCCACTGCATCGCCGTTTGGAGGGCTCACTGAATCGGCATCGTTGCTGAGCCGCTGGCCTGCACTAAAACGCACGATCGCGTGCGGTAACCCAGCCATCGCCGTTTCTATTTCCTTACGGCGCGCCGCTGGTATGCCCATGCCGGTCACAAGCACGGTGTTGTGCTCCGCATCCAGCTTCACATCTATCGGTTCCTCTGCCTCCGCTCCCATGGCATCGAGAGCCGCAAACACCCGCAGTTCGTCTTCGGGCGTGGCGGGCGTTTCCACTGCTCTCGGAGTGGCCGGCGGAATCCTTCTCACCTCTTGTAAGCCATTCTTGGGAGGTTCGGTTTGCTCGGATAACTCCACTGATTCTTCACCTTGGAACGCAAAGTCAGCCTTCGTCGGATGATAGGTGCTGGCTTGAAGGGTAAGCGTAGCCGCACGCAAAATGCCCGCTGTCGTACGAGTCTGCACTCGGTAGAATTTTCTGTTCCCCGGTTCACGGACGGAAGTAACCGAATCCTCCTTCTGTGGCAATCTACGCCGCCAGTCGGCAAACGAGCGTGCGCTTAACGGCTTCTCCCAACTGTAATTGGCTTGCACAAAGAGGGCGCGCAAATGCTGGAATCGGGCCTCCGAGTTTCCCGACTCCAACACGGCTGGTCTGAATAGGCGTTCGTCGCCGGTAGTCAACAGCAGACTTCCTGTCGGCTCCTCCGGAGCCGCCGCCGCCCGGGTCAGCACCTCTTGCGCGTTGGGTTGCTTCGGCAATTCGAGGTACGCAAACGCCAAAGCCAACCCGCACGTACACGCCACCGCCCACCCCACTCCCCAGCGGTGACGTTTCTCTTTGTTGAATTGCCGGCTAAGTCTTGCCCAGCCCGCGGTAGGAACATGCAGCGCCGGCTCCAGGACTTGTTCGCAGTACTTCCCGTAGGCGTCGCTGCCGTTCTTCAAGCTTCGCAGACGTTTTGCGCACTCGCTGCAGTTCAGAAGATGCTGCCCGGCGTTGGCCGCCGCGTTCGCTTCGAGCTCGCGATCCATGAACAGGATTAAATCGTCCACCGTCAGATGCTCTATCTTATTCATTGGCTGCCCCCGCCAGACGCGCAATCGCTCGCCGCAAAAACTCATTCACTGTCGACGCACTAATTCCCATCACCTCCGCTATCTCCCGGTAACGCAAGCCGTGCGACCGCAAGTACAAACAATTTCTCTGCTGAGACGACAAATCTTCCAATGTTGCAGCAACGCGGGCGTTTCGTTCCTTGTTAAGCAACTCGCTTTCTGGGGATTCAGACGGATGCGCGAAGCGGTTCCAATCCGGGCTTACCAAGCGGAAGGCGCGTTCTCGCGAACGCACTTTCAACCCCAGATTGTGCGCGACGCGGAACGTCCATGCACGCAGATTCTCAATGGGAGTTCCCTTGCGCATTGTTTGAAACAAGCGTAGAAAGACTTCCTGCGTCACCTCTTGCGCCCTATCGTCGGACACGCCCAGGTACAACAGGTAGGCGCAGACAGCGCCGCGAGTCTCGCGATAGATCTGCTCTACCTCCGCATCCAGGCTGAATGCGCGCTCCGCCGGCTGTTCGTTCAGGGCAATCACCGTCTCTCACTCAATGGCCGAAGCGGAATCCAAGATCGGCTGTCACCGTGAACCATCGTCCTTGAGGGTATCCGAAATCGTTTACATAACGAGCTGTTGATCCCAACCAAAAGTGACTTTGTTTATCGACGGCGAGGCGGGCACCCACGCTGGGCATCGCCGCCCGCTCACTATAGTTGTTAGGGCCCCATATGTATGCGCCTTGCGCCCCGACGAACAATTCCACTCGGCCCCGAGACATGGGGTAAACATAGCGGAAACCAAACGGGATGGCCGAGATGTGCCCATTGGTCGGAGACACGCCGCCGTAGTTGTAGTAGGAATAGAAAAAGGTGGTGACCGTCGTATCGACGCCTAATTCGACCGCCCAATGGTTTCGGAACCTATATTCGTGGCTCGTCAGAAAAAATCGTGGGTAGATTCGGGCTCGGGCAGCTTGCCAAGTGAGTGATAGAGGGCGAGTTCGAGGCAGCGGAAGGTGCGAAAGCCGTAGGATTTTCTCATAGTGACTTTGGCCTTGTTGTTCAGGCCCTCGACGACGCCGCTGGAAAGCAGCTTCTGGGCGCGGAAATAGTTGAGGATCAACTCGCGATGCTCGCGCAGCGAACGGGCGATCTTCTTCATGGGCTCGATGCGGGAGCGCATGACCTGGCGGCACCATTCGATCGAGGAACTTTCCGGCCCAGGTGGGGGAGTTGTAATCCCAGAGTTGCTGAAAGGCTTCCTTGAGAAGGTAGGCGCGGACGGTCTTCAGGTTGTAGCGGAGCAGATCGCGGAGCCGGAAGCGCTGTTCGGTTTTCAGATTCTCTTCGCGCTTGAGCAGCAGCCAGCGCGACTTCTTCAGCACGGGCAGCAAGCCCTCCTGGGCCATGCGGCGCGATTCTCCGGCGCGGACTTCGTCGAGCGCCTTGTTCATTTTCGCGACGATGTGGAAACGGTCGAGGATATGGAGCGCCTCGGAGCATTTCTCGCGAATGACCTTCAGATAGGGCTCCCACATATCGGAGCAGACGAAGACGATCTTCGAAGCCAGTTCGTCGCCGATGACGGTGAAGAATCCCTGAAAGGATTCGATGGTTCTTTCCCGGCCCACCCAGAGCAAGCGGGTGACGTCGAGATCGATCTGATAAACCAGCGTCAGATACTTGTGGCCTTTGGCGTATTGGATCTCATCGACGCCGATGGCGTCGATCTGGCCGAACACCCGGTGCTCCAGCCCGAAGGTGACGACGTGTTCGACGGCGTCGAAAACCTTGTCCCATGAAGTGCGGAACGCCTCGGCCGTTTCCTTCCACGAAAGCCGGCGCGCCCAGCGGGCCAGAAACAACATGTAGGCTTTGGTCAGGGTGCGTTTGCCGTCGCCCCAGGGAACTTCCTCGACGACGACGGCCTGGCAGCGGCGGCAATCGACGCGCCGCATCGAGTACAAGCAGAAAAACCAAAAATCCCCAGAAAGGAATGAACTCGAAACGGCGCTCGGGGAGTTGATCGTATCCGGGGGCGGGCTGATGGCAGCGCGAGCAAACGGCCGCCGAACCCTTGCGCGGACGCACATCAATCTCAATACTCTTGTGATCGGAACTGAAGCGGGCCTGCTGGTAAACGAATCCCGGAAAACGGTGACAGCGGTTTAGAATCGTGATGAGTTGCAGCATGAAGTGGAAAATGGCGATGGCCAGAACTACCAAAATAAACCGCACCGCCTCTGCGCCACATCACAACCTGGAACATTACTGCCGGGATCTGAACGGCTGGCCGCGCTCATGGATGGGGCTGGAAAAAGATCTGCCGCCGGGGGAAGAGTTGGTGGTCTTGTTCCGTCCCTTCCTCGAACACCTCGCCGCATCGGACCTGTCGCCGAAGACGATCCAGAAACATGTCGATAACCTGTGGGCACTGGGCGGCGAGTTCATTCGCGACCTCAACTACGATCCGTCACTGCGAAAACGGCCCGTTGAGCAACACCTCCTCCAGATGATCGAGTATGGAGGTCCACTCCTTTACCACGGCGGTGAAGACCAGCAGAGATCGTTCGACTCCACCTGCCGCAAGTTCCGCCGGTTCCTCACCGAGAAGGCCGGCTGAAGCCGGTCACTCACCCACAAATTCCCCAGACGAGGCATATTCGTAGGTGCCATCGAATTGCGGACCTCCTGGTAGATCATGAGGGCGAACCAGCACCCAGGTACCGCCGACACCAAACGTAACCGTACTCGTACCGTTGGCTTCTTGCCCATAGGCCGCAATCAGGGGAACGAACAGGAAGAGAAGAGAGCTTATGAATCTGTTCATAGCTCTAAGGACCCGCAAGGGGGTCTTTTAACGACGGGCATGCAAAGAAATTTCCTACCTGCCCCTGCCCACGATCAAAAAATTCGGGTATCCTGACCCCAAATGCCGTCTTCGGCGCCGCAGGCAGCGCAGACCTCTCGCGGATTCCCGAGAGCGCGTGGGCGGAAGCTAATGCTCGCTTCGCAGCCATTGAGCCCCTGCTCGATCATCGTCACTCGCGAGCCATCGTTGAAGAACGAGCTAGCGCTGTCGGCGTAGATGTCTCAACTCTTTACCGTTGGCTAAAGAAATATCGCAAATCGCACCTGGTGGCGGATCTGCTGCCGACCGCACGCGGCGTGCATGAAGGCGATACAAGACTGAACCCTGAACCGGAACGCATCGTCAGCGAGGTGATCCAGAAATCGTATTTGCACAAGCAAAAGCGGTCCATTCAAAAGGTCTGTGAAGAAGTTGCCGTGCGCTGCAGGCAGGAAGGAATCGAGTTCCGCATGCGAACACAATTCGCCGCCGCATTGCGCGCCTCCCGGCTCGACTCAAGACCAAGGAACGAGAGGGCACTCGGAAGGCGGAAGAAGACTATGGACCGAAAGTGGGTTAGTATCCTCAGCCAACCCGTCCCTTCGAGGACGTGCAGATTGACCATACCAGGCCCTAAACCGAGATAAGCGCAAAATTTACCCATAGGATGGAAAGTGACTCAGGAAGTGGCTAATGAGAGGCGGTAAATGGTTGCACTATGGACATGGAAAATCTCGGCGATTTCCTGGGCGGATTTCCCTTCGTTCAGAAGACGCACCGCCAATTGCTCTTGATCTGAAGTGAGCTTTGGTGGGCGCCCAAATCGAACGCCTCTTTTCTTAGCCGCTTCCCGGCCAGCGCCGGTACGTTCTCGAATGAGGTCGCGCTCGAACTCGGCAATGCCAGCGAACACGGTCATGATCATTTTCCCCGTGTGTGTCGTCGTGTCGGCCCACGGTTCCGAAACAGACTGGAACTTCGCCCCAATCTCGCGGATCTTCTCCATCGTGTCCAACAAATCGCGGGTGGACCTGGCCAGCCGATCCAGTTTCCAGACCACCACGGCATCTCCAGCGCGGATTTGATCGAGCATCCGCAGGAACTCAGGCCGGGCACGACTGGAGCCAGAGGCCTTCTCGCGGAAGATTCTTCCGCAGCCGGCCTTCTTCAAAGCCCGGAGTTGCAGATCAAGGTTCTGGCCGAGCGTGGAAACTCGCGCGTAACCAATTTTCATTGCAGAACTCCTTGCATAAACGGTACCTCGGCAGACAAGCTCGATGCCGCACGTCGTGAGCTGATTGAACTGTATCTGCAACTGGAACTCCCGAAGTCATGGGGCAATGGGAAGACCGTTGCTGTAGATGGAACCCAATACGATTTCTATGAGCAAAATCTGCTGGCTGGTTATCACTTTCGTTACCGCAAGATGGGCGCTGTGGCCTACCGCCATGTTGCCAACAACTACATCGCATACTTTGCTCACTTCATTCCGCCTGGCGTGAAGGAAGCCATCTACGTCATTGACGGGCTCATGAAAACCAATCTGAGCATTCAACCGGATGCGGTCCATTCCGACAGTCATGGCCAGACGACAACTGTCTTTGCCTTCGCCCATCTGCTTGGAATCAGGCTGATGCCGCGAATACGGGGTAGTAGCCACATCCAACTGAAAACCTCCGTTAAGGGCTTGCGGCTGATCTTGCCAGCGGTTTCTGAATGCGGTCCAGATCGAAATGGTACCGTCCAAACGGATTGATGTGTTTGCGAAGCAGGGGCGATTCTGGTTTTGGCGGAGGAATTGAAGGAATGCACAATCGAAACGGTGCTGAACAAGAGCGACATCGAGTTGGGCCTGGAGTTCTTCCTCGGGAAACGAAAGCCATAAGCCTACGCAAGCCCCGCTTAACGGAGGTTTTCGGTTGGATGTGGCTACTACCCCGAAATCCAGATCGAACGTTTTGGTGACTGTCGCAACGAACGCGCCGGATGGGCGAACCAAGGTGAGCGTCAGTTCGGCGGCAGCCGTTTCAAACCTCTCGCTGTGAGCCCTGCTTCATAGGAATGTTATACGGCGCGGTCCGGGTATACTGCCTTGGGGAGCAGCCCATGACCCGTCGGAAGGCCTTGCCGAAGGCGCTCTCGGACTCGTAGCCGAGTGACTGCCCGATAGCAGATAGGCCGTCAGACGAGTTCTTTAGGCGGTCGGCGGCCAACAGCATTCGCCAGCGCGTGAGGTACTCCATGGGCGTGGCGCCAACGGTCTCGCGAAAGCGCCAGGCAAAGACCGAGCGCGACATGCCGACGCGTTCAGCCAGCGATAGCAGCGTCCAAGGACGGCCTGGGTCGTTATGCATACTGGCAATGGCGACGCTCATGTGCTTGTCGGCCAGCGCGGTAAGCCAGCCGGGGCCAGCGCTTGCTGCCTGAGTGAGGTGCAGGCGCAGCGCCTGGACGAGCATCATGTAAGCGAGCTGCTGCACTATCAGCGAGCCGCCGGGCTGCGGATCGCGAAGCTCCTCGCGCATCCGTTCCAGCGACCAGCGCATAACGACCTTGTCCGGCTCGCGGCGGATGTGAACGATGGGCGGCAGCGACTGGAGGAGCATCATCTCGGCGTGGCCACCGGTCAAAACGAAGTGGCCGCCTGCGATGTAGCGCGCACCCCCGCTGCCGCCGGCCACTTCGCCGCTCATGCTTTGGAGGAACTCGCGCAAGACGGGCGCGGTATCACCCGCACCGCCCAAAGTCCGATCGAGTTCCTTCGCCGTTTGGCGGCGCGCATCCGCGCCCTTTGCGCTCAGCCGCGCCAAGGCGATGGTGAAGGGGACCGATTCGAGCGAGAGGTCGGTGGCCAGCCGGAACGGCAACCCGCGCGGCAACAGGAAACAGTCCCCTGCGTTAAGCAATACTGGCTCGGGTATGCCTTCGACCACCAACCAGCACTGGCCGGCGAGCATGGCGTAGCATTTGATTCCCTGATGCTTTGGGAAGTGGATGGCTATGTCGCCATTCAGCACGAAACCGCCAGAGGAGTAACTGCGAGGCTTCAGCAGGGAGAGGACCTCGGAGAGTGGGTCCATCTTCTGACCCAATTCTTGACTGGGCTGCGGACCCGGGCTTTGGAGGAACTCGCGCAAGACGGGCGCCGTATCAGCCGCACCGCCCAAAGTCCGGTCGACTTCCTTTGCCGTTTGGCGGCGCGCATCCGCGCCCTTTGCGCTCTCCACGAGCGGGACGGACGAGCCAATCATACGGACTTTCAGTATAGATCGTCCGCCTACCGAAACCCATCTCATGCTGGAAGGAGAAATTATTATGCGTATTTTTGTAACGGGGGCGACGGGATTCATCGGTTCGGCGCTGGTGCCGGAGTTGATCAAGGCGGGGCACGGTGTGTTAGGGCTGACGCGGTCGGAGGCTGGCGCGGATGCTTTGCGGGCGGTAGGCGCCGAGGCGCAACTTGGCAACTTGGAGGATCTCGACAGCCTGCGAGAGGGGGCGGCCAAAGCGGACGGCGTAATCCATTTGGCGTTCAACCATGACTTCTCGCAGTTCCAGAAGAACTGTGATGACGACCGCCAGGCGATCGCGGCGATGGGCGAGGTGCTGCTGGGCTCAAAGCGGCCGTTCGTCATCACCTCCGGCACCGCGATTGCGACTGCTGTCGATGGCAAGCCCGCCACCGAAGACGGCCCGACTGCGGCATGGAACCCGCGTGCGGCGTCCGAGGCGGCAACTCTGGATCTGACGAAGCGCGGCGTGAACACTTCGGTGGTGCGGCTGCCGCAAGTGCACGACACGCGCAAGCAGGGACTAATCCCCTATGTTCATGCGGTGGCGCGCGAGAAGGGTGTCTCGGCGTACATCGGCGACGGCAGTAATCGCTGGCCCGCGGCGCATGTCTCCGACGTGGCGAGACTCTATCGGCTGGCCTTTGAGAAGGCCGAGCCGGGCGCGATCTATCACGCGGTCGACGAAGAAGGCGTGTCGATGAAGGCAATCGCCGAGGCGCTCGCTCGCGGACTGAAGGTGCCGGTGATCAGCATCACACCCGAGGAGGCCGGGGCGCACTTCGGCTGGCTTGGTATGTTTGCTGGACACGACATGCCTGCCTCGAGCGCGCTGACACAGCAAAGGCTGAACTGGAAGCCGACTGGACCGGGCTTGATCGCCGATCTGGATGGGATGGACTACACGCTGAGTTAGACGACGGCGCACCGGGAGTGCCTTCGGCTGCCGGTGCGCTTTTGTCCGCGCTTCAGTTATTTCGATACGCCGCAGTTCTACCGTCCCAAGGCCCGAAATACACAACCGCACGCGGCTTCGCTGCTTGCAGCCGCGCCGCGCCTTTTTCAGTCACAGACGTACCTTTCAAATCCGCCTCTCGCAACGCCGGCATCGCAATCAGCGCCGCCACCGCTTCATCGCTGATCCGCCCGCAACCTTGCAACTTGAGCCTCTGCAACTGAGTTAGCGCTTTCATCTGCTCTAACCATTTCTCCGTAATGCTCAACGTACTGACCTCACCCAGCTTCGTACCTTCGATCCCTACCGCCGTCGAAACGCAAGAGAAGCGCAATTCGCGCAGATTTTTGAGCGTCAACACCGCCTGTAGGCCAACGTTCGACATTGCAATGCTCCAAACATTCTTGTCGTTGCCTTGCCTTCCGCTCAGGTCCAAGTAAGTCAAGTTTGGCATCTGGCGCAGCGCTTGCAAACCCGCATCGCCCAGCTCGTTGCCGCCCATCGTCAATTCCTTCAGGTTGGTCAACATCGTCAGGCGCTCCAATCCCACGTCCGTCATCAACGTCGACCCCACATCCAGCGACTCAAGCGAAGTAATCCCCGAAATATGTTCCAGCGCCGAATCGCCTGCCTTGGTGCCGTGCAGGTTGAGCCGTTTGAGCTGTTTCCAATCTTTGATCGCGGCCACGCCTTCATCGGTCACATACTCCGCGAAATAAAGATTGAGGTCGCTAATCCCGCGAAGACTCTTGATCTCTTGCATGCCCCCATCCGTGATACGCGTCAGCGACAAATCCAATGCGCTCAGATGGGTAAAGTCTTTCAGCCTTCGCAGGTCGGTATCTTCCACCCATGTCCCGCGTAAGTTCACGCCAGTCACTTGGCCCTGGGCATTGCGCGTGACAGTGCCGCCCAGATCGCCGATCCACTGCGTGTCTTCAGCTTGGACCGAACCCACACAAAGCAAGAGTAAGAAGCAAATTGTTCTCATTGGCGGATTCTCCTATTCGGCAAAGCTGAATCGCGGTCGAACACGATCTTACATTCGGGCAGTGCGGTTTTCAGAGCCGCCATGCCGTTCTCTGTTACTAGCGTGTGATAGATATTCAAGGCGCGTAACTCGGTCATGGATTGTAAAGTTTGCGCTCCTTGATCGGTGATGCTGGTGGCGTCCAGGCTTAACTCCCGCAGCTTGGGAAGCCCCTTCAGAAACACCACGCCTTTGTCATCTACCGTCATATAGTCGAGCTTCGCAATCTGCAAGTTCTTAAATTCGCCTAGTGAAGCAACGCCATCGTCGCTGGCTCGCGTATGAATCAATTCGATGTGCTCTAGGCGATCCAGTGGCTTCAATGCCACGAGGCCCGCGTTGCCAATGCCCGTATGGTTCAAATCCAATTCGCGCAAGTTGCCGAGGGCGGCGATTTGTTTGAGGCCCGCATCGCTGATTTCGGTGCTGGTCAGGTCGAGCTTTTCAAGTTGCGTCAATTTGGCAACGCCCGCTAAGCCGGCATTGGTAATATCCAGATACCGCAGCCGAAGCTCGCGAAGACCGGTTAGGAGCGCGATGTTGTCCAGCCCCCGATCCGCCACATGCGAGCCGGAAAGGTCCAGGTCGCGCAGATCGGTTAGATCCTTCAATTGAGCGAGCCCCGGGCCTTCGACCAGCGTGCCGGCCAAGCTAAGGATTCGTAGCTGCTGCAAAGCAGCGAGTTTCGTAAGCCCCTTTGACGAGACTGTCGTATTGCTCAGATTCAGTTCGCGAAGCCCCGTCAGCCGCGCTACCGACGACAAGCCCAGATCCGAAACTTGTGTCACTTGCAGTTCGAGTTTTCGCAGGTCGGGCAAGCTCTCAAGATAGGCGAGCTGCCCATCGCTCAAAGAGGTTGACGCCAGATTAACAGATACTAAGTGGCCGCCCACTAACTCGGCGCTCCCGCCCATCGACTTCACCCAAGCAGCAATCGCCGCTTCAGACGAATCCGCCGGCTTCGCCGCCTCGGCGCTCGGCGTCCTCGCAAGAGCGGCGCCATCAAAGCGCACTTTCACTTCCGGCAGGGACGCGCGCAAAGCCTCCACGCCATTGACAGTCACGCGGCTATAGCGCACATCTACGTCGCTTAGATTCTTCAGCGTCCGTAACTGCGCCAGCCCCGAATTAGTCACGAGCGTCCGGTAAAGGTTCACCATTTCCAGAGATTTCATACCCGAGAGCACATCCATCGATTCATCGGGCACCTGCGCGCCCAGCAGGTTCAAGCGCCGCATCGCTGTCAAATTTCGCAGATACTGAATGCCGCGTCCGGTGACGCGTGTTCCGGAAAGGTCCAGCTCCTCCAAGTTAGTAAGTTCTTTAAGATATTGGAGGCCGTCATCCGTGATTAAAGTGTTCCGCAGAATAAGTTTCTTGAGATCTTTTAAGCCAACAAGAGAGGCCATCCCTTCGTCGGTGAACGGATTATCGCCGAGATCCAGATCGCGTAGTTGCGCGAACGGCGCCAGGTTGGCTTTGGCCAGACTGCACTGCGCACAGCGCAGTTGCTTAAGCTTCCCCCAAGGGGCGAGCTTGTTGATGTCTTTATCGTCCACTTCCATGTTGGCGTCGAAATGCCAACCGAAGGCCAGGCGCTCCACCGAAGTGAGTGTTGCCAGCGCTTCAAAAACACCAGTCTTGTCTTCGCTGCCCGCGCCGGGGTTCCAGATTCGTCCTGGCAGATAGAGCTCGCGTAAATGCGTGAGCCCCGCCAGTTTACGCAGTTCCACCGGATGCATTACGACTGCCGTCAGGTCGATGGATACGATGTGGAAATCGCCCTTGGGCAATTGCGAGAGATAGCGCACAGGCTGGTTTGACCCTTCTACGATCAAACTGCCCTCCCATCGCACCACCCATTCAGCTACCTCGCGCTCCGTAGCGCCCGAGGCGGCAATCGAAAAGATGAAAAAGGCCGCAAGAATTTGGCGCATCTCGCGTTATTCTAACGAATGTGAGGCGTGGCTGTGCAAAACGCCGAATTCCCCACAAGGAGTCTCTTGCTGAAACGGCTGATTTTGGTGTGTTTGGCGAGCGGAGCGCTTTGGGCGCAGAGCCCGGATTTTCGCACCACTCTTTACCCAATTCTCGAAAAAGCGAACTGCCGTGCCTGCCATAATTCAGAGGGCGTGGCGTCCGCCACTCGGCTGCACTTTCCCGAAACCGACGCCGATGCTCAGAAGATTGAGGCCTTCGGCAACTCGCTCGTCATTCTGATCGACCGCGATCATCCAGAGAATTCGCTTCTCTTGAAGAAGCCGACCGCGCGCATTCCGCACACCGGCGGCGAACGCATCAAACCCAATTCCCCGGAGGACGCAGTCTTGCAAGCCTGGATTGCCAGGTTAGCGCAATTATCCGGAACCGATTTAGCTATCGCGCTCAAATATCGCGAGCTAGAAAATGCCGGCACAGGCGCAGCTGCAGAAGATGCCCAAGTTCGCCGCTTGACGCACAGCCAGTACAACCACACGGTGCGCGATTTGCTGGGCGACCAAACATCGCCGGCGATGCAATTCCCGACCGGAAGACTTTATCGACGGATTTCGCAATCAGTCGCGCGGGCAGAGCCTTTCTCCTCTATTGGTGGAGGGCTATAGCAACGCAGCGGAGAAACTAGCGCGCTCGGCATTCCGCGGTGGTGACACGCACGGGCTGATCCCCTGCAAGCCGTCGGTTGAGTGCGGCAAACGCTTCGTGCGCGAATTCGGCCGCAAGGCCTTTCGACGTCCGCTGGACGCCGGTGAGCAGCAACGTTACCAATCGCTGCTGGCCCACGAGCCCGATTTCATGAAAGGCGCGCAGCTAGTGGTGGAAGCCATGCTGCAATCGCCGAATTTTCTTTTCTGGCTGAACACAACCGCAGACCCGAAGCTGAAGCCGTGGGCCGCCGCCACTCGGCTTTCTTACTCGCTATGGGACACCATGCCCGATGCGGAATTGTTTGCTGCCGCCGAGCGTGGCGATCTGGCAACCCGCGCCGGCTTCGAAAAACAAGCGCGGCGCATGCTGGCCGACCCGCGTGCGCGTGAATCGCTCGATGAGTTTGTCAGCCAGTGGCTGCGTTTCGACCGCCTCCTCACCGCCAGCAAAGACCGCCGCAAGTTCCCGTATTTCACGCGCGAAACAGCCAATGCTATGACCACCGAGGCGCGCACTTTTGTCTCCGACCTGGTTTGGAACGACGGCAACTTCATGAATCTCTTTACCGCCGATTATGGCTACGTCAGCCCTGAATTGGCGCGGATCTATGGCGTAACGGCCCCGCCGAAGGATTTTGACCGCGTGCCGTTTCCGGCGAACTCCGAGCGCGCCGGAATTCTAGGCCAAGGTCTATTTCTGGCGTTGACCGCCAAACCGGAAGATTCATCGCCAACCGCGCGCGGTCTCTTTGTGCGCGAGCAATTCTTGTGTCAGCATGTGCCCGATCCGCCGCCCGGTGTGAACACGAACCTCCCTCCAGTGACCGAAGCGAAGCCGCAAACCAATCGCGACCGCATGTCGGAACACACTACAAACGCATCCTGCGCCACCTGCCACAAGCTGATGGATGGGGTCGGCTTTGGACTTGAAAAATTCGACGCCATCGGAGCCAGGCGAGACCAGCTCGTGCTTGAGTTCCGCAAGAAAAAGGGCGAGGAAGACGATGAGGATGAAGGCAAAAAAGCACCCAAGACAATCATCACGCTTCCCCTGAACACGCAGGCCTACGTTGCGGGCATCCCCAATTCAGACTTCAGTTCACCCTTGGAACTAGGCGCCGTTCTGGCAAAAAGTTCGCAATGCCAGGAGTGCGTCGTTAAGCAATATTTCCGCTTTCAAGCCGGAAGAACAGACACCCCTACTGACCGCCCGCTCATTCGCACAGTGTCCGACCGATTTTCGCAATTCCGGTTTCCGATTCAAAGAGTTAATATTGTCTTTAGTGGTGCTGCGTGAGTTTCCCGGCACCGATTCCGTTCAAAGCGGCCCACGCCCAGGAGATTCACAGCACCAATGTCGCAGCTAATCATAGATCGCGTTAGAACCTCTCGCCGCTCGCTGCTGAAAGGACTCACCGCCGCAGGAGCGCGCATCGCCATCGGTCTTCCGCCGCTGACGTCGATGTTCAATTCCACCGGCACCGCCTATGCGGCAACGCCGGCAACGGTCGGGGCGTACAGTCGCCGGGAAAAGCCTATCGAAAGCCGCTTTGTTCTTTGGTTCAATGGCAACGGCATTCCGGAGCGCTATTGGATTCCTTCCGAAGAAGGCTGCGACTACGAACTCACTCCCTGCCTCGCCCCGCTGGCCCAGTGGCGCAAAGATGTTCACGTGCTCAGCGGAGTGGATAACGCCGCCGCCAGTGGTAAGGGCAACGGCCATACGAACTCCATGAGCGGCCTGATGACGGGCCTCGATTTCACTGGCCGGGGGCCCAGCGGGCCGTCCATCGATCAGATCATCGCTGCCAAAATCGGCGGCGATTCCCGTTTTCGCTCGCTGCAAATCGGTGTCGCGCAAGAATCTTTTGGCGAAAGCATGCAGCGCAACATGAGTTGGGCTGGATACGAACGCGCCTTGCCACCCGAGATGATTCCGCATCGCTTGTTCGATCGCTTATTCGGCGCGCGCGAAGAGGGTTGGGTCAATCGCAAGCGCAGTATTCTGGATACCGTCATGGCCGATGCGTCCGCCCTGGAGAAGAAGCTTCCCGGCGACGACAAAACGCGCGTAGACGAACATTTGTCCGGCATCCGCGATCTGGAACGCGCCATTGCGGGCCTGCCTCCAGAGTATGCCCATGTCGACCCGCCAGACTTCGACGGCGATATGAAGGATTGGCCCCGCATCGCAAAACTGCAAAGCGATCTGCTCGTCCAAGCGCTCGCTATGCGCCAAACGCGCGTCGCGTCTTACATGTTGACGAAATGCCAGAGCCTGACGCGCTTTCCGTGGCTCGGCTATACATCGGCTCGGCATCATGATTACACGCACGCCGTAGACAAGACCTCCGGAGCGGACGGCACCGACGGCATCCACGTCCTGCGCGACATTTGCCGCTGGCATGTGGAAGAGTTCGCCTATTTAGTGGCAAAGCTCGAATCGGTACCAGAAGGCGACGGCACCCTCTTCGATCACACCAGCCTCGTTTACGTCCACGAGCATGCCGAAGCCAATCCACACAAGAACAGCGGCTTGGCCATGATCGTCGCGGGCGGGAGTAAGAAACTAGCAAAGGGTGCTCACACGCGTGTGACCGGCACCGTTGGCGATGTTTATGTGACGGTCGCCGATGAAGTGGTTGGTGCGGGTATCGGCAAGTTCCCCACGGCTACCAAGAAGCTTGGCGCTCTTTTGACGTAGTGTTTAATTGCATAAATTGGAGTATCGTTGCGGCTCCGTTGAAAATCTCGGCATTCGGCACCGCTCGTTTGGTACAAGTAGACGTGGGCGGTGAACGGAAGGGCTTTCATTATCATTGGTGGGTCCGGGAGTCCATGAGCACTCCCCTGACAGTCACGGCTCTGAAATGGGTCAAGGCTTTTGTTTTTGTTGCTTTACGGGCAAGAAAATTTGTGGGCGAAGGTTGTGATCGGCTTTCGGGGATTTACGTGGCGTCAAGTGGTCGCTTGAGCCAACGCCCCTTATCGGAACTCACACTCGAGAGCAAAGATGTCCTGCGGCGCCGCATCATGCAGGGCAAGCGGAGTGCCGGACGGCGTGACGCCGAACCAATTCTCGGGCATCCAAGCGAAATTCTTCAGGTCGGCCAGCACTTCCGGAACCGCGCCGGGCGTGATTGCGAGGCGGAATAATTCCAGGTGATCGACATCCCGTTTGCCATTGAAGTACAGGTAACGCGAATCGGCCGACCATGAGAGGTTATCGATGAAACGCAGGCGGAGCATTTGCCGCCATTCGGAGCTGGGGCATAGAAAGCGTGTAGAGCGTTTCCCGATCGGCCGACTCCGCGGCAATCCGTTTTCCATCAGGCGACCAGCGGGAATTCCACAAACCGTTAGAATTCGGTAGATCCGTCATCTGTCCGGTGGCTAAGTTAAGGCTGTGGATAGCCATGTAGGCGGCAGGCTTGACTCCGGGACGATCACCGAAGATCAGACGTTTGCCATCGGGCGACCAGGTTGGCACTCCTTGATCCGCAGCGCTCGGCCAAACTGCCCTCGCAGAGCCTCCACCAGCCGGGATGATGTAGACCTGAAAATTAGGGCCTTGCGCACGTAATAGACATGCTGAGAGACGTTGGCCGGCTCCACTTCGGGCACATTCCAGACGGCAGTCACCAACGCTTCGGTGGTGACTAAGTTCGGAGCATTCTGAATTAGGAAGGTTAGGGTGTCGAACGCGCGAGGCGTCAACCCGATCGCCGCGCCATCCCGGAGCAGAAGGCGCTCAGAGGGACAAAGCTCAAAGGGTCCAAAGCTGTACCAAAGCAAACGACTTGGTTTCATGGAGGCTTTTTAGAGAACTTTTAGAGACTTTTTAACAAATCCAAATTGCTGTATTGCTAAGGCAGCTTTTAGAATACATCGGTAGACGGAGGCTGCGGAGAGCTTAATCGCGTTTCTCGCAGCCTCCTTAAATATCAATTTAGTCAAAAAAGGAAGCTGTGACAAACTCGACACAACGAAAGAGATCTGCAATTATAGGGCGAACGTTTTTGGTATTCTCCGTCAATTTGCTGTTCGGAATCTGTTTGGGCCCATTACAAGGGATTGCTAAGGCCGATGACCTGACTTACGTTACGACGACGAGCCAAGCTTTCGGAACACTCGACGTAAACACAGGAGCATTTACTCAATTGGGCACCTCTGGATCCTATTTAGAAGGGTTGGGCGAATCGGGCGGCGATCTGTACGGCATATCAAGTGCTGGCGCGGGTGGAGCGACAACCAACGAGCTCTACCGAATCAACACCGCAAACGGTGCTCTCACCCCGGTCGCGTCCACATCTGTATCCATAATCGAATTTGGGTCAACGACGAGCGGATTGTTTGGCCTTGGGTTTGGTTATACTGATTTGTACTCAATCAACCCGGTTAACGGAGTGGCGACCCTGCTGGGGCCAACGGGCATTAGCACGCAAACAACGAGCGGAATCTCAGTAGGGGCCAATAGTCTATACCTCATGATTTCGTCTCCCTCTTCGTCAAAGTTGTACTCTTTAAACACAAGCACTGGAGCCAGCACCTTGGTTGGTAGCTCGTCTCCCGGCGTCTGCCTAAAATCCATGGCGTATGAGGACGGCACGCTTTATGACGCGAGCGGGTACTGTTTTTTGGGCAGCAAAACGTTCACGGTCGATCCCGCCAACGGCAATTCCAGCTTTCTGGCGAATGTTTCGGGATTCGGCGACCTGAACGGGATGGCTCCCGTACTAGCGCCATCCGGGCCAAGCACGCCGGAGCCAAAGACGACGTTCCTCTTGGGCGTCGGCTTGATGACTACTGCATTGGCGGTATGGATTCCGAGCAGGGCGCGAGCGGTCGAGGGCCGGTAAAACTGGATTTCATCCCGGGAGGGGCGGGCAATGAGGGGCTGGGAGGCGAGACGGTCCGTGGCGGCGAGCAAAACGGGAAGTGGGTGGCCGCCACGCCGCCGCCCCTAGCTTGGTAGCAAAGTAGAGGAGGCCGAGCCGCCTTCGCGAGGGGCTGATGTTGGGGAATGTTTGGAGCCCCAAGCTTACGCATGGGGCTGAGGTGCGCTATTTTTTCATACCAGCGTATGGCGCTGTTTGATCCTATTGAATAAAGCTGCGGGCCGACTTAGGGCGCTTACGCTTCCGGCTCAGTTTCGGAGTTAGTCGCGGATCGGAGAATGTAGAAGCTATAGAGATCCTCTGGCAAGACCTGAGGTCTTGGCGTGGGCGAACTCGGGACGGGCGGATTGAGATCCGTTGTCGGTTACTTTCAGCAAGGTTGTGTAGTATTCTGCCGCTTTTGCCTTATTACCTGTCTCTTCGGCTGCCGTGCCGGCGCCAAAGAGCCCGTTCAACCGGTTGGGACTCATCTTGAGCGCCTGGTCGTATTCCAGCAATGCCTGCGGCGCTTGGTGAAACTCAAGCAGCATATCGGCCAGCATCTCGCGCGCGGGGATGTCGACTTCGCCTTGGCCCACTTTGTCTTGCAAGTCGGCACTGGCGCGCATTTCTTTCAGCGCCTCGTTCTGCTTTCCGTCCGCGAAGTCTGTCCAGGCCAGCATTTCGCCGCGCTCAATTTGAGCGCCCGTTGCGTCCGCGATATAGGCATTCTTGCCCTTCTTGACTTCCTCCATAAGCGAGTCGTATTTGGTTAAGCTCGCGCGCGCGGCGTCGGCATTATGCAAATGCCCCGCCGCCACGCTGCGCGCCCAATAGGTAACGATCTGGGCCTGTGGCAGCGAGCCAGCGGCGGGTTCGAGCGCCGCTGCGGATTTCCAATCGCGCATTTCCAGATAGTAGATGGCGGGGAATTCGTTGCGATAGGCGGCAAACATGCCGTCCATGCCGTGGGTAGACATGTGCGGCATGGCTTCGAAACGCGTGAGCAGCAGCGCTGTCTTATCCACTACGCCCTTAGCATTGGCGTCTTGGCCACTTTGCAGATACGCGTACAGCAAAAAATCGTCGGCGTGCAATTGATCGAAGGCGCCGCTTTGGTGATGAGCCTCGGCGGCTTCCGACGCTGCCACTGAACCCAAGTTGGAATCTATATCTTGCTTCCACATGCCGAGGCGGGCAAAAATGTGCCCTGGCATGTGAACGGCGTGCGGCGCTGAGGGGGCGATGGCTCCATAGCGCTCAGCAGCGTGCAATCCCTCTTCGGCGAGAGACGGCGTATCGCAAGCATGAATGATGTAATGCGCCAATCCGGGGTGATCGGGATACTGGTTAAACAGCGGATTGAGCACCGCGAGAGCATTTTGGTTATTGGCGAGAGTGGTGTCGTTGGGAGGGGCGGAGGCCAGCAGAGACAGGGCGTAGAAGGCGCTTGCGTCGACGTCCTTCGGGTAATGGCGGTGAAGCTTTTCCATGGCCGCCGCGTAGGCCTCCACTCTGGCCTGGTAATCCTGTTTGCCGGGGCGAAAGAAATCGCCTAGCGCCGCAACGTATTGGCGTTCGCGCTCGGTTTTCGCCTGGGGCGACTGCGCTTTTCGCAGCTCGGTCCAGGCACGGGCGCGGGTATTTTCATCTGGCCGGTTCCAGATCTGATGAAACTCACTCATGGCGCTGCCCCAATAGGCGATGGCGCATGTGGGGTCGGCCTTCGCGACCTCATCGAACTGCTTTTTCGCCTCTTCGTACCAGAAGTCGTGCAGAAGCGCGACGCCGCGATTGAAAGACACCTCCACCGAGGACGCACAGGAGGTTGAGAAGGCAACGGTACCGAGGCGTTCGGGGGTGGCGTCCTGGGCGAAGACGATCAGGGGCGAAGCGGCGAAAGCGAGGATGAGAACGAGGGGCGATTTCATATATCAGACTGAGTTTACAACGAATTTTGCGCTGGCTCGGGGCTTGGTGGCGACCAAGCCGGGCTGCTAACTGGGTATCCCGTTACTTATAGGCGAAAAATACCGGATAGCGCGATATGTTAGCCGCGGCCTAGTACCAATATCAGGCTCGAAAGGTAGTCGGGGTACTAGATGGCGGTCGAAAAGGCAAATTGGTGTGATATTCTGGCGAGACTTAAGTTTTATTTTAACTCTGAAAAATAGCAATTTTGCAAACGAAGACTATGAAACTTATCACCATCTGCGTTCCGACAATAGCGATGTTTGCGATCATTTCGCCGGCTTCCGCGAGCGTTCTTTATGGCGTTTCCGCATCGGGCCAGGCCGATTACATGCTCCCCAGCACGGCTGGCTCTACAACTGGACCGGCCAACAGCTACACTACCGGGGCTTTTCTTCAGGAGATGTCGTACAACCAGGCGGCGAATTACGGATCAGCGGGTTCGACTACCGTTGGCGCGAGCACATACAGCGCGTCCGCTTATGTGGGCACCCAAACAGCTTCCTACGGACAATTGCATGAATCCGTGCAAGCCTCCGCGAGTGGTCCCACTGCAAGCGCTTCTGCTACCGCTTCAGCTTATATTGCGTGGCTGGATACTATCACTTTCGCCGGGGCTCCGGTTGGCACAAGTGTAGTGGTTCAGTTGATTAACGTTTACGACGGCTCCTTCACCATATCGGGTGCTACCGATCCGGCTACGTCCGTCGCTGTGTCCGCTGAACTTCTTAACCAAAGCGGTAACGTAACACTCACCAACAAATACACGACAAGCTCGCCGGCCATTAACGTGAACCAATCCGGCGTAATGGATACAACGGTTGGCGCAACACTCACTCTGCAAGAGTCGATCACTGAGTTTATATCCGGCAGCGAAACCTTTTCCGGCACCGCCGATTTCGCCAATACATCAGCGGTGTACCTAAAGGTTTTGACCCCGGGCGTGACGATTGTGAGCGCCAGCGGGGCCGACTATACAGTGCCCTCCTCCGTAACGCCGGAGCCAGTTAGCGCGTTTCTGTTGGTTGCGGGTGGGATCGCGGCTTTCGGCGCCGTTCGCACCCGGCGCACAAATTAGAAGCACAAGCTCTTCGCGCTTCGTGAAAAATCGGTGAGTGCGCAAGACGGCGTTTTGTGGTAAGCCTTGTCTGCCGATGACAATTTGGAATTGGAAGGCTGGGGTGCTGAGCGCGCTCTACCGTGCACCTATTTTTCTGTTGACCAGCTTGCGAGCGGGTTGGCGGTTGGCTCTTTCAGCGATAGTTGCCGAAACCGCGTTCCGGGTGGTGACTTCGGGTTTTTCCGGGGCGTTGACCCATGCGATTCGCCGGCTGGACCCGCCTTGGGTGGCGATCACGATCATTCTGGTGCTGGCACCGGCTGCCGTGCAAGTGCTGGAGTTCGGGGTTCACCATTTCAGCCACACGCCGAATTTGAAAACGGGAGTTCTTGTTTCCACAGCGATGACGGCACTGGCGTCGTTATTCAATTGGTATTCGATGCGTCGAGGGGCGATACTCACAGGCCGTGAGGCAAGGCCCTTCTCGGCGGACCTAAAGAGGTTTCCAGCATTGGTCTACGGTTTCGTCACAGCGGTTCCCGTTGCCTTGGTGGAACGTTTGCGGCGTGATCGCTGGTGGCGATGAACTCCAACCGATTGGGTAACGGCAACGAACTCAGCCCCGAGTACCTGGCGCCTTGAAGTCCGGCAGAGGGGGTGTGCAGGCAGATTCAAACCAGCGGCTGATGTAGACCTGGGCGTGGGCTTCGCCACAGTAATGGCGTGCGCCCTTAGCATTCGCGGTCTCCGGATTCCACTGCAGCACGGTGAGCTGCGAACTGTTGCACTGAATTACAAACCAATGAACGGGATTGCTGCTAACGGTTCCGCAAATCTCGCAGCGAAACTCCTGGAGAAAGGCCATTTCTTCGTCGCCTCCATGAGCGGATTGCTCAAAGGCTTAGTGTAGCTCGCGGGCGTGGGCGGATTGAGTTACCAATTATGCGTTCAAGTTGATGCCTAGTTTTTTCAACTCTTCGGCGTAGTAGCGTTTGTGTAGAAGATCGTACTCTTCCCCGCCCTCGGCGATTTCGCGTTTTTGGGTGCGGATTTTGGCGCGGGCGGCTTTGTCGATCTTTTCTTCCAGCTGCAAGAGATCGGTTATTTCCTTGACGATGGCGAGGCGGAGATCGTTCGGATCTTTGCGCACGCGGAAGTCGCGGGATTTGCGCACGGCCGTGACCAGTTTGTGGGAGAGATCGTTGACTTTGTCGCGCGAAAGCTTCATAGGATCGCCGGTATCGCGGCCGGCGGCGCGCATGATTTTGCGTTGAGCCAGGAGTTGATTCTTGATCTTACGGAACATTTCCTGGTAGGAAACGTTTTCGCGGCGCATGTAATCGCTGTATTGGTCGAGCATGTCGCGGACTTCGTCGTTGAGCTTGTCTTCGATGGACAGATCTTCTTCAATGATCTGTGCGATAGAAGTGGCCGCCACTCCCGGATCGGACGTCTCAAATGCGGAGGGACTCAGCCGACTTACCAATTGCCGCGACAAATAACCAATAAATTCACGCGCTAATAGCATCCGAGGCTAGTTTAACAATGTTGGCGTGCCGGACCCGCGCCGTAACGTGCCCGTTATGCTGGCAAGGTGCGCATCGGCATTCATTCCAACTCGGGCGGATCTTTGGAACGGGCGGTGATTCATGCCCAAGAGGTAGGCGCGAATACGATGCAGATTTTTTCGGCCAGCCCGCGGATGTGGCGCGCGAAATTGCCGGATAAGGAACAGGTGCAAATTTTGGCGGCGCAGCGGGCGAAACACGATATAGCGCCGCTGGTGATTCATTCGAGCTACCTGATTAATTTGGCGGCGCCGCCGTCGGATGTGCGGGAGAATTCGATCTACGCATTTCGGGGCGAAATGGAACGGGCCATCGTGATAGGAGCCGATTACTTGGTGGTGCATCCAGGAAACTACAAAGGCTTGACGCCGGAACAAGGAATGCTGAATGTAGCCGAGGCGCTAGCGCTGGCTTGGCGGGCGGTGGACGGGCCGCTCAAACAGAAACCGCGTTTGATGGTGCTGCTCGAAAATACGGCGGGTGCAGGGGCGCAACTTGGCGGCGACCTCGCTGAGCTTGCGGTTATTCGGCAACTGGGGAGTCAATATCTGGATATTCCGATTGGCTATTGCCTGGATACATGTCACGCACATGTATCTGGGTTTGATCTGGCGTCGGAGGCGGGCTTTGCTTCGTTCATGACGACGGCTCGTGACACGTTGGGTCTGGAGCATGTGCCGGTGATTCACACGAACGATGCGAAAGCGGTTTGCGGTTCGCATTTGGACCGGCACGCGAATATCGGCGGTGGTCATATTGGCCTAGAAGGCTTTCGGCGCATCCTCAATCACCCAGATTTGCGCGGGAAGGCTTTTATTCTCGAAACTCCTGAGGACGCTGAGAAACCGGGTGGTCATCTTCGCGACATCGCGGCATTGAAGGGTTTGATCCCCGCCAAGGCCCCGGCTCGCCGCCGGCTTTCAAAGTAGCGACCGGCAATCAACCAAGCGAAACAAGCCTAACTGCGGACGCCCCGCGATGGCTTCGGCGAGTGCATCGCGAATGGCCTCAAAATCTCTTGCGTTGTTATGGACTAGCGGCATGGAGGCAACTAGGGCGGTGGCGGCAATCATCGCATCGAATCGCCAGCGGACCAGACGATCTTGTCTCGATTCGGAAAGTAGATGGGATTTCCTAGGCGGGCTCGGAGGATCGAAGACTCTGGTGATAATTTCGGCGGCGATGACGGCAACAGCGGAATCGACCGGCAAAACAGAGGTAAGCGAGTCCAGATAGGCCAGCCGGGCGGCGTCGATGCGCGCGCGCTTTTCGGGATCTGAGCGGAGCCAGAGAACGTTGTAGCCGCGAACGCGCTCTAAAACCGTTGCCGAAGAGACATAAATCGGATGCCGGGTCCGGTATCGATCCACCCAGTCTCTTACCGCCGGACTCTCGCTCCGCAGAAGCCAGCTTTCCGCGCTGGTATCGAAAACGAACGGGCCGAGCCCTATGTCAATCATGGTTTATGGCTTAAGGCTGTATCCCAAATTACCCCATCGAGCACGGCTACTTCGTCGTCGGAGAAGCCCGCAAAGGCCGCCCTATACGATTTGAGAACCTCGCTGCTAGCCGCAGCCGACGCATTCATGCGCAATCCATCGGCCAGGACGTCTGTAATAACCGTACTGAGCGTCACCTTGCGCGCCCGCGCCATACGCTCTGCTTTCGCCAGGAAATCGGCGGGCAGCGTCAGGGTTGTCCGGCGCTTTCTTGGATGATGCGGTTGGTGGTTGGTTTCGGTCATGGATACAGTATAGCATGGAAGGGATGCGAAAGTGAATCATGCCCTGGAGGCCTGGAGGCCTCGAGAGTGGCCCGCCACAGACACGAGCGCCGCCCGGCTGCGGCTATATTAGTTACAAAGGTCAACAGCGCGCTACGCAAGAGGCGTTTCTTCGCGCACAGGCGTACTACCCGCATACAATCTAGCGCCACCTAAGGAGCCAGTATCCCCGAAAAAGTCTTCGACCCCAAAGAAATCGAACCTAAGTGGCACGCGCGCTGGTCGCAAGACGCGTCGCTCTACGCAGCGAATGCGCCGGACCGCCCGAAGTATTACGTGCTGGAAATGCTGCCGTATCCAAGTGGGCAGCTTCATATGGGGCACGTGCGCAACTACTCGATTGGCGACGCGCTCGCACGCTATATGTGGATGCGCGGTTACAACGTGCTTCACCCGATGGGTTGGGATGCCTTTGGCTTGCCCGCCGAAAACGCCGCACTGAAGCAAAACCGGCAGCCGCGGGAGTGGACGCTCTCGAACATCGCGGCCATGAAGAAGCAGTTCGGGCGGTTGGGCTTCGCCTTCGATTGGAGCCGCGAAGTGACCACGTGCGAGCCGGAATACTATCGCTGGAATCAGTGGTTCTTCTTGAAGATGTACGAGCGCGGTTTGGCTTACAAGAAGGAGGCGCTGCTGAACTGGTGTCCCGAATGCGGCACTGTCCTGGCAAATGAGCAAGTGGTGGATGGCTGCTGCTGGCGGCATGAAACAACGCCGGTCGAACAGAGGGCCATGCAGCAGTGGTTTCTGAAGACGACGGCATATGCGCAAGAGTTGATGGACGCGATGAAGCAGTTGGAGGGCGGCTGGCCGGAGCGCGTGTTGGCGATGCAGCGGAACTGGATAGGGCGGTCGGAAGGCGCAGAGGTGGATTTTGCGCTGGCAGACGGCGGCGAAAAGCTGCGCATCTTTACAACGCGGATTGATACGATCTACGGCGCGACTTGTTTGATATTGGCGCCGGAGCATCCGCTGCTGGAAAAATTGGTTACGGATGAAGGCGAAAAGCTCAAGCTGAAAGAGATGATTGACTTCACGGCCCGGCAAGATCCGGGCAATGTGAAGAAGCTGGGACAGTTTACCGGCGAGTACGCGGTGCATCCATTCAACGGCGCGAAGGTGCCGATTTGGATTGGCAACTTTGTGCTGATGGGTTATGGCACGGGCGCGATTATGGCTGTGCCGGCGCATGACGAGCGCGATTTCGAATTTTGCCGCGAGTATGGGATTCCGGTGACACCGGTGATTCGGCCGGTGGACGGAGTGCTGGGCGACGGCGTGACGATGAAGGAGCCGTATCTGGAATACGGTGTCGTGGAGAACTCCGGCGGGTGGTCGGGTTTGGCCAGTGTGGATGCCCGCAAGCAGATGGCGGCGTTTGCCAAGAGCAAAGGCTTTGGAAACGAGTCGATCACATTTCGGATTAAGGATTGGGGCATCTCGCGGCAGCGGTATTGGGGCACACCGATCCCGATGGTGTACTGCAAGACATGCGGGATTGTGCCGGTAGCCGAGAAAGATCTGCCGGTAGTGCTTCCGTTGGACGTGAAGATTACGGGCAAAGGGCGGTCCCCGCTGGAAGGTGTGGCAGAGTTTATGGACGTCGCTTGTCCGAAGTGCGGCGAGCCGGGGCGGCGCGAGAGCGACACGATGGATACGTTTGTGGATTCGTCCTGGTATTTCTATCGCTACTGCGATGCGAGGAACGGCAGCGCGCCCTTTGATTCGGCGGCGATTGCCTACTGGTTCCCGATTGATCAATACATTGGCGGCGTGGAGCATGCGATTCTGCATTTGATTTATTCGCGGTTCTGGACGAAGGTGATGCGGGACATCGGCGTGGTGAAGAACGACGAGCCGGTGAAGCGGCTGTTCACGCAGGGCATGGTGATCAAGAGCGGCGCGAAGATGTCGAAAAATTTGGGGAATGTGGTTTCACCCGACGACATGATTGAGAAGTTCGGGGCGGATGCGGCGCGTTTATATTCACTGTTTGCAGCGCCGCCCGATCGCGATTTGGATTGGCAGGAAGATGGCGTTTCGGGGATTCAGCGGTTCCTGGGGCGGCTTTACCGGTTTGTGACTCGGCATGCGGAGCGCAAGAGTTCAACGAGAAGCGAGGAGCGCAGTGAGGCGGACCGTAGCGCGCTGCGGAAATTGCATCAGACGATTGGCAAGATCACGGCCGATTTTGATAGCCGGTGGCATTTCAATACGTCGATAGCGGCGCTGATGGAGTTGTTGAATGAGTTGTATTCGCTGGAAGCGGGTCTGACGGATGGCGCGGTGCGCGAGATTTGCGAGAGCATCACGTTGATGCTGGCGCCGTTTGCGCCTTATACGGCGCAGGAATTGTGGGCGGAGTTAGGGCACGATGAGCCGGTGTTCCGGCATGCGTGGCCGGCATGCGATGCGGAGTTGGCGAAGGATGATCTGCTTGAGATTCCGGTGCAGGTGAACGGCAAGCTGCGCGGCCATATTCAGGCGGCGCATGGAACGGCGAAGGAAGAGTTAGAGAAGATGGCATTCGCGAACGAGAAGGTGAAGCCATTTGTAGATGGGAAGCAGGTTGTGAAGGTGGTGGTGGTTCCGGACCGGCTGGTGAATATTGTGGTGAGGTGAGGGCGATGGGGATCCCGGGGAGTAGTCTAAACTGACTTCATGGTCACAGTGGACCTTTTTGACCGGATCACGGTAGAGCCCGGAAAATGTGGTGGCAAGCCTTGTGTCCGCGGAATGCGGATTACCGTTCGTCGACCATGCAAGTCTCTTCGCCGAATATAGCTTCCTCGAACCTGAAGATCTCCAGCAAGTGTTGCGGTACGTGGCGGCGACGGTGGACGACGAGCGATTGGCTATTGATCGAGTGGCGTGACGCGGATCTTGTTGGGCCAAGCCTCGCACCGCAAGCGGCGGCAGTTCTTCGCGCAGACGGATTCGACGTGGTTCACGTTAGCGAAATCGGGATGAAGAAGGCCGACGACCTTTTGATCCTTGACCTTGCTCGCAGGGAGGGCAAACACCTCGCTGAGGCCAGCTAAGGACGACCATCAGTTGTCCTGTTACGAGTGCAGGGCCTTGCTGCGAGAGGCCAAGCTGAGTTGATAAAATCAGTCTGCGTTCAGTGCCCTGACTTGCTTGAGGAAGGGGTGGCGCTGTCGGCAGATCGAAAGAGCATTCGAGTACGACGCCTTCCGCTCAGATAGCAAATGCCCAGCCTTTTGTGGCCGTGAAACGATGCGGCAGGAAATGTCACCAGGTTGCATGACCGTTCTAGCATCATCCACACGAAGAAGTTTTCTTGCATCGGCTGCTGTTCCACTCGCTAAGGCCGCAAACCCTCGGGCAGGGTCATCTTATTCCGCAGGAGTCTTAAAGAAGCATCCGGCGGGGTATTGGCGATTGGGGGAAAAGCACGGTCCAGCAGCTGCGGATGCGAGCGGTAACTTACATCCGGGGCAGTACATCGGCAAGCCTATTTTCGGAGAACCGGGCGCGATTGTGGGCGACCCCGATACTGCCATTGGGATCAAGCCGTCGGGAAACTACGTTGAGATACCGAGTTTCCCTCAATTCAGCGTGGCGAGCAGTGGCGAAGGCCTGTCAATAGAAGTCTGGATGCGCCCGGATGCGCTCGTCTTTCCTGGAGAGACGAACGACCCGTACGTGCTTTGGCTTGGGAAGGGTCAGGGCAAAGAAATGGAATGGGGACTGCGCTTCTATAGCAGGCATTCGACACGCCCTAATCGAATCTCCGCCTACGTTTGGAACGCTGATGGCCGCCTGGGCGCCGGTGCGTACTTTCAGGACAAATTGAAGGTGGGTGAGTGGATGCACATCCTGGCAACCTTTGATTCGTACACCCCGGACAATCCGGACGCAGGTGTTTCGATCTATAGGGATGGCGAATTGCGCGGTAGTCCGGCCACTTCAAAAGGCGCGCTTTATAGTTCATACAACATCAAACCGCAAGCGGGTTCGGCACCCGTGCGTTTGGGGACGCGCGATCTTGGCTCGTTCTTATCGGGTGGGTTAGATGAAGTGGCGATCTATCCGCGGAAGCTTAGACCCGATATCGTAATAGGCGGCTAGCCGTTAACGGCGTGTTCTGACAGCGATAACAAATTTCCGAAGGGGTCCTTGAACCAGGCGACTTTCGCGGTGCCGGAACTCCAGACGCCGAGTTCGTCTTGTTGCAGAAATCCATAGCGCTCGAATGCCACGCCTTTGCCGGTGAGCGAGCGGACAGTCTCTTCAATATTTAGTACTTGCCAGCCGAGCACCGTATATGGGACGTCGATCTTGTCTTTGGTGAAGGAGGCGCGGATCAAGGTTCCGCCCGAATCGAAGACAATGGCGAACGAATCGGCAGATAGCTTCTTGAGGCCGAGAATGCCGCTGTAGAAATCGGTGGCGCGCTTTTCGTCTTGGATGGCAACGAAGGCCATTAACTTTGCATTGTCGAGCATCGATTCAATCTTCGTCCCAAACGGGTTTGCATTTCAAGACAAAACCGGAGAGGACGGTGCTTTTGACTTGCTTTGGATCGGCTAGAACCTCGACGTCGTGGCCGAGGCGGAAGATATGGACTTTGCGTTCCATAGGATCGACGAGCCACGCTTCCTCGACTCCGGCTTTGATCCAGCGTTCGCATTTCTTGAGTTGATCTTTGAGACGGTCGCTAGGAGAGCGGACTTCCACCACAAAAACTGGCGCTATCACCACGCCCGTAACCGTAGCGAGCGCCCCTTTTCCGAAAGCGCTGAGAACGCTCTTCGGAACCCAAGACGCGTCTGGCGACATTTTCGACCCGTTAGGTAGGTTGAAAGTGGCGGCCGCATCATACGCCTTGCCGCTACCATCTCGCTTTGTCCAATTGTGAAGCTGCGCAAAAACTTCTCCACTTCCGGCGCTACTTTCAAGACTTCCAGGTGCCAGGAGTGAAATATTTCCGGCTTCGTCCATCTCAACGCGCATGTCTGGGTAGAGGGCTAGTACGCGTTCAAACGTTTGGTCGCGATGTTCAAGGCGTTCGGGCTGAAAGATCACGCGGTCACCCAGGTTCTCGATGAGATTTAGCACTCTCTTAGGATATCCGCTTTTTCAAGCGCAAAGGGCGCGGATGCGTGGCACCATCAGAAAAGAAAAACTCCGCAGTCCTTTTCGGTGGCCGCTTGACACCGCGCCCGTCTTGCGCGTGTTCCTTGAAAGCGCAAAGGGCGCGGATGCGCGCCACCATGAGAAAAGAAAAACTCCGCCGCTCTTTCGGTGGCCGCCTGACATCGCGCCCGTCTTGCGCGTGTTCCTTGAAAGCGCAAAGGGCGCGGATGCGCGCCACCACGAGAGAAGAAAAACTCCGCCGCTCTTTCGGTGGCCGCCTGACATCGCGCCCGCCTTGCGCGTGTTCCTTTTGAAAGCGCAAAGGGCGCGGATGCGTGGCACCATCAGAAAAGAAAAACTCCGCAGTCCTTTTCGGTGGCCGCTTGACACCGCGCCCGTCTTGCGCGTGTTCCTTTGAAGGAACCATGTGGTCCTACTGTCTTCTGCGGTTACTGTCGATAAGGGTGAAGACGCCGGATTCTTCCTCGGATTGAGAGAATCCAGCGACTCCCGCAGCACGTCTAAGTAATAGAAGGATTACCGTCATTAGACCGTCACATGCCAATTCGCCGATACCGGATCGGTACTTTCGATTGAGCAATTCGGAGTATTCTCGATTCAACTGGTCTAAGCTAGAGTTTAAAGGCGGGAAAATTGGATACTGAGAGTGCGATTTGGGCGGACTCCCTGACCAAAATTTATCGCTCAGGGGGAGCGGATGTGGTTGTTTTCAGCAACCTTTCGCTCCAGGTCGCGCGCGGGGAGCGTTTGGCCATCATCGGCGAATCAGGCGCGGGTAAGTCTACGCTCTTGCACCTTTTGGGCGGACTGGATCGTCCGGCCAGCGGCTCTATTAAGTTTGATCGCGGCGATATAGTTGCCATGAACGACCAGGAGTTGGCCGATTTCCGCAACCGGCAAGTGGCATTCGTTTGGCAAAACCCGTCTTTGCTGCCAGACTTCACGGCGCTTGAAAACGTCATGATGCCCTTGTTAGTGCGGGGTGAACGGCCGGAAGTCGCTAGCCGAACGGCTGGCGAACGCTTGCGTGAGGTTGGATTAAGGGATCGCGCCTTGCACCGCGCGGGAGAATTGTCCGGCGGAGAACAGCAGCGTGTCGCGTTAGCACGTGCTTTGGCCGCTGGACCGAGTGTTTTGCTGGCAGATGAACCGACCGGCAGCCTGGACTACAAGACCGGCGAAATGATTATTGGCTTGCTGCGGGAGCTGCACGCCACCCACAATTTGACCTCTGTTTTTGTCACGCACAATCTGTCTTTTGCATCCGGTTGTGATCGAGTTTTAGAGTTAAAGAAGGGCGCTATGTATCCGGTGTCGAATGCCGAGTTACAGCACGCCAGAGCAATTCAGGACGCAACCCGTCCCGGTGGCACTTATGTTTGAACGTTATACCGAGAAAGCGCGCCGCGTAATTTTCTTTGCCAGATACGAGGCGAGCCAGTTTGGTAGTCCGTATATCGAGACCGAGCACCTGCTGCTTGGTCTGTTGCGAGAGGATAAGGCTCTCGCCAACCGATTCCTGCGGTCGCACGCCGCTATTGAGTCGATTCGCAAGCAGATTGAGGCGCACACAACAGTGCGTGAGAAGGTTTCGACCTCGGTCGATCTTCCTTTGAGCCACGAGTGCAAGCGAGTGCTGGCTTACGGGGCCGAGGAAGCCGAACGGCTCAGCCATAAGCACATTGGTACGGAACATCTTTTACTCGGCCTGCTGCGCGAAGAGAAAAGCTTCGCGGCCGAGATTTTGCATGAGCGCGGGCTAAGGCTTTCTGCTGTACGAGAAGAGATTTCGCGTTCAGCTTCGGAAAAGACTTCGGCCAGCCGTCCGAAAGAGAGTTCGTTGCTCGCCGAGTTCAGCCGCGATTTAACACAAGCCGCGGTGGACGGTATGCTCGACCCGCTTATAGGCCGCGATGGCGAGGTAGACCGCGTTGTTCAGATCCTTTGCCGCCGCACCAAGAACAATCCCGTGCTTATTGGCGAGCCGGGCGTTGGCAAGACGGCGATCGTGGAAGGTTTGGCACAACGTATCGCCGATGGCGATGTGCCGTCGTTCCTTTCCGATAAACGGATTCTGGCGTTGGATCTTTCGTTGATCGTGGCCGGTACGAAGTATCGCGGACAATTCGAAGAGCGTTTGAAGACCATCATGAAAGAGTTGATGGAGAATCAAAACGCGATTATCTTTATCGACGAGCTGCACACTTTGGTGGGCGCGGGTTCGGCGGAAGGCTCGTTGGACGCGGCCAACATTCTGAAGCCGGCTCTTTCGCGCGGCGAAATTCAGTGTATTGGCGCTACGACCCCGGCGGAATACCGCAAGTCGATTGAGAAGGACCGGTCGCTGGAGCGCCGCTTCCAGGCGGTTAAGGTTCCGCCGCCGAACGAAACAGACGCGATTCGCATTTTGTTTGGTATTAAGGAACGTTACGAGAAATTCCACGCGGTGGCGTATACCGATGAGGCGATTGAATCGGCAGTCTACACCTCCACCCGTTTCATTCCGGATCGTTTCTTGCCGGACAAGGCGATCGATTTGATCGACGAAGCGGGTGCGCGCGTGAAACTGCGGCAGACCACGCTCCCGAGCGAAGTCGCGGATATTCAGAAACGCATCAAGTTTATTGTTCACCGGATGGAGAACGCCATTGCGAATCACGAATTTGAAAAGGCGCGTTTCTATTCCGATGAAGAGCGCAAGGAACGCGAGAACCTGCGCTCGTTACGCGAGAAATATAACCTTGACGATACTTCTACGGGCATAGTCACCAAAGACGATATCGAAGACGTGGTGGCGCGCTGGACTGGCGTGCCCATGACGTCCATCAAGGAAGAAGAAATTAATAAGCTGCTGCGCATTGAAGAAGAGTTGCACAAGCGGATTATCAGCCAGGAGAAGGCGATTGGCGCTCTTTCGCGGGCGATCCGCCGGTCTCGCGCGGGCTTGAAGTCGCCGAAACGCCCGTCGGGTTCGTTCTTGTTCCTGGGGCCGACTGGTGTTGGTAAGACAGAAGTGGCCCGTGCGCTGGCCGAATTCCTGTTTGGCAGCGAAAAGTCTTTGATCCGCTTTGACATGTCTGAGTTCATGGAGAAGCATTCCATTTCGAAGCTGATCGGTTCGCCTCCCGGCTATGTGGGATATGAAGAGGGCGGCCAGTTGACGGAACGCGTTAAGCGCGCGCCGTACTCGATCATTCTGCTGGACGAAATCGAAAAGGCGCACCCGGATATCTATAACATCCTGTTGCAGGTCTTTGAAGACGGCCAGTTAACCGATGGGCTGGGCAATACGGTCGATTTCAAGAACACGATTATCATCATGACATCGAACCTTGGTGCGCGCTTCCTGGACAAGCGCGGACAGATCGGGTTCTCGAGCATGGCGGAGACGGGGATTCCGCAGAAGATTGAAGAGCAGGTCATGAGCGAAGTGAAACGCGCCTTCAATCCTGAATTCCTGAACCGTCTGGACGAGGTGATTCTGTTCACGTCGCTGGTAGACGAAGATCTGTTGAAGATCATGGAACTGCTAGTGGAACAGGTGAACGTGAATCTGGTGGCAAAACAAATCAAGATCAAGCTGGAGCCGGAAGCGGCCAAGTACATTCTTGATAAGACCTGCGGCGACCGGAGCTATGGCGCGCGTCCGCTGCGGCGTGCGCTGCAGAAGTATATCGAAGATCCGCTCTCGGAAGCGCTGATTCAGGGTTCCCTGCCCCGTCCGGCAGAACTGAGTATCTACCTGGGGGATAACGGAATCTACTGTAAGCAGATCGGCGATCTGGAAGGACAGCCGGTAATGGTGGGCGGTGTGGAGACGGCAATGATGCCGGCAACGCCGTTGTATATGTTCTCGGCTTGACGGATTAGATAGTTGCAGGTGAAGAGAAACGGGGAGCGCTTCAGGGCGCTCCCCGTTTTTTTGCGAATGGGCGATGATCCGGGCTTTCGGCGGACGCGCTGAACGCGGGCGGTTCTAAAGTTTGGAAGGTACTGTTCCGATGACTCAATTGGCAGAGTTATGCCTGCCTTTCGGCCAAAGTGCCTGCTAATGACGTCCAAAATCAGCTGTGTCACGCTCGCGCTGCTAGGCCTGGTTGTTCCTTGCGAGGCGAGTCTAGATCCGTCGAAAAGCCTTTCTCAATACGTTCGCCAGAGTTGGAACGCAGAAACTGGCTTACCCCAGGGTTCCGTGCAGGCCATTGTACAGACGGGGGATGGCTATGTGTGGATCGGGACCGAAGGAGGCTTGGTGCGCTTCGACGGAGCCAGTTTTGCCCTTTTCGAAAAGAAAAATACCCCAGCGCTGCACAGCAATCAAGTAACCGCTCTTCTCGTGGATCGACACCAGAGTCTTTGGGTAGGAACCCACGGCGGGGGCATCACTCGCTTTAGTGGGGGCCGCGCCGCCGCTGCATCGCACTTGCCGGAATCCACTGACCTCACAGTGAACGCTTTTTATCAGGATCGGCAAGGCGTGGTCTGGGCGTGTACATCCGGCGCGGGACTCCTGCGATTTGTTGGGGATACGGCCACGTCACTTACGATTGCCGATGGTTTGGCTGATAATTCGGTGTTCGCGCTGGCCGAAGACAAGGGTGGAGCGCTTTGGGTCGGCACCTACCGGGGCCTTAGCCGTTTGGTGCATGGCAGGCCGCAGCTACTTGGCAAAGAAGAGGGTCTAGCGGGCCGTTTCGTTCGCGCGATCAGCGCCGACCGCAGCGGAACGATATGGATTGGAACGGTTGGCGACGGGCTGTGGCGAATCAACGGCGAGGACAGAAGGCACTTCGGACAGTCCGACGGGCTGACAGACAATGCGATTTTCGCTCTTTTAGCGGATCAAGCTGGCACGATTTGGATCGGTACTCAGGGTGCCGGTCTGGATCGCCTGGTAAACGGAAAGATCGATCAAATCGAAGCGCAGGACGGCGCTTCCGGGAACGGGATTTGGGCGATTTTTGAAGACCAGGCCGGAAGCCTCTGGACCGGCTCTATTCGCGGATTGACTCATTTCCGAGATGGCATCTTTACGACGTTAGGAAAAGCGGAAGGATTGTCGAGTGATGTCGTATTGCCGGTGTTCCAGGACAGTAAGGGGACAATCTGGATTGGTTCCGATCGAGGGCTCACTCGCTGGCGGGACGGCAAGTTCACGCGTTACACCGCCAAGGATGGGCTACCAGACGAGTTGGTGTTTTCGATTGCTGAGGACACGAAGGGAGACTTGTGGGTTGCCACACGCCATGGCTTGGCGCGCATGCAAGGCGAACGATTTCAGGTCTATTCTGTCAAAGATGGGCTGCCGAATAACACGGTCATCTGCTTGTTGGCCGACCGAAAAGGGGGCATCTGGGCAGGCACCCGTGGTGGGCTGAGTCATTTTGACGGTCAGCATTTTGAAACTCTGACGACCGCGAACGGATTGTCCAATGATTTTGTCCTATCGCTCTATGAAGACCGCTCAAGTACTCTCTGGATCGGCACCGATTCAGGCCTGAATCGCTTGCGGGATGGCAAGATTACCGTTTATACGATCCGCGAAGGTCTCTCCAATGACGTGGTCTGGTCTATCGCCGGCGACTCGGACGGCACGCTTTGGCTCGGAACAAACGGTGGGCTGGATCGGTTTAAGAACGGAAAGTTTACGAATATAACCACCGAGTCTGGGCTTACGGACGACGCGGTGGTGGATGTGCTGGACGATCTTCGCGGCCGGATATGGATGACCTCGATTAAAGGGATATTCTGGGTCGCGAAACATGAGCTTAACGAATTCGCTGAGGGCGCGAGGCAACATGTCGCTCCAACGATCTATGACATCAAGGATGGGCTGCGGAGTAGGGAGTGTAATGGCGGATTCCAGCCAGCGGGATTAGTCACCGCGGACGGCCGGGTCATGTTTCCGACGACGAAAGGATTAGCGTTGGCTTCCCTGACGAAACTGGCGGATCAAGCTGAGCCTCTCAACGTGCGGGTGGAACGAATCGAAGCGGATGATCGTGTCGTTCCTTTGAGTGACCGGATGGAGATTCCTCCCGGCCGTGGCAAACTAGCGTTCTCGTTCACGTCGGCAAACTTCAGCTCACCCGAAAGGCTGCGTTTCCGGTACCGATTGGAGGGATTTGACCGCGATTGGAGCGCAGCGACAAATCGGCGCGAGGCCTACTACACGAATATCCCACCCGGTGATTACCGCTTCCGAGTGATGGTTTGCCTGGGCGGAACTTGCCGGGAGGACGCGAAAAGCGCGCCGATTATTCTGCGTCCATCTTTATATCAAACAACGGCCTTTTCATTCTTCCTCTGCGCCTGCATCGGGGCTGCCGCCTTTAGCATTTACCGCTTACGCGTGAAGCACCTGCACAGGCAGGCTCAAAAGCTTTCAGAGTTAGTGGACGAACGCACGGCGGATCTTCGAAAAAGCGAACAGGAATTGCGTCATTCGCGAGATGATCTCGAAGTTCGAGTTCAGGAAAGAACGCAAGACTTGCTAAGGCTGAACCGTTCGTTGGAGAACGAGATTGCGGTGCGCACGGAAGCCGAACGGCAAGCGGAGACCGCCAACCGGGCTAAGGGTGATTTCCTCGCTAATATCAGCCACGAAATTCGTACGCCGATTAACGGAATTATGGGTATGACGGCGCTGTCGCTCGGCACCGAGTTGAGCGCCGAACAGCGGGAGTATTTGGAAACGGCGCAGTCGTCGGCCGAGGCGTTACTGCGACTAGTGGACGATATTTTCGACTTTTCCCGCTTAACGGACAACCGGCTGGAGCTTGAGAACCGGCCATTCCAATTGGCGCGATGCTTAAGCATGGTCGAACATGACTTCTTACCGAAAGCAAGAGAGAAGAATCTCAGCTTGACGGTTCGCTGCCATTCCGAGGTGCCTGATGTAGTGGTGGGAGACGAAAAGAGGCTAAGGCAGATCTTGTCGCACCTTGTCGACAATGCCCTGAAATTCACTTCGTTTGGCGGGGTTTCACTGAAGGCGTCGCGAAATTCCGCAGAAGCGAATGAATTGCAATTCGCGGTCGTCGACACTGGCTTGGGAGTTGCCCCGGACAAGAAAGACGCCATCTTTGAAGCGTTTTCCCAAGCCGATAATTCCTCGACCCGGCGTTATGGCGGAACCGGTTTGGGTTTGACGATCTGCGCGCGCCTGGCGGCTTTGATGGGCGGAAAGATCTGGTTTGAAAGCGGCCCGGGAGGTAGCGTATTTTACTTGATTGTTCCGTGCATGACCCCAGACCAGCAAGCAAAGAGCGGCTCGAGTTTAGTGCGGTCGATGTGAGATCCTGATGAAAACGAATGCGTTTTCATCACTTCCTTATCTTTGCGGCCGCGATGGCGTTTGCGTCGCCGTACGCCAGCGCTCAAACGGCTGCCAAATCGACTCCGGCCATGGCGGCTAAGAAAGCTTCGACTGCGCCGAGCGCCGCCCGACGGCCAGCGTCAACAGGGGCGCCCACGACCGACGATCAAAAGGCGATTTACTCGATCGGACTCAGTATCTACGGTTCGCTGTCACAGTTCAACCTCTCACCGTCGGAACTGGATCTCGTCAAACGCGCGATGTCGGACGCGGCAGCCGGCAAGCCTGCTGTGGATCTGCAGACCTGGGCTCCGAAAATCGAGCCACTGATGAAGGCCCGGGCGGGCAAAGTTTCCGCGGCTTTTCTCAGCAAGGCGGCGGCTGAACCAGGCGCTGTCAAGGCTCCTTCGGGACTAATTTACAAGGAAGTGAAGGCCGGAACCGGTGCTTCTCCGGCGGCCGAGGATAAAGTCAAGGTCAACTATCGCGGCACTTTTATTAACGGGAAGGTCTTCGATGCGTCTAAAGAACCGATCGAATTTGGCTTGAACCAAGTGATTCGTTGCTGGACGGAAGGCGTGCAGAAAATGAAGATCGGTGGCAAGGCGCGGCTCGTTTGCCCATCCGATATCGCTTACGGCGATCAGGGCCGGCCCGGCATTCCCGGTGGTTCCACTTTGATTTTTGAAATTGAGCTATTGTCAATCGCAGGCAAGTAGCGCTGAAGCACAAAAGCGCAAAGGGCGCGGATGCGCGCCACCATGAGAGGAGAAGCACTCCGCAGCCCTTTCGGTGGCCGCTCGACACCGCGCCCGTCTTGCGCGCGTTTCGGGAGAGTGTACAATCCGAGGCGTGAGTGAGACGCCATTCCCTGCGCGCCCCGAGGCGCTCGAATTTGAAAAAGGCCGCCGAATTGTCATCGATACAATTCGTCCCCTTCTCCCGCATTTAACACCGGAACGTGTTCCTTTGCAGAATGCTTATGGCAGAATCATAGCCACCAGTCTTCGTGCCGAACGCGACTATCCGGCTTTGGCGCGATCTCTCCGGGATGGCTATGCCGTGCGAGCGGCGGACGTGCCAGGAACCCTGACCGTTCGCGGCGAAGTGCGGGCGGGTGACCAGGAACAAGCTCCAATTCAACGTGGCGAAGCCCTAGAAATCATGACCGGAGCTCCGGTCCCAGCTGGAGCAGATGCGGTCGTCATGGTGGAGCATGTCACCCGGCTAGGTGAGCGCGTACAGATTGATCGTGGAGCTGAAGTAGGACAGTTCATCAACCTGCGCGGGGCGGAGGCGAAATCCGGTGCAGAACTGATACCGGCACAAACCAGGTTAGACGCGAGTCATATCGCGACGCTGGCCACCATGGGGCTCACTTCCGTATCCGTCTTTGCCAAACCGCGAGTGGCGATATTGGCGACGGGCGACGAGATTGTCGGCTTGGACGAACAACCGGCGCCACACCAAATCCGCAATTCGAATTCCTACATGCTCGCGTCTCTGGTCCAGGCCAGCGGGGGCGAAGCGGCGATCCTTCCCGTCGCTCGCGACACAAGAGAGGCGCTGCGCCCATTACTCGAACAAGGGCTGACTTATGACCTGCTCGTCGTGACGGGCGGCGTGTCTGCCGGCAAATATGATTTGGTAAAGCCTGCGCTGCGGGAATTGGGCGTCACGTTCCGCTTTGAGCGCGTGCGAATTCAGCCCGGGCAACCCACTGCGTTCGGTACAACCGTTAGCGGCAAGCCCGTTTTTGGCTTGCCCGGCAACCCTGGTTCGTCGCTCATCACGTTTCAGCTATTCGCCAGACCAGCACTCGAGTTGCTCGCCGGCGCAAGAGAAGTGATCTTACCGTTACTCAGCGCCAAGTTCGAGGCGCCTTTTAAACATAAAGGGGGCTTGACACGTTTTCTGCCCGCCAGCCTAAGTGCCGACGGCCAACATCTTCGCCACATTTCATGGCAAGGCTCAAGCGACATCCCCGCCCTGGCCAAAGCCAATTGTTTCCTGGTGGCGGATCACGACCGCGAAAGTTGGGCGGCGGGCGATAGCATACGGGTAATGCTCAAGGCATGAAAAAGCAGAAGCTTTCGCACTACAATCGCGCTGGTTCGGTGTCGATGGTTGACGTTTCCGCGAAAGCCGTCACAAGCCGCACTGCTATAGCCCGTGCCTTCGTTGCTATGCCCAAAGATGTGATCGCCGCACTGCCGCAAAATAAGAAAGGCGACCCACTCGAAATCGCACGCATCGCCGGCATAGCGGCAGCTAAGAAAACGGCCGATCTGATTCCGCTTTGCCATCAGTTGCCGCTTAGCCATGTCGCTGTTGAATTTCGCCTCGGCGCGAAGGGCATCGAGATCATAGCCAGCGCCCGGACCATCGCTCAAACGGGCGTTGAGATGGAAGCAATGACGGCGGCGGCCGTTGCGGCGCTTACCATTTACGACATGACGAAAGCGTTGAACAAAGCGATTGAGATTCGCGAGATTCACTTACTCGAAAAAACCGGCGGCAAGTCCGGCACCTTCAAACGCAAAAACACCAAATGATTGAGGTTGCCATTCTTACGGTCAGCGATTCCGCGGTGGCGGGCTTGCGTACGGACACATCGGGGCCTGCACTGGCTGCACACGTAATCGAATTGGGTTGGAGCGTGGCAGCCACGGCTGTGGTGGCCGATAACCAACCAGACATTGCCGCGAAACTTCGCGAGTGGTCCGACGCCGGGTACGGGCTCATCCTGACGACCGGCGGCACAGGCTTATCCGCGCGCGACGTGACGCCGGAAGCAACTCGCGGCGTTCTCGAACGGGAGATCCCGGGTATTGCCGAGTGGATGCGCATCAAAGGCATGGAGCAGACGAAGCTCTCGATCATTTCTCGCGCGCTGGCCGGACAGCGCAAGCAAAGCCTGATCGTCAATCTGCCCGGCTCGCCTAAAGGCGCTTTGTTTTCCCTGCAAGTCATAGAGCATCTCGTTCCGCACCTTGTCGACTTGCTGAAGGGCAAAACGGAACACGCGCCGTAAGTCATGGTATGTTAGTGCTTTGTGCGCCGCGCACGCAGGCCGGGCCCTTAGCTCAGTTGGTTAGAGCGCTACCTTGACACGGTAGAGGTCACAGATTCGAGTTCTGTAGGGCCCACCATCTCAATCGCGTGCGACCCTTATTTTTCGCCTCGTCTGGGGAATTTGTGGGTGAGTGACCGGCTTCAGCCGGCCTTCTCGGTGAGGAACCGGCGGAACTTGCGACAGGTGGAGTCGAACGATCTCTGCTGGTCTTCACTGCCGTGGTAAAGGAGTGGACCTCCAGACTCGATCATCTGGAGGAGGTGTTGCTCAACGGGCCGTTTTCGCAGTAACGGATCGTAGTTGAGGTCGCGAATGAACTCGCCGCCCAGTGCCCACAGGTTATCGACATGCTTCTGGATCGTGTTCGGCGTCAGGTCCGATGCGGCGAGGTGTTCGAGGAAGGGGCGGAACAAAACAACCAACTCTTGCCCCGGCGGCAGATCTTTATCTAGCCCCATCCATGAGCGCGGCCAGCCGTTCAGATCCCGGCAGTAATGTTCCACGTTGTGATGTGGCGCAGAGGCGGTGCGGTTTATTTTGGTAGTTCTGGCCATCGCCATTTTCCACTTCATGCTGCAACTCATCACGATTTTAAACCGCTGTCACCGTTTTCCGGGATTCGTTTATCAGCAGGCCCGCTTCAGTTCCGATTACAAGAGGATTGAGATTAATGTTCGTCCACGCAAGCGTTCGGCGGCCATTTGCTCACGCTGCCATCAGCCCGCTCCCGGGTACGACCAACTCCCCGAGCGCCGTTTCGAGTTCATCCCTTTTTGGGGCTTTTTGGTTTTTCTGTTGTATTCGATGCGGCGGGTGGATTGCCGCCGCTGTCAGGCCGTCGTCGTGGAGGAAGTTCCGTGGAGCGATGGCAAACGCACCCTCACCAAAGCCTATATGTTGTTTCTGGCCCGCTGGGCGCGCCGGCTCTCGTGGAAGGAAACAGCCGAGGCGTTCCGCACTTCCTGGGACAAGGTTTTCGACGCCGTCGAACACGTCGTCACCTTCGGGCTGGAGCACCGGGTGCTCGGCCGGATCGACGCCATCGGAGTCGATGAGATCCAATACGCCAAAGGACACAAGTATCTGACGCTGGTCTATCAGATTGATCTCGACGTCATCCGCTTGCTGTGGGTGGGCCGCGAAAGAACCATCGAATCGTTTCGGGAATTCTTCACCGTCATAGGCGACGAGCTAGCTTCCAAGATCGTCTTCGTCTGCTCCGATATGTGGGAGCCCTATCTGAAGGTCATTCGCGAGAAATGCTCAGAGGCTCTCCATATCCTCGACCGTTTTCATATCGTCGCGAAAATGAATAAAGCGCTCGACGAGGTCCGTGCCGGAGAAGCACGCAAAATGGCCCAGGACGGCTTGCTGCCCGTCCTCAAGAAGTCGCGCTGGCTGCTGCTCAAGCGCGAAGAGAATCTGAAAACCGAGCAGCGCTTCCGGCTCCGCGATCTGCTCCGTTACAACCTGAAGAGCGTGCGCGCCTACCTTCTGAAGGAATCCTTCCAGCAACTCTGGGATTACAACTCCGCCACCTGGGCGGGAAAGTTCCTCGATCAATGGTGCCGCCAGGTCATGCGCTCACGCATCGAGCCGATGAAGAAGATCGCTCGTTCTCTGCGTGAGCATCGCGAGTTGATCCTTAACTATTTCCGCGCCCAGAAGTTGCTTTCCAGCGGCGTCGTGGAGGGCTTGAACAACAAGGCCAAAGTCACTATCAGAAAATCCTACGGCTTTCGCACCTTCCGCTGCCTTGAACTCGCACTCTATCACTCACTTGGCAAGCTCCCAGAGCCCGAATCTACCCACGATTTTTTCTGACGACCCTTATTTTTCTAACAGCTTTTGAATCTCTTCCAGTTCCTTGCCCGCTTCGGACCATTTGCCTTGCGAACTGAGGTTTCGATAGCGCTGCAAATGATCGCGCGCTTGCCGCAAGGTTTCTGAAGCGCGGTCGGATGATGACCCGCTTGGGACCACCGCGGCACTTTCCCGAGGCTCAGACCGAGTACCAGAGGAACTCACCGGCGCAGGGCCACCTTCTTTACCGCCCACCTCTTCAATTAACTGCGCCAGAGCTTGTTCATACGTATCCGCGTAAGCCAACTTGTCCCCCATCGCCAGCGCGACCTTCTTCAACTGCGGCATGCTCGTCTGCGAAGTAATATAAATCGGCTCTACGTAAAGGAAGCTATTATCAACGGGCAGCACGAGCGTCTGGCCGCGCAAGACGGAAGAACCGTGCTGATCCCACAACGAGAGATCTTTCGAAATAGTCTGGTCCTGATTTACGCGTGCGGCAATTTGCATCGGGCCGTAGATGATGTTTTGCTTGGCCAATTGCCCGAACACCAATTCGCCGAGATGCTCGCCGTCGCAGCGCGCGTACATGACACCGATTAAGTTGTCTTTGTTGGCGGGCGTGAATGTTGTGAGCAGCATGAACTCGGCGGTAGTGCTCCCCGGCAGCGCAGCCACGACATAGGTTGGCGAAACGGCTTGGGTACCCTCCGCTTGCGCGTTTGCCGTTTTGGCGAAATCCCATGCATCCGCCCGGTTGTAGAACGCCTCTGGGTCGCGCATGTGAAAAGTCCGATACATCTCAGCCTGCACGCGAAACAGAGTTTCGGGGTAACGGACGTGGGCGCGCAAGTCGGCGGGCATGGCGGAACTCGGATGAAACAAGCCTGGAAACAGACGGGCGTACGCCTGAATCAAATCGTCTTTGTCGTCAAAAATGTAGAGGTTGGTTTCACCGCTATAGGCGTCAACGGTGGCTTTCACCGAGTTCCGCATGTAGTTCAGATTGTGATCGCCCAGCGAAACCTCACGCGAGTAGGGATGAGATTCCGACGACATATAGCCATCCACGATCCACACTAAATGCCCAGCGCTGGTCACGACCATATAGGGGTCGGAATCCCAACTCAGGAAGCCGGCAATCGTCTCGAGCCGCTCCATGATTGAGCGGTGTATCATCATGCGGCTCTTGTCGTTCAAGTATTCGGTCAGCAGAATGTTGCCGTCGGCGTAGTGTAAAGCGGCGGCCAGGCGCAGCAACGGCGACGAGATCAGAAATCCGCCATCGCCATGATAGGTGGTCTGTACGTTTTGCGAGCCGGACGGATAGTTGAATTCGGGCTGCCCCGTCTTCACGAACACGGGCTCGTGTCCTACTTCTTCGCTGTAGTAGATCTCGGGTTCTGTCAACTGAAGGCTCTTGGAGGCAATCACCGGCGGAGCATCTTTGATGAACAGCACCGGTAAGCCATCGGGCGTGATGCGGTTGGCTTCGGCCATGACAACACCGTAGCCGTGCGTGTAGATCAAGTGAGGATTGATCCAGCGGCCCGCTGCTTCGCCAATCTGACTCAGTTGCAATTCGCGCGGCGCTACCAATACCTGGCGCAACTGTCCGTCAATGGTGTAGCGGTCGACGTCCGTGTCCTGATAAACATAAGGGCGTAGCGGTTGGATCTGCGAAATGGTGTCGTGAAAGGCGCGCCAATCCCACAGCCTGACGTTATCGAGTACGGCTTTGTGGGTTGAATAGTCGATCTGCACTTCGGAAGCGGTGTTCAAAACCGTTTCTTTCACGCGCGTTTTCAGACCGAAAGCCGAGCGAGTGGCGTCGATATGGTATTGAATGTAGGGCTTTTCCAACGCCAATTCATTGGGACGGACATAAAGGCTCGCCACCACCGAAGGCAGGAACCAACGAACCGGCAAAAGAAGAAGAAGGAACATCGCCCAGCGCGCTTTCTTGGCGGCCACCAGGGCGGCGCCAACTACACAGCCTGCGATGAGCAGCCATTGCAGCGGCAAAACGACGTGATCGGCTACCCAGTCCACACCCACCAGATATTGGCCGTGATCCTCGGTCAGAAACCCATAGCGCTCAAAAAACAGTTTGGCGGCAAGGCAGGCTAACAACATCGCGGCGGCCACGCGCACAAAGCCAGATTCGAGAAAACCGCGCAGCGAGGCGGGCTCGAAGTGAAATGCCATCCCAGACTGGAATTGAGAGGGAACCGAATCGCCGATCCTTTCGGCATGCGCCGCCAGCCAGTAGACGATCAGGGAGAGAATGCTGGCGGCCAGCAGCATCGAGACGAGCATATTGAGAAAAGGCAGGTTGAAGAAATAGAAGTGCAGGCCCTTGCTGAAAATGGGGTCGACATATTCGCCGGCGCTGGCTCCCATTTGGAGTCCGCCGAAGAAGCGGACCACCGTCCAGTTGTCGACGGTGGCGCTGGCGACGATGAAACTGAGGATCGCCATTACAACGAGGCCCAGTTTCATTAAAAGCGAGCGGCTCAAAAGTCCAAAACGGAGACGCTCTTTTGACCCGCGCATGCCAAAAACGAATACGGCGGCGAATAGGGCGAAGAAAAGAGCGATGGCGAGCAGGAAAGGGACGGTGCCATAGAGCAGCAGATTCCACCAAGTCGCGATTTGCTGAATTTCTTGCCACCAGTGGTAATCGATGAGTGTGGACGCGATGGAGCGCGAGGCCACAAGCAAAATGAGAACGAGAATCGCGGCAAATAAAATTCCGGGGCGCCGCTTTGGCCCGGAGCCTAAATATCTGTCTGGCAAACAGCGAGTATATCCCGCTTTTGGGAGGCGACGGGAAGAGGACAAGCTATTTGAGCCGCGCGCTGGCACTGATCATCAGCCAAACGGCGAACGCCACCGCGGCCAGACCCACCAGGATCATGATGCGAAATGTTCTTTTGTTCTTCTCGTCGGGGTTAATCATGTGGATCCATCAAGCTTGTATACATTAGGGTAAACCGTGGCAGGGTGGGGGCGTAGACGCCGCTCAGAAGAGGCACACGGCGGGCGTGGTTGTGGAAAACGGCTTGCGATTTGCGGGTAATTCGGTGGGCCGTGGCGTATGTTGAGCGAAATCCTGTCCGCGCTCACTTGGCGGCTTCCGGCTGAGGAGTACCCGTGGTCGAGCCCCCTTTGCGGTTGGCGGGTGCGGCGGACTTGGTCGATCTAACGCCCTGGGAAGCCAGATACGATTGGCCGCGCTGGCGAGAGGCGCTGCGGAGTAGCGTAAACGAAGAAGCGTTTGGGCAGCGGTTGCAGGAGGCGAGCCGTCGCGGCTGGCCGTTCGGCGATGAGCGGTTTGTGGAAGATCTAGAAAAGCGCTGTGGAGGGCGGCTGCGCGTGCGACCGGTGGGTCGGACGAGGAGTTCAAACGAGGAGGAGGGCGATCAGTTGTCGTTGGGATATGGTGTTTGAGTGTACTGTCCCGAGTTTCCGTCGTCGAGTTTTCGCCGAGTTTTCGAGTTTTGCCGAGTTTTGCCCGTCCCGAGTTTTGCCCTTACCCTGACGCACGCTTTGCCGCTACTCATCCGAGGTAAGAGCCGTATGCGTTAGGAGCGCCCGTACGGATCTGTGCGGGGGGTGGCCAGCGATGGCCATCCCTACCGCGACCGAGTTTGGCCCGCCGAGTTTGGCCCCCCTAATAGCGCTCGGGCGTGCGCGCCCTCACTAACATCACCGTGCCTTTTTCGCCCGAGGCATCGGTGGTCGATTCGGTCCACGCGAAAAACACGCGCCCCGCGTTGCCCGCTGCCACCGTTGGGAACTCAACAGGCATGGTGCCATCGGCAATCAGCACAGGATCGGACAAATCTCCGTGCGCATCGATCTCAACCGCATAAGGGCGAGGAGGTGTCCAGCCGCCACGCCGCTGCGGATCGCGCGCTTGAAACGTCAGCAGCAGCGTATTGTCTTCCTGCAGCGCGAAAGCGGGATGATTGGCATCGAACGTTTTGACGGAAGCCACAACCGGCAGTGAGAACGTCTTGCCGCCGTCATCGGACCACGCCAGACGCACTCCCGCCCGCGCACGGCTGGCTTCCGTCAACCAAGAAACATACATGCGTTTGCCTACCTTCGCCACGGCAGGTCCTGAATCTGGACATCCTTCTAGCTTCCAATTATCTTCGGCCACGCGCACAGGCGGCGCGAACGTATTGCCTTGGTCGTTTGAAACCGATACCACGATATCGCGAATATTACCCGGAAACACGCGCCGCCAGAACACCATGAGTTGCCCCTGCGGACCATAGACGATGGTTGGCCTGCAACACGGGCAAACGCCTTCCGCCACTTTGAGATTCTTCGAAAACGTCGAGCCTTCGTCGATGGAACACGAAAGATAAATCGATGCCGTGTCGGATTGCGGCGCTTGACCGCGGAAATCGAGCCAAGCGGCGCAAAGTGTTTTGTTGGGAGCGACAGCAAAAGCCGGATAGCCGCTGTAAGTCGGCGTCGGTTGATCGGAAACGCGCACCGGCTTTTCGAACGTTGCACCGAAATCAAGAGACGCCGCGAACATGATAGCGGCCGCCTCGCCATCCTGCTGCTCCCACATGGTGTAAATCTTCTCGCCTGGTCCAAAAAGGATTATGGGGCTATTTTCGCCGTGGGAATTCACGCTTGTGCCGGGTTCATTAATCGCTACCGGAGGCTCAAATGTATCGCCCCCATTCACGGATGTTAGGAGCGACAACTGCGATACGGGATCCGATCCGGTAACGGACAGAACATAAACGGTATCGCCCGAAGGATCGAGCGCAATACGGGGATGGCGCGCCGCTTGAATATTCAGCCTGCGTGAAATGGCATGTGTATCGGGTTCAAGCTGTAAGTTGGCGCGTTTGTTGCCACACGAGTTGAAAAGCAACAGGAAGAGCGCTGGAAAGGTGAATAAGAAATTTCTCTTCGTCAAAATCGTTCTTTCAAGGTACAAGTGAAGAAAAGGAGTGACTCCGTCGATTGACAACGCTACAGAGGCTTAACGTTTCGGAATACTTTCACCAGGGCCGTTAAGGCACGGTCTACATCTTGTTCCGTCAAAATATAGGGCGGCAAAAGGCGGAGCACGTTTTCATGTGTGCAGTTGAAAAGAACGCCTTCCTTGATGCCGTCGAGTACCAGATCCTTGCCTGGTATTTCAAGCTCCACGCCAATCATCAAACCTTGGCCGCGAACTTCTTTAATAAACGAAAACATGCGCATCAGTTCCGTGAGACGCATGCGGAAATAGCCACCCACGGCGTTGATGGAAGGCAGCAACTCGTCGAGGATGTCAAAAAACTCAAGTGCGACGCGGCACACGAGCGGACCGCCTCCATAAGTCGTACCGTGCATGCCGGGCTTAATCGCAGCCGCGGCTTTCTCGTTGGCGATCACCGTGCCAATCGGCAGGCCACAACCCATCGGCTTGGCGGCAATCACCACATCGGGCAGCAGAGGCGGGTCGAGCAACTGATAGGCGAAATAGGCCCCAGACCGCCCGACGCCACATTGAATTTCATCGAACACCAGGAGCGCATTGTGCTGCGCGGCCAGTTCGTGAGCACGCCGCGCAAACGCTTCCGAAATAGGATAGATGCCGCCTTCTCCCTGAATGAATTCCAGAACAATACCCGCCGTGTTGGCGGTGAAGGCCGCTTCCAAAGCGGAAATGTCATTCCTCTCAACAAAGCGCGCACCCGGCAATAGGGGCTCAAAATCTTTGCGATATTTAGGCTGGCCTGTTATCGAAATCGCGCCCAGGGTCCGGCCATGAAAAGAATTTTCCAGCGCAATCACTTCGAACTTGGTTGGCGAAATCGAGTTCCCGTGCGCGCGGATCATCTTCAGCGCGCCTTCCATCGCTTCCGTGCCTGAATTACAAAAAAAACTTCGGTTCAAACCGCTCATCTTGGCCAAACGCTCTGCCAAGCGGCCCTGATATTCGTGATAGTACAGGTTGGAGGTGTGCAGCAGCAGCCCCGCCTGCTGGCGAATGATTTTAGTAATACGCGGATGCGCGTAGCCTAGCGAATTGACACCAATACCGCTAATCAAATCAAGATAACGATTTCCTTCCAAATCGTAAACATAGCAGCCCTTGCCGCGATGAAGGGCCAACGGATAACGGGCGTAATTCTGCAGCAGATATTCGCGCTCGAGATGCATGACCTCTTGAGCGGGAGTCAGCAACTCGGGCTCGGGAGTAACAACGGATGCCATCTTCTTATGATACGGGTCGCGGCGTTGACTTCGCAGGCGAAGCGGAGTCCAGGCAGTTTTCAATCACGCGGTCGGAGCGAAAGCCGGGCAGCTTCAAGGCGTGCGCGAAACCCGTTTCCACCGCTTTGCGGGGAATCAGACCGATCAACTCACTTTCCGCCACAGCGACGCCCGCATTCGCCGCAAGCCGGCTTACTTCCGCGAAAACAACATGCGGCGGAGTGACATTGAAATCAGTCAGATTCATCGAAACCTGCACCTGCCCACGAGACTCCAGCGCCAGACCGAGCGCTTTAACGCACGGCAAACCGCCGCTGCTGGTGCGAATGGCGCGCGCGATCGACTTGGCAATTTGCAAATCGGCGGTTTGCAGATTGATGTTATACGCAATGAGAATGGGTCTCGCCCCGACAATGATGGCCCCGGCTGTGGGATGCAGCGCCGGACCGCCTACATCGGGCCCTTTTGTCTCATCAACCAGCACACTTTCGCGCAGCCCTTCAAACTCACCTTGGCGCACCTTCTCAAGCAACATACGGTCTGGCCGAAGCGCGGCGGCTTGGTAATAGTAAACCGGAATGTGAAGTTCGCGCCAGATGCGGCCGCCCGCGCGGTGCGCCAGCGCCACACAATCCGCCATGCTCGTATCGCCGAGCGGAACAAACGGCAGCACGTCAAGCGCACCGAGGCGTGGGTGAACACCCCGGTGCTTGTTGAGATCGATCAGCTCCAACGCACGCGCGGCAGCGCGCACCGCCGATTCCAAAACCGCTTCCGCCTCGCCCGCAAAGGTAATGACACTGCGGTGGTGATCGGCATCACTGGTGCAGTGGAGCACATGCGAACCGGGCACAGACGAAATAGCCGCTTCCAACGCAGCCACGCGCGCCAGATCGCGCCCTTCCGAAAAATTCGGCACGCACTCAACCAGCAACTTTCAGGCGCTCGCTTTCGCGCGTCTGCGATTGATCACAAAGTGGCCCTCGCGCAGAGCCATCAGCACTTGATTCACACCAATGCGCCGCGGAATCTCGCGATAATCCGACAAATTGAGCACCAGTAAATCCGCCCGCTTACCCGCTTCGAGACTTCCCACTTCGTGGCCGCAACCCAAGGCATGCGCGGCGTTGATGGTGGTTGCGGCAATCGCCTGCTCGGCGCTCAGACGCAGACGCAACACGGCTAAAGCCACCACCATCTGCATGCTAAAAATAGGCGCATCCTTAGAATCATAACCGCTCGCCAGGGCGATGGCGCCGCCGGCATCGAGCAGTTTCTTCGCTGAGGGGTTCTCACGCTCCTCCAAAAGCTCCTTGCAAGGGCTAAACACAGCGATGGAAGGAGACTGCGCCAAAACCGAGCATTCCTGGGGACCTAATTCAGCCGGGCAGAAAACCGAACGCGGATGAGCTTGCGCCAAGAAATGGTTGAGCACGTCGGCCGGTCCGCCGCGCCAGACCAAATTCAGTGGAAGCTGCGCCTTTCTAAGCACGTCCCAAAACTCCGGCGCTGGGTCCAGATCTTCGCCCGTAAGCAATTCTATCCCTTGTACAAAGTTGCGCCGCCGCAACAAAGCCAAACGCGCGGCCAGAGCCGCCAACTGTGTGAGGTCGAACGCCGCGCTGGACAGGCGCAGGCTGCGCGTAGTGGCTACGGGTACGGACCCGATTGTCGTTAGTTGCCGCAGCGCGGCCAAGTCAGCAGCAGGCGAATTCGCTTCTGAATATACTTTGAATCGGGCGCTGAGAGTGCCGTGTTGCAAGCAGGAACGAATCAGCAGCAAACTCTCTTCATAGAAATCGAAGGCTTTCTTACGTTTCGAAGCAGACTCGTCAGACTCGCGGTTTTGGTAAAGACTAACGTGAATCGCCGGGTCTACAAATCCCGGCATCACCACGCAGCCTGTTACGGGGACGTCAATAGCGCCCCGGCTCTCTTTTAGATTTTCGATACGGCGGGTCGGACCTACCGAAAGAATTCTCCGATCTTGAATGAGGATCGAACCATCCTCGATAATTCCTAAATCATTGAGGGCCGCACCACGGCGTACACCACTGGGTCCACGCAAAGTCAACAGTTGCTTGGCCCCGCGAAGCAGGAGTAGCTGTGCCAAGAAGGGGTCTTTACCCTCTTATTGTTACATGGAACCGCTGGAATGTTTTAGGATATCTGCGATGTTCCGGAAGTCAAGATACCAGCAAAGCAGGACGGCGGCGACGGCGAGATAGGCAATTGTCTTCCAAAACACTTCGCGCGCGGAGGAAGGATGACCCGGCCGGCCGGCAATTAATCCGACTACGAAGCCACCAATGAGCCCGCCCACATGGCCCGAAAGACTGATGCCGCCTCCGAAGCTCATCACCAGTCCAAAAACGAGCCACTGCCCGTAATGTTGGCGTACAAGTTGTGTGAAGGGATCAGCTCGGTTCCCCGCAACCCCCATGGCCAGCATTACGCCCATCAGCCCGAAGGCGGCGCACGAAGCGCCCAGAATCGGAGAATGCGGCGTAAAGATGGCGGCGCACAGAAATCCTGTGAACGTGGAAACCACGTAGGCCACAATCAGCCGATTCGTGCCGTAAAACTGTTCTACTTCGGTGACTAGGATGAACAAAGACCAGGAATTCATTAACAGGTGAAGCCAGCTGCCGTGCAGGAAGCCGGCCGAGATGAGCCGCCACCACTGCCCGCTGCGGAGAATCAAGGGCGTGTAAGTCACCCCAGCGTCGAAGCTTGGTTGAGTCAAGCTGTGACTCAAGGCGAGCTCGGCTAGAAAGAAAGCAAAATTGATCGCTAAGACAATAATTGCGGAGAGGTTCGCGCTCGGCAAGAACGACGCGGCGAAGGCATTCGGCCGCAGATCAACCGCTCTGGGACCCACCTGCGCCTCGCAATAGGGACAGACACGGTCGCCGATCGTAATGAAGGCCCGGCAATTTGGGCACATTCGCCTTTTTTCCACGGTTTAATTGTAGCGGGGATGTTTGAAAGGTCCGCAAACAACGCATTCTGGCAACAGGCTTGCTAAAATCAAATTCGCATGAGTAAGACTGAGCAGGAGCATCGGGAAGACCTCGTGCGCGTCTGCCACCTGGTGTATGAAAAAGGTTGGGTGGCGGCGAATGATGGAAATGTCAGCATCCGGTTGACCGACGATCTGATTCTTTGCACGCCCACGGCGGTTAGTAAGGGAATGGTGAAGGCCGAAGACCTGATTGTTTGCGACATGGGCGGCACAAAGGTGCGCGGGCAACGGGCCTGCACCAGTGAAATTGCTATGCACACCACCATCTATTCGTTGCGGCCAGACGTGCAGGCAGTGGTGCACGCGCATCCACCCGTGGCCACAGGCTTCGCCGCGGCGGGCGCGCTCTCGATAAGGCGCTGCTGCCGGAAGTCATCATTCAACTCGGAGCCGTGCCGCTGGCGCAATATGGATTGCCGGGCACGCCGGCGCTTTGCGATGGCATGCTACCGTTCATTCCGCAGTACGACGCGCTGCTGCTGGAAAATCATGGCTGCACGTCTTACGGAGCGGACGTGTGGCAAGCCTACTACCGCATGGAAACCGTGGAGCACTTCGCCCGAATCACCTTTGTGGCGGAGATGTTAGGCGGCGCCCAGGCGTTGCCACGCGAAGAAGTGGAAAAGCTGTTTGCGGCCCGCGCCCGTTACAACGTGAAGTCTAACGCCCGCATGGAACCCGGCATGCCACTGGTTGCCGAGGACTGCGAAGCCCGCCGACGGCGCTAGGGTTTTGCGTCCACACTCGGAATGTGGTTACGCAGAATGCTCAAGCCAACAAAAGCAACCAGCATCGCTACGGCTAGAAACTCGAAGAATTGCGCCTGTCCCAGTTGAATCACGAACGATCCCACGGAAGCGCTGACGATCCCGCCAACCCGTCCCATCGCCGACGCCACTGCCACGCCGCTCGCGCGGACTCTAGTCGGGTACAAATGAACGCCCAATGCGAATAAACTGGTTTGCACGGCGTTCACGCAGAAACCATGCGCCGCCAAAGCTGCGAGTAGCGGCGCAGGATTGATATCAGGCTCGATGGTCATTGTCATCAGAAGAGCAGCCGTGAGCGCGGCGAGCATCGATGCAGCAAGGGTTAATGGACGCGAACCGAAGCGATTGACCAAGAACACGAAACAAATGACACCGGCCACACCGCCGTAATTATAAGCGGCCAGCCCCTGGCTCGCTGCGGCCAAACCCAAACCTTTGGAGGAAAGCATGGAAGGCAGCCAACTGAAACACATATACACGCTGCCCGCGCTAGAGAAAAACGTCAACCATAGGGCAAGCGTATTGCGGGTTTGACTCCCGCCAAAAAAGTCTTTGAGCGCGACTCCCTTCCCCGCTTGCTCGCCAACTACCTCCACAAAGGTTGCATCGGGCGCTACATCATGATTCAAGCGCTGTAGTAAACGAACCAACTCCGGCGCGCGTTCGGGATGGCGCGACAAGAATCGAGGCGATTCCGGAATCAAACTGAACATAACGACTGACAACAAGATGGGCAGAACTCCGCCAATCAGGAAGAGCGCTCGCCAGCCCCAGACCGGCAACACCGCCGCTGCTACCGACCCAGCCAGCGCGCCACCCAGGGGCACGCAAACGATGGTCGTCATCACCGCGATGGCGCGCATCTTGATCGGCGTAAACTCGGCGCTCATGGTCGCCGCGTTCGGCAATGCGCCGCCAATGCCCGCGGCCGCGATGAATCGCAAAACCTCAATCGTGAGCAGATTGGGCGCAAATGCGCTTGCGGCAATCGAGACACCAAACAGCAAAACGCTAAGGGACAAGGCAGAACGGCGCCCGATGCGATCGCCCACTAGGCCCGCCGACATGGAACCCACGGTCATTCCGACTAAGCCGATTACTAGCAACGGCGCAAAGGCCGCGCGCGCAAGATGCCAGTCCCGAAGAATGGAAGGAATCGCGAACCCCACAATTGAAATATCGAAGCCATCAAAGACGATGGCCAGGGCACAAAGGAGCGTGACGAGCTTTGCAAAACGGGGCCAAGGACCATGGTCGAGCAGTTCTCCAATCGCAATGGGCATGAATCCGTGAGGCTATCATGGTGCGCGAGGATAGGAGTTCGGAACCATGAACGCTTTGCGTAGCAATCGCCGTCAATTTGCTAAAGCCGCTTTGAGTAGCACCCTTTTGCCGACCGCCGGTTTCACACAGCAGCCGCTCGCTCCGCTCACACCGGGCGCTAAGATCACGCTTCAGCTACCAAGCGGCTTCACCGACGAGGATCTAAGGTTCGCCCAACAAATCGGCGTGAACTACGTGAACACGGGAACCACCGGCGGCACATACGAAATGTTCGCCGATATTAAACGCCGCGTGGAGGCGGCGGGGCTCAAGGTAAGCAACATTGGCAACACCAGCGTCCACAATATGCCGGAAGTCACGCTGAATCTGCCGGGCCGCGACGAAAAGATTGCCGAGTACAAAGAATATCTCCGCAACCTCAGCCGCGCGGGCATTTACTACACAACCTACGCGCACATGGGCAACGGTATCTGGAGTTCGGCGCAAGGCGCGGCACGCGGCGGTGCCCCGGCCCGCTCTTTCCATGCGGCCGACGCCGAAGGCCACTGGACCAGCACCACCTTTCAGCAGCCTCTTTCGCACGGCAGAAAATTCAGCAAAGAAGAGCTTTGGGACAACTACACCTACTTCATTCGTCAAATCGTACCGGTGGCGGAAGAGACGGGTGTCCGCATCGGCATTCATCCCGACGATCCGCCCATGCCGGAACTTGGTGGCGTGCCGCGCTGCATCTTCGGCAATTTCGCAGGCTACAAACGCGCGTTGCAAATAGCAGACAGCCCCAACATTGGGGTCTGCCTCTGCTGCGGCACGTGGATGGAAGGGGGAGAGCTTATGGGCAAAAACGTGTTCGAAGCCGCGCGTGCTTTCGCCGACATGGGCAAGCTGTGGAAAATACACTTTCGGAACGTCTCATCGCCGGTGCCGGATTTTACGGAAGCCTTTGTGGACGATGGCTACACCGACATGAAGAAGCTGATGCGGACGCTGGTTTCAGTTGATTTTCGCGGCATATTGATCGCCGATCACGTGCCCCAGATGGTGGGCGACCGCCGGACCGGCTGGGCGTTCAGTATTGGGTACATTCGCGCGCTCTATGATATGGCGAGGTCTGGCTGAGTCCGTTCCAGACAAGCGGCGTCTAGAAAGACGCCGCGCAGCGAAGAATCGCCGCCCTACGACTCGGCGACACACCTTGGGTTCGTACGCAGCGGCGGGCGGATGGCTCGGGACAGTTTAGGCTGCTGCGGCTTGGCGCTCCTTCCAGGCGGAGCGCCATTTCTCGTCGAATTGCTTCTTTAGCTCGAAGTATTCCGGACCCTTGGTGCGCGATGCCATACCGAGGCGGATGCCCAGGTCGCGGAGTTCGGGATTTTTGAGGAATTGCTCGTCTGCGTTCATCTGTTTTTCGACTTCGGCGTCGAAAGCTGTCTGTTCCGTTTCCGCTTCTTGGCGTTTTTGCGCTTCGAAGCCAGCTTGCTCTTTGCGCCTTTCGTTTCTCAGCTTTAGGAGGTCAGTGAGGCACCTGTGGAAGGCGCGGGCGTGTATGGTTTGGTAGCGCAGGTACAACGAGAATGTTTTTTCGTTGGTGATGGCACCGGAGTTTTCGTCGAGGCACGCGGTTTGGAGGCTTTGCGCCCGGCTTGCCAGCCAATGGGACTCTGCCATGTTGCTAATGAGGATGCCTTCCGTGGCGGTGTTGGGTTGGTACTCTTCGGCGAGAGATTGAATTAACGCTTCGAAGCCAGCGGCTTCTTCGGTGGCGAGGAGTTTGAAGGCGCCGTTGTGACGGGCGAGGCCGTGGGTCGTGCGATTTTGTGAAGAGGCGGCACGGCCCGCTGGAGTGACTGGACCCGTTGAGGATTGCGCATTCTGGCGGTTGGCGTTGAGGCGAGCTTCGGAGATCGGTGGGTGCGGCGGTTTGGAGGTTTCTTCGGTTGGAGCAGTGGGGTTTGGAGTCGTGGTTGACTGTTGAGGGCCGGGTGCTGGCGATGGGAAACCGGCTTTGCGAGCCAGTTTTCGTGCGCTGTGCGCATCGGCACGGCGTTCTTTGCGATTCATTCGATGAACCTTCTTTCCTGAGTTATTCGGTCCGCGCGGACGAGTGAGTGGACCGCGGCGGATCTGTGGTCAAAATAGCGGAGGGTGGGCGGAGGGTAGAACGGGGTTCAGGGTTTCAGAAACGGGAAAGTGAGTGTATGTGAATGGGAGGATTGGGGATAAAGAAATTGCGGTTTCTTTCGAAGGTTGGTGACTGAAACCAAGTGAGGCCGAGAGGGGCGCGAGGGTAGATGCTCGCTCTAGGGTCGATGTCGTGCGTGAATGCCTGTTATCGAAATAACTTCACAAATCGCCTGACACAAATAACGTGCTTTGTTAACGATATAGACAGAGGCTGGCAGAGATTGAAAGGGCTAAGTTTTCGAAGCGACAGTCATGGGTCGCAGATGAAAAATCCTGGGGATCAGCCCAGGACTTTCAAATTCAACCCTGCGGCTGAAAGGTGGTCTTAATGATCATCGAACTACGGATCGTCGTACGGACGGTTGTGTTCACTATTCGCTTGAAGCTTTAGTGAGCCAGGGGCCGGAGATTAGCAGTCTCCGGCTCCACGTAGTTATTGTACACCAGGAGGCGAAGATGGACAAGTAGGAATCGGGCTTGCGAGCACTGTCCATAGCTTGCATGGCTGCGCCAATCACCGATCTGGCGGGCTTTCCTTTTGCAACTTCTTCGCAACTTCCTCAACTTCGCCCCAAACGCGCAGCAGGTTTCCGCTCCAAAGCTGCCCGATCTGCTTTTCGGTATAGCCCCGGCGAACGAGTTCCAACGTAACGTTAAACGCCTCGGCCGCGCTGTCCCATCCATCGATTCCGCCGCCACCGTCAAAGTCTGAGGAGATGCCGACGTGATCGATGCCGATCTTTTTCACGGCATAGTCGATCTGATCAACGAAGTCTTGTACATTGGCGCGCTTCGCGGGCGGGAACTTGGTATCGATGTCGGCCAGGCGTTTGTTGAATTCCGCGCGGCGGTCAGGCGGAAGCGTATCGACGCCGAATGCCGCAAACCCGCGGCCACCTGACCGGCGCGGTTCCGTACCAGCCACTCCTTCCACCGGACATGCACGATTCGGATTCGGCGCAGGCTCACCGCGGTTCGCACCAGTTCCACGGCCCGGCACGGGAAGACCGAACTCTTCACGAAGTTTGAGGATGGCGTTGGTGCGTTCGGGAGATTCGGGCTTGATGTACGATGCGAAGCCGACAACCTGAATCACGCCGCCGTTTTGTTTCAGGGCGGGGAGCAGTTCGTCGTCCATATTGCGGCTCACGTTGCCAAGCGCTCGAACGCCCGAGTGGGATGCAATCACGGGCGCTTTCGAAAGGCGAATTGCCTCCAGATTCGCGCCCTTGGAGGGATGTGAAAGATCCACCATTATGCCGAGGCGGTTCATCTCCGCGATCACTTCGCGGCCCAACGGCGAAAGCCCGTTGTTGTATAGATAGCCTTGGGTTTCGCCAGTATTCGAATCGGCAAGCTGGCTGTTGCCGTTATGCGCCAACGACATGTAGCGCCCGCCTCGATCATAGAACTCCTTCACACGCTTTAGGTCGAGGCCGATCGGATAGCCATTTTCAATGCCGATGACTGCCGCACGCTTGCCTTCTTTGTGCAGAGCGATGACATCCGCAGGCGTAAGAGCAAGGCCGATTTGGCCGGGCGCAATCTGTTCCGTTAAACGATGAATGGCGTCGAACTTAGCGATGGCTTGCCGATAGGCGTTGTCGAATCCTTCGGGAGTCAGCGGACCTTGGCCTACGAAAACGATCATGAACGAGACATCCATCTCACCTTCGGCCATCTTCGGCAGATTCACCTGCGTGGTGAGGCGCATGGTGTAGTTGCAATTGGCGGTAAAGTTAGCCGGGTCGATGTCGTTATGAGTGTCGAGCTTGATGACCTTGTGATGAATGGCCTTAGCTTTGGCGATGAGAGCGGCGTCGCCGGATTGAGCGTTTAGCGCGGCGCACGCAGTGAATAAGGCGAGGATGAGCCTTAGATTGGTATTTAGCAAGGTATGAATCTCCTATTGGAAATGGCGGGCGACGAGGGCCAGTGAGTGTGCGGTGCTGCTTTGATCAGAGTAACAGCAGCCTGCCCGGGGGCGAGCTACACATCCATGTACTCCGGAACGTAGTCTTTCCAAACGCCATCCGGCGCAGAAATGCGGGCCGGAGGAAGATCGCACGCGTGTTTACTTGTGCGCACCCAGTGCCAGGCGTGAGGCAGTTCCGACTGCTGAAAGTAGAGCGTTTCTGCCTGCAGCAAAGCTGCCGCCGCCACAAACATATTGCTCACCTTCTCCCAAGAGTGTGCGCCCACCACTGCCATGCGCGCAATGTTCAGGTTATGTTTCTGCAGAAAGCGCATTTCTTCCCAGCGTGCCGCCAGATCGAAGCCAGCCATCTCCGAAAAGTCGACCAGAATCCCGATGGGTCTCTTCCCACGCGAGTGGATTAAGAACTTAATCTGCTGCTCCATGTGTTCCCAGTCTTCGACTGTGATCTGCCCAACAGCTTTGAAGCCGATCACCCCGCCTGCGCTTTCGATCAATCTTTCAATCATGAGTGGAATCTGTGCAACTCAAACGCCAAAGCCGGGTACTTGTTTTGTCGCACAAGATGGTAGGTGGAGGGGGATGCAATAGCCGCTCGAAATGACGATATTTGGCCAGCTGGCGTGTCAAGGTCACTTTCAAGGTTGAGCAGCAGAGAGCCGCTGTCAGTGGACGCAACGGCTTTGATTTAGCTCGCAACGAGGCATTGCTTCCGTGCGTCTAGTCGCACCCCCCGATACGACTTGCTTCTGTGAAGTTTCAGAGTACCGCCGTTAGATGGTACTTTTTCGCAAGAGGCTCAACAACGGTGTTCACACCATGTCCAGGGTTCGATTCACGACGTGTCCTCGACAATCCTAACGACTCCAAGAGGTTCACGTCTCGGGTCACGGCTTTACGATCTCGTTTGAGAATTATTGCAAGACCTGAAATCGTTGGGTTCTTCTTCGTGCGAATTGTGCGAAGAACTCGAAGACGCTCCAGGGAAAGCACCCGCAACAAATCGGCCGGATCTGCAAATGTGATGCTGATCTCAGGCTCTATTGTTTCGCCACGATCAATCTTCCGGGCGCGCTCTGCGGATCGTTCAACGTACTCCTCGAGGGTTCCAGTTGCAAGGGTCACTTTTTTCTTCATCAGTTTCGTTTCTTCCGCAACTCGTCTACTTCAGCATAGGATCGCTTGGATAACGATTCATAATTCTCGAATTCCACATGCTCTATCGCCCCCATCAAGTGCCGATGGTGATAGTTGTGGCTGTTGTCATAGGCAAGCACCATACCATTGTCCACGCCACAAATCCGGTGATTGATGTACGCGAGACTGTACCGCACAACTTGACCGCCTTCCGTCTGCCACACTTCTTCTTTCAATATTGCACCCTTCGTTGGTCTAGGCAGCAGGTATGCTACATCGACGGTCTTAGCGACCTTCGGCGGCTGCTTTGGTGGTTTTGTGCCGGTCGCTGGCGCGTCTGGAGGACGAACAGGGCGGCCCGGAGGCCGCGAGGCCGCGCATGGCGCCGCCCTACAAGCGCGAAGCGGGCCGCTTTTACAACCTTGGCTGCGAAGTAACCACAATCGCCTTCGTGCTTTCTTCCGATTTTCCGACGTACGAATGCGGTTCGGACGCATCGAAATAGACGCTATCGCCCGGTCCGAGCAGGTGGTCCTCGTGTTGATAGTTGATGGCGAGCTGGCCGGAAAGAACGTAAATGAACTCGGCGCCGTTGTGGAAGTGCGGGCGCGCTTCTTTGGCATCGTGCGTAGGGAATTCGGCCAGATAGGCTGACATCGACTTTTCCGTCGCGCCGAAGGTGAGTACTTCAAAAAAATAGCCAGGGGTGGGGCTGTCAGCGCGGTCGGGGAAGCGCAGGCGTTCGCCGGCACGCACGATGGAGAAGATGCGGCGGGCGCGCTGATCGGCGAAAAAATGTTCGAGGCCCACATCGAAAACCATAGCGATGCGCGCCAAGGTGGGCAAGGTAGGGACCAATTTGCCGTTTTCCAGTTGAGACAGCATGGAAGCCGATAAGCCGGTGTGTTTGCCGAGGTCGACCAAGGCGATTTTCTTGCGGAGGCGGAGCTGGCGCAGCTTAGCGCCCAAGTCGTAGGTAGCGAGGAGGTGGCGAATCGTATGGTCCTGATTTTCAGTCTCTCTCAAAGTTTCTTTATTCATGATAATCTTTCCATCGATTTTTTGCGTGAGACTTAACTGACTTTTAGGTGATTCTTCCAAGACCGTTCCATCAGGCATAAAGTTGTTCATAGGAGCTTAAGAGAGATGGATTCGCTGAGGGGAAGACAGATGCAAAACCAACGCAGCTATCGCGATATGTCCGACGACGCCTTGGTGAGCCTGTGCCAAGAGGGCGATCAAGGGGCGTTTGACGAGTTGATGCGGCGCCACCAAATGTCGGCGATGAAGGTGGCTGTTTCGATTGTCCGCGACCGCCAGGATGCTGAAGATGAGGTCCAGAATGCGTTCTGGAAGGCGTATGAGCACATCAATCAATTCCAACGGGACGCCAAATTTTCAACGTGGCTTACGCGGATTGTGGTGAACCAATGCCTAATGCGGCTGCGGCAGGTGAGGCGTGCCCGTTTCGCTTATATTGACGACGCGGAGGGCGAGGACGTAGTGGCGAGCGATCTGAAGGATCTGCGGCCGTCGCCTGAGAACCTGTTGGGAGTGAACGAAGTGGCCGCCGTCTTGGCACTGGAGATCAAGCGGACGCCGGCCCTGCTGCGGAACGTCTTCCTGCTGCGTGATGTTGAGAACAAACCTATGCCGGAAGTGGCGCAGAGGCTGGGCATTTCGGTAGCCGCAGCCAAAAGCCGACTGCTACGGGCCCGGGCGGAATTGCGCAGCCGCATGCGGCGTCACTTCGGAGACATGGGGCCGGCCACGTTGATGAACTAGCGCAAGCCGGCCCTCAATCTTAATGCTCGCTGAAACTCCAACCAACGGCGGCGCCGAATTCCGGCACTGAGTTACTGCCGTACTGAATGAAGTTGGGCACGTAGTGGTAGTCAAATTGCGGCCGGACAAACAAGTGTTTGGTTGCGTAAAGACGCACGCCCACGCCGACATGAAGTTGAAAATGGCTGGCCGACTCGTAGGGTACGGCACTCGAAGTACAACCGACGAGCGTGTCGCAACTTGTCGAGTTGTAGACAAAAGTCATTCTGACGCCGCCTATGCCGCCTTGTATCTCGGGAACCACGCGGCTGAAGCGGCCCACGCCGGGCATATAGACGGCGTTAAAATCGTAAAAAATGGGGCGGGCTTGGAAGCCCTGGTAATTTGCGTGGGAAAACTGAAAATCGGTTTCCGCGCCAAATCCAAGGTGCTTCTTGATCATGAAGTCACCGCCAACTTTGCCGAAGGTGGCATTCAGCGAGGGAGACGTAAGCGGAGTACCCAGAAGGGTGGAGACCGAATTGGATGAACTGTCCGTCACAAAGCCGGCACCGAACAAAACATCCGCGTCCTGGGCATGCGCCACGCTGCCTAAGCAAAGCGCGAAGGCGAGAAAAGAGATGGAACGAATTGGATTTAACACTATGGTCCTCATAATCTGTCTTTGGTAGCAGCCGGGCGGATTTGGTAGCCCCTGAGCTTTCCTTCTTTTTTACGCCCGCTGCTTTTATAAGTGACGCAAATTCACAGGCTTGGTTACACGGACTCAGATTCGAAAACAGCTATGTGAATACACTAGTAACTTCTATGAGAGGCACAGCGAATTGCATTGCGATGGGAGCTTTGACTTTGAATAAGAACTTTCTTTGTGCCGTTTGTTTCTTGTTGGGAGCGGGAACTGGCTTCAGCAAGGACCTGACGAACCCGGTCCCCGTGGTGATCGAGCTTTTCACTTCGGAGGGATGCTCGAGTTGTCCGCCAGCGGATCGATTGCTGAGTGACTTGGATAAGCAGCAGCCGATATCCGGGGTGCAGTTGATTGTATTGAGCGAGCATGTGGATTATTGGAATAGCGATGGCTGGGCCGATCCGTATTCGTCGCGGGAGTTCAGCGAGCGGCAACGGCGTTATGGCGATGCGTTGCGGGTCTCCGACATTTATACGCCGCAAGCGGTGGTGGATGGCCGCTGGGAAGTGGTCGGCAATAGTGCGCCCAAAGTGGAAGGCGCCATTCAGCAGGCTCGCAAAGAAAAGAAAGTGCCGTTAGATTTGCGAGTGAGCCGCTCGGAGAAAGGCATTCACGTGGATTTGCGAGCCGAGGGGATGGTGCCGCGCGGCGCGGAGTTGTATTTTGCCGTGGCGGAAGATGCGGTGGCATCGAAGGTGTCGGCGGGCGAGAACAGCGGACGAATGTTGACGCATACGGCGGTGGTTCGCAGTTTGACGAAAGCGGGGAAACTGGCCGATGCAGGGGAGAGCGGCGTCTCCATGGATTTGAAGGGGAGTGCGCGCTGGGGGAAACATCTGCGGATAGTCGCACTGTTGGCAGAGCGCGACGGCGGCAAGATTGTAGGAGCGGCGATGGCCGGGTTATCAGAATGAGAAGGCGAATGTTGAGCGCACTCATTCGAGTCTTAAAACAGTGACTGGCTCAATCAAAGTGGCGCGCAGCGCAGGCACAATCGACGCCGCCAGTGCGCAGGCTGCCAGTGAAAGAACGGCCACGGACAGAGGAAGCGGATCCCACAAGCTGACACCGTATAGCTGGAACGACAGGACCTTCCCTGCGATTGGGACAAGAGCCATGCCAATGCCTAAACCTATGGCAACGCTCTTAAATGCACCCAGCAATACCAATCGAATCACTTTTCTTCGATCTGCGCCGAGCACCATGCGCACTCCGATTTCATTGGTGCGCTGCAAGACGGTAAATGCCGTCACGCCGTATAGCCCGACACCCGCCAGGATCAGCGCCACAAGGCTGAACATTGCGGCCAGTGTCGCCACGGCGTGCTGCTGGCCGAGGGCTCTATCGACGTGCTCTTTCATTGTTCGGATACTGACCACTGCGAGGTCGGGATCGATCTTATGGAGCGCTTGTTTGAGAGCAGGCTCCAAAGTGCCGGCCGGCAGATGTGTGGCCAGGACAAGGGCAGCGAGCCGGTGAGAAAAATGGTCGGGCAAATCGTACGCATGATTCAAGCCGGCTTCCTGCGATTCCGGAAGAAAGAACATTGAGAGGGCCGGCCTGTTGGCCACTTCGTATTTAGCATCGCGCACAATCCCCACAATTCGAAACGTTTTCGAGAAGGCAGGTTTGAAAATGCCAAACCGCTTGCCGAGGGCTTCCTCAAGCGGAAAATATTTGTTTACGAACGATTGAGTCACAATCGCCACCAGTTCGCCGCTGTCATTGTCGGATTCCTTGAATTGCCTGCCCCGCAGCAAGATTTGACCCACAGCAGGCAGATATTGTGGGGTAACGCGCCCCCACGACGATTCGAGTCCGGTGAGTGCTTGCGCAGGATGTCCGTCCACATATACGCGATCAGTCATGTTCATCACGTTTAGAGGCCCATTCGTGGCCAGGCCCGCGTTTTCGACACCGGGCAGCCGATTTACGCCGTCCTCGACCTTTTTGAAGAGTGTGGAAAGCTTCTTGAAATCATACGGACCGGGCGCGGCGTCCAGTTTGACGTAAATGCGATTCGCGGTTTCGAACCCGAAATTCTGCTGTTCCAGATTCTTGAGGCTGCGCGTCAAAAGGCCGGTCCCTGCCAGCAGCAGGACGGAAAGTGCCGCCTGTAGGACGAGAAAGCTCTGGCGTGGGGTCGAGGCCTCGTCCCCTGTGCTCCGGCCCATTCCCCGCAGAGTTTCGGCGGGGTCCGTCTTAGAGGCGAGCCAAGCGGGAAAGGCCCCAAACACGATGCTGGTCAGGCCGACCATCGCGAGAGAAAAGAGGAGGATGGGAGCGGACAGAATCGGCTCCGAGGAAAGAAATTCAGAAGAAGGAAACGTGAGGGTGACAATCAGACGAGCAATGCCGTGCGCGGCAAACAATCCCAGCGCACTACCGAGCAACGCCAGGAGAATGCTTTCGATGAGCGATTGCCGGACGATCCGTATTCGAGATGCCCCCACAGCAATCCGCAAAGCGGTCTGCCGGCGGCGCGTCAACTCGCGGGCCAACAGCAGATTGGCGATATTGACGCAAGCAATCAGAAGAACTAATCCGCAAACAGCCAGCAGGACTTGCAGGCTGCGTTGATACTCGCCCTTCATCTCCGTTACGCCGCCGGTGGCCGGAATCAGATTGATCTCCTGATAGGCAAGAGCCCGTTTGATGTCTGGCATCCACGCGGCATAGCCACTGTCGGTCAGCAGCCACTGCCTCAGAATTCCGGTTAACCTAGGCGCGATGCCCGCGATGTCAGCTCCGGCACGCAAGCGTCCGATCACGCGGACCCATAGTTCTTCAGGGGCGTTCAGCGCCGAATCCGTCGGGTTGACCAGGGGTTCCTGTTGCATGGGAAGCCACAACTGATTAGGTTCGGCGCGGAGCGTGTCGCCGAAAAAGGCGGGCGGGGTGATGCCGATCACAGTGAAGGGATGTCCGCCGATCACTACGCTGGAGCCCAACAGAGCAGGGTCGCCGGCAAAATTGTTCTGCCAGGCTTGATAGCTCACGACAGCCACAGGCGAGGAGCCTGCCTGATCGTCGGATTCACCGATGAGACGGCCCACGAGGGGGCGTATGCCGAATGTCTTGAAATAGTTGCCGGTGACAAATTCCTTACGCAACGATTGGCTCAAAGCGCTCCTGCCTTGCCGCCGTACGACAATGCCCCAAGAACTTGCTTCAAAGGCGGCGACGTCCTGGAACTCAGGAAGGGCGGCTTTTAGGCGTTTGTATAGATCCGTCGAATACAAGCCCCAATGCCCTTCGAGTTCAGCGTTAGGCCCAACCTCGTAACCTTCGCCAATGCGGTACAGGCTTTCTGGCTCGGACACCGGTAACGACTGCAGCATAACGGTATGGATCAAGGAAAAAATAGCGGTGGTGCCGCCAATTCCTAACGCCAACGTCAAGACCGCGGCGGCGGTAAAAGCGGGAGCTTTCGCCAGCATACGTACCCCAAAACGGAAGTCTTGCGTCAGGTTCTCGAAACCGGTTACGCCTCGCATATCGCGGCATTCCTCCTTACGTTGCTCCAGGCCTTGCATGGCGCGCCGGGCCGCATAGCCAGCCTCTTCCGGCGTCGATCCTTGAGCAACGGCCTCCGCAATTTTTCGATCCAGGTGGAATTGCAGTTCTTCGTCGAGTTCCTGCTCCACGTATTTCCGGCGCAATAGCGAGCGCAACCGCAGCGGAATGGTGTAGAACCAATGTTCCAAGCGCATTTCATGTCTCCCCGAGTTGCACAACCTGCGTGATCGCGTTAGAGAGATCCGTCGCTGACCTGGAGCACATCACCCGATACCTGTTTTAAGCGCAGGCTAATAGACCAGCCGTTTAGTGGTTCCAAAGTCAGAGTCTTCAGAAGAAGTCACGCTCTCCCCTCGGTTATCGATAGTAGAATACACCCAACTCCTATCGATAAGCAAGGGGAAGTTTTGAAAAAGTTTAAGAACATGCCCGAGCCAGGCTTCCCGTGTAAAGGGATGATTAAATCGGAACCGCTTCCAATACGCTTTGGCCGCTTGGTAAGGGAAAGACTTGCGTTAAGTTGAATCCTCCCAAGATAAACAGGTCCCTGTACTGCGCCTCAGTCCGTTCTCGTCCACTAGCCATCACGAGCATATGAAGGTCGAGCCACTTACCGGGATGCGGAACGTCCCCTGCCGGCAGAACCAACTCCACGACGAGCAGCTTGCCATCGGCAGGCATGACTTCCCGGCACTTGGTGAGAATCGTCACACAGCGGTGATCGTCCCAATCGTGCAGAATCGCGGCGAGTAAGTATGCGTCTCCACCGGCCGGCACGGACGCAAAGAAATCGCCTCCCACGCATCGGCAGCGTTTGTCAAGACCCGCTTTCGCAAGGTATCCGGCAGCGGCGGAAACCACAATTTGCCGGTCGAACAAAACGCCTTGCGAGTTTGGATATTCGCGCAAGATAGCCGCGAGAATCGTTCCCAGATTCCCGCCAACGTCCACTATGGTTTTGAACGCGGAGAAGTTGTAGGCCTTGGCCAAAGCATCAGCCACCTGGCTAGTGAGACCGGTCATGGCCTCATTGAATACTGTCCCGGCTGCTGAGTTTTGGGCAAAGTATTCGAACACGTCCATGCCGAATTGATGATCAAATGCCGGCCGACCTGTTTGAACGCTGTACAGGAATTCGCCCCAGGCACGATACTGTTCTTCCGCATACATGATGGCGAGTGAACGCATCGAATTCGGAACGCTCGTTCGGAAGAGCGCCGCTAATGGGGTGAGCGCATATTTTTGCGGTGCGACCTCGGAGAAGATACCGACACTGGCTAAAGCGCGCAAAGTACGATAGAGCGACGATGGATCGGTCTTCGTCCTACTTGCCAACTCATCGCAGTTCAAGGGGCCCTTTTCAAGCAGATCGGCAATCCCGAGTTTGGCAGCCACGTAAATCGCCTGCGTGACCCAGTAACCGGTCATCATTTGCAGCAACTTCCATGGAGCGGCACTTTCCTCAGGGCCAGCGGAAATATTTTCAGACACTAGTGATTCCTTTCAACCATAGATTCACACAATGGCTAACCTTGAGAGGCGGCGCAGCGTTTACCTTTCCTCACGAAGCGGCAGATTCTCGAAGCAGCGCCTTTTGCTCGTAGTTGGCAGAGATTGACTCGACCGGATCCGACAGGTCGATGCGCGCCCGGCGTCGTCCAATGGCGCGAACATAACCGAGGTTGGTGCCCCGATCAGCTTCCAAGGCGTCAATTTCATCTTTATTGTGCGGCGCTATTATCTTGTGCCATTCCGCCCACAAGCGCCAACCGTCGGGCATGGTATCCGCTAGTTCAACATCAACTACGGCGCTTCGATTCCAGTGCCTGCTCCACCAAGCTGCTGAATGAAGGCAATTGAGATCCGGAGTCCACCACTGTCGCAGGTGCTCTGGAATCGGATCTCCCATCTCTTTCATTAGACCGGCTTGGGCCACTCCCAAAAGGCCGCCCGGTTGAAGAAAGCGGGCCAAATAGTTCAGATACAAATCGTCGGTGCCGTAGTAGATGAACGAATCGATCGAAAGAATCGCATCGAAGAACTCTACCGCAAAAGGTAGCGCGCGTGCGTTGGCCCGGATAGGGAAGACGTGACGATCCACGCCGGCATCTTGGATTCGCCGCAGGTTCTCGGAAGCACTGAACCAAAGGTCGGTTGCCCAGACCTCGACGCCAAATTCTCTATGCAAAAAGATCGACGAACAAGCCCGGCCGCAACCTAAGTCCAGTACGCGCATGCCGGGCCGCAGAGAGACTGCGTCTGCTAGCCATTCCGCCAGCCATAGAGGATTGGCGGCACCGCTGAGGCTGGCGATAATCCAATCGGGATTGTACTTGCTCGAACGCGGAAATTGATTCGCACTGAGTTTCTGATCGGAGAACATTTTGATCGGTTCATTATCCAACTAAAAAGACTTGCTCTTAGGCAGACGACCTTTCGCAGTTGTCATAAGCCTACACGATCATTCGCACGGAGGTTAATTTAGGCTCGCAACCGTTGCTGCGGGGGTTTGCGGATTTTCCAGTCGGAGCAATTTGTCCTCCGGTGGTATCGTTTTGTTTTGGACAACTTATGTCCAATATGAGATATTGAAACTAAGATAGCGGGAAAAAGAAAGCCCGACAAGTAGGAAGAAGGGGTGGATTTTATGGATATAGCTGCGAATTCACTTAACGTTGTGCCGGGTTACCAATTCGACACTACACCAGATCTGAGTCATTTAGGAACCCGAGAACGCTTGAGTCAATCGGCGACAGATGGGTTCTTCGCCATTTTGGAGAAATGGCATGTCTCGATCGAAAGGGGCGGGGACCTGCTTGGCGGCCGGCCGCGGTCAAGCATGTATAAGCTGAAAACCGCTGCCGGAACTCTGACTCAGGATGAATTGACGCGTATCTCGTACCTTGTCGGGATTTACAAAGCATTACACATACTCTTACCGGAAGAGCTGGCGGATTTATGGGTCACTCAAGCGAATGACGACCTTCTATTCGCCGGACGAACGCCGTTGGACTTCATCGTGAGAGAAGGCATTCCCGGAATGCAGCAGGTGAGGAGCTTGCTCGAAGGGGCGCGAGGCGGACGCTAGTTGGCTCACGCCGAGGAAGTCGAGTACGTTGGCACCCATAGGCTGATCTCAAAGAAATATAGCAACTGGCGAAGTGTTCTGGAAACGTTGAACCTTCCGGAAAACGTTCTCGCCGAGCTAAGCGAGATCGACGCCGCAACCAATGAACGGAAGATAGCGGAGAGCAGCAGACGCACAGGGATCGGTCCCCACGAACTGGTGTTTGGCGTTCCCGAGGCATACATCGTGAACGCTGCTTTTACCCACCCCGGACCGTATGGCGCACGCTTCAGCACAGCGAAACGCGGAGCATGGTACGCCTGCATCAAAATTGACACTTCCGTCGCGGAGGTAGCTTTTCACCGGCGGCGTTTTCTGCAGAACGTGCATAATCCGAAATTTCACGGGCGCCAGTCGTTCGATTACGTCGATTTGTTGGCTGACTTACGCGGAAAGTTTCATCAACTAGACCCAGATGAACGGCAATCCTGTTTACAGGCTGGCCCGATTCCCGCATGTTACCGGGTCTCTCAGCTGTTGGCAGAAAAGTTGCTGTTCGAAGGATCTTTGGGAATTGTCCACCAGAGCGTGCGCCATCCGTCAGGAACGTGCATCGTATGCTTTCGCCCTGCGTTGGTTTCAAATCCTCGACGGGACGCGCGCTGTCGGATCACATTCGACACCGAGAGCAATTACATCGCAACTACGACTCTGTAGCCAAGGATCAAGCCAGCGAGGGATCGATCGATTCGGGGTTCAAGCCCAATTCGACAATCGCTTTTTGGGCGCGACCGGTGTCGTACCGTTTCCACGCCGCGAGGCGCGATAGAGCCGCGGCCGCGATACTGGCCGCATCCACTTCGAAGAATCTGCGCAGATGCTCACGGTTTTCACTGCGGCCAAAACCATCTGTACCCAAAGCGGTCAGGCCGCCAACCCACGGCGTGATCTGATCGGCGACGATCTTCATGTAATCGGTGGCCGCGATAATCGGCATGTCGAGATGGCCGACGGCATCGACGAGGTACGGCTTGCGCTGCGGTTCGTTGGGGTGAAGACGATTCCAGCGGTCGACGATAAGAGCGTCGCGGCGCAGTTCGGTATAGCTGGTAACGCTCCACACGTCGGCGCCAATCTGGTAGTTCTCGGCGAGAATCTTCTGTGCCTTGAGCGCTTCGTTTAGAATGGAGCCGCTGCCAAACAGAGTGACGTGGGAAGGGCCGGCTTGCGAAGCCTGATAGAGATAGAGACCGCGCAGGATGCCTTCACTGATGTTCGGCGTGGGCGGCATGGGCGGTTGCGCGTAGTTCTCGTTACAGACGGTGAGGTAGTAGAAGTGGTCTTCACCGTTTTCGTACATGCGGCGAATGCCGTCTTGCACGATGACGGCAATTTCGTAGGCGAACGCGGGATCGTAGCTTTTGCAGGTAGGAATCACGCTCGAAAGGACGTGGCTGTGCCCGTCGTCATGCTGCAGGCCTTCGCCCGCCAAGGTGGTTCTGCCCGCAGTACCGCCGACAAGGAAGCCTTTGCCTCGCGAATCGGCAAACGCCCAGACCATGTCGCCGACGCGCTGGAAGCCGAACATCGAGTAGTAAATAAAGAACGGAATGGTGGGGACGCCGACGTTGGCGTAGGCCGTGCCGGCGGCTGTGAAAGAAGCAAGACCGCCCGCCTCGGTAATGCCCTCCTCGAGAATTTGGCCGTTCTGGGCTTCTTTGTAATACATCAGCACATCGCTGTCGACAGGCTTGTAAAGTTGGCCGCCGCTGGCGTAGATGCCGCGCTCACGGAACATGGATTCCATGCCGAAGGTGCGCGCTTCATCGGGAATGATGGGGACGATGTACTTGCCGATATCGGGGAGTTTGAGCAAGGATTTTAAGACGGAAACAAAAGCGGCCGTAGTGGAGGCCTCCCTGCCCCGCGATCCGCTGAGCGATTCGGCGAACGTCTCAATGGGCGGGGCTTTGATCTCGATCGGCTTGGGTGCGCGAGCGGGCAGGTAGCCACCCAGAACTTGGCGGCGCGCCTTTAGATATTGAATTTCAGGGCTGTCTTCGGCAGGCTTGACGAAGGAGATATCGTGCACTTGTTCGCGCGTCAATTCAAGATTGAAGCGGTTGGCCAGGTAAACCAGTTCCTCTTCGTTCAGCTTTTTCTGCTGGTGGGTGATGTTCTTGCCTTCGCCGGCTTCGCCGAGGCCGTAGCCCTTCACGGTTTTGCACAGGATGACGGTCGGCTGTCCTTTGGTTTCCGAGGCGCGCTTGAATGCGTTGTAGACTTTGACGGGATCGTGTCCGCCACGGCGCAGTTGCCCAATCTGTTCGTCGGTTTTGTCTTTGACGAGTTCCAGCAGTTCGGGATATTTGCCGAAGAACTCTTTGCGGACGTAAGCGCCGCCGCGAGCTTTGAAGTTTTGGTATTCGCCGTCGACGCATTCCTCCATGCGTTTGAGGAGCAAGCCAGTGGCATCGCGCGCGAAGAGTTCGTCCCAATCGCTACCCCAAAGAACCTTGATGACATTCCAGCCGGCGCCCCGGAAGACGCCTTCGAGCTCTTGAATAATACTGGCGTTGCCGCGCACGGGGCCATCGAGACGCTGCAGATTGCAGTTGATGATGAAGCAGAGATTATCCAGTTTTTCGCGGGCAGCCACATGCAGAGCGCCAGTGGATTCAGGCTCATCCATTTCGCCGTCGCCGAGGAAGGCATAGACTTTGCGGTCGGTGGGGGGAAGAATGCCGCGGTTTTCCAGATAACGGAGAAAGCGCGCGTTGTAGATGGAATTAATAGGGCCGAGGCCCATGGATACGGTGGGGAACTGCCAGAAATCCGGCATCAGCCAGGGGTGGGGATACGACGAAAGGCCCGGTTTATCGCGCAATTCATGGCGGAAATTGAGCAAGTGGTCTTCCGTCAGGCGGCCTTCGAGAAAGGCGCGCGAATAAATTCCGGGTGACGCGTGACCCTGGTAGTAAACTAAATCTCCAGCCTGGTCGCCGTAGCTGCCGCGGAAAAAATGATTAAAACCGACTTCGCTGATGGCTGCGAGCGAGGCGAAGGTGGAAATGTGGCCGCCGATGTTGGCATCGTACTTGTTTGCGCGCACAACCATAGCGGCGGCGTTCCAGCGGATGATGCTTTTGATGCGCCGTTCCAGGGCCCGGTCGCCCGGGTAAGGAGCTTCCTCATGAACCGGGATGGAGTTCACATAGGGCGTGTTGATCTGGGACGGTACGGATACGCCAAAATGCGAGGCGCGGTTCAAAAGCCGGGTTAGCAGGTAGGCAGCGCGGTCGGGCCCAGCTTCGTCCAAGACCTGATCCAAGGCCTCCAGCCACTCGGTGGTTTCCTGGGGATGGAGGTCTGTCAGGCGTTCTTCTTTAGTCTTGAGCATTTTCCTAGTTTCAGCTTGTAACAGCAGGGTAAATTATTTAAGATACGTTCCCGGGCCCAAAGGCACAAGAATTCATGGGGTGCGTACATAGCAAGACCCCTGTCGTCAACGGAGCTAAGCGGCTGGCAAGATCGAGCCGTTACCGCCGGCACATTCGTTCAGTACTAAAAGTAATTATCGCTTATCGCTTGCTTTTCCGCGTTGGGTAAGGCAATCTTAAAGGTTTTCGGAGAGCTTTCTTTAGAATGAAGGTCCGGGTCCTCTATCACGACCACTGTTTCGACGGCGCTGCCTCGGCGGCTTACATCACCCGTTTCCTGCGGAGTGAGCGTTATCCGACGGCCGAGTTTTATTACACGGGCCTGGCGCATCGCGCCGATCAGCTGTTTGCCGACAGCCTGTTTGACGGCGACGCGAACGTTATTGTCGATTTCAAATACGCCACGCACCCCAATCTGACTTGGTGGTTTGACCACCACCAGAGCGCTTTTTTGAGTCCGGAAGACGCCGAACACTTCAAACACGACACGAGTGGGCAGAAGTTGCTCGACCCCAGCTATCGTTCCTGCACGAAATTCATCTCAACGGTAGTCAAGAGCCGCTATGGGTTTTCGGCATCCGACCTGGAAGACCTGGTTACCTGGGCCGATATTGTCGACGGTGCGCTTTATGAGAGCGCCAAGGCGGCGGTAGAAATGCAGGCACCGGCCATGAAACTGACGCTGGTGATTGAGGGCAGTAAGGGGCCGGATCTGGTGCAACGAGTCATCCGGCTCATGCAGAGTGAAAGTCTGGGGCAGATCGTTGCCGAACCAACGATTCAGGCAGAATACCAGCGGCTGCATGAAATTCACCTGCGGAATATTGACGTCATTCGGAAAGAAGGAAACTGCGCTCAGGGGGTGATTTTTTTCGACCTCGTGAAGTACGGCATTGAAGGGTACAACAAATTTATTCCGTATTACTTGTTCCCTGATTCGGCTTACACGGTGTCGGTTTCCACTTCGACGTTCCGGACTAAAGTTTCGGTGGGGTCGAATCCTTGGGTGAAGGAACCGCTGCGGCATAACCTGGCAACGATTTGCGAAAGATACGGCGGGGGCGGACATCCGAAGGTGGGTGCCATTAGCTTTCCCATTGGGGCGGTAGAGGAAGCGCGCAAAGCGGCGGCGGAGATTCGTGAAGAATTGAAGAATGGCGACCAAGCCTGACTCTGCAAACGCTGCTAGGCCCGCTCTAAGTAACTGCCGTCCGTCGTATTAACACGAATCCGCTCGCCCGCGCCGATAAAGGGTGGAACCTGCACAACCAGCCCCGTTTCCGTCGTCGCCGGCTTCGTCACGTTCGAAACGGTGGAGCCCTTCAAACTCGGCTCCGTCTCTTTGATTTCCATTTCCACGCTCGGCGGCAATTCCACGCTAATGGCCTTGCCTTCGTAGAATTCTACATTCACGCGAAGCTGCGGAATCAGGTAATTCACGCCGTCGCCCAACATGTCTTTCGACAGGTGCAACTGTTCGAAATTCGTAGTGTTCATGAAGTAATACGATTCACCGTCGTCGTACATATACTCCATTTCCTGTTCGTCGAGGGAAACCCTCTCCACTTTGTCTTCCGAAGAGAAGCGGTGCTCCATCATCGAACCGGAACGAATGTTGCGCATCTTCGCCTGGACAAAGCCGCGCAAGTTCCCAGGCGTCCGGTGGACCATGCTGAAAACCGTATGAAGCTCGTTGTTAAACTTCACCACCATACCGGGGCGCAGTTGTGTTGCTGCAATCATGAAAAGAATGGACTCCCTTAAGACAGGTAGTCACTTGACCAGTGCTCAACCTGTAATTCCTCAGTTTATCAGTGGGAGGCGATACACACTTTACCTTCAATGCCCGAGCCAGGATGCCAAATGCCCGCCGCGTCAGCCGCGTAAGTGTGCTGGTCTTTGCCTTTGCCGTGAATGACGCCTTCGCCCGGTTTAAACTTCCAAACGAGTACGGAATCGTTGCGATTCGCGATGTGCGGAATTTCCACACAGCGTGCCGTCATCGGAATTAAAGTGAGATGGCCAAACGTAACTGTTTCGGACTGCCACCGTGGCGGGCAATTTTCTTGCTCCACACCTTGCTTTGCAATCTTGATCCAACAACTATCCGGCTCCCAACTCGCGCGGGCAAACAGCCGGCCATGTTCGTCGTCGTACGTCCAAGGCTCCATGTTTTGGTACCCAACTCCCGGCAAGTAGGGATCGGCCCACAACAATTCATAAGCGACCCCCGGGCCTTCCCGTACTGTTTGAGCTTCTTCTAACGCCCAGCTTTGCAAGAATTGCGACGAAGGCAAATTCGGATCAATCGCCACCAGCGCGAGTGCAGCCGCGTGCAACAGCCATGGCGGCGAATTGAGTTCTTTCGGCCTGGCGGACAACAAAAGAACTTCGGGCAGCGCCGCAAATAAGTGCGGATCCACGTCGCGCAGATCTCTCCGCGTGGTTGCGCGAACCGAATAAATCAGCTCACACAGCGCATACAAGTCTTCTGGATTCCGCTTTTCCAAAGATGCGAGCAATCTGCGAAATCGACTCTCTTCGGGAATACTGGCGGATGCATCGGCAGCAAATGCTACCTGTAAGAACCAAACATCCCGCATCAATTGGCTGTTATCGTTGCCAGCCAAAATGGGGGCGCCGGCGTTCATCTTCGCTTTCTCGCCGGCGGAGAGCAAGGGCGCGCACCAATCCGCGACCAACGCTTTTTGCCGCTGAGAATCGTGGCTCAACCCCCAGGCAATGGCGTCACGGCCCTTCGCCTGGTCGCCCGTAATGGCGTAATAGAGCGCCAGTTCGAACCCGCGTTCGGGCGAATCGGGAACCCTGTTGATCCGATTTTCAAAGTTCACCCAGCGCGGCGTCTTCCGCTCGCGATCGCGCTTCAGCCGTCTCAGCCGCTGTGCATTCAATAAAAGCTTCGGCGCTTGCGGAACAGCCTGGGCCCAAACTGACACCGCCGCCGAAGTGAACAAGACAATCGCTGTGAATACTCTACTCGACAAGCGATTATTGTTCCATACTCGTCGATGCTTTTCGCCAATCCTCACATTGATTTCAACGTTTACATTTTGTAAACTACCGAGTCGTAGGGCGGCGATTCTTCGCTGCGCGGCGTCTTTCTAGAAGCCGCACGCCGATGTTGCCGGCAGACGTACCGTGTTCAACATTCACTGCGACGACTACCGGTTGATCGCAAGAATTAATTACGAAAGGAAGCGCGTCTTCATCCTCCACATTTTGACTCACTCCGAATACACCAAAGGAGCTTGGAAACAATGAGCATCACTACTGAAATCAGCGACTCGGTCTACGCCAAACTTTTGGCCCGTTCCCTTCCTCGCCCGATTCATAGCGAAGCCGAACATGCCCGCGTGTTGCAAAACCTCCTCGCAATGGACGAGCGTGGCTTGAAGCACAAAGACAGCTGGCCTATCCTCGGCAACAAAGGCGCCGCGAGCGAGGTGTTGAGCGGACGCCGCTCCATCAGCAAGGCGCAGGCAAAACGGCTGGCCGAGTTTTTTCAGGTTCCGCTCAACCTGTTTATTTGAACTGCCCGGACTTTATTCCGCAAAATCTCAACCGAGCCATCCAGCGTCGAAATGGACTCGCCCTGGATTTCTTCGAGCGTCGGCGGATAGTACCGGATACAACAACCGCAACCGCGGATCGATAAGCCAGATATTCTTCACGCCCTTCCCCGCGTACCCCTTCGGCTTTCGATCACCGCGCTCATCACTGGCCGACCAATGCCAATGCTGAATGACGCAAGCCAGCGCTAAAATACAAGCATCCACAACGAATTCACCGCCATTGTCGAGCAAGACGGCCCATGGCATATCGCCTACTGTGCCGAAGTACCAGGCGCGAACGGTCAGGGGGCCACACCTGAGGAGTGCCTCGCAAATCTTCGTGAAGCAATCACGCTCATTCTCGATCATAGGCGTGAAGAGTCTCTACGAGCACTGCCTCCCGACGCCAGGCAAGAACTCGTTGTTGTCGGATGAAGCGCGAAGCGCTACTTCGACACCTTAGGCGCTGCGGATGTGTGATGCGCCGAGAGGGGAAAGAGCGCGCACAGGTCACGCGGAAGCGGTACCCCGCCATACCGAAATCGCCAACCTGCTTGCGAAAAAGATCTGCCAGGAGGCTTTCTATACCTGATCCACCCGGATAGCCAAATCGGCCGCCTAAAACAGCCGCAGCCCTGCATAATATTCTTTCTCCCTCATTCCAAAGGGGTGGTTAACTTTTCGTAATTGACGTCCCCGAGAGGCCCTCAGACGAGGGAAAAACCCAAAGAGCCGCCGCCTAACGGCTTCCAGCATCACCTTGCTCGCCACGCACGCACTCTTCGTGTGTCTCGAGTTCTTCCACCGAGTTCTTCCACCGATGACATCAACGGCAGTGTTTGCTACCTTATAGTTCTACCGGCTGCAAACCTAACGGGGCACCGGCCTTACAAGTGATGCCGGCTCGGGTGAGTGAGACTTACGTTCTACGCACATACCCGTTTCGCGAATCCGATCTGATTGTCAGTTTCTTTACGCGCGATCAGGGCAAGCTTCGGGGTGTCGCCTACCGGGCTCGCAAACCCAAAAACAGTTTCGGCTCCGGGTTGGAACGGCTCTCGCTGGTGAACTTATCTTATTCGCAAAAGGAAACTCAAGAACTCGCCAGTCTGAACTCTTGCGATTTGTTGCAATCGCAGTTCGGCCTCCTCAACAGTTTCGACGCCTCCCTCACTCTCGACTACGTCGCCGAAGTGAGCGAACACCTCCTGCCCGCCAACGAACCCAACGAGCGCTACTTCCGCCTCATGGCCACCATCCTCGACCACATGCACTCCGGCGCGCCCGGTGCCATCTGGTCGGCGCTCACTTACTTTTCTTTGTGGGCAACGCGTCTTTCGGGTTTCTTGCCTGATTTATCCACTTACCCCGACCGCATCTTGTCGGCGGCCTCGCGCGATCTCGCCGCCAGCATGTTGCGCAGCCACATCACCGAGTTGCCCGAACGCGCTTGGAACAAAGACACCGCCTTGGATTTACGCCGCTTCCTCATCCAACGTATGGAAGAGCACGTCGAACGGCGTTTCTTTACTCCCCCTCTGCTGGAAGCGCTCTGAAGTCGTCTGTAGGTGCGACTCTTTTACGCCGCGAGTGTCACGTTTCCGTAGGGCGGCCATTCTTGGCAACGAGGCGGCTTTCCAGCCGCCTTCTGGAGTTTCACCATTTTAGTCGCTCGGCGGAGGGCGGACTTGAGTCGGGTGGAGTGACGGGGATTGCGCCCCGTCAGTGTTCCGCCCAGTACAAACGGTGCAAGTCGTTGATCTGTTCGCTCGTCAGCATGGCTCTTGGAAGGCTGCCGCTTCGGCGGCGATGGCCTGAACTCCGTTATCCGGCAGAAGCCGCCGAAACACCAGCACGTTGTTGTTTGCAAGATTCCATCGCTGGGCCTTTGCGCGGCGCAAGTGGTTCAATTACCCAAGACTTGCGCGGGAACTGAGTTGTTGTTTGCAAGATTTGCCGTAGCTCCCGGACTGGGGTTCAGAAGCCAAATGCTTGCTGCTGAACGCTTTAGATCTAAAACTGAGTTGTTGTTTGCAAGATCGAGGAGCTGCTGCTTTCGATCCCGGTTCTGCTGTTGTTGCCGGTTGTGAGCCACGGATTCGGGATTCTTCTCGCGATACCGTTTCCAGTACTCAGGGTTGGCGGCGCGCCACTTGCACGCGCTGTCCAGACAAACCTGCCGGTATTCGCCATCGCTTGCCAGCTTTTGCTGGCGCGACTCGCTACGCCGCTTTTTCTGACACTCCGTCTGGCCGCAAACGGTCTGCCGTGGCTGGTGCTTCGATGGCTGAAAGGTCTTCTCACAGTAGCGGCAGCGCCGTTCGCTCATACGGGGCGTTATCGCATTGCCCCGCCGGACAAAGATTTAGAAACTGCTGTAGAGTTCCTACCGCCTCCCCGCCAATGGGCTCAAAACTCAACTACGCCGCTGGCGAAAGTGCGGGTGTTTTATCTTGGCGATGACACAGGGGGCGGCAAATTGCCGCACCCTGGAGATTGTTTTTGGCTGGAAGTTCTGTTCGCGGGGCAAAAGAGCCGATTGGCCTCCGGCCAGGATTCGATATCGTCGCCGCCAGAGGCTACACTGAGCAAAGGAATACCCGCCGTGAGCGGAGACGGCTTCCCTCACTAGAGCTACGTCCGCTTGAATTGATACGAATTGAGGAGAGCACCTTGATGTCTGTTTTACGGCGTGTTGGGCTGGCGATTGAAGCGGACCTATTGGATCGATTCGACAAACTGACGGAACAACGCGGTTATGCAAACCGATCGGAGGCCTTCCGCGATTTGGCTCGAGCCGAACTGCTAAAAGAAGAAGCCGAAAAACCGAATGCCCGGGTGGTTGGAACGGTTACGATGGTTTACGATCACCACGTGCGCATGTTGAGCGAAAAACTAACCGAGCTCCAGCATCAGCACCATGAGTGCGTTGTTTCGGCATTACATGTTCACTTGGATCACGACCATTGCCTGGAGGTCATCGTTCTGCGGGGAAAATCTAAAGACGTGCGCCAGACGGCCGATTCGCTCATCAGTACAAAAGGCGTTCAACACGGGCACTTAATCGTGGCGATTGCCGAGTGAACTTCTACCGCCATCAAAGAACTTTGCGGATGCGGGCGAAGCCATGTGTCCGAATCACGGATTGTATGACTCTGTCCCCGCTGGGATCGGTGGTTGGATTGACTGGCACGAAAAGCGCGGTGCCCTCGCGCCGCGAAAGAACGTTACTGACCACCATGGCGCGCATCATCCAAACGGCGGCGCGCACGTTCGGGCACTCCAGGCCAAGCCAGTTTGTGTACTGATCCTTCGCCGACCTCAGTCCGGTGGCCTGTTGGATCGCCTCGCTGATTCGTGTGCGGAGCGCCAGGCAGCCCGCACGCGGCGCATCATCGTCCGGCAGTGCCGGCTGTATCAATGGCATTTCGGCCGCGAGCGTTGCAAAGAGATCTTCAATCTGATGTTGCTGCGTCTGTCCCATGTGATACAGCCAATAATGGCAGGTCTTCGCTATTGCGGTGATTACGTTCTTAATTTCCTTCTCAACCCGATAGCTCGGACCGGCGGGAAGATGGATCAGGAAGCCTTCGTTCCGTGCAGAAATGTTTTCCATAACGATCGCGCGGACCAGCCATTCGGCCATCACCGAACCCTCGCATCTCACCTGCACCCAACCTAGCATTGGCGATGGCTCGGCTGCTAATTCAGTAACCAGCGCAACACCGCGGCAAATTTCCGCGACCACTTGTTGATATTGATCGGCTTGCTCTGCTATTTCCGCTAGTGAGCCCGGTTGCAGAAGCGCGCCCTTGTGCGGAGGGCCGCCAGCCATCGCTAAATCGCAAAACGTCTCCCAAATCTCGCCCCAGGCGACCTTGCCGTCTCTGGCATATTTCAAGATCGCCGAGCCCATCGAGACCGGCTGCACATCTTCGTAGTGGTCTTGATATTCTTCCGGGAGAAGTGTCCTAATCCGCTCCTCGAAAGCCTTGAGCGTTCTTTGATCGTCCAAATTCGTCGGCATTCACCCTTAGGATAGCCGCCAATTCGTCGCAAACCAAGATCCAAACGTACCGGTTTTCCCGTATTACTAAATGACAATTCGTGCTACCATCGATAGCACGTCTGTCACATTCGTAGCACGATTGGAGCTTATGACGTCGCGATGCCTCGTTTTCTTATTGGTTCTTTTTTCTTTAGCGCCGCTCGTGCGCGGTGCGAAGCCGCCTCAGCTATCGGGAACTGTGGTTGACACTTCGGGTGCGACGATTGCCGGGGCTACCGTGCAAGTGCTAAGCGCGAACGGCGTTGTACAACTAACGACTCAGGCGGACACAAACGGCTCCTTCCTCATTTCTGGACTCTCACCAGGCGATTATCGACTCGTGGTCTCTAGTCCCCGTTTTGAACCCAAAGAAATTCCGATCACCATAGGGATCGCGGAGTCCTCGGACCCGTTGCGCATCTCTCTGGCTGTGGGGTCCGTCAGCACCACCGTGAACGTACAAGGCCGGGAGGATGACCTTGTCGGCATTGCCGAATCCGCTACCCAGGGAACGGTGGGCGCAAAGGAAATCGCAGATCGTCCGATTCTTCGTTCGGGAGAAGTTTTGGAGACGGTTCCCGGCCTCATCATCACGCAACACGCCGGTGGCGGCAAGGCCAACCAATATTTTCTACGCGGTTTCAATCTCGACCACGGCACAGATTTCGCCGTTTTCCTAGACGATATGCCGCTTAATCTGCCGTCGCACGCGCACGGCGAGGGGTACTCGGACATGAACACCGTCATCCCGGAGCTTGTGCAGCGGGTGAATTTCGAGAAAGGCCCCTATTATGCCGACGTCGGGAACTTTGGCTCAGCCGGCTCGGCCCATCTGGAATTCTTCAAGACTCTGCCCGAAAATTTCTTCCAGGTGGAAGGCGGCATGTATGGCTATGGGCGGGCGGTTTTCGGCGTATCGAAAAAGCTTGGTTCGGGTAGCTTGCTGTTCGGCGGAGAAGCGTATTACGATAACGGGCCATGGACGCATCCAGATGGCTACGCCAAATTCAACGGGCTGCTGACCTACAGCCGTGGCGACGACGCCAATGGCTTCAGCATTACGGCTCGCGCGTACCACGGAAAATGGAACTCGAGCGATCAGATCCCCGTTACCGCGACGCCGCTGGTGGGTCTCTTCGGCGCACTGAACCCCACAGACGGGGGCAATTCACAGCGCTACAGTCTACAGACTGAATGGCACCGTGAACGCGAAAAATCGAAGACGAAGATCACTCTGTACGGTTTTTATTACGACCTCGATTTATTTTCCGATTTCACGTATTACCTGGACGACCCATTGAAGGGTGATCAGTTCGAACAGCAGGACAGGCGCTGGGTGGTTGGGCTGGACGCACACCACACGATTGCAAGCGAATGGTTCGGCCGCAAGGTAGAAAATACGTTCGGATTGCAGCTCCGCAATGATTGGGTCACCAATGGCCTTTACCGCACGCAAAACCGTGTGCGCACGAACAAGAATGATAGCAACGCATGCAACGACGAACCCATCGACGCATGCAACGCCAATCCGAACCTAGTGGCGGTGTTGCCCGCGGATACGGATTTAAATAAATTTACCGACACGATGGTTGGTTTTTATGTGGAAAATAAAATGCAGTGGGCGGAAAAAATCCGTTCGGTCCTGGCCTTGCGCGGCGACGAAGCAATATATAACGTCACCAGTTTGACTCCCAGTTATGTGGCCAGCGAGTTGCCTGACGCCCCGGTGGTCAACTTCGCAGCCGCCAATTCCGGCACCGCCACAAAATTCCTACCCGAACCAAGAGCGAGTTTGATTTTCGGCCCGTGGGCCAAGACTGAGTTCTATGTACAGGGCGGATTCAGTTTTCACAGTAATGATGCGCGCGGCGCAACGCAAAGGCAGGAACCGATTTCGCCGGACAATCCGTTTCCCACGGCCTCATCGAGAATCCCCGCCCTGGTTCCAACCAAGGGCGCGGAAATCGGCGTGCGCACTTCGGCCCTTTCACATTTGCAAAGCACCGTTTCGCTCTGGTATCTCCGCAGTGCTTCCGAACTACAGCAAAGTGGCGACACCGGCGGGACAGTTGCTTCAGCTTCACCGAGCAACCGCTATGGCCTCGAATGGGCGAACTACTACACGCCGTGGGAATATTGGGCTTTTGATTTTGACGTTGCGGATTCGCGAGCGTTATTTACCGCCATCGACCCCGATGACGCCGCGCCGGACAGTCCGGGTGGCAAGCGTGTTCCGGAGGCGGTTGGGTTAGTGATTTCTTCGGGCGTCACCATGCACGATTACAAACGCTTTTCGGCGAGTTTGCGCCTGCGCTACTTTGGCCCGCGCGATTTGACGTCCGATGAGATTTATCGCTCAAAGGCAACGGCGTTGCTCAATGCCGAAGTTCGGTATCGAATTACCAAAAAATGGAGTTTTGTCGTCGAAGCTTTGAATTTGCTGAACCGCAAGGACCACGACATTGATTACGCCTACACCTCTCGAATAACGCCAACGGCCGATGCGGCATTCGCAGACGTTTTCCACCCGGTCGAGCCGTTTCAACTGCGATTCGGGTTACATCACACTTTCTAGATGATAAAAGATCTGTGGCTGCGCTACGGTAAATCGAGCGACCATGCGACACACCTTCTTTACTCTAATCCTCGTTTTAGCTTCCACGGCATCACCACGCCTTTCCGCCCAGCCGCATCTCAAAGCCGTCATTATCGACGGTGTCAACAATCACGATTGGGCCGCCGGCACCGCAGCCATTAAGCAAATCCTAGAACACACCGGCCGCTTCTCCGCCATTGACGTTTCCACTTATCCCGCTCTTCCCGATTTCACGAAATACAACGTCGTCATCAATAACTTCAACGGAGGCCATACCACTGCGGGAACTCGCTGGCCGCCCGAGGCTGAACGCGCTCTCGTGTCCTACGTGCGCTCCGGCGGCGGCCTCGTCATTTTTCACGCAGCCAACAACGCCTTCCTGAATTGGCCCGAATATAACGAGATGATTGGTCTCGGCTGGCGCGATCCTTCTTTTGGTCCGGGGTTGGCCGTCACAAAGAATCGCAAAGTCGTTGTTATTCCCAAAGGCGAAGGTCTTCCGCCTGGCCATGGGCCTCGTCATGACTTCGAAATTTTCGTGCTCAACAAACGTCACCCGATTACGCGTGGCTTGCCCGCTCATTGGCTTCATCCGTCGGAACAACTTACGCACGGACAGCACGGCCCCGCCCAGGGCTTGACCATCTTGACTTATGCCGTTTCGGAAGTTTCCCATCAGGGTGAGCCCATGGATTGGGTCCGCTCCTACGGCCAAGGACGCGTCTACGTGACCATGTTGGGACACACTTGGAAAAACGAGCCCAACCCAAACTTGGCCGATCCGAACTTTCGAAAGCTCTTCGCGCAGGGCGTGATTTGGGCCGCCCACAAGTAACGCAGTAGTCAATTTTGCGCTACCATCGCAGGAGAATATATGGGTCGCGTTCTTTACCTAATCGTCTTTCTGTCCGCTGCGTCTTGCGCACAGGATACGTCTCCTGCACCAACGGATGCCTACGCCGCACCATCGTCACGCCGCAAACCCACAAGTACTGCAGCTTCCCGGCAAAGCCCGCATTTCGGAGCGGGCCCTGTCTCGAACGCCGTCGTAACCGGGGCTCCGTATTCCGCTGAAGGCCAGAGCCAAAACGTCCGGACACTCGCCGATGGCACACACGTCAGCACCCCTTCGCTGTCATGGAAATTTTATAGAGACGCGCAGGGCCGTACTCGTGTTGAACGCCCGGCCGCGGTAATGAATTCGCCCGAGCCTGACCCCCCGCCAGCCGTAATCATCGAAATCACCGATCCGGTGGCGCAGCTAAAATACACGCTCGATGCTGCTCATAAAGTTGCGCAGCGTCAGCACTGGACAGCTCCCGCCCCGTCTACTGCGCCCCCTCCGCCACCGCCACCGACCCCTAAGCACGGCGAACAATATCCGCCGCCCGAATCGCTCGGTACTCAGACTGTCGAAGGTGTTCCCTGCGACGGGACCCGCACGAGAGTGGTTTGGCCGGTTGGCGCGTTGGGGAACGATCACGAGCTTTCCGCTGTGACCGAGGTTTGGAAATCGCAGGAATTGCAAGTAGTCACGCTGCGTGAATACAAAAACCCGCTCACTGGCGATAACACGCAGAAGCTCGTCAACATTGTGCGCGCCGATCCGCCTTCGAGCCTTTTCAAGCCGCCGGCCGATTACACAATCGAAGAGTATTCCCCGCCTCAAACTTCCGAATCTATGCCGGAGGTGTATAAAATTGGCGGTAGCGTTTCGGCCCCGACGCTCGTTTCGAAAAAGAAGCCTGAATATACCAATCAAGCCCGCGATGCCGCCATTTCCGGCAGCGTCCGGCTTTCGATCGTCGTCCAACCCGACGGTACGCCGAGCGACATCAGAATCGTGCATTCTTTGGGATATGGGTTAGACGAAAAGGCAGCCGAAGCCGTCAGCACGTGGCGATTTAAGCCCGCACTCAAAGAGGGCGTCCCCGTGGCTGTCCACGCTCAGGTCGAGGTCAGCTTCCGTCTGCTGAGCAAGCAGAACTAACGCCGGGACAGAACCTAATGAAAAATCTTCTTAAGCTTATCGAATAAGCCTTTTTTCGAATCGGGCTTTTTATCTTTCTGCGAACTGGCATCAGCTTGCAGAGTGGCGGGCGACTCATCGGAACCCGGCAGCGGAGGCGGTACCGCTTGCGCCGAAGGCGGAAGTCCGCCGCTGGCAGGCACGTTCGGCAGCGGACTCTGCCAATCGGTCACCGACGTCCCTCCCGCATGCAGCGGACAGAATTGTGTGGGTGCCGTGCCCGCCAAATAGTATTCCGTGCGAAGCACATCCACCGGGCAACTCCCCGTGGCCAGTTGCCCGGTGCCGCTATCAATTTGCGCCGTCACAACGCCATCGGGAACACTGAACTGCGAAACATTGCGATAAGCCCTGTGTTGGTGCGCCCGCTTCATGAACTCCGCCCAAATCGGCAGCGCCGCATGCGCGCCTTCCATTTTGATGTCCTTGTAATCGTCCAACCCGACCCAAACCACGCACAACAACTTCGACGTAAAGCCGGCGAACCAGGCGTCTTGCGAAGTACCGGTCTTGGCCGCCGCCGGCAAGTTGAAACCATACCTGCCCGCGCCTGCGCCCGTTCCCCAGCGCAGCACATCTTCCATCAGGCTCACCACCAGGAAATTCACGCGTGGATCAAGCACTCGCTTGCTCTGCGCTTCCGAAGTCCAGATATCTTTGCCGCTCTTGTCCACAATGTGCGAGATCAAACGCGGCGCAACCATCACGCCGTCGTTGGCGAAAATCGTATAGGCACCCGCCATGTCCATCGCCGTCACGTTGTATGTGCCTAATGCCATTGATGGCGTCGCTCGCACGTTTGCCAATCCCGCCTTATGCGCTAGATCCGCCACGTTGTGATATCCGGCTTCTTCGGCTACCTCAATCGCAGGCACGTTCAAAGAACGCGCAAACGCCGTACGCAATGTCACCGGCCCCGCCCAGTTGTTGTGCATATCATGCGGGTTGTATTCTTCCCCGTTCCACATAAACGTCCTCGGATCGTCGTCGACAATCGAGGAAGTCGTCATTACGGTAGCGCTGTTCAACAGGCCACTATTGAGCGCGGTGGCATACACGAATGGCTTAAAAATACTGCCCGAGGGCCGTTTCGCGTTGGTGTGATCCAACTGGCTCATCCCGTAATTCCGTCCGCCAATCAGCGCCTTCACTTCGCCCGTGTGCGGATCGAGGCAAATCAACGCAACTTGCGGTATCTCGAACGGCTGGCCCTTGTTCCGTTTAGACAATATCTCATCAATCGCCTTCGTTCCATCCGCAACCGCTACCGCCGCGTCGTGCTGCAAGTCTAAATCGAGGGTCGTGTAAATCCGCGAACCCGATTCCTGGAAATCATGATCGCTGAACTGATCGGCCAGTTGTTCGTTCACATGGTCGACGAAATAGGGAGCATCGGTCGATTCAATCCCTTGCTTCGTGACTGCCAGTGGAGTAGCCACCGCCGCTTTATAATCCGCATCCGAAATATAGCCGTTATCCAGCATTGACTTCAGCACGAGGTTGCGCCGAGCCGTGGCGCGGTCTGGCCAGCGGAAGGGATTTTTTGAACTCGGCGATTGGCACAAGCCAGCCAGCGTCGCCGCTTCAGGCAGCGTCAGTTGCTTGATGTCTTTGCCAAAAATCGCTTGCGCTCCTTCGCCAAATCCGCTGATTCCGAACGAGCCACGGCGGCCCAATTCCACCTGGTTGGCGTAGTACTCGAAAATTTGTTGCTTGGTGAGCTTGCGCTCCAGGTGTACCGTGATCAGCAGTTCTTCGAACTTGCGCGAAACCGTCTTGCGGGGATCAAGCCACACCATCTTGGCAAGTTGCTGCGTCAGCGTCGAGGCGCCATAGGCCGCTCGCCCTTCGCGGATGTCAACGAAAAGCGCTTTTACGATCCGGATGGGATCGAACCCCGAGTGCGAAAAGAAGCGCTTATCCTCGATTGACACTACCGCATTGACCAGCACCGGCGGAATGTCTTGGAACTTGACAATGCGCCTCTTGGCGCGGTTTTCATCGAACATCGTGCTGAGCACCGCCGGTTCCAGCGAATACTCCGGACGAGACGAATTGTCGCTCAGCGCAATGATAGAAACAATCTTGCCATTTTGAATCCGCAAGACGGCAGGCTCGGATTCCGTCTCCGATTGCTTCCCGGGGAAAATCTCAATACCATCCGGCCGCAGGTGATACCAGCCGTAAGGATTGGTTTTGGCGTCTTCCTGATACCCGCTCTCGTTCAGCTTGGCGGCAATGGCAGCGTTCGTCGCATCGTCTCCCACACCCACCAGGCGCGGCGCGGCGAACAGCACGGACGAGTTTGGAAACGGACCCTTCTCGAGCTTGGCGTCCGCTATGTTCGAAAACTTTACATAACTGTACGTCACGAATCCGACAAGAATGGCCAGCACGCCCAGAAGCCCGTAAAAAACGTAGTGGCTAATGCGCTTGGCATCGATGCGGCGCGCCCGGCTGGCCCGGTTATTCGAAGCAGCGGCGCGTGCGCGCGAAGTGGGAGGATTTTTTGGCAGTCGAATGCGTAGGGGCAAGAGTGTAGGGGCCTAATGAAAGAAGAATCGTCTCTCTGCTATTGACGCCCGCTACCGCACGTTGTTACTTACGGGCTTGATAATACGATTCTAACTCTTTCCAGATGTCGTCATCGTGGCGGTGCCAATCCGGAAGTTGCCTCCCTGTGATTTGCAGGTCTTCGATGGTCAAGGTCCCGTGCCCATAAGGGCAAATCCGCTCCGTTCGCGGGCGTCCAAGTAACGTTCTGCCCCACGAACCAGTGGTCACCGGCATAATCAATTTACGTAAGCACGTTCGGCACCGCCGCCGCTGATCTAAAACAATTAAGACCAGAACCGCGGCATCCAAATGCCACAATGCCATCACCAAAAACGTGAAGGCCGCGTCATGCATAAAAAGCGCCTGCTCCATGCCTGGAGCCTGCTGCGGAATCGGGTAGAGGTGAAGGACGCCATACTGCAAGGCAAACATCAATCCGCCCGCCGCCAGCAATTTTGCCGCAAAGTAAAGCCAGTACTTCATCTCAGTCAATTGGACTCCCATCATGTAAGGAGAGTTGCCAAAATTGCAGATTCGTTTCAGCTTCTAACCAGATTCTTTGCCAGGAAGATAAGATTGGCCGGCCGTTCCGCCAGCCGCCGCATAAAGTACGGGTACCAGGCGTCGCCATACGGCACATAAAGCCGTAAGCGAAAGCCTTGCGAAACCAATTTGCGCTGCAAATCGCGTCGTATGCCATAAAGCATCTGAAACTCAAAACGTTCATTGCTGAGTTTTCGTTCACCTATATGACGTACCGCTTCGTCGATGATCTTCTCATCGTGGCTCGCAATAGCTGGATAAGTTCCTTCGTCTAGTAGAAGTTTCATCAGCTTGATGTAGTTCGCATCCACGTCCGCTTTGCTTTCAAAAGCCAGGTCGGCTGGCTCGCGATACGCCCCCTTGCAAAGACGAACCGGAATCCCTTTACGCGACAGCAGCTTAATATCGTCCTCGCTGCGGAACAAATACGCCTGAATCACCGCGCGCACATGCCCGGGAAACAGATCTTGGACGCGTTGCACCAGCGTAAGCGTCTCATCGGTGTAGTCGCTCGACTCCATGTCGACTTCCACCCGGCTATTAATCGACCGAGCGCGCTGCGCCAACGCCAGAACATTGGTTTCACAGATTTCCGGCGAAAGATCGAGCCCGAACTGGGTCAGCTTAATAGAAACCGTCGCGGGGAGGTGGGCTGTTTCGATCTGCGCCAGCGCTTCGAGGTAAGCGTCCCGCGATTCGGCCGCGTCTTCCATCGATTCAACGTTTTCCCCTAAGCAATCGAGCGTCGCCAGCATCTTTTCCGCCGCCAGCCTTTTCAGAACCGTCACGCCGTCGCTCAACTCAGGCCCTGCCACGAACCGCGATGTCAATCTCCGCGAAATGGAGGATGTTTCCATCCAGTTACGCAGCCATGACTGTTCGGATAAAAAAAGCAGAGAACTACGTAGCATCCAACGCCTTAAGGCAGCACCTAGCTCTCATACTAGCGGACAGTCAAAGGCGAACTTATGCGAAAAAGCCATAACTGGTGTAGGCGAGCCCAATTCCAATCAGGGCGCCCACTACCACATCGCTCAAGAAATGCATGCCCAGCAGAATGCGCGACACCGCAATACTGAGCGCGCAGAAAACCAAGCCCACTGCCAAAACGGGATAAAACAAGCTGATTCCCACCGCCACTGCAAAAGCGGTGATGGTGTGCCCGGAAGGGAACGAAAATTGATCGGGCGGCAACAAGGTGGCCCAGCAGTGCGGCTCAATTTCGCAAGGCCGTTTCCGCCCTGAAATTTTTTTTACCGAACTAAACACACCCACACCGACGAGCGCCGCAGAACCACCACAGGCCGTAGCCGTAAAACGCTCTTGTCCACCGAACAGCAACACCCCGAGGCCCAGCAAGTACCACAGCCACCCGTCGCCCGCACGGGTAGCCGCAATCGCCCACAAACGCACCCATTTCGGCGCCGGCCATTTATTGACCTTGCGCATGAGTTTATGATCGCGAGTGGCTATATACTGGAGCATGCTCTGGTGAGCCGTCATAGCATCGGCCTCTTACACCAGTTTACGTGAGAATCCATTGCTATTGTTCCTCATACTTCAGTTTTAAGACTCAATTGGTTACAGCCAAATGACATTCCTATAGAAGTTGCGCGAAAACTTGAAGCTCGACCTCATCTACTTCAATGCAGGTGGCGGACACCGCAGCGCTGCTACCGCTTTACAAGCCGTCATCGCTACCACCCGGCCATCCTGGCAGGTGAATCTGGTGAATTTGCAGGAAGTGCTCGATAGCCTGGACGTCTTCCGGAAAATCACTAAAATCCGCCTGGAAGACATCTATAACCTCGCCCTTGCCAAGGGCTGGACCCTAGGCTCGGAATACCTGCTGCCCATTATGCACAGCGTGATCCGCCTCTATTACCCGGCGCAAGTAAAGCTTCTGACGCAGGTTTGGAAACAACGCCAACCCGATATGGTTGTCTCGTTGATCCCCAACTTCAACCGGGCGCTCTGCCAGAGTCTGGCCAATGCTCTCCCGAGAACGCCGCTGGTCACTGTTTTGACGGACTTGGCCGACTACCCGCCTCACTTCTGGATCGAGAAACAGCAGCAATATCTCATCTGCGGAACCGACAAAGCCGTGCAGCAGGCGCAAGCAAAGGGCTACTCGCCCGAGCGCGTGTTTCGCACGAGCGGCATGATTCTCCGCCCCCAGTTTTACGACCCGCAAACCAAAGACCGCGCCGCCGAACGAATCAAGCTTGGTCTCGACCCGGTGCTCCCCACAGCGATGGTGATGTTCGGCGGCGAGGGTTCCAACGTGATGGCCGCCATTGCGGAACGCCTCGGGAATAGCGCGACCAACCTGCAAATCATTATGATCTGCGGCAAGAACGAAAAAATTCGCGGCCGTGTGGCGCGGCTCAAAACGCGCAACAAGATTCACCTGGAAGGTTTCACAAAAGAAATTCCCTACTTCATGAACCTGTGCGATTTCTTCGTCGGCAAGCCCGGGCCCGGCGCTATTTCGGAAGCGATCAAGATGAAACTTCCCGTCTTCGTTGAGCGCAATGCTTGGACCTTGCCGCAGGAACGTTACAACGCGCAATGGATTACGGAGCAAGGCGTCGGCGTTGTGCTGGAGAACTTGACGTCCATCGAGCCTGCCGTCAGCGGCGCACTCGCGAACGGCACCCTCGATCAGATGCGTGCCAAGGCCGCCGCGCTGGATAATCGCGCTGTCTTCGAAATTCCTGAGATCCTGACCCAGATTACCGAGCCTTAAACGGGCGGCGGATTTCGCTCTGTGAATTGCGCTTGGTGCCAGTACGGATAGACTTGCCGGCCGTTCACTGGCTACATCTAGTTTCTTGATTTGCTCCGCCGAAAGACTCCAGCCCACCGCACCCAGATTCTCTTTCAATTGCTCCTCAGTGCGTGCGCCCACGACCAGGCTTGCAACCGTGGGCCTCTGCAGCAGCCAGTTCAACGCAATTTGCGAAACGGACTTGCCGGTTTCTTTCGCCACGGCATCCAGCGCGTCGACCACCTTATATAGGTACTCGTCTTCCACCTGCGGCCCGCGGTCGGCCGTTTGATGCAACCGGCTTACGGGCGGTAACGGTTGGCCGCGGCGGATTTTGCCCGTCAGGCGTCCCCAGCCCAGTGGACTCCAAATCAGCGCGCCGACTTTCTGATCGATACCTAGCGGCATCAACTCCCACTCATACTCGCGGCCAATGAGCGAATAGTAAACTTGGTGCGCCACGTAGCGCGCCCATCCATACCGCGCCGACACCGCGAGCGATTTCATCAAGTGCCAGCCCGAAAAATTCGAACACGCCACATAGCGGACCTTGCCCGCTTTCACCAGGGAGTCCAGTGCTTCGACGGTTTCTTCGACGGGGGTCGTCGCATCAAAGCCGTGCATGTGATAGATGTCGATGCGGTCGGTTTTGAGTCTTTTGAGACTGCCTTCGCATGAACGGATCAAGTGATAGCGAGATGAACCGACATCGTTCGGGTCTTCGCCCATACGAAACGTCGCTTTGCTCGAAATGAGGATCTGATCGCGTTTGGCTCCAAGCGCTTCGCCGAGGATTTCTTCGGAAAGGCCTTTTGAGTAAACATCGGCGGTATCGAATAAATTAACGCCTGCGCCGATACACACATCCACGATGCGCTTGGCGCCTTTGACATCGGTCTCACCCCAAGCTTTGAAAAAATCCCCGGCGCCGCCGAACGTGCCTGCGCCAAAACTGAGAGAAGAAACCTTCAGGCCGGAATGGCCGAGTTGCCGATAGTCCATAAGGCGATTGTAATCGCGGAGGTTCAGGCTGGCTTTGGGGAGTGGCGAAAGAGAGTGAACAAGAGGGCGGGGGTAAGTCCGCCAAGAAGTCCGACAAAGGCCAGGGCCTTCGGATTACGGCTGACTGGGCTTGACGCGAGGCTCGCTGGATCGAGCACTTCAAGACCACTGAGGCGACCGGTCAGATCCTGAACAACTCGTTGAGCCACGGCTGGATCTCGATACGCAAACTCTATCTGCGCCGCGAACAAATTCGCTCGCGCTCGTAGATTAGCGACCACTGCGGGCGAGATCCGAATACTTTTTCGGCCGGATAGAGTTGATATTTGTGCATCAGCCTTGTCAGTGTGGAATCGCTCACCAGCCCTTCGGCTCTAGCGGCAGCTTCCTTTACGTTGGCCGGTTGAGGATCAAACCGGATAAGCGACTTCGAGACATATGTGTTCGGTGTTGCCAGAAAGATACATAGTCCGAAGAGTAAACCAGCTACCCCAGCAAATGCGACAAGGTTCATCCTTCCCAATTGCATCGCAATAGCCGCTTTCAAAACGTCGAAAAACGTACGCCAGTTGGGTTTGACATCCTCCAGCAGCGCCGCAAATTCCGCTTTATAACGTTTGCGCCAGGACGCCGGATATATCCTCACTAACCACTTCATCCATAGGCTCATCATGCGTGTTTGAGTCTCCTCTGCCCGGCTTTCACAACCTGATCAAGCTGTTTCAAAAGCTCCGTCAAATGAGCTCGCCCTTCAGCCGTAATTCGATACGGCTGGCGTCGATCATCGGACGGCACCGGGCGAATCCATTTCTGCTGCTCTAACCGAGTAATCGCACCATAAAGCGTCCCCGGCCCCAGCCGCATCCCGGCAAATTCGGCAATGTCTTCCATCATGGCGTAGCCGTGCTTATCGCCATCGGCAAGGCTGGAAAGAACGAGAAGTGTTGGGTTAGACATCGTTATTACGTCTCACGTAGTAACGTATCGCGTAATAGAGAAGTTTGTCAAGCCGGAATATTTTGCGAAACGATGTGATCAAGCCCGCGACCACATCAGGCCGGCTTCGATGGTAGGCTTCTGTCGAGAGCACCACTGCGGGACGGGTCTTCGTCAGATGCGCGCCGGGAAACGCGGCTACGACAACATCGCCAGGGTTCAACGGCCTTCCGGATCGTCGAAGCGTTTGACTGCGGCAACCGTCGCGTCGGCGAGATCCTCGTCACTCCAGGAGTCCGACCATTCGACCGGACGCCCGCCCGCCAAGTCGGCCAACTGGCGTGCCCAAGCGAGCACTTTTCCCGCTTCCGCCGGTGGCAGAGCCCGAACCACGCTAATTAATGATTCTTCCTGTGCGGTCAATAGCATAAGACTATGCTATCGCTAGCCTGCCACCTACAATTCGGCATCAAGACGCAGTGAAACAGCAGCCAAGCTTAACGCCCGCCTTGCTCCTGAACGAATAAGGTCGAATCCGGCGCCAATCACGATAACTCCTCTCAGTTCGATATCCTCGTATTTCAGGTCCCACTTCCATTCGCAAGCTCTTCACCCAACTCGTTCCCTACGTGCGCCCATACCGCTGGATGGCGTTCGCGTTGCTTTTCAGCCTTGTCTTCGAGTCCGGCCTCGAAACCGCTACCCGCGGTGCCTTCAGCTTTTTGATCGACCAAGCCGTCATCCCCCGTAACTACACGCGCCTCGTCGAACTCCTCGGCCTCCTCAGCTTCGCCGCCATCCTCATCGCCGCTATCTCGATCGTTGCCGACTACGTCTGGGCAAAGCTCGGCGCGCGCATCGTCAACGATCTCCGCAGCGACGTCTATATGCACGTGCAAACGCTCTCGCTTGATTTCTTCCGACGGCGCAAGTCGGGCGACCTCCTGAGCGTGCTCATCGCCGATCCAGAGACCATTGAAAGCTGCCTCGTCACCGTCGTTCCCTACGCCCTGCTCGGCATCTCCGGCATCGTGATGTCCGCCAGTTGGATGGCCTCTATACACGCGGGCATGGCCATCGCCACCGTGATCGGAACGGCCATCTGCTTCCTTTTTCCGCGCGCCCTCCTCGGCAAAGCTAACCGCGCCTCCTTCGCCATGCGCGAGCAGGAAGGCCGCATGTCGAGCGCGGTCCAGGAGACCTTGCAATCGCAATACCTGATCAAAGCTTTCGGCCTCGAGCGCGAACTCTTCAACCGCTTCCGCCGCGAGACCCAGTCGCTCGTCGACCTCACTGTCAAGGCAACTTTCCTCTCCTACATCGTCGAGCGCATTCCCGCCGTGTCGTTCTTCATCCTCTGCCTCGGCATCATCGGTGGCAGCGCCGTCGTCGCCTTCCACGGCGGCATGACCATTGGCAAGGTCGTCTCGTTCCAAGTCCTTGCGCTCGGTTTAGGCTCCGCCATCGGTAACCTCACCTGGCTCGCGCCTCTCGTCGTCAGCGCCACAGCGGGCCTCGAACGCATTAACGAAGTCCTCCACGAACACCCCGCCCTGCCCGAAAAATCAGGCGCCAAAGCCCTCAAGCCGTTCTCGCAAAACATCGTCTTCCATCACGTCGGCTTTTCTTATCCACCCTCCAAAGACGACCCCACGCAAGCGCCCCATCCGATCCTGCACGGCCTCTCTCTCGAAATCCAGCATGGCCAATTCGTCGTCATCGTAGGCGCCAGCGGCAGTGGCAAAACCACTCTTCTTCAACTCATCCTCCGCCTCTACGATCCGACGGAAGGCGCCGTTCTTTTCGATGGCATCGACCTCCGCGAAGCCACCGTCTCCAGCCTCCGCGCGCAAATCGGCTTCGTCGGGCAAGACGTTCTCCTCTTCGATAGCACCGTCCGCGACAACGTCCGCATGGGCAAGCTGGATGCCACCGACCACGAAATCCTCGACGCCATGCAAGCCGCCGAATGCGCTCACTTACTCAAGAAGCTCCCTAACGGCCTCGACACACTTGTGGGCGAAAAGGGCGCGCAGCTCTCCGGCGGCGAACGTCAACGCGTAGCTCTGGCACGCGCCCTGGTGCGCAGACCGCAAATCCTGATTCTGGATGAAGGCACTTCCGCCCTCGATAGCCGCACCGAGACCGCGCTGCTGGCTACCTTGCGAGGCCTCGCCGCGCAACGCAACATTACTGTGATCGCCGTTACCCACCGGCTGGGCATGGCGCCACTTGCCGATAAAGTCGTGGTGGTGCGCGAAGGCTCCGTTGAATCCGACGGCCCTCACATTCAGCTCCTAGCCGAACAAGGAACTTATGCCTCCCTCTGGGAACAATCCACTATCCACTAACGGCGGCACGTTACTCCAAGAGCAACAGCCCGTCATTTGGACGCTCGTGCCGTATTGGATCGAAGGCGACATGCTCAAAGGCGAAAGCTACGACGTCAGTGCTTATAAGGTGGAACTGGCCGAAGTCTTCCGCGAGCTCAATCTCCCGTGGATCATGCAAGTGGTGCTGCACTCCACAACACCAGCCATCATTTCGCAGATCCAGGAATGCGCCCAATCCAGACCCACCCTCGTCTTCAACCTCTGCGACGGTTATGACGAAACCGGCACGCCCGGACTCTCGGTCGTCAAAGCGCTCGAAGCCGCCAATCTCCGCTTCACCGGCGCCGACGTCCGCTACTACCAAACGACCTGCTCCAAGATTGAGATGAAAGAGCTGTTCCAAAAGGCGTCCGTTCCCACGGCAGTTTGGGAGTCCCTGCCCGATCACGGACCCCTCACCGGCCTCTGCGAACGCCTCGGCCACCCGCTTTTCATCAAGCCCTCCGCCTCTAGCGCTAGTTATGGCATCGGCCTTAAATCCGTTGTCCGCAGCGACGAGGAAGCCACCACCCGGCGCGACGAGCTCAAGCAAGGCGAATTCGGCAAACTCTTTGCCAACGACATCATTTACGCCGAAGATTTCATCGAGGGCCCCGAATTCACCGTCCTCATGGGAGGCTATTGGGACGACCCCGCTAACATCTGGACGCTCCCTCCCGCTGAACGCATTTTCGATCGATCCATTCCGGAAAGCGAACGCTTTCTTTCGTACGACCGCTATTGGGGTTACTACAAAGAAGAAACCCCGCCCGAGGGTGGACGTCCCTTCTATGGGTACCGTGCCGCTCCTCCCGAACAAGCCAAGATTCTTTTCGATATCGCGAAACGTGCTTACATCGCGACCTGGGGCTACAGCTACGGCCGTGTCGATATCCGTTTCAACAAGAAGCGCAATGAGTATCAAGTGCTTGAAGTGAACGCCAACTGCGGACTTTCCGGCGATGCGGAAACATCCTGCGGCAGCATCCTAGACATGGCAGGCATGCGCTTTCCCCAACTCGTCGAAAAGATTTTGGAGCAGGCTCTGGCCCGCGCGCAGAAATGAAAATTTGCGTTCTTCAACCCGACTACACGGGTTCGCCGGTTGATTACGGCAACTACGATCCGCGCCGCAACCTCGCGCCTTGGCTACCAGGCCATCAGGTCGATCACCTGTTTCTGCGCAAAGCCACCAGCTACGCGCAACTGCTGGAAGCGTCCGCGCAGAACTATGAAATTTACATCAACCTGTGCGAAGGCTATCCCGAATGGGACATCCCCGGCTTCGACGTCATCTGGGCTCTCGAACGTCTCAACCTGCCCTTCACGGGCACCACCATGCGCAATTTTCTTCATTCGAAAGAAACCATGAAGATCGTCGCGCACGCTTGCGGCGTCTCCAGCGCACCCTGGTGGATCGTCCACCACGAAGCCGAGATCGAGACCATTCCTACTTTCCTTCGATATCCGCTCTTCGTCAAACCGGCCGACTCCGGCGACAGCCTCGGCATTGACGAACACTCGCTCATCCACAACCCTGCCGAACTGCGTGCCCGCTGCCTAGAACTTCTTCCCGATTTCAACAAATTACTCGTCGAAGAATACATTGACGGCCGCGAGTTCACGGTTCTCGTTGCCGCCACCGAAAACGGTCCGCGCGCGTTCACTCCCTTCGAATTTGTTTTCGATAGTGCCAGCAACTTCAAGACCTACCGCATGAAAGTGACCGAGCATCACACCGCCAACAACATTCCGGTCACCGACCCTGCTCTTGTCCGCCGCCTGGAGGAAATGGCGATCGCCATTTTTCGCGGCTTCGAAGCCGAAAGTTATGCCCGCATCGACATGCGTTCCAATTCAGCGGGTGAGCTTTTCTTTCTCGAAATCAATTGCGAGTGCTCCATCTTCTATCCCGCAGGCTCCGAAGGGTCGGCAGATTATATCTTGAAATACGAGCCTATCGGCCACGCCGGCTTCCTCGATCTCATCATTGCCGATGGAATCCGCCGCCACGCAAATCGTCAAAAATGTTTTAGTCTGCGCCCGGTTTCGAGTGGCTCTCTCGGCTGCTTCGCGGCCTTTAACCTGCCCGCGGGCCAGACCTTCCAGGCTCCCTGCCGCCTGGCGCTTGAGGGCAACCTCGCCCACCGCGGTGCCGATCTCGTGACCCAACGCCCCATCTTTAAAGGGGAGGAACTGTTACTGTCGGAGCAATCGGTTGCAGCCGAGTCAAGCGCACACTCACTGCGAGCGCGATAACCAGCAGAGCGGCCAGGAACGCCACCACGCCCGGCCAGCCATACAACTTCCAGAAGAATCCGCCCGCCGTGCCCGCCACACTTGAACCGAGATAGTAGAAGAAGAGATACAACGAAGTGGCTTGCGCCTTGGAGTGTTGCGCCCTCAGCCCTACCCAACTGCTGAGAACAGAGTGAGCGCCAAAGAAGCCAAAGGTAAAGAGCGCTAAGCCAACGATGATCGACACCAGCGGACTCAGCAGCGTGGTGAACAGCCCAGCCAGCATCAACGCGACCACGGACCAGAACACGTTCCGCCGCCCCAAGCGCCCGGCCAGATGGCCCACCCAAGCCGAACTGACAGTGCCCACCAGATAAACGGCAAAGACAGACCCCACCGCAGCGTGGCTCAACGAGTAAGGCGGCGCCACCAGACGAAAGCCAATGTAGTTGTAGACCGAAACAAAAGCGCCCATGAGCAGGAAGCCTTCCAGAAAAAGCAGCCGTAACCCTGGTTCAGCCATGTGCTCCGCTAACGACCGCAGCAATGGGCCCACGTGCATTGGCCGCGCATGGAAGTGCAGCGACTTGGGCAAGCTGCGCCAAAAAATGAAGGCGGCTAACAGTCCGATTACACCCACGGCTGCCAGCGCAATCCGCCAATCCGTCCGGTCAGTCAGAATGCCGATAATCAGCCGGCCGGACAAACCTCCTACCGCGGTGCCACCAACGTAAAGGCCCATTGCCAACCCAACCGAGGAAGGATGTATCTCTTCGCTCAAGTACGCCATCGCGACAGCAGGCAGGCCGCTGAAGGCAATCCCTTCCAGCGTCCGCATTCCTAAAAAAGACGCCCATCCAGGAGCAAGCGGCGAGAGGATGGTGAGTGCGGCGGAAGCAAACATCGAAGCGGTCATTACTGGCTTGCGTCCCCAAGCCTCTGAAACCGACCCCGCCAGCAGAATGGCAATCGCCACCGCCCCGGTCACTGTTGAGATAGCCAAACTGCTCGCAGCGGCGCTGACGTGAAAGACCTTGGCGAATAGTGGCAGCAGCGGCTGCACGCAATACATCAAAGCAAATGTGGCAAAGCCCGCCGAGAACAAAGCGAGGTTCGTGCGCCGGAACGCCGGCGTGCCGCGCAGAATCAGAGAAGTTTCAGCCAACTAAGAGATTAGCTTCATGCAGAGTTGCAAGTGGCGAGATTTTGCCGCCATCCCGAGTTTCATTTTTCATAAATGTTGACGGCTATACGTAGATTACGTACACTGGAGGCGTGCGGTTTGCGACAGTAATCAGCACTCACGCATTCGACGCAAAGGCGGATAACTTGCTGAGTGCCGACGAACGCGCGGAACTGGATTTTGCTCTTGCAAAAGATCCCGAAGCGCATCCGGTTATTCCCGGTTTGAACGGTGTTCGCAAGGCGCGTTTCGGAAGACAGGGAACAGGCAAGCGCGGCGGCGTTCGTGTTATCTACTTTTACGCCATCGTTGCCGAAGAGGTAGTGTTGCTTGACGTGTGCGCGAAAAGTGAAAGAGAGGATTTGACCAGTGCCCAGAAAAAAGGCATCAAGCGATTCATTGAAGAAAACTTCTAAGAAGTCGAAGAAAACCAGTCTTGGCGAAACGATACTCGACGGCTTGAAGGAATACGCCGCGTATAAACGAGGGGAAATCAAACTGCGAACCCGGCAGATTTTGGTTATGGATGACGTTGACGTGAAAGCCGTACGTGAGAAATCAGGGCTATCACAAGCACAGTTTGCCTCTCACTACGGTTTTAATCCACGTACGTTGCAAGAGTGGGAGCAAGGCCGATCACAGCCGGATAACGCTTTGCGCGCGTACCTGACGGTGATCGCACGAGATCCAGTTGCTGTCGAAAACGCTTTGAAAGGTTGAGCTACTGTGCTAACGTTCTCAGGCCGCGTGTTTTTGCCGGCACGCGTCAGAGCAGTAGTAGATTGTCTTGCCGGAGAGTTGGCGCCGGAATGAAGTAGATTCCGAAACGTACGTTCCGCACACTGGATCTTTGTGCAACTCGCCGGAACGTGGCACGTCTTGCGCGGATTGCTGCTGCTGTTGTGGAGGTTGATTTTGCTGTTGAAAGGCATTTGAGGCTGCAGCGCCAAAGCCCTTCATCAAACTCTGTAAAACAGCCCTTGCAACCCACGCCACCAGAATTGTGATTATCAACTCGAGAAGTGCGCGGAACATGGTGTGGAGGGCTTTCTACTTCCTAAACTGGGGACGCTTTGAAAACGCCCCCAGTTCCCATTCTACGGCTGTTTATTTCTTCTTCTTGGTTGGTTGAGCTAGATTGACCTTGGTTTCAACCTTTTCACCCATGGCTTGCAGCATGGCGCTTGCTTCAGCGGCGTGCGAACCGTTGGGTTGCAACTCCAAGTACTTCTTAAGAGCCACTGTAGTATCGGGTGGATAAGTTTGGGCTCCCGTCTTTGGATCAACTTTGCCCTGCATCATGAGTAAACTGCCGTATTGATACCAAGCTTCGGAGTAGTTCGGATCGGCATCAGCAGCTTTCTTGAAGAAGTCGGTCGCCTTTTCGGGCTGGCCGCCGTTCACTAGATTGGCTCCCATGTTGAAGTACGCTTTCGGCGCCATAGACGGATCGAGTTGAGCGGCTTTGGTTAGCGCGTCCGTAGCTTCCGGAATCTTTTTCTGTTTGCCATACAGATTGCCGATTTGGTTGTAGACACCGGCATCGTTAGGCTTCACGGCCAACCCCTTGTTGTAGTTGGCAATGGCTAGATCGAAGGACTTGTTCCGGTCTTCACCGGTTTGCGCATCGCCCATCGCTGAGTAGGTTTCACCGAGCGCATCCCAAACCGCCGCTTGGCTCGGATCGATTTCGCCGGCCTTGTTGAAGCTCTCGACGGCGGTTTGATACTTCACAACTTTCTGTGCCTTATCTTGTTCCGCGTCGCCGGCCTTTTTGGCATCTTGGCCGGCGTTGAAGGCGTCATTTAACGCCTTGTTGTGCTTCATCGTTTCGGCGTTCTTCTTGGCCGTCGCTTCAAACGCTTCTTTTTGTTCCTTCGTCATGCCGCGCGTGGCATCGTTAGGTACGTCCCCACTTGCCACTGCCGCTTGCATACTCGCCTTTTGTGCCTGCACCTTCCGCAAATCGAAGTCGGCCGTCGTGCTGTCGCCATACTTTGACTTGACGCCCTTTATGGAATCGACTGTTTGACCATCCACCTGGCAACTGATATCAAATGTGCCGAAGGGTAGACCAGTGTAGAGCCAGTGGCCCTTCTTATCGGACTTCACTTGATAGTGGCCTTTGATGTCGGTGCGATCCAAAACGATAACGGCGCCCTTCAACGGCTGGCCATTGGCGTCCTTCACGTCGCCTTCAATGGTTGTGGTTTGCGCCCAGGCGCCGCCGGCCACCACCAACAAGAGACTGCTCAAAATCAATGAACTTCGCAACTGGGCGAACATACGTGGGTGTCCTCTCTTCTTTTCAAAATTGTAATCCTCAAAGATACTATACTCTGCCGCCGGGTAGCATGGAGCACTCCAGCCACATTAAAAGAATCAAAGATTTAGCGGGTTTTATGGAAGGTTTAGCAACCTGGTACTGAGACGAGGCATCAATACAGTGACAGGGGCTAAAAACACCGCTAGGCTAGTTTTCATGGGGAGCATTTTCTTGGGTTTCGACAAATTTCGCCGGGGCGTTGGCACGCTCCTTTTGGGAGTTGCCGCGCTGCATGCGGCTGATCTCGTAAAAGCGGAAGATCGCTACCGGCACACTGATTTTGAAGCATCGCTAGCCTCGCTCGATAAACATTCGTCAGACGTAGCTACCAACTTTCTGGTAGCTCGTAATTACTACATGCTAGGCGAATTCAAAAAGGCCACCGATTATTTACAAATCGTAGTGCAAGCGCAGCCGGAGAATGCCGAATATCGCGACTGGCTGGGCCGGGCGTACGGGAAAAGAGCTGAGACTTCAAATCCGCTAATGGCTCCAAGCTTGGCTTCCAAGGCCCGGGATGCTTTCGAAAAGGCAGTTGAGCTGGATCCGAAGAACCCGGACGCGCTGAGCGATTTATTCGACTACTATCTGGAAGCACCCGGCTTCCTGGGCGGCGGTTATGACAAGGCTCTGTCTATTGCCGAGCGCACTTCGAAACTGGATCCGGCGCAAGGCTATTTTGAAAAAGCAAAGCTGGCACAAAAGCGCAAGGAATTTCAAAGCGCGGAAGACCATCTCCACCAAGCCATCAGTGCCGCTCCGCACTCGGTTGGCCATCTGCTGGCTTTGGGCCGCTTCTTGGCGAACCAGGGCCGCAATAGAGAGAGCGATGAAGTGTTTCTAGAAGCGCAAACCAAGCACCCCAACGCACCGCAAGTCCTTTTCGCTTGGGCTTCCGTACTGATCAAGCAAAAGCGCGATCTTGGCCAAGCCAAGACTATGCTTGAGAAGTACATGCAAGCTTCGATCACCCCTGACGATCCGCCCAAGAACGAAGCGCGCCGCTTGCTGAAGGAAGTAGGCGGGGCGTAGGGTGGGCATTTTTGCCTGCCGACCGCCTTTCCAGGCGGTCGCCTCTTAGCGCTCGAAACGATCCGCGCCCGGTTGGTCGAGGCGTTGACGGACGGTGAGGTGCGGGCTTCGTCCAGAAGCCCGAGCAGTTTCGGTGGTCGAGCGATGGCGCCGCCTGGAAAGGCGGCTAGCTGGCAAGAATGCCAGCCCCACCCAGTTTATCGAGGAGTGATGTGAACGTTTCCGAAGCGATCAGCTTCAGCCTTCAGGCGCTTAAAGCAAACAGGCTCAGAACCTTTCTGACAGCTCTTGGCTTGATCATCGGCAATGCCTCGGTGATTCTGGTGGTCACCATTTCTTTAGCCAGCAAGGATCTGATTCTCGATCAAATCCGCGGCGTGGGCTCCAACTTAGTCTATGCCTATTACCAGGCTGGTGGCCAGAACACCGCTAAGATTCAGGCCGATTTCGTTAAACTCGCAGACGTCCAGGCCATTCGCGACAGCTTGGGCAACGAGATTGTCGCCGCCACGGCCGTGATGACATCGCACGATCAGATCGTGGTGAGCGGCAAGGTCCGCGAGCTCACGGTGAACGGCGTCGACGACCAATACTCCGTGGTGCGGCCGCTCGTTATTCTGCGCGGGCGCAGCTTGGATTCGAGCGACGTGGCGTTGCGTGGGCGGGTTGCCATGCTAACCGAAAAGCTAGCCGTGCGTATCTTCGGCAGCCAGGACGCAGCTATTGGTCAAACCATCAAGATCAGCCAGCTGCAGTTCACCGTCATCGGCACGTTTCGCGAGAAGACCACAACGTTCGGTCAGGGTGAGATTAGTGACGAAACAGTACTCATACCCATTACGGTGATGAAGTACTTTATGCAGTACGAAAAAATTGAGCCCGTTTACGTGCAGGTGCGAGATGCCGCCAAAGTCCCGGAAGTCACCGAGAGGGTCAATCAGATTCTGGAAAGCCGCCATCGCCCCGGCGCGAAGTACGACGTGCAGAATCTCGTGGCGATCTTGGAAACTGCCGACACCATCGCCACTGTTCTGACGATTGTCTTGATCTTGGTTTCACTGATTGCCCTGCTGATTTCGGGCATCGGCATTATGAACATCATGCTGGTCACAGTCACTGAACGGACGCGTGAGATCGGGCTGCGCATGGCCGTTGGGGCATCCCGCAAGGAAGTCTTGCTGCAGTTTCTTGTGGAGGCCGTCGTGATGAGCGTGGTGGGCGGAGCGATGGGCATCGTGATCGGCTTGGCTTTGCCGCTCAGCGTCCCGCTGTTCACGTCGCAGATCAAAGTGCCGGTTTCGCCGATATCGGTGCTGGTGGCGTTCGTCGTATCGTTTGCGGTCGGGGTAACGTTCGGCTTGCTGCCGGCGCGGCGCGCTGCCCAGTTAAACCCGACCGAAGCACTGCGCTACGAATAAGCGGCAAAGGCGGGAGATAAATTAGGCAGCGACAGCGCGAGAGGATTCGATTCGACGGCTGATGAGAGCATATGCGCCGAACAGCACCGCAGAGAAGAACAAATCGCCCAGCAGTGTCCGGCCGTAGAACGGTAGGGCCGCCGTGTAGCAAGCAGCCAATCCGGCGATTGTTCGCGGATACAGGTCGTGCATTTCAAGGAAGGAGAAAAAGTTGGTGATCAGGAAGAACTGCATGCTGCCGGCGAATACGACCAAGGCGATGCGCAACGGGCTGTTCGTGTTTCGCAGGAAAGTGCGGCCCAAGAACACGCTGATCAGAAAGGAAGCGTAAACAACGATTGTGCCGGATGAGTAGGCCGGGTAGCCACCTTCCATGCGGCTGCGAATCGGATCAGTGATAGCTAACGCCAGGAGAGGCACGAGATAAGCCTGCCAGCTACGCAAGCGGGCACCGCCGAAGAGAGCCACGCTGCCGATGGGCGAAAAATTTGGGGGATGCGGCGCGAGACGAACGAGCGCGGCCAGCACGGTCATCACAATGGCCAGCGGTTGAATCAGCTGAGGTTTACGATCCATCTAGCTTTTAAGTATACCGAAAAGTAACTCACTGACTGGCAATCGTCTTGCGCGTATTCAGCAACGTCGAGGTCAACGATTCCCTCGGAACGTTTTGGATGAAAGGTTTGATCATCCAGCCCATGCCGTTCGGAATGCTGCGCGAAAGCGAGATGGTCCGGCACTCCGCTAACACTCCATCGCCATGGACTTCAATGCTCCAAAACGCGTTCATTCGCCAGAGAAGTCCAAGGCCTTCACCAAGCGGATAATCCTGCTCCTTCTTCGTCCCCGCGTCCTGCACTTCCCGAATATCGTCGGCATAAGCGCGGCAAATCCAGCGCCCAGGCGCGACCTGTTTGTAATGCGCTTCTTGTTGAACATCAAAGACGGCCGGCACAAACGGTTGCTTTCGTTCGAGCCGCCAATAACCGGTAATGTCGTCGCCTTGACGCTTGACGAGGCGGGAACGTATGATTTCAGGATAGATTTTTGAGTGACGATCGAAATCCTGCAACACCGCGAGGACCTTGCCGACACTCGTGCTCGGGATGTAGACCGCTCCCACCCAATCGTGAATCAAGCCATCGGGAATTCCCTCCGGATTGCCGCCGGCAGCAGGCCGAATGACGAGTTCGCCTTTGAGAATGCGCTTATTGTCCGCTGAAGAGACGTCCAACTCAAGAAAAGGCTCGCGGCCGGACCAGCGGGATTCAAGTTCGGTTTCCGCCACTCTCACATGGGCTTCGAACGCTCGCACTGTCTCCGGCGCTAGTTTCGTTTCAAACTGCGAACACATGGGACATGTCAGCAGCAAAATTGCAAAAAGGAAACGCATGCTGCTATTGCCGAACCTCCCTTAGCGCGCTGTAGTGCAGTTGTTGTTTGACGTAGTCGCGCGGGTAAGAAATTTCAACAGACGTCACTTTGCCCTCTGCATCGAATTTCGCGGCTAGATCCGCGTTGATCCCGGTCCAGTAAGTAGGTAAGTCGAGTTTGGAGTAGCGAGCCAGCACTTCATCGCGCAGCTTGGGGTCGAAGTGAACTCCATAGGCATCGATAAGCGCTTTGATGGCCGGATAATCGCCTTCCGCTTTGATGCGCATCAGTTCCGCCAGCAGCATACCAACCCCTTGGTGCATCTTCTCGTAATCTTTGACGACAACGAAACTCTTTCCGTTGCGAGATTCGAGTGCGATGGCTCCCGTCTTATCCATGATGTAACTGGCAATCAATTGGCGATCGCGCTGGTGGTCTTCTTGGAGTGTGTCGCCCTTGGGATTGCGTGCCAATTGAGTCAGCATTACGCGCGCGGCGGCGTCGTACATTGCGCGGCCTGTTTCGTCGGATTGGATCAGGCCTAACTCTTTCAACTTTGGATCAAAGACGTTCCAGAGAGCTACCAGGTCTGCGCGCGCCTCTTCAAGAGTCGAGTAATACTCTTTTAGGTAAGCGCCCGGGGACTGCGTCAACTTTGGGCTGAGTTTGCCTGAACCATGTCCAATCACTTCGTGCATGGCAGTCATGAGCTCGTCTGCGCCGGGTCCATACTTTTGGGCGCGTTCGGCCTCCTGAGGCGAAGCGGCGAATTCTGCGGCGACCTTGCCGCCGGTGGCCGCGGCGAACGCGCGCGTGGCGCTAGAAAAGAGAAAGTTCTTGGTGCCGAACTTTTGGTGCACTTCGTCTTCGTTCGGCAAATTATCACCAATAGTCGACACATGGAAATCACCCGTCTCGACGATTGTCTCGACGGCTTTGGCAACGGGCGGGCGGGCATTTTGCTGTTTGTAACGGGCATCCCAAGGAGCGCGGCCTTCGAAGTAAGCGGCGTTTTGAGCGATCTTGCGCATGGCTGCAGAGAGAGCTTCATCGGTGACGCAGACGAAGGTTTGTGCCGTGCCCTTGGCAGCGCGAGCGTCGCGATAGGTTTCGATAAAGCCGCTGGCGAAATCGACGCTTGGGTTGTTTTGCACCCATTCCATGCCATACGCGACCCAGTCGGAATATTCACCGGTCTCATAAAATTCGACTAGCGCTGCAATTACTTTTGCCTGGCCTGGCTCGGCGTAACCGCGCGCTTGATTGAGATAGCTGATGGCTTTACGCAGGTATTCGGAGTAAAGACCGGGTTTGATGCGGCCATCGGGAGTGCCTGCACGGTAAACTTCTTCACGCAGTTTGTCATTCTCCTTCACGACGCGGGAGTCAAGACGGTAGTGTTCGTCGAACGACTTCAGGTCCGCCAGGTTAACGCCGAGATAGAAATTGTTCGAGCTTGCTTCGATGATGTCTTTGCCGCCTTCGGGCGTTTTGGCTGTGAGTATGGGCTCGAAGCTGGGGTCAAACAGCGCAGGAGTCAGGCGGTCTACGCTCGCGGCCAAATCCGTTCGGCCCGCTGCGCGTAGCGCGGTCTTCAGGCTTTCGGGTGTAAATTGCGGCAGGAACTTCTGGCCGGTCTGTTCGTGATGGTTCCCTTTGTTGGCCCAAAACAGCTTGGTGAAGGAGAGTACTTGTGAATAGGTTTCGGGATCGACCTTGTCCCTTGCCTTCACGACGGCTTCCAAGATCTCTTTTTGCTGCAGACCGAAACGGGAGAGTTGATCGTAGATGATGGGATCGATGGCAATCGACGCTTGGGTGAGCCAGTAGGCAAGGGCCTGTTGGCGCGGGGTCAGCGCACGAAAGCTGTTAGCTTCGATTTGAATGAATGCGGTCTTATCGACGCGTTCCACCATGGGCGATTCGGCCGTGGCGGCGAGGGCGCTAACGCACAGGGCAGCCGCGGCGGCAAATGCGAGACGGTTCATAACCGCAGTGTAGCGACCTTCTTTCGTTACCTTCGAGAACTTGCGGTACCTTTAAGAATATTTTGGGTTATCAAACCACTCTTGGATCGTTGGTCTACCAGTTTCCCGGCCTAAAAACGCTGCTGGCGAAGGCAACGCCGTTGCGGTCTGGAGACGAATTGGCGGGCGTCGCGGCAAAGAGTGCCGAAGAGCGGGTGGCCGCGCAGATCGCTTTGGCCGATGTGCCGTTGAAAGCGTTTCTAGAAGAGCCGCTGACGCCTTACGAAGACGACGAAGTGACCCGGCTCATTTTCGATACGCACGATGCCCAGGCCTTTCGGGAAATTGCATATCACACGGTGGGTTCGTTTCGCGATTGGCTCCTGGACAACGCAACCGATGGAGCAACACTCGCGCGGATTGCGCCGGGAGTGATGCCGGAGCAGGCGGCAGCCGTATCGAAACTCATGCGGCAACAGGATCTGGTCAAAGCGGCGCGGAAGATTCATGTGGTGACGCGCTTTCGGACTACCGTAGGATTGCCGGGGCGATTGGCAACCCGGTTGCAGCCGAATCATCCATCCGATGATGCACGCGGCATTGCGGCCAGCATTATCGATGGACTCATGCTGGGGAGCGGCGATGCGGTGATTGGCATTAATCCCGCGTCGGATAATCCGCAAACCGTAAAGCAGTTACTGGTGATGATTGACACGATCCGGCAGCGTTATGGAATACCAACACAGAGCTGTGTACTGGCGCATGTTACAACGCAACTTGAGGCGCTGCGTGCAGGCGCCCCGGTGGATCTCGTTTTTCAATCGATCGGTGGAACGGAGGGTACTAACACTTCGTTTGGAATCAATCTGGCCCTGTTGCGCGAGGCACATGAGGCGGCTCGCGAGTTGAAGCGCGGCACGGTGGGCGACAACATTATGTACTTCGAGACCGGGCAAGGCAGTGCGCTTTCGGCGAACGGGCATATGGGCATGGATCAACAGACATGCGAGGCTCGGGCCTATGCCGTCGCGCGCGCTTTCCGCCCGATGCTGGTGAATACGGTTGTGGGCTTTATAGGGCCGGAGTATTTATACAACGGTAAACAGATTCTACGCGCCGCGCTGGAAGATCATTTTTGCGGCAAGCTGCTGGGGCTGCCGATGGGTTGCGATGTCTGCTACACGAACCATGCCGAGGCCGACGACGATGATATGGACGCCATCTTGACCATGCTGGCTGCGGCTGGAGTGAACTACATTATGGGCGTACCGGGGGCAGACGACATCATGCTGAACTATCAAAGCAGTTCGTTTCATGATGCGCTCTACTTGCGGTCTGTCTTTGGTTTGCGGCCTGCACCCGAATTTGAAGAGTGGTTGACCCGGCGGCCCGCTTTGCCGGAGATGGCGGCGCTGCTTGAATCCTCATCATGAAGCTGAGTGATTACACGCGGGCAAGAGTAGGCTTGGGCGTTGCGGGCGATAGCTTACCCACAACGGCGCTGCTCGATTTTCGCTTGGCGCACGCACGCGCCAGAGACGCAGTTTATCTTCCTTTGGATACGGCGGCACTCGGCGACGAAATACGAGCTTGCGGATTGACGGCGGTTTTTGTTCGCAGTGCGGCGGCGAATCGGGAGGAATACTTGCGGCGACCCGACAAAGGCCGGCGGCTGAGTGAAGAACATGCGCGCATTTTGGCCCTTACGAAACACAAGACGGCGATGATTGTGGCCGATGGCCTGTCGGCATTAGCCGTTCACCGGCACGCCGTTCCGTTGCTCAAAGAAATGGCCCCCGACAACACACTTCCCATTTTCGTTGTGCAGCAAGGACGAGTTGCCATTGGCGACCACATTGGGGAATTGCTGAAGGCAGAGTTGTCGATTGTGATTTTGGGAGAGCGGCCAGGCTTGACGACGCCGGATAGCTTAGGAATCTACATTACCTGGATGCCGCGCGTGCGCCGCACAGATGCCGAGCGCAATTGCATTTCGAACATTCACGATCAGGGGCTCTCGTATTCGGAGGCCGCGCACAAGCTGGCATTTCTGACAAATGAAGCGCGCAAACGAAAACTCACTGGCGTGGCATTGAAAGAAACGGCTGGCCGGTTACTGACCTAGAGACGGATATGATGGAACGAACTTTATGAACCGACGCACCTTCCTAAAAACCAATACCGCGCTCACCGCCCTTGCCGCCACGGCAAACAAAACCTTCGCCTCCGACGAACCTCGCCACCAACTTCGCAAAGGCATCATGTACGCCACCATCGAAATGAAGGGCAGCAGCGTTCTCGAAAAATTCAAAGCCGTAAAGGCGGCTGGTTTTGATGGCGTCGAGCCCATGAGCCACATGTCGCAAGCAGAAGTACTCGATGCGTTTCATGCCACGAGCTTGGCGCCCGCGAGCGTGTGCTGCGAAACGCACTGGAAGAATCCGCTGTCGGATCCGAGCCCGGAAGTACGAGCCGTTGGTGTCCGCGGCGCGGAGCAAGCGTTGCGCGATGCCAAGGCTTATGGCGCAACATCGGTACTGCTGGTTCCCGCCGTTGTGAATAAGAACGTGTCTTATAAGGATGCCTACACGCGTTCGCAAACGGAGATTCGCAAGATACTTCCGCTGGCTCATGAGTTGGGCGTGAAACTTGCCATCGAGAATGTTTGGAATCATTTCTTAATGAGCCCGCTAGAAGCAGCCCGTTACATTGACGAGTTCGAAAGCCCCGCCATTGGCTGGCATTTCGATGTCGGCAATGTCATCACCTTCGGCTGGCCAGAGCAATGGATTCGCATTTTGGGCAAGCGCATTCAGAAGCTGCATATCAAGGAATACAGCTTGGCGAAGCGGGACAAGACTGGGCCATATTCGGGTTTTGAAGTGAAGTTTCTGGAAGGCGATAACGATTGGCCCGCAGTAATGAAGGCGCTGGATGAGATTGGCTACGACGGTTGGGGTATCGCCGAGCAGCCAGGCGCCGATTCCCCGGAAGGTTTGAAAGATTTGTCCGATCGGATGACGAAGATATTCGCGAGTTAGCAAATGACCGTCGGGCAAGATGTCCGTTTCGGGATGCGCCAGATGGCGAGGCGGCCGGGCTTCGCTGTCATTGCCGTAGTGGTGCTGGCGGTGGGCATCGGCAGTGTGAGTGCGGTATTTGCGGTTCTGTACCAGGCGCTGCTTAAGCCGCTGCCCTACCCGAACTCGCAGCAGTTATTTTTCATTCACAACGCCTTTCCCAAGAGCCAAGTCGCGATGGCGGGCGTTTCCGGCTTCGACTATGGTGAGATTCGCAAGCACACCGATATATTCGCGCGCTGCGGCATTTACTACTACAACGATTTGAATCTGACGGGCGTTGGTACAACACAGCACGTGGACGTTGTGAATGCTTCGGCATCGATGTTCGACGTCTTCGGTGTGAAGCCGGAGATGGGTCGATTGTTCACCGCGGCGGAAGATGCAAAAGGTGCCGACGGAACAGCGATTCTCAGCGATGGACTGTGGCGGAGTATGTTCGGAGCGGATCGGAAAGTACTCGGCCGTGTGATCCATCTTAACGGCCTGCCCTATACCGTGGTCGGCGTCATGCCGCGCAGCTTTCAGTTCCCGTCGGCAGAAACACAACTTTGGGTTCCGGTTGCCATGCGCGCCGGAGAATTTACCATCGAAGGTGGGCGCATGGAAAAGTGGCTGCACATGGTGGCACGCCTCGCTCCGGGCGTTAGTGCCGAAAGAGCAAGCGCCGCGCTCAATTTAATAACAGACGATTTCGCCGCGCACTATTCAGCGTTCTATCCAAAGACCGATGGCTGGCACTTCACCTCGCAGCCTCTGGCGGATGAACTCACCGAGCATATACGGCGTTGGCTGTACCTAGCCTTTGGAGCCGTGGGCGCGGTCATGCTGATCGCTGGGATCAATGTGAGCGGATTGCTTCTCATTCGGGGCACGGCGAGGCAAAATGAGATCTCGATTCGTCTGGCGGTGGGCGCAACAAAATTGCGGATCGTTCGGCAATTGCTCACAGAGACAGCACTTCTGGCATTAGGCGGCTGCTTGTTAGGAATGATTGCAGCGGTGGCGGCAATTCGTTTCATCAATGTCTACGGACCGTTGCGGCAGCCGACACCCGTTTGGACTTGGGCGCTGCTGTCCGCGCCGCTGATGGCCCTGCTAGGCACGTGTATTGCGGGCCTTGTGCCGGCGTTCGGCGCGATACGCCTGCGCGCTAGAGGTACCACCAAGTGGCGCGATTTTGTTGTGGCCGGGCAGATCGCGCTGGCTCTGACTCTTTTGTTCACGGCTGTTCAGTTGAGCCGCAGTTTCTTAAACTTGACTCATCAACCGCCGGGATTCCAAGCGGAGCGTCTTTGGACGGGCGCGATTGATCTGCCGAGCCAGCGCTACAAGGCGCCGCAGAGTTGGAATACGAATTTCTTTACGCCGCTGATGGAGGAACTAGGATCGCTGCCTGGTGTGCAGATAGCATCTGGTGGCCATATTCCGTTCAACCCAAGCGGCTTTTGGACGGAAGCACTCAATTTGCCGGGGCGAGCAAAGCAAAGCCCACCGCCGGAAGCACAAATCGGGCTTAACTTCCCGGGCTACTTTGAGACGATGCAAATACCACTGGTGCGTGGCCGGACATTTACAAAACAAGATCGAGACGGTGCGCCGCCAGTCGCAGTGATTGATGAGGAACTCGCCCGCAGGTACTTCCCCGATGAAGATCCCATCGGCAAACTGATTGGCAGCGGTGGAGGAGATCATCCGGCCACGATTATTGGCCTGGTCGGCAGCGTGCAGAATTCGGATCTTGGCGGACCGCGCGAACCGGAGGTTTACTTTCCCGCCTTGCAAGAACGCACTGAGGAGACGTACTTGGTGCTACGTCTGAAAAGCGACGTTGATCCCACGTCTGCCGTGCGGAGGATCGTTGCCAAGCTCGACCCAGGAGCCGCTTTGTATGATGTCCAATTCATGCAACAACGGCTGGCCCGCTCGTTAGAACTGCGCAGCTTCATCGCGCTCCTGCTCAACGCCTTGGCGCTGATCGGACTACTGCTCGCCGTCGTCGGCCTCTATGGGTCGCTCGCACATCTGGTTGAACTGCGCCAGCGGGAGATCGGTATTCGCGCGGCTTTGGGCGCAGGCCGGCCGCAAATTGCCGGATTGATCTTCGGCAGGTGCGCGTTGGTGATCGGTCTTGGTATCGCGGCGGGTGCCTTTGGCGCGGTGTTTGCCGGCCGTGCGGTGGAGCATCAGCTTTTCGGCGTTGATACAAGCGATGCCATCGCTTGGGTCGCTGTGCTGGCCGTCATGATAGTGATCGGCGGAGTTTCGGCATATCTTCCCGCTGCCAGAGCTGTGCGCATCGATCCGGCCGTTGCGCTGCGCCACGAATAGGCTCTACCCGTTCGCCACAATCTTGTGTACATCGGCTAGATAGCCAATCAGTACTGTGTCTTCTTCAATAAACGGCACGGTGCTGCGAATGCGGTCATAGAACGGCTGCGTGCCTTTGCCCAAACGCGTTTTCTCTCCCATTACGCGACGCCGGAAATCAATGCCCTGCGATGCGGCCATGAGTTCAATCGCTAAGATGTGTTCCACATTCGCGGTCACTTGTCGCAATTTCAGCCCCGCCGTACAACCCATACTTACGTGGTCTTCAACGTTGGCCGACGTCGGAATCGTGTCCACGCTGGCGGGATGCGCCAAGACCTTGTTCTCCGTGGCCAGCGCGGCCAGCAGTATATTGCAGAATCATAAAGCCCGAGTTCAAGCCGCCGTTCACCGCCAAAAACGCCGGAAGCGTTTGGGTGTTCGACGCTTCATCGGTCAATCGCATAGTTCGCCGCTCAGAGATATTGCCGAACTCGGCCACCGCAATCGCCAGATAGTCCATCGCAATCGCCAGCGGTTCGCCGTGAAAATTGCCGCCCGAGAGAATGTCGATTTTATCGCCATCGCAAAAGATCAGCGGATTATCAGTCACTGCGTTCAGCTCAATCGAAAATATCCAGCGGGAGTAAGCCACTGCGTCGCGTGCCGCACCGTGCACTTGCGGAATGCAGCGGAGAGTGTAGGCATCTTGCACATTCGCCGGGTCACTTCCGCGGCGCACAAACTCGCTGCCCTCTAAAATTTCGCGCAACCCGCGCGCACACTCGATCTGGCGTGGGAACGGGCGCAACGCGTGAATGCGCTCGTCGAAAGCGAGCGGCGTGCCGTGCAGCGCTTCTAAGCTCATACAGCCCGCGATGTCGGCCATGCGGGTGATGCGCTCAGCTCGAACTGTCTCCAGCACGCCGAGCGCACACATCACGGACGTACCATTCGTCAACGCCAACCCCTCTTTGGCGGCCAGGACGAGTGGCTTCAAACCGGCGCGCTGCAATGCTTCCTGGCCACTCAGAATCTCTCCCTGAAACTCAGCATGCCCTTCGCCGATCAAGGGGAGACTCATATGTGCCAGCGGTGCAAGGTCACCGCTCGCGCCCAGCGACCCCTTACTCGGAATCACCGGATGAATGCCCGCATTCAACATTTCGAGCAAAAGCTGTAGCGTTTCGACGCGAATGCCTGAAAAGCCGCTCGCCAACGTATTCGCGCGAATCAGCATAATGGCGCGAGTGGTGGCGCGGTCGAACGGATCGCCCACACCCACCGCATGGCTCACTAAGATGTTGCGCTGAAGTTTTTCGACTTGATTCAGCGGAATCACGCGATCCTTAAAAGCCCCGAAGCCGGTCGTGATGCCATACGCCACTCGCCCTTGGCGCAGCATCGTTTCCACGGCCCTGGCTGCTCGCTCCACTTTGGCGCTGGCAGAATCTGCGAGAACAACGGGCGGCGTCCCCGGCTCACCATAGGCCACCTCGACAACCTGCTCGAGCGTTAAATGTTCGCCATCCAGAATCACTTGTGTTTACGTCCTTGCCGGGGAAAATAACAAATTTGCCATTACTATAAGGGAAGGCACTTATCTTATGTCCACTTGCACGACTGGAATTCTCGTTCCACCCCACATTTCCGCGCTAGCCGCTTATGAACCGGGCCTAAACGCCGAAGAAATCCAGCAAAAATACGGGTTAGCACGGGTCGTCAAGCTGGCTTCGAACGAAAATCCGTTGGGTTCATCGCCCAATGCCATTGAAAAGGCCCAGCAAGCGCTCGCCTATCTTGCGCGCTATCCCTCAGGTGGCTTGGCTCTCCGCCGTAAATTGGCGGAACTCTTTAGCGTAGATGTCCGCAACGTCATCGCCGGTTCAGGCAGCGAAGGAATCATCTCGAACATCGTCCGCACCTTTCTTAACGACGACGATGAAGTGCTCACCACAGAAGCCGCCTTTCTCGGCTTTCAGGTTCTCGCCCGCGGCCGCGGCGTCGCTTATCGCACCGTGCCCTACCGCGATTGGCACTATGATCTAGACGCTTTGGCCGATAACATCAACCCCAAAACTAAGCTGATCTACCTGGCGAATCCTAATAATCCCACCGGCACATTTTTCACGAGGCAAGCGTTTGAACAATTTCATAAACGTGTGCCCGAGCGCGTTCTCATCATCTTGGACGAAGCTTATTACGAATTTGGCGTGGTGGAGCAATCGTATCCCGATTCCATGCACTACCGCTTCGATAACGTGATAACACTGCGTACGTTCTCAAAAGCATATGGTTTGGCGTCGGCTCGCATCGGTTATGGCTTCGCGCACGAAGATCTTATTTCCGTGTTATTAAAAGTCAAGCTGCCATTTGAGCCCAGCGGCCCGTCCGAGGCGGCTGCCTTAGGCGCCTTGGAAGATCGCGAGTTCATGATCCGCTCAGTCGCGAATAATGCGAAGGGGCTGGTCTTTCTAACTCGCCATCTGCGTGAAATGGGTTTTCATGTTGTACCTTCAGCAGGCAACTTCGTGATGACGGTTTTGAAGAGCGAAGAGCAAGCGAAAGGCATTTTTCGAAACCTGCTTGAGCGCGGCGTCATTATTCGCCCGCTTGCTACCACCGGGCTTCCGCATTGTTTGCGAATTTCAGTAGGAACCCCCGAAGAAAACGAGTTCTTTCTTGAGACTCTGAAAGTCGTTCTGGACCATAGTGTACTGTGACACTAGAGACGCAAAAGGCGCTTAGCCCTTTGGAGCGGCAGATACCGCAACCGTTAGAAGAAGCAAGTAAGAATACCCGCGCGAGTGCTGGTGGCGCTCGCTGCCTCCATTGCCGCGGGTGACACGAGGGATGGATGGGCACCAGAGTTTCGCTGAATCATCAGACGAACTATAAGTACGAGAGACGCATTTCGCTTGGTCCGCAGGTAGTTCGCTTGCGCCCGGCGCCGCATTGCCGAACACCGATTACCAGTTATGCGCTCAAAATCAAACCGGCGAAATACTTTATTAACTGGCAACAAGATCCGCTGGGCAACCGCTTGGCGCGGCTGGTATTTCCGGAACCGGCAGACGAGTTCTCCGTGGAAGTCGATCTGATCGCCGAGTTATCGTCCGTCAATCCGTTCGATTTTTTTCTGGAACCCTACGCCGAGCAGTATCCATTCAAATACACGCCGGAACTGGCGCGCGATCTGGAGCCTTATTTAAAGACGCCGCAACCAGGCCCATTGCTCGCCAATTTGCTCAGCAGTATTTCGAGAAAGCCGCGCGCCACGGTGGGCTTCCTGGTAGATCTCAACCGCACCATCTGCGAAGAGATCGCCTACGAAACGCGCCTGGAAGAGGGCATTCAGACGCCCGAGGAAACTCTCGAAAAAGGCCAGGGTTCGTGCCGCGATTCCGGCTGGTTGCTGGTGCAGGTGCTTCGCCAACTTGGTTTGGCGGCGCGCTTTGTCTCCGGGTATTTGATTCAACTCGCTTCGGAAAAGAATAAGACCGACACCGCCGATCTGCACGCCTGGGCCGAAGTATTCTTGCCCGGCGCCGGCTGGATTGGCCTCGATCCCACCTCAGCCTTGCTCGCAGGCGAAGGGCACATTCCGCTGGCGTGCACGCCCGATGCTACGGAGGCCGCGCCGATTACCGGCACAACGGAAAAAGCCAAAGTCGACTTCACTTTCTCAATGAAGGTAGAGCGCTTGCTGGATGCGCCGCAATTCGCCGCACCGATTCACGACACCGACTGGGCGCAGGTGGAAGCTCTCGCCAGCAAGGTTGATGCAGATCTCAAAACGGCGGACGTGCGGCTCACTATGGGTGGCGAACCTACTTTCGTCGGCGTAGACGATCCCGACAGCCCCCAATGGAATGTTGCAGCGCTGGGTCCGGAGAAACGCAAGCTTGGGGAGGGGCTCATTCGTGGCCTGCGCGAAAAAATGTCGCCCGGAGCTATGCTCCATTTCGGGCAAGGAAAATGGTATCCCGGTGAGCCTTTGCCACGTTGGGCCTTGCACTGTTGTTGGCGCGCCGACGGCGTCCCCGTTTGGGAAAACCTCGACCTGATTGCGAGTTCCGGAAAAGATTACGGCTTCAAACAAAGCGACGCCAAGCAATTCGTTGAGGCTCTCGCGCGCCGTTTGGAAGTAAGCGCCAGCAACATACTCCCAGCGTACGAAGACACTTTGTATTACATGTGGCGCGAACGCAAGCTGCCGATAAACGTCGACTTCAAAGATTCGAAGTTGGCCGACGCGCGCGAACGCGAGGAACTGTTGCGAGTATATGAACGCGGCCTCACGGAAGCAGTGGGCTATGTGTTGCCGTTGCGCCGCCGTCAATTGAAGTGGCGCACCTATTGGTCAAGCCAACACTGGTTCCTACGTCCCGAGCGGCTCTTGTTGATCGCCGGCGATTCTCCGATCGGCTATCGCTTGCCTCTCGACAGCTTGCCTTGGGTGGAGCCGGATGAGATCGATTACGATTACGAGCCCGATCCGTTTGCCGCTCGCGAGAAACTACCGGCGCAACCCGCGCGCAAACCAGAGCTATTCGACAAAACTCCGGTAGAAGATTCGCAGCCGGCTGCGCCGCAACGGGGCAAATCCGCGGGGGAAACCATTCGTCCCGCGCTTTGCGTGGAAGTGCGCGAAGGCCGTTTGCACGTGTTTCTCCCTTACACGCCCAAGCTGGCGGACTATCTGGATTTACTGGCTGCGGTTGAAGATACTTGCGCCCATCTTAAGAAGCCGGTTTGGCTGGAAGGCTACACGCCGCCTTCCGACCCGCGCTTGAAGTCGTTTAGCGTAACACCCGATCCTGGCGTAATCGAAGTCAATCTTCCGCCTGCCGCCACTTGGGAAGAACTCGAAAAAATCAATCAAACCGTTTTCGCTGAAGCGGAAGCCAACCATCTCACGGCGCAAAAGTTTGGCCACGAAGGACGGCATACGGCCACCGGCGGCGGAAACCACATCGTCATCGGCGGACCGACTGCGGCCGATAGCCCCTTGCTGCGCCGCCCCGAGTTGTTGCGGAGCATGATTGCGTTCTGGCAGAATCATCCGTCGCTGTCTTATCTTTTTTCGGGCACATTCATTGGGCCCACCAGCCAGTATCCGCGCATTGATGAAGCCCGCATGGATTCACTTTACGAAATGCAAATCGCCTTTAGTGAGATGCCATCGGGCGAGTGTGCGCCTTGGCTGGTTGACCGGCTCTTCCGCAACTTACTGGTGGATTTAACCGGCAACACGCACCGCGCCGAGTTTTGCATCGATAAGCTCTATCCTCCGCACGGCTCAGGCTCGCGTTTGGGCCTGCTGGAACTACGGGCGTTTGAAATGTCGCCTCAAGTGCGGATGGCTCTGCTGCAATCGTTGCTGATTCGCACGCTGGTTTCGGCATTCTGGAAACAGCCGTATAGGAATGGATTAGTGCGCTGGGGAACGGCGCTGCACGACCGCTTCCTTCTGCCGCATTTCGTCAAGCTCGACTTTCAAGAAGTGGCGGCGTTCCTGCATCAGGCGGGCTATGGGCTTTCCGCCGGTTGGTTCACACCACAATGGGAATTCCGTTTTCCGAAGTTGGGTTCCGTTGCCATTGGTCCGGTAGAACTCGAACTGCGGCAAGCGCTTGAACCATGGCATGTATTGGGCGAAGAAGCCGCCGGCGGCAATACGGCCCGCACTGTCGATTCGTCTCTTGACCGCCTGCAAGCGAAAGCGAGTGGGTTAACGGAAGGGCGGTACGCGCTGGTATGCAATGGGCGCCGCGTGCCGCTGCATCCCACCGGTCTGCCAGGCGAAGGAGTGGGCGGTGTGCGTTTCCGCGCGTGGCACCCCGTAAGCTGCCTGCACCCCACCATTCCCGTACAGGCGCCGCTGGTGTTCGATATCCTCGATTTGTGGAACGCGCGATCGATCGGCGGCTGCACTTATCACGTGGCTCATCCGGGAGGACGCAATTACACAGCACGTCCCGTTAACGCCGCTGAGGCGGAAAGCCGCCGTCAAGAGCGCTTCCAAAACTTCGGCCACACGCCCGGACCCATGACACCGCCCCCCGAAGAAAAGAATCCAGTCACACCCTTGACGCTTGATTTGCGCTGGCCCACGTCTGGCCAATTAAACCGCGCGCCGGCGATTGATGCGACATGATTTCGAACTTGCTGCAAGCCCCACTCCATGATCCGGAAGTTTTCGATGAACTTTCCGCCGATGGCGTAACGCCGCGCAGCCACTGGTCAAGCTTCATTCGTTCCTTAAGCGACTTGGGCGCCGACGAATTAGAAAAACGCCTCGCCCGCGCGCAACGCCGCATTCGCGAAAATGGCGTTACTTATAACGTCTACGGCGATCCCCAGGGGATCAGCCGCCCGTGGAAAATAGATCTCGTTCCGCTTCTCATTCCGGCCGATGAGTGGCGCTTTATCGAAAAAGGCATCATTCAGCGCGCGGAAGTCTTGAGCTTGCTGCTGCAAGATCTCTATGGCCAGCAGCGGCTTCTCGCTTCGGGCCGTCTGCCTGCGGAGTTGATCTACGCTAATCCCGCTTTTTTGCGCCCGGTGGTAGGCCTCGGTCAAAAGCAAGCGCATCTTCATTTGCTGGCGGTGGATTTGGCACGCTCGCCCGACGGCCAGTGGTGGGTCCTCGCCGACCGCACGCAAGCGCCTTCCGGCAGCGGCTACACACTGGAAAATCGCACCATTGTTTCCGATATCTTGCCTGATCTGTTCCGCTCCAACAACGTGCAGCGGCTGGCGCCGTTTTTTCGCGCTGAGCGAGACACCTTGTTGCACCTGGCGCAAAAAAGTAATCCGCGCATTGTGCTCCTTACACCCGGGCCGTACAACGAAACGTACTTCGAACACGCCTATTTAGCCCGCTACCTTGGCTTCACGTTGGTGGAAGGCGCAGACCTAACGGTTCGAGACCGCAAGGTGTTTCTCAAGACGATCAACGACCTGCAACAGGTAGACGTCATCTTGCGGCGCGTGGACGATAGCTTTTGCGATCCCCTGGAACTGCGCGGCGATTCGGTGCTCGGCGTGCCCGGTTTGGTGGATGCCGTAGCCGCCGACAATGTGAAAGTTGTCAATGGCTTAGGCAGCGGTACGATTGAAACCGCCGCCATCATGCCTTTTCTGCCGGGCTTGACTCAACATCTGCTCGGCGAAGAGATCAAACTGCCATCGGTTGCTACTTGGTGGTGCGGACAGGAATACGCGCTCGAATGGGTGCTGCAGCATCTCGATAACGTGGTCATCAAGCCTGCTTTTCCGTCGCGCACCATGGAACCGGTCTTCGGCGTGGGGTTGGCCAAGGAAGAAAAGCAGCGGCTCACCGGCTTGATGCGCGCCAATCCTATGGATTACGTGGCGCAAGAGCAAGTGGCGCTTTCTACCGCGCCGGTATGGGATAACGGCGGCTTGTTGCCGCGCAGCGTGGTGCTACGCACCTATGTCCTAAATACGATGAACGGTTGGATGGCGATGCCCGGTGGGCTGGTGCGCGCGGCGGGCTCCGAAGGGCCGGTTGTGTCCATGCAGCGCGGCGGCCACAGTAAGGATGCGTGGATTCTTTGGGATGGTCCGATTGATACGTTCAGCCTCTTGCGTCCGCGTGGCGAGCCACTGGATCTGCGGCGTGGTTCTCCCGATTTACCTAGCCGCGCCGCCGACAATCTCTTCTGGCTCGGGCGCTATGCCGAGCGCGCCGAAAACATGGCCCGCTTGCTGCGCACGCTAATCGGCCGTGTGCGCCGCGCTAGCGCTGCGGAACTGGGCTGTCTTTTGCGTCTGCACGGTTGTTTTGAAACGCGCCACAGCAAGCTGCCGAAGCGCAGGCCGGCGACCGCCAACGAACTGGAAGCCGAAATTATTTCACTGATGTCCGACGCCAAACGGCCCGATAGCCTGGCGGCCAATTTGGACGAGGTGTTTCGCGTGGGCAATAGCGTTCGCGAGCGTCTTTCCGCCGACATGACGCGCCTGATAGGACAGTTGAACGATTGCGTCAACGTGCAGGAATACATGCTCTTCGTTGAGTTTTCGGCGGTGCTCACCGGCTGCTTGGAATTACTCTCCGCCTTTTCCGGCATGGAACGCGAAAACATCACGCGTGGGCCAGGCTGGCTCTTTTTGAGTTTGGGGCGGCGGCTCGAACGAGCCATGTATTCGCTGCGCGAGGTGCGCGAAATCACCAAGCCGCTGGCAGAGTGCGAATGGCCGCTGCTCGAATTCCTGCTCGAAGTCGGCGATAGTTCCATGACCTATCGGTCGCGTTACTTCACCACGTTGCAGCCGGTAGCAGTGTTGGACGTGCTAATGGCCGATGAGACGAATCCGCGCTCGCTCGATTTTCAATTGGCGCATCTGGCCGATCTCTATTCGAAATTGCCCTGCCACGTGGCCGAAGATTTGCACCGCATGCAACATGCAGTGGCGCTGCTGCGAAGCTTCTCGCTCCAGCAGATTGCCTATCCGCTGCCGGGCGCCCGCGAACAGAAAGGCCATCCGGAAGAGCGCGCCCGGCTGGAACGTACACTAAAGGAATTGGCGATTTTGCTTCCGGCGTGGTCGAACAGTCTATCCAACAACTATTTCAGCCACGCGCGCAGTGTGCCCATCAACATAGACGAATGACATACCGGATCGTCCATAGAACGACTTACAAATACAGATATCCGGTCGCTTTGGGCAATCATGTAGCCTGCTTGACGCCGCGCACGCTCGACCATCACCGCTGCCATTGGAGCGAACTGCGCGTCACGCCCACTCCCTCTACGCGCAGTGGCCGAACCGATTACTTCGGTAATCAGATCAGCTTGTTCACCGTTCAAGAGCCGCACAAACAACTGATAGTGGAGGCGCGCAGTGAAGTCTCCCTCGATGGCGGGAGGCCGAGCGCTCCCCAGAATTCGCCAGCTTGGGAAGAAGTTGCCCGCGCCGTTCGCGGAGATCGCAGTCCCGCCGCTTTAGCTGCCTATCAGTTTGAATTCGAATCGCCGCGCATCAAGCCTGCCAGACAATTCGCGGATTATGCCGGCAAATCGTTCACGCCCGGCCGGCCCTGGGCCGACGCTCTGCTTGATTTAACAGCGCGCATCCATCACGACTTTCTCTTCGATTCCAAGGCCACCACGGTGCGCACGTCAACGGAAGAAGTCTTCCGTAAACGGCGCGGTGTCTGCCAGGATTTTGCGCATCTGCAGATTGCCTGTCTGCGCTCGCTAAAGTTGCCGGCGCGCTATGTAAGCGGCTATCTGCGAACTTATCCCCCGCCCGGCAAGCCGCGCTTGGTGGGAGCCGATGCCTCCCACGCCTGGGTCTCCGCGTTCTGTCCGCAGAGCGGTTGGCTTGATGTGGACCCGACCAACAATCTCATCGTCGGCGACGGTCACGTCACACTCGCCTGGGGACGCGACTATGGCGACGTGAGCCCTTTACGGGGCCTGATTTTGGGCGGCCGCGATCACGTGCTAAAAGTTTCCGTCGATGTCGAGCCGCTGGATTCCTAGACCGAGCAAAGATGGGGACTGCCATAGCGCCCAACGCATCTTCCTCTCGCAGCCCGCGGCCCCAGCTATCGCGTACTGGCTGTCCCCGTTTTTGCGCTGCCCTTGCCACCCGTTAAGCCTCTATCCGAGCCGCGCGCGTGAGCAAGCCGTGGGCCACTCGATCCGGCGATTCTCAATGGAGTGCTCATGGTCTTGCGCGCATTCCTTAAAAGCTGCCGGCGGCAAGCTTGTTAATCGGCGGCTCGAAAAGGTTACGGAGTTGCTGTTCCAACGCGGGCTTGCCCAGTTTGTTGGCAATTTGTTGAGCTTGCTGCGCCGTGGAAACAAGTTTCCATTTTTCGCTAGGCATGTTGGTCACGTGGCCATATTTTTCGAGGGCCTTATCTTCATCGCCGAGATAGAGCCAAGCCTCTGCTTCGGTAGCGACACTCCAGATATCTGGCGGATTCGCTTTCTTGGCGTACAGCAAAGCCACACCCGCCATTTCGCGGGCAGCGGCCGTTTCGTTAAAGGCAACAAGTTTCAGATATGCGACGTTGATGGCGTGATAAAAAACCTGACCAATCGATTCCGGCGTCTCTGGCAAAATAGCGCGAGCGGTTTCGAGAGCGCTGGCATACAAGCCTAAGGCCCAATGGGCGTCCTCTTCTTTGCCTGCCTGAATCCAGCGGCGCTTAATACGGCCGGCAAGGGTGCCCTTGACGTCGGTGCCGAGGTGTTGATTCATTTCGAGCAGTTTGACGGCGTCCTCTCGATGGCCATCGCGGTCGAGAGCCAGAGCAGCTTCGACGACCTCGGCCTCGGTTAGTTGACGCTGGCCCGCGACAGCCTCGCGCGCGATGGCCATGGCCTCAGGCGTAGCTTTGCCAGTTTCAGCTGCCAAGCGCAGTGGGGAAGACGGGCCCTCGGGCTCCGCTCGCCGAGCGAGGGCGCTAATGAGAAGGCGCACGACATCGGCCGAGGCCTCGCGCGGTTTGACCATACTGAGGTGGTCTCCCGCGACAACACGCTGAAAATCTGTTTCAAACGGCTCGAGCGACGATTCCGGAGGTACGAAGTTGTCTTTGTCCCCCGCGATTGTGTAGAACTGGAACGGTGGTTTCGCACCGAAAGTTTCTTTCCACTGTTGGCGCAATTTGGTAACAAACGGACTGTCCGTTGCCATGTTAGTGACTTGCGTTCCCACGAAGGGTCCAAACAGTCTGTTCAAGAAATTCGCTTTCTTGATTCCGGCGCTTGGAGTGCCAAACAGAAAGAGATGGCGCATTTTGGTGGTGAGACCAGGATGGTCGACAAGCGAGCGCTGCACGATGAGGCCGCCCATGCTGTGCGCGACAATGGCGACGTCCGAGCACTCCGACAGCGGAAGAATATCGACTTCGGTGAAGAAGAGTTTGGACAGAGTGGGCAAGTCGGGGTCGGCGGACCAGACGCCGCGCGTGCCGGGGAAAAGACTCGTACTGTAGCCAAGGCTCAGGATGTTCCAATTGTCGAGTAGACTTTCGGCGGCGAGAAACGTTGGGAAGTCGGCCCAAGTGCCAGTGGCGTCGCCGGTGAAGCCGTGAACGAAGACGATGGCCGACTTACTATCACATTTGCGGATTTGCTTTAGCTCTGCCATAGGATTTAGTATCTCAGCTGGTTTGAGAGGATGAACAGGAACGACGCCAGCCTACACTCAGGATATGCATCTGCGGTTTGCCTGCCAGCCGGGCTGTACAAAATGCTGCAACGTCAAGGGGTACGTGTACCTAACCGAAGAGAACTTGCGACAGATAGCTGAATATGTCGGGATGCCGGAGAAGGTTTTCGAACGGAAATATGTAGTGCGCTACAAGCATTTGCTGCGTTTGCGCAAGCCCCGGAACTCACAGTGCCACTTTTTAACGGAAGAAGGTTGCTCGGTACACCCGGTGAAGCCCGTGCAGTGCCGGCTGTATCCGTTTTGGCCGGAATTGGTGGAGAAACGAGCGAACTGGGAGGCCGAGCGGAAGATGTGTCCGGGGATCGGCAAGGGCGAATTGATCCAGATTGGCACAGCGTGCGAGACGGCGGCGGAAATGAAGACAGCGTATCCGGCGATTTATCCGGACGAATAGCATAAAGTTCGGCGGTGAGAGGCCGATAAAGAACGTAACTGAATTATGCGCACGACAGGGAAACCTAAACTTCCCCCAAAATGAGCCTGTCGTGCGCTTTTTTTCCCGCTGCCGGCCTGATTAATATTATTGATGTTTTGAGTCCGCAACGATGAACGTATTGCTGGTCCACTTCGCCGCCAGGCGGCCAGAAGCGGGCAGTAGGGCAACTCGCTTTACAGTCTGCGATTGCTTTCAAAAGCATTTCTCCTCCGTGTTGTGCAAGGTGTTACGCAACACCTTAGCTTGGCCTAAATAACCTGACGCCGGGATTTCTCCCGGCACCGGGCTCCTCCGATCCGCAAAAGGATAGTCTTTGGATTCGGTAGTTGTCCATGGAGACAAGGCGCATTTTAAGAAAGTCACATCCAAGTGCGCCAGAGGTGTGACTTTTTAGCGGGCTGAACAACTCTTAATGATTTGAGTCATCCAAAGCGCATAACAACCGGGCATGCTCTATGCTCAAATTTGGCCGGCAGTCGGCCGGAGGAGTTAGCTTTTGCCTGCCAACGAGCAAGACGACGAGCTTTTCGAATCGGCGCGAACAGCGCCGGAAGGCGATTTGCGGGCATTCGAAGAATTGGTCGGGCGGCATCAGAGGCGCATTGTGGCTGACTGCCGGCACATCACGCGAGATGAAAGCGTGGCAGAAGACTTGGCGCAAGAGGTTTTTTTGAAGGCCTATTTTGGCATGAAGAACTTTGAAGGACGATCTTCGTTTCGGCACTGGCTGCAGGTGATCAAGGTGCACCACTGCCTGAACCATTTGAAGAAGCAGAAGGGGAAGACCGTGGTCAGCATCGACGAAGAAGGACCACAAACCAAGGAAGAGACGAAGGCGTTTTCATCGCACGATCGCAGCGAGGAACGCTTTGGCGAGCAACAAATTATTCACCGCGTGCTGGATGCCATGCCGGACAACCTGCGGATTCCGCTGGTGCTGCGGGACATGGATGAGCTTTCCTATGAAGAAGTGGCGAGTAATCTGAACATCAGCCTCTCTGCCGCGAAGATGAGAATTAAGCGGGCACGCGAGTGGTTTCGGGATCAATATGAAGCGCATAGCATGCGCGGTGGCCGGGAGGCTACTACTGCATGAGCGAGAACGACGAACGGCCGATTGCGGCGCTGGCTGATTTGGAATCGCCGGTTTCGGAGAGTTTCCTGCAATATCTCCAGCGGAGAATTTACCGGCGCCAGGCAACCGCGCAACTCACCCATTTTTCATTGAGTTTGCCGGTGGCGATCTTTGTCGAGTGCCTTAGTATCATAGTGCATCTGTTTCAGGTGGCAGATGGCAAAAAGGGCAGATCCCGATGAAGGAAAAGCTATTCAGCGCGTTTGAAAACTTGGCCGATTCCGCGATCACCACAGCTCCGCGCGTGATGATCGGCATTGTTTTGATGGTAGTTGGCCTGGCCGTGGCTAAGATCATCGAAATCGTTTTGCGATTTGTGCTGACCCGCATCCGTTTCGACAGCTTGATGGAGAAGGCAGGCATCGATAAGACTCTCCAGCGGATCGGCTTGCGGCAGCAGCTCAATGTCTCGATTCCGCGAATTGTCTATTTTCTGACCTTGATTGTGCTGGCGCGGACGGCGGCCGATGGATTGGGGCTTACGGCCATATCAGGCGCCATCGGGGCGTTCTTTGCCTATTTACCAAACATTATTGCCGCGCTCTTGTTGATGATCGTCGGCACAGCTATAGCGCAATTCGCTTCACAAACGGTGGTGGAAGCGGCGCGCAATTCAGGCATCGACTTTGCTCCAGCGCTGGGCAAGGTGGTGTCCGCTCTCATTGTATTCGTGGTGGGCATGATGGCGGTCGGGCAGTTGCAGATCGACACCAACATGGTCCGCATTGTGACGAGCTTCGCGCTAGGCGGGGCGGCCTTAGCTTTTGGGCTCGCCTTCGGCCTGGGGACACGCGATGTAGTGCGGAATATTAGCGCAGGTTTCTATCTTCGGAAGTATCTGCTGATTGGTGAGAGCGTGGAAATTTCCGGGCAGACTGGCATTTTGAGAAGCATTACCGCCACACACGTCCTCCTGGCAGGTGACAACACGACGGAGATTAGTGTTGCCAACGCCACGTTTTTGGATCAATTGGCGAAGCAGATCGTGCGGCTGCTGGCAGCGATTGCGCCGCCTGAACAAGAGCCCTAAGTTAACTGGATGCCGTCGTAAACCCCGGCGACGGCAAGACGCCTGTTTCCTGGCGCAGCTGTGCTCTTTGCGCGAGCTAGTACTAAGGTTTTTTAGCGGACCGCCGGGAGAGTACGCTCTATGCCCACAAAAACCGCAGGAATATGGGCGACCGGCGACTCCTGGGAAGTTTTCGTGTTAGCTTCATAGTTGGCGGACTGTACGAGTTGACGAGCATTCGCTCCCGGTTTGCCTCAAGCCAATACAGTTTGGCAAAATGCCAATTGCTATATGAACACCTTAGACCAGCCGTCTGTGACATTTCGTCCAGCGACTTTCCTCTCCGGAGCGCCGGGTCCGTGGGCCGGCCATTTGCCTTTTGCGTGTGATTTGATTGCCGCACTGCGGCCGGAGGTCATCGTTGAACTCGGCGTGTTTTATGGCGATTCCTACTTTGGTTTCTGTCAGACGGTGGCCGAGACGAATCTGCCGTGTACTTGCTACGGCGTGGACACTTGGCGCGGCGAGACGCCAGCCAGTTTCTATGAAAGTTCGGTCTACGATGCGGTCAGCCGGCATAATGATCGGTATTATCGGGCTTTCTCCTATCTAATGCGCACCTCTTTCGATGAGGCCATTAAACAGTTTTCCGATGCCAGCATCGGTCTGCTGCACATGGACGGCTCACATTCCTATGAGGCGGCGCAGCACGACTTTGAAAAATGGCTGCCGAAAGTGCGGCAGGGCGGTGTGGTGTTGCTGCACGATATCGCGGTACGGTCAGGCGATTACGGAGTCTGGCGCCTGTGGGAAGAGTTGCAGAAGAAGTTTCCGACGTTTGAATTTCGCAACAATGACGGGCTGGGGGTGTTGTGGAAACCGGGCGGCACAAACGAAAAGAATCCATATTTGCAAGAGCTTTTCGCCAGCACGAAGGACAACCAGGAACGGATTCGGCGGTACTACTGTTTGTGCGCGGAGCGGCTGGAGATGGAGCATACGCTCGGGCTTTCGCGCGCCTCGGATGCCGGCCATTCCTTGATTCAAGTGGTGTGTGCGCGCGCTGGGAAATATAAGCCGGAAGAGCGTCTGGCGCAGATCATCGAGCCGGGCAAGTGGACGAGCGTCTTTATCCGGTTGCCGGAAGGTATGGGCGACCGGCCCATGCGAGTCGATCCGGCGAGCCGGACGGGCATTATCGATTTCAACAGCATTTTGCTGCGCAAGGTAGGGGGACGCACGGTTTGGAGTTGGACACCTGAGGAAAGCGCCGATGCGTTCCGGGTAGAGGGAACGGCTTACCGGATGCCTTCGACGGAGACTTTCAGGATTCTGAGTTTTGGCAACTCGCCGCAAATTTTTCTGCCGGAATTGCCGAATGTATCGGCATCGGAGCCGCTGGAATTGGAGATGCGGCTGCGTATCGATATTGAGCTCAACGCGGTGCAAGATGTGGCGCAAAAGGCCGCTGATTTAGACAAAGAGCGCGCGGAATGGGAAGAGACGCGGCGGCAGGACCAGGCGAAATTCGAGGCGGCGAAAGAGGCTGCCAGGCAGGATAGTTCGAAATTCTCCGATAAGGACCGGGCAAAAATGGCGGCACAGTATGCCGAGCGTGAACAGGCGCTAGTGAAGCAGCACGAGGCGGCGAAGATGGCACTCATGCAAGGGCATGAAGAAAAAGTGCGAGCCTTGGTGCAGCAGAACGAGGACAAGGTTAAAAGCCTGACGCAGCAGCATGAGCAGACTAAACAGAATCTGATCAAGCAGGTCGAACAAGCGAGAGACAGCGCGGCGAAGGTTTCGGAACAAGCCAGGGCCGAGCTGGCCAAGCAGCACGAGGACGCCAAGCAGGTGATCATCCAGCAGTTTGAGCAGAGCCGCCAAGAGTTGGAGAAGCGGCTGGCGCAATCGGACGAGCAGTTGGAACAACAGCGCAAAACGCAGATTGAGGCAACGGCGGATAGAGAGCGCATGCAGGCAACGCATAGCTTGCTGACGCAGGAAGTTTCGATCGCGCGCGGAAATGTGGATGAATTGAAGGCGGAAATTGAGCGCTTGACTACCATTCAGGCGCAAACGCAGGGCGAATTGATCGACGCGCGCAAAGTGAACTCGCGGATGGCGGCGGCGCTCGATCAGGAGCGTTTAGCGCGCGCCGTGATGGAAAATTCGCGCTCGTGGCAAATGACGAAGCCGTTCCGGAATATGTTCGGGCTGTTTTCAAAGTCGCCCAACAGGTAAGGCGGTCTGGCTTAAACGGCGAGTGGAGTTTGGGTTGACCAGGCAGGGCTGGCTCGTTCGTAATGCGTCCACACGCTAATCGCTTTTTGCGCAAACTTCGGATTCCCTATCGAACACTGAGCCCCCAGAATTTATATACTGGAATCGACCCACTCAAAGAGCAGTCACAATACAAGGAGCTAGATTGGGACCACTGACCGAACGGACGTCGATGTTCGCGTGCGCGATCCTTCTTTCGGCGGGATGCGCGTTTGCTGCTGCCGATGCGCCTCGTCCGCAACAGACGGCTAAAGCGAGTAGCCCCGACGCCGCTGGGTTCGATGCGAACGTCAAACCGATCCTCAAGAATACTTGCTCCGCGTGCCACAACGCGACGCTGAGTTCAGGCGGCGTAAACCTGTTGCCTTACCTTGACTCCGCAACGCTGAACGACCGGGCATCGTGGGAACGAATTTTGCAGAAGATCGAATCGGGCGAGATGCCGCCGAAAGGGATTCCCCGCCCTGCGCCCACGAAGATTTCCGCGCTGGTTGATTATCTGCATAACGAATTCGACAAGGCGGATGCGGCGGCAAAACCAGATCCTGGACGAGTGACGGCAAAGCGCTTGAACCGCAACGAATATAGGAACACAATCCGAGATCTTTTGGCCGTGGAATTTCGCGCTGAAAAGGAACTCCCTACTGACGACTCTGGATACGGGTTCGACAATATTGGCGACGTTCTGAGCGTTTCTCCAATCTTGATGGAGCGTTACCTCAATGCGGCGGAAACGATCGCTTCGCGCGCGCTAGGCGCCGATCCGTTACCGAAGAAGCCGATTGAGAGCACGGCCGATTTGAAAAGCAGAACGCTGCGGCGGCTGGATTACAGCACGGTAGAGGCGGCTCACCGGGTTGATTTTGACGGCGAATATACGGTTCGCTTCGGTTTTCCGGGAGAGCGCGCCAAGGATGCGAAGCCGGTAAAGATGGGCTTCTATATGGATGGCGTGTTGTTGAACACGATTGACGTGGAAACGAAGCCTTCCAAGTTGGTGTACTTCAATCCATTTTCCGATGGCGAGATGCGGGTATATTTGCCGGAAGGGGATCACGTCTTTCGAGCGGCATTTTTGAACGACGATTTCATCAAGACGATCACGAACGATAAAGACGCTTATAGCGATAAGAAGAACAAGTACATCGGGTCGATTACGTTTGTGGGTCCGTTTCCATCAAAGGTAGAAAAGGCGAGCCGGAAGAAGATTCTGATTTGCGATCCAGCGAGCGGACAGAAATGCGTAGAGCGCATTGTGGCCAATTTGGCGCATCATGCGTTTCGCAGGCCCGTGACGAAAGCGGAAGTGGCCGCTTACATGAAGTTTGTGGGCCAGGCCAAAGGGCAGGGGCAATCTGTGGAGCAGGGCATTCAGCTGGCGCTTGAAGCGATGTTGGTTTCGCCCGATTTTCTGTTCCGCATTGAGCACGATGCCGATCCGTTGGACGCGGCCAAGGTGCATCGCCTAGCCGATACGGAACTGGCGACGCGGCTCAGTTACTTCTTGTGGAGTTCGATGCCTGACGATGAGTTGCTGAGTGTGGCGGAAGGTAACCGGCTGCATGAACCGGCGGTGCTCGACGCGCAGGTGAAGAGGATGCTGGCGGACAAGAAGGCCGCAGCGTTTGCCGATAACTTCGCGGGCCAATGGTTGGAAGTCAGGAACTTGGATTCGATCATGCCCGACCCCGACAAATTTCCAGAGTGGACAGCCGAATTGAAAGAAGATCTGCGTACGGAAACGAGATTGTTTTTTGAATACGTGCTCACGCAGAACCGGCCGATCTCTGAAATGATCAACGCGAAATACACGTTCCTGAACGAGTCGCTGGCGAAGTTTTATGGGATCGAGGGTGTCAAGGGTCCCGATTTTCGCAAGGTGGATCTAGCGACGGACCAGCGCGGAGGGATTCTTACGCAGGGCGCCGTGTTGGCGGTGTCGAGTTATCCGAACCGCACTTCGCCGACGATTCGCGGGAAGTATGTGTTGAGCAACGTGTTGGGTACGCCTCCTCCGCCGCCTCCGCCCGATGTGCCGGCTTTGGATGTGTCGAAAGTGGGCAGCGATATTTCGTTGCGCAAGCAGTTGGAGGCGCACCGCTCGAATCCTGTGTGCGCGTCATGCCACAGCAAGATGGACGTGCTGGGGTTTGGCTTGGAAAATTACAACGCGATTGGGCAGTGGCGAACGATGGATGGGAAGTTTCCAGTGGACGTAGGCGGGACGATGCCCAACGGCAAATCCTTTCAGACGGCGGCCGAGATGCGCGCGGTGCTTGAGGGAAACAGCATGCCGCAGATCACGCATTGCTTGACTGAGAAAGTGATGACCTACGCATTGGGGCGCGGCATGCAGCCGTACGATAACCGCACGCTCAACCAGATCACGAAGACGGTTGACGGCAACGGCCAGCACTTTCAAACACTAATTTATGAGGTAGTGCGGAGTTTGCCGTTCCAATCCAGGCGCGGCGAGACGGTAACCACGCTACACAAAGATACGCCTAACAAGACCAAGGAGATCGCTAGCAAATGATTACCAAGAAGACTCTGCCGAGACGCACATTCCTGCGAGGCATGGGCAGCGCTGCCATCGCGTTACCGTTTTTGGATGCAATGAGTCCGGCTTTCGCGTCGAGCACAATTCCTGGCGGGGCTCCTGTCCGAATGGCGTTCTTTTATGTTCCGAACGGCATGATTATGGACTCCTGGAACCCCACTTATGAAGGTAAGTTTCAGGAGTTGCCGCGCTCGCTCAAGCCGCTTGAGCCGTTTAAAGACGACATTCTGCAGATTGGGAATCTGACTCACAATACCGGCCGGGCGTTACTCGATGGCGCGGGTGACCACGGGCGGTGTTGCGGGTCGTACCTCACCGGCGTGCAAGTGAAGAAGTCGCTGACGGAGATCAAGGGCAGCATTTCGTTTGACCAGATTGTCGCCAACGAGATTGGCAAGCAGACGCGCTTTCCGTCGCTCGAATTGGGAATGGAAGATGCGCGCCAAGCGGGAGATTGCGATAGCGGGTATTCGTGCGCTTATACCAACAATCTGGCTTGGCGCGGAGAGTCGCAGCCGCTACCACCCATGCTCGATCCGCGGGCTTTGTTTGAACGTTTGTTCGGCACGGGGCAGCCAATGACGGCGGAACAGCGCGCACGGCAAAGCATGTACCGGCGCAGCATTTTAGATTTCGTAGCGGAGAGCACTCACAAGCTGGAATCGTCGCTGGGCCCCACGGATAAGCGGAAGTTGGATGAGTATCTTTCGGCGATTCGGCAAGTGGAACGGCAGATTGAACGCGCCGAGAAAGACACGCGGCCGATTGAGCCTGGCATTGATAAGCCCTATGGAATTCCGGCGGATTTCGGTGAGCATTTCAAGCTGATGTCCGACATGATTGCGATCGCCTTTCAAGCGGATCAGACGCGCATTGTGACGTTCCTGATGACGCGGGAAGGCACGTCGCGGCCTTATCGCGAGCTGGATATTGCAGATGGGCACCATCCGCTCACTCACCATCGCAACCTGCCGGATCTGATGGAAAAAGTCCGGAAGATCAACGAATATCACGTGCGGCAGTTCGCGGGCTTTATCGAGAAAATGAAGGCCACGAAAGAAGCCGACGGCACGCTGCTCGACAACTCGATGCTGGTATACGGCGCCGGACTCTCGGATGGCAACGCTCACTTGCATGAAGACCTGCCTACGCTCGTTGCGGGCAAGGGCGGTAACTATTTCAAGACGGGCCGCCGGGTGGTGGTGCGCCGCGAAACACCGATGTGCAACTTATTCCTCACCATGATGGATCGGATGGGAGTTCACATGGATAAGTTTGGAGATTCCACAGGCCAATTGCAGGGCTTGGACCTAGGGTAAGACGGTGCAATTCGGCAAAGGAAAGCCAGCGGCAGGCGCATTTTTCGATAGTGATTTTGTCACCATCGATAGCCTTTTGGCGGTAGCCATTCTGTTTGGATTGCAGGGCAAGAACGATTGCCGCGTCGCCATTCTTACGATGAGCAGGCCGAACCTCGCGGTGGCGGGCTTTGCGGATGCGGTGGAGAGGTTTTATAAGGGGCCAGCGGGGAATTTCTCGCAGGTGCCACCGATTGGGATGCGGACGGAAGGGGTGCCCGGAGAGACATCACCCGCCTATACTGTGCCATTTGAGAAGAAAAATGCAGATGGCAAGGCGGTTTACCAAAATCAAGTCAAACGCGTGATTGAAACCGGCGATCCGAACACAATGATCCGGAATTATTTGGAGGCGCAGTACGATCAAAACGCTTTCTTCGTTTTAGGCGGACCAGCGACAAACTTGGCGGCCGCATTGGAATTTTCCGGAATGAAAGATTTGATTTCCGCCAAGATAAAATACCTGGTGGTTTCGGCTGGTTCGTTCGCGGACAATGCGGTGGATGCACGCATTAAGGCAGATATTCCGGCGGCAAAGAAAGTGTTTGCGGAATGGCCCACGCCGATTGTGTTGTGTGGGCAAGAGATTGGTCTTAATCTGCCATTTCCGGGCGCGTGCATCGATAAAGAATTCGCGGAAGCGGTGCATGATAATCCGGTTGCGGATGCTTATCGGGCATATCAAACGATGCCTTATGATGCGCCATCGAGAGATTTGGCGGCTGCGCTTTACGCGGGGCGTCCACAGGAAAACTATTTCAAGCTATCCGATACGGGAACGATTTCCGTAGACAACAGCGGCCGCACTTCCTTTGGCGCCTCGGCAAAAGGGAAAGACCGCTATTTGATTTTAGATCCGGCGCAAAAGGACAAAATCGTCAAGACCTATGTGGAATTGGCGAGTGCCAAGCCCGTTCCCCCTCGCCGTTTCAAGCCGGCAGATGCAGTGGATGAGCCCGCGAAAGATAAGCCAAAGGAAACGCCACCACCCAAGTGACTCGTCTAACCCTGTTCCTCGCTCTCGCATTTACGCTCAGCGCGCAGGATACCCTCACCATCAGAGTGGATGCGGCCAAAACACTGGGAGCTTACAAACCCATCTACGGCTTCTTCGGTTATGACGAGCCGAACTATACTTACACGCCGAATGGCAAGAAACTGATTCGCGAGCTTGCCGCTTTAAGCAGCACCCCCGTTTACATTCGCACGCACTTCATGCTGGCGACGGGCGATGGCACGGCGGGCCTGAAGTGGGGTTCGACGAATGCTTACACGGAAGACGCGTCCGGGAAAGCGATCTATGACTGGACGATTGTGGATCGAATTCTCAGCACCTATATCGATGCGGGCGCAAAACCGTTTGTGGAGATAGGTTTCATGCCACAGGCGCTTTCGAGCAAGCCCGATCCTTATCATCCAACGTGGATACCCGGCGCGAAGAACGAGCAGTACAGCATTGGCTGGACCTATCCTCCGAATGACTACGCGAAATGGGGCAAGTTAGTCAACGAATGGGTGAAGCATTCCATTGCTAAGTGGGGTAAGGCGGAGGTTGAATCCTGGTATTGGGAGGTCTGGAATGAACCGGACATCAGCTACTGGCATGGAACCCCCGAAGAGTACGACAAGCTCTACGACTACGCAGTGGATGGAGTGAGACGGGCGCTACCATCGGCGAAGGTCGGGGGCCCGGCGACCACCGGGCCTGGGAGCGAACGGGCAGCCGGCTTTCTCAGACAGTTTCTGGAGCACTGCGTTTCGGGCAAGAACTATGCTACGGGACTTACGGGCTCGCCGATAGACTTCATCACCTATCACGCCAAAGGCCGTCCGGAGAATGCGGGGCAGCACATTCGCATGGGGATCGCGAAAGAGACCGAAGACGTGCGGCGTGGTTTCGAAATTGTTCGATCATTCCCTGCTCTGAAGGATTTGCCGATCGTTCTTAGTGAAGCCGACCCGGAAGGCTGCGCTGCCTGCTCGTCGCGGGTCTATCCGCAAAACGCTTATCGAAACGGCACGCTTTATCCGGCGTATACGGCGCTGATGCTGAAGAATATTTTTGATTTGGCCGATTCGCAGAAAATGAACATCGCCGGAATGCTCACTTGGGCGTTTGAATTTGAGGATCAGCCTTATTTTGATGGTTTTCGAACGTTGGCTACGAACGGGGTGGATAAACCCGTGTTGAACCTATTTCGCATGGCCGGGCTGATGAATGGCGAGCGGGTAGCGGTGGAGAGCTCGGGCCACATCCCGTTGGATGCGATTGCCAGGGAGGGCGTGCGCGACGGACGGGTGGATGTCGATGCGCTGGCGACTCGCGGCCCCCATGGCGTATCGATCCTGGTTTGGAACTATCAAGATGACGACGTGGCGGGCGCTGCGGCGTCGATCAATGTTGAAGTTACAGGCGTTCCGGATGGGCGCGTACTAATACATCACTACCGGATCGACCAGAGCCACAGTAATGCTTATACAGTCTGGAAGGGGATGGGATCACCTACAGCGCCGACGTCAGACGAGTACGCGAAGATCGAGCAGGCGGGCCGTCTTGAGCTTCTTGACTCGCCTCGATGGGTGGAACTACACAACGGGAGCATCACGCTGCCGTTGAACCTCCCACTACAGGCCATTTCTCTTCTCCAATTGAGTTGGTAGAACACCGGCATCCGCTCGATGGAACTGTAACTCCTTCGTCATCTGCGCCGCCCTCGTAGTATTAATCGTTTGCAAAAGAGGGCTTTGTCTGCTAAAACAAACTGGTGGCGCTAAAGTAAAAACGCCGCCACCAAGGAGTATTTAAATGAGCGACACACTAACCGTGGGCAAGAAGCTCGTGGAACTTTGCAAACAGGGCAAGGCGCACGAAGCGATCGATACGCTTTATAGCCCGCACATCGTCAGCGTCGAAGCCGCTGCCGGAGGCCCCACGATGCCTCAAAGAATGGAAGGCCTTGCCGCAGTGAAAGGCAAGGCGGAATGGTGGGAAAAGAATCACGAGGTGCATAGCGCTGACGCAGAAGGCCCGTATCCTCATGGAGATCGTTTCATCGTGCATTTTAAGTACGACATCACGGCAAAGTCGGGTCCAATGGCCGGCAAGCGTATGGTTATGGATGAAGCTGGACTCTACACAGTAAAAGACGGTAAAATCACGCACGAAGAATTCTACTACTCGATGTAAGTTAGGGGGGGCGGGAAATCAAATCCCGCCCGGGCCACCTGAAAGGTGACCAGCGGGCAAGAATGCCCGCCCTACGCGCCGGCACAACCAAGGCCGATAAGTCTCGCCTCATTCCACTCCAGTCTTTCCGCTATCCTAAAGCGAGTGAAAGAGCCCCTCCCGGAATACGAGGCACGCCGTTCTGCGTGGGTCGCTAAACAGAACGTGCTCGAACGGGAATTCCAGCGCCTTGGCAATGCGCGGCTCGCGTTAGCGGTGGCGACAGCATTAGTAGCTTGGCTCACCTACGGTCCAGTGGGGATCTCCGGCTGGTGGATCTTGGTTCCGGTCTCTCTGATTGTTGCCCTATTCGCGCAAAATGCACAGGTGACACGCCGCCGCGATTTCGCTGAGCGCGGCATTCGCTATTATGACCGGGCCATTGATCGTGTCAAAAATCAATGGCAGGGGAAAGGCGAGCCCGGTGAACGATTCCGCGATGCGAACCATGTCTATGCGGAAGATCTTGATATCTTCGGGAACGGAAGTGCGTTCGAATTGCTCTGCACGGCGCGAACGGCCGCTGGTGAAGATACGCTGGCGGCTTGGCTGCTGCATCCAGCTTCTGCCGAAGAGGCGGCGGCCCGGCAAGAGGGCGTGCGCGAACTCCGCGATCGTTTGGATCTGCGCGAAGGTATGGCGCTGCTGGGCGAGGATGTGCGGGCTCAAGTACGGGCGGACGTCATCACGCGTTGGGGCGCTACGCCGCCCATCCTGTTTCCTTCGCTACTGCAGCCGCTAGCGTTTGTTTTTTCCATCATCGCCTTCGTCGTCTCAATCGCTTTTGTTTTACAGCGAGTGCCTTTATGGGCGTTAGCGGCCAGCTTACTTATCAACGGAGCGATCGTTTTTTTCACGCGCCCCATCGTTTCGCAAATTGTCTCATCGATAGAAACTCCCGCGAGCCATCTGGCGATTCTCGCGTTGCTCATTCAGCGCATCGAACAAGAGAAGTTTCAGTCGCCACTGTTGCAACAATGGATCAGGCAGTTGAGCGCCGGTGGTTTGCCCGCCGCTTCCCAGATCCGGCGACTGGAAGGTTTGATCGATTGGCTGGGCAGCGGCTCGCATCCGATCGTCAAGGTGATTCAACTCGCGCTCCTCTGGCCATTGCAGGTGGCCCTGCGGATTGAACTGTGGCGGCGGCAATCCGGCTCGCACATTGGCGATTGGATCAACGCGCTGGCGGGATTTGAAGCGCTTGCAGCACTGGCGTCTCTCACTTTTGAGCGGCCATCGTGGACGTTTCCGGTATTGCTTTCTCCTGCCGCGCAGGCCAGCTTCAATGCCACAGCCCTGCGGCACCCTCTCATCGCCGAGCAACGCAGTATTGCCAACGACGTGAACCTCAACGGCACACCGCGCCTGCTGATTGTAAGCGGCTCGAATATGTCGGGCAAGAGCACGTTGCTGCGGACCATCGGATTGAATACGGTGCTGGCTTGGGCCGGCGCGCCGGTGAACGCCAGCCGCTTGGAGATTTCCCCGCTGCAAACGGGCGCGTCCATTCGAGTGACAGACTCGCTGCAGGACAATCGCTCTCGCTTCTTCGCCGAGATCACCCGGTTGCGGCAGATCGTCGATTTAACCCGCGAACCGACTCCCGTGCTGTTTTTGCTGGACGAGCTATTGAGCGGGACCAATTCGCACGACCGCCGCATTGGCGCAGCGGGCCTCGTGAAAGGGTTGTTACGCGGCAACACGATTGGACTGCTCACCACTCACGATCTGGCGCTCGCGGAAATAGCCTCCGAGCTTGGCGCAAGCGCGGCGAACGTCCATTTCGAAGATAGAATAACCGACGGCAAAATGGAGTTCGACTATCAATTGAGACCCGGCGTTGTGACTCATAGCAACGCTTTGGAGTTAATGCGGGTGGTGGGGTTAGACGTGTAACAACTATGTTGCGTCCACGCATTAACCGGACACTTGAGATGCCTGATCCGACCCTGGGAGAGCGAAAAAGAGGGGACACGCCTGCTTGTTTTGGCCGAAATGGGGTAGGTTTAAAGAGCCCGGAGTGTCCCCCCTTTTTCTCGAGCACCCGCTCGGCTGTCAGGCTAGCTACGGACCTTTTGCGGCGTTCTCTTTTTCGCAAACGAGGATGAGGCTCGCTTCACCGGACTCCGTCACAATGTGGCTTGAGGTCGTGAGCGTTTTTCCGTCGGGCGAAAGCTCCCAACGGTCTTCAATAACTTCGTGTTCGCCATCGGCCATAATCATCTTTGTACGCACAACGAGCGCCTGGCCATCCCAGAAAGCACGGCATTGCGCGTCGCGGCCTTTGATTGTGTTCATTGTCACGGAGTTATCGGTGAAGTATGAAAGATCAGTCATCGTCGTTTGCTTGTCGGTAGTTTGGATGGTGTGCAGGTTGATCATCGGATCGTGGTGATCTACCACGCGGATCACAATATCGGGCACCTTGAATCCATTGAACTCGCTTTTCTCTTTCACCATCCGCCAGCGGCCAGAGAAATTCGGATGCGCGGGAGGGGCGTCTGGTGCCTTTTGGGCCGCCAAACCCGAAGCTAGGAGAAACAGAAGAAAGCCTAGCCTCCGGCGGTGCGGGATGGAACAGGCTGTGAATAGCGTTCCGCTGAAAGCGCTTGGCCGCGCAGAAGAACCGACTCCCTTGCTGTCGCGGCTCGGCTCGAGGTTGTGCAGTGATTTGAGGGCGGGAGTCACAGACGAGCAGGGGAAGGCAACGAAGTGAGTTTTCCGCAGCAAGTGAGTCATTAGTTTTTCTGGATGGCCGCTAACACAACAACCAGGATCACGGCGAGGATAGCGAGGGCGCCAAAAAAGAGTATCAGTTTGGTTTGATCACTGAACCGCGAGGCTCCGCCGGCAGGCGCTTTGATTTGCGGCACGCCCATGGGTGTTATGGTTGGCGCATGCACACTTGCTCCGCCAGCGGGACTGGAGACATTCGCCCCCGACGGTGACGCTGCGGCAGACCCCGAGGGCATGTGTGGACTTCCGCCCGTCCCCGGAATCATAGACTGAATATTGGGTGGGGTAAAGTTCACGCCCACGGGCATCTTAGGAGTTCCCGCGGCTGATGACGCTTCGGGTGAAATGCTGTCACTGCCTGGATTTCCCGGTCGCCCCTTGGAAACGACCGTAAATTCGCTGGGGCCCTTGGGGGGCTGAGGAGTCACGGGCACATCGGGGAAAGTGCGCGCCGATGGGGAATCGCTCATTATCGGCGCCAGAGGCGGTGGAGTTACTGCCGACTGCCGCGGGGGAGGGGGCACATTCCCGTGGCCGAAAATAGCGGTGTATTCGCCGGGCTCATCTTTCGGTGGAGGCGTAGGCATGAGTGGCGGCTTCGAATCGAAATGTGCGGCTTCATCACGGGCTTGCCAAGGCTTATTCAATTCCGGGCTTGGCGCCGCCCACGGGTTACGCAGGGCACTATCGCCGCCTTTTTCGCCACGCGGCGTTGGCGCTTCGCGACGAGGAGCAAATCTCCCGGTAAAGCTGCCGCTGTTACTGCCATCGCCATTTAAGTTTCGGGACGAAATGATAGGCGAGTTCGGACGCTGTACGCCGGGCGGAACCCGTTGTGTCGCGTTGAGGTTGGTGGAAGGGGGCTTGGCCGGCAGACCTCCCATAAAATATTGGGTAAATTCACCAGGTTCCCCAGTAACCGCGGGCAACGCACTGCGCGGAGGCTCGGCGATTTCCGGCGTTGACGAGCCGAGCACCGCTCGGCTCTGGAGATTGGCCATTTGCGGCTCGGCCTGTACCGGCGGTACGTCGGCCGCGGGGAAAATGCCCGATATCTCGCTGGCCTTCTTTTCCGCATCCGCGGCACCTTGTGCACCCAAATGCTGGCGTTTGAAGATTCGTGTGAATTCTCCCGGCTCGGGCAATTTATCTTGTGGCATGTTCCGTTTTCGTCTCTTCGTCCCAACCTTCTTAATTTTTGCACGAATCGTAGCGCGTAGCATCTATGATAGTTAATCGGGATAGTTAATCGGGAACAAACTGCGGTCAAAAGAGTGAAACATCTTTCCAGAATCGTTTGGGCTGAAGGCATGTATCTGGGTCCACACCACTTTCAGGCCCAGAGCCGTTATTTCGAGGACTCTATTCAGTTCGCCGCGGATTCTTTGTGGTTCAGCCCTTTCGGATTTCTCGGCTACGAACTGGATGCGGGCGCGCTTTCTAACGGGACTCTGAAGCTAACCCACGCGCGCGGGGTATTTGAAGATGGCTTGCCTTTCGATATGCCGTCGTCCGATCCGCTGCCCGAGGCCCGCAATATCGAAAAAGCGTTTCCTCCCACAGCGAACGCCATGATCGTCTATCTGGCTGTGCCGGAACATAAACAGCGGGGCGGCAATTGCAGCCTGGAGCCAAATTCGGCGCCCAATGGCACGCGTTTCGTGGCTGAAGAGCAGAAGGTCGTGGATGAGATTACGGGCGGCGAGGAGAAGCCTGTCCGTTTCGGCCGCAAGATGGTCCGCTTCCTAGTGGAGGCGGAAATTAAAGAGGGCTGGCAAACGCTTCCGTTGGCCAGAATACGGAGGCAAGGCGCGAACCAGTTCAGTTTGGATTCAAAGTTCGTGCCGCCGCTTTTGAAATTCAGCGCCAGTCCCGCGTTAATGTCGATGGCGGAGCGGCTGATTGACATTTTGTCGCAGAAAAACAAAGCCTTCACGGGTGCTACGCGGGGCTACGACCGTCAGGCGAGCGGCCTCTCCGCGCAGCAAATCGCAACCTTTTGGTTTCTCCATTCGGTTAATAGCGGTCTCGCGGCCTTAAGGCATTTGTATCTTGCAAAAAGGTCGCATCCGGAAGAATTGTTTTACGCAATGCTGCGGCTTGGCGGTTCGCTTTGCACGTTTGGACTCGAGTCGAACCCGGCCCAGTTGCCTACCTATGAGCATCTGGATTTGCAGATCTGTTTCGAATCGCTGGAACAGCACATCCGGAGTCATCTAGAACTGGTGTTGCCGACGAATTGCATCTCGATCGACGTGAAGCAAACCGACCGCCACTATTGGGAAGGCGACGTGCACGACACTCGCTTGCTTGGAAACGCGCGCTGGTATTTGTCCATCGCGGCAAAAGTAGGCGAGGCCGAACTGATCACAGGGACGCCGGCCTTGCTCAAACTTTGTTCAGCCAAGTTTGTGGGGGAGTTGGTGAGAAGGGCGCTTCCAGGCTTGAAACTTTCGCACGTCTCGGTGCCTCCGGCGGCTCTGTCGCCACGCATCACGAAACAGTATTTTACGGTGAATCGGAGCGGCCCTTGCTGGGATCACATTCTGGAGTCGAAACGCGTTGGCATTTACGTTCCTAGCGATCTACCCGCTGCTGAATTAGAACTACTGGTATTGCTCGAATCCTAACATATTTATGGCGACTTCTTCCACCCCTGTGCCTGTCCGCGGCGATAATCTTGCGCTTATCTTTCAGGAAGTCCTCACCGTGGTTGTGCGCCTGCGCGGAGGCCGCCTGCGCTTCGACGGAATTGACATTTTTCGCAACCAGATTCTGGGGGCCCTCGACACAGCTCAAAAGGAAGGGTTGCGGCGCGGCTACACGTTAGAAGATGTAAGAGTGGCCATGTTCGCATTGGTCGCCCTTTTGGACGAGTCTATTTTGACTTCGCGGAACCCCGTGTTTGCGAATTGGCAAAGCAAGCCTTTGCAGCAGGAGATGTTTCAAACGGACGACGCAGGCGATAGAATTTTTCGCAACATAACGCGGTTGTTAGGCCAGAACGATTCTGAATCGTTGGCCGATCTGCTTGAAGTGCACCAACTCGTGTTGGCTATTGGGCTGCGCGGACGGTACAGCGCGAGCGGAACGACGGCCGAAATCAGTTCCATCTTGCAGAAGATTGAGGAAAAGATCCGGCGGATTCGCGGGGCACCCCGTGTGCCTGCGTGGCAGCCGCCGCCGCAAGCGGTGATCAAAGCGGCCGACCCTTGGATTCCCGTACTGCGTTGGGCGGCGATCGGTTGTGGAGTGCTGGCGTTGATTTTGTTCGTGGTATTCAAATTCTCTTTATCGTCTGCGGTTACCGAACTCGGCACTTTGGCATCGCAGATCTTCTCTTAAGGGCGTCCATGAAAATTTCCCGGACAATCTGGATTGCAATTGCTGTTCTTCTTTTGTGGTTGTTGCTGAGCTGGCTCTTGGGGGGCTGGATTGGCATGCACGCCCCCGGGCTTTATTATTTGCGCGGCGGCCTCAGCATTCTCGGCATCATTGGCTTTGTGGGTTACTTGCTGCTTCGGCCGAAGGTCGAAGCAGGCGCGCAACCTGGGGTTTCATCCGGCGAGATGGATGACAATTTTAACGAAGCGAGCAAGCGGCTGCAAAGCAGCGGCGTGAAGCGTTTGGCCACTCTGCCCACGGTCTTTTTCCTGGGCGACAGCGACTCCGCCAAAACGTCGGTGATTGCGAAATCGGATATCGCGCAATTGCTGGCCGGACAAGCGCAGCAGGATGTTGCTATCGTTCCCACGCGCGCCGTGAACTTCTGGATTGCCAAGGGCAGCACCGTATTCGTAGACCCGGCGGGGGCGATTCTGGGCGACCCCGAAAACCGCCAGCGGCTGTTTCGCAGATTTTCGGCAGTGGCCTTACGTTCCGTTATGGGTTCGCGCGCTATGCCCGCACGGTCGGTAGTCGTTACCGTGAGTTGCGAAACGCTGCTGCAAAGCGGTGGGGCCGACGCAATGGCGGCCAAGGCACGTCAGTTTCAAACGATTCTGGGGGAGTTGGCGCAGGAAATCGGATCTACCTTCCCGGTGTATGTGCTGTTTACCAAAGCCGACAAAACTGCTTACTTCCGCGACTTTGTTGAAAATTTGAGCGAACAGGAAGCGGCCGAAGTCTTCGGTGTGACGCTGCCGCTGGAAACGCAACACGGCGTTTATTCGGAGCAGCAAGCCAACCGCGTGAACAACGCGTTTCAGCAGCTTTATTATTGGCTCGCCGACCAGCGTCCCGCTTTTCTGACTCGGGAGCACAAGCCGGCAGCGCTTCCGAACATCTACGAATTTCCGCGTGAATTCAATAAGGTGCGCGGTCTGCTTACGAGTTTCTTAGTCGACCTTTGCCGGCCGAGCCAGTTGGGTATCAGCCCGTTTCTACGGGGCTTCTACTTCACCGGGATTCGCGCGGTCACTGTTAATGACGTCGCTCCCGCGCCTTTGCACGTGGCGGGTGCCGATGACAGCGGTATAGATGCGGGCGCCACGCGCATGTTTAACATTCCGCCGCGCGGGGCGGTGCCGTTGGTGGCCGATGTTAGAGCCGGCGGTGCGCGCAAGATCGCGCAGTGGATTTATCTATCGCAGTTTCTGCCGGGCGTAGTCTTGGCCGATCACACAGCGGTTAGCGTGGGCGGAAGCAACGTGAAGCTGAACGTGGCACGGCGGGCCCTTTGGGCGGGGGCAGCGGCGGTTGCCTTGCTCATGGCCATCTGGTGGACGATTTCCTATAGCAAAAACTACGCCCTGATCCATGGTGCCCTAGACGCGGCGCAAGGAGCGCCGCCGGTGGCGTCACTCGATGCGCTGCAACGGCTTACTAAGGTAAAAGACACACTTGAGACGCTGAATTACTTCCAGGAACACGGCCGTCCACTGAGCTATGGCGGCTTTCTTTACACGGGCGATGACGCTGCAAAATCCGTCAGCGAGACTTACTACGGTTTGTTCCGCCGGTTGCTGCTGGCGCCTACGCAGGAAAACCTGGTGCAGGTTTGCAGACAGCCTAGCGACGCCCAACCGCAGAATTTCCTCTACGACGATTTGAAGTCTTATTTAGTGACCACGCAATACCACGACAAAAGCGTGCCGGAGTTTCTGACGCCCGCTTTGCTGCTGCATTGGAAGGCTGGCCGCACCGTCGGCCCGGAAGAAGAGAAGCTCGCCCAACTCAACTTCGATTTCTACTCGCGAGAACTACCGAACAAGAATGAGTATTGGCCGCCTAAGCCCCCGGATGGCGACGCGGTTAGAAATTGCCGGGATTATTTGAACAAACAGGGGCAAACGGATCCCGTGTATCGCCGAATGCTGGCGGATGCGGGTGCGCACGAGCCGCCGTTGATCTTCAACGATTTGTATGCGGGGACGGAACCTTACGTTACCAATCGGTATCCGGTGGACCCTGGATATAAGAAAACAGGATTCGAGCGGTTTCAAAACCTGCTGAAGAATATCAGGGGCTATGTCAACGGCGAGCAGTGGGTTTTGGAGCCGCCGTCAGGCGATAGTTTGGATCAAGGAAAACTGTCGCTTGCCTTACGCCAGATGTACAAGGACAATTTCATCAAAACGTGGCTCGACTATCTCAAGGCAACCAACGTTCATAAAGCGGGCAATATCGCAGACGCCGTCGCCAAGCTGGACAAACTCACGAGCGACCGATCGGCACTCATAGAAGCGTTGTGCTTGGCAAGCGAGAACACGGACGTACCCGATAAAGAGATTGGCGATGCATTCAGATCGGTACATGTGGCGACACCTCCTGGGTGCAGCCAGGCGCCCGTAAGCGGGTCCGGACACGATTATTTGGAGAAACTGCTAGGCTTGCTCGAAGCGCTTAAGGCCGTTGACCCGAAAAAACAAGACACATACGATGTGGCGCAGCATGCCGGCGAAAGTACCGATAGCCAAATCAAAGCGATAGCCTTGAACTTTGCCCCGCCCACCGACGACAGCGTGACCAAAATCCTGAAAGACGCGGTATTTCATATAGGTCCGGCACCAACCCCACCAGAAGCGAGCGACGCGGCCAAAGGAGCTTGTGCCGCGATTCAACCAACATTGAGCAAGTACCCCTTCAATCCGGCCTCAACCGCAGACGCGAGCATGAGTGATGTCGATACATTTCTAAAAAAGCCGGATGGCGCGTTATGGAAATTGGTGAGCAATCCAGCAATTGCGGCGCTGGTCACGCAGTATGGCGATACGTTTACCGCCAAGACCTCCGGCCAAGACCAAGCCAGGCCTTCGTTCGTCAGCTTCCTGAATAGAGCCGCCGCGTTGTCTCACCTTTTGTACGGGCAGAACGGACAGGCGGCCGGCTTTAAGTTCACCCTGAATCCGGTGCCCGAGCCAGATGTTGTCGAACATGTGGTTCTGAACATTAATGGTTCGATCCAAAGTACCGACGCTCATGGAACGCCAACCAAGGAGTTTGAATGGCCGGGAAGTGGCGAGGGCGTTAATCTTGAGGTGCGTTTTGTGGGCGGGAGCGATCTCAATGTCGCCCGTCACCCTGGCCTTTGGGGAGTTTGGCACTTCATGGATTCTGGAGCGGAAGTGAAGCCCAACCAGTTTGAATGGACGTTAAAACAAGGTAGCGCGAAAGTAAAAACTTCACATGGGGATGATGTAGTGGTGCGCTTTACGATCGACCCCTCCAAAGCAAGCGTCTTGCGGCCCCGCTACTTCGCTATCACTTGCGTACCAAGGGCGAACTAGCCAGCGCGGCGGAACGCTTTTGAAAAAACGAAGCCAATCGCCACTAGTTCGCTCTTTTACGCTTCGAAGCCACTTTGGTTTGGGCCGATGGGTTGGGTGGAAAAAACAAACCCATCGGCCATTTCGTTTTGCGCAACGAACCCAGCGGTTACTGCGGAACGCTTTTTTGAAAAAACGAAGCCAAATCGCCACGAGATGGTCCTTTTACGCTTCGAAGCCATATACCGGCCAATGTAGCGGTCTCAAAAAGGGAACTCCAACCCGGTCGGTCCAACTTGGGCCGATGTTGCGAGCTTGATTTTGGCAGGTAGCCATTTTGCGCAACGAACCCAGTCCGTTGTGATGGGCCGCCGTTTGAAAAAACGAAGCCAACCCGCTACAGCAGAGACCGACCGCAGAGCGAGTGGCTCGTTTTTAAAAGACGAACCCGGCGGCACACCATGGGACACACCAGGGACGTTGGCGAAGATCCTGCGAATATTAAGTTTTCAAACAGCCGTCGGCCAACGCTTCTAACGCCTTGCGGCGAGGAGAGATTGGCACGCATCTAGAAAGTATTTTCGAGGCAAAGAACTGAACCTGGAGACGCCAGGCAGGCACGACCGCGTGAACTGACTCGAGGATAAGCTGAGTCCGGCGTTGCGCGAGATGAGGAGTGAAGGAGAGAAAACGGGCAAGCGGCTTAGTTTTCAGTTCGATAGGGGGAGGAGGAAATTTTGAGCGGCTTGTGACCAAGGGGAATTGTTGCATTGTGGTGGCAGTCACCGGAATACCGGAATGTACCGGAATGGGCACCTTGTGGTGGCAGTCACCGGAATGTCGTCACCGGAATGTCCCGGAATGTCAGGGGAATTGTTGCATTGTGGTGGCAGTCACCGGAATCAGGAATCACCGTCACCGGAATGGTCACCGGAATGGTCGTCACCGGAATGGTCACCCGAACAAATTGCGGAACTAAAGTTCCGCGCGGACTCAAGTCCGCCCTCCGCCGTTTTTAGGTTAATTCGCGGAGAGCGGTACCGTAATTTCCGAAAGAATTTGCTCGCATGCGCCGCGCGGGTCAGCAGCGCGCGTGACCTGCCGACCGATCACCAGGTAGTCGGCACCATCGCGCAGTGCTTCGGCGGGAGTAGCGACACGCTTCTGGTCACCCTTATCTGCGCCGGCGGAGCGTACGCCAGGGGTGATCAATTTCATTCCCGAACCCGCCAGCGCGCGAACGCGTTTTACCTCCAGCGGCGAACAAACGATACCATCAATGCCGCACTCGCGCGCTTTTTTCACCCGGAGATCAACCAATTCGGCGACAGGGGTGGGATAACCGAGATCGGCCAAATCATCCTGATCGAAACTCGTGAGCACGGTAACGGCCAAAAGTTTTGTGGCGGCGGCGCCTCGACCTTCCACTGCGGCTCGCATCACAGACCGGCTACCGTGAACCGTGAGGAAGGTGGGTGCAACGCTTGCACAGATTTGGCGGGTGGCGCGTTTAACCGTTTCGCCGATATCGTACAGCTTCAGATCCAGAAACACTTTGCGCCCGGCAGCGGCGATTTGCTTTACGAGGCTCATACCGGCAGCGGCATAAAGCTCCATGCCGACTTTATAGAAATCGGCCGCAGGACCGATTTTCTCGATCAAACGAAGCGCTTCGTCCGCGCTATCCACATCCAAAGCGATGATCAACGGATTGTTTGTTTGACTCAAAGTTTGACCTCCAGCGGCTTGGTTTGAAATTCCGTGACTCTTCCGATTATGTAGGAAGCCGGTTGCGACTTCAGGAACTTTTCCGCCTCCCCAGGCGGCAGTGAGATGAGAAGACCGCCGGAAGTTTGTGGATCGTATAACAGAGCTTGAATCTCGGTGGGGATGGCAGGGTCCATGCTGACGCAGCTCTCCACGAAATCCCGGTTGTTGTGCAAACCGCCTGAGTGTGCGCCCGCTTGCGAATAATCGATCGCGCCGGGGAGGTAACGGAGCGAGCTAGCCGAGATTTCCAGCGTGACATTACTCGCTAGTGCCATCTCGCGGCTATGCCCGAGCAGTCCGAAACCGGTGACGTCCGTGACCGAGTGAACTTCAAGCGGCGTCATGGCTTCGGCGGCGGCGCGGTTCAAGGTGAGCATCTGTTCAATGGAAGCATCCATGTCTTCCTGCTTGACGATGCCTTTTTTCAAGGCTGTGGACACAACGCCCGTTCCGATTCGTTTTGTGAAAACTAGAACGTCGCCAGCCTTGGCACCGGCGTTGGTGAGAATGCGGCGCGGATCAATCACGCCGGTAACGGAGTAGCCAAACTTGACTTCATCTTCCGAGATGCTGTGTCCGCCTAGGATCACGCAGCCAGCTTCATGAATTTTCTCAGCGCCGCCTTTGAGGATTTGTTCGAGATCGGAGATGTCGCCCTTTCCAGGGAAGACAACCAAAGACAGGGCCGTTATGGGGCGCCCGCCCATGGCATACACGTCACTTAACGCGTTCGCGGCAGCAATGCCGCCGAAGGTGTGGGGGTCATCCACAATGGGCGTGAAGAAGTCCACGGTCTGGACGATCGCGAGAGGCGCGCTGCCCGGTTGACTTAGATCGTAGACGCCGGCATCGTCAGCGGTATCGTAGCCCACCAGCACATGTTCGTTGGTCATGCGCGGCACGGAACGTAGGGCGCGGTCAAGAATTTTGGGGCTTAGCTTCGACGCACAGCCGCCGGCTTTTACATTGGCAGTTAATTTGGCAGACATCCACTATTCAGTTTAAAGACCCGCGGCGGCACCGGCGGCAAAAGGCCACTCGCGCCATTCGTTCATCAATGGGAAATAGAGGCCGAGCATGATGGGCCCTTTCTTGATGCGCTGCAGAAGAGTGGCGTAGGTCTCGAGCTGTGGCGTGTAGCGGCGCTGTTCTTCGTCTAGAAAATCAGCTCTGTGTCCGCCCTTGTGATCGCTGTTCTTGAAATCGACAATCCAGAACCGTCCGGTTTCGTCGCGGAAAATGCGGTCGACGAAACCATCAATGAGTTTGTCTTGCACCTTGCCGCCTACCGAATATTCTGAACGGGCTTCGGCATGAGCTGTCAACAACCAGCGGCCGCGTTCGCTTTGCAAGGTTTTGGCTAATGCTCGCATGACTTGTTCGGTGGCATCGGTGTCTTCGTCAGCGGGCACTCCCATGCGAGCAAGTTCGGCGTGAATCAACGGGCGCGTTGCCGATACGCGGGCTTCGTTCCAGTATTCCAAGCCTTCGGTGGCAATACGCTTAAACAGTTCGTGGACAACCGTGCCAACGTGACGTCGAGTATCGCCAACCCATTCGTAAGTAATCTTGCGGGCGGCTGCCGGAGCACGTTGCAGCTCAGGTTGCCACGTAACGGACATTTCAAATCTCGGCATGCGCCAACTGGAGGGCACACGATTCAGCATCGTCTCACTCTCGCCGGCGGGAGTCAGATAGAGGAAGTTCTGTTGTTGTGGAACGCGGCGGCGCAGTTCGCTCTCAAACAGGGGCAGCACAGATTCCCAGATCAAGCCGAGAAATGTATGACTGCGGGCTTTAATGGGACCGCCATCCTTTTTGCGGGTGGTGTTGCCAAACAAATGAAGTTCGTTGCGCGCGCGGGTGCAGGCTACGTAGAAGAGACGCTTATTTTCTTCTTCGTCCTTCCTCTTGTTCTCATCTTCGATTTCATCATAGGTGAGAGCCGATTGCCCTTTTTTAGGCTGGGCCGCAATCCGCAGAAAGCTGGTGCCAGCGTCGTTGCTCTCCTCGGTCCAGACGAGGAGAGACTTGTCGGAGGGAGGCGTAGGCTTGCCTAGTTGGGGGATCAGAACGATATCGAACTCCAGGCCCTTCGCCTGATGGATGGTCATCACGTCCACATTGCACTCTTCAACGGCCGGCCTCGCGAAGAACAGATCGAGCCGATCGTTCATCAGGCTGAAGTCGCGGATGACGCCGCCCTTTTCGAGGCCTTGCAGAAGATCGAGGAACGTGCCGACGTCTTCCCGGCGGTTTTTCTCGTGCAACAATGCGGGGCCGCCAAGAGCCAGCCACGTCCGTTCGACTAGTTCACGAAGTGGCATCCGGCCGACGTTGGATACCGCTTGGGAGAAGATCTCGTGCAAATTCGCTGCTCGGCGCCGGCCATTGGACGACATCGCTTCAGCCTTCAAGGGATCGGACAGCAATGCGAAGATCGTCCGGCCAGGTTCATTTTCAGCAAGCGCGGAAAGATCGGCCAGCGTGAGGCCGCACCAAGGGGCCCGCAAACAGGCGAGCCATGAGACTCGATCACCCAAGTGTAGTAAGGCCCGGGTCAAAGAGAGCACATCCATGACATGCTGCTGTTCCTTGAGCGCTTCAATTTCGATGGCACGATAGGCAACGCCGGCTTTACGCAGCGCCGGGAGAATCTCGACAACGTGGGATCGGGCGCGCACCAGAATTCCGATTGATGATTTGCCGGCCTTTTGAATCACCTTGACCATTTCGGCTGCTTCTTCGACACCTTTGTCATCTATCAGGGGAACCATCCTCACTCCGACGCCGGTGGCATCGCGGGCCGATTCCGATTTGCGAAACTGAACGGCACCCAGCTTGGGATCGTCTTCACCGGACATGGTAGGACCAATGGTCGCTTGCACCCAACTAATCAGCTCCGGTGTACTTCGGAAATTGGTCTTGAGCTCGACTCGTTCCAACAGCACCGAACCGATCAGGCCGTCGCGCCAGCAGCGGAGGAACAGAGAGATCTCAGCTTCACGAAAGCGGTAGATGCTCTGCATGGGATCGCCCACGAGGAAAAGGCTTCGACCATCCCCAGTAGACCACTGCTCCGTGAGAGCCTTAACCAGTTCGTACTGGGCACGGGAAGTATCTTGAAATTCGTCAACCAATAAATGCTGGATCCGGTAGTCAAGGGAGTAGAGCAGATCGGTGGGGCTTTCAGGCGTGCCCAAGGCTTTGCGGGCGGCGCGAGTGACTTCGGTGAAATCGACGGTGGCGGCGCGGCGGAAGACATCCCGCAGAGAGACTCGAGCGAGATCGAGCAGCTCGGCAAAATCGTTAACCAGCGGGTCAGCGGATTGCCTCGGCAAGCCGCCCCATTGTTCACGCTTCTGGAGCATGTCGGCAACCTGTTGTTCCAGGCGTGACATCTCGTTGTCAAAATGCAGGGCGATGCGGCGGAAGAGTTGCTGTTCATGCCGGCTACCTTCCGTTAGGGCTCTTACGGTATCGCGCGCGGCCTGTTTGTAAAGATCGCGCGCGTCTTCCACCACCTTGCCTAAGCCGCCGAATTCGGAGAGCACGGGCATTTGCCGCGCCAGCATTGCGCAAAGAGAATCGATGGTTTGGATCTGCAGTTGGCTTGAATCTTCGAGCAGATTCCAGCCGTGTTTCTCGCTATTAACGAGAGCGGCCATTGCCAGTTCGCGAGTCTTCGATTTGTGGATATCGACTTCGATTTCCGCGACTGGGCGATCGGCTGCTTCCAGGGCGCTCTGGATCCGCTCGCGCATTTCGTGCGCTGCTTTGCGGGTGAACGTCATGGCGACCACGGACTCGCAACGTTCCACGCCACCCAGCAAGCGCAAAAAGCGCTGAGTCAACAAGCCCGTTTTGCCGGAGCCTGCGGGCGCTTCGACAATGAAGGAGATTTCCGGATCGAGCGCACGTTCGCGCTCGGCAGCGTCGGAAATCATTCTTCTTCCTCTGGCACGCCACCCTTTTCGTTTACCCGGCAGAACGGCTTCATTCCACAGAACTCACATGGGCCACCGGTGGGTCGGACTTCGGCGACGCCATGAACGAATTCGAGGGCCAGCTTCTGGACATTGGCGCAGCTTGTTTCGATGTAAGTATCCCAGTCCTTCTTGACTTCGGCCGTCTGACCTTTGAACTGCTTAGTGCGGGAGTAGCCGACGGCCTTTACCTCACGCGGCTTCAACTGACCGAAGAACACTCCGTCCACGTTGGAATCCACAGAGGCCGCATAGACAAGTAACTGAGGCTCCGATGGACGCTCACCCGCGAGCTTGGGGCGGCTCTGCTTACCGCTTTTGTAATCGATAAGAACGAGGTTGCCGTTGCTCAGACGGTCGATCCGATCGACTCGCAGGTTAAGACTCAATCCGGGGATTTCAAACTTCTGCTCTTGCTCAATCGTCTCGACGGTGAAGTCTTGCTGACGGGCGCGCTCCACATCAAGCCAATCCAGGACGACTTCCTGCAGCCGCTCGCGCTCAGTCTCCACGCTGAGAGCGTGCAATGGGCCAGAGTCATTGGTCTTTACCGCTTCGGCGATGGAGTCACGCACCAGGTCTTTCAACTCAGCGGGCGGCATGCGCAGCAAGTTCTTCAAGGATTGCAACTGACGCCAGACAATTTCCAGTGCTTTATGAACAAAACCGCCGCGGTCTAGCGCGTCAAATCCGATTGAAGCGTCTTCGGGCCTGCGGGCGTGCAGACGGTATTTCGCGAACGCTTGGAACGGACACTGCGATTGAGCTTTGATGACGCCGGTGCCGCCACGAACTTCACCAGCGGCTACAAAAGCGGGAGCCTGACCGTCTGGGCGTTGTTCGAGCGGCTCGGGTGAGAAGGATTCAATTGGAAGCTGGCCGTCCCAGATGGGTAGTTCCCTGCTCTTCTTCGCGACAAGATTAGCAGCGATAGAAGCGAGCCGGTCACAGAATGTTACCGTTACTTCCGTAGAGCTTTCGAACAACGCTTGGGTTCGGCGAGTTCGTTCCTCGCGTACATCTTGCACGGTAGTTCCAGGCACTTTGTGAATACGCTGCAATTTGAGAGGGACGAGCGGCGAAACGCGAACCGGCGGCGGCCATGTTTCTTCAGAGAGACCGACGGCGATGGCGTAATCGAATTCAACGCCGTTGGCGAGTCCTGCATCAAGTACTTGAATTGGAGACAGCCACTCGCCTCGTTCGAGGCGCACGGAAAGCAGACGCCGCAGTTGGACGACGGCGGATTCGAAAGTTACAGGTAGGCTGATCAAGCCCAGGCTGGAAAGTTCAGACAGGTGATCCTTCCAACTCTCGATGATGCGGTCCTCGCGAGGCGTGAGTTCTCTGTCGCCCGGCCAGCCAAGGGCCGCCAACATATCAGAGATCAGCTCACTCCATTCGGAGAGCGGACGCCGCTGCAAAGTCTTCGGGAATAGCTGGGCCAATTTGTGCCAGCAACCCGTCAAGACCGGGCATGAGTGAGAGACTCGCTCGATGTCACGAAAATTGACGTCCAGTTCCCGGCGTTTGCGTAAATCGTTATCGGCCAGAGCGCGCTGGTTCTGTTCGGCCTGTGCGCCGTGAATAAATGGGGAGCGCAGAATGGCACCCGCGTCCGAGTGATCGATTCGCGGCAGAGCGAGGTTCAGGAACAGCAGGGCGGAGGCAACGAGCGGTTGATCGATGAGTAAGTCTGCCGCAGAAATGCGGAACATTGATTCACGCGAGGCAGTTTGTGGTCCTGACAGCTTAGCCGCAGAGGAAGGAAAGAAGACGGCATCCAGGGTTCGCTGGGCCAGAGCTGATTGCTCCGCCAGCTCAGGCACGAAGAGGGCCAACGAGAGTTGAGGATTGTCCTCGAACAAGTACCGCAAGCGCCGCGCGGCGAACTGGATCTCATCGGGAAAAGAATCAAAGCCTTTCGCGGCGGCCTTCTTTGCGGGTTTAGGATGATCGAACGGCAGACGCACGCACGAAGCACCCATCGCCGACAAGACGCGATCAAGCGCGGGAGAATTGTTTTCAAAGCCGACGAACGCCGTCATTTGCGGCCGCAATTCGCCTGAAGAAAACCAGCCAGCAACCAAGCGCGGCAAATCGGCGCGCGCAGACCAATTATTGTCCCGGCACTTGCGGCGGAACTCGCGATACCAACGCTGGAATTGTTGCGCATCGACGTGATCGCTCCATAATTCACCTTCCGACGGGATGTGCCACTCGGAGATGAGACTGGCGGCGGCACGCGCGAGGCGTACGGTCGCGGAAACGTCGAACAATTGTGGATGCTCTTGTTCAATAATGTCGTGCCAGAGAGCGCGCTCTTGCGAAAGTGAGAGAAGAGAAGGCACCTCGGCCACAGAATAGCGGGCTTCTTGCCAGCACGAGACAAGCCAAGCTTCGAGACTGTAGATGAGCGGACGCTCCCAGGTTTCGAGACCGCGCTTCAGGCGCTCGCGGGCGAACTGTTCCCGCGCAACTCCCGCGAGAAACGCAGAAGGCAAGGCGATTGTGGCCGTTTGGGAAAACCAAGCGGGTAACTCAAGACAAGCGATTCGCATTCAAGAAATGTTCAATCGCCGGCGACCTTAATCACCAATTTGCCCTGGTTTTCTCCGTTGAATAGCATTAGCAGAGTGTCGGGGAAAGTATTGAGGCCTTCGACAATGTGTTCGCGCGTCTTGATTTTGCCTTCTTTAACCCACTGGGACATGGCGGTGCGGAATTCGCCGACACGTGAAAAATAGTCAGAGACAACCATCCCGGTCATGCTGGCGCGATTGACTAAGAGGGAAAGGTAATTGGACGGACCTTTGATCGAGTCAGTGGCGTTGTATTGAGAAATCGCGCCGCAAATTACAACACGCGCCTTCGGGGCAAGATTGGCCAAGGCTGCGTCTAAGATGTCGCCGCCGACGTTGTCGAAGAAAACGTCAATGCCCTTCGGGCAAGCGTGCTGAAGGGACTTATAAACATTCTCGGTTTTGTAATCGATAACTGCGTCGAAACCAATCTCAGTGAGGTACTTGCACTTTTTGGGGCCACCCGCGATGCCCACGACTCGGCAACCTTTGATCTTGGCGATTTGGCCAACGACAGAACCGACTGCTCCCGCCGCGCCCGAAACGACAACGGTATTGCCGGGTTCAGGGCGGCCGACTTCGAGCAGTCCGAAATAGGCCGTCATTCCCGGCATGCCGAGAGCACCAATATGCACCGGGAGGTTTTCTGGCGGAGCGTCAATCTTGCTGAGCGCTTTGCCTGGCACAACAGCATACTCTTGCACACCGAACACTCCGCTGACGTGATCGCCCGCAGCAATGGCTGGAAACCTGGAGGCAATCACCTTCCCTGCTCCGAGAGCTCGCATAACCTCGCCAATGGCAATCGGAGGGATGTACGATTTGCGGTCAGTTATCCAGCCGCGCATGGCGGGGTCGAGCGAAATATAGAGCACTTTGACCAGGACCTCGCCGTCCTTAGGTTCTGCAACAGGTTCTTCGGTCTGATTCCAAACGCTGCGGTCAGGAAGGCCCACGGGACGGGACGCAAGCCGAAACTGATGATTGATGGTCATCTTGATTCCAAAGTAGCAAGAAAGAATCGGGTGACAAGCGAAAATCATAATAATGGCTGAATCACGAATTACGCCGCGTGCCCAAGACTTCGCCGCGTGGTACCAAGACGTTGTTTTGCAAGGCGACATGGCCGAGCCGGCTGAGATCGTCAAAGGCTGCATGGTGATCAAGCCCAACGGTTACGCAGTCTGGGAAGCTTTGCAGCGCGCGTTCGACGACCGCTTCAAGGCGACGGGGCACCAGAACGTCTATTTCCCGCTGCTCATACCGCAGAGCTTTCTCAAGAAAGAAGCGGAGCATGTGGAGGGCTTCGCACCATAAGCGCTAACCTAAGGCTTGAAACATTTCGACCACTTCCTGTAAGATCGGGATATGCCGAACGAGACGGAAGAGGATTGGGACGTCTTACGCTCGCTGTTTCCGGAGGGCTGGGAGAAGCAGGCCAAGGAAACGGGAGCGATGGAACGTCAGCGCGGAATCACAGTTCCAGAAACCCTGCTGCGCCTGTTCTTGCTGCATGTGGCGCGCGGTTACTCGCTACGCGAGACGGTGGTTCGAGCGAAGGAATCGGGTCTGGCGACGCTATCCGATGTGGGGCTTCTCAAGCGACTGAGGAGGTCGGAAGACTGGCTGCATTGGCTATGCGCACAGTTGGTTTCAGAAAATGGCGTACAGATGCCGCAACGGAAAAGCCAGGGCGCGGTTCGGATTGTAGATGGAACGATCATCAAGGAGCCCGGCAAGACAGGCAGTCAATGGCGGATTCTATACAGCATGCGGCTGCCCGATTTGCGTTGCGATTATTTTGATCTCGGCGCCACCACCGGTGCTGGCACCGGCGAGTCGTTCACTCGGCTGCCAGTGGTGAAACACGATCTAATCCTGGGTGACGCAGGTTACTGCACGGCGCCTGGCATCAAGTGGGTGGTCAGCCAGGGAGGCGATGTGTTGGTTCGCCTCCATCCGCAAAGCCTTCCTCTGCAGAAGAGGAGTGGAGGTCATTTCGACCTGCTGACTCGCTTGCAGACGCTGAAAAAGCCGGGCGTAGCCCGGGAGTGGCGGACCCGCCTGCCAGGCACGGCGATTGAGGGAAGGGTATGCGCCTTGCGTAAGAGTGAAGAGGCAATTCAACAGGCCCACCGCCGGATTGAGCGCCGGGCGATCAAGAAGCAGACGAAGACAAAGCCGGAAACCTGGGAACATGCCAAGTATGTGATCGTGTTCACCACCGACCTGATCACGCCAGCCGAAACGATCCTGGAGTGGTATCGGGTGAGATGGCAAATTGAACTGACATTTAAACGGCTTAAGAGCTTGGCGCAACTGGGACACTTGCCTAAGTACGATGAGCGGAGTTCGCGGGCCTGGCTCTATGGAAAACTGTTCGTGGCGCTGCTGACTCAGAAATTGGTTCGCATTGGACGCGAAATTTCCCCCTGGGGCTACGTTCTGCAGCGACCTGCGACAGCGTAGTGAATGGCGCGAGTTCGGCTTTGTGTGGCACCAGATTCAGAATGCCATCGAACCGACACTGCCTCTCGCCAAAGTTCTGAATGGATGGAATTCGATGGCCGCAGCTTTGGCCGAAAACCATCGCCAACGGGTGGCCCAGAAGCGAGATCTACTGAAATAGAGCGTGTTTGAATGCCAACACAAAAACACTCGCGAATGAGAAACGCGGTAGCCGTCCAATCCTCGCTTCTGGCCACAGTGGCGTACGACAGCCGCCGGTCGATTCTACAAGTGGCTCTTCGCGACGGATCTGCCTATCAATACACCGGCGTTCCCATCGACACCTACCGAGGTTTGTTGCAGGCCGACTCCAAAGGAGCCTACTTCAATCACTGCATTCGCGACCTCTATCCTTACGAAATGCTCCGCTCTAAAAAGCCCGTCACTTCCGGTTGATCTCCTTACCTCAGCAGAACACTCTGACGGCGGGTCATCCTTAGGTTAGCGCTTATGGGGCTTCGCACCGGAGCTAGCCGTAGTGACTATCGCCGGCGGCAAGGAGTTGGAAGAGCCGTATGTGATCCGGCCAACCTCTGAAACGATTGTCGGCCACTTCTTCGCGCGCTGGATTCAGAGCTATCGCGATCTGCCAATGTTGCTCAATCAGTGGGCAAACGTGGTGCGCTGGGAGCTTCGCACGCGAATGTTCTTACGCACAAGCGAATTCCTCTGGCAGGAAGGGCACACGGCGCATTCGACGCACGCGGAGGCAAAAGAGGAAGTGCTGCGGATTCTGGACATCTACGCCGAAGTAGCGGAAGACTTGATGGCAATGCCGGTCATCAAGGGCTTGAAGACGAAAGCCGAGAAATTCGCGGGGGCGGCGCAGAGCTTTTCGATGGAAGCCATGATGCAGAACGGTTTGGCGCTGCAAGCAGGCACGAGTCACGACTTGGGACAGAATTTCGGCAAGGCGTTTGACGTCAAATTCCAGACGAATGAAGGCAAACTGGACTACGTTTGGCAAACCAGTTGGGGCGTGAGCACGCGCCTGATCGGCGGGCTGATCATGACGCATTCGGACGATAAAGGCCTGGTGCTGCCGCCGAAAGTTGCGCCTGTTCCAGCGGTGCTCGTGCCGATTTACCGCAAAGATGAAGAGCGAACGGCAGTGATGGAAGCCGCGCAAAAGATTGCCGCGGATTTGAAGCTCGAAAGCTCGATACGCGCGAAGGCGCAGTCACCAGGAGCGAAGTTCTTCCATTGGGAGCGGCGCGGCGTGCCATTGGTTTTGGAACTGGGTCCGCGCGATTTGGCCTCGGGCAATGTAGTGTTGAAACGGCGCGATACGGGGACGAAAGAGATTGTTCCGCAAAGCGAATTGCCGACGAAAATCTGCGCCTCTCTGGCTTCGATGCAAACGGATCTTCACACGGCCGCGAAGGAACGGCTCAAGAAGAACTCCGTCATTGCGGATTCGCTCGCTCAAGTAGAGGACATCTTGCAAGAAGTCACCGCCGAAAAGGGCGGCGGCAAGTTTGTTTTCGCGCATATCAAAGACGAGCCGCAATGCGACGCGCGGCTCAAAGAGTTCAAGGCGACGGTTCGCTGCATACCGCTGGTAGATGAGCACGATGGGCCGGGCAAATGCATCGTCACCGGCGAAACAGTGGACCGCCGCGCTGTGATTGCAAAAGCTTATTAGTTTGGGGCCCGCACCGAAATACACGGACGTAGGAGTTCGCAAATTCAGGAGAACGCCGCCAGACCCAAGTGTTTTGGCTGCGCCAGGATGCGTCTGTATCTTTGGCTATGACGAACTCCATTGGTTCCGTGGCACAGGCGGATTCAAATGCCTGCTCCGATGCGTTCGAATCAAACATCGGCGTAATTGTCTTTTGCAATGCGAGGCAATCCTTCGGATCGCCGCCGAAGGTGGTGGCACAGGCAATGTCTTCGTCGAGAGTGTTGCGATTCGCATAGAGACCGTAAAAGGTATCTTGAATGGGCTGGTCGGGACTCTGTTGGATGCGCGTGCGAGGGTCCGAATGCGCGCGTATCCATTCATAAGCTTCGCGATTGGCGTAGGTTCGCTCGCCTAACTTCTCATCGATGGCCAGCCAGCCTACTTTCGGAAGTAGTTTGGCGTCGGAAAGCATCGGATAAAAGCGCAAGAGGGCCTGGTCATAGACAGTTCCGGCCAAACCAAGAGCGGCCAAGACCGTCAGGCGCTTTGATTGCCGAAGAGACTGCGCTGAGAGCAACTGGGCTCCGCGAATGAGGAGTACGAATTGGGCTATGAGAAAGCCGCGCCAGCCGAGGTCGTTGTTCGAGATCACCCCGGAACGCAGGAAGGTGCAAACGGTAATGGTGACGAAAGTCATGACCGCAAGGGCGAGATCGTCGCGTTGAATGACCGGCATCTTGCGGAGCCTGCGGCATTCGAGAATGCCTACGGCGAAAAACAAGCCAAGTTCAAGAAAGTAGTTGAGTGGCAGGACAAGCAGATTGGCGAGATCTGTTTGAATTGGAGACCAATGGAGCACTTTACTAAATACATCGATAGCGGAGAAAGATCGGACTGTCCAATGTGAGAATGCGCCGCCCGTGCCTGGGCCACGCAGACTCTTAAGAAACGGTAAGGAACAGAGTAACGCGGTGACGCCGGCCACCGATAACGACACCACTTCGCCGTACCAGCGTTTGAATGCTGCTACGGCGGTCCAGCAGGACAAGAAAATGGCAAAGACAAAGGCGACATAAATGGCGGCTCCCACGCTTGTGGCGAAGGCGAGTCCGGCCACCACGCCAGACAGCACTCTACGATTTTGGGATTGTGAAATTACCAAAAAGCCGAATAGGCATGCGATCACGCCGGAAATGTAGTGCGGCTCCCAGACCATCGAATAGAGCCACCCGTCGACTTGGTCGTTCCACCACTCCATTGACGGCGGAAGATTACCGATCAAATGCATCTTGGCCAGCACAAGGAAGAGGAGAGCCGGCAAGATGTCGAGGCCGGTGACCAAGAGGAGGCCGAAAGCAAGGAGCGTGGAACTCTTGCGGCCTTTTACTTTGAAGAAGCGCAGGTACAGCGCGATCAGTGAAAGCAAGCCGATGCCACACCATATCGTTCCGGCGATAAGGGCTTGGCGAGCATCAACGAGCGGGCTTGCGACACGATGAACGAGCGCCGACTGGATGAGCCAGTAGTAGTGATAGCGAAGCGCGACGGGCGCGCCCGGATAGAAGAACGGATTCTGGGCCGGAAGTCCGAACGCGCTAATCGAACTTACAAACGCGGTGCGTACGGCGTAATCAAAGCCGATGATAGAGAAATACAACCTGCGGCCGAACTGCAGGTCGCATAAGACAAGAACGGCCAAAACACACCAAGCAACGACCGGCCAGGCAATCTCGAACTTTCGCCGAGCCTTAAACATGAGGGGCACCGCAGCGACGCTCAGCGCGAAGTAAATAGCCCAGGCGGCCTGCCCTGTGAGATAGCTCATCAAAGGCCCGATCGCAATGGCGAGCGATACGCCGATGGCCAGCCGAGATAGCGGTTCGCGGCGACGAAAGCGCAGAAGATCAAGCGCCCAGGCAAGCGTGTAGCCAGGCAGAACCGTCAGAAAAGAGAACAGCAGGAAAGCAATCGCGATGCCGGCGAAATCCGCCAGCATGAAATTATGATCGCTCGTCGGGGACACTTAGAAAGTAGTGCCGCGAGCGCACGAATCCGCGCATGAAAACACGAAAGGCGGCCCGCCTGAGCCGCCTTTCGTGTTTGATTTGAAACGCTTTGAACTAGTCTTCAGTTACAACGGGAGTGACGCCGAGCGCTTCTTCGGCTGCGAGATCTTCCGAAAGCCCACCGGTGTAGATGCCCGGTGTGTCGTCCGAATAATCGCCCAAACCGTCGCTCAGAGAAACTTCTTCCTCTGGGATCGGCTCTTCTTCCACCACGTCTTCGCCGGCAATCTTCACCTTGCGGTAGAACTCCATACCGGTACCGGCGGGAATCAGCCGGCCCATGATGACGTTCTCCTTCAGGCCGCGGAGGTAATCCACTTTGCCGTTGATCGCCGCTTCCGTGAGAACCCTGGTGGTTTCCTGGAAGCTGGCGGCCGAGATGAACGAATCGGTGGAAAGCGATGCCTTCGTGATACCGAGCAGAATCGGCTTACCCATGGCTGGACGGCCGCCCGCTTCGATCACGCGGTTGTTCTCTTCGCGGAACTTGAACTTATCAACCACTTCTTCCGGCAAGAACTCGGTATCGCCGATATCCTCAATCCGGACCCAGCGCATCATTTGACGCGAAATGACTTCCAGGTGTTTGTCGTTGATATTCACGCCCTGCAAACGGTAGACTTCCTGGATTTCATTCACCAGATACTTCTGCAGTTCTTTTTCGCCGAGCACGGCTAGAATGTCGTGCGGATTGCGCGGGCCGTCCATGAGCGGATCGCCCGAGCGCACGCGCTCGCCTTCTTGCACGTTGATGTGGACACCGCGTGGAATGGCGTACTCTTTCTGCACGCCGTCGTCGCCGACGACATACAGTTTACGCATACCCTTACTGACTTCGCCGTATTTCACAGCGCCGTTGATTTCCGCAATCACCGCGGTTTCACGCGGCTTACGGGCTTCGAACAGCTCCACCACGCGGGGCAAACCACCGGTGATGTCTTTGGTCTTGGTAGTAGCGCGCGGGATCTTCGCAATAACGTCGCCCGCGTGCAGTTCTTCGCCGTCGCTCACCATTAAGTGAGCGTGGGTCGGCATGAGGTACCGTTTCTCTTCCGACTTCGAAGCGCCCGCCGCCCGCATAATTACCGTTGGGAAACGCTTCTCGTCGGTTGTCTCAGTGACGACCACCTGCATGTTGCCGGTAATTTCGTCGACTTGATCTTGTGTGGTGACGCCGTCGATCAAATCCTTGAAGTGCACCGCTCCGGTGACTTCGGTCAAGATCGAGAAGGTATACGGATCCCATTCGAGCAGAACCTGGTTCGCCTTGACCTTCGCTCCGTCGGCAACATTGATCCTTGCGCCGTATACAACCGGGTAGCGTTCGCGTTCGCGCTGCTTTTCGTCGACGATGATCAGAATACCGTTACGGTTCATGGCGATCAATTCGCCCTTGTTGTTCTTAACCGTATTGACGTTGCTGAAGCGAACGTATCCGTCGCTCTTCGCATCCTGCGTCGACTGTTCGCTGACACGAGTGGCCGCGCCACCGATGTGGAACGTACGCATGGTGAGCTGAGTGCCGGGCTCACCGATCGATTGCGCCGAGATGATACCGACCGCTTCGCCACGCTCCACCATCCGGCCCGTTGCCAGGTTGCGACCGTAGCAGAGACGGCAGACGCCGCGCTTCGATTCGCAGGTCAGCACCGAACGGATTTTCACCCGCTCAATACCGGCCGATTGAATCTGGCTGGCCAGGTCTTCGGTGATCTCCTGATTGACGCGTACGATCACCGTGTTCTCGTAGTCGCGCTGATCTTCGAGCGCTACACGGCCCACAATGCGGTCGCGCAACGGTTCGATGATTTCGCCCGATTCGATGATCGGCTCGACATAAATACCGTCTGTTGTGCCGCAATCGTCTTCGGTGATGATGACGTCTTGCGCCACGTCGCAGAGGCGGCGCGTGAGGTAGCCGGAGTCTGCCGTCTTCAACGCTGTATCGGCCAAACCCTTACGGGCGCCGTGCGTAGAGATGAAGTACTGCAACACGTCCAGACCCTCGCGGAAGTTCGCGGTGATGGGTTGCTCGATGATCTCGCCGGAGGGCTTGGCCATCAAACCGCGCATACCAGAGAGCTGGCGTATCTGCTGTTTCGAACCGCGGGCGCCGGAATCGGCCATGATGTAAATCGGGTTGAGAACGCGGCCCGTGCGGTCGTCTTCTTCCAGATTCTTGAAGAGCTTGTCGGAAATCGCTTCCGTAACCTTCGACCAGATTTCGATGATCTTGTTGTAGCGCTCCGATTGCGTGATGGCGCCTTCCTGGTACTGTTGCTGAACTTCAATCACTTGCTTTTCAGCTTCATGCACCAAGCCCGCTTTTTCTTCGGGGACAACCATGTCGTCGATACCGATGGAGATACCGGCGCGGGTCGCGTAGAGGAAGCCGAGCTTCTTAACTTCGTCCAACATGCCCACCGTCACCTGCAAACCGAACTTGAGGTAGCAGTATTGAACAAGCTGGGCCAAGCCCTTCTTCTTGAGCAAGCCGTTGATGAACGGCATCTGCTTGGGAAGCACGTCATGCAGAATCACGCGGCCGACAGTCGTGTCCATGTACTGCTTGGCGAACTCGATCGGCTCGGTGTACATGATGTTCTGGCTATCGAAGGCCTTCGTCAAATCGATGACGCGGCCCGTGTAGCGCAGCTTAATGGCGGTAAGCGTTTCCACTTCGCCCATTTCAAGCGCGATCAGAACATCTTCAATAGACGCGAACGTGCGGCCCGAACCTTTGGAGTTCGGACGCATCTTCGTCAGGTAATAAAGACCCAACACCATATCCTGCGTCGGAATCGCGATAGGCGCGCCGTGCGCGGGAGACAGAATATTGTTCGAAGCGAGCATCAAAGTGGTCGCTTCAATTTGCGCTTCAGGAGAGAGCGGAATGTGGACCGCCATCTGATCGCCGTCAAAGTCGGCGTTGAACGCGGTACAAGTGAGCGGGTGCAGCTTGATGGCTTTACCTTCCACCAACACCGGCTCGAAAGCTTGAATGCCCAAACGGTGAAGAGTGGGAGCGCGGTTCAGCAGAATGGGGTGGTCTTTGATAACCTCTTCCAAAATATCCCAAACCACTGGATCTTGCTGCTCAACCAATTCCTTGGCTTGCTTGATTGTTGTGCAATGGCCGCGCTGTTCGAGGCGGTGATAGATGAACGGCTTGAATAATTCGAGCGCCATCTTCTTCGGCAAACCGCATTGATGCAGCTTGAGTTCAGGGCCGACCACGATCACCGAACGGCCTGAGTAGTCAACGCGCTTGCCGAGCAAGTTCTGACGGAAGCGGCCCTGCTTGCCCTTGAGCGTATCCGACAGAGATTTGAGCGGACGATTGTTCGCACCGCGCAATACACGGCCACGGCGTCCGTTATCGAACAAAGCGTCAACCGCTTCCTGCAACATGCGCTTTTCGTTGCGCACGATCACGTCGGGCGCGTGCAACTCCATCAACTTCTTCAGACGGTTGTTGCGGTTGATGACGCGGCGGTAGAGATCATTGAGATCGGAGGTGGCGAAGCGGCCGCCATCGAGCGGCACAAGAGGACGCAACTCCGGCGGAATGACCGGGATCACATCCAGAATCATCCATTCAGGCTTGTTGCCCGATTTGCGGAAACTTTCCACCACGCGCAGACGCTTAGCGTACTTCAGCTTCTTCTGCGCTGAAGTTTCCGTCTTCATCTTTTCGCGGATTTCCAGGCTCAACGATTCGATGTCGAGGCGGCGCAGCAACTCCTTGACGCCTTCGGCGCCCATCATCGCTACAAACTTGCCGGGGAATTCCTGATCGAGCTGGCGCTTGCGCTCGTCGCTGATCACTTCGCCTTGGCTGAGCCCTGTGCCTTCGCCTGGATCGATAATGACGAACGCTTCGTAGTAAAGGACGCGCTCTAATTCGCGGAGCGTGATGTCGATTAAGTAACCGATGCGGCTCGGCAAGCCCTTAAAGAACCAGACGTGCGAGCAGGCGCTGGCCAGTTCGATATGGCCTAAGCGTTCGCGGCGCACGCGCGACAGAGTTACTTCCACGCCGCACTTATCGCAGATGACTCCGCGATGCTTCATGCGTTTGTACTTACCGCACAAACATTCCCAGTCGGCCACAGGTCCGAAGATCCGGGCGCAGAAGAGGCCATCGCGCTCTGGCTTGAACGTGCGGTAGTTGATGGTCTCCGGCTTGGTGACTTCACCATGCGACCAACTGCGGATTTTTTCCGGAGAGGCTAAGCTGATTCGAATCGAATCGAAGTCGGCAATGAGATTGGCTCTTTCGTACGGAGAGGAACGATACATGAATAGTCCTTATTAACCTTCAGCACGGGCCCGTTTCCAAACAAAATGAGCGGGACGTGGGGCGCCACAATGCCGCCCCGCTCACCTAAGCATTCCGCTGGTTAATCCGCGGCGTGCGCTAGATCCTGCAACTCGCGGGGCTTCTTCATAAGCTCCACATCCAGGCACAAGCTCTGCAATTCGCGGATCAAAACGTTGAACGATTCCGGCACGCCCGGTTCGGCGGCGGCTTCGCCCTTCACAATAGCTTCATAGATCTTGGCGCGGCCGTAGACGTCGTCCGATTTCGCTGTCAACAATTCCTGCAAAATGTAAGCCGCGCCGTAGGCTTCCAGCGCCCAAACCTCCATTTCGCCGAACCGCTGTCCACCGAACTGCGCCTTACCGCCGAGCGGCTGCTGCGTGATCAACGAATACGGCCCGATCGAGCGAGCGTGAATCTTGTCGTCAACCAAGTGGCTCAGTTTCAACATGTAGATCTGACCCACCGTCACGGGTTGCTCGAACTGGGCTCCGGTCATGCCGTCCCAAAGCGTGATCTTGCCCGACGTGGGCAAGCCGGCTTCAGTCAACCGCGCCTTGATATCTTTCTCCGTAGCGCCGTCGAATACGGGCGTGGCGAAGTGCAGACCTAATTTTTGCGCGGCCCAACCAAGGTGCGTTTCCAGAATCTGCCCTACGTTCATGCGCGAAGGCACGCCGAGCGGATTCAGCACGATTTCCACGGGGGTTCCATCCGGCAGATACGGCATGTCCTCTTCCGGAACGATGCGCGCGATGACGCCTTTATTGCCGTGGCGTCCGGCCATTTTGTCGCCTACGGAAAGCTTGCGCTTCATGGCGATATAGACCTTCACCAGCTTGATCACGCCGGGCGGCAATTCGTCACCCTTGCGAAGCTTGGCGATCCGTTCTTCCGTGATCTTTTCCAGCACCGCAATCTGACGGGAGGTCATTTCCTCGATCTCGTCGATCTGTTCGTTTAAGCGGATGTCTTTCGTAGCAAGGCGCATGCGCTTCAAATCGCGCGCCCGCAGCTTTTCTAAAACGTCGCGCGAAAGCGGCGTCTCTTTCGAAAGCAGTTTCTTATTGGTCTTTTCGTCGTGAAGATCCGCCGTCAGTTCTTTGTCCCGCAGCAGTTCTTCCAAACGCTTGGCGCGCTCGTCGCTCAGAATGCGCTTTTCGTCTTCCAAGTTGCGGTGCAGCCGCTCTTCCTGCAGCGTCAAGATCTGTTTCGAACGCTCGTCCAGTTCAGCGCCCTTGCGCGAAAACACCTTGCAATCCACAATGGTGCCTTCAATGCCCGGCGGGCAGTAGAGCGACGCATCCTTCACGTCGCCCGCCTTTTCGCCGAAAATCGCGCGGAGCAATTTCTCTTCGGGTGTTAGCTGAGTTTCGCCCTTCGGCGTCACTTTGCCGACGAGGATATCGCCCGGCTTCACAGTTGCGCCGATGCGGATGATGCCGCTTTCATCGAGGTTCTTGAGGAACGACTCGGCGATATTTGGAATATCGCGCGTGATTTCCTCTGGACCCAGCTTGGTATCGCGCGCCTCAATTTCAAATTCTTCGATGTGAATCGAGGTGTAGTAATCTTCTTTGACAAGCTTCTCGCTGACAACGATGGCGTCTTCGAAGTTGTAGCCGCGCCAGGGCATGAACGCCACAAGCACGTTACGGCCAAGAGCCAACTCGCCCGCTTCGGTACAAGGACCGTCGGCCAGCACGTCGCCCTTCTTCACCTTCTGCCCTTGCGCGACAATCGGCTTCTGGCTGATGCAAGTGTTTTGATTCGAGCGTTTGAACTTGGTGAGCTGATAAATATCGGCGCCAACTTCGCGGGACATCTGCCCTTCGTGCGCGCCGCCTTCGACACGGACGATAATGCGTTCGCTGTCTACGGAGTCGACAACGCCCGACCGCTTGCAGATGACGACAGCGCCCGAATCGCGCGCGGTAACGCGTTCCATACCGGTTCCGACAAAAGGCGCTTCAGCGCGCAGCAGCGGCACGGCTTGGCGTTGCATGTTCGAACCCATGAGCGCGCGGTTCGCATCGTCGTTCTCAAGGAACGGGATGAGGCTGGCGGCCACGGAGACTAACTGCTTCGGACTGACGTCCATGTATTCGATTTCGTCGCGATGCTTCAGAACGAAGTTGCCTGCCTGGCGAGCGTTCACCAGATCTTCAACGATACGTCCCTTCTGATCGATCGCCACGTTCGCCTGAGCGACGATGTATTTGTCCTCTTCCCAGGCGGAGAGGTAGTCGGAGTGAGCTTCCGTTTCGGCCTGCTGTTTCTTGCCGGCAACCGCATGATTGGCTTTGTCGACGGCCTCGCGCTGCACAACGGCGCCAACCTTGAACTCGGTATCACCGGGATTCAGAATGCGAACTTCATCCACCAGCACGCCTTCGCGCACGCGGCGGTACGGACTTTCGATAAAGCCGTACTCATTGATGCGCGCAAAGCAAGACAGGGATGAGATCAGACCGATGTTCGGACCTTCCGGCGTTTCAATTGGACAGATACGGCCGTAGTGCGTGGGGTGAACGTCGCGGACTTCGAAGCCGGCGCGCTCACGAGATAAGCCGCCTGGCCCAAGAGCCGACAGACGGCGCTTGTGGGTAATTTCCGACAATGGATTGGTTTGATCCATGAACTGCGAAAGCTGGCTCGATCCGAAGAATTCGCGAATCGCCGCCATGACGGGCTTAGCGTTCACCAGATCGTGTGGCATGGCAGTCGACATTTCCTGATAGACGGACATCTTTTCCTTGATGGCCCGTTCCATACGCACCAAACCGATGCGGAACTGGTTCTCAAGCAGTTCACCGACAGCACGGACGCGCCGGTTTCCTAAGTGATCGATGTCGTCAACCGCGCCAATACCGCGGCGCAGCTTCAGCAGATAAAGAATCGTATCGATGAAGTCTTTTTGATCAAGGGTGCGTTTGTCGAGCGAAGCGGCATCCGCCCTGTCGTACAGCTTGATGTTGAACTTCATGCGGCCCACGCGCGAGAAATCGTATTTGCGCGCGTCGAAGAACATACCCTGGAACAACTGGGTAGCCGTATCGAGGGTCGGCGGATCGCCGGGGCGCAGCTTGCGGTAGATTTCGAGCAGCGCGTCGCTCTGCGTCTTCACGGCGTCTTTGCGCAGCGTGGCTGAGATTACGTTGCCCGCTTCGTCGCGTTCCGGGAAGAAAATTTCGAAATTGGTGATGCCGGATTCAGCAAGCTTGCCGAGCGTGGTGGAGGTTAGTTCATGGTTCGCTTCCACCAGAACTTCACCGGTGGACATGTCGATCACGTCGGCGGCCACATATGCGCCTTCGAGATCGTTCGAAGCCACTTCTACTTGCTCAATCTTGGCTTTCTGTATTTCGCGATAAACCGAGTTGGTGATCTTGCGGCCTTGCGGCACAACCTGCTCGGACTTAGCGCTGATCGCGTGTGAAAGCTTCATGCCGATGAGGCTCTCGTTTACGCCCCAAAGGATCTTGCCATTCTTGAGCGTGATGTTGCTCAACTTGTAGAACGCGCGGATAATATCGGAATCGGTCTTCAACCCGAGCGCGCGCAGGAACACAGTGCCGTAGAATTTACGCTTGCGGTCGATGCGGACGTACAACAAATTCTTGTTGTCGTATTCGAACTCGACCCAGCTTCCGCGGTAGGGAATGATTTTGCCGAGGAAGTAGCCTTGCGCCTGAACGCGTTCAAAGAAGACGCCGGGCGAACGGTGCAACTGCGAAACGATCACGCGCTCGGTGCCGTTGATGATGAACGTGCCGTTCTCGGTCATCAGCGGAATTTCACCGAAGAAGACTTCTTGTTCTTTGATGTCGCGCACGGTCTTGGCGCCCGTTTCGAGATCTTTGTCGTAGACGGTTAAACGGATCGTGACTTTGAGGGGCGCCGCATAAGTCATGCCGCGCTCTTCGCACTCGGGCACGTCGTACTTCAACTGCAACGCCACGGGGTCGCCGCAACGGTTGCAGAAGGTGACGATGTTCTTGTTAAACGTTCCGCATTTGTGGCAGAGCACATCGCCCGCGTGAAACGGATCGGTGCGAATTTCGGCCCCGCAATTTGGATTACGGCAAATGGTGCGCAGGTGATGAAGCCCCTTGAGGTTCCCGCACTTGCACTCCCAGTTACCAATCGAATAATCGACGAATTCGAGCTGGCTCAGGCCGCGGAAATCGGAAATGGGGAACACGGAACTGAAGACGCTTTGCAGACCTGCGTCTTCGCGCTCTTTCGGCAACAACTCCATCTGCAGAAAACGCTCGTAGGAACGCTTCTGTACTTCAATCAGGTTGGGAATCGGTATCGAAGTCTTGATCTTCGAAAAATCAACTCTTTGGCGGAGAGATAATCCGTTTGACACGTTGGGCATCTTACGCTTGTCCTTTAAGGAAACCAATGACAAAAGACGGCATTCAGCAAATTAAAGCTAAACGGGACGCGGCACTTACCGGGCCGCGAAGATTAGCGGGGAACCAAACGATTCGCCCGCCGAGGCTTGCGCGAAACTGAAGAAACTTTTCGCGCCGGAAGAAAAACTGTTGAGATCGCCGGTGAATGACGATAATCTTTTTATAGAATCAGGGTGAGAAACAGCGCCTTCCGGCCACTGTATCTGCGTGTTTGGGAAAAATCGAAAAGTAAACATGCGAAAGCCCCGCTGACCTGTCAAAGGTCTGCGGGGGATTAACTGACTGTTTCTGGCTTGTGGAACGGTTCGGCTCGACGTCAATTAAATCCTAGCACAACACAGTCCAGCCGCGCCAAAATGGCACGGCCAAACTTTCTTTTTACTCTTCCCCTTCCAGCTCCCGGTCTTCAAATCTCCCAGGGAACTGTAATCCATTTAACGACAAAAACTACTTCACTTCGACGACTGCGCCAGCGTCAGTGAACTTTTTCTTAATGGATTCGGCTTCGTCCTTGTTGACGCCCTCTTTAATTGGTTTCGGCGCACCGTCTACCAGGTCCTTAGCTTCTTTCAGGCCGAGGCTGGTGACTTCGCGGACCGCTTTAATCACGTTGATCTTGTTGGCGCCCACCGAGGAAAGAACCACCGTAAACTCGGTCTGTTCTTCCTTCGGAGCAGCCACTGCCGCTCCGCCGCCAGCACCCGGGGCTGCCACGGCCACCGAAGCGGCCGCCGCCGAGACGCCCAACTTTTCTTCCAGCAACTTAACCAGTTGCGATGCTTCCAACAGGGTCAAACCCTGGATCTGTTCTGCAATTGCGTTGATATCCGCCATCTTCTTTACTCCCGATTCCTCAATAAAAAAATTCAGTGCCGGCGGATTTCCCGCCACAATCATTACTGCTTAAACTTGTTTTCCTTGGTTGCCTGATCGAGAACGACTGCCAGGTTGCGTCCCAAACCGTTTATGGTTGTTACCAGGCGGGTAGCCGTGGCATTGATCAAGAACAGCAATTTAGCGTAAATTTCTTCCTTCGGCGGCATGCTGGCCAGATCGCCGATCGCCTTAATATCGATGACGCGCCCTTCGACAATGCCCGCTTTGAAAGTAAATTGTGAATTCTCTTTGGCGTATTTCTGCAGCGCCTTCGCCAGGGCCACCGGGTCTTTCGCCGTATAAGCTAGCGAGGTCATACCCTTCAACGAACCCAGCACATCATGAGCGGAACTGCCTTCAGACGCCTTGTCCGCCAAATTGTTTTTCACAACCGAATAATCGCCGCCAGCGGCGCGGATCGTCTTGCGCAGTTCAAAATCCTGCTTGACGGTCATCTTCTCGTAACTTGTGACGAAGATGTTCTTGTTTTCCGCAAGGGTCTTTTTCAGATGTTCGAGATCTTTTTTCTTTTCGTTTTTGTTCTTCATGCTGGCCTCTGCACCGTTATTGCGCCGAGCGTTAACTTAAGCAACTGCCTTTGCGTTAAACGGCGTCACGTCCAATTGCACACCCGGACCCATGGTAGAGCACAGCGTTGCGCTCTTCACATACTTGCCCTTCGCAGCCGAAGGCTTCGCTTTGATCACCGCCTGAATCAAACTATTGGTATTCTCCAAAAGCTTGTCGGTCGCGAAACTTACTTTGCCAACCGGCGCGTGAATCACGCCGGTTTTATCCACACGGAACTCCACTTTGCCGGCTTTGATTTCAAGCACGGCGTTTTTGATATCCGTGGTAACGGTGCCAGTCTTCGGATTGGGCATCAAGCCGCGCGGACCGAGCACTTTACCTAAACGGCCAACCGACCGCATCATGTCCGGGGTGGAAATCACCGCGTCGAAATCGGTCCAGCTTTCCGTCTGGATCTTCGTCACCATGTCTTCGCCGCCGACAAAATCAGCGCCGGCTTCCTGCGCTTCCCGCAATTTATCGCCGGAGGCGATCACTAATACCTTTTTCGATTTGCCAAGACCATTGGGCAACACCACCGTGCCGCGCACCATTTGATCGGCATGTTTTGGATCGACCCCAAGGCGCATATGCACCTCAACAGTTTCATCGAACTTCGTATATTTGATTTTTTGAACTAGCGGCACGGCGTCGGAGACAAGATAGGGCTTAGCCTCTACCTGCTTCGCCGCGGCTTCGTATTTCTTACCGGGCTTTTGGCTCATATTTTTGGCTGGTACAAACGGCTCAGGCTGATGCGCAGCCCTTGCCTCCCAAAGTGACTTTCAAACGCTTTTTGTAGAATAGCACAGATTGCGTTGAAGGCTACAATCTTTTTCTATGACGTCTTCGACCTTCTATCGCAGTCCGGTCGCCGATGTTTGCAGAGAGCCAATTCTTGAAACCGGCTTCATCCAGATTGCCGGCTGCCAGTGAGCGCACTGCCTGCGTAGCTTCTTCTTCTGTGGCCACGAACTCTAAACCATTGAGTTCCAGAAACAAGACACCGAGCACGAAACCCGTTCTCTTATTTCCATCTACGAATGGGTGATTTCTCACCACTCCAACCATCAGAGCGGAACCCAAATCTATGAGTTCGGCACCTTCCGAATAGGCGTAAACCTGTCGTGGACGCGATATTGCGGATTCCAGAAGGGTTAGGTCTCGTACTCCTTCGGCACAGCCGTAAAGGGCCAAGAGCCTATCGTGGATTGCCAGCGCGTCGCGCAACTCAACCCAGATAGGCTCTTTCACTCGGCTAATGCTTTCAACGTGTTGCGATACCGGCCTATGATCTCATCGGCCTTCTTAATCTTGGCCTCAAACGTCGGGTCGTAGGGCGTTAAACGATAGGTTCCATCCGGCGCATCCATCAAGAATAACGATTGCCCGTCGCTCGTGTGCAACCGGTTGATGACTTCCTTGGGAAGGACAACCTCATCTGACCAAAGAAAAAGTCAACGGCCGCAAAATTACGTTGCTGATATTCGCCACAATCTCGGTGTCTTTAAGCTCCGGCTTAGCACTCAACTTGCACCGTAACTAATGATTGTTTCAGCAACTAATGAAGGTCTACGCTGACAATAGGCAGTTTGCTGACGGTGCGGCGGTCGGCGGAAACCTCAAAAACAGATGCAGTTTGGCTGCCATAGGAAAGGTTTGCGAAGGCGAACCAAGGGTAGGGGCGTCGGATGACGAGGGTTCCAAACGCCGCTGGGATCCCGGCGGGAAGAGTGCGCCCTACGCCGACGATTCGATGATTTTCGTCAACGAGTAGAATTTCGCAAGGTTCGCCGCAGGTTGTTGCCCAGCCCACGTAGGCAATCGTGGTTTGGAGTTTTTTTGACGTAAGGATGGCACCCTCTTCGTGAGTTGGAGTATGGGCTTCGGGGAATACTTCCGCGAGGCTACGTCCTATCCAGAAGGGATCCGGCTGTGAGAAAAGCGCTAGTTTGCCGGAGCGCATGGCAGGTAGAACTTGCGGAACAAACTGAAGGTCGGGAAACAACAGCGGGTCTGTTTGCGGGTCAACGACGCCAGACTCCAACGCAAGCGCCGCCCATTGTTGAGTGGCGTAATTTTCATCGATGTAGTGTTTGAAGGCGGCAGCGCCAGGTTTCGAACTGAGGCGGAAGATCAGCCCACACAAAGCAAACGAAACAAAGATGGCTAGAATCGTACCGATCATACGAATCTGGGCGATGATCCAAATTGCGGCGGCAGCGAGCGTGGCCCAATAGGTTAAAGGCAAAGTGAGATAGCGGTCGGCTTTGGCAGCGATTAGAACGGGATCGTGGATATTCATTCTGCCCAGAGCGGCCAACAAACCGGAGGCAATCACGTAAGCAGCGTAACCAAAGAGAATGACAGATGTCGGCGTGGCCAGCAAGCGCGCCCGCCAAGCTCCTACGAAGAGAACGAGGAGCGCCGCCAGACTTATGAAACCAATGCGGAATGCAAAATCAGGCTCAGAGCGCAGCGCCCCGAACGGCATGGATAAAAAGGCCGCCAGGAACTTAGCGAGAACAAGCGGGTGACCGAAAAAGTTTTGCCAATCGATAGGAACCGTACTTTTATAGTGAAAGAAGTAAACTGTAGTGCTGATTGCGCCGTTGATTGCGGTTACGGCGATAAATCGCCCGCTTGTGTGCAGCAGAAGAGCAAGCGCGAGGAGCAACCACCAGATCAGGAGGCCGTTGCCTGAAGAATAATTGCAGATAACGGCGGCGGCTATGAAAAGAGCGGTGAAGCGAGTTTGAAGAAAAGCAAGGGCGAGAATCGCCGCAAGCTGATTCATGGTCCACTGCAAGAGCAGCGGCGTTGCTAAAGGGTAGGCCGCGCCGAGCCACGCCATCATGATTCCCGATAAAAAGACCGCGGCATAGCGCGGTACGAATGCCAGGCCGGCGGCTTGGCGAATCGCATAGATCATGACTAGCCAAATACCAAAGTACAGAGCGGAGCTAACGGCGAGTGGCAACAGCATTCGGGCATGTAGCCAAAGCGAGTCGATGGCAAAAAAGATCTCGGGAAAAACGATGCGGTGCTCGTTCTGTTGGACCCAAAACACACTCAAATCCGCTGCTTTATAACGCGGCAAATGAAACATTGTCAGAAAGAAATAATCCCAAACCGGTGAAGCCACGTAGTAGCGTTTGACATCGCGAAATGTGTGGAACCAATTAAGTACAGCCCAGAGAAATAGCGGGGCAAGAATGAAGGTTCCGGAAATGACTTTCGAAAGACGTGCCAAGGGATGAGTGTACCAACGCTGATAGAATATGGAATTCGCGAAAAGGCATTAAGCCTGGATCGTAGAGGCTCACTGGGCCTATGGATGATTTCTCATCGCGCAAACTATATAAGTGCCGCTCGTAAACCAACGATGTCGGCATATTCGGAACAGGCGTGAACCTGACGCGGACGCGCTATTGCGGATTCCAGAAGGGTTAGGTCTCGTACTCACTCGGCTAATGCTTTCAACGTGTTGCGATACCGGCCTATGATCTCATCGGCCTTCTTAATCTTGGCCTCAAACGTCGGGTCGTAGGGCGTTAAACGATAGGTTCCATCCGGCGCATCCATCAAGAATAACGATTGCCCGTCGCTCGTGTGCAACCGGTTGATGACTTCCTTGGGAAGGACAACCTCATCTGACCAAAGAAAAAGTCAACGGCCGCAAAATTACGTTGCTGATATTCGCCACAATCTCGGCGTCTTTAAGCTCCGGCTTAGCGCTTAGCTTGCGCCATTCCGGATCAGTGGCGAAATCGTGCCACAGCTTGTCCCGGACGGCCAAGTCGTCGTAAGAAAGCATATACATCAAGTTGGGCTGGCGTGGACCGACAATCGTTTCGCCGAAGAAAACCGGCCGCATACCCAGCCGCTGGAAGATCTGCATCTCTCCCGTATTAAACATGCCAATCTTGGTGTTGAGCGTAGTAAACGATTGCGATTCGTAGGTACGCAATTCAAAAATGCGCGGCGGCAGTTTTTCGGTTGGATCGGGTATGCCGATCGCGGGCATGCCATCAAAACTGCGGAGCAGGCTGCTTTCGACGCGCACGAACGGCAACCCCGCGCCGGCCGCATCCAGCTTCTGAAGCTCTTTGTGATGATCACCATCGGCGGCAACTAGGCGTAGTGCATCTTGCATCGCCGCGAGCGAAGAGTATTCGCTGACTGTTACGAAGTATGGCCCATCGGGACCGATCACGTTTGCGAACGCACCGGCCAGCTTCGCGCCCGCACGCTGCAATGCCGGCCCGAGACCAGCGCTCAAATAATCGTTTAAACGCGCAGGCTGATTTTCCTGGCTGTTGTGGAAGCGCCAGATTTTCACTTCCAGAAAGGTGTTGGGCACTCCGGCTGCTCTTCCTTCTGAGCCAAGTAATGCGGACGCACTTAAGGCGGCGAGCAATTCACGACGCTCCATTTTCGGTTTTCGAATCCTATTCTATTTTTCACGCGCCGCTTGAATGAGCGCTTCCATGTGGTTCAAATAACGCTCAAACGCTTTGCGTCCGTCCGAAGTAAGGCGGTATTCGCTCTTGGGCATGCGCCCTTCAAAGCTCTTGGTGCAAGTTATGTACTCCGCTTCTTCCAGGCGCCGCGCGTGCACGCTCAAGTTGCCGTCGCTGGTCTGCAACAGCCTTTTCAATTCATTAAAAGTCAGCGAATCGTTCACAGCCAGGGCGCTGACGATGCCAAGCCGCATGTGTTCATGAATAATGCGGTCGAGATTCGGTAGAGCCGCTTCCACGAGTTCTTGGGCTAGCGCACCCTGTTTCGCTATTTTCGACGTGCGGGCTTTCGCCGGCGCCGCCGTATCCAGTGATCTTGCAATGGCTGATCTACCCACCGTGCCTCCTCGCAATCAAAGTTCCGAACACAATATGAACAACTCCAAACCCGAGCATCAGAAAAATGTTGCCAGAGATCGCGGGCATAAGCAGCGCCATTCCACCAAGCAACATGAAACAAATACCCATCACTGGGACAATCCGCACCGAAAAGGCTCCGCCCGTCACGACTGCGGCGCCATACAGCAAGAGCCACAGGCCCGGTAAAACAGTCAGCATGCCCACGCGGTAGAGCACCACCGTTAGGACGGCTCCTGCCAACAACGGCGGTACAAAACTCAACAACGCGCGCTGGGCCGGACGCGAGTTCAGCGAAAGGGCCAAGCGCCGCGACTTTATTCTGACGGCAAAACAGCCGGTACTCAACGCAAGCAGGGCTTCTATGAGCCAAGCCCAAAACTGTTGTTGCGGAGGCATCCGCAAGGCAATCGCCCCGGTCAACACCGCCGAAATACCCATCGCCACTCCGCCCCAACCGGGCACGGCTGTAAAAGAAACCGCACGCTCCATCGTGTCCCGGATGAAACGCAAATTGTCGGCCGCCCGGCTATCGATCGGAATCGGCTCGCTATACTTTCTCGCTCGCTGCGCAAAAGCCATGTAAAGGAGTTTGCCCCTCTCGTCAAGTATACGGGAGGGGCAAGTGCTTTGCAACGTAAAGACGCGTGGTTTGGCGGGTTTAGAAGGTCAGGCGTGCTCCGCCGACCGCCCAAAGGCCGGGTGTTTGAAAACCATCCGCGTAGTAGTTCTGGTTCAACACATTTGATAAGCGCCCATAGAAGCGAAGGTTTAGGCGGTCGCTAAGAGGGATGCGGTAGCCGCCCGCAATACCCAACAGCTTGGGCCCTGAAAAGCGATACGCGAAAGGCTGGTAATTGAACGAGGAATCATACCCGTAAAGAGGGTACAAATAGCTGCTGCCTCCCACAAAATCGAGCGCCAGATCGATTCTCTTGCTCAATTGCTGCGTGGCCACGACGGTGAATATCTGTGGTGAAATGCGAGGCGTTTGTACAGGATCAATCGCCGTGCCGGTGTAATACTGAGACTCGCGGTCGCGTGCATTGGTGTAAACATACGATGCCTTCACGTTGGTATTTCGAGTAGGGTGTACGTCGCCGCTCAATTCCAAACCGCGTGCGATTCCTCCCGGCTGGGAATAATAGCCGCTCGTTCGTCCGTAAACGTCCACGTAATTCGGGGGGAGATCAGCGTAGCCGATGATGCGCTGCAGGCGCGAATAAAAATAACTGGCGCTTAACTTCACGTGTTCGCGCCACAGATATTGGTCGAAGCCTGCATCGAAGGAAACCGCGCGCTCGGGAGAGAGACTCGGATCGCCCAGCGGATAATAAACGCCGCCGTAAAAATAGCCGCCGAACCGTTCATAAAGCGAAGGGGTACGAAAGCTGTTTCCCGCGTGCGCGCGAAACTTCGTCGAACTGCGCTTGACGAAGTAGGAAAGCGCTGCATCGCCAGTGAAGGCGTGCGGCGGGGAGGGTAAGGCAACCACAGAATACGGAGAAACCGCCGCGCCCATGAAAGTAGGTTCGTTCAAAGAGACCTGGGTGTAACGCCCCGATAGTAAGACTTGTAGGCGTCCGGCCAGCAGCCGAATTTCGTCCTGTGCGAAGATGGCGTTGGTTTGTTGGCGCGCAAGCGTGTTGTCGTTGGTTCGCTGGGTAGGATCGGGATTCTGGTCGGTCGCTAAGTTGCCGTAATTCTCGCGTTGAAACTCGTAGCCCGCGGTGAGCGTTTGGTGTGAGCCGAGCAAATAGTTCGCACGAGCCTGCAAGGTGTCGACCCGGCCTGAAAACTTGTTAGCCGTGTTGAAGCTCGGTTGATACGTGTATTCGTTAGACGGACCGGCTGGACCGTTCGTGTAATTCCGAGCGGAATCAACGATGCCATAGCCGATCCTATACGAGAACCGCGAAGTAACGTCGTGCTCGAAACGGAAAAGCGAGTTCACGAAATGCGAATATTCGCCACTGTCGGCATCGCCCAGGCTCGTTATGAAAGTCGGTGATGAGCCGGTGGCGGTGGCCGGAATGATTCCCGAGGTTGGCGCGTTTAACGATGGTGATGGGCTGGTATCGACCTCGAGGTATCCTTGGTTCGCGAACACGCTGGCGCTTGCCCGAATATTGGGGCGGAGCATCATCTCAGCGCTTCCCTGCCCGCTCCAATCGCGTGCCGGGCCCGCATCGGCCACACCCTGGGCCACAGAGAGATTCGAAACGCCGGCCGAGTAATTGATCCGATTCTTCCATGTGCCGCCGGCCACTCTTGCCATGCCGTGGAACAGACCCAGCCCACCTCCTTGCACGTCCAGATCGCCATGGAGTGGGCCGCCTCCTTCGTCGGTCAAGATGTTCACGGTCCCCGACATGGCGTTTGAACCATACAACGAAGAGCCCGATCCGCGCAAGACTTCGATGTGAGAACTATCGACCAGGAACAAATCGCCGATATACGCACTGGCTTCGTCGTGGACGCTTGATGGATCGCGGAATGGGAAACCATCGATCAAAACAGCCGTGTCCGTTACACGCAGGCCGCGGGTCTGAATGGTTGTGAAAGCGCCCGGGCCGCCCTGCGTACTGACTTGCAGACCTGGCACAAACTGCAAAGCGTCTCCGACGGAAAACAAGCCGCGCTGTTCGGCTTCGGCCACGTCGACTTGGGACAGAGCCTTGGCCACTTGGTCAACATTCTGAGGCACCCCGCTGCTAGTGACACTCACTAGTGTGGTGAGGGCGGAGATGCCCAATTCAAGCCGCAGTTCTTTGCGGTCCCCACTCGACAGATGGAGGTCCTGCGCTTCTCTAAGCGTCAGTCCTGGAGCACTCGCTTCGACTAGATAGCCGCCTGCGAGCAAGTCTTGAAAAGCAAAATGTCCGGCACTGTCGGAAACTGCGTTAAAAGTGGCCGAGCCATTTGCGCGATGCAAAGTAATCTTTGCATCTTTGACAACAGCGCCGGAGCCATCGAAAACGGCGCCGGAAACTGTTGCTGAATCTGAAGCGAAAAGTGTGCCGGTTGCCATGGCACACGCGAATAGAAGATGTCTGAACACCTGTCTGCCCTCCCTCGAGGCAAATGAAATCCGTGCCTATCGGACACGGGCCAGGGCAGGTCTTCGGACTTGCAGGCTCAAATTTCTTTGCTACTCGCCCTTCTTCCCATCCTGGTTAGGACAGTGAATGTTTGGGCTTTCGTTCCTGCTTACCGCTGCGGGGCAGTCCTGGATTCGCACCAGGTTCCCTTTTCAACACGCCGATTCAGAAGAACCGGAATGTACCACTAGCGCCTCTTAGGTTAGCGCATCGTGCAAAGCAAAAGCGCCTGGCCGCGAGGCCAAGCGCTTTTGCAGGACTACTCAATTGACTAGCGAGTGGCGATCGAGAGCTTGTGCTCACGATAGGCCTGCGAATCAACCTCCCGGCTTGTCTCTTCCGTTCGCAGGCCGACGAGATGGTATTCATGACCATCCGTGACGAAGCGCACTGAGGTAGCCGAAGGCGTCTTACCCATTTCTCCGGGAATGGTCATCACCATAGCGCCGTGACCTTCTCCCGTTACGGTCAACACACCGTTGTTGTTTTGTTCAACATCGTATTGGCCCGGCTGAAACTCCAGACCGGCCAGAACGAACGAGAAGGGAACATTTACTCTGATGTGTTCGGCAGCGGAAGCAGACAAGCATCCGCCGGCTAAAACACCAACAACTGCAATCATTTTAGAAAAAGTTAGCTTCATTTGTGATCTCCTTGTGAATTGAACTGAAGGGGGCGCGAACGAAGCACCAGTTACGAACTAAAGACAAAAAATGCCTTAGTCCTCAAAACAATAACTGTCTACAGTGACAAAGTTTGATTTTCGCCAGCTTAGGCGGGGTGAACTGTTTGGTGTTGCCAAGCAGAAACACTGTGCTGGCTTACTACTGAATTACAATCTCAGGATAGCGGATTTTCGAGCACCACACAATAGTGTAAACGAATCATCAGAGTTATCCGATGATTCGTTTTTCGGTTTAGACGACGTCAACGCCCATGCTGCGGCATGCGCCTTTGACTTGTTCCATGGCGGCTTCAATCGTAAAGCAATTCAAATCGGGCATTTTGATCTTGGCGATCTCTTCCACCTGCTTGACAGTGATCTTGCCGACTTTTGTCTTGTTCGGCTCGGCGGAACCTTTGGCAAGATTGACGGCGCGCTTGACTAGAATCGCGACGGGCGGCGTCTTGGTGATGAACGTGAACGAGCGATCGGAATAGATGGTGATCACAACTGGAATGATCAAGCCTTCCTGGTCTTTCGCCGAGGTCTTCGCGTTGAAGGCCTTGCAGAATTCCATGATGTTGACGCCTTGCGGACCAAGCGCCGTACCCACGGGAGGCGCGGGGGTGGCCTTTCCGGCGGGGATTTGCAGTTTTACTTCCGCGGTAACTTTCTTAGCCATATCTCAAACAATCCTTATATTTTTTCGACCTGTAAAAATTCCAGCTCAACCGGAGTCGAGCGTCCAAAAATGGTAACCATGACGCGTAAAGTATCGCGCTCGGAATTGACTTCGTCAATCTTGCCGGAGAAGTTGGTGAAGGGTCCATCGGTAATCTTGACCATTTCGCCCTTCTCGAAACTCATCTTCGGCCTTGGACGTTCCTTGCTCGTCTGCTGGCGGTACAAAACAGAATTCACTTCATCGGCAGTAAGCGGCACGGGCTTGGTTCCACCGCCGACGAAGCCTGTCACGCGCGGCGTCGATTTGACGGCGTGCCAGAGTTCATCGTCCATTTCCATCTCGACCAGAACGTAGCCGGGATAGAGCAACCGTTTGCTGGTCACCTTCTTGCCGTTGCGAAGTTCGACGACTTCCTCGGTCGGAATCAGTATCTGCCCCACACGCTCGGAAAAGCCAAACGCCTGGGAACGGGTGCGCAAGGACTCCGCCACTTTCTGTTCGAATCCCGAATAAGCGTGAATAATGTACCAATGCTTTTCCGGCCCCGCCGGGTGCTCGTCTGCCGGCACCGGCTCCGCGACAGGCTGCGCTGCGGCTTCCGCTTCCGCTACGGGTTCGGGCAGCGCCTCTTCTGTGTGAATCTCCTGCGTATGCACGCCTTCGTCCTCTTCTAACGGATCGGGTTGATCTTGCTGGTCTGACATGATCGTAGAACGCCTATAGAGTTTTCGAGAACTTGTGGATGACACCGTTAATCAGCATGCCGCAGGCGTAATCCACGACGGCAAAATAGGCAGCAAACAGGAAGACTGCGGCAATGACCACACCGGTGGTGGCACGCACCTGTTTCCAACTAGGCCAAGTGACCCGTTTCATCTCGGCTTTTACTTCTTCGATGTAGTTCTTTGTCTGTTCAGGTAGTGCGGTCAGTTCCATAGTTCACACAGATGCTAGCGTCAGAATTGATTTGGGGATCGTACGCCAAGAAAAGAACGAGTTTGGCAGGGGCAGAGGGATTCGAACCCCCAAAGGCGGTTTTGGAGACCGCTGGTTTACCGTTAGCCTATGCCCCTATCCGAGTCGCGCACTTCTTAAGAATAACAAAGTAACAAAGCGAGGCTCGGCGACTACTTCGTCTCCCGATGCGGATGGTGTTTACGGCAAAACGGACAGAATTTCTTGAGTTCAATCCGTTCTGTGGTGGTCCGTTTGTTCTTCGTCTTGCTGTAGTTCCGGTTCTTGCATTCGCTGCACTGGAACTGAATAATTTCTCGCGGCATAATCTTTCCTTTTTCCTGATACCTACGACAGAATCTCCGACACAGTGCCGGCGCCTACGGTACGGCCGCCTTCGCGAATGGCGAAGCGCAAACCCTTATCCATGGCTACCGGTGTGATCAATTCCACTTCCACCTGCACGTTATCGCCCGGCATGACCATTTCCATGCCTTCCGGCAACTTCGCCACGCCCGTCACGTCCGTGGTGCGGAAATAGAACTGCGGCCGGTAACCGTTGAAAAACGGCGTATGCCGTCCGCCTTCTTCCTTCGACAACACGTACACTTCGCCTTTGAACTTCTTGTAGCCCTTGATGCTGCCGGGCTTGGCGATGACCTGTCCGCGCTCGACATCGTTCTTTTCAATACCGCGCAACAGCAAGCCCACGTTATCGCCCGCACGGCCTTCGTCCAGCAACTTCTTGAACATTTCGACACCCGTGACCACTGTCTTACGGGTATCGGTGAAGCCGACGATTTCCATTTCCTCGCCCACCTTGCAGATGCCCTTTTCGATACGGCCCGTCACTACGGTGCCGCGGCCTTGGATCGAGAAAATGTCTTCGATCGGCATAATGAACGGCTTGTCGATGACGCGTTCCGGCATCGGAATGTACTCGTCCACTTGCTTCATCAATTCATCGACAGTGGCTTCCCACTTCGGCTCGCCGTTCAACGCGCCCAGCGCGCTGACTTTGACCACCGGCAACTTGTCGCCGGGGAACTGATAGCTCGACAGCAATTCGCGCACTTCGAGTTCAACCAGTTCGAGCAACTCGGGATCGTCCACCATGTCCACTTTGTTCAAAGCGACCACGATGTAGGGCACACCAACCTGGCGGGCCAAAAGAATGTGCTCGCGCGTTTGCGGCATGGGACCGTCGGTTGCCGCCACCACCAGAATCGCGCCATCCATCTGCGCCGCGCCGGTGATCATGTTCTTGATGTAATCGGCGTGGCCGGGGCAATCGACGTGGGCATAGTGACGGTTCGCCGTCTCATATTCCACGTGCGCCACGGCGATTGTGATACCACGGGCCTTTTCTTCGGGCGCGTTATCGATCGAATCGAAGCTCCGGAATTTGTTCTTCGGATTGTGCTTCGACAGCGTCTTCGTAATAGCCGCCGTCAACGTAGTCTTGCCGTGGTCGATGTGTCCGATCGTCCCGATGTTGACGTGCGGTTTGCTCCGGTCAAATTTTTCTTTCGCCATATATGCTTCACACTTCCAGTTGATACTTCGTCTTCCTTATTTAGGGGAGAAGAATTGAAATAAAGCTTAGGAGGCCGCGTCGAGGGTTACAAACGCGGGTACGCTTGCGGGGTGTTCACACACCCATCGTAAATGGTAACACGGAGGGGGATGGTGCGTTCATGGGCGGCGCGAAATGAGCGAAATGGGGGACACCCATGCCTGTCGGACGGTTGTGGGGTTATCTTTGCTTGCCCCCGATGTCCCCATTTCGCTTCGTGTTCCAGGGGCATTGAGGCGGTGGGCGGCGCGAAATGAGCGAAATGGGGACTCCCATGCCTGTCGGACGGTTGTGGGGTTATCTTTGCTTGCCCCCGATGTCCCCATTTCGCTTCGTGTTCCAGGGGCATTGAGGCGGTGGGCGGCGCGAAATGAGCGAAATGGGGACACCCATACCTGTCGGACGGTTGTGGGGTTATCTTTGCTTGCCCCCGATGTCCCCATTTCGCTTCGTGTTCCAGGGGCATTGAGGCGGTGGGCGGCGCGAAATGAGCTTCCATTTCGCTGGCGCGGCTCAGAAAAGGGGGCCGGGTTGTTCGCCGGCGGTGGGGCGCAAGGGGAAGGCTTGGGAGACGAAGTAGCCGAGGGCGTCGGAGAGGTGGGTGCGGCCGCGGTCTTTTTTGTTGAGGTCGCGGGTGGGGGCGCCGGTGGAATCGGTGGACCAGGCGACTTCTTCGAGGTCGCGGATGAGTTCTTTGCAGGAGGGGTGGATGAAGAGGCGGGGTTCGCCCAGTTTGTTGCGGAGGCGGGCGTTGACGCAATTGATACGGTCGCGGACGAGGGGGTTGACGGGGGCGAGGTAATACGACGGTTGGACGAAACCTTTGTGCATATGGAAGAATTCGCGAACTTGGGTCCAATCGGTTCCCGTGCCGGCGGTGCGGCGCTGGTGGCCGCTGGCGTCGCCGTAAATGCGGAGTTGCAGGGGCGCGTGACCGAAATGGACCAACTTCGTATAAGGGGTGACGCGCTCGATCAATTCGCGGCAGGCTTTTTCGGTGGTGGCGTCGGGGCGAATGACGATTTCTTCGAGGACGTTGATGTCTTCGTCGACTTTCTGCAAGAGGAGCATGCACATGGGGTCGACGTTGAAATCGAGGGACCAGACGAGTGAGTGCTGTCCTGCGAATCGAACTTCGCTAACGTTCGATTCGCGATCGAAGGAGAGATAGGCGCGATGCTTGCCGATGCTGGTGAACTGGGCATCGAACTCCTGGCGGAAAACGTTGAGGTCCATTTCGCGGCCGGCGCTGGCGAGTTCGTCTTTGGTGACCAGGCCGCCTTCTTCGGTGGTGAATTGGAAGGAGCCCCAATCGGCATTGGATTTGGCGAGTTCGAAGTAATCATATAGATGATTGCGGCCTTTGGGGGTGCCGATGAAGAGGGCGCGGCCTTGGCGGTCGGCGAGAGAGGGGCGGAGGACGTGGCTCCAGGCGGAGGGTTTGAGGTCGGCGACTTCATCGAGAACGACGAAATCGAGGCCTTCGCCGCGGAGGGAGTCGGGATCGAAAGCGCCTTTGACGACGATGGAAGAACCGTTGAGGAGGTCGATGCGGCGCTCGGTTTCGTTGGGCTTGTGGGCCCATTGCGGTTGGGTGACGCGTTTGAGGCGACGCCAGAAGACGCGTGTGGCGAATTTGTTGGAAGGGCCGACATACCAGACGAGGCGGTTGGGGGCATCGGTAGCGGCTTTGAGGATTTCGGCGAGGGCGAGTTCGGTTTTACCGAAACGGCGGCCGGCGACGAGGACGCGGAAACGTTTTTTGGAACGGAAGACTTCCCATTGGCGAGAGTGGAGGCGCAGTTTTACGGTGGGCGTTGCGGGGTCGGGGGTGAGGGGTTGGTTGGTCATGGGGTTTTTGATGTCTGCGTCTGAGGCGCGAAATTAGGGGACACCGCTCGGTACAAGTATGCGCGGCGTTGCCACGCTGCATTTTCGGACGGTTGGAACGTTTTCAACGCTAGCTCGCAATGTCCCCCAATTTCTCTGCTGCGCCTGGAGAGCGAAAAAGGGGACACGCCTGCAAGTCCGACGGTTGCAGCGCAGTCTAGGCTAGCCCGGAGTGTCCCCTTTTTCGCTGGCTTGCGGCGCCGATAGGAGGCTTCCAGTTGGTGGGGTGGTCGGGGGGATAGTGGCCGGGGATGATGGGCTCGGGTTTGTAATCGGGCGGGGGAGGAATGGAGTTGCCATGGGCGTCTTCCATTTCGCCGGTTTCGTTGTGAACGAAGAGGATTTTGGGGACGATCTCCGCTCCCTGGCCGGTCGCGGTTCTGTGAGTGGGGGCGGGGGCGGGATTGCCGTGCATTTTCCAGTGCTGGTCGAGCGCGCGTTTTTCGCGTAGGACTCTACGCTCGGCGCCGTTCACATAGCGCTGCATGAGGTCGTTCGTTTTGAGTTTTTCAGCCTGCCAGGAATCGACGGGAACGCTGTCCATGGAGGCAAAGAAGAGATCGTATTCGCGCTGCATTCGGAGGCGAAACCATTCAGCCTGGGCCGTCTTGACGACGTAGGTGTAGAGGATCGTCTTCTCGGCGGGATTTTGGTATTGGTTGAGCCAGCGAGTTAGTAACTCGTTCCAATCCTCTTCGCTTTCGTTTTCGAGAATCAGGGTTCTAGAGCACATGCCGTGGCGGGTGGCGTTGCGGGCAGAGATGGTCCGGCCGATGACACTGGTAGGACCCGTACGTCCGCAGTTGCGTTTGTGGCGCGTCGCGTCGATGATGTTGAGGACCTTGAGATCGCGGGGATCGGTGGGGTCGGGATCGGGCGTGGTGTCGCTGAAAAAGGGGTTGCCGTCTTCGTCGAGTTGGGGTTGTTGGTTCGCCCACGGGTGCGCTGCTTCGTTCTGCACGCCGGCGGGGGTGGAAGGAATTTGTGAATCTGTAGAAATCATACTGAACCAAGTTTCAGATGACGGCGTGCGTGGGCCGATATTTTTGGGATGTAAGTGATTGAAATGGTGGGAGAAGAAAAAAGTGTAAGTTCTGTGATGAGGTTTTGAGGTGACTTAGGGAGAGGATGGGGCCGGAGTTAGTGGGGGGTGGGAAAGGGCGTGGGAGTGAGTTAGTTGCGAATCGAACTTGGAGGGGTTGCCTTGAACTTAGTTGGGACCGGTGCGTACCAAGAACGCTAAGAGCTTTGGCAAACAGGCTGGGTTAGGGCTCTTTTCCCCGCTGTGGGGGGCGAGATTGAATGGATTGTTTGGCCGGGTGCGGCAACTTTGCGTTCCCGGATGGAACCATCGGGATCGGTCAGCGTCTCCATTTTGTCGTACGGAGTCCGGCCGTTCTTGGATCGAGCGACGAGCCAGTCAGGCCGCTTCTGAGTTAATCCGATCTCGAACGGGTGACGACAGGCGGGTTCTTGAAAGCCATGTCATGGTCGAAGTTGCAATGCACGCGCCGCCATGGCCGCAGCCGGGCGAGATGTGGGCGTTTCAATCGACGCGCTTCATGTGAGGCGCGACCGCGGCTTTGTTATTGGCGATTGCAAACAGCATGGTTTCAATCCACGCGCCTCGCGTGAGGCGCGACTAGCGTTTCGTTGCCCGCGGGGATGGTGGCAAATTGTTTCAATCCACGCGCGCCGCTCCACCACAGGCGGTGTATGAATGTTTCAATCCACGCGCCTCACGTGAGGCGCGACAATCCCTCGCCCGTGGCGCCTGTCACCAATACAGTTTCAATCCACGCGCCTCACGTGAGGCGCGACGGCTGGTGGCATAGGGGGTCCACTCTCTATCTTGTTTCAATCCACGCGCCTCACGTGAGGCGCGACGCGAGTTCGTCGCGCCGCAGCCCTGCTCGATTTCAGTTTCAATCCACGCGCCTCACGTGAGGCGCGACGCAGCAACGAAATTTTGCAGTCGCAAATTACTAGTTTCAATCCACGCGCCTCACGTGAGGCGCGACGTCTGCCTGCGCATCGCGGTACTGGGGCCGGGCTCGGTTTCAATCCACGCGCCTCACGTGAGGCGCGACAACGGCGGTATTGGAAGCTGCGCAGCATTATGCTGTTTCAATCCACGCGCCTCACGTGAGGCGCGACCTATCTCGCGGAACTCTACAATGCCATTTTCCCTGTTTCAATCCACGCGCCTCACGTGAGGCGCGACTTTGCTTCCCAGCGCCAGCGTTTCCGCGATCGCGGTTTCAATCCACGCGCCTCACGTGAGGCGCGACGCCGCCCAAGAAACTCGGCGTGATTCCCAGTTGTTTCAATCCACGCGCCTCACGTGAGGCGCGACGACTGTCACCGGTACGACTTGGACCTATGGCGGTTTCAATCCACGCGCCTCACGTGAGGCGCGACTTTGAATGCGCGCTCCTCAACATGCCCTTCGATGTTTCAATCCACGCGCCTCACGTGAGGCGCGACTGCCGCGCCCGCCATTCGTCGCGCCACCGTTGTTGTTTCAATCCACGCGCCTCACGTGAGGCGCGACGTCGGGTTGATTGTGACCGCGCCATTGATGCGTTTGTTTCAATCCACGCGCCTCACGTGAGGCGCGACCAAGCGCGATAGCGCCGATAATGATGTTCGTTTGCGTTTCAATCCACGCGCCTCACGTGAGGCGCGACCGACGGGACTGCAATACTGCGACGTGCAGTTCGTGTTTCAATCCACGCGCCTCACGTGAGGCGCGACCTGTCTTCGCCGCTCATTCCGCGTATCGCCGTCGCATGTTTCAATCCACGCGCCTCACGTGAGGCGCGACTTGATGCGCCGGGTCGTTGTACGAATAACCTCTACGTTTCAATCCACGCGCCTCACGTGAGGCGCGACACGGTAGCAATCAAACATTGCGTTGTCCATCGCAAGGTTTCAATCCACGCGCCTCACGTGAGGCGCGACGCGCAGATCAGCCCACACCACGCGATCGTTTATTCCGTTTCAATCCACGCGCCTCACGTGAGGCGCGACGGACGTTCGCCAGCATCAACTGCACCAATGTCAACGTTTCAATCCACGCGCCTCACGTGAGGCGCGACGGCCGCATACGGCAATTTGTCGACGGAACCGCTTGGTTTCAATCCACGCGCCTCACGTGAGGCGCGACTTTATCGCTCTCTTAGGCGCTGTCGCAAGATCCAGGTTTCAATCCACGCGCCTCACGTGAGGCGCGACCGTTGATGAGAATTGCACTTTGTGGCTACGACGGGGTTTCAATCCACGCGCCTCACGTGAGGCGCGACGAGGTTAGGGCGCGTGCCGATTGGCACGAACACGTTTCAATCCACGCGCCTCACGTGAGGCGCGACCCGGAACGCTCTTGACTGGAGAGATTGTCGCGAAGTTTCAATCCACGCGCCTCACGTGAGGCGCGACAGCACTACACTGAAGTCGTGCGTACAGAACATTTTAGCGGTCTCCGTGCGCGGAAGTCTAGTACACAAAGCGGAAAGCGGGGCAGGAGTGCGCGTGCCCGGGAATAAAGTATTTGCACTGAGCAGGTTATGGGGATCGCGAATGTCACGGGAGTTTCGTGTGTGCTTCGGGTTCGCGCTGGCTAGATGACGAGTGGGCCTTCGGGATCGTAGGAGGGTTTGGCACCGACGTGCTCCAGGCGGTTTTGCCAGTTATTCCCGAGGAGGTAGAAGCGGAGGCTGTCGTGCTCGGGGTCAATCTCGGCTATCAGTTTAGCTTTGAGCCGCACCCACTCCGCTGCGTCGACGACACATTCGAAGACCGAAAACTGAACGCGCTGGCCATGATTCTCGCAGACACGGGCCACACGCCGCAAACGACGTTGGCCGGCCTTGTTCTCGGTGTTTACGTCGTACGTTACTACGATCAGCACGGTGTCATCACTTCCAAATCAGCGCTGGATAAGCGTCCAGGTCGCCACGAATGTGCCGTGCCAGGAGAAGAGCCTGGGCGTAGGGAAGAAGCCCGATCTCGACCTTCCCGGCGAGAAACGGGTGTTGGATTTCCTCCTGCTTGCGTTTCTGCCAAGCGACCAAAACCTCTTTGCGAGTGGCTTCATCCATGCTGATGGCACCCGATTCGCGGCGGTAGAAGCCGGCCGGTTTAATTTGGCGGCGGTTGATGAGGGTTAAGGCCAAGCGGTCGGCCAGCACGGAGCGGAGTTCTTCCATGAGGTCGAGCGCCAGGCTGGGACGTCCGGGGCGATCTTGATGGAGAAAGCCGACGGCGGGGTCGAGGCCGACGGATTCGAGGGCTCCCACGCAATCGCCGGCGAGAAGTGTGTATAGGAAGGAGAGGAGCGCGTTCAGGTTGTCGAGGGGTGGGCGGCGAGAACGCTCCTTCATGAAGAAGCTATCTTTCTCGACGCCTACCAGGTGGTCAAGGACGGAGAAATAAGCGCGACCGGCTTCGCCCTCGATACCGCGCAGGGCTTCGAGGCCGGCGGCGGTTTCGGTGAGTTCGACGAGGCGGGCCATGCGGGAGCAGGCTTTATCGAGTAGAGCGGAGGCTTCGGCATTTTCCGTTTCGCGGGCACCGCGCAGTAGAACGGTGCGGGCGTTGGTGATCTTAGCGGCGACGAAATTGGCGGCGATGGAGAGGCACTGGGTTTGGTCGGCGGCCACGCGGTATTGCTGGCGGCGTAAGAGCACGTTGCCGGAGATGGGGCCTTGGACGCGAGCGATGAAACGGCCGCGCTCGGATAGGAATGCCAGATAGACCTGATGTTCGGCGCAGAGGGACATCAGTCCCGGAGTGCACATGACGCGGCCGAAGCAGACGATGGAGCCGAGGGTGTGAATGGGGACGCGGAGACGGACGTCGTCGCCAACACGCACGAGGGCGGTTTCACCGTCGCGGCTGAGGTAAGAATCCTGGGTGGTGATGTAGAGGGTGTTGAGCAGTTTCTTCAT
>CAVXPI010000018.1:0-235324 GCA_963763615.1 Bryobacterales bacterium | reverse complement strand
ACTTGATCGGAGGACCAGATCTCGCCGTAGAAGTTGTCTCACCCTCCGAATCCGCCGCCGATCTGGATCGCAAAGTCGAGCTCATGCTCGGCGCAGGATCGCTCGCCGTGTGGGTGGTTTATCCGCGGCAGCGCAAGGTCCACATCTGCCTTCCCGGCAGCACTACGCTTCGCCGCGGAACTTGTGCTTTAAAGTTTGCGCTAAATTTTTTTCTTACCTTTTTTTACTCCTTACTTATTATTGTAAAGGTAAAAATTGATCTTAACTACTGGTCAGAATTATGGGGTTCATTATACAAGGGCAGCTAAAATGCTTCTTTTTCTTTAGATATTACCCATCGTCGCCGAGCGCGCGCAGGCCAGCGAAATCGTGCCCGCGGCCTGCCGCCATTTCGACTATCTCCGCCTGCTGTTCGGCGACAGCTCGAGCGTCGCGGTCTTGGCGAGCACGACTTTCTGGTCCTTGTCCTCCTTATAGGTCTGGTCGACGGCGAGCACGCGCACGTCGTGCAGGAACGTCACGCGCACCGAAGCGCCGCGGCGTCTCGGATATCTGCGACGTCACCATGCACATCGACGCGGTCGTTCGGCAGGATGAAGCCGCCGGCGCCGGACTCCGTCGAGACGCCGATCGAAACGGCGCGCATGCCCGGCGTGGACATTCGCAGCCATGAAGCCGGCGCTGTCGGCGTGCACGATCTTCGTCGTCGATCAACGGTTCGCCCGCCACGAGCGGCGCACGCGATAACGGCGCCCTGCACGACGCGATTGAGATCGGGCGCCGCGTCATGCGTGATGAAGCTCGAATCGACGGAAGATTTCGGCCATTCCTGCCAGCGCACGCTCGCCTGCGGTCAGCGGCGCGCCCGGCTGCAGATCGCTCGCGGCGACCAGCACTTCGCCGGTCGCGGGACGCGGCGGCGGCGAAGCGGCTTTCGACCTTTGCGGTTCCGCCGCCCAGAAGGCCGCGTGCAAGAAGTGCAGCCGCGCCGGCGGCCAGAGCCGCCACCCCAAGAATGAGCATGCGCGAAGTGTTCATGGGTCCGGCTCCTTTGCAGTCCGATCCCACCACGAAACCCTTTGGAATTGCTTAATGGATTGCTGCGCAATTGCCGAGTGCGGCTGTTGTTTACAGCGAGCGATGCCGGAGCGGAAACCATCTGTGTACGGAAGGATTGCGAACGCGCCGGCTGCAAGCGCCACGCCGTAGGGAATCGCCGGCTGCCTGATCGTGCAGGCGCATGACCCAGTCCTGGCGCGCAAGCACGGCGGGAAGCGGCAGTCTGCGAAAACTCAGAAGTCCCAGCGTGAGACACGCCGCCGAGGACCGACGCGACAAGCGCGATAGCTCGGCAAGATCGCGCAAGTCCGAGCCACAGCGACGACGCAGGCGAACAGTTTGGCGTCGCCGCCGCCGATAAAGCCGAGCGCGAACAACGTAAAGCCCGACGACGAGACCGATGAACCCGGCCAGCAGATGTGGCGCCGAACGCGCCGGCCGTCATGCCCGGTGGCGACATACGAAGAGGAGAAAGACGCGCGATGAGCGCCAGCCTGGAGGAAATTGGGGATGGTGATAGCTTGCGATGTCCCAGCACGCGGCCGCGACAAGCAGTGCCGGAAGTGCTGCCAAAATGAGAATTTCACCGATCACGTCTGCATGATCCTCGCACGAGAAAAAGGGAACGGCCGCCTCTTTGGGGGCGGCCGTCTCCGATCTGTTCAACGGTCGTCGCGAGACGCGATTACGCACCGCGGCTGCGACCGAACCGAACGTCGTGTTCAGGTTCGTACCGACGAGCTGCACAGCCGCGATGATCACGACGGCAATGCCCGCGGCGATCAGGCCGTATTCGATGGCCGTCGCGCCGGATTCGTCCGACAGGAAACGAGCGAAACAAGATTCTTCATGGTAAGCCTCCGCTTGATTGACACCCTAGGATGTCCAGCTCGTGCCGATCTTTATAAAACGGCCCATTGCCTGGACACGATGTGAGGCTACGTCAGTCCGATTAACGCGAGATTAAATCGCGATGTCGCGCACATCGGTATTTGTACCAGCACGATACGGAATCAGGCAGTTGAACAGCATATGAACATTAAAGTTGAAACTTCGTTTACCACCGGCGCCGATATCGCGCGGTTTGCGCCTTGAAGCGCAGTTTTCGCTTGCGCGCATATCGCGGCGCTTTCGCGTCACGCGTCTTAAGGCTCGCGCAATCTCGGACCGATAGGCTGCGTGCCGTTATGGGAAATCCGAGATTCGCCGACGCGCGGGCTTAAGCCCCTTACAATCCTCGCCTGTGCGGTCGCTGCGGGGTATGTGGGCGCGCTTGGCCTGCTCTTTCTCCGCCATCAATGGATTGTCGATGCGAACGGTCGGCCGATTGTCACGGATTTCATGGAAGTCTGGGTCGCGGGCCGGTTCGCGCTCGCGGGCGCGTCCGTCGCGGCTTATGACTGGCATACGCATCACGCGGCGCAGGCAGCGCTCGTGGGCCACGATTTCCAGGGTGTGTTGAACTGGAGCTATCCGCCTCTCTTTCTCTTCGTGGCGGCGTGTCTCGCCAGCCTGCCCTATGCCGTTGCGTTTGCGGGCTGGGTGGCAGCGACGGCCGCGGCCTATGCCGCCACCATCGCCGCGATTGCGAAACGCTGGGATGCGGGTTTTGCAGCTTGCGCCGCGCCCGTTTTTTTCGCCAACGCGCTTGTCGGGCAAAATGGCTTTCTCAGTGGGGCGTTGATCGGTGCGGCGTTGCTGTTCGTTCGGCAGCGACCATTGTTGAGCGGCGTGTTCCTCGGGCTCCTGACTTATAAACCGCAACTGGGAGTGCTGTTTCCGCTCGCGCTGCTGCTGGATCACAATTGGCGCGCGCTCGCTTCGGCAGCCGTCACATCCGCGATCCTTATCGCCATGTCCTGGCTCGTATTCGGCGCACAAACGTTTCTGGCCTTCCTCCATTTCCTGCCCGCAACATCGAAGGTGATTCTGACGCAAGGCGGTGAAGACTGGAGAAAGATGCAGAGTGTTTATGCGCTGGCACGAACGCTCGGCGTAGGCGATGCCTTGGGATGGATCGCACAGATCGCCACGATTGCGCTGTGCATTGCGCTTCTCGTGTGGATATGGCGCGGACACGCGTCGTTTGCCGTCAAGGCGGCGTTTCTCGGCGCCGCCGCAATGCTCGTGACGCCTTATCTGCATATGTATGATTTTGCGGTGCTGGCCGTGCCGTTCGCATTCCTGTTCCGGGAACGCGCATTCGACAGGATCGAGTGGACAGGCGTGATTCTGGCGAATGTTCTTTTCGTCGGCTTCGCGGTTTATCCCGTGCCGGTCGGACCGGCGATCATCGCGATTGTGCTGGCGCTTGTCCTGCGCCGCGCGGCACAGGCCGCACTGCGATACGATGCATCTCCGGCTATGTCGGATATCGGGTTGGTCGCCGGACATTGACGATCCGCGCGTACAATCGCGGCGGCGTCAGATCGGTGCGCCGACGGGCTTGCGTTTCGCGCGCCAGATGACGGCGTCCGTGATGAAATGGTTGAAGTTCAGGGTCTGTGTCGCGATGAGCGCGATCATGATGCCGCCGGGGCCTGACAGCACTGAGCCGGCGATCGGGACATAGACGGAGAAGGCTGCAACCAGACACGCTCCAAAATAAAGCGGTGCGCGATTGCCGCGTGTCAGCGACCAGAACCAGCCCTCGCTCCGGGCCGCGACGTTCTCGTTGAACATCCACACCAGCATCAGATATTGCCCGGTGTGCCAGATATTGGTGACGACCCAGCCGCCGGAAATGTCGTCCATCAGAATGTAGCCGACGATGAAGATGAGATAATGGCTGGCCGAGAACAGCGTGTAGGTGACTGAAAGTTCGCCGTCGATCGCCTCGCGCACGCGGGCCAGCGCCCACCACGCCAATCCCGTGCACGCCAGAGCGCCGACGCCGTTGGCAAGCGCGATGGGTACATGCGGCACGACGATGGGGAGATTCGGGTAGAGAAAATGCGTGGGCGCCGTCGTCAACCGGTGCAGCAAGCCCCAGAGCGGCACGAGCGCGAACAGCGCTTCGGCGAAAACGGGGTTCTCCCGCACCGCGCCACCGGCCTTGCGGCGATAGAGCTGTGCCACACCCCAGCTCTGGCGCATCGTGTGGTACCACTGCCAATAGAAATAGATCGTGGCGACGAGCGCGATGCCGATCCCGATCGCCAGCGACGCAGTCACGGCCAGCACAATGAGGGGCAGGCCGAATACCAGGAAACGATGCTTTTTCAGGCTGGCGCGATCGGGCGCGATGCGTGCGAATGTCGACATCAGATGCGGACTTCCCAGCACCCAATTGTCCGCGATCAAAATCAGCGCGAGCGATGCAGGCGCGATGGCGACGACGGCGCCGGCACAGAGTGCAAGCGCGGTCAATCCAAAGATCAATGCGCAGTCGAAGTCGCGTCCCCGCAACCAGACGGGCGCGGCAGACCCCGCGCGATCGGAAATGAACGCCATCGCTGACCCGAAGATCTTGGCTTAAAACCTTTTCGACGGCGAGTATGGGGTTGTCGTTCTAAAGGTTTTGTTAATGTGCGGCTTGCGCGCCATCGCGTTTGCCGCGCCGTTCCGTGTCTAAGGCAATTCGTTGCGCAGCACGCGATAGAGCACGATCTTGCCGGGGGCACTTTTCGACGAAATCGGTTCGAGCCACGCAATGCGTTGTCCTTCTGCGAGGACCGACAGCACACCTTTACCGCCATCATGTGCGCGATAAAAGGAATAGTCCGGTGCGGGCTTGCAGATCGCGACATAGTCGATCTTGCGGCGCGCGATAACGGCAGCGCTTTGTGCGGGCGTGCCGGTGAATGCCGCATAGGTATCGAGAATGCCCGATGCGTTGCGATGATAGGCCCCTCCCACCGCCGAATGCGGCGTGTAGGCCAGGATCGACGGGCCCTGATCGACAAGACCCAGCACGCGCCCGGGCGGCAACGTCGCGAGACTTCTTAATGCGGAAGGCTTCAGGCAATCGTCCATCCACACATCCTGGACGCGGTCGAATTGGCGGTTTGTGGGCAGGGACGTTTGGATCGAATGGCCGACGAGCGCGAAAGAGGCATCGCTGGCCGCGAACAGCGATGCGACCAACACGACCGGACCCAACGCCTTCGACAGGCGAAGCTGTGTGACGCCAATCACGACAAACGCCGCGAGGCCAGGCAACGCATAGAGCAGCGCGAACGGCAGGCCGCGCACTTCCACGCTTGTCACCAGAAGGGCCATCGCAGCAAGTGCTGCGCTCGTCAGCGCCGCGCGGCGCTCGCTGTGTTCGACAAGTAACACCGCTGCGCCGGCTGCGATCACGGCCAGCACGGCATAACAATATCCGGCGAGAAAATTGCCCGGCTCCTCGCGCACCAGCACGAAGGGCGACTGAACCTCCGAAATGCGCGAAAACCAGATGGCGCCCAGCCGCGGATCGACCGCGCCATAGGGTCCCATCAGGCAAATGGGATTGAGAGATGCGGCGAGCGCTGCCATGGCAACTCCGAGCCCGGCGATTGCGAAGCCACGACGCGTGCGCGTTTGCAGGAACGCAGGTCCCACGGTGAGGATCGCAAGCCCGCAACCGCCTGCCACGCCCAGCGCCGCATAGAAACCGGAAAACGTGTCGCAACTCGCGGCAAACCGATAGGCGTATGCCGTCGCACCCGCGAGCAGCACGATCGAGGCCGCGGCAAAGACGAGTCCGAATATCCGTATGCGCGGCGCAATCGTTTCGCCGTCCAAAATCCACCACAGCGCAACGACCAGCAACGCGATGATGATGTACGGCAATGTCTCCATGCCGATCGCGAGACTGAGACAGGCCATCAGCGCAGCTGCGGCCGGCGCCCATTTGTTGCGCGTGAAATCAACCAGGAACGCCATCATCCACAGCGTGATGACGATCTGGATATTGTGATGGTCGATACTGCCCGGGCGAAATGGCGCCGTCGCGGCGCTGCAGCTCGCGCCCAGCAACAGCGCGAACAATCCGCCCACGCGACCGGCGAGCCGCCATCCCATCCGCGCGATCGCAAGCAGCAAAGGCAAGAAAAGCAATTCCGGCCATGCATAAAGCGCCCAGAGTTCGGCCGTTTTCGGCGCCACGAAGAGACGGAAAAAAAGAATAAGCCCACCCAATCCCGCATCGACCAGATGCGACCAGTGCATCGGCAGGCCGTAGGGCACGTTCATGCGCCATTGCGTGGTGTCGAACCAGGATTGGCCCGCGAGCAGGTCGCGCGTTTCGGCGAGCTGCATGGCATTGTCCGCGGAGAGCCAAAGCGCGCCGCCGTGAATGCTGTTGCCGACGATCGCCACCGCCAGAAGCAGCCACAACAGAATCGTGAATAGTATCGGGTTGGAGTTGTCTTGCACGGCGGACCTGCGGCTTGGCCGTAAATTTAGCCCACCCGTTGTTCAAAAACGGTAAACAGTCTCTGAACGCATTCGCAACCGCCGCGCTGCAAACCGCGATTCCGCCGTGTTGCGCATCCCGGAGGTTAAGCATTCCTTTAGAACGACGCAGCTAAATTCCCCCCGTATCTTGCAAACGGAATTGCCCATGCGCCGCGCTGTGACACTGGCTGCTTTCGTCGCGATCTCATTCGTCGGTCTGTCGCCGGCTGTCGCCGGAACCTTCACGGTGCCGATGGACGAGGCGCGCATCGTGACCTTCCAGAAGCCGGTCACGACGATCTATATCGGCAACACGGTTTACGCGGACGCCACACTCATCGACGCCAAGCATGCGTTTCTCCTCGGCAAGACGATGGGCCAGACGAATCTGATCGCGCTGGGCGCGGACGGCAAAGTCATTTCCGAAGATCAGATCGCGATCTTCGGTCGGCGGATGGGAATGGTGACGTTGAATCGCGGATCGTCGCAATTCAATTTCAGCTGCACGTCGCTCCATTGCGAAGCGCAACCGGTGCCGGGCGACGAGCAGACCTATTTTGCCAACACGCACTCGGCCCAACAGACGCATGAGGACATGGCCAGCAAAGCCGGCGCCGGCGCCACGTCGATGGCCGCGAACAGTTCGCCTGCTCAATAATCTTTGCGAACGGGCCGCACGCGTTTGCGCGGCCGTACTGCGCCTAGCTCCTGACCCGCATCAGGCCTTCTTGCGCGACGGATGCCACAAGCCTTCCATCATCGGCATAGATGAGTCCGCGATTGAATCCGCGCGCGCCTGAGGCGCTGGGACTGTCCTGCACATAGAGCAGCCACTGATCGGCGCGGAACGGCCGGTGGAACCACATCGCGTGATCGATGCTCGCCATCTGGACCTTGTCGGAAAACCAGCCGATGCCGTGCGGCAACAGCGACGTGTCGAGCAAGGTCATGTCGGAGGCATAGGCGAGAACGCATTGATGCAGTGCGACGTCGTCGGGCAATTTTCCCGTCGCGCGCACCCAGACGGCCTGATGTGGCGGCCGCTTCTCGCCGCCAAAGATGTCGACCCGGTCGACGGGTCTGAGTTCGATCGGCCGCTGACGGATGAAGTGGTCGCGGTACTGGACGGGAATCTTGTCGATGATCTGACGCCGGAAATCGTCTTCGCTGGGAAGGTCCTCCGGCCTCGGCACGACCGGCGCGTCGATCTGATGCTCAAGCCCGGGTTCATCAATCTGAAAAGAAACTGACATATGAAAGATAGGGCGGCCGTGCTGAATGGCCACCACGCGGCGCGAGCTGAAGCTCTGCCCGTCCCGGCTCCGATCCACTTCATAGAGAATGGGAACTTTGGGATCGCCGGGCAGCAGGAAGTAAGCATGCAGCGAATGGCAGAACCGGCCTTCGACCGTGCGGTGGGCCGCGACGAGCGCCTGCCCCAGCACCTGCCCGCCAAAAACGCGCTGGGAACGGTCCTTCGGACTGATGCCCAGGAAGATATTGACTTCTATCGGGCTGGAGATCGAGCAACTGGAGCAATTGCTCGACCGGCGATCGGTCATCTGGTGGTTCCACATCGGCCATGGGCTTCCAATAGTCGAGCCGCGGTATATTTCGCAAGCGGGTTCCCGGATGGCCGCACCCGCAAAAGCCTTTGCTTGGCCACAAACACAGCCTAGATAGAACAACCATCCGAAATCCGACGAGCCCAAAGAGCCCGATGCCCCATACGCTCCTGGAACGCGCCGCTCATACCAAGCCTGCCACCACCAAGAGGGGCGCGCTGGAACGCCTCTTCACCTTGATGTTCAAGGGCTTCGTCTACAATCAGATATGGGAAGATCCCGATGTCGATCTTGAAGCGCTGGCGCTGAAGCCGCATCACCGGTTGATCACGATCGCGTCGGCAGGCTGCAACGTTCTCAATTACCTCGCGGCCGATCCGAAGCAGATCGTCGCCGTCGATCTCAACCCCAATCACGTAGCGCTGACGCGGCTCAAACTGGCAGCGCTCACTTATCTCCCGACATACGAAGATTTCTTCCGGTTCTTCGGCACGGCCAACGACAAGGCCAACGCAGACATGTTCGACGAATATCTGCGCCCGAAGCTCGATCCGGAAACGCGGAAATATTGGCAGAAGCACATTCCGCTGCACGGCCGCCGCATCAATATGTTTTCGCGCAATCTTTATCGCTACAGCCTGCTCGGCCGCTTCATCGGCATCCTGCACACGGTTGCGCGCCTGCACGGCAAGAAGCTCGACCGGATCGTGAATGCACGCACGCCCGCAGAGCAGCGCGCGCTGTTCGACCGCACGATCGCGCCCCTGTTCGATTACAAATCGATCCAGTTCCTGTCGCGCTCGCCCGTATCACTTTACGCGCTCGGCATTCCACCGGCGCAGTATGACGAACTCGTGGCGGCCGGCCACGGCAATCCCGCCGCGGTGCTGCGCGAAAGAGTCGAGCGGCTCGCCTGCGATTTTCCGATGAGCGGCAATTATTTTGCGTGGCAGGCCTTCGCCCGCACTTACGACGTCGAGCATCGCGAAGCCGTTCCCGCTTATCTGCGCGAAGACGTCTACGATGTGATCCGTACACGGACGGACCAGGTGGAAGTCCATCACGCATCGCTCACCGACTTCCTCAAAACGCAGCCGCCCCAGTCGCTGCATCGCTATGTTCTCCTGGACGCGCAGGACTGGATGACGCCCGACGTGCTGGCGGCGCTCTGGCAGGAAATCGACCGGACTGCGGATACGAGGGATGCGCGTGTGATCTTCCGGACCGCGGGACCGGATTCCCCACTGCCGCGCAAACTGCCGCCGGACCTGCTGGCCCCGTGGCAATATCTCGAGGCGGAAAGCCGGACGTTTCACTCCCATGACAGGTCTTCGATCTATGGCGGCTTCCACGTCTACTGCCGCCGTCCCCTGTCCTGACCGGGATGTCGCGCGAGATGCCGGCAAAAGATCACGCCGCGCTGATGGATGTCGTCTATCGGCGCCAGCGCTATGTCTATGATTTAACTCGGAAATATTATCTTTTCGGCCGCGACAGACTGATCCGCGAGCTGGCGCTCAAGCCGGGCGACCGGCTGGTCGAGGTCGGCTGCGGCACGGCCCGCAACCTGGTGCGGATCGCGCGCCTCTATCCCGGCGTCGAACTGTTCGGGCTCGATGCTTCGCAGGAAATGCTGAAAAGCGCGGCAGAATCCCTGGCGCGAGCCGGCCTTTCCGATCGCGTCCGGCTCGTCCACGGCTATGCCGAAAACCTGGCGCCGCCCCTATTCGGCGAGGAGCGGCCATTCGATCGGGCCGTTTTTTCCTACAGCCTCTCGATGATCCCGGATTGGCGCGGTGCCCTTGCGGCAGCCGGCCGCGCCCTGGCGGACAGCGGCAAGGTCCATGTGGTCGATTTCGGCGATTTGACGGGCCTGGGCCGGCTGGGCGCCGCGTGCCTGCGAGGCTGGCTGGGCCTGTTTCACGTCGAGCCGCGGGTGGAAATTCTGCACGGAGTCGAGGGCCAATCGGCCGGAAACATAGGCGACGGCAGCGAACTCTGGGTTTCTCCCGCCCGCTATGCATTCCTGTGGCGGTGCTCCAAAGCGCGGGCGCAGAGCTTTGCGTTAACGGATGTTGCAGACCGGTAACAGGCTGCACTGAATCCGGACGGCATTGAGTTTGCGCGTGCCCCGGCAATAGACAATCCAAGCCTACATCCGTCACAATAGGCGTACAGAGGTTTGGTATCCCAGACGTCTTGGTGGGGGGGTCCCTACCCGTCGGTACTTCAAACGAGGGTAAAGATGAAACTTAAGATGATCGCGCTTGCGGGCGCAGCGGCGCTGGCCTTGACGGGCCCCGCGTCGGCAAGTGATGCGACTGGTTAGCTCCCCACCCAGCCGCCTCCCGCTCATCGTGTTTTTGGGCGCACTTGCGTTCTTCGCTCTCGCGATCATCGCCCCTTTCGTTAATGCCGCCCGTTTCAGCGCCAGCATCAAGAACGCGCTCGAAGACTCGCTCGGCCGCCACGTCAGTTTCGGCAAAGTGTATTACCGCATCTTGCCTGTTCCCGGCTTCTCGCTCGAAGATGTCACGATTGATGAAGATCCCGGCTATGGCCTCGAACCGTTCGCCTCTCGCACCGGCCTGGAAGCCCGTCTGCGGATTGATAAGCTCCTCACTGGCAAGCTGCGTTTCGCCAGCCTCCGCCTCACCGACCCCTCGCTGAATCTTGTGAAGCGCGATGACGGCTCCTGGAACGTTGTTGAATTTGTGCAGCGCATGAGCGCCCCACGCCAGTTGCCGCTCAATCTCATTCCCGCCATTCAGATCGCCAATGGCCGTTTGGATTTCAAACTCGGCCAGCGCAAAACCACCTTCTATATTGCGGGCGCGGATATCTCTATCTATCCCGAACGTTCCGGGCGCGTCGTTCTGAACTTCACGGGATCACCGGCGCGCACCGATCGTGCCGGCAATGGCTTCGGTGCCCTGCGCGGCTCACTCAATTGGCTGGTCAACCCCGCATCGGAGAAAGCAAATCAACTGGAAGCGGATGTAACACTGCTTCCCAGCGACTTGAGCGAGATCACTACGCTGATCGAAGGCCACGATATCGGCGTCCACGGCACTCTCAGCTCGCGCGCAAACATCGCCGGACCCCTCGCTAACTTGAAAGTAACGGGCGACCTGCGTTTGCAGGACGTGCATCGTTGGGATCTGTTGCCATCTACCGGCGACGACTGGCGCGTTCCGTACGACGGCACTATCGATTTGATCCACCACACTTTGGATTTGCGCACCTTGCCGCAGACTCCCGGCGAAGCAGTCCCTGCCGCGCTACAGGTGAAGGTGAACGATTTTCTGGCCAAACCCACCTGGACTCTGATGACTTCGTTGAATCAGGCGCCGCTCGAATCCTTGCTGCCGCTTGCCCGCCGCATGGGATTTGGCGTTCCCGCGGGCGTTGCTTTAACCGGAGCGTTAGACGGAGTTGTGGGTTATTCGAATACTTCGGGCTTCCTGGGTGAAGTCTCCATTCACAATACCGTGGCGAAGTTGGCGGGCATCGCGCCCATCAGTGCCGTCGGCGCGCAACTCAAGATTCTGCCCGATGGCCTGCATCTCGAACCGGCAACACTGCAGGAAACCGGCGGCGGCACTATGCAAGTGGGTGGCGATTATTCTTGGACCACACAGCATCTCTCTGCTGCTATCACCGTTAATGGTGTTTTAATCGATACGTTGAAGAACACCGCCCAAGCATGGTTCGGCACTCCTCCCGCGCTCGTTGCCTTTACCGGCGGCAAAGAAGGCTCGGTCACGGGCGAACTGCATTACGATAATGCCTCATCCGCTGCTAATCCCAATCACGAAACCGATTCGGCCACTGCTGGTTGGTCAGGCCAATTTCAGTTTTCAGACGCAACTCTCGACACGCCCGCCTTAGCCGCGCCGCTCAACAAGGCGCAAGGCCACGTGGTCTTTACCCCCGAAAATTTCGACCTCTCTCGTTTCTCCGCCACCATTGAAGATCATCCGGTTCAAGGCAGTTACCGTTACAACCAATCGGCCAAGCGTCGGGAACGCCTTCATCTGGAATTGCAGGAAGCGGACTTTGGCCAAATTGCCGCCGCCCTCGAACCCGCTTGGCGCGAACCTGGCTTGCTCGCTCGCCTGCCGTTCACCAAACGCGCGATCCCCGAATGGATGGCCGCGCGCAATCTGGAAGGCGACCTAACTGTCGCACGTTTTCGGCTGAACGAAAACGAAGCGGGTCCATTGAACGCGCGCTTCCTTTGGCAAGGACCCAATTTACAGATCGTCGCCTTGCAGATGCGCTTGCCCGATGCGGCCGTGGAGGGCGCGGCCGGCATCGATTTGAAAGCTCGCACACCAGCGGCTCATTTCAAAGGCACCGTTGCCGGTTATCCCTGGGGCGGCGGAACCGTCAATGCCAATGGCGAACTCGAGAGTTCCGGTACGGGCGCCGCTGAGAGCCTGCGCAGCTTACATGCCACCGGCAAATTCTCCGGTACAGATCTCAGCCTCAGCCTCAACGAAGACTTCGAAAAAGTCTCCGGCGATTTCGATCTCTCGTTTGACAGTGGCTGGCCCAAACTTCATCTCTCGAAAGTGCAAGCCGTCCAGCACAGTGAAGAGTGGAACGGCGAAGCCGTGAGCAATCGTGACGGCCAACTCGTGTTCGATCTCGGCAACGGCGACCGTCAATTGCACATCGTCAGCATCCTGGCGCCTCCCCCGCCACCAGCGGCTTCCCCAGCCGCGTCTTCCGGAGAGAAAATCGCCCAGAAATGATGCCTACCTCGCAAACCGAACCCGAATGGGATCACCTCAAAACAGAATTCAACGCGGCCTGCCAGCAATCTGCGCAATCGGCCCGCGTGCAAATCGCGCATGAGCTGAATCAACTCTTTCGCCGCTTCCGCCAATACGAAAAGGAAGCCGATTGGGTCCGGCTCGTGATGGAGGGTGCGGCGAATTACGCGCGTCAGGCAGCCTTATTTGCCTTGCGGGGCGAAAGTCTTCAATTGCGCGGTGCAGTCAATCTCGATCTGCAAAGCGACCTCAGTTTCGAAATCAAAAGCGTTGCCGCTTTTAATGCCGTTCTACGTTCCAAAGAAGCGGTAACCGCACTCCGCACGAGTGGCGAAGTGGGCGCTGCCTTAAGCAGCCCCGGCAAACTCGCGTACTTATTCCCGATCCTCAACGGCGCGCGCGTCGTCGCCATTTTGTTCGCCAACGGAGATGAATCGGAAGTCGATCAATTGGAGCTAGTCGCGAACATGGCGGCAAGCGCGCTTGAGCGGGGGAACAACAGCAGTATGCATAGCCAGATTGCCGTCGCGCCAGCCGTCACGCCGCCGCAGGTTCCAAAGCGCCGTCTGCCCCCCTGGACGGATATGCCTCCTGACCACCGTGCCCTCCATTCCGAGGCCGCCCGCTTCGCTCGCGTCAACGTAGCGGAAATGCAACTCTTAAAACCAGTTGCCTGCCGCAACGCGCGCGAACAAGGCGATCTTTATGTAGTGCTGGGCAAAGAGATCGACAAAGCGCGCGAAACCTATCGCCGGCAGTTTATGATTTTGCCGTCGATGGCCGATTACTTACATGAAGAGTTGGTCGGATCCATTTTGGAAGGCGACAGCAAGAAATTGGGAGTGGATTACCCTGGTGAATTGGCATAGGTTAACAACGGTATGGCTGACGTTCGGTTTACTGGTTTGGTTCGTGAGTCCTGCAGATTCAACGGCCGCCGTCGCCGCGTCTAAAACAAAGAAGCACCATGCCGTTCGCGGTAAAAGTAAAAAGAAGAAGGCCCCTCCCAAACCAGCTGGTCCACCCAAGCCGCAAGCGAGCGGTCCTGCCGCAAGCATTTCGCTAGCCAAGCAATATCTGGAACTGGGTAACCCCGCGTCGGCGCTGGAACAGGCTGATCTGGCCGCCACGAAAGTGCCGCAATTGAACGACTATGCGCATTATTACCGTGCGCAAGCGGAATACCAATTGAAGAACTACCCGGAAGTCGCCAAATCCGTCACTCAGGTTTTCAATCAGCAGTTGCTTTCGCCGCTCACCGGACCGGCGGCGGCCGTTGGCGTATCCGCTTATCTCGATTCCGGCAATCCCAAACAAGCTTTCGACCTCGTCAAGAAGTACTTCGATAAGATTCCACAGCCGCAAGCTTCCTTTCTGCTTGCGCGTTGCCTGCAAGCCAACAACGATCTTCCGCAAGCTGCTGAGTATTTCCAGCGCGTCTATTACAGTTATCCAAATTCTAAAGAAGCCCCGGAGGCCGCGGCCGCCTTGGCCGATCTGAAAACCAAGCTGGCCGATGGCTACCCACCAGTCATGCCCGCCGCCATGCTAGGCCGCGCTGAAAAGTTGCTGGAAGCGCGCCGCACCAACGATGCTAAGGCCGAACTCACGGCAGCCGTCCCGCAACTCACCGGCGTACAGCGCGACCAGGCTCGTGTGCGCATCGGCGAAGCCGATTTCCGCGCCGGCCGAACCTCAGACGCTATGGAATATCTGAAGAGCCTGCAAGTTGACGATTCCGAAGCCGACGCCGAACGCCAGGCCTACCTCGTCCGCTGCGCGCGCCATCTGGACAAGAAGTCGGACGTCAAAGTGTATCTCGACGAATTGGCGCACAGCCATCCAACTTCCGAATGGCGCTTGGATGCCCTCATCAACGTAGCCGACCAGGCGCGCACTGAAAACGATGCCGCCACCTACGTCCCGCTTTACCGCGCTTGTGCCTCCGGCTTTGCCAAGAATGACCGGGCAGCTTGGTGCGCCTGGCGTGCGTCCTTCGATGCCTATCACACCGATCAAGCGGACGCCGGCGATCTGCTGCTGAACTTCATTAAGACCTATCCCGCCGCAGCCGACGCTTCAGACGCCCTCTACTTCCTGGGCCGTCTGGCCGAAAAAAAGGACGCTCTTCCCGAGGCGCGTGCCTATTACGAGGTCCTCTCGGAGCACCTTCCCAATACCTACTTCGCCACGCTCGGCCAAATTCGCATCAAGTCGCCTGAACTCAGCTCCGTCAAGGCCGACCCCGCTGTATGCGCTACTTTGCAATCCATTTCCTGGCCCACACGCCCGCAGTTCCCGAGCTTTACCGGCGGTCCGCTCGTGCAAAAACGCGTTGCGCGCGCTCAACTGCTTCTTTCGAGCGGCCTGCACGACATGGCCGAAGACGAACTGAAATACGGCTCGCGCAACGAAGAAGGCCAAACAAACGTATACGCCTACGAACTCGGCAAATTCGCCTCCGGCCACGGCGCGCCGGATGAAGCCCTACGCTATATCAAAACGTTCGCTCCTGGCTATCTCTACATGCCGCTCGACCAGGCTCCGCTCGAATTCTGGCGCTTGGCATTTCCGTTCCCGTACCGCGCTGCGATCGAGCAATACAGTAAGGACCAAGGCATAGATCCATTCCTCGTCGCTGCTTTGATTCGCCAAGAATCCGAGTTCAACACTCACTCCATCTCCCCCGCCAACGCTTACGGCTTGATGCAAGTATTGCCCAGCACCGGACGTGGCCTCGCGCGCCATTTTGGCATCCGCCGCTTCTCTGCGCGCGATCTTCTCACCGCCGGCCGCAACGTTCAACTCGGCACCTACTTCTTCAAAACCTTGCTTGATAACAATGGCGGCGAACCCGAAATCGCCTTAGCCGCGTACAACGCTGGTCCCAGCCGCAGCGCCCTCTGGCGGACCTGGGGACCGTTCCACGAGCCTGCCGAATTCACCGAAATCGTCCCATTCCACGAAACTCGCGGCTACATCCAAATTGTCCTGCGCAACGCCGAAGTGTATCGCCGCCTCTACGCTGGTACCCACGCTGACATCCCGCCCTATCAGCCCAAGCCCGCTCCGCAGGCTATCGTTGCCGGCAAGCGTCCCAAGACCTCTGCCAAGATCCACCATCGCAAAAAGCGTCGACGGTAGAATTGGCGAAATGGCTCAAATCACTTCCGCTCGACGATTCCAGAGCGCTCGCATTGGCGAATTCCGCGAATCGGTGATTCGTGAAATGACGCGTCTTGCCCTCCAGCATGGCGCTGTCAATCTTGCGCAAGGCTTCCCCGATTTCCCCGCGCCCGCTGAATTGAAGGCCGCCGCTCAAAAAGCCATTGCCGACGATTTCAATCAATATCCCATCACCTGGGGCATCAAGCCGTTTCGTGACGCCATTTGCCAATCCTATAAGCGTTTCTACAATCTGGATATCGACCCCGAACGCGAGGTTACCGTTTGCTGCGGTGCTACCGAAGGCATGATCGCCAGTTTGCTCGCGCTGCTCAACCAAGGCGATGAAGTAGTTGTTTTCGAGCCGTTCTACGAAAACTATTGGCCCGATTCCCAACTCAGCGGTGCCACCATTCGCTACGTCACTCTGCATCCGCCCGACTGGAATTTCGTTAAGGAAGAATTGCGCGCCGCCTTCACTTCACGCACCCGCGCCGTCATTATCAATTCCCCCAACAATCCCACTGGCAAAGTTTTCTCGCTGTCCCAGCTCAAAGCACTCGGCGAATTGTGCGAAGAGTTCGATTGCCTGGTCGTCTGCGATGAAATCTACGAGCACATCATTTTTGATAACGAAAAGCACATCGCGCCCATCAGTCTCGGCTCGCTTCGCGATCGCACCGTTGCCATCAACAGCCTCAGCAAAACCTTTTCCGTCACCGGTTGGCGCGTCGGCTGGGTCATCGCTCCAACCGAACTCACCAACTCCATCCGCAAAGTCCACGATTTTCTAACCGTCGGCGCTGCCACTCCGTTCCAACACGCCGGCATCACTGCCCTCAACATGCCCGATAGCTACTTCGCCGGCCTCAGCGCGACCTATCAAGCCAAGCGCGACCACCTCGTCGGCATTCTCGAAAAAATCGGCTTCCGCTGCCATGTGCCTAAGGGGGCCTATTACGTCATGTGCGATATTTCCAGCTTCGATTTTCCCGACGACGTTGCCTTTTGCAACCACCTTGTCCATGAGGTCGGCGTCAGCGCCGTCCCGGGTTCCAGCTTCTTTTCTAACCCTAACGACGGCAAGAATCTTGTCCGTTTCTGTTTTGCCAAGAAGCGCGAGACCCTCGACGCTGCTGGCGAGCGCCTCGCGAAGTTAACCAAACATTAGCCTCCCCACATCTGCTATTGCTTAACGCCTCCATCTCCGATAAGCGTTATACGCGCTATGCGCCTAGAAGTCAACGACAACGAAGACGCCGTGTCCATACATCGCGGTCTCCTCCTTACCACTCGCGAAAAACAATTGGCTAAGGCGCGTGCCGAGGCGCTCAATCTCCGCGCCCAGGTTGAGAAGGTCTCCGCGGAAGCTCAACTGGCCCGCCAGGAGGCACATGAGCTTCGCGAACACATCATCGCTACATCGATCAAGTCGCCCACCACAAGCTTCCGGAGCATGGCGGCAGTATTTACCGCCTTCCTCATGACGGCCGCCGTCGCCAAAATCGCTTATGTCGGCTATACTCGTGCCTCAGTGCAGCAGCCCTCAGTTGTACTCCCTACAACTGCCACCGCGCCCAGCAGCGAGAAGCCGGCGGAGCCCCCGCACAGTATCCTTACTCACAAACCGCCTCCCTCAGGCGATGTGAGATTCAAATTGGCCATGACCCGTTTGCAAGACGATTTAGATTCCTTCCCCGAGGGCGGATCCGAAATCGTACGCCTCGTTAATGAGAAGAATGCATTCGGCCCGCGGCCATGCCCTTTGGAATGGGTCAATAGCGAGGCCGCTCTATCGCTCGACGCTAATGACGAGCGCCTTCCTCCAAGCCTCCTAGCCGCCGTCGATCTCTGCGCCGACGCCATCGAAAGATTTCGCGACAAACGTGAAGCCCCTCCGGCTAAGCCTCACTAGCTTAGCTAAGCTAAGCTAGGTCCTGCAAGCCAGAGGTTCGTCGGTCAAAGCCGCCCCGCGCTGCTGCGCTCCTCATCCGGACCGCCCCCCCCTGACGTTGGAACCGTCCCTGCGTCGAGCACAAACACGGTCCAGGTTTTGCAGTAGCGAAAGCGACCCTCGCCAGGATCCAGCCGCCCAGGAAGCCGGTCCTTCCTAACACTTAATTCTAAGTCCCGCCGAATCAGCGACATAAATTTCTCGACCCTCCTCAAAATCCCCAAATGGGTCCTCCTGGCCGCAGGCCTGTTTGGTCCCTCGTTGCGGCGGACTGAAAGGCCGTCCTGGGCGAGTCACAACCTTCAACCACAAACTGTCATGCCCGTAAGGGCCAAAAAACAAACAGCTTGAACGGATTTTGACCTCAGCCTCCCGTTTACTCTAAGCCACTTCGCCCTATATTTAAGTTGACTGCGGCTTCTGTGTTCTCCGGCGTCTTCCACTGAACTGGATCGCTCCTTCAAGCCCTTTCCCGGCGGACAGATCTTGCCTCGAAAATAATTTCGAGGTACGCGCCCATCCCTCTTCGCTTTAAGGTGTTCGAAGGGTCGGCCCACCGTTGTTTGAAAACCTAAACTGTCAAGTCTTCCCCAGTCAGCCAGAGGTGTGTCTTGGGTCACCCCTTTTCATCAGCGGGGACGGCCCATTGGGCCAAAGAGGTTCAAAATAGAATAAACAAGCGAGGCGGTATACCTGTGCCGGCTAGTTTGGGTTCGTTTTTCAATTCTTCGGCCTGCCGTCGCGCGTGGCTTCGAAGCGTAAAATCAACGCACACCCCGATCATTGGCTTTGTTTTTTCAAAACGTCGCTCGATCCTGCTTCTTGATTCGTGTGCGGGACCAAGGTTAAACGCCCTGGTTCTTAGGAATAATTGAGAATGGCTTCGTTGCGTAAACCGCGCCCAGCCCGACATTTGGGTTCGTTTTTTCAACATGCTCCCCACCTAGCGGCGCAAACTGTTTCGTTGCACCAAAAACGACCACCGCGAGTAGCGCCCGACAATTTTCTCGTCGCGACCTTGGCCCCGTCATGCCATTTCGAACCGTAAAAACCTGCCCTAGCTCGCTTGGCTTCGAAGCGTAAATCGCCTCGCCTGAAGCCTCCGCCAGCTTCAGGTCCGTTGGACGTTTTCCGAGAGCACTCTAAGCGATGGCAAGTTTGCGGACTGCTTGATTGATGGCTTCCTTGACGGCGTCGACCGATTCGCCTGTTGTGACAGCGATTTCGGAGATGGAGATACCGTCGAAGCCGGCCATTTCAAGAATGCGCGATTCTTTTTCCGTGAGGGTGGCGCAAGCTTTTTGAAGTTGGCGCCAGTGTTCCGCATCGCGCGGACGGGGAAAATCTTGCAGGATGCTGGGTTGGGTGAGGGCTGTTGGGTGAGGAAGTGTCTTGGGGAGCGGCTCGTTGAGGGAGCGGAGGTAATCCATGGCTTGCTCACGCACCAGGAGGAGAAACCAGAGGCGTAAGTCTTCGATGCGGGCATCTCGCCAGCGGAAGATCTGGTTCCAGACGGTAACCAGGCTTTCGGCTAGCAGGTCTTCCGCTTTATCTTCGTCGCCCACAATGCGCAGGATGATGGAATAGGCAAGTTTGCCATGGCGGTCATATAACTCGCCGAGTGCTTCGGGCTCGCGGCGTTTGATCCGAGATAGTAGGTCGACATCGCTGGGCAAGTTAGTTGCCGCTGCGGGAGGAGGCCAGAGCGGAGTTTGTGGCTTAGCGCGCATTTGATTCGCTCAAACCACTCGCCGCTGTTTTGGCGGCAACATCGCTGGCTTCGGCCACTGAGTTGGAGAACTGCAAAGCCCCGTCGCGTAAGGAAGACCAGCGCAAATTGACGATGTCGCGAAAGTAATTTTGATAGACGCGCCATGGCGATTTCGCGCCCTGCTTAGGCCAGACATTGATGGCGCGTTGGACATAGCCGGAACTGAACTTTTCAACGAAGTGCGCGGCGTCTTTTTCGCCATGAGGTTGAGGCGTTACCTGACGCATGCCCTGCCGGTCCATAGAGTTTAAGAGGCGGCAGACGAAGTAGCAGATGAGATCCGCTTTGAGAGTCCAAGAGGCGTTGATGTAGCCAAAGATGGAGGCGAGGTTGGGCACGCCGGAATTCATGACGCCTCGATAAGAAAGAGTTTTGCTGAAATCGACGGGAGTTCCGTCAACCAAGACATCGATGCCGCCTAAGTATTGCAAGACGAGGCCGGTGGCAGTGACGATGATATCGGCTTCGAGCGTTTGTCCCGATTCGAGTTGGATGCCGGTTTCAATGAACGTTTGAATGTTGTTCGTGACGACGCTGGCGCGGCCCGCTTTGATGGCTTTGAACATATCTCCATCGGGGACCAGACAGAGCCGTTGTTGCCAAGGGTAGTAGCGCGGAGTGAAGTGGGCGGCCACGTCGCAATCGGGTCCGACGGCGCTGCTCACTCCTTTGATCAAGGCAGATTTGAAGTAATTCGGGAAGAGTTGCGCGAATTGATAAAGGTAGAAGCCGAGGCCGATGTTTTTCCAGCGGCTGAGGCGATAGGCCCATTTAGCGGAAAGTTTCGTGCGCAGCCAAGCACCGATGCGATCGTACGCCGGCAGCGACAAAATGTAGCTAGGGGAGCGCTGCAGCATGGTGACGTGAGCAGCCGATTCCGCCAGCGACGGCACAAGCGTGACGGCGGTGGCGCCACTACCGATAATGACGACGCGTTTACCTGTGTAATCCAAATCGGCGGGCCAGGCCTGCGGATGGACGACGCGGCCTTGAAATTGATTGAGGCCTGGAAAATCGGGCAGATAGCCAGCGGAATAACGATAGTAGCCTGCGCAAGAGAACAGGAAATTGCAGGTGAGTTTGACCTGGGACTCTGCGCCTCCGGGAAGTCGTTCGACGGCTGTGATTTCCCAACGTGCGTCAGGCGTTGACCATGCAGCGCTCTGAATTTTGTGGCGGAAGCGAATGTGCCGATCAATGCCCGATTCCTGCGCGGTCTCCGTAATGTAGTCTCGGATCTGATCGCCGGGAGAAATGGTTTTGGGCTTCGTCCAAGGGCGGAACCCGTAGCTCATGGTGAGCATGTCTGAATCTGAACGAATGCCGGGGTAACGAAAAAGATCCCAGGTGCCGCCCATGCGTTCACGCTGTTCCAGGATGACGTAGCTCTTGGTTGGGCAAAACTTTTGCAGGTGATAGGCGGCATCAATACCGGAGAGGCCCGCGCCGATGATGAGTACGTCAAAGTGTTCTAGCGTCAAACGGAACCTCCAATGATCGGTTAAACCGCGTCGTAGCCTGAGAACTGCTCTTGGATCACGTTGCCTTTATACTCGATCTCTTTATGGATGCCGATGTCCGTAGTGTAGTAACCGAAGATGGTGGCGCCTTTGAGTTGACGGAAGAACTTTTCGCCTGCGGTTTGGGGCTCGTCGTCGGCTTTCGCCAGCTTTTTGAGAAGACTGATTTGGGCGTTCTTGCTTGCCTTGACAAACGGGTGTTTGTTGCTTTCTATCGAGAGGCGGTCGATCTCAGCGAGGCCGCTGTTCCAGGATTGTTTTTCTTCCGGTAGGAATGCTTCGGCCACCATGTGATCGATATAGGAGGCGACCTGGGCTTCCTGTGCGCCGGGCGAATGAGAATCGCGCGGGATGATGAGTTCGGTTAAGGTTTCGAGGAGCAGGAACTCTTGTTCGCTGAAATAAAGAGGTTTGCCGAAAGTGGCGGCAGCTAATTGAAGCGGCATGGCTGCCAAGGCAGATGCGCTGAGGAGTTTGAGCAGGTCGCGGCGATCAAAGGGTCCATTCATACTTAGACTTCTCCTTTCTTGAGTTGGTCGGCCAGGTGGTCGCACGAGCGCCAGCACAAGGCCATGATGGTCCAGGTCGGATTCTGGCAGGATGCGTTGACGTGCGTGCTGCCATCGACCACGAGTAGATTCTTGACGTCGTGGCATTGCTGGAATTGATTGACGACCGAAGTCTTGGGATCGTTGCCCATGCGCGCCGTGCCGAGTTCGTGGATAGACCAGCCCTCGGGCAGCATTTCGTTGGAGGATGAAAGGATTTCGAACTTGGCGGCTTCGAACATTTCGCGGCCGGCGATGGCCATGTCTTTCGCCATTTTCTGTTCGTTTTCGCCGAATTTATAGCTGAAGCGGAGGACCGGAACGCCCCACGCGTCTTTGACTTCGGGATCGATCTCGACGAAGTTTTCATAACGCGGCAAGACTTCGCCGAATGCGCCCATCTCAATGGTTGCGCCGGCATAATCGCGAACATGCTTTTTGAATTCTTCGCCGAAACCGGGAGTGGAATAGGCACTGCTGGGCAGCATGGTGGTGCCGCTGCTCCCTTCGAAGCCGTAACCGCGAAGGAAGTCGGATTTCTTGCCGTCGAGATTGCGGAAGCGGGGAAGGTAGAAACCGCCGGGGCGGCCGTCGTCATTTGTTTTAGGCTTGCCGACGAGATCTTTCATCAAGCCCGAGACGGAAGGGCCCATCATGTGTTCGCAGAAGTTGTGGCCGACGTGGGTGCTGGAATTGCCAACGCCGTTGGGGTAAAGCGACGACTTCGAAAGTAACATGAGGCGCGCGGTTTCGAGTGTTGAGGCGGCGAGGATGACTGTTTTGCCTTTAACCTGGTAGCTCTTCTTTGTTTCGCTATCGAGAAAGGAAACGCCAGTCGCTTTGCCGGAATCTTTGTCCACCGTGACTTCGTAGACGGTGGCGTTGGTGCGCATGGTGAGATTGCCGGTATCCCAGGCCGGGCGGATGAGGCCGGTAGGAGAATCGAAGGCGGCGTGAATATCGCAGCCGCCAACGTGACGGTCGCACGCGCCGCGGCCATAGCACCGGCTGCGGTATTTATTGTGTTTAAGGCCGTCTGTTGTCACGCCAGCGCGATAGGGCGTGATAAGGCGGTCCATGCCCTTCAGCGTTTCGCGCAAATGCACTTCGGCGGCATTTAGTTTTACCGGGCGTTGGAACTTACTATCGGGTAGATACGGAAGATTTTCAGGATGGCCCGAGATGCCGAGATAGAGATCGACCTTGTCGTAATAAGGCTCGATGTCGGCGTAAGAGATGGGCCAGTTCTCGCCATAGCCATCGCGATCCTTGGCTTTGAAGTCGTAATCGGAGAGGCGCAAAGCGAGGCGCCCCCAAATGTTCGTTTTGCCGCCGACAGCGCGGGCGCGAACCCAGGCGTAACGAGTGCCTGTGTAAGGATTTTGCTTTTCATCGACCACCAAAGTCTTGCTGTAATCGGTGCCGGACCAGCCTTGGACGTACGATTGCACTTTGTTGTACGGGGTATTTTGCGCATACGGGAGCTGGCGCACGTTGTATTCGTTCAACGTGAGGGCGTGATGATCCGACGGCATGCGGCCTCGTCGTGGATGATCGTACGGCCACTCCATCGAATGCAGGATTTTGCCGGTGTCCTGATATTTGCCGGCTTCGAGAAGTAGAACCTTGAAGCCGTGAGTGGTTAAGACATAGGCCGCCATGCCGCCCGCAGCGCCTGAACCAACAACGACAGCATCATAAGTGGGCGAAAGATCGACCTCGTTCGGATTCGGTCCGGGGAACTGTAACAGCATTTTGTTTATCTCCGAATTGTATGACTAAATTTTCGATCCCTAAGCGGTAGAAAATCTGAAGAGCGTGATCTGGTGATATTTCTCGCCAGGTTTTAAGACTGCTGTGGGGAATGACGGCTGATTGGGCGTATCGGGAAAGTGCTGCGTTTCAAAGCAATAAGCTCCGCGGGCATGGTAGATGGCGCCTTCTTTGCCTTTGATCTCGCCATTGATGTGGTTCGCGGTGTAGAACTGAACGCCGGGCTGAGTGGTGAGTACTTCCATGACGCGGCCGGATTGGGGGTCCGTGATACGCGTAGCGAGCGAAGGAGCGTCGCCCGAGCGATTCACCACGAAGTTGTGATCGTAGCCTGCGCCATATTGCATCTGTTGATCGGGCGAATCGATGCGCACTCCAATGGCGGTGGCTTGGCGGAAATCGAAAGGCGTTCCGTCGACGCTGCGCAGTTCCCCAGTCGGGATCAGGTTTTGATTGACCGGCGTGTATTTATCGGCGTTGATCAGGAGTTGGTGATCGAGAATTTTGCCGTTGCCGTGCCCCGCGAGGTTAAAGTAGGAGTGGTTGGTGAGATTGAGGACGGTATCGGCGTCGGTAGTGGCAGCGTAATCGATGCTCAAAGCGTTGTCGCCGCCGAGTGAGTAGGTAACGACGGAAGTGAGGTTGCCGGGATAGCCTTCTTCGCCGTCTTTGCTGAGATAAGTGAGTTGCAGGGATTGGCCGTCTTTGCTGACTTCGGCTTGCCACGCTTTTTTGTCGAAGCCTTGCCCGCCGCCATGCAGTGAGTTGGGGCCGTTGTTCTTGAGGAGCGTGTACTTCTTGCCGTTGAGGGTAAATTCGCCGTTGGCAATCCGGTTGGCGTAGCGGCCGACCAGCGTGCCGAAAAACGGATTGGGTTTAGTGTATGGCCCCAGTGTGTCGTAACCCAGGACGATGTCGGCGAGAGTCCCGCTGCGGTCTGGAACTTTGAGGGTCACCAGGCCGCCGCCAAAGTTGCTAATGGTTGCTTCGACGCCTTTTTCGTTGCGCAGCGTGTAAAGGCTGATTGTTTCGCCTGAAGGCAATACGCCCCAGGCCTGTTCTGTGATTCCATTCATGGGTTTGTTATTCTTGTCGCTCGTGCAGGATAGGAGTGTCAATGTGGGCGCTAATGCTAGCGCCTGTCGTCGGGTCAATTGCATATGCGCTCCGAAAAAGTACTCGAACAACATGATATGTTAACGGCCCGCCGAGTGCTGGCAGCGGTGGCGATTTTTGCCAGCGCGTTTCTACTTTTTGCGGTAGAGCCGTTGTTTGCGAAGCGCATTTTGCCGTGGTTTGGCGGGTCGGCGGCAGTGTGGTCAACGTGCCTGGTTTTTTATCAGACGGCGCTGTTGGTTGGCTATTTGTATGCAAGGATGTTGGCGCGCTATGCCAATACATTGACGCAGGCGATTGTCCACATAGCGTTGTTGTTGGGTTCGCTATTGTTGCTGCCGGTTGGGCCAACAGCGGAGCGATGGCAGCCGGGGGCGGGCAGCGATCAACCGATGTGGGACATCCTCGTAATGCTGACCGCGACACTTGGCTTACCGTTTGTGATGCTTTCGGCGACCAGCCCGCTGGTGCAGTATTGGCTGGCGCGGACTGGTGAACCGGTTCCTTACAGGCTGTTTGCTCTTTCGAATTTTGCGTCGCTGGCGGCGTTGCTGAGTTATCCGCTTTTCATCGAACCCAACATGGATATTGGAGCGCAGCGCGTTTGGTGGTCGGCTGGGTTCGGTTGTTTTGTGGTGGTATGTGGCGCGTTTGCGCTGTTGAGCCGCAGGAGCACCAGCGCAGGTCAGGCGGAAGACGCTAAGCAGGAACCATTGCCGGTGTTTCGCCGCCTCTATTGGTTTTCGCTGGCGGCGTGTGGTTCGATGCTGTTGTTATCCGTAACGAATCACATTACTGAGAACGTGGCAGCCGTACCGTTGCTTTGGGTGTTGCCGCTGGCGATTTATCTGCTGAGCTTTGTTCTTGGATTTGGCGCGGGGCGGTTTTACAGCCGGGCGATTTGGTTGCGGCTGCTGGCGATTGCGCTGGGGCTGATCGCTTACTCCGTTTACAACATCGAAAAGATTGACGCCATGGAAAGGAGCCTGCCTATTTTCTTGGGTGGGCTTTTTGTGTGCCTGATGTTTTGCCAGGGCGAGCTTTATCTGAACCGCCCGGAGGCTGCGGGGCTCACGGATTTCTATTTGATCATCGCGGCGGGAGGTGCGGCGGGCGCGATTTTTGTAGGCATCGTTGCACCAAATATTTTTGACGGTGTTTATGAATTGCCGTTTACCCTTTGTGCAACGGCAGTTCTGGCGCTGGTTTCGACTTGGGCCTCTGGCTGGCCCTTGCGGGTTTTGTGGATCGGCGTGGCGGGCTGCATGGCGGCGGTGTTCGTGACGAATGTAAAGGCTTATCACGAGGGCTCGCTTTTGCTGACGCGCAATTTTTATGGATCGCTCCGGGTTGTCCAAACACCGCATGCGGGGCCCGAGCAGATCCGCACTTTGTTTCACGGCACGATTCAGCACGGAGCGCAGTTTCTCTGGCCCGGCTTGCAACGCCGGCCGTTGACTTATTATGGGCGCGATTCGGGTATCGGGATTTTGCTGCGCGAATGTATGCCGAGCGCCCCGCGGCGAATTGGTGTAGTGGGGCTGGGCACAGGCACGCTGGCGGCCTTTGGGCAGGCGGGGGACGAACTGGTTTTCTATGAGCTCAATCCGCAGGTGATCACTATCGCGAATGCGCTTTTCTGGTTTATCAGACAATCGCCTGCGCATGTGCGCATTGTAGAGGGCGATGCGCGCCTTTCTTTGCAGAAGGAGCACCAGCCTTTCGATTTGCTGGTCCTGGATGCGTTTTCGGGCGATGCCATTCCAGTGCATTTGTTGACCCGCGAATCGGTGACGCTGTATTTGCGGCTCTTGAAGCCGAACGGAGCGATTGCGTTTCATGTGTCGAATCACTATTTGGCGCTGGCGCCGGTGGTGAAGCAATTAGCCAATCAGGCGGGGTATCAGGCCGTGCAGGTGATGAATCACGACGATATTGAAAATTCGGTGTTTGCGTCGGATTGGGTGCTCGTGACAAATAATCCGGCGGTTTTGGATAACGCCGCGATCCAGTTGCACTCCACGCCGATTGAGAAGCGGGACAAATTGCGGCCTTGGACGGACAATTTCAATAACCTGATTGAAATTGTGAGATGGTCAAACGGAGGGTCACGCACGAGTTGGTAACGGGTTAGCTCTTCGGAAGCAAATGCTTCTGCACCTTGCCCATGGCGTTGCGCGGCAGTTGATCAAGCGCGATGAATTTGCGAGGCACCTTAAACGAGGCGAGCTTCTCTTTGCATCTTGTTTCGAGGACGCTCACGGCAATCTGTTCCTTGAGAACGACGTAAGCGACGGGGATTTCGCCGCGAACCGAATCGGGCCAACCGACGACGGCCGCTTCGGCGACCTCGGGCTGTTCTTGGAGAAATTCTTCCATCTCGCGCGGATAGATGTTGAAACCTCTCGATATGATGAGGTCGCCGCTGCGGCCGCAGAGGGTGTAATAGCCATCAGGCGAACGAGTGGCGAGATCTCCAGTTTTGAAATAGCCGTCGACGAAACTGGCGCGGGTGGCTTCTTCGCGCTGCCAATAGCCGGAGAATATGTTGGAGCCGCGAAGATAGATCTCACCGGTTTCGCCATCGGCCACCGGATTCAGCGAGCGATCAAGGAGGCGGACGGAAACGCCAGGTAGCGGCATGCCGACCGTTCCGGCGCGGCGCTCACCAATGTAGGGATTGCTGATGTTCATGAGAGTCTCGCTCATGCCATAGCGTTCGAGAATAGTGTGGCCGTAGAGCTTTTTGAATTCTTCCAGAACGTGGGCCGGGAGTGGCGCGGAGCCGGAGACCAAGAGGCGCATAAACTTGCCGATTTCGAAAGCCGAGCTCGGGGGCATTTCCAGAAGGCGTACGTACATAGTGGGAACGCCGAAAAAGAGAGTGGGGCGGAAATCAAAAAACGTTTCTTCGGCCTTTTGATGGTCAAATCGTTTGAGCAGACGCATACGGCAGCCGCTGATAAGCCAGCAGTGCAAGCCATTTCCCAGGCCGTGAACATGGAACAGCGGAAGGCCTAAAAGGAAACGATCCTCCGCCGTGATTTGCCAGCAGGTGAGCAGATTGAGGGCGTTGACGGCGAAATTGTTGTGGCTGAGGACTGCGCCTTTGGAGGTGCCAGTGGTGCCGGAGGTGTAAATGATACCGGCGGGAGAATCTCCATCGAGTGGAATATTGGGGCGGGTTGCGGGTTGGTTTTGCACCTCTTGACGTATTTCCGCGAGGGTCAAAATGGAGACGCCTTCGACGGGGCACTCTTCTTCAACGACAAGGGCTTTTGGTTTAGCATCGTTCAGAATGTGCGCGATTTCGCGGCCGCGATACAGGATATTGATGGGAACGAAGATCATACCCGTCTTGATGCAAGCCAAATAGAGATCGATCATCTCGACGCAATTGCTGAGATAAACGCACAAGCGGTCGCAGGGTTGGAAACCAGAGTTCAAGAGAAAATTGGCGAGCTTGTTGCTGCGCTCGTCCACTTGTTGGAAAGTATGAGTCTGGTCTTCGAATTCCAGAGCCACGCCTGTGGCGCGGTCGCCGAGCAAAGAAAGGTCGAAAAGATCGGCGAGATTCATGGGTGACGGAATCCCTGTAGCTTAGCAACTCGATCTAATTGGCTTAGAATAGGTGAAACAAGTTTTAGGAAGTCAATGAACCATGTCATCAATGGTCAGTAACTCACACGACGCTGATTCTATTATCCGGGAACAAGCCACTGTTCCCCCATTGTTCGCCGGGCCGTTCAAAGATGATTTGGCTGCCAAGATTGGCGCGGCGATCTCTGCCGGCGATCACGAGAAAGCTGCGGTTTTATTGCATGAAGCGGACGGTTCGTTCCCGAACGACGCCGTATTCGCGCCACTGGCAGCACAGTGTCAGAAGCTGATGCGCAGAAAAGGCCAGTTTGAAGCAGCGCTGCAAGATGCACTCGAAGAATTGAGCGAAGACCGGTTCGCCGCGTCATTCGGCAAATTTCGTGAAGCGATCTCCTTGTGCCAGGGATACGAGAGTTTTGAGCAGAAAGTATGCGACGAGGGCTCGGCGACAGCGGAGAAGATGGCCCTTCGTCATTGGCGCTTTGCCGAGGCCTTACTTGTGGAACTTGGTGCGGTGGAAGGCGGACTAAAGGTTGGCAGCGACGCCACCTGGGCAACGATCAAAGCTCAGAAGCGCGACGAATGCCTGCGGGTTGCGTTGGAAGAATCGGGTGTTGCTGAGCATATGGCCTACCTCCCGCATGTGCGGGATCGTTTGGCCGAATTGCTAAAAACGTATCCTGAGACGCCGCTCATAGAAACACGCGTTAGAGTGTTGGACGGACTCATGGCGCAAAGCCTTACGGAGGACCGAGAGAAGAACTTACGGCGGCTCGCGTTGTTCCGTGATCGATTGGATCTTACCGATAAAGTGGAAACGCTGCGGGATTTCAACGACCTGGTGGCGCCGTTTGTCGATCCTTATCGATCCGATAAAGACTTCTTGGCCGTGCTGGACGAAATTGGCGATTTGCGCTCGAAATACGACATTACGGCGCAATTGCTGGCGGAGGATCGATTGCAAGATGCGCTGCTGATTTGCGACGGCGTGTTGCGGAGAAGGCCTGCCAACGTTTTGTTCTGCGCACTAGAGGAGAAGATCAAGGGGCGCGAATGGGTGGGCCGCCTTGTCAATTCGGCGGTTCAGCGGGCGCGAGCGTTTGAAGAGAAGGCGCAATATGGCGAGGCTTTAGAAGAGTGGGAGTCGCTGAGCGAGGTTGATCCATGTTATCCAAATCTAAGGGCGGAAATTCTTCATTGCGCGGCGTTGAAGCAACAATCGGAGATTGTGCGGCCGTTTCAGCCTGTGCCTTTGGATGAAACAGCATTGGTGCCCGAGATCATGCAGGCGGAGGTCGAGCCCGAGATTGAGCCGGAGCCTATTGTGGCGATGGAGGAAGACGAGCAGCCGGTGGCGGTGGCGATTCGACCGCTAGCTGCGAGCCGGCCTTCCGCCCGATTCCGCATCGTGATTAAAGAGGACGCCTGGAACAACCTCAAAACCGGCGTTGCGGCGGCGTTTGCGGTGCTTTTGGTGGTGCTGGTTTTCGCGTCGAATCGCCGTTAATTCACAGCCACCATTGCTGGCCGTGTGCTGCCGGTTCGCCGCATGGCCGCGCTGCGTTGATGTCTTCGCGGCGGCAGATCCAGCATCCCCAATCGCCTTTGCTTGATACTTCCCACGGCGTGAAGTTTTCAGGTGGTATCTCGTGAAGGAAGCCGGACACTATGATGAGTCCGCCCGGCTTGGCAATTCGCTGCAGATCATGAGCGACAACGCCGGCAATTTTCAGGCTCAGATTTGCCAACACTATATCGGCGATGGCGCCGCGAAGACCATCGGCAGAACCAACGAAAATTGGCGTTCGAAGGAAGCGGCGCGCCGTTTCGATAGAACCTTGGTGGATATCGCAACTGACGACCGCCCCTGCGCCGAGCGCGCTTGCTGCGGCAGAGAGTATGCCGGAACCGCAACCTATATCGGCGACCACGTCACCGCGCTTCAGATGTTTTTCGAGCGCTTCCATACAAAGCTGGGTGCTTTCGTGGCGGCCGCTGCCGAAGGCGATGGTGGCGTCGATGGTAAGCCGAATGCGGCCGCGCGGCGTGGGAGCCGTAACGGAGGAAGGCGCTACAAAGAATTTCTCGCCAACCAGGAGAGGATCGCAATCTAACGGTGCGAGTTCCGCCGGGTCAAACGGTGCTTCGTACTGCGTTCCCGAAAGAGCGATTCCTAGAAAGCTGCAGATCGCCGTACATTCGACGGCATCTTCAAAAAAAGCGCGCAGGCCGTCCGCTTCTTCGACGAGTCCAGCGGTCCCTAACTCCCAAAGCTGTCCGCTGAGCGAATCGATCTCCGAAGGGCGCGCGGGGACAAAAAGAGACCACACGCCTCAAGGGTCGCACGGCAACACGCCCTCAGCCTGTAATCTGTAATTGACAGTCACTTTTCTTGAGGAAAACTTGATCTCACTTCTTAAATACTGTTTTATTCTTTTTGCCGTTCCCGCGTTTGTTGTTCTTGCGCAAAGCAGCAAGCCAATCAAGCTCGAACTCGATTTGACGGATGCGCCCCGCAAGATTCTCCACGCGCACCTGTCCATCCCAGTTCAGCCCGGTCCCCTGACGTTAGAATACGCTCAATGGATTCCGGGCGAGCATTCGCCGTCGGGTCCAATCGATAATTTGGCAGGAGTTGTCTTCACTGCAAATGGCCAAACGATTCCGTGGCAGCGCGACGACGTGAACATGTTCGCGTTCCGTTTGAATGTTCCCGCAGGCGTGGCGGTGATTGAGGCGAACGTCGATTTCCTGGCAACTGCCGCGGCTGCGGGCTTCTCGGCCGGTGCGTCCACGAGCCCGAATCTGGCGGTGGTGGCGTGGAATGAAGTGGCACTCTATCCGGCGGGCACTCCTTCCGGCGAAATCAAATTTGCACCTTCGATCAAGCTGCCCGAAGGATGGCAGATGGGAACAGCGCTCGAAAAAACGGCTGGCGTGGGAGCCACTACGAAATTTGCAGATGTGTCGCTCGAGACGCTCATCGATTCCCCGGTGCTCGCCGGAAAATTTTTCAAAGAGATTGCGCTCGCGCCAGAAGTTGCGCCAAAACATTTTCTCGATATGGTGGGAGACGGCCCCGAGGATCTGAACCTATCAAGCGATGAAACCGCGCAGTTCAGCAATTTGGTGAAGGAAGCGGTTGCGCTTTATAAATCGCGCCACTATGAGCGCTACCACTTTCTGTTTACCCTGAGCGACAGCGTGGCGCACTTCGGATTGGAGCACCATCAATCGAGCGACGACCGCGTGGATGCGCGGAATTTTCTAGACGACGATTTGAAATTGATCAACGGCGGTCTTTTGCCGCACGAATTTACGCACTCGTGGAACGGGAAATACCGCCGGCCGGCAGGACTCGCCACACCGAATTATCAGCAACCCATGAAGGGCGAGTTGCTGTGGGTATACGAAGGGCTGACCGAATACTTTGGCGACGTTCTTACGGCCCGGAGCGGTATTTGGACCGTAGAGCAATACAGAGAGGCACTGGCGGTGACTGCGGCGGAAATGGATGCGCGGCCGGGTCGCACATGGCGCGATTTACAAGATACGGCCACGGCGGCTCAGACGCTTTACAGCACCACGAACGATTGGGACAACTGGCGGCGGTCGGTTGACTACTATCCAGAAGGCGAACTGATTTGGCTGGATGTGGATACGGCGATGCGCAAGCTATCGGGCGGGAAGCATTGCCTGGATGATTTTGCGGCGCGTTTTTTGGGCAAAGGCGGAGACACGAAGCCGGAAGTGGTGCCCTATGATTTCGATGAAGTTGTCGCCAATTTGAACGCTGTCGTGCCGAATGACTGGAGCGCTTTTCTGAACGAGCGGTTGCATTCGAAATCGCCACATGCTCCGCTGAACGGAATCTTTGCCGGTGGATACAAGCTCGAATACAACGATCAAAGCAACGAGTACGAACATGCTTTAGAAACGCGCGATCACGGAGTGAACGCCTGGTATTCGCTGGGGATGGTAACAGCCGAGGGCGCCATTCGCGACGTGTTGGTGGGATCTCTTTCGTACAAGGCTGGCCTTGGTCCAGGCATGAAACTGGTGGCTATCAACGGCCGCAAGGCAAGCGAAGAATTGCTGCACAGCGCGATTCGCGATTCCAAAACTTCGCAGGAACCGATTGAGTTGATCGTTGAAAATGCCGGCTACTTCAAGACTGTGAAGCTCGATTATCACGACGGAGAGAGATATCCACATCTGGTGCGGCAAGCGGCAAGTCCTGCATTATTGGATGAAATTTTGAAGCCGTTAGTGAAGCGCTAACGGATTTGGGGCTTTTCGATAACAAACCCAAAGCCGTTCAAGAGCGTCCAGGTAGCGCGTTGATAGCTGACATACGCCTCTTGATAGTTGACGTAGGCGGCCGACAGCGCGTTTTCAGAAGCCGCTAGCTTGGTTTGCGAATCGAGAAGTTCGAAAACGAGAATGGTGCCCAGCTCGAATTTCTGTTGCTCGGCGTCCACGTTTTTGCGGGCAAAGTCGCGCGCGATAATCGCGGCTTGAATTGTTGCTTTTGCCAAGTCAATCGCGTTGATTGCCTGGCGCACGTCTAAGATGATCTGTTCCTGCGTTTGGCGCTTTTGATAAGTGTGGCGGGCTCTACTCACTAAGGCGTCGGCGAGAGAGGCTTGGGCCGGGCTATTGCGCAAGGGAATGTTCATATTCAAACTGAGCCCATAGCTTGGGTAGTTAAAGCCGAGAACCTGTTTCAAGGTGTCGGACAAGCCAGGATACACAAGGCCAGCCGTTCCGAAGTTTGCCGCCGGGCCACTGGAGCCGCCGTTGACTTGCAGATCGAGCTTAGGCAAAAAGGTCTGCCGCGCGACTTTGGCATTAAGCGCGTCGATTGAAAGTTGTTGGTCGGCGATTTGCGATTCGGGCCGGGCGGCGAGAGCCTTCGTAAGAGCCTCTTCGAAAGGAAGAATTTCGTTTTGGCCGGAAATAGCGGAGGCGTCGTCTTCCAGAACGATTTCAGTCGCGCGAAGCGGGGGCGTGAGGTCGGCGCCGATGAGTCGCCGCAAACCATCGAGGGCGGCTGTATATTCGTGCTGGGCTTGAGTCAGATTGCGCTTGCTATCGGCGACTTGCGCTTCGGATTGATAGATATCGAGTCGAGAGATGGCGCCTAACTCCAAGGCCTTTTTGTCTCGCTCATTTGCCTTTTGAGCCAGGGCAAGGGCTTGTTCTTGCACTTTGATTGCGTCGCGCGCGAGAATGGCTTGCCAGTATTGTTGGGCGGCTTGCGCGACCGCATCGCCAATGGTGGATTCGCTCAGTTCGGACGTGATGCTTAACTGCGTGCGGGCGAGGATGAGTGGCGCGCGTGCTTCGATCCCGGTTCGATTGCGCAGCAAGGGCTGGGTAACGGAGAAAGTGAGAGAGCCGAAAAGAGCGGGCGTGGTGTAGCCGTCACCCGAGAGACGATAGGTCTGAAATGACGAGCCAATGGTCTGGCCGCTTGGCAGTAACTGGCTATAGGCGATGTTGGTTTGCTGATTCAAATTGCTAAAGGCGCCTTGGGTGAAGTAAAAGGGCGATGGCGGAGACAGGGTACGTTGTGCCGAGAAGCTTGGCGTGAGTGCGGGGTCAAAAGGAGCTTTGGCTGCTGTTACCGCGTCGGCCGCTGCGTAGACGTCGGTGCGCGTGATCTGTATGGCGGTTGAGTTCTTCAGCAGCAATTCCAAAAAGTCATGCAAATGTAGGTGCAGTGTGCCGTCTGCGATGTGTTGTTCGATGCCTTCCACGTCGTGCACTTTGATTTGGCGAGCTTCGATCTTGCGGCTGAAGCGATCACTAAGAAAATCGCCCGCTTGCGCAGGCAGGACGGTGGCAGTGATGAGAAGAACAGCGAGAAATCTATTCATATCGGAGGGCTTCAATCGGATCGATGCGCGACGCCTTGCGCGCGGGATAAATGCCAAAAACGAGACCAACGGCGGCTGAAACTCCAAAGGCGATGACGATGGATGTTAGGGTGACGATGGTGCTCCAGCCGGCGGATGCCGCGATAAGCCAGGCCAGGAAATAGCCGAACGCGATGCCGATAATGCCGCCGCTGATGGAGATCAGGATTGATTCAAAGAGGAATTGGCGAACAATGTCGGCGCGCCGGGCTCCGGTAGCGCGCCGAATGCCGATTTCGCGCGTGCGTTCGAGGACGGTGGCCAGCACAATATTCATGATGCCAATGCCGCCGACCAGCAGCGAAATGGCCGCGATGGCAACCATGACATATGTGAAGATGGCTTGCGAGTGCTGCTGTTGTGCCAGCAGTTCGGCGGGAATCGTAACTGCGAAATCGGGCGTGTTGTGGTGGGTCGAGTTGAGAATCGCGATAACGACTTTGGACGCTTCAACACTGTCGGCGCCTGGCTTGAGGCGGATATCGACACCGTCCAATTCATCTTTCAGATAGCCGCCCATATCGGAAAAACGATAGCGCAGGGTGCGGTGAGGAATGAAAATAACCAGATTGAGGTCTTGTGCGGTGCTTGCGCCAGATACAACTTGCGCTTTGAGAACGCCGATGACCTGCAGCCACTGGTCGTTCACTTTTACGAATTTTCCAAGAGCGGAACTATAACCGAAGAGAGAAACTTTGGCGGATTCTCCCAGGACGCAGACTGTAGCGCTTGCGTCCGATTCGGCGTCGGTAAAGACACGGCCCTCCGCTAAGTGCCAGTTGTGAATCGCAGCATAAGACGGCCGGACACCGTAGAGTTCCGGCAGTTCTTTGCCAGGCTTAGGAAGAACGACCGTGGGGTGGAGGCCCTTGCGCGGCGATAGAGCTTCGACTGAATCGACGTTGGATTCGAGAATCCGAACATCGCGCTCCGTTAGTCCGGGGGAAGTCCGCCGTTTCTGTTGCAATTCCTGGTCGCTGCTGGCCGGGTGAGATTCCACCAAGACATTCCTCACGCCGAGTTGCTCGATAAAACGAAGAGATTCGGCGCGAGCGCCGGCGCCGATGGCGAGCATGCCTATCACGGCGCCGACGCCGAAGATGATTCCCAGTGCCGTCAGGATGCTACGCGTTTTTTGGGCAAGTAGATTTTGAGCCGCCTGCAAGATGTCCGACAGATAGCGAGAGGCGCTAACGGACTGACTCACTTCTGCACCGACTGTAAAGGATTCGCAGCCGAATCTTTCTTCTTGGCCAGTTCGAGCGGGTTCGAAAGAGCGACCTCTTGTCCTTCTTTGATTCCGTCAATCACAGCGCGAGTTTCGTTGCGGCGGACGAGCTTCACATCTTTGGTAACGAAGCTCTTTCCGGAGCGTGAGTATACGAAAGTACGCCCGCTTTCTTCGAATAACGCCTGCGCTGGAATCCACAAGACGTTGCGCATTTCGTCAGTGGTCATCAGCACGACCGCGCTCATACCAGGACGCAATTCTGGGAGCGGATCATCGAGCGCGATTTTGCACTCAAAATGACGTTCCCAAAATGAGCCAGTCGTGCCTCCCAGATCTTTTACATGGCCGTGAAACTTGTGTGTTGGGGCAGCGATCACAGTGATCTCAGCTTTGTCCCCAAGGGCAACGTGACCGCGATCAAGTTCGTCCATGCGCGCAACCACCTCCCAGTTAGTAAGGTTGGGAATTTCAGCAATGGCCATGCCCGGGTTCACGCTATCGCCCACTTGGAGCAGAGGAAGTGTCATGCCGCTATACATGAAAAACTGCGGGTTTGATTGTTTGATAGAGACATAGCCGGCGTGGTGCGCCGTGAGGGTCATCGATTCAATGTTCTGGCGCGCTGTCTTAATCGCTTCGAGTGCTTTGGTTCGCGCCGCTTCTTGAATGGCGATGGCGGCAGTATTCGTGGTTTTGCGATTGCCGATGTTGCTTTGAAGCTGGGCGAGTTTGTCTTTGGCCGCTTGCAGGGCGAGATCGTTTTGCTTGGCCTCAATGGCGGCTTTGATGGGATTCTTGCGAACGTCCAACTCGGCTAAGAGGACATCCGACTTTGCTTTCGATAGTGCGTAAGCGTCTTCCTCGGAATCGGCGGCGTTTTGAGCTTTGGCTTGCGCGAGGTGCTGTTCCGCCTCCGCCAAATCCGATTCTGCTTCTTTGAGCTTGAATTCTTGTTCGCTGGTGTTGAGTTGAACCACAACGTCACCCGGTTTTACCTGGTCGCCTGGCTTCAACAGCGAAGTAATGTGCTGTTCACCGCCTGTCATAGGCGCGGTTAGTGTTTCGGCGTCACCACCACGAAGTTCCGCGCGCGCCGTGAGGGCCAGGCTCAAATCGCCCCGGCGAACTTTGACGGTGGGAATGACGGCTTCTTTGGTGAAAGTGAAATTGCGAAAACTCCAATATCCAATGCCTGAAAGAAGTGCGAGCGAGACCAGCCAAAGCAGAGCGCGTACGCCGAATTTGCGGCTCGGTGCGATGGGGTGTGCCTGGGTCGCAGCACTCATTTTTTCGCCAGTTCCGGATCCACTAGTGTGACGACGTCTCCAGCCAGTAAGCCGTTTACCGCGATTTCGTCTATGTTGCGCGCCCGGACGGTGACCGTGGTCTTTTTGTAGATGCCGGCTGATTTTACATAAACCACAGGCTGGCCTTGATACGTGAACAATGCTTTTGCCGGAATACTAATGGCATTGGGCAGTTTAGTTTGCACGATATCGGCTGCGGCGTTCATGCCGGGACGGAGCTTGGGATCGCTGGGACTGATGCGGGCAAAGGCGCGAAACGTGGCCACGGGCGGCCATTCTTCAAAGCTTTGTTCGGTAAGAGGAGAGATGGAAACTAACTTAGCGTCGAAGACTTTTTCCGGAAATGCATCGACGTGCACTTTGACCGAATCGCCCTCTGCTATGTGACCGCGATCTGTCTCTTCAACTTTTGACTCCATCTCCAAAGTGGAAAGATCTGGGATTTCGGCGATGGTCGCGCCGGAAAAGACATGGTCGCCCACTTTGTACGGCTGGGCGTTCATCCAACCTTGCGAGGTGTTGGACGCGTAGGTGACAATTCCGTTCAAAGGGGACTTGAGTTCCATGAGACTGAGACGCTCTTCCGTCCGTGCAAGTTCCGCGCGGGCCTCATCTCTTAAACGGCGGAGGGAAGCGTTCTTAGCGTCGTCGGAACGGGCGTGCAGATTCGAGGTCGCGCCTTGGACGGCCACCTTTTCTTGCGCGATCCGTTGATCGATGGCGCTCTTTTGCCCTTCCGAAACGCTTACGATTGCTTGCTTCGAGGCCTCGAGCCCCGCGCGTTCGCTTTGATAATTTGCTCCCGCCAGATCGACTTTATCCTGTTCGGCGCGCATGTGCGCCTGAGCTTCGCCTTGATCCAAAGTCGCTTGCGCCTGCTGGAGAGCGACGCGCTTTTCGCGAAGTTCCTGTTCCAACTTGCTCTTATCGAAGCGAATGACCGGCTGGCCTTCGCTGATATTGCCGCCTGATGGCGCGAGCCAGACAATCTGCAGATCTTGCACGCCGACGGGGGCGGTGATTTGAATGGTCCGGCGCGCGGTGAGCGATCCGCGGCAATGAACGAGGACCGCGAAATCGCCTTGGCGTACTGTGGCTGTGGGCAGATCAAGAGAATTGCGGCGATTGGTATATTGCTTCCACGCGAAGGCAGTTCCCGCGATGGCAATCGCAACAATCCCGAGCCGGAGCCAAATGGAAGGCGTCTTAGCCACTATTTTTGCACCTCGATATCGGCTGCTACGGACAGGTCAGGCAATAAGTGGGAATCAGTTTGATCCAGCACAAAGCGGGCAGAAAAAGTCTTAATAGAGCTATCAACCGCCGAGGTGGCGACGGGACTGGCTGAATCGAAGTGCGCCGTGAAGTCTAAATCGGGAAAGGCATCCAGATGGACCGATGCCTTTGCGCCCGGCTTCAAAATTGCGCCATCCGGTTCGCCTACGGAAACAATCACCACCATGGTTGAGGGGTCGAATACTTTGAGCAATGGCTGGCCGGAATAAAGGCGGTCGCCTTCTTGCGCGTGGCCAAGCGAGTTACCACGAAAGGTGTTCTCTAACGCGACCATACCGGCGATGGGCGCGCGCAGCGTAAGCCGCGCTGCGTTTTCCTTCTGGCGCTGGACATTCATCTTTTGCCGGTCGCGCTGTAGTTCCAGAATGCGTAAGTCGGCCGCTTCGGCTTGCTCATGGAAGCGGTTGGAACGCTGTAGGCTGGCGACGTGCTCACGGGCGTCTGCAAGCTTTACCTGGTTCTTCTGTTGATCAAGATCGCTCAAAACCGGACCTTTCTTGATGTCAATTTGTGCTTTCTCAAAGTCGGCTTGCGCTTGGATCAGATCGGACTTGCGTTTCTCGGCATTGCTCCTTTGCTCGGCGCGCTTTTGATCGACCTGGTGGGACAGATCGTCAAATTTGGCTGCGGCATCGCGGGCTTGTTTGAGTTGGTCGGTGGAATCAAATTCGGCGATGAGATCGCCCGGCTTCACATGCGCGCCATTTTCGACGACTTGCAAAAGCGTAAGTTGGGAACCGCTGCCAAACTGCCTGGGGACTTGAACGAGGAAGGAATGAAGGGCTGTGGTCCGGCCCGTGCAACGAACAGAGTGCCGTGCATCGGGGACAGCAGGTTGTGAAAGCAAAATACCGAGCACGGCGAAAAGTGTAAGCCGGTTCACAGAGAATCTCCGAGTTGCTAAATGTCTTACCCAATGATGTCATGAACTACGTTGCCCGCGACATCCGTCAGACGAAAATCCCGCCCACTGTACCGGTAAGTGAGCTTCGTATGGTCCATGCCGAGCATGTGCAACGCGGTGGCGTGCAGATCGTGTATGTGAACGGGTTTCTCTACTGCTTTGAAGCCGAAGTCGTCGGTTGCGCCATAGGTCGTGCCGCCTTTGACGCCTCCGCCCGCCAGAACCGTGGAGAAGCCCCAGCTATTGTGATCGCGGCCGTTCTGATACTTGACTAAGCCGCTTACTTCCACCACCGGCGTACGGCCAAACTCGCCACCTATGATGACGAGCGTTTCACTTAGTAAGCCGCTGGCCTTCAAATCCTGCAGGAGTGCCGCGATGGGCGCGTCCGCTTTGTTGGCGAGTTCGTGATGGATCAGTATGTCGTCGTGGTTATCCCAGGGCTGGCCATTGCCGTAATAAACCTGCACCATGCGAACGCCGCGCTCGATGAGGCGGCGCGCCATCAGGCAACCGCGGCCGAAATCGTTGTCGCCGTAGCGAGCCCGCACAGCTTCTGGCTCTTTTGTGATATCGAAGACGTCGGGAGCTTCGGCTTGCATGCGGAAAGCGATCTCAGAGGTTTGAATATTGGCTTCAAGGATGGGATCGGCGCCGTCGTGTTGCATTTCAACACCGTTGAGTTTGGCGAGTAAGTCGAGTTGCCGGCGCTGGTCCGGCGTGCCAATCTCGTTGTTGCGAATGTAGTGAATCAGCTTATCGGGAGTCCGCTCGCTATTGGGAATATAAGTGCCCTGGTAGATGGCCGGAAGGAAGGCGGATGTCCAGAGCTGAGGGCCAACAATCGGGTAACCGGGGCAGAGAACAATGAAGCCGGGAAGATTCTGATTTTCGGAGCCGAGACCGTAAGTGAGCCATGATCCCATCGAGGGCCTGCCGGGCACGCGCGTTCCGCAATTCATCATGAAGAGCGACGGTTCATGATTTGGAATGTCGGTATACATAGACCGGATGACGCAGCAGTCGTCAATGCACTCTCCGAGTTTCGGAAAAATTTCGCTTACTTCGATACCGCTCTTGCCGCAGCGGTGGAATTGAAAGGGAGAGCCGAGAAGGCTGCCGGTTTTGCGCTCGGTTTTGAGGTTGCCGGAAGGCATCGGCTGGCCGCTATATTTCTGCAAGAGAGGTTTCGGATCGAAGGTGTCTACCTGGGATGGGCCTCCGTTCAGAAAGAGGAAAATCACGTGCTTCGCCGTAGCGGGGAAGTGAGAACTCTTCGGCGCCAGGGGATTGGTCTGGTCTGCGGCGGCGAGCGTGCCGGCTAAGCCAGTCATCCCGAAACCGGCTCCCATGCTGCGTAACATGTCGCGTCTGGTCATGATCAATCCTCAATTCAGATAGCTAAATTCGTTTGAACTCAGCAGGACTTGCGTATATTGCGGCCATGCATTGGACGTGCCATGCAAAAAATCGATAGCGAGTTTGCGCTCTTCAGCGGAAGGTTCGCGCTGAAAGAGTAGACGATAGGCGCTAGTAATCCGTGCATTCTCGTCCCCCGCCGATTCCTGCAGTTTTTTCGCCAGTGCTTTGGATTGCTCCATGACGAAATCGCTATTCATAAAGAACAGCTTTTGCAGCGGGACTAGAGTGGGCAGCCGCTGTTCGCTAGTCGCAATAGGGTTCGGAAAATCGAAGAGAGCCAGAATCGGGTCCAGCCGGCGGCGGCTCACGAAGCCATAAACTGTGCGGCGGTGATTGTCTGGTCCGAAGGCTGTCGCCGGGCCGCCCGTTTTCAGGTCAAGATCGCCGGCCACGAAAAGTAAGGAGTCGCGGATGGATTCCACGTCCAGCCGGCGGCGGTTGGCGCGCCAAAGAAGGCGGTTTTCGGGGTCGGCGGCCAAGTTCGTTTCGTCGTTTTGCGTGCTGAGCGCATAAGCCGCGGTGAGCATCATTTCGCGGTGAAGCTTTTTGAGCGACCAACCCTCGGCCATGAAACGCGCGGCCAGATAATCGAGTAACTCAGGGTGAGATGGTGTATCACCTTGCTTGCCGAAGTTGCTGGGTGTGCGAACAATCCCTTGGCCGAAATGCTGCTGCCAGACGCGGTTCACAATGACGCGCGCAGTGAGCGGATTCTTTGGGTCGACTATAGCTTCCGCGAGATCGAGCCGTCCGTTGCCGTGTGCGAACTTCGGCGGGGCGCCTTCGCTCAGAATCGCGAGGAAATGCGGCGGCGCGGGTTCACCGGGATTATCCTTGTTGCCGCGCAGCCAGACGCGCGCTTCGTCGAGCTTCTTTTTGTCGGCGATGGTTTGCAGATACGCGTAACGCGGCGGCAGCTGATTCTTGAGTTCTGCCTGACGCGCGCGGAGCGAATCGAGATGAGTTTTCCAAACGCCCGTCAGAAACCGGTCGATGGCGCCATCGCCATAGTGGAAGACTCCCTTATCGCCGAAGAAGTCCTCCCACAGTACATATTTGTCCCGAGGCATGGAAGCTAAGTTGGCGTCGGAGAGATTTTCGCGGCTCGGGTTTAGCCCCAGGCGGATATGATTCTCATCGTCGATATGTTTCTTCTCTTTGTTTATTTCGAGCAGCAGAGCCTGGAACGCATGGGCCGCTTGAGCCGATTTCTCCTTGTTCCATGTGTTCAAGTACGGATGTTTGTGATTCGGAGCAGCAAGGTATTTGGTGAGACGATCGAGAGTTTCTTTGTCGAGCAACAGGTTATCGGACTTGCCGCCGCTGGCCAGCATATAAGCAGCGGTGTTTTGCGCAAGAATTTCAGCTAGTTCGTTCGCTTGACGGCCGATGAAGTCTTTGATTTCTCCTTCTTGGGTATCGAGAAGTTTCTTCTGCGCTTCCCACCGAGCGACCTCTTCTTGCGGAGCAAGAGGCGTTTCGTGCAGTTCGGTGTTGTTGAAGATGCCTAACAATGAGTAGAAATCCTGCGTGGGGATGGGGTCGTATTTGTGGTTGTGGCAAGTAGCGCAGGCAACGGTGAGGGCCATGAATCCGCGCGTGGTAGCGTCAACACGGTCGTCTTGAAATTCGGGGCTGAGCGAGTAGAAACCTAATCCAGGTTCGTAGAGTTCGTGATTGGGCAGGAGGTCTCCGGCGATCTGCGCCTTTACGAAAAGATTGAAGGGCATATCTTGCTGGATGGATTGAATCACCCAGTCGCGATAGCGAAATGAGTTTTCGTACGGATCGTCGCGTTCGGAGTTCAGACGGTCGTCGGAGTAGCGCGCGACATCCAGCCAGAATCGGCCCCATTTTTCGCCGTAGCGCGGCGAGTCTAGAAGGCGGTCGACAATCTTGGCGAAAGCGTTGGGAAAATTGTCGTGTTCAAAGCCAGCCACCTCGGCTTGTGTGGGCGGAAGGCCGGTGAGATCGAAATAGGCGCGGCGGATGAGCGAACGTTTGGAGGCAGCCGCTACGGGCTTCAGATTCTTTTCTTCTAGCTTGGCAAGGACGAAACGATCAATCTCGGTGCGCGCCCATTTCTTGTCGTGAACGGGAGGTGGCGTGGGATTCGCTATGCGACGAAACGACCAGAAAGCTCGCTGTTCCGCTGTGATGATATACGGCGCCGAGTGGGCGGCGGGCGCGGCTGCCGCTGTGCTGGGCCAGACCGCACCGTTCTTGATCCACGTCTCGACGTCCGCAATTTCAGAGTCTTTGAGTCGCCCCGTGGGCGGCATCTTGAGACGGTTGTCGTTGTAGTGAATCGCTTTTACCAGCAAGCTACGATCGGGATCGCCAGGCACGATAACAGGCCCCGATTTTCCACCCTTGAGCGCGTGCTCGGCTGTGTCGAGTTGTAAGCCGCCCATGTGTTCGTCGGTATGGCAGGCGTAGCAATTATTGGCGAACAATGGCCGAATCCGCATTTCAAAGAATTCTTCTTTGGCGGCCGTATCTTGGGCCGCGGCTGTGGTAACGGTGAAAACAACGGCGAATAGAGTGAGGGATAGGCGCATGCGCACGGTTCGTTTTCTCAAATCTGGCTTTTGAACGCTACGGTATCAGAATCGAGGCTCGACGCGTTGTATACTACCAAGATCTGATCCTGGTCAGGCTTTGTAAGGAGGCTCTTCTTAAATGTACTTGATGCGTTCTTTTCTAGCGGTAACTCTTGTTGCCGGCGGTCTCGTCATGGCTTCGCCCGCAAGCGCGGCCCCTATATTGACGGCTACTTCGTTCAGTTACGACCTAAAGAGTTCGGGCACCAGTTCTACTTTGACCGCTGCCGGAGATGGTTTCGACTTTACGATCAATACCGCTTCGTTGATCGGACCGTTAACCATCAACTACGGGTCTCCGCTGTTCACGACTATTTTGCAGGACTCGGCCGGCAATCCTCCAGTGGAGCAAATTACTCTCAACGGCACAACTTATACCGTGTTGCTCACTCGGACTTCCGCCAGTATCAGCACCGTGCCTGCCGGTTTGGTGTTGACTGCTGGCGAGCCTTCCACGTTCACTGTGGCAGCGCAGGCCCAGTTTCAGTACACGGCATGCGTGGAGTTCGGGCATCTCCCAATCTGTGATCCCAGCTTTGCGAGCCCGATTGCCGATATTACGGTTGCGTTGCCCGGTTCGCTAACGGTTTCCCTCACAGCAAACACTCAGCAACACAATTACAGCATTTTGAGCGAACTGTTCGTTAGCACGCCTGAGCCGGCAAGCGTTGCTTTGACATTGCTCGGCCTGTTGCCGGTTGTTCTTTTCGTACGAAGATCGCGCGCGCGTTAGTTTCCGGCCAAACTGCAACGTTCAGCGGCGGGGAACAGTCTTGAGAATCGAATGACTCGTTTGATAGCACTATTCTCCACCGCTGCTCTGATCGTTCTTCTGATCGCATATATAAGAATTTCGCGGCGGAATGCCGCGGAACAGACACTCGATTCGGCCGCAGTTATCAAAGAAGTCAGGCAACTCAATCAACTCGTAACCGTGAAGTATGGAATCGAGAAAGTTGTCGGCATGAGAGAAGAAAAATCTCCTATGGGAGCGGAATCCATTTTACTTCTGGTGCAAGGCAAGGTGCTGGCGGGCGTCGACTTGGCTGACTTGAAGCCTGAAGACGTGACGGTCAGCCGCGGCTCGCTGAACATTCACTTGCCACCGCCGAAAATTCAAGAAGCTTTTCTAGATGAAAAGAACACGAAGGTCTGGGACCGTAACATCACCTGGTGGACGCCCTGGGTCTCGCCAGACCTGGATTTGGAGCACAAGGCGCGCATGCAAGCGCTCGAAGATATCAAGAAAGCCGCAATCGATATGGGTATTCTGGGCGAAGCCCGCAAGAATGCGGAAACGGATATCCGCAGTATTCTGCAAGCCTTTGGGATCAACAAAGTTGATTTCGCTTACGGCACGTGAATCTTGGAAGCCGCCGCAATGGACTTCGGAGGAGCGTCGAGATACTCAATCCAGCCATCCATCATTTCCGTCTCACTCGCGCTGCCCCAACGAATGGGTTTAGTTGCGTCTGGGTTGAGTGGGTTATTGGGCGAATTATCAAAGCTCGCCAGTATCTCCACGCGAGTTCCCTTGGGAAGGAAAATTGGATCTTCCGCCCGGTAAGTGATTTGCCAGTTGAAGCTATAGGCAGGCACATAGAGCAGTGTCTCCTTCTCACCGTTAGGGAGATCAGCCACGATCCGCATCGATTTGCCACGCAGGTGCATATGCGGCGTAAGACTGGTAACCAGTACATCTTTGTTGAAGGTGTGACACTCAGTAACAGAGTGGTCGGGGTCTCCGGCCGGGATCATGAACATCTGGTTCGAAAGATCGATGCGGCGCGAGATCTGGCGGGGCGCTTCTTTCGCGAAGATCAGGCCCACACTGGTGGCATCCACCTCTCGTTTGCCGGTAGTGCGCGAATAGTGGATTTGAAAGTTAATGCTCGCGCCAGCCGGAATCTTACGCGCCGTGCCTTCGGGATAGACATCGGGTGCGCGCCCAGGCAAATAAGAACCGATGAGACTTCCTAAATCCGAGGAGTGAGAGCCTGGGAACATTCCGTTGTCATCCACTGAACAGCCGTTATCGATTACGGGTGCGTCCGGACGAACCCATTCAAGGCTGCCTTGTTTAATGCGCAGCCATTGGGCATATTCCTTTTGTGGATCTTTTTCAGCGGCCTCGCTTGCCGTTTTGTTGGGGTCGGGTGGATCGACAACGAAAACATGCGCGTGGTGAACGACGCGCCGGTTACCGGGGCGCAATTCCGAAGCTATGATCCACCGGTCTTCAGTAAAATTAGTCGGAACGTTGACATAGATATACTCGTCCGGTCCGCTGGCCTCGATGACGTGCTCGGGGATAGTAATTACAGCGTCGGGCTTGCCGATCTTCCAACCGTCTGGAAAATCCGGTGCCGGCGGCATATCTTTCAAGTCGCCTTCCACTTTGCCGCCTTCGATCCAGGCTTTGATGGTTTCCATTTCGCCGTCCGAAAGACGAGGATCGTTTGACCACTTGCCGAAGTGTGGGTCGGCTTTCCAGGGAGGCATCTTCCCTGAAAGAACAGCTTGGCGAATGGCTGCGGCCCAGGGACGCGCGTCTTTGTAAGTAACTAGCGACATCGGAGCGATATCGTTCGGATGATGGCAGGCAACGCAATGTTTATACAGAATTGGTGCGACGTCGTGAGTGAAGGTGATGGCGGGATTGCTGGGCGTAGCGGCAATCAGGGGCACTGCCAAAACTGGAATCATGCCGACGAGGATGTTGAATTTCAAGGCAATGCTCTCCTGTTTACCAGCATACTGCAAGGGGATGGGTAATGCCCAAACGAGCCCCGAAGAGCTTTATCTCGTGGAGAACCAGATGGTTGCGGTAAAACGTGAGAATACTTACAGCACTACGTGCAAGTGGGTCGCGCTTGCAAAATTAGTCACTAATTTATCTTGACAGTTGGAAGGAAATGACAGAGAATCTGAAAACAGTATGGGTTGGTTTGATACGTTTCAAGCCGTCTAAACGTGAACTGTCGCTCTCAGGAGGGTCTGTAGCCAATTAGCGTAACACCACCAAGCCGGCCTTTTCCGGCTTGCCAGATTTAATTTTCTGGTCGCTCCGCACACTTGGGCGGTCGTTCTCATGCGTGCGTTGAGTTTGACTATCCGAGGTCTGTTTACCGGCGTGCAGGAAATACTTTCTTACGCGACGGCAACGACTCATCCATGTTTTGTTTTTCAAGAAACGAGGGAGAATCCATGTTGAAATACACCAAGTTGAAGCAGGCGATGAGCGTAAACGTCAAAGCTGGACTGATAAAACTCATAGCAATTCGCGAAGCAGCCGTTCAAACACAGCGCCCCAGATTTTCTCGCGATAACAGTGTTTCCATAAAGAGCCGCATTTACTCGCTTACCGTGTTTGTTTGCTTTTTGTTAGGCATTGCAAGTTTCGCCAACGCGCAATCCGCATCGGGTCAAATTACTGGCGTTGTTCAAGACGCTTCCGGAGCTGGTGTGGCCGGCGTGGAAGTTACGGTGACAAATCAACTCACCGGTATCGTCCAAAAAACGACGACTACCGGAACGGGTGACTACACTTTCCCCATCTTGCCTGTTGGCGTTTACTCGGTCTCCACGGACCCGAAGGGCTTCCGTACCTACAGGCGCACCGATATCAACCTGAACGTGAATCAAACCATTCGTGTCGACGTCGAGTTGCAAGTCGGGCAAGTCACTGAAACCGTCGATGTCAAGGCATCGGCAGTCACGATCGATACGGACACGGCTACCCTGGGCCAGACTGTCGATCAGAAGCAGGTCACCGAGCTCCCGCTCGATGGCCGAAATTTCTTAGATCTTCTATTCCTCGGAAACGGGGCCGTGACGCTTAGCGGAGAACAGGGTGGCATGCGTCAGGGCCAAGGCGATGCCATCAGCATCAACGGTGCGCGTCCCGAGTCGAACAATTACATGCTCGACGGTGTCTCGATCACAGACACCTCGCTCGTAACCCCCGCCGTCGTTCTCTCTATTGATGCCATCCAGGAATTCAAAGAGCAGACCGCCATTTATTCGGCGGAGTACGGCTTCAGTGCCAACCAAATCAACGTCATCAGCAAGAGCGGCACCAATCAACTTCACGGCGCCCTTTTCTGGTTTGACCGCAATAACGATTTCGATGCTCGTAGCTATTTCGATAGCGGCATCCCGGCGCTTCATCAGAATCAGTTTGGATTCGTCGCAGGGGGGCCCGTCATCATTCCCAAAATTTACAACGGCAAGAATAAAACCTTTTGGATCGCCAACTATGAAGGCGAACGTATTCGGCAGGGTAGCCCCGCCAAGGGCATCGTACCTTCACCCTCTCAATTGGGAGGGCAGTTCACCAGCACTATCATTGACCCGACCACAGGCTTGCCGTTCCTCGGCAACCAAATCCCCACAAGCCGATTCTCGCGATTGGCCAATGTGGCTTTGCAGAGCCACTTCTGGCCTTCGTCAAATTACAGCGACGCCAGCGGTAATAACTACTACGCCGTCCAGCCTGCCCCCACGAATTCGGACCAGCAAACATACCGTCTAGATCAGAACCTTGGCAAATGGGGGAATATTTTCGGGCGCGGCACCTATACGAACTATGTCAACACTAGCGCCGGTTTCACTCCGCTCGGCAACGCGTTCTTCAATGAGCAGGCCACCAGTTGGCAGGTAAACCACAACGTCAGCATTGGGCCACACCTCGTAAACTCCTTCCGCTTCGGCCACCTGAATGCTATCGCTAATAACTACGGTGTCGCACAACCCACAGCTTCCGTAACATCCATGGGCTTTACCGGTCTCTATGCCAACTTGCCCGATATCGAACGCACGTGGCCGAGTATCGGACTGGCCAACGGTTATGCCGGCGTCGGTGGCGCAGTCAACGCCTACACCGCCAGCGATCAGCCCATGTCCGACTTCAGCGATTCTCTCATCTACATCAAAGGCTCCCATACTATCACCATGGGCGCGAACTACCGGCACTGGGTTTCGAATCGCGAATTGGCGGATAACTTCCTCGGCAACTATAACTTTGCCGGCTACTTCACTAATCCCAACCCAACGCTCACTCCCACCAACGACAACGTGATCGCCGACATGTTATTAGGTTATTTCTCAGGCGCTTCGAACTTCCAGCCGGCGGCCTCGAGCAGTACTGTCCCCGGCAACCCCCACTCGTACATTTTCAACTATTTCGCGCCCTACATTCAGGACGATTGGAAGGTGAATTCGCGCCTCACTCTGAACCTGGGCTTGCGTTGGGATTACCGCACGATCCCCTACGCCAGCAACAACAAAATGTTCTGGCTCGACGAATCCAACCCCAAGGGCGGTCTCTGCTTCGCCGATAAAGCGTTACTGACCGACGGCGTCGCCGGCGATCAAAGCTATTACCGCTATTGCGGCAGTAACCATCCCGGTAACGCTTCACTCACGCCGTTTGCCCCACGTATCGGCGTTGCCTACCGTCCATTTGGCGGCGATAAGACCGTCATTCGAACCGGCTACGGCATATTTTTCGACTCCACCGAAAGCCGCGAAATTGACGATTCCGGCGACAACTACCCCTACATCAGCCGCACAAACATTACTCAAAGCGTAGGCACGACCCCGCTGCTCACGACCAATCAGCTATTTCCACCGTTGACTACTCCGGGGCCAGCCGTACCCGCGGATAACACATTCATCGCCGTGATCATCTCTGAACATGTTCGCAATCCATATGTTCAACAGTGGAACTTCTCCGTTCAGCGCGCCCTCACACCGTTCACAAAGCTGGAAGTCTACTACCTCGGCACACGGGGCACCCATCTCCTGCAAAGACGCAACATCGCGCAGGCCCTTCCCCCTGCCGATCCAACGAACCCCGGCACGGTGCTTTCACGCCGTCCGTACCCCAATTTCGCCACCTATATCAACAGCGATTGGTCTGGTTATTCCAGTTACAACTCGTTCAACGCAAAAATCGAACACACCTTCAAAGGCCTGACTTTGACCACAACCTATACCTTCTCAAAGAGCCTTGACGACAAGTCGTCCATCGCCGCCCTTGGAAACAGCACGGTGGGGTGGCAGGGCTTCCTAAATAACCACAACACTCGTCTTGATTACGGCCTCTCTGATTTTGATGTACCCCACCGCCTCGTCACCAGCTTTGTGTACAACTTACCTTTTGGCCGCGGTCAAAAATTCGCCGGGAACGTCAGCCGGGCGGCCGACGTTGCTATTGGAGGATGGCAATTCAACGGAATCATGACTCTCCAAAAAGGGTTCCCTTATTCCATCTTTGCCGCCGACAAGAACGGCTTGCTCGATAACTTCTTTAATCGGGCAGACATCGTCGGCGACCCGTTCCCATCGGGTCTGAATCAAAACATTCATCATTGGTTCAACACAGCGGCCTTTGCACAACCGCAAGCCGGCGTCTATGGCGCCATTGGGCGCAATGTGTACACCGGCCCAGGGCTCAGCAACTTCAATCTGTCTCTATTCAAGAATGTCAGCTTCACGGAAAGGGCCAAGCTCCAACTGCGCTTGGAAACCTTTAACACCTTCAATCACGCTCAATGGAGCACGCCAAATTTCGACCTGACCAACCCGGGGGCCTTCGGCACTATCAGTGGCGTTCAAGTTCCTGGTCGTATCGCACAAGTTGGAGTTAAGCTACTTTTCTAGCTGTGCGGGGATTTGCAATTACATTTGTCGCGTTATCGGCAGCGCGCCTTTTCTCTCAACCCTTGCAAGCGAGCTTACAAAGTTACTTCGAGCAGGGAGAAAAGGCGCTCGCCGAAGAGCGTTTCTCAGACGCCGAAACGTACTACCTGAAACTAAAAACGCTGGCTCCCAACGTGGCCGAGGTCTACGGCAGACTCGGCCTTGTTTATTTTCAGGAGAAGCGTTTTGAAGACGCCGTCCCTGTTCTACGCCAAGCCCTCAAACTCAAACCAAGTCTTCCCAACACGGACGTTCTGCTTGGCATGTCTCTCTCCGAAATCGGCCGTTACACGGAAGCGTTGCCCATCCTCGAGAACGCCTTCCGCCGCACTTCCGACAACGCGCTCAAGCGGATGAGCGGCCTGCAGTTGGAGCGCACCTACACCGGCCTCCGCCGCGATAGCAACGCTGTCCAAACTGCGCTCGAACTCAATCGCCTCTTCCCCAAAGACCCCGAGATCCTGTATTACTCAAGCCGCCTCTTTGGCAACTATGCCTATATTTCCTTGGAGAAACTCGCGGAAGTGGCCCCAGATTCTGTATGGCGGCACGAAGCCGCTGCAGACGCATACGAAGCAGCGGGGAGCCACGAGTTCGCTGCCGCCGAATACCGCAAGGTATTGGTTCAAGCCCCCAGTCGTCCAGGCGTTCACTTCAGGCTCGGTCGCGCGCTCCTGCCCACTTCGCCCGTCGACGCCGCCCACGAATTCGAGCAGGAGCTCGCGCTCGATCCGTCCAATTCCAACGCCGCTTACGAGCTCGCCGAACTCCATCGAAAAGCGGGCGAAATCGAAAAGGCGCGTGAACTGTTCCTGACTGCATTAAGGTACTACCCCGATTTTGAAGAAGCCAACGTGGGAGTGGCCAGATCTCTGATCGCCATCGGAAAACCAGAAGAGTCGTTGGTATACCTTCGTAAGGCGTCTCAACTCAATCCGCGCGACGAAGTTCCTTACTATCAACTCTCGCTTGCCTACAAGGCCCTGGGCAAAATGGTAGAACAAAGGGGAGCCCTCGAAAAGTTTCAGCAACTGAAGGCCGAAAACGCCAACCAACCGGACCTGATGAAACCAACCGAAGTAACCAGACAGCAAGCCCAATAGCTCTGTTCGGACTGCTTTGGCCGTGTCTTGCAAGCCGGCCTGGCGCCAGTTTTGATGCCGTATCCTTGCAAGCCACGTCAGGAAAACGATCCGTCCGCATGCGCCTATCTCTTCCTCTTTTTGCCATTCTCATCGCCGTTGCCACTAATGCGGATTCGTCCACTGTACGCAAGTAATTTCGGAAGTTATCGTGCCGTCAAGAGCAGAAAGACCGAGCCTGTGTCTCGGCGTTATTGAGAGAAGCTCCGTCCTCCCATCGACGTAAATCTGGAAAACTAGCCGCAGTATAGTGATGCGCGATACACTGGTTCTAACCCCTCGAAGAGTCTTATGACCCTCGCTGAACCTACCATTCAATCCCGTGCTGCCGAATTTCGGAGCAAGTTGCAATCGAAAATTGTAGTTGCCGATGGTGCTATGGGCACCATGCTGTATGCCAAGGGTATTTTCATCAACCGTTGCTTTGATGAATTAAATCTTTCTTCTCCGCAGATGGTCAAAGAAATCCATCAGGAGTATGTCAAGGCAGGCGCGGAGATCATTGAAAGCAACACCTTTGGCGGCAACCGCGTCAGGCTCACGGCTTTTGGCTTAGTGGAGAAACTGGCCGCCATCAATAAGGCCGGTGTGCGTCTAGCGCGCGAAGCTGCGGGCGAACGGGCTTATGTAGCTGGCGCCATTGGGCCGCTGGGTTCGAAGATCGAACCGTTAGGGCCAATGTCTTTCGCCGAGGCGCGCGGTGTTTTCAAGGAACAGGCCGAGGCGCTCTTGAGCGCCGGCATCGACCTTATCGTTCTGGAAACTTTTTCCGATCTGAGCGAATTGCGCGAGGCCATTTTTGCGGCGCGTGAAGCCGCTGGGCCGGAGATGGTGATCATTGCGCAAGTCACGGTCGACGACGAAGGCAAGCTGCTAGATGGAACCGCCACCGCCACCTTCACCGCTAAGTTGAGCGAATGGCCTGTGGATGTGATCGGTGTGAATTGCTCGGCAGGTCCGAAAGTTGTTTTGGAAACGGTGGAGAAAATGCTGCCGCACACCACCAAGCCGCTCAGCGCGATGCCGAACGCCGGACTGCCTTCCACTGTTGAGGGGCGCAACATATATTTGTGCTCGCCGGAATACATGGCGCAGTATGCGCGCCGGTTCTTGCAAGCCGGCGTTCGCGTGATCGGCGGATGCTGCGGGACCACGCCGGAACATATTAAGACAATCTGCAGCGAAGTGCGTAGCTTGCAGCCGGTGCAGCAGCGCATTGCCGTGGCTGACGTAACGGAAGAAGGCAAGCCGCCCGTAAAGCGCATGGCCAAGGTGCCGGTGGCTGAGAAATCGCAGCTCGGCGCGAAATTGGCGGCCGGGAAATTTGTCGCCTTCGTTGAAATTCTTCCGCCGCGCGGTGTCGATCCGGCAAAGGAAATTGAAGGCGCACGCCTGTGCAAACAACATGGGATTGATTGCATTAACGTACCCGATGGTCCGCGTGCGAGCGCGCGCTTGAGTGCGCAAGCGACCTGCCAGCTAATTCAAGAGAAGGCCGGGATTGAGACAGTTCTGCACTTCTGCTGCCGCGATCGAAACATTCTAGGCATGCAGTCCGAACTCTTGGGCGCACATGCGGTGGGCGTTCGTAATCTGATTTGCATTACCGGCGATCCACCTCGTATGGGGACGTATCCGGACGCGACGGCGGTGTTCGATGTGGATTCGATCGGCTTGACCAATATTGTGAATCAACTGAACCAGGGGCTGGATATTGGCGGAAATCCGATGGGTTCGCAAACCGGGCTGCTGATCGGTGTCGGGGCTAATCCGGGCCACTTAAATATGGACGAAGAGTTGCGCCGCTTCGCCTGGAAAGTCGAAGCCGGCGCCGAGTATGTGGTCACGCAACCGGTCTTTGATTTGAATTTGCTGGAAGTGTTTTTAAAGAAGACCGAGCAGTTTAAGATACCGTTCATTGCCGGTATTTGGGCTTTGACCAGCTTCCGGCAAGCTGAGTTCATGGTGAACGAACTGCGAGTGCCGGTGCCGGAGGAGTACATGGAACGCATGCGCCGGGCCGACTCTGCTGAGAAGGCGCGTGCCGAGGGCATTGAGATCGCGCCGTGAAATGTGCGGGCGCGTTCGTCACATGGTCCAGGGTGCCCAATTGAGTGCGCCAGGCCGCTATGAAATGGCGCTACAGGTGGCTGAGGCTCTAGGCTCGCGCTAGACTTACCTTTAAGCTGTTCCCTTTATTTCGTGGCAACCGATTTAGTTGAAATCAATTTAGACAATCCGCAGCCGGAGATGATCGAGCGCGCCGTTCGCGAGGTGGCGCGCGGCAAGGTGGTGGGCGTTCCCACAGACGCGTTGTACGTCTTGGTCGCCGACCCGTTGAACCTGCATGCTGTTGGCCGTGTGTTTGCGGCCAAGGGCCGGGACAGCGTTCGCTCGCTGCCGCTGGCTATTTCCGATGTGCTGATGGCGGAAGATCTGTCGAGCGAGCTTACCAGCCGATTCTACATTTTGGCGAGGCATTTCTGGCCGGGGCCCCTCACGATAATCGTGCCCGCGTCGGCCAAGGTGCCGCTCAAGGTTACGGGCAATACGGGCCGTTTGGCTTTGCGCAATGCCAAGTCGAAAGCGCTTAATATGATGGTGGACAAAATCGGCCATGCCTTGATTGCCACCAGCGCGAATAAATCCGGCCAGCCGACCATCAACAGCGGCATCGAATTGTTCGCGCAGATGGATGGACATATCGACTTGGTGCTCGAAGGCGGCCTGTGCAACGGACCCGGATCAACCACGGTCGATATTACCGAGCCGTATTGGAAAGTGATCAAAGAAGGCGCGATCACCGAAAAAGAGATCGCCGAGCGTTTACAACTCAGTTAGCTACCCTTGAATTTATGCAGCTTATCTTGCCGGAACATACATTTTCCGCAAGGTTGATCCTCGACGCGCCGGTGGCTCAAGCGCCGAATCTTGCTTCCGAATGGCGCGGCTCTTGCCCCCGATGCTGCTTGGGTTTCTCACGAAAAATAAGGGCGCTTGAGTAAAGACCAACGCCGAAAGTTCCTACGTGTGGTTCCAGATTTCGTGGCTGAAGTGATGTCTCCCAGTGACCGGCTTCCCGCTGCTAAGGAAAAGATGGCGGAGTGGATGGAAAACGGAGTCACCTTAGGTTGGCTGATCGACGGCGACGATCAGACCGTCTACATTTATCGCCGAGGCCACGCTATGGAAATGCGCAAATGCCTAAGCGAGTTGTCTGGCGAAGGTCCTTTGGAGAGATTTAGCTTCAGGCTGACGGACCTTTGGGCTGGGCTTTGATCATCCGGGCCCATCACTCTCGCAGGCGCCGCGTAAATCGCCAAGCTGCCCACCGCTTTTACCTCCGCGAAGGCTACGCGCATGTCAAAACTTCGGCGGTTTTCGAAAAAGAACTGTCCGGCGAGTAGAAAATCGCCGTTTTTCTGTTATCCTAAGTTTGAAAAGCGTTCCCGGCGAGGGCGTCCGCTTGGTCTCCTAAAAATTGATCCGATAGTCAATGTCATGGAGTCCCGCTCGAATTAAGTGCTGGTGTGCAAGCTCCGGTGTGTCAAAAACGCCATGGAGAAGCCTGAAGGCGCTCGGAGGATTCCCCCCTTTGCTCTCTCTAGGGGTCAATGACGGGGATTGAGTCAGGAAACCCTCGCCGGGAACGTTTTTTTCATTCCGCCGTCCCGCAATGAATATCCTTTTTATTGGCGATATTTTCGCCTCGCCTGGCCGCGGCATTGTGGCCGATAACCTCAACCGAATCATCACCGAACACAAAATCAGCTTGGCGATTGCCAATGCGGAAAATAGCGCGGGTGGGTTCGGCATTACGCCACTGATAGCGGAAGAATTGCTTTCCCTTGGTTTGGATGTGCTCACGGGCGGTAACCACAGTTTCGACAAAAGCGAGATTTTCGACTATCTGGCAAATCATCCGCGCCTGCTTGCGGCCTGCCAACTATCCGAACGGGCTTCCCGGCTCTGGCGTCTACATAGGAACAGCGCGCAACGGTGCGCCCTATGCAGTTTTGAATTTGCAAGGGCGCGCTTCGATGACGAACATCGATTGCCCTTTCAAGAAGGTCGACGAACTACTATCGAAGCTTGACCCATCAGTCAAAATTCGCTTTGTCGATTTTCACGCGGAATTGACCAGCGAGAAAGTGGCGATGGGCTGGTATCTGGACGGCCGAGCGACTGCGATGATCGGCACCCACACCCACGTTCCTACCGCCGATTCGCGCGTGCTCCCGAAAGGCCTCGCTTATCAAACGGATGCGGGTATGACTGGTCCCTATGACTCCGTCATCGGTGTGGAAAAGGAAAGCATCATTCGCCGCTTTATGACCGGCTTGCCGAATCGGATGGAAGCGGCTAAGCATGGCGTAGAACTGCACGGCGTCGTCATTCACGCCGACGAAGAAACTGGCCTGGCCAGCGGTATCGAGCGTATCCATATTGTGAAGTGAAGTAGCGCTAAGCTACAACAATAGTCACTTCCATGAAAACCTTGTCAGCGGTTTATCTCGTTGCAGTTTCAGGCTTATTCGCACAACAATCCGTTTCGCCCGAAAAGGAAAACGCCATCAAGGCCGATATTCGCGGCGAAATTGATGGCATGAAGAAACAGGCCCAGGTCATGGTCGATAGCGTGTTCAGCTTTGGCGAACTTGGCTTTCAGGAATTCGAGACCAGCAAGTATCTGTCAGACATCCTTGAAATGAATGGTTTCAAAGTCGAGCGCCGCGTGGCCGGCATTCCCACAGCCTTCATGGCGACTTGGGGGGAAGGAAAGCCGGTGATTGCGCTCGGCTCCGATATCGACGATATTCCGCAAGCTTCGCAGAAACCGGGCGTGGCGTATCATGATCCGCTGATCGAGGGCGCGCCCGGACACGGCGAAGGCCACAATTCGGGCATGCCGTTGAACATCATCGCCGCGCTGGCCGTGAAGAAAGTAATGGAGCGCGAACATTTGAAAGGCACCATTAAGCTGTGGCCTGGAGTGGCGGAGGAGCTGCTTGGCACAAAGGCTTTCTATGTGAAAGCTGGATTATTCAAAGACGTGGACGCAGTTCTGTTTTGCCATGTAGCGAGCGATTTCGGAGTATCCTACGGGCCGGGTCCAGGCGACGGAATGGTTTCGGTTGAGTACATGTTCAAGGGCGAAAGCGCGCATGCAGCTGGTGCACCATGGCGCGGACGCAGCGCGCTCGATGCGGTGGAGCTAATGGACGTAGGCTGGAATTTCCGCCGCGAGCATTTGCGCTTAGCGACACGGCTGCATTACGTTATCACCAACGGAGGCGACCAGCCGAACGTGGTCCCGCCCAACGCCACCGTTTGGTACTACTATCGCGAAGCCGACTACGAGCACGTTATGAACCTATGGCGCATTGGCGACAACATGGCCAAAGCCGCTTCACTCATGACCGATACTACGTTCACTTCGCGGCTGCTCGGTTCCGCTTGGCCCGGCTATTTCAATAAGCCGATTGCGGAGGCGATGAATGAAAACATCAAGAAGGTCGGGTTGCCGCAATGGAGTGAAGCGGATCAGGCGCTGGCCAAAGCGTTGCAGCACGAATTGAAGCAGGAAGAAAAAGGCCTGCCCGTAAAGCTGCGCGAAATGAAGCCGCCCAAGGCTGCCGAGGATGAAAACATGGAGGCTGGCAACGTCGGCCCCACTGGTGGCGGGTCGGACGATATTGGCGATATTTCCTGGAATGTACCTACCATTGTGCTACGTTATCCATCGAACATCCCGGGCGGCCCAGGACACAATTGGGCGAACGGCGTTTCCATGGCAACTCCCATTGCGCACAAGGGTGTGATCGCCGGGGCCAAAGCGCAGGCGACGACGATGTTGGATCTGCTTCTGCACCCGGAATTAGTGGAGCAGTCATGGGACTATTTCCGCAATGTGCAGACCAAGACCGTTAAATATCAAAGCTTCATTCGCCCCGACGACAAGCCCGCCATTTGGCTGAACGAAAAGATCATGGAGCAGTATCGGCCGAAGATGAAGAGCTTCTACTACGATCCGGCCAAGTACGACACTTATCTGGAACAGCTAGGGATCAAGTACCCGACAGTTCACTAAATACGCAACCGCTTCTTGCGTACCATTGCGAGTTGGTTAACTAAGTGCGAGGTCACTTGCTCCCACCAGCCGCGGCTTTGAGCGGGCGACGAATCACCCAACTCGCTTTGCAGCTTCTCTAATTCCGCGATCTCCCAGCGAAGCTTGCGCCTGTTGGTATACGCGCGCGCCAAACGGAGAAGAGACGAGCCAAAACAGCCCATAAATAGCGTGATTCCACACGGCAAAAATCGATTCTGCCACACATGACCCGATTCGCCGCGCCGAATGTTGAGCCAGCGCGAGTAGTCGTTGTGTGTCAGCCCGAGCGCCTTGGCCAAACCGGTCTCCGTGCTCGGTGTGGCAACAATGTGAACGTGGTTCGTCATCAGACAGTAGCCGAGAATATCCACGGCGTATTCCGAAGCGTTTGAGTGCAGCAGGCGCAGGTAGGTATCGCGGTCACCATCATTGAAGAAAATATCTCGCCGATTATTACCCCTTTGAGTGACATGGTGCGGCACTCGGGAATGACCACACGGCTGGTTCGCGGCATATCTGCCAGTGGCCTGCAGCAGAAACGATTCTCACCAATTGTGCAATTACAGTGGCTGTCACGGACCTAACGATCTAACGGATCACGAGATTAGTGATCGCGGCCATGATCACTGTCGCGGCCACGATCACGGCGGTCTCGAAATGCCATTAAACGGTTAAGCAAATCGGGGTCGCCGGACCAGTTTTCGGGAATCCGCAAAAACGAATTTTCCTCGACCGTGACTTCGCGTTCATCTCGTCTCACTAGAAAGCGAACGGTGAGTTGTTTGGGAATATTGAGTGCGGGGTCGCCACCCAATTCGTTGTTGTTCACCGGCATTTCCAGCACGCCATCCCTAACGTGAGCCCTCACGCGGTCAGTCACATCGGCGCAGCGCTCGCGGCAGAAGGCATTGGGCTGCATGTCGCGGGGATGATAGCTAGCCGCGATGACCCGCCGCAGGAGTACCGGTGCGAAAAGATGCTCGTTTTCGGGCACCGAGACAGCCAAACGGCGGTCGCCCATGCGAAAGAGAACCTCTAAATGTTTCGGCACGTTGGGAACCGGGTCGCCGCCGAGATTCTCGTTTCTCACCAACAAATCGAGCTCGCTATCGCCCCCGCGGGCCCTGCGCACAAAGCGGGTGACATCCACAAACCGACCACCTTGTCCGTAGCGCGCCACTTCCACATCCCAGCGGCGCCAATCCCGGTCATCGTCGTCGGCCAGCGCGCAAACACTGCTGAGCGCCGAAGCCAGTAGACAACAAAAGACACCGCGTCGGGTCATTCGCCCAAAACCGCTACAGCTCCGGCGTGTCGGCCCCCCACCATTGACGGTAGTTTTTAATCTGTTCATTTCCCAAGAGTCTCCTTCTATCTTTATACGTGACCACGTTTTGGAAAATCCGCATCAGCCAATAAAAGCGGTCGAATTGTGTGCCATCACCGCTGGCGTTTTGGGCCGTCAGCGTAGAGTAGATAAGAAAGTTCCAGTAGGAGAACATGCACACCCAAGGTAGTTACGGCGAAGTCTTGAGAATCCCCGGCGTCCAGCCCTTCTTGTGGCTGCAATTCTTCAACGCTTTTAACGACAACATGTATAAGATTGTTGTCTCGCTCCTGGCCGTAGCCCTTGTTGGCCAAACCCACAGCGGCGATTACTTGGAACTGGCCAGCTTCATCTTCGTCGCTCCGTTCCTCATCTTTGCCACCTACGCCGGCCAACTCGCCGACCGCTTCGAAAAGCGTTCCGTCGTCCTCTTCACGAAAGCCATCGAAATATTCGCCATGATCTTCGCCCTGTTCGCCTTGCGCGCCGCGAACGTCAATTGGATGCTCGCCGTTCTCTTCTTCACAGCCACCCAAGCGGCGTTCTTCAGCCCAGCCAAGTACGGTATCGTTCCTGAACTGGTCGGCGAAAAGCATCTCGCCCGCGCCAACGGCCTGCTCGAAATGAGCACCTTCGTGGCCATCATTCTCGGTACAGTCTGCGGCGGTCTTCTTGTGGCCTACCTAACCACCGTTCAAATCGGCTTCGTCCTCATTGCCGTTGCGATCGCCGGTACTTCTTTCGGCATTCGCATGACGAGCACACCTATCGCCGTCGCCAAACGCGCTTGGACCTGGAACCCCATTGGCGATTCCTTGCGGGGCTTCGCCGGCCTTTTCGCCGACCGCTACTTGCTCATCACCGTTCTCGGCACCACCTATTTCTGGTTCCTCGGCGCCCTTCTGCAGATTCTTCTTCTCTTATTCGGCAGCGAAACCCTGCATGCCGACGCCGCCCACACCAGCCTCCTCATGGCTAGTCTCGCCATCGGCATCGGTCTTGGCAGCATGTTAGCCGGCCGGCTCTCCGGTCAGAAGATTGAACCCCGCCTGGTTCCAGTCGGCGCATTCGGCATGGCCATCGGCGCGCTTTTCTTATCTCACTTCGTCCACTCGCTCCCAGCCGCTGCCGCGGTGCTCGTATTCATCGGCTGCCTCGGCGGTCTCTTCATCGTTCCGCTCAACGCCATCCTGCAACACCGCCCCAAGCCCGATGAAAAAGGCCGCGTCATCGCCACCGCCAATGTCGTCAACACCATCGGCATGATGTGCGCCGCCGGCGTCGCCAATAGTTGTCAGCATTACTTCCACTTAAGCGCCGCGGAGATCATCACGGTGGCCGGCGTTATGACCCTCGCCGCAGCCATCCTTTCCTTCCAGATCATCCCCGATTTCACCACACGCTTCAAGGCTTGGCTCTTGACCCGCACCATCTAGCGTATTGGCTTACGCGGCAACCAAAATCCTCTCTGACTGGGCGCTCTTCTCGTTGCGAATCAAGTCACTAGTCGGATTGCTTTTGATGTGTTTTTAACCGCGCCGTTTGCTCCGACAAGGCCATAGACCGTGTTCCGGGGAACTTCAAAGTCGAGTCCGTTCAACGCCTCGACTGAGCGAAACCGCTTTACGAGGCTTACCAGAGAATGCATAGCGATGCAAAGTGTGGCTTCGCGGGCAGTGATGGTATTGTGGCCGGGAGGAACCGATGCATTCGCCACTATTGGGTGTCACGCCCCTGATTAGCGTCTTTGATATGCCGGAAGCGGTCAAGTTCTACACGGAGACGCTAGGCTTCACGATTGTTAGCTCGTCCCCGGAAATTGAGGCACCGGAAGGGAGATACTTTCATTGGGCATGGTTGCGGCGGGATGAAGCTGAGCTCATGCTGAATACGGCTTATGATGCGGGAGAGCGGCCTGCCGCCAGAGATTTGAGCCGTTGGAAAGGCCACGCCGATACATGTCTCTACTTTGGCTGTTCGGACGTGGATCGGATTTATGAGGAGCTAGCGGTACAGGGACTGCAGGTCGGCAAGCCGCGGAATACCGGATACGGAATGAGACAGCTCCAACTTTCCGACCCCGACGGTTACGTGCTTTGCTTTCAGCATCCGGTTCGCTCGTAGGGCGCTAACCCCAAACTTTCACAGCGGGCACACCTTTCCTGCACAACTCGCACGACGCCGAATCCTTGTAATACATGGCGTCCAACTTCGCCAGGTAAAACACCGGTAAGTTGCCAAAATCGGCGATTGTCGGGTTCGGTTGGAATACGGCCACCGCCACGCCAACCACCTGCGCGCCTTTCGATTCCAGCAGAGTGCGCAGTTCGGTAAGGCGTTTGCCGGTGCGCAACACATCGTCCACCAGCAGAACCTTCTCCCCGTTGTGGGGCTCCAGGAACTGCCGGAAGCGCATTGGCTCCGTTTCGGAATCCTTCTCGGCCCAATATGTCTGGTGAACGCGCAACGCTTCTGCAACACCATAACCAATGGGCAATCCCGCCGTGTTGTTCGGGCATACGATGGAAAGCTCTTTGATCATGGCGCGAATCTCCGGATCGGCGCGGAGCCGGCGGCTGAGGCCCACGCTCAAAACTTTTGCGTGTTGATAGTAGCGAAAGGCCAGTGCTACCTGCAGATACTCGTTAGCGTGCATGCCATTCGGATATTCAAAGTGACCGTCGCGCAGCGCCCCGGTTTCGCGGAGCAGAGAGATTACGTCTTCGTTGGTGGGAACAAGTTGCATGAATTGCCGTTGTTATCTCTAGTGTGCGCCACGGCCGGCGAGCACCTGCGGTATTGTCTTCAGAATAATCGACCAATCAAGTTGCAGCGACCAGTTCTCTATGTAAGAGATATCCATCCGCATCCAAGCGTTGAAATCGATCGTGTCGCGGCCTGCCACAACCCACAAACAGGTCAAGCCGGGGCGCATGCGCAGACGGCGCCGTTGCCAGCGCTGATAGTGATCCACTTCGTCCTGCAGGGGCGGCCGCGGACCGACGATCGACATGTCGCCACGCAAGACATTGAAGAACTGCGGAAATTCGTCGATTGAGAATTTGCGCAGCCAGCGGCCAACGGGTGTAATGCGGGGATCGCGCGCAATCTTGAAAGCTATTTTGCGCTCGTTCAGGTGTTCCAACTGCGCCCGCAGGGCATGCGCGTTGTCGACCATCGACCGAAACTTGTATAAAGTAAACCGCCGCCCATTGAGGCCGCAACGCGATTGGCGGTAAATAATCGGACCCGGGGATGTGAGCTTAATCAGCAGCGCAACCATTAACAGCAAAGGAGAGAGAACAATGAGCACACATGCGGCGAAAACAATATCGAAAAAGCGTTTAAATAGCAGCCGCAGATCATCGAGCGGCGCCGCCGAAAAGGTCAGCAATGGCGCTCCGCCGACGCGGTCGAGGGTAATCTCGCTGTTGACGTGCGGGAAGAAATCAATAGCCACACGGGTGCGCACGCCCTCTTCATCGCAAGCAAGAAACACTTCTTCAAGGGCCGCCAACCGGCTGCTATCCACGTCGAAGATTACCTCATCCACCACTTTTTCGGCAATTAAGTTGGGTAAGTCCGTAAGGCATTCGGCCTCCGTCAGGTTCGCCACAATTTCAAGCCGAAAGGGCGAATTTTGGCGGAGCCGGGTGGCGAGGCCCGCTGTCTTATACATATTTCCGACAAGGACAATATGGTAAGGAGAGCCGAAATCGCGTTGGAAAGCGCCGATTATCTTCGGCAGTAAGAGACGTGCTCCCAGTAGCACCGTGAGGTTATCAAGGAAAAACAGAACGATAAAAGTCCGGCTCAACTCTAAGCGCAACAAATATTGAACGAGCACGATGACAACGGTGCCGATGAGTGCTTGGCGAAAGGTGCCCGGAAGCAGCCGTCTGGCAGTAGCCGAATCGAGATAGTCGTAGATGCGTTGAGACGCGCCGAGCGCTACCCAAGTAATCATGCAAACGGCGGCTAGCAGAATGTGCGTATGCGGCCCGATGAAAAAGAGCCGGTCAAAAGATAAATGCAGCCGCGTAGCGTAAGCAGCCTCGAAGGTGCCGACGGTTAAGAGTGCGTCCGAGACCGCGAACAATAACTGAATCTTCTTACGCTGGTGGGCAAACATTTGTTTACTTTCCTATAGTAAGTACTAAGGCGTCCGCAGTGCAATGTCCAAATCGGCGTAGATATCCTCAATGGCCTCGATGCCCACAGAAACGCGCACGAGATTTTCGCGGATGCCCATGCGTTCGCGCATTTTAGGCGCGATATCGCGGTGAGAAGCCATCACTGGATAGAGCAGCAGAGTATGGACGTCGCCTAGCGAAGTGCCCGGAACGATCATCTTGAGGCCGTTCATGAATTTCAAAACAGCGGCCTTGTCTGCGCGCTTGATCTCAAAGGAAAGAATTGCGCCAAAAAGACCAGGTGCAAACAATTGTTTGATGGTGGCGGCATCCGGATGATCGGGGCCGGCGCAATAATTGACGCTTTCTACCGACGCATGCGAAGCCAGGCACTCGGCAAGCTTGCGCGCGTTCTGGCACTGCCGCTCGTAGCGTAAAGCAAGCGTCTTGATGCCGCGCATGGTCAAATAACTTTCAAACGGCCCCATGGTGCCGCCGGCGATGCGCGAGAGCATGCGCACGTTTTCGTGATGGGCTGAGTCGCTCACAATGATGCCGCCCAGGACATCGCCATGGCCTGCCAGATATTTCGTCGCACTATGGACCACCATGTTCGCGCCCAGGTCGAGCGGACGCATCAGCATGGGGCAGGCGAAAGTGTTATCCACAACCAGCGCCGCGCCCGCCGCCTTTGTCATAGCTGCGATTTTAGGTATGTCGGCCACGCGTAAGATCGGATTTGAAATGCTCTCCAAAAAAACGCAGCCCGGCTTCTCGCTCGCAAACGCCTTTTCCACGGCGGCCAGATCGCACATGTCGACATAGCGGACGTTGACTTCAAAGGGCGCCATGACTTGATCGAGCAGCTTAACGGTCGCCCCGTAAATAGAAGACGAACTGAGAATCGAGTGCGGCCGGTCGAGCAGCGCCGCTTGAAATGCCAGGTGCAGCGCGCTCATGCCGCCGCTTGTGGCCAGCGAGCCATGGCCGTTTTCGAGAGCGGTGGTCAACTCTTCAAGCGCGCTGTTCGTGGGATTGTCGTAGCGCGAATAGCTAGGCCCCTCTTCTTCGTGGCCGAAGATGCGGTCAAGCTGTTCGGCGGTGTCGTAGAAATATGTCGTCGCCATGTGAATGGGCGTAGTGGACGGTATGGCTGTGGGCCGCTCGCGCTTCCGATCGCCAACGTGTACAACTTGAGATTCAAACTTCATTTTCGTTTCCAGCGGACACCCTCTTTGGTGTCCTCAAGCAAAATGCCTTTCTCAACCAGCAGGTTGCGGATCTCGTCCGAGCGTTTGAAGTTCTTGGTTTTTTTTGCGTCGTGCCGCTCGGCGATCAGCGCCTCGATATCGGTGTCGCTCAAACCTTGCTCTTTCGCTGCGTTCGGGGCCGAAGGTTTGAGTACGTCGAAAACCGTGTCGAATACCTCCAGTACCTTTGCGGCGTCCCAGCGATTGTCTTCCAGAAACTGGTTTTCGTCGAGGGCCGTGTTCATAGCGCGGACATATTCGAAAATCGCCGCCAAACCTTCGGCCGTGTTGAGGTCGTCGTCGAGCGATTCCTCAAATTGCCGAATCGCCGCTGCGGAACGTTCGCCAATCGCTTCATTCTTTCCGGGCGGCAGTTTGGCGGACGTCACGCGTGCCTCGAAATCGCGAATACGCTCAATGCTCTTAGCGGCTGCTTTCAAACCATCGAAGGTGAAATTGAGTTTCTTGCGATAGGGCACCGAAGCGAGCAGGTAGCGTATCACTTCCGGCTGGTTGCCCATTTCGAGCAGATCGCGCAGCGTATAGAAGTTACCGAGCGATTTCGACATCTTCTGTCCTTCGATATGCAGGTGCTCCGAATGCAGCCAGAGACGGGAAAACGGCTTGCCGGTGATCGCTTCCGATTGAGCGATTTCATTTTCGTGGTGCGGAAACACAAGATCGACGCCACCCGCATGTATGTCCAGCGTTTCGCCCAACAGACTCATTGCCATGGCGGAACATTCGATGTGCCAGCCCGGACGGCCGTCGCCAAACGGCGCAGGCCAAAATGGCTCGTCACCCTTGCGGCCCTTCCAAAGGACAAAATCCCGTGCGTCCGCCTTGTCGTATTCGTCTTGATCCACCCGCGCGCCGGCACGGATGCCCCCGAAATCGATGTGTGAAAGCTTACCGTAATCGGGGAAATTCGCGATGCGGAAATACGTCGATCCGTCGTTTGTATAGGTGTAGCCTTTGGCCGTGAGCTTTTCGATGGCCGCCACCATTTCCGGAATGTACTTAGTGGCGGGTGTGACGCGTTCGGGCTGTTCGAGACGCAGGGCGGCGGCATCTTCAAAGAAAGCTTTCGTGTAGACGTGAGTGTAGTCTTCGATAGACTTGTGCTCTTTCGCTGCGTTGACGATGATCTTGTCTTCAACGTCTGTGACGTTCATCACATGATCGAGCGCATAGCCGCGATAGCGCAGCCACCGGCGCAGGATGTCCTGGAACGTAAAGGTGCGGAAATTGCCAATGTGCACGTAGTTGTAGACGGTGGGTCCGCAGGTATACATGCGCACTGTATTGTCTTTGAGCGGCTGGAAAGGTTCCAGTTCCTGCGTCAGAGTGTTGAAGAGGCGAAGAGGCATCGATAAGGTCAGTCTCAATCGTAACAAGCGATAAGCTCAAATCATCGCTTCTGGCCCGCAAGGTTTCTCCCTTTCTTCGCGGTATTGTGCGCCCGGTTCTGATCGAGGTGTGCCGGCCTCGACGCTGCTTGACATCGTACATACACTGTACGTATGCTCGAATTGTGGCTGACGAAATCAATTCGATTGGGACCAAGCAAATCGTGATCATCACGCCCTGGGATTCGACCCCCGCAGAAGAAGCGGAATACTGGAAAGAAGTTTAACCAAAACGGGAGAGACAACGACGAAACGTGTTGTTCCAAAGTTTGCGACCGAAGCCGAGGAAGCGGAGTGGTGGGACCGAAACCGGGATATGGTTTCACGGGATTTCCGCGAAGCAGGTCTCAAAGGCGAAGTCAAGAAGCTAACTATTGAACTTTTGCGTGAACGGCTGGCGAGCAAGGCTCGGCCCGTCACGATTCGTCTGGCGGAATCGGACATCAAACTTGCGCAAAAGCAGGCCGAGCGCAAGGGCCTGCCGTACCAGACTTACATCCGGTCTCTCCTGCATGAAACTCTGGTTGAGCGCGAAGGCTAATGCGCTTCACGCCGCCAAACTCCGCCCAAAACTTGTTAGAGCCCAGCGAGCGCGCACCATTGCGCGATATTTTTTACACGCAGGACGGTGAGGAACGTTACCGGGCGTATGGCATCACAGCCGCTGGCCGTGCTTTGACGGTTGCCTACACGGAGCGCAACGGCAGGTTCGTCCGATCACGGGTTGGGACATGACTCGCAAGGAGAAAAGGCTCTATTATGCAGCGAAAATCGATCAGCAAGATTAAAGACGCGACGCCCAAATTCAAGAGCGAGGCCGAAGAGGCTGATTGGCTCTCCAGCCCAGCAGGACGGCGCGCCTCCGAGCGCGACTTGGAGAAGGCGGTCCTATCCGGCAAGGTCATCGTAAGCGGCAAGAGGACCATGTCCAAAAAGGACAAGGAAGCACTTCGCGCAGGCTATTTAGTGCGCTATCGCAACGGGCTGGACGTCACGCCCACCGATCCAGCCTTATTACAGGAACTCATGGACCGGGCCAAGGCAAAACGGACGGAAGCTGTTTCCCTTCGTATTCCAGTCTCCGACATTGAGGCCGCTAAGAAAATTGGCGTTCAGACGGGCCTCGGTTATCAGACCGTGCTCAAAGAGATCATCAGCAAAGGTCTGCGCTAACTCAACCCGCTGACCTCGATCGGACGCTGTTAGAACGCAAAACTCTGCAAATGGCGTCCGGTAGGAGCGATAAGCTCAAATCATGGGTCTGACCGGACGCCAAAAATCCGTTGCGTTCTTCATCGCCTTAGGGGCGGGGATGATCACCATCCTGCTGCTGCTCTACGTGGGGTGGGTGGTTCTCAAGTGGCGTAGCGGGCCAATCCTGTTTCTTGGCATCGTCCTGCTGGCGATCATCATTGCGGGGGTCGTGCTCAATACCATCTTTCTTGTTCGCGAAATCCGCCGGAACGAGCAGCACGACGCCTTTATCAACGCGGTTACTCACGAATTGAAGACGCCGGTAGCCTCCATCCGGCTGTATTTGGAAACGCTTCTCACGCGCTCGGTTGACGACAAGAAAAAGGAAGAATTCTACCGGATCATGCTTGAAGATAGCGACCGGCTGCTCCATACCATTGAGCAGGTGTTGCGCACCGGGCGCTTGGGAGCCGCGCATCCTATTATGAGCGTGACGTCAATCGACCTCAATCGGCTGCTGCAAGGTTGTGTTGAGCGAGCCCGGACCCTGCATGGCCAGTCACCCGACGCGATCTTGTTCGAGCCAGGAGGCAATTTCACGATTGAAGGAGATGCAGACGAAGTGCAGTCGGCGATGGCTAATCTGATTGACAATGCCGTGAAATATTCGAAACCCCACGTGAAAGTGGTTGTGCAAACGGGCGCGGTCGACGCCAAGACGGTTGCCATTCGTGTGAAGGATGAAGGAGTCGGCATCGCGCGCGGCGAGTTGAAGCGGGTTTTCAGGCGCTTCTACCGGGTGCCCGGTGCGCTTACGGCCCGTCAGAAAGGCACGGGGCTTGGGCTTTTTATTGTCCGGTCTGTCGCCAAACGCCACGGCGGAAGAGTTTGGGCGGAAAGTCCGGGCATAGGGCAGGGCAGTACGTTTGTCTTTCAACTGCCGGTATTGGCGTCAAAATGAGCCGGGTTTTGTTGGTAGAAGACGAATTGCATTTGGCCGAGGGGTTGCGCTTTAATCTGGAAGCCGACGGCTACGAAGTAGAAACGGTGGAAACCGGCGAAGCTGCTTTGGAAAGGCTGCAGCAAGAGCCGGCTTTCGACGTGATGATCCTCGATGTGATGCTTCCTGGGAAAGACGGTTTTGGCGTAATGACCGAAATGCGCCAGAGCGGTTTACTGGTGCCCACGCTGATGCTCACTGCGCGGGGCCACTCGGACGACGTTTTGCGCGGCTTTGAGGCGGGTGCCGACGATTATTTGACAAAGCCGTTTGACCTGGCTATTTTAATCGCCCGGATTCGCGGATTGCTGCGGCGGCGCAACTGGCTCCAGCCACCCACCGTTTCGCCCCCCGTGGCAGGCAAGGCCGAAGACGTTTTTACCTTTGGCGCCGAGCGGGACAAATGGGTGAATTTTGATTCGTTGGAACTCTGGGTGCGAACTCAGGTTTTCCGCCTGACGCTTATGGAGGCAAATCTGTTGCGCTTCATGATTCAGCACGAAGGTAAGCCGGTTTCGCGCAAGAGCATGCTGCAGAAGGTTTGGAGTTTGCAGGAGGATACGGACACCCGCCCGATTGACAATTTCATTGTGCGCCTGCGCCGTTATCTGGAAGACGATCCGAAGGCGCCCAAACACCTGATTACCGTGCGTGGGGTCGGATATCAGTTTGTCGCGGTGCCTGCTTAAGTTCGAACGACAGAACAAAAAGAAGAATTATCTGCAACGGATGGAACGCGTTCGTCACTATGCGACCAGGGAGCGCTACGGTTTTTTGATCGACAAATTCCATGAACGACCAACCAGAACCGATGGCCCACGGCGAGGCAAAACGGACGAACGCGGTGGAAAGCTACCTTTTGAACGAATTGACGGAAGAACAAAGGGCGCGGTTTGAAGAACACTATTTCCAATGCCCCATTTGCGCACAGGATCTTTTAGCAGGACAAACTCTTATCGAAGGAGTGCGCCGGCAGCCTGAACCCTGGTGGAAGCGACTGGCCAAGAAACTCGGCAGGAATTAATGCGGCTGCTTGAGACGAAACCGCATAAAAACATCGACGCCCCAAGGATGACTTCCATAGTAGGGTACGATGGTTGCCGGCACCGCATAGGTCGAAGCATTTGCACCAAGTGCCACTTGGATCGTTTTCAGAGCCGTGCCGATTTCCCTGGAATAGCCGCCAGTGAAGGCGCCCACTCGAAAACTGCGGCCGTTCACTGCCGGCACCGTGGTGAATAATTCGTTTTTGTCGACGATTTCGATGCGCCCGGTGAGTGAATTTTTTCGGCTGACCGGAAGAACGGACTCGAGCGTGTAGGCATCGCCGTTTTGCCTCGTGTCTGTGTAATGGTTGCGGCCCCAAATCAGGCTCGACGACCAATCGCCGCCGTGCAGCGCCTTGGTGTAGTGAAGCGATGCGGTTGCGCGCACTACGTCGCCGTTCGATTCGGCCTCCGGGTGCGTGATGCGGCCTGCGGAGAACTGAGCCAGCCAGTGGTTGTTTGGCAGCACGGAGAGGCGCGTTGCCCACGAATCCATAGCGCCGTAGGTAATAATCCAGCGGTTTTCGCCCGGTTCCGCGCCATGAAAGCCGCTTGCTTCCCAACGAAGCTTTTTGTAAGTAAACGCGGTGGTGGCAACGTTATAGGAAATGTGAGTAGCGTCCTCCCAATGATGACCAATAGGCGCTTGCGGCAAATCGATCGCCGAAGAACGATGTGGGAAGGCGACGGGGCCGATGGCCGGGTCGCCTACCGGCGCATAATAAATCTCCCAAAGACCGGAGGCGCCAATTTCGTGAGCGTAGGTAACGCTCAAACCCATGATGAAATTGTGCGGGTGTTGTGCATCGACCAGCGGAATGCCATAGGCGGTTTCGCCTGTTTGAAAAAGCTCTGGATACCTTTCCGAGGTAATGGTCGCCGGCTCCAGCGAGAGCATGAGCCTGACCATTATGCTGCCCTTGCCAACGTGATGCTCGGCGCCGATCATGAACCAATTGGGTGAAAAAAGCTTGTCATGCCCGCGAGGAGCGGCCTGTTGCGTATCGGCCAGAAAACCTTCGCCCATGAACATCCAATTCCAGCCTGCGGCGCTACGCATGATCATGCTGGGTTCAGTCGAACCTAAGGGGTTCATGCTGGTGCCGGAAGCCTCTTCCATCAGAGACATGCCAGTGCTGTTCATGTTGCCCATGCCGTCAGATTGAGCGAAGGCAAATGCACACGATAGAGCGGTTAGCCCGAAAATGAAAAGAGTTCGGATATAGACAGATATAGCGCAACCTCCCAGCACTTCGGTACGGTCACCCTCTGTTCACTTTGCTCTCATCTTCCCGTAACAATACCTTACTAACGTTAATGACAGTCTGGAGGAGACTGATTCACCTTGAAGAAAATTACAATCTTTGCAGCATCACTGATGTTCACAGCGTTCCTGGCGCAAGCGGTCACGATGACACCGGGTACACCGGAGAATGGCGCTTCCGCTTCGTCCACCGGCCCGACTCCATTGTTCGGAACGCGATTTAGTTTCGATAGCCTCACCCCGAACACCACCTTTTCGCCCGCCACTTATGCAGCACAAGGCGTGTCTTCTATTTCGAGCCCGGATGGTCTAGTTGTTTCGCCATTCAGCACTCAAAGCGGCCCTAACGAACTGTTCGACAACAGCGCGGATGGTTCTGCCAGCATTACAATCACCCTCGGAGTGGGGACAGACGAAATGGGAATCGGCATCGCAGATTCCGATGGCGCCCCAATTACGCTCGAAGCCTTGACCTCAACCGGTACAGTTCTCGGCTCGTCATTCAGTATTACTCTGCCGAGCAGCACCGTCAATCCTTTCAACGGGTACTTTGTGCTGTCCGACCCTGGTTATGACATTTTCGGATTGAAAATTCTGCATCCGGCCGGCAACGCGAACTATTCCGGTCTTGCGATTGACGATCTGCAAGTGAATCCCGTGCCTGAGCCAACCACTCTGGCGATGCTGGCCGCCGGCGCCGCTGTAGTGGGCGCGTTTCGTGCTCGTGCACGCAGGCGTGCCTAGTTTGTTCCTTGATCCAAAACTCCGTTTCTGTCCCAACTTGAGGAAAAATGCGTACATTCTTGTCAATCGTTACTAGCGGGGCTATGTTTGCAGGCCTTGTCATTGATCCGTCAGTGGTGCACGCCGAGCCGGCTGCCACTCCGACCACGCCGATCCAACATGTCGTTGTCATTTTCGGCGAAAACATTTCCTTTGACCACTACTTCGGTACCTATCCGAAGGCGGCTAACCCTCCGGGGCAGCCGCGCTTCACAGCGTTACCGAACACTCCGGCAGTGAACGGGCTCACGCCTGCGCTGCTCACCAACAACCCGAATCTGAATCCAGCCAATGGAGCCGGCGCTTCTAACCCGTTTCGTCTGAATCGGACGCAAGCGGCGACGGCCGATATGAATCACAACGACCTTCCTGAGCAACAATCTTTTGATCTCGGCATGATGGATTTGTTCCCGTTGAAGACCGGCACCGCCGGCAGCACTCTGGGCAATTATCCTCCGGTCATCAACACCAAGGGTCTGGTTATGGGCTATTTCGATGGCAACACCGTGACCGCCTTCTGGAATTACGCGCAACACTACGCAATGAACGACAATTCGTACAACACCCAGTTTGGGCCGTCTACTCCGGGTGCCTTGAACTTGATCTCGGGCCAGACGAACGGCATCATTCAATCGACAGCGTTGAACGGCCCGAACACCAGCTTCGAGCTTGCCGACGGACAAGGCGGTTGGACGATGATTGGCGATGGCGATCCGCTGGGTGACGTTTGTTCGAACCCCACCCGCTTCCAGGCCAATATGAGCGGCAAGAACGTTGGCGATTTGCTGAATGCCGCTGGTCTCTCCTGGGGCTGGTTCGAAGGTGGTTTCGATTTGACGATTACCAATCCGAACGGCACAAGCGGCTGCAACCGCAGCACGATGTCGCCCATCACCGGTATCAATGCTTCCACCGATTACATCCCCCACCACTCGGCGTTCGCGTATTATCTTTCGACGCAGAATGCCAAGCACACTCGTCCTGTGAACACGGCTAGTGTCGGGTTGGCAAACGACGGCGCCAATCACAACTACGACACTCACGATTGGTTCGATGCGCTGGCGGTAGGCAATCTGCCTGCGGTTAGCTATCTCAAGGCTCCGGCTTATCAGGATGCCCATCCTGGCTACTCCAATCCGCTCGATGAACAGGCATTCGTGGTGAGTGTGATCAACTCCCTGGAGAATTCGCAATTCTGGAGTTCGACCGCGGTGATCATAGCGTACGACGATTCCGACGGCTGGTACGACCATCAAATGGGGGCAACCGTCAACGGCTCGTTCTCGAACCAAGACGGACTCTCGGGTACGAATGCTTGCGGCACGGAGGGTACAACCCCTCAACTGCCGGGTCCAAACTCGAACGGCCTGCCCGTCAACGGCCGCTGTGGCTATGGCGTGCGCACGCCGTTGCTGGTGATTTCGCCTTGGGCAAAACCCAACTATGTCGATCACACGCTTACCGACCAAGCTTCCGTTCTGCGCTTTATCGAAGATAATTGGAACTTGGGACGAATTGGCGGTGGATCTATGGACGTGATCTCCAATCCGCTCAACGCGATGTTTGACTTCAGCAAGTCGACTCCGCAAAATGCCACCCCGCTGGTGCTCTCGCCGGTCACGGGTTTGCCTCTGGCCAGTTCGACGCCCTCTTCGCTGGAGAAATAAGGCAGTAAGATTAGAGAATCAATTAGTCTGCGAGCGAGGGAGCTTAGGCCTCCTCGCTCTTTTTACGTTTTTGTACAGGGAGAACCGTTATTACGCGTCGCGATTTTATCCTCGGCAGCAGCGGCCTCGTTCCTGCGCTGGGAATGCAGGGCCACAGCCATCAGATGGTCCAGGTGGAAAAGGCGCCCAAGCTTCTCAATTTGGATACGCTGGCGGCTTTTGTAGATCCACTGCCGATTCCACCGGTAGCCAAGACGCTGGGGTACAAACTGGCTCCTAAGAGTCGATCCGGTAAACTCCCTTTCTATAGAATTGCCGTTCGCGAGTGTTTTTCGAAGATTCACCGCGATGTTCCGGCGACTCGTTTTTGGGGATACGGCGGGAGTGTGCCCGGGCCAACGATTGAAGCGCGCAGCGGGGAAGCCATTCTGGTGGAATGGGCGAATGAACTGCCGCTGAAACACTTCTTGCCCATCGATCACAATCTGATGGGTGCGGAAACCGGCCAGCCGGAAGTGCGCACCGTTGTGCATCTGCATGGAGCGAAAGCATCGCCGGCGAACGACGGTTATCCCGAAGACTGGTACGTGCCGGGCAAGAGCGCGACATACCACTATCCGAATGAACAAGACCCGGCACTCCTCTGGTATCACGACCACGCCATGGGCATCAACAGGCTCAACATTTGCGCCGGCATGGCGGGTCTGTATATTGTTCGCGACGCGGTGGAAGAGGCGCTGAACCTTCCGCGGGGCATATACGAGATTCCGCTTGTTTTGATGGACAGATTGATCCGCGCCGACGGTCAGATCTACTATCCGGTCTCCCAGCGTCCCGCAGCGCCTTGGGTGCCGGAATACTTCGGAGACGCGGTATTGATTAACGGCAAACTGCTGCCATATTTGGAAGTAGAACCTCGCAAATATCGATTTCGCGTCCTGAACGCCTCGAATGGGAGATTCTATTTTCTGTCACTCTCGAATGGCCGGCCGTTCCAGCAAATTGGTACCGACCAAGGGCTGCTCACCTTTCCGGTGGAAGTAAAGCGTCTTGCTCTGGCGCCCGGTGAGCGGGCGGATTTGGTAATTGATTTTACGGATCACGCGGGCGAAGAGATTTTGCTCAACAATCTGGCACTCTCGCCGATGCAGTTTAGAGTTTCGCGTCAGCGTACCGGCGCGGATTCCAGTTCCTTACCGAAAACACTGCGGGCAGTTCCAAGAATTCTAGAGTCAAACGCTGTGCGAACTCGCAAACTGACTCTTGAGGAAATTGACAACGCAGTGGCCGAGCCCATGACCCATCTTCTTGGTGGCAAGCGCTGGCACGATCCGGTATCCGAAAAGCCGATCCTCGGCTCAACGGAGATCTGGGAGTTTCTGAATCTCACCGACGACTCTCATCCCATACACTTGCACTTGGTTAGATTTCAAATTCTTGATCGGCGCGCGATCAACGTTCCCGTCTACATTTACGACAACAAACTGATTTATACCGAGCCGGCAGTGCCTCCCGAGCCTTTCGAGGCGGGCTGGAAAGATACTGTGCGCGTCTCGCCAGGTTCTGCCACACGCATCATCGTGAAGTTTGAAGGGTTCGCGGGGCGCTACGTTTGGCACTGTCACATTCTCGAGCACGAAGACAATGAAATGATGCGCCCTTACGAAGTAATCGCGAGCTAGCTCATTTACTAGTGAGGAAGGTTCCGGGGGGTGTGCGACATAAAGTGGAGAAGCGCCGTGGGGTCCGTGCGGGGTAGATCAGGCTATTCTTTGCGTTCTTTGCAAAGCGTGTCCCTTCGTAGACAACCGGTATGGGCCGCTGCCTGGCAAGGTGCAGGCCTTGCTTCTGTAGTTCGCTCGCCAAGCCCGCCTCACGCTATACTAGAGATTCTGGAAGGTGGTGAATTTTTTAATTGGCAGAAGTCCATCTCCAAGATGGCGAGACGCTCGAAAGTGCTCTGAGACGGTTTAAACGTAAAGTACAGCAAGAAGACATCGTTAAAGAAATCAAACGGCATTCATTCTACCTGAAACCAGGGGAAAAACGCCGCACCAAAGAAGCTCTCGCCCGCAAGCGCAACCGCAAAAAGCGCCCGCGCGAAATCGAATAGTTTCCTCAAGCCCGCTCGGCCCCAAGCCCAGCGGGTTTTTAATTGCATCGGAATTTTCGATAATCCCAATGCAGCGAATCAACATCCTTTCGATTGCCCTCCATCCCTAATCTCCGCTAGACTTACGGTGAGAGACGCCCTGCGTGTAGCGTCTTCATTTCCGCCAGCCCTGTTTGCCTTCCGTTCGCACCGTTCCGCGAGCATCTTTTCAGATTCTTTGTTCGGTCAATCGAGGTGTCCGCAGCATGGCATTCAGCGAGTTTCGCAAGGCTGGCGATCCGCCAACCTTGCTTTCGGCTTTTCTCTATTTTGACGTTAGCTTCATGGTGTGGGTGATCTTGGGTCCGTTGGGTCCCTTTATCGGTGAGGCTTATCATCTGTCCGCAGCGCAAAAAGGTCTGCTTACCGCCGTGCCTCCGCTGGGCGGAGCCTTCTTTCGCCCCATACTCGGCTGGCTGACGGAACGCATCGGTGGCAGAAGAACAAGCCTCATCGGCTTGGGCCTCACGCTGATCCCGCTCATCCTCGCCTGGAAATTCGCCGATGGTTTCGCCGGCTTCATCGGCGTCGGTCTGCTCCTTGGCATAGCGGGCGCCAGTTTCGCCGCAGCCCTCCCCTTAGCCAGCGGTTGGTATCCACCCGAACATCAAGGCCTGGCCATGGGCATCGCCGGAGCCGGCAATTCAGGCACGTTGCTCTCCACCTTGTTCGCGCCCCGCTTAGCGCAAGCCTTCGGCTGGCACAACGTTTTCCTCATGGCAATGGTGCCCGTCGCCGCTGTCTGGATCGTCTTCTTCTTCCTCGCCAAAGATTCGCCCACTCCTCGCCCCGTCAAAAGCTGGTCCGACTATGCAGCGCTACTCAAAACGCCCGACACTGGCTGGTTCTGCTTCCTCTACTGCCTCACCTTCGGCGGCTTCGTCGGCCTTGCCAGCTACCTCTCGATTTTCTTCCACGATCAGTATCACCTCACCAAAGTGCAATCCGGCGATTTCACCACCGTCGTCGTCCTCTTCGGCAGCTTCCTGCGTCCCGTCGGCGGAGTGCTTTCCGATCGCTTCGGGGGTTACCGCATGCTCCTCGCACTGCTCTGCGGAGCCGGCCTTTGTTTGTCCGCCGTCGGCACCCTGCCGCCTGTCGTCCTAGCGCTGGGTTGCTTGGCCGTCGGCATGGGCATGTTGGGTATGGGCAACGGGTCCATATTTCAATTGGTGCCGCAAAGATTTGCCGGTCAAGTCGGCATCATGACCGGCATCGTCGGCGCAGCCGGTGGCATCGGCGGCTTTTTGCTTCCTTCTCTTCTCGGTTCTGTAAAGCAGGGCCTCGGCAGCTTTGGCATCGGTTTTGCCCTCTTGGCCACCGTGGTGTTTCTGGGCGCCTTGAGCCTTTGGCTTTTGAAAACAACCTGGAGAAAGACATGGCCGGCAGCGGCTGCCTACCGCGCTGGTCTCATTTCCAGCGAGGGGGCACCGTCTGCTGAAAGTTATGCAACCAGCGCCTAGCCTCGTCAAGCTAGAGACCTCGTGTGAAACCCATTGCCCGTATTGCGCGTTGCAGTGCGGCATGAAGTTGCAAGGCGTAGAGTCGGATCTTACCGTCGTCTCTCGCCAGTTTCCCAACAAATCTTGGCGGTCTCTGTCAAAAAGGCTGGACCGCCGCCGAACTCCTCCACAGCCCTGATCGCCTTCTCGCTCCGCTCATGCGCATGTCCAAAAGCGCAGAGCTTCGTCCCGTCACCTGGGATCAAGCCTTCGCCCGCATCGTTCATGAAATTCAAGCCGTCCAGCAACAGTTTGGTCCCGATGCCGTCGGCGTCTTCGGCGGCGGCGGTCTCACCAACGAAAAGGCGTACCTCTTGGGAAAGTTCGCCCGCGTCGCCTTGCGCACTTCGCAAATCGATTACAACGGCCGGCTTCTGCATGTCGTCCGCCGCGGCCGCCTCCATCAAAGCGTTCGGTGTCGACCGCGGCCTGCCGTTTCCCGTCTCCGATATCCGCCAAACCAAAGCCATTCTTTTAATCGGCAGCAACGTAGCCGAAACCATGCCGCCCATCATGCAGCACATTGAGGCACAAACCAAGAACGGCGGCGCGCTAATCGTCGTCGATCCGCGCGCTACCAAAACCGCGCAAAGTGCAACGCTGCATTTGCAGATCACTCCCGGCACCGACGCTGCCCTCGCTAACGGCCTTCTTCACCTGGTCATCAAAGGCGGTTACCTCGATCAAACTTTCATCGCCGAACGCACCACCGGCTTCGACCGCGCCCGTCAACTCGCGCTGTCCTATTGGCCCGACCGCGTCGAACGCATTACCGGCATTCCTGAAAAGCAACTTCTGCAAGCCGCCAAACTGTTAGGCGAGGCCGAGACCGCCATGATCCTCACTGCCCGTGGCCCGGAACAGCAAAGCAATGGTGTCGAAAATGTTCTTGCCTTTATCAACGTTGCACTCGCCCTAGGCAAAGCGGGCAAGCCATATTGCGGCTATGGCTGCCTAACGGGCCAAGGCAATGGCCAAGGTGGCCGCGAGCACGGCCAAAAAGCCGATCAATTGCCCGGCTATCGCAAGCTGGATAATCCGGATCACCGCGCCCACATCGCCAAAGTTTGGGGTGTCGCGGAACAAGACTTGCCCATGCCCGGCTGTTCTGCTTACGAAATGCTCGACCGCCTGGGCACCAACGACGGCGTCCGCGCCCTGCTCGTCTTCGGTTCTAACCTCACCGTGTCAGCCCCGCGCGCCGCGCACGTCGAAGCCCGCCTCGATGCGCTCGATTTCTTAGTCGTCACCGATTTCTTCCTCTCCGAAACCGCCGAGCGTGCCGACGTCGTGCTGCCCAAGTGCGCAATGGGCCGAGGAAGAAGGCACCATGACCAATCTCGAAGGCCGCGTGCTCTATCGCGGACGCGCCACGCGGCCGCCCAAAACGTCCGCACCGATCTCGAGATCATCTCCGGCCTCGCGGCACGTCTCGCTGCCAAAAGCTGCTTCTCCTCTCAACCCAAAGAGGTCTTTACCGAATTGCGGCGCGCCTCTTCCGGCGGCGTTGCCGATTACGCGGGAATCACCTATCGAACGCATCCAGCGCGAAGGCGGCGTTTTTTGGCCCTGCCCGAGCGAAGATCATCCCGGCACGCCGCGCATGTTTCTAGAACGCTTCGGCACTCCGGATGGCCGCGCGCGCTTCCATCGCGTCGAACATAAACCCAGCGCCGAAGAGCCCGATCACGAATATCCGCTCTATCTCACCACTGGCCGCATCATGGCCCAATATCAGTCGGGTACGCAAACCCGCCGCATTCCCAAACTTCTTGCAATGGCGCCCGTTGCCTTCGTCCAAATTCACCCGTCCATGGCTCGCATGTATGGCATCGAAGAAGGCGATCCCGTCCAACTCACCACTCGCCGTGGACGCGCCACCGCCGCCGCTCAGCTCACCAACACCATCCGCATGGACACCGTCTTCATGCCGTTTCACTTCGTCGGAATTGGCCGCGCTAATCTGCTTACCAATCCGGCGCTCGACCCAACTTCCAAAATGCCCGAGTTCAAAGTTTGCGCAGTGCGAATCAAGAAAGGATCGCCATGTTAGAGAAGCCAAAGTTTCTGCAGGGAGTCTATTCGTTTAGCGGCAAAGGCTTGGCCACCGTTTTCCCGCTGGTGCCGCCCGTGACCTATAAGGTACCTTCAGACCGCCGCTGTCAGTTGACCTACTTCCGCGCAGGCAATGCATCCGACGAATTGATCTATTTCATCGTCAATCGCGATGGCAGCCCCATGCGCTATTTCCCGGTGGGCGCCAAGAGCGCCATCCACATCGCACTGGCAGTCGTCGAGGACGTGCACCCCGATTCCACTCTCGAGGTGATGATGGCAGCGCCCAACGGCAGCAAGGGCGAGGTGGTAATCGACGTTGGTCTGGTGGAGTTTTAGGAAATGCCCAACAAACAAAATCTCGTGGTCGTCGGCAACGGTATGGCAGGCGCGCGTACCGTAGAAGAAATTCTTTCGCGCGGCGGCGCCGATCAGTTCAACATCACCATTTTCGGCGACGAGCCTTACGGCAACTACAACCGCATCCTGCTTTCCAACGTGCTCAATGGCTCGCAAGAGGAAAGCGAAATCTATTTAAACCCGCTCGAGTGGTATGTCGAAAACGACATCAAGCTCCATCGCGGCGTCATGGCGGATAGCATTCTACGGCGTTCCCGCATCGTCCTCGGTTGCGACGGCACCTCTGAACCGTACGACAAATTGATCATCTCCACCGGCAGCCGCAGTTTCATTCCGCCCATGGAAGGACTGACGCTGCCCGGCGGCCAACTTAAGCCTGGCATTTTCGTTTTCCGAACTATCGACGATTGCCGCGAAATTGCCGAATACGCGCGCGGCCGTGGTCCCGCTGCGGTTATCGGTGGCGGCTTACTCGGTTTAGAAGCCGCCAGCGGACTGCGCAATTTTGGCATTCAGGTCGATGTCATCCATCGCGGCCCCTACCTCATGGGCCAGCAACTGGATGCCCAATCCGGCGCCATTATGAAAACCAGCATTGAACGCCTCGGCATCGGCGTCAAGCTAAACAAAAACACCGCGCGCATTCTGGGCGAAGATCGCGTCACGGGCATCGAATTCAAAGATGGCGCCACTGCCGAATACGGCATGATCGTCATCTCCACCGGCATCACACCTAATGCTGAAATCGGCGCGCGCGCGGGCCTCACCGTCGAACGCGCCATCGTCGTAGACGATCAAATGCGCTCCATTGACGACCCCGATGTTTACGTTGTCGGCGAATGCGCCCAACATCGCGGCCGCCTCTACGGCTTAGTCGCGCCGTTGTGGGAGCAAGCCAAAGTTCTGGCCGATCACATTACAGGCAAAAACAAACAAGCGGCTTATCACGGTTCCAAAGTTGCGACGAAACTCAAAGTCGCCGGCGTCGACATGGCCTCCCTTGGCATCTTCGAGCCCGAAGACGAACGCGACGAAATTGTCCAATTCACCGAACCCAAACGCGGCACCTACAAGAAGCTCATCATCCGCGAGGGCCGCTTGATCGGCGGCATCTTGCTCGGCGATATCAGCAAAGCAGCGTATCTCATGCAGGCTTTCGACCGTGGCACTCCGCTGCCCGAAGAACGCCTCAGCCTCCTGTTCGATATCGGTGCCCCTTCCGCCAAAGTGACTTTCGAGGAATTGCCCATGGACGCGCAAGTCTGTAATTGCAATGGTGTCAGCAAAGCGGGCATCCTCTCGTGCGTCAAGAACGGTAAGCGCAGCGCCAAAGCTGTTATGGAAGCGACTCGCGCCGGCATGGGCTGCGGCTCTTGCAAAGGCATGGTCTTAGAGATGGTCGAATGGGCCTGCGGCGGCGAAACGGAAGAAGATCCGTCTGTCCACTATTACGTGCCCGGCGTGCCTCTCACCAAGCCCGAACTCATTCAAGCCTGTCGCGAACAGAATCTGAAATCCGTCTCCGCCGTTTTCCGTGCCTTGGCTGGCGGTAAAGAAGATCCTGCCAGCAAGCCCGGCTTAGCTTCTTTGCTCAACACCATCTGGGCCTCCGAATACCAAGACGAGCGCGACGCCCGCTTCATCAACGACCGTGTCCACGCCAACATTCAGAAAGACGGCACGTTCTCTGTCATCCCTCAAATGGCTGGCGGCGTTACTAATCCTGCACAACTGCGCCGCATCGCCGACGTGGCCGACAAATACCATGTCCCCCTCGTCAAACTCACCGGCGGCCAGCGCATCGACTTATTAGGCGTTAAGAAAGAAGATCTGCCCAATATGTGGAAAGACCTTGACATGCCATCGGGCTACGCCTACGCCAAACGTTACCGCACTTGTAAGAGTTGCGTGGGTACTGAGTTCTGCCGCTTCGGCGTCGGCGACAGCACCTCTCTCGCCATCAAAATCGAAAACTATCTGCAGGGTTTCGACGCTCCCGGCAAGCTGAAACTCGCCACCGCCGGTTGCCCGCGCAACTGTTCCGAAGCCATGGTGAAAGACGTTGGAGCCGTCGCGGTCGAAGGCGGCAAATGGGAGATCTATGTCGGTGGCGCTGCCGGTGCGCATGTGCGCAAAGGCGACATACTCTGCATCGTCGATAGCCACGAAGACGTCATCAAATACACCGCGCGTTTCATCCAGTACTATCGCGAAAACGCCAAGTATCTCGAACGGACTTACGCTTTCGTCCCTCGCATTGGCATCGAAAAGATTAAGCAAGTGGTGGTGGACGATAGCGAGGGCATCGCCGCGCAACTCGACGCCGCTATCCAGGCTACGGTGGCTTCTTACAAGGATCCCTGGAAAGAAGCGTACGCGCCCGCCACCGCGAATCAGTTTTCCTCTACGTTGCCGGTCTTGCAATAAAAAAGAAAATGGGCGACGTCATAGTAGGGCCACTCACTTCCATCCCGCCTGGAGAAGGGCGGAATTTCGAAATCGGAGGACACAAGGTTGCGGTTTTTCGAAACAGAGCGGATCAAGTCTTTGCGGTTCAAGCGGCGTGCCCCCACAAAGGCGGCCCGCTGGCGGACGGGCTATTGGGCGGCTCCACGCTGGTATGTCCGCTGCATGCGTGGAAGTTTGAGCTAACCACGGGTGCGGCTGTGGTGGGCGACTGCGGCCTCAAGACTTTCCCCGTCCACCTCGACGAAGCCAACCGGATCATCATCACTCTCTAACTGCTTCGCGTTTGTGGGGCGGCGCCATGCGCTGCCGCGTGGCCTGCCGCCGGTCACGCCTTTCACCCGCAAATTTTCCGGCCCGCAACTCACTAAAAACAAACCCCTTAATCGCACCTCGTCGTCCGGGACTCCCGTCACCCCTAACCCTCCGCCGCTATAGTGAGTGAGTCCGTGGGCAGCCGCTGCCTCGAAAACCCTTTCGAGGACCGGCCGATTCCTCCTCGCCGCAAGGTGTTCGAGGCTTCGGCCCCCAGTTACTTGAAAACTTAAAATCAGCAGCGCAAAGGGCGCGAATGCGCGCCGCGAAACAGGAAACGTAACCTTAGCTCTTCCGCGCCGCGACCACATCGCGCCCGTTTTGCGCGGTTCCTCAACAGTTCCGCCCCAAGCCACCGCTATTTTCTTGGCCCGCCCATTCTCATCCGCACGGACAGCTCGGCGGGCCAAACGGAAATTCTTTCGCGACCGGGCATACCCTGGGCCGCACTCTTTGGGTTCGTTTTTTCAAAACGCCTCCCAATCCGGGAATGGCTTCGTTGCGCAAAACCGCCAACCGCCCGCAACGCCGTCGCCGGTTGGGTTCGTTCCGTAATACAGCCGAGGCGGCACATCAAACGCCCTTGGGTTTGTTTTTGCGAACGCCGCCGGCGCCCAAGACTGGCTTCGAAGCGCAAAAAAGCCGCAGTGCCCGCCAATCTCGGTTTCAAAAGTGGCTTCGTTGCGCAAAAACGGCCATCGCGGTTCGTTCCAGCAGCTTTCATGGGCTTGGCTTCGTTTTCTCACGTTGCGGCGTCGGCCCCATCGCTTCATTTCGAACCGCAAAACGCCCCTCACCCGCTTGGCTTCGAAGCGCAGAGGGCGCGAATGCGCGCCGCGAAACAGGCAAGCTCTTCAAGCTATTTATTATGCTCAAGCACAGCCTGAAGCTTCTCGGCAAACAGGCTGTTTTGCGGCGGTGGCGCAGGCTTGGGTAGAGGAACGGCGGCTTTGGGCGGCGGAGTAGGCGGCGGCGCGGAAGCAACTTCACTCGCCGCCGGCTGAGCGTCAAGCTTCGCCTCCACTTTCGCCTCTTCCAAATACTTATCTTTCTTCAGCAGCACTCGTTCCAGAGGCGCAATCCAGCCGGTGAATTCGCCGTCGACCAACCGGTCGCGTTGCAGCGCACCGCGCACGGCGTCCATCTTCGAATCCAGGTTGTCGAGGTGATGGAGCAGCATGGCCTCGGCAAAGATCGGCACTTTCGGCGAGCCGAACTCCAGTTCGCCGTGGTGACTGACGATCATATGCTCAACGAGCGTGCGCAGTTTCGGCGGAAAATCGGGAAGCTTCTCAAACTTGCCGTTTATGATCCGCAGCCCTTGTATGATGTGGCCCAAGAGTTGCCCATCAGAAGTGTAGGAAAATCCACGGGCATACGAAAGCTCTTCCACCTTGCCGATATCGTGCAAAATGACGCCACTCAGCAGCAAATCCAAATCGATCGTTTTGTAATGGGCCGCCGTGAGCTTGGCCAAATGGCACAGCGAAAGGACGTGCTCGATTAAACCGCTCCGGTACGCGTGGTGGATCGTTTTCGCCGCAGGCGCGAATTTGTAGTTTGTTGCAAGCGGCGCATCGTCTAACACCAAGTTCAGCAGAGCCTTGAGATGAGGATTGGTGAACCCGTTGACGATGCCGCGCAGCTCTGCGAACATTTCTTCCGAATCGCGTTCTGAAGAAGGAAAGAAATCGGCGAACTCAACCTCGTGATCTTCCAGCCGCCGCAGCTTATGAATTGTGAGTTGCGAGCGGTTTTGATAAACCTGGACGATGCCTTTGACCTTTAGAAAATCGTCGCGCTCGAAGGTGTCCATCACCTCGGCGACGTTGTCCCACATCTTGGCTTCGATCTCGCCGGTGCGGTCCGACAGGTGCAGCGAAAGATAAGGATCGCCCGTTTTCTTCTGGCGAATCTCTTTGGACAGAACCAAAAAATGAGCCGTTACAGGCTCATTGATCGGCAGTGTCCCTACAAAGGGAGACTTCATGTTTACCTAGCGCGAACTGCTCTTTCCTTGCACGTCGACGGACGTGCCCGGGACCGGAATCGTCCACAGCAGCCGCTTCATGCGGGTTTTCTGCTCAACTTGAGCTTTCAGAACCGTTTCCGGCTTAAGCACAGCTGGATCTTGCCACCTTGTGTCCATGTTCGGCGCGGCGCCCGTGTCGACGAATCCCGGCTTGATTTGCAGGAAGGCCTGCGTACGCAACTGCGTCAGGAATTCGCGAATCTTAGGCTGCATCTTTGGGCCGTACAACGCATTTTCGATATCGGGTTTTACATCGGCCATCGGGGCCAAGCCTTGCTTGGTGTGGTCGTCAATCTTAAAAATTTCGTAGCCATTGGCAAGCTTAATGGGCTTGGTGATTGAGCCTTTGGGAAGACCCCAAACCGCGTCTTCGATCTGTTTGGTGAGTTCGCCTTTTTTGTAGCCGCCGAGGGAGCCGCCTTCCTTGGCCGTTGTGGCGTCGGAGTTATCGCGCGCCAGATCGGGGAAGCGCGACCCTTTGTTGGCGTCATCGTAAAGCTGATTGGCTTTCTTCTCCGCCGCAGCGCTGGCGGCCGAGTCTTTACCCTGGGTGGAAATCAGGATCTCACTCAAATAAACTTTTTCGTCGCGAATGAAATCTTTCGTATGTGCGTTGTAATAGTCTTCCACCTCTTTGTCGGATACGTGGATGTGGCGGCCCACCTCCGAGCTAATCACTTCACGTGTGAGGGCGCTATTCTTGGCTTCCGCCTGGAAATCTTCGTAACTCATGCCCGACTGCTGGCGTACATATTCGCGGAATTTTTCTTCGTCGGTAATGCCGGATTGCCGCCGTAAGCTCGCCATGTATTTACTGATTTCCGAATCCACCGTGATATTCAACTCCTTGCCTTTTTGCACAAGCAGAAGCTGATCGATGCGGTCGCGAAGCAGATTTTTCTCGAGTTCTTCCGAGGCGTGCTGCAACTGTAGGCCAGTGGCGCCTTGCGCTTTGAGTTCGGCCGTTCGTTCGCGCACCAGCCTTTCCAACTCATCCTGGCTAACGATATCGCCATTCACTTTCGCCACAATTTGGTCGATGACGACCGCGGGCGCAGTATTGGGCTTGGGGTTATCGGCAGCCATGGCCAGAAAACCAGCGAACAACGACAGTAAAACAACTTTCATAATGGATTCCCTTACATTATTGCAGTGACGGGCTTAGGGCCTGTTGGGTTTCCTGGCTTTCGGTCCGGCCAGCGGCGCGGAAGCGGGTGTTTCGTCCGTCAGAGCAAGCAACATTTTGCGTAAGTCGTCAATGAGATCGGCTGGATCTGTGTAAGGCTTCAGCGGCCATTTCAGTACTCCCGCAGGCGTGAACTGCGCATTGGGTGAATTGCGGACGAGTTCCATGAGGCGCAGCGGATCAATCTTGGAACCAGGGTGAAATTTGACGTTGGCGACGTTTTGGCGTCGGTCAATGGACTCCACTCCCGCCCGTTGGGCCCAGGTCTTGAGAAGCGAGAAACGTAATAAGTTCGACACTTCGCTGGGCGGAGTGCCGTAGCGATCGGCCAGTTCTTCGGCAATCTTTTGTGCTTGCTCGTCGTCTTTGACGTCGGCGATCCGTTTGTAGGAGCGGAGCCGCTGCGCCTCGTCGGCGATATATTCGGTGGGGATGCGGATATCAAGGCCGAGGTTGAGCGTGGAGTGAATTTCGAGCGGGACCTCTTCGCCCTTTAGTTCCTTGACGGTTTCTTCCAGCAGTCTGACATAGGTGTCGTAGCCAACCGCTTCGATGTGGCCGTGTTGTTCGCCACCTAGTAAATTACCGGCGCCGCGCAACTCCAGATCGAGCGCGGCAATTTTGAAACCTGCGCCGAGGTCGCTAAATTCCTTGAGAGCGGCCAAACGTTTGCGGGCGACCTCGCTGAGCTGGGTATCGGCTGGAACCAAAAGGTAAGCATAAGCTCTGCGATTCGACCGGCCCACGCGGCCGCGTAATTGATAGAGCTCGCTCAAGCCGTAGCGCTCGGCGTTTTCAATAATGATGGTGTTGGCGAGGGGAATATCGAGACCGTTTTCGACAATGGTGGTGCAGACGAAAACGTCGTACTCGTGCTTCATGAAACCGAGCAGAACCTTCTCGAGTTCCGATTCGCCCATCTGTCCGTGGCCGACGCCGATTCGGCATTGCGGAATCATTTCCTGGATGAAGGCGGCGCGCATAAAGATAGTGTCCACCCGGTTATGGACAAAGTAGACCTGGCCCTGGCGTGCCAGTTCTTGCTCGATGGCCGTCTTGATGAGGTCTGGATTGAAGTGCGCGACGACCGTGTTGATGGCGAGGCGGTCTTTGGGCGGTGTTTCCAACACAGACATGTCGCGGAGACCGAGCAGCGACATGTGCAGGGTCCGCGGAATCGGCGTGGCGCTCATAGTGAGAACATCGACGTCATGACGAATCTGCTTCAAACGTTCTTTGTGTTTAACGCCGAAACGTTGTTCTTCGTCGACGACGAGAAGACCCAGGTCGGAGAACTGGACGTCGGCGGATAACAGACGGTGGGTGCCGATGAGGATATCCACTTTGCCTGCGGCGACTTCTTCGAGTGTGGCTTTTATTTCTTTGGCGGAGCGGAAGCGGCTGGCCAGTTCAATCCGCACGGGGAACGCGTTGAAGCGGCGCTTGAATGTTTCGTAGTGCTGGAACGCGAGAACCGTGGTGGGCGCGAGAACGGCGACTTGTTTGCCATCACCGAGCGCCTTAAAGGCAGCGCGCATAGCGACTTCTGTTTTCCCGAAACCCACGTCTCCGCAAAGCAGGCGATCCATGGGCTGTTCGCTTTCCATATCGCCTTTGATATGAGTCATGGCGGTGATCTGATCTTTGGTTGCGTTGTATTCAAACGAATCCTCGAACTCGCGCTGCCAGTTGCTGTCGGCTGAAAAAGCGAAGCCCTTGCTCATACGGCGCTGGGCGTAGAGCTTGAGAAGCTCATCGGCCATATCGCGCATCTTGGCTTTGACGCGCGATTTGGTTTTTTCCCAGGTGACACCGCCGAGACGGTCAAGATGTGGCTTACCTTCGCCTGCACCGCGGTATTTTTGAACGAGGTCGAGGCGGGTGAGCGGAACGTAGAGCTTGGAATCGGCGGCGTATTCAATCAGCATGAAGTCGCCTTTTTGATCGCCTTGCGTCAGCTCTTTGATGCCGAGGAAGCAGCCGACGCCGTGCGTGGCATGGACGACGAAATCGCCGGGCTTGAGATCGGCTACGTCGGCGGCAAAGGCGGCGAGCTGCGACTTGGTTGGCTGGCGGGCAATTAAGTCGGACGTTTCGAAGAGATCTTCGGAGCCGAGAATGGAGATCAGCGAATCATGCAGGACGGCGCCGCGCTGCAAGCCGCCCTTGATCAGGTAGGCGCTTGATACGGCGCCGGCATGATAGGCGCGTTCGACCAGAGAGGGTCGTGCGCCGACGGTTGACTCCAGCCCAAGCTGATAAGGGATGGAATATTCCTGCAAAATGTCCGCAAGGCGTTCCACTTCGCCGACAGAAGCGGCGAAGAACGCGACACGGTGGCCGGCCTGGATCAGGTTGCGGGCTTCGGCCACGGCGACGGGCATATTGCCTTGAAATGTTAACGATTGGCGTGTTGGGATGTGAAAGCTTTGTGCGGCGGTGGACGGCGAATCGGCTGTGATGAGGTCCAGTTCTTGCAGAGAAATGGTGGTGTGTTTTTTGATTTCGTCTGCTAGTTCCTCCCAGCGAAGATAGTTTTTGTCCGGCTCAATGGGCGCGGGACGGTCGGGATTTTCCAACCGATGCCACAAGCGCTCGGCTGCGGAGGAAACAGCGGTTGGCTCGTCCATGACGATCAGCGAATCGCGGCTGAAGGAGAGGAGGTTGTGGGCGCGCGGGCGAACGAGGGGAACGAGAAACTCCCAACCGGGAAAGACTTCGCCTGGATTGGATAAGTCGAGGTCCGCTTCTTCGGCGGCTTCGGCGAGCTGGCGCAGCAGCGGGCGCGCGCGCGAATATTCGACCAGGGGCAGCAACGCGGCGCTGGAGACCTTTAAGACCGAACGCTGCGATTCAACTTCAAACTGGCGAATGGATTCGACCGTATCGCCGAAGAATTCTACGCGTACTGGCCGGTCCGCTTCGGCGGGAAAGACATCGAAGATTCCGCCTCGAATAGAATACTCGCCAACCATTTCGACGGGCTCGCGTTTTTCGTAACCTATGCTTTCGAGATGCCTGACGAGATCTTCCAGCGGGATTTCTTCGCCGGTGCGAAGAACCACTGCGAGCTGGCGATAAAACTCCGGCGCTTCTGTTTTGAGTAAAAGGGAGGCAACGGGAGCGATAGTGATCGGCATCCGGTGAGTGGACAGACGCCAAAGGCCCACCGCACGTTTTTCCTCGATTTCGTTGTGAGGCGAGAGGCGTTGCTGTGGCAGCACGTCCAAGGCGGGGATCAATAACGGCGGAGCAAGCTCCCGCCCTTCGAGCAGAATTTCAAAGAAGACTTCTACCGCGGCCAGCAGGGTTTCCGCTTGTTTGTTGCCATCGACAATGACAAACAAAGGCTTTTCGGTGGCTTGATACAGCAGCACCAAGTAGAGGGCTTTGGCTGTGTTGACCAAGCCAGAGACGCTGAAGGGCCCATGTTCACCGCGCGTCAGCCGTTGGAGCAGTGCTTGGAAATCTTGCTGGCGTCCGGCTGATTGGAGTAATTCGCGAGTAGCCGGGTGTATCACGGTTTGGTGTGGAGCACCTGTTCCGCAATGTTGGTTGTGGAGAAGCCGGGCTCGAGAGCAAGAGTATGCACCACGCCGCCGGCGGCTTCGACTTCTTCGCGGCCAGCGACAAAATGGACCCAGTCCGCACCCTTTACCAGCGCGTCGGGTAGAACGGCCGCGATCAGTTCACGCGGTGTATCTTCGTCAAAGAAGGCGACGGCGTCGACGGCTTCAAGTTGCAAGGCAAGTGCGGCGCGCAATTGTTCGTTAAAGAAAGGGCGCGTCGGCCCCTTGATGCGTTGGACGCTCAAGTCGGTATTGAGTGCCAGTATCAAGACGTCGCCGAGCGACCGCGCGCGTTCCAGGGTTCGGATGTGGCCCGGATGCAGGATGTCGTAACATCCATTGGTTAACACCACTTTCTTGCCTTCGGCCTTCCAGCGTTGCCGTTGCGCCACAAGTTGCGGCCGGGTGTATAGTTTGCTCATGCCCGAAACCATTTTACGATTCGGGTGGACTGGCGACCGTTTTGTTACCATGCTGCAAAGCGATGAAACGACACACAAAAACGAAAAGCTTGATCGCCGTGCTTGGCTTCGGCCTCGTTTCCTGCAGCAGCGGTCCGCCGAAACCAACGACGCCCGCGCTCACGCCGGAGCTGGCGGCTCAGTTGCTGAACTACGATGAACGCGCGCAAAATTTTATTACCCACGTGAAGAAGCAGAACCCCGCGTGTGAATTCGCTATGACGCTCCCCGACCAAGTGCCACCGCTGACGCAAATCGACTTAGGGCATATCGTACAGTGTTCCGGGCGTCCCGCGCCGCTGGAATTCGATGCTAGCGCGACCTTCGTGTATGACGCAGCTACAGGCAAGTGGGCGCTGAAGCGCTTTTCTAGCTGATGGCTTTATGGCGCCGCGCCTGCCAATCTTCACTTTTCAGAATTTCGGGTGCGGTTTCGGTAATCCGGGGTAACAGGTTAAACACGCCCGTCGAAGTCCAAGGTTTTCCGCTTCGCGTGCGATAGCCGCGCTTATTCAGTTCGGCGGCGATGCTCGAAACGCCTTCCTGGACAACGATCAATTCCAAGATTGTCTGCAGAACCTCGACCTCGTCCGCCTTGGGGAGGAGCCGCGCGGTGTCCGGCACAACTTCGATGCCGTAAGGCGCCGCTTTGGGTTCTTCGCCGGAAACCGCTATAGGAACCACGGCTTCGTCGGCGCGCTCCCACTCCACAGCCTTCAACTTCCAACCTGCGACGGTTCGCTGGTGGAAATAGTCAAGAGAAACGGGGTTCTCTAGTTCGTCTCGAAGTTGGCGCATGATCGCCTCCTGGGCGAACGGGAGCAATTGGATTGCCACGAAATGGGCAGCTAAATCTCCGCGCCGCGGCCAGGTGCGCAGCGGTTTTGGGAAAAGCCGTCCCAAGATTGAGACGAAAGGCCCAATTGGTCGATCAAACCGAGTGATGCCCGGCTGAGTAGCAGTTTGACCAGTGATAGATTAGACCCTGCATGAAAAGAACCAAGAAATGCGTCGTCGTTGCGGGACTTGGGATTTTCCTTTTCTCCGCTCCCGGCCGCACTTTGGGTCAAGACGAGTCTCCCAAATACTTAGATGATCGCCTGTCGCCCGAAGACCGCGCCGCCGACCTTGTTTCGCGCCTCACGTTAGACGAAAAGGTCCGCCAAATGCAGAACGCCGCACCCGCCATTTCGCGCCTGGGCATCCCCGCCTATGAATGGTGGAACGAAGGGCTGCATGGGGTGGCACGCGCCGGTTTGGCCACGGTGTTCCCGCAAGCGATTGGACTGGCCGCCACCTGGGACACGAAACTCGAACAGCGCATAGCCGATACGATCTCAACCGAAGCGCGCGCCAAATACAACGACGCCATTCAGCACGATAGCCACCAACGCTATCAGGGACTGACGTTCTGGTCACCGAACATCAATATCTTCCGCGATCCGCGTTGGGGCCGCGGGCAGGAAACGTTCGGCGAAGACCCGTACCTAACATCGCAGATGGCGCTGGCGTTTATTCATGGCATGCAAGGGAACGACCCGAAATATTTCAAGACCATTGCCACAGCGAAGCATTTTGCAGTTCATAGCGGGCCAGAGGTTTCGCGGCACTCGTTTGACGCGCACGTAAGCAAGGAAGACCTCGACGAAACATATCTCTACGCTTTTCGCAAAACGTTGCAGCCGGGAGGAGCGTATTCCGTGATGTGTGCTTACAACCGGTTGGAGGGTGCGCCCGCGTGCGCGAGCGATTTTCTCTTGAAAGACAAGTTGCGCACAGAATGGAAGTTTCCAGGCTATGTGGTGAGCGATTGCGGCGCGGTGGGTGATATTTTTCATGGTCACAAATACACGGGGTCCCTGGCGGAGGCGTCAGCCAAAGCTGTGAAGGCAGGAACCGATCTCACTTGCGGCAATGAATACGTTTCGCTGATCGAAGCCGTGCAGAAACACTTCGTTTCCGAAGCCGAGATTGATCAGAGCGTGCGCCGCCTCTTTGTAGCGCGCTTCCGGTTGGGCCTTTTTGATGCGCCCGGCAAGGTTCCTTACTCGAATATTGGGATGGATCAGGTGGCGAATGAAGCTCATCGGAAGCTGGCTCTCGAAGCGGCGGAGAAATCGATGGTGCTTCTGAAGAATGAGAACCACACTCTGCCTTTGAGCAAGGTTCCACCAAACATCGCCGTGATTGGACCGGCTTCCGACGATCCGGACGTTATGCTGGGCAATTACTACGGAACGGCGCGGCGCCTGATTACGCCGCTGGCGGGCATTCAGACTAAGTTTGGCCGCCAGTCGTATATTCGCTGGGCGCTGGGCAGCGTTTATGCTAGTTCCACAACCGCGCTGGTGCCATCGTCGGCGCTGACGCCTGCAGGTGGCGCGGCGGGTGAGTCTGGTGTGCTGGCTGAATATTTCAAGAACACCGATTTCCGGGGTGAGCCCGTGCTCAAGCGTGTGGAACCGCGCGGCTATTTTGTGTGGGCGATGCATGATCCCGCAGTGATGCAGGCGTTGCCCGATCCCACGTTTTCAGTGCGTTGGAGTGTCGCGCTGCATGTGCCGGCGACCGGCGAATATCAGCTAGGACTCGGCCGGCAGGAGTGCGACAGTTGCGTGGGTACGAATACCTGGCGGCTTACGCTGGACGGCCAGAAGATTGTGGAAGACTCACGGCGCAGTGCGGGCGGACACAGGGCGCTTACAAAGGCGGTTCACCTGGAGGTGGGAAAGTCTTATCAATTGCGTGCGGAATACGTTCAGGAAGAAGGCGGCTCGGGCGTTGAGTTAATCTGGGCGCCGCCGGCGGATGCCGCGCTAGCCGAAGCGGTTCAGACGGCAATGGAGAGTGATTTGGCCATCGTTTGTATTGGGCTGAATTCGCGGCTGGAAGCGGAAGAATCGCCGACGCAGATACCAGGCTTTGCGCATGGCGATCGAACAAGCATCGATCTCCCCGAGCCACAGGAGAAATTGCTTGAGGCTGTTCTTGACACCGGCAAGCCTGTGGTAGTGGTTCTTCTGAATGGCAGCGCGCTCGCCGTCAACACTGCCCAGAAGCGCGCCGCGGCGATTCTGGAAGCCTGGTACGGCGGACAGGAAGGCGGGGCTGCGATTGCGAACACTTTGGCTGGCGATAACAATCCGGCGGGCCGATTGCCGGTAACGTTTTACGCTTCCACCGATCAACTTCCGCCGTTCGACAGTTATTCCATGCGAGGCCGCACCTACCGTTTCTTTACCGGCCAGCCGCTGTACGGTTTTGGCTTTGGCCTGAGCTATTCCACATTTGAATATTCGAAGCTAACCGTGAAGAAAGGCACAGACGGCAAGCTCTGGATTTCGGCTCACGTGCGCAATGCTACAGACGTTCCGGGCGATGAAGTGGCTCAGGTTTATGTGGGTTCGGACAAAGCAACGCCTCAGTTGATGGGCTTCCGCCGCGTGCACTTTGGCGCTGGAGAATCGAGTGTGGTTAGTTGGACGCTCGACTCGGCCGATGTACGCGGTAACATTGTCACTGTGGCGGGCGCTCAACCGCGCGATAGCAAGGGAGTTCACGCGACGATTGCCGGACACTGACATGCGCTGCGAGTTGGAGTTTTTTCAAGGGGCGGAACTGCACCTTCTCTATATGGCACGCCGCCTGCGTGAGGCGCTTGCGGTGGAGATGGTGTTGAGCCAAGCCGAAGTTGCGTATTTTGTTGAACCGGGCCCGTATCGGGGCGGGCTGCTGTTTCCGCGTGAGCTGACAGGCGCCTACTTCTACGTCCTGCCCGCCGATCTTCCGCGCTCGCAGCAAGTGCTGACACGCGCCAATTACAAGCCCTACGAAGAAACCGCGACCGACCGCTCTAGACTGTCGTCTTAGGTTCGCTGTTCCGTAGATTCTGGGCCATTTCTTCGGGCGCCGTATCGGCTAAAAAGATACCGTAGCCTGTTTCAATGGTGGCCAGATATTTCAGTTTATTCGAACTGCGCTGCAGCGGCAGAAACTGAATGTGAAAATGATACGGCACATCTGCACGCTGCAGCGGCGCTTGCTTTACAGCCATCATTAAGGGCATGAGGAAGCCGTAGAGGTTGTCATACTTCTTACGTATCACACTGACGAGCTGCGCGAGCGAATCAGCTTCCGAACTCGTCAAATCGAGCAGCGTACGCAGGTGCCTGCGCGAATAGATCGCAATTTCGGCGGGAAAGCGCGCGGCGAACGGGACGAAGGCGGCAAAATGCTCGTTGCTCGCCACAACTCGTTCCTTGCGCTTTAACTCTTCGGCGAGCAAATCGCAGAATAAGCAAGCGCCGTTGTGCGTTTGGCTGTGGTGGAGCGTGGATTCGATTTCTTTCTCAACCGTCGGTCCTAGGAATGGCGTCGCGTAAATTTGGCCATGGGGGTGGGGCATGGTCACGCCCACTGCTTCGCCGCAATTTTCAAAGACGGCGACCAACGCGATAGCGGGATTGGCCGCGTGATCGGCTGTGCGGCGCGTCCAAACATCAATCACCTTGCGCCAGTTTTCTACGGTGAGTTGCGAGGGCGGCAGGGTATGCTCGGGCGAATACAAAACTACATCGCACGCGCCGCGTGGTCCGTTTTCGGCAAACGCCGCCGGCCATTCAACGGGAATGAACGGGTCGGCGTTGGGCGCGAATCCAGGGAAATCGTTTGGATAGAGGTGCACGTCGTAGTGATCGGGCACCTTGCCGGAACCGGGGTCGAAAGGACACCAGTTCGCCGGCATTTGCGGACGGTTCTGGCGATCGGTTGAAAAGACAATCCACTGCTGGAGTACTGCATGCCAACGGAGCTGATGCATGATGAGATGTTATTGGGCGGCCTGTACCGGAAAGACCACCGTGTTCGAAGGCACCGAGTTCTGCACTAATTGCAGGCGCGCTTCTTGGCCGGGCACGAAGCGCGGGGGCAGGGTAATGACCACTTCGTATATGCCAACAGCGCCCTTCGGCAAGCGGGCGGAAACAACTTCCGCCGGTTCGCCATTGACCAAGGCATGCACCGGAACCGCCGCTTCATCACCAACAAACCCCAGGCCGTTCGCCCAGACCGTTACGCGTTCACCGGGCAACGCCGGACGATCTGCCGTAACAGGCGCACCTTTCGCGGGACTCTCGTCCGCAGCACTTCCATCGACGATCGGTTCCCCACTCGAATGCAAAAGGAGACCACTGCGCGGTTCCATCTTGCCGATGGCAAAAATGCCGGGGGAAGCGGGAGCGAAACGCACTGCCGCTGCACTCGAAACCAAAGCCGCGTTTCGCAAGTAGAGGCTGCCCGACGTGCCGTTGCCTAAGTCGTATGGTAATTGCGCTTGAATCTCATCTGGCGAAACCGATAGAAGCGGCAACGGCGTGCCATTTAAATAAACTTCGACGCCTGCCAGCTTAGTGGGCAAAGGTTCGCCGCTATCGGCGGGCTCGACCGCTTCCGAACCATTTGCCGCCCCTGCTGCGCGAATCGTGACGAGCGTTCCCGGCGCGAGTGCGGTGGGCAGCAGAGTGGCGGAGTTCAGGATGTCGTTCTCAGACAGATCGATATCACCGGCCGAAAAAACGAGAATACGGCGATTCTCGGTATCGGCCACAAAGAGATTCGTGCCGTCGGAGACCAACGCTGCCGGAGTGCCGACCGCCGCCGCTCCGCCGGCACTATCGGTTTGGCCTAACACCACATCGGGCGGTTGACTATCGATGCTCGGCATCGCATTCCAGATGAATACGCGGTGTTGCGAAGCGTCACCCACGAACAGCCTGCGTCCGTCGTAGGCAACGGATACGGGCTCGATCACGCCGCTGAGCACCACATCCGGCTGCATGGGGCCGATCATGCCTGCGCTCGGCATGGTGTTGCGCCAGATCAAAACACGATGACCTGCCGCGTCTGCCATGACCACGACTTTGCCCGAAACGGCGACAGCCGAAACGCCGCGCATGACGGATTGATTGATGACGGAAACGGGCGACAAGCCGCAGATCGCACACGGGTTCGAAACATCGAACGCCAAAACACGATTACTTTCCGCGGCATAAAGCTTGCCACGGTTGAGGGAAAGCGCATTCGCATTGATTCCCGATTCACGCGCCGAAAACGACGGCTGACCGATGACGGCCCGCGCCGCCTGGCCGGTGTGAAAATCGCCAGCCTGGGCAAGGCCGGCGAACGCGAGTGCTAGGCAAGCTGTTCGCATGGACAAAGAGTTCCTCCTAATAGCTTACTTCTTTCGGGTTTGAGCGCAAAGGGCGCGGATGCGCGCCACCACGGGAGGAGAAACACTCCGCAGCCCTTTCGGTGGCCGCTCGACACCGCACCCGTCTTGCGCGTGTTTGTTAAAAGGAATTTTCGCCCGGGGCCGTGCCTAACTCAGCGTTGCGTTACGAGTGAAACTCCACAAGTCTTCTTCGCGCACCAACGGATCGCCCGGAGCGACGTGCGATAAACGGCCTTGCTTCATCCAGAGTTCCAGTTCACCCACGAGATCATATAAGTGCTCGAACGAATCCACGGTGAATAGCAGGGGCTGGTAGTGATCGATTTCAAAACTCTGATTGATCACCCACTCTAACTGAATCGGATACCGCTGCACCTGCGGCGACTCAATCGCGCGCTCGATTTCACCGAACGAACTGAGCAAGCCGCTGCCGTAGACCTTCAGGCCTTTGCCTCTTGTATCGCGCATCAATCCGAACTCAATCGTGAACCAGAAAAACCGCGCCATCGCGCGAATGATACTGGTCAATTCCTCGACAGGCGCATTTAGCTGCGCTGCCGTCCATGCACACTCGCCGAAGCGAACCAGGGTTTCGGCAAAATGCGGATCTGTGTGCATGGGCACATGGCCCGCAATGTCGTGAAAGATGTCAGGCTCGGGCAGATAATCTAACTGGTCCGAGCGCCTGATCGTAATCGTGGTGGGAAACCACCGCTGCCGCAAGCAATCGAAGAATTGAAACGACGGCACATACCCGCCCACAGCCTTGGCCTGAAAACCAGTCAGAGGCCGCAGGAATCCATTTACCTCTTCCAAGCGCGGCACGCGTTGAGGATCTAGACTCAGCGCCCGAATACCTTTGAGGAAATGCGGATTGGCATACCGGTCCCATTTGGGCAGCATCCGCGCGTATAAACGTTGCCACGCTTCGTGGTTTTCTTCGGAGTATTGATGGTCGGGCTGATTGATGAAGAGAGCTTCGGGAGTGGAGAGGAGAGAGCCCATAGCCAATCTACCTTTAGAATACACCACTCGCTAGTGGTGCTTTCTGTAAACTTTTCTAATCCGGAAAAAGTTAGGATGCTGTCTGACGAAAGAGTGTAATAGCCGACAACGCTCCGATTTGGATCAACGAGCGCAAATGGCGCGGCTACTTTATGCCTGGAGTCCTGGCCTGCCTGGAGCGCGAAGTAACGATCTAATTCCCCTACACCGCTGACAAAGTTCGTGCACAAATGCTGGGTCTCCAAGCAACTCGACGCGGAAGGGACTTGTCACTTAGAGGCTAGCTGCTTTTTTGTAAGACCTTGCTGCATTGCGGAGCACACGCCTGGACTCTCTCGGTTTCAAGAGCGAGTCAACGAACACTTCTGAATCGCGCGCATTCATGACGATCATCGTTCGTTCTTGAATGGTTCGGTCGGCTGCCGTCTTCGCGCTGCGCAGGACGAAGTTGGTGAGCGAACAGCCTTCAAGGTCGGCGGCACGCTGAATTAGCAACTTCTGACTTTCGCTTATCCGAGCATCGAAGCGAAATTGCTTCGGCGATTCCCGCTTCTCAATTCGCGTAGGCATTTCTTACTTCTGCTTCCAATTCGATTGTACGGATGCTTTACATACAAGTCAATCTCCCTCAAATCACACCCGGTCAACAAGGCGTTGTCCACGACTGGAAGATCTCAGCTACCGGAAGTGCTTCGGCAGCGAACAGATGTAGGGGAACGGTTGATCCGGTTTTGTAGGAGACATGGGGTTGCCCACAGTGCATGACGGTGACGGTGCGCGAATCGGGATCGACGATCCAGAATTCGTCAGAGCCAGTGGCCAGGCAGAGCGCCGCTTTTTCGCGCATTTCAGTTTTTGTGTTGGAGGGCGAGACAACCTCAATTACCAGTTCCGGGGAGCCGTGCAAATTGTCTTCGTCATCGACCGAATCCCAGCGCGCTTGGGAAACGAAGGCGACATCGGCAGCGCGTAATTCGTATTCCGGGAGAGCGCGGAAGGCTACTTCCATTTCTACGACACCGAGATGTTCAGAGCGTGGGCGGAGTAACCGGACCAGCCGCGATTGCAACTTGGCGTGCTTCATTTTCGGACGCGTCACGGTAACAAGCAGTCCTCCGTGGAGTTCTTGCTGCAGGTCTTCGCGTTGGGGCAACATCCGATACTGCGCGACTGTCATCAACAGCGGCTCAACTGCTGCGGCCATGTGCTACCACACTTTAGATTCTAGATTACGGAGAGCAGCTCTTTATTTAGCCGCTGGATCAACGGACTTGTAACCAAGCTTCGAAAAAGATTCGGCACAGTAGCCTTTCGATTTCGCCAAGTCTAGCTTGCATGGAGGTTTTTGAATGAAAACAGGGCCGCCAGTCTCTAAAGACTTGCAGCCCCGTCGTTTGTTATGACTATTTGTTCGTTGTTAGAACGTCACGCGAATTGCCAACTGTAGCTGGCGGGCGAAGTTGTCTTGTGAAGTAATCTGGCCGAAGGTGGGAGTTCCAAATTGGGTGTTCGGCGAGTGGAACAGCGGCGAATTGAAAGCGTTGAGCGCTTCAAGCCGAAACTGGGCCTTAACTCGTTCGGTGATCAGGAAATTTTTGAAGAGCGAAGAATCCCAGTTCTTTTGGCCCGGTCCGCGAAGGGAGCCGAGCGTGCGAGGAGTGTTGCCGAAGGTTGCAGCAGGAGCGAGAGTGAAAGCAGCCGGATTGATGTAGCCTCCGAGCCGTTGTTCCACGCTCCCGCTGGTGCCGAGCGACACGCCTGAGGCCATGTTCGGCCGTTGTGCGCCGTAACCAAAATCGCCGTTTTGGTTGCTCTGGAAGATCTGGAGCGGGAAGCCAGTCTGGTAAACGATGACACTGCTGATTTCCCAGCCGCCGATCGCATAATCGAGAGCTCGATTGATGTTGCCGGCGAAGCGCTTACCCTTGCCAACAGGCAATTCGTAAGAGAAAGACGACGCCCAGCGAAGCGGCGTATCTACGTTCGAGTAGCTGTATTCCGCCGCCATGTCATACGGATTTTGCGGAGCACCTTGCGCGCCACTATTCAATGACGATCCAACACCGCCGCTGCTTTCGTCCTTATTCACGGAAGCAGTTAGCGTGCTCAAGAACGTAAGCCCGTGCGAGAAGCGCTTCTGCGCTTTGATCACCAGGGAGTTGTAGGAGGCGTGATTCTGATCGCCAAAGGATGTGTTCACAGACGTGTACGCCGTGTAAGGCAGCAGGAGACGGAAAGCGCTGATTGTCTTGCCGGACAACGTACCGGAAGTGATGAGCGGGTTACCGTAGAACGGGTTTGCCACTTGTGCTTCCAGCGCGCCCACACCCTGCGACAGATAGCTTGGGTTCAAAGCGTTGAGGTTGATAGTCGGAGCACCGAGTGTCAAGTGCGTAGAGTGCGAGCCGACGTAGCCGACTTCGATGCCGATGCCGCCCATCAATTCGCGCTGCATATCCACCGAGTACTGTTGGATGACGGGGGCTTTGGCAGTTGGCGAGATGAGTGTAAGACTGCTGCCGATATCGACTGCGGTGCCTTGAGAACTACCGACGGGAGCCAACAAACCCGTTGGGAATGGGTTCGTCAGCACGTCGGTCGTGCTCTTACCCGTGTATTCCGTTGTGTTGGTATAGCCGGGAGTTCCAAATGGGCCGCCCAACGCGATTTGCGGGGCATAGAAAATACCGTAGCCGCCGCGAATGACGGTCTTGCTGTTCAGTTGGTAAACCGCTCCGCCGCGTGGTCCGAACTTGGCGCCGGGGTAGTTGCCCGCAGCCGTACCCACACCGCTTGAGCCGGCGTATTCGGCATATCCTTTGGGGGTCAAGCCAGGAACCGTGATGGGTGTATTACCCGTTGTATTAAAGTTGACCAGGAGTCCGTTATGCGTTTCCTGTAAACCATCTTCGTGTTCAAAGCGCAGGCCGGCGTTGATTGACAGTTTGCTGCTGACACGGAAGTTGTCTTGCACGAAACCGCCGTAGTACTTAATGAAGTCTGTCAATGTGGAAGCAGTACCAGCCTGTCTGTCATAGGGAAGGCCCATCAGCAAGTCAGCCAAATCGGTGCCCGTGTTGCTGTTGTTACCCGGTCCAGTTCCGGTCGAGTTCAGAGAGGTGTTAAACGAGAAGCAGCCCGTGGGGCAACCAGGGATGGATCCACCCGAAACGGCGAGGCGGCGATAGTCGAATCCGCCCTTCAACGTATGGCGGCCAATTGTCTTATCAAGACTGGCGGAGAAGTTATGCGAAGCCAAATCGGCATAGCTCCCGTCCGATTCGCCAATGCCGTAAATCGTGTTCATGCCGATTTGCGGAAATTCCGCATTAGGACCGTTGACCAAATTCGCCCAAGCCGGCGCGAACCCCAAAGAACTAACGTTGAAGCCCTGCGAACTGTTGTAGCCGTAGTTCGGGAAGCGGTTAAATCCATAGCGCAACGCGACAACAGTGGTCGGGTTGACTGTAAATATACTATTGATAGCCGTAGCGTCTACCCGACGCTGTAATCGCCAGCCGGAAGTTGTGGCGGGCGTATTGAACCAGGTATCACCGGGCTCTAACGAATAGTAGCGGGCGTAGCTAAGGCTGGCGTGCCACCAATGCGTGAAGTCCTCATCCAACTTGCCGGTGTACTGAACCGCACGAGCCTTAATGGTGGAGGCCACGGTCTGGTCGTTGGCACCGAAGAATGCCGGGTTGGTAGCAGGTGCCGGGATGTAGCTGGCGAGTGTCAGTCCCACTGGCGTTATTTGGGCGGCCGACAGTTTGTTGCCTGGAACGGGCAAACCGGTGGTTGGATCGTAGATAATGTGAAGCGCAGTGTGGGTTGCATCCGTGTAACTCTGCGAAAAATCGCCGACTCTCTCGAGAGCGGAGGGCAGCGCAAAACTGCTCGAGTCGGAAGAAACGTCGTCATAGTGTTCAACACCGAGAAAGAAGAATGTTTTGTTTCTGCCATCGTACAGGTGCGGAATGCGAATGGGTCCGCCAAAGCTGGCGCCCCAGGTTTTGTTTGGCTGATTCGTAATTGGGATGCCCGCGGCGTTGCTGAAGAACGCATTGGCATCCATGTTGGTGCTGCGAATGTGACCATACATGCTGCCGTGATATTCGTTGGTACCCGATTTCATCAGCGTGTTGAACATACCACCGCCGGTGCGCGCCATTTCCGCGTCGTAGGTGTTGGCTTGAATCTTAACTTCCGCGACTGATTCCAGTGTCGGAATGATGATGGCGCGGTTGGTGGCGTCGGTGATCGGAATACCATCTAACAGATAGTTATTGCCGCGCACTGGGCCGCCGGAAATAGAAATCATAGACGAACCGCTCTGGTCTTCCATGCGGTTATAAGCCGGTGGTCCGACCTGCACTACGTTCTGCGCCAGTCTCGACATCATGAACGGGTTGCGGCCTAAATTCGGCAGCTCCACCAGCTTCTGGTTATCGAGCACTTGTCCTTGCGAGGCGTCCGACGATTCCACCAGCGGCATCTGCTCGGTCACCAATACGCTTTCCGTGACTTTGCCGACTTCCATCGGCACGTCAACTGTGAGAAATTCCTGGGTTGCCACCAGAATCCCGCGACGTTCGAACTTCTTGAAGGCAGGAGCTTCGACGGTTACTGTATACGTACCGGGAACCACGTCTACGAAGTCATAGAGCCCCGCCGAATTCGTTATTCCGTCGTGCGCAATCGCAGTGCCTTCATTGGTGAGCACCACTTTTGCATTCGGGATCGCGGCGCCGGACGAGTCCGTAACGGCTCCGCGCACACCACCTTGCGTGGACTGTGCCCAAACCCCAATACTTGTCAAGGCTAGCAACGCTAACAAGCGCGCTGCCCTGCCCCTTGCAGCTAAATTCAACTTCTGAAGCATTCTTTAGTTTCTCCCTTAAAATGTCGATCCCATTTTTGTGTAAAGCATATGCTGGCCAGAGAGACCAGCGCCTCCGCAAAACTTGGCGGGCACTGCTACAACAGAGAGCAAGTAAACTGAGACAATTACGGTTAGAGTAACACCGTTCACACAAATCTGTGAACAAATCTTTTGATGGGAAGGTAACAGAACAATAGGCGAAAACGTCAATTCGCGTTTTGGACCGGCACGAGATTCGCTGTTTCTTTGCCAGCTACCACTCGTTGGTAGGCGAATTTCAGCAGATAAAGAGAGCACCCCATGGCCACCGCAAATACGGCATTCACTACCAAGACTGCCGCCGCCGTGACTAGAAAGGCGAGGGCATCGACGCGCCGCATTTTGTGTAACCGGCGCCATGTGCTCCACTCCAACAAACAAATTCCGATGTAAGCGGTGACGCCCGCCAAAGCCGGAATCGGAATGTGGGAGATGTAGCTATTGCCCAAAATCACAAACCCAAGAATAAAAAAACCATGAAAGAGATTCGACATGCGCGTCACGCCGCCGCAGCGCACACTGGCTAAGCTGCGGGCTGGAATGCCTACGCTCATAGGCGCGGCGAAGATAGCGGCCACCATATTGGCAATGCCATAGGCGCCAATTTCGCCGTCGGCATCGGCAATTTTCAAATGGCTATGGCGTCCACGGAAGTGTTCCACCACGCGGGAAGTCAAAAGAATGTTGACGCTCGCCACAAACGCCAATCCTATGGCGTCGGGGATTACTTTCAAAACATCTGTGGGCGTCCAAGAAAATCCTATAAACGGTGGAACCTCAAGAGGAAGCTTCCCCACTTCTCTCTGATGTAAACCAAAAGTCAATGCCACGCCCACAGCAAGAAGAATGCCGATCAATGGAGCCGGGGCGCGCGGAACAAAATGGGCGGCCATCAAGGCTCCTACTATTACAAGTCCCGCAATGATCACCGCGCTCGCCTGGGTCTCCGCAAAATGAGAGAGCACCTGCCAGCTCTGATAAAGAACGTTATTTGAAGTACGGTCGACGACAGCTTTTACACCCATCATGACGCCTAACTGCGATAGGAACATCATCGCGCCGATACCGCAAGAAAAACCGGTGACCACGGGCTGTGGAACTCTGTGAATATAACGTCCGAGCCGCAAGAACGAAAACACCAGCATGAACACCGATGCCACAATACACACTTTTGCGGCGCCGCCGATGCCTTGCGAATGCACGGCCCGAGAAATGAACGGAACGGTAGCACTCGCCGTGCCACCTATCAAAACCGGGTTGCGCCCCAACAACGCGGTAATGGGCGCAGTGGAAATTGAGGTGATCAGGCCGAGCACCGGAGGCAAACCCATCATGTTCGCCATCGCTAAACCATAAGGTAAAGCAATCAGTGCCGCTATCGCTCCTCCGGCCAAATCGCCGGCTAAAAACTTCCAGCTATAACGAAAACGCAACGGTTTCAATGGAGCCTCTATTTAGGGTTCTGCGTCGACGAGGCCGCATTCCCAAAAGACAGAATCAACGCGCACGGCTTGCTTGTTCCAAGGCCGTGCGCGCCAGTCGAACGGCTTAGGCGTAAACCTTGCTGAACGCCTCTTGGAACTTCTGCATTTCGTCCTTCGTTCCGACGGTGACGCGGACCCAGTTCGGCCATACCGGCCAGCTCCGGCCGATGTAGACCTTTTCCTGCCTCATCGCCATATTGAATTCCGCACCCGGCCGCTTCGCGTTCAACATGAAGCAGTTGCTTTCCGATGGAATGAATTCAACATTCTTCTTCGTCAGGAAGGCGAACGTATCGGTGCGCACATCGCCCATCAGCTTACGGCGGTATTCGACCAAATTCTTCGACTTCAGGCTAGCAGTAGCGCCGACCATACCGGTTACCGGCATCATACCCGCGCTCCAGCCCCTCACTTTTTCGATAAGGTCGGGACGTCCGATGGCGGCTCCGGCCCGCAGACCGGCCATGCCGTACAGTTTTGAGAAAGTGCGCAGAACCAGCACATCCTTATCCTGTGCTACCAAATCCGTGCACTTTACAGCGTTCGGGGAAATATGGATATAGGCTTCGTCCACCAAAACAACGGAGCCCTTCGGCTTGTTCGCCACCAGCCATTCGATGTCTGCCTTGCTGGTGAGTGTGCCGGTTGGGTTGTTCGGATTGCAGATGTAATAAAGGCCGCCGTTCGGAGCTGCGGCTAGCATCGCCTTCACGTCGTGATCCCAGCTGCCTTTGCGCAAGGGCACTTTCACTTCCGGTGCGCCGATAAACTTGGCCGCTCGTCCGCCTGCTTCGTAGCCAGGGTCCGCGGAAACAAACGCCCTGTCTTTCGAACAGAACGCAAGCACCGATTGATGCAGCGGCGCGCTCGATCCGGCGTACGCTTCTACGTAGTTAGGCTTTACGCCTTCCTGCTCCGCCAACGCCGTAACTAAGCCGTCGGTCAGGTCGTACATATAACGGCCGCCCTTTTGCACCACGCTGTGGATCGCATCGGCGGCCTCGGGACATGGCCCCAAAGGGTTCTCGTTCGCGTTAATGATAACCGCATCTGGCGGAATATTTCGCACCCGCGACAATTGAGCCAGCGCCGGCTCGTTATAGAAGGGCAGGGCCGCCCCAGCGGTAATCAGGCTGGCGATCCGTCCAAAATTTCTGCGTGTAAAACCCCGGCGGATCAGTTCTAACTCATGATCTGCTTTCAAGACTGCTGGCATAAAATCTCCTTGTTAATTTTTTTGGCCTAACCAAGTTTCGTACATTATTTCACACAACTGAGCCCAGCGGGTAAAGAGACGTCGACCTAGGGCTGGCAGTTAGAACCGACTAAAGTTGCTGGGCACGACATCGTCTCTAATGGGCGATTGAGGTCGTCAGCATATCGACAACTCTGCGCAACTCCAAAAAGAAAGGGTTCGTGCGCGACAGGGAAAAGGGCTCAAGGATTCAGTGGTTCAGCGCCATGGGGCCAAACAATTCCGGAGCAAAGAGAATCTTTATGAGTGTAACACTCCGCTACCATCGCAGGAAATCAGTTTCGGCCCGCTTTTCAGGAATCGTGGTGGGGCACATCCGCGCCCTTCGCGCTAAAAACCCTCACGCAATGCCTCGCGAACGACAGGAGGAATGGTCAATGCACCATCTAACAGTTCGCGTGCCGAGAGGCTCTCTTTGGTAAGCCCGTCCTTCGTGTGTTGCTTCGCGCCCGCAATCATATGGTAAATCTCATGAGCTACCACAATTCCGAGAGCCGCCCCATACTCGGCTTGATGCTGCTCCGGCCGCAGCCCTCGCGTAATCCGCTGCAAACACCGCCGGATTCGATCGCATTGTATTTCTCCAAAGTGCAACACCTGCCCGTTGCTTGCAAAGGCTAGGCCCAGCGGTTCGCGATCATCTAACGAAGTGCCGGTCAAGACGGGCGTGCCGGCCATCGAACACGAGCCCTTCATCTCAAACACCACCAATTCACCGAATTGCGGCGACTCTGGCATCTCGCTCTTCAGCATCACGTTCACGTCGATTCCCGCGGGCTCCAGCAACTGACTCAGTTCGTGGCGAAACGCCGTTATGGAAACCGCAGAATGGGGTTTTTCAAAGTTCACCAGGACGGTGACGTTTTTCGTCGCAGCGCAGCCAACGGCCGCTAAAAACAATAACAACGCAACAGGGCGCATATGTATCTCAACTGGGAGAACTATCGTTACCGATGGCCAGATCCTTTAGCCCGACAGGGGGCACTGGCTAACAGAACTCATCATATCTGGTCTAAAACGAGAAGGGGTCGCCTGCTCGTCATCGTCGTCGATAAGATCGACATCCTCGAGAACGATGACGACCTCCAGCGCATCGTGACCTTCGTTTACCCTTTCAACTTTCCCCGGATCTGACGCGCGAGCTTCTCAATCTCCTCGGTCTTGCGAACCGACTTCACCGCCACCACATATTCGCCCGAATGCTTTAGTTCATCGCGCAGATCCTCGGCAAGCCGAATCAGCGACTCCACTTCTTTCAACGCATCCTCATGAGCCTGCTTGGACATCGCATCTTTCTGCGATTTTCCATTCGGCAGCTTCACGTCGTCGTTCGGATCATGCTCAGGCAGCGTGCGACGCGGGTTCGGCTCCTGTTGTTCCTGGGGAAAGGTACCGGGAATGGCGGAAGCAGGGGCAACCATAACCAATAAAGCCGTACGGCGAGTGGGGCGCATTCTGGTTGCTATCATAAGCCACTTATGAGCCTTGTTCAAAAGTCGCGGAGTGTCACTGGGTGGAAGTAACGGCAGGAATCATTGGCTTGGGCAATGTGGGATCTGGCGCGCTGCAGATTCTGACGGAGAATGCGAAGGGCATTCAAGAAAAATTGGGTTTCCCGCTGCGGGTGAAGTCGGTTTGCAGCCGGACCGTGCTGCAAAAGAAACTGCCTGCCTACGCCAACCACGTTCTGCGGCTCACAGATTGGCGCGAGGTGGTCTCCGACCCGGAGATCGACATTGTTGTGGAGTTGATCGGAGGAACTGCGACTGCCGGGCAAATTCTCGAAGAATCGTTGCGGCAACGCAAATCGGTGGTGACCGCAAATAAAGAGTTAATGGCGCTACGCGGTGCAGAACTTTGGGCCAAGGCAAGCCAAAACGGCGTGAACCTGGCGATGGAGGCAAGCGTCGCCGGCGGAATTCCGATTCACACGATTCTGCGCGAAGGAATTTCAGGCGATCGCGTTGTAGAACTGTACGGCATCTTAAACGGCACCAGCAACTTCATTCTCACCGAAATTGAGAAGAGCAATGCCAAATTCGAAGCCGTGTTAGCGGAAGCGCAGCAACTCGGTTATGCGGAAGCGGACCCTTCGGCGGATGTGGACGGCCTGGATGCGCGCTCGAAGCTGGCGATTCTAGCCGCTCTGGCGTTCGGTGAGAAATTGACGCCAGCGGATATCTACACGGAGGGTATCCGGCGCATTTTGCCGGTGGATTTCGAATACGCGCATCAACTAAAACATACGATCCGGCTGGTTTGCCTGGCCCGGCAGAACGATGACGGACTGCTGCTATCAGTGCGGCCCACGCTTGTGCCGCAGGCGGCGATCCTGGCGCAGGTACAGGGCGCATACAACGCAATCTGGATTCGCGGCACCTACGGAGAAGATACATTCTATTATGGCCGCGGCGCTGGTCCGAAACCGACCGGTGTGGCGGTGGTGAGCGATCTCATGCGAGTGGCGCGCGAGATTCGCTATGGCAGTCCTGAACGGGTGAGTCCGTTCGCCCATGAACGGCTCGGCGAGTATAAGCCGCTGAACGTAAACACGCAGGAGTCGCCGTTCTTTCTGCGCTTCCGCGTGGAAGATAAGGCTGGAATTATCGCCACGCTGGCGACGATTCTGGCGAAGCATAAGATCGGTATTGATGCGGTTTTGCAATTGCCGCGCGAAGACTGGCGCGACCTGCCGTTTGTGATTACGACCGAGCCTGCACGAGAGCAATCGCTGAGAGAAGCGCTGGTGGAGATCCGCGACGCTGATTTCCTGGTGGAGCCGCCATTCGCCATGCCGATGGAACGGGGGTTTTAGGAATCGATGGAATCGGCAGGTTTACAAGGTGTTCGCCGCAAGCCTCTGTCACTATTCCCATACTATTGCCATTAACGGCAGCCTTTTGGGGTCGAACTGGCAGGAAGGACTCGCGATTTTCTTAAGTCCGATAACGCCACGTACCGACCACAATACCGGATTCCAAAGAAAGGTCGTAAAAAATCCTTAAGGCCCCCGAGTGCGTGCCGATTGTAGTACACCTCTGGCGGAGTGTTTTAGAATCCGACCCCTGGCGTACCGTTCCACCACTCAGATCGCTCCCGCTAATATCGCCATGATAAAGTGAGGAACCAATCAGCCCAAAGATGCAAATTAACTGGCCTATTCGGACACCGCTCCTGTGGTCTATCGCGGTCGGTGCAAGCTTTGGCCTCTTGTTTCGCGTATCCGCCGCTTACAACTGGTTCCCCGACAAACAGCTAATGGGAATGAACCTTACTGGAGTGATGTCGCTCTCCTATCTAGTGTTGGGATCCGCCGCAGTCGGTTACATTACGATTTGGCGTGCCGAGATCAAGGAGAAGCGGCCAGTTTGGCAGTGGATTGTAGTCCCTTGGTGCTCTGTCATCCTCATCCTGATCGGTGCAGCCCTATTCCTTCTGGAAGGAATAATCTGCCTAGTGTTCGCACTTCCCATACTTCTGCTTTTCACCAGCGTTGGCGGTGTTTTTGCAGGTGTGATCAGGCGAACAGCACGCGCAGGAATTCCCACCCAGCTCTGCATAATCGCTCTCCCGCTGATCTTGCCGCAAATCGAAACGCACGTCTCCCCTCCGCTTCAAATCCGAACCGTGCGGAACGACCTGAGGATAACCGCGTCTCCATCTGTCGTTTGGAAGGAGATTGCGAGCGTGAGCCCAATTCATCGCGAGGAATTGCCTGATACGTGGACGGAGAAAATTGGCTTCCCAAGGCCGATAGCTGCGACTCTGTCAAAGAACGGACTCGGCGGAATAAGGAATGCAACTTTCGAAAGAGGCTTGCGATTCATTGAGACCGTCACCGTGTGGGAACCGAACCGCCGCCTCTCATTCACCATCAAGGCCGACACCGCGCACATTCCGCCTGCAACTCTCGATAGACACGCCACAATCGGCGGCCCCTACTTCGATGTCCTTAGTGGTGAATATCAGATCGAAGAAACCGGCGCGGGAGAAGTACTTCTACATCTGACAAGTCGCGAAAGACTCTCGACTGACTTCAACGGTTACGCCGGTTTTTGGACGGACGCCGTAATGAGTTCTATTCAAAGGTCGATTTTGCGAGTGATCAAGAATCGTTGCGAGTTCGAGACTTTACAACGTTAGCCGGCGAGCCGGAACGAGGGAAGCCTCTCGTGTGGTTGTGGCCGAAACACGTGATTACCGGAAACAATCGTTATCTATACCGACAGAGGCTAGTAAAGGGATTCCCAAGAAGTCACACGAATTGGGCTGACGGTAGTCTTAAGAGATCCGACATGCATCCAGTGGCACCGTTTTTTGATTCCTTCGTTTTACCCACAAAACGACACCGTTATACGGAGCTTTTGAGCACAACGCGCGGGCAGAACAAAATCCGACAAAGCCTTGATCACTTCAAAGATCTGAACACGCAATTCTGCCACCGCGTATCTGCGGCCCAACAGAGTGTGACCGGAATCGTGTCCGCCTTGAAAGTTTTGGGTGCGCCAGATATGTGTCACGTGATGTCCTCCAACAGTGAGTTGGATGGTCATGAAATGAATCTCTCTGATGCGTTAGCCGCTATCGTTGGCCGGGGCATGGGCAGCGTGGTCTCTTGTGTGCCCGGAGTTCTCGGCTACTTTGAATCTGAAGAGGTCGGCGAGCGTTACATTTGCCATCGGGAACGGTAGACGCCGTTATCGGACAGTGGCGCCGTCACGTGCGAACCTTACTCGGGTTACAGTAGTGGAGCGGATGACGAAGCCGGTTAAGATTCTGAATATTCCCGCTTCAGCACTTGTGGTTTTGATCGGCGTTGCCGGGTCAGGGAAATCGACTTTCGCCACGGGCGCCTTTCGAGCCACCGAGATTCTTTCCTCCGACAGTTTCCGTGGCATGGTGAGTGACGACGAGGGTAACCAGGACGCCTCCGATGACGCCTTCGCGCTTTTGCACCTGATCTTAGAAAAGCGTTTGCGGCGCGGCAAATTGTGCGTGGTGGACGCGACGAACGTCCGCCCGGATTACCGCGCTCGGTTGCTGGATGCGGCACGCACGTTTGGGCGGCCAGCCGTGGCGATTGTTTTTGATACGCCGGAAAAGATTTGCGTGGCTCGTTCCGCCAGCCGTGCCGCCAGAGTGGTTTCCGCGCAGGTGATTCGCGTTCAATCAAAAGCGCTGGAAACGCAGACTGACGAAGATCTATTGGGAGAAGGCTTCCGCAAGGTCTACCGGATTAAGCCAGAGGACTCGGTGGAAGTGCGGCGCCCTTTCACTGTTTGGTTCACCGGGTTGTCTGGTTCAGGAAAGTCAACACTCGCGCGAGGCTTGAGCGGGCATCTTGCTGCGCTTTCAATCGAGCACGAAGTTCTGGATGGCGATGAACTGCGTCGAACCGTTTGCCGTGACTTAGGCTTCAGCAGAGAAGATCGCGACGAGAATATCCGGCGCATCGCACAGGTGGCTGCAGATCTCAACAAGAAGGATGTCACCGCCATTGTGGCGGCTATTTCACCCTACCGCGACGCCAGGCAGAGTGCCAGGCGACAGTGTGAACGCTTTGTCGAAGTCTTCGTCGATTGTTCGCTCGAGACGTTGCAACGGCGCGACCCAAAGGGCTTATATCGTCGCGCTCTCGCCGGCGAAATCCAGAACTTTTCGGGTGTTTCCGATCCTTATGAAAAGCCGGAACAAGCGGAGATTTACATCAATTCGGATACCCAAACGGAACAGGAGAGCCTGAAGCACTTAGTTTCGGAGTTGGTGGCACTCGGCTATCTGCCGCACCAAGACTAGGCCTGGTTGCTAAACTAAGACTTTAAACCCCGCAAATACCTGGAGATTCCATGCCTGTCCTCGCCCGCCGTAAGTCTGTTGCTGTCAATGTCGGAGGGGTGAACGTCGGCGGCTCGAACCCGATCGTGGTTCAGTCGATGACCAACACCGATACCGCCGATTCCGCTGCCACCGTCAATCAGGTCATGCAGTTGGCGAGGTCGGGTTCTGAACTGGTTCGAGTTACGGTGAACACGGAAGATGCAGCCCGTGCGCTGCCCACCATCGTAAAGACTCTGCGCGATTTTGGCGTGACCGTTCCGATTATTGGCGACTTTCATTACAACGGGCACATTCTTCTGAAGAAATACCCAGATTGCGCGCGTGCCTTGGATAAGTACCGCATCAATCCGGGCAACGTCAATATCGGGAAAAAGCAGGACGATAATTTCCGGATCATGATTGAGGCGGCCATTGAGTACAACAAACCGGTGCGCATTGGCGTGAACTGGGGATCGCTCGACGCTGCTTTGTTGACCCAGATGATGGACGACAATGCGAAATCGGCTGAGCCGCTCGATGCTATGGAAGTGACGCGCCGCGCCATCGTAGAGAGCGCATTGCGGAGCGCTGAAAATGCCGAACGTTATGGCTTGGGCCGCGACAAAATCATTCTAAGTGCGAAAGTCAGCAATGTCCAGGATTTGGTGTCGGTTTATGAAATGATGGCGGCGCGCTGCGACTATGCGCTCCACTTAGGTCTGACGGAAGCGGGTATCGGGTCCAAAGGAATTGTGGCGACCAGCGCCGCACTTGCTGTGCTTTTGCAACAAGGCATTGGCGATACGATTCGCGCGTCTCTAACGCCGCTGCCGAATGGTGATCGGTCTGAAGAAGTCATTGTGAGCCAGCAGATTCTGCAGGCGCTCAATCTGCGCAGCTTTACCCCGCAGGTCGCCGCCTGCCCGGGATGTGGACGTACGACGAGCACCTTCTTCCAAGACATGGCCGACCAGATTCAAACCTACCTGCGTGACCAAATGCTGGTTTGGCGCGAGAAGTACACGGGTGTAGAAGAGATGAAAGTCGCCGTAATGGGCTGTGTTGTGAATGGCCCCGGCGAATCGAAGCATGCCAACATCGGGATCTCGTTACCGGGCACGTTTGAAACGCCGGTCGCGCCCGTTTATGTGGACGGCAAGCTTTCTACCACGCTGCGCGGCGACCACATCGTCGATGAATTTCGCGAAATTCTAAACAACTACGTGGCTCAGCGTTACGGTACTGCCGTGCTGGTCGAAACCTCCGTTTAGCCCTGGTTTTTCGCGGCCGCCGCAGCTTCCGCTAAAGCCGCCAGTTCTTCGTCGGACACGCCGGGATCGAGCAAGCCGACTGCTTTTTGCGCAAACGCTGCGGGTACAGCCACGGCAATGTAAGCAGGTATGCCGTTTTTCTTGAGTTGTGCTTGCGCATTGGCGGCATCTTCGGCCGATTCGAACTCAACTACGTTGACTAGCTTCTCGCCACTGCTCAACTCCGGAGTTTGCGGCTCTTCGGCATCCTCGGCCACAAGACCGCGCTCCAACATTTCCTGGTCGTAAATCGCTTTGGCAGCGTCCACCAGGTCGTCTCTGTGAACTTCCATCAATGCCTTGTCAGGCAAGCTGGAAAAATGTTCGTGTAATTCGCTTTGCGAAGCACCCATGCCTCTATTTTGTCCTATTGGAAGCGCAAAGGGCGCGGATGCGCGCCAACACGAGAGAAAAAACAATCCGCAGCCCTTTCGGTGGCCGCTCGACACCGCGACCGTCTTGCGCGTGTTGCTTGGAAGCAACTGGCAAAATCGAAGGTATGCAAAGTGTGCAAATTTTCGGAGTGAAGAATTCGCAGGACGCTCGGGCGGCCGAACGCTTTTTCAGGGAGCGGCGTGTGCAGATCCATTTGGTCGATCTGGCGCAGAAGCCGATGTCACCGGGTGAGATCAAGCGGTTTGTCGACCGTTTCGGGCTGCTGGGATTGCTGGATACGGAAGGCAAAGCCTACGCGGACGCAGGGTTGAAGTATTTGAAAGTTTCAGACGCCGAGCTGTTGCGAAAGATTGAAGAGCAGCCGAAATTACTCAAGCTGCCGCTGGTGCGATCCGGGAATCGAATCTGTATTGGTAGAGATGAAAAAGCTTGGGCCGCGCTGTTAGAGTAGCGATTTTGTCGCCGCATACATAATCAAATTCGTCTTTCGTTACTATCGTGGGGAGGTTTTCGTATGATTCCATCTCGTACAAGTTCGATCTTTGCCTTTCTCCTATTAAGTTTCCCTGCGGCGGCCGTCGCGCAAAATCCGCCGCGCCCCCCAACGCCCACGCGCGATCCTCACACGGCCGGCTACGTTAAAGCCAAAGATCTGCCCGACGGCACTCTTCCCTCGCCCAAGCAAAACGGCAACTTCATTGTCGGTCCCACGCACGCGGCAGCGCCAGAAATGTCCGGCACTGGCGACACTCTCAAGAACGGCAAAGTCGTCGAATTCACCATGGAGTCGAAGGACAGCAAAATCTATCCTGGCATCATGCGCGAAGGCGCGCCTCGCCCCGATCCGGCCGACCCCACCAAGCTCATCATCGACAGCCATCCGGCACCCTATACGCGCAAAGTCGCCGTCTATGTTCCGCATCAATATGTGGCCGGCAGCGAGTCGCCGTTCATCGTCGGCACCGATGGCCCCGACAAAAATCTTTTTATCGCGCTCGATAACTTAATCGCCGCCGCCGAGTGCCCGCGATCATTGCCATCTCCATCGGCAACGGCGGAGGTGACGCGCAAGGCAGCCAGCGCGGCCTCGAGTACGACACCATGTCCGGCGTCTACGCCGAGTTTGTCGAAACCGAAGTCCTGCCTTTAGTGGAGAAACAGTTCAACGTCAAGTTGACCAAAGATCCCAATGGACGCGCGGCCATGGGTTGCAGTTCGGGCGCCGCTGCCGCCATGGCCATGGCCTGGTATCACCCCGACTTGTATCGCCGAGTCGTCAGCTTCTCAGGCACTTTTGTCTACCAACAATGGCCCTATAACGCCGGAACGCCCCACGGCGCTTGGGAGTTTCACGAGACACTGATTCCTAACAGCCCTAAAAAGCCACTAAGAATCTGGATGCAAGTGAGCGACCGCGACAACCTCAATACCCGCGACAACTATCACGATTGGGTGTTGGCTAACGAGCGAATGGCGCAAGCGCTGGCGAACAAACACTACCCTTATCAATTTGTCTTCACCAAGAACGCCAGCCATTGTGACCGCTCCGTTCGCACCCAAACGCTGCCGCTGGCCTTGGAATACGTTTGGCAGGGATACAAAAAGAAGTGAGATCTCCCTTACCGAGCCGCAAAAAGGTTTTCAGTAAACCACCACTCGTTGTCGATCCATTGCGCCTCGCAGGCAAAGCCCGAACCCGCCGCCAGCGTGAGCAACTCGCTCGCCAGATACTTATGGCTGCTCTCGGTCCAGATGGTCTCGCCTTCCGCGAACCGGGCTGTGAATTCCGCGCGAGCCACCGTCACTGTCTGCCGCCTCTTCGAGCGGAGATGCATCTCCACACTGCTCGTCTCTTGATTGAAGCGCGCCACATGCTCAAACGAACGCAGATCGAAGTCTCCACCCAGTTCGCGATTTACCCGCGCGAGCAAATTGAGGTTGAACGCCGCCGTTACCCCGATCGGATCGTCATAGGCCGCGAGCAACCGATCAATCGGCTTCACCAAATCCGCCCCGAGCAGCAGATAATCTCCCGGCCGCAATGTCTCGCGCACCTCACTCAGGAATTTGCGGTCCTGTCCCGAATCAAAGTTCCCGATCGTGCTCCCCAAGAACAACACCAGCAGATGAGTCCCTTGCTCCCGCTCACTCGAAACGTGGCGTAGCCCTTCTAGATACTCGCGTTCAATTCCCAGCAGCGTCACCCCCGGCAGGCTTCCCAGCTCTCTTTCACAGAACGAGAGTGCCGCCGCCGAGATCTCAATCGGGTAGTAAGTCAGATTTCTTCGCGTCCGCAGCGCGTCCAGCACATACCGCGTCTTGCGCCCACTGCCGCTCCCGAGCTCGGCCACAGCAAGCTGAAACGGCAGTATTTCCGACAGCTCCCGCGCATGCCGCCGCAAAACTCGTTCATCCGCCCGCGTCAAGCCGTATTCCGGCAGGACGCTGATCGTCTCAAAAAGCGCCGAACCTACCGCATCGTATAGGTATTTTGACGGCAACTGCTTCTGGCCATCTCGATCCAACCCGGCCCGCACATCCGCCGCAAACTGCACTGATGCTGCGTCTTCAATTAGTTCGGCGATCATGATAATTTCCCCCGGCTCGATTATCTGGTAACGCAGCGAAAACCAGCGTAGACGTATTGGTAATGCGGCTGGAACCAGTTCCGAAAACTCTTTCGCAGCATGCAGGCCGCCGTGCGTGGACTGCCGCCTTTTAGCACATAGTGCTTGCCGTCAAAGAAGTTCGCCGAATAGCCCGGATAAGCCGGATGGGCTTTGAATCCCACAAAAGGCGCGAACTCAGACGCCGTCCATTCCCATCCCGTTCCAATCAGACCCTCAACTCCAAAGCGGCTCGCTGAAGCAGCTTCCGCACCAATGGGAGGTGGATCCCACAACGTTCGCGCGCCGCCAGACGCCTTCGCGCCTTCTGCCGCGCGCTGCCACTCCGCTTCGGCCGGAAGAGCTTTGCCGGCCCAGCGCGCGAATGCGTTTGCCTCCGCATAACTCACGTACACCGGCGATTCGGAGGGCAGAGCAATTTCCTCAAACATAGACCGGTATCGAAACCCGTCGTTCTGGGCCACCCAGAACACGGGATGTGACACTGCCTCCCGCGTTTTCCAATCCCAGTCTTCGCTCGACCATAACGCAGGATTGTTATATCCCCCGGCCTCTACAAACTTGAGAAACTGGCCGTTCGTGACCTTGTATTTGTCAATGCTGAACGCGGGAACCTCAACCTCGTGCGCCGCAAATTCGTTATCCCAACCAAAGTTCTCAGTAAACGCAGGCAACGCACTGCGCGGAGGCTCGGCGATTGCTGTCGTTAACGAACCGAGCACCGCGCGGCTGCCCCGCTCACCCGCATCAGGCTTCAATCCCAGCGTTACTGTTCCCGCTGGAACCCGCACAGCTCGCGGGACAGCCTGAGACTTCGGACTCTTCGCAGCGTCAGAATCAGCGCGCACCTTCGCCTGATAGGGCAATTGATGCAACATGTATTCGAGCGTCTCCGCATGCATCAATCGGTGCTCAATCGCAATGTTGAGGAGCTGCACCAATTGCTCTGTCTCGGCCGCTCCGGCCAACGCCGCGTCCAATTCCTCGCGAATCCGAACCCGGTATCGTTCCACTTGATGCAGCGACGGCCAATCGCCCGCCTGATCGTTCGGCGTCGACCCTCCCAGCGGATCAATCCCAAACGCAAACAGTTGATCAAACTCGGGATTGAATGGCTTGAGCTGGAACCGTTCACGCAACAGATTCCAATCGAAGGATTCCAGATGCCCGATATAGAAAATAACCCTGTGCCGTTCCGGAATCGGCCGTTCGTAGAGCGAACTCTGCTTCACAGTTGCAAAGACCCGATCCGTTACGCTACGAGCTTCCGAAAATCGTTGGACCAATTCCGCAAGCGCGGCATCCACCGGTTGAGTCAACATAGCGGTTGCCAGCCCCCAAGCATCGTGGGCATCAATTCAATTGCGTCAAACATCTCCGGCATCGTAACCGTTTGATCGCAATTCGCTGTCCAACGTTGCGAGAAATTCGTGGGATGAAGGTGGATGCCTAGAAGGTGAGGTTCAAACCGCCGCGAATAGCGCGGGGCGATTGCACCACTAGCATCTGATTCGCGCTGTTTGAACCGGCTGGAATATATCCCTGGGCCAGCAGATTTCGTAGATCGGCAGTTAGTTCTAGGTGGCCGGGGAATCCAAACAGGGAAGGTATCGGCTGTTGGAACGCGAAATTCAAGCCGGGAGAAACAATGTTGTTCTGGGTTACGAACATGTGCGAAGGGACGAATGAACCGGAATCGATCCAGCCATAACCGGCCGTCAAGCGGGTGCCGGAAGCCGGAATCGAGGCGCGTAATTTGGCCCCAGCCGCGTCATGCAAGCCCATTTTCAAAGAAGGTTGAATGGCATCGAACAGATGGCTAGGGTCGTCCGTTGCGAATCCGCCCATACGTCCGAACGCGAGACCGAAATCCACGTTGTCGGTGATGCGCTGGGTCACGGAACCGGCGAAACCGCTACGAGTGTATCCGCCCACGTTATAAGTCGAGGTTTTCGAGAGACCGTCGAACAAGACGTTTCCAGGATTCACATTCGACAGATCGCCGCTTACATTGAGCTGACCATCCCAAACTCGTTCATGGAAGCCGCTGAAGGCGTAGGTACGGCCACCTGCTTGGCGGCTGTAACCCAACTCGTAATTTTGGGTGCGCTGCAAGACCAGGCGATTGTTGCGGCTCGTCATCTGGGGCAGACGTACGAGTGCGTTGACTGCGTCGGACAACTCGCTGCTTGGCGACAACACTTCAGAAGAAGATTGCAAGGGAGAGTGGGCGGCTAACTCATCGGGCCGGCCTCCATCGCTAAACGCCGCGATCAATTGCGTGTTGGGGTTCAGTGTGAGTGTAGCGCGGGCGAAAGGGCTTACGCGGGAAGACTGTTGTAAATAGCTCACCGACTGACCCGTCATGCCATATTCCAAGTGCAGGTTGTCGATAGGATCGGAGATTTGATAAAGGCTCATCGACATTAAGCGCAAACCAGAAACCTGCCCCGGCCCTAAAATCGGTATACCGAAACGGTTAAACTGCGTCACGGTAAGGCTCACTTGCGGCGCGTTCATAAAGGCGTTTTCGGAGTGGCGCTGAAATACCGCCGCCAAACCGCGCACCGAAGGCGTCAAATCGGAACCCTGTCCAAGAGATCCAGCAATCTGAAACTGGTTCTTGCCGAATACGTTGGTAGACAGCGCAAAAATCGAACCCAGATCGCTCATCGCGGTACCGCTATCGAGCATGCCCGAATCGCCGCCGTTTAACCGTAGCGTGGCGTGGGTATCGGAAAAGATCTGCGCCCGTTCGGCCGGCTCTCGCGGTTTGCGCGGCGTCAGCTCAGGCAAATATCTGGTAACGGGCCGCGTGGCGGTAGATGCTCGCAACGCCCATTTCCAATCGTTCGTCATGGTGCCCGTTGGAACCTTGTAGCTCACCTGAATGTTGCTGAACAGTGTGGCGAGATGAATCTGCAAATAGCTGTCTTGGCCTGGTTTGACAGTGATGCTTTCGCGAAAAGCGGGCAAGAAACTCGGCTGAGAAACGCGGACGCCATAGCTATCGAACGGAAGGCCTGCAAATACAAATCGCCCATCGGCCGCGGTAATGGCTTTGGCAAGAACGCGCTCGTAGCGATTGAGCAACTGCACGGCGGCGCCCATTTGCGGAGTCCCTGCGCTATCCATCACGGAGCCGACCAAATTACCGGTCACGACTAGAGACAAATCTGCGGCTGGCGCTCGACCAACGTTCGCCAGGAGTCCCGACAAGAGAATTGTCGTTGCTGCGAATTTTATGCTTGCAAAACCAGACTGCAAAATCCGACCTGCGCTCGCTCAAAAAGCGAACTGACACCTAACCTAATGTTACCGTAATTTCGGTTTGAGGGGTAGGAGTTAAATCAAAAGACGCGGCAAAGCCTTGGGAGGGTACTGGGGGACGATGGCTGCGAAGTGAATGTTCTGGGTTGAAAATAGGCTGTAGATTGTTAAGGGTAAGGGAGATAGGATAGATCGCCTCGTCGAATTGGGGAGTTACGGTGGCAGTCACCGGAATGTCACCGAATTGGGGAGTTGTGGTGGCAGTCACCGGAATTCAGGAATTCAAATTCAAATTCGAGAGAAGTCACGGAATTTCCGGATCGAATCTACGAATTCGTTACCGTAAACTGCGCTGAAGGCGTCAGCGTCTGGTTCTTCATCTTGTCGTCTACCTTCATCTTTAACGTGTAGCGTCCAGGCGGCAGCGACTTCAGCGGAAACTTCTTTTCGACCGTCACCAGGAACGGCGACGCATTCGGAAACGCTTTCGGGTCGGAAAGATCTTCCGTGTAATCGATCACAGTCTTGTCATCGGCATTGTTCACAATCGAATATTCCACGGTGCCTTTGGGCTTCTTCGTCACGCCATCCATCCCGAAATTGTAGAACTCGGTATAGATCCCCATGGTTTCGCCTTGTTTGAACACGTCGTTAATGCGCGGACGAACCTTCGAGCTGCGAATAACAAACTGGCCGGTGCCAATGCTGGTGGTGGGCACGTGCTCCAGTTGATCGGCCAGAATTACGCTGCTGGCGCCTAAGGTCTCTTCGTTGTAACTAGGCACGTTCAGCGCTGTCTCAAAAGTATTCATGGTGTTCCCCACCAGATCTTTGGCCACGATGTTGAGCCGGTATGTGCCTGGCGCGAGCGGAATGCGTTTAGAATACACTTGCGAACCGGTTTGGGTTTCCTGCAGCATTTCAGCGGGGATTTCGTGGGTCACCGTATCCTCGAACCAGTTGACTGAGCGCCTTGTCAGCGTGGTGATACGGCCATAGATGTTAATGTTCGCTTTGGCGATCTTCTCTTTTGTCGCGTAATTCAAATCGGAGTTCTTAAACTGCACCATCACATTGGCGTAAACCGTGGCATCCGTCACACGAATGTAGTCCGTGCGCACCTGCATCGGCAGTGTGTTGTAACGGATGTTGGAATTCACCACCGCATCTAGATCTTTGAACTTGATCGTAGGCGGTTTCATGAGATTGGCGTAACGTTCGAGTCGGGTGAACTCATTCATGCTCTCGGGCAAGGGCTGATTGCCGGTTCCCAAGTGCGTGCCGTCGGTACGGTTGAAGCGGTTAGTCTTGGTAGATAAACCCATCTGCTCCGATAATGTCAAACCGGCGCCGGGAACGTAGAGCAGGGCGTCTTTCTCTTCGGGATCGAGTGCGATGTGATATTCACCGCTCATCGTGGTATCGACGAATTCGATCTCGGTGTTCGTGCCAACGCCTTCGATGTAACGATAGCGCCAAGTCTCAAACGGGAAGGTTGAGGTTTCGCCGCCGCCTTCTTCAATGGGCCGCTCGTAGCTGCCGCCCGAGGGGTGCGAATCAATTTCGTCCGGCGGACCGTACTTGATGTAAATCATGCCGCGGTCGGTTTTCCAACCGGGAATACCAGAGGCGTAGTGGTCGTTGGCGTAAGCAATGCGGCGGTAGTGCTCTTCCTTATACTCGTTTTCTTCCGTGTCGGGCGTAGGGTCGCGGCGCAGCCAGAACTGTTCCACAAACTGCTGGCGTTCTTCGTCGGTGCGCAATTTCTTGAAAGCTTGGCGCTCTTCGTCGGTGATGATGTAGCGGACGTCTTCGTCCATCCACTTCTTCCACGGACCCGCTAACTCTTTCTCCAGTTGCCTCTGCTTGCGGGCGATTTCTTTCTTGGTCAGCGGCTTGGCGTTGGTTTCCGTTGTTGTGCTGCTGCTTGACTTATCTGGGTCTTGCGCAACCAACGCGAGTCCGCCCAAACCTACGGCTAGACCGATCACCACAAATGAGTGGGTTGAGGAAATTGACTTCATAACGAAAACCACCTTTTGCAAACGCCCAGGACTACCCCATAGTCTAGAATTGTTTACCAGCAACGTCAACGCCGTGACGCAGCCCATCCAGACTCGGTTACATTCAGTTCGAGGCCATTCCCTATGGTACCCCTTATACAGGATTCAGTAGGCAAAACTCCCAAAATCTAGAATTGGCTTGAATTTCTGCGATCTTTAGTACTATTTATCAGGTAGTTACGAAGGTACTAGCCATGATTGTCGAATGGTGTCTAACGTGCAAACGACGACAGATAGCAAGTCGTAGGCTGTCTGAGTACACTATTGGAAGCGGGGCCAAGTTTTTAACAGGGGTTAACAGACGAGATCTTGTTTGGCTCGTCTAAACCAGGTATCTAGTGAGGGAATCTAGAAACCAATTCGCGGGTACTTTGTTGCTTGTACTCACGGTGCTCGGCATAGTGGGCGCTGTTTTGAGTATCGTACATCTGCGTTCCTATTCGCTTCACGACGATGGCGTGACGTGGGTGGACCAGAAAGTTCGCACCGACCCTGCTGCCGATAAAACCCGCGTTATTGCGGCCTACTTACAGCCGGGCGGCCCTGGGGAACGGGCGGGCATTCACCTCGGGGACGAACTCGTTTCCATTCAAAGTTCGCCGATCCAAAAGGCCTTAGACGTACCCCGTGCCTTGTGGCAGATTCCGCTTTATGTCGGGCCTACCACGTATACTCTCCGCCGCGACGGCATCGAGTTCAAGAAGAACAATATTTATATTGCGGGAGCACGGCGGGATAACGCCCTCTACTTCCAATACATTGTTGGCTTTTTCTACCTCGGGATTGGCCTGTTCGTCTACTACCGACGCACCAGTGCAGTCAAGTCGCGCCAATTTTTTCTCCTTTGCCTAACTTCGTTCGGGGCCTGCTGTTTCCACTATTCCGGCTACCTGAACACGTTTGATGAATTGATGTACTGGGGCAACGTTGCGATGCATTTGCTGGCCCCGGCCATCTTTCTGCATTTCTGCCTCACGTTTCACAATGAGCCGCGTTTCTTCGAACGGCGGGGTGCGGCCTTCCTTCTCTACGTTCCGTCTCTTGCGTTGCTGTTGTTGTTTGCCTTGAGCGCCGGCGGCGTGCTGCGCTTCGCCGCTTCGCTGTTAGACGTTCGCTGGCTGCTCGACCGAGTCAGTCTAGGCTTTGAAATGCTCTTATACTTCGCCGGTGCCGCCGTGCTCGCGATTGATTTCAAGCATACGGAAGACCCCATGATCCGGCGGCAGTTGAAGTATCTCCGCAATGGCGCGATTCTGGGGTTGGCACCGTTTGCCGTTTGTTACGCGATCCCGTTTGTATGCGGCGTGGTTCCCACGCATCTGATGACATTGTCGGTGCTTTCGCTGGGTTTGATTCCGCTGACTTGGGCTTATGCCATTACGCGTTATCGCCTGATGGACGTAGATATTATTTTCCAGCAAGGGTATGTTTACACACTGGCCACATTTGCCGTTATCGGCGTGTTCTACGGGCTGATTTTCCTGGTGTTCAACGCGCGGACGGTTTCGACGACGGCCTTTGTCGTCCTAATCGCCATCGCCACTTTCGTGTTTCAGCCGATTCGCCGTTGGGTGCAGGAGTTGTTGGACCGCTGGGTTTTTTACCGCGACCGCTATGATGCGCGCGTCACCATTACCGAGTTCGCGCGGGAACTCAGTTCGGAGACAGATCAGGACGCCATGCTGGCCAAGGTGTCGGATCGGCTGCTGCGAACGCTCTCTATTCAGCAGGTTGGCTTCTTTATTTTCGACGAGGCCGAGAAGCGCTTTCAACTGCACTCGCTGAGTCAAAGGCCTGGGCGCGCGGCAAAAGCGCCGCCGCCGGCGCGTCTGGACTTGAGTTTTCTGGCACAAGCCGAGGAAAAGCAATATCTGTTCTTCGAGCGGCCGAAATATGTCCGCGGCATTCTGCCCGAAGATTTTTCGGCGCCGGTTCGTGAAACGATTGCCGAACTCGATTTCACCTATTATGTGGCTTGCAAATCGCGCAGCCGGACGATGGCGTTCTTCGGTGTGAGCCGCACCACGGAAGGAGATTTCCTTTCCACCGACGACATCGATCTACTCATCACACTTTCCAACTACGTAGCCATCGCGATTGAAAACTCGAGCCTGTATAGCTCACTGCAGCGCAAGGCCGACGAGTATGAGCGCCTGAAGGAGTTCAGCGAGAACATTGTTGAATCTATTAACGTTGGCATTCTGGCAGCGAGTTTAGACGGGCGCGTGGAAAGCTGGAACAGTCAGATTGAAAAGCTGACGGGTGTATTGCGCAAAGATGCGGTGGGCCGCAGGCTCACTGAATTGTTCCCGCCGGAATTGTGCCAGAAGTTTGATGAGATGGATGCCTCAGAGGGCGTTCATAGCGTTTACCGAACTGTCTTGCGCCCGCATGTGGAAGAAATGGCTCCAGCGGGGCCGAACGGTTTTCGCATCGAGAAACCGGCAGCGGTGCGCGAGTCGATTGTAAATCTCGCTATAGCGCCGCTGGTTTCGAAAGATTTGAAGCAGATTGGCCGTTTGATTATTTTCGACGATATTACCGAACGCGAAGAGTTAGAACGCCGCTTAGTGCAGGCGGATAAGCTCAGTTCAATTGGTTTACTCGCCGCGGGTGTGGCGCATGAAGTGAATACGCCCCTGGCGGTGATCTCGACCTATGCGCAAATGCTGGCTAAACAGGTTTCGGGCGACGAGCAAAAGGCCAAGCTGCTGGATAAGATTGCGAAGCAGACGTTTCGCGCGAGCGAGATTGTTAATTCGCTGCTCAATTTTTCGCGGACTTCGCCTACCGATTTTGCGGATGTCGATTTGAATCGTGTCATTCGTGAGACGGCTTCGCTGGTGGAACATCAGTTTCAGAAAGCCGGCGTGGCTACTGACTTAGCGCTGGCGGATAGCTTGCCGGTGGTGCGTGGAAATTCGGGCAAGCTGCAGCAGGTCTTCCTGAATTTGTTCATCAATGCGCGTGACGCCATGCCCGGAGGCGGCCTGTTGAAGGTTTCGACGCGGGCGGAAGGTGGCTTTGCGGTAATTGAAGTGCGAGACACAGGGCAGGGCATTCCTCAGGAACATCTCGCCCGCATTTACGATCCTTTCTTTACAACTAAGGGACCCAAGAAGGGCACCGGGCTCGGGCTTTCCATCACTTACGGCATTGTGCATGAACATGAAGGCGTGATCGAAGTAGACAGTAGCGTGGGCAGTGGAACTCGTTTCAGACTCGAATTTCCGGGCGTGGCCGTACGCCGGGCGCGCGCGGTCGCAACCGCTCCCGCTGAAGCCCTGCCTGCCTAGTCTCTGAAACTTAAGTTTCACATCTGCTACAACCTACAATAGTGGGTTTTCCAAATCAAGCTCTGCCTGCAGATCGTGTCGGCCCTCCGGAACGTCGCCGGATTTTAGTGATTGACGATGAGGCCGACATTCGCGAGAGCCTCGAATTACTGCTTACAAGCGAAAACTACTCGGTAGATCTAGCTGAAAACGCCACCATGGGCCTGCAGATGTTCGACAAAGGCAATCATGACCTGGTGCTGCTGGATCTGATGATGCCTGATCGGTCTGGCATGGAAGTTTTGGCGGAGATTCGCCAGCGCGACCAGGAAACGCCGATCTTCATGTTGACGGCGTATGGGTCGGAGGAAGTGGCCGTGCGGGCGCTGAAGAGTGGCGCGAACGATTATTTTCCTAAGCCGTGGGATAACGACAAGCTGCTGATTGAGATAGACCGGATGATCTCCAAAGGCCGTTTGGAGCGGGAAAATACCCAGCTAAAGCGGGCTTTGAAGCAGCGCTATGCGTTCCCGAATATCGTTGGAAAGAGCGAGCGCATGCTGCGCTTGCTCGATCAGGTGGCGCAAGTGGCGCCCAGCCGCGCGACCATCTTGATCACGGGCGAAACTGGAACCGGCAAAGAGTTGATTGCCAAAGCCGTTCACGCGCATTCGGCACGGGCCGACCAAATGTTCGTCCCCGTGAATAGCGGCTCGTTGCCGTCGGATCTGCTTGAATCGATTTTGTTCGGACACATCAAAGGTTCGTTTACGGGGGCAGTCGCCAACCGGAAGGGGTTGTTTGAGACCGCCAACCGCGGGACTATTTTCTTCGATGAGATTGGCACGGTTGGACCTGAGATTCAGGTGAAGCTGCTGCGCGTGTTGCAGGACCGCGAGTTTATGCCGCTCGGTTCGAACGAGAGCGTGCGCGTGGATGTGCGCATCGTGGCGGCGACGAATGCGGATCTGAAGAAGCAGGTAGACGAAGGCAAGTTTCGCGAGGACCTGTATTACCGGTTGAACGTGATCAATCTGAATTTGCCGCCATTGCGCGACCGCAAAGAAGATATTCCGTTTCTGGTGGATCACTTTTTCAACAGATACTGCCAGGAAAATGAAAAGTTTCTGAATAGCGAAGGGCGGTCGGTGCTCGGTTTTGAGCCAGATGCGATGCAGATCTTGATGGAACACAACTGGCCTGGGAACGTGCGCGAGCTGGAGAATGTGGTGGAACGTGCGGTTGTTTTAACGACCTCGAGTTCGGTGCCCGCGCATGTGTTGCCCGACAATTTGCAAGCGGCGGCGGGCATCCGGATTTCCCGGAGCAGCGATGGCGCGCTGGCGCCGGATGCCTCGCTGTTTGAAATGGTGGCCGATTATGAGCGGCGGGTGATTATCGATTCTCTCGAACGGTTTAGCTACAGCCAGACAGACGCAGCGGAGGCGCTGAAGATTCCGCTGTCGACTTTGAATCAGAAGATTAAGCGGTTGACTATTGATGTGAAGAAGAAGGCTAGCCAGTAATTGCGCCGGATCTGATAACCTCCGACGAGAGCATCTATGAAAACTCTCTTTGGTTTGTCTCTTTGGTTGGTTTCGCTACAGCTTGGTTTTGCACAGGACGCCACCCCGCCGCAATCCGACCTGGAAAAGCTGCAAGCCCAACTGGCTCGCGACGAGAAAACGCTGCATGACTGGCCGAATCTGACGCGTTATCGCGAGGACAACGGGAAGCTGCCCAGTCCGGCTGCGAAAGAGAAGCGCGTGGTGTTCATGGGCGATTCCATTACCGATGCCTGGGGCCGTGGGCGCGGCAAGTTCTTTCCGGGCGAATCGTACGTCAATCGCGGCATCAGCGGCCAAACAACGCCCCAAATGGTGCTGCGTTTTCGGCCGGATGTAATCGACCTGCACCCTAAAGCCATTGTGATTTTGGCTGGTACTAACGATATCGCGGGCAACACAGGCGCCGAAACGTTGGAAGAAATTGAAGGAAACTTAATGACGATGGCGGAGTTGGCCAAGGTCAATAAAATCAAGGTTGTGCTGGCCTCAGTGATGCCGGTTTGCGATTACATTAAGCCGCAAACGGCGCGCCGGCCGCCGGAAAAGATCGTGGCGCTGAATGTCTGGATACAGAACTACGCCAAAGCGCACAAACTGGTGTATCTTGACTATTATTCCGCGCTGATTGACGATCAGAAGATGTTGAAGAAAGAACTCACCTACGATGGGCTTCACCCGAATGACGCCGGCTACGATGTCATTTCGCCGTTGGCGTCGGAGGCGATTCGCAGAGCGCTGAAGGGCAAGTAGGGGCGTTGTCTACTACTTCCGCCGCGGCGCCAAAAATGGCCGAGGAAACCACCAGCGCGCCTGCGCAATCGCGTGTACCTCAGATTGTTTTCGGGGCGACGATTCTTGCGAGTTCATGCCTGCTGTTCCTGGTCCAGCCGCTCATCTCTAAGTTGATTCTGCCGTGGTTCGGCGGGTCGGCGGCGGTTTGGATTACGTCGATGCTGTTTTTTCAAATGGCGCTCTTGGTGGGCTACCTGTACGCGCACTTGCTGACTCGCGCCATCTCTCCTCAGCGGCAGCCGCTGGCGCATGCTCTGCTAATCTTGGCCAGTATTGCGGTTTTGCCGATTCTTCCAAACGCGCACTGGCAGCCGCCGCCGGGCGCGGATCCCACTTGGCGCGTTTTTGCCGCGCTTGCCACTTCGGTTGGTTTGCCCTATATCTTGTTGTCTTCCACCAGCCCGCTGTTGCAGAGTTGGTACGCCGCACGTAAAGAGGGAGGGTTGCCTTACCGCTATTTTGCTCTTTCGAACGCGGGTTCCATGGCGGCGCTCCTCTTATATCCGGTAGCCATTGAGCCGTTTCTCCGGGGGCATGCACAAGCGTGGTTTTGGTCGGCAGCGTATTTCGCGTTCGCGCTGCTGTGCATCTATACTTCGAGCCTGGCTGCCTCAGCTCCTGCAACCAGGGTAGAAGAAACCACGCACCAAGCACCCGTAGAAAAGTTGCCAGTGGGTACCGTTGGCTTGTGGGTTGCGCTGGCTGCTTGTGCCTCCACGCTGTTGCTCACCGTTACCAATCTGCTGACCCAGAATATAGCGCCGATGCCGCTGCTGTGGGTAGTGCCGCTGAGTATCTATTTGCTGTCGTTTATCTTGTGCTTTGAGCGAGGTCTTTGGTATCAGCGGTGGCTGTTTTTGCCACTGCTTCCCTTCGCTCTTTATTGGTTGGCGTCCCACACCGAGACGATCGAAACGACCGATGTGAAGCGCGTTGTGCCTCTCATTTGCGCAGCTCTTTTTGTGTGCTGCATGATTTGCCATGGCGAATTGGCGCGCCTTAAACCGCGTTTGGAAAAGCTCACGGCTTTCTACTTGAGCCTGGCGTGTGGCGGCGCGTTGGGTGGTGTTTTTGTAGCGCTGATTGCGCCGCATCTTTTCAACGCGGTTTACGAATATCCGATTTCTTACATGGCCTGCGCGCTGCTCGTTCTCGTTGTTTTCCGGCGCAGTAAGGCGAATTGGTGGTCGCAAGGGTTAAAGGGGCAGATGGCCGACAGCCTTTGGCTGCTAGGCGTGGTGGCCACAATCTTGCTTGGAATTTACGGCGGCCGGGAAATGTGGGCTGAGTTGAGGAACTCCGTGGCCCGAGGGCGCAACTTTTACGGCACACTGCTGGTGGAGGACTTTAAAGACGAAGAACATTCCGTTCGCCAATTGAGCCACGGAACCATCACGCATGGCGTGCAGATTCAGGACGTGAACTACCGCCACGTTTCAACCACATACTATGGCCGCGAATCGGGTGCGGGGCTGACTTGGCGAGTGTTGGAGCCGCGCGGGCCGATTAAGCTCGGCGTGGTGGGATTAGGTGCTGGGACCATGGCCACTTACGGACGGGGCGGGGATACAGTTCGCTTTTACGATCTTAATCCGCTGGTAGTTAGCTTCGCCCGGCGCTACTTCACCTTTCTAGCGGACTGTCCCGCGCATGTCGATGTTGTTTTGGGCGATGCGCGTTTGTCGCTGGCTCGCGAACAGTCTCAGAAATTCGACATGTTGGTAATCGACGCTTTTGCGGGTGACGCGATTCCGGTGCATTTGCTGACACGCGAAGCATTTAACATTTATTGGCGCCACTTGAAGCCGGACGGTGTATTGGCAGTACACGTTTCGAACCAGTACCTTAACCTCGCGCCGATTGTGTTGTTGGATGCCAAAGAACGGTCGATTCCTACGTGGCAAGTCGATAACGACACGGACGATTCCATCTCTGTGGATGCGGCGAGCTATGTTTTGGTTTCCCGAAGGCCTGGCTTTTTTGCTGATCCGTTGTTTAGCGGGCGGCTGAAAACGATCGCGATTCCGCCGAATACCAAGCTTTGGACCGATGATTTCACAAGCCTGTGGCCGATCTTGAGAATTGGCCAAGAAGAGCAACGCTAGCCGACTTGCTACAGTTCTTAGGTCGGGCCTTTTTAATCTGTCACGACGGTCATCGGGGTTGACTCATGCAGCGAAATATTCTTTTATCCGTCGCTGTTCTTGCGTTCGGATTGTTGTGCTTTTCTTGCCTTCAGATGAATGCGCCTGAGATTCAACAGGATATTGCAGAGCGCGTGGTGAGGGCGCTCGCGGCTCAACACATTTCGAGCCAAGTGGTGAACGTGGATGGGCGTGACGTACTGCTAACAGGGCCGGCGCATTCAGTTCAAGTGTCCCAAGCGACGCAGAACCTGGTAGCTGGTGTAGAAGGTGTTCGCTTGGTCAGCTTGCGCACAACAGCCGCCGATTCTTTGGCGGATGCCGGCACGATTTCGAAAACCGAAGCGCAGCGTAAGATGGATACGCTGTTGCAGCAAGACATTGTGGAGTTTGATCCTGCAAGCGCGGACCTAACGGCGCATGGACGGGCGGTACTCGATCAGGCCGTGCAAGTGCTGACATCTGCGCCAACGTCGTACTGGGAGATTCAAGGTCACACGGATTCGCAAGGCAATCCGGAATCGAATCGGGATTTGAGTTACCGGCGTGCGATTGAGGTCAAGAATTACTTGGTGAATCATGGGATTCCACCCGCACGGCTAACGACAGACGGCTATGGCGATACTAAGCCGGTTGCTTCGAACGAAACAGCAGAAGGACGCCGGCAGAACCGGCGCATCAATTTTGTGCTCAGGGAGAAACCGTAAAACATGCAGTACTTACTCGGTCAGATGCTCGCCTGCCTGCTGGTTGCAGGGCTATTGGGGTTAGTGATTGGTTGGATTTGGTGGGGAATGCGGTTGCGGCAAGCACGCGAACGGGCTAGTGATTTGGAGCAAAAGGTCTCGAAGCTGAACGGCTATCCTGCGCGATTGACAGACTTAGAAGCGACCCACGCGGCCTACGTAGCCAGCAAGAACGAAGAGGAAGCAAAAACAAAAGCGCGGATTGCGGAGTTAGCGGTGGCAGCGGCCAAAGTGCCGGACCTCGAAAAGAGTCTGGCGGCTAAGAACGCACTGATTGCCGAGCATGAGGCGGCACATAGCGACAAGGATGCACGGCTGGCGACTCTGACGGGTAGGGTTGCGGAAGCGCAAATGGCGGCTCAACGGGTGCCGCAGCTTGAGAAGCAAGTGGACTACCACGCCGACGCCAATAAAGAGAAGGACGAACACATCGAGCAGTTGTTGACACAGGTGGATGACCTGAAAGCCAAATTGGACGAGAAAGAAGATCACTTTGGAGCGCTGTTAAGCCGCGTTGACGAATTGCAGCCGTTGGTGGCGAATCATGCTGATTTGCACGAGCATCTGGAAAACACGATGTACGAGCACAATTTAACGGCTCGTAAGCTGCAGATGGCGGAGGCGGGACTGCTGGCGCATCAGGCGGAGATCGCGAAGTTGCACGATCAGCTTCTTCAGCATAATGCTCCGCCCTTGAAAGCGATGGCGGCTGCTGCTGGTGCGGGTTTTGCAGCCGCAGCGGTCTCTCACTTCTACGATGCGAACGAGGGCAACGGCAAGGGCGAAGTTAGCGAGACGGCGAAGCGTATCGAGGAATTGATCAAGAAGGTGGCGGCGAAGGATGAAGAGATTGCGGAGCTCAAAAGTAAGATTGCCGATTTTGAAACCGCGCCCGATCCGGATTCGAAGCGGCAAATTCTGTTGACCGCCAAGACAGCGGAACTAGCGAACCTGAAGGGTGTTGTCAATACGCTACTGCAACCGGTGAATCATGATGAGATTGCGAAGCGCGCCTATTTCCATGCACAGCAGCGCGGATTCCACGGAGGATCGCCGACGGAAGATTGGTTCCGGGCTGAGCGAGATGTTCACTATGCCCGTCTCGCCCATGTGTGGGAGAGCACACGGGGCGGGACTATGTACTAGCCTTTTAGTAAGTTTTCCAAAGTCTCACGGTAGGTCTCCAGTGGCGGTACCGCGCGATTTTCTGTTTTAGCCTGGTCGTCCCATTGACGGAGTTTGACGGCTTGGGGGTAGAAGACTTCTTCTTCGAAGGCATCCAATTCGACATCGGTCATTGGGCCGCCTTGTACGTGCAGGCTCTGAAGGGAAGCGGGGCTGAGTTGTTGGACATACTTGCCGTTGGTGGCGCAGAGATAACGTTTTGCGTCGGTGTGCAAACGGACTGGTTCACTCACTTCCGGCGGGAAATGTTGCGAGATCCAGGCGTGGCCGGCGTTTGCATGGTCAGGATCCGGGCCATCGCCCAGCAGGTGGCCAAGGTCGTGCAAAAGAGCGGCTGCCACGAGGTTAGGCGGTGCGTTTTCCGACTGAGCGAGGTGAGCGACTTGCAACGCGTGATCGAGCAGAGAAACTTTTTCGGTTCGAAATTGAACGCTACCCTTAGTTTGAAGCAGCGACATGATGTCGTCGATTGCGGCCATGTATTTGAAAGATCCCCTAAACGACGTTGAACAAATATTTGAAACCAAAGTCCATATGCAGTTGTTGATGGCAGTGGAACAAGCTTAAGCCAGCAATGGTTGGAACAACGTCTACTTCTACTTTGCCAAATCCCTTCACTAAAACTACGTCTTTTACAACGCCGCCGGCGGCCTTTTCGTTGACCGTGACCAAGTTGAAACTGGTGCGGTGGAGATGGACGGGGTGGGCATCGTCGGTTCGATTCTCAAAAATAAGCCGGTAGTGACGATCACGGTGAAGCGTCTGAGGCGTATCTCTGTTTTCGAAGCTTTTTCCGTTAACGGTCCAAAGATTGAAGCCGCCAATGCCACCGTTGACTTTGCCGAAGACCAGATTAATTGTTTCTTCTGGGATTTCGGGTGGACGAACGTCTCCGAAGAGACTGTAATGCCACAGTGACTTAGGCGGCGGCGTCCAGATGGGCGTTCCTGACTTATTGGCGTATTCAATGACTACGCCGAGGCCGTTCGTGCGGTCGTCATTTTTCGGAGTGCCGAGGATCCAAACCCCGGGCTTCGACATTTCGACAACAGCGTCGACGCGTTCGGCGGTGCCTAGTTCCAGAACATCGACCAGTTGCGGTTTAGGGACAGGATTGCCATCGAGAGCCGTGACCAGAAAGCGGTGGCCTGGCAAAGCAAGCTTGATGTTTTCGGTGGCGCTGGCGTTTAGAAAATGAAATAAGACGCGTTCGCCTTGCTTGACGCGGATGGGTTCGCCGTGACCGAGGCACTTACCGTTGATAGTGAACTTTTGATAGCCAATTTCCCAGCCGTTCGGTTTATCGTCTTTCTTGTAACCGGGAGGGGGATGGAGTGGGGGTTCGTCAGGATCGGCCATCTCTTCGGTTGTGAAATACGGCTCCCATTCGTGAGTGGCCAGGAAGACTTCCTGATCGTGGCGGCCAGGGTTGACGTGGGGCTCGACATAGACAAAGCCGTACTGGCCGGTGTAGGTGCCGCGGCTGAGATTGGCCATCGGCATGGAATGAGTGTGAACGAAACGTGCGCCGGCGGGGCTGGGCGTTAAAGTGTAGCGGATGGAACTGTGGGGCAGAACGGAGAGGCTGTTTTCTTCGTCGGCCCCATCGATATCGGGAGGCACGATGAGGCCGTGCCAGTGGACAAATTCGATGGCGTCGGTTTCATTGACGATTTCGACGGTGACCGGAACGCCTTCCTGCAGACGGATGAGCGGCGCGGGAACGGAACCGTTGTAGCCGACGGTGGAGATGGCGTGGTCTTTGGCGATTTCAGCGACAACGGTGCCGATGCGGAGAGTGACGTCGGGCGGCGCTGATGGACTTGCGGAGTCGGGCTGCTGGCCAGCCGGATGAGAACTTATTTTGTTTTGCAACTTGCGGAGCGAGTCACAGCCAGTGAGCAGCAGTGCGGAACCTGTGGCCGCTTTGGCCATGAAGCCGCGACGCGTTGCAAATTGAGAAGGGTCAACCAATCGTCACCTAAATTTTGTAACAGATGCCTGCGCAAAGGTGTGTTCATGCTTGGCTCAACCGAACGCGGGCTGTCGAAACTATTATGCGCATGGACGTCAGCCGCAGCCAAGGTGGTCATTGAGACATTTTGGATGCGGCCACCGCGTACCACAACGTTTGGAGGCTTTGGGCGAATCAGCGGAGAGGTTAGTGACGGTCAGGGTGAGTATGTTGCCTTTCAGCGAGGCGGCGCTACTCAATCCGGGCAGTGGGCGGATTTGTCGGCCGGAGTGGAGACGATGGAGCGAACGGAGCGGCCGGACTCGAAGGCGTTTTTCGGCGGAACTTGAGATGGCTTGAGGAGCGGTTTTACGCTTCGAAGCCAGGCGGCCGGCACCGGTTGGGTTAGGAAAAAACAAACCCAATGACCTGGGGGGAACGGTTTGTGTACGCTTCAAAGCCAACGTAATTCGGTAGAAAGGCGAAGAAAAGGCGTTTTTTGCCGAACTTAAATCGGCTTGCGGAGCGGTTTGCGCGCTTTGAAGCCGCCGGTGCGGCGGTTTTGAAAAAACAAACCTAATCGTGGCGGCCGTCGGCGATTTGAAAAAACGAAGCCAATGGCCGGATGATTCAACGCGGTGGGTATTCGATTTGAGCCTCTTTGGCCCGCCGGGCCGTCCCTGCGGATGAAAATGGGCGGGCCTATGGACACACTATGAGACACACCAAGGACGTGGCGAAGATCCTGCGAACATTAAGTTTTCAAATAGCCGTCGGCCAACGCTTCGAACACCTTGCGGCGAGGAGAGATTGGCACGCACCTCGAAAGTATTTTTCGAGGCGGGCCGCGATCCGGTGTAGAGACCGGAAGGCGACCGCGCGAACTGGCTTGACTATAGCAACGGCGGCGCAACGGGCGGCTGGATATGATCGGCGCCAGGAGCAGGTAACAGCTTGGATTGATGCAGTTAGGGGGTGAGAGATTTTTTCGCTTGGGGCGTGACCGTCGGAAGGTAAGCTCCTCGCCAGGCGCTCAGGCTCTGTAACACGTCATAAATCCCGTAGCTGCTGGCCGTTGTGCCCCAGTCGGGAAGGACTCGAAGAGTCTGGTACCGGTCGTGTTTTCGTACGTGGTGGTGAGGACACGACCCGTCGGGATAGCTTTCGGGCTCGGTAGATGGCCAAAGGATCGCGCATTTTCGAGTGGTGTTTGAGTGCTCTGGCACGAATTTGGGCGAATTCCACGGGCCCCGAAACCCCGGCAGTAATTCTTCCTAGGGGAGCTTCTCGATCATGTACTTGTGGTCTTCTGAAGGCGACATAAGTAGCAGGGCCCTGGCAGACCCGTTCGCGCCATAGCCGTTCCCCCCGATGCCGCAGTTATCTTCCCTCCTTGGGGGCCGATATGGCCATGGGGCGACAATTCTTCCAAACAGAGCGACAACTTCCGCGCGCTCGCTCAACAGTGGTGCTTTGGGTGCTGGATTCGGCTCAGCGGCAGCGCTTGGAGCTTTCTCCTCGATGTGGAAGTTCTGGGCCTTGGCAGCGATGGAAGCCCGCGGCCATTTGAAGGAAGTCGGCAATCGCGGGGCACCGGGGGCCTCTTCAAGCGCGATCATCCCTTCGGCTACCATCGCGTCTTCCGTCGCACCGTTCTGGTCGGCCTTGTGGCGGCACGTCTCGTCTGATATGAAGCCCCCGTCGAGGGTCCAGACGGCAATGCCGACGACGATTACGCTTTTACCTCGAAGCGCTCGTAAGTCGTGAAGCACCTCGGAAACTGTCAGTACGGGCGGCTCCTGCGCGAAGCAGGTCGCCACGCTGGCGACAATCAAGAGCTTTGAAGCCATTTTGATCATGGATCAGGGTAGTCCCTTCAGGCATTTTTCCCAGATGGGGGTGTTGAACTGGGATGCGCCGCCCAGGGGCTCCTGCGGAGCCTTAAAAATGTGTTTCAGTTCGTGAAGTATCAGGAGTGCGCCGAACTGCTGCGACGAGAGGGAAGGCGCACCGGCGGCATTCGCAAACGACTGGGCAAAACCGCCTACAATGGTTTGCTTTGTGCCCTGAATCACGAACGACTGATTGGAGGGATTCACTATGTTTGTATTCGTGTTTATGAATATTATGCTCCCGTTTGTTGCGGCTCCCGGAGCGCTTTCCGGAACTGAGTTGATGTTGCCAGACGCGTCGACAGTCACGGTTATCCTTCGTTCGATAGTGGCGTATCGAATGGCGGCGCAGGAAGTGCGAAGCCTTTTCTTCCTGGCAGAAGCATCGCCTTTAAAGCTCTGGCCATCAGCGACTGCGCGAAGGCCATCGGCGCGGCCAGTTCGCAGGAGGCGATCGACAAATTGAACTCAACCCCAATCGTCTACAAGAACCTTGGGCCAATAACGTTGTCGTAAGCGGTGGTGAGGACACGGGCATCGGGATAGCTTTCGGGGCATGGTAGATGGCCAAAGGATCGCGCATTTTCAAATGGTGTTTGGGCGCCCTGGCACGAGTTCCGACTGGGACGAATTCCGAATTCAGACGCTAAGGAGAGACTTGACAGCCATGACCAGTCATGGCCCTCAGCTCCCCCTCAGATAGCACATTGTCAACGCGCAAAGTTTCGTTATTTATACGCAAACCATAGCAGTAATTGTCGAGGGGGCCGCCGTTCCCAACATAGGTTTGTCCTCCTATCGCCAGCATCAGACCATTGCTGCTCCAAGATACCAGCTTCGGCAAGTAGAACTGGATGTGGCGGTTTTCCCCAAGCTGCTCTCTAAGCTTCACCTTCACCGTTCTTTCGAGAGCATCCGGGGTCCCCTGAGCTCTAAAGGAAGTTGGCACAGAAAACAGCAGCAGTTTGTTGGTTCCACTCAATGGTGCGTCGACCACAAGCACATGCCGACTGTCAGGCGCCCAATAAAGCTCCGCGCTCCTCTGAAGAGTGAAAAGCGGCCATGACTGCGACCCCTCGCACTTGCGCAGGGTGACCGGCGTTTGGTTCTCATCCGCATCAAGAATCGGATGTACCTGTACAACCCAGTGACGATTTGGGGCTACGATTCTTGCAGGTTTGCTCCACTGCAGACTGCCATTTGTCTGAGGCCCGCCCGGACACAGTGCCAAGGAGCTACTACTGAGGAATGCTGATAGGCCGATAATTATCAAATGTCTCATCATGGAACCTTTGTAAATCCGGCTGGACAACTTCCACCCGAATTAGTCGGAAAGCTTACTGAAGTGGTAACATTTGGCTGCACTCCAAACTGCCTTGCGGCTCCCAAGGTGGGGAAGCGATAGAGGTCGAATGCCACGCCGACCGTTGCTTGGACGTTCGAATCTCCGTAATCAGATACTGACAATGGGCCAGTAGGGCCTCCATATTGGGAGATCAACGCCTGGTTCCCAGGTGTCACGGAAATCTGTGCACCATACGTTCGAAGCTGCCGGGTCGTTAGACCGAGGAACCCCTTTTGAACTGCAACAGTTCCGAAGGTGCCACCCCGAATTGATCCCCCTGTTTGCTTTGGATACTGCGAATACAGCGCGCCGTTCGCAGTCGCCTGGTTGCCGCCGACCGCAGTAAACGTAGCTGTACCTTTGCAGGTTATCACCTGGGCAGCCGGTGCGTTATTTGCCCCGCCGTAGTACGAGAGGCCGAAGGCGAACTGCCACGTCGAGATTGTGGCGCTAAAGCTGTTGGCAGAGTAGAGAGCAAATACGTTATTTTGCCCGAAATTTGAGTCTTGAATTTCCTGGTCAGGTGGTGTGACCACGACTATCGCCAGCAGCGTGGAACTAGTCATTGAGAGCATGCCAAACTCATCGTATGCGACGCCTGCGTTGCTAAAACCTGGGTTGGCCAAAAACGACATGCCGCAATAGTTATTCTGAGCCGTACACCCTGCCATACCGCTGGGGTCGACTGCATTCAAGGGATTACCGGATACATAGCCATATGCGTTCCAACTCTGCGAACTTAGCTGGTCCGCTCCAGCACTCCCGGGATCAGCGCTGTTGAATCTCCCGAACGCCGGCGTGAAAAACCGCGCATTGAAGTAATCCTGACTCGATTCCTGATCTCTAATCTGGCCCGTAAATTTCTCCGTCACATCGGATGACGTGGACGTCGCGAAGGTGGAGTCCCGCCCCGCGACGTTAGCGTAAATCTCCTCGCCGTACGGCAGATAGTCATGCCGCGAAACAATATTGTGGTTTTGATCGGTGATCAGGCGCGTGCTACCCAAATGGTCGCCACCGTAGTAGCAAGTCGTACAGGCCCCACCCGCCGCGTTTTCACTCGCGACGAGATCACCCGAGCCGTCGGAGATGTAATCCTTCAGCCACGCGCCACTCCGGTACTCGGTGGCCAAACCGAAGGCGTCATAAACGTAATTTGTCGCCGTGCCGTTGTACGTTTTCTGGACGCGCCGCCCGAAGCCGTCGTAGAGCACGCTCGTCGTTCCGTTGGAAATTGAAGTGATTTCATTCTCGGCATTATAGGCGGCGGTGGCTCCGGTGACCGTGGTGAGTTGATTGCCGGCGGTATCGTAGCTCAGGTTGCCGTTTTGGTTGGTCGCTGGGTTGTAGACGTTTGTTGTCGGTGTTGTCCCCGACCACGGTCCACCGCCGGCATTGGTAACCCACATGTTGCCCCAGGTGTCGTAATTGTAGGTGCGGGTCCAGTCAAAGGAAGTGGGATTGGTGGCAAAGGGCACGGTCGGCTCTTGGGCTAAGGTTAGCCGGTTGAGGCCGTCGTAGCCGAAGGTCTGTGAAAAGACCTTTTGGGATAAATAGCTTGGGCCGCCGAGGTACTCGGCATAGCTCTGCATGTTTCCATTGTTGTTCGTTTGGGTCGCGTGGGGGCAGATGTCGTACGCCCCGTAGTTGCTGGGATTGGTGCCCCAGTTCGGGCAGGACACGAAGAGCATGGTGCCGAGGGTGTTGCTGTTGTTTACGGCTTCGTAAATTTCCGGCACTTGCATGCGGCTATTGATAGCATTGACGTGCCAGACGGTATTGCCGCGCACAAAATACCACGGTGTGCTGTTCGGCCAATAATACGCCTGCGTGATGTAGTTGGTGGTGTTGGCTCATCGTAGACGACCAAAGGATCGCGCATTTTCGAATGGTGTTTGAGTGAGCTGGCGGGAATTCCCCCCCCAAATACCACGGTGTGCTGTTCGGCCAATAATACGCCTGCGTGATGTAATTGGTGGTGTTGGCTCATCGTAGACGACCAAAGGATTGCGCATTTTCGAATGGTGTTTGAGTGAGCTGGCACGAATTCCCCCTTACGAATTCCCCCTTCAGATATCACTTTATGGGGATACGGTAAAACCCTTTCACAAGTTTGTTGAATACTTGTTCCGCGTTCGTCGCAACTGCCCCGCCCTGGAGAGGGCCTTGAAACCCAACTTCATACTTGATTCTCCCGTTGTGTGCCTGGCTAAACAGCGCCACTACTACCGTGACGCTTGTGGGGGCGTCTCGCACCGCCTTCCCCACACAGTGTAGGGTCATTCGTGATGCCCGCAGTACGCCCAACACGGTCGGTTCCCTTGCCACTTCCTGGCAGTCGTCTCCCCATATTTGCCGCTCCGATGCCATTACTGCGAGAAGTGAGTCATCATCCGTGTACGAGGCATCCACCCACAGTAGCGTGGCCGGTGTCGGCTTTAAGCCAAATCCATGATTGGGATTCGGCGGCTTACTTGTTTCCAATTTCACGCCCGCAGGAACTCGGACAGCGTATCCGTAGTTGACATTTCGGTACTCGCTGGCGTCCTGGCTATCGCTCTTCGCGGCCCCCCTAAGTGTATATGAGGCCACGCTGAATAGAAGTGCGCAGAAGAAAACCCCAAGCGCGGCTTTATGATTCCGCTCGGACACTCTACCTGATCTGTTCAATTTACTTTGCATGCGGCCTCCCACTTCGGAATGCTGTTGATCCGACCGGCGAGCTGGCTGTAATAGCTCGGGTTAACGGCGTTATAGCCTTCTTTCTGTAGGCCGTTGAAAAATGCTGGAAGCGTCTGTGCACCTTGAATGAATGGCCCCACGCGGGCGGTAAAGTATGCGTTCCCTGCCTGGATTGACGGGAAGGGGCAGGACACGAAGAGCATGGTGCCGAGGGTGTTGCTGTTGTTTACGGCTTCGTAAATTTCCGGCACTTGCATGCGGCTATTGATAGCATTGACGTGCCAGACGGTATTGCCGCGCACAAAATACCACGGTGTGCTGTTCGGCCAATAATACGCCTGCGTGATGTAGTTGGTGGTGTTGGCTCATCGTAGACGACCAAAAGATCGCGCATTTTCGAATGGTGTTTGAGTGAGCTGGCACGAATTCCCCCCGCATAGCCATATCCGTTCCAGCTCCGCGAACTCACCATACCTGCCTCGCGTTCATCGGGTCCGCGCTATTTATCGCTGGCGGCCCGCACTGCGTGAAAAGTCCTGCGCTCATCGCGGTAGCGCTGGTACTGGTCCTCCGTATACGGCTCAACAGCTACGATCTCGATCGGCCCCTCCACGGCAACGCTAGCGGGATATCCTCCAGCGGGCCACCCAGCCGCCGTCTTCTTATACCGCGCCGGAACGTCCAACTGGCAGCTGATGACAACAACGCGCCTGATCCGCCTAACCCCCTGGGCTCGGAGCTGGGCGTCTTGTTTGCGCGCCGCATCCGTTAAGTTGAAACGTATGTTTCGAGTCAGGCTTCCGATTCCTAAATCGAGTCCGGGCCACCAAACCCAGCCGCCGCGGATGACCGGCGCACTGCAGCCGGCGGGAGACCAGAGCGCCTGGTCGGTCTCTTCGAGGATTAGGTCGCCCTTGATTCGCAAGGTTAGGTGGTTCAGCTTATCTAGGTTTGCCAGAACTTCGCACACCGGGACGGACTCCGAGGCCTGACTCTGCGCCCATGCGGACGCAGCGCAGAAACATAAAATGAGCGGACGCCGATTGAGTGTCTTCATGGCGCAAGTCCCGGGCATGAGGCCAAGATGATTCCCCTGTTCGCAGTTTCGGCGCTGTCGTCGTGCCCGTCGTTCTGGGTCCATGTCCTGCCCGCGTCCCACGGCAGAAAGTGGTATGCACCATTTATAGTTCCAACCCCGTTGGCGATCCCGTGCGTAAATTCATGGATAATGGTCATCGCCGCCGCCAAGTTGCCGCCAGATCCAAATCCGCCCGGCTATCGGTGATGCCGCTGGCGGAAATGAAGGTGTAATTGCCGTTGGTGTCTTCAATCTGCGTAACGGAACCGTTGGAGATCGTGTATTTCACTCCGTTGCGGAGCGTCATCGTGCCGGACGGAGTGCTAGCGCTGTTGCCACAACCGGTTGGGTCGACAATCGCGGCGGAGGCTTGAAAAAGGGCGTTCGAGCCATCGTCAGAGATGAAGTTAGTGCCACGGTTGTAGCCGGCATTCTCGGCTGCCCCGCTGGTTTGCTGATCGATAAACTCCGTCTGGCTGCCGTCTGGAGCGGTGAACGTGCCGCGCGTCAAGGTCTCGTGCCAAGTGTTCGTTTGACAATAGTCGCCGCCGCCCCGCATAATAAAGCTGCCTCCAGCGCCGAGGGCGCTCGGCACTGGGTTCCAGTCGATGGTCTGAGCAATGTAACCGTAACCTGTCAAACAAGGAGTTGGGCACTCGTAGCGGTATTGGATGGCCAGTGTTTCCCAAACAGGCACCGTCAAAGGCACCAAGAGCGGGACGCTGACCGACCCGCGCCCCTGCACCGAGCCCACAGGAATCACAATGTTGATCTGATTGTTGGCCGGATTGAAAACTTCAAATTTGCTGAGTGGAATGCTACCGTTGGGGTTTCCTTGGAGCACTTGGCCGGGCGTGTGGCCGCCAAGCGGGGAATAAGTCTGGCCAAAGCACCCAACAGAGGAGAGAATCAGAGCAACACACTTCCACGCAAATCGGGTAGATTCCATGACGACGAACGTTTCCTCGCTTTATTTGGTGATGGTGATGTTCACCACCCATTTTGGGTGGGAAAGAAACCGCATCTGACCACCGGGGTCTGAAGTTGGGCAAGGGCCGTCGAGGATACAACACCCCAGAGGGAGCAGAGAGACAAAACAGCGGTCAGAGCATGTACAGCTTTATGCATAAGTCAAAAACCTCTCCGTTCGGTTAGTTCTTATGGACTGCTTACTGCTTTACTGCGTCGTAAGTGGGATGATATATCGCCGATGCGAAATAAGTCAACATAATTTTTAAGGCACGCCAGGCGCGAAGCGTTGCAGAGAACTGAGAAGGTCAACCAATCGTCACCTCAAATTTTGTAGCAGATGCCGGCGCGAAGGTGTGTTCGATGACTTGACCGGCAACCGCCAGGGTCATTGTGCTTGGCTCAACCGAACGCGGGCTGTCGAAACTATTATGCGCATGGGCGTCGGCCGCAGCCAAGGTAGTTACAGAGGCATTTTGGGTGCGGCCACCGCGGTTGGAGGCTCCCCTGAAAACGCGCGGTCTATGGAAGAACCGACTCCATTGCTGTCGCGGCTCGGCTCGAGGCTTGGTGGCGGTTTGAGGGCGGGAGGGATAGTTTGAAGGGAAGTCACAGGCCAGGTTAATGACAGTCAGGGTGAGTATATTGCCTTTCAGCGAGGCGGAGCTACTCAAGCCGGGCAGTGCGGCGGATTTGTCGTCCCAGACGTAGGGAATGTCGGGAGTGCAAGCGTTCGGCGCTGGTTGGGTTATGAAAAAACAAACCCAATCGTGGCGGCCATCGGCGGTTTGAAAAAACGAAGCCAATGGCCGGATGATTCAACGCGGTGGGCCATCCCTGCGGATGAAAATGGGCGGACACACAAGGACGTGGCGAAGATCCTGCGAATATTAAGTTTTCAAACAACCGTCGGCCAACGCTTCGAACACCTTGCGGCGAGGAGAGATTGGCACGCACCTCGAAAGTATTTTCGAGGCAAAGAACTGGGATGCGGAGCCGCGATCCGGTGTAGAGACCGGAAGGCGATCGCGCGAACTGGCTTGACGATAGCAACGGCGGCGCAACGGGTGGCTGGATCTGATCGGCCGCAAGAGCGGGAAACGGCTTGGATTGATGCACTTAGGGGTGAGAGATTTTTTCGCTTGGGGCGTGACCGTCGGAAGGTAAGCTGCTCGCCAGGCGCTCAGGGTTCTGTAACACGTCATAAGTCCCGTGTTTGCTGGGATTGGTGCCTCAGTTCGGTAAGGACTCGAAGAGCATGGTGCCGGTCGTGTTGTCGTACGTAGTGGTGAGGACGCGGGCCGTCTAGGTAGTTTCGAGGCGTCGCAGATGACCAAAACGGCTTGAGTGCCCTAGCACGAATTCCCCCAAAGATTAGTGGTCAATTTGCGTTCTGTGCGCCATGCCGAATCTGAAGGATTTCGATGGTGGATTCCTTCACCCGGTACACGACGATGTAGGGCAGCGAGGTCAGCACTAGTTCGCGTGTGCCTTCCTTGCGTCCAAGACGGCCTCGATGCGGAAAAGTAACCAGTTCCTCGATGCGAACATAAACTTGTTCAGCAGTGCGGGTGGCTGCTTCCGGGTTATCGCCGGCAATGTGATGGGTGATTTGTTCGAGACCGAGAAACGCTTTTTTCAGTCCAACGGACAATCATCGAGATTGCAAAGACCGGGCGATGCGGGCTTTGACTTCTTCATGGTCGATAAGTTGGCCGCGGTCGGCTTGTTGAATCGCCTCACCGATGTCGGCGTGGAATTGCTCGTCCTCTTCAACCAAGCGCAAAGCGGCCTGCTTCACCAACTGCTCGGCGGGAGTGCCGTTGTAATTGGCGATTTGTGAAAGCCGCGCTTCCTGTTCGGGTGTGAACTGTATTTCCATGCCCTAAGACTAGGCTCTCACAGTCTTTCTGTCAAGAAAAGCCCCGCCAAAAAAATCGGCGGAGCAAGGGGCTCTGCCCGGGCTCTGACCCACTTCGTTACGCAGGCGATGATCAGCAGCACTGAAGTTGCTTTGACCATGGATCAGGGTAGGCCTTTCAGGCATTTTCCCCAGTTGACGTGTCCGTTTCCGACGGCGCAGGTCTTCTCCTGGCCGGGTCGTAGCCGCCAGAACCGTTGGGTTTCACGGCCATTTAGCCGAGTCGTTGGTCTCCGTTGCTCATAGGCGTCTGTGAGGTTTCGTGTCGCCCGAGCAGATAGAACGGGAATTCGTTTCGGTAGAAACTTCGAGCGCGCCACCCCCACCCCCACCCCCAGCCGCTTTCCATGAAGCGCGACGCGTTGCAAAGTTGGGAAGGGTCAACCAATCGTCACCTCAAATTTTGTAACAGATGCCGGCGCGAAGGTGTGTTCGATCGTTTGACCGGCAACCGCAAGGGTCTTTGTGCTTGGCTCAACTGAACGCGGGTTGTCGAAACTATTATGCGCATGGACGTCAGCCGCAGCCAAGGTAGTTACTGAGATATTTCGGATCCGGCCACCGCGAACGACGATGTCGGAGGCTTTGGGCGAATCAGGTGAAAGGTTAGTGACAGTCAGGGTGAGTATGTTGCCTTTCAGCGAGGCGGAGCTACTCAAGCCGGGCAGTGCGGCGGGTTTGTCGTCCCAAGTGTAGGGAATGTCGGGAGTGGAGATGACGGAGCGAACGGAGCGGCCGGATTGGTGAGCGGCGTACATGGCGAAGACGTGATAGGTGGGCGTAAGGCAGAAGCGATTTTCGTGGGCGAAAAAGAGACACTGCAAATTGTTCACTAACTGCGCGACGCTGGCCATGGCGACTTTGTCGGCGTGATTGTTGAATGTATTGAGGGTTAGCCCAGCGACCACGGCATCGCGCATGGTGCTTTGCTGGCCGAGTAAGGCTTCGGCGAAAGGCTCGGTGCCGGGTTTGTGCCACGCGCCCCATTCGTCGACAACGAGTTTGACTTTGTGAGTGGGATCGGATTCAGCCATAACATCCCAATGAGTGCGGATGAGGCGGTCCATATCGTTGGCGTCGCGGAGCAGCGAATAGTATTGGGCGGAATCGAAATTGAGGGCGTCGCTTTTGGCTTTGTACCATTCGGCGTGAGGGTGGCCGCTGGCGTTCCAGGCGTAGTGATGCATGGCCCAGCCGAACATATTGTTGATGCCGTCGCCGTGCGCGAGTTTAGCGAAGGCGCGGCGGGTCCAGGCAAAGTTGTCGTCATTTGGGCCGGAGCCGACAGCCGCGATTTTCACACCATAGGAAGGGAGCCACGCGGTGTAGCGGCGAAACTCTGTGGCGTAGTCTTCCGGATCGAAATCTCCGCCACAGCCCCAGGATTCGTTGCCAATGCCCCAGAAACGAATATTGAGCGGGTCGGGATGGCCGTCGGCCGCACGCTGATCGGCAAGAGTGGTGGCACCGGCGGGTGAGTTGCAATATTCGATCCACTGATAAAGCTGTTGGGCGGGGAGGCTGCGCACGTTGGCGGCGAAGTAAGGTTGCGCGCCAACGAGTTCGCAGAAATGGGCGAATTCAACCGTGCCGACGGCGTTGGGTTCGTAGACATGCGGGCCGCGGCGATTGGCGTTCGCGGGCCATTCCTGCGCGTCGACCCAGAAGTTTGTGCGGCGTGGACGTTTGTTGCGAGGGCCGATGCCGTCGCGCCAATCATATTGATCGGCGTAGCAGCCGCCCGGCCAGCGAACCATTCCTGGTTTGACTTTGCGGAGGGCTTCGATGAGTTCTTTCCGAAAGCCGTTGATGTGAGGAATGGCGGATTGCTGATCTCCGACCCAGAGACCGTCATAGACAACGCCGCCGAGGTGTTCTACAAAATGTCCGTAGATTTCGGGAGCGATGATGGCACCGGGCTCGTTGAGAAGGATTTCGATGCGCGCATCGGAGGCGCGCGTTTGACGCGAAAAGAGTGACTCCACGGCGAAAAGAGAAGAAGCTGTGGTCAGAAAATGGCGGCGGTTCATGTGAGGCTACTATATCGAACGAGCGGTGCACGCGACCGTTGGCGGCGGGTGGTAACCTAACCGCGTGAAGGGCTTGCTGGATGCGTTGCGGGATGATCGATCTCAAGTGCGGCTGGACGTGGCCGCGCTGGAACTGGCAAGCATTGAATTTCCGGGTTTGGACCATGAGGCTTTCCTGTTCCGGCTAGACAATTTGGCCGAACAAATCGATTCCCAATTGACTCGGGGCACGAACGGGCTCGACTTTATTAAAGGCGCGAATGAGTTGCTGTTCGATGTGATGCAGTTTCGAGGGAACGCGGAACAGTATTACGATCCGCGGAACAGTTGTTTGAATTCGGTTCTGATGAGAAGGCTGGGGATTCCGATCACGCTTTCGCTGGTCTATATGGAAGTGGCGCGGCGCCTTTCGCGAAATGTTTACGGCGTTGGCCTACCGGGGCATTTCATTGTGGCGTATGAGGACAAAGAATCGCGCTACTGGCTGGACCCGTTTCGCGGCGGACGGATTTTGTCTTTCAGCGATTTGTGCGTGCTGGCGAAGGAAGCGGCGAATGTGGATTTGCGGGTGAATCCGGCTCTGCTGGCGGCAGTGACGAAGCGGCAGATGCTGGTGCGGATGTTGAGTAACTTGAAGGCGATTTACATTCGCGGCGAGGTGTTTGACAAAGCGCGACAAGTTTTGGATTTGCTGATTGAAGCGATGCCGGAGTACGCGGAAGAGTACCGGCACAGAGGCGTGGTGCATTTGCGGCAGATGAACCACAGAGCGGCGAAGACGGATTTTGAAACGTTTTTGCGATTGCAGCCCGATTCGCCGGAACGGGATGCGGTGGAGAAACAGTTGCTGTTGATTGAGAGATGGAGAGCGGGGCTGAATTGAGCGGGTATGCGGAGACTAGCCAGCGATGCGATTTCAGTGCGACGGGGTTGAGGGTAAAGTGGATGCCGTTGCTGGCGGGTTGGCGAAGGCCTGAATTACGCTTCGAAGCCAACGGATTCGGGAAAAAGGCGAAGAGAAGGCGTTTTTTGCAGAACTTAAATCGGCTTAAGTAGCGATTTTACGCTTCGAAGCCAAGCGGCCAGCGCCGGTTGGGTTAGGAAAAGATGACCCCCAATGACTGCGGGAACGGTTTGTGTACGCTTCAAAGCTGGCGTGATTCGGTAGAAAGGCGAAGAAAAGGCGTTTTCTGCAGAACTTAAATCGGCTTGGGGAGCGGTTTTGCGCGCTTCGGAGCCGTCAGCGCGGCGGTTTTGAAAAAACAAACCCAATCGTGGCGGCCATCGGCGATTTGAAAAAACGAAGCCAATGGCCGGATGATTCAGCGCGGTTGGTATTCGATTTTGAAAGAACTGGGACGCGCGGCGGCGATCCGGTGTGGAGACCGGAAGGCGGCCGCGCGAACTGGCTTGACGATAGCAACGGCGGCGCAAAGGGTGGGTGGATCTGATGGGCGGCAAGAGCGTGTAACGGTTTGGATCGATGCAGTTACGGGGTGAGGGATTTTTTCGCTTGGCGCGTGACTCGAATCGGGGGCCCTCGTCGACAGTATGTTGGCGTTGGGAACGGGTTCGGAAACCTCAGGGGGCGCGACACAGAAATGGAGCATCGTCGCCAAACCTGCCGGTTACCGCTCCCGTTGAAAAACGTGGAATGTCGGCATTCAACACCGCTCGTTTGGTACAGGTAGGCGCGGCCCTTGCTACCATCAAGGAATGGCACCCGCTGCCACATCCCTCTCCATCGCCGACTATGAGAGGCTTTACGGCAGTGAAGCTGGTTGGGAGTATTGGCAGGGTGAAGCTCGACGCAAACCAGTGCCCACAAAAGTTCACGGTCTTCTTCAAGCGCTTCTCGCGGAACTTCTCCGGTTAGCAGGTTACATTTCACCAGTAGAAGCGGAACTCCGGAACGTTCCCGATTGGCGGCCCCGGCCCGACGTTTATGGAGTTCTCGAAGAATTCGAGGGTGCGTATCCGACCCGGCCTGTGGATGTTGTTTTCGAGGTATTGTCGCCGGGGGAGGACATCGAAACGAAGTGCTGCGGTTACAGGGAAAGCTCGATCCTCACCATCTTTGTTTTCGATCCGGCCACACAGACGATCGCCAGTTGGGATGGCGAAAAGCTTGTGCCTGTAACGGATGTGAAACTCGGGAATGGCGTGACGATCACAGGCGTGACGATCTGGAGCGAATTCGAGAAGCGGCAACGGCAACAGCCGCCCACATCGATGACGATCTAGTTGGCTTCGCTGTTGCGAGATGCAGAAAGTCGCAACGGTTGCGGGTGAGAAGTATGCACCAGCCTCATAGTAAGGGCCAAGCAAAGCCAATCCGAAACTCGCCCTTCCACGTATAGGAGATCTGAAGCATGTCAAATTCGTGTGCGATGGAAGCCGCTAAATCTGAAAAAGCAATCGCCAACGACTCATCCGTGCGTATGCCGTGCATGGAAGTCTGGAGCGGCAGTCAGTTGGCCACAAGCGCGGTCGAGTTCGGCGGCCTCGATTGCTGGATCTACAGCCGCCCGTACGCGTCGGCCTGCGGTGGTGGTGACGTTTACTACCTTTCCAGTTGCGCCACGGGCCGGATTATTCGTCTGTTGCTAGCCGACGTTGCCGGCCACGGAGCGGTGGTTGCCGGCATAGCGGATCAGCTTCGCGGGCTCATGCGCCGTTTTGTGAATCGCCTCGATCATGGCGAATTCGTCCGCGTCCTGAATAAGCAGTTCGCCGCGCATTCAGCGCCAGACAAATTCGCCACCGCCGTAGTAGCTACATTCTTTGTACCGAGCCGCCGCTTGCGCTTGTCCAATGCCGGCCACCCGCGTCCGCTCTTGTTTCGTGCTGCCACCGGTCAGTGGCAGCTGATGGGGAATGGTGGTCTCTCGGCACGCGCCTTACCGGCAAACTTACCGCTGGGAATTTTCGCACAAACCGACTACGAGCATTTTGATATCGAGATGCAACCAGGCGATTGCGTCTTGGCCTACACCGATGCGGTGAGCGAATCGTGCGACGCCGACGGCGCACTCCTTGACGAGGCCGGCCTGCTCGAAGCCCTGCGCCGATCGACCGCCGAACGTGTGGCACCAGCGGACTTGATCGGGTGGCTTACCACCGAAATCAGCGGCTGCCATCCGGCTAATCTTTGCGCCGACGACGTCACCCTTCTTCTCATCCGTGCCAACGGGCGGGAGCCCAGCCATTCCATCCGGGATCGTTTGGGGGCGGTGTTGCGGTTCCTGGGCGCATTGGTGCGCATGCTGCATCCGAAATCCGAAAGGCCGCCTTTCCCCGATCTCTTACTCGCCAATATAGGCGGCGTGTTGTTCCCGGCGCTTGCACGCCGCTGGAGAGCTCAACCTGAAAAGCTGTGATTTGGTTATTGGGGAGCCAATCCAAAAGTCAGCAGATTCCGTATGGGTCCAGTGAAGGAGCACACATGTCCGATTTAATCGAAAAAGTCAAACAGATCTATGCCGCATTTGGCAGGGGCGAGATCAACACCATTCTCGAAAGCATGACGGACGACGTCAGTTGGGAATTCGAAGCGACCAACGATCTCTCATGGTCCGGCATCCGCCATTCACCGCAAGAAGCACTTGGTTTCTTCACGGGCATCGCGGCGGAACATGACAACCCAGTCCTGGAGATGACCGAGTTCTTTTCAAGCAGCGATGCGGTTGCAGCGTTCGGCCGCTATCAGGCCACTGTGAAAGCAAGTGGCATCCGCGTCGATACGCCCGTCGCGCATTACTTCAAGTTCCGCGATGGTAAGATCGCGCGCTACATCAACATCATTAACTCGGCCGCGTTTGTGGAAGCCAACCGCGTGGCGGCAGCCGCTGCTCACTAGCCCAAGTGAGTCTGATGAATAACAAATATCACTTCGTCACTCAGTGGCGGATTGCGGCCCCGCCCGATCGAATCTTCGATCTGATTCAGAAGCCGCTGGAATTTCCAAAGTGGTGGGGCTCCGTTTACTTGACGGTAGAGTTGGAGCAAGGAGACCGGTTCCGGTTCGTCACCAAAGGCAAACTGCCGTATCGTTTGCGCTGGACCTCGGAGACAATCGCTTCAGATCCGCCCGAGCGCCTGGCGATCAAAGCCACTGGAGATTTCGACGGCCGCGGTATTTGGACTCTGCAGCCAAACGGGGACTGCACTGTGGTCACGTTCGATTGGAAACTGACTGCGGAGAAACCATTGCTCCGTTTCTGGTCGTTCCTGCTCAAGCCCCTGTTCGAGTGGAATCACCGCTGGGCCATGGAGCAGGGAAGGCGCGGATTGGAAAAGCAACTTAGTCAGGCCACGCTAGCTGCTACGAGAAAATAGCGCTTTTCGAGAGAACAATTCCGAATTCTGGCAATTCCAACTGCTCTACTTCGTGCAGTCCGTCGGCGCGATAGACGAGCAAAAAGATGCCAGTAGCAGTCTCAAACTGGGTGAGCCGGTAGACGAAAGTGCCTTGCACGCGTCCGTGCGACTTGTTACCGATGTTGCGCTCTACAATCTCGCCATCAAGGTATTCGCGGTCGGAACCATCGAAAACGGTGTGGAGATATTCTTCAATACTCAACGCCGTTTGCGTACCCATATCTCACGGTAGGAGAACTGGGGAAGCCGACGGTTTCAACTCGACCGCTAGAATACCCGCGAGGATCAAAGCGCCGCCGGCCACTGCATATAATGTGAGGGCTTCTCCGCCAATCGCAACCGCTGTGACCAACGCCACCACCGGCTCCAAAGCGAAAATCAAAGCCGTACGGGTCGGCGTTGTGTAGCGTTGCGCCCAGGTTTGGAGTCCGAACGCTACGGCTGTCGCAAAGATAGCTGTCAGAAGAATGGCTGTCCAGACAGAGCGGCTCCAAACGATATGCAGTGGTTCGAGCCGCAGAGACAAACCGGAGAGTATGGCCGCGCAGCCGATTTGGCCGAGAGCCAGTGCTTCTGTCTTCCGGCGTTGCGAATAGTGGCCCACAGCGATGAGATGGAAAGAGAACGCAACCGCACAGGCGATAGTTAGTAAGTCGCCGCGATTCATCGTGAAGTTGGCCGCGAGCGAAGGCAACGTCATCACCACCATGCCGGCCGTGGCGATGGTAATGCCGATTACTTCGCGGCCAGTGGGACGTTTGCGGAGGAGGGCCGCACTAACGAGCGGCACCAGAACAATGTAGAGCCCTGTGAGAAAGCCTGAGTTTCCGGCACTTGTATATTTCAAGCCGAGCGTTTGCAAAATGTAGCCGAGCCAGAGGAACAGTCCGGCGATGGCGCCTGCGCCCAGACCTTGCCCGATTTCGCGGCCACTCATTTTGCGAAAGGCGGGCGCGAACAGCACTAACATGCAAAAGCTGGCCAGCGAAAAACGCAGGAACAGGAAGTACAGCGTGGAGACGTCGGCTAGTGCCTGCTTCACGACGACAAACGTGCTGCCCCAGATAACGGCTACAAAGGCCAAAGCGGCGTCGGCTTGCCAGCGCGATGATCTAGAAGGCACGTGTTTATCCGGCTGCTTCGGCGATGCGGTCTTCTTCGGCAAGCGCGGCTAGCGCGAGTAGAATGCGCCGCAAGCCCAATTCGCGGGTGTCCGGCTGATACCATTCCTGGCTGGTATGCGCGCCGCCGCCTTGGCCGCCTGCGCCGATGGAAACTGCCGGCAAACCCATGGAGAGCGGTACGTTCGCGTCTGTGGACGCGCAATCGACGCGCGCTCGAATGTGCAAAAACGAATCCACGGACTGCAGAGTGCGGAGCAAAGGCGATTGCTCTGGCAGCTTTCCGCCGGGCCGGGCGCCTAGTTCCTTGATCTTGGCGGAGAGGCGCTCGGTGCGCACATCACGGTTCTCACGCTCAAGGCTGCGCTCTACGGCATTCGTCACCAGCGCCGAAATTTCATCGAGCAATTGCGGATCTTCTGAACGAAGGTCGAGCTTCGCGCGGGCGCTCGCAGGGATCGAGTTGACGCTCGTTCCGCCCTCAACCATGCCGAAATTGTAGGAACAGCGGGTGTGTTTTTCAACCCCGAGCCGCGCCTCGGCCGACTGAGCAAATACGCTGATCACCTCGCCGATGGCGTGCACCGGATTGGGTGTGCCGTAGTCGTTCCAGCTATGCCCGCCCGGCCCGGCGAAGCTGATTTCGAAGCGGCGGCTGGCTAAAGCTTGCGCGGTGATGTGGTCGGTGGAGGGGCCATCCAGCACCAAAAAACCACGGATTTGCGCGATTTGCGCCGTTTGCTTGCACAAAAAACGCATACCGCTGAGATTGCCTTCGCCCTCTTCGCCTACGTTGGCGACAAGCAGCAGCGAGGATGCGAGATGCGACAGTTCTGGGTTTTCCGTCAGCACGCGCGCCAAAGCGAGTAGCGCCGCCAGCCCAGCACCGTTATCCGAACTGCCTGGGCCCAGCAGGCGGCCGTCGGGCGAGAAGTGAATGTCCTCGGCGCGTTTCGGCGCGATCACGGTATCGAGATGAGCGGAAACAATCAGGGTCGGCGCTTCGCTGTCGGGCGCCCGCGTCGCTAGAACGTTGCCTGCGCGGTCGATTTTCGCGTCCCAGCCCAGGGCGTTGAGCCTGTCGCGAAACCATTCGGCGCGTTGCTGTTCGAAGAAAGTGGGCGCCGGAATACGGCAAAGCTGGAGTTGTTGGTCGTTAATCCAAGCGCGCTCACGCGTAAACCAGCGTTGCGCATTCGCGAGGCCAGTCTGTTCCGACATTTGCGCAATACGGCGCGGTTCCGGAGCGGGCCGGGCATTCGCAGGCGGCAACTTGGAAGAAGCGGGCAAGAAGTGGATTCCGATACTGTAGTCTACCTTCGATGCGCTACTTTCGCGCGCCGCTTCGCTGAATAGCAAAGAATTTGCGCATCCAGTCGAATGCCATCAGCACATCGCCCTGCGACAGCGTATGCCCGGCGGTCTCCCAATGCAGCGTCACCTCGGCATTGGCTGCGCGAAAAATGTTGGCCAGTTCGGCTACTTCGTCGGTACCGACAATCGGGTCGTCCACCCCGCCTAGCAGCAGTACTGAACGCCGTTGAATGTCGACCGCCTTCGGCACGAAAGGAACCATGCCGCGCATCAATGCCGCTCCGGCTAATTCTTCGGGGAAGCGCAGAATCAGGCTGGCGGCTATGGTGGCTCCGTTCGAAAATCCAACGGCCACTAATTTGCCGCGTGGAATCGAATAGGCGCTGCAGGCGAGCACCAGAAAATGCGCCAGATCCTTGGTTCGCACTTCCAGGTCCTCCTGGTCGAAATCGCCAATATCTGCCAGCCGCCGGAAAAAGCGCGCCATCCCTTGCTCCATCACCTGGCCGCGCGGACTCAGCAACGCGGCGCCCGGCGCAATGGCTCGGCCCAAGGGGATCAAACTGTTTTCGTCGCCGCCCGTCCCATGCAAGAGGAGTAAGAACGGTGCCCCCGCTGCGGTGCCGGGCTCGAAACGATGAGCGAATCCTAAATCGCGTGGTGGTGTCACTTCAAGGACAGCAGTTCGCTGTGTATGGACAATTGTAGAAGGTGCGCCCTGGTTTTCAAACCCGTACTCTGCAATTCTACTGAAACTAGAAAAAATCTGCCGTTACCGAAATATTGTGTGGGTACAAGCGTCATATACTGGAAACAGTCGGAAAGCGGTTTGCAATGAAAACTTACGTGAAGTTTGGCGCTATTATGGCGGTGATTGTGGGTGCCCTCGTTTGGCTCGCCGGAACAGGCGTTGCCGACACGAAGACCTACTATAAGACCATTCCCGAGTTGCAGAAAATGGGCAAGGAAGCGCAAGACCATAAACTGCGCGTGGGGGGCGATGTGCAACCCGGATCCATTGTCAAGAACGGCATGGAAACCAGCTTTGTTCTGCACCAGGGCGCCACACTGTTGAACGTGGTTTACACGGGTTCCGATCCGCTGCCAGACACGTTCCGCGATAATGCGCAAGCGCTAGCGGATGGGCGTCTGGGCCCCGATAACGTTTTTCGCGCTAACAAGATTCAAGCAAAATGTGCTTCCAAATACGAAGCCAAACCCAACCAAAAGGGCGTTTCGCATCCGGCGCAGATGCCCGAAAAAATTTCTAGCCTACGCTAGAGGAGTTGCATGGAAAATATAGGCGCGTTAGCCATTCTGGTTTCGTTTTGCCTGGCGGTGTTTGCCATCGCAGCTTCACTCACGGGTAAATACACAAAACGGCCGTTTCTCGTCATTAGTGCCGAACGTTCGGTTTACGCGATTTGCGCGCTGCTTACCGTGGCGGCGGGCGTGTTGATTTATTCGCTGATCACGGGTGATTTCCGGATGGCTTACGTAGCCGCGCATAGCAACCGCGACATGCCCGCCGTGTACAAGTTCACGGCATGGTGGGGTGGGCAGGAAGGCTCGTTGCTGCTTTGGTCTTGGTTGCTTTCCGTCTATTCGGCCATTATCGTTTTCACCAATCGCCGCAAGTTCCGCGAAATGATGCCGCTCGTCACCTCAATCATGATGACGATCCTGGCGTTCTTCGTGGGCATGATCACTTTCGTCGCCAGCCCGTTCAGAGTGTTGATGGCCGGGAAGGGCATTATTGATGTGGGCGATGGCAGTGGTTTGAGTCCACTGTTGCAATGGTGGACCATGGCGATTCATCCGCCGTTCCTTTACTTGGGTTATGTTGGCTGCTCGGTTCCGTTCGCGTTTGCGATGGCCTCGCTTATTACCAAGCAGCCGGGCGAAGCTTGGATTCATACCACGCGCCGCTGGGCCATTTTGACCTGGCTGTTTCAGACAACAGGCATTCTTTTGGGAATGGGTTGGGCCTATACGGTTTTGGGCTGGGGCGGCTATTGGGGCTGGGACCCGGTGGAGAATGCGTCGCTTATGCCGTGGATCACTGCCACCGCGTTCTTGCATTCCGTGATGATGCAGGAGAAGAAGGGCATGATGAAGGTTTGGAATATGGTGCTGGTTTCCGCGACGTTCTTGTTAAGCATTCTCGGTACAACGCTGACCCGTACCGGCTTGGTCTCCTCTGTTCACGCTTTTGCGCAATCGCCGGTGAAGCCATATTTCACCACGTTTCTCATCTCCGCTACGGCGCTCACCATTTTGGCGATTGCCCTCCGGTTGCCGTACCTGAAGAGTGAAGTGAAGCTGGAAAGCGTTATCTCGCGCGAATCGAGTTTTTTGTTTAATAACCTGATTCTGTTGGCGAGTTGTTTTGCGGTGCTGTGGGGCACGCTGTTTCCGGTTATCATGGAAGCCCTCACCGGAGAAAAGGAGACCATTGACGCTCCTTATTACAACCGGGTCACCATTCCTATCGCGTTGTTTCTGATTTTTCTTACCGGTGTTGGGCCGCTCATCGCATGGCGCAAGAGTTCGCTGGCCAGTTTGAAGAAATCGTTTCTGATGCCAAGCATTGTGGGGCTGGCCGTCATGGCCGGTTTGGTGGCAGCCGGCGTCCACGCCATCACCGCTGTGATTTCGTTCGGCCTGTGCGCTTTTGTCATCGCTTCCATCGTCAGCGAGTTTTGGAAAGGCTCGCGCGCCATCCAGGCGAAAGAAAACCTCAATCTTTTGCGTTCTGCCTACGAGCTGACTTGGCGCAACACCCGCCGTTATGGCGGCTATCTCGTTCACATGGGCATAGTCATCATGTTCGTTGGCTTCACGGGCAGCGCGTTTAACCAGCATGTGACCACCAGCATCGGTCTGAATCAAACTGTTCCGTTTGGCGGCTATGATTTCAAGCTAGTGAATGTGAACGATGGCGATTTGCCCAACTATCAGTTCAGCCACGCCTCGGTAGAAGTTTCGCGCCGCGGGAACCTTCTCACTACTCTGCAAACAGAGGTTCGCAGCTATAAGGCGAGCCAGGAACAATCGTCCATTATCGGAATTCGCCGCCGCCTTAACGAAGATGTCTACATTAACTACGCCGGCCTATCGCAAGACAACACCAAGGCGATTTTTCAGCTTTACGTCTTCCCCTTGGTGACCCTGATTTGGGGCAGCTTCTATATCATTCTGCTGGGCACCATTATTTGTTTGATTCCGGGAAAGGTTCGACTTCAGTACGCCCGTACCAAAGTGGTAGGTATTGCCGATGCGCAGCCCGCGACAGTTCAGCATTAAGTTCGTTCTTGCTTTGGCCGGCAGTCTGGGCACCCTCTATGCGCAGGCAGCGCCGGAATCGTTTCTGACGCCTGACGTGGTGCGCGTAGGAACTCGCCTTGCCTGCCGCTGCGGAACGTGCCGCAATACCGTGGGCGATTGCGCGATGCTGCATTGCGGCTATTGCAGCCCCAAGCGGGAGCGTATTTACGAGATGAAGCAGCAGGGGCAAAGCGACGACGAAATCGTCAACACCTTTGTAAAGGAAGACGGAATCGTCACGCTGGCTTCTCCTCCGACGCAAGGTCTTGGCCCTATAGTTACTTGGGTCGGCCCTGGTATCGCCCTGCTCTTAGGCTTCGGTGTTTATTCCTGGTATGTGCGCCGCAATCGACAGAAAACGCCAGAGCTTCTGAAGCCCGCCGATGAAGCCGTGCTTGATCGTTTCCGTGCACAGATTGATCATGAGATGGATGATTCACCCTTAAGTGGCGGCCCGTCGAAGAAATGATCGTGACTTCCGCTGCTCTCGTTCTGGTTTTGGTCGCTCTGTTTTACACGCTCTTTGTACGCGACAAAGATGTTCCTGAACCAATTCCGATCTCGCCCATTCAACATCTGGAAGACCGCAAACACGCCATCTACGATAACTTGCGGGATCTGCAGTTTGAGTACCGGCTCGGCAAGTTGACCGATGATGACTACAAGCAGACCAAGCAAGCCCTGCAGAAAGAATTGGCAGTGGTGTTGAGTGAGACGGAGCAGACGCTTAAAGCTCTTGGGCTTGGGTCGGTTCGCACACAGGCAAAACCAGCAGCCAAAGCCGCTGCTGTGGCGGCAAAGGGAACCGTTTGTCCACATTGCGGTGCAAAGTTCAAAGAAAATCTAAAATTTTGCGGCGAATGCGGAAAGGCCATCGCATGAAACGCTATAGCCTCTGTGCCTTGTTCGTCCTCAGCGCGGTCTCATTGCGTGCCTCTATGGACGGCACCGTGATTAACCGTTCGACCGGCAAGCCGCAACCGGGCGTGAGCGTTACTCTCGTCAAGCCTGGACAGCAGGGTATGCAGACTATCGGCACCACTGTGACCGATGCCGGCGGCCACTTCGCCTTTGAGAAAGATCAACCCGGCGGTGGCCCGCAGCTTCTGCAAGCCATGTATAACGGCGTCAACTACAACAAGTTGATGACGCCGAACATTCCCACTTCAAACGTCGAGTTGGAAGTGTTCGAAGCGACCAAATCGGCTGATGTGGCGCGTGTAGCCCAACATATGATGCTCGTTGAGCCGACCACCAGCAGCATTGGCGTAAGCGAGAACGTAATTGTTCAAAACGATTCGACTTCCACTTACAGCAATCCGGCCGTAGGCAGCCTGCGTTTCTATCTGCCGCCGGAAGCGAACGGCCAGGTCAGGGTGCAAGTGCAAGGTCCGCAGGGCATGCCGTTGCCGCGCGCCGCCGAACGTACAGAGACTGAGGGAATCTACAAAGTGGATTACCCCATAAAACCAGGTGAGACCCAATTTGAAGTAGATTATGCTCTTCCTGCTGGCTCTCCGTTTACGTTCCGTGGCCAGGTGGTCAACGTAAAAGGCATGCCTGCCTCCGGTCCGTTGCGTCTCATCGCGCCGCAGGGCGTTACTCTTTCGGGCAAAGATCTGCAGAGCGTCGGCACTGAGCCGAAGACCCAGGCGAGTATTTACAACGTGATTGGTCCCGGCGCGTTCACCGCCGAAATTACCGGCACAGGTTCTTTACGGGGACCTGAGACAACCCAGCCCGACCAGGGCGATTCACCACCTGTGACGGAAGGCCAACCACAAATCTACCGGCACATGGGTTGGTTGCTCGGTCTCGCGCTGGCGATTCTTGCGGTGGGCTTGGTGTTCCTTTACACCACCTCACCCGTGCGCGCGCCCTACGCCAATAAGTAAAGAATGACGCAGGCCATAGAGCTCAATCAGGTGTGGAAGTTCTATGGTGATTATGCCGCGTTGCGCGATTGTACTCTTGCAGTCGGTGAAGGTTCGTCATGTGCCTTGCTGGGCCGCAACGGGGCAGGGAAGACAACGCTACTCCGCATCCTGGCTGGCCTGACGCATTTTCAGCGCGGGAATGTAACACTGTTCGGCGAAAAGCCACGCGGCGAAGATGCGCGCCGCAATTCTGGCTTTCTGGGGCATGGCATTGGCGTATATGAAGATCTTTCGGCGCGCGAGAATCTTCACTTTTTTGCCGGCATTGCGGGCGTTGGCAACCTCCGCAATCTAACGGATACATGGCTCGAACGTGTCGGGTTAGCCAAGGTGCCTACCATGCCTGTTCGGCAATTTTCGCGCGGCATGCGCCAGCGGCTCGCCCTGGCCCGCACCTTCATTCACTCGCCGAAAATCCTGCTGCTCGACGAGCCGTTCACCTCGCTCGATGACCGCGCTATTGCCATGCTAAGCGAGTTGCTGCTGGAAGCCCGCCAGCGCGGCGCGACCATTGTTCTTTCTACTCACCAACTGCGCGAAGCTCTGGCCATTGCGTCGCATGTGGCACTAGTGGAAAACGGCCGCCTGCGTTACACCGGCGAACGCACGCAGGAAATGCTCGACGATCCGGCATTGCTCTACCGCCTGCATACCGAACTCGGTGCGCGGGAATGAATCTATTGACGCAAGCGTTCGCGGTGGCGCGCAAAGATTTGGCGATTGAGCTGCGAACGAAAGAATCTTTGAACGCGGCGGGCTCGTTCGCCATCGTGATTCTCGTGATTTTCAGCTTCGCCTTCGAATCGTTTACGGATGAGATGCACGAATTCGGCGGCGGCTTGCTGTGGTTAGTATTCGCTTTTGCGGGAGCGCTGGTCTTCAATCGCGGCTTCGCCCGTGAACTGCCGAACGAGTGTCTGGATACCTTGCTCGCGTCCCCCCTGTCCGGAGCCGCTTTAATTCTAGGGAAAGCGTTTGCGAACTTTGCCATGCTGCTGGTGGTGGAGTTGGTGTCCCTGGTCGTTTTCGGTATTTTCTACAACGTGAATTGGCTCGGGCAGGGAGGTCCGCTGGGTCTGGTGTGCGCGTTAGCCACCTGGGGCATTTCGATTCTGGGTGCGGTGTTCGGCGCTATGACGGTGAATTTGCGATTGCGCGAGCTTATGCTGCCGGTGATTATTTACCCGCTTATGGTGCCGATTTTGATTGCGGCGATTGAAATGACCAATACAGTGTTGAATCACCGGCCGCTGAACGCGGAGCCTGAATGGATTCGCGTACTGGCCACATCGGACGTGGTTTTTACCCTTTTGGCTTGGGTTTTGGCCGACACGATTTTAGTGAATTAGTTGACAATGATGATAAGGACTTCTCTATGCGTGAAAAACTGGTAATCGCGCTCGCTGGTTTTGCGGCGATTCTACTTGCCTATAATCTCTATAACATTTTTTTGGTGTTGCCTGATGAGGCTTCGCAAGGCTACATCTACCGCATTATTTTTTTTCACGTGCCGGCCGCGTGGGTAGGCATGCTTGGCTTTTTTGTGGCCATGATTCTGAGCGTGTTATATCTTGCGGGCGGAAATCTCCGCCACGATTCTTTGGCAGCCTCAATTGTTGAGGTTTCGGTGGTGTTTTCGTTTGCGAATCTGGTGACCGGCAGCATCTGGGCGCGCGTAATTTGGGGGATTTGGTGGACTTGGGATTACCGGCTCACTTCGCAACTCGTTTGCGTGTTGATTTTCGCAGGCTATCTGATGATGCGAAACACGATAGACGAACCGACCCAGCGAGCGCGCCTTTCGGCCGCCTTGACCATTTTTGGCTGCGTGAATGTGGTAATCGTATGGAAATCGATCGAATGGTTCCGCAACAACCATCCGGGACCGGTTTTGAGTTTCCGGACGGGAGGGAAAAGTGGGATGGATCCCGCCATGCTGCACGCGCTGCTGCTCAATTTCTTAGCGCTCCTTATTGTGGCCACAGCGTTGACCATTGTGCGGGCGCGCCAGGAATCTACTGCCCGCGAAATTGATTCTCTGCGCCGTGCCGCGCACGTTTGAGAAAAGGACTGTACATTATATGGACGCACGCAATTTTACTTTTATGTTCTACGGCTTTCTGGCCGCCTGGTTGATTGTTTTGCTTTACGTGGTTAGCCTGGCCCGCCGCGGCGCGCGGCTCAGCAAGGAATTGGAAGACGTGAAACAACTGGTTGCTACCTCAGTTACAGAGAAGAAGTAACGGCGCCATGTTGTTCAACAACGGTATTTGACGACGATATCATCGGCTAATCCAACCTTCCAAGAATTATTTCAATCCAAGGCTGATTTTAATCGCCGCATCAACCTTGGCCATAGTTGCGGTGGAGAGACGACCGATTACGCGAACCAAACGGACCTTGTCTACGACTCGAATCTGATCGCAAAGAATCACGGAGGATTTCGTAAAACCTCCGTCACCCACTTCTACATGGATGTTAATAGGGAACATCTTGACCACATGCTCGGCACCAGTGGACGGGATGACAATTGTGCGAGGAGAATACTGATTACCGACATTATTCTGAATGACTACGCAAGGACGCGTCTTGCCTATCTCCGTCCCGACCGTGGGGTCTAAAGCAACATGAACAATATCCCCTCGAACGACACTAAGCATCTATTTGACCCGCCGTTTCCCCATCGGCAAACTGAAATTCCTTACAAACTTGGTCACCCAGGCCCGCATTCGCAATGTAGCCTTCTTTCAGTTCCCGTTCTAAGTTCGCTCTTTGGATGGACCGTAGACGACGGCTTATCGACTCGCGAATGAACACACTGATTGTCGTATTCAAGTTGCTTACAGCCTGCTCGGTCTCTTCATATAACCGCAGCGGAATATCGACCGTCACCTTCCTAGATTTTCGTGCCATTGTTGAATTCGATAATACCATATTCCTTATAAAAAATCTTATTATAAGGCGCGATATTTCCATTACGATACAATTGTCAAGGCGGGTTTAACCGTGGTCATGTCGTCTCACTCCTGGGAAGTCGAACCTGAGTTACCACAAATACTGCTTAGCATCCGCCCGGCGCGCATAACTATCGAGCACATGCACCACGCGAATTTTCTTCAACTTGGCCGGTGAGAGTTGCCCGAGCGGAATATAGATGATCTTTCGATTCACCTTCGCCGCCAAATGCCGAAACACACTCCGCGGCGGTCTCGCCGCAATGTAAACCACGTTTCTCTCGATCGCGTAATCCAACCCGGCCATCAGCAATCGTTCGGCTTTCGACTCAGCCGTGTCGTAATCTGAATCGCTCCACACATCGTAAAGCCGGCGCGGAGGCAATGTCATTAGTAATCCCCCATACTCGGCGCGGCCAATTCCCGGGCCGATGATGTGGTCAAACGGCGGCGTGGAATAGAAGGCCATATCCGATTCATTCTGATGCTCGCCGAGCCAGGTGGTCAAGTAGCGGTAACGGTCTTGTTTGTCTTCGTCGAAGATCACGACCAGCGCGCCGACTTCACCGGAAAACTTCCCGAGTTCGCGCACATAAAGTTTCCCGTCGTGCCAGTTGCGAATCGTCTCGCGTAAATCAATGCCATCCAACATCGAAGATAGGAATGGCTCCACTCGCGCCCGCTCTTCCGAAAGTTTCGACTTCGCATACTTCTTCAGAAAGCGGCCGTAGTTTTCAATCACCAAATCTTCGGGCGGATACGAACAGATGCTTTGCCCGTCTGTTTGCTGCGCCCATTCACCCTGGTATTTCTCGCGCTTGCGAGATTTGATTCCGCTCGGTTTGAGCCGCTGCTTCATCCTAGGCAAACGCCGGCGGATCCGCAGCTTGCGTGTCCGGAGAAAGACTTCATCGCCGGATAGATTCAGCGTTTCCATTCCTGGCACTTCTGTTTGCTGCTCACTGAAGCGATTGCCCATCTGCCAAACTTCATACGCGTAATTGTCGTCTACAATCGAGCGAGCGGCCAGCGCCAAATCGTAAAGGCTCGGTATCAAATGGCCGTCAAGTGTGGCCAGATTCCGCGAAAATTTGGCCATCCCAAGGCGCTGCCAGGTTTGCATGCTCTCGCCGGTGTTTATGGCATATTCTTTTTCGGCTTCGCGAAGCAGCTGCAACTGCCATCGCGGCCGGTCGAACTGAAAGGTGCTCAAATCTTGTTCAGCTCGCGCGCGCTCATAGAGATCCTGATAATACGGTGGTTCGCTCGTGACCTCCGCTAAACAATCGGGATGCAGGTTGCACAGCTCCGCTCGCTGAAACAGTCGAGTCCTGGGCGCCGGCGGCGCATCCTGGGGCATTTCCATCGCGTCTAGCAGTGGATCGAGCAAATTCAGCGAGACCACCGCGCACAGATTCGCGAGCGGATCGGCGCCTTGCAGCTTCCATGCCATAGCCGCCGCATGAGCCTCCAATTGCGCGCTACGCGGCTGTGGATGTACCCGGTAGGCCTCAATGTAGGCCCGCACACCAATCATTTCGACCGAATACGGCTCCGGATATGAGTCGGTCAAGTGCGGCCTTTCGTGTGTTGGCGGCTCCAGAAAAACAATTTCCGAGCCGAGTTCTGCAGCCGTTCGCAGCGCTTCGACAAAAGGATCGCCCGGTTCAACCGGAATGTAAGTGGCTCGCCCCTCATCGTCGTTGTCAAGCCCATCTTCGGGAATCAAGATCACCGACATTTGCGGCAAACGGCCGATCGCCTTACGGTAAGGCGTTTCCAAAGACGATGGCAATTCCACTGCCACCACACGCGGCTGCTTCTGAAGTAGATACCGCCGCAGCCGCCAGGAAAATTCCAGGCGTCCCGGCACTACTGGAAAGTAAGTGATGTTACCGCGCGTCAGAAGGCTGTCGCCTGTCAAATCGTCCGTCATTTGCTAGCGCCGCTGCTGATAACGCAGCGCCTCTTCTCCGAGAATCGCTTGTATAGCGAGAGTCAAAAGCAACTTCGCCGGTTGACCTGTTTCATGGCTAAGCTTAAGCGCGAAGCGCGCAATGTTTACCCCATCGCGGACCGTATACCCTTCATCGGACGCATGCGATTGCTGCAGAAAATCCGTAACATACTGCAATACTTCATCCGGCGAAAACGGCAGATTCTCGCGCAAGATCGCCAGCTCTTCTTCGCGCTCCGGAAAATCAATCAGAATCTGCGGCTGCAAACGCGAATGAATGTATTCAGGAAGATCAAACGTCGACGAATCCTCATTCATCGTGGCCACGAGCCGAAAATCTCGGTGCGCTTTCACCTTCACCCCCGCGACAATCGATTCCACATAGCGCCGGTTGTCGAGCAGCGGGGCAAGGCTCGCCCAACTCTTCTCGCTCATGCGGTTGCCTTCATCCAGAATGGCCACGCCCCCGCGGATCATTGCTGTCACAAGCGGCGAGGCCACGTATTTCAAGCGTGCGGAACCTTCCACTACCGGCGTAATGAGCAAATCCTCCGGCCGCGTATCCACCGTTGCCTGAATAATATAGACGTCGCGGCCCAAGCGCTTACCGGCGGCATAGGCCATAGTAGTCTTTCCCACTCCGGGCTTGCCGAGCAAACGTGGATTCATCGGCACGTCGCGCTCGTTCAAAACCATCCAGGCGGCCATCAGTTGCCGCATCGCTTCTTCCTGGCCTACCCAAGTCACATTCAACTCATCCGGGTGAGCCAAATGCAGTTCAATACCTTCTAAGACAACTTTCATGCGAACCGTGATTTCTCCAGACCAACTCACAAGCGTTACCAACGCATCTATTCGCGCGCACACGCCTGCAGGCTTTCTTGCCTACATCTCATCGTAGAATGAGAGAGCGCAGGAATGACCCCAAAACTCTTTCGGTTCGCTTTCGTCTGCGAGTTTTTGCTGGCGTTAACGGCGACTTTTACGGTTTGGCCCGAGATTGGCGGCGAAGCCGTGCTCGAATTGATGCACTGGGGTCTTAAGCTGGGCCTTGGTGTTGCCCTCGCCCTGTGCATCGTTGGTTTTACCGCCGCCATCGTAAACGCTGAAAAGCTTGTTTCAGCTCGAGCTTTCGGCTGGTTCGCGTCGATCCTGCTACTCGCCTTTGCCATGGGCGTTGTAACCTATTACTACACGCTAGAAGCAGAGTCGGGGGATTCTGACGAGCCGTCAGGTACCGTGACGATCTATGATCCGGGCAATTCTTCAGCGGGTTCTTATTCATAAATGACTCGAGAAAACAAGCCGGACGGCGCGGCAGAAAAGCGCAACGAATACGCATATTGGGCGATTCCCGGTACCTCCGCCAGCGTCACATACTCATTGCCGCTTTTTCACGAAATCGACTTTGCCGTGAATGAGGGCTACCGCAAAATTCCTCACGGCGGAATTGAAGAAGGCGGCCTCTTGTTTGGCGTGATGGATGAAAGAGGCACCCGGATCGACGCTTTCCGCAGCATTGCCTGCGAACATGCTTCCGGCCCTTCCTTCCTGCTCTCCGATCTTGATTTGGAGATGATGAACGCGCAGATTGAAGCCTCCGCCCACGATCCGGAGTTGGAAGGTTTGCACGTCGTCGGCTGGTTTCTCGCTCATACCCGCAGCCCGATGACGCTGACCGATCTTGAAGCCGATCTCTGCGACCATTATTTCGCTCACCCCGGAATGGTCACAGTGCTGGTTAAACCGGAACGTTTTCAGCCCACCCGTTTTGGATTTCTGGTGCGCGCCGCCGATGGTTCGTTGCCGCGCGATGTTGCAAAGAATGCGATTATCCTGCCGCTCCCAGGGCGTGCGGCGAAATCCGGCAGTGCCCCGGTGGGCTCTATCCCGGCACCGACTTTGAATATCTCAGCTCCGCGAAGAGCCGTCGAGGTGGACAATGGAACGGCCGCGCCTCTCACAGAAGACGAAGCGGGCGTTTTCCCTAAACCCGTCGCACCGGACGCCGAGGACTTTGCGCCTTCTGAGGCCCCACCCCCACGTCCCGCTCGCCGCCAGCCTCGTTTGCATATCGATCAGGTTCGACCCAAACCCGAAGACGCAGACTCCCCCTCCACTGAGAACCAGGCCTCGACCAACGAGTCGGAAACGCTGCCGGCAAGGCGCGTTGGCGGCGGCATCGAACCTTTACGCCGGGCTGGCGGGCTCACTGGGCCTCGCGGTTCCTCAGCCGACCGCTCAATCGCCCTTCGCCCAGTACCAGGGGAAGAACTTGATCTCGACTTGCCCACAGCCTATCGCCAAGCCCAGATCGAAAGCCGCAAGAAGCCGGCTAATTCAACCGCGCGCATGGTTTTGTTTTTCCCCTTGGCTGCACTGTTGGGCTGTCTGGTGGGTTGGGTGGCTTTTCTACAGGTGCCCCCGCCCATCATCCCGCTCAGTGTCAAAGCGCGCGGCGAAAACGTTATCATCACTTGGCCTGCCGAACAGACTCGCGGTGCCATTTACGCAGCGGTACGCGTTGACGACAGCTCCCCGGTACCTCTCACGCCTGAAGAAAAATCTACGGGCCGCGTCGAAGTCCAAGCGCGCCCAGATATGAAAGTGGAATTAATCGCGCGCAATTGGATTCGCGATTCACGCGGTATAGTCCACTACGTAAAGCCGGTGGCCAACACGGCCCAGTAACGGCTTCATTTAGCCCAACTTGATTCGCAGATCTTTCCCCTTCATTTGGCTCGGTTGACCTAAGTTCAAGATTCCAAGCAAAGTTGGCGCCACATCCCGCAACGCGCCGTTCTGTTGCAAGTCGACTTTATCGTTCGTCATAAACAGGAACGGCACCGGGTTCAAGGTGTGATACGTGTGAGGCCCTTTAGTGATGGGGTCAATCATCGTCTCCGCATTGCCGTGATCTGCCGTTACCAGCCACGATCCGCCACAGCGCTTCAACGTTTTGTAAATCTCGCCCAAACCCGCATCCACCGCTTCGCAAGCCTGAATGGTAGGCGCCAGTTTTCCTGAATGCCCCACCATGTCGGCGTTGGCGTAGTTCATCACAATTACGTCGAAGCTGCCTTGTTCAATGGCATGCGTCACTTTCTCCGTGATCCCCGCCGCGCTCATCTCGGGCTTCAAATCGTAAGTCGCCACTTTCGGCGACGCCACCATCTCGCGTTCCTCGCCGGCATACGGCCGTTCGTTGCCACCATTAAAGAAGTAAGTCACGTGGGCGTACTTTTCTGTTTCGGCAACGCGCAAGTTCTTCCATTGCGCCCGTTCCATCACGTCGGCCAGAATATTGTCCGGGTGTTCCGGCGGCAATACAAACGGCAGCTTAAAGCCCTTGTCGTATTGCGTCATCATCGTGTAAGTCAGGTTCTTTGGAAGAATGGAGCGCGACGGTTTCTCCAGCAGCGCATTGGTGAACGCCGACGTAATTTCGCGCGCCCGGTCGGCCCGGTAGTTGTACATGATGATGCTATCGTCTTCGCGAATCGCGCCCACCGGCTCATTGCGGTCGTTCACAATTGCCGCCGGTTCGATAAATTCGTCGGTCACGCCGTGCTCGTACGAGGCTTTCACCGCTGCTGCGGCGCTGCTAAACTTGTTGCCATCGCCCAGCACCATCGCGCGGAATGCTCGTTCAATCCGCTCCCAGCGCTGGTCGCGATCCATCGCATAATACCGGCCCGATACCGAAGCAATCTTGCCGATGCCCAACTCGCGCATTTTCTTTTCAAGCTGTTCGATAAAGCCCGCGCCGCTTTCGGGTGGCGTGTCGCGCCCATCCATAAAGCAGTGAACATAGACCTCGCTCAGGCCGTGCTTCTTCGTCATTTCGAGCAGCGCGTAAAGATGCGTCATCTGCGCGTGAACGCCGCCATCGCTGCAAAGCCCGATCAAATGCAGCCGGTGGCCTTTGGCTTTTTCCATGGCATGCAGCAGTGCGGGATTCAATTGGAATTGGCCGGTGCCGATCAACAAGTCGATGCGAGTCACATCCATGTAGACAACGCGCCCGGCCCCCATATTCATGTGGCCGACTTCGCTGTTGCCCATCTGGCCTTCCGGCAGCCCGACATATGGCCCCGACGTGTGAATCAAGGTGTGTGGGTATGTCGCTATTAAGTGGTCGTAAGTTGGTTTTCGCGCCAGAGCAATGGCGTTCCCTTCGGTAATCTCGCGGTAGCCCCAGCCGTCGAGAATCGTCAACACAAGAGGTTTTAGTTTTGCCATGAGCGCCTATTGCCGGAACGCTTTCTTGCCCAAATAGACAGCCGCCGGGCCTAACTCCTCTTCAATCCGCAGTAACTGGTTGTATTTAGCGATGCGGTCTGTACGGCTCGCTGAGCCGGTCTTAATCTGTCCCGCATTGGTGGCGACGGCGAGGTCTGCGATGAACGCGTCTTCCGTTTCACCCGAGCGGTGAGACACCATCGCGGTATAGTTCGCGCTCGCAGCCAGGCGCATCGCTTCCAGTGTTTCCGTCAACGAACCAATCTGGTTTACCTTGACGAGAATGGAATTACCGACTCCCATGTCGATACCCTTCTGCAGGCGTTCGCTATTGGTGACGAACAGATCGTCGCCGACCAGTTGAATTTTCTTGCCTAACGCGTCCGTTAAAGCCTTCCATCCGTCCCAATCGTCTTCGGCCATACCGTCTTCTATCGAGATGATTGGATATTGCGCAGCCCATTTTGCCCAGAACTCGACCATCTGCGCCGAAGTCTTTTCGCTCTTATCCGATTTTTTGAAAACGTACTTCTTCTTGTCTTTATCGTAAAACTCGCTGGATGCCGGATCCAGCGCAATGCCTATCTGCTCGCCAGGTTTGTAACCCGCCAGTTGAATCGCCTCCATCAAAACTTCGAGCGCCTCTTCATTCGCCTTAAGGCTTGGAGCGAAGCCGCCTTCGTCGCCCACGGCAGTCGAATAACCGCGCTTTTTCAAAACCGTCTTGAGGTTGTGAAACGTCTCGGTTCCCATGCGCAGTGCTTCGCTAAAAGACTTCGCACCCACCGGCGCCAACATGAACTCCTGCAAATCAACCGAGCTATCCGCATGCGCACCGCCGTTGATCACGTTCATCATGGGCACCGGCAAAACGCGCGCATTCACGCCGCCCAAATAGCGGTAGAGCGGAGTCATCTCCGATTCAGCGGAGGCTCTCGCTGTTGCCATCGAAACAGCCAGAATCGCGTTCGCTCCCAGTTTACCTTTGTTGGGCGTTCCGTCCAACTTGAGCATTGTGTGATCGACAAAGGTCTGATCCGCCGCGTCTAAATGAGCCAGGGCAGGGGAGATGAGCTTAGTTACATTCTCGGCGGCCTTCTTGGTTCCTTTGCCGAGGTAGCGTGACTTATCGTTGTCGCGCAACTCGACCGCTTCGTGTTCGCCCGTGGATGCCCCAGAGGGAACGGCGGCCCGGCCAATCGTGCCGTCTGCCAGATGAACGTCTGCTTCCACTGTGGGATTGCCGCGTGAGTCTAGAATCTCTCTGCCAACTACTTTTACGATTTCCATAACTGAATTGTTTTGCTCGTCCTAGGAATAGAATTGTGGGGATCGTGCGCTTACGAATCTTCCACTTTAGCAGGATGCGCGCGGTGAATTACCAGAGATCTGGTGGCCGCTTTCGGCACCAGATTTGTAGCTTGTATGAACCAGCAAGCGGCTTTTGACCATCCTCGACCGTCAGATCAAAGACCTTTCGCAATAACTCGGCTACGGTGGGGGACTAGTTGAGGTTTGCGCCGCTATAAGACACCACAACGCTAAAGTTGGAGCATGCCGATCACTCTCGACTTGAGTCCAGCCATTGAAGCTCGCCTCATTCAACAAGCCGAACAACAGGGAGTTCCGGTGAGCCGCTATATCGAAAACCTGCTCGAAACTCCGCTCCGACAAGTAAGTCCGAGCCAAAAAGACGGCGCGGACGCCTATATCGCACGAGTCCATCAGGTGCTGAAAAAACTCGACGAACTGCCGCGCTTGGCACGCGCTCACGCCGACGAGATCAGCGGCTTCGACGAGTGGGGCCTGCCCGCGAGATGATTGTCGACTCTTCCGCAATGGTGGCGATCCTGGCATCCGAACCAGAGCGAGACATATTTTTTCTAAGATTCATGGCCGTCGGCCCCAACGCCGCCTCCCTCCTGGAGGACTTTCTAACAGCCGGCGAGGTGGAGATTGTCCCCTTCTCCCCAGCCCAATCACGGTTGGCGTTCCAGGCATACAGGCGCTTCGGTAAAGGAATGGGTCACCGTGCCCAACTCAACATTCTCGACCGCCGCACGTATGGGTTGGCGGCTGACTCGCAGGAACCGCTTCTCTTCAAAGGCCGCGACTTCGACAAAACCGATCTCAACCTCGCAATGCTCGAATCATAACCTCATCCCGACCGCTCATTCTTAATCCGCCCGAACTTCCGACAAAGCCGGTCGAGAGCGGCTTGACGATTTCGACGATGGCGAGGGGCCGCGGGAAACGGGTTGGCGGTGCGAGCGTGAGAAATGCGGAAACTCGCGGGCTCGCACCTCTTTGTGAAAAAGTCTTTCAATGCTAAACTCAGTTGTGCGGACGCGGATCTTAGGGATTATCCCCGCCCGATTTGCCTCCACGCGCTTCCCGGGCAAAGCGCTTGCCCTTGTTGCCGGTAAACCCATGCTCGAACATGTGTGGGAACGCGCCAACCAATCTCGTTATCTGACTGGCGTGATGATTGCTACCGACGACGAGCGCATTGCCGCCGCTGTTCGCAAATTTGGCGGACGCGTGCGCATGACCAGTAGCCAGCATCCTTCCGGGACGGACCGTTTAGCCGAAGTTGCTTCCGCCGAAGACGCTGCGCTCTACGTAAATATTCAAGGCGATGAGCCCCTCATTGATCCGGAAGCCATCGACGCAGCCATTCTTGCGGTACACGGCGATGAAGCCGTCGCCATGGGAACGTTGAAACGCCAGATTGCCGATCCCTCCGATATCGTTAATCCAAATGTCGTGAAGGTCGTAACCAATCTGCTGGGCGACGCCATTTATTTTTCGCGCTGCGCGATTCCTTATGAACGGGACGCGCGCAGCCAGACGCCGATTTATTTCAAACATATTGGCTTGTACGTGTATCGCCGCGAATTCCTTCTCAGTTATCCTGATTTGAATGTTGGACCGTTGGAACAAGCGGAATGCCTGGAGCAGTTGCGGGCTCTCGAAAACGGTTACCGCATTCGCGTGGTGAAGACGGAGTATGAGTCTTTAGGCGTCGATACGCCTGAAGATTTGGAACGTGTCAACAAGTTATTTGCTGTAAGTCAGTCGTTCGGGTCGGGTTAAGAAACTAAGAAATGAACTTTTGGAGGTGTTTCCTTGCCTAAGTACATATTCGTAACCGGTGGCGTTGTTTCGTCTCTGGGGAAGGGAATCGCGGCCTCGTCGATTGGCTGCCTTCTGGAAAGCAGGGGCCTTCGCGTCACTTTGCAAAAGTTCGATCCCTACCTGAATGTCGATCCCGGCACCATGAGCCCGTTCCAACACGGCGAAGTGTTCGTGACGGACGATGGCGCCGAGACCGATCTCGATCTCGGCCACTATGAGCGCTTCACGCACGCGAAGTTAGGCCAGGTGAATAACCTGACCTCCGGCCGAATTTACGAAAACATCATCCAGCGTGAACGGCGCGGCGATTATCTGGGTAAAACAGTGCAAGTCATTCCGCACGTCACCAACGAAATCAAGGCGGCGTGCCGCAAAGTGGCGGTCGACGTGGACGTCGCGATCGTCGAAATCGGCGGCACCGTCGGCGATATCGAATCGTTACCCTTTATTGAAGCCATCCGCCAGATGCGCCACGAAGAAGGCCGCGAGAACACCCTTTTTATCCACCTGACTTTGGTTCCCTGGATCGCCGCCGCGCAGGAATTAAAGACGAAGCCAACCCAACACTCCGTTAAGGAACTGCGCGCCATTGGAATTCAGCCCGACATCTTGCTGTGCCGCTCCGAGCGGCCGCTACCGGATGAAGTAAAAGAAAAGATCGCGCTGTTTTGCGACGTGGACGTGCGTAGCGTCATTGCCGCCAAAGACGTCCACTCTGTCTATGAACTCCCGCTGGTGTTTGCTGAGCAAGGGGTAGATGAATCCATTTTGCGGATGTTGCATTTGAATGCCGGCGAGCGTAACCTCACCCGCTGGACGGAAATGGTGACGCGCATGAAGAACCCGAAAGCCGAAGTGAGTATCGGCTTGGTGGGTAAGTACGTTGAATACGAAGATTCGTATAAAAGCTTGAAAGAATCTTTGCTGCACGCAGGCATCGCCCATCAAGCGCGCGTGAACATTGAATGGATTGAATCGGAGCAGATGGAGTGGCCGGACTGCCGCGATTATTTGCGGCGCTTTGATGGCATTCTTGTGCCTGGTGGATTTGGTAAACGCGGAATCGGCGGAATGCTAAATGCAATTCGTTGCGCGCGAGAAGAGAAGATTCCGTATTTCGGCATTTGCCTTGGCATGCAAACAATGGTGATTGAATATGCGCGCAACGTGTGCGGCATGCCTGAAGCGGATTCCACCGAGTTCAACCCCAACACGCCCAACCGGGTGATTTATAAACTGCGCGAGTTGAAAGGCGTAGACGAACTGGGTGGCACCATGCGCTTGGGCGCGTACCCGTGCCGTTTAGCGGAAAAGAGCGTTGCACAAGAGGCATATGGCGTAACTGACATCAGCGAACGCCACCGCCACCGTTACGAATTCAATCGCGAATTCGAGAAGACACTCACGGAACATGGCTTGCGCTTAACCGGACAGACCCCCGATGGCGTCTACGTGGAAATTTGCGAAGTGGCGGATCATCCCTGGTATCTCGGTTGTCAATTCCACCCGGAATTCAAGTCGAAGCCCCTCGAACCGCATCCCCTGTTTACCGCGTTTCTGGGTGCCGCACTCGAATACCGGGAAAAAAAACCGCTGACAGCCAGTGTTAGCCCGGCACCTGCGAAACCCGATTCGGTAGATGCTCCCGTAGTTCTGACCGACGCTCGATGACTACAGTCCAAGCTGGCAACGTCAGCTTTTCGAACGCCGGGCCGCTGGCTCTGATCGCCGGCCCTTGCGTGATTGAAAGTGAGCGGCATGTTCACGTAATGGTCAAAATCATTCAAGCGGCCGTTGGGCCGTTTGTCTTTAAGGCCTCATTCGATAAAGCCAACCGCAGCAGTGTTCGATCGTATCGCGGACCTGGCCTCGCCGAAGGCGTGCGCATTCTGAAGACGGTTCAGAATCTGGGTATTCCGGTGCTGACCGACGTTCACGAAACGGCGCAAGTAGAGGCCGTCGCGGAAGGCGTCGATATCATCCAGATTCCGGCCTTTCTTTGCCGCCAAACCGACCTGCTTGTTGCCGCTGGCAGGACAGGCCGTGCCGTCAATATCAAGAAGGGCCAGTTCGTTTCACCCGGCGAAATTTCGAATGCCGCCGAAAAGGTGGCCAGTACCGGCAACCACAACATCATCCTCACGGAGCGTGGCTCGTCGTTCGGCTATAACAACCTGGTGGTCGATATGCGTGGCTTAAGAATCATGGCGCAGACGGGCTATCCGGTAATCTTCGATGCCACGCATAGCGTGCAATTGCCTGGTGCCGCAGGCGCTTCCTCCGGGGGCCAACCGGAATTTATCGAACCGCTGGCGCGAGCGGCCACAGCGGTCGGGATTGCGGGACTGTTTGTGGAAGTCCACGATCATCCGGAATCCGCTCTGTCCGACGGCGCGAATGCCTTGCGTTCCACTCTTCTGCCTAAGTTTTGGGAACGCCTCACGGCGTTAGACCGCCTGGTTAAAGCTTGGTCCACCTAGTTTCAACGTGTGCTAGGGATGGGGCGTCTCATTTAACGTGAAGAGAAAGCTTGATCGTTTGTCTCTTAAGATGCTGGCCGTGATGTGCGGCATCGTGCTTGCTCTGATCCTCTTGGCTCCCCCATTGCATGTCCGAGCACCTGACGGCGACTCATCCGCTATTCGCGTCCTGAAAACAATTTACGCCGCGCAAATCCAATACAGGTCGACGTTCAACAGATTCGCAACGACCCTAACCCAATTGGGGCCGCCGCCAGTCAGCGGCGGAACCCAAGGACCGGGTGCCGCAGGTCTCATCCCGGATTCACTGGCTTCGGGCGAATCGATCGGCTATGTGTTCACCCTCACATCCACCGCGCAAGGCTACGCCGTGGTCGCAGTTCCAACGACCCTTGGCAACACCGGACGCCGTACTCTCTACTTGGATCAATCTGGTGTGATTCGTCAGAACTGGGGCCCGGAACCAGCCGCCGCCCAAACGCGTTGAAACAAGGCTAGTGGCCAAGAACGAACGGGCGCCGCGATCCAGTCGCGGCCCCGCTTTGGCGGGACTTCCCATAACGCCGTTTCCGGCCCACCCCGGAGAGTCCATGATTGGGGCTGTTCGCAATCAGTCATCGATGTTGCCCGAAAGCGAAAATAATCGTAGCGCGCCAGCTTTCCTTGGTGCGTTACCCATCACAAGCGATAAGTAATTCACAGGTGTTGTCAGAAGACTTGCGTGCGGGTAGAGGCTGCTAGCCACCACGTTTTGTCCGTCTCAAATCGTTCTCGTTATTCCCGTGCCTGCCAAGTCTCACGTTGTAGCGGGTCAACCAAATGACAAATAGTCCCAAAACCGCAAAGATCACGCCAGGGCTCGCATCGCTCAACTGACTGCTTGCTCCCAAAACACGTGTCGTCCAACTTGTGCTACCGACGACACCATGCACGAAGAGGATTACGCCACCAATCACACAAAGGACTCCAACTACGAGGCCAAGAATAGAATAAATGAACTGATAACGACTCGCGCGGTGCCAAAATTCCGGGGGCTGACCGCCTCCAACTTCAAGTTCTTCTTCCTCGCGCAGGGGTCCAGTATCACCACGAAGCCAATGACTCATAGGACAACGCTCCTTTTGTCGTGGAACAAGAGTACTACAATTCACGTGCTAATAGTGCGAACGCAGCAGGTCGGGAAATCCACTCGCACTGCCGGAGTCCTCGTATGTCGCCTTGGGGGAAGTTTGCAAGAGCAACGCGTTGTTTTAACGCCTATCCCAGCTACCGCTACCAGTCCCCAAACAGGCTCGTCAAAGTAATCGGGCCTGACATCAACGCAATCGCCCTTGCCAACGTCGTATCATATGAATCGTATGCCACTTCAAGTGCCCCAACGCCGCCGTACACGGCAGGGCGGATTTTCGCTAATTGAACTGCTGGTCGTTATTTCCATCATTCTGATCATCTTGTTCTTCGCGGTGCCAAAAATGGCCAGTATCCAGGCCAATGCCCGGGAAACCGGGGCCATCTCCACCATGAAGACGATTTACGCGGCTCAGATCCAATATCAATCCACCTTCAATAAGTTTGCGAGCAGCATGGCCCAACTAGGGCCGCCAGCCGGCACGGGCGGAACCGAAGGTCCGGAATCCGCCGGGCTCATCGCCGGTTCTTTGGCGTCTGGTGAATCGAGCGGATATGTGTTCACCCTCACATCCACCGCCAGCGGTTATACGGTTATCGCTGTTCCGAAAACGTTTGGCACAACCGGACGCCGTACCTTCTACTTGGATCAGTCGGGTGTGATTCGTCAGAACTGGGGCCAGGAACCAGCCACGGCCAATAGCCCGGAAGTGGGCGCATCAGCCGCCACAAAATAGCGGGCTGGCTCGTGCTTAATTGCGTAAGTTGGAGTATCGTTGCCGCTCCTTGACAGTCACGGCTCAGTAGGGGCTTTTCGCGTTGTCCTTTGCGCTTTATGCGTGACAGCGCAGGTTTCATTCGCCAGCGATTCTGTTGGCTCCGTTGTTTCCGAAATTCACCAACTATCCATCGACCCCGCGCAGACCTATCGCGTCCTTGATCTCCAACTCACGCGCGGCGACATTAAAATCTATCTCACGGCCGGGTTGCTTGCCTTCACAAAACCTACCGCCGGCCACGTAGTCGCGGCCGTGTTTACGACAGCGGAAACCGACGCGGGCGATGCCGAAGTTCTCGTCTTGCCCACGACCCGGAGCGAACGCGCTTCCCTCGCGCGCTTTGCCAAGACGCCCAACTTGGACGAACACTTCTCCTCCGCTGTCCTCTTCTTCTCAGACGAAACAGCCAACGAACTCCGCAGCCAGCTGCAAGACCACCCCTTGCATCCCGCGCCCGACATTGGCGAAAAGATGTCGGAGACGGTCAATAAGATTGTTCGCGCCGATTCAAGCGAGCTCGATGTTCGCATTACAGAAGCTTTGTTCGATAGCCACCGGGCCGAACGCGGCTATTTCTACGGCATCATCGGCGGCAAACAGCTGGGTGTCTTCGACATCATCTACGAGCCCAACCGAGAAGAGCCTGTGATGGTGGGCCATCTTGCTCCGGCAGAACAAGGCACACAGTTTTTCCAGATCTGGTGCAGTTTCCGTCCGCGCCGCAAAACGCCGGAGATGGCGGGCTCGCATGCCCTTTCCGATTACCGCCTCGACACTGTCATTCATCCCAATCTCTCGATGTCGTCGCGCGCAAAATTTGTTTACCATGCCTCCCCAGAGGATGGCCGCGCCATCGGTCTTGAATTATCGAGCCATCTGCGCGTGACTGCCGCGCAAATTGACGGTCAACCGGCCGAGTTTCTCCAGCATGACGTTACGGGTGCACCGCTCTTACAAGGTGCGAGTCCCCTCCTATTAGTCGCGGCCGTACCGCTGGCACCGGATGTTCCGCACAGCGTTGAAGTTTCTTACGAAGGCTCGGTGGTCTTTCGCACCGCCGCCGGAAACTATTTTGTCGACGAACGCAACACTTGGTATCCGTTTCTCACGCCTATGTTGACCACATTCGATCTGACGTTCCACTGCCCGAAAAATCTGCGCGTCGCGGCAACCGGAGAACTCTTGTCGGACGAAGTTGCAGGCAATGAGCGCATCGTTCATCGCAAGACACAGGTACCCGAACCGCTAGCCGGCTTTAACATCGGCAGCTACGAAGTGAGCGGCGAAGACCATGGCGGCTATCACATTGAATTGTTCGCCAACACGTTGCAGAACTCCGCCACCTTGCCGCAGCAAGCAGCCAGCATTCTGGATTACTTCAGCACCCGCTGGCAGCCTCTCGGCATTCATACCTTGGCCATCTCTCCCGTGGAAGGCTACTTCGGCCAAGGTTTCCCGGGACTCATCTATTTATCAAACGTTTCCTATATTCGTCAAGAAGACCGCCCCGCCGGCTTGCGCAATGCACGGCTCGATTCTTTTTTTAGCGAGATGCTCCTGCCCCACGAATTGGCGCATCAATGGTGGGGCAGTATGGCCAGTCCGGCCGATTACCGCAGTGAATGGCTGTTTGAAGCAATGTCCAGCTATGCGGCCCTTGAGTATCTGGAACAGAGCAAGGGCCGTGCGGCATTGGACGACATCCTAGAAAGCTACCGGCAGGATTTGGTCTCTACAGACAAAGGCGTGCCGATTGAATCTTCCGGCCCTGTGGATTTTGGCGAACGCTTGCTGCAAAACGACGGTCTGCGCGCCTGGCACATCATTGCCTATGAGAAAGGCGCCTGGATTTTGCACATGCTCCGTATGCGGCTCGGGGAGGAGCGCTTTCACAACCTGCAATCGCGGCTGCTCAAGGATTACCAGAACAAGCTCGTGACGAACGAAGACTTTCGGCATTTGGCCGCGTCCCTCGTTCCGGAAGATCAATCCGATAAATCACTCGGCGTGTTTTTCGATAACTGGGTTTACGCGACCGGAATTCCAAAGATGGCGTTTCACGGCACCGCCAGCGGCCTATCGCTCAAGATTTCGGGCGTAGACGAAGGCTTCGCGCTAGATCTGCCGCTGCGTTGTACCTCCGCGGGTGGCGGCGACATCCGCACCGTTTGGGTGCACGCCGGGTCAGGCGATAACTCCTACGATCTGCCTGCGGGCAGCAAGAGTTGTGAACTGCCGAAAGCGACGGATTATCTTTATCAAAGCGTGAATTAGCTGAGCTAGCGCGGCGCTCAGCAGAAGTGCACCGCGGGATCTCCTAGAACGACGTAGTTTCTAGCATCGTTATTGGCTGTCCACATACCCCCCAACTCGACGTTGTCCGGCTTTTTCCCGAACTTAATATCTTCCAATTCAGCGCTCAAATCGGACGCCAGCTCCGCATAACGCTGATTGAAATATTCAGTCGCCGAGCCGACCGGGTGGCCATTCATCAATCGCTTAAACGCGCTTTCAAACACCTCTATTTGACGACCTGCCCCCGGCCATGCGAAAGAACAGCTCCACGCCCGTTCCACGTGACCGATTACTGCAAGCGCGCCTCCCTTGGGATGGCCTAGCAATCGTTTTGGCAATCCCGCGACAAACGGATGGGGAGCAATCGCTCGCGGGCTCACACCGGCATTTTGACTAAATTCATCCATTTGAGGTGTCCCTAACCCGTAGCACGCGAAATGAAAAGCAATGAGTCCTTGCAACTGCGCATCATCCGAAAGATCGTCCGCTCCAAAATAGAAGTCCGGCGGAATCGGTTTGCGCCAATTCTCACAACCTGGCCAATCCTGACACAGCAGTGCGCCTTGGTTTCTGAATTGCCGAGGATCCCCGTTTGGAAAACCTACTCCGTGACTCGCGGTAAAGAGCAACCTTGGACAATTGTTGCCTCCGACAACGTCCGCTAAGCGCGCTTTCTTCGCTTCGTCTCCTACAATCGTTTCAATTTTCCAGTCGCGCTGACTATCGCTCAGAGCTTCTGCAGAGGGGACGCGTAAGCTTCTCCGAACTCATTGCAGTGGCCCGGTCGTCGGGGTTGTTTACCCCAAAAAAGACCGCGCGCCGTGGCTGAGAGTCCGGGCGCGTCTCGGCGGCAACCACGCTACGCGCATAGTTTGAATACTCTTCAATTGTGTCGAAATGAATGCGTCCAACCCCATATTGAACATCGAGCTGATACTGGAAGCGATAGGGAATCGTGTCGGGATCTCCCACGATCAACAAATAGTAAGGCATCTTCTCCGGATTTGCGGGGCCAGGTCCCACGCCGTGACGCGTCAGAAATTCCACCTTCGACTCACCTGGGCGATAGGCATCGGGCCCGACGAATTCCTTGTAGTACGCTTCTTTGTTTTGGGTAGCTTGCCGCTTTCGGTGAGTCAGCAGTTCACTCAGCGCCTCGTGGATTTCCGGGTCGGCGTTGTAAGCAAAAATCACGCCCCAACCGGCGTCGGCCAAATTCTTAGGATCGATGCCTTCCGCAGGGCCGTAGTGACCTTCGTCCGTCTCGCGGTATTTTGCCAGTAACTCGCTCAAGTGCACCGGATCAAGGGCGTGGCCTTGAGCCAGCGCGGCCAGATCCTCGGCCCGCATCGGAGGCACTATATAAGTACCGCTCACTCCGTCAATACCGTTAAAAGTAAGTAGCTCTGGGCTCATTGGATTTCCTTTGTTGGGCACTTATGCGGTTCGGTATACAATCATACTAGTTTATAAGAGGCCAGGAATGGCAACAGCCAAAGGCGATATCACATTACTTCTTCAGCGGTGGCAAGGAGGCGACAAAGACGCCGAATCAAAGATCTTCGAGTTGCTTTTGCCGGAACTTCGCAAAATTGCCGCCCGTTGCTTTCGCCAAGAGCGGCAGGGAAACTCCCTTCAGCCGACCCTCCTGGTAAACGAAGCGTACATCCGTCTGGTAACTGCCAAACATATCGATTGGCAGGATCGCGGACACTTTTTGGCGATGTCCGGAAGAATGATGCGCCGTTTCCTAATCGAACGCTTTCGCACTCGCCCGGATGTCCAGTTCTTGCCGCTGGAAGGTCTGCCCGAACGAGTAATAGGTCAACGCACGCCCGTCGAACTGATCGTTGAGTTTGACAAACTGCTCGCTGAGCTTGAGAAGGAATCGACAGAGCTGTGCGCCGTTGTTGAACTTAAATTCTTTCTTGGGAAACCCGACTTGGAGGCCGCCGAGTTCCTGCATCTGAACCCACGCACTCTTCAGCGCCAATGGAGCGAAGCTCGGTACTGGCTCTTTGAACGCCTCAGCGGGAAATCATGCAAGCCTTTATTCAAAACGACGAGCGTCTAATGGCTGCCGTTTCGGCGGCGTTGGAACGGCCGCTGGCGGATCGCGAGGACTGGCTGCGTGTTACGTGTGGCGATGACTCTCAGCTATTCAGCGAAGCTCTGCGTATTGTAAGACAGGAAGAGGAGATGGGATCCTTCCTGCTCCACCCCATGTTGGCGATCAGCGACGTACCGGGTCCCTTCCGGCCCCGAGAGGTCATATTGGAGCGCTTTGAAATCGTTCGGGAAATCGGCCACGGATCTATGGGCGTGGTATACGAAGCGTTCGACCGAAAACGCGGCCTCCGAATCGCCATTAAGGCGGCCAAGCCTGGATTTCAACGCTTGCTTTCCCCCGAATTAGAGGGCGCTCTCACCGTCCGCCACCCGAACGTTTGCCTAGTAAATGAGATCCATACCGTCCATGCCGGCGTTGGCGAGATTGACTTCATCACCATGGAGTTACTGGAAGGTGCGACTCTATCCGGCTATCTGGAACAAACCGGTAAACTTCCGGAGGCCGAGGCGATTGTCATTGCCAGGCAACTGTGCGCAGGTCTAGCGGAAGCGCACCGGAGCGGCATCATCCATCGCGATTTGAAGAGCGCCAATATCATCTTATGTGGATCTCCGGCGGGAGAGCGCCGGGCGGTGATCACCGATTTCGGATTGTCCGGCACCGCTCACGAAGCCGGCGACTTACGCGGCACCTTCCCGTACATCGCCCCGGAGCTTTGGGAAGGCCAACCAGGATCTAAGGAGTCCGACATCTATGCCTTGGGCATCGTCTTGTACGAGATGGTGGCTGATCCTGAATTAAAGGCGATCTCGGATGACGAAGATTCATGGGCGCCCAACACGCAGGGACTATCGTCACACTGGGCCGAAACGCTCAAGCGTTGCACGACTGCTTCCCCATCGGACCGTCCCCGAGACGCAGCCGACGTAGTGAAGATTCTGGAGAAACGCCCATCGCAATGGCGATATCTGCTGGCGATTCCTCTGTTGGCCGCGATTGCTCTTTGCTTCCCCCAAGCTCGGACCTGGGCTCATGACCGTATTTGGCCGCCTCCGAATGTCCGCCTCGCGATTCTTCCGCCCCGGACAGCGAATTCGTCTCTCGATCTGGCGGGCGGCATCCTGCAAGACGTCTCTAATCGCATCTCACACCTCACAAGTGGTGCGCGCTTAGTAGAAGTCATCTCCCCGGCAGACGCCCGAAATATTCACGCCGAGACTGCAAAACAAGCCACGGAAGTGCACGCTACGCATGCCTTTGAAACCTCGATCAAGCAGGAAGCCAATGACGTTCTCCTGTCCGGATCTTTAATCGACTTAAAGACCGGCGCCACTCTACGCGAAATCTCCGCCCGCTATCCCCCTCCCATAATAGGCGCCATTCCGAGTGCTATTGCTGGAACTATTTCGGTAGGGCTTGGCCTCCAGGGAAAACTCGATTCTGAACGTATTTCACCCGCCGCGACCGCCCCCTACGACCGCGGCCTGCAGTTCATGGCCCAGAGGGATCCCGGAAAGGCCGTCGCGCCCTTTCAACAGGCTTCCGCACTCGATCCTCGCTCTCCGTTGCCGCTCGCCGGCTTGGTTCAAGCTGAAGCGCAGATTTTTGATGCAAGTCAAGACGCAGCGCTTTTCGCCAAAGCCCAAAACGATCTGCAGCAGGCGGAAAGCCTGAATCCCGATTCGGTCAGTGTTCATTTTGCCGCCGGCATTCTGTATGAACAACACGGCGAATTCGAAAAAGCTCGTCAGCAGTATGCACGCGCCAATCAATTAGAACCCAAAAACATAAAGCCGCTGTTAGGAATTGCCAACACATATGCCGATCTCGATATGCCGGACCAGGCCTTTGCCGCCTACCGGACGGCCATCAACCTAGATCCGGCGTTTTACCAGCCTTACGAATACCTGGGAGGGTTCTATTACAATCGGGGCGATTACTCTCGAGCAGCCGAGCAATATAGTAAAGTTACGCAATTAGCCCCAAAGGAATACCTCGCCTATGCGTATCTAGCGGCAGCACTGCGGAGGATCGGAAAGTACCCAGAAGCAGCGCAGTCTCTCCTCACTTCCCTGAGTATCCACGAGACGTCGGCCGGTCTGAACAACATGGGAAGCTTGTTAGCTTCGCAGAAGCGAGATGCGGAGGCTATCCGTTATTATGATCGGGCTGTGGCTAGTAACCCGTATGAATATCGGTTCTTGCTCAATTCCGGTGATTCGCACCTCAGGTTAGGTGACGTGCGTGAGGCGAAAGTGCAATACCGAAAAGGCATGGGTCTGGCGCTTACCGAATTCACGGGTAATCCCAGAGCCGCATATGCGCGTGCTTGTTACGCTTATTTTGCCGCACGCCTCGGGGATAAGAAAAGAGCGCAAGACGAAATATTACAGGCTATGAACTCGTCGAACAACGACACGCAGGTGGTTGAGCTGGCGGTCATCACCTATGTCGTGCTCGGCTTAACAGATCGGGCATTTAACGTAATGTACGCAGCAACTCCTCAACTGTTGCGCGAGCTCGAACGCGAACCAAATTTGGCGAGCTTTTCCCAAGATTCTCGCTTTAAGAAACTAGTAGCATCATCCAACAAAGGAGAAAAGTAAACAGATATGCCAGAACTTCCAGATGCAGACGAACCACCCAAAAAACCGGAGACTCCCCAGAAGAAGAACGACGATGACGATGATGATCCGGTGGCATCTCCTCAAGATGTAGGCGGCCCCGGCAAAACCGGCCACTGAGCCATTAACGCTCAAAGGCCGCTGGCGGAGTATGATCATTTTTAAGAAAACCCGGCGAACATTACTCCGTTCGCCGGGTCTTATCTGGCGCGTCTACACAGTGGGCGCAACTGCAGTCTTACGGTAGTGCATTCGGCCCGTTAGTCGCCTTTGTCGTGTCCCCACCGAACCAACTGCCGTTGTTATAGAGCTCGTGAACATGCAAATCGGTATCGACCGAGAAGACATGCTCAATCCCGAACCCATCCATATAGCTGGCCAGCGCCGTGCCTGCCGCCGGTTTGGTCGATTTCGTAACCGCTGTCAAATCGTTGCCCCACCAGCTGCCGTTGTTGTACAACTCGTGCACATCCTGGTCTGTGCCCACAAAGAATACATGTTCAATGCCGCTGGCAAAAAAGCCGGTGAGAGCGCTTCCCGCAGCGGCATTTACCGTTCGCCCCGCAGTCAGGTCGCCTCCGTACCATTGACCATTGTTGTATAGCTCATGAACATGCTGGTCGGTGCCGATTGAGAACACATGTTCAATTCCGAAACCGTCGTAGAAGCTAGCGAGAGCGCTGCCTGCAGCGGCAACGGGCGTTTTCGTTACGGCGGTTAGGTCGTTACCAAACCAAGCGCCGTTGTTATAGATCTCCCGAACATGTTGATCCGACGTCAGGAAATAGACGTGCTCAATTCCGTGACTGTCGAAAAGGCTAGTGAGTGCGGTTCCCCCCGCTGCGAGTGGCACCTTTGCGGCCACCGTTAGGTCGTTACCCCACCAGGCGCCGTTGTTATAGAGTTCGTGAACGTGCTGGTCAGTACCCACGAAGAAGACATGTTCGATTTTTCCATCGAAAAATCCCGTAAGTGCGCCTCCGTTGGCCGGAATCACGGAATTTGTGGCAACCGTTAAATCGTTGCCCCACCAACTCCCATTGTTATACAGTTCATGAACGTGTTGGTCCACGCCTACGAAGAATACATGTTCGATTCCGGTGGAAGGCAAGCTTGTGAGCGTGCTTCCCGGACTCGCAATCGTGGATTTGGTGACGGCCGTTAGATCGTTGCCCCACCAATTTCCGTTGTTGTATGCCTCGTGAAGGTGCAGATCGACTCCCAGGTAGAACACATGTTCGATCCCCGCTGCGGAGAAGCCTGTCAAGTTGGAGGTTTCAGCTTGCAGCATCGGAGTACACAGGCCCAAAAGCACTGACATCGAGATCAAGAGTGACTTTTTGGCGCCTTTGCCGGCGGTACGAGCTGTGAATGTGTTGCTTTTCGACTTTTGTAGTCTAAGCGTAGTAAACATTTTTTTCTTGTCCTTAAAGTTTTTATTTGCGGCTCTGGTTCAGAGACGCGAGACAGAGCTTGGCGGCTTTTCACAGGGCTGCTGAACCAAGCCTTGTTGTTCCGTCATTCGCCGTCCTATTAGAGAAAGCGACCCGTTCGAGAAACCCTCGCCAAAATATTTCTGGTAACCTTCGAACCTGCGCGTAGAGCGAGTAAGAGGCGCAAAATCGGTTTTCGTGCCTGATGTAAGAGTTCTTCGTACCCACGCGTTTCCTGTTACACTAATGCCAACTCGGATATCAGTGAGACCGTACCAATGAAAAACTATGCCGATCTGGAAGTCACACTTCGCCCCGGCGACAGCAGCCGCTATGCAGTAAACCTTCGTTGCACACTCGCCGGCTTAGACGTCGATGTCAGCCATACCGGCAGCGCCCAGTTCGACTTTGATCAGTTACGCGGGTTATCGGTAGATCCGCTGGATTATGCCAAGCTCTTGACCGATAGTCTGTTTAGGAATCCTACGGTTCTCGCTGCCTTCAGCGAAGCCCGCAGTGCGGCTCAAGCTGTTGGAACAAACATGCAAATCCGCCTAGAGGTGGATCCCGCAGCGCCAGAGTTACATAGCCTGCATTGGGAGGCTCTGCTAGATCCGCGCGATGGAAGCTATCTCTTCGCCGGAGAGGATGTCCTTTTTTCCCGCTATTTGAGCAGTCTCGATTGGCAGCCCGCGCGGCTGCGTCCGAAAGATCAGTTAACGGGTCTAGCCGTTGTGGCGAACCCTGCCAACCTTGCGCAATATCGGATGCAGCAGGTTGATGTCGATGGCGAAATCGCCAGAGTGCGGCGCGGTATGAGTGGCATTGGATTGACAACGATTGCTTCTGGCGGCGGGGCTACGCTCACCAATCTGAGCGACACTCTACGTGACGGAGGACACGACATTCTCTATCTCGTTTGCCACGGGTCTATTGTCGACGGAGTGCCGTGGCTGTGGTTAGAAGACAATACGGGAAACGTAGAGCGGGTTCGCGGCATAGACTTTGTCTCACGTTTGAAAGAACTGCAGCGCCGGCCCCGATTAGTCGTTCTGGCGTCCTGTCAAACGGCGGGTAGTGGGGATGTGGGCCGCGCTGAAGCAGATGGTGCTCTCGTTGCGGTGGGACCCCGTTTGGCGGGCGTCGGTATTCCAGCAGTTATTGCCATGCAAGGTGGCGTGAGCATGGAAACCGTGGCCCGGTTTATGCCCGTGTTCTTTCGCGAACTTTTACTGGACGGGCAGATAGACCGCGCAACAGCAATAGCGCGAGGCGCAGTGCGCGATCGTCCCGACTTTTGGATGCCGGTCTTGTTCATGCGCTCGAGGAGCGGGCGCATCTGGGAGGAAGCGGACAAGGGCGAAGCTCAAGTGCGAGCCGCGGTTGCGGGGGGCGTCGTTGGCGGAGGCACGTCGTCTTTAGAGGCGGCAGAACCAGGTGTACAAAACACAGGCAGGAAAGCTTTTCCAAGCAGCTCGGCCGCGCCTGCTCCCATTCCGGCCCCTCCGGTAGTGGCCGCGCGCGTTACTCTTCAGCCACGAAAGAGTAAGCGGCCGATGCGAATTTTGCTCCCGCTGCTGGTACTGATCGGCGTGGCGGGTGTAGCTTGGTTCAGTAAGAAACTGCTGAAACCTGACGTTACTATGGCTGTGCCCCAGTCTGCTCCCCAAAACGTCACCGCTGCCTCTCAATCTGCGGCTGTTGCCCCTCAGCCGACTCCTGTTCCTCAAACCACTGCGGCCCAATTGGTGATCGAAAAGTCGAGCTGTACGACTATTCTCCCCGGCAGATACCGGATCGACGTTTCTGGATTTGCTTCGGTGCCGGATCTGCAAACCCATTACAACATTCAATGGTTGCGGTTGACACCAAGGCAGATGGTTCGGTCGACCTGTTCGAGTTGGAGCGGACCGAGCGATGGTGATGCGTTTCGGGTTCTCTGCATCCATCGGTCGAGTGATCCCCCCAAAACAAACTGGTCTGCTGAATGGATAGCCGATATCGCAGAGCCGCCTAATAAGGCGGATTTCATACTATGGGAAGTACCTGTGGGATCGGTAGCTACCAATTCAACGAATTTTATCTGCCATCCGGCACCGCCATCAGCCGCGATCAGCGGCCCGCAAGTTCCTGCTGACGGCGTCATGCTTCCGAAACATCACAAGATGAATGCTCCTGTAGCTGCCCAACTAACTCAAGTCATCCCGGCCGATGGAGTTCGGTGGAAGCTCAGGACGTCCCCACGTGAGATGGAAGGCGAAGTTAAAGACCAACGCGGCAATCCGGTCGTAGCACTTATTGTGCTGAACCGTACCGACACTTTCGATCATTACCAGGTTAGATGCAGGAACGATGGAACTTGGCTTTACACGGGGTTACCTTATGGCACCTACAAAGTGGATATCACGATCAACGGCCAAACCGTGGCGTCCAAGGACGGTGTTGTGATTGGTGATCGTTTAATTGTCTATTGATACATGGATTATGGTTGATCGGTGTCCCGGCGCCACCAGGGCGGCATGCGTGTCCGGCGATGACAGAACGCCGCCGATGTCGTCGCTGACGGTCGGATAACTATGCCGCCAACAGCCCGGCATAAGAGGGGCGAGCGTGCCAAGCAGGTGTGGCATTCAAAAGGAATTGCGCGGTTTTGTGGGCTACCGCCGATTCCATTTGGCAGGTGCGATGTCCTTCACGCCCTTCCACCATTACTCGGCCGTTCAACTGGCTGACCCGGTAAGCTACCTGTGCACCATGCGCTTGTTGGAGGGCGGTGAGCGACCAATCGGAATTGGCAATCATGTGAATCGCGCCACCTTGTGCCGAACCCATCAAAATGGTGTAATCGGCGGATGACATACCAGTTGCAGCGCTATTTTGCGCTGCTTCGAAAATCTCCCGGGCGTTTTCGATGAACTGGCTCACGCAGCTATATCGCGCAGTCCCACCAGGATTTTAGCCACCTTGTAATTTTTTCACGCTTTTCGTTCTTTTACCTTGTAATCCCACGAGAGGACTCCTATACTGAGACCACGACTATACTGCTAGTGTCTTTTTAGTACAAGGAACTAACTTTGATTTTGATCTGCCGCCTCGTCACGCTGGCTGTTATCGCCTTCGCATCGGCCCTCGTCGCAGCCGGACAGGCTCTCCTTCCTGACTCGAGTCCAACCAGCGCTCCGTTCCGCTGCAGTCTCTGGGGAGTGCAGACGTTTTCAGCGGATCTATCGCTTGCCGAACGTTCTTGTCTCGAATTTGCTCAACTGGCAAGTCCTAGTGCTTTTGCTGGAACCACCGCTTTAGCCGGATTTTCTCAATGGCGCAACAACCCTCATATGCGCAAGCCGGATGCCGACGATATTGCGGTTCGCTTTGAACATCTTTATGAGCGCAGAACGGCACGGGTCACTGGCGAATTCCTGGTTGGCTATCTCCACCATGAAGATCCGCGATTTCGTCCGTCCGGCAAACAAGGTGTTTGGCGCCGAACTGGCGCGGCTTTGTTGAACGTAATGGAAAGTCCGGATGAAAACGGCAGAGCGCGCATGGCCTTTGCCCCGCTTGCTGGATCGTTGAGTTCAGGACTGACTTCCATGGCGCTGTACCAACGGCAGAATTCGATAGGATATGGCTTAGAACGCAGCGGACTAGTATATAGCCGTTATCTAGTTCGTGCGCTCTATCATGAATTTAGCCCTGAAATCTGGTCGTTAGCTCCGAAATTTGTCCGCAAGTACCACTCGCCAGACCCTCGTTAGGCCGCCCACCGTAACCCCACTGTAAACCTTCAGCGTCCCCGCTCGTTTAGGCAGTATTGCACCGATATGATAGGCGTGATGGCCGAAAAAATCGATGGTGAGGCTTGTTCCGGGCTTGACCTTCGCAATTTTGGGACTTGGATGTCTTCCGAGCAACGGCGGATTTTTCTCCTGTGCCGCCGTTTTCTGCAGGATGCCGACGAGGCCGATTCCGCCACGCAAGACGTCTTCTTAAAGGCCTACCGGGCGCTGACAAAGCGCTCGGAGGACTCGGAGGATCTCGATAATCCGGGCAAGTGGTTGACTCGGATCGCGGTAAACACGTGTCTCGATAAGCTTCGTTCGAAGAGTTGGAAGCTGTGGCAACGCCGCCCCGCTCCGCAAGACGAAGAGGTGATTCTACAAATGGCGCCGGGAACCGATCCGGACGCTGAACGTCTATTATTTGCAAAGCAGATCCAGCAAAGACTGGATACAGCACAGGCCAAGCTTTCCGAACGCCAGCGGGCGGTTTTCGCTCTACGGCACTATGAAGCGATGGCACTGGAAGAAATAGCCGACGTCTTGAAATTGGACGTTGGCACCGTAAAGGCTCATCTGTTCCGAGCCATTACTAAAATGAGAGAAGAACTCAAAGATCTTTATCTGTCGCTCGACGGGTAGATCGGAGGCTATTATTTATGAGCATCGTGTCCGCAAAGTCAGCTCATTGGACAGATGAACAACTAATTGACCATTTGTATGGCGTCGGCCCAGCAGATGGCCATGTGAAGCAATGTCAGCAGTGTCATTCCCGCCTTTCCTTAATGGAAAGCAGGCGGCAACAATTTTCGCCCGAAGAAACCGTGAGCGATCAGTTTCTTGCCGCGCAACGGCGGGCCATTTACGCTCGGCTCTCTGAACCCCACCGCTGGTGGCGCGAAATACCCGTCCGCCGCTGGGCCGCCGGAGCTGCCTTCGTCGCCGTTCTTTCGGGTTCGCTCACTTTTTATGAGGTGCGCCAGCGCGAAGTGGCGGATGCGCGGATTGACGCCCAACTGGCACAAGACGTGTCTCAAATGTCGTTCGAATCGGAACCGCAGGCGACCGCGCCCCTGCATGGACTCTTCGTAGAATGAGAATCTCCTTTAGAATTCTCATTTGCCTGTTGGTCTGCTCGTTTTTTGCGTCCGCCCAGAATCGTGCGCAATTTCCGTGGTGGAACAGTCCGGTAGCCAAAGAAGTCGGTTTGACGCCGGCGCAAACGCAACGCATTCGCCAGATCGTTCACTCCTACCGTGACCGCCTTTTCGATGTCCGCAACGAAGTGCAAAAGGCGGAAGCGGCGCTGGACGAGATGATGAATGAAAACGAAATGAACGCCGAAGCGGCGAAGCCTGTGATCAATCGAGTAGCCCAAGCCCGCGCTAATTCGAGTCGTGTTTTTCTCGAAATGAGCACCCGCATCCGCGAGGTTCTCACATACGAGCAATGGAGACAGCTAGTAGAACGCTGGGATGAGGTTCGAGGCAAGAAAGTCGCCGACGGCCTCATTACGCCTCAGTAGCCTTTTCGAGGGTTGGGCACTAATTGCCTTGAGCTACTACCGTTTTGCCGCCTTCTCGATCACGTCCGTAGTAACTGCTAACCACTGGTCAAGCGTGCTATCCTCTCCGGTCAGCATCTGTGTCTTGCCTGGCGTGATCAGCCAATTGGCCGGGGTTGCCATGGTCGGCAGCATACTATAAGCGAAATCGCGAGCTGCCACCGAGGGTACCGACACTTTCAGTTCGGCGAGCGCTTTTCCCATCAACGCGGAGTCGTCGTCCACGTTGAGTGCCAGGATCGCCACGTCGTCGCGATCGTGAAAATGGTGATAGAGCTTCTCGACGTACGGCAACTCGGCGCGGCACGGACCGCACCAACTGGCCCACAGCGTGACGAACGTGGTTTTCTTTGCCAGTTCTTGCGGCTTCCAACTGTGGCCGAGCGAATCGGTCAGCACCAGCGCCGGCGAGGCCGCCGCCAGTTTCGTCCACGCGCTCGAAGCCCCGAGCCCCGCGTCGAAAGTTGCCAGCGAGCTGTGCGCGGCCCAGTCGTTCCACCCCTGCGCGGTCCCGCCGAGTTCCTTCCATAAGCGCTGGGCCGATGCCATCACTTCGTCCCGGCGGTCCGGACTGGGCCGCCGCGGCGGAAACTGCGAAAGCGCGTTGCGGTAATCCACCAACGCGTCCATCTTGCGGCCGGCTTTTTCTGCATACAAACCACTGACGAACCAGAATTGCGCCTCCATCTCCGCGTAGAATGATTTCGCCTCACCGGGCGCATTGTCTTTGGGCCGCATCGTGGCCAGTTTTTCTTCTATTTGGAGCAGTATGTCCTTCGCGCTGTCTAGGCGGCCCAGGCGGGCGTAAGCTTCCGCCAGCGGCATAAAGCCGAACAGGTAATGCAGGTTGCGCCTTTGCTCGAGACCCTCGGGTGCGCCCCGCAGGTCGGTGTACGTTGCTGGGGAGGACCTGCGCTCGATGGCGGCAAATCCGGCGAAAACCAGCTCGGGAATGTCTTCGAAGCGAATCTCGCGCGTTGCTAGGCTGCTTGCAAGCTCAATCGGCCACGGCGGAAGTGTGTCGAAGCCATCGGGGTCGTTGGCGAGCGCTTTACGATACAGCGCCAATACCTCCCCGACCTGTTCCTGTGTTGACGAAGTGTCTTCAATCACGCCCCGCGCTGCATCTCCGGCCATCCTCTGGCTCCCTGAGAACTCGCGCGCCACCAGCAGAGCGGCTTGCCAATAGCGATGCCAGAAGGCGCTGATCTGCTCTGGATCCGCGATCTTCGGGTAAAGATTGTCTCCTTGTGCCTTGGCGAAAGCGTCCTGCATGGCAGCGCCAGAATGCCGATAAACCGCCGCGACCTCATGCTGCGCTCTATCCGAGGCATCCCGGACGCCGTCCTGGATGAACGAAGCCTCGCGAAGCGTTGACAGCCACGCCTGGTTGCGTGGGAACTCCGGAGCGAAGAGCCGATCTATATCCGCACGCATGCGCTTCACGTTCTCCGCCTGCTGATTCGACTCCTGGAGCGCGGCCTCTAATCGCCACAGCGTGGCGTAGGCGCTGACCGCTTCCGAATCCGTCCGCCCCGCCACATTCTTGCGGATCCGCGCCGCCGTCCGCGCGATCAGGTCGTGGTCTTTGCTCCACCGCAACATACTAAATGACCGGACGCTCGCGGGACAAACCTCGGCGAATCGGTCCGCGTGGCGCGCCACTTGGGAGTCATCGCGGTACGCTTTCGCCGAGTAGATTTCGGCGAGCAACAGGTGCGGCAGCCCGAATGAAGGCGCCCCGTTGATGGCGCGTTCGAGATTCGCGATCGCCTCCTTGGTCTGGTGGCCGACCTGGGCGTTCGCCGCCAGATAAAGAAACGCCGGATCCTGCGGATTTTTTGCCAGCAGGGTTTCGTATTCCGCGATCACGGATTGGCGATTGATTTCCAACCCGGCGATTCGGACGCGCTGGTACGCTTCGTGAAGAAAGACGTCGTTCGGTGCGGTGGCGAGCGCGCGCCGCAGAACTGCAATCTTCTGGTTTTGCCTTTCCGCCGCCGGCAGCCGCAGATCCTCGGGAACCTCTAGTTGCTCCAAAACTTTTAGAGTTGATGGATTGGGATCGCAACCTTGCGGCTGGCCCGGTAGGATGGCAAGTAAGAGTATCCAGAGACGCACTACACCTCCATGTTCTCTAGTCTTGACGGCGCAGCGGATCAGATCGTGGAGATAAAACACCGATCTCATGCGTGTTAGCGTAAGACAATTCGCCCATGAAATTGTCTTTTCGTTTTGCCAGCTTGCTTTGGGTTGCCCTTTCTTCTTCTTTCGCTGCCACGCCGCGCGAAACGCTTTCGTCTCTCATCGAAGAGAACTGGCAATACCGTTTGCGGGCGCATCCTCAATTCGCCACTTTCATTGGCGATAATCGCTATAACGACCGTCTGACGGACAATTCACCGGCCGCCATTGCAAAGGAAATGCAGCACGACCGGGAGATGTTGGCCGCGCTTGAGAAAATCGATGCCAGCCAACTTTCCGCCGGCGACAAGCTGAATCAAGGCCTGCTGGTTCGCTCACTCAAGACATCCATCGCCGGCTCCCGTTTCAACGATTGGGAAATGCCCGCCACACAAATGTGGGGGCCGCATTTGGCCTATGCTGGACTGGCGAAGGAGATGCCGTTTTTCACTCCCGGCGATTACCGGAACTATTTGAGCCGTCTCCGGAAGTTGCCCTCTGTGCTCAACCAAGCGATGGAAAATATGCGCCAAGGTATGCGAGACGGTTTAATGCCGCCGCGTTTTCTGCTCGGCAAAGTGGCGGAAGAAGCCGCCGCCATCGCCGGGAAGCCACTCGCTGAGAGTCTGTTCACCTATCCGATTCAACATTTCCCCGCAGGCATCTCCGGAGCCGACCGCACGCGTCTTAGCAAAGAAATCGACGAAACCGTGCGCACCCAGGTTCTGCCGGCTTACGCCCGCTTTGCCAAATTCGTCAAAGACGAGTATGAACCTAAGGGCCGCGCCGAATTCGGCATTTGGTCGCTGCCCGATGGCGACGCGCGTTATCGACAAGACATTGAAGAACAGACAACCACCACATCCGACCCAGAAGAACTTCATCAGCTTGGCCTCAAACAAGTGGCCGAGATTGAAAAGGAGATGCTCGTCATCGCCCAAAAGCATGGCTACGCGGATCTGAAATCATTCAACGCTCACGTTCTTGCCGACCCTTATTGGCACGGGACCTCGGGCGAGCAGATTCTTGGCCTCTATGCCAAGTACACCGACCAGATGTACGCCAAGCTGCCGCAATATTTTGGCCGCCTCCCAAAGAACAAACTGGCGGTTGTTCCCATGGAAGCCTACCGCGCTCCGCATGAAGTGCCCGCCGATTATTCCGTTGGCGCAGGCGATGGCTCACGGCCGGGACGAATCAACGTGAACGAATACGAACCCACTAAACGCCTGTTACTCAATGTGGAAGCCATTGCCTATCATGAGGGCATTCCAGGTCATCACTTGCAGTTTTCCATCGCTCAAGAGCTCACCGGCTTGCCGCCCTTTCGCAAGTTCGCCAGTTACAATGCCTTCTCCGAAGGCTGGGCCCTTTACGCCGAAACCATCGCGCACGAGATGGGCTTCTATCAAGATGAATACAGCGAGTATGGCCGCTTGCAGAACCTGATGTGGCGATCGATCCGTTTGGTGGTTGATACCGGCGTTCATTCCAAACACTGGTCGCGGCAGCAGATGATTGATTTTTTTCATCAGCACAGCGCTATGGACGATCAGAACATCGAAACAGAAGTGGATCGCTACATCGCGTGGCCTGCTCAAGCGCTTGGCTACAAACTCGGCGAGATGACAATTCTGCGTTTGCGGGAACGCGCCCGCCAGCAGCTCGGCGCCAAGTTCGATATCCGCGCCTTCCATGATGCCGTTCTCGACAAAGGTCCGTTGCCTTTGGATGTGTTGGAATCGAGCCTGGACGAATGGATCGCCGAACAGAAGAGATAGGGTCTGGCTCGTGAAAAGCTATCGCAGGGAACTCTGGTTTGAAGTGCCATCGCGCCGTGGCTTCGTAAATATTACGCCGCAGGTGCAGGAGTGCATTCGCGAAAGCGGCATTTGGGAAGGCTTGGTGCTGGTGAACGCCATGCACATAACGGCTTCGGTGTTTATCAACGACAACGAGTCGGGCTTGCTCAAAGATTATGAAAAGTGGCTGGAGCACTTAGCGCCGCACGAGCCGACCTCGCAGTATCTGCACAACCGCACCGGCGAAGACAATGCCGATGCGCATCTAAAGCGGCAAGTGATGGGCCGCGAAGTAGTGGTGGCTCTGACGGCGGGGCAGTTAGATTTTGGCCCATGGGAACAAATCTTCTACGGCGAGTTTGATGGACGCCGCCGCAAGCGTGTGCTCGTGAAGATTATCGGAGAAGGGAAGAGCGGTGTCTCCAATGCCTAATCCATCCTCACCTGGATTGGGTCAACCCGTTCGTGATTCGTTCCGCGTACTGGGCATTTACATTCGCGGCCAGTTCTTGCTTTGCTTGATACTTGGCGTTCTCTATTCGATTGCGTTCTGGGCGATCAACGTTCCCTATTGGTATGTCATCGGTCCGCTGGGCGGAGTGGCAGCAGTCATTCCACGCATTGGTTCGTTGCTCCCGCTCGGAATGGCGGTCGTGGCGGTAGGTTTCCATGCGCCGCTTAAGAGCGATTTATTGGTGCTGGGCCTTTGGCTGCTGATTCAGGCGATTGAGTTCTTGGTGCTCATCCCACGTTTGATCAGCCGACCGCTGGGTCTCAAGGAATGGCCGGTGCTCCTCGCGCTCTTGCTGGGCAGTCTGATATTCGGTCCTCTGGGTCTTGTGCTTGCAGTGCCTGTACTGGCGATCGGGTTGGTTTTCTGGCGGCATTTTCGCAATCGGCCTCCGCGGTAAGACCGCTAAACGTGAAGTTAATCCTGTATTAGCGCGGCGATATCGCGGCTGCCACGCATGACGTGCAAAATCAGAATTTCTTCGGGCTCGACGCCGTAGACAGTCACGTACTCACCCACGGGGAAACTGCGCGAGCCGGGGCGTAAATCGTGATCGCGCCGCCGTCCAAGCTGCGGATGTACGGCCAGCAAGAAAAACACGCTCCGTGAGGGCGTCGATAAGGCGGTTGGCCATGTCGATGCTGCGGCTGTCCCGAGCGACATACAGCCAGATATCGTCAAGCTCAGCCTCGGCAGTGGGAAGAATTCGGAAACCGCTCATCAGCGATTTTGTTCTGCATTCAACCGCGCAAGACCGCGCCGTTTTATATCGTCGGCAAGCTGCGCCGTTTCTTCAATGGTTGTAACTCGTCGACCTTCACCGCGTGCAAAAGATGCCTCGGCATGATCGACAGCAGCAAGAATTTCGGCACGGCGGCGCTCGCGAACTTCCCACAAAGACAAAGCCTCTTGCAGGGCGTCCTCTTCACGAGCAAAGCGGCCTTCTTGGATACCTTCCCGAATGAAAGCTCTCTGGTCGTCGGTGAGTTGTACTTGCATGGCTTCTAACCCTCTTTTTTCAGAGTAAAGGAATGTAGCACCATTGTGGCATCAGGTTGGCGCGACAATTATTGGACGCCGCTTCGCAAGTTCCTCGCGTTTACGGCTGCGGAATCCGGTCCTCCGAAGTAAAGGGTGAGGCGGGCAATCCTTTGCCGTTTAGCAAGTTGACCGTTGGGGCATCCGCCCACCCATAGCGCACATATTTCGGCTCGGCAATTCCGTCGCAAGAAACAACTACGTTAAATCCATCGATACGCGCATTGGCGTTCATGAAATGATGATCCGCGCCGGCGACTTCGAAGCCGGTTAATGTGCCGTCGCCCTTCGTCGCCAGGCCGCCTGTTGTGTGATCGAACCAAACGCGCAAGGCATGTGCTTCTGTGGCGGTCTCGCGAAACAGCGGCCCTGAGTCTTCCAAATCGTACTCGCCATAAGCGATCTTCCGCGCCGCCAGAGCCAAACGCGCGCCCACATCTTGCTTATTGGAGGGGTGTACGTTGGCCGGGTCGCCGATATCAATGGTCACCGCCATGCCGGTATTCACCACGGCGAGCGTTCTGCGTTGCGCTTCCCGTACAATCGGCCAGCCGTCCCCGCCGCCTGTTTTGAAGTTGGCGATCTGCACAAAGAGAAAGGGGAAATTCCCTTCGTGCCAGTTCGTGCGCCAATCGGCAATCAAAGCGGGCATTACTTTTTCGTACAGGTTCGCGCGCCCACCGCCCGCATTCGATTCGCCCTGATACCAAATCACGCCCTTGATCCGAAAATCGGTTGCCGGCGCAACCATGCCGTTGTAGAGAGCCGCCGGCTGCCACGAATCAGGATTCGGATGCCATGGATGAGGCGTCAACGGCCGGTTCGCTTTACGCGCCGCTTCGTCTTCTTTCTTCTCGGCTTCCACGGTCGCGGCGATCTCGGTTTGCCCGTCGGCGAACGCAGCCCATTGCGAAAACACCGGCATCAACGCCGCATCGGAAGAAAGACCATGCATGCTGATCCATGCTTCACCGGGAGTGCCGCCCCAAGTCGAGTCGATCAAGCCGATGGTGACGTGTTCCTTCTCAGCCAAGTCCTTTCCGAAGAAATACGCTACCGCTGAGAACTTAGCCGCCGTCTCGGGTGTGCACTTCGTCCAAGCCGTAGGCTCGAAGTCGGGCACTGGAAAGTCCGAGGTCTTCTTACGAACCACCAACAGACGCAGACTCGGCTGGTTTGCATTGCGAATTTCTTCGTCGTCATTTGTCACGACGGCGGAGTTAGGAAAACCCGCCAGCGGCATTTCCATATTCGATTGCCCCGATGCGAACCAAACATCGCCCACCATGACGTCTTCGAGCTCAATGGTATTGGCTGCTTTGACGGTCAGCGTGTACGGTCCTCCGGCGGCTTGCGGCGGCAAATAGACGTCCCAGCGTCCCTTCCGGTTGGCCACGGTGCTCCGCTGCGCCGCTTGAAACTCCAGCGAGACTGTTTCTTGTGGATCGGCCCAACCCCACAGGTGTATCGGCTGTTCGCGCTGTAGAACCATGTGGCTGCTCAGCACGGCCGGCAAGGTAACAGCCGCACTGACCATCGAGCTCCAGCTCAAAAACAAAATGCCGATGCCGCAAATCGATTTCACCAAACTAGTCCCCCAGGCAAACGTTGACTTTACTAAGCAAGATCAGCATATAATACGGAGCGTTAAGGTGCTACCTTTATCGAGTCTTCTGTCGCAGGCACTCGTTGCTTTCGTAATCGAATTTGATAATGAGTTCGAACACCTGGTTCCGCACCGCACGACGGATCACGGTTCCACAAACGGTTTGCGCGAAGTTCCATGGCTCGTATCCATGGCCATGTGGGTGAAATTGATGCAGTTCGTTCCGCCGGAAGGCATCACCGCGGGGGCTCTCTACAGGCTCACCGATTTTTCGCTGGCGGAATTCCGCATGTACATCAGGCGCATGAGCAGGTGGGGCTATGTTTCCCTGGGGCCGAGGCGCGAAGAAAAGCCAACCCGAGAGTCTCGAGCCGCTCGCCTTGTGAGTCCCACGCCAGGCGGTCTGAAAGCGTTGGAGGCGTGGCGGCCATTGACGAGCGTCATCGAGAGCAGGTGGAACGCACGTTTCGGTAAGGCGACCATCGAAGCGCTTCGTAAATCAATGCAGGCCCTCTTACGCAGCTTCGATGACAGACTGCCGGATTCGCTGCCGATTTTAGGCTACGACGCGCTGAGTGAGCAGCCGAAGCGCGCTCACCCCTTTGAAATTAGTTTCCCTGCACTGCTTTCGAAGACGTTGCTCGCCTTTGCCCTCGAGTATGAGAGCAGCATGAAGTTCTCTTTGGCGATCGCTTCGAACGCGCTCCGGCTTGTGGGTCCCAACGGCGTCCGCATGCGAGACCTCCCTCGCCTCTCGGGCATCGCAAAACCAGGCATCGACTTGGCGATTCATCGTCTTTTTGATTGGGACCTGGCTGTCCCGGGAACGGAATCCGCTGCCAGCGAGACTAAGCTCTTGACGCTCACGGCAGAAGGTAGGCGGCTGCAAGAGAAACATGGCCATATGGTGCAGCAAATCGAAAAACGCTGGCGGATAGGCTATGGCATAGCCGTGGAGAAGATCCGCTCCCTGCTCGAAGAACTCATCGGCGATCCGGATCCCGGGCGGTCCGGCTTGCTTCAGGGACTTAAGCCCTACCCTGATGGATGGAGAGCGGCCGTACCAAAACGAGAAGTGCTCCCGCATTATCCGATGTTTTTGCACCGAGGAGGCTTTCCGGACGGAAGCTAGCCCTACTTCTGGTGGTACCAGATTGGAGAGGCTGTGACTACCGCTCCATCGCTGTCGCGGCTCGGCCAGAGGCTCGCAGTGGTTTGAGGGCGAGAGGGATGGTTTGAAAGGGAAGTCACAGACCAGCTGGACCACCCCGCATATACTTGTCCCACCAGCATGGATAGCTTCCGCTCAATCGCATTGTCAATTCTTTTGGTCCTCTCCTATGGCAGTAACGCTGCAACTACCGGCTACTTTCCTCCGCCCGACAGCGCCGGTGGTTGGCGAACTCTAGCCGATGCGGATTCCGTTCGTAAGATCGCCGGCATGGACCGCAATAAACTCGACCAAGCTTTCGAGTACGCCCAGCGTTCCAGTCAGCATGGCGGCTTGTTAGTCGTGCGTCACGGCTGGCTCGTTTACGAAAAATACTATGGCCGCGGTAACCGCGAAGCGATTCCTGCGTTGGCGTCGGTCGGCAAAGCGTTCACCAGCATCGCTTGCGGAATCATGCTGCGCGATAGCCACGAGCGAATCCCCGAAGGACTCGACCAGAAAGTTTTCAACGAAAAGTATCTGCCGGAAGCGCTCCCTCTGAATGATCCGAGAAAAGCGGACATCACACTCGGTCATCTCTTATCCATGGCGGCGGGCTTTCATGGGGAAGGAACGAACCCTGGGTTTGTGAATTTTGAGCCTTCGCAGAAGTTAGAGGCCTTGCCCAATTCTGCGCAACCGCTCGATCAGGATCAGACCGCGTTACAGACTCCCCTTTGGACTGCTCCGGGCGGTGGCTATTCTTACGCGTCGTCGTCCCCGCACGTCGCGTCCATTGTTCTGCGGCATGTGACTGGAATGGAAATGCAGGAATATATTGACCGGAAATTGGCGAAGCCCATGATGTGGGGCCGTTGGGGTTACGCGACCCAACGAGGTGAAATCACTTTGCCGCACACGCCCGGCGGCGGAGACATTGCGATCCGTTCCACCGACGCCCTCCGTTTCGCTTACTTACTCCTGCAGCAAGGGCGTTGGGGCAAGCAGCAACTTGTGCCCGCGGAATACGTCGCCATGTGCGGCAGGCCTTCGCCGTATCAGAAGCACGCGCCGTTTAGCCTCATGTTTGAAGTGAATGCCGACGGTCATGTGGCAGGAGCGCCGCGTGACGCGTTTTTCAAATCGGGAGCAGGCGGATTCGGCATTATGATCGTCCCCTCGCTCGATTTGGCGATTTACAAGATGGCCGGCAACGACTCGCAGTATGACCCGGCGCGCACCGGTATTCCGGAGAATTATGCGTACGATGGGTCGCGCGACAACTGGAAGCCCGCTGCACGAAGCCAGTTCAGCGACGGCCCCGTCGGCGTTGACGATGGCGTGAGAAGAGTGCTGGAAATGGTTGCCGCCGCCGTTATCGAGTGAAATAATAAGAACGCCTCAACAAAATGTTTAGTCGCCTACCAGTCTGCGCTGTCGTTCTGCTCGTAGCGTCGACTCTCGCGTACGCTGCCGATACTCCCCCAAAAGAATCGGTCGAAGAAAAGTTTGCCAAACGTGCCGCGAAACTTTGGTCTCTGCAGCCAGTTGAAAAACCCGCCGTCCCTGCTGGCGTCACAGAGTCGCACAACCCGATTGATGCGTTTATCGCCGCCCAATACCAGGAGCGAGGCCTGCACCCCGCACCCAAGGCGGACAAACTCGCTCTTCTCCGCCGTGTCTATTTCGATTTGATCGGTATTCCTCCCACGGTTGCCGAACAAGACGCCTTCTTGCGCGATCCATCGCCGGATGCCTATGCGAAGGTTGTGGACCGCTTGCTGGCCAATGAGCAGCACGGCGCACGTTGGGGACGTCACTGGTTGGACGTTCTGCGTTACGCGGATCTCGATGGTGTCGACGGTTCGGTGATGCCTGCCGCAGCCAGCGTTTACTTGTGGCGCGACTGGGTGATCTCCGCTTTGAATAGCGACATGCCGTACGACAGCTTCGTGCGCGCCCAAATCATGGGGAATCGCTATGCCCCGCAAACCCTCACCGACGATTTTGGACACCGTTCGAGACCGCAAGGCCCCGTTGCCGATACGTTCGCTCTCGGCTTTCTCGCCCGTGCGGCCCTCGACGGCGAAGACAAAGATCGCAACATTTCCTTATCCGCAGTCGAAACGGTTTCGAGCGCATTTATGGGTATGACCGTAGCGTGCGCCAAATGTCACGACCATAAATTCGACCCCATCACACAAAAGAACTTCTATGCGATGAAGGCGATATTCGATCCGCTCGTGTTGAAGAATGTCATGCTCGCAACGCCGGCGGAAATCTTTCAAGCCGGCCAGAAGTTGGACGAATACAAGAAAAAGAAAGCGCCGATCGATGCGGCCATTGAAGCGCTAACCGGTTCCTATCGCCGCAAATTGTTTGAAGAACGGGTCGCCCTGCTCACACCCGACGTACAGGCGATTGTGCGGAAGCAGGAACGAAATCGTACTCCCGCTGAACAGAAGATCTTCGATGACTATTTCCCCGTGCTGCGGATTGATCCTCCGAAGATCAAGGCGATCATGCCGAAAGAGGAGGCCGCCCAGTACACCGCACTCCTAAAGCAACTGTCCGATCTGAAAGCGCCGCCGCCGCTGCCGTCTTACTGGACAGTAGAAGAAGACAAACAACTGCTCAAAGAGAAGAGCTACGTATTGACCACGGGTGACCCGAAACGCCCAGAACTAGACAAGCCTGTGGAACCCGGCTTTCCATTTCAGCCGGCCGATATCGATTTCCGCGATGGGCGGCGCGAAGCCTTTACCGAGTGGCTGACAGCTCCGGCCAATCCTCTTTTCGCGCGCGTAGCCGTGAATCGTATCTGGGGCTGGCACTTTGGCGAGGGCTTGCAGCGAGTGACAAGCGATTTTGGATTGCTGGGCGGAAAACCCACCAATGCGCCTCTGCTCGACTATCTCGCCTCCGAGTTTGTAGCGCATGGCTACAGCATGAAGTGGCTGCATCGCATGATCGTGACATCGGACACCTATCAGATGTCTTCCATCGCCGACCCGAGATACCTGGCGAAGAATATCGAAGCTGATGCCAGAAACTCGTACCTTTGGCGCTTCCGCTTGCAGCGGCTCGAAGCGGAGCCGGTTTGGGATTCGATCCACTATGTAGCGGGCGACCTCGATCTCTCGGTCGGAGGGAAATCGTTCCGCCTTTCGAACCCCGACAAGAAACAAGAAATCTTTTTGCGCGGCGCTGGGCCCACCGACGCTAGAGCGAACCGCCGCGGCATGTATATGGTGCGCGGCTACATACCAAGCACGGATGTCATGAACAACTTCCTAACGGCTTTCGACGTCGATGATGGCCGCACGCCCTGTCCCCTTCGCACACAGACAGTGACGGCGCCCCAGGCGCTGTTCACCATGAACAACGAACTGGTTGAGAAGGAGTCCACCAAACTGGCCGCCAAGGTCTTGAAAGAGAGCGGGGGTAATCTAACTGCAGCTGTTCGCCTTGCTTACCGCGAAACCTTGGGCCGGCCGCCGAGCGGATCGGAATTGGATGGAGCGCTGACATACATTGGAGATCGTCCTGCGCGCGTCAAAGGCTTCGCTTGGCTGCTCTTCAATCTCGATGAGTTTCTTTACGTGAGATGACTACCTGAGACAACCATGACCGACCTGAGCAAGATTTACCCCTGTGGACGAATCGAGCGGCGCAGTTTCGTGCTCCGCTCGGCCGCCGGATTCCTCGGTTCTGCCCTCGGATCGTTATGGGCGGATGACGGTAAGTTAGCGAACGCACGCTTGCCTGGCGAGCCGAAGGCAAAATCGGTCATCTACTTGTTTATGTGCGGCGGCGTGAGCCACATCGACACGTTCGACCCTAAAGACAACAAATACGCCGGCAAGATTATGGATGCCATCGGCTTCGGAGATAACAATGCGCCCATGAAGCGGCCCGTGATTCCGATTCTGCGGACCTATAAAAACTACGGTCAGTCGGGCATTCCCGTTTCGGACTGGTTTCCGAATGTGGGTGAGGTGATTGACGATATTTCCGTTGTTCGTTCGATGTACTGTCACCAGACGAATCATTTCCCAGCGGTGTTGGAAGGTGCAACTGGCAAGCCTCTGCGGCAGTTTGAACATCCCACGTTGGGCAGTTGGGTCTCTTATGCACTCGGAACGGCTAACAAAGACCTGCCGACCTTTGTCAATATTGGCCGGCCATCGTCTCCTGTGCAGTTGACGGGAGGCTACCTGGGCGCAAGCTATTCGGCCACTCCTTTTCAGCCAGGCGATACGCCGATTCCGGATTTGGTTCCACCCAAAGGTTTGAGTGCTAAGGAGCGTGACCGCCAGGTGCAGGCCCTGCACGACTTGAATAAGAAATTCCGAGAAGACTACTTGATCGAAAGTGAAGTCGCCGCCCGAGCCCGAGCCTTTGAACTCGCTGGCACGATGATGCTGAAGGCGCCTGCGATTGTGGACTTTTCTACCGAACCCCAGCACGTAAAGGACTTGTACGGCATCGGCGCGAAGGAAACCGATGACTTCGGGAGACAACTACTGCTGGCGCGCAGGTTGGCTGAAAACGGCGTGCGCTTTATTCAAATTTGCCACGCGGGCGGCGGAAACGGTGCCTGGGATGCCCATGACGACATGAAGTCGCACGAACCGTTGTGCCGTTCGGTCGATAAGCCAATCTCTGGACTGATACGCGATTTGAAGCAGCGTGGCATGCTCGATAGCACGCTGGTCGTCTTCACGAGCGAATTTGGACGTACGCCTTGGTCGCAAAACACGACAGGGCGCGACCACAATGGAAAGGGCTTCAGTTCGTTGCTGGCCGGCGGCGGCGTCAAAGGTGGCGTTGTTGAAGGCGCTACCGATGAGGTCGGCTATCAGGCCGTTGAGAAGCCGCATTACATCAGCGACCTTCAATCTACGATTCTTCGGCAGGTGGGTCTCGACCATACCAAGATGGATTTCATACTCAATGGGCGGCCATTTCATCTGATTGAAGAGGGTTTGGGTCCGATTACGGCAGTGCTGCGTTAGCTTCGAACAACTCTGGGGTCGAACGTTTCAAATCTACAACAGCCGGACTTCAGTTTCCGCTTAGTACTATAGGGCCTACCCTAAACTCACCTTGGGCGTAGTACTGAACGCTGCTAACCACAATCATTACAATGCTTTCAGGCGTTGTGGGCCACCTTAGAACGCTAGTATAATTTGGTAAGCGCTCTGGTTTCGGTGTTTGGACTCGGAATTTTTCTCACTTCATCAATGACACGCCCTTATATTAAGTTGGCTTCCCTAATCGGTCTCGCATTCCTTTCGCAAACCCTCGAGGCGGATACTTTGGTCGGCCCTGGCGGGGCATTCCAACCATGGACTGCCAGCGTTCTGGGTCCAACGGCCGCTCCCACGTACACTAGTGCTAACCATCCCGGTCCTTATTGGAACAATTTCTCCGGTGACGGACCGACGGCCAACATCGGCTGGTGCTTAGTGGGTGGCGGAGGCTGTGTGATTGCGAGCCCTCCCGGTGCCATCGCTTATTACGGCACGAGCAGCGGAGCAGCTATCCAGAATATGGCGTTTGTGAGTTCCGGTATAGCGATGAAGGTATCGCTTCTCGCTCAACTCACGAATCAGGTAGGCACGGCTGCCAATCCCGGTTATAACGTTTTCGGCTGGTATAGCATTAATCCAAACGGTACTATCACCGCAACGGCGCTTTGGAATTCTAAAAACGATTCCATCGGCGAATACGCGACTTTCAATCCTGGTCCAGCCGGAACTCACTACGGTCTCTTTCTGGAAAACATTCAGGGGGGCGGCACCTCCGCGGAGTCCGACTATTTCTGGTTTATGAACTCCAGTTCCGATCACGGCGGGGGAACCGCCAGCAACGTTGACACGAGTCAGCATTTCGCGATCTTTAGCGGCACTCCCAATCAGTTTATTATCGGCGTTGACGATACCAACAATGGCAACCAGGATTTCAACAACATGGTGATCGAGTTGGTTTCACCTGAACCGGCGACGCTCTCCTTACTCGGTGTTAGCTTGTTGGGCGTTTTGCTGATTGGCCGTCGGCGCGTAAGGCAAACGGTCTAATCCCTTAGCATCTGGCTACCAACGCGCTCGAAACTGACGGCGCGAAAAGGCGTCTGCCGGATTCTCGATTGCTGGTTGATTCCCATAGTTGCCGCGTGCGTCCGAGTTGACAGCTAAATTCCGCCAAAACGCGGTCGTCATGTCGCAAAAACTCGCCCAAGAATACCCCCGAGCTTTCAAGCAGTGGCGATGCTGCCACCAAAAAAACACAGCGGCGAACTTCATACTGTGATTGTGGCATATTAACTTTGTATTGTAAAGTACTCGTTGATCCTATCGAGCGTCTTCGTCGCTGTCCCTCTTCTCCTGTCCAGGGACCATTCGGGTTAAACCGTAAAGCGAGATCACAAACGTGACCAGGAATAAATAGATCGCCTTTGGTTCCGGCACTGCCGAGACCGGCGGATTTCCCGGGGGCGGTATCACGATGGGTGGTGATATCGGCGGCGGCGTCACTCCAGGTGGTGTCGACGTCGGGGGTGTGGTCACTGGCGGGCCACCCCCAGGCGGAGTACCTCCAGGGGGATAGATCGGCATTACAGGGATGATTGGAGTGATGGAAGGAGTGGGTCCCAACGGCGGCAATTCCGGCGGCGGAGACGCCGAGCTTGGCGGCAATACCGGCGGAAACCTTTCTATATCGACTGGCGTAATTGAAGACAACTCCCCCAGCACAGGTGTTTCCACCAATTGCATCGGCATCCCCAATTGCATCGGCGGTATAGACAGGAGGTTTACGGGCGGTTCTTCCGCGCTTACCTGCGTATGCGGCTTGCCGGACAACCGGTTTCCGCAGCGTGCTCGCGCCCAACTATCGCCATCCGTCAACAGCAGCTCGCCCTTCGGAATGCGCAACTTCTTTTTCGTCCAGAAGACCTTCTTGTGCAATCGATACGAAACATATTGATAGCGGTCGTCCGTCAACTGCACCATCTGGGCCTTCTTCATGTCGAAGTCGGCGTAGTGCTCTTTTACAATTGGATCTTCTCTATCGGCGTTACGGAGTTCAGTCGCCGAGTAAGCGCCTCCGGGAATGATGGAGTAAGGATAGTTCGGGTGCAGAGACCTTGTATAAGCGGGAACCGGGGCTTTCAGCGGGGTCGTGTGCCCCTCAATAGACCCATATACGCTTAATTTGTTCACACCGTAGCGGATGATGATTCCTGCCACGAGAACGAAGACAACGGATAACACGTACCGGCCGATTTTCATTAAAAAGTCCTGGGGGACACACCCAGCAAACTTATCGGCTTAATTCGTTTACTTCCGCAGGCCTTATCCCGTTGGCACAAAAAAAATGGCTGCCGGACGTCCGAACCAGGAGCCTGCTTGTCTACCTAGTGCAGAGCTATCCCGGCAGCCCCCTCCGTAAAGACCTTAGCCGCCTCTGACCTCAGCTAAGAAATGTCAAGGGATTCGGAGAAGTCGCAGTATCGAAGTTCCCCAGGTTCGGGAACACCGTAGCCACGTCGGTCGGATCGGTAATTCCAAACCAGCGGATCAAGGTTTCACCGTATTGGTCCACGGCGGCCGTCGGAATCCAGCGGCCTCGGCCGTCGAAATCATCGGGTCCCTTCAGCGTAAAACTGGGGAACGAATTGTAAATCTGTTGGCCCTTCACTTGACCTCCAAGAACCAAATGATGGCTGCCCCAAGCATGATCGCTGCCGTCCGTGGTAGTTGGCTGCATGGTACGGCTGAACTCCGATTCAGTGAACAGCACCACGCTGTTTTGTAAGTTGAGTTCATTGAGCGCCGCCCAGAACGAACTAATCGCCGAATCCATCTGCGGATACAGATTGTTGTGCGCCTCAAGCTCTCCGGTGTGGGTGTCGAACCCGCCCAACGAGCAAAAGAATATCTGCTTCGTCATGCCGAGTCCGCTGCCCGTTTGGTTTGCTTTCATGATCAGCGCTACTTGCTTCAATTGCTGCCCCAAACTGCCGCCTGCGGTGGGGAAGGTCGTGGTTAAAGTAATGTTGGCCAACGCGTTGCTCAGCAGCTTGGCGTCGGTAATCGACTGCGACATGACCCCATTGGCCGAGCCCACCAGGCTCAATCCGGAATCAGTGCTCAGCAAACTGTTCACTGCAGCGCTACGCGCCTGCTTCAGCTTGTAATCGAAACCGGTCAGGGTGAGGCTGCCACCCGGTGAAATTCCAATCTGGCTATCCGGCCCCTGTCCGAAGATGTCGTTGCCGGATACCGAAAGAAGCGTCGGGAAGGTTGAATTGTACTTCTGAACCACGTTGGCCGCGCGTCCGCCCCAACCATAAACAGGATGCGCCAGTTCGCTTGGATCGGTGGTTTGCCATTCCGCCTGCTGGTCCGCGTGGGAGAACAAGTTCGATGGCAAGTTGGTCAGTACCTTATTCTTGATGGGAGCCATTAGTGGTCCAACGTTGGCGGCGACTGCCAAATTTCCTGAACTGAACAGCCCCGCTAGTTGCGGCATCATGCCGTGGAAATAGTAGCCGTTCGAACTTTTATCGGTAACGAGTTTCAAAGCCGAAGTCGGCAGAGCCAGGTTGTTGGCGCCTCGAATGGTTTGATAAGCCGTGTACTGGCTTTCGGGAATGATCATGTTATTCGAATCATTTCCTCCATACAAGAACACGCACACCAGCGCTTGGTATCCCGATCCGCTGTTCTGTGCCATGGCCGGCAGCAGGCCAAAATTGCGAAGGGCGAGCGAACCAACGGAGGCCGCGCCTATCTTTATAAATCTGCGACGTGAATGCATATTTTTTCTCCTGTGTTCCTTTCGCCTTAGTGCATGATCTGGAATTCGCCCGAAGTGAGCGCAATATAGAGCGCAGCTTGGGCTTTGGTTGTCGGCGTGGTCAAACCAGCCAAGCCGCTGGTAATCGCCGACTTCAATGTGGACGACATCGCGCCATGGAAGAATTGCGCGTTGATGGCGTTTTCCAAAGCTGTTTGAGACGTGCCAGCCGCCGTCACAAACGCCGAGATATCGAAAGTCGTATTGGCGTCGAGCTTGCCGCCATAGATGATGTTGTACGTGTAGTTCGCCCGTGTCAGCGCCGTTTGGGTTGTATAGAGCTGGAACTCCGGCGCCGCCAGCGGACCCTGGTGATACTCAGGAGAGAAATAACTGAACACGCTAGGCGCGTACAAAAGCTTCTGGCCCAAATTTGCTGCGTAGGCGTAGACGGTTGAAGAGTCATAAACCGTTCCGTGCAAACCGCGCAACAGATTTTCTATCCATAAGATAGGCTCCCGCATATGGCCAAACTGCGCCGTCTCGGCCGTAGTATCTCCGGCCCGCGCCTCCGGGTCGGTCAAAATGGCGTAAACCACTTTCTGCAAATTCCCTGTAGAACCGAAGATGGAAGCTACGCGCCCAACATAAGCGGGGCTCGGATTGCTAGTGACCAGATGTTTAATCAGTTGTTGCGAGATGAAGGGAGCCATGTTCGGATTCGCCATCAAGGCCGCAATCAGGTCCGCCAAGTCTTGCTCCGCTGTTTGTCCAGCAGGCAACGTGAAATTGTGAACGGTGCCATCCGGGTAGGTAAACGGAATTATCTTTTTCGTTGCGTCATGCTGCGTCTCCAGGCCCTTCGATTCAACCGGCACCATCGGCAAAAAGTAATTCGGCGGTGTTCCGCCCGCAGGCGTTGCAGCATAAGTCCATCCCGTCAGTGCGTTCGATACGGCCGTCACGGTCGCCTGGGAATAGGTTGGAATCGGATTGCCCGTCGAGTCCAGAACTACCGTGCCGTCCGGGTTGAGATTGCTTAAGCCGATCGCGAACAATTGCATCAGTTCGCGCCCATAGTTCTCGTTTGGTACATAGCTCCCGCTCGCCTTGCGATTGTTCAGCATGTCCAGATAGTGGCCCATGGCCGGATTCAGTGTTACATCGGTTAGCACTTGAGAATAGCTTGCAAAGGCATCTTCTTGGTAAATATTCAGAAGCGGCGGGAAAGCTGCGGCGTATCCGATATTGCTGTTTTTCGAAACCACTAGAATCTCGCTTAACGCAAATGCAACCCGCTGCCGCAACTGATCGGGATTGGACAACGCATTCTCAAAGAACTGCACCTGTACGTCTGCTAGATTCCCAAAAAACTTTCCGTTTGGACCAAGCATCGGTTGATTCGGATAAGTCGTGATGGGCGCGGCTACCTGGCTGGCAAACCATTTGTCAAAGCCCGCCGTTTGCAATGCCTGAATTGACGCTGGAGTTGGTCCCCAAGTAGCCTGCTCCAAAATTCGCGCCGCCGTCGCCGCCGGCATCCCTGGCCCCGGACTTTGCGCCGAGCACAAAACTGCCGATACCACCAACCCAACTACGGCGAATCGCTTTAACGTGGATCGCTTTGACGTGGGTATATTCATAAAGCTCCCTCCCCAAGATTCTGAAATGTTACGAACCGGGCGGGGCGCTGCCCCACCTAGCAGTACTGCAAGTCCTACCGCTCGGATACTAGAACGCGCCAACTGGTATCCTGGTTTACCGATCATTTGTACGTTTATCTTTGTTAATGTCTGGCCTGCAATTTTCTTAGGACTAAAATTTTTAGCTCCCTTACGTTTCGTGTTGAATCAGACTTTATACAAATGACCCTCGGTATCACGGCAGATTTGCACTCGGAGCGCCTTGCCGTTAACTCTTTTCTCAGCCAAATGCTTTGTTTGGAAGGCCCTATGGGAGAGGAGGGCGATCTGGAGAAGGATTCTGTGCACGCAGCCATGCGTTACGCCGTTCTCGGTTCCGCACAGCGCATCCGGCCTGTCCTGGCCCTGCGCGTCGGCCACATGGTCCACGCTCCCATGGATTTGACGCTGCCAATGGCCGCTGCTGTTGAATTGCTCCATTGCGCCTCGCTCGTTGTCGACGACTTGCCCTGCATGGATGACTCACCCTACCGCCGCGATAAGGTGTCGGTCCACGTAAAGTTCGGCGAGGCTACGGCCGTACTGGCTGCGTTCGGACTGGTTGCGCTTGCGGCGCGCAGCGTTCTCGAGACTGCTTGCCCGCCGCAGCACCGTGGCCGCCTTATCGAATTCCAACTTGCTCTATTGCGTAGCCTCGACTGCTCGGGTTTAATAGCCGGCCAAGCGCTGGATTTGCAACTTTCGCGTTCGTCATCTTACGTTTCCTCGTGTGCCATCTCGGAACTAAAAACTGTCCCGCTTTTTAGCCTTTCTGTCATGGCCGGATCGATTCTCGCCGATCTGCAAGCGAACGAACGGGCACTCCTCAATTGCTTCGGCCATGAATTTGGCCTCGCCTTTCAAATGAGTGACGATTTACTCGACGGCGAACTCGTCGATCCTTCTCCTTTTGAAGAAAAGCTGTCCACCCTGCGCGCCGCCATCCGCCCTTTCGGTCCTGCTTCGCAATCGCTTGAAAACTTAATTGACTACCTGCATGCCCGCATCCCAGCCCTCCGTTGAAGTGCAGCGGCCCATATGCGTAATCGGCAGCGGCTTTGGTGGACTCGCCACCGCGATCCGCCTGCAAACTCGCGGCTATCAGGTCGACCTCTTCGAAGCCCGTGACAAACTCGGCGGGCGTGCCTATCTCTACGAGCAAGATGGCTTCAAATTCGACGGCGGCCCGACGGTCATCACGGCGCCGTTCCTTCTCTCTGAGCTCTTTAACGGGGCAGGGAAGAACCCTGACGATTACTTCAAACTGGTGCCGGTCGACCCGTTCTACCGCATCGAATTTCACGATGGCCGCTGGTTCGAGTACGGCCGCGATGAAGCGCGCACGGAAGCACTGATCAGGCAGTTCGCGCCGAACGATCTGGCAGGTTATCGGCGTCTGGTGGCACACGCTAAAGCTGTCTTCCAAACGGGCTTTCTCGAACTCTCCGATAAGCCGTTTCTGAAGTTTTCAGATATGTTGCGCGTGGTTCCGGATCTGATGCGGCTACAGTCTTATAAAACCGTTTACCAATTCGCCGCCGGCTACATCAAAGATCCGCTATTGCGGCGGGTCTTCAGTTTCCATCCTTTGCTGGTGGGGGGAAATCCGTTTCAAACCACTTCTATTTACGCGCTCATCCACTATTTGGAACGCGAATGGGGTGTGCACTACGCCATTGGCGGCACCGGCGCTATTGTCGCGGCGCTTGGAAAACTCTTCACGGAACTCGGCGGCCGCACGCATCTATCCACGCCGGTTGCTAAAATCCTTGTGGAAAATCGCACGGCAAAAGGTGTTGTGACGCAGGCTGGCGAAACCTTTCGCTGCGATGCTGTGGTCAGCAACGCCGATGTCGCCAACACTTACCTCAAGATGGTGGAACCACAAGATCGGCCCAAGTATTCTGCCGCGCGCCTCAAGCGCATGCGCTACAGCATGTCTCTGTTCGTTATCTATTTCGGCACTCGCAAGCAATACCCGAACATCAAACATCACACCATCATCTTGGGCGAACGCTACCGCGAACTCCTCACTGAGATCTTTGATAAGAAGGTTCTCGCCGGCGATTTCAGCCTCTATCTTCACCGTCCCACCGCCACCGACCCGACCATGGCACCGCCGAACAACGATTGCTTCTATGTCCTCGCGCCCGTTCCCAACCAGCTCAGCGGCATTGATTGGCGCGAACGCGCGCAACCCTTCCGCGACGCGATTCTTAAGTTCCTCGACACTCACTATTTGCCGGGCCTTCTCGATAACCTAGTGACTGAGCGGCTGTTAACACCGCTCGATTTCGAGACAACCTTGAACACGTATCTCGGTACAGGCTTTTCGTTCGAACCGATTTTCCGCCAATCCGCCTGGTTTCGCCCCCATAACGAATCGGAAGATATTCGCAACCTGTTCTTCGCGGGCGCGGGCACGCATCCCGGCGCGGGCGTTCCCGGCGTTTTGTCTTCTGCCAAGATTGCGGAGAACCTGATTTGCCAGCGGTTGGGCTAGACGAACTTTACAAACAGGCCGCCCGGGCCACCGCGGAAGGCTCAAAAAGCTTTTACTTTGCAACTCGTTTCTTTCCGGCGGATCTGGCGCGGGCCGCTCACGCCGTGTATTGGTTCTGCCGCTATACCGACGATTTAGTCGACGAATGCCCGGATCTCGAAACGGGTCGCCGTCAACTGGAAGACTGGTCACGGCAACTCACCAACGGTTCCGATCACCCTGTTCTCGCGGTTTTCCTCGATACCGTGCGCCGTTATCAAATCCCCATGCAATATCCCTTCGAACTCATCGAAGGCATGCGCATGGATCTCAATCAGGCATCCTACGAAACCTTTGAAGATCTCCGCGTGTTTTGCTATCGCGTCGCTTCGGTGGTTGGTTTGATGATGTGTTGGGTGATCGGCTTTGAGAATCCGGAAGATCGCGAAAAGGCGCTCCCTTACGCCATTGATCTCGGCATCGCCTTGCAACTTACTAACATCTTGCGCGACATTGGCGAAGACCTTGGCCGCAAGCGCATCTATCTTCCCCGCGAAGATCTGCGCCGCTTCAGCTATTCCGAGGAAGATCTGCGCGCCCGGCGCCGCACTCCTGAGTTTCAGCAGCTCATGGAGTTCCAAGCCGCACGCGCGCGCAGCTATTACGAACGCGGCAACGCCGGCATTCCGCTGCTGCATGTGCGCGGCCGCTTCGCCGTCAAAGTCGCGTCGGACGTCTATCGCGAAATCCTGAACCGTGTTGAGTCGTCCAATTTCAACGTCTTCGACCACCGCGCGGTGGTTCCCGCCTGCCGCAAATACTGGCTTACCGCGGGCAATCTGACCGGTCCCGCGTTCCGGCATGTTGCGCCGATGCTCACCCGCGCCACGCAAATCTCCTCCCTTGCGACTCTCCTCGGCCTCGCTTTGCACTACGCATCTCACTACCTATTTGCAACGCCTCTGATTACCGATCAAATCGCCGAATGGATCATGGCCCGTACGCCCTCGCGTTACGCCGTCGCCATTCTTCAGATGCTCGGCTCCTGGGCCAAACCGTCGGCGGTTACCGGCGCGCTGGCGCTCTTAGGCGCTTGCCTTTTCCTAACTCGCCTGATACCGAGGCGTATGGTATCCCTCACGTTCGCCCTCCTCAGCGCCTATCTCATCGCCACGCTGTTCGACTATCGCTCTATTCCCGGCAATCTCACCTTCTGGCTCCCCGCCATCTCTTTCACCCTATTCGCCTTCCGCCAACAACCACCTATCTCTCTCCCGCGCCGCGAATTTCTAATGGCTGGCGGCGTCCTCGCGGTGGCAGGTGAGAGCTTCTTGCGCGAACAATCGTTAGCCCGCCGCGCGCGCCAGCCCATCGAACTGTTCCCTTATCAACCGCTACTCGACCGCGCCAACTTCGCCCCCGGCCTCGTGCGCAAAGCAATCACGCCCGTGCCCGAGTTCTACGGCATGAGCAAGAACACCGTCGACCCCGCCATCGATCCCCAAGCCTGGCGTCTCTTCCTCACTCTCGATGGCAAGTTACTCCGCCAATTCACCTACGCCGAACTGCTCTCGCTTCCGAAGCAAATCCGCTACGTCACTTTGCGCTGCATCAGCAACACTCTTAAATCCGATCTCATGGGAACTGCGATCTGGGCGGGCGTCGATCTTTCTCAACTTGTCAATCGCAACGCGCTCCCAGCCAATGTGATCGAAGCCGCCTTCATTGGTGTCGAAGGCCACGATGATAGCCTCCGCCTCGATTACGCATTCGGCGGCGAATCGCTCCTGACACTCGGCATGAACGGCAAAACGCTCAGCCGCCTCCACGGTTTTCCCATCCGCCTGCTCGCGCCCAACTACTACGGCTGCCGTAACGTCAAGTGGCTTCGAGAAATCCGTTTTGTCACTAAGCCGTACTATGGGACCTGGCAGCGTCTGGGCTATACCAAGGAACCCGTGATCCACATCTGTTCGCATATTGATCGTGTTCGCGTGGCTGGCCCGCTTGTGGAATTTGGCGGCGTCTCCTTTGCCGGAAGCCGTTCTATCAAGGCCGTCCGTGTGCGTGCCAATCAAGGCCCTTGGCAGCCGGCGCGACTGGAACCGGCACTCTCCCCTTACACTTGGACTCGCTGGTCCGCCCAATTGCCCGCCGCCGATGGCGCAATCCTCGAGGCGAATGCGCAGGACATTACAGGTGCGTGGCAGGATCTCAAAGAAGCCGGCCCATTCCCATCAGGCGTGAGTGGACCCACGATTGTTGTGGCCAGGTCATGATCGAAGTGATTGTCATCGCTCTGGCTGCCGCTATCATGTTGTTTCTCTGGAAATCGCGGCTCAACTACATTTTCCTTCCAGAGTTGCCTCCTATCGCCAGCTCACAAACTCCCGACCTCACTGTCATCATCCCGGCGCGCAACGAAGCGCACCAAATCGCGCGCGCTGTGAGGAGTTTCCCTGGTCTCCCCGTCATTGTTGTGGACGACGCATCCTCCGACAACACCGCGACCGTCGCCTCTGAAGCTGGCGCGCAAGTGATCCCCGCACCGCCACTTCCTACCGGGCACAAAGGAAAACCGAATGCTTGCGCCGAGGGTGCCCGCCACGCCACCACAAAATGGATACTGTTCGTTGATGCCGACACCTGGTTCGATCCTTCGTTCGCCGCCTCACTTGTTGCTTACGCCGAAACCAACCATCTCCCATTCGTCACTGCGTTCCTCGAACAGGTCTGCCAAACGCTTGCCGAGAAAGTGTTACTTCCCTACGCATTCGCGCTGTACTTCACGGGTGTTAGTGCTCGCGCCGTCAACAGCCTTAAATCACGCGAAGCCCTCGCCAATGGTCAATGCATGCTCTTCGAACGTGGGGTGTATGAATCTCTCGGTGGCCACGCGGCCGTCGCCAACAGCGTTATCGAAGATGTCGCTTTCGCCCGCCGCGCCAAACAGAACGGAGTGCCCGTGCGGGTCGTCCGCGCCGAACATCTCGGCCACGTTCGCATGTACCATTCGTTCGCAGCCATCTGGCGCGGCTTCCAAAAGAACTCATTCCGCTTCCTCGTGATCAACCCTTGGAGCGGCATGCAAGTGATCTTCGCCTCGATTCTCCTCACGTCGTGGCTGCCTGTTCTCCTGCTAGGTCTTAGCGACTACCCAAAACTCTCGCTTGCAGTGCTGTTGGCGCCCACACCAGTTACCATCCTTTTTTTAGCGCCACTCCTGTCACTTCTTCCCTGGTACCGCAATGCGCTAGTTCTGCTGGCTCCATTCGCCATCTACCTCTTCCAACTCATTGCTCTCAACGGCATGCTCACCACTGTCACCCGCCGCCCGACAGTCTGGAAAAACCGCGATGTCTGACTTGGTCTCCTACCCCGTCCCTTGGCGCCTCATCTTCAACCTATGGCCCAACATGCTTCATCGCACTCCCACGTCCGTCGACGCCTTTTCTGCCGCGATCTGCTCTCTCCACAATCCACCAGCCCTCATCTCGGGCTTCGAAAACCTTCCGGTGTCGCCGCGCTTCGTCCTCGCCGCCAATCACTATCAGCGCCCCGGCCTCTGGATCATGCACCCCGCCTCCGTGCTGACGCAAGCCATTCGCCAACACTACGGCCCCGGCGACCCTCCCGTCCGCTGGATGGTCACCGCCAACTGGCCGCCGATAAAAATCGGCCCACTCCAATTCCGTTCCCCCGGCGACATCCTGCTCCCACGAGTTGCCGCCGCCCTCGCCTGCTACCCCGTCTCTTTCGCACGTGCCAATCCCGCTTTCACCGCGCGCAGCCTGCGCCGAATTTTGCGCGAAGCGCCGCGCCTCAACCGTCCCCTTGGAATTTTTCCTGAAGGTGTCGCGGGAACGGCGGGCACACTCACCAGCCCCATCCCCGGCGTCGACCGCCTGCTGGCTCATTTGGCCAAACACGGATTGCCCATGCAGCCCGCCGGAATCTCAGAAGGGCAGGGAAGACTCGTCGTGCGCTTCGGGCCCACCGTCAGTTGCGCCGATCTTCTCGCTGCAGCGGACGCTGCCCAACTCACCATGCAAGAGATCGCGAAACTGCTTTGATCTTACTCAGCCCCCAAAGCACTGGCTGGACGCCTGGCCAGTGCGGCGGAAGCTCACCCGAGTGATCAGACAGCGACAACAAGCTCTTCGCGGCCGGAGGCGCCAAGCAGCCTTTTCATGTCGTCCGGGTCGCCTGTCAGTGATACGGCATTGTTGCGCAGAGCGACCGTGACAACAACGGCATCAACCACATCGGCCGTTCCTGTCATGGCCAACAAGCGAGACGGTGGCGAACCCTGGGTTGCCTGATTGGTTGGGTGAGGAGTTGCGCGCGCACGCTGCGGCGGGCCTCCGCCATTTCCTCCGTGGTAAATCGTCCATGCTGCCGCTCCCACTGGGCGACCGCCGCTAACCCAGTCCGCCGCTGCAGTGCCTCACGCTGCGCCGGTCATCCAGGCTGAGACGCTGATGCCTTCACGGGCGGCTGCGGCGAGAATGTTCTCGTGGATCTCAGGGTCTACCGTGATCGCAAGCTTTGGCGATGGATTACCATGCGGCATTAAAGTATCCTACCGTCGTAGGATACACCGGCCAAGCCAACTGCGTTCCACCTGCTGACGGTGTTCGCAGGTTGTCTAGTGCCGGACGCGAGGGTTTCGCCCGCTTCTCTTGGATGAGAAAAAGCGATGGTGGTGATCACCCTTCGCCCGATGCTTGGCCACTTTGTGGGGTTTCGGATGCGCTTGAAACGCTGGCAGCGTGACGGGTCTCGCCAGCAACAAAACGATAACCGCAAATGACGACGCCCACATCGCTTTCACCTCTACAAAGTGCCACTCCGCCGTTCATTTTCTCAAAACTTTTGCGTCTCACCAGGCGTTTCATGGCATATACTTCAACTTGAAACGAATCTACCGTTTTTTTCTGATCACCGCCGCATTCGGTTCTAGCGTTTTTGGGCAAGCCGCGAAACTGTCCATTGACCTCACCCGGATCGCCTCCCCCGTCAGTCCCACTCTCTACGGTTTAATGACCGAAGAGATCAACCACTCCTACGACGGCGGCCTCTATGCCGAGATGATCCAAAACCGCACCTTCCATTCGGACTGGACCGGACAGCCGCCTTGGGGTCTTGTGCGCCGTGGCAATGCCGCCGTCAGCAAATCTCTGGATAAGTCAACCGGACCGAGCCAAGCTCTCTCATCCAGCATGAAGCTTTCCGTGACCGTTGCTTCCCAGGGCAATGAAGCGGGACTCACCAACCCCGGCTACTGGGGCTGCAGCGTTCGCCCCAACACCGCCTACTCTGGTTCTTTCTACGCCCAAGCAGACAATTCCGGCATCGGCCCGCTCACCGTCAGCATGATCAACAACGCGACTGGATCAGTGCTCGCCCAAGCGCAGGTCGCCCTCCAGGCTGGAACTTGGCAGCGCTACGAATACAAACTTTCAACGGGTTCGATCACTCCTTCGACTGCCAATCATCTGGAGTTCACTGTCGCGCATCCCGGCACGGTCTGGCTGCAGCTGGTTTCCCTCATACAGCCAACTTTTAACAACCACCCGAATGGCAACCGCATCGACCTAATGGAACGCATGGCCGCCATGCATCCCAAGTTCCTTCGTCTTCCCGGCGGCAACTATCTCGAAGGCAACACTCTCAAAGATTGGTACGACTGGAAGAAGACCATCGGCCCACTTGTTGATCGGCCCGGCCACCATGGGCCTTGGGGATACTGGTCCACCGACGGCCTCGGCCTTCTCGAATTTCTCGAATGGTGTGAAGACCTGCATATCGAGCCCGTCCTCGCCGTCTACGCTGGCTACGCTCTCAACGGCGGCCATGTCGCCCCCGGGCCAGACCTGGAGCCATATGTGCAAGCCGCACTCGATGAAGTCGAATACGTAACTGGCGATACCAGCACCAAATGGGGCGCCGAGCGCGCACGCAACGGACACCCCGCTCCGTTTCCACTGCACTACATCGAAATCGGCAACGAGGATTATTTCGATAAATCAGGCACCTATCCGGCCCGTTACGCCCAGTTCGCCGAAGCCCTTCGCAAGCGCTATCCGCAATACAAACTCATCGCCACCGATGGCAACAGCGAGTACGAAACCAAAGTGCATCCCGATGTTTCCGACGAACACTATTACAAGTCGCCGGCCGACATGATGGATATGGTCCATCACTACGACAAAGCCTCGCGCAACGGCCCGAAGATCTTCGTCGGCGAATGGGCCACGCGCTCCGGTTCGCCCACACCCAACTTCGGCGACGCACTCGGGGACGCCGCGTTTATGACCGGTCTGGAGCGTAACAGCGACCTCATTGTCATGGCCGCCTACGCTCCTTTGCTCGTCAACGTGAGCCCCGGCGCAATGCAATGGCCCACGGATCTGATCGGCTTTGATGCGGGCACTACTTATGCGTCCCCAAGCTATTGGGCACAATCTCTGTTCGCCTCACATCTCGGCGACGGCACCGCGAGCAGTTCCATTTCAGGTGAGAATCCGCGCTTCTTCTACTCCGCAACCGTGAGTTCGCCGGATCGCGTTCTGCATCTCAAGCTCGTCAACGCTTCCACCCTCGATCAGCCGCTGTCTTTAGCATTCAGCGGCATTGATGGCGCACGCACAGCGAACATCACTTCTCTACATGGCGCAACTTTTGAAGCCACCAACTCAATCAACGATCCAGACGCGATTCATCCAGTTGAGTCAACCATCAGCGTTCCCGGCAGCACTTGGAACCACACCGTTCCCGCGCTCTCCATCGAAGTGATCGATCTGCCGTTCTAGTCTAGAGTTTTGCACTTTTTGGGCCTTGCGCTCGTAGGGCGGCGCCATGCGCGGCCCACCGATGATGATGAAAACGTCACCCTTACACCGTCAAGCCCCTAACCGAGATGGGAGTGTGAACGAGCGGTGCTGACATGCAGCGACTTTCAGGGTGTCCCAATCGGCTTATGGAAGTAGACTCTTCTAATGGTATTCACCAAACGCCTTCGCGAACGGGTTCGCCGCGGCGAGATTACTTGCAGCGTGCGAATTTGGACGCGCCCACGCGTCACGGTGGGCGCACGCTACCCGATGGAGGATGGTCAAATCGAAATAGATTCCATCGAACCCATCGGTTTCCCCGATATCACCCCAGAATTGGCAAGAGAGTCCGGTTTCCTTGGACTCGTCGATTTGCTGAAGGTCGCCAAACACGGCAAGGGCAATAAAATCTATCTCGTCCGGTTCCATTACGTGCGCGCAGAAAAAAGTAACAGTGACCAAGCTTGATACAGCAGGCAAACAACAATAACGGCAAAGGGCCTACCCTCGCGTATGGCAAGGCCATTTGCAGTTCCGGTTTCCCCTTGCAAGAGACGCCAGTTATGCTGGCCGCAGAGTAGAGAGCAGTCTCGAATCGAATGCAAACTGCGTTTGGTCGACAATTTTGATTGCTGGGGAAAAGCGGATGCTCTGGGTTCAGCAGTATGTTCCATTGCCGAGGAACTAGAACAGAAGGCACATGAAGAGCCACCGTTCCACGGTGTTCGAGCCATTCATCTCCCAACTGTCGGAAGGCTTTCTCATCGGCCGGCAGCGAATCCACTTTTTCAATAGCCAAGGTGTTGGGAATTTCTATTCGAACCAACAACATGTTAGCCGGCAACTTGGTCATGTGGACCATGTATTCTAGCGCAGCTAATGCACCACAAGAAGCGCTATAAACGACAGATCGGCCAGCAGAGTTCCACCTGCCTCCATAGATCTTCGCCCCTGTTCCGTCAAGGCTCTGGGCGTTGGCGTGTGCACAATCGCACGACGCGCATTTAAGCGAGGATTCCGTTTTCAATACGATGGAGAAGCGTCTGCACACGGAGAAAGCCTTCCTCGGTGCCTAAAAGCGCGATCGGGGGTTTTTCATCCGTAGCAAGATTGGGCTGATTGAGCCATTCCTTTGCTGCGCTCTCACTCTCAAAAATGTTGCTCGCCAATTCTAGAACGCTCTGAATCTGTGCTTTAGGAAGATTTTGCTCAACCCATGCTAAAGACAAATCACTCATGTCAGGAGTGGCCAAACGTAAAAAAGTCCCAGCAACAACGTGCGGACGCCCGGAAAGTTACCCACTCTTCTGAGGTACTTCCTACTCCCGTTGCTGATGGTATTGAGAGTCCGAATGGACTGCCCACCCCGGTTGCCGGGTGTTTCGTGGACTCTTCCATATGTCCAGTATAAGGTAGCAGCAAGGTGAGACCCACCGTTCGAGGCTGGTTGCGGCTGGTTACGGCTTTGTGAATCCGGCCAGCTTTGCAAGTTGGGCGTCGAGCATGCCCCCAGGACGAAGTGTGGGTGGCGTCCAGTTCTCAAAACGTTGCGGAACGATCGCATAGGAGGCATCGACGTCGTTGGCGTGGAGTACGTGGCGCGCGAACCAGTCGGTCATAGATCACGCATCCTCGAACTCAATGTCTCACAAAGAACCCTTGCGAACCGTCGCCGCCTAGCGACAGTGGTGTGAAGCTATTTTTATCCACTCTCACCATTACCCGGTGAGACCGGCACTGTGAAGTGAAAGGTGCTTCCCGCACCAAGGACCGAGTCAACCCAAATACGCCCGCCCACGCGGCTGACAATCCGCCGGCAGATTGCCAAACCCATCCCTGTGCCGGAAATTTTGCTTCCCGAGCCGTGAAGGCGCTTAAAAATTCCAAATACCTGCTCGCGGTATTCCGGGGCGATGCCAATGCCGTTGTCTCCGATCGAAAACAGCCATTCACCACCGCGCAGCGTGGCAGAAATATGCACCTCGGGCGGCTGGCCTTCTCTCCGGTATTTGATTGCGTTCTCGATCAGGTTTTGCAGCAACTGTTCTAGCGCCGTCTCGTTCATGGAAACCATGGGAAGCGGGTCGCTCGTGACAACGCCCTGGCTGCTCTTCAATGCCTCGCTCAGATTCTGTAAAACGCCTCCCAATACTTTGCCCGAGTCCACCGAAATCAACGGCCGCTGATCGGCAGCGTCCACCGTGGTATAGGTCAACAAATCCGACACAAGATGGTCCATGCGCTGCGCCCCCTCCACCACATTTCGTAGAAAATGGGCCGCTTCATCATCCAACCTGCCGGAATATCGCTTCTCAAGGAGCTGGCTATAGATGGCCACGTTTCGCAGCGGCTCCTTCAAGTCGTGCGAGGCGCTAAATGCGAATTGCTCCAGATTCTCGTTGGCAATTCGCAAGGCGCGATTGGCATCCTCTAATTGCTTTGTCCGCTCCGCAACGCGATCTTCCAGCACCTCGTTCAGCGATCGCACGCGTTCTTCCGCCGCTTTACGCTCGCCAATTTCGTTCTGGAGCTCCAGGTTCACACTTCTCAACTGCGCCGGGCTCGGCAGCGCAATCGCGTAGGGAAGCAAGCGGATCAGCAAGAAGGCGGTCGGCACGGAGGCTACAGCGGTAGCAGCCTTAATCACGCCTTCCAGCCGATACATCGGAATCCAAAGTGTCCAGATTGCCATGACGTGGGTCGCCCCGCAGGCCAGGATGAATGCTCCAAAAAGAAGAAACATCCAGTGAAACGCCAGATCCTCACGCTTCCGTGCCAGTTGGACCAGCGCAAAGGGTATTAGAAAATAGGAGACCGCTATGAGCCCATCCGAAACGACGTGCAGCCAGACAATCTCTGGACGCCAGAAGAAACAGTGGCCGTGAGGCATGAAGTTGGCGTCAAATAGCTTCGAGAAGAAATCAAGCACGATCACCCCTTTTTCCCGTTCGCTGCTTGGTATTTTAACAGCCGCATCAACCTGTGTTCTCCCCTTGCACTTCTACACAACTTGCCTTATAATCTTTTGTAGAAGCGAAAGGGAAAGAATGCCAACTCAGCATATCGATCTGCCGCAAGGGACGTTGGATCTCCTCATCTTGCGAACCGTAGCCCTCGGCCCGCAGCATGGCTGGGCCATCGCAGAACGTGTTCAACAGATGTCCAGCGACGTCCTGCGGATCCAGCAGGGCTCGTTATATCCGGCTCTGCACCGGCTGGAGCGAAAGGGCTGGATTAAGGCCCGTTGGGGCACATCGGATAACAACCGGCGCGCCAAGTACTACGAGTTGACGAAAAGCGGCCGCAAACAGCTCGAAGTGGAGAAGGACGCTTGGGCGAAGCTCACTGCCGCCGTGGGTCAGGTGTTGCGAGAGGTCTAGGAGGGGCGCATGCTGAATGATCTGTATATCCGTCTTCGTTCCCTCTTCCGCCGCGCCTCCGTTGATAACGAACTGCATGCTGAACTGCGGTTCCACATGGAGCAGCAGGCTGAAAAATATCAGCGGGCCGGACTCACCCCCGAAGAAGCGCAGCGCAAGGTTCGGCTCGAATTCGGCGGCTTGGAGCAGGTGAAAGAAGAGTGCCGTGAAGCTCGCGGAGTTGCGTTTGTCGAAACCACGGAGCAGGATTTACGTTACGCTTTGCGAATGCTGCGCAAGTCTCCCGGCTTCACGGCTGTGGTGGTTCTTACGCTTGGGTTGGGTATTGGCGCGAATACGGCTATCTTCAGCTTCGTGCACTCGGTCATGCTCGCATCCCTCCCGGTGCGGAATCCTCAGCAGTTGGTTTTGCTGCAGTGGAAGGCGCATAGTGGGCCTCACGGGAGCATCAGCAGCTATGGAGACTGCGATCACGAGCAAGATCCGAAGGGCGGTATGAGCACGGGATGCTCCCTGTCGTATCCGCTGTTCGAGCAAGTCCGGCGGCGCAAAGATCTGTTCACTGGCGTGACAGCCTTTGCTGGGCCCCAGCAGATAGACGTAAGCGGAAATGGGCCGGCCAGTATGGCTTCAGGCGAGCTCGTATCGGGAGATTACTTCCAGACTCTGGGCGTCGCGGCGGCTTTGGGCCGCACGCTGCAGCCAAGCGATGGCCAGCCAGGTGCGGTGCCTGCGGTGGTCTTGCACTATGCTTACTGGCAACGAATGTTCGCTGGTGCGGAAAATGTAATCGGGAGAACGGTTCGGCTCAACAATGTAGTCTTCACAATCGTTGGCGTTGCCGATTCGGCATTCACGCGCCTCACTCCAGGCAAGTCCATTGATATGTGGGTAACCCTCAGCCAAGCGGAACCGCTGGGGGTGAACTGGGCGCGCGAATCGGATGCGGCCTCTTGGTGGCTGGCAGTGCTGGCTCGCCTTAGACCGGATGTATCCAGAACGCAGGCCCAGCCAGAGCTGAATCTTCTGTTCGTGAATGAGACGCTACACGGCGTCAAGACGGTGTGGAACAAGAAGGACGATCCCGGCCTGGCCCTCGTGCCGGCCCAGAGCGGGCTGCTTGGCATTCGCGATCAGTTTGGTAAGCCATTAGTTCTGCTCATGGCGGCGGTCGGTATTGTGCTGCTCATCGCTTGCGCAAATGTGGCGGGTCTCACCCTGGCCCGAGGAACCGCGCGCCAAAACGAAATGGCGGTCCGGCTGGCATTGGGCGCAGGCCGCGGGCGCGTTATACGTCAGTTGTTGACCGAGAGCCTGCTGCTGTCCTTCCTAGGGGCCGCTCTCGGCGCTCTGCTGGCCTACGCAGGCGTCAAAGGCCTGGCCACCTTCTTCGCCGAAAATGCCTATTCGCCCTTGCAAATTGATTTGCGCCCCGGTATGCCCGTGCTGCTATTCACCATCGGCGTCACCCTGCTCACCGGCATCTGCTTCGGCTTGCTGCCCGCTCTCCGCGGCGCGCGTGCCAGCGTATCCTCCGATCTAAAAACTGGCTCCCGGACAACCACGATGAAGCGCTTTGCCACCGGCGGCGGCCTCGTTGTGCTGCAAGTCGCACTCTCCATGGTGGTGCTTACCGGCGCCGGCTTGCTCCTTCGCACGCTCGACAATCTGCATAGCGTTAATCCCGGATTTGATACGCGGAACATTCTTCTGTTCTCTATCGAGCCTTCGCTGGCAGGCTACAAAAGCGCTCAAACCAACGCGCTCTATCAGAACCTTCAGCGCCGTCTCGCCGCCCTGCCGGGTGCGCGCTCCGTCAGCTACTCCTCAGATGCGCTACTCGACGGAGGTCTTTGGACGGGGGATATCCGTATCGAGGGGCAGGCGGACGACAAGACCGTCGAGTCGCAAATGCTAGCCGTGGGGCCGGCCTTCTTTTCGACCATGAAGATCCCCTTGGTGGCCGGGCGCATCTTGCAGCAAGAGGATATGTCGCCAGAGCGCCACGCCGCAGTCGTGAACCGCTCGTTCGTACGGCGTTTCGCCGGCAAGAGAAATCCGCTCGGACTGCACTTTGGCGGCGGCGACAAGGGCAAAGAACCGCAGTGGGAAATCGTGGGAGTTGTGGGCGACACGAAGTATGCCGGGCTGCGCGATACGGAAGCGCCCACTGCCTATTTGCCTTTGCGTGAAAACGGAGCCACCTTCGAGGTGCGGACCATGGCAGCGCCAGCGGGCCTCAGTTCTTCTGTCCGAGCCGTAGTGAATGCCGTGGACAATAATCTGCCAGTGATCCGCATGCGAACCCAATCGGAAACCATCGACAGGCTGCTATTCAACCAGCGTCTATTGGCGCGGCTCTTTGACTTATTCGGCGTGCTCGGACTAGTGTTGGCCTGCATTGGACTTTACGGACTGCTGTCCTATGAAGTAGCGCGCCGAACCCGCGAACTCGGCATTCGCACCGCGTTGGGCGCAATGCGAAAAGACATGTTGCTGCTGGTGCTGCGCCAAGGTCTCGTGTTAGTGATTTGTGGAGCTGCGGCAGGCATCGCAGCGGCCCTCGCCGCAACTCGCCTGCTGGCGAGCCTGCTATTTCAAGTGCAGCCGGCCGATCCGGTCACTTTCGCCGCCGTCGCCGCATCGCTAATTGCCGTGGGAGCCGCCGCTTGTTTCTTGCCTGCGCGCCGCGCAACACGAGTGGATCCCATGGTCGCTCTTCGCTACGAATAGTCCAACAAACGCTTATTCATTCATTGCCGCTAACGAGAGAAAACATGGCGCCGTGCGGGTCCTGGCCCTGGATAATCCAGCCACCGCCCGGCACCTGCATCGGACCGTTCACGACCTTCCCGCCGCCCGCTGTCACGCGTTCGATGGCTGCCTTGATGGAATCGACGTTGAAGTAGAAGCTCCAACACGACACCGGAATCTGGGGGGCCTTCGTCATCATGCCGCCGTCGCCCATTTGTTTGTGGTCGCCCTCGTCGAAGATGCGATAAGTGCCCATCGGCCCCATGTCCATATCGTTGACTTTCGTCCAACCAAAAAGCTTGTTGTAAAACTCAAATCCGCCTTCAAGGTCGGTCGTATAGAGTTCGTGCCAACCGATGGTACCGGGCGTGGGCGGAGCGGGGCGTTCGGGCGAAGGCATCGCGGGGTGGGGAGTAAAGACCACGATTGCAGCGCCCTGCGGGTCGGACATGACGGCGAAGCGGAGGACACCGGGAATGTCGGTGGCGGGTTTCCATAGCTTACCGCCCGCCTCAACGATCTTTTCAATGTGAGCATCCACATCGTCGACAGCTATGTAGCCTATCCAGCCGCTATGGCCAGTCATCTCCAACATGCCGGCCATGCCGACGTCGCCAAGGTTGAAGGTGGTGTATGGCGTGCCATCACCCGGCATCTCCTTGGTGGTCCAGCCAACCACAGCAGAGTAGAACTTGCCGGCGGCGTTGGTATCGCTGGTCATCAGTTCGTACCAGCCGAATTTTCCCTTTGGCGTAAACATTTCGATTCCTCCCCGTACACATTATCAAATTGGGCGACCTTATAACATTCCCTTTGTCCTTTTACAAGGAGTCTGTCACAATATCTTTTGTAGAAGGACAAGGGGACCGTATGCCTGAGCGAAGAACAGACCAGCCGCAGGGAACCGTAGACCTATTGATTTTGCGCACTCTCGCCCTCGGACCTCAACATGGGGCGGTTTAAGGACGATGCCATGCTAAGCGACTTTTTCTTTCGCGTGCGCTGCCTCTTCCGCCGAAATGTTGTCGAGACAGAACTAGCAGATGAGCTGCGCTTTCATTACGAACAGCAACTGGCGAAGTACATGAGATCTGGTTTGAGTGAAGGAGAGGCCTTACGGCGGATCAGGATGAGCTTTGGCGGCCTTGGCCAAGTGAAGGAGGAATGTCAGGATGCGTGGGGAACACGTTTGTTAGAGACCCTGCTTCAGGATCTTCGCTACGGTTCGCGGTGGACGGAAAAAACGGATCTGCTGGAGCCAGCCGGCGTCTGGATTACCAACAAGTCGTCCGTTCACGAACGCGGCGATCGCGGTGACACGGTTGCCGTGGGAAGACTAGGCGCAAACGTGCAAAGGCCTTATGGAGAGTGGGGCGCGGTCGTGTTCTTGAAGGGCGATAAGCTGAATGCCGAGCCGAAGATTCAGTTGGACTACGCCCCGTTGGTGCAGGCGATTGTTGGCTTCTTTCAGACAAAGAAGCCGCCGGTGCCGAACGAGGTCACGCTCGAAATATTCGCGTTTATGGATGCCGCGCAACGCAGCGAGGCCGCGGGTGGTAAAGCGATGGCGCTGGTTCAGTAATGCAGAGCATTTTAGACCTGAAGCCGCCATCGGCGGATGCGCGGCTTGCGTGGGGACGGGGCGTAAGTCAGTTTGGCGATATACGCGTTCCGAAGGGTAACGGTCGGCACCCGGTGGTGATTTACATCCACGGTGGCTTCTGGCGCGCGGCGTACGATTTGACGCATGCTGGACATATCTGCGCGGCGTTGACGCAGGCTGGGTTTGCCACTTGGAACTTGGAATACCGGCGGGTTGGCGAGCCAGGCGGCGGATGGCCGTGGACTATGGAGGATGTGCTCGCTGGGGCGCAGTACGTGGCTAAGCTGGCTCCGAAGTTCAAGCTCGACTTGGATCGAGTGGTCGCAGCGGGGCATTCGGCGGGCGGACAGTTGGCGCTATGGCTCGCGGCGCAGACTGGTGCTCCAGCGCTGCGCGGAGTGACATCGCTGGCGGGTGTGTGCGATCTGCGGCGAGCTTGGGAGTTGAAGCTGAGCGACACCGTTGTTGAACAACTGATGGGCGGGACACCGAAGCAGGTGCCGGAGCGTTATGACTTAGCATCACCCATCGAACTGTTGCCGATGAAAGTTCCGCAACGACTGGTGCACGGTACGGCCGATGGGAATGTGCCGTTCGAAATGAGTGAGCGGTTTGCACGCAAGTCAAAGAATGCGAAATTGATCAAACTGGAAGGCGCAGGACACTTTGAGTTGATCGATCCGCGGGCCAAGGAATGGACGGTTGTGAGAAAAAGCGTGACCGAATGGTAAGGGACGCGAAGCGTTTGCCGGCGGTTTTGAGCCCATGGCAGGCGATGGGCGTGGTGGTGGGAGGAACGATTGGCGCATCGATTTTTCTGGTGCCGTCATTAATTGCGCAACGGGTCCCGTTCCTGGCTGGTGCGTTGGGGATTTGGCTGATTGGGGCGGCGATTGCGTTTGCCGGCGTGCTGACATTTTCAGAACTCTCGGCGATGTTGCCCGAAGCAGGCGGCGGCTATGCCTATATTCGGGCGGCTATGGGTTCGATGTTTGGATTCTTGTTCGCTTGGACGGATGCGTTTCTGATTCGGTCAGGTGCAGCGGCGGCAGTTAGTTTTACGTTCGGAATATATTTTGCGCAAATCGTCGCACCGCCCGCGAATATTGCGTTGCCGCTTTGGGAAGGCGGTGCGGCGATTGTTTTGATCGCGATTTTAGCGGCGCTGAATTGTTTCGGAGCGCGCGCCGGCGCTGGGGTGCAAGTCGCGGGCATGTTGATGAAGACCGTGGCGTTGGCTTCGGCGTTGCTGCTTCCTCTTTTGTTGTGGCATGGGCCAAATTATTTGAAGGCCGCGCCGTTCTCGGCGCCGGTTGGCGTGGCGGTGGGCGCAGGTCTCTTAGCGGCGATGACGCCTGTGATGTGGACGTTTGCCGGTTGGGAACAATTGGCGCATTTGGGTGAAGAGATTCGCAATCCTGGCAGGAACTTGCCGCGTGTGTTTGCCGGTGGGTTGACGGCGATTGCCATCTTGTTCTTGATGGTGGCGGTGGGGATTCACTATGTGCTGCCTTGGGACACTGTGGCGAAGAGCGAGGCAGTGGGCGCAGATTTGTTTCGAGCGTTGTTCGGGCCTGCGGGTGCCCGGGTGATTTCGACGGTCATTTTGCTTTCGGCGGTGGTGACCGCGAACGGCGCAATTCTAGCGGGATCGCGGGCGGCGTTTGCGGTAGCCCGAGATGGTGATGCGCCGCAATTCCTCGCGCGAGTGAATCGACGGTTTCAAGCGCCGGCGAATGGCGTGATGGCGATTGCGGGTTGGGCGATTGTGATCCTTGCGCTGAGTGTGGCGGCGATGGCGTTTCAGGCGCCTGCAAGCTGGCCAGAGTTTATGCGGTCGGCGTGGCAAGCGTTGCAGCACAGGCCGCTGTTCGATGTGCTGATTTCGTACGTCATGTTCGGCTACCTGCTATTTCAGGGGTTGGTGTCACTCAGCTTGATCCTTCTGCGGCGCTCGCATCCTGAATGGAGGCGTCCGTTTCGCGTGCCGGGCTATCCGATAACGCCGCTGGCGAGCATAGCGGCGACAGTGTTCCTCATGGTGGCGGTGGGGCGATCAAACACTGTGGAAGTGCTGGCGGGACTATGTCTAATCGCAGCCGGGTTGCCGGTTTGGTGGATTTTTAGCCGGAGATACCATCGATAGGTGGACGACGCTCTCTTAGTCTGGCGCAAAGAGTTTCCTATTCTGGCGCACACAACCTACATGATCAGCCATTCGCTTGGGGCGATGCCAAAGCGCGTTGAACAAGCGATGCAGGGGTTTACGGAAACGTGGGCGACACGCGGCATTCGGGCCTGGGGAGAAGGCTGGTGGGACATGCCCGTTACGACTGGCGACTTGATCGGCAAGATCATTGGCGCGGGGCCGGGCGAAGTAGTGATGCAGCAGAACGTGTCTATCTGTCAGTGGATTGTGACCTCTTGTTTCGACTGGAACGGGAAGCGGAACAAGCTGGTGACTGATGGGTTGAACTTTCCTTCGAACGATTACATCTATCACGGGCTGAAGCGGCAAGGGGCGGACGTGGTGCAGGTGCCGTCGCCGGATGGTTTGACAATGCCGCTGGAGCCGATGCTTGAGGCGATTGATGAGCGGACGCAACTGGTTTCTGTGTCGCATGTGGCGTTTCGGAGTTCGTACATTCAGGACTTGGCGGCGATTACCAAACGGGCGCATGAAGTAGGCGCGAAGGTAATTGCCGACCTTTATCAATCGGCGGGAGCGGTGCCGGTGGACGTGCGGGCGTTGAATCTCGACTTCGCGACGGGCGGATCCGTGAAATGGTTATGCGGCGGACCCGGGGCTGGATATTTGTATGTGCGGCGCGACTTGTGGCCGCAGTTAGAACCGCTGGCGACAGGATGGATGGCGCACAACGAACCATTTCAATTTGCAGGCGGACCGATTGAGTTCGCTACGGACGCGTTCAAGTTTTTAAACGGTACCCCCAATGTTCCGGCGATGTATGCGGCGCGTAGCGGCTACGAAATTGTAAACGAAATTGGAGTAGAAAGAATTCGTGAAAAATCGATGCGGCAAACGGAACGCTTGATCGCACTGGCGGATGAAGCGAACTTTCCGGTGCGTACGATCCGCGATCCGAAGCTGCGCGGTGGGACTGTTATAGTCGACGTGCCGAACGGCAAGCAAGTAACGGCTGAGCTGGCGAAGCGTGAAGTGCTGGTGGATTACCGGCCGCAAGCGGGGATTCGGATTGCGCCGCATTTCTACACAAGCGACGACGAACTCGACCACACGATTGAGCAGATTCGAAAGATCGCGTGTCACGAATCGTTTTGAACCCGTTTGGGTCGTTTGGTGACTTGCATCCGTATTTGGCGATTGCGATTGAACTAAGCCGGCGCGGACATTCCCCCGTAGTTGCGACTTCGGAAATCTATCGAGCGAGGTGGAAGCGGAAGGCGTAGAGTTTGCGGCAGTACGCCCTAACTTGGGCGAGTTAATGGGGCAAACGGATTTCCTCAAGCTGCTTTGGAATGCGAAGAACGGGACGAATCATTTGATGCGCGATTATCTGCTGCCGAGAGTGGCGGAATCGTATGCAGACTTGTTGCCGGTTTGCGAAGGCGCGGATTTGCTTTTGACGCACTTTGCGGCTTATGCGGGGCCGGTGGTAGCCGAGGTGCGGAAGCTGCGGTGGCTCTCGATTGTGTTGCAACCGACGGTTTTCTTTTCGAAGTATGATCCAACGGTATTGGCTCCGGCGATGTGGGCGCGCCATTTGTATGGTCTAGGGACTTGGGTGATGCCGGCCATGCTGAGAGTGGCGGAGATGGAAATGAACCGATGGGTTGGGCCGTTGGTGGAGCTACGGGAAAAGTTGGGATTGGCGCGGGGAAAGAACCCCTTGACGAACGGACAATTTTCGCCGTACGGGACGCTGGCCTTGTTTTCGGAACACTTTGCGAAGCGTCAGTTAGACTGGCCTGGACAGACGAAAACGACGGGCTTTGTGAGTTACGACAAGCCCGGCGAAGGATTTGGACTTTCGAACAGCACTCGCGAACTCGGGCGGTGATGCTGGCTTGGAAGCCGGACTGTCTTGGCGTTGCTGACGACTCCATTTTCATCACGGATTATGCGCCTTATACATGAACAGCGTCAAATCCGTACTCTCGAAGGATTGCCGCCGTTTGCGTCCAATAGAGTGCGTGCCGCGGCTCCGGGTTTCGCGCGTGCTCATCTCCATCGTGGGTGAATCGAGAGTCACGTAAACCTCCAACTGCGCACTCCAGCCTTGAGACACAGTCCGTGCGCCATTGAATTGGAGTGAAATGGAACAAAGATGCGGGAAGGGGTACCCGTAACTGATTGAAAATATGGTGGCCAGGGACGGAATCGAACCGCCGACGCCAGCCTTTTCAGGGCTGCGCTCTACCGACTGAGCTACCTGGCCGTAACGCGTCGAAAACTAGAGTTTAGCAAACCGAGTTATTGGGAACGTGCGACAAGAAATCTTGACTCCGATCCTGGTATACTCCCCTAGTCGGGACTTATTTATGTTGGGCGAAAAACGGTTAGGTGACATTATCGACGACTTCTGCATCAAATGTCGTCGACTCACCAATCATGCGATCGTCTCGCTTGTCGGAAACGAAGCGGCGAAGGTGCGTTGCCGCACTTGTTATCACGATCACGACTATCGACATGAGCAGGCTCCGCCTACCAAGAAGGAATTGAAGAAACTCGAAGAGGAAGCGAAGGCCGCACAAGCTCTGGCGGAGCAGAATGGCAGCGCCGACGGCTCTGCTGTTCCTGCTACGGCAGTGGAAGAAGCTCCTAACGTGGGCGGTAGCGCGGCGAATACTAAGTAGTGACTGATTCGTCCGAAAGCCTCCAGCTGGCCATTGATTTGTTGAGCCGGTTGCGTGGCTCCGGCCATAAAGCTTATCTCGTGGGCGGGTGTGTGCGTGATCGTTTGCTCGGCATCCAGCCCAAAGATTTCGATATTGCCACCGATGCGTCGCCGGGCGCCATAGCGGCCTACTTTCCGGGGGCATATCTGGTAGGTGCGCACTTTGGCGTGGTCCTTGTTCAACAAGGACGGGCGCGAGTGGAAGTTGCCACGTTTCGGAGCGAAGGTGAGTACAGCGATGCTCGTAGACCCGATGAAGTGCGATTTGAGAGCGATCCTGCGCTGGATGCGCAGCGGCGCGATTTCACGATCAACGGGTTGATGGAAGACCCGGCCACAGGGCAGATTTTGGATGCCGTGGGCGGCCTCAGCGATCTGGCGAACAAGACTATTCGCGCCATTGGGGATGCGGACCGGCGTTTTCGCGAAGACCATTTGCGGACGCTCCGAGCTGTGCGCTTTGCGGCGCGCCTCAACTTTGAGATCGAGCCAAAAACACGCGCCGCGATTTCGCGAAACGCCGGACTTGTTAAGAGCGTTTCAGCCGAGCGGCTCCGCGACGAGTTGGTGCGCATTCTCAGTGAAGGAGGGGCGAGGCGCGGTCTAGAATTGCTCGACGAACTGGGTCTTCTGGCGCAACTTTTGCCTGAGGTGAAAGCATTTCAAGGCGTGGCGCAACCGCCGGAATTTCATCCGGAAGGCGACGTTTGGACGCATGTGTTGATGATGCTAGAAAGAATGGAGACGCCCGCTTCGCCGTCGCTTGCTTGGGGCGTTCTCTTGCATGACGTTGGCAAGCCGCCTACTTTTCGCAAAGCCATAGATCGAATCCGCTTTGACGGGCATGCCGAAGTGGGTGCCGGCATGACTCGCGAGTTGCTGGGGCGTTTGCGTTTTTCGAACGATGATCTGGAGCACATCACTGCACTTGTGGCGAATCACATGAAGTTCAAAGATGTGCAAAAAATGCGCACCAGCACTTTGAAGCGCTTTCTACGGATGCCCCGCTTTGAAGAACACCTGGCCCTGCACCGTTTGGATTGCCAGTGCAGCAACGGCCGCACCGAATCGTACGACTTCGTTCGACAGAAGCTCGCCGACTTAAGCGCGGAAACCCTTCATCCACCGCGTTTGATTTCCGGACGCGATTTGATTGACGCGGGCTTTTTGCCGGGACCTGGTTTTAGCGAAGCGCTGGAAGCGGTAGAGACGGCGCAACTGGAAGGGGAGATTTGTACGCGGGAAGAAGCGCTGGAGATGGCACGCCGGGTGCTTGCCCCGCAGGGATGTTAACCTAGAAAGAGTTGTCTGATTGAGGGGGCCGGTAGCTCAGTTGGTAGAGCATCGCACTTTTAATGCGGTGGTCGCGGGTTCGAGTCCCGCCCGGCTCACCATGAATTTCATTGTTAAACATCTTAGAATGAACGACTTGAAAAAGCATACAAGCTCAGGATAGTTCGTGTGCCCCCGGTGAGCCTCAATTTGTGCTTCAATTTTGGGATGGCTACCGTTAGGATCGTCAAGATCGTAACCCTCGATATCCAACGCAGGCACGCGCGATCCTGCTCTCAGTACAAAAAACCCTACGCGGATTGCCTTTCAGCTTCCAAAAAGAAATGTCCTTATCGCATATTTGGCATCTGGCTGGACGAATATGGGAACCGACAAAGGATTCGTAAGACTCTCCGCACCAACGATCAGGAAGAAGCTTCCAAACAGGTTAAGGATTACCGCGCGAACATGGGCTTTAAATACAGAGGTTTGCGCGCCCATATTTCGGAAATAACATCAGGGCGTTGTTAAACGGTACCCCCACTTCTCACCTAAAGTATTTGTTGAACGCCTTCAATGACCGCTCGGCGGCATATCTGACGCCCCGCGCTGGAGTTCATTTCTGATGTCCATCCAAATTTTGAAATACGCCCACTCAGGCGGCGCGTTGGCTTCTTGCTTGTGATCGGGCAAAAGAATCAAGTTGCCGGTAGCTAGCAAAATTTCCCGCACTTTGGAATTCTGCGCAAGCTTGGCTCTCATCGCTTCGACAATCAAGTGATAGTGTTCGCCCTTTGTCATAGAGCGGTAAAGCATCCGGTGCTCTTCAAAAGTTACCCAGTCAATGCCGAGCTTCTTCATGTTGGCTTCGCCAATATCGCCCGCAGCTTTTGCCTCGAACGCCCTCATTTGCGCAACTTCCTCACGTCTGTGTGGCCACGATAAGAAGCTCGCCCTGGCACGCGCGTCGTCGGGCCCATCCGGATAGAGCATCATCTGCCAGAAACCCTCCACGCTCGCATACTGCACGCCGCGAAACGTGAAAGGAGTGGCGGCGAAGTTGGACAGAATGCCAAGTTCATTCCTTTTAGAGAGGATGACTTCACCCGGCTTTGCGGCTTGCGGGAGAATCTCCCAGTCTGGCTTGTTGGCGTCGATTACCGGCGTCCACCAATGTGCGGGATATTGGCCACCGGCGCTGGTGGCGCTGCAAACAGAAACCAGAAGAGCGATCAATAGCTTCGCTGGTCTCCTCGCCACATAGATCGCCTCACGCGCAGGCTCAGCGCCGATCATGATTGCTTCGCCCCTTCCATGAGCTTCGGATTTTGCAGGTCATCTCATTGCTCCGGCAGTTTGTTTCGACGCTATCACACCAGCGGCGATTACAAGCCTGAGCCAATCCAACTTTCCCAAAACGGTCGGATGCACAATAACAGAAAGCGTCCGGTTCTGCTTTACCGGAAATCCATCATCGCTGAAGGTTCCGATCCGGCTGCCATGTTCGAAGCTCAATTCAAACGTAACGCTTGGCCAACGCAATGGCGCGACGGCGTTTACGGGGTTCATCACTATCTCTGCCGCCGGATTTGAGAAGATGAGGCGTGTGTTTTTCAGCGGCAGCGAATTTTGTAGGCAGCGGCGTTCTTGGTGCGGTCGGTGTCGTAACGCTGACAAAGGTGAAACACAGACGCGAATTACTTTTCGCATCCTTGCCCACGCTCTTTGCCATTCATCAGTTCACGGAAGGATTCGTTTGGCTTGGCTTGCAAGGCACGCTTTCGCCGGTCGTGGCGCACGACATGGGAGCGGCTTTCATGTTGTATGCGCAGGGCCTTCTCCCGTTTCTGCTGCCGCTGAGCGTTCTTCTTTTTGAGTCCGATGTTAAAAGCCGAAGGAGGATGCTGCCTTTTCTCATAGTTGGGGCGGCAACAACCCTCTATGTTTTATGGGCGCTAACAGCTTATCCGTTTCAGGTTTACATCAAGGATCACAGCATCGTTTATCACGATTCAGGAACGAGCAGCACATTCCTTGGAGCCTTGTATGTGATTTCAACATGTGGCTCTCTCTTCTTTTCAAAAGTCAGGGCGATGGCACTCTTTGGCGCAGTGAATCTTTTGCTTCTGCTGGTTGTCATGGCGGTGAAGGCGTACGCATTTACCTCGGTTTGGTGCGCCTATGCGGCTGTCGCGAGTGTGATCGTGCTGGCTTACTTTTGGAAGAGCAGTGGAGAGAGACCGTTCAAATACGTCGAAGCGATTTAGGTTGCTGGGGTCCAATTCATCAGAGCAAATCGTCGCGAATCCACTTCGATATTTCTGCTTCCACATCGAAAGGCTCCTCCGCCTCCACAAACCGTCGTTCCAAGTCAAACGCGCAACGCTCCAGCGGAATTGCATGGTAGCCGCCCGCTCCAAAGAAACCCCGGACATAGAGCCGCGAGAACCGTTTCACACCTAAGATCCGGTATTGGACCAGGTGGACCATCTCATGGAGCAGCAACGGTAAGCCCATTGGTTCGCGGGCGGCGATCACGTGGCCGAAGGTGATCGCTTCCACCAGACACGGCTCAGGGACATCCAAGCGCAGCCGTCGAAGAACTGGGTAAAACGGCGGATCTGGTATGGGTAGCGGATCTGCTTGCACAATGCGAACACGTTCCAGGTCGGCATCGCTAAAGTGTTGCCGTAGCCGCAACTTTGAGATCTCGGACAGCGGCACCGCCGTCATCGCCAGCCGATCCCGTTGGATCTCGATATAACGCGCTACCACGGGCCCTATTACCCTCGCGGTAGATTCTGCTGCCCATTGAGGTAGAGCCACTCGACACACATCTTCCCACGGATCTAGCGTTAACGAAAGACCCCCACTCAAGCCGCCTCCAATAGTCTTTCAAAAAAAGGTTGTCCACGAGTCCACAAACACGCCCGGCACTTTGCAGTTCTAAATTATGAGTAATTCAACGCTGATCGTCTGCCTCTCCGATACTCATGCCTCCTATAACATTCGTGAATGCAGCGTTGCTGGGAGTCAGCGACCTTGCAGCGCACGCACCAATCGTGATAGAGATCCACAAAGATCAGCTCATTTTTAGACGCAAGGAAACGAACACCATATGAAAACTCAATGTAAGACGTGTAATGGCACGGGCCGCTGCTCTCAATGCAAAGGAAGCGGACACTTCGCCTACCCCGGAATCGGCGATCCGAATCGCTATCCCGAGAAGTGCATTGCCTGTTCCGGCTCTGGAGTATGCCGCCCCTGCCGTGGCGAGGGCCAGCGTTGATCAATGACGAATCAGCAATTTCAGGGAGCGTAATGTTAAACGAACTTAATCACAACTATTTGACCCGTTCACTTTTCGTGAAGCGTGCGATGGAAACTCATCGAGAATGGATTGAAGATCACCTTCAGCTCAAGCTGGCTGACGCGATAATCTTTGAGAAAGATCTTTCCCTTTATAATGCCGCGCTTCCACGATTGCTGGGATATTCTGATCGCTATGCAGAGGCCAGCGTTCCGATGGCCCGTCTGGCCGATCGGCTTTTATCAGTTGAAGTTCCACCGATTTACTCATCTCATATCGAACTGACGCGTGAGCGGGCTGTTCACGCTTCACTCAGACAAGCTACGCGGAGCGCCGAGGAATCGTGCGCCTATTCCATGAACTTGGTCGGCTGTCCCGTTCTTCTTAATGTAAGAGATTTGTCCGCTCCGTTCGTGGCTGCACTCGACCACGGCCAATCCCATGCTTTTTCCACCATGCGCGCGCGCACAGGATTCTGTTCCACATAATTCAGCGCCGCGATCAGATGCGTCTCCGCTAGCGGACAGGAGTAGAATCGGCCTTGCCAGAGGTGCCCGCCGCCCCAGTTGTGCTGCCGGTTCAGTTCCAACGTGTAGCGTGAGTGCGCCTCGCCGAGCGCGAGCGACATGGATTCCGTGGTGCCGGGGATGGCGATCAGATGAACGTGATTTGTCATCAGACACCAGCCGAGAATGAGCAAGTTATGGCGGAGAGAATGTTCGCGGCGAGAAATACGTTTTGTTGGTGGTTGCCGCGCTGTGTCACGTGGTGTGGAACGCCAGGAAGGACGAAACGGGGGCGGCGGGGCATGTAGATTGGTGGGAGGGAAGGCAAGAGCTTCTCGGATATTGTCGTCTGTCCCCTTTTAGGGGATAGAAATGATCATACCGGCGAGCTGGCGGTCGAGATTACTGGAGTTCGAGACAGGAAAGACGCTTACCGGTAATGCGGCGTCAAGCTCTAAGCCGAATTACCGCATACTTTTCGGGACTCTGCTCGAAAGTCTGCTGGCAGCGAGCGCAGCAAAAGTAAGTCATGCCGCCGCCAAGGTCCGATTTGTATTTTGCATTGGCTATGTTTACTTTCATGCCGCAGACGGGATCGATTGCTTCGCCGCTGTCCGCGAGGGGCGGTAACAGGGACGCCGGCTTACTCCGGTTGCGGCTCACTTCGACGACCTGAGCCAGAATGCTGACGGCGATTTCCTCGGGTAACACAGCACCGATCGGAAGACCCGCCGGCGCCACCACGCGTCTTAGACGTTCTGCGGCCAGACCTTGCTGTTTAAGGGTTTGCATTACGGCTTGCGTTTTCTGTTTGCTCGCGACGAAGGCGATGTAGGGCGCGTTTGTGCCGGTTGCCTTTTCCAAAGCTTGTTCATCGTGCTCGCCCTGCGTGGCCACTACGACAAACGTGCGGGGCGTTACGTGTTGCGGGTCGGCGTCGAGGTCGTCAAACACAAGGTCGGCTTCGGGGCAGTCTTCCGGCTTGATACCGGGGGCGCAGATAGAAATTTCGAAACCGATTGCTTTGCCGAGGCGGGCGAGAGCGAAGGCCACCGCCGAACGTCCGAAAATCGCGATGTGCGGCTTGGAGAAAATTGGTTCGATGTAAATATCCAAACTGCCTCCACTGTGACACGTCATTGTGTAATCGACCACGCCGCCTTTTGCGCTGCCGGTTGCGCCGGGGCTGATGCGAACAAGGCGTGGGCTGCCGTCGGCGATGGCTTTGAGCGCTTCCTTAATCACGAGAGGCTGCGAGCAACCGCCGCCGATCCAGCCGGAGATTTTACCTTGGGCATCGATGATCGCTTTGTCGCCCGGCTTTCCGGAGATGGGCGGGTCGCAGCGAACGACAACGGCGAAGGCGAAAATCTGGCCGCGCGCGCGGAGTTCGGCAGCCTTTGACATGAGTTCATCGAACATACGTGGTTACCTCGAAATTCTGCGGAAAACTTTTTCCAGATCGAGCAAACTCTGCAGCGAATGGGCGGGCGCAAAGACATCGACATAGGGGAGCGCCGCCTTCATGCCGCGTGTTTCAGGCGAATAGTCCGGCATGCCGAGCAACGGGTTCAGCCAGATTATGCTGCGGACTCGTTCTTTAATCGCGCGCAATTCGCGGCTCAGTTCTTCGGGCTCGCCGGTATCCCAGCCGTCACTCAAAATAAGAAACAATGTGTTGCGCGCGAGTAGGCGGGAATGGTGGCGATTGAATTCGCTTAGGGATTGACCGATTCTTGTACCGGAGGCCCAGCCGGCCGGCTTTTCCGCTAAGGCACGGAAGGATTCCCGGAGTTGGCGTGAACGTAAAGCGCCGCGAATGTCTACCAGTTCGGTGCTGAATAGGAAGGTATTGGCGCGCCTGAAGGCTCGTCGCAAAGCATGGGCGAAGCGCAGAAGAAAGAAGCTGTAGAGGCTCATGGAACCGCTTACGTCCAGGAGTATCACAACTCCGGGCGGCTTGGGCGTTCGAGCTTTGTACTTCAGCTCGCCGTGGTGGCCTCCGCGGCCAATGCTGGCGCGCACGGTGCGGCGCAGATCGATTCGACCGCGCTTTCCTCCTGCTTTGAATCGCCGGGAAATTCGGCGGCTGGCTTGTTCCAGCAAGCGTTCGGCGAGGGCGTCTAACAAGTGCTGTTGATCAACGGGTACCTGCGAAAAGTCGACATGTTTCAGGCGCGCCTGCAGGCTTGCGCCGGAGGTGGTTTTGCTTTCCTCTGGGCTTTCGGGCAGGAAGCTGCCGCGCCCTGTGAGCGTCATAAGGCCGGCCGGGGAGGCTGTGCGGCGAGTCCTCTTTGCGCGTGGCTTTTCGTGTGTTTTCCAATATTGGTCAAACAAGCCGCTAAATTTCTCCCACTCGTCTTTCGATTTGCAGATCGCGGGCCGAAGCGCATCGCTCAATCGGTCGAGATCAACCGGCGAGGTAGCGCGCACGGCTTCGAGAGACACGATGGATTCAGAGAGACCCGCGGTAAAGCCATAGGCTCTCAGGTAACGACAGAAGCCGACGATACGTTCCGAGTTCATAGCAGTTGGCCCAGACCCTCCGATTTGAGGCGCGCAAAATCGTCGGCCGATTTGACCACGGTGCCGAGCACCTGTTCCGCTGTCTCTTCGTCGAGTTGCTTCTTGCCGAGGGCTTGCAACGATTGAACGCAGTCGAGTGTTTCCGCGATGCCGGGCGATTTCATGAGCTGACTGGCGCGCAGAGTGTGAACGAAACGGACAGCCTGTTGCGCCAACTCTTCGTCGATGGCGGGGAGCTTTATCCGGACAATTTGCAATTCCTTCTCCAGGCTCGGATAATCGATCCAATGATAGAGGCAGCGGCGTTTGAGAGCGTCGCTCAATTCTCTTATGCGATTCGAGGTGAGAATCACCAGCGGGCGGTGCTGCGCTTTGAGGGTGCCCATTTCTGGAATGGTGATTTGGAAATCGGAAAGCAGTTCGAGGAGGAAGGCTTCAAACTCTTCGTCGGCGCGGTCGACTTCATCGACTAATAAAACCGGGGCGCGATTCTCGGCGCGAACGGCGCGCAGTAAGGGCCGTTCTTCCAGAAAATCGGGACCGAAAATCCGCTTCTGCTGGTCGGCGTCGGCGGAGTCGCGGTGCATATTGATGGCTAGTAATTGCTTCTGATAATTCCATTCATAGACGGCTGAATTGACGTCTAGGCCTTCGTAACACTGCAGACGAATCAATTCCGTTTCAAGAACGGAGGCAAGTACCTTGGCCACGTCCGTCTTGCCGACGCCGGCGTGGCCTTCTATGAGAAGCGGCTTGCCGAGCTTGAGTTGGAGGAAGACAGTGGTGGCAAGTGCGCGGTCAAGGACGTAAGCCGATTTTTCAAAGCTTGCGATTAACGCCTCGACGCTGGAGATGTCTGCCATTTCCTGGGCGCGTTACTCTTCGGAGCGCCCGACGATATGGCGTATTTTGGCGCCGATGACGGAACCCACCAGCTTCGTGGCGCTCAGCGGTTCGGCGGAAGTTTCAGCCGGTTCGCCACCGCCCAGCAATTGCCCGAAACGCGTGGAGAACTCCTTGAACAAGACGTCTGAGACATCGTTGATGACGCGGCCGCCGAACTGTGCGAGCATGCCAGCCACACTGATTTGCGCCACTGCCGACACTTCCGTGCCGCCGTCTGGCAGCGATGTCAGGTGGCTAGTCATCACCATGGTAGCGCTGCCTTTGCCGCGAACGTCCTGTCCCTTGCCGGTGAGTTCCATCTCGTGCTTTTCTTCGTCTAAGCGCGAAATTGTGACGTCGCCTTTGTAATCGGTCACAATCGGCCCGACTTTGACTTTGATGGATCCCTTAAAAGTGTGATCGTCTATGGTCTCGGTGATTTGCGCGCCGGGAACGCAACCGACGACTTGCCGGGGATCTTTCAAGAGCAGCCAGACCTTATCGATCGGCTCGGCGACTTGCAGCTTGTTTTCAATGCGCGCGTTCACTTAAGACACCCCCTTTTCTTGCAGTATGCGCCAGACCTTCCAAGGAGTGATGGGCATATCGATATGGCGCACGCCGAGATGGGACAAAGCGTCGACAACGGCGTTGACGAAGGCGGCGGGCGACCCAACGTTGGGCGACTCGCCAACGCCCTTTGCGCCGATGGGGTGATGAGGCGATGGTGTGCAGGTGCGGGCGGTTTCCCAATTGGGTGTTTCCATGGCGGTAGGGACGAGGTAATCCATGAAGTTGCCGCCTTGCACGTTGCCGTTTTCGTCGTAGTCGATGAGCTGCATGAAGGCGATGGCGAGGCCTTCCGTGAGGCCACCGTGGATTTGCCCTTCGACGACCATCGGGTTGATGACGTTGCCGCAATCGTCAACGGCGATGAAGCGGCGGACTTTGATTTCGCCGGTGCCTTTATCGATGTCGACAACGCAGATATAGGTGCCGAAGGGGAAGGTGAGGTTGGGCGGATCGTAGTAATGGACGGCTTCGAGGCCCGGCTCCATGCCTTGCGGAAAATTGGTGTAGGCGGCAAAGGCAATTTCCTGAATGGTCTTTGCCTTCGAAGGGGCGCCCTTGACAAAGAACTTACCGGGCTCCCACTCGAGGTCTTCTTCACTTACTTCGAGTAAGTGCGCGGCGATCTTGCGAGCTTTGGCGCGAATTTTTCTGGCGGCCATGGCAGTGGCAGCGCCGGCGACGGGAGTGCTGCGGCTGGCATAAGTGCCAAGGCCGTAGGGCGCGGTATCGGTATCGCCCTCTTCCAGGGTGACGTCGGCGACGGGAAGGCCGAGTTCTTGTGAAACAATTTGGGCGAAAGTTGTTTCGTGGCCTTGACCCTGTGATTTAGTGCCGAGGCGGGCGATGGCTTTGCCGGTGGGATGGATGCGAATTTCGCAGCTATCGAACATCTTGATGCCGAGGATGTCGAACGTGTGCGAAGGACCGGCGCCGACCACTTCCGTGAAGCTAGAGACGCCGATGCCCATGAGCTCGCCTTTTTGGCGCTTTTCTTCCTGCTCCTTGCGCAG
>CAVXPI010000017.1:0-241257 GCA_963763615.1 Bryobacterales bacterium | reverse complement strand
CTTCATCGCAGACGTATTCAGGCAGTTGCGCGGAACAGCCTACAGATACCGAAGCCCGAGTTTGTCGAGATGGTCGTAGTAGCTGCTCCCTTCCGGCGGTCGGAAGGGCCGCTGGCTGCGCCGGCTCAGGTGGTGCTTGAGCCGGTCACGAACGTACCAGTTGATTTCGCGAAAGGCCACGCGCGGGTATCCGAAGCGGAAGTAGTTGGCCCACCCGTCCAGGTGCCGGTTGAGGTGCTGAATCAGGGTGGGAAGCGGCACATACGTCTGGCTGACATTGGTCAGTTCGCGTAGTTTCTCCCTTTCCTTCTTCAGCGCTTTGGCCGACGGTGAAACATTCAGATACCGATACCCTTGACCCTTCAGGTCGTTGTGGTACCGGAACGTGAAGCCCAGAAAGTCAAGGCTTGCTCTGTCCTCCTTCAGGTTGACCACCCGCGTTTTCTCTCGATTGATCTCCAACCCGAGCCAGGTCTCCAGTTTGTCCTCGATAAATCGGTTCAGTTCCGGCCCCACGAAGCGCGGCGCCAGGACGACAAGGTGAGTAGCGCCGGGGAATCTCACCCCGACGCTCTCTCAGAACCGTACTTGAACCTCTCAGCTCATACGGCTCCCGCCAGGGAACCTCGCCGCACACCCATCTGCCAGTGCGCCCACAGCTTTGGATCGCGCCGGGAAATCCGTGCCACCCAATGTGTCGCCCTCCGCATATGTCTGCGTAGCTTCTTGTACTTCCGATTGGCCCAGCGGGCCAGTGAACGATCCAGTTGACGCATCGGCGGATAGAGCGCCGACCGGTAATAGCGTCCGTAATACTGGAGCCAGCCTCGTATGATCGGGTTGAACATCCGCGACAGATCCTCGATTGACTTGTCACTGCGTAGATGCAGGTTCCAGCTCCGAATCTCCGTACGAATCTTCTTCACCGCTTTGTCGGACACTGCCGGACTGAAATTGATGAAGAACTTCCCCGCCCGATTTTTCGATCTTCTCGGTCGAAAAGTGTAACCCAGAAAGTCAAACTTCTCGTGCGCGTGCGTCCCTCTTCGATCATCATCCTTACAATAGACAATCCTGGTCTTTTCAGGATGAAGTTCCAGCCCACATGCCCGCAAGCGTTCCGCAATAGCTGACCGAACCTCTTCGGCTTCCTTCTCCGTTCTGCAATGCACGATGGCATCATCGGCGAAACGCTCAAACGGAAACTTCGCCTGATGCTCCGCCATCCACCGATCAAAGGCATAATGCAGAAACAGATTGGCCAGCAAAGGGCTAATGACTCCGCCTTGCGGCGTGCCCTTTTCACGCGCCACCAACCGGCCGTCCTCTTCTTGCACCGGCGCTTTCAGCCAGCGTTCAATATAGAGAACCATCCATTGCTCTGGCGCGTGTTTCTTCACTGCTCGCATCAGCAGATCGCATGGGATGTTATCGAAGAAACCTTTGATGTCCAGATCTAAAATCCAGTCGTAACGCCAACATCTCTGCCGCGCCTGCCCCACTGCATCCAACGCCGACTTCCCCGGGCGATACCCAAAAGAATCCGAATGGAACAGCGGGTCCACCACAGGTTCCAGCCTCGACTTCACCACCATTTGCGCGATCCGATCCGACACAGTTGGGACGGTCACTACGAACTGCACTAGAGCCCGGTACGCATTTGGGATGGGCTGAGATCCGGCATCCTTTTCATCCACTCAGAGGCCAGCGTTTCGAAGTCCTCAAGCAGCGGAAAGTTGCAGGCATCGACACTCTCTTGCTACTTCAGCAGGATCGTGGCAGCGTCAGTGTCGCGCGCGAGTGGACGGACTGGGCCGATCCGTCCGCCTATGAGTTGCTCGGCATAGCGCCGCAGCGACTCGATGTCCATTCTCTTTTGGAATTGGTCACTTTACTAGAGCAGCTAGATAACAACGAGTCAGTCAATAAAAGGAGTTGAAAGATGCATTTATATCGATTACAATCAGACCAGTCATATACGTGGTCTGATGGAAACACCAAAACAATCGACCGCCGCCTTGCGCAAACGCCGTCAAGCGCTGCTGCGCCAACTGCCACCGCTCGATGCCATCCTGCGTGGCTCTCTCATCGAGCGCTACAAACGCTGCGGCAAGCTCGGATGCAAGTGTGCCGATGGCCGCGGTCATGGTCCCAAGTATTATCTTTCGGTAAGCTACCCGGGCCTGCGGCCGCAAATGGATTATGTGCCGCAGGAGTGCTTCGAGCAGGCCAGCGAGTTCCTGGCCAACTACCAGCGAGCGCGCGAGCTCTTAGGACAGATCTGCGAGATCAACCGCGAACTCCTGCGCCGCCGCGAGGCGCTGTAAAGGATCGTTGTGAGCACAGCACTCCCCACTCTTCCCGCCCCGCTGGATGCCGGGTTGGGTGGTGTGCTCCTCGCCAATATGCTCGAAGCGTGGCTCGCCAGCGACCCGCACTTCTTCACCGCGGCGGAGGTGGCCGATGAACTCAAAGATTGCAGAACAGCACCGGAGCAAACCTGCCTACATTTATCTGCGTCAGTCAACGCCGGGCCAAGTGCGCCACCATCAGGAGAGTACCGAGCGTCAGTACGCGTTGCGGGAGATGGCGCTGCAGTTGGGATGGAGCGAGACCGCGATTCGCATCCTCGACCGGGACCTGGGGAAGACGGGTACGGAGATGACCAGGCGCGAGGACTTCAAGACCTTGGTAGCGGATGTTTCGATGGGGCAAGTGGGCGCGGTGTTTGCTTTGGAAGCCTCGCGACTGGCACGCTCGAACTTGGATTGGCATCGACTGTTGGAGCTATGTGCCCTCACCCAGACGCTCGTCATCGACGAAGATGGCTGCTACGATCCAGCCGATTTCAACGACAGTCTGGTGCTCGGATTGAAGGGCACCATGGCGCAGGCAGAACTCCATTTCCTGCGCGCGCGCCTCCAAGGCGGTAAGCTCAACAAAGCCAAGAAAGGCGAGTTGCGTTTTCCACTGCCCGTTGGTTTTAGCTACGACGAACAAGGCCGCATCACTTTGGATCCCGATGAAGAAGTGCGGGGAGCAGTGGCGCTGGTGTTTCGCATCTTTCGCGAAACGGGTACCGCCTATGCTGTGATGCAGCGCTTCGTGAAAGGCGCTTTGCGATTTCCCAAACGGGCTTATGGTGGGGCTTGGGATGGCAAGATTATATGGGGGCGGCTGAGTCACTCGCGTGTACTCGGCTTGCTCAAAAATCCATCCTATGCTGGCATGTATGTTTTTGGCCGCTATCAGTATCGCCGCGAAATCAGCCCGCAGGGTGAAGTTTGCCAGCGGATGCATGCAGTCGCTATGCCGAATTGGCGCGTGAACTTGCAACAGCATCACGAGGGATACATCAGTTTGGAAGAGTTTTTTGAAAATCAACGCCGCTTAGAAAAGAACCGCACCAACGGTGACGATATGCTGCTGAGTGGCGCGGCACGCGAAGGCTTGGCTTTACTGCAAGGGTTGTTGTTGTGCGGTCATTGCGGACGGGCTCTAACTGTGCGCTATACCGGCAACGGCGGCATCTATCCGATTTATCTGTGCAACTGGTTACGTCGGGAAGGCTTGGCGACCAAAGATTGCCAGAGCTTTCGCTGTAACCTGCTGGATGGCGCGATCACTGAACAAGTGTTGCGGGCTCTTCAACCAGCCGAGTTAGAACTCGCATTGGCAGCTCTGCGAGAGTTGGAGTCGCGCGACCAGACGATCCTCCGCCAATGGCAGATGCGACTGGAGCGCGCTCAATATGAAGCCGCTCTCGCCGAACGGCGCTATCAGGAAGTAGACCCATCGAATCGTCTGGTAGCGGGCACACTGGAACGTCGCTGGAATGAGGCCTTGCTTCACTGGGAAGATCTCAAAAAGCAGGCCGCCGAGGTTCAGCGACAAGAAGCCCACGTCGCTACCCCCGAGCAAAAAGCCAAAGTGCTGGCGTTAGCCAGAGATTTACCTCGCTTGTGGCATGCTCCCACTACTCAGGCCAAGGATCGCAAGCGTATGCTGCGACTACTCGTCAAAGACATCACGGTTGCCAAATCGCTCACGGAAAAGAAGCTCTCCGTTCACATCCGTTGGCAGGGGGGCGCCTGCAGCGATCTCACCGTGCCGCTGCCGCCGCGCGTTGCCGACCAAGTAAGATATCCAACCGCGATTGTCGATCGGGTTCGCGATCTGGCTCGCATCTTGCCTGACGCGCAAATCGCGGAACAGCTCAATCGAGAAAAGGTTGTTAGTGCCACCGGTAAGCCATATACAGTGAAAATCATCCAGTGGATTCGGTGCCGTCATAAGATCGCGCTGGCCGTGCTTCGCAAGCCCGAGGAGTTAACGGTTCAACAAGTGGCCGCTGACTTCGCAGTTAGCGAAAACGTCGTCTACTACTGGATCACACACGGCGTGATCCAGGCGCGCCGAACGAACTCGGGGAGTCCTTATTGGATTACACTCAGCCCGCCAGACGAACAACGCCTTCGCGATTGGGTACGCCACTCTAGCAAAATACAGAATCACAACGCAGTCCTAAACCAGCCTGCGCGAGGTGCAATATGAAGCCACCGTCGGTATGCCCAGTTTTCTTTCCCCGCCATCGGCTTTCGGTATCTTCACCGTCCGCACCGGCGCTGGAAAGTAACTGCCCGACGACATCCGATTCCAGATCTTGTACAGATTCCCTTTCAGGTCCCTTTCAAAAACCGCAATCGACTGCTCGTCGACCCCTGCCGCTCCCTGGTTCGCTTTTACTCGCTTGTACGCCTCCCAGACCTCCCACTTGGAAATCACAAACGGTTTTGCCTCACTCATCGGCTCCTCCCATTGCTGGTTGGCACATTGAATTCGGCTCCCTCAACACAACCCCTTTGCTCCACCCTGTTTCCAGGGCTTCACCGCTACTACGGGCTGTTCCGCCCCTGGACTCCGCATCCGTACTCTCGCTCTCACGGTTCTTCCGCTTGAGCTTCTTCGTTAACATCGGAGCCACAGGTTCCCACGTTCCGCTCAACCGCCTTCCGACAGACTCAGGCCACCTCAATGCCGGATGCCGCTCCGTCCGTAAACAGGTTTCGCCGGAGCTAATCCCGCGGCAACGACTCTCCGCGGTTTTGACATCGTCCCTACGCTTTCGACACTTCATCAATGGTTCCCTTGCGGTCCTCTTTCTGCCAGTCACCTGATCTGGTTCTTCCCAGACCTTTTCCTTCTGCGCTCACGACCACGGCTTTTGTCCGCAGCCGCCAGAGGTGGTTTGAAACCTGCTCCTGTAAGCCGGTTCCGAGGGGCCTTCCCTCATCAGTCAAGCAGTTACACACTTCGGGCCCTCCTCGGCCCTCTGCGCTCGTGGCGCACCATCGTCGGCGTATCTCGTCAGTTGATATCCCCTGCGCCTCATCTCCTGATCAAATGGCGTCAAGAGTATGTTGCTTAACAGGGGTGAAACCACTCCGCCTTGCGGAGTCCCTCGCTCAGTGGGAAAAAGTCGACCTTCTCCATAACTTCCAGCTTTTAGCATTGACTTGATCAGTCGCAACACCCGGCTATCAGCTACGCGTTGGGCTACTAGCGTGAGCAGTTTCTCATGATCCACCGATCCGAAAAAGTCTTTCAAATCCGCGTCCACGATCCACTCGCTTCCACCTTCGATCTCCTTCCACACTTTCGTAAGGGCATCCTTCGTCGACCGCCCTTGCCGATATCCGAAGTTGGCTTGATCGAATACCGGTTCGAAAATCGGTTCCAGCCGTTGCAGCAGCGCTTGTTGACATACGCGGTCGTACACCGTTGGTATGCCTAGCGTGCGAATCTCGCCCGGCTTTCCCGCTTTCGGGATCGGTGCTTGTCGAACCGGCTGAGGCTGATAGCAGTCATCACGAAGCTCTTCCCGCAACCGATCTAACTGCTGATCGCATTGCGCTTCGAACCCCGCCACGCTCTGTCTATCCACACCTCCACTACCGCGGTTCTCCTTGACCCGCTCCCAGGCCATCGACAGGTTCTCTTTCTGGTAAACCTTATCGATCAATGAATGGTTCTTCTTTGCTCCCGTCGGGTTGATCCAGTTCGCCAGTCTCCTCGGCCGCGCCTGTACGGGTCTTTCACTCATGGAACTGTTCCACCAGCGCGTCTTTACTCACTTGCGTTCTTTCTCTTCCCTTCCGTCTTCGCCAGCCGCCTTCCCCGGCCCATTCCGCCGCCGATTGCTCGGTCACGAGGTTTGTCGCTCCGCTTCAGGTACTACGCAGCCATCCGCAAACTGGCCGGGCACCGCTCGCCGTTTCGCTTTCGCTTATCGGCTTGCTCACTCCAGGAGCCACCCGGAGACCCGATCAGTCTTCCTGAGGTCACACATTGTTCTTCCGTGCCGTGCCATCCGCAAACACCTTGGTACGGTGGGTGAATGAGTAACGCCTTCGCCTCCATAGTGCAGGCTCGACCTTGCCCCACCTTTGGCCGACCGGTTCATCTTTGAGGTAGCCCTCATCGATTACAGCCCGGCACTTCTCCTCAAGCCCTTCGGATTCCACCTCGCGATGGACACCCTGCCCTCCAGAGAACAACAAGAAGCGGCTCCAGATCCGCCTTGGCTGTTTCCAGCTTTCGCTTTCGTGCCCGTTTAGGCTTCTTCATACCTTCTCCTCTCTCCGGCCCGCGAGACATTACTCCCGCGTTTGGATATATCGCTCCTCATCTGAGCGACAGTGGGACTTTAACCCACATGAGCAATGTACTGCTCAGCACACACTACGGCCTCTGCTGACTTCTCGGCAACTCTCATTGCCGAGATCTCCCCAGGTAAGGAGCAGAATCTGTCCCCTCGTGCCGTCTGGCTCTACCTTGTGCGTCTTGATGATCCTTGGGCTTTGCTGTGCAGGGCCAGCTTGCCGCCCACACCCGGCCTCACTGCCAGTTCGTGTACCTACGGTCGAGAGTTTGCTACGCGCTTCTTTCAGCTTCGCCTCGCGGCTACGCCTTGCGTTTCGCTACGGTTGCCGTCATCGGCTCCGATTGGCTCCTTTCATCCAACTAGATTCTGCCCATGCTGGGCACACCCTGCGCGCGACCTCCTGGTCGCGCTTCTATATATATAATCGGTATCGAACGGAGTCGTTCAGCAAAATGCATTATCCTCTACTGCTCGGTGCCTGCGCCTTGCTCACCGTCAGCCTCTCAACTGCCGCACCCGTCGATTTCAATCGCGAAATCCGCCCCATCATGTCCGACACCTGTTTCCGCTGTCACGGTCCCGACAAAAGTTCCCGCATGATGGGCATGCGTCTCGACCTGCGTGACGAAGCCATCAAGCCTCTACCCGACGGCCACACCCCTATCGTCCCCGGCGATCCCGATAAGAGCGAAATCGTCAAGCGCATCTTCGAACCAAATCCCGCCAAGGCCATGCCGCCGCAAGCCGCCCATAAAACCCTGACCCAAGCGCAAAAGGAAACCATCCGCCGCTGGGTCGCCGAAGGCGCTAAGTATCAAGGCCACTGGGCCTATGAACCTGTCAAACGTCCGGCCGTGCCTCAGCTCGGAGCCGTCAACCCGATTGACAATTTCATCCAGGAGAAACTCGCTCAAGCCGGACTCACACCATCGCCCGAAGCCGACCGCCGCACTCTCATTCGCCGCGTCACCTTTGATCTCACCGGCCTCCCTCCCACGCCCGACGAAGTCGAAGCCTTTCAAAAAGACAAGTCTCCCGACGCCTACGAAAAGGTCGTCGACCGTCTCCTCAAATCGCCTGCGTACGCCGAAGAGCAAACCCGCCACTGGCTCGACGCTGTACGTTATGCCGACACCGCCGGCTTCCACGGCGACAACCGTTACCCTGCCTGGCCCTATCGCGATTACGTCCTCCGCGCCTTCCGCGATGACATGCCGTTTGATCAATTCACTCGCGAACAACTCGCGGGCGACCTTATCCCTACCGCCACCGTCGATCAGAAAGTCGCTTCTGCCTACAACCGCCTCAATCGCGTATCTGCCGAAGGCGGTCTTCAGCCCAAAGAGTATCTGGCCAAATATGGTTCCGACCGCGTGCGCACCATAAGCGCCGTCTGGCTCGGCTCCACTCTCGGTTGCGCCGAATGTCACGACCATAAGTTCGACCCCTTCAAGTCCAAAGACTTCTATTCCATGAAGGCCTTCTTCGCGGACATCAAAGAAACGGGCTTAGTCTCCGATCGCGGCGAAAATGCCTGGGGCAGCAAGCTCAGCCTGCCCACGCCCGAACAGAAGCAACGCCTGGCCGATCTCAACGCACAAATCGATGCCGCAAAGAAAGATCTCGCTTCTCGCGCCATCCCAACTGCCGCCTGGGAGAAAGACATTCTTGCCAAACACGACTCCGGCGATCTCGGCTGGACGTACCAACAACCCATCTCCGCCACCTCCGTCAACGGCGCAAAGCTCACCATCTACAACGACGAACCTGTAGATAGTAACTTCTACCTAAGTACCTCCAACGGCTCTACCTTGATGACCGAGCACAAACCCGGCCAAGGCCTAGTCGTCTCGAGCGGGTCAAATCCCGACAACGATACTTACACCGTCACCTTCAAACCCGGCGCAGGTACATGGACCGCCCTCGGCCTCGAAGTCGTGCAAGACGAAAGTCTGCCGGGCAATCGCCTCGCGCGCGGTTCCGACCGCTTCGTTCTTACAGAACTCGACGCCTCAGTCGGCAAAACCAAGCTGGCTTTCAACCTGGCCACCATCGGCGACTCAACCGGTCAGATGCCCGAAAATGCTCCGATGACCGCCATTGACGGCGATCCCAAAACCGGTTGGGGCATCTCGTTCGGTGAAGCCCGCAGCCCGTTCTTAGCCCTCCGCCTCGCTCAGCCGTTAGTCACAAACGCCGGCACCGTTGTCACCGTCCGACTCCATCACGATTCCGAATACCGCAAAGCCACCATCGGCCGCTTCCGCCTCGCACTCTCCAACGCAACCTACTCGTGGCCCGAAAACGGCGAATCCGGTGTCAAACTCAAAGCCCGTAAAGGTGACGACGGCCTTCTCACTACCGCTGCCGAACGCGGCCTCCCCGGCAAAGTCGAAGAAGCGCTCAAAGTTGACCCCGCCAAACGCACTGATGATCAAAAGAAACTCATCGCCGCACACTTCGCCTGGAGCAATCCTGAGTTCACAGATCTGAACGTCAAAATCGCCAAGCTCGAAGCCGAACGCGGCATCCTCCACTCGCAAATCCCCGAAGTCATGATCACCGAGGCCACCGAGCCGCGCGAAACCCGCATTCTCCCGCGCGCCAATTGGATGGACGACACCAACGAAATTGTGCAACCCGCCGTTCCTGCTTTCCTCGGGAAACTGGACACGGGCAGCCGTCGCGCCAACCGCCTCGATCTTGCTAACTGGCTCGTCGATCCGTCCAATCCACTCACGCCCCGCGCTTTCGTCAATCGTCAATGGCGGCAATTCTTCGGCATCGGCCTCTCTAAGGCCATCGAAGATCTAGGTTCGCAAGGCGAATGGCCTACTCATCCCGAACTGCTCGATTGGCTCGCCGCCGAATTCGTCCAACCCACTTGGGAAGCGGAAGGCACCCACCCGTGGGACGTCCGCCACATCCTCCGCACCATCGTCATGAGCCACACCTATCGTCAAGCCAGCACGCCCAATCCGCAAATCGATGAAAAAGATCCGGACGACCGCCTGCTCGCCCGCCAAAAACCATTCCGCATCGATGCCGAAGTCGTGCACGATACCGAGCTCGCCATCTCCGGAATGTTGGTCGACCGCTTCGGCGGTCCCAGCGTTCGCCCCGTTGAGCCCGAAGGTTATCTAGCTGCCATGAACTTCCCCAAGCGCGAATACTCAGCGAGCCACGGAGCCGATCTCTATCGCCGCGGCCTCTACACCGAATGGCAGCGTACCTTCCTGCACCCGAGTCTGCTCAATTTCGACGCCCCCACTCGGGAAGAATGTGTAGTCAATCGCGTCAGTTCCAACACCCCGCTGCAAGCGCTCGATCTGCTGAACGATCCGATCTTTGTTGAAGCCGCGCGAGTCTTCGCGCAACACATCCTTGAAAAAGGTGGCCACAAGATCGATCAACAAATCAATTGGGCCTTCGAACAAGCGGTCAACCGCCCGCCCACCGAACGCGAACAGCAGATTTTAGAAGGCCTGCACCAGCAAAGCTTAACCAGATTCCGCACTTCACCAACCGATGCGCGGCAATTTCTGCACGTCGGCGAATCCGCTACTGATGCCAAACTCAAGCCTGTCGACCTTGCGGCCATGACCACCGTGGCGCGCGCCATTCTCAACATGCACGAAACCATCACCAGGAACTAGCATCATGAACCCAGATCCCAATCGCCGCACTTTCTTACGAAATAGCCTCGGCACGCTCGGCATGTTCGCCCTCAATTCCTTGCTGCGCGCCGATACTGGCAATCAAAAGTGGCAAGGCGTCGTCCATCCCTTGCACTTCGCGCAGAAAGCCAAGCGCGTCATCTTCCTCTATCAAGCCGGCGGCCCATCCCATCTCGAAACCTTCGATTACAAACCGAAGCTCGCTGAATTGAATGGCAAGGGCATGCCCGAATCGTTTACGAAAGGTCAGCAAATCGCCCAGTTGCAAGGCAAAGCCCTCAACTGTTTCGGTCCGCAATACGGCTTCAGGAAATTCGGTAAATCCGGTCAGGAGATTTGCGAACTCTTCCCGCACATCGGCAGCGTCGCCGATGACGTCTGCATTCTGAAATCGATGTGGACCGAACAGATCAATCACGATCCGGCCCACACCATCATGAACACCGGCATGATCCTCCCAGGCCGCCCGAGCATGGGTTCCTGGGTTCTCTATGGGCTCGGCGCGGAGACCGACAATCTCCCCGGCTATGTCGTTCTCATGTCCACCGGCAAAGGCGGCCAGATGCAGCCCATCGCCGCGCGCCAATGGTCGGCCGGCTTCTTGCCCAGCAAATTTCAGGGCGTCAAGTTCAACTCCGTAGGCAGCCCCGTTCTCTATATCGATACGCCTGCGGGACTCGGCAGCGACTTACAAAAGGCCTCCATCGACGCCATCAATGCGTTGAATCAAGATCAATACGCCACGCTGAAAGACCCGGAAATCCTCACCCGCGTTTCTCAGTATGAGATGGCGTTCAAGATGCAAGCAAGCGTGCCCGATCTGGTCGATATGAGCAAAGAGCCTCAGTCGATGCTCGATATGTATGGTGCCAAGCCGGGCGATGGTTCGTTCGCCTCAAACTGTCTCCTTGCGCGCCGGCTCGCGGAACGTGGCGTCCGCTTCATTCAGCTCTACCACCGCGATTGGGATCACCACAGCGGCATCAAAGCCAACATCCCAATCAAAGCCGAAGAAACCGATAAAGCCACCGCGGCTTTGATCACAGATCTCAAACAACGCGGCATGTTAGAAGACACCATCGTCATCTGGGGCGGAGAATTCGGCCGCACCCCTATGTCCCAAGGCGACGGCCGCGACCATCACATCAAGGGCTTTTCGTTCATGGTGGCGGGCGGCGGCTTCAAAGGCGGCATCACTTACGGTGCAACCGACGAGCTTGGTTACGCCGCAGTCGAAAATCCCATCGGCGTGCATGACTTCCACGCAACGCTTCTATATCTGATGGGAATCGATCACAAACGCCTGACGGTCAAATACCAAGGCCAAGATGCCCGGCTCACCTTCACATCCGGCGAAGTCGTCAAACCAATCCTGGTCTAGTCTAGAGTAAGCTGTGAAAAAATCAAAATTGGAAAAAGTGGTCAGCCTGATGTGTCCCCCTCTCGGGGAAAAAGTGGTCAGCCTGATGTGTCCCCCTCTCGTGACGATACAGATTTACCAGCGGTTTCCCTTTGAAATCGTGAACCTTCCGTTCCGAGCCGCGACCGTTTAGCGCCCTAATCCCCGCGCGGGTTAGCCACGAACTTAGGCGTCTCCTTACCGTCGCCCAGCCGAAAAGCCGTTAAATAAGCCAACCTCAAAATCTTCGCCATCTTCACATAGTTAATCCTCTCGTAAGTATCTGTTGTATGGTGGTAATCCGGATGAAAGCCCGTAAACCACCAAAACGCCGGAATATCATGCAAAACAAACGGAAACTGGTCGCTCCGAAAGAACACATTCAGTGCCGACTCGTGATCAAAGCGATCATCCAAAACCAGGCCCACATACTTATTCTCTTGCTCCACAATGTGCCGGTATTCCGGGCTATAAGTTCCGCCAATCAGGTTCAAACGATTCGTTGTGTCAGCCGGAACTTCAATCAGCCCCTTAGTTTGCTCGCTCGGCGTCTCATTCCGCCCGATCATGTCGAAGTTAATCATGGCCTTCGTTCCCGCCAGCGCCCTTAACGGATGCGCCGCCATGTAATAAGCACCCAACAAACCACGCTCTTCCGCTGCAAACACAACAAACAAGATGGAACGCTTCGGCCGCGTTGGATTGGCCGCAAAAGCGTGCGCCAGTTCAACCACTCCCACCGTTCCAGATCCGTTATCGTCCGCCCCATGCCAAATTTCTTTTCCGCTCGCGCCATCATGGTCGTGGTGCGCGCTGATTAAAATCGTCTCCTGTTTGAGTGCCGGGTCCGATCCTTCCAGTAAGCCAACAACATTCTCAGTCGTTCCTTCATGAATGAAAAGATTCTTCAGGTGGATAGTGATTTGCGTATCAGGCAGCACTCGCGATTGAGTCGTCAAATCTTGATCGATTTTCGTTTGTGCCTCACTGGGCGTCATCCCCGCGTTCGCGAATAACTCCTTGGCGATAGCGTCCGAAATCACCGCAGAAGGCGTATGCAGTGCGTCATCCGCCAGCGCTTGGCTCGGTATCGGTGTCGTCCGCGTCGCCGACCCGCCAATCCTCGCCATGCGTTCCTGATTCGAAGGATGTTTCCGATTCGGCTCAGCCACGATCAACACCCCGATCGCCCCATGCGCCTGTGCGGTTTGCACCTTTACTCGCGTCGTTGCGTAGCGTGTGTTGCCCGTGCCGTTGAAGATAGACTTCGCATCCGTCTCTTGCGGTTCGTGATCGAAGATCAAAACGATCTTACCGGTAACGTCGATGCCCTTGTAGTCGTCATAACTAAGTTCAGGCGCGGTGATACCAAAGCCGGCGAACACAACATCGCCTTTCACCTCGACATCTTTCGAGAACGTCCCATATGCCTCGGGAAACTTCCATCGCTTTTCCGCGCCGCCGCGAGTAAGAGCGACAGAACTTTGCGCCCGGTCATTGCGGTATTCAATCAAAGGCACCGGCTGAAAATAACTGCCATCGGCAGCAGGCTTGAGTCCGGCCTTCGTAAACTCCGAGGCGATCCATTCCGCCGCGGCGTCATCACCAGGCTGTAGTGAAAGCCGGCCCTGCATGCCGTCCGAAGCCAGAAACGCCAAGTTTGCCTTAAGCGTCGCCTCCTGAATTGCGTTGTAGCCCGGCGCAATGCGCGACGGAATCTGTGATGCGAAAAGAAGTGCAAGAATAGTAAGTCGCATGGTCTTAGGTGTATTGCAGCCGGATCGCTTTCTTTTGTGCCTTCAGCACTAACTCCGTTGCCAGCAGAGCCTGCTCCTGATCTTGCGCCACATGCGTCCGGTTCACCACGTCGCTTATGAACTGCGGCCCAAATGGCAAAACCACTTCGCTGCAATCCATATAGCGTGTCTGTTTTTGATCCACAATGATCAAGTGGTTGCCGCCTTTGCGGCCCGCCACGTCGGTATATTTGCGCAGCTCTATATAGCCTTCCGTGCCCAGAATAAACAATCGCCCATCGCCCCAAACACCCAACCCGTCTGGCGTAAACCAATCCACCCGGACGTAGCCTGCGCCGCCGTTGCCGTGCAGCATCATGTCTCCAAAGTCCTGGAAGTTCGGCTTATCGTGGTGGTTTACGTTTCCTACTTGCGAAGCAGTTACATCGGCAACCGTCGAACCCGTGTAAAAAACAAACTGGTCAGCTTGATGAGAGCCGATGTCGCAAAGAATGCCGCCATAGTGTTTGATATCCCAAAACCAATCAGGGCGCGCATCGGCGCCAGGTTGATTGATCTGATGCGGCGCCAAATTGACCGTTTGCACAACCTTCCCGATCGCTCCAGCCTTCACCAGTTCACCCGCCTTCACAGCCGCCTTCACCTCCAGCCGCTCGGAATAGAGAATCGCGTAGGTGCGGTTCGTTTCTTTTATAGCTTTGCGAACCTCAGCCAGTTCCTCCAAGCTAATCATGCCCGGCTTATCGGTAAGGTAATCTTTGCCATGTTTCATCACGCGGACGCCCAGTTGCGCCCGCTGGTCTGGAATAGCTGCGCCTGCCACGAATTGGATCGACGGATCGTTCAAAATCTCGTCTTCACTCCCCGCAACCTTAACGTCGCCAAAGCGCTTATGAAAATCCGCCAGCCCTTTGGCGTTCTTCGAGTAGACGGACACTAACTCGCCACCGCCGCGTTGCATCGTAGCGGTGATACTGAAGATGTGATTGTGATCGAGGCCGATGACCGCGAATTTGGCCTTGTCTGTAGCTTCCGCCTTCCCCGGCGATGTCATTTCGTGAACCACGGGAAGCGCCATCATTCCTTTAATAAGAGAGCGGCGGTCAAGATAGTCGATCATGATTTTTGCCCGTCCAATTCCAGGATGAAATATTGCGCCGGCACATCGCCCACATTCTTAGAACCGTGCAGTTCGTTGGAAGCGATGTACGCTACCGAGCCCGGTCCGATTCGGCTGGCCTTGCCTTCCACCGTGATCTCCATCGTTCCTTCGCGCAGAAAAAAAATTTCTTCGTTCACGTGCCGGTGCGGCGCATGCGGCGAAGCACCGGGTGGAAGCTTGGTCATATGGCACGCAATCTCGAAGCCCCCGTGCGTTTCACCGCGGAAGACTTGGCGTGACTCGGAATGAACTTCCGGATTGACTTTCACCGGCAAGTCCCCATACTGGTAACAGCTAGAAGGCAGCACTCCACTCGAAGTCTTCTGTGCGCTGGCTTGCCTTGCTAAAAGGGCGGGCAGTAGCGCGGTCATGTCGCGGCGAGAAAAGGTCATAATTGCTCCTTTTGTAGTCTATAAAAGCCTCTGGCTGAGCCGCGACCCCAAGGGAGCGATAAAAAGGATGAAGCAAAAACAGGAAGCGCCCGTGGCGAATCTCCTCGGCACATTTCGGCAAAAGCGCGGCCTTTCCGCTGTGGAGTTGGCGCAGGCTGTTGGCGTCAGCCGGCAAACCGTCTACGCCATGGAGGCCGGCGACTACGTTCCCAACACAACGGTGGCCCTGAAGCTCGCTCGCGCTTTGCAAACCTCCGTGGAAGATCTCTTCCAGTTAAGTGAAGTTAAGGTTCCCATAGACCCCCCGACCCAGCCCGTGAACATGCTTTCCGGCGACGAAGGCCGCGCCGGTGGCCGCGTGCAAATCTGCCGCGTTGAAGACAAGCTCATCGCCTCCGGCGGCGCTCCGGTGCAATGGAGCTTCGTACCTGCCGACGGCATTGTGATAAGCGGCGCAAGGGGCAACGCCAGAGTGGAGACATTTCATCCGCAACACGAGTTCAAGAATCGCATTCTCATGGCTGGCTGCGACCCCGGCATGCCAGTGCTGAGCCGCCATATGCAATTCGCCGGCATCGAGCTTGTCTTCGCGCAACGCAATAGTTTACAAGCTCTGAAACTGTTAGCCGAAGGCAGCATCCACGCAGCGGGCACTCATTTGCACGATGAAGAGAGCGGCGAGTGGAACGTGCCGCAGATTCGCCGGCAGTTTTCGAAAAATAGCGTGGCGGTGATCTCGTTTGCCACTTGGCAAATGGGTTTGGTGGCGAAAGGTAAAAAGGTCGCGAGCATAGCGGATCTGCGCAAGCCGGGCGCAACAATTGTGAACCGCGAGTTAGGCGCGGGCAGCCGGCAGTTACTGGACACGCAATTAAAGCAGGCCGGAATCAAAGGCGCCGATATTGACGGCTATCATCACCTGGCCGACGGACATTTGACAGCAGCCTGGCACGTCAGCGCAGGGCTGGCTGATTGCTGCATCGCGACAGAAGCCGCGGCCCGTGCATTCGATTTGAATTTCCTGCCGCTGGCAACCGAACGGTATGACTTGGTGATCAAGCGCAAGCATATGGAAACGCCCGCCATGCAAGTTCTGCTGGAGACGCTCAATCGCCTCAGCTTTCGCCGTGAATTAAATAGCCTCGGTGGCTACGACACAACCAATACCGGGCAGCGCATTGTTTAGGCGGCGGATGCCGGAATTTTGCCGTGACGGCCTGTTCTAATTACGGTGGGGGCTCACTGTAATGGCGTTTATCCCGCTCGCTCTTCACGGGCAGGGCCGCTTTGGGAGCGTCTCTTGTGTCGGGACACTGCTTTTCGTTGTAACCCTCGATGCGATGATCGCGTTACAGTTAACAGGATAAATGGAACTAACGATGCAGCGAATTGGCCTAACAATTCTTAACGTTTTCTTGATGAGTGGCATTTTAGGATTGGCGGCACCGGGAGCTGTGAGTGCGTCTCAGGTGCCGAAACGGCTCCACTCGAACATAAACGATAGCCGCACCTTCGAGTTGAAAGGAAATACTAAACCTGCCATTGTGCAGGGGCGCGCGCAAGATTCGGGCGAAGTCAGCGGTTCGCTGGTCATGCCAAGAATGTCGGTGCATTTTGCCATGACGAGTGCCCAACAGGCTGATCTCAATCAACTCTTGGAGTCTTTGCAGGATCGCCGGTCTCCGAGTTATCACAAGTTTCTGACCACCCAGCAATACGCCGCACGCTTCGGGGTCAACGAGTCCGATCTGGCCAAAGTCGCGGCCTGGCTGCAGAGCAACGGCTTTACAAACATCGAGGTTGCCAACAGCCGCAGTTGGATCGGTTTCAACGGAACAGCCGCCCAGGTGCAGTCTGCATTTCACACTTCCATTCATAAATACACGCTAAACGGCGAAACGCATTTCGCCAACGCCAGCGACCCGCAATTGCCTAAGGCTTTGGAGGGCATGGTCCTCGGCGTGCGCGGTTTGCATAACTTCCACTTGAAGCCGCAAATACGGATGCACCCTCATTTCACTTCGAGCCAAAGTGGCAATACGTTTCTGACCCCCGGGGATTGGGCGACGATTTATGACGTTGCCCCGCTTTATGGCGCCGGTTGGGATGGCAGTCCAATCAGCACAGCCGGCACCGCTTGCGGCGGCAGTCCGTGCTCAATCGTTGTTGTTGGTCAAAGCGATGTCCTCTCCACCGATTTAGCGGCGTTTCGCTCAGCGGCAGGTTTGCCGGCCAAGGGAATCACCGTCGTAGTGCCGCCCACTGTTCACGATCCTGGCATACAAAATGCCCTTGGCGATGAGGACGAGTCGGATCTGGACCTGGAATGGGCAAACGGAATCGCCAAGAACGCAAATGTTCTTTTTGTAATATCTGACAGCACAATCGACAACGGAGTCGAGGATTCAATCATTTATGCGATTGACAACAACGTCGCACCGATTCTTAGCACGTCCTACGGGCTTTGTGAACCGGAAGAAAATTCAACCGACATGGCGACGCAGAATGGACTCTTCCAACAAGCGAATGCCCAAGGGATGACGATCGTTTCGGCGGCCGGCGATGGGGGCGCGGCGGACTGCGACACCGGGTACCCGGCGAGTCTGGGGTTAGCAGTGGATTTCCCATCTTCGTCTCCCTATGTCACGGGCGTCGGCGGCACCACGCTCACCGTGGCCAATACGACCGCCGGCGGGTACTGGGCTGCGGCCACGAGTAGCAGCGTAGACAACATCAGTTCCGCCCTGCAATACATTCCCGAGATTGTGTGGAATGACACGATCGCCGACGGCTCGTTGGCGGCCGGTGGCGGCGGTGTCAGCAGTGTCTACCCGAAACCGAGCTGGCAAGTCGGGACGGGCGTGCCCAACGACGGATTTCGCGATGTTCCTGATATCGCGCTTGCGGCGTCCCCCGGCACGCCAACGGCTCAGCAAGATGGGTTTCTTGTTTGCGACGCTGGCTGGTGTACCAATGGCTTCCGCGACGGCCCGGTTGCCACGGGTACGCTTGACGTGACGGGCGGAACATCGGCCGCCGCTCCCACGTTCGCTGGTGTTTTGGCGCTGCTGGTGCAAAAAAACGGTACGCCGCTGGGCAATATCAATCCGAATCTATACACCATCGCCAGTGCCGTGCCGAGCGCCTTTCACGACATCACCAGCGGGAGCAATATCGTTCCTTGTACGGTCGGCTCCACGAATTGTACGACGGGCAACTTCGGTTATTCCGCGGGCGTTGGGTATGACCAAGCCAGCGGTTGGGGTTCCATCGACGCGTTCAACATGGTTGAGCAATGGGGAGCCGATATTTCAATCTCTTCCAATCCAACCTCGGCGACGATTCAACCGGGCAGTTCCACCACTTCCACAATCACCGTAGGCTCAATCCGGGGATTCTCCGGGACGGTTTCCTTTGCCTGTACCGTGGCAAGCAGCTTGTCCGGCGTGACGTGCTCTTTGCCAAGCACGACGGTGAGTACATCTGGCACGACCACGGTTACTATTACCGCATCGAGCGCCGCGCACACTCCTTGGTGGCGTAGGTTTAGAACTCCACCTCCAAGCGGATTGGGTTTGTTATTATTACTCTTAGCCGTGGCGTTGGTGACAGCGGTCTCCATGGCTCGGAAGCAGCGGCGTTTTGCATACGGCTGGGGTGCGATGGCGGTGCTAGTCTTAGCTTTAGGGACTGTAAGTTGCGGCGGCGGTTCGAGTTCGGGCGGCGGCACAATTGTAACTACGACACCGGCTGAAACGGGCAACGTCATTGTGACCGCCACCAGTGGATTGATTAAGAACCAGGCTGTGATTGCAGTTACGGTTCCGGCGTCATGAAAAAGGCACTCCCAATCGCCGCGCTTGCTTGTCTAGCGGCGGTTCAGATGTGGGCGGAGCAGCTGCTGCCAGAGGCCGTAGCTTCCTTTCCCGCAAAGACAATCTCTCTCGAATACGATGCGTTGAGCAAGCTGCGTTTGTTGCCAAACTACAGCAGCCTGCGAAAGCAATACTCCGGCGAAGGTCTGCAGCGCGTACAGAAAGATCTGCTGCTGATGGGGATTTCCGAGAACCAATTGACAGAGGTAGTGACTGCCTCCGGCGTGAACGGCTTCTTTGGAATAATCGGCGGCAACTTTCGTTCACAAACGGTAGCCAGGGAAACCGTGAAGAACGGCATTGCGCAAAGTGCCGTGCTGGAAGACGGGCCCGTCTTCTGCTCCAAGCAGGGAACGTGCTTGCTGCTGGTTGCGAAGGAAGAAGGCCGCGGATTCTTTGGGACACAGGAACAGTTGCGAAGCATATCCGAAGTGCGGCAACGGCGCGCTCCTTCGCTTGAGAGCAACTCTACCTTCGTTGATCTCGAGAACCGGCTCGACCGGCAGTCTCCCGTCATCGGGTTCGCCCCCGGCCGTGAAATCTCCGAATGGATCGGCGGCAATATCCCTCCGGCGATTTCCGCGCGGCTCGATCTGGCAAATCTGTTTTCCGGTATCGAGAACTTCGGCTATAGCGTCAAGCTCGATAGCCAGGCGCATGTGGGTTTGAATCTGATTTGCAGTTCCGAACAAGCCGGCAGTTTGTTGCGCGATGCGTTGAGCGCCGCCAGCGGATTAGAGCGCGCCGCTGCGTTAGCTGCCGGTTCAGCCGCGATGCCTTTCAACAACATGGCTGTTCAATCGTCCGGCCGGCTGGTCGCCGTCAATCTCGACGCCCCGTTTCAATAAGACGCGACGGTCCGAAAGCGAAATGGGCGGTGTCCCCGCCCATACTTGTACCAAGGCGTGTCCCCTTTTCGCGTTGCTCACTCGCACCGCGTCCGTCTTGCGTGTGTTCCTCAAAAGGTACCCACCCTAAGCCGTCACCCCCTCTATTAAAGTGAGTCTATGCCTTGTGATGCCCAGATATTAAAGAACGTCCCGCTGTTCGCGCTCCTCGACGACGACGAGCGCGCCGTGTTAGCGGGCCAAGTGGAAGTCAGAACGTTTTCCGTCCGCCAGCGGATCTACAAGATCGGCGATCCGAGCGGTCAGGCATTCGTCCTGGTTTCCGGAAAAGTCCGTGTCTCCACAGTGGACGAGGACCAGCAGGAAGTGACGGTAGACGAGCCGGCGGAAGGCGAGTTTTTTGGATTTGCCTCCATGCTGGACGGCACACCGCATCAAACCGAAGCCATTGCGCTGACGGAAGCACTCTGCATCGAAGTCGATCGGCATGACATTTCAGTGCTGCTGGAACGCAAGCCTCATGCGGGTATGGACATGCTGGCGGTGCTCGGCCGCCAGTTTCATGCCGCCCAACAACTCGTGCGGGTTCGCTCCGTGCGTAATCCAAACGAAGTGATTGAGGAGGAGGCAACGTTTGGCGAGCGTATCGCCGATGGGGTGGCGCGCTTTGGCGGATCTTGGTCGTTCATTATCCTGTTCGGCGTTGTGCTCATCGTCTACAGCGCCGTTAACGTGACGCTCGGCAAGTCCGCGTGGGACCCTTATCCGTTCATCCTGCTGAACCTTTTCCTTTCGATGTTGGCGGCGATTCAAGCGCCCGTGATCATGATGAGCCAGAACCGGCAAGATACCAAAGACCGTCTGCGCGGCGAGTTGGATTATGACGTGAACCGCCGCGCCGAATCGGAGATTCAGGGCTTGTCGCGCAAGCTGAATCTGCTTGCCGAGAAGATGGGAGATATTGAAGACTTTCTGCACGGGCCTAAGCCAAAGAAGACCTCGCATGGAAATGGCGAGGACGGCGTGCCGCTCTAGCGGTGTTGCTCGGCTGGTTTTGGCAACTCCCACTCAAAGGTGAATTGCGCTCCGTCTTCTCCATTCACCGAGAGATCTCCTCCCAGCTGAGTAATCAGCGCCGGAACCAAGGTGAGTCCCAGTGTGGACGTCTCCTGATAGTTGAAACCGGGAGGCAGCCCGACACCATTGTCGCTGACCGAGAGTTGAGCGCGATTGTAATCGAGCTTAAGAAGACGAACCTGAATGACGCCGCCGCGGTTTTGCGTGAAGCCGTGCTTCAACGCGTTCGCAAGCAGCTCGTTCAAAATCAGACCGCAAAGCATAGCGTCGTCCACGCTCAACTGGAGCGGTTCGATCTGGGTCTCGATCTTGACGCGCGTTGGATCTATTGAATAGGCGCAGTAGAGTTTCGCCGCAAGCATATCGATGTACTCGGCGAAGTTGAGGTCGAAATGGGTCTTCGATTGGAAGAACTGCTCGTGAACGAGCGCCATCGCCAGTACGCGATGGTGCGCTCGGTGCAAGGGATCCGTCAGCGGGTCGTCATCGCCCATACTGCCGATTTGCATGGCCAGCAGGCTGCAAATGAGTTGGAGGTTGTTCCTGACGCGGTGGTGCACTTCTTGCAGCAAAATTGTGTTTTCCCGCAACGACTCTGCGACGTCCAGATTCCGTTCTTCGACATTCCGCTCTTGGAGGCGCAATTGCTCTTCGACTCTGCGGTATTCGTGGCGCAGTTCGCGGCGGGCTCGTGCCGACTGGATCTCGCGTTGTACCGCCGGCGCCAAGCGAACCATCCGGTGCTTTAACACGTAATCCTGCGCGCCTGCACGCATCATCTCGACAGCGCAATCTTCCCCGATGGTGCCCGAAACGATGATGAACGGGATTTCGCGCGCCGTTGCATTCCGTATGCGCAGCGCCTCGGCCGCATCAAACTGCGGAAGTTGATAATCCGCCACGATAATATCCCAGGTCTGGCGGGCAAGGCCTCGGCGCATTTGTTCAGCCGTTTCAACACGCTCGGCGTCAACGATATAGCCGGATTTTTCCAAGTTGCGAACGATCAGAGCGGCATCTGATTCCGAATCTTCGACCTGTAAAACGCGCAGATGTTCAGCCATGGCCTGTCTTACGCCGATTCACGAGAGACCCCCACGGTGAACCAGAGTGTTGCGCCCCGGTTCAGGCTGGCCTCGGCCCAAACCCTGCCGCCATGCCGGGCGATCACACGTTGCACAATCGCCAACCCGATCCCGGTTCCCGGGAACTCCGAATCTTTGTGTAGACGCTGGAAAGCGCCAAACAAAACATTGGCGTATTTCATGTCGAAGCCGGCCCCGTTGTCGCGGATGTAAAATTCCGTTTCACCTTCTCTTTCCACTTTTCCAAACTCGATCAGCGCCTTGCTGGTTTTGCCTGTGAATTTGACTGCATTGCTAAGCAGGTTGGTCAAGGCGATTTCAATCAGCCGCTGATCGCCCTTTACAAACAGGCTTGGTTCAATCTTAAACTCCATCGATCGGCCGGGATGAGTCTCGCGCAGGGCTGCCGTGATGCGCTGGGCGATAGCTGTGAGATCGACTGCATCCACGTACATTTCATCTCGAGCCAAGCGAGAGAGCTGCAACATATCGTCGATCAAATTGTCCATACGCTGCGTTTCACTGCGCACGCGGTTCAGACATTGGCGGCCGCCTTCATCCATATGACTTCCGTAATCCTCAAGAAGCGCCAGGCTCCAGGCGTCGATTCCGCGAAGCGGCGCTCTCAGATCGTGCGATACCGAATAAGCGAAGGCCGTTAATTCACGGTTAGCGGATTCAAGGTCTATCGTGCGGTTCTTCACGCGCTGCTCCAGTTCCGTGTTTAGCTCGCGAACTTCTTTTTCCGCGCGTTCGCGCTCTCTCAACTCGCCGCTCAATTGCTGATTCATGAACGCCAACTGGCTGGTGCGGTCGGCCACGGTACTCTCCAAAGTCTCATTTACCAATTGCTTCTGAGCCATTAACGTACGCATCTGGCTAGCGATGGCGTTGCCCCTGAAAACCAGAATCAAACCGGCATAAGCCAAAACGAGCGCGATCGCGGCCGCTACTTCAAGACGGGCGGTTCGCCGGTAATTGGCGAATGCTTCGTCGTCGTCGACCTTGAAAACGACTACGCTATCAATCGCTGGAATCCTTTGCATAGCCGCCACTACTGCGGCGCCTCGATAGTCGATGAATTGCCCAAATGAAGGATGGTCTTCCATTGCCGACGCGGCGGCCTTAAGCAATGTGTCGGCGCTCGACGATTGATCGACTGAGCCGGACGATTCATAGCCGCGGGACGCATAACGAGCGCCGCCATTTTGCACTTGCAACAAAACCATCTCGCCCGTCCGAGTGACGGGGGTTTTGGTGGTTAAAAGAGGGAGCAGCTCTTTAGCAAAGGGGTCAGCCAGGACGATTGCCCCAATCGGGCTCTTTCCTCGATGGCCCAGAATGGGCATGATGAATACCAGGGAAAGCCCGCGCTGCGCGTCGCGCACTAGCTTGACCGTGTAATGCCCGCCTTTCAGCACCGCTTCCACCGTCTGCTTGAATTCAGCGTTTTGGGTCACCCCGCTCCACGAATTTGCGGGCGTAGCAGCCTGCACGGCGATACGCTGCGCGTTATCGAACAAATAAAGCATGGCGTATTCGTAGACTCGCTGAAAATCGTCGAACAAAGCCATGACGGGGCGGCTCTCGATGATGTGGGCCGGCGAGGCCGCCCGGCTCCCGTTTCGCTGCGAAACCAGCAGATCCTGTACCGGGGTGAACTCAGCCAAAAGCTGTGCGTCGTCCTGACTCTGCCGAAGGGAACTAAGCAAAGTCCAGGTGCGATGTGCCACCGTGGCCGAGAGCTCGGATTTCCACAAATCCAACGTCGTGCGGTAACCCTGGTGGATCGTGTACGACGCCGCGCAAACGATCAACGCAGTCCCGAAAAGGAAGATCAGGATATCGGATTTATCCAACCAAGCTGCCCATCTTGGAAGAGAAAATCCTCGATCCTCGCTACGCGAGGAAGTTTCTCTCATTTGTACGGCTTCCGCCAATAACACTTCTTGGGGGCTTACCTAGAGGCTACACCATTCATGGCATGGCAAATGTTTGATACAGGAGCGTGTGCCGGATTGGAACAAAATGCAAAAATGGAACTCCCACAAACAGCGCCTGCGTGAATGGGCGAGCCGTGAACTTCGCAATTCGCCAGGTCCTGCCGCTAAGCTTTGAACCTCCAAGAGTTGCTCAAGCTGTTGCAGGGCAAAGTGGAATGCTGCTTCACGGATTTCGATTCGCTTGGCGCGGGTAGTGCGCGCAGCTTTTTTTCCAGCGTTGGCGAGACAACCCGGCGCTTTGGGTTGTCGTTTGCTCTACCACACGGCGAATGATCAAACTTCAAAACCTCCGCCCCGTATTGCTTTCGCTAACCGCATTTCTTGTATCTATGAGCGCGTACGCCCGGCCTATCAAGATTCCGCCTCCGCTACTTTTGGACAATCCATTTACCGGCTTTTTGTGGCGGGCATTCTCAGATCTGCTGAGCGCGTTTTGATTGGGCGGAAAAGTCCATGCTCTGTACCTGCCGGGGCAGTCTTCCCGGCAAACTCCGATGAAAATTTTACCAATCCGCTACGCACTAACACAAGCAGAGTGTGGATGAAAGGGAAGCCAGACTCGCGAAGAAAGAAAACGAAAAACCAAAATGAAAAACTTTATGAATCTTACTATGTCAGCTATTGTCCTCTGTTCTTTGATTGCGTCGAACGTTTCCGCCAGGCCGATTAAGATACCGCCTGTTTCGGCAGCGGCGTCCGCGCTCGATGAAGTCATGGCCCTTCTCACAACGATTTGGATGCTGCTGTAGATCACCCACTCATCGCCTCTTCTCCTGAGATTTATTACTAAGTTGTTAGTTTGCGCTTGAGGCGAGGGCACTCGCGACGCACTTAGTAAGATAACTGCCGAAACACGGCGGAAAGTTCCGCGAAGGATAAATTAGGGTGCCATTCCGGTGACTGCCACCACAATGCAACAATTCCCGGTGCCTTCAATTTTTGGTCACAAGCCTCTTAGAATTTTCCTTCTCCCCCTATCGAACTGAAAACTAAGCCGCTTGCCCGTTTTGTCTCCTTCACGCTTCCTCTCGCGCAACGCCGCACTCAGCTTATCCTCGAGTCAGTTCACGCGGTCGTACCTGCTGGCGTCTTCTTGTTTTCTGTGGATCGCGCCCTTCCGCCCAGAATCGGGTTCGCCCCCGGTTCGCCCTCCAGGTTCAGTTCTTTCACAATCGAAGACTCACCTTTCGCCGTTGGATTCGTATTTTAAAAAACGCGCCACTCGCTCTGCGGTTGGTCTCTGCGGCAGCGGGTTGGCTTTGTTTTTTCAAACGGTGGCCCATCACAACGGATTGGCTTCGTTGCGTAAAATGGCTACCTGCCAAAATAAAGTGGTCAGCCTGATGTGGCACCTCTTTTAGAAAAAGGTGCCACATCAGGCTGACCACTTTTATCCACTTTTATCCACTTTTATCAAGCTCGCAACTCGTGGCGATTGGCTTCGTTTTTTCAAAAGCGTTCCGCCGCGCTGGCTTCGTTGCGGTCGCGGCTCTGAAATAAGGTCAGAATGCGGGCGCTAATCGAACAAATCGGGCTGTTCCCGCGTGATGACATCCCAAAGCGGCTGATATTGAAACCAACCGACGTTCGACGCGCCTACCTGTTTCTGGGCGGTAAGCGCGCTTTCCGGTGAGATCAGCTTGGGCTTCCCCACGGCTTCTGCCATAAGCTGCGACTGGCAGCAGCGTTCCATCGAGATGAAGAACCATGCCGCCTCGTCCACGGTTTGCCCCACTGTGAGCAAGCCATGATTCTGGAGTATGACAGCCTTATGATTCGCCAGCGCCGCGCCGATCCTGTCACCCTCTGAAACGTCGTAAACCACCCCTGTGTAATCGTCATACAACCCGTGGTCTTCGTAAAACGCGCAGGCATCCTGTGTTATCGGATCCAGCAGCCGGCCCAATGACGACCATGTCTTGCCGTAAATCGAATGCGCGTGCGCGGCGGCCACCACATCCGGCCGTGACATGTGTATCCGCGAGTGAATGGCAAAGGCGGCTTCGTTAATCGCCCGGTCTCCTGCCACCACCTTGCCGTCTTCGTTTACCAGAACCAGGTCCGAAACCCGTATGTGCGAAAAGTGCATCCCGAATGGATTTACCCAAAAGTGGTCCTGCCACTCGGGATCGCGCGTTGTAATGTGCCCCGCCACACCTTCGCTGAAGCCGAATTTGGCAAAAATTCGGAACGCCGACGCAAGACGCTGTTTTCGGTGCAAACGCTCTTCCGAAAAAGTCTTGAACACTGGCGGTTCGGGCGTCTTGGTGAGTTTAATCGGACTTGAAACCTTCGTGGCCATGGGTAGATCTTAGCGCTAGTGAATTGGCTGATTCACACTGAAATCAGTGTCGGAGTCGGAGGTGGAAGAATCGGTTCCCCATACGGCTTTGTTGGCGCTGTCACTGGAGGTGCCCCAAACCGCCTTCGTCCCCCACACAGCCTTGAATCCGGAAACGGTGCTTGTACCCCAAACGGCCTTCGTGCCCCAGACGGCTTTGTCCGAATCGACAACTGCGTTACCCCAGACTGTGGTGGTACCCCAAACGGCTTTGGTCCCGCCGACGGCTTTACCGCGATATACATCGGTATCGTCCCAGATCGAAGAAGGATCGTAGGTGAGATAGACATTACCGGATGCGGCGTTGTAGGTTGCGATAGGAGACATGGCCGTACCCGAAGCCAGGTCGTGGTTCGCCAGCGCGGCGGCTACATCCAGATAACCCGCACCAATGGTAAGAATGTCATATTGACTAACAAAGCTCTGACCGGTTACGGGGTCCACGGCTGTACTCGTAGCCGGGAAAGTCTTGTACGCGGTCTTCATAAGCCGCGCCTTCACATCGTCGGGCGTCAGAGACGGTTGTCCTTGCAGGAGATCCGCAACAACGCCGCTAACAACTGGCGTGGCCATACTGGTGCCGTTCAGCATGAGGTAAGTGGACGAAAACTGCGTGCTGGCGGTGGCTTGATAATACGACAGAGGAACTTCGTTGGCGGGGTCGGCCGCTAGCGTCGCCGAGGGTGCGAGCAGAGAGACAACGTGATTACCGGGCGCCATAATATCGGGCTTAACGACGTGGTCGATAGCCGTTGGTCCTTTGGAACTGTAGCTAGCCACCAGGTCGTCGGTTCGCGTATAGGTGCCCAGCGCTTTCATAGCTCCGACGGTGATCACATAAGGATCGTTGCCGGGAGATTCGATGGTGCCATACCCGTCGTTACCTACGGAATTATCGCGCCCTGCGTTGCCCGCTGCAACTACGACGACGATGCCGGCTTTCCAGGCAGCTTCGACGGCCTGGCACACCGGATCGAGTGTATAGCTTTCATAGATGGGGCGGCCCAGCGAGAGGTTGATCACGCGGATGTTGTAGAGCTTTTTCAAACGGATGGCTTCGCTGATCGCTGCCATGAGGAAGCTATCGGAGCCTTGGCCGTTGGCGTCTAGGACCCGGAGGTTGATCAGCGATGCATTGGGCGCCATGCCCAATAAAGTCCTGGTGCAGCCGGCGCATTTCGAACTGATGCCACTTGCCCCCACGATGCCGGCTACATGAGTGCCATGGCCGTAGAGATCATTGCCATTTCCGCCCACAAAATCCTTGGTATACACAACCCGCGGAAGCACTCCCAAAACCTTCAAGTCGTTCGTCGCATCGATGCCGCTGTCAATAATGGCGACGCCGACGCCCGTTCCAGTCAGTTTTGCCTGCCAAGCGGCGCTGGCGTTTACGGCGGCGGCAGTATAGTCCAGCCGGGCCGCTAACGTGCGGTCGGGCGATATATACGTAACACTTGGATCGTTGGCTAGAACTTGCAGCGCTGAGACAGGTAGTGTGCATACGACGGCGTCAACAATATCCGAGACAAGATTCACCACGCCGCCCAACTTCAGAATGTTCGTTACGGGTGTAAGGTCGGCGATTATGCCGCCGAGAAGAGACGCGTTTTGGGGCGCTGGCTGGTATTGAACGATTACCCTAACAGTCGAATTCGGGTCGGCTGTCTGCAAGTCCGGCGATAGCTTTGGGTTGCCTGCAAAAACGCTAGTGGCCATGCTAAGCGCACATAGCGCGAGGGCCGGTAAGAATTGTTTCATCAAGAGTCTCTCTTCTGGCCCCACAAGGCCGATAGGGTTTTTGATCCCTTACAAACACATCGAATGTTCGCGCCGATTTTTGACGAAGAATCGCGGGCTTTAGTACTGGTAACAACTAGTCCGCCCCAAACGAACAGCCGATAAGGCTGTTAGCGGTCGCGTATCGCTGCTCATCCAATGAACAACAGGAGGCGGATCTTAATCTTTGTCGGCCTGGCGTGCTGTCTCTTGCCCATGCATTTGCAGGCGGGGCTCGATCCTACGAAGTCCATCACGCAATACGTACATGATGTTTGGACCACGGATCATGGCCTGCCGCAAAATTCGGTGTTATCGATGGCCCAAACCGCCGATGGCTACTTGTGGATCGGTACGGAAAACGGCTTAGCGCGTTTTGACGGCGCGCGCTTCGTTACTTTCGATAGACGTAATACCCCTGCCCTGAAGAGCAATGAAATCGACGCGTTGGCGGCCGACCGCAATGGTGGCCTGTGGATTGGCACGCATGGCGGCGGCTTGGTGTTGTTAAATCATGGCGTGTTTAGGAGCGTTCGGCTGTCGAACGATTCGGTGCTCGCGCTGTACCAGGACACAGGCGGCACGCTCTGGATCGGGACCGACGGCGGCGGGCTTAGCCGCTTTCAAAATGGAAATCTAGAAACCTACACACGTAAAGATGGATTAGCGGACAATACGGTTTTCTCGATCTGCGGAGACGGCAAAGGTGGTCTTTGGATTGGAACGCATTCGGGCCTAAGCCATCTCAGCGGGAAGCACTTTAGCACCAGCACCAAGAACGATGGTCTGCCGAGCAACGATATCCGCTCGCTCTGTCTTGATCGCACAGGAGCGGTGTGGATTGGAACGAACCGGGACGGCTTAGCCCGCCTGGATGGCAAGCGCATAGACATCTATACGGTCAAGAACGGCCTCTCTGATAACCGGATTTGGTCTCTGCGGGAAGACAGTAATGGCACGCTGTGGGTTGGCACGGGGGGAGGGGGCATCAGTCGTTGGCGCGCTGGAAAGTTCTCCAGATTTACCGCGCGAGAAGGGTTTTCCGGAGAGGACGTCTGGGCGATCCTGGAAGATCGCGAAGGTAGCCTGTGGATTGGCAGCGCGGGCGGTGGATTGAACCGGCTGCGAAACGGGGCGTTCAGTTCTCTAGGTGCGCCCGAGGGCCTTTCGAGCGACATCGTGCTTCCCATATTCGAGGATCGCGAAGGAGCCGTTTGGGTAGGAACGAGCAACGCCGGCGTGAACCGCTTGAAAGACGGCAAGGTGACCCAGTTTTCAACGCGCGATGGACTTTCAGATAGTCAAGTGTTTTCCATTACCGAGGATGGGCGCGGCGATCACTGGTTTGGTACGCGCCATGGCCTGACGCGCTTAAGCAAAGGAAAGTTCACTTCTTATGCCGGAAAGAGCGGCCTGCCGGATGATATCGTGCATTGCACCTACACAGACAGCAAAGGCGACTTTTGGGTAGGGACGCGCGGCGGCCTGAGCCATTTCGACGGACACACCTTCTACACCTACACCACTAAGAATGGACTCTCAGACAACGATGTCCTATCGGTTTACGAGGACCGCCGAGACCAAACATTGTGGATTGGCACAGGTAACGGATTGTCTCATCTTGTGAACGGCGGGTTCCGTGTGTATTCCAAGGTGGACGGATTGTCGAACGACGTCGTGTGGACAATTACCGGTGACGTGGATTCGACCTTGTGGCTTGGAACAAATGGCGGTGGCCTGAACCGGTTCAAGGACGGAGTTTTTACCCATTACACGGCGCAGAACGGGCTGTTTGATGACGCTATATTGCAAATTCTGGACGACGAGCGGGGGAACTTGTGGTTCACCTCTAACCGTGGCGTGTTCAGTGTTGCAAAGACGCAGTTGAACGAGTTCGCCGAGCGCAAAGTTCAGCAAATTTCCTCGCGCCCGTTCGGCACTCAGGATGGCATGAGGAGCGCGGAATGCAACGGAGGATTCCAACCGGCTGGGTGGAGGCTTAAAGACGGATCACTCGCTTTTCCAACCATGAAGGGAATGGCCGTGATCCATCCGGATCGCCCGATGACGAATGCTCTGCCGCCTCCCGTTTTGGTGGAGCAGATAAAAATTGATGGCCGTGAGTTCACTGGCGAAGGGTCCCTTAAGCCACCGCCTGGAGAGGGACAACTTGAGTTTCAATATACGGCATTGAGTTTCATCTCTCCAGGGCAGATTCGCTTCAAGTATTTACTCGAGGGGTTTGACAAGAAATGGGTAGACGCGGGAACTCGGCGAACAGCCTATTACACAAATATACCGCCTGGGAATTATCGGTTCAGGGTGATTGCACAAAATGCCGACGGCGTATGGTCGCGAGGCGAAGCCGCGGTCTCTCTGGTTCTGGCGAAACATTTCTATCAGACTCTGTGGTTCACGATTATGGAGGGCCTGGTCCTGATCGGTCTGTGTGTGACCACGTACAAGTTGCGCATTGCTCAGTTACGAGCCAACGAAGCCAAGCTTGTCGCGCTGGTTGACCAGCGAACGCATGCGCTTAGCAGCAGCGAGAAAAAATTCCGCCAGCTTGCGGAGAATATTCGCGAAGTCTTTTGGATGATGGATCCGGGCAGCGGGGCTTTATTATATGTAAGCCCCGCGTTCGATCAGCTATGGGGGCTCAGCGTCGAAAAAGTGCTGGCGAATCCAAGGGCATGGTTCGAAGCTGTCTATGCTGACGACCGCGAAAGGGTCTCGGCAATACGGGAACGGCAGCGCAGAGGTGAGATTGTCGAATGCGAATACCGGGTGATTCAGCCTGATCGTTCGTATTGGGTTTGGGATCGGGCGTTTCCGATTTACGATCAGGCGGGTTGTCTAGACCGTGTGGTGGGGGTGGTGGAAGACATAACCCAGCGCAAAGAGGCCGAGCAGGTGTTGCGGCAGTCGAACGACGAGCTGGAATTGAGGGTGAACGCGAGAACCGCCGAATTGCGGCTTTTGAACGACGCCTTACACGCGGAGAACGAAGAGCGCCGCCGTACGGAGGAAAAGTTAAAGAAGGCTAAAGAGGCCGCCGATGCCGCAAACAAGGCCAAGAGCGAATTCCTAGCCAACATGAGTCACGAAATCCGGACGCCGATGAACGGCGTGATTGGAATGACCCGGTTAGCACTGGCCACCGAACTTGATCCTGAGCAAAAAGAATATCTAGAAGTGGTTAGCTCTTCCGCGGCTTCGTTGCTGTCAATCATCGACGATATTCTCGATTTTTCGCTAGTCGAAACGCGCAAATTAACACTGCTCAAAACGGCTTTCGACCCTCGGCAATGTGTTCAGCAAACCGTACGATCACTATCGAAGAAAGCCGAGGAGAAGGCGCTTAAGATTGGATACCTTGTAGCCGATGAAGTGCCGGCGATCCTCGTGGGAGATCCAGGCCGGTTCCGCCAGGTGCTCATTCACTTACTGACGAATTCCATTAAGTTCACCAGCGCCGGTAGTGTTTTTGTGACTATCATGCTGGAAGAAAAGCGCGATTCGACAATAAGCCTGAAGGTGTGCGTTGCCGATACGGGGATCGGCATTCCCAAGGAGAAGCATGCCGCGATTTTTGAAGCATTCACACAGTTGGACGGATCGTCGACACGGATTTTCGGCGGTACGGGCCTTGGCTTGACTGTCTCTTCCCAGCTAGTCAAGCTGATGGGTGGACGCATTTGGGTCGAAAGCGAACCTGGCTCAGGCAGTCAGTTTTATTTCACGGTTGTTTTGGGTATAGCGCCCGAGATGAGCCCGGTGGTAGCGCCACCGCCCAAAGTTCCAAGTGCCGGGAGCTTACACATTCTCTTGACGGAGGATAACCTCATCAACCAAAAAGTCGCGAAACGCCTGCTTGAGAGCTACCGCCACAAAGTTACCGTGGCCAACAATGGGCGCGAGGCGCTGGCCGTATTAGAGGGGCTGAACTGGAATGTGGACCTGATCTTAATGGACATACAAATGCCGGAGATGGATGGTATCGCAGCGACGAAAGAGATTCGCAAGCGGGAAGCCACCAACGGCAGGCGGCTGCCCATTTTCGCTCTGACGGCCCATGCCTTCAAGAGCGACGAGGAAGAGTGCCTGGCGGCGGGAATGGACGCCCATCTGACAAAACCCATCATTGCCGATAAGCTGCTCGCGATGCTCGGCGCGGTATCGGCGGGGCAATTTGCGAACGCCCGCTGAGAAGAATCGCGTCACCCGGTTTGCTCCGGCGCTACCGCCTTTTCACTCTGGGCTATGATTTAACAAGGAGTTCTCAAAAAACATGGGTCCCATTGGCGTTCAGGAGATGATGTTGATTTTCCTCGTCGCCCTTGTGCTTTTCGGGCCGAAAAAGTTGCCGGAGCTCGGCCGTTTACTCGGTAAAGGTCTGACCGAATACCGGCGTGCCAAGAGCGAACTGAAATCTACTTTCGAAACCCATCTCCGTGAACTGGAAAGAGAAGCGAACCTTGACGCAGCCCTCAAAAACTCGAGCACAACGTCACCGTCCCCTTATTCTTCTCCCGCTTCCCTCAGCTCGACTTCTTCTTACGATGAGTACGGCTACGAACCAAGCTATTCTTCCCCAGCTCCTTATCCTTCGAACGCTTTGTCCGAACCCACTCTGCCAGCCATCTCATCACCATCGTCTACCGCCAGCGCAACCGCAACTCAGGACGCCGAGGCCTACCGGGATTCCCCCTTTTCTCCAGCCGCTTCCGCCGTGGCCGGAACTGTGCCTCGCTCCAACGGCTCCCAGCCTGCCGCCGCCGAGTCTCATTCCGTTCCCACGCCTAACGCGCCCGAGGGTCATTCCGCCTGATTCGGTGAGCTTTTAGCAATGCCAGACGACGAAATCAAGGAGCCATCCGCTCCTCACAGCGAACCTGCGGCTCCTAACTTCGCGCCCGAGCCGGACTCCGATCTACCTCCGGTCTATCGGGCCGACCAGCCTCAGTACGCGCCGCCCTCTTCACCGGAGCAGCTATCCGTTGCGGTCGTGCCGCCACCCCCCAGCGCCGCACCCCCGCCGCCTCCACCTCCGCCCAAACCCCCTGCTTCCGACGACGACGAAGACGACGACCCCGAGGAGCGCGGCATGCTTCGCATGTCTTTCATGGAGCACCTGGAAGATCTGCGTTCGGTTATTTTGCGGTCCATTGCCGGCGTCCTTGTCGCCTTCTTCGCCGCATTTCTTTTCGCTAAACAAATCTGGGGAATTGTTTCCGCGCCCGCCGTCAACGCGCTTCGCACTCTTGGCGTTCATCCCCCAAACCTGGCGCAAATCTCTCCCATGGAGGGGTTCAACGTCATCTACATCAAACTGCCGCTCCTTGTCGCGGTATTCCTGGGCTCCCCCTGGATCTTCTATCAGGTCTGGTCGTTCATTTCGCCCGGTCTCTACAAACGCGAAAAACGTTGGGCCGTGCCATTCATTCTGGCCACTGCGGGCCTGTTCATCACTGGCGGTCTGTTTGCTTATTTCGTGGCCTTCCGCTACGGGCTGGTCTTCCTCCTCGGTATCGGACTCGGCGTAGATGTGACGCCGGTTGTGTCCATCGACATGTATTTCGATCTCTTCGTCAACGTCACCCTCGGCGTCGGCCTCGTGTTCGAAATGCCGGTCATCATTTTCTTCCTGACTCTCTTGCGCATCGCCTCACCTCGCTTCCTGTTGAAGCATTCGCGCTACGCCATTCTCGCCATCACGATCATCGCCGCCATCGTCACCCCCACGCCCGATGCGTTCAACATGACGTTGTTCACCATTCCGATGATCGCCCTCTACTTTCTCGGCCTGTTCGCCAGCTACTTGCTGGTCCTACGCCGCGAAGGCAAAAAGTTCCCATGGCACATCGTCGCGTTGGTCGTCTTGGCCCTTGTTTTAATCAACGCCGGCATCGTCGCTCTGATGATCTATCACTTCCACTTCCACTGGATTCCGAAGTGGCCGTTCTTGATCAAGTGACCATGTCACAGTAGTAAGAACGGATGCACGAATATGACACCGTTCTGAAAGCCTTGTTGCAGAGCCCGCAGAACACCGTCTTTGAACAGATCACCGGCACGCGGGTCGATCGCTGGTTGAACGTCGAGTTTCCAGAGGTCCAACAAACCAGGGTCGACATGCTCGGCGTTGCCCAATCCGACGACAAGCATCTCGTTGATCTCGAATTGCAAAGCTCCAATGACATGAAGATCCCGCTCCGCATGGCCGAATATGCTTTGCGCACCTATCGTCTTTACGGAGCCTTTCCCGATCAATACGTTCTCTACGTCGGCGACGATGAAATGCGCATGCCGTCCGAGCTTATTGGCTCAAAGTTCCAATGCCGTTTCACCATCAAGGACATCCGCACACTGGACGAAGAATCGTTGCTGAACAGCCCGTTTGCCACCGATAACATCATGGCGATCCTGGCCCGCCACAGCAACCGCCGCCAAACGATCCAGCGAATTCTTCAGCGAATCGCTACACTAGAGAGTGGAAGGCGCGACGATGCGCTAAAGAAGTTGATGATCCTCTCTGGTTTGCGGAAACTGGAAGATCACATTCGCACGGAGGTAAAACATATGCCAATCCTGAACGACATCATGGACCATGGTGTTTTCGGCCCACTCATTCGTCAAGGCCGAAAGGAAGGTGAGCTAACCATTCTTCGTGGCCTTTTAGGCAAACGTTTCGGCGACCTCCCCGCTTGGGTCGATGAACGCCTCACGACGCTGTCTACTGGCGAATTGGAAGACTTGTCTCTCCGGCTGTTCGACGCCAAATCTCTCGAAGAACTCTTCATCCACTAAAAGAAAATGCGCCCGACGTAAGAACTCCGGCGACCGCATTTGCTCTAATTCAGAGCGCTTAGTCTAAATTGTGCGGCAATATGCGGGGCGAATCCTTAGCTTAGGCAAATTTGACGTTGAACGCGCCGTCCCATCGAACGGTTTCGGGTATGGCATTGGCGGTGGCGGCGAAGGCGCAATATTCGACATTCAATTTAGTCAACGCGGGAACCCAGCGGTAACCGGGAACACCGAACAACGATCCGCGCTCGACCATCTTTCGGCGCGATTCCACGAACGGCGAAACGCCGAATTCCATGCCGCAGGTGACACCTTTGCCGTTCCAGGGTGGTTGTGTGCGAAGGCGGTGTTCTTCCCAGCGCGCCATCCAGGGGAAATCTTTTTGCTGCCAAATGTAGCCGAACAAGACCTTGGTGGTGGGTGACCATGCAAGAAAGAATGCTTGTTCCTGCTTGGGGTCCATCAGATGCGTTGTGAAGCCGCCGGAAACGGGGCCTTTCGTATAGGTGCGGAAGTCTTCATTGCCACCGGCTTTGAGCGGGCAGAAAGGCCACAAGAACTCGGCGTCGGGGACATAAGGGCCAAGGTTGCCGTTAAAACTCGCATCGCTTACTTTCGAGTGCGTGGCGGGCATGCGGAATTGAGTCTTGCCTGATTCCAGGAAGGGCGGACCGAGTGTGACGTGCTGGGTCCAAGCGATGGGGCGGTCGCTGGCAGAAAGGTTCTCAACGGTTTCCGAGAAGAGTACCACGGGCGAACCAGGGGACATTTTGACGCGGCGCGTGAAATGAAGTTGAGCCAAACGGAGCAGGCCGGAGAGGGTGAATGCACCGCTGGCATCTTCCAAGACTTCGTAGGGAATTACCGGACCTTCGCCGTGGACGGGCATTCCCGCAGCAGTCTCTTCCGGACTTGGGCCGCCGAACGTATCGAGGCAAATGTTATGACCCAAAATGCCCGACAGCAATTGTGCTTCGCTGTCGGGACCGTACTCGGGATATTTGGCACGGCTGTGTATGCTGGGCTCGATGGATGGCCAAGGAGGCGTCCAGAGCGGGTTGACGCCGGAGGCCTTGTGTAACACTTCGGCAATGTGGCCGCCCTCAATGGTTGCGGTGACGCGAAGCTGATCGTTCTCTACTTGAACGGCACGACGGTTACGGAACTGAATCTCTGCCATACGACTCAATAACGGTAGCAGAGACGCTTTAACGTCCTGGTTAGCGATGACCGCCGCTGTGGCCGCCACCAGCATGTCCGCCGCCGCCGAAACTACGTCCACCGCCAGCAAAGCCGCCGCCGCGAAAGGCAGGTGCACTCATGCGCCCGTAATTCCCGCCATAACGGTAAGCCCCAGCGGAGCCTCGCCCGTATGCGTAGCCGTACGGCCCACGGCCGTAGCCGTAACCACCACGGTAGCCATAGTAGCCGCCGCGATAATAGCCGCGATACGGATAGCCGCCCCAATAGCTGAAGCCCAAATACGGAGAACCCCAATACGGGTAGTAGCCGGAATAGCAATAATATGGATTCACGTAAGGATTGCACGAGTAGGCGTACGGATACGGGTATGCTGGACCCACTCCCACGCCGAAACCGACCTGTGCCTTAGCCGGAGTGGCGCAGGCAAGGAGCAGGATCAGACTCAAAAAAACCACAACGGAGAAAATGGAACGTTTCGACATAAACAAATCGAACCTCGCAACTGGATAGACGCTGCCCACAGCTTTCGCGATTCTATGGAAATCACGTTATCATCAACTGTTTGCCATGTCCACTGCGCGCGAAATGACGGGTAGACGGTTTCTCGGAATCCTCTTGCTTCGTGGGTTGCTGGGATTGGCTGCCGCTCTCGCGCTCGCTTATGCGGTGGACGCAGCGATTTTGCGCTTTCGAGCTTCCACCAATCGCGGAGCGTTCAGCACGGTGACGGTTCACCCGTACTTTGCGATGGACCGGAAAGACAAGAAAACTGAGTATGTCTACGAGGATACGCGCGACGAAACTTGCGTCAACGCGCTTTTCCCCCACATGGGAGATTCGCCCTGCTGGTATTTGAGGAGACACACGGACGAAGCCGATACGAATTGAAGAGTGGGGCTGGCAGTGCGGAGGATGCCACGCTGCCTTCCCACAAAACGAGTTTTACTGGCCTTGCGTGGCGTTCATGGAGTTGCCGCCATCGAACACAATCTTGGTATGAGTTCCGCCGAAGCGAACTTCCGAGAGATTGCTGCCCTGATAAAAGAGTTCGGTGGTTGGATATTTGGCTTGATCGCTTTCCTCGCGAGCGGGCACTTCAATGGTTTGTCTGCCCTGCTTGAGGATGGCGTTGCCGTTTTCCAGGGAAACTTTATAATCGCCGGCTTTGAGGGTTTTTCCCTCGATGGTGGAGTCCTGAGTGAGAGACATCTTGAACACGTTGTTGCTTGCGGCGAACGCAGCCGCGCCGAAAACGGCGAAGCTCAAGAGTAGTGTCCTTTTCATGATCGTAATTGTCCTTAATGAGTTTTATGCGCTACTGAAGCGCTTCTGAATGGAAAGACGGATCCCGTTCTAACACAAGTTACCGTGCAGAAGTAAAGTTGTGTAAATCAAGCATTTAGTTACTTAGTAGTAAGCTAGATCCATTAGCGAATTTCAGGTAGTATGCTGGCAGGCGATTTCTCATGGCAAAAGACAAATTCTACGCATTCATGCAGCCGCAGACGTATGCAGCGCTTAGCACGATCGGCCCTGCCGGAACGCCACAAGCTGCGCTTGTCGGCATCGCCGTCACAGCGGATTTGGAAATTGTTTTCGATAATCCAATCACAAACGCCGCCGCCGGGTTTGCAATGAGGTTCTGATATTTGCGCGACGTCTAGATGAAACAGCGCATAATATGAAGTCGAGACCGCTCGTCGGAGGCTCGCCTGAGTCGGGCTATTTCCTTCGTAGGTAGCCAGATGATTTGGCCTGCTGCAGAAGGTCCTGGGCTATTCCCACGCTGGATCTTGCAGTCTAACCTGTTCACTCTGGCTGCGGAAGCGGAAATATGGGATATGGTCGATTGATTCCAGCCCAAGTTCGTCGAACAACCTCGAACTGACGCGGCCCGTCACATCGGCCAGTCGGTCCCGGCGGCTCGCGTCGTCGGCCAAGACCACTCGGAAGTAAATAGCCGGGTGTTCCGACCAATCCTGAGCCACGTTGAAGCGAATCCGAACCACATCTGGAGCAAGCTCGGTCGCAATCTCATCTATGCGTTGTTGCATCGGCAGATTAGCGGTCACATGGCGCCTACACTAATTCCTTAGGTTACCCCATTCGCACTCCGATGTTATCGCGCGCTGAGCGATTGATCGACGCCGAGTTTCGCGCCAGGTCTGCCACGGCCGATCCCTGACCACATGCCAGCCCTTTGCGCTTTAAGCAAGCTAATCCCAGGCGCAGGCTTCTTGATCCTGAAGCCAACAGCGGTAGCCTTCCAACTCTTCTTCAGCGACGTCTTGGTGGCCAATGCGGCTCGGCATCCACGAACCGAAACCGGTGGCGGAAACAGGCAGATGTCCGACGCCGAAACCGTCCGGATCGTGAATGGTGCCCACGCTCAGGCCCTTGGGATCGATATCGTGAGGCCGTTCGGGGAAACGATTTTTGTATTTTCGGATGTGAACAACGTGCCGGTCGACGACAAGAATCTTAATAACGCCAAAACCGGAATCGTGGCGTTTGATGGAGCAGATGTCGCCCGGCGCCAGATCGGCACCTGCGGATAGTTGAAGGGTTGTCGAGTGTAGTTTTGCCATGGCAGCGCCACCAATGCAGTTGAGTTTGCCAGTCGCGGTCGAAGCTTGTCAATCAAAGAACGGGCGAAAAAGGATTAGTACCTCAAGTACGATGGGGACATCAAAAGTCTAAATGCCGGTTTCGCCCCAACGAATTACCCAACTCAATTCCGCCGCGCTCGACCCGAAGCGCGGCTACGTTCTGTATTGGCCGCAAATGAACCGGCGAGTTGATTCGAACCACGCGCTCCTCTACGCAGCGGAGCTAGCCAACCAGCATCATTTGCCCCTGTTGGTTTATGAGGCGCTCACCTACGACTACGAATACGCGAACGACCGGCTGCATACGTTTGTTCTTGAGTCGGTTCCTGAGACGGCGCGGAGGCTGGAAAAGGCGGGGATTGGCTATGTCTTCTATCTGCGCCGCAGCAGGGCGGACCCGAATAACATTTTATACAGGCTGGCAAAGGATGCCGCCGCGATTGTGACGGACGACTATCCGGCTTTCATCGCGCGCCAGCACAATGCTTCCGTTCCGCCAAAAGTCGATGTGGCTTATTACGCCGTTGATTCGAGTTGCATCGTCCCCATGAGCGAAATACCGCATCGGCAATATGGAGCGTACACGATTCGGCCGCGCATCCACCGGTTGCTGCCCGCGTATCTGGCTGCGGCGGATCCGTTGCGCGTCAAGCGGCGGTTTACCGGAGCGATCCCGAAATTCCATACAGAAGTGACGGCGGCCAATATTGAGGAACTGGTGGCCAGTTGCATGATTGATCACACAATTGCGCCGTCGAGCGAATTCCGCGGGGGCGCTGTGGAAGCAGAGAAGCTGCTGGAGGATTTTCTGGAGCACAAGCTGCGGCGTTACGCGAATGGCCGCAATGAGCCTTCCGAAAATGCCACTTCGCATATGAGCCCGTATCTACACTTCGGGCAGATCTCGGCGCTCGAGATCGCGCTACGCGTCGGCGCCTACGCCCAAGAGCACAAGCTGATTGCAGACGAGTATTTGGAAGAGTTGATTGTGCGGCGCGAACTGGCGTTCAATTACGCGCGCTTTGTGGACGATCCAGGCGATCTGAAGAACTTGCCGGAGTGGTGCCAGCTCAATATGCGGAAACACGCCAAAGACAAACGGGAGCCGATTTATTCGCCGGAGCAGTTTGAGCGGGCCGAGACGCACGATGCACTGTGGAACGCCTGCCAGAAAGAAATGCTGCAGCGGGGCAAAATTCACGGTTACTACCGGATGTATTGGGGCAAGAAAATCATAGAGTGGTCGAAAAGCTACCACGAGGCCGCGCAAACCATGATCGACATTCACGGGCGCTATGCGCTGGATGGCCGTGACCCGAATACGTACACCAACATTTTCTGGTGCTTTGGTTTGCACGACCGTCCGTGGCCCGAGCGGCCGGTTTTCGGGACGATGCGATTTATGTCGCTGGAGGGGATGAAGAGGAAGACCGACACGCAAGCGTATATCGACGAGATAAACGGCGCTTCGCCGCCACAAAAGAAACAACAGCAACTATGGACTTCCTAGTTACGGGCGCGAGCGGGTTCATTGGCCAGAAGATCGTCAATCGGTTGCTCGCGCGCGGCGATTCTGTGTGCTATCTAGCGCGTCAGCGAAGCAAGCAACTAGACGAACGCGCTGCGTTTCACAACTGGGACGGCAAGTCTTTAGCGCCGCTCGATAGTTTGCCGCGCCTGGACGCAGTCATCCACCTGATGGGCGAACCGATTGCACAACGCTGGACTCCGCAGATTAAAGACCGCATCCGCCGCAGCCGCGTGGAATCGACACGTCAACTGGTGGCCAGCATAGCACGTTTGCGGCACAAACCCAAGGTCTTGGTATCCGCGTCGGCGGTCGGCTATTACGGTAACCGGAGCGACGAGATTCTCACGGAATCGAGTATGCCGGGAACGGGTTTTCTGGCGGATGTTTGCATCAACTGGGAGTACGAAGCGATGCGCGCCAGGGAGTTCGGCTTGCGGGTGGCGATGGTGCGGATTGCGACGGTGCTGGGCCGAGAAGGCGGCGCTTTGCCGGAGATGCTGACGCCGTTCAAGTGGGGCATAGGGGGAAGATTCGGATCGGGAAAACAGTGGATGTCGTGGATTCATGTGGACGACTTGGTACGTCTTCTCCTTTTCGCGGCCGAAAAGGAGGTGAGTGGCCCTCTGAATGGCTCGGCACCGGAGCCGCTTACAAATGCGGCGTTTACGCGGGCCTTAGGGCATGCGATTCACAGGCCGGCAGTAATCCCAATTCCGCGGTTTGCGTTGAAGGCTGCACTTGGCGAGATGTCGGACTTTCTCTTTGACAGTCTCAGGGTGGTGCCGAAAGCGGTTTTGGGGAGCGGGTTTACGTTCAAACATCCGGATTTGGGTACGGCGTTGGCGGAAGTAGTGGGCAAAAGCTCTGAAGTGACGCTCCCGGGCGGTCGCGGCTCAGCCTGACCTCCGCTGGGCGTGCTATTCTAAAGGTCTATGGCAATCCCGAATATTAAGCGCTTTCGGCCTTTTTGCCCGACTTGCAACGACTATTTCACTTTGATGAGTATCTTGCCCAAGGAAACTGACGTTGATGCGTATTTGACGGACGCTGTCACACGGCATGACCACAAGGCATTTAAAGATGCCAAAGAGAAAATGAACAAAGTCCGCGTCGGTCAGCAGAAGCAGAAAAAAGCAAAGTAAGTTTCCAGGCCCGCCGTGGCTCCATTCTTTGCGGAGTCAGGCGGGTTTGTTGCGTCTGGTTGCAGTTAGGGGTTTGGCTGAGACTGTTGAATGACGTGAGCGGCGCGTTTCGCGGCAATTGCGACTTCGCCATCGGCATCGTTACCCATTTGATTCAAGGTAGGCAACAGGTCGGGGCTGTGGCTGTAAGCGAAGATCCAACACAGCGCGTTCTTCTGCGCGCGAGTCGCTTCCGGCAAGGTTTTGATAATGCTCTTGCGCACGTCCTCGCGGCGGATCAGTTCTCTCAGGTAGCCGTCTGCGACTCCCGCGCGCGAGCCGGAATTCAAGGTTTCCACTAAATAAAGAAGCGGGCTAAATTCGTCGGTTGAAACGTTTCCTTCGCCGACAAGAGCAAACGCCGCAGCGAGATGGATACGCCAATCGGCGTTGGTTTCATTAAAGCTGGCTTGCAGAGCGGGCGTATCTTCCGGTTCGCGCACGCGACCCAAGCCCTCGAGCGCGGCCGCGCGAAGTTCCGGATCACCGTTCATGATGTACTGTTTGAAGACCGCCCGGTCTTCGGGTAGGGCGAGCATCGCCAGTGATGAAAGCGCAGCGCGGCGAATTTTGAGCGTGCGGGCGTTTTCGACCGCATAACGGACGTCCGCCGCCGCTTCTCTGCTGCTCAGGATACCTACGGTTTGTAATGCGGTGATTTGGATTCTATCGTCCAGGTCGCGCACTAAGAAGCCCACGCCCTGCCCTGCGCTGGGATCGTGAATCTTCTGCAGGGCGACCAGACTTTCGAAAATCAGATCGTTATTCTTTGCGCGGATCGCTTCCAGCAGTGCCGGGACTGCGCCTTTCAGCCGCAGGACGCCGGCTGCGAGGGCAGCGTTGGCGCGCGGCGGCATTTCGGGCCCAAAATTGATCTCTTCGATGATCGCTTTGGCGGCATCCTCGCGTACGGCCACGTCTGCATCAACCACGCTATCGTTGCGCGAGGAGAACCACGACTTCACCTGCCGGACAGAATGGGTGAAGTAACCGCTCACGTAGCCGGGAAGGTACACGTTGACAATGCCATCCGTGGCATGGGCGCGGACTTCCGTGTCGATGTCGCGTGTAGCGGGAATGAGCGGGTCGAGACTCGCCGAGCCACCCATTTTCACAATGGCTTTGATCGCTTCGATCCGAACGTTGTGGTCCGGATCTTTGGCAAAGGCAGCTAGTTCACTCATGCCGCCGGCCTTGCCTTTTTCGATATCGTGAATGCGCGCGAGTTGCGCTTTGTTGCTGGATTTGGGAGGTTGGTCCTGCGCGTTGTCTTGCTGTTGGCTCAAAAGGAGAAACGGCAGGAACAGGCCACACGCCACCTTCCGACCTGGAAGCATTCGCATGATTTGAAGTTAACCGTATTAGCGTAGAACTTCAATGATTGTTTTATGGGGGATCAGGCCCGCTTCATAACCCAAATCGAGAAGTTTCTGAGCGGCTTGCGGGACGATGTCACCACCATCTTGGGTGTGGTGGTTGACGTACATACCCACGAACTGATCGGCGAGGGCGGGGTCAAGATCGCGCGCGAATTGCAACGCGTAGTTCAAGGCTTCTTCACGGTGGTCGAGCGAGTACTGAATGCCTTCACGCATTAGCCGGGTACATTCGCTCTGTACTTCGGCGGAAAGATCGCGGCGCAACGCGTTGCCACCGAGCGGCAGCGGCAAATTGTATTTCTGTTTGAACCACTTGCCTAAATCAACCACACAATAAAGGCCGCCGCTGCCATAAGTGAGTTGGCCTTCGTGGATGATCAAGCCGGCGTCCACCAATTGATCTTTCACGGCTTGGATAATCTGATCGAATGGCACGACAACAGGAATGAAATCCGGCTCAAAGAGTTTGAGCGTCAAAAAGGCAGTCGTCATCGTGCCAGGAATGGCAATGCGCTTTCCTCTGAGCTCGGCCGGCGTCATGTTGGCCTTGAGGCTGACGACCATGGGTCCGTAACCATCGCCTACGCTGGAGCCCGACGACATAAGTATATATTTATCAGCTACATACGGATAGGCGTGATAGGAAATCGCCGTCAGTTCGTAAACGCCTTGCTGTGCTTTACGGTTCAGAGATTCGATGTCTTCCAGAACGTGCTGCACGTTGAGGATGTTCGACCGGACCTTCTTGGTGGCGAGCGCGTAGAACATGAACGCGTCGTCAGAATCCGGACTATGGGCGCAGACAATATCTTGCACGGGGGAAGAACTCATAGACTATCTTTTGGAAAGAGGAACCTTTAGTTTAACAGGCAAAGAAGTGGACCACGGCTCCCATCGCTGTCGCGGCTCGGCCAGGGGTTGGCAGTGGTTTGAGTGCGGGAGGGATAGTTTGATGGGAAGTCACAGATCGGGAGGCCGTCCCACCCAGTCGATCCTAAATCGGGCTAACTGGCCGCCGTTACCGCGTCTTTGAGATCGAGCAGTTCTGGCTCCAGAACTTCCAGATCACGGATCAGTTGACGGTGAGCGCGGAGGCTTACTTCAATTTCGCTATTGCGGGATGCCGTTTCCAACTCCTGGGCTCTGCCGCGTGCGCGGGTTGCATGCAGGCTTCCGAGTGAGCCCTTGATGGTGTGGGCAATTTTGGAGAGCGAGTCCCAATCTTGGTTGGCGATGCAATCTTCCATGCCGCAAACCTGGCCTTTTCGCTCTTCGAGGAACAGGTCGATAATTTCCACCATCAGTTCGTTGTCGTAGCCGACTTGTTCTTCGAACCTTTCGGGTTCCAGAACGGGCAAGTTATCTATGCCCGAAGATACTTTCATTTCCATCGGCTTGCCAAGGGCTGCCGCCAAGCTGCGGACGGCGCCGGTTAGCGCCACTGGATCAATGGGTTCATGAACATAGCCGTCGCAATTCGACTCGCCGGAAGACGCTCCGGAAAGGGATGCTAGCGCCAGCACAGGAATCCTCGTAGCCGCGCGCTGGCTCTTCTCCACACGCCGCAATTTTGCATTGAAATCAGCCAAACTGTTTGCCGGGAAACTCGATGCCAGTAGCACGGCATCAAACTGCTCCACGAACAGGGCCTCACTGGCCTCGTCTAGGCCCGCGGTAGGCAGTACCGTATGGTTAGCGCTCGCCAACGTAATCGAAATCGCCTCGGATTTCTCTGATCCGCCATCAACAAGCAACAACCTTAACGAATTCATGGTCCTCAATCTCACTGCTAGCTAAGTTTGCCCGAGGCTTGCGCCGAAAAGAGCGCAAGTAATACAAGCATACTTAAGAATCGTCCAATTGGAAAGCCATCTTTAGTGGGTTCTGCGTAATTTTTGCACACGTGATGTATACTGGCAATTTAGTGGGGGTGAGCCTTCCCTAGCCTCACGAATCGGACGGTTCTAAAACAAAACGGTCTGCGACAAGCGCCACGTTTGGCCAACTTGAAGCGCTTTTCTGCGTACGTCTTTAACCTTGTTTTTCCGGACGATTGCCGTTTGTGCGAACTACCCCTCACGCATGTCAGCCGTATTCCTGTTTGTCCCACCTGCCTAGCCCTCCCAAAACCGCTCGAGGCCGAATTCTTCTGCCGCGCCTGCCGCACACCCTTTACGGATGACTATCCGCTGGACGAGCACGATCTCTGTACGGTCTGCCGGGAGGGCTTGGCGAACTTCGATGCCGCCTACTCTTTCGGCAGCTACGAGGGTTCCCTTCAGCAACTCATCCACCTTTTCAAATACGCGAAAGTCGAAACCCTAAGCGAGCCGCTTGGGCGCTTTCTCCTACAGGCGCTTCCTTTAGAGGCCAATTTCGATTGTGTGATTGCCATGCCCATGCACTGGAAGAAACGCTGGGAACGCGGCTTCAATCAGGCGGAGTTGTTAGCCGAGCCGGTGGCTCGCCGGTACGGCCTTGCTTTAGCGAACAATTTACGCCGGACCCGTTACACGAAATCTCAGGCAGGACTGACGGAAGCGGATCGGCGTGCGAACCTGCGCGGATCGTTCCGAGTGCACCGCCCTGAACAGGTCGCGGGCAAACGAATTCTTTTGATCGACGACGTATTCACTACGGGCAGCACGCTGCGCGCCGCCTCAGAGGTTTTGAAGTCGGCGGGAGCGGCACATGTTGCGGCGCTTACGCTGGCCCGCGTCGATCGTGCCATCTCCACGCGTACGGCTCTGAAAAGTGCCGCGGCAGCTTGGGGAAGCCAACCATCTATTGAACCATCGGCGCCGCCGCCGGCCAGCCGTTCGGAAGTAAGTCAGAGGAGTCCGTTAGAAGCGAAAAGGGAACATTTGTGGCGCGAAACAAGAACAGGAAGTTCGCGCGGCTTCGATGCGCCCGTTTCGCGCGAGTTGCCAGAAGAAGACGACGAGTAGCGAAGAAAAAAGGGAGCGTCAAATGCCTATTACCGATCGGCTGCACAAGCCCGTCCTTGTTTTGAACGCCAGTTACGAGCCAATCAATATCTGCGCCGCTCGCCGTGCGCTTGTGCTGATTTTGAAGGGCGTCGCCTCGGCGGAAGAAGTCGCTCCTTCGCAGGTTCATTCGGCCCGGCGGAGTTTGAACGTTCCTTCGGTGATCCGGCTGCTCGAATACCGGCGCATTCCCCATCAGACGCGCGCTCTTTCGCGTAAGAATATTTTGATGCGGGACAGGTATACGTGCCAGTATTGCCATCGCACACTGCCTTCGGGTGAGATGACGCTTGACCATGTGGTTCCCCGTTCTCGGGCAGGCGAAACGACGTGGGAGAATTTGGTGGCGTGCTGCCACACTTGCAATAACCGGAAAGGGAGCCGCACGCCGGAAGAGGCGGGGATGAAGCTGCTGCGGCCACCACGGCCGTTTAGTTTGCATACGAGCAGGCATTTGATGAGGTTGCTGGGGCGCAGCGACGACCAGTGGCGGAAGTATTTGTTTTATTCGGATTAGCTCAAAATCAAAGCTGATCTCGATATTGCTCGAGCGCGATCTTCACCAGTTGCGCACGGGTGCGAACGCCCAGCTTCTCGAACATCTGGCGCAAAGCCGATTTCACCGCACCTTCCGAACAGGTCAAGCGAACGCCTATCTCTTTGTTGGTCAACCCCTGGAAAATCAAGCGCATGATTTCTTTCTCGCGGTTCAATAGCTGTGGCTGCCGTTGTGATTTCGTTCGATCGAGCGAGCGAAACAACGAAGGGAGGTAGCGTTCGTCAAGGCAGGCGCCACCAGCGGCGACGCGCTGAATTGCATCACGCAGCGAATCGACAGACTGTTGCTTGTGAAGGATGCCGCCCACCCCGGATTGTACGAATTGAACGGCTTCCGGGCCGCTGAGGCCGGCGGTCACTACCAAAATGTACCCGGAATAGCCGCGTTTGCGCGCTTCCGTCACGAAATCCAACCCACGTTCGTCGCCTAGATCGACGTCTAACAAGACAAGATTCGCGCCGCTTTGCTTCAACTGCGCCAGAGCCTGGGTGGCAGAGCCGCTTTGGCCAACGATTTTCAAGGCGGGCTCGCGTTCGAGCAGACGAGCCAGGCTCTGGCGGAACATTTCATGGTCGTCGAGCAGAAAAATTCTGATCTTATCCGGTTCTTCCAAGGTACTCATCCTAACTCAACTTCGCGCTTTGCAATTCAATCAAGAAACAAGAGCCTGCGTCGCGAGGTTCAAACCGCAAGTCGCCCCCAAAACCGCGCACAATGGAGCGGGAAATGTAGAGGCCTAAGCCGCTGCCTTCGGATTCGGCGTCGAAGGGCCTGAAAAGACGCTCCGGCGAACGGACCCCCGGGCCCGAATCATGGACAAACAAAAGGACGCGCCCGGCCGCTTCTTTGATATGGATGGCAAATTCTTTGGAGGCGCTTTGCTGAACGGCAAGAAGGCTGTTTTGCGCCAGATTTAACAGTGCTTGCAGCAGCCCATTGGGATCGGCCAGGACCTTCGGAGAGGGCGCCGGCAGCGGCCAGCGGATGACGCCGCCAATGCTGGTCCACTCGCTTTCAATGATGATGCGTAAGTTATCGAGCACAGGCTGCAGCGCGATTTCTTCGAAAGTTTGCTCTACATGAGAGCTCAAGTTAAGCAAGGCGAGTTGCTCCAGCCCGCGGGTGAGCCGAACCAAGCCCTGAAAGTCCTCGTCGAAGGACATAGGCCGCTTCTGATTCAAATTCTCGGAAAGAATGGCGAGAGCAGCGCTGATATTTCTGACCTCATGGGCTAAAGCCGCCGCAGTGATGCGGTTGTAATGCAGCAAGTGGCGCAAATTTTGCTCTTCGCGATCGCGCATTTCTTCGGAGGAATCGACAACAATGGCGGAGACATGAACTTGGCCGCCCACTCCGTGCGAGGAGAACCAGGTGTGGGCCAAGAAAATTTCGCCATTCTCACGGCGGCCCTGGCATTGCGCAGCGGTACGGAAACCTTCCGATCCTAAGTGAAGTGCAAGAGCGTCCCCGAGTACCGGCAGATACTCTCGAATGTCGCGGCCTATTAGACTCGCGCCACCGTCTAAAGTGAACATGCGATTGGCGGCATCGTTGGCAGCCAGAACGCGGCCTTTGCAATCAGCCGTGAGAATAGCGGCGGGACTGCTTTCGACCAACAAACGCAACTGGCTTTCGGCCTCGCGCCGGAGATCTTGTTCGCGCTGGATTTCATGGAGCGAATCGGCGACAACCTTCCGATTTCTAACCAAAGCGGTAACGAAAAGACCGGAACTTAAGTAAGCAACGACGGCAAAAACAAAGCGCAACGTGACTTCCGCGCGAGAACCTGGCGTATCGAACCACCAGCGCAAGACCGCGCTGGCCAGCGCCAGCAGAACAGTCTCGGAGGGGCGCAGAACAATTGCGCCCAACATCATCGGAAAAACGTAAAGAACGCCGAGAGACACGCTATTACCGGCGCGCCAATCCGCGAAAGCGATCACCACGATCAATAGCAATACCGACCCTAGGACGCGCGGCCGTCCGGCCTCAAGACATTGAATGACGATTTTCTGCAAACCGGCCGACTCGATCCCGCTATTTTTGTTCGTGTGCATCAAAGACAATCGTGTAATTCACTATCGAGAGTTAGATTTGCATAGCCAAAAGAATTGCATGCCTCCGATCCGAAACGCCACTCAACGCGCATCCTATCCCTATTTTCAGTCATTTTCGATGGACCTCGCGAAATCTTTTGGTCACCCTCTGGCACCGAACGATTGCAAAATCGAAAAACCTTTTGCCGGCAATTGAAGAATTGGATTAGACAGAGCGAGTGCGAAGCTGCAAGACTACAAACATCTTTGCTCCCCGTCTGATCGCCAGCCCCGCTATTTCGCTGACGAGATCTACCTTGCACTTCCACCAAGTAGTGAAGATCAGCGGCTCGCAAACTCTTTCTTGCGGCCGTCTCACGGCACGCCACAGGCGATGCCAGACTATTTCACTTTGGAGCTTCCCATGGAAAACATAACAGCTATCGCGATCTTCCTGACGATTTTTGCTTTGGCGTTCAGCGGACTTTGGATTAGAAGAAAACTGGCACGCGAGTCAGACCGGCCTAAATCGAGCGCTGCTAACCGCATCGTGCAATTGACCGCGCGTCTGCGGTCGCCCGAATGGCGCAAATACGGAGTGCTGCTCTTTGCGGGTAAGCTCGCGGGCATGCTCATTCTCTTAGGCGCGGCTTACTTCATCAGCCCCGACATGTTCGGCCATAGAGTCTTTGCCGCCGACCCCTCCCTCAAGGGGAATGATATCGTCAATCCTATTAACACTGTCTGGACGCTGATTGCCGCGTTTCTGGTGTTTGGCATGCAGGTGGGCTTCACCATGCTCGAAGCCGGATTTTGCCGGTCGCGCGAAACGGTGAACGTTCTGATGGAGTGCATTGTCGACACCTGCCTGTGCGGATTGCTGTTTTACGCTTTCGGCTTTGCCTTCATGTTCAGCCATGGCAACGGCTTTATTGGCCAGCACTGGTTTATGTTGCAAGGCGCGCCGGCTACTTATGAATCGACGGGCGTGGCGTTTTTGGCATTCTGGATTTTTCAATTCGCTTTTGCCGATACCTGCTCCACCATCACCTCGGGCGCCATGATCGGCCGCACGGGCTTCGTGGGCGATTTGCTTTACAGCCTCGCGGTTTCGGGTTTCATCTATCCGATCATCGGCCACTGGGCGTGGGGTCCGGATGGTTTCCTGGCAACTATGGGCAGTGCGGGATTCTTTCTCCCGTCGCTCGGCACGGGCTTCCACGATTTTGCCGGATCCACCGTGGTTCATACCATCGGCGGATTCATTGCTCTGGCAGGCGCGATTGTGCTCGGCCCACGCATCGGACGAAAGTTCAAGCGCGATGGTGGCGGGCCCATGCAGCCGCACGATCTCACGATTGCCGCCTCTGGCGGTCTGCTGCTGTGGTTCGGATGGTATGGCTTCAACCCTGGAAGCACGCTGTCGGCGATGGACTTTGTAGGCATCGGACGGGTGGCGGCCAACACGACGCTCGCCGCCTGCGCCGCGGGCCTCACAGCTATGTTTTACGCCTATATCTTTTCGAAGAAATGGGACGTAAGCTTTACGGTGAACGGGTTCCTGGCGGGCCTGGTAGCGATTACGTGCCCCTGTTACTGGGTAAGTCCCGCGGGAGCCATCATGCTTGGCGGCGTGGCTGGCGTCTTGGTGGTGCTCGGCGTGGAAGCGCTTGAGTGGTTACGGATTGACGATCCTATTGGAGCCGTGCCCGTGCATGGTTTGTGCGGCATCTGGGGCACCATTTCGTTGGGCCTGTTTGCATCGGGAGAATTCGGTGCGACCGGCCCCTTTGCACCCGATAATTCCGCTCCCCTGAGGGGCCTGTTTTACGGCGGGGGCACAACGGTGCTGTTCGCTCAAATTATCGGCAGCGCCATTGTTACGGTTTCGACGTTGGGTGTCGCCTTGGCCGTTATGTACGCCGTTAATGCCGTGAAGTTGCTGCGCGTATCGGAGGAAGGCGAGACGTATGGCCTTGATCTTCACGAACATGGAATCTCGGCGTACCCAGAATATTTGATCTCATCCGCTGGCAGGCCCGTTGGCATGATGGTGGAGAAATCGGATGCGCTCGCATCCCCAGCTGCAGCGCGTGTGGGGCTGAACGCGCAGGCTGCCGAGCCGATCTAGCCGGCAGGCGTCTGCTTGGGCGCGACTCCCGGCGCGTCCGAGCAGACGAATTTTCTCACGGACTCACATGCTTCGAGATTTGAGCTCATGGCTGCGGGGTTTGGAAACGCGCAGGTTCAACCGGCGCGTTCAAGCCGCCCTGAAACTTCACATGAGGGGCGAAGTTAGAAGCGATGGACTGCCGCTGAAGAGCGCGCAGTCGTCTTTGCACTTGGAGTGGCGCGCGAGGGACATTCATCCATGGGACAAAACGCTCCGCGCGAAGAACTTCGCCGCTCAATTTGTCAACCAGGCGATCACCGACACAGTGGCTGTGCTTTCGCGGCTGTTTGCCACCCTCCCGCATGTGGACGTCATCGCCATCGGTGTATATGACCCGTCTTCGGACCGCATGATCATGAGCGGAGAGGTTTTGCGTGCCGACATATCGGCGTCCCGGCCCGTTTCAGATCGAATGTGGCTCAGCCAGCTGGGCGTCAGCTTTTACATTGTTGACAATTGCTTTCAACCGCTTTCCCGAGACGGAGACTTATCGCACAGCGGCGTGGAAAATCATTGCGTTTAAGGAGCCGATTGCATGAAGAAGAAGATTGACGCCGTGATTCAGCCGTTTAAGCTCGACCCGGTAAGAGATGCGCTGGCCGCCGCCAGAACGGCCGCCAGAAAGGACATTCCGAGGTCGGCAAGATATTCATTAGCGACATCGCCGAGACGGTGCGTATTCGCAATAGTGAACGCGGAGACTTGGCGCTTTGAAAGGGATTTCCGGCACGCCAGGAACGATTCGCGAGACTTTTTGAGACTAGTAACGCGCTCATACCACTATCGGTCTAGTGCTTAATTGCGTAAATTGGAGTACCGTTGCCGCCCCTTGACAGTCACGGCTCAGTAAGGACTTTCCGGCGGTGTCGGATGAGCAGGCTCCTGGAGCGGACGTGGCTAATCCGCGGCACCGGTGCAGGCGCGGACGCCTAAATGACGCCTGCTGACACGGAAGTTCTCGACTACAGAACACAGCTAAAATTGTTAAGCCGCCAGCCGAATGAAGAAAACGAGCTTTCGCTTATCGATCTCCTGACCGTTTTGCTCAAGAGAAAGCGCCTTATATTCGGCGCAACAGCGGCAGCTGGGATTATAACGGCCGCGGTTGCATGTTGCTGGCCTGTTTCTTACACGGCCCAAGCCGTCATCCTTGCGCCCCAGCAGCAGCAATCTTCCCTCGCCATGATGGCCAGCGGAGCGTTGGGCGGAACGGGGATGGCCTCGCAACTCGGGCTGAAGAGCCCCAGCGATCTTTACCTTGGCCTTCTCTCAAGCCGCACAATTGCCGATGACATTGTGACTGAATTTCATTTGCAAGAGGTTTACCAAGAGAAGCTGGCGTCGGAGGCCCGCAAAGCACTCTTGAAGCATGTTACTTTCACCTCCGGGAAAGACACTCTGATCAAAATAGAGGCTACCGATCATGACGCGAACCGCGCCGCTAGTATCGCGAACGCACTCGTAGACAAACTCTATACGCAGAACTCACGCCTGGCCATTACAGACGCCGCGCAGCGCCGGCTGTTCTTCGAACGGCAGGTTTCCATCGAAAAGGATGCTTTGGCCGCCGCCGAGGACGCCTTGAAGAACACGCAGCAATCGACCGGACTACTAGCCCCGTCTGGCCAAGCCGAAGCGTTGATTCGCGAAGGTGCCCAACTTCGGGCCGAAATCGCAAGCCGCGAAGTTCGATTACAGGTAATGCGCTCCTATGCGACCGAACAAAATCCGCAAACACAAGTTTTGGAGGTCGAAATTAACGGGTACAAGTCTAAGCTCAGCGCCCTGGAAGCAAACGGCCGCGCTGGCTCGGCATTTGATTTCTCCGCCGGAAGACTTCCGGGGGCGAGCCTTGAATATGTTCGAAAAGTCCGCGAATTGAAATATCACGAAAGCCTGTTCGAATTGATGGCCAAACAATACGAAGTAGCGCGCATAGACGAGGCTAAGCAGGCGCCGATGATACAGGTGGTGGACCGGGCCGTCGTCCCGGACAAAAAATCCTGGCCGCCGCGGGCATTATTGACCCTGGCGGGAGCAGCGCTTGTATTTATTCTCGCGTGCTCCTGGGCGTTTGTTTCTGCGGCAGTTCGCAAACTATCTGAAAGGCCCGAGCAAGCTGCGCAGTTGCGGTCGCTGAAGAGCGCCCTTCGATTCTAAGTTCGAGGATGAGCCCGACCCAAACACTAATCAAGAACGCTGCTTCTAACGTCGTACGCGGGGGGGCATCTGGGTTGATGGCAATCGTCGTACCGTACTTTCTCGTGCGCTTTTTATCTGGCGCCGATTACGCGGTCTGGCTCCTGGCGTTACAGATGAGCGCCTACGTCGCCTATTTTGATTTCGGTTTGCAGACGGCGATCGCGCGGTTTGTGGCGCAAACCAGGCACACCGGAGACCAACGCAGATGCAATGAAATCGTTAGCTCGGCAGGATTTTTGCTGGGCGTCGTGATGCTGGCTGCGATGGCGGGAGTTCTCTTGCTTGTCGCAACCATGCCTGTCGTTTTCAAAGATGCAGGTCCGGCTGAAATAGCTGGTCTACGTGTTTGTATCGTGCTCATTGGCGGATCTTTAATCATCGGTCTGCCGGCATCTTTGCTCACGGGAATTTTGGTGGGTTATGAAAGGAACGAAATTCCCGCCATGGCGATAGGCGGGTGCAAACTCGTTTCCGGGGTTGTAGTCATACTCGTTGCTCGCCATTGGCAGAATATTGGGACACTTGCGGCGCTCATAAGCGGCTTCAATCTTCTCGCGTATGTTATTCAACTCTTAGCCGTCAGGCGGATGTTGCCGAGCCTTCACGCCTCAAGAACCTTAATCAATCGGGCGGTCGTGCGGGAGTTCGTCTCCTATTGCGCCAGCCTGAGCAGTTGCTCCGTGGGCATGTTCTTGGTCGGCGGGGTCGATTTGACCATCGTGGGGCATTTCAGGTTTTTAGACGTCATTCCCTATTCGACGGCAGCGACGCTCGTGATGTTCCTAACAGGAATAAATGGACATGTGTTTAGCTCGTTGCTGGCTCCAGCGGCGAGATATCACAGCGGTGGCATGAAGAAGCGTCTAGGGGAGCTGGTCCTATACACAACGCGCGCGGCCGTATTTCTTAATGTCCTCGTAGGTATTCCGCTTGTCGTCTTAGCGACGCCACTGCTTCGTCTATGGATTGGCGATGCCTATGCAATTCCCGCTGCCCCTATTCTCCAGATTCTGGTCGCCGCAAACGCCATGCGCCTAGTGTTCAATCCTTTTAATGTCGCCGTCTTGGGAACGGGAGAGCAACGGCGTCTTATCCTTGCACCCATCCTTGAAGGTCTCGTGAACGTGACAGCGAGCGTGGTGGGAGCGGTAGTTTGGGGAGCGATCGGCGTCGCGGCTGGAACGCTCATCGGGGCTATCTTTGGGTTCGCTTGGGCCTATCTCTACAATCTGCGGAAGGTACAAGAGATTCAGTTGGACCGCGGGGACTTTGCTCGCCAGAGTCTAATACGGCCAATTCTATGCTTCCTCCCCGCCGCTGTGGTTCTTGCGCTCCTTCGGCAAATACCCTCGACTTTGCTGTGGGCGCCGCTTGCCGTGGCGCTGTGTTTGTCGATTATGGTTATCGCACGATGGGGCAAATTGGAGCGCCCTGACGCGTGGGCCTCTTAGCCGTGTTAACCAGAAGAAGCAGTGATCGCGTGCACTGAACTCCGAAACGCCCTTCGCGTTCCTGGGCCTCGACCATGTAGAGAATGTCCGGGCGCGCATTTAATACCTGCTAATAGAGGGCCCTGTGGTTGGCCTGAAACACGGTTTCGAAAGGGTAATATAGATCGGTATAGTTCATGAGTAATCCAGTAAAGCGCGTAAAACAGAATAAGCACGTTGATACAAAACATACGAAGGCGCCAATCAGCCTCCTTTCTGCGAGGAGATATCTTGTGAAAAAATAAACGAGCGAAGAAACGGCCACGATCTCGAAGGACACGAAGTATTCCGTCAGGCGATTGAAGATCTGTGATGTGCTCTCAAGGATCGCCGAACTCACTAAGCCAAATATCGTTAACTTCACCGACGCGCATTCATACTTTGTGAGGTAGGACCTGCATTTAGACATGGCCACCATGGAAAATAGAATGACGACGGCTTTTCCGGCGAGCGATATCAGCGACACCCTGCCGGAAATGGTCGCCGAATACATATCGCTTTGCAGCAACAGATCTTCAAGATGAAAACTTGTTGCAAGAGCCGACACAAAGGTAAAGGCATATAGCTTGAAAGCGAGGCCGGCGAATAACGTGAAGACAAAGAGTGTCTGATAGCTAAAGTATAGGATGGCCGGCGCTAGAAAGAAGATGCAGGAAGTAACATGAAAAGAGCAGGCAAGTATTATGCAAGCCGCATAAAGCCAATAGTCGCGTTTTAAAAGATAGTGAACCGAAAGAATAATCAGCGATATTGCCAGCGATTGCCTTGTTGGGAAGAGATCGCTCATGGAAGCGCCGAATAAGACCAAGAAACAGATCAAGACATAGGGCCTTCTATATATAGAGGCAAACTTAATCGACAGCACGGAGAACGTCAGCACAAAGAGCCACAAGGAATATCCGGCGCCCGTGGCATGGAAGAACCAAGTGACAAATTTGAAGCCCGGTTCAAAATGCCAGTACGACATGTAGTCGTGAAGACTGCCGCCGGAGTCATAGAACGAAAGATAAGTATCCCAATCTGTACCTGTGGCCCACCGAATTCCCGAAATCAGGGAAATGGACAAGATCAAGAGGAAAAAGCCGATTAGCCTCGTGTTTTTCCGGCAGGATGTGGATATGGAGAAGAGATAGATGAAGGAAAGTAGGATGCCAAGCGCTCCGTACAGCATCTATAACCCTCCGCAAATGGAGTGCGCTATCTGCTCGGGCCAAACTCTTGCACCTTAGTCGTCGCGCCGAGACTCAATTTCGTGCGTTGTGAGTGGTCTCGCTGTATATCAAAGAACCTATTCAGGTCTCTTGGGAGCTCCGACGTCAACCAAACCCCGTTCACTCCATCCTGAACGATCTCAGGAATTGCATTTACCGGATTTGTCCAGACGACTTTGCCACGCCTTAGCGCATTCAGCACGCTACCACTTACAGGGCAAAGATATCGGTACTCCTGAAAAGGTAGAAAGACGTGGGTTACTTGGTCGAAGATCTTATCGAGCTGGTTCTCAGGTACAAAGCCGTGGTAGATCACGCCGGTTTTGAATCGGCGTTTGAGCGAGGCCAAGTGATCGCGAGTTTTTGAATCTACAGCCTCGCCGATCACGTGCAGTTTTATCTCCGGCATCGTTTGTCGTATTTCGGCATGCATCTGCAGGGCATAATCCAGCCCCTTTCTACGGCCAATGAAGCCGAAAAAGAGGATGTCACTACCCTTTGGGCATGGAAATGAAAACTTGATTTTTGCTGGATCAATGATATGCGGAATGTAGTGCACATTGTTAAGACCATACCGGGATTTAAGCATTTCTTCGCCTCTTTTGCTTAGGACAAAGACATTCCTGCACTTTGATAGAACGCGCCGATTCGCACCAAAGGTGTTGAAGTACCAGTCAAAAGCTCTGGAGAAGCGGTTCAATACGACATTATGGAACCGGTAGTACGGAAATGTTATAAAAGGAGGATCGTGCAATGTCACGGAGATGTTTCTGAAACCCAAGTCCAAGAGCATGAGGAGGACCGCAAGCTCCTCGTGCTGGCTCGCACCCAGCTCTAAATGGAATTGGCTCGCTGGGTTCAGCCCTTCCAACATCTTGGCACTGATATTTCCCGGCGCAACGTGCTCGTATGAGCGAGGCGCAAGCACGAGGCGAAAGAAATCCTCAGCATACCTGGCGATGCCCGACTGCCCATGCACTTTACAGATATAAAATTGTTTCATCAGCGCGGCCGGGGTATGCGGGAATTATCTGCTGTCGAGCGCGGACGTGAATTGCATTTAGATTCATCTATTCCTCTCAAACTGCTTTTGGGGACGGATTTTGCTCTTTTTGCCCTCCTCTCAACCCTTTATATTTGCGACAACATTTCTGACTTTCGCCTAAGCAGCAATAGGCAGCGGTACCGAGAGCTGGCTTCAAAGATCATCTAGTGGACCGGTGGCCAGAATATTCTCCGTCAATGGGTGATTGTTACCACGCGTGAAGCATCAGCGGTTCCCCTCGGCGGTGTTCGAGTCCCTTGAACTTGAGGTTGTAGTCTGGGTTTAGCGATTTGATGGTTGAGCTAGCGCTTCCGCATCACCCTTTACATGGTAAGTCGTGATGGCGATCTTTGGCTTATATCTCTGAATGGTTTCTTTTGCACCGAGGATTAGCTTTCTCTCGAAGCCCTCTACGTCGGCTTTTAAGTAAGTCGGAATGACCCCTGTTTTGGCGCAGAAACTATCGATGGTTTGGATCTCCACGGGCTGCGTGCTTTCTTCTGTTGTGATCTCTGACGCTAGGCCTGCCTCCTTTATGAATGCTGTGCCGAAGCGCAGCGGTCAGATATGCCTACGGGTACCACTATTACGTTTTCACGGCCGACAAACGTGAGTCGAGTCTCTTTCGTTGCGTCATCAATGTGTCTCCGGTTTTCTCGAGAAATGGGCTGTCTGGGTTATTGCTTGTATCTTTGGTTGAAGATCTAGGATCGCGCTCCGCTCCCGGTCAGAATGCGGGCGTCTGTAGGTTCTAGAGTGCGGGTAGCCGCGGGTACGCCGCCGCTTGCTTTCAAAACTGCGTTGAACAGCAAGCCATCTTGGCTGGATTGAAACGCCTGGAAATACTCATCCAATTGATAACAAGTTCCTGCTTCGAAGTTCAGCACGTTCTGAAACGGAGATCCCCAGCATTCATACCAGCCTGGACGAGAGGCAAAATTGTGGATCACGTAGGTGGGAATATCCCCGAGGCCGGCCAAGTGCGCCGAAAAAGTATCCGCTGAGATCACTGCAGCGGCCTGGCGGATCTGCCGGAGAGGTTCCAGCTTATCTGCGAATCCGACCGTGTCCACATTCAATGACCTATAAAGTTCTGGGGTCCGCGTGAAAATTCGGATCTCGTAATCGGAACGTATTTGACGGACCACAGACCCGATCTGGCCGAAAGTCAGGTTTCTCTCGATTCTGGCCGTTTCCGGAAATACCAGAGCTAACCGATTATCGACTTCAGCCTTCCCCATTTCGGACATGACGCTCGACCAGATCTCTCGATAGGCCTTGGGTAGCCCCACGCGTAACCTCGACCTTTCGGACGCGAAATGAGCAATGGCGGATTGCTGACGGTCGACGATGTGCTTCGGGTTCAGACGGCCGCTTCGATGGGCGGCCAACAGGCGGTTCAAGCCACTGCGTGAAAACCGGCTGGCCGATTCGCCGGAGGCGGTAATCGAATTCCCAAGAATTCCCCCGTCAAACAATGACATTTGAAACAGACGCGCTACGCCGTGGTCAACGACGTCATTAGTGAAAGACGCCAAACAACTGCCGCGAAGTTTGTAGAACGCTGCCCAGAAAGCAGCCTCACTGCCGAGGTGGAGGCCCGCGGAGGCGTCGGTGAGCACACTGCATACCGGCACGTGCCGCACTTGAAGAAGAGCCGTCAGAAATGCCGCGTACTTAGGCGCTAAGATCACTGGATCAAAGTCCGGGAATCTCTTTTGCACGTATCTAGCGAATAAAGCGTGATAGAGCACATCGCCGAGCCCGCCGCGGGGCAAGACAGCCAGAGTCTTCACGGCAGCTTCTCCAGTCGGGACACTTGTGGTTGCTGCAAGAACGTTAGTGGGATCCTCGCAATCGAATTCTCTGTGTATGGGCTAAGAGTCCCCTTTAGAAAGTTCCGTAATTAGACAGGTCCGGCTTCAAAGTTAGTCCGAGATTTCGATCCACGGGGGCGTACTTGTCTATAAGCGAGGATGCGCTGGAGGGCGTAACGCCATTTTTCAATTCATTAAAGATCCAGGCAAGATGGGGAAGCCACCAAGCGCCCTTGTTTTCTACCATTATCTTCATCCTGACGATGTCGTAAGCGCCGTTCTTTTCGGTGACCTTTGCAGGGGGCTCGCAGATCGTGGATGGCGAGTCACTGCAAGGCCTTGCAACCAAAGTTGGGCTGAGGTGCCTTCTTATTCGGCAAACGAAGACTGGAAAGGCGTTCGAATCGAGCGCGTCCGGCGGCCTAGATTCCGTCAATCCTCGACGCTGGGCCGTGTTCTTAATAGTTTATGGATGCAAGTGGCCTGGAGCTTCGATGCACTTCGCCCAAGACGGGCACCTGACGTTCTCATTATAGGAACCGATCCAATTTTGAGCGTGCTTGTGGCGATTGTGTGGAAGATCTTCCGGCCACAGACCAAAATTGTCCATTGGTGTTTCGATCTGTTCCCCGAAGCCGCGTTTTCCGAAGGCATTCTTAACAGAGACGGCTTTGGCGCACGCGTTCTGGAGGCGAGTGCCAGGCGCGCGTATAGAAGCTGCGATCTGATCGTAGACATAGGCTCTTGCATGCGGGCTCAGCTTCACAAATATGGGTCCAAGGCGAGACATCTGACCCTCGTTCCGTGGGCGCTTGAAGAACCTAGAGAGCCGCTGCCCGTGTCCCGAGACGAACGGTCGCAGGTGTTCGGAGACGCTAATCTCGGCCTGATGTATTCGGGAAGTTACGGTCGCGCGCACAGTTGTTCCGGTTTACTCACGCTCGCCCGCTCCCTGCGGGAAGCAGATGCCGCCATGGTGTTTAGCGTTCGAGGAAACCGTGTAGAGACCCTTAAGCGTACCGTTACTGTCGAGGATTCGAACGTCCGCTTTGTCCCGTTTGCCTCATCAGACAAGTTGCTGGAACGTCTGGCATCGGCGGATATTCATGTCGTTAGCTTGCGCGAGGAATGGACGGGCGCAGTTGTACCCTCAAAATTTTTTGGAGCTTTGGCAATTGGAAGACCGGTTTTGTTCTTTGGCTCGCGCCAATCGAGTATTGCGGAACTCATTGAGAAGTACTCCGTTGGTTGGATTTGGGACGAGGAAAACGCCAGAGATGTCACGGATAGCCTTCGCCATCTGGTAGACAATGTTAGCGTGATGGCTGAATTATCTCAGCATTGTCACGCAGTTTACCGTAGGCATTTCTCCCGAGAGTCAACCCTCGATCAATGGGATCAAGAATTGAGACTGATTCTGGAAAGTTAAAAGATAAATCGCCAAGCGCAGGCATTGCTGCGCTTGCAAGCTGAGTCGCCACACCCTATCCGATCCGTTAGACTGTTTGCTGTGAGAACTTCGGGTCTTCTCTAGTTCCAAACGCATGGGCAAACCAACCACCCTCTTAGAACATTTATGCGGTCACGCACTGTCATTCGACGCTCACTCCCTTGAAATCGAATACAGAGACCGGCGAGAATGGATCTTCATGAGAAAGGGCGAGACCGCCATCAAGATCGCCAACTTCCCAAGTTCCAGCTCCGAGGCCAAAGAGTTGCGCGCGACCCTTTGCGCCGCCGCCAAGAAACCCCTCCGCACTGTCCTCGCCGGAAACGTCTACCTCCTCAATGTGCGGGTTTTGGAAAGTATCGGCGAAGATGCCTTCACCGTCAGCATCGATCCCGTGCCGAAGCTTGATCCGTCCATCGCACCCACATTCACCGCGAAGCAAGGTCAATATCTCGCTTACATTTACTACTACAACAAGATCCACCACTGCGCCCCCGCCGAGTCGGATCTCGAACGCTATTTTCGCGTTTCGCCGCCTGCAATTCACGACATGATCAAGACCCTGGAGCGCAAGTGCCTTATCGAACGAACCCCAGGACAGGCCCGGTCCATCCGGCTCCTGGTTAAGCCTGAACACCTTCCGCCATTGACTTGACACCCTCCTACACATTACGCAAACGTTCGTGGCTGCCCGGTGGCTTCCAGAACGCTCAGCCATAAATCGCCGTGCGGATCAACAAGATTACGGTGGCGCACGGCCAACGACATCGGTATGTGAACGAAGCGGCCATGCCAGCGGCCCACCATCATTTCGGTTCGGCCCGACATCGCTGCGTGAACGGCATTGTGGGCGAGACGCATACAGTACACGCTGTCGTGCGGGTTTGCCGGTACACTGCGGATCGAGTAGCTCGGATCCATATACTTCAGGTTCAACTCAACGTTAATCGACTTAAAGTGGCTTGTGATCCGGTCGCGTAACCACGGGCCGACATCAACCAGCTTCTTGTTTCCCGACGCGTCGGTCCCATGGCCCGCAGCATCCATGAGTTCCTGGCCCGCGCCTTCGGCCACCACGATAACTGCGTGGCCGCGTGTTTCGAGCCTTCTACGGAGAAATGCCAAAAGGCCACCCTCACCATTCAACTCAAACGGCACCTCGGGGATGAGGACGAGATTGGCGTCGCTCATCGCCAGCGACGCATAGCAGGCGATAAACCCGGAATGGCGGCCCATCAGCTTTACCAAGCCAACGCCGTTGGGCGCTCCAGTGGCCTCCACGTGAGCTGCGCGAATGAACTTTGTCGCCTCTGCGTACGCTGTCTGAAAGCCGAAGCTCTGATCGATAAACATGATGTCGTTGTCGATCGTCTTAGGAATACCGACAACGGCAATCTTGTTGCCGCGTTCCGAGATTTCGCGGACAATCTCAATAGCCCCGCGGATCGTGCCGTCGCCACCGATCACAAACAACAAATTGACACCCATCTGTTCCAGACAATCGACCACGCCCGCCGGATCCTGCTCACCGCGCGAAGATCCGAGGATGGTCCCGCCGTGCTCATTGATATCTGAGACGACTTCCGGGGTGAGATCGATCACCGACCTCCGAAAGCGCGCCACGAATCCCTGATAGCCATTGCAGAAACCATATACGCGCTGTACGCCGTATCTGAGACACAGCTCCATGGTGAGCCCGCGGATGACGTCGTTGAGCCCTGGGCAGAGTCCGCCGCAAGTCACAATTCCAGCGCGCGTCTTGGAGGGATCGAAATAGATTTTGCGGCGGGGCCCGGCTGGCTCAAAGCCCGGTAGTTCCCCTGCGGCACGGCTTCTCGCCACTACGGCCGAAAGGGTGTCGTCGAGCAAAACTCGATCGGGTTCCTCAACGTAATGAGCCGACTCCTGCCGCTGCGCCAGAATTTCTCCCATCGGCGAATCGATGCGCGCCGTTCCGATTGTCTTGATTAGCAAATCAGGATGGTCGGCCGTTGCGGGTCCGAACGAAGAGGTCGCCATTCAGCTTATCCTTCCATTGACCGTCGATTTGATTTACACAGCACTACTACACTCCGCGCACCGGCAAGGTAAGCATTCGATGCGAGCGGCTGTCTTCCGCTGGGCTCCACAAAGTCTCCTGGGGAAGGAAGGTTCGTATCCGCCACGAGCAACCAATCGCAGGCTCTTCCCTCCTGAATTTCAAAGCGGATCTCGTTCCCGCCGGCATTTACCATGACGTAAAGGTCGTCATCGTTCATAGCGCCGCCGCGCAGGCAGTAGGCGAGCGTCTGGCCGGCCGGAGAAAAATCGGGCTGTTGGCTGTTGGCGCCATACCAACTGACATCTTCCCTCCAGTAGTGACTGCGCGCGATGGACGGGTGCGATTTCCGGAACGCGATCATGCCTTGCACAAACCGGAAGAAAGCGTGATTGGTCCGCAGCAGATCCCAGTCCAGGTAGTTGATTTCGTTGTCTTGGTTATAGGGGTTGTTGTTGCCGCAGCGCGTCGCCAGAAACTCGTCACCGGCGCAAAACATCGGCGTTCCATTACTCAACAGCAACAGGCTCATAAAGTTCCGCGCCTGGCGGCAGCGTAAAGCGAAGACGCCGTCCGGCACGCCAAGGTCGCCTTCCCATCCACAGTTCCAACTGCGGTTGTCGTCGGTACCATCGGTGTTTCCGTGTCCGTTGGCCTCATTGTGTTTGTGATCGTAGGAGACTAAGTCATATAAACAGAACCCATCGTGCGCGGTGATGAAGTTGACGCTTTGGAAGGGCCTGTATGAGTTTTCAGGATCGTCTGGAAAAAGGTCGTCGCTGCCGTACATTCGTTGCATGAGGGCGCCCACTCGTCCTGATACGCCGCGCACAAAATCGCGGACATCGTCGCGGTATCTTCCGTTCCACTGGCGCCAGTTTAGTCCGGGAAAAGCCCGGCCCAGAAGGTAACTTTCGATATCCCAGGCTTCGGCGATCATGCGCACGCCATGGCGCGCGCCCAAGGTGCTAATGTCCGCAATCAGGGAAGGGTGCTCCAAATCCATGCTTCCATCCGATTTCCTCGTAAAAACCGAGGCGAGATCGAAGCGGAAGCCATCCACCTTCATGGTATTGATCCAGAAAGACATACTGTCGAGGATCAACGATCTGACCACGGGATGGTCGCAACGGAGAGTGTTTCCGCAGCCTGTATCATTGCGGTAATGACGCCGGTCCGCCGTCAGAAAATAGTATGACTGGTTATCGATGCCGCGGTAACTATAAGTCGGCCCGTCGAGATTACCTTCACTCGTGTGGTTATAAACAACGTCAAGCCACACCTCGATATCGCGCTCGTGGAACTTCTCTACCATGGTACGGAATTCCTGAAACGCGCCCTCGGCGCTGTTACTGGCCGAATATCCCTGATGGGCCGAAAAGAAATTGAGAGTCATGTAACCCCAAAATTGCTTTTCTTGCGGGTCACACTGCTGCACTGGCATTAATTCCACAGCCGTGATGCCTAGATCGGCAAGATAGGGAATCTTTTCCACCAAACCCGCGAAAGTGCCCCGATTTTCGGGGCTGACGCACGAGTTAGCGCGGGCGGTGAACCCTTTCACATGCAGTTCATAAACGATAAGATCGTAACTGGGTCTGGGCCGGCGTTCAATAACGCTGTCCGGCTGTGACGAGGAAACCGGCAGGATCCCGAGCGGAGCGCGGCCGTGGTTGGCGCCGGCTTTACTGGCGGCCAGCGCGATCATACCCAGGCGGAAAGTAAACACCCGGAGCAAACGGATCAAGCAAGATCTTTTGCGAGTCGAAGCAGTAGCCAACAGCCGGGTCAAATCGCCCCTCCACGCGATAAGCGTAGAACGTTGCGCCATGGGCGCGCTGAGCCGGCAGCCAGAAGTGCCAGATCCTTCCCGACTTATTGACTCTAGGGTTCAAGCGGACTTCGAAAATCGGATTGATGGGATCGCCGGCTGCATAGAGCAACAGCGTGACACCGCTGGCGCGCCGCGAGTACAGCGCAAAATTCCACGCATTGAGAGACGAAATCCAAGTTACGCCCAGCGGGCCCGGAGTGCCTTCTTGCCGGTCCCATTCGTCAAAACTCGCGCTGGAGCGAGACGCGTTTGCCATAGGTTGCGAGCGGAGCTATTTGCTGTTAAACAGGGGGTTCGCAGGTCGGGGCGGAGGGCTGCAGGAGGACGAGGTGCAGCGAACAAAAGTATACACTAATCCACGCGGCGAATCGCTTCAGAAATTGTAGCGCCGAATGGGTCCGGTTCGATAAACAGGCTTAGTGGACGGCAGTAGATGGTCCGCCAGCCGCAGCCTCTTTCGGCTTCTCCGGCTTGTCGGACTTTTCTTTTGCCGGGCCACCACCCGTTACCGCTTTCACCGGGCTGATAATCACGTGTGTCGCCTTGCCTTCCATACGCGGCTGCCCTTCAACGGCACCCACTCCGGCTAGGTCTTCCACGAAGCGCAGGAGCAGCTTTCGTCCCAGATCTGTGTGAGCGATTTCGCGTCCGCGGAACTGCACTACAGCTTTGACGCGATTGCCATCCTTCAGAAATCGAATCGCGTGATTTTTTTTGAAGTCGTAATCGTGGTCATCGGTGTTCGGACGGAATTTCAGTTCCTTCACCTGAATGACGTGCTGCTTCTTCTTGGCGTCGTGCTGCTTCTTTTTCTGTTCGTAGCGCCATTGCCCGTAATCCATGGCTTTGGCGACGGGCGGTTCTGCCGTGGGGGCAATCAGAATCAGGTCGAGCCCTAATTCCTGCGCCTTGCGCACAGCTTGTAATGTCGGCATTACTTCAACTGTGCCATCTGGAAATACAGCGCGTACTTCCCGGGCGCGAATTGCTTCGTTCACGTTCTCTCGGATCTTAGGCCGGCGGGGTGGAAGGCTTCTTGGTGGATACATGCCGGGGAGACTAACGGTTGGCGCTGACCCGCGCCGGGGGGTGAGAAAGGATTTGATTCAAATGTAGTACCTATATTTAGTTTACACGGAAATCGCCGCTGTCAATACCTCTGGGATGCAAGGTATTATGCTTCAGGGGGTGAAAACGCCATCTTTTTGCCCCGCTGCTTCCTCTCAGCATGCTTTTGCCACCCATTTCAGCAGCCAAGCGTTCGCGTCCGATCTTTTTTCTAGTTCTCGCCAGTGTTCCCCGCGTGTTTGCGGCCACACCCTCCGCGCCGCCGATCGACCCGATTTTCACTTCTAGAATTGATAATCAATCGCCCGGCGCGGCCGTCTTGATCCGGAAGAATGGCCGCACGGTATTTACGCGCGGCTATGGCGTTACCGGCCTGAACGCTCCGGTTAAGATCGACGCCCATACAAACTTCCGTCTCGCTTCCTTCACCAAGCAATTCACCGCCATGGCCATCATGCTTTTGGTGCATAATGGCAAGCTCCGCTACGATCAAAATCTAGCCGAAATTTTTCCGGGGTTTCCAGATTACGGCCGCGCCATTACCGTGCGGCATCTCTTGACCCACACCTCTGGATTGCCGGATTACGAAACGCTGATGGAGCAGGAAGAGAAGGCCAACAACGGCGCTCCTCTCTGGTCGAGCAGCAAGCAAATTCACGACGACGAAGTATTGACTCTGCTCGCGCACCAGCCGGCGGGAATTTTTGAGCCAGGCACAAGTTGGGCCTACAGCAATTCCGGCTATGTAGTGCTGGGGCTGGTTGTTGCCAAGATATCGGGCATGCCCTACGCCGATTTCCTTCACCGGCACATCTTCGCGCCTCTCAAAATGTCGCACACAATTGTCTACATGAATGGCGTGAACGTTGTTCGGCAGCGCGCTTACGGCTACAGCAAGAAGGACGGACACTTTCTGGAGACCGACCAGAGTTCCACTTCAGCGACCCTTGGCGATGGCGGGATCTACTCTAATCTGTTGGATCTGGCTCGCTGGGACGATGCGCTGCGCACTGGCAAACTGCTACCGCCGGCGGAAATGGCTCAGGCGTTCGAACCAGTCAAGCTCAATGACGGGAGCGCGACTCACTGGCCCGCCAGTGGCGATGGCGATAATCTGGCTCCCGGCAAACCGGTCTCGTACGGCTTTGGCTGGTTTCTAAGCCCTATCGACGGCCATCCATGCAGATGGCACACGGGCAGTACGAGCGGCTTTCGAACAGTGATTGAACGGTTCCCCGACACGGGATTGACCATTGTGATTCTGTTGAACCGCACGGACCTCGATGCTGCCCAACTGGCGGCGGAAGTCCTGCGCGCATGGTGGCTGAGCCGCGACCGCTAGAGAGCGCAATCGTTACCTTCCGCCTCTGCCCAAAACATTGTTGTGAATCACGAACGGGTTTGATATTTTGAAAGGCAGTTTTTGAAGCGGAGCCTTGGAGGTGCTCTCCCCCATGAGCAGTCCTATTTCCATAATCCACAGTTACAGCCGGCCCGAACAATTTCACATGGGCGATGTTTTGGTGCGCTCGTGGCAGGTCTTGACCCGTCATCTGGTTACCTTTCTGTTGCTCTGCTCCCTTGCCGAACTACCGTCGCTGATTGTCTCGCTGATCCTCCCGCCCGCGGCCGGTTCGTTTGGCTGGATGCAAGGTTTGGCCGCCATCTTGCGGCTTATTCTTCAGAGCCTCGCCCAGGCCATCGTCGTTTACGCCGCGTTCCAAGATCTGCGCGGCCGCCAGGTGAACGCTTCCGAGTCTCTGTCGCGCGGCCTCTCGCAACTTTTGCCCGTGATTGGTCTGTCGATACTGGTAGGTCTGGCGGTTGGCATTGGCACACTGCTCTTCGTCATTCCGGGGTTCATTGCTTTAACGGCGTTTTCGGTTGCGCTCCCGGCCTGCGTGGTGGAGAGAGACGGTCCTTCTTCCAGCATGTCGCGCAGCCGGCATTTGACGTCCGGTCATCGCTGGCCCATCTTCTGGGTGGCATGCGCCATCGGAGCGATCAGCTTTGTTGTTTCGCTACTGATTGTGGCAGCTCTGACGAATACCAACTATGTGACCACTACTCTTGTAGGGTGGGTGTGGACCACCGTGCTTCTCAGCTTTCAATCGGTATACGCAGCCATCCTCTATCACGATTTGCGCGCGGTTACGGAAGGCGTGGGCATCGAAGAGATCGCGGCCGTGTTCGACTAACTTCAGCGGGCATGGAATTTATCCGCCCGTTCTTCGCCGATGTGTTTGCGATTTTCCAAGAACGCTCGTTGGGCGCTGTAGAAGCCGCGCAGGAAGGCAGCCGCGTCCCACTGCGGCGCGCTACTTTCCCAGCCAATTCTCTTTTGAATGCGTTGGCTCACGTCTCGCATCAGTGAGTCGGTTTCACGGCTAGGCGGCCGCCGCAGTACATCTTCCAAAACCTGCAGTTCGAGCACGCCATAGATCTCCAACTGCTTGCTTGTGAACTGAAGCGCATGTTGTTCCTGCGCCAAATCCTCGAGCATTTGGCGCTTCGGGATGGAGATGACCACGGTTCCCGCGATCAAATCGCCGGCGCGCTGCCGGTCTTTGCTGCCGATCATCAGCCCGAGCATGGCCGCCAACCAAAGCAAAACGGGCAACACATCGGTGAGGGACCACAGCCAGCCGTGCGTGACCAGCAGCAGTTCGACCGGGAAGAAGAATTCGGCTTGCCGGGTCAGGTTTCGCGCGACCACCGCACCGGGCCGCAAGGGTCCGCCGCGTCTGTCAGTGACCCTGAGGCCGAGCAGTTTCTTGCCGGGCGTCACACCCGCCCAGCGGAGTTCGAAAAAGATGAAATAACAATTTCTGATGAGGAACGCGAGAAACAGAGTAACGGGCAGCGTCAAGCTTCCATTGGGCGTGAAGAAAGAGCCGATCTCGATGATGAGCGCAGCCACGAGTGAAATCGTAACGTCGATGAGAAACGCGATCAATCGCTCGCCAGGTTCCGCGATTTCAATGCGTACGGGCACTCCTTCGGGAGTAATCAGCAGGCGTTCGCCGCGTTCAGCACGGCGTTTTGGGATGGCGATTGCGCCGGCGGGGCTGCTCATTGCGGCTCCTCGCTGGCGGCGCGCCGGCGGCCGGCAATACTGAAGTAAGAAAACCAAAATACCAGAGTGAAAAGGGCAACCAGCAAGCGGACATTTGTGTCTATGACGGTCTGCCGGATCACTCCTTCGAGGAACGCCGCCACCACCAACAGCAGAACTCCCCCCACCGCGACCTCTCCAATCGATGCCCCGGATTCCGCGAGCGCGTCGGCGCGTTTCCTGCGGCCCGGGAACAGCACCAGTTCCCCCAACCGCAGACCCGCCGCGCCAAACAAGACGATCGCCGTCATTTCAGTAACGCCATGGACGGAGACCCAACCGGTGAACTCTCCCAACAATCCGCGATGCGCGTGGATCGCCAGAAAAGCGCCGAGCACCAGTCCATTCCCGAGCGTCAATAACAAGGTAGGAATGCCGCCGAAGAAACCGAGCCCGAAGATCAGCAGCGACACTAGCGTGTTGTTCGAAAAAAGATAATTGGCCAGGTTTAGCAACGCGGCGCGGTTCGAGGAATGTGTTGAGAGTACTTCCAGCAGCTCTTTTTTCGAACTCGCGGGACCGCGGCCACCCGCCAGCCCGGCCGGCACGATCACCGAAAACCAGCCTTCGTCCGCATTGACCAGCGCATAGCCCGAGAGCGCACCTAACGCCAGCACGAAAACGACGATCGCGACGTGCGAGCCGGCGGCGCGAACCGATCTGGGCAATCCGCGGATCAGGAAATCGCGGACGCTTTTACCTACGGCCAGGGGTTGTGCATAGACCGCGAGAAAAGAGCGCAAAGCCAAATTGTCGAGATACTCAACCAACGCCTTGTCAAGCGCGATACTGCGCGCCACAGAGAGTGACGACAGAGTGGAGCGATAGAGGGCAGGAAGCCGCTCGCGGTCATCGGTGGAAAGCCCCTTGACGCCCGCTTCGTCAATCGTGGAAACAAGCCTCTCCAAATCCTGCCAGGCGCCCTCGCGCTCTTTGCGAAATTCGCGGCTTTTCAGTATCAGCGTGCTCACAGCAGGCCCCGCTGTTTGCTGACAAGATAGCGGTTCAGCAGCGCGACATGAATGCAGTGGATGCCCATGCGTTCTAGTTTTTCAGACACGACGCCGCGCTCTTTCATAAATTCGCGCACGGTTACGAATACGATCAAGTGCCGGTTTGTCAGACGCCGGGCATTTTGCGGAAGAAGGTAGCTCGTTAGGCAGCAACGGCCTCTTGGATTTCCTGGTTTTCGACGGCGTTCGAGGGCGTTGAAAAAACAAACCCATTTTCAGAAGGTGTGTCGACGGGATTGGGTTTGGCTGCTGATTTTGCGGGCTCCTTTGCTTGAGCTTCGGCGGCTTCCTTGCGGGCTTGCTGCAAGGCGCGGAGTTCCTTGGTTTCGCGTTCGCGGCGGCGGACGAGACGGTTTTCCTGCAAGGCCAGATTGCGGAATTCTCTTTCGAGACGGCGGCGGATGAGGATCTCGAGGGTAGCTGGATCGGGCGTGGCGGCGACGAGTGCGGGATTTTCTTTGGCGAGTTCGGTGCGGCCGAGTTCGACAAGAGCGTATTCGAGGCCGGGGATGGTATCGAGACGCCAGCGGAGATCGATGAGGGATTGGACGAGGGCGGTTTCTTCAGGGCCGATGGGTTGGAAGATGTTTTGATAGCCGAGCATGAGGGATTCGTAGGCGGGGGCGCTATCGGCGGGGAGGAGGATGGTGCGGCCAGTGAGTCCGGTTTTGACGGCGTTCATTGAGACCTTGGCCTTCCCTGCCTCGGATGTTGGGCCATGGCTGTGTTGGGCATTGGCTCGGTTAGCGGCGAGCTGGGCTTCGGAGATGCTGGACGTTGTTGGCGTTTGAGCAGACGTCTTTTGGGGTGCGAGGCGTTCGGCGGCGCGGCGTTGGGAACGGTTCATTTGAGTGGAGCTCCTTTTTGCTTGTGTGTTAAATGAAAAAGCCCGCCGCGAGTGAACACTCGGGCGAGCACGGCTTTACGTTAGCAAGAGGAGGGGTGGAAACGAACATCGAGAGGCGATGAAATAGGTTTTTGCATAGGATACATGTATGTATACAATGCACTTATAATTTTCTGTGGAAAACGGTCAGATCTGTGACCGAAGTTTTAGCAAGCGCGAATTCCGACACTTTTCGCGGCACGGACGCGCCCTTTGCGCTAGAAAGATGATTGATGGCGGGGTTGCTATCGCTCATATTGTGCGCTATTGTGAGCGATAGAATTGATACTTATCACTCATGACCTGGAACTGGCAAAGACGTGACTGGCCCCATTTCAGGTGGGATGCTCGTCGCCTCCGCAAGGCAGAAGAGCAATTCCTGCTGGGCAGCGGCATGTTCGCCGGTACGATCAAACACTTGAATGCGCAGGACCACGAGCAACTGACGATTGAAGCGATCAGTACAGAAGCATTGACGACCTCTGAAATTGAAGGGGAGATATTGGACCGCGCAAGCGTACAATCTTCCATCCGCAGACAGCTTGGACTAGCCACCGATCATCGCCGGGTGAAGCCTGCGGAACAAGGCATCGCTGAAATGATGGTCAGTCTTTATCGAACCTTTGCCGAACCGCTTTCCGGTGAAATGCTGTTTGCGTGGCATACGATGCTCACCAACGGACGCCGCGACCTGAAGGACATCGGCCGCTACCGGACGGGTGCCGAACCGATGCAGGTGGTCTCCGGAAGGTTGGACGCGCCAAAGGTGCATTTTGAAGCGCCGCCGCCGGCAAAGGTGGCAAGGGAAATGGGGCGATTTGTGAAGTGGTTCAACCGCACCTCTTCGTCCGGGAGCGATTCTCTGCCTGCACTGACAAGAGCCGGAATCGCACATCTGTATTTTGAGTCGATCCATCCATTTGAGGATGGCAACGGCCGGCTGGGCCGGGCGATCGCAGAGAAGGCGCTGGCACAATCGGTTGGACATCCCACCCTCACGGCTCTTGCCGCAACGATTCTGATTCGGTGCAAATCCTATTACGAAGCGTTGGAAGCCGCGAACAAGGACAACGACGTGACAGGCTGGCTGTGTTGGTTTGCGGGGATGGCCATCGAAGCGCAGCGGCGAGCCGAGGCACATATTGAGTTTCTGGTGGACAAGACAAGATTGCTCGACCGGCTTCGCGGCGAACTGAACCCGCGCCAGGAGAAGGCGCTCCTGCGGATGTTGCGCGAGGGACCAGAAGGTTTTAAGGGTGGCCTGAGCGCCGGGAACTACATCGCGATCACTGGAGCGTCGCCAGCAACGGCAACACGTGACCTCGCGGACCTTGTCGAAAAGGAAGCTTTACGTAGGAGAGGGACATTGCGTTACGCACGGTATGAGGTGGCTATCGGTTTACGCCCTGTGATTCAGCACCCCTACTGCGCCGATCCGTCTGCGGCTATAATGGGAAGCACCGTCAGGATGGCGCTATCGTCTAACGGTTAGGACAGAGCCCTCTCAAGGCTTAAATAGGGGTTCGATTCCCCTTAGCGCTACCAATCCCAACTTACCCCCCCACGATTAACTCAAAACTGCTGCGGCTGCGCGCTTGTAAGTTTAGGAGCACCTGTTCCATTGCCGTTTTCTCCGCCGCCGCGCGCGTCATTGCACGCGCGTAGCCGACCGTCGCTCGCGAGCCAAGCGCTTCTACCTGCACCTCATAGCTCGCGTTCGTCGCATACGAAACCAGGCGAACACGCAACCCAGCGAGTTCAATAGTTTGGCCCCTCCAATCTTCAGATTGCGATGGCCGCAAGCGCTTCTCCGTAAATGTGATTTGCCACAAAGCAGAACCTCCCCCGCCGGGGGTCGCCGCAACTTCGTGTTGCCTAAACCAGAGCTCTACAATTTAGCCGCCGACCCGCAAGAAAGCTATGATGTCGCGCCCGAACATTCCGAACATCGTTGCCCAAATCCAACAACGCATCGAAAAGTTGCTCGCCGGTTTTCCCGAACCTGTGCAGCAAGCCTATGCAGAGTCAAAAGCCCGCAAGGTCGAGCTGGCCACGCCAACAGGCGCACGGCCAAGGCCTCTTGCAAACTGAGCTTGATTAGCAGCGGGAATCTATACAGTGTGATAGATTCCCTCACATGCTCGCCTCCCGCCGCCAGTTTCTTTCCAAAATCGCTGTTGCAGGTTCGGTCGTTCGCAGCTTAACAGCGAATCCGCTGAACAAAGCCATCGGTCTCCAGCTCTACATGGTTGAAGCGGAACTGGCGCACGACTTTGACGGCACCCTTGCCAAGCTCACCCAAATCGGCATCAAAGAAGTCGAAATCGCCGCCACTTACAACAAGACTGCCGCCACATGGAAAGCCGCCCTCGACCGCAGCGGCCTCCACTGCCGTAGCGTGCACGTGTACGACACCACCCAGCCGCCCGAACAAATCATGACCTTCGCCCGCGACTTAGGCGCCAAATATGTTGTTACCTCTCTCAACGCGCCGCCCAATATCATCGCCAAAATTCCAGGCGGCAAGGCTGATTGGGTTCCGCTGGTAAACGCCGTCGACACCATGACCCTCGACGATTGGAAAAAGAGCGCCGCCATCGCCAACAAACTCGGCGACCAGGCCGCCAAGTACGGTCTCACCTACGCCTATCACAACCACAACATCGAGTTCAAACGGTTCGGCAACACTACCGCCTTTGAAACGCTACTCGCCTTGACTGACCCCGCCAAGGTCGCCTTCGAAATGGATTGCGGGTGGGTGTCCGCCGCCGGCCACGACGCAGCAACGTTCCTGGAAAAATATCCGAGCCGCATTCGCATGCTCCACATCAAGGCGTTCCAAGCGGCCCCGCCCAACTTGCATCTTGTCGGGCCCGAAGAACCCAAGCCCGCCGAACTCGGCCACGGCAAACCGGACTACAAAGCCATATTCGCCGCTGCCGCCAAAGCGCAAGTCGAGCAATACTACATCGAACAGGAGCCGCCATTCCATCGGATGACGGCCTTGCAGGCCGTTCAAGCCAACTACGACTATCTGCACGCCCTAACTTCGTAGCAGCCGCGAAGATTTGGGTTGCCATGATCGTGCCGCGCGAAGTTTGCGCTTGACAATAACCAACCAGTTATATAATAATGTAGTTATGAAAGGACGCCGCCCGGCCGCGCCGCCATCCCTCGACGCCGCCTTCTCCGCTCTGGCCGATCCCACCCGCCGCGCTATCCTCGCCCGCCTCGCCAAGGGCGAAGCCACTGTGATGGAACTCGCCGCCGGTCCTTTCGCGATGACCCAACCCGCCATTTCGCGCCACCTCAAAGTTCTGGAGGCCGGGGGCCTCATTATCCGCCGCGCCGAAGGCACTAAACGCCACTGCCGCCTGGCCAAGCGCGGCATTGAAGTCATTGACGATTGGCTTACCCCCTTCCGGCAAGCCTTGGAGAAAAACTACAACCGCCTCGACCAAGTTCTGGCGGATCTGCAATCAACACAACCACAGAAAGGAAACAAACCCCGATGAGCAAACTTACACTGAGAACAGAAGGCGATCTGAACGTCGTCGTAACCAGGCACTTCACCGCCCCACCCGAACTGATCTACCGCGCCCACATTGAGCCGGAGTTGGTTCAGAAATGGATGCTGGGACCAGATGGATGGACCATGCCCGTTTGCATCTGCGACGCCCGCCCCAACGGCAAAATCCGTTATGAATGGACCAACGGCAAAGGCGGCGGATTTCATCTCACCGGCGAATTTCTGGAGCTCGATCCTTTCAGCAAGATCGTCCACGTGGAGCGCATGCATCTCCCCGACCCCACGCCCGACAACCACATCGAAACCACCTTCAGCCCAGACGGCGCCGGCACGCTCATGACTATGCGCATGACCCTACCCAACGCCGAAGCCCGCAAGCACATGCTTGCCAGCGGCATGGAAGGCGGAATGGAAATGAGCTACGTTCGCTTGGAAAAAATGCTATAGCGAAATCAGATCGCTCGCAATTCAGCCTGAATGGTCCTTGGACCCTCAAACCTGTAAACTGGTAGGTAATCATGGCCACCCAAACCGCCCTCACGCTGGATCAGTTTCTGGCCTTGCCAGAACCTGAAGATGGCACACACTACGAGCTGAGTGAAGGAGAACTGATCACCTTGCCGCAGCCAGGTTATCGACACGGCGTAATTCTGATGAACGTCGGCGCCATCCTTCGTGCCTCGCTGGATCGCAAGAAATTCATCATCACCGGCGGCGATGCCGGATTCATATTGAAAGCAGATCCTCGCTCCGCCACCGTTCGAGGTGCAGACGTAGCGGTGAACAGCCGCGAAACTATCGGGACAATTCCAGAAACCGGCTACTTAACCCAAGCCCCCACCCTCGCCGTCGAAGTCGTTTCCCCCAGCAATACCGCCCCCGACATGGAGCGCAAGATCAGCGAATACCTGAGCGCTGGCTCCTCCGAAGTATGGCTACTCTATCCGGAAACCCAGCGCCTTCACGTTTACCGCCCTAACGGCGAGGCGAAAATCTTTCAAGCCCACGACCGCTTCCAAAGCATTCTCGGCGCCGAATTTGAAGTAGCCGCGTTCTTCGAGAATTAAGCCAAATCAGTCTGGCTGATGATTGCCGCCTTCTTCAGCCAGTAACTCTCCTAACTTGTCCAGCCCGCGCTCCCACATATTTCGCCGCGCTGCAATCCAATCGGCCGCCAGCGTGAGTCCCCGCGAATCGAGACTGCAAGTCCTGACTCTGCCCAACTTTTCCGTGCGCACAAGTCCGCTCTCTTCCAACACCTGCAAATGTTGAACGACGGCGGCCAGCGAGATCCCCATCGGTTCAGCAAGCCGCGAAACCGAAATCGGCCCGCGGCTCACTGTCTTCACGATCTTCCGCCGCGTTGGATCGCCCAGGGCGTTGAAGATTTGATCGATGCTTGGTCTCTTGTCCACCTCAGCTCGTCAATTCGCCGTCTAATTTACCCAGCAATTTCTGCCAGCCGTCTTTCCGCATTTCCGGCCCGTCCGCCCCTTCGAAGAACGCGGCCTGATGCGTAAAAATCAAGTCGGTCCCCTTCTTCGCAGGTAGCAATTCCACCGTTCCCAGACTCGCCGAAATGCAGTTGCCTCCAATCACCATCTTCGACGCGAACACCAAGCGCTTGTTCGCCACAATTTCGATATAGCGCGTTTCGTACACGCAAATCAGGCCGCCCACCGCCGGCAGTCCTTTCTGAAACCGCGACTGAGCCTTTTCCACGCCGTCCTCGCGAAAATCCATCTCGTAGCTTTCCACCGTGTGGTGGTCGCCTTCCACGAACCAGCGCCTCTTTTTCTTCGCGTCCGCAAAAGCCGCAAACACCTTCTCCGGCGGCGCCGGATAATTCTTTTCAATCACGAACGTGTTGTGTATCACCGATTGTTTTTCCATATACTTAACCCTCGACTTAAGTATTGATCCGCGCACCTTTGATTGTCAAGTGGCTACTTAAGTATTATTTTTCCCTCCCCACCTTCAAAATTATTTCCCGCTACTGTAATAAACAGGCTTCCCCTGCGTCTTTAGTGCCGAAGATCACGGGAGGCCAATACGCCACAAGTAGTACAAGAACATGAGGTTGTTACGCAGCCCACTGAATTCAGTCGAATTTTCGAAGCCCACCACGGAATGATCTTCCGCACCGCTTATCGCATCACCGGCAATGCCGCCGACGCGGAAGATGTCCTGCAAACGATTTTTCTGCGCTTGCTCCGCCAACCCCCCGGCGCCGCGCCGCTCGACCAGGAAGAAAGCTATCTGCGGCGCGCCGCCGTGAATGCCTCGCTGGATTTAATCCGCCAGAAGCAAACCGCGCGCAGCGTACCCATCAACGAAGCCGCTCTTCCATCCGGGCCATCGATCTCTGCTGCCGCCGATTCCGGAATCAAAGACTGTCTCCGGCGCGCCCTTCGTACGCTCACCGAAAGGGCCGCCGAAATCTTTACGCTGCGCTATTTCGAAGATCTGAGCAATCAACAAATAGCCAGCGCGCTCGATATCTCGCAAGTGCTCGTCGCCGTTTCGCTTCACCGCTCGCGCCGGCAATTGCAACAAGAAATTCGTACCTGCCTGGGAGGCACCCAATGAGTCAACGTGAATTAGACGAAGCGTTAGCCAAAGTCCGCAGCGAACAACCGAGCGACGAGGTTGTAAAGACCGCCGCCGGCCGCGTATTCAGGAACCTATTCGATTCCAATTTCATCTCCGCCGCGCCATCGGGCAAGATCCGCAATTGCGCCGACGTGCGCGCCCTCATACCCGCGTATCTGAGTAAAACACTGACCGCCCCGCGCGCCTTGCTGCTGGAAGATCACATCCTCACTTGCATCGAATGCCGCCACGCGTTGCAGGAAGCGCGCAATGGAGCTCCGGCTGTACGTCCCATTCCGATCAACCGTCCGCACCGCCGAGGCGTTCCTATGCTTGCCTGGGCTGCGGCCGCGGCGCTTGTTGTAGGAATCGGTCTCGGCATCACTGGCCACTTTCCGGGTCAAACTGTCGTGAGTGCCACCGTTGCCAGCGTGCAAGGCAGCTTATACAAGGTGACCGATATCGGCGTCTCGCTGGTGGAAGCAGGCGCTATCCTCAAGAACACCGATGAGCTGCGCACCGCCAAAGGGTCGCATGCTCTTCTGCGCCTCGCAGGGGGCGCCATGGTCGAAATTGCCGAACGCTCCGAAGTGTCCCTCTCCAAAGGCTGGCGCGGCACTTCGCTCAACCTGCAGCGCGGGCAGATGATCGTGGATACTCACGGCCAAACGCAAAAATCCGTCTACATCAACAGCGGCGAAATGACTGTCCCTGTTTCGAGCGGCATCGTCGCCGTCGATCACGGCAGCAAAGACTCTCGTGTCGCCGTAGCTAAAGGTTCGTTTCAAGTCAGCTTGGGCAGCCTCACGCATACAGTCTCCGCAGGCCAGTTGTATGGCGGGGAGCTGCGTCAGGTCAACCTCCCGGCGTCGTCCGAATTCGCCTGGAGCCAAAACTCCGCTCAATACAACGAACTGTTGAGCCAACTTTCCGGCTTCCAAAAAGATCTGCAATCCATTCCCTCGCCGGGCCTTCGCTATTCCTCGAATCTGCCGCAATATTTGCCGGCCGACACGTTTCTCTATGCGGCTGTTCCCAACCTCGGCGGCACCATCACCGAAGCCAAGAAACTCTTCGACGCCCGTTTGGCCGAAAGCCAGGCGTTGCGCGATTGGTGGCAGCAAAAGTCCTTCGCTAAGAACGGCGAGTTTGATCGGATGGTCGATGAAATCAGCTCTATCAGCAGTTATCTCGGCGACGAAATCGTTATTTCGGTCGGCGGTAATGCCTTAGGCGCCGAAGCTGGCCCAGTGATCCTCGCCGAAATCAAACAGCCGGGCTTGGCCGAATACCTCGAAGCGAATCTGCCCGCCCATGCGCCCATCGAAATCGTATCGGCCGCATCGCCGGTCTCTGGCAGCAAAAACAAACTGTACATCCAGATGGATAACAACATCCTCGTCGCGACGCCTAGCGCAGTTCAACTCAAACAAGTTGAAGATGTCCTGCAAAAAGTTACGGCCGCCAACTTCACCACGACGCCTTTCTTCGCCCGCGTCAACAAGGTCTACCAAAACGGCGCCAGTTCTTTTTTGGCGGCGAATCTGGAACAAATCACCACCAAATCCGTAACTAACTCCAAGGCCGCTCTGCCAATCGGATTAGATAATGTTCAATACCTTGTACTCGAACGCAAAGGCGATGGCGAAATGAGAGCTTCTGTCTCGTTCGACGGTGCCCGGCAAGGTGTGGCCTCCTGGCTCGCCGCCCCTGGCCCGGCCGGTTCGCTCAACTTCGTGTCACCTGATGCCAACTTCGCCGCCTCCATCGTCATGAAGAGCCCGCAAGTGATGATGAAAGAATTGCTCGGCTTTGCGGCTGGCTCCAATCCGAACTTTACAGAGGAGTTGGACCAGTTCCAAGCAAAGGCGGGACTTGATCTGGTAAACGACGTCGCAGCTCCGCTCGGCAACGACATGACTTTCGCGATGGAAGGTCCGCTTTCTCCAGTGCTTGCCGTTGAGGTGTTCGATCCCACCCGCTTGCAGCAGACGCTGACGGCATTCATCAACAAGCTGAACCAGCAACCCGACATCGGCAAAAAGATGGGCCAGTTGACGCTTTCATCCACCTCTGTTAACGGCATCACGTTCTACTCCATCAGCAGTTCCAAATCGCCCGGTCTCGCGGCTTACTACACTTTCGTCGATGGCTACTTACTCGCCTCATCCAGTCAAGCCAACGTGCTTACCGCGATTCAGAACAAACAAACCGGCCACACGCTCGCCAGTTCAGATTCCTTCCGCGCGAAATTGCCGGCCGATGGCTATTCGAACTTCTCGGCGATGATCTACAGCAATCTGAGTTCGCTCGGCGGCTTGGCCAAGCAATTAGGCTCCGCCGATAAACAGAAGGCTTTCTCCGGCCTCATCGCTAACAGCGGTCCTGGCCTGATCTGCGTCTATGGAGAAGCCGACCGCATCACTGCCGCTACCAAAGGTTCATTCCTCGGTTTTGATCTTGGCACGCTCGTCGGAATCGAACAAGGAAAGTCGCTGCACACTATGATTGCTATGTCTGCGCCCACCGCCGTCAAAAAGGAGATTGTCAACTAAGCATGCAGCCAGTGATCGAACTCAACTCGCTCTCCGTCCAGCTAGGGAAGCACCAGGTTCTACGCGAGATTACGAGTTCGTTCACAGGCCGCACCATCGGCCTTCTCGGTCCGAACGGAGCCGGCAAGTCTACTCTCATTAGCACTCTGCTCGGCTTCTGGCCCATCACTTCCGGCTCGGCCACCGTTCTCGGCCACGACGTAGCGCGCGAATCCAAACAGATTCGCGCGCTTGTCGGCTATATGCCTGAAAACGATTCCTTCATTAGCGGCATGACCGCCGTTTCCTTCATCTGCATGATGGCCGAACTGTCCGGCCTGCCCGCCGAAATGGCTCTCGAACGCGCCCACGAAGCGCTCTTTTATGTTGGCCTTGGTGAGGCGCGTTACCGGGCGCTTGGTACCTATTCGCTGGGCATGAAACAACTCGCCAAACTGGCGCAGGCCATTGTTCACGGGCCCAAATTAGTTATTCTCGACGAGCCGACTAACGGACTCGACCCGCCCGCTCGCCAGCGCATGATTCGCCTTGTCCGCGAAATGCGCGACGCCGGCGAAATGCACATCGTCCTCTGCTCCCATCTACTGCGCGATGTAGAAGAGACCTGCGAGGAAGTGGTCATTCTCAAGCAAGGCCGCGTCGTGCACTATTCGAATCTGGAAAACGAGCGCCGCCTGAACAAGCGCTTCGTCGAGCTTGAGTTGCACGGCAACATGGAGAACTTTGTTGCCGCTGTCGAAAGTCTCGGCTGCGAGTCCGCACCTGGCGCCTTGAATCGTCTTAAGCTGGTCCTTGGCGGTAATACCGAGGTCAGCGATATCTACCGCATCGCCGCCGAACAAAACGTCCAATTGCGCCGCATGAACTTCCGGCGCGACACTCTCGAAGAAATTTTCTTGAAAGCGATGGAGCAGACCAACAATGGCCGTCTATAAGCGCACCTACCGCGGCTATTCGGGCGGCCTCACCCCCGATTGGTCGCGATTCCTCGTTATGTTCCGCTATTCGCGCCGCAACCTGTTTCGCTCGAAGCTCATGAACGGGTTCTTCTTGCTGTGCTTCTTTTTTCCGCTCTTGTGCCTGCTGGGCATTTACGCCAACGATCACTTGGCGGCCTTGCTCCCCAGCCAACTCGGCCGGACGAAATTGCTCAAAGTCGACGGCCATTTCTTCCTCATCTTCCTGACCGTCCAATCGTTTCTGGCCTTTATTCTGACCGCGTTTATTGGCCCCGGCCTGGTCTCGCCCGACCTGGCAAATGGTGCGCTCACGCTATATTTGTGCCGTCCGCTTTCCCGTATTGAGTACGTACTCGGCAAGCTCTCAGTGCTGGCCATCGTCCTTTCCTGCGCCACTTGGATTCCAGGCTTAATTTTGTTCTTCGTACAATCCAGTCTTTCCGGCTGGGATTGGATGATCGGTAATTCATGGATCGCCAGCGGGATCTTTCTTGGATCCTGGCTCTGGATTATTTCGATCTCGCTCCTGGCTTTGGCCTTGTCCGCTTGGGTCAAATGGCGCATCGCCGCCGGTGGCTTGCTGCTCGCGGTTCTGTTTATGAGTGCGGGTCTCGCTGCCGCCATTAACAGCGTTCTTCAAACACAGCAAGGCCACCTGCTCGATGTTTCGTTCCTCATCAGCTCTATCTGGCAAGATCTCCTTCATGATTCCGGCGACCGTCCACTGCCCGTCGGCGAAGCATGGTTCGGAGTTTTCGCCTTCGCCGCCGCCTGCTTCTACATGCTCATGAAAAAGATCAAAGCCAATGAGGTGGTCCGTTGAGTGAGCAAATGACCGATCAAATCGTCTTCGAGAACGTTTCCAAGTTTTACGGTGATGTTCTCGGTGTCAATCGGGTTAACTTGTCGATCCCACCCGGCATCACCAGCCTGGTTGGTCCTAACGGCTCAGGCAAAACCACGCTCATGAACCTGCTGACTGGCTTGATTCGGCCGAGCCGCGGCACTGTCACCACCTGCGGCCTTACAGCCGATCAGCCAGAAAAAATCTTCAAACTAGTCGGCTATTGCTCGCAATTTGATTCGTTTCCGAGAGGCTTAACCGGCTACGAATTTGTCAGTTCCTATCTACGGCTTTCGGGCCGCGACCCCTCCGAATGCGATGAACTCGCTTGGCGCGCTATAGACCGCGTCGGGCTCCGCGATGCCGCCATGCGCAAAGCCGCGGGCTACAGCAAAGGGATGCGCCAGCGCATGCGCCTGGCCCAATCTATCGCCCACAACCCTCGCGTCCTGATTCTCGACGAACCCCTGAACGGCCTTGACCCTCTCGTACGTTCCGAAACAATTGCGCTCTTCCGGTCGTTCTCTAAGGAAGGCTGTCACGTCGTTCTGTCGAGCCATGTGCTCCACGAAGTCGACATCATTTCCGACCAAGTGATTCTCATGAACGGCGGCTACGTCGTCGCCGAAGGCAATATCAAAGGTGTTCGCAGCGAAATCCGCGAACAGCCCATGCAAATTGTCATCCGCTGCGACAAGCCCAACACGCTGGCCTCGCGTTTCTTTGAAGAAGACCACATCGTCGAAGTGCGCATGCATCACGACAAAAAAGGCCTGCTGATCAAAACCAGCGATCCCGATCGCTTCTTTACACTTATGAATTACGTTGCACTCAACGGCCACAAACTCGAATCGGTCGCGCCGGCGGACGACGACGTCAATTCTGTGTACGAGTATCTTATCGGTGGCGAGGATGAGTCGAAATCATGAGCTTGTGGCTAACCCAGATCGGAGCCGTCATCCGGCTCGAACTCAAGAAGACCTTCTTCGCCCGCCGAGGTTTGTGGATTTATCTGCTCGCCCTTCGCGCCCGTGGTTCTTTTCACTGTTCAAGCCATTGTCGAACGGGATTTCAAAGTCTTCGAACCCGATTCTCCCACCGGCCATCCCATTACTCGGCAGCAGATGGAAGGCATCGCCGACGATATGACGCGCGATCAGATCGTCACGCTCCTTGGGCCGCCTGCTTCCAGCCACACGCGGACCATAAAGACGTTCGACGACGATGGCAAGGCGATCGTCATTCAGCAGGAAGACCTGCGCTATTACGGGCCGCGTAACTCTATCATTCTCGAATTGCAGAACGGTGTTCTGAGGGGCCGAACTTACCGAGGACGCTTCACGTTTGAACAGAACTCTTATATTTACGCCGGCGTATTTCAGTTCTTGTTCATTCGCTTGCTGGTCTTCTTCGGATGTCTGGGCATCTTCATGAATTTGTTCCGTGGAGAGATGGTCGACAAGAGCCTGCACTACTACCTTCTGTCTCCCATCCGCCGCGAGGTCTTGCTGGCAGGGAAATTCATCGCCGGCTTGATTGCTGCCTCGGCGATTTTCACCACCAGCACCGCCCTGCAGTTGTTCGCCACTCTCTCCGTCTTCGATCCCAACACCATGGCGCGCTACTTCAACCAAGATCACGGCTATTCGCAAATCGCCGCTTATCTGGGTGTGACCGTTCTCGCTTGTGTCGGGTACGGGAGTGTTTTCCTCGCCGCCGGATTGCTGTTCCGCAATCCTATTTTTCCAGCAGCAGCCGTTTTGATTTGGGAAGGCGCGAATCCGCTCCTACCCGCGCTGCTCAAGAAATTCAGCGTCATCTACTATCTGAAATCGCTCTGCCCCGTGCAGATTCCGACCGACCCTGGACTGCCCGCCATCCTGAAACTTCTGGTTACCAACGGCGATCCCATCTCGGCCTATCTCGCAGTTTTCGGACTACTGGCGCTAGCCGCGCTTGTCTTGTGGGCTTCGTCTTTTCAAGTTCGCCGCTTGGAGATCAACTATACGACTGAATAATCCGGCTTCAACTGACTCGTAAGCGCTTCGTTTGTGTGCGATCCGCTGACCACCAAATCCACATAAACCAGCGACGCCAACAGCAGCGGCTGCGTCTTCTTGCCTTCGGTCACAACAATCAGGCGGTCACATTGTTCTCTCGCCTGCTGTAGAAAAGCGATGGCCGCCGCATCAATCATTTCAAACGAGCAGCGCACCAACCCAACCCGCAGATTGAGCCGCCGCCATAGGCGCACGCGTTGCACTGCTTCGTCTAACGCCACCACGCGCGAGCCGACCGTCAGTGCATCGCCAATCTCAAGCTCTTTTAAGATCTCTTCCTGGCTCGTTGTCGCGGTTCCCACTTTTCCCACCACAATGCCGGCAGCCACGTTGGCGACCCGCATGGCGATTTCCATGGGCATCCCTATGGCGACTCCCGCCGCAAAGGTGGCCGCCACCGTATCGCCTGCGCCCGAAACATCGAAGATTTCTCGCGCAACTGCCGGTAATGAAACCGGGTGTTGGCCCAGCGCACCAGCATCATGCCTAGCGCGCCTCGCGTCACCAGCACCGCACCGATATCGTTATTCTTCATCACATTCTGCGCGGCTGCCTCCACTTCCGCGTCCGTGGTAACTGCCAACTTAATGCCCTCGCCTAACTCCAGCAAGTTAGGCTTAACCAGCGAAGCCCCTTGATAACGGCTAAAACTCCGCCCCTTGGGATCCACAAACACCGGCTTGCCTGCCTTGCGCGCCGCCGCTACAAACCGTGCGGCCCGGTCGTCGTTCAGCACGCCTTTCGCGTAGTCCGAGAGAATCACCACGTCGCAATCGGGCGTCAGCTTCTCAAACTCCTGCAACAGGCGATTCAGGATCTCGTCATTCACTGAGTGCGTGCTTTCCACATCCACTCGCAGCAGCTGCTGGCTCCCTGAAATATACCTGGTTTTTACAGAAGTCTTGCGGTCTTGATCAGCTACGCTGTGCAGCAGACAGTTAGGGAGGCTCTTCAGTTCTTGCGCAATCGAATACGCCGCGCGGTCGGCTCCCACGACTGTCAATAGAACCGCTTGCGCGCCCAACGAGCTTAAGTTACGCACTACGTTCCCAGCGCCACCCAGCATCGACCGCTCATGATGAATCCGCACGACGGGAATGGGCGCTTCGGGCGAAATTCGATTTACATCGCCGTAGACAAAGTGGTCGAGCATAACGTCTCCGACACACAAAACCTTGGCATTCGAGAAACGCTCGACATAAGGAATCAGTTCTTGAGGATTCAAAGCTAAACCAGATGATAACAACCGTGTGTAAGCTGAAAAGGACCTATATCCGACGGGCCGATCGCTACGTCTACCTTACCCAATGTCGTCAAGGGTCTCCCATAAGCTGATCTTTTGGCAGCGCTTGGCGCGATTAAGGCAGAAACTTTACCGCTGATATAGCAGGCCTTTCCTAAAATCTGAGTCGGCGTCAATTGTCCATGAGCGTTCAGAATATGTCTGGAAGGAATCAGCGAGACGATCTCATCCCGGCTTGTTCCCAATGCCGCCTGCACCGTTGGGACTCTCAAGTCCAGCACTCGGCACAAGTCGCACGTCAAGGTCAACATGAGATCTGGATCTCTCGCCGCTCCGGCAAGCTGGCCTGCCGCGTCGACGAATAAGGCACCCACTTCCAGATTGGCAGTCAGTGGAGAATCGCATGTATAAAGAACCCCGAATTCTCCGAGTGGATTATAACGCCCGCCGGCTGTCCGGGCGCCAATGGTCGAAAGAGGAGAGGTGCGATATTTATAGGGTACGAGGCGGTATACGTGGGCGGAATAGGATTGCAGCCCAACGTCCTCAATGATCTTCACAAGTTCTGAAAAAGTGCGCAACCCGATTCCCGATCAAGTGGGCTGCCGCAGGTCCATGGCGGCAAGGAGAGACTCGAGCGCTGTGAACTCGCCGGATTTAATGAGCGCTAAGGGTGTCTTATTCTCTAAGTGCCGGTTAGGAGCGTTCAAAAAGATCCGAGCATTCGTCTGGTTGCGGGCATAGAGTTCCACAATGCTCTCCCAAATTCGATAGAGACGTCCCAATTCGGTCTGGAGACTTTCTGCATCAGGCCGTTTGCGGACGCCCTCCGCTTTTCGTCCAATGGCGGCGGCAACGCTGCCTACCGGAATGCCCAACGCCTTCGCTATGCGGCCAGCATCGAGGCGGTGTGTTTGGGGATTAAACAGCTCATGGAGGAGGGGAATATTAATATTTTGGGCAGGAGGCGCTGCGGACATGTAATTTCTATTCCTAATAAGCATTGTACGCGGCGCGTGCTGTTCCTGTCAACGTCGCTATAGAGTCCTGTTTTGTTCCTGTATTTGTCATGTTCATGCCTCAGCCGAAAGAAACGAAAGGAGAGTCGAACTACCTAATTTATGTCAACCGCCAATCTCAGCACACTGTGGGAAGAACACACCGCGCACGAGTTCACTACCCGCGATACCGAGGCGACGCTCGCCACCATGGTGGATGACGCGTACGTCAATCACATCCCGGTATTGACCGGCGGCGAAGGAAAGGATGCCTTGCGCGCCTTCTATTCGCGAGACTTCATCCCGGCCATGCCGCCCGACACTACGCTGACACCCGTTTCACGCACTATCGGGACAGACCAACTGGTAGACGAGATGATCTTCTCGTTCACCCACACCCAAGAGATGCCGTGGATGCTGCCGGGAGTAGCGCCCACAAACAAAAAAGTCGAAATCGCGCTCGTCGCCATCGTGAAATTCCGCGATGGCAAACTGGCGCACGAACATATCTATTGGGATCAAGCTTCTGTGCTGAAGCAGATCGGCCTGATCACCGACCCGTCACTTCCGGTTCGCGGGGTCGAAACTGCCCGCAAGGTGCTTGGGAAGTAGCGCAATCGAAAACGCGCCCAACAGGGCGATTGCCAAAATAAGCATCATCGGGACTTGATAGCTCCCATAATGTTGGCGCAACGCTGAAACGAAATAGGGCAGCCACGTTTGACCTAGAGTGTTCGCCGGCAAAATCACTGCCATGGCTCGGGCCAGTGTGTTGACTCCGAACTGTTCGGCTGCCATGAGCGGAATGAGCATGTAGTCCGCGCCCATAGTGAAACCGAAGGCGATGGCGAATATGTAGAGTGAACCGGGACGGCTGGGGCTTACTGAAAGCAAAAGAACAATAGTAGCCACCACCATGAAGTAGGTCACCGTCATGACGCGCTTCTTCGAAAATAAATCCGCGAGATGACCAATCGCCAGACGCCCGGCGATGCTTGCCCAAAGGATCAAGGAAGAAGCCGTCGCCCAAGTCGTGTTCAAAACCTTTTGATCGGTAAAGCCCGCATCGCGAAAAACAAACTTCATATGCTGATTGATTGAACCAATCGCGCCTATCGAGCAAACGCTCCCGGCCAACAACAGCCAAAAGGATCGATTGTGCAGCAGATGTGAAAGGCTGAAGGGCTGCAAGTGTCCGTCGGCAGGCGGATGGTCGAGGCCATCCGGAAACTGGCCAATCTCTCGCGGTTTGTCTTTAAGAAAGAAAAAAGCGAGCGGCCAGGCCAGCAGCGTCACTCCGCCCAGAATCTTGAGAGTCGTCTGAAAACCGTAAACGTCAGTGAGTCCGCGCACCAGAAAGGCGCCCAGCCCGCCAAACAATCCGACGCCGACATAAATGCTCCCCATCGCCAGACCGCGCTTTGCCCGGAACCAATGCGAGACCAGAATCTGATGCGGAATTGGTCCGGAAAACAAGTAGCCGACGGTGTAAACGACATAGAGGGCAAAATAAAGGAGAAGATTGCCGGGCATGCTACCGAAGCCCCAAAATGCCAGCGCCGTAAGTCCAGTACCAGCGATAATGAGTTTCCTGGGACTAAAACGGGGAATCAGCGTGGGTCCGACCCATATGGTAAGAAGTGCAGCCATGGGGAAGCCAAAAGTGATCTCTTTAAGGCTCCAGCTAAACGATTTTTGAAAATAGTCGTAGAAAAAAGGCATGTTGTAATACGGTATGCCGACCGAAAGCCCGAAGGTGACGAAGGCGGTAGCAACTACATACCAGCCGTAAAATTTTCCAGGTAGACCGGAACTGCCGGATTTCGGAGTGGTTATAGTCATTTCACCCCGTTTATCTTACCGCCCGAAATGTCGTAAGCTTGAGAAGCGAAAGTTTTTTTGGGCGCCGTGCGGCGAAAATCAGACACGGGATTGGCGTGCGTGCGTCTATGAACGAAAGATGAATGGGAGTGCAGAAGTAACTCCAAAGGAGATGGTACTAGAGTAATGAAGAAACACACTGGTAAATTGTTGAGAGCGGGGTTGGCCATGGCAGCGTTAACGGTAGCAACCTCTACGCTTGCTTTGGGCTGGGTCACGCCCAACGCGCGGACTTTTACGGCCGGCCAGCAAGTGAAAGTGCAAGGGGTGATTCTCTCTCGCGACGGAAATTCCATCAAATTGCGCATCGATGACGATTCGATTGGAACGGTCGATCTTTCAGATGTAACGAAGATCGAACTCAAGAGCGGCGTGATCTTCCATCATTCTGCAAAGATGGATATGGCGTCGCTAGTGCCGGGTCTGCATATCGAGGCCCAGGGCAAAGGCAATGATAGAGGCGACTTGATTGCGGATAAAGTGTTCTTCGATCCGAATTCAATGCGCGCGTCGCGTCAGATTGACGCCCGCGTTTCGCCGTTAGAAGCCAGAGCGGGAAGTCTGGAAGGCAGATCGACTGCTTTGGAGGGCCGAGCGGGCCAGTTAGAAGGCCGCGCGGGTCAGTTGGAAACTCGGGCTGGTGCTTTAGAAGACCAGGAGAAACAGACGCAGGGTTTGGTTGGGCAGGTAAAGACGTCTGCCGATCAAGCCAATCAAGGCGTCAGCGACGTGAACCACCGCGTTTCGGATCTGGACAATTATCAAGTGAAAGATTCGGCCACGGTGTATTTCCAGATCGACAAAGACAAACTAACCCCCGATGCTGAACGCGACCTTGCCGACCTGGCAAAGAAGGCACAAGCGGAAAAGGGTTATGTGATTGAAGTTGCCGGCTATGCAGACAAGACCGGTAACTTGACTCATAACCAAGTGTTGAGCGAGCGCCGTGCCAACGCAGTGGTTCGCTACTTGGAACAGGATGGGGATATTCCGATTCACCGCATTCTGCCAATGGCGGGCATGGGCATCAGCCATGAAGCCGCAGACAACAAGACAAGAGAAGGACGGAAGATGAATCGCCGCGTAGAAGTGAAAATCCTGGTAAATCAGGGTGTGGTTGCGGGAAATGCTCAACCCACCGGTTCAGCGTCCGCTAAACCACCGAGCGAAGCTTCCAAGTAGTTCGGTCGAAGTTCGAGGTTCAGAAATGGCTGGCCGGGGAATCCTCCCCGCCAGTCAATTTTTTTGGCCGGGGGACGACGAGATGGAAAGACTTCCCATTGAGCCCTAAATAAGGCATGATGAAGAGAGTTATGAGTTCGCAAGTCCTTATCCCCAACACGGAATCGGCGATTCTCGCGCGCATCCTGCAGGCCGAGGAACAGGAATTGACTCTGGACGCCGCCCGCTATTGGCTTTCGGTGAAGATTCCGGCCAGCGATCAAGATCGTGTGGATGAGTTGTCCGCTAAGGCAAGGGCGGGGTCGCTCACCGAGGCCGAGACCGGGGAATTGGACAATTATTTGCACATCGATTTTCTGCTAAGCACGATGAAAGCGAAAGCTCGCCGGCTGCTCCCCATGGAATCGACTCTGCCCCCTCAGTGAATCGCGACCTGGCTCAAACCGTTCGAGAGCGAGCGGGAGAGCGCTGCGAATACTGCCTCGTCCCGCAATCGGCGCGACAGTTTCGCTTTCAAATCGTAAAAGCGCTCCTTGTGGGCAAGACGCCGGTCGGCCCCTACTATTCAGGTGCTTGCGATGAATGAGGACGAGCCACTGCGATTCAGGATGGTCCGTGCCGGGGACAGGTAGGTTGACATTCTACATACAGGTAGATAGAATGGCTAGGTACATGGCCGGCAAGAAAACCGATCTGATTCAAGGCACCCTTGATTTGCTGATACTCAAAACCGTGGCGCAAGGGCCGATACACGGCTACGGAATTGCGCAAAGAATCCTGGTTACCTCCAAAGAGATTCTGCAAGTGCAGCAAGGCTCTCTGTACCCGGCGTTGCATCGCCTGCAGCGAAAAGGATTGCTGAAGTCGGAGTGGAAGGAGTCGGGGAATGGTCCGATGGCGAAGCTGTATTCGCTCACCCCCGCGGGCAAAAAGCATTTTCAGGAAGAGATGACGCAATGGCAGCGCTATGCCGATGCCGTGGCTTTAGTTCTACAGTCTTGAAGGAGATGGCTGAATGGATTTCCCTTGGAAGCGCAAAGAATCCGAACTTGCCCGCGAAATTGCTCATCACGTCCACGAACTGACGGCGGAGTACGAACGGCAAGGCCATTCGCATGAGGACGCCCGTCGTCTCGCGAAGCGCGAGTTTGGCGGCTACGAACAGACAAAGGAACGCTGCCGGGATGAGAGGAGTTGGGCGTGGGTGGCCGGCTTGCGCCAAGACATTGTGTTTGGCTGGCGCATGATGCGGCGCACGCCCGTCGTCACGGCCGCGGCGATCTTATCGCTGGCCCTCGCGATCGGCGCGAATACGGCCATTCTTTCGTTGATGGACGTTGTGTTGTGGCGTGACCTGCCGGTCCCGAATCCGCAACAGTTGACGAATGTCAATTGGCGCGGACATGGTTTCCCGAGAGAAATTGCCGACGGAGCGGCGGGCAGCATGTTCCCAGAAGATGGCTGGAACGTCGCCGATTTCTTTTCTTATCCAGGCTTCCAACAGATGCGTCAACGGCTTGCGGGCAAGGCATCGCTAGCGGCATTTAGCTTTCCCGATACGGTCAGCGTGAGCTTCGTGGGTCAAGCAAACGTTGCGAAGCAGCGGCCGGTAAGCGGTAATTTTTTATCAACCATCCAAGTGCGGCCGGAGCTTGGACGCTTGCTTTCCGAGAGCGATGACACCTATGCCGCTCCGGCTGCCGCTGTGGTGTCGCATCGATTCTGGGTAAGCGCGCTTGGTTCGTCACCCAATGTGATTGGCCGTACCATTATTATCGACAATAAACCGACCATGATTGCGGGAGTATTGGACAAGCGCTTTATCGGATTGATGCCAGGCGATGCTACCGACATTTATGCGCCACTGCATAACGGACCGAGAGCGCAGCGGCTGGATAACAACCGTTTCTGGGGCGCTCAACTCATCGCTAGACGAATGCCTGGATACGCGGAAAGCGCGATGCAGCCGGAGATCGACGCGGCGTTTGTTTCAAGCTGGTCCGCTCAACCCAAAAAAAAAGCGGACGCGCCGCACGTTCTTCTTAACAGCGGGAGCCGCGGCTTGGGGTTTCTGCGCAGGGACTTTCGCAGTCCGCTGCTGGTCTTGGGTGGCCTCGTGGGGCTTCTTTTGCTCATTGCCTGCATCAATATTGCGAACCTATTGCTGTCGCGAGCGGCCGCGCGCGAGAAGGAAGTGGCTACCCGGATTGCGTTGGGCTGCAGCCGTCTCCGGCTGGCGCGGCAGTTTTTAACGGAGAGCGTCATGCTGGCTGTTTTGGGCGGCTTGGCCAGTTTGGCGGTAGCTTACTTGACTGAGGGCTTGCTTGGACAATTCTTAGTCTTTCGCGGAGACAGCGTACCCATTCACGCGAGCTTCGACCTGAGTGTGCTGGGAATCGTGGCGGCGACCACGACCGCAGCTTTGTTACTATTCGGCCTCTTCCCTTCGTGGCGGTCATCGAGTCTTAAGAACATTGCGGGCAAGGGACGTCAGAAATGGAGTAGCGGCCGAATCTTAACGCTGGGTCAAATGGCGATGTCGGTTGTTCTGGTTATGTGCGCGGTTCTATTCACACGCAATCTGGCGGCGATCCAAGCGGCCGATCCCGGGTTCGACCGCCGTAACTTGATCCTCTTCGATATTCGGCCGGGGACGTCAGGGTATGAAAGGTCGAAGCTGCAGAGCTTCTATTTCAATCTCGAACGCCAGCTTGCCGCGACGCCCGGGGTTAGCAATGTTGGCCTTTGTTCCATACGCCCGATGAATGTCGGCGGTTGGTGGGAAGACCTGCGGCTGCCGGGATACACCGACATCAAGAACGCGTCCATCAACGGCGTCACGCCCACCTATCTTTCGCTCTACTCGGGGCGCTTGCTGGCGGGCCGTGATATTCAATGGACTGATATCGCCAGCAGCGCCAAAGTGGCGGTCGTTGGCGAAGATCTTGCCGCCAAGTGGGGCGGTGCGAGCGTTCTTGGCAAAAGGATGGAGTTCACTGATGGACCTCCAGGACAGCCAAGGCAGGAATACGAGATCATTGGCATTGCGCCCGCGATGGCAGCGACTTCAATGAAAGATAGACCGAGTACGGTTTGGTTGCCCTTGGATAAAGAGAACCGAGGCGTCACAGTAGTGCTTCGTACATCGCGTCCCCCTTCCGCTGTCCTGCCGGCGGTACGGAAGGCCATCGCTGACATTGATCGGAATCTACCGCTGGCCGACGTTATCACGATGGAGGAGCAGATATCCAAGGGTCTACAGCGCGAACGGATGTTCGCGACGATTTGTAGCGGATTCGGCATTCTGGCTTTGGTTCTTTCCGTGGTTGGACTTTACGGAGTAATTGCCTACAACACAACGCGGCGGCGCGGCGAGATTGGCATTCGCATGGCGTTGGGAGCGATGCCGAACCAGGTTGTCAGCATGATCGTGCGCGAAGGCATGATCGTTGTCGTGTTGGGCTTGCTGCTCGGACTTCCGGTCATCTGGCTCGGGGCAAAATACGTTGAGAAGGAACTGTTCCAGATGAAGCCGCTGGAACCCGCGACTATTCTTCTCACCATTGGGATCTTGCTGGCTGCGGCTTTGGCCGCAGTCATGGTGCCAGCGATGCGGGCTTCCTCTATTCAGCCGGCACAGACTCTAAGACAGGATTAGTTCTCGCCCGAGATGATGGCGGGACGGATCACTCGATCGTTGCTCTGGAAGAGAAGGGGCGCGAACGCGATGAGGTTGCGCCGCCACACAAGCCACGTGTGCATGCCGGGCGTTTCGATGGGCGTAACCGTTACACCTTTCTCTTTCATAAAGGCGACTATTTTCCGGTTAGTTGAGATCAAGCGATCCTCAGTGCCACAGGCAATCCAGATCAGGTGGTACTTGCTGTTGGCGTCGGCGTTGAGCTGCGGGAAATCGGCGGCGAAATCGTCACTCAGGCCGCCGGTGCTGAAGCCCGCGACCCAGGAAAATTTGTCCGGGCGATTCAAACCAGTGAGTAAAGATTCGGAACCGCCCATGGATAGGCCGGCGATGGCGCGTGCATCGCGGCTCGGATCGGTCTTGTAGGCTCGATCTACGGCCGGAATCACTTCGTCAATGAGAGCGCTGCGGAAACGGCCGAAGTTCCGCTCCCGCAATTCATCGTTGCGGAAGGGCGAGACGCCAGGGGTTGGGTGAACGATTTCAGGCGCGCCATAGCCGAGCGGCATAACAATAATCATGGGTTTGACTTTGTTTTGCGCGATGAGCGAATCGAGAATCAGATTGGCTTTGCCGACGGCAGTCCAGCCGCTGGCATCGTCGCTATAGCCGTGCAGCAAATAGAGGACCGGATAGCGCGCGCTCGCCGCAGGATCGTAGCCGGGCGGAGTGTAGACGTAAAAATCGCGGTTATCGCCAACGACATTCGATTTGTAGAAGTGATGGTGAATCTCGCCGTGCGGAATGTCGGTGTCTTCCCACGGAAGGGGCGCGGTACCAGCGACATGCACTACGTTGGAGAGACCCATGAGGTTGGGCTTGATCTCGGTGTTTGAGGGATCGAGAAAGTGGGTGCCGTCGACGTTGAACGAGTAGCCGTAGAGATCGGGCGCGAGCACGTCGGTGGTTACGCTCCAAATGCCTTGCTGGTCTTTCTGCAAAACGAGCGGATCTTTCATCCCTTCGACAGAGACAGTGACCTTGACGGCATTGGGGGCAAGCAGCCGAAAAGTGACACGGCTATCGGGGTGAACTTCAGGAGAGTTGATAACCGGACGCGGTTGTTGAGCGGCAAGCAATGCAGAAAAGACGATAGGAAGGAGCAGTTTGTTCATGATGGGTACCTCAATCTTAAAGTACATGAGAAAAGGCGGACCGGGAGGTCCGCCGCAGCCAAGAATGGCCGCCCTACGAAAGCGTGACACTCGCTTACTTCGCAATGACGGCCTTGGCCGCCACATTATCGTTTTCGTCGTAGACGCGAATGGAAACAAGTTGGCCGGGGTTGGCCGTAACTGTGTAGTCGAGCGACTGTGAGTCGGTAACCAGATTGTCCGGCAGGAGCGTGACCCATTCGCCACCGTCGACCGAATACTCGGCCTTATCGACCCAGCTTAAGGCGTCGTTGGCGTTGAATTTGATCGATCTCGCAGCAGAGGAAGTAACGGTGATGACCGGGGGCGTGTTGTCGATTGTGAATGTTTCGCTTTCGAGCGAGCTTGTGAGTACGGCGGAGGGAGTGTTGCTGGGCGCGTCGCTTGCCGTGACGCGGGCCTGATACTTTCCATCCGGGAAAGAGGCGGAATCGAACGAGAAATAGTGATCGAGAAGCTTGTCTTTAAGGGTGCGCCAAACGCCGTCGCCGGTTGAGCGCAGTTCCAGCTTGAAGTTAAGTTGATCGTTGTTGGGATCGGCAGCGCTCCAGCGAATCGTCTCAAAACCTTTGCTGTATTGGAGTGTGGCAGCGCCTCCGCCATTGACTTCGATATTGGTGGAAGGCCGCTTCTGGCCAACGGAAGGCAGAGTGATGGTGCTGGGAGATCCCGAGGGCTGCACGGACCGCTCTAACGACTGATTGCTTGGAGCTTGGCGGTAATTGAACGGCGCAATCTCGATCTGCTGCACTTTGGGCGCTGCATTCTTGGGCAGGAAGGCAATATCGATGGCGCTCAATTCAGGCGATTCACCGGAACTCGATTTGGCCATGGTGAGACGGTATTGCAGATAGCGGGCGGGCTGTGAGTGAATCTGGCCCCCGAGTTCGGAAATGTCGATTTTGCTCCACGGAGTCCAGTTGCTTTCCGGGTGATTGACGTTACCGCTACGAGTTTCGAAAGTGAGCGAGCCGCCGCGATTGGCGGACCGGAGGTGAACCTTTCCCCAAGTGGAGAATTCAGTAGCATCGAGTACTTCGCTTTCGAAGGTGCCGGAACTTTCGATGCCGGGGCCGATGGCGTAGAGATTGCCTACGTTGCCGGTGGTGGCATAGATGATGCCGTTCTTGCCTTGGAGAAACGAAGTTACTTGGGTAGGAGGCGTATTGAGGAGGGCGGTTGTGAGCTGGTCGGAATCAAGGCGATGAATGACACCCTTATTGCCAGTGCCGACCAGGAGACGGCCTTCGGAATCAAAGGCGAGGGCGTAAGCTACATCGGAGGCCGAACTCCAGATCTTTTCGGTGAAGCCATCTTGCTGAATACGGTAGACCTCAGCACCGCCGGAGAACGAGGGGCTGAGTGAGTTGACGGGAGGCGGCATGGCGGCTGGAGCGGCAAGGGCGTGGACCGTGACGCCGGGCGCGGATGTAGGTGAAGGCGCTGGAGTGGGAGTCGGCGGAGGTGTTGGAACGACGCCACCGGACGTTTTGTTGCCGACGGCGGCTGCGTAAATAATGCCTTTGTGTTCGGCCAAGGCGGTCACTTCGCGTTTGTTCGTTTGATACAACACAAACCCTTTGCCGGCCGGAGCGATGCGCAAAACGAGACCGCTTGGCTCGGTGCCGACGATCAGGTTGCCATCGCTATCGACGATCATGGAGCGGGCATGCGCCTCTTCGGTATCGAAGAACTTAGCGCCAACCCCATCGGGACTGACCTTGTAGATTAAGCCTGCGTCACCGGTGGCGACGAACAGGCTGCCGCTTTTATCGAACGCCATAGCCCAGATGTATTTGCAATGGGCGTCGAAGAAAAGCTGCGGCTTGCCGTTTTCAATGCGGTAGATTTTGGCGTCGGGCAGTACGGCTGCATAGAGACGGTCGCGGGAATCAATCGCTAAAGCGTGCACTTCGAGGCCGGGGATTTCGGCGAAGACGTGCGGCTTTTCGTTTCCATTGAGAGAGTAGATCTTGGTGGATGCACCGGTAGGAGCGCCGCCTGCGTAGTAGAGAACGCCTTTGGAATCTTGTTCGACTGCCCAGAGATAGGGAACGGTGGTGCTATCGAGTTCCTTAAATTCGGGGGCGAGTGTAAGGCGGCCATCGCTGCGAACAGAGAGTTTCTTGGTGGTGCCGCGCGCGAAATCGGACTGATCGGAATGCTCCCATACATGTGTTTCGACGGCGGGGAGGAGTGCGGGCGCATACGCCAGCAGCAGGAGTGCCGTGGCGCGGCGCAGGCCAGAGTGTTGAATCATGAGTAAGCGGGAAGTCCCTTTAATTGACGTGAATTTTGATCGAATAGCTGCCGGTAATGACCGTATCGAATGGCACCGAAAGTTGTTCATGAGCGCTTTCGGGCACGCTGACGAATTGATGATTGACGGCACGGCCGCTTTGCATCACGTTGACGATGGAAGCGGGCAGGCTGGGCAAAACTTTTTCGTCGGAATAGATGGTGGGCTGCGATTCGAGCAGAGAAACGTAGAGGCGGTTGTTGCTGCGTTCGTCGTTGAGCATGGCGACGGTTTGCGGAATGTCTTCGATGCGGTTGAGGGTCTGAGCGATGTTGTGGAAACGGCTCAGCGTATCGGCATCGCTGAACAGAAGCTCATGGTCGCCACGGCCAAGACTGGCGGGGATTTTGAGATTGATGGTGCGTTCGATACGGTCGCCGCGATAGGGGTGCAAGAAGACTCGCACGGGTACTTCGGTGCCCGGGGTCACGGTGTTATCGGCCAGCCACGCGGACTCGATCTGCGCGGTTAAACGCTCGGGAAGGAGATCGACGCTGACGTCGACGGCATCCAGCTTCGGCAGCTTAGCGGAGTTCACGAAGAGGCGATTGAATTTATCGCCCCACCAACCCGCGAGCAGCATGGGCGTGGGAATCTGCGCTTCGGTCGGGGCTTGCATGGTGCGCAGTTCAATCTTCTGCTGGCCCTCGACATGAAGCTCGCCGCGCAGGCGGTAAGTTGCCTCTTCCGAAAAATCGTTCAGGTTCGAGATGGAATTGAACAGCGTGGCCATCATGAGATAGGGCGTCCATTTGTGATCGACGAAGACGCTGAAATGAAAATCGCGTTTGGAGTGTACGCTGCTATCGGGATTGTAGGAGGAGACGTGCATGGTGACGGGAATCATCTGTGCGGTTTCGCCAAGCTGGCCTTCGATGGCGCTGTGGCGATCTTGCTTCAATGCGCCGACGACTTCGGTGGCGTTGCCCATTTTGGTGGGTTGATAGGAAGACGCGAGCGTGGTGATGATTTCGTCTTTGGCGAGCGGCATTTCTACTGGGCCGAGGTTGAACATGGGATGGCCGAAGGCGAGGATGCGCTTGCCATCGTTATAAGTGACAGTGCCGCCGCCGGTCATAGAGACGTCGCCAGAGACGAGCACGGCAGCCACCGGTTCGCCGGGTTGCAAAGCGGAAGCCCAATCTTTGGCGGGTTTGCTGGAATCGAGCGCGCTCGAGGAGCCGCCTTGGGAAACACTGAGGCCGAGTTGTTGAAAGACGGGGGCGAATTCGCGAACGGAATCGTCAGTGAAGCCGGACATGGAGATGGGAGTTGCGATGGGCGTCATCATCGGGACTTCGCCAAAACCTTTATGGGAGCCAGCAGCCATAACCCGTTGGGCGAGGCCCGGAGGCAGGGAAAGGGAAGCATCGGCGCGCGCAACATTACCGGGAGCGAGGCTATTGTTGGTGCGCGTTTGATCAAACTCGCTTACTTCGAGCATGAGGCGGATGGGCGTAATGCCGCAAATGGCGTCGGGCGAGAAGACGCTGAGGCGAAGGGAGATGGCGCCGACGAGTTTGCCATCAATATACACTGGGCTGCCGCTCATGCCGCCCGCGACGTTGGTACGAGTGGCCTTGCCGCCCATTTTGCCAATGATGATGTTTTGCTTGGGACCCCAGGCATTTTCCCAAATTCCCACGATTTCTACGGGCACGGGTTCAGGCTTGCTGCCTTGGAAAACGGTCCAAGCGACGGCCTGCATGCCTGGTTTGAGAGATTCTTCTGGGAAAAGTTCGACCTTGCCCGCTTTGGGGGCCTCGGTCATGTTTGGAATTGCATTCGCGGCGGATGTTGTTACTGCCGGGGCGGCGGCGATTGAGTAGGCGGAGAGCACGGCAGAGCCAATCAAGACTCGAAGAAGCATGAAAGCCAATTCCTTTTTACTGACGAACGCCGATTCGCTGGCAGGGCTTGACGAGGAACCGCCGAGGAGAATACAGCTAATTTGATTATCGCCCAAGGGACGCGAGCGATGGGGGGAAGGGTTGCGAGATTCTTGAGGTTGGGGTGTTTTACGCTTCGAAGCCATGGGAATTTGGACGAGGGCGAAGAGAAGGCGTTTTTTGCAGAACGTAATTTGGGGGGACGGGGCTGTTTTGCGCTTCGAATTGGTGTTCCCACGGAGCCAAAGATACCCCTGATTGCGTGTGGACGGGGATCGAGATTGGCGAATTGGGGACCGGGGATGGTCTGTAAGTCGATGGCAACGTTGGAAATGAGGATATTTTGACAATCGGGGCAAGATTCGTGAACGACCGTCGACCCGTCGACCGTGGGATGGAGACGACCCGCCGCAGGCGCGGTATCAATGCGACGGACTCTTCGATTTGCCAATATTCGCGCGACTATGACTTTCTTACTGCGAGGAGAGCCGCCGACTCCCGGGGGGCGGGGCGAAGTGCTGATTCGTGCCATTGCTGACTGCTCCGAAGAACTTGGATCAGGCGCGATCCTGACAAACTGGCTTGATCGCCCGCGCGCGAGATTGTTGCCGCTGATGGCTGCCGATGCCTTCACTGAATTGCCAGAGCCGACCAAATTGCTTGCAGCTCACTGCATAGAACTTCTTCAGCAGCATCCTCGAATGTATCCGGTGAGGCGACGTGGCCTTTTACGGGCTATCGATATTTCCTAGCGGGCAGGCATCTGTTTACTATCGTTTGAATTCGCAGCAGGTGCTGATTACCGCGATTCTTCCTGGCGCGATGCGAGATGCTTGAGCCCCCCAAAACATTTGCCGCCAATGCGGACGTGGGGAAATTGAATTCGAGTTCCGGTCTCTCAAAATCGGCGACGTTGCTTGTGACGATCCAACTCGCCCCGCCGGCAACGGCCATTTCGATCAGGTGGTTATAATGCTCATCTCGCAAGTTGGGCCGCCGTCCGAAGTAGACGTCCAGCCATTCGCAGACTGAGAGAAACGCCGTCATAAAACGGGGCGCCATTTACAACAAGGGTCCCCGCCGCGTGCGAGAGACATTCGGCGAGAATTCCGCACTGGTGAATTGACCCATATCTCGTGAATCCCTTATTATGGGTATGTGAACGTCACCCTTTCACTCAATGATGAACTAGTCAAAAAGGTTCGTAAAATCGCCGTCGACCGCGATACTACATTGACCGGTCTGGTCCGCGGCTACTTGGAAAGCCTGGCTGTTGAGAGCGCCGCCTCTGGCCGGCAGAGGCGCGAGCGAGAAGCTTTGGATCGGAGCTTCCAACGGTTCCAATTCAAAGTGGGTAAACGAACTTGGTCACGCGCCGACCTTTATGCCCGGCGTTGAATTCCTGGACGCGAATATACTTGTCTACGCCTACGACCGGACCGACCAGGCGAAGCAGCGAAAGGCGCAGGAGTTGTTGCGACTGGCGCTGGCCGGCCAAATGCTGATTTCTCCGCAGGTGCTCGGAGAGTTTTCGGCGACACTCCTGCACAAGATGTCGACCCCCGTGAAGCCGGCCGGTTTGGTAACCATTTTGGATGCGTTATCCCCAATCAAGGTGGTCGCCACCGATGCCGCCATCGTCCGCCGCGCGGTGGAGGCGCATGGGAAATACGGCGTGCACTTTTACGACGGTATGATCATTGCTTCGGCAGAACGGGGCCGTTGTACAACGCTGTGGTCCGAGGATTTCAACGCAGGGCAAGATTACTTTGGCGTGGTTGCGAAAAATCCGTTCAAATGAATTTTCAAATGCGCGGATCCAAGTGGGTACGGCTCGTTCGTATCGCAGGAGATGTTGATCGCAACGATACTTCAGAGCGAAAAAGCTGAATCGCCATGCTGGCTAATCTGCGGCTCCTCAAACACTATCTGTCACCGCTTGCCTGGCGAGCGGGCTTTCTTGGCGCGTGTTTATTGGCCGCGACCCTGCTGCAACTCTACATTCCACAGGTCATGCGCGGATTCATTGATCTGGCGGTCGGGCATGGCGCGACGGTGGCGTTGCAACGCTTGGCATTCATTTACCTTGCACTCGCGATTGCGAATCAAGTTCTATCCGCCGTGGCCACCTATCTTTCCGCCGACGTAGGCTGGCGGGCGACGAACACGCTGCGTAGCGATCTCTTTGGCCACGCTCTGCGGCTGGATATGAGATTCCACAAAGATCGAACTCCCGGCGAGATGATTGAGCGGATCGACGGCGATGTGACGAGCGTGTCGAATTTCTTTTCGCAATTTGTGGTGCGGGTTTCGGCAGCGGTGCTGTTGACGATAGGCGTTCTGATTTTGTTGTGGCGGGAGGACTGGCGCGCCGGGTTGCCGTTGACGTTATTTACCATTGCCGCCGCAGGAGTGCAACGAAGGCTGCGGTCGATTGCCATTGAGCCCACCCAAGAAGAGCGCGAGGCATCGGCGCAACTCATGGGCTTTATCGAAGAGCGTCTAGCCGGGCTTGACGACATCAGGGCCAATGGTGGCGGTGCGTTCGTGATGCATCGATTTCTTTTGGTGCAACGGGAATGGTTCAGCAAAGGCGTGCGCGCCTGGATGAAGCGCGGAACGATCTGGATCACGATGAGCGGGATGTTTCAGGCCGGCTACGTGTTGAGTTTGGGGATTGGCATCGCGCTGTATTTGCAGCATGCGGTGACGCTCGGGACTGTGTACCTGCTGTTCAACTACATGGCGATGCTGGAGGCGCCGCTCGACCAGATCACGCAACAATTGCAGGAATTTCAAAAGGCCGCAGCGGGGTTGCGGCGGGTGCGTGAAATGACTGAGGTGCAGCCATCGGTGGTAGACGGAACGCATGCCTTCGCGGAGTCAGCGGGTGGCGTCAAGGTTGAATTCGAAAGTGTGCGGTTCGCTTATGAACCCGGCCAGCAGGATGTTTTGAAGGGAGTGAGCTTCGCCCTTGAAAAAGGTGAGACGCTCGGAGTACTCGGGCGAACGGGGAGCGGAAAGACGACGTTGATCCGTCTGCTGTTCCGGCTTTATGATGCAACGGGCGGGCGGGTGCTACTGAACGGTCTCGACTTACGCGAGTTACGGATAACCTCGTTGCGAGAACAGGTTGGGCTAGTTACACAGGATGTTCAGTTGTTCCATGGCACGATTCGCGACAACCTTACCTTCTATGACAAATCTGTCAGCGATGCGCAGATACTCGATGTGATCGGCAAGTTAGGTTTTGGCGGATGGCTCGAAACGACGCGGCAAGGGCTTGATACAAAGCTCGAGGCGGGTGGTTCTGGCTTGTCGGGCGGAGAGTCGCAATTGCTAGCGTTTGGGCGGGTGTTTTTGAAGAGGCCGAGCTTGGTGATTCTCGATGAGCCGTCGAGCCGGCTTGATCCGGCGACTGAGCGTAACCTGACGCGCGCAGTAGACCGGCTCTTGGAGGGGTGCACGGGGATCATCATCGCGCACCGGCTGCAGACGGTAGAGCGCGTGGACCGCATTTTAGTGTTGGCGAATGGACAGATTGTGGAATTTGGAAAACGCGAAGAGCTGGCGCGCGATCCACGTTCGCGTTATTCGCAGTTAGTGGCGATGTCGGCTGGGCAGAATTTGGATGAAGCCATGGAGAACCTGGAGTGACGACTTGGCAACTCATGCGGCGGCTGCTGGCGTGGCGGAGGCGCGAGTTCCTGCTGAACTGTTTGGGCTGGGCGGGATTCCACTTACTGCCATTAGCCGTAGGCATTGCCGTGCGCGCGATCTTCAACGCCCTTTCGAATCATGCGGCCGCCGGGTGGAATGCGTGGACGCTGTTGGCTGTTCTCGCTGCCTTGTATGCGGGACGGATGGCGGTGTTTGTCTTCGCCTATTGGAACTTCAGCCGGTATTATCTGACGCTGCAGGCGTTTCTGCGGCGCAACATTCTGGATCATCTGTTGATGGCGGCGGGTTCGCGCATTCTGCCGGAGTCCCCTGCGGAAGCCATTTCACGCTTCAGGGACGATGTGGACGACGTCACGGCGTACGCGGAAAGCTGGATTGATTTCAGCGGATTCGCGCTGTATGGTTTAGGCGCGATCGGAATGATGGTGTGGATCTCGCCGGCGATTGCGGCGGTGGTTTGCAGTCCGCTCTTTCTGATGACGCTGATTATGCGGCGGCTGTCACCGTTAATTCGGACATACCGGCGGCGGATGCGTGAGGCCACCGCGCGGGTAACGGATGCCATTGGCGAAGCGTTCGCGGGAGTGCAGGCCATTAAAGTGGCGGGGCGCGAAGAATCGATGACGCAGCATTTCGCTGGATTGGGCGAGGAGCGGCGGCAGCGCGCGCTGGCCGATGTGCTGCTTACGGAGATGATTCGCGGCATGAACAACGGACTCGTGTTCGTTGGCATTGGACTGATGTTGGTGATGGCCGCGAGCCGGTTGCGCGCGGGCGCTTTGGCAGTGGGCGATCTGGCGTTGTTTATCCAATTGTTGCCGCGCGTAACAAATGTGCTTACGTTTATTGGCGGCGATGTGCTGGCGCAACACAGGCGCGTTGGGGTAGCCACGGATCGCATGAAGCATTTGATGGTGGATGCGCCAGCGGAGAAGTTGGTTGATCCGGCTCCGTTAGCGCTTACTGGGCCGACGCCGATCTTTGTGCCGCGCGCGCCCGAGGGAGAGTGGTTCGATACGTTACGCGTCACGGGGTTGACTTACAAACATCATGGGTCGAACGCGGGGATTGCGGATGTCAGTTTCGCGATGAAGCGCGGCGAGTTTGTGGTGATCACGGGGCGGATTGGCTCGGGGAAAACGACTCTACTGCGCGTGATGCAAGGACTACTGCCGCGCGATGCGGGGACGATTGAATGGAACGGGCGCTTGGTTCGCGATCCGGCGACGTTCTTCACGCCGCCACATTCGAGCTATACGTCGCAGGCGCCGCGGCTGTTCAGCGAATCATTGCGCAACAACGTGATGATGGGCGCGGGTGACGATGAAGGGCGTCTGGAGCATGCGATGGAGTTGGCGGCGCTGGGTCCGGACCTCGCCACGTTTGAGCATGGCGTGGAGACGATGGTGGGTACGCGGGGAGTGAAGCTTTCCGGCGGGCAGGTGCAGCGGACAGGCGCGGCACGCATGTTTGCGCGCGGGGCGGATTTGTTGATCTTCGACGACTTGTCGTCGGCGCTGGACGTGGCTACTGAACGGCAGTTGTGGGGGAGCCTAGGGAATGTGAGTTGTTTGGTCGTGAGTCACCGGCGGCCGGCTCTGCTGCGGGCGAATAAGATTCTTTTGATGAGTGAGGGGCGGCTGATGGCGGAAGGGGCGCTTGATCGATTGTTGCGAGATGAACCGGAGATGCGGCGATTGTGGGACGCCGAGGGAGAGATGGATTCTTGACACGCGGGGACGTTGAGCTTAGGCTTAGTTTATGGAAGTGAGTTTTAGCCCTGGGACGCAGGCCAAGCTCTGACCAGATTGCCGCTGAAAGCCAAAGTGGCCCTGCGGAATACGTGCAGCAGCTCGTTGAGCAATACGTTGACCAGGACGCGAGATCTTTCGGGTAACGTTGAATATATCCGTAAGGGACAATCCCGAAGCGGCGCGGCGGGTTGCCAAGATAATTGGTTTGGGTGCTCAGCAGGCTCAACTCTTAAAGTGTCCCGTTGCCTTCCGATCGGTCTGTCCGATCGTTTGAGGCTCAACTGGCGAGATCTTCGGACGTCGTCCGATCCGCAGGCGTGTCCCCGTTTTGCGCTGCTCATCGCCTCATTCCCCTTACGAATGGGCTATAGTGAATCTAGGAATGAAAAAGAAGCCGATCAACGAACCGATCATCGCCCCCCAGATTCTGGAGATGGCGAAGAAATCGGTTGATGCGGAAAGACCTCCTGCTCCACCAAAGCCCTGCGCGGTTTGTGGATCATCCTGCACGCCGTTGACCGGACCGCCCAACACAAGCACAGATGACGAAAGCCTCTGCTGGGTGTGCCGTCGCCTCAAAATCAGCGCCTGGCGCGATTCCGATCATCAAATGTCCGCTCAGGAATAGTTAGTTCGCACCCCCGCCTGTCCCTCAGCGCTACAAAATTAACTTACCCTCGTCGTTAGTGACGAGTCTTACCCCTCCTTTGCGCGAACCCTGAGAGTTTTCACTTAGGCCCCCCACTTCCAATACGAATCCAAGGAGGCGGATCCAAGTCCAAAATGGGAACCACACTGCGCGAGCTTCACTTACCCTTAAATCATGCCAAGCCTCTAGCCCAGCCGTCCCCACGCCGCTGGCCCGATCGGAAGAAGCGCATTGATCCCAACTCATGAAGCTTCTTCTCCCCAAAAAGAGCGCGGCTTCGGTGGCGTTGTTAATTGGGCTTCTCTCTCGCGATGCTCCGGGGCAAGCGCTTCAGCCCCAAGACTTTGTCAAAGACATAGCCGCAGACCAGCGCGCCATTTTCCTAAGCCCGAGCCACGCCAAGCCTCGCGACCTGACCTGGCTCATCCCGCTTACCGCCGCCACCGCCTATCTACTCTCATCCGACCAGCGCAACATGAACGAACACATCAAAACCAACGCGCTCGCTCAACAGAGAAGTTCCAATTTCTCGAACGGCGCGCTCGTTTCTCTCGCCGTCGTGCCAGCCTTTCTAGCCTGGAAAGGCTGGCACGAAGGAGACAATTATACCCGTGACAGCGGCATCCTCACTGCCCGCGCCGTTGCCGACGCCTTAATCGATACCGAGTTGCTCAAGCTGTTTGCCGGCCGCGAACGTCCGTCCGTACCTGGAAGCCTCGGCGCATTTGAAACCTCAAGCCGCCTCAACTCATCCTTCCCCTCTGTCCACGCCGCCTCCGCCTTCGCCATCGCCTCTGTCATTTCGAGCCGTTATCCAGGTTGGTTCACGCAATTCGCCACCTATAGTGTTGCCAGCGCCATCAGCTTCAGCCGGGTCTCCGCCCGCCAGCACTTCCCTGCCGACGTCGTCGCCGGCAGCGCCCTTGGATTCTTAATCGGCCGTTACGTCGCCCATCAAAATCTTCCTCGTCCAGACTTCGGCCTCTACACCGAGCAAAAGAAGGATCCCAAGCCCGAACACGATCCTTCAAATGGCGCTTCCTTCGTACCCATCGATAGCTGGATCTATCCCGCGCTCGACCGCCTCGCTGCCCTCGGCTTCGTTCCGTCTCAGACCTCCGGTCTCCGCCCCTGGGCGCGTTCCGAATGCCAGCGTCAGTTGCTCGAAGCCGATAGCTTGGCAACTTCCCTCCACGACGGCGGCGCCACAACTCGCGAAGTACGCGGCACCCTCGCCGCCCTGCACCACGAATTAGATACCAATGTCGCCACCGGCTCCGTCGTCCTCGATTCCGTTTACGCTCGATCCGGCTATATCAGTGGCCCCGTCCTGCACAACAGCCTCGACTTCGGCCAAACCTGGCGCAACGATTCCGCCGGCCCTTCGGTTCCGGTTTCAACATGATCGACGGCTTCACAGTCCATGCCGAACAGGGTCCCTTCTTCGCCGAGTTGCAAGGCGAATACCAGCATGCTCCCGGCAACCCGCCATACTCTCTCGCAACCCGTCAGCTCATCTCGTCGCTCGATTTGAACCCGCTGCAACCAGCCCAACCCCAAACCGGCACTGATCGCTTCCGAACCATCGAAGGTTATGCGGGCGTGCGCTTCGGCGATTTCGAATTCTCCGTTGGCAAACAAGCCATGTGGTGGGGGCCCACTTATGACGCGCCTCTCTCATTCAGCAATAATGCCGAGCCACTTAAGTCAGCCAAAATCACCACAGCGCAGCCGTTCCATCTTCCTGGCATTCTCCAGCATCTTGGTGAGATCCGCACCGAGTTCGTCATCGGCAAACTAGGCGGCCAGCAATACACTTGGCGGCCTTGGTTCAACGCGCAGAAGATCTCGGTCAAACTCACCGAAAACCTCGAACTGGGCTTCACCCGTTGGTCCATCTTTTGGGGCGTAGGCCATCCCATCACGCTCAACAGCTTCATCGATAATTTCGTTTCAACCACCAGCTTGGTAGGCCAATTAGGCGCTCACGACCCCGGCGACCGCAAAGCCGGCTTCGACTTTCGCTACCGCATCCCAGGCCTGCGGAACTGGCTCACCCTCTATAGCGATTCCTACAGCGATGACGACCCATCTCCGCTCGCCGCACCGCGCCGCGCTGCATTGAGTCCCGGTATTTACCTGACACGCGTCCCCGGCATTCCGCGTCTTAGTCTCCGCTCCGAAGTCGCTTCTACCAGCCTCTTAAAAGGAGATGAGGGCGGCTGGTTGAACTACATCAACAACCAGTACCACAGCGGCAACACCAACTATGGCTACTTGATCGGCAACCCGGTCACCCGCGATGCCCGCGTCATCGAAGGCTGGGCCACTTACCGCTTTGCTCCGCGCCGCTCGCTCGAAGCCGGCTTCCGCCAAAGCAAGGGCGGCTCGCAGTTTCCGCCTGGTGGTTCCACCCAAACCGACGCCACCCTCAAAGCCGAATTTCAATTCAAGCGCAACTGGCATGCTTCCTCATTTTTTCAGTTTGAAAGGTTTGACATTCCATCCATCGGCTTGCCGCAAAGCAACGTCAGTGGCTGGCTGCAACTCGCCTGGGAGCCCAAGCTTCCGCTCGTTCATTAACCGCAAAGGCCACAGATGCGCACCACCAATGACAGAGAAAACGCGCTGCGCCTTTGTGGGGCGGGAGCAACGGGGCAGGAACAGACTTCGTCGCCGCAACGACAGCCTCTGGCTGAGCCGCAAAGGCCAGGGAGCGACAAAAGTGCAAAGGCCACGGATGCGCCCCACCATGAGAGAAACATTATGACTATTCAACTCCGCTACGCGCTCGCTCTGGCTCTTCTTCTTTCCGGGTCGCAGGCCATGTGGGCACAAGAAGCGCCGCAAAGTGCCGCCGATTGCCCCGCGCCGTTAGGCGATTTGTCCGCGAACTGCCAAGCCTCTGCCACGGCTGACACGCCAAACGGCGGTGACGACCAAACAGCGTTTCCCAACACGCCGCGCCAGCCCATCCGTGCCGACCTCCCCACACTCCGCACTGACCCGCGTTTGTCGCGGCAACGGCCAAATGGCTTGTCGCAGCGCGATGGCCAACCGCTCCTGGATGACCGCGATGCCCCCCTCACCGATTTTCAACGCTTCGCTATGAACTCCGTCGGCGGAGTTTTACCCATCTTCGGCGCAGAATTGTTTAAACAGGTCCCCACTACCTTCGCCCCCGTCGACCGAATCCCCGTCACCACCGATTACCTGATCGGCCCCGGCGACGAACTCATCGTCCGCCTGTGGGGTCAAGTAAACGCCGACCTCCAACTCACCGTCGACCGCGCTGGCGGCGTCTTCATCCCCCGCGTGGGTAACGTTTCCGTGGCGGGTCTCCCGTTCGGCAAACTCCCCAGCTATCTGCGCTCTCAAATTGGCCGCGTCTTTCGTAACTTTGACCTCGACGTCAACATCGGCCAACTGCGCTCCATTCAGATATTCGTCGTCGGCCAAGCTCGCCGTCCAGGAAGCTACACAATCAGTGCTCTCAGCACTTTACTCAACGCCGTGTTCGCATCCGGCGGTCCGCTGCCGCAAGGGTCCATGCGCCACATCCAATTGAAGCGTGGCGCCCAAGTCACCACAGAATTCGATCTTTATGACCTCCTGCTCAAAGGCGATAAATCCAAAGACCAGCGCCTCATGCCCGGAGACGTCATCTATATCCCGCCGGCCGGCGCTCAACTCGCGCTAGCCGGCAGCGTCCGCAACCCGGCCATCTATGAATTGAACGGCGAAGCCACCGTCGCGGGCGTCATTCAAATGGCTGGCGGCCTCGCGCCCACTGCCGATTGGGAACGCGCCACCATCGAACGCATCGATCAACACACCACGCGCAAAACGATCAATGTCCGTCTCAATGCCGATGCCTCTTCCACCGAAGTGGCCGATGGCGATATCCTTTACGTCCCCGCCGTCAACCCCGCTTTTGAAAATGCCGTCACCCTGCGCGGCAATGTCGCCAATCCCGGGCGCTTCCCTTGGCATGAAGGTATGCGCCTGCGCGAGGTGATCCCCAATAAACAGTCTTTGATTTCGCGGCACTACTGGGAGCAACGCAATGCGCTGGGCGATCAGCGTGTCAAAGAATTGAGCAAGCAAAGGGACCTGGACGACGAGAAACTGCAACAGAAGAAGCTCGGACAACCGCTCCTGAATCCGCTAGACAAGCCAGTCGAAGCCGATCAAGAAGGCAGTCAAAAGGATGCAGACAAGAAGCGCAAAATGGTCACTCTAGGCGCGGCGCGAGCCCGACATCAACTGGTCTTACGCCGTGATCGAGCGCCAGAAAGACCGCGACCTGAGCACCGAGCTCATCCCGTTCAACCTGGGCCGTCTCATCATCGATGGCGACGATTCGCAGAACCTGGAATTGCGCCCTTCAGACGTGGTCACCATCTTCTCCCAGTTCGACATTAAGGTTGCCTCCACTCAGCAAACGCGCACCGTCCGCCTTGAAGGCGAATTCGCCGCGAGCGGCCTTTACACAGTGCGGCCAGGCGAAACTCTCGGCCAACTGATTCAACGCGCCGGCGGACTAACTCCGCAAGCTTATTTGTACGCATCGCAGTTCCTCCGCGAGTCCACACGCGTCGATCAGCAGCACCGCTTGGAGGACTTTGCGCGCAGTCTCGAAGACCAGTTGCAAAAGGAATCGGCCACCCGCGCCGGCAACGCTTCGAGCACCGAAGAAGCGGCCGTGATCGCCAAACGCGTCGACACCGAGCATCAGATGATTGAGAAGCTGCGCAATCTCAAAGCCACCGGCCGCATCGTCCTCAATCTCGACCCGGAAACAAACGATTTGTCCAAACTCATGAGCCTCCCCTTGGAGGATAGCGACCACTTCATCGTGCCTCCCAAGCCCTCCACCGTGAATATTCTAGGCGCCGTCTATAACCAGAACTCCATCTTCTACGAAGCGCAGAAATCTCTCGGCGACTACGTCCGTCAAGCCGGCGGCCCCACTCGTACTGCCGACAAGGAACATCTCTTCGTCATCCGCGCCGATGGCTCCGTTTCCCCCAAAGGCGGCTTCAACCCTTTCACGAAGGGTTTTGAAGCAAGCCGCCTCAATCCAAGCGACTCGGTTGTGATGCCCGAAGCCTTATTCAAAACAAGCATCCTCAAGGGCCTTCGCGACTGGAGCCAGGTGTTCGGCCAACTCGCCTTGGGAGCGGCGGCGATTAATGTCCTCAAGTAGAGATAGGAACAACGTGGATACTATCAAGCAAAATAGTGTCCACGCTACCGCCATTGTCACGCCGCCGTCAGTTCATACGGAAGGCTCCGCTGCGGCCCAGGTTCGCGTGGTGTTCGTCCAGCCCGTCATTCCTGCGTATGACGTCCCAGTCTATGAAGCTATCGCAAAGCTCGTTGGCATCGATTTCACCGTCTGGGCCGACCTGCAATCCAAATCGCAGCTCAATCAATACGACAAACGGCAACATCAGTTCGCCGCCAAACATCTTCCCTCGAAGTGGATCGGCGGCTTTGTCGTCCGGCCCGGCCTGCTCAGGCGTCTCATCGCCGAGCGCCCCGATATTGTGATCCTCAGCGGCAACCAGCGCGATCTCTCAGACGCCGCCGCTCTTGTGCTTTGTCGTCTCATGGGCTGCGGAGTCGCCGTTTGGAGTCAATTGTTCATGCGTTACGCTGGTTTGTGGAGCCACCTGCTGCTTTGCTGCGGAGAGCGCAGCCGCAGCGAGCAACTGAAACGCGGCACCAGCCCCGGCAAAATCCGCGTTATTTCAACCGCCATTGACGAACGCAGCATCCTCAAGGTTCGCGACAGCATTACCAGCGAGGAAGTAAAAGAGTTCGTCGAGGCCCAGGATCTCGCCGGCAAACACATACTGCTTCACATCGTAAGACTGACCGAGAGCAAACGCCCCGATCTCATGGTGAACTACTACGCTCGCCTTCTCCAAACCCGCGATGATGTGGAATTAGTCTGGATCGGCGGCGGCCCGCTCGAAGACATGGTCAAGAACCGCGCCAAAGAACTCGGCATCTCCCGGAAGATGCGTTTCCTTGGGCCAGTCTACGACGAACGCAAGCTCGCTCTTTGGTACATGGCCGGATCGGTATTTGTTACAGCCACCTGCATCGGCCTAAGCATTCATCACGCCATGTGTTACGGCGTGCCAGTCATCACCGACGATAACGAGCTCACGCAGACTTCCGAATATGAAGTTCTGCAACCTGGCATCAACGGCTTCACCTTCCGATCGGGAGACTCCGTCGACTTTGCCGAAAAAGTAAACCTCATTCTCGACGATCCCAATCTCCGCAAACTTCTATCCGATGGCGCAAAAAGAAGCCTCGAAGTCGAATATACACTGGCCCGCAAGGTCGAGAGCATAGCGTCCGCCCTCTCATTCCTGCAATCCAAATCGCGCACTGGCTCAAGAAAAGACGCGTTAGAGTAAGCGTGCCTGTCAGTCATGCATGGTGGGTGGCGCAGGCGGTTCCGCCTGCGTCTGGAGTTTCTACATTTTAGTGGCTCCTTTAGTTCCGTTTTGGGTATTCGGGACATGAGACTTAAATACCTTAAGACGGTTACAGGAATAGACAAAAACCATCACGCTACGACGAGGGGAACCCAAAAGGGGCGGGCGACAATATCCGCGCGAACGTGACTTATTTTTCTTCGTGAACAAAGCCATACACGACGCGCGGAGCCGTACGATCATTGTGAATGAATGAGCAACCAGCTCACGAAATCGTGGGTCGACGACAACCGCCTGCAGGCCCACCGCGATCAGTGTGGGTACATCCGCTAGCCCGCGCTTCGTTTCGGCGTCGACCTTTGCTATTGCCCTAACGAGACCGCCACCTGCCTGACGAACAAACGGCCTCTTCCGCCGATCTTAGGCTAGACTCGCGAACTATAGTTCATAGTGCTATGATCTATAGTGCTATATAAGTTGCGTGCGGATTTACAAGACGAAGTGGCTCGCCAATCGTGCGGTATTTATCTATGGTTTCGCCAAGAGCGAGCGCGAGAACATTGCGGAAGACGAACTGCTGTCGCTGCGGGAGATCGCAGCGGGATGGATTGGCGCCGACGCTGAGGAGATGTCGCGGGCACTCGAAGAAAGAATAATAGAGGTTGTGAACGATGGCGAAGATCAAAAAACATAGCCGCGTAGCCGAGGCAATTCTAAAGACTGCCAACGACATGCGCCGCGTGGGCATCGTGGATAAGGCCACGCCTCAAAAGATCACGGTTCGCCACCTTGATCCGAAGGCGATTCACACGGCAGCGCCGATCAGCGCAGCGGAGATTCGCAAGTTACGGGAGAGGGCGCATTTGAGTCAGGCCGCGTTCGCCCGGTATCTAAATCTAACGGTTGGCTACGTTTCACAGTTAGAGCGCGGGATCAAGGAACCTAAAGGTGCGGCGCTTGCGTTGTTGAATGTAGTTCGACGTAAGGGTGTTGAGGTTGTCTTGTAGGGATGGTGAGTGGCAACAACTCGGTCCTTAAACCACCTCGTCCCGGCTCGGCGCACTGCTTTGCGCGCCCATGCGAGTGACAGACACCGCGCCCGCTTTCGCCGCAAAGGCACACGCGGCCGGCAAATCTTTCCCTTCACTCAGCGCCACAGCCAGCGCCGCGTTAAACACGTCTCCGGCCGCGGTCGTATCCACCGCTTTCACTTTCGGCGCCGGAATGAGTTGTTGCCGCTCACCATCAGCCAGCAAACACCCTTGCTCGCCAAGTTTGACGATCACCGTGCGTGTACCCTTCGCTTGCAACGTTCGCGCAATCTTGCCGGCCTCATCCGCCGTTAACGGCTTCGGCGGTAAACCGGCCAGCATGGCGGCTTCGGTTTCGTTCGGTGTGAGGATATCCACCGCGTTCAGCAACGCAACGGGCAAGCCACCGCTCGGAGCCGGCGCCGGATCAAGAATCACGCGCGCCCCCCGCTGCTTCGCGTATTGTGCGGCCGCAGTCACGGTCTCCAGCGTTGTCTCTAGCTGCAGCAGAGCCACGCTGCAGCCATCGAACACGTCCGCATCCGCGGCAATATCGCTTGGGTTTAGTTTATGATTGGCTCCGGGCGCAACCACAATTGAGTTCGCTCCGCTGTCCGCCACAAAAATCAACGCAACGCCGCTGGGCCCCGTCACATCGCGCACGCCACCCACCTGGCATCCAACGTCGGCCAGATTTTTTCGCATCGCCCGGCCAAAATCGTCCGAGCCTACCCGCCCCAGCATGGCCGTTTCGCCGCCGAGTTTCGCCGCTGCGAATGCCTGGTTAGCGCCTTTGCCTCCAGGCGCGGTAAAGAAATCGCTGCCGGTAATCGTTTCACCGGCCACAGGGATCCGCGGCGCTACCGCCACCAGATCCATGTTCAAACTGCCCACCACCGCAATCTTAGCCATTCCTTGCAGAATAGCTCTTCTTCATTTCTTCTCGCCACAAAGCCATTGATGCATACTGAGAAAAGTTTGGCGGGCGGCTGCGATGATCATGTCTTCCTGTGCCGCAGGCGTGTGATTCTGCAACACAGCGCCGAAAGCCCGCCACATCGACCCCACTTCGAAGCCGTAACTCGAAAAAAAAGCCGCCCCATGACGCGCCGACAAGCCCAGCATCTGCTGCAAATGGCGTGAAATAATCAGCCCATTGAGGGTGGCCGACTCCGTCACATACAGTCCCCCGAGAACGCTAGGCCAAGTTAGACACACCGGCAGATTTTTGCAAACTGGAAGCTTCCCCAGCTTTTTGCGTAGACAGACAATATCTTCCAGCAGCTTGGGCGTTTTGGTTCGCGCCTCCGCAAAGCCTGGAAGCTTCTCTGAGAGTATGGGCTGAATCGCATTCTCCCAAGGAAGATAAAAACCGTAAAGGCGTTCCACGATGCTCCGGTACCGTTCCAGAGTCAAATCGGGTTGAAGGAGATCTAAGTCTCGCTCCAGGCTCTCATGTACATCGCGAGTCTCGTCTTTTAACCGCAGAAGCAACGTTCTCGGGGCCGCCGACGAATCGTGAGCCATCTTGACCGAAGAAGCACTGGTCATTCGTGGCAAACTTTAAAGATCGATGAGCCAGTCGTGAAACCAACTCTACCTCATGATACTCAAGCAGCGGGCAGAACACCAGCGTTTAAATGCAGAATATTCTTACGGCACCAGCGAAGTAAACGGCGCCACATACGCTTCGAGCGTCACCAGAATTCCAACCAAGCAGCCCAGCGCCAAACTGTGAAAGAAGACATACCGCAAAATCTCGCCTTCATGCCCAAACCAGTTTGTTGCAGTGGAGGCCACAACAATCGATTGCGCGTCAATCATCTTTCCCATCACGCCGCCGGAACTATTGGCGGCAGCCATCAACAGCGGATTCAAATGGAGCTGCTGCGCCGTGATGCGCTGCAAGCTGCCAAACAAAATATTCGACGACGTATCCGATCCAGTGAGCGCCACGCCTAACCAACCAAGCAACGTTCCGAAGAAGGGATAGAGCACGCCCGTTTGTGCGAAGGCCAAACCCATGGTGGCGTCTAAACCCGAGTAGCGTGTTGTGTAGCCAAGCGCCAGCATAGCCGCGATGGTGAGCAGCGAAAATCGCACCGCGTAAAGCGTTCCGCCGTACGTCTTCAAAGCCTGGCTCAAGCCGATCCGCATCACACTGGCTGCGATCAGCGCCGCCAGTAAAATGCCGCTGCCCGATGCCGAAAGCCACGAAAGGGCAAACACCGCAGCCTCCGGTTTTGCATGCGCAGGCGCTACCGGCGGAACACGCTGCACTAAGTTATGCAAGCCCGCAATGGCGATCTGCGGGTTAGATAGATGATTCAGCCACGTTTTGACCGGCGGCAATCCCCAGGCAAAAGCAACCACCGCCAAAATCACCCACGGCGTCCAGGCTGCCAACACTTCCGCCGGCGTATGCGTGTGCCGCACCATGCGAAGCTCCGCCTCCTCGGGCGAAACAAATTCGCAGTCTCGCGTTGTCCCCAGCATTACCGACTTCGGACGCCACACTCTTAACAAACCAATCAGTCCGGCCATCGAAACCAGCGAAGCCACCACATCTACTAGCGTCGGCCCGTGAAAGTTCGACACCAGATACTGCGGCACCGCAAAGCCAACACCCGCCACCAAGAGCGCGGGCCAAATTTCCAGCATCCGTTTGAAGCCCGCAAACGCCCAGATCAACCAGAACGGGATGACTAGCGAGAAGAACGGCAACTGCCTGCCAATCATCGTCGACAACTGATTTAGATCAAGCCCCGTCACCGATTGCAATCCAAGAATCGGCGTGCCCAGCGCGCCAAACGCCACTGGCGCCGTATTCGCAATCAACGATAACGCCGACGCCGCCAAAGGTGAAAACCCAAGACCCATCAGCATCGCGCCCGTCACCGCTACCGGCGTTCCAAACCCCGACGTGCCTTCAAAGAACGCTCCGAAGCAGAAGGCCACCAGCAACAACTGCAGCCGCCGGTCGTTCGTGATGCTTGCCACGCTGTCTTGCAAAACTTTGAATCGCCCGGTGCTTTCCGTCAACTTGTAGAGGAAGATCACGTTGATGACGATCCAGCCAATCGGCAATAATCCGTACAGCGCACCCAGCAATGCCGTCTTGCCGGCCATACCGGCAGGCATGTGAAATACGAAAATTGCGATCATGAGCGCGGAGGCCAAACCCAATAGCGCCGCTACATGTGCTTGTATTTTGAAAAAACCAAGCGCGCCTAACAACACAATGACCGGTAGCGCAGCCAGCAAGGTAGAGAGCACACGGCTCCCCGCCGGGTCATAGATTTGTTGCCACATGAGAATCTAGGGCGCTTACGCTTCCGGCTCGGATTCGGCAATTTTCGCAAGCGTCTTCATAGAAGCTACCCTCCGATAGCGTACATGGGCCGTTGTGGTGCTACGAAGTTCGCGCGATTGATTTCGTGGCCGATCCACTTCCGCCAAACCGTAGATCTTATCGCAGTCTCCAACTCTTTCGCGGTTTCAGCACTTCTGAGAAGGGGCCGCACGTCCGTCTCTTCGTTGGCAAAGAGGCAATAACGCATCTTGCCATCCGAGGTGAGCCGTAGCCGGTTGCAATTCATACAAAACGGCTTGCTCACGCTGGCGATAAAGCCGATCCGGTAACCATCGGCCAAACGGTATTCCGTGGCTGGTGCGCGCGGATCGGCATCGGGTACGGCGGTTAATGGCCCAAATTCCCGCTCAACCATGGCGATCATTTCGTCCGCGGTCAAAACTCGATCGAGCGACCACAATTCCTGCGCATCCAGCGGCATGAATTCTACAAAGCGCACTTCAATGCCCTGTTCACGGCCAAACCTGACTAAGGAAACCACGTCTGGTTCCGTCAATCCTTTGATCGCCACCGCATTCATCTTGATCACGTCGAAGCCGGCCTTCTTGGCTGCTTCCAAACCCGCCATGACGCGGCTCAAATCATCGCGCCGGGTAATCTGCCGAAAGCGCTCCCGGTCGAGCGTATCCAAGTGAATGTTCAAACGCCGCAATCCCGCGCCGTGCAAAACGCGCGCAGTTTCCGCCAAAAGCACGCCATTCGTGGTCAGCGCAAGATCGCGAATCGCATCGATCGCACTCAACTTCGCCACTAGATCCGGCAGCTTCGGCCTCATCAAAGGCTCGCCGCCGGTGAGCCGGACTTTTCGAATGCCCAGCGGTGTAGACACCCGAACAAAGCGCTCGATCTCGTCAAAACTCAAGAGGTCCGATGCTTTGGCGAAAGTAGCGCCCGTTTCCGGCATGCAGTAGAAGCAGCGGATATTGCAGCGGTCGGTGACGCTGATCCGCAAATCGGAGTGCGTACGCCCGAACGTATCCACCAGCGGCCCACTCATCGGGGGCGGCGGCTGCGGACTGATTCCGAGCTGGACGAGCTGAGTCAACCTGTGATTACTTTAGCGCAAGCATCCGGTCTAAGGGCACTCGCGCTCGTTCGATGATATCTTCCGAAAGTTCGATGCGCGGCTGAAGAGTCTCCAGGCAATCGCGTAGTTTTTCGAGCGTGTTCATTTTCATATAAGGGCACTCGCTGCAATTGCAATTTTCATTCGCCACAAAATAGAATCTTTTGCCCGGCGATTGCCTCTCGAGCGAATAACGGACTCCGCTCTCGGTCATGATGATGAACTCGTCATTCGGCTGTTTGGCGCACCAATCGATAATCGCCGAAGTCGACCCGATAAAATCCGCCTGCCGCAAAACATCGCCGGGGCATTCGGGATGCGCCGCCACTACCGCCTGCGGATGTTCGGAGCGGGCTGCGGTGACGCGGCGGCCGGGAAAGGTAGCGTGCACAATACAAGCCCCTTGCCAGATCGTCATGTTCTCCCGGCCCGTCTGTTTCTTCACCCAGTTCCCCAAATTCACGTCGGGTAGAAAAAGTACGTGCTTCTCGGCAGGGATCGAATTTACGACAGCCACCGCATTGCGCGAAGTGCAAAGAATGTCGCTTTCGGCTTTCACTTCGACCGACGTATTGATGTAGCTCACAATCACGTGGGCCGGATTTCTCTTCCGATAGGCTGAAATGGCCGGAGCCGGGCAACTATCAACCAAGCTACAGCCAGCATGCATATCGGGTAGGACTACAATTCTCGAGGGATTTACGACTTTCGCAGTCTCAGCCATAAACTTCACACCGCAAAAGGCGATGACGTCACCCTCAAAGCGTTGCGCCGCGCGCGCCAATTCCAGGCTATCTCCAATAGAATCAGCCATCTCCTGAATCTCGGCTTCCTGGTAGTGATGCGCCAAGATTATCGCGCTTCGACTTTTCTTAAGACGCTCGATTTCCTCAACGACAGTATCGACGGCTAACATAGCTGCTACTCAATTGTACCGGTTCGAAGCGGGCTGCCCAAAAAAATCGTGCCGCAAGTATTAACGAAACATTATTATTGCGTGAGAGTCCAACTAGACAAAGCGTAGATAACCTCCGAGTCTATGCGAGAAAAAAGGGAAAGCCGATTCGTTCGGCTTGCCCTTTTTCTTTTTAAGGAAAAAGGCGCCCCGCTAGCAATTCGCGATGCGCCTTTTTGTGTTTTTTCTTGCTTGATCGTTTAGAACGTCAACTTCACTTGCGTTTGCACCACGCGGCCTGAAACCGCCGAGCCCTGGAATGAACCATACGCGCTAGAGGGCGCCGACACTGTGGAAAGAATCTGACCAAAACTGCCCGATGCCACATTGTTGACCGGCAAATCAAAGTTGGGATGGTTGAGGATATTAAAGAAATAAGCTCCCACCATCAATTTGAACCGTTCATGGACGGAGAAGACGCGGTTAACGTTCAAATCCGTATTAAAGTAGCCAGGTCCGCGGAATGCATTGCGGGCGGTGTTGCCGTAATCCAATTGCGCCGAGGCCGGTGCAAACGCGGATGCACCACCAAAGCACTGGTAATTGCCATCGCTCGGCGTGCTGCAAGTAGTGCTGCTCAAACCGCCGAGGTAATCGGCAATAAATGGCTGTGTAGCAATGCCGCTCGCATTCTTCAATCCTCCGGCCGTACGGACACCACTATCCACTACACTGAACGGATACCCCGTGTGGTAGAAAACTGTACCAGCAGCAGTCCAGCCACCCAACACCTGCTTCATGATTCCATTCGAGAAGTGGCTAGGGGACACTGTATACACGTAGTTGGCGTTAAGCGAATGGCGAACATCGTAGTCGGAATTGCCGTAGTTCACAGCTCGCTCACCTAGCGGACTGATCTGATACCGAAGGCTCACGGCTGTAAGAGCGTTGAAAGGCTCCAGGCAGCTATTAGAGCAGGTATCGAGTGAGTGGCCATAAGTGTATCCGAACGAAGCAGTCAAATCGGAAGACATCTTCAGTTTGAACGACGTTACCAAGCCGTCATAATTCGACCAGCCCGCATTGTTCAGTTCGCGAATCTCGCCAAAACGCGCATCGGGAGAAGTTGTCGGCAAACCTTGGAAATTCTTTGCCGAGTACTCGTTCGCGAAGAGAGTCTGGTTGATTTCGTCGTAGCCATGATTCCCCACGTAATTTACAGACAGCAGGTACTTGCTCCCGAAACTCTGTTGCAATTCAAAGTTCCATTCGTAGTACTTGGGGTTGAATAGCTTGTTAGCGATTGTGTTGAAGTTAGGAGCCGCGAAGCCAAGCGGTACTAGCGCTTTCAACTGAGCGAGCGTGGCGCCACTATTGAAGCCCTGATTGAATGCGTTAAAAGAGTTCGCGACGCCGGCGAATGCGCTGTTAGGATCGCCAGGGGCCACAGTTCCAGACAACGTAGTGAAAGAAGCAACCGCCGGTGAGTTCGTGATGAGACGATCGGCAATCAAGCCCTGGTAGAGGTCCGTGAAAATCCCGAAGCCTCCACGGAGCACCGTGGATTTCGCCACGTTGTACGCCATACCGATCCTCGGGGCTGGGACGAACGCTTCCACGTTGGGAAAGGCGTTCTTCAGACCTGTCTGAATTGTCTGATTGTATGGAGTGGTTACCGCGTGCGCGAGTTGCGCGAAGGGCGAACCAAATTCGTTGAAGCAACCACGCGCACAAGTGATATTGCTGTTCCGATCAAAGCGAATCGCCAGCGTTACGGTAAGGTTCGAGCGAACCCTCCATTCGTCTTGTGCATAGAAACCCTCGCTATACATCTTCAAGTTCTCTGCGCCGATATTCGCAAAACTCTGCGCATAGGTGGAACCGTAGTTAAGGGATCCGTCCAGAAAATCGGTCATTGAGTTGAAGGTAAACAGTCCGCTCGTGTTAGCGCCGTAAGCGTACGTGGCAATAAAGTTGTCCCGGACGTTGGCGCCAAACTTAAGCGTGTGTGCGCCGTGCGAGATGGAATAATCGTCGATCAACTGCCACTGGCGCACTTTGCGGCCCTGCGGATAAGAATTATCGCCACCGCCCAGATTGCTGAACGGCTCGCCATCGACGAAACCAAATGTCGTCGGGAAGGTATTGAGGGCCGCCTTCAGATCCGGCGGACCAAAGATCGCTGTGTAGTAAGACCCCGAGAGCAACAATTGGTTCACCATCGTACTGCCAATCACCTTGGTGTAGCCGAGCTGGCCACCCCAGGAAGGCTGCACGCTGTTCGCGTTAAAGGCAGAGTTAATCGGGTCGGTCCCGGTCGCTTGCACACCATGGTCGACGTTATAACGGAGATAAATCCGGTCGGTGTTCGTAATGTTATAATCGCCGCGCGCCTGCAACAACCATTCGGTATTGAGGTTGTTCACCGTGCTACGGAAGGTGCGCGCGCAAGGGATGGAGGTACCGAAGCCTGCAGCGGTCGCAGCGACGGCACCCGGATCGGTAGGCCCGTTGGTGGGGTCGGCGTTAGCGTTAATATCGCCGCAACCCAAGCCTGGATCCGTTACCGCCGTGGCACGAGACGCTCCGGACGCTCCACTATAAAGGCCCAACGCCTTCTGGTAGAACGGAAGAGCTGTGGTGCCCGCGAGATTTTGCAAAACGAAGTTTGAGAATTCGGTAGTCGGTATGTACACCGGTCCACCACCGGCCAAAACATACCGAAGCCCCTCGTTATTTACAAAGAAGAACAATTTGTTCTTAAGGATGGGGCCACCGATCGAATCCGCCCATTCATTTGAAATGGCAAAAGGCCGCGCCGTGCCGCTCTGATTGTTGAAAAAGTCGTTGGCGTTCAGTTTCCCGCCGTTGTAATACCAAGCCGCGTTGCCATGGAACCCGTTAGAACCGGTCTTCGTCACATAGTTCACGTTGGCGCCAGCCTGCCGCCCGTACTGCCCTGTATAACCGTTCATCACAATGGAAACATCCGAAATCTCGTTCGCACCGAGCGTCAAGTTGCTCGCTCCGGAATTATTTAAATTCAGGTACGGGTCCATGTTGTCCGTACCGTTGACGGTGAACAGATTCGATACGCCAGGTAGTCCAAATACCGAGAAGTTGCCGTAACCGCCGCCGGTGCTGAGTGTCACTCCAGGAGTCGTATAGGCATATGCAGTCATATCATTGCCGGGTGCCGGCAGATTCTCTAACTGATGCGCGTTAAAAGATGTGGCGAGATTGCCATTCTCCACGTTCAAAAGCGGCGCCGCTTCCGTCACGGTTAGTACGGTTGTCGTGGACTCCGGTGTCAATGTGAGACTTACGTTGATGACCTGTCCAACCGCAACTGCCACGCCCGTCGTGTTTGATTTCAGGCCCGTAAACGCCGCCGTTAACTGATAGTTGCCCGGAGGCAGGGTGGTAAAACGAAATTCGCCCGCGCCGCCGGTCTTCATCGATCGCGCCGAGCCGTTATCTATGTTCTTGAGGGCAACAGTCGAGTTCGGTACGATTGCGCCCGATTGGTCGGTCACCACTCCCGTAATATCGCCTGTCGTAATCGTCTGAGCATTCGCCGTTGTTGTCAGCGTTGAGAGCATCAAGAGGGCGACTCCGAGAAGTACGCCAAAAGTGTTGATAACTCCTAAATGGAACCAATTATGTTTTGTCTTTGTAACCATAGAAAAAAACTCCGGTTGGGTTTGCTGGGCAAAGGCCGCTGAATCTAAAGAAATATCCTAGCATTCACGCTGGCCCAATGTGCACTGAGACACCATAAGCATCTGTACCACCAAATGGTAACCCCTTGATTTTATTGAGGTAATAGAACTAAAAGTATTGTTTATAGAAGGAAAATTCTAGAATTCACTTCCGAAAACGGGATAAATTCGAGGCTACTTCCCGCTTGTTTGCTGTGCAACTCGAAACTCCCGCTCCGCATCCGCGTTCTTTCCTTGCCCTTGATAAACCAACCCGAGCCGGTAATGCGCCTCCGCATAATTACTCTGCAAGCGAATCGCGCTTTGAAATTCTCCCCGCGCCGTATCCGACACGGTTAAGCGCACCCCTGGATCAGCAATTCCACAACCTTGCAAATCGGGAATGCTATGCCATAATTGCATGAATGATCCGGCGCCGGGTTCAAACCATTGTCCAGGAACGACTTAGTCACTTGCCCGCAGTCGGGTTGCTCGGGCCTCGCCAGGTCGGGAAGACAACCCTGGCCCAAACGATCGGTGCCGCGCGAGAAAGCATCTACCTTGATCTCGAATCGCCGATTGATCGCGACAAGCTGAGCGATCCTGTTTTCTATCTTTCCAATTACGAAGACAAGCTCGTCATTTTAGACGAAGTACAAAGAATGCCGGAGCTATTTGCGGCTCTGCGGGGACTCATAGATGCCGGCCGCCGGCGCGGCAAAGTTGCCGGCCGCTTTTTGTTGTTGGGCTCCGCTTCCCCAGACCTGCTTCGGCAATCTGAAACGCTTGCCGGAAGGATCGCCTACATCGAACTCTCTCCGCTGGATGTCCTCGAAATCCCAAATGACAGGCAGTCCGACCTGTGGGTACGCGGTGGTTTTCCAGAGAGCTTCCTGGCGAGCAACGCCTCACGCAGTTTAGTCTGGAGACAAGATTTCATTAGGACCTATCTAGAACGCGATATCCCTCAACTCGGACCCCGCGTTCCGGCGACGACGCTTCGTCGTTTCTGGACTATGCTGGCGCATGTTCAGGGTGGCTTGTTTAACGCCGCGCTACTCGCGCGCGGGCTGGACGTCGATGCCAAAACGGTCGCACGATACCTCGACCTCTTAGCCGATCTAATGTTGGTTCGGCGGATGCAGCCTTTTGCTAGCAATGTGGGGAAGCGCCTAGTCAAAGCCCCCAAAGTGTTCGTTCGAGATAGCGGAATCGTCCATGCGCTGCTCAATATCGCCGAGGAAGAATCGATTCTGGGCCATCCTGTGGCTGGCGCGAGTTGGGAGGGCTTCGTGATTGAGAATCTTATCGCCGCCGCTCCGCTGCACTCTGTGCCACTCTTCTACCGAACGGCGGTGGGATCGGAAATCGACCTTCTGTTGGAAATTCCCGGCCATGGGTTGTGGGCCATCGAAATCAAGCGCGGTCTGTCGGCGCGTCCAGAAAAAGGATTCTATATTGCGTGCGAGGATGTAAGGCCAAAGCGAAGTTTTCTTGTAAATTCCGGCACAGAGCGCTACGCCATCAGTAAAGGGGTGGACGCGATTAGTCTCAAGGAAATGGCGTCTACGTTGGCGGCATTATAGATACTCGAATCTGGTAGGCTCGTTCCCTTTTCTTACTTCCCCGCCCCCTGCGCAAGCCGCAGCTCCCGCTCTGCGTCCAGACCCTTCCCCTGCCTTTGATAAACCAACCCGAGCCTGTAATGCGCCTCCGCATAATTACTCTGCAAGCGAATCGCGCTTTGAAATTCTCCCCGCGCCGTATCGAGTTCCCCGCGCTCAAAATAGATTCCGCCGAGCGTATTGTGCGCCTCCGCCGATCCAGGGTCGGCCCGCACCGCCGCCTGCAAGTGCCTCTGTGCCCCATCCCAATCTTTATCCATAGCCGCCAAGATCCCGAGATTGAAGTGCGCCGTGTAACTGCCCGGATCAACGGCAAGAAGATGATCTAAATGATCGCGGGCTTGTGAAAAGTCTTTGTTCTGAAGATAAATTTCCGCGAGCGCTTCGTCGGCGCGCGTGTACCAGGGCTCAAGCGCAAGCGCCGCTTTGAATTCCCGAATCGCGTCGTCACGTTGCCGCGAGTGGAAGAAAACAAACCCCAATTCGTAATGGGCCGCCGCATTTGCAGGGTCCACTTCAATCACCTTTTTGAACTCTCGTTCCGCTTCGGCCCCCTGCCCCAGCCGCAACCGGTTCATGCCCATCGTCATCTTGATCTCCGCCACGTCCGGCAGCCGCTCTGCTAGTGGCTCTAGCAGGGCGTTCGATTCGGCCGCTTGTCCCCCCGCGCTCAGAGCCAAAGCCTGCACGTAACGCTCAAAGTCTTTGATCCGGCCCTTCGGATCGATGCGCGGTTCAATACGGCTCGTAGTGCTCGATCCGCTGAGATAGCCTAACGACCGCAAAGCAGCAGCCGTGTCCGCTGACGGCGCGCCCTGTTTCGTAGCGGAAAGAGCGGGAGCACTCGCCCGCACCGCGCCGATTCGTTCGCGCAACGCACCCGCTTCGGCCTTCTGCTGGTCATACAGGTTATGTTGTTCGTTCGGGTCGCTCGCCAAATCGTACAACTCAGGCGCCGGCGCATCAATGTACTTGTAGTTGCCGGCTCGCACGCTGCGCAAACTGGCACAGCCAAAATGCCGGCGCGCATAGATACTTTCCGAGTAGACGTCTTCCGCTTGCCCATTGGAGATCAAACTGTGTCCGCGCATTTCCGCAGGCTTGCTGATACCGAGAGCATCCAATATGGTGGGCGCCACATCCAGCAGACTCGCGGGTTCATCCACCCGCTCCTTCGCAACGCGCTTCCCGCCTGCCGCCGGCCAATGAAAGGTTAACGGCACGTGCAGCGTGCTCTGATACACGAAATAGCCGTGACTGCTCTCGCCATGCTCTCCCAAACCCTCGCCGTGGTCGGACGTGAAGACGATCAGCGATTTTTGCAGCAAGCCGCGGCGTTCGAGGAAAGCGAAGAAGTCGCCCAGCACTTGATCCACATAAGCGAGTTCCGCCTGATAGCCGGTCTCGCCATGCCGCAAAGCCGGATTAGCCGGCAAACTGTAAGGCGCATGCAGATCGTATAAATGGAGAAACAGAAAAAACGGCGCATTGCCGTTGCCTTCGAGCCAGTGTTTGGCGGCTTCTTCCACCTGGTTCCCCGGCCGCTTGTGCTCTTGCGCGATAGCGGGATTATTGTGTACATCGAGTGGCCCGTCATACATATCGAAACCTTGGCTCAGTCCGAATCTCCGGTCGAGCACAAAGCTGCCGACAAAGGCGCCGGTCTTATATCCAGACTTTCTTAAAATATTCGCAAGCGTCGTCGCGGGCACATTCAAAGGAATCCCGTTATCCTGCACTCCGTTGCTGAAGGGAAATGTGGACGTCAGCAGTGCAGTATGCGCGGGAAGAGTGAGCGGATAAGGGGTGTTGACTTGCGCGAACACCGTGCCACCTTTGGCCAATGCATTAATGTGCGGCGTCTGCTGGCCCACATGATCCGCCCGCAGCGTATCCACCGATATCAAAATCACCGGCGTGGTGGGGACCGCAGATCCTACACGCAACGCGAGAGTGAACAGGCTAAATAAAAGGGAAAGGCGCACTAACTTCATTCTCACCGAGCGCACTTGAAATATATTCGCTGGACTCCAACGTCCGTAACCGAGCCGGAAGCGTTAGCGCCGTAATTCAGATGACTTTGGCTCTAAGGCTCTAAGAAGTGGCGTTGCCGGCTCCTTTAAAGTCGTGCTAGAAGCTGAGCGGCGCCAAAGTAGGGCGCTTACGCTTCCGGCTCGGTTTCGGAGGCGGTCGTTGTCAGAAATGTAGAACTCCAGAACCCTGGAGTTCTACATTCGTTTTCCTGGCTCGTTGTTTAGAACGTAATCCGTCCGCCCACTTGCAGCGTCCGCGAGGCCGCCCCGCCATTATGCAGCCCAACCAGGGTCTGCGCCTTCCCAAAGTCGGAACTGTTGATGTTCGAGTTGATGCCGTCGAAATTCGCATGATTATCTATGTCTAGAGCATCACCCCGAAGTTGAAACGTGATTCTTTCGGTTATCCTGAAGTTCTTGGCGATATTGGCATCCCAGCCGTTAAACCAGGGGCCACGAAACACATTGCGTCCCAACAAACCAAAGCGCGGTCCAACTCCCGAAGGATTAGTAAAGAGCGCGTTCGGTGTTGTTACACCGTAATTGCTGTTACATTTTGCGATATTGGTCGAGTTAGCGCCAGCGTATCCGCAACCAAGCAGGTTATTATCGGTGAATATGCCGTTTGCCGGACTGTTACCGGAATAGGCAGCAGCGATGCTCGACCCAATAAAGTCAGGCCGATCATTAGCCACACCATCGAGGTTGTAATCACCGCCGATGTTTTCATAGTGGCCGTTTGGATCAAGCGCATTCCCAACAAAACGCGCGCGGCTACTATAAACATCAACCGGATGCCCTGAATAGCCTTGGTAGAAGGACGACACCTTCCAACCGCCCGCAATCTTGCCAAGTATGCCTTTCTGATCCTTCAGGAACGGCAATTCGTAGCTGAAAATCGCTTTGAAAGTCTTGTTGTGATCGAAAGCGCCGGCTGCACGTTCCAGTTGCGGAGCGTTATTGCTAATAAAGTAGAACGGCTGGCTATACTGCCCCGTTGTGGTTGAACCCGAGAACAAATCGGATCCCTCGTCCATCAACTTCGACCAGGCAAAGCTGAACTGCATCGTCAACCCCTTGCTATAGCGCTTTTGCACTTCGGTCACAAGCGAGTTGTATTCCGAGTTGATGTTGTTGGCGCGGTAATTGAAGCCGGAGTAGAGGGCATTAGGCCGGCCAGGGTTGCTAGTGCTCAAGTTCTGTGTCACATATTCCATACCGTCGTAGCGGTTCAGGTTCATCAATTGCGACAAGTGGCGGCCGAAATTGCCCTGGTAATTGACGCGCAGCAGATAGTCGCTGAGGAACTGATGTTCAACGCCCAAGAAGTAATTCTCGGTTGAGGAGTCCCTCATATGCACGTCCATCGTGCGGACAGACACGCGAGGTAGACCGGTAAACGTCTGGCCGATGCTGGCCGGGAACGAGTAGTAAACTTGATCGCCGGCGGTAGCATCGTGGTCCACCAAGCCGTAAAACGGCGGGTTCCACGCTCCGTTCGACCAAATGTTATCGTACAGCCGGTCATACGAGATTCCATAACCACCGCGCAGAGAAGTCTTGCCGTTTCCAAATAGATCGTAGGCGAAACCGGCGCGCGGGCCGTAGTCGCCGTTCGGTGTGTTCCACATGCTCTTTACGGGATTCACGCGGGCATTCGCGATATCCGCGATGCTCTTGGTGTCCAAGTTCGTGAATTGAGCGACGACGCCGTTGGCTTCCGTTGGTGCGCCGTAGCGTTCCCAACGCAAACCGAGGTTCACGGTCAAGCGGGCCGATACTTTCCAGCTATCGTTCACGAAAAAATTCATGTCCTTCATGATGTAGTGGCGATACGCGTTCGCGGGGCCGCCAGTTTGCGGGTTGACGGAAGCTTCCTGGAAGTATGGGAAATCGTTTTGAAAGTTGCTGGCGTTTACGTCTTCGATGTTCGTAATTGTGCCGTTGGGACCGACCGCGCCGGCCGCCGCCACCGTACCGCCCAGTGTGTTGGCGAATTCGTACTGCCCGGGCGTTCCCAAATCCCAGTTCCGGTAAAGAATGCCATACTGCATGCCGCCGCCGAACTTGATCGAGTGTGCGCCCTTCGTCCAAGACAGGTTGTCTTGAATCTGCCAGCGGTCTTGTGTGAACGAATTCGTCAATCCGCCTTCGGTCGCGCCGTAGCCGAAACCCAGGCCACCGTAGTTGTTGTCGTCGATAAGGATCTCCGGTCCTGGCGACTTGCCCGTCCCTTCGAAGTTATCCGAGTAATGGCGATTGTGGGCAATCGTCAACTCGTTCACGATCGTCGCACTAAACACGTGCGTTTCATTCAACACCAGGTTGTGGTAGTGTTCCGCGTCCACCGCAGGGATCGGCGTAGCGCCTGTGGCATAGCCACCGCCATATTTGTCGGTGTTGGCGTAACGCGTAATATTCGCGCTAAAGCTAATACGATCCTTCTCGCTGAAGTTGTGATCCACCCGGCCTACATAAATGTTTTGGGCGGTATTATTCGGATCGAACTCGAAAATGCAACCGATGTGGCCGATGGCTGAGTCGGGCGAGTTCGGGCATGGAGTCTCCGAGGTTAAAGGCTTGTAAACGCTGAAAACCTGCTGTGCGACCGGCCCGGCATTCAACTGCATGGCGGCCAGTTCGCTGCTCGTGGGAACGGGTACGCCGCCCGAGCCCCCGGCCGGACCACCCTGGTGGATGTCGTAGCGGTCGTAAGACCCCATGAAGAACGTTTTATTCTTGATAATCGGGCCATCGACCTCGCCGCCAAACTGATTGCGGATGTACTGCGGCTTGGTGATGCCGTCACGGTTATCGAAGAAGTTTGGCGTGTTCAGCGCGCGGTTTCGATTAAATTCGTAGAGCGCGCCGTGCAGGCCGTTTGTCCCGCTCTTCTGGATGGCGCTCACCAACGCGCCGGCAGCGTGGCCATATTCGGCGCTCATGTTATTTGTGAGCATCGTGAACTCACCAACCGATTCGAGCGGAGGGGTGACGTTAATGCCGCCTTCGGCGAAGTTGTCGTTGTTATCGGCGCCGTTCAACATGTAGGTGGTGCCCGATTCGCGCGAACCGCCCGAGGCAGCGCCGAAGTTCATACCTTGCGTTACCGACGGTGCGGCAAACGCCAAATCGAACACATTGCGGGTCAACAGCGGCATGTCTTCTATCGTTTTGCCGCTAACCGTGCTCGAAAGATCGGAACTGGAAGTCTGTACCAAAACTGTAGCTTCCGTCACATCAACGCTCGTCGTCGATGTTTTGACTGAGAGAGCGACACTCACGGGAACGGTCGTACTGGCATCGACGACAATGTCTTTGATCTGACGCTCGTTGAAGCCGGACGCAGTGACCGAGAGAGTGTAAACCCCTGCCGGCACCAGCGGAAACCTATAGCTGCCCGCGCTGGCGGTAACCTGTTTTTGTTCTACCTGCGTGCCCTGATTGAGCAACACCACTTGCGCATCGGGCACCGAAGCGCCTGAGGCATCAGTAATAGTTCCTGTAACCACGCCTTGCGCAGTTTGCGCCACAAGGCTAAAAGTTGCGGCTATCGACAACATCGCGGCAACGAAAATTCTTTTAAGCATTCGAAAAACACCCCTTTTTCCGATGGCTCGAACATAGCGCCAGCGAGCGAATTGAAATTGTAATGTATTCCTACTGTAAACTTTATGGATTAGGCGAGTCAATTCCCATTCATGGGAAAAGTACCACTAGTGGGATTAAGAACAAAAAAGCGGCGAAAATCGGATCGTCCGACTCGCCGCTTTCAGTACTTTGGTTTCTGAAATTCTATCGTGCCGCCAGCAACGCCCGCAAATGCCGCGCCCGCTCCGGCGACCGCAATTGCCGTAACGCTTTCGCTTCAATCTGCCGGATCCGTTCACGCGTCACGTCAAATTCCTGGCCGATTTCTTCCAACGTGTGCTCCCGTTCGCAGCCGATACCGAACCGCAAACGGATCACTTTCTCTTCCTTCGGCGAAAGCGTCTTCAGAATATTGGCCGTCTCGTCGCGGACGTTGGAATCGATCACCGCATCCACCGGCGACCCCACCCAACGATCCTCAATCAGGTCGCCCAATGCCGATTCGCCGTCGCGCCCAACCGGAGTTTCTAGAGACACCGGGTCGCGCGAAATCGTCTTCAGCTTTTGGACCTTCTCTACCGGAATGTCCATCCGCCGGCTGATCTCTTCGTTCGTCGGCACGCGGCCCAGCTCTTTCTCGAGCTCACGCGTCGCCCGCAAGAACTTGTTCATGCTCTCGTTCATATGAACGGGAATACGAATCGTCCGCGATTGATCGGCAATCGCCCGCGTAATCGCCTGCCGGATCCACCATGTTGCGTACGTAGAGAATTTGTAGCCGCGCCGGTATTCGAACTTATCCGCCGCGCGCATCAAGCCGATGTTGCCTTCCTGAATCAAATCCAGCAAGTGCAAACCGCGATTGACATATTTCTTCGCCACCGAAACCACCAGCCGCAGGTTGGCTTCCACCAAATCCTTCTTGGCGCGTTCCGCTTCAATCTCACCGTGCCGGATCACATGCAAGCTGTGCATCAGATCGGGCAGAGAAGCGCCGGCTTCCGTCTCTTTCTTCTTAAGATCGCGCTTCAGTTCCCTGACCCGCACCAGCGCCGCCGCCGAATTGCGCGCTTCCAGCTTCTTTATTTCGGCGTCAAGCAGCGACATTTCGTCGGCATTCCGCTCGATGACCCGCACAAATTCTTTCCAACGTGCCAGGTTAAACGGAATGCTGCGGAGAGCCCGCGACATCTCAACAATGGCGCGCGCTACTTTGCCGGCCCATTTCTTGCGCAGCTTCTTGTTCACTGACGGAACAGCCTGGTATTTGTCCTGCGTCTGCTGCAGCTTCTTCACGGCGGTTTGAAACGCGAAAAACACCTCCGCCATTTCGTTCCGCCGCTTGATATCCGCCGCACTGCCTTCTTCAATGTCCGAAGGCCCGAAATCGATATAGCTGTCCACCTCTTCGGCGCCCTTGCGAATCAAATCGCAAAACTCGCCCACTAACGCTTGAATCAGCGGCGACCGGCTGATCGCCTTCTGCATCCGGACTTTGCCACGCTCCATCTTCCGCGCCAGCGTCACTTCGCCTTCGCGGGTCAACAGCGGCACCGAACCCATCTCGCGCAGGTACACGCGCACAGGGTCATCGGTATAAATTGACTCTTCTACCTGCTGGGCACCGTGAAATTCGTCATCCTGAACCTCTTCGGGATGAAAAAAATTAGACTCCTCGTCGAACGGAATCCCTAACGGTTCCGGCCCGTCAGCCAGAAATTGATCCTCGAATTGGTCCACCTTAGCTAATCACCTCTACTTGCCGCCCCATCACTTTTGACATTGCCTTCACCCGAAAGTCACATCGCACTTTCGCCCTCTATTCTTTAGACGCTTAGGCCGAGCCAAGGGGAGTCCCTAGACTTTGCATACCGCCTTATATTCTTCTCTTCGGAAGCTAGGACGAATCTCGCCAAGAATTGCGACGATGAGAGTATACAACACACCTCTCCTCGCCCGCACGCCAGAACAGGCTTAAAGCTCCTTCGACTTGTAATAATTACGCGACCCTATTATAGCCGGGAATCGCCGTGAAGTTAAGCCCTATTTGTAGAGATGACGGGGAAAGTGATTGGTTTCACAAAACATAGCAGGTCGTAGCCCGCATTTTGCGACAACCTACGGGGGAAAGTTTTACCAGCCCTAGTACATACTACTAGGCTAAATCTTCCGACCGACAGAAACGCTATTTAGCTCACGCAGGAACTCTTCCACGTCTTGAAAGTCCCGGTAAACCGACGCAAACCTCACGTATGCAATCTTGTCTAGTGCTTTTAAGCTAGCCATGAGCTCTTCGCCAATTTGCGTCGTCGGAATTTCCCTGTCCGCGCTCTCAAAAAGCAGCGACTCAATCCCATTCACCAAATCGGCCAGCTTACCCATGCTGACTGGCCGCTTTTCGCATGCACGCAAAAGCCCGTTCAACACTTTTTGCCGGTCGAACGTCTCGCGCCGCCCGTCCTTTTTTATGACCATGTAAGGGACTTCGTCACACCTCTCGTAAGTCGTGTAACGACGCTCACAGGACAAGCACTGGCGTCTCCGGCGAATCGAATCGCCTTCCTTGCTTTCTCGCGAGTCGATGACCTTATCTTCCCGAAACCCGCAGAAAGGACACGTCATACCGTTCTGAGATTAACAAAAGGCGGCCTCCGCCGCCGGGGGATTGAAAAACAGGCAGTTTCGAGGTGATTCTAAATGGAGTGCTCATGTTAACGTTGCAAATCCTCTAGCCGAGCCGCGACCCAAAGGAGTCGGTTCTTCCATAGACCACGCGTTTTTAATGAGTCCCCATGAGCCTAGCGTTTGTGGGGCGGCGCCATGCGCGGCCGCGCGGCCTCCTGGCCGCGCTCTTGGTTGTGCGGCCCACGAATGATGATGAAGACGCGCCAACGGCGAATACAGGGCGAATTTCGGAGGCGTCTTTAGTTAGGGGAGCGCGGCTGGCCCCCAACCGGCTGCTTCGCTGCCACATAATTCACCAGCTCATCCACCGGCTTGTTCCCCGCCCAGGCAATCCCGCGCAGCAACGTCCTCTGCAACTGGTAGTTCGCAAAGTTTGCATAGATATGTCCCTGCATCCAGACAAACGCGCGCGCCGGCTTGCCGCCTGCCACTGGATGCTCATAGGTCCAAATCTGCGGCACGATTTCGCCCTTATGCTCCCCGGCGCTTTTCGTTGCCGGGATCGTCACATTCGCCAAAACGTGGATTCCCGGCGCCGCCGCCCACGTCATCTTATAGAACGCCTCATCCAGAATCGTGAGGTCTGTCATATCCGCCATGATCGGGTCCACTTTATCGGCTACTTCATAGTGAATCGGCGCATCCAGCGTGTAATTCACCTCGCCGTGCTTCTTCCCCCCACCCAGCAGCGACGCCACATACGCCGGATCTGGCCCGCACAACGAATCGTGCAGATTCACCAATCCTCCACCGCGCTTTACATAAGCGTCGAACGCCGCCCGGTTATCCTCTAGCGGGTAACCCGCATCGCCCTTGTAAATCACTACCACGTCTGTCTGTTCCAGTTGTGCCGGCGACGGCGGATGCAACCCGCCATCCACCACTGCCCCGTGCTCCGTCAGCAGTTTGCTCCAATCCGCCAAAAACTGCGGATAATCATGCTGCCCCGGCTGATGCGATTTCAACCCCGCCCAGATGTACACATGCATCCCGTTCGGATTCTGTCCCGGTGCACGCGGCGGCGGCGGCGTTTGCGCACCCAATACCGAAACAAAAGTAAGCAACAATACAGCGCGTCTATTCGTCATGAGCGAGCATCATCATATCCAATTCGGCTGCCTGTCACGGAATGCCTCAACTAGGAAAGCAACGGAACAGGCGGTTCTTCCATCGCCTTCGCGCCGTGAAAGCGCAACCGCTCGATCTCACTAACAAGGTCAGGCACCCGAATCGGCTTGGAGATGTATCCATCCATGCCTGCCGCCCGGCAACGTTCCCGGTCCCCGGCCATCGCATGTGCCGTCAACGCGATGATCGGAATGTGCCGCTCTCCGCCACGCTCCTTTCTGCGAATGGCGGCCGTCGCTTCGAAGCCACCCATCTCTGGCATCTGAACGTCCATCAGAATCAAATCAAACGCTTGCCGCTCGAGAATCTCCAAAACCTCGATTCCGTTGCCGGCAATCACCAGGGAATGCCCCTGCTTTTCGAGCATGCGCCGGGCGACTTTCTGATTCACCAGATTGTCCTCGGCCAAAAGGATGCGCAACCCCCGCAGGTGCTGTGGGCTCGGAGGGATTGAATGCCGCGTGATCAGCGCTGCTGGACCGCTCCCCTCTCTCTGTTGACACGCCAGCGCCAGCCTGATTGCGTCGACGAGTTGCAAGTGAGAGACGGGTTTAGTCAAGTAGGCCGCAATTCCCAAAGACCGGCAACGGGCCGCGTCTCCTCGTTGACCCGCGGACGTAAGCATCAAGATCTTCGTATCGCCAAGGCTTCCCCGAACTTTCATTTCCTCCACCAGCGCGAAGCCATCCATCTCTGGCATGTGGCAGTCGATCAGTGCCAGTTGGAACGGCACCCCGCTTCGTGCCGCAAACTCGAACATCTTCAGGGCAGAGGCGGCACTCTCGACGTCCACGAATTTCATCCCCTCCGCCCCCGCGTTCTCCGACAGAATCCGCCGATTCGTCGCATTATCGTCCACAATCAGGACGCGCAAGCCTTTCAACTCGACGCTCGCGGCCGGCTCGCGGCGTTTTTCTTCGCCGGCAACGCCCGCCTCTATCGTGAAATGGAAACAACTGCCCACTCCAGGCTGGCTCTCCACCCAGATCTCGCCGCCCATAACCTGCGCGAGCCTGGTGGAGATCGTCAGACCGAGTCCTGTTCCGCCAAACTTCCGGGTCGTGGCGTTATCCGCCTGCGAAAACGCTTCGAAGATTGATTTCTGCTTATCGGCAGGGATCCCAATCCCTGTATCACGGACGGCGAAATGCAAACGCACCCGTTCGCCGGCCGTGCCGTCAACCGAGACCTGCAATTCAACTTCCCCCTGCGCTGTGAATTTGAGCGCATTGCCAATCAGGTTGATGATGATTTGCGAAAGGCGCGTCGGGTCGGCGACAATCCCGTCCGGTACATCCGGATTTATGCGGCATAGCAGTTCCAAACCCTTCGCATCCGCCCGGAAAGCCAGCGGTTTCAAAAGCGCCGCCATGCTATCCCGAAGACTGAATGCGATGGGATCCAAATCGAGCTTCCCCGCCTCGATCTTTGAAAAGTCGAGAATGTCGTTGAGGAGGGTTAACAGCGCGTCCGCCGACGATTTGGCCGTTTCCAGCAATTCCCGCTGCTCGCTCGTCAGGTCCGTGTCCAGCGCCAACTCGGTCATACCCAAGACACCGTTCATTGGTGTACGAATCTCGTGGCTCATGTTAGCCACAAAATCGCTCTTCGCGCGATTCGCCGCTTCCGCAGCTTCTTTGAGCCGCGACGTCTCGTCTAACTGACTGCCGATTACGTTGAGCTGATCTCGAATGATTCCAGTCTGCTGCCTAACTCGCTTCCGTAACAGCGCAACCCACAACAGCACCGCAAACGTAATAGTAACCACCCCGCCCAGTAAGAGAAGCATGCGGCCGGTAGTCCACCAAGAGGGCTGCGCGATCACCACAATATCTTGCGGCGAACGTAACATGATCTTGAAGTATGCCGGCTTGGCGAAGCCGTCCTGATCGATGGCCCAATGGTCGCTCGCCACCAACGAACAGATTCCCGTCACTCGCAGCGTAGTCCCCACTTGAAAACCACCTAAGTCCGGCAGCAAAGCGCGGTCGGGTAAGACCACCGGAAATACAATTTTGCCCCACGAAAGAAACAGAGTCGGAGCGGCGGCAGCCTGGTCTCCGCCCATCACTTTCCCCACAACCTGGACCAATTGCGCCTCGTGATCTTCTTTCAGCATGTCTTCGGCGGCCACCGCTGTCGCCCGCTCTGCTTGCGAATCTCCCTTGGGCCGGAAAATCGTATCCGTCAGGATCGGCCCGAAATTGCCTTCCTTCGGAAAGCCAATCAGATCGGCCATGTCTCCCAGTTTCATCGCGTCAGTCTGTGCTGTTTGCGCGCACAAGCCTTGCGTCGCATCCTGAATGCAAATCGATCGGCCCGGCCAAAACATAGTCACGCGCCCACGCAAATGGACTCGATGCCGAAACGAAAGATTCGGATCAAAACGTAGCAAGCCCGCTATATCGGTCACAGGCAGGAGAAAAGGATCTTTAGGCGCAGCCTCTTCTACCCGGATCGCCTGCAATCCCGGCGAAGACAAGTGCACGCCTGTCATCTGCCGCAACCGGTTAAATTCGGGACCAATGTTACCCCGCATCCTGACCTTGGCATCAATTAGAATGGCAGGGTCAAGATCGGACTGCGGCAACGTGATGACGCTGATATTTCCCTCAGCCGTCGCCAATTGATAAACGATGTTACCCTTCGCTGTGCGGCGGGCCGAATGCACCACGCCTTCGATCGCCACCCATTGCCCATCTTCCATTCCCGTGAGAAGGTGAGACAAACCCATCAACGGCGCTTCGGCAGGCAACTTTGCTTCGCCAACCACGCGCACTTGACCCCGGTCCACAATCGGTGCGAAATCTCCCGCTGAACTAACCCCCGTAACATCCACCAATGATCCCACTGGAACCGGAAACGCCGGCGGCGGCGCTAAGGAGACAAAGATCGAGCCGGTTGAATCGTGGATAAACAATACGGCTCGCCGCGAGTCAACAACGGGATCGTAATAGGTGGCTACTCCTCGAAGATGAATGGGATAAGCCCGTCTCGCCTCACTAAGGCTCAGACTATGTGCTTCGTGCGCGGACGTAATCGTACGCAACCCGCCCGGTGCCGTACCCGCCTGGCCTGCGTAAATGGCGCGAACCGCGACATAGAAAAGAATCAACCAATTTGCTGCGCTACACCAGCGCGTTATTGAGGTTGGAAAACTTTTCATGGTCGGCGTCGCGGAAATGCCGCTCTTCCAGCATCATCGACGCGGCTGCCGATTAACTTTATCCGCCAACGCTATCATTAAGATCGAAATGGCCGCCCCTCCCGCCGCGCACCTTGACGACCGCCAATTCACCCGCATCTCCAAAGCCCTCGCCGACCCCAAGCGCTTCGAAATGCTTCAGCGAATCGGCGAATCCAAAACCTCCCCCAGTTGCTCCTCCATCTGCGAATTTGTCGGTCTCGCTCCCGCTACTGTCTCCCATCACTTGAAAGAGCTCCACGCAGCCGGCCTCATCGACGTCAGGCGCGACGGCAAATTCGCCTACCCCACCCTCCGCCGCGACATCTGGAAAGCCTACCTGAAACGCCTCTCCTCCCTCTAGCTGAATCCTTTGTTCCGCCAGCCTCATCAGTTCGATAGGTATAGAAATGACGAAGCATCTGGCTTCGCCGGAAGGATTTAAGAACATGAGCAAGTTATCAGGAAAAGTCGCGGTCGTCACCGGTGCCTCGAAAGGCATTGGAGCCGCCATCGCCAAGCGCCTCGCCGCCGACGGCGCTAGCGTTATTGTCAACTACTCCACCAGCCGCGAAGGCGCCGATAAAGTCGTGGCCGAAATCACAAAGGAAGGCGGCAAAGCCACTGCCGTGGGCGCCAGCGTCGCCAGCGAGGCAGACATCCAGAAACTCTTCGCCGAGACAAAGAAAGCTTACGGAAAGGTTGACGTTCTCGTTAACAACGCCGGCGTCTACGGCTTCTTTCCGCTCGATCAAGTAACGGCCGATGAATACCACCGCCAGTACAACACCAACGTTTTGGGCCTGCTGCTTACCACCAAAGCCGCTCTCCCGCTCTTCCCTGCCGAAGGCGGCAGCGTCATTAACATCAGTTCGGTTGTCAGCACACTCGCACCGCCTGCCTCGAGCATCTATTCGGCCACTAAGGGCGCTGTCGATACCATCACCAAATCTCTCGCCAAAGAACTCGGCTCCCGCAAGATTCGAGTCAACGCCATCAACCCCGGCCTGGTCATCACGGAAGGCACCCACTCGGCTGGTATTGCCGGTAGCGATTTCGAAACAAACACCGTAGCTACCACCCCACTCGGACGCGCGGGCCAACCGGACGACATTGCCGGCCCAGTCGCATTTCTTGCTTCCGCAGACGCCCGCTGGATCACCGGCGAAACCATCTACGTCTCCGGCGGTCTCGGCATCTAAGCAACATCGAGCGCGTGGGCCCAACCGTCCGAACCGCTACACCCACGCGCGTCATGCTTGTCAACCTATGTACGGCGCGCACCAACACGTTAATCTGGGCTCGCATCCGACCGTGGCAAACCTAGCTCCAGATCGTCGTAAATGCTTTCCATCGCTATATCGACATGGCCGCATGGTAGCTTGATGGTCACTTGTTCCGATAAGCGCTCCAGTCGCCGCAACATCCAAATTTCCGAGTTGGCCAAATCCCGGACATGGTGCTCGACATAGACCCGATCTTGCGCCACGCAGACATATTCCCGAAAAGACGAGATCTTTGAATACCGTTCAAACTTAGAACCCCGGTCATAATCCTCGGTGCTCTCCGAAAGAACTTCAATCAAGACAATGGGGTTGAGTAGCGTCGTTCGGTCGAACTCGCTTTTGCATGAGATTACAAGATCAGGATACGTATAGAGGCCGTTTGGAGTGCGAACCCGCTGGCCGGAACTTCGGATATAACAACCGCTGTGGCGGAGTTTTCCTCCAATTCCGATCATTAGATTCCTGCTGATATCGGCGTGTGTCGGTGAACCTCCCGCCATAGCAACGATATGACCATTCCAATATTCATGCCGGGTGTCGCTCCGTTCTTCAGCAGCGAGATACTCTTCAACCGAAATAATATTGGGTTGGGTCGCCATACGTCGAGGATAGCTCAGGAACGTGAGCGTTCCCTTTAGATATGATGAGTTCTTCCGGATCGAATTTCAATGGGAGAACTCATGAAACATTTATTGACCAAGGCCATGTGCGCTTTGGCCGTCAACACCTTGCTTGCCCTGTCCGCTACCGCCGCAAGCGACCCCCTCACCGTCAAAACAGCACTTGGCAAAGTCCACGGCAAAACCATCAACGACGGTAAAGTCCGCGCCTGGCTCGGCCTCCCCTATGCCGCCCCGCCGGTCGGCGGCCTCCGCTGGAAAGCCCCTCAACCTGCCGCCAAATGGTCAGGCGACCGCGACGCCACTAAATACGCCGCCCACTGCGCCCAAAATCACGTCTTCGACGACATGGTCTTCCAAGACAACGGCCCCAGCGAAGATTGTCTTTACCTCAACGTTTACGCCCCCGCCAACAGCGATAAGAAAGCCCAACTTCCAGTCATGTTCTGGATCCATGGCGGCGGCTTTTCCGGCGGCGGCAGCAATGAACCCCGTCATAACGGCGACTTCCTCCCCCTCAAGGGCGTTGTCCTCGTCACCATCAACTACCGCCTCGGCGTCTTCGGTTTTCTCGCCACGGAAGACCTCGCTAAAGAAGCCAATGGGGCCGCCGGCAACTACGGCTTGTGGGATATGATCGCCGCCCTCCAGTGGGTCAAAACCAATGTCAAAGACTTCGGCGGCGACCCCAACAACGTCACCATCTTTGGCGAAAGCGCCGGCTCCTTTGCCGTCAGCACCCTCATGGCCTCTCCCATGGCGCAAGGGCTCTTCCAAAAGGCCATCGGCGAAAGCGGCGGCGCTGTCGTCAACAATGTGCTCGCCTACAGTTCACTCGCCGACCGCGAAGCGAAAGATGGCAAGTTCGTCGCGTCGCTCAACGTCAAATCCCTCGCCGAGCTCCGCGCCCTCCCTGTCCAAACCATTCTGGATGCGGCCAAGAAACCGGGCGTCGGTTTCCCTCCTGACGTCGACGGTAAAGTCCTCACCGAAGCCGTCGGTGACACCTACACTGCCGGCAAGCAAGCCCACATCCCCTTAATCGCCGGCTGGAATGCCGACGAAGGCAACTTCATGGCTATGCGCGGCATGTCCGCCGTCCAATGGAAAGAGCTCGCCCAAAAGAACTTCAAAGAGCGCGCCGACGAATTCCTCAAACTCTATCCAGGCGACACCGACGCCCAAGCCCTCCGCTCCACCATCGACTTCGGCAGCGATCAGTTCATCGCCTATGGCACCTGGGCCTGGCTTGAAGCCCAGCGCAAAACCGGCGGCAACGCGCCCGTCTACCGCTATCACTTTGAACTCGCCGCCACACCCAGCAAGTTCCACCCCGGCACCTTCGCCTTTCACTCCGACGACATCGAATACGTCTTCGGCACCCTCGACACCCGCCCCGGTTGGAACGTCAGCGCCGCCGACCGTACGCTCAGCGATCAAGTCATGACCTACTGGACCAACTTCGCCAAAACGGGCGATCCCAACGGCAGCGGCAGTGCGAGCGATCTCCCCAAGTGGCCCAAGTATAACGACGCCGGCGACCCGCTCATTCACCTGAATTCAACCATCACGGCCGGCCCGGACACCCTCCGCGCCCGCTACGAATTTCTAAAAACAGGCATGCCGTCTCTGCGCTTCTAATTCTCCGCCCAATAAATATCAACTACGTCGTAGGCCGCTGTCACGGGTCCACCCGTGCGAGAAAAGCTTCCCTCCATGCGTTCCGCTCGAACTCGGAAATCCGCTTTTCGAAAGTGCTCCGCTGCCGCATACGCCAGCCTTTGCACTCCCGTATGAGACAGCGGCACCGCGTAAGGAACCGCTCCCGAAATCCCCAGCGACCCGGCTGTAGCCGCCGCCACAATCCCCGCCGAATGGTCGAACGTCAGCAGCAAACCACGTCCGCCCGATTCCGCCGACCTCTCCACTTGCGTCTCCACCCAATTCACAAAATCAGCGTACCCCAGTTGAACAAAGGCCTCATACTGCGCCTCGCCCTTCCTTCGCTGCCTCGCCTCAAATCCCACCGCGATCTCACACAAACGTTCCGGACTCGGTAAACTGTGCTCCGCGATCCGCCGCCCGCTCATCGGCGCTTCCAACAAAAGTAGCCTCGGGGCAGACTTCCCCTTGCCACCTTCAACGTCTTCGTAGTTGAGCCAACTCAGAAACCTGTCAACGAACTCCATAGCTCACTACCTTATCGGTCAATATCACCAGAAACATTCTGAACTTTTCCCATTCATTCCGCAATTCCGTGGTGCGGGCTTTTAGGTTTTCATCCGTGGTAGATTTTCGCACAAAAATACCTTCTGAAGTCGCAAGAGCGCTGGCCAAGCCTAGCTTCGCGTTGACCCCCGCTCAAATTGATCGACGGCTCACCTATATGCGATCACATTTTGAGGAAGCGCTTGTCACCGTTACAAAAGCTTGATCCCCGCAATGAAATGTCACGAGGGTGACAGTCATGTGCTCGCTACAGCCGTCCGTTGCGAAGCTGACGCCATAGTCGCCAATAAAACCAAGCACTTCCCGGCCGAGATCTTGGAACCGTACGGCCTGGAACGTCTAACTGTTGATGAGTTTCTTCTGCACCAGTTCAGCCTGGACGATTCCTTGGTTCGCGAGAAGCTGGCCGACCTTGCCGAAGTTCGCCAGTGGGAGTTGGGAACTCTGTTGGACCGCGTATCGCAGATGGCCCCTAAATTCGCCGCGCGGATTCGGGTGTCCTAGCCCCTAAGTTTGGGGCTTCTACCGCTTGCAGGAAAAGTCCATCTAGTGGCGGCTAATTTCTCGTTCACAGCCCCAGCACTTTTATTTTTACTCCCCTAACCATATCCAAATAAACCACTTATCCAAATCACCCCATTTCACCCTGTTCTCCCCTCGCCCCCGCCTCCCTGAAACTTAAACCGAGTACAGCCATGTGCGCGCGCTGAGGTGCCGGAGCCTTCCCCCTCGCCCCACAAGCCTTTTTCATTTCCAAAATCAAGGAGCAACTAAACACATGTCCGAGCCCATCTCCGACGCCCGTCTCGCAGCCAACCGCGAGAACGCCCAAAAATCCTCCGGGCCCCGAACTCCCGCAGGTAAGGCAATATCTTCCCTCAACGCCGTCAAATGCAATCTCACCGGCGTCCACGTCGTTTTCTCTACCGAGGAAGAAGCCAAACCTTACCTCGCGCACATCACTTCCTATCAAACGCTCTTTGACCCCGTCGGCCCGCAAGAGTCCGCCCTCGTTCAATCCATTTCAGACACCTGGTGGCGTCTCAGCCGCATTCCCGCTCTCGAGCAAGCCATCGTCACTCTCGCCAGCGGGGAGCTCGTCGAAGCACAACCCGGCTACGCCGCCATCGGCGGCGAATCCATTCTCCAGGTCAACGCGCGCCGTCAGCACGAAAAGGAACTGCGCAATCTGCATCTGCAAGAGAACCGCCTCACTCGCCGCCGCGAACGCGAAGTCGCCGAACTCGAGCGTCTCCAAGCCGCGCGCCAAGCCAAGGAAGCCGAAGCTCTCGCCGAGGCCGCCAAAGCCTCCCTTCTCGCCCAACACCGCCACCAACCTCTCACCTGCACCCCCGGCCTTGGGTTCGTTTTTTCAAAAGACCGCTTCACCTCTTACATGAGGCGCCTCACCCCCGCTCAAAAGGCAAAATTCCTCCAAGACGCCCTCGCCGGCATCTTCGAGCAACCCCAAACTCAAGAGGCGGCGGCCTAAATCCCGTAAAGCAAGCGTTAGCCAGAGCCTGTCCCAATGGCCAGGTGTTGGGCGGTATGATGGGATTGCCTTGAGCACTCAGACTACAAAACTGAGGCCTGTTGAGCGCTCCAATACGTTCAGGTCCTGGGCGATCATCGCGATCACCAATCTGCTGTCGCTCGTTTGCATGGTCTGGGTGCTGAAAAATGCCGGTCTGCATCGCATCTGGGGTGAAGTGGGCCACATGCGTTGGGGTTGGGTTTGCATCGCGATGGTTTGTGATGTGGCCGTGTATCTTATTCACGGATGGCGCTGGAAACTAATGTTGCGCCCGATTGTCAAGGTTCCGTTCCTGCAAACCCTCGAAGCGATCTACGTTGGTTTATTTACCAACGAAGTTTTTCCGCTGCGCGCCGGCGAATTGATTCGCTGTTTTCTGCTTTCAAAATCGGCGGAACTGCCCCTATCGGTGACATTCGCCTCCGCTTTGATCGAGCGTCTTTTTGACGGAGTTTGGCTGATTACATTCTTCTTGTTCTGTTTGCGGCTACACCGCATGCCGCGAATTTTAGTCAGCGGAGGCTGTGTCTTGGCCTTACTGCTTATCGTATTGGCCGCTGTCCTCGGCTATGCGATGTATGCCCGCAAACAGTCGTTGGATCTGGTCTTCGGCATCTCTTGGCCGAAATGGTTCAATACGCTGATTGAAGATCTGCACCTCATTGGCCATTCGCGCTATCTCTACTTTTCGTTTTTCGTGAGCGGCCTATACTTAGCGGCACAGATGCTGCCGATCTACGGCCTCGTTCAGGCCTACAACCTGAAGGTTCCGTGGACCGCCAGTTTCATGGTCATGGTGCTCTTACGCCTAAGCTCTGTGATTCCCCAAGCTCCCGGCAATATTGGCTCCTTTCACTGGGTAGCGGCTCGGGCGCTGATGATGTTCGGCTTGGATGGACAACTAGCGCGCCGCTTCACGATTGTTCTTTGGGCCGGCGTCACGATTCCTCTCATCGTGATTGGCTTTATCGCCGTCACCGTCGAAGGAATCAACATGAGCCATTTACAGCGCGAAGCGACCAGCGCCGCCAAGGAACGCAAACAAGTAGCGTGAGCCGTATGGAGTTGCTTCCAGTCATCGTCTTCAGTTTGCTTCTAGCCTCCGAGCCACGACAGCAATGGCCGCTTCCATATTTTCCGGAGCGCCGTGGCGCGGACACTCGTGTCTGCCGCGCCGAGACTCGTCTCGGCGTCTACTTGCACCAATGGAGCGGTACTCACAGCCTCTTCAATCCTGTACCGCCCGAGGCACTGCTAGCCACCGCCGCACCCCTCGATCAGCAAGACGACGGACTGAAAGCCCTCGATCAGCAGAACTACCCACTAGCTCAAGAAATCTTCGCCAAACTATCCGCCGCCGATCCCAAAGACTATTCAGCCTTCTTCAATCTGGCACTGGCTGAAATCGGCTTAAAGCAGGACGAAAAAGCCGCCGAACACCTGAAACAAGTCCTTGTCTTGAAGCCTCAACTGTTTGAAGCGGACCTGAACTTGGGAATTCTCGACCTGCGCAACCACAAACCGGCTGAGGCCGTAGCCGTACTTCAAGACGCCGTCAAACAGAAACCCAACGCCGCACGAGCGCAACGCTATCTCGCCGACGCCCTGCTCTCCGCTGACGACCCAGCAGGTGCGGTGGATGCCTATCGGGCCGCCCTCATTGCCGACCCCAAGATGGCCAGCGCCGAACTCGGGCTTGGGCAAGCGCTGCTCAAGCAGAAGCAACTGGATGACGCCGCCGCCCATTACCGCAAGGCGGCGGATCTCGACCCCCGTCTGAAAAGTTACCTGCTTGAGATCGCGGCAGCTCTTTTGCAAACCAACGAACATGACAAGGCCGTAGAATTCCTGAAAGAGTTTCCAGATAATCCGGGCGCTCGGGAAGAATTAGGCCGAATCTATTTAGCCGACAACCGGCCGGCCGACGCGGTGACCGAGTTCCAGAGCGCAGTCAATTTGGCGCCCACCGCCGCCAACGAATTGGCGCTGGCCACCGCGTTGATGCGGAACAAGCAAGATGAGGCCGCCAAACCGCTGCTGGAGCTTGCGATCGCGCAGGAACCTCGAAACTACGATCTGCGCATGATTGTAGGGCGTATGCACCGCGATAAACACGAATATGTCGCAGCGGGCGAAGAATTCCTGGCTGCCGGCGCCCTGAAACCGGAGTCAGTCGAAGCCTGGCAAGAGGCTATAGGGGTTCTAGTACCAGCCCAGGATTATCCCCACGCGCTAGCGTGCCTCGATAAGGTGCATAATCTAAATGCGGACACTGCGGGAGACTTTTATTACCGGGCCATTGTTCTGGACAAATTGCGGCAGATCAAGCCGGCACTGGCGAGCTACAAACGGTTTTTGGAGATGAGCCAGGGCAAGAACCCGGATCAGGAGTTCCTCGCTCGACAACGCAGCAGGATACTGGAGAAGGAGGCAAATCGATGAGAATTTCCTTCACTATTGGCGGCCTGGTTCAATTGGGATTGATGGCCGCCGCGTTTACTGTCACAGCTTCTGCCCAATCGTTTTTGGCGGAGCTTAAAATGGAGCGCGATCCCGCGAAGCGGGCGGATCTGGCCCTCTCGTTTGCAGACGAGTCGTTCGATTCGGCGAAAACCAACTACCACAAGGGCGAGATTCATGAAGGCGACGTGGCGCTCGATAACATGACGACGGCGCTCAACGCCTGCATCGAATCCGTCGCTGTCGCTAATAAAGCCAAGTTTTATAAGCGGGCCGAGATGAAGGTGGCTATGCTGCAACGCCGCCTGTCGGGCTTGATGGACGATATCAGTGTGGCCGAACGGGGCTGGGCCGAACAGACCGCGCGCCGCGTGGAAGAGATTCATAGCAAGTTGCTGGATGGGGTGATGCGGAAATGAAGTGGCCCGTACTGGCCGCCGTTGCGTTTTGCACAGCCGTTGTGTGCCTGGCGCAGGAAGACCGCGATTTTCTAACGCCGGATGAAGTGCAACAGATTCGCGAAGCGCAGGAGCCCAATGATCGGTTAGCGCTCTACATTCACTTCGCCAAACAGCGGATCGATCTGGTGGAGAACTACCTGGCAAAGGAAAAGCCGGGCCGCAGCATCTTCATCCACAACACCCTGGAAGACTACAGCCATATCATTGAGGCCATCGACACGGTTTCGGACGATGCTCTGCGCCGCCACAAGGACATCGAAAAAGGATTGCTGGCCGTCCTCAACTCCGAAAAGGAGTTTCTGGAAAAGCTCAACAAGATCCAGGATTCGAGTCCCAAAGATTTCGAGCGCTACAAGTTTGTGCTGACCGAAGCGATTGACACCACCAGCGACAGCCGCGATACCAACATCGCCGATTCGAAGCAGCGCTCGACTGAACTGACGGCCGCCGATGAGAAGGAAAAGAAAGCGCGCGAAGCCATGATGCCTTCGAAGGAAGTCAAATCCCGCAAGAAGGACGCCGAAGAGCAAGATCCGACCGAACAAAAGAAGAAGATCCCCAGTCTCTATAGGCCCGGCGAAAAGCCGCCAGAGCAACCTCAATAGCGGTACATTTAAGTGGTGGGCCACCACCATCACCATCACACCACTACAGCAACGGGCTGGATTTTGTGGGCGTCGCTTGTCGTAACGCTCTCTTTTACGGCCTTTGAGGTTTATGCCGGATTACGAGCCGGCAGCTTGGCTCTGCTATCGGATGCCGGACATAATTTCACAGATGCCGTTGCGCTGCTGCTCGCCGCTATCGGCCTTTATTTTCAGACTCGGCCCGCCGATCATACCAAGACGTTTGGATACCAACGAGCTGGCGTGATCGCGGCGTTTATTAATGCCGTGACGTTGATTGTCATCTCGCTCTATATTTTCTGGGAAGCGATTAGCCGTTTAATGCATCCGCAAGCAGTCGACGACCGGTTAATGTTTTGGGTCGCTCTGCTGGCGTTGGTGGTGAACGGCAGCATCATGCTGGCGCTGAATCGCGGACAGAAGGGCGACTTGAACGTGCGTGCGGCGTTCGTTCATATGATGGGCGACGCCATTGGCGCAGGCGCGATTATTCTGGGCGCGATTGCGATTCACTATACGGGTTGGACCTACATTGATCCGATCTTGTCGATTGCCTTGGCTTGCTTGATTGTCTACACGGCATGGGATATCGTGCACGAGTCCTTGAATATTTTGCTCGAAGGCCTGCCGCGCGGGCTTGAGTTGCCGCGCGTGACGAAGGCGATGGGCGCTGTGCCGGGTGTGCTCGATGTACACGATCTGCACATCTGGACGATTGGGTCAAATACTCACGCTTTGTGTTCGCACGTGCTGATCGACGATATGCCGCATTCCGAAAGCGAGGCCATTCTCAAGAAACTTGCCGAAGTCTGCTGCGGGATGGGTATTCACCACACCACGATTCAGTTTGAACACGTGCCGTGCGTGATGTCGGATAACGGCTGCAAAATGGGCGCCGATCATGTGCATGAACACAATCATGATCATCATCACCACCACCACTAAGAAATGAGGCCCATCAGCTTCTCGCGGAGTTGAATGGCGGTGGGGGAGTCGGGCGTGATGACCAGGATAGTGTCGTCGCCGGCGACGGTGCCGACGACTTCGGGCAACTCCTCTTTATCGATGGCGATGGCGAGAGAGTTGGCGTTGCCGGGCGAGGTGCGAACGACGACGAGGTTTTGAGCGATGCGAATGTCTTGCATATATTCGCTGACAACGTCGGCAAGTTCGGGGCCGGTTTCTTCGCTGGCGAGGGCGCGGTAACCTTCGGCTGTTTTGACCAGACCGAGGTCTCGAATGTCGCGCGACAGAGTGACCTGGGTGGTTTGGATGTTAACGGCAGCGAGCTCGCGGGCCAATTCTTCTTGCGTGTAAATCTCCTTGCTGCGGATGATGCGCAAGATTTGGCCCTGCCGAAAGCTCTTGTTCATACTCTCAGCGGATCCTTTGCGTGAATGACTCCAAGCGCGCTTTGGCTTCCGAGAGCGCACGCGCGACGGCTTCAGGCGCGGTGCCGCCGGGCAGGGCACGGCTCTTCATCCCCTCAATCGGGTTGAGCAGCTTCGCCATCTCGGGTTTGAATTCAGGAGCGAACGCGGCTAGAGCGGGGCCGGTCCATTGGGACGGCTTCTTGCCGCCTTTCAAGCTTTCCAGCACGAGTTGTCCGACTAGCTGATGCGCGCGATGGAAGGCGACTCCGCTGCGGGAAAGTTCTTCGGCCAAATCGGTGGCGACAACCCAACTGTCTTCAGCGGCGGCTGCGGGTTTGGCGGCATTTAAGACGACCGAATCGGCAACGACTCTGGCCATAGCGAGCGAGCCGGAGGTTTGGTGGAAGGCGTCGAAGAGCGGTTCTTTATCTTCTTGCATGTCGCGGTTATAGGTCATGGGCAGGCCCTTCATCGTGACGAACAGCGATGTAAAGTCGCCGAAAACACGGCCCGATTTGCCGCGCATCAGTTCGAGGGAATCGGGATTCTTTTTTTGCGGCATGAGGCTGGAGCCGCTGGTGACGCCATCGCCCAAAGACATCCATTCGAACTCTTCGCTCGAATAGAGGATCCAGTCTTCGGAGAGGCGGCTCAAGTGCAGCATAACGACGCTGCAGGAGTACAGAAAATCAAGCGCGAAATCACGGTCGCCGGAGACGTCCATGGAATTGCGCGTGATGGCGGGGAAGCTCAGGTCTTTGGCGATGGCATCGCGATCGAACGGGAAACCGCTACCGGCTAGCGCGCCGGAACCAAGAGGCATGACGTTGATGCGGGCGCGGGCTTGTTCCATGCGCTCGAAATCGCGTGACAGCATTTCGAAATAGGCGAGCAGGTAATGCGGCCAAAGGACGGCTTGGGCTCGGCGCAGATGAGTGTAGCCGGGGATGACGGCTTGCGGATACTTCTCGGCAAGCGCGAGGAGTGCGCTCATCAAATGAGTGAGTTGCTCGAGAATGGTTTCGGCAGAAGCGCGCAGATAGAGGCGGACATCGAGCGAGACCTGTTCGTTGCGGCTGCGGCCGGTGTGGATCTTGCCGGCAAGCGCTCCTACTTTGGTTTGCAGTTGGCGGATGACGAAGGTGTGGACATCTTCGTCACTGGCGCCGCGCAAATAGTCTGGGTTGAGCGCTTCGTGCGCAATGGAATCGAATGCGGCCACGATCTGATCGCACTCAGCGGTCGAGAGAATGCCAGCGCGTTCGAGTGCGCGAGCAAAAGCCTGCGAGCCTTGCACGTCGGCGAAGATCAATTTGCCGTCAAAATGCAGCGATCCCGAGAATTGCTCGAAGACCTCGGACGGTCCGGTTTCAAAGCGCCCACCCCAGAGTTTCATAGCGTTACTTCTTCAGCGAAGCCTGGACTTTAATGGGAAGCCCGATGATGTTAATGAAACCCAGGGCGTCTTTCTGGTCGTAACTGGCGCCCATGGTGAAGCTGGCAATATCGAGGTTATAGAGCGAATTCGGCGCTCTTACGGCTGACCGGTTCGATATTGCCTTTGATAGAGGCGGAGGGTGATGTCGCCGGTAACGGGCTCGGCGACTTTCTCGAAGAAGGCGTCGAGCGATTCGCGCAAGGGCGTGAACCACAGACCGTTGTAGACCATTTCGGCGTAATCGAGCGCGAGCTTCTGCTTGTAGTGCAGCGTGGTCCGGTCGAGCGTAAGGGCTTCCAGTTCGCGGATAGCGGCCATGAGAATGGCGCCGCCAGGGGTTTCATAGCAGCCGCGCGACTTCATGCCGACGAAGCGGTTTTCCACGAGATCGATGCGGCCGACGCCATGTTCGCCGCCGAGTTGATTGAGCTGTTCGAGGAGCGCGACGCCGCTGAGCTGATGCTGCCCGTTCAGCGAGACGGGCACGCCGTGCTCAAAGCCAATGGTGACATCGGCCGGCTTGTTGGGCGCGTCAGCGGGACTCTTGGTCAAGCATCCAAATATGATCGGGCGCGGCGTTGGCGGGGTCTTCCAGCTCGCCGCCTTCGTGCGAGATGTGCCAGATGTTGCGGTCGCGGCTATAGATTTTGGTGGTGGATTGCGCGATGGGCACGTTGTGCTTGCGCGCGTATTCGATGGCGTCTTCGCGAGAGATGATGTCCCATTCGCGCCAAGGCGCGATCACGTTGAGATGCGGAGCGATGGCTTTATAGGTGAGTTCGAAGCGAACCTGATCGTTGCCTTTGCCGGTGCAGCCGTGGGCGAGCGCGTCGCAACCGGTCTTGAGGGCGACTTCGGCCTGACGCTTGGCAAGCAGCGGACGGGCGATGGAGGTGCCCAGCAGATACTTGTGCTCGTAGACCGCGCCGGAGCGGACGAGCTTCCACAGATAATCTGTGACGAACTCTTCGCGCATGTCTTCAACGTAGACTTCAGACGCGCCGGTCTTGAGAGCCTTCTCTTTGAGGCCTTCGAGCTCTTCGCCGCCCTGGCCGATATCGCCGCACACGGCCACGATTTCGCAGTTGTAATGTTCTTTCAACCACGGAATGATGATGGATGTATCGAGTCCGCCCGAGTAGGCGAGCGCAACTTTCTTGGCTGTGACTTTATTCATGATTTCCTTAGTAATGTTCGAAAATTTGCGCAATTCGGCAGCGAACGCACAAGCTGGCTTCGACAGACGCTTCAGCGGCAGGAGGTTGCTATTGCAACATCGTGAGCAGAATGGCTTTTTGGACGTGCAGGCGATTTTCGGCCTGATCGAAGGCGACGGATTGCGGCGACTCCATTACTTCGTCCGTCACTTCCTGGCCACGTTTGGCGGGCAGGCAGTGCATGAAGAGCGTATCGGGCCGGGCGAGCGCGAGAAGAATCTCGTTGACTTGATAGGGCGCGAAGAGTCTCTTGCGTTGATCGGCTTCGGATTCTTGACCCATACTGGTCCAAACGTCTGTATATACGGCGTGGGCGTTTTCGACGGCGTCGGCGGGGTCGGTCATCACTTCGATACGAGCGCCCGAAATGCGGGAGAGTTCAATCGCTTCGGCAATGACGCTGGTTTTGGGCGAGTAACCGAGCGGCGTGGCCACCGACATATTCATACCGAGGCGGGCGGCGCAAAGCATCAGCGAATGGGCGACATTGTTGCCATCGCCAACGTAGGCGAGCTTCAGACCACGGAGACGACCGAACTTTTCACGGAGCGTGACCATGTCGGCAAGCGCTTGGCACGGATGATAGAGATCAGTGAGGGCGTTGATGACGGGCAGGCCGGACCAACGAGCGAGTTCGTCAACGGTTTGCTGGAGGAACGTGCGGGCTACGATCACGTCGGTCCAGCGGCCGAGATTGCGGGCCACATCTTTCAGAGGTTCGCGGTCGGCAATTGGCCCGATTTGGGTGACGACATCCCCGCCGAGTTGCTTCATGGCTAGTTCAAAGGTCATGCGGGTGCGGAGAGAAGGCTTTTCAAAGAGGAGGGCGGCGTAGCGGCCTTTGAGAGCGGAGGCGAAGCGGGCGCGCGATTGCTTGACCTCGTTAGTAAGGTCGAGAACGGCGTTGAGTTGTTCGACGGAGATATCGAGGTCGTGGCGGAAATTAGCCATAGGGGCGGGGATCGGGTTTGCGTGGGGGCTGCTAGCGAAGGCGGCCATGGGGATATCGCTCCTCTGAATTTTTATTCACTACTGTGAATAATTACACATTTTGGGCGGCGGGGCAAGAGGAAACATTCGCTGCCTGATCTGGTACAAAGTGCAGGTGCCGCAGCCGCGTTTGCTATTCTTCAAAGCCAGCGCTTCGGAGCACGGAGCCGTGGCGAGGGGATGCTGGAGCTGCGGGGGGGGGCGAATCCGGTAGTACCGGTGAGTGCCACGGAATTAACGAATTAACGGAATTGAGCGTCGAGCTAACCGTTAGTTGAGCTTGATACCCAGCTTCTCAAGGGAGGATCGCGCAACTTGCGGATATTTCTGGCGAACATCCTCAGAAGGGTTGAATACCTGCTCAAAATATTTGGCCAGAAAATCCAAGATCGAGGATATCCCGTGATGAACATATTCTCGAACGGAATCATCTACTCGCATTTGAGCAATGGTCTTATTGTTAAGGTCATGTTCCAGAATAAATCGCCTCGCCTGTTGAACGTTCTTCTGGGTACCCTCCCAATCAAGTATGTTCTGAATTACCCAGAGCGCTCTCCGGGTGCCCAGGTCATCGACTATACTGACCGTCATCTCAAGGGGATCATGCGGATTTGTTGAAATCTGGAGGAACCGTTTACCGTTACCGAAGGCTGCTGAATCGGCGGAGTCGCTGAGTTTGGTGAAACCCAGTTCGGAGAATTCCGGCTTGAGCTCCTCAATTATTTTTCCGTATGGTTCTGTCATGCTTGTTACCTTAGGGTCTTACCATTTGGCTCGAGGCGCTGTCGTAAACATATCCGTTTTGCTGAAGATACTGAATTTCGCGTCCGTAACCAGTTAATTGTTGGGTTTGCTGGTTTACGAGGACGTCTTCCGTCGGTTGCGTCGCCAAGGCAACGGGATCTCCACGATCTATCGCCTGGTCAAGAAACGGCTTGTTGTATTCCTCCCAGAATTGGTCCGGAGTCTTATACAAATCATCGGGGACGTTTAAGACATTATAGCCGCCCGGCTTTGCCCCGAAATCTTCTGTTTTGGGATAGGCTAAATCGTCGTTTATGATCCCTTTCATATCGGCTCTGTAGTTGCCGAGAATTGTAGTGGTCTTTCCCCCTATCGGATGGATGTCAATTCCGATTGATGTCTTGATCGTAGGGGGGACCCGGCCCAACGATTGGCCGGCTGCGCTCTTTGATTTCGATGAAGATTGCCGCTGGTCAGGGTCGGGCGTACCGCCGCTATCAGCCGATTCGCTCAATTCCTTCAATGCGCGATTGCGGCTTTCGACGGCGGATTTGATTTTGGTGAAGTTCGTTTTGAACCAGTCGGTGAAGGGTTTGCCGAAGGCGGCGCTTTTCTGGCTGGCTTCGGCGAGTGCTTTCTCGAGGATTGTGCCTTCGACGGCAGCGGCACCGGCTTCGGCCACGAGACCAGCGACACGCTTCAGCACCCAAAAGATAAGTGCTTGGAGAATCACCCACCACAGTTCAGCGATAGCGAAGGCGAAGAGTTTGGCGGCCGCGTTGACATCTTGGTCTTCAGACACAGTACCGCCGTCGCCGGCGTACCAAGCGAGTTCGGCGGCGTCGATGGAGTAATTGACGAACGTATGAAGGCGCTTGGCCGCTTCAAGGAGAAGATCTTTGAGTCCCCAGAAGCCGCCGATCATGAGACCGGCCTCAAAACCGAAGAGGATGCCGCCGGGAATGGTGGCTTCATCGAGGACGCCAAGACCGCCAACCGCTCCGATGGCGCCGCCGACTAAAGCTCCGCCGCCAGCCCATTTTGCCAGTTCGCCGAGCATCGGGACGATGCCGGACAGAAGAGCTTTGCCGACGCCCAGCGACTCATCGAGCATGAGTTGTGGGGCCATGCTGAGTGAGCGGGCGGCGGCCAGACTGACGCGGCGAAAGCGTGGATCGAAGGCCAACACGGCCGGCATGGTGAGGGGGTTTAAGATAACCGCTGCGTATGCCGCGCCTTCGGTAAAACTCCAGGCCTTCTCCAGCCAGCCATGCGATTCGTGGCGCTTTGCTACTTCGCGGGCGCGCTGCACGGGGATGCGGACGTCTCTTAGCCCGAACGCGTTATCGTCGTCTGGTCTCGGCATCAGCTATTCAACGTGATCATGGTGGCTGTGTGAGAGGCCATGGCTGCGGTGAGATCGATGGAGCTGCCGCCCTGAGTGATGGTGATTTCGCTGGGCGTCATTTTGATGGTGCTGGCGCCGCAAGTGAGAGTGATGCCGGTCTGGCTGCTGATGGAGATTTGGCCTTGCGCGGATTCGGTTATGCTGCCTTGTTGAACGGTGATGGAGCGGTTGCCTTGCTGGACGGTGATGGCGTCGTTGCCGGTTTCAACCGTGCGGGTGTCGTTGACGTGAATGGTGGAGGTACGGTTGTTGCCGACTTTGCGGGTTTCGTCGTGCTTGATGATGGCGTTTTGATCTTTTTCGGCTTGCGTGAAAATTTCTTCCTCGCCGATTTTGTCTTCGAAGCGGAGCATGTTGAAATTGGAAGAGCCGCCGCCCTTGGTGCTGTGAGTCAGAATGCCGCTTTGAGTTTTGTTATCGGGCAGCGAGAAAACCGGCATGTTATCGGAGTTATAAACACTACCAATGACGATGGGGCAATCGGGATCGCCTTCTAAGTAAGTGACTGCGACTTCGTCACCGATGCGGGGAATCCATTGCTGTCCCCAGGACTTGCCGCCCCAGGGCTGCACCACACGGAGCCAGCAGGCGTATTTGGCTTCGCGGTCCCAATGAAAACGGACGCGGACCCGGCCATACTTATCGGGCCAGATTTCTTCTGAGTTACCGGAGGGGCTTTCATCAATGACAAAGGCAGTTTGCAGGCCGGGGATGCCGGGGTGAGGGCGAGCGTTGGGAACAAAGATGCGGGATGCAGGGATGGCGCGAAAACTGTTCTTATAGGGATTGCGCGCGACGGGCATGCCGACATAGGAGGGTAACTGGTTGGCGTCATGGCGGGCTTCGGTGAGGAGATAGGAGCCAGCGGCAAAACCACCCTGGACATCGAATTTATAGCCGATAGTCATGGCGCGGACGTTGGAGGTACCGCTGGCGACGGTGTGGAAGGTTTCTTCTTTTTCTATTCCAACGCGGGCGAGAGCATCGCCTTCGGGGCGCACTTTTCCGCTGGAACCGACTTTGTTAAATTTCTTGGCGTAGCCGCCAGGGTAATCGTAGACTTCGAACTTTTGGCCTTCGGATGCGACGTCGGTGGAAGGATCGGACGATTCGAACGGGTTGGTGGGGGCTTCGTGATGGAAGTCGCGATAGGTCCACTTACCGGGGTGCATTTCTTCTTCCATGCGCCAACTGCGGATGGTATCTTCGGTGGCTTCAAGGCCAGTGACGGGCGAATACTTCATGGAAGCGAGGTTGGGCATGGGCTTGTATTGCGAGGTGGCGTCGGCCAGAACCATGACATGTTTGCCGTTGGTGTGTTCGAAGTAGTAGTAGATGCCTTCGCTTTCCATGAGGCGGCTGAGGAAATCGAAGTCGGTTTCGCGGTATTGGACACAATAGTCGCGAACGGCGTAGCTCTTGGTCAGTTCGAGGCGGATGAGGCTGCTGTAGCCGTGGTCGTTTACAACTTCGTTAATGATTTGGGTGACGTCTTTGTCTTGGAAGACGCGGGAGTTGTGGGCGTAGTTGAGGAAGGCAAACCAGGGAACGAGGACGGCGCTGAAGTAGGCGAAGTTGTCGTCGGTATCTTCCTGCACGAAGCGTTCACACAAGCCTGTCCAGTAGCGGTAGCCGGTTTCAGTTCCCTCCCCTGGCTCGGTGAGCGCGATGCGAACGGTCATGGAGGTGCCAACGAGGTCGTGCGGTTTGACTTTGGCGGGGTTGCCTTCAACGACTTCGGATGCCATCTGGATTTCAATACGAAATGGCTTGGAGATCGCCTCCTTGCAAGCGAAAGTGTCGAGCAAAAGGACGTCTTTGCCGGCGTTGGTTGCTAGTCCGATGTGACGTTTATCTTGTGTAAAAGCCATAGTGTTCAGCCACCCGTGCTTAGGAGTATTGAAATGCGCCGCCGGGTCCGATGGCGACGGTGACGGCGGAAAGTTTGCGCCCTTCCGCGATGCTCGTCAAGAGCTGGCGGGAGATATCGGGCAAGAGCGTGTTGGTCAGAATGTTGTCTACGTTACGCGCACCGCTTTCGACCTCGGTGCAGCGATTGGCGACTTCGTCGATAACGGCGTCATCGTATTTGAGTTCGATTTTGTGATTCTCCAGCATGCGGCGCTGGATGCGGCCGAGCTTGAGGACGATGATTTTTTTGAGGATCTCGTCACGGATGGGGTAGAAGGGGATGATGACCATGCGGCCGAGGAAGGCCGGCTTGAAGATTTTGTTGAGCTCGGGTTTGAGGGTTTTGATTAACGCTTCGGGGCCGGGCATGGTTTCGGGATCGGAGGTGAGTTTGGCCATTTGATCGGTGCAGGCGTTGGTGGTGAGGATGATGATGGTGTTTTTGAAATCGATTTCGCGGCCTTCGCCGTCTTCCATGCGGCCTTTGTCGAAGACCTGGTAGAAGAGTTCGAGAACGTCGGGGTGCGCCTTTTCGACTTCGTCCAAGAGGACGACGGAATAGGGGCGGCGGCGCACGGCTTCTGTTAAGACGCCGCCCTCGCCATATCCGACGTAACCGGGAGGTGAGCCTTTCAAAGTAGACACGGTGTGGGGTTCCTGAAACTCCGACATGTTGATGCTGATTAAGTTGTGCTCGCCGCCGTAGAGCAGATCGGAGAGAGCTAAGGCGGTTTCCGTTTTTCCAACCCCGCTAGGACCAATCAACATGAAAACGCCGAGGGGTTTGCCCGGATCGTCGAGGGTGGCCCGGCCGGTTTGAATGCGTTGGCCGATGAGCTTGAGCGGGTAGTCTTGGCCGATGACGCGCTTTGAGAGGTGTTTATCGAGTTCGAGGACGGTGCTGATTTCGTCGCGAACCATTTTGCCGAGGGGGATGCCGGTCCAGCCGGATATGACTTGGCCGACGATTTGGGCGTCGACACAGACTTGGAGGAGAGGGGATTCGCCTTGTAGGGTATCTAACTGGTGAGTGAGATCGGCGAGTTGGGAGCGGAGAGGAGCGGCGTCCTCGGAGGGCGTCGTTTCGTCTTCGAGCGTGGCGCGGAGGCCGCGAATTTCAATGACGAGCTTGGAGGCTTCTTCCCACTTAGCATTGATTTCGTCGAGTGATTTTTGAGCGGCGGCTTTTTTATCGATGAGGGATTGGAGCCGCTCGGCGTGATCGGCGCCGGTAGCGACTTCGCGGCGGAGGATGCGCTCCTGGACGTCGAGATCCTCCATTTGACGCTTGAGATCTTCGAGAGCGGCGGGTGTGGAGTTTTGGCCGAGGGCGAGGCGTGCGCAGGCGGTATCGAGAACGCTTACGGCTTTGTCGGGAAGCTGGCGGCCGGCGATGAAACGGTGGGACAGCTTGACGGCGGCGTGGACGCCTTCGTCGAGGATGCGGACTTTGTGATGCTTTTCGAGGTGGCCGGTGATGCCGCGGAGCATGACGAGGCATTGCTCCTCGCTAGGCTCTTCCACTTTGACGACTTGGAAGCGGCGGGCGAGCGCGGGATCTTTTTCAAAATACTTTTTGTATTCGGACCAAGTGGTGGCGGCGATGGTACGGAGTTCGCCGCGGGCGAGAGCGGGTTTAAGAATGTTAGCTGCATCGTTTTGGCCAGCTTGGCCGCCGGCGCCAATCATGGTGTGAGCCTCGTCAATGAAAAGTATGATCGGAACCGGCGAGCGTTTCACTTCTTCGACTAGACTTTTCAAGCGATTTTCAAATTCGCCTTTGATGCCTGCGCCGGCTTGCAGGAGAGCCATATCGAGAGAGCGGACTTCGACGTTTTGGAGCGGCGGAGGGACGTCGCCTTGCACGACGCGCATGGCGAAGCCTTCCACGACGGCGGTTTTACCGACGCCGGCTTCACCGGTGAGGATTGGATTGTTCTGGCGGCGGCGCATAAGGATGTCGATGATTTGACGGATTTCAAAATCGCGGCCGAGAACAGTATCGACTTTGCCTTTGCGGGCATTTTCAGTAAGGTTGACGGTGAATTGATCGAGGCTGGGAGTTTTATTGCCTGCGGCACTGCCAACCGCCGGCTGACCGTTTGAATCGGAAGATGATGCCTGAGCGGCGGCGAGCGAGGTGACCTGTTCGGGAGAGCCTTCCACGATATCGCCGAACTTTCGGAGGAATTTGGGTGCGTCGATGAGTTGAAGTTCGGGGGCGATTTCGTGGGCGACGCGGCGGAGATCTTCGTCTGTGGCAAGAGCAAGGATGCAGAAGCCGGAGCGGATTTGGCCGGCGGAGAATTCGAGAGTGGCTAGGGTCCAGGCCGCTGTGAACATTTTTTCGGGCCAGAGGCCGAAGCCCGGGGTGCTGGAGTTGCCACGCCGATTGGCATCGAGGGCGCGGCCTAGTTCGGCTTTAAGACGGCTGGGATTGATGTTGAAATAGCGGATGATGTGGTGGAAATCGTTGTCTTGCTGTTCGAGCAGTTTGAGGAGGAAGTGCTCCAGCTCGATGTGATAGTGCGTGTTGGCAAGACAAAGGCCGCCGGCATCAGTCAGTGCGCGGCGAGTGGTGTCGTTTGTTTTGGCGATCAGCGATTTGAGATTTACGGGCATAGAGGTGAGAGAGTCAGCGGAGTTGGAGGATGGCCTGGGAAGGGTCGGCCTGCATGTCTTTGGTTTTCGACCAGCTGAGCCAGCCGAGTTGAGGAGCGGCAGCCCCTTGGGCACCGAGTTCGCATGGGGGTGTTTGTTGGCGCTGCAAAATCAATTGGACCTCGAAATCGAACTCGTCGCCGGCGTAGAAGCGGACCAAGCTGCGCAAGGGACTGAAGGCAGTGCCGGAGGGGAGGAAATCCAAGTATTGTTGGAGCGACAGCGGTCCGAGGACGATCCGCAGGCGCGATTGCGGGTCCCAGATTTCGTCGCCCGCGACGGCGCCAAAGCCGAGTTGTTGAGAGTCGAAGTAAGTGTCGTCCAAGTTACACTGCGAAGATTCGTCGAGGGCATACCAAGCACCGAGAAACTGCTCGACCCGCACAGGGACATTGAAATAATCGAGCAAGATTAGTTCCAAGGCTAGGGCGGAATGAGGCTGCTGGGCGAAAAGACCCGCGTAGCAGAGGAGGCTGAGATCGCCGACGACGGGGTCAATTTCCGGGCGCCCTTGTAAGCCAGGGGCTCCGAGGCCAATGAGGCTGAAGAGGTACTGCGAGAATTGATCGCCGTTACCTTGTTCGTAAGCGACCTGGAAGCGATACTTCTGCCAGACGCGATAGAACAAAGAGATAATGCGGTGGTGAAAAATATCTAGAAAGTCGCGGAGGGTGGGATCTTTAGCGCGAAGGCGGTCAATAACCAGCTCTGTGTAATAAATAGGGAGCAGGCCTTGCGGGCCGATGACTCCCATAAAGTTGACGCGCATGAGCGGCGGAAAATTTGGGCGGCGTTCGAGTTGCTGGATTTCGCTAGCCGGGAAAACGAGGCTGGGATGGACGCCGAAGCGGACAACTTCGGAACGAGGCGGCTGCTGCAGGCCGACGTTGTTTTGTGCAGGGTAGAAACGGCGAAGAAGGCGCACAGCCTGGAAGAACTCGAAGCTGTAGGGCTCGGCGAAGAGACGATCTTCCAGTTTTCCCCGTGTTGTTAGAGCAAGATTTTCTGGCCCGCCCGAGGACGCCATTCGCGGAGGATCTCCTTTCGCTGTTTGCTGCGGACGACTAATTGACTGAAGCTATTCATGGAAGCGTACAAGCCCAGAAAGTATTCGAGAACCGAAGCGAATAAATATATGCCGGAGCCAGTGTAGAGATCTTCGTCGAACTCCATTTCGACGCGCACGCCGCGAGCGAAACTGATGCCATGTTCGGAGACCACCCGCGCGAAATGGCGGCGGCTGGCCAAGGCAGTGATGCCGCTGATTTCTCTTTCGAGCGCGGGCGACTCGGCGAAGTTGTAGAGACGCAAAATATCTTGCAGCGCGCCGCGGCCCTCTTCCACCAATGAAAGATAGTTGAGCGAGAGATGGGAAATCAAACGCCATTGCAAGCCGCGGCGGGACGGAAGGCGGAGAGTTTCGGTGGGCTTGGTGAGAGCGACGATCTTTTTGACGGCGGAGCCCACTTCAAGATCGAAGTCGCCACTCTCGCTGCCTGTGCGGAGGCGCGAAGGCATATCGCGGTTGGTGCAGGTGCAGCGGACCATGATAGCTTCGGCTATGGATTGAGCGGAGTTGCCGGAGCTATCGACGAGGGACAGATACATTTCGGTTCCAGAGTCGTCTTCGCGGTTGGAAGGCCGGCGGCTAGCGTGCCAGAAGGCTTGATTCTTCACGGTGCGGCCGTGGTGGCTGGAGTAGAACGGTTCGTAGACGGTGACTTCGCGGCGCTCGGGACTGGACGAGACCACTTCGTCGATGGAAAAGATTTCGATGGCGTTGCGGCGGCGAAGGTCGGGGACAATGCGGTGCTCGAAGCGGGTTTGTTCGACGAGAATGGGCTCGGCGGTTTGCCGAAAGAGATTGATGATAGGAACGCAGCCGAGGCGGAAGGTCTTTTCGGAGACGTTGAGTTCGAGGGGCTGCTGGCGGTCGGAGCGTTCGAAAGATTTGATAAGAAAAACGATTTCGGCTTTGTTGGTGAAGAGCTCGGAGGAGAGCTCGCCGAGATTCTTAAGATCGAGGAAGAAGAACTTTTTGGGGAAGGCGAAATACTCCTGCATGATGCGATAGCCGGTGAAGGAGCGGCGGGGAAACGGGAGTATGGCTTCGTCGTCGGCGAAACCGACTGGGCGGAGGGAATCGGGGGACAAATTAATGGAACGCTGCTTGGGATCGTCGGGATTACGCAGGACGATGCGGACGCAGCTATTGAGGAGTAATTCGTAGAGGGAGCGGACGAGCGAATCTTCGCCGTTGAGGTAAAAGCGCAGGGATTGCAGAGCGAGCTTGTTGAAGAACGCATCGGGGAAGCAGGTTAATTCGATGGCGCAGGCAGCGGCGGCTTCCGGCGCTTTGAGCGCGGGCTTGAGGAGTTCGGGAGTCTTCCATTTGGCTTGGGAGACACGGATGGGAACGACAGTGGTGTCGTAACAAGTGCGGAATTTGCACGCGACGCCATCGACGGGTTTGGAATAGAGAACGGCGTCGCGCGCGAAGTTGAGGGCGGTAGTGAGTTTGCCCTGAGCAGGATCGACGGCGAATTCTACCACGGACATGGAGGGAATGGGGCGGATGTAGTGAGGGTAGAGGACGCTGAGAAGCGATTCGGTAATTTCCGGGAAATCGTCGTCGACTTTGAGGCGGAGACGGGCAGCCAGGAAGGCGAAGGATTCGATGAGGCGTTCGACGTGAGGATCTTCGCTCGAATTGGGTCCGAGAACGAGACGGGAGGCGACCTTGGGATATTTTTCGGCAAACTCCGCGCCCATCTGGCGGAGAAACGCAAGTTCGCTTTCGTAGTAATCGAGGAGATCATCCCGCATTCTTGTCTCCTGACATCTGGTATTGACCGCTGGTTAAATCGAGCACTGTGTCAAAAGCGATGGGTTCGGGATTGGGCTCCATGCGAAGAATGCCTTCGATAATGAAGCGAAGACTTTGGATGCGCTGGTCACCTGCTGTGACAAGCACAACGCGGGGGTTGCGGATGCGCGGCTCGAATTTAACGATGGCCGACTGGATGGCCTTGGTGAGCGTTTGCCGGTCGCGATGGCTCAGGACGCTAATGGAGCTGATATCGGGAAGACCGTACATGTAGAGCGAGCGTTCGGATTCCGCGCCGTGAGGCGGTTGGAGCGGCGCGCGGGTATTGAGGAGCCATTCGAGATCGCGGCGGACAGATTTCTTGAAAAACTCGGCAGATTCCCGGTTGGATTTGCGCTCCAGGTCTTCAGAGGGATCGTCGATGAGGCGATCGAGGATGGAGTAAGCAACCGGTCCTTCTTGACGATTTCTGGTGGCCATAGCAGTTTATCTGGAGAGGAGACCTTCCGATTCGAGCCAAGCAAGGGTTTCGGGATTGGCGGCGCCAGTGTCATCGTTGAGGATGGCCTTGGGGAGTTGGGGGAAATCGGCGAGGAAACACTTTAGTTCGGAGCGGAGGGCTTTGGCGGCGATGGTGTAGCCTAATTCCTCGCAAGCCTTGACAGAGTAGCGTTGTAAGTCGAGCCAACCACGGCCGGTGAGATTGCTCATAGCGGTTTCGGCGATATCGAGAACCAAGGGCCAGTTAGCGGCAGATGCAGCGCTGCGCAGATTGACGCGAATTTCTCCAGTGGGGGCCATGAGTTCGGATGGTTGGATTTCGCCGGCCTGACGAATTTCGCCCCAGCGCAGGGCGCGTAAGAGCAAGTAGGAAAGAGGACTCGCGGGAATGGTGCGGCGCAGATATTGCGCGGCGGCCAAGACATGAAGCTGGGCTTGGTCGGGACTGGCGATGGCGCCGCCGCCGAATTGCGAGAGATCGATGGTGGCCGACCGGGGCGCCGCAGACTGTGGAGCGGTTTGGCCCTCGCCAGGAGCGGCGGTTTCGTCAAGGGCGACGACTTCAACGGGATCGGGATCAGTTTTCAGCTTGCGGGTGAGGAGAATATGCACCGCGTTGGCGATCTCTTCGAGGGTCTTGCGAAAAGGAATGAACGAAGGCGGATTTTTTCCAAACTTGTCACGGCAGAAAGTATCGAGCTGATCGAGGGCATCGAGAGATTGCTTGTAACCGGCGCTCAGTTCTTTATAGAAAGCTTTCGGCGTTTCGTCGAAGACCTTGTCAAAGGCTTCCGCGGAAACCTTACCTTCGGCGATGAGGGCGCTACGCTCTTTCTTGCGGGCGTCACTACTTTCGGCGGCGGCGGCATAACCCACCCTGCGCGATTCCTGATAGATAAAGAAATCGTATTTGCCTTTGACGAGTGGCAGGCGGCAGACGGCGAGTTTGGGCGAAGAGCCTTTGGCGGGATCGAAGTAGGTGCCGAACCATTCAAGGGGAGCGACCCGATCTTCAAGATCGGCTTCAAGATCGCCGGCTTCGATTTGCGGGTAGAGATCGGCCCAGAATTTGTCGAGCAACGCATGCAAGAATTGAAGGCCGCTGACCAAGCCGGGGACGCCATCGCGATAGATGAAAGCTTCGGCCAGCCAAACGGCGAGGCGCAGATCTTTGGTTTGGGTGGTGAGGGCTTGTTCGATTAATTTGGCGACGTTTTTGTATTCGATCGTTTTGACGTCGCGCTCCCAGAGACCCTGCGGGGCAGTGTCATCCTGGCGGCGGGCGTCTTTGATGTCGTCGAAAACCTTCTCGTAGTAGAGATCCTTTTCGCCGGCAGGTTTGGCGGCTGAAATGGGTTCCAGAAGGCTTGCGAAATCAGGCATGCCGCTGTTGCCTTAGAGGGCAGCCGTTTCCGCCGCAGCCTGGGATTCGATTTCGAGAGTACGAATTTCGAGGAACGGGACTTCCTCGCCATCGACGAGAAGGGCCTTTAAACCATAGGGAGCTTCGTCGCCATTTTCGTCGGCGCACCATTCGGTAGCGCGGCCGAGACGAACTTCATCGTCTTCGTGCTGCCAGGAAAGAGGGGAAATGACAGGTAAAAGAATGTCGCCGAGTTCTTTGGAGCGGAGAGAGGGACCGCCGAGGAGTTTAGCGGGGGCCCACAGGAGATCGCGGAGTTTTTTGGGAGGTTCGATGTGGACCAAGGCGATGTCGGCGAAGGAGATCCACATATAATCGCCGCCGGCGAAGACTTCAAGCTTTTCGCCGATGCGTGGATCGGCGTCGGAGACGGATTGAAACGGTTTGCCGTTGAGCTTGCCGCGAACGGGAGGAGGAGCAGAGCCATTGGCAGGCTGTTTTTGGGGGAAGGACTTCGCCTCAAACATTTGTTGGCGGATTCGTTCCGCCGCGAGCGCGGCGCGGTAGAGCAGAGCGCCGAGCATAGAATCCTGACTACTTTCTTCCTGAATGATGGTGAGCTGCTTTTCGGCACGATCGAGATCGCCGGCAAAGCAGAGCAACTCAAATAGAAACGTGCGGTTGCGCACGTCGGACGGGTTGTCGCGGAGTTGAGCGTTCAAAGCCGGGATTGCTTCGGAAAGCTTCCCGGCTTTGAATAATTGATGAGCGTCCATCAGATGAGAGTACTACAATCTTACGGTTATTAGGAGATATTCTTGTTGGTTTGGGTATCCCAGCCAACCTTGCCGGAGAGGGAAACCTTACCAGTGGCGTCCTGTTGGAAGTAGGAAATCTGGATCTGGCTGAACGAGAACGAAACGCTTTCGGAAGGCTTGCCACCGCCGCCAGAGGCCGCACCCCAGCTCATGCTATCGACGAATACTTGTTGCAAGTCGTACTGGAAGTAGGTCTGGGTCGTTTCGTCGCCGGTGGACTGACGGACGATCAAGTTGCCCTTGGCGATGTGAGTACCCTTCATGTTGTTGAGGGCGAGCTTCATCGACGCCTTGTCCAATTGCTTGGTGACGCTGATGCTGCTGAACTCAACTTTGCCCGAACCGCTACCGGTACCGGCCGCGACGGACGAATGGTTAGTGATGCCGTTGCTAAAGCTGAAAATTTCAATCCAGTCCTTAGCGCCTTCTTTTTGGGACTCACCGGGAATCCCGTCGAGGTAAAGATAAATTTCTTGGGCCATATAGCTTCTCCTTTATTTTTAGACACACATGTAGCTTACGGGTTTGGAGACCCGGTTAAACGGTTAGTAATATCGACGAAATCAGCGGCCCTGAGGCTGCGGAAGATCTGCGACGAGACGAAGAGAGACTGAAAGCTCATCGAGCTGGAAGTGCGGCCGCAGGTAAGCAATAGCGCGATAAGCGCCGGGTTTGCCTTCGACATCCGTTACATCGATGCGGGCTTCGCGGAGTGGCCGTTCGGATTTGGCTCGCGGGCCGGCATCGTCATCCTCGATAACATAGGTGGCGATCCACTTATTAAGGAAGCGCTCGCAATTATCGCGCGACATAAAAGAACCGATCTTATCGCGCATCATGGATTTGAGGTAGTGGGCGAAACGGGAGACCGCGAAGATATAGGGCAGTTGGGCCGAGAGACGAGCATTGGCATTGGCTTCGTCTTTGTTATAGAGTTTCGGCTTTTGGGCTGATTGCACGCTGAAAAAGGCAGCGTAATCGGTACCTTTGCAATGAACTAAGGGTATGAAGCCGTTATCGGCGAGTTCTTTTTCGCGGCGATCGGTGATAGCAATTTCGGTGGGGCATTTAAGAGCAACATCGCCTTCATCCGTTCGGAAGTTATGTGTGGGAAGGCCTTCGACTAAGCCGCCGCCTTCGACGCCGCGGATAGCGGCGCACCAGCCATACAGCGAGAAGGCATTGGTTAAGCGAGCGCCCAGAGCATAGGCTGCATTGCCCCATAGATACTTGCTATGGTCGGTGCCATCGACTTTTTCTTCGTAGTTGAAGCCGTCGACGGTATTGCCGCCTTCGCCGTAGGGCAAACGCATCAAGATGTGCGGCAAGCAGAGGCCGACGTAGCGGGAATCTTCGCTATCGCGGAAGCTCTTCCACTTAGCGTATTCGGTATTAACGAAGATGCTGCCTATGTCACGCGGTGCGCCTAAGTTAGCGAAGTTATCGAGACTCAACATCTCGGGCGCGGCGGCGGTGAGAAAAGGAGCGTGCGCGGCAGCGGCGACTCTCGAAATTTTGTCGAGCAAGTCGATGTCTTTGGGGTCCTTGCTGAATTCAAAATCGCCGATCAAGGCGCCGAAGGGCTCACCGCCAAATACGCCGTATTCTTCTTCGTAAACTTTACGGAAGAGAGCGCTTTGATCGAACTCATTGCGTCCCAGATCGCGCAGAATTTCGTTTTTGTTGCAATTGAGAACGCGAACTTTCAGCAACGCGTTCATTTCGCTGTTATCGAGGACATATTTCAAGCCGCGCCAGGAGGCTTCCAGCTTCTGAAAGGACGGGTGATGCAAAACCTCGTTGAGCTGTTTGGAGATACGGTGATCGATGTCGGCGATCTTATCGTTAATCATCTGCTCAACGTCACGGGAGCCGGTCACTTCGCCGCTCATGACTTGCCGGAGGAACTCGGTGATGAGGTCGCGGCCACGCTGCTGGGCGGCTGGTTCGGCACCGAAGCGGCCTTTGGCAACGATTTGATCGAGCAGGCTCTCGGCCGGCGGCGCGGTTTGCTCGACCGTGGTGGTAGCGGCGGCAGCGGGAGCGGCGGTTTCTTTCGCGTCGGGCATTATGGTTTGCCTCCTGATTTGTCGTCTTTCGAATCGGCTTTCGTTTCTAATTCGCCCTTGATTTTGGCAAGGGAATCACTATTGCCGACTATTTCACTAAGGGCCCTGTCTAATTGTTCGTTGGTTTGCAGGGTGCCGCGCAGATTGCTGAGTTTGGTGCGGAGTTCCAGCAGTTCGCGGGTGGGGCGAATCTGCCGCGCGACTTGCTCAGGCTCAAAATCGTCCAGTTTATTGAAGTGAAGATCCACTTTGAGGAGTTCTTTTCCCGGGGCCGGATCGAGCGTGTTGGCGACCGAAAAGGCGAGATGCGGCTTCATACCTGCTAGAACTTCATCGAATTTATCGGGCGTCACATCAACGAAGCGCCGTTTCTTGAGCTCTTCGAGTGGTTCCACCGGCTGACCGGAAAAGTCGCCAAGAACGCCCATAACAAAGGGCAACTCCTTGAGTTGAATGGCGTCACCTACTTGGACGTCGTAGGAAATTTGCACCCGTGGGGGACGGACACGTTGTAGTACTTTGTGGACGCTTTCTCTGGCCATATATACTTTTAATACCTCAGTTTCGCGACGACGGAATGATTGCCGTTGAGCGCAGTATTACGCTTGAAGATCTTATCAGAGTTGCTGTGAAGGAAACCGTGGGGTTGATCGGCGGGTTGCGCGTTTGTCATTGCGGTAACGGTGGGATTGAGGTGCACGGGGGCGGCCAAAGTAGTGACTGGCGAGTGAAGGCTTTGTGATATTGGGCCAAGTGATTTTGTTTGAGAGGTTTAAAGGGAAAGGAGAAGAGGAAGGAAAGGAACGGGGTCGGAACGGGGATAGTTTGGCATAGCGCCGAGGTTAATGGTAGACAAAAGAGGATAATGGCGCGGTTAGACGGGTGGCCGTTCGAGACGATGAAGATTACGGCGAACGGGCCAGCGACTGGAGAAAAGTGCAAGAAGGCAGGAGCTGGTTTTGCAGTGGGCACGGCATTCCACGATGGGCCCTGAGGCGAAGATTGTTGCTACTTGGCGGTTGGTTTCGTTAATGTTTTGGTCTCTGGTCGTTTCCGCCGTTCGACCTTGGGACCCGTTTAGGCAACAGTTTGAGGACGCATTTCTCCAGTTGATCCTTCGTGGTGATTTGGAGGTTGACCAGTTGTTCAATAAGGGTAGCGGCCTCGCGGTCTATCTTCGCCAGCTTCTGACGTATGAAATCAGCGCTCAGAACGTCGCGCACTCGCTGGTGCCTTTCAATCCATTTCATCAAGTACGCTTCGCCGAACCTGCCGCACCACAACGGCTCGTCGAGTGCCCCATCGACAGTTGGGAGCAATTCCATTCCAGTCAACATACGGTAATACATCAGCCCGAGAGCCTGCATGTCGGCCATGGATGGCCGCTTCTTCACAGCTGCGCCGCCGAACAACGAAAAATGAGAGGGGCGCAGCAAATAGTCAGGCTTATCGATCAAATCGCCGAGCATATCTTGGAGCGTTTGCTCGCCCAAGTTTCGTTCGCCGCCGCGATGATCGAAAAATGGAAACAGAAGCGGGTAATTGGCGCTGTTAGTGGTAAACAAAATTCGGTGGTTAGCGTATGAGTCCGAGGTATCTACACTGTGACTGGCCATACAAACCCCCGGGTCGATGAGTATGAAAGACTGATTTTGCTCGTCAACCAGAATGTTGCTTTCCGAAAGATCCGCGTGAGGCTGAGCGCATAGAGCGTCCCATAAAGTAGGCAGGATGCTCAGAAATAAGTCGCATTTCGGGGCACGAGGGTACTTCGATAGGGGATTGGCTGAATGATAGGGGAGAATGACTACTGGCCAAAAGCGGTTGGGGTCGGAGTGCGGGTGCGAAAGAGAAAAATAGGTTGCACTCAGAAGTTCGGGACTGAAGGCGTCGAATGCGCCGATTCCCAACACTTGGTGATTCCAAAGGCCGCGAGTGGACCGGACCGTCTCCGCTTCGAGCAGAAGAAGAAGCGTTAGTTCGGCGGCACTGACTTTTAGGACGCCGGAGGAACCGCTCCACACCATGGTCTCCGATCCGAGAAAGCGAGCTGCGCAGCAATTACCCGGAGACGGGTTCGGCACTTTGAGGCATACGTCCGTGTCGGCTAGCGTTGCTCGATAGAGGTGGAAGAGCCGGCCTTCGTGAATCGTTTCGCGGATCTGGGCTTCGCCGTAGGGACTTATGGTGCATTTTTCGTTGATCCACATTTGGGTCGTTTCTTTCGGGGATGCGGCATATCACCCGAAGAAATACGTTCGTCTAGATTCAATCAGTCTTATTCTTGAGGACGGTCCACTGGTCGAGCGCTTTCATTATTATTTCGTAACGACCGGTTTGATCGGCGGTCATGCCGTCCGTTCCATTTCCATCCTTGGCGTGCACAATGTGCCGAGCTAAATGGCTCGCGTTGTCCGCGAGACGGTCAAGTTTAAGCTGAACAGTGAAAGGAATATTAGCCTCAGGGTTCAACCCCACCATGCTGCCATGACCTGATTTTGGAAAGGCGATGAAAGTCACTAACCCGGGATCGTCACCCCCGCCCAGCGCATCCTGCAATTTCTGTGAGCACTCTCCCACTTTGTTCTGAGTTCCGCTGTCGCCGTAGAGAAACGGTGAGGCGTTGCCGGTGTTGTTGACGATCGCGAGGCCAACGTCACCAATCGTTACGCGATGCTTGCCCGAGGTGTGCGCCCAGTTGTTTGCCCAAACCGCGTAAGGAACAACTGTGGCGTCAAGGGAGTTGTCTCCGTCAGTGTGTGCGCTGGTCGTTGAAAAATAGTAACCCGGCGCGGGCCCGGCGCTCGGACCGGAATCAGTTTGCAGGACCGGAAAGTACCCCTCTCCAACAGGGGCCAAAACAATCGGCCGGCCTTTCTTGACATATCCTCTTAAGCCCGCTTCCAACTCCGGCCTATCATCGATAGTCATGCCGCTTCTATCTGCCTGCGAGCGTGTGAGCGACTTAACTCCAGCCCAATAGAACCTTCGGTTGCCACGTTGAAAGTTTTGGTGACCGAGCTCTCCGTTTCCAGGACTCCCGGCGGCGTTGGCCAATCCTATCTTTTGCCTTTCCATTTCCGTAAGTTTCTTGATGTGCACGTGTTGGTGCCCACGTTTATCCTTGGTAATCCATCTTAGGGTTGGTTTATAGTTCTCGAGCGGATGAAGGTCTGACTGCTCGTCGTTGTCCGGATTGTCCAATCCGTAAGTGGTTGGGGCGCCATCAATATCTAGGTTTAGGCGGCATTGATAGACGAACGCATCGAAGTCGCCAACTCCGCCCGAAACGTGAAACACCGGAACGTGAGAATATCGATCTATAAAGACGACTTTGCTCTCCCTATGAAACGTCAGCTTGTTGTGGTGGGGCGAACTCATATCACTCTCCTATCGCTACAGCGCGCACTGCTTAAAGTCTCAATGTAATGTGTCGCGTCGAAGGTTCGCGCGCTGAGTTTTGAAATCATTAAGAACGAATTGGTTTCCATGCTTGGGTCCTCCGCTAAATGGCAAATGTCATTTTGATGTGTTAAGCGCCGATTCATCAGCCGGCCCTAATCCTCCACCTCCCCACTTCTTCGGTGGCTCGCTTGACGCGAGACCGATCAGTTCACAGTAGTTTACAGGAAATCTGTCTTGATCGGCAAATGCCCTAAAGGATGTCTGATTGAGACGTGTATCTAAGGCTATTAGAGAACCTTAGCGATTCGTCATCACATTCTCGCTGGCCGATGGCTCTAAACCGCGCATTTCCTTTCTGGGAAGTAATGCGCTGCGGTCGAAAAAACCCGCCACCTTGCGCCACGCAGATGCTACGAGCCGTAGCTGCTTAGAAAGAGCAGTCGGTCGTAGTCGATTATGCCCACGCGAAGGCGGTCAAGCCAACCGGCACGGCCAAGAAAATTCCGGTTGAAAAATGAGTCCTGAACAAAGAACACTGCTGCCGAAAATTCGATGCCGAGCGTGTGGATCGTAACTTCATGCTCGTACGCGATAAAGGAGCCAGCCATGGTGCGGAAACGCTGGGCTGGCCCAGACTCTACGTTCAGCCCGAGTTCCTCAGCGTATCTGCGCTCGAAAATGCAATTTGCCGCTCCTGTATCCAGCCTTGCCATCAGTCCGACCCTTTGCGTGCCCATAGACAACTCCATCGGAACCTCGATGCCGTCGTCGGAGGTATAGCGACAGGACGCGTTGAACTCGATCGACTGGGCCATCTACCATCCTGGAACAAACGGTAGCGAGTCTTCCGGAAGGACGTGCACCAGGAAAGGGACATCAATACCGGCAGCCTTGGCTGCGGCGAACGACCGGTGCCCGTCCGCATCCGCGGCAATCAAGCGGTCACCGTCCACAACCACCCATTGATTCGCGTATTCGGCACGATTTTCCCTGATCCAGTCCATTTCTCGCCGTCGATCACGGGACGGAACAACTCTTGTCACACGCTGCAGCCCATCCGCGAAGCGTAGAACCTGCTCCTGCTCCGCCGGTGGTAAGCGGCGCACTTTGTCTAGGATGGCTTCTTCGAGACTCATACTCCAGCTTTTCTCATGGTAGCGCTGATAGGCAAATTCCCAATTCGTAAGCGAGTTCCAATAAACGAGAATCGGCTCTCCAAAAGGAAAATCGCGACACCAGGGCGAAGGCAAGCGGGTGGATGTCGATCCAACCGACGCCGCAGCCATGAAGTTTGCGGCCGCGAGGAATTCGGCGACCTCTTGATAAGAATGGGCGGAGCTTGCTTTATGCGCGCGTATGACGCCAGAGGGTGCTGCGGCGACCGAGGTCGCCGACTTGAGTTTCTACATTCTTACACAGCGAGTGTCGGGTTTTCGTAGGGCGGCCATTCTTGGCAGCAAACACGAGTGTTTGCGCCACCCTGCCCCCGAAAGATGTAGAAACTCCGGGTGGCCACCGGGGTCGCCGATGAGGAGTTCTCCATAAACCACTCTAATTCTCGCGCGTACGGCGCGCGGTTTGCTAGGAAGCGAATCCAGACGGAAGTGTCGACTAGAACCATTAGGCGGTTCGGCGCTTAGGAGTGGCTTTCGCGCGCCGGCGGGGGACGTCTTGCGCGTTCGGCTCATTGGTGGCGCATCGGCGCCCTTTGCGTTTTTTGACCAAGCTCTGGCAGCCGCATGCGCGAAAACAAGGCAGCTTTTTTGCTGCTGGAGCCGTAGGGACGATATACACTGTTGTCCATGACCCGTCGTACTCTTGTTGGATCAGTCGCTCTTGCCGCGGCCTCGCGTGCTCTTGATGCTCAGCACAAGAAGCGCGAGGAACATCATGAATGGAAACCGCTGATTGGCGTACTGGGCCCCTACACGCCGAACAACGTGGCGTTTGCGAAGGCGCAAGGTTTCACGAACATGATTCTGGGCTCCGGCCCGCATTCGACGCTGGACGCCAACACGATCACGGATGCGCAGATTGCAGAGATCAAGAACGTGTTGAGCAACAGTCAGATGCATGTGTCGGCGCTACAAGTCGGCTCGGATACCATCAATCCCGATCCGGCGCGGCGCGCGCGCTCGAACGGCTATTTTGTGAAGGCGATTGAACTGGCGGGCAAGCTAGGCGTTCCTTATATAGGGACGCAGTCGGGCCGGAATCGCGCCAAGCCGTTCCAGGAGCAGATTGACGAAATCGTGCGGGTGTACAACGAGGAGTTCTTCCCGGTTTGCGAGCGGGCGAAGGTTCGTATTTTGTGGGAACCGTGGCCGGATGGCGAGAATCTGGCAACGAGTCCGGCAGGTTTTTCAGCGCTGTTCAAAGGGTTTGGCGATTCGCCGTATGTGGGATTGCAATATGACCCGTCGCATTTAGTGCGGCAGTTTATGGATCCGATCGAGACGGCGCGGGAGTTTGTGGACAAGATTTACGACGTGCATTTAAAGGATACGGAGATTCTTTGGCCGGTGCTGCGGTCGACCGGGATTTATAACGAGAATCATGTGCAGTGGTGGCGGTATCGGATTCCGGGGATGGGTTCGCTGAACTGGCGGGAGTTTTTCAGCGTGCTTCAGGATGTTGGGTATACGGGCGCGATGTCGATTGAGCAGGAAGATGCGTTGTATGGCGGCGATGATAATCCGGGACCCGATTTTTCGGAAGACTTCAAGATGGGGTTCATCATGGCAAAGCGATATTTGAATCAATATGTGCCGTAGTTAGCCGCGCAAAGAGAGGCTTACACCGCTCTCCCACTCCTCCAACATCCGGTGTCCAATCTCGGAAAAGGGCGGCTGCTGGTTCGCGTAGCTCTGAATCTCTTTTGCAGTGTCCGCCATCGCATCCACGGTGCGCTCCAAAATTTGTCTAGTCTGCGCGGGTGTGCAGCCCGCGCGTGTTTCGCCAAGCTTTTTCAACTGTTTTGCAGTTGGCCATTCGGTTGTGCCGTTGAACGTAAGGGCCAACCTGTCTTTAGGGAGATACACAGAGGTTGTCACAACATCGTAGGCTGGTGCGAGCCGCGCTTCGCCACCCACATCGTCGTAGACAACGCCGAAATTCTTCAGGTGCGCGTCGCCATTGCGAAGCGCGCAGTTCAGGACGATGAGGATAAAGAGTTTCTCCAAGTCTTGGTTGACATGGGGGGAGTTCGCAAACTGCGTGAAGCGCTTCATCACTGAAGTCTCGTAGCTGCCGCGATATTTCTCGTCGGTCCGGCGGGCATTGAGTACGCAGAAATCCTCGAAGCCCGGGTAACTGATACCGCGCGCGCTGAGGCCGGGGAGGTACGCGAACGTGCTGCCTCGCTCGCCGTGGCGGTCGAGGAGGCCTGCACTAACGGCGTCGGTCCAGACTTTGATCATTGTGGTCCTCTTGAATCAGTTCGTCCAAAGTGGGGCGGCGTGAGTCGGTAGACGGCTGGAGTATGAGTTCAAGGCCAAGCGCTGCAAGGATTCTCGTCACCTTTGAAAAGCCTAGTTCGCCAGCTCGAGCGTTTTCCAGGGCGTCAAGCGTCGCGCGACTGATGTAATTGAAGTACACCCATGGGGTGTATATACTAGTCCTGGACAGCTCAAAACGTCTCGAGGGGCTGAGGTTTTCTCCGAGTTATGAGGGATATTTCTATGACGAAATCACAAAAAAGTAAATTTGCACACGTTTGCATCGTCCTCGCAACCTGCGTAGGGCTAGCGGCTAGCGCGTTCGCCCAGTCCGATAACGGCGTAATCAATGGAACCGTTAAGGATCCAAGCGGCGCGGGTGTTCCCAACGCAACGGTAGTTGTCAAAGACCAAGGCAATGGAGTTGAACATTCCTTCACTTCCAACAGCGCTGGTTTCTACACAGCCACCAATCTTCCGCCTGCCGTTTACACCATCAGCGTGACGGCGGCGGGCTTTAAGAAATTTGAAACCACCAATGCCAAGCTCGAAGCGGCTTCGACGCTAGAGGTCAACCTTGACTTGGCTATTGGTTCTTCCACTGAAACCGTCGAAGTCATGTCGAATGCGACGCAGCTTCAGACAGAAACGGCTACGGTTCAAACGCAGGTCACGCGTGAGCAGATTGACTCGCTTGAGCTGAATGGCCGCAACCCGATTGGCTTGGCCAGTTTGGTGCCAGGCGCACACGGCGGCAATTTGGCCGGGTTGAACTTCAACTTCAGCCAGGGGCCTTCCAATTTCAACGGTTCGCGGAACCCGGAAAACCTAATTACTTATGATGGCGCTCCAGCAACGCGAACTCGTTCGAATGGCACGAGCTTGGGCGCCGCTGACGTGGATTCCACTTCCGAAGTGCAAATCCTGACTGCCGCTTATGCGGCTGAATACGGCCGCACATCCGGCGCACAGATTCGCATTGTAACCAAGGCCGGTGGATCCGAATTCCATGGCGCGGCTTACGAATATGTCCGCAATGCGGCTTTCAACGCGAACACTTGGACGCGCAACAAAACGATCGGTCAGAATTTCGTGCCAACGTTCAACTACAACCAATATGGCTTCAACATCGGCGGACCTTTCTATATCCCCGGCAAATTCAATACGGCCAAGAGCAAGTTCTTCTGGTATTGGGGCGACGAATGGGTGCGCTACCGCTTCACCGACAGCGCGCAATGGACCGTTCCCACCGCGCTCATGCGCCAAGGTAATTTCAGCGAACTGCTGACAAACGGTCCTGCGAACATTCTGGGCAAGGTTGTTCAATTGACCGATCCGACGACCAAGGCACCGATCTCCGGCAACGTCATTCCTACGGCAGAACTTAGTCCGAACGGCCTTGGCATTCTTAAGGCCTATCCGGTGGCGAATCTGGCTGTGGGAAATTTCATTGGTCTAAACAACTACTACATCACCGCCATCCATCCACAAGATCAGCGCAAAGACGTACTCGCCGCCGATATGAACGTAACGGATCGTGATCGCATTTCGTTCCGCCGGAACAATTATCAATTCAATGAGTATCAACCGCTCGATGGAACGCCTACGGAAACTCCCAAATATTTCCACCGGCCCAACCAAACCAATTCGCTGAGCTATGTGAAGACGATCGGCCCAAGCTTGGTGAATGAAGTGCAGGCAACAGTCAGCTTAGACGACGTCTATATCCCTGTTGACACAGCACACTTCTTTGACCGCACTACGGCGGGCATCAACTATCCGTACATTTTCCCAACCGGGAAGCTGATCGAAAATCGCATTCCGACGGCCAACATCACCGGCTTAAACACTCTGACCGGCAATCCTTATCCGTCACACTCTTCGGGACCAATTTATACGGCCACCGATAGTTTGACTTGGATTAAGGGCGGCCACACATTTAAGTTCGGCTTCTATTGGGAGCTTTCGGGCGAGAACGACAACGACGAAATCAACGTCAGCGCTTGCCCCACTTGTACCAATAACCAGAATGGCCAGTTCGCGTTTACCGATACGCGTTCGAGCACATCGACCGTTTACCACCCCAATACTGGCAACGCCATTGCGAATGCGGCTTTCGGTTTGTTCGATAGCTACTCCGAACTCGGCCAGCGCGCATACACGCCCTTCCGCGGCAGCAGCTACGAGCCATATGTACAGGATTCCTGGAAAGTGAATGAGAAGCTAACCGTGAACGTCGGTTTCCGCTACACGGTGATCGTTCCTTATCACGCGATTTGGGGCAACATGATTGTGTTTGATCCGGCACTTTACAATCCAGCCGATGCCGTGGCGGTGACCAAGACAGGCCAAGTGGTTGTTGGCAACGGCGACCGGTATAACGGCATGGTAATCCCTGGAGGATCTTTTCCATCGGATGCCAATGGCCGGTTCCCGGAAGCAACGAATTCTGCGCTGCAGTATTTGTTCCGCGGCGGCACCTATCCCAACTACTTTTCGAAAATTCACTGGGATCAGATCCAACCGCGCCTTGGCTTCGCTTATCAAATGAATCCAAAGACCGTGCTTCGGGCCGGCGGAGGCCGTTTCTACACCCGTCTTGGCGTGAGCGACTCGGTTTTCTTGGGCGGCAATCCTCCGTTCCAACCCACCGCCAACGTCAGTTTCGGTAACGCCGACAACCCCGGAGGCACAGCAGGCAACGTTCTGCCGCTTACGGTTACTACGCAGAGCCGTAACTTCAAGAACCCGGAAGCCTGGAACTGGAACTTCACGGTGGAGCGGCAGCTTCTTGATTCTGTGGTCACTGTTGGCTACGTCGGACGGCGCGGTCTGCACCAGCAGCGCGAATCGGATATCAACCAACCCTCACCGGCGGTGGTTGCCGCCAATCCGGGCGTCAGCATCGACGCGTTGCGGCCTTACTTGGGCTACAACTCAATTCGCGAAACGGACAACGTAGCGAATACCATGTACAACGCGCTGCAGGTTTCCTGGAATAAACGGCTATCGCATGGGTTGTTGTTCGGCGCTTCGTACACACTTTCGAAGAGCATGGACAATGGCTCGAATCAGCGCGATATTATTCCCGACAGTTATAACGCAAGCAATCTGTGGGGACCGTCGGAATTTGACGCTCGTCACGTATTTATTGCGAACTTCCTCTATGAGTTGCCATTTTTTAAGCATGGAAACAACTTCGGCACAAGGCTTTTGGGCGGGTGGCAGATTAGCGGAATCTTCCAGGTGCAAACAGGAACGCCTTGCAGCGTTGGTAAAAGCAACGACTATGCCGGCGTGGGCGTGGATGGCAGCATGTGCGGAATCGGCGAATACTGGGTTATGAACGGCAGCATCAAGTACCCGGGCAACTTCGACCCTGCAAACGGCGCCAAAGGGAACTACTGGTTCACCACCACCAACCCGAACGGAACGCCGATCTTCACCGCTCCGCCGGCTGGGACATTCAATTTGCAGCCTGGCATCCGCGACACAATTTACGGTCCCGGATTCAGCAACTTCAACGCAGGTCTCTTCAAGAAATTTGAGATCAACGAGCGTTACGGCTTCCAGTTCCGCGCTGAAGCGTTTAACGCTCTTAACCACCCGAACCTAAATGGTCCAAACGAGGCTCCGGACGCGGCCACGTTCGGCCAAATCACGAGCAAGACCAACGACGTTCGCAACTTACAACTGTCGCTGCGTTTCTATTTCTAGACCGTTCCTCCTTGTATATCTCCCGCGCTTCGAGAAAGTTGTTTCGAAACGCGGGAGTTTTCTTTTGCGATTTGATAAACCTATAAGCACATGGCACAAGTGAATGCCGCTCCGAAAACGTACGACGTCGTCATTGTCGGTTCTGGCGCAGGCGGCGGTGTGGCCGCGCATGTCCTGTCGTTAGCCGGCGCCAAGATCTGCATGCTGGAAGCCGGCGAGTGGTTCGATTGTGAAAAAGACGCGAAGATGTTCCAGTGGCCGTATCAGGTGCCGCATCGCGGCGCGGGAACGCAATATAGGCCATGGGGCGCGTTTGATGCGACGACGGTGGGCGGATGGCAAGTTCCCGGTGAACCCTACACCACTGCGCCCGGCAGCGACTTTATGTGGTGGCGCGCGCGCATGCTGGGAGGCCGCACTAATCACTATGGGCGCATTTCCCTGCGCATGGGCCCCTACGATTTCAAACCGTATAGCCGCGATGGCAAAGGTTTTGATTGGCCGATCAGCTATGGCGACCTGGAACCGTATTACGACAAAGCGGAAGAATTGATTGGCGTGTTCGGATCACAGGAAGGGTTGGAGAATACGCCCGATGGCAAATTTCAACCCGCTCCCGCGCCGCGCGGTTATGAGCGTCTGATTAAATCGGCTTCGGACAAGCTGAACATTCCTTGCATTCCTGCGCGGCTGGCAATTCTGACGCGTCCGTTGAACGGACGCCCCGCTTGCCATTACTGCGCGCAGTGCGGGCGGTCTTGCAGCGCGAATGCGAACTTCAATTCGCCCGGCGTGCATATCAAGCCGGCTCTGAAAACAGGCAATTTGGAAGTGCGGACGGGCGCGATGGTACGCGAAGTGATGGTGGGCGCGGATGGCAATGCGACAGGCGTTTCCTACGTGGACAAGAAGACGCGCTCCGAAGTGGAAGTGCGCGGCAAAATTGTGGTGCTCGCGGCTAGCTGCTGCGAAACGGCGCGCATCATGCTGAACTCCAAGAGCAATCTGTTTCCGAATGGCATTGCAAACTCGACAGGTTTGGTTGGAAAGTATGTCATGGACACGGTCGGTTCTGCGGTTTCCGGGTTTCTGCCGATTTTGCAAGACCTTCCCCCGCAAAACGAAGATGGCGTGGGCGGTATGCACCTATACATGCCTTGGTGGAACTATAAACAACAAGCCGCCAACAAAATGCCTTTTGCGCGCGGCTATCACATCGAAATTGGCGGCGGGCGCGGCATGCCTGGTGCGGGTGCGTTAGGAGGCTATGCGACTCAGTTCCTGGGCGGCGGTTACGGTGTGGAGATGAAGCAAAATCTTCGCAAGCTGTATGGCTGCGAAGTGCATTTCTCGGGCCGCGGCGAAATGATACCGAACGAGGATAGTTATTGCGAGATCGATCCGCATGTAGTAGACCAGTGGGGCATTCCGGTCTTGCGCTTCCACTTCAAGTGGAGCCAGGACGAGATTTTGCAAGCGAAACATATGCAGGAAACATTCCAGCAATTGATTGAAGCGATGGGCGGCACGGTAACGCACAGGTCGGGCGAAGAGAGCAATTGGGGCATCGCGCGCGGCGGTGAGATCATTCATGAAGTGGGCGCTACCAAAATGGGAGATAATCCAAAGACGTCGGTGCTCAATCAGTATTGCCAGGCTTGGGATGTGAAGAATCTGTTCATCACAGATGCCGCGCCGTTCGTTAGCAATGCGGATAAAAATCCTACGCTCAGTATCACGGCGCTGGGCTGGCGCACCTCTGATTACATTACCGATCAAGTCAAGAAGCTGAATGTGAAGGTATAAACAACATGGCAGACAAGAATACACCTGAAATACCAGGCGTGAGCCGGCGCGACATTTTTCAAATTCTGGGCGCTGTCCCCGCCGCCGCTGCTATGACCGGTGGCGGCCACGATCATATGCATATGACGCCGGAGCCGGCACCCGTTGCCAAAGGGCCGTACAAGCGCCAAACGTTTGACGATCATCAATGGCACACGGTGAACGTGTTGTGCGACTTGATTATTCCGGCGGACGAGCGCAGCGTGAGCGCCTCGCAAGCCGGCGTGCCCGAGTTTATCGACGATTGGATTCAGTTCCGCACCGAACAAGACGGCAATATGAATCTGCGGGCGGAGATTTTCGGCGGCTTGATGTGGCTCGACCGCGAATCGAAGCGGCTGTTCGAGAAGGATTTCGCGAGTGCGTCTGTCGATCAGCAAAAGCAGTTGTTGGATCGAGTCGCCTATCCGGCGAAGGCCGCCAAAGAGGATTCGCCATGGGTGGCGTTCTTCAATCAGTTCCGCAGCCTGACGGTGGGAGGTTTCTTCTCTAGCAAAGCGGGAGTGGCGGATCTTCCTTATCTTGGCAACCGCGCGGTGGCTGAATGGAAGGGCTGCGATCCCAAGGTTTGGGCCATTATTGAAGAGCGCATGAAGAACGGCTACAAGGGCATTCTAGAAGCTAAACCTTGGGGGGCATGATTTGCTTCGCGAGGAGTGGGCGAGCCTCTCCGTTATTCTGAATAGTATATTTCTGAGTTCATACCGGACCACGCTCAAGCTGCTCGCGGTGAGCGCCGTTGGTCTCGCCTTGTTAGTCATCGCCTTCGCTGGGCAGGCGATACTGGATTCCAGCAGCATTGAACTCTGGTATCTCCACCACTCGTATCTCACCACCGACGAGGCCGTTCAAAAAAGCAAAGCCCTGATTGACCAGGCCGTTGCCGCCGGATACACAGGAGCGGTTTTCTGGGACAGCAGCCTCAACATGATGGGCGATAGCGACTGGGATCCGGCACACGAAGCCCGCCTGAAAACCGTGATGAACTATGCCCGCAAACGGCACCTGAAAATGATGGCCGAAGTGGCTCCGTTCGGGTGGTCGAACGACGTGCTCACGGCAAACCCGAACTGGGCGGAGTCGCAGCGAGTAATCGGCGCGCGGTTTCAGGTGACGCCGGATGGTACAAGCCTCAAACTTCAAAATTCGTTACCGCCGTTAGTGAATGGGAACTTTGACTCTGCCGAGCAAGGATGGTTTGAGCTGCACGATTCCAATATTAAGGTCGTTCCCAATGGCCACCGCGGCAGACCTGCGGTTTCGATTGTAGATCCTCCGGGCAATGCCCGGCTACGGCAACAGGTTTCGGTTCACCCTTGGCGGCAATATCATTTGTCGCTATCTTATAGGGCTAGCGGAGAGCGTCTTGGCTCGCCCATGGTGGTTGTTTACGACGCGGCGAACTTCGATAAAGTTCGTTTTGTGGTCTATTTGAAACCGTCCGAACAATGGACGGACTTAGACTATCTCTTCAATAGCGAAGACAGTACCGAGGCCGCGATCTACATGGGTGTTTGGGGAGGGGCGAAGGGAACGGTGCAGTTTGCCGCGGTTCAGCTGGAAGAAACAGCTTTGGTTTGGGCCGAGCATCGTGACGGCGCACCTTTCAGCGTGCACGATCCTGAAGATTCTTCCAAGATATATGCCGCTGGTGTGGACTACAACGAAATAGCGGATCCGCAGATGCGGCCGTCGCGTTGGACGTTTAACCATGTGTTTTACACACCACCTCCCTTCACTCTGCCGCCTTCCACACATCTGAAGCCGGGACAGATTGTCGCGGTGGATTATTACGCAGTCACGCCCCTAGCGAACGATCATCAAGTGGGCTTATGCATGACCGAGCCGGGCGTGTTTCAATGGCTCGCCATCAATGCAAAAGAAGTCCAGAAGGTGGCGCCCCAAGAAACGGGCCTGCTGCTGGCTTATGACGAGATCCGCCACGCGAACTCGTGCTTTTCGTGCCGGGCGAAGAAGATGACCGCCGGCGAACTCTTGGCGTGGAACTTTGCCGAGACATTCGGAGTTTATCGTCAGGCGCTGCCCGATAGTTCGTTTTGGGTTTGGAGTGACATGTTCGACCCTTTTCACAACGCGCACGACAATTTCTATCTTGTGGAAGGAAACCTGGCGGGATCCTGGAAGGGGCTTCCCCCGGAAGTGTCTATCTTGAACTGGAATCTGGATAGGCTGAAAGATTCGCTCACTTGGTTCTCGGGCCGGAATCCGGAGCAGCCGGTTGCACATCAGCAGATCATTGCGGGCTTTTATGACAAAGGTGATGCAGCGGCGGAAGCGCGGAGTGAAACTGCCAATGCCGCCGGCATTCCCGGTGTGCGGGGCTTGATGTATACGACTTGGACCGACGATTATTCGAAGCTCAAGGTGTATGCCGATGCCGCGCGCGCGGCTTGGCCGGATTATTTAAAGAGCGTGTCGGGGGCGGCGAAATAGGGCCGGCCCTTCCTGGCACAATAGGAGTATGGGTGAAAGCAACGGCAGCGGCAGGCTTGATCGCATTGAGGCAATTCTGGAGCGCTTAGCGAAGGCTCAAGAGCGTGACCATGAAGAGTTTACACGCGATCATAAACAACTCATGACCTGGCAGGTCCTTAGGCAAAAAAAAATGGACCGCTGGACCGAGCAAAACAACGCCGAGCGAGCGGCGCAGCGGGAGAAAAATGCTCCGCTAGATGCCCGCGTCGACAAGCTGGCGTCTTCGATCGGCGAATTGATTTCACGAATCCCACCGGCAGCGTTGCAGGTTTAGCGATCATAGGGCATCTACTTGTACCCAGGCGCGCTTCTTCCAGGATTCCAATCCGGCCTCGGCTAGTTGGACGCCTTTGGCGGCTTGCAGGAGATCCCATCGGAACGGCTCGTTCTTCACGACGTGGCGCAGAAAGAGCTCCCACTGGCGCTTAAAAGCGTTATCGAAGGTATCCTGCTCCGGGACTTTTTGCCAGCCTTCGTAGAAGTTCAACGGATTGGGAATATCGGGGTTCCAGGTGGGGCGCGGTGTGCCACCGTAATGTTGAATCCAGCAATCGCGGAGGCCCGCGATGGCGGAGCCTTTTGTTCCATCGACTTGCAGGGTGAGGAGATCATCGCGGCGTACACGCACGCACCACGACGAATTGAAGTGGGCGATGATGCCGCCTTCCAGTTCGAACGTGGCATAGGCGGAATCGTCAGCGGTAGCCGCGTAAGCTTTGCCGTTTTCGTCGCGGCGTTCAGGAATGTGCGTCGCACCGAGGCAAGAGACGGCTTTGACTGCGCCAAAGACTTCGTCTAAAACGTAGCGCCAGTGGCAGAGCATGTCAATGATGATGCCGCCGCCTTCTTCTTTGCGATAGTTCCAGGAAGGCCGTTGCGCCGGGACGGTGTCGCCTTCGAAAACCCAATAGCCGAACTCGCCGCGCACTGAAAGAATTTTTCCGAAGAATCCCAGATCGCGCAAGGTTTTGAGCTTCATGATGCCAGGGCAGCCAGAGCTTGTCTTGCACGACGCCGTGTTTCACGCCAGCGGATTTGGCGAGGTTGTATAGCTCGAGTGCGGCTTTGGTGGTTTCGGCGACAGGCTTTTCGCAATAAATATGTTTGCCGGCGGCGATGGCTTTCTTCACAGCTTCGGCACGGCGGTCCGTCGTTTGGGCGTCGAAGTAGATGCTGTAGCTTTTGTCGCGCGAGCGCTTGATCGAGATCGGTGGTAAACGGTAAGCCGCCGCATTCTCTCGAAATCGCTGCGAGTTTGATGGCGTTGCGGCCAGCCAACAGCGGGCGGGGCATGATGGTTTCCGTACTCGCTCAGTTTGACGCCGCCTTGCTGCATGATGGCGTAAATCGACCGCCGCAGGTGCTGGTTGAGGCCCATGCGTCCGGTGACGCCGTTCATGATGATGCCGACGGAGTGGGTGTGGGTATTGGCGCTCAAGGTTTCTCCGTGTGTTGCGGGATTGCGCCGGCTGGCAGTGCGGGCGCTTCTTGGCCGGCTCGCGGCAAGGTGCCATCGAGTTCTTGCCGCCAGTGGGCCACATCGCCAGCGGGACCGTAGCAGTAGATCATGCGCATGGGTGTGTCGCCGGTGTTAGTAAGTTGATGAAAGACGCCGGTGGGGATGTAGACTGCTTGGCCGGTTTGCACGTCGCGCCGTTCTTCGCCGAGGCACATTTCGCCGGTTCCTTCGACGATAAAGTAGATTTCTTCCTGATCCTGATTGTGCCAGGGGACTTGGCCGCCATGTGGCTCAAGGGTGACGTGGCCAAGGGAAAAGTTGGTAGCTTGAATTGGGCTCATGCCGCCAACCAGGTTTTGAGTGCGCCGCCGGGCCGGATAGGTTCGACCGGCAATTTCCGCCAAGTTCGCAATAATCATGTCCTCTTGCTCCAGAACGTTAGGTACGGTTTCTGTTCGATCTCACGCAACAAATATAAGGCTAGTTCACGAGCGTGATAATCGCCCCACATACAGGATTCGTCGCGCGGGACGCCATCGGCGCCAGGGGCGCGGTCCCAACCGTTGGGGCGATGATAGACAGCGTGAAGGATGAGTCCTTGATGGGCGGCATCGCTGCTGAGATAAGGTTCGGCAAAAAGAGTGTCGCAAACGGTGAGCCCGGCTTGGGTATATTTCTTGCTCTCCAAACACTTGCCTAAGCGTAGGAGGCCTTGCGCTGCGATGGCGGCAGCGGAACTATCGACGGGCTCGAAAGGGTTGAAGGGGTCGGCGGTCTTCCCTGCCCAATCGCCTAGCTTGTAAAGGTTCGGCGCACCGGTGTCCCAGTAGGGGATGCCGTCGGTGGGTGTGTTTTCAATGTAGAAATCGCAGGTTGCTTCGGCGGCTTGGCGCAAGGTTGGTTCGAGAGACTTGTCGCCCAAGGCGGCGAGGAATTCCAATTGTTCAGCGAAGCCGAGCATGGCCCAGGCGAGGCCGCGAGTCCAGGTGCTGAACGGTGAATAGCCTTGCTGCGAATTCGGACAGCGGTAATTGCCGTCGTTGGTATTGAAGATACTTTCGTGCGCGGTGCGGCCGCGGACATCGTAGCTATCGCGGCCTTCGCCGTAGTAAACGGCATAGCGGGCGGTGGCTTCGGCGTGTTTGAATAAGCGATCGAGCAAGGAGATGCGCTTGTCGTTTTCGGCCATCAATACGTGGCCGAGCTGATGAGCTACTGCTAGGGAGCGTAAGGAGCGGATGGTATCGACAAAGAGAGAATGCGGCCCGTTGAACGAGTAGATGTAACCGCCACCGCCGGCGATATTCGTCCAGCGGGCGGCTTGCACGGCGCCGGAGATCTTGAGAGCTAGTTCGTAGAAGTTGCGTTCGTTGGTATCTTCGGCGATGCGGCCCTCGTTCATGAGGCGCAGCAGATTTCCATAAGTGCTGACGTTATTGAAGCCGTGGTCATGTACGCCGATGTGTGACACGTGCGATGCCATGTACGAGATGGTGTGGGAGCGGCCGGCATCGAGGAACGCCTTTTCGCCGGTGGCATCGAACTGGAGAATTTCTGCGCCGAATTGGAAGCCTTGGGTCCATTCGGTCCAGCCACGGCTGGTGTATTTGCCGTCGATAGTAAAAACGGGAGCGCCGTTTTCGGGACGCCAAGTGGCGTCGAGCGATTTGATTTTGCGGGCGGAGCTTTCGAACAGAGCTTTCACCTTTGGCTGAAGAGAGCGCGGGGTTAGGTCTTCTCGAATGCGAATCATCTGTGTTTTACCAGCGGTGGTGAGGCGATGAGCAGCGCAAATGGGGACACGCCTGCGGATCGGACGGTTGAAAAATTGCCTACGCTAGCCCGGAGTGTCCCCATTTGCTTTCGGACTATTTGAGGAAGCCGCTAGCGCCGGAGCCGACGGAACTGAGTTGGTCGTTCAGCGGATCGTCTAGAGCCAAGATGCGGCGGAGTTGCGGCGCTAGGTGCGCTTGCGTTTCGGGGTGCAGAAGCTTCTTTTGATATTGTTGCTGCGGCTTATCGTTGCGGCAATAGAAGATGTGCAGAGCGCGGCGGTGTCCAGCGGTGAGGTTGGCGGTGCCGCCGTGCCAGGCGTGCGTATTCATGACAACAACGCTGCCGGCGGGGCCGAGGACGAGGACTTCTTCTGGATGCTTTGCGGCTGGGTCGACCAGGGCCTCTTGGGGCAGTTGTTTCCATTTCTGCGAACCGGGAATGACACGGGTGGCGCCGTTTTCGGGAGTAAAGTCGTCGAGCAGCCAGATCGTATTGCAAACGGAATAACCGTGATCGTCAGGCAGCGCGCCGGCATCGCAATGCAGCGGTTGGGCGTCTTTGCAGAACGGATCGGTAGAGCGCGCGTTGAAACTGCTCAACTTAAAATCGTCGCCGAGCACGTAGCCGACGAGCTCCAGAACTTCGGGCATCGCAACGAGCCTTTCGAAGATCGCGCCTTTGTCGACAAGGTTTGCTAAGCGGCGCGCGCCTGCTTCCTTGCGAAATTCGGAGCCGGCGTTTTCGCCCTCTCGGGCATACAGTTCTTCAACGCGGTCGCGGACTGGGGCCAGCAGTTCGGGAGACAAGTAACGTTCGAGGACAACGTAGCCAGCGGTGTCGAGCGAGTGCCTCTCTTCATCGGTCAACACGGCGATCACTTCCCGAACACTGCGTCGATGGCGGCTTGGCCGATGGCTTCATCTACTTCAGAAGCAGCACCGCTGACGCCGATGGCGCCGATGGTTTGGCCTTCTACTTTAATGGGCAGGCCGCCTTGCATGGGAAAGGCTTCGGGCACGGCTAAGAGCGAAGTGTTGCCGTTTTTCAACGAGTCGGCCCCGGCTTTGGAAGGGCTTCTGAAATAGGCCGAATGACGGGCTTTGCGCTGCGCGAAATCGACGGTATTCAGGCCGGCGCCGTCGGCTTTTTCGAGGAACAGGAGTTTGCCTGCTTCGTCGACAATGCAGATGGTGACCTGGACATCACGCTTCTTCTCTTCGGCCTCGGCCACAACCACTAGCGCTTTCACGGTTGCGAAGGTTGAGCACTTTCTTCGTGGAAAGCTCGGCTGCGCCGCAAAGCAAGGAGGCGGCCAAGGTTATTGCTGCAAATTTACCCATGGGCTACATCATATAAGAATCCAAAAGTCGGAATACCGCGGCTCAGCGAGAAACTCCCGGCATTCGAGACAGCGCGGCCAGGAGGCCCGCCCTACGATGTCGGAATGACTGCGAGTTCCCGGAGAGAAGATTTCTAGGCTGCGGCGGTTTGAAAATCCTCCGAATTCTCCTTTCCAAAGATGGCAAAGCCGAATTTCCGTTCGAATTGACTTTTGAGTGCTTTGTATTCGTGGTTGCTGGCGAGGGCGTTCTCGGCTTTGACTCGTTTCGCCTCTTGGGCGAGGTGGTTTTTCCTCTCCATTTCAGCTTGTTTGTGATTTTGCGCTTCGAAGCCAACTTGCTCCTTGCGTCTTTCGGATGTTAGCTTTATGAGCTGATTGAGGGCTTTGTGGAAAGCGCGCTGATGGGTGGTGTGATAGCGGAGATAGAGGGAAAACAACTTGCAGTCGGCAACCTGGCCGGTTTGTGGGTCGAAACAAATGTGTTGGAGATTTAGGGCGCGGCTGGCGAGCCAGTTTGACTCGGCCATTTCGTTGACGAGGATGACCTCGGTCTCCGTTTCGGGTTGATGCTCTTCGGCAAGGGACGCTTGTAACGCTTCGAAGCCAGCGGGATCTTCGGAGGAGAGGAGCTTGAAGACACCGTTGTGGCGGGCGAGGCCGTGCTTCGTGTGATTTTGCGAAGATGCGGCTCGACCTGCGGCTGTGACTGGACCCGTAGAGGATTGTGAATTCGCGCGATTAGCGTTGAAGCGAGCTTCCGAGGTGGGAGGCCGCGGCGGTTTAGGGTTCATGGAGGACGGGTTGGGGATTTCAGTTTTGTTGCTATCGTTGCCGGCAGAGGGAGTGGGGGGCTGTTGAGGCCCTGGTTCTGGTGAGGGGAAACCGGCTTTACGGGCCGACTTGCGTTGGAGGTGCGCGGCGGCACGGCGTTCTTTGCGATTCATGTTCTTGAATGATCCTTCGTTTTTGAGATTTCCGATCAGCGTGGGGAATAACGGGCTGCGGCAGATCTGGGTTCAAAATAGCGGAGGGTGTGGGATGGGGAGAACGAGGGTTACGTTTCGGAGAGGAGCGAAGGGCGGTAACTGGGTGAGAGGATTGGAGATAAGAAAAGTGGTTTTTTTTTGGAAGGCCGGTGATTGAAATCGGGAGTTGAGCATGGCTTGGATGAAAGCGCTTGGACTCTGCGACGGCATTTTTGGACCAATCTCAAAATAGCCGACAATACGTCAGAATCCGACTCAATAGTAGCGGACTCACCGCTTCGGCGCCCTGGACATCATCCAAACTGCGCCGGTCAAGTCTCTTCAAGCCCGCCGCAAGAACCGCGCGATAGGCGCCGGTTCTTTCTTCCGTGCCGGTTCCATCCGCCGAAGCCACCCACCAGTCAAGCGCGCTTTGCTCATATGCTTTCGGGAACGAGTAGCCGTCGAATAAAAGCTGATTACCTTTGGGAAACCAGACCCGATTCCTGGCGGAGGTAAGGTGCGGCGCCACGCGCACGGGTTGCCCGCCAAAGAGTGAAAGCACGAAAACTGCTGCCGCCCCAGGCACCGCATCCGCCACTCCTCTCCCACCCACCCAGTAGGCGACGTGAACACCATCAGGCCCGAACTTCGGATTCAGACCGTCGCGGGCGAGAAACCGGCTTGGGCCGCCGACCGCTGCAATCACATAAACGCCGCCGCCGGCGTGGTCGGAGTGGAACACGATCTTGCTGCCATCCGGCGCGAAATCGGGCGATGTGTTGCCCTCTCCGTCAAAGGTGAGCCGCAAGGCATGGTCACTGCCCACGTGTTTCAGGTAGAGATCCCTGTTTCCGTTCGATGCGGGGTCTGAGGAGTATGCGACCAGCGTTCCATCGCGTGAGAGCGCGGGAGCATCGTCCAGCCCTGAGCTTAGTGTGAGTCGGGTGATGACCCAGCTTGGACCGGGCGGTCGCTTCGCCGCAACGCCAAGCCCGCTCCAAAGCCGAGCAAGCCGACAACGCCGGCGATCACGCCGGTCCGGACCCGGCTGTTCGCTTTCGAAACCGGCGTGGGCGACGGATCAAGAGCTGGCTCGCTCGGCGTCGCCTCGCTTTCCGCTTCGGTTTCGCTGAGTGCGCCGATGAAGCGGTATCCACGCTTGGGTACGGTTTCGATGTAGAGCGGCGCAGCATCGTCGTCGCCCAAGGCCTTGCGCAAGAGAGAAATGTTGAAGGCGAGGTTATTAGGTTCCACAAACGTACCCGGCCAGACTTCGCGCATCAGGGTTTTCCCGGGGAACAACGTGGCCGCTATTTCTGACGAGAACGAGCAGAACTTCGAGGCTCCTTTCCTCAGATTTTGACCTTCACCGGGGGAACGGGAGAGTTTGCCGACGCCACCGGATCTGTTTCGGGAATCGGGTTTTTGGGAGCTACTAGTTTCGCTGTCTCAGGAAGTGGAATGATCAACGCTCCGGAAATTCCCGGGCCGGCGCCGGTGGCGCTCCTGGTTGGGGGTTTGGCACTGCTGATCAGTCTTACCAGGCGTTTGGGCCGCCCCGGAAAGGTTGAGCAAAGCAGGGAGGCACGGAGCATCGAGCCAGCATATTGATCTCGCAAGTAGAAGAGGAGGGTAAACACAAATGCCACAACAAACAGATTGGCGATTTTGTCAGAACTGCCAGGTTCTGTTTTTCGATGGGTTCTCGACTAAAGGCGTATGTCCAAAGGGCGGCAGCCACCTGGCAGAAGGAATTAACTTCGACTTGAGCTACGGCTTTCCGGAGGCCGCAACCGCACAGGCGAATTGGCGCTTTTGCAGCAAATGCAACGCCATGTTCTTTGACGGCTTCGCGAACAAGGGGGCATGTCCCGCGGGAGGCCCGCATACGGCGCAAGGTTACAATTTCACGCTGCCACACGACGTCGCCGCAAACGGAACTGCACAAGCGGGTTGGAGCTACTGCAACAACGCCCTCCTCTCATGGCAAGGCCTCTTCTCCGCGCAAAATGGCGGCGGCGGCGAGGTTTACGCGAACCGCGTTCAGGTAGGTCCATGGGAAACCTGGACTTTGATCAATAATGCAGATGGAACTGTCAGCTTGCAATCGACAGACGGCCATTTTCTAAGTGCTCTGAACGGCGGCGGCGGTAGTTACTGTACTGTGACTCCCACTGTCATCGGGAATTCCGAAAGGTTTTTGATGCAAACTTTGCCGGACGGGCATATTGCTCTCCGGACGCATGATAGGAATACTTATCTAAGTGTCCAGCCAGGGAAGTGATTTTACCCAGAGCTTTCCACGGGGTTAGGCGCCGCTCTTTGCCAGCGTTCCAGACGATAAGGATTTGCCGTTTTCCGGGTGGTGGGCTCGTGAGCCTTTCATGTATCAGCTCGAATTCAGTAACTTGCGTTCCCAGGCCGCCGACCGAGAAGGAATATCGGTTGCGGTCTTACTGAAAAGGGGGCGCGAGGAGCGTGCGCTTCGATGCTTTTGGGCATGTTGTCGCGAGTTGGTCAGCCAGGTTCGATAGAGGTCTGGGAGGTTCAATGACGCCGCACCGAGCATTGACTTCAACATTCCGTTTGGCTACGATCATAGGACTTCTAAAGGAGGAGCAATGGCTACGGCAACTGAAGGCACGATTAACGGTTTGTGGAAAGGCTTGGCCGTCACAAAAGATAACCGATTCGTTGTTTTGGTTTACTTTGATCAGGGTCCGGAGGGACTGAAGGGAAGATTCGAAGCACCCGAGGTTTCAGGGCAAATGAGTAAGGGCGATCTCGCGATCTCGCTAGACGGGAATAAGATCGGATTTACGACAGCCGGAGAAATACGCTTCGCCGGCGAAATAGTTGGCGACGATCCACGGATTATTTTTGGTCAAGTGCAGTCGCGCGAAGGTAAGCCGGTCGGAACGCTTACTCTCTACCAAAAAGGCGACGAGCTGGAAGACATTTTCACTGCCTATTTGAAGCTGTTCTAGTGATTCGGCAAGCGGCGCTACGAAACGCCCATCGGCGTGCCGTGGAGTTCCTGGTTGGCGCGGCGGAAAGGGTTGAAACCACCAACGGTGGCCAACTTTTTTGGACGGATTTCCGCGTGTTTGGTTCAAGGGGGGATGAGTGGGTTAGCGCGTATGTGGCACATGCGCTCGCGGAGACGGAAGACCCGCTGGCGAGAAAGCCCGTAGACGCCGCCTGGACTTGGCTCACATCGCACGCCGGCAAGCGTGGTGCGGGCTTAGGCTTTAACAGTGGAGTTGCGCAGGACGCAGACAGTACAGTGTGGGGTTGCCGTCTGGCGGCGCTCACTGGCCGTTCCGCGAGTGATTGGACGGCGAACTCCCTCGCGTTTCTCAGGACTTGTTGCCGGGACAACGGCGGAATTGCAACCTTCCCAGATGAAGCGGCCGTCCAAAAGAGTCTCGGTTTGCCTTTGCGGGCAAATGGATACACCGTCTCGCATGCGTGTGTGAGCGCTTCCGCAGCCTGGCTTCCCGCAGTCCAGGGGTTTGGGGATATCTTCGGATTCTTGCGCAGCGTGCAGCAACCCGAGGGATTTTGGTACGGTTACTGGTGGTCAGAGCCCGAATATGCCACCGCTATGGCGGTCGAGAGCCTAGTGGCCCGCGAGCAGGGAGGCGAGAGTGTGGACCGCGCTTTAGGTTGGCTTTCCACTGTCCCGCCAAGTGCTTCGCCTTTTAGGCTTGCCATGCGTTTGCTTGGCCTAACCAAAGCAAAACGTCCAGGTGGTTCGGTTCTCGATTCATTGCTCGCTGAGCAATTGGGCGACGGCTCTTGGACCGGGTCGGCGCGTATGCGAATTCCACCGGCCGATTTGGAAAATCCGGAAGTCCGCTGGAACTGGAATGAGCGGAGCGCGGGTTTTGGGGCGATTGTCGTCGATCATGCTAGGATATTCACGACTGCCAGCGCATTGCGCGCACTCACCTCATGTCTGCTCTTGTAGCACGGCTTTTGTCGCATCAACTGGCGGCGGCGGGGCTGAAACCGGAACCACTGTGCCTAAAGATGGTCTGGGCTCGAATGCGCAACCGCGGAGAAGAGGAGTTTGAGCGGCTCGCGCTTGGCAATGGATACGGAGCCGACTTTAGACTCTTTTGCCGGCATCATCTTGGGGTCGGAGCGTCACTAACGGAGTTTTTAGTCAAAGGCGTCCAACTGGACAAACAGAGAAGTGCGGATGTAGCCTTCCTAGGCGGCCTAGCGCACACAATCTTTTCCTCGTTTGATAGTTTGCTCGATGCGAATGAGGAAGTGCCGCGATTGTTCGAGGGCGCTAGCGAGTTCGCTGCCGGCGAGAACGGCCAAAACACGAAACAACAATTCGTCTTGGACTTGGTTCGGCGTTATTATGAGACGCTAACGGCTTTAGCGCCTTTGACGGAAACCCGGAAGGTACGAGATCTGTTGGACAGGGCGATAAGGAAGCTGTACGACGCCGAACTGAGTTCGGCGAAAGGCGACCTCAAAGGTGGCCTGCGGGCAAGAATGCCCGCCCTACGGGTGGTTTGGTGGCGCAAGAATGCGCTTCCCATCGTGGTAATGGGGCTTCCCTGTTGGCTATGGAAGCCAGGCTCGACTAACATCCAATTTATGGAACATCTGCGCTGGCTGGCGGCCGTGGGCGAATTTTTTGGTTGGATCGACGATTTCGCCGACTATGAAACCGACGGCATTGCCGGCCACACAAACCGCTTGCGGTGGGAAGGTGCGAATTGTTCAGAGCTGCAAGCCCACCGTGTGGCGCAGAAAGGCCGCCTGCTGCTGGATTTTTGGGATTCCAAGAACGAAACCTCACCAGTTAGAGATACGTTCAAAGTAATATTATGGACTTGGCTCCCGACTCCCACATAGGATTGCCAGCGCTACGGTTTTTGCGTTTAAACCGAGGATTCCAGGTCTATGCGGCTGCAATCTTACTGCTGGGAGTTTTAACTGTTGGCGTGGCGGTGACCACACTTGCAGGCCAGTGGGGCCATGCAATCTATCCAGGATGGAACTGGCGTTCCAGAGCTGGCATCTTTCTTGTTAGCGGCGTTAGCGCAGGCGGCCCGGCACAAAGACTGCGGCTGGGCGATCAGATGATGGCGTTAAACGGCCGCCATATCGGGCCGCTTGGGCCCGGTCCCATGCTCAGAGAAATTCCTCCAGGGCAAAACTATACGGTCACAGTGAAAAGAGGGGCCGAAGTCTTGCCCGTTTCGCTAAGTATGGGTGTCGACACGGCCGGCGACATAGATGCCGCGCGGGCGTTAGCAACAGTTCTGCTTTTATTCTTTTCGGGCGTTTGGATATGGCTTGCCAAGCCCAGCAACGTTACGGCACAGTTGGGCAGCCTGGCTTTTTTGACCGGAGGCATCGCATTGGCAGGAGCGATTCCGCTGGCTTATCCTGCAAACAACGCGCTGATGGCGTGGCTCTCGGCCGCTCTTTCACGAGCGGTGCGTCCGCTTCAGATGGCGTTAGGCTGGGATTTCTTCTCACGTTTTCCCCAGCCAGTGCCTGAGGCTACAGCTCTGCGTTTACTCCGCCGGTTCTTCTATGCTGTGGCAGTGCTTGCATGGGTGGCGAGCAATATCCCGGTTTACGCTAAATTTTCCAGCTTTCCACCCTGGGTTTCTCAACTCATCGAAGATTTCGGCTGGAACGGCGCTTTTAGTTCGAATGTTAGCGCTTGGTTTGAGATCGCGATACCGGCAGCCACGATTGGAGTATTGATCCGAAATTTTAGGCTGCTGGGCGACTGGGACTCTCGGAAGCGGATTGTCTGGGCCGCTGTTAGTTTCGGCACGGCAGCTCTCAGCGTTTTCAGCTTGCGTGCTCTTGAACTTGGATTCGACGTGACCGGGTCGGCCTGCTTCGCTCCCGCTATTAAGATCGCCGACATTATAGCCACGGTCTCGGTGGCTTCGGTGCCGGTTGCGCTCGCGTTCACGGTTGTAAAGCATCACATTCTCGATATTCGGTTAGCGTTGAGGAGCGGCGCGCAATATCTTCTAGCCAAGAATGCGCTGCGTCTAATCTTGCTTGCGCCTGTTTTGATTATTCTCTTTCAGACCGTGCGCCATCCGGAGCGAAGCATAGAGGATCTGATTCTCCATAATACATGGGGGTTCTATCTTCTGGTGATGAGCACAGCGGCGCTCAGCCTACGGTACCGGCAAGAGATGACCAACTGGCTGGACAGGCGGTTTTTTCGGACCGCTCTTAAGGAAGAGGAGATTTGGGGTGAACTCTCGCAACGAATTAGCGCGGCGAGTTCAGCGGACGAAATAGCCAAAGTGGTTGGCCAGCACCTCCACACGGCGCTGGCAGTGGACGAGGTGCATGTCTTCTTTCGCGAACCTACCGACGGCAGCGTCCGAATCGCTTTCTCCTATGCGCTGAAAAACGCTTTAGCCATAAGAGATTTGTTGACAAAGCCAACGGGAGTGCTGGTCGACCGCTCGGCGACAGTGGTGGCGATTATGCAGAAGACAGGCTCTTCGTGGCCGTCCGCGGCAGATCCTGAAAGCGACTTGCTTTTGGTAGTGCCGCTGATGAGGGCGGACGCCGAAAACCTGGGCGCTTTGGTCTTGGGGCCGAAGAAATCCGAAGAACCCTATTCGCATCGCGAACGGCAGCTGATACAAGCGATCGCCGGACAAATGGTGATGGCTTGCGAGGTGATGCGGCTGCAGGGCAGCGTGGATAAAGAGAGCAAGCAGCGTGTGCTCGTGTTGGGCCGCTTTGAGCGTGAAAGAATTCAGTTGCTGCAGGAGTGCCCCAAATGCGGCGACTGTTACGATGCGTCGCGAAAGAGGTGTCCTCGAGACGCCTCCGAACTGGAGCTGACGCTCCCGGTAGAACGAGTCATCGACCAAAGATATCGCCTGGACCATCGTCTGGGTGCGGGCGCGATGGGTGTCGTCTTCGAGGCTACGGATCTGCGGCTTGGCAAATCCGTAGCTGTAAAAGTCATTACGAGCGAACTGTTTGGAAACCAGGCAGCGCTGGCCCGTTTCAGGCGCGAAGCGCAAGTGGTGGCATCGCTGCGCCATCCGAACATTGTGGGCGTTCACGACTTCGGCAGGCTTCCGATGGGCGGTGCGTTCTTAGTCATGGACCTTTTGCGAGGGATCTCGTGGAGGCGCCATCTGCGCGAGGCAAGTGTGCTTCAACCGCAACGCGCCGCGCGCTGGATTGAAGACTTGTGCGCCGGCGCGGCTGCCGCCCATGGCGCCGACATCGTTCATCGCGATTTGAAACCCGAGAACGTGATGATCGTTAATGATGGCGACGGGGAAAGCGCAGTAATTTTAGATTTTGGATTAGCAAAATTGCAACGTGCACGCGACGGTGATGCCAGGATATCCGCGGCAGGAGCGGTAGTTGGCACACGTACATATATGTCTCCAGAACAACGCATGGGAGGCTTGATAGACACACGGTCGGACATTTTCTCTATTGGAGTGATTGCTCTGGAAACGCTTGCGCGTTCAGACCCCCCGCGAACAGGACCAACTGAAGAGTGGATCGGCAAAAGTCTGTCGCGAATTTCCGAACGGAATGGAAAGCTTGTCAAGCTTTTCACCAAGACTCTCTCAGAGGAGCCGGCCTTGCGGTTTGGAGACGCCATTGAGTTTGGGCTTCAATTGAGCGAAGCGATACTTCTCGAAGCGCGGGGCGCCATAGTGCCCGAAAGTCCTTCAGGGGATTCGGACACGCTAAGCTTCGGCGCACCGGCATGAAAACGGCGAGAACCATTAAATTCTACTGGGGACGCCCGAACCTCTTAGTAAATTACGCGGCCCTTTCGACGGATTCCGCGTAATCGGCGGCCATCTTGTAGACGAGCGCGTCAGTGGCAATACGCAGCAGTTCTTCGCTATGGGTGCTTAGATCGAATTGCTCTGAAAAGCGGTGAAGCTGTGTCCGGAAGGTCCGGCGGAGCCTCGCCAGCGATTCCTCCATGCCGATGGTTGGCAGATCGGTAATGCTGAAGCGAAGAATTGCGTCCATGAGCATTGTTTCGACGTGCAGCATGCGATAGAGGGCGCGCGGGTTTCGGTAAACGTAAGTGACAACTTCTTTGCTGCGATAAGCGAAATAATGTTCGCGCTTAAACCAGGATAGACGTTTCGTGTCCAATGCCTTGAGATAGCCACCGAGCTTGTTTGCGGCGGAGCGGAATGCCTTATGAAGCGTTTCGGTTTGCTGAATTTCGTAAGTGAAGATGTTTGTGGGCCGGCCGGCGAACGGGTGCGTGCACTGATAGACAAGGACAGAGTAAGCAGTATGCGGCCTTTGTAAGATTCGCATGTTGGCCGCGAACCATTCCCGAACCCAGCCGCGCATGGCGGTTTGCATGGCTTTGGAGACCGCTGAGTAGGTGGGGAAGTAAGCGGCCGTCCGTTCGCGCGGAGCGTTTATCCACATGGAAAAGCCGGCATCCCCCGCAGCGGAAGCGGTGTTCGTCGTTTCTTCGGAGGTGAGACAACGCTCTTCCTGCCTGCTTTCGCTCGAAGGCATCTCGATCAACTTACCCATTGGCGTGTGCTCCTAAAATGCTACTGGCCAGGATTTTGGGTCCTGGCCAGTGGCTGGTGTTCGAAATTGTTCTCACCGAATTTTCATCCGGAAGCGATTTAAAGTTAGCATGCAGCCCCCATCATTCCGAACCACGGTTTTCGGCGTTTTCCAGGAAAATCGCCGCAAACGATTGATTCTGATGGAGAAAGAAATTATGAGATTTTTCACGAGAGCTGTGACCGATAAAGTCTGCGCCGACCAAAATCAGGCACTAAGGCTACAAGTAATTGAAAAGAGAAGATTTAGTAGTCCAGTTTTTTGGATGGCCAGGAATCGGCTTATAAGCGGACGATTTTGGGCGAACGGAAGCCTTTGAGCGCGTTGCGCGTATCGACGATCACTTTGCTGGTCTCGATCACGCGGGCATAATCAAGGCCGGTGTGATCTGTGACAATGACAACGCAATCGGCGGCACTTACGGAAGGGATCATATCTTGGGTTTTCAAAACGCGGTCGCTCAGATGCACGCTTTCGACGTAGGGATCGGAATAGGAAACCCGCGCTCCGAGCCGATCCAAAAGCATCATGATATCGAGAGCCGGAGACTCGCGGACGTCGTCGATATCACGCTTATATGCGACACCGAGGATGTGCACTTTCGATCCGCGCACGGGTTTGGAGGCGTCATTGAGAGCGTTCTGAATTTTTTCGACAACGAATTCCGGCATGCGGCCATTGACGTGGCCCGCCAATTCAATGAAGCGGGCCTCAATGCCGGCTTCCTTGCTTTTCCATGAGAGGTAGAAGGGGTCGATGGGGATGCAGTGACCGCCCAAACCGGGTCCCGGATAAAAAGGCATGAAGCCGAAAGGCTTGGTGGCGGCAGCGTCGATCACTTCCCACACATCGATATTCATGCGCGACGACATAACGGCCAGTTCGTTCACGAGGCCGATATTGATCATGCGAAAGGTGTTTTCGAGCAGTTTTACCATCTCGGCAACGCGCGTGGAACTGACCGGCACAACGACTTGCAGCGCTTGTTTATAAAAAAGCGCGCCCATCTCAGTGCAAGCGGAAGTGATGCCGCCTACGACCTTTGGAATATTGGCGGTTTGGAAGTTGGGGTTACCCGGATCGACGCGTTCCGGAGAGAAGCAGAGGAAAAAATCTTTGCCGACCCGCAGGCCAGAGGCGGATAACTTCGGCAAAAGCAACTCGTCTGTGGTGCCTGGGTAGGTGGTGGATTCGAGCATGACCAACAGGCCAGGATGGAGATGCTGGGCGATTGCTTCGGTAGCGGCGATTACGAAGCTCATGTCCGGATCTTTCGTTTTGCGGAGCGGAGTTGGCACACAAATGTCGATGGTATCGAGCGTCCGAATTACCGAGAAATCAGTGGTAGCGCGCAGTTTGCCGCTCTGCACGAGGGGGCCAAAGGTGCTATCGGGAACGTCTTTGATATAAGAATGTCCGGAGTTGAATTGGTCGACTTTGTGCTGTTGAACATCGATGCCGACGACGTCGAAACCCGCTTTCGCGAACTCGACAGCAAGGGGCAAACCGACATAGCCAAGGCCAAGAACACCAACCCGGGCGGTCTTGTTGCTGATTTTGCCTTGTAGCTCGGCGGCTATCGAGGAAGCGGGGACAGCTTCTTGAATCAAGGGTGTTTTGTCTACTTTTTGGAGTTATCGTTGCCGTACGCAGTATAGCAAGCAAAACTGGTGTTGTTATGCGGCTTTACCGGACGAGAGAAACCATTGGTAAGTAGAGCGGATGCCATCTTCCAGCGAGATGGTATGACGCCAACCAAGAGAATGCAGACGAGTTACATCGAGAAGCTTGCGCGGAGTACCGTCGGGTTTAGACGTGTCGAAGGTAAAGGCGCCTGGATATTCGACGATGGAGGCGACCAGGGTGGCCAAGTCGCGAATCGAAATGTCTTCGCCCGCTCCGACGTTGATGAACTGGTTTTCGTCATAGTTTTGCATCAGGAATACAGCGGCCGAGGCAAGGTCATCGACGTGGAGAAACTCGCGCTTGGGCGAACCCGTGCCCCACAAGGTGACTTGCGGATGGCTTTGCACTTTTGCCTCGTGAAAGCGGCGGATCATGGCAGGCAGCACATGGGAGGTTTGGAGGTCGAAGTTATCGCCCGGGCCATAGAGATTCGTGGGCATGAGCGATACTGCATCGAAGCCATACTGCTTGCGGTACGCCTCACAAGTTTTGATGCCGGCTATTTTGGCGATCGCGTACCATTCGTTGGAAGATTCGAGAGGCCCGGTCAGCAAATAGTCTTCCTTTAGCGGTTGCGGAGCAAGTTTCGGATAGATGCAGGAGGAACCGAGGAACAGCAACTTCTTGGCTTGATGCCGGTAAGCCGAGTCGATGATATTGATTTGAAGGGCAAGATTGTCGTGGATGAAATCGGCAGGATAGGTGGAATTTGCCAGAATGCCGCCCACTTTGGCCGCAGCGAGATAGACAAACTCGGGCTTTTCGGCGGCAAAGAACGCGTTGACAGCTTGAGAGTTGCGAAGATCCAGCTCGGAACGAGTACGCAGGAGCAGATTGTGGTAGCCCAACGACTGCAAGTGGCGGGTGATGGCAGACCCGACCAGGCCGCGGTGTCCGGCGACGAAAATACGTGAGCTAAGTGTGGGTTGCATTGCTTAAGAAAACGGCGACGACGATAAGATGAGTTTACATGGCGAAAATTCTTGTAACGGGAGGGGCCGGGTACATCGGCTCTCATACGCGCTATTTCCTGGAGAAGAGCGGACATTCTACGGTTGTGTTGGACAGCCTGGAACGCGGCCACGCGCACGCAGTGCCGGCAGGGATGCTGCGGCAGATGGATCTTAGAGACAAAGCCAAAGTAATGCAATTACTGCGGGCAGAAAAAGTGGATGCGGTGATCCACTTTGCCGCTTATGCCTATGTGGGCGAATCGACCGAGAAACCCGAGATGTATTTCGCGAACAACGTATGCGGTTCTCTCTCGCTGTTTGAAGCGATGCTCGAAGCCGGCGTAAATCATGTGGTGTTTTCTTCGACCTGCGCCAGCTATGGAATTGTCAAAAAAGTGCCGATCACAGAGGACTTGCCGTTAGCGCCGATCAACCCTTACGGCGAGTCAAAGGTGATGGTGGAGAAAATATTGGAGTGGCTGGATAGGTTTCGCGGACTGCGAAGCGTGCGGCTGCGCTATTTCAACGCTTGCGGCGGTGAACCGGGAAGCGGTTTAGGCGAGAGACACGATCCGGAAACACATCTGATTCCGCTCGTGTTAACGGCGGCGGAAACAGGAAAGCCGGTAACGGTCTTTGGAGACGATTACCCGACGCCGGACGGAACTTGCATCCGCGACTACATCCATGTGAGTGATTTGGCGGACGCTCACATAGCGGCTGTGGAGTATCTTCTAAGTGGCGGGAAGAGCGACGTATTCAACTTAGGTACGGGCCAGGGGCACTCTGTCAAACAAGTGCTGGCGGCGGCTGAACGCGTGACTGGTAAAGAGGCGCCTTTCCTGATGGGTCCGAGGAGAGAAGGCGACCCTCCGGAGCTAGTGGCCGACGCGAGCAAAGTGCGGAAGGTGTTGGGGTGGCAGGCGAAGAGGACGGATTTGGAGTCAATCGTGCGCGATGCCTGGGAGACGAGAGGCTAGACCCGTCTAGGCAGTTGCGGCAAGCGAGTTCTCTCCGGCGCCCAAAATCGCACTAATGCGGGCAACGCCAATACTTCTGTCAAAATGATCGAGAAAGGCGCGCCGCGCGCGCTGGCCGGCATCGCGAACGAGGTCGGGGTTGTCCGCCAGTTTCTTCAACAGAGAGACGAGTTGAATAGAATCACCCGCCTCGATGGACCACCCACAATCGAATCGCTCGATAATTCGGGCAGGTGTGGCCTTGGGTGAGCCAATGTAGAGAAGCGGGCGGCCAGCCGCCATAATGCCATAAACCTTGCTCGGAACAATTGAGCCAGTGGTTGCAGGCTTTTGGGTGACTAAGCCCAGGTGACCTTCGGCGAGGCTGTTACTTAGTTGATCGCGGCCACAATAGGGGCGGAATGTAACTTGGCGAAGACTGTTGCTTTCGCAAAATGCTTGCAAGGCGTTTCGCTGCGGCCCACCGCCGGCAAAGACGAAGCGGATTTTCTCGTCTCGGGCGAGAGTGAGGATGGCTTGCTGTATGGTTGCCGTGTCGTGAGCGAGACCAAGGTTGCCGGAATAATGAACAGTAAGCGGTGGGGGCGGCAGCGGCTGGGGCCGGATCTCGGAGCGGTCGGCCCAATTGTGGACGACTTGGATTTTGCCGCCGGCGATGCCACGGCCGACTAAACGCTCTTGCATATCTTCGCCGAGAGCGACTATGCCGTCGGCCTTATGGCGCGAATAGTCAGATAGGAAGCCGATGATTTTAGTCAACGCAGAGTTGGGGCGGAAGACGTTGAGGTCAATGGCGACGTCAGGATAAAGATCCATCTCCCAGATGAAGTGATGGGCGTTTCGAAAGCGTTTCACGATAGTGCCCACTAATGACAAGAGCGGCGGTGTGGTGAGGGTGAGCACGACATCAGGGGCAGGACCCCGAAGGCTTTGTATGGTGGCCGTCAAGAAGTAGCTCGCGTACGAGCTAAGGCGGCTTAGAGCGGAGTGAGAGAACGGCAGGGGCTTAGAACGAACAACGGTGACCGGCGGCGGTGGCGTAGGATCTCCTCCGTCGGCGTAGTCGCTCTTGCCGCAGATCACTGTTACATCGTGCCCTAGCGTGCCTAGTTGACGCGCTAAGTCAGTGAGCAGCTGGCTAGTAGCTGCCGTATCAGGGTGAAAAAACTGATTTAGAAGAAGGATTCGCAATCAGGCTCCGGCAGCATAGGCTTTCGCTTTGACCGGCTGCTCGTCATTTTGGAAGACTCTACGGCGAGCGAACTGAGCCGGATTGCCGGCGTGGATCTCGTAAGGAGGAATATCTTTCGTGACAACGCTGCCCGCGGCGGCGACACCGCACTTGCCGATTTCGACGCCTGGCGTAATAATACTTTTTGCGCCAATCCAGGCACCGTCGTCAACCGAGATGGGCTTTACGATGAGGCCGAACGAAGGATCGGACCAATCGTGGTTGCCGGTACAAAAGTAAGCGCCTTGAGAAATGCAGACATTGCCGCCGATCGTGACGGGTACCAGATTATCGATCCAAACATTTTCGCCGATCCACGTGTAGTCGCCAACGGTTAGGTGCCACGGATATTTGACTTGCACACCTGGCTTGATTTCCACTTGCTTGCCAATTTTCGCGCCGAACGCTCGTAGAAGAGAGCGCCGCAGGCTTGATAGAGGATTCACCTTGGAGCGGAGTATGGGAAGACCGACAAAGAACCACAGGGACGCTTCTACTAAGCTGCGCCCCGGTTTGTACCAGGAGTTATCGTAAGTGCTGAGATCGGGGGAAGCCATAGGTTAGCTAGTCAACAACACAACTTGGCTTTGGGCCGGCCTCGAGAATCCACGAATAAACAGAGCGGATATCGGCGGCGATTTTGGACCAACTGAAGCGATTCTTAGCAAGCTCGAAACCGGAGGCACCCATGGATTGTCTCTGTGAATCAGACATGGCGAAAAGCTTCTGGACGCCGTGAGCGACGCTGTCAACGGTTGGCTCGATCTTGACCGCCGCATTGTTGGAAAATCCTTCGGGAAGGTTGCAGGCCGGAGTCATGACGACTGGTTTGGCATGGGACCATGCTTCGAGAACGGCCATGGGCAGACCTTCACTGAACGATGGCAAAATGAAGGCGTCGCAATTCTGATAGCAAGCCAGCTTTTCCGTTCGGAAACGAGGCCCGAGAAAAACAACCGAGGAATTCAGTTGGAGCCGAGAAGCAAGTTTCATGAGTTCACCCTCATGCCCATCTTGATCCCAGCCGGCGATAACCAGAGTCCAGGGTGAAGAACCGTTTTTGTGCGAAGCTCTTTCGCCCCAAGCTTTCAAGAGGTTCAGCAAGCCTTTCTTGGGATGAAGACGGCCAAGGAACAGAAGGACCTTTTGGTCGGGCGAGATACGGCCATTCCACGGCGCTGGCATCTCTTCCCTTTGCTGGGGAACATCGATTCCGTTTGGAACAATGCAAATGGGATTGGACAGCCCAAACTGGCGGACTGAATTGTATTCGTTTTGAGAGTTGACCTGGATGCAAGCGGCTCCTTGAAGACACTTTCGTTCGTACAAGGCTAAGGCGATACGCTTCTTCCAGCCGGAGTTCCGCACGGCCCACTGATCTAACATTCCGTTCGGAGTAATAAGGTAAGGCCGTTTCCAGCGCTTCGTCCAGTTGTTGACGATAACGGAATTGTGAGTCCAGAGGGCCTGCAAATGAAGCAGGTCTGCGTCGTTCTGGAGCACAGCGTTGCCTAAACCAGATGAATAGCGAAAGGAAGAAAGGCCGGCCCGATGCGGGGAAATATCGCGGCTTAAGAGGAAGCCACTCTCGAAGATCCAACTGGGTGTACCGATCCTCAACGCTCAAGACGTCGACAACGGTTTCCGCCATCACCGTGAGCGATTGCGCCAGCCGGCGCTCGAGTTCGAAGATTCCCCCCAACGCTCGCGAAATGGAAGGAGAGATGAATGCGACTTTCACTTTCTAAGCCGGTTTAAGAGATTGAATTAAGTTAGTCAAGTGGCTAGCCCAATTTTCAGGTGAAAATTCTTGAACCCTGCTGAGCGAAGATTGTTTCATCTGAGACAGCTGCGCCGAAGGGAGAGTTTCGAACTGCGCCATGCAAGCGGCGATTTGCTCGTCGTTTTCCGGGTCGAACAAATAGCCGTTTTCGCCTTCCGAAACCAGATCTTCGACACATCCGCATCGGTTAGAAATGAAGACCGGCAAACCTGCGGCCATGGCTTCATTTACTACGAGGCCCCAAGGCTCACTTGTGCTCGGAAGCACGAACGCCGTGGCAAATGCGTAGTATGGCGGCAGTTCTTGGGCGGTTTTGTTGCCCACGAAATGGCAATCGGCTTCAACGGCAAGTTGCTTCGCCAAGACGGCTAGCGAGTCTCGCAGCGGCCCGTCGCCGGCCAAAACCAGCTCGAAGGTTCCGCCGCCTTGTCGATATCGTGCGAAGGCACGCAGCAAGCCAGCGATATTCTTCTCTGGCGCCAGACGGCCCACATAAAGGAAATACCGCGAGGGCAAAGCGAAGTCTGAAGGCTGATGCTGGGAGCGGACGGCTTCAGTCGAGTATCTGAAAAAGTGGTTATCTACTACGTTATAAAAAGGAGCGGTCTTCGCAGCGGGAAAGCGGAGTTGTTCGAGATAGCGAAGCTGCGGCTTGCCTCCAAAACTAACTCCGTCATACAGCTGGTTGATCAAGATACTCTTGATCTTCTCTTTCCAGGCGTGGCGGCGGCGATCAATGGCGGTACTTTCCGTCATGAGGATGCGCGGTACGCGACGGAAGCAGCCCCAGAGGGCGATTACCAATGCGATCGGATTTGCGTAGCCGGGGATGACAAGCTGTGTGGGCCGGATGCGTTCCAGGTTTTTCCAACAGGCTTTCGCCAGTGCGGGAATCGACTGTTCTTCCCAAGCGCCATCCGACAAAGTTACGATTCCGAACGGAAGTTTAGAACGGTCGATCCGCCAGCCATACAGTTTTTGCGCCGCTGCAAATTCGATGACGGTAAGCTCTGTTTGTGCCGCGAGAGCGGTGGCGCGAGCGATATGATAGGGGCCGAGGTTGACCCAACAAAGGACGGTCTTTCCGGGTAGGCGGTTAGACATTCGGGGTCATGTGTCTACACAGAGAAGTGGGATGCGGAAGCTGCGGCGTCTGCGGCCGTTGCGAGATACGGTTCATGCACCAGACCGCTAAAGATCCGAAAATGAAGGTATAGAGCGTAATGGTTGTGATATCGCGCCCAAGATTGAACGTGAGAATCAGGCCGAAACCGTAAAGCACCAGGTCTCGCCCCCGGAGATCCAACCGGGCCAGAATGACGGCCCAAACGCTCATGAGAAATGCCGCGAAAGCAGGCCCAAGAATTGGCCCGAAACTGGCGACTCCCTGCCCTATCATGCCCGTGCACATTGTGCCGCCTTGGCCAAAATCGGCCCCAGCTTGGCCACGGGCAATCGAGTATACGAGATTTTCGGCTGGCTTGCCCGGCCACAAAGCACGTGGAATTGGACTTACAAGCTCGTCAAAGTACATTTCGCCCCAGGGCGGACGAAACGATCCGTTCCCTGTCAGTGTGTTGATCCAACAGAGTTCCTCAAACATGTTCAGCCCTTCGTGGTGCACGTTCGTATCGGCGGAAATATCGAGCCCTTTTTGTTGGAGCGCTTGAGCGATCGTCATATTCGTCCGGTTGGCAATAACGAATCCAAACCAGACGTTGGTGACGAAGAAAAAGAAGGCCAGGATTAGCCCTTTCTTGATCACTGATCCCCGAATGCGGAAAATCACCCAACTCAAGATGCCGGGGAGCATCGACGACAGCATGACATTTCGGGTTCGGTCAAAAACAAAATATGGCATCGCGACACAGCATGCCGCGATGGCAACGGCCCTAATTCGTGTGTTCGTAACCAACGCCGCAGAGATACCGAAACCAGCGGTCGCAAAGATCTGAAGATTGAAGGCCAAGGAAAATAGAGCGTCGAAGCCGCTCCCAAGCCGGTCACGTCCCCACGGATCCATCTTGCGAAATAGGAACGGAAAGAAATAGTAGATGACGTCTCCGTGGAGGCGGAACGTTGCGACCACAGCCAACGATCCCCAAATGAAGAAACAGAGCTTAAAGAGAAGACTTAGACGCTGTTGCAGGAATGGATTGTTGACTCCTTCCCGAGCAAGAAAATAAGCGGAACTAGCCTGATTGTTGTAACGAGCATTGAATACCTTATGAAGTTCCGGAGCAAGCAGGAGGAAAACAACAAGAAATAACGCTACCTGCCACCAGGCGTTGGACAGAATCTCCGAGGTGAATGTTTGGGTGTAATACTCGTAGCCGTTATAAAACATGTCGACCAGATACCAGACGGCGGCAGTGGCCAAGACCGCCAGCAGGGGCAAGCCGATACCGCAGCGAATTTTCTCAAGAGCGAAGAGAAAGCCGGCTAGCAGTATGGCGACGGCAACCCAAAATGACAACGGCATACTGAGGAGCGTTTCAAACATAACGGAAGGTGCAATTCAAGGGTGCTACGAGGGTAGCTGCTGGCGGAGCGTTTGGCGAAAGCAGGGCATAGCGCCGGAGCAGCTCGCACGTCGGCTAGCGGAGCACAAGACGACTGAGTTTGATGGTGGTTGCGGAACGGGCGATGTTCCACATGAGCCGTTGCTTGAAAGAGGGAGCGGTGAGGCTGACATATTTGGCGCAAGGGTTTGCGCTCTGGCGCCAAGAAACCAACTTCGATTGAATTTTGGCGCGTGATTCGACGAGGGCTTGAGGCGGGATGTCGCGATTGGGAATGCGGGCGGTGACGAGACGGCGGAGGGAAGCGCCGATGTTATTAAGGAGCCACTGGCGCTGTGGCTCAGAGAGCGCAGCACAGAGGGTGGGGAGTTTGTCGAAGATACGGTCGTTATCGCCATTGTCGGCGGTGGTGTGCAGGTGGATCGACTGCTTGGGATGGATGCGGTAGCGGGAAAGAGGCTTATCGAGGGAGACGATGCGAGCTCCGGATGCCGCGCCGGCACGGAGGTAGAAATCCCAATCATAGGCCACTTTCATATTGGGGTCGAAGCCGTTGAGGCGTTCGAAGAGGGAGCGGCGGGTGACAACCGATGTGGGCAAAAACCATTGGCCGAAGCGGGTGAAGCAGTCGAGATACTCGGCAGCGGAGATAACGCGGGGCGCAGGGGTTGCGTTCGAGGACTGATATCGCTGGATGATGTTGCCCCCGGTATCGATGGTGTGGTTTGCGCAGATGAGAAGGTCGAGATCCGGATGAGAGTTGAGAACGGCGGTTACTTCTTCGACGAAGTTTGGCTCCAGGAGATCATCATGCGCGAGGACGACGAAGAAGTCTGACGACGATTCGCGAATGGCGGCATTCCATGCTGAGGCAGCCGGCACGCGGGCGGCGAGGCGGGCTTGTTTGGTGAGTCGTGGGGCGTGTTGCCTGATGATGGAAGGCGTTTCGTCGGTTGAGGCGTCATCGACAACGACGATCTCGGAAGGATTTTTGGTTTGACTTTCGGCGGAATGGAGAGCGTGGTCTAAATATTCGGCGCCGTTGTAAACGGGAACGACAATGCTGACGGAGGGTGTCATAGGCAGATTAGAAGCTGTCTCCGAAACTTCGGGCTTGGTTCTCGTGAAAGGCACAGACATACTCTAGACATCAAGATAAACTCAAATCAAAAGCCCTTAGCCGGTCCGTTAGCCAATGCGCTCGGGTGGCCCAGATATGATTCTCGCGTACAAACTCAACTTGCTTGCACGCCGCTTCGGCCGATGCCGGGCCGGTGGCGGATAGCGTTTTTTCAATTTGCGAGACTGCTTCGGCCGCCGAATGAAAAATGGAAACGTGAGCCGGATAAAGACGGCACTCGGGAACATCAGTGCTGAGCAACGGACGGCCGCTGGCAAGACCGTCCATAAGTTTCGTAGGACAAGAAGCCTGATTGAAGGCGTGACTGAGATCGTAGGGAATCCAGTTGACGTCAAAGTTCCAGTAATAGGGGCCAACGTCGTCTTGCGTAATAGGGCCGAGATGGCGGACGTTCGGCAGCGCTAGAGCCTTAGCCCGGTCGGCTTGCCAGTCGGGCGTTACACCGCCGCCGCTGAAACCGTCGAGGCCGCCGATGAAATGAAACTCCACATTCGGAAGGCGTGTTGCTACAGCGGCAACGAGCCGCCAATCTACACGATTAATCAGATTTCCGATGTAGCCTACAACTCGACCGCAGGGGACCCTTGAGGGGTTCGGATTGACCAGATTCTCAACAGCGCCTAAAGGAAAGTGCAGGATCGATTCGGCGCGCTCGGGGAAGCGAGCACGGAGAGAGTCGACCTGGGTTTGAGCGAGGCAGATGGTAAGTGCTGCCCGGCGGACTAACTCACCTTCCTGACTTAGAATTGACGCGGCGCGCTCAGGCTGATACAGGACGTAATCGTCGAGATTGTAGTAGATGAGACGGTGCGAAGGAATACCGCGCGTGGCTCTGGCGGCCCAAGGATACGGAGCAATGGTCCAGGGAACGGCGTTGCGGCCTTCGACTTCGGTGGCAGGGGGAAATGATCTGTTGAGGCGGGCACGTAGGAGGGGGGCGAAAAGTGGAGCGAATGTGCCGACGTACCCGGGCGGGTAAACCCAAAACTGGCGCTGCAGATTTGAGGGCGGTTGCCGTGGGCCACTTCGGCTGGAGGCGCTTGAAGGTGCGGGTATCGAACGGTGCAATCGCGGCGACCTGATGCCCTTGATTGGCCAGCGACTCAGCGAGCGCATAGACCCAGGGCGTACCAGCGCCTAGAAACAGCACACGCAGCGCCCTGCCAGACGGAGCCGGCACGGCGGAAGAAGCAAGCGAACTGGCAACGCGGTCGTCGATCTCCATGGCGCTGTTGTGGTTGCTAAAGGAGTTGCTCAAAATATTGGCGGAGCGTTTGGGCTGATTTTTGCCAGCGGAAGTTTTCGGCCCAGATACGGCCGCTGTTTGCCACATCACTGCGTAGCGCCGAATTGTTCAATAGCGCGCTAATGGCGTCAGCATGGTCGGCGGGCTTGTCGGGCGGCACTAAGAGAGCATGGCCACCCGCGACCTCGGGCAGAGAGCTGGAGTTGCTTGCCACCACAGGAGTTCCGCAGGCCATTGCTTCTAAAACCGGCAAACCAAATCCTTCGTAACGGGAGGGGAACCAGACAATTTGGGCTTGGGTATAAAGAGCATGGAGCAAACTGCTATCCACGTAGCCCAGTACCTGAACTGATTGACCTAATCGTTTAGCCCGCGCAGCATAAGCCGGATCAATGCGATTTACAATCAACAACCGAAGATCGGGATTAGCGGCGCTAAGCAACGGCCAAGCATTGAAAACGAGCTCGGCGTTTTTGCGATAGTGCAAGCCGCCGGGAAGGAGCACGAACGGACCCTTGTCGAACACGGGATGTTGGCTCGCCTCTTCACCCAGCGTGGCAGGCTTGCCGAAATAGCGCTCCTCAACGGCGTTATGCACAACTCGCAGGCGATTTTTCATTGCGGGGAAATAATGCGCCAGGCGGTCGGCCGAAAACTGTGACACAACATGGAACATGTCCGCACTGCGCATCAAGCGCTCGTAGAGGATGCGCCACTTACAGCGCTGCGTCCAATAAGCGCGGGTACGGGCATGCGCATCGGGTTCGAAAAATGCGGCATCGTGCATGGTAACGGCGAGCCGAGCCTTCGTCGTCGGGACGTAACTTTCAGCCGTGCAAAAAACGATATCCGCGTCGCGCCAAAATTCCTCGGCAGGCGGCCGGTTTAGAAAGATCCATCGCGCCTGTTGATTGGATGTTTCGTGCGGGAGAAAATGATATTTGTAGGATGCCCAGGGCTCGCCAACCTTGGGAATAATCCGCGCATGATCGCCGGGATCGGCAAGCACTTGCAAATTCATATTGGGCTGCAGGGAGAGTTGCTCGGTCAGCGCGCGTGCTACGTTGCCGGCACCGGTAGAGTGATAGATAATTCGAAGGTGGACGTAAGCGAGAAGATTCATTTATTCCTGCTACGACGCTAGACCAATCGCAGTTGACCAAGCGCGATGAGCCGACGACATGTCAAACGCTTCCAGGTAACGCGCACGGATGCATGCGCCGTCGATCGCGCCCGAGGCGATTCGGTCAATCGTTTCGCGCAGGGCAGCCTCCAGGGCCGGAATATCGCCAGGCTCAACAAGAGCGCCGAGGTTTGGTTGATTTTCGTACAGATCGGGGATTCCGCCAATGCGTGAAGCAACACAAAATCTGCCCGCCTGCATCAGCTCGAGCAAGCTGAAACAAGGCCCACCTTCAAAGCGCGATGGATAGACGAAGAAATGGCACTGCTGCATGATTTTTGGCAAATCGTGCCGGTGATCATAGCCGCCATGGAAGAAGACGCAATTTTCGAGCTTCTGCTCGCGGACCAAGTCGCGCAAGAGAGACTCATCAGGACCTCTGCCGTGGAAGTGTAGCTCAACGTCAGAGCGGGTCCTTGCCAGACGGGAGAATGCGGTCAAAAGTTCAGTGAGGTTTTTTTGCTCTCTCTCGAGACGGCCTAGATAGCCGATCTTCCAAGGCGGGGAGGACGGCAAGGCTACGACTTCCGGGAAGAATAGAAAATTGTGATACGGAACAACGTGTACCGGGCCGCTGTAGCCATAGACGGTTCGGAACTGCCCCGCCGTACACTGCGCTACTGAAATAACAGCGTCGGTCTGTGCCACAGCCTGGGCAAAATCCTCATCTTCAGGAGACACGAACTCAGGCGCGAACATCCAACTAGCGGCCAGGCGGGCCTTGCGCCGGTGAACGCCTCGAACGAGTCCAAGATACAGTTCGGGTAATGGCTGACGAACGCAGAAAACCCAGTCTCCTGCCTTGAGCTTCGAGAGCAGCCAAAGTTGAAGAATTCTTTGGCGAACTAGCCAGCGGTCTCCAAAGAGGCGGCGTTGGCGGTAAACGCTAATCCCGCGTGAAACCAAATCGTCGATCAGGGGACACGGTTCCATCTCGGCAACTGCGACGCGAGACGAAATCTTTTCGTTCTGTAAGTGTATGGCTAGCGCATGGAGATATGTTTCGATACCTCCGGAGCGAGATAGGATGTCTGAGTAAAGATAGATCAACGTAAGCTCGCCGAGGTCCAGGGATCAACTCCGACTTCGCTACCGGGCGCGCTGCCGACGGCTCTCAAGTACTGAGAGCGCTCGGAACTATCGGCAAGTTTCCAGCCAGGCGAATAGATTGCCAAATCGCTGCCGAGCAAATGGGCAAGCGGCAACGTTCTTGCGAGTTCGGACAAATATTCGGGCACTCCGTTATAGCCGTTAAAGTAGCCCCAGTTCGCATAGTCGTGCCAGACAATGTAACCGTTGGATGAAACCAAGGGCAAACACAACTCCGTGTCGCGGCGGACTCCGGCATAGGCGTGATCGGCATCGATAAAGATCAAGTCATAGCTGCCCGGAGGATCTTTGGCAAACAATTCGGGCCCTGTCTCTCCTATTCTGCGCTCAATACGCGCAGCCTCCCGAGTGTCTCGATACGCCTCACCGTGTTCCGGATATCGGTCAACCGTAACAATCGTTGCATCCGGCTCGACATGCTGGGCAAAATAGAGCGCGGTGTAGCCACGAAAACTGCCAATCTCCAACAATCGTTTTGGCTTCGAACAGCGAACCAGCTTGAGGAGCATCACGACATCTTGGGTGGGGGTCGACCAACTGCCGCGCGGAATTTTCTGCAACGTTACAGCTTGCCGATCAAGATCGGGAAAGAGATCGGACAGCAAAATTTCAGGTAGCCTCAAGCGCTGCCGCAAAAAATGGCAAAGCATCTGGTCGGCAAAAGGCCGCCGCAAAAAAAGCGGCCGCATTAAGCTCAAGATCGGATTAACAGGCGACACAAAGTTCAAGGGGCAACGGCAACTTCCGAAAGTGCGCCGGCCGATTTAGGTATCTTGCGGTATGGGAAGAAGCGCTTCAAACTGTTTATTGGCTTCTCAAAAAGGAACCAGGTTAGGGAAGCGGCGGCAGCGGTCCAGGCGAACAGGAGCGCGAAACCAACCGCCCCATCGTTCAAACTGGCCGGCAAGTGAAGTACGCGCAAAATGTTTCGGACAAACGCCGGGGCAAACAAATGCCAGACGTAGAGGCCGTAGCTGATTTTTCCTAAGTAAGTGAACAACGGATTATTCAAGCACTTACCTACGAGCCCTTTGAAACCGATGGAAGCGTTCCAGACGGTCCAAACGGAAAGCAATCCGATGGCAAGCGGGTCGAGGCAGGTTTCCATGACGGGGACGGAGGCCACGCGGGAGACCGCCAGTTCAACAACACAGAATGGAATTGCTAAAAAAAGAAAGCGATGCGCGCATGCTTTGGTTTTCTCGTCGCTGGCCGCCACGCACGCGATCAACGCACCCATGCCAAGCGTGTCGAAATTGGCCCAAACCATGGTGCTGGTTTGTACGTAGTCGTGGTGGCCAGAAAGAAACATGATCAGCCGCGAGACAGGTGCGAAGGCTATTAGTGCAGTCAACACTGCGGGTAAGTTGCGCCGTGGGCAGAGCAAAACCATCCAGGGCCAAAATAGATAGAACTGTTCTTCAACCGCGAGGCTCCAAAAGTGGGCGAAGGGAAAATCAAACTGGTCTTTGAGGAAGAAGAGAACGTTGGACAGATAGAAGAAGTGCCAAAAGAAGGTTTTTCTGATTTCAAAACTTCCAAGGGCCAGAAAGACGGCAAGGCAAAAATAGTAAAGCGGAAAGATACGAAGGAAACGGCGGGCGTAGAACTGTTTAACGGAAAAGCCAACAGTTTGCTGCTCGGCGTCCACTTCCTGACGTTCGCGCAACAAGATGCCGGTGATCAGAAACCCGCTGAGCACAAAAAAGAGTTGCACTCCGATGGAGCCAACGCCTTTCCCCGCCGCAGTCCAATGATGGGCAAACACCAAAGTGACCGCAATCGCACGAATACCGTCGAGCTGAGGAAACCATTGGCCTTGGCTTTGAATCTCCGCTAGACGAGGTGCCGCAAGCGATGACATAGCGTATAACCCGTGTTAGTTGAGTGCGCGCTTAAATTCGCAGCGTGATGCCGGTACCAGGGCGCCGTGATCCTTAGAATGCGGAAAGGTTCGATCCGGCACGGGACTCTCATCAATCGTAATAGCGACGGTGTTTTTTACGGAATCGATGGTCTCGTAATAATGAGAGCCGATCCACAGATCAGCCGTGTATCTGCCCGGAATGAGCGGCGGCAAGTCAATTTCGATCATCGCCGTGTACTTGCCTTCGCGAAACTCCATGAAAGGCGCGCCCTCGGGGATCGCTTGGCAAATCGGGACTCCCAACAAGTCGCACAAGTCTACCGCGACAAACGCTTTCGGGCAGGAGGAACTCTCGCAACGCAATTCAATCCGTAGCGTCAGAGTCATTCTTGGCTGCTTGCCCGAAAGACTTGCTTCAACGGATTGAAAGTAGACCGGCGGGGGATCCTTGACTTGAGGCGAACGGCGCCAAACCGACTCGGTGGAGGCAATATCCTGGTTCATATAGGACTCAATGACTCGGGAGGTTTCGCCCTCGTCGATAAGTCTGCCGCTGGCCAGTAAGATCGCGTGAGAACAAAGCGTCCGAACCGCCTGGATATTGTGGCTCACGAAGAGAACGGTGCGCCCCTTCGTCTTTGCGACATCTTCCATCTTACCCAGACACTTAGTCTGGAATTGAGCGTCGCCCACAGCCAGCACTTCATCGATGACCAGAATCTCCGGTTCCAGATGGGACGCCACGGCAAACGCCAAGCGCACATACATGCCGCTGCTGTAATATTTGACTGGTGTATCGAGAAACTTCTCTATTTGAGCGAAGGAAACGATCTCATCAAACTTACTGCGGATCTCGGCGCGGCTCATGCCGAGGATCGCGCCGTTGAGAAAGATATTTTCGCGGCCGGTGAGCTCAGCATGGAAACCGGTTCCGACTTCGAGAAGGCTCGCGACGCGGCCCTTGATGCGCACCCGGCCAAGCGACGGCTCGGTAATGCGGCTCAAGACCTTGAGAAGGGTACTCTTGCCGGCACCATTGCGGCCAATGATGCCGAACACTTCGCCCTGTTTTATTTCGAAGCTTATGTCTTTGAGCGCCCAAAAGTCCTCGTGCGAAGGAGATTCGCCATGGCCGCTTCGCCGCGGACGGAAGAGGCGCCGCGCTCTTTCGGCAATCACATCGCGCAGAGCGAAATAAGGTTGGCGAGTGGCCTGATGGTTGATCTTGTAGAGCTTGCCGAGCGATTCGACGGAGATAACAGTACGGTTGCTCATCGATTGCCAGCCGCCTAAATAATGTCGGCAAACCCTCTTTCCGTCCTTCGGAAGTAGGAAATTCCCACGTAAAGCAAAATTGCGATGACAGTCAAGGAGATAAACAAACTGGCAACGTCAACCGGCGAGTTAGCGCCTAGAATAGCCCAGCGAAACGCGTCAATGACACCCACCATCGGGTTTAACGAATAGAGTAAGAAAAGTTTCTCTCCCCACTTCTCGCGAATCACCGAACTACTGAAACCGACGGGAGTAACATACAAGCCGAACTGCACGAGAAAAGGAATTACGAACCGGAAATCGCGGTACTTCACGTTCAGAGCTGTAATGAAAAGGCCCGGCCCAAGGGCGGCCAAAAACGTGAGCACCACCAATAAAGGAACCGCCAGGAAATTCCAGGTCGGGGCAAATCGATACCCGGCCATGAGAATCAGCAGCAACACGAAAGAAATCAGAAAATCGACGAAACAGGTCATCACCGAACTGGCGGGAATGATCATTCTCGGAAAGAAGACTTTTGAAATCAGAGGCGCGTTCGTCACCATACTCTGACTCGCTGTCGTAAGCGCGGAACTGAAAAACATCCAGGGAAGCATGGCGACAAAAACCATGATGGCGTAAGGCGCGCTGCCATCCGAGTGCAAACCGGCCACTTTGCCAAAGATGATCGTCATGACGATCATGTTCAAAACTGGCTGTATTAGCGCCCAGCCGACGCCAATCACGGTTTGCTTGTATCGAACCGAAATATCCCGCATCGCGAGAATGATGAAAAGCTCGCGGAAACGCCACAGATCGAGCCAGTAATGTTTGTCGTCGCGGCCTGCTTCGAGTGTGAGATCGAAATCGGTGTCGGCGACGTGCGGTTCTGAGTAGGGTAAGTTTGCTGTCATTGCCGGACGTCTGCTTAACGGGCCGCGTAGACCGCAACTTGCGCAATCGCGGTGCCAGCATCCGCAGTGCGAAGCATAATGGTTTTGGCCGCGCTGCTTGGGACGAACAGAATATCGTCGGACCGGAGCTGCATATCCGGAATTTTGCCCCGTAGGAGTTTATCCAGATTGACGGCTATTTCGGTCCGGTTCGGATCGCCCGGTACAACGCGCATGACTCTGGCTTTTGTCCCGGAAGCGGTGTGGTCCATTCCTTCGGCCAACGCCAATATCTGCAAAGCCGAAATCGTCTGGTCTTGCCCCATCACATAGCCGCCGGGCCGTCTTACCGAGCCGATCACATAAATCATGTCGGCCTTGGGAACGGTAATGGTATCTTCCGGCTTGATAATGATGTTTTCAGCGGGATTTGTGCCGTTCATGATGTTTCTGACCGAGACCGAAGCCACGCTAAATTCGCCCGAGGAATCGTCATGGGCGTCGGGAAGAGGGATGCGGCCCCATCTTCGATTGCGGGTGATTTTTACGCTATATCCAGCGTCCGGGCGAAGTCCGCCGGCCAGAGAGAGCATTTCGAAGAGTGTTTTGCGTCCCTCAAGCTGATGAACCCCGGGAGACACAACGTTGCCGAGGACCGAAACTGGTTGGCTGCGAAATTCCGAAACATTCACGACGACATGGGGATCTCGAAGATTTTTCTTCAGGGCGGATTCGATCTCGGATTCAAGCTGGTCGGGAGTGAGACCTTCCGCATGAATTCGGCCGGCAAGAGGGATGTTGAGATCGCCGCGCATATCGATTCTCATCGGTTTGTTAGAAATCTCGTCTAAGTCGGCGACCGAAAGAGTGATCTGATCGTTCGGACCGAGAATGTAGTTAGTCGGGGTGTTAGAAACAGCTTCCAGGTGACCTGTGATGGGAGCGGCCGAATTCTGCGCGAAAGCAGAATAACTCCAAAGCAGCGGGAAGAAACACAGCCAGGCACTGGCGCGGTGGGAGAGGGAAAAGGTCGAGCGCGGCATCAACATCGGTTTTAGCTTAAAGCTGCTCCCGCGGCCGCCACGGATTGAATATCGCGGGAATGGCCGGCAACCGCATAATGCGGCGTGAATCCGCGGCGCAAAACATCGGCCAAAACGGCAACGTGGCAGGGATCCGCGAGCCTATCCATGGGATGACTCAAAAGTATGGAATCAGATTGCATCAGAGGGATCTCGAGACGCCAGCACAACGAGGAGGTATCCCCGATTGAGAAAGTACGGCCATTGAAGCGAAGTTGGATCCGGCAAAAGCCCAGATCTTCATAGGAATCTTGCAGCACTCGCCAACAATCTTCCGCGGATTCAGCGGCGGCGAGGCGGCTTTCGAGAGAATCGATAACGATATGCGAGCTGAGAAGGCCGCGGAAGGAACCGCGGCTGAGCAGGCGGCCGACTACATCAAATTCAACGAAGCCGAGACGTTGAATGCCAAGCCATGTTACAACGCCGAAGATGATAACGACCGGCACTTCGAGATGATTGTTCGCCATGATCAGCGAGAAAATGGCAGCGAGAGCACCCACGCCATAGAGCACAAGCGCTGTACCGCGAGGAGTAAATCCTCTATCTAAAAGGCGGTGATGGATGTGTCCACGATCTGCGCCGAATATAGGCTGGTTGCGAAGAAAGCGCCGCACAATCGCGAGAGAAGTATCCAGAAGGGGAATCGCCAACGCCAGAATCGGCGCCGTCATGCCCAAGATGGTCGTCGATTTCTGACTGGAGAGCACGCCGCAGCAGCCGAGCACAAACCCCACAAACAAGCTGCCTGAATCGCCAAGATATACGGTTGCCGGATTGAAGTTGTAGCGCAAAAAACCGAGCAAACAACCCGCGAGAGGAACCGTAGCAAAGGCGAGGAGCACGTTGTGGTTGAGAGCGGCCCCCAAAAGCATGGAAAGCGTGGCCACAAGACTCAGCCCGGCGGCCAGGCCGTCAACGCCATCGATGAGATTGATAGCGTTTGTACACGCAACGAGCCAAAGAACGGTAGCGGGAAGAGTCCACCACCATTGAGTAAACGCGGCACCTCCGAATCCCATCACGTGTACGCCGGCAAAATAGGCAATAATCGCAGCGGCAATCTGCCCCGTAAATTTAAGCCACGCCTTCAGACCGAGAAGGTCGTCGAGAATGCCGATGACAAAAATCAGCCCGACGCCGGGAATCAGCTTCAAGATCAAAGACAAATTCTGCTGAATGGTCCAGATCGCATGCAGCGGAGTCAGCCACCAGAGGGCGTAGGAACACACAAAGGCCACCGCGACCGCGATTCCGCCAACACGCGGAATGGGGCGATAGTCGGGTTTACGAGCGGCGTCCGGATGATCTACCAGCTTGAAACGAAGAGCGACGCTTCGCACGACCGGCGTCAGGGCGACGGAGAGAACCAGGCTCGTAAAGGCTAAAAAAAGCAAAGAGTACATAAAGTACCTCAATGTCTACGGGTTTGTAAGTTTACTCATCTATTTGTAACTGGTGTTGAGATATCGAGAGGGCTTCCTCGGACACATTACAGACTGCCCCTTCGATTAGCACCGCTGCCAGCGAGCTTTTCGTTTTGATGAAAGTAGGAGCCATAGCGGTGGTAAGATTTTTCGTCATACCCGTAATAGCCATTGGGCGAACTCTTCGGATTCCAGTCATTCAGAATCGTCCCCAAAACTTTGGTGCCGTCGTCGGAGAGGCGCTGGCAGGCTGCGGAGATTGCATCGCGAGTAGTTTGCGCCGAGCGGACCACCATGATGACGGAATCGGCCAAACGAGCCACCACGCGCGCATCGGGAATTTGCAGCATGGGAGGAGTATCGATAAGGATAGCGTCGAACTGTGGCCTTAAGTAATCCATAAGTTTCGCCATGTGAGCGCCGTAAAGCAGGTTCGTCGCGGACGAAGTACCCGGTCCGCTTGGGAGTATCCAAAGATTTTGCACCGATGTTTTCTGAATCAGGCCTCCGAGGCTCGCGTCCCCGTTAAGGGGAGTTCTCTCTTTGAGGAGCGAACTGAGTCCAACTTGGTTATTCACGGAAAAGACTTCGTGCAGGCGAGGGCGGCGCATATCCGCGTCGATGAGCAGAACTCTCCGCCCTACTTCGGAAATAGCTATCGCAAGATTACTCGTAACGGTGGATTTGCCTTCGCTTGGACTTGGACTCGTTAGAACGAAGGTTTGAGGCTGAGCCTCAAGCGACTGAGCGCCCCTAAACAGGATAGAAATGAGTGCCGAACGGAAACCTTCCGCCACGGGAGACGGGGTAGTTTGCAGCGTAACCAATTCGACCGAGTCTTCGGAAAGCCGGCCGTTTTCTTGTTCGGACTGCAGGCCCTTGGGTTTCTTACCGGAAGGGATGATACCAAGTTCGGGCAGACCCAGGAAAAGGGCACACTCGCCAGGTTGCTGGATGGTTCGGTTCGACCGAAAGCGCGCAACGATAAATGTAGCCCCGAGAAATATACCCGCCAGCGTTCCTACCCCAAGGCTTTGTAACAGATCTGGCTTATAGGGTCTTCGCGGATCTTTTGCGGGATCGACAATCCGAACATTGGACGCGCGCATAGCCGACGCGATACTCGATTGCTTGAGTTGCGCCAGCATCGAATCGTAGAGTTGGCGGTTGGAATCGACTTCGCGCTTAAGGATGTTGTATTGAATCGACTTCTCCCCTTCGCCTGTGACTTGCCGCGTTTGGGCGTTATAGGCGTCTTGCAGGAGTTGTTCGCGGCGGGATGCGTCTTTATATTCGTTTTGAATACGCGCGAGGATCGCGGCCCGATCGCGGTCAAAGGTAGATTGGAGGGCGGACAACTCAGCCTGAGCACGCCGCACTTTTGCGTAATCGGGAGTGTACACAGCGCCGAGGTCGGCCATCTGGGCTCGAAGGTCGCGGATTTTCGCTGCCGTCTCGCGCAGCGTTCCATCGTTGAGAACGTCGGGAAGCGCGTCCGGGCTCGATTGCTGAGCGAGTTCGTAAGTCGATTGCCGCGACATGCGGGCGGCACTTGCCATTGAGAGTTCCTGCTGTAATTGCTTTAGCTTTTCCGAAGAGAGGTTCGTTTTCTCGTCGGTAAAAAGCAAGCCTGAATCTCGTGCGTACCGTTGCAGCGAATCCTCGGATTTCTCTAACTTGATCCGCATGTCGTCTAGTTGCCGGCTCAACCATTCGGCGGTCTTTTGCGTTGACTTCCAGCGCGACTCGAGGTTCTCCTCGATGAACTTCGCAGTCAAGGTATTCAGAAACGCGGCAGCTAGTTTGGGATCGGGTGAATCGGCCGTAATCTCGATCACACGGGTCTGGCCGGTGGCCCGTGCCTTCACTGAACTAACAATTTCCCCCAGAGTGCGTTCTGCCGCGTGCGTTTGATCGGGCTCGTGAATGTTCAGCAGGCGGCGCCACGTCGACAAGCGCGATTTTTCCGACGGAACTACACCGTCTGACTCCAATTGCGCCACCACACGTTCCATAAGTGTGTCGCTCTGCAGGATGAGCAATTGAGTTGGTATCTCCGAAGAGTCTGTCCCGCCGGCACCGTCATAGACCTGCGTCGATTGCCGCATGTTCATGAAATTGTCGTTCAGGCTCTGAATCTCAATCGCTGTTTTCGCTCGATAAATAGCGGTCTGGGGAAGCGTTACCAATAGACCCAGGATTCCGCCCAAACAACTGAAGAGCAGCCAGCTGCCCTTGTGCAATCGGAGGATTCGCCAATAGGACAGGATTCCCGAGGCGCCACTGTCGTCGCCAGTGGGCAATATCGGAGGAGGTGCGGACATGCCATAGCTAGCGCCATTGGAAGCACGGCGAGTCACATCGGGAGATGCGGCGCCCGTTGAGGTGCGAACCAGTGACGAATTATCTGAAAATTGGGGGGATTGATCCATTTTTTGAGGAGGCGCGAGCGTGGAAAGAGTGTGACGTTCAGGAACATCCACGCCACAACTAGACAAAGTACTAGATTAGAAACTGGGGCGAAATTTAGATCATTTCGCCGCTTGCCTCCGCGCTGCGTATGACGCGGTGTTGGTGTCTTCCTGGCGGCTCACTCGCTGAAACTCAAGTGAGATAAGGTTGAAGCGACTTTCCAGTTCGGCGATTCTGGATTCGAGGCCCTCGTAGGTTGCTGTCGAAGGTCTTTCGAAATAAGCGTTCATCGCGAGGCGGGCAAGCTCCGACACGGAACGGATACCATGCGAGACACAAAGTTGGCGAAAGCGTTCGTGCTCTTCCTCCGTCAGACGAAAGCTAATCATGCGGCTGCGAGATTCCGGTGCCATAGGATGAGGAATACTTAGAATCTGGGGGAACGATGAGGCAGTAAGAGCGCGCTGCTGTTGAACAACTTTAGGGAACAGAAGAAAGAGTAGCCGGGGACGCAGACGGTTGGGCTTATTTTCTCAGAATTTGGCCAAGCTCCGCCGTTTCTGTCCCATTTTGGGTGGGATGGCTTGTTGCCCTACCTAGGCCAGTAGGGCAAATCCGTACTACATGTATAACACGACCGAAAGGGCGTGGCAAGCTGCCTCGGTACTAAGAAAGTATACCGGTGTTGCCTTCCCACTCACAGGCTAAGATCCACGCAACCAGCAGAAAATGCGGTAGATAGCCGGTTAACATGCACTTCCTAACGGAAGTGCTTAGGCAAAGTTACTGGGGCGGAGCGGAAGTCGTGAAGCCCTAATCGTTGAATCTCTCGTATGACAGTCTTATTAAAATTTGGGCCGAAATGGCGCGTTGATCGGAGACCCACGGCGGCGTGAATCCTATGCGAAAGACTTGCGGAGGCGTTTATAGAGAAGTTTGGCGCGCTTAGGAAGGAGAGCCCGAACTTTGAGACGCAGCGGAATTTGCGAAACTATGAGTTTTTCCTCTAAGTCGTCGAGTAACCGGCTGTTGATCAGATATGGGGGATGAGTAAGTGGAAAGGCGATCGGCTCCGCTGCCATTCGTGCTTCGTGAGAGTTAGCGTTGGTTGTGTTCGTGGCATCAGCGCCGAAGCCGATGTTTTGAACCATGTTTACGGATGGCGCAACACAGAGGAGCGAGTTCGTGATGAGCGCATAAAACCACGGGTAATCCCAGGTGGTAGGGCCGGTGCCGTCGTAGACATCTTGAAAGATCCGGATCACCGAAGGGCGGCGGCGGGGTTGGGGAGCAGATCATAGAGAGCCTTGTTTTGCTTCACAGCGGGCCAAGCGGTCATCTCGGGATCGTAAAGGGACCAGGCGCGGCGCCATGTGGCCCAGCCCCAGATGTGTGTAGCGGGGGTGAAGTAATAGCTGTAGGGTGGTTGCGCTTTCCCTTGGAGAAAGTTGCCGGCGGCGATGAGACCGATGCGGGAATCGTTCCGGTAGCGGGGAAGCAGCTCGTCGCAAAAACGAAAGAAAGAGGGGTCGAGAAAACCCAGTTCAGACCGGTGATGAAGCGTTGGCGGTTGCCTAAGTTAATCGGCGAAAAGTTTGTGGAGACCTGGCACGGCCAAGAAATTTGTTGGATGAGCGATAGGACTTCGCCGCATTTTTGCGAGTCGGCCGGATGTTCGGGGCGAGGGCCGTCGCCGATTAACAGAAGCTGAGCCGGTTGCGCGGCCGCGATGCGTTCGAAGGTGCGGCGAGTGGTGTCGGGGCGATTGAACACAAAGATACGCGACAGGGGTCAGGGTGGTCATTGGGGACGGCGGCGCGCAAACACGTTACGGAATGACGACCGGCAGAGTTTTCGGATCGCCGGTGTTGATGCAGGTGGGATGTCCAAAACCGCCGGCGCTGATTCCGGTGCCCCCGTTTGGATTTGAAGTGATATCGAAAATGATGTTGTCGGGATGAGTTGAATCGCCCGAGACTCCAGCAACGGCGGGAAGCGTACTGCTGGCGGCCAAATGATCGTATCCCAAATTGTTGCGCGTGCGCCAGGCGATGAAATGGTCTGCGCAAGAGGTGTCGCCACTTACGCCAACCGCTCCGACGGCTTTATGGTTCTTGTCATAAAGCGTTAAGCCACCGCCGAAGACGTTGACGCCGCCGATCTTGTGGCCGACCATTGGGTCTGCCGCGGTTCCGAAGGCTGACGACGGCCCCTGGTAGGCGACTTCCGTCTCGACGGGATTGCTGGCTTGCAGACCGTATAAGCTGCCGCCCGGTTGAACCGCCGAAAAGAGATTGGCTGTAGAGAGAACTAATCCGGCAGCGGCACCCGAACCATTGCTAGACGAGCTACTATCCAGGCTGAACGAATTGGCGGTGTTCGCTTTTTGCGCCGAGATCACCCGGCTCCCAGGCCACTGCGCACTGCGATTGACGCCGCTAAAGGCAACCGCGCAGACGATGCCATCGCGGTCAACAATCGTTCCCCACATTTGCAGATTCAAGCCGCTCTTTTCGGTGGCTGTGGCCGCAGAAAGGGCCGACTTCAATTCCGCATGATTCGGTAAGGCCGCGCAACCGTTTGACATGTCGTCGCGGTCGGCAAGGGCGGATGTGGCGGCAACGGTCATAAGCGCCCCCACTAGTAGACATCCTGTTTTTAGTTCCATATGAATTTTGTCCTCGTACTCGATATTCCTTATTGCTTCAAGGAACCATGAAAGGATAGCACCAGGAGTGTGAAAAAAGTAACATTCTTGGCTTTGATTGCTTTGATCCAATCCGAACGTCGATTCTCTACGTGTTAGTACTAGCTTCCACTTGTTTGGGCAAAAAATCGCGGAACTAACTTATGGTCACGGTTTCCGGCTCGGATTTTGGAGTTCCTTATTTCGCGGAGAACGCCTGAACGGCGGAAACGAGTTCCGCTTCTAGGCTCAAAGGATCCGCGGCCTCGCGAATCATAATCAGGACAACCTGATCGTTCAAATCTGGGTTTTTTCCCTGCAGCCAAGCTTGTAACGTGTCCTTATCAACGCGATCACTCAAGAGTTTGGATACCTTGTAGGCAAGGCGAAGGCGCCCCTCCGTCGAGCCGGACGGTACGACCGTTCCATTAATCCACCGCTCAATCTCATGAGCTTCGTTGACAGAAGTCATGTACGCGATAAATTTCCGCGCGATCATTTCAGCCAGTTCCGAAACCACCTTAGCTAAGCTATCGGTTCTTGGGTCTTGGGCGTCTGACCTAGTGCCACTCCAGCAGTTGCCATTGTTACCGTCTGTTCCCTCGATTTTATATGCTGCACGATTATCTCCACAAATTAGAACCGGCCAACACTGGCATTAAACTACATTCATAAAGCAAAGGTAGCCGCCCGCGCACCCCGTCCTCAACATTCAATATCCCTTTGATCCAATCCAAAACGCTGATCTTCTTCGTATTAGTACCAAGGAACCGATATTTTGGTATATTCTCTGTACTTTCGTGTTATCTTCGACCCAAAGGACAAGATATGTCTGGTTCGGGGTGGTGCGGCCAGTCCGTTTCGGATAGAGAACGGCGATGGCGGGGTTACCTGGCGGGTGTTGCGGACGCAAATCCTCGGTCGTTAGCTCTGTTATATGACGAGTCCGCGTCGGCTCTTCTAGGACTCGCTCTCAAAATGATGAAGAACAACGCCGACGCCGAGGAGATTATCCTCGAGGCATTTGAACAGGTTTGGCGGACCGCGCGGAGTTTTGATCCGGCGCGGGGAAGCGCATGGCGCTGGCTGACAATTTTGGTGAGAAGCCGCGCTCTTGATCGCTTGCGGCGATCCAGATTCCGGTATGACCGCCACCTGGTTTTTCCTCTCAACGAACAGTGGGACCCGGTGAGTCATGAACCGCTGCCCGATAGCGCTTCGATTCTGAATCAGGAGAGATTTTTCGTGCGGGGCGCCATTCAACTTCTGCCCGGTGAACAAAGGCAAGCGCTGGAGCTGGCCTATTTTTCGGGTCTAACTCATGTCGAGATCGCCTCTGAATTGGGGGTTCCGCTGGGAACAATTAAGACCAGAATCAGAGCCGGTATGGACAAGCTGAGGATTTCCCTTTCCCGCGGTAGTTTGGCTGCGGCTGCCGGCGCAACCGAATAAAAGAGAACAAGACACCAATCGAATGAATCAAGAAACGCCATTCTCGGAACAAGTAGAAGATTGCGCCACAGACGCAGCTCTCTTTGCTCTCGGCGCGCTTTCACTGGAGAAGACAAAAGCCGTGGAACTGCGTCTGCAGGGCGATTGCACGTTTTGCGCGGCGCAAGTAGAGCACTACCTGAGCGTAGCCGAGCATCTTTCCCTAACTGTCGATCCGGTTGAGCCGCCTCCGGGACTTCGCGCAAAGTTGCTGGCTCGGATCGCGGCGCATGAAGCTCTCCCGAACGAAACGACGACGCACCGCAGAGTGGTCCGAGGCCATGACGGACCGTGGATCAAGATGCCCGTTCAGGGGGTGGAGATGCGGCCACTCATCGGGGAGAAGACCTTCCTGGTGCGGATGGAACCTGGGGCTACGTTCCCTAAGCATGACCATCCGCAAGCCGAACAGTGTTACGTCGTAGCCGGCAGCATCACGGACTCCGATGGCCTGACGCTCGAGGCGGGCGATTTTGTAGCGATGTCCCGCGGTATTCAGCACGACCCAATTCACTCAGCTACTGGCTGTACACTGTTTATCGCCTACGCCGACTAACTACTGACACTAACTACTGACTTAGCGTAAAGTTCACGAAGATATTCGTAATTACTTCAACCGGTTCGCCGCTCAAGAGCGTGGGCTTGTAACGCCATTGGAGAATGGCCTCTCTGGCGGCGGTGACGAGCAACGGATGGCCATGCACCAATTGCAGATTTTGAATGGCGCCTGTTTTGCTAATTACAGCAGTGAACTCCACGACGCCTTGCAAATGGATTTGCTTTGCGATGACGGGATACACCGGCTGTACCCGGTAGATCAGTTGCGATTGTTCAATGTTGGCTATGTGGACACGTTTGCTCATTTGTTGTCCGACCGCGGAAGGTTGGGGTGGATCGGGTGCCTTGACTGGAGTTCTATCTGGAGGGCCCAGTGCGAGTAATGAATCTCCGCTGGGAGTACTGGCCGGCAAATCCGGCGCGTCAGCGGTTGCCATCTCGATCGGGCGATGAATTAGAGGATTGAGGAGAAAAACGGGAGCGGGACTTCTGAATATTGGCGCGGATGAGACGACTCGCGCAGTGATGGGAGGAGCGTTGGGCAAGGCCGGCGGAGGCGGCGCGGGTGCGGCGAAGACGCTTCGCAAGCGCACTTGCGGCAAAACTCGCGTGTAAATCAGCGGGAGCAGAATGAGCGCGGCGAGGGTCCCTATTTGCAGCAACAAACTAACCAAAACCGTGTAGCGTTTTTTGCCGTTCGCGTCTTCTTGAATGAATGTTTGTTCGAACATGTTTTGTGTCCCGGTCACTACTGAAGACACCGCCGGCCTTTGCAGAGTTCCCGGGCGTAATAACTTGTTTGTTGTGAGAATCGGAAGGCGTCGGTGCGGTATCTGTTGTAGATGGAAAACCTGTTCATCAGCTATCGGCGCGATGATGCGGCGGCTTACGCCGGGCGCCTTTGTGATCGCATGACGGCACTGATCGGTGAGCGGCGGGTTTTTATGGATGTCGAGGACATCTTGCCTGGGGAGAATTTCGCGCAAGCAATTGAGAAGACGCTGAGCAGTTGCTCTCATGTGTTGGTGGTGATTGGCCCACGCTGGCACGACATTCTGCAAGCACGGGCGCAGAAGCCAGATGAGGAAGACTATGTGCTGCACGAGATTGCCGAGGCGCTGACGCAGAAGAAAAGTGTGGTGCCCGTTTTTGTAGGCGGGACGACGCCGGCGCTCCTGACTGGGTTGCCACAAGCCCTTGCCGATCTGCCGTTTCATCAAGCCGTAGAGCTGCGTGATTCAAGCTTCAATGACGACTGTGCACGCCTCGCCGCCAAGCTTCAACTAAGCCCGGGGTTGGTCAAGAAGCCGCTGCTGGCCATGGGAGCGTTCGTTGTATTGGGCTTGGCGGCGTTTTTCGCAGCGCAGGCAGGGTTCGGCCCGTGGCATGCTTCTCATGAACGCAAGATTGAAGTGGCGAGTCTGCTGAATACGGCTCATTCGCAATTGGATGAGGCCGATTATGAATCGGCTTTTCAGACATACCAACGTTCGCTGAACCTCGAGCCGAACAATGCAGTTGCGCTAGACGGTGAGTTGCGAGCCGCGATGCTTTGGCTTGAACATTTCCACGTAGTGACGCCGGAGGGGAAAAAGTCTGAGGATATTGCCGGGCCGATACTGGCAGAATTGAACACTGTCCTAGCGGGTGGCTTAGCGCGCACCAACGGCAAAGACACTCGTGCGGCTGACATTCTTGCACATCTAGGCTGGCTGCATTTCATGAACGAGAAAATCGCGTTCAAGGAATTCGGCAATGCCGAACGGTTCTTTGCGCAAGCTATCGCGATTGATCCTGCCAATGTTTATGCCCATGCGTTTTGGGGGAACTGGCTTCTGCAAACCAACGGCGATTCGGCCAAGGCCCTACAACACTTTGATAGCGCCTTGGCAACCAACTCGCAAAGAGAGTTGGTGCGCGGCCTGCAACTCGGAGGCCTTCTGGGGAATGAGGCGCCGGGTATGCGCGCTGCGTTCGTTAAAGCGCTCAATCAGGTTCGGATAAACCATGAACCGTTAGAACAAGTTATCCGCGACCGAGTTTCTTATCTCTACAGCCCAACGGTTAGCGATGCGAATGAAATGCGTGAAGTGCTTACCGCGGTACCGCCCGATGACGGATGGAGCACTTTCGTATGGCTCGATCCGGAGCACGCCATGGAGGGCAACCCTCCCGCGTTGAAGGATTTTGTACACGCGAACCTGACAGAAATATCCGGCGATCGCGCTGCTGCCTTGGCGGAGTTTAGGCTGCTGGACGCCACCTTGCGGAAAGGCCATTTTGGCGGCAGGATGGCCGATTACACAGCGGCTGCCATCCAGCGGCTTACTCATTGAGCAAGCGAAGCAACTCCTCCGGCTTCGAAACCACCAGATCAGGTGGATACGTTTCGAAAGTTTCCGGTTGAAAACCCCACAGGACGCCGCAGGCTCGGACCTGTGCATTGCGGGCCGTCTGAACGTCGACTCCGCTATCGCCCACCATCCAGGTGTCTACCGGCAAGGATCCGGTTTCTTTCATGAGCGTCAAGATTCCCACCGGGTCCGGCTTTTTCTGTTCAAAGCTATCGCCACCGTAAATGCGGCTAAACTTTGGCCCTAGCTGGAGACCTGCGACGATATCGCGGCTGATCCTCACGGGCTTGTTGGTCAGAATTGCCAGCTTGTGTCCATTGCTGCCGAGTATATTCACGGTGGCCTCAATACCGGGATAAAGCTGAGTGTGGGCGAGCGAATGCTGCCGGTAGTACTTTACAAAGTACGCGAGAGCTTCGTTGACCAGATCGCCGGCGGCTCCCGGCCCTAAGGCACGCCGGACCAACATAGCGGCTCCGTCGCCTACATAAGAGTGAATCAGTTTCGGGTCCAACGGCGGCATATCAAAATGCTCGCGCGTTTTGTTGGTGGCAATGGCGATGTCCTCAGCCGAATCGATGAGTGTGCCATCCAGGTCGAAAATTACCAGCATGATGGGGTTAAACCATATTAGCGGCAGCGCGTGTCAGAGGCCAGAGCTTACGAGATGGTGACTGGAACGCTAATCGTGTGATGAAGAATACCACTCGTGGCGGTTACGGTTACATTACCGGTCAAAGTACGACTGCTAGATCCTGCGCCTTGCGAGTCGGCGGAGCCGCAACCCACGGCGGTCAGCAAACTGATTAGCGCGAGTCCGGCGCAGACCAGTGGCCTACGTCGGCCGCTCCAGATAAACAGCAAGACGGAAAGGATCGCCAGTAGGATTGCGGCCGGCGGTGGAATCGTTCTAAACCACCGTAGAGGAGTGGCCTGACTAGAAGAGGCGTTCGTCACGGTAAGGGTAATAGTGCCGGAGCCGTTCAGCGAACCGGGCACAGAACAGGTGGCGTTGGTGAGCGTGCCGGAGACGCTGCAACTAAAGTTGACGTCGCCAGTGAAGTTCGCAAAACGGGTGACTTGAATGGCGGCGCTTCCGGATGTGCCTGAACTAAAACTGATAAACGCTGGACTTGCAGCGACCTGAAAATCGGAGCCCCATTGCTCGATCAACTGAGTGGCATCGAGCGAGCCCAAGCCGGTTACCTGGTCATAGCCGAGCCCGGCGGAAAAGCCCAACACGCCATTCGAGCAGTTGGGAGTGCCGGCGACACACGGCACTCGATTGTCGCCATATTGAATATCGTGAAATACGGACGAATTGAAAGAAGCCAACGCATACATACCCGGATTGATGTTGCCTTGGCTGGATTGCGTACTTTGATTCAAGAGCGCAAGTATGGCGGAAAACACAGGAGCGGCGCAAGACGTACCGCCGACAAAATAGATTTGACTCAAAGGTGGAGTAAAGCCATTGGAACAAGATCCGCCCGTGCAGATGAGATAGGCGTCATGTTCGGGAGAAGCGCTGAGCGCAATGTCCGGCAGATCGCGAACGCCATCCTTCGGTACGCCAATGCCTTGCTGCCAGTCTGGTTTGGCGAATTGAGCGCTCGCGCCACCGCCGGACCCTGCCAAGGCTTTGAAGCTGGCCGTGTCGTTCCAGGCGATTTCCGGAATGTAGGCCAAGGCGTGGCCGTTGTTATCCCAGAAAGTGCCCTGAGCCTCATCGAACTCTGTTCCGCCAACTGCGGTCACATAGGGACTACTGGCCGGAAAACTCACGGCGAGGCCCAAAGATGCCATAGTTTCCGGTTGCCCGTTCAAAGTCTGATCGACGTCGCATGCGGCGGCTCCGGTATCGCCCGAAGCGACAACCACGGTAATACCCTGCGCATTGGCTTGCTGGAATGCGGCGTTGTAGGTATTCAAATCCGCCGGGGCGACCGCAGCTTCACAGAGACCATAGCTAATGGAGATGACAGGGGCTAGATTGTTCTCAATGGCGAAGACAGCTGAATCGAGGGCATTCGGCGAGTTCACGTAAAGGATGCTTGCGCCTCGTGCCATACCTCCGGCCCACTCCAGGTCCAGGTCGGCCTCAGACAGGTTATCGGGATCGCTGCCGGGATCCACTCCCGCAAGGATCACCTGCGGATCTTTGAGCGGCAATCCGGCCGCTGTCTGGAAGGCTTCAATATCTGAAAGATTAATGTCGCTTTGGCCGACAATGGCGATTGTTTGGCCGGTGCCATCGGTGCCTTGGCCGTAGAGAGGGTTCAAGTTGTAGACCGTGGCCAGATCGGAAGGCGCAAGAAAATGGTTGCCGTTAATCCCGATAGAGATTTGCGGACGCAGCCTATGTTGGATGAAAGGATGAACGCGATCGTTCGAAAGCCCCTTCAAATTGCCGACCAATCCCCGAAGCACATGAGGGAAGGCGGGCTCCATCGAATTCGCGTAGAAGACTCTGCCGTTCTTCCGATATTGGTGAAGGGCTACACCAAACACACGATTCGCGTCAGCGGCGGTTGAGGCCATGCTGATGTAGTTGTGGCTGGGAGCGATCTCAACGTTGGAAAATCCGGAGTTTTCAAGCCAGCGCTTGACCCCGTCCAGATCGCGAATGTTTACTCCGAATCGTGCGCCGAATTGTTCCGGTGTGAGCCAGTGGTGATAAGACTTACCGGCAGGGTCGCGCTGCGAAGCCAATAGGGCATTCAGATCGGCGGATTGGGCGGCCGTCATTTTGAAATGAATTTCAAGCCGAGGCAACGCGAACGAAGAATCCAATTCCCCCAAATCCTGGGCCGCTGCGGCGAGCGGATGGCGGTGACCTTCCAACACGAAGGTATTGCCGTTTTCAATAGCCTGATGCAAACGCACCGGCGGAGCGGCGCTGAGCACGGCAGTCACCGCGCACAGTACCCACAGGGACGAGATCTTTTGCATAAACCCAATCCCTATTTGTGGCCAAATGTGAAAGCGACGCCTGCTGAGACGCGCGCATTGTCCTGATGTTCGCCATACACGTGTGTCATCAGATAATCGATTTCGAACGGCCGGACAGTCATTCTCTCACTCAGACGCCAATCGATGCCAAAGCCGGGAGAAAGGGCGAGACTTTTACCTGCTTTGAGGGGGCCCGCAGGCAGGACCATGAAATTGGTTGCCACGACAGCCGGCTGGTTGAGGCTCGTGCTCACCTCGGCGAGCCCAAAGAGCAGGTGGGCGAAGTAAACAAGATGATGCGTCCTACGCAAAACTACGCGCGGGCCAAATAAATACGTTTGGAAGTGCGTCGTCACCGGCGCGGGCTTCGAGAAATTCGGGGACGGCGATACCAATTGGCTCGCTGGAAAGAGAAAGTTAGCGTCCAACGTGCCATAGTAGCCGCTGGCGTCAAACTCTCCGCCGAACCAGCTGCTCACATTCTCAGTTATGGATGCGTCCCAACCGGTCAGATTCAAGTTCATATTGTGAGGCTGGTACTGAATGGAGTCCAAGCCGAGCACCTGGGTCAATTCCGCGCCGCTCGCGTGTACGCGCAGGTACGAGCCGCCTACAAATGCTTCATATTGAGGTGTCTCCTGAGCTGACCCAATCGATGTAATCGAGACTACCCACGCACACAGGAAAAGTGCTGTCTTCATTTGCTTTCTGACCTTCCTTAAAGCGAGAAGTGGTCTATGGCCGACCGCTCTCACCTGTACCGTCGACCTAAACGGTGCGGGACTTTAGGAAGGAAAAAGAAGCCACAACTTACATGCAAAACGGCCAGCGCTTTTGTGGGCGCTGGCCGCAAGCTTTTACAGGTGCCGGTTGGCTTCTAAAGACGGCCTTTAGTGACCGAAGTCAAAGAGTTCGAACAGGTCGCTAATCGCTGGACTGTTCACTGGTGCGTACGGGTTGCTAAAGCTCGCAATCGGATTGGGGAAATTATCCCGGCTGCGCGTTGTAACGGGTGCCACGGCCCAGTTCCGCTCGATAAACTTAAGAATGGAAACGTGGTCTGAATAGTCGTGCGCAATGTGCCCCGCTTTGGTGTGAGGGGACACGACTATCAGCGGAATACGGGTGCCATCGCCGAAGAAGTCGAGCGGCTGGACATAACCGGAATCATAGTAGCCGCCGCCTTCGTCAAAGGTGATGAAGATGGCCGTGTCTTTCCACAGAGATGGATTGGCCTTGACGGCATCGACAATCTTCTTTGTGAAACCTTCGAATAGATCGAGCTTCGAAGACGCTGGATGGCCGTCGACAAGTCCGCTGGGCTTGACGATGGAAACAGCCGGGAGAGTTCCGTTCGCGATGTCGGAGTAGAGATTCGCGGTGTCCTGAATGTGCGCAGTACGCACAGTAGCGTCGGCCATAATCGACGTGTCGTACTGGAATGGATTGCAAATGTTGCAATAATCGTCGGCGGTGGGGCCAGGTGTGCCGTAGTTTAGTTCGTAAGGATCATTCAGGTAGTTATTCCATTGGTCGCCGTAATACTTCCAAGAAATGTTCGCGCTGATCAGCCGGTCGCCAATGCTGGGAGTGGAGGACGGAGGAATGGTGAAGGGGGTGTTATTCACGTTGTGATCGGTATAGGCGTTCTTGCCGTTGCCAAAGTATCCCGGATTGTAGTTGTTGAGAAGGTAATAGTGACCCTTTTCGCAGCGAGGATCAATCGGGCGCGGCAACGATTTCAGATAAGTAACAATGGGCTCAACTCCAGGTTGAGATTTGTCGGCGCAGGCAGTATAGGAGCCGCCGCCATAAACAGGTGAGCCGTAACCGCCGCCGCCGTAACCATCCTCCGTATACCAGTTGTTGGTGCCGGCAGCGGGATTCGGATTTTCGATTTCATTCACTACGCCGGAGTCGGCGTTTGTCAGATACACCGTGTCGTTTTCCGGCGGAACGGCAGCCTTGCCTTTCTCGTTGCTGAACCAGATAGCATCGCCGTGTCCAAACATGATATGGTTTGCGCCCGTGCCGCCATTAACGGATTGGTGGAAATTATCGCTCATCGCGTAATTGTCGGCAAGGCTCTTGAAGTAGGGGACGTCGCCCTGTTGAACGTTATAGAAGCCCATAGCAGTTGAGCCTTCGCCGGTCGTGGCAGCTGTGGCGGAATACTCGGTGCTGAAGTTGGCAGGCTGCGCTAGACCGTTTGTGCCCGCACCCACGGTCGTCTCCACCCACGGGAACAAAGCTGAGTCGCAACCAGAGGGATTTTCTGCGCTAACTTTGTCTATACTGCAATCGAGCTGCTGCCACATCTGATAAAAGCGGTGGACCGGACTTGCCGCGTATGAGTCGTATGTAAAGCTGCTACCGTTTGTCAGCTGGAACGGACCTGTCGGCAACCCGTTTACATTACTAATGCGCGTGTCCGGCGTTTTGGAGGCCAACCCGGTTCCGCCCGAATTCAGATATTTGTAATAGTCGGCAGGCAATCCATTTTCGGATTGTTCGGCTTCAGCAAGGGTATTGGGCGTGATATAGGAGACTTTGGGACCGCCTACGAGCGGAGCTGGTAGGACGTTGTTGGAAAACGAAGTCTTGGTTGGGCTCAGCAGGAACGTGTCGGCGAGCCCCAGATCGCTCGCTGCCAGCTGCTGTGCCTTGGAGAAATTTACGCCGGGGGTACCATCGGCTTTCACAATCTCTTGCGAAAGCAGATTCCAAACTGTTTCCCCCTTCTTGGGTTTGTAGGTCGCAAAGACGTGGTCGAAGCTGCGATTTTCACCGATGATCACGATGACGTGCTTAATCGGCGTCTCGGTCTCGGCGTCTTGCGATCTTGCTTTTTTTTGACCTGCGGCGGATTCGGCGCCTGCGGCCAAAGTGTCGCCTATGGCGAGTTGGAAAAGCGCGATGGATATCAGTCCAACGCGCAGGCAATTCAGTGCGTCTGTTACAAGATGCTTAACGGACATCGTTCCTCTTTCTACGGCGGTTATAACCGTTACCGGGCAAAGTTATCAAGCTTCCATGAAATTAGAATGAATTTTCGTGACCGATACTGAATTGAGCCATCTGAACTGCTAATCTGAACAAGTTGCCGCCGTGTCAAAGCTACTCTTCATCGCGTTTGCGAGTGCTCTGTTTGCGCAATGTCCTCGACCCCCGCAGGGGAGCTTGGTTCCTGAGCCGGAGGATTTGCGAAGCCGCAATGGTGAGCTGAAAGTCGACTTAACGATTCATAGCTACGCGGCGGCTGATGGGTCGCCACGGTACTGCTACCTAGACAGCAAGGGGAATCAATCTCCAAACCTGAGGCTAAGGCCGGGCGATCTGCTGATTTTAGGCCTGAAAAATGATTTGGGAGATGCCGATCGCGGACATCCGGCGCATCACGATCACACAAACGGCGAAGAGAAAAGCGCCGCATGCAGCAGCGCCCCTATGACGGCGAAGTCAACGAATCTTCACTTTCATGGCTTAACCGTCCCCCCTGTTTGCCATCAAGATGACGTTTTGAATACATTGATCGGCCCAGGAGATCCGCCATTTGAATATCGATTTCACATTCCGGAAAACCAGCCGCCGGGGTTGTATTGGTACCACCCGCACATTCACGGCTTCACAAAAGTTCAGGTGTTAGGCGGAGCTTCAGGCGCCATGATCATTGAAGGGCTTGAGGCCGCTAATAAACAAGTGGCAGGATTACCGGAACGAGTGTTGGTGATCAGGGATCAGGATTTAATGAATCCGAATGCACCGCCCTCGAAATCGGAGCCGATTTTGCCGAAGATGCTGATTGATCGAGATGGAGACGCTGCCAACACCGGTACTGGCTTCGGCAAGCCGGCAAAGGATCTCTCGATCAATTTTGTTCCCGTGCCATATCCAGACTATCCACCTGCTGCCATCAGGATGAAACCCGGAGAGCGGCAACTTTGGCGAGTCTTAAACGCCTCGGCTATCACTTACCTGAATCTGGCGGTTCTGTTCAATCGTGCACCGCAACAGCTAGGTTTAGTAGCTCTGGACGGTGTGCCGTTAAACGAAAACGGGACCTCGGGAGATTTGATTAGCTGGCAGACCCATTTAGGAGTTCCGCCCGGTGCGCGCGTGGAGTTCATCGTAAACGGGCCTCCTTTGGGGGTACAAGGGCTTTTGGTGACGCGGACCGTCGATACGGGCCCAAGCGGAGAGAACGATCCGAATCGAGCGCTTGCCTCGATAACCGCTTCAGACGATGCTGCGGAGCCCAGATCGAAGCTCGCCCTGTCGCCTGCGCCCCTTCCTCCGAACCGGATGCCGTGGCTGGGGAATGTTGCTCCGGTTCGTGTTCGCAAGCTTTACTTTTCCGAAAAACTGGTTGACGCGAACGATCCAACCAGCGCAACTGAATTCTACATTACGGTGGATGGCCAAACGCCTGCGATGTTCGACCCACGATCCGGGATACCAAACGTGGTCGTAAAGCAGGGGACAGTGGAGGATTGGATTATAGAGAACCGATCGAAGGAACTGCATGCCTTTCACATTCATCAGCTGCATTTCATGTTGCTCGATTATCTGGGCGTACCCGTGAATGAGCCTTTTCTTCGCGATACTGTCAACGTTCCTTACTTTACCGACAGAGCGTTAAGCTATCCGAGTGTGAGATTGCGGATGGATTTTCGCGATCCAAATACGGTGGGTACGTTCGTTTACCATTGCCATCTTTTGGAGCACGAGGACGGCGGGATGATGGGGCTGATTCGCGTGGAGCCGACAGCCGAAACGCAGGCTCCCGTAACATATGTTCCGAGTATTTCTCGTTCACACTAGCCTAGAGGGTTCCGAATGGCCGGCTACGATTTCAAGTCTGTCGACGAGTACATCGCCGCGCAACCTGAAGCGGTACAGCCCGCACTCGCCGTCTGCGGTCTACGATCCGCAAGGCTGTACCAGATGCCGCCGTACACGCTTTAAGGCAATCGATTGCTTCATTTTGCGGCATGGAAGCGTGGCCGCATTGCGAAATTTCGTGCGAACGAGATCAACAAGCGCTGGTGCTTAATTGCGTAAATTGTAGTATCCTTGCCGCTCTTTTCCGAGCCGTGACTGTCAAGGAACGGTGTACGAAAACTTCTGTCAGCTAGCACAAAGCCGCGTCCATCAGATGGCCTTTTGAAGCAGACGATCTATGCTTATTGGCTAGGCTTAATCTCCTCAATGCCACTCCTTTCGATGATCTAATGAAGTATAGTAGGAAACATGCCAAGGAGTGAATCCCCAATGCAGAGCGAGATGGTGCAAGGCACGCTGGACATGCTGGTCCTCCAGACCTTGATACTCGGCCCCGCTCATGGACACACCATCGCGCATGCGATCGAGCGCAAGTCTGAGGATGTACTGCAAATTGAGCATGGATCTTTGTATCCCGCGTTGTACCGGCTTGAGAATCGTGGTTGGATCGCGTCGTTCTGGGGTACTTCGGAGAACAACCGCAAAGCAAAATACTATCGGCTGACCCCTGCCGGAAAGAAACAACTCAAAGCGCAGGCAACGCGCTGGGAGGAACTGGTACGGGCCATCGGCAGGGTCATGAAACCGGCTGTGGAGTAAATGTATGCGAATCGGACGTTTTTTTCGGCGCAACGAAGCAGATCGGGATCAGCTCGAACAAATCGACTCGTACATACAAATCGAGACAGATGAGAACTTGGCGCGCGGCATGCCAGCCGAGGAGGCGCACGCCGCAGCCCGCCGGAAGTTCGGCAACACCGTTCTAATTCGTGAGGAGATCTACCGGATGAACAGCTTATTTCTTTTTGACACACTGGCGCGTGATTTGCGCTATGGTTGGCGCACGCTGGGCCGCAATCCGATATTCACGTTGACGGTGCTTTTGACCCTGGCGATCGGAATTGGTGCAAATACCGCGGTGTTCGGCGTAGTGAATCATGTCTTGTTGAAACCGCTTCCATATCCCGACGCCGAGCGTTTGGTGTCGGTGGCGCACTCAGCTCCCGGTGCAGCAGGACTTGGAAGCACTTCGGGCGGCCTGCTGCTATCCGAATCGATGTTCGCAACGTATGCAGATAAGAACCGGACGCTGCAGGCGCTCGGTATCTGGGGTGCGGGCACGATGACTGTTACCGGCGTCGCGGACCCGGAACAGGTCCGTGCAATCTACGTGAGTGATGGCGCGCTCCAGGCGCTGGAAGCCCGGCCCGAGCTCGGACGGTTGTTATCAAAGGTGGATACGACGCCGGGGAGTCCGGCAACGGTGCTGTTGAACTACGGCTATTGGCAGCGTCGATTCGGCGGCGACCGGTCCATAGTGGGGCGCAAGATTGTGGTCGATTCGCGTCCGCGGATCGTTGCCGGCGTGATGCCGCCAGAGTTTCGCTTTGTGAATGAAGAGGCGGAGTTGATCGCGCCACTGGTCATCCACTATGGTGATCTGACTTTACCCGGCTTCGGCTTTCGATGCGTTGCGCGGCTTAGGCCCGGCGTGACGATCACCCAGGCCAGCGCCGACATCGCACGGCTCGTTCCGATTTGGATGAGATCTTGGCCCGCAGCGCCCGGCATTAATCCTCTGGTATATGAGAACTGGCGCATTGCGCCCGCTATTCGCCCGTTGCGGCAGGAGGTGGTGGGCAGCGTGGGAAATGTTTTGTGGGTGGTGATGGCATCGATTGGAATCGTAATGCTGATTGTCTGCGCGAACGTGGCGAATCTTTTGCTTATTCGGGCGCAGGGACGCCAACAGGAACTGGCGGTCCGTGTGGCGCTAGGAGCAAGCCGCGGGCGAATCGTAGGCGAACTTCTGGCAGAGAGCATTCTCCTTGCCTCAATGGGCGGCCTCTTGGGTCTGGCTACTGCGGCTGCGAGCCTGCGTCTGTTGAGAGTCCTCGATCCAGGAAACCTGCCTCGTCTGAACGAAATCTCGCTCGACTGGCAAACGGTTGCATTCGCGGTTGCCGTTTCGCTCTTATCGGGCCTGGTGTTTGGCCTGTTTCCAGCTTTGAAATACGCGGGATTACGAATCTCGATGAACCTGCGGGCAGGCGGACGTTCGTTGAGCGAGAGCCGCGAACGGCACCGGGCAAGAAGCGTTCTGGTCGTGGCGCAAGTGGCGATGGCTTTGGTGCTGCTCGTCAGCGCTGGTTTGATGATCCGCACGTTTCAGGCGCTGCACAATGTGAATCCGGGTTTTACAAATCCAGAGCAAATTCAGATTGTGCGGACTTCCTTTCCAACGTCGCTCATACCCGAACCGGAACGGGTCGTCCGAATGCAGAACGATATTGTCGAGAAATTCATGGCGATACCGGGTGTGAGCTTCGCCGCGTTCAGCAGCGAGATGCCGATGGACGGAATTCCGACAGATTGGGATGCCATTCTTGCAGATGGCAAGGACTTGGGAAACGAGGTTCCGCCAATGCGGGTATTTCGCTTCATTTCCCCGGGCCTGCTCCAAACAATGGGCACGAAGCTGGTAGCTGGACGGGATTATACATGGACGGACTTCTATGGGCGGCGGCCGGGAATTCTAATTTCGGAGAATCTCGCGCGCGAACTGTGGGGCTCGCCTTTTGCCGCAATCGGCAAGCGGATCGCCGCAGTTGTTCCGAAATCACCCTGGCGAGAGGTGATCGGCGTAGCGCAAGACGTGCATGATAATGGCGTACAGCAACCAGCCTCTACGATCGTGTATTGGCCCTCCTATGCCAGCGATATTTACGATGTCGCTCGGCGGCCGGACGTTACTCGAACGGTGACGTTTGCGATTCGCAGCAAACGGGCCGGGAGTGAAAGTTTTCGCAATCAAATCAATCGGGCGGTGTGGTCGGTGAATCCGAGCCTGCCGCTAGCCTCTGTTCAGACAATGCGGGATGTCTACGAGCGATCGCTCGCGCGCGCTTCCTTTACGCTGGTGATGCTAGGAATTGCCGGCGCGATGGCGTTGCTGCTCGGTGTGATCGGCATCTATGGAGTGATCGCCTACGCCGTATCGCAAAAGCGGCGAGAGATTGGCATTCGCCTGGCACTCGGGGCGCAGCCGATGGCGTTACAGCGGATGTTTGTCCAACGAGGACTGGTGCTCACCGGTATCGGCGCGGCGATTGGGCTGGGTGCGGCGATCTCTTTGACCCGTCTGATGAAATCGCTGTTGTTCGGAATTAGTCCCCTCGATCCTGTCACCTACGCCGGAGTGCCGTTCGTGTTAGTTACTGCGGCCCTGCTTGCCAGCTACTTACCCGCGCGGCGCGCTGCAGCGGTTGACCCGGTAGAGGCGCTGCGGGCCGAATAGTAAGGAGTTACATTTCCTTGAGATACTCGTGTACGAACTGGACCGCCATGGAGCCTTCCCCGACCGCCGAGGCAACACGCTTTACAGACCCGGAACGCACGTCGCCTGCGGCGAACACGCCACGACGGCTGGTTTCAAGCAGAAAGGGCGCTCGCGCCGCCTCCCAGCGAGGCGAGTGGGCCACGGCGGATCCCGTGAGCACGAACCCCTTAGCGTCTCGCTCCACTTCTGCAGGTAACCAATCGGTTCTCGGGGTCGCGCCGATGAAACTGAACACCGCCGGGGTCTCGACCGTCCGCTGCCGCTCGCTCGGGCCGCTTACAATCTCGATCTCCTTCAGGTGACTGTTGCCCACCATGCGACGGATGGTTGTGTCGCAGAGCAGCTCAATATTCGCGGTCTGTTCAATCCGATTGACCAGGTAGCTGGACATATTCTTGTTCAGGTCATTGCCGCGAATGAGCAGCAATACGTTGGCCGCGTGTCCCGCTAAAAAAACCGCGGCCTGCCCTGCCGAGTTTCCGCCCCCGACGACAATGGCCGTGCATCCCTTGCAGAAGAGCGCCTCGGCGGGTGTCGCCGCGTAGTACACACCTCTCCCTTCAAATTGCTCGCAGCCCTCGACCTGCAGCCTGCGGTACTGTGCACCGCTGGCGATCAAGAGGCACTTGGCGGTAATGGTTTCGGCTCCGGCCGCGTTTAGAACGGCATATCCGTTCTCGAACGACAAGCGAATGGCAGCGGTGGGAATGGACAGGTGCGCGCCAAACTTATTGGCCTGCAGCGTCGCGCGGTCGGTAAGTTCGGCGCCGGTTAAGCCCGTTGGGAACCCCAGGTAATTTTCAATACGCATGCTGCTGCCCGCCTGCCCGCCGGGACCGTTGCAGTCCAAAACCGCTGTTTTGAGCCCTTCGGAGGCTCCGTAGACAGCCGCCGCCAAACCGGCAGGCCCGGCACCCACCACCAGCAGGTCGAAAACCGTTTGTTCGAGCGGCTGATGAATGCCAACCTCATCCGCTAATCTTTGATTGGACGGATTGCGCAACAGCAGCATGTGGGCGCACGCAACGACGGGCGTGTCGGCTTCGGTAACACCGAATTCTTTCAGCAGCCGGTCGACCCCAGGGTCCGTTTCCAGATCGGTCCAGGTGAACAGGACTCTGTTTCTTGTCAGAAAATCGCGCACCCGGAAAGTGTCGGTGGAGTAACGCGACCCGATCACTCGGAGACCTATGAAATTAGGCGATTCGCGGAGCAACTGGCGGCGCGCCACGAACGCCTGAAGAATGATATCGCTCAGGCCGGGGCATTGGTTCAACACATGCCGCAGGGCCTCTGCGGAAATTTCAAAAACCTCCCCATCGCCGCGAGCAATCGCTGTAAAGACCGATGGTGCACCCGTTAAATGGGACACGTCGCCCGTGAATTCACCTGGACCGTGAATTGTGATCGTCTTAGGGGCGTCGCCGGAATAGTCGAGAATCTCGACCTTGCCCGACTTCACGATAAAAAAGTGGAATGAGCGGTCACCGGTGGCCACCAGCGTTTCCCCATCCCGGCAGCGTCTCGGCGCAACGGTCGTGCAGGCCGCAAGCTGAGAGATCTGTTCGGAATTGAGCGCGGGAAATGCGATCGATTGGAGGGTGTGTTCGGCCATAGCTATTCATTATCTTCTCGCATGAATGAGCCGGACTCGCTGCTAGCACGGCAGCCGACCGAGTGCTCGGGCAACACCGGCTAGAAATCGCCGAGCCTCCCGCGAGTGCGTTGCCGGCGATTCCTTAGGAGGTTGTTGCCTAAAATCAGCTAGCGAGAAGTTGTCGCTCTTCCAGCTGCAAGGGCTGAATCTCAACAGCCATGCGAACAGCTTGCTCAATCAACTGCTGTACGTCGGAAGGCCAGTGGGCCGGATCGGCCGAATCAAGACGGATCGCGCCAACGTCGAAGCGGCGGAATCTCGGTTTGCCAGTGGAATCCTTATCATTGGTGCGTTCTTCGGCACCCGCCGCAACCGCAATTTCGTCGCCCTCTTCCATGTTCGTAAGAGCTACTAGAACGTAGCGATCCATCTCACCCGAAAAGAGTGAAGGGTACGTTGCCAACTGCCGTGCCTCTCTCCAAATGGATCGAGCTCGGTAAATCGCGCACCACCGCCGGCTTTATCCATTAAGGTTTGAAGGTGCAAAAGCCTAGGATCGTTTGCCTGAGTGATCGCAGTCATACGCCTCTCGTCTTCTCATTACACCACTTACACCACGGGAATGGGCCAGTTCACTAAGGGTACCTCCGGAACCCCTCTCGGCCCTCTTTTCTTTGCGTTCTTGGCGTCTTGGCGAGCATATACTGGCTGTGCATGACAGAGGCTCCGTAGCAAAGGGCTGCAAAAGTAATTCTCGGTAGAGTAGGAGAGAGGACGACGCGGTAAGGCGCGGTCCACTCCCCCCTCATCGAACCGGACGTGCGGATTTCCCGCATCCGGCTCTCCGAAAAGCGCTTCATCGCAGACGTATTCAGGCAGTTGCGCGGAACAGCCTACAGATACCGAAGCCCGAGTTTGTCGAGATGGTCGTAGTAGCTGCTCCCTTCCGGCGGTCGGAAGGGCCGCTGGCTGCGCCGGCTCAGGTGGTGCTTGAGCCGGTCACGAACGTACCAGTTGATTTCGCGAAAGGCCACGCGCGGGTATCCGAAGCGGAAGTAGTTGGCCCACCCGTCCAGGTGCCGGTTGAGGTGCTGAATCAGGGTGGGAAGCGGCACATACGTCTGGCTGACATTGGTCAGTTCGCGTAGTTTCTCCCTTTCCTTCTTCAGCGCTTTGGCCGACGGTGAAACATTCAGATACCGATACCCTTGACCCTTCAGGTCGTTGTGGTACCGGAACGTGAAGCCCAGAAAGTCAAGGCTTGCTCTGTCCTCCTTCAGGTTGACCACCCGCGTTTTCTCTCGATTGATCTCCAACCCGAGCCAGGTCTCCAGTTTGTCCTCGATAAATCGGTTCAGTTCCGGCCCCACGAAGCGCGGCGCCAGGACGACAAGGTGAGTAGAGCACCTGACGCATTACTCGGTGCCCCTGCGGCCGATGCTTGGATGTGTTGCGGTCGCACCCGGCTCAGCGCAGGCCCCTCCCGGAAGCGGCGACTCCGGCCGCTGGGGCGGCAACATGGACTTCAACGAGATCGTGGAAGGCGCCATCCTCTATTTACCAGTGAGCGTGCCCGGCGCTTTGCTCTACCTCGGCGATGGCCACGCGGCCCAGGGCGACGGCGAATTAAATGGCAACGCCTTGGAAACATCAATGGATGTGGAGTTCACAGTAGATGTGGTCTCGGGCAAATCGATCAGAGGTCCGCGCGTAGAGTCGAGCACCCACGTCATGGCCATGGGTCTCGCCGGCTCTATCGACGACGCCTTCCGGGGCGCCACGGCGAACATGGCACAGTGGCTCGCCAATGATTACAAACTAACTCCCTCTGAGGTGGCGGAAGTCCTCGGTACCGCAGCGGAATACAAGGTGAGCGAGGCTGCCGACCGCAACGCAGGAGTCGTCCTCAAGATTAACAAGGAACGGCTCCAATCGCTGATCCCGGCAAAGTAGCGCTGCCACAGGAGATTCCGGCTGCCTCTTCAGTAAATTTCAATCAGCCTTCGTCGCGAAGCACAGTCATTGGATCTACACGGGCGGCCCGGCTCGCCGGAATCCAAGATGCCAGGATGCCGACCAGAGTCATCAGGACACAGGCACCAGCAAGGGCTACCGGGTCGAGAGTAGACACCTGGAACAAGAGGCTCTTGAGCACTCTTGTCAGAGCAAAGGCGCCTAGCAATCCGCTGACGAGCCCCACGCCGAGAAGCGTTAAGGCGCTGCGCAAAATGAGAGACAGGACGTCGCCCGAACGCGCACCCAATGCCATGCGGATACCAATCTCGCGGCGCTGCTGCGTGACCGCATGCGCCAGAACGCCGTAAAGTCCCAGCGCGGCCAATAGCGCCGCAACTCCCGCAAACGCTCCCACCACCCAGGTGGGTTGGCGCGCCCAGAGTATGCTCTCCTGCTTGACCTGTTCCATGGTCATCACGTCCCCGAGAGGAAGGTGGGAGTCGATCTGGCGCACGGCTTCTCGAATGCCGGGCATCGTTACCGCTGGCGCGCTGCGTGTGCGAACCACCAGTTTGATGTCTTGCCGCGGAGCCTGGGCCAAAGGCAAATAGGCTACCAACTCCGGCGGCGCGTTTAAGGCGGACGTGCGCTCGCTGCTGATCACGCCCACGATCTGCGTATTGACCAGCGACTCGGGAATGGGACCGTAGCCAGGTACGTCAATGCCAACGGTCCGCCCAATTGGATTGGCAACTCCGAATGTTTTCGATAATTGCCGCGCCACCTCTTGATTGATGACGGCAATGGGCGGAGCGCTGGCGCGATCCCTTTGTTCGATCCCGCGGCCCGCCCTTATGGGAATCTGTAGTGTGCTGAAATACCAAGGGTCCACAAGCTTCAGGCGAACCAATACAGATTGCCCCACTCCAGGCAAGCTCATATATTCGCCCCATTGCACTCCTTGCAGCGGCAAGCCCTGCGAGACGGATGCTTGCTCAACTCCGGGTGCTGCCAGTAGCCGTTGAACTACGTCTTCATAGAACCGCACTGCGCTAGCCGGAGTCGGGTACGCCGCCGATGGCAAATCGGTGGACATTGTAATGACGTGGTCGATTCGTACGCCGGCATCTACCTGCTGCAGTTTGGCCAGGCTCTTGAATAGCAGCGCCGCGCCGCAAATTAACACGACTGAGGCCGCGACTTCGGCGATGACAATCGTCCGGCGCACCGCCGCGTTCGAACCAGACGATCCGCGTGGCGATTGATTCAATGCTTCGGAAAGCCCGCCGAAAGAGGTCTGCCAGGAAGGAAGCAGACCCGCGAGAACCAAGACAGCCATCACGGCGGCTGCGGCGAACCCCAGTACGCGTAGATCCATGCTGAGATCCGCGGTAAACGGCAACGACGAAGCCAACACCGGGGCTGCGGCGCGAAGTAGCATTGCGCCCACGGCGACGCCGGCCACACCTCCGAGAATACAGAGAACCAAGCTCTCGGTGAGCAACTGCACGATCAATCGGCCCCGGCTGGCGCCTAAAGCTGTTCTAACAGCCATCTCTTTCCTGCGGGTAGCGCCTTTCGCCAGCGCCAGGTTCGCCACGTTTGCACAAGCGATGAGCAGCACCATCAGGACCGCCCCAAACGCCAGGTAGATGGAGCGGCGCAGGGTATCGCCTACCAACGTTTTCGCGAACGGATCCACCGTGAAGCCCCAGTCTTTCTGGTAAATGAGGGCGTTGAGGCTGGCTCGTAAGATGGTCAACTTGGCTCGCGCCTGCTCTATGCTCACTCCGGCTCGCAGCCTCCCAATTGGCTCCAGCCAATGCTGACCGCGATTCATTTGATCTTTCGCAAAGATCAGCGGCTCCCAGAACACGGCCTCGTCGCGATCAAAACTGCCAGCGGGTAAAACGCCAATGATTCTGTGCGGTTCGCCGTCGAGCAACAGATCGCGGTTCAGAACCCGAGGATCGCCGGCAAATTGTGTTTGCCAGAACGCGTGGCTGAGCACCACGACCCGATCAGCCCCTGGCTCATCTTCGCCTCGAGCGAACGCCCGCCCGATTTGCGGCTTTACGCCGAACACCTGAAAGTAATCGGCCGAGACCTGCTTGCCCGAAACGCGCGCCGGATAGCCGCTCGTTGCCAGCGCCGCTTTGATGGGGGACTCGACCGACAGTGCCTCGAAGACATCGCTCTGCCGCTTCCAGTCGAGAAAGGTAAGAGTGGTGGTGCCGTTGTGCCCGTCGGGCGTGGATTCCCACACCCTGACCATGCGGTCCGGCTCGGGGAAAGGAAGCGGCTTCAACAGAACGGCGTCTACGATGCTGAACATGGCCGAGTTGGCGCCGATTCCGAGAGCCAGTAAGCCGACGGCGACAGCGGCGAATCCAGGATCGCGCGCCAGCGATCCCAACCCGTACCGAAGGTCTCTGCGCAGATTGTCCATCCACCGCACGCTGCGGCGATCGCGGTGGTCTTCCTTCATCTCTTCGATTCCTCCGAAATTGCGCCGCGCCGACTGACGCGCTTCTTCCGGTGACAGGCCAGCGGCCAGGGCCTCATGCTCGGCCAGCTCGAGATGAGCGAGGATCTCATCGTCAAGCTCCCGATCGAGTTTCCGGCCGCGGAATAGCGCCAGCAGACGAGCGGCTATCGAACGGGGTCTCACGATTTGGCCTCCAGGAACCGAGCCACCAAAGCAGTCGCCCTTTCCCAATTCGCCACCTCGACACTGAGTTGTTTCAACCCCGCCCGGGTCAGCGAATAGAGCTTCACGCTGCGTTTGGTTTCTGACACTCCCCATTTGGTGGCGATCCAGCCCTGTTGTTCGAGGCGTATAAGGGCGGGATAAATTGATCCCTGGTTCAATCGCAAGAGGTTCTCGGCCACTTGCTCAATACGCCTGGCGATGCGGTAACCGTGGAGCGGGCCCATGGTATCGAGTGTTTTCAGGATGAGGAGATCCAGCGTTCCGTAGGGAACATCCGTTTTCTGTTCAGACATGTTGACTGCCAACATCTATATAGTACACCTGCCAACCGGTAGGCTGTCAACAGCTGTGGCGTATCGCCTGGTTTCGGCCTGCGCATAATGGAGATGCTGTGTGGCTTACAAGCGCAAAGAGCGCGGATGCGCGCCAACACGAGAGAAGAAATACTCCGCCGCCCTTCCGCTGGCCGCTCGACACCGTGCCCGTCTTGCGCGTGTTTCTTAAACGCTGGAAGAAGTTTAACCGGACTGCTCGAGAGGTTCGCCTGTTTGCTCGCGCGATGCAGGAGGGAACGCATCCCATCCTCGCGCAGATCATTCCCATCCGGCGCTGCAATCTCGATTGCGCTTATTGCAATGAATACGACAAGGTCTCGAACCCAGTGCCACTCGACGCGATGCTGCGCCGCATCGATAAACTGGCGGACCTGGGCTGTTCCATCATTACCCTCAGCGGCGGCGAACCCACGCTGCACCCAGACCTCGACGCTATCATCGCCCGTATTCGGGAACGTGGCGCGATGGCTACGCTCATTACGAACGGGTTGCTGCTCACTCCGGAGCGCATCCGTAATCTGAATCAAGCCGGTCTCGACTATTTGCAGATCAGCATTGATAACGTTCAGCCCGACGAGACATCAAAGAAGAGTTTGCGCGTCCTCGACCGTAAACTCGAGTGGCTGGCCGACCACGCAAATTTCGGTGTCACCATCAATTCGGTATTGGGTTCGGGCGTTCTTCACCCAGAGGACGCCTACACGATCGGTGCCCGTGCTCGAGCCTTGGGCTTCCACTCCACGCTGGGTATTCTGCACGACCACTCCGGCCAGCTTCAGCCGCTCAGCGTTGAGCACCAAGGCGTCTACCAGCGTTTCCGGGCGCTCGGCTCGTCGCTGTTTTCGTTTTCTCACTTCGATCATTTTCAAGAGAACATCAGCCGTGGCGTGTCAAACCAGTGGCATTGCCGCGCGGGCTGCCCGCTTCCTTTATGTCTGCGAGGACGGTCTGGTGCATTACTGTTCGCAGCAGCGTGGCCGGCCCGCCATTCCGCTCGAATCTTATACGAGCGAAGACCTCCAGCGTGAGGCGGCACAGCCCAAAAGTTGCGCGCCTTTCTGTACGATCTCTTGCGTCCATCAGGTAGCGATGCTCGATGACTTTCGCACACGGCCGCGGGAGGCTCTACAAGGCGTCCTCGAACGCCGCCGGGCAATCGACCCGAGCTTCCGCGCCCCGGCTCTGGTTAGGGCTCTCGATTGGGCTTTCTTGAGCGGGCCTCATAGGCAAACCTTCGCTCGCCTGGCTGTGGCCTTGTTTCGCGTCCGCTAACATCAGTTAAAGAAAATGCCGCTCACGGCGGGGCTGTAATAGCCGATGGGAGTTACGACGATGTTCACGTTCCCGGTGATATTCCAGGAAGCATACTCGCCATTGTGGAATCCGGCGAACGTCTCGGTGTCTATAACCGCGCTGGTGACAGGGTCGAGGATAGCGATCGTCTCAACGCGCGAGGAACTGTCCCAGTCCAGCAGATAGAGCGAGATCTTGTGAGCAAGGCCATCCGTGATCCCGACGCTTATGGTGAACGCCTGATTGCCTGGTTCGGTGTACGCGGAAGCAATTCCCGTGGATGCCCCGGCAGAACTCTGTAGCGCCCGGACATCTGACGTTTGCCAGGCCCATGTGTACGTCTGAACATTTGAAAACCCAACGATCGCATAGGCGGGGCCCACATTAGAAGTATTGGCAATCAACTGTCCGTCGGCGCCATACTTGCCTGTCCAGGCGCCTTGGGTGGCCGTATCCAGACCAACAAAGCTGGCCGAGTTGCTGGCTCCAGCCGACGCTGTTAGTGCAATAGTGGCACTTGCGGACAAAGTGCCAGCGGTGCCGGTCACGATTAGCTTGTAGTTACCGGCCGGCACGTTCGCGGCCACTTTGATTGTGACGATTGAAAAGACGGTCGCCGGATTTGTTCCAAACGTTGCTGTGATGCCGGCTGGCCAACCTGATGCGGCCAACGTAACTGCCGAGTTGAAGCCGTTCGCTGAAATCACCGTCACGGTCGACGTTCCCGTGGATCCCGCGTTCACGTTCGCGCCACTGGTACTCAAGGTGAAGCTAGGTAGCGTGCCGACGGTAAGGGGGATTGTTGTGCTTGCCGATAGTAAGCCACTGGTCCCAATCACTGTGAGTGAGTAGGTGCCCGGCGTCACCCCGGTGCCCACGTTGATGGTGACCACGGACGAGCCAGTCGCCGGATTTGTTCCAAATGTTCCAGTGATCCCCACCGGCCAACCGGATGCGGCCAACGTCACGGCCGAGTTAAAACCGTTCGCGGGGGTAAGTGTTACTGTCGATGTTCCCGTAGATCCCGGGGGTGCCGTGGCGGCGGTGGCGTTCAAGGTGAAGCTAGGTTGCGCATTAACGGTGAGCGGGATTTTCGTGCTTGCCGATAAGGCGCCGCTGGTCCCAATTACGGTAAGTGTGTAGGGACCGGACGCGACACTTGAACCGGCGTTGATTGTTACGATTGACGAAGAGGTCGTT
>CAVXPI010000016.1:0-255222 GCA_963763615.1 Bryobacterales bacterium | reverse complement strand
TGAGCGGGAAGACGGTCCTCATCACGGGGGGCGACGAGTGGACTCGGGTTGGCCACGGCGCTGCTACTAGCGGAACGTGGTGCGGAAGTCGTAATGGTGGGACGTGATCGAACGCGGTCGAATTTCGTGCGTACGGAAGTCGCGAAGTGTGCTGCGGGCAACGCGCCGATCTTGTTCCTCGCAGACTTGTCGTCGCAGGCGGAAATCCATCGTCTGGCTGAACAGCTTCACGGATGTCTTTCGCGGATCGATGTCCTGATCAACAATGCGGCCGCTGTGTTCGCAGAAAGAGAAGTGACGCCGGATGGTCTTGAGAAAACCTTCGCCGTTAATCACCTTGCGCCGTTCGCGCTAACTCACCTTCTGCTCGATCTCCTCCGGGCCGCGCCCGCCGGAAGAATTCTCACCGCGTCCTCGGAGTTCCATAGCGGAGAACTGGATTTTTCCAATCTCCAGGCTCAGCGGCAATACAACTGGTTGGGGGCCTATAAGCGCTCGAAGCTTTGCAACATTCTGTTTACTTACGAACTCTCCCGCCGCCTCGCAGGATCGACGATTACCGCGAACTGTTTTAGTCCCGGACCCACGCTCACACGCCTGGGTGACAACATGCGAGGTCTACCTGCGGTATTCCCCTGGTTGTTAAAGGAAATTCCATATTTACTTGCATTCCCGGAACACGCAGCGAGAACTCCCGTCTACGCCGCGTCCTCGCCTGATCTGGACGGTGTGACAGGCAGATTCTTCCTGCGGTGCCGAGAGACCCGCACCAAACAGATTACGTACGACATCGACGTGTCGGCCAGACTCTGGAACATGAGTCAAGCGCTATACGAAATCTGCGCTACTGCCGGAGTGCAAACGGAGTAAGAAGGAATGGCGAATGGAAGGCGATCTCAGCAAACTCATCATGAAGACGACATACTTAGCTTCATCGGCCCCGGCATATCCGTGTCCGAATTGTGCCAGCGTTTGAGGCTGTTCGCGATCACCTCCGCCAGTGTGTTGCGCGAGGCTGCGATCGCTCACTTCCTCGACGGCCCTTTCCTTTGATCAAATCGGCCGCAAGTTTCACGGCCGACTCCATCCTCTTGGACAGGGCATCGCCGCCGCCGGGCTTGTCCCCCAGCCTCAGTAGCGTGCGCATGGCCGCGATCTCGCTCTCGTATTGCTTAACGCGCTGGTCAAAAGTGCGGCGGTCCTTCGTGCAAACCAGCGTTTGAGGCGAACCCACGCGCTCCGTCTCGTGAGTCATGTCGAGCCGATGTTTGTCGATCACTGCGTGGAGGTGATGGCGCCGTTCTTTCTTAACGCGAAACCGATGCACGCGCTCGGCGGGATCGCAAGCAAAAGCTTGTAATTCCCCGCAATCGGGACACGCGCAGGAGAGCTTTACATCCAGTCGCCAGTCCGGCGGCGGCTGCGGAGGAGCCTCGCTCCGCGCGAGCAAGAATTCCGCCGCGCTCGCCCAGAGGTGCCGGACGCTGCTGGCAACTAGCGTCGTCACCTTCCGGCTCCGCGTGCCGATCCGCTCGATTGCGGGAACGACGAGCGTCACGGGACTAAAGATCTCCGGGCGTGAGGCGATCTTCTCGGCGGCGGCGTCACATAGTGTCCCACTCTTGAAACCTTGCAGCGCTCGCAGTAGTTTCTCCAGAAATTCAGGAGTGAGCAGACGGCGCTCTTCCGGTTCCCACTCCCAGCCTTGTGATTCCGAGCCGCTGATTCCTATGCGATCAATGCCTGCAACAGCGGCCTCAGCGACCTCCGAAAAGGCGTGGGCGGGTTTCGCAGCCAGCGCCACCAGAAGCTCCGCGCAAGCGGTCGGGCGATCCGGCATCCGCGCCGACATCAGAGCCGCAAGAACCGCCGGGGCACGGGCCTCTCCCATCACGCTAACTGAGGAAACTAACGCCGAGTTTTCCGAGCCATCATAGCCTGGTGTGATTACCTCCCTGACGAACCGATCAAGCAGGGCCGCAGCGTTGAGGCTAACCAGCGCTGCGATCATTTCGATCCGGTCCGATGGTTGCGGCCATGCCCCGTCAATCTCGTAAGGGCTCCACCGGTGTGCATCGTGTGGCCAGGCTTCCACCATCCGGTCTGCGACTCGAATCGCCTCTGGTCTTGCGCTCTCGCCACCGGCAACTAACCGCTTCAAAAAGGGAAGCGCCGACACAGCACCGGCCTTCAGCAGCACGTCCGCCGTACTGCGCTGAAGCCAAAGAACGAATGCGGCCCGAAGATAAGACCGCTCATAAGTTGCGCCTTCATTGCCGGTAGCCTCTGTTACGCGCTTCGTGTCTGGCGGTTCCCGGTCCAGCGCGCCAGCGGGCAACAACTCGCCGTCCGCCAGGGGAATGCGGCCGAACCCAACAACGTGATCGTCGGCGTCTCGCCACTCGTCCATGTACCGCCATGCGTCGTCGACGCTCTCCACGATGAAATCTTCATCGTCGATTTCATCGTTGCCGTTTTCGAAGCCTTCCTCGTCTTCGTAGCTCGCGTAGGAACGGCGGTGCGACCGGTAAGAATAGCCAAAGTCGGACTCCGCCTGGCCGGACTCCCCAATGTGGACAATCGCCAAATGCGCGGCGCACTCGGCCTTGGTGGCCGCACGCAGCAAGACACGGGCTTTTGCCGCATCGGCGCCCTTCAAAGTCGAAAACGAAAGCCCCGCCGGGCTGTACTGATGCTCCAGCAGCCATACAATTTTCGCAGGTGCATCCGCGGCGTTCAGAAATCGATCGAGGATAGCGGCAGCTTCGGCGATCTGGGATTCGTATTCCGGGGCTTTCTGAATCCTGCGCCGCCCCTTTGAGCGTCGTTGAATAAGGTTGTAAACCAGGCAAACGCGACTGCCTTCCCGCACGGCCAGGTGTATTGGTTCAGCGTGAAGCTGAGGCGGGAGGAAGCCGCCGAAGGAGAAATTCCGCCCTGCGGGCGGGGATTTTCAAGGCATGAGGATCTATCGTCCGATTTGATTTTATTGGGCGGCGTGAGCCGCCCGCTAACTTGTCATCGTTACGATGAGTCCGCCAGGTTATCCCTCGGCAAGGTTGCGTCCCCGCAGAGCCTGCTTCCGTTTCACCTGACAACTATCTTATCGGCTAAGCGACGTTTTTCTGTACTGGATTAGGTCGCAGTCGAGCAATTTCTTCACGCTGTTTGCGGGCTTGTTCCAGCTTGCGATCACGCTCGGCGTGGATTTGTTTTTGGCGTCCTTCGAGCATGTCTTTCGGTGTGACGTAACCGATGGAGCTATGCAGTCTTTGCTCGTTGTAAACCTGCACATACTGCACAATCAGGCGTTCCGCATCATCGAGCGAGAGCGGAACGCCGGGCCGAATACACTCACTCTTGATGGATTTGTTCCAGCGCTCCAGCTTGCCGTTCGATTGCGGATAGTACGGCGAGGTGCGCACATGCGTCATGCCGGAGATGCGAATGAACTCTTTGAAGTCTTTGGCAATGAACTGCGGTCCGTTGTCGGAGATGATGCGCGGCTTGGCTTCAGGGAACTTTTCCTTGGCGCGTTGCAAGAGTACTTCGACGTCCGGTTCGCGCATGGACTCGCGTAAACTCCAGTCCACAATGTAGCGGCTGGCGCCGTCCAACACTGCGCACAGATAATAAAAGGTGCCGTGAATGTTGATGTGCGCGATATCGATGTGCCAGTGCTTATGCGGAGCCAGCGGTTGTTCGAATCCTGTGCCTTTCTTGCTGGGCTTGCGCGACCACGGCTGCAAGCGACCAGCGGCATGCAGCACGCGGAAGACGCTCGATGGGCTGACGGCCACCACATCGGCGTCGATCATCATGTAAGTCAAACGCCGGTAGCCTTCCAGCGGAAACTGTTCCTGGAAAGTTCAGGATGGCTTTCTTCTCTTCCTGCGGTTAACCAGAAATCGCGGGGAACCCAGCCGTTGTGTTGATTGCGTTTGCCGTAGCGTTGCCGCCAGTCGTAAAACTTGCCGCTGCTCAGCTCCAACCAGCCCAACAAACGGTCGATGAGCAAGCCGGTTTTGTCCGACCAGGTGCGAATAAAATCGACCACCTGGTCGCGTACATCCGGCTCCACCCAGCAGCCGTTCAGAGTTCCCCAAACTCTTTTTTTAAGGCGATGTACTCCGCCATCAGTTCGGCCAAGACTTCGTCCTTTTGACGGATCTTCTGCTCCAGCTTCTCGATCTTCTGCTGTTCGGGATGACGCTCGGCTCGCTTGCCTTCCAGCGCCAGTGCCGCGTTCTGGAACAACTGTTCCTGCCAGCGGTGGTACATACTCGGCGCCACCTTCTCTTCCTCACAGACTCTTCGAGATAGGAATTTTCTCTATCAAATGCCGGCGCAACACCCGCGTCTTCTCCTCTGCGCTCCAGCTTCGTCGCTCTTGCTTCATCGTCCTGCTCCTGGTAGTTCCTTCGGCAAGACTTTCCTTTCTCTTTAGCCCAAAACCCAACTTTCAGCTGAACCGGCACGGCCAGGGCCTCGTGTTCGCAATCGGCAAAGAACGCCACATACGAAAGCTCTGAGGGTTCGAGAGCTTTCGTTTCAACTGTAACCTCGCGGTGCCCATGCCGGATCCGAAGCGCACCGCCGAGATAGGAGGAAGGGAGCGTCACCACCAGAGTTCCGAACATTCCATCCGTTTTCTCCGTGTCGCGATGAGCGAGAAAGAAGCCACCCTTTTTGTACACGAGCAACTTGTAAAGTTCGGCGGAGATGTTTGGATCTTCGCATCCCAGACCCGCTGTCACGTTCGAAAGAATCTTGTTGAAATTTGCCGCCCACGATTTGCCGCCGATTTTGATTTTCCTTGGAGCAATCTGCCAAACGTTGCGCACGGATGTGTCGACAATCGTCTCCTTGCCCCGTCCATATGGCGCCCGCTCCGCGCTCCGCACAAGCGCGGCGATCTGCGCGTCGGGCACGGGAAACGACAGAGTCCCTACACCCTCGACCTCTATCCGGGGCATGGGCATCTCTTCTATGCCGCTAATGAAAAAATCGCCCGGGTTCTTTACCCCCGACAGGACAGCCTCAAGCGGTTTCAGTTCCCGGTTATACGCGATCTCGATGTCTTCCATGGGGCACTCCTCGGCGTGATTTAAGAAGCCAAATGCCATTATGCGCAACTGGGGCAAGAACGCGACGCGCAGGAAGTGTTTGCCGACCTTCTTCGGCGCCACCAGAACTCGCCGGAACTGCATCTTTTGTGGGGTGAGGCGTACGCTCTCCAGGGTGTTCGGGTTAATTTAGGAAGGGATGTGGATCGATTTGACCAAACAAATTAGCCGTCGAGAGTTACTGAGTGGCGCGGCGTCTCTGCCGCTGTTGTCTATGGCCGCTGATGCAAGAAGTTCAGACGGCAAAGTGGGGCGGCTGGCCTGTAACTCCTGGCCTTTTCGTGCCTATTTTGATACGCCTGAGCTGCATAACTACCGGAAGCCGCAGTACCCCTTGATCACCCAAGCGGAGTTCCCGGAGTTTCTGGCGGATCACTTCAAGATCCACAATGTCGAGTTTCTGCCGCAGCACTTCGCCGATACGGACGCGGGCACCGTTACGAAGGTGAAGGCCGGGTTGAAAAAGGCGAACTCGCGCTGTTGCAACTTAATGGGCGTCGAGTTTCCCGGCGGTCTATTTGCCAAAGGAATTGATAAAACTGTTATCGCCAGAGAAGCCGACCGGTGGGTGGGCGTTGCTGTGGCGCTGGGATCGCCCAGCATTACGGTGGCTTTGAATGGTGAAGGGCCGGCGGACGCCAAAATTGTTGCTGATAACTTGATGCCGGTGGTTGATATTGCGCAGAAGCGCGGCCTGAAAGTGCTGTTTCACAACGATAGTTTGAAAACCGAATCGGCCGAGATTCTGACCGCCGTGATTGTCTACCTGGGCCGCTCCAAAACCGGCGCTTGTCCGGACTTCGGAAACTTTGCCACTCAGTCTGCTTCGTACGCTCTGGCGCAACTTCGCATGCTTGCTCCCTATGCCTCGAATATTTGCCACGCGAAGGACGGCATTGCCGAGAATGGCAAGTTTTATGAAGACGATTTTCAGGCTTCCATGAAAGTGATGAAGAACAGCGGCTTTAACGGTCTGTATTCGCTGGAATTCGAAGGTCTGGGTGAACCAATGGAAGGAGTCCGCAAACTGATAGAGATGACAAAGCAGTATCTGGGTTAGCGAAGCCGCGTTTCACAACACGTTAGCTGATAGGCGAGACGCTGAATCTCGATCAAGGTAAACATGGGCGTTGGGATGCCGGCGTACCAAAGATGCTGGACAGGCCTCTGAAATGGGGCCTTCGAAGGCATTTCGCACGGCTTCGGCCTTACGGCGATCCGGTACGCAGCAGATCCAGGCAGCGGCGCGGAACAAACCGGGGCACGTGATTGTTAGCGCTTCGTTCGGTACTGACGCGACGTCCGCGAAATGTCCTTCTCCCGCCTGCTGGCGGCGGCACGCTTCGTCCAGCGTGACAATTTTCACCATAGCTGGATCGTTGAAATCCGCCACCGGCGGATCGTTAAACGCAATGTGGCCATTTTCGCCAAATCCTACAAAAGCTAAATCAATTGGTGCTTCGCCAAGCAGCGCGGAATACCGGGCTATCTCTGCGTTCAAATCTCTTGCATCTCCCGCCAGATAATGCGTTTTACCGGGGTGAACCTTGTCGGCCAGCCGCGTCTTAATCCAAAGCCGGAAGCTAGCCGGGTGATCCGCCTTCATGCCGGCATATTCGTCCATGTGGAAGAGTTCAACCTTGCCCCATTCCAGCTTCTGCTTCACCAATGCATCTGCCACGGGAATCTGGGAATTGCCCGTTGCGCCGATAACGCGCCCACGTTCTTGCCGGCTGATCGCTTGCCGCATCAGATTGGCTGCCTCTTCTGCCGCAGCCCTGCCGGCTTCAGCCGCCGAGTGGTAGACGGAAACGAGTGCGTTGGCCGCGGTAAACTGATGCAAAAGTTCCGTTGACTCCGACATGCTGAAATTATATATACCCAAGAAGCCCAGCTAAGAAAGATTTCTTGTGACTGCCTACTATGAAGATCCCCAGCCAGCCGCACGTAGTGATTCCGGTGGGGACTAAAGTGCTGACCAGAATAGGCGCGCGCGTGGGCGTTATAGCGTACGCTCCCGCTGCTCCTGAACACGCATACCGAGTGCGATTTGCCGTTGGTGACGAAGCCACTTATCGCCGGAACGAACTAACCATCTTCAAACACAGCGACGGAGAGATCCCCGGAGGCGTGGATCCAACCAGTCTGCGACGCTTCGTCCAATTTCAATGCATCGTAGGGTCAAAGGCCTATGGGCTCGATCATGCCGACTCAGATGTCGACCGCCGTGGATTCTATTTGCCACCTGCCGACCTCCATTGGTCGTTCGCCGGTGTGCCCGAGCAACTCGAGAGCGATCAAGAGGAGTGTTATTGGGAGATTGAGAAGTTCATTCGTCTTGGGTTGAAGGCGAACCCTAATATTCTCGAATGCCTGTTTTCGCCGTTGGTCGAAACTTGCACGCCGCTCGCGCAGGAGCTGATTGCTATGCGCGGCATTTTTCTCTCGCGTCACATTCATCGCACCTACAACTCCTACGTGCTCTCGCAGTTCAAGAAAATAGAGCAGGACTTACGAAACGAACGCGCTGTTCGCTGGAAGCATGTGATGCACTTGATTCGTTTGCTGCTTTCTGGAGTTGTAGTTTTGAAGCAGGGATTCGTTCCTTTGCGTGTCGACGCTCATCGCGACCTGCTACTGGCGATCCGCCGCGGCGATGTTCCTTGGGATGAAGTCGAGGCGTGGCGTCTGCGCCTGCATCGTGAGTTGGATCAAGCTCTAGAAACGACTTCGTTGCCGGAGCATCCCGATTACGCGCGAGCGAATGACTTCTTATTGCGGGCCCGCCGTCACGCGGTAGGGGTGCAAGATTGGTGAGCTATGAACTCCTGCGCGCAGAGGCCGCGCTGCATCCCTACAAGCTATTATTTGCGACTGTGAGCGGCGCACATCTCTACGGGTTTCCGTCGCCCGATTCGGATTACGATTTGAGGGGCGCGCACATTCTGCCGGCAGACGAGGCCGTGGGACTCCTGCCGAAGCGAGAGACGGTTGAAGTCGAGGGAATGCGAGGCGAGATAGAGATGGACCTTGTCACGCATGATGTTCTGAAGTTCTTCCTGATGCTCCTGAAGCGCAATGGCTATGTATTGGAGCAACTGTATTCGCCTCTCATTGTGCAAACAAACCCAGAGCATGAAGAGCTGAAAGAGATCGCACGGGGGTGTATAACACGCCATCATAGCCATCACTACTTGGGATTCGCGGCCACCCAGTGGGATTTGTTTGCAAAGGAAGATCCGCCCCGAGTAAAGCCGTTGCTTTACGTCTACCGCGTCCTGTTAACGGGCGTCCACTTGATGCGAACGGGAGTGGTTGAAGCGAACTTGCTGACCCTCAACGAAGAGTATCGGCTTCCTTATATTGCAGAGCTAGTGAGTCGAAAGATCACCGGAAAGGAGAAATCGACCTTGGAAATAGCGGAAGTCGATTTTCACCGCAAAGAATACGAGCGGCTGGCCGCAATGCTGGAGCAGGCGGGTTCTGATTCGAAGCTGCCGGAAGCCCATCGTCACGGGACGCCCTAAATGATTTGCTGGTGCGGATCAGGCTGGCTAAGCGCCCTCAATTCGGACGCCTACACTCCTGACTAATACACCGTGCAGGAGCACCCGTTTCGCCGAAGCGTTTTTTGCGCAACGAAGCCAGCGCGGCGGAACGCTTTTGAAAAAACGAAGCCAAATCGCCACGAGTTCGCTCTTTTACCCTTCGAAGCCAGCAGCGGTCTCCCGGATCGGGTGTGAATTTCGCAACGAACCCAATTCCGAGGTAGGGGCGGCTTTACGCTTCGAAGCCACTTTGGGCCGATTGGGCTGGATTGAAAAAACAAACCCATCGGCCGTTTCGTTTTGCGGAACGAAGGAGTGCTTACTGCCGGAACGTTTTTCGAAAAACGAAGCCAATCGCCGCGAGTTCGCTCGTTTACGCTTCGAAGCCAATCCGTTTGTGATGGGCCGCCGTTTGAAAAAACAAAGCCAACCGCTGCCGCAGAGACGAACCGCAGAGCGAGTGGCTCGTTTTTAAAATACGAACCCAACGGCGAAAAGTAAGTCTTCGATTGTGAAAGAACTGAACCGGGGTGAACCCGATCCTGGGCGGAAGGGCGCGATCCACGGAAAACAGGAAGACGCCAGGCAGGTACGACCGCGCGAACTGACTGGAGGATAAGCTGAGTGCGGCGTTGCGCGAGATGAAGCGTGAAGGGGACAAAACGGACAAGCGCTTAGTTTTCAGTTCGATAGGGGGAGAAGGGAAGTTTCGGGAGGTTTGTGACCAATAGATGAGATCGTTTGTGAAATGGGTACCGACAGTGTCTATCTGCGGTCGCGAATGCGGATGGCGTTATTCCTGGCCGGTCAGGAGGACGGATGAATCCGGACCTTTTTGGAGCCCCAAGCTTACGCATGGGGCTGACAAGGAATTGTTGCATTGTGGTGGCAGGCACCGGAATTGGGCACCGGAATTCGGCAGTTGCATTGTGGTGGCAGGCACCAGAATTGGGCACCAGAATTGCCCTGACGAGGAATTGTTGCATTGTGGTGGCAGGCACCGGAATCGGCACCGGCACCGGAATTGGCACCAGGAATTGTTGCATTGTGGTGGCAGGCACCGGAATTGGCACCAGGAATTGTTGCATTGTGGTGGCAGGCACCGGAATTGGCACCCCGGAATTTGGAATTTGGCACCCGGAATTTGGCACCGGAATTTACGCATGGGGCTGACAAGGAATTGTTGCATTGTGGTGGCAGGCACCGGAATGGCACCGGCACCGGAATGGCACCCCGGAATGGCACCGTGGTGGCAGGCACCGGAATGGGCACCGGAATAATGGCACCCCGGAATGGCAGCGCTCGTGCGGATTCGGCTGGCTAAGCCTCGCGAGCAATACCTGTCGAGTCTCTGACCACGAACTCTGGATCTATCAGAATTTCTTTGTTGCCGTTTTCCGGCTCGGCTAAACGTTCGAAAACGCTCTGACCGATACGATCTCTCGGAATGTGTACGGTAGTGAGCGCGGGATAACAGAATTCAGACAGCTTTATATTGTCGAAGCCCGTTACCGACACGTCTTGGGGGACGCGCAGACCTTGATCACGGAGTTCACGGAGGACGCCGATCGCCGTGAAATCGTTCACACAGATAATGGCGGATGGTGTAAAGCCGGATCCAAGGAGTTGGCGAGCGGCTTTGCGGCCTCCCTCGGGACCATCGGCTTCCGCTTCGGTGGTGACTTCGAGATGAGGCGAGTAGCGGGCCACCGTTTCGAGAAACGCTTTCTTGCGTTCATCGATGGGCGCGAGCTTGGCATGGTGGCCGATAAACGCCATACGGGTGTGGCCGAGATTGTGCAGGTACTGAACCGTTTTCTCGATTCCTTTGCGGTACTGGACGCGAATGTTTGTGATGCGCTTGCCGGGTGCGCCGACGTCGTAGAAGACCACAGGCATGTCGCCCTGCGCCAACTCCTCGCGCAGGGCGGGATCCATTTCTGAAACGATGACGGCGAGGCCCGCAACGCGCCGGCCCATCATCAGGCGGATGCTGGAAACCAAGCGCTCCGGCTGGTAGCTGGTGTTGGCCGCGACCACTTCGTAGCCATGGCCGAGCGCGGCCGCTTCTAACGATTGAAAAACGTCGAAGAAGAAAGGATTCTCCATGTTCGAAACGACTATGCCGAGCGTACGGCTGCGGCCACCAGCGAGCGTGCGAGCGTGCAGGTTCGGGTGATAGTTCAGCTCGGCGACAGCTTTCATCACGCGTGCGCGGGTGGAACTCTTGACGACGTTTAAGTTGTTCAGCACGCGAGAAACCGTAGCGGGGGAGACGCGGGCCCGCTTGGCTACTTCGTCAAGGCTCATGGTGAAATCTACCTAGATGGTAGCGCTTGCAGGGTTCGCAACTAAGCGCGGCCTAGCCGCGTTGACACTCGCGGCTCGGTTAGAGGCTTGACGGTGATTTGAGGGGAAGCACAAGCTAGCTGCGAAGGCCGTCGAAGACTTTCTCGATTTCGGCCTTTTCTTCGGGCGTGGGTGGAACGAAAGGAAGGCGGGGCGGTCCGCCGTAATAGCCGTTCAAATCCATGGCGTGCTTCAAACCTGGAATGCCGAGCTTTCCGGCGATCAGCTTGGCAGCGGGCAGGATGCGGTTCTGCCAGTCCTTTGCTGCGTCGAACTCGCGAGTGCGGAAAGCTTCCCACACGGTCACGCACGCATAAGGAAGAGGGTTGGCGATCGCGAGAATTGCTCCAGCCGCTCCCAATGTCAAAGCCTCACCGAAGCCGGCGCCTGAACCCGAAAAAACTTGAAAACCGGGCTTCACGGCGGGAATAACTTGCTTCATTCGTTCGTTATCGCCGGAGCTATCTTTCATGCCTGCGATGTTGGGGTGGTGCGACAGTTCAGCGACGGTTTCGACGGGCAGCATGTATCCGGTGACCTGCGGAATGTTGTAGAGCAGCACGGGAATCTTGGATTGATCGGCGACGGCGCGGAAGTACAGAGCTTGGGTGTCGGGCCGGTGCATCTGGGTGCGGTAGTAAAACGGCGTGAGGGCGAGGGCGTAATGAAAGCCGATGTCGGCGGCGCGATTAGCGACCTTGACTGTTTCATGCACGCTTTCGGCGCCGACTCCGGCGATGAGTATCTTTTCCGCGGCGGCTGCCTGTTTGACCCACTCCATTAACTGAATGCGCTCGTCGACGCTGAGTAGAGGGGTCTCGGCGGTGGAGCCGCAGACGGTGTAGCCTGGCCAAGCCGATTTGGTTGAGCTTCTCGACGTTGTGAAGCACTTTTGCTTTATAGATAGCGCCGTGATGGTCGAAGCAGGTGGCGAGCGCGGGGAAGATACCTTGCAGTTTCATGAGGTGGTTGGCTCCAGATAGAACAAAAGCCTGCCAGCGCGCTAATGGCGGCCAACAGGCTTTCCAGGGAACAAGCTGGGACTAGATAATCTTGCTGGCCATCAATGTGAAGAGAGTCAAGGATTCCATGAAAGCGAGACCGAGCAAGAGGGATACGCGGATGGCTGCGATGGCGCCAGGATTGCGGGCCATCCCTTCAGCGGCGGAAGCGACCGCTCTGCCTTGACCGAGGCCGCAAAGGCCGGCCGCGATGCCTACGGAAAGGAGGGCGGCCGCTTTCGTGTTGAGCGCGCCGCCTGTGCTGGCTGCGTCTTGGGCGAAAATCGGGCTTGCTATCACGAGCATGCCGATACCGAGTGTCATGAGTTTTTGTTTCATTGAGTGTTTCTTTCTCCTAATAAAATTGCCGCCAGGAGGTGGTTCGGCACCGTGCGTTGGGACGCCGGGCGCTCACACTGGAAGCGCATCAAGCCTGAAAATTAATGTTCGTGCGAAACGGCACCGCCAATGTAAACAAGGGCGAGCATCATAAAAATGTAGCTCTGCAAGATACACGCGAAGGCGTGCAGCGAGATGAAAATGACCGGAATGAGCAATTTGGTGAGCGTGGTAAAGGCGTCGGACACCTGTTCACCGGCAAACATGTTTGCGTAGAGACGAAGAGTGAGCGAAAGTGGCCGGGCCGCGTGGCTGGCAATTTCAATCGGGAACAAAAGGGGCATCAGCCACACAACCGGACCGAGGAACTGCTTAATGTAGCCAAAGCCGTTCGCCTTGATGCCGGCGGAATGATAGAAAACGACAATTGCTAACGCCATTCCCATGGGCACCCAAGGAAACATGGTGGGCGAAACGAACCCAGGAATAAGGCCGAGCGTATTCATGAAAAAAATGAAAAGGAAGATAGTCCCTATCATCGGGACATACTTATTTGCGCCATGTTCGATCATTTCTTCGGACGAGGCGCGCACGAATTCGTAAAATAATTCAAAAATGTGCTGTAGCTTGCCCGGCTTATCGACTGAGAGGCGGGTGCGCAGGAATGAGAACAGGGCGATCAGAAACAGAACGACCAATATTTCGCAAATGAACCAATCGGCCCAGGGGTGAGCGGTGTCGTGGTGGTAGTTAAACACGTCAAGAAACGCGTTGGCTGGTCCGGCCAAGACGCGGTTGAAGAAGGCAGTAATCCAGAGTTCCGGTTCCATTTAGTGCGAAGAGCGGCTTACAAAGAAATTTTGTAACAGGTCGAAAATTGTTGAGGTCAGGACCGCGGCGGTGCTGGCTAAAAGCCCAAGAATTACCGCCAAAGCATTGACACCCAAAGCTTTGACTATAGCATAGCCAACCGTCAACAAAAGAATGTAGCGAATGACGAAAATACTGGCCTGCCAAGGCTTTTTGGGCTCTTCACCTGGAGTTGGCAATTGAATGCTAGCGACCAGTTTTTCGAAAATCCAGAAATTGCCAACCGACACAAAGACTCCTAAGGCGAAGGCAACGGCCGGACGCCAGCCTTGAAGGGCAAAATACGCAACGAACCCAATTGCGCCGAAACCGACGGCTAGCCAGTAGACGCGCCGGACGATAAGGGCGGCTTCGGACTCGGTCATTTTACGCTTTGAACCCAATCCAACGTTTGACGCCGGGCATATTCAGGCCAAATTGGTCGAGCAAGCGGCCGACGACGTGATTGACGATATCGTCTACCGTAACCGGCTTGTTGTAAAAGGCTGGGATGGGTGGGAAAATGACGACCCCCATACGGGCAAGGGAAAGCATGTTTTCGAGGTGGATCTCACTGAACGGACTTTCGCGCGCCAGGAGTACCAGCTTGCGGCGTTCCTTGAGGGCGACGTCGGCGGAACGGGTGATGAGCGAATCGCCGAAACCCATGCGGATGGCGGCTAAGGTTTTCATACTGCAGGGCGCGACGATCATGCCGTCTGTTTTGAACGAACCGCTGGAAATTGGGGCGGCCTGGTTGTCGTAATGGTAGAAGGTTGTAGCGAGGGATTGTACTTGGTCGAGTGAATAGGAGGTTTCGTGAGCGATGGTGGCACGGGCCCATTGGCTAACGATTAGATGGGTTTCAATGCCCAGCTCGCGCAAGGCTTCGAGCGTTCGAACGCCGAAAATTGCACCGGAGGCGCCTGTGATCCCCACCACAAGTTTCATTTGGTTTAAGTCTACTGAGTGGAGCACAAAAGCTTCACGAGTTGGTAAAGGAATGTTTGTCCTTCATAAAAGCTGTTGATGGACATGCGTTCATCGCGGCCATGGGCGCGAACGTCGTCGCGCTCCATAAAAAAGCCTTGGACACCATAGGTTGGGATGCCGGCGGCGCGAAGGTAGAGGCCGTCGGTTGCACCCGGGACCATCATTGGCAAAACCGGAACGGAGGGCCAGAGCGAATCGGTGGCGCGGTTTAACGCCGAAAGAAGATCGGGGCGAAGCGGGGAGGCGGGGCCGTGTTGCACTTCACCAATCACTGTGACCTTGACCTCTTTATCGGCGAAGACTTTTTCGAGGGTGGTGCGGACGTTTTGCAGAGTGTCATCCGGCAAAATACGGCAGTTGACGGTGGCGGCAGCGAGTTGGGGTAGAGCGTTCATGGCGTGGCCGCCTTCGAGTTGCGTGGCAACGCAGGTGGTGCGGAGGCTCGAATTCCAAGACGGCGAAGCGGCAGCGATACGTTGCAAAGCGTCGGCATCTCCCGCCGCGCCTTTGCGGAAGTCATCGGCTAGCGGGCTCGCGACGATTTTCGACATCTTATCGACGTAGGCGCGGGTGACGTCGTTGGTTTGAATCGGGAACGCAAAGCGCGAAAGTCTTTCCAGCGCGCCAGCGAGATGGTAGATGGCGTTATCGGGAACGGGCATGGAACTGTGGCCGCCTTTGTTATGGACTTCGAGGCGAAAGTTAGCCACGTATTTTTCACTTACTTGGAGATCGTTCGAGATGCGTTTGCCGCCGGCCATTTCACCCCAACCGCCTTCATTGAGGCACAGGTCGGCGTCGATCAAATTGCGGTGATTTTTGATGAGCCAAGCGACGCCGTTGTAGGGGCCGCCGCCTTCTTCGTCGGCTGTGATGGCGACGATGATGTCGCGATCCGGCTTGAAGTTTTCGCGTTTGTAGCGAATGAGGTTGGCGATCCACACGGCGGCTTGGGCTTTGTCGTCGGAAGTGCCGCGTCCGTAGAAATAACCGTCACGCTCGGCGAAGACGAAGGGATCGAAACTCCAGTCTTCGCGTTTGGCTTCGACGACGTCGCTGTGAGCGAGAAGGAGTAGTGGCTTGAGCGTGCCGCCAGAGCCGTGATAGCGAACGACAAGATTGGCTTTCTTCGGGATTGCGCCGCCGATGAAGATATCAGAGGCAGGGAAGCCGGCGGCTTTGAGGCGAGCGGCGAGGGCTTCGGCAACGGGCGTAGTGGAGCCGGTTGTGAAGCCCGATTTGATTTCGATGATTTGCTTGAAAATGTCGCGGGCGAGTGTGCGATCGCCGGGCGGGGGAAGCATGTCGACCGCGAAGCAAGGGCCGAGAAACAGGACGAGAAGCAACGGTCTTTTGAGCAACACGCGCAAGACGGTCGCGGTATCAGCCGCTCCGCCCCAGGGGCTAGCGTGTTCCTTTCTCCCTTGGCGGCGCGCATCCGCGCCCTTTGCGCTCCACATGTGGACCATTGTTTCATGGGCTGATAAATTAGGGCATGCGATTCCAGCCGATGGCGTGCAGTTTGCTTTTCTTGGGCACATTGCACGGGGCCGATTACAATTTGCAGGCTTCGCCGGCAACGGTAGCTTGGGGTTACTATTCGCAAGAAGCGCAGCCGGTGTTGACCGTTCATAGCGGCGATACTGTGCGGATACAGACGGCTTCGTCGTGCCCATCGCCTGCGCGTATGGAAGCGGCGGGTGTGAAGCCTGGCGACATTCCGCAGTATGAACGCGACATTTACGAGCAAGTGAAGGATAAGGGCCCGGGCGGGCATATTTTGACCGGGCCCGTGGCGATTGCGGAGGCCGAGCCAGGCGATGTGTTGGAAGTACAGATTCGCAAGATTGATATCGATGTGCCGTTCGCTTGTAACTCGTTTGGACCGGGGCGCGGTTTTTTGCCGAATGATTTTCCTTATGCGCGCACGAAGATTATTCCGCTTGACCGCGAACATATGCTGGGACGGTTTGCGCCGGGAGTGAATCTGCCGCTACGGCCGTTTTTCGGAAGTATGGGCGTTGCGCCACCATCGGCGGGACGTTTCAATAGCGGTCCGCCGTGGATGCATGCGGGCAACATGGACAACAAAGAGTTGGTGGCGGGGACGACTTTGTTTGTGCCGGTGTTTGCGAAGGGCGCGTTGTTTGAAGTAGGGGATGGACATGCTGGACAGGGGAATGGCGAGGTGGATATTACGGCGCTGGAGACGTTTTTGACGGGGACGTTTACGTTTGTGGTGCACAAGGGCGAGCGGATGTTGTGGCCTCGGGCGGAGACGCCGACGAGTTATATCAGCATGGGTTTCGACGAAGATTTGAAGATGGCAACGGAGATGGCGGTGCGGAATATGATTGAGTTTTTGGTGAAGGAGAAGCATTTGAGCAGGGAGGATGCGTACGCGCTGACGAGTGTGGCGGTGGATGTGGATATAACGCAGTTGGTGGATGGGAAGGTGGGGGTGCATGCGATGTGTCCGAAGGGGATTTTTGAGAGGTGATTCGGCAGTGACGTGTGAATGGGCCATCCTGCGCCCAGGCGCGCCCGTTACGCTCAGGCTGCCATTTTATCGCGCACTGACGGTTCCGGCTCCGTGGCGAAAACCGAATACACCACGCCGGCGATCACCGCGCCTATGATCGGCGCCACCCAAAACAGCCACAACTGTTCGAGCGCCCATCCGCCCACGAATACCGCCGGACCAGTGCTGCGCGCGGGATTCACCGACAGGTTCGTCACCGGAATCCCGATGAGATGAATCAGCGTCAGCCCGAGGCCGATCGCGATCGGCGCGAATCCCTTCGGGGCCCGCGTGTCGGTCGCGCCCAGAATGATCATGAGGAACATGAACGTCAGCACCACTTCGGCCGTCAGGCATGCTGCAAGGCTGTAGCCGCCGGGAGAATGCACGCCGTAGCCATTGGAGGCAAATCCGCCTGCCAAGTCGAATCCTGCCTTGCCCATAGCGATGGTGTACAGTACGCCCGATCCGGCGATGCCACCCAACACCTGCGCGATGACGTACGCCGGCAGTTCCGATATTGGAAATCGCTTGCCCACAACCAATCCCACCGATACGGCGGGATTCAAGTGGCATCCCGAAATGTGGCCGATTGCAAACGCCATGGTCAGGACCGTGAGGCCGAACGCCAGAGCGACCCCGGCGAAGCCAATCCCGAGGCCGGGGAAAGCCGCGGCCAGCACCGCGCTCCCGCATCCGCCGAAGACGAGCCAAAAAGTTCCGATAAATTCCGCAAACGCTCTTTTCGATAGGGGCATACAGAGAATCCTATCTTTGGATGTCAATTACAACTGTGCAGATTATCACGAAGCGAAGTGAGGGGTTCTTGAATACCTGAACACGGCCATTGCGCCAAGCTTGCCCCACAACGCCCGCGGGCACGCGGAAAGCCCGGCCTTGCGCTAGCGCCCGATTTGGTACCGGATGCGGTATCGTTTGAATGATTGCCGAGGGTCTCGGCGTCGAATGGCGGCGGCCGGGGCACGGCGGTAGCCATGTGATCTTCGGTGCAGCCGGGGTGCGCGAGATTGTCTCTGTACCGTCGAAGAGGCCGATTAAGCCGATTTACGTAAAGCAGTTTCTGGCATTGATTGAGGCCGCTAAGGAGGCTAAGCGAAATGAGCGCAAAGACGAAGCGAAATCTTGACGGGTACCAATTCACAGTTCGTCCACTGACAAAGGAAGAGGGTGGCGGCTATTTGGTGGAGTACCCCGATATTCCCGGATGCATGTCTGACGGGGAGACGATTGAAGAGGCGATTTCCCATGGAAGAGAAGCCTTGCGCGATTGCCTTGCTGTGTTAAAGGAGTCGGGCCGAAAGGTGCCAAAGCCGAGTATTGAGGCTGCGCAATGGCGTCAGCGATTACCCCGTACGCTGTACTCGAAGCTCACGAAACAGGCAAAGATGGAAGGAGTGAGCATCAATAGCTTTGTGACAGCGGTTATTGCCGAAGCCATTGGATCGAAGATGGCAAGGGCTGATAAGGGTCGTTAACGGGATTCGCGGCTACTCATGGGATGGCAGCGTTTAGCGGCCTTTGATGGGTTCAAATCGACAAGATAAATATCGCCCCGTTGGACGGTCAAAGAGCTTCTCGACCGACGGGGGGATCGTCAAGCCAAGCGCGTGTGTCCTCGCTCATGGGTGCTCGCGTGTCGCATTTCAGCATCAACTCATCGAGTGTGTAGCGGCGGCTCGCCGATGGCCCCTTTGCGAGTTTTTCAAACCACGCCTGGAGGCTCATGCCCAGAGCGGCGGCTTGCGTCTGTAGGGCCGATAGAGTTTCGATCATGCGAGGACTGATAAGTGGCAGACTGAATGCCCTCTCACCAGCATCAGACACACGACCTGTTGAAGCGTTTGTCCGAGGACGGTGTCGCGGTTACTCCGCCAATAGTGCAGGAGTTCTATTGAATCATTAGCCTTTATTGTGGGCGATGCTTCCGAATAGACTCAAGAATCTGATCGAACGTCAAATCCTTCTGCCAATGATCGCGGTCGCGCGTGTAGTCACCCGTCCCGGACCGATTCAAACGCAAGAACCGAGCGAGGCCATCAGCACCCAATTCGCGTTGGAGGAGGTCAAGGGCGTGGCGTTCGCGAACTGCTCGTCCGTCAATTGGTCGATGGCGATCATAATCCTTGTTCCTTGATCCAAGATAGCGGACTTCGGAAGTCACCGCGACCGAAACTTGCTAGTCAGTTGCGCCAGTTTCTCATCCATCGAAGGAGCTTTCGGCTGGCGTGACGGCGGTGGAGCGTTCTTGATCTTCGGCAGATCAGATGCCTCGAGTTGCTTTATCGAAAGAGCGATGCGTTTGGCCTTTGGATCAGCGGAGATCACTTTTACTTTGACGATTTGGCCAACCTTTACGACTTCGTAAGGATCTTTGATGAAGCGGTTAGAGAGTTCGCTTACATGGACGAGGCCGTCTTGATGAACGCCGATATCCACAAAGGCGCCGAAGTTAGTAACGTTCGTAACTGCGCCCTCCAAGATCATGCCCGGCGACAAATCGGCGATCTCGTTCACACCCGATTGGAATTGGGGAGCGACAAATTGCTCGCGCGGGTCGCGGCCGGGCTTGCGGAGTTCTTCTTTGATGTCGCGCAATGTGTAGATGCCGGCTTTGTCGGTTTGGAATGCCTCGATTTTGAGTGAATCCACATACGCGGGGCGGGCGATAAGCTCGCTCACGGTGACTTGCAGCGAGCCAGCGATTTTTTCGACGATGGGATAAGACTCGGGGTGGACGGCGGTCATGTCGAGTGGATTCTCTCCATCGCGAATGCGCAAGAAGCCGGCGGCTTGCTCGAACGTCTTAGGACCGAAACCAGGCACGGCCATGAGCTGCACGCGCGAACGGAAACGGCCGTTCTCATTGCGGAATTCAACAATCTTTTGCGCGGTGCGCTCGGTGACGCCGGCGACGTGGCGAAGTAGCGCGAAGGATGCCGTGTTGAGGTCGACGCCGACGCGATTGACGCAGTTCTCCACGGTGCTATCGAGGGCTTTGTTGAGACTCCGCTGATCGACGTCGTGTTGATATTGGCCGACGCCGATGGATTTGGGATCGATCTTCACCAGTTCCGCGAATGGATCTTGCAGGCGGCGTGCGATGGAGATGGCGCCGCGCACGGTGAGATCGAGATCCGGGAATTCCTGGCGAGCCATTTCGGAGGCCGAATAGATGGATGCACCGGATTCATTCACAACCGCGCTGAAGACGTTGGGAAGTTTGGCTTCACGTAGCAGATCTTGCACAAAAGCGGATGACTCGCGAGAGCCAGTACCATTGCCGATGGAGATGGCACGCACATTGTATTTGTTGATGAAGGCGAGCAGTGTGCGGGCGGCGCCTATCGTGTCGTTCTTCGGCTCGAGCGGATAGATGACGCTGTGATCGAGGAGCTTGCCGGTTTCATCGACAACGGCGATTTTGCAACCGGTGCGAATGCCGGGGTCGAGTCCGATGCGTGCCGATGGGACCAGCCGGCGGAGAGAGCAAGAGATTCTGCAGATTTTCGCGAAAGACGCGGATGGCTTCGGCATCGGAGCGCTCTTTCAGTTCGAGACGAACTTCGGTTTGAATGGAGAGATTGAGCAACCGCTTCCAAGCGTCTTCAACGGCTAGTTCGAGTTGCGGCTGCCAATCGCCCGGCTGGCTTGATGACCTTTGCTTTTCAGATAGGCGACGGGCTTGAGCGGATCGAGCTCAATCTGGAAGTAGAGAATGTTTTCTTCGGAGCCCCGGCGAATGGCGAGCATGCGGTGAGAGGGGATTTTCGAGGCAGGCTCGCTGTATTCGTAATACATCTTGAACTTGCCTTCGGGATCTTGGGCATCTTCGACCTTGCGGCTGACTACCATGCCTTCACCCAGCATGAGCTGACGCAGATGCATACGGAACCCGGCGGTTTCACTGATCTGTTCGGCCAGAATGTGGCGCGCGCCTTCGAGGGCTTCGGCGGCGGAGGCCACACCTCTTTCTGCATTGACGAAAGTCTCGGCGAATTCGGCGAGCGGCAGCGCAGCGGGCTGCTGGTTCCAGAGGTAAGATGCCAGCGGCTCCAAACCCTTTTCGCGCGCGATGGTGGCTTTGGTGCGGCGCTTGGGCTTGAAGGGCAGGTAGAGATCTTCGAGAGTTGTTTTATCGAGGGCAGCGTTGATGGACGCTTCAAGCGCCGGCGTCAATTTGCCTTGTTCGGAGATGCTGTTGAGCACGGTGTGGCGGCGGTCTTCGAGTTCGCGGAAATAGGCGGCCTTCTCTTCGATAGCGCCGATGGCGACTTCATCAAGATTTCCGGTGGCCTCTTTGCGATAGCGCGCAATGAAGGGAACAGTGCCGCCGCCGTCGAGCAAGGCGAGCGTGGCAATTAAGCTTTGGAGGGGTAGATTGAGTTGTTGCGCGATGTGAATAAGGACCGCGGCAGGAAGAGGCTTTAGCTCAGGCATCGAGTTTGCCTTCTCATGATAGAGGACGGCGTTGAAGCGTTTTTGCCGGGTGGAATGGGCCGTGAGTACCGCACGTTGACACTCCCATCTCGGTTCAGGCGTTTGCGGTGATTTGAGGGCGAGAGATTTTAGGCGCGGCCGCGCAATTTGGCGAACCACCAGCGCAAACCGACAAAGAGGAAGCGCCAGTCTTTAAAGAATTCCGGTGGCTTTCCTTCGAAGGCATGGCCGACGAATTGCAAGATCCAACCGGCAACGAACAGAGCAACAAGAATTTTCCACCAGCCTATGTTGATGAGTAAGAGCGGAGTGAGGAGAAGCGACAGGGCGATGGTGGGGATGCCGACTGTATGACAGAAACGGTTGGCGGGGTTTTGGTGGCCTGAGGAGTATTCTTGAATCCAAGAGTCCCAACTGCGGTTTCCGAGTGTCACAATACGGGGATCTTATCACCATGCGACTGACGCGGCGAAAATGGATGAACAGCGGTGCGTTAGCGGTAGGAGCCGCTACGCTGGCACGGCCTTCAGTGCGGGATCAATTCCCGGTTGTTCAAACGGAGACTTGTTTAAACAACGCTCGCTGGCACCCACTTAGCCTTGGCGCGAAGAAGGCGATTGTCGACTATCTGGATTACAAGTCCAGCGGCGGAGGAAATGTGCCGCAATATTCGACTCTGCAACAAGAGAGGGTCAAGCAACTCTATGCGAAGTTGATTGGTGCGCATAGTTCTGAGATCGGCTTTGTGCCCAGTACACTGGCGGGCGAGAACTTGATTGTGAGCGCGCTTGGTTTGCCGGGTATTGGAGGGAACATAGTCACCGATGCGCTGCACTTTGAGGGTTCGCTGTATTTGTATGGCGAGTTAGAGCGGCAAGGTTTAGACGTTCGGATGGTGAAGCCGCGCGATGGGCGGGTTCCGCTCGAGGATCTTGAAAAGAAAATCGACAAGAATACGAAGTTAGTGGCGGTATCGCTAGTTTCGATGATCAATGGCTTTGAGCACGATCTACAGGCAGTTTGCCAACGAGCGCATGCGCACGGGGCCCATGTATTTGCCGATATCGTGCAGGCCGCGGGAGCAGTGCCGATTGACGTGCATGCATGCGGCGTCGACTTTTGCGCGGGTGCGAGTTACAAGTGGCTGATGGGCGATATGGGGCTGGGGTTCCTCTACGTAAAGGAAGAGTTGATTGAACGCCTACGGCGGCCCCAGTATGGATATCGTCAACTCGCGGAGATGACCTATCACGTTTTTCCATACGATCCGCCAGGGCGCCACGTTTTTGATTGGAAGAAAAAAGCTGACGCGGCTGGCCATTTTGAGGTAGGAACGGTTTCGAACACGACGGTGGCCGCTCTAAGTTTTTCGCTTGAATGGCTGCAGAAGATTGGCATTGAAAACGTTCAGGCTCAGCGGCAATCGCTATTGCGACGCTTGCAGAAAGAGATGCCGAAGCTCGGTTTTGAACCGATGACGCCGGTAGAATCGACGTCGCCGATTGTGGCGTTCGCGATGAAGGACACTGAGCGCATCGCGGGCAAACTAAGCAAAGCGAATATCGACATAGCAGTTTATCCGCATCGCGTTCGTATTTCTCCATCTATTTACAACGACGAGACAGATGTGGACTCACTCCTCGGTTGTTTGTCCTGAGCGGCAGCCTTTTCTGTAGAAAAAGAGCAAATTCTATTGACAGGCCCGTCTTACATTTGATACGTTCGGGTCAACCTTGCACTGGGTTGGTGCTAAGGATGGGGATTTTACTTAATGAAACTTAGTCGTTTTCAGACGCTACCTCTTGCCGTGTTGCTAACTTGCATCGCAGGGGTTTCTTCTTTCGGACAGACGAATCGGGCGCAGATTCGCGGATTCGTTACCGATGCTAGTTCCGCCGCTTTGCCGGGCGCGACCGTGACACTTAGAAACGTCAACACGGCTCTGTCAGCCGCAAAGACGACCGATTCCGGAGGGCTGTATGTGTTTGATTTCGTCGACCCTGGAACTTACACTCTAAGCGTTGAAGCGGTTGGTTTCGGCAGGTTTTTGCAAGAGAACGTTTCGGTGCAAGCCGGGGGCGATGTTACGGTGAACGCGACGATGAATCCGGGCACTTTGCAGCAGAGTGTTACGGTTTCGGACACTCCACCCGCCGTAGAGTTCAATTCCGCCAATCAAAATCTCACAATCGACACGAAAATGGCGAATGATACGCCGCGCCTGGACCGCAATCCATTCAAGCTCACTCTACTTGAGCCGGCGGCGATCAATACCCGTGGCGAAATGGCTCCTTATGCTTCGTGGGCGCCGAACAGCGTCGATTTGGGAGGCGGCACTAACCTGAAAAACGATTTGCTGGTAGACGGCAATCCCATTGGAATCGGCCACAAAGCGGGCTACCCGCCGAACCAAGACGCGGTGCAGGAAGCTGTGGTATCGCAAAACAGTGTGGATGCCGAATCGGGCCATAGCGCCGGCGGACTGATTAGCTTGACCACCAAGGGCGGTACCAATCAGTGGCACGGAGCGGCGTTTTACCTCGGGCGTTATCCGTGGTTGAGCGCAGAGGCCGACCGTACGAGATTTACGCAAAATGCGCAACGGCAAAATATGTTTGGCGGAACGTTGGGCAATCCGATTCTGAAGAATAAGCTTTTCAACTTCTATTCGATGGAATATTGGAAAATCGGCGCTCCTTCGAGCTATCAGAGGACGGTGCCGACGGCACTGGAACGGCAAGGGGATTTTTCGCAAACCTCTGCCGCAGACGGTTCGCAACGCGTCATTTACGATCCATACACGACTGTGGTGAATCCGGTTACTTCCGCGGTAACACGTACTCCGTTCGCTGGAAATAAGATTCAAGCGACGCGCTTTGATCCACTGTCAGCGAGTTTGCTTTCGTCATTCTTCGATGCTAATAACCCTGGAGTAGGCTACAACCACGCGAACAACTACGAGCATGGTTTCATCGATAGCTATAACTACTACAATCTTTCCGATCGGGTAGATTACAACGTAAACGACAAACTCCGGCTGTCGGGGAAGTATGGCCGCTACCATTCCGCTGATATTGCCGGCAATCCGACGCCGAATAACTCCGTCCTTTATCAACCTAGCGGCAGCCTGCGGGCGGCGAACCAGGTATCGGGGGACGCGATTTGGACACTGAGCCCGACCACCACGATTAATATGCACGGCGATTGGTTCAATCTGATTGACGCCTATGTTTCCAAAGATCTGGGCAAGAATGGATGGGACAGCATCTGGCCCACTAACAAGTGGTATTCGAACTATCTGGCCTCTTCGGCTAACGTGCCGGTGTATTATCCGACTTTGAATATTGGTGGTTCATCGTTTGGCGGCCCTGGCTTTTTCTGGGATCAGCGGCCGGCAGCGGAGGCGTTTAGCATTGGTGCTTCGCAGCAACGTGGCTCGCACTATTTGAAGGTTGGTTTCGAGTACCGCCGCAGCGCGGGGCCGACGTATGTGAGCAACACGAACAATTTCTATTTCAACCAAGCCGTGACGGCCAACACCTACAATAATCCGGATTTAACGAAGTCGGGCGACCCGTTTGCGACTTTCTTGTTGGGGGCGCTGGATTCGTCTTCGCAAGTGATCGGCGGGCCAGCGCCGATTACAGTCTCCGATTTCTTCGGAATGTATATCGGCGACGATTGGAAAGTGAGCCGCAGGTTGACGATCAACATGGGGCTGCGCGATGAGTATGAAACGCCGTGGCACGATCCGCAGCACACACTTTCGCAGGCGATGAATTTGTCACAAGCAGACCCCGCGATTACGGCGAATCCGCCGCAGATGCCGGCATCCGCGCTCAACATAGTTGGCAATAACTTCTATAGTTACAACGGGCTTTGGAATTTTACCAGCGGATCGCATCCGGGGATGTGGAACGCGCAGCATTTCGCGCTGCAGCCACGCTTTGGCATTGCCTACCAAGTGAATGAGAAGACCGCGCTCCGCTTTGGATACGCTCTCTACACGATACCGACGGAATACAATTTCACGGCTGCACCTATTTCGGGTTTTGAAGACGTGAACTTTCTGGAGCCGCCCTTTTTTGGAATGACCGGCTATCAGTACACCGCGCCGCTTTTGAACGGCATTCCGCAGGAGACGATTTCGAACCCGTTTTCGGCGAGCAATCCGCTGGTGCCGATTTTGGGCAAAGCGTCGGGAACGAACGTAGGGCGCGGCGGCTCTCCGCTGCTCTGGTATCCGCAAAATTTCAAGAAGGCGTATAACAACCGCTTCAATGTCACGCTAGAGCACCAGTTCCCGGGGCAGCTGGTCACATCGTTCACGTACTTTGCGAACTTTGGAAATCAGCATTACTCAGAGGCGTTTAACAACATCAATCCGCAGTTTGAGCAGCAGTATCAAAACGCGTTGACGGCTTCGGTAAACAATCCGTTTTACCACTATCTGAATACCACCGTGAACCCCGGCCCGCTTTATAACCAAGCCAGCGTTCCGCTGAGTTCACTGCTGGTGAAGTATCCGATGTATGGAGCGCTGTATGAGATTGGCGTTTTGGGCGCTCACGAGCACTATAACGATTTCGAACTCAAACTGCAAAAGCGCTTCAGCAAGGGGTACAACTTCCTCTTCGGCTATATCTACATCCACGAAAGACAGCAGATCAATAGTTTCAACGATCAAACGGTTTTCTCGAACACATTGCAATGGCAAGATAGCGATCAGCCGCATCATCGGATCACGGCGGCAGGCACATATGAACTGCCGTTTGGTACTGGGAAAACGTATTTCTCCCATGGGTCGCGCGCGGTGAACGCGCTGGTGGGTGGTTGGCAGTTGACGGCCAGCCTGACTGTCAATACGGGAGATTATCCGCGCTTCGGAAACTACGTTGTGACGGGCAATCCATGCCAAAACGTTCCCTCGGGATATTACTTCAACCCGAGTGCGTTCAGTCTGACACCGCCGAACACGTATGTTCTTCGTACGAATCCGCTGCAGTATTCCTGCATTGTTGGACCGATGTTCGCGAATCTGGATGCCAGTCTTCTCAAGAATGTCCACATTACGGAACGGATTCAAGGGCAATTGAAGATGACGGCTTACAACGCCACCAACCGGCTGAACAAAGGCGATCCTGACTTGAACTTCAACGACTCCAACTTTGGGCAAGCGCTGTATCAAGGAAGCCCAGGCGGCACTTTTGGTTCACAGGGCGCCACGTATGGAAACCAGGCTGGCCGCCAGGTGGAGCTAGGGTTTAAACTCATTTTTTGAGCTATTCGCGCAAACTGACACGCCGTACGCTTTTGGGCTCAACGCTCTCAGCGACGTGTCTGTTTGCACAAGATGGAACTGCGGGGCTGAAGGGAATGGCCTCGCGCGGCGTGAAGGCTGCGCCGCGCGGCAAACCTTCGGGCCTGCCGTTCCATGCGCGTTTTACCGATGTTGCTTATCGCGCGGGGCTGCATGATGTAGCGGTGTGCGGCCATCCTGACCGGGCCGATTATGTGATTGAAGCAATGGGCTGCGGCGTGGCGTTTCTGGATTACGACAACGACGGCTGGCTGGACATTCTTGTGCTGAGCGGGTCGCGCTTTGGCGACCCACCGCCTACCGCTTCGAATCGCCTTTACAAAAATAACCGGGACGGCACTTTCAGCGATGTGACGAAACAAGCTGGTTTGTTCCGCACGGGCTATTCGTTTGGGGTAACCGTAGGCGATTACGATAACGATGGCTTCGAAGACATTTTCATCACAGGTTGGGAACAAAACACGCTGTACCGGAATAATGGCGATGGAACGTTTACCAATGTAACGAAGAGTGCAGGTTTGTGGGGGGCGAGTCCGCGTTTTGGATCGGGCTGCACGTTTGTGGATTATGATCGCGACGGCAGGCTCGATTTGTTCGTTTCAAACTACGTTGCATTTGATATTAAGTCGGTGCCAAGAGCGGGCGAGACAGCGGCTTGCAATTTTGAACGGGTATTTTGCGGGCCGCGCGGGTTGCCTTATGGGAAGCACTCGCTCTATCGGAATAACGGTGACGGTACCTTTACCGATGTGACGGAGAAGGCCGGCATCGCGAAGCCGGATCAGGGTTATGGTTTGACGGTAGTGGCTGCCGATTTTGATGCTGATGGCTGGCCCGATATTTATGTGGCGTGCGATTCTACGCCGAGTCTGCTTTATGTGAATCAGCGCGACGGCACCTTTCGCGAGCAAGCGATGGAGCGCGGTGTGGCGCTGAGTGAAGACGGAATGGAGCAAGCGGGCATGGGCGTTGGCGTGGGAGATTTCAAGACCAACGGCAATCTCGATATTGTCAAAACTCATTTTGCCGCCGATACGCCGGCGGTTTACTTGAACGACGGCAAGGGAGAATTTCGCGACGACACGATTCGCTCGGGATTGGCGATTGAGAATCGCTTTGTGAGTTGGGGTGTGGGCGTAGAAGATTTCGACAACGATGGAAATCCGGATATCTTTTGGGTGGCGGGCGGTATTTATCCGGAGTTGCGCGCTAAGCCCGATCAGACTTACCGCGCGCCACGCATTCTTTTTCGCAATCTAGGGCAAGGGCGATTTGAAGAGCTTGGCGGAAGTATCGCGGGAGCGGCGCTTGATGCGCTGCATTGCAGCCGCGGCTGTGCCTTTGGCGATTTTGATAACGATGGCGACGTTGACATTTTAATTCTGAACCAGAATGAGCCGCCTTCGCTGCTGCGCAATGATGTTTCGGGCAATCAGCGGTGGATTAAGGTAAAGCTGGCGGGTGTGGTTTCTAACCGCAGCGCTATCGGGGCGCGCGTTACGGTTCACTATGGAGAGAAGCGGCAGGCACGCGAGGTAATGGCGCAGACTTCGTATCTCTCGGTGAATGACAGGAGGCTGCATTTCGGGCTGGGCAATATCGAAACGGTGGACATCAGCGTGCGGTGGCCAAATGGCCAAGCGGAATTGCTATCGAGCGTGCCGTCGAACAGGCTGATTCACATCAAAGAAGGCGCAGGCATTGTGCGTGTGGAGAAGTTTGCCTAGGCTGTGCGTGCTCTTGGCGTGTTGCGGCGGTTTGCTTGCGCAAAACGCGACGCTGGAAGATGCTTGGGTACTGGTTAAGAGCGGTGATCGCGCCGGCGCGCTGCGGATGGCCGAGAGAGTTGTGCAGGCCGATCCTAAGAATGCCGACGCGCGATTGCTTTACGGCAGTTTGCTGAGCGATGCGGGGAATGGGCAGGAAGCGCTGCTGCAGATGAGTGAAGCGGTGAAACTACGGCCGAAATCGGCGGAAGCGCAGAACGATTTGGGCGAGGCCTATCACCGGTTCGGAAAGGCCGACGCTGCGCGGGAGTGCTTCGCGAAGGCGACCGCGCTCAAGGCGGATTTTGGAATTGCGCATTTGAATCTTGGGCAGTCTTTGCTGGAGGCGAACGATCTGCGCGGGGCGGCCGCGCACTTGGACCGCGCGATTGTATTGCTCGGACAGACGGAAGATGCAGCGGATGCGCAGTATCTGCGGGCCAAAGTGTTCAACGCGAAATCGGACACGCAGAGTGCCGCGGTGCATCTCGAAAAGGCAGTGGCGCTACGTCCTGCCATGGCCGAGGCGTGGTCGGATTTAGGGCAGGCGCGCAGGACGCTATCGGACGAGAAAGGCGCTTTGGAAGCTTTTCAAAGGGCGGTGCAAGCGAATCCGAGTGACGCGGTGGCGCAGTACCGGCTGGGAACGCAGTTGCTGGATGCGGATCAACTTGAGCCGGCGATTGAGCATTTGAGCCGCGCCAGCCAGTTGAATGCGACGGATCAATCCACTTTAAACTCGCTGCAACTGGCATTACGGCGCGCGGGCCGGACAGAGGAAGCGGAGGCCGTAAGGCAAAAGCTAGCTATGCAACTGCGCAATCGAGACAAGACTGACCAGAACGCACTGAACGCGGTGAAGATGAACAACGAAGGCGCGGAGCTTGAGAAAAAGGGAGACTTGCGGGCGGCTTGTGAGAAATACCGGGCGGCGCTTGGTCTTGATCCTGAACACGTTGGTATCCGCGTGAATTATGCCGTGGCTCTGTTGCGTTTGGGCCAATGGAGGGACGGGTTGGACGAATTGCGTGAGGCGTTGAGGCGCGATCCGGACAACGCCAAGATCAAAGCGGCTTTCGAAGACGCGCAGGCGCAGGCACCGCGTTAGGATTCGTCATCTTTTGAGCGAGAGCGCGTGGCCCCGCAAATGCCGCGCTTGCTGCGTTTAATAAATTCGACCAGGTGATGAGTGTGTTCGGACGGCAGCTCGTTTTCAATTCGCTGCAAGGCTTCTTCGCGCGGCAATCCTGCGCGGTAGAGCAAACGATAAGCGGCTTTGAGGAGTTTGATTTCGGCGAGCGGAAAACCGGCGCGCTTTAGGCCGACGATATTCAGGCCGCGCGCGGCGACATTGAAATCGGAGTAGAGAAAATACGGCGGCAGATCGCTATTGACGCGCGTGTTGCCGCCAACCATGGCGAGCCGGCCGATCTTTGAGTATTGGTGGATCACCACACCGCCCGAGATGAAGGCCTGGTTTTCGATCTCCACATAGCCCGCCACCAAGGCGCAACTCGCAACGACGATGTTGTCGCCCAGGATCGCGTTGTGGGCGATGTGGCCGGATGTCATGATGTAGTTGCTATCGCCAATACGTGTTTCCGATTCAGGCTCCGTGCCGCGGGAGATGGTGTAGTGTTCGCGAATTTTGTTTTTGTGACCGATGCGCAGATAGCTTCGCTGGCCGTCAAAAGACTTGTCGAGAGGATCGGTGCCGAGGACGGTGCCAGCGGAAATTTCATTTTCGTTGCCGAGCGTGGTCCAGCGCTTGACATATACGTAGGGTTCGAGCAAGCAGCCGGCGCCGATGGCGACGTTGGATTCGATCACGCAATATTCGCCAATGCGTGTGCCCGGGCCGATTGATGCGCCGGGGTCAACGCGGGCCGTGGGCGCGGTGTAGGTTGCTTGGTTGCCAGACATCAATGTTAAGTATGGAGGATTATGCCTTTCACAGTTGCTGAGATCGCAGAGCGCGTAGCTGGGACGGCCGCTGGTGAGACGCAGCGGGTGATCAGCGGCGCGAGCACGCTTGAAAACGCTGGGGCGAGTGATCTGGCGTTTGCGGCGAACCGGAAGGCATTGGAGGCGGCTAAGGTTTCGCATGCGGGGTGCATTCTGGTGCCGCAAGCTTTTGAAGAAAGCTTGGCAGCGGCCACGATTAGGGTCGCGGACCCGCGCGCAGCTTTCGCCAAGATGCTCGAAAGTATTTATCCGCGCAAACGTGCTGCGGCGGGGATTCACCCATCCGCGGTGATTGCGGAAAGCGCGCAGATTGGGCAGAACGTGTCTATCGGTGCGTATGTTTGTATTGGCGAGAATTCGCGGATCGGAGACGGTTGCCAAATCGGGCCGGGGTGCATGATCGGCGATGGCGTGGCGATTGGCGATGGGTCGACGTTGCACGCGCAAGTAACGATCTATGAGCGAGTGACGATTGGCGCATGGGCGATCATTCACGCGGGCGTGGTGATTGGCGCGGACGGATTTGGTTTTGCGTTGGTGGGCGACCACTATGAAAAATTTCCACAGGTAGGGACGGTGGAGATCGGCGACGATGTGGAGATTGGCGCCAATTGCTGCATTGACCGAGCGGCGCTAGGAGTGACGCGCATTGGCGATGGAACGAAGCTGGATAACCTGGTGCACGTGGCGCACAACTGCGTTCTTGGCAAGCATGTGGTGGTGGCGGCGCAGACTGGATTTTCGGGTAGTGTGACGGTAGGCGATTACGCGGTGATCGGCGGACAGGCGGGGATTGGCGAGAGGGCCAAGATTGAGGCCAAGGCGATTGTGGGCGGGAAAGCGGGAGTTCTAACTTCGCAAACCGTGCGGGCGGGTGAACCGGTGTGGGGCATTCCGGCGCGCCCTCTGCGCGGCCACCTGAAGGGGCTCGCTTACGTTCAAAAGCTGCCTGAACTCAATGAAACTGTGCGTGAGATCAGGCAGCGTGTAGGGGAACTGGAAGCGAAACAGAAGTAGCGGCGGTTAGGAGTCCGACAGGTAAGGATTACCAATTGGCATTTCCCGGCGCGTGTCTGAGGCGCGTTCCAAGATGCCATTAGCTTGCGACACCATGGCCCGGATTTGCGCAAGGTGCGTGTATACTTTTTCGTCGACGGAAGTGAGCTCGAGATAATACGCGAGCGAATCAATGACGCCGAGAGGTTGGCGAAGTTCGTGAATGATTTCTTCTGAAAGCACAGGATTGACACCTGCCGGTCTTCTCAGGCTGATAATTTCGCGATGGGCAAGGGGAACTTCTTGCGTTACGACATTGAACGACGGAGCCACTTTGATCATGCAACTTTCGAGTCTATGAGTAGTTCAGCGGAAAGAGTAAAGCAATCTCGTTCCGACCGTTTGATTGTGCCTTCGATTCGTCATGGAGTCAATAGTAAGAGTGCTAGATTGAGGCATCTTTTTCGATAACCAGAGGTTTAGCGTCCTGGTACGACTGGTGTGGTATTCTCGTGACGTAACGGGTGAAACGGATGGGCCTGTGGCGCAGTTGGGAGCGCGCTTCCATGGCATGGAAGAGGTCAAGGGTTCGAATCCCTTCAGGTCCACCAAAGTCCTCAAGTCTTCCCGCAAAAATCAAAATTTTTCTTGGTGCGGTCGCTCCCTAGCGGGTCGCGGCTCGGCTAGGGGCTAGTCAAAAACTTTTGGGGGGATCGAAGCTTTTTCAGCAAGGGTCGGGGACTCGAGATCTCCGACCCTTGCTGTTCGGAGGAAAGGCGAAACGCGTTCCGACGTCACGCCTTGAGTAACACTACTATACCTAAAAAAGCTTGCGGAATACAAATAATTGTAACAATTTTCTCAGGTTTGGCGCGTTTATACGCTATTCGGTATTTTTTTCTAGTCCCTATGTCCTAGAAACTTTCGATACGAGCCATTATTGAAGGTGCTCCAGGCTGTGAACCCCTGACGCTCGGAGTAAAGCTGGTAAGCGAAATCGATATTGGCGCGGCAATCGAGGAGATCGCGGAGATTCAGGCCGGGACGTTTGAGGTGGACGGTGTTGATTTGGAAATAGCCCCAATCCAAAGTGCCGTCTGAATTGTAGTGATAGGTCTCGCATTTGCCTTCGGGATTTTCGGCGCGTTGAATGGCTAATGCGACTCGGCAGGCGGGTCCAAATTTGAGGCAGGCATATTGCTGATAAGCGGTGAGCGGGCGGTGCTGATCCAATTGCGCTTCTCGTGCGTCTTCTGAAAGTATCCGGCGCGCGATTACAACAGGCCAATGCAAACTCAACCGGACAGGCGATTGCAAGCTGAAGGTATAGCGGGCATGGATTTGCAATGCCCAATACACGGAGGACGATCCGGCAACGAACAAGAAGAGAGCCGCTATGATTTTAGCGGGGCTGGGATTGCCGGAGGAAGCGGGTGGTTTGCGCCGCGGCGATTTCTTGCGCGAAGATGAACGCTCAGGCGATCTTGTTTCTGACTGTGCGGACGCCATCTGGTTTGAGTGTACTGAACGCGCAAGCGGAGGCGTCAAACAGGTGTGGGAGCATGTGGGTGGGGAATGGGTAGCACGCCAATCAGCAAGCGCCGCTTGCCGCAAGCGGTAGATGAACACGCGAGCAAAGCCGGCTTACGGACGGTCGCCGTTTTTGAGGCGGCCAAGGGTATTTTGGTTCTCGTGCTGGCGGCGACCTTGATCGCGATGCGCGATCGGATGGAGGATTTGGCGGAAGAGCTTCTCTATCACCTGCACATCGGGTTCGATCACCACTGGGCGCAAGCTTTGCTGCGGGGCGCCAGCGATCTGGGCGACATGCGAATTTGGACTGTTTTGGCGCTGGCGTTCGCTTATGCGGCAGTGAGGTTTGTGGAAGCTTGGGGGCTTTGGTATCGGCGGGTGTGGGCGGAATGGTTCGCTTTGCTTTCGGGAATGCTATATCTTCCCATTGAAGTGTTCAAGGTGGTGCAACACAGGCACTGGATCGCAGTTGCGGTTCTGGCGATCAATCTGGGCATTGTTCTTTACATGCTGGAGATTCGCATTCGCGGGATGCGCGCCTGCCGAAAGAACCATTAGTGTCAAATAAACAAGCCGAAAAGGGGTCGGCAATCGGCGGCGCTCAATACTTCCACAACGCTACACCACCCAACAAACCATCCTCGTTCGGCACGCGCGTGGCCTTCGCAGGCAGAGAAAAGTTGATCTTCTCAGCATTCCCGCCGCCAATATATAAATGGTCGTAGTTAAACAGCGACTCCCACTGCGGAATCGCCTTCGCCAGCAGTTTGTTCCAGCGTTTCTTCCCGTGCTTCGCCAAGCCGTCTTTGCCTAAAAACTCCTCATATGTCTTGCCCTTTCGCCAGGGATGATGGGCCAGCTCAAGCCCCGGCACCAACGTCCCATTGACAAATAAAGAAGACCCCAAACCCGTGCCCAGTGTGATCACCAATTCCAAGCTCTTGCCGCGAATTGCGCCATAGCCTTGAACCGCTGCATCGTTGCAAACTCGCACTGGCTTACGCCACCTTCGCGCCAGCACCTTTTCCAATTCAAAACCCACCCACTGCGGATTTAGATTGTGTGCCGTCAACGTAGCCCCGAGCTTTACCACGCCTGGAAAACCCACAGACACGCGGTCAAACCCTCTCAGCTTCTCTGCGATGCCATCCAACACCGCCAGCACATTCTCCGGTGTTGCCGGTTGCGGCGTCTCCAACCGAATCCGTTCGCTAATCGGCTTGCCGCGGTCGTCCAGCAGAATCCCCTTGATTCCGGTTCCGCCAACATCAATGGCAAATGTAATTGGTGTCTTCGCGGCTATTGCTGTGGGCGTTACCGCCGGTTGAGCTGTCTTGGCCATACCCCTTAATGTATCGAACGGGGAGACTCAACCGGGCAGTAGCGCAAGGGCGCAGATACGCTCCACAGGCATGGTTCATGACCGCGCGCCAGCCCTCAGGCGAAATCGCAACTGCTTGTTATACTGCGATTGGGCCCTTGGGAGATCGTCTAATGGTAAGACTGCAGACTCTGGATCTGCGTATCGGGGTTCGAGTCCCTGTCTCCCAGCCAATTCTCTCTACTTCTTATCGGGTGCGGGAGTGGCGGTCTTCCCCTCAACCTTTTCCGCACCCTCAGCCGTCACCTTTGCGACTTTGTGCGTGCCCTTCTTGATGCCGTGCCCCGTCTCGCTACCCAGCTTTTTGACTTCGTGCCCGGTGGCTTTTGCACCCTTCTCTGTGTCCTTTGCCACATCTTTCGTGCCGGTTTTCACGGCGTGTCCGGCTTTCTCCGCTCCGTGGCCGGTTGCTTCCGCGCCTTTTACGGTGTCCGTCTTCACCACGTAGCCGGCCTTTTCCGTGTCATGGCCAGCCACCTTCGCGCCCTTTTCCGTCCCTTTCGTGGCATCCTTCGCGCCGGTCTTTACCACGTGGCCAGCCTTTTTTACGCCTTTAACGGTATCTTTGGCGCCGTCTTTTACGACATCCCCGGTCTTGTCACCGGCCGTTTTCAAATCCTCTTTCACTTGTGCGGAAGCCGGGGTCAAGCCAGCCGCCCCCAATAGTAGAACTACGGACAATGCAATAGTTTTCATATATCCTTTTTACTAAATTGCCCCAGTGGAATTGCCGATGCCGCATGCTCGTGCGCCCGAAAGTGCGTGTGATAGGAGGCGGCACGATGGCTGGCTTTCTGCAACAACGCAGGTAGTTCGGACACCGGTAGATCCGTTGCCGCTCGTTTACACTCACGGCTCGGCTCGGGGCTGTACAGCGTGGTAGGGAAGCTTCCATTGCTACGGCTGTTCATCTTCGTCGGCTAACTCGCGCTGATCGGGTACCGAAGTACTCATTTGTTTCATTTATCAATCGCTATCTTTATCCTTCCTGCCTGACGCGCTTCAGTTTTTTGTTCTATGAAAGCCATGTTTTTTAACGGAAAGCACTTAGAAAAACACTGAAAAGAGCGTGTTTTCAGAGTGGCCGTCCACACGCAAATACAAAAGGCGTAAGCGCTCTGAAAAGGAACGCAAAGAGGAGAAATAACATGAAACGCATTTTGAGAAGCCTTTTGATGGCAGTTGGAATCGCTGGACCATTTGTAACTAACTTACCCGCGCAGGGTAACAACTTAGTGGCCGACATCCCGTTCGCGTTTGTTTCCCACAACACTACATTGCCTCCCGGACGGTACAGTTTCGCTCGGATGAGTGAAAGCAGTACGGTGTTTCAGGTGCGCGATGCGCGTGGCCACGGCGACTTCGTGATGATGGGCGTCCGCGATAAGGGAAAGCCCAGCACCGTAACCTTCGCCTGTTATGGCAAGGAGTGCTTGCTTTCAAAGATCACGCCCGCTGGCGGCAACTTGAGCTATACACTTGGCAAGGATACCGTAGAACGGAAACTGCACTACAAGGTCGGGTTTGTTTCGATGGTTTCCGTCAAGCTGATGCCGCGCTAAAAGGAAAGACTTCGGAGGTAGGGCCCGTTGCTATCGGAGGCGACGGGCCTTTTCTCGCATTAAACATAGAGGAACTATTCTGTCGGAATTTCGCCCCGCCCAACCACCAGCGCCTGTGGTTTTTTGATATAGTCCTCTTGCATGTTCAATAAGTACATGATCCTAACGCGCGATTTCCGCAATGGCGGCCTCGCCACCGGCATGCACTCCGTTCAACTCGGCATCGTCATACGCAAATCCTATATTCCTCACGCTGATCCGGAAAATCTTTTCGACTTCGCACGCACGACGCTCGTACCGTTTCTGCAAGCTCGCGAAGGCGCAACCCAGAGGATGAGCCTCGTTTAGAAAGGTTAAGTCGAAACAATTGACACGCAGAGATTTGCTTCAAGGCGTCGCCGCCGCCGCGATTATTTCAAAGCCGGATCCTCTCCTTGCTGCAGCCGAGAATCTCCACCATAAGATCAAACGTGGCGTTTCTCTCTATAGTTACCAAGAAGAGTTTTATACACGAGCCATGACACTCGAGGATAGCCTCTCCGAAGCCTCTTCAATTGGTGCCTTCGGCATAGAAATGCTGCCCGAGGAAAATGTCCCGGGTTTCCCGCAGATTACCAGTCAGTGGGTCGATCACTGGTTCGCCCTCATGGCGAGGTACGGCACAAAGCCCGTGACCTATACCCAGTTTCAAGATACCTTTCTTCTTCGCGACCGCGACTTCACGCTGGAACAGGGCGTTCAGTGGATGGAACGCGACATGAAACTCGCCAAGCAACTGGGCTTCGTAAACCTCCGCTTGCTCATTGGCACGCCTGTCGATGTTATCGAAAGAAGTATCCCGCTCGCCGAGAAACACGATATCCGAATGAACGTTGAGATTCATGCGCCCTGCCCCATCGATGGCCGGCTTGTGGAACGCTGGGTGGGGATTATCGACAAGACGAAAACCAAGCACTTCGGACTCAATCCAGACATGGGGCTGTTTAGCATGCGCGAGTCGAGTGCCGACCGCGATCGCCGCATCCGCGATGGCTCGCTCCGCCGCAGCATAGCCGAATTGGTTGACGACGCGCACAACAATAAGCTGCCTCTCGAACGCGCCAGCCTGGAGATGACCAAAGCCGGCGCCTCCGAGCCGGAAATGGACTATTTGCGAGCGGTCTATTCGCCCGGCGGCCAAGATATCCGCAAGCTGAAGCCGCTCGTCCCCTACAGCCACCATATCCATGCAAAATTCTATGACATGACCGAAGACTATCGGGAATCGTCAATTCCGTATGATCAGATCGTCCAAGTGCTCATCGAAGGCGGTTACGATGGCTACTTAGTCAGCGAATATGAAGGCCAGCGCATCACTCAGGACGCTTTTGAAACCGATAGCTGCGAACAGGTGCGCCGCCAGCATGTGATGCTAAAGCGCCTCTTGGGTGAAGCGTAAGCGTTCTCACCTGCGATGTTCTACCGAATTGCTGCTGCCGTTTTGATTGTCTGCGTGGCGCAGTCCGTCTGTGCCGACCGCTACACCGAGTTATGTCAGCAAGCGGCAGTTTTGAGTCAGCAGGGTAACTACGATGCAGCAATTCAGACTTATCGCGCCGCCCTCGTCATCCGCCCCGCTGCGCCCGAAGCGCTGAACAATCTCGCGGTTATGTATTACGAAACGCACCGCTATGCAGAAGCTTTTGAAATCACCTCACCACTCTGGCAGAAGCACCCTGAACTGAAGTCCGCAGCCTTGATTGCCGGCATGGCCGCCGTTCAGATCAACAGGCCGCAGAGTGCCATCGCCCCGCTGGAAGAACTGCTTGCCCAAGATCCGGCGAATCGCGATGCCGTTCTCGCTTTGGCAAGCGCGCGCATGGCGCTCGGCGATTTACCGCGTGCGGCCGAAACCTACGAGAAGCGCGCCGCCCAGTTTCCCAAAGATTCCGACGTTTGGTACGGTCTCGCCCTTTGTTACGAGCAAATGGCCGAGCAAGCTTCGCGCGAACTGGCAAACATGCCGGGCGGATCGGGATACTCGAAACGGCTGACGGCAGAATATCTGCAAAGCGTGGGTGATGAAAAACTTGCAGCCGAAGCGTTTGGCGAGTCCTCTGCCGAATCGAACGAAGGCACCGGCACCGCGCAGGCTGCAAAGCTCTATGAGATTGCGCGCGATTTGGCTTCTAAGTCTCGCCACGCCTTTGAACAATTCGTCGAATTAGCTCCCGATTCGTGGCAAGCGGCGTTGTTCTTAGGAGATGTCAACCGCCAACACGGCGATCTGACGGCGGCATTGGCAAGTTACCAACGCGCCGCCCAGCAGCAACCAAATATTGCCGCACCGCTCTTAGGAATCGGCACGGTCTATTGGGAGTTGGGTCAGTTTGACCGGGCTGCCATCTATCTCAAAGACACTCTCCGTCTCAATCCGAAGGCAATGCAAGCGACGTTCGAACTCGGCAACATCGCCGTCCGCGAGCATCGCGATCGCGAGGCCCTTCCGTTGTTGATTCGCTATCTGGACGCCCAACCCGATGCCTTGGCGGCACGAGCAGACTTGGGCCGCGCCTATATGCACCTGGGACAATATGAAAACGCGGTTGGCGAACTTACTAAAGCCGCGGCCAGTGACGAGCGGGGCGAAATTCATTACGAGCTATCCGTCGCACTCCGTAAACTAGGCAAAGCGGAAGAGGCGGATTCTGCCTTAAAGAAATCCAAAGAAATCAAAGCAACCGAGCTGGAACGCCAACAGCGATTGCACACCCAGCACTAACGCTAACGGCCGCGTAGCCTTTGAAATTCAAGCAAGGCTGCATTGGCGGACTTCTCGTCGCCCGCATCGCGATACGCTCGATACAGCAGAAAATGATAACTGCCGTCCGGATCGGCGCCAATCACCTTCTGCAGTTGAGCGATTGAGAGCGCTGGCTGCTTGTCGGCCAGATAGATTCGCGCCAGCACCACATGCGTCTGAATTAAGCCGGGATTGCCCGCCAGCGCCAGTTCCGCATGGTGCTTCGCCGCGCTACGGTCTCCGTTGTGTTCAAGAATGTCCGCCATCATTCCGTTCGCTTCCGGATCTTGCGGCGATTGCTTCAACAACCGCTCCAATAAAGGTAGCGCCTCGTCAAACTGCCGCTCTTTCCAATAGGCGGTAGCCAGCCCCAAACATGCGGCAGCCAGACTGGGATCGATCTTGAGCGTTGTTTGGTATTCATTAACAGCGTCGCTGAATCGACCCGCGTCGGAAAGAGCCTCGGCCATGATTAAGTGGGTGCGAGCCGCGTTGGGCTCCAATACGATCGCGCGATTCAACGCCGTCAACGCGTCGTCCAGAAGCTTCTTTGCCGGCCCATTCACATCGCTCGAGTTGCCGGATCTGGCCGCGCGATTGAGCAATTCCTCGGCCCGCGCCCTGTCCGTCACGCCAGCTCCGTACCAGGCCACCGCCAGGCTTGGGTCCAGCGAACCGGCTTTCGTATAAGCGTCATTGGCCGCCTCATATTCCCGCATGGCGGCATACGCTTTGCCGAGGGCCAGCAACGGCGCCGTCGCCTGTGGATTAAGCTCTTGCGCGTGTTTCAGATAAGGTAATGCGGCTCTGTAATCGTGTAGATCGAACTCCGCCAAACCCGCGAACAAATTGGCGGGCGGCAGGTTCGGGTTGCGGCGCAAAGCCAGCCGGAACTGCTCGAGACTCTTCCGGTTTTCACCGGACAAATGCAGCATGATCCCGTAGTTGCTGCGGATCTCCGCAGAGTCGGCGCCGCCTGCAATAAGTTGCGAATAGAGCTTGGCGGCGCTCGCATAGTCGCCAGACGATTGGGCCACCCGAATCTTTTCGGGCAGATTTCCTTGCGCCGGAACTCCCAGCGAGCAAGCCGCCAACAGGGCAATGAATCGGACCTGCGCTTCGGTCTTCACCAATAGAGTTTCATTCCGAATTGAATCGACCGGCTCGGCAAAGCCCCCGGAATCACGCCGAAGGTTGAGGTGCCATAGGTTGTCCCTGGCGCGAAGAATTGCGTTCGGTTGAACAGGTTGTAAAACTCGGCGCGTAGCTGCAGTCTCGATGTCTCACTCCACAAGCGCCAATACTTCTGCAGCGTCAGATCGGAACTGATGGTGCCTTGGGCGCGAAGGTAGCCCATCGTGCGCGGTGCGTCGCCAAATGTGAAGGGCGCGGGTTGCGTGAAAGCGGCAATGTTGAACGCTTCGTAAATCGTAGGATTGCTCACACCGACATTGCTCGAAACATTCGGCCGCTGATTGCCGCCAAACGAATTCGTGTTGTTTGTGGCATCCGTGACCGAAAGCGGAAATCCGTCTTTGAAATTAGAGACACCGGCCACTTGCCACCCGCCGATAACTGCGTCGGCAACCTTGTTGGACACAGCAAACTTCCGCCCTTTACCCACCGGCAGTTCATACACATAACTCAACACCAAGCTGCGCGGAATATCGTCGAGCATCAAGCTCTTTTCCAAGGCCGGGTTGTACCAGTTGCGGACGGATTGCGCCTGGCCATTCGTCCAACCTTCGGGCCCTTCGCTATTTGTCAGGTATTTCGACCAGGTGAACGAAGCCAGAAATTGCAAACCGTTGGAGAAACGGTGGTTCGCCGAAAGCGCCAGGGCGTTATAGCTGCTAAATCCAATGGTTGGCTGAACACTTTCAACTCCGGTGTATTCCGGGAACGGCCGCAACAGTTGGCCATACGGAATGGTAGAGCCCGAAAGAGCTCCGCTTGTGATAACTCCGTAGAAAGGGTTTGCGACAGGTTGAAGGAGTTGGTTGCCAAGCGCGAGGTCCGCTGTGGGCAGTTGATTCAACTCCGCTGTGCTCGAGCCGAAGAGCAGCTTCAGGCCGTGATTGCCGATATAGGCCCCTTGCAGTACGGTGTTGCCGATCTGATACTGCAGGTTCGCGGTCCACTGTTGCACGTAAGGGCTGTTGCGCGCGCGCAGCACGGCGTTGGTACTTTGCCCCACATTAGTTGCGCCTCCGTTTGCCTCGCCTACCGGAGCAAGCAGGCCATTCGGGAAAGGATTGCTTAACAGGTTCTGTGGCGTGACACCGTTCACTGTGCCCACATACGGCGTGGTCTGCGAGAAACCGTTCAGGCTCAGGCCTTGGTAGTCTCCGAATTCCATCGCCGGCGTAAAGAAAACTCCATAGCCTGCGCGGAAAACCAGTTTTTGCAGCGGTGAGTAAGCCATGCCAACGCGCGGCGCCAGGTTCCAATAGTTCGTGCCGTAAACGCCGCGATTACTGCCGTTGACATATTGAATATCGCCCGGTAGGTTGATGCCAGGAACCTGGCTGCTAATCGGATTCGGCGCAGTCGTGAAGTAAGACAGACGGTTAAATCTATCTGTCGGCGCAGTTTGAATGTCATACCGGAACCCGAGGTTAAGCGTCAGCTTCCTATTTACTTTCCAATCGTCATTGAGATACCAGCCGAGATCTTTCTTGTTGTAAGCGGCCTCCGCGCTGTAACTAACACTGCCGCTGTCCCCAGTCCCTACCAGAAACGAGGCTACGCCCGACCCCGTATCGCTATTTGCGGCCGTCGGGAACGGACCTTGCGTGAAGTCAGGCGAGAAGCTGAAACTCGCCTGCGCTGAGTTAAACGTGTTGAGGTAGAAATTAATTCCCATGAAGCCCATCGAGAACGCATGCGAGCCCGTGTTACGCGTGAAATCCACTGCATACGTTCTGGCATCGCGTGGCGTTGCGTTCAATCCGCCGGAACCCAAATTCTGGTATCCGGAGATGCTGATGTTGGGAAAGGCTCCCGGCCCATCGTAGGTATTCAGCGATGCGGGCAAACCAACGGCTGTTAGATCGAAGGGAACGCCCTGCGGCTTTCGTCCCTCCACCCAACGGCCCCATCCGAGCGTGACGGACATAACAAACCGTGGAGAGAACACATATGTATAGCCCATGCCGCCGTCCCATCGGTTGTCCGGTGCCAGCGTTCCGTTCCCGCCCAGGTCGGTAGTTCCAAAGAACTCACCTTCCAATTGCTTGAACTGCCGTTTTTGAGACCAGCGGACAAAAAAATTCTGCTTCTCGCTGAAACTGTGATCCACCTTGATGGTGTATTGATCGCTATTCGTCGGAAGCCCAGCGGTTCCCGCGAAGTTATTCACGCCGGTCAGCGCGTTGCCGGGGCGATTGGGCTGGGGATAGTAGGCCAGCAGCTTTTGCGCCACTGGATCTAAATCGATTGAGGGAATCTTGTTTCCCGCAAACGCCGTCCTGACGTATTGTCCATTTACCAGCGCCGTGCTGAAGGGGTTGTAAATCACCGCTAGCGAACCGTCTTGGTTGAAGGTTTGCGAAAAATCGCCTTGCCGTTGGAGCGCCGTTGGCACCGAGGTGATGAGAGTAGTGGGAGTTTGCTGGCGCAGGCCTTCGTAAGTGCCAAAGATGAAAGTCTTCTCACGCTGTTTGTAGATGCCCGGTAAATAAACCGGGCCGCCCGCCGTGAAGCCGAATTGATTTCGTTTGAACTGTGGACGCGGCAAGCCGTTCAGGTTGTTGAAGTAGTTGTTGGCGTCGAGGTTGTTATTGCGCAAAAACTCAAAGGCGCCACCGTGAAAACTCCTTGTTCCCGATTTGGTGATCGCGTTCACAATGTTCCCCATGCTCAGGCCGTATTGCGGCGAAAACGTATTGGTCTGAATCTTGAACTCCTGCAATTCATCCACCGAGGGCACGTAGATGACTCCATCCCAATCGCCGGCGCCATCCCAGTGCCCGTCGAGCATGAAGGCGGTAGTTCCGAATCGTCCGCCGCCGAAGTTAAAGAACGCAATGTCCTGATCTACGTTGCCTTGTGAGCCGGGCGGATTCAAGCCTTGAAATTGCTGGCTATTGTTGACGCTCGAGTCAAGCTCTACCAGGCCGAAAACGTTGCGAATGTTCAGGGGCAGTTCCACCGCCTGCTTGCTGCTCACTTCCGAACCAAGATCGGCGCTACCTGTGTTCAGCACAGGCGCGGCTGCGGTGACTTCTACCGTCTCGTTGACGCTGCCCACTTGCAGCCTCTGATCGAGTGATGAAGACTGGCCCACCGAGAGCACGATGTTGTTTTGAACCGCCGTTGTAAAGCCGGTTTTTTCTGCCCTAAGTTGATAAGTCCCAGGCGGGATTAAGGTGAATGTGTAAAGTCCGTTGTCACCTGTGGTGAATTCACGCGTAAAATGCGTGTCGGGATTGGAGAGGGTGACCTTCGCCCCCGGAATGGAAGCACTGGCCGCGTCTTGAATCGTTCCACTGAGTTGAGCGCTCACCGCCTCGCTTTGGGCACACACCATGCGAGCTGCGCAAACAACAACAAACGATGAAATGACGAGTTTGTTTATCATCGAATCCTCTGACTATTCTGGAAATTCACTTCTATTTCCAAAACGGATCGAATAATATCACACAATTGCGGGGCGGAGGGTTGGCGGCTGCAGATTTGATTTTCAATTCTGTGGATCACAAGCGTCCGGTCGCGCGGTAAAAGTTCTCGATCTGGCGGCCGTCAATATCGGTAAATCCGTATTCTGCCGCCGCATCTCCGACGAATATCAGTTGGCCTGACTTTGCGATGACATTCGGGTCGGAGGCAAGCGCGGCCACGGCCCGGCCTGTGTATTCCGGCGATTCCGCCAAGTCGTAGCGGTAGAGCTTCTGAAGGGCTTCGTCCTGCATGTGGACCTGCACCCGCTCGGTTTTCATGAAGCCGGGTAACAGACCCAACAAGGTAATGCCGGCTTTGCGCGCTTCGGCAGAGAGGGTTGCCACCAGCCGGTTCAGAGCGTAATGAGGAAGGTGTTCGAATAGATCCCACTGGATGTTCCCGCTCAGTTTGTCCGCCTCGATCATGGGTTCGCTGATCGCCACGATCAGGCCAGAACTCTTCTCCTGCATGAGCCGAGCCGCAGTCCGGGCTGCCAACCAAAACGCTTGTGGCCCAGCGGCCATGAAATCTTGCCAAAACTCCGCCGGCAAGTTCCAGAACGGCTGCTTCCATATCGGATCGACGAAGCGCTCGTTGCCACCCCACACAGCACAAGCGAGAAGGTCGAGGCGGCCCTGCTCTGTCTTCACGCGCTCGAAGAGCATCTCGGTCTGCGTCTTATCCGTGTGGTCAATCTGCACTGGTATGCCAAGGCCGCCGCGGCGCGTCACTTCCTCCGCAGTGTCTTGAATGGTGCCGGCGCTGCCATCAATCGGTGGCGGACCGCCGCGGACGGAGCGGCCGGTGACATAGACAGTGGCGGCCTGCTCGCCAAGTGCTAACGCTATCCCTCGACCGCAACCACGGCTAGCTCCAGCGACTACCGCGATTTTGCCTTTGAGTCTATCTGGCATTGGCTCCACTTAGACAATCTATTTCGTTCTTGTCGCTTGTACACCATTCCTGAAGTTGTACCATGGTCTTACACCATGGTACAGACGAAAATCCGAGAAATGGCGATTTCGAAGTTCAAAGCTACGTGTCTAGCCGTCTTGGAAGAAGTGCGAACAAGCGGCAAACCAGTAGTGGTGACGCGTTTTGGAAAACCTGTCGCCGAGATTGTGCCACCGAAACCGGCCAAAGTGCACGACTGGTTAGGCTGTATGAAGGACTCCTTTGAAATTACGGGCGATATCGTTGGGCCAAGCGGTGCGTTTCGCGGTTGGACGGCGGACGACAAGTGAAATATCTGCTCGATACTCATATCTGGATATGGGCTCTCCAGAATCCCGGCAAACTAAGTACCCAGGTGAAAAGGCAATTAGCGAAGGATTCCAATGAGTTGTATCTCTCTCCGGTCTCGATCTGGGAAGCCCGACTTCTAGAGAAAGGTAAGAGGATTAGAATACGCGGCGAATTTTTCGAATGGCTGGAAAAGGCGTTAGTGAGTGCACCGTTGAGAGAAGCTCCCTTCAATTTTGCCGTGGCGAGTGCGGCAGCGGGGATCGAACTGCCTCAAGCCGATCCAGGCGACATTTTCCTCGCGGCGACCGCCCTGACCATGGACTTGACGTTGATCACCTCAGACACCCAGTTGATTGATGTTTCCTGGTTGAAGATTTTGTCGAATCGCTGAATTTTTGAGAAAGGTGTTAGTTATTTCCAGCCCGCTCCTACACCGCCGTATCGTAGTTCAAGTTGGGCCCCAGCCAGCGCTCCACCTCAGCAACACTCATGCCTTTGCGTTTGCTGTAATCGACAACTTGGTCCCGATCAATCTTCCCCAAATCGAAATACCGCGACAGTGGGTGAGCAAAATAGAGTCCGCTGACGCTGGAGCCAGGCCACATTGCGAACGACTCGGTGATCATCATTCCAGTATTCTTTCGCACATCCAGCAAGTGCCATAGCGGGCCTTTTTCTGTATGATCCGGGCAGGAAGGATAGCCCAGCGCCGGCCTGATTCCGCGATACTTCTCCTGAATGATCTCCGCCTTGCTCAGCTGTTCGGCGCCGCCGTAGCCCCACTCGTCGCGCACCCGCTTGTGCAGGCATTCAGCAAATGCTTCAGCCAGCCGGTCGGCGATGGCCTCAGCCATGATGGCATTGTAATCGTCGTGCTCGGCCTTGAACTTGTCGCACAGCTCTTTTAGGCACATCCCGCTGGTGACCGCGAACCCGCCAATGTAGTCGGCCAGCCCCGTTTCCTTAGGCGCGATAAAATCGGATAACGACCGGCAGGGCTCACTCCCTTCGCGGTTGGCTTGCTGGCGCAGGAAGTGCAACCGTTCCCGCACCTGCGTCCGCGTTTCGTCGGCATACAACTCCACATCGTCGCCCACGGCGTTGGAGGGGAAGAAACCGTAAACGCCGCGCGCGCTGAGGAGCTTCTTTTCGACGATCATGTCCAACAGCGCATTGGCCTCTTTATAGATCTGAGCAGCTTGCGCGCCGTACTTTTCGTTCTCCAAAATGCGCGGGTAAGTGCCCTTGAGTCCCCACGTTTGGAAGAAGGGAGACCAATCGATGAAATCGCGCAGCGCCGCGAGTGGAAAATCATTCAGCACGCGCACGCCGGTGAAGGACGGCACCGCAATGTCTTCGGCGCGCCACTCAATCGGCGTTCGCCTCGCTCGCGCAGTTTCCAACGCGACCACACTCTGCTTGGGAGCCGCGTGTGTTTTACGCAGCGCTTCGTAATCCGCGCGATGCTGGACCACGAACACCGGCTTGCCTTCTTCACTCAGCAAACTCGTTGTCACCGGCACCGCCCTGCTCGCATCCAACACGTGCACTACCGGCTCGCTATAGTGCGGCGCAATCTTCACGGCGGTATGCGCGCGGCTAGTTGTAGCCCCGCCAACCAGCAGCGGCAGCTTGAATCCTTGCCGCTCCATCTCCTTAGCCACATGCACCATCTCATCCAAAGATGGCGTAATTAGGCCGCTCAAACCGATCAGATCCGCTTTCTCGGCCTTCGCGCGTTCCAAAATCTTCTCGCATGGGACCATCACTCCCATGTCAATAACTTCATAATTGTTGCAAGCCAAAACCACGCCCACAATGTTCTTGCCAATATCGTGCACGTCGCCCTTAACGGTGGCCAAGACGATCTTTCCCTGGGCTTTCACCGCCTGTCCTGCCGCTGCCATCGACGCCTTCTCGGCCTCCATGAACGGCGTCAGATAAGCCACCGCTTTCTTCATCACGCGGGCCGACTTCACCACCTGCGGCAAAAACATCTTGCCGGAGCCGAACAGATCGCCCACCACGCCCATGCCGTCCATCAGCGGCCCTTCAATCACGAGCAGCGGACGGCCTAACTTGGCGCGCGCTTCTTCGGTGTCAATGTCGATGTACGTATCGATACCCTTGATCAGCGCATGCGCAAGGCGTTCTTCCACCGTGCCATTGCGCCATTCTTCGGCCCTCTTTTCACTCACGGCAACGCCGGAGCTGGCCGCCTTCAGCGCTTCGCCATGCTCAACCAATCGCTCCGTTGCATCGCTGCGGCGGTTCAGCAGAACATCTTCTACCAGCTCTCTGAGCGCAGGCTCAATCTCTTCGTACACTTCCAACATGCCGGCATTCACGATGCCCATGTCCATGCCCGCTGCAATGGCGTGATAAAGGAACGCCGAGTGCATAGCTTCGCGCACCTTATTGTTGCCCCGGAAACTGAAAGATATGTTGGAAACGCCTCCGCTCACCTTGGCGTGCGGCAGGTTTGCTTTAATCCAGCGAGTGGCGTTGATGAAGTCTACGGCGTAGTTGTTGTGCTCCTCCATCCCTGTAGCGACAGTGAGAATGTTGGGGTCGAAGATAATGTCTTCCGGCGGAAAACCTACCTCATCCACCAGAATCCGATAGGCCCGTTCGCAGATGCGGATTTTGTCTTCGTAAGTGGCTGCTTGCCCTTTCTCATCGAAAGCCATCACCACCACCGCTGCGCCGTACTTCAAAACTTTGCCGGCGTTTTCGCGAAATTTGTCCTCGCCTTCTTTCAGCGAAATCGAATTGACAATACCCTTACCTTGCAGGCACTTTAACCCGGCCTCAATAACCTCCCATTTTGAAGAGTCCACCATGAACGGAACCTTCGCCACCTCGGGCTCGCTGCCTAATAGCTGCAGAAACCGGGTCATGGCCGTGACGCCATCAATCATGCCCTCGTCCATGCAGATATCGATAACGTTCGCTCCGTTTTCAACCTGCTGCCGTGCGACGCTTACCGCTTCTTCGTACTTACCGTCCTTCACCAGCTTGGCGAATTTTGGCGAACCGGCAACGTTGGTCCGTTCGCCAATCATCATGTAGACGCCAGGCTGCTGGGTGAACGGCTGGGATCCAGAAAGGTGAAGCGGCTTCGTCTCCTCAACATCGGGAACTGACACGCTCGTCCGAGATGCCATCTCCGCCGCATCCCTCAGCTCCCGCGGATGCTTCCCTTCGAGCGCCTTGGCAATGGCCGCGATGTGATCCGGCGTGTTCCCGCAGCAGCCCCCGGCGATATTGATTAGCCCTGCCTGCGCAAATTCGCCCAAGTAACGAGCCATGTCCGGCGGCTCCAGGTCAAACCCCGTTGCCGAAAGCGGATTCGGCAAACCGGCATTCGGATAACAAGAGATGGCCGCACTCGACTTGGTAGACAAGTCCTCTAAGAACGGATACATCAGATCGGGTCCAAGCGAGCAATTGAGCCCAACCGACAGCGGCTTAATGTGCTGCACCGAATTCCAGAACGCTTCAATTGTCTGCGCGGAGATCATGGTTTCGCCGCCGCGCCCCACCGCCGCAGAAATCATCACCGGCAGTTCCTTGCCATCCTGATCGAATACTTCGCGGATGGCAACGAGCGCCGCTTTGGCATTGAGGGAATCGAAAATCGTTTCTACCAGCAGCAGGTCGGAACCGCCGGCGATCAGAGCGCGCACCTGCTGCATGTACGCCGTTTTCACTTGGTCGAAAGTAACCACCCGGAAGCCCGCATCATCGGCATCGGGCGAGTTCGAAAGCGACACCGTGAGTGGCCCAATAGCGCCGGCAACGAAGCGCGGCCGTGATGTAGCATTCGCCACCCGATCCGCCCATTCCCGGCACTGGCGCGCCGACTGTTCATTGATTTCCCATGCCAAGCCGTTTAGAAAGGGATCTTCGATGATTTTCTGATAGAACGCCGGATCCTTGCGCCCGCCGTGTTCCCGCGGATCATCGACAAAAAACTCGCTCTGCGTGATGCTCGTAGCGCCAAACGTGTTCGTCTCGATGATGTCCGCGCCAGCTTCCAAAAACCGCCGATGAATGTCGCAAATCATCTTTGGTTGCGTCAAGGAAAAGAGATCGCCGTTGTTCAGCAAATCTTTTTTCGAATCCTTGAAACGCTCGCCCCGGATGTCGGATTCCTTCATGCCGTAGGTGCGAATGGTGGTGCCCATCGCTCCATCAATGATGGCGATGCGGGATTGAAGGATCTTATAAAGAGGATGTTGCACGGCTATGGTCATCTTGCGTAAGGTTCTTGGGAACGCACTTGTCGGTGATACCGGCCCCTACGAGAGGAGGTACGGTTCTCTCAAACAGAATAAAGCGGGAATACCTACTTCAATGATAGCGAGTGGCTCAATGGATCGGATGGCATTGCGCCTCCCGTTCCCGTCGCACATTTTTTTTGGCTTTGTAGTCAAATTGTAGCTTTAGCTTGCGAACGTAGAAGGAATCACGCAAAAGGCTCCCATGCAAAATATGTCTTTTCCTAACCAAGTCCGGCGTGTTTTCACGCTGATCCTCCTTTGCGCCGCTTCCGCGTTCGTAGCATTCGCGCAGTTTGAATCCGGAACAGTTCTCGGCACCGTGACCGATCCCTCCGGTGGCGCCGTCTCCGCCGCATCCGTTACCCTTACCAACGTCCGCACTGGCGTCTTCCAAAAGACCAAGACCGATTCGAGCGGCAACTTCCAATTCGTCAATCAGCCCCTCGGCTCCTACACCGTGCGCGCCGAATTGACAGGCTTCAAAACGGAAGAAACCAGCGCGTTCGACCTCTCTGTGGACGCCCGCCAGCGCGTAGACCTGAGACTCGAAATCGGCAGCGTCTCCGAATCGGTCACTGTCAGCGATGCCGCGAACCTCCTGGAAGCGGACAATAGCTCGCGCGGACAAATCATCAACGCGCGCGAAATTGCCGACCTTCCTCTCAATGGCCGCGCCTACGCCGATCTCACGCTTCTCGTCCCGGGCGTGGCCAAGTCTCCGCTCGAAAACGGCACAGACTCCAGCCGCGACGCCTCTTATAACGTCAACGGCCAGCGCAGCGAATTGAACAACTTCATGTTAGACGGTGTCGACAACAACGCGTACGGGACTTCCAACCAGGGCTTCTCCAACCAAGTCATGCAGCCCAGCCCCGACGCCATCCAGCAGTTCAAAGTGGAAACAGACAACTACAGCGCCGAATACGATCACGCCGCCGGTGCCGTGATCAACGCCACCATCAAGAGCGGCACCAACGAGTTGCACGGCTCGCTCTGGGAGTACAACCGCAACACGGTATTAAACGCAGTCGGCTTCTTCAAACCCCGCAACGGCACGCTTCCCTTCAACCAGAACCAGTTTGGCGCCGCTGCCGGCGGCCCGATCGTGAAAAACAAGCTCTTCGTCTTCGGCGATTACGAAGGCTTCCGCCGCGTCTATCATCCTCTCCAGTTCGCCTCCGTTCCCACGGCCGCCATGGATAACGGCGATTTCAGCGCCTCCGGCTTGCCCATCGCCAATCCTCTAACGGGAGCGCTTTTCCCCAACGGTGTCATTCCCGCCTCGCAGTTCGGACCCATTGCCAAAGCCCTTACGTCGCTACCTGCGCCCAACCTGTCCGGCCTCTCGAATAACTTTCAATCCGCTCCGTCCGACACTATCTATAACGATAAGGGAGACATTCGCTCCGATTACTACCTCACATCCAAGATCAGCATTTTCGGCCGTTACAGCCAGCTCAACACCCGCATTTTCAGCCCGCCCAATATCCCCGGACCCTCCGGCGGCAACGCCAATGGCAACGTGTACGTGCAGACTTATGAAGGCGTAGGCGGCCTAACTTGGACTGTCAGCCCCACTTCAATCGTTGAATTTCGCCTCGGTGGCAACTACAGCCATAACGGTAAGTTACCCTCGACTGTGGGCCAACCCACTGCGGGCTTCACCATTCCCAACGAGCCTCTTGATCCGTCGTTCGCCGGCGGACTCATCACTTCTTCCGCGGGCGGTTTCTCACAGTTTGGCCGCCAGGGCAGCAACCCCCAATATCAATACCCGCTCGTATACGATCCCAAGGTCAACTACACCAAGATCCTTGGCCGCCATAGTCTGAAAATGGGCTTCGAACTGCAGACCATCAATACAGATGTCAGCGATTTCAATCCCAAATACGGCCAGTTGTCATTCACCGGATATTTCAGTGACCCCTGCTACGCCACCACACCGTCTTGTGTAAACACTCTCAGCTCCACAGCCAAAGATGTCTACGGTCTCGCCGACTTCATCTTCGGCGCCCCTAGCAACTATACCCTCAACAACAATCCGGTCGCTCACTACCGCCAGCGCATGTACTTTGGTTACCTGCAAGATGATTTCAAAGTCAACAGCAAGCTTACCCTCAATCTCGGCGTGCGCTATGAATTCGCCACGCCGCAATACACCAGCGATAACCACCTTGCCAACTTCGACCCAATCACGCAGACCCTGATCTACGCATCCAACGGCAGCCTCTACAATCGCGCGCTTGTCCATCCCGATCCGAATGACTGGGCGCCCCGCATCGGTCTCGCCTACCAAGCCGCGCCGAAAACGGTCATCCGTTCGGCTTATGGCATCAGTTACGTGCTGTTCAACCGCGCCGGCGGCGAGAACTTACTCGCCTATAACGGCCCTTATATCATCAACTCTTCGATTAACCAACTTCCCAGCCAGGGTATTTGTGCCGATGCTTCCGCCGTTGCGGGAACCTGCTTCCGTTCGCTGGCGCAAGGTTTTCCCAGCGGATTAGTCGACCCGGCTCGCTTCTCCACCGCGATCTCTGAGGTGCGCTACATCCCGGGCAGCAACCGCAACGGCTACGTCCAAAGCTGGCACTTCAGCATTCAGCAGGAACTCGCCAAAAACCTGTTAGTCGAAGCCGCCTATGTCGGCAATCACAGCGTCGGCCTTAATATTCTCTCGGATGCCAATCAGGCTCTACCTAACCAACTGGGCCAGAACGTCCCGCTGCTGGCGCGCCGCCCTATTCAGGGTTTCACCGACATCGAAGTGGCCTATAACGGCGGTTTTGGAAGCTACGAGGGCCTTCAACTAAAGCTCGAAAAAAGGAACGGCAACGGGCTCTACTTCCTGAATTCCTTTACCTGGTCAAAAGCCATTGACAACGCGCCCGGCCACCTCGAAAACTACAATGGCGACAATTCGCGCATCAACTATTACAACCCCAAAATCGAACGCGGCATTTCCAGCTATAACCAGCCCATCAACGACACCCTTTCGGTGCTCTATGATTTGCCCGTCGGCCAGGGCCGCCACTTCAACATCAGTAACAAAGCGCTCGATTACGTTGTCGGCGGCTGGTCTCTGAACATGATCAACACCATGACCTCCGGTCTCCCACTCGACATCGGTTACGCGGCTACCTCACAACAGCAGGTCAGCGACTTAGTCAGCGAGCGGCCTAATCTCGTTCCCGGGCAGCCTCTTTACCTCAGCACCGGTAACCCCGTCAACTATCTGAACCCCGCCGCGTTCAGCGTCCCGAGTTATACGCAACCCTTCGGCAACACTCCGCGAAACAATGTGGTGACTCCGTTCATCTTCGATACCGATTTCGGCCTCCACAAGAACTTCAACGTGACCGAGTCGCGTTTCCTGCAATTTCGCGCCGAAGCCTTCAATTTGCTGAATAAGACGAACTTCTCCTCCGTTAGCACTACGAACTCCAACAGCGGCGGCTTCGGTGTCTTCACCGCCACCTTCCCCGCTCGCCAAATACAACTCGCGCTCAAGCTTGTCTTCTAGCACCAACTTGCAGAAGTTTGCGTAACACCGCCCTTACTGAGCCGGTAGAGTACTCCGGGCGCTTTCACTGCGGGTCCGGTTCTAACTGCGGCGACCCCATAATTGTGGCCTCGTCGTGTTCCAGGTAGCTTCTGCGCAACTCCTGCGAAAGCGCTAATTCTTTCTGCGCGAGTTCATTTCGCCCGAGCTTCCGATACGCGGTATACAACTGATAGTGGACGTTTCCGTAATGGTCCGACGGAGCTGCCTTTACGAGTCTTGGAATGGCATCGGCAAACTTTCCGGTCCGCACGTACACAGTTCCCAACAAGCTGTTGGCTTCCATAAAATCAGGCCGCAAGCGCAAGGCGCGTTGCAGATACGGTAACGCCTTTTCGTTGTCCTTATTTTGCACGTACAGACGCCCGAGCAAATAGAGTGAGCGCGTGCGCGAAGGGTCTAGCGCCAGCGCCTTCTCTAACTCGCTTTGTGCCGCGGCGTCATCGCTATGTTGGTTGAGATAAAGTTCGCCGAGGGCTTCATGCAACTCTGGCTCATTGGCGCGCCGTTCTAAAGCGGCATGAAACTCTTTCACCGCGCCGCCGGGGTCGCCGCGCAGCGATGCGCCTTCGGCGCGCAACTGGCAGGCACGCCAGGAATCGGGAAAGGATTCCTGCAGATGCGCATACGCCTCGGTCCCCTCAGCCTGGTAGGTGCGCGCCAACCAGTAGCTGGCCTCGGCATTCTCCTTGCTCGCGCCCTGCACTTGTGTAAGTGAGTCGGCGGCAAGCTCATACTGCTGAAGTGTGAAATATGTTTTCCCTAACTGCAGACGCTCAGCATCGCTTAGGCTTTTTCGAGCTTTCAGCCAATCGATGCAACGCGAATAAAGATGCGCTTTGCAAGCGTCCTGATCGGCTTGCCTTGGCTGCTGCTGCCATGTTGCAAAGCCGCCTTCAAACGATTTCCATTCGCGATCCGCGCACGCGCGTTCGCATAAGCTTGCCACAAAGAAGTGTTTCGCGGGACTGGCCGGCTCGTCTTGCACGGCTGCCAGCGCTGCTCTGACGGACTCCGGTGAGAGTTCAACCGAGAGGAACTCTCTCTGGACCGCTAGGAATTCGGGAGATATCTCCCACACCTTCCGCACCGATTCCAGTGCAGCCACAGGTTGGTTCCCGGCTAATTGTGCATTGGCGAGACCCAGCCAGGCTGCTTCATTTCGCGAATCTAACTGCAACTCCAAGCGGAATTCCTTCTCCGCCTCCCCCAATTTTTTCGCGTGCAGATCGCTTTGGCCCAGCGACGTGTGCAGACCCGCTTGCGCCGGATCGCTGCCAATGGCCTTCTGATACTCCTTTACGGCATCTTCCCAGCGGCCCCGCTGAAACAAAAGGTCGGCGAGAAAGCGGTGCCCCCAAGCCGAATCGCGATACAAATGCGCTCCCCGATAAGCCAAACGAGCGGCGAGATCGAGATACTCATGCCCGAGTTTGAACAATGCTTCCGATTGATCGGGATTGAGGGCAGCCATCTGCCGGAACTGCTCTGCTGCCGATCGGAAATTTGCTTGTTCGAGGTAGGCCGACGCCAGCGCTTCCCGGGAATCGCTGTTCGAAGGATCAATCTTTAGGGCCTGCTGCAGATACGGAATTGCCTTTTCCGCTGAGCCCAGCTTGAGGTAATCCATTCCTGCGATCACGGCCGGGCCGAGCAGATTCGGCCTGTCGCGCAGACCCTTTGTCAGATGGCGTACGGCTGAGTCATATTCAAAAAGGCTCTGGTAAGCGAGGCCCAGATTGACCTCGGCCTCCACTAGCTTTGGATCAAGTGCTAACACCCTTTTGAATTCTTCTATGGCGCGGGCGAAATTCCCATCCTGCATATCCCGCTGGCCCGCGTGAAAAGAGCGTTCGATCTGTCCTTCCGATGTCTGGCCGTGTACGGCATTACTGGACAGCACCCAGAGGAGAACGAGGAAGGGAACTTTCACGCAGCCATTATCCCGCGGCGAGAGTATGGGCCCGGCAAAAAATAAAGCCGGGCGGCGGGAAAATAACCCCGCTCGCCCGGCTTCTTTGTTTTCAAGAGCGAACTAGAACTTCGCTCGCAACGAGAACTGCACAATACGCGGCAGATTGTATTGCCCAGTCACTTGTCCGAAGCTCGCCCCGCCGCAACAGCTTGTATTTGGCGGATTGAATTGCACGCGATTAAACAGATTAAAGAACTCCGCCTTAAACTCTAGTCCAAAGCGATCTTCCTTCCCGAACGTTGTGTTCTTGAAGAACGAAACGTCGAAGTTCTTCTGTCCGTCGGTTCGTAAGTTCGGCTCGGTTCGCGAATCGTTGCCGAAGTTGTAAACAGTCGGGCTGCCGGCCGTGAAGGTCGAAGTGTTAAACCAGTGTGCCAGCCGTTGGTCCAGCGTGCCACTGGTCATACTTTCCGCACCAATTCTTGTGGGAAGCGAGCAGCCTGCATTAGGAATACCGGCGTTACTCAGTGCTCCCGGGCATCCCCCGATGATGATGGGGAAGCCGTTTTGGAAGGTGATGATGGTATTCATTCCCCATCCGCCGATAACCTTGTTTGCAACCGGATTCATGTTACGCAGGAACTTCTTCCCCCGCCCGAAGGGCAAATCAACCACCGAAGCGAGCACAAAGCGCTGCGGAACGTCAAACCCGTCCAAGCTGCGCGCGGCGCGGATGTTATACGCATTGGCATCGCCCCACGTCGGTGACGCAGCTTCCAGCCAGTTGATTTCGGAGTTAGTGTTGTCAATCAGTTTCGCCAGCGTGTAAGTGGCAAGAATCTGAGCGCCGCCGCCCAAACGCTGCTGGAACTTAGCCTGCAAAGAGTGGTAAACGGAATCGCGGTTGTCGGGCTCGGCCATGCCCACGTCATCGAACTGCGGATAAGGCAGAAGTAACTGAGCTGCCTTGACGGTCGGGTTAGCGGCGATATTCCCGGATTGCATTATGCCGTAGAACGGGTTCGTAACCTGCGCCGTCAATGCCGCCACTTGCGCCGCATTGGTGGGCAGATCCTGAACCGGCAGTTGGTCCAAATCCTGATTATGCATCGGCAAGTGAGTGCCTTTCGAACCGGCGTACGCCACGTCAACGAGCGCGTTACCGGGCAGCTGACGCTGTATATCGACGTTCCATTGCTGGACATACGGCGCTAAATATCCGCTAAGCGGAGCTGAATTGCCGTTGCCTTGCACATTGATGAACGCCTGGTTGGCGCCCGGGGGCGGATTAATCCCTCCCGGGAACGGATTGGAGAGGGGATTCCTCGGCGTGTAGCCATTGGCTTGTGTCGTCAGCCATGTCGTGTTCAGCGAGTTGATGAACAGATTGTGCGGCGCATCATCCCAACGGCCATCCACGGGCAGGAAGAAGATGCCATACCCGGTCCTGAGCAAGGTGTTTTTATCGAGCTGATACGAGAGTCCTAAGCGCGGGCTCACGTGGTTCCAGGAGGGGAACGCCGTGCGGCTCGAATGGTTGGTGCTATTCACCAAATCGTACGCACCCTTCAAACCAGGAAGCCCGGCTGCGGCAGCGATCGGACTCGTTTCCGTCGGATTAAAAACGACGATCCGATTGTAGCGTTCCGTCCAGTCTCCCTGCAGGTCGAGACGAAGGCCCGCATTCAACGTCATTTTCCGGCTGACCTGAAAGGTGTCTCCCGCATACAGTGCGCTATAAAGATTCTGGTCTGCGGTTTTTCCGGGTTCAGTCGTGCTGCCATTGTCGCCGTATCCGAGGACGAAGGACGCCATCCCGAGTCCCGATACGACTCCGGGAACGCCAGCCGTTAGCGGATTTCCAGAGGTCATGATAGCGTCGAAATTGTATTCGCCCGCCGGGTCGTTGCTCTGATAGTAGTTATTGCGGAGCATGCGATACTCGCCGCCGAATTTAAGCGTGTGAGCGCCCTTCACCCACGTGAACAGTGGCTCCAGGCTCAGGGTGTCGTCGTACGCGCCGATGCCGCTTCCAATGCCACCACTGCACCAACTGCCGTTTCCGTAGCGGCTGTCTCCGGATTGCTGTGAGACGCAGGCGTCCGGTATGTGAGTGTAGGTCATCTCTGGCGCCAATGCCGTCCAGGCGGGGCCAAACGGCGCTAAGCTGATGCCTTCCGTCAGCGGGGTTCTGACGTATACATAACGCGTGTAACCAAGATGCAGATCGAGCACCATAGTGGGCGAGATGGCGATCGTATCGCCAAAGCCACCCTGGTTGGTCACCGTGTCTTCCGTACAGCGGTCGCCGCAGATACCCTTAAACGGGCTGTCCGGCAGCGACAACACATGCGAGCGCGTGTAGCGGCCAAAAAGTCTCTGCTTGGTGCTCAACGCGAAATCGCCGCGCTCGTTAATCTGATCGACGTTACCGCCGGTGCTGTAGTTTTCCACAAAGTTGCCGGCGGGGTTGCCTGTTTGATTCGGTAAGGGATAGTAGGCGAGAAGCGCCTGGGCCGTTGGGTCGAGCCGGGTAGCGTTGATTTTGTTGCCCGCGAAAGCCGTCCTGCAAGCGCTTCCGCCCGATATGCAATTTGCACTGGTCAACGGATCATAAATAGGCAGCACAGAACTCGTTCCTGTTGATCCGATCTGTGAGAAATCTCCGGTGCGCTCCAGGGCGGTAGGAACCCAAGTTGTGAGAGTACTGCCCTTGCGTTGCCGGAAACCTTCGTAGCTCGTGAAGAAAAACAGCTTGTCTTTCAGAACGGGCCCGCCGACATTCCCGCCAAACTGGTTCTGCGTAAATGCCGGACGGGAAACCCCGCCTGAATTCGAAAAGAAGTCATTGGCATTCAATTTTTTGTTGCGCAGAAATTCATACACCGTACCGTGGAAAGCATTGGTGCCCGACTTGGTCGACAAATTGATCACGCCGCCGGCAAATCGGCCATATTCCGGACCCAAATTGTTCGTTTGCACTTTGAATTCCTGTAGCGCGTCTTGCGTCGGAATAACCGTCACAACATTTAAGTACGCACCATTGGTCGGCACGCCATCAATCAGGATTTGGCTCTGTCCAGCCTGGCCGCCGCCGACTTGAAAATCTCCCGCCGCGAAAGGATTCGCGCCCACCGGATTGCCCATGGAAGAGTTCCCAGCCGAGGGTGCGCCTTGCGGCACAACACCCGCCGCTAAACCCACCATCGCGAGCGGATTGCGCCCGTTCAACGGCAGATCGGTAACCGTGCGCGTTTCCACCACCTGCCCTAGCGAAGCTGTTTCGGGCTGCAGTAACGGCGCCGAAGAGGTCACTTCCACCGTTTGGCTGAGTTCACCGACTTCGAGCGCAATGTCCACTCTCAGTCCGCTTTCGATTTCTACTACGATCGGTTGGCGTATAAACTTTTTGAACCCGGTCTTGACGCCCTCTAATTTGTAGCGGGCTGGCAAGACGTTCACAAAAGTGTAGTTGCCGGAGGAGTTCGTTTGATTGTTGCGAACCTCCCCGGTATCTAAATTGGTTAAGGTGAGAGCGGCGTCGGCCACGGCCGCCCCGCTACTATCGGTCACTGTCCCTGCAATGGTTCCATACACGTTTTGGCTGCGAACCACGGCGGGCCCGAATACCAGAACCATGATAGCCAGTAAAAAAACGAACCAGGTCTTTCTAAAATTTGGCATTTTCTTCCTCATTTAAAGAACTTGTTTAGACAAATATCCACACCAAGCAACGATACATGACGTACCGGAAACATACTATTTCAACTGGCGGCTATATGTCAACCAGAAAAATCTGGCCTTGCTCTAAGGAGGGGCGGTTAATAGTTGCCAAAAGCAACTATTCTTGCTACGCTCTTCACAGTGGAGGCGCATGATACACAAGCCGGGCAAATCGCGGTCGTGCGGGAATTCAACCGCTTCTACACGCAACGCTTGGGCCTGTTGCGGCGGCGGCATCTGGACGGCGAGTTTTCGCTAACCGAAGCCCGCATCCTCTATGAGATCGGATCGCAGCCCCAAGTAACCGCCGCCAGTTTGCGCAATTACCTTGGCCTCGATGCTGGCTATATAAGCCGCCTTCTGGCACTACTCACCAAACGAAAATTGGTACGTCAAACCGCATCCAGAATCGACGCGCGTGAGAAATTCCTGACTCTCACGGCGGCCGGCAAACGCGCGCTAGAGCGGCTCAACCGGCAGTCTTCTTCACAAGTTGGGCAGTTGCTGGCCAATCACAGCTGCGCAAAGCGCGACGAACTGGTGCGCTGCCTGCAAACAGTTCGGTCTATCCTCAGCGAATCTGGCCGCATTGTTCGCTTGCCGGAAGTGAACGACGACGCGCTTCGGCTCCTTCAGGAATACTATGAAGCGGTGCGCGTCGTTCAGCGGGACACGCCGCAATCAGTCGAGAAAATCTTGGCCGATCCCTCTTCCGGTTTGTGGCTCGCCTACCTGGATGAGGTGGCCGTCGGCTGCGTTATGCTCAAGCCGCTGGGTTCCATTCCCTTGGCCGCAGAGTGCAAACGGCTCTATGTCCAACCTTCGGCGCGCGGCCATCGCATTGCCGGCCAGTTGCTCGATGCGCAAGAGGACTTCGCCCGCAGCCGCGGCTTACACTGGATTTATCTCGACAGTAACGACGAGTTGGAAGCCGCCATCGCACTCTACCGCAAGCGTGGTTTCACCGAGTGCGAACGCTACAACGATAACCCGCAAGCCACTATCTTTCTCCGCAAGAACATCATGCCTCAGAAAAACTTCACGATTAATACGACTGACAAGCCCATCTCCGACGCGGACCTGGGCAGCCGTCCTAGCAAATCCAGGCTTCGGCAGAGCATTCACCGAGCACATGGTTACCATGAAATGGACTCCGGAAGCAGGCTGGCACGAAGGCCGCCTCAACCCCTATCATCCCTTCCAAATCGACCCCGCCACCGCCGTCCTTCATTACGCCCAGGCTATATTCGAAGGCCTCAAAGCGTACCCCTGCGCAACAGAAAATCAGATCCTCCTTTTCCGGCCGGAAGAGAATGCAAACCGTCTGGCAAGATCGGCTCAGCGCATGGCTATCCCCCCATTTCCGCCCGAACTTTTCGTCGAGGCGATCGAAGAGCTTGTTCGCATCGATCATCGCTGGGTGCCGTCGGCGGAGAGTGGCGGCAGCCTTTATCTGCGCCCTTTCATTTTTGCCAGTGAGGCGGCGCTTACGGTACGCCCCGCCCGCGAGTACATCTTCTGCCTGATTGCCTCGCCTGTGGGCGATTACTTCTCAGGCGGCCAGAAGCCCCTCAAAGTATGGGTGTCTTCCGACTACGTTCGCGCCGCCAGAGGCGGGACCGGTTCAGCTAAGTGCGCCGGCAATTACGCCTCCGGCCTGGTGGCCCAAGCGCAGGCGGCGCAAAACGCCTGCGACCAAACTATCTTCCTTGACGCCATCGAGCAAAAGTGGATCGAGGAACTCGGTGGCATGAACATCTGTTTCGTTACGAACGACCGCAAGCTCCTCACCCCGCCCCTCTCCGGAACCATTCTGCCCGGTGTCACGCGAAAATCAGTCTTGACGTTAGCCGCCGAGGAGGGCCTCCAAGTGGAGGAGGCGCCGTATTCTTATGAGCAGTTGCAACGCGACGCCGAAAGTGGTTGCGTCACAGAGGCATTCGCCTGTGGAACAGCGGCAGTCATAGTGTCCATCGGGACCGTGTGCGACGCGAACGGCAGTTTCAATATAGGTGAGGCTGCCACCGGCCCGGTCACCGCAAAATTGCGTGAACGCCTGGTAAATATCCAGCGAGGAGTCGAGCCCGACCAACACGGCTGGGTCCGCCGCATCGCGCTGTAGACCGCTAGAAATCTGGTCAGGGCATTTTTAGTAACCTTGGTGCTATGTGCTTCGCGCGTCGCCCCGTTCGCAAACCAATGTCTCAGGCCCTGGCAACCCTGGGCGTCTACCTTCTCTGCTCTGTCGCGGCGGCGGAGACGGCACCTCCTTGGCAAGTGCCTTCGGTAGTCAAGAAGCTTAGTAACGGGCTTACGGTCGTGATTTCGGAAGATCACTCGGCCCCGACAGTCGGCTTGTGCGTATCGTATGGGATCGGTTTTCGCCTGGAGCCGGAGGGTCGAACTGGCTTCGCGCACTTGTTTGAGCACATGATGTTCGAAGGAACTCCGGAAGCGCCGAAAGGCATATTGGAACGCGTGATCGAAGGAGGAGGGGGCAATAACAACGGCGACACTCGTTACGACTTTACGGAATACATCGAGACTGCGCCCGTGTCTGCATTGGAGCCCCTGCTTTGGCTGGAGGCAGATCGCATGAAGACCCTTGATTTCTCGCCCGCGAATCTGGAAAACCAGCGAAAAGTTGTAGAAGAGGAAGTCAGGGTGAACGTGCTGAATCAAGCCTACGGCTTGTTCTTCGCTATCGATCTGCCGGGAAAAGCCTTCGATACCTACCCGAACGCACACAATTTCTACGGCGATTTCCATGACCTCGACGCCGCTAAAATCGACGATGTGCAGGCATTCTTTGAGCGCTACTACACATCGAACAATGCCGTTCTCGCGGTTGTGGGAGATGTCAACGCGGGGGAAACCTTCGCAAAGGTAGAGAAGTACTTCAGCGCCGTCCCTTCCCGTCCCGCTCCTCCCAAAGCAAGAGTGGATGAGCCGCCACAAACGGCTGAAAGGCGCAGCCGGCAAACCGACAACTTAGCGCGCGTCCCCGCGCTTGCGGTTGGCTACCGAATGCCGCCTCGTGGCTCCCGTGACGCCGTCGTAGCCGCGGTTGTGGGGGAATTACTCCACAACGGCCAAGCGTCACTCCTCTACCAACGCCTCGTGAAAGAGAAACAGATCGCCATATCGGTGGACGGCGGTGTGAACTGGCCTTTGGGCAATCCGTTCGAATACAATGGCCCCACGTTGATGACGTCGTTTGTCGTGGCGCCGGCAAATACCAAAGAGGAGGATCTTGTCGCGGCGTTCGATGCAGTCGTGTCTAACCTGGTGGACAAAGGTCCAAGCGAGGCCGAATTGGCCCGTATCAGTTCTAAGATGCGCTCCGATTGGTACAGCCAGTTGGAAATTCCAGTTTCCCGCGCGTCTGTTTTGTCGCACGCCGTCTTGTTCGATGGCAATGCCGATAGTGTCAGTGCTTTGCCCGCCGAGATCGCGTCCGTCACGCCACAAGACGTCCGTGCCTTCGCTGCAAAGTATCTGATGAAGGCCAATCGAACCATCATCTACCGGGTTCCCGCCCCACAAACCGAAGGAGAGCGAAAATGAGTAAACGAATTTTTATGGGTGCGGTCGCCGCCGGCATGCTGTTTTCGCTGATAGGGGATGCCGCCGATAAAGACAAAGCTTTGCCAAAAGATTTGCCTCCTTACGCAGCCTTGAAGCCGTATGAACCGCCTCCAGTCGCCGAAGTGAAACTGCAAAACGGATTGACACTCTGGCTCGCTCCGGTCGCGGGGTTCCCAAAGGTGAGCTTCACGTTGGCGGTGCGCGGCGGATTCGCAGCCGATCCAAAGGAAAGGCCCGGCATTGCGAAATTGCTCGCCTCCTCGATCACCGAGGGCACCACCACGCGGAATGCGCGGATCCTGGCAGAGGAGTTGCAAGCCTGTGGTGGAGATTTCGCTTCGACGGCGCGGACCGACTCAATCATGCTTCAAACAAGCGTGCTTGCCGATAAAATCGACACGGCCCTTGCCCTTTTGGCAGACGTTGCAGTCAACGCGGCCATGGCCGAAAACGAAGTTCAAGCGGTCAAGCAGCGGGCGATATCGGAGTTAGACGCGCAGGAGGCCGAACCTAGCTTCCTGGGCCGCCGCGCTCTGTTCCGAGTCATGTTCGGAGGTCACCCCTACTCGGTGATCTCACCTACTAAACACTCCATTGAAGAGACTACCGCCGCCGACCTCAAACACGAATACGCACGCCGTTTCCGTCCTGACCAAGCCGTGCTTGTGGTTGTTGGAGATTTCGATAGCAAAAGACTGGAAGCGCTGGTTAGAAAAGATTTCGAACACTGGAAGAAGCCGCTTTTCGAGAGCGGCGTTTCTGTTCCGCCGCCAACAGTCTCGGTCACAAAAGCGGTTGCTTACGTCCCCCGGGCCAAGTCCGTGCAGACCGAATTTTATATCGGCGCAACGGCGCCTAAGATGGACGAGAAAGATTATCCGGCAGCCTCCGTTGCCAACGCCATTTTTGGCGGAATGTTCGGGTCGCGCCTGGTTCTCAATATCCGCGAGGACAAGGGCTACACATATTCGCCCTTTTCTTTTTTATCGCCCTACCAAAAGGCCGGATTATTGATTACGGGCGCTGCCGTGCGGAATGACGTTACTGGTGCTAGTTTCAACGAGATCGCCTATGAGTTGAATCGGATGGGGACAACGAGTCCAACGGAGGAAGAACTGCAGCGGGGGAAACGTTATTTGATTGGCTCACTCGCTGTCGACCTACAATCGCAGGATGCTCTGGCCCGAACGCTCTCCCGTTATTGGGTCGACTCGCTCTCGCCGGCCGACCTGGCACACGAAGGGGAGAAAATTCAACAGGTTTCTTCGAACGAAGTCCGCGAGGCGGGCCGGAAATATTTTCCTATGTGGCGTATGACCACTGTGGCCGTTGGCGAAGAACAAGTGATCAAAGATGAACTTGCTCCGTTTGGACTGGAATTCAAGAAAGTCCAGTGAGGTTCGGTAGCGGCGGCCTCAGTTGTAATAGCGCTGCAATGTCACTCCCTTACTATATTAGTTACTTATGCGGCTAGAAGGAAAAGTAGCAATCGTCACTGGGGCGGCCACCGGCATTGGTCAAGGAATCGCAATTCGCTTCGCTAAAGAGGGTGCTGCTGTGGTTGTCGACTATGTAGGCAAACCCGACGCAGCAAACGACACGGAGAATCAGATCAAAAGCGCCGGCGGCAAGACCATCGCCATCGCCGCCGACATCTCAAATCCCGATCAAGTCAAAGACCTGATTGCCCAGACAGTGGCCACCTTCGGCCTGCTCGACATCGTCGTCAACAACGCAGGCATCGAAAAGAAAGCCCCGTTTGTCGATTTCGCTTTCGCAGACGCGCAGAAGATCATCGCCGTGAATCTTCTGGGGCCTTACTTGGTCGCTCAGGAAGCCGCCAAGCAGATGATCAAGCAGGGGCAAGGAGGGAGAATCATCAACATCTCTTCCATTCACGAAGATTTGCCGATGCCCACCAATGCGGCATATTGCGCGAGCAAAGGCGGTTTGCGCATGTTGACGCGAACCATTGCCGTGGAGCTAGCGAAAGATAAGATCACCGTGAACAACATCGGCCCTGGCGCCATCTATACGCCCATCGACGCCGATATTCAAGCCCAGCCCGAATTAGAAAAGGCACTGATGGCAGAGATTCCTCTGGGCCGATGGGGTCAACCCGCCGAAGTCGCCGGCCTCGCGGCCTACCTCGCTTCCGATGAGGCCGCCTACATCACTGGCGCAACCTATTTCATCGACGGCGGCATGTTGGTTCAATCCGGCAGCCTGTAGCGGTTACACGCAAAGCCTCTAACCGAGATGGGAGTGTCAACGCGGCTCGGCCGCGTCTACTTGTACCAAACGAGCGGTGCTGAATGCCGATATGCCGCGTTTTTCAACGAGCCGTGTACGCAAACTTCTGCAAGCTGGTACTAGTCTTTCTTTCTCGGTTCGATAAGATTTGGTTCGAGGCTCAAACATGCTTTCGCTTCCACTGCCGAAATGGGCAATCTTCCGCTTAGCCGCTTTCGCCGCTTCGGCCATCCTTTTCTCTCAGTTGTCCCAGGCGCAGCAATCTCCCCCGCCGAACTGGACCGCCGAGCAAGACCATCAGAACATGATGGATCAGTTGGGCATCAAGGCTCTGCGTCCAGGACCGAGCGGAAATGAAAACGATCCCAGGCACGCCAACTACGACGAAGCGAACGCTAATCCCTACGGAGAACTGCCTGATGCTCTCACCCTAAAGAACGGCCAGAAAGTAACGTCCGCCGAACAATGGTGGAAACTCCGGCGTCCTGAGATCGTCGAAGATTTCGAGCGGGAGGTGGTGGGGCGAGTGCCCGCCAACGCCCCTACCGTTACTTGGACGGTGAAGAGTACAAACCATTCGAAAACCGGTGTTTTCCCGGTAATCGAGAAGGAGTTGGCCGGGCACGCGGACAATTCCGCCTATCCGGAAATCACCGTCGATATTCAAGTCACCTTGGTGACGCCCGGGAACGCGCAAGGGCCCGTCCCCGTGATGATTATGTTCAGCAGTGCCATGCTCCGCCAGTTCGTGGCGAGCCATCCTGAGTTCAAGAAAACGCTGGGCGCCGATCCTCCGTCCACAGAACAGCTCATTGCCGGCGGCTGGGGTTACGCACTGTTGGACACCAGCAGTGTGCAGGCAGACAACGGTGCGGGCCTCACCAAAGGAATCATTGGCCTTACCGACAAGGGCCAACCCAGAAAGCCTGAGGATTGGGGCGCGCTGATGGCCTGGGGCTGGGGCGCTTCGCGCACTCTGGACTATCTGCAGACGGACAGCAGTGTCGATGCCAAGCGTGTTGGCATCGAAGGCGTCTCGCGTTATGGCAAGGCTGCCTTGGTCACCATGGCGTTCGACAGCCGCTTTGCCCTGGCGCTTGTGGGTTCCTCGGGCGAGGGTGGCGCTAAGCCTCACCGGCGTAATTTCGGTGAGGCGGTGGAAAGCCTCACTGGTTCCGGCGAATATCACTGGATGGCTGGCAACTTCTTGAAGTATGGAACCGCACAGTCCTCGTTCGGCAGCCTGGATGCGAGCAAGTTGCCCGTCGATTCAAATGAACTCATCGCCCTGTGCGCACCGCGTCTGACATTCATTAGTTATGGAGTCCCCCAGATGGGCGACGCCAAGTGGCTCGATCAGCAGGGCAGTTTTATGGCGACCGTGGCCGCCGGCCGTGTTTTCCGGCTGCTGGGCGCCAAAGACCTGGGGCTGAACGACGATTATCACAGCGCGAAAATGCCGCCGGTCAACACAGGGTTGCTCGCCGGCGAACTTGCCTGGCGTCAACATGACGCCGGACACACCGACGCCCCTAACTGGAAGTATTTCATTCCCTGGGCGGATAAGTTTCTCAACGTCCATCCAACCCCGTGGCAGCTTCCTGCCGACACACCGGTTTTTCGCACCGACGCGAATTCCCTGGTGGCGCACTCCCAACTGTTGGCCAAGGCGAAACAGGGTGGAATTGACGTTTACTTTGAAGGTGACTCCATCGTACGGCGTTGGGGAGCATCTGACTATCCTCAACTGCTCGCCAACTGGCGCGAAAATTTTCTTGGCTGGAATGCGGCCGACTTTGGGTGGGGCGCCGATCAAACGCAGAACATCCTCTGGCGATTGGAGAACGGCGAACTCGACGGCGTCAATCCCAAAGTGGTGGTTCTCCTGGCGGGCACAAATAACATTGGCAACCGATTCGCAACTGGAGACGATTCTGCGAGAGCGGAAGACGTTACGCGCGGTCTGGAAGCGATTGTCCGCCTGATTCAGAAAAAGGCACCCGCCGCGGCAATCATCGTTACGGCCATTTTTCCTCGCAACGACAACATGGCGCTGATGCCGGTCGTCGATAAGACGAACGCTAACTTGTCCAGGTTGGCCGACACTGGCAAGGTCAGATACTTAAACATCAATGACAAGCTATCCACTAACAGGGGAATTCTGCTCGAAGGCATGATGAACCCGGATAAGCTTCATCCCGCACAGAAGGGCTATCAAGCCTGGGCTGACGCGCTAAAACCAATCTTGACCGAGCTACTGGGGCATCCCGCCGCCGCCGACCACGCCCCACCGCCGACCGGCGATCCCTCGGCTACGCACTAGCCGCCTGAGCGCATGCAGCAGGACTTCCTCAACGTCATGGAACGCACCGCTTTGCAACCGCTGTTGGATCAGGGCTTCGATTTCCGGCTGGTGGATTTCAATGGTCATGGCGTCCTCTCCCCTTACTGTCCTCCAGAACCGTTTGCCACACCAACCCGATCAAGACGCTCCTAGCGCTTCACCGGTGCCCGTAATCCGTGAAAACGTAATCTCTTGTCTTCACGCTGGTGTGACACGTAAACCCGCACCGGGCGTCGTTCGCCTGCGGCGGCTTGTCGGCCAACGTGCCGGGGCTGAATGTATCGGTGGCGGCGTCATACTCGAACACAGCATATCCCCATCCTCCGCTGTCCGCGAACCTCTTGCTATCCTTCACCATGAAGTCGACGTCGTGCTGCGTGCCTGGCACCATCGCCGCCGGGAACGTCTCTAGCTTTTTCGGGGTCCAATGGATCTTCGCCATCTTGGCGCCGTCGGGGAAGGGTTTGCCGTTAGTGGGAACGCCGGCCAAGTAAGCCTTGATCATCACAGGATTGGCAAGGATCGCAGCAACCAGGCTCCCGTCCTGGCTGATGGATACAATCTGCCAAGCCTCGTATCCTCTGAACTCAGAGAACGCGAGCCCGTTCGGCACCTTCAGGCTGTACTTGTCCTGCCCGGAAATGGCCCAGCCGCTCACCACCGCGAACACTCCCGTAATAGCCGCCGCCGCAATCGCCGGCATCGTTTTCCTCGTCATGGCCAACACCTCCGCCATTCAGTTTAACGCCGTTTTTCGTCACGATTCTAGTCCACCTCAAACTAGTCCAAACCCGGGGATTATCGATATAGTTCGGTGATACGATCGTGAGTAAATGCCGTCTATATTGATTCAGCTAGATGAGCCACTCCTCCGGTCGCTAAACAAGATCGCGCCTGCAGCGAAACGGCAGCGCGCTGAGTTCATCCGCCAAGCCGTGAAGGAGGCCATTCGGAAGCGCGAATACCAAGCCATTCGCGAAGCATACATGCGTCAGCCGGATTCGGCCGGCGAGGCCGAAGATTGGTCAAACGCCGAAGAATGGAAGCCGTGAGGCAGCACGAAATCTGGTGGCGGATAGTATGGCGTATCAATAGAACTGAACCCCGCTATTTACCGGCTGGAGAATATTCGCTAGCCGGACGGATTGAAACAGAATGCAGCCGAGATTTAACCGATATCCCGCATTCCTGCTTCTGTTCTTCAAAAATCAGAACGATATTCCCGGAAAGGTACTCATTACTAACGGTACGCTTTCCTCGAATGTGCCCTTGACCTAGCCTGAAGCCGCACCCTATACTCGTACGAGATCATCATCAAACGGCCCTTTCGGAGGGGCCGCATCTTAACTTTTATTGGGGGGACGCACTTGAATACCAAGTGTTCTATTTCTGCTGTAATCAGACTGTCAACTGTATTAGTGATATCGGCGGCGGGCTTAGTCCGCGCAGACGTCACCGTTGTCGGACCTGACACCACGACACAAGGATCCTGGAGTGCCAAATTTGGCCAGGACGGATTCCTGATCGCCAATGGCGCAAGTAAGATGCCGTCATACGGCACTGCCAGCGTCAGCGGCGCATTTACCTACACATGGGCGGGGCTTACTTCTGACGTTCGCGCCTTACAAACAGGCGTTGGGTCGTCCGCGCGTATCGCGTCTACTTACTACGCCAACAGTTTCAACGTCAACGTCAGCGTAAATGACGGCACACTGCACCCCGTTTCCTTGTATTTCCTGGATTGGGACACGACAACCCGTGTGCAAACCGTTACCGTAACGGATGCGAATAGCGGCGCCACTCTGGATGTTGAAACCGTCACTGGCTTCCACAACGGCCAATATTTAACTTGGAACGTAAAGGGCAACATCAATATCAACGTTAGCGGAACCAACGCGGCGCTGAGCGGTATTTTCTTCGGTCTCAACACCAGCGCTCCGAATCCGGGCGGTGGGGGCGGCGGCAGCACTTCCGCCAAGCCGATTGGGCCTGACACCACCAGCCAGGGGACATGGAAAGGCAAGTACGGTTCCGAGGGCTACTATATTGCCAATGGAATTAGCCAGGCTCCGGCTTACGGGGCAGCCGCAGTTTCTGGAGCGTCAACCTTTACCTGGGCTTATAACATCTCCGATCCGCGCGCGCTACAGAATGTGGATCCGATTTTAGGTAACATTCACACTGCGTCCACCTACTATGCGAATAGCTTCGATATCAACGTTAGCATCGTCGACGGCGCCGCCCACCAGATATCGCTCTATTTACTCGATTGGGATCACCTCAATTTAGCCGAAACAATCAATGCTTACGATGCCGCGACCGGCGCGCTGCTCGACACCCAGGCGCTTTCCAATTTAGGAAACGGCATGTACTTTAGCTGGACGATTAAGGGCAATGTCCGGTTCAACGTGAGTGCCAGCGGCTACAACAGTGCGCAGGTGAGCGGAATCTTCTTTGGGACCGGCGGAACCGTTTCCCCCAGCGGCGGAAGCTCCTCCACCGCCTCCGCTACCTGGGTTGGCACCGATACCACCACCCAGGGAACCTGGACGGGCACCTACGGAGCCGCCGGCTACATGATCGCCAATGGCCCGAGCGTGACGCCTTCCTATGCCAATGCCAGCGTGGCGATGAATCCCTTCAACTACACCTGGGCAGGCCTCACCACCGACGTTCGCGCCTTGCAGATGTCTGCCGGATCCAGCAGTCGCATCGCTTCGATGTACGGAACTTACAAGGTCGATCCCTTCGAGTTCCATGTAACCATGACCGACACCGGCGCACACAATGTCTCCCTGTACTTATTAAACTGGGACACCCTTGTCCGCCCCGAAACGGTCAGCATCATCGATCCCAGCAGCAACCAGGTGTTAGATTCCAGGACCTTCGACGGTTATCACGATGGCATCTGGGCCACTTGGACCATCAAAGGCAACGTGGTGATTCGCGTAACGCCTATCGGTGAAATCTACGCAGCCGCGAGTGGCTTGTTCTTTAACTAGACAACTGTGTTTGCCCGGCTGAGCTTGCGGTATTCTCAGCCGGGCAACACACGCCCGCCTTCTTACTTCTTCTGAACCACTCGCACCTCGAAAACCTTCGGCCAAAGCTTACCTGTAACAAACACCCGTTCGTGCCGCGCGTCATAGGCAATGCCGTTCAGCACCGCGTCCGGATTACTCACCTCGCCCCGTTTCAAAAGACCCGACGCATCAATCCATCCAAGCAGGCGCCCGTCACTCGGGGAAATGCGCACGATCCGGTCCGTCTGCCAAACATTAGCCCAAAGCTCGCCGCGCACCCATTCCAGTTCGTTCAGCATATTGATCTGCCGGCCGCCGTCATGCACCGTAATGCGCCGCAGTTCCTGAAGCGATTCCGCATCCCACACGCGAATATCGGCCGATCCGTCGCTCATATAAAGTTGCTTGCCGTCGTTGGTCAAGCCCCAGCCCTGTCCCGGATATTTGAACTCGCGAATGCGCCGGAGCGTGCCCGTGTCGTAGACAAAGCCCGTGCCGCCGAGCCACGTCAATTGATAAACGTGGCGCCCCAGAACCGTGATTCCTTCGCCAAATAAACTAGCATCAATCGCCACTTGGCGGATCACCTTGCCATTGTCCAAACGTTCAACTCGCAAACAGGAGCGCCCTTCCAACCCGGTTCCTTCATATAAGACGCCGTCATGGTATTCAAGACCCTGCGTAAACGCCTTCGCGTCATGCGGATAAACATGCACCACTTGCAAACGGTACTCCGGAGTAGCGGCAGCGGCGGCGAGCACAACCACCGCTAGTGACGAAAAACGCCGCATCCGAGCCGGAAGCGTAAGCGACCTAGTTTGGTCTTTCGCGGAAGCGGTCCTTCCACCTAAACCTTCGGCTTTGGCGGCGGCAATTCGCGTGCTTTGCATTCCGAAGTAAACCCTTGGCGCCCGTGCGCGCCGTCGCAAAAAGGCTTGTTTTCCGCCATTCCGCAGCGGCACAAAGAGATTACCGTGCGCCCCGCTAGTCCGAATTCTAGACCGTCCGCATCATTAATCGTGAAATCTCCCTCGATCCGAATCGGTCCGTTATTGAAAATAGTAACTTTAGCTGCCATGCATCAGAATGGTAGCATCGCAGGTAGATTCCAGTGATCCAATTCATACACGAGTCGGATAGAGAGCTGTTTGACACTGCCATAAATTTCGGACAGAAGCAGGTAAAGCGGCTGATCGAAACCTATCCCGACTTCTATCCCATGTACACGGCGGGCGGCGCATGGAAGCATGCCGGCCCGGTTTGGACTCATTGGTGCGACGGCTTTTTGCCGGGCATGATGTGGCTGTTCCTAAAGTACATGGGCACCGACAAGCCCGAAGCCAAATACTGGATGGAACAAGCGATCCGCTACAGCAAACCGCTGGAGCCTCGCAAGACCGATCGCGAAGTGCAGGATCTCGGCTTCATTTTCTTTTCGACGTATTTCCGCTGGTTCCAATTTACCCGCGATGCCGCCATTCGCGACGTGGTGATTCAAGCCGGCCGCACGCTGGCGCAACGCTTCAACGAAGCGGGCCAATATCTGCGTTCATTTGTGGCCGAAGATTCCATCTTCATCGACATCATGATGAACGTGGGTATCGTCTTCTACGCCGCCCGCGAAACCAACGATAAACGCCTGCGCGAAATCGCCGTCCGCCACTGCATCACCACGCGCCGCTTCCTGGTGCGCGGCGATGGCTCCACCGCTCACGAAGGAATCTTCGATTCGGAAACCGGCGAGTTTCTCCGCCAATCCACCCAACAAGGTTTTCGTGGCGATTCCTGCTGGTCTCGCGGGCTGGCTTGGTCGATGTATGGCTTCACTGTTTCCTACGAATACAGCCGCGACCCGCGTTTCCTGCAAACCGCGGAAGCCTGCGCCGATTACTACATCACCCACACGCCGCCTGATGGTGTGCCGCCGTGGGATTACGCCGCACCCGCCGAGAACCGCGGCGTCATTGATTCTTCGGCTGCCGCCGTAGCCGCTGCGGGCCTGTTCCGTTTATGCCGTCACAGCGGCGATCCCATGAAGGGCCACTTCTACTGGTCCACCGCCATTCATATCTTGCGCACGCTCTGCACCAAATATTTGGCCAGCAGCGATCCCAAATGGGGCGGCATCCTGAAGGGAGGCGTCTATCACTTGCACAAAGGTTTGGGCGTCGATGAGTCCGTCATGTGGGGCGAATACTTCTTTATCGAAGCGCTCGAGCAGGCATTGCGCGTGATGAAGACGGGCAATTCCCGCATTGTCAACGCGCCCGCCATTATGGTCAACTAAAGTAGCCCCGAATCGCCCGAAACCGAGCCGGAAGCGTAAGCGCCCAGAACCCCCGAAGGAAATAAGCCGTATGGACACTGCATTAACCACCACAATAGTAAGCACCAGCGGTGCCGTTATCACTGGTGTCTTTGGTACGTTCTTCACCGCCAATCAGCTCGGCAAGCGCATCGACGATTTGCGCGTCGATATCCGAGAACTTCGTTCGGAGTTTTACGCGTTCAAAGATGTGATGAATGGCAAACTGTCGACCCTTGATACAGACATAGCAAAACTGATGGATCGCCGCAACCCGCAATAAAGCCCTACGATTTAGCCGGCCTTCTGAGCGGCGAAATAAACAAGCTCCCTAAAGCCATCAGATAGAAAAACCCTCCAATACAGAGTGTCATCTTCAGCCCAAGATAAATCGCCAGGAACATCGCCGCTGCCGAACCCAGCACGCTAGACGCCGCATTCACACTCCAAGCCCAGCGCACGGCCGCCGGCATAATCTTTTCGAGGAGCGTCAGTCCGGTGGGAAATGGCATACCCATCGCGAAGCCGACCGGCGCAATCATCGCCACCGCAATCGGAATCTTCAACGTCAAAGGCAGGGCCACTCCGCTTTCCGCCACCATCCCTACCGCCTGCGACAACACCAGCACCGCCGCCGCCACAAACAATAGAACCGCCGGCAAACTCACCAAGCTGCCGATCAGCCGCCTGCTCAAAAAGCTCCCTACGCCGCTCGATAACAGCATCGAAAAGATGATCACCGTCAGCGCGTACGTCGGATGCCCCAGGAACAGCACAAACTTCTGAATGAGCGCAACCTGAATCAGGATGTAGCCCGCGCCAATGAACAAGAAGTACAACAGCGCTCGTTTGGCACCTTTCGCACTCGGCAGAGCTTGTTTCAAAACCAAAGGCGGCAGCGCCAAGATCACCAGCGTCGCCACAATACTGATAGCAACCAGCCCGAACAACACCGGTAACGCATTGTTGACCTTGTAATCCGCCGTATCTCTCGACGCATGCAACACAAACTGCCACAGGTCACGCGCTTGCACAGTGTAAAAGAAGAACGGCCTATCGTCAGTCACTGGCCGCACGTCGAATTGGTAGCCCTCAAAGAACTGCTCGGGCGAACTGGTTTCGAGCAGCGTTCGGAAGGGCGTATCGCGCTGGGTGCCCGGCTGATATACAACTTCCATCTTCGCGATCTGAGCCGATTTCTTTAAAGTCTCATTGTCCCCATCGGTCAGCGCGTGGCGAGCAATCAAAATCGTGTCTCGCGTCCCCCAGCCTCTCAGCTTCTGCGAGTCTTCCCGCACCACCGCGATATGGCGCGCCGCATCCTTTTCGCCAAGCTGTTCCAGCGCCGCACGCGCCAAAGCCACCACTCGCAGCGATTCTCGCGGTGGATCAAAGCCCCAACGCGTAAACGACATCAGCCCGTCATCGGTCAAGTGCGAAAGATAATCGACAAAGGCATTCGTGGTGTATAGATTGTTCTCGCTCAGCGCAAACGCACCCGCGGCTGTCGACGCCCAAGTGTCTACCAGCGTCGCTTGCAGCACCTGATAGCGCTGCTTCGAACGCCGGACGAATGAACGCCCATCTTCGATCTGAATGTTCACTTCCGGCCGGAAATACAACCGATTGCTGTATTGCGGAAACATCTTCCGCATGATGGTATCGGCAATGATCGGGTTAATTTCCACACCCGTAATGTCTTTGCTGCCCGAAGCCAGCGCGCGCGCAACATCCCATCCACCACCCGGGCCGATGATAAGCGCCTTCGCTCCCGGCCGCAGCAGATACGCAAAGCCCGCGCCGCCGTACGACAAATCGTACTTCTGCTCGGGCGTCAGATGTTCGAAATCAAAGCGAGCTACTCCGGTGGCCGCGTCCGCATCGATCACGATGCTTTTCATTGTGCTGCCCGGCTCCGGCTTCAAAGCGATGCGCGAGAACTCATTCCAACGGACGAACTCCTCGTCTTTGATCGGAACACCCTTGGCAGTCTTCACTTCGATGATGAAGAACTTATAGTTATACGTGATCAGGCCCACCAACAACAGCCCCAATAGCACCGCTAAGATCCGGCCCCGCGCCGCGCTCGCCAGATGGAACCAAATCGCCGCCGAGACCGCAAAAAGGACCGCAGCTACAAGAATCGTATTCGGCCCGCCCAACCACTTCAGCAACGGCACCAGCACCGCGCAACCCGCCGCCGCCCCGATCAAGTCGAAGAAATAGACTCGGTCTACCCGCTTGATCGTGTCCGCGATTGCCAGCGAAAGAATCGTTCCGGAAAAGACAAACGGCACCGCCGCCACAAAATACGCCACCATCATCGAAGGCGTGTCCATCTTTCCGCCGGGGTTCAGCAGATACGCCAGGCAAAGCACAATGGCAATGGCATTACTGATTGCCAATCCGCCGAGCTTGCCGTAAAGCGAGCCCCGCCAGCTTGCCACAACATACGAAAAAACACCTCCCGCACCCAAGCCAAAGAGGGCAATTGAAATGGCCAGGAATGCGAAGTGATAGAAGTAGACTACTGAAAAAACACGCGTTAAAGCGAGTTCAAGTAGGAGTGTGGCCAGAGAAGTGGCGGCCACGCCAAAATAGACCTGCGGCCAGCGTCTCCGTTCGATGGAGGGCGCCGCTTCACGAACTGTATCAAGTTGTGACAACTTCCTATGTTAGAGGACGCCTCACGTGGGCCGGCGCGCATAGTACCCTTTACGTGCCCGCACAATGAGATCTTTGCGGTTTTTCACTTTAATCGCCACGTGGTGATATTGCCCATCGTTGATTAAAGGCTCCGGCGCGTAAAACAAGTTGTACTGGTGGCGGAGCTCGTTGGCGATATTTTCAAACGATTGATTTAAATCGTTGGCCTGAAACGGGAAAAACGCCGCGCCGCCGGTCTGATCGGCGAAATAACGCATCACCTTATCGCCATCGGTTTCCACGTGGCTTGTGTTGGTGGAAATCGTGTAGATCACTGTATCGGCCCGTTGCGCCATTTCCAGCGCTTGATCGCGGCTGTGCTGGCTTTGATTATCGTCGCCATCGCTCAAAACCACCATCGCGCGCCGGAACTTATACATCGGCTGATCAAGCATCAGCTTCTCTTTGCAGGCAAAAAAGATCGCGTCGTAAAGCGCCGTGCCGCCGCCCGGCCGCAAATTGCGAACCGCCTTCTCCAGCACCCGCGTATCGCCCGTTAAATCGGCGGCCAGTTCCGCGGCTGTGTCGAAACTAACGATGATCGCCTTGTCTTGGTCGCGGATTACGCTGTTGATAAAGTTGGTGGCCGCCTCCTGTTGGAAGCGAAAGCGGTCCGTCACGCTGGCACTCGTATCAATCAAGATCCCAAGGCGCAGCGGCAAATCGCTCTCCGCCGTAAACTCCTTAATTGTCTGCTGCTTCTTGTTTTCGAAAATCGTAAAATCGCCGCGCGTCAGATCCGTCACAAAGCGGCCACGCTTATCGGTAACGGCAAACAACATGTTCACCCGCGTGACCTCGCTGCGGATGATGTCGTCGCTGGCGGCAACTGGTTTGTTCGCGTCTTGCTGCCCGGCAGCAGCGAGATTGGCCAGGATCAACAGGGAACAGGCATAATACTTCATTTCAATAAATCTATCTTAACGATTCCAAAAGAGCTGCGAGTTCCGCCGCTAGGGGGCTTTCCACCGTGATGCGCTTCCCGCTGGACGGCGAAATGAACGACAGCCGGTGGGCGTGCAGAAAAAAACGGTTCAGCGGCGAGGCGGGCGCGCCATAAACGGTATCGCCATAAATCGGGTGGCGCAGACTAGCCAAGTGAACACGGATCTGATGCGTCCGCCCCGTGCCAATGCGCACTTCAAGATATGTGAATTGATCGAGAACTTCAAGCGTCTTGTATTCAGTGAGCGCCGAACGGCCAGTGTCAATTTTAGTAGTCATGCGAATACGCCGCACCGGGTCTCGCGCAATCGGCGCAGTGATTCGGCCTTCTGGCCTGTGGAAGTGGCCGTGCGCCAGCGCCAGATAGACCTTTTCCACTTCATGGTCGTGAAACTGCGCGGCAAGAGATTGGTGCGCTTCGTCCGTCCGAGCGACCACAATCACGCCGCTGGTTTCGCGGTCGAGGCGATGCACAATACCGGGGCGCAGATCGTCACCATTCACCGTGGACAGCGTCCCGAAGTGATGGAGCAGCGCATTCACCAGCGTGCCTTGGAAATGCCCCGCGCCCGCATGAACCACCATGCCGGCCGGCTTATCCACCGCCACAACATCGTCATCCTGATACAGAATTTTAAGTGGCAGTTCCTCCGGTTCGGCATGGAGCGGCGGCCGTTCTACGGGCGAAACCGACACCGTATCTCCCGCCCGCAACAGATGCGAGGCACGGGCGGCCGAACCGTTCACCTGTACGCGCTCTTGCTTGATCCACGTTTGCAACCGCGAACGGCTGTATTCCGCTAAACGTTCGTGGATGAATGAGTCGAGCCGCTTGCCTGCGTCGGCACCCTCTGCCGTTAGAGTATGGGAACTATTTTGAACTTGTTTCGTACGGATGACCGTCTTTGTAGCGTAGCTCGCCGGCATTCACGGCAAACGTCAGATGATTCTCTTTGGGAGGAAGCGGGCAAGTGGCGTAAGGAGTGAACGTGCAGGGCGGGTTGTAAGCGCGGTTGAAATCGAGGTCCACTTTCCCATTCACTGCCAGCGGCACGTTCAGCATGCGGCCGGCAGGATACGTCTGTGTCTTGTTCGTCAAATCTTTGAACAAGAAGTATAGGGTCTTGCCATTGGCCGTGTCTTCATAAATCGGACGCAGGCGGTAGGTGCGGCCCTGGTGATGAAACTCCACCCAGCCCGGGCTTTCTTGCATCTCTGTTTGGCCGAGCACGTTCAAAATCGAAATCTTCTGCACATCCGGAATCAATGTAGCTTCGAACCTCATAGCCGTGTTGATCGGGAAATAGCTCATGCCCTCAAAGTTCTTCAATACCGGGCTGGCGCTATCTCTCGCACGGATGCCAAGCCGGTCGCCGCGTTTGATCACGAAGAACGAAACCGAGCCGGCTTTAACAATATCCGGGTGATCGTCGTCGAACGACAACTCTTTCCTGCTACCTGCCGGGTCAATCAGCGTCACCTTGCCGTCGGCCCAATGCAATCGACCCACCTGCGCGGGGGCGGTTTTCGGCAGCACAAAATCGCTTTCTGGCGCGGACCCAATACTGTTGTCTCCGGGCTTCAACCAGAACAAACCCACGAGTGTGAGCCAACCGTTTTCCGATCTTAGGCCGGCGTCCCGATGCTTCTGCCAGGCACGGATTGAATCAACATACGAAGTACCAGTTTCAGCGGAGACAATAACAGCAACAAAAAGCGCTATGCCGGTCAGGATGCGGGGCATGAAAAAATTCTAGCAGTTTTCCCTAGCCAATCATCCACTTCGGCTGAATCAAACCTAGCGAAACGGCCGTCATAACAATCCCAATGATAAGCACGATTGCCGGCGAAGCTATGGAGGCCCAACGAATCAGAGGATGACTGCTCGACCGCTTGCTCTCAGGTATCAAGTTCTTGGCATAGAGAACAGCAACGCCGATGGCCATTAGCACAATCGCCAGCCCTAGACTGAACGAGAGAAGCAATAGCAGCCCCAAGCCAACCCGTCCGAGAGCGATTGCGCCCAACAGCAGAACAAGCGCCGATTCACAAGGAACAAGGCCGCCGCTGGCGCCGAGCGCAACCAAGCCCTTCCAGGAGATCTCCTCTGGCACATGCGAGTGCGAATGTTCTTCCGCGTGAGAGTGAATGTGGCCGTGATGATGGTGGTGGTGCACATGGCCATGCGAATGGTCGTGGTGGTGATGATGCTGATCGTGGCTGTGAGAGTGCCCGCGAGCCAGCAACCGTTTGAGGAGCATCCATCCGCCAATAACGGCGATAGAAAGCCCTGATACGGCTCCGAGGATCTCCGTAACACGCTCTGGCACAACATAGTTGAACAGAAACAGAGTGGCCAGACCGAGCGCGAACACAACCACGGTATGAGTGAACGTCACCATCGCGCCCAGAAAAGCGGCGTGTTTCAAAGTGCCCCGCGAGCCAACCAAGTACGCAGCGACGATGGTCTTGCCATGCCCAGGCGTGAAGGCGTGCGCTGAGCCTAAAACGAACGCCGCTCCCAGTGCCAGAAAGATCATCCACGGCGTGAGTCTACGTTCGTGCAAAAATCGCGACAAATAGTCACCGCGCGTCACGGTACCTGCCGGAGCGGTCTTCGCGGTAAGAGTGGCCGGAGCTGGTGCCGCCCTCGGTGCTTGCGGCTGCGCTATTTGCTGAATAACAGGAGCCGGTTTGGCGGCAGCGATCACTGGAACAGGTGCGGCGGGCGGCGGCGTGGTCCAAATCATTTCGGCTCGTAAATCTTGCGGCGGAGCCACGGTTGGATCGGCCGGATACTGCGTAAGTCCTCGACTAATGTCTTGATTCGTTTGACTCGCCTGCCGCAACGTTACGCCGCTGCCGTGGTCAATCACGATTTCCTTCCAGCCCGCCCGTTCGGCGTAGTTGCGATCCTCGTAAGTGAGTTTGCCGCCTTTGGAGGCGATATGCGCCCGGGTGGTGATCCGCATGATCGGCAGATTGCCGGCTCCATCGGCGATCACCGCATTGGCCGATTCAAATCTCGGATGAACCGCTACTCCATCCACCGTGACGTCGAGATTCTTCAGCCACAAACGTGCTTGCTCGGCTGCATGGCTTTCCAGGTCGGCCTGCGGCGCCGTACGTTCGATCTTCCAATCGCGCAGCATCTCAAAAGTTGGAATCTCCGCTAAATCGAGGACGTATTGCAACTCAACCCCGCTAGCCGAGGGCTGCAGCTTTGCGTAGTGGCTCACGCTGAAATTGCCCATGGGGTGGGCCGTCAAAACCGCCGCTGCGCAGATAGTAAGTAAGAAAACCTTCTTTGTCATTGTTTGATACCTGCTTCAATCTGTCGCGCATGCGCGTAAAAAACAGGTTCCGGAGTATGCAGGCTCAAAGCCTTTTCCGACGCCTTCCTAGCCTCTTCGACCTGCCCGGATTTATAGAGAACCCACGAATAGGCATCCCACGTATAAACGTCGCCGCGGACCGGCAACTCAGCTTTCATCAGTTCAAGCGCCAGCGGCAGGTCGCGATTGTGATCGGCCAGCAGAAGCGCCAGGTTACGATTCGTCTTTTCGTTGGTGGCCTTACCCAAAGTTTCGATAGTGGCGATGAGGTCGCGTTGCTCACGCGCCTTGGCGGTCATCCCAGCTTTGCTATATAGATCTTCCAGCGCCCCGGCGTATTGAGCCAGCGGCACAATACGCTGCGCGCGTTCGTAATAGCGAATTGCCTCGGAGGTGTGGCCGCGTTCGGTTTCAATCTGTGCGAATCCGGCCAGCGCCCGGTGCAGCGTGGGAAACAGCGTCAACGCGGAGCTATATGCTTCCGCCGCTTCATTCAACTTGCCGGTTTTGAAATACATATCTCCCAACTCGGCATAACACCAGGCTGTGTTCTGTGCCACCGGGTCACCGGAAGCCACCGCGTCTTGCATCAACTTGATGGCGGAATCAGGGTCGCCAGTGACAAACCGGAACCACGCCAGCCGGTTGTAGCTGCTTAAGCCGGGCCGCAGCGCGAACATACGCAAATACGCATCTCCGGCGCGCTGATATTCACCCAGTTCCATCAGCGCATCGCCCAGATTGCCCCAGGTGCCGGCGTCGGAAGGTTCGTATTTCACCATGTCTTGCGCCCGCTCGGCAACAGCTTTGAAATCGTGGCGCTGCAAATCGATTTCATTCTCAAAACGCAGCGCGGTGAAGCTGCCCCCGTCTTTCTCTAAGATGCGGTCGACGATTTTTGAAGCGCGCGTGAGGTAATCGAAATCGGAAGTCTCACGAACTTTCTGCAGGTACGCCGAGATCAAACCGCTTTGCAGCTTCAGATCATTGGGCGAACCAGCCAGCAGCTTTTCAAACGTCTTGATGCGGACGTCTGTGGCTTCATGCGCCAGGTGTTCATCAATTGGCCGGCTTTGGCCGAAGAGCGAGAAAGAAGAAGCAAGAAAGAAGGCTGCCAAACGCTTCACTTGGCCGCTCCTAACTTCGCTGCGATGAGTTGCGCGCGGGAGCTGTAGTTGGGCTCTTGAATGCCAACTGAAAGAGCCTTGTCCATGCTAGCCTTCGCTTCGGCGAATTGTCCATTCTCATACTGAGCCCAGGCAAGTGCAGCCAGAGTGGCGCAATCCTGCCGTTGGGCGGCTTCCAAAGTTGCTATGCGTAGCGCTTCAGGAGGGTCGCTCTTGTGCGTCGTATAAAAGTCCACCAAGTCTATATTCGCGTTGAAAGGCTGCGTTATTTCCGTCCGCGCCTGTTTCTCAAAGGCGGCGAATTGCGCCGCAGCTTGTTCCTTTTGGCCCGCCATTTCCAGCGCCTTCGCCCACTTGTAAAGATTCGCGGAGGAGGGAACGGCTCGGTAACACTGTTCGAAAAGCCGCGCTGCCTCGGCGTGGTTATCGTTGGCTGTCTGGATATCGGCCATCACCAGCGCGGCCAGTTGCGAGGTCGGGTACAGACGAAGCGCCTCGCTCAGAATTTCGCCCGCGGACTTGGCATTTCCAGAAGCCAGTGTCAGGCGCGCTTTCTGCGTCAACAGCCACGCGCGTTGGTCGATATCGCTTTGCGCCGTTCGCGTTAATGCCTCGCCGTAAAACTCAACCGCTCCTTCTTTATCGCCAAAGATCTCCCGCAAACTTGCGGCCTTCTCAAAACCAAGTGCGCTGGCCCGCCGCAAATCGAGAATCCACTGCGCATCTTTTTCGGCCTCGGTGTAGTTCCCTAACGCCGCATTCGCGTCCACCATCGCAGCCCAGTTTGCGACGTCGTCTGGAATCTTTTTGTTCAATTCCTGAGCGGCAGCCAGCGCTGGTTTGAATTTATGTTGTCCCAGAAGCACGGCCGCGCGCAGTTTCATACCGTCATAGTTCCCGGGAGACAACTCAAGAGATCGGTCGACCGCTCGTTCAGCCTCGTTGTAAAGAGATAGATCGGAAGTGTCTCGCGCTTTACGGCAAAGGCTGGCCGCCAGATCGTTGTAGGTTTGAAACCCCTTCGGGTTTGCGGCCACCTGCTGGCGCGCTAGTGAGATGCGCTGATCGGCATACGAAGCGGACGGCGGGGCCTGCTGTTGCCCGGCGAGAATTACGAAAACAGACAAAACGAAAAGTATGGTTAAGCGCATAAGTGTGAGGACTCCCAAAAAAACGGCCACTCTGTTCCGGAGACTGCGAGAAACAGAGTGGCCCCACGGAGGGAAAACAGTTAGTTAGTCGGGCAAGCCGCGCCCGCGCCCATAGTGCAACCCGCTTCACCTGGATCAATGTGGCGGCGTTGACGGCCGCTTTGTGCCCAAGCAACATAGGGGAACGTTTCCTGGTAAGGAACATCGTTCGTGTTCACGCCATCGCCAATGGGGTAGTTATACTGCGGACCGGCAAGAATCCCGGCCACAGCCCGCGCCGCGATATCGGTCACGTCGTCCGAAATCCGGCGGCCATTCGGGAAACCAGCAGCGTCGCCCTTCAGCAGACCAAGCCGTTTGCGGCTGTTTTGGGGAGTGGGTGCGACGCCTGTGTTTAAGCGCAATAAGTCTGCGATCGGGCCTGCCGGTGTTCCAGGGGCGGCGATCGGCGGCGCATACGTCACCAACGGCAAAAGATCAGCCCTTGGCGGTGTAGGAATTGCGATGCCGTAAACGGCGTTCAATACGCGAGCGAAGAGCGGGTCCAGATCAAAACTCGCAAAGTACGAATCGTTCACTGGTTGGCTCATGCTCCAGTAATCTTTGGAGCCTGTGCCGATGATCAGTTCGTTGATCAAAGGATTGCCCATGCGTTGTACTTGCGCCCATCCGCCCGACCCTACGCTGGAAAGAGGAGAGCGGCGAACAGTGATGCGCGGCCGTGATGTTGTTCCCCATGCCCCGATGGTGGCCGCCGTGCTGGTAGCCGGCGCAAGGTTGCCGGTTTTGGTGAGCATTGTGATCGGCACTTGGATGGCGATCGTGTTCACGTTGAAACCGGAGACATAATCTGGCGCCGTGTTCGTGTGGTCGTCCGCATCGGCTGCGGCCGAAAGAACACCGCCACCCGCCGCGGTACGGAAATTCAGCGAATCGAAGGCCGCACCCAGATCGATGTAGAACGGATCGTCTACCGTGCCGGCGAAAACCTTCACGCCATTTTCAAGCGTGTAAATCCCTTGCGCCGCCAAAGCCGGATAGTTCGGCATGGTTCGTGGACCTACGTTGCTCGGTACGGCGTATAGAGGCGCGCCGGTCGAGTTAGTAAGTTGCGTGCTGGTGCCATTCTTCACCATGGTCACGGTGTAGGTCTGGCTCAAGCTCAAGCCACCCGCACCTGCGCCGCTCAGCGCCGTAATCGCCGGAGGAACGATGGGCGTTCCCGGAGCCACCGGAGCCGGGGAATTGGCCGGGGCGTTGATGCCGGCGCCCGCTCCCACATAACCGGTGAAAACACCCGGAGCTTTGATGGTGGTGGTGAACTGAACATTGAACGCGACTTCCGGTAGGGCGTCGTTATTGTTGTCTATCAGAATCTGATAGAGAACGTTATCGTCGAACGGAAAGTAGTTCGGGCCGTTGCCAGGTTCTAGAAACGGGTCGACGTTCAGCAGGAACGTGACTTTTGTCGGATCTTCGTAGCTCACGAAGGCGAAAAAGTCGGTGATGTCCGCTTTATGATCGAGCGCCGTAATGGGTGCTTCTCTGTGGCTTGCTGCAAAGCTGGGCGGTGGTGTCACGATCATGGCCGCCAGCACGGCGCAAAGCGTTGGTTTTATTCGATTCATTAGTTAGTTACTCCTTTTGTTTGCTTCTTACTTCGCGAGCGAGCTTTTAGGGCACCCATTAGCGCAAACCCAAATATGGCGAGCGTGGAAGTGAGTGGTTCCGGAGCGGCAGTGAAACTGTTGGTTAACGTTCCGCCGGATGCTGTTCCAGAAAGGCCCGGATCAAATGTCAGATCATCGGTGACGGCGAGCGAAGAGACCTTTGAAAAAGTTGCGCTATCCATGTTCTGCATGAAGTCAAGGTCCGGCGCTAGGTCAAGTGTCAACAGAGACCCATTAGCGGACAAACAACCATCCACCCCGTCTGGCCCGAACATTCCGCCTTCACAGAAATTGACGATTCCCGTTACGCCTCCGTCCACTGTCGCCGCCGAACCCGAAAGCATCGTGGCAATGCTGTTGTAAGGCAGACCACTAATGTCATAGGTAAAAATAGCCTCAAGCGGTACGCCGGCGCTAGCCGACTGACTCGTCGAGATGGTTAAGCCAGGAGCAAAGGTGCTGCCCATGGGCGTGAGAGTGACCGAACCGGGAGCAATCGGCGTTCCACCGCTGAACCCGGTCAAAATTGTGAAATGAGAAAGAGTGTCGCCGCCGATTGTGCAGCCGGTTGAACCGAGAGCGACGTACGCCGCCAGGCTCCCGCTGCCGCACGAAGCCGCAACTCCTAGCTGAGACGCCGCAACTGCCGTCAAAGCCAGTAGCAAGACTTGCTTCATCAAGTGATTCCTCCTGAAAAAATGGGGCCAGACATCTTGCAAGATGTCTGCCTTGCATTCTATTACGTCGTTTGGACTAGGGGCGGATTGAAGGCGGATATTTTTGCTTGGCAGTACTTATACGCAGGTACTTACGTTTGCTGCGCGTGGTAGCTTTTGGGAGAGCTCATCACCAGGCGCCCGTGGTGTACGCCTTTGATGCTGATCATCAGATCGGCCAGCTTGCGAACTCGGTCGGATTTGCCTTTCACGACAACCACTTCCAGGCAGGTAGCGTGGTCGAGATGTGCGTGCGTGGTGGCGATGATCAGTTCATGATGGTCATGTTGCAGTTCCATCAATTTGTCCGGCAGCAACCGCGAGTGGTGGTCGTAGATCAGGGTAATGGTACCAACGACAGGTCCATCCGGCGATTCCACCGCCGCCGCCACCAAACGATCGCGAATCAGATCGCGAAATGCTTCCGACCGGTTCTCATACCCTTGGTTACCGATGAACTTGTCGAATTGCGCCAGCAGGTCTGAATCAATCGCCACGCCAATCCGGCTCAAATCGCTCATGCAGGTACCAGCATAAAACTTTTCTTCCGGTAACACGATCCGAAGTTTTGTGTTACGCGTATCATGAAATAGCGGTTGCAGTCCCCATGCACATTCCCGACGGATATTTGAGTCCTTCCACGTGCGCCACGTTCTACGCGGCTTCGACGCCGTTCTGGTATGTCGCGCTACGCCGTATGAAGGCGCTGCTCAGCGGAGAGACTGTGCCGTTACTCGCCGTTTTCGCCGCGTTTTCGTTCGTCGTCATGATGTTCAATCTACCGCTGCCCGGTGGAACCACGGGGCATGCAGTCGGCATGGCGATGAGCGCGATCGTTCTTGGACCCGAAGTCGCGATTCTCGCAGTTTCGATGGCGCTCTTGATCCAGGCGCTGTTCTTTGGAGACGGCGGCATCACTGCATATGGTGCGAATTGTTTCAACATGGCGATTGTCGGTTCGATTGTGGCGTACGTTGTTTACCGCTTGGCCGCTGGGCGATCAGCCCTGCGTTCGACGCGCCGTGTCTTTGCGGCCGCGCTGGCAGGCTATTCGGCGATTAACGCGGCAGCTCTTTGCGCCGCCATTGAATTTGGCGTGCAGCCTCGCTGGTTTCACGACGCGGCTGGAGCGCCGCTCTACGCGCCCTATCCCTTACACATAGCGATTCCGGCCATGATGATTGGCCATTTGACAATTGCCGGTTTGGCGGAACTTGTCATCACGGCGGGCTTGGTGAGTTATTTACAGAACGCCAATGTTGACATGCTGCGCCGAACCGCGCCTTCTGCGCTGCTCGATTCCGCAACGCTGCCAGTCTCGGGACGCCCGCTCCGCAGTTTGTGGATCGCGCTGGGCAGCTTGGTCGCCCTCACACCGCTCGGCATTCTCGCCGCAGGTAAAGCGTGGGGCGAATGGAAACCGGAAGAGCTGAGCCACACGCCAAACGGGCTGGCGCAGCTTTCAAAAATTTGGCGCGCACCGCTAGCGGAATACGCTCCGGCCTTTGTGCAGAACGCGGCTGCGGGTTACCTGCTGTCCGCTGTTCTGGGGATCGCTCTCCTTTTTGCTGCGTTGTTTGGCCTTCGCTGGTTACTCACTCGGGGCACTGCCAAGCGCGGAGCCTTTGTGGAAAAGACGATTCGTGGCTTGCTCACGGCGGGGCAAGAGGCGCTCTTCGCCGAAAGCACCGCGCAACTCGCCGGATTCTTGCAGCGGCTCGACCCGCGCGTGAAAATCGCCGGCCTCGGCGCATTGATCGTCGCGGCGGTTAGTGTTCGCCGGCTTTCGGTCTTGCTCGGATTGTTTCTGATCGGCGTGCTGTGCGCCCTCGCCTCGCGAATTTCACTGCGGCTGTTGGCCGGGCGAGTTTGGATGGGCGTCCTCGGGTTTACAGGGGTCATCGCGTTGCCCGCCATCTTCCTCAGTCCGCACGGAAACGGTTTGCGCAGCGCCGCGTTTCTTGTTTTGCGCGGCGAAACCACTGCCACGTTTTCACTGCTGCTGATCTTGACCACCGTTTGGAGTCACCTGCTGCGCTCTCTGCGCTTCTTAGGCGTCCCAGCTTCCGCGGTTGCGGTGGTAAGCATGTGCTACCGCTACATCTTCGTGTTCTTAGACAGTGCGAAACACACACTCGAAGCGCGCCAAACACGTCTGGTCGGCCATCTGGAGCCCGCTTTGGAACGCCGTTTCGCCGCAGCCGGCGTGGGCGCGCTCCTTCAAAAAACATTCGATCTCAGTGCAGACGTCTACACCGCCATGCAAGCGCGCGGTTTTCGCGGCGAAGTTCGTCTGCTGCAAGATCTCCAGATGCGTTCGCGCGATTGGTGGCAACTCGCCGCGCTTTTGTCTCTCGCCTTACTCGCCTTAGGGTTGGGACGGTAGCAATGTTTGAGTTAGAAAATGTCCGCTACTCCTACAACGAGATCCCGGCCTTGGAAGGCGTCAGCCTTTCTATTCCTAAAGGCCGCCGCGTCGCACTCTTAGGCGCGAATGGCTCGGGTAAGTCGACATTGTTGCGGTTGCTCGCTGGACTCAGTTTTCCAACCAGCGGGAGCGTCCGTTTCTTGAACGAGCCCCTCACCAAAAATCGCTTAGAGCAGGAAGCTTTCTTCTATTCCTTCCGTCGGAAAGTGGGCGTAGTCTTCCAGAATCCCGACGTGCAGTTGTTCAACGCCAGCGTGTTCGATGAACTAGCGTTTGGACCCCTGCAAATGGGCTGGCCCGCGCAAAAAATTCGCGAGCGGGTAGCCGATACTCTGCACGAGATGCACATTGAAGACTTGAAGGACCGCGCGCCGCATCGTTTGTCCGGCGGCGAAAAAAAGCGTGTCGCGATTGCGTCGGTGTTGGTGCTCGATCCTGAAGTCTTGCTGCTCGATGAGCCGACCGCCGCGCTCGATCCTGCAAGCCAGACTCAAATTGTGGAGTTACTCGCGTCGTGGAAAAACACCGGGCGCACCGTCGTCGTCGCCACGCACGATTTGGATGCGCTGGAAGATTTAGCGGACCATTGCTTCTTGTTGAAAGACGGCCAACTCGCCGGCGAAGGCGACCCTTTAACGGTGCTGCATGACGTGGATTTGTTGGAGCGAGCGGGCTTAATCAGACCACATAAACACACGCACGGGCATGTGCATGTGGTGGAAGATTCGCGGTCAATCTACTAGCGCCCGCGCAGCTCGCGAATCACTTTGGCAGCGCTGAGCTTTGTAGGAATCGGCTCTGTCTTTCGAACGGGCTCCAGCCAATCGACGTTAGCCCAGAAGACAACCCTACAAACGAACTCGTACCCGACATCATCGCCCTCAACCTCGATGGCTCGGCCATTATCTCGAACAACCCGCAGCCCCAGAACGTCAACCTCCTCGTCGAAATCTCCGACTCGAGCATCAGCTTTGACCTGAAAATCAAGGCCGCCCTCTACGCCCGCGCCCGCGCCGCTATCTCCAAATATTGGGTACTCGACATCGCAGGTCGCCGCCTCATTTCGCATCGAAACCCGGTTTCTGGAAAATACACCTCCATCACGGCCTACAACGAAGATGAGTCCATCACACCCCTAGCCGCACCGAACACTTCACTCCAAGTCGCCCAAGTGTTGCCCAAGGCCTAACCTACTCCCGCAGCTCCACAATCGTCGCCCCGGCCCCGCCTTCCGCCTGCGTCGCCGCATAATGCCTACTGACATGCGGATTCGACGCCAACAACTCCGCAACCGCCCTCTTCAAAATCCCCATCCCATGCCCGTGAATAATCCGCACCCGATTAACCGATGCCAGCGCCGCCGAATCAATGAACTTATCCACCTGTTCCAGCGCCTCTTCCGCGCGTTGCCCAATCACATTGATCTCCCGGTATGTCACATCCCAAGTCGGCCCCGCATCGAGGCGCACGTTTTTCGGCAGCTTCGTTTGCACCGTATCCGGCGGCACCACTTCCACCACATCGTCGCGCGGAATCTGCATCTTCAAAAATCCCGCCTCCACTTCTAAATGGCCGTTCTTCAAAATCCGCCGCACCGTGGCAATCTCGCGCACATCCTTCAGCCGTACCTTCGCGCCTTCCACAATCGGCAAACGCAGCGGCGCAGCCTTCACTGTTTCGGGCGGCGGCGCCATCGTCTCAGCCGCCTCTTCGCGGAACTCGCGCTTCGTCTTCGAAATCAGCCGCTGCGCCTGGTCCGCCGCCTTCCGCTGGTCGGTTGTCTCGCTCAAACGGTCCATCATCGATTGCGCCCGCGCTTCAAAATCGGCCACTAACGCTTCCGATTTCTTCTCCCACTCGCGCTGCCGCTTCTGTTCGTGCTGCAAAGCTTCTTTCTCAATATCCGCCTGCCGTTGAGCTGCCAGCCGGACGGCCTCCGCCAACTCCGCCTCGCGCGCCGCATTCGCATCCACCTGCCGCTGCAACTCGCGCAGCAAATCCTGAAAATCAGCCTGCATCCGAGGCAACACCGCGCGCGCATGCGCCAACAACGGTTCCGGCAATTGCAACCGCGTCGCAATATCCAGCCCCGCCGATTTACCCGGCGCGCCCAACCTCAGCGCATACGTCGGCTGCAGCGTTGCGTCGTCAAACCCCATCGACGCGTTCAACACGCCCGCCGTCCGCGCGCCATAAAGCTTCAGCGGCAGCAAATGCGTCGACGCCAAACAGAATGCGCCCGACTTCCGAAACTCATCCAGCATAGCCACGCCTAACGCGCCGCCTTCTTCTGGATCCGTCGCGCGGCCCAGCTCATCCAGCAGCACCAGCGAATTCGGCGTCACTTGCTCCAACATGCTCTTCACATGCAGCAAATGCCCTGAAAAACTGCTCAAGCTCTCGGCAATCGATTGCTGATCTCCAATATCGGCCAGCACATCGTCCAGCAACGGAAACTCCGCCTGTACGCAAGGCACCGGAATCCCCGCATGCGCCATCAACGCCAGCAGCCCGGTCGTCTTCATCGTCACCGTCTTGCCGCCCGTATTCGGCCCGCTGATCAGCAAACAGCGCCGCGTTTCATCGAGCTCATAACTAATAGGCACAATCGTCTTCCGCTGCTTGCGCAAAATCGCTTCGAGCAGCGGATGCCGCGCTTCCTGCAAAATCAGCCGCCGTTCCGCGCCGCTGAATCTCGGAATCACCGCATCGTAATCGCGCGCAAACCCGGCCTTGGCGAAAATTAGATCGAACTCGGCCAGCGCTTCCGCTGTTGCATTGATCTCTTCCGCGTGTGTCCGCAGCGCGTTCGTTATTTCGGCAAGAATGCGTTCAATCTCGCGCAATTCGTCTTCGCGCAGCCTTACTAATTGGTTGTTCAGCGCAATTGTTTCGAGCGGCTCCAAAAACAGCGTGCGCCCGGTCCCGCTCGAGCCGTGAATTACTCCATCCACGCGCCCCTTGTGCCCCGCCACAATCGGCACCACAAAGCGGTCTTCGCGAATGGTAACGAAATCTTCCTGCAGCGTTCCATCGCTTCGGTGCGCCCGCATAAAACGCTCCAGCGAATCTTGTATGCTCTTCTGCTGCTTATCGATATCGCGCCGAATGCGCCCCAAAGCCACGCTGGCTTCATCCGCCAAGCTCCCGTCCGGCAAGAACGTCCGCGCATAACGCTTGGCCAGATCGCGCAAGTCCGCCAGTTGGTGCCCCCGCCGGGCCAGCCGTGGGAACCGCGCCACCACGTTCAACAGCGCTCCGCGAAACTCTCCGGCCAGCGCGAAGTTGTGGAACAAATCCAGAATCTCGCGCCCTTCGAGTGACGCGCCTTCCACCTGCAGCACTCGCACTGCGCCTTCCACATCGCGCAATTGATCGAAGCGCAACCGCAGCACGCCACCAGCCTTGCCCTCGGCCGAGCCGTTCACCTCGCGCAAATATGCAATCGCTTCGCCGCAGTCCGCCAATGCAAATTCAAGCGCCGCGCGGTCCGAATGCGGCTCCAACGCTTCCACTAACGCACGCCCCGCCACCGAGCCCGCATACCGTGACACCAGCTCTTGAAGTTCGGCGAATTGTAGGAGTTCGATACTGCTGAAAGGCATGTTTTAAGGGCGCGTGATGTGGGTGAGCGTCCGGGTGCCGCTGCGGCACGTCTCAATTACCTCGCGCGTGCCGGCGGTCATCGGCAAATCGGCCAGCTCCGAAAGCGCAAACCACTCCGCCCGGCGTGAATCGTCTCCGGCGCGCAAATCACCGTCTAGCACCTTGCAATAGAAGTCTACCAAGACATAGTGATATTCGCAGCGGCCCTCCGTATCGGGCATAATACGCTCAAACACCGTAGCCATCGCCTCCGCGCTCACCCGCAAGCCGGTCTCTTCCCAGACCTCGCGTGCCACCGCATCTTCCAAACGCTCGCCCGCTTCCACTAACCCGCCCGGCAACGACCAGAAACCCTCTAAAGGCGGCTTCCCGCGCTCCACCAGCAGAATCCGCCCGCCTTCATCGAACACCAGCGCGCCCACTCCCAATAAAGGACGCGCCGGGAACCGCCGGCTGCTATTGTCCGCGTCAGGCAATGGCTGCCAACACTTCTTCGGCGTGACCGTCCACCTTTACTTTCGGAAAGATCTTCTTAATCTTGCCCTTCGGGTCAATCACGAACGTCGTCCGCTCCACACCCATATATTTCTTCCCGTACATGCTCTTCTCTTTCCAAACGCCGTAATCCTCGCAAGTCTTATGCTCCACATCCGCCAAAAGCACAAACGGTAAATCGAACTTCTCTTTGAACTTGGCCTGCGCCTTTGCCGGGTCAGGCGAAATACCCACAATTACCGTGTTGGCCTTCCCGAACTTCTTGGAAGTATCGCGAAACTCACAAGACTCCTTCGTACAACCCGGCGTATCGGCCTTGGGATAGAAGTAAAGTACTACATTCTGGCCTTTGAGCGAAGAAAGGGTGAAAAGCTCCCCGGAGTCAGTGTCGAGCGAGATCGCCGGAGCGGTGTCGCCTTCTTTAAGTTCTGGCATGCAAAAGAGATGCGGAGGATTGAAAAGCAGCCGCAAAAATTCTAACGAAGATTACTTGACAATTAGACACGCATATTTTATTATCGAGTTGTATCCATATTGTGGATAGGAGAACACTAAGATGCCAGTTATTAAATATTCCCCCTTTACCGGCGAACTCGAAGACTTCCCAACCGGGCTTCGCTTGTTCCAAGATTCGATTTCTCGCCTTTTCAGCGAGCCGGCATCTCGGCCGTGGTCCCCTGCTGTGGACATCTACGAGACCGAGAACGAACTCGTCCTCAAGGCGGATTTGCCCGATGTCGACCCCAAGAATGTAGGCATTCAGCTCGAGAACGGCACCCTGACCCTCAAGGGCGAGCGTAAGTTCGAACAGGAGAAGAACGGCAAAGGCTTCCATCGCATTGAGCGGTCCTACGGTGCCTTCGTGCGCGCTTTCAGCCTGCCCGACACCGTCGACGCCGAGAACGTCAAAGCCGATTACAAGAACGGTGTCCTCACCGTGTCGATTCCCAAGAAGGAAGTCGCTAAGCCCCGCACCATCAATGTGCAGGTCGGCAACAACTAAGAGTCAATTCCTCCGTAACAGGCGGCGCGGCCACGTTCGCGCCGCCTTCTTTTTATAGCCCAAAATTTACATCAGCCACAATAAAGTGGATGATGCCGTTCCGACGCGCCGCGCTCCTGGTCCTGCTATCCTCTTCTCTCCCGCAGTCTCTCCCCGCCTATTCCGTTCTTTCCCACGAAGCCCTTATAGACGCCGTTTGGGACGTACGCCTCCGCCCCTACCTGCTCCAAAACTATCCGTCGGCCACGCCGGACGATCTAAAACGAGCCCACGGCTATGCCTATGGCGGCGCCATTTTGCAGGATCTCGGCTACTATCCTCACGCCAGCACCGAATTCAGCGACCTCACGCACTACGTCCGCACTGGCGATTTCGTCCAGGCCTTGCTTCGCGAATCGCACGGCCTGAACGAACTCGCGTTTGCGCTCGGAGCGCTTTCGCACTACGTCGGCGATATCGATGGCCACCGCGAAGCCACCAACGTCGGCGAACCCATTCTCTATCCCAAGCTCGCCAAGAAATTCGGCAGCGTTGTCACGTATGAAGACGACCCGGCATCGCACTTGAAAACCGAGTTCGGCTTCGACGTGCTCGAGGTCGCACGCGGTAATTTCGCGCCCGGAACTTATCACGATTTCATCGGCTTCTACGTCGCTAACAAGCTCATCGGCCGAGCCTTTCACGATACTTACGGACTCCAACTGAGCGATCTCTTCAATAACTTCGACTACGCGGTCTCCGCTTATCGCAGCGCTGTCAGTAAAACCATTCCGCTCGCCACCCGTGTCGCTTGGGCCCAGAAGAAAAAGGAAATCAAGCAGGCCGAGCCGGGTATCACCCATCGCCGCTTCGTCTACATTATGCGGCGTTCCAGCTATGAGCGCGAGTGGGGCAAGCGCCTGCAAGAACCGAACTGGTTCGAAAGAGTTTTGGCGGTATTGTTGAAATTAATTCCCCCGATTGGACCACTAAAGGCGCTGCAACTGAAAATCCCCACGCCCCCGGTGGAGCAACTGTTCATGGCCAGCTTCAATCGCGCCACCGACCAATTCGGCCAGGCTCTTGACGCCGCTCAGCACAAAGAACTGGCCCTGCCCGACAAGAATTACGACACGGGCGACATGACTCCGGCGGGGCAATACCGCCTCAACGATCAAACGCAGATCTTCTGGCTGAACAAACTCGCCGACAAGAACTTTGCCGGTGTCACCCCGGCCATTAAACAGGAACTTCTGACGTTCTTCAGTAACCCCGACGCCGTGGCTTATCAAACGCCAGACCAACACCAGCAGGTCCTAACTCAACTCGCAAAGCTCAAACAGAAACAGTAAACTGCCTTGTAGCGACAGGGCCGTGCCGTGTCGTGCCGACCAGACGGTCGGCCAGCCTTTCCCTTTCTTAGCCACTCACTGAAGGCGCCAAGTTACGAAGAATTCGGCATCCAACAACGGTTGATAGTGCGGAAGCCTCCGCCTGTAATAGGGCACGTCTGTTTGTACCCATGGAATTCAGAAAATCTCTCCCGGAAAAGACTGGCCGACCGTCCAGCCGCCACGACAGGGCACGGCCCCGTCGCCACATCTCATGGTGCAAAATACGCCGAAAGATCCAAAATCAATTGCGTTGGGTCCGTCGCGTAAAAGCTAACAACCCCGTTAGACGTCGGCACAATCGCCATGTTCGCTGTAATCGCCCCGTCAACCGCATTCAACGTCGAAACGGTTGGCTGCGCTTGCCCGCTCGGCCAGAGCGTCAGATAGGAAAGCCCGCCCTGCGGCACAACCGTCGCGTTCAGCACAAACGCCTGTGCATTTGCCCCCGAGGGCATGCAAGTGCTCGGATTGATCGTGTCGGCCCGGATCCCCTGAAAAGCGCCCGCCCCAAAGCGCGTATCCAATACCCGGCACGGCGTCACGTTATAAAGCGACAAACCTCCGCTCGCCGCCGGCGCAAAATATCCGTTTACATCGATCACTAAGTCCGTATCGTTGGTGGCATAGGTATTGATGCCGCCCGCTGTGCCCGCCGGCACAATGGCTGCGTTCGCCACAATCGTTCCATTCGAATTCAGCGTGGAAACGCCCGGCTGTGCCTGCCCCGCGGGCCATACGGTCAGAAAGCCTAGCCAGGAATGCGGAATCGCCGTGAAGTTCAGCGAATAGGCATGGGCGCCGCTTGGTATCCCACAACCGCTCGTGGTGATCGGAAATGGGCGTGTCGCCCCAGCGCTCAGATAGGGCCCGCCAAATGTTCCATTCCCGCCACGCGTATCGGCAATCCGGCACGGCGGCACCGGGTAAAACTCCAACGCCGTGCCGCTTCCGCTCACAAAGTAACCATTGATGTCCAAGATGACGTGGCTCGCGTCCGTTACGTAAACCGCCACCGCGCCATTCGTGCCGGCCGGCACAATCGCCGCGTTCGCTTTTACTCGCGAATCTGAATTCAGTGTCGATACCAGTGGCCGCGCTACGCCCGCCGGCCAAATCGCCAAAAAGCTCAACCCCGCCGCCGGCACAACCGTCACGTTCAACGCGTAGGCAGCCGCGTTCGCTGGAATCCCGCAACTGCTGTCCGGAACCGCAAAGTCCCGTTCGCTCCCTGCGCTCAAAATCGGGCCGCCGAACGGGCCACTCGCCAGCCGTGTATCCACCACCCGGCATGGGGTCACCGGCACAAACTGCAACCCGGCCGTCGCGCCTGCGTTCGTCACCGTAATCGATTGCGATACCGGACTCGCCACTGCATAGCTGCCATTTCCCGCTTGTGCCGCAGTGATGATGCAAGTGCCGGCGCCGGCGAACGCCGCAACGTTCCCGCTGACCGTGCATACGCTGCCCGTAGCTGAACTGTAGTTCACCGCCAATCCCGAACTCGCCGCCGCAGTGAGCGTCAGCGTTCCTCCCACCATCTGCGGTGCGATTGGGCCAAACGTAATGATCTGCGAAATCAGAACTGTGAAACTTCGCGAAACTGGTGGCGCCGTCGCGTAGGTATTGTTCCCGCTTTGTGAAGCCGTAATCGTGCACACTCCGCCCGCAATCAGTATGGCTGCATTACCGGAGACGATACAAATATTGGTCGTCAAGGAACTGAAACTCACCGCCAATCCCGAACTCGCCGTCGCGCTCAACGCCAGCGAACTTCCCGTTGTCTGGGTGCCAATCGGGTTGAACGTAATCGTCTGCGTGCTCGTCCGCGTAAGTGCCAGCAGATCCGCCATGAGGTTCGTGCCGTTCATGCTTCCCCAACCAGTCACCAGATCATAACCCGTTACGGCATTCCAATACACGCTTTGGCTCCTGGACCGATTGTTGCCAACGTCGATATCGTGGAAGTCCGCGCTGTAACGTGCGCTTTGCCCAATCTGATACAGCGTCGGGTTCAAGAATCCCAAGCCGGCCGCTTGGCCGTTAGCCACAAGCTGCTGATTCACCAGCGCCAAATAAGCCGCCCAGCGCGGTGTGGCGAAACTCGTGCCCCCCCAATTCGTAGCGCAACCGCCGTTGTAGCAAATGTAGTTCACATAATCCGATTGCAACGCTACGTCCGGTGAATTGCGCAGGGTGGTTGAGCCCTGATTCAAACTATTAATCGCGCCCACCTGCCAAGAAGGTATCGCAAAATACGTCGCCCCATCGTTCGCCGGCCCACCACCGCTGTAGAGCCACGCTGTTTCCGAAGCCCAAGCGCCATTCGAAGACACTTGCAAATCCGTTCCCCCCACCGTGGTCACATTTGGGTCTTCGGCGGGGAAGCTCTCATCGCTCGAATCGCTGCCGGTGTACGCGCCCTTATCGCCCGAAATCGAAAAAATACTCTGGCCTTGCGCAGCCGCCTCTTCGAAATAGGGCTCATCCACGGCCGGGTCGTCCGGATACCAATACCAGGAGTTGCTGATTTGCTTGGCGATGTTATCGGTCACAATCTGATTCAACATGTCGCCATCCGCTAAGCCGTTGCTGATGTAAACGCGCAACGAACTCAAACCCGGCGCCACGCCCACCGCCTGCTCAATATCCAGACAAACCTCGCCTTCGTTGTTGACATTCGCGTAACTCGTTACATCCGCTCCGTCTACCGCAATGTTGACAATCGGTACGTTGTTTGTTTGCCCGATGTTCTGGAAGTACCTGCTGATGTCGTTCGGATTGTAGCCCGTATACTCGATTAACGCCAAGACTTGACCAGCGCCGGTGTTCGAGCCCATGTTGTAGGCCGTCCTCATATCGCTCCCAAGGAACGTGCCGGCAGGCCCTGTGCCCGTTAAATGCCCGACCAGTTTTGCTTCTCCCGGTCCGGCCGCCGGCCTCGGCATGGAGTAGTTGTTCAAACCGGAGATGTGGGAAAGCGCCACCGGTAGGTTCAGCGACGGCTCGGCGTCGGGCGAATAAAACGTTCGGTTTTCCGTGGGGTGCTGGTACACGTTCATATGTACGTGGAACGCTCTCTCGATTTGCGCCGTCGAAGCCGTAACGTGCACCAACAGGCGGTTCGGCGACGTCTTCGTCACCGTAAAACCATTCGCGCGAGCGTAGGCCATCACTTTTTGGTAATCCTCCTCCGTCGGGCCGAATCGTTCGGTGAACTCACTCACGCTCAGCCAATGCCGGTAGTTCGCGCTCCCTGGGTCGGACAGTTGCTCGAGCAACGTACGAAGCTCCGCGTGATTTCTCACGGGAAGGTGGAATCCGAGCCGCAGTTGTTGGTTGGCCGGCAGGGTTCCGATCTGAGCGGCTCGTCCGTCTACGACTGCAGGCCGCACATGATTGTGTAACACCTGCAAAGGCACTTGCGCCGGCCCAGGCATTCCCACAAAGAGCAATGGCAAAACAAAAAATAGGCGCACCGTCCTACTCCTCCAAGTTGCTAGTAGTATACGCCCGTTTTATAGATCGTTGCAAGGATCAGATTCTCTAACCGATCTGCCGCAACAGAACCGCGCACGAAGTAAGCGTCGGCCCGTTCCGAGCCGCGCAGAGGCATACCTGATTGCCCTACCGGAAGCGATTTCATATCCAAATCGGACAAGGGGCCAATTACACAACCGAAACGAATGACTAAGTGTAAGTTAGTTTCTCTGCTACCCCAGTCCTTCGAAAACTCCGAATTATAACCAGAGCCGAATCAACGAGATAAATTAATTCGGCCTGGTGTGGACTACGGCTGAATCGCGACGGGAGGCGTCGCGACGGGTGTTGGTGCGATAGCCATCTGGTGAGTGCAGGGTATCCCACGTTCGGCGCACTTGCAGGGCCGGCCGCGCTTGCGCTTGACGGTTGGTAGCGAAGCGGACGGTTGGCTGTTTGGCGGCGAAGTGAGCGCTTGGGCCGATGGCGCCGGAACCAACTCCTGACTGGTGGGCGCTGGCGGGACAGGCAGCACGGGCGATGAAATCGTCACCGGAACACCCAGCCGCCGCAACCGTTCTATCAGTCGCTCGCGGGTGCGCGCGGCATTGAGCTGATCGTAGAAATCCCCGCCCCGCTCTTGATAGGTCGTGCCATCACGCAGGATGCAGTAAGCGATCACCAACAGGCGGTGCGCCGTGGCAATGATCGCCTTCTGCGCGCCTTGCTTAGCTTTGTGGCGTTGAAAGAAGGCATTCAGAAAGCAATCTTTCTTACGGCTGGCTCCCCAAGCCGCCTGACACAGCCCGCGCCGCAACCAGCGGTTGCCTTTGCGCGTGCGTCCGTTCAACCGCTTGCCGCCGCTTTCTTTGTTGCCGGGACACAACCCCGCCCAACTGGCGGCCTTCTTACTGTTGGCAAACACCCGCATGTCGGAACCCAATTCCGCCAGCAATGTCCAAGCCGTGATCACATCCACCCCCGGAATCGTGCACAAACGCGCCACCTGCTCCCAGTCCACGCCGCCGCTCAGCGTCTTGTCCAAACGCAGAATCTTCGCTTCGACAAACTGGAAGTCCTCCAGCAGTTCCTTTAACAGGAACCGGTGGTGCTCGCTCACGCGCCCGTGCAGAGCCAACTCCAACTGCGCCCGCTTGCCGCGCAAACTGCCTTGCGCCCGTTCCGCCAACTGCCGGGGGGATTCCTTGCCTTCGATGATTCCTTCGATGATGCTGCGTCCGGTGCCCCCCATAATGTGGCTCACCACCGTGTCCAGCTTGATCGAAGCATCCTCCAACACCTTGTGAATGCGATTGTGGATACGGTTCAGCTCTTCGCTCAACTTCACCCGGTAGCGTGTTAAATCGCGTAACGCGCGGGTCTCCTCCGGCGGCACGAAGCTGCCGGCTATCAACCCATGCGCCAACAACTCCGCCAGCCAGTGGCTATCTTTCTTATCCGTCTTCTTGCCCGGCAGCGCCTTCACCTGAAACGGATTGGCTAACAGCAACTGGAAACGACCCTCCAGCGCATACCAAACCGGCTTCCAGTACACGCCCGTCGACTCCATTGCCACGTGCGTCACTTTTTGCGCACTCAACCAGTTGCCTAAAGCCGTCAGCGCCTTCTGATGCGTAGCGAACTCTTTGTAGCGAGCTTCCGGCTTCTTACCTTCCCGATAAATCAAAACGCATACCGCGAGCATGTCCTTGTGGACATCGATCCCGCAGACGCGCGAAAATAGTATCTGCATAACGCTCCTTTTTGCCGCCGGGACGGGGACGCAGACAAAGAAACAGACATTCCTTCTCGTGCTCTCCGCCTTGGCGGCGAAGGCGACACTGCGTTGTGCCAAAACTTCAGCGTCCGACCAGATTCACAAACGGGCTCCTGGTGAGGGCCCAGACCGAGATCGGCTTTTGGGTCGCCCGGCAGACACTACCAGCATCTCTCTTCTCGCTTTTGTTTTCATCCCTCGTTGCGGCGGCGCCTAGCCGTCGTGGGCGAATCACAACACTCACAAAAAAACTTTCTACCGCCAACCCCCTCTCCCTAAAGCACTTATCCATTTCACAAACCTCACCCTCGCTCTCCCCACCTTCCCCTCCTGCTAATTTCAACCCGTACCCCGCCCGAGCCTTCCCGCTCGCTAGCGGGCCTTTCCATTTTCAAAACCGAACAAAGGAGTAACACTCAACATGAACCGAACCCAACGCCGCGCCGCCGAGCGCAACGCACAAACCACCGCCTCCCGTTCCGGCACCGTCCCGAATGATGCACCGCCACCAGCACCAGAAGCAACAATCTCCGACGCCCGGCTCGCAGCCAACCGCGAGAACGCCCAAAAATCCTCCGGGCCCCGAACTCCCGCAGGCAAGGCAATATCTTCCCTCAACGCCGTCAAATGCAATCTCACCGGCGTCCACGTCGTTTTCTCTACCGAGGAAGAAGCCAAACCTTACCTCGCCCACATCACTTCCTATCAAACGCTTTTTGACCCCGTCGGCCCGCAAGAGTCCGCTCTCGTTCAATCCATTTCAGACACCTGGTGGCGTCTCAGCCGCATTCCCGCTCTCGAGCAAGCCATCGTCACTCTCGCCAGCGGGGAACTCGTCGAAGCACAACCCGGCTACGCCGCCATCGGCGGCGAATCCATTCTCCAGGTCAACGCGCGCCGTCAGCACGAAAAGGAACTGCGCAATCTGCACCTGCAAGAGAACCGCCTCACTCGCCGCCGCGAACGCGAAGTCGCCGAACTCGAGCGCCTCCAAGCCGCGCGCCAAGCCAAGGAAGCCGAAGCTCTCGCCCAGGCCGCCAAAGCCTCCCTTCTCGCCCAACACCGCCACCAACCGCTCACCTGCACCCCCGGTCTTGGGTTCGTTTTTTCAAAAGACCGCTTCACCTCTTATATGAGCCGCCTCACCGCCGCTCAAAAGGCAAAATTCCTCCAAGACGCCCTCGCCGGCATCTTCGAGCAACCCCAAACTCAAGAGGCCACGGCATAAGTCACCAAACAAAAGGCGAAATCGCTCCACCACTGCTGCTCATCATCCCGGAACCACACCACAAATGTGTCCACCTGATAGCTTTCCACCCTCCCAACCGCCTCCCCCGCTTATGGCATCATTAGATTTAATACAACATCACAACACTATAAATTTGCATAATCCTCGCCAGCGACACTAGGATAGAGGAGCAGGAGACGAATCCGTGAGCCGAGTTTACATTTTCGACACCACTTTGCGCGATGGTGAACAGTCACCCGGTTGCAGCATGACCATGCCCGAAAAGCTGAGGATGGCGGAAGCCCTCGTCGATCTCGGCGTCGACATCCTCGAAGCTGGCTTTCCCATTGCCTCCGATGGCGATTTCGAAGCCGTCGATGCCGTCAGCCGCAAATACCCGTGGGTACAAGTTGCCGCTCTCGCGCGCGCTTGCACTACCGATGTTGAGCGCGCCGCCAAGGCCTTGCAGCATGCCAAACGTCCGCGCATCCACACCTTCATCGCCACGAGCGACATCCACCTCACCCACAAGCTCCGCAAAACCCGCCAGCAAGTGCTCGACGAAGCTTGCGCTGCCGTCGCCCTCGCGCGCAGCTACACAGACGATGTCGAATTTTCCGCCGAAGACGCCACCCGCACCGACCCCGACTATCTGGAACAAGTGAGCCGCGCCGTCGTCGAAGCGGGCGCGCGCACCGTCAATCTTCCCGATACCGTTGGCTTCTCTGTACCCGACGAATACGGCGAGCTGATCGGCCGCATGGTCAAAGCCTTGGGTGATCGCGCCATCGTGAGCGTCCATTGCCACGACGACATGGGCCTCGCCGTCGCCAATTCAATCGCCGCCGTGCAAGCAGGCGCTCGCCAGATCGAATGCACCATCAACGGCATCGGCGAACGCGCCGGCAATGCCGCGTTGGAAGAAATTGTCACCGCGTTCCGCGTCCGGCCCGACCGTCTCCCCTTCGAAACCAAAATTCACAGCGAAAAGCTTTTCCCCACCAGCCAACTCCTCACCCAATTCATTACATTCGGACCGCAACCCAATAAAGCCATCGTCGGCGAAAACGCCTTTGCCCACGAAGCGGGCATTCACCAGGACGGTTATCTGAAGAACCCGGCCACATACGAAATCGTGAGCCCGGCGAGCGTGGGCGTTCCGGAAAGCCGTCTCGTTCTCGGCAAGCATAGCGGCCGCCACGCCCTGAAAGACCGCGCCCACACACTCGGCTACGAATTGTCGCGCGAAGAGTTGGATGAGGTCTATACCAAATTCACCCACCTCGCCGACAATAAGAAGGGCTTGCGCAATGATGAAATCCTCGCTCTCATCAAAAGCGTGAGAGGCCAAGCCGTTCCCGCAGGCGCTACGAAATAAAATCTGAATGAACCTATCCATATTGACTTTGCCCGGTGATGGAATCGGCGTCGAAGTAACACAAGAAGCAGTTAAGGTTTTAAAGCAAGTGGCCACTAAGTTCGGCCATACGCTCTCTATGAGCGAAGGGCTCCTCGGCGGTATTGCTATTCACAAAACCGGCAATCCTTTGCCCGACGAAACCCGCGATCTTGCCCTTCAAGCCGACGCCACTCTCATGGGCGCAGTCGGCCTGCCCGAATTTGATAACGCTCCGCCGGAGAAGCGTCCCGAGCGCGGCTTGCTCGGCATTCGCAAGGCATTGGGCGTCTACGCGAATCTTCGCCCGGTCCGCTCTTATAAAGCGCTGCTCGATTCATCGCCGTTGAAGAACGAGTTGGTCGATGGCGCAGACATGATCATCGTCCGCGAGCTAACTGGCGGTCTGTATTACGGAACTCCGCGCGGCATCTCCGGCAGCGGCCCCGAAGAACGCGCCGTCAACACCATGGTCTACACCCGCGCTGAAATTGAACGTGTCACGCACATGGCGTTCGAACTCGCCCGCAAACGCCGTAAGAAAGTAACTAGCGTTGATAAGTCCAACGTTCTCGAAAATTCTCAGCTCTGGCGCAGAGTTGTGGTCGAAGTCTCAGCCGCCTATCCTGACGTCGCCCTCGACCATATCCTCGTCGATAACTGTGCCATGCAGTTAGTCCTCAATCCCAAGCGCTTCGATATCGTCCTAACCGAAAACTTGTTTGGCGATATCTTGAGCGACGAAGGCGCAGTCCTCGCCGGATCCATCGGTATGTTGCCCTCCGCGTCCATCGGCGGCAAACGCCCGTCTGGCGCTTGGGTTGGATTGTACGAACCCGTTCATGGCTCCGCCCCCGATATCGCCGGCCGGAACAAAGCCAATCCGTTCGGAGCGATTGGCTCCGTCGGCGCAATGCTCGAATACAGCTTTGGCCTCACCAAGGAAGCGCAAGCCGTTTATGCGGCCATGGAAACAGTTCTCAACAGCGGCCACGTGACGGCCGATCTGAAGCCCACTGGCAAGCCGGCCACAACAAGTGAAGTGGGCGCCGCGGTCTGTGAGGCAATCTAAAAAGGATTTATGCAACCACGCACGATTATCGAAAAGGTGTGGGACAACCACGTTGTCGCCGAGCAGCCCGGTACGCCCACGCTCCTCTATATCGACCTCCACCTGGTCCACGAAGTAACTTCCCCGCAAGCCTTCTCCGGTTTGCGTGAACGTGGCCTCAAAGTTCGCCGCCCCGATCTCACCATCGGCACTACCGACCACAGCATCCCCACGCACGACCGTTCTTTGCCCATCATCGATAAAATCGCTGAAGCGCAAATCACTCAATTTGAAAAGAACTGCACCGATTTTGGCGTCCCGTTTTATGGGCCCAAGAGTGCCAAGCAAGGTATCGTGCATGTCATCGGACCCGAACAAGGTTTGACCCAGCCCGGTATGACGGTCGTTTGTGGCGATAGCCACACCGCCACTCATGGCGCATTCGGCGCGCTGGCTTTCGGCATTGGCACCAGCCAAGTCGAACACGTTCTCGCCACCCAGTGCTTGCTGCAAAGCCGCTCCCTCACTTATGAAGTGCGTGTTGAAGGTACTCTTCGTCCCGGCGTCGGCGCCAAAGACATCATCCTTAACCTGATCTCGCGCATCGGCATCGGCGGTGGCAACGGTTGCGTATTCGAATACACCGGTTCCGCCATTCGCGCCCTCTCTATGGAAGAGCGCATGACCATTTGCAATATGTCTATCGAAGGTGGTGCTCGTGCCGGCTTAGTCGCACCCGACGACACAACGTATCAATATCTCGCGGGACGTCCCGCCGCACCGAAAGGCGCCGACTGGGAGAAAGCGCTCGGCCTCTGGCGGAAACTTCCCACCGATTCGGGCGCCAAGTACGACAAGACCATCCACATTGATGCTAATACCCTCGAACCCATGATCACCTTCGGAACCAATCCCGGCATGGGCATCGGCATCACACAGGCAGTGCCCGATCCTTCGTCCGTCAGCGATCCCGTTGAACGCGACACGCTCGGCAAAGCCCTTCGCTACATGGATCTCCCCGCCGGTAAAAGCCTGCTTGGCCATCCCGTGAACGTTGTCTTCATCGGCAGTTGCACGAACTCCCGCATCTCCGATCTGCGCGCTGCCGCCACTGTGTTCAAAGGCCGCAAAGTCAATCCAAACGTCCGCGTCATGGTCGTCCCCGGTTCGCAGCTTGTCAAGGAACAAGCGCAAGCCGAAGGCCTGGACCGCATCTTCAAAGACGCCGGTGCCGATTGGCGCGAAGCCGGCTGCTCCATGTGCATCGCCATGAACGGCGACCAACTCGCACCCGGCGAATACAGCGTCTCCACCAGCAACCGCAACTTCGAAGGCCGCCAAGGCAAAGGCGGACGAACGTTCCTGGCCAGCCCCCTAACCGCCGCCGCCACCGCCGTCACCGGCGTAGTCACCGACGTAAGGACTTTACTTTAATGACTAGCAGAGCCCGTAGAAAAAGGGGGGACACTCCGGGCTTCCCCAAACGCTTCCTCGTAAACGAGTGTGGCAGGCGTGTCCCCTCTTTTTCGCTTCGCCCCGAAGAGCATTATTCAGAACCCCTATGGAAAAAGTAACCACCTTCACCAGCCGCCTCGCCCCTCTCGCTATCGACAACATCGATACCGACCAAATCATCCCAGCCCGCTTCCTCAAGACCACCTCAAAGATCGGTCTCGGCGACCAGCTCTTCTGCGATTGGCGCTACGACGCCGAGGGCAAACCCAAGCCAGACTTCATCCTGAATAAACCGGAAGGCAAAGCCGCCCAGGTCCTACTCGCCGGCGATAACTTCGGCTGCGGCAGTTCCCGCGAACACGCGCCATGGGCCTTAACCCAATACGGCTTCAAAGCAGTCATCAGCACATCCTTCGCCGATATCTTTAAAGGCAACTCCGCCAAGAACTCGCTGCTCACGATCACCATCCCGCCCGACGCCCACAAAGCTCTCTTCGCCTCCCTCGCCGCCAATCCAGCCGCAACCGTCACGGTCGATCTAGCTGATCAGAAATTGACACTCCCCGATGGTTCCTCGGTCACCTTCCCCGTCGACGAATTCGCCAAGCAATGCATGCTGAACGGTGTCGACGAACTCGGCTACATCCTCAAGCAGCAAGATGCCATCCAGGCTTACGAGTCCACGCGCCCTTTAACCGTGAACACCATGGTGACCGCATAAATCATGATTTCCGTTCGGCAAGTCCTTCGCTATCAACTGGATTTTTCAACCTGGGCAGGCGAACGCGTCCTAAAAGCCGCCGCCGCCCTCCCACCCGAAGAACTAACGCAAGATTTCAAAACCTCCGACAAAAGCGTCCTCGGCACGCTCGTTCACTGTTACCGCGCCGAGCGCATTTGGCTCAACCGCCTGCAGAACAAGAAGGCTGACTTCCGCGTCGAAGGCGACGACACGCTCGCCGCCTTGCAGAAGAATTGGCCGCCCATTCAAGCCGGCTGGTCCGACTGGGCTCGCACCTTAACCGATGAAGCCGCAGGCGGCGACCTCACCTATTCCGACCTCAAGGGCAATCCCTGGACCCAACCAATTTGGACCGTCGTCCTGCACGTCGTGAATCACTCTACCCATCACCGCGGACAAGCCGTCGGCTTCATTCGCTCCCTGGGCCAAACGCCGCCGAATGTCGACTTGATTACGTTTTCGCGGGAACGGATGTAGCGGTCTCGAACTCGACCTTGTCGTAGACCTCGGCAAAATCAAGTTCGATCCCGAGTGATCGCAGCGGAATCTTGCCGTTAGCTGGCGTGAGTTCCCGGATCACCCAAGAATTGTCAGCCTGGCGAACGCGTTGATCGACCAGCATCTCTGTCTGAGAAACCGTTAGGTATTCCTGGAGCGACGGTATGCGCATGTACTGGTGAAACTTGCCGCCTCGGTCATAATCCTCGGTGGATGGGGAAAGAACCTCAATGACAAGCAACGGGTTCGTCAGGATATCGCGTTGCGTTTCCGCGAAAATCCTCTCACCACAAACCACCATCACGTCAGGGTAGGTATAGAGACCGCTATCACTAACAAGTAGGCGCATGTCGCCCGGATAAACGCGGCAATCGCGTTTGCGAAGGCTGGTCCCCAGCGATAAAATCACATTGGTCACGATCAAGTTATGATTCTCGCTTGCGCCAGCCATCGCGAACACTTCGCCTTCATAGTATTCACTCTTAGTCTCGGCCAACCGCTCGCTGGCGAGGTACTCTTCCGGCGTCAAATGGGGTTTGGGCTGAGTGGCCATGCCAGCTTCAATTGTACTCTCCGAACCTCCGCGTTACTCTACAAATATGGCGGAAACCAACGGCAACCGCGACACCCGAATGGATAGGATTGAGCGAGCACTCGAATTGCTCATCGCCGATCACGAGCAATTCCGCCACGACCATAAGCAACTGCTCACCGCACAAGTTCTACAGAAAGACGAAATAGACCAACTGCTGAAAGTCACCCGGGAACACACCCGGCAAATCGAGGCGGACCGCGAAGCGCGAAGAGAAGACAACGCCGCACTCGACAAACGCGTCGCCGATTTGGTCGGTGCTATCGCCGCTCTCATCTCCCGCATTCCGCCCGCATCGCTCAGCCAATAGCGTCCTCATTCATACCTGAGGCAAACAATCGGATCTAAATTCGCCGCCCGGTTTGCCGGATAGTAACCAAAAAACAATCCGACGCCAACCGAAATGGTGAAGCCCAAACCGATCCATAACGGCGACACAAACGCCGGCACCGCAGGGATCAGTGTCCGCACGGCAAATGCAATGAAAGCACCCATCACAATTCCGATCACCCCGCCAATGCACGAAAGCATAATCGCTTCGAGCAAGAATTGCACCCGTATATCGGAGCGCCGCGCTCCAACCGCCTTGCGCACACCGATCTCGCCGGTTCGTTCCGTCACCGAGATCAGCATGATGTTCATCACCCCGATACCGCCAACTAGCAATCCAACACCGCTAATGATCCCGGTAAGCAGCACGAGAGCGCCCGTGAGCTGGTTCCACAGCGAGCTTAGGAAATCCGGCGACGTAACGTCGAAATCGTCTTCCGCATTGTGAGGAACGTGCCGCCGCCGGCGCATCGCTTCCTCCACTTGTCCTTTCAAAGTGTCCATCGAAAATTCGCTCTTACCGGCCACCGCAATAAACCGCTCGCGAATCTGCGGAAAGCTTTTGCGGAAATTGCCCATCGGAATGCACGCGAACTGATCCACTCCAAACGCCGAGAACAACCCTTGATCCGGTTCAAAGACGCCGATCACTTCATACGTCCGTCCGTTCAGCCGCACTTCTTTCCCGATCGGATCCAAATTCGCAAACAGCGAGTCCGCAATCGCGTGGCCAATCAAGATCACAGGCCGCGCATGTTCGTCGTCATAACTCGAAATGAAGCGCCCGCTTTCCACTGCAAAAAGCGGAAAGGCGTTTATATACTCCGCCTGCACGCCGCGCAGAAAGAAACGCTCCACATGCGCACTCCCGTAGCGAATTTCGTCGGCCTGTTCATTGAAGTTGATCCGGTTGGCAAACACGGTTGCGTAGGAAACCGCCGGGCTCGCCTGCGCGACAAACGCCGCGTCCTCATCCTCTAAATACTTGCGTATGCGAATCTTGGCCGATAAACGCGATGGGTCCTGCATCGGCGGAATGCGCGTTATGAAAAGCGTGTTCGACCCGAGCTTTTGTACTCGCTCCTTGATTTCGCCGTTCAACCCGTCGATGATAGAAGCTACTGCGATGACCGTCGTCACGCCCACTACGATGCCCAAGATAGTAAGTCCTGAGCGCAATTTATTGGCGCGTAGCGTGTCGATGGCAACAGCGACATTTTCGAGCACTTCGTAGCGCGTCATCGTTACATCTCCGTCCGCAGCGCTGTTACGGGATCGAGCGCAGCCGCCTTGCGCGCCGGATAGATCCCAAAAAACAAACCAATTGCCGAGCTCAGGACCAAGCCAAGCAGCGCCACCCATGTTTTGACCGAAGCCGGAAAAGACGTCAACGTGCGTAACGCCAGCGCGCAGCCGAAGCCAATGGCAATTCCGATAGCTCCGCCGATCAGGCACTGCACCAGGCTCTCGGTCAAGAATTGCCGCAAAATATCGGTCTTAGTGGCACCCATGGCGCGGCGCAAGCCAATCTCCCGTGTCCGCTGAGCCACGCTCACCAACATGACGTTCATGATCACAATACCGCCCACCACCGCGGAAATGGAACTCACCATCACGAACACTGCAAAGAACGAACCGCTAATACTTTGCCACAGCGCAATGTAGCTCTGCGAGGTTCCGATAAAGAAGCTATCTTCTTTGCCCGGAGGATCGTGCCGGCGTGAGCGCATGATGACGCGCGTCTGGTCTTGCGCTTCGTTGAAGTTCTTCTCGCCGCCTGACGCTTTGATCTCCAGCGTTAGGCTGGTTCGCGTGCCGCGCACTTTTAAGAATGTGGTAAGCGGGATAATCACGAAGTTGTCTTGATCTTGCCCAAGCACAGATCCTAGCTTCTTGAACGTGCCAACGACTTGAAATTCCAGGCTGCCGGTACGAATCGTTCGTCCAATAGGATCTTCATTGGGAAAGAATTGATCGACAAGAGATGAACCAATCACAGCAACATACGCCGCGTGCCGGTCTTCACCAGGAGTGAAGTAACGTCCAGACTCCAACGTGCGCGTATCAATATCGACCATGTTTGGCGTGTAGCCAATAATTGTTGTATCGTCGGTTTGCTTATTGCCGTATTGAACCGAAAGACTGCTGCTGGCGGAGGCGCCCACCTGCTCGCACGCGCTGCAAAGTTGGGCGACCGACTGATAATCCAAAATGTCGATGTTCTTGTTCTTAAGCGCTTTGACGACCACCGTAAAATCAACCACCGCAAAAGGCGTTTTGGCAAGACGAAACACATTGGTCCCGAGATTGGCAATTTTCTGTTCGACATACACATTCGCGCCTTGCACGAGCGTCATCACGGTCATCAGCGTGGCCACGCCCATGGTCAGGCCGAGTACAGTTAGAGCGGCCCGCAGCTTATAGGCATTGAGGGCCGCCAGGGCCATGCGTAGATTGTCGTGTACGTCGACCATGGACCAGCTTATCCGAACCGGGAGGGGAATAACCTATAACAATGAACCGAAGAAAAGCGCTCTTATCACTTGGCAGTGTCCTCGCAACGCCTCGGTTGTCCGTCGGCGCTCCTGCGGCTGATGAGAAAGACGCTTTGCCGATCGAGCAATTTCAACCGCGCAGCATGTTGCACGCTGACGAGACGAAGGTAGAGCGCGCGGCGTATCCGGTAATTGATATTCACACCCACATCACGTTCGCGGGTGGCTTAGACGGCCCTGGAACAATTCACTTTGCCGCCACCGCTGAAGAATGCCTGCGCGTGATGGATCGCAAGAACATCCGCACCATGGTGGATCTCACAGGCGGCTACCGCGAGAATTTGCAACAGGCGATAGACGCGCTCCAATCGGCCCATCCAAAGCGCTTTCTGGTTTTTACCGAACCGGCCTGGAGCAAAGCGGCCGACCCGGACTATCCGCGCTTGCAGGCCGATTTAATTAACGATGCTCACAAACGCGGTGCCAAAGGGCTGAAGGTTCTGAAGACGTTGGGCCTTTATTTGCGTGAGAACGTCACGACGGGTAAGCTGATTCGCATCGATGACCGGCGCTTTGATTCGATGTGGGAGGCGGCGGGGTCGTTGCGGATGCCAGTGGCGATTCATTCCTCCGATCCAGAAGCGTTCTTTTTACCTGTGGATCGTTTTAACGAGCGCTGGGAAGAACTGCATGCGCATCCAGACTGGTCTTTCTACGGCAAGGATTTTCCAACCAATCGGGAGTTGCAGGAAGCGCGGCGGAATGTCATGCGCCGTCACCCGCGCACCCAATTCATTTGTTTGCACGTGGCGGATTCGGAAGATTTAGCGTACGTGGCGGAGTGTCTGGACCATCATCCGAATATGCACGTGGAGATCGCGGCGCGCATCGGTGAGTTAGGCCGGCAACCGCGCGCCGCTTATCAGTTCATTGACAAGTATCAAGACCGAGTGCTGTTTGGTACCGACGCCGTTCCCGGCGGCGTAGATACGCCGCAGCAGGTGTTCAACGATCGCTTGTACGAGATCTACTATCGGTTCCTCGAGACGAAAGACGAGTATTTCGATTACGCACCGGCCGACGTGCCGCCACAGGGGCGGTGGAAAATTTACGGCCTCGGGCTACCGAAACCGATTCTCCGAAAAATCTATTCGGAGAATGCGGCCCGGTTGCTGGGCATATCGCTTTGAAACAGCCTTAGCGATCGAAGCCGGCTGTAAGACACCGTTATCGGTTCCCGCCTAAAACAATCCGGCATTTTCTGGGCCGGCGTGGAGAGGCTCGCGGCGAAGGGTTTCGGAGGATTGACTTAGTGGGGATGAGTCCGTTGACGACGGCGCCGGAGCAGACGAGCACTTTGGCTCGAGAAGGAAACTAATTGGGGCTGTAGGAGGAGAGGAGTTTCACGCCGCTCGTGCAGCCCTCGTGCCTTCTTCTTTTTGGGAATTCGTTCGGCACATGGTGCGCCTTGCGAGGGCGTCGATCCGCTTTTCTAGGAGATGGTAGGTGACCAGTCCGACTGAGACGCTAATCAATAAGACCGCGGCTATGACTAGGTATACGTTTTGGCCGTCGAGGCGGCCGGTTTTTATGATGCGGGCGTAGGCGGTCATGACGATCGAATGAGTCAGGTAGAGGGAATAGGAGGCATCGCCCAGCAGCAGGAGAATTTTCCCGAGGACGTTTTTTGGGGTGGTACACGCGATCAGCGAGAAGACGAGGAGACAGGCGGGGACGCCCCAGGCGACCCAGCGCCAGTGGGCGTCGATTCCGGCGGTTGTTAGGTGCGGGGCGAGGGCCGATCCTAAAGCAATTCCGGCGAGGCCGGCGAGGAACGAGGTTACGCGAATGGCCCTACTGGCTGGTCGGCTGCGCGAGTAGATAAGGGCAACGGCGAGGCCGTAGCAGAATTCGATGGATATTGGGTTTGCCAGAAATCTGAGGAAGGGTGTGGCGGGGTGGAGACTCGCGAAGAAAGCAGCGAGGAGGAGAGTGCCGACGATAACGCACACGGCGGTGCGAGTGGAGCGCAGAAATAAGAAGCAGGCGAAGACTAGATAGAACCACATTTCGTAATTAAGGGTCCAACCCGCGCCGAGGATCTGGTGTCCCGTGTCGACGAACAGGAACGAGCCGATGACTGACGCTGGGGACACAACGATGTGACCGTAGAGGATACCGGATACGTGAGCCATAAGGATAGCCGACGTACAGAGCCAGTACAGAGGGGCGATTCGGGTTAAGCGGCGCGCGAGAAAGCGGCGGCCAGCGCCCGGTTCGCCGAACCGCGAAAAAGCCGTGGAGAGCATGATGAAGCCGCTAATGACGAAAAATATGTCCACGCCTGATGCGCCCGCGAGGACGAACGGCGCCGGAACCGGAGAGTTCCGCAGAAGCGGCGCGCTTTCTTCCAGCACGTGGTGGAGCACGACAGCAAGTGCGGCGATGCCTCGGAGTGCTTGGATTCCGGGTAGCTTTGCCGAGTTGGCTGCGGGATTTTCGGTGCAAGTCTGCAATCGGTACTGGCCCTCGGCGGTGTTTGGCGACGGAGTGGGCCTTCGTTAAGTAGGAGAATTCTTTGAATTGTTTTTCTCCACTTTTGTCGGACAGATCTTCCGTATTCTTGACACAGGCGGCCGCTCGGCCCATTTTCCAAATCCGCCCCTCCAAATCCGTTCACAGGAAACAACCGTGGCGAGTTCTGCAAGTCGTTCACAAATCCACCAACATTTATATTTCCCTTCAAATCAACCCTTTACCAAGCTTTTTTCCATCGCGCCCCTCGCCCGTTCGCCACACTTCTCTCAGAAGCGATGCTCCCGTCCCGGCGTTCAGTGGACTAGCGCGCTAGCTAAGAAAAGGACATCTAGTTTTGTGAAGAAACATCAGTTGGCTACTCTCCTGTGGCTCGTCTCCTCCATCAGCGGCGGCGGCCAGACTTTGGTGGATGTACGGACCCAAACCAAGAACGTCGATTTCTCGGGCGCCGCCTCCACCATTCCCGCAAGGTCTGGTTCTACCGTGCCCGCCACTTGCAAACTCGGCGAAATGTTTTTCAATACCAGCAATGCCCCGGGTCAGAATCTCTACCTCTGCGCTCCCGCTAACACCTGGACGGTGCTTGCGGGCGGCAGCGGTTCAACTGTCGGAACCGTCTTATCCGCCACGACGGGGCAATTCGCCTATTACTCTTCGAACGGCTCCACTCTGAATGGGCGCACCTTGGTTGCGGGCGATATCCCAACCTTGAACTATCAAGCACTCTTGACCTTCACCGGCAACGGCACAAGAACTGCCAGCTCCACCGGCACCGTCAGCGCCAATAACTGCGCCAAATGGGACGCCAACGGCAACATCATCGACGCCGGCGCTCCCTGCGGCAGCGGTAGCGGCGGCGGAGCCTTTCCTTCCTTAAGCGGCGGTACCAATACATCCGCCGCCTTACTGATTGGTTCGGGCGCGTCACTCTCCGCCACCGGTACCGGCACCATCGCAGCAACTTCCGTGCCCGCCAGCGGCGTCACAGGCCTCGCGCCTTCCGCCACCACCGACACCACCAACGCAAGCAACATCAGCAGCGGTGCTCTGTCGGCCGCGCGCATTCCCGCCACCGGCACGGGCGTCAAATTTACCAGTACAAACTCAGCCGGCAACGCTAACAATTGCGCCAAATGGGATGCCAATGGCAACGTGACCGATGCCGGAGTTGCGTGCGGCCCTTCTGTCGTGCAGTCGTCTACTCATATCGCCGAAGGCGACTCCATCACCACAGGCTTTCAAACCGCCGGCACATGCAACAACGGCGCCACCAATTGCGCTTATCCGAATTTGGTAGCGTTCGATGAACACGCTACACTCACCAATCGCGCCAAAAGCGGTGCGCAGGCCTGTGACGTAGCAGCGCAGCAAACCGTTCTCTCCGATCTGACCAATCCGGACAGTAACTCTATCTACACGCTGATGATCGGCACCAACGACGCTAACGTCAAGGGTGTTGGCGCTTACGAGCCGGTCTTCCAGGGTTGCCACAAAGCAGCCATTTCGTGGATCGCCGCCGCTAACAAATACGCAGCCAATTCCATCAATTGCGTGAACACCGGAAGCTGGGCAACCTCTAGCGGCTGGAGTCTCAACGGCGATTACAGCACCACTAACGGCAGCGCCAAAACCTGCGGCATTCAAACCTACGGCGGCCCTCTCTATGCCTGGTATTACATCCAGGATGGAAGCGGCGGCGCCTTCACTTACTCAGTGGATGGCAACGCGCCCGTGCCTCTCACGACCGCCACGACTCCAGCCATTGCCACGCAAAACGGCGGCACCTTTAGCTGGAACCTGATTCGCGTTCCAGTCGCCGCCGGTCCCCATTCCATCAAGTTCGTTGTCACCTCTCCCACCGCTTCGGGCAACGCAGTCAATATCGGAGCCATCGGTACTCCTCCCGCGCAAAATACTTACGCTGGCCCGAAAGTCTTCGTCTCCGGCGTACCCCGTCAGGAGGGCGATGCCAATTCAACCATCACCGCTCAATACAACGCCGACGTACAAGCCGATGTGAACCTCCTGGCTGGCGACGGTCTCGGCGTTTTTTTCGTGAACGTGCGCAACTACCTTTGCACCGTCGTCAACGCCGGTCTATGCTACAACGCCGCGGGTGTCCAAGACATGGTGGGCGCCAATTACGCCGCTCCCGACACGGCTTTCGACACCTTGCACCCGAACAACGCCGGCCACAACGAAATCAAGCAGGCGTTCGAACAGGCCGAGCAATTCACTCCTTGGATCCCGGCTATTTCTTTCACTGGCACGGGTTCTAAAACCATCACTTCTACCGCAGCCGGCTCTTCCGGCAATTGCGCCAAATGGGACGCCAACGGCAACGTTATCGACGCGGGCGCTCCTTGCGCTACCGGCAGCGGCGGGTCCTCGGCTTGGTCTTCTTTAACTCCCGGCACCAATACCGCCGGCGCTTTTGTCATCGGCACTGGAGCTAGTTTGGCGGCATCCGGCAGCGGGGTCATTGCGGCAACCTCCGTTCCCGCCGGTGGCGTCAGCGGCACCTTGCTTGCATCCAATTTGCCGAATCCCACTTCCTCCAATCTCGGCGGCGTGCAATCTCTCGCACCCACCGCTCATCAGTGGATCAACGCCATTTCCACTTCCGGCGTTCCGGCTTCTTCGCAGCCGGCTTTCACCGACATCTCTGGTTCGGCTGCCGATGCGCAGCTTCCCGGCGATCAATGCACGCTCACCAAGTACACAATCACCGGGGCGCAGTTGGTGGCCGCTGCGTCCGCTACACCAACCGTAACGTTAGCAACGCTGCCTTCCACTAGCACTCGCATTTGCTTGATTGAGATTGCGGGAACCTCGTCCTTCACCGGAACGAACATTACCGCGGCTACGGCCAGGGTGCAATCCGGCGCGGCCACGCCGGTTCTCTACTCGCCAAATCAGGACATCTTTGGCACGGTCGGTCCCACCACCAACAACTATTGGACGGATTCTGGCAATATGGCCGACCGCACCAACCCAAGCGTCGTGGCGGCTTTCACCTTCACCGGTGCAACTTCGGCCGGCGTATCTACTGCAGCATCAGTTTTCATCACTATCGGAATAAGGACCATGCCTTAATGAAACGCTCCTGTTTACTCTTCTCTTTGATGGCGGCGGTGTTGACCGCCGCCTTCGCACAAAACTACGCAAGCTACAACAATCAACCGGTAGCTCGCCCCAGTTTCCTTAGAAGCCAGTGGTCGAACGGCAACGTTCTGCAAGATTCTTCGCTGATCGCTTATTGGCCATTGATTCGCGCAAACGGAACTTTCTACGACTACTCTGGGCATGGCATCTCCGGTTCGTTTCAGGGCGGCATAAGTGGGTATTTCGGCGGCAAGGTCGGCACTTTCGCGCCTTACTTCAACAAAAGCGCGCCGAACTCCATCTCCCTAAGTTCGGCACCCACGATAACGGTTCCTTTCACTATTAGTGTTTGGGTCAAACCCAACTCGCCTATTGGCGGGTATACGCGCATTCTGGAGACCGATTTCGCAAAAGGGGTCTACCTTGGCCTCGATTCTTCGATGACGAAATACCAGTTCATCGTCAATAATGCATCTGTTGGCACTTGCAGCGGTGGGACTGTGTCCACTGGCACTTGGCCAAACCAAGCTTGGCAAATGGCAACCGGGGTTTACGACGGCGCCAGCGGCTACCTTTATGTGAATGGCCTGCAGGTGGCCGGTCCCTGCACGTTCGCTTCACCCGGCACCACCAGCCTTCCCATGAAAATCGGCTACTGTTACATCGCCGGATATTGCTCCCCTACCAGCGGTGCCTGGGACGGCCAAATCGGCGCCGTTCGCATCTACGGCCGAGTTCTCACCGTGGCCGAAATTCTGGCGATTTACTCCGCCGAAAAAAACTGACTTGGAGACATGCTGCAGGGATGCCCAGGTAGTGCTGGATGGCCTGCTGGTGCTGGATGCCCGGGTGGCGCAGGCGGTTTCGCTTGCGTTCCTATTTTCCCCGCGGATCCAACCCCAACTCCTCCGCTTTCGCCTTCATCGCCTCAATGCAAAACGCGATGTGATCCTCCAGCGAAATCTGCAACTCCGCCGCGCCGTTTGTAATATCGTCGCGGTTCACATTGCGCGCAAACGCCTTGTCTTTCAACTTGCGCTTCACCGAAGCCACATCCACTTCGAAAATGCTCTTCCCCGGCTTCACGTACGAACAAGCCGTCAAAAAGCCTGCCAGTTCATCGCACGCAAAAAGCGCCCGCTCCAATAGGGATTCGCGCGCCACTCCGCTATAGTTCGCGTGCGAAAGAATCGCCCGCCGCGTCGTTTCGTCTACTCCGCGTTCCGCCAGAATCGCTTCGCCCTTCATGGGATGATCGGGCGCGTTCGGATGAATCTCCCAATCAAAATCGTGCAACAGCGCCGTCACTCGCCAGCGTTCAGCGTCCTCGCCGAACTTAAGGGCATACGCCTGCAGGCAAGCCTCCACCCCCAGCATGTGACGGCGCAAGCTGTCGCTCTTGACGAACTCGCAGACAACACTCCAAGCTTCGTCGCGCGTCATGTTTATTATTTACTCTTCGCTGATCTTGACCGACTTCAGCGTGTCGCCCTGTTTCACCGCATTCACTACGTCTTGGCCCGTTCGCACGTGGCCAAACACAGTGTGCTTGCCGTCTAACCAGTCGGTCGCCGCATGGGTGATGAAGAACTGGCTGCCGTTCGTGCCTGGTCCCGCGTTCGCCATCGAAAGTGTCCCTACTTTGTGCTTGTGCGGGTTTCCCTTAAACTCATCCTCAAAGCGGTAACCCGGGCCGCCCCGTCCACTGCCGGTCGGATCGCCGCCCTGAATCATGAAATTGTCGAGCACTCGGTGAAAAACCGTGCCGTCGTAGAATCCTTCGCGAGCCAGAAATACGAAGTTATTCACCGTCTTCGGTGCCTCTTTCGCAAAAAGATCGACAATAATCGTCCCTTTCGACGTTTCTAATGTCGCCGAATATTTTTTCGTGGCATCCAGGCTGTGCGCTGGCGGTGCCGAATAGTGTTTACTCATCTGTACTAGTTTAGGTCACAATATCCTACGCCCTCGAGCCGAGCCGCCACAGCAATGAAGCGGTAGTCAAAGCCCGTTCCATCCGGCATTTGAATCCGAGCCGGAAGCGTAAGCGCCCAGAACGTCCGTTTGCACCATGAAAACAAAGGGCTTATAACCAGAATTAGCGTAATCAAAATTTTCGATTTGTCACTAGGCTCTTACGCTTCGTACAATCACATTAATTCAGCCCTACCCCGTTCGTAGCCGACACCCTGTCGCGTGTCCAAATTCTGATTGACCGTTTCAATTACAGGAGACATTTAATGGCAGATAACGAACAAGTAGAAATGAAACCCACTCTGGGTTTAACGGGATTGACAATGAACGCCATGGCGCTCATTGCGCCCGGAGCGTTCTTGTGGTTGACCTTTGTCATTCAGGGAACAACGGGAGCCACGGCACCCAGCATGTGGCTGGGCATTGTGTTGGCCCTGTTGCTGTGTTTAGCCACCGCGGTGTGTTACGCGGAGATGGCGAAGCTGTATCCGGGCACGGGCAGTTCGTATTATTTTGCGGAACAATCGTTCCTGAACAACGCCACAGCGTGGAGATACGCACGCATTTCGAAATTCATCGTCGGCTGGGGCTCGCATTTGTACTATTGGGTGTACCCGGGCGTAATGGTGGCCGTCATGGGCGAACTGTGCGGCTATTTGGCGGGAACCCTCTGGCCGAACTTCATGAGTGCCTCCAACCCTGGCATTCCGTTCATGGCGCTGATCGCGATTGTGTTCTCGTTCGGGGTGGCTTGGATCGCCAGCCGCGGCGTTAACGGTTCCACCTCCATCAACATTGCCATTAACGTGATTCAGATTTCGGCGCTCTTGATCTTCTCGGTCATGGCGCTTAGCTATCGCAGTAACCACCCACCCGGAAGCGTGGCTTATCAGTTTGATTCGGCATCGGGCGATGCCTACACTTACGAATTCGCCACCAAAACGGTGGATAAAGTAGACACCATCGTGCGCGATGCCAGCGGCGTTCCACAACCCAAGCTGGATGCAGCCGGCAAGCCGGTTCCATATCACATCAGCTATCCGGAAAAAGACGAAAAGGGTAACTTCCTCAGCCACCCGACTGCGGGTTCCGTCGTGGGAGTTCACAATATGGGTTGGGTGTTCGTACAAGCCACCGTGGCCATTCTGATTCTGGTCGGCTTTGAATCGGTCACAGCCATGGGCGGCGAAGCGAAAAACGCCAAGCGCGACGTGCCCATCGCCGTCATCACGTCGCTGTTGGTGCAGGGGGCCTTCTGTTATCTGATTGAGTATTTCGCGGCCAACTACTTCCTCAATAGCGGCTATCCGATGACGTCGGCCACCGGTTCGGCGGCGCCCATCGGCGACATGATGATCATGATCGGCGATGCGATCTTCGGCGCAGGCAACGGCCGGACGTTCATGCTGATTGAAGCCTTCACGGTGTTTCTGGCCATCATCGGCACCACGCTTTCTTGTATGAACACGGGAGCTCGCGTGACTTACGCCATGGGCAAGGATTCCGAATTGCCCGATCACTTCGGCGCGTTGCACAACCGGAATCTGACGCCTCATCGGGCGATTTGGACCCTGGCGATTATCTCGGCTGTGGTCGGCGTGGTCGGCGTAGCGGTACCGTTCGGCGATGCGGGCGCTCTGGCCGATTCGGCTATTGCGGCGCTGCCGCATGGCTTCTGGTCGAGCTTCGGCTACATGGCCCACGACAAGATGGCAGGCCTGCCCAATACCTTGTTGTTGGTCACGCTCACTTCCAACTTCGGCACGTTCCTGCTGTACATGTTGAGTTGCTTCATCTGCATTGTGGCGTATCACAAGCATCCGAAGTTCAATGCCCTGAAGCATCTGGTGATTCCGGTGTTTGGCTTTTTGGCCAACGTCGCTTGCATGGCGTTCTATCTGATTGGACCGTTCATGGGCTATGGCACCAAGCTGGAACCGTTGTTGGCGCTCGGTGTTGCCGGCGTCTGGGCCATCTATGGCGGTATTTACTTCATGCGCTCCAGCAAGGCTAGCGGGAGAACTACCCTGCTGCCGACGGATCAAGCGAAAGCAGCCAAAGCATAAGTTGACGCAGTAAAGAAACGAGAAAGCATGGTGGCGCAGGCGGTTTCGCCTGCGTTTTTCCTAACGTTTTAGTCACCACCACAATCCATGTTAGATATTGAGTTTGCCCAACTCTCCGACCCAGGGCGAGTGCGAGATCACAACGAAGATTTTTTCGGCCAAGCCGTTCCAGCAAACGAAGAACAAGCTAGAACGCAGGGCTGGCTCTTTGCTCTTGCCGATGGAGTCGGCGGCCAGGATCGGGGCGAAGTAGCCTCCCGCGTCGCCGTTGAAACTGTCTTGGAAGGTTTTCGCAAATCTCAGCGCGGCGAATCTCTGAACGTCCTTCTGCCGCGCCTGATCCAAACGGCCAACACGAAAGTGTTCGAAACGGGCATGGCCATCACGCCCGCAGGCAGCAACATGGCAACAACTATGGTGGCTTGCGCGCTCCGCTACGATCACGCCATTGTCTCTCACGCCGGCGATTCGCGTTGCTATCTCATCCGCCAAGGCTATGCCGCCGCCGTTACCCGGGATCATACCTTCAGCAACGAACAGCTCCGTATGGGCGCCGTCACTGCCAGCGAGGCCAGCCGGTCCGCCGTATCTCACGTGCTCAGCCGCTCGTTGGGCAGCAATATGTTCCTGAGCGTCGATACCAGCGAAAATCAGATCGCCCCCGGCGATGTCCTGCTGCTCTGCTCGGACGGTCTACACAACTCCGTAAACGCCGAAGACATCGGCAAAATTACCGGCCATGGCGCCCCTTTAGCCCAGTCCGCGCAGGAACTCATAGACCTTGCCAAGCAGCGCGACGGTAGTGATAATATAAGCGTTCAACTCATTCGTGTTCGTAGCGTGGAGCGCGTTGGGATGTACCGCGGAAGACACTACAAACTCCATTAGAGCCGGATCCCCTTTGCACCCAGGCGACAAGTTAGATTATTTTCAAATCGAGAACCTCGTGGCGCGCAGCGGCATGGCTTCCATCTACCGCGCCACCGATACGCGCAATGGCACGCAAGTCGCGCTTAAGATCCCGCACCCTGAAGTCGAAAGCGAACCGGTCTTTTTTGAGCGCTTTCAACGTGAGCAGGATATCGGCACCAAGCTGGACCATCCCGCCGTCATGAAGGTCTTCGAGGTCCCCAATCGCACGCAAGTCTATATGGCGATGGAGTGGGTGGACGGCAAGCTGCTCCGTTACATCATTAAGGAAGAGAAAAAGCTGTCGGCCGAGCGGGCAACCCGCATTACCATTGGCATCTGCCGGGCGCTCGAATACATTCACGCACACGGCGTCGTTCACCGTGATTTGAAGCCCGAGAACATCATGATTGGGCCCAACGACAGCGTTAAATTGATCGACTTCGGCATCGCCGGACAGGAAGGCGCGCGCCGTCTGACTTTCGCCAAGCTCTCGAATCTAATGGGCACACCCGATTACATCTCGCCCGAACAGGTAAAAGGCAAACGCGGCGACGGCCGCAGCGATATTTATTCCACAGGCATCATGCTGTACGAGATGCTTACCGGCGACGTCCCGTTCAAAGGCCCGAACCCGTTCGCGATCATGAACGACCGCTTGCTGAATTATCCGGTGCCGCCGCGCCAGTTGAACCCGGCCATCACGCCGCAGATGCAGGAAATCATCTATCGAGCCATCGAGCGGGAACCGTCGAACCGCTACGCGCGTGCCGGCGATTTCGCAAACGACCTTGAGAATCAGGACAAGGTTGGCGTTTCCGAAGAACGGCTCGAACTGCATACCTGGCAGAAACGCACTGAGCCGATCTACAAGAAGATCCTCATGTATGCCCTTCTCGCCCTGATTCCGGTGGTTGTCTTCGGCTTATTACTCTATGTCGCAAAACATGGTTAATTCCGGCGCATGAGCCGCCCGGCCGCGCTCCTCATTCTATTTGCCGCCGCAGTTCTTGAGGCCGGCGGCGACGCTGTTGTTCGATACGGAATTCAAAGCTCCCAAATGGCCACCCGCGCCGCGCTGTTCGTCGTGGGAGGCTTGGTCTTATTTGGCTATGGTTGGGTGGTCAACGCGCCGCCGTGGGACTTCGGCAAATTGCTGGGCATCTATGTCGTCTTCTTTTTCGTCGTAGCCCAATTGATTTCGTTTTTCGCTTTTGGACAAAAGCCCAGCGCCACCTTGCTTCTGGGAGGAGCGTTAATCGTGGCAGGGGGCCTGGTAATTGGCTTCGCCAAGAGTTAGTTAGTTAGCGCTTCGCGGTGCGCTCAGCGGCATCCATGTCAGAGTAAGAAGACACATGCACGAGTACGACACCGTTCTGAAAGCCTTGCTACAGAGTCCACAGAACACGGTTTTCGAGAGGATCACCGGCACGCGGATCGACCATTGGCTGAATGTCGAGTTTCCCGAGGTTCAACAAACGCGCGTGGATATGCTGGGCGTCACTACGGTGCATGCGCACGACTTGGCGGCTTTGGAATTGCAAAGCGCCAACGACATGAAGCTGCCGTTGCGCATGGCTGAGTATGCCTTACGGACTTACCGGCAGCATGGGGCGTTCCCACGGCAGTATGTGCTTTACGTAGGCAATGAGCCCTTGCGGATGCCAGAGGAATTGGCCGGCCCCGATTTCTCTTGCCGGTACAAGATCGTCGATATCCGCACGCTTGATGAGGGATCGCTGCTCGACAGCCCTTTCGATAGCGATAACGTCATGGCGATTCTCACTAAACACCGCAACCGGCGGGAGACGATCCGGCGGATTTTGGAGAGAATCGCTAAACTAGAAGGTGGACGGCGAGATGAAGCGTTCAAGAAGCTAACGATCCTCGCCGGTTTGCGGAAGCTGGGAGAAGTAGTCAACGCGGAGGTAAAGCAAATGCCAATACTAGACGACATTATGGATCACGATCTTCTGGGGCCAGCGATTCGGCAGGGTATGCAGAAAGGCTTGCAGGAAGGCATGGAGAAAGGCATAGAGAAAGGCATAGCGCAAGGTGTACAAAAGGGTGAGTTAAACATCCTCGGCCGCCAACTCAGTAAGCGCTTCGGTATGCTGCCTCCCTGGGTCGACGAACGCTTGTCAAAGCTATCCACAACCGAATTGGAAGAACTCTCGCTCCGCCTGTTCGATGCCAAAAGCATCGACGATCTTTTCCACGAGAGTTGACGGCGGATTCACGGCCGCGTTGATCTAGTGCTTAATTGCGTAAATTGGAGTATCGTTGCGGTGTACGCAAACTTCTGCAAGTTGGTACTAGCTGGATGGCCGCAAACAAGCTGGTCCGAAAGCCCGATTCATTCTAGGCTAGCGTCGCATAAAATCTTCGCGGTGGGTGACGAACTCCGGATACGCGTTCGCGCCCAGTTCCGACAAGTCCATGCCTTGCCGCTCGCCACTCGGCTGTACTCGGAACGGGACGAAGCGATTGAGCAGCAGATTCAGGCCATAGCTTGCGGGTAGAACCGCGCCAATCAAAGTCGCGATGCCCAAGAGTTGCGCGAGGAATGAACCATGATCCGCGAACATGCTGAGGGCCAGCACGCCCCAGATTCCGCCGACGCCGTGCACCGAAATCGCACCGGCCGGATCGTCTACGTGCATGCGCACTTCAATCAGTTCGATCGCAAATACGACCAACGGACCCGCTACAAGGCCGATAAGGATCGCACCCGCTGGCTTGACGTAGGGTGCTGAGGCACTGATCGCAACTAACCCGGCGACCCATCCGTTGGCAGAGAGAGAAGCGTCGGGCTTGCCGAAGCGGAAACGCGTCGTCAGTAATGCTCCAATGGCCCCGGCCGCAGCGGCAAGAACCGTATCAATGGCGGCCAACGGCAGGAGATTCAAATTATGCGGGTCAATAAGGGCCGTGCCCGCCAGATTCAACCCTAGCCATCCGACCAAAGCCAGCAAGGCGCCAAAGAGAACAAACGCTCCATTGTGTCCAGGCATCGCGGTTGGAATTCCCTCCGGCGTGAACTTGCTTTGACGCGGCCCCAGCAGCCACGCGATACACAACGCGCTGATGCCGCCCAGCGCTTGCGTGCCCGCCGCGCCTCCGGCATCGAGAAAGCCCAATTGCCCTAACCAACCTTGAGCGGAGACCCAGTGTGTGAAGACCGGATAAACAATCGTCGCCAGGATCGCGGCCGATGCGCATACAGCCCCCAAACGCCAGCGCTCGGCTCCACTCGCAACCGGAATCAGCGCCGCTAGGCCGACCGAGAACATCTGCAGCAACAAAACATACGCACCACCCGAGCCGTCGAAGGGTACGCTGCGTGCGAAGAGGCGGCCGTTACCGAGCACGCTCCAATCGCGCCCGCCTAAATGAAGGATGTGCCCAGTCGCGCCGAATCCCGCGAAGCCGAACCCAACAATTACATAAACCAACATGGCCACACTCACCGCACAAAGCGACGCCAGCATGATGTGCGCCGCACTGCGCGAACGGGTCAACCCGGCATTCAGCAGGGTCAAACCCGCGAGAGCCAAAGGAACCAATAAAATCAGCGGCAAAATGAATACTAAAGACCAATCAACCGGCACTCTTGCTCCTCCGCTTCGGGATGTGCTGGCGCGCTACAAAGACTAGTCCGACCAATTCAATAGCCACACCCGCCAGACAGAAAGCGGTCTGGGCCGGGAGTTGGTGAAGGAGCCCGATGGCCGATACCGCAATGAACCATCCGGCCGGCATGAGGAGAAAGCCTGCGAGTTTCAATCTGCCACCGTACACGTAAAATTAGCATAGCCGCTTAGTCTACGAGCCCGTTCTTGATGGCGAAGCGCACTAATTCCCCCGCGCTGTGCAGGTTCAGCTTCTCCATAATCTTGCCGCGGTGCGAATCCACCGTGTAAACGCTCAGGTTCAATTTGGTGGCGATTTCCTTATTCGTTTTACCTTCGGCAATCAGCAGCAGCACTTCGCGCTCGCGCGGCGACAGCGTATCCCCTGGGTTGTTTGGATCCGCCGTCTTCTCGTTCAGCGCGCCAGCCACGGCTGGGCTGAGGTAGCCATCGCCTTGCGCCACAGAACGAATGGCGTTCACAAGCTCCGTGTCAATCGCATCTTTTAAAATGTAGCCGCGCGCGCCCGCCTTCAGAATCTCTCGCACGTACACGGCTTCTTTGTGCATGCTCAAAGCCAAAATACGGATGCGCGAATTTGCCGCGACCATTTGCTTGGCGGCTTCGATTCCGTTCAACTCGGGCATCTGCACATCCATCAAAACCACATCGGGCCGCAGCTTGTTCGCCATGTCCACAGCCTGGCGGCCATTGGCGGCTTCACCCACCACTTCCAAATCGGCGTGCGCGGACAAAATCAGCTTCAGGCCCTGACGTACGATGGTATGGTCGTCGGCCAGCAAGATCTTTACTCGATCGGACACGTCACCTCGATCTTCGTTCCATTTCCGGAAGACGATTCCACGCTCAAATGCCCGCCGCAAGCCTGCGCGCGTGTTTCCATGCCTGCTATCCCCAAACCGCCGGCATTCGAGTTGCGCCTGCTCGCCTTGCGCTTCGGCGTGGCTATCCCTTTGCCATTGTCTCGAATACTCAAACTCACTTCGCCGCCTAGGCGTGTCAGGTCTACTTTGACTTCGTTCGCTTGTGCATGCCGCGCTACGTTGGTGAGCGCTTCCTGGGCGATGCGAAACAGACTGGTTTCCGCTTGATCGGACAAGCGCTGGTCCGCCAAGGTGCTCGCATACTTGGTCACGATCCCCGTGCGCTGCGAAAAGCTATCTATCAACGAGCGCAACGCTGCATCCAGGCCGAAATCGTCCAAGATCGTTGGGCGCAGCAACTGCGACATTTCACGGACGTCACCAATGGCTTGATCCACCAGCTTCATGCAATCATCTACGCGTGACGGTTCGCTTTGCACGCGCAGAGCCGTGAGATTCGCCTTTACAGCGGTCAACGCTTGTCCCAGTTCGTCGTGCAACTCATGCGAAAAACGACGCGCGGTAGTCTCTTGCGTTTCCAGAAACTGATATTGCAAGCGCGTGAGCGCGGACGCCTGCTGCTCCAAACGCCGGAACAACGCGGCGGAGGCGTTCACCGCCCAAACGGCGCACGTGAGCCAAAGGGCGACACATCCGGCGAAGGTCCAGGTGGTCCAACGCAAGAGGCTATGCCCTTCCTCATAGACGCTTTCGCGCAGCAGTTCGCCTTGTTCGTACGCAGACTGAAGCGAGGTGGTCATCTGCTGGCGGTTTTGGGCCAACTGATCGAGAATCTCTTCGCGGCGGACGACGTCCTTTTTATGCGCCAGTTGAAGCCAGCGTCCGTTGAGTTCGTGCTGCTTCTCTTCAATGGTCTCGATCGCCTTCTGCGCCGCCGTTTCGCGTTCGCTGAATTGGGCGGCGCGTGAGTCGATTTGTTGGACAGTTCGCCATGCAACAAGGCCTGCCGACAACAATAAGACCGCTGAGAAGAGAACGCCCGCCACAACCACGCGGTGCCACTGCGCCTTGATCTTAATTTCTTTGCGTTGCACATGACGATTCTTTCATTAAGATTGTTAGTCAAGAATCCCCGATCAACGTGATGGCGCTGGGACGCATTTTCGAGCAAAGTAGGATTGTGAGCGGACAAAAACAATCCGCCACACAAAAGAGGAGAAAGAAAATGAAAAAGCTGATCAGCGTTACCCTGTTATCCGCCGCCGCGATGTTAGCGGCCGCCACCACGGCCCCGAAGGCTCAGAACACCACTGCGCCCACTACCACGACGACCAAGAAGGTGCAGAAAAAGCATCATGTCGCGAAGGCTAAAACTGCCGTGAAACCGGCCGCTACGGCCCCTGCTGCGAAGTAAATTTAATCAATTTCATCGAAAATTGGCCCGCGCTTATGGGTTGAGCGCGGGCTGTTTTGCTTTTGGACATACTGCGCGTTCTTTCCCTGTAGAGCGAAGGCTTGTGCATCGGCGATGGTGGCGCGCTCGGGAAGGGCGGCGCGGAATTCGGGCCACGGCTCGACTGGCATATACTCCGAGATTCGAGTGTGGAATGAACGGAGTTCCTCATCGCGAGCGTAGTCGATGCAGAACTTGCGGTCGACGCGGCCGGCGCGAGTTAACGCGTAATCGAGGGTCTCCGGTTGATTGGCAGTCATGAAGAGGAGCCGGTCTTCGCTAGCGCCAATGCCATCGACCACGTTCAAAAGATCGGCGATCGTCATTCGGTCGTTTGCCTCCGACTTGCGCGAGGTTGCGACCTTCATGCAATCGACGTCTTCGAGTGCGACCATTGACGGCTTACGGCAATTGGCGAGCATATTTGCCAGCCGCTCACCACTGACTTCGACTCCGCGTAAAGGCACGGTGTAAATCGGCAGCCCAAAATGCGAGGCCAGGGCAAGAATGAGGCTCGACTTTCCAGTGCCCGGAGGCCCGCCCAATAGGTAGCCCCGACGGTAAGGGATGCCGAGGTCTTCGTACATCTGTTTCGAGTTGAGAAACAGGCGGACGTCCTCCAGTAAATCCTGAAGCAGGTCCGGATTATGGAATAGCGAAGTCATAGACCGGGCCGGGATCATGCTGCTGACCCATTCGCCATAGGTGTCGGTGCGGAAATGCTCGACGCGCTTGGAACGGCTTTGCTCGTAACTCGACCGCGCCTCTTGAAGAATCTCAAGAATAAGATCGCGATTCCATGACAGCCAAATTTGCAGCCTGAGAGTGCGGAGAGGACGGCCTTGGCTAGACTTAGTTTGGACCTCTTTGCGATGTTCGACCAGCATGAGGCGTCTCTTGTACATCAGATAGTAAGTGCCGTATTCGGGGATTACTTCAAATCCAGTTCCTTTTTCGGATTGAGAGTCATCTTCGTGCTGCCGCATCCGGAGTAATAGTGAATTGATTTGCCGCCCTCGTAAGTTCTTCTCGACCCATGAGCTCAGCCAAAGATAAGCGTCCCGGTATTCGGCGTCCTCAACTGTGAGAGAGATGCTGATCCGGGTTATGGCGTAACCGATGGTGTGTTCGTAGATGAAGTTCCACGCTGAGCGCAGGCCGCCTGCCATGACTCCGAGGCCAAGCACGACCCAAGGCGGGAGTTCTTTTGCGAGGTCCAATAAGTTAGTTGCCATAAGGTTCTCCTTTCTTTGTTGAGTTGAGATGGAGCCGGGTGCCGCAAACTCGCGGTGGACCGAGGCCCCAAAACTAAGACACGTGTATCCAACGGGGCGCCGGCAGAGGCTTGAATGTCGTCATGCTGCAGGATTAGTGCAGCATGTCGACGCTCAGCCAAAGTCTGGGTGCACATCGCTTACATGATTGTTCGGTGTTTGGTAATTAGAAGGCAGGCAGTGCGTTACGAGCAAAACCGCTGCGCAGCCGACGCGGAGGTCGGGAAACGAGTGATGAGCTGATCGAGTTGTTTCATTCATAACCTCCTTGTTGAGGGATGCGGGGACAAATCCCACGCTGAAAGTTTAGCATCGTTGTTGCAAAGAACGCAACGCTGCGGCGTATTTTGTGCATTTGTGCAAGGCTAACTAGCCCGCAGCCAGTGGATCCATCCTCTGAATCAATTGCTGTCGCTCATCCCACTTCAAAACATCCACGCCTTTTATAAGAAGCCATAAGCACATCGCCAGCTCTCCAACGAAGGCCGGTGCCAGAATCGCCGGGAACATCTTGTCAGCGAGCGCGGGAGCAAGAAGCAGCGCAAAGCTGTTGACGAGGTAGCACAAACCGGCAATCGCGTGCAGAACACCCAATGCCTTGGGAAAGTAGTTTGACTGATATGTCAAATATCCGACAATCAGGCAACTCACGCCAAAGAAAATGAGACCGATGCCAAAGCCGTATTCGTGGAGCCTTAGCGAAAGGGACACCAGGCTCTGGATTTGATGTTGATCAAACGCGCTTCGGACATCAGCTCCGCCCACGACGAGCAGGGCCATTACAAGATTCAGTTTGTTGGCGACTAATACAGCAGTTTGCAGCAAACTAAATATCGCCGCTAGCAACGAAAGATCCTTACTCACGGGCCGCAGCAATACGTAAAGGATCAACGTCAGGGGAACATCGCACACATGCATGATGAGGTCGCCGACAATGCCGGCGCGAAACAGCAACTCGGAGCCCATTATGTTATCAGCTGTGGCTGCGGCGTCTCCTGGAACAATCAGGCTACCCCTCACAAAAGTCTCATCCACTAGACCGGCAATGATAATGATCGAATACAAGACGCCGCCCATGCGCGCATAGGTTTGGGGTGAACGGATCGAGGGAATCGTCATATATGAAACTCACCGAGCGACTACTGCACTCACGCCGTTCAACTTTGCTTCGACGGACACAAACCTCGGAAACCAGCTATCGGCGTGAGCGCAGCGGTAGATCCACGTGCGGTACGGCTCTCCGTTGGGGCGCAGGGTCTCAGGATAGAACCCCAGCGTTTCGATGTAGGCGCGGAGTTGTGTCAAAATGCAGCGGGCGGCCACGTGATATTCGCCGGCGTTGCCTTGGTGAGCAGCCAAATCAAGCAGGCGGTCGGCGAATTCAACATTGAACGCTGGCCACATCGTTTTTCCATGATAAGAAGCCGAGCCAATTCTATTGAAAAACGAAACAGGCGGATTGTCTGCCGATATCAAGAAGCAGCGCCGGGTATCGTCCTGCAGCAGCGCGCTTTTCAGAAAAATGTCCGCAGTATTCCGGAAGAGCGTGACTTCCTGCTCAGACTCGAAAGACCAGAACCCATCGAACACATGGCAAAAGTCTAGGGTTACGTTTCGCTCGGGGATGCGGTTGGACGCCTCCAAGCTATTGACGATGTAGCCTTCGTGACCGAACAACGCCAGTAGTTCGCACTTATATTGAATCAACGAACGGCCGATCTTCTCTTCGATTTCCGCCTGGCTGAACAAGCCAAGCCGTTCGGCCTTTACCAAGGTCGCCCATACATTCGCGTTCGCAACGAAACGGCGCCGCTCGATCCGCGAATCGGTAGCGCTAGACCGGCTCTCGTCGCGGTCGATCAAGAGCGTGGTGACACCGCTAAGGGTAAACGGCGCGAGAGACGCGATGAGACTCTCCGCTTGAAAGCGCAAAGTCGGCAGATTCTCGTCGAATAATCGGCGCCCTTCCTGGCGTGCCCGCGCGAACCCGCTCTCGAAGTTCGTTCCTTCCGCCAGAGAAGCATTGGCCAGCGTATCAATTCCAGCCAAAACGCCGAGCAGGGAATCGGACGGCCTGCGAACGTAGTTCACCGCCGCAAACCTTCGGCTGGTGAGCGGAATAAAGGTGGTGGGAAACGGCAAGTTTGCGCCATTGCGCAGGATGATCGACAATCCGCCCACCATCAGTCCGATGCGATGCTCGGCGTCTGCTGCATCGATCATGCCGCTCGGGTCCAATAAACACGGGTAGAACCACGCGTAGTTTCGCGGATAGATGGCACGCGCGTGCGGTGTGCCCGTGGTGATGAAAGGCCGCTTCGGACGGAAAGCTCGCTTCACCGAAGCTCGATACAGATCTTCCAGCAAAGCAGGCGGCTTGCGCCTAAGGGCCGGAATGTCATTAATAATAAAGTTCACGGCCTGCACAGCATGGGCCGTCTGACGGCTGGGAAAATCGTTAGCCCCTTTTGATTCCAGTCCTCCCGCTTTCTTCCGCTCTGGAAGAATTTGCGGGTGGCCCCAAAGGTAGAAAAACAGGCCTACCAGTAGATAGACGAGTGTGAACCAGCCTACGAACGATAACATTTTGGATAATTCTATATTCGTACAGAGGGTCGCGGAACGCTGTTCGTGGATACAACCTTAAAACAGCTCAGTTGCCGAGGGAATAGGGCTCTGAAAATGATAAAGCTCCCTCCGGCGTTGCCGCGGGAGGGAGCTGTTATTGACAGAATGAGCGATCAGATGAAACTCAACGAGTCATCCGCGTCTCAGGGAGCTCCTGCTCGTGACGTTTCCGGCCGTTGTGCAGCATGTGATTCTGACCCTCCTTCTTCGGCTCTTGCCGCTGTCGGGTCTCTTGGTGGTTCTTTTGATCTGTCTTACTTTTTGTGTTCATACGTGGAACACTCCTTTCTGTTACCTGTATACCACACCGATGGCGACGATTTCAGGCGTGAGGAGACGCACGCAACCGTTTCCAGCGGCGGCGTAACGCACGATTCCAGTACATCAAAACACCGCTAATGCTAAGCAGAGGGATTGCCAGTCCGGCGAGCCCCCAAATAATCTTTACGCCAAGCCCCCAATAGGTGCCGAAATGGAGAGGCACTTCCAGCCAAATCAACCAATCACCGAGGCTTTGATTGACGCCGTACCGCCAGGTAGAGATGTAGCTGCCATCGTAGGGATTGAAATAAACGGTATCCACGTACTCATAGCCAGGAGCGTCGCGGCGGCGCAGCAGGATGGCGAGAGGTGATCGGGCGCGATAAGGAAAGACCACGCTGTGGAGAGACGTGCCGGGGTCAAGTTCATGAGCGTGCGCAACGAGTGCCGCTAGATCGGGATCGGGTGGCGCGGCGGGCGGCGGCGTGACTGTGACGGCGGGTGGCCGGGCAGTGATGATTTTGGAGAAGGAATCGACCAGTAAGAATGTTTGGCGGGGCCAGGCGAAGTAGATGGCGCTCACGGCCCAAAAGGAAGAGATCAGGAGGGTCCAAAAACCCACGGAGACGTGTAGATCGAAGTTGATGCGGCGCCAGCCGCGAGCCCAATCCACTTTGAGGGCGCGTTTCCAAAGCCTAATTCCGGGCCACCAGATCACGAGGCCGGTGAGGTTCAAAAGCAGGAGGCACGCTGCGCCAATTCCATTCCACATTCGGCCCTCGCCACGACGGGGAAAGAGCAGACTGGCATGTAAGTCGCGAGTTATATCGAGCCATGTTCGTTTGGGTTGAATCTCACCGATGATGCTTCCGTCCGATGGCCGGCAAGCGATCTTCGTGCGGCCATGCAGGCCATCCAAAACGGCAACGAAGGCTGGCTCGTCTAGGCTGGGCGTGTTCACGGAAACAACGCGGCTATCAGGATAAGCAGTCTGCACGTTATGAACGACCGTTGCCACATCCGTTTGGATTTTTTGCGCAAGGGCATGAGGTTTGCCTAGCCGCTCTAACTCACTACGAAACACCAGGAGGGAGCCGGAGAGTCCGATGACCACAAGATAAAGCGTTAGCAGGATTCCGAGCCAGAGATGAATCTGGAAATTCAAGCGGCGGAGAATGAGTTGACGCGGCCGGTGAAGAAAGAGGTCGACCATCCCTCGCCGCGGCATTGGCTAACGGATGAAGATTTGTTTGGCATGGACAGGGCGTCCGGCAGGGTTCGCGCTGTCCTGTTCGCTAATAAGAGTTTTGCCCTCTTTGTCAACCGTGAGGTCGCCCGAGCTATCGGGACGGTTGGGGCCTTTCACCACGAGTTTGTATTGCAAAGGGCTCACTTTCGTGAGGTGAACGGTTCCAACTGTTTGGCCGTCGGATTTCTTGATGTCTGCCTTTTCGCCGTCGGGCTTGGCGGTGTAAGTCATGCTCACGAATTCAATCCTGTTCACCAGAACGGAAAAGGCAAAAGAAAGTTTGCTGCCAGCCTGCTGAATCCGCAGCGTGAGGTGTTCGAAAGGAACACTTTGACCGTCGACTTCCTGGCTATTCAAGCGCCAGGTTCCGAGGAGTGGGTCGGCTGCATAGGAAAAGGTGGCGCAGAGAAGAGCCACTGTCCAAATTAGGATTGATCGCCTTATCACTTAAACTCTACTTTTAGCATGGCGGCGACTGTGGGGGCCTTGCGAATCTTCCCCCTTGACAACCTCCCATCCGTTCGTGCACACTTACCGTAAGTGGACGCTTACCTACAAATCGGCCTGGACGCCTTGGGCGACGCCAACCGCATGGCGATTTTCCAAAAACTCTCGGCCGGGCCGATCGCTGTGAACGAGCTTGCCAGCACTTTGCCCATCAGCCGGCCGGCAGTTTCCCAGCATCTGCGCGTGCTGAAGGATGCAGGGCTTGTGCTGGATAGCAAGGAAGGAACGCGCCGCCTGTACCAGTTGAACCCCGCAGGCGTTGCCCGCCTCCGCGCCCACTTCGACCAAATGTGGAGCAACGCTCTAAGCGCCTTTCAAACTGCGGCCGAAAAAGAATCCAAAGGAGAAAAGAAGGATGTCAAACCCCGTCGCCGAAGCGGTCGTACGTAAGACTGTTCTCGTGAAAGTCCCGGTCGAGCGCGCCTTCAGCGTGTTCGTCGAACAAATGGAAACCTGGTGGCCCGCTACGCATCACATTGGGAAAACGCCGTTTAAAGCTATTTTCGTCGAACCGCGAGTGGGCGGCCGCTGGTATGAGATGAATGCCGAAGACAACCAGTGCGAGTGGGGCAAAGTTCTGGCCTGGGACCCGCCGCATCTCGTCACCTTCTCCTGGCACGTCGGACCCGGCCATGATCAACCGGATTGGACGTTCGATCCCGACCCGGCGAAATCGAGTGAAGTCGAAATTCGCTTCACCGCCGAATCGCCGACCGCCACTCTCGTGGAACTCACGCACAGCAAGTTAGAGCGCCATGGCGAAGGCTATGAACAACTGCGCGCGATCTTCGACGGGCCGGGTGCCTGGAGCGGCATTCTGGCACTTTACGCCAAGACGGCCAATGGAGACCAAGCGTTATGAAACCGGCACTCTTTCTCCGGATCGGGTCCGTGATCACGTTCGTTCATGCGGCGCTGCACACAATCGGCGGAGTTTTCGGTAAGCCCGCGCCGGGCGCCGCCGCGATCGCCGCCGAAGCGATGAAACTTAACCAGTTTCTCGTGCTGGGACACACGCGCAGCTATTGGGATTTCTATATGGGCATGGGACTAGCGGTTTCTATTTTCCTCATTGTCGAAGCGGTAATCTTCTGGCAGATGGCCTCGCTGGCGAAAACCGACGCGGCCCGCCTACGACCCATCATGGCCACATTCTTGGTTGGCTATGCAGCGCTCGCCGTGAACGCCGGCATGTATTTCTTCATAGGGCCGGTAGTCACAGAGATTCTCATTGCCGCTTGTCTTGTCATGGCCTTTATTACCGCCAAGAGCCGGGCAAGTCAGACTGTTGAGCAGGGCTCTGCGTTCGCGGCGGCAAATCAGATCTGACTGCGGGAGTGAATTTCTGAGAGAGTGGAGCGACCGTTGTGTCCGGTCGCTCCCTGGCGGTCGCGGCTCAGCGGGGGAGTTTTTCGCCCGGACCGCATTTTTCACAAATCTATCATTTGCACGTGCAGCATAAGAAGTCTTGACAAAATATCACATTAGATATAGTCTAAGTTCTTGATGGATGCCGAGGCGATTAAGCGATCCTTGGAAAGCAGTGGGCTGCGATGCACTCCGCAGCGCTACGCCGTCATGGCGTTCTTGATGAAACAAAGCAAGCACCCCACGGCTGCCGAAATTTTCAAAGCAGTCAATCGGGTGGATCCGCGTTCTTCCAGAGCCACAACTTATAACAACCTGAGAGATTTAGTGCAGGCCGGTTTGGTGCGTGAAGTGGCCGTGGAGGGGCGCTCCGCGCGATTCGATGCGAAAGGCATGCTACATCACCACTTTATCTGCGACCGCTGCGGCAACGTGGAAGACATTGAGTGGTACGACGTGCCCAAGCCCGTGCCGGGCTCCCTTGGTAAACGGATTGTTCGCGAATGCGAACTCATTTTCCGGGGGCTCTGCACAAAGTGCGCTCCGCGGAAACCCAAGATAGATTCGTAAGTTCGTCACAGTTTTTAACCAATTCAAAGCCAATTCACAAGGAAGATAAGCATATGGAAGAAACACTCACCACCACGGCCCCGCCGCCTTTCCCCACCGAGCAGGAGCAAAAGTTGGCCGGCGAAGCTAAGTGCCCGTTCACAAACGGCGCGCGCAAACATACCACGATGGCTGGTATTCCCACCAACGCAGACTGGTGGCCCAACCAATTGAACTTGAAGATCTTGCACCAACGATCCCCGCTATCGGACCCCATGGGCGAGTCGTTCGACTACGCCAAGGAGTTCAAGAGCCTTGATTTAGATGCCGTGATCAAAGATCTGCATGCTTTGATGACGACGTCGCAGTCCTGGTGGCCAGCGGACTACGGCCATTATGGGCCGCTCTTCATACGCATGGCGTGGCACAGCGCAGGCACCTACCGCATCGGCGATGGCCGCGGCGGCGCTGGTTCGGGCGCACAGCGCTTTGCGCCGCTCAACAGCTGGCCAGATAACGTGAGCCTGGACAAGGCGCGCCGGCTGCTGTGGCCAATCAAACAAAAGTACGGCCGGAAGCTCTCTTGGGCCGACCTCATGATTCTTACCGGCAACGTGGCGCTGGATTCGATGGGACTCAAGACTTTTGGCTTCGCCGGAGGGCGTGAAGACATCTGGGAGCCGGAAGAAGACATCTACTGGGGACCTGAGACGAAGTGGCTGGGAGACGAACGTTACAAAGGCGACCGCCAGCTCGACAATCCTCTCGGCGCCGTTCAGATGGGCCTCATCTATGTGAATCCGGAAGGGCCCAACGGCAAACCTGATCCGCTGTCGGCGGCCCGCGATATCCGCGAGACCTTCGCCCGCATGGCGATGAACGACTAAGAAACCGTGGCCCTCATCGCCGGCGGACACACGTTCGGCAAAGCCCATGGCGCTGCAGATCCAGGCAAGTATGTCGGTCCCGAACCCGAGGGAGCCAGCATCGAAGACCAAGGCTTCGGTTGGAAGAATGGCTTTGGCAGCGGGGCTGGCGGCAGCGCGATCACCAGCGGATTAGAAGGCGCTTGGACGACCAACCCTATTAAATGGGACAACAACTATTTCGACAACCTGCTTGGCTATGACTGGGAACTGACCAAGAGTCCTGCGGGTGCGCATCAATGGACGCCCAAGAACGGTGCGGCTGCGGGCACTGTGCCGGATGCCCACGACGTGTCGAAGAAACACGCGCCGATGATGTTCACCACCGACCTGGCCTTGAAGGTGGACCCGATCTATCTGAAGATTTCGACGCACTTCCGGGAGCACCCGCAGGAACTCGCAGACGCGTTTTCCAAAGCGTGGTACAAGCTGACACACCGCGACATGGGGCCCATTTCGCGCTGCCTCGGCCCGCTCGTTCCTAAGGAGCCGCAGATCTGGCAAGATCCTGTCCCAGCGGTGGATCATGAAGTGATCGACGAGCAGGATATCGCTACGCTGAAGGCCAAGATCCTGGCATCGGGACTTTCGATCTCGCAACTGGTGACGACAGCCTGGGCTTCGGCGGCAACGTTCCGCGGCACAGACAAGCGTGGCGGAGCGAACGGGGCGCGCATTCGGCTCGAGCCACAAAAAGGGTGGGAGGTCAACCAGCCGGCGGAGTTGGCCAAGGTTCTTGGGACGCTGGAGGGAATCCAGAACGAGTTTAATGGAGCGCAAGCCGGTGGAACGAAGAAGGTTTCGCTGGCTGACCTGATCGTGCTGGGAGGCTGCGCGGCTGTTGAGGCAGCGGCGAAGAAGGCGGGCCACGATGTCAAGGTTCCCTTCTCGCCGAAACGCACCGATGCTTCGCAGGAGCAGACGGACGTGCATTCGTTCGCCGTGCTCGAACCCACCGCGGATGGTTTCCGCAACTATCTCCGGAAGGGACTTGAGGAATCGGCGGCTGAGTTGCTCGTTGACCGCGCGAACCTGCTGACCCTGACCGCTCCCGAAATGACGGTGCTGATCGGCGGCCTGCGTGCCATTGGTGCAAACTTCGGGGGTTCCAAACACGGTCTGTTCACCAAGCGGCCCGAAACGTTGACGAATGATTTCTTTGTCAACCTGCTCGACATGAACACGAAGTGGCAGAAGTCCGCGACATCCGAAGGCGTGTTGGAGGGGCGCGATCGGGCAACGGGCGAGTTGAAATGGACGGGCACGGTTGTTGATCTCGTGTTTGGTTCCAACTCGCAGCTCCGAGCCCTCGCGGAAGTCTATGCGTGCAGCGATTCGCAAGAGGCCTTCGTGCATGCCTTCGTGGCAGCTTGGAACAAAGTGATGAATCTAGATCGCTTCGATCTTGTCTGATGAGCGAGTCGAAAGAGCGGCGCAAGCGTGATAGCATCTAGCACGAATGCGCTGCTCTTCATTACTAGTCCTATTCACATCCATCTCGTTGTTTGCGGGTCAAGCGCCGGTTACTCCCGTTGCGAAGCCCGCCTCGGTAGCAAAACCTCCGGCCAGTGTTGCGCGGATTGACCGTCTTCTCCAAAAGTACGTTGAAGAGAAACAAGTCGCCGGTGTCGTAGCTCTAGTCCTGCGCGATGGCAAACCTGTTTACGAGCGCGCTTACGGCTGGAGCGACAAAGAAGCGGGAAGGAAGATGACCGCGGCAACCTTGTTCCGCATTGCCTCCCAAAGCAAAGCCTTTACCAGCGCCGCTATCATGTCCCTGATCGAAGAGGGCAAGATCGGCATCAACGAGCCGGTCGGCCACTTTATCTCTTCCTTCACTAAAACGACAGTACTTTCGAAAGAGGGGGACGGCAAACCGGTGGCTGCGAAGCGCGCAATCACAATCGCCGATCTGCTGACGCATACGGCCGGCATTTCCTACGGCAACGACCCGCAAGTGGCCGATCTGTATCGCGAAAAAGGGCTCGGCCCTGCCGCCGGCAACGGCTGGTATTTCGCAGACAAAGACGAACCAATTTGCGAGACGATCGAACGGCTAGGTACGCTGCCGTTCGTTTCTCAACCGGGCGAAGCGTTCGTTTATGGCTACAACACCGACATCTTGGGTTGCGTCATCGAGAAGGCCTCAGGCGTGCCCTTGGACAAATTTCTGAGCGAACGCATCACGGGACCGCTGCGTCTCAAAGACACGCGTTTCTATGTGCCGCCTGCCGAGAAGGATCGGCTATCCGCCGTCTACATGAGCGGTAAAGATGGTTCGTATGAACGCGCGCCCGATGGATCGAAGGGGCAGGGTTCGTATGTCGAAGGTCCGCGTAAGAGCTTTTCAGGCGGGGCCGGACTGACTTCCACGGCACACGACTACGCGCGATTCCTGGAAATGATTCGCAATCACGGCACGCTCGATGGCGTACGTGTGCTTTCTCCGCGGGCCGTGCAACTCATGACCACGAATCAGTCCGGAATTCTGCACTCAAGTAACGGGCTCGGCTTTGGATTTGGCTTTGAAACGGTTGACCGTTACGGCGCCAGCGGCATGGCCGCCGTGGGGGCTTTCGGTTGGGGCGGAGCGTATGGCACCTTGTATCAAGTGGATCCGCAGAGCCGCCTGGTGACGGTGTTGATGTTGCAGTTGATGCCGAACGCCACTGATATTCAGCCGAAGTTCATGCAAGTGGTTTATCAGACGTTCGGGAATTGAAGAAACGCCGCGAGGGCCTCCAGCAGGCCCAGATCCTACGCGTACAATCCGCGCTTGCGAATCGCATCGGCCTTGGTGGGCGTTTGCGGCCCTCGCGGTCACACTCGCTTTGCCCTAGTAGAATGGGGGGTTGCAAAGAGCGGGCTTACTCTCGGCTTTTCTGATGCTTGGATGGAGCGTGACGGGCTTCCCTCAAACTTCCGCCGAACTGGCGACGAAGGCCGAACAACAAATCCGCACTGGTAGGTTGGCGGAAGCGGAGGAGACGCTGGCGTGGGCCGCGGAATCGGCGGGGAACACCGCTGCGATGGAAGACCGTATTGGTTTTTTGTACGGGGTCCTGAACGATTCCAATCACTCGATCGAACATTTTCAGCAAGCGCTGGTGTTGGCGTCCGACTATGCACCGGCGCATTTTCACTTGGGGGTTGCATTCTGGTTGGCGAACGACTTTGAGAGCGGCTTTGAGCACCTGCGAAAAGCCGCCGCGTTGGCTCCGAACGTATTTGACTATCAATATCGACTGGGGTCGGCAGATTTGGAGATGAAGAACTTTGACGCTGCGGCCGCGGATCTTAAACGCGCGGTTGCGCTCAATGCGTCGCTGCCTCAGGCTTGGATCAGCTATGGCGTGGCGTTGCACGCTAAGAATGAGTTTGCCGCGGCTGCCGACGCCTATGCGCATGCGATAAAGCTGGATCCAGCAAATGACAAATTGCGCAATGATTACGGAGCGGTTCTGGTCGAGGCGCGCCAACCCGATCGCGCGATTGAAGAAGCAGACAAGATCCTGGCACGCGGCGGGGCGAAACCCGAAGCGAAGGTTGCCGCACAAATGAACATCGGCTATGCGTGCCTGAAAACAGGGAAGTTCGACAGTGCCGAAAAGGCATACCGGGCGGCGTTGGCGCTCGATCCCGATTCCCCGGCTGTTATTTACAACCTCGCGATTGCGCTGAAGATGGAGGATCGGCTGGAAGCGTCCCAGGTCGAACTGCGGCGCGCGATCAATCTCAAGCCCGACTTCGCTGAAGCTTATTACTCGCTTGGAATCACGGAATGGCAACTGGCCGATCTTCCGGGCGCGATTGACAGCATGAAGGCAGCGATAGCCATTCAGCCTGACTTTGCCGAAGCGCATTACATGCTTGGAATTACCCTCAAGCAAAGCGGTGACCTCGAGGGCGCTATGGCCGCGCTGAATGAAGCCATACACCTTGATCCAACGACTCCGGGTCCGTTCAACACGTTGGGGCAGATTCTGAAAATTAAAGGCGACCAAGAGGGGAGCGAACGGGCTTTCGCAGCGGGGGCGCAGTTAAGGAAGGACCGAGAGGGTGAACTGAGCAAGGCACTCGAGCAGGGAATGCGTGGCGGGACCTTTCCAAAGCCGATCGCAACGTTGAAACCGTGAAGATGCGTTGTTCCCGCTTATCTCTGCGTTTGTTTTCAGTATGCCTGCTTATTGCTGCCTCGCGTTTGTCTGGCCAGTCGCCTGCTCACAAGGAGGGCGTGGCCCTCTATCAACAACGGAAATATCCAGAAGCCGCAGAGAAATTACAAACGGCGGCCAAGGACGAAGAGCCAAGCAGCCCGGAGTTCAAGGAATCGGCGTTGTTTATTGGGCAGAGTCTTTTCATGATGAACCAAGCGTCGAAGTGCATCCCTTGGTTGGAAAAAGCCGGACCATCAAACGAAGCGAACTACATGCTTGGGTATGCCTATTTGTTGAATCACGAGCCCGGAAAGAGCGAAGGGGCCTTCGCCCGTTTGTTCGGCGTTGAACCGGGATCGGCGGGCGCGCATCTGGTCACTGGCCAAATGCTGTTGAAGAGAGAATTCGACAAAGAGGCGGCCGAGGAAGTCAGGAAGGCCATTCAGTTAGACCCGAAGTTAGCGGAAGCGCATTTTGTTCTTGGGGAGATCGAAATCTCTCACGGCGAGTTTGAGGAGGGCTTGGCCGATTTGACGATCGAAGTCGGCTTGAATCCGAATTTTTCTATGGCGTGGTTCCGGCGGGGCGACGCCTATACGCGCAAGGATAATTGGGCGGCGGCTATCGCCGATCTGCAGCGCGCCATCTGGCTCAACCAGAATTTCAGCAGTCCCTACATTTTGTTGGGCAAATGTTACCTCAAACAGAAGGACTATTCGAACGCCGAGAACATGCTGCGGCGCGCTTTAAGCCTTGATCCGCAAAACCAGTCCGCTACCTATTTGCTGGCGCAAGTGTTGGTGGCGGAAGACAAAAAAGCCGAGGCAAAAGAATTGCTGGAGAAGTTGCGGATGAAGGACCAAAGACAACAGTGAGTGAGTGCTCGGAAACAAGTCAATGCCTATTCGTTACGGCGCAAGGCGATGTTTTGCGGCATTACCTTCAAATATTCCGCCATTGTTTGCTTGCTGAGCGAGTGGAGGCCCATGCGTTCGTAAATCTCACTTAGCTTGCGGTAAGGATCGGGGACGGAGCGATCTAGCTCAATACTATGGCGAAGCGCAGAGATAGCGTCCTGCCGATTGCCTTGCGCGTCAAGGGCTACACCTAGCAGATACACAAAGCGGGCATTGGCCGGTTCGGCGGCGATGGCTTGACGGTAAAGACTAACAGCCATCTCACGCCGACCCTGTTGCAGCAGGATTGAGCCGAGAGTGGCGAGCACTTGAGAATCGCGTTGCGGCACGTGAGACAGAATCTGCCAGGAACGGTAAACGTCGGCCCAGTTTTTTGTGCTCCAGCCAGTTTGAAACAGAGCCAGCCCCAAATTACGATCAGCCAAGTCCGCGGGCGGCTGACGCCATGCCGTAAGTTCGCCGCCGATGGATTGGGCGCCGGAACGCGGATGGGGGGAGGGAATCGCGATGCGGTGGTTGGTAATGGCGGCATGCGCTACGTTGTTCGGCCGTATGCGCGGCATATGACACGATACGCATTCGCCGGCAGGCTGGTGCCTGGCCATTCGCGAACAGAGTGGCGTGGCACTCCAAGCAAGCCGCCCGAACCTCTTGAGCGCGGTTGGTGGCGGAAGAATGCGGGTTATGGCACGTGCCGCACCACAGGCGGCCCGCGCTTTCGCGCGCACAACGGCTGAGTGACAACTGTTCGGACTGGCTCACGGCCTTCTCTCCGGCGCTCGCCGGAACAAGATAGGTGGAGAAGGCCGATTCGAGGGCGGCACCGGCATGGAAGTCTAGCCAGCGCGTGCCTGGATTTAGAATGCGGACTTCGCCTTCCAGATGGCATTGCTCGCAGACGCTATCCCGGGCGATGGGAGACAACTTACGCGGGTTGACGATTGAGCCTGCAACGGGATTCCGCAAGTGTTCTTGGGTTGGGCCGTGACAGCGCTCGCAGGAGATAGGCGAAAGCGCGGGTTGCCGGAATTGATTGTCAGTGCCGGGCACGAGATTTACAGAATTGGAGTGGCAGAAGACGCAGCCTTCGGAGATGGGGTGTGTGAAATCAAGAACGCGCTCGGACTCGTAACCAGGGGTGACGTCCCAAAGGGAGCCCTGCGAATAGTAGGAAACCGGGGATTGAAATAGGAAGGGTGGAATGGAGATCAGATAGCTGAATCCAACCTTACCAGTGCCGACGGCGTATGCGATCGGGTACTCGGCGCTGAGGCCGCGGGATGAAAGATGATGAATCATGGTGCCGTCGGCTGTGTGGCGAATGGTGATTTCGGAATCCGACAGAGCGTGCCGCATGTGGCCGTCGGGTTGATTGGCGACAACACTCAAAGAGTGCGACATCGCGTTGTGCGCGAAAGTTTTCACTTCGTTGGAATGGCAGGAAGCGCATAAACTGTCCTGTGCCGGCAGGGGCGGGGAAACGAGAAGGGCTAGGGAAACGAGCGTGCGCAAGGCCAAACGAGGATTATCTCGAATCGTAGCGAAGAAGATCTGGCAGCCAGCGAAGCTAGCCGCACGGCTCCGAGGATGATCGAAGCCGCTTTTTTCTTGAAGACTAGTCCTTTCGTAGGATATACTGGCTCACAGCCGTTTCATCCCATGTCAGGAGTCTAGAATTCACCATGTCAGGTATTTCATCGCTTTGGGTTAGATTAGCCTTGCTGGCTATTCTCTGCTTTAGTTTTAAGATTGATGCCCAACAAGTGTTTGGCACGATCACCGGTTCGGTCACTGACGCTTCGGGCGGTGCAGTGGTAGGCGCCACCGTCTCGATCATTGACGTCGATAAGAACATCAAATATGAAGTGACTACGAACGAAGGGGGCAATTACACAAAAGGCCAACTGCTGCAAAGTAACTATCGCATCGAAGTCTCGGCCAAGGGATTTTCGAAAGCCATCTCCCCGTCGGTCGTCGTAAACACAGACCAGACGTCGCGCTTCGATGTCACGCTGGTGGTTGGCGATGTAACGCAGCAGGTGGAGGTCACCGCCGCGGCGCCTCTGCTGCAGACCGACAAGGCGGATGTCGCGCAAATATTTTCCGCTAAAGAAGTTAGCGACCTGCCTAATTTTGGCCGCAATGCGCAATCCTTCGAACTGCTCAATCCGGGCACGGTGAAGATGGGTTGGCAACATGCGCCTTCGGAAGACCCGCAGGCCGGCGTGCAAGTTCAAGTGAATGGCAACTTCTTCGCCGGAACCGGCTTCGAACTCGACGGTACGACCGACCAGGACCCGATCCTCGGCATTATCGTCATCAATCCGACCATCGATTCCATCAGCGAAGTGAAACAGGCAAACCAGGACTACGATTCCGAATTTAGCTATACCGGCGCCGGGCTCGTTTCCTACACGACGAAATCCGGGACCAATAAAGTGCGCGGCTCGGCTTTCGAATACCTCTACGACAACACTCCCGGTTTTGAAGACTTTGGGCGCAATCCTTTCTCGGAGCCGAATGGCGCCCCGGCCATCAAGTGGAACCAGTTTGGAGGTTCGGCTGGCGGCCCTGTCATTAAAGACAAACTCTTCTTTTTTGGCGACGTGCAACTCACCCGGAAGAGACTGTCTGGAACGGCTCTGACCACGGTTCCCACCGATGCCGCTCGTAACGGTGATTTTAGCGGCTATATCAACAACGGCAACAACCTGATTTATGATCCAACCACCGGAAATGCGGATGGCACGGGACGCACGCAATATGCCGGCAACAAGATCCCGGGGATGGACATCAGCCCACAGGCAGCTGCCATATTGAACTACTTTCCCCATTCGAACTACGTCCTCGACCCGACTGCGCCTTACCGTAACAATTACGCCGCTTCCGGTTCTGGCAAACAAGATGCCAATCAGTGGGATACCCGTGAAGACTATTCGATGAACGAGAAGAATTCATTTTTTGGCCGCTATAGTTATGCGGGATTTACCGTGCAGGCGCCGGGGGCATTCGGCGAACTTGCCGGCGGCCCATCCCTTTCAAATATCGGATTCGCCGGTCATTCAACTGTGCTCAATCAGAGCGGATCGGCGGGCTGGACCAACACCATCTCGCCAACGCTGGTGAATGAGTTCCGCTTTGGCTACATGCGTTACCACGTGCAAGATGTGCCGAATCAGGTTGGAACATCACCCGCGACGGCGGCTGGTATCCCGGGTTTGAACCTGGACAGTTTTTATACTTCCGGCATGCCGTACTTCAATATCACCGGCGACGGAGGCGGACAGTTGGGGTACGCACTCGGCGTTAATTCCTGCAATTGCCCGTTGACTGAGGTTGAACAGCAATATCAGTTCGTCGATAATCTCACGAAGACCAGGGGAAATCACACGTTAAAGTTCGGAACCGATATTCGATACGCATTGAACCTCCGGGTGCCGTCGGATTCGCACCGCGCCGGTGAGTTGACCTTCGCTCCGGGCTATACGGGCATTGCTCCTTCAGCGGGCGCCGGCTCCGAACAGGGCATCGGTCTAGCGACCTTCCTTTTGGGCGATACAACAGGCTTTTCACGCTATGTCAGTTCCAGTACCAATGCATCGGAACGCCAACGGCGCTGGTTCTGGTATGGCCAAGACACGTGGCGCGCGACGTCCAAGCTGACTCTGAATTACGGTCTGCGTTGGGAAATGGTATTCCCAGAAACCGTGAACGGTGCAGGGAACGGCGGACAATTGGATTTGCGCACCGGCTTGATTAATGTGTTCGGTGAGGGGAACGTGGGCGAGCACGGTATTCAGAACATGAAGTGGACGAACTTCGCTCCCCGTATCGGTATGGCTTACCAGATCACGAAAAAAACTGTGTTCCGCGCAGGGTACGGCTGGTCGTATAATCTCGGCACGTGGGGCAGCATCTTCGGCCACAATGTGACGCAGAACCTACCCGTTTTGGCCATCCAACAGCTCAACGCCGCGAACAGTTTTTCGAACGTCTTTACTCTGACGAACGGGCCGAACTCGCCCACTTTCCCAACGGTGGGCACCAATGGCACCTTCCCGTTGCCGGTGGGTGTTGTCGGCAAGGCCCGCCCAACGAATCTTGTGATGCCGGTTGTGTACTCGTATAACGCTACAGTTGAGCATCAAATCTCCCAGCGCATTTCCATAGCGGGGGGATACGTGGGCAACGGAGCGCGGCATGCCTTCAATGGCAATTCCCAGTTGATCAACGTCAACGAACCCGCCTTCGTGCCGGGGCTCAGCGATCACAATCTGGCGCGCCCGTTCTATGGCAAATACGGCTGGACGCAGGACATTCAACTTTATTGCGACTGCAGCAATGGAGATTACAACTCACTCCAAAGCACCGTGAAGATTCAGGGCTGGGCCGGTTATACAGCGCAAGGAAGCTATACGTACCAACAGGCCAAGTCCGACGGCTTCGGTTTTGATGGAAACTGGTCGACTCTGTATGACAGGAAACTCGGCTGGGGCAACCAGGATTTCATTCCGCATCACCAAGTCACTCTCGCCCAGACCTACGACGTGCCTTTCGGCCATGGCAAGAAATATGGCTCGAGTTTGAACAAAGGCGCGGACTACGCTTTGGGCGGTTGGGAAGTGAGCGGAATCATGACCATCTATAGCGGATTGCCGTTCACGCCCAGTATTGGCAATGCACCTGCAACTGCCATTCGGCCCTATGTTGGACCAAGCGCAACTCCCGACAAGGGCTCAGGCGACCCGTACGCGGTGTCTGGCGGGCAGTCGGTCAACCATTGGTTTGTCGGTGGGTTAGGCGGCGCTTTCCTCTTGCAGGCCGATAACACCTTTGGCGACTATCCGATCAATTCGCTATACGGTCCGAAGTTTGTTAACTTCGACCTGTCGCTCTCAAAGGTTTTCTCCTTCGGTGAGCGTTACAAACTGACCCTGCGTACCGACGGCCAGAATGCCTTCAACCATACCAACCTTGGCATGCCGAATAACAACATTACGGATGCGAACGTTGGACAGATCACCTCGATTGCCTCCAACTACTCAATGCGGAAGCTGCAGTTTAGCGCGCGCCTAGCCTTCTAAACTTAGCGGTTAGCGCTGAAACAAACAGCCCGGAAGCAGCAAACGGCTGCTTCCGGGCTGTGTGATATTTGAGAGTGATCATGGCTTGGCCGCTCTCCAGAAACGCGCGCAAGACGGGCGCGGTGTCAGCCGCACCGCCCGAAGTCCGAACGAGTTCCCTTGCTGTTTGGCGGCGCGCATCCGCTCCCTTTGCGCTCTCCAGAAACGCGCGCAAGACGGGCGCGGTGTCAGCCGCACCGCCCGAAGTCCGAACGAGTTCCCTTGCTGTTTGGCGGCGCGCATCCGCGCCCTTTGCGCTCTCCAGAAATGCGCGCAAGACGGGCGCGGTGTCGAGCAGCCATCGAAAGGGCTGCGGAGTGCTTCTCTTCTCACGGTGGCGCGCATCCGCCCCCTTTGCGCTTCTGTGCTTCTTGCTGTCGATAGTGGCAGCGTCCGCTGCTGAAAGCGGCTATTTGGGGAGTACCGTGTGCGCGGGTTGCCATACGGACATCGCCGCCACGCAAGCCAAAACGCGGATGGCGCAAACATGGCAGGGGACAACCTTCAGCGCGCTGCCACGCCCTTATAGCAGTGCGCAACGCGAAGGACCGGAACCGCGTATCGAGTATAAGGCCCAGCGGCAGGGCGACAGCATCCAGTACTCGGTTACTGCCCCTGGTCTCGGAGATTTCAGCGCACCGGTCTCGGTAGCGGTAGGCGGGAGCCGGCATGGAGTAAGTTTCATGGTGCGCGTCGAGCGGATAGGCAATCTGCCCATCGAGCGGCCTGCGCTGGTGCAAACTCGCTTTCAACATTCTGCCCTGACTCATGGCTTGGCCCTGAGCCCTGGTCTTTCAGCCGAAAAACCCGCTGATTTGGAAACTGCATTAGGCTTGGTCCTGAGCCCACAATTCGAAACCAACTGCCTCACGTGTCACGGCGAGCCCCTCGCACCGAATACGCACGAAACCGGCGTGCAGTGTGAATCCTGCCATGGCCCAGGCGCAGGGCATTTGAAGGTTGTTGGCACAGCGGGCGGAGTCAAATCGCAAGACCTTGGCATACTGAATCCCAAGAAACTGACGCCCACCGGAAAGATGGCGATGTGCGAGTCGTGTCACCGAGGCTTCAGCCCGATGTCCGATCCCACGCCGGACGACCTTCTCATTTCCAATCAAACCAACGCTCTCCGAAACTCAGAGTGCTGGCGGCAAAGTGGCGGCAACTTTTCCTGCGTGAATTGCCACAATCCCCACAATGACCGCACCCGCGAGCAAGTTGTTGCGGACTCGGTTCGCACCTGCCTGGAGTGTCACGCGGCCTCCGTGCAGCCGCACGCCGCAATCTGTCCGGTGAACCGCGTTTCCGGATGCACTGAGTGCCACATGCCCCAGCGGGCAAAAGCTTGGTTTCAAAAATCAGACCACTGGATCCGGGTTTATCCCGGCGGCAAGAGTTACAAGCTGGAAGAGGCTTGGAAGAGCCAAGTAACGCCGCGGCGCCTCTACTTACGCATAATCGCAACCTCCGACGCGGAGAAGGCGCAGGAAGCCAGCGCTAAGCTAGCAGCGGGGGAAAGCTTTTTCAACGTCGCAACCCAGTATTCAAACGATGAGACGGCTCCCGGTGGAGGTTTCCTCGGCGATTTGGCGAAAGAAGATCTCAGCCCAGCTTGGGCGGCCAGCGCCTTGCGCCTTGACCGTGGCGAGACGAGCGGCGTCATTAACGGGGCCGGGCACTACTACATTCTTCAGCGTGTTGAGAGAAACTTCAAAATTGCGGCAGCCAATCATTTCGATAAGGCCATGCAACTTCGCGCTTTGGGCAAGAAAGCGGAGGCAAAAAACGAACTACTGGCAAGCTTGCGGATCGATCCCAGATTCATACGAGCCTTGACGTGGCTTGGAGTTACGTTCGCGGAGGAAGGCAATAGCGATCGCGCAATCGGGGTTCTCCGATTCGCAGCCCAAGTCGATCCGGCCGACCCCGGCGCCATGTTTAATCTTGCCGTCGCCCTGGAAGCTAGCGGACACATGGCGGAGGCGGAAAGCGCCTACCGAAAGGCGAAAGAATTGGAGCCCGACCTCGTTCCGGTGTATTTGAACCTCGGGGGACTGCTGTTGAATCAGGAAAAAGTCAAAGAGGCGAGAGATATCTTCAAACAAGGCCTACAAATGAATCCGCTCTCTGCGAGTCTCTATTACAATCTCGCGCAACTGGAGCAGAAAGCAGGGCGGCGCGAAGAGGCGGAAGCAGCTCGAAAACTTTCGATTCGTCTCGATCCTCGGATGAAGAACCAGTGAATCCGGCGCGATCCAAAATGCCTTATGCGTACAAACCGCGCAGGCGAATCGCATCGGCCACTCGTTCCAGCGCCAGCATATACGCCGCCGTGCGGTTGTTGACAGAGCGCCGGTCGGCGAAATTGGCGACATCCCAAAAGCTGCCCACCATGATTTCTTCCAGCCGTTCGTTTACCATCTTTTCGTTCCAGAAATACCCCTGGCGGTCTTGCACCCACTCAAAATAGGAAACAGTGACGCCGCCCGCGTTGGCGAGTATGTCCGGAATCACGAACACTTTGTTTTCGGACAGAATGGAATCGGCGGCGAACGTCGTCGGCCCATTCGCGCCTTCGCACAGAATTTTGGCTTTGATTTTTCCGGCATTGGCGGACGTGATCACGTTTTCGCGCGCGGCCGGAATCAATACCTCGCACTCACGCAGCAGAGCTTCATCTTTGTCCACGTCCTCGCCCTCGGCAAATTCGCGAACAGAGCCGGTCTCCCTGCGATGCGCCATCAATTTGGGAATGTCGAGGCCTTTTTCGTTAAAAACCGCGCCATCGTATTCCACGATGCCGATCACCTTAAATCCTTTTTCGGCCATCAAGCGCGCAGCCATGCCGCCCACGTTCCCGAACCCTTGAATGATTACGCGCGTGTTGTATGGCGCCAGCCCAAAGCGCTTAAGTGCCTGCATGGTCACGATCATGCAGCCGCGGCCCGTCGCCTCCGGTCTGCCCAACGACCCACCCAACGCAAGCGGCTTCCCAGTAACTACGGCCGTTACGGTATGCCGCTTGTGCATGGAATACGTGTCCATGATCCAAGCCATTGTCTGCTCATTTGTGTTGACGTCAGGCGCCGGAACGTCGCGCTCCGGCCCTATGAACTCGCAGATCTCCGCCGTGTAACGCCGCGTTATGCGTTCCAACTCCCCTTCGCTCATCAGGTGGGGCTCGCAAATGACCCCGCCTTTGCCGCCGCCGAAAGGGATGTTCACCACGGCGCACTTCCATGTCATCCAGGCAGCGAGGGCACGGACCTCGTCCAGCGAAACGTCTGGCGCGAACCGAATGCCGCCTTTGGCCGGCCCGCGGGCGATGGAGTGCTGCACACGGTAGCCGGTGAACACCTCTATGCGGCCGTCATCGAGCATCACTGGGATATTGACGGTCAATTCCATGGCGGGTGTCCGCAATACCTTGCGCATGCCGTCTTCCAGCCCTAATAAATCGGCAGCTTCGTTGAAACGATGAGCCGCCGATTCCCAAGGGTTGAGTTCCTGGTCAGCCGCCGCCGGCGCTTCTAAAATCATGATTCACGTCCTTTGACATTCTTAACATGTCACAGGCTGATTGAATCGTCCGAAAGAAAAGAAGAATGGCCTCCATACCCTACGGGTAGAAGGCCATTTAGTACCAACTTTCAGAAGTTTGCGAACGCCGCTCCTTCACAGTCACGGCTCGGAAAGACCTTACGACCTTACTTGGCGAAGCGGCGGCGGAAAGCCAGACCGAGACCAACCAAAGAGGCACCGATCAAACCCATCGAAGCCGGTTCCGGAGATACAACATTGGCCTGCAGAGAGGTCACGCCACCATTGGTGTTAGGAGCAACCAGGAAGTACGTTGAGGCCTGCAGGGTGTAGTTGACTTGACCAATGCTGAAGCTCGTCGGCGAGAAAGTCAGCGTGATGTTGTTCGAGGTGCTGCTGATCGAACCTGTAATGGTGTTGCTTGAGGTCGAACCCGAACCAACCGTGGGCGCTGTTTGGTTGACAGTCAATGTGAAGCTGTCGCCAGAAAAGGTGCCGGTGCCGCCTGCAACGACGATGCTACCGATGTTGATTCCGGTGGGCGTCGTGACAGTGGTGCTTGCCTGGGGTGTATAGGTGATGGTTGCGCCACCGTTGGAAAGGATGCCGCCGGTGGCGTCGGGACCCGACAACACACCAGACGTCGAATAAGTTACGCTTGCTGCGAACGCCGAGGCGCCGCAGAACAGAAGTGCGAGTGCTAATTTCTTCATTTTTTGTTAGTTTCCTCGAAGAGAGCTAAAGTCTTGGCGCCGCGAAGATGTTTCTTCGAAGCTCATACTCAGAGTTTCGTCTTAAGCCGCCGCCAATCGCAAGGTGATACAAAGGTCGCAAGTACCAGGATTAACCCATCTGTTTTTATAGGTTTAGGCGGAATACAAGGCGTCCAATGGTTGGAGTATATACCGTCCAAATTGGATAGAATAGGTTGCTACTTCGTTGTTTTTACAAGGTAATTCGAAGCTCAGTGCAAACATAATCGGAATGAATAGGCTTTCTATCCCGTACCATATCGCCCAAACGAACGTCGCCTGAGGAACGAAAGGCCGGGAACTTTCGTCTTTCAATTGCGAGGTAAATTCGAATCGTGACTCCTGAAGAACAGCGCCTGTTAACAGATTTAGCGAGTAAAATCTCTCAGACTCCGCCGCCGCCGCGCGATCCTGAGGCCGAAGATTTTATCCGCAAGAACATCGGATCAAGACCAGATGCCCTCTATCTGATGACCCAGACCGTGCTGATTCAGAACATGGCAATCCAACAAGCCCAGCAACAGATTCGTGATTTGCAGCAGAAGGTGCAGCAGCCAGCCGCGACCGGGAGCTTTCTCGGGCAGCCACCTCAATACAGCCAACAGCCTCCATCGTATGCGGCGCCGCAAATGCCTCCTCCAGCTTATGCACCGCCATCGACGGGCCTGGGCTTCGGCCAAGGCTCATCGGGCCCCGGTTTCCTGCGCGGTGCGGCCCAGACAGCGGCCGGAGTGGCGGCTGGGGCTTTGGCATTCGAAGGCATCCGTTCGCTCTTCTCTCATCCTGGGTTTGGAATGGGTCAGGAGGGATTCATGGGCGGCGACCGCTCGCCCATGGAGGAAACGGTGGTCAATAACTACTACAATTCTCCGGGCGAAGGGGGCCATCACGCCGAACACCTTGTTGATGCGTCAGACGACAATTCGGACGATCAGACCGATGCCGCCGATAACGACGATAGCGGTCAGACGCAAGATGTGGACTACGACGATTCCAACGATTCGGACGACTCGTCCAGCTTCGACGATTCTTCTAGCGACGTTGCCTAACGCGCTTCCTTCGCGCCAGCTTCTTCGTCTAAAATCGTGAAGCTCAGTAGTTCCATGGGAAAGTCGGGTGGCCGGTTACGGGCCACCACAAACAGCCGATTCCATTCAGGGACGAATAGACCATTCCGGGCTTCTTCGACAGTATCGGTCCTTCCTAAAGCGAGGTACTCATCTGGCCCCACACCCTTCTTATACACCGCAACTTGACCCTCTCCGCCGACAACATAAACGCGTTTTCGCTTTTGGTCGTAGAAGACATCGTCCGCGTCGGCAACGGTAGCGAGGGAAGTCATAATTGCGCCATCCTCGGTATTGACAACCAGCAGCTTTGAGGGCCGGTGGCAAACCACGAATAACCGCTTGTCGGCCTCGTCGAGAGCCATGGCAACGTTCTCGTGCTGCCTAATGGGCCACGACTCAGTAACGGTCTGGCTGCGCCGGTCGACAACGGCCACCTCTCCCACGCCGGGCAAGTTAATAAACATCCTGTTCCCGAATGAATCGATCTGAAAAGCTTCCGGATGGGATTTCAGTTGAACGTCGGAACGCCGCCCCGATTCAGTGTCGAGAATCGCCAGTCCTCCCACGCCCCAGCCAACCACCACAAATTTCCCTTTACCGGCCACCTGAATGCGATTAGCATCGCCACCCATGGGCTTGGTGTCGATCAGCTTCAGGGTCTTCGTGTCGTAGGTGCGCAAAGTACCGTCTGCCGCATTTGAAACCAGCAGATGCTCGCTTTCGGGCTGGAAGACCAAATCCTGGGGCTGCGATAACCCGGAAATGGTGCCTAGGTGCTGTAGCGTTTGCGGGTCAAAGATTTCTATGGTGTTGTTACCCGTGGCGGCCAAGAAGATACGGTTGCCCTTCACATCGGCGGCCATGTGCTGGACAGCTCCTTCTATGCTTGAAACCGTGACGTCTTTGGCCAGTTTGAGAACTTCAGGGCCATGTTTCTTGGGTAAACGAATGGGCAAAACGACGAGTGCGGCGGCAACAACGTACCTGGCGAGCATTCCCTCATATTACTGAACACCCCACCGGAGTATTTTGCTTATTGTGGCTGGTAGATTCGGATCTCCGCGGAATGCGCTCCAAAATCGCGAACGGCCACGAAAAGGCGGTTCCATTCGGGCACAAATAGACCGGTGCGCGCGCCCGCGACAGTGGCCGTGGAATCGAGTTCGGTATAGCGATCAGCAGTCTCTTGCGCATAAACGGCGACTCTGCCTTGCCCTCCGATTACATACAAACGCGCGTGGATCGCATCGTAGAACAGGTCGTCCGCATCACCGGGAGTGGGAAGACGAGCTACGGCCTTGCCTGAATCCATGTTCAGCACGATGAGCCGCGAGGGCCGCCTGCCTGCTACGAAGACGCGCCGGTGTTCCGAGTCGAGGGCCAGCGGAAAATTCTCGGCGACGTCTGGGATGGGCCATGCCGCCAGGAGCTTCGATGTGGGTATATCTACGACGGCGACGGAATGCGATTCTGGCAAGTTGACGTAGAGCCAAGGCCGGCTTGCCGCGAGCTGAAAAGACTCAGGGTGTGACTCTAAGGCGATATCGCCAAGTCTCTTACCTTCTGAATCCAAAACGGCGATGGCTCCCTCGCCATAGCCGACATACACCTTCCGTTGCGCCTCATCGATGCGGATCGCACCCGGATCGCTGCCGAGATGTAGGTTGGCGATCGGTTTCAGCGATGAGCCATCGAAGAGGCGTAGCGAGCCATCGCCGCCGTTTGTGACAAAGATTCGATTTGAAGAATTGACATAGGCCACGCTGAGAGGCTCTGCCAGGCCGCGAATGGAGGAGAGCAGCGAATTGGTTCGAACGTCAATCACCTCGACACTGTTATTGCCCGAAACGGCGACGAAGAGCCGTCCATGATGGTAATCGGCCGCCAGATGGCCGATTCTGCCGTGGACTTCGGGAAGCGGAACCTTGGCGATGAGCGTCAGAGCCGCTACAGCAAGCAGGACCATTCTCTAACTCATTGCACCCGGGGAATGCGAATTGCCGGGCGATTGCAGTCGCGAATATCGGGGCCGCACGGCATAGGTTTGCCGTCTTTCGTGAAACAAATTTCCACCCCAGTTAAATAGGGCCCGCTGCCGCAGCTAAGAGCTATTTCGGAATCGTTCAATTGCGGATTGGCTTGCTCGAAATCCTGTTTCAGCGCTTGCGGCGTGACAGTCAACTGATATGACGGCGCCACTAGATCCTGGGGAATTTGAACGGACCGGCGGATTCGGCGAAGCAGGGCGAAATAATTGTCCGCGGATAAACCTGTGCACGTTCCGTGCGTCACCCATTCATGCTGGATCAAATGCGCATCCGGCATGAGATCAAGCATCTGCTGGGGATTGCTTGGGCCGGGTTGCTGGCTGCAGTTTCCGGGATAACCGCCCCGGCTGTATTGCGGCCAAAGGCCATGCACGATAAAGCCAAAGTGTTCGCCGCATTCTGGACTATCCGGCCTGCTGTGACAGAACTCGGGTGCCCAGGAAAGAGTGAGCAGATAATAATCGAACGCGCCGGTGGCACGCATCTCCGGCGGCAAGCCGGCCTTCGCGGGCGAGTAGCTTTGCGTGGTGGGCGAGCCTTGCTGCGCGGGCGGCGCGCATGAGACGCACAAAAACACCCCGATCAGCGGAATCAAAAAAATCTTCGCCATGTATCCCTAGAGTATCGAAAGGCTCGTTTTTCGGTGCTATGCTCAGATCGAGCCAGCCCATGAAAACCGGCAAAATGCTCGCCTCCATCGTCTGCGCTGCGATCTTTGTCGGCGGTGCCTTCGCGTTAGACCGCACCTTGCCCCGGCCGTTCCGCGAATACCCGGGAATCGAATACCGGCAAGGCGAGATTCCGCTGCCTCCCGACTACCAGGAAAAAACGGAATGGACTTTTGCGCGCATGATGTTTCCGGGCGGTTGGCTGGACGGCTACCAAGGCCGCGAGTTGGATTGGCACACGGGCGTATCTCTCTGGTCGCAAGACTTTCCGCGAGCCGACCGCCATTTTTCGATGGCCGTCCGCCGCCTGACACGCATTCACGTGCGCAGCGTGGAACAAGCCGTGAACCTCGACGACGGCGACGATGTTTATAACTGGCCGTGGCTCTATGCAGTGCAAGTTGGCGAATGGGGCATCACCGACGAACAAGCGAAGAAGCTGCGCGATTATTTACTGCGCGGCGGTTTCTTCATGGCAGACGATTTTCACGGCACGCAAGAGTGGAGCGTGTTTGAAGAAAGCATGCACCGCGTTTTTCCGGATCGGCCAATCTTAGACATTCCCGACAACGATCCCGTCTTTCACACTGTGTACGATCTGGACGATCGGTATCAGATTGTCGGCCACGATCACTTGGGCGAAGGCCACAAGAAAGACGGTTATGTAGCGCATTGGCGCGGGATTTACGACGACAAACACCGCCTCCTGGTCGTCGCCTCCTTCAACTCCGATATTGGCGATTCTTGGGAGTGGGCCGACGCGCCAGAGTATCCTGAACAGTATTCCGCGCTCGGGATCCGTCTCGGTGTGAACAACATCGTCTATGCTATGACGCATTAAATCTAAATGGACAAATTGATTGGCCGTTAGTATCAAAGACGTCGCCGCCAGAGCGGCTGTTTCCATCGCCACCGTTTCCCACGTTCTGAACGGGACGCGTGTGACGCGCCCGCGAACTCGCGATCGAGTCCTCGCCGCCGTCCGCGAACTGGGCTATTCGCAAAATCAAGCGGCCCGCAACCTCGCGCGCGGCACCAGTTCTATTCTCGGCTTGATTATTTCCGACGTGCGCAATCCATTCTTCCCGGAAATTACGGCCGCGTTTCAAGATCAAGCCTTGGCGCACGACATGGATGCCATCATGTTGAACACCAACTACGATGCCCAGCGAACGCTGCATTCCGTGCGCCGGATGCTCGGTCTGCAAGTCCCTGGCGTTGCTATCTTCACCTCGCAGATTGAACCCTCTATCGTCGACATTCTGGCCCAGCGCCGCGTTGCCGCCGTTTATCTCGATCTCGGCACGGTTTCACACGCGGTCAGCAATATTGTGCTCGATTACGAAGGTGGCATCCAACAATCGTTAGAGCATCTGACCGGCTTGGGACATTCGCTGATTGGCTATCTGGGCGGCCCTTCGAAGCTTCACTCTGTTTTTCGGCGCCAGCAATCTTTTGTGACCAACGCTACCCGGCTTGGATTGGATCCCACACTCGTTTTTGAATGTGATTTTTCGGTAAAGGGCGCATACCTGGTCTGTTCCACTTTGCTGGCCAAACGTCCGCGGCCGACCGCTATTGTTGCCGGAAACGACCTGACTGCGATCGGCATCCTGCACTGTGCCTATGACGCGGGCTTGCGGGTTCCTGAAGATCTCTCGGTTGTCGGCTTCGACGATATTCTGTTCGCCGAATATACTCAACCCGCTCTGACCACCGTCGCTGTGCCACGCGCCGAGGTAGGTAGGACCGCTTTCGAAGCTCTTTGGACCATGCTGTCCGATGCCGAGCTAAAAGGGCGAGAATATCGTTTGGGAACCCATTTGGTTACGCGCCAATCAACTGCGCCGCTTGGGCAATTGGTAACAACTCATCGGTCTTGAATACGCCTGTTCGGCGGCTAGCGACGCCGGCCCAATAGCCCCGGTAGTAACGGCCACCGTAGTAGCGAGGAGCATACCAATAGGCGCCGCGATAAGGCGGATTGGCCCAATAGCCGCCGCGCCAGAAGTAGCGGGAGCCTACGTAGTCGTAATAACCCGGAACCCAAGTGTAGCCGTAGCCGGGAGCCGCGTATGCGGGCGGAGCATAGCTATAAGCATACGGAACCGGAGGTGGTGCCGGCGCATAATAACCATATCCATAACCCGGGAATCCGACTCCGACTCCAACGAAAAATCGCGGACCGGCAAACGCACAGCTACCGGCTAGTAACACAACGGCAAGAATTTTTGTTTTCATAACTTCTCCTCGTCCCACTGGGTTGCAAGCGTCTTGCCATCTTGTAACCTGTTGAAAAGATGAGGAGAAGATCGGGCAGCGCTTGGCTTTTTTCCAGCACTTTTGGTGGTTTTAAGCCACCGCTGGAGTGCTAGTAGGCACCCGCCATAGCCATTTGCTTCTTACCAGTGTCCAAGTCGTCTAAGAATACGTAGTACGAAGCCCCGCCGCACCGCACGCTGACTGTCCTATCGCTAAAACCGGGGCCGCCCATCAAGATCTCGGCCCCCTCTGGCAATTGGGTTATCAGACCAAGCCGTGTTCGCTCGCCATCTTCCGTTGGCAAGATTTGAATTGCCGAAACGCTCTTGGGTAGGGTATACGCCCTCTCGAGAGAAATCAAGCCGGGGATTTCCATGTTCGATACCTTTATTGCCACTTCAACCTATAGTCCATATTAGAACTTTCGTACTCAAACCTCTAGTACAAAATAAAATGTCCAGAGAACTATGATTAAATCTCTATCGGAAAATAATTACGATCTTTTAATCCTATCTGCTCTGTTTGACACAGATTGTGCCTTGAACGTTGAAAATAAAATACCTGCCAAATCTACTTGTCATGTGCAAAAAGACCCTTCCAGGAATCGTCGAGCGAAACCCAGCGGTCACCGTCTTCATCCCAGCTCGGCGCCATCAGAGGCACGTGGAGCAACCCATGTCCTTCACTGCAGAAAAGTTCTGTCCCGGACCAATCGAGCAACAGGCAACCCGGGCAACCGATGCGAACCGGGAAGGCCATGAGCCGCAGGCAGACGCGGCAGCGCGCCCGTTGATCCGCGACAGACCAGAAAACCGCCCCCATCGTGCCCAAGACGTACAGCCAGAGTAAGAACGGTCCGCTGCCCGGATCGCGGGAACCGAGAAGCACTGAAGATTCTGAACGGCTCCATTCGAGACAAGCCACGAAAACGGAGGTGAGAGCCAACCCGGTTTTGGCCGCGAAGAACAGCATTCGCCCGCTGGCAGCTCTGCGGTTTTCGGGTTCAAATGCGCGCCTGATCTGGCTAAAGCGGACGCGGAACGCCAGCCACGCAAACAAGGCGGCCAAAAGTGTTGTGGGCCCGAAACTAAGCAACGGTGAGAGGAGCGCTTCCCGCCAGGTAGAGAAGCGCATTTGATTTTGCAGGTTGTAGTAACTCGTCACCTCCTCGGCAATGCGGCTCAACTCTTTGCGGAGCTTCTCTTCGCCCACGTCTGGCTTAACACGGCTGACAACAAACACCTTCCTTTCATAAGTGAGGTGCTCCACCACGTAGACGGTAGGCTGACGAGACAGGAATTCAAAGCTGGCCGGTAAAACGGCCGAAACACGGTAAGGATGTCTTCCAATCTTCACATCTGAGCCGACGGCGCCTGGTTGGCGGCTCGTCAGCGCCACCCAAGCGCGGTGATCGAGCACCACGCCGCCCTCGGTTGGAAATTGGCCGGCTGCCGCTTTCACTCCGAGAAGTTTGAATAACGAAGGATTCGCGGAAACGACCAGCGGATCGTCCGCGAGAACGTGTCCGTTCCAAGAAACTTGATCGTGGCGCACTTCGATGCCAGCCAAGCCATTCAGCAATTTGCTGCCTTGCTCCCAAGCCGGCACCACATCCGCCGGCAGGCCGCGGTCTCCTCCGCCTAAAGGATGGTGCAGCCAAATGAAGGTAAGCTTGCCCTCTTTGCTCGGCATCTGGCTGAATAGCATTTCGCGCGTCGCCTGTAAGCCCGAACTCATGCCGGCAATGAACAGCAGCAGGAGAGTCAAAACCGACAAGCAAGTGAAAGGAGACCGGGCGATGCCATTGATCCTGGTTTTGACCGACTCCTGCGATGCCATCAGCCAAGCCGCGTCGGCGAAAGCTCCCAGGGCGCTACGCAGTAGCAGGAATTCTTCGCGCCGCTTCCACTCACCCGTGTGGAACAAAAACTGCCAGCGGTGCCAGATTTCGGCATGCCACTCGCGCAGCCAATCTTCTCTCTGCTCTATTGGGACGAGCGGCGCCGCCGCGCGAACCAATATTTGACTTATCGATACCACCCACGGCAATTTGGGTTCGTCGGCCATGATTCGCCTCCTAGCGGCGAGATTTCTGACTTAGCTTTCCAAGCAACGGATAGCGCTTTTGCGACTGCTCCAGAACCTGCGCTCCGGCGCGAGTCACACGGTAATATTTCCGGGCAGGCCGTTGTTCGGCGACAGCCTTTTTTTCAGCTTCCCACTGGGATGCGATCCACCCTTCTTTCTCCATGCGGCGTAGCGCCGGGTAGACAGTGCCGCTCGGCAACCCGGTTTCGTCCATGATGTCGAAGCCGTAGCTGCAGCCGTGGTCTACCGTTTGGAGAATTAACGCTGCTGTGTGTGAAAGTTTGGCGGTATCGCTCATATCCCTATATAGAATTCTACGCTAATTTTAGGAGCTCGAATTCGCTGGGTGCGCGTTCTTCAAAGCTGAGCTCGCGCGCTTCGCCTTCATTCGCTCGCCTGCGCCGCCGCAAGTCTAGCCAGGCAAGGGCAATCGCCGCCGCGACAATTGCATAGCGCCACAATTGCACGACCGCCCATTCTTCCAGCCGCGCCAGAAAGGGAACGATCACCACAATACCGATGAGCGCAAGAATGAACCGGATCACCATCTTTCTTGAATCCATTTGCACCCGGTATGTGAACGGAATGTGTTCAAAGCTCAGCAAAACCAGTTCAATTCCCAACATGCAGAATCCGCAATTAAGAGGAATCGCGAGCAGAGGTCCTGCCGGCAGCACTTGCCACGGCATGACCAGGATCATCATCAACCGCCTTGCCACGGAGTTCGGGCTTGGGGTTAAGCACGTCACCGAAAAGCGAAAAGCCCAATTTGCACCCGCCGACGCAGGAATATCGAAAGCCAGCCGCAAGCCGACAATAATGAAGAACGCTAAGAATAACGGAATTTCACCCGCATCGCTTCCGGCCGACTGCACCGCCACAACCAAACCGACGCCCAGAAATCCGCCCAGAAACATCACATGCCTTTCGCTGCGCGTTAGCACTCGAAGCGCAAAGAGAATGCACGCTTCTTCGAATGGCGAACGGAATAGAATCCGTCCCAACCACTCCGGCATCTTGAACCACGCTCCATGTTGGTTGCCTGCCAGACTGTCGAACGATTCGGCGAGACGCAAGAAGTGCCGGCGGTAGCAAAGCGCGTAGCTCACAATCATTGTGAGAATTGCCAAAGCCAGCGCCATCCACGCGCGCTGAGCCATTGCCCCCATCATTGGTTTAGCGATGCCTATCACGCTTTCGTAAATACCAACGAACCAAAACGACGGCAGCCATTCTAGATACGCCGTTGCGTACGCCGGCAGACGGCCAGAAAAGAGTTGAAGGAAGAAATTCGAGAAGAACTCGACCATCAAAATCACGGCGAGAAGAATTCGCAAACCAACCGAGACTGGGCGCAACAAACGCGCGGGTAGCACCAGAGTTAACACGCCGACCAACGCGAATAGGGCGAAGAAACTAAAGAGAGTGGCGCTGAAGACCGCGCTGATGTGCCCAAGAGCCACGGTCAGGAATGCGGGCAAAGCGCCGTCGCTGGACGTGACGAAAGCTGGGAAGAAGAAGCAAGACGCCAGATTGACGTCAACGGCGAAGATGAACGCCAACCCGCCAAGAGCAATGAAGTTGGCGAGAAAGATATGGTTGATCGGTATCGGCAGCGAGGCCAAGTTTGCAAAGTCGCGGCGGTCGGGGAACAAGCGATTCCAACGCATCAGCATCACTAATCCCGTGATGGTCATCGAAAGAACAACGAAGAAGTATTCGTCTCCCGCTGAAGCGCGGTAGAAATCGAAATGCCGTTGCCCACGCGACCATTGCAGCAGCGTGGAGTATTTGTCGAGCAAGAAAAGCGACGCGAACGCACCTGGAGACGCGAGCAAAGCCACTGCAACGCCCAAGCCGAGGCTAATTTCTTCGTCGCTGTGTTCGTCTTCGGATGCGAAGATGCGTTTGACGAAATAAGCGATCAGCGTGCCAAAGGGTGTGCGGGGCAACCAAACAAAAGGAGATTGCAGTTCCGAATTCAATGCCGCACCGCCTCTACCAGCGCAGCGGCTGAGGCCGGTGCATCCCGCTCTTGTACTAAATGCGCGAAAGCCGCTTCGAGCGACGGCATTTGCTGAAACGTCTTCAGATCTTCTACCGTTCCGCATGCCAGTTGCTTGCCATTTTGCAGAATGATGATGTGCGAACAGACTCGCTCCACCACTTCGAGAACGTGCGAGCAGTAGAAGATCAACTTCCCGGCACTGCTCAAGGCTTTCACTAGTTCGCGAAAGATGAGAGCCGACGTCACGTCAAGTCCCGAAAGCGGCTCGTCGAAAATGATCAGCTCCGGATCGTGCATCAATGCCGCGATCAACAGAATACGTTGCCGCATACCCTTTGAATAGGTGCCAATCGTGGAATGGCGATGCGGCGTTATGGAGAAAATCTCGAGCATCTCGCCAGCGCGCCGCGCGATTGTGCTGCCCCTCAAACCGCGCAAGCGTCCAATCAATTCCAAATATTCGAGGCCGGTGAGAAACGGATACAAATTTGCTTCTTCCGGCACATAGCCAACCATGCGCTTATAGGCCGCCAAATCGTTTCTGATATTGCAACCATTGAACAGCACCGTTCCCGCTGTTGGCTCCAGCAATCCGGCGATGATCTTGACCGTCGTGCTCTTGCCCGATCCGTTTGGACCTAAATATCCGAGTACTTCGCCTGGCGCAATGGTGAAGCTGACGTTCTCGAGCGCCGGAATGGTGCTGTAGGTCTTGGTCAAGGACCGCACTTCGAGCATAAATGTAGCATACTACATAGTGAACCCGCTGTTAACGGCGCTGAAACTTGCAGCCATATACTTGGAAGGAAATCATGGCTGCACTCATTGAGGCGATTAATGTCAAGCGCCGCACGTTATTCGAATTCGAAAATACCCCATTCTTCTGTCTGGAAGCAGAAGTGAATAGCCCCACGGCGCGCGGTGGCCAGACCTTGGTGCGTTTGAAAATGCGCAACCTTCTCACGAGTGCCGTCTTCGAGAAGACTTTCAAAGCCAGCGACAAATTCAAAGAACCGGACCTACAGGTTGTGTCCGCGTCCTATCTCTATAGCGACGCCGATGGTTCCCACTTCCTCGATCAGGAAAGCTACGAGACACTCACCCTTACCGAAGCGACGATCGGAAGTACGTTAGATCTGCTGATCAGCGGTGCCTTGGTCCAGTTGCAAAAATACAACGGTAATCCTATTGCCCTGGAACTCCCTACCTTTGTCGAACTGGAGGTTACTTCCGCGGAGCCCGGCGCACGGGGTGATTCAGCAAGCGGCGGCGCTACCAAGAAGGCGACCCTCGAGACAGGCTTGGAAATCCGTGTCCCTTTGTTTATCAAGGAAGGCGAGAAGGTGAAGGTGTCGACGGAGAATCGTGAGTTTGCCGGCAGAGCTTGAGCAACTGGGCTGGCTAGCGGCGATGCATTTGGCTACAAGAGTGGTTTAACGATGCGGTCGATCTCGCTTTCGCTCATGGCTGCGAGTTGCACACTCTTGTGCAGCGACCAGCGCTCGATGTGTTCGACGGTGGCGCCCGGAGCGAGATCGGCGAGCGGCCCCAACGTTTCTAATTCCAGAAAATCGCCGTTCGTAAAAATTTCAAACGAGCAGTGAAAATCCGGATAAGCCGCATGGGCGTCTGCTTGGCAGCGCTTGATGAAGAGATCTGTGCCGAGAAGGTAAGCGGCGCGCGTATCGATGTTGAAGAGCCCCGTCTTTTGTGGCGAATGAAGGGCGGGGTCTTGCCGCAGCAAGATGTAGTGGTTGGTGAAAAACCAGCGCGGGTCGGCAAAATTTGTGTACGCCCACATCACGAGCGGATTGGTTGGCAGCAATTGTTCGCTGTGGCCTCCGCGAGGGGGCAAAGAGACGATGCCGGTACCGCCTTTCGCCATTTGGCTGAGGGCCCAGGGAGCGAGCTGGCGCGTTCTTGTTCCGCGATTTGTGATGCGGTGGGTTACGGTAACGCCGGCGCCCTCGTACGCAACCACCATTTCTTTTTGCAAGTTAGTTTCCGGCTCGATGGGCTGGAACAACCAGATTCCGCCGTCGTTACCAATGGCGGCTTTCACAGGCACGTTATCAAGAGCGTAGGTGTCGGGCTTGATTTCGGGAGAAATCCAAAGGCGGTGGCCGCCGCGCATGGCCCACCAGGCTTCGGAAGACTTGCCGAGTTCATCGGCTTTTTCAAAAAACAGATTCTGGCCACCGACGAAGCCGTAGCGCATCACGCGCGGGCCGACATCGGTAGTGACGATTAGCTCGCTTTCGCCGTTTGACAAACGGTAGCAGTTGGGCCAGCCGGCATAGGAAACCTTTTCGATGGTGGGTTGTGGCATTTAGTTTTTGACGGCGAGAATGGCGTCGACGAGAGAACCAGTGCGGCGGAATTGGACGGTCGAAAATCCGGCGCCACGCAAGAGAGCGGAGTATTCGGCTTCGGTGCGTTCACGGCCGTCTGTGCAGACCAGCATGTTCAAATCTTGCATCAACGCGTAGACAGGTCCGTTGCGATCATCGTCCACCAGGGTTTCCGTGACTAAGAGAGCGCCTTGCCGAGGCAGCGAAAAGAAGATTTTGCGAAGCAGTTGGCCGATTTTTGGATCGTCCCAATCGTGGAGGATGCGGCCAAGCACGTAGAGGTCGGCTTTGGGCAAATCGTCGGTGAAGAAGTCGCCTTTAACGAACTGGAGACGGTTGCGGAACTCGGTTTGGGCTATGTGTTCACGAGCGAATTGTTCCACGGGCGGGAGGTCGAGCACGGTGGCTTTCAGGTTCGGATACGCTTGGCAGGCGGCGATAGAGAGGTGTCCAGTGGCGCCGCCTAAATCAACGAGATTCCTGAAACGAGAGAGGTCGAACGTGGTGACGATTCGGGGCGAGGCCATTTGACCGAAGCCGTGCATGCCGGCGAGAAAGCTGCGGGTGGAGGTTTCGTTGCGGAAGTAGTGATCGAACAGCGCGGACCGGCTGCCGAAGGTCTGGGTCCAGCGGTTGGAGCCTTCGCGGACGGCGTCCTCTAAGTGATCCCACAGTTTGTAGAGCGACTGATCCGAATAGACGATGTAACCGGCGAGGGTTTCAGGACTCGCTCTCGTTAGGAAGCGGGTGGCGGCGTTGCTGTTGGCGTATTCGTCGCGGTGATCGACGCCGCGTTCGAGCAGGCCGAGGGCGACGCAGCCATCGAGAAGGCGTGCGAGGGCACGCCGATCGAGCGAGAGCTGGACGGCAAGCGCGCTGCAGGTCTGGGGCACGATAGCTAGTTGTTCGAAAATGCCCAACTGCACTGCCGTAAACATGACCTTGGAACGGCGAAAAGCCTCGATCAAATCGAGGATGGTTTCTGCTTCCGGTTCATGATTCATGCGAAATGGTCAAACCCTTTGGATTGTATCGGGTGGCCGTCCATAAAAACAGGGTAACCGGACCGCTGGCGGGTAATGATGCCGATTTCGGTCATGCTGGCGGGCACTTTGAGTTTGGGGGCGGCAGTGAACAAGAGTTCGTAGTCTTCGCCGCCGTGAAGGGCTTCCTCAAGACTGGCGTGCCGGGCCAGCGGCAAGGCGGACGACATGATTTCGGCGGAGACGAGGGACGCGGCGCAGAGGCGCGCCAGATCAAGAGAGAGTCCGTCGCTCAAATCGATAGCGGCGGAAACGCCGAGCTTGCGAAGTGAGATGCCTGCGGCTATGCGCGGATTTGGAAGTATTGGTTTGCCCACGGCGAAAGCGTGCGCTGCGGCGCCGAGCTTGCCTGTGACGTAGATGCGATGGCCGACCTTTGCGCCACTGCGAAGCAATGCTTTGCCCTGGGGCACGCGGCCGCAGCAGGTTACGTCGGCCACGACTTTTTCGAAGCGAGAAAGATCTCCGCCGGCGAGTGAGATAGCGTGGCGTTCGGCAGTGCGGAGCAGACCCTGATAGAAACGCTTGATGAAAGTGGCGCCCAGACTGGCGGGCACCGCGAGAGAGACCAGACAAAATACAGGCTCAGCACCCATCGCGGCGATGTCGGACAAACTGCGGGCGAGGGCCTTTTCGCCGACGGCTGCGGGGGAGTGAGTTTTGAGTGTGAAATGGCGGTCTTCGAGAACGAAATCCGAGGTGAAGACGAGATCTTCTTTGGCGCGCGGGCGGATGATGGCGCAATCGTCACCGATGCCACGGATCAGACTGTGATCATGATGACTCCCAAGAGTCTGGCGGCGGATCTGCTCGATGATCTCGGTTTCGCGCATCAGACTGCCGTTGCTAAGACCAGCCCAGCAGGCAGTTCTTCGCCGAAGATGCGGCTTGACCCGGCGAGATCATGCTCGGTGCCCGAAAGTTGCCGGAGTAGCAGAGCGGAGTTGGGGCTGGCTTCGATGGCGCTGCGGACCTTATCAAGCGTGGCGGGCGGCATGTCACGAGCGGTGTCACCGGTTTGTTGTGACATTTGCACGATGGCTTCGAGAAGAGCTGGTGTGTGAGGCAAGCGCAGAAGGGTTTCGACCCAGCGCGATGCGATGGCGGGCGAGACCACTAGGTTAATGGGCCCGGTGAACAGTTTGCGCGCGCCTAAGCGTGAGAGGCACCAAGTGCCTGCGTCGAGCATCTCGCCGCTTTTGACGATAGGGAGCAAAGTATCGCCGAGTTGGGCTTTGCTTTGAGTGGGAAGCAATTCGAGGCTCGAAGCGGTGCGCCACATTTCTCGGTATAGGCTTTGATTCAAGCGCTGCTTATTTTTACCTTTGGGAACGAGCACGGGCGATAGTCGTTGGAAGATATCGGCTTGCTGATTGCGATTAAGACCGCCGGCGATGCGGCCGCAAAAGATCCACCAATCCACTTCGCACTGCACTTGATTGCCGAAGGTGATGCCGCTCGCGTAAATGCGGCGCGCTTGTTCGATGCGGAAATCGTCGCCGGGAAAGCCAAAGCCGGGGCGCAAACAGAAGCCCGTAAGATTGAGCCAGCGGACTTCGTGGGGCGCGTTTTTGCGGCGGCCGTCGGCAAGCGCTAGAAGTTTGTCGGCGAAGGCGCGCACGGTGGCGAGAGGCCAGGACAGACGGCCCAGCCCGAGGGCTTGTTCGAGGCGCGCGGGGAGTTGTTCCGGAGCGAGTCCTGAGCCGGGCTTGCTGAATACTTGTTCGATCAATTCTTCACCGGTAGCCAGGGCTTCCGCATTAACGACGGCGGTAGAGCGGACAGCTGTTTGCGCGGCAGAAGGAGCCAGATCTGAGCCACTGGCCGCTTTGCGCAATTCAAACTCAAGCTGCCAGCGATGTTCGCTGACTCTAGAAGCGGCCCAGGTTTCGAGCGTTCCCACTTCGCTTAAGCGCGCGCCTAAAGTGACCGGTACGAGGCGTTCGCCTCCTTTACCGAAGCGAATGACGGCGTGGAGTGGAGCGTGCAGGCGAGGATCGCTAGCAGGGTCGCTTAAATCGCCGTCGGTGGGAAGGGTGACAACATCGCCCGCCTTATCTTCGGTGCGGCTGAGTGAACTGTAGAGGCGAAACGCAACGGGAGTGTTGGCGACCAGTTGGAGCTCGGGCTGCGCGAGTTTGATTTCAGCGCCCTCTTCGGTACCGCGCGGCATGAGGCACACGGCTTTGATTCCGGCAGCATCGGCTTCCGCGCCTTGGACACCGAGGAAATAGGCTCGGGGAAGACCGCCGCGCACCAGCACTCCGCTACCGGAGGCTCGCACGTAGGAATAGTAAGCTGCGCCAATCGCGACCGCAAGATCGAGATCGTGGTTTTCGAAGATGACCGGTGTGCGGGCGAACCAATGGGCGACGACATCGCGGACGCGGTCGCGAAACACTTGTGGGATGAAGAAGCCACCGTTGAAAAGAATGGCGTCGACGCCATGTTCGGCCGCCGACGAATTCTTGAGAAAATCTGCGAGATGGCGGGTTACAGCTGGATCAGAAACGTAGGGCAGGCCGAGTTCCCGGAAGACGCTTTGTTTATCTTGCTGCGGTTTTTCGTTTAACTCACATGGCGGGAGGAAACCGCCCAGCGCAAGTTCCAAAACTTCATCGCGGGTGATGATGGTTTTGAGAGTGCCGCCGATAAGGGAGGAGCCAGTGCCGACGATGGTGACTTCAACGCTGGCAGGACCGTTATTGGCAAGAAGGCTTTCTTTGGCCGCCGAACATTGACGACGCAGGGCGCTGCGCTGACGGAGGGAGAGCGTTTTGCCTAGCTTCGATTCGGCGAGCCAGGAGATTGTGAGATCGAGATTATCGCCGCCAAGGAGGAGATGACGGCCGACCGTGGTGCGGGTGAACTGAACGCGGTCGCCTTCGCGATCGACACGGACGAGGGTGAAATCGCTGGTGCCACCGCCTACATCGCAGATGAGCACGATTTGTTTATCAAACAGTTCTTTATTCGAGCGCGAGAGATGGCCCGCGATCCATGCATAGAAGGCGGCGGCTGGTTCTTCGAGAAGAGTTAAGTTGGCGATGCCCGCATCGCGCGCGGCTTGCACAGTAAGTTCGCGGGCTTCCTCGTCGAAGCTCGCGGGTACGGTGAGGACGACTTGCTGATCGGCGAGAGGTTCCGGCTTGAGTCGATTCCAGGTGTCGCGGAGATGCGCGAGATAGCGAGTTGAGGCTTCGACAGGTGAAAGAACGCGGCCCTCTTCCTGCGAGTCCCAGGGAAGAATTTTGGCGGTGCGGTCGGCTTCAGAATTGGAAAGCCATGATTTCGCGGAATGGACCGTTTTAGTGGGGACCAGAGCGCCTTGATCTCGGGCGTAAGCACCGACGACGGGAGGATCGCTCAGATAAAGGAACGAAGGCAGGGTACGTAATGCGCCGCTGCGAACTTGATCGAGCTGCTGCTCAATGGGTAAGACGTGAATCGGAGGAAAGTCCGCTTCAGCGGCTTCCCGAGGATCGATATAGGCAAGCGCGGAGTTGGTAGTTCCTAAATCGATACCGACGTTCATGTATGCGCGGCCTTTTCCCTGACGTTAAATTCCAGTTTCCAGCGACGGCCGTCGGCGGCCACACACCAGAGTTCGAGCATTCCAGTCTCCGTCACATAGGTTTCTAGGGTAACGGGCACAATTTCTTCGCGGGTGCCATCGGTATGCGGCGGAAGGAAGACTTCGATAGGCGCGAGTTCTTCCAAACTGTCGGAAATATCGTCCAGCAGAACGCCCGGCGCGTCATCTCGCCTAGATATCGAGGAGAAGAAGCGAAATTCGGCGGGTTCTCCAACCACCAGGGCGAATTTACGTTGCGGCAACTCAACTTTGGAGCCTTCTTCCAGGCCAAAAGGCACGACCGCTAGGGCCTTCATGGGCGCCGGAAGGCCAGGGACGGCGGGCAGAGAGCTTTCAATGCCGACGTAATAGGTACGCGGGACGCCGCCTCGAATACGAACGCCTTTGCCGGCGCGGGCGATACCGTAATAGGCGGCGCCCTGCGCGACGGCGTGCATCAGGTCTGACTGTTTGCTTTCATTCTTGAGTTCGATGACAGGACTTGGCTGCCACGAGTTCAGAACTTCAAAAAGCCGGTGTTCGATGGCGGAAGCCTGCAAAACGCCGCCGTTGAGGAGCAGGTGCGTGGGCTTAGCATTTCCCGCATTGCGAAGAAACTGCGCGAGATGCTTTGTGACGGCGGCGTCGACGGCGTAGTTCAAGCCGACTTCAGCGAGCGCGGCGCGGCGATTGCGTTGAGGCGCGGCATCGGCGGGCACGGGCGGAAAGAAGCCTTCCAAAATGAGTTGCCGCACTTCGTCTCGGGCGATTTTACCTTTGATGGTGCCGCCGACTAAGCCGGAGCCACGGCCCAGAATAGTGAGCGGATGGCTGGCGGGTGCGCCCTCGGCAAGTAGCGTTTCCTTCGCAGTGCGGCATTGCTGCCAAAGAGAGTGGAACTGCAGGGCGTCGAGTTTTGTTCCCTTATCGGCGAACTGCTGTTCTGCGAAACGGGCCACGGCGAGATCCATGTTGTCGCCGCCGAGGAGAAGGTGATCGCCAACGGCGATGCGCTCAAGCTGTAGTTCGCCGCCCTTATCGGTGACGCTGATGAGAGTGAAATCCGTGGTGCCACCGCCGATATCGACAACCAGGATGAGATCGCCAGGCTTGACCAGCTCGCGCCAGTTAGGGTTGCGTTCGAGCCAGGCGTAGAAGGCGGCTTGCGGCTCTTCGATGATCGTGACTTCGGGGTAGCCGGCGAGCTTGGCGGCGCGCTGTGTGAGATCGCGCGCTGCGGCGTCAAACGAGGCCGGTACTGTGATCAAGACAGTTTGTTGCGCGAGTTTGGCGTCAGGGTGGGTCTGATCCCAGGCGGAGCGCATGTGCAACAGGTACTGGCGCGCGGCTTCAAGAGCCGATACTCTCGAGACGCCTTCGGGCGCGGCTAACGGCAACAGAGGCTGCGTGGGATCGGCGGCTTGATTCGAGAGCCATGACTTGGCTGAGCTCACTAAGCGGCCGGCATTTTCGACGCCACGGAGACGCGCGAAGCGGCCCACTATGTATGCGGGTTGCGGGTTCCAAGGTAACGCCAGCGAACCTTCGACGAATTCTTTTTCGCCCGGCAGATAGAGCGCTGAAGGAAGCAAATCGAACTCCGCAACTTCACCTGGGTTGGCGAGTTGCGGAATGGGAAACAGACTGACGCCCGATTCCTGAGCGTAAGCGACAGCACTGTTGGTGGTGCCTAAATCTATACCGATAATGAACTGCGACATTGGGATAGGGCGACTATTCGATTTCGATTTCAGCGGGCGCGAGGATAGTAACATCCTGCTTGCCGATAGGCGGCAAATTTATGGAAGTGGCTTGCCAGCCACGATGGCGTAGCGTTCCGCCGGGGGCCTTGCCGCTAGCGGGAACGTTGCCAATCAACTTGATGCGATTCGGGTCGGGTGCTTTGCTCGCATCAAGTTTTTGGTTAGTGCCTTCGACGCCGTCAATCACGGGAGCCAGAGTGAGGTAACGCACTAAGCTCGCTTTGGAATCGGCATGGACGGAGCGCACGGCCGCACCGATTTGGTCGTCAGAATGGGCGGCGATGTCTTCCATGAGAAAGTCGATGAGCCGGGCATCGCGCTGGAGGGTTTGTAGAAGTTGCAGCGCACCGTCGGTGAGCTTGACCTTGGCCGGCTCCGGTGGCGGTGCGGCTAGCGGCTTGGCTTTGCTGTAGCCGAATTCAGACGCGACAGTTTCGGGCAAAACTCCAGAAAACAGAATAGAAAAAAAGCTGCTAAATGCTGCGGAAATTCGGGACAAAAAACGACCTCGTCAGTTGTCAGGATATCAGCCGGACCCGCATTGAGCGCAAAGGGCGCAGATACGCTCCGCCAAGGCAGGAAGAAACACGCTAGCCGTTTCGGCGGGGCGGCTGACACCGTGCCCGTCTTGCGCGTGTCTCTTGTAGGATAGATTCAATTCTATGCACATAGCCCAAATCCTGCCTTACGTACTCTACGTTTGTTTGTTTCTGGTTGTACTCGATGTGCTCCACATGCTAAAGAGCATCACCAGGAGCCTCGAAATTTTGTCAGGCCGACATAAGCGCGAGACGAAATAGGCGCTAGCTGCAGAGATTATTCATCGCGATTAAATTGTGTTTAAACATTGGCTGGGTATTCTAGCCGTGGGTTAAGGATTGTGCCTGACTCATAACAGGCTAAATTTCACTCTCTCCAAACCATAAACCCGACTTCCTCTGTTAGGGGCTCGCTTCTTCGGAGCCCCACTTTTATTGCTAGACTGCTAAGAGGTATGGGGACGTAGCTCAGATGGATAGAGCGGCCGCCTCCTAAGCGACAGGTCGGCAGTTCGAATCTGCCCGTCCCTACCAAGCTCAGAATGGTCCGATTCGGCCTAGCGGCCTATTTCGCCGGTTTCGGTGTTCCAAATGACTGATAACCTTGCAATTGCCGTGAGTGCTGCGATATCTTAAGCCTTCATGAGCTTGCAACAAGTTATCCGCAGGAAATCCCCGTTGCTGTCCGCGGCGGCCCTTTTGCCAATGTTTTCGGCGCTCGGTGTAGCGCAAGAGAGAAGCGCCCAAGCTGGCGGCGAGGCGAACCTGATTTTGCCTGATCTGTCCCAAGCCACTTTTTTTGGCGGCGCCATCAACGGTCAGACACTGTTGACCAGCGGCTTGCTTGTGGTGGCTCTCGGCTTGGTGTTTGGGTTGGTGATTTACAACCAGCTGAAGAATGCGCCCGTGCATCGTTCGATGCTCGAGATTTCGGAGCTCATTTATGAGACTTGTAAAACTTACTTGGTCACCCAGGTAAAATTCCTGATCATACTCGAAGCGTTCATTGGCACGATCATCGTGTTTTATTTCGGGTTTCTACAGCACTTCTCGTTCGTGAAAGTGTTCATTATCTTGATGTTCAGTATTGTCGGGATTTGCGGCAGCACCGGTGTGGCGTGGTTCGGCATCCGGGTGAATACTTTTGCCAATTCGCGTTGCGCCTTCGCGAGCTTGAAGGGCAAACCGTTTCCGTGTTACGAGATTCCGCTCAAGGCCGGCATGAGCATCGGCATGTTGTTGATCAGCGTTGAGCTGATACTGATGCTGTTCATTTTGCTATTTATTCCACACGATTACGCAGGGCCGTGCTTTATCGGTTTCGCGATTGGCGAATCGCTGGGCGCTGCTGCGTTGCGCGTGGCGGGCGGCATCTTTACCAAGATCGCCGACATTGGCGCGGATCTGATGAAGATCGTTTTCAAAATCAAAGAAGATGATGCGCGCAACCCCGGCGTGATTGCCGATTGCACGGGCGACAATGCGGGCGATTCGGTTGGGCCGAGCGCCGACGGCTTTGAAACCTATGGCGTCACGGGCGTGGCGCTGATTTCCTTCATCGTTCTGGCAGTCAACAGTTCGCTGGTTCAGAGCCAACTGCTGGTCTGGATTTTCGCCATGCGCGTGATGATGGTGGTTTCCTCCGGCGGATCTTACTTACTCAATGCCGCGCTGGCCAAAGCAAAGTACGCGAATGCCGACAAAATGAATTTCGAAACTCCTTTAACCAACCTGGTTTGGCTTACTTCTCTGGTCTCCATCGCGGCGACTTACCTGGTTTCGTATCTCATGATTCCCGAACTCGGCGGAGACCCGACCTTATGGTGGAAGCTGTCATCCGTGATTACTTGCGGCACGCTGGCCGGCGCGGTCATCCCGGAGTTGGTCAAAGTTTTCACCTCTACCAGTTCGTTGCATGTTCGTGAGATTGTAGCCTCTTCGCGCGAAGGCGGCGCATCCCTGAATATTTTGTCGGGCTTCGTGGCAGGTAATTTCAGCGCCTATTGGTTAGGGCTGGCCATTCTCTCTTTGATGGGGGTTGCCTACAGTATTAGCACGCTGGGCATGGACAACCTGATGGTGGCGCCGGCGGTATTTGCGTTCGGCTTGGTGGCATTCGGATTTTTGGGCATGGGGCCTGTTACGATTGCCGTCGATTCTTACGGCCCGGTGACGGACAACGCGCAATCGGTTTACGAACTTTCCACCATTGAGCAGATTCCCGGCATTGCGAACGAACTCAAGCAGCAGTTTGGGTTCGATGTCAACTTCGAGAAAGCAAAAGATCATTTAGAAGAGAACGACGGCGCAGGCAATACGTTCAAGGCGACTGCGAAACCGGTGCTGATTGGAACGGCTGTGGTGGGCGCAACAACGATGATTTTTTCCATTGTCGTGGCTCTAACCCACGGACTGCGGCCGGATCTGCTTCCGAATTTATCCATTTTGCATCCGCCGTTTCTGTTGGGATTGATTGCCGGCGGGGCGATTATTTATTGGTTTACCGGTGCATCGGCTCAGGCGGTGACCACCGGCGCTTATCGCGCAGTCGAATTTATCAAGGCCAATATCAAGTTAGAGGGCGTGACGAAGGCGTCGGTCGAAGACAGCAAGAAGGTCGTGGAAATTTGCACGGTGTACGCGCAGCGCGGCATGTTCAATATCTTTTTGACGGTTTTCTTCGTGACGCTGGCGTTCGCGTTCGTAGAGCCCTATTACTTTATTGGGTATTTGATTTCGATTGCGCTGTTCGGTTTGTACCAGGCGATTTTCATGGCGAACGCGGGCGGTGCGTGGGATAACGCTAAGAAGATCGTTGAGACAGAGCTGAAGATGAAAGGCACACCGCTACACGATGCTTGCGTGGTGGGCGATACGGTAGGCGACCCGTTCAAAGACACATCTTCGGTAGCGTTGAATCCAATTATTAAATTCACTACCCTATTTGGTTTGTTGGCCGTCGAACTGGCGGTTTCGCTCGAAGAAGGCGGATCGGCTCTCTTGGGCAAATTTCTGGCAGTGGCGTTTATGCTGGCTTCGATGTACTTTGCCTGGCGGTCGTTCTATAAGATGCGCATTGGTGGCGGCGAAGATCCGGTGGATAACCAAGCGCACTCCGGCTAAAGCGAATTAAAACATGCGAACAGTACTGGCCGTTTTCCTGGTTTTCGTGAGCGCAGTTACAGCGGCGGATAAGTTCGAGACGGTAGCCACAGGCATGAACCCGCAGAAGCTGGCGGAGATTCCGCTGCGAATGAAAGAATTTGTCGACGCCGGAACCATCTCGGGCGTGGTGACGATTCTGGCGCGGCACGGGAAGATTGTCGAGTTCGATGCGGTGGGTCTGCGCGATATAGAGAACAACTTGCCGATGCAGAAAGAATCACTGTTTCGCATTGCTTCGTTGACTAAACCAGTCACCTGCGCGGCGGTGATGCAACTGGTTGATGAGGGGCGCGTTTCTTTGATTGACCCCGTGGAGAAGTATTTGCCCGAATACAAGGGCATGAAGATGAACCCTTGCGAGGGCCGCTCCGGGTCATATTGCGCAGGCGTAATGCCGCACCGGCCGATCAACGTCGAAGATCTGATGACGCATACTTCGGGCCTGGTGGCTTCGGTGGAGGGGAAAACGCCTCCGAAGACACTGGCCGAACAAGTTTTGCAGGGTGCCGAAAGCGAACTGCTCTTTGAGCCGGGAACAAAGTGGAATTACAGCAATCTTGGGATCAATATCTTGGGTCGGATTGTAGAGATCGTCAGCAAGAAGCCGTTCGATCAATATTTGAAAGAGCGGATTTTCGACCCGCTTGGCATGGTGGATACGGGTTTCACGGTGCCGCCGGAGAAGCGCGGCCGCATGGCGATGCTCTATAACTTTTCGGGTGGCAAGCCTAAGAAGATCGAAGCGCAGTGGGGATCGGCAGATGCGATTCCTTCGCCAGCGGGTGGATTGATTAGCACCGCGAGCGACATGCTTCGTTTCAACGAAATGATGCGTGGTAAAGGGGTGCTGGATGGCAAGCGCGTACTTTCGCGCGCCGCAGTTGAGTTAATGACGATTTCGCATACGGGCGACATGCCGGCAGGATGGGTTACCGGAGTGGGGCATGGCTACGGTTACGAAGTGGTGCGAGAAGTGCGCGGGATGTTTCGCTATAACTCGATTGGGACGTTTGTGAAAGGCGGCGCGTATCGAACGTATGAGTTTGTGGACCCGGCCCGCGATTTAGTCGGCGTGATTATGATGCAGCGCACGAATGGCGGCGGCGATTCTTCGGATGAGACGAATGCGTTTATCGCGTTGAGTGCGGCAGCGGTTGAAGATTGAATTAGCTGCTCCTCTTCAAAACCATCGGCCGATGAGGCCGGGAGAAACGACCTCCTTCGGAGAGATAGATTTGTTCGCCAGTTCTCTCCACGCTGACACTTGCTCCTCATCTGCGAAAAATCGTTTGGGTATAACGACTGCTATAGCCCGAGTATGATAAAGCAAGAATGCACTCTTGATTTCGCGAATCGAGTGCAGCGCTAGCCACTTCATTTCCCCCGACGCGCTGGGGCGACTAGAGAAGATCCCCGCTTCGCTGAAGGTATAAATAACAGGCTCGCTGAACAAGGTCGAATCCCGCATTTGATTTCGAGCGTTCCAATAGGGCAAGCCAACCATCAACAAGAACCAAATTCCAACGAACACGAACACCGGTTCAATAGCCTTAATGCTGCCGTTGTCCTGTTTTCCCAGAAGAACGGCGCCACTACGAACAAACCAAAAAGCCCCACGAGCGCCACCATCACAAAGACGTCGCCGACCTCAACCAAGCCATCGTCGCCGGTCTGCAACGATACGTGTTGGATATCGATTTCCAAACTGCTCTCTCGGCCCACTGGAAGGGTTGGATGACTCTCTCGTCCTCGCTATCGCCGCTGAACAAAACCGCGTCCTCGTCAGCCATGACCAAAATACAATGGAACTTCATTTCCGCGATTTTGTCAGCGAGGGGAACAGCCCTGGGAACAGCCCAGGCTTGATTCTGGTTCCGCAACGCATTCCCATCGGCGTCGCAATTGAAGGGCTGCACCTGATTTGGGAAGCTTTGGAACCGGCTGATCTAACGAACCGCGTGTGCTACCCAGCCTCGTGTCTATGCGCCGTGAGCCGCTGCAAACGTCTTCGAAACCACCGCGCGGGCTTCATCTTGAATACGCCGCAACTGATCTTTCCCCAGAAAGCTCTCGGCATAAATTTTGTAGACATCTTCGGTGCCTGAAGGCCGCGCCGCAAACCAACCGTTCTTCGTCACAACCTTCAATCCGCCTATTGGTGCGCCATTGCCCGGCGCGGTAGTCAGCATCGCCTCGATCTTCTCTCCTGCCAGTTCCTGAGCCTGCACTTGCTCGGGCGAAAGCTTCTGCAGAATCGCTTTCTCCGCTGCGTTGGCGGGCGCGTCAATGCGCTCATACACGGGATCGCCAAACTGTTCAGTCAACTCTTGGTAACGAACGCCGGGATCTTTGCCTAACTTCGCGGTAATTTCAGCAGCGAGCAAACCCATAATGAGACCGTCTTTATCGGTACTCCAGGGCGAGCCATCTTTCGCGAGGAACGACGCGCCCGCGCTTTCTTCGCCACCGAATCCGAGCGAACCATCGAGCAAGCCATCCACAAACCACTTGAACCCAACCGGCACTTCTAGCAGCGGGCGGTGCAAACTCGCTACAACGCGATCGATAATGCCACTACTTACTAGCGTTTTGCCAACACCCGCGTCGGCCCGCCAGTTGGGGCGATGGCGGAACAAGTAGTCGATGGCCACGGCCAGATAGTGATTCGGATTAAGCAGTCCAACGCTCGGCGCCACAATGCCGTGGCGGTCATGATCCGTATCGCAGGCAAACGCTACATCAAAACGATCTTTCAGCGCGATGAGACTCGCCATCGCGTAGGGCGACGAGCAATCCATGCGGATTTTGCCATCCCAGTCGAGCGTCATGAAACGAAAGGTGGGATCGACAGTCTTATTTACAACGTCAAGCTTCAGCTTGTATTTTTCGGCGATGCGCGGCCAGTAAGCCACGCCCGCGCCGCCTAATGGATCGACTCCTAAATTGAGAGTGCGAATGGCATCCATGTCGAGCACTCCGGCAAGGCCATCTACGTATGTCGAAACGTAATCAAACCGCCCCACGCTGGAAGTGCGCATTGCCCGCTCATACGGGATTCGCGAGACCGTTTGCAGATTCTTGGCCAGCAGATCGTTGGCCAAATTTTCGATCCACTTGGTCGCGTTGGTGTCGGCCGGGCCGCCGTTCGTCGGGTTATATTTGAAACCGCCATCGAAAGGTGGATTATGCGAAGGCGTAATAACGATACCGTCAGCCAAGCCGTCCTTGCGCCCGCGATTGTGGGCCAGAATCGCGCGCGAGACGGCGGGCGTTGGGACGTAACCGCTGTCCTGATCGATCATCACCTCTACGCCATTGGCCGCGAGCACCTCAAGAGCGCTTATCTGCGCGGGCTCCGATAGCGCATGCGTGTCCATGCCAAGAAACAGCGGGCCATTCGTGCCCTGCTCATGGCGGTACGCGCAAATGGCCTGAGTGATGGCGAGAATGTGGTTCTCGTTAAAGCTGCTGTCGAAGGAAGAGCCGCGATGGCCCGACGTTCCAAAGGAGACGCGCTGTGACCGGATGCCTGGGTCTGGCTTGAGAGCGTAGTAGCTCGAAATCAGGCGGGGGATATTCGTAAGCCTGGCCGGGTCGGCGAGCTTACCTGCGCGGGGATCGATTGCCATGAGATTCCTATTTTATGCGGAAGCCGGCGGTGGCTCCCACCCAATCTAAGTTCTTGTTGAAGTCTACGCCCATCATTTTGCCTCGCCCGGAACGAACCACTGTGTTCACGGGCTGCAAGTGTCCTTCGCTCCAGATGTACATAATGCGCACTTCAATCTTCGTCATGCCGCTAGGCGTCTCTATGGTGGGCACGAAATCCATCTTGCGTTGCAGGATGAATTCGCCGCGCTTCTCACCTGGAATTGCATCGATGTCTTCGCGCGTTGGGCCAATGTTTACGCCGAGTCCGGCAAACGAATAGAGGGGCTTCAGAACGTAATCGTTCAGGTTGTCCGGCAGATTTTCAATATCGCTCAAGAAGCGCGTCTCCGGGACGCACTCATGCCGGAACCAGGGCAGAGAAAACTTGCTGAGGAGAAAGAACCAGTTCGGATGGCCCGCCCACTCCACATCCACGTCATCTCTAAAATCAAAACCGCCTTGCACGTTCTTCCGAACCAGCTCATCGACTATCACGCGATTGTAGATGCGTTTAACGGGCTTGCCTGCGAAGAACAGTTTCGATCCTTGACGTTTCACGTCGCGAATGCAAGCGATTTGGATGCCAAGACGTCGCCGCGTAATGAGGAAATCGCCGGCGGTCTTTTGATGAAACGGATCAATTTCCAGCAGAATCACTTCTTCTGGCGCGTGTCCGTTGAGAATCGCTTTGCCAAGAACATTGAAGTAGTTGGTTTCGTCGAGATCCCCCAGAAACGGCGTAAGATCGGCGCGCAGGTTGAAAGCGTGTTGATACTCGCGCGCCAGTAAAGCTTGAAACGCGTAAATCGAAGGGAAACCCTGAATTTCCACCAAACGCGGCGCGAGCGTGCCGTCTTCCCTTCGAATCAAACCAAAGTCGGCTTGGACGAAGAGCGGATGTTCTGCTGAACCCGGAACGCGAAACTCAGCGGGAATCGCTGCGTCTGCCGCCGCGCGGTAGGAAGGATTCGCCGCGAGCTGGCCATAAAGCTCTTGTCCATAGCGAACCATTTGCGCAAGCAGTTCATCGGGAAGAAACACCGGCGTCTCGCTACAGCGAAATTCAATGTGTGTGCCCGTTTCCGCATCAAGGCGGCCCAGAAACTCCGCGTAACGCGCCGCGCTCCAACGCTTATTGAAGTCCTCTCGCAGTTCAGGGATCACACGCTATACCAGAAACTTACCGGCGCTCATGATTTGTATATCGTCGGCCCAAATATCAAAGTGCTGGCCCACAACATCAATATGCGTGGTGGAAGTCCAGTCCGCCCCAGTATGCGCTCCATAGGGATCGCCGAATGCCATGTGGACGCCCGGAATCTTTTCGTCCTGCAAAATGTTCCCGACAACGCGCGACAGCGCGAGATTCGTGCCAATTGCAAATTCGCCCACGCGGTCGCTGTTGCCATCGCGATGAGTGTATTGCCAGAACTCCCGCTCCAGCTCTTTGTTGTCGGAAAGGGCTTCGGTTAAGCGGTTTTCTTTAACGGTGAGTGTCAATGGTGAAGCCGCGAGGTCTCCATACTTGGCGCAGAGATAATCTCCTACTACGCCGTCTACCACGAAGCGCCCGTTCACTGCGAGCGGCGCCGTGAATGTTTCGCCGCCCGGCAAGTTGCCCCATTTATCGCGGCTGATGATGCCGCTGGTCTTGATCCACTTGTAGCTGGGCGTTAGGTCGGCCGTAATATCGGTGCCCGCCGGAGTTGTCGCGCGAATTTGCTTCGCTTGATTCACAATACCCATCACCCGCAACGTAAGTTCATCCACTTTGCGAAAATCCGCCCGCATGCCTTCCAGCATGATTTTCTTTTCGATATTCACCATGTGGGCATGGCGCAGCTTTTTTTGGTTCACCACGTTGCACATTTGCATTCGCGTCTTGAGCTCGTTTATCTGAGCCTGTACCGCGAAGATGCTCACTTGGCTGGTGGCCATGTCCTCTAAAATCACTTGCGGCATATCCACCAGTGGGCGCGGCGCCAGCTCTTCCAATACAAAGTCCTTATGCCGGCAGCCGCGAGCGTTCAACTCGGCCGCCAGACTGGCCGCAATTTCCTTGCAAGCCTCATCCGTAATCAGCGTCACTTTCTCTTCAGGCTGTACTTGCAAACAAACAAAAACGGCGTTGTGCGCGCCTTGGGAAAGTTCGGGATCAAAGGGTAGCGTGTCGATATTAATGCTCATTGCGCGGCCCCGGCGCTCGCCGTTAGTCCGGCTGCCGTTTCTTCGACAATGTAATCCACTACCTTGGTTAAATCCCCAGTCTCCTTAAACACCCGCAACTGGCGGTCGGCGCCAGTGCCATTTTCCAGCATCTGATGAATGTAATTGATTTGCGGGCGCGAACCCAACTCATCTACCACGTCGTCAACCAGGTGAAGATATTCATAAATCAGATCGCGCACCGGGACTTCGATTTGCTTGCCGAAATCGACGATTTTTCCTTCGATCCCATAACGGGCGGCACGCCATTTGTTCTCCATGATGAGCGCGCGCCGGTAAAGCCGAAAGCCCGTGTTGGCCGCGTGCAACTTGTAGAGCTTCACAACAGTGGCTTGAATCAGCGCTGCAAGGGCCAAGGTTTCATCCGCGCGCATCGGCACATCGCAAATGCGGAATTCAAGCGTTGGGAAGTTCGGATGCGGGCGAATATCCCACCAAATCTTCTTGGCGTTGTCGATACAATTCGTCTTCACCAATAGTTTGATGAAATTCTCGTACTCGCCGTAGCTCGGAAAGTAATCGGGTATATTCGTCCGCGGAAACTTATCGAAGACCTTGCAGCGGTACGACTTTAGGCCGGTATCCATGCCAAGCCAAAACGGCGAGTTCGTGGACAGCGCCAAAATATGCGGCAAGAAATAGCGCGCGGCGTTCATGAGATGGATACGCGTTTCCGGGTCTTCCACGCCCACGTGCACATGCAGGCCGAAAATCAAATTCGCCCGCGCGACCATTTTGAGATCTTCCACAATCGTTTCGTAGCGCGCATCGGGCGTAATATCCTGCTTCCGCCAATCGGCGAACGGATGCGTACCGGCGGCAGCAAGGCGAAGATTGTTCTTCTTTGCCAGTTCACACATCTGCAGGCGCAGCGACTTCAATTCCGCAGCCGCCTCGGGAATCGTCTTGCAGATGCCGGTGCCGATTTCCACCACCGACTGGTGCATCTCCTGCTTGACCGCTTCCTTCATCAGTTTCTTGCCCTCGGAAATAATTTCCGTATCGATATGCGAGCGGAGATCCCGAGTCTCAGGATCGATGGTCTGATACTCTTCCTCGATGCCGAGGTTAAAGCTGGGTTTCGTCATCTGTTTTTTCCGGCCCTAAGAATCTAAGTGCTGGCAGCCGCGCTCTTCTTCTCCGCTGCCGCAAGAAAACGCGCCCAGTGCAGCTCGTTACTGGTTTTTTCGCCGCTCAAAGCCTTTTCGATTGCGAACTGAGCCATGTTTTCGACGATCCACTCAAAGTTGTCGTCGCCCACCGAATGGACGTCCGCATCCGGCGCTGGATTCAGAAAATCGATAGCGTAAGGAATGCCGTTTTCAACCGCGAACTCTACGGTGTTCAGGTCATAGCCGAGCGCTCTGCAAAGCGTGAGCGCATCTTTCTCTACACGATCGTGCAATTCTCGCGAACTTGGCCCGCCGTCTTTTACGTAGCGAAGATGGTGCGGTAGTTTTGGGTCGTATTTCATGACGCGCACCTTTTCCTGGCCCACCACGTAGCAGCGGAAATACTCGTCGAAATCCACCGCCGTCTGCAGAGTCATGCACAACGAGCCCGTTTGGTCGTAGGCGGCGAAAAACTCATCGCGCGAATTCACTTTAAATACGTTCTTCCAGCCACCCCCGCTGAAGGGTTTCAAGAAAGCCGGGAAACCGATATAATCGAACACCTCATCCCAGTTCAGCGGGAACATCAAATTGCGCATTGACTGTACGGTCGTCCCGGGCGGATGCGCCTTGTGAGGAAGGATAACCGTCTTGGGAACAGCCACCCCCAGCTTGCTAGCAAGTGCATAGTTGAAAAACTTATCGTCCGCGCTCCACCAAAATGGATTGTTGATCACGGTTGTGCCGCCCAGTACGGCGTTTTTCAAATAAGCTCGATAAAACTCTATATCGTGCGAGATGCGGTCAACGATAACGTGATAACCGCTAGGCTCAGCCATCTTGATGCCGCCGATATGAATATGTTCCGCCATCACGCCCGGAACGTTTTTACTGATTGATTCGCTCTACCAGGGCGGAGGGAAAGCTATTCTCCATCCCGTAAATAATGCCGATTTTGCGCACCCATCACCTCAAAAGAATTTTACCGCCATGCGCCGCCACAGCGGCCAATCGTGCTTCTCACCGCCAGTCCAAACGTCAAGCCAATGGGGAATTCCCTTCTTGCCGAGAATCTCCGCCATCCGGAAATTTTCACCCAAACAGATGTCATGATCGCCGGCCGCCAGCACAATCTTCATCTGCTGGTAGCGATCCAAGAAACCAAGGATCGGACGTGTTCGGAATGTAATCCACCGGATTGTTGAAATAGAAATCGTTGTCGTAATAACCGTTCATGAACTGCCGCATGTCAAACGATCCGCTCAACGCAATGCAGCCGTTTGTCAGGTCGGGATGTTTGAAAGCAAAGTTCAAAGCGTGATAGGCGCCAAAGCTACAGCCCGCCGTGGCGATCTGCTGCCAGCCGCTCAAGTTTTTCATCAGCGGCGCGACTTCGTGAATGATGTAGTTTTCATATGCGTTATGGCGCATCACGCGGTCATGCGGATGAATCCAGCGGTTGTACCAACTCTCCGAATCGACGCTATCCACGCAGAAAACTTGCAACTGGCCCGCTTCAATTTTCCCCGCCAGCTGCGTGAATCATGCCGTTGTTTTCGAATTCGAAAAAGCGGCCTTGCGAAGTAGGGAACACCAGCACCGGATGCCCCGCGTGCCCATAAGCCAGCAGTTCCATGTGTCTGTTCAAACGGGGGCTGTACCAGTTGTGATAGTCGCGTCTCATATAAGGGTTTACTTCATAGTGGCAAACCACCTAGTCCGCTGCAAAGGATTCTTGCGCCAAACATACCGATACGCTTGCGCGAAAATTGTGAAAGACATGACATTGGCACATCCCGAAGTGGTGATTCGAAATTTTCAAGCGAGCGATGGCGCGGCCTTCCGCCTACTCAACGAGGCTTGGATTGGCAAGCACTTTCGTTTGGAAGAGAAAGACCGCCAAACGCTGAACGACCCACAGCATTACATTTTAGACAAGGGCGGCCATATTCTGATGGCGGAGCGCGGTGGGCAGCCGGTGGGCTGTTGCGCGCTTCTGGCGATGGAAGACGGCGCCTTCGAAGTAGCCAAGATGACGGTGTCCGAAAGTGAGCGAGGCAAAGGCGTAGGACGTCAATTGCTGGAACAAGTAGTGGAATTCGCGAAGGCCCGGTCGATCCCAAGACTCTATTTGGAAACCAATACGGCGCTCCCCAATGCAATTCGGTTATATGAGCAAGTGGGCTTCCGCCACATGCTTGCGGAACAAGTGAAGCCTTCGCCCTACGCTCGCGCCAACGTGTTTATGGAAATGCTGCTCCGTTTCGATCCGAGCCGCGACGGTGACGGAGCGGTAATCACAGCCTGTTCAATCCGGACCGATCTCTCCAAAACGCCGGACAAGTTACCATGAAATCAGCTCATGAGTGCCCTAACCGTTGACCTGAAAAAGACGGTCAACCTCCCGAAAACCGAATTTTCCATGAAGGCAAGCCTTCCCACCGCCGAGCCCAAGCTGCTCGCGAAATGGGAGGAAGATAAGCTTTACCATGCCATTCGTAAGGCGCGCTCCGGCTGCAAGCAATACGTTTTGCACGACGGCCCGCCATACGCCAACGGCAACATTCACCTGGGGACCGCCTTCAACAAGATCCTCAAAGATCTGGTCGTCAAATCGAAATCAATGGCTGGTTTCGACGCGCCGTACATCCCCGGTTGGGATTGCCACGGCTTGCCCATCGAGTTCAAGGTCGATCAAGGCCTCGGCAAGCGCAAGGCCACCATGTCCATCGCCGAGATCCGCGCGGAGTGCCGTGCCTATGCGGCGAAGTTTGTCGATATCCACCGCAGCGAATTCAAACGGCTCGGCATTCTAGGTCGCTGGGAAGACCCCTACCTCACGATGTCGGCCGAGTATGAAGCGGTGATCGCGCAAGCGTTTGTCGATTTTCTTCACAGCGGCTACGTCTACAAAGGACTGAAGCCCGTTTACTGGTGCATCAAAGATCGCACCGCGCTGGCTGAAGCCGAAGTCGAATACGAAAATAATTCGAGTCCGTCCATCTACGTGCGCTTCAAACTCGCGGGCGATGCGGCTGCACTCGATCCTGCGCTGGCAGGCCACAACGTCTCTGCGCTCATCTGGACGACCACTCCCTGGACCATTCCAGCCAATCTTGCCATCTCATTCAATCCGAAGTTTGAGTATGTGGCAGTAGACACGCCCGAAGGCGCCACGATCATCGCCGAAGGCATGCTCCCGCAGGTGGCGGAGGCTCTCGGTTGGGAAAAGAAAATTCTCGCGCGCTTCCCCGGCACGAAGCTTGATCGGGTTGTTTTCCGCCATCCGTTTCTTGACCGCGATTCAATCGGGTTGAACGGCGATCACGTCACCCTCGAGCAAGGCACCGGCGCCGTCCACACCGCACCTGGCCACGGCCAGGAAGATTTCGTCATCTGCCAGCGCTACGGCATCCAGGTTTACTGCCCTGTCGACGCCGGAGGCCGCATGTTCCAGGCGGAAGGCGCTGCCGGCAAACTTCCGGAAGTACTCTTAGGCAAAACTGTTTGGGAAGCCAATCCGGTTGTCATTGAAATCCTCAAAAAGCACGGCGCGCTCGCCGGCCAAGCCAAAGTGGAGCACAGCTATCCACATTGCTGGCGCTGCCATAGCGCGCTCATCTTCCGCGCCACGGAACAGTGGTTCATCGGTATGGACCGCGAAAATCTTCGCGAAAAAACGCTCGAAGCCATCAAGCATGTTCAGTGGTATCCCGCTTGGGGCGAAGAGCGCATGACCAATATGATTGCGCCGCGCCCCGATTGGTGCATCTCGCGCCAGCGTGTGTGGGGCGTGCCTATCATTGCATTTTATTGCGAAGCCTGCACGGAACCGTTCATCGAAAAAGCTGTGCTCGATGGCGTCGTCGCTCTCTTCCGGCAACACACCTCCGATGTTTGGTATTCCAAATCGGCGGCCGAACTGATGGGCAGCGAGTGCAAGTGCCACAAATGCGGCGGCACATCATTCCGCAAAGAGACCGATATTCTCGATGTCTGGTTCGATTCCGGTTCCAGCAATCTGGCTGTGCTCACTGCAGCGAACGGTCTCAATTGGCCTGCCGATATGTATTTGGAAGGTGGCGACCAATTCCGCGGTTGGTTCCAAAGCTCGCTTCTCGCCGGCGTTGCCCTCAATGGCTCGTCCCCCTATCGCGAGTGTGTGACCCACGGCTGGACTCTCGACGCCAACGGCCGCGCCATGTCGAAATCGCTGGGCAACAGCATGGAGCCCTCGGAGATCGTCAACAAATATGGCGCCGACCTCCTACGCCTTTGGGTATCCTCCGTCGATTTCACCGAGGACGTCAAACTCTCCGATACCATCACCACTCGCCTCTCGGAAGCCTATCGAAAGCTGCGTAACACCTTCCGCTACTTTCTCGGCAACATGCAAGACTTCAATCCGGCTACGGATGCACTGCCAGGCGAAAAAATCTCCGGCTTCGACTCCTGGATTCTTGTCAAAGCCGAGGACCTTGTGCGCCAGTGTCTCGATTCCTATCGCGAATACGCCTTCCACAAGGTCTACCGCGCGGTCTACGAATTCGCCGTGACGGAATTGAGCTCTATCTATTTCGAAGTTTCGAAAGATCCCCTCTACACTGCCGGCCCAACTTCAGAAACCCGCCGCAGCCGCCAAACTGCCTTGTACCGTTTGAACTTGGCTCTGGCGCGCTTGCTGGCGCCCGTGCTTTCCTTTACCTGCGAAGAAGTATGGCAACACGCCAAACACCCGGCAGGGGAAATGCCCAGCGTTCACATGGATCTGTTCCCTAGCCCGGAAGACCTGAGCCGTGGCATAACCGCCGCTCAACGCGCACAAGCGGCCGTATGGGACCAACTCATCCCCGTGCGGAACCAAGTTTTGAAATCGCTAGATTTGGCGCGCGACGAAAAGATAATCGGCGCCCCGCTGGAGGCTGCCGTAAAGCTCTCGGCGGGCAGTAACCTTTATCCATTGCTTGAAAAAGTCGCGGCCGATCTGCCGGGCTTTTTCATCGTTTCGCAGGTCACGCTCGAAGCGGCTGGCGCAAATGCCGATACACTGGAAGTACAGGTGGAGCGCTCCGGCGGTACCAAGTGTGAACGCTGCTGGAAATATACGTACGATGTGGGCAGCGATAAAGAACTCGCCACTGTGTGCGCCTCTTGCGCTAAAACTGTCAGGGAGTTTTTCACCTAAGTGCCACAAAAACTCAATCTCAATTCGCGTGTCGCGCCGCTCGTGATTGCTTCGCTGATCGTGATTGCCGATCGCCTGTCCAAACTCGAAATCCAGCGCGCCATGCCCGGTTACGATTCCGTTCCGGTTATCTCAGGCTGGCTGCGCATCATCCACACTGAGAACCCCGGCGCGGCGTTCGGCATGCTGGCGGAAGGCAACCCTGTTCTCCGCAGCTTGGTGCTCATCGGCGTGTCGGGCGCTGTGCTGTTATTTGTCGCGTGGGCTTTGTGGAGCGAACGTAGCACTCTGAATAGCCGGCTCTCACGTCTTGGCCTTTCTCTGGTGCTGGGCGGCGCGGCCGGCAATTTGTACGACCGCATCGTCCACAAGACTGTTACAGATTTTATCGAGGTCTATCACGGCACTTGGTCGTTCCCGGCTTTCAACGTGGCTGACAGCGCCATCACCGTCGGCGCCATTTTGCTTCTCCTCGACCTCTGGCGGCAGGATCCCAAAACGTACGGCGATAGCGCCCGCATCGTGCAAGAGTATAGCCCCATCAAACGAAGGTAGCGACGCGTACGTATGCTCCCCAAGCTCATTAGTATTGGTTCGTTCTACATTCCGACCTACGGCGTTCTGGTGGCGCTAGGCTTCTTAACGGGCCTGTTCGTGATGATGCGCCTCGCCAAGCGCGCCGGCATGAATACGGATCACGTCACTAATCTGGCCTTCTATTGCGCCATCGCTGGCGTGTTGGGTGCGAAGCTGTTCATGTTTCTGTTCGACCTGCCAGACTATCTGCGCGACCCAGGCCAGATCTTCAGTCTCGAAACACTGCAAGCGGCGGGAGTCTTTCATGGCGGGTTTATTGTGGCGCTCATCACAGCGGTGATTGTGATGCGCCGCTACAAAATGCCTTTGCTGCCGACAATGGATGTGTTCGCGCCCGGCGTTGTCATTGGTCAGGCTATCGGACGTTTAGGTTGCTTCGCCGCCGGTTGTTGTTGGGGCAGGGAATGCGATCTGCCCTGGGGCGTGCGTTTCCGTTCCGACTTCGCCGCGCCCGTGCCTCTGGATAAGACGTTGCACCCGGTGCAGCTTTACGAATCGGCGGCCAACTTTATCGTGTTCGCAATTCTTTACCGCATGTGTTTAAAGGACCACCGCCCCGGCCAGATTATCGGCTGGTATCTAGTTCTCTATTCGACCGTTCGTTTTCTAGTTGAATTCTTTCGCGTTCACGAACAAGCGTTGGTGGGCCCTTTCTCGCTCACGCAGTGGATCTCACTAGGGCTGCTCACTTTGGGCGCCGCAATCTTGCTTCACGCCTTTCAGAAAACCGCATATCTCCCCGATTTGCCGCAAACGGAACCGCGCACGAAGTAAGCGTCCGCCCGGACCTGGGGAATACTTGATTAAAGGTTTACTCGCTCGCTCTGTCGTTTACTTAAGGCGGATCCCGTGGTTTCCCTGACCAGTACGATCAGGGCCCAAGGCCATTGTCCCTAGGAGGGAATCGATCCGCTCTTGATGATCTTTTCCATCACGTTGGTGAACGTGTCGATTTCTTCCATGGTTGTGTAGACGTTCGGCGTGATACGCAGGCCTTGGTACTCGCCGGGTGTGACGATAGCGACGGTCCAGATACGGTATTTCGACCACAAGTAGGCGGAAAGTTTTGGGGCATCGAAACCATCGACGCTGATAAAGCCGATGGCGCAGGATTGCTCGGGATCTTCGCTGTTGAGAATCTTGACGCCGGGCAGTTCGCGCAAGCGGTTGGACCAGCGTTTGCGCAGATAGCGAAAACGTTCGGCTTTGCGGTCGCCGCCGATGCTGTCGTGGAAATCGAGTGCTTCGGTGATGGCGTTGCGTTGAGACGCCGGGTGAGTGCCGATTTCTTCGAATTTGCGGATGTTCGCGTTCATCTCCGGCGGAGCGGCCATCATGGGCCAGATTTTTTCAATCTTCGATTTCTTGACATACAGCATGCCGGTACCGATGGGCGCGAGCACCCATTTGTGCAAGGAAGTACCGTAGTAATCGCAATCGAGATCGGCGTGGGTGAACGGGAATTGAGCGAAGGCGTGCGCGCCGTCGACGATCGTTTCGATGCCACGTTCGCGCGCCATCTGCGAAATCGCCTTGACGGGGAAAATCTGGCCGGTACGGTTGGTGATGTGGCAGATATGGATCACCTTGGTCTTCGGCGTGATGGCGTCTTCGAACATCTTCGCCAGGTAGGCCATGCTGGGCGGCGGAACGGGAAACTTCAACTGCTTGAGCACGATGCCATCGCGGCGTTCGCGCTGCTGCCAGGTGGTGATCATGCGCGGGTAATCCTGATTGGTGGTGATGACCTCATCGCCGGGATTCAGCTTCATGCCGAGCTGGATGATCTCGTTCGCCTCGCTGGCATTGCGAGTAATGGCGATCTCTTCGGTGTCCACGCCGAACATTTGCGCCAAACGGCGGCGGACGGTTTCCACGCCCGGGTCGAGCACGTTCCACATGTAATAGGACGGGTTCATGTTCTCAATCTCCAGATAGCGGATTTCGGTATCCATCACCGTCTTGGGGGCCGGGGAAACGCCGCCGTTGTTGAGGTTGATCATGTTGCGATCGACGGTGAACGCGTGGCGGACGTTGAACCAGAAGTCTTCGTCGCGAGCGACGGTATCGGCGGGACGGCCCGCGATGGTGTCAACAGCCTTGTTTGCTTTGAGGAGGGAACCGCTTTCTAACGTGGCGAGCAGACCTGCGGAAGTACCAAAGAAGCGTCTACGGTGCATGACGTTAACGATATGCCCATTGGGGCTAAACGTCAAGTGGGAGGGGAACGAGGCCCGCGTTGATGAGCAGCGCAAAATGGGGACCGCCCCATTTTGCTTTCGGACTCCCGTCACAGAAGGGGGCCTGCTTTTTCGCCGGCGGTGGGGCGCATGGGGAAGGCTTGGGAGACGAAGTAGCCGAGGGCGTCGGAGAGGTGGGTGCGGCCGCGGTCTTTTTTGTTGAGGTCGCGGGTGGGTGCGCCGGTGGAATCGGTGGACCAGGCGACTTCTTCGAGGTCGCGGATGAGTTCTTTGCAGCCTGGGCTGACGAATAGGCGGGGTTCGCCGTCTTTGTTGCGGAGGCGGGCGTTGACGCAATTGACGCGGTCGCGGATGAGCGGATTGGCTCCAGCTAAGAAGTAAGAGGGTTGGATGGAACCGATGTGCATGCGAAAGAAATCGCGGATTTGGGTCCAATCGGTGGTGGCGCCGGCGGTGCGGCGTTGATGGCCGCTGGCGTCGCCGTAGATGTGTAGTTGCAGAGGAGCATGCCCGAAATGAACGAGTTTTGTGTACGGGTCGATGAGGCCGATCAACTTGAGACAGGCTTTTTCGGTGGTGGCGTCGGGACGAACGATCATTTCTTCGAGGACGTTGATGTCGTCGCCGACTTTTTGCAGGAGGAGCATGCACATCGGGTCGACGTTGAAGTCGAGGGACCAGGCTAAGGGATGGTCTCCTGCGAAACGAACTTCGCGAACGTTGGCAGCGCGGTCGAAGGAGAGATAGGCGCGGTGTTGGCCGAGGCTGGTGAATTGGGCGTCGAACTCCTGGCGGAAAACGTTTGCGTCCATTTCGCGGCCGGCGCTGGCGAGTTCGTCTTTGGTGACCAGGCCGCCTTCTTCGGTGGTGAATTGGAAGGACTGCCAATCGGGATTGGATTTGGCGAGTTCGAAGTAATCGTACAGATGATTGCGGCCTTTGGGCGTGCCGATGAAGAGGGCGCGGCCCTGGCGGTCGGCGAGGGAGGGGCGGAGGACGTGGCTCCAAGCGGAGGGTTTGAGGTCGGCGACTTCGTCGAGGACGACGAAATCGAGACCTTCGCCACGGAGAGAGTCGGGATCGAAAGCGCCTTTGACGACGATGGAGGAGCCGTTTCGCAGGTCGATGCGGCGTTCGGATTCGTTGGGTTTGGACGCCCACTTGAGTTGAGTGATGTGTTTGAGGCGACGCCAGAAGACGCGTTTGGCGAATTTGTCGGAAGGGCCGACGTACCAGACGAGGCGGTTGGGGGCGGCGGTGGCAGCTTTGACGATTTCGGCGAGGGCGAGTTCGGTTTTGCCGAAGCGGCGGCCGGCGACGAGGACGCGGAAACGGGTTTGGGAACGGAAGACTTCGAATTGGCGGGGGTGGAGGCGGAGTTCGGGCTTGTTCGTCTTGGGTGCGGGAATGGGAGGTTGGTTGCTCATTGTTAATGCGTCTGCGCCTGGAGAACGAAATTAGGGGACACCGCTCGGTACAAGTATGCGCGGCGTTGCCACGCTGCGACTCGGACGGTTGGAACGTCGTCTACGCTAGCCCGCAATGTCCCCCAATTTCTCTGGAGAAAAAAAGGGGACACGCCTGCCCGCCGGACGGTTGGAACGCGGTCTACGCTAGCCCGGAGTGTCCCCTTTTTTTTCCCTTTTTTTCTGCTTCCAATTGGTGGGGTGGTTGGGGCCGTAGGCGCCGGGGATGATGGGTTCGGGTGTGTAGCCGGGCGGAGGGGGAGTGAGGTTGCTGTGAGCGTCTAGCGATTCGCCAGTGCCGTTGTTGACGAAGCTAAAGCCGGGGTCTTCTTCCGCTTCTTGCGCTTCCGCTGGCTCCGCGGGAGGGGCGGCAGGAGGGGCGGCGGGAGGGGCGGCAGGAGGGGCGGCGGGAGGGGCGGGAGGAGGGGCGGCGGGAGGGGCGGGAGGCTTGCCGTGGGCTTTCCAGAACTGTTCGAGCATGCGGGCTTCGCTTTGGAAGGTGCGCCTCGCACTGGTGAGATAGCGCTGGATGAGATCGTACTCTTTGTGTTTTTCCGGATGCCAGCTTTTCAGCGGAGCGTTATCCATGCACTGGAAGAAGAAGTTAAATTCGCGTTCAATTCGCTGGCGAAACCACTCCGCCTGGACCGTTTTGAGAACGAAGGTGTAGAGGATGGTCTTTTCGGCAGGGTTTTCATAAATAGCGAGCCAGCCATTTAGTAAGTCGTTCCAATCCTCTTCGCTTTCTTGCACGAGGATGAGGGTTTTGGCGCACATACCGTGGCGGGTGGCGTTGCGGGCGGCGATGGCTCGACCGACGTTAGTTTTTGGGCCCGTTCGTCCACAGTTGCGTTTGTGGCGATGAGGGTCGATGTGGTTATCGAGTAAGTCGCGGTCGCGGGGATCTTCGGGGTCCGGGTCGGGGGTTATGGCGTCTTCGGGATAGATGTAGTTGCCGTTGGCGTCGATTTCGCGGCGTTCTTCGCCCGCTGCGGTGTCTGTTGGATATTCGTTGTTCTTAGAAATCATAATTCTGAGTTGATTGTGAGAGCACGGCGTGCGCGGGGCGATATTTTTCGGGTGTAAGTTACTGAAACGAGTGGGGAAGAAAAAAGTGTGGGTTTTGTGAACGGTTTTGGGAGTGACTTAGGTGGGAGTTAGGGGGTTGGTTAGTGCCGATGGGAAGGGCTATTGGAATGAGTTAGTTGCGGATCGAACTTGAGGATGAACTGGTTTTTTGCCGGAGGTGGGATGGGGACCGATCGCCATAACCAGCAATTAGTGACGGCGACAAGCTTTGACTGTGCCGGATTACTCCCGATTGATTGGATTTGGGCCTTTCGCCAGGTCTGCGGCGATTAGGGCGAATTGGTCCAATGCCGCCTGTAGGTCCTCGACAATTTCTGCGGCTAGGACAGCGGGGTCGGGCAAGTTGTCGGTGTCTTCTAGGCTTTCGTCGCGCAGCCAAGTGATGTCGAGGCTGAGCTTGTCGCGCTTGAGGAGGTCTTCGTAGTTGAAGCAATGGAAGCGGCCGGTTTCTTTGCGGTCGAAGCGGTTTTCGGCGTGGTAGCAGGCTATGAAATCGTCGAGATCGGGGCGACGCAGAGGATTTGTTTTGAGGGTGAAATGTTTATTGGTGCGGAGGTCGTAAATCCAGAGGGCTTTTGTCCAAGGGGTTTCGCTGGCGGGTTTGCGGTCGAAGAAAATGACGTTAGCTTTGACGCCTTGGGCGTAGAAGATGCCGGTGGGGAGGCGGAGGAGGGTGTGGACGTCGCAGCTGTGGAGCAGTTTGCGGCGGATGGTTTCGCCGGCGCCGCCTTCGAAGAGGACGTTATCGGGTACGACGACGGCGGCGCGGCCGTTCATTTTCAAAAGACTGGCGATGTGTTGAACAAAGTTCAATTGTTTGTTGCTGGTGGTGGCCCAGAAATCGTCGCGGTAGACGTTTAAGGCTTCGCGGCTTTCGTCGCCCTCTTCGTTGATGATGGTGACGCTGGATTTCTTGCCAAAGGGTGGATTGGTGAGGACCATTTCGTAGTTGTTGGGGTCTTTGGCGGCGAGGAGAAAGCCGCCGGTTCCGGCGGCGGGATCCATGATAGTAACTCCTGGCCCAGGGCGCATAACGTCAACGATGGCTTGGATGAGTGGGCGCGGGGTGAAATATTGACCGGCTCCCGATTTTACGTCTTCGGCGTTCTTCTGGAGGAGACCTTCGTAGATATCGCCTTTGACGTCGGCGTCGAGGGTGGACCAGGTTTCTTTGTCGATTAGGTCGGCGATGAGGCGTTTGAGTTTGGCGGGGTCTTGGATTTTGTTGAGGGCTTTACGGAAGATGGTGCGGAGCATGCCGGGCTCTTTGCCGAGGGTTTCGAGAGTGCGGCGGTAATGGTGTTCGAGGGGAATGCCGTCGAGTTCGACGAGGGTGGGCCAGGAATAGTCTTCGGGAACGGCGGATGGCTGATTGTAGGGCGGCTGGGTGCGTTCGTGAGCCATCTTCAGGAAGAGTAAGAAGGTGAGTTGTTCGACGTAATCGCCGTAGGAGAGGCCGTCATCGCGGAGGATGTTGCAGTAGTTCCAGAGTTTGTTGACGAGGGCGGAAGAGGTAGTGGACACGGTGGTTACGTTTGAGTTGGGTTGGCGGTGTAAGCAACCCTGCCCTAAGGATACCCAGCACCGTTCTCGAAAAAACTTGTGAGGGAGTTTGATTTGCCCTGCTAAAGCGCGGGGCAAGGCTTACGGCGACTATAATCAGGAATGGCTATGGACACGAATCTAGCTGTGGCGATTGTGGCCGCCAGCGCTCCTATGGCGACTAGTATATTCGGCATGTGGATCAACGCGTCCCAGGTCGGCAAGCGAATCGATGATCTGGGAAGGCAGTTGAATGACTTGGGTGTGGATTTAGTGGAATTGCGTAACGAAGTGAAGGATTGCGCCACGAGCTTAGCGCCTTCAAAAACATGATGTCCTCGGAGGGGCGGCAGTACGCGATGGCAGCCCGGCAATTTATATAATCAACGAGGTGGTTATGGACACAAACCTAGCCGTGGCAATAGTGGCTGCCAGCGCATCGATGTTGACCGGCATTTTTGGAATGTGGATCAATGCGTCACAAACGGGCAAGCGGATTGACGATCTGCGAGTTGAGTTCCATGCGTTTCGGGTGGAAATTAAGGCCGAGGTGAAGGATCTCCGTACGGAGTTCGCCACTTTTAGGGATGTCGTTAAGGGAAAATTGCAGGCGATTGATTTCGAAATCGCTAAGCTGATGGATCGTCCTAAATAAGTTCAGGCCGGGCCTGGACTTGGCATTAGGTCTGGATGTCGGTTCCGGAATGAGCTTGGAGAGCGGCTTGGATGTCTTCCGGGGTTAGCTCCGGGTAGTCGGTCAGGATCTTGGATTCTGATAGGCCGCCGCCGAGCCAGCCGAGGATGTCCCAGACGGTGATTCGGGTGCCGCGGATGATGGGCTGACCTGACCGCACTTGGGGGTTCAGGATTACGCGGGTGGAGACGAGATTAATCGGCATCATTGCGATTTTACAGTGGATTTGGCGCGGAATGTGCGTTTGGGGCGTTCGAGGTTGCCGGTTGCCCGATCCATGCGAATTCTGTCGAGGAGTGCGGTTGCGGGTTCGTCGTTCGGGTCTTGCGGAACAAGCTGGCCGGAAAAAGCTTTCGCGAGAATTGATTGGCGGAGACGAGACGCTTGTTGACGGCATCTATCTATCTCGGGCCGCAGCCGCTGCAGGACGGATCTCGCGGCAACAAGGCGCTCCGCAATTTCGTCTTGTTGCTCGCGGCTTGGCAGCGGTATGGGTATCGACTCAATCGTCTCTTGGTCGATCTTGGGCATGCTTCCGGCGCTTCCCTGCGCGCGAGACCGAATGTACCGCCTGGTTGATGGCGAATGCAGAACACCTTCGAGGTAGTCTCGATTAACGGTCTCGTTCGTCCGCGCACGAATGACGAGGTCCGGGAAGATTGCGAAGTCCGCAGGCCCGCGATAGAGGCGCGAGAGCCCCACTAACTCAGAGGTGTTCCCTCTCTGAAAGAGGAAATCGTTCGGCTGAAGCCAAAGATCCGCGGTTCTCCTAGGGTGTGCTGATGTGAGTTTCGTATTTGATTCTGGAAAATCGCCTTCGGTAATTGCCGATAACGTGATCGCTCGAACCCCATCGTTGGCTTGGGTTGTTTTGGCTGAGTGCCCGTTCCTCAATGGTGCCGACAACAGATTAAGAAAGGGCACGGGCGCACTTCCTGTTCCGTGAGTGCAGGAGTTCAGCAAAGCGCCTTCATATTTAGTAAACTTCTTGCGTTGGATTTGGAGAGTCCGCTCGGCCTCGTCCAAGCGAGTGAACTGCTTTTCGATTTCGGCGACGATTCGGCGCTGTTCCCCGATGGGCGGAATCGGCACCGTGAGATCTAGTAAGATCCCCGGACGGGTGCGCATCAGCGATCCGCCCCCTCCGGAAGCGCTCTGGGCAAGATGTCGTCGAATGTGCTCCGACTGGAAGTAAAGGGCAGCATACTTCACGTCCACTTCCGGTTGGACCTTCAAGGCTATCCACTCGGTGGACGCGATTGTTCGATTCTTGTGGTCATGCCCTACAACCACACGCGATTGATTCGGGGATTGATCTTACAAACGAGCAGGGTCCCCGGGTTGACGATTTGTTTGTGCGAGCCGATTACTGAGCCTTTGGTCTCTTCGGGGTTACGTTGATCGAAGCTCGGTACGCTGTATAGGGTAAACATTTCGTCGGGGAAAGCGCGCGGGTCGATTGACGTTCCGCAGGGCTCAGCCACCGCGGATAGATGCTTGATCGCCCAGCTGTTCGGCAGTGCCGTCACTGCACAAGCCTCAGATTCAGTTCGCTCAGTATCCCCGGCAACTTGTTTCCAAATACCTGGTGGGCCCGTCCGAGTCCGCCTTGCTCACTGAAAGGCACATAATCGAAATCTTCTGTCTTGATCTCCAGGCTTGTCGCGATGTGTTCGGCGATGTGGTGTAGCCAGCGCAACTGTTCATCTGTGAAATTCGCACCTGTTTGTTGCTGTTCTGACAGCCAAACTTGGAACCGGTCGCGAACCTTGTCGGGGTACGGCCGCAGGTCTGGCTCGGTTCCGATGGCGAAGTTCACGAGTGAAACTAGATCTGTCATGACGCGCTGGCCGGAGCCTTTAACCTTTGAACGGTCGAGTTGCTCGTAGGCGCGCCAGAGATTTTCGGGTGTCCAGGCGGGGTGGAGTCTTTGGATTGCGGAGGCGAGTTCTTTCACTTGTTTGAAAGTGAGGCGGTTCTTCCAGGGGCGGCTGTACAAAATCTGCAAAGCGGTTATTTGATCCTTATTTTCTTCCAAGAACTGGCGGAATGACTGCACTGTTTCGCGCGCTTTGTCTTGTGAATCGCCAGAAAATCCGGCACGAAGCAAAGTGTCCTGCGAGACCGAATCTATTGTCTGTTCGTAGCTGCTTTTGAGGCTTGTTAGAAGATTGCGCAACTTGGGGGCGAGCAGCGGTTTCGCGGCTTCCTTCTTCAAACGCTCGGCGGTGGCGGCGATTTGCTCGGGCGTTGGATCCTCGACGGCGTGTTCGACTTTAGCTTCGTCGAGTTGGACATCGGGATCGACGGAGTTGGCGAGAGCTCGAACGATATCGGAAAGAGTCGTGCCGGCGGTTTGTTCTTTGATCAGGTCTTGATCGGCGTGGGAGAGCTGGCGATCTAGGCGGGTCAAGCGGGAGGCGAGGGTGCTGAGGATCATCGGATCGGTACTGCCGAAGCCGACCGCCTCAATGAGCCTTTCAAAGACGATATTGCGGTTGCGGTCGAGCGGCGGGGCTTCGACCATGGTATGTTCGCAGACGCCGAGCGGGTCGACGATGACGAAATGGGTTTTGGTTTTGGCGTCAGGAGTGACGGCTTGCAGATCGTCATCCTTAATCACGCGCACGCCGCGGCCTTTCATTTGTTCGAAGAGATTGGGGCTGCGGACTTCGCGGAGGAACATGACGATTTCGAGGGGGCGGATGTCGGTTCCGGTGGCGATCATGTCCACTGTTACGGCGATGCGCGGGTCGTAGCTGTTGCGGAAGGATTGAATGACGGATTCGGGTTTAACGCCGACTTGCTCCCAATAATCCTGCTCGATTTCTGAGCCGTCGGCGGCTTTTGTCTTGCGGCGTGAGCGCTGCGAGCCAGTGCGATAGGTGACTTTCTGGCAGAAGTCATTGCCTTTGCCGAATTCTTCGCGGACGATTTGGACGATGTCGTCGGCGTGATTGTCGTCTTTGGCGAAGATGAGGGTTTTGGGAACGTGGGTGCGGCCGGAGAAGATTTCGGTGAAGAGGCGTTCTTTGAAAGTGCGGATGACGGTGCGGATTTGGTCGGGTGCGACGACATCGCGGTCGAGTTGGCCGGCGGTGTAAGTGAGAGGCTGGTCGAGAAGCTCGGCGCGGCGGGCGCGGGTGAGGCGGTCGCGCTTATCGATATAGAAACCGGCGTCCACTTGCGCGCCTGCTTGGGTGATTTGGGTGCGAATTTCGTAGATATCGTAATCGACGTTGACGCGGTCTTCAACTGCTTGGGTGTGGTTGTAATCCATAACCAGATTTTGGTTGAAGAAACCGAGGGTTTGACGGGAGGGCGTGGCGGTGAGGCCGATGAGAGAGGCGTCGAAGTATTCGAGCACTTGCCGCCATAGATTGTAGATGGAGCGGTGGCATTCGTCAGTGACGATGAAGTCGAAGGTTTCGATGGGGATGGCGGGATTGTAGGTGATGGGCTCGGGCAACTTAGTAAGTTGGTCCCAGGTGGCGGCGGAGCGCTCTTCCTCTTCGTCGCCGGAGGAGATCTCGCGGCCGACGAGCATGGAGTAGAGGCGCTGGATGGTGGTGACGCAGACCTTGCTGACGGTGTCGATTTTATTGCCGGCGAGGAGTTGGGCGTTATAGAGTTCGGTGAACTTGCGGCCGTCGCCGGGGGTGACGAATTGCTGGAATTCGTTGAGGGTTTGGCGGCCGAGGGTTTTGCGGTCGACCAGGAAGAGGATGCGTTTGGCGCCGGCGAATTTAATGAGGCGGTAGACGAAGTTGCAGGCGGTGAAGGTTTTGCCGCTGCCGGTGGCCATCTGGATGAGGGCGCGGGGGCGGCCGGCGGCGAGGGATTCTTCGAGTTTGCGGATGGCCTTCTTTTGGGCTGGCCAGAGGCCTTGCTCGTTGAGCGGCGGCATCACCCTGAGCTTGCCGCGGACAGTGGAACCAGGGGAGCGCGTGTCGGCGTGAATCCAGTGGGCGAAGGTTTCAGGTTTGTGGAAGGCGAAGACGGGGCGGCTGCGGGGGTCGGGTTCGAGGAGATTGGTGAAGCGGGTTTCGACGCCGGTGCTTTGGTAGCAGAAAGGGAGGGGGCGGCGGGGAGCGGGGATGATTTCGGGAAGGCCGACGCTGTACTTGGAGGTTTGGATTTCGACGGCGGTGAGGGGGACGCCGGCTTTCTTGGCTTCGATGACACCAATGGCGGCGCCGTCGACGTAGAGGAGATAGTCGGCAAAACCGTGGCCTTTTTTGAGGGGGTATTCGCAGATGGCGATGCCTTGGGCGACAGTGAGGTCGACTTTATCGCGGGGCTGGACCGACCATCCAGCGGCGATTAGGAGTTTGTCGATTTCGACGCGGGCTTCTTGTTCGGGGGCCATGAGTTAGTTAGTGGCTGGTATAGACATGATAGCGGGTGGGTTATCGGGGAGCGACGGGTTTACGGAAGACTGCTTGATCGAAGCGTGACCTGTTGCACGCGATGAGGCTAAGGATCTTCGCTGCCGCCTTCTTCTTGAGCGGCTTCTATGATGACGTAGGAAGGCCGTTGGACCGGGTTTTGATCCGAGAAGGGCGGATTGGCGAGGTAAACCCCATGGACCAGTTCAGCTACGCTCACGGGCGACAGACAACGATCCATCGGGCATCCTATATCATCTGACGAAGATCGCGAAGATACAACGGCAACCAGGGGGGAATCGCGCTGCTACTGGTCTTGTTTATGGGGGCTTTTGAAAGAAGCTTTTGAAAGAAAAGGGACACCAGCTATCAGGGACCATGCATGGAAAACATTCAGCGTTCTTCCAAGTGCTTCAGACGGGCGTCGATGACTTGCTCGACGCGCAGAAGCCCTTGCGTTTGCGCGTCGAATTTGGCGTTCATGATTTTTTCGAGAGCGTCGAATCGAGTATCCATTGCACCGAACCGGGCAGTGACAGCACGCTCGAATGCATCGATGCGCCGATCCATGCCACGCGCTTGCCAGAGGATCGCCAGGAAGTTCAACGCGAAGAGCGCCGAGGGAATGCCAATCGCGAGGTACGGTTGGGCGTCCGTCATGATTCTTGGCTAGATTTTACCATCCTCGGCCAGTCAAGTAGGCTTCTTTCGACACCATCGTTCAGCCATTCTTGTTCACCTTTCTCTTCGCCTTCGCCCAACGTGCCTGTGCCGCAGCACGCGCTCGTTAACGCTTCGGCTTCACGTCCTCCGAATAATGGTCGGTCAACGTAAGTCAGTGTGAACCGCCTTTTGTTTGTTTAGCGCTATTGTGAATTGGAATTGGACTGGAAGGTTGAGTAAGTCACTAATACAAGGACTGAGATGTTAAGCGTTCATTTATCGTTAGGTCAACAGGCCCGTCTTTCCCTTTACAGATGTCACACGCGGCCCAGTCTTGTGCTACCCAAATCGCTTCAATAAATTCCGAGCGGGCTGTTTCCAAAATCCGCGCCGGTGGGTGACGGGAGCGATGGGTAGTTTGCATGGGTTTGTCCGATGGGCGGATGGGGTAGCTTGGCGTAATTGCGTCTGTCCCCTTTTCGGCCCACGCAGGGATAACGCCGGGTATTCTATAGGCATGGAGTTGATTTTCGAAATTCGTGATGCGGAGGAAGGTGGTTATTGCGCCCGGGCGCTTGGCCATTCGATTTTCACCGAGGCGGATACTTGGGAGGAATTGCGGCAAAATGTATTGGACGCCACGTCGCTGCATTTCGAAGACAGTTCCTCGCGGCCGCGTTTGGTGCAACTGCACTACGTGAAAGATGAACTGATTCCCGTCGAAGCGGCATGAAACTTCCACGGGATGTTGCCGCGGATCGGTTGATCCGTGTGCTCCAGAAGTTGGGATAGAGGTTGTCCGGCAGAAGGGCAGCCACGTCCGGCTGCGCCATAGTGATCCGCCGGTTCATTTGATTACGGTTCCTTTGCATAATCCGCTGAAGACGGGCACGTTGCATGCGACTCTATCAGAAGTTGGGCGGGTTCTGCCGGTTTCTATCGAATCGCTTATAGAGATGCTTTGATAGCGTGGCGTAATTGCGTCTGTCCCCTTTTCGTGGCGAGTAACTGATGCTCACGGCTGCTTGCTTCGAACTCGCCGACGGCGCGGCTGGTTTGGTTGAGAGATTCGATCAGGGAGTTGCGCGAAACGCGGCGGATGATTGGGTCAACGACAAAACGTAACGATATGGGAACATCACGGCTTAGGGCCAAGGCTTCGACTTCCAGATAGACGCCGCCATCACGTTCTTCCAATCGAGTTACGGTGGCCAGCCGCCAAATGTAACCACCGCCTTCGCCTACCGGCAGACGACGTTCACCGGCACGGCCAAAATCGTCAATCTCTTGAATGCGCGTGGCATTCGATAACGCGTACCATTGTTTTTCGGTGACTTGATGATAGCTGGCTTGGCAATTGGACTCGATAGCGGTTTTTACGATGAGCGACTGATTCATCATAACCACTAAGAAACGATCTGTTAGAGCACTCTGCTCCATGGTCTTAGAGCGAATCACTGTGGGAGAGTAATACTCCTTGTAGTGACCATAGTTACGCAGCACGGAGATGACGTCGTCGATTTTCGCGCCTGGAAGAAAAGAAGCGCCGGTCCAATCATGTATGAGCGCGTTGGGAGCTTTTTTATTACCGCCTGAATAGGTTTCAGCGACGATAGTCTGGCCGTCTTTCACTTTTTGGCGGCGCTGGCTGGATTCATCAAGCCACAAGAAAGTTGCATTTTTTTGAGCCGCGGCCAGATATCTGTCCCACGCCTGAATGCTTTCCGGTTTCAGCGTAGCGGCGCTCATCAAAGATGAGGATAGAAGCACCCAAGCCAAGCGTCTCATGGCTGTGAGATGCACCACTGTTTAGGCAAGTGACAACTATTTAAAAGTCGCCCATCATGGCGCGCACGTGCGCTTCTGCTGCGGAGGCGAGTCCCTCGAGGTTGTATCCACCTTCGAGCACGGAGACGACGCGGCCGTTGCAATGCTTGGCCGCGAAATCGAGCAACATGCCTGTCAGCTCTTTGAAATCCGCATCGGTCACAAGGAAATGACCGAGTGGATCGTTGATGCGCGAATCGAAACCGGCGGAGATCAAGACGAGATCGGGTTTGAATGCGGCGGCTGCGGGGAGCAAGTGATGGCGAAAGGCGTCGGCGATCTCGGTGCGGCCCGATCCCGCAGGAAACGGACAATTGATGATTTTGCCTGCGCCCTTGCCTGCGCCGGTTTCGTTCTTCGCGCCGGTGCCCGGATACCAGGGTGATTGGTGAGTGCTGAAGAATAAGACCTGGCCATCGTCATAGAAGATGTCTTGGGTTCCATTGCCGTGATGGACGTCCCAATCGACAATCAACACGCGCTCGGCGGAATGTTTATGGCACGCGTAGCGCGCAGCTACGGCTATGTTGTTGAACAGGCAGAAGCCCATGCCCTTGGCGGCACTCGCATGGTGACCCGGCGGCCGCACCACGCAAAACGCATTTTGCACAAAGCGAGCGAAGAGGGCATCAACCGCAGACAAAACGGACCCCGCGGCGAGGCGGGCGACCTCTGCGCTTTCAGGGCAAATGCCGGTATCGCCGGTGCTTAGGTGGTGGCGTTTTTCGGCGACCTCCTTGTCGACCAAGGCGAGATAAGGCCGTGTGTGCACCAAAGCCAGTTCGTCGTCAGTTGCCAGGCGAGAAGGGAGGCGCGTTAGATCGTGCGTGAGTCCGCTCCACTCCAGGCGGTTCATTACGGCAGAAAAACGCGCGGCCTGTTCAGGATGTTCGGGACCCGTGTAGTGTTTTTTTACGCGTGCATCCGCAACCAGACCGGTCCGCATCGACTAATGAGATGTCTTGATATGAACAAGGCGTTCAGCGGGGATGGGTTCAACTGAAAGAGTTTGTTCACCCCGGAAAAAATCGAAGTACGAAATCTGGTGGACGCAGGAGATGGTGCATAAGGGCGCGCACGACTTTTGGGTAATGTATTCGCGCTTGATATCGGCCACGGTGTATTGTTCCAGCGGTTTCGCCGGGAAGCCGCGCTGCTGTGAACAGTAGTGCACCAAGCCTTCTTCGCAGATGTAGAGATAGCGCGAGCCGGCGCGGCAACGCCAATCGCTTGGCAATCCTTTGGCGATGTTTTCCTGGAAATAGTTGAGGCGCGAAAAGTGTTTCTTTTCGAACTTCTTCATTTCCAAGAAGACTTCGCGTTCGCGGTCGGCCAAGGGGCGGAGCTGGCCATCGCCATCGTGAATAATTCCGACGGTGGAGGTGAATCCTAATTCCATGGCGCGCTTGCCGACGATCAACGCGTCTTCGGGAGTGCTGATGCCGCCGCCCAATACCGAGTTGATATTGACGTGAAAATCGGCGTGCTCGGAAAGCAACTGGAGCTTTTTATCCAGAACTTTCAAGCTTTTCTTAGAAACATCATCGGGCATTGCGTTATCGATGCTGATTTGCAGGTAATCGAGCCCGGCATCGTTCAGTTTCTTGATGCGGCCGGCAGTGAGGAGATAACCATTTGTGATCAAACCCGCCAGAGTGGCATGCTTGCGAATGCTGGCAATAATGGCATCCAGTTCAGGGTGCAATAGCGGTTCGCCGCCGCTCAGGGTGATTACGCCCGTTTTCAACCGGCCGAGGAGTTCGATGCGGTGAACCATGGTATCGAGCGGGACGGGCTTCGAAAAATCGTCGTATTCGTTGCAGTAGGTGCAGGACAGATTACAGCGCCGGATGGGAATAATATGGGCCATGATCGGGTGATTGGTATCAGCCGTGCCCTTGGCCAGGAGCTTAAGCTCCCGCATACTCCGACTAAATTTACTTGATTGCGACATGCCCGAAGCGATAGGTTCTCCCCTCATTTAATCACAGCTAAGAGAGTTTAATCGACCAGCGACAAGCGAAGTGAGCCAATTCGAGGTTGAAGATCGAAAATGGCGGATTTTCGGGCGCCTGGTTAGCGCAACTCGAGTGGGGTAAAGGCGCGGATAAACGCCTGCATCTTCCGTTCGAGGCTGCTCATTCCATAAGACTTAGCTTCTTGCAGCGCCTTTTGGGGATCCCAGCCATCGTGCTGGATGCGGTAGCAGGCGATCACGGTTCCCGTGCGGTCTTTGCCGCGCAAGCAGTGGACGAAAACCTTGGCCGTGGGATCGCCCAGGAGCACTGAAAGAGCGTGCTTTATATCCGATACGCTGGGCGCCTTGAACCTCGAAAGGGGAATGTGCTCGTAGCGCATGCCCAGGTTTTCTGCGAATTGTTTTTCGTGCAGGCTGGCGGGGCCGTTCTCGCGCAAGTCGAGTATGAGACTGACGCCGAACGCCCGCAATTCGCGCAAGGCTTCGTCGGTTGGCAGGCCGCCGCGCAAAACATTTTGATTCACTTCGCCAAAATTCCGAACGTGCTGGGGCGGTTTGATCTCAACCGTGTCGGCGGCGGTGGCAAATCTACCAAGCAGCACTAATAGCGTTCCCAGAGAGGCTTTGGTCATAAAATCTGAGCCCTAATTCTTGGGTTTGGTTGGCGGCGGCGGAGGCGCGGGCGGCACATCGGGAACCTCTTTGCCATAGGTGATGGTGGATTCGCTCTTGAACTGCCACTTCTTATAATGATCGTATTTTACGACGACTTTGATGCGCTGGGAGCTGTCTCTGAAATTGAGAGTATCGTCGGCATAGGTGTAGGTGGGAAACCAATATTTGCCGTCGATTTGTTCGCGGTAGGTTTCAAATTTAGCGAACTGTTGGTCTTCATTTTTCTTTTGGAAGCCAACGCCTTTGCCGAACGTTTTGACAATTTGCAGGTCTTGATCATCCACCCAGATATCGCCGGCAAAGTACCGCTTGCGATCTTTCGTGAGTTCTTTGGGGGAGATCGAGAAGACGTAGCAGGGAATTTCGTCGAGTTGCTCGCGCCGCTTATAGATGACGTTGTATTGATCAACGGTGTCGTTGGTGAAGACGAACGGAAAAATGTTGCGGATGTCTTCTTCGTCTTCCTTGGTCATGACGATGTACTCCAACGACTGCACGGGCGAATAGGTGACCCTGGAGGTGCGGCGATTGCGGTCGTCGAAACTGACTTCTTCTACGATCTCGTAAGAACCGCCGGCAGGGGCAGTTTCGGTGAGCTTGACGGTTTGCCGGTAGGTGTAGTTTTCGCGGGCTTTGGCGAATTCTGTTTCCTTTTGGGTGAACTTCTTGATGATGTCTTGCACTTGCTCGGGGGTGGGGTCGGGTTTCTTATCGACCCCGGCGAACAGCAAAGAGGTGGAACAGAGGATTAAGACAAGGCTAGAGTGGCGTTGCAGCAGCATCACCTCTATTGTGACGGATCTGGCTGGGGGTGAGTTACCTCAGCGGTCTGGATCGAGGAGAGCCTTGGCAATGGTGACGCGCTGCATGTTGCTGGTGCCCTCGTAGATGCGGCCGATTTTTGCGTCGCGGTACAGTTTTTCCACTGGATAGTCTTTCGTGAAGCCTACGCCGCCGAGCACTTCAATTGCTTTGGACGCGGCGTCTTCGGCCATGGTGGAAGCAAAGTACTTGGCCATAGCCGCTTGGGTAACGAAGGGCAGGCCGGCGTCGCGCAAACGGGCGGCGTTGTAGACCATGAGGCGGGCGGCTTCGACTTGGGTGGCCATTTCGGCGAGTTCGAACTGCACGCCCTGGAAATCGCCGATGCGTTTTCCGAACTGTTTGCGTTCGCGGGCATGTTTCAAAGAGTGTTCCAGGGCACCTTCCGCCAAGCCCAGCATTTGCGCGGCGATACCGATGCGCCCTTCGTTTAGCGTTTCGATGGCGATTTTGTAGCCTTTGCCGATTTCGCCCATCACCTGAGCGTGGGAGACGGTGACGTCATCGAGAATTAATTCGCAGGTGGATGATGCGCGAATGCCGAGCTTGTCTTCTTTTTTGCCAACGCTGAAGCCTTGCATGCCGCGTTCAATCAAAAAACAGGTGATGCCTTTGTAGCCGGCGTTGGGGTCGACGGTGGCAAAGAGCAAGAAGATGTCGGCCTCGGCGGCGTTCGTGATCCACAGTTTCCGTCCGGAAATGACGAATCCGTCGGGGGCAGGTTTAGCTCTGGTCGTGAGGGCGAAGGCGTCGGAGCCGGAAGCTGGTTCGGAGAGCGCGTAGGCACCGACGCTCTCGGTAGCGAGGCGCGAAAGATATTTCTTTTTTTGCGCGGCGTTGCCGAACGCTTCGATGGCGTTGCTGACCAGGGTATTTTGCACGTCGACAATGACGGATGCGGCGGGGTCGACTTTGGCCAGTTCTTCAATAGCTAAAACGGATTGAAAGAAAGTGCCCCCTTGGCCGCCATACTCTTCCTTGATATCGATGCCCATCAAGCCGAGTTTGAACATTTCGAGCAACAGATCTTTGCGGAAGCGGCCGTCTTCGTCCATGGCACGAACGTGCGGCGCCAACCGCTCCCTGGCGAATTGGCGAACGGAGGATTGGAACAACCGCTCTTCTTCGTGCAACACGGTGAGGGGCGCAATGGCAAGAGGTTCAATTGCGTGAGGCATAACAAGAGCATGATAACGTTTGCTACATGAAACGCATGCTGTGGGCCACGGTAATTTCGGGAGTGATTTGGGCGCAACAAATCCCGCGCGGCTTGGAAGTTCCTTTGTGGCCCGAGGGAGCACCGAATGCCGAAGATGCCCCCGATGTTTCGGAGCGCTCGGACGATCCGGCGCTGCCCAAGAGATTCACCGTGGTGCACCATCCAGCGATTTATGTTTTTCTGGCGCCACAGGATAAAGCGAATGGAACGGGTGTGGTGGTTGCGCCTGGCGGCGGCCATTCGCAACTGGTGATCGATAAAGAAGGGTGGGAGGTGGCCGATTGGCTGAACAAGCACGGCATTGCGGCGTTTGTGTTGAAGTACCGGTTGGCGAAAGCTAAGAATTCCTACTATACGGTGGAGCAGGACGCCTGGGAGGACGCCAGCCAAGCGATGCGGCTGGTGCGCAAGCAAGCGGCGGATTGGAAGATCGATCCGAAACGTGTGGGCTTTATGGGATTTTCGGCGGGCGGCGAATTGGCGGCGCTCATGGAGACGCATTTTGAAGCGGATACGAGACCAGATTTTTCCGTATTGGTATATCCGGGTTTTAAGCCAGGAGCGATCACTGTGCCGAAGAATGCGCCGCCGACGTTTCTGGTTTGCGCGGATGACGATCCGTCGCACGTGGTGACAACGGTCAATCTTTACTTGGACTTACAGAAGCAGGGGGTTTCGGCCGAGATGCATATATATGCGAGCGGAAAGCACGGCTTTGGCTTGCGCGCGCCGGCGACCATGCCGGTGGCGAGTTGGACAGAGCGACTTTGGGACTGGATGGGGGAGCGAAGGGTGAGATGAGTGGAAAATTTAGATATACTGTGGTAATGTAGAGCTATGAATGTTTCGAGGTGGGGAAATAGCTTGGCAGTGCGCCTTCCTGCGACAGTTGTAGAAGCGCTGGAACTCAAAGAGGGCGATGAAATCGAAATCGGCATAGCCGGAAAGCGTGAATTCACCGTCGGTCGCGACCATAGCCGTGAGAAAGCGATGGAAGCCATTCGCCGGCTAGCGCGGCCTTTGCCGCCGGGCTTCAAGTTTGACCGTGAAGAGATGAATGAGCGGTAAGGAAGAGCGGCAGGGAAGAGCGGCAGGGAAGAGCGGCAGGGAAGAGCGGTAAGGAAGAGCGGTAAGGAAGGATGAGCGGCAAGCAAGAGCAATCATCGCGGAAGGTGAATGAGCGTTAAGCCGTTCTTTGACACGAACGTTCTGGTCTACGCCTTTAGTCAAGATGATCCTCGCACGGAGGTGTCGAGGATCATCTTGGCGACGGGTGGAATCATTAGCGTTCAGGTCTTAAATGAGCTTACGGCGGTAATGCGGCGCAAGCTCAAGATGAGTTGGAAAGAAATAGCGGAAGCGCTAGAGGCCGTCCGAGTTCTCTGCCCTACGATTTCTCCCTTGACTTTGGAAACCCACGAGACGGCTTTGCAGATTGCCGAGAGATACGGGTATCAGATTTTCGATTCCTCGATTATCGCGTCGGCGGACGCGGCCAAGTGTAAAACTCTTTATTCCGAGGACATGAACGACGGCCAGTTGATCGGCGGCGTGACTATTCGCAATCCTTATAACGGCAAAGCGTGAATTTACCAGGCGTCGCGGTTGCTGATAGTGACGCGGTAAAACGGCTTGTCTTTTTCAGCCGGGTCGATGGTGAACTCCTCTGAGGTTTTGGCCGGATCGTAGCCGCGCCAAAGCCAGGCGAGCGATTCAGGCAAATCAATTCCCGCTTGGGCAGAATCGTGCGTGGCAACGCCGAAACGAAAATGATAATCGTACGCGCGCATTTTGAGTGAATTTGCAAGCTGGATATTCTGTAGCGGCCACGAGCCATGATTGTTTTCCAAATCGTCGGCGCCATCGCTCATCCAGATGCGGATATTGCGTTTCGGGAGCTTGCGGACCATGAAGGGATAGAGGTTGCCGCCATCGAGTTTATCTTCCGGATGCCATTGAATGGACGTATAACTGCCAATCGTGGAATGGACGCGCGCGAATTTATCGGGCATGAACCAGGCAGCGTTCAGTGAACAAATGCCGCCTGAGGACTCGCCGGCAATTGCTCGGCTGTAGCCATCTTGCCGCAGTTTGTAAACCTTTTCGACCTGCGGCAACACTTCTTCCAAAAGGAAACGGTCATAGCGATCGCTCACCGTGTCGTACTCGATGGAGCGCATTGGTTTGCCGTCTGCCGAGAGGCCGGGTGCGATGAGAACGTGCACCATGGGCGGGATGGCTTTCTGCGAGACGAGATTTTCGGTGACGGTAAAGAGCCGCAGCTTAGACAGATCGCCAGCGACCAGGCCTTGGCCATCTTGCCAGATCATCAACGGTGCCGGCACATTCGGATCGACGCCCGGAGAGGCGTAATACCAGTAATCGGCCTTCATGCCGTCGTAAATCTTGCTGACGATGGTTTGCTTCTCGCTGAGTTTGCCTTGCGGGACGCCAGGGTGAGGATAGGAATCGGGATTGTACCCGGAAACATCTGTGCGGTTACCGGTAGGCTTACCGTCGGACCAATATTGGTAGGCGTGCGTTACGCCGGTGCGCATTTTCACGAGACGCATCCAGAGAGTGGAGCCCGCGATTTTTTCCATGGCGAGCGGCGGCTGCAAATCAATGGACACGCCCGCCGAGGCTGCGGTGACTGGATCGTTTTTCGGGGCAACCGTGAGATCGGAGACGAAGAGATAATCTTCGCCCCACACAGCAACGCCACCATGGGCAGAGAGCGTTTTGCCGACGAGGTCGGCCAACCCGTTGGTGGACGGCCCGTTCCTTGCCGAGTTAATTAATAGCTCAAGCGGATGAGACTGGCCCAATACTAAAGAAGCCGAGAGGAGAAAAAGCGCGAGCTTGTTTATCACGAGATGTCTGTCAGGTAATTGAGGCGGCCTTGGCTATCGCCAAGCTGCTCCGTTGGGACGCCCATCGTATCGAGCATGCTCAGGTAAAGGTTCGCGACCGGCACGCTATTCGAGAGCTTGACGTGGCGGCCCGTCTTGAAGGCACGGCTACCGCCCGCGAACAGAACGGGAAGGTCGTCGTGATTGTGCCGATTGCCGTCGCTAATACCGCTGCCGTAAACGATCATCGTGTGATCGAGCAGCGAGCCATCGCCATCCGGTGTGGCTTTCATCTTTTGAAGGAAGCCGGCGAATTGTTCCATGTGATGGTGGTTAATAGCGGCGACCTTATCCATCAGTGCAGGATCGTTGCGGTGGTGGGAAAGACCGTGATGGCCTTCGGGCACGCCGATTTCGCGATAAGACCGATTGCTGCCTTCGCGCGCCATCATGAAAGTGGAGACGCGGGTAATGTCCGATTGCAGAGCAATGGTCATCAGATTGAACATCAGTTGCGCGTGTTCGGCGAATTCGAGCGGAATGCCGTCGGGCTTGGGCATATTCGGCACCGCCACGTTATTTTCTTCGGCTTGCTTTTCGCCCACTTGCACCTGACGCTCTACTTCACGCACGGCAGTTAGGTATTCGTCGAGCTTGCGGCGGTCGGTTGGGCCGAGATCGCGCTGCAGGCGTTTTGTATCGTCGGAAACAAGATCGAGAATGCTTTGATCGAGGCGCGCGTTGCGGGCGCGGGCAGCGGGGTCGGCGGCATCCTCTTCGCTGCCAAAAAGGCGTTCGAAGACGGCGCGCGGATTGACTTCGGGCGGATTGGGCACGGTGGGGGTGCGCCACGAAATGCTGTTTACATAAGCGCAGGCATAACCGGAATCGCAGTTGCCCGCCAAATGGCCGTCTTCGCAACCCAGTTCAAGAGAAGCGAGGCGCGTGGCCGAGCCGATTTTCTGGGCGGCCACTTGGTCGACAGAAATGCCGACTGAAATATCGGACCCAGCCGTCTTGCGCGGGTGAACACCGGTGAGAAAGCTGGCAGCGGCGCGGGCGTGATCGCCAGGGCCATCGCCTAAAGCTTCGCCGTTGTGATCTTTGAGTCCGCTAAACACTAGCAAGTTGTCGCGAACGGGCGCGAGCGGCGATAGAATCTTCGGCAGATCGAACGCAGCGCCAACCGTGGTGGGGCGCCAGTTGCGCATGTCGATGCCGTTCGGCACGTAGACGAACACCATGCGATTCGGCGCAACGCGCTTTGCCGTTTTGGCGGCTGAGCTTAAGGCCGGGAACATGGCATCGAGGACGGGAAGCGCGATGGCAGTGCCAAACCCGCGCAACATTCCGCGGCGTGAAAGATGTTTTTGAGTAAGAATCATTGTGTACCAGAGCCTCCGTCGGCGCGCCCGAGTTGGAACGGAGCGCTATCGACAATTCCATTGATCAAACTTGAGAAACGATATCCGTTGGCCGCCAGATTGGAAACGATCTTGCGCGTGGCGGCTCTGTCATAGCCTTCCAGACCGCGGCCCAGGGCATAAATCATCATTTTTTCGGAAAAGCATTCGGCGAATTGATTGCGATTGGCGGCGAGCAAAGTCTTCAACTCCGCGGAGCCGACAAACGATTTGCCGTTGGGTAAGACGCCGCTGGCATCGATGGGCAGCGAGGCATCTTGCGTGCGCCAGTGGCCGATAGCATCGTAATTTTCGAGCGCGAAACCGAGCGGATCCATGCGCACGTGGCAAGCGGCGCACATGGGGTTGGCGCGATGCTTCTCCATTTGCTGACGCATCGTTCCGCTCAACGGTCCGCCTTTTTCATCGAGCGAACCGACGCCGGGTGGAGGCGGAGGCGGCGGCGTATTCAGAATGTTTTCCATGATCCACTTGCCGCGCAAAACGGGCGAGGTGCGGGTGGGATAGGAAGTGATGGCAAGAACGCTGGCCTGGGTAAGGACGCCGCTGCGCTCGGTGCCATCGAGTTCCACGCGCCGGAACTGGCTGCCTTCGACGCCGGGAATGCCGTAGAACTTCGCCAGCCGATCATTCAAGAACGTGTACTTGGCGTCAATAAAATCGAAAATGCTTTGGTCTTGCTGGACGACATTGGCAAAGAACGTCCGCGTCTCGGTATACATGGCTTGGCGCAGGCCGTCGTCGAAATCGGGAAACTGGACGGGGTCGGGATGAATGCTGTCCAGATTGCGCAATTCCAGCCATTGACCGGCGAAGTTATCAATCAAAGCGGCCGCCTTCGGGTCCAACAGCATGCGCTGTACTTGCGCGTGCAGTACTTCAGGATGGGTTAGACGGTTTTCTTCGGCGACTTTGAGCAACTGCCGGTCAGGCATGCTGCTCCATAAGAAATACGAGAGACGGGACGCTAGTTCGTAATCCGAAATCGGGTGAACGGCGGTGAGATCGCGCGGATTGGGGTCGTGCTGGAGACGATATAGGAATTGCGGCGAAACCAGAATGGCTTCCAAACCAAGGCGCATCGACTGTTCAATATTCAGGCCACTCTTTTCGCCTAATGCGACCAGCTTGGTGAGTTTCGAAATTTCAGCAGGCGTCGCGGGACGTCGAAAAGCGAGTCCGGCGAGTTCCGTTAAGTTGGTGCGGACACATTGTTGGGTATGCTGGCCGAGCGCGTGGCCGCAGCGGAAAACCAGCTTATAACTCTCGGGCAACGGCGCAGTGGACGCGTTGAAAGGGCCTTTGATTTCGAGGGCGTCCATATAAGTGGGCGTGTTGCCTAACGAATGCTGGAGGCGAATCTGCTTTTCGTCTTCTGGATGCCGGGCAATCTGCTTGAGAATGCCAGCTTCTTCGTCAGCAGCCATTTGCGCGGACAAGGCGGTTTCTTCGGGCTTGGGATCACGATGCGTGAGAACCGCCTGGAACGAATGCTCGCCAGCGGGCAAGTGCAGCCGCAATTCATAGGAGCGTGGCTTGTCTTTTTCAATCAGGACGTCATCCGCTTTGATCTCTTTGCCGTCTAACAGGAGCTGGATACGGAACGAATCCTGCTTGCCGGCCACTGCTGCGCGAAGATCGTAATCGCCTTCCGCCGGTAGTTCGAACGAATGATCGAGCACCGGACGCGGCTCTTTTGCCAAATGCTCGGGCGAATAACGCAACCGGGTCGGCTTGGGAACGGGGAGGCTGAGCGGAATGGCCTCGGTGGCAATTTTCTTCGCTGCCGCCAGGTATTTTTCCATCAAAACCGGCGAAACTGAAAGAGCATCGCCGATGTTGTCAAAGCCGTAGCCAGAGTCGTCCGCGGGGAAATCGGCGGCCGGTTTAAATCTCACTGCGAGGAGATCGCGGATCGTGTTGTTATATTCAACGCGGTTGAGGCGATGAGCCGTTAGGTGACCCGGATCGGGAGGGGTGGTGCGGTCTATTTCTGAAAATTCGGAATCGATCCAACTTGTGACCGCGGCAATTTGATCTGGGGGAGGTTTCGGCATGCCCTTCGGTGGCATCTCGCCGGCACGCAAACGGCCCACCACTTTTTCCCATTCGAGGCGGTCGTGGAGCATTGATGGAGTATCGCGATACTTCGTTAGGACCAAGCCGCCACTTTTTGTCTGCTCGTTGTGGCAAACCGCGCAATTTTTCTGAACGAACGGAACGATTGTTTCCGAAAAAGTATCAGGGGTTTGCGCAGCCCCAAGGGGGAGGCTAAATAAGGTTAAGGCTAGTGTGATTAGGCAAGAATGGTTCAAAATTTGTGCAAATCCCGATATAGTTGAGACGTTTCAAGAAAAGTGAAATGTTACTCCACTATCTATATGAGAACACAAAATTCGGTGTTTAGCTCGCGGATGGCTGCCAGAGTTCCACGCGATTTCCCTCTGGATCGGTAAACCAACCAAAACGACCGTAGTCGTAGGTTTCGCGCTTTGGATCGACGGCAACGCCGGCAGCCGCTAGTTTGTCCAAAATGGCATCGAGGTCATCCACTTGGAAGTTCAGCATGGCGGGCTGGGAAAGGGGAAAGTAGGTCGAGTCTCGCTTGAAGAAAGCGACCGCGATGGATGCTTTTTGAGTGGCGGCGGGGAAAATGAAGGAGCCTTTAGTGCTGTCTAAGCCGAGATGTTTTTCGTACCAAGCATAGAGAGCTTTTGGGTTTTCGGCGCGTAAGAAGGAACCGCCTAAGCCGGTGATGGAAGCCATTCGTATAGTGTAGCGGAGGTCGCAGTCCACGCCAAGAATGAATGCCCAGATGACGCAGCGCCTCACTTCGTCGCCAAAAAATGCCGGCAAAACGACTGTACGGCGAACAGAATGAACGTCGCGATCACCTCAATCCAGACCGCAACTTCCTAGCTGGACGGCGAGGACACCAATAAATGGCGAGGTAGAACCAGGCGCGAGGGCGAACCTAGCTATAGCCAGCTCGCTAAGATAGTTCGGGCTTCAGAACGCCAACCAGACAATGCAGTTCGCGACGGCAGGCAAAGTGCATCCAAATGAATACAATACAATCGGGAATTTATGCAATGGCGGCTGGCGGCCGCGAAGAAGAACGGTGGCATCAGGAAGCAGTTCCTGCAATGGATCGTGCCTATTCAAATCCGCAAAGAACTTGGCCTCAAAGATGGAAGTGAATGCACGATAGCCGCTCACTTAGGGCCATACTCTTTCGAACCAAGGGTGTACGTGCTGACCAGCGGTGGAGAATTCCGTCTTCCGAAAATCATCGCCGAAGACCTTCGTTCGAGAGCCACGGCCGACCCTACAGCGGAGATCGAGTTCGATATTCATATTGGTGGGTCAACGCCGCAACCAGTGGCGCTCGAAAAGGCACGGGATCAGGCCATCGAAGAGGGGGCCTTTGACCCACGGAACGACGAGGATGCTCGGGATAGAGCAGCAGCGCTCATCGTTAGACGGCAAGGGCAACAGAGTTCCATCGAAGCGGAGGAGGGTCTTACAGTGCGAGCGGCTTCGCCACCCGGCTTGGCTTTACTCAAGCTGACCGCGCGGGCGGATCGAGGCAGGAGACCAACAAGGATGACGCCGACCTTTTCTGTTGCTTACGACCTATGCGGACGCAGGGAACACCGATCGCCTTTATGGTCAAGAATTTCATTTATTGGAAGCAGTCGGATTCAACCTGGAGTTAGCCGGCGCGGAACTGCTGGGTCGCGACGTAAGTCACAAGATCATCAATGACTTGTCGAGCACGCTTGTGAGCGGCGTCTGTGGAATCGGTTAGAGCAATCCAGTAGAAGGTGTCGGCAAAAACCTTCACAGGTCTCTCTTCGGATGACCGTACAGGTAATGGTCGTGCTGGCTCGCGCCGTCGGCCGGCATGGTGGCCATAATCTCCGGGGGCACCTTGCTCATCCTTTCGACAATGCGTTCAGAGATATGCCGTCGCGGCTCGTTCGTTGCCGCCGTGGGCGCGGCGCTCTGCAACCGCTCTTCGACAAGATGCAGCAGCCATTGTTCGGCGCTAAAGCCTTCCGCCTCCGCCACGGCGTTGAGCGCGGCTTCTTGTTCCGGGGGCAGAGTAAGGGTCAAAGTCATGGCCTAGGTCCTTGCGGCACGTTCTCTTTTCATCGTAAAGGATACACGCCTGAGTGTCACGTTTGGCAAGGCAGGGGACGTCAGAGACCAAGCTCGCTGTGAGAACCGAGGCGCAAGAGTTCCAGGTTTTCATCATCAGGCTTGCGGTAGATGAGAACGAGGTCTGGACGGATGTACAGCCGCGGTGATCGCTCCATTCCCGACTTCCATCAGCAGCGGGTCCAGCTTCTTACCGCGCCGCCCGGACTTCTCTCGTGCATAGTCACGCTGAAAGCGCGTAGTGTACTTAATCTCCCGCATGCAGGCTACGGAGCAGTTTATCGGGCTTGCCGACATTGATCAGATCACCTCGGCGTGCGGCTTTCATTGCAGCGACGGTTTCGGCGTTCGGATTGAGCGGCTCGAACGGCAGGGCTTTTTCCGCGGCGACACGAACAAGGAGCAGGCGAAAGGCATCGGAGACGGTAAGGCCGATTTTCTCCAGCGCTACGGCCGCCTCCCTCTTGGTGCGCTCATCAATCCGCGCTCGAACAACAGCATTGTTGGCCATGGCTTCAACCTCTCCGTGAGCTACATTGCAGCCCACATTTCGAAGAAAGTCCCGGTACCTTGCGCCCTTGGGCCTGTCCTCAAATGACCTTGCGTAACAGCCGCAATGCCCCCTCTTTGCCGCGTCTGCCGATTTCGGTGTGCGGCCCTACGCAACTGGGGCACCCCGCCTCACAAGGGCAAGCCGCCGCCAGTTCCAACGCCGCCTTCAATAACTCGTCCCGCCGCCGGTACAGCGGATCGCTCTGCCCAATCCCCCCCGGATAGTTGTCGTAAAGCAAAACATCCGGCTCAAATGCCGTGTTCTTCTCCGCCGAATCGTCCAACACGGCGGCAGCCAGATCTCGCGGATCGCTCAACAACAACAGCGCGCCCACCGTTTTCAACACATTGCCCAGCCCGTGCAGCGCATCTTGCAAATCGGCCATCGAGAACCCTTCAAAATCGTCGAAGAAGCCGGTGGCGAAATGCAGCCAAAACGCCGTCGTGTGCATCTCCTGTTCCGGCAACGACAGCATACCCGCGCCGACATTCTCCAGCGTGTAGAACTTGATCTTCTTAAAACCGACCACTTGCCTCTTCACGCGCACTTCCCCTTGCGCCGCCATGCCTTCCTGTTCGAACCGCGCCAACTCGCTCACCTGCGTATACACAGTGGCGTCCGTAAAGTAGTCGGAATCTACCTCGCGCACAAACGCTTTGCGTCCATCGAAGTCCAGCTTCTCCACCTGATACTGGCGCGCGTCGTGCAAGTAAATCGCCTTTTCATGCAGCGTGGTCAGCGCGGAAGGGAAGTCCACTTCGCCGATGATCTGGTGATCGCGCGTAATATCAACCACGAGAAAGTTGTCACTTGTCACCGCGCGCAAACTCACCGAATCGGCCGGATAGCTGTCGCTCACCCAATGCCAGCAATCGCCCGAATGATGCAGCAGTTTCAGATCTTCCGACAAAAACCGGCACAACCGCGGCAAATCTTGCTTGCCAAAATGCTCGTCTTCGCGCACCGGCAATTCAAACGCCGCGCACTTCAAATGGCTCAGGAAGATTTCCAGATTGTCCGCATTAATATGCGCCTCTTCCGGCGAAGAGTTGAAGAAGTAATCCGGATGCTCCACAATATATTGATCCAGTGGCGCACTCGACGCCACCAGCACTGCAATCGACGAAGATTGCCGCCGCCCCGCGCGTCCCGCTCTCTGCCAGGTGGAGGCGATATTGCCTGGATAACCAGCCATCACCACCGCATCCAGCGAGCCAATATCCACGCCCAGTTCAAGCGCGTTGGTTGCAATCACGGTTCGTATGTCTCCATTGCGCAACCCCTGCTCAATCTGCCGCCGTTCTTTGGGTAAGTATCCGCCGCGATACCCGCGCACTGCCTCATGCGAAAACGGCAACTGCGAGCATGCATCTTTCAGATAAGTTGTAAGTACCTCCGTCGCCAAGCGGTTATTCGTAAACACCAGCGTCTGCTGCTTCTGCCGGATAAACTCCAGCGCGATCCGCCGCGTCTCATGCAAATAGCTGCGGCGTATGCCGAGCTGCGCATTCACCACAGGCGGATTGTAAAAGACCAAATGCTTCTCGCCGCTCGGCGCGCCATTATCGTCGACTATTTCAAATGGCTGTTCCGTCAAGGCCTCCGCCAGATTCTTCGGGTTCGCAATCGTCGCCGAACAACAAACGAACTGGGGCTTCGTTCCATAAAAGTCGCAGATTCGCTTCAGCCGCCGCAAGATATTCGCCAGATGGCTGCCGTACACGCCGCGGTACATGTGCAGCTCATCAATTACGATGTAGCGCAAATTCTCAAACAGCTTCGCCCACTTCGTGTGGTGTGGCAGAATCCCGGTGTGCAGCATGTCGGGATTCGTCATCACGATATTCGCCTTATCGCGAATCGTCCGCCGCGCATCGCTCGGCGTGTCGCCATCATATGTGTGGCAGCAGAACGGTCCGCCCAGCGCATCGTTCAAACGCTGCAACTCTAAACGTTGATCTTCGGCCAAAGCCTTCGTAGGAAATAGAAAGATCGCGCGCGCCGCCGGCGTTGCGAGGATTTCGTGAATCACGGGCAGGTTATAGGAAAGTGTCTTGCCGCTGGCCGTGGGCGTGACTACTACTACATTCTTGCCAGCTAAGGACAACTCCACCGCCGCCGCCTGATGCGTGTACAAGTTTTCGATGCCACGCTCCGCGAGGGCTGCGCGTAGCGCCGGATTCAACGCCTCGGGAAAAGCTCCGTAGCGAGCCGCCTTCGCCGGCTGATGCCGAACCGCCCTGACCGGCGACCCAACCTGCTGCATCGCCTCCACAAAGCGGGCCGCCAACGGACCCGCCGAATTCGCCGGATAAAGCGCCAGCGGCTCTGGAACATCGAAATCAAGCGTGAGATTCATAATTCGCCTTTTGTTCTTCTCCAGCCTAAACTAGTCCAGCACGGAGAACAAGAGGCGAACAGATTTGGGTATTCGCACTACCAAGTGGCATATCCTCACGGCGTGGCGCCTGATCAAAGAGTCCGCCCAGGAATCGCTTAAAGTAACAAGAGCCTGCAACTGCACCAAAGGGCGCCTCTACCGGCCTTTAGCTTGCGCAATCGCAATGAGCTTTGCCTCTTCTTGGGGTTGAAGCGGCAAGGTGATGATCATCGAAACGGCTCCCGTGTCCATTATCGCCAATACTGTACTCGAAAAACAAATGCCGATCAAAGCCATCCCAACAAGGACGAAATGACGCCAAGGCTCATAATTAATGAAGGCTCTTGGTAAATGAGCCATCATTATTTATTGAGCAATTTATTGAGCAGGGTCATCCGACATTTTTTACGCGAAGGCGAAGGCTTTAAAAGACCTTCTCGCGGTTACTCAGCAACGCGAAAAGGTCAGCGCTTTTGCATTCCGGCTCGTTCCCCTTCACCGCTACTGCTTTAGCTTCGCAATCAAAAGCGGCTCCAGCAGCGGCACTGGCAGCGGCCCCTCGTCGAGCGCTACGTCATTGAAGCGCTTCAAATCGAAGCGCGCTCCAAGGGCTTCTTTGGCGTGAGCCCGTAATTCGTTCCACTGCCGATAACCGACGAAATAGGTGATCAATTGTCCGGAGGACAATTTGGCCCGGCGCAATTTGCCCATCGCCTCCGCGTGCGTTTGAAAGGCCTTGTGTTCCATCATGTCCAAAGCCTGCTCGTCCGTCATATTCATTGACTGCATGCGTATGTCAAGTACGGCGTTGGTGGCCACGCGCAATCGGATCTTCAGAAACATCAGCAAGAACCGCGGATCGTTGGCCGCGCTCGACGTTGCGGAATACCCCTGTTCGATCATCTCCTCGACGGCGAAATCCCCCCAGCCCTCTGCGTATGGTCCGCTGCCCAGCATGTTGCGGACGACGCGCCGGGAAACGGGCTGCAGCCGGTTCGCATGGCCGAATTGAGTGTAGTGACCCGGGAGCGCCTCATGCATGGTGAGGTACTGGAGCATCCAGTTGTTGTATTCGCTTAGCTTGGATTCAGCGTCGGCCGCGGACATCTTGGCACTGATCGGTGTAACCCAGTACTGCGAGGAGCCTGTCGCGTCGAGCGGAGGCGCAGGGTAGGCGCCCGCCACCGAAAAAATGCCTCGCAGAAATTCAGGGGTGGGCACAATGTTGATGCCGGCATCGTCAAGCGTTATGAAATTCCGGGCGGCAATAAAGGCGCGAATCGATCTAGCCTGCGCCTTGATCACGTCAAAGAGCTGGTCTGGCGTTGTGTGCTCCTGATTGATGCGGTTAAGGACTTCTGAGACAACCTGATTCAGTAGCGCGTCGGCAGGGAGCGCAGAGTGATCGTGGCCGGCAAACCAAAGCTTGTGCAAAGGTTCCGCCAGTGCAAACATCTCTGCGCGTATCTTGTCCTGGCTTTGTTCGGCGTCGGTCAGTAGCGACTGAAGGGAATCGTTCGCGCCTGGCCCAAGAGCAAATTTGAAGATCGCTGCGTACGCAGGGCCGGTACGCCAGGTGGATTGGTGCGGGCGAGCGCTTAGGTCCGTCCGCAACCAAGCCGAAAAGTCGTTGATCGCCGCCACAGCGGCCTTGGACGCGGCGTTGTAGCGAGGGCGCAGGGCCGTTCTAACGGGTGCTTTGAGAGCATCGATCAACGGTCCGACAAGCTCGACGACGCTTCGATTCCCAGCATTTTCCTCAACCGCAGCCTCGATAAACACCGGGTCGGCATCCGTGAGATTTGCCTTAGCTTGTGCGAGAGCGCGAGGGATTTGTTCGATTCGGGAGACGACTGAGGTCAACCGCGCCTCCTCCGTTTGGGAAGTCTCAGTCAGTGGAAAAAAGATGCCGGCACCGATCGTTTCGACGTAGTTCTGCGGGTGATCCTTGTAGGTCCGTCTAGCGAGATTGAAGAGTTGCCACGCGATGTCGTCGCGAATGAGTGCCAGGTCGGCATTGTCCTCGGCATTCGATACGGAGGAAGAGCCGAAGCAAGATTGCCCAGAGCGTAGAAAGGAACGAAAGCGATCGTTGGCAGCGGGACTGAAGTCGTCGAGTTGAGAATCGAGCGAAACGCCATGATGAACGTGATAGCCAACCTGAGTGGCGCTCACCGGGCTGAAAGCGAGGCGTTCGAGATTGAACCGGAAAGACTTGTCAGAGAACGATTCCTGCCGGTTAGACGGATCAGTGCAAGGAAAAAGGGGAGCTTGCGCCCGCGAGATTGCCGCCAGGAGAACGATCACAAGAAGACGCCAAGGCATGCCTCTCACTCTAACTTTCGGGATATTGAAAAGCAAGGCTCAAAACGCTCCCAGCCAGCCCAAAACCACGGAGCCTTTTGATCTTAAAGACGCTATGTCCGCGATAGACCCGCTTTGGAACGCACCTCAGACAAAACGAAACACCGCTTCGTTTCAATACGCGATTAAATCGCTGCTAGCTGTCACGCCACCCATTCTTTTCAATAACTTAACTGCCTCAAGACCGTGGTGATAGAAGTGCTTTCTCATAGGCATGAACTTCTGGATGATCCTCCTCGCGGCCCAAGTGGTTGTCACGATTGTTGCTTTTGCCCGCGGCAGCAAGCAAGACTCGCGCTTCCAAGAGGACAAGTTAGAGTTTCGAAGCTAACTACTCGGCCGCTTCTTTGGCGCGATGTCTCACCACATATCCGCCAATCAGATAGCCGAACGCACTCCCCACCACTACATCCGAGGGAAAGTGCGCCCGCCCCGTCACCCTGCAAACGCTAATCGCCGTCGCAAAAGAATAAGCCGCTATCCTTACCGCTCTATTCTTCGGATACTCGCTAGCCAGCACTTGCGCAATGGCCCAACTCGCCGCGGCATGCCCTGATGGAAACGAGCTGTTCGCCACGAACGAACTTGTTCCATTCGGCCAGAACCCGGATTGCCCGTTCGCGAGCCTCTGCCTGTCAGTCGCCAACTTAAGTGCCCCAACCACCAACGAAGCATCCGCCACGGCCTCGAGGCTCAACCGCCCCGTTTCCGCCAAATGCTTATTGTGCAAACCCAATCCAATTAGATACAGCCCCGCTCCGCTACCGGCGGTCACATAGGGCGATCCGAAACGCGCGATCTCCTGGCTTCGGTGGGTAAGCGTCGGATTATTCCCAAGCGCATTCACCGCCTGTGTGTCGAAATGAAACGCCAGCGCCGTCGCCCCTGCCAGCGGCGCCAGCCACAGGAAGTCCGCGCGCTTCACCCGCGCTGGACTTGACCAAATCCCAGCCTGGTCTTTCACCACATCGCGCAAACACCGGCCCGGATTCGCCAGGCCACATTCGGCGCTCTGCCCAAATCCCGGCATCACGCATACAAACAATAGATAGAAGATTCGCATTCAAAGAGGAAGTGCCGGCTCTATGCGATTCGTCTTAACCCACCTCCGCTACCATAATTTCCATGCCCCGCGGATTTCTTCTGTTGTTCTTTCCCCTGCTCCTCGCTTCCGCCCAAACTCCCGGCGAGCAACTCGCCCCCGGCACCATCCTCGTTGCCAGCGAAAAGCTAACCGATCCGCATTTCGCCGAAACGGTCGTTCTCATCACCCGCCGTGAAGCCGACGGCGGCACCATGGGCGTCGTCTTGAACCGCCCCATGGATCTCTCTCTCGCCAAAGCCTTCCCGCAAATGCACGCCAATAGCGATCCGGTTTACGACGGCGGCCCCGTCTCGCCCGACGCCGTACAGGCTCTTCTGCGCTCTTCTGAAAAGCCCGACACAGCCCAACGCGTTCTTGCCGATATCTACTCCATCGCCCGCAAAGCTCTCCTGGAAAAATCGATCAACGACCATCTCGACAGCTCGAAATTCCGCGTCTATCTCGGTTACGCCGGTTGGGGTCCCGGCCAGCTCGAAAACGAGGTTCGCCTTGGCGCCTGGACCGTCGTAAACGGCACGCGCTATGTTTTCGATAGCCACCCGGATAGCTTATGGCAGCGTCTGAACCGCGATGTGCACAGTCAACTCGCGCTGAACCGCATGTCCGCCCGACTCATTTCCTCATTACTTCCTATGAGCCCGTTGCTGGAGCAGTAAGACGGACCGCATTTCGTCCATCAATCGCCGCCTGCCATCTTCACTTTTAGTGGCTCCTTCCTTTATCAAGGCGATGACTTGTTCGGGTGTAAGGGAAAGATCAATCGCGAACAACTTAGCTGCCAGGTTTGCCACGTTAGGAGAGGCCTGCCGTCGGGGCGAATGCCAAACGGGCCAACGAATCGTTAAAGCGGAAGACCATCAGACGCGCGGCGGGATTTCCACGTAGTGCAATGCCCGCCACATGGGTCCCATGGAGAAAATCACTATAGAGTGGAAACTCGGTAGACAATGCCGCCTGACCTGGCGTGTTAGCGGCTAACCTTTGCCGGTATGCTTCGCTTCAGGGCTGTCAACGCTGGCCGTAAGATCTAGATCACCCTTGAGGGTGGGAAGGAATGCCGAATACTCCTTGCGTTGGGTTTCGGTCAGTGGAAGGAGCAGACTGCTCGAATGATGCCCTTCATCGTCGAACGCCAGCTCATGTGAATCGTGCCATCCTGGTTTTGGATCGGTATAAAGTTGTCCGGGAAACACAGAAGTATCAACACCGGTCCGAAATCCCGACGATCACCGGATGAAGGCGCTGGGTCTCTTTTAAGGTCACTTCGCGCGTCCGCCAGATGTCCGGCTTGGGAACAGCATGCGAAGCGGTGTACGACTGGAGGGCGGCAAGGGACCGGGCATTCACGGGGACATTGTAAAGCATGGCGCGCCGAAAAAACATGAGGCTCAAGGCTTCCTGGTTATCGAGCTGTGCCGTGTACCACTCAAAGGCGCTATGATACTACGGCGCCAAGATCGAGAAGGTAATCCCATCAAGTGAGATCGAGTCCACATTAAAGAGTGCCGGGAGAGCTTGGTCAAGGGATACCTGCTTCCCGACGATCGTGATTGAGCATGGCGCGAGGGTACTGCCGCTACCGCCGCTCGTCACCTTCGACCAAGCGGCAAACCTTTGCGGCCGAGGAAGCGACGGAGACGCCGGGTTAGGAAGATAATAGCCGTCGGCCAACAAAAACACTAAGGTGCCGGATACTAATGCGCCTCCAACAATTGAACCCCTGAGATGGACCACGCCTGAAGAATCAAGAAAGTATTCGGCCGTGGCCGCGGGGTCGCTTCGCCAATTGTTCTGAAAAGTGGTGACAGCTTTCCAGGGTTGCTTATCGGTAACGTTGGGTGTTCCAGACCCCTGATCTATAACCGCGCCAAGTACAGGCCCGATCACCCGATTTCCAGCGCTGCCGGGGCTGAACGTTACGCTCCCGGCAATGTAGCCCTCCACCACAACCGTGCCGGTCGAATCACCCTGGCTGCCGCCAGCCTCGCTGACAAAGTCACCAGCAAGATAGAGGTTCGCGAAGAAGACCTGTTCGCTGATCGAATCTAAGACCTTGATTCCTTGCCGGAACGGCCCTCCCGGCACCCCGGCGATTTGGGAACCCGCCGGATTAATGTCGATACCGACAAAGCTGGCATGTACAACTCGATTGAGCGTAATGGTTTCCCCTGGAGTCCTAGCACCGAACCACTCGCCTTTGCATACCTGTATCTGGCGAATTCCGGGGCCGCCCGGATAGTTGTTCAACGAAGAGTCCAGATGAAAATTGCGCAGAAAGCCGCCTCCAATATTGACGTTGTCTAGAATAATCTCGCCGGGGCGGGCCTGGTATTGCCGCAAGCAGGCTGTGCCAGTAACATGGTTCTGAATGTTAGAAGCAGTGCCAAGATACCCGCGCTGCAAGCCGCTAAGAGTGGTTGGAGTGATTCCTGTATAGAAGATCCATTCTTGATCGATCAGTAGTGGTCCGCTTTGCTGCCAGCCCGCAGTGGAAACGACAGTTGCGGTAAGGTCCGTTGGGGCAAGCGGCCTTGCGAGAACGGTCGCCTGAGAGATGGGTGACCCGCTGTTGGCGGAGGCACTGGGCGAGACCGCGTGCGCCGCGGGCGGCGTGCCGCCAACTGCCCTGGCAGTAATTGCGAAGACGCCGGCCGTGAAGCCGCTGTACGCAAATACCTCATTATCCACAGCAATGTGTCCCCCGCCAAGGCTGAAGCCCGCGCATGGCTGGCATCCGACGATCGTCTGTACAGCACCGGCGTCGCCGAAAGTAACGACTCCGCCCGGAGTGACAGACGGCACGAAGGCAGACCCGCTTCCGCCTTCGACCGACGCGAACGGCGGACTGATGCAATACAGCGCGTCACCCCAACCCACGAACTGCTTGGTGACCGGATCGAATCCGGTTTTGGCATCTCCGACGATCAGGGCGATATTCGTAAGTTGTCCGCCGTGTGCAAACGAGATCAGCGGCTTGCCCGGAAAGCCGCAGACGATTTCAGCCCCTGCCGCCGTCGATCCCGCGCTGCGGCACAGACCGCAAAGGTGGTGCCCGTTGAGAACGAGCGTATCCGTAGGGTTGTAGTCGCCGGGTGCAAGGAGAATAAGTCCGCCCACAGGCAGCGCGGCCAACGCCCCTTCAATGGTCGCCTTGGGTTTCGCCCAGGAGAGACCGTCGTTGCTGTCGTTGCCGCTCGTCGCGACATTCTGGAAAAACGGTATTGTGCTCATAGATTGGCTTCCTTTCTCTGCTTCAGTAGTGTGCCTTTGACATCACTTTTTTGGATTAACAAGTGGAAAACGCGGATGGCGAGCAAACCAACTTTGCACCTTAGGATGTTTGTGAGTGGCGTAGTTATCCGCAATCAGATGGATTTACTTATCCTTCGGCGTTACGTTGTTCCGTAGCGCCCTTTTTTCAGCCGGCATTGGAAGCGAGAGCGAGCGCGTCCGCACTCAGGCTCAACCAAGAAAACGCTGCTGCTATCGCGAAATTCGCACTTGGCCGCATGCTGTATCTCTCCTTATGATGTTACTCGTGTCAGCAACGTCCGTTACCACATCAACAATGCGTAACCAGGGTTGCCATTGCCATTCGTAGGCGCGGAGCTGCCTCCATACCCGGCGGTGCCGGCAATGGAACTGAAGGAAGTTGTCCCACCCTGCGGGACGGGCACATACCCTGTTCCCGACGAATTAACGATCGACCCTCCGTTCGCCCCCGGCAAGCCAGCTCGACCGATCGAAGCAGCGCCGGGTAATCCACCCGACCCTCCAATCTGACAGCCTGTGCCACAATTCCCGTCAGCTCCACCCAATCCCCCATTGGCAACCAGGAGAACGGTTGCGCCGTCCGTATCTAGAAAAGCGGTGTTTCCTCCTTGTTGCAGAGAAGAACTGGCGTTGCCGATCTCCCCGCCAGCGCCCACCTTGACTGTATAAGTCGATCCGGGAGTGACCGCTACAACCGAGCTAACGTAAGCTCCGCCGCCACCTGCGCCCCCGTAGTAACTGGCCAAGTTCGCCACTCCGTTCGCAAAGTATGCTCCACTGCCACCGCCGCCGCCCCAGAGCTGCACCGAAACGTGAGTGATCCCGGCAGGAGCCGTAAACGTCCCACTCGTTGTGAATTCCTGAATGCCGTTCAGACCACCCGGTCCAGGTAAACCTTGGGACCCTACGGGCCCTTGCGGACCCACTGGACCAGCCGGGCCCACAGGCCCAACTGCACCTGTCGTTCCCATCGGCCCTGGCGCACCATTTGCCCCTGGGCTCCCTGCAACGCCTTGAGGCCCGCTTGGACCAATCGGACCGGGAGGGCCCGCGATTCCAGGCAAGCCCTGAGGACCGGCGGGTCCCGTTGCTCCAGTTGCCCCCTTCAGACCAACCGGGCCCGCCTGTCCTTGCGGTCCGGCTGCTCCCGCTACTCCTTGCGGACCGACTGCACCCAACGTCAATTCGAAAGTGGCTTCATGGCCTGCCGCGCTGTCGGAGGTTCCGTTCGCTTTTTTGAAGATCACGGTAACGAGATAGTCACCGGCGGATAAGCTAGCAGCTGGCTGGTTGGACGGGAAAACGGCGACCACCGATGTTGGCGAGTCTGACTGGACGGTCAAGTTCGTATTCGGCAGCGATACGGAGAACACGCCGCTTCCGTAATATCCGAGCAGCGCCGTGCCGGAAATGGTAAGCGTGTTGGCGCTGTAACTCACAGCGGCTCCGCTAATTACCGGATCGGTTGCTGCATACAGGGTTGTTCCGGTCACCAGCAACAAAGGAAAGAGGAGGCGCGATGCCTTGGTATAGAACCCTGATCGCGTCCAGAGAAGTGTAAATAGATATTTCAATGTCAAGCCTTTCCATTTCTTTCTTTCTTTCAAACCCGCCTGTTGAAGGTAAATCGCAAATCGCAGTTGTGTCCTCAATGAAATCTCAATTTTTCCTCAGTCCACTATGTCTCTGATTCGGCATAGTTTATTTGAGGTTTGACGTTCTGATTGAGCGCGGCCACCCATACCCTCTGCTAGGCAACAGGAACGCGAAATCTGTTTGTCATAATTCTGGCCATTTACCTTGCTGGCGGCTTTCTGAACAGTCAGTTCAGAGCTTAGCCAGCCTTGGGAGTTAGGAAATCGGCATGACGCAGCACGATTCGCCACCCGCCTTGTTCTCTTCGATAGACCTGAGTCACCCGGAGAGCGATCTCGTGAAAACTGTCAGCTCCCACTAACCGCGCGTCTATTCTCTCCAGAAAACACTCGTAGGCAAGATCTCCGCGTTCGCCGGCAGCCAGGCGCTCGCATGAGTAATTGCGTGATTCCGCAAACCGCCCCGCAGCCCACTCAAGACGCGGACCAACCTGATCCCACCCCCGCTCGTACCCGCCCCATCCGCCCATGATCATCACGTCGCCTGCGCGCGAAAAGACCTCTTTCATTGCGCGAGCATCTCCCTGCGTCAAAGAGCGGCTACCCTCCCGCGCGAGCTTGACGGTCTTCTCGAAATCGTCCGTTAAGCCGCTAGCTTGTGCTGGCTCTTTCACGGCCATCCCACTTACGCTCGCTATCCCGACAGCTGGCATGACATCCTTCAAGACTTTTCTGCGATTTAGTTCCATAACTAGCCAGTATTGTCACCGTTGTCCGCGGACTAATCAATGGCGCACATCTTCCGAAAATGTGGCGAGAATGTGTCAAATGAGAAACCTTGGCCGAGTTTTATGGCAGAATACGAAGATCTCAGCAAAGCATGAGTACCTCGGTCCAATTCGGTGACTTCCAGGCAGACTTGCACGCCCGGGAACTACGCAGGAAAGGCGTGCGCGTAGCCGTTCAGGACCAACCGTTTGAAGTGCTCCGAGCGTTGCTGGAACAGCCTGGTCAGCTTATCACTCGCGACGCATTGCAGAAGCGAATCTGGCCCGACATGGCGTTCATCGATTCCGAACGTGGCCTGAACAAAGCCGTCAACCGGCTGCGCGATGTCCTTGAGGATCGCTCCGCACAACCCCGATTCATCGAGACTCTTCCCAAACGCGGCTATCGTTGGATAGCACCCGTTCATTCCGATATCAAGTCGTTAGCCGTGCTCCCACTCGCAAACCTATCCGGCGAACCAAACCGAACCCACTGGGCTGACGGCATCACAGATGAACTTATCAACCAGGTGGCCCAAATTAGCGGCGTAAGGGTAATATCGAGAACGTCCTCCTTGCGCTTCAAACAGAGCGAACTTCCGCTGCGAGAGATCGCGCGTCAGTTGGATGTCGATGCCTTCATAGAAGGTTCGGTAGTAGTCTCAGAACACAAGATCGGCATCCGCGTCCAATTGGTTGACCCGCTTGTCGACCGCCACATTTGGGCATCGAGCTACGAAGCTCAGATTGACGAAATAGTTAGTCTTCAGCGCCAAATAGCTCGCGCGATTGCAGGCGAACTGCATGGGCGTTTGACTCCAGCAGCCGGGGTCCACTTCGCAACCGCAGCTCAACGGCTTCAGCCGGAGGTTTACGAAGAGTATATGAAAGGCCGGCTGTTCTGGAATCGCCGTACCGAAGCAGATTTTGAGAAGGCCATAACCTGCTTTGAACGAGCCAATGCGCTCGACCCAGGCAATCCGGAAGCCTACGTCGGAGTAGCGGACTCTTGCATCATGCTGGGCATTTTTGGGCTTCGCCCTCCTCGCGAAGTGTTTCCTGCTGCCCGCACGGCCGCCGAGAGGGCGCTCACCCTGGACGTCAGCTCGGCCTCGGCGCACACTTCACTTGGTACCGTTCTCGGTTTTTATGATTGGGACGCTTCCGCAGCCGAGAAGCAGTATCGGCGCGCTCTCGAACTCAACCCTAATTCCGTCACGGGCCATCAGTGGTACGGTTCCTTCTTGAGTGGGGCTGGCCGGAACAGCGAGGCCGTTGCTTCTGTGGAAAAAGCGCGTAGCCTCGATCCGCTGTCATTGGTAATCAACGCCTTTCTTGGTTTGACTTACTTCAAGGCTCGCCAGTTCACGCGAGGCGTACACGCCGCCAGGCAGGCCATCGAAATCGATCCCAACAATCCGTTCGCGCACTACGTGCTGTCTCGCACGCTGGACGGTGCCGGTGAATTTGAGGAGGCCGTCGCGGAAGCCGAAGCTGCCTGCCGGCTTTCGGCCAACCGTCTTCCTTTTGCCGCCCATGTTGGATACGCCTATGGCTGCGCCGGATACCGCACAAAGGCACTAGCAGTGCTGAGCGAGCTACAGAACCTCAGGCATACAAGATATGTTAGTGCCTACGAAATCGCAGTGATCTATATCGCGCTTGACGATGTACCGGCGGCAACTCAATTTCTGGAACGCTCTTTAGAGGAACGCGCAGCCAAATTAACGGAGATTCTCGATCCAGTATTCGACGGGGTGCGCTGCGAACCTGTGTTTAGCAGAATCGTGAATGAACTGGGCCTCACAATGACGTGTGCGCAGTAGGGTGAACGCGTTCAATTTAGGTGTCATTTGTCTCCAGTAGCTGCGGTTTATAGCACCGTCCATTGACGCAAGACCCAATCCGCGAAACGGTGCCACAAAGCGGACTGGCCAATCGGAAACATTAGAAGCTGAGAAACGATGACCAAAGATCCGGCCTTCAGAGTCACGCGATGAATCTTCCGGCGGGTCGACAAGTCGAAGGCCCCAACAGACAGTAGGAACAGCACGATAATCAATGAAACTAAGGGTGGAACCTTGTGGACGATTGCCAAAGGCCAGCGGCCGATGGCGGGTCCGAGGAGTTCGAATGTCGCAATCAGCATAAGTCGTTTGTGAGCTGCGGCGTCGAAGCGCATTAAGAAGCCAGCGACGAACAGCACGAGAAATGTAACCATTTCGAAAAACGGAATTGCATAGAAGGTTGCGGGCGGAATTCCCGAACCGGGCGGGGAAAATCCTCTGGCGAACGATTGCGTAGCGGCTAAGAAGCCAAACGCAACCATCGTAAATGCGAGGAGAGCGCCAAACATGCCTAAACTACGATGCCAGCTTACGCGGCCAACAGACACAAGGACGATCTGCAAGATCAAAAAGAGAATCCACGATGAAAATACAACGGCGTGAACGTGAATGATCGGGCTAGGAAGCTTTGCCTTGAACACGCCAGCCAAGTAATATGTATGCGCAAAGCCGACTAGTACCGTGGCCAGAATGACGCCCGCCATTGCGGCGAAGAACTTATTGTCAAGACGTCGCGTCGAAGTGGGAATCGGTACGGTCACCATACTTTCACCTCTGAAGCTCCCCGCCTCCGAGCGCAGGGAACTCTCGAAACGTTGTCATTGCGGAGAACCTTCATGGCAGCGAAGATACACTACAAGCTGCAGTTGTGTCCTCTGCAAAATCTCAATTTTTCTCAAGTTCATTATGTCCCTGATTCGGGAGGGGTTGTTCAAGTTCGGCCCATTCATATTGAATGCGGCGACAAAAACGCTCCGCAACGGCGAGCAGAGCGTTCCCATGCCGCCAAAGGTTTTCGACACGCTATTAGCGCTGGTGGAACGGCGCGGCGAGGTTGTTACTAAGGATCAATTGATGCAGGCTCTTTGGCCCGATTCCTTCGTTGAGGAAAGCAATTTGACCCAGAATGTTTTCGTTCTGCGACGCACACTCGGACGAGCGCCCGGCGACCATGAATACATACAGACAGTCCCGAAGCGCGGCTATCGGATCAGCGTGCCGGTTGAGGAACTGGCAGTCCCCGTGTCCCATCTGAAAGATCCGGACTCAGGGATTGAGAGAAAAAAACGATCCTTTTCGTCACGACCGGCATTAATTGTAGCCGGGATTGCATTAGGAGCCGTTGGCCTTTTAGCGATGCTCCTGTTACGAACGCAACAGATCCGCCCGCCGCTTGCAAACTTCTCCCAACTTACACGGGACGGTGCCGACAAGCGAGGACTAACTGGATCAATTGGCGGCACAAATGCCCCACTCGCAACGGACGGCAGCCGTGTGTATTTCACGGCAGGTACTTCCGATTCGATGTTCGTTGCCCAGGTTTCTGTGACTGGCGGCGAAACCGCAAAAATTCCACTTCCTTTTGGCTCCGTGCAACTGTTGGACTTTTCGCCCGTACGCTCTGAGTTGCTCGTGGGTGAGATTGTAAGTCCTGCGGCTGATACGCCACTTTGGGCCGTTTCCGTGCCAGCGGGCAGTCCGCGCCGCGTGGGTCGTCTCTTCGCCCGGGATGGTGCGTGGTCGCGCGACGGACACTGGATCGCCTTCACGCACGGAAACGAATTATATTTGGCGGACGAGGTTGGAAGTAGGAAGCGAAAATTAGCGGATCTTCCGGGTTTGGGATGGAGACCGAGATGGTCGCGCGACGACAAATATTTGCGCCTAACGGTGGCTGATCCGAAGCGCTTGTCTCAGTCCATTTGGGAAGTCGCCGTCGATACAGGGAGCGTTCGCCCACTCCTCGCAAATTGGAATATTCCAGCCGCCGAATGTTGTGGAGAATGGGCTGCGGACGGAAAGCTATTCTTCTTTCAAGCGACTCGCGGCGGCAGAAAAGAGATATGGGCACTTCCTGCAAGCCCTGATTTCGAATCCGTTCTAAAGGGGGGCAGGGTTGTGCCCTTTCAGATTACAAGCGGACAGATGAATTCCCTGGTGCCGATGCCAAGTCCAGACGGCAAACAATTGTTTGTCGTTGGTGAGCAAGAGCGGGGCGAACTCGCACGTCTGGACCCAAACTCACAACAATTCGTTCCATATCTGGGAGGTATTTCTGCGGATTCTGTCGATTTTTCCAGAGACGAACAATGGATCGCCTACGTACTCCTGCCGGAAGGAACATTGTGGCGGAGCAGAATCGATGGAACCGACCGCCTTCAACTCACCTTTCCACCGAACGAGGCACGGGTTCCACAATGGTCTCCCGATGGCCGTCGAATTATTTTCCACACCCTGGGAGTTGGCCAACATAACCAAACTGCGCTCGTCTCTCGCGACGGCGGTCCGCCAGAAATCATTCCGGAAAGCACCGACGCCGAGATGCATCCAACTTGGGCGCCAGACGGAAAGCGGATTCTGTATAGCGACTATCCTTTTTTCGGAGGGAGTGCACATCAGGTGGCGATTCACATTCTTGATCTAACCACCCGGCAAGTTACGACGCTGCCCGGTTCGCGTGGCTTCTTCGGGCCCACGTGGTCGTACGACGGGCGTTATGCGACGGCCCTGGCTGTCGATAGCCACCGCGTCATGATCTTTGACTTCCACACACAGTTGTGGTCTGAGGTAGCAGACGGTTGGGGTATTACGCATTGGTCCGGAGACAGTAAGTGCGTCTACTTTTTGCGAAACGGAGCAAAGCCGGCCATTGTTCGGTATAACGTTCAAGACCAGAAGACCGAGGAAGTTGCCAGCCTCGCCGGCATAAACCAGGCAGGCCGGTTGGCCGGCCTTCAGTTCGGCATAGCTCCTGACAACTCACCCGTGCTTTTGCGGAATACCGGGACAGACGAGATTTACGCGGTTCACCTGCCGCCCCGTTAACACCGATGACAACGAAAAGGTTTATCTTGGATGGTGGAACACCTAGCCAAATCCCCAGCCGAGCCCGCACGTAATAATCTCCGCGAGATATTCGCCGCTGACCCCGCGGAGTGCCAGACGGGCACTCGACGGGAATGTTTGAGATCAGACCGAAGTGGTTCTCCAGCATCGATTGCCTCGATCAACAAGTCGCGGATCAGCCTATCTTTCGGCCACTCCGTTAGCAGATGGGAGCACTCGATAGCTAAGTCCGGCTCTAATTGCGTACGTCTATTTTCGCGGAATGCAACGACCTGATCATCCGCTACCGACGCTAGTATCGCGCTGTCAGCCCTGGGAATGAACTCCTGACCAAGTCTAAAACGGATCTTCCGCACTTTCGGTGCGGTGATGGAAACCTGACACATTCGATAGGTTGAGCCAACATATTGATCTCGTCAAGAGTTCCTACCTGCACAGGATCCCATCCCGGTGACACTGCAAGATCACCCCGAAGTCCAGATTCCGGGCAGATTAAGGGCGCCGCTGGAAGGGAACGGGATATTACAGTATGGACGTAATCAGTAAGGTAATTGGGCAAAGCCTCAATGTATGCCCGCACGCCAATCATCTGGATGTTCAGATCTTCAGAGCGGCGACCGTTTGTTCTCGTTGACCTCTCTTAGCCGGAGATGCCGCTGTGACCACACCCGGTCACTTGACCCCATATAGTCAAACCTGCGAGCCATCCAAAGCACAACGCCCGCCCCAGTGGGCGTTCGGCCCGGCCGGTCACCAATGGCACTCTGTCGCTTGCGACGCGACTACACCTAACTTTTCAGGAGCCTCCAGCTTCTGCTTCGCTCGCACACATTCAGCTTGGCCCCAATCTGCATTCGTTTTGATGGAAAGAGGTAAAAAATGTCGACGATATTGATTGTTCTTCTAGTGTTGTTTCTACTCGGTGGCGGGGGCTGGGGATATTCTCGTTTCCGTGGGTAACAACCTGGCCACTTGAACTGTCCTAAAGTCGACGAGCATGGCCTTGCGAGTGCGATGGGATCGAACGCCGAGACCGCAACCTCTCCCGGTTTGGGCGCACACGTGCTCTTCAAACGTTTGAGCATGCATCTGCTAAGGATTTTGTCAGTTGAATCTAAAGGATATGAAACCAAGTACAGATGATCGGATCAAAGGCACCGTTCACGAAGCGAAAGGCACAGCGAAGGAAAAGGTAGGCCAAGTCAGCTCACAATTAAATGCGAATAAGGCTATTCACTACGAGCAGTACCTAGGCTTGTAATCTTGGGGAAGAATAATGTTTCCAAAACTTACTGCAATTTGTGCAGTCGCAATCTCAACGGCCATCAGCTTTTTTAGTCCAGCGGCTTTAGCTGCTGGCTTGGCGATTACAAATGTTCAAGTCAGCTCGGTAACCTCGACTACTGCCGCCATCAGCTTTAACTCTAGTAGCGGTATAGGCGCTTACGGTGGTGTAAGCTACAATGGCCCAGGAACCAATGGCTGGACGAGCGTCGGTGACAACAATGGATTGTCAGTAAATCACACCGTCACTCTTACCGGTTTGGCCGCTAATGCTACGTATTGGTTTATTGCGTTCGCATACGAAGGTTCTTCCAATGCAGAATCCAGCCTTAGCAGCTTTACCACGACCTCGATGTCCACCGCTGTTAACGGCATTTGCGGTGCGTCCAACGGTGAGAGCCTCGCCAGCGTACCCACTACCAATCTGTGCACTGCAGGCACCTCATCGAGCGTTACCGGCAACGGTCCCTGGGCATGGAGTTGCGCGGGCAGCAACGGCGGCTCTACCGCGAGCTGCACGGCTTCATTGGCGACCACGAACGCAGCTGTGAGATACATCGGAAGATGGGATTTCTCAGATCCAGCCGGGGCGCGAGCGTCGTGGTCAGGCTCTGCCGTTCAAGCCAGTTTTACCGGGACATCGGTGAGCGCAACCATATACACTCAAAATGCGAATGATGGTCAGAACCCTTACTACTTAGCCATTGTGGATGGAGGTGTTCCAACCCGTATTCAGGGCACAGTTGGAACTTACACCTATCCGATTACCTCAGGTCTTACGAATGGTTTTCACACGGTTCAAATTTCTCGAGAATTCGAAGGATGGAATGGAGTCACACAATTTGTTAGTTTCAATATTGGAGGCGGCCAATTGTTAGCTCCCCCTGCTCCGGCTAGATTGCAGATGGAGGTGATTGGCGATTCCATTACAGCTGGTTATGGAAACGTCGGGCCCATCGGCTATCCTGCTCTCTGCAGTGGTGCCAACACAAATAACGAAAGTAGCTACATGGCTTATGGGTCGGTGTTGGGTCGTATGATCGGGGCGGATGTTTCCACCATCGCTTATACGGGTATTGGAATTTACAGAAACAATTTAGGTCAGACCGACTCACCTACGACCCCTACGATGGATGAGTTCTATTTAGATACCCTGACTTATGGAAGTAATCTAGGAATCGGTTTGCATCAATATACCTATCCGGCCTCCGGACAAGTAGCTCAGCCGATGGATATTGTGATTGTCGACCTGGGAGGGAACGACCTTGCGCAAGGGATGCCCACGGCGGCCGAATACGAGAGTTCTTACAAGACGCTCATCAACGAGATCAGAGAAAACAGCCCCAATGCTCAGATTTTCTTGACGTTGGGGCCGATGGATTACGATCTAAATCTGTCTATCGTCAGAGGATATCTAAACGACTTATTGAGCTACTATGCGAGCCTTGGCGATACCAAGATCCATCAAGTAAAGGTTGATGGGCAAAACCCAAGCTTAGGTGTTGGATGTGACTACCACCCATCCACTGCCGAAGACCTTCGCATGGCGCAGCAGATTGGAAATCAAATCCAACAGATATTGGGGATATCAGTCTCCAGCAATGATCCGAACCCCTTGTGGTCGTGGTGATCGAGAGCGACCAAAAGTCGTCCTCGATCTCCCCGACGCTACACTTAGTTAGATGGAAGTCAAACCAGACAGTGGGCTGACGAAGTTGCCTGCGGGCAAGCTCGCAGCTGGCTGGTGTGACGGGAGAACGGCGACCACCGATGCCGGCGAATGTGACTGGACGGCCAAATTCGTCTCGGCAGCGATACGGAGAACACGCCGCTTCCGTAATATCCCAGCAGCGCCGTGCCGGAAATGGTAGGCGTGTTGGCGCTGTAACTCACGGCCGCTCCGCTAATTACCAAATCGCTTGCCGCATACAAGCCTGTTCCAGCCGCTAGCAACAAAGAAAAGAGGAGGCGCGATGCCTTGCTATTGAGCCCTGATCGCGTCCAGAGAAGTGTAAGGTGCTGCCCATTTCCATGCCTCTACCGCAGCCCTTGGCTATACTTAGACTGAGATTGAACGGACCAGGTCGAGCCCTGAGCACCTCCCTAGCCGCTTGGCAGGCCTGCACGCTACGATGAAAGCGTGCCGTTGTTCCGCGTCGTTCTTCTGGTTCTACTTGTTTCCTCCTCTCTCTGCGCCCAATCAGTCACCGTTTTGGTGCTGCGCTTCCAGAACAATTCTTCCTACGTCGAACTGAATTGGGTGGGCGAGAGCATCGCGGAAACGTTGCGCGCCGATTTCTCGCAAGCCAATCAAATCGTACTCGACCGCCACACCGCTCTCGCCGGCATGAAGAAACTCGATCTGCGCCCGGAAGCGAATTTCACCAAAGCTTCCATCATTCGCCTTTCGCAAACCCTAGAAGCGGACATGGTGGTTTACGGCAGCTACGACGTGAAACTGCCGCCCGGGGTCTCGCAGCTAAAAGACAGCAACATCGTGATCAACGCGCGGCTGATCGACCTTCGAAAACTGCAGAACGGCCCCGACGTGTCGGAGGCCGGTAAGTTATCGGATCTCTCCAAATACAAAGAACATCTCGCGTGGCAAACCCTGGCCTACATGGATCCCAACCATCACACGGTATTTGAGCAGTTCCTGGGTAACCGCAAACTTCCTCGTTTAGAGGCGGAGGAAAGCTATATCCACGGGCTTCTATCTACAGACAAAGAGCAGCAGAAAAAGTGGTTCCTCCAGGCAGCCAACCTCGACTCTCAATTCGTAAGCCCCGCCTTCGAACTTGGCCAGTTCTATCTTGACCACGGCGACCCCAGGCAAGCGTCCAAATGGCTCCAGCGCGTTCCGTCCTCCGATCCTCGCTATCTTGAAGCGCGCTTTCGCTTAGGCATCGCCGCTTATCAACAAACCGATTACAATAGCGCCGCCGCCTATTTCAAAGAGGTTGCCAACACGATGCCGCTGCATGAGGTTTACAACAACTTGGCGGCTGCCGAAGACCAGCTCAACTTGCCTCCGGCCATTGACGATTTCCGGCGCGCGGTCGATGGCGATCCCGCCGACGTCTCGTACCTCTTCAACCTGGGCGCCGCTCTCCTGCGCCGTAACCTCTTTGAAGAAGCCCAACAGAAACTACAGTCCGTGATGGATCATTCGCCGGACGATGGCGAGGCCGACGAACTGCTTGCCCGGGCCGAAGAACGCAAAATCTCCCCGCCTGGGACCAAAGCTTTGGCCCCCGCTCGCCTCAAGATGTCTATAGATTCGACTGCTTTCCGGCAACTGAAAGCGATGCTGCAGCCCAAAGCAAAGTAGCCCAAGAAATCAAGGGGTATACGCTGTAGGGTTAGAAAGTATAATCAAAACTCTTGATGCTTGAAGCTTTTGGCCTGTCCGATCCAGGCTGTGTTCGCTCGAACAATGAAGACTATTTCATTAGCGACAGCGAATCTGGCATATTCATACTTGCCGACGGCATGGGCGGAGCCAATGCCGGTGAGTATGCTTCGCATCTGAGCGCTGAGATGGTGTATGAGTATCTCCTGAACGGCGCCAACCAAACTGGATTGGAAATGTTAGAGCAGGGTTTCCAAGAAGCCAACTGGGCAGTTCGCGAAGCCGCGCAGAAAAATGCAGAACTGACCGGGATGGGCACCACGCTGGTAGTGGCGCGCGATATCGGCGAAGCGCGCTTGCAAATTGGCAGCGTCGGCGACAGCCGCGCGTATCTCTCATCGAACGGCGTACTCTCTGCTCTTACCCAAGATCAGACCTGGGTGGCGGAAGTAGGCGCTCGCCTCGGACTCAGCGAAGAAGCGCTTAAGAAACATCCTATGCGTCATGTGCTGACGATGGCCGTCGGCAGCACAGAAGACCTGAGAATTTCCACTTGCATCGTTCAACTGAAGGAAGGCGATACCATTTTGCTCTGCTCCGACGGCTTGCACGGCGTGGTAAACGAAAAATTGTTGGGCGAAGCGCTCGATTCTGAGAAAACTCTACCCGAAAAATGCCACTACCTTGTCGAGGCCGCCAAGAACGAGGGAGGACCGGATAACATCACCGTTATCTTAATCAAACTCGTATAGCTGGCGTAACCACTGCTATATGAGATTTCTATCGCTCTTCTTATGCTCGCTGATCGCCCTCAGCCCCATCTGCGCGCAATCAAGCTCTTTCGTTCCCGCCGAATTGGCGATTGATGCACCGTTGCATGTTCATCTGGTGGATGGCCAGTCGTCAAAAGGTTACGTCTTCCAAGTTACGGATGGCGCCGGCTCCCCCAGTACCCGGCGCCGCGGTGGCTCTCCGCCTTCCCGAAGAGGCTCCCACTGGAAGCTTCGCCAATGGATTGCGCTCCTCGGTTGCCTATTCAGACGCTGCCGGAATTTCGCGCTTTCCGCTCATCGAATGGGGACCGGGCGCCGGTCAAGTCCAACTCAAAGTGAGCGCGGCCAAAGGCGCGTCCCACGCCGCGTTGATGATCGCGCAAGAGGTAGGCGTAGACAAACCTTCAGTGAGGGTCGTGTCAGTGCCAGTGCAGGCGCCCCCTGCCGATGCGGCGCCAATCCTCAGCGCCGATCCGGCCAGCGGGCCGCACACGCTGACGCCTAACCCACCGCCGCCTTCAAAAGAGGCGAGTAGTGAACCCGCCGTAACGATCACCAACACCACGACCGGTGCAGGAGGTTCCGCGAGCCATAAGAAATTGTTGCTCCTGGTCGGCCTCGGGGGCGGAGCGGCCGTCGCGGCATTGCTGGCAGTCCTGGCAGCACACGGTGGTGGCGCGGCTGGCGGGGCTGGCGGTTCCAACTCTGGCGTCACAATCGGCGCGCCCACCATTACTATCGGTCATTAGTCACTCTTCCGAAGCGGCCAATCAAACCTATGAAACGTTTTTCCATCCCGTGCTATGCCTTGCTGGCGAGTGCACTGCTGCACGCGCAACTCACTGTTCCTCGCCTCGGAGTCGTCCGTTATCCTAACGGCTCGGTCCATATCGTCCACGGCATCGGCGCCAACATGATTCCCGATGCCCAACGGCTCGCCACCGCCGACGCCGCCTCGTTCTCCGATTCCGTTGGCTTGCTCTCTTTGAGCGGATTGATTCGCTTACGACTTGCCGATGGTGCGCTGCTCGGCGAGTATCAAGCAGACGAACCCGCGCCCCTCCTGCATGTGGATTCCGCCGCGACATCGGCCATTGTGTGGTTACCCTCAAAACATCTATTTCTCGCTTGGAATGGCGCCAACTTCACCGAGACCGTTGTTGACGACTCCTCGTTCGGTGGACCCATCACGTTCGTCAATCTGGCATCCAGCGCGGCTGCACAATTCTTCGTTACGCGGCCTGACTTGTCTGTTGCTCGAATCACGGTCGCGTTGCCGTCAGGCCGCGTGACCAGCTCCGATATCGAGCCGGACGCTCGGGGTTGGATCTTCGTGCAACAAGGCTGGCGTATTTCGCAGGACGATCGAGGTCTCGTCGCCGAGCGTCGCAACGGCAACCGTCAAACCATTCAGTTAAGCTCGCAAGCTCTCTCGCCCACGGATCTCCGCGCCGAACAAATGTCAGACCACTGGGTTCATGTCTCCTCGCAATCCACCGGCACCAACTGGGCGCTCTACCTCGACCAAACCAAATTGAACGTCTTTCTCCTGCCTCCACCCAGCCAAAAGCGCTTGCTTGCACCCTTACCGCCGGCCCATGAGGTTTCTCGATGAACCGCCTTTGTCTCGCACTCTCGCTTCTCTTGGGCTCCGTTGCCTACGGGCAAAACGGCTCGGCCATCACTCTTTACATTCACGACACCACCGGCCAAGCGGCCGATACGCCGCTCCTGCCTCTCTATCAGCTCGCCAGCACAGCCGTCGGCGGTTACAGCAACCTGGTAGTTAAGGCCGTCAATACGTCGGTAAATCCCGTCTATTTCGTCGGCCCTTTTATGTCTTCGTCGGCTACCTCACTGGTTACCAGTCTCGATTTCTCGATCACCGGTGTCCTTAATAATCAAACCCTCGCGCCAGGCAGATCGGAATTGTTCACGGTGAACTTCACGCCCAGCGTTGCCGGCGTCATCATCGGTTATCTCAATCTTGCCTATCAGGTTGAGCAAAACGGATGTGCTTTATCCGCTACATCCAATGTTTGCCCAGCTTATGTTCTGAACGTCAGCACGATGACTGGAACTGCCACACCCGCCGTTCTCACTCTCAGCTATCAAACGGCGAACGGGCCGGCCGCCGTCACCCCGTTCAGCGATTCGCCGATCAACTTTCCAGACACCGCCGAGTGCTCAGTCAGTATGACCACGTTCACGTTGACGAATCCCGGCACTCAAAGCGTGACGGTTCCGGCGATCTCAGTTTCCGGCTCGTTCTCCGCCGACACGTCAACCTTGCCAGCGCAGATTGCCGGCGGCAAATCGGCTGACTTCCTGGTGACATTTGTGCCCAGTCAGATTGCCTTCGCTGTCGGACAATTACAGATCGGCTCGAACAGCTACGGAATCCAGGGCCAAGGTACGGGAGCATTCGCGATTACCTATTCAGGCATCCCAGCGATAGTCACAACCATCGCGCAGTTTGGCACTCCCATTATTTTTCCCCAGGTATTGCCCGGCAACGGCGCCAGTTCCGTCCTGCAGTTCACCATCTCGAATCCCAGTACCGCGGCCTACTCGATCACAATTCCGACCATTACGATTTCCGGCAGCGACTTCTCTCTTTCGGGTCTGCCAACCTTACCTGCTGTGATTGCACCGGGAAGCGCTGCCACTTTCACCGTAGCGTTCAGACCGTCTTCGTCCGGCAGCGAAACCGGCACCCTTTCCATCGGCTGCCTGACCTTCTCTATCAGCGGATTAGGCGTAACAACGTTACTACCAACGTTCAGCATTACAACCGCCACTAGCGTAGCTAGCCAGCAACAACAAAGCTTGATAGTTCAACTCGGCGCTCCGTCGCCAGTTTCGGCGCTGGGAACGCTGACCCTACACTTCACGCCCTCTATCGCGAATGCAGCGGACGACTCCGCCATCGTATTCACCGCCACCAACGGCCGGCAACTAAATATCAGTGTTGCGTCTGGTGCGCAAACGGCCACTTACAATAGCCAATCGAGTATCACCTTTCAAACCGGCACCACAGGAGGGACCCTGACATTCTCTGTCGCTTTTCCGGACACACCTATTTACACGCAGTCGTTCGCCATTCCGTCTGCCAGCTCCCGCATTCACGGTCCAGGCGAATCGCGAAACCCCGAATCTCCTGGTAACGCTCGACGGTTTCGACAACACTTATAGCGCCGGCGTGGTGTCCTTCACGTTCTACGATACCGGCGGCAGTGTCATCGGCAGTCCCATTTCTTTCAACGCAACTTCGGACTTTCAACAACTGTTTTTCACGGGTAACACGTACGGCGGCCTTTTTTCGTTACAAGCAAGTTTCCCCGTTTCGGGCGACGTCACCAAAGTGGGCTCCGTCACCGTGGGGTTGGCCAATTCTCTAGGGCAAACGACGGGCAGCGCTTCGTTCCAGTAATTTCCGCTACGCTCAGAGGATGCTTTCTGTGGCATTGACCATCGCCGGCTCCGATCCGAGCGGAGGAGCCGGCATCCAAGCCGACCTGAAAACCTTTCACCAACACCATGTCTATGGGACGAGCGCCATAACTCTAGTCACGGTGCAGAACAGTGTTTCCGTTTCGCGCGTGGAGGTTTTGCCGGCGGATCTGGTGATTCAACAAATCAAAGCTGTTTTGTCCGATATTCCTCCAAATGCAGCCAAGACCGGCGCTCTCGGCAACGAAGAGGTTGTAAGGGCCGTGGCCACGCTCGCCGACAATTTCGAATTTCCCCTAATTGTCGACCCCGTAATGATCAGCAAACATGGCACACGACTCATCTCGCCGGAAGCCGAAGCTGTTCTTTGCGATGAACTATTGCCGCAAGCCTACCTGGTTACGCCCAACATTCCGGAAGCGGAACTCCTCTGCGGCATGGAAATTCACGATCAAGCGGATATGCTGCGTGCCGCTCGCCGCCTGAGTGCCGCCGGTTGCCGGGCTGTGTTGATTAAAGCGGGTCACTTGTCGGGACCGCCTATCGATTTGTTGCTCGAAGGGGACCAGGTTACACGCTTTCCCGGTATCCGCATAGAAAGCAAACATACCCACGGCACGGGCTGTACTCTGTCAGCCGCCATCACCGCAAACCTTGCAATGGGGATGACTTTGGTGGAAGCCGTCGGCCGGGCCAAACGTTTTGTGCAAGCCGCCATCGAAACCGCACCGAGGCTGGGCCACGGCCACGGTCCGCTGAATCACTGGGCGTGAAGAAGCCGGCGCCTGCATCCTTCGGATGTGCGGGTGCTTCGGTAGACGTTCCGATTTCTGACCCGAATGAACACGAATCCGGAAAGACCGCTGGACAGCACTGGCAGCCAAATCCCAGCCGGGTCGAGGGGTGCCGGGAAATGAAGTTTGCTACGGTAAAACCCGACAGCGAAACCAGCGCAGAATTGGGGGGTTACGGTGACTGTCACGGAATTAACAACGGAATTAACAGCAACGATGGCGAAGGTTCCCGAATAAGAAATTCAAGAATTAAGGTCAAATTAAACCCGCATTAAATGCTATTCGTAATTCTCCCAGGTCTTCAAAAACCGGCTATCCTAAGCCTATAAACTCGATAGAAAAAGTCAGGTTTCATTAAAAGACCTCAATTTTGCATGGCTACTAATCCTTTTTTAGAGACACTTTCGTTCGTTTTGATCGAGGTGGAAGACCCGCGTTTTGAGATTCGTGAGCTTCAGCCCGACGGGCATCGCGCGCTGTTCGCCAAAACGGATTTCCAACCTGGGGAAGCGATTCGCCCATTCGGATCGTCGCAGACGTTGCCGCAGCCGGACCGCTACACCGTTCAAACAGCAGCGGCGGACAAGCATATTATTCTCGACCCTGAGTTCTTTCTTTACATCAATCACAACTGCCGCCCGAATGTGTTTTTCGATCTGCGAAGCAGGCAGTTGCGAGCGATTGCGCCGATTCGCCAGGACGATGAGCTGACGTTTTTCTACCCTTCGACGGAATGGTCGATGTCGGAGGCGTTCGATTGCCACTGCGGGTCGGCGCATTGCCTGGGCCGCATTCAGGGCGCGGCGCATTTGGACGATGAAACGTTGAAGAGTTACGATTTGTCGGACCACATCAAGGATTTGCTGTGGCTGCGTAAGTTGGAACTGCGCAACGAGCGCTAGTGTAGTGTCCACGCATCGGGTACCGCTCGCTGACTAAACTGGATTCAGATGACTGAACCGTTTCGTTACGAGACCCGCATTCGCTTTGTCGATACCGACGCTAGCGGGCGCATCCACTACACATCGCTGTTCAAATTTTTCGAAGCGGCGGAGACGGAATTGTTCCGTCTGTTCGATATTAGTTACACGGGCGGGACGTATAACTTTCCGCGCGTGCATGCCGAGTGCGATATCCAACTGCCCTTATTGCATGACGACCTGATTGAGATTGAAGTATGCTTGACAAAGCTCGGCAGGTCGTCTATGCGCTTTGAATTCAAGGCACGCAAGGATGGTGTTGTGGCGGCGACGGGTGCGGTGGCGATGGTTTGCATGGACCGCAAATCGCAGCGCGCGATCGCCATACCCGATGAATTGCGCGCCCGGTTTGCCGAAATCCTGGTAGAAGAGTAGAGGGCAATCGCAATGGCGGCGACAGCAGAAGAAGCAGTACTCCCCAAGACGAGCGGCGGGGCGTTTCTGATTGAGGAAACGTCACCGGCCCATATTTTCACGCTGGAAGATTTGAGTGAAGAGCACTTGGCCATCGGCAAGACGGCGGAAGAATTTTTCAACAAAGAGGTGCAGCCGAATCTGGAAGCCATTATCCACATGGAGCCAGGCTTAGCGTTGAAGCTGCTGCGGAAGTCGGCGGAGTTGGGGCTGACAGCGATTGCGATTCCGGAAAAATTCGGCGGCATGGAATTGGATTTGGCGTCGGCGCTGGTGGCGGCGGAACAACTGGGCAAAGATGCGTCGTACGGCGGCTGGCATGGGGCGCATACGGGTATTGGCACGCTGCCGATTTTGTATTTCGGAACGGAAGCGCAGAAAGAGAAGTATTTGCCTAAGCTGGCGAAGGTTGAACTTCTAGCTGCTTACGCACTAACTGAGCCGCAAGCGGGATCGGATGCCATGGGTGCGAAGACGCGCGCTGACTTGAGCGCCGACGGCACGCATTATTCGCTCAACGGTCAGAAGATGTGGATCACCAATGGCGGGGCGGCGGATGTGTTTGTGGTGTTCGCCAAAGTCGCTGGTGAAAAGTTTACGGCCTTCATTGTGGAACGTGCGTTTGGCGGCGTGACGAACGGCAAAGAAGAAGCCAAGATGGGAATCAAGGGCAGCTCCACGACCGCTGTTTATTTTGAAAACGTCAAGGTGCCGGTGGAGAACGTGCTTGGGGAGATTGGCCGCGGGCATATCATCGCGTTCAACATTTTGAACGTTGGGCGTTTGAAGCTGGGTGCGGTTACGGCAGCGGGGGCGAAACGCATTCTGGCGATTTGCCTGAAGTACGCGAAAGAGCGCAAGGCATTTGGCTCAACGATTGCCGATTTCGGCGCAATTCAACACAAGCTGGCGGAGATAGCCATTCGCATCTTTGCAGCGGATTCGATGGCGTGGCGGGTGATTGGACAGATCCAGAGCAGGCTGGGCGATTTTTCGTGGGCGCACGCAGATGCATCACAGACCATGTTGAAAGCGGTAGAAGAGTTCGCGGTTGAGTGTTCGATGGTAAAGGTGTACGGCTCGGAGGTTCTGGACTACGCGGCAGACGAAGGCGTGCAGATACATGGCGGCTACGGATTCCATCAGGATTATGCGGTAGAACGGGCTTATCGCGACGCGCGCATCAACCGGCTGTTTGAAGGGACCAACGAGATCAATCGTCTGCTCATCACCGGAATGCTGGTAAAGCGAGCCAGCAAGGGGCAATTAGGGCTGGTGCCGGCGGCTTTGGCGCTGATGGGCGAAATCCAGAGCGGGCAGATTGGATCGACTGAGCAGGATGAAGAACTGCGCTTGGTGCAAAATGCCAAGAAGATTGCACTACTGACTTTGGGATTAGCGTTCCAAAAGTACCAGGCCGCGTTGGAAAGCCAGCAGGAGGTCATGATGAACATTGCGGACATCGTGATGGAAACGTTCGCGATGGAATCAACGCTACTTCGTTCGCGCAAGGCTATGGCGTCGGGCAAAGGCAGCATTGCCGTTGAGATGTGTGCGGTGTTTTTGCGCGATGCCATGGGGCGCATTGAACAAGCGGCGCGAAACGTTTTGGGCGGGAGTTCGGAAGGCGAGACGCTGCACCAAAACATGTCGGTACTAAGACGTTTGGCGGGATACGATCCAGTGGATGCGGTCGCGCTGCGGCGGAAAATCGCAGGCCGCCTATTGACGCGCGAGCGGTATGTCATCTAATTTTAATTAAGCAGTCTAATCTTTTTACTCGGAGCTTGCCACGAATGCATCTTCCTCTTACACCTATTCGCTGTCTTTACCGCGGAGTGGATCTCTACGGTAAGAAGGAAGGTGTCATAGCGGGCGGACAACGGTTCACTTATGCGCAGTTCGGCGAGCGATGCGAACGGCTGGCGGCAGGGCTAATTGGGTTGGGAGTGAAACCGGGAGATCGGGTCGCTTACCTGAGTTTCAATACAAACCAATTGCTGGAAGGGTATTATGGGCCGCCGTTGATTCGCGCCGTCGTTATGCCGCTCAACGTACGTTTGACCCCAGCGGAGCTAACGCAGATATTGAATCACTCCGGGGCGAAAGTGTTGATTTTCGAGAATGAGTTTGCACCATTGGTGGATGCCTTCCATAAGCACTGTCCGGAGATCAAGTCTTATGTTGCAACGGAAGGGGCCATTCCACAGGCGCATCTGACTTATGAAGAGTTGCTCCAGCAAGGGCGAATTGAGCGCCCGGATTGGACCAAGTTCGAGGAGAACGAGATTGCCGAACTTTTCTATACGAGTGGAAGCACGGGCACGCCGAAAGGCGTCACGCTGTCTCATAGGACGTTGTATCTGCATGCGCTGAACGTCCTGGCGGGCGCGGGTACCCAAGATACAGACGTAGCTCTACACACAATCCCCTTGTTTCATGCGAACGGTTGGGGAGCTGCACAGACTGCCACCATGAGCGGGGTGAAACAGGTGATGGTCAGGCGATTTGAGCCCACGCAGGTGTTCCGGTTGATTCAGGAAGAGCACGCCACGCATATGGGCATGGTGCCGGTAATGGCGAACGCTCTCTTGAATTCGCCGGATCTAGGCAAATACGAGATGTCCAGCTTGAAGCAGATCACCATGGGGGGAGCGGCTTCATCGCCTGAATTGATGGATCGGCTGGAAAAAGCTTTCCAGTGCGAAGTGATAGTGGGCTACGGTCTAACGGAAACGAGTCCGATGGTATCGCAATCGCGCGTCAAAAGCACGGTGAGTTTCAAGGATGAGAACGACAGGCTGTTTCATATGTCGATGGCGGGTTGGCCATCAGTGGGAGTAGAAGCGCGCGTGGTGGATAGCCAGATGAGAGACGTTCCGCGCGACGGCTCGACCATGGGCGAAATCATTGTCCGATCGGACAATGTGATGGATGGCTACTTCAAGGAGGACAAAGCCACCGAAGCGGTTATGACGGACGGTTGGTTCCATACGGGAGACATGGCTGTGTGGGACGACGAGACGTTCCTGCACATTGTCGACCGCAAGAAGGACATCATCATCAGCGGCGGAGAAAATATTTCGTCGATCGAAGTGGAGAAAGCGATTTTTGCGCACCCGGCCGTGTTTGAGTGCGCTGTGGTGGGGGCACCGGATGCGAAGTGGGGCGAGATTCCAGTGGCAACGGTGGTGTTGAAACCGGGCGAACAGCTGACAACTGAAGAGTTAACAAGCTTCCTGGAGCAGCGGATCGCTAAGTTCAAGCTGCCTAGCATGATTCACTTTTCGCAGCAGCCTTTGCCGAAGACCGGCACGGGCAAGATTTTGAAGCGCGAAATTCGCGACGCATTGTGGCAGGGAAAAGAGCGGAAAGTGCAAGGCGGGTAAGCGTCGTCTTCAGAGGAGTCGCAGCTATTGCATCCGGCATCGCCTGAGGCTGGGCTGCCTTGGTCAGACGACATTATAAAAGTGGTCAGCCTGATCTGTCCCCTCAGGTAAATCTGTATCGCCACGAGAGGGGGACAGATCAGGCTGACCACTTTTTTGACCACTTTTTCGAGCGCAAAGTGCAAGGAGGGTAAGCTCGCGGTAAGCTGGTTTACCCGGTTGAAGCGCTCCTATTTCTATCTTCTGCTGCTGTGCGTGCTCGCGATCATCATGTACCTGGATCGCGTTTGCATGTCCGTGGCCGGACCGCGCATGCAGGATGCGCTGCACATTGCGCCTGAGCAATGGGGCTGGGTAGGAACGGTTTTCAGCTTCGGGTACGGCCTTTTCGAAGTCCCCACGGGCCACCTTGGCGACCGGCTGGGCGCGCGGCGGATCTTAACGCGCATTGTGCTGTGGTGGTCGGCCTTCACGGCACTCACCGGTGCGGTCTCAACATATCCAATCCTGCTGGGCGTGCGCTTTTTGTTTGGAGCGGGTGAGGCGGGAGCTTTTCCGATTGTGGCCGTGGCGATTTCGCAATGGTTTCCACCGGCAACGCGCGGGCGGGCATTCGGGTTATTCATCATGTGCAGCCAGTTGGGAGGAGCGCTTTCGCCGTTGCTCGTGGTGCCGATTCAGCAGCGGTTTGGCTGGCCGATGTCGTTTTATGCGTTTGGCTGTGTGGGTGTAATTTGGTCTTTTATCTGGATGTGGCGGTACCGGGATCGCGTTGTGGAAGCGACAACGGACAGGGTGGTTTCGATCAGCTGGCGATCTCTGCTGCGCAATCGAAGCCTCTGGGCGGTGATGGCACTGACGGCCTGCTACGTGTATACGATGGGCTTTTATCAGACGTGGCTGCATACCTATCTCGAAAGAGGCCGGGCGTTTAGTGAACATGATTTGTCATGGTCAGCTCTGCCGTATCTGTTCGGCGCGGCGGCGAATTTGTTGGGTGGCATAGCGCTGGATTGGCTGACGTCGCGAATTGGCGTGAAATGGTCGCAGCGCGGCGTGGGAATGGCGGGGTTGTTGCTGGCGTCAATTTCCACGACGGGGGCGATCATGACGACGAGTCATTTCGCCCTCATCGCATGTTTGAGTTTGGCCTATACCGGAATTACTTTTCAACAGCCGGCGGTCTTCGCCGCCTGCGCCGATATTGGCGGATTGCGGAGCGGAGCGGTTGCCGGCATGATGAATACGGCCGGGCAAGTAGGTTACTTTGTTTCTTCTCTGGTCTTTGGTTACTTAGTCAAGATTTTCCATAACTACGATGCGCCGTTGTTTCCTATGGCGGGGTTGCTGGCCTTGGGGATGTTTTTGTGGTGGCGGGTTGATGTTACGTTATCGCAAGCCAGCGGCTAAAACGCTTTGCACGTTGGCGCGGGTGGCGCGTACTTCCATTTGTTCGGCCTTGGCGAAATCCCCAAGGCTGCGCAGCATGGTTTGCCGAGCTGCTGAAAATTTAATGCAAGATTCGCCAACAAAGGGCCGGCGGCCTTCGTCTGAAGTGAATTGGTCTCTTTAAGAATCTCGTAGCCTAGCTTAAGCAGAGTGTCGGCATTCGCGAAGTCGCGTTGCGCCTGCTTGACGGCGGCCAAATTATTGAGCAACGAAGCTTCGATTGCCTTGCTTGGCGAGAGCGCCAGGGCGTGACGGTAATCCTCTTCCGCTTCTTTCAGCTTGCCTTGGGATTGGTGGACTGCTCCGAGATTGTTCCAGCGACTCACACTGTCGATATCGTTTGAATAGAGAGGCGTGATTGCGAGGAGGGCAAGCGCCAAAACACAAGTGAAACGAGGCGGCATAGTTACTGCATCCTTTCGAAACCGTCTATTCAGATAACGTAGTTAGTCCAAAAAAGATAGGAATATTTTTTGCTAGTTAGTTATAGAACTGCGAGTCAGCGGATTGTGATGCACGCCTTGTGCCAATCAAAGGATTTCAGCCGGCCGAGTTTTGCGAGTGCAAGGGGTGTTCGAGAATGGCACGAGTGTCCGATTACGGACTACTGTGCTTCTTTTTGCTTGTCGAAATCTTTGAACTTTTTGCCCTCGGCGGCGAGACGGACGAGCAGCGGCGCGGGGGACCAAAGATCGGAGCCGTGCTTCTTTTCGAAGTCTTGGATGCGAGCAAGGATTTTGGGGAGGCCGACGGTATCGGCGTAGAACATCGGGCCGCCGCGCCAGGCTGGGAAGCCATAGCCGTAGATATAAGTGATATCGATATCGACGGCGCGTTGGGCGATGCCTTCTTGCAAGAATGCGCGCGCCTTCGTTGATGAGGCCGCAGACGCAACGGTCGACGATTTCCTCGTTTGAGATTTGCCGGCGTTCGATTCCGGCGGCACGGGCAGTGCTTGCAATGAGCGCGGCGGTTTCGGGATCGGGAGATGGCTTGCGATTCGCGTCGTAGAGGGACCAGCCGCGGCCAGTCTTTTGTCCGAAATGGCCTTGCTCACATAGTTTGTCCGCCACTAAGGGGACGCGTACGCCGGGCTTCCTGTGCGCGCGCGCGCTCTTTGCGAATGAGCCAACCGATATCGAGTCCGGCGAGATCGTCAACGGCAAGCGGCCCCATGGCCATGCCGAAATCGTACATGGCTTGGTTGACTTGTTCGACCGACGCGCCTTCTTCGACGACAAATTGCGCTTCGCGAAAATAGGGCTCCAACATGCGGTTACCGATGAAGCCATGACAATTGCCCGCGAGCACTGCAACTTTGCCGAGTTTCTTGCCGAGACCCATGGCGGTAACGATCACTTCGGGGCTAGCTGGCCTTTCCGCGCACGACTTCCAGAAGCTTCATTACGTTCGCGGGACTGAAGAAATGAGTGCCCACCACCATAGCTCGGCCGGCCGGTGACAGCGGCAATTTCATCGATATCCAGCGTTGAAGTATTGGTGGCGAGAATCGCGCCGGGTTTGGCGAGCTTATCGAGTTCGGCAGAAATTTGCTTTTTTAAGCGCCATATTCTCGAATGCGGCTTCGGTGATGATATCGGCTTGCTCGAAGCCATCGTACGTCAGTTGCGGGTGATGAGAGCCATGCGCTGATCCATGGCTTCCTGGGTTAGTTTGCCTTTGGTTACGGTCTTGGCGTAATTGTTGCGGATGATGCCGAGGCCGCGATCCAGCGCTTCTTGTTTACGTTTCTTTGACGATGACGGGAATGCCGGCGTTAGCGTAATTCATGGCGATGCCGCCGCCCATGGTGCCAGCGCCGATGATGGCGGCGCGACGAATTTCGATCGGCTTGATCTCTTTGGGAATGCCGGGAATTTTGGCCACGGCGCGCTCGCCAAAGAACGTGTGGATCAAGGCTTGCGCTTCGGTTGAGAAAAGACACTCGTTGAAGAGGCGCGCTTCTTCTTCGCAACCAGCAGTGAAATCGAGTTTGGTTGAGGCTTCGATGGCGTCAATGGCAGCGAGGGGAGCACGCAGGCCGCGCGATTTCTGGCGAGCTTGATCGCGCGCAGTCTGAAACAGATTCGGCGAAATGTCTTTAAGCTTCTCATTACGTTCGCGGGTTTTGGGCGCGGGTTTGGCCGCGACTTCTCGGGCAAAGGCGATGGCGCCTTCGAGAAAATCGCCGTCGATGATTTTATCGGCGATGCCAAGGCTGACCGCTTCTTGCGCTTTTATCGGATTGCCATCCGTACACATTTCCAAGGCTTTGGCGACACCGGCGAGGCGGGGCAGACGCTGCGTGCCAGCCGCACCTGGAATGATGCCGAGTTTCACTTCCGGCTGACCGACTTGCGCTTTGGGAGCGAGCACGCGGTAGTGGCCGGCCATAGCTACTTCGAGGCCGCCGCCCAGAGCTTGTCCGTGGATCGCCATCACCACAGGTTTGGGCGAGTTTTCGACATCTAACAGAAAGGGGAGCAGAGTCAGTTTGGGCCGTTCGCCAGCCACGATCTTGCCGAATTCGCGGATATCGGCACCGGCGATAAATGTGGAGCCGCCTCCGATCACTACAATGGCATGCGTCTTAGAATCGGCCAGCGCCTGGCTCAACGAGGAGGCAATGCCTTCGGGTACGCCGGGACTCAAAGCGTTTACCGGCGGATTATCAATCGTGATCACCGCCACGTCATCGTGCTGTGAAAGACGCACAAGGTCTGCCATTTAGAATCTCCAATCAAAAAATCGGACAACGTTACACTTATGAAAAAGTTCAATTGACCATGCGTGAAGCTGTAGTGGTGTCCAGTTCGCGAACGGGCCTTGCCAAATCATACCGTGGGTCGTTCAATATGACTCGGCCGGAGGACTTAGCGGCGCATTGCCTGACGCATGTATTGCGCAGGACGCCGCTGCTGGATGTGAATGAAGTGGAGGACGTAATTTTGGGTTGCGCGCAACCTTGGGGAGCGCAGGGAGGGAATATCGCGAGAAAAGCGTTGCTGTTGGCGGGTTTGCCGGTTTCGGTGCCGGGAGTAACGGTGAACCGATTCTGTTCTTCGGGCCTTGAGGCCATTGCCATGGCGGCACATGCCATCGTTAACGAAGGCGCGGAAGCGGCTATTGGTGGCGGCGTAGAGAGTTTCAGCTTCACGAAACCGCTCAACGATCTACACCCTGAACTGGCACGCGAGTTCCCGGGCGTCTACATGGAAATGGGAACAACGGCGGAAATACTCGCACGCCAGTTTCGCATTGGCCGGGGCGCGCAAGACGAATACGCTTTGATCAGCCAGCAACGAACGGCGCGTGCGCAAGATGAGGGGCTTTTCGACGAAGAGATTGCACCGATGTACGTGACAATGGCACTGGTGGATCGCCACACTGGCGAGACCATGGGCACGGCGGAGACTTGTTGCGACCGCGACGAGTGCAATCGGCCGGAGACCAATTTTGAAGTGTTGCTGGGGCTGAAGCCGGTGTTCGACCCGGACAGCGGGCACGGCAGCGTAACGGCGGGCAACTCGTCGCAACTGGCTGACGGCGCATCGGCTACGCTGCTGATGTCGCGCGAACGTGCCGATCGGTTGGGTATTCCGTACAAACTGATTTTTCGAGCTTGTCTGGCGGCTGGCTGTGAACCGGAGGCGATGGGTTTGGGGCCGGTGTTTGCGGTGCCGAAATTATTGAAACGCTACGGGCTTTCGATAGACGACATCGATTTGTGGGAGTTGAATGAAGCATTCGCGGTGCAAGTGGTCTATTGCCGCGATCAGCTTGCGATTCCGATGGATAAGTTAAATGTGAATGGCGGCGCTATTTCTATGGGGCACCCATTCGGGATGACGGGATCGCGATTGACAGGCACATTAGCGAACGAGATGGCACGACGGCCGCGGTCACGTTATGGAGTGGTGACTATGAGCGTGGGCGGAGGACAGGGAGTGGCGGGACTCTTCGAGGCGGTGCACTGACGTGCAATATAAAGCCAAAACGGACTGGATGACGAGGGTTTCGATGCTAGTTGGCATCGTGGCGCCGGCGTTTATTGCGATCATGCAAAATTGGCCGTGGATGAGCTTGGCGTCACTGCTTGCCGCGGCGTTGGTGTTCGGTGTTTCTTATCCGCAGAAATATGAGACGGCGGCGGATGCACTGATTATTAAATCGGGGCTGACGACGCGCGTGATTGCTTATGAGCGGATCGCGGGTGTGAAGCCGTCTAACGACGGGCGGCTCGAGATCAATTACGGCATTGGCAATGTGCTGATTGCGCCGGAGAATGCGCAAGACCTGACGGACGACATTGCCCGACATTGTCCGCAACTTGCGCGGCGCGGGAATGAATTGGTCACTCATTGAGATGGAACGGCCACAACCATGGATGCGAGCGGGGTTTCCGTATTTTCTGGAAATACAGACGCGCTGGATGGATAACGATATCTACGGGCACGTGAATAACGCAGTGCACTACAGTTACTTTGATACGGCCGTGAATCGTTACTTGATTGACGCCGGGGTACTTGATTTGCGTAACAGCACGGTAGCCGGCTTAGTGGTAGAGACGGCGTGCAGTTACTTCGAAGAGATCGCGTTTCCGGAGCGGATCTTTGCCGGCTTGCGCGTGGCACGCATCGGACGAACGAGCGTGACGTTTGAGGTGGCGCTGTTTCGCAATGACGAAGATGTGGCCGCGGCGCAAGGGCATTTTGTGCATGTCTATGTGGACCGAGCTACGCGGCGTCCGGTGGAATTGGGATCGGAGATGAAAAAAAGTTTAGCGGCGTTAGTAAACCGTTGACGATTAAAATACGTTGATTCGTGGACAGTTGGTAAACCGGCCTTGTGGCATTTCGTTTTGTGAGGTGAAAGGGCAATACCAAATGTCGACTGCAAGAAATAAGCTGTTCTCTTTTGTTTTTCTAGCTGCGATGGCCGCCGCGCCTACACTGTTGCAGGCGGATACACCGGGAAGGCATCCGGCCTATCTGCACGCGAGGAGCGATTTGCGGCGTGCGCAGGCGCTGATGCGAGTTCATGACGATCCGGATGTGATGCGCCGTATTCGCCAGGCGGACGTGGAGATTGACCGCGCGATTCATGAAATGGATGTGGCGGCGCGATTTGACCACAAGGATATGGAGGATCATCCGCAGATTGATACGAGCCTCGATAGACGCGGCCGGTTTCAGAAGGTGATGGAGTTGCTGCAGAAATCGCGCGCCGACATTGGGCGAGAGGAAGACGATCCGAGTGCGGTTGGCTGGCGGAATCTGGCGTTTCGGCATATTGATGCGGCGATGGAGTTTGTAAGGCATGCGGCGCGGGATTTGCGGATGGAACGGGATTTGGGTTGGTAGGGTCGGTCGCCCTCTCTAGCGCACGCATTGCGTCCAGCCTGCCTAATGCTGGGCGCGATGTGGCCGTTTACGCTACGAAGCGAATGAGTGGGCGAATAGAAAGCGCATTTCGCAGAAACATCCAAGGTGATCATCGGCGATTTTGCGCTTCGAAGCCAGGGGTGCAACTTGAAAAAACGAAGCCAACGCGGTGGGGGCGGTTTACGCTCCGAAGCCATGTCCGAGCGGGTGTGTTACCGAATTGATGCATTATGGTGGCTGTCACGGAATTACGACGGAATTACGTCGATCAGTTTTTTGCGCTTCGAAGCACGAGTGGCAATCTGAAAAAACGAAGCCAACCAGCGGTCTAGGCGGCCCCAAGGGAAATGTATTCGGATTTCGAAGAGGTTACAGAACTTTTGGCGATCTGCATTGGCGAAATGGGAGCGATTCGTGCCGAGTACGAAAGGCTTCCGTTTCCGCCTTAGAACTGGTCAACGGATCAAGATTAGCGCGTTGCTCGTTCTCGCTGGCGGAGTCGAAATTGGGTAGCAGGCTTGTTTTGAATTGGTTACGCGCCAAAAATAAATCGGTGAAGTGTGTTATCGAAGGAACGGCGGCTCCTTAAAACATGCTCACCGGATGCGTTGGGGCTCCAACGGGCTCGGCTCGAGGGCTTTGCGATGATCTGTGGCCGGGACGTTGCAATGTGGCTGCCACCCATATTGGCCTTTGAGTAGGGCGGAGTTGATGCGTTGTGGTGGCAGTAACGGAATTCCCGGAATTCCGGAATCCTCGGAATTCTCCGGCGCCCGCATTGCTCTAGCCTGCGGAATGCTGGGCGCGATGTTGCCGTTTACGCTACGAAGCCACTTTGAACGGGTGTGTTACCGAATTGATGCATTGTGGTGGCTGTCACGGAATTCGCCGGAATTCGCCCACGGAATTCGCCCGGAATTCGGTCCACTGAATTCGGTCCTCACGGAATTCTCCAGCGCGCGCATTACTCCAGCCTGCGGAACGCTGGGCAAGGTGTGGCCGTTTACGCTTTTCGCCGAACATCCAACGTGATTATTGGTGATTTTGCGCTTCGAAGCCAGGGGATGAGGCGGTCTTGGAAAAACGCACCCAACACGGCGGGCAAGGATGCCAGTTTACGCTACGAAGCCATGCTGAACGGGTGTATTTCCGAATTGATGCATTGTGGTGGCTGTCACGGAATTACACGGAATTACACGGAATTACGGAATTAACGGAATTAGTCACGTCCGCTGCGAAGCCAAGAGTGGCAAGTTGAAAAAACGAAGCCAACCAGCGTCCTGGGCCGCCGCCGTGGGAAACGTATTCGGATTTCGAAGAGCGTGCAGAACTTTTGGCGATCTGCATTGGCGAAATGGGAGCGATTCGTGCCGAGTACGAAAGGGCTTCCGTTTCCGCCTTAGAACTGGTCAACGGATCAAGATTAGCGCGTTGCTGGTTTGGGCTGGCGGGGTCGAAATTGGGTAGCAGGCTTGTTTTGAATTGGTTACGCGCCAAAAATAAAATCGGCAAAGTGTGTTATCGAAGGAACGGCGGCCTCGTTAAAAGATGCCCACCGCGACCCATATTGACCTAGTAGGGCGAATTGATGCATTGTGGTGGCTGTCACGGAATTAACGGAATCTGAGGTAAAACAGAAGTATGTCGTCTGCTATTGTCATTCCGGCGGGACCCGGCGAGTCAGCGGGACGCAAGCGCTTTACACGGGCCGAAGTTCAGCAAATGGCTGACGCTGGTCTTTTCGTGGAGCATAGGCTGGAACTGATCGAAGGGGACCTGATTGAAAAGATGGGACAAAGACCGCCGCACGCCTTTGCTGTTCGCATGGTACAGTCCTTGCTGGCTGCGCTTTTCGGGGTCGAGCGGATTCAAGTGCAGTTGCCCATCGAAGTGGGTGAGGCGGATCAGGAATCGAGTCTGCCGGAACCGGATGTGGCTGTATTGATCGAAACGAAGGCCGATTATCAAACAAGGCACCCGCGCGGGGAAGAATTGCTTTTGGTGGTGGAAGTTGCCGATTCGACAGTTCAGCACGACCTGACCACGAAGCGTAGTCTATATCTGAGAGCCGGTGTCAGCGAATATTGGGTACTGGATTTGAAGCGACGATGTTTGGTGGTACATCGTCAACCAGCAGAAACGAAGTACGCGACGGTTTTGACGCTCGGTGAAGACGAGGCGGTGTCAATCGACTTGGCGAAAAGCAGTATTTCGGTGGCTCAGATGTTGCCAGATTTGCTGGAAAAGTAGCATCACAGGGACATCAGAATGCGGCCGGCGTCGCCACTTGCAAGAAGGTCGAAACCTTCGTTGATCTCTTCGAGGTTGATGCGGTTTGTGACGAGACGTTCGACTGGAAGGCGGCCACGCTGAAACATTTCGATGTAATTGGGAATATCGCGCTGGGGCACGCACGATCCCATGTAGGAACCTTTGAGAGTGCGTTCTTCGGCGGTGAGGGAGATTTGCGGGATGGAGAATCGGTGGTTCGGGTTGGGCAAGCCTGCGGTGATGGTAGTGCCGCCGCGGCGCGTTATTTGATAGGCCAAGGCGAGGGCGGGAGCAGCGCCTGCGGTTTCAAACGCGAAATCAACGCCACCACCGGTGGTTTCTTTCAAGTTGGCGACGACATCGGGAGCGGATGCATCGAAGGCATCGGTGGCGCCGAGTTCCTGGGCGAAGGCGAGCTTGCTCTTGTTGAGATCGACAACAATGATCCGGCGCGCCCCGGCGAGTTGTGCACCGAGAATGCAACTGAGGCCGACACCGCCAGCGCCGACGACCGCGACAGTGCTGCCAACCGGGACGTTTGCCGTGTTCAAGACAGCGCCGACGCCCGTGATGACGGCACAACCGAACAGCGCGGCTGTGTCGAATTTCAGATCGGCCGGCACCTTCACGAGAGAAGAACGCGAAACGACGGCGTACTCCGCAAAGCCAGAGACGCCCAAATGATGATTCACGGCGGCACCAGCCATGCGCAGGCGGCGAGCACCACTCAATAAGGTTCCTGCCAGATTCGTGACCGCACCGGGCTCGCACAAGGCAGGACGGCCTTCGTGACAGCGGGGGCAATGGCCGCAATTTGGAACGAAGATGCAGACAACCCGATCGCCCGGCGCTAAATCGCTTGCGCCAGGGCCGATTTCGACCACTTCGCCGGCCGCTTCGTGCCCCAACACCATTGGCATGATACGAGGACGGCTACCGTCTATGACACTGAGATCGGAATGGCAGAGGCTGGCAGCGCGAATGCGAACGAGCACTTCGGCAGGGCCGGGAGAATCGAGTTCGCATTGCTCGATGCTTAAAGGTTTGGAGTGTGTAAAAGGAAAAGGCCGCCCAGTCTCGCGTAAGACGGCGGCGTTGAACGGAGTCACCCTTATATGTTAAGCCGCGCCGAACAAGGGCGCTTACGCTTCCGGCTCGGTGACTAATCGCCTAGGGCGCTGATGGAATCGGGGAAGTGATCTTCTTCATGCCCGTAGCGCGAGCGGGCGCGGCGATCGCGGTTGGAGCCGGGCCATTCGAGGCGGAGATCCTGACAAACTTCATCGAGCATTTCGAGGGTGCAAAGCTTTGCGCTCCATGGCGAAGGCTGTGACGAGATAGGTTGTCGCAAATCAGGTTGATGACGCGAGGAATGCCGCGCGACCGTTTGTAGATTTCTTCGAGCAATTCAGGCGTGAAAATTTGTTGTTCGGGCATGCCCGCGCGGGCGAGGCGGGTATCGATGTAGCCGATGGCTTCCGACGGTTCGAGCGGATTCAAACTGCAGCGCAAAACAATGCGCTGCTTAAGCTGACGGAGATTGGGAGCATCGAGCTTGCGATCAAGCTCAGGCTGGCCAGCAAGAATAATTTGCAGCAGTTTGCCGCCGCGATTTTCCAAATTGCCAAGCAGGCGGATTTCTTCCAGAACATCCCATTCCAAATTGTGCGCTTCGTCGACGAGAAGCACGCAGGTGCGGCCCTTTTCAGCCTGCTTGATGAGCAAGGTGTTGAGCGCGAACAAAACGTCGGTCTTCGATTTACGATCACAATCGAGATCGAAATCGTAAGCCAACATTTCGAAAAACTGGTCTGGATTCAGCCGCGAGTTGAAGATGAAGGCGAACTCAGTGCGCATAGTGTCCAGATAATCTCGTAGACACTCGAGCATGGTGGTTTTACCAGTGCCGACTTCCCCAGTGAGAACAATGAAGCCCTTACGGCTACGGACGCCATAGATCAAATTCGCAAGTGCCTCTTCGTGCTGTGGGCTGCGATACAAAAATTCCGGATCCGGACTAATGTTAAAAGGGTTCTCGCTAAACCCAAAGTAAGGGTTATAAATAGCCTGTTGCATGGTTGACCTATTCGGTTACCTGTCTCGTTTTTGTGGGGGACCTCCCACGCTCTATCATACCCTTAATCGGCAGTTTGGGGGACTGGGAAAAGCACAAATGTGGAGACCTTAAAGCTCGGATTTATATGGAAATACTAGCTTTGTAGCTGTAGTAGCGCCCAACCAGCGAAGGGAGGTAGGCTTGCCATTTATGAAGATGACGCGGCGGGTTTTGGGGAACAGAACCTTGTCGCGAATGGCTTTACTAATGGATGGAATCGCGCGCAAAATCTTGCGGTAGGCGTCGGATTCGGTGTCGTGAAAGCTGACTTTGCTGAGGAAGCCACCACCCCAGCCGAGGCAAACGAGACAAGAATGTGAACCGGATTGCGCTTCTTGCAACTGCAAACGGAGATGGTCGATGGTCTGCTGTAGAGCGGCTAGACCGGTGGCTTCGGCGTAATGGGCGTGCAAATCGAGCTGGGAAGCGGCGTAGCTATTGGCGGCTGCCAGGATAGTTTCAATGTCGGGAGCGCTGCGCCAACCGAAGCTGCGAGAGAGTTCGGGCTGCTTTAGGAAAGTGTGCTCTTCGCAGCGGCCGGTAAATTCGGTACCCGGCACGGCCATCTCGGCAAAAACGGGAGTGGCATCGTTGACGCGCTGCGCGGCGACACTACCCCGCCCAGCCACTTTCCAAACGAGCTGGGGTTGAGCGGGTTGACGAAGGTCGAGCGAGGCTGTGCGCAGAAGATAGACCTTGAAAGAGCTGACGGGAACGGGTTCGCTATCGGCGGCGCCGAGGACGCGCATCTGGGAAGCCTGAGCCGCAGTTTCGGAACTTTCGCCCAGGCGGCGCGGAAGACGGTCGCCTTCCATGGAAGACGCGGCACGTTCGATGACGTTGGCGGACCAACGCGAGAAGACTAAGCCGCTGCGTAATGCGCCTTTCAGTGCGGAGGCGGGGAGATAGGCGCCACGGTAGTTGGCGGCGAAGGTTGGGATAAAGAGAGCTTCCGGCGGGCTTTGCTGCGACGGGAACGATGTCGGATGGATCGTGGACGGAACGAACGGCTTCTGCAGAATGATCCTCTGATGCCGTAGTCGAAGGTTGCGAGGAATAGGCCGAGGGTTTCTCATTGCCGATCCCGCCGGCTTGCTGTGAGACATCGCTGACGCCGGCGCCGGTTACCGTCCTGGTCACGTTGGGCACGGTAAGCGCGCCCGACGTGAGCTGGTGGCCGTCGCTGAGCACTTCCTGCACCGGGCCGCCGATTCCGACGCCTTGCGAGATTTCGGTGTTCGGATCACGGCGGAGTGGGCGAGGCCGTTCGCCTTCGCCCCAGGCCGAATACAGGTGGATCGCGCCGCCGTCGCCGGTGTCCACGACGAACCTGGATACGGGCTTGTCATCGATTCGCCGCCTGGATCGTCGAGAGTCTGGTTTTCGAGTTTTAATGGCAGCACGTAAGCGCTAGGGATCGGTTTGGAGGCTGTCGTAAAGACTTGGATCGCTCAGCGTGACCAGCTTGCGATCGTAGTTGATGGTGACGACAAAGCGTTCGAGGGATTCGTAGCCGATTGCGCCGTCAACCGTGCCGTCGGAGAGGCCCCGGCCGGCCGGGCTGGCACATCGAGTGCTCCCGCCCTCGTCCTGCGCGAGCTCGGCCCAGACGTCGACCTCCACGGCGGCGGACGCGACCTCGTCTTTCCCCATCACGAGTGCGAGACGGCCCAGTCGGAGGTCGGTCACCGGTCGGCGGTTCGTGCCGGCACTGGCTCCACGTCGGCCTCGTCGGCCTCGGCGGCACGAAGATTCGAAGTCGTTCGGGCAACCTCGTCTTCGTACGGCGCCTCGTCAAGCACTGGGAGCCGGCCGTCGTCCGGGTGGCCCTGCTCGGTCACCACTACCGGGGCGACTGGGAGTGGACCGACGCCGACCTGCCCGTCGCAGCCCAGCGGCTGGCCCGGTGGCGGGCAGCCAAGCGCCGCGGCCGCCGGTGCGTCCGTCGATGGTGCCGTCCCGACCCGCCGCGTCGGGCGCCGACCCGGTCCTCGACGCGGTGCACGAACGGCTGGACGATGCGACCTCGACAGCGCCCGGGGCGCTGGCCGCACTGGACGACGGCGCGGCGGCCGGCCGATCGGTCGGCGCCGGCCGCGGCGCTGCTCCCCGGGATCGACCTCGGCCGGACCGACTAGTCCAAACCAGCCGGCTAGCCCGAACCGATAACGGCTTCCCGTAGGGCCCGGAGCTGGTCGGCGATCTCGTCCAGCCCGTAACGGCCCTGGAGCCCGCTCGGATTGGCCAGGAGCCATAGCCGGGCGGTGCCGATCCGCTCGTCCTGCTCGCCGATCGTTGCCTTCGGCCGTCCGAAGGCCGTCCGGTACGAGGTCAGGCCGAGGAAGGCCACCGCGGTCGGCCGCCACTGTTCGACCTTCCCGGCCAGCGTGGCGCCGCCCGCCCGCAGCTCGTCCCGGGACAGCTCGGCCGCCGGGCCCGCGGTCGTGCGGCCGACCAGGTTGGTGATGCCCTTCGACCGGATCATCACTTGCTCAGCGGTCCGGGGTCAGCCGCTCGTCGGTGAACCCGGACAGCGTCGAGGGCCTTCCAGAACCGGTTGCCGGGGTGGGCGAAGTGATGGCCGACCGCGCCGGACCACCGCCCGGGGTTGATGCCGCAGAACAGCACGTCGAGGCCCGGCCCGATCACGTCCGGCACCGTCTTTCCTTCGGCGGCCGCCAGCTCGGCCGCACCGGGGCGCCGGGACGGGGCGGATCGCCCGGAGGAGGGACGGGGCACCGACGCATGCTCCCACGCTGCCCTGGCGTCACCGAAACCGGGGTGACGAACCTCCCGTCGCGTCGTTCTACGCTGTCTGTTCCACGAGCCCCGCCGACGCGGCCGTCGCCCCGGGGCCGGTATCCGACGGCCAGACCACGAAAGACGACGACCATGGCAGCGACGGTGACGGTGCCGTCCGACGGCTCGGCGCGGGAGCTGGCCACCGGGTCCACGGCCGGCGACCTGGCCGCCGCCATCGGGTCGGGCCTGGCCCGGGCGGCGGTGGCCGCGGTCGTGGACGGTCGGGAGGTGGACCTCTCCACCGAGCTGGCCGACGGCGACGAGGTGGCCATTCTCACCACGTCGTCCGACGCCGGCCGCGAGGTGTTGCGGCATTCGACCGCCCACGTCCTGGCCCAGGCCGTGCTGCGGCTGTGGCCGGGCGCCCACTACGCCATCGGTCCGGTGATCGCCGACGGCTTCTACTACGACTTCGAACTGCCGGGTGGCGCCCGGTTCAGCGACGACGACCTCGGCCGGATCGAGGACACCATGCGCCAGATCGTCGCCGAGGACCAGCCGTTCATCCGCGACGAGGTGACCGTCGACCAAGGGCTCGCCCTGTTCGCCGCCCAGCCGTTCAAGCAGGAGATCATCCGGGCGGTCGGGGAGGGGGCCGACGAGGTCGACGGGGGATCCACGGCCACCACGAACGGAACCGGTGGCAACGACGCCGGTGGCAACGGGACGGGTAGTAACGGAACCGGTAGCAAT
>CAVXPI010000015.1:0-128512 GCA_963763615.1 Bryobacterales bacterium | reverse complement strand
GGCGCGTTCGATCAAATAGGCTGCTTCGGTGACGCGGAAGGAGCAACGATAGGCAACGCCGCCTGGGGCCTTGTTGGTATAAACGCCGTCGACTTCGCAAAAGGCGTTCGGAAAGTCATAGGAGCCGGTGCAGATATTGAAGAGCCCCGCCGGGAATTTCGTTGGTTGAGCCGCGCCGTTGAAAGCGCCGTGATCGGCCAGAGTCTTTACGCGCAGCGCTTTAACGATGCCATCTTGGGTGGCGGAGATTTCGGCGGTCATGTGATAGTCGCGGGCAAAGCCGGTGGATTGGAGATTTTCCGAGCGTGATTCGATCCACTTCACGGGCCGGCCAAGCGTAAGCGAAGCAACGATGGCGCAGACATAACCTGGGTAGACGGGCACTTTGTTGCCGAAGCCGCCGCCGATATCCGGTGAAATGACGCGAATGTTCTGTTCGGGAATCTTGCCGACGAGCGCAAATACCGTGCGGTGAGCATGCGGAGCCTGGGAAGTCAGCCAGACGGTGAGCTTCTCGGTGGTTTTGTTATAGTCTGCGATGCAGCCGCAAGTTTCGAGCGGGGCAGGGTGGCAGCGTTGAAAAATAGCGTCAACCCGGGCGTTCACCGGCTCCTCGCTGAAAGACTTTTGCGTGGCAGCCTGGTCGCCGACTTCCCAGTGAAAGATGTGGTTCGATTTTTCGGCGCGATCTTGACGAAGGATTGGGGCGTCGGCATCGAGCGCCTTGTGCGGGTTTACCAGAACCGGAAGCTCTTCGTATTCAACTTCCACTAACTCTGCGCCATCGGCGGCGGCGTAGCGATCTTCGGCGACAACGAACGCGACTTCTTGGGCTTGGAACAGAACGCGGTCGGTTGCCAGAACCATCTGTTGGTCGTAAAACAGCGTCGGCATCCAGGCAAGGCCGGCTTTTTCGAGATCCTTGCCTGTGATGACAGCTAAGACGCCCTTGACCTTCATGGCGTTTTCGATGTTGACGCTTTTCACCAGCGCATGCGCATACGGGCTGCGGACCATCTGCGCGAAGACCATGCCGGGCAGTTTCACATCGTCAACGTAGTTGCCTTGCCCGTGCAAAAAGCGGCCGTCTTCTTTACGCTTCACCGAGTGGCCCATGCCGCCCATTGCAAAGCTGGTCTTTAAAATCTCGCCCATTATTGTGCTGCTCCCTTCCGCATTTCTTCGGCGGCGTGCTGAACTGCCTTCACAATGTTTTGATAACCGGTGCAACGGCAGAGATTGCCGGAAATCGCCCAGCGGATATCGCTCTCGGTGGGGTTTGGATTCTTATTCAGGAGGGCCAAGCTCGACATCAACATGCCGGGAGTACAGAATCCACATTGCAAGCCGTGCTCCTGATGGAAGCCGTTTTGCAGCGGATGCATTTTACCGGGGACGGCTAATCCCTCCACCGTTTCAATCTCGTGGCCGTCGGCCTGTACGGCAAAAAGAGTGCACGCTTTTACGGTGCGTCCGTCGAATAACACGGTGCAAGCGCCGCAACTGGTGGTGTCGCAGCCGATATGGGTTCCGGTGAGGCCGATGCTTTCTCTCAGAAAATACACGAGCAGAAGGCGGCTTTCGACATCGGCTTCGTGGTCCACTCCGTTTACTTTGATACGTACGTGATAGGTGTTCGACATGGCCTTCCTTTACTTACCCGCTTTTTCTTGCGCGCGCAATAGCGCCCTCTTAGTAAGTTCTTTTACTAGACCGCGTTTGTAGTCGATAGGTCCCCGTAAATCTGCGCTGGGTTGAGATTCATCCGCTGCGAGTTGCGCGGCGTGGGCGATGTTCTCGGGCGTAAGCGGTTTGCCGGTTAGAAATTGTTCGGCTTGCTTGGCTTTGATGGGAGTGGGGCCAACGTTGGTGAGACCGATGCCGACTTTGGTGCATGCGCCCTGTGAGTCTAAAGTGACTTGCGCTCCGACGGCGGCTGTGGCGTAATCGCCGACCTTGCGTTCGAGCTTCAGATATGCGCCGCCACTATGCGGGGCTGGCGTGGGAATGCGGATTTCGGTAAGGATTTCATCGGCACTGAGGGCGGTTGTGAAGATGGAAAGGAAAAATTCATCGATGGGGATGACGCGGTCGCCTTTGGGACCTGTGGCAACAACTTGCGCGCCGAGGGCGAGCATAGCGGCGGGGTGATCGTTGGCAGGGTCGCCGTGAGCGAGATTGCCGGCGAGAGTTGCCATATTGCGAACTTGGGGGTCGGCGATCACATGCGCTACGTCATGCAAGAGCGGATACTTTGATCGGATCACTGCAGAGTGTTCGATTTCGGCTTCGCGCACGAGCGCGCCGATGCGGAGATAGCCGTCACTCTCGGTGATTTGCGAAAGGCCGGAGATGCCGTTGATGTCGATGAGCACGCCGGGACGGGCCAGCCGGAATTTCATCATGGGGATGAGGCTTTGGCCGCCGCTTAAGATTTTGGCGTCGTCACCGTGTTGGCCGAGCAGGGCGATGGCTTCGGAAACTGTTTTGGGTTTTAGATATTCAAAGGAAGTGGCGATCATACGTGGAACTCCTGTCCCCGGTTTGTGCGAATCCGAGAGACGAATCTGCGAGTGACTATATCACTAACGTTTTAACGACCGAGCGGGTTGGTTTTACCGTTCGAATTGCCGGGCCTGGCGGCGGTGGGTGATAGTGAGGCGAAGAAACGGCGATTTGCGGGCAGCCGTTGGCGGATGCAATGCGCGTTTATTATGGGGTGCCTCGCAGCGGATTGGTTCGCACCAGAGACCAATCCTTGGCGCTACGCTCAATCAAAAGATCAAAATAGCGGTAGGAGTTTGACGATGCTTGAAGGAAGTGATGTGACTACCCGGCTACCCGCGCGAGATTTAAGCCGAGCCCGGAAATTCTATTCGGAGATGCTAGGTCTGGAGCCTTTAGAGGAACGGGCCGGCGGCCTCCGCTATCGGAGCGGCGAACATTTTTTTGTTTTGTTTAAATCCACAGGAGTGGCGTCAGGCGGTCACACCCAGATGGGCTGGGAAGTTGCCAATATCGAGGCAACTGTGGCAGCTCTCAAAGCGCGTGGCGTCGTTTTCGAAGAATACGATTTGCCCGGCCTTAAGACCGTAAATGGAATTGCTGAAATCGCAGGAAACTATCCCAGCAAGGGAGTCGGTGAGAAAGGTTCGTGGTTCAAAGACAGCGAGGGCAATCTCCTTAGTCTTGGCCAAGCGCTCCACTAAGGTCACTTCGCTATCGGCAAAATGGCGCGCTACTCTTCCATTGCACCTGCTGGTCCAGCGGCATCGAAAAGTACTGACGCCTCATGGCGTAGGCGGAGAAGGCAGAGCACCGAGCTGGGTCATCAGGCCGAGAGTGTCCATAATGATGCGAGTGTCCTTGATACGCCCGTTCTCGAGGCGATCAATGACAATACCCCACACGCGGACGTGCCGGCCTGTTGCGGGAATACCGAGGAACTCACCCTTGTGGGTACCGGTCCATTCAAAGCGGCTGGCGACCTTAGCGCCTTCCGTAATTTGCTCCTGGATGGAGAAGACGATGTCGGGAAAGCCCGCGCGCATAGCGCGCAGGATATCTTTCAAACCTTCAAGTCCAGGGCCCTGTCCGGGCAGTGGAACGTGCTCAACGACGTCTTCCCAGACATACTGTGAGGCCGAGTCGATTTTCCCCTCGGTGATCACTTCATCTACAAAGCGGCGGATGATCGTGGCATTGTCTTGCGCCATTCCGTTCTCCTCGTATTTCATGCTCGCCATTGTACCTGGGAATTCGCCCGATTCACAGCCAACTCGGTTTATGTTGAAGTGGTCTCCTGAACATCAGAACTCGGCTTGTGACCGCTTACCCTTATGGGTTCGCTGGATAACGCGCTACTCGGAGAACGCTCGGATTTAGGTGGTGCTTCCGCCTCAGCGCCACCTCGGGCATGCCAAAGCCTCTTTCTGCTCGCCCAACTCCGTTAGTGAACGATAAAGGACATTCACATCAATAGTGCCAGTTGCCCCCATAAAAGCGGGTGGATTCAGAGATGCCTCCGGTGGTACCGGATTGAACGGGCTGTGACTACCGCTCCATCGGTACAAATAGAGGCGGCTGAGCCGCCATTGCTGTCGCGGCTCGGCTAGAGGGTTGCCAGTGGTTTGACGGCGGAGGGATAGTTCGGAGGGAGTCACCGATCAGAGATCAGGCCAAAAATCAGGAATCGCAAAATTCACACTTGACATTGTCCGAAAATCCACTACCATATGGTTGTGGATCAATTGGGTGCAACATTTGCCGCTTTGTCGGATCCCACCCGGCGGGGGATGATCGAACGGCTTTCACATGGTCCTGCCTCGGTGCATGGATTGACGGAACGGTTTGCCCTCTCGCAGCAGATGATTTCAAAACATGTTGCCTACCTCGTGCGGGCGCGGATTGTGATCAAGACGAAGCGTGGACGAGAGAGTGTGTGCACGCTTAGGCCCGAAGCGATAAAGACAGTCAGCGACTGGGCGGCTTATTACCGCCGATTCTGGGAAGAGAGTTTCGACAAGCTGGATGTGGTTGTAAATCAAATGAAAAAAACGGAGATCAGAGATGACAAAAAACACGGTTAACGAGACAGAGCGGATGGTTGTCACAAGAGTTTTCGATGCCCCGCGCGAATTGGTTTGGAAGGCGTGGACAGACCCGAAATATGTGATGCAGTGGTGGGGCCCGAAGGGCTTTACCGCTCCTTTCTGCGAGATGGATTTTCGCGTGGGAGGAAAATTTCTCTGCTGCATGAGAGCGCCGGATGGCCAGGAGTTCTGGAATGCCGGTGAATACCACGAGATTGTTCTGCACGAAAAAATTGTTTCATCGATGTACTTTGCCGACGCGAAGGGAAACAAGGTTGAGGCTGCGCATTATGGGATAGAACATGAGGCCATTGACGATGCGTACGATGTGACGATCTTTGAGGATTTTGGAAACGGCCAGACGAAACTCACCTTCATTGGAAATGAACCTATGGAGAGCGCAAAGAATAGCGGTCAACTAGAGGGCTGGAACCAGATACTCGATAAAATTGCCGCAGTGATTGCGGAGCTGGCACCCACACGATCCTAATCAAAGATCGTGTTCAGGTCCATTTCCAGCGGCGGGTCTGCGATCTGGAGAATTCGGCCTCTGCACTCGCGCAGGCCTTCCGCTTTGGTAACGGTGTAAGCGCGCTTCGAATAGGGGTTCAACAGCCAGATCTGCGTAACACCTTCCGCAATGCAATCGTCGCAGCGTTGGTGAACCTCGGAGAAGCGCTCGTCACCGATGATCTCGATGCACAGCAGCGGGACTGGCGGAGGTGCTTCTTGCAGGTTGAACCGCTCGCGGAGCAAGCGCAGATTCTCGCGCTCTTTTCGTTCCTCGTCCGAATAGAAGCGTGCTTTCTCGAATTCGTGATGGGCGATGGCGTTTTCCATTCTCTCCACGGCAAAATCGAGCCGATTCTGAATCTGCGCGAGCTGTGCGGGGGCGGCCCTGTCTTGGCCTTTTTCGTTTTCTTTCGTTTGGTCGACCGGGTAAATGGCGAACTGCAGCGGTCTGTTCGCGCCGCGCTTTCGCGTAACGGAGAAGAAGCCGCCACGCGCTTCACAGCCGGCAAGCCATTGGTCGAAACGGGGGAACGAGGCAGACCGGCCGCCCTGCGCAACCGGGGGTTGCGACTGCGGCAACTGCTTCCGCACCGAGTCCAAGGTGACGCCTTGTTCGCCTAGCAATTGAGCGGCGAAGCACTTCTCCTCACGCAGCAGGCCCAGCAGCAGATGCTCGGTGCCGATGTGCTGGTGGTTGAGCCGCTCGGCCTCTTCAGCCCCAGATGTGAGCGCACGTTGGCAATCGTGGCTCAGCGGCAGATCCACCGAGGTGTGTACTTTCTCTCGCGGCGCCGCACGGCTCTCGATCTGTTTGCGGATGGAATCGAAGGCCGAGGGTGAGGGAAGGAAGCGGTTCGCCAGAGCCTTGTCCTCGCGCAGCAGCCCTAGCAGCAAATGTTCGGTCTCTATATAAGGACTGCCGAACTGGCTTGCCTCGTAGCGTCCAAAGAAGATGGTGCGCCGCGCCTTTTCCGTGTAGCGCTCAAACATATATATGCACTTTACTCCAAAATGATGGTGGGCGAACGGAGAGTTGCATTCAGACCTTGCGCGAAGCTGGTTTGGGAGTGGGCGCCGCGCTGTTGTTTGAAAAACCTTTCGCGCCATTCGACGATGCTCCAGCCGCTGCTTGGAGTTTCTTCGCGCCGGCAAGCTCTTTCCAACGTTCGTTCAGCATTTGCACAACTTGCTCATTCACCGGCGTAGGCAAGCCGTACTTCTTGCCAATTTCAATAACGGCGCCGTTCAGCACATCTATCTCCGAGCGCTTGCCGCGTTCGAAATCCTGCAGCATGGACGTGCGGGTGCCTTGGGGATAAGAACTCAATACCGTCAGAATCTTGTTGCCTTCCGTAGCGCGGACGCGTGCGCCATCGGCCTGCGCAATAGGAAAGGCCTCGGCCAAGATGGCCTGCGCGAGCTCGAGATATTTTTCTTCTTGCAGAATTTCCAGACCGCGGCCGGCGATGGCCGTGAGGGGATTCGAGACGCAGTTGTGGAGCAGTTTGCGCCAAGCAGCCGTATGGAATGCGCCTTCCCGCTCGACTTGGATATTGGTCTTGGTAAACAGATCGGCGAAAGGATTACAACTCGACTGCGAGGGTATTGTGAAATGCGCGTGTTTGGGCACGAACGCTTGGTAGACACCATTGCGCGCCTCGACGTAGACATAGCAAAGTACAGGAATGGCACGGTAAGGCGAAATGCGCTCGTCATGACCTACGCCGTTTTGAATGACCGCGACCGGTTGGTTGTCTTTACAGAGATGAGCCAGCCAAGGAAGCGCGCCAGGAGTGTCATACGTTTTGACGGTCAACAAGACGATGTCAGCCTGTGGCGGATGGCGAAAAAAGAATGGAAAATGCCACACCTGCGAATCGTCAAAACGAAAAGCGGGCGGATTGCGCCGAACGCAGAAGAATACATTATGCCCGGCGGCTTTGAGTTGCGTCCCCAGGTAAGCACCCAGGTTTCCCGCACCGACGATGGCAACCCTCGACATCCCCAGCTATTCGGCGGGCCTCGTGGAAAGCGTTTTTACAAGATCGTACAAAAATGTTTGCCCTTCATAGAATGAACGCACGAGCATGCGCTCATCGCGGCCATGCGAGCGCACGTCATCGCGATCGCCAAAAAATCCTTGCACGCCGTACGTCGGTATGCCGGCCGCGCGCAAATACTTGCCGTCGGAGGCTCCGGTGGCCATGCTCGGAACGGTCACGACCCCTGGCCACATTGTATCGGTAATGCGCGCGAAGGCCTTCATCACATCGGGCCGCATGGGCGATGCGGGGGCGGCGCCGCCGTCTTGTTTGACGGTGATGGCGACTTCCTCATCGGCGACAACACCTTGCAGCGTCGTGAGTACATTTTCCAGGGAATCCTGCGGCAGAATGCGGCAATTGATATTGGCGGCGGCGAGTTGGGGCAGGGCATTCGGCGCGTGTCCGCCTTCGAGTTGGGTGGCTACACAAGTGGTGCGCAGCATCGAGTTCATACCCGGAGAAACGGCCGCGACGCGCTTCATGGCATCTTCGGAGCCTTCACCGACTTTGGCCAGATCGGCACCCCACTCTCCTCGTTCGATTTTCGACATCTGTTGGAAGTAGACGCGCGTTACGTCGTTCAGTTGCAGAGGGAAACCGAACTGGGACAGGCGGTAGAGCGCGCCCGCCAAGTGATAGATGGCGTTATCGGGCACAGGGCGCGAGCTATGGCCGCCTTTGTTGCGCACTTCAAAACGAAAATCGACGTAGGTTTTTTCGGCCAGTCCGATGTCGTTTGCGATGCGCGTGCCGTTGAGCATTTCTCCGCGGCCGCCTTCGTTGAAGCAGAAATCGCCGTCAATCAGATCGCGTTTGTTTTTGAGAAGCCAGTCCACGCCGTTGGCGGGGCCGCCGCCTTCTTCATCGGCGGTCAAAGCGACGATCAGGTCGCGGTCGGGACGAAACCCTTCGCGCTTGTAACGAATCAAGTTGGCTACCCAAACGGCGGCTTGGGCTTTGTCGTCGGCAGTCCCTCGGCCGTAGAAATAGCCGTCTTTCTCGACGAACTCGAAGGGGTCGGTGGTCCAGTCTTCGCGTTTGGCTTCGACAACGTCGGTATGCGCGAGCAAAAGGATGGGCTTGCGTGCGCCGGTTCCGTGATAGCGGACCACTAAGTTTGCTTTTTCGGGACGCGCGCCACCGACAAAGATATCGGCGTCAGGAAAGCCAGCGGCGCGGAGGCGGGCGGCGACAGCGTTGACTATGGGCGTGGTTGCCCCAGTGGTGAAGCCGGATTTTGTTTCCACCATCTCTTTATAGATTTCGCGAGCGAGTTTCTGATCCGCTTCAGGCGGCATGGTGTCTGCAGCCAGCAGAGGTAAGGCGAGAGCAGAGATGAGGGCAAAAGCAGCTCGAATCGGACGGACCATATACTCGAGAATAAACCGTCAATGGGTCTTTTTGAAGAATTGGAGGACGTGCGCTTCCAGCGCGGGCGTACACGCGTAGCCGCTGCCGCGATAGATGGAGTTAGAACCGTCAAGCGCACCGAAGCGGCCGACAGGCTTCTTCCACAAGAATCTTCAGCGGGGCGAAGTCCCACGGTTTGGCGTTAGGCTCAATCCAAACGTCGGCTTTGCCTAAGGCGACGAGCATGGCATCGACCGCCCCGCCCATTCCGCGCACCGCCCAGAACTTTTCGACCCACTGGAGAATGCCGCCTCGCTCGCCAACGCCTTTTTTATTGAAGCCGTTAAAACAGAGAACGGCCTGGGTGGGATCGGTGATGTTCGAAACGTGCAACTGGTCGCTATCTTGCCAAGTGCCGCCGCCTTTGCTCGCGGAAAGCAGCAGCCTTTGTCCGGGGCTGTGTGCGGCGCCGGCCACCACTTCGCCATCCTGTTCGAAGCCAATGAGCACGGCCCAGAGCGGGATGCCGCGCACGAAATCGCGAGTGCCGTCGATGGGATCTATAATCCATTTGCGGCGGTTCGCGCTTTCTTTGTTGGAGCCTTCTTCCCCGAGCACGCCGTCTTCGGGAAACTCATGGGCGATGCGTTCGACAATCATCTTTTCGCAGGCTTTATCGGCTGCGGTGACGGGCGATTCGTCGTCTTTGGTTTCGGCAGTGACGCCGCGTCGTTGATACTCAAGCGCCAAGGCTCCAGCTTCTCGCGCCAACTCTACAGCTAAGTTTACTTCTCGTTCGAATGCCACGTCTCGATTATCGCGAACAGGTGTTATTCTCAAATGCTTGACGCGCATGGGTATGCCAAACCACGGCCGCGATGTCAGGTTTGCCACGCCTAACGCCGTGGCCATTTTGATCTGTGCCGGTGCTCTGGGCTATTTGTTTTCCGGTTATCTTCGGCCCGCAGAGCTAGCGGTTCCACGGCTTTCGTTCCTCGCTCCGGAGCAGGGAAACGAGATCCTCACCGTAAAAGACGGTTTTGCGGACGATGCGGTCTACAGCGGTGTGGTTCCTTCGCGCATCGGCAAATATTTGCGGCGTTGGGGATCTTGGACGAACGGCGATTCAGCTACCGGGAAAGCGCAAACCGCCTGGTTCCGCCGTGTCCCGGCGTTCGCCATAGAAGTGGCTGGTAACCCGGCCGGACACGATTGCGAACTATACGTTGAGGCTGAGACCGCGGGCGGATTGATCAAACGCATTCCGATCGTGGGCGACAACCCGATGGAGACGTGGCAGGTGCGGGAGGTTTCGCTCAAGGGTGTTGAGAACGTAAAACGGTTTCGCATCATTGCGACGGATGGCTCAGCGCGGCCCGGTGGCTGGATCGGATTTTCGCAGCCGTTCCGCTTCGTGCATAATCGCAGCGAACTATGGAGAGAGCTTGAGCAACTGCTGCTGTGTGTGTTGACGGCGTGCGCAGCACTGGCCGCTATGCTCTTCCCGGGCATATGGCTGCGGAGGAGGCGTTCGCGGCTGGCTTTTATTTGGGTTCCTTTACCCGGATTTCTGATTCTCGCGGCGGTGGGGGTGTTGTGCTGGCTGGAAGGCCGGTCTATCTCGCAGTGGTTCCTAGGCCCGCTGTTCGTCTATGCGCTTTATCACTCCTTACGCTTTCCACTTACGAGTTTCACAAACAAGACGGAGCGGATCGTTCTGCTGACTGTGTTGCTTTTAGCGGCGTTGGGAATTGGCCAAGCCACGTTCTCGCTGGGACCGGTTGGGGAACTTTTCGCCGGGCGCATTTCCCGGACGCTGCAGGTAGGCGACCGGAGCGATAGCCGCATTCCGTATCACGTTCTGCAACTGGTAGCGGCGCAAAGCCGTCCGGACGATGCGCTGTCTGTGTTGCTATTCGGCGATTGGACTTTTTCGGCACGTCCACCATTGGTGGCTTTAGCGGCTGCGCCAATTGTGCTGGCGCTTCCGTTTCAGTTGCCTCAGACCGTGCCGGATCAGAACTGGACGGTCTTCGATCCGGAAGGTTTTGCGGCCTACCGAATCGCCATGATAGTGATTGCCAGTTGCAGTCTTACGGCCGTTTTCGGCGTTGCGTTGCTGTTCCTCGATGAAGCGTGGGCGCTGCTGGGTTTTCTGGTGACGGCCACGGCGCCGTTTGTGGTACACGAGATTTACTTTACGTGGCCGAAATTAGAGGCAGCCTGGTTTCTTTTCCTGGCTGTGTATTTGATTACGCGGAGGCAATGTGTTTGGGCCGGCTTGCTCTGGGGCGTTGCCTATCTGTGCCATCCGTTAGCGCTGCTCTTTGCACCGGCGCTGCTTGCTGTTGTTTGTTTGACGGCGCGCAAAAAGGTGCGGGGAGTGGTTTCGCTCGTTCCGGGTTTGCTTTTTTGCATGGCGCTCTGGGTGTTGGCGAACCGCGGGCATTTCAAACAGGGAGTTTTTCTTCCCTATGTGCTGATGGCAGACGGAGGGTACGCGCCGGATTTGACGGTGTGGCTGCGGTCGCGCTGGATCTCTTTGGCCAACACGTTCATACCGCTTTATCTTTTCTTGCTGCACGCGAACCATAACCTGATTAATTCCGTTTTCGGGCCGTCGCCCAGCGTGGTTCGGTTCTATTTTTCGTACTGGAACACTCTGCCGTTTGCGGTAGGCATTACGTATTTCTTTTTCATGTTGCGGTATCTCGTTAGCAGCTTGTGGTTGTGCGCCGCTCGCCAGTGGCTGCTCTGGGTGTTCGTGAGTCCCATGCTCTGTTTCACGGTTTATTGGGGCGCGGGCAGTATGGGCATGTTGCGCGAAGGGCTGCACCCGGCTGTGTTGGGGCTGTTGCTTTTCAGCGTGGTGCTTTGGCGGAGGATGGCGCCGGGTCGCGCGGCGTTGTCGAAAGCCTGTAGCGTGGGTTTGCTTTTGCGAGGCGTTGAAACGCTGCTGATGCTGCAACTGCCTTCTATATGGACGAGCCGGATGTTCGTCAGCAGCCAATTTCTTTTTAGCGATTGCCTCGCCCTTGCAGCAATCATCGTTTGTGTGGGGTACCTCACGTCGCTAACGTTTCGGCAGGCGCGGCTCGTTTCCGAGCTTGACATATTGCAAACGGGAATTTAGCGAAGCCCTTGCCGATGCCTCTCTAAACTCCCGTTTTTCCCTCAAACAGTACCTTAGTTTTTGTTTTATGGTTTATGTTGTCGAGCGCTTCGCATCCAATTTGCGCTCTTGGCCATCGCCCGGGCCGCCTTCCATTTTGATGGTGAAATGGATAGCGTCGCCCTCGAGAGTGCCCACATAATGTTGCGTCATTTTGTTTCCATTGAACTCGCGAACAACGTCAAAGGACACATTATTGCCATCGACTTTCCCTTCGGAAATGGCGGCGTCGCCGCGCCGGCCGCTGACCGTTCCGGTGAGAGCGTTTCCATCTGCCTTCAGGTTCATGGTGACGGTCATGGGGGTGCCGTCTCTGCCCGGCATTTCGGCAGTCCATTTGCCCGTTGCGTCGGCTGCCATCATCGTCATGGTGGCTAAGCAGCCAGCCAGCATCAGTTTCAGCATTTTCATTTTTTGAAGGTTCTCCTTTATTCGAACCGCTGTCCATCTAGACTGTATTCCGTCGTAGTCCGGTTACGGAGGGGATGGCTTAAAAGGCGTTAACGAATTGTGCGAGAAAGAGGAGTGACCAAAACTACTTCGTTTATGTGCCCCTTACGAAAGGGTGGAACTATTATCCAAATTCATACGGTGATCCACGATATACTATTTTCAGAATCCAGGCTTCAAGAAACGGGATGTTCCCCGGAAGCATAGGATTATTACTTGAGTATTAGGTTGACACTGTAGGGTAGAAGCGTTAGGCTGAGAATTCGGCAAAATAATTAACAGGAAATAATAGAAAGTTCTCGGACTAGCGCCGGCCTCGAGCGGCAGAATTCACTCTTAGCGACCTCTGAGGGAGACGAATGACGAACCACGAACATTTGATAGTTGAACTTGATGAATCGAATCATGAGCAAGACAGGCATATTAAGATCAGCTACAAGTCGCTCGCATGGATAATTGGATCGATTTTTATACTAGTTTTGATAGCGGCTGGTGCGTTCACCAGCTATCTGCAAATTCTCTGGAAAGCAACGCAATTTGAAAAGTTGCAGGCCGATTTCCAGCGAGTCCGTGGCCAAAACAAAGTTCTCACCATTGACAAGATCAAGAATGAGCGCCAGATCAATCAGCTAGAGAACGTAGCGCAGACCGTTTCGAATGTGTATGGACTGGGTCTGACCGTTCCGAATAGCGACGACTTGCGTCCGATGGATTCCGACGATGATTCAACCGCTTCGATTAAAGAGTCAATCGAGGAATTTAATATTCTAAAGGCCGCGAGTTTTTCGCATATTTACCATCATTACGCTCACCAATTCCAAACCAGAGTGCAGCCGAGCATTTGGCCCGTAAATGGGGTAGTGAAGAGTTCGTTCGGACGGCGCAGCGATCCGTTTTCCGGCGAGAGTGCCGTGCATGCGGGCGTCGACCTCTCGGCTGCTATAGGAACACCGGTAAAGGTAACGGCGGATGGAGTAATCGAACTCGTAACCACCAGTGGACGTTATGGCCGGCTTGTGGTGGTTGATCATGGCGGCGGTTTGAAAACCTACTATGGCCACCTCTCCCAGTTCCTGGTTGTTCCGGGACAAGAAGTGCGTAGAGGTGAAGTGGTTGCATTGAGCGGAGCCACGGGGCGCGTCACTGGACCGCACTTGCACTACGAGATTCGCATTCATGGCACTCCCGTCAACCCGTACGCCTACTTAGGCATTAAGCCGGCGGACTTAGTATCGAATGCAGGCGGCCGGTCGCACAACGACCTCGGCCTATGATTGCGATCAGGTGACTGCAACCGTAGCGAGCCTGCTAGCATCTCTTCTTCAGTGAACAAAGGCATCACGCGCCGCGCGATGCTGGCGACCTTGCCGGCCGGGTTGGCCGCGCAAACGTCTCGCAGCCGCCCCAAAGCCAAACAGTTACCCAGCGTGGGCGAGTTTTTTCGTCTAACCGATCCGACAACGGAAACGACCTTGGTCCGGCTGACGGCACTCAAAAGTTCCAGCTATCTGCCGGCGGCTACGAACCGGTTTGTCTCGGTCAAAGACCGTTACCTGGTGTTTTCGTCCGACCGGACTGGCGCGCTAGCGCCATTTCAGGTCGATTTGCGCTCAGGAGCGGTGCGCCAACTTGCGAGTCCGGCGCATTTAGCCGCCGAGTCGATCACGCTTGATCCCAAGGAGCACTGGCTGTATTTTCTCGACGGCGAGCAACTCGTGCGCACGGATGTGACGAAGAGAGAGGCCAGGCGGCAAACCTCAGAGAGTTTGGCCGACGGTGTGAGCAGCTTTAGCATCGGTCTGAACGGCGCGGTCTTTGTGGTGCGGCGGGGGAGTCTGCAGAAGCTGGAGGGCGCGCGTGGCGATGGTGGCGCGCTGGCTGACGCTGACCAAGTTGGGAGAGTTTGTTTAGCTCAACCGAACAGCGGGGGCGCAGGGTGTCTTTTTTCGCGCGAGTTAGGCGCGAGTGAGCGGGAGTTTTGGTACTGTTCCGGTGGCTCGGCTAAACCGGTACTGCTTGCCAAAGGAAATGTTTCCGAGCCGTTTTGGTCGCCGGATGGCCAGTCGGTTTTGTTCTTGCGCGAACTAATGCGCACGGATGTGCCGCTGATGGAAATTCACGTAGTAGGGCTGGATGGCAAGGGTGAGCAGTGCGTAGCTCCCACCAGCCAGTTTGCTAGTTTTGCGCCGAATTTTGACGCGTCGGTCTTTGTGGGCGCCAGCCGCAGCAAGGCGCAGCCTAACGTGGTGTTGCTGCTGCGCTCCGCCAAACGCGAAATGACGCTCTGCCAGCATCACGCCAGTAGCGCAGCGGCCGTTTCGCCGGTGTTCTCGCCTGATGCTCGCCGCGTCTATTTTCAAAGTGATGAAGAAGGAAAGCCGGCACTGTATTCGGTAAACGTGGAATTGCTGGTGGAACCGCCGGGCGAAGGCACCGAGGGTTAGTGTGGTGGCCACGAATTAGCCGGTCGGTGATGGTAGACCGCAAAGGGGACGCGTGCTAAAGATAAGACCGCAGCGCAGCGAACGGGCCGAAACCGCCGCCAATCAGGAGATAAACGAAGCGCGAATCGGTAAATCATGCGCCGTCCCTCACGGATAACCCAAGGCAGAGTTTTCAACTTTCAAGGTTGCGCGTTATACGGCAAAGTGGCTTCGACAAGGGGATCGCGGGCGACAAGCCGACTTCCGGGGAGGAATCGAATCGTGACTGGAGCAGCCGGCTCGATGGCTGGAGTCGGGAGTAGATCGCGGGGTGAGCGCGGTTGCCGGGGAAAGGTGCTAAGTCCTAAGATGCCGCTAGATGTCTTGCTCTTCCATGTGTACAGCCCAATCGCGTGCCTGCCGTTCTCCGAGAGCTACTTCGATTTCAGCCCATTTACGCACCGCCGGTATCGAATAAGACAGAAATTTCTTCGCCGCGTCTGCTTCGCGTTGGTGGCTAGCGGCAATGTCGCCCGAATAAAGCTTAAGATGGTGCGTCGACGCTACGAAACTACTGAATACACTTTCGTCGTCGCCCCAGTTTGAAAGCAAGAATTCTGTCAACGAATGAACGAAAGGCTTTCCGTCGGGGTCAAGCGTCGGAGTTGGTAGATAACGGGCTAGAGCACGAGCACCTTCAAGGCCATGCTCGCGCAACCAGTCTCTGATCGTAGGTTCGGCAAGCACTTGGAAAAATCCTGTTTTGGGGCCTGTTCCGAGCCTCCAACCATTTTCGCGGTCAAGCAACAAGTCACCTAATAGCGACATCATTGTGTCTGCGTGATTGCTAGCCCATGGGCTTCGCGCTATGTGCGAGAGGACATCCCATGCACTATCGCGTTTGTCGTAATCTTTTCCGAGCAACGCGCGGATAGCCGTTTTCAACGCCTGTTCGGGTCTTTCATCGCTGAATGTTTCGACGGCTTTCGTCCACCAGTAGTGTGCTCTATCATCGACGGGCGCACCGGCGTCAAGTACGCGCCACATTGCGTCCCTCTCCGTGACATCATAGGGTCGTTCAAATTGAACGCAATGGCCAACAAAGTCGGTCGCGATATGTATGCTTGCGGCGTCGCCTCCTTTAATCAGCAGATCAAGAAGCATGCATAATTGCGACGGGGTCATCCGAGAAAAAAAGATGCCCGATTGAAAGTGCTCGAGCAGATTAACATCAATTTGGCCCGCCGACGCCAAGCGGAGTGAGCGCTCGATCGGACTACTCGATACTGGCGCCGCAAGTCCAAGGTAATGGGCCAGGGTTGGAGAAGCAATCTCGATGCGATCAAGCCAGTTGTTAAAACGCGAGGAATGGCTCGGGTGCCTTTCCAGAAGCTCAGCTATGTATCCGCCGGCGAATGCGCTCGAACCCGTTCGCAAAGCTTCAGATAGGATCTCATCCAGAAACCGTCCTTCAGTGTCGATGTGTCCCAACTCGCGGCCAAGCAAACCGGCACTTGGGGCTGCACGTGAACCAAGAAATTCCAAAATATTGGACAACTTGCTGGGGTCAGCCAGAATCTCACTCGCCAGCGGGGCGATCTCCGATGGCTGCTTGGAAATATCTTGCCGCATTGAATGGTGCCAGTAGTCCTTTCCCACAATTGCCCTGACGCGATCATCGAAACTCGATGGTGTCAATTGAGCAAGCCATTCACTAACAGCGACACAATTAGCGTCGCTTTCCGCAGCTTTGGCGGAGCGATTACATTCATATTCGAGGAAGTCTTCGACGGCGGAGAGGATATTGGGCAAGACTTCTGCAGGAATAGGCTTTCGTTTAACAAGTAGCTTAAGATGCGACAGAAATCCATGCGAGAGCAGAAAACGCAAATGTTGGGCGATGATACGCCATGCGATCAGCTTTACGTCGTCTTTGCCGGTGACGGTCACATGTTCAATCACTTCCAGGATTTGAGTGATGCACTGTCGAAATTCTTCAAGTGTTCGAGGCCGCCAATCCGGCGGTACAAGCTGACCGCCGACCACCGACGGTCCAACAATCCGTGTCCCCATGTGGTTGAGCGCTTCTTTAAGCCCATCTAACACCAGATGTTGGTAGATGCCACTATTGGCTTCAGACAAGTCCTTAAGGAGGCGGATTCGATCAGCAAACGGGGTCGCGGTGCCCGAAAGCTGAATGCGGAAAAGCTCTTTCCAAACTCCAGTAGCGTTGTTTCCAACGCCTTCTTCGGTTTCATTTAAAGCAAGTTGGCGTAGAATCCGTTCGGCGTCAGAGAAATATTGAGGAAAAGCCGCGAAACGTTCGGCGGTCCACACTAATGTTCGACGCGTCCCTCTTCGACCCAAGCCGCCGCCGGTTTCGCGAAGCTGCTCTGCCGATGCATCGAAGATCAGAGAGGCAAACTTTGGGAAATAACGGTCGGGTTCGATGTCAATCAGGGTTGCAAGTCTCGACATCTCCTCCTCGCTTTCCAGATCTGTTGCGTTAAGCTTCAGAGCTGACTCCCAAAAAAAAGTGCCCACGAGGGCGCTTACCTCCGGCGATGCGCTCCTGGCTACTCGGTTCAAAAAAGATTTCAGCAGTAAAGCCGGAATGGCCTTTAAGAAACGCGCATGATCAGTGCGAATCCACCGCCGCCATGCATATGCAAAAGCAACCCGCGCCACAATCTCGGGGGTTACATACAAATAGCGCGTAGTGTGTGCTACGAATCCCGGAGCGTCTCGAAGGCCATCGGCAATTTGAAGGAATCGCCGCCGGTCTAGTTGAGTGAGGTCACAGAGCGCATCTAGTTCTTCGGATACGCCTTCCCCGTAGCCAATTTTCTGGACAAGCGAAAGCGCCTCAATGACTTCGCGTTTTTCGTCTTCGGGGAACCGATTGCTGTAATAATCCTGCACAAGGGGAAGGGCTGGACCAACGTGGCCCGTTAGCGCAATTTGAGCATCCTGTTCGCACATGTCAGCTGCGAATCGTATGTAGCCGCGAGATAAATCCGCATAAGCACGCCTTCTGTCCTGCGGAACTCGTGGGAAATTCAGCGCGAGAACTTCTTCAACATTTGAAGATGGGAGTTCGTCGAGGCGGAGTTCCTCTTCGCCGAAAATTGGGCGTTCTCCAGAATTGTCGATACATATTACGCGCACGCGCTGTTTGTGCCCTTTGAGGACGCTGGCAATTCTCAGCCTTGAAGACACGTTGCATTCGTCCGCCACCAGAATGCAAGAAGTTCGCTGATCATTGGCGAGGGAGGTCGCGACTTCCTCTGCGCGCGCTCCATCTGAGGCGTACAGGACCAGATGACGCGAAGCGCCTTTCTGGGCAATCACTTCATACACGAGGCGTGTTTTTCCAACGCCAGCCAACCCTTGAATAGAAAGGGTCGGCTGGATTGGCTGAATCGTCAGGTCAATGTGCACGTCTATGCGTTGTGTTGTTGCTTTGCGCGCTCCAACCGCCACGAATTGGGGTGTCACTGCGGTGACGCTCCTGGCCCAGCTGTCAAAACAAGAAACTGATGGAGATTCGGAACGAAAATGGGCAGGGAGAATAGCAGGATATCGAATGGCCCAAGCCGCCAGATCGGAGGCGGAGACAACAAGGGCTTCGGGCGATTGAGAATTCGTAGCCCTACAAAGGTCCGTTAGAAGAGCACGCCATTCTTGTTTCTTGACAGGTGAGACTTCACCGCAGACAGCCAATCGATACCCGTACCCTTTGGTTATCAACTCTTTGGCAAAGTGCTTTTTAACTTCTCGGCTCAAATCAGCGTCAGAAATTTCACTCGCATCAACGGCCTTGTATTGCCAACAGCTCGGGACAAGAAAATAGCCGGTTGTATCCGACGGCATTGCTTCTGACACTTGCGTGTCAACACCGCCGTCGCGGACGTTTACGCGAAGAGTCGTGCTTATCGACGCATCGCGGATGCCATTGACGAGGGCATGGGTCCGAATAAGGGAGTCGACGAAGGCCGTGAAAGGTTGGCCCCCTCCCCCTCTAAGAAGCGCAAAATCGGTTGCATCAATCGTCCACATAACGAGGCGAGAATATATTCCACATTAGCGCTTCTTCAAAGAGAAATGAAGTTTGCATGGTGCGCTGGAAATCAGTCGCGGTCGTACGGATCTGTGGGCGGGGCGATCAGCGATGGTCGTCTCTGCTGCGGCGAAACGGCGATGGGCGTTGCCGGATTAGTCCCCATAAACGCCGATGGCGCCTGGAATCCATATGGACGTATTGTCGGCAAACCACTGACTAAACTAAACCTTCGGCTGTCGGCCGAGGGCATGCTCAATTCAATTCGAGAGCGAACACCAGCGCGGCCTTCAATTCCGCCATGATCGAAGGCGGAACCTGACCCAGCCTTCGTTCGAGGCGCACCATTGGGATTGAAGCGAGCGAGTCCCTGGACGTTTGCGAAGGACAATTGGTCCAGGAAAGGCCGTTTGGGGGGCTTACTTCGTAACGGCTCATCCGATTCTGGGTTGTCAAGGGAACATACAAAACGAGGGCGCGGGGAGCGTCAGGATCAAAGCGTGAAACCACAATCACCGGGCGGGTCTTCGCTGCCAAACCAAGATCGGCAAGCCACACCTCACCGGGTTTGGGGCTGCTCATCTAGCAGGTCCAGTACCTCTTGTTCGCGAGCGCGTGAACGCATCACGTCGAGTAAGTCGTCGTCGGCAAGCTCGATCACCTCTATCACCCGCTCCCGAACCGCTGTCTCCGGTCTCCAGAGGCGCAGTTTCGTGTCGAGTTTCTCGGCCAGGGCATCCATAGATGAGCGTCCTCTCTCAGTTTATCGGAACCTTGCTCTTGCCGCCTGGCGAAGGCACGAAAGTCTACCCCGCGATCTTAATCTCTCCAATCCCGCCATTCACCTGCAACCTCACCGTGACCTTCGACTTGTTATACAAATCGTTTTCCCAGTGATCGCCGCGCTTTTCCAAACCCGTCACCGTGACGCTGCCGATTCCGCCATGCGCTTCCGCATAGACCCCGACGCCTTTCGGCAAACGAATGTCCGCTTGGCCCACGCCGCCTTCGATCTTCACTTCGTAATCGCGCGTCGGCTGGCCCGTCAGGTCGAGCCGGACCTGTCCAGCGCCCATGTGAACTTCCAAGTTGCGGAGTTGTAGCGAACCGAGATTCAGTTTGGCCTGCCCGGCTCCGCAATTGATGGCCAGATCCGTAAGTATATGGTCGTTCAAATTCAGGTCCCAGGTGTATTTTGATCTTCCGCCGCCATGCGCGCCGTGCGGTTGTTTGATGGTGACGGCAGCATGTGAGCCGTTGTTCGTGCTATCGACAATCGGTTTCCAGGAATCCACGTTGTAAGTAAAAGTGCCGTCAACCATCTTGTCGGCCCCACCGCCAATGTTCATTTGCCCCGCACCCATATCGAGTTCGATGTTGGCCTTCTCCACCTTGCCGGCGTCTAAGTGAATATTGTCGGTTCTCTCCGGGCCGGTAGCCACGTCGTCGAATTCGCATCCACCCAAACAAAAGCAACCAACCACCAGAGCGAAAATTCCTGTGCGAGCTGTCATAATGCCATCCTTGGTTATCTTACGAGAGTCTTTCCGGCTTTGTTCCGTGATAGCTTTTCATATTGACGACAGGAGGTCTATTGCGAGCCGCTCTTTTCACCCGTGAGTATCCGCCGAACGTATATGGCGGAGCCGGCGTACACGTCGAATATCTGAGCCGGGAATTGGCTAAGAAAATCGACGTGGAGGTGCATTGCTGGGGCGACCAGAAGTCCCACGCCGGGCAGCTGCAAGTCATCGGCGAAGAACCTTGGCCGGAAATCAGCAACGGAACGTCCGGCAAGTTTAAAGCCGCGCTCGAAGCGCTGAGTCTCAATTTGACGCAAGTCAAAGATCTGGCCGGGGTGGATGTCGTTCACACGCATACATGGTACGCGTCGATGGCAGGTTTCTGGGCGAAAAAGCTTTATGGCGTGCCGTTTGTTTTAACCACCCATAGCCTGGAACCGCTGCGCGCGTGGAAGGCGGAACAATTAGGCAGCGGCTATGCGATGAGTTCCTGGATTGAACGAACAGCCATCTTGGATGCCGACGCGATAATCGCCGTGTCCCGCGGCACGCAAGAAGACATTGTGAAAGCCTATCCCGAGGTGAAACCGGAACGCGTGCACGTCATTTATAACGGCATCGATCTGGACGAGTATCAGCGCACCACCGACGATACGGCGCTGAAGACGTATGGTGTTGATCCGAGTGTTCCCTACGTGATGTTTTTAGGGCGCATCACGCGTCAAAAAGGTGTGACGCATCTGGTGGATGCCATTGAATTCCTGCCCCCCGATACCCAGGTCGTGCTCTGCGCGGGCGCGCCGGATACGCCGCAAATTGCAGCGGAGATGCGGGACAAAGTAAACGAAGCGCGCACACGCAACAAACGTATTGTGTGGATCGAAAAGATGGTCAGCAAGCGAGACGCGATTCAGCTTTATAGCCATGCACGAGTCTTCTGTTGCCCGTCTGTCTACGAGCCGTTCGGCATTATCAACCTGGAAGCGATGGCCTGTCACGCGCCGGTAGTGGCCAGCGCGACGGGCGGGATCAAAGAAGTGGTTGTCGAAAACGAAACTGGCTATTTGATTCCGTTTGAGCAGGACCCGGCGACGAGTTTTCCAACGCACCCTGAAAAATTCGCACGCGATTTGGCTGCCCGGCTAGCGCAACTGCTGGCCGACCCCGCGCGCTGCCGCCAATTCGGCGATGCCGGCCGGAAGCGCGTAGAAGAAACCTTCAGTTGGCGAAGCATTGCCGGCCAAACAGTGGAACTGTACCGCTTTCTCATCGACAAAACGAAAGAAGTCTCTCGCGCATAATAGTTTTCGAACCCTTATGCAAAAGCCGCAACTGGACGGACGCCAAAGAGTAATCATCGAAACAGTTTCTCCGGAGATAGACGGCGGCCGCTTCCCCGCAAAACGCACAATCGGCGACACGGTGCGGGTAGAAGCCGACGTTTTTACCGACGGCCACGATTCGGTAGCGGCGGTAATCCGTTACTGGCAGGCAGGTTCCGAGACCTGGCAAGAAGCCCCCCTAGAGCTGTTCAATAACGATCGCTGGGCGGGCACATTCCCGGTGACGGCTTTGGGCCGCGCGCGCTTCACGATTTTCGCTTGGGTCGATCATTGGGAAACTTGGCGCAAAGATCTGGGCAAGCGGATTTCCGCGCATAACGATTCCGCGGTCGATTACCTGACCGGCGCCAACTTGATCGAAGCCGCGGCCGAGCGGGCGCTGCTCCCCGACAAGCACTGGCTACAGGCGAAAGCGACAGCACTGCGCGCGGAAACGAATACGGATGCGCGGCGCGACTTGTCCACCGACAATGTGTTGAACGACCTTATAAGGCGGTATCCGGACCGTGCCTTCGCCAGTCAATACGACCGCACGCTTGAAATTGTGGTAGACCCAGTGCGGGCACGCTTCAGCTCCTGGTATGAGATGTTCCCGCGCTCCGCCGGTAAGAGTGCCGGTGAACACGGAACGTTTGCCGACGTGCAAGCGAAATTGCCCTATGTAGCGGAGCTCGGCTTCGACGTGTTGTATTTCCCGCCGATCCACCCAATCGGCTTGAACTTTCGCAAAGGCAAGAATAATGCCGTGCAAGCCGAACGCGGCGATGTGGGAAGCCCTTGGGCGATTGGCGGCAAAGAAGGCGGGCACAAAGCAATCCATCCCGATCTCGGTACGCTGGAAGATTTTCGCAAGTTAGTAAAGGCCGCTGAGTCGTTCGGTATTCAGATCGCCCTGGATATCGCCTTTCAAGTTTCGCCCGACCACCCTTATGTCAAGGAAAGCGAAGCCTGGTTTAAGAAGCGGCCGGACGGAACGATTCAATACGCAGAAAACCCGCCGAAGAAATATCAGGATATTTACCCATTCGAATTCGAGACGCCCAAATGGTTTGAATTGTGGCAGGAACTCAAAAGCGTTTTCAGCCATTGGATTGAGCAGGGCGTGAAGATTTTCCGCGTAGACAATCCGCACACCAAAGCCTTTCCTTTCTGGGAGTGGTGTATTACGGAGTTGAAGCGTGAGTCTCCGGACGTGCTGTTCCTTTCGGAAGCGTTTACCCGGCCCAAGGTGATGTACCGCCTGGCAAAGGTCGGGTTCAGTCAGTCGTATACATACTTCCCATGGCGAATCGCTAAGCAGGAATTGACCACGTATTTGACCGAAACCAGTACCGCGCCCGTTCGCGAATATTTCCGGGCGAATCAATGGCCGAATACGCCCGACATTCTCCACGAATTCCTGCAAAGCGGCAACCGTGCGTCGTTCATGATCCGCTATCTGCTGGCAGCCACGCTGGGAGCCAACTACGGCATCTATGGTCCGGCGTTCGAGTTGCTCGAAGGCAGAGCGGTGCGGCAAGGCAGCGAGGAGTATCTGAATTCCGAGAAATATCAAATCCGCCAATGGGATCTAAACCGCCCGGAGAGTCTCCGCCGGCTGATCGCCGTGGTGAATCGCATCCGGCGCAATCATCCAGCCCTGCAAACGGACTGGGGCCTGGCGTTTCATCCGGTAAGCAACGACAATTTGCTGTGTTACAGCAAGCGTTCAGACGATGGCAAGAGCCTGGTTCTGATGGTGATCAACCTGGATCCCACACGCACGCAAGCCGGCATGGTGGATGTCCCGCTGGAGCGTTTTGGCCTAACCGAAGATCAACGCTATCAGGTGAACGAACTGATTGTGGGAGAGCAATACCTCTGGAGCGGCCGGCGGAATTATGTGGAACTAAATCCGACGAAAGTGCCGGGTCATATTCTGGAACTACGCCGGGGCTGAGCTATATGCCCCAACGTGATATGATCCCGCAATAGGTAAATTCGATGCGAACTGTACAGTGGTCCTTTTTGCTGGCCGGCATACCGGCTGTGATGCTTTTGCTCAATAGCTGTGCGGGAAATTCCCATGCCGCCGACGAGAATTACATACTTGTGGCCGACAATACGAAAATTGCCTATTGGCAATTAGCGGCGCAAGGCTTGGCGCATGCCGCCGCGGAGATGAAGGTCAAATCCAATGTGCTTGGGCCCGATGGACACGATCCGCAGGGTGAACACGACGCGTTTAAGCACGCCGTAGCGCTCAAGCCCGCCGGCATTCTCGTCTCTGCCGCGGATGCCAGCATTTTGACTCCCGATATCAATGCGGCGCTCGACCAGAACATCCCGGTCATCACTATCGATTCCGACGCACCCGATAGCAAACGGCTCTTCTTTGTGGGAACCGATAACTATAACGCCGGCTTAATCGGCGGCAAAATGACCGCCAAACTTTTGAGCGGCAAAGGGAATGTGGTGGTGTTTACGATCCCGTCTCAATCCAACCTGAAAGACCGTCTGCAGGGGTATCAAAGCGCGTTCGCCGATCACACCGATGTAAAGGTCTCGCAAGTAATCGACATGAACGGCAGCGGCGACACGGCGTTCGACAATGCGAAGAAGCTGATTGACAGCAAGGCGAAGGTGGATGCCTTTGTTTGTCTGGAAGCGATTGCCTGTCCTGCGGTGGCTGATGTTGTGAATCGCGCCAACCTGGCGGGGAAAGTGATCGTGGTGGCGATGGACACGGATCCGTCAACAGTCGATTGGATCAACAAGGGCGTCATTTCGGCGACGATCGCTCAAAAGCCTTTCACCATGGCGTACTACGGCACAAAGCTATTAGACGATATGCATCACCATCCGCCGAGTCCGCTGGCGGGCGATTGGAACAAAAACATTTTTTCGCCGATCCCGACCTTTGTTGATACTGGGACATTTGTGGTCGATAAGGCAAATGTGGGTAGCTTGGCGAAGTCGCTGGCGCCCGCAGGTCAGTAAAAGTCTAGTCCTGTTCATTGAGTTACGTAAGCGCGGCTCGGGCCCAGCGCTCCGCCAGTTAATTCAACTCGCGGCCGTACATCTCGGCGGCCTTGAGCTTTGAAAAGGCTACATCAATGCGAAGCAAATGGATCCGGCCGCGCTTGTGTATTTCATGGGGAGTGAGTTTGGCGGCGCGTGCGTCTCTAAGAAAAGACGCATGTTCGCGAACGGCCCGCTGCCAGGCGTCTTGTAGTGAAGTGACTTTTTGCAGTTCCATAAGCCAATTTTGGCGCTTACGCCGCCTAGTCTCAAGCCCCCTAGATGCCCAACGGTCCCAAATCTGTTACCAGTACCGGCCTCGCCAACCGCGCAGGAATAGGACTAAGGTGGCCGCCGCACTGATTGCATTTGTGATACAACTAGACCGAGCCTCTGTTGCGTTGCTGAAGCCGGCGTTCGGTTGTATTCTCTTTTCGATCTTGCTCTCGGTCACACTTTCCGCTGCGACCGATGCGCCGGATACTGCCGAGCAACAACGCATACTTGGGAAAGTCCGGCAAGCGGCCGCACGCTATCTCGAAAACTTGCCCAATTTCGTTTGTTCGCGTGTGACCGAGCAATTTGAATCTGGAAAAAAACGCGAACATTGGCGACAGCGCAACACGATTACCGATCGGCTCATTTTTAACCAAGGCCGCGAAAATCTTGCGCCCGAGTTGCTGAATGGAAAGCCTGTGGCGCCTGGCCGCCATATCGACCGCCCGCTCGAGACCAGCGGCGAGTTCGGCGAATTGGTGCGCACCGTCCTCGACGAGAGATCGGCTGCCGAGATCTCGTGGAGCCGCTGGGAGGATCTGCGGGGACGCCGCCTGGCCGTGTTTGAATACGTGATTGACGCCCAGCATTCGATGCTCAACTTGGGCGTAACGGGGGTGGTTTCGGTTCTCCCGTACCGGGGCCTGCTCTATGCCGATCCGGAAACCGGCGATTTGTGGCGTATCACCAGCGCGCCGTTTAATATGCCGGAGTCCGCGGAGACAAAATCGCTACAGACGACCATCGATTACGGTTCGGTGGCCATTATGAGCAAGCGGTTTATTTTGCCCGTGAGCGCCAGCATCCTGCTCGATACCGGCGAGAGGAATGTCATGAACAGGATGTCATTCACCCAATACCGGAGATTCGAAGCCGAATCCAAAATAACTTTCGTATCCGGTTCGAACTAAGCGGCTGTCAATAAGCGATGTCCACTGCGATCTCGTCGCCCATTACAGTCGAGCAATACCAGCGGTTTAAACCCACGGCTAACTCCGAAACCGGCTAACGCCGAAACCGAGCCGGAAGCGTAAGCGCCCTAGATTGGCCGCGCTAACTCGCCGTCTACCGTTTCGCTCGGCTTCGCCAAGAAACCTCCTAGCGGAACCGTGAGTGTAAACGAGCGGCAATGGATGCCCCGAATATTTCACGCCTTCTAAGCCCCCTAATTCGGCGCGCAGCTTTGGTCAACAAGATCAAACCGCTGGGCAGATGGCCCTGCCCCCTTCAGTAGTGATCACAACTCATCGACAGCTATGACGGGGAACCCGACGAGACCGACATGGAGGTGGCAAAGACGCTGCTTCAAGAAATCGCGAACGCACTGAATTTAGCGATCAATGTCAAAATAAAAAAGGGAGGGGAAGACCCTACGTTGTTCGACGACCTTCTTGAGAGCTCCGAATGAGAAACGGCCAGGAACCGACAGTAGCGCAAAAGCTGAAGGATCTCGCGGAGAAGCGCGCCCGCCGGTCCGGCTTTGACTGGGCTATACTTGCGGATCAATGCGCTGAATTGGTGGTCTTCGGATCTCAGGCAACTGGCCTCCAGACACGGTTCTCGGATTTGGACATATTAATTGTAGGAAAGGCGGGAGTTGCCACCACGGTCCCGAATCTACAAGGCATGGATCTAGTCTTCCGGACTGAACAAGAAATCCTAGCGGATGACTGGCTGAACTCAGAGCTCGCGGGTCACATTGCGGTCTACGGGCAATGGCTACAAGGGGTCAGTCGTTGGCGTACGGAAGCGCTAGAGGCACTCGGCCAATCCGAAAACGCCGCACAGGCCAAGCGGCGGCGCGTCGACCGTTTGGCCCAAGGGCTGCGCTGCCACGGGGACCGCCTAACGCCGGATTTTCGTCGGAGAAACCTCACCACACTTCGTCGCGAAAGGCTGCGGCTTGAAGTTCTTCAGCTGGGTCTCGCCGTTCCTCCTACTCGCTTGCTAGACCTTTGGGTTGAACGCGGCTTTCCGCCAAACGGCTCTGGTCTTCCCGCTCTGACTCATCCCGAATTCTTGAAAAAGCTGGCGGCGGATCAGACCGGCCAACCGGGCGATCCTGATAACCCAGTCATTCAGTTCAGTCGCGCCTAACATTAGAACCCACGGCAAATGTATCTCTATTCTCGCCCCAGTTCCTTGTCTATGTCCCATCACCCCCAGGAACGACTCTGAAACCGCCGTTTTGCCGCGACTGGGCACCCGAAAAACTCCGTCACCAACCCTCCAAATACATATTCTGCTCCCAACCGCCTGAAACCACAGTCCTTAGCCATCTCCCTACCCCCGTCGCCTCTCTGCCCCTTCCGCCACAAGCTATTCTCAAAACAGTTCACGGCGGCTCTGTCATGTCGGTGTCTTCTGCCCTAACCCGCGGATCGCGCCCCTCCCGCCGGACCGATTCAATCGGTTGAGTTCCTTGAAAATCGAATATCTCGCATTCCCAACGTGGGCCACTCATCACCCATTGGGTTCGTTTTTTCACCCGCACCCATTTGCCTCGTCGTGGTTTTGGCTTCGTTTTTACAAAACTGCCAGCGCCACCGAAATTGGCTTCGTTGCGTAAACGCGTGTGTTTCAAAAAACCCGTTCCGCAGAAAACGCTTTTTCTTCGCCTCTCTATCCAGATTTCTCTCAATTCGGCGCTGCCTTCGTTGCAAAACCCATGTTTTCGCCAAAACTCGTTCCGCAGAAAACGCCCTTTCTTCGCCTGTCCGTTCACTATTTCCGTCTTGAGCGGCCCCCAAACTGCCGATACGGTTTGTGTCGGCATAATGAACAAACCTTTGAATCGCGCCTGCGCCCTTGGTGGCCTGCTCTTTCTTTCAACACATCTTCTCTCTGCGGCAAGCGGCAGCGAAGGGCCGGAAAATTATCGGCTCGAACTCAGCGCGTCGCTCTGGCGGATGAATTCGAATGGCACGATCCATGCCGACGGCTCGCCGATAAACCTTCTTACCGATCTGGGCGTGGGCCAGCGCCAGCGAACCTACGACGGGCGTTTGACTTTTAAGTTCAAACGCAAACTGCGGTTTGTGCTGGAAGGCACGCCGATCTCGATTCACGGTCTCAACACCGTCAATCGAACCGTAACGTATTTCGGCCAGCAGTATTCGGTGAGCGACACCTTGAAATCGTCGGCTTCGCTTAACTATATATATGCCGGCTTGCACCGCGATTTCTACAGCGGGCGCATGGGGCGCTTCGGCACTTCAGTTGGCGCCGCCTATTTGGGCCTGGCCGGGAGCATCCAGGCGCAACAATCCGGAATTGATCGAAAGGGGAGCACGCCCTTCGGGCTGCCATTCGCCGGCGTCGATTTTCGCCTCTATCCGATTCCGAACAAGCGCTGGATTGCATTGGAAGGCACTCTCCGTGGTTTACCAGCCGGCGCTTACGGCCATTGGGTGGAAGGCAGCGGCGGGGTGGGCACTTTTGTCGGTCCCATCGGCATACAAATTGGTTATCGCGAAATGCTGATCGACTTTCACCAGACGGGCGTCGATCCGAATGGTCTCAATCTGCGCTTCTCTGGCCCCATGGCCTCGGTATTCTGGAACTGGTAATTGGCCCGGGTCTCTTCCCGTCTTACGCCATGAGACTCGCAACGAACCGCTTCGCGACTGTCATTCCCTTCATCGAACAAATGGATTTCTTATAGTAGTCCTATCGACTCGTTGACCGTCCTGCATGTCTTCTGAGTACACCACCGAGCATGAAGCCTCGTTCGCAGCCGCAAGAATGAGGCCATCGTAGATCGAGTAGCGGTATCGCTTCGAAATAGTGACCGCCAACGCGTGCGTGTCGAAAGTGATCGCTTTCGGCTCGGGGAAAAGCTCCACCAAGTTATAGAGTGCCACGTCGACCTCGCCCCAATCCTGTTTGAGCTTCCTTCGAGCCACACTAACAAACTCATTTAGAACTTGTACCGAGATGACACCGGTTTTGGACAACAAAAGGGAGCGAACAATATCCCCTTTAGGGCCGGTCGGATGAATGGCATACAACAACATGTTGGTATCGAAAAAGACCCTATCGCTCATTCGCTTCGTCCCGGTCGAACTTGAACCCCACCGGGAAAATCCATCCTAAGTTTCTCAGGGCCTCAACGGCACGCTCTCTCCTCTTGTCCAATCCGACACCGAACTCACGTTCGTCCAACACCTTGACCTCGATGTTGTCGCCCTCTTTCAGCTTTAACGCCTCAACTACGTCGGCGGGAAGCCGGAGAGCCAAACTATTGCCCCATTTTGAAACTTGCATGATCTACATTGTAGCAGCGTAGATCCAAGAAGCCCGGTAAGGCCCAGTTCTTTGGAACTTTTGAGGTTCATGGCGCGTAGTTGGCTCCATGGACACCTTATTGGCTGATATTCGGCAGGCGCTGCGCCTGTTGGTGAAGAATCCTGGTTTCACGCTGGTGGCCGTGGCGGCCCTGGCGCTCGGCATAGGCGCCAACACCGGTATCTTCAGCGTTGTCGATAAAGTCCTCCTGCAGCCGCTCCCCTATCCGCAGCCTGAAAAAATTGTCCAGATCGGCCGCCAATTCAAGGAGGGCGAAGGCTTCTCTAACTCCATTCCGAAGTATATGACCTGGAGAAACAACCAGACGGCTTTTTCGGCGATGGCCATTTATGACCAGGAAGGCCCAGGCCTGAACATCAGCGCTGGCGAACGGCCCGAGCAGGTGAAGGGCGTTCACGTTTCGGCGGAGTTCTTCAAAGTCTTCGGTATCAGCCCGGCTCGTGGGCGCACCTTTTCGAAAGAAGAAGATCTACCGCGTGGCCCGAAGGCTGTGATTATCAGCGACCATCTTTGGGAAACGCACTACAGCCGCGACCCAAATATGTTAGGCCGCACCATCACTTTGAACAGCGAACCTTATCCGGTGATTGGGATCATGCCGGCGTCCTTCGTCGCGGCGCCACCGGCGGAAGTTTGGATCTCGCTGCAAGCTGATCCGAACAGCGATAACGAGGGCCACTATTTGGCGGTGGCGGCGAGGCTCAAAGATGGCGTAACCATTGAACAAGCCCGCGCCCAAATGAAACTGGCTGGGGAAGTGTTTCGGCGTAACAACCCAAAATGGATGGGCAAAGGCGAAAGCGTCGCCGTCGTCTCAATGGGCGAATCGCAAGTCAAAGATGTGCGGCTGGCGCTGCTGATCCTTCTTGGGGCGGTTGTGGTTGTGCTGCTGATTGCCTGTGCCAACGTAGCGAATCTACTGCTGGCGCGTGCGGCGGCACGCCAACGCGAGCTATCGATCCGAGCGGCGCTGGGCGCGAGCCGCGGCCGCGTGATCCGGCAGTTGCTGACAGAGAGCGTGATGCTAGCGGGGTTAGGCGGTGTTCTCGGGTTGTTCCTCGGCGGTATCGGTGTGCGGACGCTGCTGCTGCTCGAACCGGTAGACATTCCAAGGCTCGGCGATGCCTCTAAGCTGCAATCGGTCTTTTCGATGATCGATTGGCGCATGGCGCTCTTCACGCTTTTGCTTTCGATTGCCACTGGCATCATCTTCGGGCTCGCTCCAGCTCTGCAAATTTCGAAGCCGGATATTGCGGGGACCCTCAAAGACGCTGCTGGCCGTTCCTCGACCGGGGCGCGCCGTCACGGTTTTATGCGCAAGCTGCTGGTTGCGTCCGAGATGGGTTTGGCGGTGGTGCTCTTAGCTTCCGCCACGCTGCTGATTCGCAGCTTTGTCGGCTTGAGTACCGTACAGTCGGGCATCGATCCGCATCACGTGCTCACGTTGCAAACATCGCTCGTCGGCGAGCGTTACACCACTACGGAAAAGGTGGATGGTTTCACGAGTCAAGTGCTCCGGCGTGTGGAGACCATGCCTGGCGTGGAAGCGGCCAGCGTTTGCATTGCTTTGCCCATGACCCAAGGAATTGATATGCCTTTCAACATCGCCGGTAAACCGCCCAAGAGCGGCGATCAATATAACGGCGATGAGCAATGGCGATCGGTTTCCGCTCATTATTTTGCGGCTTTCAAAATTCCTTTGCAGGCTGGACGCGGGTTTACCGAACGCGATTCCTTCAACTCTGCCAAGGTGGCGATCATCAACAGAGCGATGGCAAGAAAATATTGGAAGGACGAAAATCCCCTCGGCCAAGTGATGACGCTTGGCAAGGGTCTCGGGCCGCTCGAAGACTTGCCCCGTGAAATCGTGGGCATTGCCGGTGATGTTCGAGAGACGGGTGCAGCCAACAAAGACGTCCCGGTGATGTACGTCCCGATGAGCCAGCAAGCTGAAGGTCTAACCGCCCTCGCTAGTTCCGCGTTGCCCCTCTCCTGGGCCATTCGCTCGAGCCTGGATGCTAAGACTTTGGGCGCAGCGATTCAGAAAGAAATGCAGGCCGTCGACGGCCAAATGTCTGTTTCCAAAGTGCGAATGATGGAGCAGGTGTTGACCGAGCAGACCGCGCAGCAGACCTTCAATATGCTGCTGCTGAGCATTTTTGCCGGGGTTGCCTTGGTGCTGGCGGCGATTGGGATCTACGGCTTGATGTCGTACTCGGTGGAGCAGCAGACAGCCGAACTCGGCATCCGCATGGCTCTCGGGGCAGGGAAGACCGAATTGTTCCGTTTGGTCGTCAAACAAGGAATGACGCCGGCACTGATTGGTGTCGTTTGCGGCTCGGGCTTAGCATTGCTGGCGACGCGGGTAATGAAGAGTTTGTTGTTCGGAATAGAGACATACGACCCGATGAGCTTCATTGGCGTAGCCGTGGTGCTTTCAGCGGTCGCGTTAGTATCCATCTACTTGCCTGCACGGCGAGCCATGGCATTAGACCCGCTGATTGCCTTGCGGCAGGAATAGCACTGCGATACGCTTTCGCTATGAGTCTTATTGTTGAAATTGCCGCCTTAGTTGGTTTCTTGCTGCTGCTCTCAGGCTTTCGGATTGCCCGCGAATACCAGCGTGCCGTGGTGTTTCGCTTTGGCCGTTACACGGGGTTGCGCGGACCCGGCATCTTCTGGCTCATTCCGTTTGGTGTTGAGAATGAAACGCGCATCGATCTGCGCGTAGTCACCGCTCCCATTGAGCAGCAGGAAACGATAACACGCGACAGCGTCACGGTCAAAGTGAACGCGGTGCTTTGGTATCGCGTGACCGATCCGGAGAAGGCAGTGCTCACCGTCGAAAACTTCCGTGCCGCGGTTCAGCAAGTTGCTTTAACGAGCTTGCGCAACGTGATTGGCCAGCACGATCTCGACGAAGTTCTGAAGGCGCGCGACCAAATCAATGCCATGGTCAAGCGGAATGTCCTGGAGAACATAACTCCTTGGGGTGTGACGGTTGAGATTCTCGAAATGAAAGACGTCGAGATTCCGCAGGATATGCAGCGTGTCATGGCCATGGAAGCCGAAGCGATGCGCGAGAAGCGCGCCCGCATCATCAAAGCCGATGCTGAACTGGAAGCTTCCCGGAAACTGGCGGACGCCGCGCAGTTGATGGTGGGTAATCCGGCTGCGCTCGAATTGCGGCGCATGCAGATGGTATCCGAAGTTGGTGCGGAGAACAACAGTACAACGGTGATCATGATTCCAGCGGAGTTTGTGCATATCGCGGGAAGCATCTCGAAATTCTTAGAGGGGAAGGGCGTCAAAGAGTAACAGATCGAGGCTTAACGTGACGCGTTGGGCCGCACTTGGCTTTGAGGTCAGCGGACGATAGATGGAGTGGAGAAGGTCGTCGATCGCGCTTGCATCCAAATCGGCTGAATACGAGGCGCGTTTACTTTCGATCAGCTTGAATTGAGACGCAAAGGTCTCGACCGTGCGAGAAACACGGTCGGTGCCGACGCCGCGTAATTCGATCAAATCATCGGGCGACGGCAGCGCGATGAGGAGACGTCCGCCGCGTTTGAGAACTCGGTGAAATTCTGCGGTGTTCATCCGCGCCGTAATCGACATGATGATCGAAAAGGATTGATCGGCGTAGGGCAGAAACCGGTCGGCATTGGCCACGATCCATTGGCAGGCCGGATACCGTGTGGCTGCGGCTTCAATGGCGATTCTTGAGATATCGACGCCATGACCGGCGAAGCCGAACTGGCGAGCCAAACTGCCGAGATAGAATCCCTCGCCGCAGCCAGCATCTAGAACAATGTCACTGGATTTTGGTACGAGAATGTCCTCAACGCCGCGCAGAAGAGGCTCAGTTACCCCCTGATCATGCAAACCGCGGCGCGCAGCAACAGCGGCGGCAGTGTCACCGGGTTGCTTGGAGCGGCGTTCTTGTGGTTGCAGCAGATTGATATATCCGCTACGCGCTACGTCGAACGAGTGCCCGTGAGAGCAGAACACCCGCCGGTCCTCACGGACCAGTTCGAGCCGGCAGTTGCGCACAGGGCAGAGAAGCATCCTAATAAGTGTAAGCGCGGCGCCGTATCGGTATGATCAAAAGCTAAGAGGAAAGAATGTTCATTCACCGGTCTTCCCTAGCGGCCGCAACCCTTCTGCTCGCCACTTTTGCTACGGCGCAGCAGGCCAAACAATATACGAAAGAAGACTACGCGCGGGCGGAGAAGTTCATGCCCTACAATGTCCAACCGCTGGCATCGAGCGGCGTCGTGCGGGCCAGATGGCTCGACGACGGGCGGTTTTGGTATCGCGACATAAACGGCGACGGTTGGGATTTCGTTCTGATTGACCCTGCCACAAAGGGGAAGTCGGCTGCATTTGATCAGGCGAAAGTTGCCAATGCACTGAAGGCCGCTTCAGACGGCCAGATCAAGAGTGACGCTCGGCATCTCGCGATTACAGAGATTGCTCTTTCGAAGCACGACACGGAGTTGCTCGTCACGTTAGGGAGTCGCCAGTTTCGCTGCGATCTGAGCGGCGCGGGCGTTTGCACTGCGGTGAAATCTGCGGACGTCAACGCGTCGTTATCGCCAGACAAGAAGAAAGCCGCCTTCATTAGAGACTGGAATTTGTGGGTGCGCGATATGGCGACCGGGGCGGAGAAGCCGCTCACGACGGATGGCGTGAAGGACTACGGATACGCCACCGACAATGCCGGCTGGAAGCAATCGGATTCTCCAATCCTGGTTTGGTCGCCGGATTCGAAAAAGATCGCGACGTTCCAGCAGGACCAGCGCAAAGTCGGGGAGATGTACCTTGTTCCTACGACGAATGGGCATCCGGCGCTGAAAGCCTGGAAGTATCCGCTGGTAGGCGACGAAAACGTGACGATGATCGAACGGGTGATTATCGATGCTAAAAGTGGCAAAACGGTAAGGTTGCAGATGCCGCCCGATCAGCATCGCTCGACTCTCTGTGATGACTTGGTTTGCCGCGGAACGGCCTGGGAAGACGTGCAATGGAGTCCGGATAGTAAGACGCTGGCTTTTGTATCGACATCGCGTGAACATAAACAGGAATGGCTTCGTGTGACGGATTCCGAAACGGGCGCCGTTCGCGAAGTGATGACGGAGAAGGTTGCAAAGTTCTTTGAAAGCGGCAACGGCAAGGTGAACTGGAAGTATCTGCCGCAATCGAACGAGGTGCTGTGGTTCAGCGAGCGCGACAACTGGGGCCAGCTCTATCTCTATGACCTTGCAACTGGCCAGTTGAAGAATCAGATCACCCATGGCGACGGCAACGTGACGCAGGTTCTCAATGTGGATGAGAAGGCCCGGACGATCTATTTTCTGGCAGTGGGGAAAGACGCGAATCGAGACCCATATTATTCGCATTTCTACAGCATCGGGTTTGACGGGAGCAACATGTTGTTGCTGACGCCGGAAAACGCGGATCACGTGGTGAAGGTTTCGCCGGATGGCCATTACTTTGTGGATGTCTATTCCACTCCGGCTCAGCCGCAAACGGCGGTAGTCCGGGATAACCGCGGCACGATGGCTGTGGAGATTGCGAAGCAGGATATATCAAGGCTTGTGGCTAGCGGTTGGGCGCCTCCGATGCCGTTCACCGTGAAGGCTCGCGATGGCAAGACGGATCTGTATGGATTGATGTTCAAGCCGGCGAACTTTGACGACGCAAAAAAGTATCCGATCGTCAACTACGTCTACCCGGGACCACAGATCGGTTCGTGTGGCGGACGCAGTTTTCAACCAGGACATGGAGATCTGCAGGCGCTGGCAGAGTTGGGCTTCGTGGTGGTTTGTATCGACGGCATGGGAACCCCCTTCCGCTCGAAGAGTTTTCACGAAGCGTATTACGCCGACTTAGGCGACAACACGATTCCCGATCAGGTTGCGGGTATGAAGGAACTGGCAGGGCGCTATCCGTGGATTGATCTCGCGCGTGCAGGGATGTATGGACACTCCGGCGGTGGCAACGCGACGGCCGCCGCGCTGTTTCACTATCCGGATTTCTTCAAAGTTGGGATTAGCGAGAGCGGTAATCACGACAATCGCGATTACGAGGATGACTGGGCCGAGAAGTGGGCGGGATTGCTGGTGAAGCAACCGGATGGCAGCAGCAATTACGATTCACAAGCGAACCAGGCGACCGCCAAGAATCTGAAAGGTCACTTGCTGCTGGCACACGGAACCATGGACGACAATGTGCCGCCGAACAACACGCTGCTGGTGGTGGATGCTTTGATCAAAGCAAACAAGGACTTCGATTTGCTGGTGATTCCAAATGCGAAACACGGCTATGGACCAGCGTCGCAATACATGACGAGGCGGCGCTGGGATTATTTTGTGCGCTATCTAGCGGACGCGGTGCCGCCGGTGGAATACGAAATGAAGCCGTACAGCGAAGTGCAGGCAGCAATGTCGGCCGGGCCAGACGATGATGATGACTGAGCTATTCAGCCCGCAGTGCGTCGATGGGATCAACGCTCATCGCACGCAAGGAGGGCAGATAGCTGGCGAGGATGGCCGCCCCCATTAAGCCGACTGCGGTAAGAGCGTAAGTCAATGGGTCGCTCGAAGTCACACCGAAGAGGAGAGCCTTAAGTAGGTGAGTCAGGCCGAGCGCCGCTGCGCTGCCGGCCACAACACCGACTGCCGCCAGCATTAAGCCGTGTAAAACGAACATGCGGCTGACTTCGCCGCGTTGCGCACCCAGCGCCATGCGAATGCCGATCTCACGCGTTCGCTGCGAGACGGAGTAAGAGATCACGGCGTAGATACCGATCAAGCCGAGAATCAGAGCCATAGATCCGGCAATAGCGAGCATCACCAGGGTGAACGAAGTGCGGGCCATCGACTTGTCGTAAATCTCCTTCATTGTTTGCGGGTCGGCGAGCGGCGAATCGGGAACCACCGACCAGATGGCGCGTTGCATGTCGTTGAGTAAAGCCGACGAGCCCGCGCGCTTGGATCGAACCACATAACGAACGCTGCGCTGAGACATGAACTCATTTCCCCAGAAGTTCTTTAGCAGCACGGGCCAATAGACGATGGTGGGCGCCTTTTCCTGCGCACCGTCATCATATTCATTTTCGACGACACCGATGATCTCGCGCCAATCGTCTTTCATGCCCTCGCGAACGCGTTTGCCCAAAGCCGCCGCCGGAGTGCCCCAATATTCGCGGGCGAAGTTTTGGGAGACGATCGCTACGTTGCGATAACCGTATACGTCGTTCCAATCGAGATCCCGTCCCGCCTCGAACTTGCGGCCCATCGTGTGGAAGAAGCCGGGCGCTATGAACTTGTAACGCCGGATAGGTGGCACTTTGCCTTCCGCCACAGAATGCCCTTCAACCTGTAAAACGTCGTTGCTGGTTCGCCCCTCCATTGTGACGGAGTTGGTGAAGCTCGCTTCCCGCACACCGGAGATGGCGCCGAGCCGGCGCAGAATTTCTTGATGCGTACGGACCGCCATCTCGTCCTTCTTGACCTGCGTATCCGGAATGAAGACACGGACGGTCATAACCTCCTTGGGGTTTGTGAAGCCGGGCTGGACGCCCTTCATTGCGTAGAAGCTGCGAATCATCAAGACCGAACAAATCAGGAGTACAAGAGCGAGGGCGACTTGAAAGACGGCCAGGACGTTACGCGCATGGAGACGTTCTTTTCCCGCGCTGACGCTGCGGCTGCTGTCCCGGAGTCCAGTGCCCGGCCTGATCGTTGCATATTTCCACACGGGAATCAGACCGAACAAAACTCCGCAAACAAGCGAGGCAGTCAAAGTAAATAGCAAGGCGCGCGGATCGATGCCGATCTCATCAATCCGCGGAAGGTTGGCTGGCCCGATGACAGCCAACATATGCAAAGCGCCATAGGCGAGGGCCAAGCCGAGACCACCACCAATCAGGGCAAGCGCAATGCTTTCGCCCAGTAAGTCGCGAGCCATGCGCCCCCAGCCCGCTCCGAGAGCGGCGCGGACGGAAAGCTCATGCTGCCGGCCTTCGGCTCTGACCAGGAGTAAATTGGCAACGTTAGCGCAGGCGATCACCAGCACCAAGCCGATAGTGCCCATGATCACCCACAACATATTGCCGATATCGCCAACCACATCGCGCATGAACGGGCGAACATTAGGACCGATATGTGCATCTGCAAAGAGTTTCGCGGAAAAGCCGGGAGGAGCGGGCCAACTTCTCAGCCACACACTGATCAGTCGGCCGATTTCAGCGTTGGCCTGCGCGAGTGAGACACCGGGCTTCAGACGTGCTATCCCTTGAAAGCTGAAATTGCCTAGGAATACTTTGTTGCGGTTGAATTGCATCGCGCCGACGATGGCGGGCTGCGGATTCATGAACTGGAAGCTCTGTGGGAGGACGCCAATGATCTCGCGATCGTCACCATCGGCGATGATGTGCTGGCCGATGACGGATCGCGATCCGCCGAAACGTTTTTGCCAGTAGCCATAGGTGAGCATGATGGTGAGCGGATTTCCGTCCGTGGAATCGCGCGGCGTGAATGAACGCCCAAGGATAGGCTGGACGCCTAAGATCGGCAAAACGCCATCGGTCACCCAAAGCGCTTGGACCTCTTCAGGCTTCGTGATTTTGCTCATGCTGGCAGTGCCGCCGTTATACATGCCTACGTCGGTAAAGCTGCGCGCCTGTTCGCGATAGGTGTAATAGAGCGACGGACACATGTTCACTTCTTTTATGTCGAGACCGCTCGCCGTGTGCCACAGTCCGACGAGGCGATCTGGTTCTTGGTATGGCAGCGGCTTGAGCAGGATGGAATTGACGACGCTGAAGATCGCTGTATTGGCGCCGATGCCGATGGCGAGGGTGAGCAGCGTTGTCGCGGTGAACATGGGCGAGTGGAGAAGTCGTCGGAAGATGTGTTTTTTCATGCTCGGCTTGCCTTCAAACGAGGTACTACGTTTGAGGCAACTCGAAAGTTTGATTTTTTGTTGGGGCGTATAGGGGTTCTAGACTAAAGACATGAAGCAGCGGGCGGCCGAAGACGTGGATCCGGTGATAGAGGCCTATAAGAAAGATGTAGACAGAACGCTGATCCGTGAAAACTTGAAGTTGAGCGTCGAGGAGCGATTCGTGAAGGCGATGGCGCATATGCGTTTTGCCGAAGAGATGCGGCGCGCGGGAAAGGAAGCGCGGCGTCGAAATAAATGACGGATTTCGCCGCGCTATTGAAGCTGCTGAGCAAGCACCAAGTTGAGTTTGTAGTAGTCGGGGGCGCAGCGGCTATCGCGCATGGATCGGCGAGGCTCACGCAGGACTTGGACATCGTCTACGGCCGTTCAACCGAAAACTTGGAACGGTTGGTCTCGGCGCTTAAGGACAAGAAGCCTTATTTGCGCGGGTTGCCAACGGGATTGCCGTTCGTTTGGGATCGATTGACGTTGAGTCGCGGACTGAACTTTACATTGACGACTTCGCTCGGGGACATTGATCTGCTGGGAGAGATTCCGGGTGGCGGTAGCTTTCGGGACCTCAAAGCAAACGCAATCGAGTTGCACGTTTTCGAAACGCGCTGCCTTTGTTTGAGCCTCGAGCAACTGATTCGGGCCAAGCGTGCGGCGGGACGCCCCAAAGATTTGGAAGCTCTGGCAGAACTGGAAGCCATCGAAGAAACTGAATCGGAAGGTTAAGACTTTCTTTGGTAGGCGCGACAGGGATCGAACCTGTGACCCTCAGCTTAGAAGGCTGATGCTCTATCCAACTGAGCTACGCGCCCGCCTTGTTCGTTACGAACAACCCTAGTTTAGCCAATCACCAGCAACAAGTCATGGGCTTCGACAGTATCGCGGGTTTTCACGCAAATCTCTTTCACGGTACCGGCGATGGGGGCGTAGATGGTGGTCTGCATCTTCATGGCTTCGAGCACGAGAAGACGATCACCCTTGGCGACGGCTTCGCCTTCGGTCACATGCAGCAATGTGACGGAACCGGGAATCGGTGCGCTGACTTCGGCTGGTTTCGCTGGATCGGCTTTACGCTTCGAAGCCACTGCTTCCTTGACAGAGCGGTCGCGTACCTCGACTTCGCGCGGTTGGCCGTTGAGTTCGAAGAACACGGTCCGAAATCCATCGGGGTGTGGATCTCCAATGGTTAACAGGCGTATTATCAATGTTTTACCTGGCTCTAGTTCAATCGTTACCTCTTGTCGTTGGTCCAGACCGTAGAAGAAGGCAGGCGTCGGTAATACTTCAAGTTCTCCATAACGTGCGCGGGCTGCGGCGAAGCTTTCATAAACCTGCGGATACATCAGATAACTCAAGAGATCGGTCTTGGTGTAACCGGGTTTGTTCAAGTCGGCGGGCGGCAGCGTTTCGCCTGGTCGACCCGTATTCGGTTTTTGACCACGCAGAATGACGGCTTGCAGTTTCGGTGGCCAGCCGCCTTCCGGTTGGCCGAGCGAGCCCATGAACATATCGACCACGGAGTTGGGTAACGTGAGGTGATGATCGGGCGGAAGGTCTTCGAGTTCTTTGACGGTCATGCCGTGGCTGAGCAAATAGAGAGCGAGATCGCCGACCACTTTGCTCGACGGTGTCACTTTAACTATGTCGCCGAAAGCGAAGTTGACGTCGGCATAGGTACGGGCAACTTCAGGCCAGCGGCCGCCCAGTCCCATGGCTTCAGCCTGGGCTTTGAGGTTGGTGTATTGGCCACCGGGCATCTCGTGAATGTAAACGTCGGCAGAACCGGACTTGGGCGCTTCATCGAAAGGCGCGTAGTAGGTACGAACGGTTTCCCAATAATCGGAGCAGCGGTTCAACGCTTCGAAGTTCAGGCCGGTATCGCGGTCGGTATGGGCCAGGGCGGCGACGATGGAATTGAGGTTGGGCTGGCTGGTGGTGCCGCTCATGGAAGAGATGGCGGCGTCGGCGACGTGAACGCCGGCTTCGGACGCTTGTAAGATGGCGGCTGCATTGATGCCGCTGGTGTCGTGAGTATGAAGGTGTATCGGCAGACCAATTTCTTCGCGTAACGCTTTCACTAATTGCGTGGCGGCATAGGGACGCAGCAGGCCAGCCATGTCTTTAATGGCGAGCGTATGCGCTCCCATCGCTTCCAATTCTTTGGCGAGGCGGATGTAATACTTCAACGAATATTTGCTGCGGGCGGGGTCGAGAATATCGCCGGTGTAGCAAATGGCTGCTTCGCAAACGCGTCCGGTTTTGATGGCGGCTTCAACCGCTACTTTCATATTGGGCATCCAATTGAGCGAATCGAAAATGCGGAAGATATCGATGCCCTGGACGGCGGCTTCGGCGATGAAGGCTTGCACGGCGTTGTCAGGATAGGCGGTGTAGCCGACCGCATTCGATGCGCGTAAGAGCATTTGAAAACAAATGTTTGGAACACGTTTGCGAAGTTCTGCTAGACGTTGCCATGGATCTTCGAGCAGGAAGCGCATGGCGACGTCGAACGTGGCGCCGCCCCACATCTCGAGACTGTAAAGCTGGGGTAGTTCTTTAGCTACGTAGTCGGCGATCTGAAAGAGATCGTAGCTGCGGACGCGGGTGGCCATGAGCGACTGGTGGGCATCGCGAAACGTGGTGTCGGTGAGGAGCAGGCGTTTTTGTGAGCGAGTCCATTCGGCGAATTTGGCTGGGCCGAGGCGATCAAGAAGTTGACGGGTTCCTTCAGGTGGTGCATGAAGGGCTGACTGCGGAATGGGGGCCGGGCGCATGACAGTGGGCTTGGGCAGGCCTGCTACTTCTGGGTTGCCGTTGACTGTGACTTCGGCGAGGTAGGTGAGCAGTTTGGTGGCGCGGTCGCGGCGGGGGACGAAGGTGAACAGGGCTGGTGTTTCGTCGAGAAAGCTGGTGGTGGTTGAACCGCTTTGAAAGGCGGGATGCTTGACCACGTTTTCGAGAAAGGGAATGTTGGTTTTGATGCCTCGGATGCGGAACTCGCGGAGAGCGCGATCCATGCGCTGGCATGCCTGGGAAAAATTGCTGCCCCACGCGGTGACTTTGACGAGTAGAGAATCATAGTACGGAGAGATGACTGCGCCGCCATAAGCAGATGCGGCGTCAAGCCGGATACCGAAACCGGCCGGCGAACGGTAAGTGTGGATCTTGCCGTAATCGGGGACGAAGTTGTTGGCGGAGTCTTCGGTGGTGACGCGGCATTGGAGGGCGGTGCCGTGGACCTGGATTGCATCTTGAGGGGGCAGTCCAATTTCGGGGCCGTGCAGTGTGAAGCCTTGGGCGATTTGAATTTGCGTGCGGACGATGTCGATGCCGGTAATGACTTCCGTGACGGTATGTTCGACCTGCACGCGAGGATTGACTTCGATGAAGTACCACTCGTGGGTATCGGCGTCGACCAGGAACTCGACGGTGCCTGCGTTGTAATAGTTGGCGGCCCTGGCGAGTTTGACGGCGGCGGCGCAAAGTTCGGCGCGCACTTTTTCGGGAAGGCCAATGGCGGGCGCGATTTCGACGACCTTTTGATGGCGGCGTTGGACCGAGCAGTCGCGTTCAAAGAGATGGACGATGTTGCCTTGCGTATCGCCGAGTATCTGCACTTCGACGTGCTTGGCACGGCGGATGTAGCGCTCGAGGAAAACGGTGGCGTTGCCAAACGCAGCGCCTGCTTCCTGGCTGGCTTCGGAAAGTTTGGCTTTCAAGTCGGCGGCAGAGTTGACGACGCGCATGCCACGGCCGCCGCCTCCGAACGCAGCCTTAATAATGAGGGGGAAGCCGATGTCTTTGGCGAGCGACTCGACATCGGCACCGACGGCCGTGGTTCCGGGAACGACAGGAATGCCGGCAGACTGTGCCAGTTTGCGGGCGGCCGTTTTGTCACCAAGGGCGTCGAGCAGTTCAGGGCTTGGGCCGACGAAGGTGATGCCGGCTCGCTGGCAGGCGCGGGGCAGAGCGGGATTTTCGGAGAGGAACCCATAGCCGGGATGGATGGCGTCGACGTTCTTTTGCACCGCCAGATCGATGATGGCGTCGATGTCAAGGTAGGCTTGCACCGGGCCTTTGCCTTGACCGATGAGATAGGCTTCGTCGGCCTTGAAGCGATGGAGACTGAGGCGGTCTTCCTGTGAATAAACAGCCACGGTGGTGAGGCCGAGTTCGGTGGCGGCCCGGAAGATGCGGGTGGCGATTTCGCCACGGTTGAGTGCAAGAAGTTTTTTCATGGCGCTAAGAAAGATAAAGTTAGCATGATGAGATCGGTATGAAACTTGATTCCAGAGAAGTGTTGGCCAAGTTGCAGCGTGAGCCGGGGCCGATGACTTGGCCAAAGCTGAAGAAGGCGTTCGTCAATAAGAAAATAGGCGTGACTGAAGCGGACTTGCGGGACACGCTCACAGGCGAAGGGATCTTTGCCTGGACCAAGCCGAAGAATAGCTATTGGCACATAGATCCGGCAGCGTGGTTGGAAATGGAAATTCTAAAGCAATGCACCGCAAAAGCATTAGCTAAGGTTACGGTGAAGGCTGCCGACAAGAAAGAAGTGGCTGAAGCTGTTGCCCGGCTGACGACCCTTAAGAAGATCGTCCCATATCCTGCGGTGGAAGGCAAGAAGAAGGTTCTGGTGGCGGCGACCGGCGGCCATGACGCGTATTGGGCTTATGTGCGGGAGACCATTACGAAGAAGTTGAAGAAGGCTGGGATTGAGGAAGCCGGGCTGGAAGAGAAGATCTGGGAGATTTTGCCGAAATTGGAGCCGGAGCGGGATGTGCCCGTGTCAACAGCGCGCGTGCGAAGAGCACTAGGATTGAACGATGAGGACAAGAAGCGGTTTGATGAGGCGGCTCTAAACCTGAGGCAACAGCGGCGTGTCTATTTGAGCCAGCATGACCATGCATTGGGCGTAAGCGCGGAAGAACGAGACTCGTTGATCGACGGGAAGGACGGGAAATACTATGTCGCCATCACACGCCGCGAACAGTGAGACGGGGAAGCGGGTGCGGAATCCTTTTCTGAGTTCGGTGGCGGGAAGCCCGCTCGATGAGAATCCGACCGATGTGACCGAGATCAACGCTGAAGCGTTTGCCAAATGCCTCAATCTAGTTGAAGACGTGAGAGATCAGCGTGTCACGCAGGCGCTGTTGCTGTTAGGCGAACCGGGAGCGGGTAAGACGCATTTGCTGAGCAGGCTGCGGAGGAGTTTGGAGAAAGATTCGGCCGAGGGGCGGGAGGCCGTATTCATTCCCATTCGGATGGTGACGAGCCCCAACATGCTGTGGCGTTTCTTGCGCAGGCATTTGGCGGTGGCGTTGCTACGGCAACGGACGTTCGCGCGAGTGATTACGAAGAGCCACGATGAAATTTCGGAGCAGGATCGGAACCTCGCGATCATTTTGAGGAACCTGAACGAAGGAGTTCAGTATGCAGATTCGGCGGCTTGGTTACGAGGCCAGGAACTGCCGGAAGATGTCTTGAAAGCCCTTGGAGTGGCAGCGCTTAGTGAAGACGAGGAGCAAGAGGCCGCGAGCCGTCAGTTTATTACGACGGTCTGCGAGCTGGGCGAGCCGGTTCCGTTTGTGTTCTGTTTCGATCAATTGGAGGCGCTACGGAGTTCCCAGGAAGACGCCGCTGGATTCTTCAAGCTGGGGCAGGTAATTTCGGATTTGCACGATAGTACGCGGAACGTTGTGCTGATTTCCTGCTTGCAGAGTGCGATGTTGCCGGTGTTGGAAACGGTGGTGCGGGAAGCGGATCGAGATCGGATGCTGGGGAAACGTGCGGGCCTGAAGTCGCTCGATTTCGACCTAGCTCTGAAACTCATCGCCGCTCGCCTGCGCACGGTACCGGAGTTGCAAGGGCAACATCCAATCAAGAAGAGCGACATTAAGGATCTGTTTGAACCGGATGGCCTTTGCGTGGCGCGCAAGGTGATTGTGCGCTGCCAGGAAGTCTTCAGCAGATGGTCTGAGCAGCCTCCACCGCCGGTCGAGCCTCTAGAGGATGTACTGGATGAAAAGCTGCGCGCTCTGCAGCGCATTCCGCGGGTTGAGGATGCCGAGGGAATTCTGCGTACCGGGTTGCCGGCGATGTTGCATGTGCGCGGAACCAAATTGGCGGCTGTCGAACGGCCCGGCACAGTGTTAGATGGCGTCGTTCCGGGCAAGAAACCGGCGGCGATCTCAATTTCTAATCAGAGGGCAGGGCAGGTACTGATCAAGCGCTTGGAAAAGACGCAGCAGGATTGGAAGTCGAGCGGTGCGCCGGATTTGGTTATTTTGCGCGATGCGCGCAACGGCATTGGTGTGGGCGCGGTTAAGACTCGGGAGGCGCTGAACAAGTTAGAGAAAGCGGGCGCTCGGGTCGTTCACGTCAAGCCGGAAGCTCTGGCCGTGCTGGAAGCCATTAGCCGGTTACTGGCGAATGCCCGCAGCGGAGATCTGAGTTACAGAGGCGATTCGGTTCCAGCAGCGACCGTGGAAGGGTGGTTACGTAGCAAAATGCCGCGCGCGGTTGACGAATTACTGGACGAGATTGGTGGAGAGCGCGAAACGGCGCCCGATGAACTCGCCGACATGCTAATGGATCTGTTGGCCAAGGGCAAGGTGATCACGGTGCAAGAATGCGCCTCATTGTTAGGTAAGACGGAAGAGGAGGTAGACGAGTGTGCGCGGCGTAATCCATCGCTCGTGGGCCTTGCTGGCGGGAGTAAGCGCGTTTTGTTCCGTATTGTGGAACGGCAACCGGTGGAGGAATCGCGAGGTTAAGTGGATGGTAGAACTCTCTATCTCAGATATAAGGCGCGCGCTCTGGCGGGAAATGCCAGCGAAAACGCCGGACGGTGAAGCGTCCAGCCCGCTGTTAGGGCAGATGTTTCACGAGATGACGGCGGCGCTGCTGGGAGACGACCATGAGTTCCGCTGGCAAGAGGCGCTCGACCAGGAAACCGTTGCGAAAAGCGCGGCATTAGAGGATCACATTTATGAGAAGTTGATCGGTCCGAGACTGACAGCGCGCCAAGCCGCGTTGCGCGAGGGCGGCGAACAGGTTCTTTCGCTATGGAGAGCGACTTGCGAATTCAGCCGTTGGCTGAACGAGCTCTTAAGCGATGCGCAGAAGAGCGGCAGAATTCAGTTTGACAAGTTGACACGGCAGTGGACGGGCGATCATCGGTTTTGCTTGCCTGAGCAGGTTTTGACTTGGGACGTTTGCGAGCCTGGCTGGCAAGCGGGAGTGCGCGTTTCGGGCATCGCCGACTCGATATGGAAGAACCCCGTGACTGGCCGTTGGTGCGTAGTGGAATACAAACTCGGGCGCGGCGTTCGCGAGGTCGACTTGGCGCAGGTGTGTCTTTATAAGGAGATGCTGGCGGCGTCGGGTTTGACAGATGCCCAAGGAGCGGTGGCGCTAGTCGCTTTTAAGCCGGAGCGGGAAGAGACCTTTTTTCAGAACCATGAGCTGAGCGAGGTGAAGGCGGAGTTGCGGCGGTTGATCGGCAGTCTGGCGGGTGTTTCGGGGAACAGGCAATCCGCAGCGGTAAACGAAGAGGGCGATGAGGCCGCAGTGGTGGGCCGCAAGCTCGTGGAGATCTACGCGCAATATGGAGTGGGTGTGATTTTGATCGGCGAACCGATTGTGGGGCCCTCTTTCATCCGTTTCGGGTTGATGCCGGCTCGGCGGGTGAAGGTGAGCGAGATCCGCAAGCGGGCCGATGAGTTGCAGGTGCACATGAATCTTGAGATTGCGCCCATGATTCATACGGATCGCGGCCGGCTGGTGATTGATATCAAGCGGGACAAGCCGGAGCCTGTGATCTTCAGACAGACATTCGCAGCGCGCCCAAAGCAAGTAGCATTGGCGGGTTCGGCGGATGTGCCGCTTGGAGTGGATTTATACAAGCAGCTGCAGTATGTGGATCTAGCGGAGAACAATTGTCCGCACATCCTGGTGGCTGGAACGGCGGGTTCGGGCAAGAGTGAGTGGATGAGATCGGCGCTGGCGGGATTGTTGCTTGCGAATAACCCGGCGACGCTGCAGCTAGTTCTGATTGACCCGAAGCGCAGCGCGTTTAACGGGATGGAAGGATCGCCCTATCTCTATCAAGGTTGGGATGTGCTGCATCCCGTGGATCGGGCGATTTCTGAGGTGTTGGATGTGTTGATTGAGGAGATGGACCGCCGGAATCTGTTGTTCAAGCAGCAGGGCGCGGACGATCTGGCGGCTTACGTTGGCAAGACAGGGAAGCCGCTGGCGCGGATCGTGTTGTTTTGCGATGAGTACTTCGATCTAATTGCCGTGAAGAAAACGCGGGCGGATATTGAATCAAGAGTGGCGCGAATCGCCTCCAAAGGGCGATCATCAGGCATTCACTTGATCCTCGCCACGCAGTACCCGAAGGCGGATGTGGTGACGGGCGTGTTGAGGGCGAACCTTTCGGGGCGTGTGTGTTTGCGGATGACCGATGCCCGGCAATCGCAGGTTGTGCTCGGGCAATCGGGCGCGGAACAGCTTTTAGGCAAGGGCGATTTGCTGTTTCAGGATATTGGGGAAGCGAAGCGACTGCAGGCGCTTTTCCTGCCGGAGGCGGACCGCATGCGGCTTTTCAAGAACGATGAGTACTAACGCAAGGTGGGGTGCGATTTGCTTCGTCGGCGGTGTTGGGCAGGATGTAGATCTTGGTGCGGTCGATGAAATCGTGTGGCGGGAGGGAGAATTTTGCGAGAAAGGCGAAGGAAAGGCGATTTTTGCAGAACATGTTTTTTGCGATGGGTGTGGGTTTGATGCCTTAAAGGCAATTCGCTGGGCGAAGGGATGGAGAATTTGGCGGAAGTTGATCTGTGAGATTGGTAGTTTTGCGCTTCGAAGCCATTTATACCGACCGGGAATTACTGCATTGTGGTGGCAGGCACCGGATTGTGTGGCGGGAGGGAGAATTTCGCGAGAAAGGCGAAGGAAAGGCGATTTTTGCAGAACATGTTTTTTGCGATGGTGGGGTTTAATGCCTTAAACGGTTGGGGATTACTGCATTGTGGTGGCAGGCACCGGAATTGGCACCTCATTAGGGCTTGGGCGTCCGCCGGGCAGTCTACGCTTAACACGCTCGCCCAGATAGGGGAAAAGCCGACAGGAGATCCAGCCGATTGAAGAGTTCGTCTGCAAAACTTTCAGTTGTATCCGGATGCACATCTTGTGACCAATCGAATACAGCTTGAAGGTCGGCTAACGCCGCTGGTTTGTAGAGGAGTTTGTAAGCCACTGCTTGATTTGCGCTCTGGCTTGGTCCGCTGGAATGAGTGGCGACGGATCCGCTATCCGTTCGTCTATGAGCTTTAGTGTCTCTTCGTCCAGTTCCACTTCCGGCTCCGTCGAGACGAAAGGATCGGTTTGAAGTTCAGCCATGACCCAAGAATAGCGCAGCGCGCCAGGCTTGCAAATTCCCATCAACGGCGGAAGCTAAACATGAGCGCAGATTACTGCTCAGCGTAGATCTTGACGAGTCGATAGAGAAAGGTCCGGCCCTCATAGACGGACTTTACGCGAATCCGCTCATTCAAACCGTGGATATTTCCTTCATCGGGGTCTTGAAAAAATCCAGTGATGCCGTAGGTCGGGATGCCGGCGGGATTTAGGAATTGCGCGTCGGATGCGCCGGGTTCCAGAGTAGGAACGATCGGTACGCCCGGCCACATTTCGTCCACCAGTTTCTCGATGGGCTTCATGATCTGTGGTGTCAACGGGGTGGGTGCTGCGAGCGGGCCGCGGATTTCGGGAATGGTGACGGCGACGGCGGGATCGTCGACGAGTTTGACGAGTTGTTGGAGAATCGTTTCGCGCGGTACGCCTGGGAAGATGCGGCAATTGATGTTGGCAGTCGCGCGCTGGGGCAAGGCATTGGTGGCATGGCCGGCGGACAGCATGGTGGCCACACAAGTAGTTCGCAGCATGGCATGCCAGTTGCGGTCACGATCCAAGATCGCGACGGCGGCCGCGTCGTTCGGGTCGTTCACAACGGCGGACATCGCTCTGCCCGATTCGCCGCCGGCGATTTTCGACATACCGGTGAAGTAGGCGCGGTTTGCGTCATCGAGTTGAACCGGGAATTCATAACGGCTGATGCGGTCGACGGCGCGCACCAGGTGATAGATGGCGTTATCGGGGACCGGCCGAGAGCTATGACCGCCGGGGTTCGTGGTTTCCAGCTTGAAATTCTGGCTGGTTTTTTCAGCGGCCAAGATGCCCAGCGCGACTCGGTGGCCTTGTGCATCGAGATCGCCGTCGGTGCCTTCGGTGATTGCGAATTCGGCGTCAATGGCTTCGCGCTCATTCTGAGCGAGCCAACCAGCGCCGTTGAGCGCGCTGTTGGTTTCTTCGCCACAGGTGAGTGCAAGCTTAATAGAGCGCTTGGGGTGAAAGCCCTCCTCCTTGAATCGGACCATGTTGTCAACCCACACGGCGGCCTGGGCCTTCATATCATTGGTGCCGCGGCCGTAAAAATAGCCGTTTTCTTCGATCATGGTGAACGGATCGCGGGTCCAATCTTCACGCTTCGCTTCGACCACATCGACATGGGCGAGGAGCAGGATTGCCTTGGCGTTAGGGTCGGAGCCGTGGAGTACGGCGAGAAGGCCGCCTTCTTTCGGATGGCCAGGGGGAATGAAGATGCGGAGGTCGGAGCTTGGATAGCCGGCAGCGGTGAGGTGCGCGGCCATGCGGCGGGCGGCCAAGGTGCAATCGCCTGCTGAGAGGGTGGTGTTGGTTTCGACGAGTTCCTGGTAGGTGTCGCGAAAGCGTTGAAGTTCTTTGTCCGTGGATTGGGCGTGACCAGGGATGGCGGTGGCGAGTGCAACAAGGGTGACGGCGAGTGGCCCGAGGTGATTCGGATGGGGAACGTTCATAGGGTTTGGGATAGTTCGGCGTGGATTTTGCTGCAGGGCAATTCAATTTCGACCACGAGGCCGGGGTGGGCGTTGCGGGCGCGGACGTGGCCTTGATGGATGGAGACGGCGCGTTGGGCAATGGAGAGGCCAAGGCCGATGCCGCCGGTGTCGCGGTTACGGTCGGCTTCGACGCGGAAGAACGGTTTGAAGAGATTGGCAAGGCTGTCTTCGGGGACGCCGGGACCGTGGTCGCGGATGGAGATGAGGGCGTTGCCGGTGTCGGCGCCGTGGCGCAGGGTGATGTCGACGGTGCTTTTTTCGGGAGCGAAGCGGATGGCGTTGCGGAGAACATTTTCGATGGCGCGGCGGAGGAGTTCGCGGTCGCCGCGTAGTTCGAGCGAGTCTGTGGCGTCGAGGTGGAGAGAGATGCTGCGGGGTTCGGATTCGACAGTGGTGTCGCCGATGACATCCTCGAGGAGGGCGCGCAAGGGGATGGTGGCGAGGTTGCGGCTTTGCGGGTCGTTTTCGGCGCGGGTGACTTGCAGGAGTTCAGAAACGAGAATGCCGAGGCGGGCGGTTTCTTTTTTGATGCGGTCGAGGGCCTTGTCGCGGTCGGGGCTGGTGCGGGCGAGTTCGACGGCGAATTCGAGGCGCGCGAGTGGGGAGCGGAGTTCGTGAGAGACGTCCTGCAGAAGGCGGCGTTCGGCATTGAGAAGAGTTTCGATGCGCTCGGCCATTAAGTTGAAAGAGCGGGCGAGTTCACCAAATTCGTCCTGACGGCGGGCGGGGGCGCGGGCGGAGAGGTCACCGGCACCGAAGCGTTGCACAGCGTGTTCCAAAGAGCGGAGTGGGGAGCCTAAAAGCAGAGTGAGGATATAAGAGAACGCGAAAGCGGCGGCGACGATCCAAAGGTAATAAGGAATGGCGCTCCAAGGGCCGGGCGGCGCGGGCCCGTCAATCAACACACGGTACTTTCCATATTGGGAAGGCCAAGCGACAATCATGCGGCTCTGAGTGCCGGGAGTCCAGTGCGGGCCGGCGTGGCGAAGATCGGCGTTTCGATCGGCGCCTGTCAGCACATCAATGCCGTGTTGATCGACGAGGGCGTGATGGCCGGGGAACATTCGTTCGAGGCGGCTGAAGTAATCGCGCAACGCCGCTTTTCCGCCGGTGTCATAGGCGTGACTTGCTTCCTGGGCTTGCAGGGAGAGTGAGGCGGAGAAGAAATCGTGGCGCTCGGGGCCAAAGCGGAAGCGCAGCCAGTTGGTCAGTTGGATACCGGCTAAACAGAATAGCAAGGTGGCGGAGAAGAGCAGAAAGATTCTGACGAAGATGGATTTCATGACGCGAATAGGTACCCGACACCGCGGACGGTTCGAATGAGGGTGCGGTCCTTTTCCAGTTTTTTGCGGAGGTGGCTGACGTGGACGTCGAGGGCGCGGTCGAGGGGATCGGCTTGGCGGTTGTAGAGGGAACGAGCGAGGTCATCGCGCGAAACGACACGGCCGGCGGAGCGAATGAGGATTTCGAGGATATCGTATTCGAGAGACGTAACTTCGACTTCGGCGCCGTCGCGCAGGACTTGGCGGGTGCGGGGGTTGAGGCGAATGCCGTTGACTTCGAGGGATTCGGACTTGAGGGCGGGTGTGCGGCCTGAGCGGCGGAGGACGGCTTGCACGCGAGCGAGGAGTTCGTCGGGGCTGAACGGTTTGGCAAGATAGTCGTCGGCGCCGGCGTTGAGACCGGCTATGCGGTCGTTGTGTTCGGTGCGGGCGGTGAGCATGATGACCGGGACGGCGCTCTTGCGGCGGATTTGGCGGAGGGTTTCAAAGCCGTCCATGCGGGGCATCATGACGTCGAGGAGGACGAGGTCGAAGTTGCCGTCGAGGACGCGGGCCAGGCCTTGTTCGCCGTCGTGGGCGAGGGTCAGTGGGATTTGGTGAACGGAGAAATACTCTGCCATGAGGGAGGAGAGCTCCGCGTCGTCGTCGACTAAGAGGATGGAAACTGGGTTCACGCAGGTTTCTTTTAAGATACGCGAATGAGTGTGAGAAGCTGAGGGCGAGTGAAGGCGAGAACGATAAAGGAACTGCGGCGGCAGGCGATTGCGGCGACGCTGTTTGAGCCGACGACGCTGAAAGGGGCGATAGAGCGGTTGGGGTTTGTGCAGTGCGACCCGATTCGTGCGCCGGCGAGGGCCCAAGATTTGATCCTCAGGCAGCGCGTGAAGAGTTATCGCGCGGGGGATCTGGAACGGCAGTATCCGGAGCTTGGGCTAGAGGAAGATTTTCTTTACGCGTACGGCGTGGTGCCGGAGTCGACTTGGCGACTGCTGCATCCGCGACCGGGGAAGCGCTTGACGAAGCGGGAAGAGCGGGTGCGGGAATTGGTGTGTGCGCATTCGCAAATGCATCCGCGCGATTTGGAAATACACCTTGGACGCAGCCTTGCGGTGAATGCGTGGGGCAGTTATTCAAAGGCGACGACGATGAGTTTGGAGACGCTGCACTACCGGGGGTTTTTGCGTGTGGTGGGGCGAGAGAAGGGAATCCGGCTGTATCAGGCTGCACGAGAACAAGCGGAGTATCTGGCGCCGGAGGAACGGCTGAAACGTTTAATTTTGCTGATCGCCGGAATTTTGGCGCCAGTGCCGGAACGAAGTTTGCGGGCAACGCTGCGGCTTTTGGGGCGCGGGGCTCCAGGACTCACGTGGCGGGTACAGGCGTATAAAGGGTTAGTGGAGAGCGGCGAACTGCGGAGTGCGGATGTCGAGGGTGTTCGTTATGTATGGCCGGAGGGGGATTCGCAGGAGAGGGAGGCGCCCAATATGGTGCGATTTTTGGCGCCGTTTGACCCACTAGTTTGGGACCGGTTCCGGTTCGAGCATGTGTGGGGATGGCCGTATCGGTTTGAAGCGTACACTCCACCGGCGAAACGAAGGATGGGCTACTATGCAATGCCGATGCTGTGGGGGGAGGATTTGATCGGTTGGGTGAATGTGAGCAATAAAGGGGATCGATTGGAGGTGGAACCGGGTTTTGTGAAGGCGAAACCGGCGACCCGGGCGTTTAAGGCAGCGTTTGCGGATGAAGTGGAGCGGATGACGAGTTTCTTGAGTTAGGCACCGCTCCATGGCTGTCGCGGCTCGGCTAGAGGGTTGGCAATGGTTTGAGGGCGGGCGGGATAGTTTGAAGGGAAGCCGGCTGGTAGCCTAGAAGCATGGAACAGGCAATCCCGAATACTGGCGACCCTCGCGTTGATGCTGCATTGGAACGCATTCGCGGGAAGTCGACGCCCGCGTGGATAAGCTCGTTTCGTCCGTCGGCGAACTGATTTCCCGCATTCCGCCCAGTACGCTGCAGTAAGTTCCCTGCTGGAGTTAGGGCGACGGTTACTTGCGCGAGCCGCGGGTGGTTCCCTTGAGCGCAGACTGGCGGCGCTTGTCGTCCCGGCGCTTCGGCTTGGATATGCGGAAGGTTCCGCTGCCCATGTACTCGGCTTGGTAGATTCCTTCCTTCTGCTTAATGTTGGGTGAGGCGGCGTGCGCCGGTTTGCTGTTGACTGTCTTCTTCTCGTCGGCCATGAAACTCCTTGAAACTCCTAATCTCTTAGTTTAGCGAATGGCAAAGTTTATAATCGGCCTAGAGGGACAAAGTTGCCTATTTTGAATCGCCGGCTTTTGCTCCTCTCGCTCGCCGGGAGCCTTGCACTGCGGGCGCAGAACGAAAGCGGGGACTGGATCTGTCCCATGGATCCAGAGGTTCGCTCCGATAAACCCGGCAAGTGCCCGCGCTGTGGAATGGCGCTGGTTCTGAAGATTCCCGAGCGCGTGGAATATCCGATGGAAGTGGTTTGCGCGTCGGAACGAGCCTTGCCAGGGCAACCGCTTGAGCTGACCTTTCGCGTGCTCGATCCCGACACCGGGAAGACGGTCAGCAAGTTCCAGATCGTTCACGAAAAGCTGCTGCATCTGTTTGTAGTGAGCGAGGACCTTGAGTTCTTTGCGCATGTACATCCGATATGGCAGAAGAATGGGACCTTCACTTTGTCACTTACGCTGCCTTATGGAGGCATGTATCGGTTGCTGGCTGACTTTTATCCAGAGGGCGGAGTGCCGCAACTGGCGGTCTCGACGCTTTACGTAACAGGCCACGCGCGTGAAGCGAAGCTGACGCAGTCGATGATGCCGTGTAAGTCCGCCAACCTAACGGCGACCCTAAGGACTGAGCCTGCCGAGCTGCTGGCGGGGCTGGAAAGCAGGCTGACGTTTTCGCTTGACCCGTGGGAAGAGCTACAACCGTATCTTGGTGCCTGGGGCCACATGCTGGCGGCTAGCAGCGACTTGATCGACCTATTGCACATTCATCCGTTTCTAGTGAAAGGCGGAGACATTCAGTTCAATATTATCTTTCCGCGCCCTGGGTTGTACCGTATCTGGACGCAGTTTCAACGCAGTGATGTGGTGAATACGGTGATCTTTACTGTGGACGTTAAGACCTTATGAGATCGGCGTGGATCTTACGGAAGTAGGCGTCTGTCATGCCCGCGATGTAGTCGCAGACCACGCGCTCGACGGGATCGTGGTTCAGCGATTCGCGATAGCCGGCGGAGATTCGCTCGGGATGAGCCAGCAGAAACAGGAAGAGCTCGGAGAGCTTATGAACGGCAATTTCACGGTCGTGAACAAGGCTGGCGTGGCTGTACAGATGGTTGGTCAGGAAGGTGCGGAGTTGCGCGTTCACGGCCTGGGCGGGTTGTGTGAAAGCAGCGAGGCGGCGGTCTAAAGAGCGGATGTCGTCTATGGTCTGCACACCTGATTCAGTGACCGCCGCATGGGTGCCTTCGATTAAGCCGCCGATTAGAAAGCTCATCACCAGGCGCAGCACTTCCCAAAAGCGCACGCGTTCGCCGGCGCCCGGGAACTGGGTGTCGATTTGTTCGGCAACCTCGGCAAATAGCTTGATCTCTTCGCGTGCAGTATCGAACGGAAACAGGCCGGCGGAAAAGGCGTCGTCGAGGTCGGCGGTGTTGTAGGCGACTTCGTCGGCCAGATCGAGCAACTGCGCTTCGAGGGGCGGCCGGAGACCGGGCAGGAATTCCTGGAGGGCGGGCTCGGCGCCGGCGAGGATTTCGCGGGAATGCTTCAGAATGCCTTCACGAACTTCGAAGGTTAGATTGAGGCCGTCGAAGCGGGCGTAGCGCTCTTCGAGCACGTCGACAATGCGCAGCGAGTGAAGGTTGTGCTCGAAGCCTTTACCGAAGCGCGCCATCTGGCGGTTGAGTTCGCGTTCGCCCGAGTGACCGAACGGAGGGTGCCCGAGGTCGTGCGCCAACGCCAACGTTTCAGTGAACTCCTCGTTCAGCCCGAGAGCGACGGCGACCGTACGCGCCACCTGAGAAACTTCGATGGAATGGGTTAGGCGATTGCGGAAGTGATCACACAAGCCCGCGGCGAAGACTTGCGTTTTGCCTTCCATGCGGCGGAAGGCACGGGAATGAATGACCCGGTCGCGGTCGCGCTGAAAATCGTTGCGGTAGGCGTGGGCCGGTTCGGGATACTTCCGGCCGCGCAAGCGAGTAGCGCCGAGACGAAACGACTGCAACATGGTTTCAGGTGTTCAGGCAGGCGCGGTCACTTGGCGAGTTCAGACGATAAAGACTCGGCGGCGCGATTGACGGCATCGCGCTTTTTGTCGGCGGGATCGAGGCTCTTGAGAACGTCTTTAGCGGCTTGCGGGTTGGTGGTCAGATTCAGTTGAGCTTGCAGAATCTGCGCCTGGGCTTTGGAGACCAAGGGGCTGGAATCCTTGGTGAGAGTCTGCAGAATCGTCTGGGCTTCGACGTTCTTCTTTTCACCCAGATAAAGATTGACGAGGGCGATTTTCGCGAGCGGGGCGACTTGGCTGCTCGATTCGGCGACGGTTTTCAGATCGCTTTCGGCGCCGGATTGATCGTCTTTTTTGGCGCGTTCGGCACCGCGATAGTACTGCGCAATGTAGCCTTCGGAGGTGCCGCCGTATTTGGAGATAAAGGCGGAGAGGGCTTTCGTCCAAGCATCTTTTTTGGCGTCTTCGGTTGGGTAGGTTTTGACGGACGAATCGGGGGCGGCCGGTCCGACTTGGGCATCGAGAATGCTCATGGCGGAATCAAGCTCATTGCGCCGCTGATCGGCCTGGGACGACATGTACCACCAGATGCCACCGGCAATCAGCGCGATCAGGACGGCACCGATCCCATAACGGATGAGATTTTGGCGGTGCGACGAGGCGTAGGAAACGGCGCCGGAAACAGCATCGGTGAAGTGATCGTGCTGCAATTGCTCTTTAAGATCGTGACGGGTCAAGGAACGGACCAAAAACCTTTCTTGTGCTTAGTGAGTCTGGATGCGGAGGAACAGGGGGAGCGGATCGGCGAAACAACTTGACAATCCGCATGCGCGACTCGCCTTTATAAGGGTAGCACGACATGGGACGATGGTTGCTCCGCCGGAGGCGGTTTAGACTAGTGCTTACTTGCGTAAATTGGAGTATCGTTGCCGCTCTGCTGAAAATCGCGGCATATCGGCATTCAGCACCGCTCGTTTGGTACAAGTAGACGCAGCCGAGCCGCGTTGACACTCCCATCTCGGTTAGGGGCTTTGCGTGTAACAGAAGGAGCGGTGTACGCAAACTCCTGTAAGTTGGTACTCGATATGATTCCAGTTGTGGGGTGTTTGCATGAAGATCAAGCGTCGTTCTACGTCGCCCTTGAAGAAGGCGAAGCACGCTTTTCGCGGTTACCCGGTTGCCACCGTGGCCTTCTACGGCCCCGACGATTCGCGCGCCAGCAAAGTCGCGGTATCCATCATTAATGCCGAAGACGCAAATCCAAGCTTCTTGGAGAGGTGGTTCCTCGAGGATGGCGACGTTCGAACTGATCCCGGTATCACGGATCAAATCCTTCGTTTCATTCAGGAGCACCAGGCGAAGTCCGTCAGCATGGCGGATCGTATCATTGGCTGTCCGCATGAAGAAGGTATCGACTATCCGGACGGCGAGGTTTGCCCGCAATGTCCGTTTTGGGCGAATCGTGACCGCTGGACCGGCGAATACCTGCATTAAACCTAAAAAGGGCAGTTAGCCGACTAAAGTTCCCCGGTTCTAACAGCGGTAATCAGCGTAATATCGTCGTGCTGCGTCGCGCCGCCGGCAAAGCTGATCGTGGCCGCGAGCAGAGCATCAGCCAAGGCGAGGGCCGAACAGTCTCTAGCGGCGCCGATTGTTTCGAGCAGACGTTGTTCTCCAAATTCATCGCCGGCCGGCGCGGGCCTCATAAAGGCAGCAAAAGAAGGTCGCAAAGCGGTTCGCCGGACTGGCTTCGTACATCAGCACATTGAGCTTCGCCATGAGTTCGGAGAGATTGGAAAATCCAGAGAGAGCCATCGCGCGAAGCGAAGCTTGCAGGCTGGCCATCAGCAGAGCAGCCGACACACCTTTACCCGCAATATCGCCGATGGCGAACCCGGTCATGCCCGAGGAGGTGACGAAGAAATCGAAATAGTCACCACCGGCAGTCTGCGCGGGTCGGCAGCGTCCGGCCAAGTCCAGACCTTGCACTCGCGGGGCTGCTTTCGGAAATAATCGTTCCTGGACCGTGCGGGCGAGTTCCAGTTCGCTATTGACGCGTTCTCGATTCGCGGCTTCCTCGGCGACCGTGGCAGTGAGCCGCGTGTTTTCCAAGGCGAGAGCGGTCTGTCCGGCCACGGATTCCAGCAACGAAAGATCGCGGCCGGAATATGGTTCTTCCGAGCGTTTCGGACCCAGCCACAAGATTCCCTGCAGACCATTCGCTCCACCGGCGGAAATCGGAACCAGTAGATCTTCCGAACGGGCCGTGGGCCGCAAAGATGTTTTCATTTCGCAGACTGCCAGATCGTCGAAGGGCAGCGGAGGCGACACGCCGCCGGCGTAAGAGCAGGCGGGAATGAAGCTGGTGGTGTCCGGCAGCAAAGCGGACGCGCTCGACAAATACATCGCGCTTGCCACGCGGTCTGTCACCGTGCGCAGCAGCGTATCCGCGTCGCGAATCCCGCGCACTTCGTTCGAAAGATCGATCAGAAGCTGCTCGCTGTTGACGGCTTGTTGGAAGAAGTGGCGATCGACTGCGCCGCGTAGCCACTGAGCGCCACGGCGTGTGAGGACAATCGCCAGCGCGCAGGCCGCTGCCTGGGCGAAGCGAATGCGGCTGGGTACATGCTTCTGCGAGACGAAGAAAACGATGAGGTAAATCAACACCGCTACCAGGACTGTGCGGATGGCGGTAACGGTTTTGGAGGCCAGGAGTCCTTGCCGAACGACCACACCGAGGTCAAAAAGGCGATCCACTAGCAGCGCATAGGCGAGCGTCAACGGAATCAGCAGCGGCGAGACGAGGCAGATCAATTCGACTGCGGGCGGAAGAGAATCCATGTTTCCACTAGTGAAAACCGAGCCGGCGGTCACGGGCAAAATGCCACCCACTAAGCCAGGAACGGCCCAGCGAAGGCGGCGGCGCGTAGACAGATTGCTCTCGCGCTTGAGTTTTAGAGCCAGATTGATACATCCAAGAACGACCAGCGCCGATCCCCATATGGCAAGAAGCTGGTCGGGCAGATGCTCCAGCGGCGCGAGTGCCGAGAGCGCCTTGGGATTGTGAACGGCGGTGGCGAACCAGACACCGGCGAGCGCGTAAAGCAGAATGAGCGGCAATCCCAAAACAAAACGCGACCAAGGCCAGAATCGATTGGGCGACAGCGGATCTGGGAATTGAATCGAAACCCATAACCATGCGGCGGCCAAACCGGCTTCGGCAAAAGCGTCAAAGAACCGGGCCGCCCATGAAAAGACGGGTTCAAAGGCATAGGAAGGGTCGTTGAAGCTGCGAAAGGCTTGTGACACGCAGATAAGAAGGAACACAAGCGGCCAAGTGACCGGCTCAAGGGGGCGGCGAAAGGCCACCAGAAATCCAAGCAAGAGGCACGACCAGGGAATGACGATGTTGAGAACAACGATTGTGAATTGAGCCCACAAGGGCTCCGCATGAGCTCCGCCGGGTATGACATACGTGGCCTGAAATGGCGGAGCTTGTCCGCGCTTCACTCTGAGTTCGAGAGTATCGCCGGGTTTGTGGCTATAAAAGAGCCTAGCCTCGTCAGCACGCGAGCGTACGGGGTTGCCGTCTACGGCGATCAGAATGTCGCCTTTCTGGATTCCCGCGGCCTTGGTGGCTTTACCAGGATCTGTGTACGCCAGAGTAAGCAAATCGAGTTTGGGAGCGCTGATAAGAGTCTCGGGATTCAAAATCAAATCGACGATCAAAGCCGTAAAGCGAAATTGCAGCGCGGCCAGGAATGCGAACGCCACGCAGACGGCGATGCGGGCAAGTATGAAACGTCGATTTTGGTTGGGCATCTCCGAGCTATTAGAATATCGGCTGGCGGCCTGACGAATGAGCCCGGTAACTGTAGAATGCTCGCATGAGCCAGATCGTAATTCTTGGACAACTGGACGTGCATCCGGAAGACGAAGCCGCTATGGCGGAGTTGATGCGCGTGATGATGAACGAGACGGTTAAGGAGCAAGGCTGCCATCACTACGCTTTTTCGCGCGACCTTTCCGCCGCCAATCGCTTTCAATTGAGCGAGCTTTGGGAGGATGACACCGCGCTCGCTGCACATTTTCGCTCGGAACACATGGCCACCTATCGCGCCGGTATCGGCAAGTTACGCATGCTGAAGCGAACGGTTAGAAAGTTTGACGTTGCGGGCGTTAAGGATTTGTAGGAATAACGCTTTCGTGTGCTAGCATCGGGTGTTTACGCGCCATCATGCACTGGTCTTGGAGTGACAGGAAAAAGATTTGGTTGCTCCTGTTCGGCGTTGTTGCGGTAGCCGGTTTTGCGCTTCTCGCTTTCCTGCCGGCGCGTGGTTCGAATTTAGCGACGGGTACGGCAGGTTGGACGTCGCAAGGCTGTTTCGTCCCTGGTGGCGCTTACAACCTGACGTTTTTCGACCGGCAGATTTCCGCGCATGAGAGGCAAGGCGTCACTCTTTGGGGATCGCATTGCGGCTATGACTCAAGCACGGGCGAGTTGCGCTCTCCGCCATTCAAAGCCCCGGCCGTTTTAGAGCTTTACGTCGCGGGATATATTGGCGCGCCCGAGAAGCCGGGCCTTCAACTGTTTCTCGAACGAGAGGATACGCATCTCCGCACACCGCTACCCACCCGGCGCGCACCCGGCGAAAAATGGGTCAAGCTGCATTGGTGGGTTCGGGCCGATATGCGCGGCAAAGCCGTCCGGCTTATTGCCATCGATCAAGAAACGGGCTGGGGCGGATGGTTAGGCGTGAGCAATCCACGCCGGCTTTCGGTATTGAATTATTTTCGGCCGCAACTCAAATCGTGGGTTCGAACGATCTCGACGTATCTGTACCAACTTGCCCTTTTTCTGCTGCCAGGCTTTGCCGCCGCGACACTCCTAACCGCGCGAGCACCCAAACCGCTGCCTCCTCAATATCAAGTTATGGCCGTGTTCTGCACGGGCGCGGTCCTCGGTTATCTTTCGTTTTGGGCGTTCTTTTTTTCCAAAGGCTTCGGACAGTTTCTGAGCTTTGCTGTTTACATTTCTTCGGTCATTCTGTTGCTGCTGCCTTCTGTGTGTCCGCGAGAGGCGATCAAATCGACTGCGCGCGCGATTCGCGAGCCCTTTCTTTGGGCGGCCATGGCTGGGCTCTGCTACGTAAGTTTCTATTTCATCTTCAGCGATCCGTTCTCCCCGGGTATCGGCTATGCAAGCGATCGATTCTTTGTGGAATTGCTGGCGGGGGACAACGTGATTCCGTCGATTTTTGCCGACAGAATTTACGACCGCAAACCGCTCCGGCCGTTTTGTTGCGGAGATTGGTTGAGCAGTGATCGTCCGCCTTTGCAATCCGGCATCGTTTTACTGGAGCGGCCGCTCAGCCGAATGGAAGATACGGAACTGAGTTACGAGCTGCTTAGCTCGGCGCTGCAGTGCTTTTGGATTTGCGGAGTGTGGTGTTTACTCAAAACGATCGGTACGGAGGCGCCGCGCATTCGCCAAGTGCTAGGCTTTCTCATATTCTCCGGATTTCTCTTTTACAACAGCGTCTACACTTGGCCTAAGCTTCTGGCCGCCACCTGCATCCTTTTTGTGTTGAGCATTCTGTTAGAAATTACCTTGGCTCAGCGCGCGCTCACTTACTTTGAAGCTGTGCTGGCCGCCACGAGTCTCGGGTTAGCTCTCATGGCGCACCCTGGATCGACGTTCAGCCTCGCGGTGTTTGCCATCTTGCTACTGCGTGTGCGGCGCTTAGTCAATTTTCGCCAAGTGGCGCTTGGCCTGCTTATTGTGACCGCGTTTTACCTTCCCTGGAGTGCCTATCAACATTACGTTGACCCGCCCGGAAACCGGCTCCTCAAAATGCACCTCGCCAGCGTTCTGCCGGTGGATTCGCGCACCACTTGGCAAGCCCTGCGCGATTCCTATCAAAGCCATGCCTGGAGTGAGATTCTTTACTACAAGTGGACTAACATCGCGTTCCTAAAAGGATCGAATATCTTCGATTCCTACGGACTTACTGATCTGCATGGGCTGCGGATCGATCACCAATCTACGGAGCAGTCGCGCTATGCGCAGCGCGTTTATATGTGGAATGCGGCGGGCCTTGTCAATGTTGGTTGGCTGGCAGTGCTGTTCTTGCTGATTAAGCGCCGCCGCGTGGCTACCGCGATTCCTTACGCGGGTTGGTTGATCGTAGCCGCACTCGCAAATTTCCTTTTCTGGTCGCTGGTGACCTTTGGACCGTTCGAAACGCAAACGGCGCATTCTTCGTATGCGGACATTCTGCTGATCAGCGCCGGATTGCTCGGTTTCATCCTTGCCCTGCCGCGCATTTTCTTCTACCTACTATTTGCCTGGCAACTGTTCAACTTTTTTGTAGTCTGGGTGTGGTCTCTACCGGCGCGCATTCCACAACCTATTAGCTATCAGTGGCCCATGATCGTTTCCGGCGTTCTGTTTACGATATTGCTCGTTCGCCGCACCTTCCGGCGAGATACTATTGCAGCAACTTCTCGAGCTTTGAACCCGCAATGATCATCGTTTCATTCCGCTCCGGGCCATTGGAAACGGAGCCGATTTCGACGCCCGTGCGGTCTGCCAAGAATTTCAAATAGCTTTGCGCGGCTTTGGGCAGCTTGTCGAGTTGAGCGATGCCTTGCGTCTTCGTCTGCCAGCCGGGCAAACGCTCAAACACCGGCTTGATTGCCTCCATGCGGCGCGTGCTGGCGGGCATTTCGTCAAATCGCTTTCCATCCACTTCGTAAGCCACGCATACCGGAATTTCTTTTAGTTCGTCAAGCACGTCGAGCTTGGTGATGATCAAGCTATCGAAGCCGTTCACTTCCGCGGTATAGCGGAGAAGCGGTACATCGAACCAGCCACAGCGGCGCGGCCTGCCGGTGACCGAGCCAAATTCATTGCCACGCTTGCGGATCTGTTCGCCAAGATCCGTAAGATCCTCAGATGGAAAGGGCCCTGCACCCACACGCGTGATGTAGGCCTTTGAGACACCCACAATGCCGTCAATCTTGTTCGGCGGCACGCCTGTTCCGGTGCACGCACCCCCGGCTGACGCGCTGGAACTGGTGACGAACGGATACGTGCCGAAATCGATGTCGAGCATGGTGCCCTGCGCGCCTTCGAACAGTACGCTCCGGCCCGCGCGAATAAAACCGTTCAACAAATGTTGCGTATCGCAAACGAGCGGCCGAAGTTGCTCCGCGTATTGCTTGTACTGTTCGAGAATTTCCTTGAAATCGACGCGATCGGTGAGATGAAAAGCCGTCGCAATCAGTTGCTTGTCTTCGGCCAGAGCCCGGTAAAGCTCCTCAAAATCGCTATCGACGAAATCGGCCACGCGCACACCGCGGCGCGCAACCTTGTCTTCGTAGCAAGGGCCAATCCCGCGTGAAGTTGTGCCAATGGCGACCCGTCCTTCGCGCCCTTCTGAAATCTTTTCAAGCGTGCGGTGAAACGGAAAGATGACGTGCGCGCGATTGCTGATCTTCAGTTGCGATCTGACATCGACGCCCATTGCTTCCAAGCCATGGATCTCTTCGAGCAACGCCTTCGGATCGATGACCACGCCGTTGCCGATCACAGCTTGCACGCCGGGGCGCAGAATGCCGCTGGGGATCAACTTGAGGACGAATTTGCGCTCGCCCAGAAATACCGTATGGCCGGCGTTGTGGCCGCCTTGGTAGCGGGCCACGGCGTGGAACTTTTCCGAAAAAAGGTCGACGATTTTACCTTTACCTTCGTCGCCCCATTGCGCACCTAAAACGATCAAATTGCTCATGGATTCGGCTATGGCAGCCCAAAACTCCCAATTGTAGCGTAGCGGCGCAAAACCCGCATTGTGCTAACCTTTTCACGATGAAGATGTGTGGCGTCTTCCAGGCGTTGGGTCCTGATGTTTTTCACAATCTCGTGCGAGGCATCTCTATCGGCAAGTTGAAAACCTATCAAGTTTACGAGCGATTCAAGGCCCGTGCGCGCCTGGTGAAGATCAATTCCGAAAGTCTCAAGAAAGCCGAACCCAAGTTCTGGGCGCGGATTGAAGAGGGCGAAGAAGATTTCGCCACCGATCTTTCGCAGGTGCTGTTGCTCTCGCACCTGGATATGATCGAAGCCGTGTTGAACTCTTTGGGTATCCCCAACGAGCAGGGCTTCTTCGACAAAGATCTCAAGCCGGAAGAATATCTAAAGGAAGGCTGGCAGAAACGCGTGTTCGACGAATTCGCCGGCAAGTATCCGCGCGACATAGTGCTGTTCTATGTCAACCATCTGGACTGGGAATTGAACAAGACCGAGCAGATCTTCCTACCGGCGGCCTAACCAGTTACCCTGAGGAATCCATGCCCGACGTCAAAATATTTCACGAACACGTGAAGAGCGGCAATCTGGACGCCGTCCGCACCGATCTGGCTGCCGACCCAGCACTCCTCAACGCCACGAACGAGGCTGGCCAGTGCGCTTTTCTCTTGTCCAAGTATTACCGCCAGCCGAAAATTGCCGATTATCTGCTCAGTTTGAATCCCGAATTGGACGTGTTCACTCTGTGCGTGGCGGGACACTCGTCCGCTGTGTTGGCTGAGATTGAGAAATCGCCGGAGTTGCTGGAAGCGCACAGTACAGATGGTTGGACCCCGCTTCATCTGGCGGCGTTTTTTGGTTGGGCGGAATTGGCGAACGTCTTGATTGATAAAGGTGCGAACGTGGAAAGCCGCTCTACGAATTCTATGAAAAATACGCCTCTGCATGCTGCTGCGGCCGGCGGTGCGGCGCTGCTTGTCGACTTGTTGCTGAAGCGCGGCGCAAAACCGAACGCTACACAAGAAGGCGGCTGGACCGCATTACATGCCGCTGCGCAAGCGGGCAACCGTGCCATGGCGGAAACGTTGATCGCCAATGGCGCGAACGTGAACCAGCAGGCCGATAACAATCAAACGCCCCTGGATATGGCTTTGCTCAAAGGACATCAGGAATTGGTGGACTTACTCGAAAATCTGGGAGCGACGCTGCAATAAGGCGCGAACCGGAATGCTCGAAGATGAACTCGAAGACTTGCGCCGTTCCACGCTGGCTGCGTTTGCATCGGCCGGTTCGCTCGATACGTTGGAAGAGGCGCGAATTGAAGCTCTGGGCCGCAAAGGAACTCTTGCACAGATCAGAAAAGAATTCGGTAAACTTGCGCCCGACGAGCGTGCGCGCCTGGGCAAACTGCTCAACTCCGTTATAGAGGATCTGGAAGCCGAGTACGCGGCGAAGAAGGAGCGATTCGAAAGAGCGGCGCTGGCCGAGCAACTGGCGAATGAGTGGATTGATGTTACTCTTCCGGCGGGCGGCGTGCGGCCTGGCTCCCTTCACCCCATTACGCAAATCCAGGCGGAGATCGAAGACCTTTTCACCTCCATGGGCTTCGCGGTCTTATACGGCCCCGAGGTTGAATCGGAAGAACACAATTTCGACGCGCTCAATATTCCTCCTACCCATCCGGCGCGCGATATGCAAGATACGTTTTGGCTTTCTAACGGCCATTTGCTGCGCACGCATACTTCGCCTGTGCAGGTGCGCGGCATGCGGGCTCTGCATGCACCTTTACGGATGATTGCGCCCGGCCGAGTCTTTCGCAACGAAGAAGTAGACGCCTCGCACGAGCACACGTTCTATCAGTTGGAAGGCATGATGATCGATCGCGAGGTCTCCGTTGCCAATCTGATTTACTTTATGAAGACGCTGCTCAGCGGCATTTTCAAACGCGCTGTGACGGTGCGTTTGCGGCCCGGCTACTTTCCGTTTGTCGAGCCTGGTTTTGAATTGGATATCCGCTGTCTCATTTGCGACGGCGCCGGCTGCCCGGTTTGCAAACATAGCGGCTGGGTGGAGCTGCTGCCTTGCGGTTTGGTGCATCCGAATGTCTTGCGCATGAGTAACATCGACCCCGAACAGTGGGGCGGCTTCGCGTTCGGCCTGGGGCTCACGCGTTTAGCGATGATGCGGTATGGCATCGACGATATACGCCACCTGCAGGGCGGCGATTTGCGTTTCTTGAATCAATTTTAGTATCTCCGCATAACATGAAGTTCTCTTACAACTGGCTGCGCGAACTAGTCCCCGGCCTGCAAATCGTTCCGGCGGAATTGCAGCGCCTCATCACAATGAAAACCGCCGAATGCGAAGGCATTGAGCCGGTTGGCGAGCACTTCGCCAAAGTCGTGGTTGCGCGCGTGGTGAGTGTGGCGCCTCTGCCTAAAGGCAAAAACAGCCTGGTGGTGGCGGACATCGGCGGCGGCAAAGAAGTCAATGTCGTTTGCGGTGCGGCGAACGTACGGCCTGGTTTGCTCGCGCCTTGGGTGCCGCCCGGCACCAAATTGGGCGAAAAGGAAATCGGCCGCGCTAGCTTTGAAGGCGTTATTAGTGAGGGCATGCTGGCGAGTGCGGCGGAGTTGGGTATTAGCCGCGATCATTCCGGAGTGTTAGAACTCGCTGCCACGTTGCAGCCCGGTTGCCCTTTACCCGGGTTAGAGCCTGATTATGTTATTGAGATTGACAATAAGAGTCTCACGCATCGGCCCGACCTTTGGGGTCACTATGGCATGGCGCGCGAGGTGGCTGCCATCACCACGCAACAACTTGTCGATCCGGTCAAGCCCGCTCTATTGCCAAGTGGCAACTCGCCTATCAAAGTAGAGATTGCCGACCACGCCCTATGTCCGCGGTTCAGCGCGCTGGTATTTGAAAATGTAACAGTCGGGCCGTCTCCCCTATGGCTGCAAGCGCGTCTCGAATATCTAGGTTTAAACCCGATTAACAACATCGTTGATATCAGCAACCTGATCATGGCTGAACTTCCACAGCCGACTCACGCCTACGATGCCGCCAAGCTTTCCGGAGATACTATTTTCGTGCGGCTGGCGCACGAAGGCGAAAAGTGCCTTGCCCTCAATAATGAGACTTACACACTAACCGCCGCCGACTTAGTAATTGCCGATGCCGCGGGCCCCATCGGAATAGCCGGCGTGATCGGCGGTGGTCCAAGCGCGATCTCCAGTAAGACAACGCGCGTGGTCTTCGAGGCAGGGAACTTCCAAGCGTCCAACCTACGGCTCACTTCCGTGCGGCACAAGTTACGTACCGATGCCTCCATGCGTTTTGAAAAGTCTCTCGACCCCGAAAATACCATTCGCGCGTTGGCCCGCGCGGTGGAACTCTTGCCGCAGGTGTCGCCTGGGGTTCGCGTGGTGGGCGGTGTGGTTGATAACTACGGTTCACGCCCGGAACCGAAGCAAATTGCGCTGCCCATGCACTTTCTCACGAGTAAGCTGGGCAAAGATGTCTCGCAGGCGGAAACAACGCGCCTCTTGACGGCCCTTGGATTTGGCGTGAGCGAATCGGCGCCGGCAACGCTCTCCGTGCGCGTTCCTAGCTGGCGCGCCACCAAGGACGTTTCGTTGAAAGACGACTTAGTGGAAGAGATTGGCCGCATGGTCGGTTATGATTCCATCACTCCCACACCCCCGATGGTGGCATCAACCGTTCCTCCCTCTAATCCTTTGCGCTTGTATCTCCGTCAGTTGCGGGCACAACTTATACCGCAAGGCTTTACGGAAGCCCATAACTATTCCTTTGTAACCGAAACGGACATCAAACGCTTCGGCGCCGATCCGGCAAGCCATATTTCGGTGCAAAACCCGATTGCGTCTGAGCTGACTCACATGCGCCGCAGCTTGCTGCCAGGCATCTTCAAGAGCATTGTTGCGAATGTGCGGTATTTCCACGAGTTCCGTTTGTTCGAGATTGGCAGCGAAATTCACCCAGGCCCGGGGCGCGATCTTCCCAAAGAGATTACTCACCTGGCGGCCGTACTTTACAGCGCGCACGGGCAAGACCAGGAATTCTTCGAGCTGAAAAGAGTTCTGGAATGTCTTTTCCCGGGTGCTTGTTTGCAAGCCGTAGAACCGCATCCCTTTGAACACCCCGTGCGCACTGCGGAAGTTCTGTGGGCCGAAACGAAGGTTGGGCGGATCTTTGAATTGCACCCCTCGCTATTGAAGGGTGAAGGCATCGAGGGGCGCGCGATGATTTTCGATATAGATGTGGACTTGTGCCTGCCTCTGGCAGCACTACGAGTACCAAAGTACCTGCCACTGCGAAAGTTTCCAACGAGCGGCTTCGATTTGTCGCTTGTCACACAGTTACGAACTCCTGTGGAAAAGTTGCAAGACGAATTGACTCGGCTTGCGGGTGCGGATCTGGCAATGATTGAATTCGTTGGGCAATATGCCGGTCCGCAGTTACCTCAAGGTCAAAAGAGTGTAAGTTACCACCTTAAGGTGGGTGCGCTTGATCACACCATGACTGCCGACGAACTTACCGCCATCCGGCAGCGAATTATTGACGGGATGCAGGCCATGGGCTACGAACTGCGCGGGTGATAACTTTAGTACCGTAGTACTAAAACGCTCCACGTAACATCGCATAGGTCATATATCGCCCCCTTCTGTTATACTTCGTGCAGGATTGTTCCAAAGCGGAATTTCTGGTTGGTGCAGATTACAGGAATTTTGATTTCTGGGATTTTGCAAATTTAGGAGAATAAACAAAAAGAATGAAAAATGCTTTATACTTTTTAGCAGTCTTTGTAGCTGCAGGAATCACACTCCCAGCGGCGAACTTGGTGGCAAACGGCAATTTCGCCAGTTGTTTGGGCGCTACTGCTGCCAGTTGGACACTGTCCGGCAGCGATGGTTTTGCATGCGAGCCAGGTGCGGGCGGCGCGGGCGGCCTTACGATCCCGAGCAACAGTGGCGATCCTAGCGGCAACTGGCTTCTGCTCAATAACGGTCCTGGTCAATTGGTCACCGCAACTCAGACCATCACCGGCCTCACCGTCGGATCTATGTACACTTTGAGTTGGGATATGCGGAGCGGTTATGGTTGCTGCGCTGTGGGTAACGGACCGGGCGCCGGCGTCGCGATTGGCGGCGGTGGTCCGTGGCTGTACGCCATTCAGGACAATACAACATGGACCGCCTACGACGTCTATTTCACGGCTACTTCCACCTCCGAAGTGCTCACGCTCGAAGCGCAAGCAAACGGTAGCGATACCGATGCCGGTTTCGACGGCGTCAGTGTGGTGTCCGGCGTTCCCGAGCCGTCCACTCTCCTCCTTCTTGGCGCTGGTGCCGGCCTGATTGCTTTCCGCCGTCTCCGCCTCTCATAGCAACAAAGTAATTTTTCCGCACAATGAGTAAAGGGCGCGAATGGGAATTCGGGCCCTTTACTCGTCTTCTCCGCTATTTTAGGAACAGAGTTCGAACGTCTTCCCAATCCTTCACCCGGCGAAAGCGAGTTTCGTTCACGTTGTGCGGAGCGGTGTAAACAATCCCCTCGCCGCGAAACTTACTTAACTGCCGGAGATTGTCGTCAATCAAATAATCGGCGAGAATGATGCTCTTGTCGCCGCAGAAAACGATGTTGCTCGTGGGGATGAACGGGAAATGCCTTTGCAGCCAGTCAAACTTGGGTGTGAATGAGCAAGGCACATCCATCGCGGCTGTTGTGATGAAAACGTCATAGCGAGAAATGAGCGCTTTTATCACGTCGGTGCTGCCGGGCATAACCGGGATGGTTGCAAAGAACGCTTCCTGCTGAAAGTAATCGTGCGCTTCGAGCTTGTGCGCCTCGTCAATCACTTCAAACACATGCCGGCCTTGGAAGTGTTCCGTCTTGAGTCCCACGCCGAAACTGCTGTTGTACTTCTCCAGGAAGTGCGCCATCGTGTCGGCCATCACTTCATCCATATCGATTGCAATGCGCTTCATCTAACTTACTAGTTTGGCAGCCGAGCGGTGCCCGGTCAACACTGGCAGGACTCGCCGAGCCTCCGCGAAGTGCAATGACGGTATTCTTGATTTTGATTAACTCCGGCTTAAACCCAACCAATTGCGAGTGCCTTTGCGCCGATCGACTTTTGTGGTTTCATAAAGCGCGCAAAGGTAATTAGCAAGTTCGCCGATCACTGCGAGAGTCGTGGCTCGGCCGCTCGAATCGAGACCCACGTCCGTGGCGGTCCAAAGATGGAACATGCCGTCCGCAAGCGCTGCCGAGGGCGCGACGAAGCCCGCGCGTGATTTGTCGAAGAATCTGAAATTCTCTAATTCAGGCAGGACAGCGTGCTCGAAGAGAGCCCACGTTCTGGCATCACGCTGAAACGTGTCCTGTTCGCCGGCGCTCGTTGCCGCCTGATAGCTCAAGAAGAGACCGGCGCACAGGCGGATCTCCGTCGGTGTGGAACGGCGGCAAGCTGTCTGAAGCCAGTCTTCCGAAGCGCAGGCTGCTCTCCGGGGCTGGAAGAGAGCCGACATATCGGTCAGGCTGCGGAGCAACGATGTACGAAAGATAGACCAATCAAGCACAGGATCCCGCCGAAGGAGTAGTGCCTAATTGCCGCTATTAGTCTCCGGCTGCGACGGAGGGCCGAGGCGGCGCGCTATGCGGCGTCCGAAGCGGAAACCGAGCGCCGGTCTGCTTTGCGCCGGTCAATCACGGTCACCTTGAAAGTGCGCACGAGATACTCCGCGAGGCCGTTAATTGTATAGACAGCCATCGGCTCCCCGGCAGCGTTACAGCCCAATTCAGGATGGGACCAAAGGAAGTCGACGGCGGCGGTGAGCGCTCTGGACGGGGTTAACGGCGTATCGGTAGCGCGCTCGAAAAATTCGTACTTGTGCATTTCGGGCAGCAACGATTCCTGAACTTTGCCCCCCATGTAGGTATTGCGTGGCAGCGCATCGAACTCACCGGAACGCGTTGCGCGGTGGTACTGGTACCACAACCCGACGCGCAAGCGCATGTCGACGGAAGACTTTCTGCGATCGGAGCCAATGCGGCGGTCCACGCCTTCTCGCGACCTAGGGAGACGCGGCGCTTGGGCAGTTGAGATAGTAAGCATTGTTTAGTTGTCCCCAGGCGTCCGCAATAGACCGATCAAAAGAGCTAAGGCAAAATCGCTAAAAGTGAGACGGCTTGCCGTTCTTAAGTATCGATCTACGCGCGCCAGTTGCTTGTATAGTAGACGTAAACGCCTTAGTTTTTCAGTAAGAAAACTCCCAATAAGTTGTTCGAGAACTACTGGTACGACTGGCCGAACCATGCGTGAAGTGCCCGTACTCTTGAACATTTGGGCGTGGTACTGCGAGAAAACATTGGTAAAAATTACTACTCGAAGTACGGAAATGCGGTGATGCGGAGTTTTGCAGCGCCGTATGGGATCAGGGAAACAGTCTCCGCTTGTTGCGGGCATGGCGTTTTTTGGCAGCGCAATGGGCTGGCGGGAATGGGTCCAGCGGAATCGTTTTCCAGTTGCCATTCGGGAACGCGGCGGCCTTGCGTGACAAGAGTGACTGGAGGCGAGGCGAAGTTGAATGGCTGGTTGCGAATCGCACTTTCGACAACTTTGAACGACGACGAAGCGTTCTTGGGATCGAGGAGCAGCGCGTAGTTCCAAGGCGTAGTGGGAAAGACCTCCCAGTCCTTGCTGGGTCCGGTTTGTTTTTCCTCTCGCCAGCTTTGGTCGATTCTAAGAGCGTAGACAAGAGGGCCGCGTTCGATGGCGATGGAGTTGTGGAACCATTCAGTAGCCCGAACGGACATGGGGAATTGAAGAGTGACGGTATCGCCCGGGTTCCAAGTGCGGTTGAGTTCGACGAACGTCCCCGGTTGGGGAGTGGATTGTTCGATACCGTTGATAAGAATTCGAGCTGATTTCGCCCACGCCGGAATGCGGAGCTTCAGTGGAAACGGGAGTGGGCGGGCCGGATGGAGTGAGAACTTGATTGTGTCGCGGAAGGGATAATCGGTATCCTCTGCGATTTTGACGGCTGTGTCGTGCAGCATAGTATTCACCTCGCTAGGCGCATAAACGATGGCTGCCAAACCACCTTCGCTCGTCGCCATCCAGAGACTGGCGGCGAGTTTGGGCCAACCCTGATGCATGTTCGCCGTGCAACAACCGAAGTTGGGTTCGAGCCCGAAGAGATTTGACTCGGGTCCGTTGGTAGACCAGTTGCGTTTTGAGAGCGTGCACATAACCTGGTTGGGCTGCTGATCGTATTGATGCGCCCAGAAATCCTCGGTAATTGTGGCGGGCAGTGCGTTGTAAGCGATCTTTTCCAGGCGGTCGCCGAACGAGGCATCGCCAGTGATGGCGAGATCTGTTTCGAGAGAAAACATCGCTTCGACTACGGTGCACAGCTCCGTTCCTTGGGACGGATCGAGTCCGGCGAAGTGTTCATCCGCGCTGAACATGCCATTCGGAAGGCGGTGGAATTCGTCCAGCACACGGAACATCTGGTAAATGGCCGCACGGTCCGCATCGTTATTCGTGACAAGAGACCAAACGGCCGTGGCTTTCAAAGCTTGGGCGTTATTGACACCATGAGAATTGAGATTGGCTTCGGGCCCGGTGACTTTCTCTTTATAAGGGAAGTTGGCAGCCTGGGCGTTCCAATCTTTTCCTTGCGCGTGAAGCTTGCGGGCCAGATCGAGCAGCGCTGCCTCGCCGGTCCGGTTGTAGCGCCAAAGAATGCTCATCACTTCGTCTTGCCAGCGATAGACGGCCCATTCTTTAAGCGGACGTTCGTCCAGATGCGCAGCTTGGTAGGCGAAGTATTTCGTCATGAGAGGAATGACGCGCGGGTCGGCGGTGGCTTCCTCATATTGCGCGAGCACTTTGAGCATGACGAAGTTCGGCCACCAGTCTTGATTCTTCGTTGGGCCGATCCAGCCTTCCGGAGTTTGGTGATCGAGAGTCCAGTTGAGCCACTTTTTGACCTTTGCGATGAGGACGGGATTCTCAGTTAGGAAGGCGAGGGGAACCAAACCGTCGAGGAAGTAAGGGCCGCGCTCCCAGCTTTCGCCGGTTCCGCCAAGCCAGCCGTTGCGTGTATAAACTCAGGTCGCGACTACATTGGCTTTGAGAACAACACAGGATATTATGACGCAGCCACGAAGCGCATCGCGACACACACACCGAACAGATGTTAGGACAAATCACATAAAACTGTTAGGACAAACAACATGAAACTAGCCGCCCGACCTTTTGCCGCTCTCTTCGTACGCTTCTTTGCTGGTTTCGTTCGCTGGTACTCCGCTTCGGCCTCACGAAAAGCTTCCTTGGAAACGCTGAACATTTTGCGGACGGCGTTATCGAACTTTTCGGCTTCTGTGCTTCCGGGTACATCTGGTGGCGGGTGATCAATTCCAAGCTGGCTTTCGCTACGTTCTGTGGATTCGCAAAGAGCCAGATGCAAAAGATGGGAGGTATTTTCTTCGACTCCGAAGAACAGAACAGACATCTCCAATCCGGTCTAATTAGACGCCAAAAGTACCTAGAGCAGACAATTCTCGATCTTAAAACTCGCGACTTGGACTCTTTTGGTAAAGGTTATTTGGCAGCGCTGCGAAAAGTCTATTCAATCGTTAAAGAAGAGATTAAGAAAATTCCGGTCGGGGCCGTCACGGGCCGGATGGGTGCCAAGCGAAAAGAAATCCGAGATAAGTATTCGTTTGACACCAAGTTCGCGTCACATGCGATTCGTTCTATGAAGATGGTGGTCGAATTCCTGAACGATCCGGCGCGTGGGTTGATCGTGGATCGCACTGGCATCGACGCGGATGAACTGATCGCGATTCGTACAGGGAAGGTAACAGCCGAATCGGTCAAAGCGGAAGCAGATCGGCTTTTCCAACTCGCTGAGAGAGCTTTGAAAACGACCTCGCTGCCGGAGCTTCTTAACATAGAAGCAATCGAGCGCTTAACTGTTTCCATTTTGCGCGTTCGTTTTGAATTGAGTAAAGAAGAAAGTGTAGGTTAGCTTACGTTAGATATTGCATCAGTCGTCTTACGAACCGCCTAAGTCACAAACCTAAAACACAAAAACTGGTTTGTTGTACAAACAGTTAGGTTTTGTGCATGTTTCTACATGATTCTACAAAAAGACTCTTTGACATTCCTTGAGAATTGTTTAAAATACGTCTACGTTACTTCGCTAACGTGAATTCGAATCGAATAAATTGAAGGAAGGTATGTGCAAAGAGTACATCTGTTTGTCAGTGTTCATGCTGGCTTCCTCAGCAGCAAATACACATCTCGAAGTAGCCTCCTCTACTCTCGATCCAACAACGCACACGCTCACTGTCGCGGTAGTTAATCAGAGTAGTAAAGATATCACTGCCTACGTCATCGATGTGAGCCAGTTTGATGCTGCGGGCACCCGGCTGAATATTCCGTTAACCGTTGGCGTGGATAATATCGGAACGATGATCTATGGGGAGAACTCCTCTACGGTGCTTCATCCGGGCGCGATACGGCGTGAACACTTCGGTCTTTCGCCTGAAACTGTGACCTGGACGGCTGCGGTGGTTGGTGTAGCTTACCTTGATAGGACCGCCGAGGGCGATTCAAAACAGATTTCCCTGCTGTTCAAGAATCGTAAAATGATCGCTGACCATGCACAAGCTGCTGCGGCGCTTCTGGCTGACTACCCTACAACTCCAGCCGAATTTGCGGCACGTCTCAACAAATTGACCAGCATTCGTGAGCGTGCCAGTTCCGTACAAGATCTTGCTGGTTCGTCTCCTCCAACTAAGGAGCAATGGGCGGCTGCGGCTGTGGAGCAGAAGGCTATTGCTGATTTCTTGACCCTGCACTCTCAGGAGGCCCGATAAATGAGCCGCCGAGTTTTCGCTTTTCTAATTTTGCTCAGTGGTCCACTTGCCGCGCAGACGATCTTCGTGCAACCGTATAAGGCCAACAATCCACCTTCGTGTGGTATCGTTCCTAATCAATTCCAGCAGGCGTTTAACTTCTATGTCACGATCTACAATTCTTGCGGCACACTTACGCAGGACACCACCTTCCCAATGACGGGAACGGGTTATTGCGGTGGTCCTGGCTTGCAATGTTGGGATGCGCTCGGGGATGGTCCTGCTCCTTGGCCTAGCTACACCGTCAGCGGTGGTGTAAAGTCGAGCGGCGGTGGAACTTGGTATGTAGTCGGCCAGATGAGCAATATCACGAGCGGACTTCTTAACTTTGGGATTTATGGGTGCGGCGGCGCTACTAACACGGTGGCGGGACCGTTCAGTTATGCCGTTCCAGGCGCTTGCACTCCACCTCCAAACAAATGCGTAAACTCATATCCTCCATACAACTGTATTGTCGGTTGTCCCTGCGGCGGAAGCCCTATCATCATCGATGTCCTAGGCGAAGGATTTCATCTCACGAATCTGGCTGATGGTGTGGCCTTCCGGGAGCGGGATAATTCACCGACGTCTCGGTTTAGCTGGACTGACCCGAAGTATCACAATGCGTGGCTCGCTCTCCCAAAAAATGGAATTGTGCGAAGTCTCACAGATCTGTTCGGAAACTTTACACCACAGGAGCCTAGTGACGATCCTAACGGGTATCGAGCGCTTGCCTACTTTGCGGAACAGCAAGGGTGTGGATCTTTAAATTACCTTGATGACGAGAACTGCCCTGCGGCTTGGGAGCAACTCCGTCTTTGGATAGACGCGAATCATGACGGAGTGTCACAGCCTTCAGAACTTCACACCCTAAAGTCGATGGGAGTTAAACTCATCTCGCTCCAGTTCGACGAATCGAGGCGCGTGGATAGCAACGGAAATCTATTTCGTTACGTTGCAAGGGTTGAAGACGAAGCGGGCGAGCACAATCGGTGCTACGACGTTTTTCTTTTGGAAAACCGCAATTAATAATCCGCTAGGCGCCCCGCATTTAGGCATGCTCACCTAGGTGCGGATTCTCGCCTTTCACGAAGGCGAAACCGACGATTCATTGTTATACTTCGATGTTTCTATCGCTCACGTCTCTATTATTTAGGCCCATTCGGCAATCCTACATACGAGAGAAAGGTTTTCCCTTTAATGACAATATGGCGTTACCTACATCACCTGCATTTTTCACCGAGCGCATTGTACGAGAAGATTCGATAAAATTTTGTACCAGCATTGAAGCCCTTATAGCCGAGCACCGCATGGGCTACATGGACGCGATCATTCATTTATGCGAGAAGACTTCCATCGAACCTGAGATGGCCGCAACACTTTTGAATCCGGTCATCCGGGAGTATGTTCGACAAGAAGCAACATCTTTGAATATGATTCGAAAGACAGTGTCGTTGCCGTTCTAAAAATGAAATGAACGGCATGGGTGTTTACCTAATCTTCCACGCCATCAAGAGTCACTTTGCTAAACCAGATTACGACTATCTAAAGTTCAACGGCATTCTGAACAATTTCGACGCAGCCAGTTATGTGAGCAAGGTGGGCGAACGAGAAAAGGCATTGTACGAAGAGCTCGCTCGGAAGTATCCACAGCAAACAGACCTGGAGCATTTCCTCATAAGCAACATTTTGATGACCGGAAAACAGCTTGTGATTGCGGACCTCGCTAAGGCCGAGGCCACACAGCACTACAACGAGTGGATAGGAAGAACGAAGGCGCTCGCTCACACGATCACGACCGATCTCAATTACTTGTCAATTCATTCCAATAGGAAGTCGCATAAAGAACGATTCAATTCCTTCTTCGAAGCAAAAGAGCACCAACACCCCCTGATTCTCCGCTCATTGCTCGGAAACAACATCTGCATTGAGACATTCTTGATTCTCGATTTCCAGCTTCATTTCTTTGAAATGCTCGACAAGCGCCTAGCCAATGATGTTGTGTGGCCAAAGGTCCGTAACCGTTGCAATAAATATCGGCCTTTCATCAATCGTCTGGTCGTCGCCGCCGATCCTGCTGCCCTTCGCAGCAAGCTGAAAGAAGCACTAGCGTCCTAAGTTTCGCTAAATACCAAGGCACTCGTTGTTAACGTCTATGTTTTTAGGAGGTCCTATTTATGGCTGTTACCAAGACTGTTCAGGAAAAACAACTCGAATATTTCACAGATGTGCTCTTGCGAAATTATTGCCGCGTGCTCGAAGAGAATGAGGTCATGTATGAGGAGATGCATGAGATGAAGATGGCGATGGCCATTCTCTTTCAAGAAAGCGCCGATATGCGGCGTCTCCTGAAAACCAACGGAATCGAAGTGCCAGTTTCCGATTTTGTTCCCGCCGAAGATCTCGCTGAATTAGAAAACCGTCGAGGAAGTAAGGGCCGCGCTCCCAGCTTTCGCCGGTTCCGCCAAGCCAGCCAGAGTTGGGGCCAAGATCGGGCCAGAATTCGTCGAGATGGCCGGAGAGGCCGTTCGCTTGCAGCTTAAGTTCGTTGAGGAGCCAGCCGCGCGGTTTGACGGTGGTGAGTCTAAGGGTTTGAAAGCTGTTGGGAGCGAGGGGGGCGCGATTCTGCAAAAAGTCGGCAGCGTTCGAGCAAACGGCTGGAATCAGGAGCAACGCGGCAAGGCGATTCATTAAGGTGAGTTTATCGCTTAGCGGCGCCGGATTGAAGAGGCGCAGGCTCCAAACTAAGTTATTGCCGATGAGTATCGCTCCGATTTGCGCGATATCAATATTTATTCAACACTTCTTTTGGTGCTATATTCTTTTAGGCGTCCAACGCTTTTCGAACACGCCTGAACCGCAACCACACAAGTTAAGGAGCTGTATCGTGCCGTCGATTTCTAAACGCAGTAACCCCTTGGCATTGCCGATTCTTGCACTCGCCACCCTCTTGTCAGTCCAGATAGCCGCCGCATCGCCCGTCACATTCACCGATGGAACCTTTGTTTCAACCGACTGGTCAGCTGCTAAAACAGCCGATACCACCGCTGGTCAAACGGCGTTCTTCACAGCTATACAAGAATCGGCGGGCGGCAACCCCGGCGCTTATCGCATGACCACGCTCGACTGGGCTTACGACGGCACCTCAGCCTCCCAGGGCTTTCGCGTGGCAGCGCTTGATAGCAATGCCATCTATAATCCGTCCGTCAGCGGAGCAATCGGCTCTCTGTCTTTTTCGCTTGATGGCGTCATTAACAATCGAGCCACCCACTCCGCGGTCGGCGAGCGCCTCGTGATTTACCAGAGCGGAACCTATTACTACAGCACGGAATCTCTTTTAACCGGCGGCTTTGGCATCTGGACCACCGACAGTTCATCCGGCCTCGGCGGAAGCGATTTCACAACCTTGCCAGGAACCGGCCACCCGGACTTTTCAGCCACCGGCGCACCCATCGAATTTGGCTATTCCCTAGAAACCTTCAGCACCCCAGCCGACGCTTCCGCCGCTGAAGACGGCTTCTTCTACGGCCTCGGCACCGACAACTTTTCCGTCACCGTTAACTCCGCCCCCGCCCCCGAACCGGCCACCCTTTCGTTATTCTGCCTCGCAGGCTTCACCTTGTTGTTCACTCAAAACCGCGGGCGCTGGTCTCGCCGGCAATCTGACGCGTCCTGCGGCAGCGAGGTTTCCCAATAGGCAAGGTGATAAAGTTCGGCTCATGTGGCAGACTTTCATTCTTATTGCAATGCTCGGGAGTGCCCCGCCGTTAGATCAAAAAGACGTTGAGTATACACATCCCGGAGGCCAAGCCGTGCTGCTGGATTTGCACGTGCCCGCTGGGGCTGGACCGTTTCCAGCAGCCGTTTTGGTACACGGCGGCGGCTTCGATCAAGGCAGCAAGAGCACCAATGTCAAGCCTCTGTTTGAGCCTTTGGCGAACGCCGGTTTCGCCTGGTTCAGCATTGACTACCGCATGGCGCCACAGTTCCGCTTCCCGCAGTCGAATGAAGATGTGGAGAGCGCCATCCAATGGGTGAAAGCGAATGCGAAGAAGTACCGCGTAAATTCGGAGAAGATCGTACTGATCGGGGAATCGGCAGGCGGCTTTCTGGTGAACTACGCCGGCACGCATGAGAACGAGAAGACGCGGGTTGCGGCGGTAGTGGACTTCTACGGACCGGTGGACTATGGCAGGTTGGCCGAACAACGGCGCGATCACCCCGAACGGTTTAACATGGCCAGCATCGGCAAGCACGCGGCGAACGGCGGAGGCATTCACTTTTTTGGCGTTGATACGTTGGACGAAGCAGGCCTTGCGAAACTGCACGGCGTGGGGCCGCTCTTCGCCGTGCATACGGGCATGCCGCCGTTTCTGTGTATTCATGGGACGAAAGACGATCAGGTTCCGTACGAACAATCGCCCATGCTGTGCGATGCGATGCACAAGGCAGGCGTGAGCTGCGAGCTAATAACGATTGAAGGCGGAGGCCACGGCATGAGCTCGTGGAAAGAAGATTCGATGCAGCATTGGAAAGTGGAGATGGTGGATTGGTTGAAGAAAACGCTTGCGATTGCGCATTAAGAAGCGGGCGGAGAGTGACGGACGCTAACGTAGTGGGGACCAATTGGAGGTTTGCCGGCAAAGACCAACGAGGCTTCCAGGCGGGTAGGGCCGTGCTTGACATGCGTAAGGGAAACTTTGACGGAGGTTGCGCCGGAGGGGATGGGAACTTCGCTTTGCCCGGATCCTAAGGAGACGGACGCAGTACCGGCGGAAGGGGCGGCTGGGAAGATGAGTGAGCACTCGTAGACGCCGCTGTTCTTGATATCCACCTCCCAGAAGCCGAGGCCGTCGTCGGACCAACTGGCTTGGGGGCCGCGCCAGTCTTGCCGGGTGAGGAGCACGGGGTTTTCAAATGGGGTGCCTAAGAAGATGCGAGGCGGTTCGAAGTTGCGGGTTTCGGACACGTCTTTGAACCATGCTTCATAAGCCGCGCGCATGGCTGCGGCGCGTTCGGGTTGGGCGGCGCTGAGGTCGTGCGATTCGGCGGGATCTTCTTGGAGATCGTAGAGTTCTTTGCCATTGACAAGCTTGTAGCGCTGATCGCGCGCGGCGCAATTGTGGTAGAGTTCGGCGCGCTCGCCACGGTGCCATTGGAAGAAGAGGGTACGGCCGGGCCAGGGAGATTTTGGATCTTGGATGAGCGGACAAAGACTCGTGCCGTCGATTTGCGCGGCAACGGGGTGTGCTGGTGGACGTGTGGCGCCGGTGGCTTCGAGCAAAGTGGGAAACACATCGATGTGAGCGGCGAGCTTATCGATTTTCATGCCGGGCTTGATGACGGAGGGCCAGCGCACGAAGAAGGGCACGCGCAACCCGCCTTCGTAAACGGTGCCTTTGATGCCGCGCATGCCGCAATTGAAACGGGCAGGCGTAGGGCCATTGTCGCTCATAAAGATGAGAATCGTGTTCTCTTCCAAGCCATGCTTTTTGAGGTGAGAGAGGAGGCGGCCGACATTTTCGTCGAGATTCGCGATCATGCCATACGTTCTGGCGGTGGTTTCGTCCAGCCCCTGTTTGCGAAAAGGTTCCACATAAGTCTCGGCCACTTGAAGAGGGGCGTGCGGGGCGTTGGTGGCGATATAGGCGAAAAAAGAATGCGCTTTGTTCTTGGCGATGAAATCGAGCCCGGCGTCAAAAAAGACATCGGTGCAATAGCCGTTGCGCTGTTCGGGCCTCCCATTGTGCATGAGCTTGGGGTTGAAGTAGCTGTTGCCGTCGGGCGGGTCGGAAGGTTGGGCAATTCCTCCGCCTTCGTGGATTAACGCTTCTTCAAAGCCCTGCTCGGTGGGGCGGAGAGGGTAATGATCTCCCAGATGCCACTTGCCGAAAATGCCAGTGTGGTAGCCGGAAGCGCGCAGAGCTTCGGCGATGGTGACTTCGTCATGGTGCATCATGGCGCGGCCCAAGTACGTATCCACGACGCCGGTTCGATAGTAGTAGCGGCCCGTCATGAGGCTGGCGCGAGTGGGGGAGCAGACGGGATTGACGAGGAACTGTGTGAACTCGGCGCCTTCGCCGGCGATGCGATCGATATTAGGCGTGCGGAGGTTGGGGTTGCCGTGGATAGAAAGATCGCCGTAGCCTTGATCGTCAGTGACGCACAAGACAATGTTCGGACGTTTAGCCGAAATGGCCGGGGAAAAAATGGAGCAGGCGGCAGCGGTTGACGCAAGAAAATTACGGCGAGAAAGCATGTTCAAATTAGAGTTAAAACAAGATGATATCGAGTTGACGCTTCGGACATCAATTTCGATGGACTCCCCAACAAGGAAAAGGGTTGCGAAAAATTGAATTCAGTGGAGCAATGATACAGAGGTTTTTTTGGATTGTCGTACTGCTGTTTATCGGGCAGTTATGTAACGGCGCTGAGCAGCCGAACGCGGTGGCCATTCACGAATTGCTGCAGGATTTTTCGCGGGCTGGCGTTGCAGTGGGAGCAACGGCGCCGGAGATCAAGCTGAAAGACCAGAGTGGGCGGATGCGCGACGTGCGTTCTCTTACGGGTCCGAAAGGTCTAGTTCTGGTTTTTTTTCGATCAGCCGATTGGTGAATGTATTGCAGAGGGCAGCTAGTTGAGCTGCAGCGCGATTTGCCCATGTTGGAACGGGCCGGGTACGGACTGGCAGCCGTTAGTTACGACAGCGCCGCCGTGTTGCGCGATTTTGCGGCGCGCCGGAAGATTTCGTTTCCGCTGCTGGCGGATCACGAGTCTGATGTTATTGGCGCATTCGGCGTGGTGAACGGCAAATACGCACAGGGGACCCTGCTGGACGTCAAAACGGAACAGGTGACAAATGCGTTGGGAGATGTGCCGGTGTTTGGAGTTGCTTATCCTTCGGTGTTTGTGATGGACCCGTACGGGAAGGTGGTTTGGCGATTTGTTTCGGAAGCGGACGAATTGCGCTTGACTGGCGCGGCGATTCTGGAGAGATCGGTTGGGACAGTTGCCGACGCGCAGCGGCATGGCGTATGGAATGAGCAGGCAGCAGTGACTGCGGTTGCGAGCAACGCGGCGGTTGGCTTGGGGAACCGTCTATGGATTGGAGTGGAGCTGAAGATTCCGCCAGGGTTTCATGTTTACGGGCCAGGCGTGGGTGATGGATACCGTGGCATGAGTTGGCACATGAATAGTTCTTCGTGCTGGTATCAAGATGATGCTGAGTTGGTTTATCCGACACCGACTCTGCGAAAGTTTGCTTTTGCCGAAGGTGAATTGCCGGTCTATTTGGGCAGCGTGCGGATTACGCGTGAGATTGTGTTGAAGCCGGTGTTGAGCGCGGCGGACCCGTCTTTATTCAAACTGTTTCAGAGTGTTTGCCTGGATTCTGCCGGGAACGTGAAGGCGTCAGGGGCGCTGGATTTGCAAGTGTGCGATGAGCGGAAGTGTTATCCGCCGCGGACGATTCCGCTGGAATGGAAGTTCAAATTCACCCCACCCGATATGGCGCGTTCGCCGGGAGAATTGCGGCGTGAGTTTGAGCAACAGACGCCGCCGCGTTAAGCAATTCCCTTGCCTTCGATGACATGGATGTAGCGATCAACCGGGAGGCTGGTGAATTTTTCCACGCGCTGGCTTGGGGGCGCCCAGTGGATTTCGAGTTCGTCGATCTGCGTGGCTTGACCGATGCCGAGGATTTCGCGCGGGTCATGGGAGGAGAGGTAACTGCCGCCGTTATTTTTGAGACGGCGGAAGGTTTTGCCGCCGGCTTTCCAGATGAGTTTGGCGCCGATGGCATCGCGATTACATTGAACGCCTTCGAGCTTGATGCCGAGCCAGTGATTGCCGCGAGCGCCTTTGTTGTGGAGCAGAACCGGCGCGCCGCCATTGTTGCCAATTAAGATGTCTAGCGCACCGTCGTTATCGTAATCGCCCACAGCCAAGCCGCGAGCCGGGAACATTTTCTGGAAGGCGGAGCCGCCCTGTTCGCTGACATTGAAAAGCTTGCCGTCCGCCTGCTGGTGGAACAAGAGCAGCGGTTCTTTGTAATGAACCTGCTGCGAATAACTATCGATCATGTCGTCGGGATGGCCGTTGGCGAGGATAAGATCGATTGCGCCGTCGTTATCGTAATCGAAAAACTTCAGACCCCAGCCGCTGAGCAGGCGGGTGGCTTGCGCTACGCCGTGCAGATGGGCGGCGTCGTGAAAGCTTTCATTTTTGCCGTTGATGTAGAGCGAGTACATCTCCTGATCGACGTTAGCGACGAAGAGATCCTGCCAACCGTCGTTATTGAGGTCGGCGGCATCCACGCCCATGCCTGAGCGCGGCTGGCCGTTGTCGCTGAAGCCAACTTCGGCCTGCAAGGCGATTTCTTCAAATTGCCATTTGCCGGTTTTGTCCGGGCCGCGATTGACAAACAGGAAATTCTGGACAGTGTCATTCGCGACGAACAGGTCCATACGGCCGTCGTTGTTGATGTCGGTGGCGACGACACCGAGGCCTTTGCCGATGGCTTTCGCGATATCGGTGCCGTGGCCGGCTTCGCTGAACGTGCCGTCGCCATTGTTGTGATAAAGAAAGCTGGTGGAGCCTTTGAAGATGCGCGGAATGCAGTAGTAGTGGCGGCCAAGTTTGTTATCGCCGCATTCGAATTTGTGGGTGGCGCCGTAATCGACAAAGTTGCAGAGGAAGAGATCGAGGCGGCCATCGTTATCGTAATCGAACCAGACGCCGCTGGTGGTCCAACCAGGCGAGGCGACGCCCGCTTTTTGCGTCACATCGGTGAAGGTGCCGTCTTTGTTGTTGTGATAAAGGATGGCGCGGCCATAGGCGGTGACCAGGAGATCGGGCCATCCATCGTTATCATAATCGCCAACCACAGCGCCCATGCCAAAGTTGCCGCCGGAGACGCCGGCTTTGACGGTGACGTCGGTGAAGGTGCCGTCGCGATTGTTTTTGTAGAGTGCGTTGCGGACCGGGGTGGTGGGAGTCCAAAAGTCGCTCGGGCCGCTGTTGACCATGTAGAGATCCATCCAGCCATCGTTGTCGTAATCGAGGAAGGCGACGCCGGGCCCCATGGTTTCGGGCAGATAGCGGTTGGGCGACATGGCATTGTCATGCACCCAGTTGATACCGCTGGCGGAAGGCGGAACTTCCTCAAAGAGAGGCGCGGCTGTGGAGACAGAAGAACGGAGTTTTGCCGCGAACGCCAACGCAGCGGCGCCATGAAGCAGATTTCGTCTAGTAAGATTCACTGAATCCTATTCGAGGACAAATCGCGCGATCTCCTGAACGGCGACAGTGCCTTGTTTGACGACGAAACGGACGCTGTAGTTTCCCGGTTGCAACTGATCGACGGGGACCTGCGCGATGTATTGGATTTTGCCTTCGGAATCCGGTGGAGTGAGAGGCGCGGGACCGCTGCCGAGGACTTTGTCGTCTTTGGTGAATTCCATGACAAGTTCGGGCTGGACGCCTTTTTGTTGTTGATCGGGATAGACGACCAGGTAAAACGGCACGGTTTGGGTGTTGGCCTTCTTAACGACGGGCTGCAGCGTGGGAGAGACAACTTTTTCGCCGATCAACCATGGATCGCCGGGTGCCGTGTTTTGATCTTTGGCTTTCATGGAGCGCACCACGGAAACGCTGGACATGGCGAGTTTGCCGTCGGTGGGCGGTATGTAAAAGCTGCGTTTATCGGCGCTGATGGTTTCGCCTTCTTCATCCATCACGGCGGTTTGCAGAGCGTAGCGGCCCGTTGGCAGGTCAACGTGCTCGGTGTAGATGAAATGGCTCTCCTTGAGTGCGGCCATTTTGGCTGCGGGCACTTTAAGGGGAATCTCGTTGCCGAATTTGCGAGCCACTTCGCCGTTGGCGTTCTTGATGACCGCAAGATAAGAGAAGCGGCCCTCAAACATGCCGGATTCTTTGTTCTCGTTCAGCTTAAACGAACTGAGAGGAACATCAATAACGATCTCGCCAATGCCTGCTTTCGCAGGATTCAGGAAGTGCATGCCTTCCGCCCTGTAGGCAAAGGATTTAGGGATGGGCGACGTTTCAAAGGCTTTGAGCAAGGGCACTTCGAAGCCGGCGATGACATTGCCGTTTCCCGCCATAGACGGCGGTAGAGCGAAGTAACCGGAACGGGACTGGACTTTCAGATCGGTGCGCGCGGTTTTAACGACTACTTTGCGGAAAGAGCCATCGTATTTTTGAATTTCCGGCGCGTAAGAAACTTCGTAATAGGTCTCGATGTCTTCGTTCAGGCGGCGGAGGGGGCCGCGGAGGTCGTTCGTATTGGCGATGAGAGCACCGCCAGTGGATTCCGAAAGATCGGCAAGGGTGACTTGGGTGTTGGCGCGGCTGCTTTCGAGGGCGGTGTCAAAGACGCCCACTTGATCGCGGCTGACGCCTTCGTAACCACGAGACTGGTCTTGCCGGCGGGAGGAATCGGCAGCAGAGGTCAACATGTTGGAGGCAGCCGCGTTGCTGGCAGCGCCGACGCCGCGCGTGTCGATGGAATAGAAACTTACGTTGGAACGGTTAGCGATGCTGATGACGTTCTTGAAGGCCTGCTCCATCCCTTGCGGGATGCTGAAGCCGGGCGTGAAATAGAGAATGGTTTTGCGGCCGGGCAGATGGTACTGCTCTTTGACTGCGTTGAGAAGAGCGTAGATGCTGGAGCGGCCCCAATCGATGTTGGCCATTCCTTGCTGGCCACGCAACATTTGAAGCATCATTTGCGCCATGAGTGCATTGGCTTGCGAGGTCATCATATCTCCTGAATTGGTGGAGGCGCCATTGGCGGTTGCGTTGGCAGAGTCTTGAATGTTGCCCACTTGTTGTTCAAGGCTTTGGCCGCCTGGGTTCGCTCCAACGATCTGCTGGAGTTCAGCTTGGACGCGTTCGGTATCGGCGACGAAATTAGTGTTGTCGCCACCGGTGGCACGCAGGATACCCTTTTTCAGCAATTCGCGGTCGTTGGTGAAGCGCTGGAGGGCTTCCAGTTTATGGTCAATCACCATCACGGCCATGTAGACGTTTTGCGGCAGGTCGCTTTTGATGAGGTCGAGAGCAGCGTCTCGCGCCAATTTTCTGCCCGTGAGATCGAGCCCCTGAAAGATGAGAGTGACAAGACGGATTTGGCGCAGAGGATCGAGTTTAGAGCGCTGCCCTGACCCGGTGACGGCGTCGCTACCGGTGACGAGACGGAAAGATTTGACCGAATGGGGAGTGCCGTCGTCGGTGATAGTGAAATCCTGCGGCGTCAGGTCGGTGACGGACTTGCCGTGCTTATCGCGCACGATGACGTCGAGAACAACTTCTTCGGCGCCTCCTTTAATGGTTGTCTGCGATTTGTCTGCGGAGGCCGGGGCTTGCGCGAAGAGTGGGGGCGCGGCGCTCAACAGGGCAAGGTTCCATGCGACTAGCAAGGATGTGGCAATTGATTTGGTCATCGTGCAATACCTCGAATTGATTTAGTAGATCTTCTTGCAGTAGCGGTGTCTGAGAGAACCGCTTTCAATGCTGCTTCCATTTTGGGCGCGCTGAATTCCAACTCGCTCAGACGAGTGGAATAAGCGACGCGGCCGTCTTTACCGATAATGACAGCTAGGCTGGGCCAAGCCGAATAAGCTTTTTCGACCGCGCCATCCATGCCGTCGACAACAGCAGGAAACGCCAGGTGCAGCGTGCGCATGCAATACGAGGCGTGCTGCATTTTTTCGTCGAGATTGGCGGCGGGTTGCATGCGAATGCCGGCGCGGGCGTTACGAGTGCTCTCCCAAGTTTCTCCAGTGTGGGCTTCGCGAATGTAGACGAGCAGGAAGGGCGCTTGCCCGCCATATTGTTTTTCCAGATCACGCAGAGCGGCGGCGGCACTGCGGAAATTGGGGCAGGAATAACTTCCGAAGACCAGGACGACCGGACTTTTGCCGCGGAAATCGGCTAGTGAAACGGTTTTGCCTGTGGTGAGTGAGGGCAGAGAGAAATCAGGGGCTTCGTCGAATGGCTTCGGGCCTGGGGCTGCGGCGAGGGATGCGTTCTGCAAGCGCACGACTTCGGCGTGTTCGCGAACGGCGTCTTTGGGCAGTTTGAGACGTGTGTAGATGGCTTCGAGATCGCGATGGAGATCGGGCGAATCGGGCACCAGAGCGCGGGTGGACTCTAATTGAGTGCGCGCTAACGCCAGTTGGCTGATGGCCATGAGATACTCGGCGTGCGCGATGGCGGCGTCGGGAGATTTGGGGCGTAGGACGAGCGCACGCTCAAGAAGCGGTTTAGCTGCCGGATATTGTTTGCGAACCAGGAGGATTTGCGCGAGCGCGAGATTTGCCGGAAAGTCGTTGGGGTTGGCGGCGAGTTCTTTGCGAAAGGCGGCGGCAGCGGCGTCGGGATCGCCAGTGTTGAGGAGCGCGCGGCCATAGAGGGACTGGACGCCGGGCAGATCCGGATTGAGTGCGATGGCGCTAGCGAGTTTAGTGACGGCCGCGGGATAATCGCCAGTTTCGAACATGCGAGTGCCCATGAGCAGGCGGGCTTCGGCGGTGTCGCCGTTGCTGAGAATGCGGTCGAGGAACACCTGGCTTTCGCGAATCTGCTGTTTGTGGAGGTAGGCGATGCCCAGCATGTAGGAGATGGAAAGGTCTGAGTTATCGGAGGAGAGTGGCTGGAGGAGTTCGATGACGCGGGCGTCGTTGCCGAGTTGGAGTTGAGAATCGGCGAGCAAGAGAGTGATTTGTCTTTCGTCAGGCTGGCGCTGGTGAAGCAACTCGAGATTCTGGGCGGCTTCGGTGATGCGGCCACTCTTGACTAACGCCAAAGCGAGGTTGAGCGAGATGCGGGTGTCGCCGGGCGCGAGAAGAGAGGCTTTTTGGTATTCGGCTATGGCGTCGTCGTAGCGGCCCAGTTTGACGAGAACGACGCCGAGGTTGGAGTGCGCGCCCACTTCGTCAGGACGAAGTTTGAGGAACGCGCGATAGGCGGTGGCTGCGGCTTCGAAATCGCCTTGCTGCTGGAGAGTGAAAGCTTTCTGGATAAGCGCACGAGGATCTTCGCTTTGAGCAGCGAGGAAGATGGGCGCGAGCAGCAGGCAGAGGCTAATCCGGATAAGGTTCATGCGGCCTCACAATCCGGATTTGGTGGTCGGTAAAACTGTGGTGCGACCCTGGCATTTCGATTTTTGGCATGTGGCAGGAGACGCAATTGTTTTTGGATACTTTGCAGAGCGCCGCGGTGGCTTTGCCGCCGGCAGAGTGGCAGGTCTGGCACTTGGCGTCGTAACTGGCGTCGACGCGGTTGAGGGGCTGATGGGGATCGTGACAGGTCGTGCAGGCGATGCGGGCATCGTCGGTGTCGTAACACTTACTGTTGGTAATCCGGTAGGGCTGAAAGCGCACGTTGGCGACGCCGAGTTTGGGGCCGGTGGCGATTTCATCCCAAGTACGGTGGCAACCGCCGCAGAAAGCGTTGGTTTGCTCGGCGGTGCCATCGGTGAGTTTTTTCATGGCGGCGATTTTCCCGGTTTTGAAGCCCGAGACGTGATCGGCTGAAGGTCCGTGGCAGCGTTCGCACTGAACGCCGGGAGTCAGCGAATCGAGAGTTAATTGGAGACCAACGCCAGAGTTTGTGGAGTGGCAGTGGAAGCATTGAGCGCCATCGAGCTTACCCATTTCGCGGCCGGCGGCTTGGACGAGATCAAGAGGCGCCTGATTAATGGCGCCCATGGTGAGATCGAGGCGGTCGACAGCTTTGTAGAAGCTCACCCGGCTTTCGTAAAGGATGCCGTCTTTTTGATAGACGTACGTTTGGCCTGCTTGGCCGAGCCCGAAGGCCCAGCCGATGGGAACCGTGATGGTTTGTACGCCGTCGGAAACGGAGTAGATGCTTTGGTCGCCTTTGCGCTCGATGCGGTAAGAGTATTTGCCGGTTTGGAAGGTGAGTGATGCGTGGGATTTGAGGATGGAACAGTCGCTCACCAATTCCATGGCATGACCCATGGGAGATGAGGGTTGAGCGGAGGCTTGATTGGGATGGCAGCTCGCGCAAGCGTTCGTCTGCTGAGCCACACATGGCAGGGCGGCGGCGAGCAGCAGACTAAGCGCGAGCTGGAGTATCGTTGCCGCTCTCAGTAAGGGCTTTCCGAGCCGCGACTGTGAAGGAGCGGTGTAGGTACCAGTCACTTGGACCCCAAAGGCGACGGGTCTTTGCGGAGCCTGATGAATTCGGCTCTTTCGCGAGCGGCGTCACTGCTGCGGCCTGCCTTGGAATAGGCCATGGCGAGCAAATAGTGATTTTGGGGATTGGCGGGACTCATCTTCACCGCCGCTTCGATCTCACTGATGCCGAGTTTAATATCTTGACCGCTATCGACCAAGGTCTTCCCCCAAAGAGCGTGCGCGGGAGCGAACTGAGGGTTCACGTCAACGGCTTTCTGGGCATAGGGAACAGCGGACGCGAAATCGGAACGCTTGTCGTATTCGCGAGCAATGCTGTAGAGCGCTTCGGCATGGCGGGGAGAGACTTCGAGCTCGGCCTTGAATTGTTCGAGAGATTTATCGGGATCGGCGGTAGTCAGGACGAGACCGTACAAGTAGTGAAGCTGCGGCGTGCCCGGATATTTTTTGAGGATCTGATCGAACTCGGCGGTGGCGTCGGAAATGCGGCGGGCACTGCCATCGCACAGGGCGCGGCCCACGTCCATAACCATTTCGCGCTCGGTGGGAGGAAGTTCAGACGGGAGTACAGGTTTACGCAGGGCAGCGAGTCCCATAGCTTCGACTAGCAGCGGCGTATCTTTGCCTTGGGCCACAGCGAGAGCGATTAGACCCATGGCTTGATCGAATTCGCTGGAACGAGTAAACAGGAGAGCGCGGTGGTAATTGACGATGTCTTTGATTTCGTCGTGGCCGCCGAGGCCGAGCGCGTTCGCATGCTGAAGATGGGCGAGAGCTTCTTCGTATTGCTTCGTTCGGAACTCGCACAAGCCGAGCATGCCCCAGCCAACAGCCATTTTGGGTGCATTGGCCAGGAGGTGGCGAAAGGCGTCGCGGCCTTGTTCGTATTGATCGCTTTCATAATAAATGCTGCCGGCGGACCACCAGCCTTCCGCCCAGCTTGGCTTGAGGCGGAGAGCCTCTTGATAGAGGCGCAGGGCTTCGTCGGGATTGTTGTTATCGTTGGCGGCTTTGGCTTTGGCGGCGAGGGCAGTGAAGGCAGGGGAATCAGACTGATTTTTTTTGGTGGTCGATTGCGCGAGGCACACCGAAAGGAGCAGGAAGACGGGAGTAAACCTAATATGCCTCATTGCGCCGCCCTTTGAGCGGGTTCGGCGGCCTGCTCGGCAGCGCGCAGACGTTCCACGGTGGCGCGTTCGCGATCACCGTCGGCTTTGCGCTTTTGACGGTAATAAATGGTGGCCAAGGTGACATGCGCTTCGGCGAAATTTGGGGCTTCGTGGATCAGCGCTTCGAGGTCTGCGCGGGCTTTCTCGATTTGGCCTTGTGCCACTTCGACGGACGCGATTTGAAAACGCGCGCCATAGTCGCCAGGGCGGACATCGAGGGCGCGTTTCAGGTAGGTCATGGCGGGATCGTAGTCCTGGTCGGAGCGAAGCAAGAAACCGAGGCGCAAATTGGCTTGAAAATTGTTGGGGTTGATTTGGAGCTCTTGCTGGAAGGCTTGGCGTGCGCCGCTTTGGTCACCGGTGCCGAGCAGGGCGATGCCGTAGTACGAGTGAACGTCGGGCAAGGTGGGATTTAGCTCAAGGGCGCGCTTGAGATCGACCAGCGCGCCGGCAAAATCGTTTACCGAAAGCTTAGTGGTGCCGATGAGGAGGCGAGCTTCGGCGGAGTCTCCGCGCTTTAGAATTTGATCGATGACGAGTTGGCCTTCGCCGGTTTGCCCGTCGCGCACGAGGGCCGTGCCGAGCATATAGGCAATGGCGGAGTCTTCTGAATCAACGCGGCGGAGTGGTTTCAACAGCTCGATGACTTTCTTGTTTTGGCCGGTGATGAGGTAGCAATCGGCCAGCATTTGAACAGCAAGCGGATCGGCGGGCAGGGACGTGCGAACGGCTTCGAGTTGCTCGATGGCGGCGGGAAATTGCGCGGCTTTGTAGTAGGCGCGGGCGAGATTGAGGGAGACTTGCGGGTTCGGAGATAGTTTGAGAGCGCGCTGGTATTCGACAATGGCCTGCTGATACTGCCCCGAGGCCGCTAAGGCGGCGCCTAGATTGGAGCGAACCTGAACCACGTTGGGGTACATATTGAGAAGGGTGCGGTAATCACGGATGGCATCGTTGAGATTGCCCGCTTGATGCTCCGCGATGGCCTGCTTTAACAACTCCTGCGGGTGCTGGCGGTTCCCTTCTTGGGCGCAAAGCGTTCCAGCGACGATCAATACTACGGATGCTGCAAGGCGGAACATTGCTCTGGGCCGATTATACGACGCGCTAACGTACTGAGAGCGCGTAGGAGAGTGAAACCACCTACGCGCTCTCATTCGAACTGCTTACAGAGACCCCCGCTTAGAAGTAGAACTTGAGAGCGAGTTGAACGATTCGGTTGCCGAGTTTGATGGGCGTGTAGCCAAACGTTGGGTTGGTTTGGACGTCGGCTCCGTTCTTACCAAAATCGAGCAGCAGGTTGTTTGATCCAGGGCCATTGCTGTCGAAGCTCCAAATCGGATGATTCAGGAAGTTGTAGGCCGAGAAGCGGAATTGCAGCTTCTTAGTCTCACTGATTTGGAAGTTCTTGAACAAGGACAAGTCACTATTGAAGAACCAGGGCCCGAAATACTCGGGCAACACGATGGGTCCGTTCGTGCCAGGCGTGGTTGGGATTGCGAAGCAGTTGCCGTTCAAATATTGATGCGGCGCCAAGTTTTGTGTCGGATTACAGGTCAGGACTGGCGTCAGCGGTATTTGCGGCGTCCCATTGATAGCCTCTGCGGTTACGGTGGACCCGTAAGAATTGTTGACCGCGAGAGAACTGCTAATGTTCGAGCTTGCGTTGAAGGCGGCACCACTGGAGTTCCCCGTCAGATTGACACCACTCTGAATTTGAGTAATTCCGGAAAGCTGCCAGCCGTTGACGGTTGCGGCAAGGATTCGGTTGCCTCCCTGGATGGGTTTGGGAAGCTCGATGGAATAAGCGGCATTGATGATCTGCCTGCGATCATAAGGCTCTGGGCCGTAATCCTGCGAGAGGTTCAACTGATCGCCACCGACAATACCCATAGTCTTACCGTAGGAGTAGTTCAAAGTAATATCGTATTTGCCTTTTTGCCGCACCCAACTGACTTGCAATGCATTGTAGTTTGAGTACAGATTGTGGTTGGCAATGTTTACGGCCTGATAGAGAGCATAGGGCGCGTACAGATAGTCCTGAGAGTTTTTGGCGATCAGCGACGGATCGGTACCGACGTTGAAGAGAGTGCCGTACGGAATGGTGTTGATGTTTGTGCCGACGCCAGTCTGATTGAGTTGGTATTTGCTCTGGTTTCCGACGTAGGATATTTCAAACATGGAAGAGAACGGCATCCGCTGCGAAATGGTGAAACTGTAGCTGGTTGTCAAAGGTGAGTGGCTATCGGCGGAACTAACACCGGCTGTAGCGAATGGCTGAGCCGAAGGATTTGTCGTGGAAATACTGGCAAACGTATTTTCGCCAATTGTGGGAGTTTGAATTCCCTGTCCTGGCGCCAGGCCCTGGGTAAATTGAGCGTTGTGGTAGTAATATTGGCCCCAACCGCCGCGGAGCACTGTTTTGCCTGTGCCAAAAAGGTCATAAGCTAAGCCAAATCTGGGTGCCCAAAAGAGAGCACGGCTTGGGAAGCCAGACAGCGGCACACTGGACGTGTTGCCATGCCATTCAAAGCCGGGTTCAGAACCGCTTGCTGCGTTCGGGTTGTAAAGGGACGGTTTGAAAATGGCGAAGCCGATATTTTGGCGGTCATACCAGGGACCAAGATGCGACACTCGCAGCCCATAATCAACGCTTAACCGCTTTGTGACCTTCCAGCTATCCTGCGCGAAGAACTCTATTGTGTTGTAGCCTTCGTTGTTCAGCTTGTCGTAATTCGATTCGGTGTACTGACTGACGTTGCCCGTAAGTAAATCGGCCCACGGATTGCCGCTCGGGCCGCCCCAGGCAGATTCGACCAAAGCACCGTTGGCGTAGCCGTTGGTGGGTTGATCGTTAATCACATGCTCGTAGAACACGCCGAATTTGGCCGTATGAGTGCCCCAAACCTTTGAAAGATTGTCACTGAAGTTAGGCAGATCTTTCTTGGCGAAAAGGCCTTGGCTGGGACCACCAATTTGGAAGCCGGAAGGATTCAACAAGGTTGCCAATTCACCACCCCAACTCGTTAGGGAAGGAATTTGATCGAGACCATTGTGATAGAGGCCTTGGAAGTTGATGCCAAGCGCTTTCTTGCTGACTTTGGCAGGATCCTGGAATACGTTGGGGAAGTCGATGTAGGTATAGGCGAAGACGAACTCGTTTGACATGGTGGGACTGAAAACGTGGGTCAAACTAGTTGAGACTGACTGCGATTGGTTCTTACCGAGGACGGGGGTTGGATATGGTACGGATGTTCCGTTGCGCCACCAAAGGGTCACAGGGAATTGCTGGGTCTCGAATTGCAAGTTATAGCGGACAAAGAGCTTGGTGTTGTCGCTGATGCTGTAATCCACGCGCGAGAGCCATTGATAAGAATTCTGCTGAAATATCGCGTCTGCGACGTAGTTATCTCCAAGGGAGCTGGCAGGGTTCGCGTTGGCCGCTGGGTATAGCTTTGCCAGAGCCACGCCATTTGGATTGAGAGCGCTGGCCGGTATCATGCCGCCGGGATAGAGGGTCGTGTTCACTTGGGAAGCGCCATTACCGGTAGCGGTAGCACCAAGTGTAGCGAGATTGCTGGGAGAGAAGTTGCCGGCCAGCATTCCGGAATTCGCCACAGTTGCGCCGAGGGTGCCGGTATCTAGGGTCTGAACATAGGCTTCAAAGCCGGAGAAGAAGAACAGCTTGTCGCGATTCTTGTTGAAGTTCGTGTGAGGTATCAGCACGGGACCGCCAATGTTGAAGCCGGGAAAAAAATACTTGCTCTCCGGGCGTGAGATGGCCAGATAGTTATCGAGCCAAGTATTGGAGTTCATCGCGTAGTCGCGCGCGTAAAAATACCCTTCACCGTGAAAATCTTTGCCGCCCGCTTTGGCGATAGAGTTGATGACGATTGGGCCTTTGGAGTTTTCCGCGCTGAAATTCGACGTGAGGACTTTGAATTCCTGAATCATGTCGGTATTCGGATTCACAGGAGTCGCGCAATTACAGCCAGGATCGGAGACGTGCGCCCCGTCGGCAGTGATGTCGATGTTGTTTACGCCGGTACCGTTGGCGACAAAAGCGCCATTCAGCGGGCTTTGGCTACCGCCATCGCCGTTGCCGTTAATGCCGATAACGTCGCCCCTGAAGTCAGTGCCGGACTTCAAAGGGTCGCCGTTGTTGCGCATAGCAAAACCGGGCAGGATCTTGATGAATTCGCCGGCGTTACGTCCGACGACGCTGAAATCCTGAAGTTGCTTTTGGCCCAGAACGATGGATTTTTCCCCGGAATCAACAGGGATAATTTGTTCGGATTGGCTGATCACTTCGACTTCGGTCTTAGAGTTGCCGACTTCGACCTTCACTGGAAAGTTCAGAGAGGCTGCGGAGAGGAGATCGATAGCTTCGATCTGTTCTTTTTTAAAGCCGGGCGCCTCGACAAGCAAGTCGTACTGGCCGGCGGGAAGAGATGAAAAGGAAAAGTAACCGTCATTATTGCTCGTAGAACGCCGAACGTCGCCAGAGGTTTTATTGGTGATGGTGATGTTGGCGTTGGGAACAACCGCTCCAGACGAATCCGCAATGGTCCCAGTAATGGTCCCGAAGATTGATTGAGCTTGGGCGGTTTGGGAAGCAATGAATACGGTGAGAATGACAGCAACGAATGACAGAAGGACTCGGAACTTCAACAACATGGAAGCTATACCCCTTGAAATTTTCTTGACGCCTAATACGTTCAAGGCATCGACTGTCAAGTATTATATGTACACTAGTCGAGTCCTGCCAATAGACTTGGGGTTAGCATGGGGTTAACAGTAACGTTAACGTAGTTTATCTTATTGATTCGAATCGGCATTAGCTGATCGGCTACAACCATCGCTTTTAGCACTTCAGCGAGTGGCTGGATACGGACAGAGTGCGTAAGGTGTGTCTTTTTGACAAAACGACTTTGATATACTCACAGCGTTCTAATGATTGCCCCCGTTCAAAGCGAGGCTGAACGAGCCGAATTCGAGGCTGTGCTGCGGTCGAGCGTTTTCCACAGGGCTCCGAATCTCGCGAACTTTTTTCGTTATACATGCGAGCGCTACTTCCGGGGTGAGACGGAAAACCTCAAGGAATACAACATTGCTGTAGAGGCACTGGGGCGGCCGGCGGATTTCAACCAAAAGAAGGATTCGATTGTACGGGTAGAGGCCCACCGGCTGCGGAAGCGTTTGAGCGATTATTACGCCACCGAGGGCGCGGCCCATGCGGTGCATATAACCATTCCAGCCGGGCATTACGTGCCGCAATTTTGTTCGAACGGCGGCGGAGGTGCGGTGGCGGAGTGGGCGGGAGAGAAGACAACCGAGCCAGAGAAGGTGGCGGCGCCTGAGCCAGCGCGTTTTCAAACAGTACTTGAGGCGGCCGGCAGTCAAGTTGTTCCGCCGGTGGTTGGCCTCGAGCGAACGAAGGTCATTTGGGTGTCGCTGGCGTTTTTTTGGGTCTCGATGGCCGCAGCACTTTTTTGGGGGCAGAAGCTTTCGCCGCTGCCGGATGTGTGGAAAGGATCGATGGCGCCGGTACAGGGCGACGTAAGGATTCTGGCTGGGTACAACGGATCGGCGTTTCACGACAGGCAAGGGCGCGTTTGGCTAGCGGACCGGTATTATGCCGGCGGAAGCGCCGTTGCGGAAGAGAGAGGGCGCGCTTTTGAAGGAGTGGCCGACCCGGGTTTCCTGCGGACACACCGGGAGGGGACCTTCCGTTACAACATACCCGTTCCGCCGGGCAGCTACGAAATGCGGCTTTACTTTGTGGAAACGCAGATTGGGACGGGAAGCCAGAGCGGCATACAGAACGGCAGGCTCATTAAGGTGGGCCTGAACGGCAAAACGATTTTAAGCATGTTTGACGTGCTTTCGGAAGCGGGCGCCCCGAACCGGCAACATGTGAGAGTGTTTCGAGATGTGACTCCTGGCACTGATGGCTTGGTGCGCCTGACGTTTGAACCGATGAGCGACGCGCCTGCCGTGTTAATGGCTCTTGAGCTGCTCCCCACGAAACCGGGACGGGTGCGGCCGATTCGCATTGTGGCGCAACAGAAGAATGTAATCGATAGCGAAGGGGCGGTTTGGTCTGCCGAGCAGTATGCGGTGGGTGGCAGCCAAGTGAATCGCGAGTTCAACGGCGGTCCGCTTGGAATGCTGTTGATGGGCGAGCGGTATGGAAATTTCGCGTACCATATTCCGGTAGCGGCAGGACGGTATCGATTGCGGCTGTACTTTGCGGAGACTTACTTCGGGACAAGGTTGCCGTATGCGGAGAACAACGAAGGCGCGCCGCGCATTTTCAATGTGTTCGCAAACGGGGTGGCGTTGGTTAGAGATCTGAACATTGAGAAAGAGGCCGGGGGATCGAACCGGCCGCTGGTGAGAGAGTTCAACGGACTGGAGCCGAACGCTCAGGGGATGATTGCGCTCGAGTTCATTCCGGTTCATAACTACGCTGAGGTCAACGCGATTGAAGTTCTGCCGGCTGAGCAATAAGCGGAAGGCGGATGTGAAAGCGTGCGCCCTGGATGGTCTCGCGGTCGGCCCAGAGTTCGCCGTTGTGTTCAAGGACGGTTTGGCGGGAAAGGGCGAGGCCCAGGCCCAGGCCGTTTTTCTTGCCGTCGCTGGCGAAGGGTTGGAAGAGGCGCGGCCAGAGATCTTGACTGATGCCCGAGCCGGTATCTTCGACATGAACGACGATGAATTGCGGCTCGCGGGTATTGCTGATTTTCAAGACACCGCCGTCCGGCATGGCATCGAGCGAGTTGTTCATAATGTTGAGGAAGACGCGAACGAGGCGGTCGTGATCGGCGAGGACTTCGGCGGTTTCGTCGATTTTCAAATCGAGGTTGACGTTTTGGCTTTGGGCGGCGCGGGCGATGGAATCGGCGGCGGAACCGACGACTTCGGAGAGGCGGTAGCTTTCGGCCGGCTTGACGGTGGTTCGCGAGACTTCAAGGAGCTCGTGGAGCAGTTGCTGGATTTGGCGAGACGAACGATAGATATTGCCGGCCAGACGCTTTTGCTGGTCGATGGATAAATCGTCGCTGTCGACAAGCATTTCAGCACCGCCGTAGATGGCGGCGAGGGGATTGCGTAAATCGTGAACGATGGAGGCGGCGAGGCGGCCGACGGTGGCGATACGTTCCCGAGTGATGAGTTCCTGGCGTGCGGATTTGATGGAATCGCACATCACGTTGAACGTTGTGGCGAGGCGGCCTAGTTCGTCCCCAGTTTCGACGGGCACGCGGTAATCGTAGTTCAGTTGAATGACTTCCCCGGCGGCGCGGTCGAGTGCTTCCACGGGACGGAGGATGCGTTTGGCGAGCCAGTAAGTGAGTAAGATGCCAATGAGCATGGCGAGAAACCAGATGACAGCGACATTCTTTTCGAGGCCGGCAAGAGCGCCGGTGGCACTCGCGAAGGAACGAATTACGAATAACTTGGGAGGCGGGGGAGAGCCGATGAGACCCGGAAGTTTGGTTTCGAGGAGCAACGAATCGACGCCTTGTATTTTGAGCCGCAGGAAATCCCCCTGGAGGGGTTGGCGGAGACTGAGGGCCGGCAGGTCATTGGCCGAAAGGCTGGAGGCCACGACTTTGTCTCCCTCGACGAAGGCGAAATCGCTGCCATTCGTCGACTGTTTCATGGTTTGGGCCACCTGATCGTTTACGTTCAGGGCCACGAGTAAGACGTTTAACAGGGCGGGTTCGTCACTCGTTTGCACATACACCGGTGTGAGGACCACATAGTAAAGGCGATTGCCCCAGACAACGTAACCGGCGCATTGGTCAGGGAAACGCTGGCGGGCATTGGCGAGCAGGTTTGAGGCATTCGCGAGTTGAATGGGCTGGCCGCCTAGGGAGGCGATGACGTTGCCGATGGGATCTAAGACCAGAAAGGTGGCGTCTTTTGTGGAAACGCCATTCCAAATCTGGCCGGCGACATCGCGGATGGTGGCGCTATCGTGAGTTTCGAAGGCGGACCGGACATCGGACATGGAGCTGACGACTTTGCTGACAGAGGCGGTATTGTTGGCACGCTCGGCCCAGAGAGCGCGATAGGCTTCGAGACTGGTTTTCACCTCCTCTTGCAAACTGTGCTGGCTCACATTGCCGGCGTACGTTTGCACCATCCAGCCGGTAATGCCAAAAAGGAGCGTGATGGCGACGGAGGTGGAGAGGAGAATGCGCCAAAGCAGAGAGAGGGAGGAGTGGGAGGTTTGCTTCATCTGTTGCCCACCCCATATTTCGGCGACGGATCGTGGTAGCTCTGGCCGAATTTGTTGCTGTGCGGCGACGGGAGATAACCCGCTTCCGAGATTGAGATGGGATCGAGTGTGACGGAGTCCGCGGACAAGACCGTGATGGCTCGGGTCAGGCGATCAAGGGTCTCGGGCAAAGCGCGCTCGTGGAAGAAGTGGAGAATGTAGGCGCCCGGCTCGACGTTGCGGATGGAAAAACTGCCAGCGGATTGGGTAGTTGTGAAATAGGGCGAATTGACGGCGACGATGATGGCGGACATGGTGGAGTGAATATTGCAGAAGACACGCACGATGCCGGGGCGATCGAACTTCACGGTGCGGGACGTGCCGGGAGGATAAAGACCGATGTCGAAGAGCTGACCGTCGAAGTTGGAGAAGGCGTTGTGAAAAATGGGGTCTTGGTTGGGAAAATCGATATTGGTGCCGGACTCGACGACCAGCAGATGCGGGATGAAGCACTTGTCTTTCTGCAGCATGACCGCGTGCTTGCGAGCAGAGTGCGGGCCGCCGCCGCGGGTGAGAGGATCGAGCCACACGGCAACGTTGGAGTAGTCGCGTTTATGCTGGACGGCGCCGTTTGTAGAATCAGTGAGAATAACCGAGCCTCTGACGGTGCTCTGCGCCTGAGCTGAAAGCGCGATGGAGGCAGCGCTAAAAAAGATACGCCAGGGCAAGGTCATAGTGGTTGTAGTTGTCCGATTGGCCGGTAAAGGTGCGGGTCCACAGGCGCTGGGCTTCGAGACTGAGCAGGACGTTGGGGCTCAAATGAAACATGACATTGCCGGCAAAGCTAAGGCTGCGGGCGATGCCGGGGCCATAGGTGTCGCCTGTTTCATCGTTCTCAAGGCCGCTGATGATGTTTAGGGTGACGCGGTTATTGAGAGGCGAAGATAGCTGAGTCCAGCCTCCGGTGGAACGAGCGGCGTGAACGTTTCCCCGGTAGTCTGCGTAGAAGCTGTTGCCGAGGCCCCCAAGGGAGGCGGCGTCCCGGCCGAAGAAGCCAGTGCCTTTCCACTCCAGCTTAGGGTGGATGTTGTAAAGCCAATCGACGGAGGCAAGCTGACTTACTATGTTAGTTCCGGCGATGTGATTCGAAGTAACTTGGAAACCGGGAGCGAGTTCGAACTTCTTACTGTCGCCGCTGGTGTGCCAAAAGGCGAGGCGGCCTTGGAACGCGGGGCGAGGGGTGTTGGGATTGGGACTTGTGGAAGAGAACGGCGCGAGAAACGATCCGGCCTGGATAGCGGCGGCTTGGGCATTGATCCCACTGGACGAGCCGAGGCGGATCTTCTGTTCAAAGCGAACTTGCGGGAGCCAATACCAAAGGTTGCCGCTGCCGGCCATGGAGGGGATGCCGACTTCGGCCAAAGAGTTGGGCTCATAGGGAGAGATGAGAGGCTTGTCTTGTCCGAAGAAGAAGCTGCGCGTAGGCCAGACGAGAGACACGCCGGCCCGCCGGATGCGAAGCCAATTGTCGGAGGGAACGGAGGGGCCAGCCCAGAAGTCCATGCTGAGGTCGCCTTCGACGTGTCCGCCGCCAGGCAGAGGGGGACCATGGAATTCGAGACCTAGGATGGTTTGGCGGAGCGTGGCGCCGGACCGGCCGGAGCCGCTCAGGAGGCCGTAATTGCCGAAAGCCGCAGATGGGTTTTCATTGTTGGAGAAGGCGTTAAATAAGAGAGTTCCATACATCGAGAGCGGAAACTTCTGGGAGCTTTCCACTTTAGTTTGGGCTTGTTCTTCGATGCGAGTTTCGGCGACTTTGACTCGTTCGGCTATGGGGGGTTCGGTGGCAGGTTCGGTGACGGCGGCAGCGGGAGTTTGCGCCTGCCGCAGTTGTTTGACCTCTTCCAGGAGTTCGCGATTTTGTTGTTCGAGAGCATCGAGCCGAAGCAAGATTTGCTGTAGTAGTTGGTCTTGCTGCGTCGCGGTCTGTTGTCCCAACAACGGGGTGAGCAAGAGAGGAATCGTTAGGCATAGACTACGAAGCATCCATCAGCGCCTCCAATGCGCGGCGTACTTCAGCGGGCGAATAGGGTTTAGGGAAAAAGGCGTTTGCGCCGAGCTGCCTGGCGCGCACAGACACATCGCGGCGTCCGTCGCCGGTAATGACGACAATCGGAATCTTGGCATAGCGGGCGTGTTTGCGGACGGCTTCAAGAATTTCGAAGCCATCGTAAAACGGGAGGTTCAGGTCGGTAACGATGGCGGCGAGGTTCAGGGAATCGGAACGCAGGGCGTTCATGAGACTGCGGCCGTCAGGGAGTTTGAGAACGCTGACCCCAGGAAGGCCGGCCAGTGCGAACTCCAAAGCGGCGACGTCTTCGGAGTCTTCCACGATTACGACGGTGCGGTCCATAGGGAGACCGCGCTAGGGCAGAAAGCGATAACCGACGCCATGGACGGTTAAGAAATGTTTGGGCAGCGAAGGTTCAGGTTCGAGCTTCTGGCGAAGGCGGACGACGTGGGCGTCAACAGTGCGCGTATTGGGATAGGATTCGTAGCCCCACACAGCATTGAGAATGTAATCGCGGGTGAGTGCGCGATCGACGTTTCTGAGAAAGAAAGTTAGTAAGTTATATTCGGCTGGAGTGAGTTTAACGACGGCGCCGGCTTTTGGTGGTAGTGCGGCGTTCGAAATCCACTTCGACATCGGCGAAGGAAGCGGCGGAGGTTTCCTTGTTCGCGCGGCGCAGGAGGGCGCGGATGCGCGCGAGGAGTTCGCGAGTGCCGAAGGGTTTGACGATGTAATCGTCGGCGCCAATTTCGAGGAGCAGGACTTTATCCATTTCGTCGCCGAGGGCGCTGAGGACGATGATGGGCGTAGTGATCTGATCGGCTCGAAGACGGCGGCAGACATCGGCGCCACCCATTTCTGGAAGGCGCAGATCAATCAAGAGCAGATTGGGGCGCAAAGCGATGGCTTTATCGAGACCGCGCTTGCCGTCTTCGGCAAAAAGAGGGACAAAATTCTCACGTTCGAGCATGACGCCAATGGTGTCACGTAAGCTCTCATCGTCGTCGATGACGAGGATTCTCTGCATTCGTATGCCCTCCATTTTACTAGCGCGGGGAGCGAGAGAAAGGCGGGAAGGCTTTGATTTTACGAAAGTTTTACACGGGTTGGTTTCTGGCTTTCGGCGTTTAGGCGGCCGCCTCCTGAGTTTGGGTGTTTTTGGGACTCCTCTTCGAGGGCTTCACGGAGAATGTTTTTCATTTGAAGAGGCGAAAGGGCGGCGATGTAGTCGTCAAAACGCACTTTTGAAAAAACGCAGCCAAGACCGCACATTTCCGATGAGCTTCCCCGGATGTGGCCACTCGACCCGGAACCGAGGCACCGGATGGGTCAGTACTTGCGACAAAACTTTTCTCTGCGAACCGGGCTGGGTAGATGGCGCTTTCCGGAAAAAGGCCGATCAGTTTGGCTAGTGTGAAAAAAATTTCGTTTAGGCTGAACCGGACCCGCTCTTTTCCGACAGCAGTGCCGCAAAATAGGGATTGAGCATGCGGCCTTGCGGGTCGACTTCGCGTACCCAATCGGAGAATTGCTTCCAACGCGGACCGTAGGCGTTTTCAACGTGCTTGCGTTCGACGAAGGGGCTCTGGTTGAGCAGCGGGACGCCGTTGCGCTCGTAGGCAAATTCGTTGAAGGCTTTGAGGAAATCGTGCCACTGGCCGAGATTGGTAGCGGCGTGGATGGGGTCGATGGAGAAAATTTCGCCGTCATAGCTGTAAGAGAGCAGCGCATTTTGATCTTTGCGGATGTGATAAGCGCCGCAGGGCATGTTACAGCGGAAGCCAGTCTTGGCAAAGTGAGCGTCTCTGAATTCAACATACGCGCGCAGGTTAGCCAGCCACTGATCTCGCGGGAAGGCCCAGAAGGTGAAAGCGTAGCGGTCGGACTGGGGAGTTTGACGGTAGTCGACAGTCTTGTCGGGGTCTTTGATGGTGATGCCGCCGCCGAGGTGAAGTGCGCCGTAAAGGAGACGGTTTGTGGCGAACCAAGCAGTTTGCGCGGCATTGACGACACCCGGTTCGGCGTTGCCTTCGGCAATCATGCGGCCTGGCGGAGGCTTCGATGTGATTCCATAACAAGCGGCGAGTGGCGCCGGCGGCATCCTGGAAAAGGCCAGGCTTGCCCACTTTTGTGCGCTGCTGGAAGATAGCGGTATTGTCGACAGTCCAGCAGACGAGGCCTTGGGAGTTATCCATGAATCCGCTAACTTCTTTGCCGGTTAGCTCTTGAATGGGGCGAGGCGTGTAAGTGAAATGCACCTCTTCCACGGGCTTTACGCGAAACGTTACTTCGTAGACGACGCCGCAGAGGCCATAGCTGGTGCGAACGCGGCGGAGGAGTTCGGCACTCTCCGTCTCGGAAGCTTCGGCCAAATCTCCGGCGGGAGTGACCCATTTGATCTTGGTAATGTAAGAGCCAACTTGACCGAACTCCACGCCGTCGAGCGCGTCTTTGGTATGGCAGCAGGCGGCAGAACCGATGGTCATGTTGCCGATTTCGATATTCAACATGAATTGGAGGTTTTGCGCGCGGAGTGCGTGATTGGCGTCGATCATTTGCAATCCCGCTTGAGCGGTGAAAGTTTGGTTCTGTGGATCGATGGAAACGATCTTGGTCATTTGGGACATGCGCAAGATGGTGCCGCCGTCGGCAGAGGCGCAGGGCGTCAAGGAGTGATAGCTACCCATGGCGCGCACAGGACTGGGATAGCGCCCAGAATCACGCAGCACAGCCTGGATTTGTTCCACTGTTTCCGGATAGATGAGCTGCTGCGGCGACGTGGTAATACCGCCGTCGTAATTGACGATTGCGTTGGACATGCGATTCGGCCCCTCCGCCGAATGAGTTTGCAGAACGAAAGCCAGTATACAACCCGTGCCATCCAGAGATACTAACTTCCTTTCAAGCTATCCCTCTCGCCCTCAAGTCACCGCAAAGCGTCGAGCCGCGACAGCCAAGGCGGCTCATCCGCCTCAGCGCCGCCTGGAGTTGTCGATCACAGCTTCGCCTCCTGCCTGCATTGGGATAATAGGAGCGGGACACGCAACACGATGACGTTTACCGAGTACCTGAAGTACGACCCACCAACCGGATTCAGAGATGAGCTTATCCATGGGGAGATCGTTTTGACCGCTAGTCCGAGGATCAATCATCAGAAAATCTGCAAGCGCTTGGAACGTTTGCTGGATGCCCTCATCCCGCAAGGGTTCGTCGCGCAACGTGACACCACAATGTACGTGGGCGGTGATGAAGGTCCAAGACCTGATGTGTTCGTGATTCGCGAAGATCGGTGGGACGATGGCGAACGAACAATAGGCTACCCAGAGGGAGTTCCTGAACTGGTGATTGAGGTCCGTTCTCCTTCCAATACAAATTCCGAACTGGAAGAAGAGAAGCGCTCGATTTATTGTGCCGATCCACGGTGTCTTGCCTGCTGGATCGTGAATCCGGAAACCAAAACCGTTAACTGCTACACGGCTCGCACATCCCAGTGCTTATCAATGGACGAGGCCGTTGTCCTGCCGGCCGAGCTTGGCGCCGCCTCTATTCCGGTTGCCAAGATATTTGCCTGAGGGTTCTACTGGTGTTTGATTTTATGGTGCGCCCGGCAGGAATCGAACCTGCGACCTAATGATTCGAAGTCATTCACTCTATCCAACTGAGCTACGGGCGCACATTTGCCTTCCCATTATAAGCTGCGCTCTCGCCCTCCATTCGCTCTAACTGAAATGCGAAACTCTTACATAGCATGTCCACCGCCAACGGTATTGAGACTGAAGTCAAAATTCGCCTCTCTGACTCTTCTGGCGCCAGGCTTCGGCTCGAAGGCGCGAAATTCGCTATATCGGTACCTCGCCGGTTCGAGTCCAACACTCTCTACGACACGAATGACCTCAAATTGAAGCGTGCGCAAATGCTGTTACGTCTGCGTCAAGTCGGCGCTGAATCCATCGTCACCTGGAAAGGCCCAAGTATTCCCGGCACTCACAAAATTCGCCCTGAATTGGAGACAACCGTCGGGTCCGCAGAAATGCTGGACAAGATTCTTCGCGCACTTGGTTACGAACCCAGCTTTCGCTACGAAAAATACCGCACTGAGTATAAGAACGAATCCGAATACGGGTCACCAACAGCCGAAGGTGTTGTCACTCTCGATGAGACCCCAATCGGTGATTTTTTCGAACTCGAAGGCAGTGCCGAATGGATTGACCACACCGCAAACATCCTCGGTTTCGAGCGCGGCTCTTATGTCCTAGCGAGCTATGGCCGACTTTATCTAGATTACTGTGCCGCTAACGGACTCGAACCAGGCAACATGGTCTTCTCTTCTTGATTAACAACAAAAAGAGCGGCAAGCCGCAGCTTACCGCCCTGTACTTGATTCGTACCGATCAGGCTTTAATCACCAACGGAACCCGAACGATACCGGCACGTAATCTGTGTGATAGTTGTTGCCCATGAAGATGCGGTGATAGCGCGCCTCTGCATAGAACTTTCCACCCCACTTAGAGCCAAGACCGATACCCATTCCGCCATTTACACCCGGCTTAATAACCGAGTAAGATGCCAAGATATCCGTCGTCGGTATGCCGAATTGATAAAAACCGAAGAACGGATTGAAGCCCAAACCAGTGGCGACGCCCGGCTGGGTGAATTCTTGAGTCCGCCGATACATGCCGCCGCCGCCAATCAGGTAGACATCGAAGTGGCTATGCGGCGTGAGATGCACGATCGGATCGAGTGTTGCTGAGAAGACGTGAATATCGCCACCCGGAAAACCGGCGTTCGCAAGGGTAGTCGAATTAATTCCGAGCGAATCGTAATCGAGCTGAACCATCGCGCCCATGACGGACGAAAAGTTCACGCCCACACCACCCTTGATGTTCCATCCCGGATCCAGCGACCTCCCGGTTGCGCCCACCGGTTCCACAAACCCAGCACCTAGATCAACAATCAAGCGGTGAGTTTCTTGCGCTTGCAAGGGCGCCAGTGAGACAGCCGCTAGCGAGACCAGAAGCCATGTTTTCATGTGTTTCTAATTCCTTTACCAAAGAGAGTTTTTGAAATAGTAACTACGCACTAACGCGGTTACCCGTTCATTAGCTTTGACGGTAAACACAAATCAGTTGTTGCTCCCGAAAAAGTACGGCACGCAAAACGAGTAGCAGCTCTGAGGTGTGGGTGACTCCGAGCCTTGCCAAAAGCGGGCGCCTCTGGGGTAAAAGATGCTATTGTGTCAATTCCGTGAGCTTGCATCCATCTGAGGGGTCTATGTATCAAACCAACATGTTAGGAACACGTGCTCATGGCTAGACCCGTAATTTTAACAGTTGACGACGATGCCGAAGTGTTGCGCGCGATAGAGCGAGACCTGCGCGCCAGATACGCCGCCAAATATCGCGTTCTTCGCGCCGATTCCGGCACCGCCGCGCTCGACGTCTTGCGCCGCCTCGAAAAACAAAACGAACCAGTCGCACTGTTGTTGGTCGATCACCGCATGCCGCAAATGAACGGCATCGAAACTCTCGCCGAAGCAAAAAAACTCTACCCCGACGCCAAGCGTGTCCTCCTCACCGCCTACGCCGATACCGAAGCCGCTATCCGCGCTATCAACGAAGTGCAACTCAACCACTATTTGCTCAAGCCTTGGGACCCGCCAGATCAACATTTGTATCCAGTCCTCGATGACCTCCTCGAGGATTGGACCGCCCATTACCGTCCTCCGTTCGAAGGCATTCGGATTTTTGGCACACGCTGGTCGCAGAAGTCCTACGAAGTCCGCGATTTTCTCGCTCGTAACCAGATTCCTTATCAATGGCTCGATATCGAAGCTGCCGATCGCACGCCAGCCACTCGCAAATTACTGGCGCCTTTCCCCGCAGCCGACCGCAAGATTCCAATGCTGTTCATGACAGACGGGGAATGTCTTCAGCAACCCGATCTGAATCAACTCGCCGAGCGTCTAGGCCTCCAAACCCGCGCCGGTGCGGAGTTCTATGATTTGGCTATCGTCGGCGGCGGCCCCGCGGGTCTAGCAGCCGCTGTTTACGGCGCCTCCGAGGGCCTGAAGACGGTGATGCTCGAAAGCGAAGCGCCCGGCGGCCAGGCAGGTCTTAGTTCGCGTATTGAAAACTATCTTGGTTTCCCTTCCGGCCTCTCCGGCGCCGATCTCGCCCGTCGCGCCGTCACACAAGCCAGGCGCTTTGGCGTCGAGATTCTTTCGCCCGTGCTCGTCACCAATCTCAAAGCCGACGGCACCTATCGCTTTCTCCAACTGAGCAACGGCACGCAAATCTCATCTCATGCCGTCGTCCTCGCCACCGGCGTTCAATGGCGTAAGCTCAATGTGCCGGGCATGGATCGCCTGCAAGACGCTGGTGTCTACTACGGCGCTGCTTCCACCGAAGCTCTTTCCTGCGGCGGCGAAGATGTTTACGTTGTGGGCGGTGCGAACTCCGCTGGTCAAGCCGCCATGTTCTTTTCCAAGTACGCCAAGCGGGTCATCATGCTCGTGCGCGGTCCTTCATTAGCGGCAACCATGTCGCAGTATTTGATCGATCAAATCGCGCAGACTCCCAACATCCAAGTGGAAGTGAATACCCACGTCACCGAAGTTCACGGCGACGATCACTTGGAAGAGATCTCGCTCCTTTGTGAAAAGACCAACGAGTCGAGCCGCGTACCGGCCACCGCGCTTTTCATTTTCATCGGAGCCGAACCGAAAACCGAGTGGCTCAACGGCACCGTCGAACGCGACGCCAAAGGTTTCATTCTCACTGGCAGCGATCTGATGAAAGAAGGCAAGCCTCCCGTAGGCTGGAACGCCGCGCGCGATCCTTACCTCCTCGAAACCAGCATCCCTGGCGTGTTTGCGGCCGGCGATGCTCGTTGCGGCTCCGCCAAGCGCGTCGCATCGGGAGTTGGCGAAGGCTCGGTAGCAGTCCAGTTCGTCCATCAATACTTGGCCAAGGTAGGTGCCTAAGCGTGGCTTCTCATCCAACACTAGATGATCTCCGTTCGATCGAAGTGTTTCACGATCTTCCCGAAGATGCTTTGCAATGGCTCGCCGAGCGCATGGACATACGGGAGGGCAAAGCCGGCGACATAGTCCTCCACGCGGGCGACCCCGCTGACTTTTTGAACGCCATTTTCGCCGGCGAGCTTCGGGGTGAACGTCCCGATGGACTAGTCTTCGTCGCGCGTGCTGGTGAAGTAACGGGATTGCTTCCGTTTTCCCGCTTGACCCACTTTCCCTCAAACGTCTACTCTACGAAAGACAGCCGCGCCGGAATGCTTCACAAAGACCACTTTCCGGAGATGGTTCAGCGCATTCCCATACTCGCCCAGCGCTTGGTTGCCTTGATGGCCGACCGCATTCGCGAAACCACGCGCGCCGGCCAACAGCACGAAAAGCTGTTAGCCCTCGGCCAACTCTCGGCCGGTCTCGCTCACGAACTGAATAATCCCGCCTCCGCCGGGCAGCGCGCCGCCGACTATCTGCGCAAAGCCGTTAAGGCTTTCCGCTACGCCAACGTCAAACTCGCCAAATTCAATATGGATTTAGACGACCGCCGCTTCCTGATTGAATTGGAAAGCGAACTGTCCGAGAAAACTTGTGCGGTTGCGCTCGATTCTCTAGAACGAAGCGATCGTGAAGAAGCTCTCGTAACTTGGCTGGAGAAGCGCGGCGTGCAGGATGCTTTCACGCTCGCTCCCGACCTGGTGGATGCCGGCTGCAATGAGCAGACTCTCGAACAGATTGCCGCCCGCCTCCCTCGAGAATACCTGGGTATGGGGCTCGCGCGCCTCACGGCCTCTCTCAACATCAACCGCCTTCTCGACGAAATCGAGAACAGCATGAAGCGTATTACCGAACTGGTCGGCGCTGTCAAGGACTACTCCTACATGGATCAAATGCCCGAGCAAGAGGTCGACATTCACGACGGTATCGATACCACGCTCATCATGCTCAAACACCGCCTCAAGAACGGCATCGAAGTCGTCCGTGAATACGATCGCAGCATCCCGCGCATGACCGTTCGCGGCCGCGAATTGAATCAGGTTTGGACCAATTTGATTACCAACGCCGTCGATGCCATGAACGGCAAAGGCACACTCCGCATCGTGACTAAGTGCTTCGATGGCAGAGCTCTGGTGCAAGTGATCGACACCGGCAGCGGCATTCCGGCCGGCATCAAGGACAGGATTTTCGAACCATTTTTTACCACGAAGGGCGTGAACGAAGGAACCGGATTGGGTTTGGATATCGCCGCCCGCGTGGTAAGGAACCACGGCGGGGACATCCAGGTAGACTCAAAGCCGGGGCATACCGTGTTCGGCATCCGGTTGCCGATCCACTGTCCTGTGGCGTGACGTCCCGATGCGGGCATCTGCCATGATTGCGTCGAATAAAGCATGACCACCCGGCGTCTGTTCTTGATGCAGATGGCGGGTGTCTCTCTCAGTCCCCTGGCGTTGACGAAGTTTGTGGAAAATATGGTGTCAAAGTCGAGCCAAAATTCACCGCGGCCTGCCCGCGACAACGTTTTCACCGGGAGGGAAGGTAACGGTCCAGCCAAGTCAGTGTTTCGTGAATGGTTTTATTGCGCACTTCAGGAGCAAGAACGCTATGGCCGCTCTCCACCCAGATGTGTCGTTTACTGGCTGCGGCAGTCCCCAGTGAGCGAAGCATCCAATCCTGTGCTTGTTCACTCAGAATGGAGTCGTACCTTCCGTTGAGCATTAAAACCGGCATCGTCATATGCGCCGCGAAGTTGGCAGGATTTGACTCCGGCATGAGGTTCATTTGCGCCGGCATGGCGCCGGACAGCAGCACGGCAGCCTTAACGCGCTCGTCGCCCGCCAGTAACACCGGTGCAAATTCAGCGCCCGTGCTTACGCCCAGGTAACCAATAGCTCCGATGTCTTTGCGCGTCTCGAGATAATCGAGAGTTCTGCCAAGGTCCTTCCTCCAAGCAATCAGGGCTTCCCGGATAAACATTGGGCTCGGATAACCCCCGTTTGCCGGATCTGACGGCAGGCTAACGAATCGGTCAAAGGTTCCCCAAAGAATTGGATACATCATGGCCCTGCCGCTGCGAAGGACGTAGTCAAGCGGTTGAATCGTATCGCCCGATGTACGCTGAAAAGCGTCGCCGCTCGGGACAAACACCACGCATTGGTAAGGAGGATGCCGCTGTTTCGGCAGAAATAGGTAGGCAGTCAACTCTTGATTCGGGTAGCCCGCTCGGAAGCGTACTTTCTCGCGGCGCCACTCCTCCGAATCTGTAACGGATTCGAGTGTTGGAGACAGATTCGAATGATCGTACGCATACAAAGGACTGGACGTCCTCCACACCTCATCGGAGGCGGAAATCAAGGAGAGATTGCCTGAAACATCGGCTGGAATCGAGGCAGCAAGTTGTGGTTGGGCCCGCCAAGTCTCGCCTGAGCCGGATCTAATACAGCGAAATCCGTTTGTAATAGAACGATCGAAAGAGGGGAGTCTTTGCCCCTTTACAAACATATAACTAGGATCGGACCATGCACCACCCAGTGCGAACCTCATACGCTGGGATTCATTAAGACACCACTCTCGAACATTACCAGCCATATCGTAGACCCCAAATGAGCCCAACGCGCCGAGACTCTTGACGGGCACGAGCCCCCGGCCATCAAAGTTGCTCAGCGAAACCATAAATACGCTGTCGTCCGTGTGCGCTGCGCGAAACCACTGAAAGACGTTAGGGAGTGCCTTGCCGGCAAAATTAGCATAAGCCGCCGCCTCGTACCAACTCACGCCGGACACCGGATAATCGCCTTCGCCCGTTGGGTACGCTCCCGCTGACCAGCCAGCGGGCGATTGGCTCCCGGTCTGATCGATAAATCTCGCCATTGCTTCATGCCAAGTCAGGGCGCGGACGTTCTCAATAAACCTGAACTTCCAGTAGTGTGGGTTTCGATAGCCGCCTGCATTCACGAACTGCTGATAGTCTGCGTTTGTAACCTCGGTTTGATCAATCCAGAAATCATTGACGCTGACCGGCCCTAACCGTCCAATACCGGCGTACTGGGCGAAGACAGGACCAGCGGGAATATGAACCATTCCCTTCGCCTGCGTACTGGTGTTTTCCATCCGCAATTGACAAGTGGATTCAGAAGCTGCGGCCTCAAGATCCTTATAGCCTGGCTTGGATAAACGGAGCCGAACTGTGCCGGCAGACACGCGAACTTCACGTAGCGGCGTTTTACCGAGAAGACGCCAAGGCGATTTTCCCCGGTTGCCATATGGTTGCCAGAATACATCTGCACCAGATGGGTCCGAAGTGATCGCAATCTTTCGCGAGACTATCGCCCACAGCCGCTCCACTTGCGGATCCTCGGTCGACCGTCCGGATGCGGCGCCAGCAACCAGATCGTATGCCGAACCATACTCGCCTCTTGCCGCCAGTGATCGGCCCCTAAGAACAGTTTCTCTAAAATCTGAAGATCTGCCTCGCGCCTGTTGATACAGGACCGTTGTGCACGTTCCCACCAGCAGAAGGCCAGCCAGAATGGCAATTCGATTTCTAGCCTTTCGCTGCAGCAAGCCGGTGCCTCGGTGGGGCGATACATCTTGCTCGTTCTTAACGTTCCCGGGCAGGAATTCCAAACTCTTTTCGGCTAGTGGCGCCGGCTCTATCGGCCAAATGAAACGATACCCACGTTTGGGTATCGTCTCGATATATCGAGGACTGGTGGGCGAATCGAGCAGCGCTGCCCGCAGACGCTTAACGACGGCGTTGAGTCCCTGTTCAAATTCAACGTGCGTTCCATTAGGCCACAGACGGCAAGATAATTCCTCTCGCGTTACTATTTCTCCGGGGTGTTCGAGCAGAGCAGCAAGCACTTTCAGCGACTGGTCCGGAATGCGGATCCAGTTGCCGCGTTTGAACAAGATCGCTGAACGGAGATCGAAAACGTAATCCCCAAAAGCAATGCGCTGCTCACTCGGGCCGGCTTGCATCCTTGAATAACCCGTGAGAACTATAGCACGTCCAAGCTGCCGACGGGGAATAAATCCTAGCTGCTCATCAGCTTACGCCGCCAGCAAAATGTCACGGAAATGCCCGGCGCACCCCATCGCCATCCTGTTCATTGAGAGCGAAGCTCGACGAGGGGCTCTCACAGCCCTCACTCGATTTAAAAAAGGAAACAAGCTGTGGACACGCGAACACTTTTTGGGGGAAGCATTCTGCTCCTCGCCTTGACACTCAGCGCAGGTGAGCCGCTGGTCGGAGCTACAATTTCGGCCAGCTATAGCTTTATCGGCAGCGCTCAAAATGAAGTCGTCGCAAACGGGTTCCTCACCGCCGATGGGATTGCCTCTGGTTCTGTTAATAACCTGAGCGGGGTCGTTTTCGACACGCACAATGACATCAACTTAGCGACCCTCCAAAATTACGGCACATTTACGATAATTTTTCCGGATGGCGATACGGCCTTCGGAAATCTGTACGAGGACGATATGAACGTCTCCCTCGCTACATTCACTGGCCCGTTTAACCAAGTGTTGACCTTCACCGGTGGGTCGGGCCAATTTGCCAATGTACTCGGGACGCTGAATGGCGGAGGCTATATCTATCCCACTTACTACACGACTTCGGGCATCGGCACGCTGACTGCGCCGGGTCTGGCTGCCATCCCGGAACCTGATTCTGAGTTCTTGCTTCTGACTGGCTTAACCGTGGCGGCTCTTGGGATACTCAGGCGTGGGCGGAACCACCACTTGGTCGACGGCCCACATTGTGGTGACTGCCACCACAATGACCACACATCATTGGCCCACATTGTGGTGACTGCCACCACAATGACCACAATGCAACCCTGAGCAATGGGCCCACTTGTGGTGACTGCCACCACAATGACCACAATGCAACCCTGAGCAATGGGCCCACATTGTGGTGACTGCCACCACAATGACCACACGAGTTTCTGGTAGCCAATCAGGGGAGGGGCGTTTTGACCATAGAAACGGCTTCCGAGCCGCAACTGCGAAGGAGCGTAATCGTCGGGATAAACCGGCGTGTAGTCGGGGATGAAAGAGCCCACAAGAAAGGAGTAGCGAACCACCTTGACCTCGAGTCTTGCGCCGGTGCCGTGAGGTGCCGGGTGAAGCGTAGACAGAGGCATCGACGGGCCGGGAATCGAGCTTCGAAAAGCGCATTTCGGGCGCCGGCCGTGTGCTCCTAACGGGAAGGCAACACTGCTGGGAACGCCAACGCGAGTTCCCAGCAGGTCCGGCGTAGTCCTAGAGCCATGCTTGCGAAGCAAGCTCCAACCGGTAGACCGGAAACCGGGAGACCTCGCCGGCATCCGCGCCCAACCAGCCAGCGGATCGGTACGGGAAGCCAAAAGCACAATCCGTGCGTGCACCCTGGCGAGGAGTCGAACAAGGCCCGAAGAAAGGCGGGCGGCGGAGGCTGTGGAGGGAAGGCCTTTGACTAAGGAGAACAACATCGAACCTAACACGCAGCCAACACAGAGTGGGGAAAGGGTGTCCCAGGGGTTAAATGCTTTCCGGTCTACCGGTTGGAGCTTGCTGCTGCAAGCATTGTCCGGAACGCAGCCAACATCAGGCGCTGGACGCGCTGTATGTGGGCATCCGCGGGAAGAAAGTGAACTGGATACTCGACCTGGACTTGAAGGGCTTTTTCGATAACATCGACAAAGAACACCTGATGGCACTAGTCGGGTTGCGGATTGCCGACACGAGAGTACTGCGACTGATCCAAAAGTGGCTCAACGCGGGAATCGTCGAGGAAGGCGTTTGGTCGGAGACGGAGAAAGGGACGCCGCTTTGGGCGTTTCGCCCGGCAAAACCGGGAGGAACGTGGGGAAGGGAAACCGGAGTCGTTTACTTTTCTCGGCTTTCAGCATATATGTGCGGAGAACAGTCTGGGAAGATTCGAAATCCGGCGCATCACGGACGGCGAACGACGGCGGAAGAAACTGCAGGATATGCGATTCCGGCAACAGGTCGCACGCTATTGGTTTCGTGCGCTGGAACAGCGCAGCCAAAGGCGACCCGCCTGGGAAAAACTGGGGAAACTTTTCGATCACTGGCTGCCCGTGCCACACATTGTTCATGAATTTCCAGACGCGCGTTTTCACGCTAGCCGCCGTGCGGGGGGTGGCTGGCAACGGCCAGGCAACGGCAATCCCTACCGCGACGGTGGCCGACCGCGTTCGCGAAACCACGCGCGCCGGCCAACAGCACGAAAAGCTGTTAGCCCTCGGCCAACTCTCGGCCGGTCTCGCTCACGAACTGAATAATCCCGCCTCCGCCGGGCAGCGCGCCGCCGACTATCCGCGCAAAGCCGTTAAGGCGTTCCGCTACGCCAACGTCAAACTCGCCAAATTCAATATGGATTTAGACGGCCGCCGCTTCCTGATTGAATTGGAAAGCGAACTGTCCGAGAAAACTTGTGCGGTTGCGCTCGATTCTCTAGAACGAAGCGATCGTGAAGAAGCTCTCGTAACTTGGCTGGAGAAGCGCGGCGTGCAAGATGCGCATGACCGTTCGCGGCCGCGAATTGAATCAGGTTTGGACAAATTTGATTACCAACGCCGTCGATGCCATGAACGGCAAAGGTACACTCCGCATCGTGACTAAGTGCTTCGATGGCAGAGCTCTGGTGCAAGTGATCGACACCGGCAGCGGCATTCCGGCCGGCATCAAGGACAGGATTTTCGAACCATTTTTTACCACAAAGGGTGTGAACGAAGGAACGGGACTGGGTTTGGATATCGCCGCCCGCGTCGTAAGGAACCACGGCGGGGACATCCAGGTAGACTCAAAGCCGGGGCATACCGTGTTCGGCATCCGGTTGCCGATCCACTGTCCTGTGGCGTGACAGGATGGTAGTTTAGTGAGTGGAGGAATGGGTGAGTGGTTGAAACCGGCGGTCTTGAAAACCGTTTGCGTCGAAAGGTGCACGGGGGTTCGAATCCCTCTTCCTCCGCCATTTTATTTGTTTTATTTCCAATAATTTAGCTATAACGCACTCTGCGCGTACCGTGACAATCGGAAGTCTCCCCGTTTTGCTTGGTGCGGTAGGATGAGTTTTTCGGATGCGCTCCTCTTTTGTACCGCTTACGATTCTTCTGGCCGTAAACGTAACCGCCGCTGCGCCTGTGCCCACGTTTTACCGCGACATCGCGCCGATTATTTACCAGAATTGCTCGACGTGCCATCGGCCGGGGGAGTCGGGGCCGTTCTCGCTCCTTAATTATGAAGACGTCCGGCGGCACGCGTTGCAAATTGCGGCTGTCACGAAGACCCATTTCATGCCGCCGTGGCTGCCGGAAGCGGGGCATGGCGGGGCGTTCACGGATGAGCGGCGATTGAGTGCGGAGCAAATTGAACTCATACAAGCCTGGGTGAAGCACGGCTCACTCGCGGGGACTGCGGCTGACGGGCCGGCGAGTCCCCAATTCACCTCGGAATGGCGGCTGGGCACGCCCGATATGGTCCTGCATGTGGCGCAACCTTACAAGCTGGGGCCGGATGGGGCGGAAGTGTTTTGGAATTTTGTGATACCGGTGCCGGTGAAAACTGTCAGGTGGGTGAAGGCGATGGAGGTGCGGCCGGGGAATCCGAAGGTCTTTCATCATGCGAATGTGATTTTGGACAGGGCGGGGTCGTCGGCGCTGAAGGAGGCGACGCCGGGTACTGGGTTTCCGGGCATGGATCTCACAGTCGAAGAAGAGACGTTCGATCCGGATGGGCATTTTTTGTCGTGGAAACCGGGGAGTCCGCCAGTAATTGAGCCGGATGGGATGGCGTGGCGGGCGGACCCTGGGATGGCGCTGGTGCTGAATGTGCATTTGCGGCGGTCGGGGAAGGAAGAAGTGGTGAATCCGGCGATTGCGCTTTATTTTACGGATCGGCCGCAGACGAAGTATCCAATGTTGTTGCAACTGGAACATGACGGAGCGATCAACATTCCGCCCGGGGCGCGGGATTTCATAATTACGGACGAATTGCGGTGTCCGTTGGACGTTCAGGTTTTGGCGCTATATCCGCATGCGCATTATTTGGCGACGCTGATGGAGGCGTGGGCGACCTTGCCGGATGGGACGCGGCAGTGGCTGATTCGGATTCCACACTGGGATTTGAATTGGCAGGGGGTGTTTCATTTGAAGGATCCGGTGACGCTGCCGAAGGGGACGCTTATTTCAATGCGTTATCACTATGACAATTCAGCCGCGAACCCGGCGAATCCGAGCCGTCCGCCAAAGCTCGTGAAGGGCGGTAACGAGGCCATCAATGAGATGGGTCATTTTTGGCTGCAGGTGTTGCCGGTGGGGGATGGCGATCAGAGGGCTGTGCTGCAAGAGGCGTTGATGCGGCACCGGTTGGAAAAATATCCGGGCGATTTTTCGGCGAATTTCAATTTGGGCGATTTGATGATGAACAAGGACGACCCTTCCGACGCGATCCCATATTTTCGGCTGGCGGTTTCGGCCGATCCGATGAGTGCCATTGCGACTGGGGAACTAGGTGCGGCCTTGTTTGCGCATGGCGATGTGGCGGAGTCCAAAGAGCAGTTCAAGCGGGCGCTGGAACTGAATCCGAAGTACACGGATGCGCGGTATAACTTGGCGGGTGTGGAGGCCACGGCGGGAGACTGGGCGGCGGCGGCCAGTGACTTTCAGCAGATTCTGGCGGGCAATCCGAGTCATCAGAAGGCGCGGGAACATTTGGGTGAAGTGCTTTTTCTTTGGGGTGACGATTTAGCGAAGGCGGGTGATGGCGGGCAGGCGGTGGAGCGGTATCGCGAAGCTCTCCTGATTCGTCCGGATGACGCAGATCTGCACGCGCATCTTGGCACTGTTTTGGCGGGGCTGAAACGTTGGCCGGAAGCGAAGGCGGAGTTTGAAGCGGTGCTGAAGATTGACCCGCAATCGGCGGAAGCGCGGCAGGCGCTGGTCACGATTGACTCACACCAGCGATTGACTAACAATTAGATCGCGGGGAGAACTGGTAGAAGCCTCAGTCGCGAGGTTAGTCGAATCGCGTTACTATTCTCAAATAAGCCCTTCAGGGGGGCATCACGTGCCGGTCTCACGTACTGCACTGTCGCAGAGTATTTTTTGTTCACGCCACTTCTACGGCGATCGAAAAAAAGAGGATCCCATGAATACGTTTGTCTATGCATACGTAAAACGCTGCAATCTGCTTGCAACTCTCTTCACTTTATGCGTCGTTTCGCTCTCTCCGCTGAACGCGCAAGGACTCTATGGATCTCTGCTTGGAACGGTTACAGATCCAAGCGGCGCAGTGGTTGCGAATTCGATCATAATCGCGACGGCCGTCGATACAGGCCTCACGCGACAGGATGCTACTGACACAAGTGGTCGCTACACCTTGGTCAATTTAAATCCTGGAACCTACACTGTGACGATTAGTTCGCCCGGCTTTAAAAAAGTGGAGCGAACGAACGTCATTATCACCCCCAATACCGTGACTCGTATTGATGTGGCTTTGGAAGTCGGTACCCAGACTGAACAGGTGAGCGTATCGGCCCAAGCCGTGGAATTGCAGACCGATAAAGCCGACACGCACACGGAAATTAATTCGAAAGCGGTAGCCGATTTGCCGATTTCGGGTTCAGGCTATCGCAACTACCAAGCTTTGATCGACCTCACGCCGGGTGCGATGCCTTCGACTTTCTACAACTCAAAGACCGACGTACCGGGTGTGCCGCTGAACACGCACATTAACGGCGGTGCCGGGCAGACGAACGTCACGCAAATTGACGGCGCGGTGAGTGTCAACGTGTGGCTGCCGCAGTATTCGGGATATGTAGCTCCGGCGGACACGGTTGACGTAGTGAACGTGGTGACGAGTGCGGCGGACGCTGACCAGGGAACGGGCGGCTCTTCTTCCATCACGGTAGTGACGAAATCGGGCACGAACTCGATTCACGGCACGGCTTTTGAATTCCACAACGACCAGCATTTGAATGCCACGAATTTCTTTCTAAGCGGGCAGCCGAAGCCGGTTGGAATTTTCAACAATTACGGCGGCACTGTTGGCGGACCGATTAAGAAGAACAAGCTGTTCTACTTTGGCAGCTACGATTCGACGGCGCAAAAACAGAGCGGCAACGGTCTTTATACGGTTCCGACGGCAGATCAGCGCGCGGGGAATTTTAGCGCCTATCCTAGCGGGCCGAATGCCACCGAAATTTTTAACCCTTTCACGGGGAACCCGGACGGCTCTGGACGCACGCAGTTTCAGAACAATATCATCCCAACGTCGCTGATCACGCCACAGGCGATGAAGTTGCAGAGTTACTATCCGATGCCCAATCTTCCTGGCGTTACCAATAACTATGCGGCGTCAGCCAACCCGATTTTGGACCGCAGCCAATACGACATCAAGGCCAACTACAACCGGACGGAAAAACACACGATCTTCGTGAAATACGATCTGATGACGGCCAAGTCGGGCGGCAACGGCATCTTCGGCGTGGCCGGGCGGACCGACGCCTAGCGGCGACCCGGGCCTTGGTCACACGACCGTGCAGGTGGCGGCCATTGGCCATACTTACACGTTCTCGCCCAATGTGGTGCTCGACGGCACGGTTGGCTATGAGCGTTTGAATCAAAACGTAAAGGGCGCGGATTACGGCACGAACTATGGAACAACGTTGGGAATTCTGGGCTTGAACGGATCGGACATTCGCGATAGTGGATTCCCCGATACCAGCGTAGGCGCTTACACGGGGTTTGGGGTGCCGAACTGGATGCCCTTGTTCCGCACGGACGAAACGTATACCACCAGCCACAAGCTTACGGTGACAAAAGGCGCGCACGAAATGAAGTTTGGTTTCGACTTAGTGCGCCACCACCTGAACCACTGGCAACCGGAGTTAAGCAATGGTGGGCCGCGCGGGTTCTTTGATTTTAACGGCAGCGTCACGTCGGAAAAATGCGCGGGGCCGACACCGCAAGGGCTCGCGTGTGCCGCGCTGCCTGCGTCTCAGCAGCCGGCCGCCACCACGCAGTTCAATGCGTACGCGCAGCTTCTGCTAGGGCTTCCCGACGATACGGACAAGGGCGAGCAATACATCTTGATGACTGGGCGCGAATGGCAGTTCGGCTGGTTCGGGCAAGATCGCTGGCAGGTTTCGAAGAAGCTGACGGTGACTCTCGGATTGCGTTATCAGTTGTTTCCGCTCATGACTCGCTCCAATGGCAAGGGGATTGAGAGTTTTGATCCAGTAACGGACAACGTGCTGATGGGCGGCCGCGGCAGCGTGCCGCTCAATGCAGGTGTGACGGTGAGCCACAAGCTCTTCGCTCCGCGCGCTGGCCTTGCCTACCGCTTGGATGAGAAAACGGTAATTCGTACCGGATATGGCCTGAACTACGATCCGCTGCCCTTCTCGCGTCCGTGGCGCGGTTTCTACCCGCTGACCATTGACAACAACTATCCCGGCCTCAACTCGTATCTGCCGTCCACTGCTGGGAGCTTGGTCCAAGGAATCCCGCCGATTAATGAACCGAATATTTCTACTGGCATTGTTCACCTCGATCCGAACGCCTTTGAGCGTGCGCCGCTTGCGGGCGAACTGAAGCGTGGGGCAGTCCAATCCTGGAACTTCACGGTTGAAAGAAGACTGCCGGGCGAGATTGTGGCGTCTGCTGGTTACGTTGGCCAACATTCTACCCACCTGCTGGCAGATTATGATCTGAACGCCGGCACTCCGGGTTCTGGCACCACAGGCTTGCCGTTTAGTCAGGTCTGGGGCGACACGAACCCCATCATGAATTCTTCGGGCTATCTGAGTTCCGAATACAATTCATTGCAAGTTGCCTTTAACCGGCAGTTTTCCAAGGGCCTGACTTTGAAAGGCGCCTATACTTGGTCGCACGCGATCGATTATGCCGACGACGATGGTTGGCAGGGGATGGCGTTTTATGGCGACCAATTCCAACGCAACCGCGCAACGGCCGGGTTTGACCGTGAGCATGTCTTCCAACTCGGCTGGGTTTACGAACTGCCTGTTGGCAAAGGTAAGCCTTACCTGAACAGCGGAATGATTGCCCAGGTGATCGGTGGCTGGCAGTTCAGCGGCCGTGAAGCTTGCTACACGGGCACACCTTTCACGGTGACCGCCAGTGGCGCGTCGCTTAACGCGCCGGATGAAGCACAAACGGCCGATCAGGTTTTGAGCAATGTTCAGAAGGTTGGTGGTGTTGGACCAGGAGCGTTTTATTACAATCCCAACGCTTTTGCGGCCGTGACCAGAGTTGGCTACGGCACAACCGGGCTCAACATCTTGAGGAATCCGGGAGTTTGGAACACCGACGTCTCTGTTTCGCGGAATTTTGCGATTACAGAGCGGGCGAAGCTTCAGATCCAAGCGGAGTTTTATAACTTGCCAAACACGTCTCACTTTAACGGCCCGGACGGGTACGTGAATGACAACTATGCGGGTGGGACTTTTATGCAAGTGACGAGTTCATACGGAGAAAGGAACATCCGCTTCGGCGCTCACTTTACGTTCTAAAATAGAGGTCTAAGGAAGGGGACGTTCGTCACGCTTGTGATCTGGCCGGAAGTTTTTCGCAAAGATCAAAGGCGTGGCGGGCGTCCCCTTTTTCTTTTGTTTGCTTGCGCTGCCATCGCGCTGGCGCAGACCGATAAGCTCGCTGAAGAATCGCACCGCGCGAAGGAGTTGATCGCAGACCGGCGTTACGCCGAAGCCATTCCACTCTACGAACATCTTGTGAAAGCGCTACCCGGGAACGTGGGATTGCTGTTGAATCTGGGTCTGGCGGAGGAAATGGCGGGGCGTCACGCGCGAGCGATTCCCCACCTTGAGACAGTGCTGAAAGCCGACCCCCGCAATGTTCCCGCGCTGGCATCGCTTTCCATGGCTCGCCTGCAACTGAATCAAAGCAGGGAAGCGCTTCCGATCTTGCGCAGATTAGTGGCGCTGGAACCCAAGGACGTGAATGCTCTTGGGATGCTGGCAGACGCGGAGCTCAACCAGAAAATGCTGGAGGACGCGGCCCGGCATTATCGCCAGCTGACAGACGAAAACAGTGCCGATCCGCGGACTTGGTTTGGTCTCGGCAAGGCTTATGAAGCGTTGGCTACGAACACGTTTGGACGATTAAATAAGCTCGCGCCTCGATCGCCCTACGTCGCCATTCTTTTGGCGGAAACGCGCTTGCAGCGCCGGCAATATCGCAGCGCATTCTTTTTCTATCGAGATGCTGAGAAGACCTTGCCCGATCTGCCTGGCCTCCATGCCGGCTTATCGACGGTTTATCGCGCAACAGGCCACGGCGATTGGGCTGAAGCTGAGCAGAAACACGAAGAAGCAATACCGCCGCCCGATTGCGTGGAGCAACCTGCGGCTTGCGCATATCTAGCTGGCCACTATTTGGATGCCGTGAAGACGATTCCGCCGCAGGCTTCGCCAGCCACGCTGTTTTGGGTTACTAAAGCTTACAATCAACTGGCGGCGAACGCGTTCGAGAGGCTGAGCCAATTGCCGGAATCGATGCAGGTGCATGCTTTAAAAGCGCAAACGTTGCACGATCACAAGCAAGATTTGGAAGCCGTGGAAGAGTGGCGCGCGGCGCTTAAGCTTTCGCCGGATGATGCCACGCTGAAACGTGAATTGGCCAGTGCGCTTTTTGATGCGAAAGATTACCAAGGGGCGATTCCGTTGGTGGAAGAGCAGTTGCGGCAAGATCCAAAATCGCGGGAATTGAATTACCTGTTGGGCGCCAGTTTGTGGCGCATGGAGCAGGCGGAGAAAGCTCTGCCCTATTTGCAAGCGGCGGTGCGCGGAAATGAGGAACTGCTGCCTGCGGATTCCGAGCTTGGCCTGGCGCTTGTAGCGCTAGGCAAGAATGCGGAGGCCATTCCGTATCTCAAGAAAGGGCTCGCCCTGGATGATGACGGGAGCTCGCACTATAGCTTGGCGCGGGCGTACCGCGCGGCTGGACAGACTCAACTTGCCGCTGAAACGATGCAGGAATATCAGAGGATTCAGCAGCAGAATCAACAAATCAACGACCAACTCGCGAAGGAAGCGGAAATTACCGCGCCTGCCGGGCGGTATTGACGTTGCGGCTCGAGAATTATCTCGTGATCACTCCGAACTGTGCGGCTGGTTGTATTTCAAGGCGCGGAAGCGACTCAGGGAGATGCAAGATGAAGACTAAGACAATCACGGCTAAAACTCCAGAAACCTTAGCCCGGAGGCTGGGACTCAGTGGCGTAGAAGCGCAGGAGTGGCAAGTCCAGCATGCGCTACTGAAACGACTCAGGCAGATCGTGGTCGAAGGGGAGCTCACTCACTCAGAGGTGGCACGAAGAGGCGGTTCTTCGCGGACTAGAGTCACATCCATCTTGAATGGGAATCTAGACAATGTGTCCAGCGACCTCTTGATTCGGCTCTTGGCTGCGCTTGGATATCGGGTGAATGTCTCAGTGTCGCGGTTTGACTCAGCGGCGTGAACATGCAGAAGCAGTTTCCCTATTGAGAAGGGGAACAAGGGTGCATGGAAGCGGTCGCCAGTCCTCATTATCCCCTGGTCCCATTCTGGGAAGTCTGGAACGGCGCCCTGATTTAACGCCTATCCTAACCCCGGCCGAATCCCCCACTTCCCACGCCCTTCTATCCCAGTTCACAGAAGTTTGAACTTGACTCGCCGAATCTCGCCGCTGTAAGCTAAGAATTCTTGGTATGGGACGCAAGGCGCAAAAGAACGATTCGTTGCCCGGTTCACTGGACATGTTAATTCTGCGGACGCTGTCGCGGCGCGACCTCCATGGATACGGCATAGTCCAGTTCATTCAACAATCGTCCGACAATGATCTCCTCGTCGAGGAGGGCTCGCTGTACCCCGCTCTCCAGCGGCTGGAGCTAAACGGCTGGATCGACGGTGTCTGGGGCGTGACGCCGAATAATCGGCGGGCAAGGATCTATAAAATCACTGCGGCTGGCCGCAAGCAACTGGCCGTTGAAACCCGGCAGTACGCCAAACTCACGTTGGCGATCGCGCGCGTGATGGGAGCGGAGTGACGGACGTGTTACGACGGCTGAGGTATTGGATAGAAAGCGCCAGGCGCAGCGAGGCGCTATGTGAGGAAATGGAACTCCACCTTGCGGAAAAAGCCGCGGATCTGCAGGCGGACGGTATGACGGCGGAGCGCGCCCGGGCTGAAGCGCGCCGGCGATTTGGCAACGTCGGACTGAAGCACGAAGAGTCACGGGAGATTTGGATGACACGTTTTTTGTCGGAACTTGGCCAGGATGTCCGCTATGGCTGTCGCACCATGGCCGCCAACAAGGCATTCAGCGCCCTGGCGGTCTTGTCGCTGGCGCTCGGCATCGGGGCCAATACTGCGATCTACAGCTTCATGGAGTCGATTCTGTTGCGCTCGCTGCCGGTGGCCGATCCCGAGTCGCTGGTGGTCTTGAATTGGCATAGCCGGCCTCCCCAGAACGCCAACAAGCAATGGGTCCACGTCAGTTCACGGGGTACAAGGCATTTTCTGGCCGGGCGACAAAGGCACCATGGTCAGCGGGATATTCCCGTACGGCGCGTTCGAGACGCTTCGCGAGGAGAATCCTGTCTTTTCCACGCTCTTCGGATACTTCAACGGACGGCACAAAACCCTGGCCATCCGCGGGCAGGCCACGAGCGCCGGCGCGGAATATGTCACCGGCGAGTATTTTCGCGGCCTGGCAGTGTTGCCGGCCGCGGGACGTCTGATCAGTTCCGAAGACGACCGTCCGGGCGCGGCGCCGGTCGCCGTGATCAGTTTTGCGGCAAGCCAGAACCGCTTTGGAGGACCGCCGAATGCGATTGGACAGTCGATTCTTGTCGATAACGTTCCCTTCACGGTGATCGGCGTCGCGCCGCCGGAATTCTTCGGGGTCGATCCTGCGGCGGCGCCGGACCTCTACCTTCCGTTGCACACGAATGTGCTTCTGGACGGCGCCAGAGCGGCTCGGCCTGTATAGCGACGGAAACTTCTACTGGATCGAAATGATGGGCCGTTTGCGTCCCGGCGTCAGCATGGCCCAGGCGCAGGCAGCGCTGGCTCCTCGTTTCCATCAATGGGTTGCCGCCACGGCGACCACCGACGGTGAGCGCGCCAAACTGCCCGCGCTGATGCTGAATCCCGGCGCCGCCGGTCTGGGCAGCTTGCGCCGCCAGTATTCCAAGCCTCTGTACGTACTCCTGGCGATGGTGGGATTGATCCTGGCGATCGCGTGCGCGAACATCGCCAATCTGCTGCTGGCAAGGGCCGCCGCGCGACGCCGCGAAATGGCTGTCCGGCTCAGCCTGGGAGCGGGACGGTTCCGCGTCGTGCGGCAGTTGCTTACCGAGAGTGTGATGCTGGCTTCGCTCGGCGGAGCATTCGGAATCTTGTTTGCGATCTGGGGTGTGCGATCGCTAACGTTTCTGCTCTCCAAGGGGCAGGAGAATTTTACGCTGCACGCGGAATTGAACTGGAACGTGCTAGCCGTGACGGCGGCGCTCTCCGTGGTTTGCGGCCTGTTATTCGGCCTCGCTCCGGCGATTCAGTCGACGCGTCCGGACGTCATGCCCGCGCTCAAGAATGGCCGCGGGGGAGGACCGCGCCGCCGCGCGCAGCACGTTCTGGTGGTCGCCCAGATCGCGATCTCTTTTCTCATCCTGGTCGCTGCGGGTCTGTTCGTCCGGACACTCGACAAGCTGCACTCCGTCCAATTGGGATACGCCCGCGAGAACATCCTTCTGTTCTCGTTGAATGCGCGCCAGGCCGGGCATCGCGATCCGGAGATCGCGACATTTTACACGGACCTGCGCAAGCGCCTCGAATCGATCCCTGGAGTGAGCAGCGCGACGCTTTCGCAATCCTCGATCATCAGCGCCGGCCATGCAGGAAAGGCATACAGGGGGGCAATGAAGATCGGCGCCGTTACCATCGAGGGCGCAAGCGTCATGGTCGCCGGACCGCGTTTCCTCACGACGATGCAGATTCCGATCCTGACCGGACGTGAGATTGACGACCGCGACCAACCGGGCTCCCTGCCGGTTGCAGTGATCAGCGAGCGGCTGGCGCGGACCTACTTCGGGAACGAGAATCCGGTGGGCCGGCGCATCACCTTCGTGGACGAGAAGCGCGATCTCGAAATCGTCGGCGTGTCGGCTAACCTGCGGTACGGCGGTCTGAAAGAAGAGGGCAGTTCCATGACCGTGTTCACAGCGGCCAGCCAGTTTTCTCCCGACCGAGTGACCTACGCGCTGCGCACTGCGGGTGATCCGCTGAGGTATGTCAGGAGTGTGCATGAGATCGTGCGGGAAGCAGATTCACGCATACCCGTCACAAACGTGGTCACACAGGCGGCGGAAATCGATCGGACGATCAATCGGGAACTCACGTTCGCGAAACTATGCACGGGTTTCGCGGTTCTCGCTCTCCTGATCGCGTGCGTGGGCCTCTACGGGACGATGTCCTACAGCGTCGCGCGGCAGGTCGGCGAGATTGGAATCCGTATGGCTCTGGGCGCGCAACGCGGCGCCGTGGTTTGGATGGTTCTGCGCCGCGTTCTACTACTGGCGGCAGTGGGACTCGCGATCAGCGTGCCTGCCGCGTTGATCGCGTTCGCGCCTTGTCAAATCGTTTCTGTTCGAGACCCAGCCCAATGATCCGGGAACCCTGGCGCTGGCCGGTGCCGTCCTACTAAGCGCCGCGATTCTCGCTGGCTATGCGCCGGCAAGGCGAGCGTCCCGAATTGATCCGCTGGCGGCTCTGCGGCACGAGTAAACAAGGCGTCACGATAGCAGCACGCCCCTGTCGCTTTCCCAAGGCGGCTATACTGCTGTACTTCCACTTTGGTCTGCGAAACGCTGTGGGGGAAAAGTCCAACGAGCCGTGTGCTACTCCTTATTACCGCCGAAACCGAAACGGAGCCGGAAGCGTCAGCGACCTAATTTGGCCCTCACCTAATCTCACCGCCGGTGTAGGCGGGAGCGCCGGCGGAATAAAGGCTCGAACGGTTTCGTTGCCGAAGCGGCTGATGATAGAGCGCCCGAGCCTTGGATTTTTCTTTCCTTTCTCCAGTGGAAAATCCTTTCGTTAACCAAGTGCATAACGAAAGGATATCGGCTTTTGCTTTCGTTGGGTCTGGCGTCAGCCCGAGGCGCCCAGATCGATAACTGCCAACGAATCGTGGCGACGATACAATGGTGCCCGCCAGTGTGGAGGACGGCAGACATGTTGGATAAAAGCAAGATCGACAAGGAACTCGCGCGAAGGCTTTCCGCGGCTTTCATAAGCAACCAGATGGGCATCAGCATTAACACCCAGTACAAGAAGACGCCGGAAGATGTGGGGGATTTGTGGTACTTCTTAGCCGCTTTGGCAGACAAGTTGGCAAGGGAGAGCCAAGAAGGCGTCTACCGAGATTGGGGACGCTTGGCTACCGAGATCATTCAATAGGGATTTATCCAACTACACTACACCAACGTCTGGCCAGTGGGTATATAGCTCTCGCCGGACTTCGTAAAAGTTTTGGTCTGCCGCCGTGCCATTCCTGGTCATGCAGAACGTCACCCAACGCCGTTTCCAGGGCGTGTCACACCGAAGCGCGGATTTCACGGTTGGCAAGACGTCCGTCCGCCGTCAACTGGATTGCTCTACACATCGCCGTTAGGCGCGATCAGAACATCGGCGAGGCTCAGGTCAGCGACTAAAGGTCGCCGTTAGTAAAGCCGCCTAAACTGTTCGGTTGCTTCTAGTTCCAGCGACAGGTGTCGTTACGACAGGGAAGAAAGGCACCGATCTAAGGGTCGAACTGGGCGGAACTATACTGAGGACAGTAACGCATGCCAACCGAAACGGAAGTCAACACGAGGCTAGATCGCCGCGAGCGTTTCCGCATCTATATGCAGAAGCTCAATCCGACTGCCCCGGCGCAAACCGTCATCGAATTGGGTCTCGCCTCCACGGACTTGCATGAGTCGTTGTACGAAAAATTGGCCGCCCGGGCCGATTTAGATCCTGGTAGCCAACAGCTGCTTGTAGGCGGGATTGGATCAGGCAAAACTACCGAACTCTTATTGGCTCAGCGCTGGCTCAATGAAAAGCAGGAATCTGTGTGCCTTTTCATCGATATCTCGGCAGAAACAGACCTGTCCGGTCTGCACTCGGGCGCCATCGTGGCAGGCTTCGGCGTTCATCTGTCCCGCGCCTTTAGAAACTCTGCCGCCGGGAAGGGACTTTCAAAGATAGACTCTTCCGAAGTTAAGAAATATACAGATGAAGTGAAGCACTTCGCGTTCGGCAAAACCGAATCTATCTGGGTGCCAGACGATGACTATCCGGAACAGGAATACGAGCCTGACGAGGAACCCGATTACGAACCTGGTCACTATGTACGGCGGACCACTCCCGGTAAGTTGCAGCCTCCGTTTCCGGCTCTGCAGCGGGACTTAAAGGAGATAACAAAAGCGTTAGAGTTCTTCATAAGTCGGTTGCGATCGCAGCAGCTAGATACGGTGGTGATCTTCGACGGTCTAGACCGGCTCCTGACTCCCGAAAAGTTTTGGTCTGTGGTCCATCAGGACTTTAGAGCGCTCCGCAGCCTTGGAGTGGCGGTACTTGCAGCTGCGCCCCTATCAGTCCTCTATGGGAAGGGCAGGTCCGTTACTGACCACTTTGACCGCGTCCATCACATTGCAAGTGTGTCGATTGATCCTGGAAAGACGGCGAAGCTGAAATCGGTGTTGGTTCAGCGCGGTGCTGCAGAGCTCGCCCTGCGTCCGGACATTGAAAGGATTGCGAAGGCATCGGGTGGTGTGCTGAGGGACCTGATTACCCTTGCTCGTGATGCAGGCGAAGCGGCGTACCTTGATGGAAGCGACGGGATTAAATCTACGCATGTAAGAGCGGCTGCGAAACAACTCGGGGAGGGCTACTTGCGCGGGTTGAGCGCGGGTCAACTCAAATTGCTTCGTAAACTGGCGAGAGACCGGTCGATTGATCTTTCGTCCGAACCAGCGGTCGAGCTGCTGGCGACCAGGAGAATCCTTGAATATTCGGCAACCGATTTCCGTGTCCATCCTGCGCTTGAGCCACTAATTGTCAGCGATCATCTGAAATCGTCGTTTTCTGAACTTGGGCCGAAGTAAGGCCAGCAACATCATCCGCGCCGCAGGCGCGAATCATCCGTCCAATCATCTTCGAAGCGGCCAGCGTTGTAAAGTTTTTCCTGGAAGGCGGGAGTAGTGGATTGGGGACCGGCTGTTGGAAGCAACCGGTCTCCGATTGGCAACCTTCAAGCAGGTTAAACCAACAAACGAACTGTTTCTAACCTGCCATGATTTTGCGCCGATGTCCAGCCCCGTTTAGGGGCGATGGTTCATCATGGCGAGGCGGTTCTCCGTCAGCGGGTTTGCTCACACGAGGAGTGCCGGGCGGTTTTCTGGATTTGTGAGCACTGTGATCGGGGACAACGGTACTGCCGTTCCGCTTGTCGCACGGAGGCACGGCTCAAACAGCGGCGCTGCGCCAACCGCCGCCACCAACAAAGCCCGGAAGGCCGGCTCGATCATCGCGACCGGCAACGGGAGTACCGGCGGCGGCGCGGCCACGTGACGGATCAAGGTTCCGTTTCGATCACTTTCCCGGCATTATGCAGGAGTGAGGGGACGACACCAAGCGCAGCCTGCTCCAGCAGCAGCGCCACTTTCAGACAGCCTGGGCCTGGACAGCGGTTGCTTCCATTCCTACGCTGTATCGTTTGCGGGCGCAGCGGACCCTTCGTCGATCCTTTCTCACAAACTTCACGATTCAGAAGAGAGCGCAGATGAGCGGCGAAGAGCCGCTCTCACGCCCGTAGACGGGAAACCATGATTAACCCCGAAACACGCATGCAGATCCGCCGCTATTTTTATGCCGAGCACTGGAAAATCGGCACCATCGCGCGTGAACTCAACGTTCACCCCGATGCCGTTCGCAATGCCATCGAAGCGGAACGTTTCCATAGTGGTCAAACGCTGCGTCCGAGTCTGACCGATCCTTACATGGACTTTGTGCGCCAGACCTTGGACCAGCATCCACGGCTACGCGCGACACGCTTGTACCAGATGATCCGCGAGCGCGGTTATACCGGCAGCGTCGTGCAGTTGCGGCGCGCGGTAGCGCAACTGCGTCCCCGTGCGCGAGAACCGTTCCTACGGTTACACACCTTCCCCGCCGAACAAGCGCAAGTGGACTGGGCCCACTTCGGCCAAGTAGCCGTGGGCCGTGCCAAGCGCAACTTATCCTGCTTTGTCATCACATTGTCTTGGTCACGCGCCCTCTATCTGGAGTTCTTCTTCGATCAAACGATGGAGAACTTTCTGCGCGGCCACGTGCATGCTTTCGATAGTTGGGCGGGCCAGCCGCGTGTACTTCTCTATGACAATCTGCGGAGCGCGGTGTTGGAACGGCGCGGCAGTGAGATTCACTTCAACCCGCGCTTGCTGGAGCTATGCGCCCACTATCACTTCGTCGCGCGTCCTTGCCAGGTGCGCGCGGGCAATCAGAAAGGGCGTGTGGAAAGAGCCATTCGCTATGTGCGCGAATCGTTCTTTGCGGGCCGCTCGTTCACCACGCTTGCCGAAACCAACCGGCAAGCGCTGCTGTGGCGCGATCAAGTGGCGCATCAACGTCCGTGGCCGGGAGACGATGCGCGCACTGTGGAACAAGTGTTCGCCGAAGAGCAACCGCGCTTATTGTCTCCGCCCGCTCATCCCTTCCCCACCGATCTCGTCTTGGCTGTCCGCTCGGGGAAAACGATTTATGTCCGCTTCGACCTCAACGATTATTCGATTCCTCCCGAAGCGGTAGGACGTCCGTTGACATTGGTCGCCTCCGACACGCGCGTGCGCATCCTGGATGGCGCAGTGGAGATCGCGCGCCATCAGCGCAGCTATGACCGCCATCAGCCGGTGCTCGATCCCGCTCATCAAGAAGCGGTGCTGAAGAGCAAACGCAAAGCGTTCGATGCTACACCCGGTGGCCGCTTGACGCAAGCTGTGCCGGAGAGTGAGACCCTGCTGGACTTGGCCTTCGCGCAGGGCGAATCGGCGGGCCGTCAAACCAAGGAACTGCTCAAGCTGCTCGATCTGCATGGCGCCGCCGCCTTCCGCCGCGCCGTCCGCGAAGCGCTAGAACGCAACACGCCGCGCGCTTCTTCCGTGGCCTTTCTGCTCGGCAAACAACAGCGTTCCGCGCCCGCGCCTTTGGTGTCGGTCGATCTCAGCCGCCACCCTGCAGCCCAAGACGTTCAGGTGCAGCCACACAACTTGGAGACCTACGATAAACTCGCCCGCCGCGAAGGAGATACCGATGAATAATCTGGCAGCCGAACTCAAGCGCATCGGTCTGCGCGCCTTACCCGCCGGTCTTGACGACTTTCTGGCGCACGCCACCAAAGCGCGCTGGTCTCCGCACCAGTTGCTCGAACAACTCGTACAGCTCGAAGCCGCCGAAAGCAGCCGCCGTAGTCTGCAGCGGCGGCTTCACCTGTCTGGTCTCAAGCGCTTCAAGC
>CAVXPI010000014.1:0-97321 GCA_963763615.1 Bryobacterales bacterium | reverse complement strand
GTGGCCGACCCTGAGATCACGCGTCTGTATTCAGAAGGTCTTGAGCGCATCCGCAGCTTCGACCTGCTGGGTGCACGCGCTCGTTTGGAACGGGCCGTGGCGGAAAATCCAGCCGACCCCATGAGTCACGATGCTCTAGCAGTTGCTCTCGGCCAACTCGGCTACGAGGACCGCGCGGCTGAAGAAGCGAAAAAATCTCTGGACTTATCGTCAGGGCTGCCGAAGCGCGAACGGTTGGAGGTGGAAGCGCACTACTACAACATGCGCCGCGACTGGGCTCATGCAGCCGCAACCTATCGAACGTTGTGGACCGCATTCCCCGACAATCTCGATTACGGACTCGGGCTCGCCGGTGCGCAAACCAAAGGTGGCGACGTGCCGGCCGCGCGTCAAACCATCGCTCAGATTCGCCGCAATCCCGCAGCGGCGCTTGATCCGCGGGTAGATTTGGCGGACTCCTTGACCGCCGATACAGTAGGCGAATCGAAGCAGGAACTGGAGTTGGCCGAACGGGCAGCGGCTAAGGCGCGCCAAGCGGGAGCCAGAATGACACTGGCGGAATGTCTCTACTACGAGGCGTGGGCGAAATGGCTGCTAGGCGATCTGAAAGGCGCCGAACAGGGCTATGCGGAAGCCATCGGAATTTTTGGCGAAGTCGGCAATCAGCGCCGGATTGTCGACATGGAAAGTGGGCTCTCCGCCGTGCTGCTTGACGAAGGGAAGACGCAGGAGTCGGCGCAATTGCTTGAAAGCGCGTTGCCCGTGGCGCGCAAGCTTGGCGACCGCGCGCTTGAAGGGGCGGTGCACAACAACCTCGCTCGCTGCTGGCAGGAGATAGGCCAGTTAAGAAAGGCGCTGACTGCCTATGAGCAAAGCGCTGCCATAGACCGGGAACTGAATGACAAACCCAATCTTGCCATCGGACTCGCCAACGCGGGCGGCGTGTTGAACGAACAGGGTGAGTTTGCACAGGCGCGTCAGAGGAACTTGGAGGCTTTAGACGTTGCCCGGGGTGTAGGCAGAAAATCGACAATCGTGATTGCTCTCTCGAATCTCGCCGAGGGAAGCCAAGCTGTCGGTAGCCTTGCGGAGGCCGCTAGACTGCAAACGGAAGCGCTGGCTTTAGCGCGCGAGATCGGCCGGAAGACAAGCATTGCGAGCGCTCTCGGCGGGCAAGCGGCTATTTTGCATTCGCAAGGGAAATGGACAGAGGCGGAATCTAAATATATGGAAGCGAACCGTGCTGCCGCAGACGCCAGTGCGCCCGGCAGACTGGCTGAAATTCGTATCGCTCACGCGCAACTATTGATCGATCAAGACCAATGGGAAGCAGCAACGCGTTTGGCCCGGCAGGGCCTGGAAGAATACCAAAAAGAAAATAGCGGAGAGGGGCAGGCTCTGGCGGAAGCGATTTTGGCTCAGGCAAGCGCGTTACAGCACAAAGGCGCGGAAGCGGCCCGTCTTGCCACCGCGGCGCAGCAGCACCTGGCGGAAAGTGAAAACATTGGCACGCGCGCTGAAGTAGGAAAAGCAGCAGCGCTAGTGGCATTCGCGCAGCGGAAACGAGTAGCGGCCCTGCGCTTGTTACAAGATCTCACGGTGCACGTACGAGCAAAGGGCCTGCAGGAAATGGCCTGGGACCTGGAACTGCTGGCGGCCGAGATCGAATCCACAGAACAGGCCCAGCGCCGCGCCAGAGAGATAAAACGGGCGGCCGCCGCGAAAGGCATCTTGCGAATTACCCAGCTCAAACCCAGATTGAATCCGGCATTCTGATTTCTTTTTCCCTTCCAAATCCATCCGCCTGCCGATCCGGCAATTCTTTTGCAGAATCCTGGCGATTCTAACGGCCGGCGGCGCCAGCCTGTTTCTTTTTCCGGCCGGACACTTTCACCGCCTTCGTATCGGCCGATGACCAGCGGCCGAGTTTGTAAGTGCGCTTGAATCCTGTGGTCTTGTTTGCAATGGTGACCGAAATCGTACCCCCCGTGTCGCATTCGTACAACTCCTCAATCCGTTGAGGCGTTGCGGCTTCTGAATAGGACACAGGTAACGCTTTCAAATCAGAAGCGGCTTGAAGCGATGGGTCGAACGGAAAATAAATTTCATCCCACATGGTCACTTCGCCGGTGGGGCCGCCATCTTCGGTGCGGTGACTGCATTCCATAAAGCGGAAATGCCCCAAGTTGTGAATCGGCGAATAGCAGCGCCGGATCTCTAAGGGGGGCGATCCTGCGCGCGGCAGATCGAGGCCCTTCTGAAACAGCGGATCGAAGACGACACGCGCGCCACGATCGGCTTCGCGCCACACACCGAAAAACCGCGCCAGACGTTCACTGAGTTGATACGTCCCCGGCTGATCCGCTTGAATAGCCAGCCCAATCGCAGTCGCTGAACGAGTGTAAGCGGAGCGCTGTACACGGCGCCCAAACTTTTCGCGGAGGACGCGCGCGACAAGGGGCAATTCGCTGCCACCACCAGTGACATACAGCGCCCCAAACTCGCCGGAGTGCTTGGCCAGCAAATCTTCGGCGGCGGCAATGGTCTCTTCCACCAGCGGCTTCGCCATCTCGTAAAAATCCGCCACCTGCACCACCACGCTGCCCCATTGCTGATTGACCGGCTCCAAATCGATAGTGAGGCGGCGCGAATTCGGGTTCAAGGTTTCCTTTTTCACGCGGCACTCATCCAATAACCAGAACCAACCTGCCGCTGAAATTTCATCGCGTGCGTCGAGGCTCACGCCAGCCTTATCCAGCGCTAAATCGGCCAGAATGTGATCGAAGTCGTCGCCGCCAATGGATGGAATACCTTCCGAGGCAATGACATGATGTACGTTTTCATCGAGCGTCACCAAAGAAGCGTCGAAGGTCCCGCCTCCCAGGTCGTACACGAGTATTGTTTCTTTGTTCGCTTTTCCTTGCCTTTGGCGGTGGCCAAATTCAATGCTGGCGGCGCTGGGCTCGTTCAATATGCCTAAAACTTCAAAGCCGGCCGCACGAAACGCCTCTATTGTCAAAAAGCGCTGGTTGCTGTTGGCATGCGCCGGAACGCCCAGCATGATCTGCAGGGGTTCGTTGGCAGCCAGCGATAAGTTCGATCTTTCGCGCAGCTGTACATTCAGCGCCTGAGTCAAACCTTGCAGCAAATCGTTCAGTGATATTTTGCGATGACCGAGATCGAGTTGCGTCTGCGGCCCCGCATCTTCCAAAAGACGCTTGATGGATCGAACCACAGTCCATTGTTCATCCCCTTGCTTTTCCCAAGCCTGCCAGCCATAGCGGCGCTCGTCTCCATAAATGGCGACTAAAGACGGATACCAATCCGGATTGGTCCCGTCGGATGACTCAAACGAAACGAGCGGATAGTTGCCGCGGTCGGCGGCGGCAACGACGATCCGATTCGTCCCGAAGTCGATGCCCAACTTCATCCCTCTTAGTGTAGCGGTCCCGTCTCTCTGTTCTTGAAATCGCGCTTAAGTCATTGCAAACCTTTGGCACATAACCGCCAGACCTTGACCTTTGCCGGGGTTTCTGAAAAGCTCGGAGTAATCTAAGATCTAGGACAAAGGAGTCTTCGGTAATGTCATTGACTGCAAAAACACGGCAAGTTGGCAGCGTCACGATTGTCGATTTGAACGGCAAGATCACTCTTGGGGAAAGCTCGGGCGTAATGCGCGACGAATTAAACTCGCTGCTGGCCATGGGCCGCAAGAGCATCATCGTTAACATGGCTAACGTCTCTTACGTCGACAGCGCCGGTTTAGGCGAACTCGTCGGCAAATATACGACGGCCACAAATCAAGGCGGCTCTATTAAGCTACTGCATCTGCAAGGCAAGATGAAAGACCTTCTGCAGATCACAAAGCTGCACACCATCTTCCCGATTTACGAGGATGAGAACGAAGCAGTTGCGAGCTTTGCCACCGGCGCTTCAGCCTAGTACTCGGAATTGAGCGGTTCTTTCATTGCTATCGGAGCCGGAAGCGTAAGCGCCCTAGATTGGCTGTGCTAACTCGCTGCCCAGCCGAACCGTGAGTGTAAGTAAACGAGCGGCGACGGATGCCTTCTAAGGAACTCGCGCAAAACGGGCACGTCGAGGGCGCGCGAATTCCTGACTTTGTTTCGCGGCACGAACGTGCCCTTTGCGCTTCTAAGCAGATACGCCATCGTAGGTTGGTGCAAACCGTTCCGTTGAAAATCGCGGCATGTCGGCGTTCGTTGAAACGCCGCACCCAGCCACTTACGCCGAACTCCGATGGGGCCGAATTCGATAGTCGTTCGAGTTCGGCATCCGCACCACTTTGCACATTTCAAACAGACGCGAGCGGGCGCGTTCGCCTACGCGTTCTTCCAGCGTTGTTTTGAAACGCGGTGCCGTTCCGACGCCTGATTTCTCGATGGTGGCGCCGCCCATGTCTGGATCGGGCAAGTTTGTAGTCACGATGGTGGGTTTCTTGTGGTTACAGCGGTAGGTCACTATAGCCGTGACTGTGTCTTCCACCCAATCCGTTACCCGGTGAGACCCCAGATCGTCCAGCAGCAACAACTCGGTTTCCAGCACGCTCCGGTAAGCGTTACGATCCGCCGCTCCTAACGCTTCGCTATAGCCCGCACGAATCCGTTCCAGCAGATTCTGGTAATCGAAGAAAATGCCCTCGTGTCCGCGTGCGATCAATGATCGCAAAGCCGCTACCGCCAGATGCGTTTTGCCCGTTCCGGGCGGACCCACTAACAACAATCCGGGCTTGGCTGTCTTTGGATAGGCCCGCGCAAACTTAGACACCTCGAGCATCACGTCTGCTAAGGCACGCTGCAGCACGGGATTATCGGTTGGCAGCAGAAACGTTTCAAAAGAGGCTTGGCGGTAATTCTCGGGGATGCTCGCATAGGTCTCGGCGTCTTGCGCTTGTGTTTCCGCCACACAAGCGCAACGCTGCGCCGAAGAGACGCCGTCCGTCTCGCTCACCGTCCAGCCAGTTCCACCACAAAGCTTACAATCGGCGCGCGGCATTTTTCGCTTTTACTCCACCACAATCAGAGTCTCGCCAGCGGCCACCGTGGCACCGGCCGTGGTCAAAATCTTCGTCACCACGCCCGCCTTCGGAGCCTTGACCTCGTTTTGCATCTTCATCGCTTCCACCACAATCAAGCCTTGGCCCGCTGCAACCGCGGCGCCGGCTTCCACCAATAATTTGATGATCTTGCCCGGCATTTGCGCACGCACCACAGCCGGACCTTTGGCTGCTCTCGAATCAGTGGGGCCTGTGCGGTCGCGCGTGTCTGCGATCGAAAGCAATAGGGGCGCGCAAGCGCCATTCACAACTTCGAACTTGTCGCCATAGGCGGCCAAGTTGACGCGAAAACTCCTCGTCCCCAGCAACACCGAAAATACGCCAGGCTGCACTTGCTCAATAGATGCCGATCCCGTTTCGCCGTCAAAGACGTACTCCGAGTCCTGGAGGTCGAGAACGTAGCTCTTGCCATCCAAATCCACGCGCAGTTTCAACGCAGCAGTCCTTGCCTTCCCATGGAACGCCAGGTAGAGCTGGACGTAACCGATTGAACTGCCGAGTGCGCTTGGGTGGACAATTGAGCGGCGGCCAAGATGCCGGCCAAGGTCGATTCCGCGCTTGGCTTCTCTGGCTTAAAATCCTGCATAAATCTATCCAGGAAGCCCGTATCTAAATCGCCTTTCAGCCATGCGGGGTCGGCCATGAGCTGCGCAAACAGGCCGAGGTTCGTCTTAATGCCCAGAATGCGGAACTCCGCCACAGCACGGCGCATGCGCTCGATGGCCGAGTCGCGTGTGTCGCTCCACACGGTGAGTTTAGCCAGCAGCGGATCGTAATCGAGCGGCACCGTCCAACCTGGATATACGCCACCGTCCACGCGGACGCCGGGGCCACTCGGCTCTTCATATTGCGTCAATCGCCCAGGGCTCGGAAAGAAGTTGTTTTCCGGATCTTCCGCATAGACTCGGCACTCAATCGCCGATCCGGTCCAACGAATATCTTCTTGCCGGAGCGTTAGCTTTTCACCTGCGGCGATGCGAATCTGCCAGCGCACCAGATCTAAACCCGTGACCCATTCCGTAACCGGATGCTCCACCTGCAGGCGCGTATTCATTTCCAGAAAATAGAAGTTGCCATGTTGATCGGCTAAGAATTCCATCGTTCCCGCGTTCGAATAGTTCACGGCGCGTGCAATGCGCAAGGCTGCTTCGCCGATTTGAGCGCGCAGCGCAGGCTTTTCGAGCACCAGCGGCGAAGGCGACTCTTCCACCACCTTTTGGTGCCGCCGCTGAATAGAGCATTCGCGTTCGCCTAAATGAATGATGTGCCTGTGCTCATCGCCAAGCACCTGCACCTCAATATGGCGCGGCCGGTCGATCAGTTTTTCGAGATAGACTTCACCCGACCCGAAGGCACGCTCCGCCTCGCTGGCCGCGCTGCTCATGGCTGCCGCGAGTTCCGTTTCGCGATCGACGCGGCGCATGCCCTTACCGCCGCCGCCCGCCGCCGCCTTCAACAAGACCGGATACCCTAGTTTGGCTGCGATCTTGCAGGCCGCCTTCGGGTCGCTCACGCTCTTTTCAGTGCCAGGCACCACCGGAGCGCCCGCCGCTATCGCCACACGCCGCGCTGCCGTCTTGGAGCCCATTTGCTCAATCGCGTGCCAATCGGGACCGATGAATTTGACCTTGGCTTTGCTGCACGCTTTCGCGAATGCGGCGTTCTCGCTGAGAAACCCATAGCCTGGATGAATCCCTTCCGCGCCTACCTGCCGTGCGGCTGTGAGGATTTTCTCCTGCGCCAGATAGCTCTCAGCCGAGGGCGCCGGTCCAACGCAGATTGCTTCATCGGCCATTTGCACATGCAGCGAACGGCGGTCGGCTTCCGAAAAAATCGCCACACTTGCGATCTTCATCTCCCGCAACGCGCGTATGACGCGGACGGCGATTTCACCACGGTTAGCGACGAGAACTTTGCGGAACAAGGGCGCGATAGACTCCGAACTTTGTTGTAGCAGATGCAGGCTTACAATATTGCTATGGGCGTTGTCTCACAGTTCGTGACGCTTGCCGACTACCTGAAGATGGAATTTGCGGAGGGTGTGAAGGACGAGCTGATTAAAGGAGAAGTGCTTACGTCGCCCACGGCAAAGCCCGGCCACCAACTCGTAGTTAAGCGCCTGATACGGTTGCTGGACGCGGTCATTGACGAAGCCAGGTTCGAAGTCAACTTCGTTACGAGCATTGTGGTCGAGCCAACTGATCCAGCGTCCATGCCTCGCCCGGACGTATTCGTGATACATCGGACGCGCTTCCTCACGGCCGCCGCCGAAGATCGGTACCCGGAAGGATCGCCTGAATTGGCGATTGAAGTTGTTTCGCCCAGTAACACGAGGAAAGAAATCCAAGACAAAATCGAACTGTATCTAGCGAATGGTTCGATAGCGGTGTGGATCGCCTCTCCCAAGAAACGGACAGTAGTCTCGTGGGAAGCAGGCGGCAAGAGCCATGAATTCTCGGAGGGCGGCGCGCTGCCCCTGCCACCGGCAATCGGTAACCGCACGATTCAAGTCCGCGATATCTTCTCTGTTTTACCCTGATCCGCATGGTTCTCGCGGCGCAGCAATTGGCCGATCTCAAAAAGTGCGCTGGATCCGGCGTGTTTCATCGCCAAGGAACTTTCTACACTCCCTGCGAACCCGGTGGGTTTGCTTTTTCAAAACCGCACGTCCGCCCCAATTGGCTTCGTTGCGCAATTTCGCGACCAGCGCGAAACTGGTTTCGCGAAAAACGCTTTTTCTTCGCCTTTTGCGACGGGAAAAGGCCTGCGCGTACCGCTTATCGTTGCCTTCAAGTCCTCGAGATCTTCTCCGCTCTCGCCTAATCTTCGCCGTACTCCACCGAAACCAAAATCAACCCACTCGCCGGAACCCTCGGGCCGGGCCTGATCCCGCAATTCGCTTGCAGCCGCTCCCGCACATCCTCATTATTCAAATTACCTTTACCCACCTCGAAAAGAACTCCCATAATATTCCGAACCATATGCTTCAGAAAACCAGAGCCTGTCACTTGATAAACCAACGTGTCTCCCTCTCGCCGCAAATCGGAACGGAAAATCTCGCGCACTTTACTACGGCTCTCCGCGTCGCGCTCGTCCGCCGCCGCGAAAGCGCTAAAATCGTGCTCGCCCAACAGCACCGGCGCGGCCTCCACCATAGCCGCTTCGTTCAGCGGATAGGGGTGGTGATAAACGAAACGCCGCACGAATGGCGAGCAAACCTCTTCGCGAAACGTTCTGAATTCATAAGTCTTGCGAACGGCGTCAAAACGAGGATGAAAATCGCTGCTCATTTCGCGCACGTTGCTGATGCGAATGCTAGTGGGCAGCAGTCGGTTCACGGCGCGCCGAAAGTTGTCTGGCGGAATTGGATTCTCAATGGAGACCGCCGCTACCTGTGCAACGGCGTGTACCCCGGCATCGGTGCGGCCCGAACCCGCCACGTGTACCGGCTTTCCTTCCATTGCGCCGATAATCTCTTCGAGAACGCCTTGAATCGTAGCTTGCCCCGGCTGAACCTGCCAACCATGAAAATCCGTTCCATCATAGGCGACATCGAAACGCAGTCTGCGCATGGCAGAACTCTACGAAATCGGTTCAGTCCGCCGCGAGCCAGGCTTCACTAACGGCAAGCCTTCTTTACAGAGCGGGCAGTCTTCCGGTTGGTACGCCACTGCCTTCAAGGATTCCAAGGCGACGCGAGGCACGCCTACATCCGCGCGCCCGCCGCTGCGATCGATGATCGACCCCGCCGCTTTGACTCTCACGCCGTACGTGTCGATGACCCGAATCACTTCTTTCGTGCTGCCGCCCGTAGTGATAACATCTTCGATCACAACCACGCTTTCACCCGGCTTGATATCGAATCCACGCCGCAGCGTCATCGCGTTCGAATCGACATCGCGTTCCGTGAACAGTGATCGCGCATTCAACGCTCTCGCCACCTCGTGGCCAATCACAATGCCGCCAATGGCCGGCGCAACCACAACCTGCGCCATCGCACCATCCAGCAGCGTCGTAATTTGCGCCGCCAACTCCCGCCCCAGCCGCTCCGCATAAGCGGGAATCGCCAGCACTTTGGCGCATTGCAGATACTGGTTGCTGTGCAAACCGCTCGTTAAGCGGAAGTGACCATGAAGATACGCCCCTGTCTCTTCGAACAGAGCCATCACGGAAGTTTCCATCGCCGTCAGGATAGCAAGTTCGCTCACATCCGTCCCAGGATCGGACAGTGGGTTGAGCCGATCGAAGCACCTTGCCTGTGTTTTCAGCGGCTCCCGAATGGCCCCGATTCTGCTATTAGTTATGGCCCCATCGATACGTTACTATGGGGTTGCACGCTACTAAAAAAGGGAACTTTGGTTCCGCGGACGTCGTTCTCCGTTGAAGCAGGCTTAGTCTTGTTGATGCGCGGAAACGTCGACGGCGCAGGTACTGTCCTGCCTTTTAATAACTGGGGGTCTTTAATAAATCCGGATGAGACGATTCAAAGCACTCATATCAATGCTTTGCAGTTTTTTATTGGCCGCAGGCACGCTCAGTGCACAGAACGCCATTCAAATCGAGCCCTCAAAAGGCATGTTTCGTTGGTATCGGACGCGCAGTGTTGCACCTATCAATCTCACTAATTCAACCCGCTTGCAATCTTTGATTCGCGCGGGCAACTTGTACCTCTCGGCGCAGGATGTTATTGCCCTCACGCTGGAAAATAATCTAGACATTGAGATTCAGCGCTACGGCCCGATTCTCACGCGCGAAGTCACCCGCCGCGCGCAGGGTGGCGGCGCGCTTCGTACCGTCGGCGTCGGCTTGGCCGCCGGTCCCACCAGCGTCAGCCTGAGCGGCGTCAGCGTCAACGCCAGCGGCGGCGGCACCAGCGCCAACGGCGTCAGCTCAAGCGGTATTCTCACCCAGCTTGGTCCGGCCATCCCCAATCTCGATCCGCAGATCTCGCTCGTAGGCCAGTTTGGACACTCCACCAGCCCTCAAAGCAACACGTTTCTCACCGGTACCACCGCGCTCATTTCCACCTATCAGAGTTATCAAGGCCAGTTTTATCAATACAACGATTTCGGCACTTATTATCAGTTCACCGTTGCGGCCAGTCATCTTAAATACAACAGCCCATCTTTTACTTTGAATCCGTTCACACAAGGCGACGCCGATTTCCAAATCACCCAAAATCTTTTGCAGGGGTTTGGCCGCCCGGTTCTAGGCCGCAACATTCGCGTTTCGAAAAATAACGAAAAAGTGTCGAACCTGCAATTCAAGCAGCAGGTCATCACCACGGTTTCGGCAGTCTTGAATTTGTATTGGGATTTGGTTAGCTTTAATGCCGATCTGAAAGCCCGCAAAGACGAGCTCGCCACCGCTCAGGCGCTGTTCGACGACAACCAGAAGCAAGTGAAAATCGGCACCCTGGCGCCGATTGAAGTAACGCGCGCCGAAGCGCAGGTCTATTCCAGCCAGCAAGACTTGCTCATCTCGCAGACCAACCTCTTGCAACAGGAAACAGTATTAAAGAACGCCATCAGCCGTAACGGTGTTGCGAGCCCGGAACTGGCGGACGTTCACGTCATTCCGCTTGACACAATTCAGGTTCCGCCACAGGACGAAATTCCGGCCATCGATCAGTTGGTACAAGGTGCTTTGGCCAAACGTATCGAAATTGCCCAAGACAAAATTAACATCGATAGCCAGCAGATCAATTTGAAAGCCATTCGCAACGGCCTGAAGCCCACTCTGCAAGTCTTTGCCGAGCTCACCAACAACGGCTTAGCCGGTACCGCAAACTACCTGGCGCCGGGTACGGTCGCCCCTTCGTTCCTGGTGGGCGGCACTGGAACATTATTTGACCAAATCGTCCGCCGCAATTACCCGAATTATTCGGCAGGTGTTTCGCTGAATATTCCGCTTCGCAATCGCGCCGCGCAATCGGACTATGTCACCTCTGCCCTGGAGGAACGCCAAGCTGAGTTGTCGCTGCAAAAAGCGGTAAATCAAGTGCGTGTCGACGTGCAGAATGCGCTCATTGGCTTGCGCCAAGCCCGCGTTCGTTACGATTCTGCCGTAAAGGCGCGGATCTTGCAACAGCAGACACTGGATGCCGATCGCAAAAAATACACTCTCGGAGCATCCACCGTATTCCAAGTCGTGCAAGACGAACAAACTCTGGCAACCGCGCAAAGCACGGAAGAGCAGTCATTGGCCAACTACAGCCACGCCCGCATATCGTTCGATCAGGCTTTAGGCACGACGCTCGAAGTGAATCACGTTTCGATTGATGAAGCCTTGTCGGGCCGCGTGATGCGTCCCTCCGATCTCCCGGTCAACCTCCCCGCGCCAGTGGCGCAACCGGAGCAAAAGCAATGAGACGCGCCCAAAAGTGCGTCTCGCTCGCCCTCTGCGCCCTTTGCGCAGCGCCCGCCGGCTGGGGTCAGGATGCCCTCGGCCCTGTTTCACCCAGCGGTGGCGCGTGGTTTCGCTATTTCGCGCCCGCTATACCGGACTCGCGTCTAGCCAACGGCGCTCGCTTGCGCGGGTTGATCCAAAGCGGCAAGCTTTACCTCACGGCGCAAGACGCGATTGCGCTGGCGATTGAAAACAACATTGATATTGAGAGCAACCGCTACAACGCGCTGATTGCTAACTGGAATTACACCCGGCAACTCGCCGGCGGTCCTCTGCCCGGCGTACCGAGCGGTTCATCCCAAGCCTCGAGCGTGCAAAGCGGCCAGGGCGTTTCCGGAAGCCAGGCAGCGGCAGGCGTCAGCAGTGGCGGCAGCGGCAATAACGGCGGGAGCGGAACCAACGCCACCATTACGCAAATCGGCCCGATTACCCCGACACTCGATCCCTCGTTCCAAAGCGTAACCGCTTTCGCTCACACCTCGAGCCCGCAGTTCAACGCCACGCAAAGCGAAGTCACGAACTTGGTGGATAACACTCATAACTATCAGGAGACCTTCAGCACGGGTTTCGTCACGGGTGGTAAAGGCAGTTTGAGCTATTCAGACACTTACCAAAAAGAAAATGCCGCCACCGACTTGTTGAATCCCACCAACGGCACTGCGCTCTCCCTCAGCGTGCAACACAGCTTGCTCAACGGCTTCGGCCGGGCGTTGAACGCCCGCAATATTACCATCGCCAAAGCCAATATCGGGATCAACGATTTTACTTTCCAAACTCAAGTCATCGGCGTAGTGGTGAGCGTGCTTAACGCCTACTACACTTTGGTGGCGGATTACCAGGATGCCAAGGCGAAACGGCAGGCGCTTTCGGTCGCCCAACGCTTCTTTGAAGACAACAAGAAGCAAGTGGAGATCGGCACCATGGCGCCGCTCGATGTCACCACCGCCGAAGCACAGGTAGCCGCGAGCCAGCAGAATTTAGTGGTTTCCGAGACCACGCTTGAGCAGGACCAAGTCACGTTCAAGAACCTGATCAGCCGGAACGGGTTGGCAGATAAGGAACTGGCGGCGGTGGAAGTAATTCCGATTGATCGCATTGATGTGCCGGAAAACGAGACCCTGCCGCCATTTAAGGAGGCGCTGGCGATCGCGATGACGCACCGGGCCGACCTCGAAGTCAACCGGCTCAACTTTATTAATTCGAAGACGTCAACGCTGGGTACCAACAACGGCGTGCTGCCACAGTTGATCGTCTTTGGCTCCGCCAAACAGCAAGGGTTGTCGGGGACGCCACATACGGTGCTGGCGGGAGCGATTCCTCCGGGCCAACCATTCATCGTCCCCCCGGGATTTCAGGCCTGCCCGGCAGCGTTCGGCGCACGCACGATATGCGAATTGCCCGATCCGTATTTTTCGGGCGGCATTACCAATGCCCTCGGCCAAATGGTTCGCCGGGATTTTCCAAGCGAGAGTGGCGGCGTCTTCTTTGGACCCACCCTCCGCAACCGCCAAGCCTCATCGGACCAGAGCATCGACCAACTATCGCTGCGGCAGACCGAACTCGAAAACGAACGGACGATCAACCAGGTGGCGGTCGATGTTTCGAACGGCCTGATCGGTTTGCAACAAGCCCGCATTCGCTATCAAGCCGCGGTAAAGAACCGCGTTCTGGAAGAACAACTGCTCGACGCCGAACAGAAAAAATTCAAACTCGGCGCGTCCACTACTTACAACGTCGTCACCCAGGAACGCGACTTAGCGGCGGCTCAGGCAACTGAAGTTGCCGCGCTTGCTTCGTATAGCCAAGCGCGGATCTTGCTTGACCAGACGCTCGGCACCACACTCAAGAACAACAATATCGCGATTGAGGAAGCACAAAACGCCCGCGTGGCGCGACAGTCCGCACTTCCCTCCACTCTCCCGGAAGTTCGGTAATCTTCTCCATCTCGGTAAAAATTTCTTCACGAATACGCCAAAGATATCCGCTAAGCCATTGAAAATAATGGCACTCCTGTTTGGCGATGAAGGTGCTCACAAAGCGGCAGTCAGAGAAAACGAGAATAGCTCAGGGATTGAAGGTTGCTCTGCAACACCAATCTACGACACACCCAATCCTGCCTGTCAGTTTCTACCTAAAATCCTCTACAACCCCGCCCGACCGATTTCCCTGAGCGTTCTCACTCTAAAGCCGGTCCCCGGGAGAGTTGCTACCATCAGCAGATGGCACCGAGCGCCACACACCACCTCAGCATCGACGAATACGAAGCGCTCTACGGCAACGAGTCTGGCTGGGAATATTGGTTCGGTGAAGCCCGTCGCAAACCAGTGCCCACACAACTTCATGGCATCCTGCAATTCTTACTTGCCGAGCTTCTTCGCCTCGCAGGATACGTCGCAACGGGGGCATCCGACCTTCATATTGTCGACGATTGGCGTCCCCGGCCTGACGTTTATGGCGTCCTCGAAGAATTTGAAGGATCTTACGCTACTAAGCCCGTGGACGTTGTCTTTGAAGTCCTATCCCCTGGCGATGACATTCTTACGAAGTGCAAGCACTACACCGAAATCCAGATCCCTGCCATCTTTGTCTTCGATCCAGTCGCGCAGACCATCGCCAATTGGGATGGGGCGACGCTGGTGCCCGTAACGGACGTGAAGCTCGCCAATGGTGTCACCATCACAGGCGCGACGATCTGGAGCAAATTTGCCCAGCGGCAACGGCCACAGCCGCCTGTTTCGATGACGATCTAGTTCGTTTGCGCGATGGCTTCCGCAATTTGCACTCCGTGGAATCTCCCGTTCTCAATGAAAATTTCGTTCGTGTGCGTTCCCGCAACAATAACCCCCGCCAAATAAACGCCCGCTCGTTCGCTTTCGAGCGTGACCGGGTCGGTAATCGGCTTTGAGGTTTTGGGATCGAGATGAATGCCATGCGCGGACATGAACTCAAAATCGGGCCGATAGCCAGTCATGGCAAAAACGAAATCGTTCTTAATTTCTATTTCACCGTCCGGGGTTTGGACAACCACGTCCTGCGCGCGGATTTCCTTGACAGTGCTGTGAAAATAAGCTTTGACCTCGCCGCAGTTGATGCGGTTTTCGATATTCGGCTTGATCCAATATTTGACGTTCTTATGAATAGCCCCTCCGCGAATCGCCATTGTGACTCGCGCACCAGTCCAGAAGAGCTCAAGGGCCGCGATGGCCGCCGAGTTTTTGGCGCCGACCACTAAGACGTCGTGGTTGTAGTAAGGATGAGCCTCGCGATAATAGTGAATTACTTTGGGGAGATCTTCGCCGGGAACATTGAGTTTGTTCGGAATGTCGTAATAACCGGAGGCGAGAATAATTTTACGCGCGCCGTAAATCTGCTTCTCCGTGCGCACCGTGAAGTGGCCGTTGGAGCCCGAAAAGGCCAGTACGCGCTCGTACTGGTGAATGTTGAGCTTGTAGTGATCGGCCACGCGGCGATAGTATTTCAGCGCTTCCGTGCGGCCCGGCTTTTCGTTCAGCGAGGTCATGGGTATGTCGCCGATTTCGAGAAGTTCAGGCGTGGTGAAGAAAACCAGGTTGGTGGGGTAATTGTAAAGCGAGTTCACAACGCAGCCTTTGTCAAACAAGACTGGTTTCAGACCGCGGCGTTCAAGCTCGATACCGCAAGCGAGGCCGGTTGGCCCCGCGCCCACAATTGCTATGTCAAACTGCTCCATCTTAGAGCAGCGCTCCAACCCGTTCGTAAACACCCTCCAAGGCAGCCGGCAGCGCGGCAGTGTCTTTGCCTGCGCCCTCCGCCATATCTGGGCGCCCGCCGCCTTTGCCGCCGATAGCCTTGGCGAGATCGCCCACTAGCTTACCTGCCTGCACCTTTGCCGTGAGGTCTTTGCTAACGGCGGAAATGATCGACACGTTTTCGCCGTTCACCGAAGCCAGCATGATAACCGCGCTTCCCCATTTGTTGCGAAGTTCATCAACAATACTGCGCAGTTGTTTGGAATCCAGACCTTCCACTCGCTCGGCTAACACGGTAGCTGCGCCGAATTTGCGCCCCGTTAGCTTTTCAACCTGGCCGCGCGCCACTTGGGCTTTCAACTGGTCGATTTGACGCACCAGCGTTTTTTGCTGCTCCAGCAGCTTTTCAACTTGGTCCAATACGCCGCTTTCCGACGTATGCAGCAACTCGCCAAACTTATTAAGCTGCCCGGCAGCGGATTGGAAGCGTTCCAGCGCACCTTCGCCAGTTACGGCCTCAATGCGCCGAACACCGGCAGAAATACTGCCTTCGTAAACGATCTTCATCAGCCCGATATCCCCCGTGCGTCTCACATGCGTGCCGCCACAAAGTTCGCGGCTGAAATCCGGAATGCTCACCACGCGCACATTTTCTCCGTACTTTTCGCCAAACAGAGCCATAGCGCCAGTAGCGAGTGCCTGCTCGAGATCCATCACATCCGTCTTCACTTCGGTGTTGGCCAGAATCTGTTGATTCACCAGCCACTCCACTTCGCGCAGTTCGTCTTCCGTCACGGCCGAGTAATGATTGAAATCAAAACGCAGCCGGCCGGTTCCACGACGCTGCCCGCTTGTTTAACTTGCTGGCCCAGAACTTGCCGCAGCGCGGCATGCAACAAGTGTGTGGCGGTGTGGTTGCGCATGGTGGCGCCGCGCGCTGGTTTGTCGACAACGCCGATGAGCTTATCGCCTATTTTGATGGGCCGCAAGACGCGAATCTTCTGCACCATGGCTGTGGGTGCAGGTTTGTATGCACCTTCCACAATGGCCACGCGCTCGCGAGTCTCAGAGTCGAGCAATAGCCCTGTGTCGCCGATTTGGCCTCCGGATTCAGCGTAAAAAGGAGTCTTGGCGAAGACGGCCTCCGCCTCTCCATGATCGGCGGTCGCTACGGCCGCTTTGTTTACGATGAGTTCCACCACCTCCACCGGCGATTCTAAAGTCTCTCGCCCGATGAATTCGACAGGCGAGAGCGTTTTGTAGACGCCGGCGATATGAGCTTTGTCAGCGCCCTTCCAGCTCGCGCGCGACAGAGTCTTCTGCTTCTCCATTTCCGCACGGAAGCTGTCCTGGTCGATTTGCAGCCCAAATTCACGCGCCATATCTTCCTGCTCTTCGAGAGCCAGCCCATACGTGTCATAGAGCTTGAATGCCGCGGCACCGGGAAGCACTCCCGCCACGGCCGTTTTAGCTTCGTCATGGAAGAACTTTTCAGCGATTTGGAAAGTAGTGGCGTAGCGCGTTTCTTCATCGCGAACGACGCGGGAGACGCGGTTCATGCTCTCCTGTAATTCCGGATAAGCCGGCTTCATCAGGTCGGCGACAAAGTCGGTGAGCTTACTGAAATAAGGGTCAGTTAAGCCGGTGAGCCGCCCGTTACGCATGGCGCGGCGCATGATCTTGCGAAGCACATAGCCGCGCCCTTCATTCGAAGGAACCACGCCATCATGAACCAAAAAAGTAGTGGCGCGCGCATGATCGGCGTTAATGCGCAAAGCCGTTTCCGACCGTTCATCGGCGCCGCGCTTCACGTGCAACAATTCGCCCGCCTTGACAACAAGCGGTTGAATCAAATCGGTGTCATAGTTCGACAGGTGTCCTTGCAGTATCGCCGCGAGCCGTTCAAGCCCCATTCCCGTATCAATCGACGGCTTCGGCAGCGGTGTAAGCTTGCCTTCCAAGGAGCGGTCGAACTGCATAAAGACCAGATTCCAGATCTCGACAAAGCGTCCGCCCCCATCCAGCGGAAACTGTTCGTGTTCGCGGCCTTTCTCGGCTGCGCCCAGCCCCAAATCAAAATGAATCTCAGAGCACGGCCCGCAAGGACCGGTCTCGCCCATCTGCCAGAAATTGTCTTTTTCATCGAGCCGGAAAATACGTTCCTTGGGTACGCCGGCCACCTTTTGCCAGAGCGTTTCCGCATCGTCGTCTTCCCGAAACACGGTGACATAAAGCTTGTCTTTGGGCAAGCCGAACCATGCCGGACTGGTGATCAGCTCCCACGCGTAAGCAATCGCATCTTGCTTGAAATAGTCGCCGAACGAAAAGTTGCCCAGCATTTCAAAAAACGTGTGGTGCCGGCGCGTGTAGCCGACGTTTTCGAGGTCATTATGCTTGCCGCCGGCACGCACGCATTTCTGCGACGACACGGCGCGCGAGTAATCGCGCTCTTCCAGGCCAAGGAACACTTCCTTGAACTGGTTCATCCCGGCATTGGTAAAGAGCAAAGTCGGGTCGTTGGCAGGAACAAGCGGCGAACTGCGCACAACACGGTGGCCTTGGCGGGCGAAGTAATCCAGAAACCTCGCCCGAATTTCATTTCCAGTCATGATTCTCTTTCAGTGTCGCAAAGGGCGCAAATGCGCGCCCAGCACGCTTTCTCGTAGGGCGGCCATTCTTGGCTGCGAGGCGGCTTTCCAGTCGCCTCAAGCCGAGCAGTGCTCGGCTCGTCAACATCAGCAATCGCCGTTATTGCGAGACCAGATGCCACTTCGAATCGTACTCGCTGAAACGAAACTTGATGGTGTTGCCGGCGGACAACGTCACGGGTGTCACAAGCTGTAGATTTTGGTCGGTCGAAAATGTAACCGTAACGTTGCTCGCATTTTGAATTGCCAATTCGCTGCTATCTTGCTCTCTTGAACCGTCAATTGTCATAGCGGCAGTGTCGCCGCTACCGTTAAATAGCCTAACCATAGGGCCATACGGTTCGATGATTCCACCGTCCGTTATGACTTGCCCGCCTTGATTGACGGATTGCGCAGGGCCGCATCCGTCGCATGAATCGCCGCGCCAAATTATATTCTTGTCTTTCAGCGCCGCGAAGCCTGCGCCTGGGATTGTGGCGAATTCGTAATAAATAGAGTTGTTCGCCTGCCAGCGATTGTTCGAGAAAACGTCGTTGGTCCACGAAAGCGAATTGGCCGGCGCCAGAAACGTCAGAATATAAATGTAGGTAAGAGACTTGCCGTTTGCTGTTGCGTTTGCGGTCAGGAAAGAGCGGTTGCTTTCTACTCTCGCGTTGCTCAGCTCCCACGGAAACTCGAAGAAGCTCGCCCCGTTGTAAGAATCAATGCTCATCCGGTTGTTCTGCACCAACAGGTTAGGGCCAACATTTGGCAGAATGAAGCCCCAGCAGTCGTGGCATAGATTCCGCTCAATCGTCACGTTTGCGATAAGCGTGAGTCCGGACCCCAAGCCTATGTAGATAGCTTCGGCGGGCGGCGCTTGGATGATTTCGCCAATCGTATCGAAAGTATTGTCCAGAATCTGAAACCTTCCCTGGTGGGTTGTGGTGTCTTCAGACACCAGCGTGATTCCAGAGCCGCGCATTAAAGAAATGTGATTGCCCTGGAAAATTTGCTTTATCAAGTTGGCTTGGAAAATGCCATTCTCGACGGCGGTGAAACCGCTGGAGATCGTGTTGTTCAGCACTTCAAGCGAATTCGCACTCACCGAAATCCCATCTCCATTGAAGTTCTTGATTGTGTTCCCTTGAATAAGCAGCGTGGAAACGCCTATGCCGCCGCCCCAAATATTTTCGCCTTTGAAATCTTGAAAAACGTTATTTGTTATCGCCAGGTTGTCGTGGGGGACGTCGTGGGCAATAAAAATCGACTTGTTGGTCAAGTCCCAGCCATCGCCGGTCGCGGCCGAAGCAGGGAAGCTTTGAGTATAGGTATTCCCGTTCGTCATGCCCCACAGGTGGAGGTTCGAAACCAATATATTAGAAATCGCCTCGCCTGCTGGCCCATTCGGACCGTCCCGGTCGCCGGCCTTGATGCAATGGCCACGAACCACCGCATTGTTCACGATGCTCCATGCGCCACGGCAGAACAGGCTTGTTTGCGGCGAATCGCCAACCAGCGAAAGATTGTTGTAGCGAATCTTGATCGCACCCGAGTCTGGCCGCCGTGGCCATGTCGGTAGCCGCTGTTACGTAACCGCACGTTGCGCCGCTGGGACAGCTGGCCGGTGCCGGAACGTGTACGACACCGCCGCCTGCCGCGCCCAAGGCGTCGAGTTCGGCCTGAAAGTTCGCTGTATTATTCGTTCCGTAGGCGTAGACGGCGTTTGAGATCGAGCCTGACGCAACGGTGCTGAGTGTTACCTGACTCGCGCTATTAACGCTGGCGACGGTCGCCTCTAATGTCATATAGCCGTAAAAATAGGTGCGGCCTCGGATTGTGGCGCTCGAATTCGCCGGAACCATCGCGAGTCCCGAGAGATTCCCGAGCTCCACCTGAGTCGCCGACGTATAAGCACTGATCTGCGCCAATAAATTCGCGCCTTTGACCCCAGCACCAGTCACGACTATGTAGCGCCCCATGTCACCCGCCGTAAAAGCGCCGGAAGCCGACGTGAGGACGTTCTGCCCAATGGTCATCGCACCGTCCGTTTGCGTTGTTCCGCCCATTCCAGCGCCGACCACTTGAATGTACTTACCGATATCTTCCGCTGAAAACGACCCGGACGCGGAAGTGAGCATGGCCGATCCCGCTGTCATAACGCCATCGGAACGCAAAATGCCATCAGGCACCGCCCCGGCATCAAGAACCGAATGGTACGCCGCTGGGTTGAGCACATGCGGAATCGGCACGAGCCGCCCCTGGGCGTTGCGATAACTATTTTGTGCATCGCTCGCAGTAGTAATACCGCATTGGCCCAAGTGCCCGCGCAATCGAAAAACTGTTACCGGTGCCTGGGCTCTAGCAGGTGCCTGCCAGAGTTCCGTACAAGGTTCACCAGCGCCAATATAAGTGGCCCGATACCGGCCCGTGGGTAAGTTGACGGAAAGAACGCCATTTGTAACTACGAAGTATAAAGATCTCCCTGTAATTCGGTTCACAACCTCGATCGATCCGTTGAACAACGCCGACGGAGCGGAGTAGATAGTATCTATAACAGAGACAAACGATTGAGAAAAAGATAAGAAGCTGGCGTAAAAAAGGTACAAAACGCCGAATCTAAGTATTGGCAAAACGGCTCTCCAATGCTTTCAGGATAGACGAACGATTCTAAATTTAATCGAAAATCGTAGCTAAATTTTTGTCGCGGTGATATTCGAACATTTGATGAATCTGTTTTTCGACAACGCGAGTAGTTGAAAGCGGCGGCAACGAATGGTCTTCGAAGAAATCAACCGCATCGGTCTCCGCGCTAGTAGTGGCCACACCGCCCAACAGTTCGCAAAGAAAAAACAGTTTATATGTGTGATACGGAATCGCTGGATGGCCGTGTAAATCGCGGTCATAAACGGCGGCCAACTTAGTAGCTCGGACATCGAAGCCCGACTCTTCCTTGACTTCGCGAACGGCGGCAACGCTAGGCGAATCTCCCACATCCGCCCATCCTCCCGGCAGAGTCCACAAACCCTCCGCCTGTTCGCGGACGAGCAGCATGCGATCCCCTCGAAAGACTGCAGCCCGGACGTCCACCTTCGGAGTGGCATAGCCCTTTTCGAATTGGAAGGCTTCGGCCAGTTCCGCAGGGTCTACACCTGTCGTGCGCCCCATGAGTTCCATGGCGATAGCGCCAAGTTGCTCATAGCGTTCGCGGTCGAACTGATTGTTGGCATATTCAAGCCCAGATTGAGAAATGGCTTGCACTTTGCGGGCGATTTCAAAGATGGTCGGAGGCATCTAGTGTCATTGTCCGCTAAACAACCATCGAAATAGCCGTCATCAAAGACAGGGCACAAAACTAATTCTTCGGTGCCGTCGGTGCCGGACGTTTCAACTGGCTAACCGGCTTATGAACCGCCGGCGCAGGCGGAGGCGGATCGATCACCGTCGCCTTCTTGATGTAATCGAGCAGCGGAAACGATTTTTGTAAATAGGTGTTGCCGCCATGAGCCAGCGCTTCCTGATCGGGCCCGGAGCCCGAGGGTGGACTGTCGCCATAACCGGTGTACAAATTATTCACCACGTCCATTCCCGTAATCACCTCTCCAAAAGGCGTGAAGCCCATGGGGTCGAGCGCCTCGGCGTTATCGTTCACATTGATAAAGATATGCGTGGTTCGCGAATCGGGCATGCCCGTTTTGGCAAAAGTCACCGTGCCGATCTTGTTCGGCTGCTTGTTGGGTGGATCGTCCTTAATCGGCAGTCCATTCCAACGCGCCGTCACTTTTGGATCGCCGTTCATTCCGAACTGCACGACAAATCCTTTGATCGCTCGAAAGAATGCGTTGTTATCGTAGTAACCCTTAGTGACAAGTGTGTAGAAATGCTCTGCGCCCAAGGGCGACCAGTCATGATGGACCTGAATCACTACATCGCCTTTGGTGGTCTCGAACTTCACCTTGTATTCGGCAGGTATCGGCGGAGGCTTTGGAGCGGCTTTCTTGGCCGGCGGTACAGTCGCTGCCGCGCAAACGAAAGCGCAGATCCCGGCAAGTGTCAAAACTTGTTTTCTAATCATTTTGCGTCTCTCCAATTTAACCCGCTGCCCGTATCGACTTTGAGTGGCACATTGATCGGATATACGGTTTCCATCTCTTTCTTTACCAAACTCCTCAACTCGTCTTTCTCCCCGGGCGGCGCTTCAAAAACCAGTTCGTCGTGAACTTGCAGCAACAGGCGTGCCTGCATCTTCTTCTCTTCAAGGATTCGGGCGATGCGGATCATCGCGATCTTGATTAAATCCGCCGCTGTTCCTTGCAGCGGCGTGTTCACGGCGGTGCGTTCCGCAAAGCCGCGCGCCGATGGGTTGCGTGAATGCATATCGGGAATCGCGCGCCGCCTCCCGTGCAGCGTCTTTGCCACGCCGGAAGCGCGTACTTCCGCAATCGTCTTATCGATAAACTCGCGCACGCCGGCATAGCGCTCAAAATAGCGTGCAATATACGTCTCCGCCTCTTTGCGAGTCACCCCTATCTGCTGCGCCAAGCCAAACGGCGTCTGCCCATACACAATACCGAAGTTCACAGCCTTCGCCGACCGCCGCATTTCAGAGTTGACCATCAGCGGATTCACCTTGAATACTTCCGCAGCCGTTCGTGTGTGGATGTCTTCATCGCGTACGAATGAGTCCACCAGGACCGGGTCGCCAGACATGTGCGCGAGCAGCCGCAATTCAATTTGCGAGTAGTCGGCCACCACCAATTCCCAGCCCTCTTCTGGGATGAACGCCGCGCGAATTTCACGCCCTTCTTCGGTTCGAATCGGGATGTTCTGTAAGTTCGGATTCGAAGAAGAGAGCCGCCCTGTGGCGGCGCCCGCTTGATTAAACGTGGTGTGCAAGCGCTGCGTTTCGGGACGAATCAACAGCGGCAGTGCGTCGATATACGTTCCTTTTAGCTTGCTCAGTTGGCGATAATCGAGCACTTCCTGCGCTACTGGATAGGCCGCGGCTAGACCTTCCAGCACGTCCGCCGCCGTCGAAATTGTTTTGCCTTTGCCATATTTTGTCGGCGAAGGCAGATTCATCTCTTCGAACAGAACCTTGCCCAGTTGTTGCGGCGAATTAACGTTAAACGGATGCCCCGCCAAATCGTAAATCTTCTGAGCAATCGCTTCGATCCTTTGCGATAGACGGCCCGAAAGCTCTGCCAGCACCTCGGTGTCAATCCGAATGCCGGTCATTTCCATCTGCGCGAGCACTGGCGAAAGCGGCAGATCGATATCGCGATACACCGGCCGTAATTCCTGCGCATCAATCTGCGGCCGCAACAAATCCGCCACAGCAAGCGTCGCCTCGGCCTGCTGCTCAGCCGCGGCATTGAGTTTGCGATCCAAAAACCGTTCTGCTAGCGATTCCAGCGAAACCCCACCCGGCTCCGCATTGAGCAAAAACGTATAAAGCATCACGTCCTCGCTGATATTTTGCGGTTTTACGGCCAATTGATGCAGATCGATGAGAAACGCTTTAGCATCGTGCACCACTTTAGGAATCGCCGCCGATTCCAACGCCGCACGCACACTCGCGAGAGAACTCAGTGGGATCGCACGCCCCACACCGGCTTTGTATGAAAGCCCGACAAAGAAATTCGTGAGATCCAACGCCACTGCCAAAGGAGCGTCTTTCGGGCGCGCCTCAAGCCATTGCTGAATCTGCGTGTCGTCATCCAGAATCGAGTAGTCGCGTGTCGCGCTATCGTCCTCCGGCGGCAGATCTTTGAGCAGACTAAAGAACTCCAGCTCTTTGTACAGCGGCTTTAGTGCCGTCGTATTGGGCGTCTGTGTCCGCAGTGCCTCCAGGTCCCATTCGAGCGGTATGCCGGTTTGGATCGTCGCCAGTTGCTTGCTCATCTCGATCTGCTTGCGATTGCTTTGCAAGCTTTCTCGATACATCTTGCGCTCCACTTCGGCCGCGCGATTCAGCGCATCCTCCACGGACCCGAACTTTGCAATAATATCGCGCGCCCCTTTATCGCCAATGCCGGGAGCGCCCGGAATGTTGTCGATGGAATCGCCTTTCAGCGCCAGCAAATCGGCTACCTGCGAAGGCTTCACTCCCATGAACTCTTCGACCTTGGCTTCGTCATACCACTCGTCGTCTTTCATGGGGTTGAGCATAAAAACACGCTTGTTCACCAACTGCAGCATGTCTTTATCGCTCGAAACAATCACCACTTCCAGCGGCTTCACTGGTTCGTGCCACGCGATGGCACCGATCACATCGTCCGCCTCATAGCCTTGGAACTCCAGAATCGGAATCCGCATGGTTTCGATCAGCCGCCGTATATACGGAATCTGCCCAGCCAAATCGGGCGGCATCTCCGTGCGATTTGCCTTGTATTCCGCAAACTGCTCCGACCTGAACGTAGGGGCAGTACTTTCGAAAATGGCGGCAATGTAGTCCGGCTTCCAAGACGTCATCAGCTTGCGCAGCATGTTGTGGAAGATGAACACCGCTTCGGTCGATAGTCCCGCCGCCGTCCGCATCGGCGGCGCGCCACTCCTTGCGCGCGCGTGGTAGGCGCGGAAGATAAAACCGAAAGTGTCAATCAGGTATAAACGTGGTACCGGCAATCTACCAGCATAAGCACATGAATTTCCGCTTTCCCGTTTTTCTAGATTTGTCAGGAAAGAAGTGCCTCGTCACCGGCGAAGGCTATGAAGTGGCGTCCAAGGTGCAGGCTCTTGTAGACGCATCGGCCGATGTCATCTACCTCAACCCGCAAGCCGAGCCCGCCATCGAAGCAATGGCTGCGGCAGGCCTCATCCATTGGGAAAAACGCCATTTCTTACCAACCGATCTCGATGGCCTCTTCTTGGTTATCAGTGATCTCGAAGACAACTCCGAGATCTTCCGCCTCGCCGAAGAACGAAAAATCCTGTGCAATTGTGTCGACGATCCAGATCATTGCCGCTTCAGTTTTGGCGCTATCCACCGGCGCGGCGAACTAACCATCGCGATATCCACCAATGGCTGGGCCCCCGCCGTAGCTGTCCGCCTGAAGGAAAGATTCCAGCGCGAGATCGGTCCTGAGTATGGAGACTTCCTCGAACTACTTAAAGCTGCGCGGCCTCAAATCACCACCCAAATCGCCGACTTCGCTGCACGGCGGGCCTTGTGGTATCGCATCGTCGATTCAGACGTTTTGTCAATGCTCGCCCGCGGCGAAAAAGACGCGGCCTTCGCTCTGATCCAAGAAATGATCGCCGCCTCTTAAAAGGGGACAGACGACATTATTCGCACGCTATACTAAAAACACCCCGTTGAGAAGGGGACAAGCACGTCACAATTCTAGGGTCGATTCCGATCGACGCGACTAAGGGGAGCCAAAAGGTTCCCCTTTCGCTTTCTAATCCTCTTCTCCGTTACACTGCACTCATGCGCCTTGCTGACCGCATGAACCGCCTCGAAATCGAATCCGCCTTCGATGTCCTCGTCAAAGCGCGCGCGCTCGAAGCCAAAGGTCGAAGCGTCGTGCATCTCGAAATTGGCGAGCCCGATTTTCCTTCCCCTGCCCACGTCATCGAAGCCGCCAAGCGCGCCCTCGATGAAGGTTGGACTCACTACGGCCCACCGCAAGGTCTGCCCGATCTGCGCGACGCCGTCGCCGACTATATTTCGCGCACGCGCGCCATCAACGTCACAGGCGACCACGTCTGCATCGTTCCCGGCGGCAAGCCCATCATCTTCTTCCCCATGCTGGCCCTCATCGAGCCAGGCGATGAAGTCATCTACCCCGACCCCGGCTTCCCGATTTACCGCTCCATGGTTCAGTTTCTCGGCGCGAAAGGCGTGCCCGTCCCGCTGGTAGAAGAGCGCGGCTTCTCGTTCGATCTCAACATCCTGCGCGCCAGCCTCACGCCCAAAACCAAGATGCTGATTCTCAATTCGCCTGAGAATCCCACCGGCGGCGTTATCCCCGCTGATGATATGCGCGAAATCGCCGATATGGTGCGCGGCCGCGATCTCATCGTCCTTTCCGACGAGATTTATTCGCGCCTCTACTACACCCCCGAAGCGCCCGTGTCCATCGCCAGTCTGCCTGGCATGCTCGAGAAAACAATCATCCTCGATGGCTTTTCGAAAACATATGCCATGACAGGTTGGCGGCTCGGCTATGGCGTCATGCCAACTTGGCTAGTCGAAGGCGTCAACAAGCTGATGGTCAATTCCAATTCATGTGCCGCCAGTTTCACGCAGCGCGCCGCTATCGACGCATTGACCGGACCGCAAACCGAGGTCGAACAAATGGTGGAGCAGTTCCGCCAACGGCGCAGCGCTTTCTGCGCGGCGCTAAACGAAATTCCGGGATTCAGTTGCCGCCTCCCTGCAGGCGCGTTTTATGCCTTCGCCAATGTCAAACGGACAGGCATACCTTCGAATGACTTAGCCGACCTTCTCTTGGAAGAAGCCGGCGTCGCTTGTTTAAACGGCGGATCATTTGGCGCGCAAGGCGACGGCTATCTGCGCTTCAGCTTCGCGAACTCCATCGAAAATCTCCTCGAAGCAGCCAAACGCATCAAGGCAATCGCCGGAAAATGGCAACCATGAACAAACGCGCATTCCTCTTGCTCCTATTCATCACGTCCAGCGTCTTCGCTCAATCTCGGCCCGAAAACGGCAAGCGTTACCCGCGCTTCGCTATTCGCAACGCTATTCTGATCGACGGCAACGGCACTCCCGCCGCAGGTCCCAAAGACATCATCATTGAAAACAACAGGATCGTCTCCATCGTCGGTGTTGACGGCGCTTCTCTCGAATTCGGCAGCGCCAACCGCCCCAAGGCCGATGTTGAGATTGACGCCACCGGAAAGTATGTCCTGCCTGGCCTTATCAACGCGCACGCCCATGTGCAAGATGAACGCGGCGGCATTCCCCAACCTCTCGATTACGAATTGAAAATCTGGCTTTCGTGCGGCATCACCACCGTGCGCGACGTCGGTAGCGATACCAAGAAGACTCTCGAACTCCGCGCTCAAAGTGCCGCCGGCGAACTCGCCTCGCCCCGCATTCTTGTCTATCCCATGTTCAATGCGCAACAACCCGTGCCCACCAACGCCGGCGAAGCGCGCGCCCGCATTCGCGAATACAAAGCCATGGGTGCCGATGGCGTGAAACTGATGGGCGTCTATCGCGACGTTATGGAAGCTGCCGAAGACGAAGCGCACAAGCTTGGCCTCCCCGTCGCGCATCATGCCGGTGTGGAAGAAACCAACGCCTGGGACGACATCAAGTTCGGCACGCGCAGCATCGAACACTGGTACGGCATTCCCGACGCCGCCATTGCCGACGGTGTCCAAAACTTTCCTCCGTCCTTCAACTACAACAACGAGACCGATCGCTTCCGGTACGCCGGCCATTTATGGCGCGAAGCCGATCCCAAACGGCTGACTGAGGTTCTCGCCGCCATGGTGAAGGCTAACGTCGCCTGGGTTCCCACCATGGATATCTATGAAGCGAGCCGCGATTTGCAGCGTGCCCAAAACCAAGTCTGGTTCAAAGACTATTTGCATCCCACACTCGAAGAGTTCTTCAAGCCGAACCCCAAGAACCACGGGTCATACTTCTCGAACTGGACCTCGAACGATGAGGTGTTCTGGAAAGAGAATTACCGCATCTGGATGAGCGCCTTGCGCGAGTTCGACCGCTTGGGCGGAACGATTGGCGCGGGAGACGACGCCGGATTTATCTATCAAATCTACGGCTTTGGCCTGTTGCGCGAGTTAGAGCTGCACGAAGAAGCGGGCTTCAACCCGATCAAGGTGATTCAGCATGTTACCGGCAATAACGCGCGCATCCTTGGCATGGACGACAGAATCGGCCGCCTCCGCGCCGGGTATCTGGCCGATCTGATTGTCGTAAACGGCAACCCGCTCGAAAACATGAAAGTACTCTATCCGGCGGTCGAACCTGGCCAAACGACTGGCGTCGAATGGACCATTAAAGACGGTTATGTGTACCACGCGCCCACCCTAGCCAAAGAAGTTCGCGAGATGGTCGCGAAGGCCAGAGCGACCCCGCATAAGTCCACTAACTAACTTCATGTAAGTTCCCGCCCCATAGTCTCCGGCACTCGTGACGCCGCAGCCGCCGCCAGCGCAAACGCAATCCCGCACGACGCGAATCCCCAAGCCAATCCATGTCTCTCGCCAATCGCACCAATCATGAACGGCGCCAATGCGCTAATCCCGCGCGCGGTGTTGTAAGAAAGTCCAAGCGCCGTGGCGCGAATCGGCGTTGGAAACAATTCACTCCCGAGCAATGCCGACCCCACGAAAAAGCCCGTCCCGAAGAACGCCGTAATCGATGCCGTCAGCAAAATAAGCCACGGCTCTCTCGCTAATGCGAACGGTGGCACCGCCAGTGCCGCCATCACCAAATAGAGAACCGTCGCTCGCTTGCGCCCAAACCGGTCTGAAATCGCACCAAATAGTAAATACCCCGGAAACATACCGCACAGATTCAATACGATCATGAACCCCGAGCTACTCAACAACCCGAACCCGCGCCCTCCACGCTCAAGCGGCAACGTCAGATACGCCGGCAACCAAGTAAACAGGCCCCACCACGCAAACATGCCGAAAGCATTCATGATCAGCAATCCCAGTAGATTGGGTGCAACGGCGCGCCATAACCGCTGTTTCTCCTCGGCGCTCACCGGCTCCTCTCGTGATCGGCGCCACAACTCCGGCTCCGGCACACCTTTCTGGATCCAAAACGTCACCAGTGCAGGCAACACGCCCACATAAAACACCCAGCGCCAGCTTGTGTGTGCCAGCATAAAATTTGCCACCAGCACTGCCATCGCATAGCCGAGCGCCCAACTGCTCTGCACCATCGCTAGCGCCCGTCCCCGCCATGCGCTCGGCCATGTTTCCGCCACCAGCGTCGCCCCCGCATTCCATTGGCCTCCCATACCCAGGCCCAATAGAAATCGAAAACACGCCAGCATCGTCACGCTCGTCGAAAACCCGCAAGCAAAGGTGAAAAGCGAGTAGGTCAAGATGCAAAAGCTCATCGTGCGCCGCCGCCCGAGCTTGTCCGAAAACGAGCCAAACAAAAATCCGCCTAACGCCGACGCAATCAGCGTGAGAGTATTCAAAGAACCGGCCGTGGATTTCGTCATGCCAAATTCGCGCATCAATGTGGCGAGCACAATCGAATAAAGCATCACGTCAAACGAGTCCAGCATCCATCCCAAACCGGCAGCCACCACGGTGCGGCGTTGCGCGGAGGAAGTGTTACTCCAACGGAAGGAAAGAACAGCGGTAGAGGCGTCCAAGACAATAGGATAGAGAATGCAAATCGCAATTGATACCGGCGGCACCTTTACCGACTGCGTTTTTTGGCGAGATCAAAAGCTCGAAGTGCTTAAAGTGCGTTCCACTCCCTCCGATCCCGGCGGCGCAGTCTTAGCCGCGGTCACGCAGATCGCAGACGCCGAACCATCCGAAATTCGCCACGGCACCACTGTCGGCACAAATGCCTTGCTCGAACGCAAAGGCGCGCGAGTCGCGTTTATCACGACTGCCGGATTTGAAGACACCATCGCCATCGGCCGTCAAGCGCGCCCCAAACTCTACGACCTCTTTTTTCAAAAAGAAGAACCCTTGGCTCCCTCCGATCTCCGTTTCGGTGTCGCCGAAAGAGTCGCGGCCGATGGCAGCATGTTGCTCGCCGTCAATCCTGCCGAACTGAATCGCCTCCGCACAGCCGTCGAAAAAGCGCAACCCGAAGCCATCGCCATCTCCCTCTTGTTCGGCTTCGCAAATCCCGCGAACGAAAAAGCTGTCGCGCAGAGTTTGGCTAGCCTCGACATTCCCATCTCCGTCTCCCACGAAATCCTCCCGGAATTTCGTGAATACGAACGCGGCGCCACTGTCCTCATCAACGCCTACCTAGCGCCTAAGATGGCAAGCTATCTGAACTCGCTCGACCAAGCTCTGCACTCGCGAGGCTCAAAGCTCTTCGTAATGCAATCGTCCGGCGGTATCACCGAAGCAGCGGTGGCCGCCCGCGAACCAGTCCGCACCATATTGTCCGGTCCCGCAGGCGGCGTAGTCGGTGCCGCTCATGTCGCCAAGACCGCCGGCTTTTCCAAAATCCTGACCTTCGATATGGGAGGCACCTCCACGGACGTCGCTCTTCTCACCGCCGACACTGGCCTCCGCACCACCTCCGAGTTTCAAATTCTCGGCATCCCTGTAGCTGTTCCCATGCTCGACATCCACACAGTCGGCGCGGGCGGTGGGTCTCTCGCGAGCTTCGATCGCGGTGGCGCGCTCAAAGTCGGTCCACAATCCGCCGGTGCCGACCCCGGCCCCATTTGCTATGGCAAGGGCGAGTCGCCCTCCGTCACTGACGCCAATCTCCTTCTCGGCAGAATAGAACCCGACGGTTTCCTCGGTGGCGGCATGCGTTTAGACGAAGCCCGCGCGCATCAATACATGACTCTCGCCAAAGGCACACTGCCCCATGCCGAAGCCTTCGCCGAAGGCATCGTCCGCGTGGTAGACGCCAACATGGTGCAAGCTCTCCGCAAAATTTCCGTTGAACAAGGGCACGACCCGCGCGATTTCGTTCTGGTCAGTTTCGGCGGCGCTGGTCCCCTTCATTCCTGCGCCTTGGCCAAGGCTCTGCACATTCCCAAAGTTCTCGTTCCGCGCATGCCGGGCGCGTTATCCGCCTATGGCATTCTGATCTCCGACGTGGTGAAAGACTCATCGCGCACCGTGATGTTATCTCCTGCGGACGAACGTTTAGCAGCTCATTTTGCCGCTCTAGGAGAGGGCGAACGCTCGCTCGACGTCCGTTACGCCGGCCAAGGCTACGAGCTCAACATCCCCTGGAGCCCCGCTTTCGTCTCCCAGTTCCACGAACACCATCGCCGGCGCTACGGCTATTCCGACACCAAGCGCACCGTCGAAATCGTCAATGCCCGCGTCCGTAAAATAGTCGCCACGCCGCAGATCGCCGAACGTCCCGAACCACTCAAACCTGGCGATGGCGGCCAAGCCGTCACTCGCTCCAAGCAGATCTATTTCGAAAGCACATGGCACAATGGCAAAGTCTATGCGCGCGATCGCTTACAACCCGGAGACGTGTTCCCTGGCCCTGCCGTCGTCGTCGAATATAGCGCTACCACTTTCATTGAGCCGGCTACCCGTGTCACCGTCGACGCCTACCGGAACCTCGTGATCGATCTGGTTTTCTGATATGACCGACCCCATCGAGTTGGCCGTTTTCAAAAGCACCTTCCATTCCATCGCCGAGGAGATGGGAGTTGCCCTGCGCCGCACCGCCTTCTCGCCTAACATCAAAGAGCGCCGCGACTACTCAAGCGCCGTCTTCGACCGCCAAGGACAAGTCATCGCCATGGGAGACGACATGCCCGTTCATCTCGGCTCCATGCCCATGTCTGTGCGCGCGGCACTTGATCGACTCACTCTCAACCCCGGCGATATCGCCATCTTGAACGATCCTTACGACGGCGGCACTCACTTGCCCGATATCACCCTTGTCATGCCCGTCTTCGTACCAGGTAGCGATTCAGCCGCCTTCTTCGTCGCCAATCGCGCGCATCATGCCGACGTAGGCGGTATGTATCCAGGCTCCATGGGCCTGTGCCAGGAGATCTATCAGGAGGGCATTCGCATCCCCCCGCTGAAGCTTAATGACGACATACTCCAACTCATCCTCACTAACGTTCGCACTCCTCGCGAACGTGAAGGCGATCTTACTGCCCAAATCGGCGCGTGCCGCATTGGCGTCGAACGCGTTCAGGAACTCGTCGCTAAGTACAGCCTTCCTCGCGTCGAAGCAAATGCCGTCGCCTTGCTCGATTACTCAGAGGAATTGATTCGTGCTGAGCTAGCATCATTCCCCGTCGGCACTTTCAGCGCCGAAGACTTTCTCGACGACGACGGCATTACCTCCCAACCGATTCGCATCGCCGTCGCCATCACAACTAATCCCGAAGAGCGCAAACTCCGCGTCGATTTCACCGGCTCATCTCCGCAAGTTGCCGGCTCTCTGAACGCTGTCGCCGCCATCACTTACTCCGCGACATTCTATGTGCTCCGTTGCCTTCTCCCAGAAGAAGCCGCACCTACCGCGGGCCTGATGCGCCCCGTCGATCTCGTCCTGCCGGATGCTTCCATCGTGAACGCAAAACCTCCCGCAGCCGTCGCCGGAGGCAACGTCGAGACCTCCCAGCGTATCGTCGACACGCTCCTCAAAGCATTCGTGCAAATCTTGCCCGAGCGCATCCCCGCTGCCAGTTCCGGCACCATGAATAACCTCACCATCGGCGGCATCGATCCGCGCAACGGTCAGCCTTACGCTTATTACGAAACTATCGCCGGCGGCTCGGGCGCCCGCCCGATGGGCGATGGTGTTTCGGGCGTTCACACTCACATGACTAACTCGTTGAACACTCCTATCGAAGCTTTGGAGTATGCCTATCCGTTCCGCGTGCATCGCTACAGTTATCGCCCGGGCTCAGGTGGCGCAGGCCGATTTTACGGAGGTGACGGACTCATCCGTGAGATTGAGTTACTAAGTGCCGCTCAAGTCACCGTGCTCGCCGATCGCCGTAAGTTTGGGCCTTATGGTCTCAACGGCGGATCCGGCGGAGCCATGGGCCGGACGCTCCTAATTACAAACCAGACAGAAAAACCGTTGCCCGGCAAGTGCAACTTGCAGGTAAACGCAGGCGACATCGTTAGAATTGAAACACCCGGTGGAGGAGGTTGGGGATCGAATGAATAGAAGACAATTTGCCAAGAGCGCAGCCGTCATGGCCGGAGCGTCCTTGCTTCGCGGCGTGGCCAAACCTGTGCGCGCATACGTGGGCACCTACAGTTCGCCGCAGGGCCCCGAGGGCAGCAAAGGGCGGGGAAGCGGTATCTATCGCTTTGATATGGATCCGCAAAGCGGCTACCTCACGCAACGCAGCGTGTTCAAAGACGAAACCAATCCGTCCTGGATCGCTATCGATCGCACCCGCACTCATCTCTACGCCGCCAATGAAACCGAAGCCGGCTCCGTCAGCGCTTTTTCCATCGATCGCATGAGCGGCGATCTCGATCTCCTCAACCGTGCCAGTTCCGGCGGCGCCGGCCCCGCCCATCTCAGCATTCATCCTTCCGGCAAGTACGTTTTAGTCGCCAATTACGCGAGCGGCACCGTGGCCGTATTGCCCATCATCGAAGATGGAAAAGTCGGCGAGCCTGTTGACGTCCACAAGCATTCCGGCACTATCGGCCCTGCCAAAGCCGCGACCGGTCCCAACGGCAGCTTCGCCATCAGCGGCCACGACAAGCCCCACGCCCACATGGTCGAATCCGACCCAATGGGTCACTTCGTGCTCGTTGCCGATCTAGGCCTCGATGAAATCTTTATCTACAAATTCGACGTCAACTCCGGCAAGATGACGCCCAACACCCCTCCCAGTTTCAAGCTTCCTCCTGGTGACGGCCCGCGTCATTTTCTCTTCCAAACCAATCGCCACTGGTTCTACACGCTTCAAGAAGAAAGCTCCACTCTAGTGATGTGCGATTACGATTCCGCGCGCGGCACGCTCAAACCCAAACAAACCATCTCCACACTCCCGAAAGATTTCGCCGGCACAGACTTCACCTCAGAGATCGCTCTCTCTCCCGATGGCAGGTTCGTCTACGCCGCCAATCGCCTGCATGACACCATCGCCTGGTTCTCGATCGGCACCGACGGCAAACTCAAGTGGGCGGGCGAGGAGTGGACCCGCGGCGATTATCCCCGCAGCTTTACCATCGATCCTACCGGCAACTTCGTCTACTCCTGCAATCAGCGCAGCGACGCCATTGCCTGCTTCAAACGAGACAAGAAACTCGGCGAACTCGCCTTTACCGGCCAATACACGCCCGTTGGTACGCCCGCGATTATTCGCTTCGCTTAAACAAGACATTTTCCTGCCAACGCTCTCCCAAGCGCCGCGTAGTGCATGATGCCGAATCATATTCATCTACTTCATCTACTCGCGCTATTTGATTGTCATAGCGCGGCGTTCGCGGCGATTCGTTTTTCCGAGGTAAGTGGTTGAAAAAGAGTTAGATAAAAAATGTGGAAGTTTTGAAATGGCGAAGTAAGAAGCCCCAAACTGAGAGTATCGGACTAAAGAATGTGTTATCTGCCAATCGAACTTCGAAGGACACGGGCGTTTAAATTGTGTTAGTTGCGAATCGAACTTGGATTTTGCCGGGAAAAGGATTGGGACCGGTGAGGTGCAGTGGCATGTGTAAGCCATCTCCACATTTACCGCAAACTGTCGGTATAGATCTAGCACTTTCTCCTAAATTGTGTTCGAGTGTACCGCCCGAATTGCCCCCGAATTACCAAACTTGGGATGCATCAAGTGTGAGCTTTGAAAAGGTTCTTTGCCGTTGACACGGCCATAAGTATTACCCAAAAGGCGGCGGCGTAGAACGCAATCGAAAAGAACATCGGAAACGCCAACTGCATAAAACCATGCCCACTTGGATAGAGCTCAGTCCAGAGTTTGGCCGGCCAAGAGAACAAAGCGTCTAAGCGGTCGACCGTTCTTGACGAAAGGCTTGAAGAGCCTTCAACAAGAGGAATTAAGATGTGGAGGAGAATCGAAAGCGTCATCGCTCCAATCGTTCGCCTAATATGATCCTTTCCCGTCATGGCATTCTCGTCAATGGCATGCTGCCGGATTGCCCGAGGCACAGCAACTGGGATATTTCTCCCGCCGACAACAGGCCTCCGAGCGCAATCTGAACCATCTCGCGATGGATGGGCGTGTACCATTTCCCGTTCGGATCAGTGCCGGCCGTTGGTCTATTTCGGGCGTATGAACAGCCAGGATTGGGGATCGCCGGGAGCAATGCCAAAGGGGGTTGGGGTCCGGGCTGGTAAACCTCCCCAGCGCACTCCCATAATACTTGGCCCCGAAGTAGTCCAGCCCGCTCTCCGAATCTCGTTCTTTGCCGGTAAACTTCTCTGGCACCATTCACCCACCGGTTTCGTCACCTGGTTTTAGGCGACACTGTTAACTGCGGCGATTAGTCCCCAGAGTAGGGTCGTCGCGAGGCAAGCCGCCCCCGCTATTTGCTGGCTGGTACCTTTCGAGCGAAACGCAATCACGGAGCACGCCAGTATGGCGAAAAAGTTGGCGTCGATTATGGCGTAGCGGAGGCGGCTGTGTGAGGGCCCTAACGCCCAAGGCAGGTTCCATGCAAGGATTGCCCAGGCGATGCTAACGGTCCCGATTCCCACGATCCAAAAGGACCGATGTAGTTTTGCGTCCCTAATGGACCAAGCCCAAGCCAAAGCAAAGAGAGGGACCGGCGCGCCCGCTAAAGCGATCATTAGCCAATACAAGATTTTTGCATCCATGGGTCGTTGTCTCTCAGTTATTGCGGGTTTACGGCGGGAACCGGCTGGCTCGCGCTCTTCAAGTCACCGAGATTCCCCGATTCAGACTTCGTGTAGATCGTCCGTGTACTGCCATCAGAGCCATATGCATAAATCTCAATGGACGGGTAGGCCGTCCGCATGCCACCCGGGTCCAGCCCCACTTTGCCGTCCTGGGTTACCGAGAAGTTCAAAGACGTCTTTATTGTGTCCTTGGGTGCAAATGGCACCGAAGCGAAGCCGTTTAGGCCGCTACTGGAGACGTTGAAGTGTTCTGTTCCATCGCTCGTTGTGGTGGGATCAGACACGGTCGTCGTAGACGTGCCTTTGCTGGAAAGTGGAAGGAAGGGAGGGGCGATTGCGACGCTTGTTCCGGCGTCGTTTTTCACAAGACTGGGTTTCGAGCCAGGCGAAATAACCATTTGTATCTCTTGGCGGTAGGTTGCTTTTGGGTCGTTTGCGGCGGGCCCTCGATTGTCCCCCAGGCCGATGGCGGGGGCGTTCGACGGCACGACTGGGGCTTGAATGTAGGTATCGATGCAAACTCCGACCTGCCCATCTTTCAGCTTTGGAGGTGTACAGTGCCCGTCCGCGTCAGCCTTCGACAATGGCTTGTTTCGGACATACGAATACAAGTTCAGACTCTGGGGATCTGACAGGGTCGCGAACGGGACAGGTGTTGGCTTCGCGCTCCAATCCGCGCTCGTGAACCTCCCCAAAGCACTCCCGTAGTATCTGGCCCCGAAGTAATCCAACCCCGATTCCGCATCCCGTTCTTTGCCGGTAAACTGTTCCATCGTCGACCTTCCGAGTGTTGGGTGGATGAGTTTCCCGTTACGATCCGCCAGCTTCCCGTTCTGCTTCCTCTTTCCGCTCTAGATAGGCGGCCACCGTCAGAAATAAGGGAACCCACAGTGTAAATCGAATTACGTCGTCACGAAACACCCAGTCGACATTTACCTTCCAACTAATCGACAAATAGCCAAGCGCCCCGGCCCAGCTAATGATTGCGGCCCAAAAGCCACTCGCTAGCGCGAATACACAGCAGACTGTTAGCAAGCAGGCGAAAACCCGAAATGCTATCACTGCGCTCGGTAACGATTCGGACTGCGCCATCCCTAGATATTGGCCTACGACACCGAGCCACACATATGCGCAAGAGCAGAATGCGAGAGTTTTAAAGAGCCTCATTACTATTTAGCCCAGTTCGGCGCCCCGGAATTAGTTTCTGGCGGCACTTGAGTCCCCGGGTATATATGGCCTGCGCCACCCTCCAGCCAAAGCAGCAAGAAGGGCGTTGAGAACTCAGTAGGGTTTGCTCTTACCGCATCGTACATTTTCTTGTTCGCGATCCTCATAGCTTCGATCTGCTCTGGCGTTGCACCTCTCCCTGCAATATTCGTTGCAGCACTTACGCCTACCTTGGCGTAGTCGGCGTCGTGCTGCCTGCACGCGGCGTCGTTGGCGCTAACAGTAGGTCCACCCCCACCCGGTCCGCACCAGTGCATTCCCAAAAGCCGCGTTTGGAATTGATCAAACTTCCCGCCTGAAGGCCACATCAGATAATGGTCGTATTTCTTCGTGTCGTTGAGGTCAATTCCCCAAGGATTTTGTACATTTCCTCCCGAACTGTCAGACTTTGCGTCAGGTGAGACGAAAGATAACGTCCCGGCATCGTTCTCGCCGTTCGAATAGCCGACTTGAAGCGCACCATCTGATCCATACCAGTAGTTCGTCGCAGTGCCGTCAACCCAAGTCGCGCCTTTCGCACAGTCGCTCGCAGACTGCGCAGCGTTGTCGATGTTCACCGTACCTCCAGACGACTGATAACAAAACAGCCCGTCGCGATCAACAAACCTCAACGGATTGTTCAGCACGTAGTGATATAGATTGAGACTCTGCGGATCGCTAGGATCGGAGAATCCAAGACCCGTCGGATCTGGGCTCGTAAACCTCCCCAGAGCACTCCCGTAATACCTCGCTCCAAAATAATCCAGCCCACTCTCCGCATCCCGTTCTTTGCCGGTAAACTCCTGACTCACATCCGAGCTCGCCCCGAACTGATTCCCAGTACGTCCGCCCCAACCGTTCGGAATCTCCTCCCCAAACGGCAAGTAATCATGCCGCGCCACAACATTGGCGTTCTGGTCCGTAATCAGCCGCACGCTTCCCAGGTGGTCGTACACGAAATAACACGTTGTGCAGACGGGCGTCATTCCCGCGCTCGAATATTCCCCGGCTAAGCGGCCGAAGTCATCCTTCACATAAACCGTCGTCGCTCCGCCGACCACCGCCTTCTGAATCCTGCTGCCTTCAGCATCGTAGCCGTAATTCGTCGTCGTGCCCGCGACTGCCGCCTGAGTCATCCGCTCCTCGGCGTCGTAACTGAAGGTTTGCGCGCTTCCCAGAGTCTTCGTGTTGCCTGCCGCGTCATAAGTCGCTTCCAGCAACCGGTTGTTGGCTGGATTATATGGATTGTAACTGCCGCTGTTATTATAGGGCGTTAGCGAGTTCAACGGCACGCCCGAGTTTCCCTGGTAGGCGACGGCCATATTCCCAAACTCGTCGTATTGGAACTTCCGCGTCCAACCGCTGTCTCCCGCGCTGGTCAGGCGGTTGAGCGCATCGTAGCCATAGTTCAGTGTGAACCACGCCATGCCGCCCCACTGGACATTGGGGCCATAGCCTTCAGTGGTCGTAGCCAGCGTGCCGTTTTGATTCCATTGGCCCTGGAGAATCACAAACCAGTTTGTGCCGCTGTTATGGAGAGTGGCCCAGTTGCTGGACGGACGCAGCACGGAATCGAAAGTGGGCGGGGGAAGGTGAAAAAGACAACAAAAGCACCAAGGGCAATACTTGAAAGTACTACAAGTTTTGTGAACCCTGGCAAGATGACACCCAACACCGCTCCGACGTTCACCGGCCAATACACGCTTGTCGAAACACCCGCGATCATCCGCTTCGCTTGAACATCCAGACCCCTGCTGGATCATCGGCAGATGGTCGTGGCGTGTTTGAATCCCGCGTCCAACCGTTCTTCACCATGCGTCGAACCGCAAACGGTGCGCCGTCTCTCATAAACGTTTTCGAACCCTCGGCCACCCAGCCCATACTCCGAATCGTCTCCAGAATCTCCACGCCTTCTAGCCGCGTCTCGTGCCGCAGTTCGTTGGCTTGCCGCATGGAGTCGCCGCCGTCCGCCAGCAACATCGCTGTGTTCGGCGAGATATCCAGAATCCAACGCTCGAATCCCGCCGCTTCTACTACCAAGCTCTGCACCGTCTCCGCTGGCAGATAAAACAGCAGGCCTTCCGTCAACAGAAGTGCCCGTTCATTGAGGCTGAGCGCCGCCGCAAACACGCGCTCCCGGTCCGCCTTCTCGTTCAAATCCGCCGTCATCCGCTCTACCCGGCACTGCGGAGCCACATCTTTCATCGCGCCGTATTTGTAGTCGAGAATAGGCGCGAAGTCCACTTCAATCCAGCGCAAGCCACTGGGCAGAGACATCCTCCACGGCCGCGCATCCAACCCCGCACCTAGGCAAACCACGCAATCAATCGCGCCGCCGCGCAATTCACCCTCTAGAAGTTCATCGATAAACCGCGAGCGCAACCCAATCCCAAACGACCGCCACCGCGATGGCGTCCCGGCCCGTGCAATGGCCATGCCTCGCGTTCCAGCAAGCCGCGCCGCATACTGATCGCGAATCAGTCCGTCTTCCCTTTGAGTCTCAGCCGCGCGCGCCGCGGCCACCAGCAGCGCCGTGTCGCTCACATGCTCAATCGCGTCGTCCGCCATACCCTACAGTCCCTACAAAACCACGCGCCGCGCAAACCTCACAGCCGGATTTTCAAACAACTGCGAAATCACCGAATCCGGCACCGGCGAGTCCGTCTCCACAATCGAAATCGCCGTCAACGGCCCAGCCTTCTTGCGCGTCGATTCTTCCTGCCGCCCCAAAGCGAAATTCGCCACGTTCACGCCGTTCTTGCCCAGGCAAGTTCCTAAAAAACCAATCACACCCGGCACGTCGTCATTGCGCGCATACATCAGGTTGCCGCCCAGCGTCGCTTCGCACGAAATATTTTCCACTTGCAGCAGCCTCGGCTTATCCAAAACCATTGCGCCCAACACCGGGAAATTGCCCGTCTCCGTATCAACCTCAATGCGGATCGAGTCCATGTGCGCCGCGCCCGGTTCCCGCTGCTCTACTACGCGAAAGCCGCGCTGCGTGGCAATTTGCATGGCATTCACTACGTTCGCCTTGTACTCCAAGCTCCGCGCCAAAACACCCGCCAGCCCCGCATTCCTCAATATCTGCGTGTTCTGCTCGGCTAACCGTCCATAGTAAGTGAAGCGTACGGTCTGCGGATTTCCCACCATGATGTTACTCAAGAACTGCCCAAGCCGTTCCGCCAAATCCACAAACGGCCGCAGCGCTTTGTATTGATCCGCCGTCATGGCGGGCATGTTTACTGCATTCAGCGCCACGCCGCTCTTGAGGTATTCGATCATCTGCTCTACAATCCGAATACCCACAATTTCCTGCGCTTCTTCCGTCGACCCGGCAATGTGCGGCGTGGCCACCACCGCCTCCAGCGAGAACAGCGGATTCTGTTCCGGCGGCTCCTTCAAGAAAACGTCCAATGCCGCGCCTGCTACTTTGCCGCTGGCAATCGCCGCCTGCAAATCGCCTTCATTCACCAGCTCGCCGCGCGCGCAATTCACGATGCGCACGCCGTTTTTCATCTTTGCGAACGCGTCCGCATTCAGCATGCGTTCCGTCTCGGGAGTGTGCGCTACGTGCAGCGTCAAATAATCGCTCTGCTTGTACAACTCATCGAGCGAGACCAGTTCCACGCCCATGTCGCGTGCCGTCTGCGGGCTCACGTACGGGTCGTGTCCAATCACGTTCATCTCAAACGGCTTGGCACGCTTCACCACCTCGCGCCCAACGCTGCCCAAACCGATAATGCCCAGCGTTTTCCCGCGCAACTCGTTGCCTAGAAACTTCTTCTTTTCCCACTTGCCCGCTTTGGTCGAAAAACTCGCCTGCGGAATCGCGCGCGCCATCGATAACATCAGCGCCAGCGTATGCTCCGCTACCGAAATCGCATTGCCGCCTGGCGTGTTCATCACCAACACGCCTGCGTCCGTCGCCGCCGTCAGATCCACGTTGTCAACACCAACGCCCGCTCTGCCAATCACCCGCAACTTCGGCGACGCCTTTAATACGTCTTCTGTCACCTTAACGGCGCTCCGCACCACTAAGGCATCGCAATCGGCCAAATTCGCCTGATAAGTCTTCGGATCGGCAATTACAATCTCCCAGCCCGCTTGGGCATGGAGCAATTCTATGGCCGCTGCGGCGAGCGGCTCGGCAACAAGTATCTTCATGTATGACTTAGTTAGTTCTCGCTCGTAAACACTCGGGTGATCGTGAAGCTCTGGCCCGCCGCTGTCGTTCCTGTGACGGCCAACGTGTGTACGTCGTCCGTCAACAGACTCGTATCCAGCGGGAACGTCCAGCCCACGTTCGGACAGTCTGGGCTGCTGTACGCCGCGCATACATCCGCCCGGCTTGCCTTGCTCGCGTTGCCGAACGGTATGCCATCAATAGTGATCAGCACATTCGCGATGCTCACGTTCGGCTCAGCGAACCAGCCTTGCAGCGTAACTTTCCCTGTGTAGTAAGGCTCGGCAGGATCGGGGATGTCAATCACCCCATTCATCGGTGCCCCGGGTGACCAGTTTTGCACCGTAAACGTCGAGTTCGCGGTGTTTACCGTTCCATCCGCCGCCAGTGCCGTCACACCCAGGGTGTGCGCGCCATCCACCAGCGAATTGGTGTCGAAGAAATAGCTCCAGCCCACGTTCGGGCAATTCGGACTGCTCGTGACAGCGCAAACGTCGGGCCGCGGCAGGTTCACACTCACCGTTCCATAAGGTACTCCGTCCACTGTAATGGTCACCGAATTAACGCCGACTCCGGTCTTGGTGGCCCAACCCGAAGTGGTTAGTATACCTGAAACCGCAATGCTCATAGCGTTCGGCGCATCGATCACCGTTTTGGCGGCCGTCGACGTATTCGAGACGTTGAAGGAAGCGCTCGATGTCGCTCGCTTGCCATCCGTTGTGGTGCTAGTTACCTCCAAAACATGCGTCCCGTTCGTCAGCCGGGTTGTGTCAAGCGCATAACTGAAGCCCACATTCGGACACCCCGGCCGGTTTGGATACACTGCGCAAACGTCTGCCCGCGCGCCGCCGTAAGTTGCAGTACCAGCCGGCAATCCATCCACTAAGACTTGCACCGATTGAATCGAGGCGCTCGATGAACTGTCGGTCAGGGTCCAGCCGGTTACCGCCGCCGTCCCGCTGAAAGTAGTCAGGGTGGATGTGATCTGCGCCGGCGAGTCAATGGTAATTCTCACCGGGTTCGCCGTCGTATCCAAATTAGCAATGTTAATCGTTCTTGTCAGCGTATAAGGTTGCCCTTGCGCCGGTGTTGCTGTAATGCCCAGCGTATGCTGCCCATCTGCCACCATTGTGGTATCAAGCGTGCCGTTAAATCCTACATACGGGCAGGTGGAAAGATCAAAGTTTGGAAGGCCCGCATAAGCGTTGCAAACATCAGGCCGTCCAATTCCGTAAGGCACGCTTCCGAGCGGAACGCCGTCAACCGAATACGCCACCGAAATAATGTTTGTATACGAGTCAATCGCCCAGCCGTAAAGCTGCGTCGTGCCGCTCAAGAAGCCGGCGGTGGGGCCGGGCGCGTCAATCGTAATGGCTGGTCCGTTGAACAAATCCACCGGATCGAAGTTGTTCACATTGAATGAACTCGACACCGTATAAAGCTGCCCATTTTGCGCCGTTGCCGTCATGATGAAAACGTGTTGCAGCGTTGTTCCGTTCGCTGCGTTGCTGTTGGCGAGCTTGGTCAGATCAGCCAAATAGGTCCAACCTACATTGCTGCTCCCGTTCGTACAATTTGGCGTATTCGGTTGTGCCACCGCGCACACGTCGGGCCGTGAAACACCATACGTGATCTTGCTCGAGTCGACGGGCGACCCGTCTAACGAAGCCTTCAGTGAAACAATCGGGGAGATATCGTTCGTGGCCCATCCACTGAATAGAACCACTCCGTGATAGACCTGGCCTGAAGTGGTCGGCGTATCGATGGTCACGTGCGTCTTCGAAACTAATGGATCGTTGTTCACGAATATCGCCACGCCCTGCGGGTTCGCACGATTACGTCCCCCGGAATCGGTCACCAAAACCTGTAGCGTATGGTTTCCATTCGCCAGCAAGGTTGTGTCATACGTGTACGCATAGCCAACGTTTGGACAACCAAAAACCGTCGGGTATGTCTTGCAAACGTCCGGCCGTGACACTCCATAGCCGTTCCCATTCGTCAAATTAGCCACTGTCAAGCCGTCAATCTGGATCGCCACGTTAGTCACTGGCGCAACGCCGTCAATGGCCCAACCAAAAATCTGCATGGGGCCGCTCTCCAATGTCACCGATCCCAACTGCGGCGTCAGCGGCCCATCAATACTCAAATTGATCGGGCTGGCCGGCACGGGCGCAGGCGGCGCAGGTGGATTCGATACAGCGGCTCCCACCGGCAAATAAACCGTGTTGCTGATAAACGCATTCTGCGCCACATAGAACGGAGTTTGCGGGTTGCTGGCGGCCGTCGTCGGTATCAGCACATCCACTCTGTAGATCCCGTATGAGCCGACATCTAATCCCGCGGAAATAACCTGCGCACTCGTCCCGCCTAGCGTTGCCGCCACAAAGTTGGCGCTCAAAACATCGTTGCCCGGAATGGCCGGCCCGTTATAAGGAAAGCCCGTGGTAATCGATGCCGTGATGTCGTTGCCGTTCTGATCCTGCAAATCGCCCATGCCCGCAACTGCCACGCTAATCAGTTCACCTGGCACCGCCGGATTGCCCGGGAAAATGGGCGAACTACCCACCACCGCGCAGCAAGTGTTCACTGTCGCGTGGCAATTCGCATCGTTGCCGGTCGATCCATAAGGCGTCAGCGTTTCTGAAACAGTCGGCTGCGTAACACTGCAGGACTGCAGGCCCGCCGTCGTTGTTCCCGTTGCCACCGAAATCGGAATGTTATTCCCGCTCGGGTTGGCAAACGCGCCGCTTTTCGCCGTTAAAATCAACCGCGTAAACGAACCTCCCGCCGATGCCGTTACAAGTGGATCGTTAATCGCATTGATTAGCCCTTTCAACACCGATTGCAACTGTTGCTGCGAAGTGAGACTGGTACTCGCGTCGCTCGACGTCACGGTGTACATGTACGGCGTAGCACTGCCATTTACATAAACAGCTATTTCGTCATTCGCCGTCACCGATCCGTCCAACGAAATCACCGCTACCGGATTGCCTAACTGGTGCCGTGCCATCGAAATCGGCCAGGGCCGTGTTTGCCCCGGATACTGTTGCGCGCTGAAGATACCCGGGTTCGCGGGCGCAATATAAACCGGTGTCGCGCTGGTAATGCTCACGCTTCCGTTTCCATGCGTCGTCCTCACATACACGCTCGTGCTGTTTCGATCTCCATAAGAGTAAGGAACTTGTCCCACGAGTTGCGTTGGCGAAACCTTATATAAAGGCGACGCAAAACCATCCAAATAGAGTTGCACGCCGTTCACATTATTCGGAACGCCCCCACCGTTCGTGGCTGAATTCAGCGGCGCCACATAAGTCGTATCAATATCGGTGAAAAAGACCCCCGCCGGCGCGTTTACTTCTACCAACGCTCCCGGTGAAGCTGTTGCCGCGTTTCCGGCCGAAAGGTAACTACCCGAAGCGGTTGCGGTCACGTTTGCCGTGTTCGACACAGTGGCCGACAGCGTAATCGTGTCATACGCCAGACTTGTCACCTCTGCGCCCGACTTACTAAGCGAACTGAGGTAAATGGTGCCCGTCCCTGAGCCGCCAAAGGAAGCAAAGACGTTTTGATCGGTCTTATTGATCTGCGCTACTAACTGCTTGGCGATGATATCCAAGGTGTCGGTCCCTTTTTCCGTGTAGGCATACGCCGTACCCGCAATCGTAATCGTGGCCGTGTCGCCCGCCGTGATCTTCCCTCCCGGGGTCACGCTAAAAATCACGGTGCCTTCCTGCCGAACGATTTCGCTGCCCCAGTTCACCACTGGAATGATGCTGGCCGTCGTATCGAACGGACTCGGAATCAACTGATCGCCCGGCGTAAACAAAAGGATGCGCCGGTTGTAGGGATCCGCCACATACAAATTCGTCCCGTCCCAGGCAAGCGACGTCGGCGTAGGCGTCGTATCCACGCCGCCCGTGTTGTCCACTTGCGTGCTCACAATGCTGATCGCAACGCTGGTCACAATGTCGTTCGTGAAGTTGGTTTGCCCTAAAACCCCATCCGCCAGTGTCCCGTTCACCGTCGGAATCCGGTTGAAAATCAGCACCCGGTCATTACCGCCATCGGCAATAAACAACCGCGTCCCGTCCGACAATGCGAACCGCGGAAAATTCAAACTGGACTGACACTGCCCCTGTGTACCCAATGACAGAGCCGTCGAGCCGCCCGGTACCGTGTAACAAACGTTCACATTGTTGGCCGTCGTCTGCAAGAAATCAGGCTGGCCAATCACCACATCGGCGTTCTGATCCATCGTCGGCGAAATCGTATTCCAGATCAGCACGCGATTGAACCCCAGGTCCGACACAAACACATGTCCGCCATCCGCCGTCACCGATACCGGATTTAACAACTGATTGGCCGCAGCCGTGGGTGCCGTGGTTGTGGGAGGAGGCGCATTCGCATGCGTAAAATCGGGCTGCCCCAACACTACGTCCGGTGCCTGGTTGTTTTTTGCCGGCCACGAATTCCAAATCAACACTCTGTAGTTCTGCGTATCCGCCACATACAGCTTGTTGTTGCCAATCCAAACTCCCTGCGGGCCGCGCATCGCTGTCGCTGTCACTGCACCCAGTTGCTGCTTTTGCAGCGTATTGAAATCCGGCTGCCCGATGACTAAATCCGGATGCGTGTTTCCTGTCGGAATTGAATTCCACAACAGAACGCGATTATTATCCGTATCCGCAATCGCAAAACGGACCCCGTCGCTGGCCACTGCTGTCGCGTTATACAACCACGCATTCTCAGTGGGTACCGACGCGGGCTGGTCTTCCCCGCCGTTATAGCCGCTATAAAAGGCAACCGTGGGCGTATTTTGTCCGCTCGCCGTATAAGTCGGGGGGGTGAACGTGTTCTGTCCCAAGCTGAACAAGGCCGGCGTTCCGCAAACGTAACAGGAAGTCAGCCCCTGCACTGGCCCAAACACCGTCAAGTCCGTATACGGCGAAGGAATCAACGTCGTGTCGTACACCATCACGCGGCTGTCGTTCGGCGTCGCCCCTATGCGGTTCGAATCCGCCACAAACAAACGGCTTCCCGCCACCGCTATGCCACTGGCTCCCCCCAAAACTTGGCCGGTCGGGTTCTGATCGCCTTTCGTAAAGGTGAATTGCCCCACCACCGCCCGCGCCGCTTGCCCATTCTGAAATGGCTTCTGCGCGAACATGGCGGCTGAGTACGCAAACAAAGAGAGAAAGGTTATGGTTTTGTACGTTTTAAACAATGGGACCCCAAATGAAGGCGTTATTAGCTAGCGTGGCTCGATAAAGCCCATGCCCGGTTCTTTCAGCAAAAATAATGGTTTAGACACACATCTCACAGAACCCTGCACCCGCCAAAATAGCTTTAGTATATCAGCGCGTGGGACGTACAGCCCTTTCCCTCGGTTGCACCAGCGTCTTGTCCCAGCCGTTTCTGCGCGCCCTTCGGCGTACAATAAGGGCAAATGCCCATGCTCGATCAGGTTCAAAAAGACATCGTTACCGCTATGAAAGCAAAGGACGAAGCCCGCCTCAGTGCCCTCCGGATGGTCAAAACCGCCCTCAAGAAGCATGAGATCGATAGCATGAAACCCCTCGATGAACCGGCTGAGATGGCGGTCATGAACACCCTGCTCAAACAGCGCCGCGAATCCGCCGGCATGTTCAACAAAGGTGGCCGTGCCGAACTCGCCGCCAAAGAGGAAGCCGAAATCAAAATCATTGAGGCCTATCTTCCCGCCGTTCCTTCGTCTGATGAACTTGCCGCCGCCGTCGCTGCCGCCATTACGGAAACCGGCGCCACCTCCGCCAAACAGATGGGCCTGGTTATGAAAGCTGCCCAAGCCAAACTCGCCGGCAAACGCGTTGACGGCAAAGCGCTCAGCGACCTGGTGAAGACCAAACTTCCCGCCTAACCCCGCAACTCTTTCACAATCTCCGCCACAATACTTAGCCCGATCTCTGGCTGCGTCTGCGCCCCGATCGCCAACCCCGGCTTCGTCCGCACGCCCTTCAATCGGTCAACGTTCAGTCCTCGCAAACCCAGACTCTGCAGCACTTCCTGTGATCGTTTCTGATTCGCCACCAGCGCTATATAAGGAATGCCTGCCGCCACGGCCTGCTCAATCGCTTCCTCGTCAAAGCGCCCCATACTAGCCACCACACAAAACCGCCGGCCCACGTCCGGCAATTGCTTGAAATCCAAAACCCGCAAAACTCCCGTCGCCGCTGGCATCTCATCTAGCGTTAACAGCGGATCAACCACCGTCACCCCAAACCCTAAAATCCTTGCGATGTTCACCACCGCCGTCGCCACACTTTCGCGCCCGACCACCACCACGTCAACAGCGCACTCATCCCCCGTGCTTTCCCAAACGGACAGCGAAAACGTCCCGCTCTCATAAACCTCGCGCAGCGTCTCCAAATCGCGCGGCCGGTCCGCATCCAACAAGATGCCGGCATCCTCCACATCGACTTTCCGGATATTCTCCAGATGATCCCCAAAGATCGCCCGGCACCCAGTGTCTCCCTTGAGCCCCGCAATTTCCGGAAACACCGACCGGTCCAGCAATACCGGATTCCCACGAAACCCGCGATACATCGGAATCAGAATCTGCGGCCGGTTCGCGCGATAGTCCTCAATCAGCCGGTCCAGCGTTTCCGCTTTCACCAACGGCTGATCCGCCAGCACCACCAAAGTCGCCTCTGCCCGCTCATCCACCGCCTTCAATCCACATTGCAGCGATCGCCCCATGCCGTCCGCGAACGCTTCGTTCATCACCACCTTTGCGTTCCCCGCTAATGGCCGAATCTCCTCCGCCGCCGCGCCCAAGACCACTACGATCTCGGCCACTTGCCGCGCAGCCCGCAAATTCGCCAGCGTATGCTCTAATAACGTCTTATCGCCCAGCTTCAACAACTGCTTCTGGCTGCCCATCCGGCTAGCTGTTCCCGCCGCCAGCACAATCGCCGATACAAAATTGCTTCCAGTCATGCTCTTCAATGCTACGGTAACCTTTGTGGCCGACAGCAGCAGCAGCAACTCCCTACTCGAGCGCGCTCACAACCACCACCGCTCTGGCAACCTCACCGAAGCCGCCAAGGGCTATCGCAAGTTTCTTAAAAAAGATCCCATTCACGCAGGCGCTCTTTACCTTCTTGGTTGCCTCGAATACCAGCGTGGCAAGAACGAAACTGCTACCGACCTTCTCCTCGAAGCCGTCACTATCGCCCCGCACGAGCCCGATTACCAGAACGCCCTCGGCCTCGCTCTGACCGCCATCCAAAATGACGCCGATGCCGAACGCAGCTTCCACCGCGCCCTCCAACTCGAAAATCGCGCGGCGTTTCACGTCAACCTCGCCCTCCTCCACAAACGGCAAAACCGCATCGCCGACGCCATCCGCAGCTTTCGGCAAGCCCTGGAACTTCAGCCCGACGACACCGAAATCCTCTGCGAAGCTGCCGACATCATCCAGGAAACCGGTGACTATTCCGCAGCCTCTGCTACCTATGAGCGAGCCCTCGATCTCGACCCTCAACTCATCCGCGCTTGGTATTCCCGCGGCTGTGCTGAGAACGCTCTTCAGAACTACATTCCCGCGGCCTTCTGCTTCCAAAATGCGGTGGACCTTCAGCCCGATTGGCTCCAAGCCCGTCACAATCTCGCTCGTGCCCTCTATGAAACGGGCCAAGTCACCGACGCCGTGCAACATTTCAAAATCTGCGCCGCCCAACCGCACGAAGCCGCTGCACAATCCCGCGCCATGCTCGCCGTCATCATCCCCGGCGACCCTGCTTCAGACAATCAAGACATCCTCGACGCCCGCCGCAAATGGGCTGAACACGATCTCCCACCACTCCAACCCCGCCCTGCCCGGCGCGAAAACCGCGACCGCCTCCGTATCGGCTACGTCTCTTCTTTCTTCCAACGCGACAACTGGATGAAACCCGTCTGGGGCCTCATCAATCAACATGACCGCGCCGCCTTCCACATCAACCTTTTCTCCGACGCGCCCCAGTCCGCCATACAACAGGGCTACCGTCCCGCTTTCTCCGACCGTTTCTTCAACACCACAAGCCTCTCCAACGAAGGTCTCGCCACCCTTATTCGCGAAGCGCAAATCGACGTCTTGATCGATCTGAACGGCTATAGCAATATGCGCCGACTGCCGCTTTACAATTTTCGTCCTGCGCCGGTGATCCTCGATTGGTTCAATATGTACGCGACTACGGGTATGAGTTGCTTCGACTATTTGATCGGCGACTCCCAAACCATCCCCACCTCCGAAGAGGCGTTCTACTCCGAGAAAATCCTCCGCGTCCCCGGCAGTTACCTCACCTTCTCCGTCGATTACCCAGTTCCGCCCATCTCCGACCCTCCGCATCTTACTCAGTCCGGCATCACCTTCGGCTCACTTGCCTCTCAATACAAACTCACGCCCGAAGTGCTCGCCGCCTGGGCCCGCATCCTTCACGTAACACCCAACAGTGGGCTGTTACTCAAGAATAAGCACCTCGCCTCCGCCACCACGCGCGAATACCTTCAAAAGGTCTTCCTCAATCTAGGCATCCCCGCCGAACGTTTGATTTTGGAAGGCCCGGAAGATCACTATGCCTTTCTCGCCGCCTACAACCGCATCGATATCGCGCTCGATCCCTTCCCTTACAACGGCGGCACAACCACTACCGAAGCTCTCTGGCAAGGCGTCCCCGTCATCACCTTTGCAGGCGGCCGCTGGGCCTCCCGCACAAGCGCCTCCATCCTTCACGCCGCAGGCATGAGTGACTTCGTCGCTGCCGACCTGGCGACTTACATCTCCCTCGCCACTCACTGGGCCGCCTCTCCCAACCAACTCACCGACCTCCGCCGCACCATGCGTGCAAAGCTTTCCAGTTCCTCCGTATGTGACACCGCTACCTTCGCCCGCCACATGGAGGATCTCTATCTGCAAAGGGAAAAGCTCATACTTTTTCGTTTCAAATGACCGAAGAGAGGCTTAGCCAGCTTCAAAATGCTCTTAAGAGCGTCGCTGAACAAATGGATATACTAAAGACGAAGATCAATGTCATGGACACCGAGCAGCCGAAACCACGCCGAAACCAATCCCTACGCAAGCCAAATCTGTTCCGCAAAACCCCCATAAGCTAACATTGGCGTTTTGCCGTGCCGTATGTTACTAGCGCGCGTAAGCTCGGGTGAGATCCAAGGTGTGAACTCCGTCCAACCAATATTTGTCACACGCTAAATCCGAGCCGGAAGCGTAAGCGCCCTAGATCGGACGCCAGTCTTCTTACTCAATGTGTGTTCGCATCCGCGCGCAGTCTGCGAGGCAGAGCCGCTCACGACTCTGCCTCAGACGAACAACATCTTACTATAATGCGGCGGGCATGGGCAAACCGCACTTAGCCAATGCCTTAGTAATTAGATTGATGGCTTCGGGTTCAGGAACGGAACGGGCAACGGATGTTTCCAGGATGAGCATGCTTCGCGAACGCTCGAGCATTTTCTTTTCCCGGAACGACAAGGGTTTCGACATCTGGATCAGGACGAGTGCTTTAAACACTTCGGCGATCTCCAGAAGGCTGCCGCCTTTCATCTTGTCTGAGTTTTCTTTAAACCGGTCTTTCCAATCCTGGGCAGAACACGGCCTGCCGGCGGACAAATACGTCAAAACTCGGTTGATCTCGCTGACTTTGGTGACTTTGCGGAGTCCCGACGTCTCCAACATGGGAAAACGGAACCATCACTGTCATCCGATTGGGGGAAAGGCGGAGCAGATAGAAACGCTCCGACTGTGTACCGAAGGCACGAGAACTGATATTCTCAATGGTGCCAACTCCGTGGTTTGGGTAAACCACCTTCTCACCGACCTGGAAGGTCATGCACGGACCTCTTTCATCGATCTGGAATAACGTCTAACCTGAAAGGAATAGTAGCGCTCTATTAAGATTTCGTCAAGGAAAATTTACAAACTTGTCCGAAAAAATGGTGTACGCTACTTAAACGTTTAAAGTGGGTGATTCTGATGCGAATGCGGACACACTGCCACCCCGTCGAGGTGTACCGTCCCAGACCACAAGAAAGCGGACATTGCCCTAGCAAGTCCGCTTCCAAACAACCTTAACCCTAGTAAATCTTACAGAACATCCGCGGACCAATTTTCCAGAATGGCTTTGACCTTCTGGCAGAACTGGTCGGCCAAGGCGCCATCTATCAGACGGTGGTCAAAAGTTAAGAGCCAGATGGGCTTGCGAGCGAATGGCGATGGCGTCGCCTTCCACCACAACCGGAAGTTTTTCGACGGCGCCGACGCCCAGAATCGCCACTTGCGGCTGATTGATAATAGGTGTCGCGAAAATCGAACCGAAGCTGCCGAAGTTGGTGATAGAGAACGTGCCGCCCTGCACTTCGTCCGGCTTCAATTGGCGAGAGCGCGCGCGGGTCGCCAAGTCGACGATGGCCCGCTGCAAACCCGCAACATTCTTTTCGTCTGCGTTGCGAATCACGGGCACGATGAGGCCGCCGTCCAGTGCAACCGCCATACCGATGTTGATATCGCGGTAATAGACGATGTTCTTGCCGTCAATCGCTGCGTTGAAGATGGGAAACGCACGGAGGGCTTCAGCGCTAGCGGCGGTCACGAATGGCAGGAAGGTCAGCGAGAAGCCGTTGCGTGAATGGAACTCGTCTTTCGCTTTGGCCCGTAGTTTAGCAATCTTGGTCATGTCCACTTTGTGAACAGTGGTGACATGAACCGAGGTGTTCATGCTGGCAACCATATGCTCGGCGATCTTTTGCCGCATGTTGGTCATGGGCTCGGTGCGAGTCTTGGGCTGCTCGGCGAGAGGAAGCGGTGCGGCGGTGGCTGGCGCAGGCGGCGGTGCCGGAGCGGCAACTGTAGAACCGGCCACTACTACAGGAGCTGCAGCAGCGGGAGGAGGCACAGCGGCGACCGGCTGCTGAAAGACAACCGGACGGGGAGGCGGAGCTGCGGGAGGCACGGAATGGCTGCGGTATGCGGACGTGGCCATGTAGTTCTCCACATCCTGCTTAGTGATGCGGCCGCCGGCGCCGGTTCCTCTAACTTGCGATAAGTCAACGTTGAATTCGCGCGCCATTTTACGCACAAGCGGCGAAAGCAAGCCGTATTCTTCTTCGCCGTCGGCTGCCGCTGGAGCAGGTGCGGGAGGCGGAGGCGGCGGGGGAGCAGCCACAACGACGGGAGGAGGTTCGATCGGGTAAGGACCGGCGGCGGCAGGTTTGGGCACCGGCGGAGGGGGAGGCGGCGGGAAACTACGCACCGGCGGCGGCAGAGGAGCGGCTGGCATGGGAGGAGGGGCGGCAGGCTTTACCACCGGAGCGGGCGCTTTCGCTGCTCCATCGCCAATGCGGGCAACGATGGTTTTGATAGCGACGGTTGCGCCTTCCTGCACCAGGACTTCGCTCAACACACCAGCGGCCGGAGATGGGATTTCCGTATCCACCTTGTCTGTCGAAATTTCAAACAGTGGCTCATCGCGCTCCACCCGTTCGCCCGGCTTCTTCAGCCAGCGGGTCAGCGTACCTTCTACAATGCTCTCGCCCATTTGGGGCATTTCCACGTCAATCATCGCGTCTCCTGCCATCCTTCGGTACAACAAGTAGAGGCGGCCAAGCCGCCCGAATGTTCCATAACCAGTTCAAAGTCGAAAATGTTGGCGAACGAAGCGGCCACGGCAGCCATTACTTCATCGCGGCCCGCGTACACCCCAAGCTCCTGAGCGAGCAAACAGGCTTGGTCAGCCCACACGGAACTATATATTTGAAATAGTTCAGGTCGGTCTCGACATTCAGCGCGAAGCCATGCGAGGTAATCCAGCGGCTGATGTGTATACCGATCGCGGCGATTTTTTCGCCCCTCACCCAAACTCCTTCATACCCTTTTTCTGGAATCCGCTGCGCGGCTATGCCAAAAACATGCAACCCGTCAATCAAACAACGCTCGATGCCATTGAAGTACGCATGGACGTCGCGTTTCCATTCTCGCAAATCGAGAATCGGGTAGCCCACGAGTTGCCCTGGGCCATGATAGGTGACATCGCCGCCGCGGTCGGTCTCAAAAAAATCGATGCCCGTTTTAGCAAGAACTTCCGGGCTGGCTAGAATGTTGTGATCTTTTCCATTACGGCCCATGGTGACCACATGCGGATGTTCGACGAAGAGAAGCGTGTCAGTGCCCGTGCCGCCTTTACGTTGCTCGACGAGACGCAACTGTTGCTCGAGCGCATCGGCATAGCGCATGCGTCCAAGGTCCAGCACTTCCAGAGGGCGTCTCATTTTGCGGTTCTTAGATATTGATGGCTAAACCATAGACGTTGTTGAAGGCTTCGCCGATGGCCTCGTAAATGGTCGGATGCGCGTGAATGGTGCTCATCATCGTTTCAACGGTCGCTTCCGCTTCCATCGCGGTCACCGCTTCGGCGATCATTTCATAAGCTTCGGGGCCAATGATGTGGACGCCTAAGATCTCGCCGTATTTTTCCTCGGCGATCACTTTGATGAAGCCCTCATGCTTGTCCAAAATCGTAGCTTTGCTGTTGCCGACAAAGGGGAACTTGCCAACTTTGACATTGAATCCCTGCGCTCGCGCTTGCGCTTCAGTGAGGCCGACACTGCCAATACCGGGATCGGTGTAGGTCGCGCCGGGAATACGGTTTTTGTTGATGGGGCGAACGGTCTTGCCGGCAATGTGGCCAACCGCTATCATGCCTTCCGCCGTGGCTACGTGCGCTAACTGCGGCGTACCGGCCACGATGTCACCGATGGCGAATAAGCCCGGCTCATTGGTTTCCTGAAATTCGTTGACCTTGACGAAGCCGCGATCCAACTGAGCGCCGGTGTTTTCCAAGCCGCATTTTTCAGTATTAGGCTTGCGGCCGACCGCCACCAGCAGCTTGGAGAATTCCATTTTTTCGAGCACGCCGCTCGCCAGGGTTACATCAAGGCTGACGCTGTTCTCATGGCGCTTGACATTTTCGGCGCGCGCACCCGTTTCGACGCGAATGCCAGCCTTCTTGAAGCTCTTTTCCAGTTCCTTAGAAATCTCTTCGTCTTCCACCGGCACGACGCGCGGCAACATCTCGAGCACGGTGACCTTGGAGCCGAAACGGCTGAAGATCGAAGCGAACTCCACACCCACCGCCCCGGCGCCAATGATGCCGAGCGTAGGAGGAATGTCCGTCATATCCAGAATTTGGATATTGGTGAGAATCAGGTTGTTGTCGGGATCGAGGCCCGGCAGCATCCGCGCCTCCGAGCCAGTGGCCAGGATGATGTTCTTTGTTTCGACGATCTGCTGCTGGCCCTGATCGCTGGTCACTTCGATGCGCCCGCCGCCCAAGAGGCGCGCGTTGCCCTTAATGACGTCGACCTTGTTCTTGCGCATCAAGAACTCGATGCCTTTTGAATGCTTTTGAACGATTTTGTTCTTCTTTTCCAGAATGCGCGGATAATTCAGCCGAACGTCCTTGCATTCGACGCCTTGCGCTTCCGGATTTTGGAAATACTCCCACACATCGGCTGAGTGGAGGAGGCTTTTGGTAGGAATACAACCGACCAAAAGGCAAGTACCACCCAGTCTGACTTGGCGCTCAATCAGCGCCGTTTTCAGGCCATATTGGCCGGCGCGCACGGCAGCCGAATACCCGCCCGGGCCGCTGCCAATGACCACAACATCATATGCCATTTTCGCTTCAAGTGTATCATTCAAGCCTTATTTTTCAGCGGTTTCAGGGTTGGCGGGACGTGGGGATGGTGGGCTGCGATGAAAGGAGGGTACTCACATGGCAACTCTTGATTGGTCACAATGTCCAGCCGTAGAAAGCGTGGCGGATAGGCGCAGCGGCGCATAGGTATTCAAAGATACCCGGATGCCTGTTGCTACGGTTTTTGAAAACCTTGAGGGTTGTTCGAGCATAGATGAAATTATCGAGCAGTTTCATGTAACGCGGGAACAAATCCAGGCCGTACTTGAATTTGCAGCCCGGAGCCTAGACGCGCCGCCAGTTCCGATTGGCGAAGCTCTCTTGTCTAATGCGCATTCTCTTTGACCACTCAATCGAGCGCGGCTTGGATAGGATTTCAAACGGCGAGTTGTTGAAAGCACCGGAGGCCGCAGCCTTCGCGCTTTTGCTAACGACCGATAAAGGATTCGATATCAGCAGAACTTAACCGGCAGAAAAATAGCAATTGTTGTACTCGGGAATTCTAAGTGGCGGATTGTGCGTATGTATCTTGAGCGCGTAAGTGTGGCCGTAAATGCCGCCACCCCCGGAAGTTATGCCGAAGTGGAAACTCCATTTCAGTAGCTCAAGTGAGGCAGTTTGAATTAATGCAGTTCACGTGCGACAAGGCGATATATGGAACCGACCGTTCGCAAGTACACCAGCCTCGACGAAATGAAGGCCGACGAGTATCGATACTGGCAGAATCGGCAGGCGCACGAACGGCTGGGCGCGGTTGAGGAATGATCGAGAGCGCCTACGCGCTTAAAAGATTGGGAGATTGAGGCGGATGGAACTAACGACTACAAAGACCTTTTGTCCGCCCTCGAGCCCCATGGCGTTAGATTTTGATCGTCGGCGGGCTATGCGGTTATTTTTCACGCGCAGCTGCGCTTTACCAAAGACCTCGATCTTTTCATAAATCTGGCCGCGACCCGAAAGGCTTTGACGTCCCACCCAACAGCCCCGGCCTCGATTTTGACTTGGCATGGCGAGGCTGTGTTGAGGATGTCGTTGACGAGAGAGGCGATCTTAAGGCGAACTTCATTTCTGCCGAAGACCTCATAGCGGCAAAGATGGCGGCCGGAAGGCCGCAAGACCTCGCCGACATTGACGCCATTCAAAAAACGCAAAGTCTCAAGCGCGCGAAAGAAATTCCGGAACGGAACGGCCCTAGCAACCAATAAAGCCGTGGCTCAAAAAGTTTCGGGACAGCCTTTTCCGGCCCGTTCCGGTTCATTCTCCCAGCTAAAAACAAAAACGTTATATTCTGTTTGGAAGCTTCCTAGAAAGCGCTTAAACTGGACTTAAGGATTGAGTTTGTTAAAGCTTTCTTCCGATGAGATTTTGGCGGCCTGCAATACAATGGACAATCCCAAGGGAATACGGACATGACACCAGAGCAGTTAACCGCAATTTCCCGCATGTTTTCCTCCACCGTCATTCAGGAAATGGCCCGTAGGGGAAGATCAGAGCTTTTTGCCCGCTTAGCGAAGCAGTCACGTTTGCCGGACGATCTTTCGATCACTGTCGCCAACTTCTTCGATTCGACGTTTTCTGTTCTAAAAAAGCAAGGCTACAGGGACGAGTATGTATACAAAGCCGCGTTGACGCAAAATGTTCTGCTTGGCACGCACAATCTCCGCACAGCTTCAATGCTCACCGAGTTCCGAGTTGGTGAGTGTAAAGCCGACGTGGTAATCCTAAACGGCACCAGCACGGTTTATGAGGTGAAATCCGAGCGTGATTCATTGAGCCGACTTGAGCGCCAAATTGCAGCCTACGCCAAAGTTTTCGCAAAGGTGAATGTGATTGCCGCAGAGTCACACGCCACAGCCGTCATGAACTTAATGCCGAGCGATGTAGGGGTTCTCTGCCTTGGTGATCGTGGTCAAATCACGCCTATACGAAAAGCCGTTGAGCGTGTGGACCGCACCTCCCCTGCCGCTATTTTCGACTGCCTCAGAACAGACGAAGCACGGCGCATTCTTATGACCGAAAGCCTTCCTATTCCCCAAGTGCCCAACACAGAACTAAATGCTGTTCTGAAAGAGTTGTTCCTAGAGTTGGCCCCGGATACCGCCCATCGCGGCATGGTTGAGGTTCTGAAAAAGACCCGCAACCTTCTCCCTCTTTCAAAATTGATCGATCAACTGCCGTTCTCGCTTCATACGGCGGCTTTAACTGTCCCGCTACGCAAAGGAGACCACTTGCGGCTTGTCGGTGCGGTGAACACGCCGTTGGAAAAAGCAATGGCTTGGGCATAGCTCATGTACCATCCCTACTTTCGAGGCAAGCAGTACGAGCTGATCACGGTCAGGGAAATGGCCCGGTTCCTTAGCGCTGCCAATTTTTGCCCGATCATAGAACCGGTGAAGGAGTCACTAAACGGCCTACAGAAAGCACTCGAAGCCATTGTTAACGCAAACGGAGATGCGGTGGTTGTCATAAATCCAGAGTATGGCGACCACTCTAACGCCGGCAATGCTCTAACAGCCTTGCTGAAAGAGAAGTTCCTAGGCTTGCCAAATATCTCCGCAGGCATTCTGTTGAAACAAAACACTACCACAAACCAGGCACTTGCCTTGTACGAAGAGCATCAAGCTCACAAGCCTGTTTTTGTTCATGCTGGCTTTGGCGATCCCAAGGGATTATTAGTGAGACTGACGCCGCAAACAAAGCAAGACCGGCACATTTTTTTCGAAGACGATTGCGTACTGCTCTATCGAAAACACTTCAACAAGGCCCACCGGGTTCTTTTGAGAGATGGGTTCAGGAAAAAGAAAAACCGAGAGTACGATCCCGTTGAAAACTTTTCCGATCTGCACATAACGTACCCAGATGAAGGGATGGACGGCTTCGGTGACTTTCTAATGGTCGGTGACGACTATAGCGAAACAGGTGGTCCCGCCTACGCCATAGCAATCCATTTGACTTTCATCGATCACGATCAAGACGACGTAATGCGGATATTCCATTTCAAATCGCAGCGCCAAGACACGCCCCTTGATCCGGCTGGAAAATTCGCCGAAGCTCTTTCAGAGATGGTGGAGACCGTCGGCCCGCCCAATTCAAAAGTTCTTGAGACAGATGCTGTCAAGGAATTCCGCATGCTTCATGACAAAGGACACTTCCCCGGCCTTGGATATGTCAAAAAGCTGACGTGATCCAGTACAAAGTGACCCGCGTTTCAGTCGAAGCAGCTCCATAGGAAAATCCACCCACAGAACTCGTCTCAAACAGCTGCACCGGAAAGGCGAGAGGCACCCCGGGGAGACCTTGTCGCGAACACCTACACACACGGCAACCCGCCGGCCAGCAACCTGCGCGCTCTTGATGACCGACGGCCATGTCAGCGTCCCGAGTGAGGCTGCCTTCGCATCAGCGAGCAGGGCGCAGAAGCTGGGATATGCGTCGAGAATCGTCCTAGCAGTTGGCGTCGGCTGCGTGAAATCAGGCTGCATGCTTAGCCAGGCTGCCACTCTGCGGATCACAGTCGCGGGTTTCTGATCGTGATCGGGCGGATCGAACCCGGCCAGATCCGAGATGAACTTCTGGTGCATAAACTGCCCAGGTACGAGAGCGACCCAATTGTGCCCGGCGGGAGTCCCTTCCTTGAGGTAACGCATCCCGAGCGCGATGCCCAGTTCAAGCGGCATGTTGAACCGGCCAAGGTTCTCGGCGCCCTGGCCTTGGTATCGGGAGAGGTCGTGGATGGAGTACTTCGATTCCATCAGCCCCCTGGCGATGCGAACGATGCGCGGGTCGGCTTCGCCTTCCGTCTCATGCGCACAACGTGGTATGAAGCCTCGGGCGGCAACCGTCAACACGATCGCGTGAAAGAGGGGCTCGAAGTCGTCGTCGAACGGGCAGTTGATGAAAACCGATTTCTCGTATACCGCCGGCACGGTATTACTTTATAGCGCGCAGACTCGCGCGCTTGACGTCCTCGCGCTCGAGCTCGAAAGAGTATTCCTGCAGACTCTTGACCGCCTGCTCGCGGGCATCCCGCCCACGCTCCAGTTGTACAGGGTCGATCGTGGCTTCCGGCTTGCCAAGCGCCTCGGCAATTCGCTCCGCAAGGCTGTCGAAATCAATCGAGGATGGGTTCACGGTGAGCGCGCTTCTCGTGCGCAGAAACCCCGGGATCTCGGTCGAGCCGATCACCACTGGAATCATCGGCTTTTTGGCGTCAAGGTAGAACTCGTGGTCGGTGATCTCCTGCCACTCGAACCGCTGTGAGCGATCCGGCTCAGCGCCAGGGCCGACAAGCACGACAAAGGCCCCGGCAGCCTCAATGGCGGCGGCCACCCGTTGGTTCCAATCCTCACCGGAATCTAGCTCAAGCGTGTCCAGCCAAGCGTGCACGCCGCGCTGGCTGAGGCGCTCACAAAGCTTCAGAGCCGCGCTGCCGTTTTGACGCGAGTGAGAGATGAAGACGGTCATTTTTCCAGGCCTCAATGTGAATTATAGCGACTTTCGGCGGATTGCACGCACCGCAGCCCCAAGCGTCAACTTCAGTCCTTCGAAAACTCCGAATTATAACCAGAGCCGAATCAACGAGATAAATTAATTCGGCCTGGTGTGGACTACGGCTGAATCGCGACGGGAGGCGTCGCGACGGGTGTTGGTGCGATAGCCATCTGGTGAGTGCAGGGTATCCCACGTTCGGCGCACTTGCAGGGCCGGCCGCGCTTGCGCTTGACGGTTGGTAGCGAAGCGGACGGTTGGCTGTTTGGCGGCGAAGTGAGCGCTTGGGCCGATGGCGCCGGAACCAACTCCTGACTGGTGGGCGCTGGCGGGACAGGCAGCACGGGCGCTGAAATCGTCACCGGAACACCCAGCCGCCGCAACCGTTCTATCAGTCGCTCGCGGGTGCGCGCGGCATTGAGCTGATCGTAGAAATCCCCGCCCCGCTCTTGCTAGGTCGTGCCATCACGCAGGATGCAGTAAGCGATCACCAACAGGCGGTGCGCCGTGGCAATGATCGCCTTCTGCGCGCCTTGCTTAGCTTTGTGGCGTTGAAAGAAGGCATTCAGAAAGCAATCTTTCTTACGGCTGGCTCCCCAAGCCGCCTGACACAGCCCGCGCCGCAACCAGCGGTTGCCTTTGCGCGTGCGTCCGCTCAACCGCTTGCCGCCGCTTTCTTTGTTGCCGGGACACAACCCCGCCCAACTGGCGGCCTTCTTACTGTTGGCAAACACCCGCATGCCGGAACCCAATTCCGCCAGCAATGTCCAAGCCGTGATCACATCCACCCCCGGAATCGTGCACAAACGCGCCACCTGCTCCCAGTCCACGCTGCCGCTCAGCGTCTTGTCCAAACGCAGAATCTTCGCTTCGACAAACTGGAAGTCCTCCAGCAGTTCCTTTAACAGGAACCGGTGGTGCTCGCTCACGCGCCCGTGCAGAGCCAACTCCAACTGCGCCCGCTTGCCGCGCAAACTGCCTTGCGCCCGTTCCGCCAACTGCCGGGGGGATTCCTTGCCTTCGATGATTCCTTCGATGATGCTGCGTCCGGTGCCCCCCATAATGTGGCTCACCACCGTGTCCAGCTTGATCGAAGCATCCTCCAACACCTTGTGAATGCGATTGTGGATACGGTTCAGCTCTTCGCTCAACTTCACCCGGTAGCGTGTTAAATCGCGTAACGCGCGGGTCTCCTCCGGCGGCACGAAGCTGCCGGCTATCAACCCATGCGCCAACAACTCCGCCAGCCAGTGGCTATCTTTCTTATCCGTCTTCTTGCCCGGCAGCGCCTTCACCTGAAACGGATTGGCTAACAGCAACTGGAAACGATCCTCCAGCGCATACCAAACCGGCTTCCAGTACACGCCCGTCGACTCCATTGCCACGTGCGTCACTTTTTGCGCACTCAACCAGTTGCCTAAAGCCGTCAGCGCCTTCTGATGCGTAGCGAACTCTTTGTAGCGAGCTTCCGGCTTCTTACCTTCCCGATAAATCAAAACGCATACCGCGAGCATGTCCTTGTGGACATCGATCCCGCAGACGCGCGAAAATAGTATCTGCATAACGCTCCTTTTTGCCGCCGGGACGGGGACGCAGACAAAGAAACAGACATTCCTTCTCGTGCTCTCCGCCTTGGCGGCGAAGGCGACACTGCGTTGTGCCAAAACTTCAGCGTCCGACCAGATTCACAAACGGGCTCCTGGTGAGGGCCCAGACCGAGATCGGCTTTTGGGTCGCCCGGCAGACACTACTAGCATCTCTCTTCTCGCTTTTGTTTTCATCCCTCGTTGCGGCGGCGCCTAGCCGTCGTGGGCGAATCACAAGCCTCTCAAAATTTCCCTTCTCCCCCTATCGAACTGAAAACTAAGCCGCTTGCCCGTTTCCTCTCCTTCACGCTTCATCTCCCGCAACGCCGCACTGATCTTATCCTCGAGTCAGTTCACGCGGTCGTACCTTGCTGCTGGCGCCTTCCTGTTTTCCATTAATCGCGCCCTTCCGCCCAGAATCGGGTTCACCCCAGGTTCAGTTCTTTCACAATCGAAGACTCACCTTTCCCCGTTAGGTTCGTATTTAAAAAACGAGCCACTCGCTCTGCCGTTCGTCTGTCTCTGCGGCAGCGGGTTGGCTTTGTTTTTTCAAACCGCCGGCCCATCACAACGGATTGGCTTCGTTGCGCAAAATAGCTACCTGCCAAGAGTTCGCTCTTTGAGACCGCTACGTTGGCCGGCATATGGCTTTGAAGCGTAAAAGAGCGAACTCGTGGCGATTGGCTTCGTTTTTTCAAAAGCGTTCCGCCGCGCTGGCTTCGTTGCGCAAAAAAGCTCCGGCGAAACGGGTGCGCCTGCGCTGACGTCGCGGTTTAGTACAGGTGCCGCCACTCCGGTCTTTGGCAACCTTGGCTACCTGCGGGCGTTAGGGTTACACTGACGGCATGAGCCGATTGTTGCCAGCTATCTTCGTCGTAGCGTCCGCCTTGTGTACCGCTCAAAAGCCGCCGGAAGCGCCGCCCGTTGCCGCCCCTGCCAACACTGCCGTGGTGGGCCCCGAAGAAATCGTACAGCAACTATTCGCTGCCATGGAAGCGCGTGACGCACTCGCCGCGAAAGCACTCTTCGTCCCAGACGCCGGGCTCTTCTCCTTAGGTACAAACGGCAAGGCAATCAAGATGCCGCTCGAAGACTTTCTAAACGCCATAGGGTCCGGCAAAGCGGCTTGGAAGGAGCGGATTTGGGACTCGAAGGTGTTAGTGCATGGCGCCATCGCACTCGTCTGGGGTCCATACGACTTTCACAACAACGGAGCATTTAGCCATTGCGGTTACGATTCATTCGGCTTGATGAAGACCGCCGCTGGTTGGAAAATCACCTACATTTCAGACACTTTCGAGACCGCAGGATGTGTCAATCCCCTCGGCCCGCCGCGTTAAATGTGGCCGCGATCTTACGCCGCTCTCAAATCGCCTTCTTGCGAATTCGCATCCTTCAGCGAAATCGTTAATCGTATTCCTTGCGGTTCCAGATTCGCTACACTGACCGTCCCGCCGAACAACGAAAGAATGCGGAATGCCAAGGGAGGGCTCAGCCCTAAATCTCCACCCGGTGTAATGGCTTCGCCGATCGAGAACAGATCGAAAAACTTGCCCAACAGAGGGCTGGGGATGATTCGGCCCCTGGCCTCGACTATAACCTTTCGCGAGTTCGCTGCGGCCTCGCTTGATAGTTGGATAGCCCCACCTTTCGCTGAGAATTTCACCGCCGTCTCCACCAGTGCCTGCAACGCCCGCACGAGCAAATCCTCATTTCCGGCAACGAGGCCCATGTCCAACGGCGGCGGCAAGAGTGTCACTTGGCGAGACCTGGCGAACTCAGCTGTCTTTTCCAGCGCTTGCCGGACCATAGCGCTCAATGGAGAAACCTGGGCGGATTTGAACCGCTCGCCGCTGACGTCGATTTGAGTCAGCAGTAAAGCATCGTCCAGTATCGTAAGAATTCTCTGGCGAGAGCGCTTATATAAGCCTTTTAGCTCATCGTTCTCCTGGCCAGCCATACCCTCCAAAATGAGTTCACTGGAACCGAGGAGTCCATTCAATGGCGTGCGGAACTCGTGCGAGATGAGTTTGAGAAAATCGTTCTTCGAGCGATCAAGGATAGTCAACCGCTCGTTTGCGATGGAGAGTTCCAGGGTTCGCGTTTTGACGGCCTCTTCCAATCGTCGATTCTGCAGTTCCGAAGCTTTTTGCAGGCCCTGTAGTTTTAGATGCGTTTCCACCCGGGCGTGAACTTCTTCGAGCCGGAAAGGCTTGGATACATAATCCACCGCGCCCGCCTGAAAAGCCTTCACCTTATCCTCTGTTTCGTCCAAGGCGCTGAGGAATATGACCGGGATGCCGGCAAGCTCCTTGATCGCTTTAAGGCGTTCGCACACTTCATAGCCGTTCATTTCCGGCATGTTGATATCGAGCAGAATCAGGTCAGGCGAGTGCTTTTTCGCAGCCTCCAGCGCCAGCCTCCCCAGTGGAAATGAGCGGGTTTTGTGCCCTCGTTGCAGCAGCATGTCTTCCAACAGCTTCAGGTTGGCGGGATTGTCATCCACGATCATGACATCGCTTTGGGGCATTTCTATTCCTCTATCGGCGGCGGCCGGCGCAAATTCAGCCAAAGTTATGCTATTTTTCCGGCTTTAACCACGAGAAAGAATCCGCATCGGCCACTCTCTTCTTTGAGGCGAACTCTCAAGTATGGTCGTCCACAACTACCCCTCTCCGCCCTGCCTAGCCTGTGACTTCCCTTCAAACAATCCCTATGGGCCTGCGGCCCACCTGGAGTTTCTACATTTTTCGGGGGCAGTGTGGCGCAAACACTCGTGTTTGCAGTCTCGACACTCATGTCGAGACATGGGCCTGCGGCCCACGAATGATAATGAAAGACGCGCCAACGGCGAACACCTGGCGAATTTCGGGAGTGTCTTTCACGGGAGTGGTCACAGCCTCTTCAATCCGGTACCACCGGAGGCTAGGCTCCTCTCACGGTGGCGCGCATCCGCACCCTTTGCGCTCAACAATCTGGCTCGATGAAAACGACCCAGCTGGCTATCAGTCGTCGTTTGCTGGCGGGATTTGCCCTCGGGCTTGCCCTCTTCGTGGCGCTGAGCCTGCTGTCCAGCAACAGCGCGCGGCAATTGGCCAAGACTGTGGATTGGGTGGGGCACACCCACGAGGTGTTGGCAAGAATTCAGCAAGTCAACTCCGATCTGATAACTTTGCAGACGGCGGTGGGCGGGTTTGTCATCTCCGGGCGCGAGGATTTTCTAGCTCCCTATGGCGAGGCGCGCGGCGCACTGGCTGACGACGAGCGGACCCTGCGCCGGCTAACGGCCGACAACCCAAGCCAGCAGCGGCGGCTGAATACGTTGGAAGACCTCATTCGCCAGCGCCTGGCCTTCGCTGAACAGACTCTGGATCTTCGGCGCCAGCGCGGCTTCGCGGCGGCTGCCGCGTTGATAGCAACCGGCGGTGGCCTGGAGATCATGAAAAACTTTGAGGCGGTGATTGCCGCGCTGGCGCGCCAGGAGCGGGATTTGCTCACCCGCCGCGAGGCGCAAGCCCGCGCTCAGACGGCGCATACGTTTTTCATTCTCTCTGCCGGCACGTTCATTAATCTCGTTTTGCTTCTGGCGGTACTGTTCTTTCTCAACTCCGAGGCGGCTGACCGGCGCCAAGCCGAAGCCAGTAGCCGCTTGGGTGCGGAAATCGTGAGATCTGCCAGCGACGCCGTCATCACCAAAACTCTGGGCGGGATTATCACCAGTTGGAATCCCGGCGCGGAGCGCATCCTCGGCTACAGCGCGCGGGAAGCGATTGGCCGCCCAGTGCTGATGTTTATTCCTCCAAATTGCGCCGATGAGGAGACGGAGATCCTGGCAAAAGTCGGCCGCGGTGAGCGCGTCGATCATTTCGAAACTTTGCGGCTCCGCAAAGACGGCCGCGTGGCAAATGTCTCCGTTACCATCTCATCGCTCAAAGACGATAGCGGGCGGATTGTCGGTGCCGTCAAGATTCTGCGCGATATCGGCGAGCGCAAACAGTCGGAAGAGGCCTTGCGCGCCAGCGAGGAGCGTTTCCGTACGATGGCCAATTCGATTCCTCAACTGGCCTGGATCGCGCGCCCCGACGGGTTCATCTATTGGTACAACACGCGCTGGTACGAATACACGGGCACGACCCAGGAACAAATGGAAGGCCGTGGATGTGAGGCGGCGCACGATCCCCAAACGCTGCCGAAAGTCATGCAAAAGTGGACTGACGCCCTCAACTCCGGCGAGCCGTTCGAGATGGAATTTCCGCTGCTCGGCGGCGACGGCAACTTCCGGGCTTTTCTCACGCGGGTCCAGCCGCTGAAGGATGCCGCAGGGCGAGTGGTGCAATGGTTTGGCACGAGCACGGATGTCGATGAGTTGAAGCGGATGGAAGAATCGCTGCGCGCTTCGCAAGCGCGATTGAATTCGACGCTCGCCGACGGCTCGATCGGGACATGGACTTGGGACATCGTCAACGACCGTTTGACCGGCGACGAATTCATCGCCCGCATGTTCGCCGTTGAACCAGCCGCGGCGGCGAAAGGTTTGCCCGTGGAAGTCTATCTGCGGGCGGTGGTGAAGGAAGATCAACCTGCTGTCGCAGCGGCCCTGGCGCAGCGCCATTCAGTCTTGCGGCCACTACGATATCGAGTATCGGGTACGGCAAGAAAACGGCGAACTCCACTGGCTGCAAGCGAAGGGGCGGGTGGAAGGCGACGCGGCGGGCAAGGCTTTGCATTTCCATGGCGCGGTGATGGACATCACCGAACGCAAGCGAACCGAGGGACGCTTTCGGCGGCTGGTGGATTCCAATGCCCAGGGCGTGATGTTTTGGAACAAGAAGGGCGAGATCACCGGCGCCAACGACGCCTTTCTGCGTATTGTTGGTTATAGCCGGGAAGACGAGCAGGCTGGGCGCCTCAACTGGGCGGCGATGACGCCGCCGGAATACGCCGATCTCGACCGGCGCTCGCTGGACGAAATCGCAGCGCGGGGAAGCTGCACGCCGTTAGAAAAGGAATACATCCGCAAGGACGGTTCGCGTGTGCCGGTTCTTTTGGGCGCGGCGTCAGTTTCGAGGACAACCCGGAGGAAGGTGTCTGTTTCTCGATCGATATAACGGAGCGCAAGCGGACCGATCAGGCGCTGCGCGAGAGCGAAGAACACTTTCGCTTTCTGAACGATCTGTCGAAGGCAACGCGCATGCTGGCCGATCCGGCGCCGATCATGGCCGTGACAGCGCGCATGTTGGGAGAACATCTGGCCGTCTCGCGCTGTGCTTACGCAAATGTCGAGCAGGACGGCGAGCACTTCTCCATCCTGCACGACTATACAGCGGGCCGCGCGAGTGCGGTGGGCCATTACCCGCTTTCGCTTCTTGGGGCCGCGGGCCGTCTCGACGCTCCAGCGCGGGCAGACCTTGATCATCCGCAATTTGGAAGCGGAGGTTTTGCCCGGAGATGAGGCGGACATGGTCCATCCCGCTCGGCAGCAAGGCGATGATCGTTTGCCCAATCGTAAAGGACGGTGGCCTTCGCGCCATGATGGCCGTGTCGCAGATGACGCCGCGCGAATGGAGAGAGGATGAGATCGTCCTTGTTCAGGATGTCGTGGAACGGTGTTGGGCTTTGGTCGAGCGCGGGACGGCGGAAGAAAATATCCGCCGAATCAATGCCGAACTCGAGCAGCGGGTGGTGGAAAGAACGGCGGCGGCGGAGGCTTCCAATCTGGCCAAGAGCGTGTTTCTGTCGACCATGTCCCACGAAATTCGTACTCCCATGAACGCCATCCTGGGCTACACCCAGTTGATGTTACGGGATCCTCTGCGTGGGAGCAGACGCGCAAACGAATCTGCGCATCATCAACCGCAGCGGTGAGCATCTGCTGGCCCTCATAAACGATGTATTAGATATGTCTAAGATCGAAGCGGGCCAGCTTGAGCTCAATCTAACGACATTCAGCCTTTCCAGACTATTGGACGATGTCGCCGAGATGTTCCGATTGCGAGCTGAGGCGAAAGCGCTGCGATTCGAAGTAGCCGTCGATGGCGTATCCGCGCCGTATATTGTCGCGGACGAAGGCAAGATACGCCAGGTGCTGATCAATCTTCTGGGAAACGCCATCAAGTTTACCGAGCGCGGTCACATCAAGCTGCACGTCACTTTGTCTTCTATAGGACACGCGCCAGACGGGCACAGCAGCAGTCTCAAGCGGTGGTTTTCAGCGCGCGTTGAAGACACAGGTGCGGGCATTTCCGACGACGAACAGAAAAAGCTGTTCCAATCGTTCAGCCAAACCAAAAGCGGTATTAGTGTGCAGCAAGGAACCGGCTTGGGGCTTGCCATTAGCCGCGCACACGCTCGCTTGATGGGAGGGGATCTCACCTGTACCGGCAGCATCTCCGGCGCAGGTTCCACATTTCTGTTCGAGGTCCCGGTGGAACGCGGCGACGCGAAAGTTGCCATCCGCCGCCGTTCTCTGGGGCGCGTTAGTGGCATCCGCGCCGGACAGGAAGCCGCCCGAATCCTGATCGCCGACGATCTGATTGAGAATCGCGACTGGCTGATGAAATTGCTTTCTGCCATCGGATTCTCAGTCTTGTGCTCAGATAATGGCGAAGCCGCCATCCGCGACTGGCGGAGATGGGCCCCTCGCTTGATCCTGATGGATATGCATATGCCGGTGATGGACGGGTTAGAGGCGACGCGCAGAATTAAGGCCGAGCCCGGCGGGAAAGAAACAGCCATCGTTATTTTGACGGCGAGCGTTCTCGATGAAGATCGGCGCAAGGTCCAACAAAGCGGGGCCGACGATTTCCTGGCGAAGCCGTGTCTGGAAGACGCGCTGCTCGAAAAGATAGGCGCTCTGCTAAACATTCTGTACGACTACGAGGAACTCAGCGAAGCCGCCGGCCAAAGTGATGCGCCGACATCGGCCCCAGCCCTTGGCCCCAAGATGCTTGCCAGTCTCAAACAACTGCCGCCTGAGTTGATCGAAGCGCTACGAAATGCGACGGTAGATGGCGACAAGAAACTGCTGAATAGCCTAATCGCCAGTATCGACCAGACCGAGGATGCGGAGTTCGCACGCGATCTGCAGAATCTTGCCGATAGGTACGAATATGACGCGCTGACGCGTTTGCTGAGCGGGAGATGACTTCGCCGTGCCCAAGAGCGGCGCTGCGCAAAGCACACGAAGGATCTCTATTAAACTGCAATAAGTGCTTCTAAACGGTTTTAGGCGTAGCGTTGGGGTTGGCGTCGCCTCCATATTCCTCTTTTTGTCTTCGTCTTCGTGCCTGGTGCGGACACGAACGGTTGTTCCGCGCGGACAAACGGCCAACAAGCCGGCCCTTACGGCAAGCCGCGAGGAATTGCTGGATCGTATTCACCGGCTCGCCGATCCGATTCAATCGTTCAATTTGAAAGCAGACATGTCTCCTTCCGTGGGCGGTGTTTTCGGCGGCAAAGTGACCGATTACCCCACCATCCAGGGGTTCATCGTATTTCGCCGGCCCGGCCAAATTCGCGTCGTTGGTTTAGACCCAGTCGTTCACAGCACGATCTTGGACATGGTTTCCACCGAAAACGACTTTCGCGTTTCCATTCCCACCCGGAGCCAATTTATTCAAGGGGCGAACGACGCGCCCGCCACCTCCAAGAACAAACTGGAAAACCTGCGGCCCACCGCATTCTTGAATGCACTCCTGATCAATCCTCCAAGACCGGGAGAAACGCCGATTCTCGAAGACGTCAGCGATGAGACCCGATCGGTTTACAAGCTCATCTTTGTGCAGCGAGATGGTGACGATCTACGTTTGGTGCGAAGCGTTTACTTCGACCGCTACACGCTCGATGTATCGCGCCAGCGAACCTTCGATACCGCCGGACACGCGACGAGCGAGACCAAATATAGCGGCTGGACAGAGCGGGGAGCTGTGCGCTTTCCAACCGTGATCGATATGACGCGCCCGCAGGATGGCTACGAACTCCAATTGACCGTCTTGGATTTCAAGCCGAATCCGCCAGATATCACAGATGACAAGTTCGTCTTGAATCCCCCGCCCAACGCCGAGATTCGAACGCTCAAACCCTAACGCGGCCGGATCGAACCCAGACCGCCGTCAATGCCGATGACTTGCCCCGTCACCCAATCGTTGGCCGGATCAAGCAGCCACCCGATACCGGACGCAACGTCCTCCGGTTTGCCAATTCTGCCCAGCGCGTGCATACCGGTCGAGACTTTCAATGCTCCTTCGTTCGACGTGATTCGCGCGGCGAGCGGCGTGTCTACCAGGCCGGGAGCCACGCAATTGACGCGTATGTTTCGGAGAGCGTAGGTAGCCGCAGCAGAGAGAGTCAGACCGATAACCCCGCCTTTCGCCGCCGCAATCGCTTCATGATTCGCCATGCCGGTGCGCGCTGCCGCCGTTGAACAGAGAACGATGGAGCCGCCCTGCGCCATAAGGGATTTTGCGCCGGCGCGCACGGTTGCAAAAGCTGTGGTCAAATTGGTTTCGATCGTTTGACGCCATTCGTGTTCCGTAACCAAATGTGCGGGCTTAAGCAGAATGCTGCCGGCACAATTCACAATTCCGGCAATCGGACCAACGGAGCTTACCGCTTGTTCAAACTCTTCCAACTTTGTCGCGTCAACTACGACGGAACGGGCGCCTAACTCGGCCGCCAAAGTCGCAATGCGTTCCGAGGAGCGGCCAAAAAGGATGGGGTGTCCGTTGTTTTGCTGCAAAAGGCGAGCAACGGCCGAGCCGATGCCGCCAGCAGCGCCAACGATGATGTAGCTACCGTTTTGGAAATTCAAGCTGTTGGTACCTTGGCCGGAGCATTTACCTGATGACGATAATAAGTTGGATGCCGCCAATCGACGCCAGATCGAAAAATGTCCAAGCCTGTTTCGTCATCATGGCGGGATTGCCCGGCACCGGCAAAAGTACCCTAGCTCGATTATTAGCCGAGCACTTGCGTGGAGTCGTGCTTGACAAGGATTCGCTTCGCGCTGCCCTGTTCTCTGAGCCGTGGCTCGAATACTCTCGCGAACAGGACGATTTCTGTGTTGAACTGTTGCTGCAAGCAGGCGGATATCTAGTCGCAAGACCCGAGCCACCGGCATTTGTTTTCATAGATGGACGTACCTTTTCTATGCGGTACCAGATTGACCGCGTCGCCCGCTATGCGGCGGAGATCGGCTGTCGAGTCAAACTGATCTACTTGACCTGTTCCGACGAAACGGCCAGGCAGCGATTGCAACTGGGGCACGTCGCCAAGAATCGAGACTTTTCGCTCTACTTAAACGTTAAGACCAGTTTCGAAGTGATCGAACGGGAACACCTGACGCTCAATACAGATGATGGCTTGAGCGATGCTGTCATTCAGGAGAGCCTGCAATATTTGCAAGGCAACTAGATGCCGCGTCCCAAATCACCGCAGCGCCTTACGCGTGAGATTACGAAACGCATACAAAAGGACACTACACGTCCGAATCAAACCCGGGATGCGGCGTTCCGGCGAGTGATCTTGTCTATACCGAAGGGCAAAGTGGCAACCTACGGAGCAGTGGCGGCAGCCGCTGGCTATCCTCTTTATCACCGGGCAGTCGCGCGGTTATTGCGCAACGAACCTAGCAATCGTTTGCCGTGGCAGCGGGTGGTCGGCGCAGGAGGCGAAATCAAATTGCCGTTTGAAGCAGGCGCAGAACAAAGACTTAAGCTTCAAATGGAAGGAGTTACGTTCCGAGGCCGGCGGGTAAACCTCGCCCTGCATCAACATGAGTTTCAAATGTGGGAAGAGGACTAGTTTATCGGCTCGTAACTAAGCTGTAACGTAATGTCAATGTCATTTTGCTAACTTCTCACAAGAGGTTTCTCATGCTGAATCGTTTTCTGGGGATCGTTGCAATTTTTCTGACTTCAGTGGCTCCTGTTCTTGCTCAATTCGACACCGCAGAGGTCCTAGGGTCGGTACGCGATCAATCGCAATTGGGGATCGCAAAAGCAAAGGTGACTCTCTTGAACGTAGACACCGGCATCCTCGCAAAGATCGTGGCCGACGACAACGGGAACTACGTCTTTTCTAATGTCGCAATCGGCCGTTATAAGGTTACGGCGGAAGCTACTGGCTTTTCCACGGAAGTAGCGGCTGATGTCGCGGTAAATGTGGGCGCCCGGCAGCGCGTCGATTTTTCACTGCAAGTTGGATCGGTAAGTCAAACAGTAGAAGTTACCGGTGCGGCGGCTGCGCTCGAAACCGATTCAAGCGAACACGGACAAGTGATTCACAGCGCAGCCATCGTAGAGCTTCCGTTGAATGGCCGAAACTACGCCGACCTCGCGTTGTTGTCAGCCAATGTCGTGAAGTCTCCGATTGCCGCGTCGTTTTCGCCCAGCGGCACTCCTCGCGAAGGTTCATTCAACGTCAACGGGATGCGCAGTACTTATAACAATTTTTTGATGGATGGGCTGGATAACAACGCTTACGGAACAAGCAATCAAAGCTATTCCTCGCAAGTTGTGCAGGCATCGCCCGATGCGATTGCCGAATTCAAAGTGATCACGAGCAACTATAGCGCCGAATATGGACGAGTGGGCGGTGCGGTCGTTAATGCAGTGATGAAATCGGGAACCAATAGCTTTCACGGAACCGCCTATGAGTTCCTTCGAAACACAGATTTGAACGCAACGGGTTTCCTCTTCAGCCCTGCCGTGTTCGTCAAGCCGACATTGCAAAGAAATCAGTTTGGCGCCACCATTGGCGGCCCGATCGTCAAGAACAAGTTGTTCTTCTTTGGCGATTATGAAGGTTACCGGCAGTTACAACGCTATTTGAACTTCGATTCCCTTCCGAATCTTAACGACCGCAACGGGATTCTACCCGTTACCGTCGTCGATCCGCTTACTAAAGTCGTCTACCCGAAAAATACGCAAATCCCTGTTTCCGCACTGAATCCTTTCGCTGCTGCGCTACTGAGCGGACTTCCGGCTCCAAACGGACCTGGCCGGTCGAACGACTACGAAGCGTTGCTCCTCATTCGGGATTACAGCGATAAATACGACGCCAAAATTGATGGGCAAATCAACGATCGCATGAATGCCTTCTTGCGTTTTAGCCAGCGCAAGGATTTGCAATACTATCAGCCTTCTTTCCCGGGACCTTCCGGCGGCGACGGTAACGGCTATATTCACTCGATTGATCAAAATGCCGCGTTGGGATACACCTGGACCGTTTCGCCGAGTTCGATTTTAGAAGCTCGGGTTGGCTGGACGCACGTTCTTGCCGGCAAGCAACCGGCGCTTCTCGGCGGCCCGAGCTTGGAGTCGCTCTTCGGTATTCAAGGGCTGCCCACTACTCCGAATCTGACCGGCGGCTTCAACACACAATCGGTTAGCGGGTTTACGGCGTTGGGCCGCCAGACGAGCAATCCGCAATTCCAGAATCCGACTTCTTGGGACCCAAAAATCAATTTCTCGAAGAATCTCAGCCGCCACTCGATCAAGATGGGTTGGGAGTATCTCAATATTCACACTGAGATTTTGGATGTCAACCCATTGTATGGACAGGACGTTTACTCCGGACAGTTCAGCAAGCCTACTTGCGCCGAGTTGAGCCTGGCCGCCGGTTGCAGCATAACATCCGATGCGACGAGCTATAACTTGGCGGATTTGATCTTTGGTACGCCGAGCCAGATAAACCAAGGTAGCTATACGGTGGTGAATCTTCGCCAGTATGTTCACTCGCTTTACGCTCAGGACGATTTCCGCGTGAACTCAAAGCTGACTCTGAATCTGGGTCTGCGCTGGGACTTTGCCACTCCGTTGTTTGAGCGGGATAACAACTACTCAAACTTTGATCCCACTACCAACACGATGGCAAGAGCGGCCTCCGGCAGTCTGTACAACCGCAGTTTGGTTCATCCAGACTACAAAGATTTCGGGCCAAGGCTGGGAATGGCCTACAGTGTTGACGCGAAGACAGTGTTACGCAGCGGATACGGAATTAGCTATACCTTCTTCAACCGTGTCGGCAGCGCTTTGGAAGGCATTAACGCTCCGCAAGCCCTGTTCGGCGTGTTGAATCAAAGCATACCGGCAGGTGGCGCTGTGCCGGCCAGCTTCCTCACTACGCAAAACAGTTTTACCACCGGCATCGCGAACCCGTCCAGCTTCAATCCCGCGAATTCCAACGTGGTCTATATTCCGCCAAGCACAAAATGGCCGTACGTGCAGAATTGGTTTTTATCGCTGCAACGGGAATTGAGCGAAAGCACGGTTTTGGAAGTCGCCTACAACGGGAATCATAGTCTGCGGCTCCCGATCCTAGCGGACTACAATCAGGCCTCGCCTAACGCTGTTACCGCGACTTGTAACCCGCCCGCCATCACCTCTGGCTGTTTAGGCGTACAGGCACGGCGGCCGATTCCAAGCTTCGGGCCGATCACTTGGGTTGATCCTGCCGGCGATAACGATTACAACGGCCTCTCGGCGCGGTTGGAGCACCGCTTCGGCGGAGGGTTGTATTTCCTGAATTCGTTCACATGGGGAAAAGCGATGGGCGATTCCGAGCAGGCGCTCGAATATTTCGCGGGCTACTTTGAAGCGAACCCGCAGAACATTCACAACCTAGCTGCCGAGCGAGGACCATCAAGTTTCGATGTGGAGTTCAACAACGTGACAAGCATTGTCTATCAAGTGCCATTCGGAAGAGGCAGGAAATATGGTGCATCCATGAATCGAATTCTGGATGCAGCCGTCGGCGGATGGGAACTGAACACGATTAATAGCGCCCACACCGGCACGCCGCTCGACGTTGTCTATGCGCCCTCGACCATTAACGACAATACCGGTCTCTCGAACGATTATCGCGGACAGGCTTTCCTGCGTCCGAACGTAACAGGCACGGCGCTGAGCCAGAGCACTTCCCAGATGCTGAACACGTACTTTGCCGGCTACACATTCACCACGCCGCTGGCGACTTCGCCTTACGGCAACGTGGGCCGCAACTCATTCCGCGCGCCCGGCTTCGAACAATGGGACTTCGCGGCAAACAAGAGTTTCGTGATTCGCGAAGGGGTCAATCTGCAGCTTCGGTCGGAATTTTTCAATTTGCCGAACCACACGAATTTCGGGGTGCCGGATACCAAGACGACGGATGCGGCATTTGGAACGATTCGTACGACGTATGCGTCGCGGCAAATTCAGTTTGCGCTGAAATTGCTGTTTTGAATCCCCAAGCTTTAATTGATCGTCACCGAAACATTCGCGCTGCTGGTGAACGGCCCACTTGTACCGGTGACCGTGACCGTTCCCGATTCAGCAACGGGACCAGTCTGAATCGGGGTCCCGGAGGAACTACCGCCACCGCAATTCGATAAGACCACCATAAGCAAGAGTGCAAAGGCCGCGGCAACGAATCGCATTTTATGGCGCCGTGCAAAAACGCACGCGGCGGTTAGCAAGAGGGCGGCCAAGAAGAAAAGGGGGCCTGTTCCTTTTGGCCGCAGCAGCCATGGGGTCTTTGCTGTCGAGCCAGCGGTGATTGTCAGAGTGACCGAGCCGGAACTATTGACGGTGCCCGGGACGGCACAGGTGACATTGGCGAGCGAGGTGGGCACGGAGCAAGTAAACGTGACATTGCCGGTGAAAGCCGCGATGGGATTAACGGTGACCGTGGCGGTGCCAGAATTGCCGGCGGCCAGAGCAAGGCTGACAGGGTTTGCGCCGACGGTAAAGTTCGGTAGGCCGTAAACCATCACTGCGCCGGTTGAGCCAACGTATACTTTTCCGTTCACAATGGTGGGAACGCCAAACTTGCCTGGCAGCCCCGCGCCATCTCTCGATGAGTTCGCCGCGCTGCTCCATAGTGTATTGGCTACGTTGGTGGCATCATGCGCATAGACAACCTGTGCCGCCCCTTGGCTGGTGTCAATAGTCCACACAATGGCGTTGGCCGTTCCGTTTGCTGAAATCGAAGGGGTCGATCCAACGCCGTACAGTGCCGTGGTCACCTGAGGGGAAACAGCGACGGGGGTCGAGGACAAGGTTCCGTTGCTGAGGCGGAACTGCTTCAAACGGTCCATGGCCGGCCAGAGATAAACGTTGCTATTCCAATAAGCGGCTAGGCCAAACGACGAAGTCGCCTGGTTGTCAATCTCCTGAACCACATTGTTGGTGGTTGTGCTGTAGCCGCCCAAATTGTCGCGGTCGACAAGGTAAATCACGCCTCCTTTGCTGGCTTCGACGAGCAGGTGCGGGTGCGCCCCGGGTTGATCGGGCAGAAGCAGGGTGCTGCTGGAGCCGAGATCTTTGTCGGTCGCCGAGAGGTTTGCCTGATTCAGTGGAGTAAAATCATCGGACACTTGCAAGCCGTTGGAGAGGTCGAGGCGAAGGATGGCGTCGCCGAAATCCATGGAGTTCGTAACGTAAGGCTTGGTTGCATCGTAAGTTCCGTTTCCGGTGGTGAGGAACAGGCGAGTGACGCCGTTCAAAGTGTCGACCGCGGGCGCTCCGGCACCCATCCAAATGCCTGCATCCGCGCCATTGGGCGATACGGCGAAGACAGCGGTCTGTGCTAGTGTTGCAGCGTTGTAAGCCAATAGCCAGCCATGATAAGGACCGATGTCGCAATGGGCGGCGAAAGCGATATAGACGGTACCATTGACCAGCAACAGGCCCGCGCGCTGGTTTTCCCACTTAGGGTCGAAGGTAAGAGTGCTGCCGGAGCTGCCGGTACCATTGCCCGCGACGGAAGCTTTGATGACGGCCGGACCGCCGAATTTCTCCGCTCCGCTGGTAGTGCTGAGCGCGTGCAACCGCAGAACCGGGTAATTATTTTCTTTGGTGAGCGAAACAACGTAGAGCGTGCCGCTGGCCGGATCAATAACGGGAGTACCGGTGATACCCCACTCGTTGGCGGTCGTGTAGCAGCCAGTGTCTGAGTACGGATCGGTGGTGGCGCCGGCTGCGGCTCCGTGCGCGGTATCCAACAGGCTTGCCTGCCATAAAGGCGATCCACCGGCGTCGGCATCGAAAGCGAAGACGCTGTCGTGCTCGGTGGCCACAAACAGAACGTTGTGCAGCACGCCGTTTAGGACGAGACCGGGCAGATACAAAGGTTGGGCGATCACTTGGCCATCTACATTCAGCGAAAAGAGCTTGCCAAAGCTCGCTGAACTGACGGACGAGGGCGTAAGAATGGTCTCGCTCAGGTTCTGACCAGTGCGCGCCAGGTCGTTGTGTTGCGTTGTCACGCTGGTTTGGGCGAAAGCGGTGAGGCAGAAAGAGGCGAGGAGCGCAAAGGTCGCGGATGCGCGCCACCATGAGAGGAGAAACACTCCGCAGACCTTTCGGCAGCCGCTTGACACCGCGCCCGTCTTGCGCGTGTTTCCTAGAATGAGTCCTCGATTCAAGCAAATGAGTTGATAGCGCTGCATGGCGACTCCTATTGTTTCAGATTGTCTCAGACCGATGGTAGAACGGCGGGCAAAAATGAGGCTCTTTGGGGTTCGCGAAACGGCGAACGTAGGACGAAAGCGGCGGTTTTTGGAGTAAGTCATGTTACTTACCGCCTATAAAAAAGGGTGCTTCAGTGAGGGGAGGAATTGCTGAGGACGGGGCGGCGAGGATGGCGCGCGAGTGGACGAACGAGTGGTGATGGGTGTGGAGTGACATTTGTGCCCAGCTTAGATGACGGCGAGCGGACGGAGTTGGGGAAATTGCGCTAAGTGGTTGAGACGGAGGGAGAGAAATAAAAATCGGTAGGTTTGTTATTCACTGCACGGCCCGTAAATGGGGCCGTCTCGCTGAAGCCAGCCAATTGAATTGCGCCTGTTGCTTTGAAACCAGGGAACGCTGTCCCCGTGTTCTCCGTCCCGTGTTTTCCCATAGGCGTTAAAATAACGCTCGTGGCCAAGATGAACCGGCTGGGGAGTTGCGAACAATTGGCACCTCCGCGTACACCCGACTTTCCGTCAACTTGAAATAGGCGGACCCAGGGGCGTTTATCGGGACTAATTCGTGTAAATTCAGGACCGGTTGTGAATTCAACGCTTTGCAGCCGATTCGGCCGCGCACCGACCGAAATTGCGGAATCCCAAAATGTGTTCATAACTGTTTCTCTGGACCGTCGGCTCAACTAGCTACCGGAGGTCGCTCGCGGTACGGTCAGAACGGAGGGCAGTCACGCTGATTGTCGCACCCACTCCGTTGCGGCGATCAGTCGCTCGCTCAATCTGCTGGGCCTGCGCTTTGAATTTCTTCGCCTCGCGTTTGCGGCCGAGCTTCCGTAAGACAACCGCGTAATTTTCCAGCAGTACGGCATAGTCGAGGTGGTCCTCACCGAGAGTCTTGCTACAAACGTCAATGGCGCGCCGAAAAGTACGCTCGGCATCGGCAAAGTGTGCCATTTTGACGTAGGTTGTCCCCAGATTATTTAGTGGTGCAACGAGAGACGGGTGTTCTTTCCCCAGCGCCGTCTCCCATGCCTGAATCGATTGCTGCTGCAGATCGACGGACTCTTGGTAGCGCTCCTGATCGAAGCGGAGCACTGCCAGATTGTTCAAGGCTGCAGCCATGGGAGCTGAGTCTGCTGTTTTGTGTTTGGCAAGATCGGCCAGCGCTTCCAGTAGTAGTGGTTCCGCTTCCTGATAGCGCTTCCCCCTCCCGAGGATCTGTGCCAGGCACTCGCGTGCGACGGTGATGTCCACGGCGGAGCCAATTTGTGCGTTGACCGCGATTGCGTGGCGCAACAGCGAGATCAGTGCTTCGCGATCGTCGGTTTGTGTGGGAACGATAGCGATGTCGCCAAGCAGTACCGCACAGTGAAGCGAACCTTGACCCTCGCGCTTCTCTACCAGCGCCAGGGCACGCCGGTACTCACCTTCTGCTTCGGCAAATTGTCCGACCTCAGCATAGGCTCCTGCGAGCGCATCGTGGAGTACGACCAACTGACGCTCATCAATGTTAAGGTTTGGGCTGCAGCGGAATAATTTCCGGTGTTGCGTAGCGATTTGCCCTCCGCGAGCCAGTCACTCCAGCCTTTCACCGTTTGCGTGGCCACTCCGAACAACCAGCAAAAGAATACACAATATGAATCGCATGTCTTTCCCGTCCGAATCCAATAGAGGCCCACGGGTGGGCACACATCAAAAACGAAAACTCTGTTAAGGTTTTGGGCGAAGATAATCGCCCTAAGCCATTGATTATGTGGGCTGGATCAGTTGATTAGCTCGCTCGCCCTCTTGAAGTTGCGCGGCAAAGTTCGTTCCGGTCGGTGGATATGTTTTTATGTAGAATCAATAACTTACAGAAGTGTGTAAGCGCTAACCGGAGTTCTCGTTTGGGTCTGGTTACTGCCCCAACCATGCTTTCATCCCTTGGCCATTTCCGGCGGACTGGCATTGGCTCCTGGAACCGGCGTCCTCAGGAAAGAGCAGAACGTCGGAGTGACACAGGACGAACCATCAAAGCCTTGATCAGTCATCCGTAGTTTCGGGGCATGCGACCACAACGCGCCCGCCGCAAAGCCAGCACCGGCGAAGACGGCTGCGTTAAACAGAACCACCCTGCCGCTCCAGCAGTGGTGATTGCCGCTGTGGTCGAGCAGAGTTCTTTTCGTTGAACTACTACCATTCGTTTCCCCTTAGGAATCGGTAGTCACAATCCCCGCCATGCTCCGGCCGGAGCTTGTGATTGTAGATGTAATCGCCAATGCGGGTCCCCAGCAGGGCTCCCGCGTCCTGATCAGTGCGGAAGTGGATTCCTCCATAAACGCGAGCATCCGAGATGTCATCGGTGATCTCCTCAAGTCTTGAGTAATGGAGCGTCACGCTTGGGAGCGCCGGCGTCGACAGGGTAATTGAGAAGGGGCCCTCGCCAAAGATCTTCTCCATCACTTCTCTCGCTGCGTTGCTTAAAGTGCCATGGGCGGAAGGATAGGAGGGGAAACAAGGTGTCGCGATCAGGGGCTGGAAGTTGGGGTCCGGGGTGGTCTTATCATTGCCGTCATCACCACCATCGTGGATCGCCGTTTCCGGCCGCCAGAATTTGTACAGGTACTTGTTATAAAAGGTCGCAACTGCCGCATCACTGATAGCCATGTTGATGAGCGCAAAGTCGCGCGCGTTCTCGGATAATGATCTCGGCTTCGCGGTGGTGATCTGTCTTGCGGCGTCGTTAAAAACGAGGGCTGCGGCCTCATCTGCGTAGAATAGGGCCACATTCGTCCGGTCCTGCGGCCGCTCTGTGCTGCTCACGTCACCTACCTCCTTCACCTCGTCATAGGCCCGCGTATACCGGCCACTAGTGAGGGCGGGAGGTGGGCCCAGCAAGAACTGGCTGGCGCTCCGGATACCGAAGGGCGTCACATTCTGCCAATTGAAAAACACTCCACCGGCAGCCGGGCAACTGGGCGTTAGTTGCCAATCCCCGGGATTCGACGAGGTGGGTAGAAAGAATTCGAGCGGGCTCGATCCGTCGTTCGCGCGCGCGGCGATCATGGCGGCCGCAGCGGCCTGGCCGGTAGCAATTCCTGCCCTTTTCCTGGGGCCGTTCGGGATCGCCGTGAGCGAACTTGCATAGGCGGCATTCAGTGTGGAGAGGCTGGCAGGGAAGTAATTACTAAGCACTCCATAAGCAGCAGCCGCAGCCGCAGCTTCAGGCGACGCATCGCGGGGCGCGCTTATCGTTCCGAGGTAGGGCTCGTATTGTCGTGTGATTGCGTTGACCGCCTCGAATACGGCAAGTTGGGTAATCGCCGCAAATCGAGCCTGCGGGAAGGGGGGTTGCGAACTGACGGTGGCCTGCATGATGGCATCCCAGTCCTGAACGACATCGGATCTGCCGGTCAATGGGATAAACAGGAACACCAACAAACCGCACAAGGGTATCCACAACTGTTTCCTGCTCATTGTTCTCACCTTTGGCTGGTTGAGCCTGTTAATCACGTTCTGGGCAAACAAGATGGTTGCCGAAGTTAATACGGCGGTGAGTGATGATGATGCAATTCGTTTTAGTTTCAAGTGACCTTCTTCTTTTTCCTTTCCGGAAAATCGATACGTCCGGAAGTTTCTTCGTGAGGCTGACTTTGCCACAGAACGCGCCAATATGGAATGAGGCGGGGCGTTAGTTCCTCCTCACCTGAATGTGAGGAGCCAACTAGTTGCTGGCAATGTATTTAGCTCGACACCAAAGCGCTAGAATGAAGCGAAATGGCCACGGGGGAAGCACCAGCTCGACCGAACATCCTCCGCTTCGGGGAGTTTGAACTCGACCTATCCCGTCAAACGCTTTCGCGGCGGGGTATCCGGCTGAAGCTCCAGAACCAGCCTTGCCAAGTCCTGACCTTGCTGATTCAGCATGCTCCCGAAATTGTCACCCGCGATGAAATCCGGCAGCATGTCTGGGGTAACGACGTTTATATTGATACCGAGCGAAGTATCAACTTCTGCATTCGTCAAATACGCGGAGTGTTACTCGACAACGCTGCCGATCCGCGTTTTATTGAAACACTTCCGCGCGAAGGCTATCGATTTATCGCGCCGCTCGAAGGCTCTGTCCAACGGGAAAGTGCGGATCAGAATGGCGGTGCGCCCGCGAAGGAAGAGATTAGGGATGTCGCCGTCAGACCCAATCGCCACCGTTGGACGATCGTTTCAATCGGGCTTGCGGCCATGCTCGCTGTGGCAGCGGTAACATTTTGGATACTGAGACGTGATGTGCCGGTAAGGGTATCCGGCATTTCTCCAGTCACCAGTTATCCAGGCGATGAGCGTGAGCCCTCCCTATCGCCTGATGGCCGCCAAGTGGCTTTTTCCTGGGACGGTGAAGATGCTCGCCGCCACATCTATGTGAAACTGTTGGGCGAAGAGCGGCCACTGCGCCTCACTCAGGACCCTGCCGATGACAGTTTTCCGGTGTGGTCGCCAGACGGCAAGCAGATTGCCTTTATGCGCCGCCGAACCGACTCCGAATCCGAGATCATGCTGATCCCGTCTATTGGCGGACCGGAGCGAATTCTGCACCGGATCCAAGTCGGCCACTTCGTTTCCGGATCTGGGAGAATGATGAGCTGGTCTGCCGACGGAAAGTGGCTTTGCTTCACCAGCGAACTTGGTCCCTCCAGTCACCACGCGCTGTTTCTGTTGTCCCTGGATTCAGGCAGCGTACGCCCTTTCTTCGCGCGATCCGGGAGCCCCGAAGGCGACAGTTCGCCGGCGTTTTCGCCTGATGGGCGCTGGCTTGCGTTCGCCCGTTACGCCGGTGCCTTCAATAGCAAACTATTCATCCAGCGCGTTACGGCTAAACTCGAGCCCGCCGGCGAACCCCATCTCGTTCTTAATACTTCCGGTAACTCAACAACGCCAGTTTGGTTGTCCGATAGCAAGCGTATTCTTTTTCTCGATCATGACGGAGAAAGAATTATGCAGGCGCAAATCGGCGGCGCCGCCAAGCTTGCTTATATCGCCAGTGCTAGATTAAGTGGGCTTACGGTGGACGGATTAGGATTGCACCTGATTGCTTCCCAGGGTTTGGATGATGACGATATCTGGACCCTGCCTCTGAACGGATTGAGGGTGGCCGGACAGGCCAAGCGGGTCGCTTACTCCACGGCCAGTGAGGCTCAGCCACGATTCTCACCTGATGGGCGGCTTTTAGCGTTTAGGAGCAATCGCAGCGGTGCGTCCGAGGTTTGGCTCGCCGATTCAAACGGTGAGAAACCTCGTCAATTGACGCATATTGGCGCCTACATCGCAGGCTACCCGCACTGGTCTCCCAATAGCAGTTTCCTGGTGTTTCACGCGCGACGTCCCGACGAGCCGCAAGTTTACGCAATTCGCGTGCAAGATGGAGTCGCCTGTCAAATCACTCATGAAAGGCCAGGCTTTAGCATCCCCATATTTTCGCTCAATGGCAAAGTCATCTATATGACCGAGACTCGTCCAGACGGGCCGATGGTTTCTCGGGTTTCCGCGGCTGGCGGCACGCCGCAGCCTCTTTGGTCTGGCTGCTGTGCGGAGGAGGCACCCGGCCGCGGTTTGCTGCTCTATGGCAAACTCGAGCAACCCGGGATATATGGCCGATCTCTCTCTGGCGATGCCCTGAAAAACGCAGAGATTCGTCTAGTGAAAGACTCTCTGCCACTGGCGGCGGGCTTCGAGCCCGTGGACGATGGCATTTATTACGTCGGGTGTACCCCGGCGGGGCGGCCGCGCGCCTTTCGCTTCTACTCGTTCGCGTCAGGCCAATCGGTAGACATCGCTCCTACGCCGCCGAATTACACCGCTGACCTTGCCGTCGCACCGGATCGGAGTAGACTTGCCTATACGACGGCAGCGAGGGGCAGCCAAGATTTGGTTCAACTCGACCTCAATTAGAAACCATCGCTTAGCTTGGGTCTACGTCCGTCTCAATGGCTGGTGGACTTCTTGGAAACTGTAGTGATCGAATAACTACGTGACTTGACGTACCGAGGCTTGATGGAGCGACTTATTTAGCGTGAGACCTGGCGTCTCAGATCAAGTGCGTTGGCGTCTCAGATCGGCCATCTCGGACAAACCCGCCGCCCCAAACGGCTATGGATGGTTGATCTGTTCGGGAATGATAAGTGGGCGTATGTCCGGTGATTCTTTTCGACCGCCACTTGGGTGTCTAACACGCTCTCGCGGGAGTAGACTCAAGCTATCCTGAAGCCTTTTAGGAAGTTTGTAACGGCAACGGGTTATTTTAACGCCTATGCCATGTCCCCCCCGTGTTCCCCCCAGGCGTCTCGGAAATTGTGTTGAGTGTATTGGCACGGTTAACCGATTAAAACGATTAACTGCAGGGCTGGCATAAGAGAATGCGATCAAGTACCTCTTATGCTACGTTGATAAATTACATACGGTAGGGATTGAGCGCCGATATGCTGTTATTCGAAAAGGATGAACGTGGGCCCGACGAAGCCGAGCGCCGTTTTTCGCTCGCGCATCTGGCTGGTGATACAGGAGGTTCCCCGCGATGAGCGGCCATCGCCAACACGCCCATCGGTTGATTGACCGCTTGCCCAATTCGCAACTCGAGGCGCTGATTGGCTTGCTGGAAACCATTGTCGATCCGGTGGCGGCGACGCTGCGCAACGCGCCCTTGGAAGACGAAGAGATCAGCGAAGAGGAAGAGCTCGCCGTGGCAGAAGCCCGCGAGTGGCTTAAACACAATAAGCCCATTCCGCACGAGCAAGTGCTCGCCGAACTGGGATTGACGCCAGCCGACTGCTGCACCGACTAGCTCGCTTTCTCGCCACCGAAGAAGGCGACGTGAAACGGCTCACCGATATCGATCCGCCGGAGTTCCGGCTGCGCCTCGGCGATTACCGCCTTCGCTTTTACGACCACGGCGATTTGATCGAGATCCTTCGTGTTCTCAACCGCAAGGACGCTTACCGCTAAAAAACGGCCCGATCAGTGACAGCTTGTTCAAAAGGGTTTGCCGGATCTTCCGGGGAATTATTTGCGCGAGCGGAATAGGCGCCAGGCCCAGGAGGCGGTCAAGGCGGCCACCGACCAAAACGCGAGAACGACGAGATACTCTACCGCGCCTAAGGCGGCCCGTTGGTCTTGCCCCCATAGCCGAAAGACGATGCCAGTGACGACTGTGAGGGATACCGCCACAATGAGGGGAGCGAGTCTCTGCCGGAGGGAATTGGCAGGAAGGGGCTGGGTGATCAGGCTAGAGTCCTGTTGCGCCGAGTGATCTCCGGTTATGCCCCAGTGAAGCTCTTCGATGCGCTGGTCAAACTGCTCGGGATCGCGAAAATCAATCCACTTACGGCTGGCCAGGAAACCTGGTAATTCGGTGTCGGTTAGGAGGAGGGGGATGAGGCGGAGTTGAGTGCGGAGTGCGAGCGCGCGATGATATTCCTCTTTCACCCAGCCTGATCGGGAAGAATTGAGCGACACCACTAACGCGACGCACTTGGAAGAGGCGATACCCGTCTCCAAGGCATCGATAAACAGGTCGCCCGGCCGTATCTGATCTTTGTCGAGCCAAACGCGAATGCCTTTGGAGGAGAGGGTGTTCCTTAGATTCTCAACCCAAGCATGGTCGGAGCTTGAGTAAGAGATGAAAACGTCGAACTCTTGAGGCATGAGTTGGCCAACAAGGAGAGTGTACACCGCCGGGTGCGGATTTTGTTTAGAATTGAGTGAAACGCCCGCCGGGGTCAAACGACTATAAATAGGAGAGGAGTCGCCGGTTATGAGAAGTTCGAAGCTGGCCATGAGAGTCTTCGTTTTTGGTCTGGCGGTTTGCGCTGGCACGGCGAATGTTTCGGCGCAAGCGCTAGGCGAAGACACCACAAGCGGCGCAACCACGTTAACTTTGGCGAAAACACACGACGAATCGTGCGACGTGCTGGACAGCCGGGCGCGGGCGGACTTCCGGCGAGCCGTTGCGGAGTGGATCGGTTCGTTGAAGGAAGATCAAGCCACGAAATCGCTGATTTGGAAACATTGGGAGGCGGCGGGGGCCGAGGCTACGCACGATTGCGCGGGGATGGCCATGATGACCGTGCCGCTGTGGATGTTTCGCGATGCACGAGGCGAAGATCCGCAGGGGCAGTTTCGTCTTTTAACGACGGCCAAGAGCTATGAGCTTAAATGCCATGTGCTCTCGCGAGCGGCGTTGCAGGCGTTTTACGAAGCAGGGCTGAAGTGGATTGGAACAACAGGAGCGAGTGAGGCGCAGCAGGCAGCGATGACGGCGGAGTGGAAGAAAGCGGATGGTTCTGAGGAGGCCGATTGCGAAAAAGATTCTCTGCTCAATTTCATGGTGACGTGGTCGTTTCGGGCAAAGAGCTGATCTTGAGCGGGAAGAAGGGGATGGCGAATCTTGGGCTATGGCGGGCCGCGATGGCGGTGGCGATGATGACCGGGTCCCCCGGACATCCGCCGGACCGAAATGTGGCGGTCTACTTGACGAGTTCATCGCCGGAAGCGGTGGGCTATCACCATTACCATTATTTCCTGCTCCGTCCGCCGAAAGATGCAGCCGAGCGAGAAAGACTCGAACGGGTTCTGAGTGCTGAGAAGCGGCGGCTGTTAACGAAGGTGACGGGGAAGGATCCAGGAACCGATGTCTTTTATTTCTTGGTGCTCGAACCGCCGGCGGAACATTTCGATGCGGCTTGGCTGGTGGACCATTACGACTATGCCCGTGCGGAGCGGCTGCGGAGATTTTTGGGAGTGGCACCGGAAGCGGGACAGGTCGTAGCGCAGTCCGAAAGGCCGCTTCTCAACGCGCCGAAAGAGGATCGCGCCACGGTCCAGATCTCTAAACTGACGTTGCCTAGCCCAGTCGCGGTTGATGTCCCAACGCGTGGAGGCCCTCCTCCTGAATTTACGGGGCGCGAATTTCTCAGCCGCCAAGATCGAGAAGTGGAAGGCTATGGCCTTTATAGCTACGTGTTGATGGGTGAAAGGCTCAACGACAGCAACCGCGCGTTGTATGAGGCGGTTGTTAGTGCCTATCTAGATTTGGGAGAGGTGCGCCGATTTGAGACCGAGCAGCATGTCACTAAGCAACAACTAAATGTAACTTATATGCCGCTGCGAGAGCAGGCAGCCGGAGATGTGTCGGCGGAGTGGGTGCTTGCGCATTACGACTACGTGGCCGCCGAGGTTTTGGCGAGGAAGTTGATGGAGCGTCCGAATCCGGCGGGCGTTTATGTTGTTTCTTACTTTCAACCGGTGACTCAGGCGAACGCGATTGACCGGCAGAAGCTGCTGGTGCAGGATTTAACAGGCGTGCCAGCCGATTTGGCGTTCCTTTGGTTCCGGCAATTTCAGGAACAGGCGCGGCAGGGCCGGTACTGGGACGACCGGACCGTGGGTCAGTTCATGTTGAAAATGCGTACACAAATCGCCGAGATTGCGGGGGCGTTCGGCGCGACGCGAACGGGGGATGCCGACGCGAAAGTGTTCATTGCGGCGAAGATTCATATGGCGCAATAGCGCGGCCTAGGGGAGTGAGTCGTGGGGCGGAAAGCAAGATACATTTTTGTTTGGAGCGTGATGTGTGCGCTGTGGCCGTTACCCGGTCAACCGCAGATGCAGGCGGAGACGGCGGCGCTACTCTCGTTGGCCAAAGAGAGTGCAGCGAAGGGCGATATCGAAGCTGCGCTGGGAGACTTCCGTAGAGCGCTCGAGCGGGCGAAGGACAAAATAGAAACCGGCGTGATTGCGTTGACGTGCATTCAACAGGGAAAAGAGTTTTTCGAAAAGGGAAAAGGGGATGCGGCGGAACGGCTTGTCGATTTAGGGGCCACAGCGCTGCAAGCGGTTGGGGATGACCTGATCGGTCTCAGAGTAGCCGCTCAGCTGGGAGAGACTTACAAACGGCGGAGCATGGCGGTCCGCTATTTGAGAGAGTTAGGCGCCTACTATGCGAAGCAAGGAGATGCGGCGCATGAAGCGGAAGTTCTTAGAGAGATTCTCAGCACGGCCGACGGAGATGCCGATGAAATTCCCATGGACGTGTTGCTGCGACTCGAAAAACTCTACACAGACGCCAATGACGGGCAAGGGCTAGCTGAAATTCATACGGCGCTGGCGCTCATCAAGGACAAGAACGGAGATACCGCCGGAGCGGCGGACGAATGTAAAGCGGCGATTGGGGAAATCGAAGAACTGAAAATAGCAGACCCGCGCTTGCCGCGATTGTACAACCGCTGTGGATTGGTGTTGCGGACAAAAGGTGAGTTTGAGGCTGCAAGAGACTATCTGGAGGCCGCCGTCAAGCTGGAGGGCGATCCGAAGGAATTGGGAGTGGACCAGTTCAATTTGGCGCTGATCTATCTAGACTTGGGGCAGGCACAACATGCGATAGAGCAAGCAAAGACAAGCGTGGAGACAGTGCGGGCAAGCAAAGTGAAGGCGGACTTGGCGCGGGTGTTGATTGGTGTGGCATCCATCTACGCGAACACGGGACAGTTGGACGCCGCTGTGGCTGCGTTGGATGAGGCCAGAGTGATTGCGCGCGAGGACGGACTGGAAGATGTAAAGCGGGAGTCCCTGGAGCGGCTCGCAGCGATTCGAAATTTGCAGGGTAAGTCGATCAGCGCAGCGGCGAACTTGGATCGGACGAGTGAGATGGCTCGAAATGCGAACGGGCTGGAAACGGCCTCAGCCTGGCGCATACGGGGGATGTCTCTGCTTTTGGCGGGAGATGAAAAGGGGGCGAAGGTGTTGTTTCAGGAAGCAGTGAGACGCGCCGATAAACAGCACGATTTAGAGGAACTGGCAAAAGCGCGCGAGGGCTTGGCGGAGGCGTATGGGCATTTAGGAAACTTAGCGGAGGCGGAAACGCCGCTGCTGATGAATCTCCAGTACTACGGGCAGAAAAAAGATAACTCGAAAGCCACAGGCACGATTCAACTGCTGGCACAGCTATACGTGGAGATGGGGAGATATTATGACGCCCTGGACCAGTATGCCGAACTAAACAAGCGACTGGAAGCGGGAGGCGGGAGCGAGAGCGCGCGGAGGCGGCTTGACGCGAAGTTATCGGCCGGCGAAATTCAAATTCATTTGCATGCCTACGAAGAGGCTCTTAAGGCCGCTACGGAGGCGATCGAACTGAGCACTCTCTCCGGCTTTGCCGAATCCGGAGGACGCGCGGAGAGACTGGCGGGACGCGTTTGCCTGGGGCAAGGCAATTTTGCCGACGCCCGAAAGCATTTCCTAAACGCCGAAAAGTTCGATGACCGCCCCATGGCCTTCAATGAAGGGCTGGTGGAAGTGTACTTGGCAACCCGAGATTTCAAGAGTGCCTTGGATGAGTTAGGGAAAGTGAAACCAGAGAACCTTGAGCCAGTGAGTGATGAGCTGAAAGCGCGCTTCTACACACAGCGGGGGTTGGCGCGTTTGGGATCGGCAGACCCAAACGGGGCTATGGGAGATTTCAACGATGCAATTCGATTGATTGAATATGCGCGGCTCAGCGTCATGGGGCGGCACAGCGCCGGATACCTGGATGCCGGGGAGTTTGCTTCGCGCACTCGGGCCTACGAGGGGATGATGGAGATTATCGCCAGTTTCTGGCTCTTAGGAGTCAAAGAGAAGGCCGTCACGATCGGCAGTAGACATGTGCCTTGCAGCACGGCAGCACTGCATTTCGCGGAGCTCATTCGCGGACGCAGCCAGTTCGACAGTGCGAAGGCGGCACGCGAAGAGGCCTTGTTTGCACGGCTGCCCAAAGCGCTGCAAGACAAGCAACGGCACATTATGGCTGAGACGCGAAAGCTGGGCGGGGAGATTCAGGAGTTAGAGAAGCGCGGAGAAAGGCCCAGTGATGCCCAACGAGCGGCGGAGAAGAAACTGCAGCAGGAAGCGGGCGAATTCATGGAGGCGATGCGGAAGGATGCGCCGGAATACGACTTCGCGCCGGGCTTGCCGTTTATTGAATCGCTTGCTTTGTCCGAACATGAAGTGATTTTGGAATACGCGATTGGCTTGCACTCGGTGTACTTGTTTGTGATCCGGAAGGAGGGGATCGAGTTAGTCGCGGTGCCCGCTTCAATTGAACATTTGGCCGGCCAAGTGAAGGTGTTTCGCGATCTGCTGACTGCCGGGAGGTTCTCACAGGACAAGGCCGCGGAACTGTATCAGACCTTACTCGGCCCGGCTGAGGAATATTTGAAACCCGCAGACAGCGTCTTGATTATTCCCGATGGGTTCCTGGGACTGTTGCCATTCGAGGCTCTGGTGAGGCCAAGCGGAAAAGAAAACGGCCTGGTAGATTTCTTTGGAGCCAGCTATGAGGTTGGGTATGCGCAATCGATTTCCAGTATGGCTCTGGCGCGGATGGTTACGAGGCCGGTTGGGAGGAAGCTCTTGTTTGCTGTGGCTGATCCTATCTTCGATAAGAGTGACGAACGTTATCAATCTGCAACCGGGGATGCGGCGGCGCGGAGCAGCGCGGCACAGGGCTATCGGAGGCTGCCCGAGACCGCAGATGAAGTGCGGGCGATTGCCGCAGTGGTGGGAGCAAAGGTGGAGCCACCGGACGTGTTAATGGGCGCGGCGGCCAATAGGGAGGCTGTGCTGAAGAGTGAGTTGGGCAGTTACCGCTATATCCACTTGGCGACCCATGCGGCCGCGCTGGGAGAATTTGGACGGGTCAACGAGCCGTTTTTCGTGCTAGGCGTACCGGCGAGTGTGCGGTTTGAGGACCAGATTGTCACGATGAGCGAAGTAATGAAGCTGAAGCTTTCGGCGGAGTTGGTAGTTCTGGCGGCGTGCGAGACAGGCCAGGGCGATGCGCTGCGCGGAGACGGGGTGGCGAGTCTGGCGAGTGGATTTCTGTATGCGGGTGCGAATAACGTTTTGCTTTCGTTGTGGAAAGTGCCGTCGAAAGCAAGCGTTCTGTTTATGCAGAAGTTTTATGGATACTTGCGGGACGGTAAGAGTGAGCGCGAGGCATTGCGCCTGACTAAGCAGGCGATGAGAGCCGAGTATCCAAACCCGTACTATTGGGCCGTGTTTGTGCTTTATGAAAGCGGGGACAAGGGAGGCAGTCAGCACACTGCGGGGCCGGCTAGCGTTGTAAAGCCGTAAATTGCGGAGTAGCCAGTGTCGCCTGAGATAGCGCTTTCGAATGCAGCAGGTCGAGTAACATGCGTTCGTGATTGAAATACGGGTTGCCCGGCGGAAGTTTGTATTGAGCGCGCAGGATATGCGCAGGCGCGCGATCAGGCGAACCGCAAGCCACCAAACGGGCCGCACGGGCGCGTTCGGCGAGCGGCGGCGGAAACAATTCACGAAATTCGACGCGGGCAAAGCTCGTCAAAAAAGTGGTCAGCCTGATATGGCACCTTTTTTAGAAAAAGGTGCCATATCAGGCTGACCACTTTTTTCTTCGTAAGCTGGGATGACGCGGGTTTATGTATTTGTTTCGCATTTTTCGGTCGTTCTTGCCGCTCCACAATCCGATCGGGTTCGGGGCGAGCGACTTCGTCGTGCTGACCGTCGCTGTTCTGCTGGCGGGCTTGTTGCTCAGCTCTGCGTACCTGCTGCCTTATTTGCAAAAGCTGAGTGCACGGCCGCGGGTCTGCTTTTGCTTCCTATTTTGTCTGGCGGTGTGTTTCCGGCTTGCGCTTTTGCCGCAGAGTTCTGTGCCTATTCCAAGCGGGGCGGACGATTTCGGTTATCTGCTTTTAGGGGACACTCTCGCGCATTTTCGCTTGGCGAATCCGGCTCATCCGCTGCACTCGTTCTTCGAAGCGGTTTTCATTCTGCAGGAACCCAAGTATGCGTCGATCTTCCCGCTCGGACAAGGGTTGTTTCTAGCCCTTGGGCAAACGTTGTTTCGCAATGCTTGGGCAGGAGTCTTGATTTCGTGCGGTGGATTTTGCGCGGCTTGCTATTGGATGCTGCGCGGCTGGGTGTCGCCAATATGGGCGTTGGTGGGAGGCTTGCTGGCCGCGATTGAATTTGGGCCGCTCTCGTCTTGGGTCAATAGCTACTGGGGCGGGTTCGTTTCTGCCATTGCGGGGTGCCTGGTGTTTGGAGCATTACCGCGGGTCAAACAATCGGCGCGGATCGTGAATGGCGTTTTGCTGGGGGCCGGCTTGGGATTGCAAATCCTCACGAGGCCTTTTGAAGCGCTGTTCTTGGCCGTTGCCGCGGTTGTGTACACGCTATGGCCGCCGCGTGCGAGTTGGAAAGTTTTGGCTGCGGCCGCAGGTATAACAGCGGGAGCACTGGGCTTGACGGCAGCGCACAATCACGCCGTGACGGGGTCTTGGTCGACGATGCCCTACATGGAGAGCCGCTACCAATATGGAGTCCCGGCAACGTTGACGATTCAGCCAAACGCGATTCCTCATCGGACTATGACGGCAGAGCAGGAACTCGATTATCGGGCGCAGGCCGCTGTTCACGGACCTAGCACCGATAGCCTGGCCGAGTATGCGAACCGTTTGGCGTATCGCGTTCGGTACCTTCGGTTCTTTTTCTTGCCACCGCTGTATTTTGCGCTACTGCCGTTTCTGCCTAGTTTGCAGCAATGGCGGTACGCGTGGCTGGCGGGCACGGCGTTGCTTTTTGCCCTGGGGACAAATCTTTATCCGTATTTCTATCCGCACTATATTGCCGCGCTCACCTGCGTTTTTGTATTGGTGAGCGTGAAGGGTTTGGAGAAAATGCGCGGCGCACCCCGCAACTATGTGGCTCTCAGCTGCGCCGCTGGTTTCATTTTTTGGTTCGGCATCTATGCCAGCGGCGATAAAGATTTGCTGGCCCTGAACGATTTTCAAAGCTGGAATTATCTCAACCGGGGCGATCCGCAGGGGCGTGAGTCGGTCAGCCGAGCGCTCGCGCGCCAGCCCGGCCAGCAGTTGGTGTTTGTGCGTTATTCGCCGGGGCACAAGTTTGAGGAGTGGATTCATAACGAGGCGGACATCGATCACGCGCGAACTGTTTGGGCCAATGATTCAGGGGTGGAAGAGAACGAAAAGTTGATCCGCTACTACCCGCAGCGAAAAGTATGGCTGCTGGAGCCCGATGCGCGGCCGGTGGCTTTGGTTCCGTACGCATTTCAAGAACTCGCGCCGGTGCCCGTGTTTGAGACAGTACACTGAGGCTATCGCTACACCCGACATCATGCCGCGCGTTCGCCTTTCGATCTTGATGGCCATTTATAACGAGGCGAACTCGATCACAACGGTGCTAGAGCGGGTGGCCGCAGCAGTTCGAGAACAGCAAATAGCAACGGAAATGATCGTAGTAGATAACGGGTCGGGCGATCAGTCGCACCAACTTGTTGCGGAGTTTGCGCGAGTCCATCCTGAAGTCTCACTACAGTTGATTCGGCTGGCTGAGAACGCGGGCAAAGGTGCGGCCATTCGCCTGGCAATTGACAAGGCGCAAAGCGATTTCTGCATCATTCAAGACGCGGATTTTGAATATGATCCCGCCGATTATCCGCGGATGCTGAAGCCGCTGCTGGACGGAGAAGCGGATGTCGTGCTCGGATCGCGATTCCTGTTTGGTGAGCAACGAAGGCCGCTGGGATTCTGGCAGGCAACGGTGAATCACTTGATCAGCGCGGCGTCGGGTTTGGCGACCGGCCTTGCGCTTTCTGATGTCGAAACCGGCTACAAGGCCTTTCGGACAGCGCTCGCGCAGAGCATTCCCCTGCAGAGCAACACTTTCGGACTCGATCCTGAATTGGTGGTGCAGTTTGCCAGGCGGCGTGCTCGATTCATTGAGGTGTCGATTCGTTACCGCGGGCGATCGCCGGAGGAGGGCAAAAAGATTCGGCCTCTGGACACGCTCGATGCCTTAGGAACGATTTTCAAGACACGGCTCTTCAGCGCGGCGTACAAAGATCCGGGCGCGAACATTTTGGCTACGATGTCGCGGGCTAAACGTTTTAACCAATGGATGGCGGATACGATTGCGCCCTTTGTGAAAGGTGAGGTATTGGAATTGGGCGCGGGCATCGGCAACCTCACGCTGTTGCTGGCGAATGGCGAAGATCGTTACCGGGCGACAGATACCGACGAGGAGCATTTATTCGAACTGCGAGCGCGGATGGAATACCGGCCGGAAATTGAATCGAGCCGCTTTGATTTTTCGCGGGTGGAAGAAGCGGATCTGTTCCGGCAGAGCGCGGACACAGTGGTCTGCCTTAACGTTTTAGAACATGTAGAGGACGATCGTTCGGCGTTGCTGAACATTCGACGCTGTTTGCGGACTGGTGGATCGGCAATTGTGTTGGTGCCGCAGGGGCCGGAACTCTTTGGGAGTATTGACGAGGTGCTGGAGCACAAGCGGAGGTACACCAAACCCGATTTGGTTCAGAAGATGACAGCGGCGGGATTGAGGGTGGCGCAAGTGATCGAGTTCAACCGGGCCACGCGGCCGGGTTGGTATTTGAATAGCAGAGTGCTGCGCAGGAAGACGATTAGCCCGCTTCAGTTGAGGATTTTTGATTTGCTGGTGCCGTTATGGAGACGAGTGGATTCACACCTCCCATGGCAGGCGAATTCACTGATTGCGGTTGGCGTGGCGGATGACTGAGCATGCCAGGCGATAGTGTTGTGGGCTTCGCACCCGCCGATTGGGCGCTGTTTCTAATAACGGGCTTGTTGTTAATGGCCGCTTACGTGTGGCGGCCGGGCGTGCAGCGGATATTTTTCGCGCTGGCTGCGAGGGAGCGGCTTTGCGCCGTCGGTCTGTTTCTAGCTCCCATTGTGCTGCGCCTTTTGCTGCTGCCGCATCATCCGGTACCGACTCCAAATGTCTACGATGAGTTCAGCCAGTTGCTGGTGGCCGATACTTTGCTGCACGGGAGGTTGGCAAATCCGCCGCATCCGCTGCACCAATTCTTCGAGACCTTTTTCGTATTGCAACAGCCGACCTACAGTTCGATGTATCCGCTCGGACAGGGTCTTGTACTGGCGTTCGGAAGACTGCTCTCGGGAGTGCCCTGGACGGGAGTCCTGTTGGCGAGCGGCGCGCTCTGTGCATGCTGTTATTGGATGCTGCGGGGTTGGGTTACGCCTGGCTGGGCATTGCTCGGAGGTCTGTTGGCGGTGGCGGAGTTTGGGCCATTGTGCCAATGGACGAATTCCTATTGGGGAGGGGGCTCAATCGCGGCTGCGGCTGGGTGCGTAGTGTTTGGCTCGCTTCCTAGAATTCGCGAATACGGAAGGCCGCGCGATTGTTTCTTACTAGGCGCGGGATTCGGCGTGCATGTTCTGACGCGGCAATTCGAGTCGGTATTTTTGCTAACAGCCCTCCTGCTCTTTTTCGTCCGGACACCAAAGAGTATTTTGCGGGTGGGCGGGTATGCGGCTTTGGCGCTCATCCCGGCGGCGATGCTGATCTTGCTGCAGAATCGAGCGGTGACACATAGCTGGTTGACGCTGCCGGAACAATTACACCGCTATCAATATGGCGTGCCGATTACGTTGACGGTTGAGCCGCTGCCCACACCTCATGTTGCGTTGACGCCGCAACAAGAGACGGACTTGCGGGCGGAGACATTGCAGCACGGGCGAGGGACTGATTCGGTGGGGGCGTTTCTGTTGCGGCTTGAGTACAGGGTGCGGTACTACCGGTTCTTCTTTTTGCCGCCTCTCTATATAGCGCTCGTGGCGTTTTGCTGCACGCTGCGAGAGCGCCGATCATGGTGGATCGCTGGCACACTGGCGATTTTTGCGTTGGGAACAAATCTGTTTCCGTATCTGCTGCTGCATTATCTAGCGGGTGTGACGGGGCTGTTTGTATTAGTAAGCATTTTGGGATTACAGAAGTTGCGCACGTTGCGGGTTGGGACGGAGATCGCGCAGATTTTGATCGTCCTGTGCTTTGCTGAGTTTACGGGTTGGTATGCGCTGCACTTGTTCGAAGCTCCTAGCCTCTATAGCATTCTGCGTTACGAGACTTGGGATGCGATCAATCATGAAGACGAACCGAAAAAGCGCACTGCGGTGAGAGATGAGCTGGCGGCGATTCCTGGGAAGTTGTTGGTGTTCGTGAGGTACTCGCCGAAACATGTTTATCAAGATGAGTGGGTGTGGAACGAGGCTGATATCGATGCGGCGCGAATCGTCTTTGCCCGCGACTTAGGAAACGACGAAGATGAAAAGTTGATTCGCTATTACGGCGGAAAGCGCAGAGTGTTGGTTTTAGAGCCGGACGGGAGCGAGGCAACGCTCGGGGACTGGAAAAACAATCCCTAGGCCGTTTTGCTCAACGCGAGTTCTTCCTCGGGTTCTTCTTCAGTGGGTGCGCGCATCGGGAGGATACCGCCCGGTTCGGCGGCGTCTAAACCCAGGATTTCGCGGAAGCTCGATTCGATCACGCGCACGGCGTTGCTCATTTCCTGCAGCCACTTGCTCCAGAATTGATCGATCGTGGGCACCTGTTTTGTCTGTTTGATTTCGCGCTGGATGTCTTTGCGGAAGGCAGGCACATCAAAACCGCGAAGCATAGCGGCGCCTGCATCGACAAGGTTGATCTGATCGTTAATCTGCAGAGTTAGCAGATCTTTGCGGAAGGTAATTTGGCCGCCTTTTTTGCTCGTCGCCGTGATGCGGTCTTGAAACATGATGGAGCCGGAAAAGACCCGGGCATCTTGCGTGACACCGAGAAGCGTCGTTGCGCTGGCTGGCGCTTTGACGGAGATGGGCTGACTGGTGTCGTGCAGACGGATCAATGCCGGGGTTGTGATGCCGACCCAAAGATCCGACGAGAGTTGGGACATGGAGAAGTAATTAGAGACGATCTTCTCCACTTCGGTGTCTTCGAGCTTTTCGATTTCTTTTGGTCGGAAACGGCTGGTTTCATCAGCGCGTTTTTGGAAATCATTCAGGTAGTGACTGCTCTCATACAAGTGTCCGAGGATGGCGGAAGGCCAATGCGGGCGATTGTAGTTCCAGCCGACGGCGATGATTTCGGCTCCAAGCTGGCGGAGCAATTCCTTGACCAGATAGATCGCTTTCTTGTTGCTGTTTTCAATATAGAGGCGGCCTTCGTTGAAATCCAGCAGAACTGCGAACTGTTTGCGCATGGCGGCTGTCGCGCCGCGCGTGTCTTTATCGACGGTCTTTTTGTCGGTAGCCTGGAGAAATTTGAAGGGGCGGTCGAAGACGGAATACGACTGCTGTTCCTTTACGGTTGCCAGGTCGCTGATGTCTTTCCATTGATTCGCGACGGCCCAAAGTCCATACCAAGGAACGCTTTCGTGAAGCTGAAACTGAGCGAGGCCGAAGGCATAGGCTTCGTGGTTGACGATTTCCGGAGGAAGGGTGACTTCAGCGCGTTTGTCTTCATCGGCTGTCGCATATTGAACAAGCAGCCGTTCGTGATCGAGAGTGATCGGCTGTTGCTCATCAAGCCGCGGCGAGCCGAATGGGTTGATGCCCAACGCATCGGTATTCGTGTGCCGCGTGATGGCTGACGCCGCCAGTTGAGAGACCGAGATCATGCGCAGCTGGTCTTCCACGTTGGTTTTGAATGCGTCGAGCGATTCTTTCGCAAGGCCTAAAATGGCCCAGTTGCCACGTCCAAACAATTTTGGGGAACCTTTCTGTTTCTAGTACTAAATTGCTCAGCGTGAGGACTCGGATGAAAAGCGGGCTAAAGCCGTTTTCGCCCACTCTCCGAGCGAAGTTTAATTACAGCGAGCGGATAGAACGGAGGTAACTAACTGCACCCGCTCGCCCCCGCAACTCTCACACTTATAACATAACAAGACCCGTTCCGCGTGCACTTCGAACACAACGGCGCACACAACCGATGGATTTGCGCCAGCCTCGTGGCGATCCACGGCTACAGGCCGATCGCATGGATCGAATCCCACTTGGCTGACGGGCAAAGGACGAGTTCAAACGTCGATCCGTCTTAGCTGCCGCTTGACCGTGTTGCTGAACTCAACGCTCCAAGCCGAGTTCTTTTCTGACATCAGTTAATGTAGTGCGGGGTTCGCTGCGCTCTCGAACGGCGATTCCGAGTAGGTAGTCCTCGCGCTCCTCAAGGAACTCCTTGATGGCCAGCTTGGCGTAGTAGGTCTTTGTGCGCCCCGTCTTCTTCGCGAGTTGATCGAGACGCTTTTCGATCTCTGGTTCAAGCCTGATCCGAGCATGAACCATCTCATCGAAATTCGTTTAACACGTTAAACGTGTCTGACCGCGCTCTGATGGGTTTGCGATTTTCAGCAGAAGCGATGTCAGGTGCCAAGAACTTGTTGAGTCTCCGCGTACCTGCCTTGAACTACCGGGGAGAGGCCGCCCGGTGCCAAGCTGAACGCCTGGCCGAATTTCGCTGAAGCCGACAGACTCAAGTCGGCGCTTGATCTCGCGAAACGCCTGCGACTTAAGCCGCCCCCTTCCTTTAAGTTTGCGAGGGCCTCCTCTTCGGTTTCGCCTTGGCTGGCAACATCAACTTCGAGGCATTGAGAGACGCGCCAAATCCCTTCAGGCCAAACTGTTGCGGCAAATAGACGTTTCATGGTTGAATTTTCGCATATGCCGGGCTTCGCCGAACTACGGGCGTCGTCCATCTGAAACGGTGTTTGAGTGCCCAGTTCCGCGTTTCCCATTCGGATATACAATTGAGTTACGAGGGTCTATTATGAACGTCACCTTAAGACCGGAATTGCTCATTCACGCCAAGCGAGACCTGAGGAGGCTCTTAACGAAGCGCTAAGAAGGAAATGGACCTTATGGTCTGCTTTTTATTGGGCCCGACTCTTCAGACGGATTGAAGTCGATGCTTGAATCCCGAGAAAGGGTTGCAGCTACGCCGCCCCACCTCATGGCTCGATTTTCGGAAATCCAGGGCGACGACGAACTACAGGTCCGCCCATTTGAAATGGTATTGCGTGGTCAGTTCCGAGTTTCCCGAGTTTCGCGCCCAGACGAGAACGCCGCTCTCGGGAGTGAGGGCGGCGTTCTCAAGCAGAAGCTTAATAGAGTCTGAGCTCAACTACATCCGCTCGTCCCCCCGCAATTCTCGCACTTATAACAAGACCCGTTCCGCGTCATCATGCTCCCGCACTCCGAACACAACGGCGCATCTCCGGAACTTGCCTCAAACGGCAACGCCTGCTGCGGTTCCACCACAGTCGGCCTTAGCTTCGTCGTCTCCCCTGCCTCATTCGCATCCGTAATTCCCAGGAACCTCGCCCCGAGCCACCTGAAAATATAATCAATAATCGACTTCGCATACGGCACCTGCTGGTTCCCCGTCCAACCACTCGGCTCAAAGCGAACATGGCTGAACTTATCCACAAAGAACTTCAGCGGCACACCGTACT
>CAVXPI010000013.1:0-86083 GCA_963763615.1 Bryobacterales bacterium | reverse complement strand
CCTTTCCATCTTGTCTCCTGCGTTTATTTGTATTGAAGTGTTACATACGCTAGAGTACGATAATCACAGCGACAATGCAAGGAGTTTCGTACGCAATGGTAACTAAAGTTGCAAAGCGCGCCCGAGGACGTCCAAAAGGCTTTATCCCCGACGAAGCGCTCGACCGTGCCGTTGAGATGTTTTGGGAGCATGGATATGAAGGAGTCGACGTGGATCGGATCGCACGCGCCGTGAACGTCACCAAACCCGCGCTATACCGAGCTTTCGGAGACAAGTCCACACTGCTGCTCAAGGCGGTCGAGCGCTATGCAGTAACTTATGGAGGTCCCATATTGGCAGCTTTTCAAGCGGAGCCGGACATCCACAAGGCCGTGACCGCCTTTTGCGAGGCTGCCGTCAACACCGCTTCGGGTGAGGCTCGCGGCGGTTGCATGATGGTCGCCGCTGCGCTGGGACAGTCGGAGCGAGTAACCGAGATCCGTTCGTATCTCGCGAAGGGCCTCACCGCATCCGCTGATATTTTAGCGAAGCGTTTCGAGCAGGAGATGAAGGCGGGGCGCCTAACTCGCACACCCTCCGCCAAGGTGCGAGGCCGTGCGCTCGTTGACTTGATGAAGGGTTTACAACTTCGCGCCAAGGCCGGTATTGCGCGCGAACAATTGCTCGAAGACGCCCGAAGCTATGTGCCCCTGATTCTCGGCATGCGAATCTAACGCACTTCTCGGCGGCGATGCGTCTGGACGAGTGCCAAATCGCCAAAGCACTCACAGACAACCGGTCACGATAGGTGTTTCGTGGCGGGGTTGCGCACCCGTTCATCCAGCATTGCCGCACGAAAAGCAGACCATGGAAATGACAGAGTATGGAAAGCATGGAGGGCCATGATGCCGGCTTCCCACCCCTCCCGCGCTCTTTGCGAATCCCTTTCGGGATTCCCACATTCCCACGGTGTCGACGACTGGGAATATATCTTTTCGTGCACGCTCAACTCGACCATAGCCACCGCAAGGGCTTTGTAGCGGATGTCTCAAGTCCACAGCGTAACCGGATCTCCCGGTACACTCAGGAACCTTGGCGAATCCCCAGATATTCGTGACGATGGGCGGTTGCGGTGTCGAAGCGAGAAGATCGCCCGTTACAGCATGACGGCACCAGCTTTGCTCTCGGCGACTGCTAAATTTCGCTGAGCGCCTCTAAATTATTGAATCTAAAGGTTGGCTCCCCGACATGGATTCGAACCACGATTCACGGCTCCAAAGGCCGCTGTCCTACCATTAGACGATCGGGGAGCAAATAAGGAAGGAGGCCGTCTTTAGTTTAGCAAGTGCGTTGGTGGGGACTACCAATCCGCATAGTTGGTACCATCCAGCGCCTTCTTGTCGGAGCCACTGTGCACGTCGAACAAACCTGGACTGCCGGTTGAACCCGCTACCGCGGTCTCTTCCATGACGGTTTTCCAGGTCTGATTGGAATTCGTCATTGGATCTTGCGGTACTTGGCGGAGATAGCCTTCAGACACTAAATCGTCGAGCGAATCGGGCGCCTTCTGCTTATCGATCGTATACTCATCGATCATGTTGCGAATCGCGGCCAGATTACTGCGTAGCACCGATTCCTTTGAACGTATGATGGACTTCTGATAAACCGGTACGGCGATTGCTAGAAGTACCGAAATGATAAACATTACTACCATGAGTTCAATGAGAGTGAACCCACGTTGCGCGTTCTTAAAGAGCGCGCGCAAGACGGGCGCGGTGTCGAGCGCCCCGCCGAAAGGATTAGCGTGTTTCTTTGCTCCTTGGCGGCGCGCATCCGCGCCCTTTGCGCTTCTGACGAATCTATAGGCTGTCTGCTTCACTGTCGTATTTACCACTCCGAATAAGCGGTGCCGTCCGCAGCTTTATCCATCGCCTTTGTAAAGACGTTAAACACATTTTGGCCGCCCCACGAATTTGAGGTAGGGTCGTCCTGCATACTACGTTTTCCCCAGTCTGTCTCCCCTGTAAAAGGATCCTTGGGAATCTTCCGCAGAAACTTCACCTTGTTGCTCTGGCCGTTTCCAGCAAGAGTATTATTCATCTTTACGCCTTCAACCAGAAGCTCCAACTTTGGCGGGTAGCAAAATGTATCTGGATCTCCGGCCGGTATCTTACCCTGATCGCACAAGTCTTTGTATTTGTCGATGGCGCGGCGCATATCGTGCAGGTCCGCCAACAAATCTTTTTCGCGCTGCCGCCTGACCTGATAGCGAGCTAACGGTACCGCTAACGTCGACAGGACAAGAAGAATACTGAACGCGACGATCAACTCAACCAGCGAAAATCCAGACTGGGTTCGACGACGTCGTCCGAGAGCATTGGCGGTAGCTTTAGAACGAAACATCCCCACAAGACCTCATACAGTTTTACTTCTGCTTTTGGTTGGCAGTGGAAGGCGTATCCGCCTCCTGCGTCAGGTGACCTTCCAACAGCTGAACCGGCGCGTTTTGCTTGGGAGTTGCGGTAGTACTCGTCTGCGGCGGCGGAGCAGATGTTGACGTCTGTTTTGCGGCCACTGCTCGCTGGGCCGCAGGAGCAGCAGTAGAACCAGTGCCCTCGCTTAGCGCTTTTGTTCCGCTGGCCAACTGTACATGAACAACCACGTTAGTAGGCTGGCTCTTGGCTGCTGCGGCAGTTGGCGAAGTATTTGGCGCAGCGGCACTCTTGGCAGTGACCGGTGCGGATATCTTACGGGCTAGCGGTTTTTCAACGGGGCCAATAGTCGCATAAGAGGCATTGTCGGGGTTTGCGGAAGCTGGCGCCGGGACAGGTTCCGAAATCGCTGTCCGGAACTGATCAGGCAGTGGAACAGCCTCGGGGGCCACCTGCCGCGGCTGGTTCTCATGAACGACGGGCAGCAGTGCGGCAGTCGGTGAATCGCTCGCCGCTGAAGGGCTAGCGCTCTCGTTACCCACGACCTCGGCAGCAGAAAGGGTGGCGGCATCCGGGTCAGGAGCGAGGCCCATCTGCTGCATACCCTCCAACGGCGTGACCTGGGTGCCGGGAGGCTGAACAATTACAGCGGGAAGTTGGGCGACAGGAATCTCCGCAGCCGCTTGTTGCACAGGCGCAGGCCGCGATAACGGCAGGGCAGTTTGACCAGGCAAACCGGAGCTCGCGCCCAAGCCAGCGGCTTGCGGCAACGGCATCCTGGGATTATTAGTCGGCGGCAACAAAAGCTCAGCTTGACCGCCACCGGGAGGAGGGAGCTGCGGAGTTGCGCTCGGACGCACCGGAGCGGCTGCCGCGGGCGGAGCAGCAAGCGGCGCGGCGGTGGCGGGCGGTTGTTGCCGTTCGACCCGCACCATCTTTTCGGTTCCCGCTAACACGCCTTCCGCCAACTGATCGTCTACGGCTTGCGCACGGATGATGTGAGGAACAAGGGCGATGATGATATCGTCTTTCTCGCGGTCTTTAGTGCGGGCGCCAAACAAATACCCAAGTACCGGCACTGCCGAGAAGCCCGGCAATCCCGCCATCGTGTTCGAGTCGCTATCACTCGTTAAGCCACCCAGTAAGCTATACTCGCCGTCCTTCATGCGCACGTCGGCTTCATTGATCTTTTGGCCGATCACAGGCTGAGATACGCCGGCGATGCTTACGGTATTGACAACACTCGAAATTTCCACCTTGATGTGCATGCTAATGTCGTTAGGCCCATTCACATGCGGCTGCACGTCAATATTGACACCGACATCAATTTGTTGGAATTGGGTGGTGGCGTAAGGGATCGATCCCGGCGTCGCAACCGCAGAATTCAAAGATCCAGACACGTATGGGATCTTTTGACCGATCTTCAATTGTCCCTTTCCGCCGTCGGTAACTCGCACCTGCGGATTGTCCAAAAGACGCGTGTTCCCGTCACTGGCGATGGCTTGGGCTATCGCGCTTGGCAACGCCAGCGAAAAGTTATTGATCGAAAGTTTCCCGATCCGCCCCGCGGATATGGTCGAACCGGTTGTCGTTGTCGTGGCCGTTCCAGTTGAGGTGGACGTTGAAGTCGTGCCAGGAGTCAACGAAAGTATGTTTGATCCTTGGATGGCTGCTCCTAGTGTGGATGTCTTGGATCTCGATACTTCCCAAACCCTCACGTCGATGAGCACTTCAGCTTTGGGCCGATCCAGATCATGAACCAGCTTTTCCACCAGCGCCATCGTGTCAGGCGTGCCACGAGCGATAATTGCGTTCTGGCTAGCCACTTGAAAGATGCCGGTGGTCAACTTCGCGCCAATACGAACGCCGTTAAAAATTTCAGTAAATTCGTTGGCAGTGCTGGCGTTCTGGATGTAAAACACCTTTACGACTTCATCCTGATATTCTTGGCGCTTTGGTTCGCTCTCTTGCGTTACAAAAATCGCGTTGCGGCTAATCGGCTTCCAAAAGGTATGGGTCACAAGAGCGACATACTCAAGAGCTTCTTCCAGCGTGGCGTTGTTTAAATCGAGGTTGAAATTGCGCGCGGTGCTGCCCAGCGTATCGATACCAGCCGGATCGAACAAAACATTGATCCCGGCGAGTTTGCCAATACTCTCGTAGATAACCCGAGACGTTTGGTTGTTCATCTTCAGATTGCTGATCTGATTACTAATAGGCCGCAGGACCGGCGGTCCCTCGAGCGAATTGATCCTAGTCTGCACGGCCCGTTGAGCTTCTTCCGCCGGAGTGAGAATGACCGTTCCATCAGGCGCTTTCGCTTTTTGTTTAATCATTTCGTCGGTCTGCATCACCAACTGCAGGGCGATCGGCGACGAAGGATCCGTCATCAAAGCTTTCTGAAACTGCACCAACGCGGCATCCAGCTTTTGCTGATCGAGAAGTTTCCGCCCTTGCGCGACGTGTGCGTCCGCAGCCTTACCGCGCGCGCGATTGGTGGCAAGCAAATAGCCTGGATCGCGTGCGTCTTCTTGAAGCGCCTGTTCGTAAAACGTTAACGCACCGTCATAGTCTTGCGCGGCTTCTGCTTTCTGGCCGTCTTTTAACAATTTGTCACCCTTGCGGGTGTGGGCATCCAGCGGCGGGACCAACATCGCCATCGCACAAGAGACTGCGGCTATGTGCCGCCATGAATTCAGCATTTTCACGGTTAGTTTCCAGGCTAAGCTAGATTACGCCCCTTAAGCAATCCCCTCTGGTTGGGACGCTGGACGAAAGTACTATACCCTTCTAAGCCTCCGAAATACTCCTTCAAACCAGGATAACCCTTGACCAGGGTTTAAATCGTTCTCTTCTCACAAGATTGACGCCGCTACCTTACTTCTCGTGTACCTTTCGCCAAACGATTAGAGGAAACTGGAAATAAAGGCGAAAAACTATTGGCCGACCAACCAGCAATCAAAATACTCAGCGACAACCGCTCAGCTGGCCACGACTACCACCTGGCTGACCGTTATGAGGCGGGCCTAGTTCTCACCGGTACAGAGGTCAAAGCAGCAAAGACCGGTAAAGTCCAGCTCAAGGAGAGCTATGCCGAAGTATCAGAAGACGAGGCGTGGCTAATGAACGCTCATATCAGCGAATATTCACACGGCAACCAGTTGAATCACGTTCCGGTTCGCAAGCGGAAGCTGTTGCTCCACCGAGCGGAAATAGAGAAATTGCGGGTAGAAACCCGTGAAAAGGGGTTGACTATCGTGCCCACCAAGCTCTATCTCAAAGCCGGAAAGATTAAAGTAGAGATTGCCGTTGGCAAGGGTAAGAAATTTCACGATAAGCGGGAAGCCGTGAAAGCTCGTGAAATGCAGGCCGAAGCGAAAGCAGAGATGGCACGCCGCGCCCGCCGGTAAGTAAAATTTCAGGAAGTCTAAGACCAAAGAATGCAAATCAAAATCGAGACCACGCCGGTCGACCAGCTCCAAATCGACGCATTGGCAGTCGTCTGCTTCGAATCCGACGAAAATCCTTCGCCCCTGCTGAGCGCGCAAAGCGGCTGGCTCCAGGAAATTCTGATCTCTGGCGAGTTCAGCGGCAAACTCTATGAAACGGCCATGCTGCACCGCCCGCAAGGGGCCGCAGCTAAGAGGCTCGTAGTGATCGGCGGAGGAAAGCGGGCAACCTTCTCAGCCGTAGAGGCGCGCCGTGTTGCCGGCAGCCTCATTCGAACGCTCAAGAATAAAGGGGTGCGGACTGTGGCGTTGGCGCTGAATCAAGCCGATGGCGCCACCATCTCCGCTATAGCGGAAGGCGCGATTCTCGGCTCGTGGGAAGCGGATAAATACAAGTCCGATCCCAAGAAAAAAGAAAAACGAATCGATGCCTTTGCCCTCTGTGTAAGCGGCAACGTTTCGCCGGAAATCCAAAGCGCTTTTGAACAAGGCCGCATCGTGGGCGAAGCTCAGAACCTAGCTCGCGATTTAGTAAATGAACCGGCCAACCGCCTGACACCTGCCGACCTAGTTTCGGCCGCTCGGGAAATGGCAGCGTCTTACGGCCTCGAATGTGAGGTACTCGACACTGCGGCCATGACTAAACTCGGCATGGGCGCGCTGCTTGGAGTCGCGCAAGGCAGCAGCAATCCGCCGTTTCTGATCGTGCTCAAATATTGGCCCGCGAATCCGCTCACCGCCGACCACTTGGCTCTCGTTGGCAAGGGGGTGACCTTCGATACCGGCGGGGTTTCGATCAAGCCAGCGGACGGCATGGAAAAAATGAAGTACGACATGGCGGGCGCAGCGGCCGTGATAGGCGCCATGCAAGCCTTGGCTCAACTCAAGCCGGCGCTCACGGTTACGGCGTATATTCCCACCGTCGAGAACATGATCAACGGCAACGCTCAGCGCCCCGGCGACATTGTTACCTCTCTTTCCGGAAAGACAATCGAGGTCCTAAATACCGACGCAGAGGGCAGGCTGATTTTAGCCGACGCTATTACCTACGCTAACCGCAACGGCGCCACCCACATTGTGGATGCTGCCACGCTGACCGGCGCCATCGGCATTGCGCTGGGCCATCACAATATAGGAGCTTTCACCAACAACGAAACGTTCCTTGCGAAGTTCATGTCTGCCTCGCGCGCTGCAGGAGAAAAGGCCTGGCAATTGCCGATGGATGAGGAATACAAAGAGTATTTGAAATCCGCCTTTGCGGATCTGCCCAATATTGGCGGGCGGCACGGCGGTTCCATCACGGCTGCCTGGTTTGTGCGCGAGTTCGCCGACCCAACGCCCTGGGTCCATCTCGACATCGCTTCAACAGCTTGGCTAGACGATGGTAAAGCGTGGCTTTCCAAAGGACCCTCCGGCGTCGGAGTGCGTTCGTTCGTGCAGCTCGCCCTTCAGTGGACGCAGGCGTAAAAGAGGCCGTTTTCGCTCTCTAAATCCGGTTGCGGTATACCTTTCTTTTGGTCCACGGAGGACAAGTATGCAACTTCGAGTCTTGGCATTTGTTCTAGCGGGCGGCAAAGGGACGCGTCTTTACCCCCTTACGAAGGAACGAGCGAAACCGGCAGTGCCCTTCGGGGGCCGTTACCGCATTATCGATTTCGTTCTGAGTAATCTGATTAATTCGGGAATCTTTTCCATCTACGTGCTCACTCAGTTCAAGAGCCAGTCGCTCTTGCAACACTTGCGGGAAGGTTGGGAGGTGAGCGGTCTCCTGAAGAACAACTTCATCATTCCCGTTCCGGCGCAGATGCGTTCGGCGCAAGAAGACTGGTATCGCGGCACCGCTGACGCGATCCATCAAAACATCAATTTGATTCAGCAGGCGGACCCGCACGTGGTGGTGATCTTCGGCGCCGATCATATCTACCGGATGAATATCCGCCAGATGATCGAGTATCACGTCGAAAAGCGCGCTGGCGTGACCATTGCCGCCATTCCGGTGCAGAAGGAACTGGCTACGGAATTCGGTGTGATTGAAACCACGGATGACGGAAGCATTGTAGGTTTCCACGAAAAGAAAGCGAACGCGCCCACGATGCCAGGCGACCCCAACCGCGTGCACGCGTCGATGGGCAACTACGTTTTTTCAACCGACGTATTGCTGCGCGAGTTGATCTCCGACGGCGAAAACGAGCAAAGCTCCCACGACTTTGGCAAGGATATTCTGCCTTCGCTGATCGGGCGCGCGGACATGTACGCCTACGATTTCCAGACCAACATTATTCCCGGAGACCCCATCGGCTCGCCGCAATACTGGCGCGACGTAGGGACGCTCGACGCCTATTATGAAGCGAGCATGGATTTGCGCGCGGTTTCGCCGGAGTTGAATCTTTACAACCGGCAGTGGCCTTTGCGGACCGCTGGATATTTTGATGCCCCCGCCAAATTCGTGTTTGACGAAGAAGGACGGCGTGGCATGGCGATCGACACTATCATCGCCGGCAGTTCCATCGTTTCGGGCGGCAAGGTCAGCGGCTCCGTTTTAGGACGCGGCGTGAGGGTTCACACCGGCGCAAGCGTGGAAAATTCAGTGATTTTCGATAATTGCGATATCGGCCGACGCGCGAAGGTTAAGCGCGCTATTCTCGACAAGAACGTAAAGGTGCCCGCTGGAACCGAGATCGGTTTCAACCTGGATGAAGACCGCAAGAAGTATCACGTGACCGACAGCGGCATTGTCGTGGTGGAAGGCCATCACACGACAGTGGACATAGCAACGATTCAGGTGTGATCCGCCCGCAGATCGCAGTTCAGAGATTGAGCGAGGAGGCCTTTCGACCCTTTGGCTGGGTGTTAGGAAAGGCCTCCTGGCGAATCGGCGGCGAGTTTGCCTTTCACGACGCCAATATCGATTTCTGGGAAGAAGATATTTTCGATGCGGGCGAGGGCGGTGAGACACACATATTACGCGTCAATTATCGAAACACAAGTCGTGAGGTGAAGAGCTTGGAGATGCACCGCCTCACTTACCAGATGCTTACTCCGTTAACAGGCGCGATCGTGCAGATTGTAGCGGAGCCTGACCTCGCCCGTTTGCAAGCGTTCCGAATGGGGGTGGGTGAAGGCATTTGTATGCGCCCAGGCTGCTGGCACGCGACTAGGGTTGATGAACAGGAGGTGCAGTGCCTCATGCTCACGCGGCGATCAACCACCGTGGATCTCATCAATCACCTCAAGAGCGGTAGCGAACTGCGTGAGAGCGCGATTGTCGAAATACCCGAAGCCGTGATTGCGTTCTAGCCTAGCTATAGCCTGGAGTTTGTACATTTTCTGACCCACGACTAACTCCGAAACTGAGCCGGAAGCGTCAGCGCCCCCAGTTCGGACGCCTACACTCTTAATTAACTAACACGCCGTGCACGCGCACCCGTTTCGCTGAAGCGTTTTTTGCCGTAACGAAGCCAGCGCTGCGGAACGCTTTTGAAAAAACGAAGCCAATCGCCACGAGTTCGCTCTTTTACGCTTCGAAGCCAGGAGTGGTCTCCCGGATCGGCTGTGATTTCGCAACGAACCCAATTCCGACGTAAGGGCGGCTTTACGCTTCGAAGCCACTTTGGGCCGATTCGCTGGATTGAAGACAAAGCCATCGACCGTTCCGTTTTGCGGAACGTTTTTTGAAAAAACGAAGCCAAATCGCCGCGGTTCCCCCTCTTACGCTTTGAAGCCATATGCCGGCCAACGCTGCGGTCTCAAAGAGCGAACTCCAACCCTGTCGGTCCAACTTGGCCCGATGTTGCGAGCTTGATTTTGTTAGGTGGCTACTTTGCGCAACGAACCCAATCCCTTGTGATGGGTCGCCGTTTGAAAAAACAAAGCCAACCCGCCGCCGCAGAGACCAACCGCAGAGCGAGTGGCTCGTTTTAAAATTCGAACCCAACGGCGAAAGGTAAGTCTTCGATTGTGAAAGAACTGGACCTGCGGGTCAACCCTGGGGTGAACCCGATTCTGGGCGGAAGGGCGCGATCCACTGAAAACGGGAAGACACCAGCAGGTACGACCGCGTGGACTGACTCGAGGATAGGCTGAGTGCGGCGTTGCGCGAGATGAAGCGTGAAGGAGACAAAACGGGCAAGCGGCTTAGTTTTCAGTTCGATAGGGGGAGAAGGAAAATTTTGAGAGGTTGTGACCAATAGATGAGATCGTTGCGAAGTGGGTAACCGACGCTGTCTATGAGAGGTTGCGAATGCGGATCGCGTGATTCTGGGGCGGTCAGGAGGATGGATGAATCCGTGCAAATGGTTGAAGCCCCAAGCTTTACGCATGGGGCTGATATTAGGGACGAATTTTTGGAGCTTCGGGATGTGAGTACCTCGAAGCCGAGGCACCGAATCCAGTTTCGATCCAAACATTGAAGCCGCCGGGAATGACTTTCGTCAATTGGACGGACGAGAACCGATCAAATGACGCGGACTTCTGCATTTTTGGGAATGCTACGGCTATTTTGCGCAACGAAGCCAACTCGTCCGGGAAATTGTTGCATTGTGGTGGCAGGCACCGATTGGACATTAAATAAATTCGACATGAATACAGAATTCGCACTTCTAATTACCCTCGCATGGCCCAAAGGGGCTTGCGCAATGCGTTCTGCTGCCTGATCGACACGATCAAGAAAGGTGACCCCAAGGCCCTCTTTCTTGTCTTCGTCCCACGCTGCGGCTCTCACAACGTCGGCGTCAGCCGCTGGAGTTAGGCGGACTATCACCCAAGCTTCGGCAGTTTTAGTTGTTGGCGAATGCGCTCCCTGACCTCCGGCGCGCGTGATGAGGGTGCCGATCTCTTTGAATGCGATAGGCATCAAGATTGCGGCTGTACCCGATGCGCTGATCGCGCTCTAGAAAGCAAAATTCGGCGTATCCGCCGTCAACTTGTGACAAGTTGTGCGCGCTCCGCAATACTGCTCCAGCAGTTGCGCCATTTCTGCCAGCGCCGAATCAAGATCAGCTTCGTTAAACGGCGGCGTCATAATATCGATGTTGATAGCAACAGCATTCGTTTCGGGCGTGATTTTGCTGAAATCGGCATTGCGCCAAGTCCAGCGGCGGCACATGACTTTCTTGGTTTGGGGCGTGTAGTAGATCACTTCGCCTGGAATCGGGTTGTCGAACGCAGCAGGCTTGAAAAGGGGCGCGAATGTCTCGTCGCCTTGGGCAAATCCGAGGCAAATATCGCCGGGGAGGATCGATTGGAGATCGTCTCCTCCGCAGGGGGCCATGCGGCGCAGGCTGACGAGGTTCATGATGTCGACGATCTTGCTGATCGAGCGCGGCGGCTTCCCTTTGCGCGTTTGGTCGTAGAGGAACTTGATGCTGGGCGTGAACTTCTTCGGGTCGATTGCAAGTTTGAGGTAGGCTTCGTTCCAGACAGAAATGGGAGCAGGCTCACTCTCAGCCACGCGCGCCACCAGAGCTTCAGCAGCAATAGGGATCAAAGCGCCGAGGGCGGGATCGGGGGTGGTGTTATCGAGGTTGGTGGCGACAACAACACCGCGGCGGAAGGCTGGGAAGAGTGTGAAGATCTTCGGATCGACGGAGTAGGCAGGCATTTTTTACCATTATCGTGGACGCCCTCGAATGGTGGCCTACCCTCGCGGCCATTGACTGCGGGATTGCCGACGCAGGACGGGCCGTGTCGTTTCGTTGGAAGCTGCGCGCCGTTTTTATTGATCAGTGGCATTCAAAATCATCCTTAGCGAAAGTGCCTTGAAGGATATCGACGAGATTCTGTCCCCTGCCTCATTTCAAAAACGCCCGCCACATCAACATCATCTTCGTCGTCTTCGAAACACTAACCCTTTTATTCAGCACCGAATAATTCGATTTCTCAATCCGCGTCAGCAGCCGCGTATACACCTCGCGCAACGCCCAAAGCGAACGCCGGCTCTTCTTCTCGATCAGGTTGCTCAACGGCTCCGATTCCTCATAACAAGCCCAAGCCCGTCCCGCCTCGAACTTCATCAAGCTGCGAAACCGGTCATTCTCCATCCCCAAACGCAGTTGTTCCGAATTCACGCCAAAACGCCGCAGATCCTCACGCGGCAGATAAACGCGGCCCATATCGGCATCCTCCCGCACATCGCGCAGAATGTTCGTCAATTGAAAAGCCACTCCGCACTTTTCGGCCAGCAGCAAAGCCCGCACCGATTCAAACCCGAAGATGTGAATAATGGTCATTCCCACCACGGACGCCACCTGATAGCAATAGCGGTAAAGCTCTTCCCACGTTTCGATTTCGCGCGGCTCAATATCCGACATCACGCCGTCAATCATTTCGTGAAAAAACCGGTGCGGAATGGAATAACGCTGCACGGTATCGTAGAACGCCGGCCAAATCGGACTATCGGCCATTCTGCCCTTGAGCGAATTATCCAAATCCATCCGCCACAAAGAGATGCTCTGCTGCACGAGCGATTTATCCTGCGATTCCGGATCGTCGGTCAAATCGTCGCATTGGCGCATGAACGCGTAAACGGCGCACATGCCATCCCGCTGGTCGGGACTCAGTAAGCGAAATGCGTAGTAGAAATTTTTCGCCCGAATCTTCGCCAACTTGCGGCAGTAGCGGTACGACTCTTTGATTGCCGCCTTGTTGTTTAGGATTGAAGAAGTCGCGGTAGACATTGAATTAGTAGAACGGCGCGCTCCGCTTTCGATATATGCGGACGCCGGTGGAGCACGTTGTAGTTCTGGCCTTTTATTTTCTCTAAAATTTTCAGCCCGCCCCGGCTGAATAGAGCGATATCCAAGGCCAATCGCCGGTCAAGCGTTTTAATCAGGGGCAAACCCTCGTGAAAGAGGTCTTCCGCAAAAACGACGGCATCCCGCATTACGCCGCGGAACCGGGAGTCCTCCTTTCCTGCAAACAACTCATCGACCGCATAGCCATGTTTTTCGAGCAGATTTTGGGGCAGATAAACCCGGTCTTTTTCGAGGTCGACACTGATGTCTTGCCAGAAATTCGCCAGTTGCAAACCGGAACAGGTGAAATCGGAAAGTCTCTGCCGCTCCACATCGCGATAGCCGCAGAGATAAAGCACCAAGTGGCCCACTGGGTTCGCCGAATTTACACAATAACCAAGCACTTCCTCAAAGTTGGCGTAACGTGTCACGGTTTGGTCGTGCTCGAAAGCCGTAATCAGACGGGAGAACGGCTCAATCGGAATGCCAAAGCGCTCCACCGTCCCTTGCAAAGCTACGAAAACCGGATGCGCTGTTTCGCCGCGATACATGCCCTCCAGCTCAGATCGCCACCACCCCAACAGCCGCAGACTTTCTTTCGGATCAGCGATTTCGTCTCCTAGATCGTCGGCCCAGCGACAGAAACTGTAGACGTTGTAGAAATCCTGATGAAGCTTCTTCGGCAGCAGAAAGCTGACGACGTGGAAATTTTCGTAATGATGCGTGGCAAGCCAGCGAGTGTATTCGAGCGACTCGGTCGCGGAATAACCCGTCGTGCCTAACGGTACGCTCCGGACGTACTCCTTCGGCTGTAGGTAAGAGACTGCCACGTCTTCACTATAATTGTCTACGTTGTCAGGGTATTATGGCAGTCTTTATTTGACCATTCCGGCGGTGGGCTAGGTCGAAAAGAACTTGTGGAAGTTGGCTCAGCGGTTCCTCATGATTAACCAGAAAGCTGGCATTCACCTTGCCCTGTGCCAAAAATTCCAAAGAACGGCGGATATGCGCGGGGGTGTGATGGAAACTCGCCTTACACGTGATTTCGGAATAATGCAAAAGGCCTGTATCCAATCCAACTTTAGTACCAGACGGGCAACCGCCGAAAAAGTTGATGGTTCCACCCTTGCGCACAAGTTGTGTTGCCAATTCCCATGATTCCGGTTGGCCGATGGCCTCAATGACAACATCGGCACCGCGGCCGGAGGTATAGCGCTTGAGATCGGTTAGAAGATCGTTCCGGTCCCCAATTAAAATTCCCTCATCTGCGCCCAAACGCTTGGCACGCTCCACCTGTTCGATGCGCCGCGCTAACGCAATCACGTGGGCGCCGTAAGCATGTTTCGCCAAGCGAACAAACATCAGGCCGATCGGCCCTAGTCCCATGACTGCAATCGTGTCGCCGGGGTGAACGTTGCTTTCATCCAATCCGCGAACGGCGCAAGCCAGCGGCTCTACCAAAGCCGCATCTTTGTATTCGAGGCTCTCGGGAATGATGTACGTATTCTTTTGCACGATGCGCGCGGGAAGCTTGATGTACTCCGCGTAAGCCCCGTTGTTAAAGAGCAAATCCTGGCAAAGATTTTGCTGGCCGTGACGGCAGAAGAAGCAGTGGTCGCAAGGAGCTGAATTGGCCGCGACAATACGCTGGCCGGTGCGAAAGTGAAAAACCCCTTCTCCCACGGCAACCACATCACCGGCCATTTCGTGTCCGAACAATGCAGGCGGCCGGATCATTTTGGCGTGATATCCACGCCGGAACACTTTAACGTCGGTACCGCAGGTCAGTGCCGTTCGAACACGGACGAGCATTTCGCCGGGGCCGATCGCGGGAACAGGAACGGATTCGAGCCTGACGTCCTCTTTTCCATACAAAACGGCTGCCTGCATAGTGTCGATAGCTATTGGCATGAAATCCGCTCCTGCGGATGTACAACCACTTTTAACGAACGATCTCCTGGCTTCAAGGCAATGGAGATACCACGCTCAATCTCTGAGAGAGAGACGCGGTCGGAAACGAGTTGTTGCAACGGCAATTGGCCAGAGAAAACCAGCCGCGCGGATTCAGCCTGCAAATCGACGTCGGCGCTATAGGATCCAAACAGCATGCGCTCTCCTACGCAGATGTCCGCGCCGGAAATTTCGATTCTTTCTGTAGTAGACGTTTGCGCGAAGAGTAAAATTTTGGCGCCCGGCCGGGAAGTGTGCAACGCCTGTTCTACTAAACCCTTCACGCTAGTTGCCAGAATCACGGCGTCGGCGCCGCGTCCGTTGGTCTGCGATTTGACGTAGCTCTCAAATGCCGCGTCTCGTGGATCAAAAGCCGCAGCACCCAATTCAGCGGATAGCTGGCGGCGATATTCAATACCGTCCGTGGCCAAAACCTTGACCCCGCGCAAACGCAGCAGCATAGTGAAAATGAGACCGATCGGCCCCTGCCCAAGCACCGCGACCAAATCGCCCGGACCGGGAGCGAGTAGCTCTACTCCTTTGAGGCAGGTGTTCACGGGTTCCACCCAGCACGCCTGGTCGAAGGAGACACCAGCGGGAATTTTTTCAACTCCGCCCTTCACAATCCAATCCATCACGCGCACGTACTGCGCAAAGCCACCACCGGCCGGTTCAAAGCCGGCGGTGATGCCCACTTTCTTATACGTCGGGCATTGCGCATAGAGACGGCGTTCGCAATAAAAACAATCGCCGCAGGGAATATGATGGAACGCCACCACTCGGTCGCCCAACGCAAAGCTCGTAACGCCTTCGCCAATGGCGCAAACCACGCCCGCCGTTTCGTGCCCGTAGATCCTGGGCGGGGCGAGCAGATCGTATTCGATTTTCTTGAGGTCGGTATGGCAAACGCCACAGGCTTCCACGCGGACGAGGATTTCCCCGCGCCCAATGATAGGCGTTGGCACAGTCTGCACGGCTATCCGGTTTTTGCCGAGATAGACGGCGGCCTGCATCTCGTGAGGAACATCTTCAATCGGTGCTGCTGCTGGTAATGTCCGAACCGATTCGGCAACTGACAAGAAAATCTCCTAGGATTCGCGCAACTTCTTCTGTTCGGCGCTTCAATCGAAACAAGCCGGGAATCAGATGAGGGCGCAACAAAGCTCGAACTACAATTTTCCCACGCGCCACTCTTCCTTCGGTAGTCCTCATTTGGTTCAGGTCAAGGCCGAAAGATTCCGTGCTCACGTCGGAAACCACTTTGATGCAGTAAAAAGGCAATCCGGCGCGTTTTGAGCGAGCCGCCACGCCGGCCGCCTCCATTTCCACGGCGAGCGCACCGGTTTTCGCAAACAACTGCTGTTTTTCCTGTAGATCGTTCGCGATTCTATCCTGTGAAAGTACTACTCCGCGGCTTTCGTATCCCTGTAACGTGGAGCAAGCGAACGATTCCCCACTCCCGGCGTCGAGTACTTCGTGCGCGACCACAATATCGCCCGCTTTGAGAGACGGATCAAGCGCACCACAGTAACCCGTGGAGATTATTGCTTCCAGCGGCGAAGACGAAAGATCAGCGTTGGTAACCGCACGGATCGCCACTTCCGTCGCTCGCGAGGCAAGTTTCGGCCCTGCGCCGTTAGCAGCGAGGATAAATCGCCGTCCCCCCATAATTCCCTCGTACGCGTAATCGATGGGCCAGTTCAACTTACGTAGATTTTCTAGGTGCCCGGATGCAGGCTTGAGTTCCCCGGCTTCAGCTGCTACGAAAAGAATAGACATCGGCTAACAGCGACCGCTTTCCTTAAACCAACGAACAGCGCGTTGCAACGCCGCATCAACCGTACCCGGCTGGAATCCGAGTTCGCGCGTGGCCTTCGCATGACTTACGAACATTTTTTTCCGCGCCATTCGGACGCCTTCTATTGGAACTCTCGGCTCCTTACCGGTGATCCTGGCTACACCCGTCGACACAACCCCAGCGGCATATGCCACCGCGTAAGGCAACTTCACCTTGGGCGCTGGCTTGTTGGCAATCTTCCCAAGCCGCTGCAGAATATGTTCGAGCGTCAGATTCTCACAGCCAAGAATGTAGCGCTCGCCGAGCCTGCCTTTCTCGGCGGCCAGAATATGGCCCAGCGCCGCGTCGCGCGCATCCACCAAGTTAAGTCCCGTATCCACAAAAGCGGGCAAACGATCGGCGAGAAAATCCACAATGATCTTTCCGGTCGGCGTTGGTTTCCAATCGTGATCGCCAATCGGCGCAGTGGGATTCACAATCACAATCGGCGCGCCCACGCGGCTTTTTTCCAAAGCCACCTGTTCGGCTAACCACTTTGAACGCTTGTAATGACCCGTCATGTCTGCGATAGAGACAGGCGTCGTTTCGTCCCCTTCCTTGTTCGGGGGCATGCCGATGCAACCAACGGTGCTGGTGTAAACGATGCGCTGCACACCGGCCCGCAACGCCGCATCAAGAAGATTGCGCGTGCCTTCCACGTTGGCTGCATAGAGATCGCCGGGATTCTTCGACCAAAGCCGGTAATCGGCCGCAACATGATAAACGCGCTCGCAGCCGTCCACCGCACGGGCTAGCGACGCAGGGTCGCGCAGATCGCCAGTGATTTTTTCTACAGCTAGTTCGCGAAGCGCACTCGTCGGCCGGCAAAGGGCGCGCACCTTATGACCTTGCTCGGTCAAGATTTTGGCGACGTGCCAACCCAGAAATCCGCTCGCGCCAGTGACGAGTGTGAGGGACACGGGAATCTACGCGAGCGCTTTCGCGAAAGTAGAGAGGGCCAAAAGCGGGAAGGTATTGCGGTAGTCGGTATAGGCGAGATAGAAAACGCGCGGAAAGCCGGTGCCGGTGCAATATGGCTCGTCCCAATGACCTTCGGGTAACTGCGTCCGAGTCAGGTACTCCACGCCGTTGTAGAGACTTGGACTGCGCAGATCGTTGCCGGCCAGCAGCGCAAGGAGAGCCCACGCCGTTTGTGAAGGCGTACTATCGCCAGGAACAAAGCAGTTTTCGTCGTAGCTGGCGCAGCTTTCGCCCCAGCCGCCATCGCGGTTCTGGTAAGCGCGGATAAATTCCAGCGCGCGCTGAATGCTAGGTTCGTTTTCGCTCAGGCCGGCGGCCCGGAGACCGCGCAGCGCGAGAAACGTGCCGTAAATGTAATTGACGCCCCAACGCCCGAACCAACTGCCGTCTTGCTCCTGCACGCGCAACAGATAATCAACGCCTTTGCGAATCGCGGGATGATTCGCCTTCACGCCGCTACGCATCAATGCCTCTATCACGCGCCCGGTGATGTCCGGACAGGAAGGGTCCAACATCGCGTTGTGATCGGCGAACGGCACATAGCTCAAAAGTTTCCAGTTGTTATCGACGTCGAAAGCGGCCCAACCGCCATCTTTTCCCTGCATGGCGAAAAGCCAATCGACGGCGCGCTTTTCACAGGCATTTTGCTTGGTTTGGTCAGTCGCGCGCGCTTTTTGGAATGCCAGCAACACCATCGCTGTGTCGTCCACATCCGGGTAAAACTCGTTATTGAATTCGAAAGCCCAGCCGGACGGTTCCACATTCGGCCGTTTGACCGACCAATCGCCTTTACGCCGCACTTCTTTCGAAATCATCCAGTCGGCGGAACGGCGCAAAGCATCAAGCGGAGGATTCTCGGTCTCACCCAAAGCGTAGGCCGCAATTGACGTATCCCAAATGGGCGAAAAACAGGGCTGCATGTAGAAGCCCGATTGTTTGTCATCCACCATGAGCTTTTTGAATTCAGCTTCGGCCTGAATGCGCAATGGGTGGCTGGCCTCATACCCGAGCACATCGAGCGCCATGATGGCGTACTGCATCGAAGGATAGATTGCGCCTAAGCCATCTGAATGTTCGAAGTGTTGAATCATCCACTCTTCGCATTTCTTGATGGCATGGCGCTGGATGATGCACGGGCTGACCTTCTCCCACACCTTCAGGAACCAGTCGACAGCGAGAAAACAATTTCGCCCTGTGAAGAGGCTCGGATCGCGCGCCGGATGCATGGGCGCGCCCGGTAGATACAACTCTTCAACAGTGAAGCCGGCAGGCACCGGACGCTTCACATTCGCCGCGTGCAATATCGATAGGGGAATCACAATGGCGCGCGTCCACGAAGACATCTGGTAGATGAAATTGAACGGCAGCAGAATAATTTCCGGCGGGATTGAGGGGCACGCCTCGCGCGGAAACAAACCAAATAGGCTCAGGTTAACGCGTACGTAGCTGTTGGCGCCTTGCAAGCCGCCTAGCTCAATAATGCGGTCTCGCAAGCGGCACATATTCTCGTCTTCAGGCGACACGCCGGTCACCTTCAACGCAAAATAAGCCTTGATGGAAGCGTTGATCTCGGAAGGACCGTTCAGATAAATGTTGAACCCGCCATCCGCTAACTGGCGCGCGAAAATCGCACCCACCGCGCGGTCGATTTGCGGGCGCGTCGGCGGATTCCAAACGCCGTCCACTGGCGGATGAAGCCAAAGCTCCATCAGAATGAAATCGGATTCGAGCGTGCTGTCCGCCCGCAAATCAGCCCACCAAAAGCCTTCGTCCGTTTGTTTCTTGAGGAGCGATGCGCTAGCCTTGCGAATCGCCTCGCTGGCGGCGGTAGTGACGGATTCAATGGCTTGCAGGGCGGGCTTCATGGGTCAATACGCTCTAGGCACGAACCGGATGCAGCCGTGGCGTGAACTTTTCCAAATCGGAGGGCAGCGTAAAACGCACGTCTTCTTCCTTAATCTCCACTTCCTCTAAATTCGTAAAACCGTTGATGCGGAGGTGTTCGATGAGCTCCTCCACCAGGTGTTCAGGAGCGGAGGCACCTGCTGTCACGGCCACTGTGCGAACCCCATTCAACATGCGTGCTTCCACTTCTCCACAATCATCCAGCAAATAGGCGGGAATACCGGCCTTTTCGCAAACTTCCACCAAACGGCGCGAGTTCGAACTATTTTGCGAACCCACCACCAGGAGCGTGTCGCAAAGAGGCGCAACTGCTTTGACCGCAAGTTGGCGGTTCTCTGTCGCATAACAGATGTCTTGTGTCTTCGGGCCGACGATTTTCGGGAAACGCTCCATCAGGCGCGTCACAATATCTTTTGTTTCGTCTAGCGACAGCGTGGTTTGCGTCAGGTAGGCAACCCGCTCGGGATTCTTCAGTTGCAGCTTGTCGACATCGCCCACATCCGACACCAGAATCGTGTTCTCCGGCGCTTCGCCTAGTGTGCCAATGACTTCGTCGTGGTCGCGATGCCCAATCAGCACGATGGTGAATCCCTGCTTTGCCAGCTTCACTGCTTCCAAATGGACCTTCGTGACGAGCGGGCAGGTGGCATCGATTACCAAGAGTTTGCGTTGAGTCGCTTCGTCCCGAACAGCGGGAGAAACGCCGTGAGCGCTAAAGATTACCCGCGCCCCTTCCGGTACTTCCCCCAGCTCTTCCACGAAAATCGCCCCGGCGCCACGCAGTTCTTCCACAACGTGCCGATTGTGGACGATTTCCTTACGCACATAAATGGGTGCCCCGTACAGATCGAGGGCGATCTTCACCACATCAATCGCGCGCACGACACCCGCGCAGAAGCCCCGCGGCTTCAATAATAAAATTTTCTTTTCGCCATCACCGGAATCGGTGCCGAAGGGCGCTTTGATGTCAATGAGGGCGTTAGCAGTAGGCATAGAGAGAAAGGCTAAGTATAACAACCATTTATGGTTTAGCGGAATAGTATTAATCGATTGTCGCCGTTGGCAACCCAAACGGTCATTAAGTTCATTGGATGGTTTTGCAGGGCCTTCGTCGCTGCATTTTTTGGGGGGTGAATTACATTTAATTCTCGTCAGGTAAACGTAACGCAGCCAATCGAAGTTAAGAAGGTATGCTTCAGCTAAAAACTCACGCCCAAAAGCTCGTTCCCGTCTTGATGATGGCCGCCCTTGCCCAGCTCACACTGAGCCTTGCCTCGGCGCAAGTCTTTGTTTCTGTTCGCATTGGGCCACCTGCTTTGCCGGTTTATGTCCAACCTGCCTGCCCAGCCCCTGGCTATTTGTGGACGCCTGGCTACTGGGCATACGGGTCTATGGGCTATTACTGGGTACCTGGCGTTTGGGTCACGCCGCCCAGAGTGGGGCTGCTTTGGACGCCAGGCTATTGGGGTTTCGCAGGCGGATTCTATGGCTGGCATGGAGGCTATTGGGGACCGCATGTCGGCTTCTATGGCGGCGTGAACTACGGCTTTGGGTACGGCGGCTTCGGTTTTGGCGGCGGCGGTTGGTTTGGCAGCGAATTTCGCTACAACACGGCTGTCACCAACGTGAATGTGACAAACGTGCGAAACGTATACGTAGACCGCACGGTGATCAACAATAACTTTGCCAGCCGCGCGAGTTTCAATGGACCTGGTGGCGTTACCGCTCAACCCCGCCCTGAAGAGCGCGCCTTCGAGCATGAGCAGCATTTCCAACCGACCGGACATCAACTCGCTCACCTGCAAAACGCCTCGCAGGATCGAACTCAACTCGCTTCGTTCAACCACGGCCGTCCAACCGTCGCGTCGATGGACACCGTCAATGGACGCCACTTTGGTCCGGAAGCAAGAGTCCAGGAGCAGCAGCACCGTATCGGCCAAGGACTTGAGCGCGGTCAGCTAACCCCCGGTCAAGGCGCTCACCTGGAACAGCGCGAACAGCACATCAACCAGCAGATTCACGCCGACCGGCAAGCCAACGGCGGCCACCTGAACCAGCAGGAAAAACGTCAAGTCAACCGTGAGCAGAACCACGCCAGCCGCCGAATCGCTGAAGACCGCCATCCGCGGCGCTGATTAAACTTTGCGTGACGGGTCCCAGCCCGGTGCGCGAAAGCGGTTGGAAGTGTGTACAGTAAAGGCATGGAAACTGTTGTGGCGGCCGGCTGCTTAACCCCAGAGTTGCTCGCCGAATTCGAGGCGAATGCGAAGCGGCCGTTGCAAACCCGCATGCGTTATGCCTTCCTTCGAACCTATAAGCCCGTCCTGGATGATGCGCGTTATCGATCGTTCGACACCATGCAGGAGTATCGTCGCTGGTGCAATGAAAAGCTGCCCGAGTGGCTCGGCTACCGGACAGAAGCCTCTTAACCTATGGCGGCGTTCGAGTATCGCCAGGCGCAGGAAATTCAGCGGGTTTTTGCCCAACATGGGGTTCGCTATTTGTTTCTGGGGAAGTCGGGAGCGATTCTGCTTGGCTTTCCCGACACGACCCAAGATGCCGACCTTTATCTCGACAAGCGACCGGAGAATTGCGAAGCGCTTATTCCCGCACTCCATGAGCTTGGTTTCGAACTAAATGAAACTGAGGATGACGAGATCCGGCGAGGCAAGGATTTTATTCAGCTCAAGAACGGCCCCTTCGATCTCGATTTGATCTTCGCGCCGGATGGCATTGAGAGATTCGAAGACGCGTGGTCGCGCCGGATTGATATCGAAGGTTTTCCCGTCTGCCACCTGGATGACATTATTGCTAGCAAACGGGCAGCGAACCGGAGAAAGGACAAAGAATCCTTAGGCCGCCTAGAGGCATTCCGCGAATACTGGCGAACTAGGCGGAGCGGGAACTAGATTTGCTACTTCGGCCTCTTCGTCAGGTCGGTCGCACCGCAGCGCCGCGTTTACTGAAGAGAAGCTTTTACCACCTCTCGTTGCAAAATTCTCCGAGAAGCCTACGACTAAGGAGCCGAATCGGGGATCGAATGATGGCTTTTCTCGGCTGCCTCTTCCGCCTCAGTCAAGATCGCGCGAAACGTCTTCAACTTTGCCTTCCCAATTCTGGCGACTGCACCGCCCCCCAAAGTGCCCTCGCCTCACGTACCTCAACGCGATCCCGCCACGGCGAAGATATCCTCCGTGTAGCGCGTCAACCAAGTATCGGTAACGTCTACGGGCCTGGAGGCGCTGATTTGAGCAGCATTCACTTAGTTCATGGTGCTTGGCATGGCCGATGGTGCTGGGAACGAGTAATTCCCAAGCTAGAACATAAGGGACGTAAAGTCTTGGCAAGAGATTTGCCGGGTCTCGGTTCAGATCATACACCCGCTAGTGAGATAACCTTAAAACGGTATACGGACGCCGTTTGTGAACCGCTCACGAGTGAAGCTGGACCCGTAATCCTGGTAGGCCATAGCATGGGCGGAATTGTGATCAGCGAAGCCGCCGAAAGGATGCCGGAGAAGATCAAAGCGCTCGTGTACTTGACAGCGTATCTCCTCAATTCCGGGCAGTCTCTGTTAGAGGTCGCCACTAGCGATCCTGAGACAGCTGCCAATGGCCAGTATTTGTTGGTAGACGGTCTGACTTGCACAATCAAGCCCGGCATGATCCGGGAGCTTATCTACGGAAGTTGCACCGACGAGGATGCGGCATGGGCAGAAGCGCAACTGGTGCCCCAGCCACTGGTCGGATTCACCACCCCAGCGCAGGTGACGGCCCGGCGATTTGGAAAAATAAAGAGATTCTACATCCAGTGTTTGCAAGATCGGACGGTCTCACCCGCATTGCAGCAAAAGATGTCCACAACTACGCATTGCGAAGCGATATTCTCACTGAATACCGACCACTCACCATTTCTGTCAGCACCAGATGAGCTTGCCGCAGCGCTCCTCCAGATCGCAACCTACGACTCTATTGCCGAGGTCTGAGAAGATCTTCCTCTACAACTGTTCTTGCCGGGTACCAATGCGTATCAACGCACAGTTCAGAAATCCGGATAGCGGCCAGAAACGGAAGCTAAACGCGTCCCGTCAGTCATACCGCAATGCCAACATCGGATCGATCTTCAACGCCCTCCGAGCCGGCAACAACGCTGCCACCGCCGCCACCACCGCAAAAATCCCCGGCGCCACTACGTACGCCACTGGATCAAGACTACTAATCCCATATAACACCTGCCGCAGCAATTGCGAAAGCCCCGCCGCCCCCGCCACTCCGCCCAGCAATCCCAGGCACACGGTCCCGCTAAATTGCCGTAGAAGCGTACCCAACACATGCGCCGGATTCGCGCCCAGCGCCATCCGCAACCCGATCTCCTTTGTCCGCTGCGACACCGCGTAGGCGACCAGTCCCACAATCCCGAGGCACGCAATCGACAGCGCCACCACCCCGAGCGCACTCACCGCGAGCGCAGCATTGCGAATGGTGTTCAGTTGCTCTCTGAACGACACCTTCAAGGGTTGAACATAAGGGATCACATCCGGCCGGATCGACTTCGCCAGCGCACTCATCGCGGGCATCATGCTCTCCGTCCGACCGTTCGTCTTTACCAGCACGCTAGCCCCGACAAGTCCGGCCGGTTCCATCGGGAAATAAGCCTCCACCGCATCCGGATTCTCCCGTTCCACCAGCCGTGCGGTCCCCACGATGCCGACCACCGTAAAGTGGTCATCGTCGGTGTCGAACTTGCCGCCTAACGCATCTTTATCCGGCCAGCCAATCTTGGCAAACGATTCGCCAACGACAATGGCATGCGCCTCGCCCGGCTTCAGAGCGCGTCCGCGCAGAATAGGAATGCCCATCGTCTGAAAGAACGTAGCGCTGACTCGACTGACGTGAATGGTAAGCTGCCGTCCCGCGATAGCCGTCCCAGTCGACTCAACCGTTCCGCTAATGGCGGAATTGACGTAAGCGCCAAAGACTGCACTCCAGGCATCTGCCGAAGCCGGCTTTGCAACTCGTCGAGATACGCGCGCGCTTTCTCCGGCGTGTAACCATGACCATCTAACTCCGGCTGAAGCAGCACGACATTCTGATATTCAAACCCTGGATTGAAATGCAGCGCGAAATCCAGCGCCCGCGCCAGCAGTCCGGAAACAATCAGCAGCACGCAACTCGCCGCTACCTGGCCGGCAATCAAAATTTTCCGCACCATCGTCGCCCGATGCCGTTGTCTTGCAATCTGCAGGGCTGGCGTGAGCCCAAACAGCACCGCCGCTACCACGCCGATTCCGAGCGAGAATAACACCACGCGCCAGTCTGGATTCGGATTGAGCCAGGCCGGCGCATCCATCCATAGAATGAACGTTCGCAGGGTCACAAAGCCGAGCGCCAGCCCAGCCACCGAGCCAAGAAACGCCAACACCAAACTCTCAGTGAAAAGTTGGCGAATCAAACGAGCCCGCCCCGCGCCCACCGAAATGCGAATCGAGATCTCGCGCTCCCGAGCCACGCTCCTCGCGAGCAGCAGACTGCCGAGATTTCCGCTCGACACCGCCAGAATCAACAGCACAAACGCACTCACCAGTCCGATGATGGGAAAGACGTCCCGCCACGGATTTGGCGGTGCTCCCGATCCCTTACTCCGCCCGTGCGAAACGCGCGCATTCCCCGCCGGATTGGCTTGCAGCGTTTCGTTCTCCCACATTTCGTTCGGCCGCTGCTTATACAACTGCGCCAGCAGCCCCCGAATTTCATCCTCCGCCACCTTCGGCGTCAAACCCGGCTTCAGCCGCCCCCACATCTCAACGCCATCGTTTTCGGAGAAGTCAGTCAGCATGCGGCTGCCCGTCAAAAAATACGGTTGCTCGTTCATCGGCAGCCAAACATCGGTGTGGCTCAAATCAAGGCCGCTGAAATCGGCCGATAACACGCCAATCACCGTAAACGGCTTGTTGTTGAGGCGAATCACCTCGCCTATAACCCGCTGGCCGCCGCCGAAGTGCCGCCGCCAGAACGCATGGCTGAGCACCGCCACTGGAGCGGCGCTCGAAACTCCATCCGTCCGCGAATCAATTAATCGCCCTAAACTCGCAGTCCCTCCCAGCTCGCCAAAGAAATTCGGCGTCACAAAACGCGCGCTTTGCGGTTTCTCCTCGCCGTCAATCCGGAACCGGCTTCCAAAAGCCGCAACCACCGCCGAGAGCGTTTTCGAATACTCACTTACAAACGCCATTTCTGGATATGGCACCCACGTAGAGTACCCGCGTTTGGGCGACAGCCTTTCCAGCCGCACGAGACTCCCGGGATCACGCACCGGCAGCGGCTTAAAGAAGATCAAATTGAAAAATCCAAATGCCGCCACGTTCACACCGATGCCAACCGCAAGCGTCAGAACAGCCGCCAACGTAAACCCGGGTGATTTGCGTAGCACCCGCATCGTGTAGCGGACGTCATGCATTAAGTCGTCAATCCACGTCCACCCCCACGCATCGCGCGCTTCCTCTCGCAGGCGAAGGCTATTGCCAAAATGGTTGCCCTGTTGCGCCGTCATTTCGCAATGCGCCTCCATCTCTTCGGCCAGCTCCCGGTCGAAGCGGCGACGATTCAAAAGATACCGTAATCGGCGTATGAAGTCTGGCATGGTTCTGTAGGTTACGCAGTTCGCAGCACAGCTTGAATGGCTTGGTTGAGGCGCTCATATTCAGAAAGTTCGGTTTCGAGTTGCTTCTTGCCCGCGGGCGTCAGCTTGTAAAAACGCACTTTGCGATTGGTTTCGGAAATGCCCCAATCCGCATGCGCCCAACCCTTTAATAGGATTCGTTGCAGCGCTGGGTAAAGTGATCCTTCTTCCACTCGTAAGACCTCTTCGGAAAGAGCGTGAATCCGTTGCGCAATGGCATAACCGTGCAGCGGCCCCGTGCGCAGCACTCGAAGGATGAGTAGGATCAACGCCCCGGAAGGCATTTCGGCTTTAGGCATAGATACTATATGGGTAGTGTACCCATGTCTGATGGATGTGTCAAGTCGTTTGTCTGGTGCTAACGTATGAAAATGCTCGGAAGCGCCTTGCCGTTGATCGCGCTTTCGCTCGCCTTGAGCCAGAATCCGCCGCCTCTCGCCCCCAAAACTCCCGACACTCCAGCCGAAACCCTGCACATAGCAGTTCGCACCGGCAAGCTCGACGACGTCAAACGCCTGATCGTGAGCGGCACCCCTGTCGACATCCGCGACGCTTTGGGCAGTACACCTTTATTAGAGGCTGCTTGGAGCGGCCAGATCGAGATCGCCGAATTCCTGATCGCGCACGGTGCCGACGTCAACGCCCATCACGGCGAATCTGGCAGCACACCCTTGCAATACGCTGTTCTCACCGGCCACGCTAAAATGACCCAGTTGCTGCTAAATGCGGGCGGCAAACTGAACGGAGATTATCGCGACGGCCAGAGTCTGCTGCATGTGGCGTCCGCACGAGGCTATGCGTCCATCATTGACTTACTCATCTCGGCCAAAGCAGACATACAGACGCTGGATGCGAACGGTAATACTCCCCTCGATAGTGCGGTGCTCCATGACCAGCCGTTTGCCGTCGCCGCCTTGTTGAAGAACCACGCCAACGCATCCTATGTACATCCGCTAGATGGGCGCGGGGCGCTTCACGAGGCCTGCATGCGCGGTTTCGCGCCAATGATCCAACCGCTGATCGACGCAGGTGCCGATCCAACGCAGCGCGACCGCTTCGGCCAAACCCCGCTGGATATCGCTTTGGCTTACAAAAACGGCAATGTCGTGGCCGCCCTACTCCGGCTGGGTCAAAAGCTAAAGCAATCCGAACAAATTGCCGAAGAAACTATGGAATCGGCCACCATGCGGGGGCAAACGGAAATCGCCCGCTTATTGTTGGACAACGGCTTCGATGTAGACAAACCATCGGCGGACGGATCCAGCTATTTGAACGACGCCGCGCTGAAGGGGCAAAAGAAAATGGTGCAGCTCTTGCTGGATCATGGCGCGTCGCTATCGGCGCGGAACCAGACCGGCGGTTCGGCGCTGCACGATGCAGCACTCGGCGGAAATGCGGAAGTGGTTGCTCTGCTGCTGGATCGAGGCGCGCTCATTGACGATCGGGAACGCCAATCCGGCGCTACGCCGCTGATGATGGCGGCGTCCATGGGACGGTTGGATGTGGTGACGCTCCTCTTGCAGCGTGGCGCGAATCGTATGCTGCGAGATAAGGCGGGTCATACCGCCTTGGAACGGGCCAGGGATACTGAAAACGAGGAAATCGTCCAGTTGCTCGCGAAAAGTGCTCCGGCCAGCGGGCACTAGCCCGTGCCAGTCTTTTGAAAGCGTACTTATTCGCTTTACTTTTTTCACTAAGCCGCGCATTAGTGCCGATAAGGAAACTGACGGGAGAGGAAACTGCCTTGACACGCGCAAAACGAATTCACAGAATTATACTGGCCGATGGCCACTCGCTTTTTCGGAGAGGGTTGAAGACGCTTCTGGCGGGGGAGACTGATCTGGAAATCGTCGCTGAGGCAGGCAGCTTCTCGGAAGCGCTGGCGATGGCCAAGCTGATCACTCCCGATGCGCTTGTGATGGATCTCGGTCTGCTCGCCGAGGCGAATGACGCATTGGCGTTGGAGTTGCGCCAAGTCGCCGGTACCACTGGTCTGCTGATTCTCACCGAACAGGATACTCCTGAAAATCTTGAGAAATCCATGAGCGTTGGAGCCACCGGCTACATGTTGAAGGATAGCGCAGCCAGCCAATTAACGGCGGGCATTCGCCGTGTGGCCCAACAAGATGACCAGACCGCCCGCGGCCTTTCCCTCTTCACCTCCGACTTGAAAGCCTTGGCGGCGTCGAACAGTTTCCCGCGCCCATCGGTACTCACTATGCGCGAAGAGGAAGTGATGCGCTTGCTGGCAGAGGGTCGTACGGTGCGCGAAGTAGCGGCCGAACTGTCGCTTAGCATCAAGACCATTGAGGCTCACAAGCTGAACCTCATGCGCAAACTCGATATTCACAACAGAACCAGCCTGATCGAATGCGCCCAGCGCATGGGCCTGATGGTCTCGCAAAAAGTCGAAGTTTCTTAGCGAGTGTCCGCCCTGGCGGTCTTCACTCAGGCGGACTTGCTACGCTGCCAGTATGGCGAAGTTCTTCCTTGGGGTTGTGGTCGGAATTGTCGTAGCGGTCTTCGGCTCCATTATCATTCTTCTGGCGATTGGCCGCATATTTGCCTCCAAGCAGCCCACGGTTGCCGACAACGCAGTACTCCAATTAGAGCTCCAAGGCGAAGTCCCTGAAGCTGCGCCCGTCGAGATTCCGTTTCCGATCGGTCGAATCCAAGCCGCGCCCACAGTTCGCGATTTGTGGACTTCCCTCCACCACGCGGCCACCGATTCCAAGATAAAAGCCATCGTCCTCCAGCCCCATGGCATCGCGGCAGGCTGGGCCAAGCTCCAGGAAATCCGCCAGGAGATCGCCGAATTTAAGAAGTCGGGCAAGCCCGTCTACGCGTACCTCCAGAGCCCCGGGTCGCGTGAATTCTATCTAGCCTCCGTCGCCGACAAAATCTACCTATCACCCGACGACATGATGGACGTCAAAGGCTTCTTGCTGGAAGAGATGTACTTCAAGAACTCGCTCGACAAGCTGGGCGTGCAAGTTGAAGTCGATCACATCGGCAAGTATAAAGACGCGGGCGACACATTCACCAGAAGCGGCATGACGCCAGAGACGCGCGAGGTTCTGAACCAAGTCCTCGACCAGATCTACAACAACTTTTGCGGTTCGATCGGCCAATCGCGTCACCTGACAACCGAACAGGTGAAGTCGCTGGTCGACAACGGCCCATTCATGGCCAGCCAGGCAAAGGCCAACGGCCTGATTGACGAGCTCGGTTATGAAGATCAGGTTTATACAGACCTCAAAAAGCGCACGGGCTCGAACGATCTGAACAAGGTAAGCATCCGCAGCTATTTCAAATCCGTGCCGGGCAAGGGCGACCGGATCGCCGTGCTCGTGGGTGAAGGCGAAATTGTGCGCGGCGATCCGCAAGAAGGTTTCGGCGATACCACCAATATCTCCTCCGGCGGATTCGCCAAGGTCATCCGGCAAGTGCGTAACGATGGCTCTATCAAAGGCGTGATCGTGCGCGTGAATTCGCCGGGTGGCGATTCGGTAGCATCGGATGAAATTCTGCATGAATTGAAGCTACTGAGCGCGGCCAAACCGATGGCGATCTCCATGTCGGACTACGCGGCGTCGGGCGGCTACTTCATATCGATGACGGGCGATCCAATTGTTTCCTATCCCAACACATTGACCGGATCCATCGGCGTACTTTACATCCGTCCCAACTTCCATGGCCTCTTCGACAAACTAGGCGTCACCGAAGATCAAATCAGCCGGGGCAAGCTCGCCAGTCTGGACGATTCCACGCAGCCGTTAAGCGATGCCGGCCGCCAAAAGCTGCACGATTCCATCGAGGCAACCTACAAGTCTTTCGTTGGCAAAGTCGCCGCCTCGCGCAAAAAGAACTTCGAGCAGATTGACGCTCTCGGCCAGGGCCACGTTTGGATGGGCGCGCAGGCCAAACAAAACGGCTTGGTGGATCAACTCGGCGGACTCAGCGAAGTAATAGCGATTGTGCGCAAGAAAGCAAACCTGAGCGCAACGGGCGAGACGAATCTGGTGATGTTCCCGGCGCGCCGCAGTTTGTTTGAAATGCTTTCCAACGCGACACCCGAAGCCCTGGAAGAAGAAACCGCCGAGAGAAAGATCCGCACCCTGCTGCCGGGCTTGCCCAGCCGCGGATTGTTGAAAGGCGGCGTCCTGCAGATTCTGCCGTTTAGCCTCAATGTTCGCTAACGACATGCTGACGCGCCGAGCACTCTTACAATCTGCAAGTGCCTTGTTGTTGCCGGCCGCTAGCGCGAAGCGCATCGCCTTTGGCGGTATCAGCATCGAATGCAGCACCTATTCGCGCATTCGAACCCGCGAAGAAGACTTTACCATTCTGCGTGGCGACAATCTTGCCAAGAACGAACGCTTCGCTTTCCTGAAGAGTTACCAGTATCCATTTCTGCCAACCCTGGTAGCAACCGCCGTTCCTGGCGGTCCCGTCGCCGCCGACACATATCAGAGCATTAAGTCCGAATTCCTGCGGCGGATCAAAGATCTATTGCCGCTCGATGGCGTGTTTCTGCCCATGCACGGGGCGATGTTCGTGGAGGGTATGGAAGACTCCGAGGGCGATTGGTATGCCGCACTTCGCCAGCTCGTTGGGCCCAAATGTCTGCTCAGCGCCAGCTACGATCTGCACGGCAACATCAGCAAGCGCATTATCACTAATCTGAACATGCTGTCGGCCTTTCGCACCGCCCCGCACATTGATCGCGAAGAAACCATGCGGCGCTCGTGCGACATGTTGATTCACTGTGTAGACCAAGGCGTTCGGCCAACCATGGCGTGGGCACCGATCCCCGTATTGATGCCCGGCGAACGCACCAGCACAGAGTGGGAACCAGGCAAGAGCCTGTGGGCGCAGCTACCGGATTTGAACGAGCAGCCAGGCGTCTTAGACGTATCGCTTCTCGTCGGCTATGTTTGGGCAGACGAACCGCGCTCCACGGCCAGTGCGGTCGTTACCGGAACCGCGGCTGGAACGCAAAAGAGGATTGCCTTGAAGCTGGCGCAAGACTATTGGAATGCGCGCGAGAAGTTTCAGTTCGGCACCAAAACCGGAACTATTGCCGAATGTGTGAAGTGGGCCATGGAAGCGCCAACGAAGCCCGCAATTTTGGCCGATTCGGGCGACAATCCGACCGGGGGTGGCACTGGCGATCGTGCGGAGGTGCTCGCGGAGTTGCTCCATCAAAAAGCCGGCAATGTCGTCTTCGCCGGAATTGCCGACCGTCCGGGAACCGACGAATGCTATCGCGCTGGAGTGGGCGCTACGATTCCGCTTTCCATCGGCGCGACGCTTGACCCGCTTGGCAGCCAGCCCGTCAAAGCACAGGCAACGGTCATTTTCTTATCGAAAGCGGAACGAACCGCCGTGGTAGAAGTTGGGGATGGAATTAAGGTAGTCTTGACCGCCAAGCGGCGGCCATTTCACGATATTATCGATTTCACTTCGCTCGGCCTGGAACCCAGAGAATTCAAGATCATCGTGGTGAAATCGGGGTACCTTTCGCCGGAGTTGAAGCCTTTGGCAAATCCTAGCTTGATGGCCCTCTCAGATGGGGCCATAAATCAGGATTTGGAACACCTACCGAAGAACCGGCGAAGGAAACCAAGCTACCCGTTTGTGAGCGATCTCAGATTCACGCCCTTTGTAGAGCGTTTATGAGAGGTGCTTGTCTAGCATCTTCTGGAACTCGGGCTTGCCGATAGCGCCAGTCCGCTGTTCAAGAATTTGGCCGCCTTTGAAGAGCAATAAAGTGGGGATACCACGAATACCATAGCGGAAGGCGGTTTGCTGGTTGGAATCCACATCCAACTTGCCTACCTTTACCTTTCCCGCGTATTCGGCGGCTACCTGATCGACGGTGGGGCCCATCGCGCGGCAAGGGCCGCACCATTCAGCCCAAAAATCCACCAGAACAGGCACTTCCGCGCCCAAAACCTCTTTGTCAAAGCCAGCGTCTGTAAACGTCAGCGTATCCTTTTCAGCCATTTAAATCTCCGCTTAAGTTGATGTCCGAGGACCATCTTTCGATTCACCCCTCATCATACCCCCAGAGCAATCCTATGGCCCTACTACTAGGCTCTGATAGCGGCCGGGCACTCCCGCAATGGCGCCGGACCTGACGTCACGGGCGATTCATCTCCCGCGACAAGAACGCCGAGATCAGGCAGCAACCCACTACCACCAACAGCGCACCGCGCAAAGACACTAACTGTGACAAAAATCCAATCGCCGGCGGACCCGCAATGAAGGCGATGTACGCGAACCCCGAAACCGTCGCAATCGCCGCACCGCCTGCCACGCCTTTCACCCGTCCCGCCGAACCAAACACCAGTGGAACAATGATAGAAAACCCGCAGCCCGCCAAGCCAAATCCCGGCATAGCCCAAGCCGCATTAAGCATGCAGAGCGCCCAACCCACGCCCAAGGCCCCTAGCAAACTGCCGTTTCTCACTGCTCTATATGGCCCCAACCGCGCCGTCACAAGATCTCCCAAAAACCGCATCGTCGCCATCGCTGCCGAAAACACCGAATACCCCATCGCCGCCGTTCCCTGCCCGGCTTTCAACACTTGCCGTAGGTACAAGGCGGTCCAATCGGCCATTGCTCCTTCCGAAAGAAACATACAAAAGGCAATGGCGCTTAACGCCAGCAAGATACGCGGCATCTTGCGAAAAGGCAACCGGTGGTCGACATTCTTGTGCGGGTCGTGCGAGTCTAACAACAACCGTCCAACCGCCAAAATCGCCGCAGCATTTAGCGCAGCGCTAATCAGGAAGTGTCCAACTGTCCCGAATCCGCGGGCGGCGACTGCACCTCCTATGGCAGCGCCGATCATGGCGCCAAGGCTGAACATGGCATGAAAGCGCGACATCGTTGGCCGCGCTAACGCACTCTCCACTTCTACTGCCTGCGAATTCATGGCCACGCCCATCCCCGCAGCCCAAGCGCCATAAACAAACAACGCCAGTGCCAGAGTGACCCAATTGACAGCGAGCGAAGGCAACACTAAGCTCAAACAGAAACCGGTACTGACCAAAACGCAAATCCGTTTACTGCCAAATTTCGCAACCAGCATGCCAGCTATGGGAATGGCACAAAGCGCGCCAATAGCCGAACTAAGTAAGGTAAGCCCGAGCACGAAATTGTTGAGCCGCAGCGCGCTCTGTATGGCCGGAATGCGCGAAATCCAGGTGGCAACCACCAGTCCGTGCACCAGGAACAACACAACCGTGCCCCACCACGCGGCCCGCCGTCTCTTACTGTCCATGCTCTTTACGGGTATAAATGGCGACGCTCTGCCCGTGCAAGATCCAAGACATGCGTTGCTCTAAACCCAGCTCTTCACACTGTTCCGGCGTAACATCCGGCTCCCATTGATAAAAGCGCCGCAGAAACATCCGCACGAATTGGTTATCCGTTACACTCGGCGCCGGAACCCATTCGCGCGTGTAAGCGATCAGCGTGTCGAAACGCTCCGCCGGAATTGCTTTGATCGACGAGTAATGCAAATCATGCGTCTCCACCGTTCTAACCTTGCGCTGCACGAAGCCCAAATCGGGATTGCGCAGCGCTCCTGTATATGGCCAAGCCGTCGCGATTCTCCGGTCTCGCAAGTTCTGGTCCACATACGCGCTCGCCACGGCCTGCAAATGCAGAAAGTCCACCATCGCGTAGTTGTTCTCAAACGGAAACGGATACGGCGGGTTCCAACGAATGAAAAACGTAAGCGCCAAAAGCATAACAGCGGTCGCCGCAATCGCCAACGGCTTTCGAATGGCTGTCAAGCCAATACTGACCGCAATATAGAACAACGGCAGTGACGGCAGTAAGTAACGTTCCAGCTCCGCACCGCCCAAAACCGAAACCAAAATCACATTCAATCCGGCTACCGCCGCTACCACAGCCCAGGCGCGCGTATGAAACGTTTTGCACTTCGCTACGGTCGCAGTCAAGATCACTGTGCCGGCCACGCGCATCTCCGCAAAGAAAAGATAGAAAATCCGCCGCCCCAGCGCGATCAACATGCGCGCCGGCTTCAGCGCGTAACTTACGTTATAGCGCGCAAACTCGGCATCGCCGAGCCAGTATCCGGTCTTCGCGTGGAGAATGGTCAACCAAATGAGTAACGCCACGGCCGGCGCCGTAAACCAGCTCGCCCGCCTCCAGTCTTTTCGCAGCGCCAGCACGCAAAAGAACACGAACGGTGTGACGATCCCCGTCTCCTTTACCAGCACCAAAACCACGCAAGCCGCCGCCGACCACGCATATTCCTCCTTCACGAAAAAGAAAACCGCCAGCAGCGTGAACACCATGCACGGCATGTCCAATTGCGCCATCATGCTTTGCGTAAAGAACAATGGCGACACTAACAAGAACACTGGCGGTAAAAACGCCGGCGCGCCGTTGGCTCCTTTGCTCAACTCAATCGCCAGCAAGAAAGTGATGAGCAATCCGCCCGCGGCCAACAGCAACATTGCCGAGCGCGTAACCAGGCTCGAGAACCCAAAAACCTTGTAGCTCAACGCCAAATACGCCGCGACACCAGGCGGATGCACATTCGGAACTACCGAGTGCGCCACCAGCGCGCCGCCCCGCAGCAAATCAAGCGCCAGTGGGTACAAATTGCCCTAACTCATCCCAAAAATAGGGCAGTTGCAGAACCTGAAAATGAATGAGAAATAGCGGAACCGCAAAGATCAGGAAAAAAATGACCAGGTGAAGAGGATTAACTTTTCTCGGCGCCTGCTCTTCCATCAACGCGAAGGGCGGCAACTTCGGCATCGGCGGGCGTCGAGGTTTAGCCGGCAAATATCGGCCTTACTGGATCACGCGGCCTTGGCCGCCTTCTTTTGCGTCCAGCCGGATCTCACCAAACGCCGCTTCGTATTGGCTTAGGTTTTGCTGCAGCAAGTTCGACAGGGCCTTCGCCTGCTGCGGACTCAAATAGATGCCCTGGAAATTCTGGATCGTGACCGCTTCCGGCGATGTCTGGTTCGCCATGCCGAACATCAGAAAAAAATCCCACAGGCTCACACGCATCTGCACGCTATTCGCGTAACCTTCCCGGTATTCGGCAGTCTGTGTGAGGTGCAATTTCGGAGCAGGATGTCCCGGTGTCATAAGAAAAATACTTTCGTTAAAGGCTGGAATAGCTGCTGCTGATAAGAGGTTGGCGGGGACGACGGGGCTCGAACCCGCGACCTCCGACGTGACAGGCCGGCGTTCTAACCAACTGAACTACGTCCCCTTACTCTTCAATGAAAAACGTCGGACACTCGCAGAATACCATAGCGGCAGTTCACCGCACGGAACCCGCTCCCGCGGCAATCTTCTCGATATACACCGCTTCGTCATTGATCGCTTTCGCCACGATCTTCAACTGTTCCAGCGCCTCCGGAAAACGTCCCTGTTCCAGCGCTTCTCTCACACCAGGAAGCGTTTTCACCCCGTACCCGGCATACACTCCGGGCGCATAAATCAAATTTCGAACCCATGGCCGGCGCGGCAATCCCTGCTCTCCGATGAGCTTCCGATCAACCGTCGTTAGTTCCGCATTGATTGCCTTCCGTTGCTCTGGGGCAAGCCTCTCCATTCCGGGCCGAGCCGCATTAAAATCAGCAGCTGCCTTCTCCAGCGAGGCAACGGCGTCGTTCAACGGCGCAAAGTCCAGTTCGGGAGGCGGAACAAGCGACGGAGGAGCCTGCAGACCTTGCTGTGGGTCATCGGTCAGCGCGTAAGCGTGCATGTCGAGATTTCGCTTGCGTGTCTCCGCGTCTTTTTCCAGAGACTTCACCAGTTCCTGCAGTTCATGATCATATTGCCGCAGCGTTCGGGCCATCGCTGTGAAATCGTAAGGCAGCACGTCCGCTGAGGCGAAGCGCATAACCAGCACACCGGCAGTTTGCGCCAGAATGGGGCCGTATACTTCGTCCTTGTCGCCAAAGTGATCGGTAAACCACGGCGTGTCATAAGCGGAGTGATACGTACCGCCGCGATCTTCTCCACCGAACCCCACGTTCAGCGAAGCAATGCCAAAGTGATCGAGGAATGCCGCGAAATCCGAACCGCTGCCGATCGCCTCAATCGGCAGGGTGTTGTGAGTCAGCACTTCCGGGTTCGGGGTCCCGCCTGTGCGTCTGCCACCACGAACCAACAGAGACGCCTGCTGCCGCTTCCACACAGACACCTTTGTTTCGGGATCAACCATATCTTTCGCTACGCTGTTGACCAATTCCTCCAACTCATGAGAACCGCCGGCGCTAAAAAAGCCGCGCCCGTTTTCATCGGAGTTTAGGTAGAGCGCACCTTTTTGGCTGAGGTCTTCAGCATGCGTTTCCGCCCATTCGGTGGAACCAATCAGGCCGGGCTCTTCGCCATCCCAAGCCGCGTAGATGAGCGTCCGCTTCGGCCGCCATCCCTGTTTCGCAAGTTCTCCTAACGCGCGTGCTTCTTCGAGTAACGCCGATTGCCCCGAGATCGGATCGTCCGCGCCGTTGACCCAGCCATCATAGTGATTCCCGCGCACAATCCACACGTCGGGCTCTTCCGAACCTTTCAGCGTCGCGATCACATCGAGCACGGGCTTCTGGCTCCAATCGAAAGCCAGCTTCAGATGTACCTTCGCTGGCCCCGGGCCGAAATGATAAGTGAGCGGGAGGCCTCCGCGCCATTCCGTTGGCACAGCCGGCCCGGCGAGTGCCGCTAATAATGGTTGAGCGTCCCCATAACCAATGGGCAGCACCGGAATTTTCATGATCGTCTGCGCTTCGGAAATCTTAAGACGCTTCGCCCCGGGAACCGAACCAATACCCGGCGTAAGCGGATCCCCCGGATAGAGCGTGGTATCCGCCACAGAGCCACGCTGAATGCCACCGGGTGGGCGCATCGGGCCCTTTGGCAAAACTTCATCTTGTCCGTAACCGTCATCGGCTGGATCCGAGTAGATGATGCAGCCCACTGCGCCGTGCTCGGCAGCAAGCTTTGGCTTCAAGCCACGCCATCCGCCGCCATAGCGGGCAATCACGATAGCTCCACTCACGGAAATGTTGTGGCGCTCTAGAATTTCGTAATCGGCTGGCATGCCGTTGTTCACGTATACCAGCGGCGCGGTCACATCTCCATCGGCCGAGTAGATGTTATAGCCAGGAAGTTGGCTACTCTTCTCGTGCGTATAAGGATCTTCAGGCAAGGCCGGTTCATCAAGCGTAGCGACATACTTATGAGGCGCCACCAGTTCCAAGACTCGCTCTTTCGGGGTCGGGAAGAGTACGTCAAAACGTTCGATGTGGGCGTCCCATCCCCATTCCTTGTAGCGAGCCACCAGCCACTCGGCATTTTGCCGTTGATAATCTGAGCCCACATGATGCGGGTGCGCCGCCAGGTGCAGCATGTTGTCATGCACCCGCTTGGCCTCGGGAATTGCGCGAAAACGCGCTTCCCAATCCAGTTCGACTTTCGCGGTTTCTGAACTAAAGCCTAATAGTGGGCCCGTAGGCGTGGGCGTCTGAGCAGCGGCCAAGGAAATGGTTAGAAAGAGTGCGAGTAGATTGCGCAAGTTGAACTCCGTGTTGGAAACGAGCGCGGTTTCCTTCTTCCATAGTTAAGCACAGCCTTTGCGGACCGCTCTCACGTAGGTAGAGTAGGAGAGAGGACGACGCGGTAAGGCGCGGTCCACTCCCCCCTCATCGAACCGGACGTGCGGATTTCCCGCATCCGGCTCTCCGAAAAGCGCTTCATCGCAGACGTATTCAGGCAGTTGCGCGGAACAGCCTACAGATACCGAAGCCCGAGTTTGTCGAGATGGTCGTAGTAGCTGCTCCCTTCCGGCGGTCGGAAGGGCCGCTGGCTGCGCCGGGCTCAGGTGGTGCTTGAGCCGGTCACGAACGTACCAGTTGATTTCGCGAAAGGCCACGCGCGGGTATCCGAAGCGGAAGTAGTTGGCCCACCCGTCCAGGTGCCGGTTGAGGTGCTGAATCAGGGTGGGAAGCGGCACATACGTCTGGCTGACATTGGTCAGTTCGCGTAGTTTCTCCCTTTCCTTCTTCAGCGCTTTGGCCGACGGTGAAACATTCAGATACCGATACCCTTGACCCTTCAGGTCGTTGTGGTACCGGAACGTGAAGCCCAGAAAGTCAAGGCTTGCTCTGTCCTCCTTCAGGTTGACCACCCGCGTTTTCTCTCGATTGATCTCCAACCCGAGCCAGGTCTCCAGTTTGTCCTCGATAAATCGGTTCAGTTCCGGCCCCACGAAGCGCGGCGCCAGGACGACACAGTCATCCGCGTATCGCACCAGTTTGGCCTTCGCCTTTGCCGCTTCCCTACTTCGACAAAACACTTTGTCGAACCAGTGCAGGTACAGGTTGGCCAGCAACGGAGAGATTACCCCTCCTTGCGGCGTCCCCTTCACTGCGCGGCGCCACTTCTCCGGCTCGCCACTGCTTCCTCCTCCTTCTACGACTGGACTTTCCAGCCACATTCGGATGAGTTGCAGGACACTCCGGTCCGTGATCCGCATCCGCAAACAAGCCATAAGCTTGTCGTGCGGTATCGAGTCGAAGTAACCTTTCAGGTCCGCGTCATAGACCGCCTGATACCCGGCCTTTAAATGACCGCGTATCTCGTCCAATGCCTGATGGGCCGACCGGTTGGGCCGGAATCCGTAGGAGCAATCTTCAAAGTCAGCTTCAAAGATTGGTTCCAGGATCAATAGCGTGGCCATCTGCACCACGCGGTCGCGCACCGTCGGGACGGTCACTACGAACTGCACTAGAGCCCGGTACGCATTTGGGATGGGCTGAGATCCGGCATCCTTTTCATCCACTCAGAGGCCAGCGTTTCGAAGTCCTCAAGCAGCGGAAAGTTGCAGGCATCGACACTCTCTTGCTACTTCAGCAGGATCGTGGCAGCGTCAGTGTCGCGCGCGAGTGGACGGACTGGGCCGATCCGTCCGCCTATGAGTTGCTCGGCATAGCGCCGCAGCGACTCGATGTCCATTCTCTTTTGGAATTGGTCACTTTACTAGAGCAGCTAGATAACAACGAGTCAGTCAATAAAAGGAGTTGAAAGATGCATTTATATCGATTACAATCAGACCAGTCATATACGTGGTCTGATGGAAACACCAAAACAATCGACCGCCGCCTTGCGCAAACGCCGTCAAGCGCTGCTGCGCCAACTGCCACCGCTCGATGCCATCCTGCGTGGCTCTCTCATCGAGCGCTACAAACGCTGCGGCAAGCTCGGATGCAAGTGTGCCGATGGCCGCGGTCATGGTCCCAAGTATTATCTTTCGGTAAGCTACCCGGGCCTGCGGCCGCAAATGGATTATGTGCCGCAGGAGTGCTTCGAGCAGGCCAGCGAGTTCCTGGCCAACTACCAGCGAGCGCGCGAGCTCTTAGGACAGATCTGCGAGATCAACCGCGAACTCCTGCGCCGCCGCGAGGCGCTGTAAAGGATCGTTGTGAGCACAGCACTCCCCACTCTTCCCGCCCCGCTGGATGCCGGGTTGGGTGGTGTGCTCCTCGCCAATATGCTCGAAGCGTGGCTCGCCAGCGACCCGCACTTCTTCACCGCGGCGGAGGTGGCCGATGAACTCAAAGATTGCAGAACAGCACCGGAGCAAACCTGCCTACATTTATCTGCGTCAGTCAACGCCGGGCCAAGTGCGCCACCATCAGGAGAGTACCGAGCGTCAGTACGCGTTGCGGGAGATGGCGCTGCAGTTGGGATGGAGCGAGACCGCGATTCGCATCCTCGACCGGGACCTGGGGAAGACGGGTACGGAGATGACCAGGCGCGAGGACTTCAAGACCTTGGTAGCGGATGTTTCGATGGGGCAAGTGGGCGCGGTGTTTGCTTTGGAAGCCTCGCGACTGGCACGCTCGAACTTGGATTGGCATCGACTGTTGGAGCTATGTGCCCTCACCCAGACGCTCGTCATCGACGAAGATGGCTGCTACGATCCAGCCGATTTCAACGACAGTCTGGTGCTCGGATTGAAGGGCACCATGGCGCAGGCAGAACTCCATTTCCTGCGCGCGCGCCTCCAAGGCGGTAAGCTCAACAAAGCCAAGAAAGGCGAGTTGCGTTTTCCACTGCCCGTTGGTTTTAGCTACGACGAACAAGGCCGCATCACTTTGGATCCCGATGAAGAAGTGCGGGGAGCAGTGGCGCTGGTGTTTCGCATCTTTCGCGAAACGGGTACCGCCTATGCTGTGATGCAGCGCTTCGTGAAAGGCGCTTTGCGATTTCCCAAACGGGCTTATGGTGGGGCTTGGGATGGCAAGATTATATGGGGGCGGCTGAGTCACTCGCGTGTACTCGGCTTGCTCAAAAATCCATCCTATGCTGGCATGTATGTTTTTGGCCGCTATCAGTATCGCCGCGAAATCAGCCCGCAGGGTGAAGTTTGCCAGCGGATGCATGCAGTCGCTATGCCGAATTGGCGCGTGAACTTGCAACAGCATCACGAGGGATACATCAGTTTGGAAGAGTTTTTTGAAAATCAACGCCGCTTAGAAAAGAACCGCACCAACGGTGACGATATGCTGCTGAGTGGCGCGGCACGCGAAGGCTTGGCTTTACTGCAAGGGTTGTTGTTGTGCGGTCATTGCGGACGGGCTCTAACTGTGCGCTATACCGGCAACGGCGGCATCTATCCGATTTATCTGTGCAACTGGTTACGTCGGGAAGGCTTGGCGACCAAAGATTGCCAGAGCTTTCGCTGTAACCTGCTGGATGGCGCGATCACTGAACAAGTGTTGCGGGCTCTTCAACCAGCCGAGTTAGAACTCGCATTGGCAGCTCTGCGAGAGTTGGAGTCGCGCGACCAGACGATCCTCCGCCAATGGCAGATGCGACTGGAGCGCGCTCAATATGAAGCCGCTCTCGCCGAACGGCGCTATCAGGAAGTAGACCCATCGAATCGTCTGGTAGCGGGCACACTGGAACGTCGCTGGAATGAGGCCTTGCTTCACTGGGAAGATCTCAAAAAGCAGGCCGCCGAGGTTCAGCGACAAGAAGCCCACGTCGCTACCCCCGAGCAAAAAGCCAAAGTGCTGGCGTTAGCCAGAGATTTACCTCGCTTGTGGCATGCTCCCACTACTCAGGCCAAGGATCGCAAGCGTATGCTGCGACTACTCGTCAAAGACATCACGGTTGCCAAATCGCTCACGGAAAAGAAGCTCTCCGTTCACATCCGTTGGCAGGGGGCGCCTGCAGCGATCTCACCGTGCCGCTGCCGCCGCGCGTTGCCGACCAAGTAAGATATCCAACCGCGATTGTCGATCGGGTTCGCGATCTGGCTCGCATCTTGCCTGACGCGCAAATCGCGGAACAGCTCAATCGAGAAAAGGTTGTTAGTGCCACCGGTAAGCCATATACAGTGAAAATCATCCAGTGGATTCGGTGCCGTCATAAGATCGCGCCGGCCGTGCTTCGCAAGCCCGAGGAGTTAACGGTTCAACAAGTGGCCGCTGACTTCGCAGTTAGCGAAAACGTCGTCTACTACTGGATCACACACGGCGTGATCCAGGCGCGCCGAACGAACTCGGGGAGTCCTTATTGGATTACACTCAGCCCGCCAGACGAACAACGCCTTCGCGATTGGGTACGCCACTCTAGCAAAATACAGAATCACAACGCAGTCCTAAACCAGCCTGCGCGAGGTGCAATATGAAGCCACCGTCGGAATTCCCAACGGACGTTGCTTCCCATTAGCCTTTGGAATCCAGACGCGTCGTACGGCTGAAGGGCGGTAGGTTTTAGTGCGCAGCTCTGTTTGGATATCATCCAGCCATTTCTGCAACCCCGCTTCCGACGTTTCGATCTGTTGGATCGTCACGCCGTCCACGCCAGGCGCGCCCTTGTTGGCGCGCACCCGGTGCCATGCCTCCTCCAGCACATCGCTCCGATAGATCCGGTCGATTAATGCATAAAACCGGAACTTCGGTTCCTGCTTCGCCTTTTGATTGAGTTTCTGTCTCAGCAAAGAGAGTTTCCCGGTTTCCCGGTCTTCCGTAGTGGGAGTTTTCTCCAAGCGGTTCTCCTTTCCTCTTACATCACATGCTTTTCGTAAGGCCCCTTGGCTCCACGGGCGTTACCCCGTTTCTCCGCTACTACGGGCCTCACCGACTTCCGGCCGGCACCACTCCACGGTTATGGATTCCCGCAGTTTGCTGGCCCGGTTTCCCGTGCCGTGCCGCCGGATCTCCCAGGTTCCTCGACGAATCTTTCCCTGCGCGCTGTCCCCAACCACCCCGGAAGGCCCAGTGGATGCACAACTCCCGTTTCTTCTCCACCGGTGGCAGGCTTCACCATCTTAGGCAGGCTGGCCGTCCTTCACTTAGCGTCACGAGGCCGAATCGGGTTTAACTGCTTTACGGCTCGCAGGTTCGTTTTGCGAGGCTTCGACTCGCCGGATTGCTCCGACGCTCGCTCGCGCAACTACATGTTGAACGGGTAATTCACATGGTGGATTCCTTTCATTCCACTAGATTCGCCAGTTTCATTGGCACACCTAAGGCGCAAAATATCCAGACAAATCGAGAATCAAATAAACCGGACTCGAGCCAAACGCATCAACCGACCCGTTTGCCGATGGAACAATCGCCAAATTTGAAGTAATCTTGCCATCGAATGCATTCAGCGTAGAGACCAACGGCTTCGTCTGTAAATCCGGCCAAAGGGTGAGATAGCCAAATCCACTGGGCGGCACCACAGTCGCATTCATCACAAAAGCTTGCGCGCTACTCGGTACCGCACAACCGCTATTCGAAAGATTGGCAATAATTGTTCCATTGAAAGGGGCGCTACCTGCTGGATTGCGCGTGTCGAGAGCGCGGCACGGGAGCATGGTGTATAAAGACAGCCCGCTAGAACTGGCGGGTGCAAAATAACCGTCGATATCAATCACGACATGCGTATTGTCGCTGCTATAGACCGCAATGTCGCCGTTTATACCGGCCGGAACAATCGCCGCATTGGCCACGATAGCGCCGGGTGAATTCAGAGTTGATACAACTGGCTGCGCCGAACCCGCCGGCCACGTCGACAAGTAACCAACTCCACCTGGAGGTACAGCCGTAAAATTGAGCGAATAAGCCCGCGCAGCGGAAGAAATGCCGCAGGAACTGGAAAGCATTGGGAACGTCCGCGTTTGACCCGAGCGCAAAATCGGCCCTCCCAGCGGACCGCTAGCGTTGCGCGTGTCGGCAACGCGGCACGGAGTAAGTGGATAGAACTCAAGCGCCGACGAGTTATTCGTGGCTGGAACAAAATACCCATTGATATCCAGAACTACGTCTGTCGTGTCTGTCGTGTAGACACTGACGCTATTGTTGTCGCCCGCACGCAGGATGGCGGCGTTGGCCTTCACCCGCCCGTCCGAATTCAAGATGGAAACGAAAGGCTGCGGCAGATTGGTCGGCCACAATGAAAGGTAGCTGATACCGTTCGGCGGAACGGCCGTTAGATTGAGTGAGTAGGCCTGCGCCGTTGCCGGAATGCCGCAGGCACTGGCAGTGATGGGAAAATCTCGTGAAGTCTGCGCCGCCAGCGTGCCTCCGAATGTAGGGGAATTCGAGCGGGTGTCGGCAACCCGGCACGGCGTAACAGGCACAAAGCGAAGCGGCGTGCTCAGCGTTGCGGAATACGGTTGCAGGAGCTGCAACACTGGATATAGAACACCCCCATTCGCGACATAAACATTGCCTTTTGAGTCTACGGTCATAGCGACGGGACGCTGTAACTGGCCGAGCAAAGCGTTCTGGCTTGCTTGTGTACCTGCGGTGCCGTTGCCCGCAACCCTAATCGCTTGCCCATTAGAGATCCTCCAGACTGTCGGCGATTCTCCATAATTCCCGCCATCGGCCACGAAAACATTTCCCTGAGCATCCACTGCCATGGCACTCATATTTGGAAACGGCGTCGAGAGTGCCGGGCGATCTGCGGCGGCGTAGGATGCGGTTGCATTGCCTGCCAACACGTGAAAAATTCCGCCGCTGTCGATTCGGTATACGAAATACCCGTTCGTTCCGCCCACAAACGCAGCCAGGTACATCAGTCCACCGCCATCCACACCGATGCGAAGCGGATCGAAAGACGCTGATCTGGCAGCCACTCCCTCGGCTATCGGCGTTTGGCCACCCCCGGCCACGGTATAAAGATTGCCGTTAGCGACGCGAAAAATTCGTCCCGCTGAAAAATCCGCAATAAATAAGGTTCCATCCGGCCCCACCGTTATCGCCTCGGGGTAAATGTTAGCCGATAAGGCAGGCGTGCCGTCGCCTTGGTACGATCCAGATTGCGCTCCGGTCCCCGCTACAGCAACCAGCGCCCCGTTTACAATCTTGTAAACCATGTATCCGCTAATCGTGTACAAAGTTCCATCCGGGGCGGTGGCTAAGCTACTGGCATTCGCATTCGTTGCGTAAGTCGTGATGATACCGGCGGAATCTATGCGCCGGATGCAGCACAATGGGTTCGTCACAAAGGTGTTTCCATTGCCGTCAACTGCCACACTCCAAAGATCTTGAAACGTTGCCGCAGTGGCGGGGCCTCCGTCCCCAGTATCGCTATAGCTGCTATTGCCGCCGGCCATCACTTTCAACGAGTATCCTGGATTGGCTGTGTCCGCGATACTGATAGACAATGTGTTAGAAGAGTTGCCCCCGTTGTAAGTGGCTGTGATTCGATAACTGCCCGGCGCCAAACTGTTCGCGTTAAATGTGAGACTTCCCGCTCCGCCTTGATTCCCTTGGAAGAGCACATTATTGTACTGATCGACAAACCCAACTGTCTGCGATAACGGCCCGCATAACGCAGGCGACGAGGCGGTTAATAGCAGCGGAACTCCCGGCATTACAGAGAGCGACGTGGACGAAAGAGACAACAAAGGATTCGGATAGATTGGGCTGGGTGTAACTTCCGTAGAGACGGTTCCCAGTGAACCGTCGTCTCCCGAGTACACAGCATACACGGTCCCTCCGTTGAAGTCCGGCTTCGAAAACGATACGGATACCATTGCCGTGGATCCAGACGAAGAAACCGCCACTCTCGCAAGGTTGCCGCCAATATCGCTAAAGAACGTAAGGTCGCCGCCAAGAGACGCCGCAGACGTACTGACCGTGGCCGAATACACGTAGGTTTCCGGTTGCACCGCAGTGTCGCAGACAGTCGCTGTGGGCGCGATGGATACGGAAGAGACTGCCCTATTCGTCGGAGCTTTCCAGGAAGTCGCCAGATAGTACGCGTCCCACGCGCCTAACCCAGTTACAAGATCGTAACCAGGTCCGGCGTTATAACCGAAACCCCCGGTCGGGCAGTTGGGTGTGCCAGTCGTGCACGTCACCAGGTTATTGCCGTAACGCACGTCTCTAAACGCCAATGGATAGTTCTGCACAAGCTGGTAGAGGCCGGGGTTGATATTTCCCAATCCGGGCCCGCTCAGAGTGCCATGAGATATCTGGTATTGCGTGACTAGAGCGAGAATGCCCGCTGCCAGCGGCGACCCTGCGGATGTGCCACCGCCCACGCTCACTCTCCCCCCTACGCAAGCTCCTTCGATACATGTCGCGTACGGATTGTCCGCCGGGTAAGAGGCTGCGGCCAAGGCAATATCGGGAACGTCGCGCTTCCCATCGGCAGGCACGCCAGGTCCCGATTGCCAGGAAGGTTTTGCAAAAACGCTGCTGGGTCCGCCGGTTGACGAAGCATAGATTCCGTCTTCGTTCCAAGCCACCTCGTTATGAACGCCCGGAAAGCTCGCCGAAGCATTGCCACTAATCTGCGTACCCCCCACCGACGTCACTTCAGGAACGCTCGCAGGCAACCCCATTGTGATGCCGTGCGTCGCCGTCGATGACCCCCGGTCGCAAACCGCCGGCCCAACATCGCCCGATGAGGCGAAAAACGTAATACCCATTGCGTTGGCTTCCTGTATATAGCCTTGCCAGGCCGCCGGACTCACGGTACTGTTCGACTCACAAGCACCGTAACTGTAAGTGATGATCGGCGCTAAGTTCTGGTCAATCGCGTAGATCGCCGATGTAATGACGCTCGGCGAGTTCACATACTTAATCGCCGCGTTGGGCGCAATCCCTCCAGATATCTCCAAATCAAGTTCCGCTTCGGCCACATCACCTTGACTGCCCGAACCCGGATCCGCGCCAGCCATAACCGTCTGTGGCAGATTTAGCGGCAGGCCGAACAAAGTTTTGTAAGCGACGATGTCCGACATCGCAAAGTCCGCACGCCCAATCACCGCGATGCTAATCCCCTCCCCTTTGATGCCCGCATTGTAAAGAGGTACGGCATCGTACGCTGCCGCTAAGTCGCCGGGTCCGAGGTAAGCCGTGCCGCCATTCGTGTACAAAGGCCTTGGCTTGTTCTCACTCGCTGGCGGCGGTTCAAAATTGTGCAGTCCCTGTATACCGCTCACTACATCTCGCAAGGCCAATGGAATCTGCGGGTCGGAGACATTCGCGTAGTGCGAAACGCCATCCAGTTCCACTTTATGGATTTCCGTGTGAAACGCGCTGCTGATTTGGCTGGGCGTTCCGTTAAACATCACCCAATTGCGCGCCTCGGCTTGGTGTTCAATCTGAAAGCCCTGCGCCTCAATCCAAGCCGCAACTTTTGCGAAGTCTTCAGGGCTTAGCCCAAATCGATCCGCAAACTGAACTGCGCTCAGCCATCGATGATAATTCGCCGATTTCGGATCGCGCTGTTCCGCGAGTAATGTCTCAAGTGCCTGCTGCTGCTCCGCCGAGCGCTTGAGCAGCAAAACCATCGAGTTCACGCTAAACCCCGGGTCGACCGCGCCCAGATCCTTCGCCACCGCCACTTTGGGATCAATATGGCCCGAGAGCGCCACTCGCGCTGAGTCGCCGATAGGGCCAGAAATCCGATTCGACTGCCCTTGAACCACTGAGGCCAGAATTAGGCACAAACCAATGCGAGGCGTCACGACACGATCATCTCCGATTCTTTTTTATGGTATGTGCATATTACTATAGTGCTTCGTCCATTGCCGCCGTCACTAACCAAACCCTCGGCACCGGCGGACGGCACATCTTCGCAACCCCGGGTTATGGAATACCGATCTCGACATCAGTCGCGAATGGCTTTGCTGGCCGTGCTTCTCTTTTGTTGTGCCGCCTCGTTCACTCCGCCCATTCGTTTCGTCGAACAAGCCAATAAATCTGGTCTCAATTTCGTTCTCGAAAATAATCCCACCCCGCTCAAACACATGATCGAAACCATGGCGGGCGGCATCGCTGTCTTCGATTGCGATGGCGATGGCAAGCCCGACATCTATTTCACTAACGGTGCCGACGTTCCTTCGCTTTCCAAAACCTCGCCCAAATTCTGGAATCGCCTGTATCACAACGACGGCAACATGAAATTTCACGACGTTACCGAGGAAGCCGGCGTATCCGGCATCGGCTATAGCATGGGCGCCGCCGCCGCCGATTATGACAACGACGGCAAACCCGATCTCTTCGTCGCCGGCGTCGATCGCAACTTGCTCTACCACAATCTCGGCAACGGCAAGTTTGAAGAAGTCAGCGAAAAAGCGGGCGTTGCCAATGCGCACGGCTGGTCCGTCGCAGCGGGCTGGTTTGATTACGATCAAGACGGCAAGCTCGACCTTTGGGTGGTCCGTTACACCACTTGGGCCTTACCCGACGACCGCTATTGTGGCGACGCGACCCGCGGCATTCGCGTCTATTGCCACCCTAAATATTTTCCCGGCTTATCGAGCGTCCTGTATCGCAACCGGGGCGATGGCACGTTCGAAGACGTAACAGAGAAGGCCGGGTTGAAGTCCTTCGCCGGGCGCGGCATGAGCGTTGCATTCGCCGACTACGATAACGACGGTTTTCCCGACGCGTTCGTGACCAACGACAACATGCCCAACTTTCTGTTCCACAACAAAGGCAATGGCACATTCGAAGAAGTGGGTCTCGTTAGTGGCACGGCACTGCGCGACGTTGGGAAACCAGTCGCCAGCATGGGCGTCGAATTCAAAGATTACGACAATGACGGACGCCCCGATCTGCTTATAACCGCGCTGGCGGGCGAAACATATCCCGTCTTTCGGAACGAAGGAAAAGGCACCTTCGCGGACGCAACGTATGGATCCAAACTGGGTGCGGCGGCGCTCAAACACAGCGGCTGGGGGCTTGGTCTTTTCGATTTCAACAACGACGGTTGGAAAGATCTCTTCACTGCCAACTCACACGTCAACGACCGCGTAGAGATGTTCGAATCGACCGTCTACCGTGACCACAACACCGTATTCATGAACGCCGGCGGTACCTTTCGCGACGTCTCTGCGGACGCTGGTGTGGCTAACTTGCTAAAAGCGCACCGTGGAGCAGCCTTCGCTGATTTTGACGGCGACGGCCGCGTCGATGCGGTGGTCACCTCACTGGGCGAACCTACCGAACTTTGGCGAAACGTCACCCCGAGCGCTGGAAATTGGCTGATTTTTCAACTTCGCGGTACGCGTTCCAATCGCGACGGCATTGGCGCGAAGATCCGCATTGGCTCCCAACACGCTGAAATGACCACCGCGCTCGGTTACGCTTCGTCAGCGGACTGGGGCGTTCATTTCGGACTTGGCGATTTGCAAATCGTGAAAGAGATCAAAATTAGCTGGCCCAGCGGCATCCAACAAACGCTTACCAATGTGAAAGCGAACCAAGTTTTAGATGTGACCGAACCGCTTTAGCCCAGAGCCTAGAAAACCAGCTTGCTCTTCTTTGCGTCGATCTTAGCCGCGTCCAGGCCCGGCACCTTTTTCAAATCGTCAATCGATTTGAAGTCCCCGTTCGCAGTCCGATACTGCAAAATCGCATCCGCGTCTTTGTCTGAAATGTCCAGGCCCGTCTGCAGTTGTTTCGCCGTCGCTTTGTTCACGTTAATCTTGGCCGCTTCAACGGAAACCGTGTTGGTCAAGTAATCGACAATATCCGCGAACTCGTCGTCGGTGCCCTGCGCGCCCCGCTGAACCATGTTCATCACAATCTGGCTCCAGCCGTCGCGCGTTAGCTTTTTGCCTAAAACAATCTCCGGTCCATGGCAAGAGCTGCAAACGCGTTGCATCGTCTCCTTGCCGGGTCCATCGGGCAGTTTGGGTTTGTCCGCAGCAGCCGCCACCATCGCGCAGGAGATCAACACCGGAATAAGCCGCATACTCTATTATTAACTCAGTTTTTTTGTCGGTGCGTCTGGATTACCTGGTCCGAAGTGCTTCAGCATGACCAGGTCTTCCGTAGCGCTCTTATTCGTAATGGTCACGCCTTGCGCCGCCGCGTCCGCGCTAACAAAGAGCTCATCCTTGGTCATCTGCCCAAAACGGATCAAGCTCGGCGTTTCAATTTCATGCTTGCCGAGTGCGCCGTAGCCCTGCACCAGGATCATTCCATAAGCGGCAGAGTCTTTGATCGTCACCGTCTTACCCGGAAGGACAGTCAACTCTTTCGCTGAGTAGTGCGGGGTGGAATACACCACCCAGCTTTCCGAATAGCCCGCATCCTTCATCTCTTCCAGGGCTGCGGCGGGTGCCGGATGAAAGTGGCGATGCTCCGCGAATTCGGGATCGGTATTTCCCGGCCAGTCCATCATGTCCAGCAGGTATTCAAGGTCGTTGTGGTGTTCCGGCGGAACGTCTTTCACCAGCAACTCCCAGCCCACCGCGCGCCCTTCCACCAGCGATTGATACATGGCGAACACGTCCGAATTCACTTGTGGTTCATAGGTCACTAGCGAACCCGGCGCATGCAAAATGCCTGGGTCAATCTGCCAGCCCGTACCCGGCTTCAACTTATACGCGCGCGAAAGATACAGAATCTCGTTATCACCTTCGTTCCAACGCTCCAGGCTGCGCTTCACCTCCGCGCGGGTCACGCCAGGGTTCAACCCCATAAACGTGTAAGGGAAATTGTTGCCCTTGAAGTTATATTGCGGCGGAAAGTAATATGCCTCGGGCTTGCCCTTCTGGCCCACGCGCGCCGCGAACTCATCGTTCTGATGCAGGTGATGAGGAATGGGCCCAAGGTTGTCGAAAAACTTGCAGAGCAGATTGAAGCCGCCATACTTCTGCATCACAGCCGAACCCAAAAACTTGTCGCCAACCGTATCGATCGCTTCCTTCAACAGCGCCTTCTTCCCGTTGAATTCGATGTAGCTCAAGCCTTCGTCGTGCGCCGTCAACGGCCCATTCGCCGCCTTGGTAGTCGAGGAAAACCAGCGCTCATCAATGCCACCGCGATGCGCCCCCAATGCATAGAGATCGCGAGGATCCAGTTTGAGCCGCCCACCCGGCATTAAAAAGGCACGCGGCACCCAGCAAGGGGCAAGTCTGACGACGCCATTGCCCGCGGCAAGCGCATCCGAAAAGAAGCTTTGGTTCGACATGATTCAGGTATTCGCTGTGGATTTAAGCTTTGAAACGACTCAAATCAAACGCCAGCATATATTGCCTCACCCATTCTGTCAACCTTCCCCCGAAAATTGACACGCCGAACGGCTTTACGCTTCGGTCAATTGGGCCTGCGGATAAGTGTAGGTCAGCCACTCCGAAGCGAGGACATCCACAATCTTCTCTTCATACTGCTCACGGATTACAGTACGAACCGCTTCGTCGGAATACAAGCGGACACATGCCTGGCAGCGGTGTGCATAGAGTCCCTCCCACGCAATCGCCGTGTTTTTCGTTGCCGCCCATTGCAGAATGCGTTCGGGTCCTTCGCAGCGAATCCAGCGTTTAAGGAAGTCGTTTTCCGCAAGGGATCGCATCTGGGTCAAACTGCCGTCCTCCACTCTACCTAGCTGCAATTCGGGAATCTGCTGCGTTCCCAACCCGCAGCACGCCATCACTCTCCCATCGGCCAGCACGGTAGTGGTATTGATAACGCTATCGCAGCCGGTACACTGCCCGATATTCCCGGCAGTGACAGTCATGTTATCCGGATACTCGAGGTGTTGGTGTGGGTCCAGCGGCATCCACGGACTCTCGCAGAAGTAGATCGTTTCCCGCTCGGCGCTATCGAATAGCTCCACGAACAATGGATCGTTCAGAAATGCCTCACGTGTGATAGATCGCTCCTTGACGGTTTCGATCATGACAGCGACTCTGAGTTTGTGGTCGAGCGAAGCGCGGACGGCGCGAATCACGTTGGCCATAGGAACAAAACGGGCGTGCTGGTCGCCCGTCGAGAAGTTTATTTCCTTAAGCCCAGCGCCGGACAAAGACGCCACAATAGCGGAAGCACCCTGCAGAGTGCGCGCCCAATAGGCATTACTGACAACGCGTGTGGTCAGACCGTGTCCGGCGGCTTGGCGAACCAACCGGAAGAGCGGCTCGCCGTACAGAAGGGGCTCACCACCGGTAAACGCCACCACTTGATATTCAGCTTGCGCGGCCTCGTCGATCAGACGCGCAGCAGTGGCTTCCGGCAATCGCGACTTGACGCGCGGGCTGCTGTTCGTGCCGCAATGCAAGCATTCAGCCGTACACTGCAATGTCAACAGGAGCGAGAGAACGCGTATTTCAGGGATGGGATCGAGAATGTCCATTCAGCTTCAGCGCTGGTTTGTGCGGACTTGGGCTACCTGCGATGCCGTAATTTGTCTGGCGACGAGCTGCACCTGCTGCCGGGAGACCAGTTCTGCGGGGTTGGCGATCCCGGCGGCGATGGCGACGACCACAACCACGACCACGAACGTGAGTAAGATAACGGCCACATCTCCTTCGGACACTAATGGGCCCTTGTTGATTGAGGCAAGCGTGGCGGCCGTTTCCGGAGACAGTTGATGGGCAACGGAGGCGTTGAACTTGGCGACCAGTTGGTCGCGCGTCTGCTTCGATTTCAGGGCCTTCTGGGCGTCGGAAACACTGGCCGCCCCGGAAATGCCATGGAACGAGGTGTCAATTTCCTTCTGGAATTCTTTCGCCCAGCTATTGAATTTCTTGTCGCCTAACAGCGCAAAAACCATGGCGTTCGCCTTACTGGCTGCGCTGGCGGGCACTTTCAGGTTGAACTCTCGGGATGCTACGGCCGACGGGTTGGCGAAAAACTGCTTCTGGAAGGTCGGAGTGGCCATAAGGTGGGCGAAATTGGCGGCTCGGGTTGTGAACTCGGGTCCATTAAGAACGAGGCTTTGAGACGGCACTGGCATAGCCTCAAAGGTAGATGCCAATGGCAATCTTGTCAAGCTTTTTGTTGGGCGCGCTCACGAGCTCACAACTTTTGATATGTTTATTACCGCTAGCAAGGCGAACCTAATGAAGCAGAAAGTAACCCTCACCATCAACGGCAAATCCGTCACAGAAGAAGTGGAACCACGCACCCTGCTCATCCATTTTTTGCGCGAGCAAATGAACCTCACCGGCGCGCACATCGGTTGTGAAACGTCGCTTTGCGGCGCTTGCACTGTGGAGGTAGACGGCAAAGCCATCAAAAGCTGCGCCATGTTCACGGTCCAGGCCAACGGCAAATCCGTCACCACCATCGAAGGTCTCGCCCAAGACGGCAAATATCACCCTGTGCAAGACGCCTTCTGGTCCGAGCATGGACTCCAGTGCGGTTATTGCACGCCTGGCATGATCATCGCCGTGAAGCAGTTGCTTGACCGCAACCCAAATCCCACAGACGAAGAGATTCGCCACGGTATCGAAGGCAATCTCTGCCGTTGCACGGGCTACCAACATATTGTGAATGCCGCCCGCACCGCTGCAACGCAAATGCAGGCAGCCGCGAAGAGAGCATAGCCAGAGGGGGCAAATATTATGGGAACCACTACCATCACCAAAACAGATCCCCTCGTTGGCCAGCGCATCAAGCGCCGCGAAGATCCGCGGCTGATCACTGGCACTGCTACTTACGTCGACGATTTGAAGCTGCCCGGCATGTATCACGCGTGTATTGTGCGCAGCCCCCACGCTGCCGCCAAAATTAAAAACGTCGATATCAAAGCCGCGCTCGAAATTCCCGGTGTCGTCGCCGTTTATACGTTTGCCGACACGGTTGGCGTCGGCCCCGTGCCTTGCGGCGCAGTCCTTCCGGGTTTACGCACGCCCAATCACACCGTTCTTGCCAAAGACCGCGTCTATTATGTTGGTCATCCAGTAGCAGTTGCCGTTGCCATCGACCGCTATATTGCCCGTGACGCAGCCGACACGGTGGAAGTGGACTACGATCCCCTGCCCGCCGTGGCCGATCCCGAAAAAGCTTTGGCCAAGGGCGCTCCACCCGTTCACCCCGAGTGGCCCGATAACGTTGCCTTCACCTATCAACAAAAAGGCGGCGACCCTGAAAAGGCTTTCAAAGAAGCGGAGGTCGTTGTAAAGCAGCGCATCGTCCAGCAGCGCCTCATTCCCGCTGCCATGGAAGGCCGTGCGGTCGTAGCCGATTACAAAAGTGGCGACGGCGCTCTCACTGTCTGGACGTCCACCCAGATTCCCCACCTCTGCCGCACCCTTCTCTCCGGGATGTTGGGCATTGGCGAACATAAGCTGCGCATCGTCGCGCCCGAAGTCGGCGGCGGCTTCGGCAGCAAGCTGAACGTCTACGCCGAAGAGGCGCTTATGGGTTTTGTATCCATGAAACTCGGCCGCCCGGTGAAATGGATCGAGTCGCGCCGCGAGAACTTCACCTGCACTATCCACGGCCGTGGCCAAGTGGATTACTACGAAGTCGCCGCCAAGAACACCGGGGAAATCACCGCCATCCGCCTCAAAATCATTCAAGATCTCGGATCCTATCACCAGCTTCTCGGCCCAGTGATTCCCACGCTCACCGTGCTCATGATGCAGGGCTTGTACCGCTGCAACAACATTGAAGCCGATGTCGTGGGTGCGTTCACGAACTGCGTGCCGACTGACGCCTACCGTGGAGCCAGCGGCCCGGAAGCCACTCACGGCATCGAGCGCATGATGGATATTCTCGCCGCCGAACTCAAAATGGACCCGGCCGAAATCCGCCGCAAGAACTTCATCCGCAACGAAGAATTCCCGTTCGCTACCGGAACCGGCCTTTCGTACGATTCAGGCAACTATGCTGCGCCGCTCGATCAAGCCATGCACACCATCGACTATAAAAATCTGCGCGCTGTGCAAACGGAAGCGCGGAGACAAGGCAAGCTGATGGGCATCGGCATTGCTACCTACGGCGAAATCTGCGCTTTCGGTCCTTCGGCCGCAACACCCGCCGGCGGTTGGGAAAGTGCCACCGTGCGCATCGAACCATCGGGCAAAGTTACCGTCATGACGGGAGCATCACCGCACGGCCAAGGCGAAGAAACCACCTTCGCGCAAATCGCAGCAGACGAATTGGGCGTTGGCATCGACGACGTAGTCGTGTTGCATGGCGATACCTCGATTGTTCAGTACGGCATCGGCACTTTCGGTTCGCGCGGCACGGCCGTCGGTGGCACGGCTCTCTACTACGCGCTGCAAAAGCTCAAAGACAAAATCAAAATCTACGGCAAGATGCTGCTCAAATCGGAAGAGGTGAGCTTCGAAGGCGGCCACTGCATTTGTCTAAAAACGGGCGCTACGATCCCGATCCAGCAAATTGCCGGGGCCACCTATCGGGCCATGGAACTACCTCCCAACACCGAGCCTGGCCTCTCCGTCACTCACTTCTGGGAGCCCTCCAACTTCTGTTTCCCTTTCGGCTGTCACATCGTCGTGTCGGAGGTAGACAAGGAAACAGGCGACGTGCAGATCACGCGCTACGTCGCCGTTGACGATTGCGGTAAGATTCTGAATCCACTCATCGTAGACGGCCAGATTCACGGCGGCATCGCGCAAGGCATGGGCCAGGCTCTTTGGGAGCAAGCCGTTTACGACGAAAGCGGCCAATTGCTCACCGGCGAATTTATGGATTACGCTTTTCCGAAAGCGAGCATGATGCCATGGATCGAAACGGGCCACACGGTTACGCCGTCGCCTGTCAATCCACTCGGCGTGAAGGGCGTGGGCGAAGCGGGCACCATCGGCTCTACGCCCGCGGTTGTCAATTCAATCGTCGATGCACTCAGCCCTCTCGGCGTCCGGCATCTCGACATGCCTTTGACGCCGGAAAGCCTCTGGAAAGTGATGCAGGGAGCCAAACAATAAAATGATTGCCAATAGCTTCGAATACTCCAAACCGGCCTCCCTTGCCGAGGCCCTGACGCAATTGGCCGATGGTTCGGCCAAACCGCTTGCCGGCGGCATGAGTCTCATCCCGATGATGAAGCTGCGCCTTGCCTCGCCTGAAAAGCTTGTCGATCTTTCGGGCGTTCCCGGACTCGATGGGATTGCCGAATCCGCTGGCACCGTTCATATCGGGGCCATGGCTACTCACCACGCCCTCGAAGGCTCGCCCGTCTTGCGCGGCAAATGCCCGCTACTCGCCGAAACTGCCTCCAACATTGGCGATGTCCAAGTCCGCAATTCCGGAACGCTTGGCGGCGCAGCGGCACACGCCGATCCCTCCGCCGACTATCCGGCGGCTTTACTCGCGCTCGAAGCCAAATTTCTGGTGGCTTCCAGCAAAGGCTCTCGCACGGTGGATGTCCAAGATTTATTCGTCGACGCCCTCAGCACTTCTCTCGAACCGGGCGAATTAATTCAGGAAATCCAAGTGCCTGTCGACGATTCGAAGGTCGGCACTTGTTATAAAAAAGTGTTTCAGCCGGCTTCCGGTTACGCAACAGTGGGCATCGCTGTCCGCGTGCGGCAAGACGGAGCTAAAATCACTTTCGCCCGCGTGGCCGTAACAGGTCTCGCTTCTAAAGCCTTCCGCGCAACCGCTGTTGAAGACGCGCTTGTCGCCGGGAAATCCGCCGCCGACGCTGCCGCTTTAGTCAATGATGGAGTGGACGCCAATTCCGACATTCACGCCTCGGCGGAATATCGCAAGCATTTGGCGCAAGTCATTACAGAGCGCGCCATCAACACCGCGCTCGCGAGGATTGCTTGAAAATTTCCGGCTCCTCTACACTGCCCTTCGACCGCGAAAAGACGTATCGAAACTTGCACGACCCGGCGATTCTGTCTCGCTGTGTGCCAGGTTGCGATGCCTTGGAAAAAATCGGCGAAGACGAATACGCCATGAAGATGAAATTGGCGTTGGCCGCGTTCTCCGGCCTGTTCACCGGGAAAATCAAAATCACCGAAGCCAGTCCACCGCAAAGCTTTAAAATGCTGGTGGAAGGCAGCGGCAAAGTCGGCTTTCTAAAAGGCGAAGGGCTGATGTCCCTCTCGCCCGCCAGCGAAACCAGCACCGAACTAGCCTACGATGGCGACGTGCAGGTGGGCGGCACCATCGCGGCTGTGGGCCAGCGTATGATCGATACCACCGCTAAGATGATGATTCGCAAGTTTTTTGAAAAATTCGTTGAGGAAGTGAATGCGCAGGCAAAAAACCGGTCAGACTGAGAGCTTATCGGAACGAGGTGTCAATCTACATCCGGCAGCCTAAGCGCCTTGGAACAAACCGGCTCTGCATGGTGTCTAGGCAACCATGCACGACATCAGATTAGCTCTGCGCCTGTTCGTCAAGTCTCCAGGATTCACTTGTCTCGCTGTTCTGTGTCTAGCTCTTGGTATCGGCGTGAACGCGTCGATCTTCACCCTCCTGGACACGGTCTACCTCCGCCCGTTGCCTGTCGGGAATGCCAAACGTCTGGTGGTGCTGAGCCGCAACGGCGATCCGCTGTTCTCGTACGCCGAATATCGCGGATTGGCGGATCGCGCCAATTCGCTCGCCGGCTTGTGCGCCTCCGAGCCCGAGGAATCGGACTTGAGCTTCGCAGGCAATGCCGCGTTGATCGGCGCCGAGCCCGTCTCAGGCAACTACTCTACCGTGCTAGGCACACGGCCACTCCTGGGCCGTTGGTTCAATCGCGAAGATGAGCCGGGAGCGGTCATCAGTTACCACATCTGGCAAACGTTGTTTCACAGCGACCCCAATGTTCTCGGCAAAACGGTCCGCTCCGAATCGCATATGTATAACGTAGTCGGCGTGGCGCCGCCCGAGTTCGGTGGCATCTATCTGCCGCTCCGCATCGACCTTTGGGTGCCTTTCCAATTCTGGGCCGGAAGAAACGCCGAGCGCATGCGCGTGATGGTGTTCGGCGTCCTGAAACCGGGCATCACCGCTTCCCAGGCATCCGCGGAATTGAACGAAGTCGCCGCCGAAATGCGTAAGGACAACCTGGCGATGGCGCACACAGCCGCCGGTCCACTCACCGTGGAAATGGTTCGCGGAGTGCCGAACCCGGCTAGCCGCCATCAAGCTATGCCGGTTGTGATTCTGTTGATGATCGTCGTCTCATTTGTACTCCTCATCGCATGTGTGAACGTTGGCAATCTTCTGTTGGCTCGCGGCATGAGCCGGTATGGCGAAGTGGCGGTCCGCTTCGCGCTCGGTGCCAGCCGTCTGCGCGTGCTCCGCCAGTTGATGACCGAGAACCTCGTTCTTTGCCTCGCCGGTGGTGCCGCTGGAGTTTTCGTTGCCTATGCCGGCAATCATCTGCTACAAGACACGCTGCCCGCTCTCCCGTTTGAAGAAATGCTGCGGTTGGATTTGCCTCTGGACTTCCGAGTCATCGCCTACACCGGAATCATTTCGCTTCTAACCTCGTTGCTGTCCGGCCTGTTGCCCGCGATCCAAGGAAGCCGCCACGATCTTGTTGCAGCGCTGAAAAGCGGTGGCGTCGCGGGCGGAAGGTTACGCATTCGCCTCACCACGCTGACCGCACAGATCGGCCTCTCGCTGGTCTTATTGCTCACGGCGGGGCTGTTCGCCCGGGCCACTCTGCGCTTTCGTAACACCGACCCTGGCTTTGCCACCGCCAACCGCTTATTCGCCCCAGTCTTCATGGCGCAGCCGCCCGAGTCGACAGCCAAACCCAACAAAGTCTACTATGACCAAGCCCTAAACCGTGTCCGTTTGCTGCCGGGTGTTCGCAGCGTTGCGCTGACCAGCCGGCTGCCGCTATACGCTGCCGGCATGGCGAGCACTTGTGTGGTGCGTGACACCGGCAAGCCAACGCCGGCCACCACAACGACCGTGGGAACCGGCTATCTCACCACCATGCGCATCGCCTTGCTCGACGGGCGCGACTTCACCGTCGCCGATCAGCTGGATAGTCCACCGATCGCCATCGTGAATCGGACTCTGGCTCAACGGCTTTGGCCAAACCAATCGGCCATCGGCCAGAGCCTTCTTTTTGGCTGCGATCACCCCCGTCTCTTGCACGTGGCAGGAGTCGCTCGCGATTCAAGAATCCGTTCGCTCAACGAAGCCGCCTTACCGCACGTCTACCTGCCGTTCTCTCAGGCATACGACGGCGGCATCGCGTTTCTCGTCGCCGAAACCGCCGGCGATTCCGGCTCTCTCATGGAGACGGTCCGCAAAACGTTGGTCTCGATCCACCCGGATTTCCGCACCTACGGAGTCAAACGGCTCAGCGAATCTCTCGACGCGTCCTTCTGGCAGGTCCGCTTCGAAGTATGGGTTCTCGGCATTCTCGGCACACTGGCCATGGTGTTGGCGGCTGTCGGCATGTATGGCGTGATGGCTTACCACGTCACGGCGCGGACTCGCGAAATTGGCATTCGCATGGCCGTGGGCGCACAGCGCTCCGACGTGTTTCAGTTGGTAGTCAGTCAAGGGCTGCGCGTCACGCTCGCGGGAATTGGCGTTGGCTTGGTCCTCTCGGCAATGGCCGCCCGCCTCCTGCCGAGTCTGCTCTATGGCGTGAGTGCCACCGACGCGGCGACTTGGTCCGCATCCATAGCTGTGTGGCTAGTCGTCGCACCGCTGGCGTGCTGGTTACCGGCTTACCGCGCCACCCGCGTTGAGCCGCTGCGGGCGCTTCGGCATGAGTGAATCTTTGCCGTTCGACAATTCTCTCGGCTGCGTTGTGCTCGAGGCATTAATTTGCAGTAAATTGTAATACATGAGCACCTTAACGCTGCGTGTGCCAGACGATTTGGACAGAGCCCTGGAGCGACAGAGCGCCGCGCTGGGAATCTCGAAGAGCGATCTGGCGCGCGAGGCGCTGAGGCGCTATCTGCGGGTCGCTGAATTTCGTACGTTGCGGACCAGGCTGGTTGCACGCGCGCAGGCGGGCGGGGTCAACACCGATGATGATGTTTTCGATGTCTTGCAGAAGAGGTGAGAATCGCCCTTGACTCATCGGTTCTGATTGCTGCTCACATCAGCCGTGCGGGCGTGTTTGCCGAACTGCTGGAAGATCTTCTCTCGCACCATGAACTGGTGACTTCCGAATTTATCCTTGAGGAACTGGTCCGAAAACTGGTGGGAAAATTCAGCTTCCCCAAACGCGAGGCCGCGCAAGTTGCCGCATTTCTTCGCCGCGTGGCCCTGGTCGTTGTGCCCGCCGACCTACCGGTGTTGGGCACTGCGGCCGGCGGCCAATGCAAGCTGCTGATCAGCGTCGACCGCGATCTACTTGACATGACGAACATCGCTAAGATTCCGATCCTACGTCCCGGCGAGTATTGGCGACGCACCAGGGAGATTAAGTGATTCGAGGGATTGACATACAATGCCCTCATGATTTCCAACAAGCATCTTCGCCGCCGTAAATTCCTTGGCGCCGCCGCCGGAGCCCTCGGTCTTAGCTTCTGGGATGAAAAAACGCTCGAAGCTTCCACCGCCTACGTCAACGGCGCATCCAAGCCGGCGGACTTGAAGATCACGGATCTGCGCATCGCCACCATCAAAGGCGCGCCGATGACCGACCCCATCATCCGCATCGATACCAATCAAGGCATCTACGGGCTTGGCGAAGTGCGCGACGGTGCAAGCAAAACGTACGCGCTGCTGTTAAAGAGCCGTCTGCTCGGCGAAAATCCCTGCAACGTCGACAAGATCTTCCGCAAGATCAAACAGTTCGGCGGCGAATCGCGCCAAGCCGGCGGCGTCTGCGGCATCGAAATGGCGCTTTGGGATCTAGCGGGCAAAGCCTACAACGTGCCCGTTTATCAAATGCTCGGCGGAAAGTTTCGCGATAAGATCCGCTGCTACGCCGACACAACGGAATCCAACGATCCGAAAATTTACGGCGCCCGTCTGAAGAAGCGCAAAGAACAGGGCTTTACTTGGCTCAAAATGGACCTCGGCATCGATCTCATGAAAGACGTGCCCGGAACAATCACCGCACCCCTCGGCGTCGGCGTTACTGGCAAGGAGGACGTGGAACACATGTTCACCGGCATTGAGCTGACCCCGAAGGGAATTGAAACCATGGCGAATTTTGTGGCGACCGTGCGCGAATACGTGGGCGACGAAGTGCCCCTTTCATGCGACCACTTCGGCCACATCGGCGTCAATTCGTGTATCCGCCTCGGGCGCGCGCTCGAAAAATATAACATCGCGTGGCTCGAAGATATGGTGCCCTGGTATTACCCGGACCTTCTGAAAGAAATCAAGCAAGCGGTCAACATTCCCCTGCTCACCGGCGAAGACATTTACCTGAAGGAAGGCTTCCTGAAACTCGCTTCCGAACATGCCGTCGATATCTTGCACCCCGATCTCGCCACATCCGGCGGTATCTTAGAGACGAAGAAAATCGGCGACGCGATCCAGTCTTACGGCGTGCCGATGGCGATGCATTTCGCGGGCTCGCCCGTGTCCTGTATGGCCAACGTGCACTGCGCGGCGGCAACCGAGAACTTCCTCGTGCTGGAGAACCACTCCGTCGACGTTCCCTGGTGGAGCGACTTAGTGGAAGGCGTAGAGAAACCCATCGTCAATCACGGCTTCGTCACCGTGCCCGAAGGCCCGGGCCTGGGTGTCACTCTGAACGACGACGTCATGAAGCAACACCTGCTGGAGCCTGGCTATTTCGAACCGACGCCCGAGTGGGATAAAGAACACTCGCACGACCGCTTGTGGAGTTAGGGACGCCTACACTCCTAACAACACCGTGCAGGCGCACCCGTTTCGCCGAAGCGTTTTTTGCGCAACGAAGCCACCAGCGCGGCGGAACGCTTTTGAAAAAACGAAGCCAATATCCACGAGTTCGCTCTTTTACGAAGCCACTCTGGGCCGATGATCTGGGTGGAAAAAACGAACCCATCGATCGTTTAGTTTTGCGCACGAAGGCAGCGCTTATTGCGGAACGTTTTTTGAAAAAACGAAGCCAAATCGCCGCGAGTTCGCTCTTTTACGCTTCGAAGCCATATGCCGGCCAAGGTAGCGGTCCCAAAGAGCGAACTCCCACCTAGTCGGTGCGACTTGGCCCGATGTTACGAGCTTGATAAAAGTGGTCAGCCTGATGTGCCGCCTCTTTTAGAAAAAGGTGCCACATCAGGCTGACCACTTAATTTTGGCAGGTAGCCATTTTGCGCAACGAACCCAACCCGTTGTGATGGGCCGGCGTTTTGAAAAAACAAAGCCAACCCGCTTGCCGTAAAGACCTACCGCAGAGCGAGTGGCTCGTTTTTAAAATACGAACCCAACGGCGAAAGGTGAGTCTTCGATTGTGAAAGAACTGAACCTGGAGGCGGGCGAACCTGGGGTGAACCCGATTCTGGGCGGAAGGGCGCGATCCACGAAAAACGGGAAGACGCCAGGCAGGTGCGACCGCGAGAACTGACTAAAGGATAGCTGAGGGTGGCGTTGCGTGCGACGAAGCGTGAAGGAGACAAAACGGGCAAGCGGCTGATTTTTCAGTTCGATAGGGGAAGAAAGGAAATTTTGAGAGGCTTGTGACCAATAGATGAGATCGTTGCGAAGTGGGGTAACCGACAGTGTCTATCCGCGGTTCCGAATGCGGATCGGGTGATTCTGGGGCGGTCAGGAGGACGGATGAATCCGGGCAAAAAAGGTTGAAGCCCCATCAAATGACGCGGAGTTCTGCATTTTTGGGCGTGCTGTGGCTATTTTGCGCAACGAAGCCAACTGATCCGGGAATTGTTGCATTGTGGTGGCAGGCACCGGATTGCCATGGTTATTTTGCGCAACGAAGCCAACTCGTCCGGGAATTGTTGCATTGTGGTGGCAGGCACCGCATTGGGACACGAATGCCCCCAAAAAGGTTGAAGCCCCATCAAATGACGCGGAGTTCTGCATTTTTGGGCGTGCTGTGGCTATTTTGCGCAACGAAGCCAACTGATCCGGGAATTGTTGCATTGTGGTGGCAGGCACCGGATTCGGGCACGGGAATTGTTGCATTGTGGTGGCAGGCACCGCATTGGGCACCGCATTGGACGGAGGGTGGAACAATCACTCCGTTTCGCATACTACACTGGGAGTTTCCACCCTTGCCGCCCTAAGTGAGCATCACCAGCCAAACCGAACGATCTCGTGGCAACCTTAGCGCGAGGCTGACGCCGAAAAGCTTCTTCGGGCGGCATGGCGCACTTTCAAAAGCGCACCCAAACTACGAACACCGGCCTGGGCAAATTGACATGTCGGTGGCCGTGGCGGAGGCGCTTGCCGATCGCAAGCACTTGATCGTGGAAGCCGGCACGGGTACCGGCAAGACGCTTGCTTATTTGGTTCCTTCCATTCTTTCGGGCAAGCGCGTGATTATTTCCACTGGTACCAAGGCGCTGCAAGAGCAATTGTTCTTCAAAGATCTGGCGTTCCTGCAGACTATGTTCGACAAACCGATTCGGGCTTGTTACATGAAGGGCCGGCAAAACTATTTGTGCCGGCAGAAGGTTTATGATGCCGAGCGCGAACCGCTTCTGACCGGATTGGAAGAGCGCAAAGAGTTCCAAATCATTCGCGACTGGGAGAAGAAAACAAAAACGGGCGACCGCAGCGAGCTGAGCGAGTTTCCCGAAGGAAGCAGCGCCTGGTGGAAGATGGACGCGCGCAGCGATAATTGCGCCGGACAGAAGTGCCAGCAGTTTGACCGCTGTTTTATTACCGAAATGCACCGCAGGGCGCTGGAGAGCGACATTGTGGTGGTCAATCATCACTTGTACTTCGCCGATTTGGCGGCGCGTGACCGCACCTTCGGAGCGATTTTGCCCGATCATGAAGCCGTCATTTTCGACGAAGCGCATGAGATTGAAGACGTGGCTGGGCAGTATTTTGGGCTGAGCGTGAGCAATCTGCAAGTGCATGAGTTGGTGAAAGACATCGCGGCTATTTCACGGCGGAAGTTATTTGCAACGCCCGATTTAGACCGCGGCCTCATCCAACTGGGCGACCGGTGCGACGAATTTTTTGGGTTGTTTCCGCGCGAAGGGCGGCAGGGATTTCGCAACCACGAGCAGTTTCTGCATCTGAACGAAGCGGTTTATAGCGAACTGCTGCTAGCTCTGGAAACCATTGCCGCCCGGCTTGAGTTGGTGCAGAGCGCGATTGAAGATACGCTCCCCTTGGTGCGCCGTGCGAAGTTGCTGCAACAGAACTTGCGGACGTGGTTGGAGACGCCGGACCCGGCGCAGGTCTACTGGGTGGAAGCGCGCGGCCGCGGCGTGTATCTGCAATCGACGCCCATTGATGTTTCACAAATGCTGGCGTCGCGGCTGTTTGAGCGGCTGGAAACGGTGGTGCTGACTTCGGCCACTTTGACAGTAGCAGGTGAGTTTGATTATGTGCGGAAACGGTTAGGCTTGCCGAACGCGCGGACTTTGCTGATTGAGAGTCCGTACGACTATACAAAGCAGGTGATTCTTTACGTGCCGCCGCATTTGCCCGATCCGCGGCAGGCGGAGTTTTCCTGGCGCGCGGCGGATGTGATTTCTGAAGTGCTGGAGGCATCGCATGGGCGGGCATTCGTATTGTTCACCAGCTATCAGCAAATGCGGCAAGTATACGAGATGCTGAAAATCAGGCTCGATTATCCGATGATGATGCAAGGCGAAGCGCCGCGGACTGCTTTGCTTGAAAACTTCCGCAATACGCCGGGCGCGGTGTTGTTTGGCACGTCGAGTTTCTGGCAAGGCATAGATGTGCAAGGCGACCAGTTGAGTTGCGTGATTATCGACCGGTTGCCATTTGCGGTGCCGAGCGATCCGGTGATTGCGGCTCGGACGGAGGCGATTCGCCTGGCGGGTGGTAATGCGTTCTACGAATACCAGGTGCCGCAAGCGGCGCTGGCATTGAAACAGGGTTTCGGGCGGCTGATTCGCGGAGCCACCGACCGCGGGGTTTTGGTGTTGCTCGATAACCGGATCACGAAGCTGCCGTATGGCAAGGTCTTTTTCGACAGCCTGCCTCCTTACAGGCTTACTAAGAAACTAGCGGATATTCGGGACTTTTTCTCGGTTTGACACCTAAGTAGTCATGTAAGGCGAACACCTACAATTTATCCTTTCAAAACTATTGACCCTTTGGATACAAACGTAAGACAATTGCGAACAGGGCCGTTGTTGCACCTATCGCGCAATTAAAGCCGCAATCGCTTCAAATCCAGGATTCAAGCCAACTCCTACTTGCATCCCTGCGGCCGCTAAAGCACAAGAAGCCGTAGAGTTTTAACTGCGCCGATTTTCTTTTATTTGCATGTCCAAGCCGCATGACTTCTTCTGCCGCGGCGCGGATCGAAAGCGCGCGGAGGCCAAGATTGCCAATTGAAATAAGTATGCCCACAGCCATTCAGCAGCAGTTGCCACAAATCCTGATCGTCGAAGACAGCCCCATTGATATAAGGCTCATTCGCTGGGGATTGAAAAAGGCGGGCTATGGCGGCGAGCCGATTGTGGTCACGGATGGCGGGCAGGCCCTGTCGGTATTGCGCAGGGAGGGGATTTTCGAGAACCAAACCCTACCGGATCTTGTCATTCTCGATTTGAATTTGAAACTGTTCGACGGGCCGGAAGTTCTCCAATTCATCCGCGAAACGCCGGATTTGAGCAGAATTAGAGTCGCGATCCTTAGTTCATCTTCCGAAGATGTGATGCGGACAAAGGCTGCTGAGGCGGATTTCTATTTTTCGAAATCTTCTTTGGGCACCAGTTATGAAGGTGTTGCCAGCCAGATTCTCCAGGCCTTGGGCGACAACGGTTCTATTCTCTGGCATGGATTCCTGGAAGATATCGCAGAGCGCAAACAACTCGAAGCCGACCAGCGGTTCTTGACAGATCTTAGCGGCCAGTTGCAGATGGCAAGTGGGCCCGAAGCAATCGCTAAGGTCGCAACCGACATGCTGGTTGCTCATTTTGGCGCCGCTCGTGCCTGCATGAGCTCAGTCAGCGTTGAGCGCAACGAAGCAACCCGGTTGAGCGAGAGTTGCAGAAAGGGTACGGTTCCCGAACCAGGCGGCACGTCCCCGCTGACATACTGGGCGGAAGAGCGAATTCTGGGAGTGCTCGCCGCTGGGAACACGGTAGCCATTACCAACACGGCCGTGGATCCGATCACCGCAGCATTCTATTCGTCCGCGTATCAACCGCAGCAGGTTGAGGCCACGCTGATTGTGTCGTTGCGGTGCGAGGGTGAGTGGGTAGCGCTGCTATGGCTGTCTGAGACACAGCCTAGATCCTGGACGAAGCGCGAAGTGGGGTTGGCGCGGTCGGCCGGAGAAAGAATCTGGCCCGCTTACCAGGTGGCCCGGGCAGTGGCTGCCGAGAGAGCGATGCACCGCAAAGTGGCGGAAGGAGAAGACCGCCTCCGCTTGGCGCTGCAATCGGCGGCCATCGGCATTTGGGAACAGAACTCGACCTCGACAAAGGCGCTCTGGGATGCGCGGGCGAAAGCGATTTTTGGCTTTGCGCCCGGCATGGCGATTAACCGGGAACTCGCTTTGTCTTGCATCCATCCAGAGGATCGAGGCGCCGTGCAAAATGCCGTTCGAGCTTTCCTCGATCCTGCCGGAAATGGGCGCTTTGAGCTGGAATACCGCATAACGACGTGGAACGACAGGCGTCTGCGGCATGTATATGCTCACGGCCACGCTTTCTTTGAGGGCGAGGGAGCTAACAGGAAACCCGTCAGGTCGGTAGGAACGTTACAAGATATCACCGAACGTAAGATTGCTGAGTTCGCCGTCAAACGGTCGCTGGAAGAGAAGGAGGCGATGCTGCAAGAGATTCATCATCGCGTGAAGAACAACCTGCAGATCATTGCATCGCTTTTGTCGATACAGGGTAGCGCGTCGGGAGACAAAAGGATGGCCAATCAGTTCGCCGATAGCGAACGCCGCGTGCGGTCAATGGCAATCATTCACGAACAGCTGTATCAACAGAACGCCATGAGTTCCGTTGATCTCGCCGCCTACGTAACTGAGTTGGCGGCGCAGGTTTTCTGCTCGTACAGCAAGAGCGAGTTAACCACCTGCCGTCTGGATGTGACGCCTGTCCGAATTACCATAGACCAAGCGGTTCCCTGCGGCCTCATCCTGAATGAACTCCTCACAAACGCGATCAAATATGCGTATCCGGAGGGACGAGGCGAGATCCTGATCCGCCTTTCCTCGAATGAACACTGGATCACGCTCGGCGTTTCCGATTCGGGCATCGGCATGCCGCCCGATTTTGATTGGGACAGCTGCAAATCAATGGGCGTATTGCTCGTTCAAACGCTGACCGGCCAACTCGATGGCGAACTGCAAGTAGGCGCATCTCCCGGCGCATCCTTTACCGTTCGCTTCCCTAATTGCAGTGCAGGATAATAGGGAAACAAAAAGAAATTGGAGGATACGCAGAACTTTTTTCGATGTTTGAGATTTTTGTAGAGCACACGTTCGCGAGCGCACACTTCCTGCGCAACTATAAGGGAAAGTGCGAAAACTTACATGGCCATAATTATCGCGTGCAGGTGGGTATGGCCGGTGAGCTGGATGAGAACGGCATGCTGTTCGATTTTGCCGACCTAAAGCAGCGTTTGCGGAAGACGAGCGAATACCTTGATCATCAGTTGATTAACGAACTGAAGCCGTTCGATACGATCAATCCGTCGGCGGAGAATATCGCAAAGTTTATTTTCGACGAGATTCAGAGTGGGGTTGAGCCGGCGAAGCTGGCGTATGTGCGGGTTTGGGAGACGGATACGTCCTGCGCGGTTTATCGGAAGTAAAATTTCTTCAGGGTTACCGTCCGAAATACTCGGCGTTCTTTTTGGCGAAATCGTTCCACTTTTCCGGCAGATCGTCGAGGGCGAAAATCGCAGAAACCGGGCAAACGGGAACGCAGGCACCACAATCAATACACTCTACCGGATCGATATAGAGCATTGTCTCGGCCTCGAATTTCGGGCTGTCTTTTTTCGGGTGGATGCAGTCGACAGGACAAGCGTCAACACAAGCGGCGTCTTTGGTTCCAATGCAGGGTTCGGCGATTACGTAAGCCATCTTTTGAGGTTCCTTACTAGTTTAACTTTTAGGATTAACACACGAGCCCGAAAGAGCCAACGTAGCTTCAGTGAGCGGTCAGATTCCGAGAGTCAAGCGCGTACAATCGAGTTAGATGATCGCTAAAGTACGAAAAGCAGTATTTCCCGCGGCGGGGTTAGGCACACGCTTCCTACCCGCGACCAAGGCGCAGCCTAAGGAGATGCTTCCTGTTGTCGATAAGCCATTGATTCAATACGGGGTTGAGGAGGCGATGCACTCCGGAATCCAGAATATTATTATCGTCACGGGGCGAGGAAAATCGTCCATTGAAGATCATTTTGACGTCAGTTTTGAGCTGGAGCATTTGCTCGAATCCAAGAACAAGACAGAACTCCTTTCGATGGTCAGGGGCATTTCGGACATGCTGGACGTGTCATACGTGCGGCAAAAAGAGGCGCTCGGCTTGGGGCACGCCGTGCTTCGCGCTAAGGAACTGGTCGGGAACGAACCGTTTGCCGTGGTGTTGTCCGACGACGTCATCGCGGGAGAAACACCGTGCATCCGGCAGTTGCTAGATGTGTATGAATACTACGGAGCATCGGTCTTAGCGCTTATGGAGGTACCGAAAGACCAGATTTCGGCCTATGGCGTGGTGGATGCAGAGCCAGTCTCGGACAACGGCAGGCAAGGGCGTTTGTTCCGTATTCGAAACATGGTGGAGAAGCCCAAACCGGCGGACGCACCGTCGAATTTGGCGATCATTGGGCGCTATATTTTGACGCCGGAAATCTTCCAATGCATCGAGTCGATTGAACCCGGCAGTGGCGGCGAGATTCAACTTACGGACGCGCTGAAATTTATGCTGCGGAACCGGCCGATTTACGGGCTCAAGTTTGAGGGCAAGCGTTACGACGCCGGCGATAAGCTCGGGTTCTTGAAGGCGACTGTGGAATTCGCGCTGGAGCGGCATGATTTAGGCGAGGTCTTCCGCACCTATTTGAAGGGCTTGAACCTGGGCTAATGCGAAAGCCGTTGCTTGCCGTTGTTCTTTGCTTAGTTTTGGCAGACGCGCAAGAGAGCATTCCGCCCACCTATGGCCAACCGCCCAACCCGCCTATTGTGGCGCGTGTGCAGCAGGCGTTGAAAGGCGGCGATTTGCAGCTCGCCGAGGACCTGGCGGGGCAATACAGGCGCTTGAACGGCTATACGCCTGAGGCGTTGCTTGCGTTGGGCTGGGCTGCGCGCGGAGAGTTGGCGGCGCGGCAAATCGATAAGGCCAACGCAACAGCAGCGGAGATCTTGCAGAACGCCCAAGTAGCGCTGGCGTCACGGCCGATTGATGCGGAGCCCTATCTGCCGCTCGCCCTGGGAACCGCGTATGAAGTGCAGGCGGAAGCAATGTTCGCGAAAGGGCAACGCACGGCTGCGTTGCAAATGATGCAAAAAGCAGCCGTGAAATGGCATGACAGTTCGCTGGAAGACCGCCTCGAAAAGAACATCAATTTGATGACGCTGCAAGGGCGGCCCATGCCGTTGCTGCGAGAGACGGAGTGGATTGGGAAGAAGCCCAGTACGCCCACGGCATGGCGAGGCAAGGTTGTATTGCTATTTTTCTGGGCGCATTGGTGCTCCGATTGTAAGGCCGAAGCGCCGGTATTAGCGAAGCTCGGCGCTGAACTCAAACCGCGCGGATTGGTGATCGTCACGCCAACGCGGCGCTACGGTTATACCGCTGACGACGACCACGCGCCGCCGGCGAAAGAGACGCCGTTCATCACGAAAGTGTTCGACCATTACTATGCGGGTGTTCCGACCGAAGGCGTGCCCATTGACCGCGGCAATTTCCAAAGGTTTGGAGCGAGCACAACGCCGACGATCGTGTTGGTTGACCGGCGTGGCATTGTGCGGCTTTACCACCCAGGGCTGATGACGGAAGAGGAGTTGCGCGGAGCAATTGAAGTGCTGCTGCGCGCAACTTAATTCGGGCTAGTTTAAATCGTTCTTCAGAACGATGCGGTATCGAGCTTTGCCTGCCGCCAAGTGCGCCATTGCCTCATTTGCCTGGCTCATGGGAAACTCCTCGGTAATGGGCGCTACGCCGTGGCGAGCAGCGAAATCGAGCATCTTCATAACGGTGATGGGCGCGCCCGCAGGACTGCCCGAGATTTCGCGCTGTCCGGCGATCAGCGAGAACGCGTTCACCTTCATTTCGGGAATGACCCCCACCGTGTGGAAGCGGCCCCGAAAAGCGAGAGCGTTTAAGTAGAGGCCCATATCGAGGTTCGCCGTAACAGTGGAGAGAATCAGATTGAAAGAACGGGCTACCTTATTGAGGTCGGCCGCCGAGCGGGTGTTGACGACGGCGTGAGCGCCAAGGTTTTTCGCCTCTGTCGCTTTGTTGTCGGACGTTGTGAAGGCTGTAACATGGCAACCCCATTTGCTGAGGAACTGGAGAGCCAAATGGCCTAGGCCGCCGATGCCGACAACGGCGACACGATCTGTTGGCTTCACGTCATACTGCATAATCGGATTGAAAACAGTGATTCCGCCGCAAAAGAGCGGACCTGCTTTGGCGGGATCGATCCCTTCCGGCAGCGGCGTGGCCCAAACCCAATGGCAACGCACATGTGTGGCGAACGCTCCATGCCGGCCGACGACGGTTTGCTCCATCGTATAGCACATGTTGTGATCGCCGCTCAAACACGACGGGCAATACATACAGCTTCCTGAAAACCAACCGAGACCGACTGTTTGCCCGACCTTTACTAACTTTGCAGCGGCGCCTACTTGCGTGACTTTGCCAATGGCTTCGTGACCCGGAACAAATGGATAGCGGGTCATATGCCATTCATTGGTCCACATCGACTCATCGGAGTGACAGACGCCGCAATACTGGACTTCAATTTCGACCTGTTCATCGCCTAACGGACCCGGGTCGTATGAAAATGGAGTTAATTTGCCGGAAGCCTCCGTGGCCGCCAGCGCGTGAATTTCGCTCATGCACCCTTAGATGCAAAACCCCAGGGAAAAGATCAAAAGCGATTGGTGCGGGAAGCGATTCGGCGGGCTTTGAGAAACGAAGAGATGCCGAAACTAAGCATCACTATGACAAAGATCGCTGAAACCACGATGCCAAAACCGCCTTTGGGATCGGCATCGAGGTTTTCATAAAGCTGAATGCCTTTGAGCGCGGCTGGAACGGCCAAAACACAGAAGAGAAACCCAATGGCCTGATTCCAAACTACGCGCGCGGGGCGGGTCACTTCGGGGACAACATGGGTGGTGAAGCGGCGCGCGCTATCGGCGTTCGCGTGTTTGGCGGCCTGTTTCGCTAGCCGGACTGCCTGTTGTAGCGTCACTGCCTTCATGCTAGCACTGGAAAGCCTACTTCCAGAGCAGATTCAGGCCCGACGGTTTATAAAGCGGAAAGCGCTCATCGCTCGATATACAGGTGATCTTTTCTTCAATCGCCTGGGCGATGATCATGCGGTCGAACGGATCGGAATGATGCTCGGGCAGCGTAGCTAAGCGCTCAATGTGTTCGGGTTGAATATGTAAGAGGCGCGCGCCCATCTGCTCCATACCCGACTTGAGCTGGTTGCTGGTGATTAGTTTCAGAGCCGGGTGCCGGCTAGTCTTAATCGTTAACTCCCAGGGAGTCACCATGCTCACCAGCAACGAGTCTGCCTTCTGTACCTGCGTCACGAGACGCTTGGGAAGCACATCGCCGTTCAGCCATCGCAGAACGACGTGTGTGTCCAGCAAGACTTTCACTTCTTGTTGGCTTTCTTAGATTCCTGGATGTGCTCGAACAGCGCTTCGACTTCGGCGTCTAGTTCAGCCCAGTTGCCGGGAATTTCGAAGGCGCCCTTCAGACAGCCGTAGCCTTTGTTCTGCGCAGCCGCCGGGCCTTCCGGCACGAGCCGCACGAGTGGTCTGCCGTGGTTGGTAATCACAACGGGTTCTCCTTCCAGCGCCGTGTTAATGAGTTTCGTCAAATCTGTTTTCGCTTGTTTTACACCGATGTTCATGGTTTGATGATAGCACTACAATTGTGACCACTGCAAAATTTTTTTCCCGGGGCTTTTTTGGGGGACAACCTGTTAGCCTCAAATCGATCCTCCGATGAGCCCTTTTCAAGCCCCTTCGCGCGAAGCTTTCGCCACGGCCTTCCCCAGTCTCGCCGCCGACCGGCCCAGCGCCGATACCATCTTCTTCGACGGCGCCGCCGGCACCCAAATTTGCAAACGTTCCATTGACCGCATGAATGAAGCGATGCTCGATGCCAACGCCAATTTTGGCGGTTTCTTCGAAACTTCCCAACGCGCGGGTGTTTTGGTGACCCAAAGCCGCGCCGCATTGGTGGATTTTTTCCACGCTTACGACCCGCGCGAAATCGTTTTCGGCCAGAACATGACCACCCTCACCTTAGCCCTTGCCCGCACCTTCGGGCGACGTCTTAAGCCGGGCGACGAAATTCTTCTTACCCGTATGGACCATGACGCCAACGTCGCCCCTTGGCTGAGCCTAGCCGAAGATCGCGGACTGACCGTCAAGTGGCTCGATTTCAGCACGGAAACCTACGACTACCATATCGACCAACTGGAGAGACTCCTGACCCCACGCACGAAGCTGGCCGCGGTTAATTACGCGAGCAACGTGATCGGCACGATCAACGACGTTCATCACATCACGGCTCGCGCGAAAGCGGTGGGCGCTCTCGTTTTCATTGACGCCGTGCAATTTGCACCGCATGGGGTGATTGACGTGCAAGCGATTGGTTGCGACTTTTTGGTGTGTTCCGCTTATAAGTTCTACGGCCCGCATTATGGAATCTTATGGGGGAAGTTGGATGTGCTCGAAACGCTGGATCCCTACAGAGTCAGAACCGCGCCCACCTATTCGCCAGATAAATTCGAAACGGGCACCAAATCGCGCGAAGCCATAGCCGGCGTATGGGGTGCCGTCGAATATTTGCAATCGGCAGGCATGCCCGCCATCGTGGAATATGAAGCTGGGCTCACGCGGCATTTGATCGACGGCTTGCGTACCATGAAAGCTGTCACGATTCACGGCAAAGGCTATGATGGCCGCGTGCCTACCTTCGCTTTGACGATTCGCGGCAAGAGTCCTGGGGACGTGGCCAAAGCCCTGGCGGCCCACAAAATCAACGTCTGGCACGGCCACAACTATGGTTGGGAACCTGTAAAGCGACTCGGCTTGCTCGAATCGGGCGGCGTCGTGCGCGTCAGTCTGGCGCAATACAACACGCGCGAAGAAATCGATAGTTTTCTAGAGAAATTGGACGAACTAGTGTCCCTCGGCCTCTAAGAAACGCTCGGCTTCAATGGCTGCCATGCAACCGGCGCCCGAAGCAGTGATCGCCTGGCGGTAGGTGCGGTCTTGAACATCCCCAGCGTGAAACACGCCTTGGATATTAGTCCGGGCGCCACCGTGGGAAATGATGTAGCCGTCCTGGTCTAGATCGAGTTGCGAAGCGAAGGGCTTGGTGTTGGGGATGTGGCCGATGGCTACGAAAAATCCGTCCACGGGCTGGTCATACGAGTCGTTCGTTTTCAAGTTGCGCAGCTTCACGCCAGTAACTTCGTTTTTGCCGACATCGTAGATATCTTCCACCACGGTGTTCGTGATGAGCTTAATTTTAGGGTTGGCCAAAACCCGGTCATACATGATTTTCGAAGCGCGAAAAGTATCTTTGCGGTGAACCAGCGAGACTTCGCTGCCGAAGCGGCTCAGAAAGTTGGCCTCTTCCATCGCTGAATCGCCGCCGCCGATGACCATGATCTTCTTGCCGCGAAAGAAGAAGCCGTCGCATGTGGCGCATGAACTCACACCGTGGCCGATCAGCTTTTGCTCGTTCTCCAGGCCAAGCCAGCGGGCAGACGCACCGGTGGCCACAATCAGCGTATCGGTTTGAATGATCCCGCCTTGCTCCATTTCCAAGGTGAACGGGCGTTTCGACAGATCGGCCCGCACCACTCGTCCGTGTTCAAAGGTCGCGCCAAAACGTTCGGCCTGCTGCTTCATGTTTTGCACAAGCTGCGGCCCGTTGACGCCCTCCGGAAAGCCGGGGAAATTCTCTACTTCGGTGGTGATGGAAAGCTGGCCGCCCGGTTCATGGCCTTCGAGCACGAGTGGCTTCAGGTTGGCGCGCGCGCTATAGATGGCTGCCGTATTCCCGGCGCAGCCAGAGCCGAGAATGACTACGTTATGAATGGTGTTCATCGGAGAAAGTGTTGGGCGATATGGAAGGCTATCCAGGAACCCGAATACGCCAACACCAGCATATAAGAGAACTGAAACAGCGGCCAGCACCAACCGCCCGTTTCCCGTTTTACCACTGCCAGCGTGGAGAAACACTGCATAGCGAAAGCGAAGAAGATCAACAGCGCAATTGCGCCCGCCGTGGAAAGATCCTGATGCAGCGCGGCCTGCAATCCGGGGGAATGTTCGTCGCCCTGAATGCCGTAAATTGTTCCCAGCGTACTGACGATCACTTCACGCGCAATCAGCGAACTGATCAAACCGATACCGATTTTCCAATTGAAGCCCAGCGGTTTGATCAACGGTTCAATCGCCTTGCCCAGCGACGCGGCGTAGCTATGTTCCAGGCTCGGCGTTTTCCCGCCCTGTAGCGGCAGATGTGCAATGATCCAGAGCAGCACCGTCACCAACAAGATCACCGTCCCGGCGCGCCGCAGGAAGACCTTGGCCCGATCTAGCAAACGCAGCGATAACGATTGCATGGTAGGCCAGCGATAAGGCGGCATCTCTAAGACAAAAGAAGTGTTCGTGCTTCGCAAGATGCTCGACTTCAGCACGCGCGCCGTGACAACCGCCGCGGCGAAACCCAGCAGATACAGGCCGAGCATGGTGGCGGTCTGCAAAGAGAGCAAGTTTCCGGCCAGTTTCACGTCTGGAATGAAAGCCGCAATCAGGAGGATATAAATCGGAAGGCGCGCCGAACACGTCATCAACGGCGCGATCAGAATCGTCGCAATGCGGTCGCGCTTATTCTCGATCACGCGTGTCGCCATCACGGCCGGCACTGCGCAGGCGTAAGCCGAAAGCAGCGGTATGAACGATTTCCCCTGCAATCCGAATTTCGCCATCGTGCGGTCTGCAATCAAGGCGGCCCGCGCCAAATAGCCGGAATCTTCCAGAATGCCAATGAACAGGAAAAGCAACAAAATTTGCGGCAGGAATACGAGCACGGACCCCACGCCCTGCCAAATCCCATCAATCAGCAGCGAACTCAAAGGCGAATCCGGCAGCACATGCTTCATCCAGATGCCCGAATACTGCACCGCGTCTTGCAAGTGATCCATGATGGGCTTCGCCCAGGTGAAAATGCTCTGAAAGACGGCCACTAGAATCGCCGCAAAGATCAGCGGGCCAGCCACTGGATGGAGAAAAATCGCATCCAAACGCCGTGTCCAAATTGGCGGCGCAGGGGGCCGGTAGGAAGCCCTTTTACCAAGATTCGCAGCCCATTTGCGGCATTCCGGCACGCTTTGCAAAATCGGCAACTCAACACGCGCAGGCGGCGCATTCAAACGCGCGGCAGTGCCAAGCAGAAACTGCTGAATGCTTTCAATGCCCGTGCCTTTAGAAGCGCTAATCAGCGCCACAGGCGATTTCAGTTCCGAAGCGAGCGAAGAAATATCGACCTTGCCGCCGCGTGTCGCCAAGTCGTCCGCCATATTCAGCAATATCAGCGTCGGCAAGCCTAGGCTCAAGACAGGCGCGGCCAGAACCAGATTCCGGCCTAAATTCGTGACATCCAAAATTAAGATCACCGCGTCAGGCTTGGGAAAATCGGCACGCTCACCCTTGAGCACGTCGTGCGTCACTTGTTCGTCTTCCGCCCGCGGAGTCAGGCTGTACACGCCCGGCAGGTCAACCAGAAACACTTCCTGGTGGCCTTTCAGCTTAGCCTTCCCCATACGGTGTTCCACCGTAACGCCCGGGAAATTGGCGACTTTTTGGCGCAACCCGGTTAAGCGATTAAAAAGGGTCGATTTACCCGAATTCGGTGGGCCCACAATCGCCACAATAATAGGGCGCTCCCCCGGCGGCCGCGGCGGCAGAATGTGCGGATTGGGTAAGAGGCCAGCGCGCGGCGGGTCTCCGTGGCAACTACTCATGAGAGCACAATCAAATCCGATTCCGGATCGCGCCGCACATACATGCGCGCGGCAGTATCTCGGCGCAAGGCAACTTCCGAGCCGTCAACCCGATACACCCGCGGCCCCCCGCCCGGTGCCCTTCGGCCTAAGACGATCTCGTTCCCCGGCAAGAAACCTAGTTCCATCAGGCGTCGGGCTAGGTCTTCAGGCAAATCCAGCCGATCTAGAACACACCGCTGGCCCGTACGTAATTCTGCCAGCGTCTGCTGGTGGGGACTCTTCTGTGTCTTGCCAGTTTCCATACGGCGGAAATCAATATCGGACCTTTTTAGTATGAGATACCTTTGTGGCCCTGTCAACCGCTTGGTTTGCAAGGGGATAGGGACGATTTAAACGGGCGCAATTGTACCACCAATGGTATTGTCCCCTTGGTGTTATCATCTTCCATGTGGTGCGGGAGGTTACGCAACATCCAACTCCAGCCTTGGAGCGCGAAGCGGGCGGAGCCTTCACCCGTAAGGAAGTTTGTCGGCTACTGAAGGTCGAGCCGCGCCAACTTCGCACTTGGGAGCGGCAAAGGCTGATTCCCGAACTTTCGCAATACAAATTCCGCGATCTGCTAAAGCTCAAGCGCCTGGTACGGCTGCACCAGGAGAAGGCGAATCCCCGGCTTGTGCGGCAAGCCCTCGATTCGCTCGAAGGCTATCTCAAAGATTCGCCCGAGCTCGGCGAAGATGTGCGAGTCTATGCCGAAGGGCGCCGCGTGCGCATTCAGATTGGGCGGCAAAAGCTGGAGGCTGGCTCAGGCCAGCTGCTCTTCGATTTCGCCGAAGAAGAAATCAGCAAGCTGCTGCAACTGCCAGGCGCGCAACAGAATGCCGGCCAAGTGACAGCGAAACTCCGCGACAAACTGGAAGCCGACCGCTGGTTTGAGCATGCTCTCGCACTCGAGCAGCAAGGCGCCGACTATCAGTTGGTCATTGCCGCCTACGAGAAGGCCGCTGAGCTGGACCCGCAATCGGCTGGCGCGGAAGTGAATTTAGGAACAGTGTTCTTCAACGGCCACGCTTGGGCCGACGCTGAACTGCATTACAAAAAGGCGCTCGCAATTGACCCTGATTATGCGCTGGCGCATTTCAATCTGGGCAATTTGTACGACGAGCAAAGCGACCAGCCAGCCGCCCTCGAACACTACCGCGAGGCGCTGCGCATCCACCCCAATTACGCGGACGCGCACTACAACATGGCCTTGCTCCACCAAAGCCAGCGCGACGTGATGGGCGCGCTCCGCCACTGGCGGGCCTACTTGAAGCTCGATCCGACGAGTACCTGGGCGCAAATCGCCCGCCGCGAGCTGAATAAGTTGCAAGCCGTCACCGTCGTTCATGGCACTCGCGAAATCGAAAACAGCCTCCGCCTGGTCAAACGCCGCGCTGCCACGGAAGAATAGACCGCTGCTCCACTGTTCCGTTAAGGCTCGTTGAACACAGCATCCGGCGAGACAACCTGATTGCCGTTGGCATCGGTGCTTACCACCTGATAATGGATGGTACCGCTGGGCACATAGGACAGCTTGCATTGCGGAGTGGTAGTCAGGCTGGTCAGCGCCGAGTAGCGTCCGTACACGCCAGCAGCCGTTCCGTATTGTACATAGCTTTGAGTCGGAGCGGAGGTGGTCCAACTAATCGTGGCTGTACCATTTGCAGCCGGTGTCGCCGTCACTGCCGAGATGGTGGGCGGACCGGCTATTGTTGTAAAGCTGTAGATGGTGGAGTAGCCGGTGTTGCCGTTCACGTCCGCGGATTGCGCCTGGAAGTAGTAGGTCGTGCCCGGGCTGAGCCCAGCGAGCGTTGCTCCATGGCTGTTTGTCAGGGCGGTCTGCACGGGACTGGTTTGGCCGAGTTGGTTGGTGGTGCCGAAAGCCACTGAGGTATTCGCCGGCACGTTGGTGGACCACGAGATGGTCAATCCTGAACTGGTGATGCCCCAGAACGCCACAGCCGAAATCACCGGCGGCGGAGCCGAGGAACTCGCGGTGGTGAAGGTGTAGTTGCCGGAGGTGCTGGCTACATTGGACGAATTCGCCGAAACTACATCGAAGTTATAGGTTGTGTTCGGAGTCAGGCCGGTGAGCATTACAGAGTGACTCGTTACTAAGGCCGGATTGGGCGTAGAAGATTGCCCGTAGGCCGTTGTGGTGCCGTAATTGACTTGCGAGGAGGAAGCTTGGTCGGTGGTCCAGGTAATGACGGCGGTCCCGCTGGTGACGCTACTGGAGGCGACAAGGGTGATGACGGGCCCAGGCGATGAACCTGTGGTGGCGAAGGTGTAGTTCGTCGAAGTTGACGAGACGGCCAAAGAGTTCGATGACATTACATCGAAGTCATAGGGTGTGCCTGGCGAAAGGTTGGTCAAAGTCACTGAGTGAGCGGTAACGAGCGTCGGATCGAGTGTCGAGGACGATGTGTAAGCCGTGGTGAGGCCATAGTGGACCTGCGAAGAGGAGGCTTGATCGGTAGTCCAGGTGATGGTGGCGGAAGTGTTGGTGATGTTGCCCACCAGCACGTTTGAGATCACCGGAGCAGGTGTGGTTTGCGTACCGGTGGTGGTAAAGCTATACGTGGTGGAGTAACCACGATCTGGAATCCGTTACCCCCGTAGTTCAAACTCCAATTCCCCTGGCTTGAGCTGTCTTGAACAAACGCGGGTAAAGGCATGAATTGGTATGTCGCGCTCCCCGAGAAGCCTTGAAGGCCCGCAAAGCCTGCATCTCCGCGGGCGTTGAAGATCCCCGAGCCAGAAACAGAAATGATGTTGGAAATCGTCGCGATATCGGAGAAGGTTGTGACTGTTCCAGACATCGAGAATACGACATTTGCCACCTGGCCTTGCACTCCCCCTGGAACCACCCCCACCTGATAACCTGGCGTCGTGGCCGCAGTGCCGGTGAAACTTAGATTCAACCCAACGTTGTTGTACGTGATGCCGTTGTAGGTTAGGCTTCCGAACGTGCAATTCTCGTTGACCGCCGCTCCGGGATAAAAAGTGACTCCCGCGCATACCAAACGTAGGGAGTGAATAGGCCGCTACAGGTCAGTTTGAAACTTGGGCCTTGGATTGAAATGCTACTCGCAGGACCACTGCTTCCGGACTGAATAGCTCCACCGAAGGTTCCAGAGGTGATGAGAACATCCGCCGAGAGTGTCGTACCGAAAAGTAGGCAAAGCCACACGGTTATGACCTTAAGTAGCGTCATGCTCCAAACTCTAAACATGTTTTCGTTTCCTCTGTACGTCCGGCTGAATGACCTTTCTGACCATACCTCGACCACCGACATTTTCAGAGTCTAATAGAGAGCGCGGAAGAAGTAAACAATCGACCCGCCCGAATAGTTTAGTCTAGTTCTCGTACTAGGGGTGTTTTCGAGTAACGGATCTGGCAGGCCGCCTGGTCGCGCCGATAACAGACACCTGCTTGACAATCCGTGGAGACTAGTACGAGTGACTTGGCGTGGCAGGCCGCCAATACCCAGGTATAGGCAATATTCCATGATAAGCTTGAATCTGTTGGTCGTAAACGCCACTGCTTTGCTTTGCTATCGGCTGGCAACACGTCAAGTCAGGCGGATGGAGTTCTGCACAGGAGCACATCTGGGATAAGGAAACTGGTTGGCGATGTCCTTCACAAGTTTGGTATATAAAAGAGAAACTATCGGGGCTGCTACCACAGCCCTTTGGGGCGTTGGCGATGAGGCCACGCTCCATTCAGGAAGTTCCGGGCCTAGACGCTAATGCCAGCCCGTTTGAGCGATTGCGGAAGTTCGCAGCGATGATTGTATCGGTCCCTAAAGCGGCGGCCGATAAAAAAGATGGAGGGTTTGAGTTTAAGCCAGAAGAGAACGAGAGGTCAGAGCACGAAAGAGGAAGCCACAATGATCGAAACGAAGAATCTTAAGGTAACGAAATCAGGAGCAGGCGCGGCCCATCTGGCTGATGCCGAGGCACATTTGCACGGTGTCGGGATATGGAAGCTCCACGTTTTAATAGTTCCAGATGGCCGCTTTTGGTTTGCTCAAGGATTTGAAATAGATTACGCCGTTCAGGGCAACGATATTGAAGATGCAAAGGATAAGTTTGCCAAGGGATTGGCGGCAAGCATCCAACATCACCTGACAATGTTTGGTGGCATAGACGGCCTATTGCGGGTCGTTCCCAACGAAATCTGGAGAGATCTATGGAAAACAAAGGCTAAAACAAACCTGACCTATGATTGCGTGTCAATTCACGAAATGTTTTCGGATAGCACCAGCGACTTATTACCATTTGAAGGTATTGAATACGCAATTGAGTCTCCAGAGCCAGTAGCGGCCTAGGATTAAATGTTTATCTCAGAAACCGGGGAAGTGCAGCGAGTTACCGTTTTACAGGTTCTCCGGTTTTATAAAGTTGAAATAACAGATCCAGACCCAGTAGAACCAGAATCAACCTTGCTTATCAAGGCAGATATTGTTTGGTCGAAGCCCCTCCCAGAATTGTGTGGGCGCAGACTAATTCAGGATCTTAAGCGGACCTTTTCTATTCCAATCCATCATTTTTACCATCCTGAAATGATGACAGATCCTGTAAATTAAGATTTTCGTTTCCCGCGCCCCTGCCTCAACGGCCCACGGCCGTCCATCGAGCATCGGGGGTCCGTCATGCGCGCGTTCTGATAAAAGAGTCCGATGATGACCGTGAAGCAAACGAGAATCGCCGGTCCCCACTGGCTCAGAATTGTGTTGGCGGCTTGCATCGCTTTAGACTCGCTTCATCCTTTCACGAACTCCCCTGATGGCAGCGGCCCGGGTTGGAGCTATTTGCGAACGAGCGGGCTTTCAAACCGGTCAATCCGTTCGTCGACGCATCTGAATTCAGACTTCATCAGGTCTTTGAGGTCGTCAAAGCGCTTACCCATATCGTCGAAGCGCTTGTCGAAGGAGCTTTTCATATCATGAAAGCGGCTATCCATTGAGGATCGGAGGTCGGTCATGCGCGCGTTCTGATAGAGGAGTCCGATGATGACTGTGAAGCAAACCAGAAGCGCTGGTCCTCACTGGCTTAGGATAATGTTGGCGGTTCGCATCGGCTTAAACTCCCTTTAATTTTTCTCACGGGACAGCCCGAACGAAAATATCGTCGGTACAGTGCTGGCCGACCGTGCCCGAATGCCCCTCCCGGCAAAATCCAAGTTCGATTCGCAATCAACGCATCTTGTAGCCCTTCGCTCCCACGTTCAAAACTTTCACTTTCAGCCACTTACCCCCAAAACGAATCGCCCCAACTGCCGTTTATGACAATCAAGTCAGATTCATCACCGGGTGGGCGGGCCTCCTGGCTTGCGGCGGACCTCCCGGTCCGTCTCTTCGCTTCGTCGAAAATTCCGCCCGCTTACGGCTCAATAAAGGTAGCGTCTGGTGACACCACCTGATGGCCATTGGCATCGGTGCTTACGAGTTGATAGTGATTCACGCCGCTGGGCACATAGCCGAGCGTGCATTGCGGAGTGGTGGTCAGATTGGTTTGAGGCGAGTAGCGGCCGTACACGCCGGCGGCTGGCCCGTATTGCACATAGCTGTACGTCGGCGCGGAGGTCGTCCAGCTCATGGTGGCCGTGTGGTTCGCCGCCGGTGTAACCGTCACAGCCGAGATCGTTGGCGGGCCGGCTAGCGTCGTAAAGCTAAAGATAGTCGAGTAGCCGGTGTTGCCGTTCACATCGGCGGATTGCGCCTGGAAGTAATAAGCTGTTCCAGGGCTGAGGCCGGTAAGCGTAACTCCGTGGCTGTTCGTTAGCGCTGTTTGTACAGGACTGGTTTGACTGAGTTGGTTGGCGGCGGTGCCGAAGGCTACTGACGTATTCGACGGCACGTTGGTAGACCAGGAGATGATCACTCCTGAACCAGTGACACCCCAGAACGCCACGCTCGAGACGACCGGCGCGCCAGCGCTTGGTGTGGAGGTGGTGAAGTTGTAGCTGCTCGACGTGCTGGAAACGCTGGCTGCGTTGGCGGAGGTCACACTGAACGTGTACACGGTGTTCGGCGTCAGGCCGGTGAGCATCACAGAGTGGCTCGTTACCAGCGTTGGATCAGAGGTGCTGCTGGTTCCGTAATTCACCACTGAACTGGCCGCCTGGTCGGTAGTCCAGGTGATCAGGGCCGTGCTGCTGGTGATGCTGCTGGCCGCTACCTTACTGATTACCGGCCCCGGCGCCGAGCCGGTGGTCTGGAAGGTCGCGTTGGGCGAGGTGGCGGACAGGTTCGCCACGCTTGAAGACATGACGTCGAAGTTGTAAGTGGTTCCTGGCATCAGGTTATTCAGGGTGACCGAGTGTGATGTTGTCAGCGTTGAGGAGAGAGTGGAGGATGAGGTGTATGTGGTGGTCACTCCATAGTTCACCTGGGAAGACGCGGCCTGATCGGTGGTCCAGGTGATGGTGGCGGAGTTCGTGGTGACGCTGGTCTGGATATTCGAGATGACAGGCGCCGGGGCTGACGGTGAGCCGGTGGTGGTGAAGCTATAGGTGGTGGAGTAGCCGGTGGCTCCGTTGGCGCCGGTGGATTGAGCCTGGAAGTAGTAAGTCGTTCCGCTGTTCAAGCCTGTAAGGACCACACCGTGGCTGGCGGTGAGGGTGGACTGCAGCGGGCTGAACTGGCCGAGTGCCGGGGTGGTTCCGTAAGCCAGTTGCGTGTTGGCGGGCACGTCAGTAGACCAGGAGATGGTGACGCCGGAGTTGTTGATTCCCCAGAAAGCGACATAGCCGACGTATGGTGCGGTGGCGTTGGAAGCCGTGGTGAGGAAAGTCCCATTCGGCGATGTGGTGGACAGGGCTGCCGCGTTGGTAGAGACAGCGGCAAAGTTATAAGTGGTGCCGGGGGTGAGGTTGATCAGCGTCACGGAGTGGCTGGTGACGTAGTTGCTGTCCGGTGTGGTGGCAGAGCCGTAACTGTTGGTCGCACCATACTTGACTTGCGAATTAGCGGCTTGATCGGTGGTCCAGGTAATGGTGGCCGTCGTGCTGGTGACCGTGGCCTGGATGTTCATGATCGCCGGCGGTGTGGCGATGACACCGGTGGTGGCAAACGTGTAGTTCGTCGACATGCCGGAGGAGGTGCCGGAGGAGTTGGTCGAGATCACGTCGTAGTTGTAAGTGGTGCCGGGGGTGAGTCCGGTGAGATTGACGACGTGGCTGGTCACCAAGCTAGAGTTCAGCGGCGACGAAGAACTATAGGCTGTGGTGGCTCCGTAGTTGACCTGCGAACTAGCAGCCTGGTCGGTGATCCAGGAGATGGTGGCCGAGGTGGTGGTGATGTTGGTGACGGCCACCTTGGTAATGACGGGGGCGGGCGAGGCCGGTACGCCAGTCGTCGTGAAGGTGTAGATGGTTGAACCACCGGTGCTGCCGCCAGCAGTGGTCGATTCGGCACGGAAATAGTAGGTAGTACCGGGGTTCAGGCCGGTGAGAACGACGCCGTGGCTGTTGGTGAGCGCGGATTGGACAGGACTGAGCTGGCCCAAGGCGTTGGTGGTGCCGTAAGCAACGAAGGTATTGGCCGGTACGTCGGTGGACCACGAGATGGTGACACCTGAGTTATTGACTCCCCAGAAGGCAAGGTAACCAACATATGGCTTAGTGACAAAGGTGGAGTTCGTGCTAGTCGCGGTTCCGCTGATTGAGTTTGTGGAGACAACGTCATAGTTGTAAGTAGCATTAGGCACTAGATTGCTCAGGGTGACTGAGTGGTTTGTGACTAGATTGTTGTCGAGTGGAGAGGAGGAGCCGTAACTGGAGGTGGCGCCGTAGTTGACTTGCGTTGTGGAGGGCTGGTCTGTCGTCCAAGTGATGACTTCGGAGTTGCCGCCGACTGTGACGGCCTGAATATTCGAAATGGCGGCCACATCAGCGTTAACCGTGAAGGTCTGGATAATGCTCTGCGCGGCCGCGTAGCTGGCGTTGCCGGATTGCGCGGCAGTAATGCTGCACTGGCCGGGAGCTGTGAATGTCACTGTGCTTACCGGGACTGTGCAGACCGAAGTCGTTGTGGACTGATAGCTTACCGTCAGGCCGGAAGTGGCAGTCGCGTTGAGGGTCAGCGGGATACCCACAGTTTGGGCCGGGATGGCGCCAAAGTTCTGAATACTCTGCGGCAAGAAGTTATTCGTCAGCGAAAAGGGAGTGGACAGCGAGTTTGCTGCTGCAGTGACATTGTAAGGACCACCACCGTTGGCGTTAGCTGTAAATACGGCGGAAGCGATACCCGACGCATTGGTGGGCAGCGAAATGGCGCCGGTGTTGTTACTGAAGGTACCCGAGGGTCCGCCGCTGCCCGGCGCGCTGAATGCGACTGTTACGCCAGACACCGGGTTCCCACTCGCATCTTTCACCGTCACAGCCAAGGCATTAGTGAAGGCTGTGCCGATGGTAGCGGATTGCGGCGTGGTGCCTGCATTCGCCGTCATTGTCGCCGCCGCGCCGGCAATGTTCGTCAGCGAAAAGTTCAACGGTGTCAAGCCCGGCGCTGACGCCGTCACTATATATTGGCCGCCCGCCGCCGCATTCGCCGTGAAAGGGGCCGCCGCGATTCCTGAGGAATTCGTCGGCACAATAATCGTGGCAGTGCCGTTGCTGAATGTTCCCGACGCTCCCGTGGAAGGGGCCGTGAACGTCACGTTCACACCCGACACCGGATTGTTCGCTGCGTCCTTCACCAATACTGCCGGCGCATTCGGGAAGGCTGTGTTGATTGGAGTTGACTGTGGCGTGGTGCCTGCATTCGCCGTCATTGTCGCCGCCGCGCCGGGATTATTCGTCAGCGAGAAGTTCGCTGTCGTCAAGCCCGCCGCCGCCGCAGTAACTATATAGGGATTGCCCGCTGTCGCATTCGCCGTGAAGGGAGCCGAGGCGATTCCCGAAGAATTCGTCGGCACCATAATCGTGGCCGTGCTGTTGCTGAATGTTCCCGACGCTCCAGAGGAAGGGGCCGTAAACGTCACGCTAAATCCCATAACCGGATTGTTCGATGCGTCTTTCATCGTTACTGCCAGCGCATTCGGGAAGGCTGTGTTGATTGGAGTTGACTGCGGCGTGGTGCCTGCATTCGCCGTTATTGTCGCCGGCGCTCCGGAATCATTCCTCAGCGAGAAGTTCGCTGTCGTCAAGCCCGCCGCCGCCGCAGTAACTGTGTAAAAAGCACGATCCGCTATCGCATTCGCTGTGAAGGGAGCCGACGCTATTCCCAAAGAGTCTGTCGGGACCATGATGGTGGCAGTACCGTTACCGAATGTTCCCGACGCTCCAGTAGAGGGAGCAGTGAACGTCACGTTCACTCCCGAAACCGGATTGTTCGCTGCGTCCTTCACCGTTACTGCCAGCGCATTCCGGAAGGCTATGTTGACTATAATTACCTGTGGCGTGGTGCCTGCATTCGCCGTCATAGTCGCCGCCGCGCCGGCAATGTTCGTCAGCGAAAAGTTCAACGGTGTCAAGCCCGGCACTGACGCTGTCACAATATATTGGCCGCCCGCTGTCGCATTCGCCGTGAAGGGAGCCGATGCGATTCCTGAAGAATTCGTCGGCACCATAATCGTGGCCGTGCCGTTGCTGAATGTTCCCGACGCCCCGGTAGGCGGGGCAGTAAACCTCACATTCAGTCCCGAAACTGGATTGTTCGCTGCGTCCTTCACCGTTACTGCCAGCGTGTTCGCGAAGGCCGTGTTGATTGTGGTTGACTGTGGCGTGGTGCCTGCGTTCGCCGTCATTGTCGCCGGCACGCCGGGATTATTCGTCAGCGAGAAGTTCGCTGTCGTCAAGCTCGCCGCCGCCGCGGTAACTATATAAGGACCGCCCGCTGTCGCATTCGCTGTGAAGGGAGCCGACGCGATTCCCAAAGAATTCGTCGGAACCATGATGGTGGCAGTACCGTTACCGAATGTTCCCGACGCTCCGGTAGAGGGAGCAGTGAAAGTCACGTTCACGCCCGGCACCGGATTGTTGAATGAATCCTTCACCGTCACGGCCAGACTCACAAACGGCGCATTGATCGATCCCGTTTGCGGCGTGGTATTCGCGTTCACCGTCATCACCGCCGCCGAATCCGGCAGATTGGTCTCTGAGAAATTGTTCGTAACAGAGCCGGACGTTACGCTGATGTTGTACGGTCCACCCGCCGTGGAGTTGGCGGTGTACACGGACGCCGTCGCAACGCCCGAACTATTGGTGCTTGTCGCCTTCACGTTTGTTGCGCCGGTGAACATTCCGCCCGCACCCCCCACCGGGGCAGTAAAGGTAACGTTAGCGCCGCTGATCGCATTATTTGCGGCATCGAGAATCGTTGCTGACAGGTTTGTCGGAAAGGCACTGTTGACTGCGGCACTCTGATTGTTGCCAGTGGTCAGACTGATCGAGGCAGGCACCTGTGCGACAGAAAGCGAGACACTTCCAGTAGCGGCAGTGCTCAACGACGTATGTGTCTGGTCTCCGCCGCCGTACGCTGCCACATTGTCAGTCACCGTGGTGGCTGAAGCATTGGGAATATCCACGATCAAGCTGAGTGGGAAAAACATCCCTCCCGCGCCGGTCACGGCCTGGCTGGACGTACAGGTAACCGTAACGCTGACGCCGCTACAAGACCAACCCGAGCCGGTGAAACCATGTAGTGTGTACCCGG
>CAVXPI010000012.1:0-307313 GCA_963763615.1 Bryobacterales bacterium | reverse complement strand
ACAAAGGATTGGTTCCACCGTAAGCAGCTACTTCCAGCGTGCCCTGCGGGAATGGAGATCCGGGTTGGCGGTATCGCTACAGAGAGTAGTGAAGCGGTGACGTCCTGTTTCTTGGGGCGCAAAGCGAACGCGCCAGGCACCATTGCCCGCCCAGAACGCCGGAACTTTGAAGATGCGGCCCGAGGGCGATTCGAACACTACGTCGAGATCAAGGTCGTTGAACGGATCGGCAGACTGTTTGGAAGACTCAAAAGACCATTCGGTAGGAGTACGCAGAACTGCGAAGCGATTTTGGGCGTTTAACGATTGAGCGGCGGCGGAGGTAGCCAGTAGCGTGCCGCAGAATTGGCGGCGGGAAACTGAATCCATGACGCTAATCACTATATCCTTGAGTTATTGCGAAAGGACACGGATTGGATCGTTATTTGGTAGTAATGCTTGGCGCGGCGCTGGGTGGATTGGCGCGATTTGTGGCGGGTTCGGCCATTATGGTGCGGTATGGCGGGGCGTTTCCGCTTGGGACTGTCGTCATCAACATCACTGGTTCGTTTCTAATTGGGGTGCTGATGACGCTGCTTACTCAGCGCTGGCAGGCTCATCCAAACTGGCGCTTGTTTTTGGTGGTGGGCGTGCTAGGCGGATATACGACTTTTTCGAGCTTTGAATACGAGACGCTGCAAGCGATGCGGAAGGGCGGGCCGGGAATTGCGCTGGCGAATGTCTTGGGCAGCGTCGTTTTGGGGTATGCGGCGGTTTGGCTCGGGGCATGGATCGCGGCGCGGTCATGAGAATTGAGGAAGGCAATGCTTGAAAAGGGTCCAGCCAAGAAGGTTGTCCTTTGGGTGAACGAAGAAACGAAACATCCACATCATCGCGAGAAGCTATGGCTGGCGGTCTTTGAGTATTTACGACACAAACGAGTTGCCGGCGCTTCGGTCATGCATACACAAATGGGATTCGGCGACCGGCATAAAGTGCATCGCGGCGATTCGCCCGAAACGCCGGCGTTTGCTTACCGAATCGAGTTCATCGAAACCCCAGAGCGTGTGGAGGAAGTGTTGCCGACGCTCTACGAAATGGTGGTAGACGGCTTGATCGAGGTGCAAGACACAACGATCGTCAAAGACGTCAATCAAGACAAGAAAGAGGAAGTTGCCCCGGGAGTCTTAGAGCGGCGGCGTGAAAAGGCGCAGATGATGCGTGTCTTCTTCGGTGAGCGCGATAAATGGCATGGCGAGCCGCTTTATGACGCGATCGTCAAACGGCTGCGTATGATCGACGTGGGTGGGGCAACGGTTTACCGCGGCATTTTGGGATATGGCGCCAAGGGCTCGACTCATAAAGAGCGGTTCCTGCATATTTCGGAGGATCTGCCGGTAATGGTCGCGACCGTTGATTCACCGGCGAAAATTCAGGAGGCTGCAGCGGTGGTGGAAGAGATGTTGGGAGACGGCTTGATAACGATTTCCGACGTTGAAGCCTTGCGCCTGGAGCGTGGAGAGGGGAACGCTGCGTGAAGGGGAAGCTTTTGGAGCTGCACATGGCGGAAAGCGACCGCTATGAAGGGCGTCCGCTTTACGAGGCGATAGTGGCGAAATGCAGGCAGCTGAGCATTTCGGGAGTGACGGTATTCAGAGGCTTGGAAGGCTATGGGCCGACTGCGGAAATCCACAGAGCCAGACTCGTTGGCAAAGATCAGCCGATTGTCATATTGATTGCGGATCACGCAGACGTGATTGAAAAAGCGATTCCCGAACTACAGGAAACGATGGGTGCGGGGCTGATGGTGCTGTCTGACATCACCATGAAGCGGTTAGCGTAGAGTGCTTGAATAAGAGCCACCTGAGGTATTACATTCGGTATAATGTAAAGAGAAGACACCCAATGGAATCCGCACTTAGTATAAAAGGGCAAGCGACGATCCCGAAGGCGATTCGAGATCATCTTCACCTTGAGCCGGGCGACCGGATTAAATTCTTTCTGCATCCGGACGGCAGTGTCGTGATCCTTCCGAAGATCCCGACGTCGAAGCTAAAAGGCATCGTCAAAGGTCGACGACGACGAGTTTCTCTCAAAGACATGGAGACCGCCATCCGTGAGAGCGCCATCGGCGGCAATCAGCGTCGTCCTAGCGCACGCCGATGATCGGTCTGGATACCAACGTTCTCGTGCGCTATCTTGCGCAGGATGACCCAATTCAGTCGCGGCGGGCGACGCAGATTATTGAGCGCCAGCTCAGCGAGGAGGGCCCAGGGTTTGTCAGCCTGGTGACGATCGTTGAAACCGCATGGGTGCTCGCTCGTGTTTATCGCCTTTCCAACCACGAAGTTGCCGACGCGGTTGAACACATTCTGCAAGCGGATACGCTTTTTGTGCAGAATGAGCAGGAAACCTTCACCGCAATGATTGCGCTCAAAACCGGAACCGGGTCTTTTGCGGACGCACTCATTGGGGCGTTGGGTGCGTGGGCAGGATGCTCGGCCACGCTTACTTTTGACGAGAAGGCGAAGCGATTGAAGCAGTTTCAGGTTCTGTAGTCTGGGCAAGGTGCGATTGGCCAGCCCTGCCTCCGGTTGTACCGGATGGAAGAGGCTCAGGTGGTCGCTCCCTGGCGGTCGCGGCTCGGCTCGAGGGTTGGCGGTGATTTGAGGGCGGGAGGGATAGTTTGAAAGGGAAGTTACAGGTCAGCCCCGCTACTGGTTAGCGGCTGCTTCCAAGAGCGGCCATTTGCCGGCATCGAGCGGACGCGTGGTGGTCTCCACAACGTTCATTTCTTCGAGTTGTCCGGCGTTGGCTGGCCGCAGGTCTTTGAACTTGCGGGCGGAGGTGAGAACGTTCTTTTCAAGCGAGCCGACGGTCTGGTTGTAGGTATCGACGGTCTTCGTAATCGCGTCGCCGAGCTTTGAGAAGTGCTGGCTCATCGTAAGCAAGCGGGTGTAAAGTTCCTGGCCGGTATCGCGAATCTTGTCGAGATTTTCCATTACCATCTGCTGCCGCCAGCCATGCGCGACGGTGAGAAGTAGCGTGATGAGAGTCACAGGCGTCGCGATGACGACGCGCCTTTCCATGCCGTAGTCGAGCAGAGTTGGGTCGTGTTCCAACGCCGCGCTGAAGAGCGATTCAAGCGGCAGGAAGGCGACGACAAAATCCGGTGATCCCGGCAAACGCTGCCAGTATGATTTTTCGCCCAGCGAACGGATGTGGGTGCGGACCTGGCTGGCGTGATCTTTAAAATGGCGGAGACGGTCGGCTTCGTTTTCGGATTCGATGGCGCGCAAATAAGCTTCGAGCGACACTTTGGCGTCTACCACTACCATGCACTGATTCGGGAGACGCACGATTAAATCGGGCCGCTGGTTGGTTTCGCCGAATAGCGTTTTCTGCTCCGAGAAGTCGCAGTGTTCCAACATGCCGGCCATTTCCACAACACGGCGCAGTTGGATTTCACCCCAGCGGCCGCGTTGGATGGGCGAGCGCAAGGCTGTTTTGAGTTGATCGGTGGATTGGCGGACGCGCTCTTGGAGTTGGGTCAAGGCGTTGACTTGGGCGGTAATGTCGGAATAGGCGCCGGCGCGAGTTTTTTCGATGGCTTGCACCTGTTCTTCGAAACGGCGCAGCGATTGGTTGACCGGCTCAACCAAATGTTGGAGCTGATCTTTGCTGCGGTCGAGGAAAAGCTGGCTGTTGTTCTGTAGGGCGTCGGACGCGAGAGCGCGGAAACGTTCTTCCACTTGCTTTTGTGTTTGGGTAAGCAGGCGGAGCTGAACCTCGGCGATTTCACGATGTTTGGCGGCTTCGGCTTCTTTTAGGACTACTGCACGGCGTGCCTGTTCGAGCGCGGCCGCCTGTTGCTCGGCTTGCGCGCGCGCTTCGGTGGCAGATTGACGCCAGCGCCGCGCATCGGAAAAATAAAAGGCCGCAAGGCCAACCGCGAGCAATAGAGCTAGGGCCAGGAGAATGGCAAGAATCGTCATTTCTTAAACCCCGTTTCCACTTTCCATTCCTCCAGCGTGTTGTAAACGATGGGGCAATAAACGGCGCGGTCGGGCATGTGCCACAAACGGCTCAAGAGCGAACCGTTGCCTTTCACAAGGTGGGGGAAGAGTTCGCAAGTGTTGGGGCGGGCTTCATAAACGGAACAGAGATTGCCCTCCAGGAAAACACAGCCATTTTCATTGCGCTTGAGAATGCGGCCTTCGTCTTCCGTTTCGTCCGTGTAGTCGCGCAAGAAGGCGGACACTTTGATGCGCAGAAACTTGGCCAGATGTTCGGCGTCGCGCTCGGTGACTTGCGTGGTAGCCACCCGGCAGCAATTGGCGCAGGCGGTGCAATCGATTTTTTCCTCAATATCTTGACCAATCGCCTTGAGACGGCGCTCGACAAAGGCGTGCCGCTTCAGCCAGGCGCGGAACTTGAGGTTCTCGCCGCGCTGCTTTTCGCCAAAACGTTTGATCTGAACAAGATCGGTGAGCACTTCCTCCAGTATCGCAATAAATCATTCTGGCGGGAGTTTGTTTTGGCACAAGCGGAGGCGGGAGCATGAACAAGTCCTGCCGCCCATCTAAAAAGTCTTGCATTTTTAGGATTACTATCGTAATCTATTACGTGTGAGGTATCCAGCGGAACAAAAATCCGAGACACGAGAGAAGATCCTCTCGACGGCGGCGCGGTCGTTCCGAGAGCACGGGTCTGAAATGAACGGCATCGGCCAAGTCATGAAGGAGCTGGGCTTAACAAAAGGCGGATTCTATCGCCATTTCGAGAGCAAGGGCGATCTTTACGCAGAGGCGGTGGCGCGGGCTTTCGAGGAGCAAGGAGAGCGATTGGCGGCGGTGGCGAAAGCTGCCCCAAAGGGCGCGGAATTGCGAACAGTGATTGAGCACTACCTAAGCGTGAAACACATGAAGGCTCCTGGGACAGGGTGCCCGCTTGCAGCTTTGGCGCCTGAGATTGCCCGGCAGTCAGCGGAGGTACGCAAGCGAATCCATCAGTCGATGCTGGACTATTGCGAACGCATGCTTCCTTACGTTCCGGGCGCCACTGTTGAGGAGAAGCGCGGCCGCGCCTTCGTTTTGTTCTCTGGAATGGCTGGCACACTCGTCGCCGCCCGAGCGATTGCGGATGCGCGAGGCCGTGAACGCGCGCTCGGCGCCGCGCGGTCATTTTATGTCGAGACGTTCGCCGGCAACAAGCCGGGATAAAAGAATTTTGATTTGTAAGCTTACGCAGGCAATCTCACAGCAAAGGACACTGAACCAGACTGAATCGAGGTAAAACGATGAAACTACTGTCCCCTTTTCTACGAAACGCGCTCTTCACTTGGTGGCGCGCATCCGCGCTCTTCGCACTTATGGCACTGCTTCCAGTGGCATCGGTAGCGCAATCCGAGGCGTCGCCACAGCCGCTGCCCGCGCGTGTGCCATCGCCCAAGATTACGGAAGTAATGGTCATACTGACTGTCAAACAAGGAGTGACCCGTCAGCAGGTCATGAACGTCATGCCGGCGGAGATCAGAGCTACGGTAAAGCTCTACCTCGAGGGTATGATCCGCCAGTGGTACTCAAAGGGCGACGGCCGAGGGGTGGTTTTTTTTCTTGACGTGAAGACAGTTGACGAAGCACACGCCGTGATGGACACGCTGCCGCTGTCGAAGGAGAAGTTGATGGATCATGAGTACATTCCCGTGGGTCCCCTCCTCCCACTAGGCGGCCTGATTGGCGGTGGGACGGCGCAGCAGTAGCCTGAAATTCGTACTCAGTCAGAAGGTTGCTTTATGAAATGCCCCAAAATTCTAGCGATAGATGCGACCGCTTCGATGCTCGTCATTGCGGCGGAGGAAATGGATTTCTATGCCAAATAATTTCAATCTCGCCTTTATTCTGAGCGTGGCCGGTGGGTTCATCGCCACCTTCGTAGTGGCCAGGCTCTACGTATGGCCGACACTTCATTTGTTGCCCCGATCTAACGCGCTACGCATTCTCGCCTCTTTGCATGCGTTTCGTTTTTTGGGGATGAACTTTATGGTGGTTGGATTCGTTTCTCCGGCACTCAACTCGCTGGTGGGTAAGCAAATAGCATGGGGCGATTTCGCCGCGGCAATGCTGGCGCTTTTTTCGATTGCTGCGCTCACATGGCGATGGGCGTTTGGGATCCCTATCGTCTGGATCTCGAATCTCTGGGGCACGGCCGATCTTTTGAACGCCTATTACAAGGGTGTCACTCAAGTTAGCGACGTGGGACTGTTCAGTGCTGCAATCTATATTCCAGCCCTTTTTGTCCCGATACTGCTCACCGCGCATATCCTTGCATTCATGCTGCTTCTGAATAAAACGCACGAACAGCCGCGGCAGCCGATCTTTTAGAGCCAGGGGGAGGCGATCCACGGGCAATCGTTTCAATGCGGCGGCGGCAGTGGACCTTTTTCCGCGCTGGGCAGCAACGCTGGACTGTTTCGGCAAGGGTGAGCGCAAATTTCGTATCCCATAATGAAGGAAGTGACCGATCAATTATCACTATCTATTTGGCTGGAACGGGGAAGCCGCGCTAATAGGCTCAAGCATTTTGAAAAGCTGCTGCGGCTATTTCCTTTCTCGCAGCGGGAAGAACAAGGACAGAGCACGGTGAGCGTGCAAGCGGTAAGCGTAGGGGAACCTTCGCTGCTCGAAAGCCCCATGAATGGACCGCTCGAGGCGAATGAAGTCTTGGCCGCCATTAGCGGCTATAGCGGAGACGATATCGCCTACAACGTTGAGAGCTGGTGGGATTTGTGGCAATACGAAAGCGGGGACTGGAAACTGGCTCCGGCGCGGGTCTTGTTGTCGTGTTTCGGACCGGACTTTGATAACGGGACAGAACGGCCGGCAGAAGAACAAGAGGATTTGCGAATCGACTTTGGAGTGGATAGCCGCTACTTGCCCAGGCCCGATCTTTTAGGAAGCGGCCGCATGACGGAATCGAATATCAAGAGCATGTTGCGGCTCGTGCATGAATTGGATTCGGAGTTACCGGTGGCGAAACGGAGGCTAGAGACAGAGTCCGGCGAGAATTTCGCAGACCGGCTACAGCAGGTATTAGGCGGCGGCAGCCGGTCTTGAAAGCTTGCGGATTAGAACAACGTGAGAGGGACACTTCGTGAGCTGAGAGAGAGGCCGAAAGAGAGGCGATTTTCGGTGGCATTGACTGAACCAGTGCTCACGCCGAAAATATTGTCGTAATGAAGGATGTCCCAGCGGAGATTGGCGCTGATGTACCTTACCAGATTTATGCCGTAACCGGCGCTGGCGCCGTAGTAGGAATACGTTTGCGATAGAGCGGCAGTGGATACGCTGGACAAGTGCGAATAGTTACCGCCGATACTGATATTCTGGCGGCGGGTGGAGGCGGAAAAAGAACCGTTCACAAATTGATCGCGCGAGGCCAAATACAAGCCGTTGCCGGCCAAAATACTCTGACCGCCCGCGAGCGACAAAGAAGAATGGCGGTACGCGTGGGTTAGCACAGCCTGATAAGCGGGACTGTTAATGGTGCGGTTAAAGGGCAGCCGCTCAAATGCCTCGAAAGTCAATCCGCCGAAATTGAGCAAAACGGGTGTCCAGGCGCTGCCAACGCTCACGCTGCGGTTCACACCGGCCGACAAATCAAGCTGCCAGCGGTTCGGAAACAGGTGCGACAAGGTGAGGGAGCCGCTGTCAACGTCGGTAGTGCCCGAGTTTCCAGAATAAGAGTAATAGCTGCGGCTATAGGTGCCGCCGACGGTGGTCCTCGGCGTCAGGCGGTAGAGAAGCGAGACACCGCCCGTTACACCGCGGGTATCAACCGGATTAGTGAGCGGGTTTCCCGAGGTGTTCTTCGCCGGGACATAATCGTTGTACAGAAAACTGCCGGTAAAAACGTAGCTCAAGCGGTGGGTCTGCTGATAGGACAGACTGAGACTGGCGTTAGCAAAACGCGACGCAATGCTAAAAGGGTTGCCCGGGGTACTAGAGGTAATGGAGGTCGCCGAATAAAACGAAGAACCCGAAGTGAGAATGCCGCCCACAATATTCGTTCCAAAGGTCCAATGGCGATTTAAAGACTTGCTGTAGCCAAACGCCAAGCTCTGCTGCTGGCCGGAGCCGGTAGAGGCGCTTTGGTAATCCCGATAGGAACCGCGATAATTGAGCGAAAGGGAGCCGTCTTTATATCTGTGCGAAGCGGTAATCCCGCCGCCCGCTTCCCAGCCGAAACCACTGCCAAACGTTTCCAAGCCGGTGGAGCCTGCGCCGGTAGGAACGCGCGAATCCCAGACACCATTGCCAAAAGCATAAACATTGAAAAAATCGTTATCAAAAAACTGCCCAGCGGCCGTGACACGCTCAGAAATAGTGTTGCCGCTGTCACTATTATTTGAACCCTGGGCAGCTAAAGTCGCCGCAGTTATGCAAAAAATGACAAAAGATTTCACTCGACAACTCCCCCAAAATTCTTTTTGAAACCGACGCCCTGTGATTTGGTGGGGCAAACGCAAACAATTAAGCATTTAAACCTTTCAGTCTGACGAACATAGCCCTACGTGTCAAGCAGAGAATATACCCGGTGGGATTATGGCTATCCTCCCCCTGCGAGGATAACTTCCTCTAGGATACGGCAGCGAGATTCGAGACAGCGCGACCGGGAGGTCGCGCGCAGGCCAGGAGGCCCGCCCTACGATGTCGGATGACTGCGAGTTCCTCCAAAGGCTAGGGCTGAGAGGCGCGCCTGAACTCGGCGACGGCTTTTTCATGTTCCGCTAGTGTTGCGGTGAAATGATGTCCGCCCGACCCGTCGGCGCGCGCCACAAAATACAGATACTGCTCATCTGCTGGGTGTAAGGCGGCTTTCAAAGATTGCGCGCCGGGATTGGCGATGGGTCCTGGCGGCAACCCTGGATGAGCGTACGTGTTGTAAGGATTCGTGCTGGCCAAGTCCGATTTATGAATGACGCCGTTGTAATGTTTCTCAAGCAGCGCGGCATACACGGTAGTCGGGTCACACTGCAGAGGCATATTCAGCTTTAAGCGGTTGGTGAAAACGCTGGCCACGATCGGCCGTTCGTTGCTGAGCCCCGTTTCTTTTTCGACCAGCGACGCCAACGTCGCTACGCGATGCAGGTCGCCCTGGGGCAGCGTGCCGCCGTCGATCTTGTTCCACTCTTTGCGGAACTCGCTAGTCATCATGCGGCAAAGCTGGGTGGCCGTTGTGCTGTGGGTCACTTCATAGCTCGAAGGAAACAGGTAGCCCTCCAGATCAGGAGCTTTCGGATCCAAATCGCGAATGGTGGCGGGGTCGGCGGCCGCTTTCAGAAAATCGGCGGCCTTGATATTGGTCGACTGTTCAACAATGTTCGCGATATCGAACATATTGCTGCCTTCGGGAATCGTCACCACATCGAAATAGACCTGCCCGCGCCGTATCTTGTCAAAAATCTCGAAGGGTGTCTGCTCCCCTCCGAAGCGGTATTCGCCAGCCTGCAGGCGTGCACGCGGATGCCAGGCGCGAGCCGCCAGAAACGCCCATTGCGAACGCACCAATCCTTCCTGGGCCAGCTTTTCGGCGATCAGCCGGCTCGGCGTGCCGCGATCGATCTGAACAAAAGTTTCTTCCTGCGGCGCGCGAAAAGGTCCCAGATACCAAAAGCCGCCTGCGCCCAATCCCCCAAGAACCAGGAGGAGCAGCAAGACGATTCCTAAGAAACGGCGAAAGCCGCTACCCCTAGCCAATGCTTTCTCCAGACTCAGAAACGGGCTCAGAGAACGATTCGTTCTTCAGGTAAGTCAGATAACTCTCCAAGATCAGGACTGCCGACATACGATCCACCGCCTGTTTACTTTGTAAAAGCGAGGCGCCGCCGTCCCGCAACAGCCGTTCGGCTTCTCTCGATGTTAGCCTTTCATCCCAAAACACCACCGGCAAACGCAGCGCCTTGGAAAGGCGCTCGGCGAATTCGCGGGTATATTCGCTCTGGCGGCTTTCCTCTCCGCTCATGTGCAACGGTATACCTACCAGCAGCGTGTGAACGTCCCACTGCGCCGCAATTTGTTGCAGCGCGGCCAAATCTTGCCGCACGCGGGTTCGCGCAAGGGTGTCAATACCCTGCGCCGTCAAACCCAATTCATCGCTTACCGCCAAACCGATGCGCTTTTTCCCAACGTCGAGCGCCAGCACCCGGCCATCTTTCCGATTCGCAATTCTTTCCGCCAATTCTGAATTATAGAGGGTGCGAAACTGATAACAGAAGGGGTAGTTCTCCGGCTTCTTTCTCGTGACAGTCTTAAACCCAGAAAGACGGACATATGACCAAGCCTCCAGTTTGGCGATTTCCGTCATAGCCTTGGCCGCGGCCGTTGCGCTGCTGTACTACGGCAAAGATTTCTTCATCACCTTGATCGTCTCCGCGGGATTCGCGTTCATTCTCGACCCGATCGTGATCCTGATCATGAAGCTGCGCATCCCCAGATCGGCCGCGGCCGCGATCGTCATCATCGTTGCCATCGTGGCGGTTTATCTGCTCAGTGTCGTGATCTGGACACAAATTGTCACGCTAAGCGAAGATCTGCCCACTTATAGCTCGCGAATTAACGAGCTGGTCGATAAAGCGAACGAAAAGTTGGACGATCTTGAAAAGAAAACAGTCGACATCATCGTGCCCAGCACACTGCGCGAACAGGAACAACAGATTCAACAGAAGCCGCAAGAGGCCATGAAGGCTCGCCGGCGCCGGCTATCCGCCCCTTTGCCCGTGCAGCCTAGCGAACCGCTGATTCAGGAAGTCCGCATCCATAACGAACCGAAGCCGTTGGTCACCACCGTTTATGGTTATGCCGCGAGTTACTTCCACCTCGTCGTGATGGCGTCGTTCGTGCCGTTTCTCGTTTATTTCATGCTTAGCTGGCGCGATCACATCAGTCAAAGATTTCAAAAATTGTTCCAGGGCGAGGCGCGCTATGTCGTGGGCCGCAGCTGGTCCGGCATTGGCGAAACGACGCGCGGTTACGTGCTCGGCAATTTCATGCTCTGGGTTTTTGTCAGCAGCGTCAGCGCCATTGCTTTCTTTCTGCTGCAGGTGCCATATTGGCCGTTGGTGGGCCCGGTGAGCGCGTTCTTCAGCCTGGTGCCCTATGTGGGTTTGCCGCTCTCCATCATTCCTCCGGTTTTAGCGGCCCTGGCGATCCCCAACAAGTTCAAAGTGGTCGCGCTGATAATGGTGATCACCACGCTCCTGCACTTGATCGCCATGAACTTTCTCTACGCCAAGATCATTGGCAGGCGCGTGCGGCTCAATCCCTTCATCGTCACAGTGGCTCTTATGTTCTGGGGAATGCTGTGGGGCGGCGCAGGGTTGTTGCTGGCCGTCCCCGTGACCGCTGGCATCAAGGCGGTTTGCGATAACGTGGAATCGCTACAGGATTACGGAAAACTTTTGGGCGATTGAGCGTTCCGCTGGCTTGGCTAGCTCGCAATGTCCCCCAATTTCTCTGCTGCGCCTGGAGAGCGAAAAAGGGGACACGCCTGCAAGTCCGACGGTTGCAGCGCAGTCTAGGCTAGCCCGGAGTGTCCCCTTTTTCGCTGGCTTGCGGCGCCGATAGGAGGCTTCCAGTTGGTGGGGTGGTCGGGGGGATAGTGGCCGGGGATGATGGGCTCGGGTTTGTAATCGGGCGGGGGAGGAATGGAGTTGCCATGGGCGTCTTCCATTTCGCCGGTTTCGTTGTGAACGAAGAGGATTTTGGGGACGATCTCCGCTCCCTGGCCGGTCGCGGTTCTGTTAGTGGGGGCGGGGGCGGGATTGCCGTGCATTTTCCAGTGCTGGTCGAGCGCGCGTTTTTCGCGTAGGACTCTACGCTCAGCGCCGTTCACATAGCGCTGCATGAGGTCGTTCGTTTTGAGTTTTTCAGCCTGCCAGGAATCGACGGGAACGCTGTCCATGGAGGCAAAGAAGAGATCGTATTCGCGCTGCATTCGGAGGCGAAACCATTCAGCCTGGGCCGTCTTGACGACGTAGGTGTAGAGGATGGTTTTCTCGGCGGGATTTTGGTATTGGTCGAGCCAGCCAGTTAGTAACTCGTTCCAATCCTCTTCGCTTTCGTTTTCGAGAATCAGGGTTCTAGAGCACATTCCGTGGCGGGTGGCGTTGCGGGCAGAGATGGTCCGGCCGATGACACTGGTAGGACCCGTACGTCCGCAGTTGCGTTTGTGGCGCGTCGCGTCGATGATGTTGAGGACCTTGAGATCGCGGGGATCGGTGGGGTCGGGATCGGGCGTGGTGTCGCTGAAAAAGGGGTTGCCGTCTTCGTCGAGTTGGGGTTGTTGGTTCGCCCACGGGTGCGCTGCTTCGTTCTGCACGCCGGCGGGGGTGGAAGGAATTTGTGAATCTGTAGAAATCATACTGAACCAAGTTTCAGATGACGGCGTGCGTGGGCCGATATTTTTGGGATGTAAGTGATTGAAATGGTGGGAGAAGAAAAAAGTGTAAGTTCTGTGATGAGGTTTTTGAGGTGACTTAGGGAGAGGTTAGGGCGTGAGTTAGTGGGGCGGGAAGGCTATAGGAATGGTTAGTTGCGAATCGAACTTGGAGAGTTTGCCTTGGTCCTAATGCGGGCCAATGCGGCAGCGAGGTTTTTCTTGTGCATCGTGAACCGATGCGGTATCGGTCTCTAGGTAGCGGTGTGAAATATGCGATTCTTCTCTTTGTGGATTGGCGCTGCTTTCGAATCGTGAGCATTTCCTCTAACGCAAATTAGAGTGACGATTTGAACCGGAGACCAGGAGATGGGACAGATGAAGGCATCCATCTTGTTCGGGGCGGGTTGGGAGAACGATTCTGTAGAGGTGCTCTGGCGAGATGCCGGACGTGTCTTCTGCAGACTATCGCGGAATGACGCTCGCGGCGAGAAGCACCCATCTCGACGTAGCCAAGGCAGTTGAACGGCCAGAGTCGCTGGGCCTTTGGCGCGACTTTGTGCTGCGCCTCTCGTCCACGCCAGTCGTGAGCATCGCGAAAGCTCTTCCAATGTCTTGAGAATGCTGGGGTGGCGCATCAACGGCAGGCTGGAGCGGGCCAAAACGCTTCTTGCTTCCATGGTGAATGGCGATCTGGCGGGCGTTTATCGCGATGATTACGGCTCGGCAGCTCATTGTCGATGGCCTGCATAAATGCGGCAACTTGCTGCGGACCCAGCGCTTCGTTCTTCCATAACGACCGATGCCGCAGTGGACGAATGCCTCTTTGCACGAACCACCGTTGTACGCCAGGCGAAAACCTCGGGCGAGGCCGGCGGTTGCCCTTTTAAGAGAGGCGCCCTCATCGATGAGTACGGCGGCCTGGCGGACGAGCTGGCGCCGTACAAGCACTATCCGGGTGACCCTGTTCGTTGGGGTGTTCCTTTCCGTTGTAGTGGCACTGGCCCTGGCTGCCCAGGACAGATACACGCTGAAAGTTCCGAATGGCCTCGCATTCGCCGAGTTCAGGGGATACGAGGACTGGCAGGTGGTCGCTCCCAGTCAGACTGACGCCCAAAACGTGATGAGAGTGATCTTGGCGAATCCTGTGATGATCAAGGCATACAGGGCGGGCATTCCGGCCAACGGCAAGCCTTTCCCCGACGGCTCCAAGATTGCGAAGATCGAATGGAGGCCGAGGAAGATTATCGCCGCCCCTTTTTCCGCAGCCACGCCGGACACTGTGCCGGGCATCCTGACTGAGGTTGAGTTCATCGAGAAGAATGCCAAGCGATTCGCGGACATCAACGGATGGGGATTCGCCGTGTTCGACTATGACGCTACATCCGATACGTTCGCGCCCGGCACCTTGGCCGGCAAGCCGCCGCAGGGGAACGACGCCAAGTGCGGGACCGCATGCCATAAGCTGGCGGCGGCAACAGATTACATTTTCACGGCGTACCCGAAGAGGTGAGCGGGGAACGACGCGCTTGCGACAAAGCTGCGCGCCAAATTAGGTCGCTCACGCTTCCGGCGCGGTTTCGGAGTTGGTCGTGGGTCAGGAAATGTGGAAACTCCGGGGAAATGGGTCGCTAGACCCACAAAACCGGCTGCCGGATAAAGAAATTCCGTCTCACCTCTTCGATATCCGAATCCGCCGGCAATTTCTTCCAGACATCCAGATAATCCGCATGCTGCAGCGCCAGCCCTCCAAAGAGTAGCGCAGCTTGCCGCATGGGCCAGTATTCGTAATACATGACATCCGGCGGCGCGGGCCAAGACGCTTTGTCGCGAATGTACGGAAACATGTAAGCGAGAGCTCTGCCAATGCTTCGGCCATCGGCTGTCGCAAAGCCCCAAATACTCTCGTCCACCTCGGACACGATCTGGCAAAGTGTAGCCAGCGCGTCCAAATTGAAAAGGCAGCAACTGTAGGGTTTGGTTCTTTTCAATTCCAAAGGGAGGCTGCCATCCGGCGCAATCTGCTCCGGAACAATGACGGTTTTGAAACGATCGGCAGCGTACCGCAAAAGTGGTTTGTTGCCTATCACCTTGGCGAAGGCGGCCACTTGCAGCAGCCAGCAGGTGGCGTGACTATTCTTGGCATCCCGTTCCTCGATGCCGTTTGGGCCGGTCAGCCAGTTTAGATAGGCCGCAAACCAAGCCCCCACTCGATTGTAATCAGCCGGCGTGAGGGCACCGGCTTCGACCAGATAGGGCACGGCGCGCGCCACTTCCACCAGATGGATTGTGTCGATGATTCCCGTGCCGCGTCCCGTTGAGCGGCCATGAACGGCCTGCGCAAATTGTAAGTTCGGATTCATGAGCGTCGACTCGTTCACAAACCACGCACGGAGATGAGTTGCCGCCGGCTCCGCATAACGGTTATCGTTCGTTAAAATCCAGGCCGCGGTCAACGCCGGAACCTGCACACTGAACCGCAGCAGAAGTTTGCGGTGGTCGGCAAAATTATCCGGGTTGGTCATCCCTTCGCGCTGTATGTATGGACCATCCGGGTTGTTCGGGTCGGGCCACCAATCGTCGCCTTCGGAAAAGAAATCATGCGGGCCACCCGCACTGCGCCTGCATGGAGCCGCGGTGACCGTCAGGGGCTTCCCCAAAACATAGCGTTGTGCGTCGTGTAACACCCGCGCGCGATCAAATTCGCCAACGTTGAATCGCAGCCTGTTGCGGGCAAAGACTACGCCCGCGCCGCTGGCCAGAAAGGTGCGCCGGGTCACGCGATCACTTCGCTTTTAAGGAACACGCGCAACACGGGCGCGCTGGGGGTGACGGGCGCGTCGAGACCGCGCGAATTCCTGACACTGTTTCGCGGCACAGACGCTCCCTGTGCGCTTTGAGGCCGCCCGCTCATGGCAAGCGAGCCACTATTCCAGGAGATGAGTCAGCCACTTGAAGCGCAGCTTTAGCCTGTAAAGCTTCGCGGCGCACATAGGCGAGCGCGACAACTTCTCCGAATGCTTCCGAATAGGCCGCGGACGTAATTTCCGCTACCGGCTTGCCATTGGCCAAAAGCTTCGTGCCTGGCTCGGGTGGTTGTGTCGATTCAATGCGTACCGGTGCAAGCAGACGGTGCACTTGGCCTTGGCTCCTTACGCGCTCTACAATTTCCTGGCCCAGATAGCAGCCTTTGTTGGCGTGAACAGCGTGTGCAATTTGTGTTTCCGACGCCAAATAGCGTGAACTGATGTCTTCGCCAAAGCGCGGCATGCCGTTCTCTAGACGAACCACCCGCACTTCAGCCGCATGCGCCTCCGGAATTCCGGCCAATTGCAAACGCGAACTGAAAGAAACGATTTCAGCCACTGGCAAGAAGACGCGCAAACCCGGCGCGCCCGTTACCGTCACCCGCGCGATAAAGCCGCTTTGCCAGGGCGCTGTGGCGAAAGCGGTAGCCGGAATCGGCAGACCCAAACTAGCCGCTGTCTCAAAGCTCGCCGGCCCCTCGATTGCCACCGCCGCCAGCGTGGCGGCTTCGTCCTCTAGCGTTACATCGTCGGCGATGATGTAGGCGTCCAGATGTTCGCGCAGCAATTGCGCCGCTTCGGGTTCTGTGTCGAGCAATAAGGAATCCGCAAAACGATAAACATAGGCATCGGAGAGGATCCGGCCTTTGTCGTTCAGGAAGAATGTGTAAAGGCCGCCGCCTTCCGCCAGATGTTGCACATCGTTTGTGCTTATCGCGTGCAGCAGCCGGACATTGTCCTCGCCTAGCACACGAATTTTGCCGCGATTCGACAAATCAAACCAGGCTGCTTTGGAACGCAGCGCTTGATATCCCGTCATATGTTTTTCATAGAGTGAAAGCGCACAAGTGTGACCGGGGTCAAAGTCTAAAAACCAGGCATGCTCAGCGATCGCAAATAGGCAGAGATGAGAACCACAATCACCCCTGCGATCGAAATGCTCACTAGACGGTGCTTGTTCTTTCCCGCAAAGGTCACGTCACCGTAGGGCGATGTGGCCCAGAGAACAACTGTCGCATAAATGTGCAGAACAGCGAGCATTTTGATGCCGAAGGCGATGTGATAAACGCGTGAATGGGGAACTCGCAGAAAATTGTAAACGCCGGAAAGCAGGGTCAGCGCCACTAGAGTAAAAAGTGTTGTACGGTAGCGCAATTGCGCCCCCGCCGCGGCCGGCATCCGTTGATCCTCAGGCAAAACGTTAAGCACTGGAGTTAAGACGCGGTGTGCGTAAAACGCCCCTCCTAGTAAAAGAATAGCTGAAATAATGTGAAAAAATCGTGAAAAGACAGGCAGGAGAAGTTCGAGTTCGGCCACTTAACGAGTATATATAGAACGCTCAAGAACGCCGTTGAGGATATGATGTTGGCGTCATGCTCACTAGAAGAACTTTTGGGAAATTAACTCTTGCCGGTCTGCCACTTGCCACAAGCGCTTGGGCCGCCAAGATCAACTCGAAAATAGACGGCGTACAACTGGGAACGCAATCTTATAGCTTCCGCGACCTTTCCTTCAACGACGCTTTGAAGGCCATGGCGGCCGACGGCTTGGGCGATTGCGAATTATTTGGGCCGCATATTGAGGAAGGCCATTTGGACACACCGCCTATGGCCGGCTTCCGCCGCATGAGCGCCGACGAGCGGAAAACGGCGCGCGAAGATCTTCGCAAATGGCGGCTCTCCGTTCCTCTCGATTACTTCAAAGGCGTCCGCAAACAATTCAACGATGCGGGCGTTAATTTGTACGCCTTTAACTACAGCTTCAACGACAGCTTTAGCGACGACGAGATTGAACGCGGCTTCGAATTTGCCAAGGCTCTCGGCGTTCATATCATTACTGCCTCTACCACTGTTCCGGTAGCGAAAAGAGTCGTGCCGTTTGCCGAGAAACATAAAATCTGGGTCGCCATGCACGGCCACTCCGATTTAAAAGACCCTAATCAGTTCGCCAAACCTGAGAGTTTTTCCGCTGCCCTGGAAATGTCTAAGCTTTACCGAATCAATCTGGATATCGGCCACTTCACGGCAGCCAATTTCGACGCGGTCGACTACATCACGAAGAACCACGGCAACATCGTTCTCTTGCACTTGAAAGACCGCAAGAAAGACGAAGGCCCAAACACTCCTTGGGGCGAAGGCGACACTCCTATCAAGCAAGTGCTGCTGCTGCTCAAGGAGAAGAAGTGGCCGATTCCCGCATTTATCGAATACGAATACAAGGGAACGGGCACCTTGCCGGAAGAAGTGAAAAAGTGTTTTGATTTCTGTAAGCAAGCGCTGGCTTAGCTAGCTACGATTGAAAAAGTCTTAATTCATGTCGGATCTCGCATTTCTTTTTCCGGGTCAAGGCTCGCAGTTCGCCGGCATGGGCCAAAGCCTGGCGTCCCAATTCGCCGTCGCCCGCCAGACTTTTGCGGAAGCCGACGAGGTGCTTGGCTTCGAGCTTTCCAAACTCTGTTTCACCGGCCCCGACGACGAATTGAAAAAGACCGCAAATACTCAGCCGGCGATCTTGGCAACCTCCATCGCCGCCTATCGCGTGCTTGCGGAACTAGGCCATGTTCCCGCGATCGTGGCGGGCCACAGCCTAGGCGAATACTCGGCGCTAGTGGCCAATGGCTGCCTGCAATTTTCCGACGCACTCCGCTTGGTCCGCGTGCGCGGCCAGTACATGCAAGAGGCCGTGCCCGCAGGCGTGGGCGCCATGGCCGCTCTGCTGAAACTCCCCGAGGGCAAGCTCGATTCCATCCTGCAAGAAGCCGGGCAAGGTCAGATTGTGGCGGCGGCGAACTTCAACTCGCCCGATCAGATTGTGATTGCCGGCCACGCGCAAGCCGTGGAACGCGCCATGCAGTTAGCGAAAGCGGCCGGCGCCAAACGCGCCATTCTGTTGCCTGTGAGCGCCCCGTTTCATTGTGCGTTAATGCGCCCCGCGCAAGAAAGGTTGAAACCCGCGCTGGAAGCCACCGTTTTCCACGCGCTGAAATTTCCCTTGATCAACAATTGGCAGGGGCGTCTGGTGGAAGATCCGGCCGAGGCGAGAGAGGGCTTGATCGAACAAATTCCCAACCCAGTGCGCTGGACCGAATCCGTGCGCGAACTCGGCCGCCATGGCATCAAACGCTTCCTCGAAGTGGGACCCGGGGCCGTACTGGTTGGACTCTGCCGCAATATTCTGCCGGAATTGCGCGGTTCCAAGTTTGGTGAAGCCGCGGATGTGGAAGCCGCAGCCCCAGATCCCGGCACGGTATCAGCGTGACACCGTTAGCTGAGATGGCCGCACTAGAGTTAGCGCTTCCGATCAGCAAGGACGAATATCTTCGCACCAGCTACCACCCGGATTGCGACTTCGTGGATGGCATTGTTCTGGAGCGTCCCTCAGGTCAATTCGATCACGCTAATTTGCAAACGCTACTTGCGGCAATCGTTGTTAACAACCGGCGCGCCTGGACCAAGCGAAAAAGGCAGACCACAATAAAGATAGGCCTGCCCTTTTTCTAGACGTCGAACTAACTACTTCTTCCCCAGCGCTTCCTTGGCTGCCGTCAGCGCCGCTTCGTAATTCGGATGTGCGCTTACTTCCGGCACATACTCGACATGCTTGAGTTGATTGTCGCCATCAATCACAAAAATCGCGCGGCTCTCAATCCGCATGCCGGGAATCAGCGTCCCATAGTTCTCGCCAAAGGAACCCGACTTGTGATCGGACAGCATGCCCACGTGGTTAATTCCATAATTTCCGCACCAGCGTTTCTGCGCAAACGGCAGATCCATGCTAACGGTAAAGATTTTCACGTCCGACATTTTCGCGGCTTCGTCTTCGAACCGCTTCGTCTGCGCATCGCAAACGGGTGTATCCAAAGATGGCACTACGCTCAAAATGCGAACGCCTTCGCCCGTCCCGGCCAGGTTTACAGTTTGAAATTTTCCATCAATCACTTCAAAGTCCGGCGCCTTGTCCCCTGCCTTCAACTCGGGCCCGGACAGTGCCACCGGCTTGCCCATTAAAATCGTGGTTCGGTTCGAATCAGTTTGATTAGCCATGCGGACTGAGTGTAACATCGAGCGCTTGAGGCAGGCGGCAATTATTCGATCACCTTCGGCAACTGGCAAGTAAAGTTGCGGCACTCGTAAATCGTGATCCGTCCGCGCCGCTCGAGCCCTGCAAGAAAAGGCGCGGCCTCGGTGAGTTCCTGGGCGCATGAATCGCCAATGGTAAGCACCACCGCCGACGCGGAAAACTTGTGCCTGTACTCGCTTTCCAGCTTCTCCGATTCCGCATCCATTTCTTTAACGCGCAAGATCACTTGCTCGGCGTCAAGCAGCCAGCGTCCGAGCGCCACCAGCATCGCCGGTGCAATGGTCGGCTGCGCTTTCATCTTCGGAGCAAAGGCCTTCAGCGAACGCTCCCCCTTTTCAGTAAAACTCGCGTTGCCTGTGATATGGCCCAGGCGCAGCAACAAATCGGTCGCCACCGAATTGCCAGAGGGTTCCGCCCCATCGTAATCGTCTTTCACGCGCAGCAGCACGTCCTTCGCGCCCGCTTCCGTGCTGAAGAATCCACCGTTCGCTTCGTCTTCAAAACGCGCCAGTCCGCGTTGCGCCAAGTCAAGCGAAAACTTCAACAGCCACGCCTCGGGCTTTGCTTCAAATAAATCCAGCAAACCTTGGGAAAGAAAGGCGTAATCGTCCAGAAACGCCCCTACGGCTGCCTCGCCTTCGCAATACCGCCGCAGCAGTTGGCCCGTCGCCGGATCGTACATCTTGGCCAGCACAAACTTCACCGCGCGCTGCGCCGCCACTAGGTATCGAACGTCGTCCAAAACCTTGTAGGCTTTCGCCAAAGCTGATATTTGTAAGCCGTTCCAGGACGTCAAAACTTTGTTGTCTAAATGGGGACGCGGCCGCTTCCCGCGCACCGCCAACAGCTTCTCCATCCCGCTGCGGACGGCCGCCGAAGGTTCCACGCTCTCGGCTTGGTACAAGATGTTCCGCCCGGTGAACTCCCCTTGCGGATCCACCTCAACATTTCCCTCAGCTTCCACCCCGAAGTATCCGCAAAATAGAGCACTATCGGCTCCAAGAACAGCGTCTATTTCGCTCTTGCGCCAGATGTAGAACGACCCCTCGCCCGAATGCCCGGGATTCTCGGGATCAGGGCTATCGGCATCTTCCGCCGAATAAAAGCCGCCCTCCGGATCCGTCAAATCGCGCAGCACGTACTCGAAAATATCGCGCGCCACGGCGGCGAGTTTCTCGTTGCCCGTCGCCTGGTACGCCTCCAAATAGGCGATCGCCAATTGCGCCTGATCGTACAGCATTTTTTCGAAGTGCGGCACAAACCAGTGGTCATCGACCGAGTAACGGTGGAAACCTCCGCCGAGTTGATCATGCATGCCGCCAGCCGCCATCGCTTCGAGCGTATGAGTCACCATCGCCAGCGCTTCCGGATTGTTTTCCTCAAAGCTGTAACGCTGTAGAAAATGTAAGACCACCGGCCTTGGAAATTTCGGGGCGCCGCCAAAGCCGCCTTGCTGCTTGTCATACATGCGCTCGAACTGCCGGAAGGCCGCATGCCGCAATTCTTCATCGGGCGCAACAACAGCCAGCGACGGCGCCGCAATCGCGGCCAATTCCTCCGCTACGTTCTTGCCCGAAAGCTCCACCTTGGCACGATCGTCTTTCCATGCCTTAGCCAAATGCAGTAAGAGGTCGCGAAACCCGGGCCGGCCATAGCGCGACGAAAGTGGGAAATATGTCCCGCCAAAAAACGGCTTCAACTCCGGCGTCAACCAAACGGACATCGGCCATCCGCCGCTGCCCGTCGTTGCCTGCACAAACAACATGTAGATGCGATCAATATCCGGCCGCTCTTCGCGATCCATCTTCACGGGAACGAAGTCGCGATTCAAAACCTCGGCCACCGCCGCATTCTCAAACGATTCATGCGCCATCACATGGCACCAATGGCACGTCGAATAGCCAATCGAAAGAAAAATCGGCTTGTCTTCGCTGCGCGCTTTCTCAAAGGCCGCGTCACCCCAGGGAAGCCAGTCCACCGGGTTGTGGGCGTGCTGCCTGAGGTACGGGCTCTTCTCGTGAATGAGCGCGTTGGTAAAACTTGCAGAGGAAGATGTCACCGTGACACTACTTACTTCTTCGCCGCGCTGGCAACCATCTTGCTCTTCGGGCGCGTGCTGGTGGTAGTTGCGCCTATCGCGAGCAACTCGTCTATGTGTTGCCGCAACGCCGGCTCCTTCGCCACGCTATCCCAATCCGGGCCGCTCGTCGGCGAGGTCTGGTAGTGAATGAACCCCTTGCGGTCAATCAACACAAGTTGCGGCACCACCATGCGGTCCGCCGGCGTGACGCCTAAGAACGACATCATCTGGGGACGCGGGATGTAACCAACCGGGAAACCAACCTGATAGGTCTGCACAAAATTCGTGACCATTTGCTCGGCTTCCGCCGGCTTGCGCATGTCGTCCAAAGCGTTAATCGCCAAGTCGATCACTTGCAAGCCTTTCTTGCCCAATTCCTGCTGGTATTTGGTCAATTCGTGCGACGCCGCCTGGCAATGCGGACACGTCGTCAAAATAAATTCCAGTGCCACAACCTTGCCGCGATACTGGCTCAACAGCTTCTCGCCTTCGCCAGGAATCGTGAACGCCAATTCCGGCGCTTTATGGAGGTTGGCCGCCTCGCCTGCCATCAATGAAACAGACGATGCAGCGGAAAGTAAGAAAATTCCGATTAGGCTCTTCACAACTTCTAGTTTAATCTTTTGAGGAACACGCGCATGACGGGCGCGGTGTCAAGCGGCCACCGGAAGGGCGGCGGAGTGTTTCTCCTCTCATGGTGGCGCGCATCCGCGCCCTTTGCGTTATTTTTGTTCTTTACAACTCTATCTTGCTTCCCGAAAAACAATTCGTTGTCAGCGCCGGTGTCAGCAAAACCAGTTACGCCGAGGTAGTCGATCTATGCCGACGGTGGGCCGACCAATGCAGCACCCTTCCCAATCCGCCCGGCCACTACATCTGCGTAACATCCGTCCACGGGTTGATCATGGCCAAAGACGATCCTGCCTTTGCCGAGATCCTCAACGCCGCCGACATCACCACGCCCGATGGCATGCCTGTCGTTTGGGCGCTCCGCTCGTTCGGCAGCCTCAATCAGCAGCGCGTGTATGGCCCCACGCTCATGCTCCATCTCTGCGAAAGCGCGGCGCAGTACAACCACGCCATCTACTTATATGGAGCGCGCCCCGAGGTGCTCAGCCTACTCGAACAAAATTTGCATCAGCGTTTTCCTAACCTGTGTATTGCCGGCCGCTGCTCGCCCCCCTTTCGCCCACTCACTCCGCAAGAAGACCGCCAAATCCAGGAAGACATTCGCGCTTCCGGCGCAGCGCTGCTCTTCGTCGGTATCAGCACGCCCAAACAGGAGCGCTGGATGTTTGCACATCGCCATTCTTTTCCGGGCGTTACCATGATCGGCGTCGGTGCGGCTTTCGATTTCCACGCTGGCTGCACCCCGCAAGCTCCACCTTGGATGCAACGTCTCGGCCTCGAATGGTTATTCCGCCTCACAACTGAACCGAAACGGCTTTGGCGCCGTTACGTTTTACTAACGCCCCGTTTTCTTCCGCTTTGGTTAATCCAGCGACTCAAATCCGTAAGAGAATCCCGCCCTTAAATCCCACTTGGTCAGTAGAGAATTTGAGGCTGGCTGTAAGGCCGGTTGATCGTCACTCGAAAAAAAGGAAGATAGGCATGAGTTCCTTCGCTACCGCCGTTTCGCGGTCCCCCGAGAAAGAAACTGACCTCAGCGGCGAGCAGGCCGATTTATTGGCCGCTCCTGGCGCAGCACCGGAAATTGAAGCGCCGCCTCATGTGGAAACACCCGTCGCTGAAACCGCCGCCGGCAGTTCGCCCATTCTGATAGAAGCTGTCCGAGTCGAGCGCATCCTGGCCCAACTGGAAGCTCGCTCCAAGGCGCTCGTGCCCTATGGATATGGCTCCTTGCGCGCGCCTGCTCCCCGCAAATCGAACAACGCCTTGCTCGCCGGCGTTCTCGTCGCATTGTGGCTCAGCAGCTTGGTTCTCTCCGTCGCCTACATTCGCTACATCGGACGCTCGCCCTTCGCCGCCGACCGTACCGCCGCCACCGCGCCTCTGGTGATCGCTCCGGAAAGCGACACGCAAGAGCAAAAGGTGGCCGCCTCTGTCGATCATCTGACCAAGGCTTTGGTCAAGTCGTTCGAACGTATGAATCGATTGGACGCCGCCGTCCAGAAATCAAAACGCGACCTGCAGAAAATCGCGGCCAGGGTTACTACCGATCAGACTGTCGCGAGAATCAGCGTTCCGCAAACTTTAGAAACCGAAACCAAAGCTCCCGGTGCCGGCCGTCGAAACAAGCATCCCGAAAAACTGGCATCGCGTTCTCAATATCAAGCCGACCGACGCAGCCACTCCTCACAAGAACAACGATGGAACGGTGGACTACTGGTTTGTGCCCCGCGGCGGAGAAGAGTTACCAAGCAGAGTTTTACCCATTGGCACCAGCGCCGATGGCGTGGTCGTGCACAACCTCGAAGACGGCAAAGACTACACGCTCACGCCCGGCGGGGAATGGAAGAACGGCGCGCTCGCCACAGCTTCTTCGGGCAATTGATCCGACCGACGGGTGTGCGACATAAAACCGCCGTGGGGTCCGCGCGGGTAGATCAGGCTATTCTTTGCGTCTTGGCGACTTCGCGAGAATTACTCTCTGTATATGCTCGCGAAGACGCCAAGAAGGCAAAGAAAAGAGGCCCAAGAAGGGTCCGGAAGACCTACTTCAGCTCGAAGGAATGGTAATCTGACTAAATAGATGATTGTGGTCAAATGGCTGTGACTTTTAGCTCAAATGGCTGTCCGAGATGTCGATCAGGTGACATTAAACGGTCCAATGAACGTAACCTGTTTGAAGTGATGTTCCGTCCGATCCTGATTCCCTGCCGCTGTTACAACTGTGAGCTCCGCTTCTATAGACCCCGTTGGTTTGGCGTTCCCCCCGTTTGGCCTAAGCGCTCGCGTAGCACCACGGCTTCATCTTAGAACCATTTCAGCTTTCAAACTTAATTCTTTGCTGTTTCGGCGGAGCGGGCGGCTTTTCTTCGAACTCTTTTCTTTGATTTCGTAACATGGCCGCGGTGAATTGCCAGGTAGGTCCCGGTGTCTCACGCCAGCAGGCCGGCACAGTAACCATGCAATATCGTGCCAATTCGGGATCGTAGTGAAAGAAGCCCGCCTGCCGCTTCATTAGACCTTTCCACTCCTCAAAACTCGCCTGTCCTATCTCGACCAGACCGCACTCAATCGGTATCTCCTCAGCCGCCAACAAGCCGCCAGGCGTCACAAAATAAAATTCATTTGAATATCGCATTCCCACCTTTTTCTTGAGTGGCTTTTTTAATTCTGTCTTAAAATCGGCCCTGGATATTTTAATTTCGTAACAAATCCGCCGCATTCCGTTATGAGGCAGGCAATTTAACGCGAAGGCATCCAGCCGCTGCAACACCTCCCCGCGATGCCCGGTCCCCACCCGCAATTCGCGCAGAAACAGCCACTCGGTCTTGCCGGCATGCAGGGCGCGTTCCAAAGTGTCCAGCAACATTGTCGCGGTCCACTGCTTGCATGTCGAGGGGAGATCGGCGGCAGCCATATTTATACAATATGCACCGCTGCGAAAGCGGTCAGTAAGAAAAGAAAGCATGTACAGGAGCCCGCAATTTCTGTATACTCCTCTGGTACAAGTCACAAACGTGGCCTTCAATGTACTTGCGCGATACGATTGTTTGCGCAGACGGCGTAGGGAGTTTTTGCAATGACGACAATCGACGGCACTGCCCTGATCAATCTCCAAAAGAAGGTCGACGCGTTACGTGCCGCCGCTGGCGCGCCGATTCATCCGCTGCCTCTGCGCACGATCACCACCCTGCTGCGCGGGTCAACTGTTATCGGCTACATAATCACTCCATTCGGCAGTCCAGCACCCACTAGCGCCACAATTGCGCTGAAGCGCGGCACGCTCTGGATACAAGCGACGCTCTTGGGCACTGCGTTTTCCGCAATTCCGGGGTTCGCGGGTGTTCCCTTTTCCAGCGCGAAGCTGAAGACGACCGGCACAGTGACGTTCTCCGGCGGCAATGTAACGCTCGCCGCGGCGGCGATGCTGGAGATGGACCTCGCCTCGTTTGAGACGCCGGTGACAGGGCCGGCGGGCGATCCCATCGGGCCGGATTTTCTGGCGGCCAAGCTGAATCCGTTTCCAACGGCGAACATCGTATTCGCTCCGGCGGGCGTGACCATTGGGCTGGTGGGCGCTGGATCGATGACGGTCTACGGGCAAACAGTGAGCCTGACTCCGGCGGTGAATCCGACACTGGTGAATCTCGCGTTTACGACACCGCATGCCGCAGTCCCTTGCAAGGTGACCGAGACAACGTTCACGGTTGCCGAATCCACTTCGCCCGAGGTTGCGCTTTCGGGGACAGGACCGATCGAAGGCGGGAGCGTGGTGTTTCCGATCTACAACGCCGCTGCTGCGTCACTGCCCGACCCCACCGATGCGTGGGGAATCGCAGTGGGAGTGGGGCTCGGACTCTCGGCCTTGATAGCGCCGTATGACACTGCGTTGGCGCTGGCGGGAGCGGCGTTCGCCCTGACACCAGCGCGGCTGGTGGGCCTGGTTATCAACGGCGTGGCGCGGGCGAGAGAGTCGTATCAACTTTGGCCTGCCGCCAGCGCTCCGTCACCCGCGCCGCCGGAGAGACCGCAACTCGCGCTGCCGCAATCGCAACTCACGTTTGATCTGGGGCCGCTGGGAATTGTTGCGTATAGCGCCGATCCCACGCAAGAAATCGCCATTAAGAACGGCGCATTGACAGCCGTGCTCGACCGTCCTTTGGATGCCAGCGGAAGCCGCATTCCATTGGCGGGTCCCGCTCTGCTAACACGTGTACATACCTCGGCTTCGATTACGGTCGACGTGGGTTCGACTCTCACGCAAGGCAACACTCTGCTCGCGCTGGTTGGCGAGAATGCACTGATTCCAGTAAACCTGCCGAACGGCTTTCTGTTATCGGGAACGCTGACGCAGAATACGATCAACGGCGGGCTGGCGATTATATTTCCGGCATCCGCGATTGTGCCCACGTTCCCCGATCCTTATGCCGCCGTGTATTCGACAACCGCGGCTCATGAACTGGTAGCGGGCGCGTCCGCAACGGTGAATTGGACTGCAACCACCGCGCCAGTGCTGGCCATTACCAAAATTGGCAGCAACCCCGCGGGAGCCGCGGCGCGGGGTATTTCGTCTTTCGCAGCGACCGATCCGGCGAGAATCCGGCTGCTCGATATCTCAAGCAATGCGGACCAGTGGGGCGTCGAAATCGTTAGCGGTGCGGATAACCAGTTCAGCTTTTCGGGTCTGGTGCTGCAGACGCCCGCGGCCGACACGAACGTGTTCACCGTGCCGGGAATTTCGTGGGAAGGCGTGGTGGACGCGACGAACGCGCCGGCGTGGCTCGCCGCAGCTTCGAATAACGACGGGATACCGACGACATTCCTGGTGCCCTCTACTACACCCACGCCGATTGTCCCGATTGCGGCATTGACGCAGTATAAAACAGCAGCGGGCAGCACGCCTACCTCCGCGAACTTCACACTGCCGTTCGGCATCACGGCGAATCTCTACGACGCGCGAACATCCGCGTCGACGCCTGGGCCTTCATACACGATCCCGGCGATTGCGTTTCCCGACCAAGGCTTGGCAGGCGCGCGGGTGCTCTCCATCAGTGGCGCGCCGGCGCCGCCGCTCGAGGCCAACCTGCCGGGGAGCGCCTTCTGCGGGTATAACGCGACCAATCCGGCGTACGGGGCGCAGGTGTTGGATGGGGTTCCCACGCCGCCGGGTCCGAGCGTGGCCAGTTTTTGGGACCAGGATTTCAAATTTGGCGCGCCCAGCCAACCACCCAAAGGCTATATTCCAGTGGGAAGAATCGATCTCTCTGGATACGGCACTTCATTGTTTTCCGACTGGCACGATCCGGCGCTTAACGCCATCGGCATCGTGAGGGCTTTGTTCAATGTGCTGTTGGGCCGGACCGCGCATGAGGTGATCACGGCGCAGACTTGGATTCTGCCATGGTGCATCCGGCTGCAACGCACGATCACGTTCGACCGCTCGGATGGCGGCGAAGTGGTGCGGCATGACACGGGTTGGAAAGCGGTGGCGGCTGGAAAGTTCGAGTTTCTCACTGCCGCAAGCCCTTCGCGCTTGCTGGCGGGTCCGGTGCTGGCTGTGAACAACGTTCGTAACATTTTGTTCTCCACCGCAAGCGTCAAAGTGGGAACAATTTCGTACTCACCCTGCACGTTCGATGCCGACGTTCAGTTCGCCAGTTCGCTGGTTGTGGCGGCAGATGGCAAGAACCCCGCGCCCACGGCGGTGTGCACTGCAATTCAGGGATACGCGGACGACACGATTGCGTTCCCGGTGGGGGTTACAGCAGCCGAGATCATTGCGCTGATGCAACAGACTGGCCGCGTGAGCGGGACCACGGGCTGCATCGCGCGCGTTGGCGGGAGCGGCAACACGCAATTCACGCTGCGAGCATCGAGCATTGGAGCCGCAGTTGCCAAGGGCACCACACCGATGTTGCAGACCGCGCTGTTCGGCGTGCCGCAGTTACCGAAGGACGGGCAATGGAGCATTGCGAAACGGCCGAGCAGTTCGGCCGCGCCCCAACCCGTTGGGGCAACTACGCCTGTGCCGCTGACGCAAGGAACATCGGCTGGATCCACGCCGCCGTCAGGACCAGGTACCTTCGGGGCAAACAGTTTCCGGCTGCTGGACCCAGAGGACGCGCAATCAGTTGATTCGCCGCAAACCTTCTACAGCATCTTGCAGGGCACCGGAACTTCAAAGACTCTGTTTGAGCACCCGCTGGTGAACAACAGCGGCACAGGTTTGGGGTTCAACAACGTGCCGGGACTGGCGGACGCTTCCGCACTTCTCGGCGTGGCGAGTGTGTTTCCAGATATCGGCAGCGTCTTGCAAATTCCGGCGGCGCAGGGCGGACTGCCGATATCGGCGAGCGGTTTCGTCAAAACCTATTCGCTGGGTGCGGCGGGTGGGCAAGCGCAGCCGCCCGACCGTTCTCTGCTCGACCTTGGCATCGTGCACATGCTGCTGTCCTACGCCGGGCCGAACGGCCCGTTCACGGGACAGTTGGTTCTCAATGCGACGCCAAGCGCGCCGAACTGGTCGCTCACGCTGGACAATCTATCCTTCAAGGCGAACGTGGATGGTCTGGGCCCCGATCCGCTGCTCACGATTAGCGGCGGGTTCAAGGCAGGTTCGGGTACGAGCCCGGGATTCACGAATCTACAGGTGGATTACGGCTCCGCTCTCAGCGCCGTGAAAACGCTGCTGACGGGCCTTGGCGATCTGGCCTCCGATCTGGGCGGCAGTTCGCATCTGGATGTGGGTTTCACCGGGCCAACGCTTAGCGTTCAAGAAGGTTTCACGCTGCCGACGATTCCGTTGGGATTCGGCGAGATCAAAGACCTGGGCCTTGACTTGGGCTTCACCGCAACGTTGCCGACGAGCTTGGCGTTCAGCGTGGGTATCGGCAGCAAAGACGATCCGTTTCAGTGGATCGTGTCGCCTTTGGCGGGGACTGGCGCGATTGTGCTGGGCGTGCAAGACGGCGGTCCCGATGTGTTCATCGAGGCCAGCTTGGGATTGGGTTTGGCGATCGATCTGGCCGTCGCATCGGGCAGCGCGTCCATTCAGGTGGGGTTGAGCCTTGACGTGGGCCCGAATGCGATTACGATTTCGGCGACGTTGACTGGCAAAGCGGAAGTCGATGTTCTAGGCGGCCTGGCGAGCGCGTCGCTTACGTTGACCGCTACCATCACAGTGACCATCGAAAAGACGCCGCATCAGGCCGATCTTTCGGCGCAATGCTCGGTGGGAATCCACATCAGTATTCTTTGGGTGATTAATATTTCGTTCGACGGCTCGTGGGGATTTAGCGAGACGATCGCTCTCTCGTAGGAGGAACTTACCGATGGCCGATCCGCTTCGACTCGTTCTCACAACATTTCCCCAGCGCTGGGACGGCAACGGTACGTTGACGCTGAACGTGCTGCTGCTGCCCGCGGTGGATCCGCTGCCAAACCCGCTGATCGGGGCAACATCTCCGTCGTTTGCGAATGGCGCTCCCAAGTTCAGGGTGTTCATTGACCCCGGGCTGGGCGCGCTGCCCACGTCGACGGGCGCAAGCGTAATTAGCTTGACGCCGAATGTAATCTCGCCGCCGGTTACACCAGCAGCTGTTTTCGCGCTATTGCAGAGCGCCGTAACAGCAAGAGGGAGTGTGCTGGGCGCGCCGCCGGTGCCGGTGATCTCACGAATTCGCAAGGCGCTGCCGGCGTCGTATTTGGCTGCCGGGGGAAATCCGCCGGATGGGAACCTCACTACGAATGAGGATGATTTCGGCTGCGCGATTCGCGGCGTGGCGGCAACGCCCGTTCTGCCGACGCCGATCAAGACAGTGACGTGGGGGCAGGTGATTTCGTACGCGATGCGCCAACCGTTGCTGGCGATGAAGCTGGGTTTGTTCTATCAGCTTTCGATCAAGCTGCCTGCTGCCAACGCGAATGCCTTTGCGGGTGGGGCGTATGTTTTTGCGGCGCTGGAGGCGAGCGACCCATGGGCCATTGCCGGCGTGGCGATTCCGGGCTCGATCCGGACTCATGCGGCGCGCATTCCGCCCCTGAACACTACGCCGCGCGCGGTGTTTGCAGCGGTGGAATTTCCGATTGACGGATCGGGCGGCGCGCCCAGCGACCAGTCTTTCGAGGTGGCGGACATTTACTCCGACGGTTTCGCGAAGATGACGCATTGCGCGCAACCCGACAACTCTGCCGCCGCGGTTGGCGACGGCCAACTTTCGCCGGGCAGCGATTTGGGCATCGAAATCGGCTGGGACGACGCGCAAGTGGTTCAATGGCAGAACGATCAGTTGGCGCTGGGCGCGGCGCGCACGGCTGGGACACTGAACACAGCTACGCAGACTCCGCTGGGAGTGCAAGGTTATCGCGTGGACGTGGCAGATGTCACACCGTCATCGCCGGGCGGACCGTTCCAAGCGCCCGTGTGGCAATCTCTTTGCGCGATCACCACGACGCTACCGTCTTCCATGGGAACATACACCGGCGACTTGTGCGTTGAGCCGGTTCCGGTGGCTCCGTATTCGACGGGCCCAGCCGACGCGTGGCTGCCCCGTTACTTCGCTTTGTGGCACGGCGGTTCGCTGTGCGAGCCCGATCCCGTGCCGAATGCACTTACTAATCCGAAGGCCCCGCCAGTAACACCGCTGCGGACCGCCGTGGGACTAACAACGCTGCTCTCCTATGGCCACACTTATCAGTTCCGCGTACGCTTGGCCGATTTGACGAATGGCGGTCCGCAACTCGCCGATGCGCCGCTCAATCCGGGACCCGCCGCCACGGCTGCGCAAACGTTTCAACGTTTAGTTCCGCCTAAGGCGCCCACCATAGAGCAGCTCGACGGGAGTAACAACCCGATCACACCGTTGCCTGGGGTTCCCAGCGCGCCCGCATCGATTGTGGTGAAACGCCCGCTCATCACTTACCCTGAGGTGCTGTACACGCACTTAGGCGATGAGGCTGCGTGGCGCGATTCGATCCGCGCGGCCTTGATTGCGTCGGCGCAGGCCGCCACGAGCCCCATCGCCGGACTGCCCGATCCCGACGTCGATAGAGTTTCCATTGAAGTGCTGGTGCGGCATCCGCTGCATGATACCGGCACGAATAACGGCCTTTTTCTCACGCTCTATACAACAACGCGCCAGCTCAATGCGACGAGCGGTCCGCCGCCACTTTCGACCGACCCGGGAACCACAATTCCGGTGGTATTCATTGATGAAGTGAACGTGGTGGATTGGTCGGCATTGGGACAGCCCACCACGGGCGCGTTGCTGATCCCGCGCGGACGAAACGTACAGATCACGGTGCGCGGACTGCTGCGCACGGATGAGCCCGCGTACTTCTCTCCAGAGTCTTTGCTAGGCATGTCGACGACGATTCTGACGCGCGTGGAGCCGGTGAATGAACCCGAACTGCTGAGCGCGCCCGATGCGGGTGAACCGATTACGGGTTATCTGTTCCGGCGTCCGCCTGGCGTGCACGCGCCGCCGTTGGTGGCGCAATTGGCGCAGGAGTTGAACGTGACGGCAAACGGCGACTCGCTTTGCACGCCGCCCGGCAGACGCATTGTCTATGGGGCGTCAAACGGGCTCCATACGCAGATCTCGGGCGATGGTGAGACGCTGACGTTTGGATCGACGAGCGAACTGACGCGTTATTGGATTGTGGCGATTGTTCTCGATCTTGAGCGCGACTGGACGTGGGACGGCCTCACGCCAGAGGGGTTCACCTTACTGCGCGGAGGCCCTACCGACACGGAAGCGACTGCGGTTTCGGTTGGGTCGATTACGATGCCGCGCGTGCTGGGCGCTTCGGCGACCGCGCAGCCGAGCGACCTGGAACGGTCGCGCACGCATTTGATTTTTCTGGACGCGATTGATCCGCATGAGCCAACACCGGACAAATTTCCCGAGTCGTTGCAGCACCGCTGGTTCGTGAAACCGAATCTTACGGCGGCGGGACCGGCGTTGCCGCCATCGCCGCCCGTGCCTGTATACAAGACGCCGCCGGCTCCGCTCACTGGCACTGAGTATGCGAACAAAGCGCTGGATATTCGCTTGCCGATTGCCATTCCGCCCGCGCAGGTTCCGGCGCTCGCGTCGGTGGGACTCGCGCTCTCGCCGTATCAGATTGGGCCGCTGTACGCTTCGACTTCGCAACGGCAGCGGGCGCTGTGGATCGAATTGACAGAACCGATTGCAAATGCCGCCGGCGACGCACTGTTCGCGCGGGTACTGGCTCACGGCGCCGATCCGATTCTGTACAATGCGACGCCGGTTGCGATGGCCGATAGTAATCCCCCGCTGCCGCTCGATCCGGAGCTAGTACGCGCCGTGACGCCGGATGAGACCGACAATCGCGCGGGCATAACGGCGATGACGCAACTCACGGCTGCGCCGGCGTCGAACAAACATTTCCTGCTCCCGCTGCCTCCTGGCATGAGCGCGAACGATCCGGACTTGTTCGGCTTTTACACTTATGAATTGCGCGTGGGGCACGCGGGCGCGCCTGGGGATCTGCGCTGGTGGTCTACCGCGAACGGACGTTTCGGTTCTCCGCTTCGTGTAGTGGGCGTTCAGCATCCTGCGCCGCCGCTCGTCTGCCAGGTAGGCCGGCTGAGCATTCCGGTGAGCGCGTCGGCTGCTGTGCTGGCAGCGATCACCGCCCCGGCCAGTCCATTCAAACTGCAGGATGTGGTGGCACCGCTCGCCGGCTCCGCGCCGCCTTTGGGGACCACTCCAAGTCTGGTAATTGCAACGGCGCCTTATGCGACGCCTGTGCTGAACGGAAAGCCGCTGTACTCGCAGCAGGAAGCGCCAAATACCACGATTTGGTTTCTGATTTATGCGCAAACAGTGCAGGCCGACGGAGCATCGGTGCGTAATATTTTAGTGGCTGCGGAGCCGGGCGTATTCGTGAGGCGCGAACTGGATCTGATCAATCCCGCGTTGGAAGTGTACTTTGCGACGCTGATCAAGAACTCGATTTTCGGACGGGATCGCATTGCGGTTGCGGCCTTTCATCAAGGACAGCTTGATGCGATCCTGACTTCGCTGCATCTGCCGAAGGATTTGCCGATCAGCATGATTGCGGTGGAGTTCTTGCCGGGAGGTACGGGAACGGAAGTGGGAACCGTGCTGGGCACGAAGGCGTTCAAAGCTGCGGCGGTCGCGGAGACGCAGATTGATTTTCCGTTTGGACGGATATTGCGGGCGTCGCCCCTTTCGCCGGTGGCTCCTTTCTGTTAAGGCGCGGCGCTTTGTTTCGGGAGTGAAAGGCCGTGGTCGGAAGCGCTCCATCTGTCCACAGCTCGGGCGGGGCATGACATAATCAGCGCATGAATTAAACTAGTGACGTGGGCACTCATAACGACAACCCGCAACCTGGTGGCGATATCGACGCTCGGCTGCAATTTTTACTTACTTCAACCGAGTCGCTTCACTCGTCCATGCAAGAGCTTCACGCGAGCGTGAACGGGCTAGTAGCTACGTCCGAACGACACGAGCGCGATATGGCCCGCTTTAATCGGATGCTAACGGCGGCGCTTCAAGCGTACTTGTCCGATGAGGATGACGACAAGCAATGAAGAAAAAAACCTCACGCCGCCGCACTCGGACATGACAGCCGGGCATTCTGTTGAGGCGCCGCAGTCAGGAGACTGTTAAACCCGCGCCGCCAGCTCTTCTTCCTGCCAAAACTCTTCCCGCAAATACTTCGCCGCCCCGTCGCAACCAATCGTCACAATAACGCCCGTGCGCCCTTCTTTGACTAACTTCTCCGCTAGTCGCCGTGCGGCCACCACATTCCCCGCCGCCGAAATTCCCAGCAACAACCCTTCTTCCCGCCCCAGTTTCCGCGCCATCGCATAGCAATCTTCCGTATCGATCCAAAGATTGCCATCCGCCACCGTCGCGTCATATATTCCCGGCACAATCGAAGTCGGCAAGTGCTTCGTCCCTTCCACTCCATGCAGCGGCGTCGACGGTTGCGCCGACCAGCACTCCATGCCCTTCACATCCTGCTTCAACCGCCGGCTCGTCCCGACAAACGTCCCTGTCGTCCCTAACAGCGCCACAAAGTGCGTCACTCTGCCTTGCGTCTGTTGAATAATCTCCGGTGCCGTCGTCTCAAAATGCGCTCGCCAGTTGGCATCGTTGTTATATTGATCGGCGTAAAAGTAACTGTCCGGGTCCGCCGCATAAATCTCGCGCACCTTGCGAAACGCACCGTCCGACCCCGCGCCCGGATCAGTCAAGACAAGTTCCGCCCCATACGCCTTCAAGATAATCTTGCGTTCGTCGCTCGCGTTCGCCGGCAGACATAGCTTCACGGGATACCCCTTCGCCGCACCAATCATCGCGTACGCAATGCCCGTGTTGCCGCTGGTCGCGTCCAGAATCGTCTTACCCGGCTTCAGCTTGCCCGACGCTTCGCCCTCGCGAATAATGTTGTAGCCCGGCCGATCCTTCACCGACCCGCCCGGATTGAAATACTCCAGCTTGACCCAAATCTCCAGGCCTGGCAAATCCGCACAGGTCCGGCCCAACTTCACCAGCGGCGTATTTCCAATTTGCTCAAGCAGGTGACTGCCGGTGCCGTTCTTCATGCAGCAGCAACCTTACGCACCGTCGCGCGCAAACGTTCGCGGGGTTCGCCCTGGCGCTCCATCACGTAATTCCCCGCGCCAAACACTCCATCAAAAAACCGTGTCGCCTCCGTCTTGACTTCACTCCACGCCTCATCCGTATTCGGATACGCCAGACGATCATTCAAAACCAGCTCCACATGACTTCGGTCGAAAGCAAGCTTCCCGCCAAACTCCGGCTCTTTCTCCAGCCGCTCGCACGCCGTAACCGCCGCATCGTACGCTTGCCGCAACGCATCGCCGCGGCTGTCTTTCGTTTTGCGGTTATAAAGCAATCCAAGTTGATCGCGCGCTTGATCCAAGCTATAGTTCGCTTCATGCGCGATCAACAAAACGCCCGGCCCTTCCGGCACATGCGAATAATCGGCCACATCAATCAGCATTTCCGGCAGTTCGCGGTTCTGTATCCAGCGATGAAACACACCTATCGCATCCGCCACATTCACGCCCGTGTCCGGCTTCGCAAAGATCTTGATATTTACATGCTGCATGATTCCCCTACGCGGACACCGGAGTCGGTTGCGTGGCCGATAACCTTAACGTGCAACTATGACTCGCCTCTATAAATAATTGCGCCTCCTCCACTAATCGATGCGCCGCTTCCGCATTGTAAACGTCACCCGCATGCTCATGAGCGCGGAACAGAAACTGCGCAAACTTGCCCCCGGCAAACGGATCAAAGAAAAGCTCCGTATCGTAGAACTCCTTGCGGAACGCCTCCACAATCCCGTCCGGCGTCGCCAGAAAGAACACTTTGCGCCAAGCCAGCAGCGCCTTCGCCGCATTCAGCATCGCTTCATACGCGCCCTTCGCCGCACTCGCGCCATCGCCCTTTTCCAACGCCAACTGCGCTTCAAAGGTTTCCCGTTCACACGCCGTCAATTGAAACTCCAGCGGCGTTACCACTTCGCCCGCGCATTCGCCGATCCCCAAATCGCCCAAGGTGTATTCCCGCGGATCGTGCCAGTCGGTATACAACGATGAATCTTGATCGTGGGGCGGCAAGTTGCCTAAATCGTCTACCATCTTTTTGCATTCCACTTTGCCGATCCGCTTGATAAACGCCTGGAACTCTTCGCCGCTCTGCCGCTCCGCCACAAACCGCCGCGTGATCCGGTCTACCGCTTCGGGTATCCGCTTCGATGGAACCGCGCCAATCGCCAGCCCGTAAGAACCCGCGTTATTGCTCCACTGTCCGCCTAACACAACTTGGAAGTGCGGCGTTGCATAGCCGTTCTTATTGCGGTTCACACCATAAAAACCGAGATCGGCTAAATGATGCTGCCCGCAAGAATTGAAACAGCCGCTTATCTTGATGCGCAGCTTGCGAACTGCCTCATCTTGAGTCACGGAGTTCTCCACCAGCCGCAACCGCAATTCACCAGCCAATCCGCGCGACGAAGAAATCCCTAGCTTGCAAGTATCAGTCCCTGGGCACGACACCGGATCGAAAATCGTTTCCGCTACTGGGGCCGCCAAATGCGCCGCCTTCAAATCCTTATGTAAATCCACCAAATCCGCTTCACTCACCCAGCGCAGCACTATGTTCTGCTCCACCGTGAGCCGCAGCGTTTCGTTCGTATACTTGCGCGCAATATCCGCCAGCGCACGCAATTGGTCGGACGTGATATCGCCCAACGGCAGCGCGATCGTCACCGTCGCATAACCCGCCTGCCGTTGATCGTAAACGTTGCGCGTTTTCCATTGCCGGAACTCTTCCGAATCGATTTGCACTAATCCAGCAGGCCGCCGCGGCGTCTCTTGTTCAGTCCGCACATCGGCCAAATAAGCAGTCCAGCGCGGATCGTCCTTCAAAATCGCCCGTTCTTGTTTCACCAGCCGCTTGAACTCATCGAGCCCTAACTTTGCCACCAAGAACTTCAACCGCGCCGTGTTCCGATTCTTCTTTTCACCCAGCCGCGCAAACACCCGCGAGATCGCTTGCGTCAGCGGCAACAATTCTGCTTCCGGCAAGAACTCGTCGAACAATTTCGCCTGGTAGGGCACTGCGCCCAATCCGCCGCCCACCCAAACTTCAAATCCACGTTGCCCATCGCGTTCGCGCGCAATGCAGCCAATATCGTGAATGCGCACCAACCCGCACGGATTGGTATCGCACCCTGAAAACGCAATCTTCACCTTGCGTCCGAAATCCTGCACATCCGGATGCCCCAATAAAAAGTAGGCAGTCGCCTTCGCATAAGGCGTCACGTCGAAAGACTGATCGCGGCAAACTCCGGCCAAGTGGCAAGCCGTTACGTTGCGAATGCTGTTGCCGCAAGCTTCGCGCGTGGTAATCTCTACCGCCGCCAACCGCCACATCAACGCCGGCGTGTCTTCTATATGGATGTAATGCAGTTGGATGTCTTGCCGCGTCGTCACGTGCGCAATTCCATCCGAATACTCTTCCGCCAAATCCGCCAGCATTTCCAACTGCGCGGCGTTCAATCCGCCAAACGGAATCTTGATCCGCTGCATGCCCGGCGCGTCCCAAAGCGTCCCCGGGCCTTTCGTCAGCGGCTCTTGCGGATACGTCAGCTTGCGGCTTTCCACCCCATCGTGCCGCTGCCCGTTGTCGTACCGCTGGCCATAAGCCCCACGCCGTAAGCGCGTTTCCGCAAAGACCTTGTCTTCAATCTTGCCTTGTTTTTTGAGGGCAATTTCGTTTTCGAAGACGTCAATCTCGGTCGCTAATTCTGGCTTGATTTGCGCGCTCAGGCGCTCTTTCCACTGTGGATTGCTGGCTTTCATGGGCGGGTTCATGAATCATCCTAAACAGACTAGAGATTCAGGACTTGATTATATCAATTCTTCGGCGTGTCCCACACACTGCGCTGCTCCTAATCTGACTCTGTCGCTTCCAGCAACCCTTGAAGCTCTGGCAGAATTTGCAGATCCTTGGCGCGACCTGCCGCTTGCTTCGCTTTGATGAGCGCGGCTAAATTCAGCGTCCAGATTCTTCGGTCGAAGGCATCCACTTCGACGGACAGCTCCTTCGCCTGCTCAAAGCTTCCAATCCCCAAAACCTCCCCGAGTAAGTCGACGCTCCCCAAATCGGTCGAAAGCGTGAAGAGCGTGCCATTTCTCAGCGTCGCTTCATCCCACACGAAAGGCAGTCCGGGTGGAAGATCGCGCAGTGTCGGGTGGAAAGGCGCCAACGCTTTCGCAAGCTTCTGAAGATTCGCGCGACTCCTGGAAAAGCATAAATCCAAGTCCCGCGTAGTGTGAGAACTGCCATGGAGAATCGCAGACCAGCCGCCGATGATCACAAATTCCACACCACCGTCGATTAAGGCTTGAATCAGCTTGACGAAGTTCATTCAGAACGTCGCTGCGCGGCCCCGCGGACTTGATCCATGGCCACGATCACATCGTGCATCCGGCTAGCACGCTCAGCGGGACTGAGCCGGAGATTTTCGATGAGGAGCGTCAAGTCGACACCAAATCGCTGCGCTGCATCGATTAGACTTCCCGGCCGCGGATGGCGGAACCGCTCTTCGGCTTTCGATAAGCGGCTGACGGACAATCTGGAAAGTACCGACACCACACCCAATATAACGGATTATTTTCAAATCGTGGCAAACCCAACTACCGCGCCCACCGTCCCGAATCCGCGCTGTGCTGTGCCACTTTCGGACACACCGAGTTTTCGCCGACCTATTTCTCGCGCATAAATGGCGCTCTCGTTGGCGCACAAAATGCACATCAACGACAAGTCGACCGCCCTGGGAGGAAAAAATTAATGAGGAACTTTCTATTCGGACTGCGCATGCTGCGCAAGAATCTCGGCTTGACCATTGCTGTCATTGCCACGCTGGCCCTCGGAATTGGCGCAACCACTGCCATTTACACCGTGGTGTATGCCACCCTCCTCGCTCCCCTTCCCATGCCGAACCCCGATCAATTGGTCATGGTGTGGTCGAAGATTCAGGGCAATCGCAACGGCATCGCGGCTGGCGACTTCCTCGATTGGCAGCGCCAAAGCCGCTCCTTCCAAAGCCTATGCGCCTTTACCGGTGGCAACTTTAACCTCGGCACCAAAGACCGTCCCGAGCAAATCAACGGCCGCCTCACCACGCCCGGTTTCTTCCGCATGCAGGGCCTTCCCTTCGAATTAGGCCGCGACTTCCTTGCCGACGAAGGCATACCGGGCCACGAACAAGTGGTCATTCTCACTCACAAACTATGGACCAAACTTGGCGCGGATCCAAACATCATCGGCCGGCAAATGCGCATCAACGGCAGCTCATACCGCGTTGTCGGAGTACTCGCGCCGGGTGTGGCCGACCGCTACGACGCCCAACTCACCGCTCCCTTGGCCTTTCGCCCGGAACAAATCAATCACGACTATCACTGGGTTCTCGCCATGGGCCGGCTCAAACCCGGCATCAGCATTCATCAGGCTCAACTCGACATGGATGCCGTCACCGCCCGCATTGCCGCAGAAAATCCCAGAAGCAATAAAGGATGGGGCGCTTCCGTCGAACCTTTGCAAAACGACTTCATGCCCAAAGACCGCATTCAAACCCTCTGGCTATTGCTCGGAGCCGTCGGCTTCGTCTTGCTCATCGCTTGTGCCAATGTCGCCAATCTTCTGTTAGCGAAAGGGGCCGCCCGGCAACGTGAAATCGCGGTGCGTGGTTCACTTGGAGCCTCGCGCGGACAGGTCTTCGCACAGTTCCTGACGGAAAGCGTCATCTTGGCCCTCGCGGGAGGCGCCGTCGGTATCGCGTTGGGTCTGGCCCTGCTACGCGCGTTGGTCGCCTCTATGCCGGAAGGCACCCTGCCGGGCGAGGCATCGCTCGAATTAGATATTCACGTCCTTCTTGTCGCCCTGGCCGTAACCACGTTCTCCGGCCTCTTATTCGGTTGCGCGCCCGCTTGGTATGCATCCAGAGTCGATCCTGGCGAGTCGTTAAAAGAAGGCGGCCGCGCCGGCACGGGAACCGCCCGCAGCAGGTTACGCCGCACGCTCGTCGTTGCCGAGTTCGCCCTCGCCCTCGCTTTGCTTTCTGCCGCGGGCCTTACCTTCCATAGTTTTTGGAACCTTACCCGAGTCGATCTTGGTGTGCGCACCGACCACGTGCTGATGTTTAATCTCCAGCAACCCGACCGCCGCTTTAGCGATCCCACCGCGATCGAAACGTATTACCGGCAAATCGCCGAACGACTGCGCGCCTTGCCTGGCGTTTCTTCCGTCGCTGTTGTCACTGGCACACCCTTGCTCGGAACCAGTGACGGCATGCCTTTTTCTGTAGTGGGCCTGCCGGTGGGTGATCTTTCTCAACGCCCCGGCGCGCCGTTCCAATCGGTAACCGCAGATTACTTCCAGACCTTCGGCATTCAAGTCTTGCAGGGCCGTACGTTCACGCCGCAGGACACGGCAACCAGCGAGCGCGTAGCCATGGTCAACAAGCAATTTGTCGACCAGTATTTGAAAGGCCTAAATCCTATCGGCCAGCGTCTCGCTATTGAGCAAATCATTCCCGGTCTGCCGAAATTAGGACCGTCGGTCGACTGGCAAATCGTGGGCGTCTTTCATAACGTCAGATCGTTCGGCCTTCGCAATGAGGCTCCCGAAATCGACGTGCCCTTCTCACAGTCGCTATTGCCTAGCGTCACCATTGGTGTTCGCACCGTCCAGAACCCAGCAGCGTTGAGTAACTCAGTCGCCGCCACGGTTCATGCGTTTGACTCCGACGTCGCCCTAGCGCAGCTCAGCACCATGGATGTAGTCAAAGACAAGCTGTTTGTCGGAGATCGCTTTACTATGCTCCTCTATGGAGGCTTTGCGATAGTGGCGCTCGTGCTCGCCGCCGTTGGCATCTACGGCGTTATCGCGTTTGGCGTGTCTCAGCGAACGCACGAGATCGGACTGCGGATGGCACTCGGCGCCGATCGCAGCGACGTAACCGGGCTGATTCTTCGTGAGGGTTCTCTACTCGCTCTTATAGGTCTCGTAGTCGGCGCCGGCGGAGCCTGGTTCGTCGGACGCGCCATGCAAAGCACACTTTATGGCATTCAATCAACCGACTACCTCGTGACTGCATCGGTCGGCGTCATTCTCTTTGCCGCGGCTGTGCTGGCTTCTTATCTTCCCGCGCGGCGTGCGGCGGCAATCGACCCGATGCAGGCCCTCAGGATGGATTGAGTCGATGGCTCCCCTTTAATCGAGGCGACCCTGCATTCAAATTGTTCGGTTTTCCGGCCTCCAATAGCCTGAAATTCAACTAATCTTATGCGAGTTAGCGCCTTCCTACTTGTCGGCCAATAAAGTGTCGACCAACTGCTTTTTCAGCGTCTGGTGAAAGGCAACGCCTGCCGACTGAAACTCAAGAAACAGCAGCTTGATCTCGTCCGCCGTAGCGACGGTCATAGTTACCGACAACAGTTCCTCCCGATGGCGGACCGTCGAATCGATGACTGTTCGCTCGACGCACCTTAGATTCAGACGCGCCGCATCGCGGCCCACCTGTGCATAGTAGGGAGGTCTGCCGTAACTGAATACAAGCGCAAAGCCCAACTTCCCACAGAAAAATTCGCACGATCTCTTGATGTCGGTGACGAACAGCTGCGGCTCTGCGCCGGTTATCGTTGCTTTGGCTGGCGATGGTTTCACCTCGGCCGGCGTGGTCGAAAGTCCAGTTTTCAGGGCTTGCCAACTAGCGAAGCCCTGTTGTCTTGCCGCAAGTTCTTGCGCATCGCTGAGCTTAAAGCTCGCCGCAAGAATCTCGGAGTCTGTCATGTTCAGGAAACGAGGCAAATACTCGCGGATTTGGGCAGCAACGGGATAGTGGCGTTCGCGATGCCACCGCAATGTGAGCTTGGCTTGCTTTTTGAGGTTCTCTAAATTTAGATTGGGCATGTCGGCCTCCACGATGAGATCATAGGTGGGCATTGCCCTTCGGCCACATGCCGTTGCATCCTACATGCGCAAGTTACAGTATCTGCGGCGGTATCGGTAGTTGTCAATTGAGAAATTGCGGACCCATTGAGAACGGTGCCGCGCTCACTATTCCGCCTAACCGCCCCGCAATTCTTCCGTCTTATAATCAGACAGTCTATGGGAACAGAGAAACCGAAGGCCGATCTTTTGCCTGGCACGCTGGACATGATGGTTCTCAAAATACTGACCCGAGGCCATTTGCACGGTTATGCCATTGCTCAACTGATTCAGCAATTGTCCGACGATCTGCTGCGGGTGGAAGAAGGCTCCCTCTACCCCGCTCTCCAGCGGCTTGGAACTCAATGGCTGGATCGAAGGCGAGTGGGGTCTGTCGGCCAATAATCGGCGGGCTCGCTTCTACACGCTTACCTCCGACGGCCGCAAACATCTCAACGCGGAGTCGACCCGCTACCGGCAGGTCACCGGCGCGGTCGCCCGCATTATGGGGTTCGCTTAATTAATTAAGGTCACGCTATGAAATTCACCGCGAGTTGGAAGCGTTTTCGGCGGCGTCTGCGGTATTGGGCGCAACACAGCGAACGGCAGCGATTGCTGTGGGAGGAGATGGATTTCCATATCGAGTCCATGGCGCAGGACCTGTTGGCAGCGCAAGGCATGCCGGAACAGGAAGCGCGTGCGGCGGCGCACAGAAAGTTTGGCAATATGACACAGAAATCGGAAGAAGCGCGCGCGACCTGGATCGCGCGATGGATGAGCGATGCCTGGCGCAGGATTTGCAGCATTCGTTTCGCGGAATGCGGCGCGATGCCGGGTTCGCCGCCTTTGCCATTCTCATCGCCGGCCTCGGCATCGGAGCCAGTTCCACGGTCTTCAGCGTGGTCAACGCGCTGCTACTGCGCCCGCTTCCCTTTCGCGATCCAGGACGGCTGGTATGGATTGCCAACGGCGACGACTGTACCGCCACCCAGACCGAACATTATTCGGACCTCCGGGAGCTGAACCGATCGTTCTCCGATCTGGCGGGTTGGTCCGCATATTACCGCGTCGGCGATAGCGCAACTGACGGGAACCGGCGAGCCCGAGCGCCTCACCAGCGTTCCCGTGACCCAGAACTTCTTCGCATTGCTGGGTGTGCAACCGGCCATTGGAAGATCGTTCACCGCCGAGGAGTGCCAGGGGAGGTATTCCGCTCCGCCGGCCGTGCTGCTGAGCTACGGCTTTTGGCGCGGCGGTTTGCTTCAGACCCCAACGTGGTGGGCCGGAAGCTGACTTTGAACAACAGGCCCGTGACGGTGGTGGGCGTGCTGCCCGCATCCTTTGATTTCGCGAGCGTCTTTGCTCCCGGCACGCCGGTCGATATCTTCATTCCCTGGCCGCTGACTGACAAAACGAAACCAGCGGGAAACACGATGAAGATCATCGGAAGACTGAAGCCGGGCGCCACGGTGCAGGGCGCGCAGGCGGAGTTCACGCTGCTGGGGAAACAACTGGAGAGCCAGCATCCGGAACGGAACGGTATCGCTCCGAGGCTGAGTCCCGCTGGAACAACACGTGAGCGGACGAGTGAGTCCGGCACTGTTCGTGCTGGCCTGCGCGGTGGGCGTGGTGATGTTGATTGTGTGCGCGAATCTTTCGAATCTGCAATTGGCGAGGTTAGGCAAGCGGCAAAAGGAAATGGCGATGCGGGCGGCGTTAGGGGCGGGCCGTTCGCGGCTGCTGCGGCAGATGCTTACCGAGAGCGTGGCGCTCTCGTGTTGCGGCGCGGTGCTGGGACTGGTCCTCGCGGTGGCGGGCACGCGCGCGATCTGCTCATCTGGCATGCATTCAATCTTCCTTTGCTCGCGAGCGTTCGGATCGACGGAAGCGCGCTTGGCTTTCACGCTGCTGGCGGCGGTCTCTTACCGGCGTACTCTTTGGTTTGCTGCCGGCGCTTGCAAGTCCGGCTCGTTCGCGGCAGGGAAGCGCTGAAAGATGGCAGCCGCGGGTCGAGCGGCGGTCAGGCGGCATGCCTGGGTCCGCGACGGACTGGTGGTTTCCGAGATCGCCTTCGCCTGCACATTGCTGGTGGGCGCGGGACTGCTGATGCGGAGCTTTCTCCGCGTCCTCGACGTGAATCTGGGATTTCAACCGGAGCGCGCGGCAGCGCTGAGGATTGACCCGAGTTTCCGGATCTCGAGTCTCGCGCAGCAGAACTCCTTTATCGACGATGTGCTGAACCGCGCCCGCTCCGTTCCTGGCATCGTGGCGGCCGGCATTACCGACGTCCTGCCGCTGCGCGACGACCGGTCGTGGGCTGTCTCCGGCAAGAGGACAGATTTACGACGAAGGGCCACTGGCAGCCGGAGGCATTCATTCGCGTCGTGAGCGACGGATATTTCGAGGCGGCGGGAATTCCGTTGCGGCCGGGTAGAGAATTCACGGAGAGGGATCGCGCATCCAGCGAACGCGTGGTGGTGGTCAATGAGACGCTGGCCCGGACGCTCTGGCCGGGCCAGAACCCGTTGGGCAGATGATTAACACAGGACGGGGGGCGGCGGGTGGTGGGCGTGGTTGCCGACGTTCGTCATGATGCTCTGGAAAAGGCGGGCGGGTCCGAAATGTATCTGCCGATGCGGCAAACCGGCGACTACGCGGCCATGCAACTGGTCGTGCGAACCGCGCTTCCACCGGACAGTCTGGCGGCAGGCGATTCGAACGGCTCTCCGGCCGATCGACCCGAATCTGCCGGTCCGCGAGTTTGTGACGCTCCAGGATCTTGTCGACAAAGCGGTTTCACCGCGGCGGTTTCTGGTGCTGTTGCTGGCCGGATTCGCGGCTTTCGCCTTGATACTCGCCTCGCTGGGGATTTATGCCGTGATTTCGTATTCGGTGAGTCAGCGGGTGCAGGAAATTGGAATTCGCATGGCGCTGGGGGCCTCCGCAACTGATCTGCAGAGCGGCATTCTTCTGCGCACGCTTGGCTTGGCTGCCCTAGGGCTGGCGCTGGGAATGGCAGCGTCGCGAGCCCTAACGCGTGCGCTCGAAAGCTTGTTGTTTGGTGTTACCCCGGGCGATCCGTTCACCTTCATCGGAATAGCCGCGCTGCTGTTGGCGGTGGCGGCCGTTGCTGGATATGTTCCCGCCAGGAGAGCTTCGCGCATCGATCCGATGGTGGCATTGCGAACGAGTTGAACGGAAGCGAACGCAGCGCGAGAATATCTAAAGAATGATCGTTACTGTCCAGCAGCACATCATGTTCGAGCAACGCCGCAGACACCCGGAGGCACGGGGCCGCTTCTCATGGCTATTGTCAGGGCTTACCCTGGCCGCCAAAATGATTGAGGCGCAAATACGGCGCGCGGGCATCAACGATTTGCTCGGCTCCGCCGGCGAAACCAACGTGCAGGGCGAGACGCAACAAAAGCTCGACGTCTATGCCAATAAAGCCCTGCTGCATTGCCTCGGCGTGCGTGACAGCGTGGCCGCCTTGGTCTCGGAAGAAAATGAGGAACCCCTCGTCTTCGACCGCGCCCCGGAAACCGGCGAGTACATCATCGTCTTCGACCCGCTCGATGGCTCGTCCAACATCGACGTGAACGTGAACGTCGGCACCATTTTCTCAATCTTTCGGCGTCCACCGGGCGACCTCGACGCTGCCATGTTGCAACCCGGTCATCAACAAGTGGCCGCCGGTTACGTTCTCTATGGGCCATCCACCATTCTTGTCTACACCACGGGCGATGGCGTTTACGGCTTCACGCTCGACCCCGCTATCGGCGCCTTTGTCCTCAGCCACGATCGTATTCGCATGCCTCAGCAAGGACAGATCTACTCGGTGAACGAGGCCAATGCCGACGGTTTCCCCGCCGCTTATTCGCGCTACTTCACAACTCTTCGAAAGAAAGGTTACAGCTCTCGCTACATTGGCTCACTGGTGGCGGATTTCCACCGGACGCTGCTGAAGGGCGGCGTGTTTTTTTACCCGCCCACTCATGCCTATCCCGGCGGTAAATTGCGCTTGCTGTATGAAGCGAATCCACTGGCCTTTATCGCCGAGCAAGCAGGCGGCGCAGCAACCGACGGCGGTGCGCGCATTCTAGACATTGCTCCCACCGGCATTCACCAACGAACGCCGTTGATCATCGGCAGTTGTGCGGAAGTTTCCGGTTTCGCGAGCTAGTGGTAGACCAATGCTACCGCCCCGCCAACTTCTCCGGCATGTCCGCTAAAACATAAGCCAACACCGCCAGCAGCGCCGTGTTCTTCTTAAACTCCGTCGGATTCACTTTGTCCACCGTATCCGCCTGCGTATGGTGCCAGTCGAAATAATGCTCGGCTGTCGTCGTGGGACTTAAACTCGCCACACCTTGCGCCACAATCGGCCCGATATCCGCCCCACCGCCGCCCTGGTTCACTTGCGTTGCTTGAATCGGCGCCAGCAATTGCCCAATCTGCTGGCATAACTTGAAGGAGCTTTCCTGTTCCGTTGTGGGGCCTTTCGCTTCAGTGCCGGCGCTCGCTAACCCACGCCTCCCAAAGAATGACCCGTACCCGAACCCCAACGGCCGTTCCGCGCCTTCATCCATTTCAATCGCGGCCACATGGTTCCGCACCTTATCGCCCACCCACTTCGCGTACGCTTCCCCGCCCTTGCCGCCGTTCTCTTCATTCACCCAAAACACCACGCGAATGGTGCGCTTCGGCTTCAAACCCATCTTCTTGATGACCGCCGCCGCTTCGAGCGTCGCCATAATCCCCGACCCGTCATCCTGCGCACCCTGCCCCACGTCCCACGAATCGAGATGGCCGCCCATCACTACAATCTCTTCGGGATGCTCCGATCCCGGAATCTCTCCGATCACATTCGCCGCTTCCTGCGGCGCTTCGATGTGCGCCTGCATCTCCATATGCACCCGCGGCGTCTCCCCGCTATCCTGCAAACGTTTCAACAACAGCGCGTCTTCAATACTGATCGCCGCCGCCGGAATCTGTGGCACGTCTGGGTCATACTGCATCGTCCCGGTATGCGGCAACTGCAGCGCCAGCGGTGTAATCGACCGCACCAGCACGCCCACCGCCCCTTGCTTTGCCGCTCTTGACGCACCTGATACACGGTAGATCACCGTCCGCCCGTATCCTTCATAAGGCGCGTTGAAGACCACAATCTTCCCCGCCACCTTCGCGCCCAGGCCCGTCAACTCCGCAAAATCGCCCACCACCACCGCATCGGCCGTAATGCCTCCAGGGGGTGTGCTCACACTCATGCCGAGTCCTAAGAAGTGGAGGGGCTTGTTAATCGGCGCCAGAATGCTGCCCGATTCTGCGCCACGCACCCAATGCGGCACCATCACCGGCGGCGTCACCACATTGCTCAAGCCCGCCTTCTTCATTTCCTCGGCCGACCATTTTACGGCCTTCAACAGAGACTCCGAGCCGCTTAACCGGTTCCCGATGCGGTCGCACAATGTGACAAGGCGGGCATACCCCGCGTCGTCGTGCATAGCAGCTTCGATAATGTGATTGGCCGTCTCGCCGTATTGGGTGGCAATCGTTGTGGGTTGCTGATCGGCGGCTTGGCTGACCATCGCGAATAGCGCCAAAGGCAGACAAACTCTGCGCAAGGTGTGTTTTTGCATGGTTGGAAGTTGATGTTAGCACGCGGGGGGATGGCGATCGCCGCGACGCAGAAGGTGGTGAATCAGATCGAAGAGTACCCACCAACGTCAAGACGACCCTCACTCGAAACTCCAACCATATTTGGTTGAGCCTAGATCAAGCAAAAAGTGGCCCAAGAATGCGTTCTAGTAAGTCAATTCGACGCTGAAGAGCGTCTGCGACTTGAATAGTCTCTGGAATTTCAACAGGCGGCAGACTCTCTGGTTCTTCAATCTCACCGGATCGCACATAGGTGGCCCAACGGACCATCCCTTGTACATACTCGCTGAAAGCTTCCTTTACTGAGGGCGCGTCTTGGAAGGAGAGGTATATCGATGGCAGATCTCCGTTCATGACCCACAGCCACTCGTCTACATCGGCGCGGGCTGGAACTATTTGAAAGAGAAATAATGCGAAGATGCCTCCAACGCCGCGTGCAAACCAGCAATCGACGATACTGGTACACCACACAACTTCGTTTTGAACACGCAGCACCCGGACTTCCGAATGGTCCGAGCAGGGAGGCCGGAGATCGTTTATTGGGATGCTCGGCTCTTTCACAATCGATTTCCTTGAGCACTGTGCACCCGCGCGGTCTAAACTTTAGCATCGCTCTATTAAGGTGCTAAACGATTTGGGGATTCAACAGGAATCGGGCGTTCCGAAGGCTTGATAACGCTCCCTCGCGGTCGCGGCTCTGAAAGCCATTGTCCATTCTAAAGACTTTTGGACGGCGGAATCGCGGTCGATGACCCCCTAAGGCTGCAACGTTAAACTCGCCTGCCCCGCCGGACCACTATAAACCAATTCCATATCCTTCATGTTCTGCGTCTTCCCGCGGTACTGAAAGAAAATCAACCCAGCCACTGGCAGCGCCCGGTCCCCCTCCGGCAACACCGATTTGAACACCCGCGCCTCCATCTTGCGCCGTAACTCCAAAGGCATCTTCGGCGCAACTTTAGGCTCATTGTCCCCGCCCCCGCCGGTATTGATGCCCGTCTTCGATTTCTTCTCTCCATTGTCCTCAGGCGGCTGCCACTCCGGATCTTTCAAGCTCCGCGTCAAATACGCAAACGGTTGCGTCGGCAGGGCGTTCTTATGGTCCTTCAACTTCAGTGAAAAGTCCTCCATCGATACCTTTAAACGCGCATCCGCCGCCCCAAAAAACGCCACCTCCACCACCACATATTCTTCGCTGGCGTAGACCGCATCCAGCGTAGTCACTGAATGTCCCGCAAAGTCCGCCGCAATCGTCACCGTCCCCGCATGTGCCTGGGCTTGGTAATCCGAAGGCGACGACCGGGGCGGCATCCCCTTTGATTCGTTCGCAGCGGCCGCAGCCGCCGTTTGCGCGTCCGTCCTTGGCTCCTGGGGCTTAGCCTCTGTCTGGCATTGGGCGATGCCGGCGCTGAGTACTATCCCGCAGACGGCTACTGTCAGAACTAGGCGCGCTGGTGGCTCTAAGATTTTTCCCATCTTGGTCACAACCTAGCATATAAACCTCTTAACTTTCCCCGCCCTTTCGCCGATTTAGCTAATGTGCCACTCTCCCGCAACGTCGAACTCGCCGTGGTCATCCCCACGTTCGAAGAGCGCGACAATGTGGCTGCCGTTCTCGAACGCCTTTCCGAAGCGCTAGACGGCGTTCAATACGAGGTCATCTTTGTCGATGACGATTCTCCCGACGGCACCGCCGAACGGGTCCGCGACCTCGCCGCGCGCGATCCTCGCGTCCGCATCATCCAACGCCTCAATCGCCGTGGCCTGGCATCTGCCTGCGTTGAAGGCATGCTCAGCACCGCGGCTCCCTATTTAGCCGTGATCGATGCCGATCTCCAGCATGACGAGCAAATTCTGCCGCACATGCTGCACGCCCTCAAAGCGCAAAATCTCGATGTTATCGTCGGTAGCCGCAATATCGAAGGCGGCAGCATGGGCAAATTCGCTCCCTGGCGCGTCGCGCTCAGTATGCTGGGCCGCCGTCTGAGTTCCGCCATCTGCCGTTGCGAACTCACCGATCCCATGAGTGGATTCTTCCTGGTCCGCCGCGAATTCTTCATGGAAGCCGCGCGCCGCGTCTCGGGTATCGGGTTCAAAATCCTGGTCGATCTCTTAGCTTCGTCTAGCCTGCCGCCTAAAATCGCCGAACTGCCTTACACCTTCCGCAGTCGCCTGCACGGTGAAAGCAAACTGGATATTCTAGTCGGCATCGAATACCTCCAGCTCTTGCTCGATAAAATCATCGGTAACATCATCCCGCCGGCCTTCATCCTGTTCGCGTTAGTCGGCAGCACCGGCCTCGCCGTCTATTTCGGCGTCTTCATGACGGCACTATTCGGCATGCGCTCCAGTTTTGACGTCGCCCAAGTGTCCGCCGCCGGCGCTGCCATGACGGCAAACTTCTTCCTGAACAATGCCATCACCTTCCGTAGCGCTCGCCTCAAAGGCTGGCGTATTCTCCGGGGCCTCGTATCCTTCTATATCGCCTGCTCCATCGGCTTGTGGATCAATCTAAGAATGGCTCACGCCGCTGGAGCGCTGGGCTCCGAATGGTACACCGCTGGCTTACTCGGCCTGGGGGTCGGCTCTATCTGGAATTACGGCGTCACGCAAATGTTCACTTGGCGCGAAGGCCGCAAACGCATCAGCCGCAGAGCCTCCGCCTTACTCTCGCCCTCCGCTCTGCCGGCGCTCTCCGGCGTTCTTCAACCGTCCGTTTCTGCCAATGAACCCGCACCCAAGCCCGTAACCGAATTCATCCCTCGCAGCTAGCAACTAGCTCTTCAGTTAGAATAAGCTCCGGGTTTTAACCCTACCGTGGAAGCCTCGCCTCAAACCCCACTACTCCGCGTCATGATTGAAGATGTCGCGCCGCCCATCCAGCGAGAATTCACATCCAAATTCCGCATCGGCCGCGCCGACACCTGCGATATCCCGATTAAACACGAATACGTCAGCCGTCAGCACATCGAAGTCTTCTACATCGACGGCCAGTGGTGGGTGGAAGATCTCCAATCCAGCAACGGCATCTACCTCGATGGCAACCGCGTCAACAAAACCGCGGTCGGCCCCGCCGTCAAAATCCGCCTCGGCGTCGCAGGCCCCATCGTTCGCTTCGAACAAGCCATCCCCGTGTCCGCCGCCACTCTCGTCGAAGGCGACCGCACCATCGTCCAACGCTATATCAAGCACTATTTCACCGAATCGCCCAACGAACCTGTCAGCGACCACACCGTCTTCCTGCGCCGCGCCGCTGCTGCCGTCCAGGCTCGCCAAAGCCGCAAATATCAATGGCTCATCGCCGCTCTCGCCGTCGTCTTAGTCGCCGCAGGCACCTACGCCTGGCGCGTTCATAACGAACTGCAACAACAGCGTTCCTCCGCCGAAGCGCTTTTCTACACCATGAAGTCGCTCGACCTCGACATCGGCAACCTGCAAAGAGTCGTCCAAAGCTCTTCCTACCAAGGGCCCGGCCTCGCCGAAATCCAGAAATACCGCTCCCGCCGCGTCGAACTCGAACGCAATTACGACCGTTTCCTCGCCACCCTCAAGGTCTACGACCCCAAACTCACCGCCAGGCAGAAACTCATCCTCCGCGTCGCCCGCATCTTCGGCGAGTGCGAACTCGACATGCCCAAAAGCTTCGAGGCTGAAATCAATCGCTACATCAAGATCTGGCAATCCAACGGCCGCCTACGCTCCAGCATCGAACGCGCGAATGCCCACGGCTACACCAAGCCCATCACCGACGAACTCCTCGCCCAAGGACTGCCGCCGCAATTCTTCTACCTCGCCCTGCAGGAAAGCGCCTTTGATCCCTACAACACCGGCCCCCTCACGTCAAAAGGTTACGCCAAAGGCCTGTGGCAATTCATCCCCGAAACCGCCATCAAATACGGTCTCCACCTCGGCCCCTTAGTCGACCTGCCCCGCCCCGACCCCGGCGACGATCGAGACCACCCCGGCCGCGCCACCCAAGCCGCCGTCCGCTATCTCAAAGATCTCTACGATACCGACGCCCAAGCCTCCGGTTTCCTCGTCATGGCCTGCTACAACTGGGGCGAAGGCCGCGTCCTGCCCCTCGTCCGCGAAATGCCTGACAACCCGCGCGAGCGCAACTTTTGGCGACTCCTCACAAAATACAAGGACCGCCTCCCCCAAGAAACCTACGACTACGTTTTCTACATCGCTTCCGCCGCAGTCATCGGCGAAGACCCGCGGCTCTTCGGCTTCGACTTCGACAACCCCCTTCCGCATTAGGATCGCTCGCGCGCGGCTCTCTCGCGTTACCATTTGCCATTTTCATCGCAAGCCTAGTACAATCTTCCTATCCTGGCCTATTCCGGGTCGATGTGCCAGGGATTTTCAAAAGGGAGTGCAATCACATTATGAGGCTTAGCCTTAGTTTTTACAGAGCCACTTTGGTAGCCCTGCTCACCTCTGTTTTTCTAACCGGAACTCTGTTCGCACAAGCCACGGCCAGCGGAACCGTCCTTGGCACTGTTATGGACGCCAGCCACGCTGTCGTGCCGGGCGCCGAAGTGACTATAACGAGTCAAACAACCGGCGAAACCAGAAAGACCTCCAGCAACGATTCCGGCGAATACCGCTTCGATCTGATGTCCGCCGGCAGGTACACCGTGAAAGTGTCCAAGCAAGGTTTTAAGGCAGTGGACCAGAACATAGAGCTCCTTGTGGGAGGAACCGCCAATGCGAGCGTAACGCTCTCGCCCGGCGCAACCACTGAAGTGATTGAAGTCACGGAGGCCGCGCCTATTATGGATTTGGCCAAGACAAGCGTTAGCCAGAACGTTACCCCGGCCGAAGTGGAAGAACTGCCTATGGTCGGTCGAGACGTGGCAAACCTCGCTTACCTGGCCCCAGGCGTGAAAGCGGCTGATTCATACGACCCCACCAAGAACCGCTACGCCATTCTCTCGGTCAACGGCGGAGGCGGCCGCAATGTCAACGTCACCATCAACGGCGTCGACAATAAAGACAATACTGTCGGTGGCCCGGTAATGCAGCTGCCGCTCGAAGCCGTGCAGGAATTCCAGATCAGCACTCAGCGATTTTCTGCGGAAAACGGCCGCTCAGAAGGAGCAGCCATCAACATGATCACCAAGCGCGGCGGCAACGCCTATCACGGTTCCCTCTTTGGCTATTTTCGTGATGCCGCCCTCAACACAGATGAAAAGGTTCCCAACGGCGACGGAACCTCAACACCCTCCCATCCAGACTACAGCCGCCAGCAATTCGGCGGCTCCGTCGGCGGCCCGATTGCCAAGGACAAGCTGTTCGCGTTCTTTGCCATAGAGCGTGAACGGGAAAACCAGGGCTTGACGGAGACCACAACCGCGTTCACCCAACTAACCGCGGCCAAAGGCGCCGGCCTCGCAGCTCAACCGGCCTCGGTCATTCCCCGGCCTTTCTATGAAACCCGCTACAACGGGCGGCTCGATTGGACCATCAACAACAACAACTCCGCCTATGTCAGCTATAGTTCTCAGGGAAACAACAGTTTGAACGATCAGTCGGACGGAACCGGCGATTTGACCAATGGGAATTTCACCACCAATCAACTCCAAGTGTCGAATTTCACCTTGAATTCGGTGTTCGGTGGCAATACGGTCAATCAATTCACCTTCGGCTACCAATACTGGAACAACCTCATCGCCAGCCATGTCAGCGCGCCCCTCGTAACGTTTCCCAGCGCGTCGTTCGGCACCAACACCAACGTTCCCCAACAATCGTTCCAACGCAAATGGCAATTCAAAGACGATCTGTCGAAGACCATCGGAAACCATACGTTGAAAGGCGGCTTCGATTATATTTGGAATCCAGTCGAAGGCGGCTTTTTTGAATTCAGCTCAACCCTGGAAGTCGATTTCGCGGCCAATCCCACCGACATCCTCGGCAATACGACCCTTTATCCACAAGGGTTCGCCACCCCTGGGGCAGTCACCGGCATGTCGATTGCCAACGGCAACCCCTACTTCCTGGTGGCAACCAAGCAACTCGGCCTGTACTTCCAAGACGATTGGAAAGTGACCCCCCGCTTAACCCTGAATCTCGGCATTCGTTGGGACAAAGACTTCAACATGATTGGGCTTTCCGACGTCAAGGCTAGCCGCACGTACCAGGAACTAGTAGCGATCAACAACCCGTTGTCTAACCCATACGTTAGCAAGCTGCCACACGACGACAATAAAGACTTCAGCCCGCGAGTTGGGTTCGCCTACAGATTAACGGAGAATGGCAAGCATGTCGTGCGCGGCGGATTTGGACTGTACTACGGCAACGTATTCCAGAACATCCCGCTGTTCATGGAGCAGATGGCGAACCCCACCGTCTTTCAGACCGTGATAAGTCTGACCTCGCCCACAGATATCGTCACTGGAACCGGCATTCCCTTAGGGAACTGGCGCTATGGCGTCGATCCGCTGCCCGTGATTCCCCCGCCCTCGACAAGCTTGGCCTCCGGCAGCGTCGGACGCCTCATGGACCCGAATTACCGCAACCCAATGACGGAAGAATTCAACGCCGGATATAGCTGGGAACTCAATCAGAATTCCGGAATCGAAGTCGAATACACCCACGTTCTGGGATTGCACGAGAACAAGACCATCAACATCGACCAGAGAATTCCCATCAACGGCGTTTGCTGTAGCGCGCCGCTGAATCCCGCGTTCACGGCAGCCGGCCAGCCACTGCTGGCGAGCGTGCGCAACGAAGAGGCCATCGGACGTTCGCGCTATGACGGATTGAACCTTTCCTATCACCGCCGCATGTCGCGCAACTTTTCTCTGAACGCCAACTACACCCTCTCCGCTGCGTATTCCTACGATGCCGGGGGTGGCTCTTTCAGAAACTATCCGCGGCTCGACACGGCTATCTTTGCGCCCTATGAGTGGGGCCCCAATCCGAATGACGAGCGGCACCACATCACCATTAGCGGCCTCTTCAATTTGGGCAAGGGATTCGAGCTCGCGCCCATCATGCAGTTTGGATCGCCTCGGCCTTACAACCTGACGAATTCGTCTAACACCCTCAATACAGGTGGCGGGACAGCCACCGCCGTTGTGGTCCCGACCAGTGATCCCACCGACTGGTCGGCCTTTGCAGGCAACAACGCCGGCGCGCAGAATTGCTTCTATGGGCTGAACGGCGTTCAGCAGGCATGCACTATTGCGAAATACGATCCGCTCCGCGGCGACCCGTTCTTCGAACTCGATCTCCGGCTAGCCAAGAATTTCAACTTCGGTGAGAAGTTCAAGCTGCAACTAATCGGACAAGCTTTCAACCTCACCAACCGCGCCAACTATGGAAATTCGTTCGGCGGCAATATCGCCAGCCCGGCTACTTTTGGACATCCCACCGATTTCCTGGCCCCATCCAGCACCATTATTCCTCGTTCGCTCTGGGGCGAATTCGGCGCGCGCTTCACGTTCTAAACACGAACAAATCACCAATCCGGAATGGGGGGCTTCGCGGCTCCCCTACCGTCGCCACCACTGTACGATGCGCGAATTTGGACGTTTTACTAGCAAAACACACAACCCGGCGAAAACGAGTCCGGCCGCACACGGCTCAGGCACATTCGCGGCGTCGGCTAGATTTGAAGGTAATGAACTCTGGGCCTCGAACAACGAAACACTAAGATCGGCGGAAATGCCGCCAGAAAAAGAGGCTGCCGGGGAAGAGCTCACGTCGTCAACTTGGAGGGTGAAGTCCGAACCTAATTGGATGGGAATGGAAAGCGCACTTGTTGGGCACTGGCTCAACCCTCCGCCCGGGGAAAAGCAGCTATACACCTTGACTCCGTTCACGAAAATAGTGAATTGGGCCCAGGTGCTATCGATATTATTTTGCCGAATAAATAAATCGTTGAAAGTGATTTCTGCAAAGCCATCTCGAAGCGGGCCATCTGTTGCAAAATCGCCGGAAATCAGTGTTTCCGCACGCGCAGGAACCGAGGCGGGCTGCGGTGCCGTTGGGGCGTAACTATAGGAGGAAAAGGCACTGGCGGAAATATTGAGGGTATTACCGGCTTGTGTCAACGATCCGGACGCATCTGCGTAAACCAGCAAGCCGGAGCAGGTTGCCCCTCCCGTGGTGATGACCCCGCTGCATGTGGCCGTATTGGTGACCAAGGCCGTTCCCGCTAGAGCTGGAAAAACGACAATCCCAAAAAGAGACAAACACCGTAAATGTCTCACTAAACAAACCTCCGAATGGACCGTGGCTTCATAGTACGCCTCAGCCCGGAATTTCGCTAGTACTACTAGTAGAGGCTTGCTATTCGAAACTCAAACGCAATCTGCGCCTCTTGCTCCATATCGGCCGAGCCGATCAAAACCGCGGCGAATAAGGTGTGGCGCTCCTCTTTTTTGGCGCGCATTTTTTTTGAGTCACAGCTCTCTTAAAAAAAGCCCGCATTTTTCTATCCCCCAATAAATCAACAGGTTATGCCCTCATTTGGAGAAGCGCGGCTTTGCAAAGTTTTGATCGTAGCGAGAGTTCCCAAGCTTTAATGAGTTCGCGTGAGAGCGCACGGCATGGTTTGACGTAGTGCCCAAGCTTTTCAGCCTGACGAATAAAAAGGAACTACTCTAAAATGTTGACGGACTATTCTCGATCAGACTCTAGCCCACATAATCCTCAGGGCGTTTTTCCAGGGTTTCATCTGGCTCGGCAGTTTTGTCTGCTTGTGTTTTTTGCGGGGGCCGCTTGCGCCAACGTCTGCACCCCGCTAACCGCACCGGCTAACGGGCCATTCCCGGCCATTCCGGCGAACGGGATTGATGGCGTCTCCTGGTCCGTCGCGCGCGTGGAGTGGACTTCGGACGCCTCTTCGGGCGTGCCCGCAACCAGGCAGCAAATTTCGTACGCAACTGCTGCCGAATGGGCTTCTGCCCCGAACGTCTATCCGCACCTTACGGCGCAGCAAACCCAAACTGTGACCGCTTCCACGACTATCGAGAGCGGTATTCTCTCAAACCTGTTGCCCAACACGCTGTATCACGTCCTGGCGCAAAGCTACCAGGGTGGCGCATGGTGCTCGGCGAATGATCAGACGTTCACCACGGCTGCCAGGCCTGCGGGCGTAATCAAACCGCAGTTGCCGCTTCAAGTCGACACGACGCGCCCCGCCATGAACGGAACCCACTGGATTTATGGTTCCAATTGTGGAACTACCGCCGGATCGACGGCTACTATCGTCAACGCCAACCTCCAAGACTGCTTAGACAAGATGAACGCAGCCACGGGAGACGATCTTGGGTTGCCACCGGGCGCCTATCCGATCAGCCAAGTCAATTTTCACAATTCGGAAAATTCGGTCAACGTGACGTGCAGCACAACAAACAGCACGTGTACACAAAGCGGAACGGCTCCGCCCAATGGCTCCAAGGTTATCTTTGGAAATCAAACGTATGGGACGGTTCCCTCGCCGATCAATCCAGGCATACCTTATAAAATCGTCAATTCCACCGGCTCCACCTTTCAAGTCTCGTATGACGGCGTCACTCCGCTTACCTTGTTGAACACCGGCAGCACTGTGGGTTACGTTCCCTGGCCATTGACTCAGCCGAAGATGGTCATCCATTCCACCGCAGCCGCGAATCTCCTGCCCCCTCCCGGCGTCCGTCTCGGCCCCGATGCGCTGGCGCAGTATTACCCATACATGCCGAATCTACAGGCCGTTGACCCCATTCGCGGCGCCACCAGCCAAAGTTATTTGACGCTGGCCCCACTGACGGAAAACCTGACCTTTGAAAATTTGCGTTTTTCGGTGGACCCGGCCGTCGCCACATCCACCAACCCCACCGATCCCGTAGCGTTCAAGTTTCCGATTAGCCTGGCGCTTTCCAACACTGGCATCACTTACGACCAAGTCGCGTTCGACCCAGGCCCCACGCCTACTCGAACTGTCGGCGTCTTAATGGAAGGCGTTAACAATGCGGTGGTGAATTCTTATGCACTCATTGACTTCTGGCAGCCGCATTACTACGTGCCAAGCAACACGCTTTGGAGCGTCACTTCGAATACCATATCGCTGCCTCCGTCCACCTGGTCTTATGTCGGCCCGTCCGGCACGAAGGTGAGTTGCCCGAGCGCGGGTGGAACAATTACCATCAGCGGCTCGGTCAGCGGCAATATCGCTCTTTGGGTCGATGCAAACTGCACGTGGGAAGCTCAGTTGACAAACGGTTTGAGCGCGGCTTCCAGTGTTCCCGGAATGGTCATCTCGCATGCAGCAACCCCCGCTTATCCAACCTACACATACACTTCACCGCTCGGGGCCACATTGACGACTTACGCAGCCATACCGTTTTACATTCTCACCGTGAGCGGCGGTTCGATTGTGAACGATATTTACGGGAATTTCTTCGATCCTGGCCATTCGTCCCAAGCTCTCGAGGGCTCGATCGGCTTCAACATGGATGCCTACGGTCCGCTGAAATTCGACAATAACTACATAAAAGGATCTGCCATCACCGGCATATTTTGGGCAGAGGGACTAACTTTGGGAACAACCGTGTGCGGGTATGTTAACCCATGTCCGATTCAAGCGGTGATCGGCAATTTGACTGCTACCCGAAATACGATCACGACCGATCCAGACAAATTTTTCTACGACTCGCCGGATTGGGATGGCGGCAATCGCTACTGGCGCAACACTAACGAAAATAAGGCCGGACGTTTCAGCTATTACGACGGGAACATCATTGGGCCTTGGTCGGCCCAGGTGGGTGAGGGACAATGCGCCCTGCACGAAGAATTCGAGACAAGCTTTGTGCAGATCGGTAATCTTCCACCGTATCAAGATTCCTCGGATTGGACCTTCACAAACAATACCTGTCTCAACACACCAAGCGGACTCTACACATCCTATAGTTTTGTCGGCTTCATCAGCTATCCTTATCCGATTCGCAATTTCTTAGTTCAAAACAATTTGTTCTTGAACGACAATCCCTACAGCTTAGTCGCGCATAATCAGCCGTTTCGCAGTAACGGGCACGTTGGCCCCGATCAGACGTCCATCGCGTGCGGTGTAGGAACCCTGTTGTCCTGGGTTCCGGGCGAAAGCTTTCTCTTCGACCACAACACTGTTTCCGGAATGGGCGGGTGCCAGCCATTCTTGGTCTATTACAATTTGGATTTTAATTCGGGCGGATTCACTAATAACATTCTGAACTTAGTGAACGATCCTGGTCCATTCGCTGGCCCGGTCGCGCCGGGAACGTATTTCAACAACCAAGGCTATCTGGGGGGGGCTTGCGTTGGGGCAACGGGCACAACTATATTTAACTGCATCAATAACTTCCAGTGGGCGGGAAATGTGATGCTGGCCACCTGGAAGAACTCTTATCCCGGCTCGCAGGTGGATTTCGCTTCCAGCGATATCGCAACGGCACAATCGTACTTTCCCAGTTCCGGCGCGAATTGGCCCAACGCGAACACGCTTGCTTTGCGGCAGGCGCAAATTGGCTGGTTCAACGTTGCCGCGGCGGACTTTCGCCTTAAGTCTTCCAGTCCCTACATTTCTGGCAATCAGCGCAGCGCCGCGAGCCCTACGAACGACAGTCTAGATGCGGGCGCGAATATGGATCAACTGCTGGCGCACCAGGGCCACGTGAACAACGTGCGGGTACTCTCCGCAACCAGTACAAGCCTTACGTTGGGCTTCTATGCGCCCGATTCTTTCGCGTGCGGCTTCGATTACGGCAGCACCGCTTTCTACAACGGCTCTGGTTCGTGGAACCGGATCGCTGGCTCTGCCGGCTCTCCTGACCCGCGCGTACAAAGCGTCGCGATTACCGGTCTTCTCGCTCACAGCTTGGTTTACTACCGGCTCAATTGCGCCGTCCAGCAGCCGACAGGCACCGTGCAACTTCCCTAGTGCTTAATAATGAAAACGCACCTCCTAACACCATTTTGCGGAGCTCTGTGTTTCGCATCGACCCACCCCTTTCCCGACCCCGGAAGATGGGTGCCGTAGCTCGAAAATGTTATGAAATATGCCAGCGGCGCCGCCATACACCAGTAATGTAGCCGCTCAAGACATTCCCGCTCACCCAAGTGTGTCTTTACCCGGAACCCTAACCGACAAAGCTGCGCGCCAAATTAGGTCGCTCACGCTTCCGGCTCGGTTTCGGAGTTAGTCGTGGGTCAGAAAATGTAGAAACTCCAGTGAGGCGAGAGTAGTCTCGGCGCATGCAAGTTGGTACTAGCTATTCTTACCGCAGCGTGCCAGCGATTTGATGCAATTGCTCCACTACCCGCGGCGTAAACAAAAGGGCCCCTTCATCATTTAAGTGATAGCCGTCCCTGAAATAATTGGCTTGCATCTCTCCTGGGCGGTAGGGAACAAGCACGGTAACGCCCGCCTTCCGCCCTTCTTCCAGCAAGATCCCTACCGGGTCGTGGATATCCAGATTCGGTGGAATCAGAAGTACGGGTTTGGCCCCGTAAGGCGCGCAAATCTCTTGCAGCTCGCGAAAACGTTTGGCAGCAATAACCCTCACCACATCATCAGCCGGCGGCGGCGGTAAATCGGGGAATAGATTTCCAAACTTCACAATGTCCGGCAGGGTCTTCACTAAGAGCCAATTGCGTATCTCGGTTTTTGTGCCAATCCAACTGCTCATATGCGCAAAGAAATAGGTGCTGGCCGTGGTGGCATCTAACCGTTCCAACCGCACTACCGACGGCAGATCGCGCAGATCCATCAGGAAATGTGCAAAATAGCCCCAACGCACACCCTCCACCACGAAATGCTGGGTCGAGAAGCAGAACAACACAACCTTCGGCCTTGCCCCAGCGTTGAACAGCCTCCGCAAACCGTAGTACCAATCTCTATACGCCGTCTGTTCCACAATAAAGCGGCTCGCTTGGTAATCGTTCGCCGCCGCCCGCTGAAACCCGGGAAGATTGATCCCTTCGAGAGCCAACGAATTTCCCACCAGTAAGAGCGTCGGCTTATTTGCCGCGCTCGGCTTCAACTTTAAAGCAGCGGCATAATCGGAAACAACGCGATTCTGTATCCGGCTGATATGCGAAAACTCACGCCCCACGCCCTCTAAGAAAACGGCGATCAGCATCAGCAATCCGAGCAAGCACCACAACGCGCGTCTACCTTTTTGCATGGCGGTGGCGTCGATCTCAGAACTGGAAGTAGATAAAGGCATTCGCCTGATTCGCTCCATAGAACGCCACCACGAGGGCTCCAGCCGTGGCAAACGTAAGCCGCTTGGCGAGGGCCGCCGATTGAAAAAGGTATTCGTCTCCAGTTCGCTCCAGCCACAGATCGATCAGGAATAGCGGCACGGAAAACATAATCAGAAACTTGATAGAGACCAAGTATTTGTCGGTCCAATCCCAAGTTCCGAGGGCGCCCAGCATCTCAGAGACCTGCGCGAATGACCGCGCTCTGAAAAATATCCAAGCCAGGCTCACCAGATGAAAAATGAAGATACGCCGAATCCACACACCGGCCGCGCTACTTGTTGCCGGCTTATGCTCAACGCCCAGCAGCCGTTCCGCTGCCAGGCCCCCACCGTGAATTCCGCCCCATGCTACGTAGGTCCAATTGGCGCCATGCCAAAGGCCGCCCAGTAACATGGTTGCCATCAGGTTCCGATATGTTTTGAGGGAACCATGCCGGTTACCGCCCAAAGGTATGTAGAGGTAATCGCGCAGCCAACTGCTTAGACTGATATGCCAGCGGCGCCAAAAATCCTGCAGACTCTCTGCCAGATAGGGCTGACGGAAGTTCACCATAAAGTGGAAACCCATCAGCTGTGCACTGCCGCGCGCAATGCTGCTATAGCCGCTGAAATCGCCGTAAATTTGCCAGGCAAAGGCGTACATTCCCAGCAGCGTAACCAATAAACTGGGCTTGCCCAAAGCGCCCCCAAACGCTGCATTGGCAATGAGTGCGCAATTGTCGGCAATCACACACTTACGCACCAGTCCTTCCACGATCAACATGATGCCGTCGAACACTTTGTTTGGATCAAAGCGCCGGGGGTTCTGCACCTGCGGCAAAAGATGCGAGGGCCGTTGAATCGGTCCGGCAATCAGGTGCGGAAAAAAGCTGATGAACAGACTGTATTGCCCGAATGACCGCGAGGCAGGCAGTTTGCCGTGATACACATCTACGATGTAGGCCACTTCTTGGAATGTGTAAAAGGAGATGCCGGGAGGCAAAACGATTTGCAGAAAACCTTTTGTCAACTCGATTCCGAAGAAATGAGCTGGCACCGAAAACGAATCGATAAAGAAGTTGCAGTATTTGAAGAAACCCAGGATGGAAAAATTGATGACAAGCGATAGCCACAGCAAGGATCGTTTCCTTGCTGGATTCTCAGCATCTTCAATGTGGACGGCAATCCAGTAGTCGATGCACGTTGACGCCAGCATCAATAACAAAAATCGCCAATCCCACCATCCGTAGAACAAATAGCTGGCGAGCAAAAGGAACCGGTTTTGCCCGCGGAATCCCAATCGCCAATACACGAGAACGACAAGACCGACGAACAGTATATAGACGGGGGTGTCGAAGAGCATCCAAGTGTGGCTCGATCATAGCATGCGGTACGGCGCTGGCGGCTCCTCCGTTTCCGAAGGCATAGTCGACTCACGATTAAGCGTTTAGCAAGCTGTCTTAGCTAATCGAACATACTCAACTGCCGCGCCTCGTCGCGCTCCATCTTCTTCTTGGCCGCTTTGCCGTCGAACGTGCTTCCTTTTCCGATCAGCCCCAGCAACGCAGTTTCCCTCACAGCCTGGCGCGGCAAGAAGACTCGCTGCCGGTAAGCGCTGGCCTTTGGCGGCGTCATTAGATAGCCTTGCGCCGGCCACTCCGCAAGGTTGTGGCCTAGAACGCCCTCGAGCACATCATCGTCGATCAGCCGAAAACTCGCCCACAATCCCTGCGTTTTCGGCCGCCGTTCAAAGGCAATGTGTGCACTGAACAAGTCGGCCGGCGCCCCTTCCGCAGCGAAGCAAAGAGCCTTAACAATCCTGTATTCAATAACTTGCAGGCTTCCGTCGCGCATCATCAACTCTATACCGGCTTCTTGCAGATAAGCATCCGCGTGCACCAACGCTTCGACCGGGGCGCGGTCAAATCGGTATAAAATCAGGCGCTTAGCGGTGCTGGAAGACACAAAAGGCAGAGAAACTGCTTATTTCTGTTTCAAACAATTTCGAGAATATTGTATCATTGGCAGAATGGCGGAAGTAGACACATTCGATCTGAAAGTGCGCTCCTTTCTGCATTTCTGTAGGGCGGAAAAAGGTCTGGCTGTCAACACCTTAGAGGCTTACCGCCGAGATCTGGAAGCCCTGGGCCAATGGCTCGCCCAGCCGGTCCGCCGGCGTGCCATTCGTGCTATATCGTTAGACGATTTACGGCAGTATCTCGATGATTTACGCCGCCGTAAGCTTTCGAATCGCTCGATTGCCCGTCAAATCAGCACCCTTCGCGGTCTGTTCGGGTTTCTCGTCGAAGAAGGCGAAATCGGCACAAACCCAGCCGAACTTCTCGTGGCGCCTAAGATTGGTACATCCCTTCCGAAATACCTCGATCATGAACGCATAGAGCAACTGATCGATTCGCCCGACACAGCAACGGCCACTGGCTGGCGCGACCGGGCGATGTTGGATCTGCTCTACGCCACCGGCTTGCGCGTCAGCGAATTGATCAAACTGCGGGTGGCCGATCTTGACGAGTACCAAGGCGTCCTGCGCGTCATGGGCAAGGGCGGCAAGCAACGCTTGGTGCCCATTGGTAAAGCAGCGTTAGCGGCAGTGGAAGAATACCGCACAGGGCAGCGCGAGCAACTTCTGGGCGGCCGGATCAGCCCGTTTCTGTTCGTCACGGCACGCGGCACTTGCATGACACGCCAGGGATTTTGGAAACTCCTGCGCGGCCATGGCAAGCAGGCAGGCATTTTCCGTTCGTTAAGCCCGCACGTTTTGCGGCACACGTTTGCCACCCATCTGCTGGAAGGCGGCGCCGATTTGCGCAGCGTCCAGACCATGCTGGGCCACGCCGACATCGGCACCACGCAAATTTACACACACGTAATGCGTTCGCGTTTGCGGCAAACGGTTGATCAGCACCACCCGAGAGCAGCCTCTCGCAAAAACCGCAGGGGGTTCACGCTAAACGGAAACCAAGCCGTGGAGGGGAAACAGAAGCAATGAGCGACTACATGTTCATGCTGGATAGCCACCTAAATGGTGAGCAGAGCAAAGTGTTGGGTGAGGTCCGCGATGCGGCCGAGCAAGCGAATCTGAATTTATTTCTCACCGGCGGAGCCATGCGCGACATGATGGGCGGGTTTCCCATTCGCGATCTCGATTTCACCGTCGAGGGCGGCTCCATCAAATTCGCTAAAGCCGTGGCTCACAAGGCCATGGCCGAGGTCGTATCGATTGATGAACTTCGCAAATCGGTCGAACTGCTTTTCCCGGGCCATGTCTCCGCCAGCATCTCCATGGCGCGCGTCGAAAAATACGGCAAGCCGGGCGCTAAGCCGCAAATACAGCCTGCCACTATTCACGAAGACTTGCGCGGCCGCGACTTCACCGTTAACGCCATTGCCCTTTCCCTCGGCAAAGCGTCGCGCGGCTTGTTACTCGATCCATCGAACGGCTTAGGGGACTTAGCGCGCAAGGAACTCCGCGCCATTCACAACTACGCGCTGTATGACGATCCGTCGCGCATGCTCCGCATGATCCGCCTCAAGACGCGTTTCACTTTTGCGATTGACGAGCGCACTCAGCTTCAGTATCAGAACGTGCGCGAAGCCAAATTGGAATCGCTGATTTCCGGCTCGGCCATGGAACAGGAGTTGCGCCAGATGGCCCTTGACCCGCTCGCCGGCGAAATCCTAAAAGCCTTGGAGGACGAGAAGCTTTTACCATTGTTCTCGCCGGCGCTCGCCGGAGCCAAACTCAATTTGCCTGGCTTCCAAAAGTGGCAAAAAGCGCGCCAGTCCTTGCCGCAAGACGTGGAAGCCGCGTCGCACTCTTACGCCCTGTTCTTGTTCCTCCTTCTCGAAAAGGTCACCGCCAAGGAGCGGACTCAACTCATCAAAACGCTGGGCATTCCGAAGTCGGAGCTCGACGCCGCCGGCAAACTCGAAGCACGCGCTAAGAAGGTAGAGAAAGAACTTTCGGCCGCCAAACTGCAGCGCCCTTCCGCGCTCTACGCGATTCTTTCAAAAGTGCCGGGCGAACTTCTCGCTTTCTTATTGATGCGTTCGAGCCAGCGCCTGGTGATCGACCGCGTCAAAAACTACTTGCAGAAGTATCTGCCGATGGCGCAAGAGGTCACCCCGCAGGATGTGGCCGGCGCTGAACCGGGCACACCGAAGTTCGCCAAGCTTTACCAAAAGCTCGTCGCCGAACGTTTGGATGCGCGCCCGAAAAAAGTGGTGGTGGAGGAACCGCCTCCACCACCGCCTCCAGGTCCGAGTAGGCGCTCGGCAAGTTTCGGGAGATGACACCAGCCAAAGTCCGCTGGCTGTGACTTCCCTTCCGGACTATCCCTCCGCCCTCAAATCACTGCCAAGCCTCGAGCCGAGCCGCGACTGCGAAGGAGCGCTAGTCACAGCCTCTTCAATCCGCTACCACCGGAGGCAGGGTTCCCCGCTGGAAGCGCGGTCTGGTGACCGGCTTAAGGGATAGAAAGAACGTGGTCGATCGCGGAGAAGAGATCATGCGCTCTGATGGGCTTCGAGACATACCCATCCATTCCCGCAGCAAGACAGCGTTCTCTATCCCCCACCATGGCGTGTGCGGTCATGGCAATAATGCGCAGGTGTTTCCCGCTCTTCCGCTCGTTTTGGCGAATGGTAGCAGTCGCTTCAAACCCGTCCATTTCGGGCATTTGGACGTCCATCAAAACCAGATCCGGGGTTTGCTGTTGCAGCGCCGCAAGCGCAGCCCGGCCATTTCTTTCGACCGTCACGTGGTGACCTCTCTTCTCCAACATCCTTAGCGCCAGGGTTTCGTTCACCCGATTATCTTCCACCAGCAGAATACTGAGGCGTTTGCGATTCTCACGCAGGGAGTGGATGGTTACAACCGGCGAATGCTGCTCGGCAAGGGTTTGCGATCCGAGGGCGCTTCTGATGGCTTGCAGCAGGTCTGACCGTTTGACTGGTTTGTTCAGGTAGGCACTGATACCCAATTCCCGGCAGCGCGCGGCGTCTCCCCGCAAACCGGCAGATGTCAGCATGATGAGGGATAATCCAGCCGGGGGCGTGCACTGTTTAAGTTTTTCCGCCACACCAAAACCGTCCAGACCCGGCATCTGCCCGTCGAGCAGAACCAGGCGGAAAGGGGTACCGGCGGTGTTGGCTTGCTCGAAAAGGTTGAGCGCTTCGGCTCCGCCCGCAGCCGTAGCGGGCTTCATTTGCCAGCCTAAGGCCATCTCTTGGAAGATTCGGCGACTGGTGGCATTATCATCCACAATCAATACCGGAAGACCGCGCAGCATCTCGATATCGACGGGCTTATATTTTCTGGACGAACCCTTTTGCATGGGAAGCCGCACCGTAAAGTGAAAGGTGCTGCCGCAGCCCGGTTCGCTGTCAACCCAGATCTTTCCGCCCATCAGTGCCACGAGCCGGGAGGAAATGGAAAGACCCAAGCCGGTGCCCCCGTATTGGCGAGTCATGGAACTGTCTGCCTGGCTGAAGGCCTCAAAGATGATTTGCCGCCTTTCCAAGGGGATGCCCACCCCCGTATCCTTTACGGCGAAGTGCAGTACCGCTTCGTCCTCCGCCTCCTCCTGAACTTCAACTTGGACGACAACTTCTCCCTGCCCCGTGAACTTGATCGCGTTACCGACGAGGTTTACGACGATCTGGCGGAGCCGCGTGGGATCGCCAATCAGGCCGTCCGGCACTTCCGGCAGAATGTAGCAGGCAAGATCGAGGCCCTTCTGTTGGGCGCGGAAGCCCAGGGCTTTAATCGTGTCCTCCAGGGTGTCGCGCAGCATAAAGTCAATCGCTTCGCAGTCCAGTTTTCCGGCTTCGATCTTGGAGAAATCCAGAATGTCGTTGATCAGCGAGAGCAAAGAATCCGCCGAACTTTTGACCATCTCCATATATTCGCGCTGTTCCCGCGTGAGATCGCTATCGAGCGCCAACTCCGTCATGCCGAGGATACCGTTCATGGGCGTGCGAATTTCATGGCTCATGTTGGCCAGAAAGTCGCTTTTGGCGCGGCAGGCAGCCTCTGCCGCCTCTCTAACGCGGTTTTGTTCCGTAATGTCGCGTATCGAACAAGTCACCACTTCCACATGGCCATTGGCGTTCAGAACCGGTGAGAAAATGCGGTCATAGCAGCCGGTCTCACCGTCCGGCTGCGCCCAGAGGGCTTGGCTGCGCGCCGGATGCTTCGTATCCATTACCTGCTGAATTTGGCTTTGCAAAGGCTCTGCACGGTCCGCAGGCAATCCGATCTCGAAAAAGTTCTTGCCGCACACCTCCTCCAACGATTTCTGCCAGAGCGCGAGGAGTGGGCGATTGGCATAGGTGAAGCGGCCGGCTAGGTCGAAGGTACAAATGAAATCGGGTGTGTTCGAAAGGGCAGTGTCGAAGACATGCCACTGGCGGCGCATGTTCGCATCGGCTTGTTTTTGGTCTTCTATGTCGGTACAGGTGCCGCACCATTGCTCGATCTTCCCGCTTTCGCCGACTTGCGGAAGGCCGCGCACCAGGTGCCAGCGCCAGGCATGGTCGCTGTCGCGCTGTATACGGAGTTCCACATCGTAAAGTTCCCCGGTTGCAAGCGACTCTTTCCACATTGCGACTGCCCGTTCGCGATCCTCCGAATGCACCCGCTCGACCCAGCTATTACCCAGCAGCGCTTCTTGCGGGAGTCCGAAGTACAAGGCTCCCCGGCTGTTAACATAGTCGATTTCCCCGTCCGCCGTCGCGGTCCAGACGATGGGATAAATGCTCTCGGCTAAATGGCGGTAACGCTCCTCGGCCCGCTTGCGCGCGGTGATGTCTTCAACAATCGCTATGACTTGGGCGGGCTTTCCCTGCTCGTCGCGGCGCATGGTTCCCGAGGCGCGCGCCCACAGGATCTCGCCATCTTTGCGGATATACCGTTTCTCGATGCTGGTGGTGCTGTGGGGCCTTTCTCGCAGGGACGCGAAAAAGGTTCGTGTTAGTGCGACGTCCGCTGGATGGGTAATCGGCGCGCTGTCGAGTGAAACTAATTCCTCCAGGCTGTAACCGAGCATATCCAGGAAAGCTTGGTTCACCTCCTCGATCCGCCCCTCCGGAGTTAGCAGCGCCATGCCGATCGGGGCGTGGGCGAACGCAAAGTTGTATCTGGCCTCGGTTGCCGGCAGTCTCTTCTCCATCTCGTCACGCTCACCCATCTCTATTTTGCGACGTTCTGGCATCGCGCGCAGCGGCCCGGCGGCCAGACTCATACGGCACCGGCCAATGTGGCCTCGGCAAACGCACTGCTGGGCACGACGATAGTAAAGATAGAGTCATTTGAGCGAAATACGAGGCATGACCCGGACACGGCGTCCAAGAGCGCTCGGAAATCCGGCTCATCTAATGCCGGACTGAACGCCTTATGCTGATGGGAGAAACCGATCACTGCAACACTATCGGCGGGTACCTTCAAACACATTACTGGGCGATTTTATCGATCATTTCCACGCTCTTTGCGATCCGAAAAATCAGCTAAGAGGAGTAAACTGAAGCCATGAGCAGTTTACCGGCTCCAATCGTTACAAGTCCCGAGAATCTGGAACAACAATTGCAGCATCCGAAAGCGGAAGCAATTTGGGCTCGTGCCGTTGAAGTGTTTGGCGACGAAGCAAGAGCCCGAAATTGGCTGACCTCTAGCCGGGAAATCTTCGGCGGGCACTCTCCCGAGGAACTCGTCTCCACCGCCGATCCTGCGCAGTTGCGTCGCGTACTTGAGATCCTGATCCGGATCGATTACGGAGTCTTTTCCTAAATTCGTCAGATGCTTATCTACCGATTGCACCGCGCTGCGCGGCCGGCCCGAGACTACGCAGGTGCATTCCTGGCAAGCGGACGCTGGAATCCCCCCGGGACCGCGATGCTTTACAGCGCTCAGCATCTGTTTTTGGCTTCCCTGGAAGTTCTCGTTCATCTCGACTAAGCGCAATTACCGCCAGAATACGTTTGGTAAGACACCCGGCTTCCAAACCATCCTGCCAAGTTGGAAACCGGAAACGTTCGCGAATTGAAGGCATGTCAAAGAGCGGGCCAAGTGTGGGCAGAGACGGCGAATGAACTTGCCGTGCGGGTGCGGTCGGTCGTAATCCCCGAAGAGTTCAAACTGCTGCTGAATCCCAAACATCGCCAGTATGGTGAGCTCGTTTGGAGCAATCCGCGCCCGTTTTACTTCGATACTCGTTTATTTACCCTCGAACCTCGGTCAGAGTGAGACTTGGTTTACGGAAGACCACCGCTATTCCCGCAAGCGAACAAAAATCGGCGTGTGATCCGACGGCTTTTCGAGCGCCCGCGGACCTCTATCGATTTCGCAGCTCTCCAACCGCGGTGCCAACGACGGTGACAGCAAAAGATGGTCGATGCGAATGCCACGGTTATGTTCAAAAGCATTTCGAAAATAATCCCAGAACGTGAAGCAGCCGCTTTCTCCAGGGTGCAGTGCGCGAAACGCATCCACATAACCCAGTGCGAGCCAGGCACGGTAACGCGCCCGCGCCTCGGGCTGAAACAGCGCATCGCGCAGCCAGGAAGCCGGTTTGTGACAGTCAATGTCCTCCGGGATGACGTTGAAGTCGCCGCCCACCACAGTCGGTATCCCGCTCTGCAGCCAGCCCTGCATTTGTTGATGCAGGCGATCCATCCAGGCAATCTTGTAAAGGAACTTGCCGCTGCCCACCGGATTGCCATTGGGCAGGTAAATGTTGGCGATCCGAATGTCGCGGATCATGACCTCGAGGAAACGGGCATGACTGTCCGTATCGTCGCCGATGAGGGCCGTGGAGACGGCTTCGAGCGGATGGCGCGCTAAGATCGCCACGCCGTTGTATGTCTTCTGAGTAACGGCCGCGCTCGTGTAGCCAAGCTCTTCAAACAACTTACTTGGAAATTCCGCCGCTTTGAGTTCTTGCAGCAGCAGCACATCGGGGTTGATTGTGGCGAGCCACGTTTTTACATGTTCGAGGCGGGCTCGAATTGAATTGACGTTCCAACTGGCAATGAGCATGAAGGGTAAACGCGAACACTCCTATCATCGCAAGCAGGTCAAGAATTGGGTCAGCCTATCATCTGAAACCTCGCAAGCAGTGGTTAGTTTCCTAGTAATTCTACTGATCGAAATGTCCTCTGATTCTGGATACGATTGGGAATAACCTCACTTAATGGTATTTACTAGCAGGGCCAATCGGAGTTCACTGCATGTTAGAGAGTGACTACGAGGAACAATTGGAACTGGTTTCCGGAGAGCCCTTTACTATCGTCGGAATTGGCGCATCCGCGGGTGGCTTAGAAGCGTTCACCCAGCTTCTGAACGCTCTTGCCATAGACACGGGCATGGCGTTCGTGGTGGTACAACACCTGGATCCCGCTCACGAGAGCCAGTTGTCTGATATTCTGGCGCGCGCGACCACCATGCCGGTTCGGGAAGTGACGGAAGCGATGACGATCGAGCCGAATTCGGTTTACGTCATTCCTCCGAACAGGAATATGACGCTTTCCGGCGGAGCTATGCACTTGACACCGCGCGTAGCGCATACTGTCAATTTGCCCATCGATTGTTTATTTGAATCGCTGGCTGGTGAACAAGGCAGAAATTCGGTGGGAGTCATTCTATCTGGAAGTGGGAGTGACGGCTCAGCCGGATTAAAAGCGATCAAGCGGCAGGGTGGCGTCACCTTCGTTCAAACTGAAAGTACGGCCAAGTTTGATGGAATGCCGCACAACGCCATAGCAACCGGAACGGCGGACTTTGTGCTCTCCCCGCCGGAAATCGCACAAGAGCTTGCCAGAATCGGCCGGCATCCTTACACTTTCGCTCAACACCAAGACAAAACGCCAGAAGCGCCGACGGACCGAGATGGAGATCTGGACAAGATATTTGAACTGGTGCATAGCGCCACCGGCGTTGATTTCAGCCACTATAAACAAACCACAGCGCTCAGACGCATCGGGCGGAGGATGGATGTTAGAGGAACGCGGACGGCCTGCGAATACTTTATCTATTTGCAGACGCATCTTGAAGAGATTCAGAATCTTTATCGGGATCTGCTGATTTCGGTAACCCAGTTCTTCCGCGATCCGGACGCTTTTAGCGCGCTCACAAAATATTTGGGCGCGATTCTCAAGAAGACCGGGCCGAAAAGTCTGTTCCGTGTCTGGGTTCCGGGATGCGCGACGGGGGAAGAAGTTTATTCGTTGGCGATCGGTTTGGATGAACTCTTTCGTCAGGAGGGTATTCATCCTACCCTGCAGATCTTTGGCACCGACATTAGCGACTTGGCGCTAAGCACCGCGCGGGTCGGCCGCTATTCCGTGAATATTGGGCAGGAGGTTTCGGCAGAGCGTCTGCAAAGGTACTTCCATAAGATCGACGGCCATTACCAAGTCAATAAATCGCTTCGGGATCTTTGCGTTTTCGCAAAACAGGACTTAACGCACGATCCGCCGTTTTCGCGGGTGGACCTCATCAGCTGCCGGAATACGCTCATCTATCTGAATGGACCGCTGCAAAAGAAGGTCTTGTCAACGCTCCATTACAGTTTGCTGGAAGGAGGAGTGCTCTTCTTGGGCCCTTCGGAAAGCCCCGGCGAGCCTTCTCGGTTTTTTCAAGCGGTGGAAGCAAAATACAAGATCTATGCCCGCAAGCCACACACGCTGCCCATTCTTTCGCCGGAGCCGGTTCGGCAAGCTGAATCTATTTATCCCCCTCCGCGCAGCGTGCCTTTGACGGCGTCTCAGGATTGGCTGAAGCAGGCCGACCAACTGATCCAGGACCGCTATGCGCCCGATGGAGTGATCATCAACCAGGAGATGACCATCGTGCAGGTGCGGGGGCGAACGCGTTACTACCTGCAATCGCCGGCCATTGGGGCGACGCAGAATTTGCTTCTGCTGGCGCACGAAGATCTGCAACAGCCCCTGCGCGAAGCGGCACTGAGCGCCATTGCCAAGAACATTGCCGTGCATCGAAAAGGGCTGCACCTGGATTATCACGGAGAGAGCCGCGATATCGATCTGGAAGTCATTCCTCTCTCGCAGGAATCGGCTAAAGAGCGCTTCTACTTCGTCTTACTTGAACATGTGAACCAGCCGCCGGTTGAGGCAGGTCAAGAGGCGGCGGTGGCGCCCCCCGCGCCCGAGACGCCGGAGCAGACCATCTTCCGGCTGAAGCACGAGATGGCCGACCTGAGCGGCCTTTTGCATAGTCTGAGCCGCGATCACGAGGCGGTTCTGGAGCAGCAGATGGCCTTCAACGAGGAGATCAGCAGCGCCAACGAAGAACTGCACAGCACCAATGAAGAGCTATTTACGGCCAAGGAGGAACTGCAATCCGTCAACGAAGAGCTGACAACCTTGAATCACGAGTTGCAGAACCGAAATCGTGAACTCAGCACCCTCGCCGGCGACTTGACCAACTTATTCTCTGCCGTCGATACGCCGATTTTAATGTTGGATCGCAGTCTGCTCTTGCGCCGGTTCACGCAAGCAGCCGAGCAGCACTTCAGTTTAAGTCCGGCGGACTTAGGGCGCAGCGTCAACGAAATCCGCATGTGGAAACACATCCCCTCGCTACGTGAAACGGTGCATTCGGTGATCGACACCGCTGCCGTGACCACCAAAGAGATGCAAGATGCGCATGGCTCTTGGTGGTCTCTCACAATCTGGCCCTATCGCACGGTTGATCAACGAATAGAGGGCGCTGTGCTGACGTTCGGCAATATTGATTCTCTCAAGCGCAGTCTGGAGGCGGCGGAAGCGGCGCGACTGTATGCCGAGGGAATCGTTAACACCGTAAGAGAACCGCTGGTCGTATTGGATGGCGATTTACGCGTGAAAACCGCCAGCCGCGCGTTCTATGAGACATTCTCCGTCTCTCATGAGAACACTGAGGGAGTTTCTTTCTTCGATCTTGGCGAGGGCGCATGGAATATTACCGCGCTGCGAAAAGAGCTGGAAGCGGTATTACCGCAAAGCAAAAGCTTTCAGGATTTCGAGGTCGTGCACGATTTCGCCGCGTTGGGGCACCGCATCCTGCTGCTCAATGCGCGCAAACTTTTTACCGCCGGCGATCAATTGCAGTTGGTATTGCTGGCCATAGAGGACGTCACCGACCGTAGAAGAATGCAGGACGATTTGCGGGCGTCGAACGAAGATTTACAACGTTTTGCTTATGCCGCCGCGCACGACTTGCGTGCGCCATTGAACTCCTCGTTTCGTGTTTCGCAGATACTGGCGGAGGGTCTAGCCGGAAAACTCGACGAGCACGAATCCGCGATGTTGAATCTTTTCATTGACAGTATGGCTCGATTGCGCAAATTGATGGAAGACATTCTCACGTATTCCGGAATGGGCAATACGCCGCAGAACTTAGAGGTTAAGCCGCTGGCGGAGCCGCTCGATATTGCACTCGCTAACTTACGGCACGATATTGACAGCAGCGGTGCGGTCATCAGGGCCGGGGTACTACCGACGTTGCCGCTTGACTCTTCGCGGGTAGCAATGGTGTTTCAGAATTTAATCGACAATGCTTTGAAATATCGCCGCGCCGACGCGCCGAAAATTGAGATTGCCGCCCTGCGCGTTGGCAACCACTGGCAAGTCTCCGTTAAGGACAATGGGCAAGGCTTTGACGGCCGGTACGCCCACCGCGCTTTCGAGCCGTTTAAGCGCTTGAGTCAGTCGGATATTCCGGGGAGTGGAATCGGTCTGGCCACTTGTAAGCGCATCGTGGAGAGGCTGGGCGGCCGTATTTGGGCTGAGTCCATCCCTGATGAAGGTTCGAGTTTTTACTTTACTTTGCCGGCCGAAACGGCTAGGGTCGCAGGCGCCTGAGGAATTCTCGGTTCAGCCTGCGTCGGGCAAAACTGTGGACGCTATACCGGCTTGCGATTCCCGCTTTGGCAAAGTGTATTTCGGCAGCAACAGCATCAATCCACCTGCCGCGAGCGTCAGTATTGAAAGAATCGATAGCAACGTCTGATAAGAGCCAGTGGCATCGAATGCCTTTCCCATAATCACCGGACCAACCGCTCCCGCAATCGCGTAGGCAGTCCAAGTGAAACCATACAGCGTCGAAAACGATTTCAGGCCAAAATACTTCGCCACTAAGTAGGGAGTAACATCCGCCTCTCCGCCCATGCCAAGTCCAATACAGGCGGCGCCCAGAAATCCCATACCGGAACTATGCGCACTAGCCAAAGTAAAGGTGCCGAACGCGGCAATACCCAAAAGACAAAAGGCCACACGCGGCGCAAAGTAACGGTCCAACAGCCAACCTGTAAGCAACCGGCCCACCAGTATCGCGCCTCCCAAAACGGATACGGCCAACGCCGCCGAATTGGCGGAAACACCCCGATCGGTAAGCAGCGCCGCCATTTGAGTAATGGAGCCGTTCTGGCTGAGCGAGGCAAAGAACAGCACAACCACAATGATCCAGAACTTTCCCGATCGCAAACCTTTTCCCGGCGAACTGTCTTTGGCAACCTCCGTCCTCGAACCATGAAAAGTGGGAGAACTGCGCACGGTTGCAGCCAGTGGCAGCCCAATCACCAACACGGTTGCGCCCAGTATTGCGAACGCATCGCGCCAGCCAACCATGCCAATCAACGTTTGTGCAACCACCGGCAAAATCATAGCCCCAATGGCGCCGCCCGACATCAACAACGCGAACGCCATGCCCCGGCGCTCCTGAAACCAGGTCGATAGCGGCCGGGAATAGGCAAGATGCGCGGTCCCATTGCCTACGATTCCGAGCACCGTAAACGTTGCGTACAGCTGCCAAAGATGGTTGGTCAAAAGCGTCAGTGAAGCAAAGGCACATCCGAAAACGAACATGCAAGGGAGGATAATCCGGCGAATCGGATAGCGATCGAGCAACGCACCCAGTAAAGGCGAACAGGCAGCCACCGCCAATGCCGCCACCCCAAACGCCGCCGAAACCGCTTGTCTTGACCAAGCGAACTCGGCGGCTAACGGCTTGAGAAAAACGCCGAACGTGTAAACCAGCAGCGAGGCAAATCCAACCAGCAGGCAAACGGCAGAGGCCGCCGCCACGCGCCATCCTGGGTACGCAAGATTGTGTTCGTTTACCGGTTGGGTTTGCATTGTAGGTCAAAACGCGAGCTTCAAAGCAAATTGTGTCAGACGCGCCGAGCCGGCGGTGAAGATCTGACCAAAATTGGGCGAATTAAGATCCGCCACGGGTAAACCAAAATTCGCGTGATTCCCGATGTTGAATCCCTCGGCCCGGAACTGTAGCCGCACACGCTCGGCCAGCGAAAACGTTCTCGCGAGCGATGCGTCGACGTCTGTAAATGCCGGACCGCGTTCAACGTCCCGTCCTTCATTCCCAAACTGTCCGGCTTGCGTTGCCAGATTAAGCCGCTGGAACGCGGCCGGAGAAATCCACTGCTGAATGGTGTGCGGCCCGTTGTTCGGATTGCTCAGGAGATTCGGGCGGCTTGCAGGGATGCCGGAGATCGGCGGACTGTTCGCTTCGAGCGATACGTTCGTCGAGTCATAAACAGTGAACGGCGTTGGTGAATTGTGAGACAAAATTAGATTGAACTCCCAACCTCCCAAGATTTGGCGCGCAAGCTGCGGAGCTGAATGGGAAACGCGAGGCTGCCAGGACGCGCTGCCAACGACCCTGTGCCGAGCGTCGAATAGCGAAGGCCCATGCTCCGCCGCCAGGTTAAATGGATTCTGTGCCAGATCGTTGGCGCCGGCCAGCGGCTGCGACGAAGCTCCCGCCAGATTCATGGAAGACAGATAGTCAAGTGACTTTGAATACCAGTAAGACACGCTAAACCCTAGACCTTTTGCAAACCGCCGGGAAAGCGTAGCCTGGCCGGATTCATACGTCGAATTGGTGATGTCCGAAAGTAGACCGACCGTAGACAACGCACAAACACCATTTGATTGGCAGCCCGCATAAATACGGCGCTGGTCGGCGTTCGACGATGTCGCGCCGAGCCGATAAACCGCCGGGTTGGCCTCCACATTGCGCGGCAGGTGGGTTCCTTTCGATCCCACATACCGGACCTCCAGCAAATAATGATCAAGTAATGATCGCTGAATGCTGAAGTTCCAGTTTTGTGCGTAGGGGGCACGGGCAGTTGGATCGATGCCAAAGACTGTCGATGGCGAAACAAAGGTATTCGCCGCCGGATAGGTATGCCCAGCGTAGGGATTCACAAAACTGCCGAGCGCCGGACCGCTGTACTGGTTGAACTGGGCGGAAGGCAGCGCGCTCACAGGCGCTTGCGATGCCGTGCCCGGACCGTTCTGAAATTGGTCGTAGAAAACGCCGTAGCTCGCGCGAATCGCCCACTCGCCGTTGCCACGCGGATCAAAGGCTAAGCCCACTCGCGGCATGAATGCATTGTCCCCTTGAGCGATGCCGGGCGCGATGCCCGGGTCGCCGGGGAATAGCACTCCCAACGGAGCCGTCGGGTATATCTTTGATTGCACGCCGGGGACGAACCCGTTCAAGCGGTTCTTCACCTCCGTGATCGGATTCACGCGCTCGTAGCGTAAGCCATAGTTCAGAGTCAAACGCGTTGTGATGCGCCATTCATCCTGCGCGTACAAACCGGCGCTCCAATCGCGCAGGCCGCGGTGGAAGTCTCCCAGCCCTTGATAGAAAGTTACGGGCGCACCCATCATCAAGTTCGCGATTGCGTCGTTCGTTGGGAAAGTGGAGGCGAAAATGAAGAATGCGTTGGGCGCGATGGCCTGAAACATGTTGAGTTGCGTGCGCAAATAGTTAGCGCCGAATTTGAGCGAATGCGCACCCTTGATCCAGGAAACTCCGTCCTGCTCTTCGAAGGAGTTTTGAGCCGAATCGCGCGGGCCGGTGATGGCCCCGCCCACTGGCGAATAGCCAAGAACGTTGAAGAACGGCGGCCCTTGGCCCGGCGAGTTAGCCGAAGGATACGTAAAGCCCAAAGCGCTGGGTGGCGTTTGATTGAGGCGTAAATCGAAATAGAAAAGATAGCGCAAAAAGGTGGAGCGAAACGAATTTGTAAGGGAAGGAGAGAAGGTGTGGGTGTTCGAAAGCTCGGCCGAATCCGTCTTGATATCGTCGCGTGTGGGAAAGCCCGGAACAGGCGTGCCGCGCACGGAAACGGGATTGTAATCATAGCCTCCCGAATAAGAGAAGCGGGCAAAAAGCTGGTCGGTCGAGGACGCGTTGAAATCCACTCGCGCGCCCGCTTGATCGTAATCGTTGGTGCCCTCTACAATGCCGTTGTACAGATTTGTTCCGGCATTCGGCAATGGATAGAGTTGCAGTACGTTCAACGCCACCGGATTGATGCCGGCGCTGACCTTGTTGTTTGGATAGGGAATTCCCCCCGCCGCAAAATTGATAAGAGGATGGCCAATTCCCGAAAAGTCCCCCGCCCTCTCCAATATGCTCGGCACGGTGGCCGAGGTGGTCTGCGCTTGGCGATTACGGAAGCCCTCGTAGTAGACGAAGTAGAAGAGACGATCTTTCTTGATCGGGCCGCCCGCGGTACCGCCGAACTGATTTTGTTTTAACGGCAAAACCGCTGCGCTGAAAAAATTCCGGGCGTCTAGCTTGTCGTTGCGAATGAACTCATAGAGCGAGCCGTGCATTTGATTACCGCCGGCGCGCGTGACAACCGCCGTAGTTGCGCCGCCCGTGCCCCCGTATTCGGCTGCCGCTGTTTGCGTCAAAATACGGAACTCTGCAATCGCATCCACCGGAACCTTCAAAGCATAACCACTGTCCATCCGGTTAACGTTCTGAGCGCCGTCGATTGTGTACATATTTTGTTCTGGCCGGCCGCCGTTGACGGAGTAGGTTTCCCCCTGCCGTAACGGACCCCCCGCCGCCACCAAACCGCTTGTCAAAGGCGCCACACCGGCCTGCAACAAGCCGAGTTGGGTGAAGTTGCGGCCGTTTAGCGGCAAGTCAACGATCTCGCGGCCTGTAACCACCGCGCCCAACGTGTTACTCGATGTATCAACCAGCGAAGCAGCGGCTTCCACGGTGACCGTCGCCTTCACAGCCGCGACTTGCAGTTGATACTCCAAGCGTGCGGTTTGACCTACATCAAGCGTGAGCGATTCTTGAACGACAGTCGCGAAGTGCGGCGCTTCGACGATTACGCTGTACTCGCCCACAGGAAGGAGTGGAATGCGGAACAGTCCGTTCGTGGCCGCGTTTGTCTCCCTTAGCAATCCGGTGGCAAGATTCCTCGCCGTAACATGCGCAGCGACAGGCGCGGATGTCTGGTCGACCACGGATCCTTCGATCGCACCCACCGGATCTTGCGCCTTCAAAAATGGGGAGGCCGCCAGACACAGAACGGATAACACAAAGAGCTTGTTTACATTCATCTTATCGACCTGCTGGCGCCAGCGTGCTGGCCACATAGCCGTTTGTCGCAACCATGGCCGCGCGTTGCCGGTAGAAATCGGGATCGTCGGGAGCCCAAGTTGCTAATCCGTCTACATACCGGTTGCACAAGCAGAACACAGCCGCAATCAAAACCGTGTCGTGTATTTCAAGGTCGCTTGCCCCTTCGGCCCGCGCACGCGAAACGTCGCTCGCGCTCACGTTCTTGCCGCTTTGCTGCACCTTTCCTGCGATGGCTAACAGCGCCTTCAACTTAGGAGAAATTTCCGCCGTTTCAGGATCGTGTTTAACCGAACTTACCAGCTCCTCATTCCCGTCAAGGTGGTGTGCGGCGATCGCCCCGTGAATCGTCTGGCAGTAGCGGCAATCGTTTTGCGCCGATACATACGTGGCAATCAACTCGCGTTCGCCCGGCGACAGCGTGTGAGTGCCGCGGAGTAAAACATCAACCAGTTCGTTCAACGGCTTAGCCGTTTCTGGCCGGAACATCATGAGACCGCGGATTCCCGGGAACTCGTTATTAAGATTTATGTGTGCCATTTGCCTGAAGCCTTACGCAAGCTTAGGGCATAAATATTAATTTGTCTTCGCCCATGTGATGGAGATCGCTCTCCACCGGAAGTTGGAGTGGACGCAGTTTGCAACCTCTCCGACGGACTCGATAACCACGGCACGCAAAAAGTGCCAGATCTCCGCAGCCGTGGCCTCAGCCACGAAATAGAGCGTGGAAACCCTCTTGCTCGAAATGGCGGTCATTCGTGAGCACATCGGTAAGTCCTTCCCGCCGCATTGTCTGCGTAGAAATACAGTCGGTGAGACTGTAACCCTTATCCGGGCGCGCATCATACAGCGCCAACCCGGCAAGGAAGCTTTCATGACTCTGCGGTATAGCGCGCACCGTACGCGCTGACAGGATGTTATGCACGATTCTTATGGCGTCTAAGCGCAACCCTTCATCCGGGGAACAGAACGCCAGCACTGCGGTTAAAAACTTCCTCGGTGGTGAAGACTAGCACAGAGGCCCTCTTGCGACTCCATTCCAAAGCGGCTTGATTGCTCGAATCCTTGCGGTGAATGAGCGCAACCCAATAGAAGGTATCCGCGGAAACTCGATGCACTAATCTCTCTTGGGAAGGCCGTAAATGTAATGGTCTACTTGGCTCGCGCCATCCTTTGGGAGCCGCTCGAAGACTTCATCGGGAACGTCTTTCACGATATCGGTAATCACTTCCCAAATAGGCCGTTCATTCGTTCTTGGCAACGTGTTGCTCTCCTGGGAGGCACGAAGCGCCTCACGCCGGAGCACCTCTTCGGCGAAGGCTTCCAATGACAGGCCGCTCTGCTGAGCCTGCACCAGCAGGCCCGCCTGTACTTCAGGGGCCAGCTCCAGCTTCATAGTCATCGTGAACGTCCTCCTGTTTATTATCCCAAGTTCGGAAAGCAGCAGGCCATGTTTCCACGGCGCACCAGGCGCAAGCGAGTCGAAAACGTAGTGGAACAATAAAGAATATGAACACCACAACTGAAAAAGCCATTCTGGCCGGCGGCTGCTTCTGGGGCATGCAGGATCTAATTCGGCATCTGCCTGGGGTTATCTCCACTCGTGTCGGCTACTCAGGCGGCGACGTGGTCAACGCCACCTATCGCAACCATGGAACCCACGCCGAAGCGATAGAGATTGTCTTCGATCCTAAAACTGTTAGCTATCGGGACATATTGGAGTTCTTTTTTCAGATTCACGATCCGACCACCCGGAACAGGCAAGGCAACGATCGGGGAACCAGCTATCGCTCGGCTATTTTCTATACAAGCGACGAGCAAAAAAAAGCTGCAGAACAGATCATCGCCGAAATCGATGCCTCGGGTGTGTGGCCAGGTAAGGTCGTCACTGAGTTGGCTCCGGCGGGGGCGTTTTGGGAAGCGGAACCCGAGCACCAAGATTATCTGGAACGGTATCCCGATGGCTACACTTGTCATTATGTGCGTCCCGAGTGGAAGCTGGCAAGCACATCGGCGCGCCGGTGATATGATAAAGCTGCACTGCATGTTAGGTCTCCTCCAAGGCGAAATCCTTATTAGCTTGGCCACTAGTGGCCCTGCCTGAGACCTCGTGCACGTTCGTTTTTTAAGAGGCCACCGGCAGGGAGAACAACCCAACCGGTGGCCTTTTAGTTTTATTTTGACTTTCGGGGGAATTGAGTTCTTAGATGAAAATCGCAACGTTCGATACTACGCTTCGTGACGGCACCCAAGGTGAGTCCGTCTCCTTCTCAGCCGAAGACAAGCTCCTGATCGCCCAGAAGTTGGACGATCTCGGAATCGACTATATCGAGGGCGGGTGGCCAGGGTCCAACCCGAAAGATAAAGAGTTCTTCGAGCGAGCTCGCCGCTTGAAACTCAAACACGCCAAGCTCACAGCGTTCGGTTCGACACGCCTGGCCAGGAATCGCGTGGAGGATGACGTCAGCGTGGGCGAACTCATCGCGGCGGACACACCCGTCGTCTCCGTGTTCGGCAAGACGTGGGACTTTCACGTCAAGCGTGCGCTCGGCATCGGCCTGGAAGAAAATCTAGAACTCATCGCCGACACGGTGAGCTTCCTCAAATCGCACGGCCGCGAAGTCGTTTACGATGCGGAACATTTCTTCGATGGCTATCACGCTAATCCTGAATATGCACTGAAGACTCTCGAAGCCGCTAAGAAAGCCGGCGCGGATGTTCTCTGTATGTGCGACACCAACGGCGGCACCATGCCGATGCACCTCGCTGAAATTGTCGCCGAAGTGCGGAGCCGTTTCGATGGCACCCTGGGAATCCACACCCACAACGACGCCGAACTCGCGGTTGCCAACACACTGGTCGCCGTGGAAGCGGGCGTTACGCACGTGCAAGGCTGCATGAACGGTTATGGTGAACGCTGCGGCAATGCGAACCTCTGTTCGATCCTCGCGAACCTGGAGTTGAAACTGGGGCACACCACCATCGGCCAGGAGAATTTGAAGAAACTGACCAACGTCGCGCGTTTCGTCGCCGAACTGGCCAATCTTCCTTTGCGCCGCGATCAAGCGTACGTCGGCCCGAGCGCGTTCGCCCATAAAGGCGGCATCCACGTCAGCGCGGTAATGAAAGATTCGGCGACCTATGAACATGTGCACCCAGAGATGGTCGGCAACCAGCAGCGCGTTCTGCTCAGCGATCTCTCCGGCCGCGGCAATGTCTCGTATAAGTTGAAAGAACTCGGCCTCAACGACGAGAATCTCGCCGAAACCGCGCGCCGTGAAATTCTGCAACGCATCAAGCAGATGGAACATCAGGGCTACGATTTCGAAGCGTCAGAAGGTACCTTCGAACTGCTTGTGCGCGAAGCCGTCAACCCGGGCTTCCACCCGTTCGACGTGGTGAATTACGAAGTCAGCACTAAGTTACAGAACAGCGGAGACACTCTCACAACCGCTAGCGTCACGCTCAAAGTGGGTGAGGCCATTCATTCCTCCACTGCCCCCGGCAGCGGCCCTGTGCATGCGCTTGATATTTGTTTGCGCCAGTGCCTCTCCTCCATCTATCCGGCGATTACCCAAGTGCGCTTGACCGATTACAAGGTGCGCGTTCTCGGAGCAAAGGGCGGCACCGAATCGAAAGTGCGCGTGCTCGTCGAATGGACCGACCAGACGCAAAGCTGGTCGACCGTCGGCATTTCGGACAACGTGATTGACGCCAGTTGGCGGGCGCTGGTCGATGCGCTGCGCCTTGAACTGATGCGGCTGGTGGAAAAAGGCAAGACTACGAAGCCGGCAGTCCGCGATTTCAGCTGGGCGGTCTGAGCTGACACGCGCCTATCCCAGCAGTCCTGTTAGACTCGTAATTTGATACCTCTGCCGCAGATATATGGAACATTTGTGAGGCCCCGTGTTCTATGAGAGGAATCCGAAAACGGCCATTTGGCGTAGACTTATTCGCGGGCGCGGGTGGTATGAGTCTTGGTTTCGTGCAGGCCGGTTTCGACGTCGCAGCATCGGTCGAGCACGATCCGATTCATTGTGCAACGCATGAGTTTAACTTTCCCGCTTGCGCCGCTATTTGCCGGAGCGTAGTCGATGTAAGCGGCGACTACATACGGCGCCACTCGAGAATCGGCGACGAACAGGTTGACGTAGTTTTCGGCGGAGCGCCCTGTCAAGGTTTTAGCATGATTGGCAAACGGGCCTTGGACGATCCACGGAATCGTCTCGTCTATCACTTTGTCCGAATCGTTTCCGAGCTAAGGCCCAGGTTCTTCGTATTTGAAAATGTGCGAGGACTGACGGTCGGCGAACACAAGAAATTTCTCCTTGAGATCATTGCGGAATTCAAGTCGAAGGGATACCGAGTTAAAGAGGATTATCAAGTTCTCAATGCAACGAATTTCGGCGTGCCACAGGACCGGCAGCGTTTGTTCTTGGTAGGTGCTCGGAAGGGTGAATGTCTTCCCGAATACCCGGACAAAACGCACAGCCGTCCGACTGGCAATTTAGGCCTAGGTTTTACGGCCTCGACACCGACGGTATGGCAAGCCATAGGGGATCTACCGGAGGCGGACGATTACGAAGAATTGCTAAACCGAGATTGGGTTGAGGCTGATTTTGGTAAGCCCAGTCCGTATGCCAAGTCCCTAAGAGTGGGCACGGAAAACGCTCACAATCTTCTGACTTCAAGCCTTCGGACAATCCACACCCCGCTCTCGCAAAAGCGCTTCAAGGCAACTCCTAATGGAGAGACTGAACCTATCAGCCGCTTTCTCAAGCTTGATCCTAACGGCGTTTGCAATACTATCCGAGCGGGAACCGCTAGCGATCGGGGAGCCTTCACTTCACCACGCCCGATTCATCCTTATTCTGCGCGATGTATTACGGTCAGGGAAGCGGCTCGGCTGCACTCCTATCCCGACTGGTTTCGATTTCACGTTACGAAATGGCACGGCTTTCGCCAAGTTGGAAATTCCGTGCCGCCGCTTCTAGCGCAGGCGGTTGCCGGTCAGGTTCTGGTTGCGCTTGGCAAAGAACCGTTGCCGGCGCCGCAGGGGGAAGTTGGCGATCCCCATCTTCTGGAACTAAACATGTCGGACGCGGCCGAGTATTACGGCGTGTCATCCAATGTTATTCCTCAGAGGACGAGAAAATCGCCGGTTGAGTTAGTCCATGCCTGATCTTTACCAGCAATTGCTCGTTCAGATTTTCAAGAACCACTATCATGAGGGCCTGGAGGCATTCGATTTCAACCGAGCGGAATTAGTGGAGGTAGCGTCAAAACTCGGACTCCGTCTTCCAAAGAATCTTGGCGACCTCATTTATTCCTTTCGCTACCGCCGAAAGATGCCTGCTGAAATCGTCGCCAAGGCAGCTGGCAAGAAGGAGTGGATTATTGAGCCTGCGGGTCAAGCGAAATACCGATTTCGCCTTGGGAAAGCGAGCCGGATCATTCCGCGCGATGACTTGGTTGCAGTTAAGCTTCCTGATGCGACCCCAGAGATCATAGCTGCTTACGCGCTGACCGACGAACAAGCGTTGCTCGCTAAGGTTCGTTATAACCGCTTGATCGATATCTTTCTCGGTCTGACCACTTTCTCGCTTCAGAACCATTTACGAACGACAGTCAAAGGTATGGGCCAGATCGAGATAGACGAGATTTACGTCGGAGTCAACAAGAACGGCCAGCAGTTCGTTATTCCGGTGCAGGCGAAGGGCGGAACCGATCAACTTGCCGTGGTCCAAACTTCGCAGGACCTTGCTTGTTGCGCTGAGAAGTTCCCGAATTTGACCTGTCGAGCGATCTCGGCTCAATTTATGAGCGATGAAGAAAATACCATCGCTATGTTCGAACTTACGGTACAGAAAACCGAGGTTAGAATAATTGAGGAGAGGCATTACAGGCTTGTGCAGGCCGACCAAATCACAAATCAAGACCTCAAGCGTTATAGTGCTCGCTAGTCAACACCCGCGGGGTTGTCGTGGATCACGTTTCAAAGGCAGTTCGCTCTCGCATCATGGCGTCGGTGCGCTCGCGCGGTAACACCACCACGGAGCTTCCGTTCGGGAAATTGCTTTGGAGCGCAGGCTTGCGCGGCTATCGTAAGCATTGGCCAGTCTTGGGGAAACCCGATTTCGCATGGCCTGGCCGGAAAATTGCCGTTTTCGTCGACGGCTGCTTTTGGCATGGCTGCACCAAGTGCAAATATTTACCTCGAACGAATACTAAATTCTGGCGGAACAAAATAGAATTGAATCGAAAAAGGGATCGCCGAACTACAACCACGCTCCGCCTCCGTGGATGGATCGTGATCCGAATTCGGGAATGTCACGTGCTATCGCCAAGTTCTCTTGATCGAGTTCGGAAAGCGTTCGATTCCAGGGTTGGGTTAAAACCCTGATCCTTCAATCCTTCGACGCAAGACCAGGACACTGCAATTCACGAACTGCTCATGCGCGAAGCCGTCAACCCTGGCTTCGACCTGTTCGACGTGATGAATTACGAAGTCGCGATTTCAGCTGGGCTTTATAGTAAACAGGATCTAACGAATTCGCGCGCGAACACCGCCTTGCAGTCTGGTCGGCGGCAGCCGGCTCAGCGCTTCATGTCCGCGAGCATGGCATTCCGCAGAATCTCATTCACGCGGCTGATATGGCCTTCACCCTTGGATTTTAGCCATGCGAGAACATCGGCATCCAAACGGACGGTAGTTTGTTTTTTGATGGGCCGGAAAAACTCGTCGCGCCGCATGGCGTGCGCCCACTTCTCGGGCGGCAGCGGACGAGCGTCCGGATCCTCATCTACGGCGCGGTTGCGCTTTTCGTATAGGTCGCGCGTGCGAGCGGAAATTTTGATGCCCTTGCGTTGACGGACCGGGGTGACTTCGATTCTCTCAGTCTTGGTCGATCTACGTGATTTGGCCGGCATAGACGCTTTCTCCATAATCTTCAGCTTTTCACTAACATTATAGCTACAGGACTGTAGCTACAGTAAATCTTCTCTGCAAATAAGAACATCGTAGAATCGGTTACATGAAGACTGTTGTGGCCGACCCCGTCGGCGGCCCCGAAAACCTCAAGTACGTCGACATGCCCGTGCCTGAACCCGGCGATGGCGAAGTACTCGTCAAGATCGAAGCCATCGGCGTCAACTACATCGATACTTACTTCCGCGCCGGTTTCTATAAAGCGCCCGAAAGTCCCGTCAAGCTCGGCAGCGAGGCGTCTGGCACTGTCGTCAAAGCGGGCAAAGGCGTCACAGCCTGGCAACCTGGTCAGCGTATCGCGTACGCCATGGCTCGCGGCTCATACGCCGAATACGCTCTCGTGCCGCAACAATTTCTCGTAGAGCTCCCCGCCGCTGTCAGCTTCGAAAACGGCGCCGCCGTCATGTTGCAAGGCATGACAGCCCACTATCTCGCCTTTTCCACTTTCCCGCTCAAGCCCGGCAGCGTGTGCCTCATTCACGCAGCGGCCGGCGGCGCAGGCAGTGCCTTAGTGCAAGTCGCCAAAATCGCCGGCGCCACTGTCATCGGGACCGTCTCCACTCCCGAAAAAGCCCAAATCGCCAAAGACAACGGTGCCGATCACACCGTCCTCTATAACGATCAAGATTTCGTGGCCGAAACCAAGCGCATCACGAACGGCAAAGGCGTCGACGTTGTGTATGACTCGGTCGGCAAAACCACCTTTCACAAAAGCCTCGATTGTCTCCGCCCGCGCGGCGTCATGGCGAGCTTCGGCCAATCTAGTGGTGGCGTCGGTGAAATCGATCCGCTCCTTCTCAGTCAGAAGGGCTCGCTCTTCCTCACCCGCCCCAGTCTCGGCAACTATATAAGTGATCCCGCCGAACTGAAATGGCGCTCTTCCGATCTCTTCCAATGGATCGCGCAGGGTAAGCTCAAGCTGCACATCCATAAAATCTACAAATTGGCCGACGCCGCCCAAGCCCACCGCGATCTGGAAAGCCGTAAAACCACCGGCAAGCTCCTGCTCAAACCATAAAGGCTCGCCTTGAAAGAACAAACCGTTTTCGCGGCTCGCCGCGCGCGTGTCCTGCCTCTTCTCAATGAGTGGACCAAACCCGAGGAACCTCGAGCCGAAGCCTTCCTCACCACCGCTCTGCCCAACGTGCGCTACCTCACTGGCTTCACTGGCAGCAACGGCGCGTTGCTCGTCACACCGTCACGCGCTATCCTCTTTACCGACCCCCGTTACCGGACGCAATCTGCCCAGGAAGCCGATTGCCAAATCCACATCGCCAAAGGGCCGCTGATTAAGCATGTCGCCTCGCGCTTGACCAGGCCCAAGACTAAACATCTGGCTTTTGAACGCAACCGCGTGAGTTTTGAAGATTACCAACAGCTTGCAGAACTGCTGACAGCCGTCACGCTCAAACCTGTCGGCGGCTTAGTGGAAACCCTGCGCATGGTGAAGTCCGCCGACGAGATTGCCACCATCCGAGCCTCGGTCAAACTCAATTCCGCTGCACTCGAACAGGCATTAAGCCGCTTCAAACCCGGCATATCGGAGCTGGATTTGGCCGCCGAAATCGACTATTGCATGCGCTTACTCGGTGCCGACGGTACCGCCTTTGACACGATTGTCGCCTCGGGGCTGCGTACTGCCCTACCCCACGCCCAGCCGACCGGTCATCCAATTCAGACGGGTGAACTATTATTAATAGACATGGGTGCGATGGTCGCTGGATATTGCAGCGACATGACGCGCTGTTACGTAGTCGGTAAAGCCAATGCGAAGATACGGCGAATCTATAAAGCCGTACTAGATAGCCAGTTGGCAGCCTTGGCCCTATTGAAGCCAGGGATGACGTGCGCTAAGTTGGATCAAGCCGTGCGAAACGTTCTGCGCGGTTACGAACTGGACAAGCTGTTCGTGCATTCCACTGGACACGGACTCGGTCTGGAAATTCATGAACGGCCTCGGATCGGGAGAAAAGAAAAGGTTAAATTCGAACCTGGGATGACGGTCACCATCGAACCGGGAGTCTACGAAGAAGGGACCGGTGGAGTTCGAATTGAAGACACTGTTGTTGTGACAGATCGGGGCTGCGAAGTCCTGACGCCAACCAAGAAAGAATTAGTGGTTTTGTAAAAGGGCCGGTTGCCCATTCCACGAGTGAATGAATGACGATTGAAGAAATCAAAGAATTGATTCAGATAACACGAGACACCGGGATTGCCGAACTGGAAGTACAGCGCGGTGAAAACCGGGTCCGCATTAAGAACCCCATCTTTCCCCAGGAAGTGCCCACCTATATAGCCGGTTCTGTGCCCGCTCCTCAGCCTGCTGCGCAAGGAACATTCGCAACCGCCGCACCCCCATCTCACCCAGCTTCGCCCGAGGGTTTGCTGGCCGAAACAGCAGCCGCCAAAAAGGAAGACGAACGCAACATTCTGGTCAAATCGCCGATTGTCGGCACATACTACGACGCACCTACCCCTGGAGCGCCGCCTTTCGTAAAGCCGGGAGACCGGGTGGAAGCGAAAACCGTTCTGTGCATCATTGAATCCATGAAGTTGATGAACGAGATCGAGGCCGAAGTCCGCGGCATTGTCGTCTCCAAGCATCTTGAAAACGGCCGGCCCGTGGAATATGGTGAATCGCTGTTCACCATCCAGCCGCTCTAATCTCCGGTCCATTCATGTTTCGAAAAATTCTAATTGCCAATCGGGGCGAAATCGCCCTTCGCGTCATCTGTGCCGCGAGAGACCTCGGCATCAAAACCGTAGCCGTTTATTCGGAAGCCGACCGCCACAGCCTGCATGTCCGTTTTGCCGATGAGGCTGTCTGCATCGGACCGGCCAAAAGCTCCGTCAGCTATTTGAATATTCCGGCGGTCATTAGCGCGGCGGAAATCACCAACGTAGAAGCCATCCATCCCGGCTACGGATTCTTAAGCGAGAACCCTAACTTCGCCGAAGTGTGCGAAGCGTCGCGCATCAAATTCATCGGACCGAAACCCGAAGTCATTCGCGAAATGGGCTTGAAACAACGGGCCCGCGCCATTATGGAAGCGGCTGGCGTACCCATTCTGCCCGGTTCGAAAGGCATCATCGGCAGTGCCGAAGAAGCCTTGGAATTGGCCAAGGGCATCGGCTATCCCGTCATGCTGAAAGCCTCGGCAGGCGGCGGCGGACGCGGTATGCGTATCGTCCGTTCGGAAAGTGAGTTACTCAGCATGCTCGCGCAAGCACAAGCTGAGGCAGCCGCGGCGTTCTCAAACGGCGATGTCTACATGGAAAAGCTCGTCGAGGGGCCGCGCCATATCGAGTTCCAGGTGCTGGGCGACGAATACGGCAATGTAGAGATTCTTGGTGAACGCGAATGCTCCATTCAGCGCCGCCACCAGAAGCTTCTCGAAGAGGCGCCTTCGCCCAGCGTCACACCCGAACTTCGCAAACGCATTTCCGATAGCGTACGCATTGCCATGAAGAGCATTGGCTACAGCAATGCAGGCACTGTCGAGTTCCTGATGGATGAAAAGCGGAATTTGTATTTCATCGAAGTCAATGCTCGTATTCAGGTGGAACATCCGGTGACCGAATTAGTCACTGGCATCGATCTCGTAAGAGCGCAGATTCGCATCGCTGCGGGCGAAAAACTTTCGGCCATCATCAGCACTCCGGTCAAAATCACCGGCCACGCGATGGAATGCCGCATCAACGCCGAGCACCCCATCACTTTCGCGCCGTCGCCAGGTAGGATCACCGGATTGAATTTGCCCGGCGGCATCGGCGTGCGCGTCGACACTTCGGCTTATACCGATAGCGTCATTTCGCCCTACTACGATTCGCTGGTGGCTAAACTGATCACGTTTGGCAAAGATCGCGAAGAAACGATTCAACGCATGCGCCGCGCTTTAAGCATGTTCGTTGTCGATGGGATCCACACCACTATTCCCCTGCACGAACAGATTTTGCAAAACGAGCGATTCCTGGCGGGCGACTTCGATACAAGTTTCTTGGCGCGGCTCCACGCTGAGACGCCCGCTGCCGCTGCCGGCGAATAGCTAGCACGGCAGCCGAGCGGGTGCTCGGGCAACACCGCCAGAAATCGCCGAGCCTCCCGCGAGTGCGTTGCCGGCGATTACTTAGGAGCTATTCGGCGCTATGCTTGTGACGGTAGTGCCGCTTGATGTCCGGCCAGAACTCTTTGAGCACTTGCGAGATCGCATCGGTCGATAGCTGAGTTCCCCAGTTCTGCAGGTACGAAGTTACGTTGCGATCGTCGGAATAATAGGACAAGCCGACTGCAGCGGCAATTCCGTTGCCAGTCACTTCGGCGAAGTTGAAAACTCTTCCACCCGAATCGGTGCGTGTAATTAAGATACGGCTCAGTGCATATACAAGCCGGTGACCTACGCTGCCTTGCCCGATTCGAAAATAGCGCGGATCTTCGTGAAACGCTATTGGCAACACCCCCTCAGTGAGCATGTTGCCCACCAGCTGGTCTGTGTAGGAGGTTCCAAAACGCTTCAAATATCCTTTGACACCCTGCCCAAACTGGGGGTGACTGTCCTCCAATTGATAGATCCCGGCATATAACCCACCGATTCCCATCAGCGGATAATCGAATGTGTCTTTCAACGCGATTGTCATTTTATACTTAGCCGAGATGGGCGTGTAAATGGCAGTATAGTTGGCCGTCCGGTAGTTCGGCAGGACGCCCAAAACGCGTTTATCGGGTGGTGGCGGTGTCGTTGCAGTGGTGCCGGGCTGAATCAGCGGTACTGCTGGTTGAATCACAGGGGATATCGCCACGTCCTTTGCGTCGGCATCTGCCTGCTGGGCGGCTAAAGGTCGGAGCAACGCAAAACATAGCGTCAGAGCCGGAAAATAAGCCCTACACAAAAAATTCATTGAGCCCCTGATTCTTGCAGCATAAAAGCATATTAGCTAACTTGATGTTTTCCAGCCCTAAAGGGTTAAACATTTCTGCGTCTTCTTTTTCCGACCCGATACGTCAGATAGGTGGAACGTCTAATGCTCGTCGCGAATCAAAAAGTTTCTGTTATGGCAGAAGTCTTCTTTACCTCGAATGCCGAAGCCAAGGTCCAGCGCCCTGAGCAGCCTGTGGCGAGTCGTCCGTCAAGTCTCGCTCGTTCTCTCACATTTAAGTATTACATTCACGACAGCGTATCCACCCTGCGTTTTCAGCTGATTGGCGATCTTCGATCCGCAAACGTCCACGAGTTGAACGGATCTTGGGATACCGCACGAACCACGCTAGGCTCACGCCAATTTCTAATCGACGTCAAACAACTTTTTGGTACCGACGACGAAGGCCACGCTTGGCTGCACAAAATGAAACAATCAGGCGCGAAGTTTTTACCTGAAAACTACGTTGATTCGCGGGCTGAACAATCCACCCCCGGCCTGCAAGACCAAGCTGCCTCTGTAAAGCTCAGTCTACTCGGTCGGGTGATTGGCGTATTCTCCGGCTGCCGGTCCTAGCCTGCGACCGCTTTAGACCAACACCGTGAACGCCGATTCCGTACGTGTCACAGGCCGGTATTCTGTATCGCGTTCCACCGGTTCGCGGCCCGCTTCGCGAATCAGCCGTAACAAATCCTTCCGCCGGAAATGCTGCTCGGTAGTCGCACCCGCATCGTGGTAAATCTTCTCTTCCACCACCGTGCCGTCGATATCGTTCGCGCCAAAGCGCTGTGCAATCTGCGCCACGCTCGGCGTCATCATGATCCAGTAGGCCTTGATGTGCGGAATGTTATCGAGCATTAAACGTGAAATCGCAATTTGCTTCAGGTCGTTGAATCCGCTTGTTTTCGGCAAATGGCTCAACGCCGTATGATCCGGGTGAAACGCTAAAGGGATATAAGTGACAAAACCGCCCGTTTCCTCTTGCAGCGCGCGCAGCTTCACCAAATGGTCGGTCAAATCCTCTGCCGTCTCCAAATGCCCGTAGAGCATGGTGCAATTGCTCTTCAAGCCAATCTGATGCGCAACCCTTGCCGTTTCCAGCCATTCGTTGCCATCAATCTTGTGATCGCAAATAATGCGCCGCACGCGTTCCGAAAAAATCTCCGCCCCGCCACCCGGCAGCGAATCCACCCCGGCCGTTTTCAACTTTTCCAACGTTTCCCTAATCGAGATTTTCGCGCGCTTCGCCAGAAATGCAATCTCCACCATCGTGAACGCCTTCAAGTGCACGCCCGCATAGCGCTGTTTCAAGCCCGCAATCATCTGGCAAAACCAATCGAGCGACAACTCGGGATGCAGCCCACCAACAATATGAAACTCGGTCACTGCCTCCGCATAACCTTTGCCGGCGATTTCCCAAACCTGTTCGAGCGACATCGTATACGCCTTCGGGTCTTTGGCTCTTTTCCCAAACGCGCACAAGCGGCAACTGGCTACGCATACGTCTGTGGGATTGATATGCCGGTTCACGTTGAAATAGGTGGTGTCGCCATGCTTCCGTTCGCGCACCAAATTCGCCATATACCCAAGCGACAAAAGGTCGCCGCTGCGGTACATCGCTACGCCGTCGTCATACGTCAACCGTTCGCCCGCCTCCACTTTGTCGAAGATCGCTTTCAAACGCCGATCTTCAATCACTGGCTGCTTGGAAATCCTGCGCGTTAGAGATGTCATGAAAGTTTAGTAATACCTCGGTGCAGCAAAATATCCGCCGCCCAGAATGCAAAAAACAAAAAGCTCACGTAGCCATTCACTGTAAAGAACGCCGCGTTCACCCGCGACAAATCGTCCGGCTTCACCAGCCCGTGCTCGTAGACAAGCAAAATCACCACGGCCAAAATCCCCGCCACGCTCAGCGCACCCAGGTGAAACACCAAAACCAGTGCAATCAAACAACCGATCATGGCCAGATGCAACAGCCTTGCTAGCACCAGCGCGCGCGCAATGCCGAAGCGTTGTGGAATGCTGAACAATCCTTCGGCCGTATCGAACTCAAAATCCTGGCACGCATAAATGACGTCGAAGCCGGCAGTCCAAAACATCACGGCAGCCGTCAGCCAGCAAATGCGCCAATCAAGCGAACCGCGCATCGCAATCCATGCTGCCGCCGGCGCGATCCCCAAGCACAATCCAAGCAGCAAGTGCGCGAACATCGTAAACCGCTTGGCGAACGAATACGCGAACAGAATTGAGAGCGCCACCGGAGCCAGGATGAAACACAGAAAGCCAAGCTCACGCGCAGCCCACAAAAAGACGGCTGACGCCATTGCCGTGAATCCCCACGCAAACCGTACCGAAAGCAAACCTGCGGGCAAATGACGGTTCGCCGTACGCCGGTTGCGGGCATCTATATCGGCATCCAAAATACGGTTGAAGGCCATCGCCGCCGACCGCGCCGCCACCATCGCCACCAGAATCCAAATCAACCGCCAGCGCAACCCAGCCACTTGGAATCCGCAATCGCGCCACGCCAGTAACGCCCCGGTCAGCGCAAACGGCAGCGCAAACACCGAGTGCTCGAACTTGATCATGTCGAGTGTCAACCGCAGCCGTGTCCAAAAACGGTTCATAGGAAAGCGCTAACGTTACTATTTTAAGGGATGCGGCCCGCGCACCCTTTGGCTCAACTTATGGATCTTCAGCAAATTCAACAACTTCTTGAGCAGGTACAGAGCGGCAAAACCACCGTCCCCGCCGCTTTGGACACCCTCCGCTATTTGCCATTTGAGGATCTGGGCTTCGCCAAAGTCGACCATCACCGCGCCGTTCGCCATGGCATGCCCGAAGTGATTCTGGGCCAAGGCAAGACGCCCGACCAGGTCGCCGGAATCGCCAAAGCGTTGCTGGCCAAATCTCCGAATCTGCTCCTCACCCGCGCGACTAAAGAAATGGCCAATCGCGTCTCCGAAGTCGAACCGCTCGCCGAATACTTCGTGGCATCCGGCGTCGTGCGCGTTTGGCGCGACCGCACCATCTACGGCAAAGGCAAGATTGCCGCCATCTGCGCCGGCACAGCCGACCTCCCCGTCCTCGAAGAAGCCCACCTCACCGCCGAAGTCATGGGCAATCAAGTCGACGTCATTTCAGACGTCGGCGTCGCCGGCATTCATCGTTTACTCACCCAGCGCGACAGGCTCGTCGAAGCGCGCGTCGCGATTGTTTGCGCAGGCATGGAAGGTGCCTTGCCTAGCGTTGTAGGCGGTCTCGTCGGTTGCCCCGTCATCGCCGTTCCAACCAGCATCGGCTACGGAGCGAGCTTCAACGGATTAGCCGCGCTGCTCGGAATGCTCAACAGTTGCTCAAGTAACGTGACCGTAGTGAATATCGATAACGGCTTCGGCGCGGGATATGTGGCGAGTTTGATTAACCGCCTGTGAGGCATGAATCAACGGAACGAAGTAGCGGTCGGTTTCATGGTAGCTATACCCGGCGACCTTGGACGTACTGGGGACGTAGTAGAGGCGTGCAGTCAGACCGAGACGATAGCGGCCCGAGGACGATAGGGCGTAGTCGGCGGAAACAACGGCTTGCCCGCCCACGCCGGACGTGTTGCTGCCGAGGAAGTTGGCGATGGCCTGTTGATCATAACGGTGATTGAGATAGGCGCCGCCACCACCCACGGAAACGCGGCCACGGCCTTGCCCGGGTTGCCAGATGAAGCGGGTACCGAAGGGAACCAGATAGAGCTGATCGTTGGTGTTGGCCGCGAATGGAATTCCGTTATTGAGTTCAACAATCGTGCCGACCGGATGGATTACTTGGTTAAATCCTCCTTCGAAGGCGAGCCAGTTCAGAGGACGATAGGCGTAGTTAATGGTGTAGCCGGGGACGGTATTCTCTTGATTAAGCGAACCAATAGGGACGGCGTACAGGAAGCCGCCGGTCACGCTTTGCCTTAAGTCTGCGCCCGCCGACTGAGCGTTGCCCACACGAGCGAACAGGAACACGGAAACCAGTGTCGGATAGATAACACTGCTAACACTGGCGCGAATGATTTCATTTTGTAAGTCGACGCGGCGGAGACAGACCCGGTTACAAATTCGGATTATCGACCCTTCTCTTTCACTCGCGATCGCACATACAGCACCATCAACGGTAAGCCGCTTCTCCGCGAATGGCCCGGCCCATTGCCCGTTATCGTCTGGCTGCACGGTGGCGCCTGGCGTGAAATCCGCGCCACCAAAGAAATGGCCGAACGCGTCTTCCAAATCGATGCCCAAGCCGAATATTTCCCCGGTTCCGGCGTTGTCCGCGTTTGGCGCGACCGCACCATCTACGGCAAAGGCAAAATTGCCGCCATCTGCGCCGGCACAGCCGACCTCCCCGTTCTGGAAGAAGCCCACCTCACGGCCGAAGTCATGGGCAATCAAGTCGACGTCATTTCAGACGTCGGAGTCGCCGGCATTCATCGTTTACTCACCCAGCGCGACCGGCTCGTCGAAGCGCGCGTCGCCATCATTTGCGCAGGCATGGAAGGCGCCTTGCCCAGCGTCGTAGGCGGTCTCGTCGGTTGCCCGTCATCGCTGTTCCGACGAGCATCGGCTACGGAGCGAGCTTCAACGGATTAGCCGCGCTGCTCGGAATGCTGAATAGCTGCTCCAGCAACGCCACCGTCGTTAATATTGATAACGGCTTCGGCGCAGGCTACGCCGCCAGCCTCATTAATCGCCGATAAAAGGAGAACGGCTCATCCCTTTCGAGATGGTCCGTAGAAACATGCCTCCGCCTTCGCAACTTAACTTGGGATAATGTTAGAGCAAGGCTGTTGGCTATGACGATGAAACTGGAAATCTCGCCCGAAGTGCAAGCGGGCCTTCTCTCGCAAGCACAGCATCACGGCATGTCTCTCGAAGCGTATGCGGAAAGCGTGCTCCGGGAACGCGTCCAGGAATCGGCGAACACTTCGTTTACTACGCTCGCAAATTGCTGGTCAACGCATCCGTGACCTGCGTAAGGGTCTCACCTTGGGCGGGATCTCCACCAAGGAACTCATCGAAAAAGGCCGTGAGTGAAAGAATTCGTGCTTGATGCATCATTCGCCTTGTGCTGGTGCTTTGAGGACGAAGCGACACCCCCAATCCGATAGACTACTGGCGGCGTTGGAAAATCAAGAAGCACTGGCCTGGGTTCCGGGAATCTGGCGTTATGAAATGCTCAACGCCCTGGGCAAAGGCATTACGCGCACGCGTTTGACGCGAGAGAAGGCGTTTCTATTGTGGCGGGAAATTCAGGCGTTGCCCATTCGTTTTGTCGATGTGCCAGGCGATGAAAAGCTACTGGAATTGTCGCTGCAACACAATCTCGCCGCATATGATGCTTGCAGCCTGAGCGTGAAATCTTACACATAAATCCCCGGCGCTTCATGCCCTAACGCCTGCACATATTCCACATACGATCCCGGATACACCCTCGGTTCCCGTTCCGTCCCCGTCTCCCCGCCCAACTCCAACACCCGCGAACTCAACCCCCGCAAAAACATCCGGTCATGTGAAACGAAAATCATCGTCCCTTCAAAGTTCTTCAACGCCTCTACCAGCATCTCTTTCGTCGCCAAATCCAAGTGGTTCGTCGGTTCATCCAACACCAGGAAATTCGGCGGATTAAACAACATCCGCGCAATCACCAGCCGCGATTTCTCTCCTCCCGAAAGTGATCGAATCTTCTTATCCACATCGTCGCCCGAAAACTGAAACGCCCCGGCGAGCGTCCGCAGCGACCCAATCCCGTCTTTCGGAAAATCGCTCTGCAACTGCTCGATCACGGTTAGATCCGGACTCAGCACATCCAGCGACTGCTGCGAAAAATAGCCCATATTCAAGCTCGCGCCCAAACGCACACTGCCCGAATCCGGTTCGCTCGCCCCCGAAATCATCTTCAACAGCGTGCTCTTCCCCGCGCCGTTCCGCCCCATCACCGCCCAGCGTTCCCCCCGCCGGATATGCATGCTAAAGCCGTCGTAGATCACCCGCGGGCCATACCGCTTGCTGATGTTCTCCACCACCGCCACCTGATCGCCCGAGCGGGGCGGCTCGCGAAAATCAAACTTCACCACCTGCCGCTTCTTCGGCAACTCAATTTTTTCAATCTTGTCCAACGCCTTAATCCGGCTCTGCACCTGCGCCGCTTTCGCCGCATGCGTCTTGAATCGCTCTATAAAACGTTGCTCTTTCGCCAGCATCGATTGCTGCCGCGCAAACGCCGCCGCCTGATTCGTCTCACGAATCGCCCGCTCGCGTTCATAGAAATCGTAATTCCCCGAGTACACAACAATCTCGCCGCCATCGATTTCCGCAATCTTCGTAACCAGCCGGTTCATGAATTCCCGGTCGTGCGAAGTCATCAGCAGCGTGCCTTCATAGGCCCGTAAAAACTGCTCCAGCCAAATAATCGATTCCAAGTCCAAGTGATTCGTCGGTTCGTCCATCAGCAGCGCATCAGGCCGCCCCAGCAGCACCCGCGCCAGCGCCACGCGCATCTTCCAGCCGCCAGACAGCGCGCCCACGTCGCCATCGATCTGGTCATCTTTGAACCCCAACCCGTGCAGCACTTCGCGCGCCTGCGCCTCCAGCGTGTAGCCGCCTAGATGCTCGTACTCTTCCTGAACTTCGCCAAATCTCTCCAGAACTTTGTCCAGCTTGTCGGCCTTCGCCGGGTCTTCCATCTCGCCCTGCAGATGTTCCAGTTCGTGATGCAGATCGCCTATGCGCCCACTGCCCGCAATCGCCTCATCAATCACCGACCGCCCTTGCATCTCTTCCACGTCCTGCCGGAAATAGCCAATCGTCAGCTTTTTCGGCACCGAAACCTCGCCGTCGTCCGGCTGTTCCTCGCCGATCGCCATCCGGAACAGCGTGGTCTTCCCCGCCCCATTCGGCCCCACCAGTCCGACCTTCTCGCCCGGATTCAATTGAAAGGAGGCATCGACGAAAATCAACTGCTTCCCGTATTGCTTTTGTATGTTGGAAAAAGAAATCATTCGAAAATTCAACGCTAGCAGAGCGGGCAGCCAAGCGGTGCTCGGTTCGTCAACGGCGGAAAATCGCCGAGCCTCCGCGCAGTGCGTTGCCCGCGTTTATTGAGCAGAGCGGGCAGCCAAGCGGTGCTCGGTTCGTCAACGGCGGAAAATCGCCGAGCCTCCGCGCAGTGCGTTGCCCGCGTTTATTGAGCAGAGCGGGCAGCCAAGCGGTGCTCGGTTCGTCAACGGCGGAAAATCGCCGAGCCTCCGCGCAGTGCGTTGCCCGCGTTTATTGAGCAGAGCGGGCAGCCAAGCGGTGCTCGGTTCGTCAACGGCGGAAAATCGCCGAGCCTCCGCGCAGTGCGTTGCCCGCGTTTATTGAGCAGAGCGGGCAGCAAAGTAGTCGCGGAACGCCGCTAACGAAAGTACCCGCTACCGGCGTCTTATTGATTGAATGATCTCTCCTGTCCCAAAGCCGGTTCCCGTTACTGCCGCCGCCGCGCACCCGCACCACTCGCTCATCCCCCGCTGGCTCGCCCACTTGGGCGGTGTCGGCCTCTTTGCGGTGGCAGTTCTCGATTCTTGCATCCTCCCGCTCCCCATCCCGGGCAGCACAGATCTCCTCCTCTTGTGGCTCGTTTCTCACCGTGGCGATGCCCTAATCTTGGTTACTTGCGCCACAGCCGGCAGCGTCATCGGCGGCTATACAGCTTGGGCGAGTGGTAAGCGCGGTGGCGAAGCCGCGCTTCAACGCTACGGCAGCTCCCCATTTTTTCGGCGAATATCAACGTGGGTTAGACAACACTCGGTTCTCGCCGTCTTTGTCCCTGCTCTGCTCCCGCCACCCATGCCCATGTCGATGTTTCTCATCGCTGCAGGCGCCCTGGGTATATCCCGCAACCGTTTCGCTCTGGTCTTCGGCGTTGCTCGCGCACTGCGCTATTCGTTAGTCGCTTGGCTCGCTGTCACTTATGGACGCCACATGGTCCGTGTCTGGTCCACCACGCTAAACAAGTGGTCGGGTTCCTTTCTGTGGATCTTCGTCGGCCTCACCGTCTGCGGAGTAGTCTACGGCCTCTGGCAATTTCGCCGTACTTCTTCCCAGCCCGCACTCAGCGACGCGTAAAGTAAAACCAGCCTCGGCTCTAGTAACAGTACCAGTAAGATCTACAGTTCACTCCCAAACATTCTTGCTCCACAGTAGGGGTGTCGAATGAAACGAATTCTCCTCGTAGACGACCATGAGGTAGTCCGCATTGGGTTGAAACAACTCATAGCCGGCGCCTTGTCCGCCGTAGCTTGGGGTGAGACCAGCGACGCCCCTGAGGCTCTAAAACTCGCCGCCCAGCAGGAATGGGATCTCATTGTTCTGGAACTCGCTCTCCAAGGCAATCGCGGCCTTGAACTGCTCAAGGAGATTCGCGCCGTCCGCCCCAAAGTACCCGTCCTGGTCCTAACCGCTCACTCCGAACGTCAATATGCTTTGCGCGCCATAAAGGCAGGTGCGGCAGGCTATGTCACTAAATCAAGCACTTCCGCCGAGCTAGTGAAGGCCACCAGGAAGGTCATCAGCGGTGGCCGCTACGTTAGTAACTCCTTAGCCGAGGCATTGAGTGCCGATCTGCTTCGTAAGGCGCCTGAGTTCATTCACGAGACGCTTTCCGACCGGGAATTTCAAGTCTTGCGCATGATCGGGTCCGGCAAAACGGTCGGCGAAATCGCTGCCCTCCTCAGAATCAGCGATAAGACAGTCAGCACTTACCGCGCTCGTATCCTCGACAAAACCGGCCTCAAGAATAATGCCGAAGTCGTTCGCTACGTGGTCGAACACGGTCTCGTCGACTAACAAAGCAAGGGACCGGCGGCATGGTGGCTACCTGCTCTACCGCGATAATGGTGACTGTTCCCGCCCCGCCATGCCCCACTATCAAACCCACTTCGTCGCCGCCGCGCTTCTTTTCTTCCCCAGCCTGACTTTCGCCGATCAATCCGCACTCAGCCCCACCGGCAAATTCGTAGCCCTGCAAGATCGCGCTGGCGATGTTTGGCTCTTTGAACCTCACTCCGCCGCGAGCAAGAAACTTTTGCTCCATGCCCACGCCGATCCTGTTTCCTTTGCCTGGTCCCCGCTCGAGAACGCTCTTTTGGTCACTCGACCAGACCGCATCCTCCAATACCAAATCCCCTCGGGCAAACTCCACTCCAGTTCACCCGGGTCGAGTCCCCAATTCTCACCCAATGGCCATTCCTGGTCTGCGATTCGCAATCACAACCTCTGGCTCGCCGCAAACAACGCCAAGTCTTTCAAACCTCTGGCCAGCAGCAACTCCGCCGCCATTTGGACCGCCGAACCCGAACCCGTCTTCGCCCACGAATTCAATCCCGGCAGCCACTACTGGTGGGCGCCCGATTCCACCTCCATCGCCTACCTCGAAACCGACTTCCGCCACGCCGCCCCCTATCCTCTCCCCGGCGCACCGCTCCCCATCTTCCGCCTCAAAATCGTCTCAGTCCCCTCGGGCGCAAGTCAGACAATCACCGAATCTTCCGACGCTTGGCCTTACATTCTTCGCGTCACCTTTCTCCCCGATAGCCATCGCCTCGCCTTCTACCGCCTGAACCGTCTCCAAAATAAAGCCGAGCTTTGCCTCTGGGAAAACGGCGCGCCGCGCACCATCCTAAGCGAGACCGACGCCTACTGGATCAACGCCCCCGCCACTCCGCTCTTTTTGCAAGACCGTAACCATTTCGTCATCACCAGCGAACGCTCCGGCCACCGTCACGCTTATCTCTACAATCTGGACGACGGCACCCTCATCCGCGATCTCACCCCGCCCGATCTCGAAATCGCCCAGCTCCTCCCAGCCCTGTCTCAAGACGCCATCTTCGTCACCGGCAGCACTGGCAACCATCAGGAACAGCACTTCTTCCGCCTCAATCCAGACACCGGCGCATCCACCCAAATCACCACCGAACCAGGCTGGCACGAAGTCTCAATCAATCCATCCGGCGCTGTCTATATAGACAACTACTCATCCTCCCTCAAACCACCATCCATTTCATGGCACACTATTGACGGCACCCAACACCAACAAATCACCGAGCCAAATACTACCGGCCAGCCCGTCGCCAACGACTATCTCCCCATCAAAACCCACGACAGCGTCCTTCTCCCCGCCCGCCTCTACAAACCCGCCGATTTCGATCCCAACAAAAAATACCCGATCATCCTTTACACATTCTCCGGCCCCAACGGCCGCGTTGTCTCCGATTCCTGGGGCGGCTGGCAAATGGCGTGGAACCGATCGATGGTCCGCCGCGGCTTCTTAGTCCTCGCCGTCGACGTCCGTGGCTCCGGCGGGTATTCGCACTTGTTCGAAGAGTACATTCATTACCGCTTCGGCGCGCAAGAGAATGCCGATCTGCGCGAAGTCGTCAGCTTCCTCCGCATCCAAACGTACGTTGACCCCCACCGCATCGGCATCTGGGGCTGCGCTTACGGCGCGCACACTGTCGTCCATGCCATGTTCGAATTTCCCCACGGCTTCGCAGCCGGTTTCGCCGATTCCCCCATTACCGACTGGCACCAGTACAACGCCTACTTCACCGAACGCTACCTCGGCCTTCCCGCCCGCCACGTGACTGAATACGACGATTCGTCCGCTCTCGAAAATGCGAAACGCCTCACCGGCCATCTCCTCGTCGCCGCCTATCCTAATGACCCGATCATTCTCCCCGCTCAACTCGCCGCCCTGCAAGATGCTGTTCTCGAGGTCAAACAAGGCGCGCTCGCCAAACAGTTCCAGGTGTTCACCCCGGCAACGGGCAACGCCCGCGCCTCCCTGCTGCAAGCGATGACCGATTTCTTCGAGCACAACTTATGAGTTTCAAAACTCCAACGCCGCCTTGAACGCAATCATCCGCGGAGAGCTATCGCCCCCCAAGCCAACTCCCAACAAACCCGTTGGAGGCGATGTCGCCGATGTCAACGCGCCAAAACCCGTTTGGGTGGCGGGCTGCCCAGGTATTCCCGCCGTTACGATCGAAGGCAGTGCGAAGTTCGGATGGTTGAACACATTGAAAAACTGCCCCTCAACCCGCAGCTTCGTTCTGTCGCGCAAAGCAAACCATTTCGTCAGATAGAAATCACTCCAAACGAAATCCGGCCCGCGCAACGCGTTCCGTCCCATGTCCCCAAATTGGCAGCTCTTCACGTTATCCCCGCCAAGACAAGCGCCCGTGCTTGGGTCCACCGTCGAAACAAACGCATTCGGGTTCAACCACTGCACCGTGCCCGCTTGCGTCACGCCGGCTACCGGATTGTGCTCATACAATGGCACCCCAGGAACAACACCCGCGAACTCAGGACCGCTTCCGTTCACAATCCCATTCCCGCCTGCCGCGTAGGGCGCGCTCAATACCGAAAACGGAACGCCGCTGTGCCAGAACACCGAGCCCGATATTTGCCACCCATTCACCATTCGCCCCAACAACCCGTTGGTCTTCACCTTCAACGGAAGTTGGTAAACATAGTTTGCCGCTAAGTTGTGCCGGATATCGTAGTCGCAAGGCCCACGGTCGCGCGCCAAATCGTAAGGCAGCGGAGAGAGAATGCCGCCCGCCGAAAATTGTAGAAACCCACCGTTTGAGACCGTATCAATGCAGTGGCTCCAGGTGTAATTAATCTGCGTCTGCAGTCCATGGCCAAACCGTCTCTCAGCCGTCAGTTGCAATCCGTTGTAGTGGCTGTTCGCTCCGGTATTCAATTGCGTTACAGCTCCGAAGCGTGCGTCTGCCGGCTTTGCGAAGGGGTAGGGCGCGAAGCAACCCGCGCATGCTGTTTGGTAGCCGTTCACCTGCATCGTGTACGGCTGATTCACCGCGCGCGTCCCCACATATTGCCCGCGCAAACTTACCGTGTTCCCCATCTGGCGCTCCACCGCCATGCTCCATTGCATGAAATATGGCGCATGCAATTCACCATCAGGCACGGCCATCATTGAAACGGGCGGCAGGCAAGCCAGCCGGTTCGCCAGTGCCGATGCGCACGAGAGCTCCCCTTGGCTAAACCCACCGACAAAATTCCGTGCCGCCGTAGCAGTCGCATCCACGGCGCTGTTCGTCACGCCTGGCGCTATCGCCACTCCGCCTACCGTCCCCAGCAATCCTCCTTGGAATGTGTTCACATAAGGCGGATTTCCTCCCACGAAATCGGCCACGCTGCCCGGCAGCAAATCGCTGAACAAACCGAAGCCGGTCCGCAAAACCGTCTTCGGCGTAACCTGCCACGCCACCGCCGTTCTGGGCTGCAAAATCGTGAGCGGCACACTCTGAAACACATTCCCTAGCTTTGTTTGAATCGCGGTATTGAGCGGCGCATCAACGTTATGCGAAATGGCAGCGAACGAACCCGCCAGGCGTGCTACCAAGTCGTGCGGGTTTAACGGGTTTGAATTGTACGTCGTCCGAATCCCGAAAGTCCAGGTGAACCGTGGCGTCACCTGCCATTTGTCTTGCGCATAAAAATCGGCATTCAGAAACCGGAAGGGCTGCGAATCCGCGAGCGGATAACTGGCCGTAGCGGTTGAAGCTACGCCGTAAACGAATTGGGGCAAATCTGTATAAGTCACAGTCGGCACAGTCCCTTCGCCAAAATCGTAATCGTTCAAGCGAAAGATTCTGGTATTGGTGCCAAAGCGCAAATCATGGCCGCCCACGGTCCACGCGAGGTTATCGTTGAGAAAGAAACGGCTAGCCCGCCGGCCTTGCACCCATGTGTTATCCAACCCGCCCAGCGTAGTAAACGGCGCGCTCGAACCGCTCGCTTCGAGGACAATCGGGAAGGCGCCCAGCGTCTGTGCCAAGTTCGCCGGACCAAACAAACTCTGATACCACGAAAACGCCGGATTGAAGTAGTTCACGAGATTCTGCGAAAATACATGCGTGTATCCGGCCGCAAACGAATAAAGCGGCTGCGGCGAAATTGCATCGAACAATCGGTTAATCGGATCCGTCCAAGCCGCCTGCACTCCCGCATCGGCTTGAAAACGGTACCACGTGAAGTTCTTCTCATTCAACGCATAGTCAGCGCGCCCCGTCTGCACCTGCTCATGATCGTCGCTCGAATGCGAAACACTCCGCCGGTTCGCGCAGCCGTTCCCATTGGGCGAATTCATCCCGAGCGGACACCCTAGCATTGCCAGCGGCGTACCGCTGGTATTACCGTAAAGCGCAAACAACTTTTGATAAAACGGCACAAGTTGCGGCTGCGCCGGATACTGGGTTCCCGTCAGTACATCTCGTCCGCCCGTAATGAGCTGCCGCAACGTAAAGCTTTCCAGGGCGGTCGTGGGCACTGTCGTCTCCGTCACAATCGGCAATGCGATCCGCACCCACTCCGAATCGAAAAAGTAAAACAGCTTATTGCGCAATACCGGCCCGCTCACACTTCCGCCGAAATGATTCACAGTCGAGCGTGGCTTGTGATTTCCCGTTGTGGAATTCGTAAAGAAATCCGCTGCGTTAAAGCGTGACCCGTTCCAGCTCTCATAGAGGTTGCCGTGCATCTGGTTCGTGCCGGATTTCGTCACATAATTCACCTGCGAAGCCCCATAGCGCCCTTGGTCCACCGCGTACGAAAGCGTATTCACCGTGACCTCCGCTACTGAATTCAGACCGAGCACCAGGTTCGTCGAAAGGCCGCTGTTCAGATTAGTAAGCGGATCGTTGGTTTCCAAGCCGTCCACAATATAGCCGTTAGCCAGCGCCGGCAGTCCGTTAAACTCCACATTGCCGTAACCATTGCTGCCGCCCACAAAATCGTTCCCGCTGCCCGCCGTGTTCATGAGCGCGCCCGCCGCGAATTGCAGCGGATACGTCAGGTCGCCTCCTGGATTGGGAAGATTTTCCAGCGCCCGCGCGTTCAGCGTTGTAGCCGTGTTCGCGTTTGCAATATTCAGCAAGCCTGCCTCCTCGCTTACCGTAACCTCCTGCTTCATTTTCTTGATGTGTAGCGTGAAATCCGCAGTTTCGGTACGGCCCAGAGCCGCTACCACCATGCCGTTTTTCGCCTCTTCGAAGCCGGCCATCGTCACCTGCACTGTATAGGCGCCAGGCGCTAGCTGGGGAAATTGAAAACGGCCGCCGCTATCGGTGCGAACGCTTCGCTTCACACCGGTTTCGTTATTCACGGCCGTCACCGCCGCCTGCCCGATGCCTGCGCCGCTTTCATCTCGCACCTGACCGCTGATAGCGCTTGTTGTTTCGCCCTGAGCCTTGCAAGGTTTCGGAGGCGCGAGCCAAAGCGCCAACCATACGGCGAGGGGCCAATAACATTTAGGCATGCCTAAATTTAGCAGACTTTGAGCTAAACTACAGCTTTAGTGACCCCTAGATCGCACAGTCCGGCCGGCAGCACGGAATCCGTCGACGACTATCTGAAGGCTATCCTCGAACTCAGCGGGACGGACGAGCGGCAAATCACCAGCAACGAGCTTGCCGAGCGTTTAGGAGTCCGTGCCGCTTCAGTCACTGGCATGCTTCAAAAGCTATTTGCCGTCAAACCTCCGCTCGTGAAGTACGAAAAGCATCACGGCGCGCGGCTCACGTCCGCCGGAAAGAAACGTGCCCTCGAAGTTCTCCGCCATCATCGTTTGCTCGAACGCTTTTTACACGATGTGCTCGACTACAGTTGGGACGAAGTTCACGAGGAGGCCGAGCGCCTCGAGCATTACATCTCCGAAAAACTCGAAGACCGCATCGCCGCCAAACTCGGCGACCCGCAAGTCGACCCCCACGGCCACGTCATCCCTGAACGTAGCGGCGTTATCCCCCCGCGTCGCGAGATCAATCTCCTAAACTGGGCTTGCGGTATCCCGGCCATCGTCAGTAGCGTGTCCGACCGCTCCGCCTCCGAGCTTCGCAAAATCGAAAAGTTGGGACTACAACCATCCGTCGGGCTCGTTGTCGAAGCGGGAGTACGCAACTCGTCTCTGCTCATCCGCATCGCTGGACAACCCACCTCGACGCGTCTTGCCCAACATCTTGCCGCGCGAATCTTCGTGGTCCCTCCTCGTCCCTAACAATACCCAGCCTCCCGGGTTACCATGTCATGTATGCAGTGGCGACCGCGCTTAAAACGTTCAGCCGCCCGTTAACTAACTCCAAACCAACTTAGAGGGGCTTTACTTGAAAAACATTTTCGGTCTGTTCGGAATCGGCTGCCTGCTGATTTCCTCAGTCGCTTTAGCCGACACCTGGAAAATCGACGGCAATCACACCTCCGCCCAATTCGCGGTGCGCCATATGGGCATCTCCACCGTGCGCGGCGCGTTCACTAAAGTCAGCGGCACCGTGGAATACGACGCCGCCGACTTGGCGAAATCCATGATCGACATCACAATCGACACAGCATCCGTTGACACGCGCGTCGAAATGCGCGACAACGATCTCCGCTCCGCCAATTTTTTCGATGTGCAAAAGTTCCCTACCATCACCTTCAAATCCAGCAAGCTTGAATCCGCCGGCACCGGCAAATTGAAAGCCACTGGCGATCTCACCATTCACGGCGTCACCAAGCAAGTCGTCCTCAACATCGATGGCCCCACCGACCCGATGAAAGATCCAAAGGGCAATCTCCATGTCGGCGCCAGCGCCAATACCACCGTTGATCGCACTCAATTCGGCATGACCGCCATGGCCGGTATGATCGGCACCGATATCACCATCACCATCGACGCCGAACTCATCAAACCCGCAGCCAAGTAGAGGCCGCTCAGCCGCCTCCTGGAGTTTCTGCATTCTGCTGGAGACACGTGGCGCTGGCACTCGTGCCAGCCGTCTCGACACTCGTGTCGAGACCTACTTGTACCAAGCCAGGGAGCGGCGGCGCCCCTAATACGCTGGCGCGTCCTTGGCCACTGCCTTTAACGCCAGATGTTGAAAGTCGAAACTGAAGTCTGTGAGCGGCGAAACCGGTTGCATTTTTGCGCTGTCAATACTGCCGTCGGGGTTCAGCGCGAACGTGATATACGCGTCGGCGAGCAACGAGCGATTGTCCCAGCGGGCGACGAATGTGTCTTGCTGCCAATGCTCCATCCGCCCGGTCAACCCGGGCGAATGCGTGAATCGAATCCGCAGGCCGTCTCCGGTCTTGTCCACGGCCACATCGCCATACCAAGGATCGCGGTAACGCCCCACATAGGAATCGAGCGGAAGCGAGGGCTTCGATGAAGCGTCGCGCTTGGAAGCTGCCGCTGCCACTGTCTTCTCCGCTTCCGCTGTCCTGCGCCTGACGACCGTCTCGATCGCTGTCACCCAGTCTTTCGGCGGCGCATCGAGATAGTGGTCGAGCACTGTATTGGCGATCGATTGGAACGCACCACCGGATTCTTGATTCGTGAGAACAACCACCCCAACATGTAATTCCGGCAGCATAGCGACGATGCTCACCATCCCCTGTAAGCCGCCGGTGTGGGAAACGAGCAGATGCCCGCGATAGTCGCGCAGCACTTCGCCCATGGCGTAGTCGGCGAGATGTGCCTGCGCTTCAGCGGTCTCGGCCGGCGAGTCGGGTACAGGGAGGATCGTCAACGGCGTCCACAGAGTTCGAGCCTGCGCTTCGCTGAATAGGCGTTTGCCATTGCCGAGGTCGCCTTTGTTGAGCAGGGCGATGACCCAGCGGCTCATGTCGTCTACCGAAGACACGATCGCGCCGGCCGGTGCATTGTTGTCGAGAGGGCTGTGAGGCACCGGCTGGAGTTTGCCTTCCACCAGCGCATGCGGTGCGACGGCGTCGGTCGCGTCATCGATATCGCGGATGCTTGTTTTGCTGTCGCGCATGTTGAGCGGCGCAAAGAAGCGAGCCTTGATGAAGTCCGCCCAAGATTGCCCGGAAAGTTGTTTGATCACCGCCCCGGCGACGTTGTAAAGAATGTTGTCGTAGGCGTAGGCGCTCCTAAAGCTGGTTTCGAGTGGGACGAAGCGCAGCCGGTAGTTGATCTGGTCTGTTGTGAAGTCGGTTGCCGGCCAGAACATCAGATCGCCGCCACCCAGCGGCAGGCCGCTGCGGTGGCAGAGCAGATCGCGGATTCGCATCTCGCGCGTTACGTAGGCGTCCGACATCTGGAACCCCGGCAGCCGGTCGACAACGCGGTCGTCCCAAGCGAGTTTGCCCTCGTCAACGAGCATGGCGAGCGCAGCGGATGTGAAGATCTTCGTGTTGGAGGCAATGCCAAAAAGGGTGTGCGCCGTGACGGGAGCGGGTGCGCCCAAGCGGCGCACACCGTAACCTTTTTCGGCGGCTACCCTGCCGTCTTTAACCACAACGACCGCAATGCCGGGAACGTTGAACTCCTTGCGGGCGTGTTCAACCACCTCGTCAAGGTACTTCTGCGCAAAGCCAGGAATGGCAATAGCAGATAGGACACACCCGGTGGTGATCTGGATTATGAGCCGCATTGCTAGTCTCCCAGCCTCCATTCGGGAGACCACAGTATAGCCGATTCCTTGGCGGAAGAAGGCGTTTCAAATCAGCGATGGTTTTCAGAACCACGACCGGAGGGAGTGTTATCAACCCTCAAAAACTCCTGAATTCCGCTTAAACCCCAAATCGGTTAAACACCCATGCGGGAACCGCGACAAGGGCGTACGTTTTTCCGCCGTCATCACTGAACTCAACCTCATAGATGCCCGGCGCCAGATTCTCGACGACCGTACCCACCTGACCGCGCACAAGTGTCCCCTCGCCGGAAGGTCTTCCGTCAGCGCCACCACCGAGAGCAATTCCAAATCAGCCATTTGAAAACCTAACCTGACCTGATAGTACATAAACAAGCCGTATCCAAAACCTCAGTCACGACTTTACCCCACAAAGTAAAATATTTTTTCTCCCTCTGTTTCAACTACCTACAGGCAAATCTCCGCGCTGCGTCTTTGTACGAGGTTCGTTTTTGAACCTCCGAGTGCTAGCTTGAGTCAGGCCCGGCAGGGTGTTCACTCTGCTCGGGCCCTTCGTATTTCTGCCCAGAAATCGCCCAAAGGAGTTCTCCATATGATTTCCGAAGCTCAATTGAACGCCAACCGCGCCAACGCTCAGTCTAGTACCGGGCCTACATCGGAGGCAGGTCGCGCCAAAGTCTCCCAAAACGCCGTCAAAACCGGTCTCACCGGCCGCACCGTCATCGTCCCCTTCGGCGAGGCCGACGCCTACAAAAGCCTCGTCCTCGATCACCAGAAGCAATTCCAACCCGCCGGCCCCGAAGAAAAGGCCTTGGTCCAATCCCTCACCGATTTAGTTTGGCGTCTCGACCGCATCCCCGGCCTCGAATTCGCCCTCGTCGAACTCGGCCGCATCGATCTTCTCAAAGAACACTCCGATCTCGCCAACAACCCACCCATGCTTCTCGAAATGCAAATTCGCCTGCATTTCGGCAAGCAATTCCGCAACCTGGAACTACAGGAAAACCGTCTCTCCCGCCGCCGCGAGCGCGAACTGAAAGAACTGCACGCCCTCCAAGCGGCTCGCCAAGCTCAACAAGTGGAGCAGCTAAAACTGGCGGCGCGCATGTACCTCCGCGCCAAAAAGGAAAACAAAACCTTCGACCCCGCGGAAAATGGCTTTGTTTTTTCACTCTCCCAAGTCAGCGATTTCATCCTGAGCCTCAGCCCCGCCGAAATGGAAAAACTGATGTTCGGAAACTACGTCTCCGCCAAAGCCGCCGCCTAAATTTGCAACAACCATGCCTCGGCCTTGTGGGATAGGGCCATGCCCTGTTAAGCCGAGCAATGCTCGGCCATCTTTATATCACACCACGCTATACCAAGCTGCGATATACTTCCGTTATGGACTTACCGCCTCTCAGTCCGCAAGCCTTCCACATCCTGATCGCCCTCGCCGGGCGCGATCAGCACGGCTACGGCATCATGCAAGATGTCGCCGCTCGCACCAATGGAAAACTGCGCCTTGGCGCAGGCACGCTCTACGGCCTCGTCAAACGCCTTCTCGAAGACGGCCTCATCATTGAACTGCGCGAAAGCCAGCGTCCCGCGAAGAGTCAAGACGACGAACGCCGCCGCTACTATCGTCTAACCCCGCTTGGCCGCAAAGCCGCCAAAGCCGAAGCCAGCCGTCTTACCGAACTTCTCAAGCAAGCGAGGGCCCATGGACTGGTCGCAAAGCCAAACTAAGCTCTTTCGCGCGCTCCTTTACTGCTACCCGGCCGAATTCCGTCATGAATACGCCGCCGAAATGGAGCAACTCTTCGCCGGCCGCCTCCGCAACGAACCGCGCTGGCGCTTATGGCTCGAAACCGCCGCCGACCTCGCCTTCACCGCGGCCAAAGAACACTGCGCCATCCTTGCGTCCGATCTCAAACACGAACTCCGCACCCTCCGCGCCATCCCCGGCTTCACCGCTATCGTTCTGCTCGTCATCGCCCTCGGCATCGGCGCAACCGTCTCCGTCTTCAGCGTCGTCAACGCCGTACTTCTCCGTTCCTTGCCCTACTCCCACCCCGAACAACTCGTCTATCTCTACACCCCAAATTCTCACTACACCGGCCTCCCCAGCGAAATCCCTCCCAACATCCCCGACGTCTACGATTGGCAGCGTCTCAGCCATACTATTTCCAGCTTCGCCATGTTTATGCCCGGCAGTTCGCGTCTTGTTCAAGGCGACAACGTCGCGCCCGTAGCAACCGCTGGCGTCAGCGCCGATTTCTTCAAAACGCTCGACGTCCAACCTATCCTCGGCCGCACGTTCAAAGCCGCCGACGATCAGCCCGGCCACGAACTCGTCGCCATCGTCAGCCACGAACTATGGCTCTCGCATTTCAACACCCGCCCGGATATACTGGGCGGCAAAATCCAGTTGAATCGCAAAACATATACCGTCATCGGCATCATGCCCGCGGATTTTGGCTTCCCATTCGATGGCGATGTTCCCTATCTCGGAATTAGCTCTAGGCAAACTGATCTTTGGATTCCGCTCGCTTATACCGTCCAGCAAAAAACCGATCGAAGCGGTCATCCCGACGGTGCCGAAGTGGTCGCCCGTCTCAAGCCGGGAGCTTCACCCAGTTCCACTCAATCCGAACTCAACACCATCGAATCTCATTTGAATTCCCTATACACTCCAGAATGGCAAGGTTGGCGCGTCCTCGCTCGTCCACTTGTCGATACCATCCTCGGGCCAGTCCAACAAATGCTCTGGACGCTTTTCGGTGTTGTTGGGCTCGTGCTCCTCATCGCCATTGCTAACACTGCCGGCCTCTTGCTCGCCCGCACCACTTCTCGAGCCCACGAACTAAGCATTCGCACCGCCCTCGGAGCAGAACGTGCCCGCATCGTTCGCCAACTGCTCACCGAATCGCTGCTGCTCAGTTGCGCCGGTGGCGCTTTCGGTATCGCGCTCGCCTACGGCCTCGTCCGCCTCTTTATAAATCTCAACCCTGGCGGAATTCCTCGTTTTGAGCAGGCTGCCGTCGATACCCGCGTTCTCCTCGTCGCTGTCGCTCTCTCCATCGGAACCGGACTCGCCGCAGGGCTCCCGCGGGCTCTTTCCGCCTCCTCCCCGCACGTCGGCGCAGGCAGCCGTGTCACTGTAACTCACCGCAGTCGCTTCGCTCTTATCGTTTTCGAAATCGCCCTCTCCGTCGTCCTCCTCAGCGGCGCTAGCTTGCTCATCCGCAGTTATCTCAATCTCCAAGCCGTCAACCCCGGCTTCTCTCCCTCTGTTCTGACTTTCCAGATCCCACTCGACGAACATTACCCCACCGCGCAATCGCACGACGCCTTCTACAAAACCCTCCTCGCCAATCTCCAAGCAACCCCTGGCTTCAAGCTCGTCGGCGCATCCACCGAAATTCCTCTCACTAACGATTTAGGCTTCGCTGAGTGCGAGGTGGAGGGTTACGGAAAAACGCCCGAGCTCGTCCAGGTTTTCGGCGCTACGCCGGAATATCGCCAAGCCATCGGCACACCTTTACTCCGCGGCCGCGATTTTACTGCCACCGACGTCAAAACCGAAAACGTCCTGATTAACAAGAAATTTGCTGATTCTTACTTCCGAGGCCGCGATGCCATCGGCGGCCGGCTCCGCCTTGAAGGTACGCCCTCTCGATGGGGAACGGTGATCGGAATCCTCGCCGACGTCCGCGACCAAGACACAGCCGCCGAAGCCAAGCCAACCCTGGTAGGGCCCGTCGAAGACGGCGATAGCTTTGCCGTTCGCACAAACCTTCCGGCCGCACAGGCCGCATCTCAAATCCGTTCGCTCGTCCGCTCCCTCGACCCAGCCCTCGTCACCGACATCAAAACCATGCGCGAACGCATCGCTCTCACCAACGCCCGCCGCACATTCCAAACCTATATTTTGAGCGGTTTCGCCTTCGTCGCGGTCACACTCGCCTTAGTCGGCCTCTACGGCCTCATGTCTTTCACCGTCAAACAACGCACCGCCGAAATCGGCATCCGCCTCGCCATCGGCTCGCCCCGCAGTCGCGTGTTAAGCCTCATCCTCTCGCAAGGCCTCCGCCTAACTGCCTACGGCTTGGCCATCGGCATCGCGGGAGCACTGGGTCTCACTCGCCTCATTAACAGTTGGCTGTTTGAAGTAAATCCAATCGATCCACTCACCTTCACACTCGTTCCCCTTGCCATTCTAGGAGTGTCCTGCGCCGCTTGTCTCTTCCCCGCCTGGAGCGCCACCCGCATTGACCCCATGCTTACCCTCCGCCAACAATGAGCCACTCATACTGCTGCTCCGTCAACGGCACCACCGACAATCGTCCTTGCGTCACCAGCGGCGATTCCGCAAACAACTTATCCGCCTTGATCTCCGCCAACGTCTTCGGCGTCTTCACCGCGCGGCCCAGCTTGATCTTTACCAGCGGCGTCTTCGGATCTTTCGCATCCACACTCACCACCGTCGCCGTACCCACCGCCCGCTTCTCATCGCCCGTGTGATAAATCACCAGTTTCTCGCCCGGCTTCATCTCACGCAAATGCTTCACAGCGGCGGGGTTCGTCACCCCGTCCCAAATCGTCTCTTTGTCTCGCTCCAAATCAGCAAATGAATAAGCTTCTGGCTCGGTCTTCAAAAGGTGTGGCATGGCTTTCGAATATCATAGCCCGAATCGCCACACGGCGCACCGCATCATATAACTGTGCCCCTTCAAACCGACCCGGTCTGTGGAATGAACGTCGATCCCGCCAAGACTCCCCCGAGCAGCGTCTATGAAGGCAAGCCCTATCACTTCTGCTGCAACGGATGCAAAACCAAGTTCGACGCGCAGCCCTCCCGCTACCTGAATCCGCCGCCTGTCACCAGCAATCCGCAAGTTGAATATACCTGCCCCATGCACCCCGAAGTTCGCCAAATGGGCCCTGGCGCCTGCCCCAAGTGCGGCATGGCTCTCGAGCCTGTTGACACCACCGTTGAATCCGACGACTCCGAATACCGCGGCATGCTCCGCCGTTTCATCGTCTGCGCCGCCCTCACTGCGCCCTTGCTGGTCCTCATGTTCTTTGATTTGCCCTTCGCCCGTTGGATCGGCCTCGCTCTCGCCACGCCAGTCGTTCTCTGGGGCGGCGCACCCTTCTTCATCCTCGCTTGGGCCTCCATCAAAAACCGCCACGGCAACATGTTCACTCTGATCGGTATCGGTACCGGCACCGCCTATATTTCCAGCCTCATCGGCCTATTCACCCACACACCTCTCTATTTCGAACCCGCCGCCGTCATCGTCACGCTCGTATTGCTGGGTCAAGTCCTGGAACTCCGCGCCCGCAGCCGCGCCACCAGCGCCTTGAAATCGCTCCTCAATCTAGCCCCTAAAACCACCCGCCTCGCCGATGGCCGCGAAATTCCGCTCGACCAAGTCAAAGTCGGCGACCTTCTCCGCGTCCGCCCGGGCGAAACCGTTCCGGTCGATGGCGTCATCACCGAAGGCCGGTCCTCCGTCGACGAATCTATGGTCACCGGCGAATCCATGCCCGTCGAAAAACAACCGCCAAGCCGCGTCACTGGCGGTACCCTCAACGGTTCCGGCACCTTCCTCATGCGCGCCGACCGCCTTGGCGCAGACAGTCTACTCAGCCAAATCGTTCGCCTCGTCAGCGAGGCCCAGCGCACCCGGCCTCCCATTCAGAAGCTAGCCGACCGAGTCGCCGGCGTCTTCGTCCCCGTTGTCGTTCTCGTCGCTGCCATTACGTTCGCAGTCTGGTTTTTCATCGGCCCAGAGCCCAAACTGAGTCACGCTCTCATCAACGCCGTCGCCGTCCTCATCATTGCCTGCCCTTGCTCCCTCGGCCTCGCCACGCCGATGTCCGTTATGGTCGGCACCGGCCGCGGTGCAACCGCAGGCGTTCTCGTACGCAAAGCCGAAGCCCTCGAACTGCTGCAGAAAGTCGACACCCTCGTCGTCGACAAAACCGGTACCCTCACCGTCGGCAAACCGCAACTCGTTTCCATCGGAGCGGAACCCGGATTCACCGAAGACGAAGTCCTCACACTAGCCGCCAGCGTCGAACAAGGCAGCGAACATCCCCTGGCTGGCGCAATCCTCACCGCCGCTCGTGAACGCGGACTCACTCTTTTCAAGCCTGAACGCTTCCTCTCCTCTCCCGGCCAAGGTGTTGAGGCAACGGTGAATGGGCATTCCGTATCGGTTAGCAGATCGGCGACAACTAACGCGAACGTCTCCGTCGCCATCGACAACCAGCTCGCAGGAAGCTTCACCATTGCCGATTCCCTCAAGCCCACCACCGCCAGCGCGGTAGAAGCAATGAAAAAAGAAGGGATCCATCTTGTCCTGTTGAGCGGTGATTCACAAGCTGCCGCAGCAGCAATCGCGCAACAACTCGGCATCACTGAAGTACAAGGCGGCGTCTTGCCTGCCGGCAAAGCCGCCTACGTTCAAAAGCTGCGGGCCGCCGGTCGCATTGTCGCCATGGCTGGCGACGGCGTGAACGATGCGCCAGCCTTAGCCGCCGCTCACGTCGGAATCGCCATGAGCACCGGCACCGATGTCGCAATGCAAAACGCCGGCATCACTCTGCTGCATGGCGATCTCGCCGCTCTGGTACGCGCCATCCACTTAAGCCGCGCCACCGTAGGCAACATCAAACAGAATCTGTTCTTTGCTTTTGTCTATAACGCGATTGGCGTGCCGGTCGCCGCTGGAATTCTCTACCCGTTCTTTGGAATTCTGCTGAGCCCCATGCTCGCGAGTGCGGCTATGACGTTCAGTTCGGTTTCGGTCATTAGCAACGCGTTGCGCCTTCGCACCGTCAAACTATAGCAGCGCTTTTTCGGCGTCCGCCAGTGTCGGGAACATCACCAGCGTGTCACGTACGCCCGACATGGTGAACAAGCTCTCAAGGCGCGGAGCCACATTGATCAAAGCGTACTTCGTGCCGCGATTGCCCGACGATACGTGAATCCCGAGAATCGCGCCTAGCGCCGCCGAATCCATATAAGGTACGTCCCCCAAATCAATAATCAAAAGCGCGGCTTTGCTTTCGCGAGCCTTGCTTTGAAATTCGAAAAAATTCGAGATCACCAACGGACCGTGCACGGTGACGATTTGCTCACCTTCGTGCGGGCCGCTTGTGTAATCAATCTGTAATGAAGGTTGCGCAGCGCTGCTCATGGTCCTGCTATCATACCGAACTTCTTCCCCGTCCACAAACCCGCGAACAGCGCGCCCAACAGCGACGCACCAGCAAACCACCATATCCAGTTCAGATGAAACACCGTCGCCCGCCGTTTTGATCGGCGCAGACTCCCTCGCGCCTCTCGTGTCGCGCGAACTTCCCACACCAGACTGCGTTCCGCCATAACATGAATCGGTGGTCCAGTCGCCTCAAAACCAGTTGGAACTTCTAACTTCGTGTTATCCGCTTGAGTCACGAGCGCCGTCTCACCCACCTGGAGCGGTGCATGTCCAAAGAAATGTTCCATCCCTGCCAGCAAAACGCCAAAGGGCACGAGTAATAGGAACGAGGGCAAAACAACTTGCCTAAGAAGACGCCCGTTCTCAACAATCAAATCGCGTTGCGCCCGCAGCGTAAGAACCGGCTCTTCTGCAAAAAGCCTGATTTCCAGCAAATGCGCCACAATCCGGTTGATTGTCTGCCGCAGGCGGGGGCCATTGGTGAATCGGCGAAAGACGAAAAACGATATTGCCCCCGAGGACAAGCCAAGCACCACGACCCAGGCAAATGCCGAAGCGCCTAACTCACTCCCGTTCACTTCAGATAGCCCAAGCCCTTCAACTTCCGCACTAGCTCTTCCTTTGAATCCGCAGTTTCCAGCCGGGCCAAATCGCGTTCCATCGCGTGCTCTATAAATTCTTCCAGCGAACTATAACCGGCTCTTTCAACAACCGACTTAGCCCGCTCACACAGCGGCGCATTTAGTTTTACCGTCGTTTTTGCTTTCACGCCAGTACTCGGCCCTCCATCCAACTCGGCGGATCCACCCCAAACATCTGCAAGATGGTCGGTGCCATATCCTCTATACCGGGATCTTTCGGATCCCACTTTTGGTTCGTAAACAGCACGCCGGGCACCGCGCTTGGGTCCACGCAATGGTCGCCACTCCAACACTTGTCATTGTCTTCAAAAACCGTATTTGTTACTTTGCCCACCGCCGCACTCCACGACGCGCGATATCCAGGCGCGTATCCAGCAATAAGATCCGGCGCCGAATCTAAATACGGTCCGCTGTAAATATCAGCGGAGTCATACATCCCCTGTATCGCCAATTGACCGTCCGCCTCGTCGCGCAAGTTCGTCAGCCGTTCCTGCAATTCTTTTCGCAACGCCGCCGCCTCTTCCGTTCGAACAATCCCTTTTCCCTCGCGCCCCTGCAGATTCAAGTACAAACCGCTCAACCCAAACGTATACGCTCGCGTGCGGCTCCAATCGATTCCGTCAAAATAGTCCCCGCCCTCGATTCTCCCCTCTTCCAGCGCTAAGTATCCATTCTTTTGCAGCCAGGCGTTCAAATTGATGCCGCGCCGAAACGAACAAAATCCATGATCGGAAAGAACGAACAACACCGTTTCCTTGCCCACATAAGTTAGTGCTTGACCCACCACCCGATCCATGTCACAATACAGTTCTTCGATCACCTTGCTGTAACTGGACGTGTCTCCCATGTGTCGATAAAACATGTGCTGCACGCGATCGGTTGTATCGAAAACACAAGCAGCCACGCCGCTGCGAAAATGGTCAAGCGCGCTAAAAAACATTGCTTCGCGTTCGGTTTGAATTGATTTTGCTTGTTTCAAGAAAGCTGCTTCGTCTATTGCGCCTTCGTTCAACGCCCAGGTATCTTCCGCCATGCCCAATGTTGCGAAGGTGCCCAGTAATTTCGAAAGGTAAACGGCGTAGTAAGGCGGATGGCTTATCGGTAAAGCCGGACTTTCCGGATCGATTTCCACCGGAGTTACATAGACCGATAGCTCTGGCTCCGTCTTCGTTAAAAGAAATCGTACAATGCCGCGAGCGGACCCGAATTTAAGCCTGATCCAAGGGCTATATTCGCCGCACGTCAAATTGTATGTTTCATTGGCGATCTGTAGTTTTCCCTGTGTAATCTGAAAATTCGCCGCCGTCTTGTCAGGCCCGGGCAGTGATCCTTCCCAGCCGTCGCCAACTTTCGTTAGGGGTAACTTCAACCCGCCCTCGACCGCCGCCTCATCCGAACTTGTCGTAAACCAGGAAAAGCTTCCCTGCGTGCCGCGCAAATCGGGCGTCGACATAGCCGAAAGTAATCTCCCTTGAAACGGAACGGCGGGAAAGGTAATAGGTATGCGCAGAATCGTACTGCTAATACCGTGATTGCCGAGTATCTCCCAAAACGGCTTGCTCTTACGCCGCAATTCCACGGACGGTCGTCCCTTCTTCGACACTCGGACCTTTGCCGAAGACAGTTCCGGCGCATAAGTCCGCAGGTCTCGATTCAGAAAATCAAAGATGTTATGTTTCCCCGGGTTGACTCCCGTAGCGAAAGTCGACCAAGCAACAGGGGAAAGCGGAGGATACGTGGTTCGCAGACGCCCGTAATAGCCAGACTCAGCCAGTTTACGCAAGTTCGGCAACTTACCCTCTGCCATCCAGCGCTCAGTAAGCTTCGGGTCAAGGCCATCCAGCCCGAGCACAATCATCTTCCGCGCGCCCGCTTTGCTAAACCGTCCTTTGCGGCGCACCGCCAGCCAAAGCATCCGAAACGGCCAGATGCAAAGGGTAACGAAACTTGCCAAGAGCGAAAGCGCGATGGTGAGAAACGAGCCGATGAACGCGAAGCCTGCACCCGGCCCGATATACGCCAGCAGTGGCCTCACCTGAGCTTCCCTTCAATGAACGGAACCTCCAGCACCTTCTCATGCTGAATCGGGCCATGGCCGAAATAACCGTCTTCACCGAATAGCTCGCCGTGGTCCGCCGTGATCGTGACATATGTATTCTTGGGCAGCCGGTCGAACAACTCTTCCACCACCTCGTCTAAATAGCGCACCGCTTCAATCTGCCGCCCCTTCAATTCCGCCAGCTTCGTCTGATTGAACGCCTTGGCCTTCGACCGCTTCAATTTGCCGCCGACGATATGCTCATCCAGATGCCGGAACACGCCATGCACTCCGCTGATCTTCGGCCATTCGTTCGTAGGCTCCGATGGGAGCGCATAGGGGTAGTGCGTCTCTCCAACATTCAGCAGGTAAAAGAAAGGCTGATCATTCTTGAAGTCCATCTCATCAAGCATTGCCCGCATGTCGTTATGGCGCTCCATCAGCTTATAGCTATCAAACCCGCTATTCAATATGGTCAAAGGATTCAACACCGGCAACGACACCAGAGCGTGCGTCCGGTAGCCCAAACTCTGCAAAAACACAGGAAGATAGAGCCGCGGCACAAAGCGTTTGAACTCAATCCCCTTCGCCCCCAGCCGTTCGTTGTATTTAAGGAAATCCCGCTGATAATAGTCGGACGCGAACACACCCTTAGGGCTGCTGTGAGGCATCAAGCCAGTGAGCAAATTGAAATGCGAAGGTCCCGTCCACGACGCATACGCCCAGCGCTTCTCCACCGTCCCCAATTTGCGGATCGTCTTCGGCCGCGCGCGTTGCAATGCGTCGTACCGGCAGCTATCGAAGACAATCAAGACGTAATTGTTGCGGGGCGTGCTTGCCATGAAGCTCTGTCGCTATTGTCACCTATGGGTTATTTGTATAGTTCCTAAAGGACGGCCGATCGTTATGAAATCCATTGCAATCATCTCCGCGCTTATTGCCTTGCAGCAGCCTTTTCCAGTCGTCTCTACGCTGAGTCCCGCAACGATCGCCGGGCGGCCAGTACATCTGGACGCCCAAAAGAAACTACTTCCCTGGCCGATCCCGGAAGACACTGGCTACTCCTATAACTCGCATCTGATGACTCAGTGGAACATCATCTGGGATCAATACAACCGCCAGCGTTACCCGTACTTCTTCTGCTGCTTCGATTTTGACCGCACGACTTTCGAGATGCAGCCCGACTATCATTGGGCCAACTCCACGGGGTATCTCAGAGCCATGATGGAAGGCTTCATCGAGCGGCTCTATCCATACACCGGCGACCAGAACACGATTACGTTCCTGCAAGATTTCATCGATTACGAGCTCGAAAATGGGCAGACTCCCGAAGGCTACGTCTGGCCCCGCGTCCCTTACGCGTCCGCCAATCCCGGAAGTTTTCGCTACACGGGATGGAGCGTACACGGCGAAGACTACATTGAGCCGCATGTTGTCGGCGAAGATGGCTACGCCTATCTGCGGTTCTACGAGATGACCGGCAATACCAAATATCTCGCGGCAGCGATCCGTTGCGCCGATGCGCTTGCAAAAAACTATAAACCAGGCAACGCCGGCAAATCGCCCTGGCCGGTGCGGTGTTATGCGCGCGACGGCCGCATCGACGGACCAGGTATGGGCCCCTATTCCGCGAATGTCGTCGAGCCCATCATGTTGTTCGATGAACTCATGCGCCTGAAGCAAGGCAATATCGCAGACTACGAACGAGTCCGCCAGGGCGCCTGGGACTGGCTGCAAACGTTTCCCATGAAAAACAACGTGTGGGTCGGCTACTTTGAAGACGTCAAGCCATCCATGGAAAACATGAATCAAGTGATCCCCCTCGAATATGCGCGCTACGTTCTCTTGAATCCAGACAAAGACCCAGACTGGCAGGAACATGCGAGAAAGCTGATGGATTGGGTGAAAACGACTCCCAAATGGCCCAAATACATCGTTCACGGCGCAACCGTCACCAACGAACAAGGTAACGGCAAAACATATTGCTGTAACCAGCCGAACCAGTGTTGCGACAGCCACACCTCGCGGCTGGCGGCCGTAGAGGCTCTCTATTATGCAAAAACCGGCGACGTCAGCTACCGCGAGCAAGCCTTTCGTTCCTACAATTGGGTCACTTACTTTCAAGGCATGCCAGAGGACGGCAGCACTCCGTTCGGTCTTCAATGGTGGTTTACCGACGAATTTGCGGATGGCCCGCGGCGTTTGATGGACGGACTTTGGGCCGAACCCGAATGGGCGCCTTCCGACGAGTCTCACCTTGTGGGATCGACCTCGGTTGTTACTAAGATCGCGTACGGCAAGGGTTCCGTGACGTACTCAACATTCGATCCCACGTCGACCGACGTCCTGCGCTTGAATTTTCATCCAGACTGGGTGGCCGCCGGCGGACGCAAGCTTGAGCGCCGCCAGGACTTAAACCAAGACGGTTACATGCTGGACGACGACAAGAATATCCTGCGCATCCGGCATAGCCTGTCGAAAGACGTCGATATCCAAATCGGCAAACAGATAAGCGCAGAGCCGGTACCGGCGATTGCGAATTTCGATAACCCGCACGTGGGCGCCAAGGTGCCCCTGGAGGGCCAGTATCCTTTGGGCGAAATCGACTGGGGTCAAAAAGATTGGATGGTTTATCCGCCGCATCGTCTGATGAGCACCTTCTGCCTTGGGACCCTCAATCCTGAAGCGACGGCCGCCGAACTGCGATTCGTTTCGCCACGAACTCTGCTGCGCCTGGATGTCTACAACCCAACAGACAAAGAAATCACACTGCTATTGCGCGCGCCGGAAATGCGAGAAGTCGTTTTCCACCTAAAGCCATCGGCACTGATACGAATTAGAACAGGCTGGAAAGTCCGCGCCTCCAAAGTCGCATTCGAGTCAAGCGACCTCGGAGCCTTGCGCTTTGACAATCTCGCGTACTCATCGTACATAGCCGGCTTTTAGCCGAGACGCGACTGGCCCGAATGCCCTCCCCGGCAAAAATCCAAGTTCGATTCGCAAATTAACACATTCTTCACGCCCCATGCGTCAGCTTCGGGCTTCTTCGCTTCCCAAGTTCGATTCGCAATCGACACATATTCACAACCCCTCGCTACGCCTTTCCCGCTTCCTGCCTCCCCAATTTCAAAACTTCCACATTTATTATCTCGCCCGTTTTCAACCACTTATCACACCCAAAACGAATCATCCCGAACGCTCGTTTATGACAATCAAGTCAGATAGAAAGGTGGTCAGCCTGATGTGTCCCCCTCTCGTTAGAAAGGTGGTCAGCCTGATGTGTCCCCCTCTCGTGACGACACAGATTTACCAGCGGTCTGTCTTGCCAGCGCCCCTCTTAAGGCTCGGTGAACGTCATGTCGGCCGAGAGCGTCTGATTGCCGCTGGCGTCGGTGCTTACAAGTTGATAGTGAACCGTTCCGCTTGGGACGTAAGGCAAAGTGCACACAGGGCTGGTCGTCAGTGCAGTCACAGCCGAATAGCGGCCATACGAGCCGGCCGCTGCGCCATACTGCACATAGCTGGTCGTCGGTGTTGATGTAGTCCAACTGATTGTCGCTTTGTTGCCGGTTGCAGGCACGACATTGATTGCGGAAATAGTGGGCGGCAGTGAACCTGTCGTCGTGAAGTTATAAGTCGTCGAATAGCCCGTGACGCCATTCGAGCCCGTGGATTGGGCGACAAAGTAATACTTAGTGCCCGGAGTCAAACCTGCTAGAGTCACCCCATGGCTGGTAACCAGCGCGGTCTGCAGTGGACTCAACTGGCCGAGCGCGGTAGTGGTGCCATACGCCAACTGCGTAGTTGACGCGAGATCGCTCGTCCAAGTCACGGTCGCTCCAGTATTGCCTATGCCCCATGAGACGACATAACTAAGATTCGGAGCCGGCCCAGCAGGGGTCGTCGAGAATGTGTTATTGGCAGATATAGCCTGTGTCCCTGCGGAATTGGCAGACACGACATCAAAATTGTACGTTGTCCCGGCCGTTAAGCCAGTGAGAGTCACGGAGTGGTTAGTCTTCAGCGTATTGTCAAGCGAGGATGCAGAACCATAGGAAGTCGTGGTGCCGTAGTTCACTAGCGAAGAAGTCGCTTGATCCGTAGTCCAAGTAATCGTTGCCGATGTCGTCGAAATCGCCGTCGAAGCAACACTTGAAATCACGGGCGTGCCCGCCGTTCCTGTCGTTGTAAATGTCGAATTTGTGGACGTCGATTGCGATCCTCCGGAATTAGCGGAGATTACATCGAAGTTGTACGTCGTCCCGGCAATCAGGCCGGTCAAAGTAACTGAGTGACTCGTCACAAGAGCCGAATTGAGCGTTGAGGACGATCCGTAAGCCGTAGTCGGCCCGTAATTCACTTGCGATGAAGATGGCTCGTCGGTAGTCCAAGTGATCGTGGCGGTCGTATTGGTGAGGCTACCTGCGGCGACAGCCGTTATAACCGGCGCTGGGACCGGCGAGGCAGTCGTGAAAGTGTAGTCGGCCGATGTTGCCACCGTACCTGCGGAGTTTGCTGAAACCACCTGGAAGTTGTAAAGCGTAGACGGAGTCAAGCCGGTCAACGTCACCGACTGACTCGTTTGGAGCGTCGAGATCACCGGAGAGGACGACCCATACGCGGTGGTAGCCCCGTAATTCACCTGCGCCGTCGAAGCCTGATCGGTGGTCCAGGTGATCGTGACGGAGGTGCTTGTGATCGCTGTTGCCGTGACGTTGGAGATTACAGGCGCGGGCGCCGATGGAGTGCCCGTCGTTGTGAACGTAAGCGTATTGGAGTAACCGGTCGCACCGTTCGCTCCGGTAGATTGCGCCACAAAATAATACGTCGTCCCGCTAGCCAAGCCGGTCAAGGTAACTCCATGGCTGGCCGCCAAAGCGGTTTGCAGGGGCGAGAGCTGACCGAGCGCGGTAGTCGTGCCGTAGGCGACTTGGGTATTCGCCACCACGTCGGTTGACCAGGTAATAGTCGCACCGTTGTTATTAATTCCCCAAGCAGCGACGTAGCCCACAAACGGCGGTGTGGCGGAGGCGGATGCCGTGGTGAAGGTCGAGTTTGGCGAACTTGCCGTCGCCCCGCCGGAAACAGCTGAGACAACGCTGAAGTTGTATGTCGTACTGGCGGTAAGGCCCGTGAGCGTCACCGAGTGACTGGTCGCGAGGGAGCTATTGAGCGTAGAAGAGGATCCGTACGCGGCCGTAGTGCCGTAGTTCACTTGAGACGAAGACGCTTGATCCGTGGTCCAGGTGATCGTTACTGAAGTGGTAGTAATGCCGCTCGTGGCGATACTGGAAATGACTGGCGGAGTGCCGCTTGCCGTCGAGGTAGTGAGAGTGAAATTAGCCGAAACGGAGCTGTTGCCGCCCGAGTTGGCGGAGACAACGTCGAAGTTATACGTGGTGCCGGGCGTGAGTCCCGTCAATGTCACCGACTGGCTCGTCACCAACGCTGTCGTCACCGCGGAGGACGATCCGTACGCGGTAGTTGTGCCGTAGTTCACTTGGGCCGTCGCGGCCACACTGGTGGTCCAAGTGATGGTCGCCGACGTACCGCTAACATTGGAAGAAGCAACGTTCGAGATCACTGGCGGGGGAGCGGGTGCTGTGCCAGTGGTAGTGAAGGTAGACGTTGGTGAATAACCTGTTGCTCCGTTGGCGGCAGTGGATTGAGCCACGTAATAATAGGTGGTGCCGCTTAAGAGACCATTCAGAGTTACTCCGTGGCTCGCGGCCAAAGTTGTTTGCAAGGGCGACAGCTGACCCAAGGCAGTTGTCGTTCCATAGGCTAGCTGGGTAGTGGCTGCCACATCCGTTGACCACGTAACCGTCGCGCTGCTGTTGTTGATGCCCCAAGCAGCCAGGTAGCCTACATTGGGCGGAGTGGCTGTAGTCGCCGGTGTAGTGAAAACGGAATTCGCTGAAGTTGCCACCGTGCCTGCGGAGTTCGCTGACATTACATCGAAATCGTAGGTGGTACTGGCCGCCAAACCGCTCAACGTGACCGAGTGCGACGTGACCAGTGTTTTATCCAGCGTTGAAGACGAGCCGTAAGACGTCGTCGTTCCATAGTTGACCTGCGTGGAAGTTGCTTGGTCGGTGGTCCAGGTGACAATTGCCGAAGTGCTCGTTATGTTGGTAACGGAAACATTGGAGACAACCGGGTTTCCGACCGTTCCCGTGGTAAGGAAAGTGTAATTTGGCGACGTAGCCGAAATTGCGCCCGAGTTGGCGGAAACAACGTCGAAATTGTAGGTAGTGCCGGCGGCCAAGCCCGACAAAGTAATAGTGTGACTGGTGGTCAACGCCGCATTGAGCGGGGAAGACAAGCCGTAAGCCGTGGTTGCTCCGTAATTAACCAGCGAAGACGACCCCTGATCGGTAGTCCACGAAACGACCGCGGAGTTGTTGGTAATGCTCGAGACCGTGATGGCGGAAATCACCGGAGCGCCGGTGGCCGCAGTGGTAAACGTGTAATTGCCCGAAGTCGAACTGATAGCACTTGCATTGGCCGACACTACGTCAAAAAGATAAGTGGTAACCGCCGTTAACCCAGTGAGCGTTACCGAGTGGCTGGTTACGAGCGCGGAGCTGAACGTCGAAGAGGAACCATAGGCGATGGTCTTACCGTAATTCACCAAGGATGAAGAAGCTTGATCGGTTGTCCACGTTACGATCACCGAAGTGCTTCCGATACTGGTTACGGCAACACTTGAAATTACGGGTGCAACCGGCGCCGGCGGTGTTGTGAACGTTGCGTTCGTCGACGTCGTGGAGGCACCGCCCGACACTGCGGATACGACATCAAAGTCATAGGTAGTGCCCGGAGTCAATCCGGTGAGTGTCACGGATTGAGACGTTTGTAAAGTTGAGTTGAGAGCAGATGCAGACCCGTACGCCGTTGTGGTCCCGTAGTTCACCTGAGCCGACGAAGGCTGGTCTGTCGTCCAAGTGATCGTCACCGAAACAGCGCTGTTGACCGCTGCCGCGACATTTGAGATGACGGGCGGCGTTCCCGTAACTCCGAGAGTTGTAAACGTGAAATTTGAAGATGTCGAAGAAAGGGCGCCTGCATTAGCCGAGACGACGTCAAAGTTGTAGGTCGTGTTCGGACTCAACCCCGTCAGAGTAACGGATTGACTCGTTTGCAGTGTCGAATTTAAGGGCGACGACGAACCATACGAAGTGGTGGTTCCGTAGTTGACCTGCGAGGTTGCCGGTTGACTTGTGGTCCAAGTGATTGTGGCGGAGGTAAATGTGATGCCCGTTGACGTAACACTGGAGATCGTCGGCGGGGCGGGCGGGGCTGTGCCAGTGGTTGTGAAACTGACCGTTGCTGAATAGCCCGTCGCGCCATTCGCTCCGGTTGACTGCGCAACGTAGTAATACGTCGTACCGGCCGTCAGGCCGCTGAGCGTTACGCCGTGGCTGGCTGTGAGGCTGGTTTGCAAAGGACTCAATTGGCCCAGAGCCGTGGTTGTTCCGTAGGCAAGCTGCGTGGTCGCGGGCACGTCTGTAGACCAGGTAACGACGGCGCTGGAGTTGTTAATACCCCAAGCGACGAGATAACCCACATTCGGCGGGGTTGCGGTTGTCGCGAACGTAGCGTTAGCCGAGGTCGACGAAGTCCCGGCAGAGTTTGCCGAAACGACATCGAAATTGTATGTTGTAGCCGCGGTCAATCCGGTTATCGTAACCGAATGGCTTGTAACGAGTGCGGTGCCTAGGGCCGACGCGGAACCATAGCTGGTGGTGACTCCGTAATTGACCAACGAGGAGCTAGATTGATCGGTCGTCCACGTGATGGTCGCCGAAGTGGCGGTGATGCTGGTAACGGCGACGTTGCTGATGAGCGGCTTTGCGGCAGTTGTTGTGAAAGTGAAATTAGCAGACGTGGCCGGAGTGCCGACGGAGTTCGTCGAGACCACATCGAAGTCGTATAGGGTGCTAATACTTAAACCAGTCAAGGCGACCGAGTGGCTCGTCACGAGCGTCGAGTTGAGTGTCGAAGAAGACCCATAGGCAGTGGTGGTTCCGTAATGCACCAAAGAAGAGGTTGCCTGATCGGTCGTCCACGTGACGGTGGCCGAGGTTGAACCGATGCTGCTTACGGCGACGTTGCTGATGACCGGTGTTGCGTTCACCGTCGTAAAGGTGGAATTAGGCGAAGTGGAAGGCGTGCCCGCAGAGTTAGCCGAAACCACGTCAAAGTCGTACAGGGTGCCGGCGCTTAAGCCGGTTATGGTAACCGAATGGCTCGTAACAAGCGCGGTGTTCAGCGTTGAGGACGAACCATAAGCGGTAGTCGTTCCGTAATTGACCAGCGATGAAGTGGCTTGATCGGTCGTCCAGGTGACGGTAGCGGAAATGCCAGTAATACCAGTCACCGCGACGTTGCTGATGACGGGCGCGTTGGCCGCAGTCGTGAACGCGGCATTGGGAGAAGTCGAGGACGTGCCGGCTGAATTCGCCGAAACCACATCGAAGTCGTACAGCGTGTTGGCGGTTAAGCCGGTTAAGGTGACCGAGTGGCTCGTTACTAGCGTCGTGTTCAAGGTCGAAGAGGAGCCATAAGCGGTGGTGGTCCCGTAATGGACTAAGGAAGAGGCGGCCTGATCGGTTGTCCAGGTGACGGTGGCGGAGGTGGTACCAATGGCTGTAACAGTGACGCTGCTGATGACGGGCGCTGGTAAAGGAGTGGCGAAAGTGGAATTAGGCGAGGTTGTCTGGGTATTGACCGCGTTCACCGAAACCACGTCGAAGTCGTATGTAGTGCCCGGAGTCAAGCCGGTTAGCGTGACGGAGTGGCTCGTCGTGAGGGTAGAATTAGGAGCCAGGAAGGAACCATAGGACGTGGTCGTTCCATAATTGACCAGGGACGTAGCGGGCTCATCGGTCGTCCACGTAATGGTTGCCGACGTGGTCGTAATGCCGGATACTAAAACGTTGCTGATGACCGCGGCTGGTGTTCCGGTCGTAAACATGGCGTTCGGCGAGATCGACGAAACTCCGCCTGCATTTGCAGAGACTACGTCGAAGTCATAGGTCGCAGAAGGGGTTAGGCCCGTAAGTGTAACCGAGTGCGCCGTCGCTAAAGTGCTAATCAGGTTTGACGAAGAACCGTAGGCAGTGGTCGTTCCGTAGTTGACCAACGAAGAAGTCGGCTGGTCGGTTGTCCAACTGATGGTGGCGGAGGTATTGGTGATTCCGGAAACAAGAACATTTGAAATCACCGCACCGCCTGCCACCGTGGTGAACGTCGAGTTTCCCGATGTTGTGTAGGCGCTGATTGAATTGGCTGAAACTACGTCGAAGTCATAAGTAACTCCAGAGGTGAGTCCAGTGATCAAAACCGAGTGGCTCGTCACCAAGTTGGAATCGACATTCGTAGACTGGCCATAAGAAGTCGTCGTTCCGTAGTTGACCATTGAAGTGGAGGGCTGACTGGTGGTCCAGCCGACGACCGCGGAATTGCTGGTGAGATTGCTGACGGTGATATTCGAGACGACCGGCGGATTTCCGGCAGTAAAACTAGAATTGGACGACGATGCCGCGGTCCCGGCGGAGTTAGCGGATGTCACGGCGAAGTCATACATGGTGTTCAGCACTAAGCCGCTTAAGGTGATGGAGTGGTTGGTGACCAGCGAGGAATTTTCCGCGACGGAACCGTAAGCTACCGTCGTTCCGAACGAAACTTGCGACGTGGACGGCTGGTCGGTGGTCCACGTAATGGTGGCCGAGGATATCGTCAATGAGGCGACGGTCACCGCGGAAATGACAGGCGCCGGCAGAGTTGTCGTAAAGGTGAGATTGGGCGAACTCGAGGGCGAGCCCCCAGAATTGGTGGAAAGCGCTTGATAATCATAGGTGGCGCCGGGCGTCAGACCGGTTAGAGTGACTGAGTGATTTCTTGAAAGCGCCGAATTCAGAGTAGAAGTGGAGCCGTAAGAAGCGCTAGTCCCATACTGAACTTGTGAGGTGGCGGGTTCGTCGGTGCTCCAGGAAATGATGGCGGATGTCCCCGTTATACCGGTAGTGGTTACACCCGAAATAACTGGAGCAGCGGTAGAAGTGCTCCATGTAAGCACTGTCATCGAATAGGGAGGCAACGAAAGACCTGTGGTGTCGTTGAAGTTGGTCGTCGCCGATGAGGCGATCTGTACGACATTCGACGTTTCGTTCGTGTCGGTCGGATTGGCAGAAGTGAGTTGCTGCACCTGAACCGTTCCTGTTGGGGCGTTCGCGCCATTGAAGGTAACTGGCAGAGCCGAGGTACGGGACAAGTTGAAGAGTACGAGGGAGAAGCTCGTACCGTTTTGGAAAGCGTAAGATTGCAAGTCGTGAGCGCCGTTCAGGTAAACGGAGTTCACTAACGTCTGATCCCATGTCGGATTGGCTCCGGATTGGACCGTTTGGAGCATGGTGGCTCCACTAGATAAGGCTTGGTTTGCCAGTTGCAGAGCCAGATACTGCGGGCGCCGCAAATTAGTAACACCCATGTCCACCACCGAGCCAAAGAGACGGGCAGTGCTGCCATCGGTGCGAGTCGTTGTGTATCCCGGAAGCGTATATAGATTCTGGTTCACGATCCCAAACCTCTGGAGCCCCTGGAACATCGTGTCCGCCACCATGAGACCAGCACCGAGTGAACTTGCGTAAGTGTTTAGCGCCGACTGAGTAATGGTCCCGCCCAACGGCGACAAGTTAATTTCGGAAAAACTCAGAGGCACAGGATGGGTGGACTGCTGGACAGCCTCGTAATCCTGATACACCATTCCCGGCGTTGTTCCTTCGGCCGTGCCCGTCGTGGACGACATAAATGCCTCAGGCTCGGCAAAAGTTGGTCCAAAGAGTTGTTCATTTGTAGAGAAACTGTTCACCGTGTTCATGCCGTAAGGCTGCACATCGAACGAAGTATTGTTGTTGCAGTTATTCTGCACTATGGTAATGTTGCCGGGGACAGACGCCTCGCCACCGAGAACAAAGTCGAAAATAGAGGCCGAGGCGGCATAGGATGCGTCGTTCTGCATTGCAGCGAAAATACCGGTAGCTTGCGATCCATAACTCGCAGGGTCGGTAATACTGCCCCCCGCCAAGGATGGATTCCACGCCTGTTCGCCGTATTCGAGGTGGATTTTCGCGAAAACCTGGGTCCAAGGCGTGCTCTGCCCGAGGGCGGCGCGTTTTGCGCCATAAGTGGTTGCGGAATTGCCTGCCAAATATTCGATAAGATTCGCAGCGTCCAACGTGCTAAAAGTAGTAGGCACCACGAACCAGGGTTCGGCTCCTATTGTTTGGCACAAAACCAGGAATTCGTGCAAGCCGTAATCAATTTGATTAGAGGCGACCGCATACTCTGAATATCCGGCCCGTTGCCGCCCGAACTGAGGAGTCAACAGGTTGTCCAACGTTTCACCTAACTGCCCATTGCCGCCCCAATAGCGGAGTATGCCAGGTTGCGCTGTGCGCAAAGCGCTGACAACGGAATCGCGAAAAACGGTGGGATTGCTGGAATCGCCATTAGTCTGCGTCAGGCTCACGTCATCAAGCTCGAAAGAATCCTGACCAAAAACCGTGCTCAACGTAAGAGTGATAGGGCCGACCGCCGAGCCGTTCTCGGAGGGGTTGAAAAGTAAATTGTAAGTGTTCCAGCTGTTGCCTAGGACGACATTTTGGTTTAGGAAAGTTGTGGTCCCCCCGCGCTGCAAAGTGACGCCGATCTCACTGGAACCGCTCAAACCCTTAGCTTTGAATTGCAGCTGGTAAGTGCCATTCAATTGGACGAACGAAACTCCGCTCGACGTGTCGAACGAATTCGAAACAGTAGCGTAGTCGGAAGCCGTAGGTGAGGTCATCACAATAGTCTGCTGGCCTGCGGTGCCCGGCGGCAGATCCGTTAAATTGTCGGTAACGGTTCCGCCCGAAGAAGTTTGCACTTGCCAGCCGCCGGAAGAACCGCCCGGCAAAGATTTGCGCACAATCATGTAGGAGTTGGCGCTTATAAGGGTGGAACTATCGGCAAGAACAAATGACGTGCCTTGACTGCCAGTCGGAGCAGTGGAGTACGAGACCGTTCCGCTGCGTCCCGCCGCGGCGCCGGAAATCACTTGGTAAGTGGCGCCGTTCCAGAAGCCGGCGGGCCAACTCGCGTATATGTTCTGATCGACACAAGTGTTGGCGCTGCCGGATACGCAGAGCACAATAGAATTCCAGACTTGTCCTTCGAATCCAGGATTCTGGACGATCAAATTCTTGGTCATCTGGCCCGAATCGAAGTTCGTTAGGGTGCCAAGATTGATACCCATCCGTTTCACCGAAGACTGGAGGATGTTAGCCCCGATGGCGATATTGGAGGTCGTAGGACCGCCCGTTGTCGTGAAGGTGAAGTTGCCGGAAGTTGTGGAGACACCTGAACCGTTGGTCGAAATCACCGAATAATCGTAGGTCGTGCCCAACGTCAGTCCGGTCAGCGTAACGGAGTGGCTGGTGGTCAAGGTGGAGTTGAGCGTCGATAAGGAACCGTACGCTGTAGTTGTTCCGTACTGAACCTGCGAGGTGGAGGCGACATCGGTTGTCCAAAGAAGCGTGGCCGACGTGTTGCTGATGGTAGAAGCCACGACGTAAGTGATCATCGGTCCCTGCACCGTCGTGCTAAACGTGAAATTCGCCGACGTATTCGACAAGCCGAAGGCGTTCCCTGAAAGCACTTCGAAGTTGTAGGTGGAACTGGGAGTCAAGCCCGTCAGCGTCATCGAGTGGGAAGTGACGAGCGTTGTGTTCTTAACCGTGGACATGTTGTAGGAAGTGGTGGCGCCGTACAACACTTGAGACGTGCTGGCTTGATCGGTGGTCCAGGTGACAGTAGCGGAAGTCGAAGTGATATTTTGCACTGCGACGCTGGAGATAATGGGCGGTCCCAACGTGGTGAAGGTGAGATTTGCCGACGAGGCAGGAGTACCAGCAGAATTGGCCGATGTGACAGCGAAATTGTAGTTGCTGCCGGCAGTTAAGCCACTAATAGTAATGGAGTGGGTCGTTACCAGCGCCGTGGTCACAGTAGTGAGCACGTAGGGCACTGAGGTCCCATAAGAAACCTGCGAGCTCGACGATTGGTCGGTAGTCCAAGTGATAGTGGCTGAAGTAGTGGTCACATTAGACACAGCGACCCCGGAGATAACAGGAGCCGGCAGAGGCGTAGTGAAAGAAAAATTGGCTGAGCTTGCGGAGGTACCTCCGGAATTTGCGGAGGTGACAGCGAAATTATAAGTGGTTCCAGCGGTTAGCCCACTCAGTGACGCGGAATGGATAGTGGTGAGCGCTGAGCTAAGTGGTGAAGTCAAGCCGTATGAAGTTGTCGTGCCATATTGCACCTGCGAAGTCGCCGCCTGGTCGGTCGACCAAGAAATTGTCGCCGAGTTCGCTGTGATCGCACTGGCAATCACGCCTGAAATTGCCGGCGCTCCCGTGGAAGTGCTCCAAGTTAGTACGGTCATGGAGTAAGGAGGCAAGGTAAGACCAGTGGCGGCGCTAAAATTTTGCAACGTCGACGAAGCAATCTGTACGACGTTGGAACTTTCGTTGGTATCGGTCAGGTTAGCCGAAGTCAACTGCTGCATTTGCACTGTGCCTGAAGGCACAATGGCCCCGCCGCTGAAAGTGACTGGAAGCGGCGAACTTCTCGAAAGATTGAACACAATCAAGGAAAGAGAAGTTCCCTGTTTGAAAGCATAAGACTGCAGATCGTGAGCACCGGTAAACTGCACGGTGTTAGTCATCAGCGACTCGCTCCAAGTCGGATCCGCCCCGGTATGTACTGTTTGAAGAAGAGAGCCGCCGGGCGTCAGCGCTTGATTCGCAAGTTGGACAGCAAGAAACTGAGGACGCTTCCGGTCGGTCACACCCATATCGATAACCGATCCCCACAAATAGACCGTGCTGCCGTCAGGACGGGTGAAGTCGTACTGCGGAAGAGCGAATAAGTTCTGATTTACGACGCCGTACTGCTTTAGACTTTGCAGCATCGTATCGGCGACCATCAGACCGGCGCCGAGTGAACTCGCGTAAGAGTTTAGTGCAGCCTGGGTGATCGTTCCATCGAGAGTCGACATGTTGACTTCGTAGAAGCTCAGCGGCACCGGATGAAAAGACTGCTGAATGTTGCTGTAGTCCTGATAAACCTCACCAGGCGATAGACCTTCGGCAGAGGTTGTGGAGGCACTCGACATCAAAGCCTCAGGTTCTGCGAACGTTGATCCGAAAAGGCTTTCGTTATCGGAAAAACTGGTAATCGAGGCCATCGTATAGGGCGCCACGGTAAACGAGGTGTTGTTGCTGCAATAATTCTGTACTCCCTGGTTGTAGCCAGGGGAGCCGGCTTGGCCGCCAAGAACAAAATCAAAAATGCCAGAGACGCCCGAGGTATAAGCCGGATCGCCTTGCATGGCTGCGAACACGGTTTGCGCCTGTTGGCCGTAAGGCTGGTTATAAAGGATAGTGCCGCCCGTGAAGGTGGAATTCCAGGCTTCGTTTCCAAACTCCAAATGAATCTTTGAAAAAACCTGGGTCCACGGTAGCGTTTGGCCGAGGGCGGCGCGTTTGGCTCCATATGTGGTGGTGCTGGCGCTCGCTAAGTACTCCATCAGGTTCGCGGCGTCCGTAGTACTAAAGGTTGTGGGGATAACAATCCAAGGTTCTGCACCCAGGGTTTGGCACAACACCATGAATTCGTGGAGACCGTAGTCCACTTGATTGGATTGGTTTAAAAAGGCAGAGTAGCCAGCGCGTTGCCGGCCAAACAGGGGAGTCAACAAGTTGTCGAGCGTTTCACCCAATTGGCCGTTGTTTCCCCAAAACCGCAGGATGCCGGGCTGCAGGATACGCAAGGCGTTCACTACCGGGTCACGAAACACCGTGGGGTTGGACGGGTCGCTATTAACTTGGGTCAAACTGACATCGTCCAGTTCGAACGAGTCCGCACCATAGACTGTGCTGAACGAAAGCACGCCGGATCCGACTGAGGAGCCGGTCTCACCCGGAGTGATGGTCAAACTGTAGGTATTCCAACTATTCGTGAGATTGACGCTTTCGTTGAGGTAGTTCGTGTTTGCGCGGTCAAGCCGCACTAGAACTTGACTCGAACCCGCTAAACCTTTGGCCTTGAACTGCACCTGATAGGTGCCGTTCAGTTGAACGAAGGACAAGGTATTTGTGGCGTCGAACGAACTTTGGATTCCGGCAGAATCTGAGGCGGTCGGTGCGGTGACAACAACGGTTTGCGTGCCAAGCGTGCCCGGGGGAAGGTCGGTGAGGTTATCGGAAACGGTGCCTTGCCCATAGGTGTTCGTCTGCCAGCCACCAGACGCGCCGCCCGGAATCTTCTTGCGGAGGATCAGATAATCGCCGGCGGCGGGCGCGGTGCCCGAGGAGTCAAAATTAAGGGTGACACCTTGCCCATTGCCCCCTGCCGTTGAGGAGGCAATCGTACCAGTGCGGCCGGCAGCGCTGCCGAAAAAGACCTGATAGGTGGCGCCTGCCCAAAAATTGGCCGGCCAGCCGGAGTAGATATCTTCGTCTGTGCAGGTGGTTGCCGAACCGGAGCCGCAACGGATTGTGGAATTCCAAATCTGTCCCTCAAATCCCGGGTTTCCGACGATCAAGTTTTTCGTCATCTGCCCAGAATCGTAATTTGTCAGTGTTCCGAGATTGACTCCAAGATGTTTAACCGCCGGCTGCAACACTGCGCTGTTGATGGCAATATTGGTGCTGGCTTGACCCAGAACTGCATTCGCACCAAGACTACCTAGAAACAGCGAAGCTGCAAACCAAGAGATCGATTTCCAAAGACGATGTGTACCGTACGCTGGCTGATCCGTCGTTTTTGAACCCACGAAAGCAAACCTCCAAAGACTCTCTCAATACAACCAAAGCATCCATGACCGAGGGGCCTTCGTTAAGGAGAGCTAAATTAAAATCTTAAGCATTACTGAGGCTTATCAATTCCAAAACGAACACATCATCATTCAGGCAACCCTGAAAACACTGGGAGCATTTCGGTGTCCTCCAAGGAATTGAAGAAGCAGCCATCAAATTCGGCGTGAGACTGATCGCACGATCCCACGCTTTGTTTAAGTAGTTTAGCGGTTTGGCCCCTGCCAATCAATGGGGGAGGGTACTAACGAACGTACCAATCGCGAGGCAAACTACCGGGTCTTTCTAAGCGGGAATAGTTGGGTATGCTGTATTAAACACGGAGGTACGCTGTATTAAACACCAGAGACCCCCCGAGCCGCACGAATGCCCTAGGCTAGCCTGGCAGCTGATCGTGTGCTCGGTCAACACCGACAGAAATCGCCGGGCCTTCCGCGAGTGCGTTGCCGGGCGTTTTCTTAGGAGCGGGGCAGCCCAGCGGTGCTCCGATCGTCAATGTCAGCAATCGTCGAGCTTCCGCGCCGTGCGTTGCCCGCGTTTACTGAAAAGAGCACCTTGCGGTCTTCGGGAGCGAAGGCATAGGGCGCCTTCAGGACGGGCGCGATGAACCGCGAAACATAAGACGGCGGCAACCAATACCTTTTATGTGCAAATCTAAACATGCCTCAATCAGCAAGTTGAATGGGCAGCTTGAGACAGATGACTATACTGAAGATTCTGTTATGTCATAGGCCAAAGGAAACAATAAGAAGAGTAGATGAATATGATGAGCGTCTCCAAGCTATGCAGGAAGTAAATCCACTGGAGCCCACTGCCTTTCATGAGTCTTGGTGGTTGGATATAGCGACTGGAGGCCGCTATGAAGTGGCAGAGGTGAGCAGTGGAGGAAAAACGCTCGGGAAATTGCCTTATGCGGTATCGAAGCGATTTGGAATTCGGTTTATCGAGATGCCGATGCTGACGCACTTCCTCGGTCCCGGCCTGGCCGAGGTTGAAGGAAGTGCCAACAACCGCTTCTTGACAAAATTGGCGGTTACTCGAGAACTCATTGAAAAACTGCCTGCGGTTTCGTTAACTACGATGAAGATGCATTACGGCATTACCGACGCCGTTGCCTTCCAGGAACAAGGATTTCGGACCTCGGTACAGTTTACTCACGAGATAGATCCGTTGCCGGTGGATCTATTGTGGGCCAACCTGAGAAACAAGATGCGTAATGTAATCAGAAAAGCGCAAGAGCGCCTGCACATCCGCGACTTAGACGACCCGGGCGAGTTCATGAATTTTTACCTTCGCAACCTTGCGCCGCGAGGGGAGCGGAGTTTCTTAGACCGGCGGGTATGCGAGGGCCTACTAAGTGCAGCGATAGAACGTAAACGCGGGCGAATCATCGCGGCCTATAATGACACAAACGAGTTGCTCGCCGCCAATTTCTATCTGTGGGATCAGAGATCCTACTACTATCTTTTGACCACTCGCGCCGTGAATTCAGGCAATGGAGCAAACAGCTTGCTGGTTTGGGAGGCAATCAGAGACGCCTCTCTGCGGAGTATCGTTTTCGATGCCGATGGTTTGAATAGCGTGGGCAGTATCTTGTTCTTTGCGGGATTAGGCGGTACGTTAAAGGCGCGGTATATCGTTTCGCGGGCTAATTTTAGGGGCAGCATCCTCTCCGCAATGCGCGACGCGGTTTGGGGTAAAAACTATTTCGTGAGGGGCTGACAAATCACCAGCCACCGCTTCGGAGTCGAATGGAATGGGAATTAGACTCTGCTCTGCTCGACTCCCAGGTTTTTAGCGAAGTACGAGTCGAAGGCTGCCGGCAACTGTTTCAGGCTGAACGTATTGGCGACGGGATAGCTGCTCGGAGAGCGAACTTCAATCGAGCCAACGCGGGTTTCTACGTCATATTCGCCCAATGCCTGATCGAGAAACAGGAACGCAATCGAAAGGTAAGTATTGTGGACCGATTTCCGGTAGCCAGAAATAAAAACCGTGAGGCCGACTTTAGGCCCTTCGGGCTGCAGCAACACTGAAACCGAACTCGCGCCGACAGATTGGCCGCCGAAGTATACGTCCGCAGGTTCGTTGCGTTGCCGAAGCTTTACGAACTTCCACCTCGGTAGATTGGGCGCGGCGGCAAACAACGCCTCTACTTCTGGAAAAACGTCACGGAGGCCGTTCGCACTCAATACGAGTTCCCGTGTGCCGCTCTGGCTTCCTTCCAGATCGAACGTCAAGCTTGGGTGGATCTTTTGCAGTTCTGCTCCTAATTGAGCGAAGATATCCTGACCGCCGTAAGAATCGAAGAGAATTGCTTCGTTGCGTTGGAACCAGTGCCAGAATCCGTCAACTGTGGCGGGTTGGCTGGGAGCGGCAAAGATCCCGAGAATTGACATGAGTGTGAGCCGAGGCACGAGTGGTTGCGCCGCGTCAACCAGAAATTATAAACCTCTGAAATCTACCGGAAGAGTTTTACGCGGCGAAATCTGCGAAAATCGGGGAAGTGCTTCACACTGGCAGCATTTCAAAAGAGAGTCTGACTGGCGCTGGTCCAGCGTTGCGGGTATTCACTCCGGCATTGCGTTTAATATGGCTTACGATCTTGAGCCTGACAGTGGTGGCGGAAGTCATACCGCTTCCTCTTTTGCCACCGCTGCCGTTTTACTCGTATAAAGTGATGAAAGTGTTATTCTTCATAGCGCTCGGCTATCTGGCGCCGCTCGCATTCTGGCGGTTTAACGCGCTCACTCGCGGTATTTTCCTGGCGGCGATCTCGGCGACCTTCGTTGAGACGCTGCAAGGATTAATTCACAGTGGGCATAGCTTTCATTGGTACGAGATGCTTTTGAAGCTCGGTCTGATTCTGTTGGGTTTCACCCGCGCCTTGGACGGCCGGTATGAACAGAGAATTTCGCTTGGCCGGATTCATATTCGCTTGATCGGCGAGCATTTGCAAGTGAAGCCGCCCGTGAAGAAATGAACATCACTCGCTGGGGGATCGTGGGCACGGGCGCAATGGGGGAATTGTTTGTCGAGGCGCTGCTTTCTTTGCAGGGAGCCAAGGTGCAGGCAGTGGCCGCTCGTACGCAAGAGCGGGCCCAAGAGTTTGCAACCCGCTACAGGATTCCCCTAGCCTCCCCGAGCATCGACCATTTGCTGGAACAGGCGGACGTAGATTTGGTTTACATATCTACGCCGAACGAATATCACGCGGAGCAGTGCCTGAAAGCGATTGCGGCCGGCAAGTCCGTTCTCTGCGAGAAGCCGTTCGCCCTTACGGCGGAGGACGCCAAGGAAGTGGCCGATGCAGCGCGCCGCCGAGGTGTGTTTTGCATGGAAGCGATGTGGATGCGCTTTTCACCCGCCGTCTGCGATGCGTTACGGCAAGCCAAGGAGGGCGCGCTTGGCAGGGTGCTTTTCTTTTCCGGACAACTTGGTTTCCCTCATGTAACCGATCCGCAAGATCGCTTGTTTCGCAAGCCGGGCGGAGGCGCCTTGCTTGACCTGGGCGTTTACCCTGTATCGCTGGCGCAAGCGCTTTTGGGGAACCCAGTCCGCATAGTCAGTTCCGCCGCACTTGCTTCCACGGGAGTCGACGAGCAATGCGCCGCCGTTTTGAGCTACAAGGACGGATCGCAAGCGCAAATCGCCGCGAGTCTCAAGGCGAAGCTCGGAAATGCTGCCTCTCTTCACGGCGACAAGGGAGTACTGCGTTTCGATGAGCCGCTCTATTTTCCAGAGGGATATCGAATTCTCAAGACGGCGGCTCTGACTACGAAGCCGAAGGGGACAAGCAAGTTAGCAAAGCTTCGCCGCTATCCTGTTTTCAGGACTCTCGCGGAGGTCCGCGACTGGAGAAACGTTCGAAGAGTGAACCATCGCACCAGCCAAAGCGGTTATGCTTTTGAAGCCGCTGAGGCGCAGCGGTGCTTAGGCGCCGGACTGCTGGAAAGCCCCGAGATGCCGTTGAACGATACCATCGAGGTTCTGCAGATAATGGATCGCATTCGGGCGAATTGGGCAGGGGGGACACTTGAGTAGGGACTTATGCGATTTGCAATGATCGGTTGCGGGTACGTCGCGGACTTTTATTTCAGTACGTTGCGCAATCACCCGCAACTGCAATTGGCCGGGGTTTTCGATCAGAATCCTGAGCGGGCACGGCAATTCGCCGAGTTCCACAAGGTGAAACGCTATGAGTCATTTGACGAGATATTGGCGGACCCATCTATCGAGCTCATCGCCAATTTGACGAACCCGAAGAGCCATTTCCAGGTTTCTATGGCGGCTCTGTCGAGCGGAAAACATGTCTACTCGGAAAAGCCGCTGGCGACGCTGCTTGAAGATGCCGAGACCTTAGTCCGTGTGGCACATCAGAGAAATCTGATCGTAGCAGCCGCTCCCTGCAATGTCCTCGGCGAATCGGCACAAACTATCTGGAGAGCGTTGCGCGAAAAACGCATTGGGACGCCGCGGCTAGTTTACGCGGAAATTGACGACGGTCCGGTGCCCTTTGTCAACTATCGAACCTGGATGAGTGAGTCGGGGGCGCCGTGGCCCTTTCAGGACGAATTCGAAGTCGGCTGCACTTTGGAGCATGCCGGCTATTACCTTGGCATGCTGACGACCTTTTTTGGCGCGGCCAGCAGCATTACTTCGTTTTCAAATGTCCTCGTCAAGGATAAAGGCATAACGCTTAATCCGAACTCGCCTGATTTTGCTACGGCTTGTATTGAATTCAAATCGGGCGTGGTGGCCAGGCTGACCTGCAGCATCTACGCCACGCATGATCATCGGCTTCGCATTTTTGGGGATGAAGGTGTCCTTTCCACCGATGCCTGCTGGCACTACGGCGCACCCGTGTTCCTCACCCAGCGGACACCGTTGCGCATGCGTTTCGACAGGTTCCCTAAACTCGCCCGGGCTTTGCGGTTAGGGCCGACGAAGATCGGCTTGGTGCGGCCAGCGCGATTTCATTCAAGCAAAGGACACAACAAAATGGACTTTTGCCGTGGTTTAGCCGAGATAGCCGACTCGGTGGCGGAAAAACGAGCGTGCCGTTTATCTGCCGATTGGTCTCTGCATGTGACAGAACTCGTGCTGGCGATGCAAGATCCGGTCTCTTACGGCTCCCCGCGAACTGTGCGCTCTTCATTCGAGCCCATGCAGCCAATGCCTTGGGCTGCCAGATGAGCGCCAACTTGGGCTAGCACTTACTCCGCACCCCGGACACGATGATTCGCAGGGCTTTGACCATAACGAACATGCCAGCGGCCCCAAGAAAATCATCCCGTAAATCCCACCATTCGAAGACCAACGCGAACCCAATCGCGAATTGACCAAGTTCCATCACACATCCGAGCAGAAAGGCCTTCCCCGCCAGCGCGGCCTCTTCCGCCTGTCTTTCGGCAGTAAGCATAAATAGTAGTGCCGTCAATCCGAAGGTGACAAAGTGCACCAGACGGTGTTGGGGATCCACTGGATGTTGCGGGATGTATGGCCGCGTACCAAACAGACTCTTAGCCGAACCCGGTAAAAACGACCCGGTAATAACTGCCGCAACCCAGAAAGGACGCAGCTTTTGGGCTACCGCTCGAACTGAGTCGTGGGTGAGGTCGCTATGGGTCGGTGAATCTAACCTACTAAACATAGTTACAACTGTCTAAACTCGACGGGTAAGACGGGCGCGGCAACCCCCCTTCAAGTTAACACGTGCGACTGACGTAACGTCGTAAATATTACCGACTCGCGGCCGCCGCCTTCCATAGACACAGACATTGACTTAACCCAGGTGGCTCATTGACATAGCGTCCTACCCCTCAGATTATTCCTTAGGACGCTGCGCGCCCGCTTACACAGATTTTCCCCATCCAAGAAACACACGTTTGCAGTAACTTAATAAGTCGCGATATCTAAGAACTTTTGTGGCTAGGACCACTCTATTTCTGAAATGAGAGGCACCAGTTCACGGTCATTGCCCGATACAGATGATCTGACACTGCTGCCGGGAATCGATCCTCTTCGTATTAAACAGGCGCCGCGTTTATTGAGTTCCCTCCCAATTCTTTAGTTGGAGGTCGCTCCATTATCCACAGTCGGTTAACCACAAGTCTCCAACATAGCGAGGTCTAAGCATTGAAATCAACGACACCTCCGTGTCTATCTTCCGTTCAACCACCCGCAAAGCCTAAGGGCAGCGGCTCAGCTTTCTTATCGCTGATTAGTCTCGGCGGAGTAAGCCTTTCTCCGCAGAGTACCGACAGCGCCATTAGTTCCAACGTTCATCAACCTTCGGTAAAACGCCTGGGGACCGAGACGTTTTACGGCTCCGGTCAGACGATGCAAAGTCTGCCGGTGCAGAATCTCGGACCTAGATTTCCAGTTTTCGATAAATCCATGAAACACGCACTCTTATTTCTAATCCTCACCTCTGTTGCCTTTGCGCAGACCAACATCGCCGTCTCTAATTCCGTGGCGCGTACGGTCAAACGTGCGGGGATCAACTTAGGGCAGAATACCTATTATGGATCTCAACAATTCCTTGGGGGGCCAGGCGGTGGTTCGTTATTTAGCGACGGCAATCCCGGCTTTCAAAACGCCTTATATAGCACAGTCCTCCCCTGCAACGTTTCGACATCGAGCACAACTTGCGTGACAAGCGAAAGTAACTCCTACACGACAGGATGGTTCGGGGCCTACATTACCCAATTAGTCGTGATGACGGGTCCGGCAGCGCAATGCAATGCGCAGATAACCAACTATCAATCCAGTACTCCTGCCGGATTCGATCCAGATCACAGTACCTTTACCTTCACGCCTCTGACTGGGACAAGCCCTGTTACCGGCCAGCCTTGTTCGAGCTTCGGCAGTACCAGCGGAACGACTGGCACAGACTATATTTGGCTGCGGAAAACGATCACCGCGGCAAATAGCGGCGGTTCTTATCAGCCGGCGCAGTCGTGGGGAACGCTGACTGGCGGAAGCCAGTTTTATATCAACGTAAACGATGCCCCTGCCGGACCTACGGCTTTCAACAACTACACTAACTCTCTCCGGATGGGCACCACCGTTACTGGCGATGTAGCCCAGATCACCAACTACGACGACACCGCAATCAGTCAAATTGGGTTGCGCAATTTCTACGATCTCAATGGCAATTACACGGTGCAATTTGACACTAAGTTAGTGAGCGGATCAACACCGGGAATAGTGTTCACGATTTACCGGGCCAATACTACGCAGACGCGCTTTACTACGACAGTAACGCCTACGGGCTCGTGGGTGCATAGTTCGTTCACCTTTAACGCCGGGGAGACAGGCAACCAACCCGGCTACCTCTACCTCACGGCTGCAACCAACGGAACTCCACAAACAGTTGAGATTGCGAATGTCCAAGTGAACGAAGTGGGAACCGATGGCAATACGACGCCGTTTAGGAACGCAGTCGTTTCATCGCTTCGGACTCTTCATCCGGACATCATTCGGATGTGGGACGGCGCGACCGGCAACACAAGCCCGCTAGATAATATGCTCTATGATGTTTTCAAACGTCAGCCGGTGAGCTTCACAAGTTTTACGCCGTACCCAGGTTACTTCAACACTGTCAGCTACTCGATACCGGATTTCCTGCAACTATGCCAAGCGGTCGGGTCGGAGCCGTGGATCGTTATTCCGGTGACCTGGAACACTACCGAGATAAGCCATTTCATCGACTATCTGTCGGGGGAATCTGACACCACTTATGGCGCAATACGGATCGGTCAGGGGTTTACAACACCGTGGACAAGCGTCTTCAGTAAGATCCACTTAGAGCTGGGTAATGAACAATGGAACAACACTTTCACGGGCGGCGTCATGGCTTACAATCCGCCCGCTTATGGGACACTCGCCAACCAGCTTTTTCAGGCGGCTAAAGCGAATAATAACTATGTGCCCACCAAAATGGACCTGATCCTGGGCGGCCAGTTCGCCGGAGTCTATTATCTTCAGCAGATTCAAAACAACTCCAATTATAACGACTCTTTCGACGTGGGCCCCTATCTATACAACTACGTCGTAGACTTCTCGAGCCCAAATTATTGGCAAGGGCTTTTGGGTGAACCGCAGAAGATCTTCGATCCGGTCGGAACCGCGACCTGCATGGAAAACGCAAATTACTCTTTCGAGATTGGGGCCATTTACGGCTGTCCCACGGAAGGTGCTTATAGCATCGCCGGCCCTGGCGGGACCTATACCCACCAATACGGCGGCGGAACGATGGCGCAAATTGAGCAGGCGATGGCTAACACATCGCACCCCGTACCTATCAAATACTACGAGATGGGAATCAACGGAGTAGGATTCTGGCCAGGCTCTCCCGCCCAAAGCAACTTGAACACGTCTCTACCCTCCCTCGGCACGGGGCTATTCGCTGCGCAGGAAGTCCTACAAAGCATGTCCAATGGAATTACCGATATGAATTGGTTTCAATTTGGGCAGGATTACACAACCGACATTGGGTATTACCTGATGTGGGGCATCATTGAGGATGCTGGCGGCCCAACCAATGGGCGAAGACCCCCGTATTGGGCGCTTTCGATGGTTAACGACGCCGTCAACGCGAACGGTGCGTCGATGCTCGCCACCACTGTCACCGGATCGCCTCGGTACAATGTCGGCAGTCCTTCTGCCACGCTGCCTTATTCCTCTGGGTCCAACGTGAACGGTTTTGCCGCAAACGGAATTGATTACGTTACCGCTCACGCCTTTCAAAACGGATCGCGTGTTGGATTGGTGCTGATGAACCTTTCGCCCACGAGTCAAGCGGTTAACTTTTCAGGGGCGAATGCACCTAGCGGGGCTGTGACGGTTACGACGCTTACGAGTACGTATATTACCGATGATAATGAGACTAATACGGCCACAGTTGTGCCCGTGACAAGTTCTCTAACTTCTCCAACTAGTTACACACTGCCACCCTACAGCGAGGTTGAAATGACCTGGAACGGTTCCGCTCCGTGCACAAGTTGTTCTTCGTCTCCAGTCATCTCGGCGGTAGGCACCGCGGCACTTTCCACCAACTCGGCCACCATCGCCTGGACGACGGACCAACCCTCTTCCTCGCAGGTAGAATACGGGACCACCGCCAGCTATGGGTCCCTATCGGCGGCTAATTCGAGCCTCGTCACCGCCCATTCTGTCCCTCTCACAGGGCTGGCGCCGGGTACCACATACCAACTGGCCGCGATGTCCACCAACGCCGGAGGCGGCGCGGCCACGTCGCCTAACTTTACTTTCACTACGCCCACAGGCGCGCCAGTCATCTCAGGGGTAAGCGCTGGGGGACTTTCAGCGACCTCGGCCACCATTAGCTGGACGACGGACCAACCCTCTTCCTCGCAAGTAGAATACGGCGCCACTGCCAACTACGGCTCCCTTTCGACGGCTAATCCGAGCCTTGTGACCGCCCATTCGGTAGCTCTAACCGGGCTGACGCCGGGTACCACATATCAGCTGGCCGCCATGTCCACGAATGCCGGAGGCGGCGCGGCCACGTCGTCTAATTTCACCTTCAGCACGCCGCCCGTGGGTGCGCCAGTCATCTCAGCGGTAAGCGCCGGAGGGCTTTCAGCTACCTCGGCCACTGTTAGCTGGACGACCGACCAACCGTCTTCCTCGCAAGTGCGCTACGGAACCACAACTTCCTATGGCTCCTCGTCCTTGTTGAACTCTTCCCTCACCACGAGCCATTCCGTAACGTTAACCGGCCTCACGGCGGGAACAACGTACGACTTCGTGGTAAGCTCGACGAACTCGGGCGGCACATCCGCAACATCGGCAAATGCGACTTTTGGAACCGCCAATACTCCGCCGCCACCACCGCCAGCTAACCCGCCTTACGTTGGTTACGTGGCCTTCTGGGGCATCAACAACTCCGGCATCACGGTATCGTGGTCCACCGACGTGCCGGCCAATACTCAGCTCGCCTATGGCACCACAAGTGCCTTGGGTCAGTTATCGCCCCTGCAAACCGCCATGACCGCCAGCCACGGTGTAGTGCTGACCGGCCTCGCCACCGGCACGACTTATTATTTCGCAGCTATGTCCACTAGCGCGAACGGAGCAACCGGCCAGTCTAAGACTTATCGGTTCACGACAACCGGTATGCCGTCACCGCCGTTGGGACCAGCTATCTCCAGCGTTGCCGCGACGAATATCACGGGCACATCCGCCACAATCACCTGGACGACGGACCGAGCCGCTACTGCGCTGGTGAAGTATGGCCTTACGAACGCGTATGGTTCTTCCTCACCGGCAACCTCAACGCTGCAGACCAGCCAATCAGTCGGCCTTACCGGGTTGACACCCGGCACAACTTATGACTACCAAGCTGTTTCGGCGGATTCAACCGGGCCGTCAACGGCTTCGGCAAATTACACCTTCACCACGCCTGGCGCAACCGTCGGACGTGCGCCGGACATCTCTTATGTCGTCGCCTGGGGCATTGGGAATTCCCAAGCAACTGTCACTTGGTCGACGGACATCGCGGCGACCACACAACTTGCTTATGGCGTCACTACGGCGCTAGGTCAGTTGAGCCCGCTGCAGGCGGCGTTCAACACTACTCACGCAGTCACTCTAACTGGTCTAAGCAGCGGCACCACTTACTATTTCGTTGCGCAATCGGCGAATAGCAGTGGCATGGTGGGGAATTCAAGCACGGTCTCTTTCAAGACCACTGGCAGCAGTTCCCCGACAATCTCCGGGATATTAGTTGTACCCGGCAGCAACGATACGGCGCAAGCCTCTTGGACAACTTCCGTCCCAACGAATAGCTATGTACAGTTTGGACCGACTACCAATTACAACAGGTGGTCGACCCGGACTGATCTAACAACAAACCCGAAGCCGAATATGGGTTGGGTGCCGAGCGGTCTCACCCATTATCAGCTTGTCAGTACCGATGCAAACGGTGTTCAGACGATTTCGCCTGATTACACGTTTGTCGAGCCGTAACAGCACAGAATATTGCGAGTTTGCGGCGAGGGTCGCAGGGCTAGACGTTCAGAGCCTTGCGACCCTCAACTTCGTATGAGTAACGTTGTTTCATTCGAAGGAATATCGACTCATACCAACGGTAGCTGGCGGAGGCCACCAGGAAACTCAGCAATGCTCCGCAGGCAAACAAGGAAATCGGCTGCAGATAGGCGATCTTCCTCAACGGTCCCAAGCAAAGCTGATGCCACATGTACATGCCGTAGCTGACTCGGCCCGCGGCCTGGAAGGGTGCCCAGTCAAAGAGCCAAGCTAAGCCATGATCCTCCCGGATCACAGACGAAACCACGAGTCCCACCATCGACGTGGCGAGCAGCACCTCGGGTGCGTTCAACCAAGCCAAAACTCCAACGGCTACCAACCAGATTCCACTGCAAATCTTCGGATAAGTCACCGCCGCGATGTAGCGAAAACTCTTTTCGTCGTTTAAGGCATGTGCCGCCAACACCCCAAAACAGAGCGGCGTGGAAATTTTGGCAACTACGACCCCAAGAGAAAACCAGCCAGACAACAGGTGCGCGGCGACCGCCAGAATCAGCAGTGGCACGGCAAAACGCCGAAGGTACTTTTCCAGCGAGGGCACAACAAGATAGAACTGTTCCTCCGTCGCCAACGACCAGGAAAAATAGAAGATAACCCGCCCATTCAATGGAACGAACCAATTTGAAGTGTAGGTAGCGAAAAACTTCAGGTTGTGGAAGAACTCTTGGCCGGCCTCCGAATACCTGTCTTTTGCAAACACAAGGACGACGTACAGGAGAAGCACGGCATAGTACAGCGGGAATATCCTGAGCGACCGCCGTGCGTAGAACTTGGAAAGCGAAATCTCTCCGTTCGTGCGCTGTTCCCGCAGCAGCAGCGTCGTGATCAGAAATCCACTAATGGCGAAGAACACCTCAACGCCCAGAAACCCCTTTCCGATCCCAGTGGCGTGATGCCAAATGACGGCGAGAATGCTGAAGCAGCGCAGACCGTCGAGCGATGCGAACTTTCGCGTCCGCAAGAAACCCGCGTAGGCTGCCGAGTACGATAAGTTTGGTTCCACCGCTACCTAGACCTTCCCTCGTGCCGGTGCCAATATTCAAATCAAATTATGCGGTATACACCCGAGACACTCGCGGTGCTATAAGCATCTTGCCAGACCCTAATTTGCCCCCTAGCGAGGACTCGTCAGTGGCCCTACATCCTGACACCTAACTCACAGGTAGATAAGGCCTTAGGCGCACTGAACAGGCGCAGATGTGACGTCCCAAGAGCCGACGACGCCCTAGCTCTACCAGAATTATACTTGACTAGGGTTCCGTAACCATGCAAAAATTGCCTCACAAACTCTTGTCGGTTCATGATCGAGTTTTAACGACGGTTTGATGTCCGGCTTCTGAAAAGAAGGCCGGGAATTAGGTATAGAGAGGCTACCCCAAGCCGGGTCCTTGACGTCGTTTTGCCCGTTTCTCGGATTGTTGTTCGACAAGAAAGTTCCCTTCCGTCCTTTGAAGCACGGAAGATTCTAAGGAGGATTCGCTTGTTTCAGTGTTCAAAGGTCCCTCACCCCAAGTCGGAGTTTTCTTGGGATCCCATTTTATTGCCTGCAACGCACAGGCATTGTCGCTTCTAATTTGATCAAGAAGAGGGCTGACACTGAGCGAGGGCATTTGGGCAAGAACCGGTATCTTGCTTCTCATCGGCACGCCTCGCAGCTTTATTACCGGGTGTTCATTTTAATGATTTGGAGGATCTTAGATGAATGAAAGTCTTATCGGCAGGAGCAGCACCACCTCGGAGGGGGTTCTGCACAGTATTGTTTCAGAGTGGGAGCACACCACCACCGTTCCGTCAGTTGGATTTATCTCACGAACGGAGTCGCCAGACAAAGCGACTCATGCAACAGTCTATTTGAAGGTTAAACGTCTCTTGGACATTATTGGAGCCGCGTTCCTTCTCCTTGCTTGTAGTCCTTTTTTAATAGCTGTAGTCATTGCCATAAAGTTGAGCGATGGCGGTCCAGTTTTATATCGCCAACTGCGAGTGGGCAAGAACGGCAGAATGTTCTGGCTTCCAAAATTTCGTTCGATGGTGCAAGGCGCGGATTCGCTGTTCCACCGGATCGCAGCCGACAACCACCACGGCAAGAGTATCACATTCAAAATGCGCCAGGATCCGCGTATTACGCCTGTCGGTCGCATTATCCGCCGCTTTAGCATTGACGAGTTTCCGCAACTTTGGTGCGTCCTGAAAGGCGAGATGTCTATGGTTGGGCCCCGCCCCGCGCTTCCGCGCGAGGTAGCGCACTACACGCCGTCTCAGCGCCGCCGCCTGGAGGCCGCTCCCGGATTGACTTGTATTTGGCAAGTCAGTGGGCGCGGAGACGTCCCATTCGACAGGCAAGTGGCGATGGATGTTGAATACATCGAACGGCAGAGCTTTCGCCTTGACATGGGGCTATTGCTCAGAACGATTCCAGCGGTTTTGTCTGGCAGAGGAGCCTATTAACTCCCTGGAGTCAAGGGGAGAAGGGTAAAAAAGAAAAATGCACACAGGTGTTTGTTTATCGGGCGTTCCGGTTGATAACGTGATCATGAGCGAGGCACTCGAACGGATCGAAAAAATGATCGAAGAAGGCGGGCTGCACCAAGTGGCCACCGCCAACTTAGACTACCTCGTCCACGCTACGAGGGACGCTGAATATCGACGCACTCTTTGTCTGTGTGATCTGGTGGTAGCCGATGGCATGCCGATCGTTTGGGCGTCCCGCCTTCTCGGAATTCCGATCCGGGAGAGGGTAGCGGGCGCAGACTTAGTTCCACAGTTGGTTCGCCTCTCCGCGCTCAAGGGGTATGGGATCTTTTTGCTGGGGGCGACTCCTGAGATCATCGAAGCGGCGGAATTGGAAATGCAGCGTTCCAGTCCGGGCGTGCGGATTGTGGGTCGAATGTCTCCGCCCGTGCAGCCCCTCGATCAGTTTGACAACGAACCCATCCTTGCCGCAATTGAGGAAGCGAAGCCCGACATCCTTTTAGTGGCTTTTGGCAGCCCGAAACAGGAGAAGTGGGTCAGCCGGAACCGCCATCGATTGAACGTACCGGTTTGCATCGGTATCGGCGGCACTCTCGACTTCATGGCGGGAGCCGTGCGGCGAGCTCCTGTGTGGATGCAGCGCTCGGGCTTGGAGTGGCTGTTCCGCATGTACGTAGACCCCAAACGCCTGGCTCCGCGCTATTTCAAAGACGCCGTGTGGATTGGGCGCTATCTCCTCACCCAGGTAGTGCCGCATTCCGTTCTGTTCCGCCGTAAGCCCAGTTTTGATGTGACAAGCGATTCAATTGGGTCTGTCAATATCATCCGGCCATGCGGATCAATCACTGGTTCTGCCGTGCCGGCGCTGGAGAAAACCATTGAATCCGCCATTCGTGTAGGCCGCGCCATCGTGCTGGATCTAAGTGAAACCACCCACTTTGGAGCAGACGGACTGTGGGCTTTAACCGGTCTTTTGCGCAAGGCGAATCCTGTTGGCTGTGAAGTATGGCTGGCCGGGTTATCAAAGTCCATTGAAAAGCAGATGAAGGCTGCTCATTTCGGAGGGCTTTTTAAATCGGCGCCGTCCGCTATGGCTGCGGTGCGGCTGGCTTCCCGCGGACGTTTGCAGGTCAGCCTAGAATTGGGCGACAACTGGGCGATATGCCGTATGAGTGGCGAAATTCCAGAAAGCGCGCGTCAGACTTTGGAGGAGATTTTCCAGAGCGTCCGCCAAAACAGCGGCCACTTGGAGTTTGATGTGAGCGGCGTCACCAATGCGGACTCAGGTGAGCTGATCGACTTAATCAGCCCCGCTGTTAAACAAAAGTACCGGGAGGCAAAGCGTGCTGTTGGCGCCGCATAACAACGCTATTTTGTTGGCGGCGGCGTCGTGGGTGCCATTACCGAACCGCGTGCATTGTCGCGCGTCCTCTTGCTCGAATTTTGAGTGGCCGCGACGGCAGCCCCTGGCTGAGCCGCGACCGCGAGGGAGCGACAAAAGGGCTAAAATTGGGCGAGCAATAGCGTTCCTTAGGAGTACAGGAGGGCGGCCCCGGTGACCCTAGACCCATTGATTGCCCTCCCAGCGGTCTTGTCCGGCGTCTTAATCTACACCCAATCGGTGGAGAGCGCCTTTTATCGCGTCTATTTGCCCTGCCTGTTACTGCTACCGGATGGGTACATTTGGGGTTGGCCCCCACTGAACTTTCATCAGTACGCGATCTTGCCGATCGGCATGATTCTCTGCTCTTGGTTCGTCCTGGGAAAGTGGCGAGTATCTTGGACAGATGCTGTAGTCGTGGGATTTATCGCTTGGATGATCGCGTCCGAAATCCACAACAGCGGCGTAGTAGACATTGGAAACCATATTATTACCCCTCTCACGCTCGCTCTATTCCCTTACATGGCTGGGAAGTTACTGATAGAGCAAACCGGACTTCGCATTTTAGTCGCGCGCAGGTTTGTGTTTTTTGTGTTTATCGACACCATCCTTTCGCTGTTTGAGTTCCGCTTTGGGGTGAATCCGTTCCGCCGCGCGTTTAGCCCATTTTTTTCCTCGGTCGACCCTTGGTTCACTCAGGTCCGGTATGGCGTGGGACGAATTGCCGGCCCTTTTGGGCATGCCATTTTTATGGGAGCAATCGTCGCCATAGCCGTGTTGCTTTATCGCTATGTTGGCCACTACGATTTATGGGAAAGGCGGTTCAGCTGGCTGCCGAATCTCCGTTTGAACAAGCGTCAGATCATATTTTGGGGCTTGATCGCGGGCAGTGCCATGACCATCTCGCGAGGGCCTTGGATTGCCTTAGTGGCGGGAGCCATGATCGCGTCGATTGGCACGGCTAATAATCGCTGGACTTCTTTTAGAAACGTAATGCTCTTGCTAGCGGTGGGAAGCATTCTTGCGTATGTGGTGGGAGAAGCATACGTGTCCAAGGCGGTGCCCGGCACGCCCGAGGAAGAATTGGCTTCTGCCGAATACCGCACCATGCTCTGGGCCAATTATTGGCCGATTGCCACGCAACAGAGCGTCTGGGGATGGGGTTCAACCGATTGGCCTAAGGTGCACGGAATGACCTCAATTGACAATTGGTATCTGTTGGTGTCATTGATGTATGGAGTGACGGGTCTCGTTCTTTTCTGCCTGACGTTGGCACTGCCGGTTTGGCGTTTGATTCGAGTTGGCATGTCCAATATCGAGATCTCAGAAGACCTGCGCGCTCTGGTATTTACACTAAGCGGCGTGGTTCTAGTGTTTGGGATAGCCGTCGGGACTGTCTTCCTTGGCGGTCAACTCTTTCCGCTTCTGTTCCTGTTCATCGGCTGGAGCGACGCTTGCTTGGTATATCGCCCGCGGCGGCACGCTCCCAGCCACACGTTTGCTTTTCGGAGTGTGGTCGCGTGACGAATCTCCTTCATCAGATCCTCGCACCCATTGGCACCCTGGCAGCCTTGGCCACCCTGCCTGGAGCGATCGAGTTGTCGCTAGTCACCAGCGGTGCCGCTAGGCGGCGATCGGCCGCGCCGCCCGGAGATCTTTCGAACTTCTCTCTGGCCGTAGTGGTTCCCGCTCACAATGAAGAGATCCTGATCGGACGGTGCGTCGCCAGTCTCCTTAAGTCTGCGGCGGGCGTCCCGCGCTGTTCGGTGGTGGTCATTGCCGATAACTGTACCGACGCGACCGAACTCAAGGCTCAGTTGGCGGGCGCGCGTGTTTTGGTCCGCCACAACGCTGAAGAACGCGGCAAGGGTCATGCTCTGCGTTTTGCGTTTGACAAGCTGATGGCCGACGGGTTTGATGCGTTTCTCGTTGTCGACGCGGATTCGATGGTTTCCGACAATCTGATACCGGCCATGGCGTCCGCGCTGTTAAACGGTGCCCACGCAGCTCAGTCGCGGTATAGGGTCGCTCCACCGCTCGACTCCACCAGCAAGCGGCTGATGGACGTCGCCTTGCTCGCTTTCAACGTTCTGCGGCCCAAGGGCCGCGACGGTTGGGGCCTTTCCGCCGGCATATTGGGTAACGGTTTCGCGGTGAGCAGGCAGACCTTGCTGGAAGTACCTTACTCAGCCAATTCCATCGTGGAAGATCTCGAGTACCACCTTCTTTTGATCGATTCCGGCAAACGCGTCCAGTTCGTCGATACAGCGGTCGTTTACGGCGACATGCCTACAGACGATGGAGCACAAGTATCTCAGCGCTCGCGGTGGGAGGGTGGCCGCGCCCGCGTCGCTTTGACATGGATTCCCAAACTGGCAGCGCGTTTGTTGCACGGCAAGCGCTTGGTCGCTGAACCGCTTCTCGAACTGCTGACTCTGCCACTTGCTTACCTGGCGGTGCTCGCGCTCGTCCTTGAAGTTTTGCCGCTGCCGCTCTTCCGCTGGTACGGGGCTTGCGTCATAGCCTTACTGGCAGCCCATGTTGCCTTTGCCATTAAGGTTGGAGGCAATGCACGCGAAAGTGTTGCGGCGCTGGCCGGAGCTCCAGCTTACGTATTTTGGAAATTGGCGCGACTCAGAAGTATCATAGGATCAGCGCGCCCAGGGACGCAATGGCTGCGAACCGCCCGCGCAAGCGACCTCACGGGGGAGAAGCCGCATGTTTGAGAAGCTCCATGAAGATTGGAACACCTACGAACGCGACTTGTTCCGCCCGGGCATGTGGGTCATGATCGTCTATCGATTTGGCCGCTGGCGGTATACTATTCCCTGGCGGTTTCTCCGCCTGCCTTTCTCATTCCTGTACAAACTAAGCTTTGCGGCAGTGCAAATCTGCTCGGGCGCGGAGGTGCCTTGTGAAGCGCAATTAGGCAGCCGAGTGCGTATCGATCATCCTCACGGTCTCGTTGTCAGTGGAGACGCGCGGCTGGGTGACGATGTGGTTTTACGCAACGGTGTAACGATCGGGCTTCGTCGAACAGGTAAGAGAGGTTCCCCCATCATTGGGAACCGGGTCGATATCGGCGCTGGAGCCAAAGTCCTCGGTGAGATCCACGTCGGTGATGATTCTATCATTGGCGCAAACGCAGTTGTTTTAACAGATGTTCCAGCGGGATCGATCGCCGTCGGGATACCGGCGACAATTCGTCCCCGAAAAAAAGCAGATCAGTGGAGAGAAGAATGTTCAGCTGTACTTTAGTCAAATTAAAATCTTTTATTGCGCTGCTGGCAGCACTAGGCGCAGTCACGACTTTTGCTTGGGCTTCTGATGCCGACCAGCACAGTAAAACAGGCGATATTGTCGGAAACTCCGGACTCAAGCTGGGTCAGGGCGAACTGTTGCGTCAATTCGAAGCGGCTTCCGAAGACGAGTACACGATTGGCGCTGGCGACGAATTGGATGTTCAGGTGCCCGGCCAGGCCGATCTGCAGGGTCACCATGTGGTTGGGCCCGATGGCAGGATTACCCTCGCGCTCGTGGGTTCCATCAAAGTGGCGGGCGAGACTCGCGAAGAGGCGGCGAAGGAGATAACGAAGGCGTGGAGCCAGTACTACTCCACCATCAACGTAACCATTCAGATCAGCAAATACGGCTCAAACCGGATCGTCGTCGTAGGCCGCGTGACTTCGCCGGGTCCGCTTTATTTTGACACCGCTCCGACACTTCTCGAAGCGTTAGCCAAGAGTGGTGCCTACACTCCTGCCTCAGCCTCTACCTCTACCGAAGATGCTTCCACACTCTCGACGGGGCGCACCGCCGGGCAAGGCGGCGCTATGCTGAGCCGCTGTGCTGTTTATCGCGGCACCGAGCAAGTTCTCTGGATCGACATGAAGGATCTGTTTGCCTCTGGCGCGGGCGTCAATTTGCGTCTCAGGCGAGACGATGTTGTGTTCGTGCCCGACGAGCGCGACGATTTGGTGGATGTGCTAGGACAGGTTGAACATCCAGGTGCGGTGAGACTCAGGGCCGACGCTTCCCTGATAGACGTGCTCGCTATGGCGGGTGGACTCAACAAAGATGCAAACTCCGATAAAATCCGCCTCATTCGTCCTTCGACTGGCATGAGCATCGAGGTATCCTTCAAAGATTTGCTCGACCCAACTCGCACCCGTTTGAAAGAGATTTCTGTGGCACGCGGAGATGTCGTCTATGTCCCCAAGAACGGTCTTGCCAAAATGGGTTACGTTTTGGACAAATTCAGTCCAGCTGGCTCGTTACTTATGTTTGGCGCAATCATGGGAGGAAGATAAAATTTTATGATGCCGATTGAAACACCTGTCGTTAACGAAACCGAAAAGGCACTTGTACTTCATTCGTCATCGCGGCGGCTTGTGAAAGCCGCTCCTGCGCCGGCGCCGATTCCCCATGGTTTTGAGTTCGATTTACTGGACAGTTTGCAGCGCCACTGGAAGCTGGCGATTATCGTTTTCCTCGCAATCGCCATTGGCGGCTGTCAGTGGGCATTTATGACCAACCGCCCGATTTACCGTGCGGAGACTACCATTTACGTCCCACCCGATTTGGCTAAGGATAGCGGGGACGGGGTTTCCAGTTTGTACGCTACTTTCGTCAATCAGCAGATTATGACGATTCTCCATTACGATACGCTGAGCGAGGCACTGCAGCGGCTAGAGAAAGCCGGTGTTTCGTTAAAAAGGGTAGGACAGACCGAACAGCAGGCAGTGGACAACCTGCGGAACGACTTGCAGGTGCAGCGTATTCCGGATAGCTACGAAATCTCCATACAAACGGCCAATGGCGATACCAATAAGGCGGCAGAGATCACCAACGCCGTGGCCCAAAGCTTTCTGGATGGCGGCACACACCCGAACGATCGTTCGACCGCGCTGGCGCTGGAAAAGGACTCGCTCGAAAAGGAACTGCAGGCCAAACTGGAGCAGCGTGCAAAGCTGGCAAAATCCCTGCAGGTCGTCAACCTGCAAAAGGGCACTGCCCTTCCCGACGATGATGTCTTGATTCAAATGCGTCACGCTCTGGCAGCGGCGCGCAGCCGGCGTATCGAAGCCGAGGAACAAATGAAGGCGGGACACGAAACTGTGAATGCCGACGCCGAGGAACTCGCCAGTTCCGATCCTTCTACCAGGGCCATGACCATGAACTTGTTGCAGAAACAGTTCGAGTTGCGGGAAAAAATCAGAACGATGACTCCCTCCCATCCGGTGCGGCAACAAGCCGAGGCCGAACTCGCCGCTATCGACGCCCAATTGAACAAAGGCTCCAGCGAGCAAGTTCCTAAGGTGAGTGCTCAACTGATGGCGAAGCTGCGCGCTACGGCCGATCAAGCTCGGCGGGTCGAAACAGATCTAAAGCAGGAAATCGATCAGGAGATGTTAAGCATCCCGGGCAACTCGAAGAATATGGAAATGGCCGGAATGCTCGATACGGAAATCGCGCGCGTGCAGGACTTCGTGACTCGGATTGACGGTCAGCTCGAAGAAATCCGCCTCCGCAATGCCGCTGGCAGCGGTATGCGTGTATTTTCGCTCGCCTCTCCGTCGCCCCAGCCGATTAAGAGCCAGCGCTCAAAGGCGTTAATCGTGGTCTTCGCTTTGGCGACCCTCTTGAGCTTGGCTCTGCCCTTGGCCCTGGATGGCTTGGATTCCCGAATTCATGATCCTTCCACCGTCGAGCGCATCCTCGGCTTCACTATCATTGGGATGACCATCGAGCGCAATTCCAAAACAGAAAAGTTCGCCGATGAACACCTTCGCCGGCTGGTGGCGGGAATCGAGCGCGGCATTGCGAAGGGAGCCGGCAGCATCCTCCTGGCTGGCCTAAAGAAGCCTGTCCCTTCGGCAATCCTGCGCGATATTGCGCTCCAGCTATCCGCCCACCACATTGATGTCACCTTACCCGAGGGCCATCACAAACTGGAGAGCGAGTTGCAAGCGATTAGCCTCAGCAAGATCTTGACGCCGCCTGATTCTCCGATCTCACGCAGACTGGAAGGCCGCAACGTGATGCTGATGGATGCTCCGGCTTTAGTGTTTTCGGCGGAAGCCGAGCACCTGGCCACGCAAGCCGACATAACTCTAATTGTGGTGCAAGCCGGACAAGATAAGCGTAGTGATCTAATTCGCGGCGCACGTCTTCTGGAACGCCTCAATGTGCCGGCTGTAGGAGCGGTTCTTTGCGGCGTTCGGGTCAAGCGCGCCGGCCGCGCGCTGAGACGGGATCTGGACGAATATCAAGCTGTGGAAAGGCAGATCCCCGCCTAGCCCAAACATGCGTAACACGCTTTTGGCCCGGTACGGGGCTTGTCTAATCGTCCGCAATCTGTCGATTGACGGAGGGTGTGTATGAGTCCCGTCGCCGAGGCTTTACCCAGTTTCGCCCCTTCGCACACCGATCCGCCGGCAAGGGTCCAGCTCGCTTATTTATTGAGCGGCTATCCCGCGTTTTCGCTCACATTTGTGCTGAACGAAATTCTGTGCCTACGGCAGCTTGGTTTCGATATCGTCACGGCTTCCATCAACCCTTGCGATCAGCCGCCGTCGGAGATGGACGAGGCGGAGCGCAACGAGGAAGCAAATACGTTCTACGTAAAGCGCGCCGGGATCGCGGCGGCCGTGCGAGACCTCGTTTCGGCACTCGTTCTCCATCCCCTCGGCGTTCTCCGCGGCCTCTATTTCACCATTCGGCTGGGGGGCGAGTTCATTCGCTTTTTTTACTTTTTTGAAGCTCTCATGGTGGGCGCTTGGATGCGCCGCAACGGCCAGTCGCATCTCCACACCCATCTCGGCGGCGCGGTTGCGAGCGTCGCGATGATCGCGGCGCGGATCTTCCCCATCAAGCTTTCTTTTACGATCCATGGGCCCGACGAGTTCTTCGATGTCGGCAAATACTATCTGCGCCAAAAGATCGAGGCGGCGTCTTTTATTTGTTGCATTAGCTCATTTGGCTGTAGTCAGCTGAAAATGATCAGTCCCTCGTCTATGTGGGACAAACTGCTCGTATGCCGTCTTGGCGTTGACGCTTCGAAGTTCTCGCCACGCCGCGGTGCACTGCCCGCGGGCCCGATTGAGATCGCCTGTGTCGGACGTTTGGTGGGCGCTAAAGGGCAACATGTCCTGCTCGCCGCCTTCGAACGCCTCGTCCGGGAAGGCCGCGATATCCGTCTGCGTTTCATTGGCAAGGGACCGGAACGAGCTGCCCTTGAAAATGCGGCGGCCCAATACGGCCTTGGCGATAAAGTAATTTTTGAAGGCCCCGTCAATGCCGGCCGCGTCCGCACGCTACTCGCGGGTGCCTCGATCTTCGCCCTGCCCAGTTTCGCTGAGGGGATTCCGATCGCGCTGATGGAGGCAATGGCCATGGAAATACCATGCGTCAGCACGACGGTGGCCGGCATTCCCGAACTCATCCGCAACGAGATTGATGGATTGCTAGTCGCACCCTCCGATGAGGTTCAACTTGCCGCCGCTCTAGCGCGCCTGATTGACGATCCCGCTTTACGCCGCCAATTTGGCGCGTCCGGGCGCCGGCGCATCCAGGAGCACTTCGACCTGCAGCAGAGCGCCAAAGCATTAGGAGAAATCTTTAAGTGTCGACTGTGACAGCGTCCACCTCGCAACCGGCGCTGCACGAGATCCGGCAGCAAACCGATCTTTCGGTCATCATAGTCTCGTATAACACGCGCCAAGTCCTGGACGAATGTCTCCAACGCCTGAACGAGAGCTCGGCGGGAATGTCGATCGAGATTATTGTCGTCGACAACTGCTCCGCCGATGGTTCGGTGGAAATGCTGCAGTCTCAGTATCCCGGCATTTGTCTCATCCGCAGCGACGTGAATCTAGGATTCGCCGCCGCCAATAACCGTGCCTTAGTACGCGCCAAAGGCCGTTATATCATTCTGCTCAACTCTGACGCGTTCTTGCGGCCCGATTCTTTACGGCGCGCCGTGGATCAGATGGAGGCCCAGCCAGAGGTTGGGTTGGCGGGTGGCCGCTTAGTCGGTCCGACCGAAGCGTGGCAGCCCTCTGCGCGCAGTTTCCCCAGTTTATTAAACGATTTCCTCAGCCTCTCCGGTCTGTCGACCCGCTTCTCACGGTCGCGTTTTTTTGGACGAGCCGACCGCACCTGGAGTGACCCCATGGAACCCGCCGAGGTCGATTGGGTTCCTGGTGCGTTCTCCATCATCCGCCCAAAGGCTCTCGAACAGGCGGGCATCTTTGACGAAAGTTTCTTCTTGTATTACGAAGAAGTCGACCTGTGCCGCCGCATCAAGGCGTTGGGATACAAGGTGCTCTACTGGCCCGACGTGGTAGTTGTCCATCTCGGAGGCGAGTCTTCCAAGACGATAACGGAAGCTGTCATTTCGCGTTCCGGCTCGCAGCTAATGCTGTGGAGAATGCGCAGTCAACTTCTCTATTACCGCAAACACCACCCAAGCTCCGTCTTCTTGGTTTATGCCGTGGAATATCTCTGGCACAAGCTGCGAAGTCTCCGCAATCGGGTGGCCTCCACCGGTGATCGCAACTTGAAGGCAGCCGAAAGTGATACAGTACGGGAATTGATGAGGCGGGCATGGAAAGAAACGAATGGCGGAAGAGTCTCGCCACCCCGGCCTTGGTAACGACATGCCGGACCCCATTCTTTCCGTCGTCGTCATCGGCCGTAACGAAGGTGCGCGCCTCGAACGCTGCCTCCAATCGGTGGCCGGCATGTCCTGCCCCGGCCCTTTCGAGATTATTTACGTTGATTCCGCCTCAAGTGACGGCTCGTCGGCTCGGGCCGCACGATTCGGTGCGAAGGTCATTGAAATCAAAGGCGGGAAGCTATCTGCAGCCCGTGCCCGCAATGCCGGTTGGCAGAGCGCTGTGGCGCCTCTTATTCTCTTTCTGGATGGCGACACGATTCTTCACCCCGACTTCGCTGCCAAAGCCATAGCAGAGTTGCAAAACCCCAGCATTACGGTTGTTTGGGGGCACCGCCGCGAGATCAATCCCCAGGCTTCCGTCTATAATCGCGTTCTCGACCTGGACTGGATTTATCCGCCCGGTCTGGCCGAGTTCTGCGGCGGCGACGCGCTTATGCGGCGAAGCGCCCTTGAACAAGCTGGCGGCTTCAATGCCGACCTGATTGCGGGCGAAGAACCAGATTTATGCCGCCGGATACGCGCTCCAGGCGGATTGATTTCCCACATTGATGCCCCCATGACGGGTCACGATTACGCCATGACGACTTGGCGGCAGTATTGGAAGCACTCACTGCGGGCGGGTCACGCGTACGCTGAAATCGCCGCCAGGTACAAGGGTACGGATGATCCGCTTTGGACCGCCGATTCTCGCGCCAACGCGGTCCGGGCTTGCATTTACCTCATCGCTCCGATCATGGCGATAATTGCCGCAATCCTGGCCCATTCCTGGATCTTTATCCTTCTGCCCATGCTTTGCTTCGCGTGCTTGATTTTGCGAACGGCCCTCAAAGCCCGCGGCAAAAGAGCGTCCTTGGGCACGCGCGTTCTGTTCGCGATTCACTCTCACGTCCGGCAGATCCCCATCTTCATCGGGCAGCTCGTTTACAAGCGCAACTTGAAACGAAACTGGCAAAGTGGAATTATTGAATACAAGGGGGCAGCAGGCAAATGAGATATTCGCAACTGACCGCACTCTTATCTGTACAAGCCCTGCCAGCCTCGCCAGCCAAAAAAGGGCTGCGTCTATGACGGAAACTAACGATAGGAAGATTATGAGGACACTGATCAAAGCCTTGTCGAGGGTGTTGCTCATCCCATGCCTTCGGCTCATGGCTCCCGCTCTTGAAGACATTCGTCGTTTGAAAGCCTATTCACTACTGAGCTCCCGCCTTATTCATTCCCTTCCTACATCTGTAGTAGTGCTAGGCACCGCCGAGGTTCATGGAACCGGCGATGTTCGGATCGGCGAAAATGTGCTGCTGTACCCGGATGCCTATTTGGAAACCCACGCCGGCGCTTCCATCGAAATCGGGGACAATGTGGTGATATCCCGGGGAGTCCATCTGGTGGCATACAGTGGCATCAGTATTGGCGAAGGGTCGATGATCGGCGAGTACAGTAGCGTCCGCGATGCCAACCATCTCCGCGCGGCCGATCACGTATTGCGCGACGGTTTACATCTATCGTCTCCCATCTCAATTGGCAGGCACGTCTGGATCGGCAGGGGAGTGACGGTTCTACCCGGCATCTCCATCGGCGATAATGCGACAGTGGGTGCGAACGCCGTTGTCACGCGCGAGGTCCCAGCGGGAGTTACGGTTGTTGGCGTGCCCGCCGCGCCCATCCACGCTGCCCTTGATCGCGATGCCCGGCGCAAGGCTCAGAATTCCATCGGGAGCTGATGCTTTAGACGGTCGTTCGGCTGAGTGCTCATCAGTGGTGAAAACCTTTCTGTTTCCCGCACAGCCGCTTTCCGAGCCGCGAGTGTTAACGCGGCTCGGCCGCGTCTACTTGTACCAAACGAGCGGTGTCCGATGCCCAGATCGTGAAACCCTTTCTGTTTTGCGTCTTCAACCCATCCGCTTGACGCCGCACCGATGCATGCCATCATGAAAGAAGAAACATACCGTCCTTCTTGCACCTGTTTCTTAGACAACGATGAGTGAGCAAAGCGAGAACGGGCTATTGGAGGACTCCCCCGAACGGATCAGTGACAACGGCAGTTTGATGAACGAATCCGCTAACAAAGAGACCGCACCCGAGATCAACCACACGTCGATTGTCTCCAAGGCCCAAAAAGGAACGGTCTGGACGGTTCTCTCCTATGCCGGAGCCCAAGTTCTGCGCCTGGCCAGCAGCATCGTATTGAGCAGACTCTTCGCACCCCAATACTTCGGACTGATGGCGCTGCTGAACACTTTCATGATTGGGCTTAGTCTGTTCTCCGACGTTGGTCTCGGCCCCAGCGTGATCCGCAATGAGAATGGGGACGATCCGCACTTTCTCAACACCGTTTGGACAGTACAGGTTTTGAGGGGGTTTGGCCTTTGGGTGCTTTGCGCCGCTCTTAGTTGGCCGGCGGCCAGATTTTACGGCGATTCCCGGTTGTTCGCCTTAGTCCCGGTATTGGGTTTGAGCATGATCATCGTAGGCTTTAACTCTACGAGTATCCTTACGTTCAACAAGCACATGGAAGTTCGCAAAGTGGCCCTGCTCGAACTTTTCACCTATTTTGTTCAGCTCATCGCGACGGTAGCGGCCGCCCTGTTCGACCGCTCGGCTTGGGCACTCGTCATAGGGCGCCTTGTGGCCGACTCGGCCCGCCTGGTTATCAGCCATTTATTGATACCAGGCTATCGAAACAGGTTCGTCTTCGATAAGAAAATCGTCGGCGAACTCTTGTCTTTCGGCAAGTGGATCTTCGCTTCAACAGCCGTAACCTTCCTTTCCTCGCAATCCGACCGTCTGGTACTTGGCAAACTCGTGTCGATGACGACACTCGGTCTCTACGGAATTGCTTTCGCCTTGGCCGATATTCCGCGCCAAATCATCATGGCCTTTCGAGGTTACGTCGGTCTGCCCTTCGTTTCAAGTTTCAGCAAGTTGGAACGATCTGAGTTTCGCTTAGTCGTCTTGCGCTATCGCCGGTTCGTCTTGCTGTTCTCAGCCGTGCTGCTCGCGCTCGGCGTCAATTTCAGCGACCTGTTCCTGATTCACGTTTACGATAAGCGCTACCATGCTGCGGCCTGGATTGTTCCCCTCTTAGCCATTGGCTTGTGGCACACGATCCTTTACAGTACAAGCGCTCCGTGTTTGACGATGTTAGGCAAAATGAGTTACAGTATTTCCGGGTACGTGGCGACTGCATTGCTGCTGCTGTTCGCCGTTCCCGCCACTTTTCACATTTGGGGGCTGATCGGGGCGGTGTGGATTATCTCTTTTAGCGATTTTCCTGTCTATCTCTTTAATCTTTTGGGCCTTTGGCGCGAACGGATCTTTACCTTAAAGCAGGACGTAGAAATGACCATCGTTTTTGTGGCGTGCTCCGTGCTTTTGTTTTTCATTCGCTCATTCGCCGGCGTTCCCTGGTCTTATCCAACCATTTTGAAATGATTATCATCCCCTTATTTCGAAGGTAGTTACATTTTCAGACACCTAATTCATGTTGAGGTTACCCGTTTGCGATCAAGTCGATTAGAGTTTTGGAATGCTGCCGTTCGCCTCTTATCTTTTGCAGTTCCCTTCTTGCTTACCGCTCGCTCGTTCTCGCAGAGCACCAATATCGCGATCAGTTCCGCCGTTCTTCAGCCTTCCGTCAAGCGTCTGGGAATCAACCTCGGAACGATGACATACTACGATTCCGGCCAGATCACCCAAAACCTGCTGATGCAAAACCCGGGGTTTGAAGGACAGATCTGGAATTCTACAATCCGTTGCGCCTCCGGTACGGCAACCACGTGTGTCGATGACGATCAGTGGTCTGGCTGGCCCGCCGGCTTTTGGAATGGTGCGGCTTTTGAAGTGTTTTACGGCGCAGCCGCTGGACGAACGGGTACCGTCACCACATCCAGCGCGCCCGGTAGCGGCAAGGGAGTGACCCTCAGCTTTAGCTCCCCCGGTGCGCCGCCCGCAGCCGGAGACTACTTGATTGTCCGAAAAACTGTACCTGGCGGAGCAACCGGCGGCTGGTGGCCCTCCACCACAGGAGCCGGAAAAATCAGCGACAATCTCATCGATCTTCCGCCGGGCACCGCCGGCAAACAAACGGTGGCCCTAAATGCGCCGGGAACGGGCGACTCCGCTACCTTGGCCGGCTTCTTCGATTCCACCAGCGGCAAGACCTTCATTCAACTCAACGGCACTTATCAACTGCAATTCAAGGCAAAAGGGACCGGCGGTTCCAACCAGATCAACGTCTCCATAGGCCGGAAGCCGGCTGCCGCGTACCTGAACCAAGTTGCCGCGCTAACTGGCAGTTGGAGTGGTTATTCCTATAGGTTTACCGCTACAGAAGACGGATCCGCAGTCGGAACTATTGGCGTGGCCTTCAGCACAGTGGGCGCCGATTCCTTTGAATTGGACGATGTCAGTCTTTCAAAAGTCAATACCGATCCCACCAACACCAGCGCGTTTCGCGATCCAGTCGTCAATGCCCTGCGCTTGCTGCAGCCAGGCCTGATCAGATATTGGGCAGGCGGCGGCCAGTTGGGTGAGACGCTTGACAATCTCATCGCCGTGCCGTTCGCCCGGCAGCGCGCCGGCTTTTCCGCCTGGTTTAGCGAATCGGATCAGATTTCTTATGGCTTGCACGATTTTCTGGTCTTGTGCCAATTAATAGGCAGCGAGCCCTGGTTTGTCGTGCCATCCACGTTCAGCACCGGCGATGCCCGCAATCTCATTGAGTACTTGGCTGGAGATAGCTCAACCACCTATGGGGGCAAACGCACCGCTCTCGGACAAGCGTCGCCCTGGACGCAAGTGTTTCCCAAAATCCACTTGGAGTTCGGTAACGAGGCCTGGAATTCCACCTTTAAAGGCGGCAACATCGAATATTCGGCGCCCTATGGCTCGCGTGCGCAAACCATCTTCGCGGCTATGCAGAGTCATCCGGCCTTTGCCGCAGCAAGCTTTGACTTGGTGTTGGGCGGCCAAGCTGCCTATCCAGGCCGCAATGTCGACATTCAAAATAATTGCAACAACAACAACTCGTTCACCGTTGCGCCGTACACCATGAATACGGTAGATGCCTTTGGTGACGTGGAATCGCTGTTCGGCCCCACCTTTGCCGAACCGGAAGCATTCGTGTCCAGCACCGGCACGGCCGAAGGGCTCACTCCCGGCATGATTTATCAGGATTATCAGGCCATCCAAACGTCTTCCCACCCCGTACCGCTGAGTTTTTACGAAATCAATTTGTCGACGCTCGCTGGCGCCATTACACAATCGGCTCTCGGCACCTTTGTCAACTCTCTAGGCGCTGGGCTGATGGTCGCAGACACGATGCTGCAAAGCTTGCGGCAGTTTGGCGTAGTCAACCAGGATTTCTTTTCCTTGCCCCAGTACTCCTTCAACCGGCCTGACGGCAAAAGTGTTTTGTTATGGGGATCGGTGGTGGACATGGGCGTCACTGACCGCAAACGGCCTCAATATCTCGCTCTGCAGTTGGCCAACCAAGCGCTCAGCAATGGCGCGGCTATGCTGCAAACGGTCCATACTGGAGCTGACCCCACCTGGAATCAGCCGCTGGTCAACACGGTCCAATTCAACGGCGCTCATTATTTGCACTCGTTCGCCTTCGAGAACGGTTCTAATTACTCGGCAGTCGTCTTCAACTTGTCCCGCACATCGCCGCTACCGGTCACCTTCGGTGGGGCCAATGCTCCGGCGGGAACGGTTCAGCTGCAGCAATTGACTTCGGCAAACCTGACCGATACCAACGAAGCCGCCAAGGTGGTGAACATCGCCACTTCCGCGTTGACCAGCTTCAATCCGGCATCGGGTCTAACACTGCCCCCTTATTCGATGAGCGTCCTAACCTGGCTCGGCGCCGCGTCCACGGCTACTCAGCCGGCGGTCATTTCGGCGCTGCCTGCCACCGCAGCATCCTCGGCTAGTCAACCGGCGGTCATTTCGGGGCTGACTGTTACCGCGGTCACTGGCACTTCCGCCACCGTCAGTTGGACAACCAACCAACCCTCTTCCTCGCAAGTGGAATACGGCACCACTAGCACCTATACCTCTTTGTCAGCGCTAGACCCCAGCCTCGTGACCACGCATTCCATCACCCTCACCGGGCTAACCGTAGGAACCACTTACCAGTTGTCCGCCATGTCCGTCAATACCAGCGGCGCTCGCTCTGTCTCATCCAATTTCACATTCAAAACGGCCGCCTCAAAATCGCGCGCACCGATAGTGTCGTACCTCGCGTTTTGGGGCATTACGTCCTCCGGAATAACGATGTCGTGGTCGACGGATTTGCCTTCGACCACCGCTGTCGCCTACGGTGTCACTCCCGCGCTTGGTCAGACCACGCCCGTGCAAACCAAACTTACCAACAGCCACGGTGTGACATTGAGTGGCTTAAGCAGCGGAACCACCTACTATTTCGCCGCTCAATCTACCGCAGACGGCAACACTGGCGTCTCCGCCGTTCAACACTTCACCACCGCCACGGCAAGTCCTAGTGCGTTTGTCGCCAGACCGGGCGCTGGACCTCAAATCTCCTATGTCGCGACATGGAGCGTCACAGGTTCCAGCGCTTCTATCTCTTGGTCCACCGATGTGCCGTCGACGACTGTTGTGAACTATGGAGAGAGTCCGTCCCTTGGTCAGTCCTCACCCCCACGAACCGGTCTAGCAACGAATCATGGGGTTACCTTAACAGGCTTAAAAGGTGGAACCACCTATTATTTCGTTGCTCAGTCAGCCGACGCCAACGGTAAAACGTCTTCCTCCGCCGTTCAACAATTCTCAACGGCAAGCTCCGCTCCGCCGTCTATTTCTAATGTTGTGGCTGTACCCGGCCAGCACAACACCGCTGAAATCACTTGGAAAATCTCTGTGCCGGCAAACAGCTATGTCCAGTTCGGACCGACCACCGCTTATGGCAGATTTTCGAAGGTGACGCCCCTAACAACGGACGCGCAACCTGCCATGGGGTGGGTACCCAGCGGAACCATACACTATCAGCTAGTAAGTACCGACGCCAAAGGCAATCGGACTCTTTCACCCGACTACACGTTTGTCGAGCCTTAACTTCGACTCGTCCACATGCTGAATCATTCAACTCCTTCCTTCGTTAAAGGCAGCATGCTGCTAGTGTTGCCTGTTCCTTTCCGCATGGAAGGCGATCGTCTTCTGATCGAGTCGCAAGCGTACAACGGCTTGAATCGCTGGGCCGACAACTTTGTACGAGTTGTGGCGGCCGCCCCTGTGATGCCGGAGTCCCTTGCGCAAGCCGATAAAACCATCGCCTGGCAGCCGGCGGACAGCAATCTGAGCGACCGAGTCACTTGCATCCCCCTGCCATGGGCCTACGGCTTGAAGGATTTCATTCGGGCTTACCCAAAATACCGAAAGCTTCTCGCCGAGCAAGTAAGGAGTTGCGAATACCTGCAGTTCGCCATCGGCGGACTAGTGGGGGATTGGGCCGCCATCGCCGCCAGGGAGGCAAGAAAACAAGGCCGGCGATATGCCATTCATACCGACCGTGTCGAACCGCAACTTCTTCGCAAGCTGGCGCGCAGCGGCAGCGGCCCCCGAACCTGGAAGAAGCTCGCCGAAGCGAGCCTAATGGACCGCTATCACCGCTCGCTGATCCAACACTGTGCCGCTGGCCTCTGGCACGGGCAAGAGTGTTTTTCGGCGTACTCACCCTGGTGCGCCAACAACCACTTAATCCACGACGTGCACACCAAACCTTCCGATGCAATCTCCGCCGATAGGCTCGAGACCAAGTTGACGGAAGTTCTCTCCGCCAAGGAGCTGCGTATCGTCTATGCGGGTCGAATGTCTGAAATGAAGGCGCCCCTCGAATGGATAAAGGCGATTGCTGGCGCTCGAGACCGCGGAGCGGCCTTACGTGCGACCTGGTATGGCGATGGCGAGTTGCGGGCTCAGATGGAAGCGGAACTCGCGGCTCTCAATTTGAGCGGCATAGTTAAACTAACAGGCTTCGTCTCCGATCGTCAAATCTTGCTAGAGGGTCTGCGCGATGGCCATATTATGCTATTCACCCACGTCACACCGGAGTCGCCAAGGTGTTTGCTGGAAGCCCTCATTTGCGGAACACCGATTATAGGGTATGACACCGCTTTCGCGCGCGACTTGACCGTCGATCTCGGCGGTGGCTCGTTCGTTCCCATGCATGACTGGAGTGCGCTGGGCGAAAAAATCGCCCATCTCGCGGAGCGCCGTAACGAACTGGGTGAGCTAATAGCCGAAGCCGCAGCCAACGGGCGCAGATTCAACGATGAGCACTTGTTTCAAGAACGCAGCCTCATTATCAAATCCATGCTGGAAACAGCATAAGACTCTGTAGGGAGGCTATGACGCCTGAATGCGGCGATATTCGGGCTGCCACATGGCGTCGTGTACTTGCTGGACAATGTCGTCGGATTTAAGTCTTGCCAAACCCTCGTCCGTAGCAGCTTCGGCAACAGCTACGGCGACGGTCCGCGAGACAATGCGCAAATCATCTATGTGCGGAAGCAGAGAAGAGCCTGGTTGACGGACAGTGACGAGGCTGGAGACTGCACTGGCAGCGGCCGCGAACATACCGTTGCTGATCTTGCTGGCTCGGCACACAATGGCGCCGAGGCAAAGACCCGGGTACAACATGGCATTGTTCACTTGGGCGACGACATATGTCACTCCCCTGTAAGTGACGGGCGCGCCTGGGCTACCGGTTGCGATCAGCGCGCGCCCTTCAGTCCAGGCAATTAGATCGGCGGGATTTGCTTCGGCGCGAGCCTGCGGGTACGAAAGGACGAAAATGATGGGCCTTTCGGTGTGCGCGGCCATCTCTCTTACGATGGATTCGGTAAAACCTCCGGCAGCGTTCGAAGCGCCGATGAGCATGGTGGGCGATACACGGCGCACCACCTCAGCCAAGTTTACGGCGTTTGCTTTGCTCTCATGCTTCCAGTCTTTGCTTTCGGACGCAGGCCGGGCATACGCAAACTGGTAATCGCCCAGTTGCTTCTCCATGTCGGAAGTCAGCAATCCTTGCAGATCGACGCACCAAAAGCGCTTCGTTGCCTCGTCGTTAGAAATCCCTTCATCGGTCATGGCGTCGCGGATTTGATCGGCTATCCCTATGCCCGCCGTCCCAGCGCCAAAAATGACGACGCGCTGATGGCGGAGTGGCACTCCGCAGACACGGACGGCAGAGATGGCGGCCGCGAGGGTAATGGCGCCGGTTCCCTGCATATCGTCGTTGAACGTACAGGTCTGGTCGCGGTATTTTTCGAGAATGCGGCGGCCATTGCTCGGCGAAAAATCTTCCCATTGGAGTAGCGCATTGGGAAAGAGTTTAGTCGCGGCTTTCACATACGCATCAATGAATGCATCGTAACGCCCATTGCGGATTCGCGGATGACGGTTACCAACGTACATCGGGTCGTTGAGAAGGATTTCGCGATTGGTGCCTACGTCGAGCATCACGGGAATGACGCGAGTGGGATCGATTCCGCCGGCCGCCGTGTAGATCGCCAGTTTGCCTATGGAGACTTCGATTCCGCCAATTCCCCAATCGCCAATTCCCAGGATTTGTTCCGCGTCGGTTGCCACAATGAGGTCGATATCGTTGGGGCCGGCGTTAAAGTTGCTAAGAGCTTCTTCGATGCCGTCTGGATGGTCAATCGAAAGATAGACGCCCCGCGGACGGCGGCTCTCATGGTGATACTGCTCCATAGCCATGCCGACGGTCAGGTCGTTGACGATGGGAATCATCTCCCGAAGGTGTTCTGAAAACAGGCGGTAGAAAAGGACTTCATTGCGATCATGTAACGCCGTCAAAAAAATGTTTTTGCTCAGCGCGTCGGGCAGACGCTCGTACTGGATGTACGCACGCTTTACCTGGGTTCCTAGGGCGCTGATCTCCGGCGGTAGAAGACCGGTCAAGCCCAACGATTTTCTTTCTTCCGCAGTAAAGGCTGTGCCTTTATTCAAAAGAGGCGAGCTGAGCACAGCCAGCCCACGGGCCTGTGTCTCGTAAACATGGTCACCACCGTTCTGCTTTTTTTTCACGGCGGACGCCAGGAACGGGATGACTCTCCGTCGCATGATTGTTACCTCTTTTTTGTAGCCTGCTTTGCGCTTGGGTTAAAGGCGGAGCAGATCTCAGCGGACATATCCCACAGCCAACTAAGAAAGCATTTCGTGGGCCGTTACCAATACTTAGCAGTTCTGGGGATTAAGTCTAACTAAACGGCCGCCCTGGACCGGGGGCAGCTGGCCAGATAACGGCATATGGTCAGATGACCTGATTTCGTCATCCCTAAGCCGCCTTGAGAGACACCTTGAGGGGGCGTGTGTGGCGGCATCGCCGAAGGTTTCGTACGCTTTGAGGATGTCGTGCAGCGCGACGCGATGAGTCACCATTTTGCCTGGTTGAAGCCGGCCGGACTGGACCGCCTTCATGAGCATGGGTGTGGTCACGGCATCGACCAAGCGAGTCGTGATGGTGGCATTGCGGTCCCATATTCCGACTCTTATGTTGGAAGGGCGCAACCGGGATGTGCGCATTTCTTTGTTTCGACGTTACCCATGATTTATAAAATCCTCTGAGTTGAATGCATGGAAGAAAACGTCAAGGTGGCGTCAAAAGAACGGATGAACGGAGACCTGCGGGGCGATTTTTACGGTTCGAAATAGGACGGCAGCGGTTGGGCGGGGTGAGATGGGGAAGAAACGGCGATTTTGCGGTTCGAAATAGGTTTTAGGCGTGAGCAACGCAAACAATGGAGAAAGTCAGCCCGCACGGCTGGAAATTGGGCTGCGAGCGAAGAAAATTTGGGCGCTGTGCCAGTCCCGACGTTTGTTTCGGTATGGAACAGAGGATTCCTGGGCGTGTTTGGGCACACTTCGGCTGTGGCGGGCTTGGGTGCGCATATATAGAGACCTGGTTTTCTAAGCGGCGGCTGCCGTTGCGCGCCCGGGTTGTACTTGCGGCTCCTTTGGTGCTTGTTGCTGCTGCTGGCGTTTTTCGGTTTTATCTATTTCGCGCTGGGCGGATCGCTGGGCTTTTGCTTCTTGTCTTGCGACCACTTGGGCTTGCTTTTCTTTGGCGAATTCGAAGCGTTCGCGCTGGAGTTGGAAGCGCTGCCGTTGGAGGTCGAGTAGATCGTGCCGGCGTTGTTCGTTGCAGGCAGTTTTGCGAATGGCCATGACGTTGTCCAAGCAACGTTTGAAGGATCGCTCGGCTTGCGTTTGGTAGCGATCAAAGAGGTTGAGTTTGTGGAGATCCTCGGAAGTCCATTGGGTGGGGCCCGCCGTTCGGTTGTGGAGGTCGGATTCCCAGGTGGCGTGGATGATCTGACGGCGTGTGAGGAGCCAGCGAGCGCGGACGAAATCACCGATGAGACGAGCGTCGTCCTCGGTGGCGGGCTGATGGGTTTCGAAGCCGTCTTTGAGAAGCGCATCGAATTCGGCAGGGTCTTCGCCCTGGATGAAGAGGGAGTCGGACGCAGCACCGTGCGTGAGGTGATTGAGGCAGGAAATCGATTTTCCTGAGAGAGTGACAGGACCGGATTGTTTAGGCATAGAAATGCCTCCTTTTCGTCTTCAGGATGCAACGAGGGCGAACGGTGGGGTTGGAAAAATGCGAGTATGTGGTTGATAAGGAGGGAGAAGAAAAATGTGAGGCGGCGGTGATTCGCTGCCCGGCCCCTTCAGTGCGTCAGAAGGAAGGATGAGGAATGGCCGCTGATCCGGATAAAAGCCCCAGGCTGATGTTTGGGAATCTTCCGGAGCCCCAAGCTTACGCATGGGGCTGAATGGGGACGCTACTTTTTCGTAAGAAATGAGAGAAGGCGGACAGACTTCCGCGCTAGCGGGTGAAGATCTCGTCGATATTCTTGGCGTCAAACAAACGGACGGAAAGTGCTTCGATTTCCGTTGTGGAGAGCTTTGACACGCGTTCTTCGACCCAGGTTGGGAGTTCGCCAAAGCGTTTGGCGAGCATGCGACGAAGGAGGGTCTGTTCACCTTGCTCCATGCCTTTTTGTACGCCCTGTTGTACGCCCTGCTCCAACCCCTGTTGTATGCCCTGCTCCAGGCCCTTTTGTACACCCTGCTCCAACCCCTTCTGCATCCCTTCACGAAAGGTTGGGCCGAGAACGTCGTGCTCCATAATGTCGTCTAGAATTGGCATATGTTTCACCTCCGCGCGAATCGTATCCCCCAGCTTACGAAGACCAGCCAGGATCATTAGCTTTTTGAACGCGTCATCACGGCGTCCACCTTCTAGTGTAGCGATTCGTTGCAGAATGCGCCGTATCGTTTCGCGGCGGTCGCGATGATTGGTGAGAATCGCCATGATGTGATCGGAATCGAACGGGCTGCTGAGTAGGGATTCCTCGTCGAGCGTGCGAATGTCGACAATGGTGTAGCGGCAAAAGAAGCTAGGGCCAGCCAGTTCCGACGGCATGCGCATGGGGTCATTGCCGACGTACAGGACGTATTGCCTTGGGAACAACTCGTATAGCCGGTATGTTCGCAAGGCGTACTCGGCCATGCGGAGCGGCAACTTCATATCGTTAGCGCTTTGCAGTTCGACGGCGGCTAAGTCCGTTTCGTGAATGGTGGTGACGCCGAGCATGTCGACTCGGGTTTGTTGGACCTCGGGGAACTCGACGTTCAGCCAATGATCAATCCGCGCACCAATGATCTTTTCGAAGATTGTGGTCTGTGGGCTCTGTAGCAAGGCTTTCAGAACGGTGTCGTACTCGTGCATTCATTCTTACTGTGGCATTAAGGAGTCGATGCGTAAAAGACCGAACGAGGGCGCTTAACGCATGGGGCCGATATTGGGGACACTATTTCTTCATTGGAAATGAGAGAAGGCGGACAGACTTCCGCGCTAGTTAGCGGGTGAAGATCTCGTCGATATTCTTGGCGTCAAACAAACGGCCGGAAAGGGCCTCGATTTCCGTTGTGGAGAGCTTTGACACGCGTTCTTCGACCCAGGTTGGGAGTTCGCCAAAGCGTTTGGTGAGCATGCGACGAAGGAGGGTCTGTTCACCTTGCTCCAGACCCTTTTGTACGCCCTGCTCCAACCCCTTCTGCATACCTTCACGAAAGGTTGGGCCGAGAACGTCGTGCTCCATAATGTCATCTAGAATTGGCATATGTTTCACCTCCGCGCGAATCGTTCTATTGAGGACCGCGCAAAACGGGCGCGATGTCACCCGCGCCGCGCCAAAGTTACTTTCCCCCGTTTCGCGGCGCGCATCCTCGCCCTTTGCGCGCTCAGCTTACGAAGACCAGCCAGGATCATTAGCTTTTTGAACGCGTCGTCACGGCGTCCACCTTCTAGTGTAGCGATTTGAGGAAGGCCGCGCAAAACGGGCACGGTATCAGCCGCCCCGCCAAAGGGCCGATGTGTTTCTTTCCTCCTTGGCGGTCCGTATCCGTGCCCTTTGCGCTGTGCAGAATGCGCCGTATCGTTTCGCGGCGGTCGCGATGATTGGTGAGAATCGCCATGATGTGATCGGAATCGAACGGGCTGCTGAGTAGCGATTCCTCGTCGAGCGTGCGAATGTCGACAATGGTGTAGCGGCAAAAGAAGCTAGGGCCAGCCAGTTCCGACGGCATGCGCATGGGGTCATTGCCGACGTAGAGGACGTATTGCCTGGGGAACACCTCGTATAGCCGGTATGTCCGCAAGGCGTACTCGGCCATGCGGAGCGGCAACTTCATATCGTTAGCGCTTTGCAGTTCGACGGCGGCTAAGTCCGTTTCGTGAACGGTGGTGACGCCGAGCATGTCGACTCGGGTTTGTTGGACCTCGGGGAATTCGACGTTCAGCCAACGATCAATCCGCGCACCAATGATCTTTTCGAAGATTGTGGTCTGTGGGCTCTGTAGCGAGGCTTTCAGAACGGTGTCGTACTCGTGCATTCATTCTTACTGTGGCATTAAGGAGTCGATGCGTAAAAGACCGGATGTGGTTCATTCCATTGTCACCGCAATCAGCGCCTTCGCAACCAATGGATACGAGCGTGCAAAGGTTAACCCAATTCCCGTTCTGAGAATTCGGATTGGCCGTGGACCTTGCCATCTGATAGTCTTGCGAAGGGTTAGCAAAGATTTACGAAATGAGCACGAATCTATAATGGCGATCGCGGCCGCTGGCAAAACGACAAATCGGGTATCGACATCGCGCACGAATCACGGAGCGATGGCGATGGTAACAACGCTCTTTTTCATGTGGGCGTTTTTGACCGAATTGAATGACATTCTGATTCCTCATCTGCAATCGATTTTCGATCTCAACTACACGCAGAGCATGATGGTGCAGTTGGTATTTTTCACGGGCTATGCGCTGTTTGCGGTCCCATCGGGAAAGCTGGTGGAATGGGCTGGTTACAAAAAGACGATGGTCATTGGCTTGACCACTATGGCGGCCGGATCGATCTTGATGCTGCCGGCGGCGTCTGCGGCGTCGTTTCCTTTATTCCTGGGAGCAGAGCTTGTTTTAGCGGCGGGGATCACGGCGCTGCAGGTGGCGGCCAACCCTTATGTCTCGATTCTAGGGCCGCCGGAGACAGCCTCCAGCCGGCTTAATTTGACACAGGCGTTCAATTCGTTGGGTGCTACTTTGGCGCCCTACTTCGGCAGTTTGGTGATTTTGAGTGCTTCGCCCATGGCCATGGAAGCGCTACGAGGCCTTTCACCACAAGCGCGAGGCGCCTATCAAATGCACGAAGCGGCGACTGTTAAGTTGCCTTATCTCGGAATCGCGGCGGCGCTGCTCCTTTTGGGCACGGTGATCTGGTTCTTCAAACTTCCGGAAATTACTCCGGAAGAAGATCTGGACGAAGTGAAAGACCCGAATGTGACCGGTTTAGCTCGATTGCTGCAGCATCGGCAACTGGTTTTAGGCGTGGCTGCGATTTTTCTTTATGTGGGCGCGGAAGTGGCCATCGGCAGTTTTCTGGTGAAGTATTTTCACCAGCCGGAAATCGCGAATATGTCGGACCAATCGGCGGGGAAACTGGTAACGATTTACTGGGGTGGCATGATGATTGGCCGGTTCATCGGTGCTTGGTTGTTGCAGAAGATGAGGCCGGGGCTTTTGCTGGCGATTGTGGCCTCGGGTGCGTTGGTGCTGGTAGGCGTTTCGATGCTGACGAGTGGCTATGTGGCGGTGGGCAGCATTCTGTTGGTTGGGTTGTTCAATTCGATCATGTTTCCGACTATTTTCACGCTGGCCATTGCGGGGCTAGGGCCACTCACCGGCGAGGGTTCTGGTTTGCTGATCACGGCGATCGTGGGTGGCGCGGCAATACCAGTCCTGCAAGGAATGATTGCGGATAAGGTGGGCATCCACCATGCGTTCGTTTTGCCGTTAGCCTGCTACGTTTTTATCGCTTATTACGGATTGTTGGGATCGAAAGTCAAACATCACGTAAACGCCTGAACAGCTATGACGACACGCCGCAAAGCTTTGCAACGGATCGCGTCTGCCGCAGCAGCCGGGTCGGCTCTGCTCCAGCCGATGAGCGCCCACGAGGCCGAGCCGATGTCAAAGCGCCCTCCCAAAGAGAAACGGCGTTTTGTCAGCGAAGCCGTGGATGCGACGATTGCGCGCGTCAAGCCGCGTATTGGCGATTCGCGAATTGCGTGGATGTTCGACAATTGCTTTCCCAACACGCTCGACACCACCGTGCACTTTCGCGTGGCGAATGGCAAGCCCGATACTTTTGTGATTACGGGCGATATTGATGCCATGTGGTTGCGCGATTCCTCGGCTCAGGTTTGGCCTTATTTGGCATTGAGCAAGGACGACGTGCCGTTGCGGCGAATGATTGAGGGATTGATTCGCCGGCAAAGTGCGTGCATTTTGAACGACTCTTACGCGAATGCGTTTATGCCCGACCCGCAATCGAAGCCACTTTCGTGGGCGGTGAACGACAACACGGAGAAGAAACCGGGCGTAGGCGAACGCAAGTGGGAAATCGATTCGCTCTGCTATCCGATTCGTTTGGCGCATGGTTACTGGAAGAAGACTGGCGACGGCGCGCCTTTCGACGCCGCGTTTACGCAGGCCATGAAGCGGGTGGTGGCCACGTTCCGCGAGCAGCAGCGCAAAACTTCGCCGGGGCCTTACCGGTTTCAACGCCGCTCGGAAGCCCCTACCGAGACGCAATTCTCGGAAGGATATGGCAATCCTACGCGCAAGGTAGGCTTGATCCATTCGATGTTCCGGCCTTCGGACGATGCGTGCCTTTTCCCCCTGTTCATTCCGGCGAACCTGTTTGCCGTTACGTCTTTGCGGCACTTGGCGGAGATGGCCGCGGGCGTGCTAAACGATAGCGCGCTGGCCTCCGATTGCACGGCACTTACGCAAGAGGTTTCGGACGCTCTTCAGCAGTATGGACAGATGAACGGCGTATGGGCATACGAAGTGGACGGTTATGGCAACCAACTCTTCATGGACGATGCCAACGCACCAGGACTGCTGAGCCTGCCCTACTTAGACTGTTGCGACGTGAGCGATCCGGTTTATCGGCGGACACGCGCACGGGTTTGGAGCCCGGACAATCCCTATTTCTTCAAAGGTTCAGCGGCGGAGGGGATCGGCGGTCCGCACGAGGGGATGGATATGATCTGGCCCATGTCGATCATGATGAGGGCACTCACGAGCACCAGCGACGACGAGATCAGGCAGTGTTTGAGATGGCTGAAGAACACGGAAGCCGGAACTGGATTTATGCACGAGTCGTTTCACAAAGACGATCCGAAACACTTCACGCGTCCGTGGTTCGCGTGGGCCAACACGCTGTTTGGCGAGTTGATTTTGAAATTGGCTGAAGACCGGCCTAGACTGCTTAGCGCTGTTTGATGGCCGGGGATCTGCATTCGTAGTTATCCGTGGTTAGCATACGGCGCCGTGCATGTTACCATCTCGAATGAGGAACGCTGCGGTAGCGAGCGAACCGATACCACCGCCGACGAGATAGGCTTTCGGCTTGATTGTCGTAGAGCTAATTGGGAAGCACTTGTCGGGCCAAGCTGTGGTGAGCGAACTGGGATACAGCCGGCTTCTCGCGAATGTATATCCAGGTACGCCAGCGATTCTTCAGCCAGAGCGCTTGGTCCATTTCGACCTTTGAATTGCTCCACGCGCCCCTCCCTCATCAGTTTTGAGAGGCGACTGTTCTATCAAAAAGAACAAGAAAGAGAACTCAAGTTTGTTACACAGAAACTTCGCAAAGCTCGCTTCAATCCGAGGCATCGTTACCTTGATCATGACGTCGAGCGCCTTCGGGGCTACAATCGTTAGCTATACGACAAATGCGGCTGGCACCGAATTTGTAGACGGTGTAAACGCCACGATCCTTACCAGTAACGCGGGGCAGGCCGCAACGCTGACCTTTACGCCGAACGCCAGCAGCAGCTCCGGCGTACCTTCAAATATCGATCTCGGGAACTTTATTCTCGCGTGCGCAACATGCACGACAGTGCAGAGTACAACCTTCGGCGCTTTTATTTTCGACCTGATTGTGACGGATACCACTGACGGCGCCACTGGTCAGTTTGTCGGCACCTCGACCGGCGGCACCGTTTCGATCAACAGCAGCACGATTCAAATCAACTGGACAGCGCCTGTTCCGCTGCAACTCGGACCGGGGACGTTGAACGCTATTACAGGCAACTTCGGAACCAGCGTTTTCAGCGAGAATAATCCGATCACGAGTATTGTCGCTCCCAATTCCGGCGGCACGCCGGGCAACACCACGGTAGAGGGTTACATTGTAACAATGCCTGAGCCGGGGACGATTTCTCTGCTTGGGAGCGCTCTGGTCGGCCTCGCCTTACTCGGCCGCAAGAAATCGTCATTTAAGTAACTGGCCGTATTGCGTCAGGTGACCAAATGTGATCGTAACTCGCGGTCACTGACTGCAATTCAACGACGGAACCGGTGAGGGAGTCTGCAAACTGGGACTGCTCCAGTCGACATGCGTTCATGGGCGGTTCGCCGCTTTGGCCTTAGAAGTGCTTACCTCTTGTATATGTCAGCTGTCACCGCGGACGGAAACCGGCCCGAGCCAAACCCGGAGAACTCGACGACAACGGCGGTGGCCGGCCTGTCGCTGTCAGGGGAGGGATGTCCCATGACCGGCGAAACTTTCGGCAACGCTTATCAGCGCGGGTTTCCCTTGACGGTGAAGTTTCTTCTGTCGAGAGGAATTTCCTATGAAGCCGCCTTGGATATAGCACAAGCTGCGTGGACCAGGGGTTGGGAGAAACGTAAACAGCTTCGCCAGCCAAACCTGGTTGTTACCTGGACTAACAGCATTGCCCTCAATCTTTATCGGACCATCCTCCGCCGTGAACCGCCAACTGAACCCATTGAAGAGCTCCAGCGTTCCACCAGCTTGAATGTCGCAGCGATCGACGTTGAGAAAATTCTCACTCAGTGCAAGCCGAAGGACCGGACTGTTTTGGAAGAGCACTATATTGATGGGTACAAAACCGGAGAAATAGCCCAGTTGCGCGGTTGTTCGGAAACCGCGGTTCGGATTCGCCTTCTGCGCGCACGAAGGAAAATACAGCGATTGATCGTTACTGCGAAGCCCGGCAGGATCGTTGCGAGCTAAGGCACGTTACTATTCACTGGGCGATGTGTTTCGCCAGCGCTTCGAAGCCGGAAACGACGTCGAATAACTCTTCATCGATCGATTCCTGGCGGACGCGATGGAACTCGAGGTTCAGGTCTTCGAGGATTTGCTTTATGTTTTTTTCGGCACGCTGCATGGCCGAGAGCCGGCTGGCGTTTTCACTGTTGAGCGATTCGGCGCAAGCTTGAAACAGCATAACGAATAAATACCCTCGAATGAAAGCATCGAGCGCCGGGGTAGTCCCGCTCACGACCTGCGGTAGTTTTTTGGTAGGCCATCGCACTGCCGTAAGCTTGCTGCGCCAGTCGCGGTCGAACGGCAGAAGCCGATTACAAATAGGCTCGTAGGCAGCGGCGGGCTTCGGGCGATTGTGGAAGACATAGACGTCCACAACGCCGTCCTTGTCGCGAGCGGTCTGAAGTGCAAGGAGAACCTCGCCGATCAAAGGAGTGATGCCGTGGACCGAGGTCGGAACCGTCAGCAGGTTCACCGCTGCAAAGTTGGCGCCGGTAAGCAGGGAGTAAACACGATCTCCGACGGCGAGGATTTGCTTTGTTTTGCCAGGCAACATCTTAAGGGTGTCGAAAGCTAGCTCAACGATCACCTCGTTAAAGCGGCCGACCAGGCCCTGGTCTGATCCAAAGACAACCGCACCAACAGGGCCTGTGTCCTTTGCCTGCATGTGCGGCAATAACTGAGTTGGCTCCGCCTCGCGCAGGCAGGCGGACAATCCGAGTTCCACGGTACGGTAGTAATCATCGAGCGATTGCACTGCTTTTTCATACTGTCCAATGCTTGAGGCCGCTAACGCCTTCATGGCACCGACGACGCCCTGGAGGTCGCCAGCGCCGGTAATCTTTCGACTCAGGCTTTGCATCGTGCCGCTCATGGTTTTGGCTTGGGAGCGGGCTTGGGAATGAAGGCTGCCAGCGATTCGTGAGCCACTTCCAGAATGGATTGACGGTCGGCGTCGCTCAACTTATCCGCAGAGTTGAGCCGTTTTGCAAGCTCGGGCGGGATTTGCGCGGCGGCCTTCTGGAGGGCCTGCTGCGCCTCGGTCATCTTATCGAGCGGCACTGGGTCAAAAAGGTTGGCGGTCAAAGCAAGGAGAACGTAGATCTGTTCCTCCATAGAGACTGGCTGCGATTCCGATTGTTTGAGGCAAGCGCGGATACGCTGTCCATGATCGATGGTTTTGCGGGTAGCGTCGTCAAGACGCGTGCCAAATTTTGCAAACCCTTCGAGTTCCTCGAATTGCGAATAGGCAAGCTTGATGTTGCCCGCAATTGAGCGATACGCGGCGCGCTGGGCAGCACCCCCCACCCTAGAGACTGACTTGCCGACATCAATGGCAGGAAGCACGCCCAGTTCGAAAAGAGTGGGCGAAAGATAGATTTGGCCGTCTGTGATGGAGATGAGATTTGTCGGAATGTACGCCGAGATATCCTGCGCTGTAGTTTCAATGATAGGCAAGGCAGTGAGGGAACCGCCGCCTCTTTCTTCACTCAGATGGGTGGCGCGCTCCAACATCCGGGAGTGGATGTAGAAGATATCGCCAGGGAATGCTTCACGGCCAGGGGGACGGCGAAGTAGGAGGGAGAGTTCACGATAAGCGCGGGCATGATGAGTCAGATCGTCGTAAACGATGAGAACATCGCGGCCTTTCTCCATAAAGTATTCGGCAATGGTTGTGGCGGCGTAGGGAGTGATGTACACGAGGCCCGGAGCATCGTTGCCTTCAGCGACAACGACCACGGTGTATTCCAACGCTCCTTTCTCTTGGAGATTGGCGATGACCTTGGCAACAGCGGAGGCGCGTTGGCCAATAGCACAGTAGATGCACACCACGTTCTTGCCGCGCTGATTCAAGATGGCATCGATGGCGATGGCCGTTTTGCCGGTTTGCCGATCGCCGAGAATCAATTCGCGTTGGCCGCGCCCGACGGGAATAAGCGCATCAATCGCTTTGAGTCCCGTTTGCAAAGGGATCACAACGGGCGAGCGTTGCATGATGGGAGGAGCTGGCCGCTCGATGGGCAAACGCTTGTCGGAATCGATGGGCCCTTTGCCATCAAGAGGGTTGCCTAATGGGTCGATCACGCGGCCCAGCAGGCCGTCACCTACCGCAACATCCATGACCCGGAAAGTGCGCTGCACCTCGTCACCGGCGTGCAGATTTTGGAAGTCACCGAGCAGAATCGCGCCAATTTCGTCTTCATCGATGTTGAATGCGATGCCGAGCATGCCACTCGGAAAGCTGACCAATTCTTCGTAGCCAACGCCTGGCAGACCGGAAATTGTAGCAATGCCCGTGGCGACATTCGTAATGATGCCGACTTCATGGGGAATGAGTTCCGGCTTAAACGCTTCACGGGCGCTACGGAGACTGGAAAACGTGAGATCGAGCGCGGCATCCAACACGCTGGATGGCGCGTTCATTTGCCTCCGGCGTGAGCCGCCAATTGGGCGGCAGGCTTGACTTCAGCCGCTAAGAGCGCGCCTACTTTTTGATCGAGCGAAGCGAGATAGTCTGCGATGTTCCACGAAATCTTCAGTCCGCCAGAGGAGAGTTCGATACCGCAAACCGTCTCAGGCGCGGTTTCAAAGCGGAGCCGCACTTCAGCGGAGAAAGTTTCGTTGAGAGCGTTTTGGATGGCGGCCTTTTGATTGTCAGGCAGAGCAAAGGCGCTGCCGACAATGGCCGGGTCGGATGCTGTCTCCAAGGAGGCCCCCAAGGCGGCTTTCGATTTCGGGTCCATTTCGCGAAGGCGCCGTGTGAATACTTCTCCCATGCGCTCTTCGAGACTCACGGTAGCGAGATCGGAAAGCGTCTTGCGAGTTATGCCAAAGACTTCTTCTTTTGTGAGATTAACGATCTGGGTGCTCAGTCGCTTTTGATCGTTTTGCAGTGCCGCGGCTTGGGCGGCACGTAAAGAATCGGCTTGTTTGTGCGCTTCGTCTAACAGAAGATCTTTTTCCGCTTTGGCCTCATCGTTGGCTTTACTGAGAAGAGCGTTTCGCTGCTCGTCCCAAGTTTTATTTTTGCTCTGAAAATCGTCGCGCTCCTTCTGGGCCTCCGCCTTCTTTGCGGTGGCGTCGGCCAGTTGAACGGCGATTCCCTTTTCCCTCCCATCGATGGCATTGAGTATCGGCTGGTACAAAAAATGCTTCAACAGCCATACAAGTATCAGGAAGTTAAACGCCTGCGCGCCAACGGTGAACCAATCAATCAGCATGGCTCACTTCCCCCCGGAGGCGATGGCGTGAGTCCAAAACGGGTTGGCGAAGATGAGAATCATCGAAACGACGAAGGAATAAATAGCCAATGATTCGATCATCGCCAGACCTACAAACAACGTGCGAGTGATAGTGGCCGATGCGTCTGGCTGTTGCGCCAAAGATGTAAGAGCAGTGGCGACTGACCGTCCCTCGCCAATGGCCGGGCACATGCCGCCGATTCCGATGGTGAGGCCCGACGTGGCGATTGAAACTACTGCGATGAGAGTGCTATCCATTTTGTTTATGATCCTTTTGTTGCTTTCTTCTTGCCTGCCCGAGTAGCGGCCGCGATATAAACCGTGGCCAGAATGCTGAAGATATAGGCTTGCACCATGCCCGTCAGCAGACCGAGCGCCGTCATGACAATCGGAAATACGAAGGGAGTAATGGTCAGCAAAATGCCGGCAATCATCGCTCCGCTCATCATGTTCCCAAAGAGTCGAACCGCGAGAGCGAGCGTGCGCGACACTTCGCTGATGATGTTGAAGGGCAGCATGATGAAGGTTGGTTTCGTGTAAGTCTTCAAATACCCGCCCAAGCCCTGCTCTCTGATGCCAAACAGCGGGACTGCGATGAATACGCAAAGCGCGAGTGCCGCCGTTGTCGAGAGTGAACCGGTAGGAGGGCTGAAACCGGGAATGACGATACAGATGCTGCAGGCGGCTACAAACAAGAAAAGCGTACCCAGAAAGGATAGATACTTCTTCGGTTGGCTCAAGCCGACGTCGGCAATCTGACTTTCAATACCGATAATGACGATCTCGAGCGCGCCCTGCCAGCGGGAGATGGGCCCCTCGGTTGCGAGCTTGCGAGTGACGAGTTTGGCGCCCAGTGACATCAGGAGCATCATGGCCCAAGTGGTAACAATTGTTCCATTGAGCTTGATAAAACCGTGCTGCCAGAAAACCTGTTGATCGGAGGTTAGGTTCAAGCTGCGCCTCCTTGCATCGCAAATCCGGTACGAGTCAGGCGCAGAATACAGATACGAGCTAAAAGAAATCCAGCGAGGCAAACTACCAATCGCCGCCAATCGCCTTGCATAGCGTAATACATGCCCGAAACAGCCATCGCCGTTCGGAGTAACATGCTGCCCAGAAACCAGAGAGCCGGTTGCTGGGAGCCAAGACCGCGCCGAACAGTCCACCAAAGGCCACCGAAGAAGATCGCGCCGAGCAATAGACCCGCCAAGAGCGCGAATAGCAGGCCCAGCGCGTTATTCATCTTTGTTCTCCGGTTCACTGTGCATGGCGTCGTTCTGTTCGGTGACCCAGTGCCAAGCGTTCGCACAGCCCACCACCAGGCCAATGGCCAGAAGCATAAGAGTCCAAGAGCGAGTTCCAGGATGCCGGTGATCCCACCAGAGACCAAGCATTGCGCCGCCGAGGGTAGGAGCGGCGACCGACCATCCGACGATTCCGGCCATGCCGAGGCCGAACCACACGCTTTGACTGCCATCTTTTTGAAACTTCAGCTTCCGCGCAGCCTGGGCAGACACTTCGCGAACGAAGGAAGCCTCATCGCGGGATGACGGTGGATTCTTTCGTTCATCGCTCATGCTGGAGCTCCGCAAGGCGGCCAATGAGTCCGCTTTCCATTTTGGCGACCGCCGTCCGAACCTTTTTCTCTTGTTCGTCGATTGTGAGAAACTCGCGCTTGACGGCAGCTTGGAGTTGACTAAGATCGGTTCCTCCGATAGCATGACGAACGGAGACAAGCACGTCTTCGCCGGCCTTCACCATTACTCCCTCATCGACCGCGACATAAACAGTACCGTCATCCTTGGTTTGATACGTCAGAATGCCGGGCGCGATCGCGGCGACGCAATCTAGCCGATTCGGCAGAAATCCAAACGATCCGGCACCAGTCTCAGCAACAATGCGCAAAACATGACTCTTATTCGCGAAGATTTCCGACGGCAGAAGAATTTTAAGATTCATGTGTTACCGCCTGGCTTTTTTGCCTCGTTAATAGCCCCGATCATGTATAGCGCGCTCTCCGGGTAGTCTTTGAATTCGTCGCGGAGGATGCGTTCGCAGCCATCGAGCGAGTCTTTGAGGCTAACCAGCTTGCCCTTCATCCCGCTAAACTGCTCGGTGGTGAAAAATGGCTGCGTGAGAAAGCGTTCGAGCCGCCGTGCGCGGCCAACAATCATGCGGTCTTCCTGAGAAAGCTGCTCCATGCCAAGCATGGCTACGATATCCTTGAGGTCTTCATACTGCGCCAAGGTCTTCCGAATTTCCTGAGCCAGATTGTAATGGTCCAAGCCCACAATTCCCGGCGTAGCCATCTTTGAACTGGATTGCAGTAGATCGATGGCAGGGTAGAGGCCTTCGCTCGCACGTTTGCGAGAGAGTACGATCGAAGCCGACAGATGCGAAAACACATGGACCGCCGCGGGATCTGTTAAATCGTCGGCGGGGACGTACACCGCTTGAATGGAAGTGATGGCGCCGGCAGTCGTGTTGGCGATTCGCTCCTCCAGTCCTGATAACTCAGTACTCATCGTGGGCTGATAACCGAGACGAGACGGCATGCGTCCAAGCAAACCAGACACTTCCATGCCGGCTTGTATGAAACGGAAAATGTTATCGATTAGCAGAAGAACGTCTTTATGCTCGTCGTCGCGGAAATATTCAGCAAAGGTCAAAGCGGCGGCAGCGACGCGAAATCGATTGCCCGGCGGCTCATTCATCTGACCGTAAACCATCACCATGTCCTTCAACACCCCAGCGGCTTTCATACCGCTATAGAGTTCTTCACCTTCGCGGCAGCGCTCGCCAATGCCGCAGAAAATGCTCATGCCCTTCTGATGTCCGATCATGTTGTGGATCATCTCGGTGAGTAGGACAGTCTTACCAACACCTGCCCCACCGAATAAACCACCTTTGCCTCCACGCTCCAGCGGAACAAGAACATCAATTGCTTTTATGCCCGTCTCAAATATTTCCGATTTCGTAGAACGTTCGGAAAGCGAAGGCGGGGCGCGATGAATTGTCCGCCATTGCACGTCCGCCGGCTCAGGTTGACGATCGATAGCATGGCCAAAAACATCGAACATGCGCGCAAGGACGGTCGTTCCTACTGGCACGCGCAAAGGTTCGCCGGTATGTTCCACGGACATCCCGCGAGCAAGGCCCTGCGTCGGCGTCAGTGCAATTCCGCGGACACGGCGCGCATCCAGTTGTGTCATCACCTCGATAACAATCTCCGCTTTTTGACCCGCTCGCAGCACGGAATAAATGGGAGGCAAGCTGTGATCGAAACGAACGTCAACGACTCCGCCGCGCACCGATACAACGGCGCCGAGATTTGGAGAAGTCGCGTTAGTGTTCATTTGGCCGCAGTGCCGGGCCATTTCCAGTCGCGAATTTCCGGCATGTCTTCGCCGCGTTTATCAATGTAGAGCTTGTGCTCGATAAGCTTGTCTTTGACCATCTGCTTGAGGTAAGCACCCTTAGTGCCTAACTGCGGCAAACGATCAACCACATCTTGTACAAGGTGGAAACGGTCCAAGTCATTCTGCACCCTCATATCGAAAGGCGTAGTAATGGTGCCCTCTTCCTTGTATCCGCGGACGTGAAGGTTACGGTTTGTGCGGTTATAGGTCAGTTTGTGGACCAGCCAAGGGTAGCCATGGAAGGCAAAAATGATGTGTTTGTCTTTGGTGAACAGTGAATCGTAATCCACGTCGCAGAGGCCATGTGGGTGTTCGCGCTGGAGGGTCATCAGATCCACGACGTTGATCACCCTGATCTTTAGATTCGGGATGTTTTCACGAAGTATCGAAACAGCGGCTAAAACCTCCAACGTAGGTGTATCTCCGCAGCAAGCCATAACCACGTCTGGCTCGGCGTCCTGGTCATTGCTTGCCCATTGCCAGATTCCAATCCCTTGCGTGCAATGCACCACAGCCGCTTCAATGCCTAGCCACTGCGGCAGGGCATGTTTGCCGGCAACGACTACATTGACATAGTTACGGCTGCGCAAGCAATGATCGAAGACGGATAACAGGCAGTTAGCGTCCGGCGGCAAATAACAGCGAACGATATCGGCCTTCTTGTTAATGACATGATCGAGGAAGCCAGGATCCTGGTGCGTGAAGCCATTGTGGTCCTGCTGCCAGACGTGGGAGGCAAGCAGATAGTTCAGCGAGGCGATCTCGCGGCGCCACGGGAGCTCGCGTGTTACCTTCAGCCACTTGGCGTGCTGACTGAACATCGAATCGACAATTCGGATGAAGGCTTCATAACTATTGAACAGACCATGCCGGCCAGTGAGCAGATATCCTTCCAGCCAGCCTTCGCACTGATGTTCACTAAGCATGGAATCCACAACTCGTCCGGAGGGCGCGAGAAACTCATCGTCTTTCACTTCGCGCGCATCCCACTGACGGTTCGTCACTTCAAAAACCGCGCTCAATAAATTCGAGACTGTTTCATCGGGTCCGAAAACGCGGAAGTTGCGTTGATCTTCGTTCATTGCGGCGACGTCGCGCAAGAACTTACCAAGAATCTGCGTATCCTGCGCGTCGACGGCGCCAGGCGACGAGACACCAACGGCGTGCGCGCGAAAGTCAGGAAGGCGCAGGTCGCGCAAGAGCTGTCCACCGTTGGCATGTGGATTGGCGCCCATGCGGCGATTGCCCTTCGGCGCGAGCTCGGCTAGCTCCGGTTTAAGGCGGCCGTTCTTATCGAACAGCTCTTCGGCCTTGTAGCTTTTCATCCAGCTTTCGAGTAACTGGACGTGATCGGGATGGCCGGCGTCGACCAGCAGGGGCACTTGGTGAGCGCGGAAGGTACCTTCGATCTTCAGGCCATCGACGATTTTGGGCCCGGTCCAACCTTTGGGCGATCTCAGGACAATCACCGGCCAGCGTGGGCGGCGATTGTCATTCTTGGTTCGCGCAGTCTCTTGGATGTTGCGGATATCCTCTATGGCCCTTTCCAGAGTAGCGGCCATGAGGGGGTGCATCTTTTCCGGATCATCACCTTCCACGAAGTACGGGGTCCAACCGCAACCTCGGAAGAACATCTCCAGCTCATCGCGCTCGATACGAGCAAGGACTGTAGGGTTGCTGATCTTGAAGCCATTAAGATGCAAGATTGGTAACACGGCGCCATCGCTGATCGGATTGAGCAGTTTGTTCGATTGCCATGCGGTGGCTAATGGGCCTGTTTCCGCTTCGCCGTCTCCTACGACACAGGCAACGATGAGATCGGGATTGTCGAACGCCGCTCCGAAAGCGTGACTCAGCGAATAGCCTAGTTCGCCCCCCTCGTGAATCGAGCCCGGCGTGGTAGGTGCTACGTGACTTGAGATCCCGCCTGGAAAAGAAAATTGCGTAAACAGTTTCTTCAGCCCCGCTTCATCTTGGCTGACATTCGGATAGACTTCGCTGTAAGTGCCTTCGAGATAAACATTACCCACAAGCGCTGGGCCGCCGTGGCCTGGTCCCGCAACGTAGAACATATTAAGGTCGTATTTCTTGATGACCCGGTTCAAGTGAACGTATATAAAGTTTTGACCTGGAGTGGTACCCCAATGACCGACGACGATCGGCTTCACGTGCGAGAGTTTTAGCGGTTCGCGCAACAACGGATTGTCATAGAGATAGATCTGGCCAACCGAAAGATAGTTGGCCGCCCGCCAATACGCATTCATTCTGCTAAGCATTTCGGGCGACAACGAATGGTCCGCCGCACTCGGCTGACTCGTTGTTATGGACGTTTCACTCTCGCCGGCAAAGGTTGAAGTGTTGAATCGATGTTCAGTGGTTGGTTCAATCATATTTCCGTCTTTTTACGAATTTCAGGCACGTAGAGCCGAACCTAAAATTCACTTCAACGGTAGCTGAAAAAACGTCAAAACCACGTCAAAAAGCCATTTAGGGCGTAAAAGGCGGCAGAACTGAGCGACCACATGTGGTCATCTGGCATTCAATGGGCAACGGCGCCGAGGCAGTTTGGGTATGGGAAGCCGGAAAGTGCAATGAGAGGCGCGATCCGGGGTTCGGCCCACGAGTTGCTCTTTCATTGCCGTTCGCAGTTTGCAGAAATCGAGGTTGATATGGCGGGTCTTCGGGTATTGCTGGTGGGCGATGACGCCTCGATGGTGGACGTTCTGAGTACGGCTCTGAATGCAGCAGGCTATCGAGTTTTCAAAGCCGGTACGGGGAAAGAAGCCCTTAAGGGATTCCAATCCGCGCGGCCTGACCTGATTCTGCTCGACCTCCACTTGCCCGACATGGATGGCAAGCTCGTGCTAATGCACTTGAGAGAGTGGACGACCGCACCGATCATTGTCATGTCGGTTAGGCAAGAGGAAGCCGAAAAAATCGCATGTCTCGACACTGGCGCCGATGATTACGTAACGAAACCGTTCACGATGGGCGAGCTTCTGGCGCGGCTGCGGGCCGCCCTGCGCAGAGCCTTTGGCACGCCGCGGGCTGAGGTATTTAGAGCGGGAACTCTCAAACTAGACTTCAGCCGGCGAGAGGTCTTCGTTGGCAGCGAGAAAGTCAAACTTACAGCAACCGAGTACGATCTCTTAAAGCTTCTTGCCAGCCACGCCGGGATCGTAAGGACGCATTATCAACTAATCCACGAACTGTGGGGCACGACACAGTACCAAGATGTTGTTCATCTCCTGCGCGTGACGGTGAGCAACTTGCGCCGGAAATTAGATTGCGACCGTATCGTGACTGAGCCCGGCGTCGGCTACCGCTTGGCGAGTTCGTAAGGAGTTACTTGTTCCATAGCGGACAAAACTTCATGGAGCGGCACAGTGGCGAAGCCCGTGGCGTGGTCGGCCAAGCCATAGGGAACAATAAGTTCTCCGTTGTGAATCAGCGCTCCGCAGGTGTAAACAACATTGGGCACGTAACCTTCCCGCTCAGTCTGGTTGGGCTTGATCAACGGCTCGTGAAGCCGCCCAATCACCTTGGAAGGGTCGTCCAAGTCGAGCAGGAATGCGCCAATGCAATACTTACGCATCGGACCAACTCCGTGGCTCAGAACCAACCAGCCAGCTTCTGTTTCAATGGGCGATCCACAGTTGCCGATCTGAACAAGCTCCCACGGAAATGCCGGCTTCAGCAGTGGAGTGTGCTCGTTCCAAAAATGAATATTGTCTGAAAACATCAACGAGATGCTCTCGTTATCTTGCCGGCCAAGCATGGCATAGCGCCCGTTGATCTTGCGAGGAAACATGGCCATGCCTTTATTCTTGGCCGCCGGGCCGTTCAACGTAATGAATCGAAAGAGAAGGAAGTCGGACGTCTCTAATAGCTCGGGAACGACAGTGGTTCCGTCAAAAGCGGTGAAGGTCGCGAAGTAAGTGGAGGTCTGGTTATCGCGCTGGAAACAGACGAATCTTGCGTCTTCGATACCGTTGCGTTGTGAAGGCGTGGATGGAAAAATTACCCTTTCAGACAGTTCTTGTTCGGGTTGGAATTGGACCTCATAGTTCGAGCGAGCCAACATCCAAATTCCTCGCGCGACCGTGTGATCTTCCGAAGAAACGCGGTCTACCAACAGTAACTTCGTCGCCTTTAAAGCAGCGCGCAGTTCTTCCAGCGTGAACGAATCGGCCAGCTTGCTCATGAGGTTAGTTGTAAACTCGCCGGTTAATCCCAACTCGGCGATCTTCCGCCCGAATAGAGCCTTCTCATAAGCTACGTTTGGCACCTGATTCGGCTCGCTCAAAAAGCCGGTTGGCTTAAATACTTCGATCCGTTGATCGGCATGGATCACACCTGTGCGAAAGGTAATGGAGGAGATGTGCCCTTCGCCTGTGGCGCGCAAGCTGAGGATAAATCGCAAAGCACCCGCCGGAAGACCCGTCTGATCGGGGTGGTGAACAATCGAAGGGTTGAATAATGCGGCCGATTCCAAAGAGTATTCAGCGAGAAAGTATGAACCGATCAGGAGTTTTCTGTGCTGTGAAATGCCGCCAGCCGCTTCCAGCGATCCGCGCACCTGCTCGAAACGTTGCAAGAAGGAGTTGTGTATGTCTTTGTGCCTCCGGGAGAACTCAGCGGAAACCTCTTCGAGCAAAGGACAAACGGCCTCTTCGGGAAGAGCCATGATCCGGCTGATGATTGTCTCCATACGCTGCGAATCTCCGACATCGAAATGCCGGAGAAGAACGCGCGTTTGGTCGGGTTTTAAGACAATAGAAGTGCGTTTGAGGTGAATTGGCATTTGGTAAGAATTTCAGCGGCCGGCAGCAGCACTACTTTTCAGAAGCATCGGCTTCTTGAAAATCGTGAGGATGTCTTGTGCGGAGCGCATTTCAGCCAGCGAGAGTAGAAATGCCAGAGTGGATTCCGCGCCTTGATTGCTGTTGACGCGATCGACATGCAAACCGTCGCGGCAACCGCCCGTCTCGGCAGAGTAGACTTCTAATCCGAGATCGTTCGAGCCGATGAACCAGTCGAAAGCGATTTGCGCCTGTTCGTACCACCAAATGTCGGACGTCGCTCGATACGCTTCCAGACAAGCCGATACGGCGGCTTGCGCTTCAATCGGCTGTTGATCGAACGTAGCTCGGACACCGCCCCGCCGGTAGAAGCCATTACATCCAATGGGACGAAAGTGGCCTTGTTCGGAGATCTGCAGTTCCGTGAGCCAGCGAAGCGCTTTAAGACCTCGCTCCAGTACCGGTTGCTGCCCGGTCGCTTGCCCGCTCAAGATCAAAGCATGCGCTAGCTTCGCGTTGTCGTAAGAGAGTTCCTCTTCAAACCATTGCCAATCGGGCTTCGCGGCGGCATCAAAGAGCTTCATGAGGCGGAGAGTGAGCGTCTCGCGAATCTGAGTCACCAGACTGTCGCCACTCAAGCGGCGGAGATATTCGTGAATGCCGATGAGGCCGAATGCCCAGGCGCGCGGCGAAGTAAACGAGAGGAGAGAGGGCAAAGCCAGCGCGAAGAGCTGGCCGGCCATCATTTGAAAGCTGCGAAAAGGAGATCGGCCGACACCAACGCCCAGAGCCCACAGAGCCCTGCCCTGGCAGTCCTCGGATCCTTGTTCGTCAACCCAGCGCCGGTCAAAACTCAAATGGTTGTGAAAGCGCTTCGTATTTAAGTCGAACGCATGATTCAGGAACGCCGCAGACGTGGTAGCAAGCGTCCGCATGCTCTCCGGATCTTCACCCAATTCGTCGAGCAGTACGGCAAGAATGAAAGCGCGCGCATTGTCGTCCGTACAGTGGCCTTCGGAAAAATTGGGGATGCTGAAGTTGGCGTGCTGATAGAGTCCGGTGGAATCGGTCATGCGCCAAAGATGACCCAGGTTCATTACCGGCAGTTCGCGTGGTTTTTGATCGAGTGTCTTCGCGGCCAGAGACTGACGCGGCGGAGCCGCCACTTCGAGGCGAGACCCTTCGAAGGAGTTCATGTAGAGCTGTGCCGCGTTGCTCCAAATCATTTCGCGGCCCATCCGGTAGGCGTTCTTGCGCATGGCATTACGCCGCGTGTCGTCGCGCAACAATGCCGTTACTTCGCGCGCCATGGCCGGTGCATCGGCAAATGGAACCAACACACCGCGGTCGTCGGCCAGCAGCTCCGTAGCATGCCAATACGGTGTGGAAATCACCGCTTTGCCGGCGCCAAATGCGTACGCTAATGTTCCCGAGGTAATTTGCGCCGCATTCAAGTATGGCGTGATGTAGAGATCGGCCGCGCCAATAAACTCTTTCAGATTTTCAAGCTCGACGAACTGGTTATAGAAGATAACGTTTCCATCGACCTTGTTCTTCTTGGCAAGAAGTTCCAGGCTGAGCCGGTAGGCTTCACCATGCTCGCGCAGCTCATTCGGATGAGTTGCGCCCAGGACAATATAAACAACCTCGGGAAACTCCCTCACAATCGAAGGTAGAGCGTTGAGTACATACTTGATGCCTTTGTTGGGCGACAAGAGGCCAAACGTAAGCAGCACAATTTTGCCTTCCACGCCAAACTGGTCTTTGAAATAGGTCGGGTCGACGAAGCTAACATCCGGGATGCCATGCGCAATAAGATCGATTTTTGCCGCCGGTGCCGCATACAAGTCTTCCAGCATGAGCCGTCCCCGCTCGGACATAACAACAAGACGCGTAGACATTGCCACCAACCCCTTCATGACTCTCCGCTGATCGATATTCGGCTCTTGGAGCACGGTGTGAAGCGTGGTCACAACGGGCATTCTCAATTCGCGCAGCAAAGCCAGGATATGTCCGCCGGCGGGGCCTCCATAAATGCCGAATTCATGTTGCAGGCAAACGATATCTACGTTGCTGATATTCAAGAAATCCGCGGCTCGGAGATAGGACGACAGGTCTTGTTCTTCAATCTCGAAGCGCACGACAGCGGGATATTCGTATCCACCGGGAATATCGTTCACCGAAACGGCAAAGCACTGGCTTTGCGGATACGCATCGGCCACTGCGCCAAGCAGGTCGGACGTGAACGTTGCAATGCCGCACTTTCGTGGCAAATGGTCACCAACAAAAGCAATTTTGTAACTTTTTGACGTTTCTTTCAGGTAACCCTTCCGGCTTGTCTCGAGCAAATGGACAAAGCAGCAAGCGGATGGCCTTTCTCGGAGCACGGCGTATCAACGAGAAGACCAGTGTGGGGATGATCTGGTTAGGTCACATGACCGCATTTGGTCAGTCAGTGGAGCGCCTAACTTGGGTTACTCATTGCGTTTTGGTTACAAGTATTGGTGGAACCTTGGTAGAATCCCTGTAATTTAAGGTACTAGTACTTATAGGACTTGCTAGGCCGGGATATTTCGGATAAATTCGACGCAACACGATGTGGCTCGGAGAATTTGTTAAGTTTGCTCTTGAAAGTGGGTCGGTTGGCAGACGCCAGGTGTTGAAGCCTTTCTTGTCTGTTACGGTCATTTCAAGCCTATTTTCAGTTTGTCAGGCACAGACCAATGTCTTGATGCAACACAACGACATTGGGCGCACAGGCCAGAATCTTACAGAAACTACGCTCACCCCGGCGATTGTCAGCTCCGGGAAGTTCGGCAAGCTCTACTCTGTTTCGCTCGATGGGCCGACGTTTGTGCAGCCGCTCTATGTTTCGAGCCTCCAGATTGGAGGCACTGCGCACAGCGTTGTTTTTACGGCCACCGAGCACGATAGCGTTTACGCGTTGGATGCGAACGCCGGCGGGGCGCAACTGTGGAAGGCCAGTTTGCTGGACACGGCTCACGGCGCGCCAGCGGGCGCCACACCAGACCCCATCTCCGACACGAACTGCGACGACGCGCTGGGCCCCGAGTACGGCGTTACCGGCACTCCGGTGATCGATTTGGGGACCGGAACTCTATACGTGGTTTCGGTGACCTACGAAGGAACCTATCCAGTCCAACGGCTGCACGCGTTGGACATAACCAACGGCGCGGAAAAGTTCGGCGGACCCATAACGATCGAGGCCACGGTTGCCGGCACTGGTTCCGCGAGTTCCGGGGGTACTGTCTCTTTTGATCCAAAGTGGGAAAACCAACGGCCCGGTCTGCTCTTTGTTAATGGCACCGTTTACATAGCTTGGGGAGCGCATTGTGACCTGAGTCCATGGCACGGTTGGGTGATGGGTTACAGTGCCGCCAGCGGGACCTTGAAACAGACGGCGGCTTTTATGACCACACCCAACGGCACCGCTGGAGGGATTTGGATGAGCGGAGGCGGGCTGTCCGCCGATAACATCAACAACAATCCGCGCCTGTTTGCCACTACCGGCAACGGCAGTTTTGACAGCCAGAACGACTGGAGCGACAGTATTCTGAACCTGACTGTGACTAACGGGATTTCGGTGAAGGACTCGTTTACTCCGTACAACCAGAACTATCTAAGCCAAAAGGATTATGATTTGGGGGCGGGGCCTTTGTTGGTGCTGCCGAATCAGCCGGGCAACTATCCACATCTTGGTTTGCTTGTGGGCAAACAGGGCATGATGTATCTGGTGAATAGAGACAATCTTGGTGGCTATGGCGTTTCAAGCGACAACGCTGTGCAAGAGTTGTCTGTGCCAAGCGCAAGCCAATTCTTGGGCTCGGCGGCTTATTTCAACGGTAATGTCTACATTTGGCCCAGCCAAGGAAGTTTACAGCAATACAGTCTCACCAATGGTTTGCTTTCCAGCACGCCTATCTTCCTGGGCGGACAGTCCGAGGCTGGAAATGCGCACACATTCATTGGCGCCACTCCCTCTATTTCAGCAAACGGATCAACGAATGGCATCGTTTGGGCGAACGAGGCGTCGGTTGATTCAACCGTGCAAACTCTTTACGCTTATGACGCGACTAACGTGTCGAATTTGTTGTGGAGCAGTTCTGCGCTGGCCTCTAATGGAGCTGGCGGACCGCAAAAGTTCGTCGTTCCTACGATTGCCGATGGCAAGGTGTTTTTGACCGCTTATGCGCAACTCATAGTTTACGGTTTATTGAACTCTGCGCAACCGCCGGTCATTACAAACGTCTTGGCGGCCAACATCACGTCGACATCCGCCACCATCACCTGGACGACGGACCAGCCCACAACTTCGTCTGTGAACTATGGGACGTCTGCCAATTACGGAAGCTCATCCGGACTCCAAACTCAGCTTGCGACCAGTCATTCAGTTACGCTGACGGGCTTGCTGCCGGGCACCACATATGACTTTGATGTGATGTCAGCCAATTCGTTGGGCGTCTCTTCGGCATCGTCGAACGCCACCTTCGCGACCGTAGCCTCGAGTGCAACGCCGCCCCAAGTCGGCTATGTGGCATTTTGGGGCATCAATAACAGTGGCGTAACCATCTCGTGGTCGACCGACGTGCCTGCCGACACCCAAGTGGCGTATGGGACAACTGTCGTGCCGAATCAGCTTACCCCGAAACAAACGGCCCTGACGAACAGCCACGGGGTAGTGTTGACGGGCTTGAACAGCGGGACCAAATACTACTTTATTGCGCAATCAACCGGTGCAAATGGCGCGACTGGCTACTCGACGACTTATAGCTTCACGACTACCGGCGTGGCGACAACCCCGGCGCCCGTAATCTCCGCCGTCACTGTCACCGGCATTACGGCCACATCGGCCACCATCACGTGGATCACCGACCAAGCCAGTAGTTCGCTGGTGAACTACGGCACCACGAGTTCCTACGGCTCTTCATCGACTCTGAACTCGACGTTAGTGACCAGCCATTCAGTGACACTCACTGGCCTAACGCCAGGAACCACTTACAACTACGATGTGGTTTCCGCGAATTCGTCGGCGGCTAGCACTTCCTCAACGAACTTTACGTTCGCTACCACGGGCTTCGCGGGAACTCCGGTGATCACTAACGTAGCCGCGTCCGCCATCACTAATTCCTCCGCGACTATCACGTGGACCACCGACCAGGCAACCACTTCGCTGGTGAACTATGGTATCGCCGGTGGCGGTTTAACTTCCTCCCCCCTGCAGAACACCCTAATCACCACTCACTCCGTCACGCTGACCGGCTTAACAGCGGGCACGACTTATAACTTTGACGTTGTTTCCGCCAACTCGGCCAACGTCTCCGCGACTTCAACGACCTACAGCTTCACTACATTAACCTCCACGGCGAAGGCCCCTAACGTAGGATATGTTGCATTTTGGGGCGTCAATAACAGTGGCGTCACCATTTCGTGGTCTACCGACGTGCTTGCAAACACGGAATTGGCCTACGGTACGACGCCTGCGCTCGGTCAGTTGACACCTGTGCAGACTGCTCTTACTGCGAGCCACGGAGTCACGTTGACCGGTTTGCAGAGCGGGACCACCTACTACTTCGTTGCGGAGTCGACAGGCGCTAACGGAGCGACCGGTTACTCCACGACTTACAGCTTCACGACAACTGGCACAGCGTCGGCGCCCGCGCCCGTGATCTCTGCGGTCACGGCGAAGAGTATCACCATGACATCCGCAATCATCACGTGGACCACGGATCAGGCGGCCACAGACAAGGTGAACTACGGAACCACCAGTTCGTATGGTTCGTCATCGGCGTTCAGCAGCGCGCTGGTGACTAGCCACTCGGTGACTCTAACGGGCTTAACTCCGGGCACGACGTATAACTACGACGTGGTTTCCGCCAACGCGGCTGGAACTTCAGCTACCTCGTCGAACTATACGTTTGTCACGACAGCTTCGGCCGGTGCGCCGACGATCTCAAATGTTACCGCGGCTGGCGTTACCAGCACATCCGTAACCATCACCTGGACCACGGATCAGGCGGCCACGGATCAAGTCAATTACGGAGTCACCACTGCTTACGGCTTTTCGTCCTTGCTTGGCACTGCGTTGGTTACCAGCCACTCCGTGACACTCACTAATCTGCTTCCCGGCACCACCTATAACTACGATGTGATCTCCGCCAACTCGGCAAAGACTTCGTCCACGTCGGCGAATTACACATTCGCTACATTAACATCCACTGGGACTCCGCCCAACCTCGAGTACGTTGCATCTTGGGGTGCTTCTCCATCGGGCGTCTCCATCTCTTGGTCGACCGATGTGCCTGCGACAACCGCAGTCGGCTACGGAACCACCCCGGCATTGGGTCAACTCGGTCCGGTCCAGACGAGTCTGTCGCTGAGCCACGGTGTCACATTGAGTGGTTTGACTCCCGGCACAACCTATTATTTCGTGGCGCAATCCGCCGCTGCGAACGGAGCGACTGGATATTCGGCAACGTCTACCTTCAAGACAACGGGCTCAAGTCCGCCAGTCATTTCGGGGATCATGGTTGTGCCTGGCAGCAACAACACAGCCACGATTAGTTGGAACACTTCGGTGCCGACATATGGCTATGTCCAGTTTGGATCGACTACCGCGTACAATAAATATTCCACGACGACAGCTTTGACAACGAATCCGAAACCGGCCATGGGCTACGTACCCAGCGGCGTCGTTCATTATCAAGTCGTCAGCACCGATGCGAATGGGAATCAGGTTGTTTCACCTGACCAGCAATTCACCGAGCCGTAGTTATCGAAGGCGGTTTTTCCTTCACGCCGGAGCTCTTCCGGCAGCTACCCAGTCTCGAGGCTTTTCTGCCGTGCGCCCGGTGTGATGTGGCTCGGCAGAAATTGCTCGCCGTGACGCAAATACGAGATCATTGCCAAACAAAGCGATCCCATCTCGCATTGGCTGATGGAGGCGCGCAAGCACTTGATTCGTCTACAGCGGACGATGGGTCATGCACGGGAGGTCGGATCGCTTGCAGAAGGAATTGGACCGGCTCAAGACGCAGTAGCACTGGCACATCCAGCACAACGCGTCTATAATAAACGGCGGCGTCATGGGGAAGAGAATTCCAATTAGCATAAGAAGCGGGCGATCCGAGTGTGCAGGATAACCCCGCGTAAACTCCCGTACTGCCATTTCGTTTTTGTTCTGACCCTCGAGTGACAGTCCCAGCCGGAGGTGGGCGATGCCGGCGTCTAGGTGTTCAGATCGCGGCCTACTACTATTGACAGTGTGAACGACGTTTACTAAACTCACCCAATCAAGTGCTTAGCGCCGAAGAACTCGCGAACATCTGGACGCTGGACGATTTTGAACGTCTTGCGCCGGCCCACCTGTCTTTGCCCGCGCTGGAATACGTTGCCGGCGGAGCAGGGGCCGGACTTACAGCCGCCGAGAATCGGACCGCCTTCAACCGCATCAAGGTGAACCAGCGTGTGATGGTGGATGTTAGCCGTATCGATACGAAGCTTCGCCTGTTTCGCCGCGAGCATCCGTTCCCTATCCTGCTTGCGCCGGTCGGCTATCACAAACTGGTGCATCCGGAAGGCGAAATCGAAACCGTTCGCGGGGCCGAGATGAGCCAAGCCACCTTTGTTGCCGCCTCGTTTTCCACGGTGACCTACGAAGGCATCCGCGAGGCCGCGCGCCGGCCTCTGTGGTTCCAACTCTATATACAGACCGACCGGGGCTTCACCAAAGAACTCGTCCAGCGCGTGCTGTCCGCCGGTTGCGAGGCCATCTGCGTTTCGGTCGACGTTCCGGTGAACGGCCCACGCGACCGCGAACTACGGGCCGGCTTCAAGCTGCCGCCTGGCGTGGAACGCGCCAATTTGTCCGGACTGGGTGCGGGCATCGCCGCCGGGTCCCACCGCCCCGCAGGCCGCAATATTTATTCCCCCACCCATGGCGCAGACATTACTTGGAAGGACGTGGAGTGGCTCAAGTCGTTTATCAACGTTCCCATCCTTCTCAAAGGCATTCTGAACGCTGGTGACGCCATGGCCGCCGCCGATCTAGGTTGCGATGGCATCATTGTCTCCAACCACGGCGGCCGCAGCCTCGATACGGTCCAAGCCAGCATTGACGCGCTGCCCGCCATCGCTAAGCGAGTGGGCAAGCGGGTTCCGCTCATCCTCGACGGCGGTATCCGGCGCGGCATCGACGTTTTCAAAGCGTTGGCGCTAGGCGCGGCGGCCGTTATGATCGGGCGGCCCTATGTTTACGGGCTGGCCGCTGGCGGCGCACATGGGGTAGCGCGTGTCGTGGAGATCCTCCGCACCGAACTCGAAATGACGATGGGCCTGGCCGGCTGCACCAGAATCGCGCAAATCTCCGCGGATTTCCTAGTCCCCTGAAGCGACCGTAAAGGTACACCCTAGGACAAACGAGGGACGGTCGTAGTAGCGTTTGTTTGGCTTGTTAAACACACTTTGAGCGCCCGCCCCTAGGCCGTTTCTAGCGACGGAACAGAGTCAAACTTTCCGGCACTTCCGCTCGCCGAAGGTTCATAAGTTTACTAATTCCCAGGACCACTTATCCCCCACACGTCAATACCAACGCCCGCCAAATGCCCTTAATCTCGGTTCAGGAGAACAACTATGAAACTAAGCAACGCGGTGATCGGTTCCGCGCTTTTATTCCTCGCTCGGTCCAGCGCTCCGGCGCAAGCCAGTTTGATCGGAAACGGCAACTTCCAAAACTTGAGCGGGGCACCTGCCAGCTTCAGCGTCTGCACATCCAACACGAATGTCTTCAACGACGCGGCTTGCCAAGCGGACGGCTGGTCTGGCACTTACCAAATCGCCAAATCTCCGAGCGGCTTCGGCGTTCCTCAGCCTGAACCGCAGGGCAGCAGCGCGCTGGTGATCGAGACCTACTACAATCTCGCCACTTCTTTCGCAACCGAGACCTTTGACGCGCCCGCCGCCGGCAAATACATACTAACCTTCTACGCTGCCAACTGCATTAACGGAGTTGAGCAAACTCTGTTCGTTTTGATCGACAACGTACTGGCCGCCAGATTCGGCAGCCTCCCCACCACCTGGACGCTGGAAACCGTAGACTTCTATGCAAACGCCGGCCAGAACTCTCTCACCTTCGCTGGTTTGACATCGTCGAACGGCGACGCCAGCAGCTTTATCAACGGCGTTTCGCTTTCCGCCGCTGCCACTCCGGAACCCGGCTTCTTCGCTCTTTTCGGGCTCGGTTTGGTTGGCGTCGGACTGATTCGCAGCAAAGTCAAATCACCAGTTCAGTAGCACAGCCGCGGAGATCCATTTCGTATTCGATGCTCTCAATCGGCGGCCGCGAGTAATGCCAAGTGAGGCCGTGCGCTCCACCTTCTTGCTGACGCTGCAGCAATTCAGTCACCAGAAAGGGGTGTATGTCGTGCAGCGTGTAGATTTCGCTTACGGTGACGTCGCTCCAACCGACGCCGAGCCCTCGCAATCTGCCTTCCATCAGTGCTACGACGAAGCGCATCTTCTCCTGGATTGCAGCCGGGTTGGACTCCCCGGGCCTCACCACATCCTGCGGATCAAGCGAGCCTTCCGGCAACTCGCCTGCTCCCGCAACGATAAAGGTCTTCCGCTTTGTGTTGGATCGAACAGTGTAGGAGAAGCCATAGAGCGAGGGCTCTGGCGGCGGATTTAGCGCCGGCGCAACGTTGGTGCGCGCCACCGGGTTCATGCCGTCCAGAAGCAAATCCCATTTCTTCAGGACATCGACATAGCCGGCGTTGAACTCATTAAAGCCGGTAAAGCTGAATGGTTTCGGCGATCGCAACTCCATTCCGCACACCGCCTGGATTGGACGGCCAGCTTTTCTGACATGTGCATCGACTGCCTCAAAGCCCACCGCCAGCGGAACATATGCCGACAGCCGGACGTGGACGATCTCGAAACCCGCTTCGGCGGTGACGCCTGCGGAATAGGGAGCAATGCCTTTTAGAAAAGAGTAGTTACCGAGTTTGTTTTCGACGAGCATGAAAGTATGAAGATAGCGGAATCGTCCCGCGTTGAACAATTCTGATAGCGGATCCATCGCCACTCATACCGTCAGACGAAGCCCCGCGCGCAAATCATGCAGTGACTCACAAACTTCTCTACATGTCATCTGCATACAGTGAGCATATATAAGAAGCCGCCCTTCCTCCGGTAACAAACTTTGCCGATTTTTTCTTGGTCCGTAACCCATTCAAAACAAACCTCGGACGCAATTCCGACTCGCCACTCCAAACGAGCCGCCCGCTAACCTTGATTCGTTGGCTTGTTCCAGGCGAAGACGAGAGCCTTTAGTATCAACCACCAATCGCCCAGTTTCGCCAATGCAGATCGCCAAAGACTTTCTGCTAGATCTTCGAAATCCGAATATGTTTCCCATGCCGGGTCATCGGCCCAGATGGTTCAACGTGGCTTCGTAGCGTAAACTGGCATCATCGTCCCTACAGCGTTTGGGTTCGTTTTTTCAAAACCATTTCGCTGGCTTCGAAGCGCAAAATCGCCCATCCTCAAATTGTGAGGTTCCTGGAAATGCGTTTCCGATTCGCCCACTCAATGGCTTCGTAGCGTAAACGGCCAAATCGTGGCAATCAAGTTCCGCAGAAATCGCCTTTTATTCGTCTTTTCGCCAATTCATCGCCGTTCCGTGGTCTGCCGGACGCTCAGCGGGCGCATGTCGGTCCAATTCGCTTTGATCCATTCCAGTACATCCTCTTTCGCACCGGCTGGCCCGACAACCTTCCAGCCAAGTGGCGGCTTCTTCATTTCGGGCCAAATGGAATACTGGCCCTCTTCGTTCAGCAAGATTTTGTAATCAAAGTCGTTTTGCATATTTTTTCCTTTACGTTGGCGATCGGCGCAAGTGAGTCGCGATCAGGGCTGCCATTTGCGCGGCGAAGGCGTTTGAGACAAGGTCTGCGTGACCACAGTCGAAATCGAATATTTCGAGCTGGCCTGTCACATGCGGGGACCAATCCGGCACGGAGTCTCCGGCCCGCAATCTGCGGAGTGCACGGACCAGCAACATCGGCCCGTCCCAACTGGCAGGCAGGTAGGCGGAATGCATGCGAACGGTATTTTGGAATACGGCTGCGACTCTTTGGGCGAGCGCAAGAGTGAACTCGGCGGGCAGACGGCCGGAATTGCGTCCCATTTCGACTAGCTGCTCCAGGGCGGGCGCGGGCGAGCTCTCAGTCAATAGGTCTTGGCTGAGCAGATCTAAACAGTTCAGTTCAGCGGCCATCGCCCGCAGTAAAGAGGTTTCGGAAAAAACGCTTTCCGTGAGCGAACCGGGGACTGTGGTGTCGAGAAGCGCCAGCAAACGCAGTTCATCGCCGCTCGCTTTGATCTGACGCGCCATTTCAAAAGCGATAAGACCTCCGGAGGACATGCCGAGAAGATGGTATGGGCCGCGGGGCTGGACTTGGCGGATGGCCTCAACGTAGTCGGAAGCCATCTGTTCGATGGAGCTGGGCAGCGGCTCAGCTTCCTCTAGTCCACCGGCCTGGAGACCAAAAACCGGCTGATCAATGCCGAGTTCGCGAACGAGCGGCAGATAGCAGAATACGTGGCCGCCGGCCGGATGAACGACGAAGAGCTTCGGTTTGGCGCCAGCGGGCTGAAGTGGGACAAGGTGTCCGCTGCGGCCCAAGTACGACGAGGTGTCGATGGCAACAGCCAGCGCTCCGATGGTTGGATATTCGAAGAGCGCACGCAGTGGCACGGTCACTTTGAACCGATCATTCAACAAATTGACCACTCGCGTAGCGCGGAGCGAATCGCCGCCGAGTTCGAAGAAATTGTCGTGGCGGCCGACTTTGTCACGTTGCAACACTTCGGCCCATAGCGCGGCCATTCTCTCTTCGACCTCTCCCTGGGGCGGTTCGTAGACACGCGCGATAAAGGCATTGGTGCCGGGTTCGGGCAACGCTTTGCGGTCCAGCTTGCCGTTGGCGGACAGCGGCAACTTGTCGAGTTTGACAAAAGCGCTGGGCACCATGTATTCAGGCAATACGGCAGCCAACGCCGCCCGCATGGTTTCGATTGGAGGAGCTTCGTCGCCTGAGTAATAAGCGACGAGGCGGCTGCCGCTGCCGTCCAAGTGAGCGATCACGGCGGCTTCGCGGATGCCCGGCAACTGGCGTAATTGCGCTTCCACTTCGCCCGGTTCCACTCGGAAGCCGCGGATTTTCACCTGTTGGTCGACCCGGCCCAGAAACTCGATACACCCATCGGCACGCCAGCACGCGCGGTCGCCGGTCCGGTACATTCTGGCACCGGGTGTGGCCGAGAAAGGATCGGCCAGGAAGCGTTCGGCGGTGAGTTCGGGTGCGTTGACATAGCCACGCGCCAAACCCAGACCACTGAGATAGAGCTCACCAACTACGCCGACTCCCACGGGTTCGAGCCCGCGATCCAGTATGTAAGCGCGGTAATTCGGGAGCGGGCGGCCGATGGGCAGAACCGCTAGCGAGGAATCGGCGGGGGAAGCGACGTGGAAGGTGGCGTCGATGCAGGCTTCGGTGGGGCCGTACATATTGACGACTTCCAAGCCGGGAAGGGCGCGTTGGAGGCGGGCCACGAGTGTTCCGCTGAGAGGTTCGCCGCCCAGCATGAGCCGCTTGAGCGCGATTCGATGAGTTGGCGGCAGGGCATCCAGAATCGAGTCGAGGAAGGAGGGAACGGAGTTCAGATGGGTCACCTTTTGCCGTTCGAGAAGTGCCCAGAATTCGACGGCTCCCAGCGTTTTCAAATCGCCGGCGATGATAACCGTAGCGCCGCTCAGAAGCGGGAGGAGGAGTTGACCAATGGATACATCGAAGCCGACCGAAATGGCGGCGAGTACGCGATCACCGGGACCGATTGGATCGTGGCAGGCGCGGCGGGCAAAGGCCATGTTGACAGGCGCCTCGTGTGGAACGGCCACTCCTTTCGGCAGACCGCTTGTGCCGGAAGTATAAATGATATAGGCAAGGCGCTTGGGATCGGCTAACTGCGGCAGTTCGCCTTCGTCCTCCAGGCCGTGAACCGAATCAAGCACCAGGATGGCCCCGGCATCGGCGGTCATGTAGGCAAGCCGGTCGGGCGGATAAGCCGGATCGAGCGGCAGGTAGACGCCGCCCGCTTTGAGAATGGCGAGCAGGGCGACGATGGTTTCAGTGGAACGTTCCAGGCGCACGCCGACAACGGACTCCAAGCGGACGCCACGGCCCACCAGTTGCTGGGCTAAGCGAGTCGACCGGGCGTCCAACTCCGCGTAGCTGAGTTCTTGGCCATCCAGTCCGACCACGGCCACAGCATCGGGCGTGCGCCGGGCCTGAGCGGAGAACAGACCGTGCAGCGTACCATTCTCGAAAGTGGCTTCGGTGCGATTCCACTCTTCAACCACCAGGCGGCGTTCGGCTGGCGGCAAGACCCGGAGAGTTTGGAGCGGCGTTTCGGGGGCGTGGTCCAACGAGTCCAGCAATCCAATCAGCGCCTCTTGCAGATAACGGCACACACGCTCCGCGCCGGCGGTGGGATGCGCGAGAGCTCGCAGAGTGAAGCTTGAACCGGAATCGTCGACGGCCATCGCCAGCGGGTAATTCGTGCGCTCGGCGGAGTTGAGCATCTCAACGCCGGGCCACTCCGCCTCACCTTCGCGCGCCACGTTATGGCGATAGTTAAACAGCGAGGAGAACAATGGCGCGGGTGCAGGCACGCGGCTGCACCGCTGAGCGAGCGCCAGCGGAGCGTGCTCATGAGCCATGAGTTCGGCCAGCACCTGGTGCGTATGGATAACGCTTTGTTTGACGCCGGCCGCGTCTACGGTCAGGCGAATGGGCAGCGTGTTGATGAACATGCCGACCACGCGGTCGGCTCCCGCACCACTCCGCATGCGCCCAAACAAAACCGTGCCGAAGACTACGTCGGATTTCCCAGTCACTGCGGCGAGGACAGCGGCCCAGGCTAGATGGAAGAGGCTCGCCGGCGTGACTCCGAGCGTCCGGGCCTGCTCGCGAATGCGCCGCGATAGATCATCCTCCAGCAGCAAACGGCCTTCAGCGGTTTGGGCGAAGTCCGATTGGATATCGAGCAGGCCGAACGGCGCGGTAGGTTCATCGACATCGCCCAACAGGCGAGTGAAGAAAGACTCGTGCTCCTGCTGCGTGGCCCCGGCGCGAGTTTGTGCAATGAAATTGCGGTAAGGCAGTGCCACAGGCAGCGCAGCCTGCGCATCCGCCATCAGCATTTGCAATTCATGCACTACGATCTCCATGCTGGTGTGATCCAGAATCAGGTGGTGCGTCAACAGCAGCAGCAGCCATTGGCCGCTGTCCTGGCCGTGGGCCACGATGGCGCGCAACAGAGGCGCTTTACTCAAATCCAGCCGGTAGGTGCGCGGATCGAAACGCGTGAGCAGTTGTTCAGCGGATGTGTGGGAGGTCAACTCTTCTACGGGTACTTCGACCTGCCGCAGGACCACCTGCAGCGGTGCCTCGACGTTCTTCCAAACGACCGCGGTTCGCAACACGTCGTGCCGTTGGACGAGTGTTTGTAGAACCGACAAGAAGCTATCGAGACGGGTACGGCTGTCGAAGCCAAGCAGGAAAGGCGCTAAGTAGGGGTCGCCCTGCGTGGTCACCAGATGCTGGAAAAGAATCCCTTCTTGCAACGGTGCAAGGGGATAAATGTCCTGCACGTTGGGAGTGCCGCCCGGCGTAGCGGCCACGATTCGGTCGATCTGCGTCTGGGTCAGCTCGATCAACGGCAGCATAGCTGGAGTGATCTGTGCGCAGCCGGGCAGGATGCCATTTTCGGGAGCGGCGATTCGCAGCGGCGTTTCGTCCGCCGAGGCAGCAAGTCCGGCAATGGTGGGAGTGGTGAACAGAGTGCGGACGTCGCCCGGCAAACCCTGCTGTTGCATGCGCTCGATGAGCGTCATGGCGAGCAAAGAGTGGCCGCCGAGTTCGAAGAAATTATCGTGGCGGCCGACCTGCTCGCGCTTCAAGAGTTGGGCCCAGAGTGTTGCCATCTTGCTTTCAACCTCTCCCACCGGAGGTTCAAAGGCGCGCGCGACAAAAGCGCCTTGGCTGGCCTCGGGCAAAGCTTTGCGGTCGAGTTTGCCATTGGGAGAAAGCGGCAGTTTGTCGAGTTTGACAAAAGCAGCGGGCACCATGTAATCGGGCAATACGGCGGCCATGCCCGCGCGGAGTGTATCCAAGTGAGGATCTTCGCCGCTGGTGTAATAGGCGATTAAGCGAGTGCCGCCGGGAGTTACTTGCGGCACAACGGCGGCTTCACGAACGCCAGGTTGCCGGCGCAGCTGCATTTCTACTTCGCCGGGTTCTACGCGGAAGCCACGGATTTTCACTTGTTCATCGACGCGGCCGATGAATTCGATTTCGCCATCGGCGCGCCAGCGAGCCCGGTCGCCTGTGCGATAGAGCTTGGCGCCTGGAATTTGGGAGAAGGGATCGTCAACGAAGCGTTCAGCGGTGAGCCCGTGGGCGTTTACGTAACCACGAGCGAGACCTGCGCCGCCCAAATAGAGCTCGCCGGTGATTCCGACGCCGGCGGGCTGCTTTCTATAGTCGAGAACATAAGCGCGATAGTTCGAAAGAGGACGGCCGATGGGTATGACCGGCGATTCGAAATCCGCTTGTGTGACAACGTGGTAAGTGGCATCGATACAGGCCTCCGTTGGGCCGTACATGTTAACAACTTCCACGGCCGGCAAAGTGCGCTGAATGCGCGCGGCCAAAGCGCCGCTTAGAGTTTCGCCTCCCAACATGAGGCGTTTCAGTGCAAGGCTAGCGGCGGCCGGCGCAGAATCGAGTATCGAATCGAGGAAGGAAGGAACGGAGTTGACGTGAGTAACTCGGCGTTCTGCTAAGAACGCCCAGAATGCGGTCGCGCCCATAGTCTTGAGGTCGTCCGCGATCACGACGGCAGCACCGCTCAATAGCGGTAAGAGCAGCTGGCCTATTGATACATCGAAGCCAACAGAAATGGCTGCTAGAATGCGGTCGCCCGGGCCGATGGGATCGTGGCAGGCACGGCGGGCGAAGGCAAGGTTGACGGGAGGCACATGAGAAACAGCGACGCCTTTCGGACGACCCGTGGTGCCGGACGTATATATGATGTAGGCGAGCCGGTTGGGGTCTGCGAGTTGTGGCAGGTCTGCTTCACCCGACAATCCATGAATGGAATCAAGCACCAATAGCGCGCCTGCATCTTTGGCGATATAGTCGAGGCGGTCGGCTGGATAAGCGGGATCGAGCGGAAGATAGACACCACCAGCCTTTAGAATCGCGAGAAACGCGATGACGGTTTCGGCAGAGCGCTGCATGCGCACTCCCACCACGCTCTCGGGACGAACACCTTGAGCGACAAGCTGGCGGGCCAATTGAGTGGAATGGGCATCGAGATCGGCATAGGTAAGTTCGGCGCCGTCGCGGCCAATCACGGCAACGGCATTGGGAGTGCGGCGAGCTTGCGCGGCAAACAAATTATCGAGCGTGCCTGATGCAAATTTCGTGTCCGTCTGGTTCCACTGTTCGACCACTTGCCGGCGCTCCGTTGCCGGCAGGACGGCGAGGCTTGCGAGCGCACGTTGTGGTTCATGCTCGAGTGAATCGACAAGCTCGCTTAACGCTTGCTGCAGATATTGACACACGCGAGCGGGAGCAGCCAGCGGGTGGGCGAGCGCGGTGAGCAGGAAGCCGCTGCCGGAATCGTCAACAGCCATGGCGAGCGGATAGTTGGTGCGCTCAGCGGCGGCGACCATTTCCACGCCGGGCCAGGTGGCGTTCGACTGCTCGGCAGGACTGTAGCGATAGTTAAAGAGCGAGGAGAAGAGCGGAGCGGGCGGGGGTACCGCACTGCAACGCTGGGCGAGTGCAAGGGGCGCATGTTCATGCTCCATCAACTGTGCCAGCAAACGATGAGTGCGCAGGACGCTTTCGGAAACGCCGGTATCGTCAACGTCAAGGCGAACGGGCAAAGTGTTGATCAACATGCCGACGGCTCTGCCCGCTCCGGCGCCACTGCGCATGCGCCCAAACAGCACCGTTCCGAAGACTACGTTGGGTTTGCCCGCAACTTTCGCCAAGACCGCGGCCCAGGCGGTGTGGAACAAGCTGGCGGGCGTGACGCTGAGAACTCGCGCCCGCTCGCGAATGCGCTGCGACAAAGCAGAATCGAGCGGCAGACGTTCTTCGACGGTTTCGCCCGTGGCGGCCTGCACATCCAGCAAACCAAATGGCGCGGTTGGTTCTTCAATGTCCGCCAACATGTGCGTGAAGAATGCTTGTTGCTCTTCCGGCGTGGCACCGCCCCGCGTGGCCGCTATGAAATTGCGGTAAGGCAAGGCGGCGGGTAGCGCAGACTCCGGATCCGCCATGAGCGTGCGCAATTCATGCACGACGATCTCCATGCTGGTGTGATCCAGAATCAGGTGATGCGCCAGCAGCAGCAGCAGCCAGCGGCCGCGGTCCGGGTCGTGGGCCACGATGGCGCGCAACAGCGGCGCTTTGCTCAGATCCAGCCGGTAGATGCGCGGATCGAAACGCGCGAGCAATTGTTCGGCGGAGGCGGGGGAGGACAACTCTTCTACGGGCAGTTCGACCTGGCGCAGGACAATTTGCAGTGGTGCATCGACGTTCTTCCAAACGAACGCGGTTCGCAGCACGTCGTGGCGTTCCACGAGTTGATTCAGCGCTTGCAAAAAGCTATCCAGATAGTCGCGCCCCGCAAAAGCCAGGAGAGCCGGCGACAAATAGGGATCGCCTTGCTGCGTCATCCAATGTTGGAAGAGAATGCCCTCTTGCAATGGCGCCAATGGATAAATGTCCTGCACATTGGCTGCGCCTCCAGGGACCGAAGCGACAACGCCGTCAATCTGCGTTTGGCTGAGCGCGGCTAAATGCAGCATGTTCGGCGTGATGTTCGTACAACCTGGAAGGATGCCGTTGGGAGGAACGTCAGGTAGCAGGGCGAAGGAGCTTGAAGAGAGCGCCAAACCGGCGATGGTAGGTGTCGTGAATAGAGCCCGTATATCGGCCGGCAAACCCAGCTGCTGCATGCGCTCAATCAGACTGACGGCTAACAGAGAGTGGCCGCCGAGTTCGAAGAAGTTGTCGTGGCGGCCGACTTTGCCGCGTTGCAAGACCTCGGCCCAGAGCGCTGCCATTCTTTCTTCGACGTCTCCCTGCGGCGGTTCGTAGACACGCGAGACAAAGGCATGGGCGTCGGGTTCGGGCAAGGCTTTGTGGTCCAGCTTGCCGTTCGGAGACAGCGGCAAGGCAGCAAGCCTGATGAAAGCGGCCGGCACCATGTAATGAGGCAGAAGGGCAGCCATGTCTTTGTGCAAGGCGGCGGGATCGGTGTATTCTTCGCCGACGTAGTAGGCGATGAGGCGTGTGTCGCCTGCTGTCTTCTGCGCGATCACGGCGGCTTCGCGGATGCCCGGCAACTGGCGCAACTGGGCTTCCACCTCGCCCGGTTCCACGCGGAAGCCGCGGATTTTCACCTGCTGGTCGAGCCGGCCAAGAAACTCGATACACCCATCGGCACGCCAGCACGCGCGGTCGCCGGTACGGTACATTCTGGCGCCGGGTGTGGCCGAGAAAGGATCGGCCAGGAAGCGTTCGGCCGTTAGTTCGGGTGCGTTGACATAGCCGCGCGCTAAGCCCAGACCACTGAGATAGAGCTCACCAAATACGCCGACTCCCACTGGTTCGAGCCAGCGATCAAGTATGTAAGCGCGGTAATTCGAGAGCGGGCGGCCGATGGGCAGAATCGCCAGTGAGGAATCGGCGGGAGAAGCCACGTGGAAGGTGGCGTCGATGCAGGCTTCAGTCGGGCCGTACATATTGACGACTTCCAAGCCGGGAAGGGCGCGTTGCAGGCGGGCCACGAGTGTCGCGCTGAGGGGCTCGCCGCCCAGCATGAGCCGCTTGAGAACAATTTGATGAGTTGGTGGCAGGGCGTCCAAAATCGAATCGACGTAGGAGGGGACGAAGTTGAGGTGGGTGACGCGCTCACGCTCCAGGAGTTCCCAGAAACCCCTGCCACCGATGGTTTTGATGTCGCCGGCGATTACGACGGTGGCGCCGCACAATAAGGGAAAAAGGAACTGTCCGACAGATACGTCGAAACCGACGGAGGTGACGGCCATGACGCGGTCGCCGGCAGCCAACGGATCGTGGCAGGCGCGGCGTGCAAACGCCAGGTTGACCGCAGCGGCGTGGGCCATAGCCACACCCTTCGGCTGTCCAGTGCTGCCGGATGTGTAGATGATGTACGCTAAGCGGCTAGGGTCCGCTAGAGAAGGCAGTTCGACGGCGGCATCCAGACCGTCAAGCGAATCAAGCACCAGGACGGCCCCGGCATGGGCCGCCATGTACGCAAGCCGGTCGGGCGGATAAGCCGGATCGAGCGGCAAGTAGACGCCGCCTGCTTTGAGGATGCCCAGGAACGCGATGATTGTTTCGCTCGATCGCTCGATGCGCACTCCCACAACATCTTCCAGGCCGACTCCTTGCGAGACAAGATAGCGCGCCACGCGGTTGGAGCGTTCATCGAGTTGCTGGTACGTTAGTTCCGTCCCGTCCGAGCCTACGATGGCAATAGCATCCGGCGTTCGCTTCACCTGCGTTGCGAAGAGGCCATCCAGAGTACCTCGGGGAAACGGGGTAGCCGTTCCACCCCACTTACCGAGCACTAATGCGCGTTCGCTCGCGTCAAGGAGCTGGATCTCCGAGGTGCGCTGAGCGGGATCCGCCACTACGGCCTGCAGCAGCGCAAGGTATTGGGCGGCGAAGCGCTCAATCAGGGCTCGGTCAAAGCGGTTAGCGGCAAATTCGATTGAACCGGCGAGCGCGTGCGCGTGATCGGTAAAGGTAAGTGTTAAATCGAACTTGGCCGTTTCAGCTTCGACGACAATGGGCGTGAGCACCAGGCCAGGCAACTGCGCTTCCGGTAAAGGTGTGTTCTGGAGCACCAGCATCACCTGAACAATTGGCGCGTTTTGCAACGATCGTTCGGGATGCAGCGCGTCGACCAATTGTTCGAACGGCAGATCCTGATGCGCGAACGCTGCTAGATCGCCATCCTTGACGCGGCGCAGCAGATCGGCAAAGGATTCATCAGAGCGGAGGCGCGTCCGCAACGGAAGCGTGTTAACGAAACAGCCGATCATTGGTTCCAACTCGCTGCGCTGGCGGTTGGCGGTGACGGTTCCTATGACCAGATCGTCTTGCTGACTCCAACGTGCGAGCAACAGTCCGTACGCGGCGTGGAGCACCATAAAGAGACTCGCGCCGTTTTCGCGCGCGAGCTTTGTGAGCGCCGCCCGCAGCCCCGCGTCGACCGTGAAAGGCAACGTGCCCGCGAGGCGGGTGCTGTTGGCGATTTCGGAATGGCGCACGGGCAACTCTAAATTGGCAGGCGCGCCCTGCAATTCTTCGAGCCAGAAGGCGAGATCTGCATCCCAGTTCTGTTGGCGCTGCCAGATCGCAAAATCGGCGTATTGAATCTTGAGCGAAGGCAACGGATGGGGCCGTTTTTCGACCAAAGCCGAGTACAGCGCAGTGAACTCGCCGAGGAATATGCCGGCCGACCAACCATCGAAAGCCGCGTGGTGAATCACCGAAGCGAGGACGTGCCGATCGGTTGACAGTGCGATCAGCTGCACTTGAAAAGGCAAGTCAGCGGCCAGATCAAAACGATATTTCGCGAGTTTGAGCAGGAGTTCTCGAAGAGCGGCGGCTTTGCTTTCCTCGTCCAAAGAACTGAGGTCAGTGAAGGGGAAGGTAAGGGACAGTGCTGGGAGGACGTCCTGCACCGGCTTGCCATCGCGGAGGACTATCCGTGTGCGCAAGATTTCATGACGAGCGACGATTTCCTCGATAGCTTGTTTCGCTGCTGCCGCGTCGAGCTTTCCTCGCAGTTCGAAAGCGATCGGGATGTTGTGGCTGGAATCGCCTTGCAGCCGGTCAACGAACCATATTCTTTCTTGAGGAAACGAGAGCGGTAGATCCCCGGATCGCGGTTGTGCGGCGATGGACTGGGAGGAGCTATCAGTGGGAAGGGAATTGTCTATTCGGCGGGCAAGCGTCTCGACTGTGGGAGTCTCGAAGATCGAACGCAACGCCACCGTGATTCCTAAGTCGCGCAGCTTAGAGACAAGAGTGGTCGCCAGCAAAGAGTGGCCGCCAAGCTCAAAGAAATGAGCGGTGGCGCCGCACTGCCCCAGACCAAGAACTTCGGCGAACAATCTCGCCACTCTCTGCTCGGTGGGGGTGCGAGGAGGAACGTGTTCTCCGGCGCTAAGGTCTGGAGATGGGAGTTGTTTCTCGTCCAGCTTGCCATTCCGATTAAGAGGAATGGCAGCGATAGAAACAAAGGCCGAAGGAACCATATAGTCCGGCAGACGGCAAGCCAGAAACCCGCGGAGGTCGGCAGGTTCGGGGATGGCACATCCGGCGCGTGGGACAAAGTAGGCGACTAAGCGGCTGCTCTTGGAAACGACTACGGTCTGACCAACAGAGCTATGGCTCATCAACGCAGCGGCGATCTCGCCAGGCTCGACACGAAAGCCGCGAATCTTAACCTGTTGGTCGCCGCGGCCCAGGAACTCCAGCCGGCCATCGGATCGCCAGCGGGCCAGATCGCCTGTCGAGTAGATTCTTGCGCCTGGCGTTCTAGAAAAAGGATTCGCCACGAAGCGCTCCGCAGTCAACTCAGGCGCGTTCACATAACCGCTGGCCAATCCTGCACCGCCCAGGTAGAGTTCGCCGGTCACTCCCACGCCAACCGGCTCCAGTGCGTCATTGAGCACATAGGCCTGGTAGTTCGAGAGGGGCTTTCCAATGGGCAGGACAGCGGCTGATAAATCAGCTGGAGTAGCTACATGGAAGGTAGCGTCGATGCAGGCCTCGGTCGGCCCGTACATATTCACGACTTCTACAGCGGGGAGCGCTCGCTTGATCCGGCCAAGCAAAGCGCCACTGAGCGCTTCGCCGCCGAGCATAAGGCGTTTCAATGCGAGAGTTCCGGTGGACGGGGCAGAATCAAGGATCGAATCGAAAAAGGAAGGGACCGAATTAATGTGTGTGATGCGCCTTTCGGCTAGGAAAGCCCAGAACTCGGCCGCGTCCAAGGTCTTTAGATCGGCGGCAATGACGACGGCCGCGCCGCTAAGCAATGGCAGCAGTAACTGACCGATGGAGACATCAAAGCCCACCGATATAGCGGCGAGGACGCGGTCGCCTGGACCTAACGGATCGTGGCAAGCGCGGCGGGCGAACGCCATGTTAACAGGCGCCGCGTGCCTCACAGCTACGCCTTTTGGAAGACCCGTTGTGCCGGAGGTGTAAATGATATAGGCGAGATCGTTCGGGTCACGGTGATGGGGAACTTCGCCCTCCCCTTTTAGGCCGTTGATCGAATCGAGGACCAGCGTAGCTCCGGCATCGGAGGCCATGTAAGCGAGGCGATCGGCTGGATAAGCCGGATCGAGCGGCAGGTAAACGCCACCAGCCTTCAAAATGGCTAGAAACGCGATGATTGTTTCGGCAGACCGCTCCATACGGACGCCGACAACATGTTCGCGGCGCACGCCGTTTGCCATTAGTTGGCGGGCCAAGCGGGAAGACTCGTCGTCGAGGGCGGCGTAGGTGAGTTCCCGGCCGTCGCAACCGATGATCGCTACCGCTTGTGGCGTGCGGCGGGCTTGCGCAGAGAACAGCTCATCCAGTGTGCCGTTGTTGAAAACAGTTTCGGTCCGATTCCACTCGTCCACTACCAAGCTGTGCTCCGAGGACGGCAACTGCTCTAAAGTTGCAACGCGGCTCTGGGGCTCCATGACAAACCGGCAGAGGGCCGCTTGAAAAAGCGAGGCCAATTTTTGAGATTCCGCGGCATCCAGGAAGTCCGTGTTGACTGCCAAGCTAATATTTACCCCGCCGCCCGAGTGAAGTTCGCCGACGTGGAGGCTGATGGGGCTCGCTTCGTTTGTATCGACAACGCCCGTGGTAACGGGCAGCCCGTCGATGAGCGAGGCGCTTTGACCGCGATGGGAAGGCAGGTAGGACATCGCAACTTCAAATAAGCCAGCGCGTCCGCTTCCAGAGAGGCCGAGCGCGCGCGATAGTATGTCTACCGGCAAGCGCTGATGACGCAAGTCGGCATCCACCTGCTCGCTGAATGACTGAACGGCTTCCTCTAACGACCAGAAGGAATCGAACTGCCAGCGGACGGGGATCACGCCGGCTAACATGCCGAGTGTGTGGCGGCTGGCAATATCGCGGCGGTGCAGCGCAACGCCGGATACCAGGTCGGATTGGCCGTAGCGGCGGCCGAGCACAAGGGCGAATAAGGCGAAGAGCGCGCGTTGTACGGTGGTTCCGGCCGCTTCAGCCGCTGTCTGAAAATGCTGGAGGGATTCGCCGTCGAGCAGCCATTTTACCGGCGGAACCGTGCGCTGTCCGTTCACCCGCGGTTCGAGGTTCGAAAGCAAGGGAGGCGGCAGAGGCTCGAAGCGGTTCGACCAGTAAGCCAGGTCTTTGTGATAGGCCGCCGATTTAAGATAGGCAGCGTCGGAGGTGATTGTCTTTATGTAGGATGAGCCCGGCGCGAGTTCCCGAGGCGTTCCCGACGTTAAAGCTTCGTAGGAGTTGAACCAATGACCGAGAGCGATGGAGACCGAAGCGGAATCGGCAATGAGATGGTGGAAGCGCCACAGTAAGTAATTAAGATTTCTGCCCGCGCGGATTAGTTCTATGCGGAAGAGCGGCGAGTCGCCCAGCGGCAGCGCGGAGGAAAAAACCTTCTCTACATGGCCGCGGAATGCCTCATCAGGGTCTTGGGTCACAGCTAAATCGACGGCAATGAGCGGCGGCACGACCGATTCATCGAGCCATTGGCGAGGCATTTCATCATCGACGCGTAGGCGCAGTGCGTCATGGCGCGCCATGAGCAGGCTGACCGATTGGCGGACGGCTTCCTCGTCGAGCGGCGCGGCAATGCGCGCCCAGCCACCGAGTTGATAAGCAGCGGAGCCGCTGAGTTTCGCATCAAGCCAAACGGCCTGTTGGGCTAAGCTCAGGTCCAGCCATTCGCGATCGGCCGCTATTGCTACCTCGCTCAACATGGCAGTTCCACCTCTTGGGCCGGCTGGAATGTTGAGCTGCGTGTGCGCCCCGAAAAACACCAAACTAGCATGCCGGCGCGCAAACATCCGGCGGCCAGCATAGCGAAGAATAATCCGCGCACGCCAAAGCCGAGCCAAAAGGCCAGCAACATTGCCTGCGGAACCAGTAAGACTAGAGAACCGATTTCGATGGCTACGGGCCAGGCCACTTCCCGAATCGCGCGCAGAGAAGCCGCCATGACGAAGCCGGCGCAATCCACTAAAACGATGAAAGCGACGATCGGAATGGCGCTGCTCATAGCAGCGCGCATCGCCAAATCGTGCGTATAGATCGCGGCCAGATTGGGCGCCCAGAGGACTAGCCCGGAGACAAGAACGGCGACGGAAGCGAGGGTCATGCGCAAACTCGCCCAAGCTACTGACGCGGCACTCCGCTCACCGGCCCGGCCTGCTTCGGCAGCCACGTAAAGGCCGGCCGCATCCGCCATGCCCAGACCTACCAGACCTGCCGGCATGGCCAGACTCCAAGAGGCGGCAAAGACCGCTAGCGGCAAAATTCCCAGCCAACCCGCGAAGATCGTGAGGGCCGATGTCAGAGCGACCATCACCGCAGCCATGCTAGCTGCGCCGACCCCCAGTCTCCATTGCGACCTCCGCGCTTCTGCCTGGCTGGTGGTTCGACGATCCGATTCGCTGACATTTTGCGCCGCGCGCAGCCGCCACGCAAAGCCCGTCAGCACGACGCATAGCCCAAAACGCACAATAGTTGTCGACCATGCCGAGCCGCGCGCCCCCATAGCGGGAAAGCCCAGATGGCCGCCGATCAACAGCCAGTTGAGAGCGACATTCAGGGCGTTAGCGCAAACGACGTTGGCGGCCACGAACAATGGGCGGCCCAAGCCTTCGATATACAACGCGGACGAGATGGCAAGCAACGCCGCCGGATAGCCGGCGCCAAGAATAGACATCACTTGTCCGGCATGCGCCGCGAGTTCTGACTTCTGACCGAGCAGGGCGAGCAATGACGTACCAAACAGGCTGACGAGCAGTCCGGCAAAGCCAAGCGCTATCGCCACCGGGAGGGTGCGGCGCCAGACCATCCTTGCCCCCATAACGTCACCTTGCGCCAGGTGACGGGGAACGAGCGAGAGGCTCCCGATGAGAAACGCGACGAAGACATCCAGCAGCCGGCCCAGCGTTCCTTCGGCCAGGCTCAACCAGGCAAACTGGTGTGAACCGAAGCGCGAAACCATGATGCCGTCGGCAATGCCCATAGCAGCCAAGCCCGCCCGTGAAACGATCATGGGTAAAGCTAGCCGCAGAAATGCCAAGGCATTGAAGCCTCTGGGAAGCTGTACCGCCATCGAGGCCTACGCTTTCGACTCCTGTAAGGCGTTGCTTTCGTTTGCGGCCGGCGGTACGTTCGCTTCGCTCGCCAAGTTCGCGCCCAGCATCTTCATGACAAGCTCGGCGATTGAGGCGAGCGACCCCGCGCTTAACATTTGCATGACCGCGACGGGTTGTCCGAGATCTCGCTCCAGGCCACCAGCCAGTTCGACGGCCATCAAAGAGTCGAGACCGAGCTCCGCCAACGGCTGATCGACCTTGATTTGGCTGGCTGAGGTGCCCAGCACGCGCGCGGCGTGCTCGCGAACACGCGTCAGAATTAGGGCGCGCTGCTCGGCTTCGGGCGTTTTCTTCAGCAGATCGGTGAGCGTTTCTTCGGCTTGCAGACTGGCGGCGACACCTTTGGGAACGATGGGCAGGAAGCGCGGGACACGCGCGCCCGGCAGCATCTGGCTCAGCCTTTGCAGATCGAAACGGCCCACGCTCACGCGCGTTGCCCCCACTGCGCTGAGGCGGCCTAATTCCGCGAGAGCTTCGTGCGCCGGGGTGGCGTCTAATCCCGTGCGGCTCTTCAGCATACCCGCTACCGCTTGGTGGCGAGTGAGAAAGCCCGCATCCTTGATCGCGCCCCAACCAATAGACAGGGCAGGCAGGCCGAGCGACTTTCGGTACAACGCTAACGCATCAAGGTACAGGTTTGCGGCAACGTAAGCGCCTTGGCCCGGATTGCCGACGACGGCGCTCGACGAAGAGTAGAGCACAAACATTTCAAGATTGTCGTGCAGGGTCGCCTCATGGAGGTTCCAGGCGCCGAGCAGTTTGGGCCGGAAGACACGCTCCAATTGTTCAGCTCCTAAATTGAGGATGGGCGCGTCTTCTATCACGGCAGCCGAATGGATGATGCCCTTAAGGGGAGCCATTTCCGAACGGACCGTCAACAGGACTTTGGCGAGCGCATCGCCGTCGGCGATATCCGCAGCGAAGGTGCGTACAGTGACGCCCACTCTTTCGATCCTTGCCACACCTGCGGTGGCGGCTTCGGTCGTGACGCCGCTTCTGCCGATGAGCGCGAGGGAAGTCGCACCCTGTGCCGCCAGCCATTCGGCCGTGGCGAGCCCAAACCCGCCCAAGCCTCCAGTAACTAAGTAAGTGACGCCGGGCCTGACGATTGAGCCAGAAGCGACTACCGGCAACGATGCTGGAGTATCAAGCTGCATGGAGACCACCAGTTTGCCGACATGCTTGGATTGCTGCATGGACCGGAATGCTTCTACTGCCCGGGAAACAGGTACGGCCTGGAAAGGCAATGGCCGGAGCTCGCCGCTGGCGAAGTGGCTCATGATGGTTTTGAAAATCGAGCATGCCAGTTCGGGCCGCTCGCCAATCAGCGTATCGGCGTCAATACCGAAGTAGCTAAGGTTGTTGCGGAATGGGCGCAGGCCGATGTGGCTGTTGGCGTAGAGATCCCGCTTGCCGATTTCGAGGAAGCGTCCGAAGGGGCGCAGGCAATTCAGGCCCTTGGTAATCGCTTCCCCTGCAAGTGAATTGAGAACTACGTCGACGCCTACGCCGCCGGTGATTTTCATGACGTCGTCGGCGAATTCGAGCGAACGCGAGTTGAGAACGTGATCGACGCCCAGCAGTTCCAACATGCGGCGTTTCCGCGGCGACCCCGCCGTGCCGATAACCTTGGCTCCTTTGAGCTTGGCGATTTGGATGGCCGCCATGCCGACGCCGCCGGCTGCGCCGTGAATTAAAACAGTTTCGCCCTTTTCCAACCGGGCCAAATAATCGAAGGCATAGTAGGCGGTAAGAAAGGCCGTGGGAATCGTCGCGGCTGCGCTGAAATCGAGCTCATCGGGAATAGTGGCGACAACGCGCGCATCGGTGGTGACGTGACTCGCGAAGCAGTTAGAGGCAAAAGCCACTACGCGATCGCCTGGCTTCAGCGAGGTAACATTTGCTCCGACGCGAACAATTTGGCCGGCGCACTCCATCCCGATCGTGGGACCGGAGAAACCTTTCTCCACCGCTTCCTCGGGCAACATCCCGATAGCCCAAAGCACGTCGCGGAAATTGAGGCCAGCCGCTTGCACCGCGATTTCGACCTGGTCCGGTGCCGGCGTCTTGCGTTCAGCCGTGCGCAGGTAGAGCGAGTCGAGCCCACCGCGTGCCTGGAAGTCTAAGGCGAAAGCTTCGGGTGATGCGGCTCCGGCGATGCGCGCCTCGTCGGTTAATGAGTTCAAACGTTCGCGGTTCACGTAACGGTGGCCGGTGGAGATTTGTACTTCGGTTTCGGCATCACGGCGCAGTAGTTCGGCGGCCAACCAGGCTGCGTCCTCCGCATTGTTGAGGGAGGAGTGCAAATCAACGAGGCGAATATTCAGCGCGCTGTGCTCGTTGCCGATGACTCGCCCCAAACCCCAAAGCGGAGCTTGGCCCGGATCGAGCGGGCCTTGGCCGCTCGCGGTGGGGAAGGCCCCGCGGGTCACAAACGTCAACTCCATCCCGGATGGCCGACGCATGGTCTCGAGCGCCTGTGTCAAATGCAGCGCGTTTAAGGTGCGAAGTGTTTGGGTGGCGAGAAAATTCTTTTCTTGGTTGACAATCGCCGCGACAAAAACCACACGTTCCAGCGAGTCGTGCCCCAGCCCCGATTCAATCTCGGCTTTCAGATCTGTACTCGCGCTTGAGAGCGGCCGCGTAGTGACGTTTTGGCCGCGAGCCAAAAGTGCTTGGGCTAAACCGGCACTGAACTCGTTCGACTCGTCGCCGTCCTCAAACACCAGCATCCAATGACCGGCGCCAGGTGGGGGCAACTCCGCCGGCGGAATTGAGGGAATGGAAGAACGCTGGGAGAGAAAGACGGATTGTTGAGGCTTTTGATCGGGCGGGCATGCGCCCGAGTCGTCGAGCGCTACTCCGTTTTCGAATCCAGCTTCAGCAAGATTTGCCGGCTGCGAGGCCGCATTCCGATCTAAGACGAGATCTGTAAAACGGTCTTGATTGGCGTGAATCGCCAGCAGGAGTCCGTCGCCCGTCATCACCGCTCTCAGATGATCCAAGAGATCGCTCGAATCGGAAGCTGAGTCGTAAGAAGCCGAGCTGATCACCAGATCGAAATAGCCCGCGGGCTGGCCTTGTTCAACAAAATCGCGTGTTAAATCAAGCGTTGCGAAACGGGCGAAACGATGCGCAGACAGGCGGTGCTCGGCGTGGGCGACGGCGGCCTCGGAAGGATCCGTAAAGAGATAGTCGGCGCGCTGCGACGGCAAGATGGGCAGGATCCACGCGGCCAAGCCACCGCCCGCTCCGCCGATCTCCAAAATGCGCAAGGGCCTATCGGCAGGCCAACTCGCCACCAATTTTTCGACAGTGGCGCGCACCATCTGGTTATAGGGCTTTCGGTACGGCGAGGTGTCTAGCAGTTGATCGAGCAGCGCCGCGGTGAATTCGCCTGCTTCCTCTCTGCGCATTCGGGCAGCCAGAGTGTCGCCGGCCTCGGCCAGCAAAAGCAGTTCTGCGTAATAGCTCGGATGGTTTTGGAATAGCTCACGCCAGATGGCGTCCGGACATTCCGGCACGCGATCGTTGTTCCAGCGCCACATGCTTCCGGAAGACAATAACTGACCGTCTTGTTCCGCGATATGGATGAGTTTTGTCAGCAGACCTGTTTGGTCGCGCTTGACGCCGGCCCTGCGTGCCAGGCGCACGCTGTCGAACAACCCGCCTCCCGGCTCGAGAGCGGCGATGGCGCGCGCGGCGTAAGCTCCCACTAAGCGGTCAAATTGCGGGCGAATGTGTTGGTAGAAATTGGCGCGGGCGTTCTGGCGCTCTACATCTTCCAACTTGGCTGTTAGCCCGGCGCGAATCTCCGAAGGAGCGGGCAACTGGGCTGGTGCCGCTAGAGGCGCCGCAGCCGGATCGGGACGCCACCATTCGGAAGTCAGTGGAGAGGCGGCGCTGTGCCCGAAATCAACCTTCTGGCAGCGGGCTTCGTCGATGGTGAGCAACAAATTCCCGTCCTGGTCCATGACCCGGAAATCTGCCACCGCCGAGCTCGCGCTTTCGCGGCGCATCATGACGTGGCAGAACAGGCGGCTGGTGAGCGGCGCGAGGCTGCGCACTCGCCCCAGATAGACGGGAATGGTGCTGCAATTCCGCTTGTCGTTCTGCCCGATCAGCGCAATAATGACTTGCACGCACGAGTCGAGCAGCGAAGGGTGAGCCAAGTACGCCTGAGTCCCGCCAGTTTCCAGAGAGGAAAGATGGATTTCGGCCAAAGCCTCCCGCTGCTCGGCAGTGGGAACCGTGAGCAGGATTTTGCTCACGCCCTGAAAGTTCGGGCCATAGTTCAAGCCGCGGTTGGAGGATCCGGCATAGTGCTCTTCGGCACTGACCGCGTGCGGCATGCGCGACGAGATTTCAGCAAGATTCGCTGCGGCTTCGCGCACTCGGGTTTCCGTGCGGCTGAGGCGTCCCCGTGCGTGCCTTAACCAATCGGCCGCGTCCCGGTCGGCTCGCGAACTGATTTCTACTTCGCCGTCTTTGACGTTGACGTAGGTTTGAATGATAGGGTCGCCATGCGCTGGAATGGCTAGCGGACGGAGAATTTCAAAATTCTCGATGTCTAGGGTCCCTTTACCTAGGGCGATTTGTCCGGCCGCGAACGCGAGTTCAATGTAGCCTGCTCCTGGAAACAACACGGCACCCTGTACCACGTGGTCTTTCAGGTATTGCAGTTGATTTGTGTCGAGCACGTTTTCCCACAGACCATCGGCTGAAGGCACACGATAGCCAAGCAGGGGATGGTCGCGTTCGATCGGGTTGAATACATCGGGCAGAACAGTCGTACCGCGCCAATGACGGGAACGCTGCCATGGGTAGAGGGGCAATGCGGGCGGTGGAGCGGGACGATTGTACAAGCGCGCCGGGTCGCCCGCGCCGTTTGCGTAGCAGGAACAAATGGCGGTCCAAAGGTTGTCCGATTCCGGCTCGGGCCCTTTCGAACCCGGCCGCCGCAACGTCTGTAAGGCCGTTGCCGGCTGGTCCAAGGCTTTGGAAGATTGCAGCACGTAGTCCCGCAAAACGGGATGGGGACCGACCTCGAGAAAAACGGCCACGCCGCGCTCCTTAAGAAGCTGGGCGATGGCGTCATGGAAGCGCACCGGCTCGCGCACGTTGCGGAACCAATAGTCGGCGCCGAGTTCCGTCCCCGGTTTCTCGACGCCGTCCACGGTCGAGATGAAAGGAACGCTGGCCGCCGCGGGAACGAGGTCTTGCAAAGCTTCGATCAGCCCGGCGCGAATCGGGTCCATCGCTTTGGTGTGGAACGGATAATTCAGCGCCAGGACGCGCGCAAACTTGCCCTCGGCGATCATCGATTGAGCCAACGTTTCTAATGCTTCCGGATCGCCGGCGACGGTAACGGATTGCGGTGAATTAACCGCCGCCAGTTCCAACCAACCGGTGGCCGCGCCGATGGCGGCGAGCGCTTCGTCCGGGCCAACTCCGAGAGCAGCCATGCGGCCGAGACCGGCTGTTTTGGCTTGCTCCATACTGCGATGAAAAATGACGCGCGTGGCTTGTTCGAGCGTCAGCGCGCCCGAAGCGTGCGCGGCCGCCACTTCGCCGACACTATGGCCCAATACGGCCGAGGGATGGATGCCTGCGGCTTTGAGCACCTGTGTCAGGCCAAGTTGCTGCGCAAACAACATTGGCTGGGCAACTTCAGTGAGGGCGATTCGGCTTTCGCTTTCGGGACGCCGCATCTCATCAATAAGGGACCAGCCGGCTAACGGCGCAAAAACCGCGTCCACGGCCTCGATTTCGTTACGGAAGATGGCGTTTTCGGCCAGCAGCTCGCGGCCCATCCCCCACCATTGCGGGCCATTGCCCGAGTAGACAAAGGCAACAGGTGAAATGGCCGAGGCGGAGGTCCCGGTGGCCAGGCGCGCGGCGGATTGTCCTGCTAAGTAGCTTTCCAATTTGGCGGCGGCTTCTGTCTTCCCGGAGGCGGCCACGGCCAAGCGGAAACGCAGTTGCGACCGGCAGGTGGCCGTTGCGGCACAAATATCGCTCCAATGGCCGGAGTCAGGGGTATTCAGCAATTCGAGGTAGCTTCGCACGACAGCCTGAAGGCCGGCTTCACTGTGTCCTGAAAGAACCAGAATGGCGGGCGCATCATCATGCACAGGTGCCGGAACCGGACGCGGCACAGGCGACTGGTATTCGTGGATGACCAAATGCGCGTTGGTCCCGCCGAATCCGAACGAGTTCACGCCCACGACCACCGGGCGGCCGGAAAGCGCGGTGCGCCCGGTGACAACTTCAAGTTTCCAGTTCTCGAAATCGATTTTAGGATTGGGAGTATTGAAATGCAGGTTGCCAGGTATCTCGCGGTGTTTCAGGACCAAAAGCGCCTTGGTTAGACCAGCGATGCCGGAGGCGGCCTCCAAGTGGCCGATATTCGATTTCACCGAGCCAATGAGGCAACGGCTACCGTCGGCGCGCGGCTCGCCCAAGACGCGCCCCAAGGCTCCGCATTCGATAGGATCGCCGACCGCTGTGCCCGTGCCGTGGGCCTCGACATAAAAAACGTCTTCGGGCTTCACCGCGCATTTCGAGTAGACGCTGCGCAGCAGATCCTCCTGCGCCTCGCCGTTTGGCATAGACAGGCCCATGGTGCGGCCATCGGAATTGACTCCGCTGGCGAGAATCACCCCAAGTATGCGATCGCCATCGCGCTCGGCGGCGGCGAGCGTTTTTAACAGAACCAGTCCGCCTCCTTCCGACCGGACATAGCCATCGCCGCTGGCGTCAAAGCTCTTGCAGCGGCCGGTGGGAGAAAGCATGGACGCTTTAGCGAAGCCCAACCAGGGGCGAATATGCACTAGCAGGCTGACTCCGCCCGCGATGGCGCTGGAGCACTCGCCCGACATGAGACTCACGCACGCTTGATGCACGCAAACGAGACTCGAAGAGCAGGCGGTATCGATGGCTACGCTGGGGCCGTGAAAATCGAAGACGTAAGAGATCCGATTGGCGGCAATGCTAAAGGAGCTTCCGGTGTTGGAGTAGGCATCGGGCCAACCGGGGCCTACCAGCGACGCGTAGTCATTACTGGAGATACCGACGAAGACCCCCGTATTGGAACCCGCCCGGCTGCGCGGTGCGATGCCAGCGTCCTCATGCACCTCCCATGCCAGTTCGAGCAACAAGCGCTGCTGCGGATCGATTTGACGAACTTCGCGTGGTGAAAGACCAAAGAATTCAGCGTCGAAGCCATCGATTCGATCCAGGAAGCCGCCGGCGCGAGTGTAAACGCGTCCAGGCCGGTTGGGGTCGGGATGATGCCAGCCCAGATCCCAGCGGTCACCCTGCGCCTCGCTCACCCCGTCGCTACCGGATTTGAGCAAGCTCCAAAGCAAGTCCGGAGAGTTGGCCCCCCCGGGATACCTGCCGCTCATCCCGACGACGGCAATGCCCTCCGTGGGTACAGGGTGCTTCAAACCGTTCGAGTAAATGATTGCCGAATCTGATTTCATGTGTTGAGTTGTGCCTTAGCTTCGCCAATAACCGGTTTTGAGGCTAGTCTTCGAGAACCGGTTCCAACCGCTTTCTTGCGTCACCCGCCGTCTTATGCGGGCACGAGAGGATAGAGCCGCTTATCTTTTCGTCCGTTTGGAAGACTTTCATCCGGAGATTCTTGAATTTTTCGATTTGTTCCGCTCCCGAGTGGGCACTGCTCGTTGCCATCATCAGGCTGGGCGCCTTGCCTACCAACCGGTCGCATACAAACTTATGGCTGTCATACACGCTTCGCAAGGCATCTGCAATGCGTTGATGATGGCTCGGGTTCTGCCCTTGTAAGGAATCAAGCAGCGGCTTCATTTCGCGAAGCAACTGGACAAGATAACGGTGATCGACTGAGAGCAGGCCGCTGAGGGACTCAGTCGCTTGGGGCGGCATCATGCTTGGCCGAATGAGATTGCAATAATCGCCGGCGGGCAGATCGCCCGTGAATTCCAGCGCCGCACCCGAAGCGCGGAGAAGCACCACGGCAAGATCGACGGCATTGCCGACAAGCAGATCGTCCTCGTTCAAGAGCCCGGCGGCCAACTCTCTTAACGCCGCAATCAAACCCTGAGTGAGAGCGGCGAAGATCTGGTGTCCGCGAATCCAGCGCCGCATGGAATTGTGCTCGAACGCCGAGCTTCTCCAATGACTCACGCGTGCGGCCGGAATTGCATTAGCCCCTAGAGCCCAAGACAGCAGCGCTACAAAAGCTGCATCCAGCAGATCCAGCCGGTCGCGGCCGATCGTGAAAGGCATCTCATCGACATCCCTCAGCAGAAGCCAGTTGGCCGAGAGGAGCATGCGCACAAAGACTTCGGAAGCATCACCATCCACACGCTTGATATGGAAGTATTCGTCATGGATTTTGTCGGCCCGGCCCGAACCAATTTGGGCTTCCTCCGTTGGGAGGAACGGGACAATGTTCAGAACCTGATTCAGGTTTCGCGCGCCAGTCTGATTAGACGCCCATTTTGCACCCTTGCTGCGAAGAGGGGCGCAATCCTCCCGGAGGCTTTCGTTAAGCGAACGCCGCAGCACGTCTGACGTCGGAATATTTTGAGGTTGAAGGACACGAAGATAATCGAGCAACATTTATCCCTTGAAGCGGAACGGTCGGGAACATCCACAATGACGCGAGGTTTAAATCAAGGGTAGAGAAAGCAGTTCGGGGTTGTCATGGGATAAATGTCCTAATGTTGCGGACGGCAGTTTGGGTACGTTAGCGAGGTTTACCACCCGGACTTAAAGGAGCGGAATACCAAATCCGTAGTAACGCTGGAAGATCTACTTACGTAACATGGCCGATCTGGAAGTATGGAGGAAAAGGTACTGCTTCTCTTGGGGCAAATGTCCTAGGCAGATTTAGATGGGCGCGTTTTAGTTCTGGTACCCAGAGGACTTTTTTGAGTGGAACGCTTAGAGATGGGAAACTTTCTTAGGCCGGACTCAATCAACCATTTGGCCGACAGCTCTATCGCTCGGCTGAGGATCGACAAAGCCCCGTTGCAACGCTATCAGCACGGCCTGCGTTCGATTAACCGCGCCGAGTTTAGAGAGGATGTTGGTCATATGAATACGCACGGTCTTTTCGGCAATAGTAAGATCGTCGCCAATCTGCTTATTGCTCCAGCCGAGCACAAGTAACTCGAGTACGCGCTGTTCCCGCGTAGTCAGCTCGTTTCCAGAGACTCGATTTTCGAGCAAGTGCAGCAAAGATGGCGGAACAAAAGACTGGCCCAAGCGCACGGCGCGAATCGCTTGTACCAGCTCATTGGCGTTCGAATCTTTTGTTAGGTACGCCATCGCGCCGGCGTCGGTAGCGCGGTGCAGATGCTCACTTCCGTCAAAGTTGGACAGCACAACAATCCTCGCCGCCGGATCCATTTTGCGAATTCCTTTAATGACCTCGATGCCCGACTGGTCGGGTAGTTTCAAGTCGACTATGGTCACGTCCGGAGCGTATTCGCGGAATGCCTCGAGCCCCCCCTGTGCCGTTTCGGCTTCACCGACGATATTCATATCCGAATGGCTGTCAATTACGGTGTGCAGCGCTAAACGGGAAAAATATTGGTCTTCGACGATAAGAATACGTGTGGGTGTCATAGTAAAGTCCATTGAATAAGGAATCAAAACGGTGATGGCTGTTCCGGAACCGGCGGCACTGTCGATCCGCAAGTCTCCACCTACCCGGCTGGCCCGCTGTTTCATGCCCTGAAGCCCGATGTGCCGAATGCTGATATTGTGGCACGCAAAGCCACAGCCGTCATCTGCTACGGACATTTCGATTTGGTTTGTGCGAAAAGCAACAGATACATGGATATAAGAGGGGTTCGCGTGGCGCACTGCGTTGGTGACGGCTTCCTGACAAATTCTGAGTAAGTGGCGGGTTGTGTCTGCGGAGAACGGCGAAGGACGGCCAGAAGTATCAAGCTTGAAATCGATTGCAGCGCCTCCGATGATCTTGGGTATCTCCCGCCGGATAAGAGTGGTTAGATCTTCAGTCTCGATGTCCCCGCATAAGACGTCAGCGATACCGAGCCGGGCTTCAGTCCGATAGTGACGGACCATGCTTTGCGCGAGTTGAAGTATTTTTCCCGCATCCTTGGGATCTTCACCCTGCCGGCGTATGGCTTCATCTAATTGCCAGGAGATGGCGGAGAAACCAGCCAGCAAAACATCTTGCCATTCGGAGGCAATACGGTTCCGTTCAGCGATAGTAGCGGTGTGGCGGGCCACGTTCGCTAAGAGCGCATCGCCTATGCGCGCACCCTCCTTGTTCGCTTGGCGCCGGCTGCGGATCAACTCGCGATTTTGCTTGAGAGACTCTACAAAGTCGCGATTTTCTCTCATCCCCGTCCGCCACAGAAATAGCAACTCGATAGCGAGAATCAGGGCCGTCCCGAAGCCCACTTTCCCGCCTACGAAAGCAGCAGCCATCGCTGCCGGAAGCAAGCTGGAACAGAGAGTCAGGCGCATGATCTGAACGTTTGGCCGCAACGTGGCGGTGGTGGCCTGTGCAAAGGCAATCAACACCGTGGTCAACAGCAAGGTTAAGGGATTGATGCCGAAACGAAGAAAGGTCCACCCCGCGATGGCGCCGAGATTCGCATTCTGACCAAACTTTAGCAGCGTGAAGAACAGCAGCGCGCGCTTTGGCTTGCTGATCACTTCATTCAACCAATTACGCAGATAGAGAAGCTTCGCAAAATTAAAGAAGATGGAGGATGCTGTAAAGAGCCAGAAGAAGCGCGAATGCAGCACCCGCGGTTCGAAGAGGGGGATGACGGCGTTGACAACGAGGAAGTAAAATGAATCGGAGCAGCAGCGTAAGCCCAAGTCCGCCATCGCCTGGTGATCTAACGGAGCGGCTGTGAGCGCCAGATGGCTGACGGCATCAGCAAGGTCATTTTGGCCGGACATGGCACGGTGGTACTGAAGGCCTCGCGTGAGTCTGCTAAGCACATGCATATATGAGCTTCCCCGGGCAGAAGATGCGATTCAATGTATCGGCGGCTTTTTGAACTACATCCGATCCAGCATAGTAGCACGAGTTTCCAACTATCGAGGCCCGGGCTATGCGAGATGTTCGAGCTTAACCGCGAGGGTATCCCGGTGGTATCCCGAGTGATTGTTGCGTTGCGCGAAGCCACAGCGTAGACTGGAGAAACTGGAGGATCGAACCGCGTGGAGCAGACTTTCGTGTCGGAGGAACGGCAGGCGCGCGGAATTTCCGGCCAGTCCTCCAGCGACATCGCGGATGCTATCGAGGGGAACGACATAGAGATCCCTCCGGCCAGCCAGTTAGCACTGGAGAGTCTAGTGCGGCGCAACCGGCTTGGGTGGATCTACATATTTCTTTTTCACCTGGTCGCGCAAGTGATCGAGCCGCGCGTCAACCGTCTTCCAGGGTGGGGGTACAGTTGGGCTGCCGAGGTGTGCCTGTGTGGGGCCCGCATTTGGCTGATGCGTGGCATGAGCCGGCCCAACGGATTAACGCCCACCAATATCCGGCTGTTTGGTTGGGCTGTGGCACTGCATGCGCTTTGTATGTCGGTCACTATTTCGCTTTGGTACTTGACCTTCGGATTCGACCAGAAGGCGTTATTAGCGACTCTCGTATTGGCGGTCTATGCGCTCGGCGCGCTGGTTGTTTACCGGCCGAATCTGCGCATTTTGCGGCAAATGGTGATTGGTTATCTGGCATTACCCGTGGTGACCGCGCTTTGGATCGGCGGGGCGGCGGGTTGGGCCATCACGGCGCACATCCTGGCGGTGTTGATCTTCTGCCTGTACCAAGGGAGCGTGGAGAACTTTGAATTTTGGGGTGCGCTGCATGCGACGAGGGACCTCAAGATTGCACGGAGGCGGGCCGAAGCCGCCAGCAAGATTCAGGCTGAATTGATCGCTAACCGCGCACGGCAGAGTACTCTTATCGCCGAACGGACGCGCATCGCCGCTGAATGGCACGATACGCTGCTAGCGGGATTCTCAGCAATTGCCTGGCAGATCGACACGGCCCAGACGACGCTCCACAAAGAGCCAAAAGACGCATCCAAAGCCTTAGAGGTAGCAAGAACAATGCTGGATCACTATCGCGCGGAGGCGCGTCTGGTGATTGCGGACTTACAGAGCCTGCCGGACGGGCGTGACCTCAAATCGGCTGTCGAGCACGCGCTTAAGCCACTGCTCCGAGACCGGCCAGTGAAATTGAAGTTGGAGGTGGACGGTCACAATCCCACTTTGCCAAGTGGAAAGAAGCATCATATTATCCGGATATGCCAAGAGGCGGTGGCTAATGCCCTGCAACACGCCTCGCCCACCTCAATCAACGTGAAGATCGAAAACGAACGGGCAAAAATGACAGTTGAAATCCGCGACGACGGCGCAGGCTTTCAACGTGTGGAGTTTCAGCCCGGACACGCTGGATTGGAGATCATGCGGGAAAGGGCCCAGCGGATTGGCGGCGAGCTAAAGATTTACAGCCAGCCCGGCCTGGGCACAAAAGTTGTGCTGAACGTTCCCCCCGAGCCGAAGGCGCAGAGGGCGAACGCACGCATTCTGATAGTCGATGGCCAGTCTTCGCGAGTGGCGCTGCGTTCTGTATTGGAATCGAGGGAAGATCTAAGGATTGTAGCCGAGGCAACAAGCGGCGAGGCGGGAATCGAATTGTTCCGGCAGCACTCGCCCGACCTGGCAATCGTAGACCTGAAGCTGCCGGCAGCGAGCGGCTTCGAAGTGATCAAGGGGATCCGTGAGGCCGACCCGTTTGCGAACGTCGTCGTTGTTTCGAACCTCGACGGGGCGGATTACATTCGTCGCGCGGCGGAGCTGGGCGCAGCGGCGTATCTCACGAAGGATGTAAGCGGACAGGAACTCCTGCAAGTAATCGACGCTGTTCTGGCTGGGGTGGCGGACGCCCCCGAGACCGCAGTTGCTGAGGGCCCCCAAACTAACTACGCCGAAAGAGAATTGAGCGGGCGCGAGCGGGACGTACTGGAGCAACTCGTCCAGGGCCTGAGCAACCGGGACATTGCTATTCGCTTGGGAGTTGCGGAGAAGACCGTACAGGTTCGTATCATGAGCATTCTGTCGAAGTTCGGAACGAACGATAGGTCCGAGGCCGCTGCGATTGCCGTGCAAGGCGGGGCTGTAGATGCACCGGCACATAGTTCCTCCGCGGCGCGAGTCTAACTGAAGTGGTAAGCCACTGGTTCGGCCAGTGAGACTGGAAGAGGTTTCAAAACATATAGATGAAAAGTACAACAAGCGTAGACGGTGCGTTTCAGCCATCCAGCCGCATAGTAAGATTTTTCGCACTCGCCATCCTCACTGTCTTGCTTGTGCTCATAAGCCAACGCTTTTGGAACTCGGGCGTGCATGCACAATCGAACGGACCTTCATTTTTGGAATTTGAAAGCGGCTTAGTCCGGCCGCTCGCCATGTCCCCTGACGAGAGGAAGTTGTTTGCCACGAACACCCCCGATGGAACGTTAGAGGTTTTCAATATTACTTCTGCTGGGCTGACGCCGTGCGCGCGCGTGCCCGTTGGCTTAGAGCCGGTAGCGGTTGCGGCAGCGAGCAACAGCCAGGTATGGGTGGTGAACCATCTTTCGGATAGCGTGAGCGTAGTCACGTTAACGGGAACCCCGCACGTGATTCAAACCTTGCTGGTGGGTGATGAACCGCGCGATATCGTGTTTGCCGGTTCTCCTCTGCGCGCATTCATCACAACCGCCCATCGCGGCCAGCACCGCTCCGACCCTTCGCTCTCCTCCGTGCCTGGAGCCGGCGACCCGCAATTGACCACTCCCGGCGTTCCTCGAGCCGATGTTTGGGTCTTCGACCCTGCCAATCTCGGCACGGGCGTTGGCGGCACGCCACTCAAGATCATGAGCTTTTTTACCGACACTCCGCGCGCACTTACCGTAAGCCCCGACGGCAACACAGTCTTTGTCGCAGGATTCAAGACGGGCAATCAGACCACCGTTGTCAGCGACGGCAGGATTTGCCCCGACTTCAAAACCGGGCGATCTTGCACACTCAGCAATGGCGATGCGGGAGTGGGTGGACACTTAGGCCCGGCAAGCGATAACCTTGGCGAGACGGCGCCTTTCGTTGCGCTGATTGCGAAATACAACAACGCCAGCGGCCACTGGGAAGACGAGTTGGGACGAGACTGGGACAGCTCGGTCAAATTCAAGTTACCGGATACGGACGTTTTCGCAGTCGACGCAAATCTTCTGACGCAAACCGCTTCCTTCGCGCACGTCGGCACAACGCTGTTTAACATGGCAACCAACCCCGTCTCCGGGCATGTGTACGTCTCCAATAGCGATGCTCAAAATATGACCCGCTTCGAAGGTTCCGGTTTCGCCGGCGAGACTGTGCAGGGGCACTTGGCCGAAATGCGGATCACCGTCCTGAACGGCTCAAGCGTGACGCCGATTCACTTAAATAAACATATCAACTACCGGATTCTTGCCGGCAATCCGGCTTTCGATCCAAACACCGCCAGTCACAGTCTTTCCACGCCCACGGCGATGCAAGTCACGCCGGACGGCAAAACCCTGTTCGTGGCGGCTTTCGGTTCGAGCAAGATTGGCGTTTTCGATACCAATGAACTGGAGAATAATACTTTCAATCCTGTAACCGGAAGCGCAAACTACGTCAACGTTAGCGGTGGAGGACCGGCAGGCTTGGTTCTGAATTCGGCCGCCAACCGGCTATTTGTATTGACTCGCTTTGATGACGCGGTGAAGGTGATTAACCTCGCGACCAAACGCGAAGTGCAGGCCGTTAGCCTTCCCAATCCCGAACCTGCCTCGGTGGTGAACGGGCGGCGGTTTTTGTACGATGCCAACCTTTCGGCAAACGGCGAGGCCGCCTGTGCGAGCTGCCACATCTTTGGCGACAAGGATGACTTGGCATGGGATCTGGGCCAGCCTGCCGATAAGGCCACAACCAATCCCATACCTATTAATCTTGGTAACCAGGCAGACATCGGGCTAGCGCTCTTCGGCACACCGGGAAAGATCAACGGCACCGGCCAGTTGAACGGCTTCCATCCCATGAAAGGACCGATGACGGTGCAGACCTTGCGCGGCTTGACGAATTCGGGCGCTATGCATTGGCGGGGCGACCGCTCGAACGGCCAAACCGGCAGTAGCGCGACCAGTTCCGCAGTGAGTTTCAATAACTTTATCGTGGCTTTCCCCAGCCTTTTGGGAGCCGCGCAAGAACCCACCCTGGCACAAATGCAGCAGTTCACCGACTTCCAACTGCAAGTGGTGGAGCCGCCCAATCCAGTCCGCGCGCTCGACAATACGTTGAACGCCTCCCAACAACTCGGCAAGAACTTCTTCTCGGGAAATCGCCCATCGGACGGCATCAATCTAGGCGTGGCCGGCGCGATTCTTCAGCCCGTGCTTGGCCAGAACTCCTTCACTTGCAATGGCTGCCATGTACTGAATCCAGCCCAAGGTCAATTCGGCACCGGCACCAACGCCAGCTTTGAAAACATTCAGCAAATCTTCAAAGTTCCGCATTTGCGCAATGCTTATGACAAGGTGGGGATGTTCGGCTTCCCTCGGACGAGCCGTTTTGGCAACGTGACCACCGGCAACGTGGGCCCGCAAGTCCGCGGCACGGGATTCACGAATGATGGAGCAGTAGATACGATATTTGACTTTGTGCACGCGGTTGTTTTCAACCCGACCCTCGGTTCCGGATTTCCTATCGCCAATCCAGATGCGACGCGGCGCAACGTGGAACAGTTCGTGCTCGCGTTCGACACGGACCTGGCTCCCATCGTCGGCCAGCAAGTTACTCTAACCAGCACGAACGCGGGTGTTGCCGCGGCACGTGTTACTTTGCTGGAGGAGCGAGCGGGCACGGCGTTTACTTCAAAGATATTGAGCGGTACGCTAACAGAGTGCGACTTAGTAGCTACCGTGGTGATCAATGGGGCGAGAAAACGTTTTCTCTTTGTTCCCGACAAAGGCATGTTCGTTTCTGGTAACGGCAAAATCACTTTGACCGATGGCACCCTACGTGCCCTGGCCGCGACCCCTGGCCAGGAAGTGACATTCACAGCCGCAACCCCAGGGTCGGGCTGGCGCATCGCTCAAGGCGAGTAACGTATCCCAGCCCACTCTGCCTCCTGACTCAGTTGCGGGGCTAAAGCGCCAACTCCGTGACAGGAGGAATGAGTTCGACTTTCGTGCTTCGGCCATCGGGTGTCATGCGGATACGGTTGGCCGCGCTGTTCTGCAAAAGCAGATCTCCTCGGAGGCATTGCCTGTTCGAATCAGGCGGCACCCACCAAGTTACTTAGGGCCGTGGCGGAACGGTTTACGCAGCACGCTCAAAACGTGTGATCTTCGGACACTGTGAGTTCGACTCTCACCGGCCCTGCAAAACAATTTGTTGTTTTTTACTTTGCAATTTGCAAAAACGTGTGTATCATGAATGCAGGTTTATGTTGTTTACATCTCCAACCCGCGTCGCTAACCCCGCCAATCAACCGGTGGGCCAGGGTACGCACGTCACTATGGGTTCAGGGTAGACAAGAGAACAGACCGAATCGTTTTCTAAGACCCCGGCCCTTACAAGGTGCCGGGGTTTTGTGCTTTCTATGTAGTCATTCCGGGATAGCCAAGCGGTAAGGCAGCGCACTGTTAATGCGCCTATCGCAGGTTCGAATCCTGCTCTCGGAGCCAGTTTTGAAGTTATTGGCTGTTATTGAAGCGGCATCACGCGACTCTCTGAAAGTCGAGTGCCTGGTTCGAATCCAGGACGGCCAGCCATAGTCTTTGGGCAGTCGCCAAGCAGGTAAGGCACGGGGCTTTGAACTCCGTTATGCGCTGGTTCGATTCCAGCCTGCCCATCCAGAGTTAGCGGGGTTAGTGTAGCGGCTAACACGGAAGAGTGCCACTCTTTCAACACCGGTTCAAATCCGGTACTCCGCTCCAAGTTTTGTGGCTCTCTAGCGTAGCGGGTGCGCGCGCCGGTCTGAAAAGCCGGAGGATTCAGTTCGACTCTGAAGGGAGCCACCAATACTTTCGGGGTGTGGTGTAGTGGCCGCATCCGTGCCTTGGGCACACGTGGACTCAGTTCGATTCTGAGCACCCCGACCATCATGTTTTGTGCTTGCCGGAGTCGTCCAGTTGGCTAGGACCACTCATTCGTAACGAGTAAACCGGGGTTCAAATCCCGGCTCCGGCTCCAGAGTAAAGACAGGGAAGTTTGCGAGAAGGAGGGAACCGCCATGACCATCAAATCGCCGGTGCTCGTGCTGAATGCCAGCTACGAACCGATTTCTATCTGCCAGGCGCGGCGCGCCTTGACTTTGCTGGTCAAGGGCGCGGCCGCAGTCGAGGAGAGCCATGACGTGTTGGTGTGGCGCAACATGCGGATGCCCTCCGTAATCCGGCTGAACAGGTACCGCAAGGTTCCGCAAAAGCGTCATATTGTGACACGGCGGAATATCTTCAGCAGGGATCTGAACGGCTGCCAGTATTGCGGATTAGTGTTTCCCAGCAGCAAGTTGACGCTGGATCACGTGTTGCCGCGGTCGCGCGGCGGCCGGGACACTTGGGAAAACTTGGTGACCTGCTGTCATTCCTGCAACCACCGGAAAGCGGATCGCACGCCCGACGAGGCGGACATGGCATTGATCCGTATGCCGCGCGCCGTCAACGTTCATACGGCACGCAGTCTGATGAGAACACGAGGTGAAGATTTTCCTTTGTGGCGCAAGTATCTGTATTTCTGATTTTGTTTAGCCGTCATAGCTCAGTGGCAGAGCAATCCGTTGGTATCGGATAGACCACGTTTCGATTACGTGTGGCGGCTCCATTTTGTTTCATGGTGTCCTTCGTCTAGCGGTTAGGACGGCCGATTGTGACTCGGCCAACGGCGGTTCAAATCCGCCAGGACACCCCAACTGTGGGTTGCGGGGCTGCTTGGAGTGGCCGTCTCACTCGCAATGAGAACAACAGCGGAGTTCAAATCTCTGGCAATCCACCAAATTCCTTTCAAAACATTATTGCCTTTTTTCGTGTTTGATGTTAGATTTGAGACTCAAGGAAGTAAAACCTTTCAAGTGAGACACCCAATACAAATCGCCGTCGTCACGATTCGCGGAAAACGCGAATGGATGGACGTGTGCCTATCCGGGAAGTCTCCTTTGACTGAGTAAAGCTATCTAAGCTTAATGAATCCAAGGGCCCCGGACTTAATAAGTCTCGGGGCCTTTTGCATTTTAGTTGTTCTTTGACAATCGAATGATTATTTAAAGAAACGCGCGCAAGACGGTTGCGGTATCAGGCGGCCACCCAATGAGCGGTGGAGTTTTTCTCCTCTCATGGTGGCGCGCATCCGCACCCTTTGCGCTTCTTTGCGCCGGGATCGTCCAGCGGCTAGGACAACAGATTCCAGACCTGTTTACGGAGGTTCGAGTCCTCCTCCCGGTGCCAATGCGGTTCCGTCGTTCAGCGGCGAGGATGCCCGGCTGTCTACTGGGTCACGGGGGTTCGAGTCCCCTCGGAACCGCCAAACGATTTCTTAATGCGGCGTATCTGGATTGGCCCCAGGGAAGGCTCATAACCTTCAGAAGCACGTTCGATTCGTGCCGCCGCAACCAGTTTAAATGCCGGATAGCACGGGTGTGCGGGGAGGTCTTATAAACCTCCGAAAGCTGCCAGATTAGCGGCGACGGGAGGATTCGAGTCCCTCATCCGGTACCAAGTATGGACTGTAAGCTTTGACGGCGAAGCATCCGGTTTTTACCCGGAAGAACAGGGTCCGACTCCCCGGCGGTCCACCAATTTATGCCGCTGTACCGAGGTTGCCTTCTAAGCAATTCATCGTAATTGGACGATGGCGGTTCGAATCCGCCCAGCGGCTCCAGTTTTGAGGACGTGGACAAGTTGGTTAAGTCATCGGACCTTCATTCCGATCATCGCGGGTTCGATCCCCGTCGTCCTCACCAATTTTTCTTTTATGACCCCGTGGTCCAACGGATTCAGGGCTACGCGCTTCGAACGCGTCGATCACAGTTCGACTCTGTGCGGGGTCTCCAGTTTGCTCTCGTAGCTCAGTGGATTCAGAGCGCCGCCCTGCGGAGGCGGAGGCCGCAAGTTCGAGTCTTGCCGGGAGCACCAAGTTTTGTCCGCGTAGCTCAGTTATAGAGCATCCCGTTCCTACCGGGAAGGCCGCTGGTGGGATTCCAGCCGCGGATACCAGTTTCACCCCGTTAGCTCAGAGGCAGAGCGGCCGGCTTACATCCGGCAGGCCGGGATTTCGAAATTCTCACGGGGTACCAAGTTTTGAGGAGTCGTCTAGCGGCTAAGACGCTCGCCCGATTAGCGAGATATCCAGAGTTCGAGTCTCTGCTCCTCAACCAGGCTCGCGGCGCTAGTGTTCAATGGCACAGCATCTCTCGCTTCCACCGAGAAGGTACCAGTTCGAATCTGGTGCGCCGCTCCAAGGAATACTCATCAAAAAGGAGGCAATAAGATGGCGATCAACACACTATTCGGAAGCTACCGCGGCGCGCTGATCGCGCCAACGGACTGCATTTCGGCCGCTCATCAATCACGGGAGTACATGGTGGCTCGGCGGGTTCGAACCCCGCTCTTTCGTTGTCAAAATGGAAGACAGAGAACTCTCGCTCCTTTTGTCGCCGGCGTTGGCTGGTCTGTGGCGAATGCCTGAGGAACTACATCATAATCTGCAATTCCCGGTTCGATTCCGGGCGGCCGCGCAAGCGTCTGTGGTTTAACGGTAGAACAGCAGAAAATGTTTCTCTAATTCCTGTCGCCACGGACCTTGAAGTGCGTCAAAGTGAGATGCTCAGATTGAAATGACTTGCAAAACTTGCCGGACTCCGATGCGTGAGTTGAAGGGTCACATTTATCACGGAAACCGCAAGTGGCGCTGTCCGAAATGCAACCGGGTGCGGATGCAATCGCGTAAACGAAAATCGCCCGCTCGGCCTTCCAACCTAACAGCCGGGTAGCGGTAAAGCCACACCCCCACTCAATCCCTTTGGACCCGGCTTCCGCCTTGCAGGTACACCGACTGGGTCATCGGGATCTCCTTCTCCCAACTCTCTTTCAATCTGTTCGAGACTGTCAGCCCGCAGGTCTCCCTCCAATCTCATCTCCTTCAGCAGTCGTTCAGCTCTCTGGCGAAGCGCTTTGAATTCGGCTTTCTCCCTTTTCTCGCTCAGGTCTGGTATCGCGGTCTCAAGGCAATCGATGAGTTTGATCGAAAGTTCGTGGACTGATTGGAGCGTGTCAGGTGCTGCCTGATCGTCAATCAACGCTAGTTTGGTCTGTAGCTCGCGAGCCAGTTTGATTAATTGTGCGTCCATTCTTGATCACTCCGAAATCGACTTACGGCCGCCAGTCGAGCGCGGCTAAAGCGAAGAGCGGGCATTCCTGTCCGCTCTCATCCTTATGCAGACTCAAAGCCCGCCGGCGGAACCCCAGCTTCTCCAGCAACCGCAACGATCGGCCGTTATCCTCGCGCGCGAAGGCGACAACCCGCTGGAGCTCCAATTTACTGAACGCATACGCAAGCACCGGGCGGAGGGCTTCGGAAGCAAATCCCTGGTTCCAATAAGCTTTGTCGAACTGATAGCCAAGATTGACGTCGTCGCCGGTCCACTTTTCATCCCGGTCGAAGACTCCACGGAATTTGGACAGTTCTACCCAACCAACTCTGGTGTGATCTTCGCGGAGTTCGACTATCCATTTATGAAGATGCCAGCGAAAGCGTGCCATCTCGATCTGGGTTTCAGCCCACTTCATTGCAGCCTTGTGCGAGAGCGGCCCGCCGTGTATGTACCGCATCACGTCAGGGTCGGCGTCTAAGGCCGCCAAAAAGTCTTTATCTTTAAGCCGCAGCATGCGCAAGCGCAGCCGGTGCGTTTTGAAAGTTGGACGCGGGGGTCTCGCGCGAACTGGATTGCGGCTCACCTGTCGCATTCGGGCTATTTCCGCTGAGTTCTCCACCTTGCTCACACTCTCTTTATCCTCCCACCCGAGACCGACACATCTCGGTAAACTTCGCCAAACTGGTCCCGCCTCATCTCGAATGTGGTGGGATTCCAATAGATGGAAAGTATCCAACAGGTTCCCGGTTTCCTGTTCTTTGATCATGTAGCAATCGCTGTGGCGCGAGGCCAACTCGAAGATCAGGTCCGCACTTATAAGGCACTTGGTTTTTCGGAATTGCACCGCGAGGATGTTTTGGGAACCGACCAAGTTCGCGAGGTTTTGCTGCAAGTAGGCGATGGCCCCAATCTGATTCAGCTTTTGGAGCCGCTGAATGCGGAATCTCCGGTTGCCAAGCAGTTGCAAAAAAACGGCGGACGCGGCGGGTTGGCACATGTGGCGTTTCGTGTCGCGAATATTCAGGCCGCCTTCGATTACATGAAGGCGCACGATTTTAACGTGATCGACGCTGCCCCCCGAAACGGCTCGCGCGGCACAAAGGTCTTTTTTGTTCACCCCAAGACTACCGAGCAGACGGCGTTTGGTTATCTAATGGAAGTGGTGCAAGAAGATACTGGCGATGCCTGAATTGACTGAGGGTACAGAAGATCTCGATTTAGCGGCGACCTTCCCGCCCGTGTCGAGGGAGGAATGGGAAGCCGCGATCCGCGCGGATTTGCGCGGTGCCGATTACGAAAACGAGTTGGTTTGGCGGACGGAAGACGGGATCGACGTGCGGCCGTATTACCGCGCGGAACAATTGGCTGCATTGGGCGATCTGGCTGATCTAGCTCCCGGGGCGGCGCCTTACACGCGCGGAAACGGCCGAGCTTGGGTTGAAGCCCAAGATTGGCAAGCGCCGGAAGGAGCCATTCGTGGCGATTACTTCCACGAAGCGGGCGCATCCGCAACGCAGGAGCTTGCCTTCGCGCTAGCGGAAGCGCGAGAGAGACTGCAAATTGCCGTGGATGGCGGCGCGGCAGTTGATTCCGCGGCTGAGGCGATTCAGTTTGTCTACGCTATCGGCTCGAACCATTTCTTTGAAATCGCAAAACTGCGTGCCGCTCGAAGCCTTTGGTGGGCGGTCGTCGAGGCATTCGGCGGTAAGAGTTCGGAAGCTTCCAAGACTCGTATTCACGCGCGTACGGCGCGCTTCAATAAGAGCCTGCTTGACCCTTACACGAATCTGTTGCGGGTAACAACTGAAGCTTTGTCGGCCGTCATTGGCGGGTGTGATTCGCTCTACGTCGAGCCCTTCGGGTTTGATGCTCATCTAGCCCTTAATCTTCAACGGATTTTACGTGATGAAGTGCATCTCGACAAGGTCGCAGACCCTGCCGGCGGTTCCTATTATGTGGAAGCGCTGACGAACGCGCTGGCACGGCAGGCATGGAAACTGTTTCAGCAGGTAGAAGGGTTGGGCGGATGGAGCGTTGCAGTGTCGTCGGGATTCATCGATCAGTCAATCGAGAGGTCGCGCGAGGCAAAAGCGGAGCTTCTGGCCACACGACGGGTCACTATGGTAGGCACGAACAACTACCCGAATGCGGCGGAGCAAGGGATTGACTGGCCGGCGCCGCCGCCTTTGCCGCAAAACCGTTTTCCGCAGACCCGCCTCGCTGAGCCCTTCGAAAAAATTAGGGAGCGTACGGCGCAACATCTGAAGCGCACAGGCAAGGCGCCGAAAATTCTTCTCTTAAAACGCGGCGACCCGAAAATGAAGATCGCACGGGCGAATTTCTGCCTGAATTTTCTCGGTTGCGCGGGTTTTCAATTGATTGAGTCGGAACAATACGACGGCACGGATGCCGACCGCATCGTGTTGTGCAGTTCAGACACAGAGTATCCGGCATTCGCCCGTGAGGTGTGTGCGGCTTCGAAGATTCCGGTTTTTGTGGCGGGAAACCCGAAGGCGCAAATCGGCGAATTGCAAGCAATAGGTGTGCGCGGCCTTATCTACGTCCTTTCGAACGCCGTAGACACTCTCACACAATGGCAGAACGAGTTGGGTTTAAGCGCACTGGAGACGAGCTGGCCATGAAACCCGATTTCACTAAGATCGAGTTCAAACCCCGGCGCGATGGCAAGCCCGAGCAGGCACCGGAAGACGCGGCTCATGTTTGGGAAACGGCGGAGCATATCGCAGCCAAGCCGTACTACATAGCAGAAGACCTTTACGCGCTGGAACATTTGAATTATGCCGCCGGTGTGCCACCGTTTCTGCGTGGTCCTTACTCGACCATGTACGTACGGCAGCCGTGGACCATCCGGCAGTATGCTGGCTTTTCAACCGCGGAAGAATCGAATGCGTTTTACCGTCGAAACATCGCGGCAGGGCAAAAAGGATTGTCAGTGGCGTTCGATCTCGCCACACATCGCGGCTACGATTCCGATAATCCACGTGTTACAGGCGATGTAGGCAAGGCGGGCGTCGCCATCGATTCGGTGGAGGATATGAAGATCCTCTTCGACCAGATTCCGTTGGATCAGATGTCCGTTTCCATGACGATGAATGGCGCGGTTCTTCCGATCATGGCGTTCTATATTGTTGCCGCGGAAGAGCAGGGTGCCCGCAGAGATCAACTGAACGGGACCATTCAAAACGACATTTTGAAAGAGTTCATGGTCCGGAATACTTATATCTACCCTCCGGCCCAGTCGATGCATATTATCGGCGATATTTTTCAGTTCTGCGCGCAGCAGCTGCCGAAATTCAACTGTATTTCGATCAGCGGCTACCACATGCAAGAAGCGGGCGCTCCGGCCGATATCGAGTTGGGCTTCACGCTGGCGAACGGCCTTGAATATGTCCGCACGGGGATCGCGGCGGGGCTTGGTATAGACGAATTTGCTCCCCGGCTCAGTTTTTTTTGGGGTATCGGCATGAATTACTTCATGGAGATTGCCAAGCTGCGGGCCGCGCGTGTGCTCTGGGCCAAGTTGATTAAGGGTTTCAATCCACAGAATCCAAAATCGATGGCGTTGCGGGCGCACTGCCAGACCTCCGGCTGGAGCCTGGCAGCGCAGGATGTATTTAACAATGTGCCGCGGACCTGCATAGAAGCGCTCGCGGCGGCGCTGGGGCACACGCAATCTCTGCATACCAACGCCCTGGACGAAGCAATCGCGCTGCCAACGGATTTTTCCGCACGAATTGCCCGCAATACGCAAATCTATTTGCAGGAAGAAACGGGCATTACGCGCGTGGTTGATCCGTGGGCCGGCAGCTTCTATGTGGAGAGCTTGACGCATGAATTGATGCACCGCGCCTGGCGCCACATACAAGAGGTGGAGTCGCTGGGAGGAATGACGAAGGCCATTGAAACCGGTCTTCCGAAGATGCGCATTGAAGAAGCAGCGGCGCGGCGGCAAGCCCGGATCGACTCAGGGCGTGAGATCATCGTGGGCGTGAATAAATATCGCGCCGAGGCAGAGGAGCAGATTGCGATTCTTGAAATCGATAATGTGGCTGTGCGCGAAAAACAACTGCTGCGGTTGAAGAACGTGCTGGCGCAGCGCGATCGGACGCAGGTTCAACAATCGTTAGAAGCGCTCATCGAGGCCGCCACGACGGGCCACGGAAATCTGCTGCAGCTTTCCATAGAAGCGGCTCGGGTGCGAGCCACATTGGGCGAAATTTCGATGGCGCTTGAAACTGTGTTCGGCAGATATCAGGCTGCCAACCGCACCATTACAGGCATCTATTCAGCGGAATGCAAAGACGATGTTGAGTTCACTACGGCCTTGCAGATGGCCAATGAATTCGCAAAGAGCGAGGGCCGGCGGCCGCGAATTTTGGTTGCCAAGTTGGGGCAAGATGGACACGACCGCGGCGCAAAGGTGATCGCGACAGCCTTCGCCGACGTCGGCTTTGATGTCGACGTGGGTCCGCTCTTCCAAACACCCCTCGAAGCAGCGCGGATGGCGGTAGAGAATGACGTCCATGTGCTCGGCATTTCGAGCCTCGCCGGCGGCCACAAAACGCTCGTTCCACAAGTGATCGCGGATCTGAAGAAACTGGGCCGAGAGGATATTCTCATCTTTGTGGGAGGCGTGATTCCGCCACAAGACTACGAATTTCTCTATGCAGCCGGAGTGACTGGCATATTCGGGCCTGGCACGGTTGTTCCCGTGTGTGCGCAAAAGATTCTTTCTGTTTTGATGAGTCAGCCCAGTGGCGCCAACACTTAGTAGTGCCCGGCGCGGACGCCTTGCTCCGCAACAGTACATAGACGGCATTTTGCAGGGCGACCGTGCCACTCTCGCGCGCGCCATTACGGTGGTTGAGAGCGATCTGCCTGCCGACAGCAACTTAGCCGCCGCGCTACTGGACGGCTTGATTCCACATTCTGGCAAGGCGCAACGGGTTGGCGTCAGCGGAATTCCGGGCGCGGGGAAGAGCACTTTCATCGACAGTTTGGGCATGCATCTGATCCACACGCGCGGCGAAAACGTGGCTGTGCTGAGCGTCGATCCGTCGAGTCCATTTTCCGGTGGCAGCATTCTTGGCGATAAGACGCGCATGGAGAAGCTGGCGCTCGAGGAGAAAGCGTTTATTCGGCCCTCTCCCGCGCGTGGGCGTCTGGGCGGTGTAGCGCGGCACACCCGCGAAACGATGCTGCTTTGCGAAGCAGCGGGTTATCGAAATGTGTTGGTCGAGACGGTTGGCGTCGGGCAATCGGAAACCGCCGTACGATCCATGACAGATTTCTTTCTCCTCATCATGATCCCGGGCGGAGGCGATGAGCTGCAGGGCATAAAACGCGGCATTCTCGAAATGATTGACGCGATGGCGATCAATAAAGCGGATGGCGGCAATGAGGCGAAAGCCGAGCGCGCGCGATCGGATTATATGAACGCGCTGCATCTCTTTCCAGCAACTCCCGACGGTTGGTCGCCAAAGGTTTTAGCGATTTCCGCCATAACGGGCAAAGGCATTGCAGAGCTCTGGGATATCGTTTCGGAGCACCGCGCCCAACTCGAAACTAACGGATTTTTCAGCGCACGGCGCAAGCGTCAGGCCGGCGATTGGATGCACGAATTAATCTCGACGGAGCTTGAAGACCTGTTCCAGCATGATGCCGCCGTGGCAGCGCTATTGCCTTCGCTTGAATCGGCAGTACAAAACGGAACCATGGCGCCTTCGGTGGCAGCGCGGCGCGCGCTCTCTGTATTTCGATCCAAGTGAAAGTCTAGCTGCCCGATGAAGCCAGCGCCGCACTCGGCACACTTGCTTCGCATCCCATGGCTTGCAATATAGCCGCAGCCGTTGTTTCATCTCCAACTTTCGAACAAATCAGCAGGTCGTACAAATCCAGCTCTTGCCGCTGACGCCCAAAATGCGCGCGGATATACCGGACGCGTTCTTCGTCTACTTCCGCCAGTTGTTTCTCGCTGATTTGTTTTCCGCAACGCTGCTGCACCGAGTTCAACCGCTGGGCAAGCGGAGCATAGACAAACACCCGAAATATGTCCGGACAGCGCTCTAGCACGCACTGGGCCCCGCGGCCTACAATGACGCAGCTTCCGGCCTCGGCCGCCTGCTGAATGACCTTTCGCGTGACTGCGGCCACAGTGTCGGCATCCAGAAAATCCTCGTCGCTGCAAGGTGTTCCGTGCATGAGAGCGGCACAGCGAAGTGCGTCGCGATTGAAGCGGTGAAGCCAGCCGGTCACGCGTTCATCGAGATTTTGAATGGTAGTGGAATCCATTCGCATGGCGCGCGCTACTTCGTCGATGATTTGGCTATCCAGCAGGCGCCAACCCAAACGTGCTGCGATAAGCGCAGCAATGCGCGCACCTCCGCTGCCGTACTGCCTGGAAATGACGAGAGCTCGATATTTCATTTGCCCCATCTCCCTTCTCTGACCGCCCCGTTGGTGCAGCCTTTGGCAGCATATCGCAAAATCTCATGCGCGAAATCGCTCAAAACTCGCAACGCCATGTGACAACCCCGTGAATTCTACGGGCCCCTCTTGCCTTCTCACTAAGAATGCCTTACCTTCAGCTTCAGAGACCACAAATGGACAGCACAGCTACCGCAGCCGCTCCCACCCAAGAAAGCATCCGCACCGGAACCAGTGTGGATGCGCTCAAACATGCATTCCTCGATAGCCTACGCTATGACCAAGCTCGCCGCCCTAAACGCGCAACCACGCTTGATTACTATCTTGCAGTGGCTTCCGCCATTAGGGATCGCCTCACACAGCGCTGGGTCGATACGTCCCGAACCTATTCAGAGCAAGATGTTCGCATTGTCTGCTATCTTTCGGCTGAATTCTTGCTCGGCCCGCACCTCGGCAACAATTTGCTCAACCTGGGTCTCACTGCGCCGGCCCATCAGGCTATGCGCGAGTTGGGATTGAATCCGCAAGAGATTGTCGATACAGAAGAAGAACCAGGACTTGGCAACGGCGGCCTGGGCCGCCTGGCGGCCTGTTATCTCGATTCGTTGGCCACACTCCAGATCCCTGCCCTCGGCTTTGGCATTCGCTATGAGTTCGGCATCTTCGATCAACTCATCCGCGATGGGTGGCAAGTAGAAGTAACAGACAAGTGGCTGCAATGGGGAAATCCTTGGGAGATTGCACGTCCTGAGGGAGCGTTAGAAGTGAACTTCGGCGGCCAGCACCGAAACGTATACCGATGTGCACGGCGCTCAACGCGTTCGCTGGATTCCGAAATACGTTGTGAAAGCAGTCCCTTACGACACGCCTATTCTGGGCTATCACACAAATACCGTCAACACGCTGCGGCTTTGGAAAGCCGAGGCCGTGGAGTCTTTCGATTTCCAAGCCTTCAACGCAGCCGATTATGTAGGCTCAGTGCACGACAAGATGCAATCCGAGAATATTTCGAAAGTTCTATATCCGAACGATTCGAATGAAAAAGGCAAAGAGCTTCGCCTGGAACAGCAATTTTTCTTTGTCTCGGCTACTCTCCAAAACCTGATTAAGATTCACCTTTGGCACAAGCGCCCGCTGCAGGATTTTCACGCGAAGTGGGCCATTCAGATGAATGATACACATCCGTCTATCGCGGTCGCTGAGTTAATGCGCTTGCTGGTGGATGAACACGAAGTGCCGTGGGAGGCCGCCTGGCTCGCGACTCAAAACACTTTGGCCTTCACGAACCACACCGTCCTGCCAGAAGCATTGGAGAAGTGGGGGCTGCCTTTATTCCAGAGCCTTCTGCCGCGGCATCTGGAGATCATCTATGAAATCAACCGCCGTTTCCTCGACGAGGTAAGGGTCAAATTTCCCGGAGACGAAGACTGTGTGAGGCGTATCTCGCTGATTGATGAATCGGGGGAACGTTACGTGCGCATGGCTAATCTGGCTTCGGTGGGAAGCCACGCTATTAATGGCGTGGCCGAGCTCCACACGGAACTGCTGGAAGCACACGTGCTCCACGATTTCTACAAGATGTACCCGGAGCGGTTCAGCAACAAAACCAATGGAGTAACACCCAGACGGTGGATGGCGCTGGCGAATCCTGGTTTGGCGGAACTGATTACACGAAAAATCGGCGACGGCTGGATCTCAAATCTCGATCAATTGCGGACGCTTGAAAACCACATCGGCGACGCCGGTTTTCTGGATGAATGGCGAACCACGCAACACGCGGTAAAACACCAACTCGTCGACTATATCGCACAGAAAACGGGTACTGTTGTCGACCCTGCCTCGATGTTCGACACCATGGTGAAACGCATTCATGAATACAAGCGCCAGCATCTGAAGGTGCTGCACATCATTACCGTCTACAACCGGATCAAACGCAATCCTTCGGCGCACATTGTCCCTCGCACGTTCCTTTTCGGCGGTAAAGCCGCGCCCGGCTATTTCATGGCTAAGCTCATCATCAAACTCATTAACTCGGTGGCCGAAGTTGTGAATGCGGATGCCGAGGTGGCAGGAAGATTGCGAGTGGTGTTCCTGCCGGATTACAACGTCACGTTTGGTCAACGGGTTTACCCGGCCGCCGACCTCTCCGAGCAAATCTCCCTGGCCGGCAAAGAGGCTTCCGGCACCGGCAACATGAAGTTTTCTATGAACGGCGCGCTCACGGTGGGTACGCTGGACGGCGCCAATATCGAAATTCGCCAGGCCGTGGGCGCCGAGAATTTCTTTCTATTCGGTATGACTGAGGAGCAGGTCGTTGCCCTTCAAGCGGCCGGCTACACACCGGGTTCGTATTACCACGCAAACGCTGAATTGAAAGATGCGATCGACGAACTAGCCTCGGGCCGGTTCTCGCGCGGCGATCAAACGTTATTCAAGCCGCTCATCGATTCCCTGCTCTACTCCGATCCCTACATGCTTCTGGCCGACTATCAGTCGTACATAGAGTGCCAGGACCGGATTGACCAGGCGTATCTCGATGTCGAGCATTGGACACGCATGTCGATCCTGAATACCGCCCACATGGGCAAGTTCTCGTCCGACCGTGCAGTGCGCGAATATGCGAACGAGATTTGGCATGCGAAGCCTGTGGAAGTAGAGTTGAGGCCTTCCTAAAACAGACGCAGCTGGCGGTTCGAGGCGGTTTTACGGTTCTCTTCGCGGTCGTCCATTACCGTGCGGCCGCCGATGCTGCGCGAGATCGCCCGCTCGTGTGCAACAACGCCTTCGAAATTCGCCTTGGGTTCCAGGCCTTGTTCCACGCGGCGCACGAGTTGATCCAGCCGTTTGAATCCGTCTACCTTCTCGGTGTGTCCTAACTTCGTGGTATCCAACGCGCGCCGCAATACTTGCAGAGATTCGTCATAGGTTTTCAGCGGAACAGGAAATGGATGGCCATCTTTTCCGCCCAGGGCAAAGGAAAATCGCGCCGGGTCGGAAAAACGGCTGGGTGCACCATGCACTACTTCCGCTACCAGAGCCAGCGTTTGTAGCGTGCGCGGGCCAAGGTTCTCGGTGAGCAGGAAGGAAGCGAAATCGCGCAGCTGCTTTTCGTAGCTCACCGCCAGGACAGCGCCCAGCCTTTTCAGATCCACGTCTCGAAAGCGCACGTCGTGGTGCCGCGGCATCACTAAGTAGCGCAGATCGCGCAGCGTTTCATCTGGCGGTTGGGCCGCGATTGTTAGTAGAGCCTGCTGCGCATTGCCGGCACGCCTGTCTACCAAGTTCAGAATCTCGCCTGCCTGTTCGCCCACAATCGCGCTGTGCGGTTCGCATACAAAATCTTTCACCGTCGCCGAGTGCCAATGGTAGCGGCGCGCCAAGCCGGTGCCATCATTCATTCCCTGCTGAACGACGGCCCAATCGCCGGCTTCCGAAACAACAAACGAGTGCAGATAGATTTGAAACCCGTCGCCGATAGCGTTGTTATCCACTCTAGCCGTCAGCCGGCTGGCGCGCACCAGTTCCCCGCCCTGCAAACCGCGGCGCTCGGCAATGGCCAGCAACTCGTTTGGCGTCTCTCGCGATTGCTTGCCGCGCCCTCCGCAGAAATAGAGCCCCAGTTCGTGTGCCCGCGGATTCACTCCGCGCTTCAAGGCGCTTAACACAGAAGTCGTGATGCCGGATGAGTGCCAATCCATCCCCATAACGGCACCCAGAGCCTGAAACCAGAATGGATCGCTCAAGCGCGAAAGAAATTCCTTTGCGCCATGATGCGCCAGAATTGCTTCGGTGATCGCCGTGCCCAATTTCTCCATGCGCTCCGCCAGCCACGGCGGCACACGACCGCCATGGAGCGGCAGATCGGCAAAACCCGAACGCCTCATATGCCATTATGTGCTCAAGTTGCAAACCAAAAAATCAATAACGCTATTTCTGATTGCCATCTTCAAACTCGTAAAGGGATTTGCCCTGCTGTTGGTGGCCTTCGGCGCCTTGCGGTATCTTCATCGCGATCTGGCGCACAGTTTGGAGCATTGGATCAACGTTTTCCGCATCGACCCCGAGAACCACTACGTACACAGCATTCTGGCCCGGGGTCTGAATGTGAACCCGCACCAACTCAAGCTGTTGAGCGTGGGCACGTTCATCTACTCCGGCCTCTTTTTGACTGAAGGCACTGGCTTGCTTCTGCGTAAGCGCTGGGCCGAATACTTCACTGTGATTAGCACGGGCGCGTTCATTCCGCTCGAAGTTTACGAACTCGCGAAACATGTGACGCCGGTGAAGATCGCTGTAATGATTATCAATGTCGCCATCGTGGTTTATCTCATCTTGCGGTTGCGCAACGAGCGCAACTAGGCGTTGATACCATAGCGTTTCTATGTCGCGCTTCCCGGTTTGGCTCCTCATCACGACATCGCTGCTGGCTCAAGCCCCTGCTGATCTCATTCTTCGCAACGGCAAGATCGTCACTCTTGACCCGGCTCAACCGGAGGCTCACACGATCGCGATTCGCAACGGCCGCATCTTGGCCGTCGGTACCCAAGCGGAAAGCCCTCGGTTGAGAGGCCCCAATACTCGCACGATTGATCTTGCTGGAAAGCTTGCCATCCCTGGATTCATTGAGGGCCATGGCCACTTCATGGGCGTTGGCGAAGCACAGATGAGCCTGAATCTGCGCACGGCACGCAATTGGGATGAGATCGTCGCTATGGTCGCCGCCGCTGCCAAGAACGCGAAACCGGGGACTTGGATCATGGGGCGCGGCTTCCACCAATCGAAATGGGATCGAGTGCCGCAGCCGAATGTACAAGGATTTCCAGTGCACGAAGTGCTGAGCAAAGTGTCGCCTAACAATCCGGTCTGGCTCACTCACGCGAGTGGCCACGCTTCCATGGTCAACGCAGCCGCTCTCAAGGAAGCCGAAATTTCGGCAGGCACGCCCAATCCGCCCGGCGGCGAAATACTAAAAGATCCGAATGGCCAACCCACGGGCCTTCTCAACGAACGCGCTCAGGGCCTGCTTGGTCCGGCCTACACCGCGTATCTCTCCAAACGTTCTGTTGCCGAAGTGGAATCCGATAATCGCCGTAAAGTTGATCTCGCCGCGCGCGAATGTATAGCCAACGGCATCACCACTTTCGAAGATGCCGGTTCGCCTTTCGACACCGTTGATCTCATCAAGCGCATCGCCACCGAAGGCAAGCTCGACCTGCGGCTTTGGATGATGCTCAACGAATCGAACGACAAACTGCGGGCTCAGATCCAGCGCTATCGCTTGCAGGATGTGGCGGATCATCATCTCACCGTTCGCGCCATTAAACGCATTGCCGACGGCGCACTGGGTTCGCGAGGCGCTTGGATGCTTGAGCCGTATTCCGACCTTCCCTCCAGCAGCGGCATTAACACCGAAAAGATGGAGACTATCCGCGAGACGGCTAAAATCGCCATTGCCAATGGCTTTCAACTTTGTGTTCATGCGATTGGCGATCGAGCGAACCGCGAAGTTCTGAATGTCTATGCGGACACTTTCAACGCTTATCCCGATAAACACGATCTGCGCTGGCGCGTCGAGCACGCGCAACACCTGGACCCAGCGGATATTCCCCGTTTCGGCAAACTCGGCGTGATTGCGGCTATGCAAGCGATTCACTGCACGTCCGACGCACCGTACGTGATCCTGCGTCTCGGCGAAAAGCGCGCGGAGGCAGGTGCCTATGCATGGCGCAGTCTGCTCGATTCCGGCGCAGTCGTGGGCAATGGCACAGACGCACCCGTGGAAGAAGTGAATCCCATCGCCTGTTTCTATGCGGCGGTCACGCGCCGTACGAAAGACGGTACGCAATTTTATCCCAAGCAATGTATGACGCGCATGGAGGCGCTGAAATCGTATACACTGAGCAACGCCTTCGCGGCTTTTGAAGAAAGTCAAAAAGGCTCGCTCGTTGCCGGCAAGTTGGCGGATATCACAGTTCTTTCGCGAGACATTCTGACGGTTCCAGAAGATCAGATCGCCGATACACAAATTATTTTCACGATTGTGGGCGGAAAGATCGTGTATCAGCGCCGGTAGAGACGAAGGACTTGCTAAGTGGTGCACACGTGTGCATAATGGTATTAGGTCCCCACAACCTAAACCTTATGGCCACCTCTACAGTCATCAATGAACCCATGAAAGAACTAGACGAGTGGGATGATTTCGTCGCCACTCGTTACCAGCAAGGAAAGTCGGAGGAACAATTCCGCGACTACAAACCCGACGCCAATCCAGGCGTTACGGAGTTTTACCGTCTGAACCATCTTAATCAAACCCTTGATTTTGTGCTCCAAAAGAAGGCCCAGTACGGCTCGCTGCAAAAGGGCTTGAAAAGCATTTGGGATCAAGCGGAATATTTGAACACGCTGGTTGACGACAGCGATCCCGATACCGATCTCACGCAAATTCAACATCTCTTCCAGACTTCCGAAGCAATCCGCAAAGACGGCAATCCGGATTGGATGGTTCTCACGGGCTTCATGCACGACCTGGGAAAAGTTCTTTGTCTTTACGGCGAGCCGCAATGGGCCGTGGTGGGCGACACATTCCCGGTCGGCTGCGCGTATTCAGATCAAATTGTTTTTCCCGAATTCTTCGCGGCAAATCCCGACAGCAAGATTCCTGAATATCAAACCGAGTGCGGCATCTATGAGCGTAATTGCGGTCTCGACAAAGTGCATCTTTCCTGGGGACACGACGAATACATCTACCTGGTGACGCGCAAATATCTGCCGGAAGAAGCACAATATATGTTGCGTTACCATTCGTTCTATCCAGCCCACCGCGGCGGCGCTTACAGGAACCTGATGAACGATCACGATGAGCGGATGTTTCAGTGGGTGAACAAGTTCAACCCTTATGATCTTTACTCGAAGGGCCTGCAAAAGCCCAACGTCGAAGAGATCATGCCCTACTATCAAGACTTGGCCGCTAAGTTCTTCCCCGATAAAATCGCCTGGTAAGGTTTGCCGGTTGATCCGCGGACAATCAATTCGCCGCGCACCACTACTTTTCGTTCAGCTTCTTGTCCTCGCAGAGTGGCAAGCAGCAGATGCATCGCCTGCTTGCCCAGTTCTCGTTTTGGCTGGCGGAAAGTAGTAAGTGGCGGCTGAAGCGATGCCGAAAAGAATAAGTCGTCGAATCCCACCACGGATACCTCCCGTCCAACACGCCAGCCCTTCGCGGCTATCTCTTCGATAACGCCCAAGGCTGTCATGTCGTTGTAGCAAAAGATCGCCGATGGCGGTTCCTTCATCGTTAGCAGTCCAGCAGCGCGTTGCCTGCCACCTCCCTGCTTGCCGTCGCCGCGCACAACAAGATCTGGGCGAATCGCAATTCCCTCCTCATTCATAGCCGTTTCAAATCCCCTGCAGCGCTCTTCATCCGACAATAAGCCGGATTCATCGCCTATATAAGCGATCTCTTTGTGGCCTAAATGAATCAAGTGCTTCGTTGCCTGGTAGCCGCCGTCGATGTTATCGATACTTACTGAATGGGCCAGTTCGCTTGGGTGCTGATTGTTCAACAACACGATGGGCGCATCTAGTTCGTCGAATAGTTCCTGATATTGCGCGCCCAAGCGTGAAGAAGCCACTAAGATGCCATCCACGCGCCGCTCCCGGAACGATCGTGCGACCGCCATTTCGCGTTGTGGATCGGCTTGCGAAGTGGCCAACACAACGGAATACCCTTCTCGATTCGCCACTTCTTCGATACCGGCCACCACTTCGCCGTTGAACGGATCGGCAATCGAGGTGACTACCACCCCAATCGCGTGCGTCTTGCGCATAACCAAACTACGCGCGACGGCGCTTGCCGTGTAACCTTGCTCCTTGGCAATCCGTTGAATTCGCTCCGCTGTCTGCATGGGAATCAGCGGGCTGCGATTCAAGGCGCGTGAAACCGTGGAGTGCGAAACTCCGGCTAGGCGCGCAATATCTTTTATAGAAACTGCCATGCTTCAATAACACTATGTTGGCAAACCTCAAAACCGCAGTCTTGACTACAATCGTGTGCGCCGCACCTTTGGCCGCGCAATTTGACGGTATGCTCGCCAACAAGCCGATACTGGATGCTCACAATTGTTACCCGTATGAAAAGAAGTGGGCCAATAGAATTGACCGCGCGTTGAGCACTGGAACGCCTGTTTCTATTGAACAGGACATTGCATGGTACGAAGGACGCGTGGTTGTTTCGCACACGGCCAAGACCACCGGCGTTGAGCCCCTACTGACTGACTACTTCTTCGAACGTGTGCGCCCGCTTATTGAAAAAGCGCTACGGCAAAACAAGCCGGAAACTTGGCCGGCAATCATCCTTCATTTCGATTTCAAAGATACGCAGCCCGCTTTGCTGCACGCCGTTTGGAAGGTTCTGGGCCAGTATGAAGATTGGATTACCACGGCTCGGATGGGCTCGAATCCACACGAACTGCAGACGCTCACCCGCCGTCCGTTACTGGTCATCACTGAAGATTCCGACGAACAGGAGGAGGTCTTCTTCAACGAACTCAAGCCCGGCGATCGTCTTCGCGTCTTTGGCTCCGCCCACTCTACGGAGATCAAGGAGCAATCCGCCGCAACGCGAAACCACGCACTCGCTACCATTCCACCGTCTCAATTACTCACTGAGAAGCCAACGAACTATCGCCGCTGGTGGAACAACTCCTGGTATGAGGTGGAAGAAGGAGGCCAACCGAAAGCTGGCGAATGGACCGCCAGTGCCGATGCCCGCCTTCATGCTCTAGTCGATTACGCACATGCGCAAGGCTTCTGGGTGCGGTTCTATACGTTCGATGGCTTCGAACCGGGACACGGCCTGGGCTGGGGCGAAGCCTATAACTTTCGTTCGCAAGCCGCTGTTGAAAAACGCTGGCTGGCTGCATTGAACGCTGGCGTTAACTTCATCGCTACTGATCAATACGAAGACTTGGCCGCGTTCATGCGGCAAAACCACTTCAAGTAAATCAGCGCTTCGCCTGGCTGAGTTTCCGGAAATACTCGGCCACCGCGTCGCGGTACTTCTCCGGCGAGTCTTCGGGCGCCCGCAGCCGCGCACCTTCCGATTGCTGCAATTCGCCGGCCCGCCGCGCCAGTTCCACTTCCAAGCGTTCTAAACGGCTAACAGCGTCTTGCCCAATTGTGCTTTGCAAGACGTTCGGATCGGCGTGAAGCAAGCGCAGGGAACCGAGCGTATCGTCAACATAGCCGCGCAGGGCTCGATCGCGCGGATCAATCTGGCCCCGCCACGAATTCAGCTCGTTGATGGCACTTTGCAAGCTGCCTTGATCCATTCCGTAGTCGGGCCCGCCATTGGGTCCGTATTGGCTGCCCGGATTCTGGCCGACCTGTTGTTGTCCACCCTGCTGTCCCGAACCCTTCTGCTGGCCTTGCTGTCCATCGCGTGACAAATTCTGCTGCTGATAGCTCTGCCGCTGTTGTTGTTGCGCGCGTTCACTCTGCGCCCGCTCCAACATCTGCCGCAAATTCCGCACTTCGGCTAACTCCTGCTCGCCCTTGTTTCCCTGCCCCGGCTTGCCATTCCCGTCGCCTTCTTGAACGGCTTTCTGCACATCCTGCAAATCTTTGCTCAACCGCTCCAAGCCCTCCGCCATCTTCGTTTCAACGTTCAGATTGCGGTCACCGTAGCCTTGCTTCATCCATTCAGCGGTCTTCTCCATTCGCATGGCCAGTTCGTTCTGCTCCGCTTCGGAAAGCGCCTTCCGCATTTTCGACGAAGCCCCCGGCTGTGTTCCGGCCAGTGCCCGTTCCTGCTGCTGCATGTCCCGCTGCAAGTCTTGAATCTCTTTGCCGAGCTTTTCTTTTTCATTCGCCAGCGCGCGTTCTTGCTCTGATGGATTGTGAGCGACAGGCATATCCCGATCCCAAGGGCGTCGGTCGTAGCCGTAATAACGCGGACTGGCGGGATCTCTCATCTCCGGCAAATCGTTCGGCCCAGGCTCTGGCTGACCGTATCGCAACCGCCGGTTCGCCGAACTGCCCGATTGCTCGCCGTACATGCGCTTCAATGAATCGGCGATATTGCGCTGCTGGTTCGCGATGTCTTGCGCCTTCTCCGATAGGCCGGCCAGCGAGTGATCGGCCTGCTGCTGTAGCGCTTTGTTCAGCAGATTCTCCGCCTGCGCCAAATTATCAGCCGCGCGCTTTTGCGCGCCGGGATCTTGCTGGCTCACAGCTTTGCGCATTTCATCTTCGGAGCGCCGCAGCGCTTCCATCGACCGATTCAGCGCTTCTTTCATCTGCTGTTGCTGTTGCTGACCGCCCTTACCCGCTTGCGATCGTTGTTTCGCCGATTCAGACTGCTGCTGCCCAGACGAACCGGACGAAGACGCCGACTGCTGCTGCCCGCTCTGCTGGCCCGACTGCGATTGCTGCTGCTGGCTGTCCGCCATCTCCTGCATTTGCCGCCGCAATTCTTCCGCTTCGCGCCGCAACTGCTCTTCTTGCCAGCGCTGTTCAAACGCCTGTTGCTGCGGACGCTGCGCCGCCAATTCCTGCTGACGCTTGGCTAGCTCTTTCAATTTTTCAAGCGCCTCATCTACCGCCTTTTGCTGATCCGTCTGCTTCTGTTGCTCGTTCTGCTGGCCGGTCTCATACTGGTTCTTACTGGTATCCAGCTCCAGGTCGAACATGCGCGCCAAATCCCGCTGCGCACCGCCACCGCCGCCTCCACCGCCCTGCTGGCCAAATGCGATTTGGATGTCGCGGAACAACGCCTCCGCTCGCAGCAAAGATTGCAGCGCCTTCTGCTCTATCGGCAATGCGTCATGCCACTTCCCAGGCTTCAATTGATTGACGGCCTCGCCCATTTGGCCGGAGGCCTGCGTCATCAACTTTGAGAAATTCGCGAAAGACGCACCCGCCCCGCCCATCTCACGGCTCGCCATCCGCTCCGACAAAGTTTGCGCCTGCTCAGCCAACTTCGCTTCGGTATCGGAAAGAAACTTGGCATTCTCTTGCAGCGATGTACGGTTCTTGCCCGGTTCACGTTCCTGGTTCCAGGTTGCGGCAATGATTTGCTTCTGCCTTTCGGAGATGTCGCTTTGCTGACCGCCCATCCCGCCACCGCCACCACCCATCTGCTGCGATTGGCTGAACTTGAAGTCGAACGGCTCTGCTTGCGCGAACAGAATCTCGCTGCGCGTCGTGTGCGTCGCGTCTTTCGCCGTGGCGTAAATCGCGATCAGATCGCCGGGCACCAGCTTGAAATCTTCGAGCGATAACAGCTTCGATCCGGACGATTCTTTAACGCCCTTCGTCTTCAGCAACGGCACAACCTGTTCCGCTCCGCCATTCACCGAATAATGCAGATCCATTCCTTCGAGCGCGAAATCGTCGGTCGCTTCAATAGTTACCGGCACTTCTTCAATCGGCGAAACCTTGGGATCTTTGCCCGGAGTTACAATTCGCAGCGTCGGCGGCTCGTCTTTGCCGGATTCAATAAAGTAGTCATCGCTGATGCGAATAGCTTCGCTGCTATCGATCGCGGCCACATGGTATGAACCATCTTTGTGGATATCCAACTTCCCGTTGAGCCAGTTGCCCTCGCCTTTAGTCAACGCAACTTTGGTGCCGTCTTCCAACATCAACACGCCACGGTCGAGCGGTTTGTCCGTCATCACGGCAATGTCTGCCTGCGTGCCTTGTACCGCTCGAATGTCGCCGCCTGGATCCTGCACCGCATCCTTCAAATGCAACTCGTTCGGAAAATGCAGCGCCACCTTCACCCGCTTCACACCGGGCAAATCGCGAACGGCGATCTTGAAATGTTTCGATTCCGAATTGTCCGCTTGCACAAAATATTCAACCGGATCGGACAAGCCAACAAACTTGAATTGATACGCATTGCCGTCGGTTCCCGGCAGCATCACCGTTTCATCCCACTTGGTAGCGCCGCCGTATTTTGCATGCAGCGTAACCTGACGCGCATTGAAGCCCAGCAGATGCGCCGTAATCAACTGATCTGACTTACGCCGGATGGTTTTGTCGCCAGGCTCGACGGTCAGCGAATACAACGGCCTCTTTCCCGCATTGCCGCTTCCTGTCCAAAACAATGATGCGCCATAGCCCAGATAGCCCGGACCGTCAGCGATGAGCCAAACCAAAACGCCTAACGCCACTACCGCCACGCCGAGAGCCCCGTATAAGATCTGCGAATCCGCAAACTGTTCGGGCGCATGCTTTTGGGCCACACCCATGGCATCTTCCGCAATCAGTTCGATAAACGGATTCGCCTCGTCTTTGCGCTCCTGAACCGTCAACAGGCGTTCGCCGAAACTCGGCTCTCTTTGTTCGGCAAGTTTGGTGACGAACTTGCGATTGAGTTTGCGGAGCGGAATCGCCAAAGCGAACGCGATAGCGGCGGCAATCGCAGCAAACAAGAGCAACCGCAGCGGCCACACGACATCTTGCTCAAAGCGGTATTGATTACCGATCCAGACCAGCAGCAGCGTCAAGAGGAGTGCTGCGGACATCGTAAGCGCCGCGCCGCGACAAGCCGTTAGAAATCTGAGCCGCGATTCAATGCGCCGAAGATAATCATCCAGTTGTACGATCGCCGTCATGCCGCCTCCCTCTCTTCTTTCAAATACCGGACCGCAAACAAACTCTCTACACAGGCCGCTATCAGCGCCAACAGCAAAACATAACGCCACAAACTCCAAAGCGTCGTGGAACTCTGCCCAACCGCAGTTTTGGCTGCCGGAGCGTTACTACCAGTATTGCGCCACAGATTGAGCGTTTCATCCGGGATCGCCGTGAGATCCGATTCCCGCCTATCGGCATGCACCGCTAACAACGATCTGCGGCCACCAGCGCTCTGCACTTCATAGAACCCCGCCTGCGCCAACTCGAAGGTCATCGCCTTGCTGGCGTCGCTCAGCGAGAGCTCATGCTTGCCACTGGGACCCACGACATCGGCCGCCGTTGTCTCACTCTTCGCATGGCGCAACTGCGCGGGCGAGCCCACCACAACGCTCGATGGAATATCGCTAGCGCCAGCCAGATAAAGTCCCGACTGCACTACGAACGGCACATACGAGGCATGCAGGGGAAAATCGCTATTTGAGCTATCGAGCATAGTTGCCAACGTCAGCACGCGGCCCTCGCCCAGCCGCTCTTCCAAAAGCAACGGCGCCCCATCCGCGAATTTGGCGATAATCTTGGCGCCGCTGCTGGGCTCTATGAGTACGCTATTTGAAAAGCGCACATTTTCAAAACGCGCGGCCTCCGCCAAAGCCGGGTGTTGTGCATCCACTTCGCCGGCGCCCTGCGCTGCGTTGCCCGCACTTAGCTTTTCGCCAGTCACAGGAACCGTGCCATTGCGAACCGTATTGATCCCCGTTGCGATCAACACGCCACCGCCTTTTTCCACGTAAGCTCGAATCCTGCCGGCAATGCTTGCATCCAAGTCTCCTGGATCGCTCAGCACAACAAACACAAACTTGCTCAAGTCGTAGTTAGCGGCTTGTTCCAGTTGCGCCGCATCCACCAGTAAACCGGCATTGGTAGAAGCTTCCATTGCCGCCTTATAGAAAAACGCCTCCCTGTTTCGTCCGCCGCCGTAAAGGAACAAAACGCGCCGAGGATCGGAACGTTCTACCGAAAATAGGTACGTGTCATCCTGCGGCAGCGAATCGTGTGGCTCAATTCGAACCTCGCCACGGTTTGCACCGTAAGGCACATCGAACCCCAGAAACTCGACTTGCGCCCGTCCGTTAGCCGGAACCGCGATGCTCTTGGCCGCAACTGTCCGATTGTTGATTACCAGCGACACTTGACGCGTTGCTGCCGCCGTTTGCCAACCGGCAATGACTGCTGTGAGCCTGCTCGTTTTCGGATCGAAAATCTGCGGCGCGACAGTCACGCTCTCCACGGCCCAATTCTCTTTCTTGGGCTCGGCCACCGAGTGCAAAACGAAAATCGTTCCCGGTTCCAACTGGAGATCTTTAAAACCGTTTGCCGGTAAAGAACTCTGCTGCATGTCGCTCACAAAGTGGGCTTCCACCTGCATGTTCGCGGTTTTATCAAGCAGCCGGAGCGCGCGCGCCAACTCTCCATAAGAACTGACTTGATCGTTGGCCGTGATCCCCTCAATGGCCGCATTCAAGCTGGCGCGGTCCGTTTCGTTCCCGGTCAGCGTTTCAAGATGCGAATCGAGTGCCGCCACCTGTGCCCTGAATCCCGCGGGCAAATCGCGAACCAATCGCCGCGCTTCTTCCTTCGCTCGCTCCAAGTGACCGTTGCTATTCATACTGAACGAACGGTCTATGGCGATCAGCGTGAGCTTTCGGCGCGTTTGCGAAGCCGTGTTCCGCATGAAGTACGGATTCGCAAAAGCCAGCGCCAACAGCGCCAAAAGAGCCAACCGCAAAGCCAGCAGCATCAAATATCGCAAGCGCCGATGGCGCACCGAACTCTGCACACGCCGTTCGAAAAACATCAGCGAACTAAAAGGTTGGGGTGTGCGCTTGAATTGCCGCAGCAGGTGAAGCCACAAGGGAAGTCCAACAGCCACGAGCCCTGCCAGGAACCACGGCGAAAGAAATCCCATTCACATTCTTCCTTGCCGGATGGTCAGATACTCGCGCAACGCTTCGTCAAGCGGCCTGTCTGTCCGCAGCAGAAAGTAATCGATACCGGCGGATTGCGCCCTTGTTCGCAAATCGTCAATGTGCGCCTGCATCTTCTGACGGTATTCGTTCTTCGCGTAATCGGGTGTCGATTCCAGAGCCTCACCCGTTTCCATATCCACCAGCAGCGCGCCATCTTCAAGTTTCAGTTCAATCTCGCGCGGATCGAGCACATGAAACAAAATCAATTCGTTCCCGCGAAAACGCAGCGGCTCCACCGTTTTAATTACTACTTCCGGCTTTTCGAAGAAGTCGGATATCAGCGCAGTCACGCCGCGCCGTTTCATAAATTGCTGCAGTTCAAAAAAGGGCCGTTCAAAATTAGTTCGCTGGCCGAGTTGTGCTTCGTCAATCGCATGCAGAAGCCGCATCAATTGCCCTTGCCGCGACGTGGGCCGGATGAAATTTGAAACTTCATCGTGAAAAACGATCAGCCCCGCGCTGTCACGCTGCAGATGAGCCAGATACACCAGGGAGGACGCCAGGTACTTCGCATAGTCGAACTTTCTTACCTTGCCGCCGAACCCCATGCTGGCACTGGCATCAAGCATCACAACGGAGGCTGTATTTGTTTCACCCCGGTAGCGCTTCAGATACGCCCGTTCTGTGCGCGCGTAAACGTTCCAATCCACATGCCGCAAGTCATCGCCGGGGGAATAGGCGCGATATTCCTCGAACTCCTGGCTGAAACCAAAATCGGGCGAACGGTGCAGGCCGGCCAGAAATCCTTCTACCACCGTCTTCGCGATCAAATCCAGGCCGGAAATGCCAGCTAACACGGCAGGATCGAGAAATCTATTTGAGACCGGGACGGGCACTTTGATTTGAACTTCCGTGAGTCTTAACCGCGCGGAGCTGGCTTCCATTCGAGCAAACGGCGCAAAATTTCGTCTGTGTTGATACGCGCCGATTCCGCGTGAAAATTCAGCAACACGCGATGCCGCAAAACGGGCGCCGCCAAAGCGCGAATATCGTCGTAGCCCACGTGAAACCGGCCATGCATCAGAGCTCGCGCTTTACCTGCCAGCACCAGGAACTGAGCGGCTCTCACACTCGCGCCAAAGTTGACGTATTGTTTAACGAAGTCCGGACACTCGCCTTGATTCGGCCTGGTGGCACGTACCAGATCGACCGCGTATCGAGCAACCGACTCGGCCACGGGCGTCATCCGCACCAATTGTTGAAAGCCTAGAATTTCTTCGCCAGTGGTGACCGTATTAGCCTCGGCGCGCGCCGTCGTGGTGGTGAGATCAACCACCTTTACTTCCTCTTCGGCAGGCAAATAATCCAACACTGCGTTGAATAAGAAGCGATCTAACTGCGCTTCCGGCAGCGGATAGGTTCCTTCTAACTCAATCGGGTTCTGGGTAGCTAAAACAAAAAACGGCGGCTCAATTTTGTACTGATTTCCGCGCACTGTGCACGAAAGCTCTTGCATTGCTTCCAACAATGCGGACTGCGTCTTCGGCGGCGTGCGGTTAATTTCATCGGCCAGCAGGACATTTGAAAAGATTGGCCCCGGCACGAACGTCCAAGACCGGTGGCCAGTGCTCATGTTCTCTTCAATAATGTCGGTGCCCGTAATATCGGAAGGCATCAAGTCAGGCGTGAACTGGATTCGATTGAAACGCAGCCCCAGCGTGCGCGCCAAGGTGCGCACCAGCAGCGTCTTGGCGGTTCCGGGAAGGCCGGTCAACAGACAATGACCTCCAACAAACAACGAGATCAAGACACTCTCGATGACCTCGTCTTGCCCAACGATCACCTTATGTATTTCATTTCGAATCACGTTCTGCGCGTCTTGAAACCGTTTTACGCGATCCCGCACTTCAGACGAATCAACGGGCGTTCCAGTGGAAGTGGTTGACATTTTATTGGCTTAATTGAAGAAGTAACTGTTGGGCGGGCTTGTACCCCGGCGCCGCTTCGAGCGCCATTACGACTTGATCCTTCGCTTCATCCACGCGGCGCGCCGCCTTCAGAGCTTTAGCCAATTCGTAATGCGATTCCGCGGCATCAACGGGTTTTAGGGCCAAGACGGCCTTGTCCTCTCTAACCGCGCCTTCGGCATCGCCAGCTTCCAGCAGCAAGGTGCCTAGTCTTCGATGTGTCTCCTCGTCTTCGGGATAGATGTAGTTTAGTTTCGCAAGTACGCTTCGAGCTTGTTTGGCATTACCGGCTTGTTGCTGCCATTCAGCGAGTTTCTTGAGCGAAGAAACCGATGTGCCGCCATGCTCCAAATACTTTTCAAGCTCAGCCACAGCCGCCGCCGGATTGCCTTTTTGTTTGTAAGCGGCTGCGAGCGCCTCGTAGGCGCTGCCCACGCCAGTGTAGTCGGGATATTCGTCTCGGACAGCCGACGCTTCTCGAATCACATCGTCAAACTTACCGGCCTCCAGACTCTCGCTCATGCTCTTCATGCCTTTTTTCCAATCGGCGAAATGTTTCACGGTTTCGCCGGTTTGCGATCCCAGCCACGCCATAAACTCTTTGTCCAACGCCGAGGGGCTCTCATGCAGATTGGCTTCAATCGCCTCTTCCGTCGTCTTCCGGTCCGCGTATGAATGAATCATCCCTAAAAGTGCGTCATCGCCCCACTTTTGGTCGATGAAGTCGCAGATCTTTCCGGCCTCGTAATAAGACACCATCATCTGCATAGGAAACTTTGGACGCACGAATCCCTTATCCAGTTCCAACACGGGCAGAAGAAGCTTCTTGTCGATCGCCGCGACAATGTCCGGGGTCAGCCGGTCTCCCCAATCTTTCGACGCTGCTCCCTCTTCATGCACCGCCAAGCCTTCGGTAAACCAGCGCGGCACTAAATGGTGCGTTGCTGTGAGAACAAATACGTGGCTAAATTCGTGCCACATGGTACTAGCCCAGCTGAACTCGCCGGGCGGACGCGCAGTTGGGCTATCCATCGAAACATTCAATCCGAACGTAACGCCCAACAGACCTTCTTGCCTAGGCAGACCTAGCGTTCGCACAATAAAATCGTCGTGGTTCGGATAAACTTCCAAGTGAACCGGCCCCGGCAGCTTCATCTTGTATTTTTTCTCGTACGTTGCAATGGCACGCTGCATTTCCGGCTCTATGTACGGCCGCAAGAGAGCTGCCTCTTTTTTGCTGAGCCGCAGTTCAGTATTTGCCGTTTTGAAGGTCTCGTAATTGCCAAAGCTATCGAGCAAGCGCAGAGAATTGACTGTTTCCGCGTTACGAAAATGCGCCGCGTAACAGCGTTCCAGTTGTTGCCGGGCTTCCGCATCCTCGCCCTGCCGCATCAAGTTCACGCCTAATTGCGACCGCGCCTCCCACAAAGAAGGATTCAGGTCTAGCGCTTTGCGGTAATACTGGATGGCTTCTTCGTAACGGCGATTGATCTCAAAAAAATGAGCGCCTTCGGCATAGGCTTCGCCATAAGCCGGATTGATTTTCAAAACCCGCGCCATCCACTCACTATTCGTCTTGAAATTCAGCCAATCCATGGAAGCGAGAACGGCCATACCCTCGAGCGCTTCATTCGAAATGGCGAGAGCCTTTTGCGCCTCGTCCTCGGCTTTCTTCGGCTCGCTATCCTCCAACGCTAGATAGGCACGCAGTTCGTGCGCCTGATATAGCTTCGGGTCATGCTGGAGCGCTTGCTCCGCGGCCTCTGGCGCTCGCCTGTCAAAACCTTGCGCGGCGGCACGCGCAATTCCCAAATAAGCAGGCGCGTACTTTTCGTCTGCCGCAAGCGCCTCGGTGAACAGTTTCGCAGCGTCGCCGGGCTGATAATGATCGAGAAAAAGCAAACCCCATTCTGTTTTCACCTCGGCCGGCCGTGGCGCGCTTTTCTCGGCGGTACGGAATTCGTTGTTGGCGTCATCGAACCTGTCGAGCCCCCAATAACCCTCTGCTCTGGCAAAGGCATCTCCACTTCGCAGCAACGCTGTGAAGCAGGCGTGCGCCTCATTCATCTGCCCGTGGTGGCGCGCGGCTTTGCAATTCTCGCCCGGCACTGCACCCCAGCCCGGCAAAACGAAGAGCGCGAAAATCGTCAATTGTTTCACTTGTCAATCTCCGCCTGTGTGCGTGCCAATTCCAACAGCAATGCGGTGAGTTGCTGTTTATACTCGCCTTCGTCCATCGCGGCTTTCTGATACTTCAAACGGTCGATCTTCGCTTCCAGGTCCTCTTTCTTACTCACGAGCCGCTGTTTATCGGTGCCGAGCACTTTGCCGCCCTCACTGCGAGCTCGCATCAGAACGAACGCCGCAGCCGACAATCCTTGGCCGTTCTCCGGCTTGGGATCGCGAACCCCGGTTGTATTCGCGGTGTCTGTTATGACCGCATGCTCGGTGGCCAAGAGCTTTTCAGCCTCGAAATAGGCAGCGGTCTTGCGCTCCGCGTAGCGAAACGCCTCCAAGGCCGAAACGGATCCGTTCTTATCCGTATCTGCGCCGGCATCATGCAACGCGTCCAAGAAATAACGCGCAAACACCGGCGCGTTCTTCTCGGTTCCCGATTTCGTTGCTGAAATGACGACGCGGTCTTTTTTCGCGAGCAACGCTAGCGATGCTCCGCCGCAACTCGTCATGTTCACCACGAGTTGGCGACGCGCTTGAATCCGATTCAACGCCTTCGCTAATTCCGCACCCGTCATGTCAGGGCCTGGCAGGTTGATCTTGTAATCCACACCGTCAAACGTGCCGTGGCCGATCAGAAACAAACCAAATGCATCCGCCGGGCCGCTTTCCTCAGTCACCTTGCTGAACGCTTGCTCCACTTGCTGCTTGGTCGCAGCAGTGCCGCTTAAAGTAATAACGTGGGAATCGGCGCCACTGTTCAGTTCGTGATCTAGCTCTTGGGCCCATTTCGCGAACTGCGTTTCATATTCGGGGGCACCGCCCAAGCCAGCCACAATCACAAAGTAGTTCGCGGCCTGTACGTTCAGCACAAAGCACAGCAGCAGGAGACAAATCTTCATACCACGCCCCATCGTCTCCGCAGCAGCCACTCCGTCGCTTTCAAACCGAACACTAAAAGAAATACCGCCGGCATATCCCAAATCTCTTTTGTTTCGCGGCCCGTAATGCCGGCTTCCGAAAACGAAATTTCGCGAGTTAAAGCTTTGGCGTCACCCGGCTGGTAGTAACGGCCGCCGGTCTGCTCTGCCAGTTTGCTCAACAGATCCTTATTCTGCTCGCGATGAAAGTTTTCGGCTTGTCCGTCTTCGCGCCGAAACGTGAGCGCGTCTTTGCCCAAGACTTTCCCACCTTGCCTGGCGGTAACTTCGGCCACATACGAACCCGATTTCAAAGCCTCCCATTCGGCCGAGTAAACGCCTGCGGAAAGAGGTTCTGGATGGAGAGCCACGGTTTCCGCCGTGCCATCCGGCGAGATCACTTTCGCTTCTACCTGCGCATCGCTGGCGGTTTGATACTGCTGATCTCTAACTTCCGCGCGCAGCTCCACATGCCCCTCGTCTTCCAGATTCGCGTTGGGCGTTGACGCCACCACGCGGGTTGGAGTCGCCCCTACTACCCAGCGCAGAAGCTGTCTCCAAAATGTTTCTTGGCTCACGTCGCCCAGCGGCTGCTGCATCCGCCAGCGCCAACTACCCGCCGTTGCGAATACGCCGGAGCGGCCACGGCCATAATTTTCTGTAACCAAAAGCGGCAATCTTTTCCCGCCCACATCCACGTTAGCCAGCAACACCGCCCCAGGTTTGGGAGTCCCCACATCTTGATAATTGGCTAAGTACGGGAGAATGTCCCAATGCCTGTTACTCTTCTCCGCATCGTCGTCAATACGGCACAGCATACTTCTTCGTCCCGCATCAGTCAGTTCAGCCGCCACGAAACTTCGTTGGAACGTATCTTTGCGTTGCGGCAATTCTACGGGCAATAAATCCGCAAACGGCGTTACGTGATAGCCGCCATCGGCCAATGCCCAACGCCCAGCCAGAAACAACAATCCGCCTCCCCGCCGGTCGACAAAATCCTTAATCGCTTGCGCCTGGCCGCTGGTAAAGAACGCCTCTTCCACGCTGCCTAAAATCAAGCCGTCATATTCAAACAATTCTTCGGGTTTGCTGGGAAAGCCTTCCGCCAGCTCTTCCGGCGTAGCAATACCTTGCCGGTAAATCTTGTTCTGGGTGGTCCGCAACATAGAAACCACACTGATGGCCGGATCGTCGTCGATGGCGCGGCGCAGGAACTTGTATTCCCACCGAGGCTCGCCTTCCACATAGAGGACGCGGTGCTTGCCGCTGGTCACCAATAAAACTCGTGTGAGCCGGTTATTTTCCAGATTCTGTTCGCCCTCCACAGGGTCAATGCGAACCTCCAGACTTTTGACGCCACCAGCGCCGGCATTAAATTCCAAAGTCTCGCTTTGCTTGCCTGTGTTGCTCAAAACGATGTCGCGACTCGCCAATACTTTGCCGCCGCCAGAAAGATTCAGATGCGTATGCTTGCCGTTGAAGCCATTCTGCCGGATGGTGACTTGGGCTTCCAGGCGTGACCCTTCCAGTGCTTTATTGGAGACGTCGAAGCCGTCTAACTCGACGTCGGACGTTAACTCAGTTCGTCCGAAGCCAATCGTATTCACCGGCAAGCGGCGGCGTTGCAGTCCGGCCATCGTCTTTTGATCGATGCCGCCGGCATTGTCGGCCCCGTCGCTCGCCAGAACAATGGCTCCAATCGGCAGCGTGGCGGCTTCATCCGCCAGTTGTCTCAAACCTCGGCCAATTTGCGTGGAAGATTGCTGAGCGGTTAATTGCGTCAGATTATCGATTCGATCTGCCGTAGCGGCCAGACGGTATAACCTGACCTGGTAGCGACTTTGCAAATCTTTCAACAAGCCGTTCTCGAATAAGTGCACAGCAGCTTGTTGGCGGGAGTCTCCGGCATCCTTCAAAGCCATGCTGCGGCTATCGTCAATCACCACGGCAATAATGTTCTGGTTTTGCTTGAGAGCGGTAACGGAAATAGCCGGTTGCCAAAGGAGCAAAAGCAGCAGGGCCAGCAGCGCCCAATCCAACGCCCACAAAACCACCCTCCGGTAGCCTTGCAAGGCTTTCGTGAAGTGTTTTCCGCCAAGAATGAGCAGCGCGCCTAATGCAGCGGCTGCGGCCAAAATCGCTAGTACCAAGATCCAGCGCGGCCACGACCCCAGCAGCACAAGTTGACCCTTTGAAAAAACACTCTGTGGATATTTGAACAGGAATTCAAACATGTGCAGTGATCATCTTTAATGTGTCATGGCATAAACGAGATAATCGACGCCAATGCGAAATCCGAGCGCGGAGTATTGCTCGGGATAGCGCGGATCGTCGGCATTTTCCCACGAATCGCCGAGATCCATGTTGTGGCAAATGGCCACCATTAACCTGTGTTTGTCGTCGTAAATACCTCGCCAACGGGGCACAAAGCCGTCCTTTTCGGCAATTCTGTGGGTCACGGTCACCTGCATGCCTGGCACTTGATAGCGATCGTCCAGATCGTAGACCGTGTGGAAAATCGGGTCGCTATCGGGAATGTCTACAATGGCTCGTTCGGGAAACACCTTTTTCATGCTGGCCGTAAACGTCTCCCATTCCTGGCTGCCGTGAAAATCGTCGCACATAAAAAATCCGCCGCGCAAGAGAAAATCGCGGAGCTTCGCCGCCTGCAAATCGGTTAGATCCCAGTGCCCAACTTCCACCGCGTAAAGCCAGGGCCAATTGTAGATATCGTCGCCATCTTCCGCCGCCACTGGTTCTTCTACTGAACGCGCCTGCACACGAGTAAGACGTCGCACGGCAGCCGAAAGGTGACGGTCGGAGCGAGGATAATCAATCGTCCAGTTATGCAACCGCATTCCATACGGAGTTTGAACAGCGCGGTACATGAAGCGCGCAAAAACCCACTCGCCTGGCTTGTTGTAGTCGTCCGGTATTGGAAAATTGTTGTATTCCCATGCCGGATATTCGCGAAATTCGCCAGCTTGTTGCTCTTTACGGTTCGTGCGTTTTCCCACGTTGCTGGGGTCGTTCGGTAGCATTTCTTGATTAGGCAGCGGGACGGTAGCGCAAATTGCGCTCAAAACGGCAAGACCCGAAAAGATAACGAGAAACACGCCACGCGCGCGCATAAAGATTCAGTGGCTGGCGCCAGAATAGCATGGCCCCAGCCGCCAAATCAGACCGTACAAATTTCAATCGCTTCCGCCAGTGAAGTGAGTGGGTCGCGCACCGGCGTGTATTCGTGCGAGATCATGCCGCTAAAACCCAAGTCTGCGATGGCCTGCGCCACAACATGGTAATTGAGTTCTTGAGTCTGATCAATCTCATGCCGCCCAGGATTGCCGCCCGTGTGAAAGTGGCCCAGATATTGGATGTTTTCGCGAATCGTACGTACGATGTCGCCTTCCATAATCTGCAAGTGATAAATGTCGTACAAAAGTTTCACGCGCGGCGAGTTCACGCGCTTCATCACGCCGACGCCCCACGCCGTGTGATCGCACATGTAGTCTTTGTGATTGACCTTGCTGTTGAGCAGTTCCATGCAGATGGTGATGCCTTTGTCTTCGGCGTACGCTTTCACCTTGTTTAAGAAGGTGACACAGTTATCGGCGCCCAGGTCGTCTGCCATCCCACGCCGGTTGCCCGAAAAGGTGATGACATTCGGGGCGCCTGCTGCGGCAGCAAGATCGATGGCTTCACGAATCGTTTTTTCAATCCGATCGTGATTTTCAATTCGGTTGAGCGCGTCCGGAATCGTCCCGCCATAGGGCGGAGGCATCATGGTGGGGACGAGTCCGTATTTCTTCAAGATGGGCCAATCTTCCGGTTTCACCAAATCAAAGCCATAAATGCCCAGCTTCGCCGCCTCGCGGCACATGTCGTCCATAGACATCTTCTGAGTGCCGCGAAACACGCCCGCCGTGACACCTTGTTTTAAGCGGCCTTTTCGCTTTACCGGCGGATTGGCCGAATCTTGCGCCCCAAACGCGATAGCCGCGCCGGCGGCTGCGGGCAGAAAACTACGTCGCTTCATCCTGTTCACCTTCGCCATTGATTCTATGCTGGACGTTCTCCGCGTGTTATGCTGATCGCACGTGGGCCAAACCAGGGCCTGCGAATATCCGCTTTTGATCTCCGATAGTGACTGTAGAAGAGCATCTGGCGAGCGCGCAATCCATCGCCCAACTAATTGACCAAACGCTGCTGAAACCGGAAGCAACCGGCGACGACATTGTCCGCCTGTGCCGTGAGGCCGCCGAGCAGAGCTTTTGCTCGGTGTGCGTGAATCCGCATTGGGTCCGGTTAGCGCGCGCGACCTTGGGCAGTTCACCCGTATGCGTTTGCACAGTGATTGGTTTTCCCCTGGGGGCAAATCGGCACGGCCGTGAAAAACGCCGAAGCGCGTCTCGCTCTAGAGGAAGGCGCCGCCGAGATCGATATGGTGCAAAACATTGGCGCACTGCGCTCCGCCGATCCCGACACCGTTCTCAATGAGATTGCCGAACTCGCCGAGATTGCGCATTCCGGCAAGGCGATTCTCAAAGTCATTCTCGAAACATGCCTGCTCAGCGATGAACAGAAACGGATCGCGTGCCGGCTGGCCGTTGAAGCCAAAGCAGATTTCGTGAAGACTTCTACTGGTTTCTCGACAGCGGGCGCAACGGAGGCGGATATTCGGCTCATGCGAGAGGCCGTGGGCCCCGTCATGGGCGTGAAAGCTTCCGGTGGCATTCGTTCGTTTGAGGCGGTGCGCCGCATGGTGACAGCAGGGGCCACGCGCATTGGCACCAGTTCTGGTGTTCAAATTCTGCGCGAATTTCGCGATGGCTCCGGCGCGCCTGGCTCTGCCACCACAGGCGCGTACTAAATGAAGCACACGCCAAAAGCGCAAGTTCGGTTCCGCGAACGCGCCGAACTTCTCGATTTCCTTTTGGAAGTCAGCGCTGTCACGGCTGAAACGCTCGACCTCGATCGATTGCTCGCCAATTTGGCGGACATCGTTAAAGACGTTATCCCTCACGAATTGTTCGCCATTCTGCTCTACAACGAGCGCACACGAACTCTGCGGATGCGCTATTCAATTGGCCACCGCGATGAAGTCGCCAAGAATCTGACGATTCCCCTTGGGGAAGGTTTAACAGGCACTGCGGCGATGAACCGCCAACCGATTCTGGCGCCGGATGTGCGAACCGACTCGCGCTACTTGAACGCGCTGGATGCCGTTCGCGCTGAGCTGGCAGTGCCGATGCTGGTTCGCAGCAGGCTTGTGGGCGTCATCGATTTGCAATCCACGCGGGCGAATGCGTTCACTGAACAACACCGTTCGCTCCTGGTCCTGATCGCCAGCCGGGTAGCAACGGCCATCGACAACGCTCGCCTCTACCGCCGGGTGGAGCGGCAAAATCGCACACTTCGCGTTCTGGCGCATCTTTCGCAGGAATTCAGTTCGATTCTCGAAATCGATGAGTTGCTCACCAAGATTGCCGTTACCGTCCGCGCGTTGATTAATTTCGATTCGTTCACCATCTTTCTGTTAGATGAGCGCCAGAAACTTCTGCGCTGCCGTTTTAGCCAGCGCTACGACCAGAAGACTACGACGCAGAATGTGCCGCTGGGCAAAGGCATAACGGGCACCGCGGCCGCATCGCGAAAGGTTGTCTTGGTGGGCGATGTTACCAAAGATTCTCGCTATATCGCTAGCGAATCCGAAATTCGCTCGGAAGTAGCCGTGCCGCTGGTTTTGCACGACCGCGTGATCGGCGTAATGGATCTGGAAAGCGAGCGGCCTTCCTTCTTTACCGACGATCACGTGCGAGCGCTTTCTTTGCTTGCGCCGCAAGTTGCTACGTCGGTGGAAAATGCGCGGCTTTACGGAGAGCTCGCGCAGCGGGAGCAGCGGATGGAGCAGGATCTGCACGCCGCGTTTAAGCTGCAATCCGTGCTGGTTCCGCGCACAATCTCAAACGTGGAAGGGGTCGAGGTGGGAATCAAATCCCGGCCGGCCCGGCAGATTAGCGGCGATTTTTACGACTTTTTCGAATACAGCAACGATTACGCGCTACTCGCTTTCGGCGATGTGAGCGGCAAAGGGGCGGCTGCCGCTCTTTATGCAGCTTTGATTTCCGGGTTGCTTCGCATTCTGGCTCCGCGGCGCCGCAGCCCGTCCGATCTGATGAAAGCGTTGAATGACGCATTGCTCGAACGCAAAGTTGATGCGCAATACGCCACCCTTTCGCTGATCACCTGGGCGGCCAAAACACGAACGTTCAGCGTAGTCAGCGCTGGAACGCTTCCGCCGATGCTCTACCGCAAGGGACGGTTTTTGGAAGTGCAGGCGGAGGGGGTGCCCATCGGTTTACTGGAAGATCAGGAATACGATCAGGTGATAATCGAGGCCAAGGCAAACGATTTCATGCTGCTGTATTCAGACGGCGTGGAGGATCAACTGGGCAAAGAAGCGGTCACCGTCGACGAAATCACCGCTAGTGAAAAAGAAATGGAAACGTACGGGCGCACTCGCGTCGAAAAAGTAGTGCGGGCGAATCATCAACGCACACCACAGCAAATTGCGGAAAAAGTCTTTGCCGATATCGATCAGTTTCGAGGCGCGACCACTCTTACGGACGATCAAACGATCATCGCGCTGCGGGTTCTGTGAGAAATGTTTCGCTATCTGAACGGGTCTCTTCATTGCGAACAGGTGGATCTGAAGGCGCTCGCGGCGCAGCACGGAACACCGGCTTACATTTATTCGAAGCAGACCATTCTCAACCACTGGAACGAATACCAGCAAGCGCTGACGGGGATTCCGAGCAAGATTTGTTTTGCCGTGAAGGCGAATTCGAACCTCGCGGTGTTAGCGACTTTGGCGCGCGCCGGCGCCGGTTTCGATATCGTTTCGGGCGGAGAACTCTATCGCGTACTGAAAGCGGGCGGTGATCCGGAGTCGGTGGTGTTTTCCGGCGTGGGCAAAACCAGCGCGGAAATTGCGTTCGCGCTCGAGCAAGATATCCATAGTTTTAATTGCGAATCGGAAGCGGAGATCGCGCTCATTTCACAGATTGCGACGGAGAAGAAGCGGGCGGCATCCATTGCGCTGCGCGTGAATCCCGACGTGAATGCGAAGACGCATCCGTACATTTCGACGGGCCTGCGCGAACACAAGTTCGGGGTCGATATTGCGGCGGCGGAAGAGATCTATCAACGGGCCGCGAAATTGCCGGGCATTGCGGCCGAGGGTGTTAGCTGTCATATCGGATCGCAACTTTTGGAGATCGATCCCTTACTGGAGGCGGCGGACAAGACTCTCGCGCTAGTTGCACGGCTGCGTCAAGCCGGATTGCCGATTCGCTTTCTCGATCTGGGCGGCGGCCTCGGCGTGCAATACCGCCCGCACGAGCTGAAGGCGAGCATCGCTGAGTTTGCAGCCAAACTGCGTCCGAAACTTGCATCTTTAAACCTGACTCTCATGCTTGAGCCGGGCCGTTCGATTGTCGCTGAAGCAGGCATTCTGTTAACGCAAGTATTGCTGGTAAAGGAGAACGGGTCGAAGACTTTTGTCATTGTTGACGGCGGCATGAACGACCTGCTGCGGCCTGCGCTGTATCAGGCGCACCACGAAATTACGCCGGTGACGGAATTGCCGGCCGAACTGACGCTGACGGCGGATGTTGTCGGTCCCGTTTGCGAAACGGGCGATTTCTTTGCGCGTGACCGGCGTCTCCCCGCCCTTAAAGCGGGAGACCTGATCGCCTTACGAATGGCTGGTGCATATGGGTTCGTGCTTTCGTCGAACTACAACTCGCGGCCGCGGCCCTGCGAGTTGTTGATTGATGGCCGCCGCGTCTATGTGGCGCGCAGCCGCGAGACGTTTGACGATCTCGTACGGGGCGAATCGCTACCATAGTCAGGATGGCTAGCGCTCCCTGCATTTCGGTCGAAAATTTACACAAATCTTACGGCGACGTGGAAGCCGTACGCGGCATTGATCTCGAAGTGAAAAGCGGCGAGGTCTACGGTTTGCTCGGACCCAACGGCGCCGGCAAGACAACGACCCTGGAAATTCTGGAAGGGCTGCGGCCTCGAACGAGCGGGGCGGTTTCGGTACTGGGCCTCGATCCTGCTTCGCAAAGCAACGAGATCAAAGATCGCATCGGCGTTTGCCTGCAGGCCACCAACCTGCCGGACAAGATGAAGGTGCATGAGGCCCTGGATCTGTTTGCGGCATTTTATTCGAAGAACGCCGACCGAGACCAACTGCTGAAGAGGCTGCAGCTTTGGGACAAGAAAGACGCGCTCTATAAATCTTTATCGGGTGGCCAAAAACAACGAGTGGCCTTAGCGATGTCTCTAGTCAACGATCCGAGTCTGCTTTTTCTCGACGAACCCACGACGGGATTGGACCCGCAGGTTCGGCTGGAAATCCACAGCGTGATTCAGGAACTCAAACAAGACAAACGCTCAATTCTGATTACTACGCATTACATCGAAGAAGCGGAACGGTTATGCGATCGCGTAGCAATTATCGACGCCGGAAAAATTATCGAACTTGGAACGCCGCGCGAAATTCAGGAACGCGTTCTGGGACAAACGCAGGTGGAAGTGACAACCAAACTTGCGCTGCCAGTTGACGAATTGCCCGAAAAGATCCGCAACGAGAAACACAGCTCTAGTAATGAAGGACGTACGTTAGCGGTGCAAAGTTCCACCCCGGCGGCCTTAATTGTCGAACTAGTGCGCTGGATTGATCAGCTTGGTTTTGAACTTCTGGATATTCATATGAAGCGGCCCACGCTGGAAGATGTTTTCATTGAGCTCACCGGAAAGAGGCTTCGCGAAGGATGAAACCGTACATTGCACAGACTGCCAGCAATTTGCGATTGATGGGCCGCGATCGGGCGGTATTGTTCTACAGCGCACTTTTCCCGATGGTTTTCTTCTTTGTGTTTGCACAGGCGTTTCATGCGGGCGCGAGCCCCGGAGCCATGGCGCAAGTGATCGCGATGGTGATGATTATCGGCGTGCTTGGCAACGGTTTTTTTGGCGCTGGCCTTAGGACGGTGTTGGATCGAGAAACCAATGTTCTGCGGCGGTTCAAGGTTGCGCCTATTAGCGCGGGGCCGATCATCGTCGCATCAATGATTTCGGGTTGGGTTGCTTACATGCCCACCGCACTTTTGTTCTTGGTCTTCGGCAAAGTCATCTATCACGCACCATTCCCTCATCACTTGTTTTCGTTGTTTCTGTTCATTTCGATAGGGCTGCTGGCGTTTCGAGCCATGGGAATGATCATCGCGGCAGTGGTGAATTCGCAACAGGAAGCGACGATTCTGATCCAGCTACTTTACTTGCCGATGTTGTTTCTGAGCGGAGCGACATTCCCAATAGAAATGATGCCCGATTGGGTGAAGAATATTTCCAACTTTCTGCCGGCTACGTATCTTTTCCTCGGGATGAAATCGATCCTGCTGGGCGGCGAAAGCGCATTTTCGAAGGCGAACATGATTTCGGCGTTGTGCCTCATTACGGCGATGATGGTGGCTTTGTTCGTTGGCATCAAACTGTTCCGCTGGGAGAAAGAGGAAAAGATCTCGGGCAGGGCGAAGGTTTGGATTTTGGTGGTGCTGGCGCCGTTTGTCATCAGCGGCGTCTACCAGGCGCGCACGAAGGAAAGCGTTGCGCGGGAAAAGATCATGGACCGCAATGCTTCACGAATGCGGACAATCTTGTTCAACAGCGTGAATATCTTCGTTGGCAACGGCGAGATCATTCAGGGCGGGGCTGTTTTGATGAAGGACGGAAAGATCGCCCAAGTGTTTCGCAAACCGCCTGCCGACACTTCGTCTTTGAATGCGGACGTGAGAGAAGACGCGGGCAAGACGCTGATGCCGGGCTTGATCGATATGCATGTTCATATCGGCGCGCCGGGCGGCGTCTTCAAGAATCCGCAAGACTACGCAGATCCACATGCCGGAATACGGCGCTTGGCGGCCTACTTATATAGCGGCGTAACCACAGTAAGAAGCACCGGTGATTTGCTGGATAGTGCGATCGAATTGCGCAAAACGGTAGCCGACGGCACTTATGAAGGGGCGGAGTTCTACACGTGCGGCCCGCTGTTTACAGCGGAAGGTGGGCATCCGGAGGAAATGTTGCAGAACTTCCCGGATTTCATGCGCAACATGGCGAAAGCGCAATTTCTAAGACAGCCCAAAACAGCGGACGAAGCGCGCGCTCAGGTAGACGCATTGAAAGCGGCAGGGGTCGATTGCGTCAAGGCAGTTTTGGAAGCTGGTAACGCGACGTGGGGTAAGTTCAACCGGCTCGACTCGCAGATATACCAAGCCGTGATTGCCGAGGCAACGAAGCAAGGGCTTATAACTGCCACCCACACCAACAGCGCGGCGGACGTAAAGCTTGCCGTGGAAGCGGGCACGAACAGCATTGAACACGGCTCGACCGGCGATTTGATTCCGGAGGAAACCTTCGCCGCGATGAAGGCGCAGAACGTTTTCTACGATCCGACGCTGAGTGTTTTCGAAGCGTACGCGGAGTTAAGCAAAGGCAGTACACAGCTTCTGGATCGACCGTTACTGCAGCAGGTGGGGCCGGCGGATCTAATCAGCAACACGAAGAGCGTTTATTCCAAGCCGAGGAAGAGCGGCGCCGATGTAGCGGCACTCAACGCACTGGCCGAGATGCCCACTCAAAACTTGCTGCGGGCGTATCAAAGTGGCGTTGTGTTGATCACGGGTTCGGATGCCGGTAATCCGATGGTGATTCACGGTCCGACGGTGCAGCATGAATTGGAACTCTGGGTGAACGCGAAAATTCCAGCGGCGGTAGCTCTGCAGGCAGCGACATATAATGCCGCGAAGGCCTTGCACCAGGAGAATCGCATTGGCCTGATTCGCGAAGGCATGGACGCCAACCTGCTCTTGCTGGACGGCGACCCGGTGCAGGATATTTCCGCTACCGAACATGTGAACGCCGTCTACCTCCGCGGTGAACGGATTGAACGAGGTGACTTATTCGATCAGTTCAAGCCGTGAAAAAGACGGCACCGAAACTGAAGACGCTCGACCGCGCGCTTTCGAAAGCCGGTCTGGGTTCACGAACGGAAGCGCGCAGTTGGATTGGCGCGGGGCGAGTGAAGGTGAACGGCCGGGTGATTCAGACGCCAGATCACTGGGTGGATATTGCCAGAGACCGGATCACCTTCGACGACAAACCGGTTGAGAAGCAGGACTTACGGTATGTTTTGCTCAACAAACCCAAGGGCTATCTGACCACCTATAAAGATCCGGAGAACCGGCCGACGGTGTACGACTTGATTCCAGGGCTGGGGCAATTCGTTGGAACTGTGGGGCGGCTCGATATGGACACCTCCGGCCTGGTGCTACTGACGAACGACAATCTGCTTGCCGAAGGCATGACGAATCCGTTGTACAAGGTGGACAAGACGTACCTGGTCAAAGCGTCGACGCTGCTGACTGACGAGCAATTGAAGCAGTTAGCAAACGGCGTTGAGTTGAGTGACGGTATGACCGCACCTGCGATTGTGAAGCGGGAACGCGATTCCGAAAAGTATACGTTCCTCGAAATCACGCTTCGCGAAGGACGCAACCGCCAGGTGCGGCGCATGCTGGAAGCAGTGGACAGCAAGGTTCTAAAGCTGGTACGAGTGCGGATCGGGCCGCTCACGTTAGACGGCCTGCCGATGGGCAAATGGCGAGAGCTTGAACCGGCGGAAGTGATTAAGCTCCGTAAACTGACGCACGCTAAAGAAAGGTCTTGAACTCGATCACGTCACCATCCTGGACGACGTATTCTTTGCCTTCCGTCCGAAGTTTGGCTTGCTCGCGAGCGCGGGCGAAGGAACCGCATGCCACCAAATCTTTGTAAGACACGCATTCGGCGGAGATGAAGCTCTTCTCAAAATCGGAGTGGATGACGCCGGCGGCGACGGGTGCTTTGTCGCCGGCATGAATGGTCCAGGCGCGGGTTTCCTTTTCGCCAGTCGTGAGATAGGTGCGTAAGCCGAGCAGATGATAAGCCTCGCGAATCAGGTTGCTCGCGCCAGTATCTTTGACGCCGAGCCCAGCCAGATACTCGTTGCGTTCTTCTTCAGACAGCGTGACGAGTTCGGACTCGATTTCGGCGGAAACGACGACGGCACTGGTATCGTGATGTTCCTTGACGTAAGCGCGCACTTGCTTCACATACTTATTGTTATCGGCATCGGCCAGATCGCCCTCGGCGACGTTGCAGGCAAACAGCGTGGGCTTGCTGGTCAACAGGAAGAAGGTTCTGGCGAGAGCCTTTTCCTCGGGCGTGAGATCGAGCGTGACAACGGTCTTGCCGGTATTGAGGTGAGCTTCGAGTTTTTCGCAAAGCTCCACTTCGGCGAGCGCCTTCTTATCCCCGCCTTTTGACGCCTTCTGCTGCTTGGTCTTGCGTTTCTCGACGGCTTCCAAATCGGCCAGCACAAGTTCAGTGTTGATGATTTCGATATCGCGAACGGGATCAACCGTGTCCATGACGTGTTCAATATTCGAATCTTCAAAGCAGCGGACGACCTGGATGAGGGCATCGACTTCGCGGATATGGCCTAGGAACTGATTGCCTAGCCCTTCGCCTTTGCTTGCGCCTTTGACGAGACCGGCGATATCGACGAACTCGAAAACGGCGGGTATGACCTTCGCCGATTTGCTTAATTTGGAGAGCACTTCGAGGCGCTCGTCGGGAACCGTGACCACGCCCGTATTGGGCTCAATGGTGCAGAAGCGATAGTTGGCGGCCATCGCTTTGCGCGTTTGGGTGACCGCATTAAATAGGGTACTTTTCCCAACGTTGGGCAGACCCACAATTCCAGCTATTAACATTCAGGTTCTATTTTCGCAGGCGGAGGGCAACGCAAAAAAGGGGACAGCCAGTACGCGATGGCTGGGCCGCTGGGCTGCGAGAGAAAGGTGCGTTTGGGCGCTATGGCAGTCCCCCTTTTTGCTCGGTCAGGGGCGGATGTCATGATGAGGGTGTGGAGTTTGCCGCGGAATTGGACCGCGTTCTTCCGAATGACATTCCGCACCGCGAGCGCCTGATTGAGAAGGCTGCCGCGCACCTGTCGTTGATTCTGGCGGCAAACGAACACTTCAACCTCACACGCATTATCAACGCACCCGAAGCCGCCGTGAAGCACGTGTTCGATTCGGTAGTGCCCTGGCGCTACTTTGCCGGGGCGCGGCGCGTACTCGATGCAGGAACAGGCGCGGGCTTTCCGGGTGTACCGCTTTCGTTGGTACTGCCCGATGTGCGGTTTACCTTGGCTGAATCAACGCAGAAAAAAGCGCGCTTTGTGGATGGCGCAGTGGAAGCGCTGGAGCTGCACAATGTGGAAGTATCGAGCGAGCGAGCGGAACAGATTGCCATGGCGCAACGGCCCGACATTATTACGGCGCGCGCAGTGGCTCCGCTTGACAGATTGTTAGAGCTGTTCGCCAACCCTATGAAGCAGGGGGCGAAGTTGATTCTCTACAAGGGTCCGGAAGTAGAGAACGAGCTAGCGGCGGTCAAGAAATTTAAGATCAAGGCGGAGCAGTTGGACCGCTATGAATTGCCCGACGGCATGGGAACGCGCGTGGTCTTGGCTATTGAGGCCCAAGCCCGTTAGTGGGTAACGCTCAGGTGGCTCACGATGAGATCGGTGTTATGCGCCGCGCGAACACCGTAGACGCCGTCGGTTGATTTCAATTTTCCCGCTGTGACGAGCGCTGATTTGTCATAACTTGCGACCACCGTTCCATTGATGGAGCATTCGACCTTATCGCCTTTGACGGAGAGCGCAATATCTTGCGTGACTGGCTCGCCCACACCTGCGGCCTTATGGACCGCGGCATTCTCCTCGCGGCGTCCGTTCATTTGGAACGGGGCGGGTCCGAAACCGCGAACGATGAAGCTGCCGTTGCCATAAGCGGCGCAATACAGAAAGCTTTGGTTGTCGGTGCCCATATCGTTGCCTGCGATGACTAAGCCATAAGGGTGTGGATGGCTATTGAGGTTCATGTATTTCGGTTCAGTAAAGGTGGCCTTGACTGTGTAATCGCCGGAGGCTTTGTTGGCAGGGTTCCAGTAAGTCACGGCGGGGCCGGTGGTAATATGCAAATCGCTGCCTTCGGGCGCTAGCTTGGCGTCGTTCAAAGTTTTTCCACTTTTTTCTTCGTTGGCGTCAATCTTTCCCATCCAACCCGAGGCGGAGATACCGCCGCCCGCGACCTTACGCGAGGTTTCGTCTTGTGCCTGGACACAGAATGCGGATGTGAGTAAGATCACCGTTGAAATACAGAGAGTTCGCATAGTTTTCCTTAGTGAATAAATTCGTCAGCTCGAATTATATGCGGATTGATTCGAGGGTTAGGCAGCAGCAGCCGTTTGGACGGTTTCGAAACCCTGTTTTTTCAGTTCGGCGTTGAATTGCGCTTCGAAGCCAGGCGTTTTGAGTTCGCGCATCTGGGTGTCGAAGACGAGTTTGCCGAGTTGGGAGCGTGCGATGAGGTCTTTGTGCATTTTCTTCTGCCAAGCTTCGTGGGCGAAGGCGTCTTGGCGGGCTTGTTCATGGTCGATTTTCATTTGCTGGAGGGCTTCCTGGCGGTTCTGCGCTTCGAAGCCAACGGCGGCCCTGCGGCTTTCGGATCTTATCTTTAGGAGTTGGTTGAGCGCTTTGTCGAAGTTACGGGAGTGGGTAGTCTGGTAGCGCAAATACAGCGAAAATGTTTTTTCGTTGCTAATGGCGCCTGTGTTTTCGTCGAGGCAAGTGGTTTGGAGGGTTTGGGCTCGCTGAGATAGCCAATGCGATTCGGCAATGGTATTGATGAGGATGGATTCGGTCTCGGTGGCGGGTTGGTGTTCGTCGACGAGAGATTGTTTTAACGCTTCGAAGCCAGTGGGATCTTCGGACGCGAGAAGTTTGAAAGGTCCGTTGTGACGGGCGAGGCCGTGAACGGTGCGGTTCTGGGAAGAGGAGGCTCGACCAGCCGGTGTGACTGGGCCCGTTGAGAATTGCGCATTGGCGCGGTTGGCCGCGAGACGGGCGGCGGAGATGGGGGTTGTTGCCTGTGTGGCTTCCGGAGTATTGGTGGCCGCCTCGACGGGCGGTTCTTGTTCTGCTGAGGGCGCAGCAGGCGGTTGATTCGATAAAGGCGCTTTACGTGCGAGTTTGTTTGCTTTGCGCACGGCGGCGCGACGGATGGATCTTGCTGACATGGCTAAGATTTAGCGCGGGAGGGGTGGAGGCTGAATGGGGAAAGGCAGGTTTTGGTGCGACCGAACGGGTGCAAGTGGTTTGGAATGTGTTGGAAAGAAATATTTTGCGGTGGGAGGGAAGATCGGTGACTGGCGGGCTCGCGGTGGAAAGGAGGCCATCCTAGTTCGCTGACGCTCACGGCTCGGTTTAGGCGTTTCTGCCGGAGGAGATTTACACATTTACGACACTGGTTTTGTTCAATTCGGCTGCAAGTGGTGGTTCTTGCGGCCCGTTGCCCGTGGCATGCTGGAATAGGTGAAGTTGCGCGGTGTCATCAAGCGTATCGTATGCGTGAAGACGGAGAGCCCGTTCCAGCGCCGAATTCCAGAGCGATTTTGGTTGAAGTGGCGGCATAACGTTACTGGCGCGAGCCATCACTGCTCGAGGCGGCTGGAAAGCCGCCTCGCGGCCAAGAATGGCCGCCCTACGAAGGCCAAATGTAGAAACTCTAGAGGCTGTGGAAGGATGTGAATCTACTTGGCGGTCTTCGCAACACATGCGAAATTTTCCGCCGCGTTCGTATCCCCTTGCCCTTTGTAGTGCGCCACCGCCGGATACATGCAGAGCGGGCGCGTGAGACTCGTGCCGCCTGCAGTTCCTGTACCGATCATCCGATCCGGCGCCACTCCCTTCGTCACCCAGCGGTCAAGCGCCAGCACAACATCATGATCGGCATCCGCTGGGCTGACGACAGTCTGGCTCGGGATCTCATCATTACCAAAGCTCGTCGGGCCCTGGCCGCCACCACAGTGCTGCATGCCCGGCACCATGAAAAGCCGGTAAAACGATTCGATCTCTTTCGGGTTAGTCGAACGCGGGTCGGGATAGCGCGCAAGAAACACCCGCACCTGCTCGTAGTAAGCAATGGAGTCGCGCGGCGCAATCGCCGCATCGCCCCAGCCGTGATACTCAATCAGCTTGCCGCCGTGATCGCGAAAACTCCGCAGATCGGGGTTCCCAGAGTTGAGAATCGCTGCCGTCTTCTCATCGGCAAGACGCAACTCACGGCCTAAGTCCGCCGTGTGCCAGTCCCATTGCGGATCTTCATGCACCGCTTGCCCGAAAAAGCTGTCGCCAAACGCGGGTTGAATCGGCCCAATAATCCACGGGCCCCAGGCAGCGGGGTCAGCCTCAGTGCCCGGCTCATAGCCAGGATAAATTTGCTCGCCAGTCACGGGATCTTTGGGGCCGGAATAAATCTTCTGTAGCGCATCAATCTGCGGCTGCGTCAGGCATGTTGCCTCTTCCGCACCTTTGCAAAGAAGAACAGCCGGATCAAAGTGACACGCGCGAGGGTCTTCAATCAGGCCGTCCTTAACTCCATCGAGCGCGTCGCACTGGGCGAGCGCCGCCTTCTGAATCGCAGGTAGCTTGGCAGCAGGAATCTTGCTCTCCGGCCTAGCATTCAGCGCCTGCTCATTCCAAAGGAAGCCCGTGAAATGGTGGGTCCAATGATTGGCCGGTGCGCCCGCAACGATGCCGTCGAAGTCTTCGGGATAACGCTGCGCTTCCGCCAATGCCTCGCGGCCTCCGTCGGAGCAGCCCGCGAAATAGGCATGCGCGTTCGGTTTGCCGTAATACGCTTGCAGAATAGCTTTCGACGCCAGCGCCGTCTCGTGCAAAGCGCGGTAGCCGAAGTCGATGAGCTTCTCCGGATGTCCAACGGCCCAGCTCGCACCAGGCATCATGCCTTCCGCGTGATGGCCATCGTCGGTAGCAGAGACCGCGTAACCGAGCGTTAGGGGCCGGTACAAAGAGGTCGGCTGAAATTGCACCGGCCCAACCGCCGTTGCCCCGCTGCATGTATTTGCCGTTCCATACGCTGGCGGGCGGAAGCCAAAGCAGAAAGCCGATTTCGGAATCGGAGGTCGGCCGCGCCACGCCAGCCACTTCGCAATGGGGCGGGACCATCACCTCCGGCGGCTTCGTCGGCATGCCCATCTGCTGCTGCTTCAGCGGGGCCGCGTCCACCGCAGCGGCAGACGTTATCGTGACGTGATCGAGCGTGAGCTTCTTGAGGTCCTCGCAGGTTTGCTGTGCATGCAAAAAGCTCGCCGTGAGGGTAATCCATGCGAGGGCAACACCACTGATTAGGCGCATTCGGTCCTTTCTGACTGCCTACTTACCTTGCAGATTCTACTACTTTCTTCTTTTTGCTACCCTTGCATACACCTATGCGCCTCTACCAACCGCTGCTTCTATTCGCATTCACCGTGAGCTCACTCTTCCCGCAAAACGCCGCCCCGTTAGCCGACCGCCTCGCCGCCCAGAACTTGGTCTTCGATGACCAGTACGAATCAGATCTCCGCAATTTTCCCGAGCGCGCCACAGCCTTTGGCGACTACCGCTACAACGACAAGCTCGCCGAATACTCGCTCCAAGCCATACGGCAGCGTCACCAGATCGACGAGGCTTTCATCGCGCGCCTCGAAGCGATCCCAACCACGGGCTTCGGCGCGCAAGACCTCCTCTCTCACGACCTCTTGCTGCGCGTGCTCCGCCAGCGAGCTGCGGACTTCTATCTCAAAGAGTACGAGATGCCGGTCAATCAACAGAATGGTATTCACACCAGCCTTGCCGACCTCCCGCTCTCGGTCCCCCTCGATTCGGTGAAGCATTACGAGGACTACATTGCCCGGCTTCGCCAGATCCCGCGCGTGCTCACCGAAACCACCGAGGTCCTGCGGGCCGGCATGAAAGACAAACTCATGCCAGTCCGTTTCCTCATCGAAAAATTGCCGGCCCAGTGCCAGGGGATCATCGACGCCGACCCCTTCCTCACCCCCACAAAAAAGTACCCCGCGAGCATTTCTCAAGACGACCAGAAGCGCTTGACCAAGCGGGTTACGGAAGCAGTCGACACAGATGTCATCCCCGCTTATCGGACGTTTGCGAACTTTCTCCGCTCTGAGTACGCCCCGCAGGGCCGTACAACTCTCGCGGTCGTTTCTCTGCGCGATGGCGAAAGTCGCTACCTAAACAATATCTACGGCCGCACGACCACCCGCATGAAGCCCGAGGAGATTCACCTACTTGGTCTTCGCGAGGTCGACCGTATCGAAGGCGAGATGGCCGCGATTGCCAAGCACGAAGGCTTCCCCGATCTAGCGTCATTCCGCGACTCGCTTAAAACGAATCCCAAATATATTCCGGTTTCCTCTGAGCAGATCCTCGATGATTTCCGCCGCTACATTGCCCAAATGCAACCGAAGCTTCCGCAGCTCTTCACACTTCTTCCGAACTCGCCCGTGACGGTCGAGGCCATCCCAGCGTTCCAAGCTGCCGCAGCAACCCACTACGTGACAGGCACACCCGATGGCAAGCGCCCCGGCCGCGTTGTCGTCGCCACGTCCGATTATGCAAGGCGCTCACTGATCGACGATGAAGCCATTGCCTATCACGAAGGAATCCCCGGACATCATATGCAGTTATCCGTGCAACAACAGCTCACCGGCTTGCCAAAGTTTCGCCAACACGGCCTCGGCTTCAATGCCTACATTGAAGGTTGGGCTTTATATGCGGAACAATTGGGTAAGGAGGTTGGCTTCTATCAGGATCCCGTTTCCGACTACGGCCGTCTTTCATCCGAACTCTTTCGGGCTGTTCGGTTAGTTGTGGACACCGGCATTCACGCCAAAGGCTGGAGCCGCGATCAGGTGGTTGCGTACATGCGGAAGACCGGAGCAGTCGACGAGCCGACGATTCAATCCGAGACCGACCGCTACATCGCTTGGCCCGCGCAGGCACTCAGCTACAAACTGGGTCAGCTCAAGTTCCGCGAACTGCGCGAGCGGGCGGCCAAAGAATTGGGGGCCAAATTTGATATCCGCCGCTTTCACGATGAAATGCTCAACGGCGGAACATTGCCGCTTGACCTGCTGGATGCGCGGACTAACGCGTGGATCGCGGAAGAGAAAGCAAAATGACGACTAAACTGATCGGGTGGGGAAGTTTTTTCACCGCAAACTGAAACGTTCAGCCGGCGATGCCCACTACCTCCAGGTATGCATACGTGGGCGACCTATCTGGGCGTTATGATCGCGGCACCGTCTTTGTCGTTTGGGGAGGTGAGCAGTGGGCGGCCGACGGCGATTGAACCCGCGGATTTAGTCCTGCTCTCAGTCCTTGGCGTGTTGGTTGTGCTGGGAGCCATGTCGAAACGATCGCCTCGCCGGTCTTTCCTTACCTTCAAAAAGCGAAACTAGCCGCTAGCGGCAGCGACCCTTCTCGCCGGCAGGCGACGGCGAAAGGACACCTACCATCTCGGTTATTCCACGTGCTCGACAACCTTATGCTGGCTAACGGCGTCGCCATCGCCGGCTTTGAGGTCCGAAAAGATGAAGGTCGAAAGAATGGTGAGGCCGCCCATGCAGAGAAGGGCGCGATGGATTCCTGAGATCATTTCCGCAGGCGTGGAATGGAAACGGTCGGGAACGAACATAGCGGTGGCGAGCGAGGCGGTAGCGATGCCGAAGCTCATGGACATCTGCTGCATGGTACTGGCGATGGTGCTGGCGCTGCTGGTTTGCTCGGGAGTGACGTCGGAATAGACGAGCGTGTTCATGCTGGTGTATTGCAGCGACGTGAAGAAACCGTAGCAGAAGGCTTGCGCCACAATGAGCCAGGCCGGCGTGTGTACGCCAACTGTGGCGAATAACATGATCAGCAAGCCGAGCGCGACGGTGTTCGAAATCAGCACGGCACGGTAACCAATGCGGGCGAGAATTTTAGGGATGGTCAGTTTCAGGCTGATAGCGGCGACAGCTTGCGGCATCAGCAGAAGGCCCGATTGAATGGGCGTGTAACCGAGGCCCACCTGATAGAGGAGCGGAAATAGAAACGGGATGCCGCCCGCACCCAAGCGGGTAATAAAACTGCCGCTGACGGCTGCGCGAAAGGTGCGAATGCGAAACAAATTCAGACGCAGCAAAGGGAAGTGCGTGCGTGTTGCGCGATAGGCATAGCCGCCGAGCAGCGTTAGGGAAAGCGCGAGCATGGCGAGAATTTCGCCGCCGTTCATCGTATGTTCTCCAAAGACTTCGAGCACATAAGAGAGCAAGCCGATGCCGGAACCAAAGAGCAGCAAGCCAGGCGTATCGAGCGGCACTGGGTGTTGTTCGCGATAGTCGGGCAGGTGCAAATAGACCATGACCAAGCCGAGCAGGCCGATGGGAATGTTCACGAAAAAGATCACGCGCCAGTGGAAATACGCCACGATCAAGCCGCCGGCGATGGGGCCGAGCATGGGGCCAACGAGCCCTGGAATCGCGACGAAGCTCATGGTGCGAACCAGTTCGGATTTGGCGAAGGTGCGGACGAGAGTCAGGCGTCCGACGGGCACCATCATGGCTCCGCCGCAACCTTGCAGAATGCGGCAGGCGACCAAGACGTGAATGCTGCTGGAGAGACCGCTCAGCAGCGACCCGAGCGTGAAGAGACCGATGGCGGATGCGAAAACCCGGCGCGTGCCGAAGCGGTCGGCCACCCATCCGCTAACGGGAATGAAGACGGCGAGGCTCAGCGTGTAGCTGGCTAGCACAGCCTTCATGCTAAGAGGCGCCACTTTCAACGCCCCGGCGATCGTGGGGACGGCGGTGTTGAGAATCGTGGTGTCGAGCGACTCCATGAAAAACGCTACCGCCACGAGCCACGGCAGCAGTCGTTTGGCGGCGGCCGATGGCTGCTGTGGAGGAGGGGCCACGATGGGGTTCGTCATTTGTTGCGATTGGCTTTTTCGATTATTAGCACGGTGGAGGCGAAGGTCGATACAGTAAGACAGATGAACCGACGCCAGTTTCTTCTAAACGCCGCCACGGGTGCGGCCGGAGTTTCGTATGCGATGGGTGTTCCCGACCCACAAGTGAAGCGCGTGCTGGTGATGTTCAAGTGCCATTTAGACGTTGGATTCATCGACACGCAAAAGGCAATCATCCGAAAATACTTCGACGTATATTTCCCGCAGGCGATTCAACTGGCGGCGGATTTGCGGGCGAAAGGCGATGAACGGTATGTGTGGACCACGGGTTCGTGGTTAATCTACGAATACCTGGAGCAGGCGGCGCCGGCAGAACGTAAGCGAATGGAAGACGCGCTGGCACAGGGCGACGTCGCTTGGCATGCGCTACCGTTCACTTGGCAGACCGAGTTGCTGGATGCGAGCGCGATTGAAGGCGCAGTGGGATTTTCGCAGTCGCTGGACCGGCGCTTTGGCAAGAAAACGACGGGCGCGAAGATGACGGATGTTCCGGGACATTCGCGCGGCTTAATTCAGCCGCTGGCGAAGGCGGGCGTGACGTTGCTGGACATCGGAGTAAATTCGGCCAGCACGCCGCCGGATGTGCCGGATGCGTTTGTGTGGAAAGATCCGGCGAGTGGCGCTTCGCTGATCATGATTTATCACCAGAAGAGCTATGGCGGCGTGGTGCGGATACCGCGCTCCGATCTGGCTATTGCCGTTGAGATGCGGGACGACAATGCGGGTCCGCATACGGTGGAAGAGATTCAGGAGATTTACGCCGAGTTGCGGCAGCAGTTCCCTGCTGCGTCGATGCAAGCGGCGGGTTTAGCGGATATTGCGAATGCAGTGGGACCGTTTCGCGCGAATCTCCCGGTGCTCACGCAAGAAATCGGTGACACTTGGATTCACGGGGTGGCGAGCGATCCGGCCAAGCTCGCGCGGATTCGCGAACTGGTTCGCTTGCGCAGCAGTTGGGTGGCGCAGGGAAGGTTGAAGGTGGCGGATGCTACGGATCTCGCTTTTCTTGCGAAGTTCGGGCTGGCTGTGGAGCACACCTGGGGAACGGATACCAAGACCTGGCTCGATTTCGATCACTACACGCCTGATGACTTGGCCAGCATGCTAGGCGATGCTAAATACCGCACAGTGACTGGTAGTTGGGTGGAGAAGCGCGCCGATATTGACGATGCCGTGAATGGGTTGCCTGCGGATTTGCGCGCAGAAGCGGAGAAACGCTTGGCTGAATTGAATCCGGTGGGGCCGCCCGATACGTCGGGCCTCGCGGCGCATGAGCCGGGTACTGCATTTACGACGACGGACTTTCGCATCACGCTCGATCCCGCGACGGGAGCGATCACCGAACTGACGAGCAAGAATCGGAATTGGGCCTCGGCCACGCATCCGCTCGCGCTGCTCTCGTATCAGACGCTGTCGAAGGCCGATTACGACAAGTTCTTGGCCAGTTACATCACCGTGCAGACGGATTGGGCGCCGAAGGATTTCGGCAAACCGAATATGGAAAAGTTTGGGGCGCAGAGCCGGGTGTGGGTGCCGAAGGTGGTTGGGTGCTGGTCGGGCGAGACGGATGAGGGCCATCGTTTGGTTTCGCACATGCGGTTCGGGGCGCAGGAACGTTCGAACGTTGTCGCGTGGCCGGAGGATTGTTATCTCGAGCTACTCTTTCCTAAGCAGCGAGACGAAGTTCATGTGCATGTGAAATGCTTTGGCAAGCGCGCCAACCGGTTGCCGGAAGCGCTTTGGTTCTCGTTCAACCCGGCAGTGTTTGCAGCGCAAAACTGGACTATGACGAAAGTGGGCCAGCGCGTTTCGCCGTTCGATGTTGTCAGCGGCGGCAACCGGCACATGCATGTCGTCTCACACGGGTTGACCTACAAAGACAGCCGCGGCTCTTTGGAAATCGAGACTTTGGACGCAGGGCTGGTGGCGCTGGGTGAAATGTCGCCGATTTATTTTTCGAAGTCGCAGCCGGATCTTTCGCGCGGAACTCACTTCAATCTTTTCAACAATGGCTGGGGGACGAATTACGTGCAGTGGTTTGGGGAAGACATGCAATTCCGATTCGTTCTTCGGGTGGCTTGAAATAGGTATATAGTAGAAACGAAGGAGGGTCGAAAATGATCACTTCTACCCGAGTCCTCTTCATTCTTGGCGTTCTAGCTGGAGCCGCCGTAAGCGGCGCGCAACAGACCACTCCGGCGTTAGCCAGCGGATTTCGCGCCTCTACCAGTGTTCCGCCGGCCAATGAGGCGGCGAAGCCTGCTCTTTCGAACGAAACGCGCGGCGATATCTACATGGCGCGCAAGATGTACCGCGAAGCGATTGACATGTACCGCCAAGGACCTGCCAATTCAGCTGTTTTGGCGAACAAGGTCGGTATTGCTTTTCATCAGATGTCGCAACTTGATTTGGCGCGCAAGAGCTACCTGCGGGCGGCCAAACTCGATCCGAAGTATCCGGAGGCCATCAATAACCTCGGGACCATTTACTATGCCCAAAAGGACTACAGCCACGCGATCAAGTGTTACAAACGGGCTTTGAAGATTGGCGAGGAGAGCGCATCGATTTATTCCAACCTGGGTTCTGCGTATTTCGGACGCAAAGATTACAAAAACGCTACCGCGTGTTACCAGCGCGCCTTGCAGCTTGATCCGGACGTGTTTGAACACCATAGCAGCTATGGCACATTGATGATGGAACGGGATGTGGAAGAGCGCGCCACATACCATTTGTATATGGCCAAGATGTACGCCAAGACGGGCGCGAATGAACGTGCGCTACTCTATTTGCGTAAAGCATTGGAAGAGGGAGTGAAAGACCGCGAGAAGATTCCGGCTATTCCGGAGTTCGCGGCTTTGAAGAAAGACCCCGCCTTCGTGCAATTGCTTGCCGAAAATCCAAAACCGTTATAGAGGACCTTCTGTATTTCACATTTCGTAAGTTCACCGGGGCGCTCCTGATCCTGGCATCGGGAGCGCTCTTCTTTTGGAGTTGCGCCAAGAAACAGCAGATGACCTTGCGCCGGATGGTCATCGCCCCGGCCAACGTACTAATGAGCGATCCAAACGCCGATTGGATGAAAATTGGCGTACCGCTGGTTTTGCAGCAAGATCTTGTCTCATCGCAATTCACTTCGCCGGCGATGGTGAACGATGAATCTGCCGCCGCTCAAGTAGGCGGCCAGGACATTTTGCGGCTGAAGCTGGAAGACCGGCAGGGGAAAATTCACATTGGCGCCACCGTCGTCGACGTGAAGACGCAAAAAACGACGGCGACCCAGGATATCGAAGCAAGTTCGTTGGGCAACTTGATTCCCACGCTCGACAAACTCGCGAAGCAGTTAGATCCGACGGCCGGAGAGTTTTCGACGAAGAATGTGGATGCGCTGAAAATGCTGACGAGCGCCGGTGGTGAAGAGCACCCGCAAGAACGGGTGGAGATTATGAGGAAGAGTCTCGCTATCGATCCGAACTTTGCGATGGCCTATTTCTTGCTGTTGCAAATGCTGGCGCCCAGCGGCCCCGATGTTTATAAAACCACGCTGGCGCAGGCAAACAGCCACATGGCCAATTTTCCGCCTTATGAGCGGGCGCGTTTTCAACTTCTACAAGGGCAGATAGCGCGCGCGCCGCTGAGCCAGCGCAGCGCGGCCGTAGAAGCGCTGCATAAAATCGCCCCGAACGATCTGGAAGCACTTTCGATGATTGGCAGCTTGCGTTTTCTTAACGGCGATGCCAACGGCGGAGTGGAGGCGATGAATAAGGCGATTCAATTGAATCCAGGGAATGCCAACTTGAAAGCGCAACTGGCGGAAGGTTTGGTCCAGAACAAGCGATTTTCCGAAGCGGAAAAAGTGCTGGCCGGGTTCGACAAAGAACCCGCAGCGATGGCCGAGTTGGCTTGTACGATTCTGCTGGAAGGCGACGTGAAACGGGCCACGGATGCGGCGGAGAAATTGATCGCAACGGTGCAACAGCCCGATTACCGGGCGTTGTTGCGAGCCACGTGGAGCGAACTCTCGGGAGACCGGACTAAGGCGTTGTCGATTGCAGAAGATACCAAGTTTTCTAAGCCAGAGATTCGCGGCATGGCGATGAGTGAAGCGACCGTGTGGCGCCTGATGAGCAAAGATTTTGCGGGAGCCAAGAAAACAGCGGAGCTTGGGATGAAGTCGAGCGATCATCCGACGGCGATCACGGTTGTCTCCGCTTTGTTAGTAAGTGGCGATCAGACCCCGGCCGAATGGCGCGGCAGGGTAGAAGCCTCTCCCGTGAACCCCGCGATGAAGCAGACGATTCTGGCTTATGGGTTCTTTCTCAATGGCCACTACCCCGAGGCGGCGGTGGAATGGCGCAAGGCGTATGCTGCAACAGAGGGGACGGATATGCGGGTGCGCGCGATGCTGGCGGCTTCGCTCGACAGAGCGGGTAATAGTGCTGAGGCGCAGAAGATTCAAGTGAGGCCGTTTCTGATTCGGGACTTCGCGGACGTCTACGGCGCAGTGGCCTTTTCAGAGATGCGGCGCTTGACAGGTTTAGTGCATTAGGCCGGTTCGACGCACTTGGTGCACTGTTCGTTAGTGCGAAATGATAATGAAGAGGACGAATGATGATTTATGGCAACAGCCGCTGAACCACTGCTGCTCACCGTAGAGGAGTATCGACGATTGCCGGATCGCGAAGACGTGCTCCAGGAGTTGCACTGGGGGCAGGTAGTGACTTTGACTCGACCCAAGATGAGGCACAGCAGGATACAGTACCGGCTGGTCGAACTGCTGCGTCCGATGGTTGAGTCGAGGGGTATCGTGGCCGCAGAGGTTCCTTTCCCGTCGCTACCCGAATACGAACTGCGTGGCGCTGACGGAGCTTACGTTTCGCAGGTTCGTTGGGACGCTGCCGCCGCCGACGATAACCTGCATGGATCGCCCGAGTTGGTCATTGAGGTATTGTCTCGGTCGAATACGAAAGCTGAGATGCGTGAGAAAGCGGCACTGTATCTTTCAACGGGAGCACAGGAGTTTTGGCTGGTTGACGCAAAACGAAAGACAGTGAAGGTAGCAAAGCGGGAAGCTGATCCGATTGAGTATGCCATTGGGGACCGCGTTCCATTGCCGATGTTCGACTCAGAACTTGAGGTAGAGCGGATTTTTCGATGACGGCGGGGCGCGCGGATCGCCGAAGTTATGACGCGCATTGAGGTCGGCGGGAACACTGACCCTGTTGCGGCCTGAACACACAATAACGACGACGAATCTTCTTCCAAATTGCACATGGCAGAATAAAGCTATGTCAAACGTAGCATCCAGCGTACGCATCAACGGCGATGCCATGGCCACCTTGTCGAACCTGGCTGCGAAACTGAGTCAACCGAAAGCCCAAATCGTAGAACGCGCACTGAAAGAACTAGAAGAGAAGATCTTCTGGGCCGACGTCCACATCGCGTTCGAACGTACGGCCGGCGATCCCGAACAGGCGGCGCAGCAGAAGGCGGAGTTCAAACTTTGGGACCGCGCCTCCAACGCCGATCTTAAGGACGAATCCAGCCAGCCGCGATGGCCCTCCTCAACCGCCAACTGACAAGAGTTTTCGGCTTGTGAGGGGTGGCGTGCAGACAGGGGGCGGTCATTCCTTCAACAATTGCCTCGCGATCACGAGCCGCTGAATCTCGCTTGTACCTTCACCGATCGTGCAAAGCTTCACATCGCGGTAAAACTTTTCAACGGGATAGTCTTTGATGAAACCATAGCCGCCGTGGATTTGCAAAGCTTGGTCCGCCGCTTTCACGGCCATCTCCGAGGCGAAGAGTTTGGCCATGGCGGATTCCTTGGTGATGCGCTTGCCTTGATCTTTGAGTGCTCCTGCGCGATAGATCAACCAGCGGGCCGCTTCGATATCGGTAGCCATAATGGCGAGTTTGTCCTGGATCGCCTGAAACTCCGAGATGGGACGGCCGAATTGTTTGCGATGCTTTGAGTATTTGAGCGCGGCATCGAAGGCGCCTTGGGCGATGCCGAGGGACAGAGCGGCGATGGAGATGCGGCCACCGTCGAGGATGCGGAGACTATCGACAAAACCCTCGCCCTGCTTGCCGAGGAGGTGGGTTTGCGGAACTTTGCAATCCGTGAAAAGAACTTCGCCGGTGGCACTGGCGCGCATGCCTAGCTTATTTTCTTTCTTACCTACGCGGAAACCGGCCATTCCCTTCTCCAGAACAAACGCGCTGATACCGTGTTGGGACGCGGCGCGGTCGGTTACGGCCATCGCGACGCAGACATCGGCGTAGTGAGCGTTCGTGGTAAATGTTTTGCCGCCATTCAGGAGCCACTCATCGTCTTTTAGAATCGCCGTGGAGCGCGTACCGGCGGCGTCGGAGCCAGCCTCCGCTTCTGTTAAAGACCAGCAACCGATCCATTCGCCGGTGGCTAGCTTGGGAATGTACTTCTGGCGCTGCTCATCATTACCCGCGAGAAAGATATGATTTGTGCACAACGAATTGTGCGCCGCTACGATGAGCGCCACGCTAGGGTCGACGCGCGCTAGTTCTTCGATAATGATCGAATATTCGATATAGCCAAGTCCGGCGCCGCCCAGATCTTCGGGGAAAATGGCGCCCATCATGCCTAATTCGCCGGCTTTCTTGATCGCTTCCAACGGGAAAATCTGGTTCTCATCCCATTCAAGAACGTGGGGCGCCAGTTCGGCAACGGCAAATTCGCGAATAGATTTGCGGAGCTGAACTTGCTCGGCTGAGTATTCGAAGTCCATAATGAATGATTTGCCCGGTTCTCGGTAAGCTGTGGCCCAGCTTAGCATTCGCGAATGAGACAATTCGTTTTTTGACAAACAGTTACGCTAGATATAGGTTCTAATGCAATCAGTTATCCCCTCGTCTGTGAGGGATCTTACGACAGTTCTCAAAGAAGCCGCGGCTGAACGCAACTCGATTGAGATTGCCGGCAACAATTCAAAAAGGCTCATGGGCGGGCCTATCCTGCCGGCGGACACGAAAATCAACACTAGCGCCTTGCGGCGAGTGCTGAAGTATGAGCCTAACGATTTGACGATCAGCGTGGAAGCGGGCATGCCGTTTGCCGATTTACAAGCGCTGTTAGCAAAGAACCGGCAGATGGTGGCGCTGGACCCTCCGTTCTTCGCTAAAGCGACGGTGGGCGGAGTGGTGGCGACGAACTCGAGCGGACCGATGCGCCGCACGTACGGCACAGCGCGCGATCAAATCATCGGCATGAAGTTTGCCACGCTGGCGGGCAAACAGGTGAGCAGCGGGGGGATGGTTGTTAAGAACGTGGCGGGCCTGGATATGGGCAAGCTGATGATTGGGAGCTTTGGCACACTGGCTGTCATTACCAGCGTGAACTTCCGGCTGCATCCGATGCCCGAACTCACGCACACGTTCGTCTTTTCGTTTAACGACGTGGAACAACTGATTGAAAAGCGCAATTCGATTCTGTACAGCGTACTGCGCCCGATTGCCCTCGATATCATTTCGCCGCCCGCGGCCACTCGCTTAGGATTGCGCGGCCATGTGCTGGCGTTGCGGGCCGGCGGCAGCCCGAAGGTTCTAGAGCGCTACGAACGCGAGTTGCAGGACGGAACCAGAATGACGGGCGCGGAGGACACCATTTTTTGGACCCAGATTCGCGAGTTCGCCGGCGATTTTCTGCGCAGGCAGCCGAATGGACTAGTGTTGCGAATTTCGTCGAAGATGAGCGATCTGCCGGCGCTGCTGCGGTTGGTTTCCGGCGCGTGCATTTGCCGCGCAGCCTCGGGCATTACTTACGTTTATCTGAGTTCGTGGCAGGGCGTGGCGGCGCTTTGGGAGGCTGCCGCCGACAATGGCTGGAGCGCCGCGGTGGAGTTTGCGCCGAATGAAACTCGTGCCGGCAAAGAGCTGTGGCTGCTCGGCAGTTCAAAAGAGTCTGGCGAAGCGTTTGCAATGATGAAAAAGGTGAAAGGGATGTTCGATCCGGACATGCTCTTGAACCGCTCCCGCCTGTATGGACGAATTTAAGTTATTCTCGGCTGTAGCCGAAGAACGAGATGGCCGAGGGCCGCAGCGCGCCGATTTAGATAAGTGCGTTCATTGCGGACTGTGTCTGAATGCTTGCCCGACTTATCGCGAACTGGGCCTCGAGATGGATTCGCCGCGCGGCCGCATCTACCAAATGGACCAAGTTGCGATGGGCGCGCCCATCAGCGAAACCTACATTCGTCACATGGATTTGTGTCTCGGGTGCCGGGCGTGCGAAAGCGCGTGCCCTTCGGGAGTTCCGTATGGGCGGCTGATAGAGGCGGCGCGCGAAGAGATTTTGCCCCATCGCAAAATTTCGCGGAAAGAAGCTCGCTATCGGCGCTGGTTTTTCGATAAACTCTTGCCTTCTCGTACGGCGCTGCAGATGGCGGGCGCGGCTTTGTACTTTTATCAAATGTCGGGGTTGCAGAAGCTGGCGCGGCTGACCGGCGCGATCAGGGTGCTTGGAAGCAATTTGGCCAAGCTCGAAGTGCTGACGCCCAAGGCAGAGATCCCGTTCTTCTATTCGAAGATCGGCAAAACCTTCCCGGCCCTGGGCGAGAAGCGTTTTCGAGTGGCGTTTGTGGCCGGGTGCATCGCCAACGTCACGTTCGCGCGCTTGAATGAAGCGACCGTTCGTGTCTTACAACGCAACGGGTGCGAAGTGGTGATCCCGCCGGCCCAAGGCTGCTGTGGCGCCCTGCATCTGCATTCGGGCATGGCCGACCACGCAAAGGCCTTGGCGCGAAACAATGTGGACGCCTTTGTGCCGGAAGAGTTTGACGCGATTCTGACGAACTCCGCCGGCTGCGGTTCGACACTCAAAGAATACGATCACTTGCTTTCCGCCGACTACGACTACGCAGAGCCGGCACAGCGTTTCGTAGAGAAAATGCAGGACGTAACGGAATTCCTGGCGGCGCTTGAACTCAACGATCAGATGGGAAGTTTGGAAGCGGTGGTGACATACCAGGATTCGTGCCATTTGGCGCATGGACAACGTATCAAAGATGCCCCGCGCAAGCTGCTGCAATCGATTCCGGGGCTTGAATACCGGGAGTTGCCGCAAGCGGATATCTGTTGCGGCAGCGCGGGCATCTACAACATTATGGAGCACGAAATGGCGATGCAGATCTTGCGCCACAAAATGGAACTTGTCAAGGGCACCGAAGCGGAGATCGTGGCGACTGCGAATCCGGGCTGTATGCTTCAACTACAAGCAGGTGTGCGAATGTACGGCAAGAACCAGCGTGTGTTGCACGTGGTGCAAGTGTTGGACGAAGCGTACCAGAACTACATGATGGCGCTTGTCCGTAAGAAGAAACTAGCCAAGGCCGCCGCCCGGAAGCGCCCGGCCTGACGCGATTTGCTCGATCCAATCGAGACAAACGCCGTCTACCCAGAACCGAGGCTTGTTTCGCGACAGAAAGCCCAAATGTCCGCCATGCTGAGGGGCAAGCAGGCTGATGGCAGGATTCTGTTTGAACGCTTGGTGATCGTAAATTGCAAATGGCACGAGAGGATCGTCTTGGGCAGTTAAGACGAACGTGGGAAGCCGAATGGCGTCGAGGAAATTACGGGCGGACTGAGTGGCATAGTAGTTTGCCGCGGTGCCAAAGCCAAACAGAGGTGCGGTAAAGGCGTCATCGAAGTCCCAGATGGAGTTCACTTTGTCAAGCCCGGCGGTGTTATAGAGCTGCGGCGACAGTGCGCTCTTCGTGCGGACGCGTGCGCGCAGCCTGGAGAGAAAGCGCCTTGCATAAATAAGATTGCGTGGTTTATCGATCATGCGCACACAAGCTGCCAAATCGATAGGCGCGCAAACGGCGCAAACTCCCGCCAGCAAGTTTGAAGCACCCAATTCGCCCGCAAGTTTCAAAGCAACATTGGCGCCGAGCGAAAATCCAACCACGAAGATTGGCTCTGCGTGTTGAGCCGCCAAACGCTCACAGACAAGTTTCGGGTCGGCTGTGAGCCCAGAGTGGTACATAGTCTCGGAAAGAGCCTCTGTGCCGCCGCAGGTGCGCATGTTCAAGCGATGCACGCTGAAGCCGCGATCTAATGCCTGTTGAGAAAAACTGGCGATATAGCCAGCGCCGGCAGAACCTTCGAGACCGTGCAGGAAAACGATTTGACCACGCGGATTTCCCGAGGGCTGATGTTCGAACGCGACGACGGTTGTGCGCGAATCAATTTGATATTCAACGCGTTTGGCCGGAAAGCGCGCGGCGTCAATTTCACGCGGCCAGAAGTTGCCGGCAATGGTGAGCAGATGGGGATGTCTGAGAAGGGGATGAAACGCGGTGAGCAAGTTCTGATTTTATCGGCAAACGCTCAAAAAAATACGGGCCGCGCATTAGTGCATACACGGCCCGGCAAATAGGAGGATAAGAAGGACTAACTATTGCACTCGTTCACTCTTGCGGCTGAGATCTTCCGAAAGAATGATTGCTTCAGCCAGTTCGCGCATCGGGCGGCGAAGGCGGCGGCTCTCATTACGAAGCCTGAGGTAGGCTTCTTCTTCCGTGAGCGTATGACGCTGCTGCAAAATTCCTTTGGCCCGCTCAACCAGTTTGCGCGTTTCCAGTTGACGGCGCATTTCGGCGGTCTCTTCGATCAGACGGGTGTTCTCTTCCGCCAGATAGCTCTTCATAATCGCGCCACCCATCTGCTCGCCGACAAAAGTCAGCAACGAGATTTCATCGGCGTTATGCGCATGCGGTTGGCGGTGGTGAACGTTGATGACGCCAATCACTTCTCCGCCGCTTAATAACGGCACCGAGAGGAAAGCCTCGTAGGTGTCTTCCACCAGCGCTTGAAAGCGCTTGAAGCGCGTGTCGGCCGATGCATTGGAAGCCAACGCCACCACCGAGTGGTGTTCAACCACCCAGCCTGTAACACCTTCGCCGATCTTCAATCGGATATTTCCAAGATCGGTTTGGTGCGGAACTTGCGAAGCACGCAAAACAATCTCATTCGTTTCCCGTTCAATGAGATAAACCAAGCACGCATCGCAGTTGGTTACTTGAACAGTCAAACCAACAATTTCGCCGAGCATCTCATCCAGCGAAAGCTCGGAACTCACAATATTGCTGACCCTATGTAAAAGACCAACCAGGGTCGGAGGTGGTTCCATATGACTCAGTGTCGCCATACCTGAGCGTAGAACGTAATCGAGCGCCAGCGCCAATCAAAATAATTGATGTGGCTCATGCTTCCGCAAGATATTGAAGCACTTGGATTTAGTAGTGTTTCAATTTGACGAAGCTAGAGAACACCACTCGCTACAGGTGTACGATCTCCTCCTGTTGTTCGCCAGTCACGCGAGCAAAGCCCTCGCCCACGAAAACATCGACCTCGGAGCGTATGCCGAACTCCGGCAAATAGATGCCTGGCTCTATCGAAAAACAGCTTCCAGGAATGATACGGCGTTCATCGTGCGATTCCAAATTATCCATATTTGCGCCGGTGCCATGCACCTCTGTGCCTATGCTGTGGCCAGTACGATGAAAGAAATACTCGGCGTAGCCTTTTTCAGTTATATGCCCACGAACCGCATCGTCCACTTCGAAGCCAGCGAGTGGAACGTCTTGCGAAACGCGATCAATCACAAACTGCGATCCCCGTTTGCGCGCATCTCTTACTATGGAAAAGACGTTTCCAACAGTATCGGGAATCACATCGCCACAAAAGCCGGTCCAGGTAATGTCGTAGTAAACCGCTTCGGCCTCTTCGAGTTTGGCCCAGAGATCGATTAAGAGAACATCCGCAGGCTGGATATGTGAAGTCCGCTCGCTTGAGGGTTCATAGTGCGGATCGGAGGCGTTGGCGTTCACAGCGACAATGGGGCCATGGTCGCAATAAAGGCTGTGATGAGCGAACTTGCGGCGAATAAACTGTTGCACCTCATATTCGGTGATGGCGAGCTTACAACGTAACTTTTCAGAAACAAACTCGAACGCTTCGCGTAACACGCCGTCCACAAGTTTGCCGGCCTGAAGATGAAGTTGAAACTGTCTCTCACTCCACATAGCTTCGAACTGCTGCACCAGATCGGCCGACGAAGCAATGTCGACTCCAGTGGCGCGAACTAGTTCGATCGTGCCCGCGTCAACCAGCGAAACATACGGAATGGCGCAGTTTGGGGAATACTGCATGGCGATTCGTTTTGCTCCGTTAAGCAGGGCGGCGAGCTTTTGCTGTTGATCGGCCCAACTCGAATAAACGCTCTTGTTGCCAGGAACGGAATCAAGACTGCCGCTTTCAATGCGGTGCACAAGCTTGCGGGGCTCGCCGGTGGCAGGCAGAAAATAATACCAGCGGCGGGTGGGCTGCAGGCCGTTGGGAAGAGCAAGGATGCGGTAGGCGAGCGGGTCGCGGCGGTGGTGATCGAAGAAAAGCCACCCATCCAGTTTGGCGGCCCGAAGAGCGGATTGAATTAGATCGATTTGCATAGTATTTTTGGATTTTACTGAGCTTCAAGTGCCGACAGTTGCTGGGCCGATGGAGGCGGAGTTAGTAAGCTCACCAACAAAAGACTTGCGACAGAAACGGCAAGTGCGGGATAGACTGCGTCTATGTTACTAATAGCCGACTGGATCGAGGGTGAACCGTAATTTTGGAGCAGTTGCCAGCCCACCGTGACGATTGTTCCAAGGACGATGGACGAGATCGCACCAGCCGTCGTGCTGCGCCGCCAAAAGAACACAGCCATGACGGAAGGCGTGACAGCTGCGCCATAAACGGTATAAGCGTAAAGCGAAGCCTTGAGCACCGACTGGAATTGGGAGGCTTGAAGAACGGCGAAGAGCCCCAAAAGGACGACAATCAGGCGCGACACGGTCATAAGGCGCCGAGGAGATGGATTCTTATCGATGAATCGCTGGTAAACATCGTGAATGAGGTTCGTAGAAGGTGAAAACAAATAATTGTTGGCAGTGGAAATAACTTTAGCGAACACCCCGCCGAGGAGAATCGCGCCTAGCAGCGAAGGCAGCGCTTGTTTGGCGGTGAGCGCGAGAATTTCGCGGGGATGTTCTGTATGGAGCCTCGAACTCGAGACGACCGCAAGACAGATGAGCAGTGTTTCGAGAATCACCGTTCCAACGATCCAGCCGATCACCGATTTACGGGCGTCGCTCTCCGATTTGGCCGAAAAGAATTTCTGATACATGCCTTGGTTGCCAATCAACAAAAGAGTGGTAGGCAGCATGAGTCCGAGCGCGCCGTGCCAATCGTAATCGCCTAAAATCTGGAAATGAGTTGCTGGAAGGCTGGCGGTAACAGCGCTCCAACCGCCAACGTTGTGAAGCAGTACAGGGACCGCCACGATAACCGTGCAGGTGACGGCGGAACCAATCAGCAAATCGAGATAGGCGATAGACGCCATCCCCGCCATGGCCGTAAAGAAAATGACGAAGCCAGCCATGATCCACAGCCCCGTTTGCCGCGAAATGCCGGGGAAAATTAAGTGCAGGATGTCGCCGCCGCCGATGAATTGATAGCTGGTGATGATTACGTACGAGATGACGATGGCAATGGTGGCGAGAACCCGCGCAGTGGAATTGTAGCGAGCCTCCAAAAGATCGGGAACGGTAAACTGGGCGAACTTGCGAGCCTTGCCGGCGATGGCTGCAATCAGCAGCAGACCGAGCCAGCCACCGGCGGGTTGCCATAACGCAGCGAACCCGTGTTTGTAGGCGTTTTCAGATCCGCCCAGCAAACTGCCTGCGCCAATCCACGACGAAAGCAGTGTAAAAACTAGGACAGGCCAACTCAGTTTCCGGCCCGCAACCATAAAATCTGTTTGCGTTTTGACCTGAGTGAATTTAAAAACAGTGATGCTCACCAACAGAAGAACGACCAGAGATAGCGTGATGACGTAAATCATGAATGGACCATGGTATCGAGGTCCGCTCTCAACCTTGGCGCGAACTGCCTGTGGAATTCACAAACGGTGGCGGAGGATAACCGATGAGGCAGTATTGATCCAGCGCAAAAAGAACGACGGTTTCGAGTCCTTGCGACTGCGCAATGTCTACTTCTTTCAGCCATGCGCTCCATGCATCGCCAACACCAACCAGGTGGGCGCGCTGTGAGTTGGGAAAGCCTTTGGCAGCGCTGGCATTGATGGACATTGTACAGTTCACCAAATCGTAGTTACCCGTAAACCCGAAGCTCTCTGTTTTGAGGCAGGTCAGATTCGCGGGCGTCCAATCGGTTGACGGGTAATTGATCAGTTGGTTGAGGGGAGTATCATTTACGTCGTTCGGATAGAGGACTTCGTAACGGCAACCGGGATAAGCCGTTCGCAGGGCTGAGCGAATCGCTGCCGTGTACACCCCAATGAGAGTGGGCAAGAAAGCCACTTCATTTGGATAGGCGGCCGGAGTGGACTTATCGCTCGCGATTTCCTGCATCGGAACGCCGTACGTCGCGCTGAACTGCTGCCGCGTGTAAGCGTCATAGAAAGGCATGCTCACACCGGTGAGCGGCGTGTACCACCATTGAACTTCGCCCGATTGCAGATAAGGAGCAAGGCCGGCGGCAATCTGCAGTGATGCCACGTCCAAATAGACATTTTTCCAATAAGCGAGCGCTGTGGGCGAGAAATTGGTTTGAATCGAAGGAGTGTTGAGGACCACAGGTGTTCCGTCGAAATATCTCTGCGCAAGTCCGGCGGCAAGAGACGGATCGGCATTCGCCAACTCCGTGCTGAAGGCGGCCACCACATCCATACCGTAACTCTTGATCGCCGCAAAGTAGGCGGCATGCCAATCGCGTGCGGCGCGGTTCAAACGAGCAAGTGAGGTATCCGTTCGCCAAAACTGGGTTTGCGCTAACAGCGTGTCGTTATATGGACTGGAGGCTAAATTATACGGTGCGCCGTCGATGCCACCACTCAGAGCGGTCGAGATTTGCGTAGCCGTAAAGCCTGTATTTGCCGTGAACAGCTTGAATCCCACTCCGTTGCCGGCGGTTCCCATCGCTCGGGCGGTGAGAGTTAACTGATTCCCGCTGGCGCTCGCCCAAACCAAATTGCTACCGGCATTGATCAAGCCAGCGAACGCTTGGGCAAGAGTTGTGTTGTTATCGTCCAGCAGCACAAGGTGCGTTATTTCGCTATAAGGACCCACGTTCAAAGAGCCTTGGTCCGAGGCGAGGACAAAAGTTATAACGGCGTTATTCGCAATCGCGCCCACAAGCTGAAGCTCGACGCTTAGCGACGCATATTCGTTACCAGTGCGAACGATCTCATAAAACCAGAGCGCCCCAACATAGTGATTCACTCGGCCTGTGAATCCGAGTTTATGGATCAGCCAAGCAGTGCGCTCGGCGGGAAGCGACTGTGAATGATAGGTGTCCCAGTCAGTAGCTAGCGCCAATTGAGAGTTAGCCGGCAGATCGGGAAGAGTTTGGCTTGGATAAACAATTTCAAGAAAATCGAAATAGAGCACTTGCGACGCGTTGCCGGCATGAGTCACCGTTACGGTGTGGGATCCAGCCGCCAGTGTGCCAAGCGGATAGCGAACGAGTACGTCTTCTCCGGCCAGAGTAAGTATGGTTTGCCGCGCTGGCCCTTGATCGATAGTTATGTTCACCGGCGGTGCCCCACTCGTACGCCGTAATCCGAGATACGCTTGATGGGGACTCGTTTCGCTGTAAGTAACGGTACAGTTGTCTCCGGGTGTGCTGGTTGCGTGAATTTTACTGTTGGAATAGTTGCCGGTTTCGAGTTGCCAAGCGCCGGTGTAGGCAACGCCGGCGTCCGTGTCTTCAATTCGGCGGCTCCCAGGGCCTGCAAAACTGTATAGTTGGTTTGTGCCGGTCACCGACCAGTTGGAGACACTGACTTCAAATTCGGTTTGCGCGAATTCGCTATTCTGCAGATCGGCCGCCCACGTCCAGCGAAGCTTTCGAACGTTTGATGTGGGGATTGTTTGGAGCGTATTTGGATTAGCGTCCGTAGTTCCCCTGAGATTACCGAAGTCGAGCGTCACGCGGTAGACGCCGGGAAGAGCTCCTCCCGAAAAGGCCGCACCTGGCGTTTGCCATACGGCCACACTATTTTCCGAAAACCCATACATTGACATGCGATTACCGTTGCTGCCAAGCAGCGCGAGCTCTGCTGCCGAACCGTTGCAAAACACTGTCACCGTTGCACCGGCGGAAGTGGCAGTGAACCGCTGGCTGCCATTGATGTTGATAGCGGCGGCAATTCCCGCAGCCACAGCCGATAAGCTCTCGCCCCCGCTACCCTGGAAATAGTAGTGTTCTTCAGAGAAAGCCAACCCTACTCGATTGCTCCCAGGCGAAGCGATGAGCGTCATCGATGCAGAGGCAGGCTTTACTGTTCCAGAAACCGGTACCGCCTTATCTGCAAGCGTCACGTAATAGACGGTTTCGCTGCCATCCGGTTCAGCAACCCAGAGACGTACGCGATGCCAGTCAACAACTGGATAGAGATTCGACTCGAAGGGGATGCAACCAATCCGCGCTTCGTCATAAGTCAGACTAAGTCCGCTGAGGTCGCCATCGGGAAGATTACGTAATGACGGATGTTCGAAAACGTTATCGCGATTCCACTCGACAACCGCCCAGTCAAACTGCTGGCGCCACTTACCGGAAAGAACAAAGCCATTAGGGGATGCAGAACTCAAAGCGGCGATCGCCGACGGCGTCAGAAAATATGCCTGCAAGTCCCTGTTGGGCGTAAGTTTAGAAATTTGTTCAGACATAATCAAAGCCGTATCGTTACCGTAAGATCCCTGCCAGGGCTGGGTCCAACAGTGGTGGCCGCACTGGAGTTCACGTTCAGCGTTACATTGAGCGTCAACAGGTCGCCTACCAGTAGCGGTGACAAGGTAGCACCTTTAAGAATTGAATTCGATGTTGCGGTTCCTGAAGGGATCAAAAGAGCGCTGCCGTAGGGATTGCCGCTCTGTAGCACCTGAACGGAAATGTCGTAGCCAATCGCTGCTTGGTTGACCGTTGCGCGAATATCCCGGATCGCATGGCTCGCCTCAATCACCAAAGGTGGCGCCGCATTTTGTTGGGTTGCCAGGTAACCATTTACCTGTAGCGAAAATTGCCCGCCCGACAAGGTTCGCAAGCCGCTATCATCGGGATCAACGGCCGCATAGCATTGCTGCGCAGCTTCACTTTGCCCAAAAGCATTGGTTACTGCAAACTCAGCCGCAACAATGTGCACGTCGGGGAGCGAAATCGTATGCATGTAGTTTGCCGATGCGTTGTTATCGAAAAAGTTTGGCGCAAATGGAACCACGATCGCGGTGCTATCAAGTAGCAGCACCGGGGCACCCGCAGAGTGTTGGGAGGGGGTCGAGCCGAGAGCGCCGCGCTTCACAGCATATGGACCGTTTGCCGCGCTTGCACTCAGATTCGTTAGGAGCTCTGCCCCAATTTGGATCGTCTGGCCAAACGACAGCGTAATCGGCCGATTGAGCTCAATCGTGTTCGCCGCTAAATCAATGGCAGCCGTCAAAGAGAAAGGGCTCGGCGTGCTCAGTTCGTTCCATTGAAAGAGCTGCAAGGTACCGCTTGTTACCGACCTAGCCTTCGAGGCATCCGCGAAACCGACAGCGTAGAGAGTCAAATTCCCTCCGCCTGGAGCAATGAGAGAGAAGGTTGGCGGGTCAGCGACCCCGTATTGAGCGTTCCCGTCGCCGAGAGCTACCCGGGTAATTGGACACAGATCGACGCTCGCTTCCTGATTGATCACATTGGCGCTCCGGCCGGAAATCTCGATCACCTCGCCTTGCGAAAACGCTATCTCGAATTGCACCGGACTTGTGTTCGAGACGGCTGCAAAGATCCAGGATGGTTCCACAATTACGAACGTGCTTGTGTCATCGGGAATCGTCGACCATTGCGGAGTGATAGTCAGCGTGGTCTGATCATTCGACGAGATTGATCTTTCCTGGCCGATCCCTGTGCCTCCAATAATGCGCACACCGAACGTGGCGTAGGCACCGGCGGTTGCACCCATGTCTGCGCACGCGATGGTGGACGCGGACACCGCGTTGCTTTGATACGGCCCACCATATTCGAAGCGGTAATAGAAATTGGCATGATCGAAGCTTGCGTCCGGGGGGCCAATCGGCATGATCGGAAACCCAGCATCGGAGAAGCTCGAAGCAAGCATGGCGTCTGAAGCAATCCGAAAAAGCACCTGCGGGTTGAAGCCTCTGTAAACGTTGAAGGCGGCGCTATTAGACGGGAGGCTAAGTCGATTTATGGTAACCGTGTAGACGTTTGGCCCGGAAGGCAATGTAACCGATGCCGTAAACGAGAGTGGCCCTTCATTTCCCGCCGAATCGACGGCACTCACAGCGTAGTAATAAGTGTGGCCACCTTCCAGGGTTCCGCCGGAGGCTGAATAAGCGGGAGACAAGCTCAGCAACGGGATATTTAAGGATGCCAGTGAGGGAGCAGACGGAACAGAGAATCCCACTGAGAGTGTATCCGTGGTAGACCCGTCTACTCGCGCTTGAATATGTTCACCGATCTCGAAATTAAAGCTGTTAACTTGGCCGCTCGAGTCTGTTGTTGGCACGAGGCCGATCAACGGCTTTGGGATTTGCATTTGGGTTGACGGTTGACGGCCGGCTGCGAGTAAGGTGGCAATACTGTCGCTATACCAGTCGTCGTTATGAATCTGCGCTTGAATTGTGACGAATTCGAAATTCATCAGCCGGCGACATCTTGACCACACGGAAGGGTGTTCGCAGAAACCCTTCCTTTTCATAGGTCACTGCGATGATATCGCCAGGCCTGACTTTCAAAGCCCGAAAGCTTGTTACGAAGTTGATAAACAGATTGCCACCGGTCGATTTATCGAGTTGCCGAAGCAGCACGCGTGTTGCTTGACTGTAATTTGTGATGCCTAAGGCTGTAGACTGACTGCTGATTTCATAACCAATCAGAGCCACGTCTTCCGAGTTGACAGTGGAAAGACTATCTTGTTGGTATTCATTGAATTCATCTTGAAACTCAACACTTAGGGAGTTAGCACTCTCGGCGACAGTGTTTGAAGAAAGAACCACAGTTGAGTTGCCCTTGGAATCACGCGCGATACCTGAAAACGGACCCGATGCGTCGCTGAACTCGTAAACAGGCCAGCCACTATTCAGAGGCTCGACACTGTTACTTCCGTCGGGGAGACTGCTTTGCTGAGCGGCTAGCGTCGTTTCCGGCAACAGTTCAAGCAGACCCGAAACGCCGTAACGGATCATTAAGCTTGCCGCTACGCGAATACCTCGAACCACAACCGCCGCACTCTGCCGTTTGGTTAGTATGAGGTTACAACTGTAGCGAGGGGCCTGCAACTGAGTACCGTTCAAATCGGTAACGCTGATGAGGGCATCGCAAAAAGCCGCAGCACTGGCAAACGTTGGAAGATTGAAATCCGTCAGGCTCCAACCACAACGCCGCAGAATATCCAGAATGACCCATGCCGGATTGTTCGAGAATATAGTTCCTTGATCCGAACCGTCCGGCCCAAATGTCTCCACCTGCACGCCCTGCATCAAGACTTGCACTATCGGCGCCGATTGACCGGTGCTGATTCTATTCGGTACGACTATTGACAACGAGGCCAAACTCCCGTGCGGGTCGCCAAGAGGATTTCCGCTGGAGTCGGCGAAATCCAGATTGAAAGCGCCTTGACGCGTACCCGAAGAAACAACCGAGTACCAGCCGGTAGTTGACAGGTTTTGCCCTGCCCGGGCGAGCGGAATCTCAAAATCGTTGACCACAACCTTCATCACACTTGTGATTGGACCTAGCCCCAACAGCGTTTCTATATGCGTCAGGTTTCCGTCGTTTCGCGAAAATATGACAGGCGATTTGAGCCAACCAGTTCCATAAACAAGCGGCACGGCGTCGTTGTATTTGGCGGTGTTGTCAACGATGGCGGAAAGTTGAGAGGTTTTATCGCCATGGCCGCGCACCTGAATGCCGGCTGGAACGAATTCCAATCCCCCAAAACGGGCTGTGGTATTCCCGCTCGCGTCCTTACTAAACATGCCTCGCTGGGCGCACTGGCCGCGGGAGTAATCGCACGAACTAAACGCTTGTCCATTATTAAGATTGCCGATGCCGCTGGTTATATCTGCCGAGTAACCACACCGATAATAGCGGGAAAACTGCCCGGAATTACCGCCCTCTAAGGCATCTTCGCGTTGTGCCTGGTTAGAGGGGAAGTTCCAAGGACACGAACGCTGCACACGGGCATCGGGAACGGGGACACGTTGCAGGCTGAGTTTATTGGCAAAGCTCAACATCAAGAAATCTTCGCCAATTTGATCCGGGTCGCCGGCGACGCCTCTGAACAACACCGTACTTTCGGAAGTGATAGTTAGGCTGGGCAAGTCGACGAAAGCGAAATAGGCCGTCAATAGCGAGCCTTTGAAGCCAACCGCTGTGTTTATTTTTGTGACAGTTCCGAATCCGCATTCGCTAAAGTTAGCGACAATCTTGTCAGGCCATCCATGGCGTCGTCCGCGCATAGCTGCAGATCAAAGAGATTGTGTCTGAGCACGCGGGCTGAGTAAACACTCCCTTGGAAGGGAACGTTGAATGTACTCCAATATTGAACGGCTCCCGATGGAAGAACGCACTGAAAGAACAACAGCGGAGTGTCGGCTTCGGCTAATTGCTTGATCTGGTTGATGGTGGACATGTGTTAATTCCCAAAATTCGTTTCGATACTGAAAGAAGTAGAAAACAGATTTGGCCCATCAGCGTTAAAAACGAGCTCCGCTTCGGCCCAGTGGGCATTCGAATACAAGCCGCTATTTGAATAGGTTGGCCGAAAGCGCGAGGGTTCAAATTGCGGCTCAAGCTGCGGGCCAAAGAGCGTCACGGTTTGAGCCGGGGCGAGACTTATTCCAACGGTGAAGCCCAAGCCGGTGTCGTTCAAGAAACCGCGCGACGCGATTCGCGACCAATTCTGCCCAATCGGAGACACAGTGGTTTGTTGGGCATTCGCGCTGCTTCGGGCAAGCGTGCATGTGGCGTTGCCCGGCGACGCGGCGTAAATGGAGAAGCAGTACTGAAAATTTGCGGGGGCTGCCAATGTCTGCGATATGTTCAGCGTTGCGGCACTGGCATTCGTCACGGTAAACGCCCCGTTCCCTCCATTTGGGTCGGCTATACCCGTTTGTACATTCGCGCCGCTCGGGGTCAACCAGCAAGACTGTGTTAAATCGGCGCTACAGGTGAGAAGATTATCTGTCGGATCAAGGAAGGTGAACGCTCTGAATGGACCAGCACAGGCGCTAAAGTGGCCTTGGATCGCTTCCACGTCGGCGAGCGAAAGATCTAAGTAAGTAAGTGTCCAAGATAGTTGGCTCGAACCGGGGTCAGCCGCAGTAAGCATAGTGCCATCCGCCAATAAGTTCTTAACCGTACGGATGTTGGTTCGTTTTCGAATCGGGTATTGCGCCATCGCGCCGCTCGTTAGTTGTGGGAACACCAGATTAGCCATTTGTTTCCACCACCCAGATCGACGTCTCCGCGATGTCAACGTCATGATACTCGGTAATAAGTTGAGGTGAACCGACGCGGCAATTGGGTATATCCACACCAGTTATAGGATCTGGAAAGGTGAACGGCGAGTATTCACCTTCTACGCCACGAAAAAACGCCTCCAGTGCGGCGATCTCCGATTCATTCAACAATCTGAAGTCGATTGCCCAGCGCCGGAGCGCTCGTCCGCATGCCAAGAACCGCTGGTCACTACCGTCCAGAAAGCGAATCACTTGTGCGGGCCAGACGTACGCGGCAGCCGAACCATACTGCGTAATCGATCCTGTACTTAAAGTTGGAAACTGCATCTTGTTATAACTCCGCAATCACGTCGTTCAACGCACTGGAATTCAGTAGTGCGTTTTTGACCGATTGAACAATGTGATGGGCCTGATTATCCGTGAACGCGGGCCCCGCGGGACCGCCATAGACACCGGGAATCGCTAAAATGCTTCCAGCGGAAATTGTTTGGGATTGCGCCGTTGGTAGTTGATACGCGGCCAATGCCGGCGGCGCGTTTTTGCTTCCGCCGAAAAGGCTGGTCAACCCGGAGATAAGAGACGCGATACCGCCGCCAAAACCAGCCGCCTGGCTGACTGCTCCGCCTAGACCGCCGGGGGTGCTAGCCGATAAGAGCTTTGAGAAGGTGCTGCTAGTTGCAGGGCTTTTCGTTGCCGCTCGCGAAGCTCTTCCGAAATTGACAGGTTGCGGCGCACTCTTACTAAATCCACTGGCCTTTGATAGACCGGCGGCACGCGCCGGAGTCGTTTTGACGCTGCTCGGCGGCTGCATCGGGTTTCCGGGCAAACCCGGCAGCTTGTAATTACTCTTCTTCATTCCTATTCTCCTTCTGGCTCTCTTCCTGCAGCACTAACAGGGCGTCGGCGCTTTTCGCATCCAACGACCACAGATCTCCACCACATTTCTTCCAAAAGATAAACAACTCGATAAAACTCAGGCTCTGCGCGGTAATGATCGATTTCGGGCAACGAAACGCGACGGTATTTCCACGCACAAACACGGGTCGAACACGATTCGCCGCTATTCCGTCGTGCCATGCGCAACCGCGTATCTTTACCAAACCGCTCGTTATGCATCCATCGCATTTCCACGCGGTCTGGTCCGAAAGTTGGAAATGGAATGCGATCAGGAGTTTTTTCGTTCGTCTTCCGTCAGTGAGCTTTCTGCCTGGATTCGCTCCACAATCTCGTTCGTCAATTCCTCTGGGCCGTGAGAAATGAGCAATGCGGCAGTCGCTTTTTGGCCGTCGATCGTTAGGCCTTCGATCGCGGCTAAACCCCACTCAATGTAGAGCTTTGCCACTAGGAGATCGGAAAAGGCCGCTTCCAATTGGCTCGACGTGTCTCCTGCCTTCAGAAACTCATATTGCAGCGTGAGCTCCCGCAACCGTCGATTTAATTCAATCCGCTGTTGCAGCGAGACTCGCCGAATTGCAAAGCAAACCCTGGGTTCTAGCTGACTTACGTGCCAAGTTACACTTGGGCAGTCATGAATATTATGCTGTAACGGTTCACACTGTTCACCCCCTTTCCAATCAAGCTAATTGATACTGATGGGTTCACACAGGTTTCCGGCGAGGCCGGGGGTGGTGGAGCAGAGTTGGGATAGGATACTCACCTGTGTAGGCAAAAGCCGGTATCCCAAGCGGTGCCAGTTGGAAAAGGGATGGAGCAGTTCACAGGGAAAGGCCCCGACGAAAAACCCGTCGGGGCGTCATCGCGTTTTTATCTCCGAGGCTAAAGCTCGGGAAACTGTTCCCAGTTGCTGAGGCTGGTAAGCCAAGACCAAGACAGCAACCCCGCCGGAGAGTAAGTCCGGCGGGTGCGACTGAAGTACGTTTCTGGGCTACAGAACCGTCGCCTCAGCCTCGGACCCCGCTGACCCGCGAGGCAGGGTTTGCGGCGGCGCGACCCGCGCACAAAACAAAGAGCGCTCAAAGCGGCAGCCGGTATTGGCCGTCGGCCTGCACGATGACGCCGTCGCGGCAGGCGTCGGCGATGGCCAGTTGCGCGGTGCGTTTGGAACAATCGGTGAGATCCATGATCTGCTGGCGCAGTTGGTTGTATCTGGTTTGACTGCCCAGTGCGCCGAGCGCTTTGGATACATCCTGCTGTTCGACTTTGGAGCGCGCGGGAGCTTTCGCAGGTGTCAGGCCAGCGGCGGAAAACCACAACGTTTGCGGATCGAGCGTCAACAATCTCGACGGCTGCTGCGCCGCATAGCGAAACTGAAAACGCATCTCGACCGTAGCTTGCGGCAGATGCGCGGAAGGCCGCGCCAGCAACAAGTAACTATCGCCCACCGCATGCAAAGCCGACGAGCCGCGAAAGGCGCTGCCGATTTCGTCGCGGCCCACCGACTTGCGCACATGATGCACTACGATGAGCGCGACCTTGGAAGTCTCACGCAACTTGAGCAAGCTTTGGCACAGCGCCGCCATGGCGCGCGTATCGTTCTCATCCTGATCGTGCGCCGAGTACAACGGATCGAGGACAATGACCTCGGCGGCGGCCGTTCGCGCAGCGTTGAGGAAGTGATTCAATCCTTGCGGGGCACTGAGCAGATGGCCGGTGGCGCGTGTATCGACCAACAGATTCTGGTCGGCGGCTGAACCGAAGGCGCGGCGCATGGCCGCTAAGCGCGCCACAAACTGTGGCGTGGGCAGCTCGAACTGGCACATCAACACACGGCGCGCAGCGGGCGCGGCGAAACCCGCGCGCTCTTTGCCGGCGGCCAGCAGTAGCGCGAGATTGGCGACCAACAGACTCTTGCCCACCTTCGGCTCTCCGCCCACAAACAGAATGCCTTGCGGCGGCAGCAAGCCCGGTTCGATCCAACTCGCCGGCGGCGTGGCCGGCTGCTGGGCGAGCAGTTGTGCCAGTGAGAGAATGGCGGTTTCAGGTGCTTTCTTTGCCGCAGCGCTCATAGCAGCACCTCGCCCACCGCATCCAGCAAAAGCGCTTCGTCCACAGTGGAGGCTTTGCGCTCCGCCGCCAGCCGCAGAGCGCTCACCGCGAGTTTGTTCACTTTGCGCAAGAGGCCGCGCGTGGCTTGATATAGCGCCTGGCGGGCGGTCTCATCGAACAACGGCTGAGTCACACCGGCGGCTTTGAGTTGATGAGCGAGATAGGCGTCGAGTTCTTCGCGCGTTACTCCCTCCAAGTGATAATGCACACTAACGCGCTGGCGCAAAGCTTCGTGCAGTTGCAGCGAGAGAGTCCGGCGCAACAAGGGCTGCCCGATCAAGAGCAGAGTGAGGTAGCGGGAGGAATCCATGTCGAAGTTCAACAACAACGGGAGTTGTTCGAGCGCCGGATGGGGCAACAGTTGCGCTTCATCGCAGATCAGCAAGGGATGCTGCTTCTTGGCTTGGTTGAGACGCACCACGGCTTCGGCGATCTGGCGCACCAGATCGCCGCGCAAACGCGCCGGTGTCAGATTCAGTTCCAAGGCGATCTGGCGCAACAGATCGAGCGCCGAACCGGCGGAGAAGTGCACATAAAGAATCTTGTACTGGTTGGCAGGCAGCGCGCTGGTGAAGGCGCGCGCGGCGGTGGACTTGCCGGAACCCACTTCGCCGGTGAGCAATCCCACGCCGCGATGTTGCGCCAGAAACTCCAACCGCGTTTTCACTTGCTGCCAGGCCTGCGAGGCGAACAGCTGTTTGGCGTCTGGATTGTCTGCGAACGGCGTTTTCTTGAAACCGAAGAATGTTTCCCACATACTCACCGGCCCTCCCGCTTCAGTGACGGTAGTTGCGCGTTCACAACCGCATCGACCAGACGCGCCGCACCCTGACTCTGACCTTCGTAATAGATCTCCAGTTGATTCCGCTCCAGCGGATCGAAGCGCACCTCGATGCGTTTGCCCGCCAACTGCGGCGGCGCTTCGAAGAACCGGTTGTGCAGCAGGAAGGTGGAATCGCGGCGCACCAGGCGATCCACGCGATGAAAGAACAAGCGGCGCAGATCGCTAGCGGGCGGCAGTTGCCGGACCTGTTCGATATCGCGCTGCCAGCGCAGCAGCGGCGTGGTTTGCAAAGCGCTGTGTTCGGCGCAGTGATAAAGATCGATCCACTGCCCCAAGCGTTCATTCAACTGCTCCAGAGTGAGCAGCGTCTTCGGCTCGAAATCGGCCAGAAACTGTTCCCGCACCGAACGGAAAAAGCGCTCGATTTTGCCGCGCCCTTCGGGCTGATAGGGCGGCGTGTGGACGATGAGAATGCCGATGGAGGCGGCAATGCGCGCCAACTGCGGCGAGCGGTAGATCTTGGCATTGTCCATGTAAAGGCGAACCGGGATACCACGCGCTGCGATGGCTTGGCGCAAGCAATCGAGAAACGAATCGAGACCTTGATCGGGATAGAACTGGGCGTGCGGGATGAGGCGGCTGGCGTCGTCGAGCGTGGCCTGCAGAAACACTTGGCGCTTGCCGCCGCCGGGCCGCTCCACCCACGGACCGAAGAGCATGTCGGATTGCCAGATCTGATTGGCGAACTGCGCTTCAAACTTTTTGCGCGCGGTGGTGGGTTCGCTCAACAGTTGCTGGGTGGTGAGACCGTGCTGCCGCAGGAAACGATACAGCGTGGAAGCCGACAGTGCAGCTTTCTCCTGTCCTTGCGAGGAAGCGAGTTGCCGCAGCAATGACGTCCCGGTGCGATGCGGGTTCTCGCGCTTCAGCCGTTCGATGAGCGTGGCGGTTTGCGAATCGACGACACGCGCCTGGCCCCGATCCTGCCGCGGTTGGGGCGTGAGCCCTTCCAAACCTTTGCGGCGGTAGCGCAGCGCCCAGTCCAGCAGTGTGTCAATGGAAACCGTGCGCCGGGTCGAGTGTGGGATGTCGTAGGCACGGGCGGCAATCTCCTCGGCGCGCCGGGTGAGTTCGCCGCGCGGCAATGTTTCTAAAATCAGCGGCGCGATCAGGCCATAGCGGAAGAGGGCGATTTTTTCGGGCTTGTCGTTCACGAGGTTTTTCCTCCCACGGAAAGCGTAGGTCGAAACGCCGCCGCGCGAAAGACAAGAGGTGTGTGGGAACCATCAGCCCATGGCGTTCGCCGCAGAGAGCGTGGCGCGACGGCCGATGGGAGCGAGACTGGGCGGCCAGCCCAGCAAGTGCGCCCGCAACCGGCCGAACAAGAAGCGGTGAGAGGCGATCCAGCCGCTCGCTTCCAGCATGCGCAGCGCCCGCTCTACGAAGTTCGCCGCCGGCGTTGGCGCCGTCAAAGCCGCCAGCGAGGCGCACAACGATTCGGCCTGGTGGCGAAAGCGCCGCAGCCAGAACTGGCCGCGTTGATAAGCCATCGCTGCGGCGGCTCGCTTTAGCGTTTGCCCTTGGAGTAAACGCGCCACCAGAAACAGGGCGATTAATGCCAGACTGGATCGCAGATATGGCAGCGCGAACTGCGGCAACAGCGACACCGTGCGCCGGCAGCTTTCGCATAAGTAGCGCCGCACGCGGATCACGCCGTCGAAATCGACGTCTTCCAACGTGCGGCAATAGAATCCGTGGGCGGTCAGCGGAC
>CAVXPI010000011.1:0-98469 GCA_963763615.1 Bryobacterales bacterium | reverse complement strand
TTTTTATGTGGTGTATTGGTTCCGTATTGCTCGGCTGGGACGTGGACGTGGTCCGCCAAGTTCGCGAGAAATTTCCCGATATCAAACTCATGGCCGATGCAAACTCGGCGTATACGCTGGCGGATATCGATCACCTGAAGAAGCTCGACGATTTCTATCTCATGATGATTGAGCAGCCGCTGGCGCACGACGACATCATTGATCACGCGGTCCTGCAAGCGCAGTTGCAAACGCCGATCTGCCTGGATGAGTCTATCCGTTCGGCTCATCACGCCGAACAGGCGATTCGCCTTAAAGCTTGCCGCATCATCAACATCAAACTCGGACGAGTTGGCGGATTCAGCGAAGCTAAGAAAGTGCATGACATTTGCCAGGCCAACAACGTGCCCGTTTGGTGCGGCGGGATGCTGGAATCAGGCATCGGGCGCGCCCACAATATTGCCCTCTCCACTTTGCCCAACTTCGTTCTCCCCGGTGACGTCTCGGCCAGTAAACGCTATTGGAAACGCGACATCATCGTTCCTCCGGTTGAGGTTTCGGCCAGCGGAACCATCGAAGTGACTGACGGTCCGGGGTTTGGCTACGAGATCGATAAGGAATTCCTGGAGACGCTGATCGTCCGGCAGGAAACACTCATTTAGCTAACCTGTAACTTACTCATGCTCAATCCTGAAATCTTCCGCGAATATGATATTCGCGGTATTGCCGACAAAGAACTACTGGACCCGGAAGTCGAATTGATCGGCCGGGCGCTTGCTACTCACTTGATTCGCCAAAGCGGGCGCTTGCTCTGCTTAGGGCGCGACTGCCGGTTGAGCGGTCAACGCATTCACGACACAATACTGAAAGGAATGTTGGCCGCTGGAGCGAACGTGCTCGACGTCGGTGTGGGGCCTACGCCTTTGCTTTATTACTCAGCGGTGCACTTTAAAGCTGATGGCGCGATCATGATTACCGGCAGCCACAATCCGTCGGAATACAACGGGCTGAAGACGGTTTGCGGCAGCGGCACGCTGCATGGCGATCAGATTCAACATGTTCTAAAACTCGCGCAAACGAGAGACTTTGAATCGGGCGTCGGCACCGTCAAAACGGTTGATGCGGCCACACCTTACGTGGACGAAGTCGCGGCCCAATTTGCGGCCCTTCCCCGGAAGGTGAAAGTCGTTTTCGACGCGGGCAACGGCACCGCAGGACCGACCCTTCACCGGATCCTGGAAAAACTTAACATCGACCCAATCGAATTGTTTTTCGATATGGACGGGCGCTTTCCCAATCATCATCCCGACCCGACTGTGGTGTCAAACCTCAAACAACTCCAAGACGCCGTCGTCAAGAACAAGGCTGAACTCGGCATTGCGTTTGACGGCGATTCGGACCGTATCGGCGCAGTGGATGAAAACGGCGCCGCCGTTTACGGCGATATGTTGATGCTCATCTTCGGCCGCGAAATACTAACGCGCAAACCGGGCGCGACGTTTATCGGCGAGGTGAAATGCTCGCAGATTATGTACGACAAGCTCGCCGAACTGGGCGGCAAGCCGATTATGTACAAAACCGGCCATTCGCTCATCAAGGCGAAGATGAAAGAAGAGCACGCCGAACTTGCCGGCGAAATGTCCGGCCATATGTTCTTTGCCGACCGGTATCACGGATTCGACGACGCGCTTTATGCCGCTTGCCGGTTGATCGAAATCGTCGCCAAATCGGGCAAACCGTTATCGCATCAGTTGGACGGAATTCCGAAGTTAGTTTCCACGCCCGAGTTGCGGGTGGATTGTGCCGACGACAAGAAATTCCAAGTCGTCGAAAAAGTTGCTGCAGTGGTCCGGCAACGCTACAAGGTGGTGGACGTCGACGGCGTGCGCGCGATTTTCGAACACGGCTGGGGACTGGTCCGAGCTTCGAATACGCAACCCGTGCTTGTTATGCGATTTGAAGCGACAAGCGACAAGCTGCTAGCCGAATATCGCCAGGAACTCGAAGGCATTGTTGACGATGCCAAGAGGTCCGTCGGCGCTTAGTAAAGCAGAAACGGTTTCCTCCGTTCGCTAAATTTGATGGCCTCGTCTTGGGCGGGAGTCCAGATATCAATGGCCTCTTTGCCCTGGGCCATGGCGTCGATGATGGCGTGGCTACCGATCAGAGTTTTGCATTTATCGAAATCGATCTTGCCCGGGTAGAGAGTGCGCAGGGCGACGGCGAGTTCGATGCCGAGGCGGGTGCTGTCGAAACTTTCGCGATCGGTGATAACAAAGCGGACGCCTTCAATGGTCTGACCAGAGAAGTTGGACGAGGTGGGTTGGAACTTGGTTGGGTAGGCGCGCGCGCCGGGAATGAACTGCGAGTTCAATACCGCTGCGAGACCTTGGCCCTGAATCCAATCGGCCCCAATCTGTTCGAAGGGAGCGTCAGTTCCCCGCCCTACCGAGTAATTTGTGTTGTATTCGAGCATCGCGATGCCCGGATATAACAGGGCCGCGTTCAGGCTGCGCATGTTGGGCGAAGGGTTGACCCATTGCAAACTTGTTGAATCGAACCAATCGCCGCGCTGCCAGTTTTTCATGTGGACGACGTGTAGATCGGCGCCCCAATGCTGCTCGGCGTTCGCCATGTTTGCGAGTTCGCCAAAAGTAAGGCCGTGGCGCAAGGGCATATCGTAACAACCAACAAACGATTCGAGATCTTTGTCTATCATGGGGGCTTCGATATGGGTCCCGGTGATGGGGTTGGGACGGTCGAGCACATAGAAGGGTTTGCGCGCCTTGCCGGCTTCTTCGAGCGCGTAGAGCATGGTGCATGAGTATGTATAGAAACGGGCTCCGACGTCTTGGATATCGAATACAACAGCGTCGAGATTTTGCATTTGCGCGGCACTCAAGCGGCGTTGATTGGGCTCATACAAACTGACGACAGGGATGCCAGTGGGTTGGTCTTTGGCGTCGCCTACGTCGGTATCCTGGGTGCCGTTGATGCCGTGTTCGGGCGAATAAAGAGTGGCGATGTGGACGCCGGCGCTGAGCATGGCGTCGATATTCCGATGGCCAGCGCGGTCGAGGCCGGTTTGGTTGGTGATGAGACCGATGCGCTTGTTTTTGAACTCGCGGAAACCGTCGGATTCGAGGACGTCGAGACCGGTTTGTGTGTCGGCGTTGCGCGCGATGACGCGATGGACGCCCGCTCCGGCCATGGTTTCGTTATAGCCAGTGATGGCGACGCCGTTGGGAATGTTGAGACCGAAACTTGACGCGATGGCGGTGGCCAGACGGCTGCGCAAGGAACTGAGCGAGTTGCCGCGTTTGAGATGAACGACGTTGGAAAGAAAAATGATGAAGGAATGACTGTTGGGATCGATCCACAAAGAGGTGCCGGTGAATCCGGTGTGGCCATAGGAGCCGATGGGGAAAAGTTCGCCGCGATTGCTGGAGAAAGGCGAATCGATGTCCCAGCCAAGACCGCGCAAAACAGGCTGATCGGCAGGGCTTCCAGGTTCGGTAAATTTGCGAACGGTTTCGGGATTGAAAATGCGTACACCGTTGAAAGTGCCCATGCTGGCCAGCATCTGCGCGTATTTGGCGAGATCGTCGGCGGTGGTGAACACGCCCGCGTGGCCGGCAACGCCACCCATGTAACGAGCGGTGGGATCGTGCACAACACCGCGGAACGGCATACCGTTCGCTTCTTCATATTCAGTGGGCGCGATGCGGGGCATGAGAGAGGGATTGGGAAGATAGCCAGTGTCGTTCATGCCAAGGGGCGCGTAAATTTGGTCGTGCGCGAACTCGGCCAACGACTGGCCCGAGAGACGGCGGACGATTTCGCCCATGAGGACGAAGTTGATATCGCTATAGATGAATTTGACCCCTGGAGGCGCGATGGGCTTGGTGGTGAGAGCTTTATCGATGCCGAGTTGATAGCCGCTCCAGACGGGAACGAGTTCGACATCGGGCGGAAGACCGGAGAAATGGGTCATCAACAGACGGATGGTAATTTCGCTTTTGCCGCCTTGAAATTCGGGCAGATACTTGATCGACGGGATCGTCAATGCGCAACTTACCTTGTTCGAACAGACGCATGACGCACGGCGTGGTGGCGATGACTTTGGTAAGCGAAGCGGCGTCGAAAATGGTGTCGAGCGCCATAGGCTCGCGGTCGGGGAGCCACGCTTTGAGGCCGTAGGCTTTGCGGTAAACGATGTCGTTGTTGCGGCCAATGAGAAGGACGGCGCCGGGGATGAGATGGCTTTGGACGGCTTCGTCGATGATGGGGTCAACGGCACGCGAATGGACCCGGCGGGGTTTGTGAATAGGCGCCGGTGGCCAGCAGCGCCGCCAGCAGGAGTGTGGTTCGCAGGTTTGCCATGGAATTAAGTGAGTTTACTCGCGATTTTCTCTAAGTTTTCGGCCAATTCGGCGTCTTTGCGGGTGATGCCGCCGGAATCGTGGGTGGTGAGGTCGACGCGGACGCGGTTGTAAACATTAAACCATTCCGGGTGGTGATTGTTTTTTTCGATGCCGATGGCGGCGGTGGTGATGAAGCCGATGGCGTGGGCGAAGTCGGCAAACTGATAGTCACGATGGAGCTTAGCGTCTTGGACGGTCCAGCCGGGGAGCTTGGCGAGGACGGTTTGGATTTCGGATTCAGTCAGCTTGGGTAGTGCCATGAAGCTATTTTGCCAGAGCGCCGGCGGGGAGGTGGGTGAAGTTCGGAGTAACATGACTTACTTTTTACCGCCTAATAAGAAATATGCTGGCGGGGTGATTGAGGGGAATGGAGTGAAAAAAGTTGGGTGGATTTGTTGTGACCCACTCGACGGCCCCTCACTTCAGGGCGATGCGATGCTCCTTGGCAAGGGCTTGCAGGAATTCACGCATCGGAATGCCTTCGCCGCGCTTGGCCTGATCGAGTCCGCGGCTAATGCCTTGGACGGTTTCGAGAAGTTCTTCCTGTCGATCTAGAAGTTTCCGATAGGCCTTCGCACTTTGGACAACCACCTCGGCTTGGCCATTGACCGTGAGCACGGCGGGCTTGCCGGTTGCCTTGAGTTTACGGATGTGGTCGCGGGTGTTGCGCTGGAATTCGCTCAAAGAGTGGACGGATTCACGACCAGTACCGCATCTGCTTTCGCTGGCAAAGCGAGAACGCCACGGACGTTGCGATTGTGGACTACCACTAGGAAAGGAGATTGGAAGGCACGTGAAGAAAATGAATTTGATGGCGCCCGAGCATCCGGGCAAACTGCTGAAAGAGGAAATGGATGTACGTGGGGTGAGCATCCAAAGATTGGCTCAAGCGTTGCGGGTGTCTGCTACGCGGATTCACGCCATTGTGCATGGCCGCCGGGGAATTACAGCGGATACGAGTGCGCGGCTGGGGCGGTATTTGGGGGTGTCGAGCGGATACTGGCTGCCGATGCAGGCGGATTATCCTATGCGGGTGGTTGATACGGCGGTGATCGAGAGCGAGGTGCTGCCGGAGGCTAGGTGAGTGAGGTGTGCCAAGCCTTCAACGGCGAAGGAATTTATTGAGCTTATCCGCTAAGAGCTTCTCATTGCTTGTTTGACATTCCCACACGATCAACACACTGTATCCAAGCGCGCGCAGTATCTCGAGATTCTGCTGGTCGCGGTCTTGGTTGCGTCTAAGTTTTGGACCCCAATAGTCAACGCGGGATTTTGGGATGTGGGAATCGATGCAGGTTTTGTGTTGATGCCAGAAACAGCCGCGCACTTCGATTATTTTGGCCAATTTGGCAAAAACGAGGTCTGGTTTGCCGGGGAGTTTTGCAACGTGTAGGCGATAGCGGAAACCCATATGGTGAACAATTCGGCGGACAATCAGCTCTGGGGTTGTGTCTTTTGCGCGGATCTGCCGCATGTTTTGTGAACGGCGGGCGGGAGAAATGGAGTCGGTCACACGGCTAGGTCTAGCGGAAGGTCGGAGATGTCTTTGAGACGGCGACCGGCAATCATGATGTTTAGAGCTTCCTCGGAATCCGCTAGCCCGAGATCCTTTACGGTATTTACTAGTTCTGGGAGTGCGTAATGGTAGACGCAGTCGATATCACCACCACCTAACGCTATTGATGAGAGACGGCTCGGCAACGGCTCGCCGGTCACTACAACGATGTAAGGCAAATTCCCCCTTCGGTTGCGGATCAGGTTGAGGGCTTCTGATCGCGAGTTTTGAGAGCGATCACTCCGTATCGTCAATTTGCAGGAGATGCTGGCGTGGAGGATCGGCGATCCGCCGTTAGATTTGCGGAGGCTTGATTTCAACGCAACAGAGCCGTCGACGAGTTTCGATTTCATATTGATTTCGTGGTCTTCGACAAGGTCGCGAAAGATGACGACGTCGGGTTTAATGATGTAGTCGTTGCCGAGCAGCGCGGCAAGGTCTAGGTTTTGTTTGGCGGCTTGAGCTATCGCAACGAGGTGACGATATTGTTCAAATCGAGCGATGCTGGTGGGCTTCGCCAATTCCTTGGCGGTCGTCTCTTTTGTGAGCGGTTTGATCGGCGATATCGATTTCTCGCCAATTTTCTCTATGTGCCAACCGCCAGGACGAAGGTGGTCAAGCTGTGTAAAAGTTTCGCGGAGAAACCTAGCGACAGCGACTTCAAACTGGTTGCCTGCTTCCTGCCCAGTTAGTTTCTTGCCCTCTTCTGTGATGCCGATTTTTTGGCCAATACCCAGCGCAATACTTTTGCTGACGGGGTTGTGTTTGTCGGCGTTGCTCAACACACCACCATCGAACCGAAGTACCCTTTCCTTAAGGCCGGCATGAAATTGCCGTCGGGCTGTCTGGAAAAGGGCCTCGGTTGCGACTGCCATTACCCGGCGATCCTGACGGACGCCGAAGAATGTAAGCACTTTTTCACGCGTTCCGCCACTGCTTGCGCAAACGGCGGTGGGAATGCGTTTCCAACCTGACGGTACATGGCCGTCTTGCCGCCGCTGAAGTGCCAAAAGTCTGGAAACCCTTGGAGCCTGGCGACCATGCGAACCGTTAGGCGCGGCATGCCGACGAACTCAGGCGCGGGGGCTTCGTTTGCGATGCCAATACCGTCGACACCGAGAGCGGCCCAAGCCCTTCGCGCTCTGGTTGGTCCCAGATCGGGCCCTCCGTGTTTGTGAGAGCCACCGACCACAGTGGGAGCAATTTCGTTTGCGCCTTTCGCCCACAGTTGGTTGCCCTTCCATCCGTTTGCGCCCATCAGGTCTCGCAGGGTCTGGCCGACCGTCTTCGGTTTGGCATTCGATTCGCTGGGCCATGCAAAGTGTTCCGAGCATTCTTTTCGTACGGCGACAAAAACCACCCTGGGCCGCAACTGTGGGACACCAAAGTCAGAGGCGTTCATTAATTTCCAGCCGGGCTCATAGCCTAGCTTGTGGAGTTCGGCGCCGACGTAATGGCGGTAATCTTCAAATACTGCGTCAAGGATGCCGCGAACATTCTCAATCATGACGGCGCGGGGACGGATTTCGTCGACGAGGCGAATCATTACTGGAAAGAGATTGCGCTCATCTTTCGTGCCCAGTTGTTTGCCCGCGATCGAGAAGGGAGGACAAGGCAGACCGCCTGAGATGATGTCTACGCCCTTAAACTGACTACCGCTCAAGGTATTCAGGTCTTGCTCAATCACATTCCACTGAGGACGGTTTAAGCGTAAGGTAGCGCATGCATGGCGGTCCAGTTCCACGAGCCCTACGTGTTCAATTCCAGCCTGCTCGAAGCCCAATGCCTGACCGCCAGCGCCCGCACAGAGTTCTAGGGTGGTGAGTTGACCGCAGGAACGTCCGGCTTGGCTGGTGTTGTTTTTCGAGGCGGGCCAGGGATTGACCCTCATCTCTGGGAACAACATTGGCACATCCTGCTTGTGGGACCTCTTCATTAAGGTTGGTATCGGCTTTTCCGGGGACTCTTTTAGCTTAGACTTCACGCTCTTATCGCAGACTAGGACAAGCAACTTGCACGGTCGCTCCCTCCTTGAGTTATAGTTTATCAATTCTAAAACAATGTGGAGCGTAAATGTTGTGGTGATGATGAAGAGATGAAGTTTCATTGGTTTGTGGAGCTCCCGTTTGCGGCATTTGAGTTCTAGGCGATTGATAGGATGCAGGTGGGAAGATTGATGGCTGGCGAAGGAAAGGGCGGAGCGGATTGGCAGGACGATGAACTGGATGTCATCGTCGCGGATTATTTCGTCATGTTGAAAGCGGAGTTGGCTGGGAAAGACTATGTCAAGGCTCACCACAACAAGAGGCTAATCGCCGAACTTCAAAGGTCGCATAGATCTATTGAGTTCAAGCATGGGAACGTTTCCGCTGTATTGGAAAGAATGGGCCTGCCGTGGATTCGCGGTTACCGGCCTAGAGAGAATTTCCAGAAGGCAATCTTCCCAGCCATTGATCGTTACCTCGCCAGGCATCCGGAAGTTTTGGAACCGGCGGTTGCACCGGTCAGTGAGAAGGTGCCGAACGATCCGGTTTTTGTTGAACCGCCACCAGTTGTAGAGTTGGCCCAGAAGGTAAATAAGGACCTTCAACGACTGGTCCGCAAGTATGATCCGGCGACGAGAGACCAGCGTAATCGTTCACTTGGTAAGGCTGGTGAAGAGTTTGTGGTTGGCGTGGAGAGGCACCGGCTCGAGACGGCGAAGCGAGCGGATTTGGCGCGGAAGGTGCGGTGGGTTGCAGATGAGGAGGGCGATGGCGCGGGGTATGACGTCCATTCATTTGAGCCGAGTGGAGAGGAACGGCTGTTAGAGGTGAAAACGACGAATGGGTCGGCGCGGACGCCTTTCTTTTTGAGCCGGAATGAGTGCAGCCTCGCGGAAGAGAGGCCGAAGGAGTTTCGTATCTACAGGGTGCATCTCTTTGCCACGGAGCGGCAGATCTTTACGATTGCGCCGCCCTTGCGGGATTCGCTTGAACTTCAAACAGAGGTTTGGCGGGCGGGTTTTGTGCATCGTGTGGGTACGGCTGATCCGGCATATTGACGATTCGAGCGGATAAGGTAAACAAGAACGATAGGAGATTGAATTTGTCGCAGCTGTTACTAAGGGGTGAACCGGAGGTTTTACGAAGATCGCTTGTGGAACTGCTCACGCAGTTTGCGGGGGAACTTCAAAAGGAAGATCTACGGGCCAAGGTGGTTGCACTGATTCCTGCGTTCCACACGCTTCGCGATCTCGGCTCTTCGCTCATTCAAGTGGGTGAGGAGGAGGGTGGCCGTGCGCGGATTCTTGCCTATTTGAAGCGGTATGCGGGACAGCCGATTGATGGTGACGAACTGATGGTCGTTTCGGGGGACGGACTGTGGGCGCGGAGGGTCAACGAATTGAGGGTCAAGTTCGGCTGGCGGATTTATGGCGGGGCGACGTTTGCGGACTTGGCCGACATCGCAAGGGCGCTGGGTGATCAGGAAGAAGTCAAGAGCTTGGAGGCGCTCGGGATACGGCCAAGCCATTATGTGCTGATGAGCACCGAGGAGGACCGGGATGCGGCCCACCGTTGGAATATTTTGCGGGATGTTCGGAGCAGGCGGAAGTGGCGGACCCTCAAAGAGAAAATGCTTGCGTACTTTCGGCGGAATCTTGGGCGTGCGATCACTGCGGAAGAATTGAAGGCGTTGGCTAACGGCTCGAAGAAATGGGTGGGCGCGATTGGCAGTTTGATGGCTGAGGACGGAGGGGCAACGGTGACGCGGGGAAGTCATGGGGACAAGACGGTTTGGGTCATGGAGAAGGATGGTCTGGCTGAGGAGTACTATCGCCGGATTCGGAGCGATTTGAGGGTCGTTCTTGAGGAAGAGAGTTCGCCGGCACATGGTGCGGTGGGTAGGGTTCGCTGCGGCCGCGTCGGTGACGGGCAACGCAAAAAGGGGACAGCCGGTACGCGATAGCTGGGCCATGGGCTGCCAGAGAAAGATGCGTTGAGCGCTATGGCAGTCCCCCTTTTGCTCGGTCGGGGTTAGAAAGAAACGGGCTTGTAGCGGCGTGGGCGGAGACGAGTTAATGGTGGTGTCGGGTATTGGCGAATGGACCCGTCGGGTTCGCGAGTTGCGAGTACAGTCTGGGTGTTGGATTTATTCTGGTGTAATGCGCACGATGTCTATGACGCGGATTTTTGGAATGCTGTACAGTACGCGTTGGATGATTGGTTGACAGCTGGACGCCCAGCGGGTGAAAGCTCGATCGCATCTCGCGGACTTACGTATTGGGAGAGGTAAGGCAAGAGACATTTCCGTTTGGAAGGATCGGGTTGGTACCGATTCACGGGTATCGCGGTTCGGTCGAATCGTTAGGAACTTCCCAATTGTTTTGCTGGCGACAATGTAAACGGATTTTCACATTTTGGACAGAAAGAGGCGATGGGCAACGCAAAAAAGGGGCAGCCAGTACGCGATGGCTGTGGCCTAGGCTGCGAGAGAAAAATGCGTCGGACCCTATGGCAGTTCCCTTTTTGCCCGGTCGAGCACTTCGTCGACAACGGAAAAGAAATCTTGCGTTCGGATCGGCTTGGAGACGTAACCATCCATGCCTGCCGCGAGACAGTGTTCTTTGTCGCCGGCCATGGCGTTAGCAGTCATCGCAATGATTGGCAGGTGTTTTCCCGTTGTAAGTTCGTCCCGACGGATCGCGGCGGTTGCCTCGAAGCCATTCATTTCAGGCATCTGAATATCCATGAGAACTAAATCGGGAGTTTGGTCTTGCAAAGATTGCAGAGCCGCCGCGCCGGTCCTCGCGACGATCACTTCATGGCCTCTTCTCTCCAACACCCGGGTAGCCAGAACCTCATTTACAGGATTATCTTCGACAAGGAGTATTTTCAGCCGCCCTCGCTCCTGGCGCAGCGAATGGACCGTAATGACCGGCGAATTCTTGCCGGTTCCATTTTGTGGGCCGAGCACCACCCTAATCGCTTGGAGAAGGTCGGACCGCCTTACAGGTTTGGTCAGATAGGCATCTATACCGGAGTTGCGGCAGCGGGCGGCGTCGCCACGTAAACCCGCAGAGGTCAACATGATGACCGGAACTGAAGCGAGCTGCACGTCCTTTTTAATTTTTTCGGCCACGGTGAAGCCGTCCATGCCGGGCATTTGAGCGTCAAGCAGAATCAAGGAGAAGGGAGTCCCTTGCGTAGCGGCCTGCGCAATCAGTTCGAGCGCTTCCGGTCCCCGTTGGGCCAAAGTTGGCTTCATCTGCCACGAGAGGGCCATTTGGCGGAATATACGGCGGTTGGTGGCGTGATCATCGACAATCAATACCGGCAGATCCCGGAGCATTTCCAGTCCGACGGGCTCATATTTTCTGGATGAAGTTTTCTGCATCCGCAGCCGGACTGTGAAATGAAAAGTGCTGCCCCGTCCGATCTCGCTCTCTACCCAGATCCTGCCCCCCATCATTTTCACAAGCCGGGAGGAAATCGATAGCCCCAGGCCCGTGCCGCCATATTGCCGTGTCATCGAGGTGTCTGCCTGAGTGAAGGCTTCAAAGATGATCTGTTGCTTGTCTAGTGGAATGCCGATTCCGGTGTCCCTTACGGCAAAATGAAGTATGGCGTCGTCATCCTGCTCGTCCTCGACCTCGACTTTGAGTACGACTTCACCGGCGTTGGTAAATTTCAGGGCGTTGCCGACAAGGTTAATCAAAATCTGGCGAAGACGGCTGGGATCCCCCTCTAGACCGTCGGGTACATCCGGCAGAATGTCGCAGGCCAGTTCGATTCCCTTTTGCTGTGCACGCAGGCCGAGGGCTTTGATGGTGTTGTCCAGGGTATCGCGCAGCATGAAGTCAACGATTTCGAAATCCAGTTTTCCGGCTTCGACTTTTGAGAAATCCAGAATGTCGTTGACCAAGGACAGTAAAGATTCCGCCGAACTCTTGACCATTCCTAGAAATTCGCTCTGCTCGCGAGTGAGATCCGTTTCGAGAGCCAAGTCGGTCATGCCGATGATCCCGTTCAAAGGGGTGCGGATCTCATGACTCATATTTGCCAGGAAGTCGCTTTTGGCCCGGTTGGCGGCTTCGGCCCGATCCTTAGCTTGCTGCAGTTCGCCTTCCACCCTTTTTCGTTTGGTTATTTCCATCGCCAGCGTTTGGTTCGAACGGGCGAGGCTCTTGGAAGCCCGGATGCGAAGCAAAATTTCGCGCAGGAACGAGGCATTTTCCAAATTGAGTTCAGACCAGGGCCGGCAGCGCCCGCGGACGATCTCTTGCCACGCCGCGAAAGACGATCGTGGGTGCAAGCGGTCTTGGCTGTCCACATGCACTGCCTTGTTGGGATTTCCAGCCCACGTTACGGTCTGTATGAGTTCCCGGCGGAACAAAATGATATAGTCTTCAACTTCCTCGGTGAATCCGATGTATAGCGCTCCGCCGAGTTGACTCGCATAGGATGCCGCGGCCGGGTCTAATTGACTGAGCGCGTTAGAACTCGCGATGCTGTCCGCTGAGCGGGTCCGCAATGCCGCGAGGAGCGAAGGAAGTAACTCCTTTTCAATGGTGACGCCGCAGGACGATACCACCCCATCGCTCTGCTTGACAAGCCCATCGGCATCGAATATTTCGAGCAGGCGGGGGGCATGGAGATATTCTGTTCCTAAAGGGGAGGCCTTTACGCAGCTCAAGTATTCATCGAGCAATTGACGGGATTTGACGCGCAGCTGAAGAACGGCATTTTCGCTTCGCAAGGCTAGCTGGGAAGCGAGCGATTGTACAATTAGTTCGCAGACAGAGCGAGTGGAGTGATCTACCCTGTGCGGCGCCGGATGATGACACGCGATCATTCCCCAGAGCCGGTTTTCAATGACGATAGAAAAGGTCATGGACGACCCCACATCCATGTTGCGGAGATACTCGAGATGAACGGGCGAAACGCTGCGCAGAACCGAATTTGTAAGATCGAGTGGCTTTCCCGTCAACGGGTCGATCCCGGGAATGATCGGCACCGGCGCTGAAGCGACATCGGGGATCATCCGCAAAGGATTCAACAGAAGTAGACGCCGCACCTGGGGCGGAACGTCGGTAGCAGGGAAGCGTAAGCCACAATACAAGACTGGCGAGACGCCCACCTCGGCGATGACTTCACCGTTCCACTCCTCGTCAAATCGATAGATCATTATGCGGCCGAAGCCAGTAAGCCGTCGAATTTCATTGGCAGCTAGCCGCAACAACTCCGCGATGTCAGATGCTGCTTCCAGACGTGCGAGAAGAACGCGAATGTGAGCGTCGAGATTGAATGTTCCGAGCGAGCGCGCTCCTTTTAGAAACTCGAGTTCAACAATGAGCGTTTCGTCCTGCCGGTGGGCGATGCAATACGTGTCAAGCGCGGAGTCACCTACTTGTAGGCGCAGCGGCATTGCGGGAATCAGCGGGCGGTCCAACAGTTGAGATTGAAAGGTTTCGAACTGTTGCGCTCCAAGGATGGTTCCAAATGATCGCCCAAGGAGATCTTCCGGCGGAATGCCGAATACCGTCGAAACGTTCGCACTGACTTGCCGCACGATGAGATCCGGCTCGGAGAGTGCGAACAATAGTCCATGCGATTGAATCCGCCCGATGAGTTGAACCTGCTCCTGAGCACACCTGTCGTGGATAGAAAGCGGACGGTCACTCTCGGCCGAAAGCGTCTGAGGATCTAAGGTACTGCTAGTCATTGTGTTTTGTATCCCAACCAATCGCCCAATGATTCAAACGTTGAAACAGCCGCTGTCAACATTTCGTGATTCTCAGCCGCCGGACGTTGTGCCATTAGTTCTCCAAACGAAGACCACATTTGACCCGTGGACTCGCCATAGCCCGAGAAGTAGCGGCATCCAGCCTCAGGCCGAAGTCCTAGATGCTCAGCAAAGTGGCGCGTTAAAATTCTTCCGCCCAAAGAAGATCCCTCGATTACGTAGACCGACCCTAATACCAAACCAATCGTGTTCAGCGGCGGCAAGGTCCTGCACGAAACGACGTCCGACAGGTCTTCGGTTTCAAGTCCGAAATAGCGTAAATCCGCCTCGAGGCTGTGCAGCTTCTTTCTTGGTTTGAAGAAATCGGGCAACTCGTTTTCAAGCGCGGCTTCTACTTGTCGGTTCCCAGGGCAGATGAAATCCGTAAAACCTTTTAAGCAGAGCGATGTAATGATCGCGCGTGAACGATGGGCGGAGCAGATCCAGATTCTTCTCCACGTTGCGATGTTGGAGTGCCGTTGCGGTCCGAAGGGTTGTCAGTTCCATGAATGAGCCGCCATCTACTCTGATGGATTTTGGGACTAATTTAGCCATCGGGTTTGAAAACGCGCGAGTTGAGTTAGGATTCGTCCTAAAGGCCGCCGCAGAGCGACTCGGCTGGGATTATGGTTGTAAAAAATATTTGACATGCACGGGCGCAAGGCGCTATGCTCAGTACGTCAAATATTTTTGACAATGGAGCGATTTGCCATGATGACCAGCCTTTCCTACCGGGAGAAGACTCTTTACGCCTCACTGGCAGCGGAGCTTGCGGTTTACGGCCCGTACTTCTTCACCGATCTGCACGAGCAAAACTCCGTGAACAAGATCGCAGGTATGATTATCTCGATAATCGTATTGCAGATCATCTTGCAGTCGGTCATTGCGGCAGTGACGCGGAACCGTGTAACGGACGAACGCGATCGGCTAATCGAGCTGCGAGGCTATCGGGCCGGTTATTTAGTGCTCGCGTCACTCATGGTGATCGGGCTGGGGCTGTTGTGGCTTCATACAATGGTCGGCCATCTTCCCTTGGACGGCCGGACGATGGGACTTCATTTCGTGAGTGTTTTCTTCGGGATGTTGGTGCTGGCGGATATCACGAAGACCGCCGCGCAGATAGTGGCTTATCGGAAAGGCAACGTCTGATGCCCGCCATCCGTAACCAGATTCGAGAACTGCGGGCGCTTCGCGCGATGACACAGCAGGAGCTTGCCGACCAAATCGGGGTCACACGACAGACGGTAATAGCGATCGAACAGGACAAGTATTCCCCTTCACTCGAGACTGCGTTTAAGGTGGCCATTGTGTTCGGCGTGGCGCTTGAGCAGTGCTTCCAGTATGATCCGCAGGGAAAACGCTGAGGGGCAGGCAGTCCCTTTTTGCTCCCTTTTTGCCGCGCCTCTGTTACACTAGTGTATTCGAGTCTTCGAAGAGAGAGAATAAGTTTGTCCATGCGTACCGAAATTCCGTCCAAGCATGCGATCGTGCGTTCTTGGCACGTAATTGACGCCAACGATGCGGTCCTCGGGAGAATCGCCAGCAAGGCTGCCATGCTTTTGATGGGGAAGCACAAGCCCACCTATGCGCCGATGCTCGACACCGGCGATCATGTGGTCATTATTAATGCCGCCAAAGTCAAAATGACCGGCAACAAGGAAGATCAGAAGATGTATCGGCGTCACACGGGCTATCCGGGTGGCTTGATCGAGACGGGTGCGCGCCGCATGCGTGCGACCCGCCCGGAACGAATGTTAGAGCTTGCTGTGTCCGGCATGCTTCCCAAAAACAAACTTGGTAAACAAATGTATCGGAAGCTTAAGGTGTACGCGGGTGAGCATCATCCCCACCAGGCCCAGAAGCCCGAAGCGCTTGCTCTCAAGGCTTAGAGAAGGAAAGGATTTTAAGGATTTTAGTGCCAGTCAAGTTAGTCCAGCAGTTAGCTACCGGTCGCCGTAAGACCGCCACCGCCCGGGTTTTCCTGCGTCCGGGCAAGGGTCAAATCACCGTCAACAACCGGCCCTTTGAACATTATTTTGTCAACGAATCGGCCCGCGCCTATGTCAAGCAGCCCCTGCTCGCCGTGGAGCTGGCGGATCGTTTCGATATTTTGATCCTCGCCAATGGCGGCGGGGTCAGCGGACAAGCCGGGGCAGCACGCCACGGCATTGCCCGCGCACTACTTGAGTTCAACATCGAACTGCGCGGTAAGCTCAAGCAGCTCGGTTTTCTCACGCGCGATGCACGCGCACATGAGCGAAAGAAGTACGGTCAAAAGGGCGCGCGCAAGCGCTTCCAGTTCTCCAAACGCTAACGGCACAGTTAGCGCCTTCTTTGTCGGCTTTATTTTCCAACCCCGCGCTGCGTGGCGGCTTCCCTGCCGCGCGGCGCATAACCTTGTTGGGTAGCTTGGTAGCGCAAATACCGCTTTGGGCCGCGCTACGCTGCTCCGGCAAGCTCGTTCAAAACTAAACAGGAGGCATATTGCCATCGATTTCGATGAAAGAATTGCTCGAAGCAGGCGTTCACTTCGGGCACCAGACCAAGCGCTGGAATCCAAAGATGAAAGAATACATCTTCGGCGAACGTAACGGGATCTACATTGTCGATCTCCAAAAGACTCTCAAGCTGTTTAAAGATGCCATGCGCTATGTGGGTGAAATGTCCGCGCAAGGCAAAACGGTTCTCTTCGTAGGGACTAAGCGGCAAGCGCAGGAAGCCGTCGCCGAAGAAGCCACTCGGTGCAGTCAGTTCTACGTGAACCAACGCTGGCTCGGCGGCTTGCTTACCAATATCACCACGGTTCAGAAGTCGATTAAGCGCCTGAAAGAACTCGACGCCATGGCTACCGAAAACGCGTATGAAGGCCGCGCAAAGAAGGAAGTCGGGCGGCTGGAACGCGAGCGCAAGCATCTGCAACAGAACCTGGCAGGCATTAAAGACATGAACGGCCTGCCCGATTTGTTGTTCGTGATCGATTCCAATAAAGAAGCCATCGCCGTGAAGGAGGCCCGCAAGCTGGGCATTCCGGTCGTCGCAGTGGTTGATACCAATTGCGATCCGGATGAAGTGGATTACGTGATCCCCGGGAACGATGACGCCTTGCGCGCCATTCGCCTCTTCACTACAAAGATCGCGGATTCGATTGTCGAAGCGCGTTCGCTCGCGACCGAAACGGACTTCGCCGCGGATAAGATCGTGCGTGAAGAGGAATCCTCGACCGATACGCCGGAAGAGTATACCCAGTATCTCGATCCCAAGTACGCGGAACAATTAATGTCGGAGAGCCTAGCCACCAGTGGTATCGAACCTGAAACGCTTCCGCGCAAGGGTCCGGCCAGTGAAGCTACCGTCGAAGAGGCCGTGGTCGTCGAGCACTAAAAACGCCGCACGGCCGTGCTCGTATCCGGGCCGGAAGCGTAAGCGGCCAAGGCCTCGTAAAGTATTTTCCGGGCGACCAGCCCACTCAGGCTCGGTCGCCCCTTGTGTGTATAGAAGGAAAAAAGAACAATGGCTGAGATAAGCGCACAACTTGTAAAACAACTCCGCGAACGAACCGGAGCAGGCATGATGGATTGCAAAAAGGCCTTGGTTGAGGCCAACGGAGACCTGGCCGAGGCCGAAATCGTCCTCCGCAAGAAAGGGATCGCTAGCGCCGGCAACAAGGAATCGCGCAGCGCGAAGCAGGGGCTCATCGCTGCCTCGATCAGTGCCGATGGCAAACTGGGCGTCCTCGTGGAAGTGAATTGCGAGTCGGATTTCGTCGCCCGCACTGAGGATTTCCAAAAGCTGGCCGCCGATATCGCCGCGCACATTGCCGCAACTAAACCGAAGCATGTCCGCTTGGAAGATGTGACCGAGGCTGAGCGCGCCCATATCAAAGCGCACGAAACTCTTTACGGTCAGAAGTTCGGCGCGGAAGGTCACACTGTGGGCGACATGGTCAAGACCAAGATCGCCAAGCTCGGCGAGAACATTGTTGTCTCGCGCTTCACCATTTACGAGGTCGCGGGCAATGGTTTCGCCGGTCATTACATTCACACCGGATCGCAAATCGGCGTCCTCATCGAAGCCGGCGCAAGCAAAGCCGAATCCGCCGCTAAGGAAGAATTCAAGACACTGGTACGCGATCTCGCCATGCAAGTGGCGGCCGCCCATCCGCAAGTGGTTAGCCGCGAGCAGTTGCCTGCTCCGTTGGTCGCCCAGGAGATGGAAATTCAGCGCGACCGCGTACGGGCCGAAGGCAAGCCCGAGAAGATGCTGGACAAAATCGCCGAAGGCCGCATGAGCAAGTTCTACGAGGAAGTCTGCTTGCTCGAACAGCCGTTCATTCGCGAGAACACGATTTCCATCACCGAACTCATCAAGTCCGCGAACGGGAAAATCGGCGATACGGTGACCGTCGCCCGCTTCGTCCGCTACAAAGTCGGCGATGCGGGAGACGCACCCGGTGTGGAAGCCAGCCCGCTCCCCGTTACGGCGTAACCAATAAAAACGGACATGCCACGCTTCAAACGCATCCTTCTCAAAATCAGCGGCGAGGCGTTGGCCGGTCCGTTGTCATTCGGGCTTGATCCCGAACGCGTTAAGTCTCTGGCGACTGAGGTAGCGGAGGTGGGGCGCACCGGCATTCAGGTTGGCCTGGTTTTAGGCGGCGGCAACATCTTCCGGGGGGTAGCCGCTGCCGCCAATAAAATGGACCGCGTCACGGGCGACCACATGGGGATGCTCGCTACAGTCATCAATGCGCTCGCCTTTCAGGACGCGCTCGAACACCTCGGCATACCCACGCGCGTGATGACCGCCATTGAGATGCATCAGGTCGCCGAGCCGTATATCCGGCGGCGCGCCATCCGCCATTTAGAAAAAGGGCGCGCGGTGATCTTCGCCGCCGGCACGTCGAACCCCTATTTTTCAACCGATACCGCCGCCACGCTGCGCGGCCTGGAGATCCACGCTGAAATCATCGCCAAGGCCACCAGCGTGGATGGCGTTTACGACAAAGACCCGAAGAAGCATTCCTCCGCCGTCCGCTATAGCGAGATCGGTTATACCGAGGTGCTCTCCAAAGCGCTGGCGGTGATGGATGCCTCGGCGGTTGCGATGTGCCGTGACAATCATATGCCTATCATGGTCTTTGATCTCAACGTGCCTGGCAATATAATGCGAATGGCGATGGGCGAATCAATCGGCACCATGATTCGCTAGAGCACGGCAGCCGAGCGGGTGCCCGGTCGACAATGGCGAGAGTTCGCCGAGCCTCCCGCGAGTGCGTTGCCGGCGATGATTTAAGAGGAGATCCCAACGATCGATATATGAAACCCGAACAAACTGCACCCGCCGCTGCGAGCGGCCCAGCCTTCAAAAACGTCAAAGAAATAGAAGCCAACGCCCGCACCAAGATGGATAAAGTGCTGGCGGATCTGCAGCACGAAGTCGCCCAGTTTCGCACCGGCCGCGCTTCCATCGGCCTGCTCGACAGCGTGCGCGTCGATTACTTCGGCACGCCCACGCCGCTCAATCAAGTCGCGCAGCTCCACGTTCCGGAGCCCGCCCTCATTACGATTCAGCCCTGGGATAGTTCGATTATCGGCGCTATCGAAAAAGGTATCCGCATCGCCGATCTGGGCCTCAATCCTTCGAACGACGGCAAACTCATCCGCATCCCGGTTCCACCGCTCACCGAAGAGCGCCGCCGGGAACTAGCCAAGAAACTTAATCACGTTGCGGAAGAGCGGCGCGTCGCGCTCCGCAACATCCGGCGCGATGCCAACGAGCATCTCAAAAAGCTTTTCAAAGACAAGGTCATCAGCGAAGACGAGGAACGCCAAGCGCTCGAGGTAACGCAGAAACTAACCGATGGGCAAATCGCGAAACTCGACCAAACCGTCAAGGCTAAAGAGAAAGAAATTCTCGAGTTCAAGTAATGGTCGCGGCTCGGCCAGAGATTTACTGACCGAAGGTGTTGCAGGCGGAGACTTGGCCGGTGGAATATCCTTTGGTAAACCACTGTTCGCGCTGGGCAGAACTGCCGTGAGTCCAGGTTTCGGGGCTGACGCGGCCGGTGGCCATTTTTTGCAGATGATCGTCGCCGACGGCGGCAGCCGCGCTGAGAGCATCCTGCACGTCGGATTGGCTGAGTTTGAATTTGTCCTTGGCAGAATTGCCCCAAACGCCTGCGTAGCAATCGGCCTGGAGTTCGAGAGCGACGGATAGAGCGTTCCTCTGGCTGGGATTGCGTTCTTGGGCTGCAGTCACCTTGGCTTCGGTACCTAGCAGCTTTTGGATATGGTGGCCGAATTCATGAGCGATGACGTACGATTGCGCAAAATCGCCATTAGAGCCTCCGAAGCGAGTCTTGAGTTCGTCAAAGAAGCCGAGATCAAGATAAATCTTTTCGTCTTCGGGGCAGTAAAAGGGTCCGGTGGCTTGCTGTGCATCGCCACATCCTGAGTTGGTGAGAGTGCGATAAAGAACGAGCGTTGGATTGCGGTATTGAACATTGGTTTGAGCGGGCAACAGGGTGGCCCAACTGGCTTCGATGCTGTGATAAACCGTTCCGATCAGGGCTCTATCGCGGGCTTCGGCCTGATCCTGCCGGGGATCGGGAGCCGACTGGACTTGTTGGGTCGAATCCACAGCGCCCGGGCTTGCGCCGCCACCGGATAGCAAGGCGAAAAAGTTCTGATGAAAGAGAAGGCTTAAGAGCCCGACGATTAAGATGCCGCCAATGCCCAGATGCCCAAAGCCAAAGCCTCCCAAACCAGGGCCCCCAGAGCCGCCGCCACTTGAATCTCTGCGGTCTTCAATATCTTGATTACTGTTATCCGGCGTCCATTCCATGTAGAAAGACTCCTCCCGTTTTGAATGTATGAAAGTTTACAGCACCCGTCCCCATAATTCTACGCTGACAACGATATTTTGGGGCCGCAGTATCGGCGCCGAAACTAAATCGAAATCGCTGTGGGCTTTGGTGCGTCTACTATGCTGATTTGAATAGGAGTTGTTTTGTCGCAGATTTTGGAAGAAGTTCTCAACGCCAACGAATCATACGCCGCCAGCTTTGGTGCAAAATCGAAATTGCCGATGCCGCCGGCGCGGCAGTTTGCCATTCTTACCTGCATGGACGCGCGGCTCGACCCGGCGAAATTTGCGGGTTTAAGCGAAGGAGATGCGCATGTGATTCGCAACGCCGGCGGGCGCGCTAGCGACGATGCGATTCGCTCATTGGTGATTTCCTACAAGCTCCTGGGTACGCGCGAATGGTTCGTGATTCACCATACCGACTGCGGGATGCTGACGTTTAGCAACGAGGTGATGAGGGACCTGCTAGCAAAGAGCTTGGATACCGCCAGCTTTCACAATGGGCAATGGCGCGATCCCGGAACTGGCGGCGGTTCGCCCGCTGCCGAATACATTGAATGGCTGACGATTAAAGACTTGGCCAAGAGCGTAGTTTCGGATGTCACGCGAATCCGCAATCATCCGCTGGTTCCCGGTAGAATCCCGGTGCACGGTTATATTTACAACATCTCAAGCGGCAAGCTGGTGGAGGTTCCCGAAGCAACCAGCTTGGGAGAAGCCAACGGCGGCGCAAAACGCGCTACGGCCGGACGAAACTAGCGCTTAGTTGATATCGATACTGTCGTTCACAGGCGGTTTCTTCGGGGCTGGTGTGCGAGGCTTGGTGGCCGTCGAAGCGGGAGCGGGTACCGTAGCCGCCGGCTTGGTGGAAGTAGTGGCGACTGCGGGTTTCGCAGCAGGAGGGATCACTGCTACAGGCTTGCCAGCGGGTTTCTGAACACCGGGAGCCGACGGGTTCCCCACGACTACGGCAGCCTTCTTGGCCGATGTTGCCGAACCAATGGCGGGAGTCGTCAGCGGCGTGGTCAAAGGAGCAGGGGTGGCGGGTTTGGTAGTTTTCACGGGTGCAGGATCGGCCGGAAAAACTTTGACGATGACTTCTTCCTGAGTCTTGAAGCCTTCGGTGGAGACGACGTCGATCCAACCCGAAGTGCCATTGGGTCCAGTAGGTCCAATCTTCTCAGGATCGACTTTTACCTGCCAGCTACGGTTGGTAGGCTCTTCGCTCACCGGCGTGACGACTAACCATTCGTCGTCACTGCTGGATGCGCTAAAGGAAGCCGAGTTCGGGCCGCCTTTCAGGCGCAGTGTTTCATCCTCAGGCTTGGGGGTTCCGGCTTTCCAGCTGAACACCAATTTATCCGGCTGTAGCGTTGGTGTATTGACGAGTTTAGGCGCGGACAAGGCAAACATGATGAGCGCGGCCGCGGCCAAACCGACGACGAAAATAAATCCGACGACGGCCCAGGGGAACGACTTCTTCTGTTTCTTTTCGACGAAGAGCGCACTGGAACTCTTGCGTTTGCCCTTGGCGTACACCTCTGAGGGAGGCCGGCGCATGGGCAGATTTTCGGACGGACGGCGGGTATCTGGGAAGCCTGGTGCGGCTGGAGGCGCGAGAGATTCCGCTGTTCCATTGCCGCCACGAGGCACACTCGCCGGAATGGCTTTGGTGCCCGGCAAGCGCGTGGGAGGGGGAGCCGGCGGCGGAGTCGCTACGGCAGCGGTTGAATCGCCGGAGTTCATGCGTTGAGTCATGACTGCGGCTGCGGGACGTTTGACGACTAATGGATCATCAGTCAGGAACACGCCAGAGCCGTTTTCGGCGCGCTTGAGAGAGGCGGCTGCCTGGGCCGCCGGTACCGGGCGGGGCACGGGCACAGGGGAAACAACCAACGGCGTGGCTTTAACTGGAAGGGCGAGCGGTTCTTGCTCTTGAGGCCGGCCGTTTCGTTGCTGCCTTTCCTCGTCGGCTTGGCGAGCTTTGGCGGCGGCGACGGCAGCAGCGATGGCGGCGGCAGCGCCACCAGTACCTAGCGATGGGCGGAATCGCTGAGTAGTAGAAGGCGAAGGCGTCGCGGGTCCGTTAGGAGACACTGCGGTTTTCAAAAGAGCGGCAGCGGCCGGAGCGATGGGGAGATATGAGGGTGCAGGGGCGGGCTTAGATGGTATTGGCGCCACCGGCAGAGGCGAAGGAGTTGGTGCAGGCGGCGGCGGAGCCGTCACCACAGGAGCGGAGATGGGGGCGGCCGTTCGAGCAGGCGTGGCGGCTGACACTTCTTCCGGTAAGATCATTTCCGCAAGGTCGTGATCCACTGCGGCAGGCAGCGGCATAGGTGCAGGTGGCGGCGGAACGACACGCAGCGGTGGCGGCGGAGGCGGTACAGCGGCCACCATAGGCTCGATTCGCGGTTCCGGAATAACGACAGGTACAGGGGCGGGGGTAGGCGTGGGAACCAGAACCACTTCCGGCGCCGCCAAGCGTTCCTCCTGCAACTCGTGTTGAATCGATTTCAGCAGTTGCTGCGCTCCGTAATTGGTGGGGTCGATTTCCAAAGCGCGGCGCGAAGTTTGGCGAGCCGCTGCGAGTTGACCGCTGTTGCGAAAGAACTGCGCCTCGCTCATCAGCCCGGTGGTTTGCTCGCGTTGCAACAGCGCGAGGATTGGATTGGTATCGACCAATACTTCCTCCAAGCTCTGATAACGGCGGCGGCGATCTTTGGTTAGAGCGCGGCGGATAACTTGCGCCAGCCCCTCGGGAACGCCGCGTGTAAGGGAGTGAACCGAAGGCGGATTGACGATGGTGATGTTGCGAATAAGCCGCGTGTTGTCTTGCGAAAGAAACGGATGCTGCCCGGTAAGCAATTCGAAATACAGCACGCCATAGGCCCAAACGTCGCAAAGCGCATCGGCATCGCCGCCTTGCAATTGCTCAGGGCTCATGTAGAGAGGCGTACCCACCAGGTAGCCGCTTTGGGTCAGGCGGCTCACTTCGCCAGTCATTCGAGCAATGCCGAAATCGAGAATTTTCACGGCGCCATCGGAAAGCACCATGACGTTAGCCGGTTTAATATCGCGATGTACTACACCATTCAAGTGCGCGCATTTGAGGCCCTCACCCACCTGCGACATCACTTGCATTTTTTCCAACAGGCTCATTTTGGGCCCGTCGCGCATGATGTGGTGAAGGTCGCGGCCTTCGAGCAATTCCATGACGAGGTACGGGACACCATCGTCGTCGCCGTAGTCGTAGACCGTGACGATATTTTCGTGGCGGAGATTGCCAGCGGCCGAGGCTTCATTGCGGAAGCGGCTCAGATGTTCGGGATCGCTCTCTCTAGTGGAGACCTTAATGGCTATAGGGCGATTGACATTAGGGTCAAAGCCGCGGTAAACGCGGCTGAAGCCACCTCGACCTATTTCCGCAGTGATTTCGTATTTCCCGATTCTTTTGGGCATAACAGGTTTTTGCTTTCCACTCTCTTGGGCCTGCCACCGCTAAGAGAAGCGGTAACTGCCTTGTAAACTACATCCTAGTCCATATTTTCATACGCCAGAATCATTTGTCGACACTCCAGCGTGCTGCGCCAGGCTAGTAGAGATTTAGATCCCTGCTGCCTGTACCGCCGATGATTATCCCGCACGAACTCAGGTGTGTGCCAGAGAAAGAGTTCCCTGTCCTGATCCCCTTCTTGGCGACACAGCGAACGATCAATGAATTTGGCCGGAAATGGCAGTTGATTGCGATCTGACTTTGCTACAAATGGCGAGCTAAAACTCGGATCCTCCTCTGTATTTCCGGCGACCTCAGTACCACTGGTACGAAGCCGCCCAGTCCAGATGAGGGGACTCGGCTCGTTGGTGGGTTGTTTCAATCTTTTTACACGAAGATCTGGCGATACGTCGGCGGGCCGCGGCGAAGCCATGACGGAGGCAGACGAAGTCAAAGTACGGGAACCTGACCTTGGCGTAGAGTACAGCCTAATGTGGAGAGCATGACAAAAAACAAAAGCGCTTCAGGTGCATAGGGCGGCACCATCCCTTCAATACTTCCATCGTACCTTTTTGCCGTACAGAATAGGGGTGGAATTTGGATGATCACCAGTTGAGGCTTCGAGAGAAGAAAAATCCAAGCCAATTCCGAACAGTTGGGGCTGGCACTGATTAAAAGGAGACGTATTCCTATGTGTTTGCCCTCAACTTCGATATCCTTTATTGATTCACCATGACTGATAAAGATCACATCACCTTTGGCGGACCGGCCATTTCTCCGTTCCTCAACTTCTCAATCCGCAAAAGCTGATGCGATCTTTATCAATCACCGCCGGCCCAAATTTTTCTTCTCCTTCCAAATCAACCACATACCCAAACTTTTCCCCGCCAGCCGTCCGCCCCCATTCCATCCTAGAGGCGAAAAGGAGGCATCTCTATGCCCAAACAATCCGCTCCCGTTACGCTCTCAGGAAGAGCCATTTCCTGCATGAATCACCTCACGCACGGCGCTGCGTCTGAGTCTCTTTTCATCGCAGGCGAAGATCCCGCCGAATTCGACGCACTTTTAAAAGACGGCTTCGATACCTACTCACCCGCTACCGAAGATGACGCTCGCCTCATCGGTGATTTCGCCCGCGCTCGCTGGTTCCTCACGCGCCGTCAGCGCATCCACTCCACCTGGGAATTCGAGCTTCACAACCGGCAACCCGATCCCAGCCAATGGACTCGCGAAGACATGCATCAACTGAATCTCTTCGATCGCTACCAAACGCAGACCGAGCGAGCCTTCAAACGTTCTCTCGATAACGTCATGGCGATTCGCAAGGCCGCATTCAACGAACAACGTCGGCACGATTTGCTCGACCTCCAACGGCAGCGCTTCCAACTCCAGCTCGACCGCTTCGAACTTTCCAAAGAAAGACAAGCGCGCATCGTCGCCAGACAAGCAGCACGAGCGCTAAAGCAAAAGCCTCAGCAACAGCAACAACAACGACCACAAACCAACGCGAGTGAACAACAACACCAACCACCTCAACAATCAGGGAGCGCCACCGCGGCATCAGCAGCCGCAGCCTAGAAAGCCCATCCGACGACGTCATCCTCAAACCCACCAAGCCAGAAGTGTGCCCAAACCCACACAAAATCCGCCTTTTTCACCGCTAAACAACTACGCGAATTCGAATCGCGTCCAAATTTCCCTCACTGGCACTGTCATTTCAGCCCATCGCGCGTCTCTCATCCCCTCACGGCCCATTCGAACCGCAAAATCGTCGTTTCTTCGCCTTACCATCGCCCGTCGCCCTTAAGCCCGGCGTTTCGAACCGTAAAACGACCCTCCGGTCTGTCCCCGCCAACCGCTTTCCTTCGAGGCCGTATCCTATAAGAGTTGTTGAATCACCCATGACCGAATACCTGCACAAACCCGCCCATCCCACCGGACGCGCGCTCGTCCTTACCCACGGCGCGGGCGGCAACGTAAACTCTCCATTACTCATGAAAACTGCCGAAGCGTTCACCACCGCTGGCTTCTTCGTCCTGCGCTACACCCTGCCCTTCCGTCAAAAGAAACCCTTCGGCCCGCCCATGCCATCAGGCGCTCAGCAAGATCGCGACGGTCTCCGTTCCGCCGTCCATCAACTGAAACAAATGGCGCCGCTAGTTTCTCTCGGCGGACACTCTTACGGTGGCCGTCAAGCCAGCATGCTGGCCGCGGAGGAACCGGCGTTGGTCGAAGGCTTGCTCCTCCTCTCGTATCCATTACATCCGCCCAGGAAGCCAGAGCAACTCCGCACCGCTCACTTCGGCCATTTACAAACGCCCGCTCTCTTCGTCCACGGAGCCAAAGACGAATTCGGCACGCCTGGCTGAACTCAGCGCCGCCCTAAGCCTCATTCCTGCCAAAACCAAGCTCCAAATGATCGAAGGCGCCGGTCATGATCTCATGAAAGGCGCCTTCGATGTTCACGAACGAATTGTTTCTGTTTTTATAGAACTAATCAAGCCCAGCTAAATCCACTCTTCGACAGTGGAATCGTCCTGATCCTCTGCCCCGTCGCCGCAAAGATAGCGTTCGTCACCGCCGGAATCACCGGCGGCAGCGAAGGCTCACCCAATCCTGTCGGATCGTGTTCGCTCTTCACAAAGTGCACGTCAATCTGCGGAGCCTTGCTAAAGCGCAGCAATTGATGTTGGTGATAGTTGCTCTGCATCACCCGGCCTTTTTCAAGCGTGATCTCCTGCGCCATCAGCTCGCTCAACCCGTCAATCACGCCGCCTTGCACCTGCGCTTCCGCCCCGCTCGGATTAATGACTTGGCTGCCGATATCGCCGCAAACCCAAACCTTATGCACCTTCAATTTGTTGTTCGCCGCAACCGAGATTTCGGCCACATGCGCGAAGTAACCTTGAAAACTGTAATGGAACGAAACGCCCATCGCGGTCCCCTTGGGCAGCTTGCGCTTTCCCCACTCCGAACGCTCGGCCACCGCCTGCAGCACGCCGCGCATCCGAGCCACATCGTAACCCTTATGCGTCCCATCGCCCAGCAACTCCAACCGGAAGGCCACCGGATCTTTGCCGGCGGCATGCGCCAGTTCGTCGATAAAGGATTGCATCACGAAACACTGCGAATTAGCGGTCGGCGCACGCAACGCACCGGTCTTCAACGCCAGCGGCATCGCCGAAACGTGGATCGCGAAGTTCGGCACAAAATCAGACGGGAACTCGCCTGCATTGATAGCTGCCGACGAAGCAAAGTGCTCATTATCTCCGTAAGTCACAAAATGATTGCGCCACGCCACCACCTTGCCCGACGAATCCACCGCACCTTTCAGGAAGTGGAAACCGCCCGGCCGGTAGTAGTCGTGCTGCATATCGTCTTCGCGCGTCCAAACCAGCTTCACCGGCGCGCCCACTTTCATGGCGATATGCGAAACCTCAACCATATAGTCGTTAGTCAACCCACGTCCGAACGATCCACCTGCGCGCAGCAAATGAATCGTAATGTTGTCCTCAGGCACGTTCAACAGCTTCGATACCAGCGTTCGTCCACGCGCCGGCAACTGCGTTGTGCTCCAAATTTCCAGCTTGCCGTCCTTATAGACAGCGCTGCAGTTACGCGGCTCCAGCGGTGCATGCGAGATAAATGGATATTCGTAAGCCGCCTCCAGCACTTTCGCTCCGCCCTTTAAGGCATCGTCAACGTTGCCGTCATTCTTAAGCGTCCGCTGCGGCGCTTGCAGTGCCAGTTCTTTGGCCCGTTTGGCAAAACCTTCGCTGCTCTGCTCCGCCGCCGATCCTTCATCCCATTTCACATCCAACTTCTTGCGCGCCGATTGCGCCGCCCACCATGTATCGGCAACAATCGCAACACCCGGCTCCAGCCCCGGATCGCCTTCCACAACCGGACCTGTCTTTACGGTCGTGTCGACCACAGTCACATGCTTTACGCCGGGCAGACCCTTGATCTCGTCGACGTTTGCACTAGCCACTTTGCCACCAAAAACCGGACACTTCTGATAAACCGCATACAGCATCCCAGGCATCGTGAAATCGATGCCGAAGATCGGTTTGCCTGCCACAATGTCGGGAACATCCACCGAATGCGTCGGCTTGCCAATGATTTTGAATGTGCTTTGATCCTTGAGCTTCAAGGTTTTCAAATCGGGCACCGGCATTCCCGCCGCGGCGCTCGCCAGTTCGCCATAGCCGAGCGACCGGTCAGTCCCCTTGTGATACACGCGCCCATTTTGCGCAAAGCATTCCGCTTCGCCAACGCCCCATTGTTTCGCGGCCGCGGCAATCAGCATTTGCCGGGTCGCCGCACCCACTTGCCGCATCGGCACCCAATTGTTCGAAGCCGCTCTGCTGCCGCCTGTGGTTTGCATTCCGTACTTCGCATCGAAGTCCGCCTGCTCCACCTTCACCGTTTTCCAGTCCACTTCCAATTCTTCGGCAATCAACATCGGCAGCATCGTCTTAATGCCCTGCCCTATTTCCGGGTTCCGCGAAATCAGCGTCACCGTTCCATCCGGCGCGATCTTCACAAATGCCGTGGCTTCAAAAGGTGGCGGGGCCGGCGGCTGTTGCGCGCTGGACGTGGGCGCCTCAAACGCCCCAATCAAAAGTCCACCGCCTGTGGCAGACCCTACTTGCAAGAACGATCGTCGTGTCAAGCGCATGGCTTACACCGTTCCTTTCACGCCGGACATTTCGGCCGCTTTGTGAATCGCTTGGCGCACGCGAATGTACGTGCCACAGCGGCAAAGATTCCCGTCCATGGCCGCATCAATTTGCGCATCGGTCGGTTTCGGGTGCTTGACAAGGAGTGCCGCCGCCGACATGATCTGCCCAGCTTGGCAATATCCGCACTGCGGAACGTCCATCTCCACCCAGGCATGCTGCAGCGGGTGCGTACCCTCTGCCGACAAACCTTCAATCGTTGTAATTTTGGCGTTAGCCGCCGCCGAGATTGGCGTCACACAGGAACGTTGGGGTACGCCGTTGACATGCACGGTGCAGGCCCCACATTGGCCAATGCCGCAACCAAACTTGGTTCCGTGCAGATTCAGTTCATCGCGCAACACCCAGAGCAATGGTGTGTCTGGCGGCGCATCGACGGTGGTTGGCCGTCCGTTAACCGTGAGCTTAAGAGACATAATTTTCGTCGCGGGAGTCATTTTCTAGCATATGACTAATGGATTGAAAACGAATGGCGTGCAGTAAACTCAAACAGTCTATGCCCTACGATTTGAGCGCCGCCGCACTCCAAACTGTAACCGACAACGGTTTTCATCCCCAGTTCCCGCCTGAAGCTCTCGCTGAACTGAAAGCCCTTGTGCCGACGTTCACAGAAGGTGCGGTCGATCAACGCAATCTCCTGTGGTCGTCCATCGACAACGACACTTCACGCGATCTCGATCAAATCGAAGTCGCCGAGCAGTTGAGCGATGGCCGAATTAAGGTCCTGGTCGGCATCGCCGACGTAGACGCTTATGTACGTAAGGGTTTGGCGCTCGATGCCCATGCGCAGTCGGAAACTACCACGGTGTATGCCGAGGTTCGTACGTTTCCCATGCTGCCCGAGCAACTATCGACCGGCTTGACCTCGCTTCTCGAAAACGCAGACCGCGCCGCTGTTGTCACCGAATACGTTGTCGGCGTGGACGGCGAAGTGACCAATGCTCGTTCCTATGCCGCGACGGTCCGCAACAAAGCACAGCTCACCTATAACGGCGTGGGCCCATGGCTTGATGGCACCGCTCCCGCCCCGCCCAAAGTCGCCGCTTCTCCAGAATTACAGGCGCAGTTAGAACTCCAGAACACCGCCGCCAAACGCCTGTTAGAGGCCCGCGCCCGTTTGGGCGCGCTGAGCTTTGAACGCACCGAAACCTCTGCCGTTATTCAAAACGGCCAAGTCACCGGCTTGGTGGCTAACGTAAAGAACAGCGGCGGCATGTTGATTGAGAACTTCATGGTGGCCGCCAACGAAGCCATGGCGCGAACCTTTGTTGAAAAGAAAGTGTCGTCTATCCGCCGCGTTGTTTCGCAGCCCGCCCGTTGGGACCGCATTGTCGAACTCGCCAAGCGCGCCGGTGGCAACCTTCCCGCGCAGCCTGACGTCAAAGCGCTCAACGAATTCCTGTTGAAGCGAAAGCAAGTAGATCCCGATCACTTTGCCGATTTGTCGCTCTCCGTCATCAAGCTTCTTGGTCCTGGCGTGTATAAGATGCAACGCCCGGGAGATGAAGATGGCGGCCACTTCAGCTTGGCCGCACACGACTACACTCACTCCACCGCGCCCAACCGCCGTTTTGCCGACGTCATCACACAACGCATCTTAAAAGCCATCAGCGCCGCCGCGCCGCCGCCCTACACCGACGACGAGTTGAACACCATCGCCATCCACTGCACCGAACGCGAAGACGCCGCCCGTAAGGTGGAACGCACCATGCAAAAGCGCATCGCCGCCGTTGCCATGAGCAGCAAGGTCGGACAAACGTTCCTGGCTATGGCAACCGGCGTTTCCGATAAAGGAACCTTCGTCAGAGTCATCGATCCGCCCATGGAAGGCCGCCTTATGCAAGGTACCGACGGTATCGACGTAGGCGACAAACTCGAAGTTCGCCTCACCCACACAGACCCAGCGCGCGGCTTTATCGATTTCGCCAAGATCCGTGAGCTACCTCATTAGGAGGTCCAATTCACGCCCCATTGCTGCTGCAATTCTTTGGGGATCGTAAACGTCGGTCTGTTTCCGCCTCGCTGCACCAGAACAATCGAGTTAATCAACACCTTGCCCACTTTCTCCGCAAGGTCTGAAATCACCGGCAGATCGTGTACCAAATCCGTCAGCACTTCGCCGCCCACCTGCAGCGGTAAGGTCAATACGCTGCGCAAGCCGCTCCGCTCCAGCAGAGTCTTCTCAACGCCAAGCATCCCCGCATGTTCCTCGCCCAGGAAATACCGCATGAGTAAGCCCGGCGCATCGTCAAACACATCGCCCGGCAGCTGATACTGAATCGACTCAATCAACGCCTTCGTCATCAGCTTCCCTTCCGGGCACGCTCCAAATTGCCGCCGCGCAATCGCCGCACACAGCGCTTCCGCCGACGGATTATCAGCCGGAATCATATCGTCGCGAATGCCGAGTTGATGCCCCACAATTTGCCAGCAGTGCAGATACGCATCCCATTCCTCTTGCGTCAGTTCGATACCGATGCGCCGCAAACCATCCAGCGAGATCCAGGAAAACGCCATTAACGTTCCAGTGAGATCTTCTTGATTTACCGGCAAACCGAATTCGTCCTTCCAGCCTGGATACTTCTTCACCAGATGCCGCACTGCTGCATGCATCAATCGCACCTTCTGAATTGTCCGCCGGGCCCGCCCCTCCGCGCCCGTCAATCCTCCAGGCGACATTACGTCCACCAGTAACTGAGCGGTTTCCAAAATACGTCTAGTCGAGTTGCTGCTCAACCTGCCAGTGAGCGCCAGCACTTGCACGCCATTCTGGCCGACATAACAAAAGGGCAGCGCATAGCAATGCAAAATCAAAATCAGCCGCGGCCCATACTTCCAGAACACCTGCTGTCCGATATCGATCTTCGCCGTATCCGCCCAATCGGGCAGCACGTCCAACTGTTTGACGTAGTCGGCCACTACAGGCGGAAACGTGGACGGCTCTGGAAATTCGTTCCGAATCAACCCACGCATGAGATCGTTCACGGAATCGATCGAGTTGTTCGCAAACAAGTTTTCTACCACGCTATCCGCCAATGGATCGCCGACATGGCGCATCGGATCTAGAAAGGCATCGGTCCAGGAACTCGCAATCTGAAAAGCAGGAGGCATTGGACTAGAGCCGCTCCAGCCTGGTTTGGGCATCGCCAAACTGATCCAACTTCGCGCCGAAGCGGTCCATGAGCGAAAGATACAAGCTGCACATTTTGCGGTTATCTTCACCGGCATCGAGATAACTCAGAGTTCGTCCGGTTTCGAGTGTCCCGCCCAAGCCGCCAGCCAGCACCACGGGCAGACGGAAGTTATCGTGCTTGCGCCCGATCCACATGTTCGAGAGGAACATGAGGCAGGTGTTATCGAGCACCGTGCCGTCGCCCTCTTTCATGCCCTCTAACTTCGAAGCGAGGTACGCATATTGGCTCACATGGAAGTGCGCAATGCGTTCGTAACCGTCGGAATTGTTATTGTGCGATGCCGCATGGTGCCCATCTTTGACGTCCAGAAATGGATAATACATGGCCGACAGATCGCGCGAAATAATGAGCGAAGCAACGCGCGTTTTGTTGGTTTGAAACGCGATCGCGATAATGTCGCACATCAGGCGGGCATGATCCCGCAAGTCTTCCGGCAGTCCATTGGCAGGCCGATCCATCATGGCGGCCGGTTTGTTGGCTGCCTTTGCAGCGTCTTCCGCATCGCTTTTCCCTTTGCGCATTCCCTCAACGCGCTTCTCCACTTCACGCACGCTGGTCAGGTATTCATCCAACTTGCCCTTGTCGGTAGAGCTTACCTTCTTGCCAAGCGCCTGCGCCCGGTCTTTCACTCTGTCCAGAATGCTAAGGTTCAGCAAACTGCCGCGATTGTCAAAGAGGTTGTCCCACGCGAGCGATGGGTAAACCTCCACCGGTACCGGCGAATCCGGACTCTGCCATGAAATATGCGAACTATAGGCCATCGAGAAGTTGGTCTCGTGATAGCCCGTCATCGGCTGCTCGCACGCGAGCACTATGCTCGATTGCGGCGTCTCTTCGCCCACGTGATTGGCGATTCGCTGGTCGACACTGATCCCCGAATGGATAATCGCGCCTTTGGAAATATGCGCCCCGGAGAGTAAACTTCCGGTCTGGGCGGGATGAATTCCCTGCCCCGTTAGAGCCTTCACGTAAAGGCCATCGATAACGTTGATCTTCTCCTTAAGCGGCTCGAGCGGCTGCAACGTCTTGCTTAGCTTCATGGCCGCGCCTTGGCCTTCGGCGCTCCAATGGTCTTCGTTGATGCCGTTGCCCAGGAACACGACGCCGAACCGTTTTGGAAACGCCGAAGCCGGAGGAGTATCGGCCAACGCGTGCAGCGACTCTAGCCAAGGCAGCGCAACTGTGCAACCTGCCCCGCGAAGGACGGTGCGGCGTGAAATGGAACCAGCGGATCTGCTCATGTTAGTTTGTCTTCCTGGATTGTAATTCGGATTCGGCTGCGTCAGAGACGCGCTTGTTCAAGAACTGCGGGCTGGTGAGTATGGTTTCGATCAACGATTGAAAGCGATAATCTTTGGCCGCCAGTTCGCTTTGCATCCGCTCAAGCAGCGATTCATCGGATAGCTGCAGCGACCGGTTGAGCGAAAAAGCCAGCAACCTGCGGCTGAGGCTATTCACAAATTCTTTTTGGCGATGCTCGCGGATGAAGGACTCGAGACCGACGAGGCCAGTACCTGAAACATCACCCGGATAAGTGACGGCTGTATCGACTGGCCGACCGGCGAGATCCTGCGTGCGCGCATCGCCGACCGGCCCATAACCTTCGAAAGCCAATCCGAACGAATCGAACTTGGAATGGCACGCCGCGCAAACCGGATTCTGACGGTGTTTCGCCAGCATGTCCCGGACCGGCAGATCCGACTTAGATTCGTCGCTTTGCAACTCGGGCACAACCGGCGGAGGCGGCGGGACGCGAATTCCGAGCACGCGCTGCACCACCCAATTGCCGCGTTTGACTGGGCTTGTTCGTAAGCCAGGCGAATTTTGCGTAAGAAACACCGCCATCGGCAGCAGCCCGCCACGGCCGTACTCACTCGCGTGGTCTACTCTCATCCAGTTATTCGCATCACCCGCAATTCCTGGAATGCCGTAATGTCGGGCGAGCGGCGGATTCACAAAGGTGTAATCGCCATAGACGAGATCGAGCACTGGGCGGTTCCGGGAAATCGCGTCTTCCACAAAGCGAATCGGCTCCTGGAACATCGCTTCGCGGAGGTCGTTGTTGAAGCTTGGGAAGCGCGTACGGTCGACAGAATTGTTGGTCTCGAATTGGCGTGTGCCCAACCAGTTGGCCGTAAACTCGGTGGCCATGCCGCGGAGACGCTCGTCTTTCATCATGCGGCGCGCCTGCGCCAGCAAAACCTCGGGCCGCTGCAAGTCGCCCTTAGCCGCGTGTTTCAATAACTCGTCGTCAGGCGTGCTGCACCACAGGAAGTAACTCAAACGGCTAGCCAAAGCATAACTAGTCAGCGGCTGAATGACGGAGTTTGAAGAAACTTTACCTTCGGGCGCCAGATCGATCCGGTAAAGAAAATCGGGCGAGATCAAAATGCTAGCGACCGCGTCGCGTAAAGCGTCTTGATGGGACAGCTCGTTCTTGGTGCGGATTTCGTGGTAGTAAGCGAGCAGATCGTCGCTTTCGGCTTTCGTTAGCGGACGCCGATAGGCATGTGCGGCAAAACGCAGCAGCGCGTCGAGTTGCTGCGGTTCGGCTTCGGCATGCTCCTTCTCCAGTCGCCGCAGCGCCGCGTTGATGCCGTCAAAATGCTGTTGAATCGCACGAGGGGCGATTGGGTTGTTTTTAGGATCCGCCAGCGCTTTCTTCAAATAGGCATCCCGCAAGGCAAAAATGACCGGGGCATCCGTCACTTGGTGATCGGCCGGACGATCCGTTCCCGACTCGGCTCCTTTCCCTTGCACCTCTCCGCTCTGGTTGAAGAAAAATTGAACCCAGGTACGAGAAGTGAAGTCGGCGACGAAATCGAATTCGTCCCAAAGACGATTGAGTTGTTTCTGGCCCGCCGGATCCAAAATCAACTGCATTAATGGCGTGTCGTCGCGAAAGAAACCGACTACGCTGTGATACCCGGCGCTCAGCAAACGGCCCTTGTCTTCTGAATCGTCGGGAAAATAGCGGCCGCGCTCCGTGACATAGAAGGTATCTGGAAACACGCTAGCGAAACGCGAAAACGCGGCTTCGTAACGCTGTCTCTGTGCAGCCGGCACGATCAAATCGGTATCGCCCGCGCGGGCTTTGGCTGAAAGAGCCGCCCAGCGCGTCGCTGCTTCCTGGTGGAGACCCGCATACTTTGGGATCTCGGGGACCACCGGCGGAGGATCGGAATCGTTACGGAGATCTTTCGGATCGCTGTCACGGCGGTGTTCGGCGAATTCCTTCAGCTTCCAATTCAAGAGCGGCTGCGATGCCGGCGGCAAACCTTTCACTTTGGGCGCGGCGAATTGCATGGCCGTGTGGGCACGGATTCGCATGACGAAATCGCGCATTTCCAGACATTTTGCCCGCACAACATCAGCTTGGCTTGCTCTGGGCGCAGGCAAACTAAGCCACATCTTTTGCAGACGTAAGATTGGCCCGACCGGATCTTCATCGTGAAGAATTCTCCAAACCATACGCAAATACTTCGGGCTGACTTTCGCTTCAACCGCTGTGGCAATAAGCGTAGCGCGCGGTTTGCCAAGGGCCACCCGATACCGATACCGCCAAGCCGCTTCGAAATAGCCGGCGTAATTTGTCGGCTGCTGCGCGTAGAAGCTCAATATGCGCTGAATCGAATACTTCTCGCGATCCGTTTCAACGAGCATCGGATACGGCGCGAAATCGATTCCGTCCGGCTTGAACACGACGTGATTCGCGACTTCGCGGGCGGCCTGCAAATATTTGTTCAGCAGCGCCGGCGACATTGTCAGCGACTCGCCGGAATTATCGAAGCCGGCTTGGTTGGCAGGATCAACCGGAAACTCACGGGCCACTTGAAGATCTTGCCCGGTGAGATCGCGAATCGTGTAATCGTATTCCGCATTGCTCAGACGTCGAGCAAGAACAACGCCAGGGTCGCCGGCGGACTTCTTGATTTGGTCCGCGCGCAGAGCTTGAATCCAATTGATTACCTGCTGCGTTGCCTCAGAAGGCGGGGGTGGAATCGGCTTGGGCGGCATTTCCTTGGCCGAAAGCCGATCCTTCACTAAAGACCAGCGCGCGAAATCCGCGGTGACCATTTCGACGTTTGTGTACGACTTAAGATCGAATTGAGCGGCGGGCATGGACCCGCTGTGGCACGCCGCGCAATACTTCGCCACAAAGGGCCGCACGGTTTGTTCAAACTGTTGGTCTAACGGAGGGTTGGCTGTTTTCGCCGATGCGGCCAGCGCAAACGCAAAGAAAGCTATGGTGGCGCGCGGGCGAACGGGGATCACGTCTTCATTATTTCACGGGCACGCCGTCACCTTGACTGCACAAGCCGCAACTCGTCTTCCAATTCGTAAATACGGTCTTCAATCGGCTTGGTCGGCTTGCCAGCCGCTTGGGCTTCGGCGAGCTTCTTACGATTCTTGTCAATATGCTTCAGAATGTTGGCTTCCTCCGCCGACAAATCGTCCTTGACCGCAAAGAGCGGCGCGTCTTTTGCCACGGTTGAATTCTTGGGTGGCGACGCAGATTTAGGCGCTGAAGCGGGGGGCTTGGCCGGGGCCGTTGCGGTTCTGACGGGAGCAGGCGCTGGTGCGGGCGCGTGTTTCTTTGGCTTCTTGCCCTTTGCCGGCATGGCTACTTTGTGATCGAAATCCTCCAACAACTCGCGCTGGATCAAGAGCAATTCGTTGGCGAGTTCCTGAAAGCGGCGTAAAAGATCTTTTCTGGCCTCGGCGCGGAGTTTCAAGTACTGGGTTTTGGCGTCTCGATATTGATCGATTGTGCTGGACATGAGAGTGGATAGCGAACTCAATTATAAGACTCAACCCGGTTGCGATGCCATACTGAAGGATGAAATAGCCCATGTTGCGCAACCAGCCTGCGGAAACTCGGGATCATTCGCTCCCTGAAGTTCACGAGAGCGTTGGGACGACGCATGCGCGCTTCTGGAAGCGCCTTCTTTCCTTTGCGGGGCCGGCTTATTTGGTCAGCGTAGGATATATGGACCCCGGAAACTGGGCCACAGACTTAGAAGGCGGCTCGCGATTCGGTTACCGGCTTTTGTGGGTATTGGTGCTGTCGAACCTGATGGCGCTGCTGTTGCAAACGCTGAGTTCGCGGCTAGGAATTGTGAGCCGGCGCGACTTGGCGCAAGCCTGCCGCGAAGAGTATCCGAGGGCCGTTTCAAACACACTTTGGGTACTGTGCGAGATTGCGATTGCCGCTTGCGATCTGGCTGAAGTGCTGGGCGCAGCCATCGGACTCAAGCTGCTGTTTCACGTACCGCTGCTGCTGGGCGTGGCCATTACGGCACTCGATACGCTGCTGGTGCTGTGGTTCGCTCGCATGGGCATTCGCATGATTGAAGCGTTCGTCTTGGTGCTGATCGCGACAATGGCGATTTGCTTTGCCTTCGAGATTTTTCTGGCCCGGCCGGAATATCATGAAATGGCTATTGGCTTGATTCCGAAGCTCAATGCCAGCAGTCTGTATGTGGCCGTCGGTATCTTCGGCGCAACCGTGATGCCGCATAATCTGTACCTCCATTCGGCGCTGGTGCAAACGCGGCGCATTGGCAATACGCCTGCCGAGAAACGCACGGCCTGCCAGTTCAACCTACTCGACTCTGCGCTGGCACTAAACGCAGCGCTGTTTGTAAATGCCGCCATCCTGGTAATGGCGGCGGCGGTTTTTTTCAAGAACAACGTGGTGGTTGTGCAGATTGAGCAGGCACACCAACTGCTTACTCCACTTTTGGGGACAACCATGGCGAGCCTGCTGTTTGGCGCGGCACTGCTGTGTTCTGGACAGTCTTCCACGCTTACAGGCACAATGGCTGGGCAAATTGTGATGGAAGGTTTTCTACGCCTTCGTTTGCAGCCGTGGTTGAGGCGCGCCATTACGCGCAGCCTGGCAATCATTCCCGCCGTCTTAACTATCTACTTAGCCGGAGATGCGGCCGCCTACAAACTGATTTTGCTTACGCAGGTGATCTTGAATTTGCAATTGCCCTTCGCGGTGATTCCATTGGTCTATTTCACCAGCGACGCGCGGCGCATGGGTGAATTCGCCAACGGGATTTGGTTACGAATGGGGGCCTGGGCGTGTGCGCTCTTCATACTCGCCCTTAATTCATGGCTGGCTTGGGACCAGATGAGCGAATGGCTCGGCCAGGCTGGGCCTTATCGCACGCTTCTTTTGGTTTCAGGCTGCGCTGCCGGCTTGGGAACTCTCGGGTTGCTCGGAGTGGTGGTGGGCTGGCCTTGGTTCAAAGCACAGAGACGGATTGCCACGCCGGTGGAACGAATGTCGGTTAACTTGGAGCAGGATGCCTTGCCCGTTTTAAGAAGCGCCGCCTATTCGCGTATTCTGGTGCCGCTTGACCACAGCGAGTCGGATCAAGAAGCGATTAACAATGCCTTGGCGCTGGCGAGAATGCATGACGCTAAAATTATTTTGTTGCACGTGGAAGAAGGTGTGACCAGCCAGATGTTTGGTTCGCTCGCTTCCACGGCGGAAATCACGGAAGGACAAGCTTACCTGGCAAGAATCGAGCGGGCTCTGCTGGAGCAGGGCGTCGGCGTAGAGGTGGTGGTGCGGCATGGCAACACTCCCGCGCACGAGATTGTGGCTGCTGTGCATGACTTGAGGCCCGACCTATTGGTGATGGCGTCGCACGGCCACAGGGGAATCAAAGACCTGATCTTCGGCACCACCATCAACGCTGTTCGCCACAAGATCAAAGTACCGATGATGATAGTCAGCAAGTCTTAAATGCACAACGGCAGAATTCTAGTCACCGGCGGCGCTGGGCTGATCGGCAGCGCACTGATTTGGGAGTTGAACCGGCAGGGCGCAACGAATATTCTTGTGGCCGACCTGCTGGGCAAAGACGAGAAGTGGAAGAACCTCACGCCACTCCAGTTTGCCGATTACGTAGAGGGCGACGACCTATTTGAGCGTTTGGAGCAGTTCAAAGACATCACCACGATTTATCACATGGGCGCTTGCTCCTCGACCACGGAGACGGATGCGGCTTATCTGATTCGCAATAACTTCGAATTTACTAAGAACCTAGCCATGTTCGCTTTGAGTGCGAACCGGCGTTTTGTTTATGCATCGTCCGCGGCGACGTATGGAGCGGTGGCCGAGAGCTTGCCTGAAACGACACCGCTTGCCACACTGCGGCCGTTAAATATGTATGGCTATTCGAAACACCTGTTCGATTGCTACGCGGAACAAGCCGGATTTCTGGATCGGATTACCGGACTCAAATACTTCAACGTATTCGGCCCGAACGAGAATCACAAGGGCGATATGCGCAGCGTCGTGTATAAGGCTTTTCACCAGATCCAGCAGACGGGTGCGGTGTCGCTTTTCAAAAGCTACAAAGCGGAATATCCGGATGGCGGACAAATGCGCGATTTTTTCTACGTGAAGGATGCGGCGGCGGCAACGGTGTTTCTGGCCGAGAAGGTGAACGGCGGCGGGCTCTTCAACCTTGGTTCCGGCGAACCTCACACTTGGCTAGAGCTAGTGAATCCGATTTTCAAGGCGCTGGGCCGCGAGCCGAATATTAAGTTTGTCGATATGCCGGAAGGGATGCGGTCGAAGTATCAATATTTCACGAGTGCGAATATTGGGAAGCTGCGGGCGGCTGGTTTTACGCGCACTTTAATGCCGCTGGCCGAGGCGGTGACTGACTACGTGAAGAACTATCTGCTGACCGGGCTGCACTTAGGAGACGAGGCAGGGTAGTTCCAGCCGCAAATGCGACGGGTGGCCGGTTGCGCTCGATGGTGAGAACGAGCAGTGGCTGCGGGCGATGAGCGGCGCAAAAACGGGGACACGCCTGCAAGTTATGCCTTTGAAGTGTTGGTGTGAGAAGCCCGGAGTGTCCCCATTTTTGCGCGGGCGCACTTAGGGCGTTGACGCGGACAGCGGCTTGTGGTTGGAGGCGATGTTAGACGGCGGCCTCCTGGGTTTTGGGTTCCTCGGACGCTTCGGCGAGGGCTTCTTGGAGAAGTTTTGCGCGTTGCGAGGGGGTTAGGAGCTTCATATACTTAGCGAAGCGCTGCGTTGAAAAAACGAACCCAAGGCCTGCAATGACGGTGCTCTGCTCGCCATGATGTTGAGAGAGAAGAGCTTCTTTAGCGCCTTCGCGGAGCGCTTCTTCTTCGTTTGCTTTGCGCAGAGACTGCAAACGCTCGAGTTCGGCGGTTTCGCGCTCGCGGCGGCGGCTGAGGCGGTTCTCCTGGAGATTCAGATTGCGGAGTTCCTTTTCGTGCCGGCGGCGGGCTTCTAATTCGAGAGCCGATTCAGCTTCATCGCACGCCATGCCGGGACGTTTGAGGACGACTTCTGCGCCGGCGATGGCGAGGATGGCTTGTTCCAGACCGGGAATTCGATTCAACCTCCAGCGAAGATCGGCGATGGATTGCACCACGGCGCTCTCTTCGGGGCCGACCGGTTTGTGAAGGGTTTCGTAGTCGCGGATGTGCGCGGTGTAACGGTCGGCTTCGGCTTTGTTGGAGAAGACACGGTTGGTGCCGGTGAGGCCGCATTTGACGGCGTTGAGGCGGGTGATGGCTTTTCCCGCCGTACTGGTGGGCCCGGTGGATTTTTTTGCGTTTTCCCGATTCGCGGCGAGCCGTGCGGCGGAGATGGGGTCGTTCGGTTGTTCTTCGTTATTAGTGGTTTCGTTAGTTGCTGCTGACATTTGATTGCTCCTCAGTTATTAGTTCTGGGCCTGTGGAATGACACCTCAGTGCGCCCGGATCTTACTCGGTTCGATCTTAGAGGAGGGAAGAGCGGGACCGGGGTGGGTGAGAAAGTGGATTTTTGGGTAAGGTATTTCGTTTGTGATGGTTAAGAGGCGAAAAATAAACGTGTTTCCGTTGTGATCGTGAAAGCGGGTGGCTAGGGGATGGAGTTAATGCTTCCGAAAGAGCCCCAAAACTGACGACGTATGGGGTTGACGTGATTGCCTCAGTGACGATACTTTTGCGATTATCGCCGCTGTTGTCGGGGGGGTGGAGAAAGCGTGCTTAAAATAAGAACATTTCGTGGTGGAAATGTTGGGAAAAACGCAGGCGAAAGCGCCTGCGCCACCCATGCTTTCAGTAGTTTGTGGCTTATTTTAACGCCTTCGCACTGCTCTCCAAGCTACGCCACAAATACCAACTCGCCACCGTGCAGTAAGGGTGCCAGGGTTTGGCGATCTCGTGCAACTCGGGGGGCTTCGGCATTTCTTTCAATCCATAGGCTTTCTTCACCGCGTTGCGAACACCAAAATCGCCGGCAGGCAGCACGTTGGGCCGCTGCAGCGCGAACATCATGAAGATTTGCGCCGTCCATTCGCCCACGCCTCGTACCTGAGTCAGGACGTCCAAAACCGCCTCGTTTTCCATCGCGCGCAATTTCTTGAAGTTAATCTTGCGGCGAACTACGTGTTCGGCCAAATCGGTAAGCGACGCCAATTTCTGGCGCGAAAGGCCACAGGCACGCAAAGATTCGGGCTCGGCTTTCAGAAAAGCGGTGGCGGTGAAACTGCGGCCGACTGCCTTTTGCACGCGGGCAAAAATCGTGCTCGCCGCCTTTCCGTGAAGCTGCTGGAACGTAATGGATCTTGCTAACGTCTCGAAATTGGGCTGTAGCACAACCAATTCGCAGGGACCGACTCGCTTGATAATTTCAGCCATCACCGGGTCGCAACGGCGGAGATGAGTAACGGCAGCTTTCATCTTTAAGATAATCATAACGAGATGCGTAGATTCATCACACTGTCTGTAGCGGCCTTAGCCACCGCCGCCGCGTTGGCCGTTGCCGCCCAGCAACCCCCGGCCGCCCCACCAGCCGCGCCAGAGGGCCAGGTCATCCGGATCGACGTGGATTTAGTCAACGTCCTATTCTCGGTTAAAACGAAGAAGGGAGAGCTGATCCCGAACCTTGAAAAGAAAGACTTCACGTTGCGCGAAGACGGCAAGGAGCAAGTCATCAAGAGCTTCTCACGCGAGACGGATCTGCCGCTCACACTCGGCTTGCTCATCGATATAAGCGCCAGCCAGGAACGCCTGATCGAGATCGAACGCGAGGCTGCATCGCAGTTCTTTTCAAGCGTCATTCGGCCGAAAGATCAGGCCTTCCTGATCTCGTTTGGCAAGGACACTGAACTGCTGCAGGATTTCACCAACTCTCCGCGACAGCTCGTCGCCGGTCTCAAAGATCTCAAAGGCGACGGCCAGCCGCCGCGCATTGGCCGTAGCCCGATTCCCGTCAATACCGGCCCGATCCCCGACTACGGCACCCCGAAAGGAACGCTGCTCTACGATGCCATCTATCTGGCGGCAACGGAAAAGCTGAAGAACGAAGTGGGCCGTAAAGCCCTCATTCTGATTACCGACGGCGGCGATGAAGGCAGCACCTACACCATCAAACAAGCGATTGAGAAGGCGCAGAAGGCGGACGCCATCATCTTCAGCATTTTCTATGTGGACCGGGGCGCCTATGGCGGCATGGGTATTTCTTTCGGCGGCGGCGATGAAGGCGGCCTCAAGAAGATCTCGGAAGAAACGGGTGGACACGTCTATGCGGTGAGCCTGGCAGCACCCTCTCCCCGAAATATTCAAACAGATTCAAGAGGAGCTGCGAAACCAATATTCGATCGGCTACACGCCAACCAATACAGCGCGCGACGGCAATTTTCGCCGTATAGAAATCAAAACGGCCGATTCGGATTACCGCGTCCAAGCACGCGCAGGTTACTACGCTACGAAGAACGATGAGCAATAGCATGCTCACGCGCCGCTAGATAGGCTTTCACGGCGTCGCGAAACTTCGGCATCGGCGCGATGCCATCAGCTTCGAGCTTGCTGTTCGAAAGAGCGGAAAACTTGGGCCGGCGAGCGGCTGTGCGGTACTCCCGTTCGTCCGTTGCCTGCAGCGCGGGCGACAGACCGGCCAATTCGAAAATCAGTTTCGCGTAGTCATACCAGGAGACGGCTTCGCCACCGCCCAGGTGATACACTCCGCGCATTTTCCGCTCCACCATATCCACCGTGCGAACCGCCATGGCAGGCGCATAGGTGGGCGACGCCACGTGGTCGTGCACCACGCGAATTGGATGATTGGCCTTCGCCATACGAAGCATAACCTCCACGAAGTTGCCGCGCGGAGTAAACATTCCGCCCGGACCGAAAACACCGGAGGTGCGGATAATCAAAGGGTCGTTGAGATAGGCCTGCGCATAAAGCTCGCCAGCCAGTTTTGAGACGGCGTATGCGCCCAGAGGGTGCGGCTGATCGGTCTCTACGTAGGAACTGCCCTTCGTTCCATCGAAGACGTAATCCGTGGAATAATGCACGAGCCGGGCGTCCGCCTGCCTGCACGCCATGGCCAGATTGCGGACGGCCAGCGCATTTGTTTGATAAGCAGTGAGCGCCTCGGTTTCGGCAATATCGACCTGGTTATAAGCCGCCGCATTGACCACCACTTGCGGGTCGGCACCCGCCACAGCCTCTTCCACTTTGAGCGGATTCGTAATATCGAGTGCCTGGCGGTCGAAGCGGATAACGTGCCAGTTACGTTTTTCAAATTCGCGGCACAGTTCAACTCCCAATTGACCGCCGCCCCCGAACACAATGACCTTGCTATTCATTCATTCGCCAGCATAGCGGATTGCCTCGCCGGAGCCGGTGAGCGGGGCAGGATATAGTAGGACGCGATGGCTACCGAGCAAACGGCAGTTGCTGTCCCAGAATTTAAGCGCTGGCTTGTTCCTATAGGTGCAGTGGCGGTGCATATTTGCATAGGTTCGGTCTATGCGTGGAGCACCTTCAACCGCCCGATCAAAACCCTCTTCCCAAATGACCCGTGGTGGTTTAGCCCACCTTACACGACGTTCACGATGGCGCTCTTGCTGCTCGGATTGAGCGCGGCCTTGGGCGGACCTTGGGTGGAACGGCGAGGACCGCGCGCGGCAGCCACTCTCGCTGCAATTTTCTTCGGCTCCGGCCTCCTCATCGGCGGCGTGGGCTTGGCACTGAAGCAATCCGTTCTCGTTTTTCTGGGCATGGGCCTCATCGGCGGCATTGGCTGCGGCATCGGCTATATCGCTCCAGTCAGCACGCTTGTGAAGTGTTTTCCCGACCGGCGCGGCATGGCTACCGGCATGGCCATTATGGGTTTTGGCGGGGGCGCGTTCCTCGCTGGTTATCTGAATGTGTTCTTCATTGCCAAGCTTGGCGTCGCTTACACGGTGGTGGCTTTGGGCGCTACTTATCTAGTCATCATGCTGGCGGGAGCGATGCTGCTACGCCGTCCACCCGCCGGTTGGAGGCCTCCGGGATTGAGGAGTGAGCCGTCGATTGCAGCAGTGACCGACGTTACTACGCAGCCCAGCCTCAACCGGAACCAAGCCGTGCGGACGCCGCAGTTCTACCTGCTTTGGGGCATGCTGTTCATCAACGTCACGGCAGGTATAGGGATCCTATCGCAGGCTTCTCCGATGATGCAGGATCTGTTTCAGAAGACTCCGGCGGCCGCAGCCGGCGTTGTTTCGATCATCAGCTTGTTTAACGCGGGCGGCCGCTTCGTGTGGGCCTCGTGCTCGGACTATATTGGCCGCCGGAACACCTATCTCATTTTTTTCGCCCTCCAATTCGCGTTATTTCTTCTCATTCCGGGGTTAGCGGCAAGAGGCGATTGGGTACTGTTTGAAGCCAGCCTGTTTCTGGTATTCACGATGTACGGAGGCGGCTTCGCCACTATTCCGGCATTTCTCGCCGATCTGTTCGGGTCCGCTAATGTGGGCGCTATTCATGGAGCGGTGCTGACGGCGTGGAGCGCGGCAGCAGTGGCCGGACCTTTCATCATTACGGAATTGTCAAATCGCGCGAAGGCGGCGCTGGCTCCAGGCGCAAGCAAAGTGCATATTTACGACAAGCCGCTGGCAGTACTAGCGGGATTACTCGCGGTGGGTTTCTTACTTACGCTGTTAGTTCGGCCCATTAGACGTCTTAAATAGGAGCAGACGACGTGACACGGCGAGGTAAGCACCACCTCGCGGCACCCGGCGCAAGACTGGAGGTCGAGTTGGTTTATCCCGAGATTACGCTCGCTTGCTGCCGCCGGCTCGGCTCGAAGGTCGAAGGTTTGCATGATTTTGGGGCGAGAGGGGTGGTTTGAAGGGCAAGTCACAGCTCAGCATCCGGCGAAGCAGAGGGGCGAATCGCGAGACGACAGCGGACGTTCTTGGACTAGCCTCAACCGACCTCGAAGATCACCTCCAACTCCACCGGCACACCGAACGGCAGGCTCTCCACTCCAAAAACCAGGCGCGCCGATATTTTGTCTTCTCCGAAAATGTCGCGCAGCAGTTCCGAGGCGGCGTCGGCGATTTTCACAAGGTCCGCCCGGTCTCCTGCCGTTGCTATGTAGACTCCGAGCTTCACGACTCGCGAGATCCTGTCCAGCGATCCAAGGTTCTGTCTGGCCACGGCGAGCACATTCAGAGCGGTGGCGAACGCAGCACTACAGCCTTGTTCCACATTCAATTCCTTGCCAACGCGGCCAAGGAATTTAGGTTCATGGCCCACAGTGGGGAGCATTCCGCTCAGGAACAGCAGATTGCCCGTGCGAACCGCAGGCACATAAGCGCCAAAGGGAGTCACCGCGGGGGGCAATTCGATACCCGCGGCCGCGAGTTTTTCTTCTGCGCTCTTTACCATTTTCCGTTGTGCGCACCTGCGTCCACGTGCAGCACCTCCCCAGTAACGTGCCGGGCTTCGGTCAGATAAACGATTGCGTCGACAATGTCTTCGACATCGGAGACCGCTCCCATCGGTGACAGGCCCTTCAAAAACTCCTTGGAGTCGTTGACATGCATCGGAGTGTCGACCACTCCCGGAGCGACGGCGTTGAAGCGGATGCCTTCTTTTGCGTACTCCATCGCCAAACTCCGCGTGAGCGCCTCAAGGCCGCCTTTCGTGATCATCGGTATGGAGGCATTTACACCCGCGATGGGATGTTCCACCATCGCCGACGTAATACAGGTAACGCTTCCACCCGTCTTTTGCGCCAACATTTGCTTAACGGCGAGCTGAGTGATGTAGATATATCCCTCGAGATTGGTCTCGGAGAGGCGCTCAAAATCGTTCGCCGTGTAGTCCGTAAATGACTTGGTGAAGTAGATGCCGGCGTTGTTGACGACACCATCGATTGAGCCGAAATTGCTGATTGCGGTGTTAGCGATCTTGGCGGCGGTTGCAGCCTTGCCGATATTTCCATCGACTAAAGCGAGTTTTTCGTCCGGCGAGAGCACGGAGTTTGTGAAGTCCAGCGAATTGGCGACTACATTGTAACCGCGGCCGATGAAGGCCTTCGTGACGCCGGCGCCAATTCCCTTGGCTGCACCCGTCACAATCATGGTCTTTGTCTTCATAACGTTCATCCCTTCTGTGTTGCGCAATGATACTCCAATTTATGCAATTAAGCACTAACTTCGACTGGCCCGTCACTGGCACTTTAAGTCGCCAGTTTCCTAACCAAACGTGAAAACAAAAACCTGAGCGCCGGGATCAAGGAATTCAATCTCAAACGTCCGGTCTTCCACGCGGCCCTTTTGCCGGATGAGCTGGTAGAGACGGGGCTCGCGAATCGCACCCATGCCGTGGGGATCGCAATCGGCTCCGCAGCCGGCGCCTGGCGAAGCGCCATCTAATTTCACCTGGAAGCGGACTGGTTCACCGTTCTCCGCAGGACTTAAGACCAGGTGTAAATCGCGGCTATGGAAGCGGAGCACAATCGCGCCTGAGGCTGCCTGAAGCACGGCGCTCTCTGCTCCGACATTCCACGATCCGCTCAATCCCCATCGATTCAAAGAGGGTCTCGCAGGTGGGCTGTATGTCTTGAGTGAGTTGTGAGCCAATCGTCCCGGCGATGCGAAGCGCTCGGCTCGGCGATAGCCAACGTAGGTTTCGGGAGATTGCACATCGCGGCTGGGTAAGGCTTCGACTCCATCGGCGGATACGCTCACCGCGCTGCGGTCCAGGCCGGAGGCTCCGTTTTCCTTCAGCAGCGCCTGGACGACACCCTCGAACTCGGCATATTCGCCCTCGCCGAAATGGTGATAACGAATTCGTCCTTTTCCATCGATGAGGTATTGCGCCGGCCAGTATTCGTTGTTGAACGCCTGCCAAATCTTGTAATTGCTGTCGATCGGGACGGGGTAAGTCACCTTCAGATCGCGCAGGGAATTTTCTACGTTCACTTGTTCCTTCTCGAACGAGAACTCAGGCGTATGCACACCGATCACTACCAAGCCCGCGTCTCTATATTTCGCCGCCCAGCTTTTCACGTAGGGCAGAGGCCGCAAGGAGTTGATGCAGGTATACGTCCAGAAATCGACTAACACAACCTTTCCACGGAGCGACTTAGGGTTTAATGGAGGCGAGTTGAGCCAGCCGATGGCTCCGTCCAGTTCGGGAAACGGCCCTTCATCGGCGAGACCGGTCCGGTATTTGTAGGCGCGCGCTGTGGGAACAGCCGCCGCGATGGTTATAGCCACATTACGAATAAAGCGGCGGCGGTTAATTTGAATCCGTTTCATGCGGTGTCCGATCAAAAGCCATCGACATCGATGACAGCCTGGGCAAATTCCTTTGGAGCTTCTTGCGGCAGGTTGTGGCCGATGCCACCTTTGATAATTCTGTTCTGATACTTACCGGAGAATTTGTTGGCATAGGAAGCGGGGTCGGGGTGTGGCGCGCCATTGGCGTCGCCTTCGAGCGTAATCGTTGGCACGTTGATGGCTGAGCCCTGGGCCAGCCGCTCCTCGTACTTATCGTATTTTGGCTCGCCGCCGGCCAATCCCAACCGCCAGCGATAGTTGTGGATAACGATGGTGACGTGGTCCGGGTTGTCGAAGGATGCTGCCGAGCGATCAAATGTGGCATCGTCGAAGGCCCACTTCGGCGAAGCGATCTGCCAAATGAGCTTCGCAAAATCGCGCCTGTATTTGTCGTAGCCCTGCCGGCCGCGTTCCGTAGCGAAATAATACTGGTACCACCACTGGAGCTCCGCCTTCGGCGGCAACGGCGCCTGGTTGGCTTTTTGGCTAGCAATGAGATAACCGCTCACGGAAACGAGCGCCTTACAGCGGTCGGGCCAGAGCACCGCCATGACGTCGGCGCTGCGCCCTCCCCAATCGAAGCCGCCGATGATCGCCCGCTGGATTTTGAGAGCGTCCATAAGATTTATAGTGTCGAGGGCAACTGCGGATTGCTGGCCATTCCGGAATGTCTCACTAGAAAGAAAACGCGTCGTACCATAGCCGCGCAGGTATGGGACGATAACGCGGTAGCCCGCCGATGCGAGTATTGGGGTTACGTCAAGGTAACTGTAGATGTCATACGGCCAACCGTGCAGAAGAACGACCGCAGGTCCATTGGCCGGGCCGGCTTCCGCGTATCCAATATTAAGAGGGCCGGCATCGATCTGCTTCAGTGCGCCGAACGATGGCGGATTCGTGTTGGATTTTGCAGCGGCGGAACCGGCGGTTGCGAGTTCAGCGGCGGCAAGGCTCATAGCCGCGTCGCGGAGAAAACGGCGGCGATTATTATGCTGGGTGTTGTTAGTCATTGTCGATCTTTCATGCGCCATGCTGCTCTGAGGTCGGGTTCGTCAGAACGAACTTGGCGAGCCCTTTTTGTCGCTCCCTTGCGGTCGCGGCTCAGCCAGAGACTGTCGTCGCGGCGACCGATCGTGTTAGTTGCGATTGCGACTGTTGTAGTTGCCATGCTGCGCTCTATGCAGTGCAAACTGAAGGCCAGCAATGCTGGAACCTGGCGCTTGTCCATATCCGATTGAAAGAAAGCGTTTTATGGGACTCGACGGGTGCGGTCCGGCTGATCGAACTGTCGAAGGACGGTCTGCAGGAGCCGGTTCGCCTTTCAAAGTGTCGTCAGCCCGACGCGGGATTCGTGGCATCTGCTCAATCCAATAGGTTGCATTGTGGTGGCAGTCACGGGAATTCGTTGTGGTGGCAGTCACGGGAATTCGGGAATTGTCCGGAAGGACAAATTAACGCATTGTGGTGGCAGTCACGGGAATTCGGGAATTCCCGGGAATTCCGGGAATTACGGGAATTCGGGAATTCCGGGAACTCTATTCCAAAAACCTGGCCCATTCCTCAGTCAAATCCTAGTAATCTTACCCGGTCTTTCATCCGGGTATCGACGGTGATAAATCGTTGGTACTGTATAGCTGACAGAGAAGAAATGGCTAGAAGTAAAAGTATACCCGCGCGCGCCCGTTTCGCTCCACCGTTACAGTGCGCCTAAACCAGCCTAATTGAGTTTACTCAGCCGTTTACGGGAGTTCGTACGTCGAATAATCAGTCCAGAACCAAAATCATGATCGTTGAGGACGAAGCCCTCATCGCCAAAGATATCGAATTCCAACTCACCTGCTCCGGATACGACGTCGTCGGTACTTCGGCGACTGCCCTGGAAGCGTTCGCCTGTATCGAACGCGCAGCGCCCGACTTGGTCCTCATGGATATCTCCCTTAAAGGAGACATGGACGGAATCGATACCGCGAACATTGTTTGCAATCGTTATGCTCTGCCCGTCATCTATCTCACCGCGAATACCGATCCGGAAACGGTTGAGCGCGCGCGCCTGACCGGACCGTTTGGCTACATTGTCAAGCCGATTCGCAACTCCGGCATGATTCCCGTCATCGCCATGGCGTTGAACCGGCACCGTAACGAGCGGGAGTTGAAGAATCAACGGGAAATGCTCTCCACCATTCTGCAAGGCTTGCCCGACGCAGTGTTGGTGGCCGACCCCTCCGGCGAAACTCTCTTTCTCAATCCAGCCGCCGAACAGCTTTGCGGCTGGACTCAGCACGAAGCCGCCGGCAAGAGCCTTTCCGAAGTAATCCAGATCGAGAACGACGAGGGCCGTTCGATCTCCGCCGAGCTTGTGCAACAGGCTCTGCTGGAACGCGCAAAGGTTCGTGTTCCCCGCCACAGCACGCTCGTCACGCGCGGCGGCCACTCCGTGGAGATCACCGGCCAGATGGCGGTCACTTGCGACGCCCAACGGCGCCCCGTCGGCTTCTTTGTTTCCCTGCAGGAAATTTCCGCTCAGCAAAGCGCTCAACAAAACGAAGAGAAACGCCGAAGCCAAGAGCACCAAATGCAGGTTGCCGGAGAACTGGCGCACGGCGTGGCCCAGGAATTCTATGCGCTATGTAACTTGATCGACGATTGCGCCCAGAAGACGAGTTCCACCAACAGCAGCCGCGAAACGGATCTCATCCAAGAGGCCACTCAATTGGGCAAGCATATGTCGGTGGAGCTCATGCAGGTGCGCGAGTGGCGCGGCTCGAGCCAATCCATCAATGTAGGCCAATATTTGCTCGATTCCCACTCAATGCTCGAATGTTTTTGCGGTGTTCCCGTGACGATCCATGCTTCCAGCGAAAGCGAAAGCGGCTTTGTCCTCAGTGCCGGCAACCATTTTGAGCAACTGCTCACGCACCTATGCATCCATAGCCGCCATGCCTTGCGCGGCCAAGGGCAAGTCACCATCTGTGCGAATAGCTTTGTGCAGGCGGTTACCCCGTTGCGCACCCGTTCTTATGTGCGGATTGCCTTCCTGGCCGAAGACCCGCAAGCCACCTCGGACTTCATCGAAGAAACGACTAAATCCTCGTTTGAAGGCAATTTCCAAGGCGTCAATATGACCATTGTTCGCGCCCTTGCCCTGGCTGCGGAAGGGTTCTGCCGGGTGAGCCAGAATGCCGCTGCGGGTTGCTTGGTGGAAGTCTTTCTCCCGCGGCATGTTTCCCGCGAAAGCACCGGCGCCGGCGCAAAAGAACGCTCGCGCATCGTGTTGCTGGCCGGCGTTCCGCGTCATTCCCTGGAAGCCATTAAGAGGACAGCCGGAGAAAATGTGGCGATTCTGGAAGCCGCCACTTTAGAGGAGGCCGGTCTGATTTCCGAACTCTACCCCGGCCACATTGAATTGATTGTGGTGGCCGATACCGCTGCCGCCCCCGGTAAACAGGCCCATTTGTTAGAGCGCATTCGATCGCGGCGCCCGAGTGCGGCCTTTATGCTGGAACGAGATATCTCCAAGCTCCTGCCAAACCTGGCCACCGGCGCCGTCGCTTGAGGCGTCCCATCCTTCGGCGGATTAAACTTTGCCACTGGCTAATTCGGTTGCGGTAGGGACAGCCATCACTGACGCCGCCGGCACGGATCCGCACCCAAACCGCCAGAACAACTTTTTGGTTGCATTGCAACGGGCGCCCAGACTATACTTTTTCCATATGCAACCAGGAGGTTGCTCTTATGGAAGAAGACAGAATCGAAAAACAGATTGAGATTGCGGCGCCAGTGTCGCGGGTATGGAAAGCGCTGACGGATTCGCGGGAGTTTGGCGAGTGGTTTTTGGTGAAGCTAGAAGGGCCATTCGTGGCGGGACAAAAGGTGGGCGGCCAACTGACGTTTCCGGGATATCAGCACGTACGGATGGAAGTTGTGGTTAAGGAGATAAAGGCGGAAACGTATTTTTCGTACACATGGCATCCGTATGCGGTCGATCCCAAAGTCGATTATTCGAAGGAGACGCCGACCTTGGTGGAATTTCGATTGGAGCCCGCTGGCAAAGGAACGCGGCTGACGGTGACGGAGTCGGGGTTTGCGAACATTCCGGCGGAGCGGCGGGCGACGGCATTTCTGCGAAACAGCAACGGCTGGGAGCAGCAATTGGGAAAGATTCAGGCCTATGCCGACGGCAAGACGACATAGCGCGGCGGCGGCGCGGCGGGCCATGGCGACTGTGTTTGCGGCGCTGGGGGACGAGACGCGGCTGTTGCTGCTGGCGAAGCTTTGTGAGGGACGGCAGCCGTCGATCGCGGAGTTGACGGAAGGGACGAGGCTTACGCGGCAGGCCGTTACCAAGCATTTGCGGGTTTTGGAACGGGCGAAGCTTGTGCACGCGCGGCGAGCGGGACGGGAGAGTCTCTTTGACTTAGACCCGGCGCCGATTTTGGAAATGAAGGAGTATTTGGACCATGTCTCGAAGCAATGGGATGGGGCACTCGCACGGCTCAAAGTGTTTATTGAACGAAAGGAATAAGAATGCCCGATATCATGCATCTTCTTAGAATTGCTGTGCCAACTGAGCGCGTTTACGAGGCGCTGACGACAGCGGACGGAATTCGGAATTGGTGGACGCGGGATGCCGACTTGGAAAGGGGCACGACACTCTCGTTTGCGCATTGCGGCTTTCCAAAAGGGGATGACGAATACGCGATGTGTACGACGGGTTGGGGTTACTATCTTGTCAGCTTGCAGCAATATTTGCAGACCGGGAAGGGTGCGCCGAGCCCGGATGTTGATTTCGGGCGAGTGATCGGGCCATGAGAGCAACGACAGGCTGAAGCCTGCCCCACCTTCTGACTGAGCGATGGCTTGATCAGGCGTGGACGGGTGTTTGCTCAATGGAGTAGCCGGGGAGCGGATCCAGTTTCATAAACTCAGGTTTTGGGAGACCGAAGTGGGCGAGCATGGTGGGCGCGAGTTGGCGGAGAGAGACGTGCTGGACGGGAGTGGGTTTCTTGGTAGTGTCTCGAATCCAAAGAATGCCGTCTGGATGGTGAACGCCGCTCTTTAGTCCATTCACTTGAAAGAGGAGCTGGCCGAAAGGTTTGGTCTCGCCATTAGCGGCAGTGACAATAGATTGGCGATCCTGCGGAGTGAAGATGGTGCAGCCGCCTACAACTTCCTGGCCGTCGCGTTTGGCGGACATCAATTCGCGGCCGCCGAGCTTCAAAGAACGCAGAAGACGATCGGCTTCGATGGCCCCTTCCTCTTCTTTGAAATACAGGTGGAACTGTCCGGACATCAAGGGGGCATAGCGGTATTGCGATTTGATACCGGCGAAGGCGAAAAACTCCGCCGGGTCGTTGGCGCGATAGAAGGCCTTGCCGGACTTATCGTCATAAACGAGAGATGGCTGCTGGCTGAGGCCGGAGGCTAATACGACGACGGTATCGCGGCCCATCTTTTCCAAGCATTGGCCGACGATCCTATCCATACTTTGATAGCCGAACGGGACCGCATCTTTGTATTCAGCCTGTTCCTCGACAGACGGTTTGATTTTGAACGGGCTGGGGTCCATGTTGCGCCAGTAGAGATGTTGGAAGTGCGCGGTGCTTTGGATGAAGAAGGTGGAGTAATCGGGTGAATGGTGACGCCAGTAGTGTTCGAACACGTCCCACTGCAGGCGGTCGAGAATGACGGCGCGCTTCCAGCGGAATTTGCCGGAACGTTCTTGCGCCAGTTGATTGATGATGGCGGTGATGGAGTTGGCGGAAAAACCGTGGCGGACCATGAACGAGAGGAATTTGAGGTGGTCGGTTGTGGAGAGCGCCAGTCTTTCGCGGCTGGATTCTTGCACGTTGCGGTGGACGTAGTTGAAGAAGTCTTCGAACTCGCCCTTTGGATAAGGGTCGACGCCCACCGACCAAGGATCGGGCAAGAAGAAGCCGTTGGGTGGAGTGAGGAACGAGGAGTTGATGCTGCCACAGATCCAGACTTTGCGGCCGGACTGGCTGAGGATCTCGTCAACGCGCGGGTAGCCGAGCTTGCGGCCGTCGCTTAAATCGAAAATGCCGTGTTGCTGGTAGGAAAGGCCGGTATCGACGGTGACCCATTGAATCCATGGTTCGAGGTTGGGAGCGATCTCCTCAGCCTCGGTGACGTAGACCTGAGACTGGGACTTCAGGCGCGCGAAATTGGGGAGTTTGCCTTCGGCGATGAACTGGTCCATCAGTGTGGGGCTCAATTCGTTGAAGCCTAACATGACGACCGGGGACGCGGGTTTCAAGGCGATTTGTAGCAAAACTCAGGTCTTTCGTTTACGAGTGTAGCAATGGGAGGCCGTTAAGCGCGGGCTTCCAAAGAGGATATGATGTCCGCGGAGATGAATGTTGCCAACTACTCGTAGAGCTTTCATGCAGGCAGCGGCAAGCGCGCTGCCATTCGGCGCATATGCCGCGAGAGCAGCGGCGCTGCGGCGCAAAGTGAAGATCACGGATGTGAAGTGCATGATTGTGCGCGGAACGTGGGATTGGAATCTGATCAAGATTGAGACAGACGCCGGGTTGTACGGGATTGGCGAGGCGTATTGGGGTTGGGGCGTGAAGGACCTAGTGGTCAACAAGATGAAGGGGATTCTGGTTGGCGAAGATCCGATGAACGTAGACAAGCTGTATAACAAGATGCTGCTGGAGAGTGCGGGCGCGGGTGCGATTGGCGGAGTGACCATAACGGCGGCAAGCGGTATTGAGATTGCGCTGTGGGATTTGGCGGGGCGAATGTTGGAGACGCCGGTGTGCAATCTGCTAGGCGGGCGGTTTCGGGATCGCGTGCGGTTTTATCGGACCACACAGGTACCGAAGGAGCATCCGGAAGACCCAGCTGCGTGGCGCGCGTTAGTGCAGCGGACGAAGGCTGAGCGCTGGGGTTGGACAGCATTCAAGTTTCAGGGCGATGGCATTCCGCGAGCGCTGGACCCGCAATATCAGGAGGCGGGGCATGACCGTTACTTGCGGAATTTGAAGCCAACGGACATACGGCACATTGTGAAGCTGTTGGAAGCGGTGCGGGGGGAACTCGGGCCGGATGCAGAGTTCGGAATCGATTTGCACTGGCACTATGATGTGCGGGACGCGATTCAACTGGCGCATGCGCTGGAGCATTTGAATTTGATGTGGATTGAAGATCCAGTGCCGCCGGAGAATCCGGAGACGATGGCGCTGGTGCGGCGGCAGTCTCCCATTCCAGTGATTACGGGCGAGAACCTATACGGATTCGCCGGGTTTGAAAAATTGATTGAGATTCAGGGCTGCGACGGGGTGCACATTGATATTCCGAAATCGGGAGGGTTGTTGGAAGCGAAACGGATTTCTGACTTTGCGGCGAGTTATGGGATTTGGACGGCGGCGCACAATCCGGCGAGTCCGTTAGGGACGATTGCTTCGGCGCATGCGGCATCGGCAATGCGCAACTTCCGCATACATGAGTTGGCGAACTGGGTGGAGTGGTGGCCGACGCTCGTGGTTCATGAGGGACCGATTTGGGAGAACGGCTATTTGACGATTCAGGACAAACCGGGATATGGTGTTGAGATTAACGAAGATGTGGCACGGGCACACTTGGCGCCGGGAGAGAGTTGGTGGGGGTGAGGTGGCTAAACAGGCTTGAGAGATAGAATTGTGTAGCTTAACAAAATGCAGAGTTTCGGGGTGTTCATCAGTTATCGACGCGATGACAGCGCCGGTTACGCGGGACGCTTATTAGATCGTCTTGTTCTCAGGCTTGGGCGAGATCATGTGTTTCGGGACATCGAGAATATCGGACCTGGGGAAGAGTTTGCCGAAACCATTCGCAAGCGGTTAGCAACCTGCGACGTTCTGCTGGTGATTATTGGACCGCGTTGGCTAAGCGCGGTGGACGAACAAGGGAGGAATCGGCTGGAGAACGCGGACGACCTTGTGCGGATGGAAATCAAGTTGGGCCTCGAACGTAAGATTCGGGTGATTCCCATTCTGCTGCCTGGGACCAGAATGCCGAACGCGAGCGAGTTACCGGCGGCATTGGCGGCACTGAGCCAACTCAACGCTGTCGAGATCCGTGAAGCGCATTTTGACCACGATGCAACGCAGTTAATTGAGGTGATCGGTTCGAAACGGCGGGGCGTCTGGCTCGGCTGGATGCGGCCGATTTACTTTTTCGCGGCGCTGACTGGCGCGGCTCTTTTGTTAGCGGCCGCGGTCTTAGTGTGGTTCAATGCCCAGAAACGAGGAGTGCCTGATCAAGCGCGGCCCGGATCTTCGCAGACTTTAGTTCCACCGGCTACGGCCTTACAGCCTGTTGTGGAATCAATGAGGTCTACTCCCGCGCCAGACGCCGCGAAACATACAGAACCCGAGGCGCGGCTCAGCCCAGCGGAGGGCGAGACGGCGCTCCATTACGCGGCGCGAAGCGGGGTTCCATCGGCTCAGATTGTGCGACTTTTGCTCAGTAGCGGCGCACCTTTGAACGCGCAGGACCATGCGGGCCGAACGGCGTTGATGAATGGGTTGCGGAGCCGCGAAGTGACTGAAATTTTTCTTGCGCACAGCGCAGACGCTAAGCTGCACACGAAGGAGGGAGATACGGCGCTTCACTACGCAGCCGGCGCGGACTTGGCGTGGTTGATCAAGCCGCTACTTGACTTAGGCGCCAGCATCAATAGGCAAAACGATAAGGGGGAAACTCCGCTGATGTGGGCGACCGGGGCAATCGACTCGGTAGACAAATCAGAAGTGGCGCAAAGCTTGATCGACAATGGGGCGGATGTAAACCTGGCGGACAGGAACGGCGAGACGGCTCTCATGTTTGCGGCGCAGAAAGGGTTGGCGAGTGCAGTGCGAGTGTTAGTGCGGGAGCACGCAAAGGTGGAGATGAGAGACAAAAACGGTGAGACCGCCTTGGACATTGCGAGGAAGCATTACCATTCTGATGGGAATGCCATCGTTAAACTGCTGGCCGTGGGGCGTTAGGTGGATGCTTTGGCGCGGATGGAGTTCCATAAGCGCTGAGTTAATTCTGAGCCAATCCTCAACATGGCACACTCTGCGCCAGATTGGATATCCGAGTTGACGGTGTCTCATCAAGATTTCACGACGTTCTCCTACTACTCGTCAATCTAGTAGACAACAAATAAGTTTTCTACTAGAATGTCATGTAAGCCTATGTCCTTGACATCGCCCGAAAATGGCATTGAGCTTCTCCAGGGAACCCTCGATATGCTCATCCTGCGCACCCTGCAGAGGGGACCGCAGCACGGGCACGGCGTCGGCCTCGCCATCCGCCAGAGTTCGGCGGAACTGCTAAAGATTGAACGCGGCTCTCTTTATCCGGCCCTTCATCGCTTGGAAGCGCGTGGCCTCATTTCCGCAGAATGGAAAAGTTCCGACCTCAACAGGCGCGCGAAATATTACAAATTGACCGCGGCCGGAAAGCAGCAACTCGTGGCTGAGGAATCCAAGTGGAAGCTCATGGTGAAAGCAATTACGCGCGTCATGCGCCCGGCAAAAGGAAACTAACTGTAGCGGCTTGAGATCATAAACAGTTCTGCTTGAGAACAGCGCCACTTCCTGCTCACATTAACTGGTTCTTCCTCAGGTTTGATGCAACTCAGCAGCTGAGAATGGCAAGAGTCGAGCGCGAAGCAATTCGAAACGGGCGCGACCGTACATCTGACGCTTCAAAGTTTTTGGGCGATTAATGTGGCCTTCCGCGGGGCCATTGTTCCAAGGGAGTTCTACCGCATTTTGAACGGCTACCCAATCTTGCTTTAGTCTCTTCGCAAACCGCCGCATGGTGTCGATTTCGCTGGCGGCTCGCTTCACCCAACGCTCAAGGCTGCTCTTCTTGCCGTGGCACAAAATGCCGCGAAAACTCATGACCAAATGCCGCATCACCGCAAAGCCCGGACACGACTCTTTCAGAGAATCCACGGTTTCGCGCTGCTTCGCACGGAGCACTCGTTTCGGTTGACTGAGCAACGCCGCCGCTACTTGCGGCGCAATGTGATGCCTCGCCGACAGATTCTCCTGGATTCCCGACACTGCAAGCGAGGTCTCTGCCTTTATCCTTTTTGCAGCGCGACTTTCTTCCCGCCACGGCTCCAACAGTCTCCTGATCCCGACATAACTTCCCACGTAACCTGACTGGCGGATCTTTGCGAACACTTGCTTACCGTTGTGCCATCCTTGGTCCCATAACTGACGGACCGATTCCCGCATGGACTCCGCCATGCCGAGCCGTGGCGCCATTCGATTCCGTTCGGGCATCGTTTTCTAGAATGCACAGATCGGTGTACAGATGAAATTGCCGTGTCACCTTGTCGCAGACAACCCGGCCTGCGGGAGGTTCGTAATAACCCATGTCAGCGGGCACCGCGCAGATGTGCTGATAATTGCGCCACATCTTTAATCGCTCACCGGAAAGTGCGCGAGTCGACGCCTCCTTTGCGCTTCTTCGAGAGAGGCGCCAGCTATGATCAAGGCGCCGTCACTTTTGATCTTGGGGCGTCTTCTCCGCCGCCTGAAGGAAGGTCGCGGTCAATAAAAGGATTCGGCCGGGCAGAGGCCCGGCCAAAGGGCGGCAGGAAACGGGGTCACAAGAGGCTTGGCGACAATTTGGGGCGACGCAAGCTGGCGAGAGTTGCTCAATAAGCTGAGGGTGCATTGACTGCGGCTTGCCGCGTTCGATTTGATAGCGATAGCGAGGCCCTCTTGCATTCGCCCGCCCGTTCCTATAGAATCTCTGTAGGACTTTCTATAGAAAGTCTATACAAGATGCCGCCTTCCGCCAATATCGCCTTGCTCCAGGGCACGCTCGATGTCCTCATTCTTAAAGTGCTCGCCCTCGAGCCGATGCACGGCCTCGGGATCTCACGCCGCATCGCCCAGGTGACCAACGACACGTTTCAAGTCAAGCCGGGCTCGCTCTTTCCCGCGCTCCATCGCCTGGAAGAAGCCGGCTGGCTCAGCGCGGATTGGGGCGAATCGGAAAACAACCGCCGTGCAAAGTTTTACCACCTCACAAAGCGCGGCCACCAGCAGCTCAAGCAGGAAACCGCCAACTGGAGCCGCATCTCGGCTGCCATGGCCGGCGCCCTGGAAATCCCATAGGAGTTTCCCATGCAATGGCTTCGATCAATCTGGCGCAATCTTTTCCGCAAGCAGGCAGTGGATAGCACTCTCGATGCGGAGATTCGCTCCTACCTGCAACTCCTTGTGGACGAAAAAATCGCCGCCGGTGCTAATGCGGAGACCGCGCGCCGCGAGGCGGCAATCGAAGTGGGAGGAATCGAAATGATTAAGGAACAGGTACGTGATGTCCGCCGGGGAGCCTTACTGGAGGGCCTTTGGACGGAGCTTCGCCAATCGGTCCGCGCGCTCCGCCACAATCCCGCTATGGCTGCCATGTGTGCGCTCATGCTCGCCCTCGGCATAGGAGCCAGCACCACCATCTTCAGCGTTTTCGAAGCAGCGCTGCTGCGGCCGTTGCCGTTCCGGGATTCCGCTCAACTTGTCGAACTCGTCGAGACCCGGCTTGACCGCGGAATGGACACAGTGGCGTTTTCCGAAGCCGATTTCTGGGACCTCCATGACCGCACAAAATCTTTCGAGCACATTGCCGCATACCACGGTAACGAAGCCAATCTTACCGACGACCAGCCGGCAAAGGTTTCGGCGCCACAAGTGACGGTAGAATTCTTTCGCACACTGGGCGTTGTTCCCGTTCTGGGCCGCGATTTTTCCCCTGATGAAGGCCATACCAATGTCGCAATCCTCGGCAATAAGTTCTGGAAGAACCACTATGGAGGAAACGCCAACATACTGGGCAGGGTGCTGCGGCTGAGTGACAAGAGCTATACAGTCGTAGGTGTCCTTCCCGCCGGTGAACCTTGGATCGACGACCAAATATACCTGCCATTCCCATATCACCCGAACGCTGACCGTGGCAGTTGGGAATTCAGCGTGGTGGGGCGTCTGGCAAAAGCAGTCAAACCCGAGACTGCCAAGACTGAGCTACAGAGGATGGCGGGATTACTCACGGCAGCCAATCCGAAAGAGGATAAGGGGCTCGGCTTCAACTTTTTTCCGTCGCGCCGCTGGATCGCTCCGGATTCCACACGCGCTGCTCTGCGGTTTCTGCTCCTAGCCGTTGGGCTTCTCGCCCTGATCGCCTGCGTGAATGTGGCGAATCTGCTGCTCGCGCGCGGCTTGGCGCGCCAGCGTGAAATCGCCATACGCATTGCACTGGGGGCTGCGCGCACCCGGCTAATCCGTCTTGTCATGCTCGAATCGCTGATACTGAGTACATTGGGCGCGGTGTTTGGGCTGGCCTCGGCCGCCGCCTGCGTGCGCGTTCTTCGCACCATAGAAATCCGGGGCATTCCGCGCCTTGATGAAGTGAGCCTCAACCCATGGGTGCTCTTCTTCACGGTCAGTGTAACTCTGGTGACGGGCCTGCTCTGCGGCCTTGCGCCCGCGTTCCAGACGCCGGTCCAGGGAATCGCCACTGCCCTTCGTGAAAGCGAACGCCAAGCGGGTGCAAGCCGCCGCCAAAGCCGCTTGCGCTCGATGCTCGTGACCGCCGAGGTCGCGCTCGCCTTCCTTCTCCTGGTTAGCGCCGGCCTCGTTCTGCGAAGCTTTCAGAGCCTATTGAATGAACACCGCGGTTTTGTAACAACGCACCGTCTCATGTTCTCGCTTAGCTATCCCGATAGCTATGGAGAAAACGGCAGAGGGAAGGGATTTATCGATAGCTTCCTTGAAAAACTCTCCGCCAACCCGGCGATCATCTCGAGCGGCGCCGTTAACGTGCGGCCGGTGGAGGGCCCTAATTACGGTATGGGTATTGACGCCGCTGCTCACACGCTCGCCCAGGGATCACCACCTTGGGCGGGTTGGCGCATCATCACGCCAGGATACTTACGCACCGTGGGCCTGCCGTTGTTGCACGGCCGGAATTTCAACGAAACCGATAAGCCAGTCTGGGCCGAGCGCGGTCAGCCGCCGCCATCGCATCGAACCGTTATGATCAGTTCGGCCCTAGCCAAGTTGCTCTTTCCGAATGAAGATCCCGTTGGCAAACGTACACTCTTATGGAAGGGGCAAGGCGGCCCTGAGGCTGAAGTTGTGGGCGTTGTCGGCGACTCTTTGGAGCGCGGCCTAGACCAGGGACCGGCCCTCACGGTTTATCTTCCCTATGGACGCATAGCCTTGCCCTCCGAGTTCGTTCTTGAAACGCGTGGAAATCCGCTGGCCGTAGTTCCGGCGGTGCGGGCCATTATCAGAAGCCTCGATCCCAATCTGCCGCTTGCCGACATACGCGCTTTCGACGATCTAGTGAGCCGTTCCGTCTCATCGCAGCGGATGAATTCCGTCGTCTTAGCGACCTTCAGCGGGTTCGCTCTGCTGCTGGCGAGCCTTGGCATCTATGGCGTTCTTTCTTACTCGGTCAGCCGCCGCACTTCTGAGATTGGACTCCGCATGGCGCTCGGCGCGAGTGAAGCGAGCATTCTACGGATCACCATCGGGCAAGGTCTTTTGCCGGCGCTTGCCGGCATTGCCATCGGTGGCTCTATCGCCGCTTGGCTGTCACGCTATCTCAAGCCGCTTCTTTTCGGCGTTCAACCCATCGACCTGTCTACCTATGCCGCCGTCTCGGCATTGTTATTAGTAACAGCAGCGCTCGCCTGTTTTGTGCCAGGCCGCCGCGCCATGAGAACCGATCCCGCTATCGCGTTGCGGCTTGAGTAAGTAGTAAGTCCACCTCTCCTTGACAGTCACGGCTCGGAAAGTCAAATGCTAGGACGACTTAATCTCCGTCCAAAACCGATCTCTCAGCCGTTGCGCAGTCCCCGGCAGCGCTTTAAACCACTCGCCGCGAGCTAAAACATCGGGCGGAGGATACAAAACAGTGTTGTCGCGTTGCGCGGCAGGCAAGAGCTCTCTGGCCGCACCGTTTGCGGTTGCCGTGCGCATTTCTATCGCAATGTTCGCCGCCGCTCTTGGGCGAAGGAGATAGTTGAGGAAGCTGTGAGCCAGTTCCTGATGCTTGCTTTCCCGCAGGATCACCGCGTTATCCGCGTAAAGCGGAAACCCTTCGGCGGGAAACGCAAAGCCGAGCCCTGGAGCGTTGTCTATGGCAACCTGCCCCACCTGGGCCCACATCTGCGCCACCAGTACATCACCCGCCACTACCTGGTCACGCACTTCCTCATTCAAATAAGCGCGCAACAAAGGCTTCTGCTTGATGGCCAGGTCACGAGCCGATTTGAGTTGATTCTCGTCGGTTGAATTGACGGATACTCCGATTCGTTTCAAACAAGCGCCGAGAACCTCGGCGGGATCGTCGAGCATAGTGACTCGACGAGAGTATGCGTCCGTCCAAAGATCCGCCCAAGCCGTTGGGGTGCGCGTAACCGACTTGGCGTACAGAATCCCGGTGGCACTGTGCATATAGGGGACGCAGACTTCGAGTCTCGGGTCCCATTCAGGCTGCTGAAAGCGCGCGTCGAGATATCTGAGATTCGGAAGTTGCTGGTGGTCGAGTTTGAGTAATAGATCTAACTCGACCATCGGTTTGACGAAGCTATTGGAAGGGAACCCTACATCCCAGCCAGAGTTGCCGCTGAAAACTTTGGCGAGAAGTTCTTCGGCGCTTCCGTAGGTTGCATATCGTACGCGGCAGTGAAACTCGCGTTCAAAATCGGGGATGGTGGAAGCGGCAACGTAATTCTCCCAGTTGTAGACATTGAGCCGCCGTTCGCTCGCGCGGGTGCAGGCGGCAAGCGCGCTGGCCGCGCCCATCAAGAAAATGCGCCGGTTCACCGTTTACTCTCCAAGCGGCCTGAGATCAGGACTAAAATCCCGAGGCCTACGGTAATCATTACGGAGAGCGCGTTCACCTCTGGACTAACGCCTTTGCGCGCCATCGCGTAAATAATCATCGGCAGCGTTTCGGAATTGACGCCGGCTACCAGGCTGGTAATCACGTAATCGTCGAATGAAACGGTAAAACACAACAGTGCGGCGGCTACAATACCGGGCAATAGTAACGGCGCGGTTACGTGCCGAAAGACCTGCCAATCGTTAGCGCCCAGATCGAGCGCCGCTTCTTCCAGAGTGCGATCAAAGGTTCGCAGGCGAGCCAGTATCACGATCACCACATAGGCCAATGAAAACGAAATGTGCGCCAGAATCACGGTGTGGATACCGAGTTGCAACTTTAGAAAATGGAAGACCCCTTGAAAGAATACGAGCAACGAAACACCTGTTACGATCTCCGGAGAAAGTAGCGATAGGTAGAGCGAACCCGTGAGCCACGGAAGTTTCTTCTGCCAAAGCGCATAAGCCGCAAGCGTTCCAATCACCGCTGCGGCAATCGTAGCTATGACGGCAATGAGCAAGCTGTTGAGCGTTCCTTCCATAAGCGCCGAATTACGGAACACACGGCCGTACCAGGCAAGAGTGAATCCTTGCCAGACGGCAATTTTCGAATTGTTAAAGCTGAACGCTCCCAACGCAAGCAACGGCAGATATAGGAATAAATACGCCGCGCAAGCATAGACCGGGAGGAAGCGTTTCATAGCAGCTCTTCTCCCTTGTCTCCGAGAACTCGCATCACAACCAGAACCATTCCCATCAGCAGCAAAGAAATGGCGGCGCCAAACGGCCAATCGCGCGAAGTTGTGAACTGATTTTGAACCAGGTTGCCAATCATGACTGTCTTTCCACCTCCCATGAGATCGGGCGTGAGATACGCGCCCAAACAAGGGATGAAGACCAGCAAGCATCCGGCAATCATGCCTGGCCGGCTCATGGGCACTACTACACGCCAAACGGCAATTGCCGGTGACGCACCGAGGTCTGCCGCGGCATCCAGTAGCGCCGGGTCGAGCTTCTCAAGGGTCGCATAAAGAGGCAGCACCATAAACGGCAAATACCCGTAAACCAACCCAAGAATCACCGCCCCCGTATTGAATAGCAGAGGTAGCGGCTCTCGAATGAGATGCAGCGATTGCAGCAGGCTGTTAACCAATCCTGTATCGCGCAACAAAAACATCCAAGCGTAAGTCCGAATTAGAAAACTGGTCCAAAACGGCAGCATGACCAGATTGAGCAAAAGCGTTTTGCGCTCGCCTGCGCGCGCGATGTAGAGCGCTAACGGAAAAGCCAGCAGCAGGCATATTGCCGTCGACACGGCTGCGATCCAGATGGAGCGCCACAGAATGGCTAAGTAGAGCGGATCAAAAATGCGCGCGTAACTCTCAGCCGTCCATGGCAGCAGAACTCCGCCGTAAGCGCCACGGGTTAGGAGACTGTACGCCATCACAATCAGCAGCGGCAGGAAAAAGAGGCTCAACATTACCGCTGCAGCGGGAGCCAGGAAGATCGCGCGAATTTTCATGGCAAGCGAAACTCATCGGCTGCGTCCCATGACAAATAAACATTCTCACCCGTCTGAAAATCGCAATGCTGCTGTGCGATCTCAATCGTACAAGCTGACCCGTCCGGCAACTTTGCCGTCAGGTGCACGCAATTGCCCAAGAACGTTTGACCCTCCACAACCGCTTGACTCGCGCCTGCCGACAAGTTCCGCGAAATCCGGATCGCCTCCGGCAGGACGCCAGCGCCGCTGAGCCAATTCACATTTCCCAGGAACTCGGCCACAAAACGCGTTTTCGGCGAACGGTAAACCTCTTGCGGCGTGCCCACCTGCTCAAGCATGCCGCCATTCATAATGGCCACGCGATCCGAGAGGGAAAGCGCTTCTTCCTGGTCATGAGTCACGAACAAGAAGGCGATGCCCGTCCGCCGCTGCAGGCTCTTTAGCTCTTGCCGCACTTCCTTTCGCAACTTGGCATCAAGCGCCGATAGAGGTTCGTCCAGCAACAAAACTTTGGGCTCAAGCACGATCGAGCGCGCCAGCGCTACCCGTTGCCGTTCACCGCCTGAAATCTGATTTGGCAGCCGATCTTCTTTGCCCGTCAAATGCACCAACTCCAAAGCACGCGAAGTCTTCTCCGCGATCTCGTTCTTCGGGCGTCCGCGCCGTTCCAGTCCAAAGGCAATATTCTTGGCGACAGTCAGATGCGGAAAGAGCGCGTAGTTTTGGAAGACCGTGCTCACATCGCGCCGGTATGCGGGCAAGCCTTCGACAGACTGTCCGTCCAGCAACAATTGGCCATTCGTTGGTTCCTCGAAACCGGCAATCAAGCGCAGAGTAGTAGTCTTGCCGCAGCCTGAAGGGCCTACCAACGAGAAGAACTCGCCCCGGCCAATGGAAAACGAAACACCATTCACCGCGCGATGAGTGGGGAAATGTTTGGTGAGAGCCCGCAGCTCCAAGACCGTTTGCACTTCTTTAAGAATGTTACTCTATTGCCGAATGCTGCGTCATCGAATACCGAGTGTTGCCTTTCTCTCTCTAGCTGCGCTGATCCCCGGATTGGGCGGGGCGCAGACCCCGTCGAAACCGAAGCCCAAGCTTGTCGTCGTGGTTGTCGTCGATCAGTTCCGCTACGATTACCTCACGCGCTTCCGCGACGATTATCATGCCGGGCTTTCCCGCATGCTCACAACGGGCGCCGATTTTACCAACGGCTTTTATGCACAAATCCCCACAGTCACCGCGGTGGGACACAGCATCATGCTCTCTGGAGCGATGCCAGCCGCCAGCGGCATTGTGGGCAACTCTTGGTTTGACCGGGCAGAAAATAAAATCGTGACTAGTGTTTGCGATTGGACGGTAAACGTTGTCGGCGCACCCCAACCGGCCCAGGGAGAGAAGTGCACTGACTCCGACCCTGCTTCGCCTCGGCGCCTTCTCGTCACAACTCTCGGCGACGAGTTGAAAGACGCCCATCCCGATTCGAAAGTAATCGGCATTTCCATCAAAGCGCGCGGCGCCATTTTGCCCTCGGGCCATAGCGCTAACGGAGCTTTCTGGTTCGACGATCAAAGCGGTGCGTTTGTCACCAGCAGTTATTACATGGAAAAGCTTCCCGCTTGGGCCGACGATTTCAATGGCCAAAAATTAGCTGCGAAATATGTGGACGAGAAGTGGGACGGTTTCCCTAGCTGGGATTTTCACGCCAAAACCGGAGCGCCCTACGCCAAATTGCCTGCCAGCCCTTGGGGCAACGAATTGATTGAGCAGTTTGCCGAGGCCGCTATTACCGGCGAAAAGCTCGGACAGCGCGCCGGCACAACTGATTTGCTCACGATATCGCTCTCTTCCAACGACTATGTGGGCCACGCCGTCGGACCTAATTCCCCTGAGGTTCGCGACATGGCTATTCGCACAGACCAGTTGCTCGGAAGACTTTTTACTTTGATTGACAAGAGCGTGGGCTTAAGCGACACAGTTGTAGTGCTTTCCGCCGACCATGGCGTGGCCGCAACCGTGAAGCACGACCAGGAGACGCACATGCCCGGAGGAAACATTCGCGGAAATCCGGAAGAGATTGTGCAAAATGCCTTGGCCAAGACTTTTGGCGTCGAGGGTCCGTGGCTCATTTCGGGCGCTGGCGAAACCACGCTTTACGTCAATTGGGACACCGTCGTGAAAGCCAGAAAAGGATCATCGAATGAGCCGATTGAGGAAGACGACCTTTATCGAGTGGCAACGAGCGCGCTGATGGCCTCGCCCGATTTACATGTTGCCCGCGTCTACACGCGTCCAGAGTTGGAAAACGGCGAATACGGAGATTTTGTCGCACAAGCCGCCATGAACGGCTTCAACGCAAAGCGCAGTGGCGATATCTTTATCATCTTTGAGCCCGGCTACATTACGGGTTCTGGCACCGGGACCACTCACTTCTCGCCTTGGTCTTATGACCGCCACGTTCCCATGCTTTTACTGGGACCCGGAATTAAGCCTGGACGCTATGACCAGAACGTTGAGGTGAACGATATTGCGCCGACGCTGGCTACGCTACTCGATATTCAAACGCCTAGTGGTTCGTCAGGCAAGGTTCTGCCGGTGTTGGAACAGCAGCATTAGTATCAACGGAAGTTTGCGTACAGCGCTCCTTGGCAGTCACGGCTCGGAAGCCCTGTCACCGCCAGTACGCTCCTCGCGTCCACCTTTTTGCGATGTTGCATCACTCATAGCGCAGCGCACGAGTTGGGTCAATACGCATGGCGCGCCGAGCGGGCACATAGCCGGCGGCCAGCGCTACCAAGGTAATCGTCATCGCTGCCAACACGATTGATATGGGATCGAGCGGTTCAATCCCATAGAGTTGCGAGCGTACCGCCTGCGAGAGCAGCCAGGCGCAGGGCAGAGCAATGGCGATGCCCACCAGCAGCAGCACAACGACTTCACTCATGACTAGCCAGAGCACATGGGATCTCTCTGCGCCAATGGCAATGCGTATACCAATCTCGCGGGTACGCCGAGCTACCATGTAACTCATTACACCGTAGAGCCCGATAGATGCCAACACAGTCGCGAGCAGGCCGAAGCCGCTCGATAAAGTGGCGACTAGCCGCTCGGTCACCAACGAATCTTCCGTCTGTTGCTCCAGCGTTATTAGGTCAAACACAGGCAGGTTCGAATCGAGATTGTGAACCGTTTGGCGGATGCGCTGGAACATCTGTTCGGGAGGATACGCCGTGCGCGCGTAGCCGACGATCCCGGTCGCAAACTCAAGCTGCCGGTAGGGACGAAAAACTTCTACTGGGATGTCGTCGCGCATGCTCTCGTACTTAGTGCTGCGCGAGACGCCAATAATTGTTATATCCGTCTTAGTGCCGGGGTCGATGCCCATGCCGATTCGATGACCGACAGCATTGACCCCGTTGAAATATTTCTTAGCAAACGCCTCGTTCACAATGCAGACTTTGTCCGACTCCAAGGTGTCCGAAAGACGGAAGTCGCGGCCGGCGAGCAGAGGAATTCCCATCGTCTTGAAGTAGCGGGGCGAAAGAAAGTTCATATGCGGGTCAGGCAATTCCCCGGTTTTGGGAGAGTAAGAATCAATAGTCACCCACTGATCCCATTCGTCGCCTTCCATCACCCCCACAACGGCAAGACTTGCATCCTGAACCCCGGGAATTGCCGCAAGGCTCTCTTCGAGGCGTGAATAGATCATCTTGGTTTTGTCCGCGGAGTAACCACTCATCTGTGGGTTGATTTTGAAGGCCAGCAGATTTGTCGTTTTGAAACCCGGATCGATATCCTTCAGATTCTGCAGGCTGCGGATGAACAAACTCGCGCCAATCAGCAGCAGCAGCGACAAAGAAATCTGTGCGATCACCAGCGATTTACGCACGCGGTTCGAGATACCTCCGGAGGCCGCGTTGGCTTGATCCTTCAGCGTGCCCGAGACATCGGGACGGGTCGATTGCAGCGCCGGCACTAAGCCGAACAACACACCCGTTAAGACTGAAAGACCTAAATTGAAAACCAATACACGCCAATCGGGCGCGGAAGATAGCCGCATCGGGACGGAACTCGGCGGCAAAAAGCCGATCAAGGCGAGATCGGTCCAATAAGCAAGCGTCAGTCCAATTACCCCGCCGCCAATAGATAAGATCAAACTCTCCACCAAAAGTTGCGATACAATCCGTCCACGGCTCGAACCAAGCGCCAGCCGCACCGCAATTTCTTTCTGTCTAGAAGTAGCGCGTGCGATCAACAAATTAGCTACATTGGCGCAGGCAATGAGCAGCACCAGTGCAACCGTAGCCATCAAAACCAACAAGGGCGTTGAGAATTGACGCCGGAGGTTCGACCGCCCTTTAGATGCAGGCAGAACGTTCATCGACATTTTCAAGAACTGTTCTTTCATGTAGCTCGACGCCTTGGCAAATCCCTTTTCCTGCACCTCCATCTTCAAGATTTGGTGAAAGTAAGGTTGCAAGCTGGCCTTGGCTTGTTCGAGAGTTACTGCCGGCTTTAGCCGCCCAAACGCCGTGACCCAGCGCGAGCGCCGATCATTGAGGTCGAGATATTTCCCAACCACTCCAGCCATCATCATTGGTATGCGAACTTGCCTTGAGTAAGCCGGATCAGTGCCGTTAAAGCCGGCTTGGCTTACGCCGATCACCGTGAAAGGATAGCCATCAATGATAAGCTTTTGGCCAATTACGCCGGGATTCCCCGCAAAGCGGCTCTGAAAATAATCGAAACTCAAGACGGCGACTGGGTGGCCGCCTTGTTGCAAATCATCTTGCGCCGTGAAGAGTCGTCCCAACGCTGGCTTCACCCCTAATGCCGGGAAATAGTTTCCCGATACTAACTCGCCGGAAATGCGTTCCGTCCGGCCTCCGTAGTTCAAACTAAACTCCGTTTCCCGCATGCAAAACATGCCGCTGAACGGCTGATTGTGGTCGCGGAAATCTTGATACATCGGGTAGGAAATCCGGTTCCAGCCCTGATTGCTCCCATAATGCCTTCCCACAGCGCTCAACAACACCAATTGCTCGGGATTCTTTACCGGCAGCATGCGCACCAGGATTTGGTCCGTCAAAGAAAAGATGGCCGTATTCGCCCCGATACCGAAGGCGATGGATAAAACCGCGATTGCGACGAACAGGGGTGACTTCCGGAAGGTTCGCAAGGCGAAGGTGATGTTTTGAAGCAGGTTCATATCATTCCTTGTATTGACGGGAATCCGAAGTGCCGGTTAGTGATCGATTACTTGTTTTTACGGATGTAAATCTGCCCGTTGAACGATGTGAACTGGAAGTCGGGACCGCCGCCATTGATGGAGCCATGCAGAGCTTGGTCAAAACGCAGACGATAACTGCCGTCCGGCTGACGCCCTTGCTCGACGGGACGCGAACTCGCCGAACTGTCCAGCTTGACATCGAAATCGCTGTAGATGTCTCCGTTATCGGTCTTCATCCGCACGTTGGCCTTCAGGCTTGCCGGCAAACTCACGTCGATGTCACCGTTCATTGTGCTGAAAGACATTGCCTTGCCGGAATCGATGCGATCAAGCGACACCGTGACCGCGCCATTAAGTGAGTGCGCCACTACTGAGCCGGATACATTTTTCAACGTGACTTTGCCGTTCAGGTTGTTCGCATCAATCTCTCCGTCCACGCCTTCTACATAAATGTTTCCGTCATTCATGCACTTCAGCTCGAGCGAGGTTTTGCGCGGCACGGTGATGGTTAAATCGGTAGCCCGATTCATGCTGGAAGTCTTAATAGTCACAACATTGTCTTCTTCTGTCACATCAAGGCCGGCCGTTCCGGGAAATTCCAGCCGGTGCATCCCGTCGCTCCGGTCGGCGTGCGATTCGTGGCGCTCCCGGCTCCCGCGGCCGATAGCCTCGACAATCACTTCCTTCACATCGGCGCCGCGCACCGTAATGCCGCCCGTCATGAGATGTGCGTGTACCCGCACCGGGCGCGCAGGATCGTGCAACGGGACGGTTGCCTTTTCCGGACTCTCTTCGGCTAGCAGCGCGCCCGCGCTAAGCAGCAATAAGATTGCAATTGATTTGGTCATTTCGTTTTCTCCTCTTAATTCCCCGCGCGATGTACGCGGATATTTCCATTCAAAGTGTCGAAATCGATTTCAGTGCCGCCGCGGCCGACACGCGCGCCTTGGCGTCCGTTGCTCCGATAGACATACTTGCCGTTCTTTTGATCGGTTTCTGCGGTGGCGACCGCCAGCCAGTGGTGTTACTTCGAAATCGCTAAAAATCTGCCCGTTCATCGTCTTGAAGTGCAGATCGGCGGATAAGTCGGGTTGAAAGTAAACATCGAGTCCGCCGTTCACACTTTTGAAACTGCTGGTTTGAGTGGGATTCTTCGTCAAGTGAACCGTGATCGGCCCATTTACAGTGTGGACGTCGCCGGACCCTGCCACATCCGTCATGCTGATGGCACCATTCACATTACTCACATCGAAATCGCCGGTGGTGCCATCAACCCGGACGTCACCCTCGTTGACGGTCGAAACCACTGGGCGCACATCGCGCGGCGTTTGCACTTCAATGTCGTAAACCACGTTGTAGAATCGGCGCTCCTGGTGATCGCAATTGCCGTGTTCACAGCGCCAGGGCGCAGCGTAATATATGGAAACCATCCCGGGTTTCTCCGTCATGTCGAGTTTGACCTCGCTTTTCGCCTGTTGCAGATCCGTGGCCGTCTCAGCGCGGATCCTTTTATGGACGGTAACGTGAACTTGCGGATTGTCGGTTGCCGTTACATGGACGAAGCCTTCCAGATTGTCAATCAACAGCCGGCGGGGCGCGCCCGAAAGCGTCAGTGTCTTTTCAATGGTTTCTTCCTCGCGAAGGGGCCAGCGGTCGGAATGCCTGTCGGCCAGACACACGATCCCCAGGCCCGATGCCATGAGCATCAGGTAAATCGCCGTTTTCATGATTGTTCTCCTATTGGTAAGTGAGCTTTTCCAGGCCCCACTGCGCGCGCTGCCGCACAGCGGGATTTATTTCCGAAGCGACGGTTAGCTTCTTAAACTCCTCCGCCGCCGAATGGTCGTGCGTGTGAACCAGTGAATCGATCAGTGCCACCTGCACTAGGGGCGAATCCTGACGTTGAATGGAATCCACCAACGCCTTGGAGATTGCCTCGTCGCTGGTAAACTTCTCAAGGGCATCGATGGAAGAAAGACGGACGTTCACGTTGGGATCGTTGTTTAGGGCGGCCACCAGTGCGTTTAACAATTGATCGTTAGGACGGTCAATCTTGTTGCTCCACGCGACACCTTCTAGACGGGAGGCGGGTGATTGCCGCTCCAACAACGAAAGGGCCACCATCTCCTGCAAGCCTCGCACCTGCGAGCGCATTTGGGCGATTTCATCTGTATGGGCGCGCTGATCGACGAAAGCACGCCCCGCCAAGAGACCCACCGCGAAGATTAGAGCGCCAAACACTAATTGTTTCGGCCAGGCCAGATGCCACCACGAATGCTTTTCTACGCGACGCGCATTGCCGCGCTGCAGCGCATTGAGTTTTTGGTAAAACTGCGCCCGCATCGCCGAACTGGGTTTTTCCGCGGCCAGGAGCGCGAGACCTTGCCACAAAGAGCGCAATTCCTCTACCTCGCCGCGCAGGCCCGCATCCGCCGCAATCGCGCTCTCAAAGAGCGACGTTTCCACAACCGTCAACCGGCCGGACAGATATTCGGGAATCAGAAAGCGGTAATCTTCAGGTGTCATAAACTTTCTCTCCACGCAACTCGCAAAACCGGGCGCGCAACTCCTTGAGCGCGCGATAGACACGGACCTTAACCGTCCCCACTTCACATTCCAGAATGTGCGCGATATCTTCATAGCGCAGATTCTGGAAGCGGCTCAAGAGCAGAACCTCTCTCTTGTCTTCCGGCAATTGGTCGAGCGCGTTTTGCAGAAACTGCGTATCTTGTTCGCGGCTCATCGCTTCCTCGGGCATAGGATCGGTACTTTTCATCTCCCCCACAATCGATTCCATCGACGTCTCGCCGCGCTGTTTGCGCAGCGAATCAAAATAGGCGTTACGGGCAATGCCGTGCAGCCAGCTTGGGAACGAAAGCCCCGCATTATACGTGCGCGCGTACTTGATGACCCGAAAAAAAGCTTCCTGAACCAGATCCTCACTCGCGGCCCGGTTCCGCGTTAACGCAAGAAGGTGGTGAAAGAGGGCCATATGGTGACGTTCGAATAGCACAGCGAGTTGAGCGGTATCGCCTTCCTGCACGAGCTGCATCAATGAGCTATCGGATTGGCTTTCCACTCATCCTCACAATCCAATACTCGCCTACAGCCAGAAGGTTACAAATCCAGAAACGAATTTGGCAAGCGCCGTCGACCATCTATAATCGACCCGTGAGCGACTTTGAGCGGCCGCATAATCATCTCCAATTGCATTCCGTCGACGTCTACGTGCGCGATCAAGAGCGCAGCCTGCGATTTTATGTCGATACGCTCGGCTTCGAACTCGCCTTTGACGCTCGTCTTCATTCGGGGGTGCGTTGGGTCGGCGTTTCACCTCCCGATGGCTCCGCGATCCTAACGCTCATTCAACCCAAACCCAATTCCGCGGAATCTAAATTCATTGGCCGAGCTACCCGCGTCGTCTTCGTGTCCGAAGACGTCGCCGCTCAGTTCCGCGAATGGACTAGCCGCGGAGTCCGCTTCCGATTTACTCCTCGTCTCAGACGGATCACCTATCAAAAGCGTGCGCCCATTTCTCCGGCAAACGATTCTTCTACCCTCGCCAAGCCCTCAGCACCGGTCTGGGGCGAGGTCTTCACGCGCTTTGAAGACCCCGATGGAAATTCATTTGCCCTAGCCAGCTTCGATGAAGTCACCTTCGCAATCGAAGCGCAGCGGCGCGCCAAAACCGAGAAACGCGAAGCCGAGCGGCGCATGGCCCATGAAATGGATATCGCCCGCCAAGTCCAGGCCCGGCTCTTTCCGCAACAGCTCCCACCTTGCACCACCCTCGAATATTCCGGTGTCTGTGAACAAGCAAGACAAGTCGGAGGCGACTACTACGATTTCTTGTCGCTAGGCCGGGAACGGCTTGGCCTTATCGTCGGCGATGTGGCAGGAAAGGGCATCGCCGCCGCGCTCCTCATGGCCAATCTGCAAGCGCAGCTCCGCAGCCAGTGCACCGCGGCACTCAACCAATTGGAAACGCTCTTGTGCTCGGTCAATCAATTGTTCTACGAAAACACCAGCGCCAGTTCCTACGCCACACTCTTCTTTGCCGAATACGACGATCGGCTGCAGCGATTGCGTTACGTCAATTGTGGACATCTCGCCGGCATTGTCTTGCGGCAAGATAACTCTTTGGAACATCTCGCCTCCACTTGTACCGTCCTCGGTCTGTTTACCGAATGGGATTGCGCCATTGGCGAATGCCAGCTCTTCGCCGGAGACATTCTCGCTCTCTACACCGACGGCGTTACCGAATCGTTCAATGCCAAAGGCGAAGAGTTTGGCGAAGAAGGCGTTCTCCAGTCACTCAGCCGCCATCGCAGTCTTGCGCCCCAAGCAATGGTACGCGCCATCCTCTCCGACGTGCGAGATTTTGGCTCCGCTGATCAACATGACGACATCACTCTCATGGTCGCCAAATGTCGAGCCGAGCCGGTAGTGTCGTAAAGTTCGCGCAACGGAGCGTAAATTTTCTGTAGATCCGGCGTAACCAAAGTGATCTTGGTCCGTATATATGAGGAGAAGTCACATGGACAAACTAGTACTGATACGGTTTCGCGCTTTGGCGACTCACATGGGTCAAAAACATTGGCATCGTCCAGAACATTTCAGTAAAACGCTTCGTCTAATTCGCTAAATGGAGCCTATGGTTACAAACGACACTCGTTACATCATTCGCCCTACGGGCGAGAGCAGTGTGGCCGCCCAGGTCTTCAAGTCTGGATTGATGGCAAGGCGGAAACATGTTCTGTTCCTCCAGCAATATAGTGGCGAAGTCGACTACGACTGCGAGAACCCTGAGAACTCGCGCGTTCAACTGGCTTTTGACGCAACCAGCGTCGCCTGCCACGACCAGTGGCTGAAGGCCGAAAAGCGTCAATCCTTCTTGGCCTTCGTGCGGAAGGAGATTTTGGCCGCGGATGATCACGAAAAGATTACTTTCTCTTCCAATCGGATTAACCGTATCACCTCTACTCGTTTTCAACTGGAAGGCACCTTGAATCTTCGTGGCCGTGCCAAGCCGGTACTATTCGAGGTGGTAGTGATCCGAAACGGCAAGGATCGGCTCGAGATCGACGGTACGGCGCGACTTAGAATGAGCGATTACGGTATTGATTGGCCGACCGCGCTCGTCGGTTTAATCGGCACCAAGGATGAGATCGTCCTGCGTTTTCTCCTCTGGCCGGAGCGAATTTCCAATGCCGTTCCGAAAAAGACTGCGGCGGCGGTTTGAGGGAAGCCAAAATCGAAGCGCATACGTCGCAGCCGTCTGCCGTTTCATCTTGGGAAAGTGAAGAGCTCGACAAGCGCCCTCACGCGCTCTTTCTGACGGCTGCGCGGAAATCGCTTGGTTCTTGTGAGCTCGGCGATACCGTGAAGGCTCGCCCAAAACAATTCCGATAGAATCTCCGACTTCGAACTCTGCCCCTGAAACAATTCCACGAGTTGGGAAAACGCGAATCGCAATTCCGGAGGAGTAGCCGCGTCATCGAATGGTACGCTCAGGCTGAGCGAAAACATTACTTCATACAATGCTGGTGAAGACGCGGCAAACTCCAGATATGCCGCCGCGACCAATTCGACCGTATTTCCACGCTTAGCCCGTTTCCGTGCCTTCTCCAAAGCCAGGCCCATCTCTTGAAAACCCTCGATAGCAACCGCGGATAGAATTCCTTCGCGGCTTCCAAAATGAGCGTACAAGACGGGTTGGCTGTATGAAATTTCGTCGGATAGCCGCCGAACGGTTACGTTGGACCACCCTTCAAGCTCCGCGATTCGCCGTGCGGCACTGATAATCTGTGCCCGGCGTGCCTGCTTGTCACGCAGTTTTCGTTCCGCAATCCGGTTAGTTGCCATCGATAGGAAGTATAGCGCCGCTAGGATCAACGCTTGGGGCAGATGATGAAACTTTTACAAATGCTTCGCATCTGATATAGTGTTGCTAGATTTTATAGCAATCAAAAATGTTCTATGTAACGCTATCCCGGCGAGTTGCACAGGAGGAAGGCGACAATGCGAACTTTTAACGTTTCCGGCATCGTTGGCGTTGAATCCACGATTCTCATACCTTCAACAAGTTCTCCGCTCAACGGGCGGAGAGAAAGAAAAAATGAACACGACAACAAGCTTAGATAGTTCGACTTTGAGAAGGAATTCGCTGCTCTTCTGGTGCACTCGTCGTGATACCGGTAGCTATCATCGGAATCGGCATCAACTTCATACTCAACCCGGTTGGGGCCTCAACTGCCTACGGCATTCCGATCCACGACCCCGCCGCCTTTCCTTTTATGTGGGTCAAGGGAATTCGCGACATCTTTTCGGGTCTCGTAGTCCTGACGTTCCTCTGGAGGGGAGACCGGCGCACCACCGCAATACTCTTCGCGATTGCAATTTTCATCCCGGTCGGCGATGGGCTGGTCATTCTGAGCCATCTTGGCTTTGCGCCGCCCATCTATATTCACTGGGGAACAGCGCTTTACATGGCGATCGTTGCCGCGTTTCTTCTCAGAAGGAAGGCCGCCTGACTTATGCCTGGGTGCAGCTTAGGGAGGAATTCATGATGGAATACCTGAATGTCGTCGCGATCATTGTCGCTGGATTGACGGTTGGGAGTGAACTGGCCATCGCCGCGTTTGTTCACCCAACTCTCGATCGGCTTCCCGATAATGTTCATCTGCCTGCGGCAAGCGCCCTGGCTCGTGTGCTGGGGAGATTCATGCCGTTTGGGTACATTCTTGCGTTCTTGCTTGCTTTAGCTGAGGCCTGCATCCAATGGCACCAATCCGGCCACTTACCGATCTGGATCGCTACGTCGGCCATTTTGTGGGCATCGGCGAGTGTGTATTCGATCACTGCTTTGGTGCCGATCAACAACCGTATTGCATCCTGGGAAAAGGCCGCCCCACCTGCCGATTGGAAGACGTTTCGGACCAGATGGGACAAGCTTCACCGCTGGCGTGTTGTGCTCCTCACCATAGCTTTCGCTTTTCTGGCCATGGGAGTCGTTGGCAAATAGACACCTTCAAAAGCTGAATCCGCTAGGATGCGGGATACCAGAACGTAAACACGCAAAACGACACAACGGTCGCGAGCATGAAAATGTTGACCGACAAGAGAGTGACTAAGGCTTTCGATAGAAACTGCTCTCTGGAAGTGGCCGTTTCGACTATCGTTTTGGCCCGCTCGGTTGGCGTCGACGGCCGCTGCCGGCGAACAAGTTGAAGCATCCGTTGTTCCTCACCCAACTTATCGGCAGTGTCCGAGTGAAGCTTGAGGCAAGAAAACGTTTTGGCCCACCGCCTCCGAATGTCAGTGGGCCCCCTCCGTGGAACACTAAGATAAAAACAGCCTTAAGCGGACAGATGAGCCAGGAAAGGACCGGTAAGTCCGATCAACAGCAGAATGTTCTTTAGAAGTGTTTTCATCGCAGTATACTTGTGGTTCCGTTGACCTTATACTTTTTCTATTGCGTTTCAAGGTCCAACTTGTTCCAGCGCCGATTTTGGGGCTTTGGGGGCGTTTTCTAATGGTTTTTGATGTCAAAACGCGACTTCCGTTGAACCGAAAGCTGAACCGCTGGTGAACACGATGGATAATGGCGGAGCTACTTGCTAACCTTTGCGATCACCCCGCAGGCGATTCGGTCTCCCGCGTTACCGGCGGGGTCCGATTTCATATCATCCACCTTCGCATGGATAACAAGCGCAGTCCCGCCGTCACGGAACAGCGAGACATCGTCCGCATTCAAATCCACGCTCGTATTCGTGACAGTGGCCTTCGACTTGCCCTTGGCATCGACTGTGAAATTCAACATATCGCCGGCGTGATGGCCTTCTGGATTCTCCAAACCATGGTGTTTCTTCTCGGGATTGAAGTGGCCGCCCGCCGATTTGAAATCCGGTCCGTCGCATTTGGGCACTGAATGAAAGTGAATCGCGTGGTCGCCGGGCGGCAGATTCTTCAGGTTCAACTTAATGACCACGCCTTTTTCGCCGGTGGCTGTGATGGTGGCGGAGCCAACGCTTTCGCCTTTGCCGTCCATCATCGCGACCACGACCTTTGAGCTTGCTTTCTTTGCGGCCACCGGGAATACGCATACGCCGAGGGCTGCCAAAACAATGAATGTTCTTTTCATAACTCTCACTAGCATACAAACACGAGATGACGTTATAGGATAGGCGAGATGACTGAACGCGCAGGAGTGCAGATCCGCTGGGTATTGATTGGCTGGATTTTTGTATTGAGCGCGGTGGGCTATTTGGATCGCGTGAATATTTCCATCGCCGGTGGCGCGATCATGCGCGATTTTCATTTCAGCAAAGTGCAGTTTGGAATCATACAAAGTTTCTTTGTGGGCGCGTACGCTTTGTTTCAGGCGCCCGCGGGACGCTTGGCCGACCGCCTGGGCCCGCGCATTATTCTAGCTCTCGCCGTGATTTGGTGGGGTGCGTTCACGTCTTTCATTACGTTCGTGCCGCTTGTTTCCGCGGCCTTTGCCATGATCATCGCCGTGCGCTTTGGCTTAGGTGTTGGCGAAGCCGTAATGTATCCCGCAGCCAATAAGATTGTGGCCGCTTGGATTCCCTCGCACGAACGCGGACTGGCGAATGGATTGATTTTCGCCGGAGTCGGCTTCGGAGCCGGAGTAACGCCGCCGCTCATTGCCAACATCATGACGCAATACGGTTGGCGCGCCTCGTTTTGGTTTAGTTCGTGCATCGGCTTGGCTGCAGGCGCTGTTTGGTATCTGCTCGGGCGCGATACTCCGCGCGAGCATCCCTGGGTGAATAAACCGGAGGCCGAGTTCATTGAGTCGGGTCTTCCCGCTCCCGAAGTTGTTTCGAAGTCCACATTGAGCTGGGGCCAGATCTTTTCCAACAAAGATTTGATGATCGTTACGCTGAGCTACTTCACCTATGGTTATGCCGCGTTTATTTTTTTCGGCTGGTTCTATATCTATCTGAACGACGTGCGCGGCGTCGATTTGAAAAAGAGTGGGTGGCTCAGTACTCTGCCGTTCATCGCCATGGCCGTGGGTTCGCTGCTCGGCGGTTGGGTCAGCGATTTGCTGTCGAAGAAGCAGGGCAAGCGCATAGGCCGCTGCTATCTGGCTGCCGCCGCGATTGGCCTTTCGGCGATCTTGATCGCTCTAGGAACACGCATTGCCGACACCAACATCGCGGTGATTTACCTAGCGGCAGGCGCGGGCGCGCTCTATCTGTCGCAAAGTTCGTTCTGGAGCGTTAGCGCCGATATCGGCAAGAAATCGGCGGGTTCCGCCTCAGGCGTTATGAATATGGGCGCGCAGACCGGCAGCGCGATTACCGCCACGCTGACGCCGTACATCGGCACGCACTTCGGCTGGAATGCTTCGTTTCTGGTGGCGGCGGCTTTGTGCGCCTGTGGAGCCGCCGCTTGGCTCTTCGTAAATCCGATAGAATCGCATTCGGAAGAAGTGAGGAGTTAAGGAAGATATGCTGTCTCCGTTAAGCCGCCGCGAATTTCTTGGCCTTTTGGCCGCCCCCGCATTCATGCGCGGTATGCCCACGCCCAAGATAAAAGATGTGTCGGTGATCGCGACCGCGCCCGGCGGTCTCCGCCTGGTGGTTGTGAAAGTTCTAACCGATCAGGACGGGCTGTACGGATATGGTTGCGGAACCTTCACACAGCGCGCGGATCTTGTTGTCGAAGCGGTGAATCGGTATCTGCGGCCTTTCTTAATCGGCCGCCCGGCGGACGCCATCGGTGACCTATGGGAGGCCATGTATAACTCCTCGTATTGGCGTAACGGCCCCGTGTTGAACAACGCCATCAGCGGCGTCGATCAAGCCCTGTGGGATATCAAAGGGCGTCAGGCGGGGATGCCGGTTTATGAACTGCTCGGCGGCAAACAGCGGCAGGGCGCCATGATTTATTCCCATGCCAGCGGTGCCGAGATTGCCGATACCATCGATTCCGCCCGCAAAATCATGGCGCGTGGCATCAAGGCCGTGCGTCTGCAAGTCTCAGTTCCCGGTTACGCTGCCTATGGCGCCGCTGGACAACGCCCCGCCGATTCCGGCGACCCCGTGTTCGATCCCTACGCCTATGTCCGCCGCACTTTGCAGTTGTTTGAAACGGCCCGCAAAGAATTGGGCGCTGAAGTCCATCTGTTGCACGACGTCCACGAGCGCGTGCCACCCCGGCTTGCCGTGCAATTCGCCAAGGCGTTGGAGCCGTATAACCTCTTTTTCATGGAAGACGCGCTCGCGCCCGAGGATATCGATTACTTCCGTGAAATTCGTAAGAACTGTACCACGCCTATCGCGATGGGTGAACTGTTCAACAGCCCACACGAATGGAACATGCTCATCCGCGAACGCCTCATTGACTATATCCGCGTGCATGTCACGCAAGCCGGTGGGTTAACGCCAGCCTGGAAACTCGCCACGATGGCCGACGCCTTTCAGGTGCGCACTGCCTGGCACGGGCCCGGCGACGTTTCGCCGATTGGCCATTGCGCTAATGTGACGCTCGATCTCGTCTGCCGGAATTTCGGTATTCAGGAATGGAGCCCCTCCAATGAACGGCTCGACGAAGTTTTTGATGGCTATCCGCAGATGAAAGACGGCTACCTGCTTGCCAACGAAAAGCCCGGCTGGGGCGTGGAGATTAACGAAAAAGCGGCGGCCAAATATCCGTTTGGATCGTTTGAAAAAGGCGAGCGCAAAGATTTGAATGGTGGATGGGGCGTGGTTCGAACGCCAGATGGCACGGTGATCAACCAGTAATCATCTACGATTTGAAACCGCGTTGTCCATCACGACCCGCAGGATGTTATTGATTCGGGTAGAATAGCCGGGGCCGAATCCACGAAGCCAGTCTAAGACTTCTTGATCGAGCCGTACGGCAATCAGCTGACGCTTCGGTTGAAACGCGATCGCGAGTTGCTCATCGCTCAATGGAGGAATGTCGGAAAAATCAATCTCGCTATCAGGCAAATTTCTCAGGCGGGCCAGGTCCGCGCGCTGCTGCCTAGACGGGGGTTTGCCCAAAATATCCTTGGCTTTCACGCTCACTTGCTTTGCGGGCCGAGACGATACGGACTGTTTCTTCGCCATTTGTGTTGCTCCTATAAACATGAACCACCAGCAAAGGAAGGTCGTAAGAAAGGCCGATAGCGTGCCACCGTTCCTCTCCGGTTACGTCTACGCGGTCCCAAATAAGAAGATGATTCGGATCGTTAAAAACCTGAACCGCAGTTTCGAAGTCTATGCCGTGTTTCGTTCGATTGATTCGATTCTTCTCTTCGTCCCAATCGAACGTCATGCCGTAATATGATCGTATAACAGTTCGGTGGTGTCGTCAACTGACGACGCCCACTCTACTTCGGCTCCCAAAACGGCTGTTTCGCCGCCACAAACTCCACCGGCACCTCTGTCACAAAACCCTTCAGCCAGCGTGTGCATTCTTCCATCCCGGCCTGCTCCGACGGAATGTGCGTCAGCATAATCAACCCCTTGCGCTGTCCGGCCGCATGGGCATCGTCTACATATTCCACCGTCTCCCACTCCGGCACTTCACCAATGACCAGCACTTCCACATCCCCGCGCTCCAGTGCTTTGATCTGCGTCTCCGCACCCGCCGCGCCAGGAATCAGCCCGATCCTAGTCACCCGCATCTCTCGATCGCCCACCACCCGCATCACCTGAATCGCCAGCTTCTTCTTCAACGTCGCCGCCAGATCGGCCAGAGTCGTTTCCGGCATGGTGAACAAGTGCGGATTCTCCGGGTTCTGAAACTTCTCCCACCCCAGCGCCTTCACCATCCCAACCTGAATCCCATCCGGTTGCCGCAAATGCCAGTGGTCGTGAAAACGCCACACCACCATATGATGCTCTTTAATGAACGCCTCTTTCGCAGCCAGCACCGGGTCGCCCCGCTTCTCAAGCTCTGTGATCCCGTCCAGATGGCTATAGAATGTCGGCTCGTGCGTGATCACTAAGTTCTTTCCGGCCGCCGCAGCCCGTTGCAATACATCCAAGGTCGCCATCATCGTCACCGCTACCCCAGTCACGGGAGTGTTCGGGTCGCCCGCCTTGAACGTATCCACGGTCTGGGAATGCCACGGCACGCCCACTTCTTTCTGTATGCGCTCAATCACCTGCTTCGCCGTCAAAACCGGCTTCGTCTGCGCGCTAGCGCAAAACGCGCAAGCCAGTACCACACTACCGATACTGAATGCCCTGCGCCTCATCAATAACCACAAATTTATTAACGGGAACATTCTTAAACTGTTGTTTAATCCCACTCGGCCATTCTACGCCGACGCTGGAGATAACCTTGTCTTGCGCGAATCCGAACGTCAGCGCCAAGTCGCTTTGCGAACAGTAACTCGAGCCGCTATGCACCGTCTTCCACTGTTTGCCGAGCGCGCTTTCCACTCGCACAACCGCGTCCAATCCGCTGCGATTCGACTTCGTCCCCACTAGCCGCACATTCAGCCAGTTGTTCTTATTGCCGCCCTCGTTGGTATACAGCAGTGCCGCGCCATTGTTGTTGTTGAAAACCAAGTCTAAATCGCCATCGTGGTCGAAATCGGCAGCGGCTGCGCCCCGCGCCACCATCGGTTTCTGAAAATCGGGTCCGAGCATGTTACTCGCATCTTCGAACTTGCCATGCCCCATGTTGCGGAACATCAGCGGCGGCTCTTTGTACTGCACCTTGGGCTGCACTCGACTAATCTCCGGTTCGATATGTCCATTCGCCGCCAGAATGTCATCCCACCCATCCAGGTTGTAATCCAGAAAAAACGCCCCAAAGGTCAAGCTCAATAAACTCGACCGGCCCACCGTGGAAGAAGGCGCTTCATCTACAAAGAATCCTTTTCCTTCGTTGTGATACAAACCGAGCATCTGATTGGCGAAGTTACCCACAAGTAAGTGGGGACGGCCGCAATGATCGTAGTCGGAAGCGTCGACGCCCATCGCTCCGCGCGCTACGCCATCTTCGCCATAAGCCACGCCAGCCTGCATGCCTTCTTCTTTGAAGGTGCCGTTGCCCATGTTTCGATACAGCTTATTCGGCTGAGTATCGTTCGACAGGAAGATATCCGGCCAGCCATCGCCGTTGTAATCGAAGATCAGCACACCTAGCGACTTACTCGTGTTATCGATCAGCCCGGCTTTCTCCGTCACATCCTCAAACTTGCCGTTTCCCAAGTTGTGATAAAGCCGCGAAGATGTTCCCTTGTAGGATTCCGGCGTGCAGTACGATTTCGACGAGCCATCCAGCGAACACCACAAGTCTGTTTTTTGGCTCCAAGTGGCATAGTTCGCCACAATCAGGTCCGCCTTGCCGTCCTTGTCGTAATCAAACCAAGCCGCGCTGGTTCCAAAGTTTACGTTGTGAATACCACTCTGCGCCGTTACATCGCGGAAATGGCAATTCCCTTCGTTATGGAACAGCCGGTCGCCTTCCAGCGCAGTTACATAAATATCCACGCGGCCATCGTTATCGTAGTCCGCTACCGCGACACCAAAGCCATACAACTCCACGTCCAGGCCACTCCCATGCGTCACATCCGTAAAGGTGCCGTTATGGTTGTTCCGATAGAGTGCCATGGTTGAACGGCGTCCGCGCGGCGTGAAGTCTTTGCCGTTAATGAACAGGATGTCCGCCCAACCGTCGCCATCAATGTCGACAAACGCGACGCCCGATCCCAAGGTTTCCGGCAGATATCGCTTTCCCGTCGCCCCGGTGTTGTGCTGGAAATGGATGCCCGCTTTGGCCGTTGTGTCGACAAACCGGACGCCTGCATCTGGAACAAATGCGCTGGTGGCACCGGCGACCAGCAAGGCAATAAGCGCTGAACTGACAAAAATTGTTTTCATAACTAAGGTAACGGCACCGATTCGTGTGCATGGACCGGCTGCCGCTCATTATTATCCTCAGGACTGGCCAGCCTTCGTTTGGCCGTGATCGCTTGCGCCGATTCATCCGCCTTGAACCGTTGAAATAGCGCCTGTTCACGGTTTGCCTTTTCCTCGTCTCCCAAACCCTTGTAACAGAGCATCGCCGTGTAATGCATCTGAACATCTTCCGGATCGACGTCGCAAATGCGCTGGCAATAACCAATCGCCTTCGCATATTCACGTTTCAATAAAAGAATGCGGGCGATTTGGTTCAGAACCACGCGATCTCGTGGATACTGGGCTTCCACTTTATGCAGCGAACCGAGCGCCTCGTCATAACGCCCTTCTGTCTTTTCGATCAAGGCGCGGAAGTAGTAGATGCGCCCCAACGATGGATTGATCTGCAGCGCTTTCTCGATGTATGGTTTTGCGGCATCTGTTTCGCCTTCTTGAATAAGGGCCCGCGCCACATTCAACCATGCGTCCGCATAACCTGGCTCCGCTTCCGTAGCTTTCTTGAACGCGAACTCGGCACCTTTCAAATCGCCTTGTAACAACAAGCCAATGCCCCAATCGTTCCAACGCTCACGAGTACCAGCCTTGGCAACCGAATTCCACACCGGCTTTTCCCCCGAAACCGGCAGCGCTAATTCCGCTTTCGAAAGCGTCACAATCGGCAGATTCGGGACGTCGTCTTTAATCGCGCCCGAAACGTTGTGCGGAATGTTCGACTTGTCGAAGCCGTATTCCAAACTGTTAAAGCTCTTCGCGAGCAGCAGTTTCATGTCTTGGCCCGGCTTGGGTTCTCCCGCATAAGAGAAGTGAGTGTAATACCAGGTGAACTTGCGGTAGTTCAGCTTGGCCGTGAAATGAATCTTGCCTTTCGCGCCAGGCGGTACCTTGACTAAGAAGTGACCAACATCGGCAGCGCCCGGCGGAATCAAGTGAGCGTAAAGCAAGCTGCGAGCCTGCCACGCATTGCGTTTGTTGATGGGGTTGCCCTCACCATCCAATTGCAATGCGCGGTAAAAGTGCGCGCCGGATTCAACGGGGCCTTTACCGTTATCCTCCACCTTGCCGCTCCAGAAAATCGGCTTGCCATTATCGTCGGCTGCTTGCAGTTCCAGCCAAACGTCGAACGAATCAATAGTGCCGCCAGGGAAGAAGTGGCCCACTTTGCGTGTGCGTACCACGACATCCACCTGCACCGTCTCGCCTGGCTTCAAAGTGAGGTTGGACGCATTCGCCGGTGCCGCCACTTCGCCCACGTCGCGAATCATCACGGCCCCATTCTGTTCGGCTTCTTCGCCCACGGCATTGCCTGTATTCGCCGATTGAGACGAGTCGTTCGCGCGGCGCACCATCGCTGTCGTCTTCTGCTTCTGTACCGGGCTCACGGCGAAAATATCAACCGTGATGAAACCCGATTTCAAGAACTTTTCGGTAGCGGCGAGTTGTTCAGGATCTTGATTGGAGGTCGGCACGGCTGTGTTCGCGCCGGGAAAGCGATGGGAGTGAACTTGGCCGTGAATGTTACCCGGGTCGTGCGACGCCACCATCGGCATGTGGCAACCTGCGCAGCGGATCGCTTTGGGCGGATAGTAAAACGACCGCGCGCCTAGGCCGGAGACGCCGCTCGCCTGCCAGTTGTCGTAGTCGTTAAAGCCTCGAAACCAGCGATAGTTGTTGACCGGAACATCCAAATGCACCTTGTGGCAAGCAGAACAGAATTCGGAGTTGTCTCTCATGAACGGCTTCATGAATGTGCGGCGATGGGCTTCTGGAGCCGCATAGGTCACGAAGTGCTCGAGGCTCTGTACCAGTGGATTGGAGCTATTTGCCACCTCATGTAAGGGCGGATAAGACATGGTGAAGCTGGCATTTCCGACCGTACCATTTAGGTGCACGATGGAATGGCACGACATGCAACTCAAACCTGCTTGTGCTTCGGGAGTATCAATCTGCTCTTTAATCGGCTTATCGAAACGCCCATTAAAGAAGACCGCATGGTCGTGGCAGCCGGCGCACCATTTACTAGGCTTCGTCCCCACCACCGATTGCATGTATTCAATCGACTTACGGTAGTACTGGTTATTGAACGACGCAAAGTGGTGCACCGAGCTTTTCCACTGTTCATAAATGTCTTTGTGACACTCGCCGCACTTCTTAGACTCCATGAAGAATTCGGAAGGCACCAGTTTGCCATCGCTCGTATTCGCGCCCGATGGGAAAAAGGGACTCTTGGGACCGCCGCCTTCCTCCTCCATCGACGCCGGGACGACTTGCGGATTCTGGATTACATTCTCCGGATGCTTGATCCATTTCCTATCTGCCACCCCTGCGAGCAAAACTAAACCAGCCGCCACACCTGCCACTTTCGCCCATATGAAATTCTCGCGCCTCGTAAACAACACAACCGCCGCCAGCAGCGAAACCACAACGTGAATCAACAAAATCGCCTGATGGTCGTGCGTGTTGCCTACATACGCCAGCACGCCACCCGAAATCGATGCCACCACGGTCCAACCCAAACGCGGTTCCTTGCGCGCCACAAAGAGCGCTACTACGCCCAACGCCGCTCCTAAAGCTACGTGCAGCAGAAGGTTCGCAATGTTAAACGCCGTGGCCATGGGGAAGGCCCACAACAAAGCACTGTTAATGAGAAGGATGGCCAGCGAGAGGGCGCACCAGAATTTCAGGCGGTTCGTCATTTCTAATTACTCCGTAATTTTGGACGCAGCCAAAGGCCGAATCAAACGTAGAGCCGGCCGCGTCACGTAGTCACGCAGATACTCGGTGTGTTGCTTGTCACTTGGAAAATGTTCCGTTCCCTTGTAGGGATAGCCGCTCATCGCATGGAACGGCAAAGGCAGCACGTTCTCGCTGAAGGCGGTATTCGCATCGGCATCCTTTGCCCAGCCATCAACCTTCAACAGGAAATCGCGCTTCCACCCATTCGGCAGCGCGGGGCAAGGAAGCGGCTGGATATTCAATCGTGACCTCGTCCCCCGAACCCATAATCACCATTCGGTCGTCCGGCGTATGCAGTAATGGCGTCACATCGCCGTAGCGCGTATACAAACCTGGCGTCGGGTTCCAATTCGAAAGAGATCTAACATCTGAGTAAACAAAACGTTCCGGCTGCTTGCGCTCCGCATCGATCACCACCCGCGAAAATCCACGAAAGTGCAAATCCGCCGAAGTGGCATTTAGATCAGTCAGCGTCGTCTTCGGCGCGCGCGCGTTGTTAATCAGGAAGATCTCGTCCCAGTAAACACAGAGATTCGTCACAATTCGAACCTCGCGCGAACTCGACAGAAACTTGCCTGTCAAATCCACCGCGATAGTCTTAGGCTTGCCCGAGGGAATCCCCATATCTTCCACAACCGTCTTCCACTGCCCGGCCGCGTCCTTCACTTGCAAATAAGGGAACACCAATCCATGACCACTCTGCGCTGCACGCAGGAACGTAGCTGCCGTCGGCCCAATCCACCCAGCCGTTCAGAATCAAGCGCCGAACTATTGCCGTTCGCCGCCTTCCCGAAATCCAGATCGAGCGTATGCAATTCCGCCACGCCCGAAGCATCCCGCTGGAACGCCTCCGGGTAGCTCTGGTCAATCTTCAAAACTTTCTCAGTCACATCCGCGCCGCGCTCATCCGTCGCCCGCACAGGATGAATCTTCTCCGCCGCGCCAAACAACCGAAACTCCGGATACGGCGGCGACTTGAACTTATCGTTCGTATAAATCGCCGTGCCGCTGGGATGATCAACCGCAATCAGTTGCACCTGATCCAAATACGAAACCTCATGCAACTCTTCCGTGATCTGCAGCTTGTATTTCCCGTTCTCCGCCTTCAGCGCGGAACCAGGAATCTGGATGTACTCGTCATGATCAACCGGAAAGTAACTGCCATCGCCCGAACTCGCGCCCAGCGGCGCAACACCCAACACATCGGTGACGAATTGATATTTCTCGCCATCCCACGTGAAAATCATCGGACACGAACCGGAAAGCCGCTGCGCTTCGGGAATCGTGAGCGCCTCCACTTTCTGATGCGGCTCGTTCTGAATCAGCCCGTTTGACCAGGTAATGCGAATCGTGTCGGCATCGGCGTGCCCATCCACCGCGAACGCCAGCGGCACGCCGAGGTAAACCTTCTTCTCGTAATACGCGCCGGTCTTCATCTCCACCGTTGCGCCAGGCGCAGTCTTCAGGTTCTTAACACCTTGTATCCGCACCGTCATCCAGCGCTCATTCGGCGAAGCATTCAACGCTAGACGTACGCTGCCATCCGGGCTCATGCTAGCCAAATCTTCGCGCTTGTCGCCGTTGAAATCCGCCCGCACTCCACCATGCCGCAGTTTCACCTTGTCATCGCGGACAAACTGCCCATCCGCATTACGCAGCGCCAACATTTCCGGGTGATAGCTCACCAGATCGATCAATCCGTCATGATTGAAATCCTGCGCTTCGAGGAAATTCGCGCCCGCCGGCAACACAGCCAAATCCGTCGCCTCAAATACACCATTCAACCGGTCTCGGTACAAAACCCCCGGCCTGTCTTGATACGAAACCACCAAGTCGCGCGCAGCCGTATCAATCCGCACCGCAATCTGCGCCGCGTCCAGCGCATGGCCTTTCACGAAAGGAAACAGCGCCGTTTGCTCGTCGAACTTCCCCGCGCCGATATTGCGCAGCAAAAGCGGATTCGGCCCGAACAGCAATAGATCCAAATCGGCGTCGTGATCGAAATCCAGCCACACAGCCTTCGTAATCCCGCCATTAGCCGCTAAATCCGCGACCTTCGCAAAGCTTCCCTTATTGTTGTGATAAAGCTCGACACTCTTCTTCGTCACTACGCAAAGATCCGGCAAACCATCGTTGTCGTAATCGCCGGCTGCGATGGTCACAACATCTTTCAAATCGCCTAGCCCCGTTGCCTTGGCTGCTTCCGTGGCGTGCTTCAGCAACTCAACTCGATCATGCGACCACACCAGCAAATCCGCTTTTCCCGTGCCCTCGCTGTCAATGGCGAACATGTTGGTCTCGGCTAAGTTCCAGCCGCTCGAAACCGTTTTCTCGTCATATTTCGTGGGCTCCGCAGCCGCCGTCGGCCTTGGCTCTGGCGGATCGTCCAACTCCACATAGAAGCACCACTCCATGTCTTCCGCCACGGCCGCACCTTCAGCGCGCTTTTTCGCGTCTTCGAAGGCCTGCCGCTCTTTCGCCGCTTCCTCGCGTTTCTGCGCGCGTTGATACAAACTAAAAAGCTGAAAATGCGGACCCGCCAGATTCGGGTTCAAGCGCTCCGCTTCCAAAAACTCGGGCAGCGCCGCTTCCGTATCGCCTTTCGAACGCAACACAGACGCCAGATTGTAATGCGGTACCGGCTCGTTCGGAACCAGTTTGATCATGCCGCGCAATTGCTCAATCGCTTTTTCGTAATCGCCCGCGTGCTTGTAAGCGATGCCCAAGTTGAACCAGGTATGCGGGTTCGTTGGGTCCTGCTTCTGCGCTTTGATCAACTCCTCAACGCCGGCATCCGTTTGCCCCGCTCGCAAAAGTCCCAGGCCATAGTTAATCCGGTCGCGCACTGAATTCGGATTCATCGTCAGCGCTTCGTGCAACTCCGTTACGGCCTGCACATGCGTATCTGGGTTTTCATAGAAAGCTTTGCCCAGGTTGCGATGCTCCCACAAGCGGTCTTCCGCGGGCGGCACATCCGCCGCAGTGAGACAAAGCACACCTATCAATACGGCGCAGCCCGCTAAACGAGAATTGATCATTCGACCCGCTGAATTTCTATAGTGTAAAGGAATCATGGTATTGGCACATCAACCTTTAGTTTGAGCCACCAGATTCTAAATCACTGCTAGATTGGAAACGTGCTCAGTCAAAGTGCCTCAAAAATGGCCGAAATGGTCCGTTCGCGCCAAATCTCGCCCGTAGAATTGATGAAGGCGCAAATTGAGCGGATCCAACAAATAAATCCATCCCTCAACGCGGTTGTTGAGCTTTTGGACGGGCAAGCAATGGCCCAAGCCCGCGCCGCCGAGCAGCATATGACAAGCGGTTTACCTTGTGGCCCTCTTCATGGCGTACCTTTTTCGGTGAAGGATTCCATCGATGTAGCAGGAGTAAAGACGACCGCCGGCACATTAGGACGCCGCAATGCTGCCCCTGCCGAAAAGGACGCGACGTTGGTGCAGCGCTTGCGCCAAGCCGGCGGAATTCCCGTCGCCAAAACGAATTTGCCCGACCTCCTCTTCTCGTTCGAAACCGACAATCTCATTTACGGGCGCACCAACAACCCATACGACAACACACGGACGCCAGGCGGCAGCAGCGGCGGCGAGTCTGCTCTCATCGGGACTTGCGGTTCTCCTCTCGGACTAGGCAGCGATGCCGCCGGTAGCGTGCGTTTGCCCGCGGCGTTCTGCGGCATTGTTAGCATCAAGCCAACCAGCGGCCGTCTGCCGCGCACCGGCCACGTGCCGCCCGCAGGCGGTTGGATCGAAGCGCTCTGGCAAATTGGTCCCATGGCTCGTTACATAGAAGACTTGATCTTGGCCATGCACCTCCTCGCCGCCGAAGACGATGCCGATTTCACTTCGCCTCCCGCCGCGCTACTCGATCCCCCCGACCTCAAAACACTCAAAGTTGCCTTCTTTACAGATAACGGTTTCGCCCCCTGCAACCCCGAAGTGAAAGGCGCTGTCGAGCAAGCCGCGCGATTCCTGGCAAACGAAGGTGTGGCGACAGAAGAATGCCGGCCCCCCGGCGTCGAGGATGCTTACGAATTGGAACTCGCTCTGTTAGGCGCCGACGGCGTGGAGGGCATTGATGAGTATTTGAAAGCAGTTGGCAGCGATCAAACCCATCCGCTCCTCAACGGATTCTTGGATCACATGCGCCCTCATCGCGCGACTGTCGCGCAATTCGCCAAACGCTGGGCGCAATGGGACGCCTACCGCTCGGGCCTCCGCACTTTCTTCCAGCGCTTCGACGCTATCTTGTGTCCTGTTTACACCCAGCCCGCCTTGCCACATCGTGGTTCGCTGCTCGAAGAAAACTTTCGCGGCTTTAGTTATACGATGGCCTGGAACGTTGCCGGAGCCCCCGCCGCAACGGTTCGCTGCGCCGCTTACAATGGTTTGCCCATCAACGTGCAAGTTGTCACAAAGCCTTGGCGCGATCTGCTGGCGTTACAGATCTGCCGTACCATAGAGGACCAGTTCGGAGGCTGGAAAAAACCTTGAAACGGCACAACCTTCTCTTGCCGTTCTGCCTTGCCGCTCTGCTGCACGCTGCCGATGCCACCTTCCCGCAAGCCGAAATCTCAAATGGTCTCATCAAAGCCAAAATTCTGCTTCCGGACCCGCAGCGCGGCTACTATCGGGGAACCCGCTTCGATTGGGACGGCGTCATCGAAAGCTTGACCTACCAAGGCCACAACTTCTTCGGCAAATGGTTCGATCATTATGACCCGACCAGCCACGACGCCATCATGGGCCCCGTCGAAGAATTCCGCACCGGTGAAACCGCTCTTGGCTATGACGAAGTCAAACCCGGCGGCTTTTTCTTGAAAATCGGCGTCGGTCTTTTGCGCAAGCTTGACGACGAAAAGTACAGCCAGTTCCGAACCTACCCGCTGATGGGGCCTGGCAAGCGCACCGTCACTCCCGAAAGCGACCGGGTCACGTTCAAACACGAACTCAGCAACGGCGAAGGCTACTCATACGCCTATGAAAAAACGCTACGCCTCGCTGCGCGCAAGCCGGAACTGATCATCGAACACTCTCTTCACAACGCCGGAACCAAAGTGATTGATACCAGCGTTTACAATCACGATTTCTTCATGATCGATAACCAGCCCGCCGGTCCTTCCTACCGCGTAGCGTTCACTTTTGCCCCGCAAGCGAAGAACGATTTGAAAGGTATCGCCGAAATTCACGGCAACGAACTGGTTTACAAACGCGAGCTGCAGCCCGGCGGCGAATCTTTGTTTACCGTAATGAGCGGCTTCGGTAATACGCCCAAAGATAACGACTTCATTGTTGAAAATACGACTGCAAAGGCCGGTGTCCGCGAAATCGGCGACAGGCCTTTGTCGGATCTGAACTTCTGGACTATGCGGTCAACTGTTTGCCCGGAAGGCTACATTCATATGCGGATCGAACCAGGCAAGACGTTCAAATGGAAGATTACCTATCGCTTCTACACACTGCCGCTGCCTGAACCGAGGAAAAAGAAGCGACACCGAAGTGAGTAGGATGCCGGCGAGAGTCCGAATGCCGCGAATGCTCCGATGGCTCCACTTTCGTGGGCCCCCATTCGGGCGGGCACCCAACCTGCCGCCATCTTCACGCCCCTTGTACAGACCTCGATTGCAAGAACTGTAAGTATGTGGAACGGTCCTTTTAGGGCACCATTGATAATTCGAATGCTATCGATGCCCGGGATACGGGCAATGGCCGAGTATACTCGGGCGCAGTCGACCTTGACGTCTTCGATGGCAACAACAAGCTGGCGATTGCGCGCGGATCCGATGTTGAATTGATGGTCCGCGACATCGGTCATCACACGCTCGCTTTGGATCTTGACGCCGTGGTGGTAGGTGGAAAGCGCTATAGCGTCGTCTCATACGACGTGACCCGGAGCGGAGACCAGAAAGACGGAATAGGCGCAAATGGCCAGACTGGAAAGTTTTTGGGCGGTGGCGCCTTATTCGGCACAATTCTCGGCGCGGTAGCCGGTGGCGGAAAAGGGGCAGGGATCGGTGCGCTAGCGGGCGGAGCGGCAGGCGCCATTGGGCAAGTGGCGACGCGGGGCCGCCGAGTGCGTGTGCCCGCCGAATCCGTTCTGACCTTCCAGTTGCAGCAACCCCTAAACTTGGCGGCAGATCCTGGCTATATGCGCGATGGGCGGCACTACCACCCCGGGCAGTAGCTTGCGGAGTCCTTTTGTCGCTCCGGGAGCGCATCGGTGCGGTCGAGGTCGACGGCCGCCCGAGCGGCACGCTCCGCAGCATTGCACTGTCGAATCAGTGCATATCCCAATGCAAGATTCGTAAACAAAGGGGGGCGCGCCTGAGAGAGGCAATCAGCAGAAGAGCGGCAACTGGGACCTTGCTCACGAACAAACACCTTGCTAACACTTGTGGGCGACTTCTGGAGCGGGCCAACAGACAATTCGAACAAACAAAATGCGTTCGCCACGGCAGCCGACGGAGGTTTGGATATTAAATTCACCGATCACATAGCCATCAAACCGATTCAAGTGGAGTATGTGATGAGTTCGATAGCGCCATGCTGGGCGGCTCGACGGTCAGTTTCGGCGACCATCAGAACCACGTCCGGAATTCGGCCGGCGTGGTATTTCAATTCGGAGGCAAGTAACACGGATCGATGACCGCACGACAGGTTCGTGCTTGACGGACGGGAGTGTGTTTGTGCGGGTTAGGCGGCGGCTCCTTTCTGCGGCGGGCCGTATTGGGCGTGGAATTCGGCCTTGAGCCGGTCATATTCGGGGCCGCCAGTCATGGAAGCTTGGCCAAGACGAGTGATATCGGCCCTTACGATGGGACTTTTCCAGGCGTGGAGTTCGGATTCGCACTGAATTTTGAAATTTTGCGCAACTTCTTTCATGGCAAGTTCAGCGTCTTGGCGTTTTTGCGCAACGAACCCATTTTCCGCTCTTCTTCTTTCGGCTCTTAATTTTATGAGGTCATTGAGAGATTTGTGGAAGGCGCGGGTATGGGTGGTTTGGTAACGCAAGTAGAGCGAAAACATTTTTGGGTCGGTGACGACGCCGGTATCGGGATCGAGACAGGTGTTGATTAGGTGTTGAGCCCGGTTCGAAAGCCAGTGGGATTCGGCCATCGTGTTAATAAAGATAGTTTCGGTTTCGGTGGTGGGTTGATGTTCGCCGGCAAGAGAGCGTTTTAACGAAACGAAGCCAATTTCATCTTCGGTAGGAAGAAGCTTGAAGATGCCGTTGTGGCGAGTGAGGCCGTGGGTGGCGGAGTTTTGCGACGAGGTGGCGCGGCCTTCGGGGGTGATGGGGCCGTGGCTAAGCTTGGCGTTGGCTTGGTTGGCCGCGAGGCGGTCAGGGGAGATGGGAGTTTGCGGTGTTGGGGCGGGCGTGGTTGGGAAGCCGGCTTTGCGGTCGGCCTTTCGTTGAATGTGCTCGGCGGCACGGCGTTCTTTTCGCGACATAGGTGGTGATCCTCTTTCAAATAGAATGTAGCGAGGACTGGGCGGCGACGAGGGCACAAAAAAGCGCAAAGTGGGAATAAGTCTTTTGGAATCAGGGAAAGAAATATCTTCGTCTTTTGTGACCGCCGCGAAGTTCGAAGCCCAAGCTGAGGCATGGGGCTTACCCTGACAGGCTGGCGTTGACGAATAGGGCCATCGGTGGGCTTTGGCACTCGGCAATGTAACGGACGGCGGTGCGGACGGCTCTGGGATCGGGAGGGGCCGGGTGTTACTACCTCGAGCCCAGCGAGGGCGAACACTGTCCTGACTATTTAGGGTGCGGCTGGAGTAGGCGCAGAATGCGCCGTATCGTTTCGCGGCGGTTCTTTTTCCGGGCGCTCCCCAGGCTGCCCAAGCTTTCGACCTTTCCGGCTACTTCCACCCGATAATGCCGCCCATCCACGCAGCCTACTATTGACTTCTCCTTGCCTCAGGTAGTATTTTGACGATTTGGCTTTGAAAACGAGGCGGATAGGCTATAGTCATATGAGAATCGGCAGTGAAGGGCTTAGGTTCCCTTAGAAGCGCAAAGGTGCGGTGCGGTTGGTACCGCAGCCGTCTTGTGCATGTTCACCAAAACGAACCGGATGGAGAAGCTTCAGACCACTCTCGAATCTACGTTACAGAGCGTCGATCAGGCCGAGGAATTGGTCATGGCCGAAGCGGCCAAAGCGGGCTTTGATGAAGATGGCCAGCACCAAATCGGCATGGCCGTCCGTGAATGCGCGGTCAACGCGGTGGTTCACGGCAACCGTTATAACAGGAACAAGAAGGTTCATCTGGATGTGGAACGGACCGCAACCGGGCTCACCGTCGTGATCGGCGATGAAGGAGAGGGATTTGACGTCAATTCCATTGCCGATCCTTTGGCGCCCGAGAATCTACTGAAGCAATCCGGCCGGGGCCTGCTGCTGATTCGCGCATTTATGGACGATTTCGACATGCATCCCAGACAAGGTGGGGGCACCGAAGTTCGCTTGGTCAAGCACAAAGAGAGCGGAGGGGCGCCGCCGGAAAAGGAAGAGATACATTAGCCTTTTTCGGCCGGGCCTGGAGGTTTTCTCAAAGGAATTCTTGCGAATGAGTGAAAAAGTTTTGAGCCATATGAACAGGAGGCAAAGTGAGTGTTAAGTTAACGACACGCCAAGTGGGCGATGTCACTGTGGTCGATGCCTGGCCGGATTACGCTAGGGGAAGGTGCGAGCGTCTTTCGCGATACAGTCCGTGACTTGGTTGCCAAAGGTAACAAAAAACTGCTGATCAATCTGTCGGAAGTGTCATATATAGATAGTTCGGGCATTGGGGAAATGGTTTCGGGCTTTACCACCGTGACCAACGGCGGCGGCCAACTCAAGCTCGTGGGCTTGTCGAAACGCGTCAAGGATCTGCTCCAAATCACCAAGCTTTATACGGTGTTTGAAGCGTTTGACGACGAGGCAGAGGCAGTCCGCAGCTTCAAGTAGGCTGGTTTCCCGTCCCAAACTGGCATCGCAAGCGGCCAGGCGTTCCGCCTAACTCCGCGCCGCTTGCGCTCGTTTTTTTAATCAAAGTGAGATAACTGGCTGGTCTCCGGCACTTTCCTATCAGAAATAGGGTTGCCCCTTCCACAAAACCTATGCCAGTTTCAGCAACACAGCTACAAAGCGCCGCTGTCCCTTTCTCGGAACAGCAGCCTATAGACATCCTGCTCGCCGACGAATTAACTCTCGTCCGCGAAGGGCTAGCCTCTCTGTGCAACGCCATTCCCGGCTACCGCGTAGTGTCTCAAGTGGGATCGGCCGGGGCAGCTCTAGCGGAGATTCAGCGTTTGCAGCCAAATTTAGCGCTGCTAGATTTGGGCTTGTCCGACCTTGCCGCCACAGAAGTGATTCGGCGCGTTCGTGAACTCAATCTGCGTACCCGCTGCGCCGTCTTTTCCGTTCGAAAGGACCGCAAAACCGTTCTGGAAGTGCTCAGGACAGGCGCCTGTGGCTTTTTACTAAAAACATCGAGTGCCGATCAAATGGCCGAGGCTCTAACCCAGTTCAGCCAAGGTGGGATCTACGTCTCTCCCCAAATCGAAGTGATGTCTCTCTTCGGCGATGGCGGCGGACGCCTCAATAATCAGGACCCCCTCGAATCGCTCAGCAGCCGCGAATTTCAGGTCTTTTCCCTGTTGGTAGAGGGCATTCGCGCCAAGGAAATTGCCGCCCGCCTCTCTCTAAGCCCCAAAACGGTTGACACCTATCGTTCCAGTCTGATGCGCAAGCTCGACATTCATGACGTCGCCGGCTTGGTCAAATTTGCCATCCGCCGCGATTTGGCCGATTTACAAATGTAAGCAAAGGCTCCATCTAGCCGTAAAAGCTGTGGTACGCCTCCTAAAGACGGCGCCCGAGATTCGCCAGGTATTCGCCGTTGGCGCGTCTTCACGCCCTTACCTTCAAAGTCACGGCTCAGAAGGCTGATAGAAACCACTCAAAAATCGTCAATATTGCCCGATAGATAAATTGAGATGCAGACTGCTGCAATCCGGTTAGCGAAGCGCGCGAAACAGCGCGGGTCAGCCATGGTTGAAATGGCGCTCGTCCTGCCGGTGTACTTCATCCTCGTTTTCGGGATGGTCCAACTCTGTTTCATACTCTTCGGATATTGCAATGCGACATATGCCTGCCGGCAAGCGGCCCGTTACGCGGCGGTACACGGATCCGGCGCAGTGTACACTTGCACCACTACCGACGTTGCGAACGTAGCCAAGCAATATCTTTGGGGTGCACCCAAGAATGGCGTCACGGTCTCCACGACTTGGCCTTCGGGTAATAATCCCAACAGCTACGTCAACGTGATGATCACGCTCGTCTACCCCAGCGCCATCCCTTTCTCAAAAATGAGCACCATCACGGTTGGGACTGCGTCTACTGCCTGGATTCTGCAATAAGCGCGCAAAGGGCGCGCTCGTCGCCGCGAAACCAAGTCAGGAATTCGCGCCTTGCTCTTGCGCTGCTTCTTTGAACCGCGTTGCTATTGGACGGGCATAACGCTGGTGCTTTGCAAAGTGAACGTACTCGGTAGCCCAGCGTAGTGAAAGAAGTTGTTAAAGGTGGAACTGGTGGTCACCTTCACATAGTAGAGCGGCTGATCGCTGCCGCAAGCGCTGGAGCAACTCACAACCGCACCGCCCGCCGTGCATTCGCAGAAATAACTTGCAGTTGACGTAAAATTTTGGGTACCCATGCTGGCCTGCCCAGCCACGGTCTGCATCCCTGAGGTGTACGTGATCCAAAATGTATCGTTGGCGCCAGCCAAGGCGCCGGCATTGGCGGCATCGGCCACAATAATGCTTTGTTGTACCGCTAGACCAAAGCTCACGGCGCCTACAGCCAACATCACCATCAGCGTGGCCGCTAAAGCGAATTCGATCAACGCGCTGCCGGATTGCGTTTTTTTTCTACGAGCGCAAAGGGCACGTTCGGGCCGCGAAACGGTGTCAGGAATTCGCGCGGCCTCGACGCGTCCGTCTTGCACGTATCGATTAAAAGTGCCGCCGCTCATTGTTTTAAATCCAATGCTAAAACCACGACGTTGCGGACAGTGGGCAGCTTGAGACTGCTTAACGTCTTCGTACTGTCGAGGTTGATCGAATATCCGTAGACATAGGTTGGATTATAACTTTGGCCAGGGGTGGATTGGCCCGCAGGTTCGGCGTTTCGGTAAGACTGCTGCGACATGATCGTCTCATCCGCATAAAACTGTTCGCTGCACCAGTCCGACATGTTGAACGTGGTGGTTGCGGTAGAACTATCGGTATACGTCACAACGAAAGCGGCGTTGGTGAAGGGCCCGTAAGCGGTGCTCGCCATGATCAGAATTTGCGAGTAACTGGCTTGCGGTAGGGAAATGGTAGTGTTTGCTGCGCCGTTGACCACGTTGGGCGGCCCAAAAGTAAAGAGATTGCCGCGCCATGACTGCAACGCGCCTAAGCCGTTTGACGCGCGAACCTGCCCGAGTTCGCTGGCCGAAAAGGCGTAGCCACTTGTGTCGAAGCCGCCAGTGTGAGGAATGGAATGTCCGTCCGTATAAATTGCGTTCACGTTATAGAAGGAGGTTAAGTTTACCTGAGTAGGCGCGACAACCAAAGCTTGTGCCTTCACATTGACTTTACCCATGTTCAGAAGGCCCAGAAAGGATGGAGGCACTGGCTTGGTGATGGTCGCTAACAACGCCAAGGTATTCCCCGCATAGCTGCCAGATGCAGGTGGATTCTGGATGGTGACTGAAACCCCGTTTGAGCCATTCGTAAAGCCGTTGTAAGCAGCGATGGCTTGCCCGGCAGATGTGATCGTAGCGGCAGACCCGCCACGCTGAAGCGCGATCGAACTCGCCAATGCTGCCGCCTGCGCTGCACCCTGCATTTGGATATACGTTCGCTCCAACATTCCCGCATCTACGGCAATTCCCGCGAACAAAGAGAGCGCAACGAAAATCAATGAATAGTTGACTAACATTCAGGCAGGTACGCCGGTAAAGATGTTCCTTACAGAAGATTTCGGAAAAAGAGAAGACAAGCTTTAGCACAGCCCACCATTAGGAGCGCAAAGGGCGCGGATGCGCGTCACCATGAGAGAAAAGACACTCCGCAGCCCTTTCAGGGCGCGGCTGACGCTACAGCTTGCCTTCTTTTGGTCCGATAACTAGGTAGAGGATTCGTCCATTTCAGCCTAGAGTCGCGCCTTGCTCATCAATTTTCTAATCTTCGTCACCACCCTTTTCATGTTCTGCGGCTTGGCGTTGGATGCCGGAATTGTTCAGCTTCGAAAGCTTCAACTCCAGCATGCGGCCGACGCGGCTGCCCTTGGCGCGCTTACGGAGAAATCCCGTGGCTTCTCCGATTGGGTTTCCGCCGGCAAAGCGGATGCGAGTCTCAATGGGTTCACAGATGGCTCTAACGGCGTCACGATTTCGATTACGAATCCTCCCACGAGTGGCGCCTATGCGGGCAACACCAGCGCAATTCAAGCGACGGTCACGCAAAACGTCGTTGAAGCAGCAGGACATAATCAG
>CAVXPI010000010.1:0-41912 GCA_963763615.1 Bryobacterales bacterium | reverse complement strand
TTGACACCGCGCAGGGCTTCGAGGCCGGCGGCGGTTTCGGTGAGTTCGACGAGGCGGGCCATGCGGGAGCAGGCTTTATCGAGTAGAGCGGAGGCTTCGGCATTTTCCGTTTCGCGGGCACCGCGCTGTAAAACGGTGCGGGCGTTGGTGATCTTAGCGGCGACGAAATTGGCGGCGATGGAGAGGCAGTGGGTTTGGTCGGAGGCCACGCGGTATTGCTGGCGGCGTAAGAGCACGTTGCCGGAGATGGGGCCTTGGACGCGAGCGATGAAGCGGCCGCGCTCGGATAGGAATGCCAGATAGACTTGATGTTCGGCGCAGAGGGACATCAGTCCCGGAGTGCACATGACGCGGCCGAAGCAGACGATGGAACCGAGGGTGTGAATGGGGACGCGGAGACGGACGTCGTCGCCAACACGCACGAGGGCGGTTTCACCGTCGCGGCTGAGGTAAGAATCCTGGGTGGTGATGTAGAGGGTGTTGAGCAGTTTTTTCATGGGAGATGTTCGTCTCCCAGTGGGGGGCTGAGGGCTTGGCGGAGCGCGGTTTTCATGTATTGCTTGGCGCTTTTGCCGCCGGTGGATTTGGGCTCACAGACTTCGAGCAAGGAACAGCTTTTGCATTTTGGGGCGAAGACGGGGAGCGGGGTGACGCCGGCCTGGGTGAGGGCGTGGAGGCGCTGGATTAGAGACTGGGTGCGCTGGCGGAGGGCTTGATCGAAGACGACGGCGGTGCGGCGGCGCGGTTCGCCATAGAAGAGAGAGCCTTCGGGGATGGAGACGTTTAGCATTTCCTCCAAGCAGAGGGCTTGGGCGCAGAGTTGGACTTCGTCCATGTCGCTGGCTTTGGGCTTGCCGCGTTTGTATTCGACGGGGCGGGGGCCGGAGGGGTGGAATTCGACGACGTCGGCGCGGCCGGCGATGCCGTAGTGGAGAGAGCGGATGCGGAGGCCGCGGCAGGTGCGGACGCCGTCGCGGATTTCGGAGGTTTCGGAGTCGGCGTTTTCGTGGAGGAGGCGGCCTTCGGCGGTGAGGCGGTTTTCCGACCATTGTTGTTCGAGGTGGATGAGGCCCCACTGGCGTTCGCAGAAGGCGAGGTGCTGGAGGGCGGAGAGGGGGAGGAGGTCGGATTCGGAGAACATACGGTATTGGCCGGACCAAGAATTTTAATTCGCGAGATTGAGAAGACTAGTTCCTGGCGGCATGTTTTCCTGGTTCACTTCGACCAGGTAGTCTTCAAACGACCGAGGCACAGCCGTTTCGCCTTTGCGGCGCGCCACTACACGACTTAGCAGCGAGTGAGCTGGCGCGTTTCCGAGCTTACTTTCGTGTTTGAAAACGTACAGCCCGCGCGATGACATTTCTCCCCTTGCAGCGGACCGGTCGTGATCAAACATGTTTTGCAGAGCTTCCCAAAGGAGTTGTAGATCGGCTTCGGTAAATCCTGTCTGTTCGGCCAAGTGAGCGGAGATGAATCCGTGAGCGAGGTAGAGGCCATAGGGAACGGTGAATTTACGGCCCATGGTGCGGTTGTCGCCCTGCTGTTTAGCAGCCTCGGCTTCTGTGGCGACCGCCATTCTGGTAATTGAGTGCTCCAGAGCTACAATCGAATCAACTGATCGGCCAAAAGTTAGTTGCACGGGGCCACGAACCTGCCCACAGTTCGGGGCGCTCTTCAGGGACATCACGGCACCAAAGGTGCGGATGTCGAAATAGTTCTGGCACATCCATTGACGCCCTCGTTCGACTTCGCCGCTATTTGGGCGCCTGGGTTTCACCTGCTTTAATCCGCTTGAGATTTTCGTCAATAGCGCAGTTGAACAGAGTTTTTCCTTCTTGGCATCCTTCAGCCACTGCGCTATCTCAGACTTTTCGAGGTCGGCAGCGAGAACTAGTTTTTCAGCGCCGGCCTCGTCAGTCTCAACGCTCAGTCCGTCCGGGAGGGTAAGAGCTTCGAGTTCATTTGCCTCCTGTTCAGCGACGTCTACATGCAACTCCTCGCCGAGACCGATGCCCAAGGCTCCGAAGGCTTCGACATGAGCGCGACCTAAGACAGCTTTTTCTCTCACATAAATGTTATTTGGAGCTTTATATTGATCCTTCAAAGCGACGTAGTTGCGGATCTTTCTTTTCAGACAGACGTCGGTAACGAGGCCGCGGCCGGTTTCCGCGTCTATGCGTGGGAGATTGCCGGCGTCTGGATCGCCGTTGGGATTTCCGTCTTTCACGTCAAATAACAGCGCAAAGTCATAGCGATTCTTGAGGATGGTCATGGTTGTTTCTCCGATTCGGGGTTCTTTGTAAAGAAGGCTTGTCGCTGGTGGTAATAGCCGATGGCAAAGCGGCCTTGTTGCTCCATGGGCAGGAGAGGCGGGAACTCCTGAAGGTGGTTGAGGATCTCAGAGACCCACCGCTCGAAGCCGATAACGCGGCCCGGCTGTTGTATTTTCGCGAGGTGGTGCTTGGACAGTTTGAGCAGATTTGGAAATACTGTAACGGGTGTGGCGGAAGCCGCACCATAGAAACGATCGCGGATGGTAGCGTTGATTCCGGGGCTGGCTTCCTCTTGGATTTTTTCTAATACCGCGAATAAACGCCCCAGGCGATAACCGGGATGCATATTATCTTTGTCAAGGGCCACTTTCAATTCCTCCAAATTGTTTCGGTTTCGATAACGTGCATCTCGATTAATGCACGCCTTGAGCAGAGCAGCGCGTGGGTACGGGATGCTCCGCTCAGCGCGGACGCGACGGACACATGCCTGAAGTAGAGTGTTGGGATAAGGCAAGCCGGTGAGGATGGCGCGGATGGTGTCGCCAGCCAGATTGGGAGGGACATTCTCCACTTTGCCCAGTGCGGCGATTGAGAGCAAGAGCCGAAACAGCGGGAGGTGGGGTTTCTCAAAAGGTGAATGTACTATCTCGAGATCTTCAAAATGTTGTACCAACCGTTGGGCGAATTCGCTTACGCGCCCATGAAGCCAGAACCGGATAGAGATACGAGAGGCGTTCGGCGCCAAGCCCAGGACGAAGAATTGAGTCGGTTCCGTCTGCTGCGCGTTGCGCCCGGTGGCAACGCTTTCGTATAGCGCTTTGACTGCTGCAACGCAGCGGTCTGGATTGTCTTTCGGAGGCTCGCTCCAAAACGCTTGGAACGAACTTTCCAGATCACAGCGCTCGCCTGCCCAAAAAACCGTAGAGGCGTCGCCGACTTGGACGCGCTGCTTTGAGTCTTTTCCCAGCAGCGAGTTCAGCGCCGTTGTGTAGGCAGAGGCGGCAGTCTCGCCGACTGGGGCGTTTGCGCCTTGCCGTTGTACCTTCCCATAAGACTCAAAGGCTCGCTTGTTGAACGAAACCACATTCGCTCCCGACGACTGAGCGCCCCAGACGCCTTTGATGCTCCTGTGCAAGCGCTGGACTTTTGACGGCTGGCCGCTTACCAGGCAGATACCATCCGTCTGGGCAGTAGATTGTCTGCGGCCATTTATGAACTCGATGACAGCGGGCCTTAGGCAGATAGGGACCGTATCGGAATTGAGCCGAAATGTCATGTTGGGGCTAGAGTCGACGATCTCGGACCAGTGCGTGGAGTCGATCATTTCTTTCGATGGCGTACGCGCGAGGAATTGTCTCACCGCAGCAACGCCTTCATCGGGGACCGTAATTTCTTCGAGTTTGCGTTGAAAAGCGAGACGTTGGTTTTCAAGCCGTTGTCTTTCTTTTTGTTTTTTCTTTCCGGCTAGCTTAGCGTGAATTTTCGTGGTTTCCAGGCCGAATATGTATTCGGGGCTACCCCAGAGTAGATCAGCGGCAACGCCGGAGGCTCTTTTAATTCCCGCAGGGACCTCAAACGACCGAGCGCGACGCCACTTGCCTTCGCCTTGCCGTGTGTCCTCTATCTGGACAAACTCTCCTTGGGAAGAAATGACGATCATAAAGGGAATCTCTTGTAGCTGGAACCCTTCTGGCGCAAGTGCGGTATCGGCATCTTTTGCGCGACGTTCGTAATATCCAGCAAGGGCCTGTAGGATCATCCTCGGATCTCGCGGCTCGTCGGCTCAGGAACCCGCACGACGCCTTTTTCTATTACGGCGTTGAAGAAGCGCGGCGCTGGGTCCGTGGGATTTTCGAAATCCATGTCGTAGAGCATCCAACCTAGGCCCCTAGATTCCTCTATTGGCGGGGGCTCGACAGTGGTGGAGGAGCGGAGTTCGAACGAGCAAGCGAACTCCCGGCAGCCGAGATAAGGCTGATTGAAGCACTGGCCCTTTTCGGCGCGCCGCTCAAACATTTCGACGAATTTGGTTATCGACTCCTGGCGACCCGCAGATTCGGTCAATTCCAAACGCGAGTGCAATCGGTAACGCACGTCTCGAAGAAACAGGCCTGCGCGCTGCTGCCGATCTTCTTCGACGTATAAGACATTGCGGGTCGAGCACTTCGACCCGACCTCATTGCGACGCAACGACGTCCAGCGAATGGGTGTTAGCACTTCGATGCGTTCTGGAATCCACCGAATGGCTGGCTTCCAAAGGATTGACTCAAAAATGGATCTTACACTCGACGGAGTAATGACGTCGTAACTTACGCGTTCGACCTTCATTTCCGGCCGGGTAAAGCAGGCGAAATCGCCACTCACTTCCAGGCAAAAACTTTGCAATAGAACACCTCCAAGAGAAGCTTAGGCAATAATACCTTAGATTATGTATGTCTCGGGAGAAAATACTGGACTGTCGCTTATTTGAAGCCCCAGCACTTCGTCGTACGCAAGCTGATCTTCTAAGACGAAGTAGCCAGACGCTTCGCTGACAACGCCCGAGGCTAGCATGCGGTTCAGGTCGTGTTTGGAAACCGAAACTGTGAAACGCTGCAATGCGCGGGTCAGTTCGCGGCTGATGAATCCTTGCTTTAGCCGCTTGATCAATGGACGGCTGTCGGTGGGTTGCGGGCCGGGATCTTTGTATGGGACAACCACGTTGGCAGTTTGAGACTCATCTATCAGTTGGAACTTCATCGCGGCGGTCTTAAATTGGATCTTAATCTCTGAGGCATCTTTGGTTAGTAACCGAGCGATCTCGAACTTGTCGAGGCCTGCGATTCCGAGTTGTGCGAAAAAGAATTCGAAATATCGGCGGTAGGTTTCAGGGGCGAGCAAATCCAATTCCCGCTCCTGCATTAAGCTGCGGGTGGCTTGTTCTGCAAACCGGAGCATGCCTCGCAGCTGGCCGGGGGGAACGAAGACGATTACTTTACCGATCTGGCTTGACGAACCCTCGCGATTGCAGCGGCCCGCCGCTTGTGCAATCGAGTCCAGCCCGCACAGGGCGCGGAATACTATGGGAAAATCGATATCGACTCCAGCCTCGATCAGTTGGGTACTCACAACCCTCACAGGTTCGCCCTTTAGGAGCTTCCGTTTCACAGAAGCAATCACGCGGCTCCGGTGCTGACCACACATCAGCGCCGAAAGGTGAACTGTTCCTGGGGGCATTAGGCTGTGGAGCGTCCGGCAGTCGCGCCGTGTGTTAACGATCACGAGCACGCGCTCATGCATACTCGCCTCGGCTGCGATTTCTTCCCACGGGGTACTTTGGGACAAATCTTTGGGAATTGAAATTTCAGTGCGGCGGAGTTGGCGGAACAACTCTGCGGGTTGATCGATGACTTCGCGGGTTGCATCGAGTCCGGGGCGGCTTAGGCGTCCGAAGGGGTCTTTCTGCGTTTTGAGTGCGGGTTGCGTTGCCGAGCAGAGGACGAAGGTGACGTGGTAATGGTCTGCTAGGAGGCGGATGGCGTCCAAGATGGGTCGTAGGAATTCAGGAGGCAGGAGATGCGCTTCATCCAGCACGACTACGCTGTTGATTATGTTGTGCAGCTTCCGACAGCGACTGGTACGGGCTGCAAAAAGAGATTCAAAGAACTGGACGTTAGTGGTGACGACCAATGGTGCGTCCCAATTTTCCGAAGCCAGACGACTGCGAGGAGTTTCGCGTTGGGGATCCAAATTACTGTGGTGCTCGATTACGGCGTCGCCGAAGATGCCCCTAAAGACATCAGCGGTTTGCTCAATGATGCTAGTAAACGGGATTGCGTAGATAATGCGTGGTTTTTGGTATTTCCTTGCGTGTTCGAGTGCGAAGGCTAGGCTCGAAAGAGTTTTGCCACCGCCGGTTGGCACTGTCAGAGTGAATATGCCCTCTGGCCCCATCGCTTTGTCCCGGCACTGCCTCAAGATATCTGCTCTTAGTTCGTTGAGCGGTGTACGGGAGGCGGCGCCTGCCTTTTCCTTCATCGCGCGATTGAACGGCTCCAGGAGATCATAGGCCTTTAGATTTTGAGTTCGAACGTTGGCTTTTGGCGGATCCATAAAGCTTTCGGTGTCGAGGAAGTCGGCGTCGACGAGACAGGAAAAGAGCATCCGCATCCAGAGATGGAGGCCTGCCGGGCCGCCCGCCGGCACGAGAGAACCTATAGAGGGAGGGATGAGAATACGGGGAGGAATCGATGCGGCGAGCGCGTGATCGAGAAGGCCGGACCTAGCATCGCCTTCGAGTCTCCGCTCAAGAGAGCCGCTACCGGAATCGTCAGGAAACCAATCAGAGAGGCCAGCGTGGTGGCCAGCGATCAGGTAAGCCAAGATTCGTCCGACAGGCGCTACTGTTTGCTGCGTTGCGTAGAGTGCGCCAGCAGACGAGTGGTTTACTCGATCGGGACTATCTTCGGCGAGGTGAGCTTCGAAGCCGCTCTTGCTTCGAATGTAGTCTTGAAAATCTTTACCGAACTTGCCCAGATCGTGCCATAGACCCGCAGTTGCAGCCCATTCGCCGGCACCGATGGACGAGGCGAAGGACCTCGCCATTTTTGCCACTTCCAGCAAGTGCTTTTCCAATTCGTGGGCTCGTGAGCGTGATTCATCTACGTGGGCGATGGGTGTTATCGTTTCGCCGGCGGCCATAGATCAGAAGTGTTCAACGACTAGAATAGAGGGCAGGATGAATTAATGCGGTATTGCCGAGCCGCCAGTGCGTGCATGGTGGCGGATTAGTTTTGCCGAGGTCGTGAACCAACCCAACTAACTGTCCAGGCGGTGCGATGGCGATTTTGGCGGCGGAATGGGCGGCGCGGCAGGAGACCGAGTTGAGGTGGTCGATTAGGGGTTGCGACTTGCCGTTTTCGTTGAGGTGGGCAAGGTAGGGTCGGTGCTGCATGGGCGGGGGCTGGTGCGTGGGGTCAGTCATGGTAGTTACTACAGGTAATCTATCAATTACGTGCATCCACATGTATATCAGGTGGGGATCGGGCGAAGTTGCCTCAAATTTCGGAGGGTGACGTAACCAGGCTTCAGCAAGGGCGGAAGTCGGCGTTTGTGTCGTGGATGGGCGGGTAGCTTGACATAATTGCGTCTGTCCCCTTTTAGGCCAACGAATGAGTCGTCACATGTAAGCAACGGGGTGACAGCCTAGATCCGAAATGGCCTGGATCAAACCGAGAGCGATGTCGGCATCCACAGGTGGAACGTTGGTTCCCCAAGGATTGACGACGGTCACTTTGCCGGGGATGGTGTCGATGCCGCTGACCACTAACGCATGAGTGCCACCCATGTTCGTGCAAACCGGTTGGGAAAAAGGGAAATCGGACGCGAAGACAAACATCATAAAGGGGCCATGTCTTTTGAGCGTGTCCTCAATGAAATTGGGGGGGAGCGACTGGTTAGCGCCAGCGACCGTAAAACCGAAACCAGCAAGGTTGTTGTAGAGATCGTTCCAGCTATTGTTGGGGTCCGGAATACAGGAGCTGCTGGGGTCAAAACCGCCAGTAAACTCGCTGATCGGGTGGGTTGCTCTAGTTTTGAATGACGTGATCATGGCAGCGCATGCTATCCAGCAAATCGGATTATCGCCCTGCTCGATCATCGGTACGTAATATGAAATATGAGCCATTGGAAATGGTCGCTCCTCCGATATTCAAGAGCACGGCGAAGTCCACTCGATGGGAGAAAATTCCGGCCTGTAGAAACAATAGCTTGCGAGCGGCTTGTTGTAGGTTTCCGGCCGGAAGTGGTGTCGGGAAGATAACGAAAGAACCGAAGGGATAATGCAAAAGCGCGCCAACACGCTGGGTCGGCGCGTGGTTCGGTGAGAGCTTGCGAGCCGTGACTTCTGTACTAGAACCGCAGGTGAAGAGCTAATTGCAGGATGCGCGGATCGTACGTTGTAGAGATCTGGCCAAAGGTCGGATCAGAAATAGCCAAATCCGGGTTTTGGAATTGGGTATGGTTGAACAGGTTAAACGCATCGCCCTTGAGCTCAAGAACAAGACCCTCTCTAATTGTGAAGTGTTTAGAGATGGAGATATCGGTGTTGACCCGGCCGGGGCCGCGCAACACGTTTCGCGGCAGAGTGCCATACGTATAAGCCGTGAGCTGATTGCCTGGAACGTTGTTCAGATTGAGAAGGCGCGAGATGCTGAAGTTAGCCGGATTGAAGTAGTAGTTGCCGGTGCTGGACGCTCCCGCGCTGGGGTTGGTGAGAGTGGGCGTCAAACTCGGATTGAGAATGGCAACGCTATTGCCCACCAAGTCCGCCCGTACGTTGCCGGCATCGCCAGCGCCGGAGGGGCCGGGGTTGCCGCCGCTGGTGCTCAGGCCGGCGAAGACATCCAAGGGGAAACCGGTGTTGGCGGTGACGATGGGATAGAGACTCCAGCCTTTGGTCAGGATCTTCGGTCCACTCTGCCAGAGGCGGTCAAAGGGCAGATCCCAACCGCCTGAAAGAGCAAAGGTCTGACGGACGTCGGTATCGCCGGAAGCGCGGAACAGATTGTGATCGTAAGCGGGAACGCTGCTGTTGCGTTCGCGGAAGCCGGAGGAATTGTCGATCTCGTGGCCGAGCGTGTAAGCGACGGAAAAGAAAGCACTGCCGAGGCGGCCCATGCTGGCCGAGCGCCTTTGCAGATTCACTTCCAGAGCGTTATAGTTTGCTTTGCCGATATTCTGAAATTCAGAGAGATAGCTAAAATTATCGCCATAGAGGCGCGAGTTTGTTCCCAAGACAAACGGATTGACGTCAACCAAGCCGGTTAGCTTATGTGCATCGTAGCCGATGTAGCCGGCCTCCAGAACCATAGTGGATGGAAGTTGTTGCTGAATGGACAGGTTGTATTGGAAGACATACGGAGTTCGCAAATGCGGATCAACGAAGAAGACGCCGCCACCGCCGAAGGGCAGATATCCCGCCGCGCCGAAATCGAGATTCGTGGAAGGCGGTTTCGATGGAAACGGATCTACTGCGCCAGCGGAAACGTACGGGCTCTGTAAACTGCTCAACCCGGTTCCCGTGTAGGTGGTGGGGAAGATGTCGGCAAAGCCAAAGAAGGGCGCTTGGCCGTTGAATTGCAAGTTGTCTTCGCCTTTCAAGATGTCGTACATCATGCCAGTTCCGCCGCGCACGCTGGTTTTGCCGTTGCCGAAAACGTCCCAAGCAAAGCCGAGACGCGGGCTCCAATCGTTCTTATCGGGGAAGTTAGCACCTTTCGGCGCACCGCTGTCACCAGGGAACACGAGGCCTTCCGGGGCGTTTACGAAACGCGTTGACTGCATGCCGGGAATGAAGGCAAAGGAACGGCCTTGCGTATCATACTTGGGAGCTGCGTATTCGTAGCGAATGCCCAAGTTGAGCGTGAGATTCTTTCTCACCTTCCAAGCATCTTGCGCGTAGCCCGCCACTTGATGAGAGCGAATGTTGGAGGGGGCTTTGCCGAACTGGAGGAATTCATCGGCGTTGCCCATGAGGAAATCGGCGAAGTCAAAGCCGGAACCAACGCTCGTGCCCGGACCGTACAAGAAGTATTCGCCGTTGACGTAGAAATCGTAAACCGTATTGTTTTGATAGGGCGAAAAGTAAACTCCATACTTCCAGTTGTGGTTGCCGGTTGTCCACGAGAGATTGTCGGAGTAGGCGTAGGTGTTATCGATTTCTTTGGTGGGTCCCTGAGGGCTGAAACCGATGTTAAGGTTGGAGCCCAAAAAGCCAACTTGCGGAGGGCCAGTAGGCTGATCGGAGGGCACGTCGGCACCCAGAGCGGAGGCCGCCGGCAGTTTGGCATCGGGAATCGCCTGAGAGTGATTCAGCCTTTGGGCATTCACGCGCACTTCATTTAGCAAGGCGGGAGTAAACGTGTGCGTGTAAGTGATCGCACCGAAGTAAACCGCATCCTCGTAGGTCACCGGGTAACCGACGACGCTGGAAGCGTTGTGCCCGAACGGCAGAACCTGGGGAGTGTCGCGGGTGGTGAACGTGCCGCTCAAAGTATCGCGGTTGGTGATTGAATAGTCGAACTTTCCGAGATATTCGTTGTAATTTATCACGGAACTTGCCTGGGGAAAGAGGAAGCCCGAGGCGGATGTTGGAATGAGGTTGTTCTTGAAATAGGCGGCGGCGACGGGGTCGATTTTGGTTGGATCGACGATGCCCTGAGCGGCGAGCGGAGCGACGGGTTGATAGTAAGGATTGGCTTGCAGAAAGGCAGCGACGGTGGAGGCTTGCGAGGACTGAGAGAAATCGCCGCTCGCCTCAGCAGGAGTGAACGTCGTGACTTTACCAGGCGATGCGTCGAGCGAAGTTTGGCGCTGGCCTTCGTAGGAAAAGAAGAAGAACAGTTTGTTCTTCACGATGGGCCCGCCGACGGTTGCGCCAAACTGGTTGCGTTTGAGAACCGGCACGCTGAGGCTTTGCTGATTGTTGAAGAAGCTATTGGCGTCGAAAAAGTTATTGCGAAGATAGTCGTAAGCGGTGCCGTGAAAGCTGTTGGTGCCGCTCTTCACGACTTCGCTAACGATGCCGCCGGCGTTGCGGCCGTATTCGGCGGCGTAATTGTTTTCGATGACGCGGAACTCGGCGATGGAATCGGGATTGGGATTCGCAACGACACCGTTACTCAAGAGGCCGTTGTTTAAGCCACCGTCCAGGAGATAGGTAACGGAATCGGTGCGCATGCCGCCAATGCTGTAGCTGCCCGCCGCACCGGAATCGGGATTGGTTGCGCTCACGCCGGGTTGGGTCTTGAGAAGGTCGAGCGTGTTGCGTCCGTTCAAAGGCATTTCATAAATGGCTTGGCCGGTGACGGTTGCGCCGACGGTGGAGTTTTCGGTTTCCACCTGCGTGACGCCGGATTCAACGGTTATTTCGCTGCCTACTTTTCCGAGTTGAAGTTGGATATCGACACGCAGGGTTTGATTGATTTCGAGGGCGGTGCGCGGTTGGACGGTAATCGCCTCAAAGCCAGTGGCCAGAGCGGTTACCTTGTAGGTGCCGATGGGCAGTTGGACAACCTGATAAACACCTTCCTGATTGGTGAGTGTTTCACGGTTCAGATTGGTCGCGAGGTTGGAAACGGTTATTTTGACGTTAGGGACGACGGCACCGGCAGGATCGGAAACGACGCCGGTGATTTTGCCCGTGGTGTCCTGAGCGAAAAGGGAAGAAGCCGATAGGCTTATCGCCAGGATGAGAATATTCGCCCAGGTTTGGGCAGAACGTAATGAAGCTGACATCGAAAAAAGACCCCCTTGAAATAGAAAGCGACATCGATAGACCCGGCAAACGGGGCACGGCTTGCTGCGTATCACTCTAGTCTACTAGTATGCAGACACTAAAATGTTCTATTTTGGAACATTTCCCAGGCTTGAGAAGACGAGCGAGGGCTCGCCCCTAGGGAGCAACGGGCAAATCCGATCTAGAGGTCCGCACCGCTTTCCGCACCAAAGCTTCAGAGAGGTTTCCCGGGAACCACCATGCGTCCATTCACTTTTATTACCGCCCTGCTCCTTGCATCTCTTCCTTTGCAGGCCGGCCACATGGGCGCACACGCCGAATACGTGGGCGGTACCCGGGCGGACATTCCAGCCAACAACAACGGCAGCATCGAAGTCATGGACAACACTTACTTCGTGTTCCTCTCGAAAAGAACGGAGATCAAGATTCCGTACGATCGCATTAACCTGGTTGAGTACGGGCAGAAAGTCGACCGGCGCTACATTGCCGCCGCCGTCATCTCACCCATTTTCATGCTCGCCAAAACTCGCCAGCATTTTCTCACCCTGGGCTTTCAAGACGAAAATGGTGTCCAGCAGGCTCTCGTCTTTAAGGTCGACAAGAAAGATATTCGGGTAGCTCTTGTATCCTTGGAGGCGCGCACCGGACAGCAGGTTCGTTACCAAGATGAACAAGCGCGAATCGCAGGACGGGGATGAAGCCGATCTTTCTCGGTTTGCTGCTCATAGGCGCGGCTTCGGGCGCCGATAGCCTGCTCGAGGTGAAGCGCGTCTACGTGGGCCAACTGGCAGGGGGCACCCAGGCCGAGAGCCTACGCGAACTCATCATCGCCAGCTTGAACTCAACCAAGCTTTTCGTCCTCACCGACAACGAAGCCCGCGCCGATGCCGTACTCAAAGGCGCAGCGGACGATAACACCTTCATCGACACCTTCGACACCTACGACGGCATGTCCGGCCACGATTCGTTAGGGAAAAGCGGCAGCGCCCTCACCTCAAAGATCGGCAGCATCACCGGTGGCAGCGCCATGAGCGAGAACGAATCGCACCATAGCAAGGAACGCAAGCACGAAGCGTACGCGACCGTTCGGCTGTGCAACAAAGACGGCGACGTCCTTTGGTCAACCACCCAAGAAAGCCTGGGCGCGAAGTTCCGCGGCGCGAGTGCCGACGTGGCCGCCAAGATTGCGCATCAAATCTCGCTCGACTACGAACGCGCGCGGCACGCACAAGAGCCCGTTGCCGCGGCCGCCAGACAGTAACTACTTCCGCACCCGCCACACTTTGCCCGCGGAATCTTCGGCGTTGGCTAAGTTTTTCAGCGTTTTTAACAGATAAGCGATGGGCGAACCTTTCAAAATCACTTCTTCCACCAGCGCCATCTCGGGCAGCATATTGATCCGCTTCGCGTCGCTGCCGGTGAGCACGAATAACCGGATCCCAGCGTCAAGCGCCTTTAGTTCGCGAATTAAACCGAGGCCGGCCGCTTCGGTTGGAATTTTCAGATCGAGCACGGCGCACTGCGGCCGCTGCGCTTTCGCTTCCTTGATCGCGGTTGTGGCTGTGGTTGCGGCTATCGCTTGCAAACCGTTCTTCTCCAGCAGCAGAGTGCGCAGGTCGAGTTGGTCTTGATCGTCGTCCACCAGCAGAACTGTCATAGGGACTTTAGTTCACAAACGTAATTTGCGCGACCACCATTTTAGGGAGCGCCTGGTTCCAACCATCCGGCAGAGTGTCGAACGGCATGCGGAACGACTTGCTGGCGGCGGCCTTGAGCGTGCCGGGCGTGCCGGCGCCGCCGACAATGCGCAGCCGCTCGCGATGGATCTCGCGGCCATCAAGACCATAGAACAGGCAATAGACATCGATAGCTCTCACCTCGCGGGGGCCGTTGTTCGAAATGTTGCCCAAGACTTCGACCACCTTCTGGTTGGCAAAGTTTTCCGATGCCTGCATGCTCACGCCGCTCAAAGCCAGGTTCACGAGATACGCTTTCGCTTCTTGCGTTGCCGCTGCCTCCACAGGCTTAGCGACCGGCCGATTTAGGTAAAGACCGCCACCAACTACAGCCACAATCACGACAACCGCCATGAACATGGGCACAAGCGGGATGGATTTCTTGTTCGGAAGGGTGCGAGAAGAAGACATGCCCTATCAGCAAGTCTAACGCGCCGCGTAGCGGCTGGTGTGCATCTAAACGGGAGTGACTACGCTCGCGCCAGCCAACAAAGAAGGCCGCAAATTCTTAAACCCCGTGAAAACATCCGTCGGGAGTCCCAGCATGCTTCCGAAAGTAGCCTATCTCTACTTGACGAACAAAGACGAACGCTCGCCGCGCACGCCCCCGGGGCCTTTTCGAACGGATGCCGGCGTTTTTCAAAAGCCGCCGGAGAGCGGCTTGCGAATCACCTGGATGGGTCATTCCTCCCTGTTGATCGAGCTTGATGGCGTACGCTTGCTGGTCGATCCGGTGTGGGATGAGCGTGCTTCGCCAGTGTCGTGGTCGGGCCCAAAGCGCTTCTTTCCCGCGCCGCTGGCTCTCGAAGAGTTACCGCTTATTGATGCCGTTCTGATCTCGCACGATCATTACGATCATCTGGGCAAAGAGACGATTAAGAAGCTCGCGCGTTTGGAGAGCTTTCAGAAGACACGCTGGGTCACTTCACTCGGCGTAGGAGACGAGTTGAGCGGCTTTGGCGTTCGAAAAGACGCTATAACCGAACTCGATTGGATGCAAAGCACAGCGGCGCAGAGCGTCAACATCACGGCTCTGCCCGCCCGTCACTTTTCCGGCCGCAGTTTGTTGAATCGCTTCGAAACGCTGTGGTCTTCGTTCGTTTTGAAAAGCAGCCGCCACAACGTTTACTATGGCGCGGATTCCGGATATTGGAACGGTTTCTCCGAGATCGGCAGGGCGTATGGGCCGTTCGATTTGACAATGCTGGAAATCGGCGCGTATAACGAGCTGTGGAAATCGATTCATATGGGTGCCGACGGAGCAGCCAGTGCATTCACCGATATGGGCGCCCGTGGCTTGCTCATGCCCATCCATTGGGGATTGTTTGAATTGGCGCCGGAGGGTTGGCGGGCACCGATCAAACGCATGACCGAACTCGCCGATAGCTACGGTTGGAAGCTTTGGAGTCCGACGCCTGGCACTCCGACGGAGGTGGCCGCCGAGCAAGAGCACCGGTCGGATTGGTGGCGCACGATATCCTGAAGCATCTGAAGCAGCCGTCTCGCATCATCTTGTTCTCACTCATTGCGCTTTGTCTACATGCGCAGGATCAAACGGCTCCTCCGCCCGATGAAGAGCGCTGGAACCTCTTCTACCAGGCCACGTCAATCGGCCAGTACCACGGCACATTTCATTCGCCCTATTCAGGTCCATTCAGTCTGCAAGACTATCCGGAGAGGGACGTTTCGATCACTACGACTCTGTTCTTCGGTCTGCGCTTAGGACAAAATACGCAACTCTACTTCGATCCGGAGATTGCCGGCGGGCGCGGCTTCAGCGGGGTGAACGGACTGGCGAATTCTTCGAATGGCGAGTTGCCCCGCGTGGCTTCGGCTACGCCGAAACCTTATTTGGCCCGCCTCTATCTAAGCCATGACTTCGGCTTCGGAAGCGAAATGGAAGCCGGCGAGAGCGATGAAAATCAGCTCGCTGGCCAGCGTCCTGTGAAGCGCTATACCATTACCGTTGGCCGCTTCACGGTGACGGACTTCTTCGATGGCAACCGTTATTCCCACGATCCGCGCACGCAATTTATTGGTTGGGCCGTCATGTACAACGGGGCTTGGGATTATCCAGCGGACGTGCGCGGCTACACCTGGGGATGGGTGCATGAGTTCCACACGCGTAACTGGTCTTTCCGCTATGCCAGCGCGGCCATGCCGAAAGTGGCCAACGGCTTACGCTTCGACCGGCGGCTCTTTGTCAATCGAGGCGACGTATTTGAAGCCGAACGCCGCTACTCGATCAACCAGCACGCCGGAAGCGTGCGCGTTTTGAACTACGAAAACCACGCCGATATGGGGACATACGCTGCAGCGATTCGCTTGGCGAGAGCAACTGGCGGTACGCCGGACATCACGCTCACGCGCAAGAACGGCACACTGAAGTATGGCTTCGGCGTCAATATGGATCAGGAAATCAAAAAGGATTTCGGCATTTTTGCCCGCCTTGGCTGGAACGACGGCAAGACGGAGAGCTTCGCCTTCACCGCGATGGACCGACTTGCCACCGGTGGCGTATCGCTGGGCGGAACGCGCTGGCACAGACCGAACGACAACCTGGCGACCGAGCTCACCGTGGGCGGCATTTCCGGCGTCCACGCACAGTATCTAGCGATGGGCGGCCACGATTTCTTGCTTGGGGATGGACGCTTGGAATACGCGCCCGAATGCGTTTGGGAAACATATTACAGCGCCCGCGTCTATCGTGGCATCTTCGCCAACTTCGATCTCCAACATGATGCGAACCCCGCTTACAATCAGCAGCGTGGTCCGGTTTGGATTCCTTCGATTCGGTTACATATCGAATTCGGCAAAAACGATTTCGTGAAAAAAACAAGCTCATGAACGCGGTCCGTAACTCCTGAGCCAACTATCGCGAATCCTTTGAGCGAGGGAAGAACTTACTTCTCCGCTAAAACAGCTTACTAAAGGAAAACCATGATGTTCAATAAGTCTATTTGTAAGTCGGCCGCGTTTTTACTCGCCGTTTCGACGGCCACCCTTTTGGCTCAATCGCGCGACGGAGCCAGCCACACTGCCTACGCCGGCGCCGTGTTCCTCATGACGAACAACAATACCGAAAATCAGATTCTGCGCTTTGGGCGTCAGGCCAACGGCTCGCTTGTACCGCTGGGCAGCATCTCCACCGGCGGCAGAGGCAGCGGCGGAAACGTCGATCCGCTCGGTTCGCAAAACTCACTCTTGCTGACTCAGGACGGCGGCTTTCTCCTTGCCGTGAATTCCGCCAGCGGCACCGTTTCTTCGTTCGAAGTGCAAGGCGCCAATCTGAAGCTAGCCGATGTGAAGGAAAGTGGCGGGAGCGCTCCGAATGCCATTGCACAGAGAGACGGTTTGGTGTATGTTCTAAATACCGCTGGCAACAGCAACGTTGTTGGGTTCCATCTCATCGATGGGAATCTGTCTCGCATTCCTAACGCGACCACCTATTTGAGCGCAACCATTTCCGGCGGCAGTTCCATCGCTTTTACACCGGATGGAAAGTTTTTGTTGGCGGCAGAACGCGTGACGAATAAGATTGACGCTTTTCCGGTGAACGCCGATGGCACGCTGGGCAAAGCCGTGGTGACTGGCTACACTGGCATCTTTGATCTTGCCATTACCTCCAGCGGAGTGGTAGTTTCCGTTGGGAGCCCGACCATCGATTCGAGCATTGTTAACTCCGATGGAACAATGACGGTGTTGAGCAATCCGACTTTATTGGGCGGCGGAGCTTGTTGGGTTGTGGTCACCCCGAACGGCGCTTTTGCCTACGGTTCGAATCCCGGCGGCAGCGTGATTGACGGTTACTCGGTGGCCGGTAGCGGTGTTCTCAGCCCCATCGGCAACGGCAACGTTGGCACAACGTCCGCCACCGCAAAACCACTGGATCTCGCCGTAACCTTTGATGGCAAATATCTTTACTCCGCTAATGGCGGCGACGGTTCCGTCGGTATCTGGACGATTAAAGCGGACGGCACACTGACGGCTCAAGCCCCAGTCGCGCTGCCCACCGCGGACGCCAGCGCCGGCCTCAACGGCATAGCCGCGTACTAACTTTCGTCCCGACCGTAACTTTTCCCAACGAGTGTACGAACCGACAGGCACGGGGACTTTGATTGTCCCCGGGGAAACTTTTTTGAGGAGCTATGAAAATGTCAATCAGATGTATTTCGACCTCGGCCGCCCTGCTGGCGGCCCTTTCACTGTCTGCGGCCTTCGGCGCAAATGGCAGCGGTGAAAGCCGGAGCAGCCACTCCTACGCGGGCGCCGTGTTCGTCATGACGAACAGCAACGCAAGCAATCACATTCTGCGGTTTGGACGCAAGGCCAACGGCAGCCTCGTATCACTCGGCAGCACTCCCACGGGAGGACGCGGCAGCGGCGGAACCGTTGATCCGCTGGGCGCGCAGAATTCTCTGCTTCTGACCCAGGATTTTGGTTTTCTACTAGCGGTCAACTCGGCCAGCGGAACGATCTCATCATTCGAGGTCGAAGGCACGGATCTCGAACTCCGCGATGTGGAGCCCACCGGTGGCAGCGCCCCGAACGCCATTGCGCAGTGGGGCGATCTGGTTTATGTTTTGAACGTGGCCGGAAACAGCAGCGTAACCGGCTTTCATCTCATAGATGGCAACCTCAAGAGGATCCCCGGCGCGATTGGTTACTTGAGCACCGCCATTTCCGGCGGCAGTTCGGTTAGCTTTACTCCCGATGGCAAGTTCTTGATTGTGACTGAGCGAGTTACAAACAAAGTTGATTCGTTCCCGGTAAATGCCGATGGCACGCTGGGCAAGGCTGTCGTCAAAGCCGACCCCTCGGCCGGCCTGTTTCTTTTGGCCATCTCTCCCAGCGGCGTCGCGGTTTCTCTTGAGCCCGGTTCCGGCATCATTACCGCCAGCATAATCAACCCCGATGGCAGCTTGACAGCGCTTTCGACTGCGGCTGACAGCGACGGCGGCACATGCTGGAACGTCTTCACGCCAAACGGCAAATACATGTATGCCGCCGACACCGCCGGCGATACGATTTCCGGCTTTACGTTGAGCGGATCGGGCATTCTCGCGCCGATTAGTGCCACCAACCTCGCCGCGCATTTGACCCCGGGTTCGAAAGCTCTTGACTTGGCCGTAAGCTCCGACGGCGGCTACCTTTACTCAACAAACGCCGGTAACGGCGGGGTGGGTATTTGGACGATCAACGCCGATGGCACTCTGACAGCGCAAACCTTTGTCACGCTGCCGTCCGCCGATGCGACGGCTGGTTTTAACGGCATCGCCGCTTACTAAGTAACCGGGTTATCGCTCCCTAGCGGCCGCGGGTCGGCTCGAGGATTTCGTTCAGAGCCGAGCGCGCCAGCAAGAACTATTTTTTCCCGCCGCCTCTTCCGGATACGCACGCTGGGAGAGACGGCTTTTTTTATGCCTCGCCGGGGGAATTTGTAAGTGAGTGAGCGGTGCTGACAACCCGGCCCCGGCTGGTTCTGTTTCGTATAGTATTTCCTTAACGCCTCTTTGGCTGAGGAGCCAAACCCGTAGGCGATCCTGGGGATGCCCCTTACATGAAGAAGGAGACAAACATGCCAACGATTAAAACGAAAGATGGTACGTCGATCTTTTACAAAGACTGGGGAACAGGCCAACCCATCGTCTTTTCGCACGGCTGGCCGCTAAGCGCCGACGACTGGGACGCGCAAATGCTGTTCTTCGGTCAACGCGGCTATCGTGTGATCGCTCACGACCGCATGGCCACCACCCACGCCGAACAGATCAACGCCGACATTCTTGCGTTCTGTCAAGGCTCGGACGCCGTGGCAGAAAAGCGGAAAGGAACCGCAGCATGATTCTCGGTATGAGTCTTGCGACTTTCACTCTTGTTCACGTGTTGATCAGCGTGCTGGGTCTCGTTTCAGGTTTCGCCGCAATCGGCGCGCTGATCGCAAGGAAAGATTTCGCCGCCTGGACCGCAGTGTTTCTAGCAAGCACTGTGGCTACCAGCGTTACGGGATTTTTCTTCCCGTTCGAACATTTGTTGCCTTCGCACATCGTCGGCATCATCTCGCTCGTCGTCCTGGCAATTGCCATCGCGGCGCGCTACGTCCGGCATCTGGCGGGCCCCTGGAGACGGACGTACGCCATCACTGCCGTCGTGGCACTGTATTTCAACACCTTTGTGGCGGTTGTTCAGGCCTTCAAAAAAGTGCCTGCGCTCGAAACGCTGGCGCCCACGCAAACCGAAGCGCCATTCCTCGTTGCGCAACTCGCTGTACTTGCGGCCTTCGTCGCTCTTGGAATTCTGGCCGCACGAAAGGCGAAGGCTCCAAGAGCTATGGGAGCAGCGGCCTAGTGCTTAATTGCGTAAATTGGAGTATCGTTGCCGCTCCCCTGAAAACGCAGCATACCGGCATTCAGCACCGCTCGTTTGGTACCAGTAGACGCGGCCGAGCCGCTGGCTCGGTTATGGGCTGTGCGGTGTAACAGGAGTGTTTTCATCCCCATTGTCATGAATCAACCAATCGAGAAAGAAAGTGCAGTTGTTCTGATAAATATCTTCACCGTGGAGCCCGGCTAATCAGCAGCGGCTTGTTGATCTCCTTATTCGCGCCACCGAGGGCTCGGTCAATCGTGCGCCGGGCTTCATTTCTTCAACGCTCCATCGCAGCATTGATGGGACGAAAGTGACCATGTATGCCGAGTGGCGTAGCGCGGAAGACTATCAGGCCATGCGGCAGAATCCCGGCCCGCTGCCGTTCCTGCAGGAAGCGCTCACCATCGCGAAGTTCGAACCGGGTATGTACGAGATCGTGCGTGCCTTCCGGCCAGTCGGGGAACAGTCACAAGGGTAGGGTTCTTCGTACAGCAGGTGAATTGGTCCTAATTGCGGATTTTCAAAGGTGGCCCTCATAACAACTCGCTAAGTTGCTCTGGTTTAAGGCCACAATCGGGATAAGATCTTTCGAAGCAGGCCAAGCGTTCCTGTGCTTTAGCGGGACAACCGCGGCGCGACCATCCGGGTGTCGCAGGAAGCAGTGGCTTCCCCGGTCGGCCTCGGCAGCGTGCTCATGCCGCGATCGTCACTCGCTGTATCCCGATAAACTCCAAATTCCCGGAGTCATGGCCCTCGACCTCCAGGCAAAGTTCAATCGGTTCACGGATCTCGAGCATAAGTTCGTCAAGCGACTTTGCATCGGTGTGGCACCCCGGCAATTGAGGTACCGACGCCACGTACATTCCCTCTTCGTCGCGCTCGATCACAACATCAAATTGGCGTGCCATGTACTTAGTTTAACCTCCGGGATCCCTGCGAAGTTTGCAAAAGACGTTCAACCCAAAGACGACGAATGCAAAGGCCTCATACCTCATCCCCCCTCTTTGTTATCCTCGGAAGTTAGGATCGCCTGAGGTTTTTCGATGTCTGGACACAGTAAATGGGCAACCATTAAGCATAAGAAGGCGGCGCTCGACGCCAAACGCGGCAAAGTTTTCACCCGCCTCATCAAAGAAATCATGATTGCCGCCCGCTCCGGGGGCGATCCCGATATGAATCCGCGCCTCCGCACGGCTGTTTTGGCCGCCAAAGGCGTCAGCATGCCCGCCGATAATATAAAACGCGCCATCATGCGCGGCACCGGCGAACTCGAAGGCGGCCAAATCGACGAAATTATGTACGAAGGCTATGGCCCGGGCGGCGCGGCTGTCCTCGTCAACGTCGCTACCGATAACCGCAACCGCACCGTCTCGGAAATTCGCCATACCTTCTCCAAGCTCGGCGGCAACCTCGGTGAGCAAGGCAGCGTCGCGTGGATGTTCGAACGTAAGAGCCAGATCATTGTCGATGCCGAAAAAGCCACCGAAGATCAGCTCATGAATATAGTTCTCGAAGTCGGCGGCGACGATATTCGCGATCAAGGCGGCGCTTGGGAAATTCTCTCGGCGCCCGAAGCCCACGAAGCCATTCAAAAGGCTCTCGAAAAAGCGGGCATTCCCACCGAGCAAGCCGAAATCGCCATGGTGCCCAAGAACACCGTCAAACTTGAAGGCAAGAACGCCCAGAACATGCAGAAACTCTTCGACGCCCTCGACGAACACGATGACGTCCAAAGCGTTTACGGCAATTACGAATTCGACGAAGTCGAAGTCCTAGCTTGACCGCCAGCGCTTAGTAGGTCATCTCAACCAAATGCGAATCGTCGGCATAGACTGCGGCACGGAACGCACCGGATTCGGAGTTATCGACTCCGATGGCCGCTCGCATTGCCTGGTCACTGCGGGTGTCATTCGTACCAACGCTGCCCATGCTCTCGAATACCGGCTCAAGTTGATCGCGGCTGAATTGCGCGGCGTCTTTCAAATATTTCAGCCGCACGCCGCCGCCGTGGAAGAAGTGTTTTATGCGGTCAATGCCAAATCCGCGCTCAAACTCGCGCACGTCCGCGGTGTGGCTTTGCTGCAAGCCGCGGAAGCGGGGCTCGCCGTCGCCGAATATTCGGCGCTCGAAGTCAAGATGAGTGTTGTCGGTTATGGCCGTGCCGAAAAGCAACAAGTCCAAATGATGGTTCATTCTCTCTTAAGAGTTACCGAACCATTCGCTTCTTACGATGTCTCAGACGCGCTCGCCGTCGCCATCTGCCACGGCACCCGTGCCAATTTCCCTCTCGCCGCCGGAGCGAGCGCGCGATGAAACCCCTGCTCCTGCTCTTCGCGGCAAGTTTGCTCAGCGTAGCCGCCCCGGCCAAGCTCACCTTCACCAAAAGCTTTCCCCGCAGCATCCCCGAATTTTGCTCCATCGAAATCGACAAAACCGGCGCACTCGTTTACAAAGAATCCACCAACGACGCGCAACCTGTCAAAGCCCAACTCACGGAAGACGAAGTTACCAAACTTTTCGACTTAGCCAAGAGCCTCGACTTCTTTAGGAACCCCATTGAATCCGGCCTCAAAGTGGCCAACACCGGCAAGAAAACTTTCCGCTACGAATCGGAGGACGGCAAAGCCTCCGAGGTCGTGTTCAACTATTCCACTCTCGAATCCGCCCAAAAACTCCTCGATCGTTTTGAAGACATCGCTGCCACCGAACGCGCCTGGAGCGATCTCGACCGCACCGTCCACTTCGACCATCTCGGCATAAACGACTCCCTGGCAGAAGTCGAATCGCTCTGGATTAATAATCATTTGGCTTCGCCCGCCCAGTTCATCCCGCTGCTCGACCGCATCGTGTCCCACCCATCGATCATGCATCTGGCGCGCGAACGCGCCGCTCGTTTGAAAGATGAATTTGCGGCCCCCAAACCTGCTTCCGCTTCCGCGGGCCAGAAAGAGGAATGAATTTCCTTGCATCACTTTGATCGCGTCATCTGGATTGTTCTCGATAGCGTTGGCATTGGCGCCATGCCCGATGCCGGCGATTATGGCGACGCCGGTAGCGACACTCTGGGTCACATCTGCAGCCGCCGCAAAGTTGAACTGCCCAATTTCTCGCGCCTCGGCCTCACCAGAATCAAGCTTCTCGCCGGCCTCCCGTCTGTCGATCAACCCGCCGGGGCATATGGCAAATGCCGCCTCGCCTCTCCCGGCAAAGACACCACCACCGGCCATTGGGAGATGGCCGGCATCATTCTCGAAAGGCCTTTCCCTCTTTTCCCCCACGGCTTCCCTCCCGAAATCGTTTCAGAATTCGAAAACGAAATCGGCCGCAACATTCTTGGTAACAAAGCTGCTTCCGGCACTGAAATCATCGACGAACTCGGCGAAGAGCATATGCGCACCGGCTCGCCCATCGTCTACACGTCCGCCGATACCGTCTTCCAAATCGCCGCCCATGTCGATGTTATTCCGCTGCCCGAGCTTTACCGCATGTGCGAAATCGCGCGCGAGATTCTTGCGCGGCCCTAACGAAGTCGGCCGAGTCATCGCCCGCCCTTTTGAAGGTGAACCCGGCCATTTCAAGCGCACCGCCGACCGCCACGATTACGCCGTCCCGCCGCCCCACGGCATGCTGCTCGATCAGCTTTCCGACCGCCACATCCCCGTCTACGCCATCGGCAAAATTTCCGATATTTTCCTAGGCCGCGGGATCACTCACTCCGTCAAAACCAAGAACAACGAAGACGGCATGGAAAAAACCATGCAAGCCATGCGCGAGCAGCACAACGGCCTGATCTTCGTAAACCTCGTCGATTTCGATCAGCTCTACGGCCACCGCAACGATGTCGATGGTTATGCGCGCGCCCTGGAAGCGACTGACCGCTGGATCCCCAATCTCGATCTGCAGCCCAACGATCTGCTCATCATCACCGCCGATCACGGCTGCGATCCAACCACTCCTTCCACCGACCATTCGCGTGAATACACGCCACTTCTTGTTTACGGCAGCCAAGTCGCCGCCGGCCGTAATCTAGGAACCCGCAGCAGCCTGGCCGATATTGGCCAAACTGTCGCCGAAAATTTTGAAACTGCGCCGATTCAGTCCGGTAGCAGTTTTCTGCAAGACATTCAGAAAGGATAGTTCACCCATTTTTATGAGACGGCGCATCATGGCGGGCAATTGGAAAATGTATAAGACCCCGCAAGAGACAGCCTCATTCTTTGAAAGCTTCAACCCGCTAGTCGAAGGCTGGGATAAGTGCGACATCGTATTCTTCCCTCCCTCGCTTGCCATTCCCACGGCAGTTTCGAGCACCCGCGGAACCAATATTGGCATTGGAGGCCAGAACATTTATTGGGGCAAAGAAGGCGCATTCACTGGCGAAATCTCCGGCGATATGTTGGTTGCCGCCGGCGCCACCTGGGTTCTGATTGGCCATAGCGAACGCCGCTGGGTAGTGGCTTGCGAAACCGACGCGGGCGTTCTCAAGAAGACGCAAGCCGCCCTCGCCGCGGGTTTGAAACCTATCATTTGCGTAGGTGAAAAGCTCGAAGAGTACAAAGCGGGCAAGACCAACGAAGTGTTGGTTAAGCAATTTGCGGCAGGCGTTGCCGGACTCACCGAAGAGCAGTTCGCACAAGTGGTGATCGCGTACGAACCGGTCTGGGCCATCGGCACAGGTCAAGTGGCCACGCCTGAAATCGCCGGCGGGGCCCATCGCCTGATTCGCCAGGAAGCGCAAAAGCGTTTCGGGACGGAGGCTTCCGAGCAACTTCGCATTCTCTACGGCGGCAGTGTAAAGCCAGATAACATTCATGGACTGATGAAAGAAGATCAGCTCGATGGAGCACTCGTCGGAGGCGCCAGCCTCGAGCCCAATTCGTTCAGCAAAATCGTCAAAGGCGCTTAACCTCTCGATCACTCAGCCGCGTCTTCGCGAACGAAGCGCGAGGGGAATTTTGCGCCGAGAAATAGCTGCCTTGGGGCATCGGTGGGACTACCGGGGTTTGATGGACAAGCACATGAACCGGCTGGGTTTGCACGAACGGCATTAGTAGCGTAAACCGCGCGGTTATCACTCACTACAACTTGCTCAACGTGCCGACATCCGCAGACACATTTTGCACATTCCCCACCCAGATATTCAAACCGTCAAACGCGATGCTTTGAGGATTTGCGCCGGCCGCAAACGTTCCCAGCACCCATCCCTTCAACTGCAAGCTTGTAAACCGAAGATGTATTGCCCGTGGAGTAACCCAGCCACAGGTAGCTGCCGTCGAACGCGAGTGCGGACGTGTTTACAGTGCAATTCGGGCACATTGCCTCGCCACAACTGATCTGTCTTATACGTTTATGAAGCTGGGTAATGGTACTTCCAACCCCCAGTACTTGCGCGGTCGAAATAGACTGCGGATAATAGCGCATCGACCGGAGGTTGTACTTGGGTTTTAATTCCCTGATTCGTCTATTTTGGTGACCTTGTCTCTGGGCTGTTGCAGTCAGGCGCAGGTGACTGGCCTGTCTTTCCGCCCACTCGACGCGCAATACAGCCTCGCGCTCGACCGGATCATTTTCGTCTCTGGTAATCCCAACCAGTTGCATATCTACAACCCGGTGAGCCATGCCGACCAGGTTGTGCCGCTGGCCGAAATTCCTGTTAATGTTTCCGTTGGCAGCGATGGTACTCACGCAGCGGTAACGTTCTCCGATGCCGTGGCCTATGTGGATTTGCAGGCTGCAACGGTTCTTAAGACTTTTTCGGATCCGGCAATGGTGCCTTCCAATGCCGTACTGGGTTCTGGATACATCTATCTCATACCCACCACATACCTGGGTGGAATGGTTTCGATTAATCTTGCGAGTGGGCAAGTCTCCAACGGCTCTGCCGATACCCGAAATCCCGCCGGTCCATTCGGCGGCCCATATCTCGCGGCTAACTCGGCTCGAAGCTTCGCAATACCCCAGTCCAGTTGCAACATTCCTGTGGGCGCTTCGGCCTATTCGTTGAACGTCACGGTGGTTCCACATAAGGGGCTTAGCTACCTGACGGTTTGGCCGACGGGCCAGACGCAGCCCTTCGTATCCACGCTGAACTCCGACGGCCGCACGAAAGCGGTAGCGGCGATCGTCCAAACCCAAATCGGGAACAACGGTGCCGTTTCCTTGTTCGCTACCGACGACACCGAAATCATTGTCGACATCAACGGTTATTTCGTGCCAGCATCTTTAAACGAACTTTCCTTTTATCCCCTAACTCCCTGCCGCATTGCCGATACCCGTAACGCCAACGGCACATTCGGCGGACCTTCCATTGTCCCTGGACAGACGCGCGGCTTCCCTGTGTTGAGTTCTGCTTGCAATGTTCCGTCATCGGCGCAAGCATACTCACTCAACTTCACCGCGGTCCCGCAAAACCAGGGGATCGGCTACTTGTCCACCTGGCCCACCGGCCAGACTCTGCCGCTAGTGTCCACTTTGAACGACCCAACGGTGACTGTTGAGGCAAACGCCGCCATCGTTCCAGCGGGCCAAAATGGCGGCATTAATGTTTACTCAAGCGACAAAACCGATCTCATCATTGATATTAACGGCTATTTCGCGCCCCCCGGAACGGGCGGTTTGCATCTCTACACGCTGAATCCTTGCCGCGTATTGGATACCCGCAATCTGGCCAACCCCCAGCCGGTGAACGGTAGACTCTCGATTCCGATGGCTTCCTGCAATGTGCCCACCATCGCTTCCGCGGTGGTAATAAACACGACGGTGGTGCCACAAACATGGCTTGGGTATCGGCGCCACGCACCTCATTCTGGACGTCAGTGGCTACTTCGCCCCATAGGGCGCGTCCTGGCGCTTAGCCGTCGTTTTTCTTCTTCCGCCGCGCCGGCGTATCCTGCACTCGCTCGCGAATCCCCGCCTTCAGCGTTTTCGCGAGCGCTATCGCCGCATCCCCATACTTATCCCGAATATGATCCACCGACCGGAACACTGCCCGCATCCGCGCCGTCTTCTCTTCTTCCAGCAAATTCATCTGCCCTTCCATCGGCTGTAATCCGCCCGCATGGACGCCTAACAGCCGTATCGGCTTCTTCCCATCCCACGTCTTCCGAAACAACTCCGTCACCGCCCCGCCGATTTCTCTGTCCAACTGCGTCGCATGATCCAACGTCGCCGCGCGCGTCACTGTCACAAAATCTTCGTCACGTAATTTTAGCGACACAGTCCGTGAATATAGCTTGTGCTCGCGCAGCCGCTGAGCCACCATCTCTGTCAACTTCAGCAGCGTCGTTTCCAGTTGTTCCTTATTGTCCGTGTCCTCATTGAACGTATGTTCATGCGAGATCGATTTCGGATCTTCGCTCGCCCCAATCGGCGTATCAAACCATCCCCCTGCATCCATCCCCTGCGATTTACCCGCCAGCGCCAAGCCCCACTTTCCAAACCTCTGCGCTAAAAACGCCTCTTCCAGCCGCGCCAAATCGCCCACATACCGAATCCCAATCTTGTGCAGCGCCTCTTCCGTCTTCTTCCCAACGCCAGGCACCTTCCGCACTTCTAACGGCGCAAGAAACGCCGCCTCCGTCCCGGGCACTATGTAGAGTACTCCATTGGGCTTCGCTTGATCCGACGAAATCTTCGCCACTAGCCGCGACGATGCCAATCCCAGCGAACACCGCAACTGCGTGGCCTCGCGAATCGCCTCGTGCAACAAATGCGCCGTCTTTAGCGGTGGCCCCCACAGCCGCCCCGTCCCCGTCAAATCCAGATACGCTTCGTCAATCGAAGCCATATCCACCTTCGGCGAAAAGCGCGTCAACACGCCATACACCTTGCGCGAATATTCGCCATACCGGCCCATGTGCCCTTCTACGAAAATCGCCTGCGGGCACAAACTCGCCGCCGTCCGCAAAGGCATCGCCGAATGCACGCCAAACTTCCGCGCCTCATACGACGCCGCCGATACCACTCCCCGCTGATCCTTCTTGCCGCCCACCACCACGGCCTTGCCCTTCAACGATGGGTCAAACAGTTCTTCCACCGAAACGAAGAACGCGTCCATGTCGAGATGGCAAACGAGTGGCTGCATCAGATATGCGCCGCGCCGATGACCCTCGGCCATCCCGCTAGATCTGAGATTACTTCAAAATCGCCCCACCCCGCAGCCGCCAAAATCTCGCGCACGCCATCCAGCGACCGGTATCCCAACTCAAAATACAACCGCCCGCCCGCCTTTACCGCCGCGCCGCCTGCGCAATCAATCGCCGGTAAATCTCAAACCCCGTGTCTCCCGCAAACAGCGCCACGTGCGGCTCCCAATCCCGCACTTCCGTTTGCATATTCGCGGAATCCTCACCCGGCACATACGGTGGGTTCGAAACCAGCAAATCAATCGAACCCGGCCGTACCGCTTCCAATAAATCGCAGGCAAAAAAATCCACCCTCGCTTCATGCGCCCGCCGCATTCCGCTGCGCCACCGCCAGCGCCTTCACCGAAACATCCGACGCCATCACACTTCGTCCTAACTCCAGCGCCAGCGAAATCGCGATTGCCCCCGACCCTGTTCCCACGTCCACAATCGTCCCCGAAGCCGCGCGCCGCACATGCCCAAGCGCCGCCTCCACCAAATGCTCCGTCTCCGGCCGTGGAATCAAGACATCGCCGTTTACATAGAAATCGCGCCCATAAAACTCCTGCCTGTGGGTGATGTATTGCGTCGGCTTGCCTTTTAGACGCTCATCCAGATAGCGCCCATAATGAATCCAAGCCAGTTCCGTCAACTCGTCCGTCGAATGTGCGTAAAGATAAGCGCGATCCGCGCGCAATGCGTGGCAAAACAACACTTCGGCTGTTAAGCGCGCTACCGGCAACGCCGCCTTCTCCAGCAGCGCCGTGCCTTGTTGCAGAGCCGTCCCCAACGTCACGGCGATGCGTCTTATCTAAGCCGCTTCGCCTTGATCGCGAAGTCTCTCGGCCTGGTAGTACGTCGTCAGCGCATCGATAATCGGCTGAAGCCGTCCTTCCATCGTTAAATCCAGCTGATGCAAAGTCAACCCGATCCGGTGATCGGTAATCCGGTTCTGCGGAAAATTGTAGGTTCGAATTTTCTCGCTCCGGTCGCCCGTCCCCACTTGACTCTTGCGCTGCGCCCCAAGCTCGGCCAGTTGCTTATCCAACTCCAACTGATACAGCCTCGACCGCAAAACCTGCATCGCCTTCGAGCGATTCTTGATCTGCGATTTCTCGTCCTGGCACGAAACTACCGTATTCGTCGGCAAGTGTGTAATCCGCACCGCCGAATAAGTCGTATTCACCGATTGCCCGCCCGGCCCCGACGAACAAAACGTATCGATGCGCAAATCTTTCGCTTCAATCTGCACATCCACTTCGTCCGCTTCCGGCATCACGGCGACGGTAATCGTCGAGGTATGCACGCGCCCTTGGGTCTCGGTTTGCGGCACGCGCTGCACTCGGTGCACGCCGCTTTCATACTTCAACCGGCTATAGACCTTGCGCCCGCTTACCATCGCAATCACTTCGCTCAACCCGCCTACCGACGATTCGCTGATCGACGTTACTTCTACTTTCCAGCCCTGCTCTTCGGCGTAGCGCGTATACATGCGGAACACCTCGCCCGCGAACAACGACGCCTCATCCCCGCCCGCACCCTTGCGAATTTCGATCACGATGTTCTTCTCATCGTTCGGGTCTTTTGGCAGCAGCAGCAAGTGCAGCTCCTGCTCAATCTGCTTCAGTTCCGGATCCAGCCGCGCCACTTCCAACTGCGCCATCTGCAAAAGGTCCGGATCGGTCTCCGTCAGCATCGCCCGCGCATCGCTCAGTTCCCGGTCCACGCGCTTCCAATCGGCGTACTTCATCACCGTCTCTTCCAGATCGCTGCGCGCCTTCGAGACTTTACGATACTGGTCCCCATCGTTAATCACGGCGGGGTCGGACATCTTGGCGGTCAAATCGTTAAAACGTTCTTCCGCCTGGTCCAGGCGATCTTTATATTGCATGGCAATTCCTCAGGCGATCACGAGCTGTCCGCCCTGCGCCTTCTCTAAATCCATCGCGTGGTTCAGCGCATGAATCGCCACTTCCACTTGCGCGTCAGCCGGCCCTTGCGTGGTAATTCGTTGCAGCCACAAACCCGGCTTCGTCAAAAGGGCCATCAAACCCGATTGTTTCCGCGCCGCATACCGGATCACTTCATAACTCACGCCCACAATCAACGGCAGCAGCGCAATGCGCGCCACGAGCTTGTACCAGAAATTATCGATCGGCAAAAACGCATAACAAATCATCGAAACAATCAGCACCACCATCAGGAAACTTGTCCCACACCGCGGATGCCACGTCACAAAGCTCTGCGCGTTTTCAACCGAAACCGGCTTTCCCGATTCGAAATTGAAAACCGTCTTATGTTCCGCGCCATGATACTGGAACATCCGGTGCATATCCGGCAGCCGCGAAAGCAGATACATGAACGCGAGGAAAATGCCAATCCGCACCACGCCGTCAACCATATTGATCGCAAACCGCCCGTGTAGCGCTTCCACCCGATGCCCAATCTGCGTCGCAATAAACAACGGCAGCAACTTATAAATACCAATCATAAACGCCAGCGACAGGGCAATCTGGAGTATCATCGCCATCGGCCCGACTTCTTTTTTCTCCGCAGCCGGCTTTTCATTGACGTCCGCCTCTTGCAGCAGGCAGTCCGTCGAAAACTTGAGCGCCTTCATCCCCAACCACATCGCGCCGCCCAAAGTCCCCAAGCCGCGAATCACTGGCACCTTGAAAATCGGGTACTGCTCCGAAAGCCGTGGCAGCGGGCTCTCTTGCGTCACGATTTCGCCGTCCTGCTTGCGCACCGCCACACAATAACTGTGCGGCGACCTCATCATCACGCCTTCCATGACGGCTTGGCCGCCCACTAGCGTAGTTTCTTCGCCGTTCTCAACAACCGGTAATAGCTGGATATGCGCAAAAAGACGCGCAAAAGCACGCAAGGTCAAAGGAAGCTCCAGCCTTAAGTATAGCCGCACCAAAACCGGATACCCCGCCCAAAACTCCTTGCCCGTTCCCAGCTGCGTTCATGCCCCAGCCAAGCGCGCATCAAAGTATCCCGTCTGCAAAACCGATTGCTCCTTGGTAGAATCCCTAGTAAATCGGAGATATGCTAGATCGCAAATATCATGAAAAATCCTATCTCAATGAGCCCTTACCTAGCCGGACGCGCGCTCCTAGCGACATGCTTGCTAATGACGGTTCCCGGCGGGTTGCGAAGTCAGGCCACTCACAGCGATGCGCCCCAAATTTCCCCGGCACTCCGGGCGAACCTTGCCAAATTACTAGACACGCAGCGAACCCTCACTCACCTCTGAGTTCGCTGAAGAGTTCATTCGGCAATTCAGGCAACGCTTTCTAACCAGCGGGGAAGCTGAGATCGCAACCGAGAACAGCTACGCGAATTACGGAGACACCGGTTAAGGTTCCGCAGGAATGGGTCTCGAAGAGTCTGCTCAAGCGAGTCGAGCCAGAGTACCCCAGCATGGCAAAGGCGGCACGCATTCCATCGTCCTCGCCCTGATTGGCAATTTGGAGAAGGAGTTCCACGACACCGCCGTGAAGGCCGTGCAAGATGGAAAAGGAAAAGGACTCAAATCCCGCCTTCGGTTGGTCGTTCGGGCGCTTGTGAGCGCGCATTACTACCGCCCCCGGCTAAATCGTGTGCTGGAAACTGAAGAGCAAAGACTCGGAAGCGAGGCCGACGATTCTGCGTTCCACGCAAACCTGTTGCAACCGCTACGAGATCACAAAAAGGAAATGGCAATGCCTGTTTCGCGCGTGACGGAACGGGTTTTCATGGCTATACTCCGCGCTGTGGTTGACTTAGGCCTGGCATCCGGGACAAGTCCGCAATCCACCGAACAGCGAGCTATGCGCGCGATATGCGGATACCTACTTTATGCGGGGGTTTAGCAATCGGTTTTCGCTGGCCCGGGTCATGTGCGGCTAGATCAAGCGATGTAGAAGCCGATTAGAACTTTATCTTAGTGCTTATGACTATAATGCCGATTACCTTGCTTGCGGTCACAGACCCCCTAAAATTTCTTCTCTATCTCTATTAAGCTGAAACTTATGCCACTTGCCCGTTCGCCCTCTAGCTGAGTTCGTCTTGAACAGTCCCGCCGCATTGTAATTTGAGAGCAGCTTACGCGGCCGCACGTGCCGGCGTCTTCCGGTTTCTAAACGGATCGCACCCCTCGGCCAGGGATCAGATGAATCGATCCAGATCTTTGACAATCGAAACCCCAGCTTTCGCCCGTGGGCGGGTATTTCCAATGGAGTTCGAAATCGATCAGGTTGGCTTCGTTTTTTCAAATACGCCCCCCCCCCCGGGTTTGGGTTTGTTTTTTCAAATCCATCCCTGTCGTCACGGACTGGCTTCGTTGCGCAAAACAACGGCCCGATTCACAATCCAAAACGAGGACTGTTTAACTAGCGGACCACAGCCAAAGACTCTTCGACCGTTATCCCCGCTTTGGCGATTAACGCCCGCAATGTGCCACGGGCCACCTGCGGATGGTCCGGAACGGACAGCGTCACCAGAGAGCCGGACTTAGTCAGCACGATATGGCTCCCTCGTTGCCTTGCGACCTGCCAGCCTAGTTGTTCGAAAGCGCGAACCACTTCGCGCGGTCGAAACAATGGGAGAGCCGACACCTAGACCGCGACTTCGACTTCGCGTACGGTTACGGTAGAGGCAGACCACGTTCGGCTCGTACCGCTAAACACTCGCGGATGGCGTCGGCGATAAGTGCTGACAACGAACTTCATGGTGAATACTAGTTTAAACCTCCGGTCACTCGGGCAACACCTTTTCGCACCGTCACTCGGAACGCCCACGCCCCCGTGTAAGAGAATAGATGCGAAGGATCCCATTAAATGCCCCGTCTCCTGCTGATTGCCCTGTTTGCCATAAGCGCCTATGCCGCTCCGCCTTTCAAAATCGCGGTCATCGGCCTCACCCATGGCCACGTCCATGGATTCTTCAGTAGTGCGCTGAAGCGCGATGATATTCAAATTGTCGGTATCGCCGAACCAGACCGCCAGCTCTTCGATAAGTACGCCCAGTTCCATCATCTGAGCCCCGACCTTTATTTCGCCTCAGCGGAACAGATGCTCGCCAAAACTTGGCCCCAAGGCGTTGTCGGTTACACCAGCACTTTCGAGCACATGCATGCCGTCGAAGCCTGCGCCAAAGCCCATGTCGACCTTATGGTGGAGAAGCCGCTCGCTGTTAGCTACCACGACGCACTTCGTATGGCCGAACTGGCCCGCGCCGCCAAGATTCACGTGCTGGTGAACTACGAAACCACTTGGTACGCCAGCAACGCACTAGCAAAAGATCTGTTGGATAAAGGCGAGCTCGGCGACGTCCGGAAGGTCGTGGTGCACGACGGCCACCAAGGGCCTCGCGAAATTAATGTGCCGCCCGAGTTCTTCAATTGGCTCACCGATCCAAAACTGAACGGTGCCGGCGCGCTCTTCGATTTCGGCTGCTATGGCGCGGACCTAATGACTTGGCTCATGCACGGCGAAGCGCCCCAAACGGTTACCGCCGTAACAGAGCAAATCAAGCCCGACATCTACCCCCATGTCGACGATCAAGCGACCGTGGTCCTGACCTATCCGCACGCGGTTGCGATTTTGGAGCCTTCCTGGAACTGGCCATTCAATATTAAAGACATGCAGGTATACGGGCGCACAGGCGAGATCTCGACCATTCTGAGCGACCGCGCCATGGTTCACCGCGCTGGACAAGCGGCGAGTGAACAGGACGCTCCTAAATTGAGCGCACCGTATGACGATTCTCTGCGCTACTTTGCCGCCGTCGTGACGGGCGCGATTGACGATCACGGAAGCCTTTCCTCTCTGGAAACAAATCTGATTGTGAGCGAAATTCTCGACGCCGCGCGCCAATCCGCGCATACCGGTAAGACCGTGAACCTGCCGCTTGATGGAAAATAGCGCCGCGCTTATCGCCCTCGTCGTGCCCTGCTACAACGAAGCGGCACGGCTGAACGTTCTGGAGTTTCGTAATTTTGCGGCGCAGACACGCGGCGTTCACCTTCTTTTTGTCGATGATGGAAGCCGCGACAAAACGCTAGCGGTTCTAGAAACCGTGCGCCAAGGAAACGAAGCAAATGTAAGCATCCTGAGCTGCCCTGTGAATGCCGGCAAGGGCGAAGCTGTACGCCGCGGCGTTCTGCATGCGCTCGATCAGTTTTCCCCGCGCATCGTCGGCTTCTGGGATGCAGACCTGGCGACGCCCTTGAATGCAGTTCTGCCATTGGCCGAAGTGTTGGACGATAAACCTGCCATCGAAATGGTCTTTGGCGCGCGCGTAAAGCTGCTCGGCAGGGAAGTGCAACGGCGTGCCATCCGCCATTACCCTGGCCGTGTTTTCGCCACCATGGTTTCAATGCTTCTGCAACTGAGCATTTACGATTCGCAGTGTGGGGCGAAACTCTTTCGAGTCACGCCCCACACGCGCGAGATTTTTTCCGAAGTGTTTCTCTCGAAATGGATTTTCGACGTGGAAATTCTAGCTCGTTATACGCAGAAACTGAAGCTATCGCCGCAGCAACTGGGTGCCTTGATCTATGAATATCCGCTGCAGAAATGGACGGACGTTGCCGGATCCAAGATTCATCCTGCGGATTTCGTCAAAGCGTTTGCCGACCTTTGGCGAATCTATGCGGCCTATCTTCACACTCGGAAGTAATCGGGCCGCCAAGTCTGAATCGCTTGTTTGATCTGCTTGGCGGTGAGGTTGCTCGCAGCCGCTTTTTCCGCCAGCGCCGGCAGTTCGGCATCACAGGCAAAACGCAAAGCGATCAACTGCCTTTCAGTAAGTGCCGGCATGGCGCCGCCGCCTGTAAGCTGGGCCAGGCGGAGCGTCTCTTCCAAACGGATGACGCGGTCTTGCACCTTCAACGCATAGCCGCGCGTTTTGCCGATTGCCAAAAAGATCAGGACGGCCATTACAACCAACGCCCCAGACTCGATGCCGCGATGGCGATACAGGTGTACGATGCTCCACACCAGCAAAGCAAGCGACAGCGGCAGCATGAAAAAGTGAAATATCGGATCGAAGCGCTCGTGATTCGCAAATGTTTGAGGCGTTCTTTCGCCCATAGACAACCCTCCCCGGAATAAAATTGGATCACGACAAGTATATCTCCCGTGTTAACCTGAACTCAATTTTTATGGCGACAGTTCGAGAGAAGAAACAACTGATGGGTCCGTCCGAGATGGATCGCACTTTGGTCCGTCTGGCTCACGAAATTCTTGAAAAGAGCTGCGACTTGAAGACCCTGGCCTTTGTGGGCATCAAGCGCCGCGGTGTCCCGATGGCTCAACGATTGGCCGCCAAAATAGCTAGTCTTGAGAACCTGCATATTCCGGTGGGCAATCTCGACATCAATCTGTATCGCGACGATCTTTCTACCGTGGGAGACAAGCCCATCTTCAAAGCGAAGCAAATCGATTTCAGCGTTGATGGCAAGGACATTGTGCTGATGGACGACGTGCTCTACACGGGACGCACTATCCGCGCGGCCATGGATGCGCTTTTCGATCATGGGCGTCCGGCGAACGTTCAATTGCTTGTCTTCATTGATCGCGGCCATCGCGAACTGCCGATTGAGGCGCGCTACGTGGGCCGCATGGTGCAGACCGCGGCGAACGAAATCATCGAAGTAAAGTTTCAGGAAATCGACAGCCAGGAGAAAGTTCTATTGGTAGAACGGGTAGACGATGCCGTGGCGAACCCATAGCGAATCAACATGAGCAAAGGACTACTCGATATCGAGTCCATCTCGCGCGAGGACGTCGAATCAATCCTGGCGCGCTCGAAAACATTCCAGCCAGGACCCGGGCAGCCATTCAAAAGAACCACGATTCTGCAAGGCAGATCGATCGTCAATCTGTTCTTTGAAGCGTCCACCCGCACCCGCACTAGTTTTGAGATTGCCGCGCGCCGCTTGGGCGCGGAGGTTATTTCCATCACCAGTTCGGGGTCCAGTGTCTCAAAGGGCGAATCTCTTGTCGACACTCTCAACACGCTCGGGGCGATGCGGCCGGATGCCATCGTGATGCGCCACGCCGCTTCAGGTGCGCCGCATTTCCTTTCGCGCTACCTGCCGGTGCCGATCGTCAACGCCGGCGACGGAACGCACGAACATCCTACGCAAGCGCTGCTCGATGCACTCACCATTGTCGACCGGCGCGGCACGCTCGAAGGTTTGCGCGTGGCGATCATTGGCGACATTGCGCACAGCCGCGTGGCGCGCTCGAATATTTTCTTGCTGTCCAAATTCGGCGCGCAGATTGTTTTATGCGGACCAGCCACGCTGCTGCCGCCGCAAATCGGTCAGATCGCGCCAGGCATTGAACTAACAACCGACATGGAACAGGCCATTCGCGGTGCCGACGTCATCATGATGCTCCGCGTGCAACTCGAGCGCCAGAACGAAGCCGCCTTCCCTTCGGCCGAGTATTTCAGCTTCTACGGATTGCGGCTGGAGCATGTGGAGGCAGCCAAGCCAAACGTCATTGTGATGCATCCTGGCCCAATTAACCGTGGCCGCGAAATCGCGTCGGAAGTGGCCGATTCCCAGCGCTCTGCGATCTTGAATCAGGTTGAGAACGGTATCGCCGTCCGCATGGCCGTGTTGGAAAGGGTTCTAGCTCAGTGAGTAAGCTCGTGATCAAGAATGGCCGCGTGATCGACCCTGCCCAAGACGTCGATCAGGTGGCGGATGTGGCGATTGAAAACGGAGTGGTTCGAGAGATTGGCGCGAACATCGATACTACGGGCGCGGACAGGTTCGATGCTGCGGGTTTGGTGGTCGCACCCGGCTTTGTCGACATCCACGTCCATCTGCGCGAACCCGGCTTCGAACATTCCGAGACGATTGAATCTGGCGCGCGCGCCGCAGCCGCCGGCGGTTTTACTTCCATTTGCTGCATGCCGAATACCGAACCGGTGAACGACAGCGCCACGGTGACCAGCTACATTGTCGACCGCGCCCGCCGCTATGCTTGCGTCAACGTGTATCCGATCGGCGCCATCACCAAGAACAGCGCCGGCGAAGAACTGGCTTCGTTCGCCTCCATGAAGCAAGCGGGGATCGTGGCCATTTCGGACGACGGCAAGCCGGTGATGAACGCGCGTGTGGTCCGGCACGCCATGGAATTTGCCCGCGCGCTCGATATGCCGTTGATTGAGCATTGCGAGGACTTACACTTGAGCGCCGGCGGGAACATGCACGAAGGCTTAGTCTCTACACGGCTCGGATTACGCGGCATTCCGCGCAGTTCGGAAGACGTGATGGTGGCGCGCGATATTTTGCTCGCGGAGGTCACTGGCGTTCGCTACCACGTTGCCCACATCTCTTCCCGCCTCTCGGTGGAGATGGTCGCGTTTGCCAAGTCGCGTGGAATTAAAGTCACCTCGGAAGCGACTCCGCATCACTTTGTGCTGGCGGATGCGGACATGCTGCCTTACGACAGCAATTACAAGATGAAGCCGCCATTGCGCGAACGGCCTGACGTGGAAGCAGTCACGCAAGGTCTGATTAACGGCGCCATCGACGCCATTGCCACCGACCACGCCCCTCATCCAGGCGACGAGAAGATGCAGGAGTTCGAGCGCTGCCCGTTCGGCATCATTGGCTTGGAAACCGCGCTGGGCTTGGCTCTGGAACAGTTGTATCACCCAGGCCATGTCGGTCTCGCGCATATCGTGAAGCTGTTCACGCAGAATCCAGCGCGGATCATGTCGCTGGATCGCGGCACGTTGCGCGCAGGCGCGGCTGCGGACGTCACGATCTTCAATCCCGATCACGAATGGACCTACGATGTCGCCAAGTCGTCTTCCAAGAGCCGCAATTCACCCTTCCACGGACGCAGATTCAAAGGTGGGCCAGTGGCGACTATCGTGGCGGGAAATGTGGTGTGGCGCGCTTAACCGCAGCCACAAGCTCATTGACTTCAGTCTCAGCCACTGTCCGCATATCGAGTACGACGTTATCGTGCTCAATGCGCGCTACCACTGGCGGTTCATTGCTGCGAAGCTGTTTCTCAAAAGCGTTTGGATTGACGACTGTCAAATCCACTACCCAAGTGGGCAACGTCTGATCGGGCGTGGAGCCGCCGCCAATGGGAGACTCACTCTCACGCACAGTGGAATAGCTCCCGAGTAACATCGCTACACGTTCGGCGCGTGACTTAAGTTCGTTGGACTGAGTGAAGATCATTCGCAAAGCTGGTATCGCCTGCCAGTCTTCCTGTAGAAGGGCCAGCAGAGTGGCTTCGAGGGCCTGAATGATTAGCTTGTCCACGCGAAAAGCACGGTACATGGGATTACGGCGCACGCGAGTGACTAGTTCCGCATCGCCCGCGATAATGCCCGTCTGCGGGCCGCCCAGCAGCTTGTCGCAACTGAAAGAAAGGAGATTCACGCCAGCGGCAACGCTCTCGCTCACCAGCGGCTCGTCGATCCCTTGCGTCCGCAGATCGGCCAGACAGCCGCTGCCCAAATCCTCATAAACCGGAACGCCCTTGCTGCGGCCCAGCTCCGCCAGATCTTGCAAAGGCGGCCTGCCCGGCAAAACCCGTGACGCGAAAATTCGACGGATGCACGCGCATGATCAAACGGGTGTTCGGCGTAATAGCATCCGCGTAATCCGCGAGGTTGGTCCGATTCGTCGTCCCGACTTCGCGCAGCACTGCGCCCGAACGGGCCATGATCTCGGGTATGCGAAAGCCATCGCCAATCTCAATCAATTCTCCGCGCGAGACGATCACTTCGCCGCCGCCCGCCGCCATCTCATGCAGCACTAGAAATACGGCCGCCGCGTTGTTGTTTACCAGAATGGCTGGCCGTTCGATCAATCGCTCGAGCAAACGCGCCGTGTGCACATCGCGTTTGCCGCGTTTCCCGGCTGCCAAATCGTATTCGAGATTTGAATAGCCGGCGATCGGCTCAAAATCAACGAGCGGAGCACGGCCTAAATTCGTGTGGAGAACGACGCCGGTTGCATTGATCACCCGGCGCAGCGAACGCTTGCCCAACGCGTTCAGCCGAGCTTGGACGAGCGCTTCGAGATCCGGTTGCGCGGCGCCACCGGCTTTCACGTTCTCTCTTTGCTCGGCAAGTACGGCGCGGATCTCGCCCACGACCACGCGATGCGGCCACAAGCCACTTGCCTGCCCAAGCCTTTGCAGCACTTGGTCAACGGACGGCAGTTGCTTGAGTGCGTCCATCAATCTAGGCGATTGCGCGCTGCGCCAAGGCCGTCTTCAAATACTTGCCCGTGTACGATTCCGCGTTGCCGGCAATGGTCTCAGGGGTGCCTTGCGCCACAATGCGGCCGCCCGCTTCCCCGCCCTCGGGCCCGAGATCGATAATCCAATCGGCTGCCTGAATAAGATCCAGGTTGTGCTCGATCACCAGAATGCTGCCGCCATTGGCAATCAGCTTTTCAAAAGCTTGCAGCAGTTTGGAAATGTCGTCGAAGTGCAGGCCTGTCGTCGGCTCGTCAAACAAGAAGAGGGTCCCTTGGCAACTGGCCTGAGCCAGATGCGCCGCTAATTTCACGCGTTGCGCTTCGCCGCCACTGAGCGTAGTGGCCGATTGCCCCAAACGCAAATAACCAAGGCCAACGTCGCTCAGAACCTTCAAGCGAGCCGCGAGCTTTGGCGAATCGGCAAACAAGGTGAGCGCCTCACGCACGGTCAGTTGCAGCACTTGGTGGATATTCAAGCCGCGGTACAGGACATCGAGAATTTTCTGTTTGTAACGAGTTCCTTTACACTCCTCGCATACCAGTTCCACGTCTGCCAGGAACTGCATCTCCACGGTGACAGTGCCATCGCCTTGGCAGGTCTCGCAGCGGCCACCGGGAATATTGAACGAAAAGTGCCCAGCTTCGTAACCGCGTTTTTCCGCTTCGGGTGTTTTAGCAAAAATCTCGCGAATCAAATCAAACGCTTTGATGTATGTCACTGGATTAGAGCGCGGCGTGCGCCCGATCGGCGATTGATCCACCATTACAGCGCTGGTCAACAGGTCGGCTTTGTCCACCCGTTTGAGAGGTAACTTGCGGCTGCTTTCGGCAGATTCACCTTGCGGCTGCGCTACACGCTCTTTGTTGACTATCGAATCAAGCGCTTTGTAAATCACCTCATGCACCAAGCTTGACTTGCCGGACCCCGAAACGCCCGTCACCGCCACCATCATTCCCAATGGAATCTCAACGTCGACGTTTTTCAGGTTGTTGGCGCGCGCGCCGAAGAACGAGAGCTTGCGTTTGTTATTGATCTTGCGGCGATCCGTGCGGCGCGATACGGCCAGTTCACCGCGCAGATAACGCCCGGTAAGCGAAGTAGCGGATCTCAACAACTCCGGATAGGTGCCTGCAAAAATAATCTTGCCGCCGTTCTCTCCCGCTCCCGGCCCCAAATCGAGAATATAGTCAGCCTCGGCCATGATGTCCGGATCATGCTCGACAACGATGATGGTGTTGCCGAGGTCCCTCAGATCTTTGAGAATCTTCACCAAGCGCTCTGTATCGCGATTGTGCAGTCCGATGGACGGCTCATCCAGCACATAGGTCGCGCCCACGAGCCGCGAGCCAAGACAGGTTGCTAACTGAATGCGCTGCGCTTCGCCGCCCGATAAAGTGGCGGATAAACGATCAAGCGTCAAATATTGCAATCCGACATCGTTCAGAAACTTGCAGCGCTGGCGGATTTCGTCCAGCACCTTATCGGCAATCTCGCGCTCTTCGGGACTTAAGGAAAGGGTGTCGAAAAACTGCTGGGCGCGTTGAATATTCATCGCCGAAACTTGCGCGATATTGCACTCACCCAGGCGCACCCAGAGCGCCTCCGGCCGCAAGCGCGCTCCCCGGCACGCTGGGCATTGCGTGTAAGCACGATAGCGGCTCATGAAGACGCGAACGTGTACCTTGTATTTCTTTCGTTCCACTTCGCGAAAGAAGCGAAAAACGTGGCCGCGCACAAACTCTCGTTCCGCCGGTTTCAGATCGGCGTAAGGAACGTTCAGCCGGGCCTTGCTGCGCGCTTTCGGTTTAAAGTCTTCCTCCCAATACCAGGTATATTGCGGCTTGGTCCACGGATCGACAGCGCCTTGTTCCAGACTGAGCGATGGATCGGGAACGATCAGATCCATGTCGTAATCGACGGTGTTGCCGAAACCCTGGCAGGTCGGGCACGCGCCCATAGGGTTGTTGAAGCTGAAGAGCGTAGGCTCGGGCTTAGCTGCCACGAGCCCGCATGTCTTGCAGGCAAACGTCTCGCTGAAGTGCAGCATACGCGGATTTGCCACGGCAGCCTGTTCAAAGAAAATTTCACCAGCTTCGCGATAGCAGATTTCCAGCGTATCCACCAAACGCTGGTGCGAATCGGGGCGAATCACAATGCGGTCGGCCAGCACGTAGAGGGGCTTCGCAAAATCGATCTCCAATAGCGATTCGGGTGTGGAGAATTCGAACATCTTGCCGCCTTGAAAAAGACGGTTAAAGCCTTTCTTGCGCAGATCGAACAGCCGGTCGCGCAGCGCCGCCGCTTCGTTGGTAGCATGCGCTTTGACGGGGAACAATGCGTACCAGCGCGAATCTTCCGGCTCGGCCAGCATGGTTTCGGCCACCTGATCCACCGTGTCCCGCTGAATCAGCGTGCCATCGTTGGGGCAGTAGGTGCGGCCCGCGCGCGCCCAAAGCAGCCGCATGAAATCATAAAGCTCGGTAGCAGTGGCGACGGTCGAACGTGGATTGCGTGTTTGGTTCTTCTGCCGGATGGCAATCGGGGGGGCAATGCCGATGATCTCGTCGACATCGGGTTTCTCCATGCGCTCCAAAAACTGCCGGGCGTATGCAGAGAGCGATTCGACGTAACGCCGCTGCCCTTCCGCGTAAATCGTGTCGAACGCCAGCGAAGACTTACCCGAACCGGAAACACCAGTCACGACGGTCATTTGGTTGTGAGGAATGTCCGCGCTCACATTCTTCAAGTTGTGAACACGCGCACCACGGATACCCAGCACAGGTGAACCGGGGAACGAATCGGGAACGGAAGGTAAACTAGGTGTCGGCAGGGCTTTCCTCACCAGTATAAGATGCCAATAGCAAACACCAAACTGAACGGAAGAACAGGGACATAAC
>CAVXPI010000009.1:0-662895 GCA_963763615.1 Bryobacterales bacterium | reverse complement strand
GCGTTAGCTGAGAGCCATGGTCGCGTCAGCAACCCAGAGGCCCATCGTGCGCCTCCTCCTGGAGCTCCACCCAGCCCCCGAAGGACGACTCGAGGGACGGCTGTGCACCGACGTCGACGATTCCGGCACGCCTTTCCCCGGCGTGCTCGAGCTGCTCAAAGCCATCGAGGAGACGCTGACCGCGGTCGAAAGCGCTGCTCACAACCCTGCGAAAGAAGGACCGAGTCATGACGTTCGGAACTGATCACACAGACAGCGGAGTCTCCCAGTCTCCCGTCGGAAGACGCCGAGCGCGCCTGGTGCTGTGGGCCGCCGGTATCGCCACCATTGTCGGTCTGGCAGCCGGTGGGATCGCGTCGTCACACCTCACCTCGTCGCTGAGCGACTACGACGCCCCGGGCTCAGCGGTGGTCCTGGCGCAACATCAGATCCAGCGCGCCACCGGTGCGAACCCAGAAGAAGGCTACGAGGTCGTCGTTCGCACGGCGGCCCCCATCGATGCCAGCTCACCCCTGCCCTCGAGAGTTGGAGCCGTGGTGGCCCTTCTGCGGGCACGCCCGAAGTCAAGACCGTCTACGACTACGCCAACACCGGGGACTCGACCATGATCTCGGGCAACGGGAGCCTCACGGTCGTCGTCGCGACGGTTGGCAACGTGCAGGAGAAGCAGGCCGTCACCGCCCTCCAACGCGCAATCGCGGCCCAGCCGTCCTCAAGGGCAATACCTGGCTCGGGGGGCCCACCACCGCCGACGTCCAGATCGCCGCGGTGTCCTCTCAGGACCTGGGCCGGGCCGAGCTCTTCGCCCTGCCTTTCTTGCTCCTGTTGCTGTTCTTCGTCTTCCGCGGCATCCGAGCGGCTGCCATGCCCCTCGTCGGCGCCGTGTTCGCCATCGCCATCACGCTGGGCGTCATGGGTCTGATCATGGTGACCCTCCCGCTGTCGGTCTTCGCCCTCAATCTGGTGATCGCCCTGGGTCTGGGCCTCTCGGTCGACTTCAGCCTCCTGATCGTCTCGCGCTTTCGAGAGGAGTTCGCCCGACAAGGCTCCATTGACGCTGCGCTGCTCACCGTGAAGCAGACCGCTGGCCGCACCGTGCTCTTCAGCTCCCTCACCATCGCCGCCGCCATGGCCACGCTCGCCATCTTCCCGGAGCGCTTCGTCTACTCCATGGGAATCGCCGGTGCCGTCGTCGTCTTGTCCGCGGGAGTCTTCGCCCTGTTCGTCCTGCCTTCGCTGCTGAGACTCCACGGGGAGCGCATTGCGACGAAACCCTCGTCAGTCCGCCACGGCCACGCCGCCGGGAGCGGTGAGCAGGCAACGGGACGCTGGTACCGGATCGCCACCGTCGTGATGCGCCGGCCCGCTCTGTGGGCCCTGTCCGCACTCCTGGTCCTCGTCGTCCTGGCCGCCCCGTTCCTCCACGTCTCCTTCACCGGGGCCGATGCGAGCAGCTTGCCGGCGAGCAGTTCGGCCGGAACCGCCTATGAGCTGGTCCAGAGCAAGTTCGCCGCCTTCTCCGAGGCCCCCGCCGGCCTGGTGGTCGACGCCGCCCGGGCGACACCGAGTGAGTTGAAGTCCGTCGCCGCCGAGGCGACCCGGGTCCCCGGGGTGAAGGCCGTCTCGACGTTCCAGCACCTCGGCGGCTCCCTGTGGGAGTCCGACGTGGCCCTGTCCTCGGCGCCCCTCTCGCCGGCAGCGCAGCGAACGGTGAACGATCTCCAGACACTGCACGGCCCCGGACAGATCACCGTCGTCGGGCAGACCGCCTCCTTCTTGAGCCTGCAAAGCAGCCTCAAGTCGCACCTCCCCGTCGTCCTGGGACTGATCATCCTGATCGCGCTCGTGATGCTCTTCGCCATGACACGCTCAGCGGTCCTGCCACTGATGGCCGTGGTGATGAACATCCTGACCATTGGGGCCACCTTCGGCATGCTCGTGTGGGTCTTCCAGTGGGGCCACCTGAGGCACCTGCTGGGTTTCAGTGGCCCCGGAGCGCTGCAGTCGACCTCGCTCATCATCATCCTGGCCGTGGTCTTCGGGCTCTCGACCGACTACGGGGTGTTCCTGCTCGGGCGCATGAAGGAAGAGCATGACGCGGGGGCTACCCCGGACCAGGCGGTGGCCCTCGGGCTCGACCGCACCGGAGGGATCGTCAGTGCCGCCGCACTGTGCCTGGCCCTGGCCATGGGTGCTCTCGTCCTGTCCCGGCTCGTCTTCGTCAAGGAACTGGGCCTGGGCGTGGCCTTCGCCGTGCTCCTCGATGCGACGGTCGTCAGGGCGGTCTTGGTGCCTGCGACGATGAAGCTCCTCGGGCGCGCCGCTTGGTGGTCGCCGTGGACACCACACCCGACCCAGGGATCGCTCCCAGTACCACCCCTGCCCGAGGCCCCGCTCGCGCCGGAACTCGTGCACAGCGCCGACCTTGCGCCAGTCAAGTAGCACTCGCCTGTGGAGCACCAGAAGCCCCCGTCAGCGATCGCTGACTCCGCCGACCTCAACTCACGTCCAAGTCTGGAGAAGAAAATGCACACTGACACGCTCGAAGCAGTACAGCTCGGAGACACCACCCAGTGGATTCGCATCCGGGGGGCCGATCCCTTCAATCCCGTGCTCTTGCTGATCCAACAGGGCCCCGGCCTCCCGATGATCAACGAGGTGCGCCGTTTCGAGCGGGCCCTCGGACTCGGGGAGGACTTCACCGTCGTCTACTGGGACCAGCGTGGCTGCGGTCGCTCGCTGCGCGCGGCCAACACCGGGGCCGAGATTTCCCTGGATCGCATGGTGGGCGACACGCTGTCGCTCCTCGAGATCCTGAAGAATCGATTCGGCAAAAGGGCGTACGTCGCCGGGTTCTCACTCGGCGCAACGATCGGTCTCTACGCGGCAGCACAACGCCCAGACCTCGTAGAGACGCTGATTGCGGTCGGACCAGATATCGATGGTGTCGCGGCCGGCTACAGCGCCTATGACTTCTCGCTCGACACCGCTCGTCAACGCGGCAACAAGCGTGCCATTCGCCAACTCGAATCAATCGGACCTCCTCCGCACCTGGACGCCAAGCGGTTCGGCACCCGGGTCCGTTGGGCTTCGAACTTCGGGGGAGTGACCCGTGACAAGTCATACGGCGCGCGTGGTCCGGACGCTGCTGGCCAGCCTCCTTCGCTCATCGGACTACTCGGCTGGGGACGTGCTCCGAACCGTCCGTGGGATCACCGCGACCCAGGCAGCCCTGCTGCCGGAGATGGCCGAACTGGATCTCGCCAACACCGCGTCTCATTTGGACGTGCCGCTCGTCATGGTCCAAGGTCGCTTGGACCGAGTCGCCCCAGGCGAAGCCGCCCAACGGTACTTCGACACCGTTGAAGCGCCCAGCAAAGAGCTCGTCTGGTTCGAGAAGTCGGCGCACACACCGCAACTCGAGGAACCCGACAAGTTCCGTGAACTTGTGATGCAAGTCCGAACGACGATGGCTTCGTTCAGTGGGGAAGCGTCATGACGGGGCCCCGCTCATGGATGCTCTATGGAGCCACTGGCTACACGGGAGGCCTGATCGCCCAGCACGCTCTTGACGGCGGTCACCGCCCCGTCCTCGCCGGTCGGAACGGACCAGAGGTCTCCGCCCTCGCCGCACGCCTGAGCCTGCCTCACCGGGTTGTGGACTTGGACGACGCAGCCGCACTCCAGGAAGCACTGGCTGACGTGGAACTGGTGCTCAATGCCGCCGGCCCGTTTCTCCACACGGCAGCCCCGCTGGCCGAGGCATGTCTCAGCGTCGGGGTGCATTACCTCGACATCAGCAACGAGTTGCAGGTGTTCCGTGCCCTCTACGGACTCGATGAGCGCGCTCGTCGGGCCGGAATCACCATCATGCCTGGGGTCGGGTTCGGCGTCGTCGCCACCAACTGCCTGGCACGCGCAGTGAGCGAAAGGGTCGGGGGCGCAGAGTTCCTCGAGGTAGCCACCCGAATAGCCTCAGCCCAGCCGGGGCCCGGCGCGGCGATAACAATGCAGGAGAACCTGCCCTATGGAGGTTGGATCCGGCGAGCCCGCACGCTGGCGTCCCAAGAGCTGTTCACCGGAATTACGACCATCGAGTTCCCCGACGGCCCCTGCGAGGCCATGCCTGTTCCGACGGGCGACCTCGAGGCGGCATTCCACGCGACCAGCGCTCCCAACGTCATCGCGTACGCGGTCAGCCCGCCCACGCCGGATCCGCTGGAGGCAGGGGCTGCTGAACTAGAGAACCCGCGGTCGTTCGGATGGGCTCGGGCGACCGGTTCGGACGGCTCGACGGCCACCGCGCTGCTCGAGACGGGTGATTCCTACCTCTTCACGCCCGCGGCAAGTGTTCGAGCCATAGAGGAAGCCATCGGAGGATCCCACCCGGGGGCGCTCAGCCCCGCTTCGGCGTTTGGGGCCGACTTCGCTCTCAGCATCAATGACACCACCTGCATCACTGCCGATGAAATGGCCAAAGCCCTCACACCGATTGGAGAATCCGATGGAAGCAATTGACCCAAGCACAACGACAACCAATCCCGCCTCACCTGCGCAGACGATCTGTTATCTCGACCGGCCCGAAGGTCGTGTCGCCTACGAGGTCAGCGGCAACGGCCCGTTGGTGGTGCTGGTCCCCGGGATGGGCGACCTCCGCAGTGCCTATCGGTTCCTTGCGCCGGCTCTGCAGGACGCCGGTTACCGGGTCGCGGCGACGGACCTGCGCGGCCACGGCGACAGCGACACCTCTTTCGCCTCGTACGGCGACGTCGAGACGGCCGGCGACATCATCGCTCTCATCGAAGAGCTCGGCGGCCCGGCCGTGGTGGTGGGCAACTCGATGGGTGCCGGCGCTGCTGTTTACGCCGCTTCCGAGCGTCCTGTCCTGATCAACGGGCTGGTCCTCGTCGGACCATTCGTCCGTAATGGCACGACCGGGGCGATGGGGCGGGCTCTCCTCCGGGTGGCTATGGCACCGCTCTGGGCGGCAACGACGTGGAAGTCCTACCTCCCAAAGCTCTACAAGGGTCGGCTCCCCGTCGACTTCGAGGAATACCGGTCAAGCGTGGTGAACAGCCTGCGCCGACCTGGCTACGCCAAAGCCTTCTCGCGTACCACCCGGACAGATCACACTGCGGCCGAGAACAAGCTCTCGTCGGTTGACACCCCCACGCTCGTGGTCATGGGCGAGCTGGACCCCGACTTCAAGGATCCTCGCGCCGAGGCGGAATGGATCTCCAAGGCCCTGCGCTCTGACGTGGTCATGGTTCCCGAGGCGGGTCATTACCCCCAGTCACAACAGCCCGAAGTCACGACGACTGCGGTACTGGGGTTCATGAGTGAGGTCATCCACAGTGTCTGAGGCTGCGGAGCTCCGGAGTCGCCGTCTGCACGACGGAGGCGCCCGAATCGGGAGCCCAGAACTGACGGAGGCGGGAGCGGTCGAGGTCGAGACCGCGTCGTCTGATGGCTCGGTGACCGGTGCGCCGCGCCGTTGGCTCCAGCTCGAGGGCGCGACGCTATATGGCCGTGGCCAAGGCGTCCGTCAACCCCGATTGCGTTTACATCATGGGCGCGGGCTCGTCCAATTATCCTCTGACACTTCAGAACTTTACCGGTTTCTATTCCGCCTGTAATGTTTATATCGATTCGAAAAACAAATCGCTGGAAAACGACCTCGGCAGCACGGCATCCGTGACCGGCGGCAATTCGATCAAGATTCAAGGGACCTCCAGCGGGGCTTGGCTGTGGGGCAGCACTTCGCCCTCTCCCACCTATAGTTCCTCCAATGAGAACGATCCTTTGTCGTACGAGACCGCGCCCACTTTTTCCTCCTGTACCTACACGAACACCTACGTTTTCTTGACGACAACCACCCTCAATCCCGGAACCTATTGCAATTTGACCATCAACTTGGCCACGGTGACGTTTAACCCGGGCCTCTACCTTTTGGTCGGCGGATCGACCTGGCAGGGCGGATCCACAATCAACGGCACCGGCGTGACGTTCTACCTGACGAAAGGTGGCACGTATAACACGTACAGCAATTTCAATATTTTCAATTCAACAGTGACGCTCTCCGCCCCCACCAGCACCGCCTCAGGCGGCCTCACGGGCATTGTCTTTTTCGCCGACAGAAATTGGACGGACCCGGGAGGCCAGAATATTTTCCTGAATGCCTCTTACGTGACCACGGATGGCATTTGGTACACACCAAACATTGGCATCTGGAATGCAAACTCCACATTGCGAGGCATCAACTATCTCGGCATTGTGGCCGACAACATGTATCTATCCGCCGCCACTATCACGGTTCCCAGTCCGAATTACTCCTCTTTGTCCGGCGGCTCACCCTATCTGGGCTCTGGCACCAGCGGCCTGGTGCAATGAACTCCCGAGCGCCCGCGTTTTCAGCAAACGACATCTCTGCTATTCTCGGTAAGTTAACGTCGGGATAGCACTCAGTTCGGACCGTTCCCGAGTTCTCCCGCCTGCAACCCTAACAGTGCCCGCGTCGCATACAAAAGGGAGTATTTTCGTGTTCGGGCGTTTTCGCTTAGACGTCGCCGAGCGCCACCTTACCGTTGAAGGTAAAACCGTTGCTCTAACGCCGAAGGTTTTCGACCTGCTTGTCTTGCTGGCTCAACACCCAGCCGAACTTCTTGAAAAAGATTTTCTACTAAGCGCGCTTTGGCCTGCCACCTTTGTCGAAGAGGCTAATCTAAGCGTCAACATCTCCACGCTCCGCCGCGCACTCGAATCCGCCGGCGGCGCTCACTACATTGAAACCGTGCCAAAGCGCGGCTATCGTTTTACCGCCGAAGTCCACGAAGTCTCGGGCGCAAATGAAGGAACGAATCTGCCTGGCAACCCGGCTTCGGAGTCGATTGCAGCCAAGCCCCGTGTTTACAGGTACTGGCGGATCGCGCTCTTTATCGGACTGTTAGCGGCCGGCGCCGGAATTTACTTTTGGCAGGTCCGTTTAGCCCATCCGGTTGAGAACCTCGTCGAAGTTCGGTCCGTTGCCGTTCTTCCCTTCCGCCCGTTGATCGCAAACACCAGTAGTCAAGCCGAAGACAATTATCTCGGTCCCGGCATGAGCGATGCGATCATCCGCAAGCTTAGCGTGGTGCGCAAAGTAACCGTTCGCTCTACTTCCGCAGTCGAAAAATTCCAGAACGCGCACGTCGATCCCTTGGCCGCCGGCCGCGAGTTAAAGGTCGACGTGATCCTCGACGGAACGATCCAACATGCCGGCAACACCATCCGCGTATCCGTGCAACTGCTCCGTATTCGCGATGGCGCGCCACTCTGGGCCGACCATTTCGACGATTACTTCACCAACATTTTTCAGTTGCAAGATTCCATCTCGGAGAAAATCGTCACGGCCTTGAAGATGAAACTTACGGAATCTGAACATCGCCGCATGGCTAAAAAGCAAACGAATAACACTGCGGCCTACCAGTTCTACCTCAGGGGCCGCGACTGCCAATCGCGCCGTATTCCGGAAAATCCGATTGAAACCTGCATCGCCCTTTACGAAAGCGCGATCCGGGAAGATCCCGAATTCGCGCTCGCCTTCACCGGCCTCGCCAACAGCTACATGGACCGGGCCGGCATACAAGGCAGCTCCGATTCCGCAGCCCACGCACGCGCGGCTGCCGAGAAAGCCGTCGTTTTGGACGAAGGTCTTGCGGAGGCGCACTTGGCGCTTGGTAACGTGATGCTCCGCCAGGATTGGGATTGGCTCGGGGCACAACGCGAATTTGACCGCGCCATCCAGCTCGACCCACATTCCGCTGCCGCCCATTGGTACATGTCGCTGCTTTCCATGGCGATGGCTCATACAGAAAAGGCTCTTTCCGAGATGATTCAAGCGCAAATGCTCGACCCCGCTTCTGAAAACGCTCACGACGATTTGGGCTGGGCTTACTACCTCAACCGGCGCTTTGCAGAAGCCGTGAAGGAGTCCAAGAGCGCCGTTAGTATGGACCCGGAGTCTTATTCCGCGCATCAACAACTGGGTAAAAACTACCTCCAGTTGCATAGATATCAGGAGGCGGAAGCGGAATTTGAAGCTACCATTAAACTCCAGAGACTTAGCCGTGGCCTAGCGGATCTGGGCCAACTCTACGCGCTAACTGGGAAAGCCGCCCAAGCAAGGGCCATCCTCAACGAGTTGCAAGAACGGGACCGCGAACGCCGGACCTACGAGTCCGAATACATGCGAGCCGTCGTTTTGGCCAGCTTGGGCGACAAAAACGCAGCATTTCAATCTCTTGACGCTGCCATTTCGCGAAAACTTTCGCGGGCCATTTGGATGCGCGTCGACCCTGACCTCGATCCACTCCGCCAAGACCCCCGCTTCGATGCCTTACTCCGCCGCGTTCACCTACTTAACTAACGGCCAAATCAGCCCCAGTTACAAATGCGTGATCGCTCAGTGTTTCTAACGGCATACGGCCTTTGGAATTCTCTTGGAGCAATTTTGGCGCACTTTTCGCGCAATTCCAGCAAATCCCCCCTATCCTGCTTCAGGGCTCCACCGCGCGCTTTCCTGTTCCTGACGCGTTGGTTCGCTCCAACGGCACTTATGACGAGCGAACCTGTTTGCAACTCCTCCTCCTCAAGATCTTCTTTTGAGTTCGAGACACTGCCCCACAAGTCAGTTCTTTATCGAGCTGCCTATTCATTGCTTCGTAACCGGGGAGAAGCGGAGGATGCCGTTCAGGAAACGTATCTCCAAGCGTGGAAGTCGTTCCAGGCATTTCAGCTGGGCACTAACTGCCGGGCTTGGATGTATTCAATCCTGCTTAACGTCATCCGTCACCAGCGCCGCAAGTGGATCTTTCGCTTTTGCCTGACCAACGATCCGGAGGTCTTCGAAAGAATCGTGCCCGCCTGGCTCGCGCCTCACGAGGAGATCACCGACCCTGAAATTTTGGCCGCGCTCTGCCGGTTGCCGGAATCCTACGCCAGAGCTGTCCTGTTGGCCGACGTTACAGAATGCACTTACAAAGAGATATCCGACACCATGGGTTGCCCGATCGGAACGGTCATGTCGCGTATCAACCGCGGCCGTGAACTTCTTCGCAAAGCTCTCACGCCCGTAGCGGAGCGTCGCCGGCTGATCCCCTCTGAGGCTGCGAAGAAGGGCATCGCCTGTTAGCTCGAAATATATTTCCAGGAAATGGAATAGACAGGCGCCTTTGTGGGATGCACTGAATATGAGGAACACAGACGTGAATGATGTAAAGAGAACCAACGCGTCCTGGCGCTACGGGCCCATCCATGCGATTTTGGCCGTTTCGCTCTTTCTGTTGTGTGGCGGAACAGCCACCGCCGGACCCGACAGAATCTCCGACGATTGGCAGAACCCCGAAGCCCTGCGCCAGTACATCGACCAGCAGGTGGGAGGCATCCACAAGCTCAAAGTTCCCGCCAAGGATTCTGAGATTCCAGTGCCTCGGAACGCCGATGGCACGATGGTCTACCGCTACCAGACAACCGAGGCCAAGCGCTACCTTGGAAAGTTGCTCTTCCACGACCCGGTCCGGACGGCGCGCGTCGACATCAACACGGGCCAGCCGAAAGATCTGCCCACGGGAACCTCCTTCGGCGGAACGTTCAACGCCATTGACCCGTTGATCCAGCAACTCTTCCCCGCAGCAGGCAACGCTTCCAGTTCTGAGGTGCAGAATATCGCCGCTGCCACCAAACAGACCGGATCGTGCGGCAGTTGCCATATCGGCGAGGCAGCGGGCAAGGCCGGTCAGCAACTCAACTTCAACGTGGGCGGCGAGGGGCGCGGCTACACCGATGAGAACGGCGATTTCTTCCCCCGTCGTCGGCCTCAATCGACCCTCGCCAAGCTGCGCAACGAGGCCATCTTCTCCGGCGACGTGCTGGTCGACGCGCTTCCGACTCTGACGGACATCTGGGTCGACCACGGCACTGACGTAATCACCACACCAGCGTACTTCTATCACTATCCCAATCCGCCGGGAGCGTTGAACCCGCCGGCGGCGACGGCAGACAGCAACCTGCAACTGCTTGCGACCGGCCGGCTCGACCAGTTGGACAGCGTCGCGCGCATGTCGCCCGCGATGGTTGGCTTCGCGTTTAACAACCGTCTGCTGCTCGGCGGTTTCGCGGGCGAGCCGCAATCGACCCCGGGTTCGCTCAACCCGTTCAGCGACCCGGCTCAGGAGAACCTCACGCTCCTGCTCCTCGATGCCCACCGGATGCTCAACTTTCAGGCGCCGGTGCTGCGGACGATCCCACCTTTCGTGAAGTTATTCCAGGATGCCTTCCCGCAGGAAGCTGCCGCCGACACGGGGGATCTTACGACCCTCATCAGCGACGACACGGTGCTCCGTGCGACATCGGCATTCCTGCGAACCGTGGTCACCCGGAACACTCCCTTCGACAAGTTTCTGGCCGGTGACGACGACGCCTTGACACCGCGCCAGTTGCGCGGCGCCAAGCTGTTCTTTACCCCAGCCGCCGGCGGTGCGGGCGGAGCGGGCTGCTTGGTCTGCCATAGCGGGCCGATGCTCAACAAGCAGCAAAACGAGCCGGATCTTACTGGGGCCGGCCAGTTTGTGGAAGAAAATTTCGTCAACGTTGGAATCGGCGATCATCCGGTCCAGGCACTGAATGCGCTGGCGAGGGGTCATCTGAACCCCGCCAATCTGGGATCGGACGGCTTTCCCTACCATGCGGAGGACACCGGGCGGGCGGAAATCACGCATGATACGAAGAACGACGCCTTCAGGTTCCGCGTTCTGACCCTCCGGCAGCTCAAGGACGGGCGAAATTTCACGCATAACGGCTCGTTTACGAAGGTCGGCGATGTGGTGGAATATTTCAACGCCGGTATTCCCCAGGACCCCACCGCTGCCGCACAGCCGACTCTCGATGCGCGTTTCACCAATCCCCGCGGTCCCGGTTTTGCCAACGGCCTGGGCCTCTCAAAGAGGGAAGTGGATGATCTCACCGACTTCCTCGAGAACGCCCTGTACGACCCTGCGCTCGTCAAATACGATCCGCACTCTTCAACCGATACCTTGCAACCTAACGGGCGGGACCTGACGTACTCTAAGTACCGTCCCGATCTTGCTGCGTTAGGCGCGAAAGATGGCACAATGCTCAGTGGGCTGGCCATCGACGAGAACGACCCGCTCGCACGGCGCGATGAGGGCCTCGAATTCCTCGACGTAACCGGTGATTTGAATACGCAACTAAGTAAATGGAGGGCCGGCGACTGCGAAGTGGACACTTACCGGATAACAAACACGAGTTCCACCATTGTGGATACTCATCTGTTAATCATTGTGCGAGGTCTTCCCCAGCGGATCCGCATGGAAAACGCCAGTGGAGTCACAAGCAGCGGCGATCCCTATCTCCGTGTGTTTCTCCCGAAGGGCGTCCTCGAACCCGGCCAAACTATAACTGAGAAGTTAGTCTTTGAACGCAAGGACAGAGCTCCTAAAATCAGTTATGCTCTCAAAATGCTATCAGGGCAGGGCAACCCGTAAGTCGCCTACGCCGCTCCTTGACGGAAAGCCTTACCGAGCCGTGACTGTCAAGGAGCGGCAATTACGCACTAAAACGTATACGCAGCCATAGCCGTCTGCTTCAATTCCAGTTCTCCGTAGCCGGGAAGCGAACCCAACGGCAAACCTTCGCACCACACTTCGACTCTAATGAACAACTGGCTCCCTGGCCTCGCATGCAAGGCCGCCAGGGACACCCGGATCTCATACGCATCCTGCAGCGCGGCCTGAATCGAGCCTGGAGCGAGGACGGATTCAATCGTTTGCGCTCCGTCCCCGATCTGAATCTCGAATTTTTCCGCGCTGCTGTTGCGGATCTGAAGTCTCAACTCGCCGCTTTCGAATTTCTGATCGAGCCAGAGAAATAGATTTTGGCCATCGCTGCCATAGCGAAGTTCTTGAATAGGCGGGCGCTGGCTATGCATGGGGCCGGAGGTGTGATGGGCGCGATATCGTCCGGCGTTGGCCCATTCGGCGTGAGACGTTTGTTTGCCGTCGATGACCGGCTGAATCATGCCTGTGGGTCCGCGATGTTGCGGTGGTTGCGGCATAAGCAGCGTTTGCGATAGTTCGCAAGGTACCGGGGCGCCTAGAATTCGATAGACGTTTGCCAGATGTTCGCGAAATAATCGGTCGAATTCCTCCCGGCTATCTGCTGAGTGCTCAGGGCCATACCACCAGAACCAATCACTGCCTTCGGCAATCATCAATTCTTTCCAGGCGAGTGCTTGCCGATCGTTCGCGGCGTTGGCCGGCAATTCGTCGAACCGCTGGCGCGCCTTTAAAAGCAATTCCCAAGCTTTATTGTCTTCGTCAGCGCCGATCCAGATATCCAGATTGCCGGCGATCCACGATCCGGGGAAGATGCGTTGGATTTGGGCGGGCGCGGCCGCTTCCAAGGCTTGAGTGACGGTAACGGCTTCGATGGAAGCGTCTTTTGAAATCCGTTCATAGAGGGCCCGTAAAAAGGGACGGCCGTTCTGGTGATAGTGCTCCCAAGCATTCTCGCCATCGAGCGCAATCGTTACGGTGGCGTCGTGACCGCTCCGAAGTAGCGGTGCGCACGTTTTGTGGAGTTCGGCGACAAAATGATTCGCAGCTTCATCCGTGCCCATGCGAGCATAGACGGCACCAATCAAATCGCAAAGCCGGTGATCGCGAAAGAGGACGGCGATTTTGTCGCTGCCTTGTTGCCAGAGGTAAGGCCGATAGATCTCAGCCCTCGGTAAGTCGTGGCCCAGCGTTTGCCGCAACACGGTATCGTCGGTGGCGATCCAGCGAAAGCCGGCTTGAGACGCACCCGCCAATACCTCGTCGGATACCGCGCCTTCCGGAGGCCATAATCCGTTTACTTTCGTAACGAGCGCCTTTTGAAGATAGCTTCGCGCGTCTGCAATTTGAGCGGCCGCATCATCGGGATATTTGAACTGCGAGGGCAAGGAAATGTACGGGTGAGAAATGCCGGCAATATTGGAATCGCAGAGCAGGGGAAGGATTGGATGATAAAAGGGCGATGTGGAAATCTCGATCTGGCCGCGCCCGGCGGCGGCGCGGTAAACCTCAATCACCTTATTCAGCAAGTCGCTTTGTTTGCGGCCCACCGTGCGCTGGTCGGCGAGGTCGAAATCGCACCCCTTCGCCTGGAGCGCGCGGACTTCCGCATCGTGCTCCAAATATTCTTCGTCGAACCAAGCCAATTGTGACAGAACCTGCAGATCTCGCAGCATAGGAACGGTGAAGGCGGCGATGGTGCGGCCTGGAATGTGGCCGCCGTGGCGAACCAAATCCCATAACTGGGCATATCGAGGGTAGCGGCGAATCATGCCCTGTTCGTTGGCGCGGAAAGAGACACTCAACAGGAATTCTTTCTCTTCGGGAGTCAGTTGCTCGGCCGCTTTCAACGCTATGTCGAGAAAACGGTCTTTTGCTTTGCCTGAGGAGTAATCTTCCAATTGCACCAAGAGCGATGGAACCAGATTGAAAGTTTGGCGGATCTCGGGAAAGCCATCGAGAATTTTCACCATGCCGTAGTAGTCTTTCAATGCGTGCAGCCTGACCCACGGCAGGCGGTATTCGCCGCTGACCAAATCGCGATAGAACGGCTGATGCATGTGCCAGAGGAAGCAGAGTTTGATGCGCGCCATTTTCGTTGATTTACTCGCCTGAAATTGAACTGGTTAACAATAAAAGATCGACCATTCGAAAGCCATGAGCCAAACTTCCGTTCGCCGAAAATCGCCACTTGTCTTGATGGGCGTTCGCCTGATGTCGTTCCTGGCTGTCCTGGGCCCTGGATTCATCACCGCCAACGTGGATAACGACCCGGGCGGGATCTTAACTTATTCGCAAGCGGGGGCGAAATTCGGCTACCAGCTCCTGTGGACGCTGATTCCGACAACAATTGCGCTCATCGTGGTGCAAGAAATGGCGGCCCGCATGGGCGCCGTCACGGGCAAAGGCTTGTCCGATTTGATCCGCGAAGAATTTGGACTCCGCGCGACGTTTTTCACGATGCTAGTACTGGGCATCGCCGACTTCTTTAATATCTCTTCCGAATTCGCCGGATTGGCATCCGGGATGGGAATCTTCAGTATTAGTAAGTATATCGTTGTTCCCATAGGCGCCGTGCTGGTATGGACGCTGATTGTGCGCGGGCGCTACAAACCAGTGGAACGCTTCCTGATATTCGCTTCGCTGATCTACTTCGCCTATCCTGTTTCAGCGTTTTTCGCCAAGCCGGATTGGGACCTGGCCTTGAAGCAGACGGTAATGCCGACGCTCAGCAGCAACCCCGAATACTTGACACTGATTGTGATTTTGGTTGGGACGACGATCACTCCCTGGATGCAGTTCTATCTGCAAGCGGCGGTGGTAGAAAAAGGCGTGGATACCAGGCATTACGGCATGTGCCGGCTGGATGTGATTGTAGGCTGCATCGTGACGGACGTGATTGCGTTTTTCATAGTGGTTGCGTGCGGTGCGACGATCTACCACTCCGATCATCCGGAAATCACGGATGTGGCCCAGGCTGCAGTGGCATTAGCGCCGGTGGCAGGTAAGTTCGCTTCACTGCTTTTTGCGGTGGGGCTGGTGAACGCATCGTTACTCTCGGCCGCAATTTTGCCGCTGGCTACTTCGTATAACATCTGTGAAGGCCTTGGGTTTGAATCGGGCATTGATAAGCGCTTTTCCGAAGCGCCGATTTTTTACTGGCTCTACACGTTCCTGGTATTCGGCGGAGCGGCGGTCGTTTTGATTCCGGGTTTGCCGTTGTTGAAGCTGATTTTATACTCGCAACTTGCCAACGGTATTTTGCTTCCGTTCGTCGTGGTCTATATGTTACTGCTGGTGAATCGGCCCCGCCTTATGGGAACATTCAAGAACAAGCCTTGGCAAAACTGGATCGCCTGGGCGACGGCGGGAATTATGATTTGTCTGACGTCAGTACTTGTGTTCAATACGATTCGAGACCTGCGGCATCAGTAGAGGAAGGTGGGAAAATCCTGGCGCTGAACTTTGGCGGACGGCAGACACTCCTCTCCCAGAGGATTCCCAATGTGTCCGTTATGCGGTTCGAAAAGGGTACGTCCCTCACGCCGTCAGCCGGTTGATTTCATGCTGATGGTTCTACGTGCTAAGCCAATGCGCTGCAAAACCTGCTCGTACCGCTATTACATTTGGCCATGGAGTAAGAGAACTGAAGTTGACTTGCCCGCAGCGGCTACCAAGGCGGCGCAGCAATCGATTGCATTAGGCGAACAAAAGCGCGCGGCGGCGGCAGCGAGCTCGGGAAAACAGTAACGAACGCTGAAAAGCCCAGACTTTGATTCCAGGAATGGAATCGGCGTGGTCAGGTATTGCATCCAATATCGCATGATCGCTAAACTACTGCTGTCGGCGGGACTCGCCGCGACATCCATGTTCGCCGCCTCGAGCATCTACGATTTCACTTTGAATTCAATAGCCGGACAGCCGGTTTCGCTTGCCCAGTATAAGGGCAAGGTGGTGTTGCTGGTGAATGTAGCCAGCAAATGCGGATTTACGCCGCAATACAAGGGCTTGGAGGCTGTCTATACCAAATATGAGAGCAAGGGATTAGTGATCTTGGGATTCCCCGCCAATAATTTTATGAGCCAAGAGCCTGGGACCAACGCGGAGATTCAAACCTTTTGTTCGCGGACCTACAATGTCACGTTCCCGATGTTCTCCAAAATCTCGGTTAAGGGTTCGGACCAAGCGCCCCTGTATCAATTTCTAACGGATAAAAAAGCGAATCCCGCCACGGGTGGAGATATCGGCTGGAATTTCACGAAGTTTCTAATTGATCGAAATGGCAAGATAGTGGCGCGGTTTGATTCTGCGGTGGAACCCGAATCGAGTGAAGTGACGAAGGCGATCGAAGCAGCCTTACTACACTAAGCTTCAGGATGATCACGGCGTGCGTATCTGAGTGGATCGCAGCAGAGGGAACGCCGCTGCCGCTGGGTGTCAGTTGGATTCCTGAGCTAAAATCTTACAACTTTTCACTTTATTCCAAACACGCGGATTCCGTGACTCTCCTTCTTTTTCAAGAAGCGGATCTGGTGACTCCGGTTCTGACGCGCAAGTTCGATTATCTGCATAACAAGACCGGCCGTGTATGGCATTGTGTCGTCGCGATCGCAGAGATTCAAAATGCCCGTTACTATGCCTATTCGGTGGGCGGACCGCCGCCGGGCGCGGCATTTGAACTGTACTCCTTCGATCCGGAAAAGATCCTGCTTGATCCTTATGCGAAGACGGTTTTCGTACCGCCGATGTTTGATCGAGTAGCGGCAATCCGCCCGGGAAGTAACGCTGGAAAGGCACCGCTCGGCGTTATTCCGCTTGAGACGCAACCGCCGGCGGATCAGCGGTGCGTGAATCGGCATGGATCGGACGCCATCATTTACGAAATGCACGTCAGAGGGTTCACGCAAAATCCAAACTCTGGTGTTGTTGCCGAGAAGCGTGGTAAATACGCAGGCGTGATTGAGAAGATTCCGCATCTGAAGGAACTGGGCGTCACGATTGTGGAGTTGATGCCGGTTTTCCAATTCGATCCGGCGGGGACGGACTTCTGGGGCTATACGCCACTCAATTTCTTTGCGCCGCACAGTGGATACGCGGACAGCGCAGTGGACGCCCATCGGGAGTTTCGCGAAATGGTGAACGCGTTCCACGAGGCCGATATAGAAGTGGTGTTGGATGTGGTGTACAACCACACGTGCGAAGGCAACGAGGGCGGCCCGATTTACAGTTTCAAAGGAATTGATAATACGACCGCTTATCTGCTGTCCGGCAATATGGAACACCCGTACGCAGATTTTTCGGGCACCGGGAATACGCTGAATTTTTCAAATTTCTATATGCGCCAATTGGTCGTGGACAGCTTGCGCTATTGGGCAAGCGAGATGCAGGTGGATGGGTTTCGCTTCGACTTGGCTTCGGTCTTTACTCGAAACGAAAACGGATCGCTCAATTGGGCCGACCCGCCGGTGTTGGGGCAGATTTCATCCGACCCGGATTTGGGAGATCTGCGTTTGATTGCGGAACCGTGGGACGCGACAACCGATGGGTATCAGTTGGGGAGATGCTTTCCAGGCATTACCTGGTCACAGTGGAACGCGGATTTTAGAGACGATGTGCGGCGTTTTGTACGCGGCGATGCCGGCATGGTTCCGGCGTTGATGACGCGAATCTACGGGAGTTCCGATCTGTTTCCGGACGACCGGATGAACGCCTATCATCCGTATCAATCGATCAATTTTGTTACGGCGCATGATGGGTTTACCTTGTACGACCTGGTTTCGTACAACCAGAAACGGAATTGGGCGAATGGCGAAGATAACCGCGACGGCAACAACAATAATCTGAGTTGGAATTGCGGCTGGGAAGGCGATACGGACGTGCCGGACGCAGTGATGCGGCTGCGGATTCGCCAGGCAAAGAACCTGTGTTGCCTGCTCTTTCTTTCGGCGGGGACGCCGATGTTCCGTGCGGGCGACGAATTCCTGCAGACGCAGGGCGGTAACAATAACACCTACAACCAGAACAACGAGACCAGTTGGCTTGATTGGAGCCGTTTGGAGACGCACGCAGAGATGTTTGCGTTTTTCAAGAAGATGATTGCGTTCCGTAAAGCACATCCGACGCTTTGCCGGAGCCGGTACTGGCGAGACGACATCGCCTGGCATGGAGTGGAGAAAGAGCCGGACTTATCGCATGAATCGAGGAGCCTGGCATTTTATTTGAACGGGGCCTCGCAGGGGGACGACGATCTCTACGTGATGATCAACTCCTATTGGGAGCCGCTGACGTTTCGCGTGCAGCAAGGCGAGGCGCATGAATGGCGGCGCGAGATCGATACGGCCAGTGATGCCAGCGAGACTCTGTCATCGTTGAACTGTACTGTTGAAGCGAGATCGATCGTTGTATTAGTGAGAGTTAGTTGAGCGAGGCTCCTTCGCGGATTTCGCCGGTGGCGCGGCGGACGACTTTGCCGCCGGTTTGAAGATCGCCACGCACTTCGACTAAGTCGGCATCGGCCATGCCTTTTGAGACGCTTACCCATTCGGCAACGCCGTTCCTACTGCGGATCACGAAGGTGCGTTCGGTGGTGGTAATGACGCTTGTGTTGGGGAACGAAAAGACCAGGACCGGTGCGCTGGACAGGCCATTGCACCGATGAATACATGCCTGGGGCGAGGACCTTCGGATTGGTTGGTTCTTGGGGGTTTAGCGTAGCGAGTCTGTCTTGCGGAGTCGCCTCGTGTTGCATGGAGACATTCTACCTTTGGTGGGGGAGTGCTCTTACTGTTCCTTGTAAGGTCCAAAGCCTTCTTCCCGCGTGAGCCCCTCGCCAGCAGTCCCGGGTTTTCGCGGTTCGGACGGTTGGGGCCAAAAGATGTTCAGCATTCGCTCGTATTGAGTGGCGTGATGCGGATTTCCCTATCGCGGATTACCTGTCATACTTTTAGGTGATGACGGAAATGTTGGATGCTGTCGTGGCCAAGCTTGCGGCGTTGCCTGCGCAGGAGCAAGACCGCATCGCGCAGTGGCTTTTACAAGAATTGCCGGACGAAGAGCTGTGGGATCAACGTTTTGCCGAAAGCCAAGATGCGCTGGCGCGGTTGGCTGCTGAGGCGGGGTGATCGAGCGGCAGGGCGACGACTGAGTTCGATCCCGATAAGTTGTGAAATCGCGTGCGACGCCACGTTTTTGGGCGGCGTATCGCGAGTTGCCTGCGGGACTCAGCGGGTGGCGAAGAAGGCTTATCGTCGATTCCGGGACAATCCGTCGCATCCGAGTTAGAACTTCAAGAAAGTTCATTCGCAGGAGCCTATTTATTCGGTGCGAGTTACGGGGACTACTGAAAGATGACGGAATTACGTGGTTCTGGATCGGGACCCATGCCGCTTATGATCGGCTTTTAGCCGAGCTGTAGAACTGGTGCGAGGAAAACCGCCGGGCTTTCGCGGTGACGATGTTCGGGTTAGTGGATGTCGACGGTGTTGCCGGAGCCCTGGACGATGGCGGTTTTGTTGTGGCCGCCGGTGATGGTGAGTTGGAGGCCGGCGGCGGTGGCGAGGCGGGCGAGTTCTTGGGCGAGGTCGGGGTCGGCTTTGAGGGCTTTGCGGAGTTGGGTGAGGACGGTGTCGCGGTTGTCGGGGTCGGCAGGGTTGGCGGCGGCGTCGGTGAGGGCGGCTTGGGCGGTTGGGCTTTTGGCGAGCCATTTGTCTTTGAGAACGGTGACGAGGGCTTTGCCGGATTCGGTGAGGGCGGAGTCGGCGACTTTGCCCCGAATGTAGTCGAGGTGCGGGAGGAGGAAATGGTAGAGCATCGGGGCGAGGGCGGTGATTTGGTCGGGGGTCGTCATTAGGGGGCTTCTTCTTTTTGTTGTTGGGTTTCGGGTTTTAGTTTTTCGAAAACGGGCACGATTTGCATGAGCAAATCGGAGTCGAGCGGGGCGCCGGACTTCTGGCAGCTCTCGAAATAATAGGAAGTGATCTTGGCCATTAGTCGAGCGTGCGCATGAGGAAGCTTGAGAAATTGAGGCAGGAGTTTTTGAAGCGCTTCGTGGAATAGGGCGGTGGATTCGCTGGGGTCGGCGGTTATGGTGGCGTGCGCGGCGAGCGACATGGCTAGGTTGGGCAAGAAGGCGTCCGGGCGGGCCGCCGCCAACTGGCGACGAATCTCGACGGCTTCGCGCGCCGCCTGCAGCGCCTCTTCCCGCTGCCCGATGTCGCTCAGCCTGTTTCCGTAGTTGTTCAGCGACGTGGCTAGGTCGGGCAAGAAGGCGTCCGGGCGGGCCGCCGCCAACTGGCGGTAAATGTCGCTGGCTTCGCGCGCCGCCTGCAGCGCCTCTTCCCGCTGCCCGATGGCGCTCAGCCTGGTTCCGTAGTTGTTCAGCGACGTGGCTAGGTCGGGCAAGAAGGCGTCCGGGCGGGCCGCCGCCAACTGGCGGTAAATGTCGCTGGCTTCGCGCGCCGCCTGCAGCGCCTCTTCCCGCTGCCCGATGGCGCTCAGCCTGTTTCCGTAGTTGTTCAGCGACGTGGCTAGGTCGGGCAAGAAGGCGTCCGGGCGGGCCGCCGCCAACTGGCGGTAAATGTCGCTGGCTTCGCGCGCCGCCTGCAGCGCCTCTTCCCGCTGCCCGATGGCGCTCAGCATGGTTCCGTAGTTGTTCAGCGACGTGGCTAGGTCGGGCAAGAAGGCGTCCGGGCGGGCCGCCGCCAACTGGCGACGAATCTCGACGGCTTCGCGCGCCGCCTGCAGCGCCTCTTCCCGCTGCCCGATGGCGCTCAGCATGGTTCCGTAGTTGTTCAGCGAACTTGCAAGGTACGGCAAGAAGGCGTCCGGGCGGGCCGCCGCCAACTGGCGGTAAATGTCGCTGGCTTCGCGCGCCGCCTGCAGCGCCTCTTCCCGCTGCCCGATGGCGCTCAGCATGGTTCCGTAGTTGTTCAGCGACGTGGCTAGGTCGGGCAAGAAGGCGTCCGGGCGGGCCGCCGCCAACTGGCGACGAATCTCGACGGCTTCGCGCGCCGCCTGCAGCGCCTCTTCCCGCTGCCCGATGGCGCTCAGCATGGTTCCGTAGTTGTTCAGCGACGTGGCTAGGTCGGGCAAGAAGGCGTCCGGGCGGGCCGCCGCCAACTGGCGACGAATCTCGACGGCTTCGCGCGCCGCCTGCAGCGCCTCTTCCCGCTGCCCGATGGCGCTCAGCATGGTTCCGTAGTTGTTCAGCGAACTTGCAAGGTACGGCAAGAAGGCGTCCGGGCGGGCCGCCGCCAACTGGCGGTAAATGTCGCTGGCTTCGCGCGCCGCCTGCAGCGCCTCTTCCCGCTGCCCGATGGCGCTCAGCATGGTTCCGTAGTTGTTCAGCGACGTGGCTAGGTCGGGCAAGAAGGCGTCCGGGCGGGCCGCCGCCAACTGGCGACGAATCTCGACGGCTTCGCGCGCCGCCTGCAGCGCCTCTTCCCGCTGCCCGATGGCGCTCAGCATGGTTCCGTAGTTGTTCAGCGACGTGGCTAGGTCGGGCAAGAAGGCGTCCGGGCGGGCCGCCGCCAACTGGCGGTAAATGTCGCTGGCTTCGCGCGCCGCCTGCAGCGCCTCTTCCCGCTGCCCGATGGCGCTCAGCATGGTTCCGTAGTTGTTCAGCGACGTGGCTAGGTCGGGCAAGAAGGCGTCCGGGCGGGCCGCCGCCAACTGGCGGTAAATGTCGCTGGCTTCGCGCGCCGCCTGCAGCGCCTCTTCCCGCTGCCCTATTGCGCTAAGCCTGAGCGCATAGTTATTGAGCAGACGAGCGCGCTCGGCTTGCAGTGGTTCCGGCAGATTTTCGTCAGCGGAGAGGAGGGTCAGAAGTTTTGCGTTGAGGTCGGCGGCGAGTTGGGCGAGTTCGAGCGATGACTCGGGAAGTCCTGAACTGATTGCGAACAACAAATCGACATCGCCCGCATCGGCTTCGGCGGCCAGGCCGCGAATCCATGTGACCGCTTGTGAGCCATCAATGCCGGAACGGTTTTCGCCGCGTACTTTGTGGGGATCGTAGAAGTCTTGCAAAGCGCGAGTAAGGGTGCGCACTACTGCTGGCCCATCGCGATGGGCAGCACGGGAAATACCTTCGGGTTTCACATCGAGTACGAAGGCTTCGCCGATGATATCAGGCAGGACGGGTCCGCTCGTGCCTGGGGTGGGGCCGGGGAGAAGTTCGGCGAGATCGGCGGCGAGTTGGCCGGGGCCGTCCTTGTGAGTGAGGCCGAGGACGGTGCTTTCTTCGCGGGCGACGATGAGTAGTGTTGCGTGATCAAAGCCACCGCAAAGAGTGCTGTGGGCGGCGAGGTGGGGCAGGAGCTTTGAATCAGACCGCTTTGTAAGGCGGGTACGTTCGCGGCGGGCCATTGCGACGGCGAGGTCGGGGCGGGAGAGGTTGAGCGCGCCGTAGATGCCTTTGTCCCAGGAGGCGAGGGCGGCCATCATGACGACGAGCGGGTCGGCGAAAGCGGGTTTGGCGAGGAGGGTGTTGTCGATGGCGGCTTCTGGTGGCCGCGGCGTGTTGGGATGGAATTCGGCGCTGGCGTGGAGGGCGTGTTGGAAGATGGCGCGACGGTCGGCGGTGGTGGAGACGGGAGTGAGGGTGATGGGCTCGGGCTGATAGAAGAGGCCAGCGGTGTATTGGGTTTGGGAGTAATTGAAGAGGCGCTGGTACCAGCCGGATTGGGGGTCTGCGAAACGTTCGAGGACCATGAGGCGGAGTTTGGGGAGGACGGAGCCGTATTGGGCGAGGTCTTCGAGGAAGGCGCGGAGGGGGGCGGTGTGGGAGGCGGCGTAGTCGACGACGGCGAGGAGGGGTTGTTTGGTGGAGGGCTGGTTTTGCGTTGCGATCTTCGCGAGGGCGTTGGGTGGGTGGAAGGCGGTGATGAAGCCGGTGGTCCAAGTGGCGGCGTGTTGTTTGAAGAGTTCAAGGGCGAGGCGAGTTTTGCCGGAGCCGCCGGGGCCGACGAAGGCGAGGACGGAGATGGGTTCGGGGGTGGCGAGCCAGTTGGCGACGAGCGAGAGTTCGGATTGGCGGGCGGTGAAGGGGATGGATTCGAAATGGCTTTGGAGGACTTGGAGTTCGTGGGCGGGTTTGCGGGTGCGGGGGTCGGGTGGGCGCCAGAGGGTGACGGCGGGGCGTTGGCAGATGCTGATGGTGTTGTGGTCGCCACAGACTTGGACGGTGGTGTTATTGGAGCCGTAGGAAAGGGCAGCGACCGGCATGCTGGTAACTCATGATAGCGGGTTTAGGGTGGGAGTTAGTTATTGGGAAAGGCGAATTGTTGCATTGTGGTGGCTGTCACGGAATTCTAGTGGTGGCTGTCACGGAATTCAATTCGGGAATGTGAAGAAGCTTACACTCCTGGCCAAACCGAAGGCGTTTTGGCCCAGGTAAGCAGGCGCGAAACCGTCCTACAACCAGTACCAAATCCCCTATGCCCAGAACATCATCGTGGTGTAAAATGGGCAAGCACTCGAAAAAATTGGGGTCAAACCATCCTGTCGTCGCTCCGGGTTTGAGCCGCGATAATCTATGGTCTTCGGTCATGCGTCACATCAGAATATTGGGTAAACGGGACCTGATCTCGGCCACAAGCGGCTCGGTCGCCATCGTTGGGTAGGGTGTCTGTTCGATAAACAGCCGATAGGGAGGCTTTTTCTTGGGTATCTTGGGATGCTAAAAGTTGGAAAGCTAGGGGTTCTGCGCATGGCAGAGACCTTGGGCATCTCACGTATGCTATCCGCTAGCGCGTGGCGCCGTAGTCGTTTGTTAATTCTGTGCTATCACGGGGTTGCGAACAACGATGAGGATGAGTGGAGCGGTCTCTACATGTCTAGCCAGACTTTCCGCCGCCGCATGGAGATCTTGGACAAGTCTGGCTGCCGCGTACTGCCGTTAGCCGAGGCCCTACAACGTTTGGCAGCGAACACCCTGCCGGATCGCGCCGTGGCGATAACCTTTGATGACGGGTTCCACGACTCCTATAGCGTCGCGGCGCCGATCCTTGCATCCTTCGGCTTCCCGTTTACGCTGTATTTGACGACTTATTACGTCCAATTCAACCGCCCCGTCTTTGACCCCATGTGTTCCTACTTGCTGTGGAAAGGGCGCGGCCAAAGAACGCTCAAATGGCCGGAACTGTTCAAGCAGCCGGTTTCGTTGGACTCGATTGGCCGGCAGCCCGCTACTGTGGCCATCAAGCGCTTCGCGTCAGCCAACAAGCTATCAGGCCAGGAAAAAGACGATCTGCTCATCGAACTGGCACAACGCCTAAACGTAGATTATGAAGAGCTTTGCAAAAAGCGTGTGCTGCATTTAGTTACTCTCGACGAAGCTCGCGAACTTGCCTCCCGGGGAGTAGACTTGCAGTATCATACCCACCGTCACCGAGTATGCCAGAGCCGCGAGTGTATGTTCACGGAACTTGAAGAGAACCGCACCCAGCTCAGGCGCGTCAGTTCAATAGAGCCGCGCCACTTTTGCTATGCCTATGGGCTGCATCTGCCCCAACATATCGCTTATTTAAAAGAGTACGGCATTCTCTCCGCCACGACCTGCACACCGGGCATGTGCACCGATGAAACCAATCCGCTGCTTTTGCCAAGAATGGTCGATACGCCGGCTGTTTCAGATTTGGAATTCCGCTCCTGGCTGGCCGGTACCGCGCAATTTCTCCCGCGCCGCCGCGAACAAATCAATCCCGGTGAGCCGTATACGGAAGAGCCGATAGCCGTACCGGTGCAGGCTGCCGCTACCAGTTAACCGAACCGGAAACTCGATTCCCACACCAACATGAAACGTGCAGGCTTCGGCATTTTTCTGTTTCTCATTTGCTTTGCTGGGGCTCTCCTAGCGCTTCGAAGCGCTCGGAACGAATGGCCGCGCCTGCATCACCGGCCGCTATAACAACCAGTCCCTGACTTGGGGCCAGGCTGTGCAACTCAAGCCCGGGCCAAACTCCTTAAAGTTAGATCAAAGCAATGCAACTCCTGTGAATTGAGCGTTACGGGTCTAAGTCGCAAGACTCTTTCGCTTTTTTTTCGTGGTCCTTTCGTTTGTAAGTTCTAGTTCCCCTTATTAAGCTTGAAACGCTCAGCAATGTGTAGAACACTAAACTCTGCGATAGTTGGTTGCCTTTTTTGACTATCGCAAGGAGATGACAAATGGCACCACGTATGGATGATTTTGTCTCCAAAATCGTCACTGATCCCAAGAACCCACCCAATACTCTTCTGCTGAAAGGCTATATCGGAGCCTCATCTGAAGAGGGACATATTCGCTTGTACTTAGATAGCGAGTTAAGCGACTACATGGAAATTCCCGAAGCCGCTATCCTTTATTCACAAGACATACCAAAAGAAAAATCGCCTGTCGGCGGGAGTTACTTGTGGATTCAACGTGACGCGACCTTAATTCACGGGCCAGCCGTCACTGAACGTCCCAAAGCAAGCTTCCTCGAAGGACGTATCATGACGGGGCAAGCCGGAGGCATTCTCCCGGCGACAACTGTCACAGGCCCGGCGTGCAGCACGATTATCGACGGCTGCACCGATGTCGGACCCAAATGCCCAACGCAAGCCACCTGCCCGGCGCCGTGCGTAATTCCTACTAAGACTGGCACAACCTGTCCCGCGGTAAGCTGCACCAAAACGGGTCCAAACTGCCCCGTGCACACCCAAACCGGCACGACCTGCACCGGCACAACGTGCCCGTCGCCGGCATGCACGCAAAACGGACCAACCTGTCCCACAACCCCTCTTTACACATGCAGCGGTCCGAGTTGCGCAACTACTCCGGATGCTACATGTTGCGGACCGAACTGTCCCACGTTCCCGGCCAATACCTGCAGCGGCCCCAGATGTCCCACGGTGAGTGGCACGACTTGTCCGGCTGTGAGTTGCACGCACAGCGGGCAGGCTTGTCCGACCACCTCAGGTACCACCTGCCCCGCCGTGAGTTGCACCCACAGCGGACCAAGTTGCCCAACTACCACTGGCACAACGTGTCCGGCTGTAAGTTGTACGCACGCTGGGCCATGCGTTTTAACAAAGAGCGGTCCCGATTGTCCGTTCCCCACGGAAGCAGGCCATACCTGCGTCGCGCCATGTCACCAGCCGTAGAGGTATGAAATAGCGGGATTCCGCCAGCCGAACAGAGGCAGCGGAATCCCGTTCTCCATTCATGATACTCACCACCCACAACCTGCCGACTTACCTGCTTTCCTGCGGACTCATCTCGTATGAGTCAATTGTCGACGGGGACTTGACTATCACCGATGCCTCGCACCGCAACCGCGCCTTTCGTGTCTTGCGCGGTGCCCAGCCCGGTTACTTCGTAAAGCAAATTCGGCAATGGGACCCTGTCTCCCTTGCTGGCTGGGACCAGGAAGATGCTTGCTATCGCCGCTTCTCTTCGTTCTCTTTCTTACCCAAACATCACAAGAGCGACTCGGAATCCCGCATTTTTGTGCTCGACCTTGTCTCGGAAAGTGAAACGCTCAGTGACTATCATCGGCGGCAGCCGGTGGATTTTGTCACTGCGGGCCGCAAACAGGGCGCTGCGCTGAGCGCGCTGCATCGAGCCACTCAAGGAACTGAACCGCCAGGCAAGATTCCCTGGATTCTCTCAGTTCAAGAAACCAATCCTGCGTGGTTCGATTCACTCAGCAGCGCCAATGCGCGTCTCTTGGAAATCATCCAAGGGTACCCGGAATACTGTGAGCTTCTGAACGGTGCGCGCAGCGAATGGAACCCCTCCTGCCTGATCCATGGCGACGTGAAGTGGGACAATTTCTTGATTCACCAACCGGAATCGCCAAATCCCGAGGTGCTGCTCGTCGATTGGGAATTGGCCGCTTTTGGCGACCCCTGCTGGGATGCCGGCTCCGTTTTCCAGGCGTATCTGAATTTCTGGCTTTATTCCATGCCATTCCACGAAACCGCCGATTCAAATCTTTTGGTGAGCCGCGCGCAATGCCCAATTGAGCGATTGCAGCCCGCCATGCAGGAGTTTTGGCAGAGCTATACCGCCGGCATGGCTCTCGACAATGCTTCCGCGTCTGCCATGTTGTTGCGTAGCATTCGTTTCGGCGCTGCCCGCATGATCCAGAGCGCTTATGAGATGATGAACCTCCGGCAAGAGATGGCGGCCGTGGGCGCGGCTATGCTGCAAACCAGTTTTAATATACTCACACGTCCTACCGACGCTTTAAGAAACCTGATCGGGATCTCCCATGGATAGCCTTCGTGGGCACTTGGGGCCCATCGTGGACGCCGTCGTTGCCCGAAGCGCTACGTCCTTTTCGTTTCAAGGCGACAGCTTCACATTTTCCTCGGAGGCGGAAGCCCAGACTAAGTTGAGCCATCTGCTGTATGACCGCTGTTACATGCGCCGTGTGAATGCCTCTCTTGCTGCGCCCGAGACAAACGGCGAAACCAGTCTGCTGGCTGACCTGAGCGCTGCGAATGCAGCTCGTCCGCGCTGGCAAACTGGTTGGCGCATCGAAAGCGCTCAGAACGGCGGCTGGATTTCCGCGCAACGCGACGGTCTAAACCGCGCATTCGCGCCCGGTGAATTTATCACCAAAGAGGGCCCTGGAATGCCTTTGCGGGTCGGTTCACTGGTCGACGTGTTCCTGGCGGTAGAGTCGCTGCACATGCAACCCGGATTCTATTTTGCCTTTAGCGAAACGCTCGCCGATGAGGCGGATAACGAGTCTCTGCTGCGTTTCTATTGGCACTTACAGCCTAGTGGAGCGGCGCCGCTCCTCAACGTAATCTCAAGCCAGTTCACTCGCTTTCAAGTGCCTTACCGCTTCAAATGCCTCACTCATCCAGGTGCGTATATTAGAACGGACTCGGCCGTTTTGTTTGTCCCGCGCCGCTGGTATCAGATCGCGGCAAGGCTCTTGCGCGAAGCTCGACACTCCGTCGCTCCCCACCTTCGCCCCGATTCTCCTTTATTCACCAAACCGTTGGCGGACGGACTCGCCTTCGCTGAAGATCCCGGCAATGGCCAGAGTTTCGGCATGTATCGTTGTAGCGCGTTGGCCCGCGCCATCCGCGAGGTAGCTCCAACGCAAGGACCCTCAAAGGTTGCGGAGGTCGAAGAAGCGCTCGGCAGGCAGGGCGTTTCCCTCCTTTTCCCCTATCTCAATCCAGGTTCGGTCGATATCTATGACTTCGTCGAGTAATCAGTATCTTGAAACCGCTAGCCGCATCGGCGCTCGAATCTGCCGCGATGCGATCTGGTCCAGCGGACGTTGTAACTGGCTCGGCGATTCGATGGAGAAACTGGATGGTTCCTGGAAAGTAGCCCACCGCGCGGTGGGCCCGGATTTCTATGGAGGCACCAGCGGGATTGCGTTGTTTCTAGATCGTCTGTATACCCTCGCCGGCGAGACACTTTTTCGTGAGACGGCGGAGGGCGCCATCCTTCAGGCCTACTCGCGGATTCCTTACCTGGCGTCGAACATCAGACCGAGTTTCTATCTTGGCTTGACCGGCATTGCCTACACACTCGTAACGATGGGGCTTGAGGACAAGGCGCGAGATGCGCTGAAACCACTTACTAGCGCCGATCATCTGGCGGGCCATGAGGGCACTTTAGATGTAATAGGTGGAATTGCCGGTGCCATTCCGCCGCTTCTCGCGCTGGCGACCGCTTTGTCCGACGATACGCTCGTCACCCTTGCCAATCAGTATGGCGAAGACTTACTCCGCTCGGCGCGTAAGAGCGACGCGGGTTGGTCGTGGAACACCATGAGCGTGTCAGCCGACCGCCGCCGGGAAGATCTGACTGGTTTCTCCCATGGTGTTGCCGGCATTGCCTGGTCTCTCTCAGAGCTATTCCAAGCCACAAAAGACTCACGCTTCCGCGAGGCCGCGATGGAAGCCCGCCGCTACGAGAATTCGCATTTCAACGCGCAATGGGGCAATTGGCCCGACTTCCGCTATCTTTACGATCCTGATACTCCGAGCCCAGGCGGGCCCAGCTACCCGATCTCGTGGTGTCATGGCGCGCCCGGCATTGGGCTCGATCGTTTGCGCGCGTATGAAATTTTCGGCGACCCCGCGCTCCGCGTCGATGCGGAAATCGCCCTGCGGAGTACTTCGCCTCTTCTGACTTATGCCAAAGGCTCGAACTTCTCACTATGCCATGGAATTGGCGGAAATGCCGATTTAGCGATTCTCGCCTCGGTCGTACTTAACAATCCGGCGCACATGGCGTTGCCTAAACAAGTAGGCGACCAGGGGATCGAAGAAATCGAACGGCAGGACTTGCGCTGGCCATGCGGGGTCACCGAAGGCGATCAAACACCGAATCTGATGCTTGGCACGGCAGGCATCGGTTACTTCTATCTACGCCTGTACGATCCATTCAACGTGCCGTCCGTTCTAATGGTGGCTGCACACGCCCAACAAGGTAGGCAACCCCACCCCGGCGAATTAATCCGAACCTTATGAATCCCATATCCTTTGCTTATGAATTTCTTATGCAAAGCGCCTTAGCCTGGAGTCGTGCCACTCTTTCCATCGCCCCCTCCCGCGAATCGTGAGAGTATTCAACAGCCCACAGTCCGGCATCTCCAGATTTTCGTTCTCTTCAATGGCCCCGATACTACCGCCCATGCCTTGCGAGCCGCCTCTTCTTTCGCAGCCGATTTAGGCGGAGAGATCCTCGTCGCCGCACCGCTCATTGTTCCCTATCCGCTCCCCTTAGATCGCCCTGCAACTAGTAAACGTACCTTGCTCGCTCAAATTGCGGGGTGCATCTCGGAGTCCGGCATCCAACGCGCCGCCATCCACAAACTCCTCATCGCGTATTCGCGCGAGGCTCGCGATGGCTGGCGCACTCTTCTGCCTGCGGGCTGTATTGTGGTCATCGGAAAGCCCAATCGCCTCTCGCCCGTAAGGCGTTGGAAAACCCGGCAATGCGCGGAATACCTGCGCTCATTGGGCCACGAAGTCGTTCTCGCCTTTGGAGGAACTCGCGCAAGACGGGCGCGGTATTAGCCGCACATCCGCGCCTTTGCGCTCTCCGTTAACTCGCAGTCATCCGACATCGTAGGGCGGGCCTCCGGGATCGGGTCGAGTGACGGGGATTGCGCCCCGCCGCGTTGCGCAGGGCGTTCTTCATAACAGGGCCGTTGGACACAGCCCAGGCGCCGCGGCCACCGCCCGCCACGCCCAGGGATCCCTAAGAAACGCAATCTCCGCAACCGGCCGCGACGATCCGCCCGCTCGCATTTCGCCTTCCCTTTCTGTCAACGAGGTCGGCATCCCAGTATTGGTTTCGAAGCTCAATGGCTGCGAAGCAGTCACAGCTTCGCTGCGATACCCAAGCCCACCGATGCCTCTGTTTACGCTTCGACTGCGGCCTCACGACCGCACCCGCACTCCCCATAGGCGTTAAAATAAGAACATTTCGTGGTGGAAATGTTGGGGAAAACGCAGGCGAAACCGCCTTTGCATCGCTAGAACATATTGCGTTCCGAGATCGCTTGTGGCAGCACGCATGGATCTACCTCCAGGCCGTCTTTCGCGCCGGCGGCTTTGAGGAACCACGTTGCGATGCCGTGCCCCAATCCGCGCGAACCGAAGTGAACGCCGATCCAGACCCTGTCTTCTTCATCGGTGAACAGATCAACGTAATGGTTGCCGCTACCCACGGTTTCCCCACTGAGCTTCCGCTTTCTGTTTGAGCGGCTTCGGTCGCCCAAGCCGCGTCGTCAAACAATGAGCGATCGACGCGCTCTGCGTTCTTGCGTCCCACGCCGAAGCTGATCGTACTCCAAACATCGTCCATGATGCGGGCGCTGCGGTTCCGCTCTTGTCTGCGACGGACTAGTTTGGCCTATGGCCGCCCAAAAAGTCGCCGCAACCGGCTATCCAATTCAAATTGATAGGCGACACCGCTCGGAATTGCCAACTCGATGCGCGTTTCAGTTCCCGCGCCTCTGAAGATCCGGAAGCGAGCACCAATTCGATTGGCGCGTTCCCGCATGACAGAGACGCCCATTCGGGTTCCAGTGGATTCCCCTGCTTTCAAGCCCACTTCGGGTCCGTTGTCGCGCACCAATAAGTAGAATGCCCGCGATGAGTACTTCAATTCAATGACGATATTCGTCGCGTGCGCGATCTGGTAAGCACTTAGTGCGGCTTCCCGGCCTATTCTGTAGATTTCATCACGAATGACCGGATGAAGCGTTTTCTTCTTGCCAATAACGATCACACGAAACCCGACTTGTGGGCCGTCTTCGGTTTGCGCGAGCAATTCCTTTTCGATGCTTGAAAAGGCCTGTTCTAATTCAGGTAGAGTGGTGATGGACGAGCGAAGGCCACGCAGAGCATTTCTGCCTTCCGTTGTTACGCGCGCCATTAACTTGAGAGCATGTGTGAGAGGCGATTTGGCCGGCGCCTCAGCGGGGAGAAGATCGGCGGCAAGGTGTACTTGCATAGATGCGCCCAGGAGACCTTGAAGCAGAGTATCGTGCAACTCCTGGGCAATGGTGGTTCGCTCTAACAGGCGTTCTTCAAAACGAAGGTTGAGCTGTCTAGTTAGTTGGTACATCCGAGAGTGATAGAGGGTGGTAACCAGGAGAGCGCAGGCGAGAGCCGCAGCCGCCCTGAACCACCAAGTTTGCCAATAAAGTGGATCGAGGGTGAAGGCTAGTACGGCTTGATTTTTGTTCCACGAACCATCCGGGTTACTCGCCATGACATGAAAGCGGTACAGGCCTGGGCTCAGGTTTGTGTAGACGGCCTCGCGTTCGGCAACGCGATCGCTCCAGCGGTGGTCAAAGCCCTCCAACATGTAGCGATATCGCACGCGCTGAGGGTTGGAAAACCGCAGCCCAATGTAGCCGATGGCTATCCTATGAAAGTGAGCGGGAATCTGAAACGGATGATTCAAGTCGATGGCATTGCCATCCGCGGAGAACTTTTGAATGTGCACGATGGATGCCGGTGCATTCCGGGTTAGGCGTGGCGGGTCGACGACCGATATTCCGCGATTTAGAGAAAACCAGATTCGTCCACCCGAGTCTTTGAAAACGGACTGATGCCTCTTTACTCCTTCGACGCCGCGCAGTCCGTCGGTGAGTCCGTACTCGCGCAGGTCCGCGCCAACAAGGGTACCGTTTAGTACTTCAGCGCGGCTTAACTGCAGTACATGATTCGAAGTCGCCAACCAGAGCGAACCCAAACCGTCATCGGCCATACCCATGATCGGATCGTGGAGAGGCGGGGGTCCGGCGGCCGATTGGAATCCGTTGGCGCCTCGAAACGCCAAGCCACCGGCCGTTCCTATCCACAACAGACCACTTGAATCCTCGAGAAGACAGTTGATGTTATTCGACGGTAAACCGTTCTTACGGGTATACACGCGCCACTGGCCATTCGCAAGACTGCTTAGTCCGCCGGGCGTGGCGAACCACATGGTTCCATCGGAGGTTTCCAAACTGGACGCGACTGTGTTCGCGGGTAACCCACTTGCTACCGTATAGGTCGTGAACGTGCCGCCGCTGAGCTTGCTGACTCCGCCGCTGAGCGTGCCGGCCCACACGCTACCGTCGCGACTCTCGACAACAGAGTAGACGCTCTGTTGTGCTAACCCGTCTCTTTGGGTATAGGTCTTCGCCGTGAAGTGCTCACCCGCTAGATGCATTTCCGTTAAACCGCCCCGTTGTCGCCCAAGCCATAAGTTCGAGTTTCTACCGCTAATGGAATAGACAACGTCTTTGTCCAATCCGGCGAGGTTCACGCGGCCGTGCCTACCATTTTGAAACCACCACAAACCGCCAGCGACCGGTGGAAACCACATGCGGTTTTGGGAATCGACAAAGACTGGATTGCTACCGTCGGATGGCAGGCCTTCGGGAAGAGAATATGTGACAAAGGGGCCGTCACGGAGGCGATCCAGTCCGCTGGCGGTCCCGATCCACAAGCTCCCCTCGCGATCTTCAAAAATCGCTGTTATGGCATTCTGTGAACCGCTGGGCCGGTCTCGTAGGTCAGTGATGCCTTGCGAATTCACTCGCAACAGGCCGCGCGAATCCGTTCCGACCCAGAGGTTAGCGTCGCGATCTCGCAAGACAGCCAAGGCCTGAAAGTGATTGCGGGATGAACCGATTCCGGCCGATCGAAACTCGCTGCCATTCCAACGCACAATGCCGTTGTCTGTGCCGACCAATAGATCTCGGTCATTCTCAGCGAGGAGGCAATTCACCTTAGGGTCTGGGAGGGAGGCCTTTAACGATAGAATCCGGCCTCCGCGCAAGCGAAAAAGGCCGGCATCCCTGGTGCCCATCCAGACGTCGCCATTCGCGGTTTTGGCCAAGGCTAATATGGGGGAACGTGGCAGTTCATTCGCCGATGCAAGCATGTCAAAGCTAGCGCCGTGGCTGAGATAAGCGCCCTGTTCCATCTTAGAAATCAAAACTTCGCCGTGACGGGTTGAACTCATTGAGGAGACGAAGCTGAGAAGCCCCGCGGCGGACGACGGCTTATCGAATACGCCCTCCCGATAGCGCAACACTGTCAAATCCTGGAGATGGAGCCACAGGTATCCCGCGCTGTCGGCCGCTAAGCCCAGGACCCCCGTCGTGGTAAATGCGCCAGATTCATCTTTGATCAGGCGGAACTCTAAGCCATCGAAGCGAATAAGTCCGGCTTCGGTCCCAATCCATAGGTAGCCATCAGCGGTTTGAGTTATGGCGTAAATGGCTCCGCGCGGGAATCCCTGTTCGCTGCCCCAGTGATCGTGCACGTACTGCGAGATGGCGCGATTCGGATCGAGCGCTTTGGCGTGAGCGGCGAATATCAAACCAGCGGCCAAGATGAGCGCGAGCTCTTTGGCCGCGCTGTCACGGGAGGAATTCGAATTTTTCAACAACCACCTCCGTTTCGCGCTGTAATGGGTTGTGCCGGTTGTCGAATACGAATAGACTGATGTGGATGTTTTCGTTGCCTGGCGACGGAACCCCCGAGGTGAAGACGTGTTGCGCCACGCTGGCGGCCTGAGAGAAGGAGGCCGATTCTCGCGACGTTCTAAATGCCGCCGAACCCGGCTGCCATTCCAATGAATAGATGAGCCTGCCCGGCGGAGCGGTAAACCTTATCGTATTTGCCGGCACCACATAGGGCTGAACGACAAATTGTGCATTCTTGCCCGCGGCTTCACCCCATCGGCTCACTTCAATATCCATTTCGCGCGGTGGGCCCATGTCGTCCCAACTGTATACCGACAGCACAGCCGCCGGCTCTAACTGAGATACATCCCTTACTAGAAGACGATAGGAGCCATAACCGAGACTTCGAATTAACTTCACCTGCGCGCTTGTCCATTGTTGCCCGTGCTTGGCGATCCGCAAATGCAGAAATCCGCTCTGATCCACGAAAGCGTTTGAGGTCTCATAAAAATTTGTGGATCCGCCGTGGTTATTCGCCGAGCTCAACACCTCCCATTGATAACCGTCGAACGAAAGCTCCTTTGGAGGCGAGGGCGAGCTCTCGGCTTCCGCGGTTGCCACCGCGAGCACCGCTCCGCCCTTTTCGGGTAAATCGTCAGTCGTGGAGGGCGCACGATAGCTTGAATCCACGAGCAGAGCCGCATAGGCAGCGCCGGGATGAGTTCGGTTCGCCCAAGTGGAATCCGATTGAATCTCGGTAAAGGGTTGCTCGACCGTAGGCTGCACCCACCAAACCCCACTCCGAGCGAAAAGTACGACGTGCTGTCCCTTTCGAGCGCCGGTTACGTGTCCGGAGATGGCTTCCGTTTTTACTGGACTGCCATCTCCTGCCGAGGGAATCTGGCTGAACTGAATGGCAGGCGTAAGCGCCACTTGCGGGGACGCGCAACTTGTCAAGCAGATGAAGGCCAGAAGAGAGCCGTAGCGGTAATATCGAACAGTATTCACAACATGAAGTGATCGGGCACCTTCATTATCTGGACTGCCGGCAATGAAAGGAAATCACCCGATTGGATAGTTCATTGATTACACTTTAGTGGTAGATGAAGTGCGAAGCGATGGGGCGGCGCTACACAGGCCGGGCGCGGGCAATAATGTCTTGGGCAAATGCGGCGTAGAGCCTGCCTTCCGATTCGAAAGTCAGCATGGCTGCCGGCAGCTGCTGCCGCGAGCCTTTTATTTGAAGAACCCGGTCAGGCTCCAGGGTGCCGAAGACCGGCCGTTCGTTGTTCATTTCCTCGGCACCCAATCTGAGCACGGATAAACGCGCCAAGAGCCGGCATCTTTCTCCACTTGTTAAACGCATCTCGATCTCTCCTCAAAACCAACTTCACGTTCTAACTTTACAAATTTTGTGCGTGCGGTACATCCTCCATGCTTGGGATTTATAACTAACACTTTTGTCTAACGCTCAGGGCGAACATAATGCGTCTCAGCCAACGCGTTGTTTGGCCGGACGGGTGGTTTTCGTGGCGTATTTGCCGTATAGATCCGCGAACCATTTGGAGGCGTGATTCGACGAATGCGAATCGAACGCAATTTCAGCAGGGACACAAAGCTCAACTTCGGTTCCTGTTTCAAGGCGGCTGAGGACTTTGAGTTTGGCGCCAATTCTGGCAGCCCGCTCGCGCATGCCCGTGAGCCCCCAATGTCCATCGCGGCCGGATTCCAGAATCTTCGGGTCGATGCCTGAGCCGTTGTCGCGGACCACCATACGCATTTGAGCCGATGAATATTTCAGTTCAACTTCAATCCGGCCGGCTCTGGAATGGCGGAAAGCATTGACCAGGGCCTCTCTTCCGATTGAATAAACTTCATGGTGGACGGCAGAAAGCAACGATCGAGTTTGACCTGCGACTTTGACGCGAAAATCAACGGGTTCTTTGAAATTCAGTTCTTGCGGGAGCTTGGAAAATGAGCGTTCCAGATCCTGGGCTCCTTCTTCTAGCGACCGGAAACCATGAACCGCATTGCGCCCTTGTTCCATCACCCGTTCGATGATTTGCATTGGTCTCGCAAACAGCAGCCTCGCCGAAGAGTCCGCGGGTAGGCGATCCACGGCCAGGTGAAGTTGCATTGACGCGCTAAACACTCCTTGCAATAAGGTGTCATGCAGTTCGCGAGCGATCCGCGTACGTTCGCTGACGCGCTCTTCCAGGCGAAGTTCAACGATCCGCCGCGTGACGGCCCAACCAAAGAATGCAACTATGAAAAACGTGAGGATTGCCGTTGTCGGAACGACAAACAAGATCCCACGCTGCAGCCTTTTCATGTTGGCGGCCGATTGTGCCAGTTCGCCGCTGACATCCTGGTCGATGCTTCTGATTAACGCCGAGGTCTGACTTTCCAGCGGTCTCAGTTCGTTCGCGAGTCGAAGGTGAACAGCCTCCCAATCCCCGGACTCAGCCAAAGAGGTGACGGCCTCGATCTGCGACGGCATCGCGATTTCAATCGCATCCAGAGTTGGCAGAAATGCCGGATCGAGATTCGCATCGGATGGCAGCTGTTTGAGGACGAAGCGGGTTCGTGCTATCCGATCAAGCAGATCTCTGCGAAGCGGCTCGGCATCCGTGGTAAGCTGCCGAGCGTCCTTGGGCCGGGTCAATTCATCGAGCCGCTGGTGAAACAACAGCAGACTCTCTTGAAGCCGCAAAGCCGCAATCACTTGCTGGTTTACACCGGCCAGTCGATCTGTTTGCAGGCTTGCGGTGTGAAACTGCCAAACAATCAGCCCGTTGCCACCCAGGATTAACGCGATCAAAACGGCGAATGTGAGTGCCAGGCGCGGACCGGTGGAAGCATAGTTGACATCCTTCAATTTCATTCGCACTCGCTTTGTGCGCGCCCGCCATCAGGTGCAAGCCACGCACTAAATCCATCATTGTCTTTAACACGAGCGAATCCGCCTACTTGGGCGGCCCAGCAGGGAAACCAGTGATAGTAATCAGGCGCTTTTGCAGTTCAGCGGCGGATTGAGCTGCGCCTTTCTCACCGGCTAGAACGGAATGTACGGCACCGATATAAGCCTTGGTCACTTCTTCATATTTTCGGCCCGTTAGGCTAGACGGCCGGCTGACGACACCACTGTCTTGCTGACCGAATCCCTTGGCGTCACTGGGCATGTTATCAATCGGCGGCTCACCAGAAACTTTGGACTCGATAGGCGGCTCATTGTCATCGGTTTGGTGGGTTTGAATTTGCGTGCGAATCAGGAACCGAACAAGTTCTACAGCCTCTTGCTGGTGGACAGAATGTCTGGAAACTGCCAAACCCGATCCACCCAATGCGCCGGCCCAGCCCCCGGGCCCGCCTGGAATGCTGGTGTAACCGGTCTTGCCCACCGGCATCGTACTGCGCCAGTGGAGTTGGCGGGACATTTCGGTGCGCGTAATGGTTGTGCCTCCCCAGACACGGTTAAACGCCGCTTCTCCCGAATCGAAAACGTTCATGGAATCCAATTCGCGATAAGCGATCACGCTGCGGGGCGAGATCCAGCCAATCCAGTGCTTCGCCCGTTGCCATGAGCGGATCGCCGCTGGATTATTGACGCTGATCGCGCGGTTGTTTTCGATGATCTGCCCTCCTCCTTCGGCGATCTGCCATTCTATAGCGTTGCACGTCAGGGCTTCCGCGTCGGCTCCTTGCCAAACGTAACCCCAAAAATCCTTCTTGCCCTTGGCACGCTCACCGGTCTGAATGCGCTCCGCCATCGCTTCCAACTCGTCCCAGGTTTTCGGTGGATGATCGTAGCCGTATTCACGAAGCAAATCGGTTCGATACTCCAGAACGCCCACTTGAACCTGGTAAGGGATGGCGACCAACTTGCCGTCCACCTCATAGCTGGAGACCAATTGCGGCGAGAGCATCGAAAGTTCGGAGGATAAATAGGGCCGCAGATCGATTAGATTGTCCGCCAAAACCCCAGACCAGATGAAATCTACACCAAGCACGTCGGGCTCGGGTGCGCCGGCCTGCAAAAGTTTTCGCGACAGATCCAGTTGATCGAGAGTGTTTTCAGGAACGGGAAGCGGCCTTAGGCGGATACCGGTTTTCTTGGTGAATTGCACAGACAAAGGCTCCGCCGTTGGCAACTCATCAGGTTGCGACCACCCAAGCCGGAAATAACTCAACGTCACCGGCGTTCGTACAGGCTGGCGGCAAGCAACAAGCGACAGCACCAGCAGGAAAATCGCCACTTTTGGCGGCGCGCCCATCAAAATCCAGCGCCTTAGCGGCTTGCCCCGATGTCTCCTGAAAGTCTCGGCCATAAGGATCACCCTTGATTTTGCAGGTCTTGGAATTTCCGCTCAAATGCGGCAACTTTCCCATATGATACAGGCAACACTTGGGAAATCTCAAACACAAGCCTGTGTTTTCTACGATCTGTCGAAAATACGTTGCCGCATTGCCTATCCAAAAGAGTTAGTGGAACTCTACACGTTGCAGGGTTTCGTGAACTCAGTTTTCCCGCGAAACTGTCTACACGAGATCTTCTCGCTAACTCCAAGAGTTCACTAAAGGGATTCCGCTTATGCATCTGGCGCATGAAGTTCCCAATATCGCGATGACCAGCCCGCGCTTCCGGTCGGCCGTTCACATTTTTCGTAACGCTTGCGGCCAACTCATGTCCCTCCAGCCTGAGGAAGTGGATTTTTTGTTCTGGCTGTCCACTTGCGCTTTTGCGCTGATCAAACAAATTCTCTCGCGGGCAGTCGTGCCTTCCCGTATCTCGTTTGAAGGAAGAAGGAGTTGACCATGGCGCAGGGTTCCAACTGGCAGCTATCGAGCCAAAATTTAGCTCGCCCAATAGTTAATTCGCGCTCCCTCGATGGCATCGGATCGATGTGCACTGGATTAGCACCGTCCTCTGCCAACAGGCTCAATGGATTGCACCCGCCGGCTGCCACAACCGCAGTATCCCCGCTCATGTTGATAGCGCCCGGGCCGACCCGCATCACCCGCTCAAGCGCCGGCATGAACTGGCAAGGCTTTATTCTCGAGCGGCATCTGACTTCTCCGGGAGAGCGTCCGGCAACCTGCATCGACATGCACATCATTACCATGCTTTGCGGTAATACGGCGGAGCTTTACTGCCGCGATGTCGACGGCAACGCCTGCCGGTTCATTGGGCGCGGGGGTTCAGTCACATACGCTCCCGTAGGCTCGGTTCCATATGTCCGGTTGGAGTCGCCGGCAGAATTCACGCATGTAGGGTTTCAACAGAGTTTCATTCGTAGGGTTAACGAAGAAATGGAACGCAAACCCCTTGCTAACCCCGTCTTTCGCGCCGGCGTTCGCGACGTGTCCATTCAACGCATCCTTGGCCTGCTAACTGAGGAGGTTGAAGCAGGCGGCCCTTCAGGGAAGCTCTACGTTGACTCTCTGGCGCACGCGCTGGCTACTCGTTACCTGCTCACAGAGGATAGGTCTCCGGCTGTCGACATACGTACGTCTCCATTGCCACTTCGAATCCTTAATCGGGTGAAGGAGAAGATCGAGGCAAGCATAGACACGGATTTGAGCCTGGAGAGTTTGGCGAAGGAGAGCGGGTATAGCCGTGCTCACTTCCTTCGGATGTTCCGAACGGCCACAGGAGTGACGCCCCATCAGTTCGTTTTGAACCTGCGGTTGAAGCAAGCGCAAAATCGCATCAAAAAAACACGGGACAGTCTGATCGATATCGCCGCGGACTGCGGCTTCGCCAGCCAGTCGCATATGACAACTGTGTTTCGAAAATATCTTGATTTAACGCCCGCTGAAGTCCGCCGGAATTCGTTAGCATAACCATATAGAAAGATATATTTTATGGCCTCCGCTTACTGCGTCTGCACTGGAGTTTGGTTTGAGTAATCCCGCGCCTCCGACGGCGATTCGAATACTTACCATTGACGACCATCCCTTATTGCGCGAAGGGATAGCCGCGATCATAAACTCCCAGAGCGACATGAGTCTTGTGGGTGAAGCAGCTACTGGTAAAGAAGGCATCGAATTGTTTCGGCAGCACAAGCCCGATATCACTCTTTTAGATCTTCGCCTTCCCGACCATAACGGCATCGACGTTTTGCATAGCATTCGGGAGATTTATGCGAATGCGCGCGTCATCATGCTGACAACCTTCGATGGAGACATTGACATCCAACGGGCGCTTGCAGCGGGCGCTCGAGCCTACGTCCTTAAGAGCATGCCGCCCAGCGATCTGATTGCCGTAATTCGCCAAGTCCACTCGGGGATGAAGCGAATTTTGCCGGAGATAGCCGCCAATCTGGCCGAGCATCTCGACGATGAAGATTTGACTGCGCGCGAGGTAGAAATTTTGCAGCATATCGTTGGCGGAAATCGCAATCGAGATATTGCGGAGCTGCTCTTTATCTCGGAAGAGACTGTCAAGGCTCACGTCAAGAACATCATGGCCAAGTTAGGCGCGAATGACCGCACCGAAGCCGTCGCCATTGGAATTCGCAGAGGTTTCATTCAACTCGGCGGCTGAATAGGCGAGTCCCGGTTTTGGTTCTGTCGGACCGGATGCCCACGATGGGCATTCTGAGAAAGGGTTGTATGCGCTTGACGAGATACTTTGTTCTTTTGCTTTTAATTGCCGCGAAGTCAGGGGTCGCGGAGAAGCTTACCCTGGCTGTCGGACCGCAATATGACTCAACCCACGTTTATGTTGCGCCGGAAGACTTCGATAGATTCGTTGCCAGCGTAATTGCCACCTTTGGAGGCACCACGTCGAAACAGGGCGTCTTCAGGGTAACGCCCACTCCGAGCAGCACGCTGTCGCAACTTGTGTTGACGCCGGTGGGGAGTATCTCGGTGTTTGGGTTCAAGACACCGGTGCCCTACCCGTTCGGTCTCGAGCGCACCGGGTATCTGGTGACAAATATCGAGTCCGCGGTCAAGGAAGCGCGAGCGGCGGGTGCCGATATTTTGGTTGCCCCTTTTAATGATGCTATTGGGCGCGATCTGATTATTCAATGGCCCGGAGGGATAAACACCCAGCTTTATTGGCATACGACGAGCCCGAGTTACCCGGCGCTGAAGAGTGTCCCTGAAAACCGGATTTATGTCTCGACCGGGAGGGTTGCCGCATTTATTCATGGTTTTCTTGCGTTTTCGCATGGCAAAGTGACTTCCGATGAAACACATGCGCCGGGGACGGACATTGGACGGCCAGGCTATTCGTATCGACGTATCAAGATCACTTCAACCTTCGGGAGGATGACAGTCTTCGCGACGGATGGTCAACTACCTTATCCATACGGCCGGGAGCTGACTGGATACGAAGTTGAGGATCTTGCCGATACTCTGGCGAAAGCGGCCGCGGCGGGGGCGGTTGTCTTGGTCCCACCTTACATAACTGAGCGGCGGAATGCCGCCATCGTGCAGTTTCCCGGTGGTTATATCGCCGAGATTCATTCGCCGGCCGCATCGCCGCGAAGGTGATCGTTCTGTAATCGCGAAAACCACCGCAGGATTTCGCAACTCGCGCACTTTCTTGGAAGGCGGCTTTTCAAAATTCGCATACCTTGGAGTTTCATTGGTTTTTAAGAAGGAGACCTCTAAATGGAATTGACAATGGAGAAGTTGTCGGATTTGGACCAGAGTGCGGTTCGAGACATCGAAACAGAGCTACAAAAACTGCTGGCTGACGTATTCGCGCTGTACATGAAGACGAAGAACTTTCACTGGCACATGAGCGGCCGGCACTTTCGCGATTACCATCTTTTGCTTGACGATCATGCCGATCAATTGTTTGCGATCAGCGACGAGATTGCGGAGCGCGCGCGCAAGCTAGGTGCGGCCACGCTGCGTTCCATCAGCGATATTTCCAGGTATCAGCGGCTGCAGGACGATAACCGCGAGGTTGTTTCGGCCGAGGAAATGCTCGAAGAACTCCGCTCCGATAATCGCAAATTGACCCAATACATGCGCGTGACCCACGAGGTGTGCGCTCGCGCCAACGATGTTGCGACAACCAGTTTGATCGAGGTCTGGATCGATCAAGCCGAACGCCGTGCCTGGTTTCTGGCGGAGACACTTTCGAGCGGGGCGAAGGCATGAAAGCGACTGCTTTGCCCGGCATCGCAAAGGCGGAGGGCGAGGAGCCGGCTTTTAGCGCGGGCGAGCGGGTGGCAATTTCCGTCAGATTTCCCGTCGGGCACTATCGCGTACCGCAGTACATTCGCGGAAAAATCGGCGTGATTGAAGCGGTTATGGAACCGCCCGCAGTTAACAACGAGGAAGAAGGCTTCGGCCGAAATGCCGGCCAGAAGCGCCATTATTACCGCGTTGCCATTCCGCTCACAGATTTGTGGCCTGGGTACGGCGGGTCCGCCGCCGATGGTTTGCGTATCGAAGTTTATGAAAGCTGGCTTGAAAGGATTTGAAATGCATTCTCACGATCACACGCCGATAACAGTGCCCGATGGGGCCCCGGGCTATTACGAAATCATGGAAACCGCCATGCGCGAACTGCTGGCCGAGAAGGGGTTGATTCAGCCGGCGGAGATCCGCCGCCAGATCGAAGTGCTTGACTCGCGGACCCCGCAACTGGGCGCGAAAGTAGTAGCTCGCGCGTGGGTCGACCCGGAATTTCGCGCGCGGCTTCTGGTGAATGGCCGTTCAGCTTGCGAGGAGTTGGGCATTACGTTTTACGATGACACCCAACTGATTGTTCTGGAGAATACTCGCGATATTCACAACTTGATTGTGTGTACGCTCTGTTCCTGCTATCCGAGGCCAGTGTTGGGGCTCCCCCCAGATTGGTATAAACAGAAGCCATATCGTGCGCGAGCTGTGAAGGAGCCGAGGAGCGTGCTGGCGGAGTTTGGCACAGTAATTCCCGAAGACGTTGAGATTCGGGTGAGCGATTCGACGGCGATGGTTCGCTACCTCGTGCTTCCGCAAAGGCCGAGTGGTACCGAAACGTGGAGCGAGGAAGAACTCGCTTCGCTAGTCACCCGCGACGCCATGATCGGCGTTGCCATAATCGACGCGCAGGAAAGGAAAGTGCAATGACGCCTTCTGAGACTTTTGTCAAGCGGCTACCCAACGATATAGGCGGTCTCCCCGCCGACCGTATTGACCGTGCGGATCACGAACTCCAACCTTGGGAGAAGCGTTGTCATGCGCTGGCCGACGTTCTGGATTTCCATAAGATTCTTAATACAGAGGAGAAGCGTCGCGGCGTTGAGGCGCTGGGATCTGAACTTATTGGAAAGCTTTCTTATTACGAGCGCTGGGTAGCCGCTTTTGCCAATATCCTTTTCCAGAAGCAACTTTTGACGCCGGAAGAATTGGCGAAGAAAATGGACGAGGTCAGTGCCCGGTTCAGGCACGAGCCGGAAGTATAGGAACAACGCGATGACGCTGATTGCCGCTCTTGCTTCTTGCTCGTTGCTCGGTCTGCAGCACGGAATCGATTGGGATCACGTCGCCGCGATTTCGGATGTTACGAGTGTGCAAACGAGCGCCCGCGATGCCACCCGTTGCGGGTTTCTTTACGCTTTAGGCCACGCTGCGACAGTCGGGCTGCTTGGCGTAGCGGTCATCGCCCTGAAGCATTCTCTTCCAGGATCTCTATCCGGTTGGATGCAGAGGATTGTCGGGCTCACTTTGATTCTGCTGGGAGCTTATGTGTTCGGCGCGTTAGTTTCTGGAAGGGGACCGATGGGGCGCGGGCAGGCGATACTGGCGATTTTTGAACGGCTACATTCGCACAAGAAAGTTGGGCCAGTCGAAAGTCGGCGTTATGGATCGAAGTCGTCGTTAAGTCTAGGTGTTTTGCACGGTATCGGCGCAGAGACGCCCACTCAATTGTCCATGTTGGTGATTGCCACGAATATGGGTGGGCTCTTTAATGGCGTTATTGGACTAACAGTGTTCGCAATCGCCATGTTCCTGTCGAACATGGCTTTGACGACAGCGGCCACGTCGTTATTCACAGTCTCAAAAATACGTCCGGTGCTATTTCGCTGGCTGGGTGTGATTACGGCCGGTTACAGCCTCTTTATTGGCATCGTACTGATTACCAGCTAGCGCAAAGCGCACGTCCGTGCCGCGAAACAGAGTCAGGAATTCGCGTGGCCTCGGCGTGCCCGTTTTGCGAGTTCCTTATGAGTCTTCCGGCGGGTGGAAGGAGTGAGCGAATGATAAACGAATCGGAATGCTCTTCGGCACATTTGGCAACGAAGCGTATCGTCATTGGGCACGTCATGGTGTGCTCCGGCTGTTGCTGCGGGGCGGTAAACCGTGGGAAACCTGAGGTGCCGGTTGAATGGTTAAAACGCGAATGGCGGAGCCGCGGGCTTTTAAAGAACATTCAGCTCACCATTAGCGGCTGCCTTGGTCCATGCGATCTTCCAAATGTAGTGAGGATTTCCGGGCCTGGGATTGAGATATGGATCGGGAATGTCAATCGTCTTGAACAATACTCGGCGCTTCTTGAGTGGGCGTGCGCAAGTAAGGAATTAGGGAAGTTCCAAAGATTGCCGGTAGAATTTGACAAGCAGCGGTTCGATCCCTTCCGGCCGGCTGCGGCCTGATCGTTTGGAGAACTCATATGGAGAAAATTGCCGAAAATATTCACGGCTATAACTACGGAAGCTCGGAGATTGCGGTTTCCCGAACCTCAATCCAGGATCTGGAGCAGTTGAAGATTAGCGTTGGCTTTACACCTGAGGATGAACTTCAGCTTCGCTTGGCCGGAGAAGTACTCGCGGACCAAACCAAGCGGATTGTGGAACATTGGCGCAGCGGAATTATCGCCGGTATTCCGAACCTGAGCAGACACTCACGCTCGCCAGAAGGGGAAGCTCTCCCCGATTACGCCGCCAAAAGCAATTTACGGTTCGAGCAGTGGATCATGGACACTTGTCTGCGGCCGTACGACCAGGACTGGCTCAACTACCAGGAGGAGATTGCGTTGCGTCACACCAGTATCAAGAAAAACAAGGTGGATAACGTTCAATCAACTGCCTACGTTCCCTTGCGCGACATCATCGCATTCATTGCGGTCATGAACGAGACCATTAAGCCTTACCTTGCTGCGAAGGGACATTCGGCTGAGGAAGTAGACCGGATGCATCGCGCGTGGTGCAAGTCGCTCCAGCTACAAGCGGCGCTTTGGGCGCGTCCGTACACCGATTGTGGCGAGGCAGCGAATGAATGGTGACTGAAATCTCTACCAGCCAGCCTTCCTTTGGCGAATTGATGGCCGCTGTAATTACATAACGCGCACCTCCAACAGCCCATTAGCGGCCCGCCACCATGCCGATCTGTTGGAGGAATGTGAGATTGTCTTCCAGATGCCAGTTGTCCGTGATCCGCCCATCGCGCACACGCAGGATGTCGGTTGCGATGAAATCCACCGGTTGGCCGGCGCCTGCGTGCCCCATGAAAGTGCCCGTAAAATGCCCCGTGAAGCGCAGGTGCGAGATCACGCGATCATCAACTACCAGCCGCTGCACCACGGCGACTTTAAGGTCCGGCACTGCGGTGAGGAAAGCCTTGGACGCCTGTGCAGGCCCACTCGGCCCTTGGGGGCGGCCGGGCGGCAAAGTGTGATCGACGAAGTCGGACCCGATCGCACGGGCGAGCAGAGCCGGGCTGCCGTTGACCCAGAACCCATAGAACGCGTCGACGGGCTTGAGAAGCGCGGCAAGGCGCACGGGCGTGATGTCCTTCGCAACGATCTGCTCCTTGGGCCGCGTCATGGCAAGTGCGGCCGAGTCGCTAACCGGCGCGGCAAGCGCTGTACCAACAAACAACGTGAGGGCGATGAACGTACGCACATACCACGCCTGCGAATCACTCCCATCCGTACCCATACCTCTCTCCTTATGAGTTCACTGAACCCGGCAGGCCGCTAATTTCCGGCCCTTCGCGGCGGACCACAGGCGTTTCCGCGCGGTGCTCAAGCGCCCATTTCGCGATCTCGTCTTTGCGGGCGAACCATACGTCCGTCTTCGAGCGCGCATACGCGAGAAAGCGGTCGAGCGACCGGGCGCGGGTGGCGTGGCCCGAGATGCGGTCGTGCAAGCTCACCACCATCATGCGGCGGCGGTGCGCGCCTTCTTCGTAAAGCTGGTCGAATTCGTCCTTCAGAGCCTGCTCGTAGGCGGCGGCGTTCCAACCCTGGAAGGGGAAGGAAACTATGTCGTTCATGTGGAAGGTGTAGGGCACGGTGACGAAGTCACCACCCTTCAACGGTACGATAAATGGCTCGTCGCGGCTCGGCTCATCGATGTGGTAGACAAAGCCCAGGCTCTGCAGGATGTCGAGCGTGCGCGGGCTGTTCCTCATCCAGTAGGCGTTCCAACCTAGCGGTGTTTGGCCGGTGGCCTTGACGATGCTTGCCACGCCATCGGCGATGAACCGGCGCTCGGCCTCCGGATCGAGATGGTAGCTGTTCTCCCAGGAGCGTCCGTGCGCGGCTGCTTCATGGCCCCGGCTCACAATTTCGCGCGCCAGGTCCGGCGCCTTCTCGACGGCGCGGCCAATCATGAAGGAGCTGATTTTGACCTGGTGCTTGTCGAACAGATCCAGCAGGCGCGGAATTCCCTCGTAAACGCCATATTCGAAAAAGGCGTTGGTCGGCAGGTCAGGCATCCCGCCGCCGATCGGATCGGGGATGACACCGCCCGCGCCCGAGATGGGCTGCCCGCCCGCCTCGAACATCAGCGAGAAGCTAACCGCGAGCCGCGAGCCGTTCGGCCAGAACAAGTTTTGGGACGTCATCATTGTTTTTCTCCTTGCAGATGTAAGCTACACGCGCGGATGCGCGCCACCACGAGAGAAGAAACACTCAGCAGCCCTCTCGGTGGCCGCTCGACACCGCGCCCGTCTTGCGCGCGAGTTCCTCCAAAGTGCGATTCTTACGGGATCATGAGGCGACTTCAACAACCCCTCTATTTAATAGTCGGAACGACGAAGGTGACTACCTGGGTATCAAGTACCATATGGTTGGCGTTGGCCAGTTCGACGCGAATCTTATGCGGCCCGGGCGGCAGGCCAACCACGGTCAAGGGCTCGTTGCTAGCGTCTACCCAGTGCCAAGGCAAGTCGTCCAGCGTGAGATGGAGATGGCCGATGCGGGGTGAGACCGCGAGCGCGGCGGGTCCGTACACCGGCACGATGTGCAGGTTCTCCGTCCGGTATTGGATAACCACACGGCCGTGCGAGAGGGACTCGGCGAGAGGTGGGTCAACGATCAGTTTAGGCGGGGGTTCGCTCGCTAGCGGTACGAGCGGTGCGGCACCGCGAAAGGCCGCCGCGGACTGAGCGAACGCTCCACAGGTTGCGACTAGTGTTACCCCCACCGCTGCGATCACGCTTGCTATTGGGATCATTTGAAATCTCCTGAGACTAATTCTTGCGAAGTGAGCGGACGGAAGTTTGCGCAAAAGTGCGATTCTCTCAGGATCATGCGGGAAATCCGCTGATCCCATCTTTCCAATATCAGGCAGCCAAGCCCTCATTCGCCAGAGGGGTTGACGAGGCGCACACACTGCTTCATGACTCCTCGCTATGTTGCCAGCTTTTGCTGCAAAGGAACTCCCACCGTCCTCGAACAACAAAACACTGACTGCGGGATTTTCGCGCAAACGGCGCGACGACGATTGTGACCGTGACAGGTTCGTGCGGGAAACCTTGCGGAAATCGACTTCCTCGATAAATCCAAATATCGTCGAACTCCCCGCATGATCACGGAACAATCGCACTTTTGTGGAATCAAAGATTCCCTTATTCGCCTTAAAGTTGTTTTGCAGGGCTCTTTGCCTGTCACAGAAAACAGATTGGAGAACAACTTAAATGACCGCAGTCGAAACTAAAATCAGCACCCAGCATCCGGTCCACTACAAGACCGTCCGTATTGACAACCAAGACATTTTTTATCGCGAAGCGGGTCCGCAAAATGCCCCGGTGATCCTGCTTTTGCATGGGTTTCCAACTTCGTCCAACATGTTCCGAAACTTGATTCCTCGTCTTGCCGGTGCCTTTCGTTTAGTGGCGCCCGACTATCCGGGCTACGGCCAAAGCAGCATGCCGGATCACAAAAGCTTTCCGTACACGTTCGATAGTTACGCAAAACTTATGGACCGCTTCGCCGAGCACCTCGGGTTGAGCAAATATGCGCTTTATTTGATGGATTACGGCGCGCCTGTGGGCTACCGGCTTGCGCTGCTGCATCCAGAGCGGGTCACCGGACTGATCGTGCAAAACGGAAACGCATACGAGGAAGGACTGCGTGAATTCTGGGATCCGATCAAAAAGTACTGGGCTAATCCTGAGGACCCGAGTGCGATTGCTTACATGGTGGATCCAAAACAAACCCGCTGGCAATATGAGAACGGCGTCAGTGACAAAACACTGCTGGATCCGACGACCTGGACGCTGGATCAAATAGGCCTCGACCGGCCTGGCAATGCCTACATCCAGGCGGATCTCATGTACGACTACGGGACGAACGTTCCTCTGTATCCGGCCTTTCAGGACTTCTTTCGGAAGTATCAGCCGCCAACCTTAATTGTGTGGGGAAAGAACGATTTCGTCTTTCCGCCGGAGGGTGCATACCCTTACAAACGCGATCTCAAGGACGTTGAGATGCATTTGCTCGACACTGGCCACTTCGCGCTCGAGACCCATGGAGAAGAAATCGCCAGCAGGATCGAGGACTTCTTCTTGAAGCGGATTTAGCTGGATAGTTGCTTTGCACGGTTTCTAAGGGAGGAGCAAATGGCTCAACACTTCGGATCATTGGTCTTTACTCCTGTTGTAAAGGCGTTGCAGGAGAAATATGGCAGCCGACGCCAATACGCGCGAATGGAGGGGGGCGGGACTTCGCTGGACCGCCTCGGCCCCGATGAAGCTGCGTTCATTGCCGAACGCGACAGCTTTTACATGGCAACCATAGGGTCAACGGGTTGGCCGTATGTTCAACACCGGGGTGGTCCGAAGGGGTTTCTCAAGGTGATTGACGACAGCAAGGTTGCCTTTGCCGATTTCCGCGGGAATAAGCAATACATCAGCACTGGCAATCTAGCGACTGATAATCGGGTGGCCATCATCATGGTGGATTATCCACGCCAAGCGCGTTTGAAACTTCTGGGGCGTGCTGAAGTCTTCGAAGGCGAGCAAGCAAGTGAATGGATCGAACGGCTTCGAGATCCGGGATACAAGGCGGTGATCGAGCGCGTGTACGTGATCCAAGTCGAGGCGTTTGATTGGAATTGTCCGCAGCACATCACGCCACGCTTTACCGCCGATCAAATCCAGGAGGCGCTTGCGCCATTCGAACGTCGAATGCAGGAGTTAGAACGCGAAAACAAAAAGCTTCGCGAGGCCAATAAATCGGACAAGAAACAGTCTGAGATTAAGTAACAAACGATTCAAAAGGAGCAAACTATGAGGGAAGTCAAAGGTAATACAATCTCACGTCGCCAGGTCTTGAGAGCAGGCGGCATTTTGGCTGGCGCCGCTCTGCTTGGTCGACGTCAACTGTTCGCCGCCGAGGAGGGCATTGTTCCTACGATGGTGAACGCCGCGGCGAAGGCCAAGATCAACGTTCAACCTCTTCGCCGAAATATCTCGGTTCTTGAAGGTTCCGGCGGCAATATCGCCGTCTTAACCGGGCGCGATGGAAAGCTTCTAGTTGATGCAGGCTTTTCGGTGTCCCGGCCGGCGATTTCGGATGCTCTAGGGTCGATCAATGCCGACCCGATAAAGCACCTGATCAATACTCACTGGCACACCGACCATACAGACGGGAACGCCTGGCTGCACTCGGCGGGAGCGGCTATCACCGCCCATGAAAACACGCGCAAGCGCCTATCTGTCGATACGCGTGTTGAAGGCTGGAGTTACACGTTTCCCGCTGCGCCTCCTGGAGCGCTACCAGTTACAGTATTCGCAACTGAGTGCGAGTTGCACAGGAACGACACGCGGATCGTGCTCAAGTATTACGCCCCCGCTCACACTGACAGCGACATTTCCGTCTATTTCACCGATGCTGACGTTGTTCATGTGGGTGACACCTGGTGGAACGGCGTCTACCCATTCATCGATTACTCCACTGGCGGTAGCATCAATGGGTCTATTGATGCGGCGGAGGCCAACCTCGCGATGTTCACCGACAAAACGATCGCCATTCCGGGGCATGGGCCGGTAGGCGGTAGGGCGGAATTAACTGAGTTTCGCGACATGCTGGTCGCGATCCGGGCAAACGTGGCGGCGCTGAAGAAGCAGGGTAGATCTCTGGAAGAAGCCGTTGCCGCGGAACCAACCGCCGCTTACGACGCGAAATGGGGTCAGTTTTTAACCACGCCCGCTGCCTTTACGGGCCTCGTCTACGCGGGAGTCTGAGTCTCGAAAGTAAGTCATTTAAGAAAGGAAAGAAAGAGTATGCCGACAATTACAACCAAAGATGGAACACAGATTTATTACAAAGACTGGGGAACGGGACAACCTATTGTCTTCAGTCACGGATGGCCGTTGAGCGCGGACGCTTTTGAAGATCAGATGATCTTCTTGGCGGCGCGCGGATACCGCTGCATTGCTCATGATCGCCGAGGGCACGGGCGCTCAGATCAGCCCTGGAATGGGAATGACATGGATACCTACGCCGACGACCTGGCGGAGCTGGTGACAAAGCTTAGCCTGGAGTCTGCCATTCACGTTGGTCACTCCACGGGCGGAGGCGAAGTGACCCGCTACATCGGCCGCCATGGCACGAAACGCGTCGCAAAAGCCATATTGATCAGCGCCGTTCCCCCACTCATGCTGAAGACGGACGCAAATCCAGGAGGCTTGCCGCTCGCGGCGTTCGACGAAATCCGCGCAGGTGTGCTCATCGATCGGGCGCAGTTTTTTAAAGATCTCAGTGCTCCTTTCTACGGCGCCAATCGGCCAAACTCCAAGGTTTCCCAGGGCCTGCGAGACTCCTTCTGGTTGCAGGGAATGCTTTGCGGCCACAAAGCCGCGTTCGACTGCATTAAGGCGTTCTCGGAAACCGACCTAACCGAAGACCTCAAGAAGTTCGATGTGCCGACACTGATTGTCCATGGTGACGACGATCAGATCGTGCCGATCGGCGCCTCAGCGCTTCTATCGTCGAAAATCGTCAAGGGTGCCATCCTGAAGGTCTACACGGGTGCTCCGCACGGAATGTGTTCAACGCTGAAAGATAGGGTTAACGCTGAATTGCTTGCGTTCATCGAGCACAGCAAAGTGGCTGCGGCGTAATGAAGCCATGAAGTTTCTAATCGGCGCGATAGTAGCGTTGTTAGTTGGAGCGGGATGTCGTTATTTCGACATCCCGGTACCAAGTCCACCGGTGTTGCCAGGCGCACTGCTGGTGGTTGCTATGACGCTGGGGTATTCAGCGGTTGATCGCGTGTTAGCACGTAAGGCATCGGTCGCGACCACAAAGCACTTATGCGGCGGTCCGACGGGTATGACAGTTGCGTCGAGAATGACCCAACGAACTCAGCCCAACGCCGCCAGCGATCTATCACAAACCAAAGACAAGTCAAGGGAGGATTTTTGATGTTCAGCAAAGATAACTGCGGTCCGTTTCGTTTAGCCGCCATTTTGAGCCTGCTCGCTGGGGCGGGATTGCCGGGTCAATCGCCCGATCTCAGCCAACAAATCGCCGAGATAATGAGCCAGGGTCCAAGCGGAAAAGCACACCAGCGTTTCATACATGCGAAAGGCATTGTATGTGAAGGTACGTTTCAGGCTAAGCCCGCAGCCGCGGGTATTTCGCGAGCCGCGCATCTTCAGGGCTCGGCCGTACCGGTAACGGTTCGCTTTTCCGATGGCGCGCCCGATATAAGTGTTGCGGATAACTCTCCGGATGCCTCCCCGCGTGGCATGGCGATCCGCTTTGAGATAGGTAAAGGAACAGACATTATGGCGATTTCTCACAATGGTTTCGTCGTGGGTACGGGCGAGGATTTCCTTGCGTTGGAAAAGGCGATCGCTGCCACAGATCAATCGAAGCCCCATCCTTGGCCCATTGAGGCCTTTCTCGGATCTCGGCCAGCAGCCCTCAAATTCGTTCAGGACCCCAAGCCGGTGCCGGTCAGCTTCGTCACCGAATCGTTCTACGCCAATAACGCCTTTGTCTTCGTTAATAGTAAAGGGCAGAAGCAAGCGGGCCGATATCAGATCATCCCCGCTGACGGCGCCCAGTACCTGAACGATGCAGAGGCAAAAGCGAAGCCTGCCAACTTCTTAAGAGACGAATTGGCGCCTCGGCTAGCGCAGGCGCCCGCAAAATTCCGCCTGGTGTTGCAGCTTGCCAAGACGGGCGACCAAACCAACGATAGCTCGGTGGTTTGGCCCGGCAACCGGGATAAGGTCGAGTTAGGAACTATCACCATTACTTCTGTAGTGCCGGACACAACAGCGGCTGAGCGAAAGCTAGCTTTTGACCCGACTCGGCTCATCGACGGAATCGAGTTATCGGATGATCCCCTGCCGGCACTGCGATCACGTGTTTACGTCTACTCTGTGGCAGGGCGCCGGGCTCAACAAGCGACCCACTAAAGAAAAACGTATTGTCGAAATGGGGAATAGAATGACCACCTAAATGACCGCATCTTTACCGACACGTGGCGCTGGCACTCGTCTCGAGAGCTGGAGTTCCTAAATTGTCTGACCCACGACTAACTCCGAACCCGAGCCAGAAGCGTAAGCGCCCTAGATTGGCTGTACTAACTTGCTGTCTACCGCTTCCGCTCGGCTTCGCCAAGAAACCTCCTGCGGCTTTATTCAACAGGATCAAACGGCTGAGCAGATGACCCCGGCGCTAGAAAAGACGGCTTCGCCGTCTCTACCCATCCCGCTGCAGATCGGCCTGTCAGGTCAATGACAGCAATGAGAATTAGGAATTGGACGAAGCAGGGCTGATGAGACGGCGGCACGCGAGTATTAATGACCTGCTGATCCAGGGAATCGGATCATCTGTTTTATTGACCCATCGGCCGCCGGCCGATGACCATGCCGAAGCGCTGCTGGCTCGTTTCACCGCTGCAATTCCGCGCAACTCATCGATCTCGTTGAGCGGTGAAGGGCCCCAGCCGAGCTCGCCTGAAACGTCGCCGACGTCTTCAGCATGGCCAATTTCCGGATCGCCGAGCAATCTGCCAGGGGTACTTCCAGACCCTTCAATCAAGGGCCTCTTTTCTTTGCGTTCTTGGCGTCTTCGCGAGCATATACCGGCTGCGCATGACAGAGAACACCGTGGCGAAGGAGATTGCCGACGTCGGTTATCGAATCCATACCTTTCGAGGCCCAGGTCTTTTCGAATCCGTTCACGAAGCGGTTTTGGAGAGCGAACGACGGAAGCGAGGCTTGCGCCGAGACCGCTGCACCTTACAAGAAACAGCTTCTCACCTACCTCCGCCGCTGGGACAAACGACTGGGCCTACTGATCAATTTCAATTTAGTCTTGATCAAAGACGGAATTACCAGGATTGTCAATGGGCTGCAAGAGTAATTCTCGCGAAGTCGTGGTCTCGAGTATCCCGCGAAGTCAAACGAATTGAGCATCCGGCGGAAGCAGCACGAATTGCTGCGAGTCAGCCACTACGGTGTGCTCGTCGGCGGCGCTGCCTGTTGAAGCACCAAGACCGACGCCGGGTCATTCGATCTCACCTCCAGGGTAAGCGCTTTTACGGTTCGAGAACGTGGATCGACGTGCTTGAGCGGCCCGAGTGTCTGCACGATCGCCACCCCCCCGATACCCGCACCGAATGAAACCAGGTCCTGGGGCTCGGCACCTCCCACGAGGACCAGTCGATACATTTTGCCAGGTTCAAGCCCGGTAGCAGCTAATTGGAGGTTGTCAATGAGTCCAAGAGAATTAATCGACACGCTGGCGTGCGCCGTAGAACGGCTTTTGTCTGGAGACACCAACTCTATATGCAGCGCACTCGTCGCAGGGCCGAGGGGCTTCAGATTGGCAGTGCCTTTGTCAGAACTGGCCGCGTTCGGCACATACACGAGTGCCTGCGGCAACTGGCCGACTGGAATTGTCGCGATGATCTGGTTGGTTGCCGTATCAATGGCTTGTACGGCATCGCCATTTTCCAGCCCGACATAAATGCGGCTTCCGTCGCCCGATCCCCAAATGCCGTGCGGGAGATCGCCCGCCTTGATAGTCGCAACCAGCTTAGGCGGCGAGGACTGATCTCGGCGATAGACCAGAACTTGGTCCTTGCCACCGACGGACACATAAGCAAAACGGCCCAACGCGTTCCTGACAAAGGTGACATGATTTGTGATTGGTCCAGTCTCGAGCGTGGCGAGTGTGCGGAACGGCGGCTTGGCACTCACTATCTGCGTCTTGCCTGTATCTTTTAACGTAAACCACACCTCGTCCTCATCGACTGCCAGGTTAGGCGAGAAAGGACTTGCCTGTGAAACGCGGGCGATCACCTGGTAATCCGCCGTGTCAATTACATCCATTTCAGGCGTGAAGCTGGACGGGACAAAGGCGTACTTTCCATCAGGCCGAAACAGCACCATGCCCGGCCCGTTCGCGGTCTCGATCCGCCGGGTTTCCCTCTGACTTACCGGGTCAATGACACTTATATAGTTCTCGCCTCGAACCGCCACCCAGAGTTCCCGGCCGTCAGGTCGAAAGAACGCCTCGTGCGGAGAGCGGCCCAAATAAATCTTGCCTTTGACTAGGTTCGTTTCAGTGTCGATGAGCGTGACCGAATTGGACCCTATTGATACTACATCGAGTGTCTTATGATCAGGTGAAAAGCCGAGTCCGTGTACCAAAAGCTCGCCCCGATAGAGGGGCAGCAAAGCCGCCGGCACGTCCTCGCCTAGATGAATCGAGCCGAGCAGCTTGTTGGTCTTGGGATCGATTACCGAGACCGTGTTGGAGGTTTGATCCGCCGTATACACACGATCTCCGTTTTGGCCTGCCAGGGATGTTCCAACAACCAACAGCATTGAAAGGCACAACTTCATGACTAGCGCCTCCCTTTCGTGCATTTATTTGCCGTGTTTTTGTTTAGCCAAAGACTCATTGCGTCGATCTCTGATTGCTGATCGACAAGAATTTCCTGTGCCAACCGGCGCATTACGGGATCTTTCCCGTAGCTCAGCTCTGCTTCCGCCATTTCGATGGCGCCTTGGTGATGGGGCATCATCATGGTCGCGAAGTCGTGGTCGACATTACCATCCATTGGGGCTGTGAGCATTTCTCGGTCCATCCTCTGCATGCTCACATGCATTACCTTCATGAAGCTTGCGGCGGGCGGCGGTGCCTGTTCGGCCGTTGCCACCGCCACCAGCAAACAGAAAAACGCGGTTCTCATCTTCATAACTGGCTTATCTCAAGGTCCTCGGTTTCAGGTTATGCCGATGAACTGGACCTCGGCTTCCAGAAAAGAAGCGGCTTTACGGAATCGTGCTATCGGATTGCGTCCACAAACTGTTTGTAGCGGTCGAAGAGGTTTCGGCGCGCCGAGCTAAATCTGAGCTAAGCCGCCATCAACGAATCACTCGATACCATTCACGAAGCTGCTGTCATGGCAGGCCAGCAACAACACGGCCTTCGCAATCTCATCGGCGGTGCCGGGGCGCCCTCATGGAATGTTGCCGATCCGGCTTTGCACGAACGGATCGACCTGCTGTTGAGTCATCCCCAGTGATGTGTTGTAGCCAGGGGCGGGACAACACCTGGGCTAATGGCACTGTTACCCATCTCTTCGGTCCAAAATGTAACCTATGTCCCAAGTTTGGACCAATCAAGTGTCGCTCCCTGGCGGTCGCGGCTCAGCCTGACGCCTGGCCGCATTTGACCGGGCAGCGTTCGGCAACGCATGCCATGCTAGTGAAGATTGTCAAATTCGGCGTCAATGAGTGCAACAGGTTTTTCGGCGCGCTTCTGGTTGCTGATCTGCGCCACGTTTCTGGGCTTTCTGGGCATGGGTACAGTGCTGCCTGCTATGGCGCCGCACGTTCGCTACGACCTGGGCGGTTCAGATCAAACTGTTGGCTGGGTGATTGGCACTTTTTCCGTGGTCGCTCTCGGTGGCCGTTTCTTTTCAGGACCTCTCGCCGACCGGCGCGGCCGCAAAATTACGTTCATGGCCGGGCTGGCGAGTTGCGCATTCGCGGGCGGCGCTTATCTTCTGCCGCTCGATTTGGCGGGGGTCTTCCTGGGGAGAGCCCTGCAAGGTTTTGGCGAAGCGTGCCTTTATACGGGAGCCGCCGCCTGGGCCGTGGAAGTAGCGGGCGTTCAACGCAGCAGTCAAACTCTCGGCTATCTCAGCAGCGCCATTTGGGGCGGCATTTCGGCTGGCCCCGCGATTGGGCATTGGGTCGGTTCGTTTCAACATGCGGCCCTTCTGCAAGTGGTTGCGGCGGCGTCCGGCTGCGCTCTCGCCTATTTCGTCGAAGAGCACTTTCTCCCGGCTCCACATACTCACAAGCGAGTTTGGGTTCCATTGTCCATTCTTAAACCTGGCTTTGCGATGGGCTTCGTCAACGTCCACTACCCAGTTATCACCGGCTTCCTCATCCTGCATCTGGCTCACTTCGGCAATTCCGGCCGCGCGGCGTTTTCCGCCTATGCGCTCACGATCCTGTGTTCGCGTTTCTTTTTAGGCCGGCTGCCCGATCGAATTCATCCCAGCATTACGTTTTATACGGGCCTTGTTTTCATGGCGAGTGGCTTGCTTTGGTTAGCGTCAGGGCCGAGTCCATTCTTCGCGGTTATGGCTGCCGTCACGTTGGGATTTGGCTTCTCTTTTCCTTGGTCTAGTGTCGCCAGCACTGTTCTGCGCCGCACTCCCAGCGCGCAGCATGGCTCCATCATCAGTCTTCTGAGCGCTTTCTACGATCTCTTTGTGGGCCTGAGCTCTTTCACAGCAGGCGCAGTGGCCCAACGGTTCGGCTATCCTCCCATCTTCTACATGGCCGCTGCGGCTCTCGTCGTCTCGGCCGTTTTGGGCCGTTTCGTCTTCTTCCCCTACACGCCGCCGATGACGCCTCCTACGCCAGTCGAGCAACTCGAAACGACTGTGTAATATGCTGGCTCATCATGGGCCATTCCTTTGCTCTGCTGCCCCTTGCGTTCGTCACTTCATGTGTCTTCGCCCAAGTCGATCCACCACAGATTCGCTTTGACGCCAACGCGAATTTCTTGAAACTCCCGCCCAACCTCTATCTGGGTGAAGTGGCTGGCGTGGCTGTCAACTCGCAACACCATATCTTCGTCTTTTCGCGTGGCAATTCCACCGGCCCTGCTTATGCCGCAACCGCTTCGCAATTACTGGAATTTAACCCGCAAGGCCAATTCCTCCGTGAAATCGGCAAGAATCTTTACGCTTGGTCCTACGCCCACGCCGTCAAGGTTGACAAGGCCGATAACGTTTGGGCCATCGACAAAGGCTCTGACATGATCATCCGCTTCGACCCGCAAGGCCGCGTAAGCATGGTTTTCGGGCGCAAGAAAGAAGCTTCCGACGAAGCAGCACCTTGGAGCCGCGTCAATCCGCCGCGTCCCGCCATCAACGGAGAGTTTCGTCAACCCACTGATGTGACCTGGGACCGTGACGGAAACATCTTTATCAGCGACGGCTACATCAACTCGCGTATCGCCAAGTTCGACAAAAACGGCCACTGGGTAAAGCAATGGGGCAGCGCTGGCAGCCAGCCGGGCCAATTCAATACGCCGCACAGCCTTGCTACCGATAACGACGGAAATATCTATGTGGGTGACCGTGGCAACCGCCGCATTCAAATCTTCAATCCAGCGGGCGACTATCTTCGCGAGATCAGAATCGATGTGCCTGTTCCCGATGACGCCCAACCTTGGATGGGCGAGCGTCCTGGGCCGCAATCTCCGCTGAGCATGCAAAGCGGTGCGCCTTGGGCTATCTGCATTACTCCCGGCAAGAAACAGTTTCTCTATGCCGCCGACGGTTTTCCCGGCCGCATCTATAAGCTTTCCCTCAATGGCGACGTGCTTGGCGTGCTCGGGTCGAGCGGCCACATGCCGAAGGAATTCGGTTGGATTCACGAAATGGCTTGTCCTTCCGAGAATGAATTGTATGTGGCCGAAATTCTGAATTGGCGCGTGCAAAAACTTAGACTGTATCCTGGCAAGTAACTGGACGGTGAATACTTCCTGGCTAAAACTCGCGCCGGCGATGCTGCTTTGTCGCGGTCAAGCTCGATCCCAACGATGAAAATGCGATCAGTCTTCCTCTTCTCCCGGGCGACCACATCGACTGGCGCCATTAAAACCGGCACATTCCGAATAATTCAGGACGCGAGGCCCAACTGAGTCCGCCCCAACGCCGTCAGATCCGCCTCCGTCGCCCGCCCCACAAAGTCGACCTCAAAATCGTCGGGCGCAAAATCCGGCGGCGTTTTACCCGCCAGAAACGCCGGCGCTTGCTTCGCCAGATACGCGCTGTTCTTCTCGCAGCCAACGGTGGCCGCGATATACATCACATTGCTATAACCCGCGCCTTTGTGTTCGTTCTCAACCGCATGAACTACATCCGAATGCCAAAACACCGTATCGCCCGGCTGCATCAAAGGAATCGACGTCAACCCTTCCAGATAGAACGAATGCCATTCTGGATTAACCGAAAGCGCCCGCCCGGGTTTCGCGCCGCATAGCTCGTCTGCCGGAACATCATCCTGGAGCGCACGCAACAATAGGTAAGCCATCCCATTTGCAACCGGAATCAATTGCAGCGTGCCGTCGCCTTTCCCCTGCCGCGTGAGCGCCGTCCAACCTTGAAACGTCCTGAACATCGAGCAAACCGCCGGCGACGGAAATTCTTCCGCATCGGGCCGCCAGGCTGCGTCGTAAGCGTTATATTTGCGCCAATCACCCGAAAACACATGCCGGTAGACATTTCTAAAATTCGGCCCCAGCCAGCGTTCCACCGATCCGCCATCCACATGCGGCGAAAGCCCCAGTGAGCTCGACCCCGGTGGCCGCCTGCGAATCCGGTCTGCGTAAACAGGCACTTGATCGGGGTCGAAATGACGCTTACCCTCACTCTCCGCGACCCACAGCCGGTTGAGAAATCGCCGCACCTTCGTCAGCGGCTCCGCCTGCCGCGCCTGCACCTGCGGACGCGACCAATAGATGCCGTAGATCTGCGGTTTCGCCGCCGCCAGCGTGCCGAAATATTTGTCTTCCGCCGCATTGGCCAGCTTTTCGTTCAGCTTGTTCTCTTCCACATACCTGCCGATCTCGTCATCCCACGCGCACACTTGTTCGGCGGCAAACGTCTGGCGAATCACGCACGCTCCCCGGTCTTTGATCTTGGCAACCATCCCCGGAGACACCGAGCCCGCCGCGATATCCGCGTAGGCCACAATCGGAATCACCTCTTCGCCCGCTTCTCGCTCCTTCACGATTTGAGCGACCTTGGAGCGTATTTCGCTCTCCACTTCCTGGAACACCTTTGCATAAGCGGGCAATTCCCGCCGCAGCTTCTTCTTGACCTCTCGAATGGCTTCGGGCAAATTTTCAACTTGGAATGACATAGCTAGTGACAACGCCTCGAAATCGATCTTATACCGAATGAAGCCTCTAGTGTTCTGGGTGTCTGTTGCATGGCCCAAAGGAATGAGGCCAACGTGATAGCATTCACCAATGCTCAAATTGCGTCTTCATCCAACAATGCTCGTTTCGGCGATGTTACTCCTCTCCGGCTCAGTCCAAATGAGGAGCCAGGACGCAGATCTCAGTTCACAACTGATAGCAATACACGACAAGTGGTTCAAGGCGTTCGACAACAACGACAGCGACACACTGAACGGGATAGAGACGGCGAATATAACGCTAGTGATGCCGAATGGCTATATCTTGAAGGACTTTGCTCCGCGGAAGAAGGGAGACGTTGCAGGAAGTGGCAAAGAGACCTATTTTCACCCGGAGATTAAACGTACACTCAGCAACGTCTCCGTGCGGCAGTTTGGAGATTCTGCCGTGCTGGTAGGTGTTGTGACAACCGAAAGTCCGAAGGAAAAGAGTCAGTCGGCCGAAACGGTTTCGTTCGTCAGAGTCTCTGGTCAGTGGAAAATCGCCTCAGCGCAGTGGACTGACCTCGCAAAGCCCAAATAGGCGGTTGTTAGCTCGACCGCTCGAGCCGAGACCACCGCGCATCAGAGACCTTTTCACACTGGATAAGCTCGTCCGCCATGCAACGGCCTTGTCTTAGCAGCTTATGCACCAATGACCGTTGTGGCATACTGCCCGACATGCGCTTTCTTTCTTCTAACAAACGCGCGCAAGACGGGCGCGGTGTCAAGCGGCCACCGGAAAGGCTGCGGAGTGTTTCTTTTCTCATGGTGGCGCGCATCCGCGCCCTTTGCGCTTTGCTTTTGTGCGCGCTGCCGCTGCTGGCACAACCGAAGGTTGAGATTTTGTGGGACCACTACGGCGTGGCGCATGTGTATGCGAAGAATGTCGAGGGCTTGTTCTTCGGTTATGGTTATGCGTCGATGCAGAGCCACGGCAACTTAATTCTGAAGCTGTATGGAGAGTCACGGGGCCGTGCGGCGGAGTACTGGGGTCCTGGCGCAAACGATGAGAATGTGAAACAGGACCGCTGGGTGCGGATCAACGGCGTTCCGGAGCGCGGCGAACAGTGGTATCAACAGCAGACGCCGGAGTACAAGAAGTATCTTGACGCTTGGGCGGCGGGCATGAACGAGTTCGCGAGACGGCATTCGGACGCGTTGAGCGACGAGCGTAGACGCGTGCTGCCCGTGACGGGCGCGGATGCGGTGATTCATACGCATCGGATCATGCAGTTCAGTTATCTGACGAACGCGAATTCGGTGGAAGCGCTCATAACCGGCCACGCGCCCGCTGTGGGTGGGATTGGGTCGAATGCGTGGGCGATTGGGCCGAAGAAATCGGCGAGCGGACACGCGATGATTCTGATGAACCCGCATCTGCCATGGCGCGATTGGTACACCTATTACGAAATTGATTTGAACGCGCCGGGGATTCACCTTTACGGCGCGAGCCAGGTTGGATTTCCGATGCTGCGGTTTGTGTTCAGCGACTATTTGGCGTTTACGCAGACAGTGAATTCGATTGATGCGAACGATCTATACAAGCTGGACGCGCGCGACAACTGTTACATGTTTGACGGAGTTTGCAAGGCTTTTGAAAAACGTACAGAGCCGCTGAAGATTCGCGGGCGGGCGGATGAAACGCTTGCGATTCGGAGCAGCGTGCATGGCCCGGTTGTCTGGGACAAAGATGGCGTGGTGGTGGCGCAGAAGACGGCGGGGCTTGATCGGCCTTTCGCGATTGAACAGTATTGGAAGATGGCGCTGGCTCACAATTTCGCGCAATATCAGGCGCAGGTGCGGAGGCTGCAGGTGCCCACGTTCAACATCACGTATGCCGACCGGGACGGCCATATTATGTATCTCTTCAACGGTACGCTGCCGGTGCGCAGCCAAGGCGACAGCAAGTTCTGGCATGGCGTGGTGGATGGAACGACGTCCAGCACCCTTTGGACAAAGATTCATAGCTATAACGATTTGCCGAAGTTGATTGACCCGCCCAGCGGGTTCGTGCAGAATACGAATGATCCGCCGTGGACGTCGACGTATCCGACTGTTTTGCGGCCGGAGGATTTCCCTCCCTACACAACAGTTGGGCGGGATGAATTGTGGCGAACGACGAGATCGCTCCGCATGTTAGTGGAGAACGCGAAGATCAGTTTCGATGAGTTGAACACGTTGAAACATTCCACGCGGCTCGAAATGGCGGATCGGGTGGTGGATGAACTGGTAAGAGCGGCAGAAGCGTCGGATAGCGCGAAGGCTCAACGCGCCAGCGCGGTTTTGAAGGCTTGGGACAGGCAGACAGAGGCGGATAGCCGGGGCGCGCTATTGTTCGAGATGATTGCTCCTAAGTTAGCTTTTGAGACGCCGTTGGATTTGTTGAAGCCGTTTGATACGCCGAAAGGTTTGAAGCAAACGCCAAAGGAGCTAACCGCGATCCTCGAGGCGGCAGGGGATGAGGCGGAGAAGAGATACGGCGCCATGGACGCGCCTTGGGGCGATTGGCGGAGATTGAAGCGGGGCGATGTGGATTTGCCGGCAAATGGCGCACCTGGAGGGTTGGGAGCCTTCCGAGCGTTTTACTTTGCTCCGGCGAATGCGGCGAAACGCAACGCTTGGATGGGAGATACGTTTGTCTGCTTGGTCGAGTTCGGATCGCCGACGAGGGCGCGCGTCGTTACAAGCTATGGTAATTCGTCGCAGGAAGGGTCGCCGCATATGACGGATCAGTTGCCGCTGGTGGCGAAGAAGGAGATGCGGACGGCGTTGCTGACGCGCAAGGATGTTGAGAGTGAGATGGAGGGTAGAGATGTTTTTTAACTCGCAGGCGAAACCGCCTGCGCCACCCGGCAAGAACATGTTTCTTAAAAGTGCTGAGGAATTTCGATGAGGAAGAGTTGGGAGTCTTTGTATTCGGACGGGAAATTGCCGAGCAGTTCGAGCTTGGCGGAATTCGCTTTTAAATAGCGCAGGAGCCAGTCTTCGGCGTAGTTCGGAGTTCCTAGAACGAGGAATTTTGGGTGAGCGCGAATGAAGGAGCGGAAGGCTTCGACGTGGCCGCGGATCGGCAAGTGCTGCTTGACGGCCGGGCAGGCCTTCGAACAGAGTTGCGTGAGCGTAGGTCAGCGCGAGTTTCCGATCTGTCAGATAGTAAAGACGGTCGACAGTAACCGGGGGTTCTTCGTGATCCATCTCGAGGAATGTCAATCCGCTGGCGGCGACGAGAGGGAGATCGGGATGGATTTGCGAGAAATCGCTGTGTTTTGGCAGGGGTTTCGTTTCCCTGTGAAGGAGGAAGACGGCAAATACAAGGGAGAGGACGAGCGCGGCGAGATGGTTCCGATTTGTCCAGCGGGCTAGCAGAAACGTGTAGATAAGAGCGATGGAAAAGAGCGCAGGTGCGGCATAGCGAGTGAAGAATGCTCCGTGCATGGCCATGAGGACGGCATTCACTACAAAGGGAATCGCCGCGAGACCGCCGACAAAGGTCAGCTCGGCGGGTGAGAAGTCTATTTTCTCCGGCTTGCGTCGAAAGATCAAGCCGATCAAAAGAATCCAAACTTCTTCGTAGAGAGCCCAATAGTAATAGCTGGCCATTTTGCGGAAGCCGGCCCGGAAAGCGTCGGGAAAGGCGCCGGCTGGGTGGACGTTCAGAAGCAGGAAGGGCAATACGCACGGGATGAGCAGCGCACTGAGAACGGGCCAATCGATGCGGCGCGAGTGAAAGCTACGCACAGCTTCGGCTACGAGAAATGGCGTTAGGAAGAAGATGGCAAAGAAATGGCTAAGCATCATTCCGGAGACGGCGGCGGCCAAGGCGAGTACGAACCAGTCATTGCGCGGAGACTCGATGGCGCGGCGCCAAGCAAGCATGGCCAGGGCGAAAAAGCCGAGGATCAGGCCGTAGGGGCGAGCTTCGGTTGCGAAGTAGAAGGCGGGCGTGGTCCAAAAGACGATTACGCTGAGTGCGCCGAATACCGACGACTGGAGGCGGCTTTGCACCAGTGAGTATAGGCACAAACTGCCGAAGAAAAAGGCGATCATCGACGGCAGGCGGACGGCGAACGCAGTGTGGCCGAAGACCGTCATGCTGACGCGGGAAAGCAGATAAAGAAGCGGCGGATTGAGATCGAGCAGGAGGTCTTGGCGGAGGTCGGCGAGCGACCGGGCGGAGGCAATGTAGAAGGTGTAGAGTTCGTCATGCCAGAGGTGGCGGTGGTTGGCGAAGAACACGAGGACAACGTAAAAGATGAGTAAGACGATGGGGGCCAGCCAACGCCTTGTCACCTTTTGCCGCCCGCCAGTGCGGCGCGAGCGCGGTCAGCGTGCTGCCGGTAGTACACGGAGGGCCACCAGTTGCCCCATGTTAGGGCATTTTCGGGACACTCCTTGGTGGCCATGACCGTTTGCGACTTAGTTGGGAGGAAACAGAAGGCGCCATAGTCTGGCGTGAAGTATTGAAGAGGAGCGAGGCCGCTGCTGTTGGCATACTTGTCGGCAAAGAGAATACGCTGAGCGAGTTCCTTCGAGCCATGGGTGACGGTGGGCCCGATTTCGACGATCCAGGGTAGGGCCTGGTGCGATTCGTCGCCAGTGATGCGCGATACCTGACCGGCGGCAAGCCATTCGCGCACGTGGGCCTCAGCGCCTGGGGCGGTTAGGTACGAAAGACGGGTATAGCCGTTGAAGAGCATCACAAAACGTGCAGCTTCGTTGATGCGATCGCCAGGTTGGTCGATGGTGACGGGGACGGTGGAGCGCGCCATGTGATGTTGTTCTTCGCAGATCAGGTTTAGCATGTGATCGTCAGAGGAGCCGATGACGCGCATGGGGCGTGGATCTAGCTTGAGGCTCTGTAAGACGAGTTCCCAAGTCTGCTGCAAAGCTAAGTACCGCACGCCAAAGAACCCGCCGCGAATGTGCTGGTAGAAGGAAAGGTACGAACCAAACGTCACTGGGCCATGACCCGCGGGAGCGACCCAATGACCGCCGCGTGTCGACGCGAAAACGCCGAAGGGTGTGATGGCGACGAACCAGAAGAAGAGGGCCGTCACAACGATGGCGGTCTTCATTATCCGCCCCGACGACATGATCAGCCAGGCGGCGGCGAGTGTGGTGCCAAGCGCGAGACCGAGGATGTATTTTGGAGAGCCGAGGTCGCGGAAGTAGTAGAACATTGGCACGATGGTGCTGATGGGGAGAAGCCATTGACGCTTGTTCACTTTCCGAAAGCCCAAAAACGCCAGAATGAAGACGACTGGGCCGAATCCAAAAACAAGATAGACGGCAAAGATGCGCCAATCGATAATCCACGGGAAGGCGGCTTCGGAGGGGATGGTTCGGACGAAGATCAGCCAGTAGAGAACGATGGTGAGGGCAGCGGTGACGGCGGTAGTGGCGATGCGCCGCCAGTCGAAGGCGAGTAAAACCAGGACGAAGGGCGCCATGAGGACAATGTCAGGGCGGCACCAGAAGGCGAGTCCGAGTATGAGGCCGGCAACGCAATCGTAGGTTGAGCCGCGGCGGAGCGAGATGAGAGCTGCGGAGACGGAGAGGAGCGCCATGGAAAGCGAGGCTTCGTTCCCGTATAAGAAGTTCACGACTAATGCAGGCGTGTTGAGGAACAGGAACAGAGACCACCATGGACTGAGGCCGGTCAAGCTATGGAGGTAGATGGCGAGGCCGAGCAAATAGATGACGCCGCACAGAGCGGCCGAATATCCAGTGCTGGCGACGGCGCTGCCAGGGAGAGCTTTGTGAAATAACGCCTGCACTTGATAGTAGAAGGGGAAATACGATTCGCGATAGTAGTACGGCGGTTGTACGGGCGACGCAAAGGGCGGCAAGCGCGAAAGGCTTTCGATCTTAGCGGCTTTACTGCCGAGGTCCTGATCGAGCGGCAGACGAGTACTTACGAAAGTAAGTAGGAACAAGGCGGCGATGGCAGTAACTGCGAAAAGGCTTCGGCGATCCGGCATGGAGAGCTAAGAGGTTAGTAAAGCACACCGGTGATCTAGGGCGCTTACGCTTCCGGCTCGGACTCGGAGTTAGTCGTGGTCAGAAATGCGATTGGGACGTTACAGGGCAGCGACCCGCGTGGCCAACCGCTCTACGGCGGGGTTGAGCCGTCTTCCGTTGGCGGGCCGACGGAACTGCCGGCGGGACCGGAAGCGTCTTCGTTGACGGCAACGTGCTTACGTTTCGCACCCGGCCGCGACATGTCGCCTTCGCCCGGAATCGGATCGGAGAGGGCGGTCTGGTGCGTGGTAACGATGGCACCGCTGGTCTCATTCTTACCGCCCATGAAGATGCGGCGCGCATGAACGTCGGCCTCGGGATAGCGGATGCGGGCCTCGGTGGATAGATCGACTCGGATCGAATGCTGGGCTTTGGCGATGGCGTCTTCCGGCATGTAGAAGTGGAGGGCGTAGCGCTGACGCAAGCGAGAGAGCGTGCTTTCGAGAGCAGCCGCATCGTTGATGGACATGGTGTCGCCACCAGAATCGGCTGCGATGCTTTCCGTGCCGGCAGTGTGGTCAGGGTCGAGCGGGGTGGAAATGGTGCCGCCACCCGGGATGCCACCACCACCGGGCCACCCGCCGCCCGTTGGGAAATTGATTCCACCATTGGGCCGCCCACCGGGAAGGGGCATGGGGCCGGTGCTGGAGCTAATCGTTTCCGGATCGTACGGCGCTTGCAAGAAACTCAAAACTGCTCCAGCATGCCCGAGGGCCGTTTCTACTTTCGGTTCGTTTTCGGCGTCTTGCGTTTCGTCATCGGTAAGGATGACGATGGCGCGGCGGGCATCGGCGCGTGCATGCTTCTGAACATATTGAGCGGCCGAGATCATCGCACTGGTGATGCGAGTGCCGCCATTAAAGCCCTCGGCTCGCACGAGGTGTCGGAGTTCAGAAGTCACTTCGGTCCGGTCGTTTGTGAAGGGAAGGCGTTCGCGGGTGAAGGTATCGAACACCATGATGGCCAAGCGGTCGTGTTCTGCGAGCACATTGAGGGCTAGCTTGGCAGCTTCGGCCATTTTTTCAACATGCGGCCGCATGCTGCCGCTGACATCGAGCAAAAGAAGAATGTCGATGGGCATGTTTTCGGCGTCGAAATTCTTAATGGGTTGAATTTTTCCGTCTATACGCAGGATAAAATCGCGCACTTGTAAACCGCCGACCGCACGGCCATCGCGATCAACGACCTGGGCATCCACGCGCGAGAGGGCGACGTCGCTTTTGAATACCACGGGATCGTCGGCTCGCAAAACGAATGCGGTTAAGAGGAGAAAAATAAAAGAGGAAATTCGCCGCTTCACTGCTCTACACAATGCCTTAACTGGTATACGCGCACTAACGCACTTCCGTTACAGGTAAGATCGATTTCAGTGAAACTGCTTATTTTTTCGGACATTCATGAGGACTGGCACGCGCTGGCCAGATTGATGGATATGGAGGCCGACGTTTACATTGCGGCTGGCGATTTGGCGAACTGGGGGCGCGGGCTGGAGAAAGCTGCGCCCATTCTGGCAAAACGAGCGGACAAGCTTTGGATGATGCCCGGAAACCATGAATCGGACTCCGACATGGCCGCCTTTTGTAAAGCGCAAGGATTGCATGATTTGCACTGCGCGAGTTTTGAGGCGGCCGGATACCACGTGGCGGGGTTGGGCTGTTCGAATCCGACGCCGTTTGATACGCCAGGCGAATATACGGAGGCTCAATTGGCCGAAAAGCTGGCTCCGTTTGGCGCGCTGAAGCCGTTAGTTTTGATTTGCCACTGCCCGCCAAAAGATACGGCGCTAGATGCGGCAGGTCCGGGCCAACACTTTGGCAGCACGGCGATCAAAGAGTTTATTGAGAAGCAGCAGCCGGAGTATTTTTTCTGCGGGCACATTCATGAGTCGGCCGGGGTTTATGTGGAGTTGGGGAAAACGAAAGGGTGGAATGTTGGCAAGAAGGGGTATCTGTTGGAGCTTTAGAGATAATAGCTGCTAGCTTTTGCCAATGCCCCGTAGCGTACAACTGTCCAATGCCACTCCGCGCGAGATTGCTGCCGCGATTTCGCGAAGCCGCCGAGATTTTTTGCGCGAAGTGACGGGTGCGGCTTTGCTTGCGCCACCGGCATTGCGAGCCATGGCGGCGTCGGCCAGTTCGAAAAAAGCAGTAGTGGTGACATTCGGCGGCGGGGCGCGAGACGACGAAACGTTTCATCCGGACGGGCAGGACAACATTCCGCACATGCTGGCGGAACTGGCGCCGCGTTCGACGTTTTTTACGCAGGTGATCAACCGCGGCATTCTGGGGCATTACGTGGCGACAGCCAGTTTGGCAACCGGCGTTTACGAAACTTTTAACAACTTCGCGGCGGTTTCGCCTGGCAATCCGACGGTATTCGAATACTTCCGTAAAGACCTGAAGCGGCCATCGACGGACGCATGGGTGATAGCGCCCAGCAACGGTTTCAACCGGATTGGCGAGAGCGAGAACAGAGCGTACGGCAAAGGACTCGGCGCTGGAGTGATTCTTCCGAAGCGGCTTTTAGCGGCGGCGCTGGCAAACGGGGCCGGCGCGGATTTCAACCATTTGCTGCAGGACAATTACGAATCGCAGGCGTTCAGCCCGGTGATTGGCGGCAACGACGTCGAGTTGAAGCAACTCGCGGATATTTTCAAAGTGTCGGTATCGGATTTCATCACGCACGCCAAGAGTTTGGCGAGTCCGGATGAGTTGTCGGTTTACATTGCGCGGCAGTTGATGAGGCGTTTGGCGCCAAGCCTATTGTGGATCACGCTGCACGATATCGATGTGGCGCATTCCGGGGCGTTCTCGCTTTATTTGGAGGGCATACAGCGGTCGGACCGATTGTGCGCGGAACTTTGGAAGGCGATTCAGAGCGAGCCGGAATATGCGGGCAAGACGACGCTGTTTATTCTGCCTGATTTTGGACGCGATTCGGATTTGAGTGCCGGTGGCAATGGATTTCAGCATCACAGAACTGGAGACGCAGCGTCGCGCACCACTTGGATGATGGTTTTGGGTCCCGGGGTTCGCGAAAACCATATTGTGGATCGTCCGGTGGACTCGACGGATTTGGTGCCAACTTTGGGATCGCTGCTGGGATTCACGCCGACGTTGTGCCATGGCCATCCGTTGCTGGAGGTATTGTAAGTGCTTCCGCAACAACTGACCGCCGAGACGTTCGCGACCTATCCGCAGAAAGGCCGCGCGTTGGCATTGGCTAACTTGGCGCTTTTGCAGAAACTGCCGCTCGGATTCGTACCGTTTCTTTTGAAGGACGTTTCAGTTTTCGACTGGAAGTTTCCCGTTGAGCAGGGCGAACTGACGAATCAACTCGCGTACTTGAGCCAGCTTTCCGATCAAGAAAGGAAGGCGGAGATGGCGCCTTTTGATGGGCTCAAGTTGACTGACAAGCTTGAAAAGTTCGATTGGGTGAATCAACCGGCGCAGTTCTTGGAACAGCTTTCGGCGCACCTGTGGGCGACGCAGCAGATGGATGGGTTTCGAAGCGCTTCTGAAGCGTATGTGCGGAAGTTTCATGGTTCGTTGCCCACTGTCGCGCTGCCGGCGCCGCGATTAGGAATCGTGTTGATCGGCGAAGGAGTAAGTGGGACACAATACAAGCTTTTTCGAAAATTGCGGGGCAGCGGCGTCTACTTCAGAAAGGTCGATGCGGAGAACGGACGCGGCGTGATCGCGCAGGTGCTAAGAACTCGGGCCGAGAAATACTCTGGCCCCTATACGCATTGGTGCGTGGATGGGGCGGAGTTGGGCGCTTCCCTTCCCGGCTTTGCATGCGTTTCGTATAGCAACTTGACGCCGGTTCGCAGCAAGTTAGCGGCGATGATGTTGAAGGCTTACGAGGCGACAAGATTCGATCCGGAGCAATTGCGGACGACGCTGGCCTCGGCGACACCGGAATCGGTGGGCATGGCGGATTCCGGCGACGGCGCGCTCGACCGCTTTCAACTGAGTTTGCTGACTGAAGGTTCCGGTACGCAGATCTACAGCACGACGTTTGTGCAGTGGGCTGCGCGCGAGGCACTCCGGCGTGCGCAACCGCTGACGATCTTCACGCGTTATGCACCGCGCCAGAGAGAACGAACAATGGACGAGTTGCTGGGCGGTATTGAAAAGAAGACCGAAACAGACGCGCATGGTTCGCTGATAGATGGAGACATGGGCGCTTACTATACGTGGATCAATATGCAGCGGCTGGCAGGCGCCGAACAAGCGCGATTCTTAGTGTGGTTTGAAGGGCACAGCGAGGCGCTGGCGATTGCGCCAGGACTGAAGGCTGGGACCGAATCAAACGCGCCGATCAATATGAGCGGGCTGCTGGCCAATCTAGCCTAACGTGAAAATCAGCAAACTCAAAGCCGTTATCTGCAACGCCGAGATGCGTAACTGGGTGTTCGTCAAATTGGAGACGGACGTTGCCGGTTTGTATGGTTGGGGCGAATGTTCGCTCGAGTGGAAGACCCGCAGCGTGGCGGGCGCGCTGGAAGATTTCGCGCCGATGATTGTGGGCGAAGACCCGACCAGGATTGAGCACCTATATCAGAAGATGTACCGGCAATCGTTCTGGCGGACAGGCGTGATCGGCCTTTCAGCGATTTCAGGAATCGAGCAGGCTTGTTGGGACATTCTGGGCAAGAGCTTGGGACAGCCCGTCTATAAGCTGCTGGGTGGAGCGGTGCGCGACAAGGTTCGCATGTATACGCATTTGGGCGGAGGCGATATGCGGGCGGTTTATGAATCGCAATATAGCGCCGATCCGCAGGTGTTTGTGGACCGCGCGTTCGAGGTGCTAGCGCGCGGCTATAACGCGGTGAAAGTTTTGATCACGCCGGCAACGGAGTCTCTGAACTCAATAGCTGCCTACAAGTACGCCGAGAAGATGATGGCGGCTTTGCGGCTGGCGGTGGGCGACGACGTGGACATCATGGTGGATTGCCATGGGCGGCATTCGCTTGGGAACGCGATTGAGTTCTGCCGGGTTCTGGCACCCTACCGTCCGTACTTCGTGGAAGAACCGGTGCCACCGGAGAACGTGGATGTGATGGTGGAAGTGCGCAAGGGGAGCACGGTACCGATTGCGACGGGCGAACGGCTGGTGACGCGCTACCAGTTTCGCGAGGTGATTGAGAAGCAGGCTTGCCACGTGATTCAACCGGATCTTTGCCACTGCGGCGGACTGTGGGAAGCGAAAAAGATTGCGGCGATGGCGGAAACCTATACGATGGGCGTTGCGCCGCACAATCCGCTGGGACCGGTGGCGAACGCTGTGGCGCTGCATTTCGACTTGAGTACGCCGAATTTTCTGATCCAGGAAGATATGCTAACGGACGTACCGTGGCGGTGGGAAGTGGTGCAGCATTCGCTGAGGAGCGAGAACGGTTACTGGCTGCCGAACGATTCGCCGGGGTTGGGCATAGAAGTGAATGAAGAGGCGGCTGCGAAGCATCCCTTTCGACAGGAAGTGATTCACCCTTTGACTGTCAGGGCACATGACGGCGCGGTCCTCGATTGGTAAAACGATTTCAGTATTCTTAAGGAGCACATGTCTAGATTATTAGGGAAAAACGTATTGGTGACGGGCGCATCGTCCGGCATCGGAGAAGCGATTGCGATCCGCTTTGCCGAAGAAGGGGCGAATGTCGCCATGAATTATCACAGCGGGCAAGACCGTGCCGAGGCCGTGAAAGCGAAGGCTCTGGAGGCCGCCAAAGCGGCGGGATATACGGTGAATTGCTTCACGGTGCAGGCTGACGTTTCCGATGAGCAGCAAGTGGCGGGCATGTTTGCCACGGCGGTGAAGACGCTGGGCACGCTCGACATTTTGATCAATAACTCTGGGATACAGAAGCCCGCCGCCAGCGATTTAGTGGAGATGGCCGATTGGGACAAAGTGATCGGCGTGAATCTGCGCGGGGCTTTCCTGTGCGCGCGAGAGGCGATCCGGCACTTCCTGTCGCGCAAGGCGAAGGGTTCGATCGTTTTCAATTCCAGCGTGCATGAGATCATTCCGAAACCGATTTATGTTCCGTATTCGATCAGCAAGGGCGGCATGGAGAACATGACGAAGACGCTGGCGCTCGAATACGCAGACCGGGGGATTCGAGTGAATGCGATTGGACCGGGAGCGATTGTGACGCCGATCAACATGGCTTGGATCAATGATCCGAAAGCTAAGGGGGAAGTGGAGAGCCACATTCCGATGGGGCGCGCGGGTACGGCTGAAGAGATCGCGGGGATCTTTGCGTTTATGGCTTCGGACGATGCGTCTTATATCACGGGACAGACGTTGTTTGCTTGCGGGGGATTGACGCTTTATCCGGAGTTCCGGACGGCTTGGTCTTCGGGGGAGTAGAGAGCTCAGGGGCAGAGCGAAAAAGGGACAGCCAGTACGCGATAGCTATGGCTGATGGCTGCGAGAGAAAGATGGGTTGGGCGCTATGGCAGTCCCTTTTTTGCGACAGAGCCGGGGGCGAATTTGCTGGAAATCGGACAGAAGGCGAAGAGAAGGCGTTTTTTGCGGAACGAGTTTGCCGAATGAGCTGTTTTGCGCAACGAAGCCAGTTCTAAGCCGGCGGTTTTGTAAAAACGAAGCCATTGGGCGTGGTTGAAAAAACGAACCCAATGGCGAAGCGACGGGTGGCGCGGCAGAGAAAGCTGGCGCGTGCCGGGAATGCGAAATATTCGATTTTGAAAGAACTGAACCGATTTGATTCGGCCCGTCGGAAAGGGCGCGATCCGCTGGTTAGGTGGAAGACACCGACATGACACAACCGCCGCGAACTGGTTTGAGAATAGCTTGCGGCGGTAGAGGGTGGAGAGTTGGGCGGGGAGAAAGATTGCTAAAGGATTTGGTTTGAGTCGGTTGGGAGCGGAATATTAGGTTGGAAGGATGGTGACTGGATTTTTTCGAGTGTCCACGTACGGGAAAATGGAGATCGCGGTCAGCCAGAGGCACCGGGGTCGCACGGGGAAAAACTGGCAAGCGTTCGCGCGGCAGCCGAGGCAGCCAGGCTTAGCGAACCGTTCTTCGCCCGTGTTCCGCGGGACAAGGACACGCCGTTCGGCGGCTGGTAGGGCATGCACGACTATTCTGGTGACGATGAAAGCGTGATACCCGTAGTGCTCTGCTCTGATGCGAACGTGATCCAAGAGTCGAACTCCATGCATGAAAGGACCGCTTTTGGCGGGGGAAGTTCGTCTTTCCCTTTGAGCTTTTCGCAAAGGAATCGATGTGCATGAAGGTGATCTTGACCGCTCTTGCAGGTTTTGTGGGTTTCTGGCTTGGGTGGTACTGCGGAGCTAGCTTGGGTTATTCACTGTGGCCCAAAAGGGAGTGGGTTGGAGCGGTCTTCAGCTATTTCGTCGGTGCACCAATTGGAGCACTTTCGGCCAGCTTGTTGTTGCATCGAATGCTAACTCGATCTCACAACAAATAAGACTTTATTTATGGCTCAGAGCGCTTCACCCTTCGCAACTTGCCCTCGAAGAAGAAACGTTTTGGGGAACGGGCCGGTACCGCAGATCTTGAAGGAGCCGAAATCTTTGTACCAATCACCCGGTGGCACCTGAGGCAGCGTTTCGATCCAGAGGCGAAGCTCATTAAGATCCGAAACGCTGATGGCGCGGTCACGCATCCGCTCGATTAGATGTTGCCGAACCCCGTCAGGAAGTTTGTCCCAGTGCTCGATTTGCGGCATCAGCCGCCGAACACCATTCTGCCGAATTCATCGCCCAGGCGGTTGGCCGCATCGGGTTCCTCCTCATTGCGGAAACGTTGAGCCAAGGCAAAGAACTGCTGCTGTCTGACCTTCTCCGACTCGATTCCATTCTCGATCAGTTCCAATAAGACACGATTCTTGCTCAGCTTTCTACTTCTTGCTATGCTGGCCACCTGCTTCGCCAACCTAGCCGGCAAACTAACGCTCTGGCGAACAAGCTTTTCAGTCACGGCCATAACATCATTATGCACCAAGTAGTGCACAAAGGATCAGCGGCTCAAGGTTGGCCTGCACCATAGACTTTGACCGTTTGTACCCGACGGGACATCGAGCGCGCAGCCAGTCTCTTCGCCAAGAGCGCTATTTTTGATACCCATGAGATTTGCCGCCTACCCCCGGAGCAAGGCGACAAATTGGGACCGTCTTAGCGTTTATATATAGCCGCTTCGCTTCTCTCGCGGCCTTGGCGACAGCGGATTTCAAAAGCGTGGAGACGGTGGCGAGGATCGCCGATTCTGCCATGCCGCAAACTTCTGCATCTCTTCCTTCCACGCCTCCGCTCGAGCCTTCACGCCGGGGAGTTTTCTGACGCATTCGGCGATCATGCCGGAGTATTCCTCGATCTTGAGCCGGTGCGGCTGGTTCTTATGGTGACGTGAGATTTTGCTGCCGATGACCGCTCCGACGATCCCAATGCCGAGAAGGCCAAAGGCCCAGGCCACGTCTGTTCCGTTGCCTCGGACTTGGGGCGCTAAAGTGAACAGCAAACTCATTCCTACCGCCGCACCCGAGTAAAACAAAAAGAAAAAAAGGCAGCCCATGCCGGAACCGCTCGTGTACTTCATTCTCTCCTTCTCCTCCTGTATGCTGTGGACGCGCGCGGCCTTGCGTTGCTGCAACGAACTGAAAACCTGGTCACAGGCGTCGGACATGCCTTTAAACGATTCGGCGGCGAGCTTCTCCAGTTCTGCCCAGATTTGGGTTAGCCTCTCGTTTAACCCCTCAATGTCCACTTCCAGTGTCGGAAGTGATATCTTCGCAAGCGAAAGCTCGCGGGCCATCGCCTCGACAGACTGCTTTGCCTGTGCGATCTTCTGGCGGTTTGGCAGCTCGTTGAGACGCGTCGCGTCTACGCCAATGTATCTGGCGGCTGACGGATCAGTCACGACTGAATCGACGACGGCAAGGTCTTCCTCGGACGCTGGAATCGAGCGCTTCGCCCAGGCAAGCGCTTCCAAGGCAACGTCTAGTTTGACCTGCGTCGCGCGGGCCAGCGGCCCCGGCGACACCGTCGCGTGTCTGAACAACTTGCCGATGTCGGCAAAGAAGCTCTTGAAATCGCCGTCCCGGGAAGCCTTTTCAAAGTATCTTCGGTCTCTGTCGGACAGGATCTCCAGCTTCCGGGTGGCGTCATGGGTCTGCCCAAGCAGAGCGTGGCATTTCGCCTGGGTGTAGACAATTTCGGTGAAGCGCGGCCATAGGGCCTCGGTCTTGGTGAGATATCCCAGCGCTCGTTCGAGGCATGATCGCATTCGGTCCCGGCTTCCTGCACCTTCTTCCTGCTCCCCTATGAGGTAAGCGGCAACCGCAGCGTGAAAATAAGCCTGGCCACAGGGTTCCGTCGCTTTGTCGGCGTTGGCGTAGCGAGCAGCAAGCAGAAGGTGCCTTTCAGCTTTACGAAGGTCCTTGAAGTCGTCACCCTCGTTGCATGCGTAAAGGTAGAGCTTGCCGATTTGAAGCTGAAGAGGAAAATCAACGCCGTAATGTTCCTCAGCTTTGAGATACGCTTCGAGGGCTTTGTCCAACAGTCCCTTTCGATAGCACTCCTGGCCCAATTGGAAAAGCTCCCCCGCTTGATTCAGCAGCGGTGACTGCAAGGTCTTCTGAATCCGCATCCAACCTCTCAGAAATCTGTGAGAGATGGCCGATCATGATGTCCATGCGATCCACCAACAAGGTGAACCCCCACTCAAATTCAGCGCGTAGTTCCTCAAATCCGCTATTCAGGGCTGCCCTAATGCCGCGGAGTTCTTGCGTCTGCTCGCGCATCTGGTCTAGCTGCTCGTGAGCTATGCCAAGCGTCTCTTCCCGACGCTCACCAACTTGCTGTTGGCCAACCTTTGAGTACTTAATGGAGTCCTGGATATCTAGGAGATAGTCGTCCCATTTATGCTTGCCGTAGTAGTAAGGGCCGAAGATTCTCATGGTAGTCCTTGGTGTGAAGGCACTGCGTTTGGTCCAAACGGATTTCCTGATTATCTATCAAAAGCGCCGCGAAACAAAATGGGGTCCGCTAACGCTGGTCCTTTCTCGTGGTCCTCGGTGTGCCGTGCCTATTCAGTCGGCAATGCAGCGCTACGTTTTTGCATCGGAGAAGCGATTGCGATCCCCTTTGCCGAAGAAGGGGCGAATGTCGCCATGAATTATCACAGCGGGCAAGACCGTGCCGAGGCCGTGAAAGCGAAGGCTCTGGACGCGGCCAAGGCGGCGGGATATACGGTGAATTGCTTCACGGTGCAGGCTGACGTTTCCGATGAGCAGCAAGTGGCGGGCATGTTTGCCACCACGGTGAAGACGCTGGGCACGCTCGACATTTTGATCAATAATTCCGGGATACAGAAGCCGGCCGCCAGCGATTTAGTGGAGATGGCCGATTGGGATAAAGTGATCGGCGTGAATCTGCGCGGGGCTTTCCTGTGCGCGCGGGAAGCGATCCGCCACTTCTTGTCGCGCAAGGCGAAAGGTTCCATCGTTTTCAATTCCAGCGTGCATGAAATCATTCCGAAACCGCTCTACGTTCCTTATTCGATCAGCAAAGGCGGCATGGAGAACATGACGAAGACGCTAGCGCTTGAGTACGCAGACCGCAATATTCGGGTGAACGCGATTGGGCCAGGCGCGATCGTTACGCCGATCAACATGGCGTGGATCAATGATCCGAAAGCCAAGGGGGAAGTGGAGAGCCATATTCCGATGGGCCGGGCGGGTACGTCCGAAGAGATCGCGGGGATCTTTGCGTTTATGGCCTCGGACGATGCGTCTTACATTACGGGACAGACGTTGTTTGCTTGCGGGGGTTTGACGCTTTATCCGGAGTTTCGCACGGCTTGGTCTTCGGGAGAGTAGACGGGACGCGTGTTGCTGCCTTTTTTGCAGGGAAACGAGAGGCGGATTTGCGGGAAATCTGGCCAAAGGCGAAGAAAAAGCGTTTTTCGCAGAACGAGTTTTGGGCGAATGAGTGGTTTTGCTCAACGAAGCCAATTCTGAGTTGGCGGTTTTTGTAAAAACGAAGCTAACGGCGACGGCACGGAACCATTGGGCGGGGTGAAAAAACGAACCCGACGGCTGCACCGACGGCGGGGACCGCCTTTTTGCAACGAAGCCAAGGGCGAATTTGCGACAAGTTTTATCACACGGCGAAGAAAAGGCGTTTCTGCGGAAACGAGTTTTGGCGAAAGAGCTATTTTGCGCAACGAAGCCAATTCTGTGGATCTGGCAATATTGTAAAAACGAAGCCTGCGGAGTGGGTGCAAACGAACCCCAATGGCAGAGCGACCGCCTTTCCGCGACGAAGCCAAGGCAGAAGTTTGCTGAGAAAATCTGGTAGGCAGGCGAAGAAAAAGCGTTTTCTGCGGAAGCGAATTTTGGCGAAAGAGCTGTTTTGCGCAACGAAGCCAATTGGCCGGTTTGGAAGAACAAAGCCGAAACCGCGACGACGCCATTGGGCGTGGTTGAAAAAACGAACCCAATGGCGGAGCGCAAGGTGGCACGGCAGGGAAAATTGGCGGGTGCCGGGAATGCGAAATATTCGATTTTGAAAGAGCTGAACCGATTTGATTCGGTCCGGCGGGAGGGGCGCGATGCGCTGGTTAGGCGAAAGACGCCGGCTGACACAGCCGCCGCGAACTGGGTTGAGATTAGCTCGCAGCGGGACGGGGTAGAGATTGGACGGCGGGGAGGGAGACTGCTAAAAGATTTGGTTCGAGTCAGTTGGGAGCAGAATATGAATTTGGAAGGATGGTGACTGGGTTTTTTCGGGGTCCACGCGTTGCTCGGCGGCTACCATCAAAGAGGCTTTATGCGGCGCCAGCCAGAAGGTGAAGCCGTTTACGAAAAAGGGATCTTGCGCTCGCTTACACCGCTCTATCTGGAGCACCAGAGCGTCCGCTTAACGCTCGAAGTAGGGCCCGCTCGATTGAGTTGGGAGTCGGCAGAACCGGTGAACGAGCGGCGCGGAGTTGCAGCGGCTCGCCAGGAAATGGATACAGGAGCCACATTCTGTAACATCTTAATGTCGTGGTGAATCAGGCCAAGGCTAATTCGATCTAACCAACCGTTCCGCCCAATACATTCTTGCTTGTCGATCATAGGGTCGGCAAAGAAGTAGATCAAAGAGTGCGTGGCAACACCGAAAGCGGGGGTCCGGATCAAAATCCAGACCGAGAGCCCTCAGCGATCTCCGTTCCAAATATAAGGATGCCGAACACGAGATGAGACCCTCTAGATTTGTCGAAGATGGCGCCTGCCACTTGCGACTTTCCGTTCGAATGCTTCTGCGCAACAGGGGAGTGTATTTGTCGGCAGGAAGCATTACGGCTTTAGGAATCGGAATGACCGTTGCCATGTTTTCGCTGGTTGACGCTGTCCTTCTGCGGCCGCTGCCGTTCCCGGACCAGGAACGGATCCAAGTGATCTGGAAGGTGGATCCGCTTGCCGGGAAGCACGTTGAGGAGCTGGCCTATCCGGAGCTGCGCGACTTACAGGAGCGTATCCGAGACCTGGAGTACGCCGCGGTGATGCCTACGTCCCTTTATGGCTACGGCAAAGTCTTCCAAGAGGCTCAAGGGGCGGCTGTGCAAATCGAAAGCGCGCCAGTGTCGCACGACTTTTTTCGCGTACTGGGCGTTTCGCCTGTCTTGGGCCGCGATTTCAGCGCCTCCGACGAGCGGGTAGGCGCACCACCAGTGGTTGTGGTATCCGATCACGTCTGGCGCCGCGAGTTAGGCGCGGACCCGCGCATCGTTGGACGAATGATCCGGCTCAATGGGCAAGGTCATGCGGTAATCGGCGTGATGCCCCCTGGAGTTGAATTCCCGCTTGGCGCAGGTCTATGGGTTCCGTTGGGAGTCGAGGAGCGGATCGTGGATCGCCGAGGCGCCACATTTCTCCAAGCGATTGCGCGCACGAAACCCGGCGTTTCCCAACAGCGCATTGCAACCCAGGTGGATACGTTATTCAGGAGACTCGCGGCCGATCACCCAGAAGAGTACACACGCTCGCAGAGAGGAGTCGTTACGCCGCTTGTTCAATACTGGGTCGGATCGGCACGCCTCCAACTGTGGATCATGCTCGGCGCCTCGCTGCTATTATTGGCCGCGTCGGTTGCCAGCTCAAGCAACCTCCTGCTGTCGCGCACGCTGTCACGGAGGCTCGAGATCGCTACACGTTTAGCTGTGGGCGCACGAAGCAGTCAAATCCTGTCACAACTGAGCGTCGAAGGGATAATCGTCGCGATGGCCGCTGCGGTCGCTGGTTTGGGTGTTGCACAATCGGCGATTCGGTTTCTGGTCAGGTTGGCCCCGGCTGACATTCCACGATTGCCGGAAGCGGCTTTAAATCTTAACGGCTTTTGCTTCGCCGCCGGAGCGGCGGCGCTGGCTGCGGTAGCATGCGCCATCTTGCCCGGATGGTCGGCAACACGGGTGCCTTTAGAAGCTGTTCTTCGACAGTCCAGTGCTCGGTTGTCATTATCCCGCCGGGACGGCCAGATCAGGAGCGCATTCATTCTGGGGCAGGCCGTGGTGACGGTAGTACTGCTAATGATGGCATTCTTGCTGGTGATGAGCTACCGCTCGATGATGTCCGCTGGCACAGGATTTGCGAATCGCGATGCGCTATCGATGAACCTCCAACTGCGCGGCCCGGGACTTTTTTCGGGGCAGGGATTCGATCAGAAATCGCGCCGCTTATTCTACGGTCAACTGTTAAGCAGATTGCGCGAAGCGCCGGGAGTCACTTCGGCAGCCGCTGTGCTGCTTCGGCCGTTGGAAGGCACTATTGGGTGGGACGTTCCTTATGAGTTTGAATTCGAAGCCGGGGCCAAAGCCGGCCGAGTGCTTCCGAAAGTGAACTATGAAGTGATCACTCCAGACTATTTCAAAACCGTGGGCACGCCGTTGCTGGAAGGACGCGATTTCGACGATCACGATTCCGCGGCGGGGGAACCTGTCGTTATCATCAGCCGAGCGCTTGCCGAACGGATTCGCGCTGCTGGCCATTCTCCGATCGGCTCGCGCGTCCGCCTGGGGCCGGGCGCCGACTGGAACAAAATTGTGGGCGTTTGCTCCGATGCCCGGTACCGGACTATCTCACAACCTGGCGAAGACATTTTCGCGCCGTACACGCAGGCACCGCAGCCTACAAACTACGTAATCATAAGGGGAACGCGATCCGCAGAAGATCTCGACGCATTGGTGCGCAGTACGCTGGCCGGGATCGATTCCAAGCAAGCTGTTGCCGGGGTAGCCACGATCGGCGAACTAATCGATAACAGTGTTGCCAGGCATCGGTTTAACATGATCCTCCTGTTATGGTTCGGTGTGTGCGCGGTCGTCCTGGCTGCGACGGGCGTCTATGGCGTGATTGCCGAGTCGGTGGCGGCCCGGAACCGCGAAATTGCCATGCGGACCGCACTGGGCTCCGACAGAATCCGGCTGGTGCGCGATTTGGTGTCCGGCACGCTACGCTTTGTATTGATAGGGGCAACGCTCGGTGTGTTGATCGTGTCGGGGCTCGGCAGGGTTTACCCCGAGCTCTTATACGGGGTGTCGGCACAAGATCCGCTTCTCCTGGGCTCGGCGGTGGCCTTCCTATTCGTTGTTTCGTGTGGGGCCTCTTTCTGGCCGGCGTGGTCAGCAACGGGTAGAGATCCGCAGACCTCGCTCCGAGCCGACTAACCATCGTTCAGAGTAAAAGAAAAGGTGGAGTGTTGGCTAAGCCGGTCATATTTGAATGCCCGATCTTTCCTATCTGATCAACATCAAACATCATCCAGACCCCTGTCGTTTAAATGGATGCTGCGGCTTGGATGGATGCGACGGCCCGAATTTGGTTTGTCCTGAAGGTCACGAAGTCGGGACTGAAAAGTCAGACTGTTGGATGGCACATGCCGCCGTTCTTCTACCGAACGTGCGTCGCCGAGAAGCTTAAGCTATTCGCCGCTGAGTGCAAAATTTGCAAAAGTTTGCGCAACCACTCCCCGGCGGTCGTGGCTCGGAAGCCGTTTCTATAGTCAAAGCGCGCCGCTCCCCGCGATTGGCTACCCGAAACTCAGGTCGCGCCGAATCGTTGCTCGATAGAATGTATTGGGGTCTGTCCCCTTTACCCCTTTTAACGCTCGAAGAAGGGCCTGCTCGATTGAGTTGGGAATCGGCAGAAGCAGTGAACGCGCCAAGGTTGCATTGTGGTGGCAGTCACCACAATGACACCGTGAACGCGCCAAGGTTGCATTGTGGTGGCAGTCACCACAATGACGCGCCAAGGTTGCATTGTGGTGGCAGTCACCACAATGACAAAGGTTGCATTGTGGTGGCGGTTGCATTGTGGTGGCAGTCACCACAATGACATCAGTAGAATGTATTGGGGTCTGTCCCCTTTACCCTCCTGCCAGGAACATCGCCAGGGGCGTGAAGATCGCCAAGAGGTTCTTCTGCTGACCACTCAACTCCAATAATTCCTGTCCAAATTCCGAAACTGCACCGCCTCGGCAATGTGCTTGGCGGCCACGTTCGGGGAATGATCCAAGTCGGCGATAGTACGGGCAACTCGGAGCAGGCGATCATGGGCGCGGGCGGAAAGATTCATCCGCCGCATGGCCATTTCCAGCGTCCGTTCCCCCGTATCATCCAACGCGCAAATCGTCCGCAATTGCGCCGGTGGAATTTGCGAATTGTAGAAGCCGCGATCCCGCTGGACCTGGCGGGCGGTTTCCACGCGGGCGCGGATTTCGGCGGAAGACACGCCGGCGGTTTGGCTGCGGAGTTCTTTGTAAGCGACGGCAGGTACTTCTATGTGGAGATCGATGCGGTCGAGCAACGGCCCGCTCACTTTCGCGAGGTAGCGTTGAATGATACCGGGCGTGCAGCGGCATTCGCGGGTAGTGTCTCCATAAAACCCGCACGGGCATGGATTCATCGCCGCCACCAACATGATACGCGCTGGGAACGTAAGCGACCCGTTACTCCGCGCTAGAGTCACCGACCCTTCCTCCAGCGGCTGGCGCAACTGTTCCAAGACACCCCGCGGAAACTCGGGCAACTCATCCATGAACAGCACGCCATTGTGCGCAAGGCTTACTTCGCCCGGGCGCGGGCTGCCGCTACCCCCACCAATCAACCCCGCGTCGGAGATGGTATGGTGCGGCGCGCGGAAAGGCCGTTGCTGCAAAATGCCAATACCCGGAGGGAGAACACCGGCCACGCCATGCACCTGCGTTGCTTCGAGCGCCTCACGAAACGTTAAGCGCGGCAGAATGCCTGGGAAACGCCGCGCGAGCATGGTCTTGCCCGAACCGGGAGGCCCAATCATTAATAAGTTATGCGAACCTGCGGCGGCCACTTCCAACGCGCGCTTCGCCATGGTTTGGCCGCGCACATCGCTAAAATCGGGGACGTTCGGATCGGAATCCGTAGGATCGGGGATGCTCGCCGCTACCGGACTAAAGGCCGCAGGCTCGTTTAGAAACTGGACCACTTCGGCCAGATGTTTCAAGCCAAAAACGCGAACGCCTTCCGCCACAGCCGCTTCCGCGGCATTTTCGATGGGCAGCACAAGGTTGCGAATACCGCGGCGAGCGGCGCAAACGGCAATGGAAAGAGCACCGCGAATGGGACGCAAACTACCATCGAGCGAGAGCTCACCCACGACCATGTACTCTTCCATGGAACCGAACAGGCCCATCGCGCCCAGGATCGCCATGGCCATCGGCAAGTCGAAGCCAGCGCCTTCTTTGCGCACATTGGCCGGGGCCAGATTGATGGTGACGGATTTGCTCGGGTAGCCGAAGCCGGAATTAAGCAGCGCTGATTTGATTCGCTCGCGGCTTTCTTTTACGGCCGCGTCGGGCATGCCCACTGTCACAAAATCGCGCTGGGTACCGGACGGATACATGTCGACTTCCACGTCGACAACATGCGCGTCAATGCCCTGGATAGCGGCGCTAAAGGTACGAAACAAAGCCACACAGTGCTAGTAGCAGGCTGGGGTAATCTATCTCACCCGGTTCCGTCACGCCGCGGCCGGACAAAATTATTGCCAGTATTGCCACTGGGCGTAGCGAATGACATAGAGACTCATCAAAAGGTTGGTGACGGCATGCACCAGGATGCAATCGGCCACGGATTTGGAGCGGACCATCCAGAAGTTCCATAGGGCGCCAGTCAGCAGGCCGACATCCCAGTAGGGCCCGTGCTCGGCGGCGAATAACAGCGCGGTGATCCAAAATGCGCTCGGGGCGTAGGTACCCAGTTCTACAGTTTGAAAATCGGTGCGAATGAGCCAGCGCATGAGCCAAGCCCGCCAAAAGAGTTCTTCGGCAACCGGGACAACCGTTGAGGCGCGCACGGTCCTCCAGAACAGCACCGAATTACTCTTGAGCGCCTCTTCCCGGAGAGACGATCCCACGTGCCCGGCAATCGCGTTCGAGAACAGAATGCCGTGGCGGTAATTCGGATCGATCAACTCCGGACCAATCCACAAGACAAACGTCGCCACGCCAATTACAAGACTCGGCAGCCAGAACTTGGGCCCTAAGGGAACGTCTCTGGGCCACGTGAGAAAACAAACCAAAGCGACGACGATCACTTGGGTAGGCCATTCCCAATAGATCAGAGATTGCGGTTTGGGCGCGGCCAGCAGCAACAGTACAGTTACGAATGGCGCGACATACCCGAGAGATGGATGCTCATCGCGCCAGGATTGCGATTGTTTTAGAACCACTCAGCGAAGAAGCTAGCCAATCTGACTCACAAAAGACGTGACCCTGTTCTTTTCATCCGGAGTCGTAGCAGACTGCATAGCTTTGGCCGCTTCATCTTTGGCGGCTTGCTTGTCACCCGACTTGAGCAGGGCCATAGCCAAGTGGAGACGGAAGGTGGAATTTTGCGGGTGGTCTTGCGATAATTGACGGAAGATGCGCAACGCTTCGGAGTTCAAATCCTTCTTGTAATAAACGAATCCGAGGGTATCCGAAACGTCCGGGCTATCGGGGGCGTGCTTCTTGGCGCGTTCGGCATAGGTCAACGCCTGGTCTAGATTGGCGGAGCTCCCGCTATCGGCCGTCATGAAGGCCAGATTGTTCAAAACCAGAGCGTTATCGGGATCGATAGAGAGCACCTTGTTGTACGCATCTGTCGCTTCTTTCTTACGGCCCAACGCTTCGCAAACGAGTGCTTGATTGAGGAAGGCAGCTACATTCTTAGGATCGGCGTTACCGGCTTGTTCAAAAGAAGCGAGGGCGGTATCGTACTGCAGCAACTGACGCTGCATCACGCCCAGCCGGAGCCAAATCTCCGACGAGTTCGCGGTGGTCTTTAGAATTTCTTTGTAGTTATCGGCCGCTTTCTGGAGGAGTTCCTTGGACCGAGGAGTATTCGTATTCCAATTGATACCGGCGAGGGCAGCCTGGAAGTTGGCGAGTTCGTACCGGTATGGAAGGACGGTCGGATTTTTTTCGACCAATTCTTGCATGGTTTGAATCGCCTCTTCGCCTTTACCGGTATTCATCTTTACCGTTTGCAAGCCGATGAAGCCGCGGATATCGGGTGGAGTAGAAGCGTTCACGACTTCGTATTCGGCGCGCGCCTTATCGAAAGCTTTCTGGCCAAGGTAAATGGATGCCAGTTGCAGATGGGCGTCGCTAAGTTTTGGGTTCTGCTTGACCAAATTTTCCAATTCAGGGAGAGCCTTGTCAGCCTGATTAGTGCCGATGAGTGCGCGGTCGCGAATCAGAATAGCGTCTGGGTTGTTCGGCTGGTTGGACAGAATCAAGTCCGCCAATTCCAGTGCTTTCGGATGCTGGCCGCGGTCTTCGTACACACGCGCAGCCACTGTTTGCGCGGGGATTATCACGCCAAGGCGCGGCGATTGCGATTTCTGTTCGCTGCGAGTCGCTTCGAGCGCTTCCGAAAGCGCCTTTTCTTTGTCGTTCACGCTAAAGTAGGCGCGCGCTAAATCGAGGTGAAGCACCGGGTCGCCTGGATTCTTTGCAACAAGCCCCTTCAAAGAGTCGAGAGACTTGGCGGCATCTTCCCGCTGGCCGGTTTGCAAGAGAACTGAAGCGTACATTTCGTTGACGGAAGGATCTTTTGGGTGTTCTTCCGCTAGTTCCTTGGCCATTTTGGCGGCTTCGGCAGGATGATTTTGAAACGCTTGCAGGGCGACCAGCCGCTCTTTGTACGTGATGCTGTCTTTGGTATTTTCCTTGGCACCCGTTTGGTACTCCGCAGCCGCCTTGTCATACTGCGCCGTGCGAACGCAATAGTCGCCGACAATTAAACGCCCTTTTGGGAAAGTTTTGGCGTTGTTTAGAACTTGCCGAACAACAGCTTCACCTTCCGGAACGCGCTTGCTGGCCGCCAGGAAGTTGGCATAGTTGACGATGGCCGTTTCGCTATTCGGATCGTTCTTAGCGTTATCGCGGAGCACTTCTTCGGCCTTCTCTTTATCGCCGGTTTGGCCGTAGTAGATGAAAAGAAATTGGTAGCCCTGAGACCACGTTTTGTCATGGGCGAGCATGTCGTTGACTAATGCTACAGCCTTGTCGGATTGCTGGGCTTGGCGGTAAGCTTGTGCGTACCAGCCCACCAAATCGCGTGAATACGGCTTGATTTGGTTCGCCTGCGCGAAGATCGGTAGCGATTCTTCCGCTTTACCCTCGGTCAAGGCGATCAACGCTTTAAGGCGTAAGCCGTCGAACGAATTCGCTTCTTTCGCCAGAATCTTGTTATCCAGTTCCTTAATATCGGGCATGAACGACTGGTAGCGTTTTGGATCGGTTTGATAAGCCGTCAAATAGATTTCCGCCAGCCTTTTGGAGGCGTCCAGGTTGCTGGGCTTCAAATCAACGGCGCGCCGCAAGTATTGGACCGCTTCGCCGAGTTTTTGATCGTCTATCAGGTTTAGAGCTTCACGGTAGTAGGCTTCGGCGTTGAGCTTCTCCTTGGCGATCGCTTTCTGGTAAAGAATTGACGCTTCCTGATACTGCTTTTTATCGTGATACTTGTTGGCGGCTGCCAGCAGTTTCTCCGAGCTTTGGGCACAGCCAGTGAGCAAAAAAACCGCGCAGACGAACACACTTGCAAGAACTTGCTTCATAAATGTTTGGATGAACGCAATTACCATTGTAGAGAACGCAGGGGTATATATCAATTCAGGCAGCGGGTTACAGAAGAAGGATAAATCCGAAACCGGGAGACCTTCATCCGTTACGATTTGACGCTCCGTGCCAGCCCTCGCGAAGGGCCATCCGTGCGAGTCACAAGACTTTTGAAATAATTATCTAGCTTATTTGTCAACACTTTAGCTGAGTTTTTTGGGAAGCGGCGAACGCTCGTCAGTTACAAATGAACCAGGAACGAGATGAAATTAACCGGCACGCTATTGATCGCTCCCATTGCGCTTTTGACGTTGTGGGCAACGGTGGCTAACGCACAGACGACGTTTTCAGTGACTGGCACCCAGATTCCCGCTGATTTGGTCCGCCAAAACTATGGCAAAATCCCCAAGACAATCGCGGCGTTTGATCTGAACATCTGTAATGAATCGGCCGAGAAGCACGCCGTCACGGCCAGCCAGATTTATCAGGCTCTGTCGGAATCAAACGTGCAGCTTCAGCCGTTGGGCGGCAGGATCATGTTGGCCGTCATTCTCGGGAATCAGCGCCACAACGCCACGACGGTGTTGACCGTTGTCGTGAACTCCGCAGTGGGCGTGTTAACGGTTTTGGGAGCGTCGCGAACTGGTGTTTCACCAACGGCCTTAGCGGGTGCGGCGTTGGGAGCGGCTGTGGCACAGCAACTTCTCGGCGCGTTGAAACCCGTACTTACGCCGGATCAGGTGGCGAGCTATGAAAATCAGGTTTTGGAATCGGCGTTGGTTTTAGACGGTGGTTCCTGTGTGGAGCGCACCGTATTTGCACTGGCGTCCCCCAGTTCCAAAAACAGTTATCGGAATTTGACATTCCACGTTCGCTAGCCGGAAAAGTTCCCGCGCGTGCTGGACACACGCGTTAGGGGTTGGCAAGCTTGGCGGCAGCCAATTTCCGTGGTTGAGCTACCGGCGCTACGGCGAAGGTGGATAGGTACCGGATCGGGCAATCCGGTACCCCTCCTGTGGGACGCCATTTTGCGGTGGCGTCCCACGGTCGTTCTTTGGGCGGCAGATAAAAGAGTTTTGTGGTTTGAGATTCCACGTTCGTTAGTTGGATAAGTTCCCGCGCGTGCTGGGCACATGCGTTAGGGGCTGGCAAGCTTGGCGGCGGCCAATCCCGTGGTTGAGCTAACAACGCTACAGCGAATGTGGATAGGTGCCGGGTGAAGGGCATCCGGTGCCGCTTAGGGAGCGCTTTAGGGATGGGGCGCTCCCTTTTTTCTTTCGTGCCTTTCTCGCGCAGGCAGCTAATGGCAAGCGTGTCACCATACAATTTGAATCGCTTTTCACAGCGCCTGGTATGGTCGGCCCCGCAGAACGCGTACAGCTTGCGTCTGGAAGAGAAGCGGCGCGCCGGTCTCGATTTACTCGATCTTACGGGCGCGAATCCAACCGAAGCATTCAAGGATTATCCGCATGGCGAAATAGCGAGAGCGTTTGGCGCTATCGACAACTTTCGGTACGAACCACAGTCTTTTGGGGGCGCCGAAGCACGCAAAGCCGTAGCGCGCTGGTACAGCGGCCAGGGAATAGCGGTTTCTGCCGAACGCGTTGCTCTGACAGCCAGCACAAGCGAAGCGTACAGCGTTCTGTTCAAGCTATTGTGCGACCCCGGCGAGGAGGTCGTAATTCCCTGCCCCTCCTACCCGCTGTTCGAATATCTCGCGCACGGGGAAGCGGTCAAAACCGTTCCCTATCGCCTCGACTATGACGGCGCCTGGTTCATTGATCTACCGAGTATCAAGAAGGCGGTTTCCGCGCGCACGAAAGCTATCGTAATCGTGAATCCGAACAATCCCACTGGTTCGTTTTTGCGCTTTGGGGAGGCAAACGAGCTGGCGGCTTTGGCCGAGAGGCACGACTTAGCTCTTATTTCGGACGAAGTCTTTATGACCTATCCGGCAGGCGAGCCGCAGGCGAATCAAGTCCGCACGATGATTGGCCGCGACGACGTATTGAGCTTTTCGCTCAACGGCCTTTCGAAAGCGGCGGGCATGCCGCAAATGAAGCTGGGGTGGATTGCCGTGAACGGTCCCCAGCGCGCGGTGGCTTCTGCGTTAGCGAAGCTTGAGCTTTTGCTTGACAGTTATCTTTCCGTATCGACTCCCGTACAATGGGCGTTGCCAGAGTTATTGCTGCGCATTGGCGCGAACCTGCATGCCAAGATTGCCGCGCGCGTGCGGCAGAATCGCCAAGTCCTCAGTACTCTTACTAACACCCCGGTGGCGCCCCTGGCAAGCGAAGGTGGCTGGTCGGCCATTCTGCAAGTGCCCAACATTTGGAGCGAAGAGACTTGGATTTTGAAGCTGTTGGATGAGGAGCAAGTTGTGGTTCAACCCGGGTACTTTTTCGATATGGCGAAGGAAGCCTTCCTCGTGGTGAGCTTAATTACGGAGTCCGCCGACTTCGCAGAAGGATTGGAGAGGATCAAACGTCTGGCGGCGCGTTAAAAAACATCGAAATGGTACGCTACGAAGGTTGCCCCTCGCTTTTCAAGGAATTTGAATGAGGCTACGATAATACGTGCGGACAGCACTCGCTTTCTTTCTAACCTTAACTATTTATGCGCTGTTGATTTTAGGTATAGCTTTTGTCATGCCGTTACGGCTTAGTGAGATTACTCAAGCAGCCGCATTTCTAAATTTCGAATGGCAAAGTTTTTTCGATTGGATCGCCCAAACGCCATCGGGTGCCCCGCTTCATTACCTGGCGGAATTACCTTTAGCGTTAACGGCTCCCGATTCGAAGGCGCTGTTGCGAATTCCCGCGCTGCTTTCCGCGCTGATCTCGGTGCTCCTGTTTTACGCGATCACTAGACGCATTCCACTGCAGCATCCGATTCTGGCGCTGATCTTGTTCCTGGCTATTCCCACGCATCTGATGTATGCCACCCAAGCTCGCCCTTACGAGCTGGGGATGTTCTTTTTGCTTTTGGCCACAACCGCCTTCTTTTCCCTAGTAGAACAACCAAATTTCTTCAGAGCCCTGGTTTACGGCTTACTCTTGGTGGCATGCTTGTTCACGCAGCCTTCTTGCTATCTACCGGCGGTAGGTTATGTACTCGGCCTGTTAGGGTTCGCGAACGTTAAAAAATACCGGACTGCGCTCTGGTTTGCCTTGGTGGCAACGGTGCTCCCCATCGCCGCTTACGCTCCCTATCATCTTTGGGCCGTGGGCCATCGGCGCGCCGAGTGGCTGACCGAACAGTTTCCTGCCTTTTCGATTAAGATTGCGGGCGTGCAAGCGCTGATGAGTCTAGATCCTGGCACGAATCCGTGGTTTGGCATCAGCTTGCTCTCGATCCTGCTGATTGGCATCGCCGGCGGCATGGCGAGCGTTATGCCTTTAGGGACATTTAGCCTAGGCGCGCAACCTCCGCCGGCGTCCCTAGTAAGAAGCCGAGCCGTTTTGTTCTGCCTTGCCGGTGGCGCGCTGGTGACGTTACTAGGTGAAACAGCAGTGGCTGGATATACGAGCCAAGTCTTCTCGCCTTACCAGGTTTTGTGGGCGGTTCCCTCGCTGATTATCGTTTTTTGCGCGGCTCTCGACGCCTTGGTTCGCGTGCCGGTACTGAAGAGCATTTCGCTGGTAAACCCGGCCGTGGTGATCGTCGCCATTCTTCTGTGCATTCCCGGCGACATAGAATACATTCGCACGCAACCGCCCGACCTGGCTAAACTGACGGCGTTAGTGCGGCCGCAACTGGGCGGCGATACGTGCGTCGTCTTTGTCTCGCAACGGCTCTCGCGCTACATTTTCGAGGTATACGACCCCGACTTGGCCAAGTACGAATGCCAGAACTTCTTCCATAAGCGGATAGTGCTGGCGATCCATCCATTTGTCAGGGCGGAGCAAGAACGCGACGCGCGGATCTTCTTCAGAGGCCTTGATTTTGAAGAAACTCACCGCGATGCGCTGGATGACGGCAAGGTCATAACTTTGGACTCCATGCGCTAGCGCTTAATTGGATAAATGGAGTATCGTTGCCGCTCCCCTGAAAACGCAGCACGTCGGCTTCTGGCACCGCTCGTTTGGTACAAGTAGACGCGGCCGAGCCGCGTTGACACTCGCGGTTAGAGGCTTTCCGAGCCGTGACTGCGCGTTATTCAATGGTGAAGGCGCGCTTGACCTGATAGGTCTGCGAACCGAGAACGTCGTGGACTGTGAGGAGCAAAACATATTGCCCACGAGCCGTGGTTCGTGTGGTTGTGATGCTCACGCTACTTGGCACGAACGCCACCGGATAGAAGCTTTTAGACGCCAGCTGTGCCGCCGTTTGTTCGTTCAAGTACGGCTTGCCGTCGGGGCGAGTCACCTTCAAGCCATAACTCAAATGGTATTCGTTGCCAGCGCCCAAATGAAAACCGGTCATCACAAACCGCGCATAAACGGTATCGCCCGGCGCGAACGCCGGCAGATCCAGCGCTTCGGAATCGTCTTCCTTGCGAGTAAATTGAAAGTCTTGCACGGAAAGGCCATCGGTGGGCACGACTACCGTGCCGCCTACCTTGAAAGTCAGGTTACTTTCAGCGGTAGCCTTGCCGAGCAAGTCGTTCACGGCGAGGTGCAAGCGATATTCACCGGCAGCAATAAAGGACGGCAGCAAGAACGAGGCGCGGCGTTTCGGAGTCCAGTTCTTATCTTCGACGTTGAGTTCGTCTCCAATAACACCCGACAAAGGAGCAGTAAGTGGCACACCCTTGTTATCTTGCGGTGTAATTTCGTAAGTCAGCGAGATTTTTCGCACTTCGCTGTTTTCTTTCTTTTCGACCGCGTAGCCTGCGATTTGGAACTGGCAATAAAGGTAATCGCCCGGCAGGAAACGATAAGTGGCGGCGGCAAACGGCGCATCTTCGGAAGCCTCGACGCCCGCGGCGACAATCTGCAGAGGATTCTGAACGGTTTGCGCTGCAAAAATTGCGCTATTCACTATTACAAAAGCAACACTCAAGAAGATGGCGGCATCTAAACGCATATGAACTGGCGACAAGCGGCGGCGGCACTGAGTCTCTCTTTCCTGCTGGGCGGGGGTCAAGCGGTTCATCCGGTAACGGGCCGTCCTATTGCGCCGGTCATGGGGATGGGTGGCGCGGATTGGCTTGATCGCGAAGAGCGGGAAAGGGAAGAAAAGCCGCAGGAAGCCATTGCTCAATTCAATCTTAAACCCGGCATGATGGTGGGCGATGTCGGCGCCGGTACAGGTTATTACAGCATTCGCATGGCGAAGCTCGTGGCGCCGGGCGGTTTTGTCTACGCCAACGATATTCAGCCTGGCATGCTGGAAAGGCTGACAGTCAAAGCGAACGAAGCGCACGTCCACAACATCATCAAGGTGCTAGGAACCGAGAGCGATACGAAACTGCCCGAAGGAAAACTCGACCTGGTGGTACTGGTGGATGTCTACCACGAACTTTCAAGACCGCAGCGAATCTTGCAAAACATCAAAGACAGTCTCAAACCGGGCGGCCGTTTAGTATTGTTGGAATTCCGCAAAGAAGACCCGAGTGTGCCCATTCGCCCCGAACACAAGATGAGCGTGGATGAAGTGAAAGCGGAAGTGCTGCCGGAAGGCTTCACCTTTGAGAAGGTGGTGGATAAACTTCCCTGGCAGCACATCATTTTCTTCCGCAAACCGGAATAACAGTTTACGCGCGCACCTGCAGTCCGGCCAACACGCCGCGCATGTAGGCAAAGCTCTTGATCATGCCCGGCATCGGCGCGTCATCCTGAATCTCGTACTCTAAATTGACGCAACCTGCGTACTTCATCTTGATCAATTGCTCGAAGATGCGCGGAATAGGCAGTTTCCCGTCGCCCACTGGAACTTGACTTTCCTTCACCATCGGATCGCCCAAGTCCTTGGTGTGCATATCAAGCAGCCGCGGGCCTGCCTCGCGAATGGATTCCACGATATCGGCGCCGGTGCGCGAAGTGTGACCGATATCCATACAAAGCCCGCAGCGCGGATCCATACCTTTGACGGCTTTCAACACATTTTGCGGAGTGGGGAAATTTTTGTCTTCGGGCCCATGGTTGTGGACGGCGATCTTGATGTCGTATTCCTTCACATACTTTTCGAGCTTGGGAAGGGTCTCGGCCGTCGGAGCGCAGACAATCAGCGGGAAACCCGCACGCTTCGCATATTCGAATTTGCTGCGAATGTCGGCTTCGTCGTCTTTCGGAAAGCTAACGTTGCCGCAGCCCACCAGAATGATGCCGGCATCGGCGAACTCTTTTTTGGCGGCATCGATCTCCTCGGGCGAACTGTCTAGCTTCAAATGGAAATCTTTGATGTTCAAATACGGCGTGCCTAAATCCTTCGCCATCTGAATCGCCTGCGTGCGCGAGAACTTCCGGAACGAGAACGAAGCGATGCCGAGCTTGATATCGGCGCCGCGTATTTGAAACTCCTGGGCTGCGAGTTTGCCGGCACCCAATGCCGCCGCACCCATGATCGCGCCGGATAGCCAGGTTCGCCTGTTCAATTTCAAATCGGACATAGATTTCAGATTGCCTCCAATTCTTCTTCCAGCAACTGCTTTTGGTGCAAGCCGGCATAGTACCCGCCGCGCTCCTGCAATTCGCTGTGCGTACCAATTTCTACCACACGCCCGTGGTTCAAAACCACGATGCGGCCGGCGTTCTTCACGGTTGAGACGCGGTGCGAAATTAAAATCGTAGTTCGGCCGCGCATCAAATCAGCCAACTGGTTCAAGATTTTCTCTTCCGTCACGGTGTCGACGCTCGAAAGAGCATCGTCTAAAATCAAGATTCGCGGATTGCGAAGGATGGCGCGAGCGATGGCAGTGCGCTGCTTCTGCCCACCCGAAAGCGTCAACCCACGCTCACCCACGACGGTGTCCAGGCCCTTAGGAAACGATTCAATGTCGCTGGTCAAGCCGGCGACATCGGCGGCCAAGGCAATTTGCTCGCGCGTTGCATCCGCCCGGCCCCAGGCAATGTTTTCGGCCAGCGACGCGCTGAACAGGAACGTCTCTTGCGGCACAAAACCGATCTGTTGGCGGAGTTCCTTCGGGTCAAAATGGCGCACATCCGTGCCGCCCAGCCGAACGCATCCCGACGTTGGGTCAAAGAGCCGTGGAATCAAATTCACGAGCGTCGTTTTGCCGCTGCCCGTCTGGCCTACAATCGCTATCGTTTCGCCGCTGCCAATCGCGAGACTCAGATCTCTCAACACGGGACGCCCATCAAAGCTGACAGTGACCCCGCCGAACTGGATGTCTGTGCCGAAGCCGGCGGCGGCCGCAAGAACGCCCTCGGTGGCAATTGAGGGCCTTTCGTGCAAAATCTCGTTGATGCGATTGAGAGACGCCGTGCCACGCTGCATCAAATTCACCACCCAACCGAACGCAATCATCGGCCAGATCAACATGCCCATGTATGTGTTGAACATGACGAAGCTGCCGATGGTGATGCGATGCGCAAGCAGTTGGCGGCCGCCGCTCCACATCACCAGCAAGAACGTTACGCCGATGAACGCCTGCAAGAGCGAAGTAAAGAAACCCTGCAGGCGCGCCAGCCCGACGTTTTCGCGCACGTAGCCCAGGTTGAGTTGTTCGAATTGTGCTACTTCCGCTTGCTCTTGGGCGTAGGCGCGAACGACGCGGACCCCGGCGAGATTTTCCTGCACCCGGCTACTGATATCGGAAAACATACTCTGGATTTGTTGGAAGCGCTTATGAATGCGACGTCCAAAAAAGATGACGGCGAAGGAAACGAGCGGAGCAGGTATGAGGGCGATGAGCGTGAGGCGCACATCGGTATGCAGCATCACCGCTACGGAAACCAAAAATGTGATGCTGGTCTCCGCCCAATACATAATGCCCGGGCCGAGCATCATGCGCACGGCATTCAAGTCGTTGGTGCTGCGCGCCATGATGTCGCCCGTGCGGAAACGAGCGTAGAAGTCTTGCGACAGCTCTACCAAATGACGGAACAGGTCGTTGCGCAAATCGAATTCGATATCGCGCGAGATGCCGATAATAATCACGCGCATCCAATATTGAAAGACGCCTTTGAGGAACGCCACGAAGACTAACAATCCGGCAAAGCGCAATACACTGCCGATCTGGAATCCCGCGGTCATGGAATCGACGCCTTGCCGCATCACCAACGGGAGGGCGGACGCCAGCAGCGCCTTCATCACCAGCGATCCGATGCCCAAGCTCAAACCGATGCGATAGCGGCGTAAATAAGGCCAAACCGTGGAAAGCGATCTAAACAACATCTCAGATTCCCAACGTCACCGAGACCGTCTTCATCCATTCGTAGATGAACGTCTTTTGCCCTTCCCGCGTTTTCCACCAAGTGGTTGGCGTGAAAAATGGATCGCTCGAAGCGACGACCGCCGCGCTAATGTTCGGGTTTAGCCGACGCCACAATTTCGCCGCACGCCTGGTGTGGAAGTTGCTGGTAACCAGCAAGATATTTTTGATACCCTGCGCCGTCAGCGATTTACCGACGAAGAGCATTTCGGTTCGGGTAGATTCGGCATCCCCGGGCAAATGCACTTCTTTGAACATGGTGGCCGGATAACCGCCCTTCTGCTCGGCGTAGGTCACCTCGTCGCTCGATTCGTAGCCCATCAAACGAGGAGGACCGCTCACGTAAACGACAGGCGCGTAGCCTGCCTTCGCCAGTTCTGCGCCTTTGATGGTGCGGTCGCCGTACCGATCACCGCCCAATACCAAAATGGCGTCAGCTTTGCGCGGACCGTCGTCTTCAATCAGGAGCTTGCCGAAAGCCGTCAGGAACGGTTCCCAAAGGACGCGCACACCTACCGCAATCAGGATAAGGAGCAGGAAGGGGAAAAGGCAGCCACGCTTACGCCTGGGAGGCCCAAACAATTGTTTCAACGGGCAGTCTTAGTCCTTGCCCTCGGGATTCGGCGAGTCTTTGGACGACGTACGCGAATCAAGACGGCCGACCGTTTTCAGCTTCTGATAAAGGCGCTCAATCTCTTCTTCGTCTTCGCGGCTGAACAAATGAACGGGCGGCGCCGAGGCGGGGGGAAGAGCAGGACGTTCGTCTTCACCGGCGGGATCGTTCCACATCCAGTAGTCGCGGTAAGGTATGCCGTCAAAACTCGCTAAATGGGATTTCTTGCGCAAAACCTTGGCGAGGCGCTCGACGCGCTCCGCATCGCCCGGGAATACCAACATTTTGTAACGGCCGTTGGTCAACTTCAAATGGAAGATGAGCGGAGAGATGAAGCCTGCACCATTGAAGCGGCTGCGGTTGACTTCACGCACTTCGCGCCAGGCGATGCAGCGTTCGCCGATATTGAACTGAGTTTCGCCCAAACGGATGGGTGGGCGCGCAGCCAGCCAAAAAATGGCGGCAGCGGTGGTTAGGCAAAGCAACGCGGGTATAAAGGCGAGCGGTGCGCCGAAGCCGCACAGCACGCATACGAGGGAGCCAGCCAACGCCGCCCAACCGAAGCGCGCATACTGGCGCGACGGCACAAATGTTTCTACGTTCGGCTCCATGTCTTAAGGCTACTCTCGAACACTAGTCCCGTCAATCACGCAGGCCGGGTTTCTGCCAGTTTCTTCCCCCCTATTGTGCCTTATTCGTTTGACGCGGAAACCGCTCGCCGGAAACTTTACGTGCGCGGCACGGAACGGATATTTGCGCCGAACGGTCGCGTTTTCATCATGATCGGGGAGCCGCAGGCCCATCAGGACTCGATCGCGGCGATGCGGTTTTTGAAATCGGGTTGGGCTTGACTGCGATTTTGCGCTTCGAAGCCATATGCCGGCCAACGTAGCGGTCTCAAAGAGTGAACTCCAGGTCGGTCCAACTTGGGCCGATGTTGCGAGCTTGATTTTGGCAGGTAGCCATTTTGCGCAACGAAGCCATTTGGGACGGGAGAGATGGGAGGCGAAAGCTGAAAAAACGAACCCAAATTGGCTGGAGCGGCGTTTTTGCGCTTCAAAGCCAACGGGTGGCCCTGGGTCGTGGCTGATTTTCGCAACAAAGCCATCCCGGACTTGCGATGTTTTGAAAAAAACAAACCCAAAAGGTTTGGCCGGGTACGGTTTGCCCGACACTTGCGATATATAAGTTGTCAAACAACGGTCGGCCAACGCTTCGAACACCTTGCGGCGAGAAAGAATTGGCGCTGAAGCACAAACCAGCTGGTTAATGGACCTAAAATATAGCGGCCCCAGAGTGTGGGGACTGAACGTCTGACGGTGGACATGGCGACCAAGGGGTTTGTTTTTAGTGAGTTGAGGGCTGGAAAATTTGTCTGTGAAGGCCGTGACTGGTAAAGATCGCAACAGCTTTTGCGGATCGGGATGTTGAGGAACGGAGAAATTGGCGGGCGGGAATTGTTGCATTGTGGTGGCAGGCACCGGATTGGGATTAGCACCGAACACATCACGTAAATACGCACTTCCCATTCGGCATCATCGAGAGCCTTCAGCAAATCGGGAACGGCAGCGGCGGCGTGGAGATCGCCTAGAGCGAAGGCGGCGGCAGTTCGGCACTCCGGGGTATCGCCGCTGGGTCTCCGATTTCTCCCAAGCGATCTGCCGCTTCCATGCGCACGGCGTAATCGGGATGTTTCATGATGTCGAGCAAAGCGGCAACGAGATCGGGACCGCGCATGCACCCGCGATCTCAGTCTCGCACGGATAGCCGCGCCAAATCTCCTTTAAAAAGCGCCCTGCTCACGACCTCACGACGTCGTCAGGTGAAGGTTTGATCTAATGACTCCAGGCTCAGGCGCCCGACATGCTGGTATGTCTGGGAGAGAATCGAATCGCGACTTGTCGAAAGGAAGAAGAGAAAGATGAAGTGCATTGGCTTTGTACTGCTGCTGCTGGCCAGCGTGTGTTCGGCGGAGGAATCGGGCTTCCAGCCGGCTTCAACGAATGTACCTGGAGCGGAATACCCGCGCGTGGATGGCAACTCTCGGGTTCAAATCCGAGTGAAGGCGCCCGATGCCGCTAAGGTGCGACTCAATTTCTGGAGCGGTCCGAAGCTCGACATGGAAAAGCAAGCTGACGGATTTTGGACCGTTACGACGCCGCCCCTCGCTCCCGGCCTGCACTACTACATGTTGAACGTGGACGGCGCGGAAGTGAGCGACCCGAACAGCTATTCGTTCTACGGCGGGAGCAAAGACGCGAGCGGGGTAGAAGTTCCGGAGCCGGGCGCCACCTACTACTTGCCTGAAAACGTCCCGCATGGGCAAATTCGCGAAGTCTGGTATCACTCGAGCGTGACCGATGGCTGGCGGCATGCGATGGTGTATACGCCGCCCGGTTACGACGTGGAAATGAAGACTCGCTTTCCGGTGCTCTATTTGCAGCATGGCGGAGGCGAAGACGAAACGGGCTGGGCGAAGCAGGGAAGGGTCAATTTTATTCTCGACAACTTGATAGCGGGCGGGAGTTGCCGGCCCATGATCATCGTGATGGCGAATGGTTACGCGCGGCGCGCCGGGCGGCTGGCTCCCGATCTGGCCGGAAAACCTTTGGGTTCGCCGGAGGCCATGGCGGCGATGCAGCAGATGGCAGCGGCGTTCGAAGACGATATGACGCAGGCCTTGATTCCATTTATCGATTCAAACTTCCGCACCATCGCCGACCGCAACCACCGCGCGATGGCCGGCCTTTCCATGGGCGGTATGCAAACGTTCCACGTGACGTTCAACCATCTGGACCTGTTCTCGTACATTGGGGGTTTCAGCGGAGCCGCCACGGCACAGGTACTTGGCCAAGAGAAGTTAGACGTGAAAACCGCTTATAACGGAGCACTGGCCGATCCAGCGGCGTTTGCGAAGAGGGTGCATTTGCTGTGGCTCGGCGTCGGAACGGAAGAACCCGCGAGAATGCACGATGGCCTGGAGAGACTACATAAATCGCTGGAAGAGGCCAACATCAAACACGTGTTCTATGAATCTCCGGGGACAGCGCATGAGTGGCAGACGTGGCGGCGGGATCTGAAAGACTTTGCGCCGCGGCTGTTTCAAGAAGGGCCGGCACAACATGGTAGCGAGTAAGCGAATTACGCTGACTGCCACCGAATTGCGACGCAAGTTGGCGGCGTTGAAGGTTACAGCACCCGGGGTTGCCGAGCCATGGCAATCCCTTGGCGGACGTAGTCCAAACCACTGAAGAGAGTGAAAATCGCCGTCAAAGCGACGCCCGTGAGCTTGAGCCATTGAATGAACTCATGTGGAAAAGCCGCATAGACAACCGCCAACAGGGCGAGAACAATCTGAAAAAAAGTGCTGACCTTGCCCATCATCGACGGCACAAACTCGCGCCGGTTGCGCAGGATCCGCAACAACAGCGAGCCGGTCACAATTACCAGATCGCGCGCCACCACCATCACAAACAACCACCAGGGAATCAAATGCAGCAGACCGAGGCTGATGAACACCACCACCATGAGCACCTTGTCCGCTAACGGATCGAGGACGATGCCGAGTTGATTGGTCATGCCTAGCGTGCGGGCGGCGAAGCCATCGAGCCAGTCGGTGAGCCCGGCCAAAAGCAATAAGAACAGAGCTTCGCGAAAGCGGCCCGCATAAAGCAGCCATGCCACAAAGGGTGCCGCGAGCACACGCAGCAGCGAAATCAGATTAGGCAGGCGGAGGAGCAAGGGGATGGCACTCTAGTAGGCAGGAGCCGTCATAACGCTTTGTGGAAAGCGCGCCGCTGAAGTCTTTTCCAGCGTGACGATTTCATATAAGGATGGGTCGGACATGATCTGATTCACGAGTTGTACGTGCAGCGCGTGGCCCGCTTTCTCCGCCACGACGCAGCCGAGCAAAGGCCGGCCGATGAGCGCCAGATCGCCAATTAAATCCAGCGCTTTGTGCCGACAGCACTCATCGCGGAAGCGCAAGCCACCTGGATTCGCCACCCCATCGCGCGTAAAACAAATGGCGTTTTCAAGCGACGCGCCGCGAATCAGACCTTGATCGCGCATTTGATCCAATTCATACTCGAAGCCGAATGTCCGAGCCGGCGCAATCTCGCGCGCATAAGTTTCCGGCGTGACATCGATTTCCAAACTCTGCTCACCGACCAGCGGATGATTGAAATAGTTATGGCAGCGCAGCCTGAACTGGCAGGCCGGCAAAATCGCCACCGACTTGCCGCCCGACTCAAGCCTAAGCTCTTTCACGATCTTCATGTAGCGCCGGGGGCGGCGCGATTGTTTCCGCCCGGCCTTTTGGAGCAACTGCACAAATGGCAAGCCGCTGCCGTCGAGAATCGGCAACTCCAGGTTGTCCAACTCGATGAATGCATTATCGATGCCCATGCTGTACAGGACGCTTAACAAATGCTCCGTGGTGGAAATGAAAATCCCTTTGGGATGCATCAAGCTGGTGGCGTAACTGACCCGCTCTACAAATTTCCAACTGGCGGGAATCGCCGTGTTGTCGAGATCGGTTCGGATGAACACAATCCCGGTAGCGGGCGGCGCCGGCTTGATGGTCAACTTCACGGGAGCGCCATGATGCAGGCCGATCCCTTCCACTGCTACGGGTTTGGCAATCGTAGTTTCGTAGGGCATAGGAGTTTTAATGCCCTCTCAGCATATCAAGGATGACTTCGTTCACGGCTAATTGTTTGATTCGAAAGAAGTTGTATCGGTTTCCGTGTGGCGAAATTGACACACTTTTCTAGGACATACGAAGCGACTGTGGCGAGTTTGCCGCAACAAGTAGCCTGGCTACCCAGTTATGTGACTAAGGCACGTATGCGCAAGCGTGATATTTATTCGAATACTCCGCCTGCAATTCGTATTTCGTGCCATTCAGCGCCACAATTGGATCGGTTGGCAGCACAGTCACGCACTCATCGGCGATCTCGTATCCATAATCATCCAAGCTCACCTGATTCCACCAGGCCGTTCCATCCGGGTCCGTAATGGTCTCAAAGTACTCGTGCGAAAGGGAACTCATCGTCGAATCAATGACCAAGCCGTTCGGGCTCGGCGCCCCTTCCGCACAACCCTGGACGGCCTGAAACGGGATGACCGTGTAAAGGACATCGCCGATGTCCGGGTAAACCATGTCTCCATGATCTGCGCAGTATGTGAACAGATTTGGATTATCAGGCGAATAACATGTTCCCTCGGAGCAGACGTCCTGCCCTGGCGCTAAGAATACGTGGTAAATCGCGCCATATCCCGCGTGGCCGAGAGACACCGCGACAGCATGGACAATGGCAACGATATCCGTCTCTTCCTTAAGCGGGCCAGAAGCCGGGTAAGTAACGAGTGTGCCCATGCCGACGCGGTAACGGTTATCCGCCGACTTACCCACATACTGATCAATGATGTGCACCATGCGGCTATGCCCCAAATCGCGCAGCAAGGTGCCTGGTCTGCCAACAGCCGCTGGCGTCGTATTGACGTAAATCGGATAATTTACGGCCTCGGTTACTACCGGGCCTTGCTCAAGGTCCTGCACATCGGTTGGATAGAAAGCGGGCTTCGGCACTCCGGGAACGTCGCTGTCGTCCCAAGAATTAAGCGCCGCCGCGCTCGTCCTTTGAGTGTTTCCGAATCTCTTCTGGATCGGCTTCACAACTGGCGCACCGGCGATACCACTGCCACCCAAGCCGGACTTCAGCGGCGTCATTTGCCGGAATTTGAGGGAAACTCCACCGGCTGCGAGGTGATCCTTGGCTGAGACCGTAGTACGAATCGTTTGATCGGGATTGCTGTCGCTCAGGACCAATTGTGCCCCGCCGGCTGTAGTGATGGATAGAAAGCAAAGGCATTTGACGCCGACGCGCCCGAGTAAGTCGATAGACCGCATGGAAGAACTATACTCACTTTCGGCAGTTTGGTCAATCCAAACATCACGCAGTCACGCATCCAATCAACCTTGCCGGCCTAGGCTAATTCGTCGCCCGGAACGGGAGCGTTTCCCCGGCCCGCGCGCTTCAGCAACCGCTTCGCCTTGGGAACATCAGCCTTCGCGGCTCTCTCACGAAAATAATCTTCGGTTCTCAGGGCCGACAACTTCTCGGCCACCGCAACGTTGATGAATTGGTTGAGCGCAACCCCTTCGGTCTCGGCAACCCGGCGTGCCTCAGCCAGCAGTGACCCCTGCAAACGCAAAGCAACATTACTCTTTCTCATCTCGTGATTGAACCTCCTGCCACATTTCACGCGGGCGCAATACCCGAAGTCCAAACTCCCGAGCAGCCGCAGCGAGATGCCGCTCATTGAATGTCACCAACCAATCTGCCGAACCATTCACCGCTGTCTCTAAGACCATTTCATCCGCCGGATCTTTGAGCCGTGGACGCCATAAAAACCGAAGAGGCACCGGAACAGCGACCTTCGCATAAGCATCAAGAATCTCATTCACCTCCATCGCGCTCAGCCCCGTCTCATTCAAGTGCTCCAGGCGCGTCAAAACCGCTTCGTACTCGACCATCAAGGGCACGGAAACGAGCATCTCAAATTTGCGGTCCAAAGCGCTAAGCAGCAATTGTCGAGAGGCGCCCCGAGAACTGCGGAATCCGGCCACCAAAACATCGGTATCGAGTACAACCTTCAAAAAGCCTCAACTTCACGATATCACCGGCAATAGCGCCAGGCCCCGGAAAACGGTCTCGATCCGCTATTCCTTTTCTCCTTTTATGACGATTTCAACCGCTTGAGACACCCCGTGGAATATCTTTTCTTGCTCCGCAGGTTTCAAGTCGTCCAACGGTCGATTTGGCGGGTTTATCGCCTGAAATTGGGAAAGACTGCTTGTTTCCGCAAATCGGCACGAACTGACGATGATAGGCAAAATCTTCATTCCACGTTCCTTGGCGGCCGCCAGCATGGCGGCAATTCGTTCCTCGAAATGAAATCAGACGCAATAAAGTTCGCGCTGACCAGTAAGATGGCAACCTTCGCAGACTCGATAGCCTTTTGGATACTAGCTCTCCACAAATCTCCGGGTTGAATCTTGCTGTCGTCCCAGAGGACGATGTCTAGATCCTGAAGAGGTTTCAGATGGACGGTGGTTGAGAAGCAGGCTGTCGAAATCAACTTGGTAGACCTTTAAACAACTCTCAGTGGCATTGTTGACGGCAACGAGCCGAGACGTGCGATGTAGTCCGAACACTCCGTGCGAACACCGGCAAACCAACGAGAAGATTGTCGCCGCCTCGCTTTCTTCCGGTCCGTTTCTCGCATCGGCCCGTTAGGGTGGGGGCCTGAAAGGAACGTTCGTAGCTGATTTTGGATACTCTCTCGCCAAACCCCAATTGTTCCCGCTTCGGTGCCTGTGAGGATCGTGCTTCCATCTTCGGACCAAACCAGGCTCCGAATCGCAGAGTAGTGACCAAAAGCCGTCTGCACGGGCGGGTTCTTAGCTGGCGAGGTCCAGTCCACGACATAGAGTTTGTGATCCAAGCCGCCGGTCGCCAGGCGGGTACCTGAGGGATTCCACGCAATTTTCGAGAGACCACGGCAAAGCTATTTACTTTACAGATGAAAACAGAACCCTAGTCAGTCGAGCACGCGACCAAGCGACCATCTGGACTCCAGTCGACGTCAGTAATGACAGACGTCGCCAGCTTGATCCGAATCGGCCTGCCTCCCTTCGAGACTTCGTCCCAAACAGAAAGCCATCCGTCATCGGCCGCAGTGACGAGTCTTTCGCCATCAGGCGACCATGCCAATGCTGTCGCCTTTTCTCCGCAGCGTAGTCCATCCTGCCAAGCATCTGTGGGACGCGCGTTCTAGTGTCAGAATAAGAAGCGTAGTAAACGTAAACTTGAGGTACCCGGTCCTTCCCATGTCTCAACGAACCTTCCCATTCAACAACAAAAAATTCCTCATGGCCCCAGCCCTGTTGCTTTCGGGAGTCCTCATCATGGCGCAAGAGAAAGCCGATCTTGCCGCCATCAACCGCATTAAAGCCGAGTCCTTGGCCAACTCGAAAGTGATGGAGACCATGTTCTACCTCACCGATGTTTACGGCCCGCGCCTTACCAATTCGCCGAACCATTACGCGGCTGGAGAATGGGCCGTCAAGCGGCTGCAAGAGTACGGCTTGGTCAACGTGCGTATGGAAAAGTGGGGCCCGTTCGGCCGTGCCTGGTCGAATAAATACTACGAAGGCCACATGGTTGAGCCGCGCTTTGCGTCGCTGAATGGCATTCCGCTCGCCTGGACCAGCGGCACCTCCGGCAGCATCACAGGCGAAGCGATGATGGCCCAAATTCGCACCGAACCAGACATGGAAAAGTTCAAGGGCAAACTCAAGGGCAAAATCGTCCTCATTTCGGCACCTAAAGATTTCGCCATGCCTACCGAGCCCGAAGGCCGCCGCTACAGCGATTCCGACTTGGCAAACGAAGCCACGGCTCCCGATCCCAATACGCCAACCCGTTTCGGTGGGCCGCCTGCCGGGCGCGCAGCCTATACACCGCAAGCGCGGGAGGAACGCATGCGTCTGCAAGAGAAAATTACGCAGTTCCTCAAAGATGAAGGCGCCCTGATGACTGTCTCGGAAAGCCCCAACGGCGATGGCGGCGCAATCTTTGCGGCGTCTGGCGGATCTTATGATCCAAAGAAACCTCTCGCCCTGCCCGCAGTCGGACTCATGCCTGAGCAGTACAACCGCATCGCCCGCCTGATCGAGCACAACATTGCCGTGAAACTCGAATTCAACATTGAAAACGATATCGACGAAAGCCACCCCGATTGCTTCAACGTGATCGGCGAAATCCCGGGCAGCGGCAAACATAAGGACGAAATCGTCATGCTCGGCGCCCACTTCGATTCCTGGCATGGGGGCACCGGCGCTACCGATAATGCAGCCGGCAGCGCTGTCATGATGGAAGCCGTGCGCGTTCTCAAAGCGGCCAACCTGCCGTTGGATCGCACCATTCGTATCGCGCTCTGGGGCGGCGAAGAAGAAGGCTTGCTCGGTTCTCGCGCCTATGTCAAAGAACATTTTGGCGACCGGGAAACCATGAAACTCACCTCCGAACACGCCAAGCTCTCCGGCTATTTCAATTACGATAACGGCACCGGCAAAATTCGCGGCGTGTATCTGCAAGGCAACGACATGATGCGTCCGATTTTCGAATCCTGGTTCGAACCGTTTAAAGATATGGGCGCCTCCACCCTCTCCATTCGCAACACCGGCGGAACAGATCACCTGTCGTTTGACGCCGTCGGTTTGCCGGGCTTCCAATTTATCCAGGACCCGATGGATTACGAAACCCGCACTCACCACTCGAATATGGATGTGTATGACCGCATCCAGGCCGGCGACTTGATGCAAGCCTCCACCATCATCGCCGACTTCGTTTACAACACCGCCAACCGCGCCGAAATGCTGCCTCGCAAGCCGTTGCCCAAACCGCAGCCTGAGCATCCCGCACCCGCCGCGCCAGCCTCTACCGCCGCTACAACCGGAAGCCGCTGAGCCGTTTGTGATGAAATGAGAATTCGCCCAGCCCGCCACGTAAGGATGGCGGGCTGAGCGGGAGTCTGTCTGTCCCCATGAGCAAAAGAATCCGGTCGACCACTATTTTGTGCGTCCGCCGCAACGGTAAAGTTGTGCTGGCCGGCGATGGCCAAGTCACAATGGGTAGTGAAGTTTTGAAGAGCGGCGCCAAGAAACTGCGCCGCCTATATAACGGGAAGATTATTTCGGGATTCGCCGGCTCCACCGCCGACGCCTTCGCTCTGTTCGCCCGCTTTGAAGGCAAACTCGAACAACATAGCGGCAACCTTCCGCGCAGTGTTGTCGAACTCGCCAAAGAATGGCGTACCGACCGCATGCTGCGCCACTTGGAAGCTCTGCTGCTCGTGGCCGACACCCAGAACATGTATATTGTCAGCGGCACGGGCGACGTGATCGAACCCGATAGCCCGATCGCAGCCATTGGTTCCGGCGGTCCGTTTGCCAAGTGCGCTGCCATTGCGCTGCTGGAAAACACCACGCTCGACGCGCGTGAAGTAGTAGAGAAAGCCATGAAGATTGCCAGTGACACGTGTATCTACACGAACGACAATCTGACTTTCGAGGAGTTGTCGTAAATGGTTATCTATCTGCCTCAGCAGTCGTCCGCCGAAACGCCGCTGCTCGACGAACTCACTCCTCGCGAAATCGTCGCGGAACTCGACAAGCACGTGGTGGGCCAAGCCGATGCCAAACGCTCTGTCGCCATTGCCCTACGCAACCGAGTGCGCCGCCAAAAGCTCGACCCCGAAATGGCCGAAGAGGTCATGCCCAAGAACATCCTCATGATTGGGCCTACCGGCGTGGGCAAAACTGAAATCGCCCGCCGCCTGGCCAAGCTCGCTAACTCGCCGTTTCTAAAAGTGGAAGCGAGTAAGTTCACGGAGGTTGGCTATGTGGGCCGCGACGTGGAATCCATGATTCGCGATCTGGTGGATGTGGCGATCGACATGGTTCGCGAAGAGCGGCTCGATCAAGTGGCCGACCGCGCCGAGCAGCAAGCCGAAGATCGTCTCTTGGATCTGCTGATGCCGCCGCCAGCCCGAGGCGACCGACAGCGTAGACCGCACGCGCGAAAAACTGCGCGAAAAGCTGCGCGCCGGCAAACTGGACGACCGCCAAGTGGAAGTGGACGTCAAGGAACGCGGGCCCACCTTTGAAGTCTCCACCAACGGCAACATGGAAGAGATGGACATCAATCTCAAAGATGTGATCCCCGGCCTCTTTGGCCCGCGCACCAAGAAGCGCAACATGCGCGTTTCCGAAGCGCTGGAGTATCTCATTCAGGAAGAAGAACAGAAACTCGTGGACATGGACCAGGTCACGCGCATCGCGCTCGAAAGAGTGGAACGCAACGGCATCGTGTTTCTCGACGAAATCGACAAAATCGCCGGACGCGAAGGCGGTCACGGGCCGGACGTCAGCCGCGAAGGCGTGCAGCGCGACATCCTGCCCATTGTCGAAGGCACCACGGTGAACACCCGCCACGGCTTCGTGCGCACAGATCATATTCTGTTCGTCGCCGCCGGCGCGTTTCACGTCTCCAAGCCGTCCGATCTTGATTCCCGAACTGCAGGGCCGCTTCCCTATCCGCGTCGAGCTCAAATCGCTCACCGAAGCGCGATTTCATCCGCATCCTGAAAGAGCCCAAATCCGCTCTCATCAAGCAGTACATGGCGCTGCTCGAAACCGAAGGCATCAAACTCACTTTCACCGAAGACGCTTTGATCGAAATCGCCAAAGTTGCCGCGCAGGTCAACGAGAACACCGAAAACATCGGCGCACGGCGGCTGCACACCATCATGGAAAAGCTGCTCGAAGATATCTCCTTCGACGGCCCCGATCTCAAGAAGAAAACCATCCGTATCGACGCCGCCTACGTTCGCAAACAGCTCAGCGAAATTGTCAAAGATCAGGACCTCAGCAGGTATATTCTTTAAGTGCGCGCCGGCCGATTCGCCATTATTCCAATCCTCTTGTTGCTGCTGGGCGGTTGCGGTTACGTTGGCCCCGTCATGCCGCCTTCGCCGGAAATTCCCGCTCAAGTGAAAGATCTGGTGGCCGTGGAGCGCGGCGGCAAAATCGAGATCTTCTTTCACACGCCGCCTCGCACCACCGACAACGTCGCCGTCAAAAGATTTTCGGAAATCGATCTTCGAATCGGGCCCGCCATTGTGCCTTTCGATTTCGGAAGCTGGGCCGAATCGGCTAAGCCCTATCCGGTGAATCCGCCGCCCGCGGGTGACCCCCTCGATCCCAAGCCTCTGCCCATCACTGTCTCCCTGCCGCTCGAAGGCTGGGTGGGCCAGCACGTCGCTGTGGCGGTGCGCACTTCGGTCAAGCGCGGCGATAGTCATTTCTCCGCCTGGTCCAATCGCATAGTCCTTGATGTCGTTACACCGCTGTCTACTGTCACCAACATCAAGGCGGCAGCTAGCCCGGATGGCGTCGTAATTGATTGGCCCCCCATCGACTCGGCCGACAGCTATCGCATTTTGCGGCAATCGCCGGCAGACAAAAATTCGGTAGAGATCGGCACCACCGAAACTCCACATTATGTGGACACAACGTCTCAATTCGATATCCCGTATTCTTACCAGGTCGTGGCCCTGAACAAAGGCGCCGAAAGCGCGCCTTCGGAACCCTTGCAGATCACGCCCATCGACAAATTCCCGCCAGCCGCGCCGGCCGCAGTCGCTGCGCTGGCAGGTCCCGAATCCATTGAGGTCTCGTGGCAACGAAGTCCGGAGGCTGACACGGCAGGCTATTATGTTTACCGTTCTATCGATGGCGCAGCCTTCGAGCGGCAAGGCGACATCGTAACTTTGCCTGCTTTTAGCGATCGCAAAGTGGACCACGGCAAGACCTATCGCTATCAAATCAGCTCTGTCGATCAGAAACAGAATGAGAGCGAAAAGTCTCCACCCGTCGAAGTCGCTTTCTAGTCATGCTCGGCTCGGATCTATGTGACTTGAAAACGCCGCAACTGTGTTAGGATCTATCAATGAGAGCGACAATGAGAGCGAGGTTACGCCCGGGGGTTCCTAGTTGCTCGACTTCCTGAAGACGTTGGTTGCGTCCTTCCAGGATTTTCTTTTCCTCGCTGGCCGTTCTTTCCTCAACATCGTCAAACGCCCGCACTATTACGATGACGTGTTCCTGCAAATGGACATCATCGGCTGGGGCAGCCTGCCCATCGTCGTTTTGATCGGCGCGTTCAGCGGCGCTATTATCGCTCTGCAGATGGCGCGAGCTTTAAACGCCTATGGCGCTAGCAGCCAAGTAGGCACAATCGTTTCTCTCACACTTGTCCGTGAGCTCGGCCCCGTTTTAACCGCAGTGATGGTTGCCGGCCGCAACGCTTCAGGTATCGCCAGCGAACTCGGCTCCATGAAAGTCACCGAGCAAATAGACGCCATGCGCGCGCTGGGCACGGATCCGATCCAGAAGCTGGTCACGCCGCGCCTGATTGCCACCACCCTCATGCTTCCCTGCCTCACCGTGGTCGCCGATGTCATCGGTTTGATTGGCGCGTATCTGATCGCCGTGCCGCTCTTGAAACTCATTTCCGGGGGCGAATATTGGACAAGCTCTTGGCAAGCTCTGGTGCTGAACGATCTGGCGCAGGGCTTGTTGAAGCCGCTCGTCTTTGGGATGATCATTTCGTTGATCGGCTGTTTTTATGGATTGCGAACGACGGGTGGCACCCAGGGCGTAGGCCGCGCCGTCACCGAAGCCGTGGTCTCCGCCATGGTTTGGATCTTTGTTGTAACGCTGCTTATCGACAAGGTGTTTGTGGGTCTCTAAAGAGTATGGACTCTACGCGAGAACCAATTTTGGAGTTTAAGGATGTGAGCCTGCAGTTCGGGGAAACTTGGGCTCTCCGCAATGTTTCGCTCACCCTCCAGCCGGGCGAAACGCGTATCGTGTTTGGCGCTGCGGGAGCGGGCAAAACAACGCTCTTGAAGGCTGTCATTGGATTAGTGGAAGTGGATAAGGGCGATATCAAACTTTTCGGACAAGACGTCACGGGGTCTAAGGAAACCGACCTGTTCTCTTTACGCTCCCGCGCCGGCGTTCTTTTTCAGGAAGGCGGCCTGTTCGACTCCCTAACGGTGGGCGAGAACGTAGAATACCCGCTTCTCAATCAGAAAACAAATGATGCAAGGGCGGAGGCAGGCGGCGATGAAGCCGAAACACGCGCCAAAGAAGCATTGCGGTTCGTGGAACTGTCGCAAACCTTCGCACAGTTCCCGTCCGAACTGTCGGGCGGGATGCGCCGCCGCGTCGGCATCGCCCGCGCCATCGTGACCGAGCCGCCATTGGTGCTCTATGATTCGCCCACCGCCGGCCTTGATCCCATCACCGCCAACACCATCATGGCGCTGGTTGCCAAAGAGCGCGACGTTCGCAACAGTGCGTCTCTCATCGTCACTCACCGCTATCAGGACGGAGAGATCATGTCCGACTTTCGCTACGATCAAGGACAAGAAGAGTTGGTTGCCCTTGCCGACGGCAAGGATGGGGCTTTACGCAACAGAACCAAGTTTATGGTGATGAAAGAGGGCGAAGTTATCTTCTTCGGAAACAAGCACGAACTGGAAGCCTCTGAAGACGAGTACGTGAAGAGATTTGTGAGACATGGCGATGAGTAAACCGAAAAAGAGGGGAAAACATGCCCAGTAAAGAACGCGTCGGCTTAGCGCAGTTGAAGGTGGGAATTCTGGGCATCGTGGCGCTCACTTGTGTGGCGCTCCTGGTCTTCCTGCTTACCGGCAACATGCAATGGTTCAAGAAAGAGATCCCCCTCCACATCTTCACGTCCGACGCGGCCGGCCTTGCCAAAAGCTCGCCTGTCCGCATTAACGGTATTCAAGCTGGTTCGGTTACTTCCGTCGATCTATCGGGCGAAACCGATCCCGCGCGCGTGATCCGCATCGACGTCGTAATCGACGAAGACATGATGAAGCAGATTCCCGCCGATTCGGTGGCCCGCATCTCTTCCGACAATTTGCTCGGCAGCACTAAGTTTATGCAAATCACCAAGGGCACCAGCCACTCGCTCATCCAACCCAACGCGGAGCTTAAGTCTTTTGCTAATCCGGATTTCGACCAGTTGATAGAGCAGGGCTACAACATTTTCAATTCTCTGCAACTCTTGTTGGGCAAGGTCCAGGACATTGTCGGCCAAATCGAGGTGGGCAAAGGCACCATCGGTAAACTGCTGGTGGACGAGACTCTTTACAACAGCCTGCAAGCGACCGTGAACCAGCTTCAGTTGCTGGCCACCAACTTGAACTCGCGCAACGGCACCATCGGCCATTTGATTAACGACGGCGAACTCTACGGGCAGATTCAGCATGTGATGACGCAGTTTACCGGATTGGTGGATGGCCTGCAGAAAGGCGAAGGCACTGCGGGCATGTTGCTCAAAGATCCTAAGATCGCCAACGACTTTCATAGCACGCTCACCGAGTTGAACACCATGCTGGCAGATATCAACGCCGGCAAAGGCACCGCGGGTGCGTTATTGAAAGACGACAAGCTGGCGAGACAGCTCTCGCAAACTCTCGACAAGGTGAACTTGACGCTGGATAAGGTCAACTCCGGCCAAGGCACTCTGGGGCAGCTGTTGGTCAACCCAGCGCTTTATGACAGCGCCACGGGTTCAACGCGCGAGCTTCACGAACTACTGAAGGACTTCCGCGCCAACCCAAAGAAGTTCCTGTCGATCAAGCTGAATCTTTTCTGATTTGCGCCGGCTTATTATTAATGCCGACGATTTCGGCTTCACTCGCGACGTGAATGAAGGTATTGTTCACGCGCATCGCGAAGGCGTTCTGACCTCGACTACGCTCATGGCAAATGGTGAAGCGTTTGATGACGCCGTGCGGCTCGCTAAGGAAACGCCCACTCTTGATATCGGCGCCCACCTTGTTTTGGTGCAAGGCAACTCCGTTTTGGACGGACGCCCTCTGCCGGAAAGCCCGCGCCAGTTGCTCGGCGTTCTAGCCAAGCGCGGCTTGAATGTATACGCCGAACTCAAGGCGCAAATCGAAAAAATTCGCGCGGCTGGTCTGAGTATTTCGCATCTTGATTCGCACAAACATACGCACTTGGTGCCGTCCGTCTTTAAGGCAGTAGTGAAGTTGGCCGGCGAATTCGGAATTACTTGGGTGCGTCTGCCCCTCGATACGACGGTACGGTTAGGCAAACCACTCACGGCTGCCGGCAACCGATATTACCGTAAGCTCACACGCGGGACCAGTGTGAGGTTCACCGACCATTTTCTGGGTTTTCAGTTGACGGGTTCGCTCACGGAAGAAAGTATGGCGCGGGCATTGAATCGGCTGCAGGAGGGTGTTACGGAGTTCATGTGCCACCCTGGCTACTTGGGCGACGAACTGAAACAAGCTCGGACACGACTGAAAGAATCGCGGCTCGTTGAACTTGAAGCGCTGACTTCGCCTCGCATTCGCGCGATTATTGCGGAAAAGCAAATCCAGTTGGGGCCGTTTCAAACTTAAAAGCCGACATACTGCACTTCTTCCTCCGGCTCGAACCCGAAGCGATCCATGACCCGCCTCTTGCATTCCTTGATGATGGTCACCAAGTCCGTAGCCGTTCCTGCGCCGTCGTTGTAAATCAGATTGGCGTGATAAGTCGCAACCTGAATATCGCCGCGCCGTAACCCCATCACACCCGCTTGTTCCAAGAACCAGGCCGACGGCACTTTGCCTTCGCGAACGAGTTTGGCTGGCACTTCAGCTTGTACGGCAGGCGCGAGTTGCGCAAAGAATAGATTCTTAAAAATGCTGCCCGCGCACTTCATGGTGGGCGGGTATTTTTTGTCGCGAATCTCGCGGATCTCGCGCGCCGCCTTCTGCAGTTCCGCTGGATCGCCTGCAGCGAAGAGCAGCGTGACATGCAAGATCACCCAATCCTTGTGACTCTTGAACCAACTATCGCGATAGCGAAACTCGCATTCGGCATTGCTGAAAGTTTTGAGAGCGCTGCCATCGGTAGCGAGCACGCTTTCGACCCGCTCCTGAATCGACTGGCCATATGCGCCCGCGTTGCCATAGACGGCACCGCCCAGATAGCCGGGAATGCCCGTCATCGTCTGCATACCGTCAAACCGAACGATATGCTACAGGTCAACCACATCTTGCAAGATTGCACCTGCTTCGGCATCGAAAGCCGCATACCATTTTGCTCGATGCTTTTTACCGGCAAAACGCAAGACGATTCCGGCAAAACCTGCATCCGCCACGATTAGATTCGTGCCGCCGCCAATCACCACATGCGGATGCGCCACCAATCTCATCGCCTTAGTGCGGCGACGCAAGCTCGCTGCGTCGCGTGCATCGCAAAAAACCTTGGCGGGGCCGCCGATGCCGAATCGAGTATGGCGCGCGAGCGGCTCATCGGCTTGCACACGCAAATTGGGGATAGCGGCGAGTTGTTGGATCGCCGCCGCGGGAGCCTCAGTCATTCATCCTGATTATAGGGTCTCTGCCAGTTTTTCCAGATTTTCGCCCGTTAGGCGATACATGGTCCAGGCATCTTGCGCCGTGGCGCCTAACGACTTATAGAACTGAATTGCCGGCTCATTCCAGTTGAGGACAGACCACTCCAATCGCTTCCCGCCGCGCTCCCGAGTGAGCTTCGCCAGATGCACGAGCAGCGCTTTCCCTACGCCGAATCCGCGAAACTTCGGCTCAACAAACAGATCTTCCAAGTAAATCCCAGGCTTACTGAGAAATGTTGAATATGTCGAGAAGAAAACGGCAATCCCCGCCGGCTGATCGTCCAAGTAGGCAATCAGGACTTCCGCGTCAGGCTTTTCGCCGAATAGCGATTCTTCAATGCGCGCCTCATCCGCCGTCACATGGTCGAGCAGTTTTTCATACTCCGCCAACTGGCGTACGAAATAGAGAATCAAAGGGGCCTGGCTCTTCTGGGCAGGCACAATCCGGATTTGCATCACTTGATACTATCGAGCTAGACCACGCATGAAGTTTTTCCTGGATTCGGCCAATCTGACCGAGCTAAAACGCGCCGCCGCATTAGGCATCATTGATGGCGTGACCACCAACCCCAGTCTTATCGCCAAAGAGGGCGTTCCCGTCGAAGAACAGGTTCGCAAAATCTGCGACATCGTCGATGGCGATATCAGCGCTGAAGTTGTCTCAACGACCACGAAAGAAATGATCGAAGATGGCCGCCGCCTTTCCAAGATTCACAAGAATGTGGTAGTCAAAGTGCCGATGATCGCAGAAGGCATTAAGGCCGTTGGAGCTCTTTCGAAAGAGGGGATTCGCACCAACGTCACGCTGTGTTTTAGCGCGGCTCAGGCGCTGGTAGCCGCCAAGGCCGGCGCGTACATTATCAGTCCGTTCGTTGGCCGCGTAGACGATATCGGCTGGCCGGGCATCGAGCTGATTGACGACATCCTGAAGATCTACGGCAACTACAACTACAAAACGCAAGTGCTCGCCGCTTCAGTTCGCGGCCCTTTGCATGTGATTGAAATTGCCAAGTCGGGCGTTCACATTGTGACGCTGACCTACAAAGTGCTGGAGCAGTTGTTCCATCATCCGCTCACCGACAAAGGTCTGGAGCAGTTCTTAAGCGATCACCGTAAGGCGTTCGAAACCGCGGCTGTGTAGCTCACTGTTTCGGGCTGCTGGCGCGCCGTAAGCGATCGCGAATGCCGGCCCATTCAGGCTCATCAGGCGGCTCCACTACGCCAATCCAATCCCAGCCTTCATGATCGGCAGCGTGCAGCGCCGCGTAAAGACCGGCCGCATAGCCGACGCTATCTTCTGGAAGCTCGAGGATTACGCCGCGGCCTCCAGGCGTTTGCAGGCGCGATTGCAAAAGGTGAAGAGGGGTACGCGGGGCGTAATGGCGCGCATGCTGCCCCGGCGACTCCATCACCTCTGGTGCGTCTTCGCCCAAATCCCAAGCGGTGCGCGTTGCTTCTTCCAACTGTTGTCGCGAAATCATCCCCGGCCGCAATAAGACCGGCGGATCTCTACGCAACGATGCAACCGTCGACTCAATTCCAACCTGCGTCGGCCCGGCGTCCAGAATCATGTCCACCGCATCGCCCAAACTGTGGCGGACATGGGCCGCTGTCGTCGGAGAAATCTCGGTAAATCGATTCGCGCTCGGTGCGGCGATAGGCACACCGGCACGACGGATCAGCTCTAAGGCGACAGGATGGGAGGGCATACGCACGCCCACGGAATCGAGTCCAGCCGTCACCACATCCGGCACGATCTCTGCTTTCTTCAACACGAGCGTCAGCGGGCCTGGCCAAAACTTTTCGGCCAGCAGATGCGCTCGTTCGGGCCAATCGGAGACCAGTGTGCGGGCCATCGTTTCGCCGCTCACGTGAACGATCAAGGGGCTGGCCAAGGGCCTGTTTTTTGCCGCGAAGATACGAGCTACGGCATCACGATTTAAGGCATTGGCGCCCAAGCCATAAACAGTCTCGGTCGGAAAAGCGACCAAGCCACCGCGTTTGATAATCTCGGCAGCGCGATCTAGTTCGTCACTAGTCGGCGAGATCATCTTTCGTATCCTCGCCCGCCACCTTCCCGGTCTTTCGCCAAACCAAATAGGCGTGAATAAACGTCGTCGATATCGCCGTCGAGGACGCGATCCACGTCGCCGATAGAAAGCTTCGAGCGCAGATCTTTCGCCAGGCGGTATGGCGCCAGAACATAGTTGCGAATCTGGCTGCCGAAACCGGTGGTTTCCTTCGAGTCTTCCAGCTTTTTTTCGGCCGCGCGCTTCTTCTCCATCTCAAACTCATAGAGCTTGGCGCGCAACTGCTTCATGGCGCTGGCACGGTTCTTGTGTTGCGAACGCTCGTTCTGGCACTGCACCACAAGCCCTGTCGGCAAGTGCGTAAAGCGGACGGCCGATTCCGTGCGGTTCACATGCTGGCCGCCCGCTCCGCTGGCGCGAAACACGTCTACCTTCAAATCGTCAGGCTTGATATCGATGTTGATGTCGTCGTCAATCTGCGGCAATACAAACACCGAGGCGAACGACGTATGGCGGCGTGCATTGGCGTCGAAGGGAGAAATGCGGACGAGCCGGTGGACGCCAATCTCGGATTGCAGTTGGCCGTAAACGTTCTCGCCATTGATTTCAAAAGTGGCCGATTTGATGCCAGCGCCTTCGCCTTCCAGCAGATCGGTGACAGTCACTTGGTATTTGTGGCGTTCCGCCCAGCGGGTATACATGCGCACCAGCATCTCCGCCCAGTCCTGGCTTTCGGTACCGCCGGCGCCGGGGTGAATGGTGACGATGGCATCGCGCGCATCGTTTTCGCCAGACAGCAGCATAGCGGTTTCCAGTTCTTCTAATTTTGAAGAGAATTTTTTTAATTCGCGCTCCAAATCGGGGAGAATGTTTTCACCCTCACGCCCGAGTTCGAATAACGTATCGATGTCGGAGACGACACTGGTAACGGCGTTGGAATTTTGAATTGCTTCTTCCAGCCGCTTGCGCTGCTGCATCACTTTCTGGCTTTTTTCGGGCTGATTCCAGAAGTTGGGATCGTTGATCTCAGCTTCGGTTTTGCTCAGTTCTTTCTGCTTGCCAGACGCGTCAAAGATAGCTCCGCACAGCTTCACCTTGCTGACGGAGCGCAACGTACTCTCTTTCTAGCTCTTCTAAGGTCATCCTCTTGTAGTGTACTGCGTGCGCGGCACGGGAGCTGAGTTTTGGCAGGTTAAGAGTAGTTGTCAAAAACTGGCGCGATACTTATTCGGAGCGTTCACCATTCCCCAAGAACTGATTCGAAGCATTTCTGTTCGAGACATGAATCACAGAGAACAAAACGCTTATGTCCAGTACGAAGAAAAAAATACCTGAATTCAAATCGGAACACAGTGAAAGAGAGTTTTGGGCGAAGCATGACTCTACCGATTTCATCGATTGGTCTGCGGGATCCCGGCAAAGGTTTCCGAATCTGAAGCCCTCGCTGAAGACGATATCAATCCGGCTTCGCGCAGCCATGATCGAAGATCTGAAAATTCTTGCGAACAAACGAGACGTTCCTTAGCAGTCGTTACTCAAGATCTTTTTGGCGGACCGGCTAGTAAAGGAACGACGGCCGTAGCGTTCCGCAAGTGGAGCATTGGCGCGGGCGGTATGAAGGGCTCAGTTTGGCAGCTTAAGAATAGTTGCGAAAAACCGCTTGGGCGAGGCTGATCCACCTTCATGCTACACTTCATTCACTCCCCCGTTCTCCCCCCAAACAATACAGGTGCGCCTGTTGTCTTCGCTCTATGGAACGCGCTGCTCATTTTATTCAAAAGAACAAGCTGTCGAAAAAGGTATTCTCTGACGAAGATCTGACGCGCGCTGTGTGGCCGGCGGCAGTAGGCAAGGCCGTTGCGGGCCATACGCCGCGGTTGACACTGGTGCGAACAACGCTGGTAGTCGAAGTGGAGGATGCCATTTGGCAGAAACAACTGTTCGGGTTACGCGGACAAATTCTTGGCCGGCTTCGTAAGGTGATGGGATGCGATCTTGTGCAGGAGGTTGAATTCCGCACCGCGGTTCCGCGCCGGCAACCGCAACGCGCCGAAAGCCGGGAGAGTCCCGCGACGCAAGCCGCCATCCCTTATGACGAGGCCGATTCGATTCAAGACGCTGTGCTAAAGAAGGTATATCGACTTTCTCGCAAGAAGGCCACCGCTTGAACCTATCTGAAAAAGACGTCCGCTATGTCGCCGACTTGGCGAACCTCCGCTTATCCGACGAAGAAGTGCTGCGCATGTCGCACGATCTCGGCCAGATTTTGACTCATATCGAACAGTTGAACTCACTGGACACCTCAAACGTAGATCCGATGGCGCAAGTTTTTTTGATGCCGATGAGACGGCCACACTGCGGGAAGACGTTCCGCACAAGCCACTGAGCAACCAAGACGCGCTTGGCCAATGCCGCTGTCTCTGGCGCAGGCTATTACAAGGTTCCGAAAGTGATTGACCGAACATGAGCACGCCCACTTCTCGTCGCTTCGCTCACGATTCGCGTCCGTTCGCGACGGCCTCCGCAAGAAAGAATTCTCGGCCAAAGAACTCACTGAAGCGGCGCTAGAATTTGCGAAGGCGAAAATCCGAAGACCAACGCCTATCTGACTTTCTCGCCTGAACGCGCGTTGAGCCGCGGCCGCCAAAGTGGATGCGGACATTGCCAAAGGTTCGCCCATCGGGAGCGCTGGCGGGCGTTCCGTTGGGCGTCAAAGATGTCATCGTCACGAAGGGCGTGCGGACTACGTGTGGTTCGCGCATGCTCGAAAAGTACATTCCGCCGTATGACGCGACCGCCGTGAATCGGTTGGAGGATGAAGGCGCGATCGTGATCGGGAAACTCAATTGCGACGAGTTTGCGATGGGTTCGTCGAATGAGAACTCGGCGTACGGCCCTGTGCGGAATCCTCGCGCATTGGATCGCGTGCCGGGTGGGTCGAGCGGCGGATCGGCGGCGGCTGTTGCGCAAGGGACGGCGTGTGTGACACTCGGCTCCGACACCGGCGGTTCAATTCGGCAACCGGCTAGTTTTTGCGGCGTGGTCGGAGTAACTCCTACTTATGGCCGCGTGTCGCGCTACGGATTAGTGGCGTTTGCCAGCTCGCTGGATCATATTGGGCCTTTTGCGCGTAACGTGGAAGATTGCGCCACGGTGTTGCACGCCATGGCTGGGCGCGACGAACAGGATTCAACCTCGGCCTTCGCACCAATTGACGATTACAACGTCCTGATGAAGCATCCCGTGAGAGGGCTGAAGCTCGGCTTACCCACCGAATATTTCGAAGGTTTGACTTCGGAAACGGGCTCGGTGATTGACGAAGCTGTGAAGAAACTGGAAAGCTTGGGCTGCGAGATCCGCAAGATCAGCTTGCCGCACACTAAATACGCACTCTCTTGCTACTACATCATCGCTACGGCCGAAGCGAGTTCGAATCTGGCCCGTTATGACGGTGTGCGTTACACGATTCGCTCTGAAGGCGCGGCGCTGGCGGATATGTACCGTAATACGCGCGGCGCTGGTTTCGGCGTTGAAGTAAAACGCCGCATCATGCTGGGCACTTATGTGCTGAGCGCCGGTTACTACGACGCCTATTACAAGAAAGCGCAACAGGTTCGAACGCTGATCGCGCGCGATTTTACGGATGCCTTTAAAGATCTGGACGGCATTCTCGCACCGGTTTCGCCCTTCCCTGCTTTCAAAATTGGCGAAAAGGTGGACGATCCACTCGCCATGTATCTCTCCGACATCTACACGCTCACCGGAGATTTGGCGGGTGTACCCTGCATGAGCGTTCCTTGCGGTCAATCGAAGGAAGGTCTGCCGATTGGCTTGCAGATCTTCGCTAACCACTTTGACGAAGCTACGATGTTCAAGGTTGCGTATAACTACGAGCAAGCCACCACTCGCTGAGTGAATTGCCTTGACACGAATCGGTCCAGCCGGTTGGGCGTATAAAGACTGGTGGGGCGTGGTGTATCCGGCCAAGAAGCCGCGCGGGTTCTCGGAACTGGAATATCTAGCGCAGTATTTCGATACGGTTGAAGTCAACGTCACTTTCTACCGGCCCATTCCAGCGTCGACCGCAGTGAACTGGCTGACGAAGATCGAAGGGCATGCAAACTTCCGCTTCACGGCTAAGTTATGGCGCGGCTTCACGCATGAACGAACGGCGGGCGCGGCCGATGAACAAGAGTTCAAAAACGGTTTGGCTCCGATGCTTGAGCAGAACAGGCTCGGTGCGTTGCTGATGCAGTTCCCGTGGTCGTTCCGCAACACGCCTGAAAACCGCGATTATTTGGCGCGTCTCTGCGCGCGGTTTGCCGAATTTCCGCTGGTGCTTGAAGTTCGGCATGGGAGCTGGAGCGAGCCGGGCGTGCTCGATATGCTGGAGCAGCTCAACCTTGGCCTTTGTAACATCGATCAGCCGCTGTTTCGCAAGTCGGTCGCCCCAAGTGCCATCGCGACTTCGCCGCTCGGCTACGTTCGGCTACACGGACGCAATTACGATAGCTGGTGGCGCGAACAGAAATACTACGGGGAGCGTTACGACTATCTCTACTCGGTGGCGGAGCTGGCTCCCTGGCTCGACCGCATCAAGACGGTTGAGCATTTAGCGAAAGACACCTATGTGGTGGCGAACAATCACTACCTAGGCAAAGCGGTGGTGAATGCGTTCGAAATTTCGTCGATCCTCAAGGATGAAGTGCTGCCGATGCCGCCGGAGCTGGTTGAGCGCTATCCCGCGTTAGAGCCATTCGCCAAGAAGCGCGAGGGATGGTTGTTCGGCTAAATTTCCCTGAAGCCAAGAGTACTACGACTTTGTCGTTTACATACGGCCTTTATCGTAGTAACATCGGGCAAATGGCTTCGCCGCGCCGCAATGAACAAGCGGCGATGCGTTCATTTATGTGCATGCGTTGGCGGAACTCTTTGCCGGGGCGAATTGCGAGATTGCTGGGGCAATCGCGGCCGGCGGCGCGCGCGGGTCTGGGAGCGGGCATGGTTGCGGCCGCGATGCTGCTGTTTCTTGCGGCGGATGGATTGTTGGGTCAGGCAGACCCACATCCGGCGTTTCAAACGGTGTCGATAAAGCAAAATGCTTCGGCCTGGAATGATCGCTTTGAACACTCGATGGGCGTTGCCTATCGAACCGGCGGAAGGCTGGTAACGCAGGATGCTTCGCTGTTACTGCTGATCCAATTCACGTATGGGAACCACGAGAACCACGCGCTTCCGTTGTTGGCTTCGCAGGTGATTGGTGGTCCGCCGTGGATGAATTCGATCGGCTACGACATCGAGGCCAAACCGGCGAGCGCTGCAGACCCGGCGCGGATGTGGCGGATGACGCAGACACTGCTGGCTGACCGGTTCAAGCTGGCGCTTCACCGAGAGACGAGAGAACTGCCGGTTTATGTTTTGCGTGCCGCAAAGGGCAGCATGCGACTGCCGGCAGCGAAGGACGTGGAGTGTGTTTCCTTTCCACCCGGCACCCCGCCGCAGCCTGTCCCTGGAAAGGTGGACTGTGGTTATGTGGCGGGTCCCGGAGGACGCGCCGGCGGGTTGCTGGAAGGAAGCAAGGTTCATATGGCGGATCTTATTCGGGAACTGGGGTTCGTGATGGAACGGCCAGTGCTGGATAGGACCGGCTTCAGGAACGACTTCGATTTGAAGTTGAGCTTTGCCGCGGACGAGGCCACTGAGGGATTGCGGGACTGGTTGGCGCGACGGCAAAGCGAAACCAACAACAAGCCGAACATTTTCGCAGCTCTGGAGCAGCAACTTGGGTTGAAGCTGACGGCGGACAAAGCGCCAGTGGAAGTCCTGGTTGTGGATCACGCGGAGAAGCCGGAACTAGGGTTCTAGTTGGGCGTCGAGGGTGATCTCGGTGTCGTAGAGCTTGGACACGGGGCAATTTTCTTTGGCGGCGTTGGTGCAGCGGGTGAAGGTTTCCTGGGTGGCGCCGGGAATTTTGGCGCGGAGGGCGAGGTGGCTGTGGGTTATGGCGAAACCATCGCCTTCTTTATTAAGTGAGATGGTGCAAGTGGTATCGATGCTATCGGCTTTGAGACCTTCGTTTTGCAGGATCAGGGAGAGCGCCATGGAGAAGCAGCCTGCGTGAGCGGCGGCGAGGAGCTCTTCGGGGTTGGTGCCGGTGCCTTGTTCAAAACGGGTTTTGAAGGAATACGGGGTGCCGGCGAGTACGCCGCTGGCGGTTGAGATTGTGCCGGCGCCGGATTTGAGGTCGCCTATCCATTGGGCTTTTGCGGTGCGGTCCATAGCTTTTGTTTCGTGACTCCTTTAGGAATGATACGGGATCGGGAACGAAGGCGGTGTTGGCTGGCATTGAGATCGCAGCGGAGATCTCCCCGCCGGCGGCGTATAAATCGGGCAAGCAGCAAACCTGAAAAGGGAGTATGCTCTGGAGTGACGTTTCGAGCAACGAAGCTCGTGACGAACTACTTCCAGGAGGAAGATGCAACATGGTGGCAAGCATGATTAGGCTCGCCGGCAAAGGATGTGTCGTTTCCCTTTTTCTTGCGGGCGCAGCGTTAGTAGCTCAACAACAGAAGACGTTTGACGGCACTTGGCAGATGGACGCGGCACGCAGTAAGACTAACGACAACCGCGTTGTCAGTCTGACGGTCGCGACTGCTGACAACGCGGTCAAGGTGACTATGAAGATACGGAAGGGCGATGGGCCGGAGGTAGCGTCGGAATTCATTAGCAAGCTCGATGGGAAGCCGTGTGATTTTTTGGAGGGGACGCACAAGTCAAAGATTACGGCTTGGTATAACGGGCCGAGTCTGAATGCGACCAAAGAGGGTGGCCCGGCGGAAGACGTGACCTCGGCATGGAAGATGGAGTTAGGGCCCGAAAAAGACACAATGACCATGACGATCAATCATTATGATCCGAATGGTGCGGACGAGACGCTGGTGTTTACGAAGAAGCACGCGGGGACCTAACCCCGGTTGAGACGCTACTTCGGCGGCGCGTTGTGGACTAGATCTGGCCAGAAGGAAGCAGGGCAAAGGACGCTTTTGACGCCTTTGCCCTGTTTCCTCGAATACAGCTATTCTTTGCCGGTGAGCGCCACAGTTTGAGGCGAACCGGCAGCGTTGTCGCTGACGATCAAAGTCGTGCTTTCTTGTGAAAGACCGAAAGGCGGTTTGTAAACCAGAGTTACCGTGCAGCTAGAACCGGCGGCGAGGCTCGTACCGCAGGTTGTGGCTGTGATCTGGAAGGAGCAACTTGTGTGTGAATGCAAGCCGATGGAAGTGATGGTAAGTGGGCCAGTCCCCGTATTGCTAACCTTGACGGTCTGAGGCGCACTTTGTGAACCCCAAAGAACCGTCCCAAAGTTGATACTAGTGGGCGAAAGGGTCACGGCCGGAGCAGTGCCGGTGCCGGTTAAGACGATGGATTGGGGTGAACCGGCGGCATTGTCCGTGATCACGATATTGGCAGTACGAGTGCCGGTCGCGGTCGGCTTAAAGACCACCGTCAAAGTGCAGCTTGCATTAACGGCCAGGGTGCCTGTGCATCCGCATGACAACACGAAGTCACCTGGGTTGGTGCCGCTAAGGACCACCGAACTGACGACAAGCGGGGCGTTGCCCGTGTTCTTCAGAGTGATGGACTGAGAGGCGCTAGAAGTTCCGACGTTCTGGCCACCGAAAGTGAGGCTGGTGTAAGAGAGAGTGACAACGGGAGCCGCAGCCGCAGTGCCGGTGCCAGTAAGAGTGATCGACGGAGGTGTACCCGGAGCGTTGTCGGTAACCGAAGCGGTGGCTGTGCGGGCGCCGGTGGCGGTTGGTTTGAAGGCAATGCCGGCTTTACAGCTGGCACCGGCCGCGAGGGTCGCGCTACAGGTAGTGCTGCTGTTAACTAGAGCGAAGTCGGCTGGGGCGGCGCCGCCAAAGGCATAGTTTGTGATATTCAAGGTGGCGGAACCTGTGTTCGTCAGCGTCACAGTCTGGACAGCGCTAGTGCAACCGACTACTTGATTCCCGAACGTAAGACTCGTGGGCGACACCGAGAGGTTGGGGACACCGACGCCGGTACCAGAGAGCGAAATCATTTGCGTTGACACGGCGGCGTTATCGGTAATCACCAGGTTGGCGTTGAAAGTGTTTACAGCGAGCGGATTGAAAGTGACGTAGATGGTGCAGCTGCTGCCAACCGCCACGGCGGTGCCACTCTTGCAGGTGGTGGTGGAAGCGACGACCGTAAAGTCAGCTGTCGCGCCGGTGAGCGCAACGGAGGAAATGGTCAAGGGGCCACTGCCTGAGTTGGTCACAGTGAGGGCCACCGGGGCGCTCGTGGTGTTCACGTTTTGGTTTCCGAAGATGTAGGGCCCGGGGACACCCAAAGAAACCGTGGGCATGGTGCCGGTCCCGGTGAGCGAGACAGATAGAGATTCGGATGAGGTACCGTTAATCGCTAAGGCGGCGACGCGGGAGCCGACGGCGCTGGGATCGAAAGTGACGGAGATGGTGCACTTTCCTCCCGAGGCGGCTATGGAACTGCCGCAGGTCTTGGATGCTATCGCAAAGTCACCGGCGTTCGCTCCGGTAATGGAGACCGAGGTAATACCAAGAGGGGCAGCACCGCCATTAGTGACGGTTATTGTCTGGGCGGCGCTGACGGTGCCGACGTTTTGGTTACCAAAGGAAAGACTAGTTGCCGAGAGCGTGGCTGTTGTCGTGGCACTGACATCGGCGGTGTAGTTGAGGCGGGTGAGGAAGCCGTTCAGAACTCCAATTGAGGGATTCGAGGCCGCCGCAAGACCCGCTTGATAAGCGTTGGGGTGGAGCAAGTTCGGCGAAGTGGTTTGACCGGCAATCCAGAAGTAACCGTAAGGATCGGCCAAGATTGCGAAGCCGTAATCGTCACCGCTGCCGCCCACGTAAGTGGAGAAGATCTCGGAACCGGTGGGCGAAAAACCGGTTACAAAGGCGTCCAAGAAACCGCCACCGATAAGTGCTTTGAGGAGCCGACGATGTGACTGGGAAATCCGTGGATGTGGTTTCTCCAACGAAGGCAGCGTTGCCGAAGAAGTCAACGGCGACGCCGAAGGCCTGCTGGTAACCTTTGCCTGCGCCGTAAGTGACGGAATTTGAGCCGCCGAGATAGGTGGAGTATATGAGCGCGGTACCGGTGGTGTTCAGCTTTAGGGCAAAGGCGGATCGGGCTCCCTCGGGCGAAGTCTGAAGAGCGTTGAGGGTGGGGAAGTCGGTTGACTGCGTGAAGCCACCCAAATAAGCGTTGCCTAATGAATCAACGGCCAGAGCTTGGCCGCTATCGTAATACGTGCCACCTATGAAAGTTGAGTAGACAAGGCTTGTGCCGTCGGTGCTGAATTTGGTGACGAAGGCGTTTGCCGCAGCTCCGGTGCCCAGAGTCCTTTGAAAGGCACCTAGCGTAGTGGGGAAACCGGCCGAATGGGTTTCGCCTCCCACGTAGGCTGACCCTGTGGGATCAACGCCGAGTCCATTGATCGTAGTGTCACCGCTCGGGGCGCCAAGGTAAGTTGAATACATCAGCTTTGAGCCATCGGCGGGGAGTTTAGACAAAAAGCCGCTATTATTATAGTAAGTAGTGGGTGGAGTAGTAGTGTTATCGGTAATGAGCGTGCCGAGAAAGCCGGCTTGGTATGCTCCAGTCGTCGTTGGGTAGGACGGCGAATTTGTTACGCCGGCGACATAGACATTCGAGTTGGTATCAACGGCCGTAGATGTTATAAATTCGCCACCACCGCCCAAGTAGGTGGAGAAAATCAGTGTAGATCCGGTAGCGTCCAAATGGAATAGGATTCCATTTTGTGTCCCCTTGAGGGAAGCCTGATAGGCACCCTTCATGGGGAAATCGGACGAGAACGTCGTACCGCCCACAAAAGCTTCGCCGTTCGCATTGACGCCTACACTGGAGCACTTGTCAAACCCCGAACCGCCCAGATAGGTTGAGTAAATCAGTTGTCCGCTAAAGTTGAATCTTGCAACAAAGCAATCATACGCAGGGTCGGAATTGGAGCCGGTAGTGGCGGCTGAGCCAGCCTTGCTGGTCTGCTTAACACCAGCGGTTGTTGGGAAATTGGTAGAAGAGGTCTGACCGACGACGTAGACGTTGGAATTACTGTCGCCCGCAATGCCCAAGATTGCATCCTGGACGCCGCCGCCAAAATAGGTAGAAACGTCGATCACGGGGTCGATGACGAGCTCTTTGGAATGATCGTATTTACCGAGAGCGAAAGCGACTTCGTTCTTGCTGCTGATGGTGTAGTGGCAATCCACCGCTTGGCGCTCACCGTTGGAAGCAACTTGGTAAACAAAGGGGCGATGAAGCTGAAGCGCGCCATCGGCCGATTCGACAGCCAGCGATCCATCTTGGCGCAGATTGAGTTTGCCGTCGATCTGGAGAGAGATCGCGGAGGGGTCTGCATCGCGCGCTATGACGAAATCGGACTCGAATTGACGGTGGTTTCCGTAGACGATTAGATCGATCTTCGGGTAAACATTCTTGTACGTAACTTGAGAAAAGCTCGGGATGTTGGTGAGCCAGGCGGACGGATCGCTACCGTGAAAATAATTGGCAACTCCAGTGCGCTCGCCCGTGCCGAGCAGCGAGGTGGCGGCGGACGAGCCGCGGAGTTTGAGCCGGAACTGCGAAGCTTTGCCGGGCGCACGCAAATCGATCTCGGTGGGGCTCAAGAAGAGGACGCCGCTCTTGCCGCGCGCCACAAACTTGACGTCAGGCGCCGCTTGACCCTGATTTTGTTCGAAAGTAATGGGCATGCCGGACTTGACGGTGGGAGTCTCGGCGAACGCACTCAGCGAAGTTAAGGAAAGCAGTAGGGCGGTTGTGGCCGCAGTGGTAGTGAGCGTGAAAGATTTACCTGTATTAAGGGACATTAGAACGTAAGAATCCTCCTCGATATGGTAAAAAAGTACCACGGCACGACACTATCGTCCTAGCTCTAGTAGTTTTTGCAAAAAAGTGCGGGTAGTTTTGGGAATAGTCCCAGTATTGGCTACGCCACTTGGTTGGAACGGGCTAGTGTGTTAACTTTTGGCTAGCGAGGATTGGGAGGATCATGTTCTTAGTTCCAACTACAACAGCAAATCTAAAGGCGATAGCCACATCTATTTTTATATTTTCTTTGGGACAAGTTGGCGCCTTTGCAGGTGCTTCTGTCTCACACCCGGGCATGCCCATAGCGTTCGAACAGAACCAGGGACAAGCGCCCTCAAATGTAAAGTTCATTTCACGAGGGGCCAGCGGCATCCTTTTGCTGAGCCAGAGCGAGATCGCTTTGCGCGCGGCTGGGAAAGGGCTCCCACTTCGACTGAAACTTCGCGGCACGACCGCCACTTCCTCGGCGATCGTGGGATCGGGAGAGCGCGGCGGAACGGTAAATTACTTTTACGGTTCAGAGCCTTCAGGATGGCTCACCGGCATTCCAAGTTACACGCAAGTCACGTATAAGAATGTCTATCCGCACATGGATTTGGTCGTCTACGGCAACAATCGTCAGTTCGAGTCGGATTTTGTGCTCGGGCACGATGCAGATCCGTCGGCAATTGCGCTCCAGGTTAATGGCAAGGTCGCTGTTCGCGCGGACGGATCGCTTTCGATTCAATCGGGTGGCGGCGCCTTCACCCTCCACCGCCCGTTTGTTTATCAGTTGGCGTCCAACGGTGAGCGCGTGGCGATCGATTGCCACTACACGGTTGGCAACGGGAACAACATTGGCTTTGCGGTTGGCAACTACGATCATGCGAAGGCTTTGGTGATCGATCCGGTTCTCAGCTATTCCACGTACTTAGGCGGCGGTGGCGACGATTCGATATTGGGGGTGACGGGCGATCTGCTTGGAAATGTTTATGTGACGGGTCAAACGATGTCGCTTAACTTTCCCACCGCTAACCCGGAGCAACCGAAGGCAGGCGGCAGTTCTTCTTGTTTCGTAGCAAAGCTTGATCCAACGGGCCAGCATCTCATTTACGCGACGTATCTGGGCGGCTCGAGCGTCGCCCTCCCTAATGGGGATCGCTGCAACAGTATTGCGGTAAATCTTGCTGGAGAAGCCTTTGTTGGCGGGACTACGTATTCGACAAACTTTCCCACCAAGAATCCGATTCAAGGTTCGCTCAAAGGCACGCAAAACGGTTTCGTGACCCATCTGGATTGCACGGGGTCGAGGTTGATCTTTTCCACGTATCTCGGCGGCGGCGGCGAGTTTTTGACCGGTGTGGCCGTTGACCTCCAGTCAAACGTGTACGCTACGGGCTTAACGAACTCGGTGAAGTTTCCGACGACGAAAGGCGCGTTCCAAACGGCATGCGGGGGAGCCTGTCAGATAAACGCGTTTCTCTCCAAGATTTCTGCAAGCGGCTGTCTGATTTACTCGACCTATTTGGGTGGATCAAGCGAAGATTCGGCCAATGGCGTTGCCGTTGATTTGGCGGGCTCGGCCTATGTAGCCGGCGAAGCGCATTCAACCGACTTCCCGACGAAGAATGCATATCAGCCGAAAATTGGCGGCACTGGTTCCAACGCGTTCGTCACCAAGTTCAGCCCTGATGGATCAAGCCTGTGCTATTCGACATATGTTGGGGGCGAGAATTTCGATAGCGGCAGAAGTATCGCCGTTGATTTGTTAGGCGACGCTTATGTGGCGGGCTACACTAATTCAACCAAATTTCCAACCGTGAATGCGTTCCAGCCGAAGATCAACGGATACGAGTCGATTTTCGTTTTCAAGCTCAACACTGGGGGATCAGCGCTCAATTACTCTACTTACTTGGGGGGCAGTCAAGCGCAATATGCGTTCGGCATTTCCGTGGATTTGTTTGGCAATGCGGCAGTCTCAGGGAACACCATATCGCCAGACTTCCCGGTTAAGGCACCGGTGCAAGCGAAGTTAGCTACATCAGCAGTGCCGAATTTGGTCAATGCAGTTGTGGCGAATTTCAACACCAACGGTGGGCTGAATTACTCGACCTATTTGGGTGGCGGCGTGGGCGACTACGGATATGCAGTCTATTCGGACCCGTTTGGCTGCGTCTGGGTGGGCGGCCAAAGTTTCTCGGCCAACTTCCCGGTGACAGCGAGTGCGTTTCAGCGAAAGCTCTCGGGCAATTCAGATGGGATCCTGACGCGTCTGGCCCCTTATTAATGGCGATTTCTTGGCAGTGTTGACCAAAGCAAACCGTTTTGCTGCGAGAGGCCCTTTTCGCTCCCCGGCGGTCGCGGCTCAGCCGGGGCGCTGTCGTCGCGGCGGCGAATCGGGTTCCTCAACCGTTGGTCCCGCCCACGCGGGCCCGAATGCCTTGCCGGGCGTGCTATGCAGCGGCCGCCTTCAGAACGGCAAAGACCGGCATTAAACCCGGGGAAACGTAGCCAGCGCCACAAAACGCGAAGACACGTCGCCGCCAATCACAAAAAAGTCGCCGTCCCGGACCCAAACGTGCGCCACAATTCCCGCGCCGGGATCGCGAGCGGTGCCGTAGTAGAGAACGGAAGGAACACTGCGCCGCCGCAACATCCAATGTGCGGCGAGCCCACGCTGGAAACAAACCGCCCGCCACGGCGCTCGTTGAGCGCAGGCCGTAACCGCCCAGCGGACGCGGCGCGAGATGGCACGCCGGTTGGCGGGAAGGGGAATCACGGCCGGTCCGTTCCATGCGGCAGCACGCGCAATGAAGCGAAACGGGGTCAGAAAGATAGCAAGGGACGAGATCCCGAGCACTAACATAGCCTCGCAGAGCAAGGCACGGTCTCCCCACGAAGTCCGCCGCCACCTGTCCGTCGCTGAGAGAGCGCGTCCCGGGCCGGTCAACGGCTTCCCTCCGTTGTCAGTCTCAGAAAGTGACCGGCGGACAAGCCCCGCAGCAAGGCGCCCCGGTAAGACTGCACCACATCTCCGTCCCCCCAACCTCCGCACGGCCAATTTTCAGCGAGACCCTTCATCCGGGGCACATCGAGAATGTTGCGGGCAGGCGGGCAGGCCGCCAGCCGGTCCAGCTCAGCCAGGACGTCATCGCGGGCCGCCGTCAGACTTTCATGCCAGTCTGCCGCCTGATAACCTCTCCTGCGTTCGTCGAGTATCGCTCCGGGGAGCCGATCTGCCAGGGCGCGCCTTGCAAGAGAGCGCGGCGTTCCGTTGGCTATGTACTCTTCCGCCGGGACGCTAAGGCAGTACTCGACAAGGCGCTTGTCCGCTGTGGGATCGCGCCGGTCGAGACCCCAGCCAGCCAGCGTTCCCTTTGAGTAATAGCCCATGTCGATCCGGCCCATGGACCAGAGCCGCATGGCGAAGCCGTCTTTCCAGGGTCGATAGGAAAAATCGAGTCCCCGCTTCTTGGCCAGTGCGGCAAGATCCAATTCGGCCAGGCAGTCGCGGCGTATTGCCGTGTAGCTGAGGATATCGTGCGCACCTTCCCGGGATGCGCTCAGCAACTTCCAGAACCAGCTCGGCAGGAAAGGTCCCAGCGTGAGCACCAAGACGGAACGCAGGCCCAGGTAGCGGTTTCTTATAAGACCCGCAGCCCCTCGCCAAAGGTCCGCAAAGCGGCCGGCGGCCAACAGCTCAGGCAGCAACTCGAAGCCGGTGTAGCTGAGGCTCGAATTTCCCGAATGTCCGTTCAGCAACACGGTCAGCCCCCTCTGTCTCGCGCCGTCGTTAATCGCGCGCGCCCAGTTAAAGTTACACAGGTTCAGCATGGGTTGTTCAAAGAGAGCCGATAGCCCGTCGAGATCGCGCATCGGTGACAGCCTGTCGCCGCGCACCAGAACGTGCTGGACGTTTGGATACATGGATGCCGTTGCGGCTGCTAGAGGGCCCTCGTCGCCAATGCGGTTCTTTGGGCAAGGCCCGTCGTAGCCCTCCCGGGGAACGGCGGTAAACGCGACCACCCGTCCGCCGGAGGTCTGGAGGAGCCGCGCCGCAGTGGCGGCAACCGAGGAGCTGTCGAGGCCGCTACTCAACTGGGCGGCCACAGCCACGCCCGCGCCGCGAAGGCGCGATGCCGTCGCCTGATCGAGATGGTGGCGCAGTCCTTCTATATACTCGTCCGGGCGCGAGGAAATCGGGCCGGGGCGGCGCGGTTCCCAGTAGCGGCGTTGGGTGATCCGGTCCGGCCTGACCGTAACACAGCACCCCGGCTCCACTCGATGAATGGTCTTGAAAAAGCTGCGTGACCCTGTTTGTGGCAATAGAGCGATCAGCTCGGCCACCATGTGCTCGTCCGGCTCCTTGGGTATCGCGGGCAATGCGTGGAGCCCCTTGGGCATGGATGCAAAGGCGAAGAAATCCTTGCCACGGTGGTAATGCAGGGGCCGCAGTCCGCTAAAATCGCGTGCGAGGAGTAGTTGCCGAGTCCCCGGCTCCCACAGGGCGAAGGCGAAATCACCCACCAGCCTATCGACCGCGGCCTCGCCCCAGCAGACCAGACTCTCCAGAAGAACAGCGGCATCGCAGAGACTCGAAGACTCGGCTGGCATCCGCAACGCCGCCGTCAGTTCGTCTCTGTTGTCGAGCCGAACGTCGGCTACTAAAACGAGACGGCCATCCCTGCTTTGGAGCGGTTGAAGATCGTGTAAGTCCTCCGGCAGCGTGCGAAACAGCCGCCGCCCCAGAGCCAGGGGTCCGCCGCTCCACTGCCTGCCGTCATGCGGACCATACACTTCCTGCGCCGCCAGCATGCGCGCGCAGTCTGAGGCCGCTTCGGGATTGCCGTCGAAGCGCCACACGCCGGCAATTGCACTCATTCGCGGCAGACCTCGTACGGAGCCTCTGGGCGGACCTCCACCAGACCTTCGCCGCGCAATACTTCGAGGAGGTCCATTACCTGACGCTTGCAGGTTTCCTCGTCAATATCGTATTCGGCAACCAGACGGCCGCAAACCTCGCTGGGGCTGGCGGGCTGGAGGAGAATTTTCCAGACGCGAGAGGCCGTCCTGTTGAACCCGTAACAGGTTCCGTTGTCTGCGTTGAGCGCCATGACTTCCCCGTCCAGCTCCGCCTCGGCGACATCCGGGTTTCTGCTTACGATGGACCGTGGTGACAGAAGAACATCGCTTTTCATGCGTATTTTCCTTCCCGAACATGACTTTCCAGTCTCGCTGCCTCGCGCGAAAAGACGTGGTAGCCCCGTTCGCGCGGTGCCGTAAATACTTGCGTATCTTTTGCTACGAGAGCAACCTGTGTGAAATTTGCAGCGGCAAGGCCCATTGGCGCCAGAAATTCGGGCCGGTAAATGTTCAAAAGGATGGCCTGGGGCGCGGCCGTTCCGGTAAGCCGCGAAATTGCGGCCGGCGAGCCGGGGGCAAGATCCCCGAGAATGTAAATCCGCGCCAGTGGAAAGGGCGTTTGAACGGCCGGGGCGCTTAAAGGCACCAAGTACTTTTCGATGCCATCTGCAACCCGTTCCAAAGCGTTGCTGTTGTGGCCGAAGGCTTGGGCTGCATCCCGCCACAGTTTCAGGCGAGGCAGGCCAGGCCAAGCCACCGGACCGCCGCTCTTGTCGAAGCCAACGACGCAGACATCGTCGCACAGAACCTTGAACCCGCGCGCCTGAAAGTGTGCCGCCAGCGTAGACTTTCCCACGCCTTTTCGCCCCGCGAAGGCCACTGCGGAGCCGTTGATCGCGATGGCATTCGCGTGGAGAGGCATCAGGCCGCGCTGATGGCAAAGGATACCCATCGCCGAACCCAAAAGATACAGCCTGATGTTTCGTTCAGAACTGCCGATGTGGGGGTCTATGGCGATTTCGGTTCCTCCGCGAATGCGATAGCGCGCGATTTTTCCGGCATCAAGCACAAACTCGTTATTGCTGGCCGTCCCCGAAGGGAGTTCGGCCGGAAGAGACTCGAAGTGGATCTTAACGTCCGCCACCGGCCCGGCGGGTGCCGGTGAGCCCAGTTCCGGCAGGGATAACTGCGCGGAGATTCTGAGGCCGAAGGCGACATAGTGGTTCCAGCGCGCATTGGGCTCACAGCCTTCACAGCCGGATAACCATGTGAATGGCGGCCAAACCCGCCGTGCAACGGGCTCAGGTAACAGGATTCCCCCTTTGTTCAGAAGTGGCTGCTCGATAAACTTTCGCATATTTGGTGGATTAATGTTGGCGAACTGCGGCAATATCCGGCTAATATTTTCGATAACTGCTAACAGGGGTGATGATATCAGGATACGGCGCGAATAAACAAAGACATCCCATCCCTGCACATAATAAGCTGGAACGGGAGCGTATTTGACCTAAATTTGTGATATATTTGGCAATAATTACCAATATTCCTTTAAAGAAAGAGGCCCCAAATAGATACAACAAGTCCGTTAATCACAGATGGCGAGGGCGCTTCGAACGTAGAAGCGGTCGCTGCATCTGGGAGCCGCGCGCCTTGGGAGCCCCCGGCCGTTCATGCCCTGCACACCTATCTGGCAGAGGGTACCCAGAGCGCGGGTTCCGACGATCTCAGCCTCAGCTAACTGGCCGGGCATCTGAACGCAGGCATTGTTGGTTAGAATATGGCGCGCTCGCTGAGGTTCCACCATGCTGTGGGAGGCTGAAGTCGATCTCGGCAAAATGAGCCTGGCGGTCGAACTGGCGCGGGGCGCGACAAGGGCGAGACCTGCGGCTATCGGTAACTGGGCTGTCCTCGGCCGTTCGCTGATTTGTCTGGGGCGATGGGACGAAGCGGCGGAGTGTCTACGCAGGGCTGTCTCGGTTCTGCCGCCCTCCGTAGAGCTTGAGATTGTCCTGGCGGAGGCGCTGCTAGGCCTGGACCTGTTTGAAGAAGCGCTGCCACACGCTGAAAACGCCATCGGTCTCGCGCCTGCCAACTCGGTTGCCAAGCGTGTTCACCTCGCCGTACTGGCAGCATTGCGGCGGCCGCCTATGGCTTACCTCGATCCAGATGCTCTGGCGGTTGCCGCGTCGTCCAATCCCGTGCTGATGGAGATGCGGGTGCAGGCGCTGGGCCCGGAGGAGGGCCTGAATTTCTGTAACCGGCAGCTCGCCGCAGACCCTTCGCATACGAATGCGAAGTACTTGAAGGCCATCACGCTCGCCACGCTCGGTCATGCTGAGGAAGCGCGGAATCTCGTCGCACTGGACAGGCTGATTGAGGTTACGAGGCTGGAGCCCCCCGACGGCTACTCCAACGACCAGGCTTTTCGCGATTCTCTGGCGGCGGAAATCCGGGCAAATCCAACGCTGTCCCGCGATCACAGAAACAAAGCGGCCCGGGACGGCCGCCGCACGCGATTCCTGCGTCAGCTTGGCGCAGTGGCGACCGATGCGTTGCTCCGACGCATACGGCAGGCGGTGGAAGCGTATATCCGGCGACTCACGGATTCGGCCGATGTGTTTCTCAGCGGGAGTCCGCAAAGGGTGCGCGTGCAGGCCTGGGCCATCGTCTGTGACGCGACGGGCCGCCAAAAGGCGCACCGGCATCCCGATGGCTGGCTCAGCGGCGTCTATTACGTTTCAGCGCCGCGCTCGCGGCGGGGCGACACTTGGAGCGGGCCGCTTCTTCTCGGGGCACTCGACGACGGCGAACTCAACGGCGAACTCAACGGCGAACCAGGCGTCGTACCTCCCTGGGGGGTTCGTGAGATTGAGCCGGAACCGGGCAGGCTAGTCTTGTTTCCTTCTTATGTACCGCACGCGACTTGCCCCAGCGGCGTAGACGGCGCGCGCATCTGCGTTGCCTTCGATATTGTCCCGGTGGTGCAGACTGCCGCAGCCACTTACTGGGCGGCGGGCGTGGACTCTGCCGCCGATTCGGCGAGCGTATAGTTGCTGAGGGAAAAATCCTTCCCGTCGAGTCGCCGGATCTCCGTTGGCGCGGCGGGGAGTTCCACCGTGGCAACAGTCTTCCAGGACTGGCGATCGACGAAGTGCACCCGGCCCGGAACGTACCTGCGAAACTCCCGGGTCGCAAAATAAGATTCGCCGAAGACGCAGGTGCTCTTATCCAGCGAAATCCCCCGCGGCAGCAACATGCCTCCGTCCACGACCGGGCCCTGTGCGGATAGAATTCTGCCGCCGTATGAATCGGCGACGAGATATTCAAGCCCGTCATTTGTGAAGACAATGTTATGCGCGGCCCCAGCGCTCAGTTCGAACCGGCGGACGATCTCGAACTCGGAATTCACGACGGCGATCTCGCTCGGTTTTCTGAGGCTGTTATGCAACAGCAGCCAGAGGGTTCCGTCAGGATGAGCGGCCATTGAGTTCATGTGATATTCCACCCACGCTTCCTCCCGCGTCAATGGGCCCAGTGGATAAAACGCCTCAAATTCTTGCGAACCGGGCCGCATTTTAAGAATGCGGCCGTTGTGGCAGTCTGCAACGAGCAGGAAGTCCCCGAGAAAATCGATCTGGTGGATGCCATCGTCCAGACCCTGGTTTGTGACTGTCGCGCCGGCAATCCGGCCGTCACTGACGCTGAAGCGCACAATGCGGCCTTTCGGGGGGTGGCTTCCAGCCAGGTCGCTGACGCCGCAGGACTGAAAACAATATATGTCGCCGTTCCTGAGCGTCATGCCGAAAAAACGCCCACGCGCCAAGCGTTTATGCGAAGTCGTGTTGACCGCGAATAACCCTTCCCGGGAGGCGACCAGATGGGAAAATCCATGCAGGTCGCGGCTTTCGATGCTGACGTGGCCAGTGGAATATTGGTAGTTGTCGCGCAGGCGGTCCATCCGTGACAGGAGTCCCAGCCGGAGCTGTCGGAGGCGCAGCAGCGCGAATTCTCCGAGGCAATCCAGCATTTCGAGCCACGATGAAATCGGCGGCATACGCCCCAGTAAGTGTTCCATCGAATTGACCAAGGCGAGATAGTTGCCGTCGGGGTCTCTTGTCCGGGCTGCGGTCCTTTCCGGCGTTACGCCGCCAATGACGCGCCGAGGATAAAGGAAATAGGGTCTCGAACCCTCTGCCCCGGCAAGTGGGGAGAGCACATCGAGCGTCATTTTTCCTGGCTCTGAAGCAGTATCCGCATCTTGCCCCCGACTATCGGCGATAATCAGCGCGAATCGGCCCAGATCGGCGATGAAGCGCGGGAACGGATAGGCCGTCTGCGAGAACTTCACTCCCAGCTCATTCTCGTAGAAGGCGACCAGACGCTCAGGTTCGCTGGAGTGCATTTCTGCGGCAAAGACTGCGAAATGCTGCTTTTTGTAAGTGTGCGCCACGTTGTGTAGGTATTTGGGTTACGAATCCCTCAGCGACACCGTCGGCACTCAGCCGGGTGGCATTGAGCTGGAGTGTTTGAAGCATCTCCGCCAGATGAAGCCCGTCACTCGCAGCGCGGGCAGCATGAATAAAAGCAAGGGCGCTGAACGCCACTGCAGGAGATCGCCGGGGTGCAAAAAGCAAACTGAGAGAAAGTCAAGAAAACGGGCGCGAATGCCGTGCCGGCGTGCAATAGAGTGCCCGTAGCGGAGAAGTTGCAAGTGTTCACTTATCGACCATGCACCGGCCGAAGCTTTCCGGGTTAACGTCTGCAGTGCGAAGTGGGCCAGTGGTTCGGCCTTTCTCTCGCTTGCGATGACACGACTGCTGGCATCCGGCTTAAAGCCATAAAGCCATTCCAAAAGCAGCAGAGCTTGGGCCAGGATCGGGAGCAGCCCTAACTCCTTCGCGAGCGGCAGAGACTGCCCGTAAATCGCGGGCTGGCGGTCGAGTAGCGCGCGAATGTCTCCCAACCATTTCATGCGGCTCCAGGCATGACTTGCGCCATGCAGACACAGGTAAAGAGCTTCAGCGGAAGAGACCACGGGGCCACTCGAATCCCAGTGCGCCCACCATTTCGCCTCCATTTTGGCAGCACGCAGATGTTCGAATGTCCAGTGGACTTCAATGATGGATTTGTACTCAGGGTGAACCGGCGACACATGCCAGAACTGTGACCTGGCCAGCCGCCGGTAGACACTGCTGGAGAACCATAGCTCCGAATTTGGCCAGTCCCATCCGGCCGCCTTCAGAACGGCAAGACCGGCGGTTAACTGGCTGGGTTCGATGATAATGTCAATATCCCGGCCGTGCCGCAGGCCCAAGTCTCCATATAATTTTTCGGAGAGTTGGGGCCCTTTCAGCAGGTGGTGAGTGATGCCGTTCTGCGAGAGCAATTTACTGAACCGGGCGGCTTCGGCAGTGAGGATGAATGCCTGTAAACGGACCTGTTGGACGCGTTTCTTGAGTGCGGACTCATGTTCACCTAAGACGCTTCGGCATTGATTCCGGGTCAATACCGCGTCCGCCAGCGCGAAGATTCTATGTCTGCAGATCTGGTCCCACAGAATGTCCGGATGGAGGAGGCTTTCGAGACTCTGGGAGAGGAGTTCGGCTTGCTGATGGGCCGAGCCGGGGGTGAAAGGCAAGTACGAACACGCCGCGGCAAAGCGTAGGGCGGGGGTTACTAAGGCCGGCGGAGTTCGAATGTGAAGCTCCAGGAAAGACATTGGATGAGCGGCAACCGCAGCAGCACATGATCAATAGCGGAGAGTGCGGGAAGCAACGGCCGGCAGAACACGCCCACAAGCGAGAGCAAGGTCCAATACCTTACGTTCCGCACCTCGAAAAAACGCTTGGCAAACCTGAGATCGGCGAGCGTCAGGATATGGTTTTTTTCCCAATCGGTTCGCATGGCCGGGGTTAGATTCCGGTACAACCTAATTAACGGGTTGTATGCCAGGGCCTCCCATCCGAAGGCCGCTCCGCCCGGTTTCAAGACGCGCCGTATCTCGGGAAATGCGTACGACAGATCCAGATGGTGGAGCATCCCGCTACAGAGAACCACGTCTATCGATTGATCGGGCAAGCCCGTATTTTCGGCGTCCGCCTGAACGAAAATGGCTCTCTCGGACAAGCCTTGCGCGTGCGCGGAATGTGCCGCGTGCTGAATCGACACGTCACTCAAATCGACGCCGATACAAAGCGCCGCGCCCTCGTTCGCCGCTCTCAATGAAAGCGCGCCGTCTCCACACGCCAAATCGAGCACTACCTTGCCTCGGCAATTCTCGGCGATCCATTGATGCGCGTATGCCGCTGCGTCGCCGGACGCGGCATAGAACTTCGCATTGCCCGCTGAGTCCGCGGGTAATTGATGGTCTCGAAGGGCGTTGTGAAATTCCAATTCGGCTACCTTGCGAGCTTCCAGACTATCCACCCAAGTCTCTGCGGGAGCGTTTCTCCGAACAAAGGCAGCCAGTTCGTGAGTTGTCATTTCTATCCGATTTCCCTATTAGGCCGAGCCCAAATCTCCGGCCGCCATCGCTTGTAATTGTGTTCCTTCTTCGAGCACCTGTTGCAGCAGTTCGGAACTCGGGTTATAGTCGGGAACCAGTTCTTTCAAACTACGGACCGACTCGTTGAAATCGCGCACGTCGCAAAGGTAGCGCAGCCGCCCGAGTTGACGCTCCATCTCTGTCCAGGGAACCGTGCAGCCGGCGAAGATCCTGATCTTCTCGTGATAAGTCGGCAGCATGTTCTCGTCCAGCAGATTCAATTCTTCAAAGAGCTTTTCGCCGGGCCGAAGCCCGGTTACAGAAATGGGGATGTCGTCGTCCGGCCGGAGCCCCGAGAGCAAAATCAAGTTACGCGCCAGGTCGAGAATGCGGACGGGTTCGCCCATGTCAAGAACGAAGATTTCGCCCCCTTTGCCCATGGTTGACGACTGAAGAACCAACTGCGAGGCTTCTGGAATGGTCATAAAATAGCGGCGCATCTCCGGATGCGTAACCGTGACTGGGCCGCCGCGGGCAATTTGCTCTTTAAAGATGGGCACCACGCTGCCAGCGCTGCCCAGTACGTTTCCAAACCGGACCGATACATACTTGACATGGCCATTTTGCAGCGAGCGAATCAGCAATTCCGCGATGCGCTTACTGACACCCATGATGTTCGCCGGGCTGACGGCTTTATCCGTCGAGATCATGACAAAATCCTGGACATCCCATCGGCGGGCCGCCAGCGCTACGTTCAAGGTGCCGAACACATTGTTCTCGATCGCCTCAAACAGGTGCGATTCCATCATCGGGACGTGCTTGTACGCCGCCGCATGATAAACCATCGATGGACGGTGGCGGCTGAAGATTTCGGCCACACGCCGGGAATCTTGAACGCTGCCAACTTCCGGACAGAACTGAATCAGCGGGAAAGAGTGCGCCATCTCGCGTTCGAGTTGGAAGAGCGCGGACTCGGAGATATCGAAGCCGGCGATGGCGGCTGGCTCGAAGCGCGCGATCTGGCGGCAAAGCTCGGAGCCAATCGAGCCGGCGGCTCCGGTGACCAGAACGACAGCGCCCTGGATTCTGGCACGGATCCGGTCTTCGTCCAGCCGGACCGGCGGCCGGCCCAAGAGATCCTCGACGGCCACGTCGCGGATTTGATGGACCAAGCTATTTTCTTCCATCCTTTCGCTAAGTCCCCGAATCGTCTTAAAACGAATTCCGGCGGCGTGACAACATTTCAGGATCCGCGTCATCTCCGCGCCCGAAGCGGACGGAATCGCTATAAGCGCTAACTCGACTCCGTTCTTTTGAGCGATGCCCGCCAGCGCGCGCCCATCGCCGAAAACGGTAAGGCCGTGCACAGTTAACCCGGTCTTCCAAGGCTGATCGTCAATGAATCCGCAGACTTTGTATGGAAGGGCTGGGCTGTGACGGATCTCGCGCAGGAGAGCGACACCAGCATCGCCAGCGCCGTATATGAGGGTCCGCTGTTTGCTTTCAGGGTGAGATGGAGAGCGATCCCATTCGGCGATTAGACGGATGGAGACTCGAATGCCGGCGGCTATTAAAACACACAGCAGAAACTGCAGGAAGTAAATGGATCTGGGGATCCCAAGCGTGAGACTGCCCAGTATCACGGTGGAAATTATGCCGGCTGCCACGTTACTCAGCAGCAGTCTGAGGAAGTCACGTAGAGAAGCGTGCCGCCACGACCCACGCTGCACACCAAGTAGAGCAATGCAGGCGAGTTTGACAGGCACCCAGACAGACAGCGACGCCAAGAGAACGGGCCGGTACGGCAAGGGGAGATAGAGGTCGAAGCGGAGCAGAAAGGCCAGCGCTCCGGCCAGCACGGTGGTTGCCGTCTCAATCGCGAACACGATTGGACGGTGGTAACGAAGCAGCCCTTTGACGCGAGGGGCAGCTGGAGGCGCAAAGGGAATTTGCCTGGAATCTTCCGCCGCGAGACCGGGTGGGGGATAGGGCAGGAGCGCGCTTCGCCTGGCAGCCATGGTTATAACCAGGGGATCGACTTCCCAGCTCCGCAGCATTGTTCCCACAGCGCGTAACGCGGCGGCCCGCGAAAACATTCCAAGGAGCGTAAGAAAGATCAGCCAAAGGTCGATCCAAAAGCCGTGGTGGTCTATACAGGCTAGGGCCAGACGGCTTTTCCAAGGCCGAATGATCTGGTTATAAAGAAGGCCGGCGTCACTGCTCCCTTTGAGAATCTCGCCCTCATCGGCAAATACGATTGATGCGGCGTCTGTGATTCCAGGGCGGACCGTTAACATACGGCTCTCAGCAGCCGTATATGACTCCGCATCGGCGAGTGCTTGCGGGCGCGGGCCAACCAGGCTCATGTCACCTCGCAGAACGTTCCACAACTGGACGATCTCGTCGATCTTATACGCGCGCACGAAGTGTCCCACCGGTGTGATGCGCGGATCTGATGCGGCTGTGGTCGAACCTCCGATTTTGTCGGCGCCGGCAACCATTGACCGGAACTTGATCATCTCAAAGGATCCCCCGCCACGCGCTGCACGGGGTGCAATGTAGAACGGCGATCCATAATCCTGGAGCCAAATGGCGAGCATGACCACCAACAAGACCGGCGAGAAAATCACCAGCCCGGTGAGCGCTGCCGCGGCATCAAAGCATCGTTTAAGCATCAGGCAAAAGCGGGCATTGCGACTCGCAGCTTAGAGGTGATAACCGTTGCGATGGATGCCGCGTCCAATGAGTAGACTTTACGCAAGTATTGTTGGCTGCCTACGATCGATGTGAAGCCGCCTCGCAGGCCAACGCGAAAAAATAAGCGCGGGATCACTCCAGCTTCCAGCAGGTTCTCGGCCACGGCGCCACCCAAGCCGCCTTCCACGGAATGCTCTTCTATGGTGACGATACCGCCGGTTTCCTGCGCCGCGGCGCACAGTTCCCGTGTATCGATTGGCTTGATGGTGTGCATGCTAAGCACTCGACAGTGGATCGAATCCGAGCGCAGGAGGTCGGCGGCGGCCAAGGCTTCGCCCAGAATGCCGCCCGTTGCAATCAACGTAATGTCGTGGCCTTCGCGAATACGCCTGGCTTTTCCAAGGTGGAAAACTTCTCCCGGTTTGAATGATTCGACCGCCGCCGATTTGTCGAGGCGAAGCAAGGCGGGTCCACTGCAGCTAGATATGGCGCGCGTGGCTTGTCCAGCCTCCCACCGGTCGCCGGGGGAGATCACGGTGATATTCGGCAGAGCGCGAACGATGGCGATGTCTTCCGTCGCATGATGCGAGATCCCAAGCGGACCGTAACTCATCCCGCAGCCCACCGAGACGATCTTGACATTGGCTTCGTGGTAGCAGGCATCGTTGCGTATCTGCTCAAGACAGCGGAGGGTCGGGAAGTTCGCTATCGAATATGTGAAGACGACGCGGCCTTCCAGTGCCAACCCGGTGGCCACGCCGATCATGTTTTGTTCCGCCACTCCGATGTTCAAATACTGGCGCGGAAAGCGCTGGGCGAAATCGGCCAGCACCGCAAAACCGAGATCTCCAGTAATCAGCATGACGGCTGGATTCTCTTCCGCAAGCTCCGTAAGCGCCTTAACGAAGGCATCCCTCATGCGTCGCCTTGGAGTTGGGCGAGCGCGGCGGTAAACTCCGCACCGGCGGCTACACGATAATGCCAAAGCACGCTGTTCTCCATGAAAGACACGCCCTTTCCCTTGATAGTGTGGGCGATGATGCAGCTTGGTCTCCCCTTTTCACTCGGAATTCGAGAGAGAGTCTGCACCAGTGCGCGGCAATCGTGGCCATCCACCTCGCTGACGCTCCAACCGAAACTCGTCCATTTGTCCGCAAAAGGCTCCAGCGCCAGGGTGTCGGCGACGGAGGCGAGACTCTGAATTTTGTTGTAATCGACGATGACGATGAGATTATCCAGGCCATGGTGAGCGGCAAACAGAATGGCCTCCCAGGTGGACCCTTCATCGCATTCGCCATCGCTGAGCAGCGTGAAGATGCGATGTGGACGCTGGTCGAGCCGGGCGCCATAAGCCATTCCGGCGGCGATGGAAAGACCGTGGCCGAGGGAGCCGGTGGAAACCTCCACGCCTGGAACGTTTTTATGCGACACATGGCCGCAGAGGTCCGAGCCGTCTTTGTAGTGGGTACTCAGGCGCTCCAGGGGAAAGAAGCCTTGCTCGGCCAGCACCGCGTAGAGAGCCGCGCCCACATGACCCTTGCTGAGTATGAAGCGGTCTCTATCGTTCCAACCCGGATTACCCGAATCCACGCGCAGGATACCGCTATAAAGCACGCTCAGGATATCGGCGCAGGAGAAAGTGGAACCGATGTGCGCACCACCCCCGCCGTTTGTCATCCGCAGGCAGTGAATGCGGACACGCCGGGCCAGTTCACTCGCTTCCTTAGCGGCCGTAAAAAGCTCGAATTTTGTCGCAGACATATTGGACGCCGTCGTCGGTGATCGACATGTTCAGCGGGAGCATCAACAGACGCGTGAACAGCCAATCTGTGTAAGGCAAATGTTGAGTGAACGCCAGCCGCTCTAACTGATGGACGGCTTGACCACCCCACGGAATCAAAGTGCCGATGCCCGCGTTAGCCAGATATTGCTTCAGCCGGTCACGCTGATCAACCTCTATTTCGTAATTTTGATAGATATCGAAGCGATCAGGATCGCTATCGGGAGCCGGGGGGAGAACAACTTCGGCCAGGTCCGCCAAGCGCCCGGAGTAGAGGCCGGCGAGATGGCGGCGGCGCTCTATCACGGTGGCGTAATCCTGCAACTGCAGGCTCAGAAACGCCGCTTGTAAGTTATCCAGCCGGGAGTTAAAACCCCAACCGGCGAGTTCTCCTTGCAGGTTATAGCCGAAGTTGCACAAGGCACAAGCCTGTTCAAAGACCGCGCTGTGGTTGCTGACGATCGCACCGCCATCTCCGAAACATCCGAGCACCTTGGCGGGGTAAAAGCTGATGGCCGAAGCGACGCCGAAAGTACCGGCGCTTTGTCCACGAAAACGGGATCCCAAAGCTTGCGCGGCATCTTCAACGATTACGAGATCGTGCTTCATCGCGATAGTCTGAAGCGCGTCCATATCGGCTGTGCGGCCGTTTAGCTGCGTAGGCATGATGGCGCGGGTGTTGGACGTGACCGCGGATTCCACCGCTGTTGGATCGATCAGATGATCCCCGCCGCACTCGACTGGAACCGGCGTAGCGCCCGCATAATGAATGGCGGCCGCAGTGGCGATCATGGTGTGGGAACTGAAGATCACCTCATCTCCTGGCCCGATACCAGCCGCGCGGAGAGCAATCTCGAGGCCGTCCGTCGCGTTACCCACTCCGAGGACATAGCGCGCGCCTAAGAAGGATGCGAGAGAACTTTCGAATTCCCGAAGATCCTTCTGCTTGATGAAAGCGCCTCGGCGGCACACCTCGCGAAAGACCTCCACAAACTCTTCTTCGCGCGTTCGAAATAATGCCGGATAGTCGAAAAACGGAACCTCCAGGATTGCAATGGCCGCAGTCATTCAACCTCGCAAAAAGAGATGTACGGGTCCCACTCAAGACGCCGTAACCGGAGGTGGTTTAGTCCGACGGCCTCGATAGCAGCGAGCGTCTCGCCGGGCCACAGAGGATTGTCGAGTTCATCGAACACCAGCAGCGCTCCTTTGGGCATGCGCGGGACAAACGCCTCCAAGGCAGCCTTGGTCGGCTGGTAGACGTCGCAGTCGATGAACAGCAAACTTACTAATAAATGTGGATGGGACTGAACGAAGGCAGGAGCTGTTTGCGCGATGTCTCCTCGCACCAATTCGACTTTGGGGATGTGTCCCAGAAAACGGTCCTTGTCATATTGCTTAATTAACTCCGCTAGCTCTTCGTAAGAGTCTGAGCACAAGTCCCCGATCTTGGCGGAAGTATAAGGACTCCGGTCGCGCTCGCCTAGATCCGGAAATCCCGTAAAGCTGTCGAAGCCGTAGATGCGGCGCGTCAGATTTTCCGGTTCGAGCATGGCGCTGAGTTTGGCCCACGCCATCAGCCCGAAGCCTTTGTAGACGCCGCATTCCACGATTGATCCCTTAACCGGCAGCGCTAGCTTGAAGACTTCATACAGGGCGAGGAATCGCTTCAGATGCTGGCGGCGAACATACTTGGTAAAGTTTTCGAGCTTTACTTGCACTGAGTCTGGGGAGCGATCAAAAATATCCGCTGTCCCCTTGGCCGCATCTCGTTCGGCTTGCGTACGAAGCGGCTTTTCAAGATCGATGTTGGTCTTCATTAGGGAGCTTTCGGAGCACGTATACAACTTGCCCGACCAGGAAGGGCAGCATGGCTGCTACCGGAAAGTAGAGGCTGCTCATGTGCGTCGAAAGAAGCCGACCGATGGGAGGGACCAATGCTCCTCTCTCGATTGCGATTAAACTCGTCCGTTTCGCAGTGTCGAATAGCCGGTGGAGATCTTCCACGGTCAGAGCTTTGTAAGCCCTGTCGCCGTACTTTGGGGTTCTCCAATCACTCAGCAAAAGGTATCCGCCTGAGCGGCAGACCCGTACCATCTCGTGGGCGATGCTACGGCGGATTTCGTCCGAAGGGAGGGTCGCAAACATACCCGATTCGAAGATTACATCGAAGGAGTCATCCTCGAATGTCATTGCAGTGGCGTCGCCGTGTATTATCCGTACTTGCGGCAAGATCTCCCGGCCCGCTTCGATACGCTCCTGTTGCACTTCCAGGCCCATGACGTTTTCGGGCTTGAAACCTAACCGGAACAATTCGAAAAAGCGAGCACCCGAACCGCAGCCCACATCCAAAAGCCGGGTGCCTCCGAATTGGCCCGGGATGTGACTGCAGGCTCGGATAAGAGCGGCTTCGCCGGCTAATATCTGCAGCAGCGCGCCGCGGTTCAAGCGCGGATCGTTTCTATCTGTCCCTTTTGCCCGGTAATAGCTTTCGTAGCAAGCCTGCTGCTCTTGTTCCTTAGTCATTTGACCATGCTCTCGACGTGCGCGATCAGAGTCTTAAAGACAACAACGGGATTGAAACGATCTTCATAAACGCGCTTGGCATTCGCCTTCATGGTTTCGAGTGCCGCAGGATTGCCAAGCATGCCAGTCAGAGACGATTCGAGCGCGCTGTCGTCGCCTTCCGTTGTGCTCTCTCCGATTCCAGTCTTTCGAATCAATTCGGCCAAGTCGCCATTCTCGGGCGTGGAAAGGATAGGCACACCGGAAGCGAGATATTCAACCGCCTTGTTGTTGATGGTGGCTAAGAAGTCGAAACGATTGAGCATTGGGTCGAGGCCGAGAGAAGTTCTTTGCAGAAGAACGCGAATTTTGACTGAATCTATCCATCCCGGAAAGACGATAGCTGGATTGCCACCGGACATGTCTTTGAACAGACTCAAGTTATCCCCGGCGCCGCAGAGCGCAAACCGCAGATGGGGATCTTTTGCCGTCATCCGGCGCGCGCAACGGATCACGGCATCTAGGTGAAACTGTCTGCCTAGAGTTCCAAGGAATGTTACTACTTTCTGTCCGCCGATGCCCCTGATGTCCAAGGCGTTCCAGAATTGCTCCGCGCCGGACAGATCGTCGGAGGAGAACTGTCGTTCAGGGTAAACAAACGGTACGACAAGGTCGAGTTCATTCCTCTCGCGGCCCGCACGCCTTAATCCCCAGTTTAAGAACGACTCGGTGATGCCCATTAACGCGGTGGCATTCTTACATGCGCTCCGGCAACTGTGAAGTAGAGGTTGCAAAGCAAATCGGAAAGCCGGCCGTAACCAAGTAGGAACCAGTTCGGCGAAGATATCGGGCCACATATCGCGCAGATCTACAATCACCGGGATTCCCCACGTTTTTCCCAGAGAGACGGATGCCATGCACAGCCCAACGGTTGGCAGAGAACTCACAATCACTTGCGGCGGGTCGCTCCTTCGAGCCCATTGCGCGAAACGTCTTCTCACCAGCGCGTGATCATAGAGGCGCGAGGCCGATACATTCGTTCGATAGCCGGGAGCCGGCACAATTCGGATGCGGAGGTTCGCCCCGAGAGGCACTTCCTTTCTGTGCCGAGTCAGATGGCGCTTCTTGAAGTGATCGAAACCTGAAGTCCACCAGATCACGTCGTGGCCGGCCTCGGCAAACGCTGCTGCCATCATTCCGGTTCTGTGTAAACGGTCCATGAAGTTCGGACCAAGCGGCACAGGTTCACCGATTGTGACGAACCAGATCCTCATAAAAATGACAAAATCGCATCCGCCACAAACTCCCGATGCGAGCAAGGCAGTTCTGGATAAATCGGAAGCGCCAGCACCTTGCTCGATGCTTTCACGGATTCCGGGAAACTTCCAGGCTCATATCCGAGAGCTGCAAAACAGGGCTGCCAGTGAAGGGGCGACGGATAATAGATTTGCGTTTCGATGCCCCGCTGGGCCAAGTATCTCTTCAATTCGTCACGCCGCTCCACACGAATCACATACTGGTTGTAAACGCTTGTGCAACCGCGCTTGATATAAGGCGCGCACTCTCCCGGCGGGCCGAGCCGCTCATCATAGTACGCGGCGTTACGGCGCCGGGCTTCGGACCAACCAGCGAGATAAGGAAGTTTCACCAATAGCACCGCGGCTTGAATTGGATCGAGCCGGAAATTCCCGCCGACATAAGGGTGCCAATACTTTGGCTTCGATCCATGATTCCTCATGACTGACAAACGCTCATAAAGTGTCTCGTCATCGGTCACAACCATTCCGCCGTCCCCCACCCCTCCGAGGTTCTTACTTGGGAAGAAGCTAAGACATCCCATGGTTCCGATACTGCCCGCGCGGCGTCCTTTATAGGTGGCCGAAATTGCCTGTGCCGCGTCTTCAATTACCGACAAACCATGGCGTTCCGCGATACTCATGATCGAATCCATATCCGCCGTCTGCCCAAATAAATGGACGGGAACGATCGCCTTGGTGCGAGCGGTGATCACGCTCTCAATTAATTCCGGATTGAGGTTGTAGGTGCGGCTATCAATATCGACGAAAACGGGTTTCGCCCCTAGCCGAGCAATGGACCCGGCAGTTGCGAAGAAGGTGAACGGAGTTGTGATCACTTCGTCCCCGGGCCCGATATCAAGGCTCATCATGGAACACAGAAGCGCGTCGGTTCCGCTTGAGACGCCCACAGCATACGCGCAACCGCAAAGGGCCGCTACTCTGCGCTCGAGTTCCGCAACTTTCGGGCCGCCGATGCAAACCTGAGAGTCGAGTACATCCCGCACCGCGGCTAGGACCTCGTCCCTGATGGTCGCGTACTGAGCCTGCAAGTCAAGCATCGGGACGTGCAGTGAGGCTATGGCTTGACGGGGAGTCATGTGCCCATGCTCTTCCACTGACTATGGGTCTTGGCGCCGACCGTCATGTCCGCTGGCAGTTCCTGCTCTTCGCCTAAGTCCAGGCAACGAACGATGCCCGCCGGATTCTCTTGATAACGGAGTTTGCTCTCCGGGCAGCGCATGACTCCATCGCCATTGGGCGTGGCCAACCGGTGCCCATGGCGGCTCATCCATCCGAGTTGCATTGCGGGATTCCCAACCACCAACGCATAATCAGGGATGCTCTTGACGACAACGGCCCCGGCACCTACAAAGCTATAGCGCCCAAGTTCAATGCCGCACATTATGGTGGCATTCGCGCCGATGGTTGCTCCGCGCCGGATAATCGTCTCCTCGTAAAGCGCTTTGCGGCTTATCTCGGATCGGGGATTAATCACATTCGTCAGCACACACGACGGACCCAAAAAGACATCGTCCTCAATAAGTGTCCCGCTGTATATCGACACGTTGTTTTGAATCTTTACGCCACTGCCAATCCGTACCTCTGAAGCAATTGAAACATTCTGTCCAAGGCTGCATCTTTCGCCGATCACTGCGCCCGGCATAACATGGCAGAAATGCCAAATCTTGGTTCCTGAACCGATCTTGCAACCGTCATCGACGTAGGCCGAGGCATGAACAAAGTAATCGTAGGGCATCGAAGTTACGTCAATTCATCAAAACCGGCTCAAGAGAATTCGACCGCACCTGCACCGGCTCGCCGTTCAATTGCAGCGATCGCTGGCTTGTTTGCAGCACACTCAATACCCTGAACCCGTCCCGGCCGTCAGTCAAGGGAGCGTTTCGTGTTGCTATGCAATCCAAAAAATGCCGGCATTCCAGACTGAGAGGTTCCGCCGCATCATAGCGAACCGCTGTGCCCACAGGAGTTTGCGTTGTGAACCTTCCGTTGGTTAGCCCTATGCTTTTCGTAAACACCTGAAGCTTGTCCTCCTTAGCTACGTCGTCAAAACACGCCATCGCCTCGCTGCCGATCACGACAAGTTTCTGCTCCTTATAAGGATGTAGCCAGCTCACAAAGATATGCGCCCGGACGCCGTGATCGAACAGCAAATTCGATACCGTAACGTCGGCTATATTGGCTTGCAGATAGGTTCCGCCGGTGGCCGATACCTGAATTGGCATCTCGTTATTGAGCAGCCACAAAATTACCGAGATATCGTGCGGGGCGAAACTCCAGAGAGCGTTCTCTTCGTGCCTTACTTTCCCGAGGTTCAACCGGTTGGAGTAGATATATTCGATCTTTCCGAGCGCGCCAGAACTTACTAACTCCTTCAAACGGCAAACGGCCGGATGAAATTTCAGAAGATGCCCCACCATCAGGATGCAATGCTTTTGTTCCGCGAGATCAATGAGGTCCAAGCAATCCGAGCATCGCAGCGTGATGGGCTTTTCCACAAATACGTCCTTACCCGCTAACAAAGCCCTACGCGCCAACTCATAGTGTGTTTCCGCGGGTGTCGAGACGACAACGGCTCTAATAGCTGAATCCGCCAATATGTCCTCATAACTCGGAGCCACACGCGTACCGAAGCGGCCCGCTACCTCGTTCGCCCGCCCGGCATCGGCGTCATATAAGCAATCCAACACTCCCAGGTTTGCGAAGGTCCGAACAAGGTTAATGCCCCAGTAACCGGTTCCAATGACTGCGAGTTTCATATGCGAACTTCTCCTGCTACCTCGCTATAGATCGCCTCGAACTTCTCGGCAATCGCGCTTAGGGAGCAGCGCCGGATAACTTCTCTTCCGTTGCTTCTCCGGCTCCCGTCATGGCACAGACACTCCGCAAGTGCACGTCCGATATCGTCCGGGTCGCTCCGTACTATCCATGACGGCGTCACGTCCGCCAGCATTTCCCGAACGTCGCCGACATCGACAGATACAACGGGCAGTTGACAGGCCATGGCTTCCTGAACGACGGTCGGCGAACCTTCGTAGTCGCTCGCCATTAGCAGGCAGTTCGCTGCACTCATCATAAGGGGGATTTGATCTGGCGCCGTCTCGCCCTGGAGCACTTCAAGCCGAATGGGCATTCCCAATAGGACTTCAGCCGCCGACACGCTCTTCATAGCGCGGTCCAGCCGTTTTACCAGCCGATTGGACCCGTTAAATAAAACCACCTTTTCACTGCAACTCCAGCCCAGAAGTGTACGCGCAAGCGCGAACTCCGTGGGCCGGAAGAGGTTCTCGTCAACCCCGGTCGGCAGGATATCAATGCCTGCCCGCCGCCACCACAATTTGTTCCGCAACTCTTTGCTGACGCACACCACGTGTTTCGCCCTATAAGCGGCCATATGCGATAGTGCGTGGCTCATCCACACATGAAGGCGCGGACCTTTCCAGGGATTCAAGTCGCTCCCGCGGAAGATAACAACCGCGCGCGAACCGGCTAACAGCGATGCGGTGAAACCTGTGAGAGATCCATAATGTGCGGTGACGATATCCGGCTGGAGTTCCTTGAGTAGACGTCTGAGGTTGGTGAGCCCACTCCAATAGCGGGCCGCGCCGGTGTCGAGTCCGTATGTCGTGTTACTCATCCCTAGAGCTATCAACGCCGCCGTTAATCGCCGTGCAAAGATCATGGACGAGCCTTGCCCGCTTCCCGGAATGATGGACAGTACCTTCATGTAGGGTGCAGCACGGAAGTGGCGCGGTTATCACTCCTGACCGGCGGGAGCATAAGCACGATCATCAACGGTATCAAGGTGATGAGCGCCGCTTTCAAGGAGCCAACAACGCCGCTTCGCACCGAAAAGACGCATAGCGCAGGGAACACCAGAGCATAAGCAAACACCGCCGCAAGAGAGTTCTTATAGGACAGAAACACCCAGTAAACGCTATACACCAAGTATCCGAAGCCGCACATCATCACGAAGACACCGAAATATCCGGCCACCCAATGCCCCTCCTGCAAGATGAAGAACCCATAGCCTCCGCCGGTTTCGCGCACGCCCGGATAGAAGATCTCGATGAACTTCTCGGAAGACGGCAGCGGGCGCTCCGGGTAGAGCGGCCGGGGAATGAATACCAGGATGTCGTCTAATACTGTCTCGCCGAATGAATAGTTCAATTCGCCATCGCGCACACCACCGATCTGGCGCATCAGATTCGTGCCGGTCAGCAATTCTCCGGACCTGCTCAGGCTTAAGAAGCTAAGTGAATTTCTGCCAATGTCCCCGTTTAGCGCGTCTATCATTTCCGAAGGATCACTGCTGACACGCATCAACGCCATTGCGTTCACAAGGACGTAGACGAGTACGGAACCCATAAGCAGATGAGACAAGCGAAATCTTCGCACTCGATAGTGATAGTAAACGCCCGCCAGGCTCAGAGTCATCATTAGGTTTCCCCGCCAACCCGCGAGAAGGTTGGCGCCTAGATTCAAGGCGATCACGATTGCACCGGCACAGCGAATTACAATGCCTCGGCCGCGATCAAACAGCAGCAACGAAGCGGCGCATACGATCAGCGTCACGGGCGTAGTTATCAAAAAGACTTGTTTGAGTCCGCTGGCGGAGTCCTGCATATCTTCTATCCTCGATTGCAAAGCCCGTTCACCGTAAGACTGTTGTGATAGGACATTGAACGCGGAGGCAATAAACGGCGCGCATAGCAGGCCGGATAACAGGGCGTAGACGATGATCTTGTCGCGAGTGTGGGATTCATCGGTTTCCGCTATCTTAAAAGCGCAAAGGGCACGTTCGTGCCGCGAAACAAAGTCAGGAATTCGCGCGGCCTCGATGTGCCCGTTTTGCGCGAGTTCCTTAAAAGTTTTGAAGGGCCAAACTGGAAACCGAACGCTCAGGTATCGCCCACAGAAGAAGGCCCCCAGACCGATGAGGGCGCAGCCATAGAATGTGCGGATAATGTCGGGGCCAACTGGATATCCGAAGTTCGTCACGCCGAACTCGTGGACAAACAGGGACGAGCCAACTGAATAAGCGAGTAAAACGAGCGGGAATATAACTCCTGGAGACAACACATCGCTGGTTGGCCGTTCCTTTGACACGTACAAACAGATTGTCAATAGAACTAAATAGGAGAGGGTGAATGACAGATCGCTCATCTCAACATTCCCGAAAGACCTTCAGGTACTGTTCGCAAACGGAATCCCATGAATAGTTTGAAAGCGAAGGACGAGCGTATCTAGTGCGGCTCTCTAACCAACCCGACAGCACCGCGTTCTGTCTAAACTGCTCAACGACCTCAGCCTCGGTTCCATCAAGGACCAGCACACCGTCGAGACCCTGGAGAATGGCTCCACTTCCCCCTTTTCCGCTCCCAACGACGGGCAGACCGTGGGATAAGGCCTCAAGTAACGCCAAGGAGCATCCTTCATTCTCGACAAACTGCAGATATGCGTCAGCATGGGAGAAGTGAAGGCGCATATCGGTGACGTTCCCGAGTAAGCGGACCTTTGTCTCCAGATGGAGATTCTTCACTTCGTTTTCCAATTCCGACTCAAGCGGGCCGCCACCAGCGATAGAAAACTCAAAATCGCCCAGGACATCTTGGCAGGCGGCAAGGCAACGAAGAGAGCGGATGTGACCATCAAGCTTCCAGCGCCAAGCGAGAACCCCTGCCGAGAGCAGCCGCAAAACGGAATTTCGCGGTTCCGGTGGGTAACATCTCTGATCGTCAAATGTGTTTTTGAAAGCGGTGCCAGAAGGTACTATGGTTACCGTGTTCAAGTCGGCCCATCCAGCCTCTCTGAGTTGATCCACTGTGAATTGACTGACGGCAGTTAGCGCATCGGCTTTCCTGAGGAGGAACGACCGGTAACGGTCGGCGTTCGACAAAGGCCGTCGCGTCACCGAGTCCACTGAAGCCGTTGGGAGGCTGGTGTGAAGGCTAAAACACACCTTGCAGCCCGTGAGCAGGCGAGCGCCACAAGCGGCCGCCAGACCTACAAAGCAGTTATGAACATGTACTACGTCGCAGCCCCACAAAACTAATTTCGCAACAGTCAGCGCAAAGTGGTATGCCGCCAACGGGGCTGACCGGCCTGCGCGAGGCCAGCGGATTGTATCTACCCGGTGACCAAGGGCCGTGAACGTGGCTGCAAGTTCTTCCACCGTTCGTGCGGGGCCGCCTACCGCCGCGCTGCTGGCGTTAGAGATGATGCCAATCCGCATTCTGCCAGCAGGCCACAAGCCCCGTCAACGTCAGGAAAACCATCAGCGCCGGATAGCATTTGAAAGCCAGTCCAAAGGATTGGCCGCCCCAAACTCTCAACTGGAGCCGGCGCATCATCGCCACTGCTTGGATGACAGACAGCGCCATGATGGCCGGCAAGAGCAACGCCGTCAAGTGCAGACGAAATAGAATCACAGCTATCGCCAGTAGCGATATACACGCCCATACGAATATATCCGCACCGTACCGCGCCTCGCCGCGGAAGCAGAGCACAGCCCACGGGACATAAGTGGTCATCATCACCAGATAACTGGACGCGGCCGTTCCATAGGCGAGCCGCAGGAAGCCAGTCGCTGCGCCGTGCTTGAAAACGAGAGATAGGAGAGTATTCGCGTTGAACAGACAAAGCAATGAAATCGCAACGAGCGCGAGAGCTGTTGCAAGGATTGTCTTGCTCAGAAGGCTGCGAAAGGCAACTCCTTGAGAGGACTGAAAAACCCGGTTCAAAACTGGAACCATTGCCGAATAGAGCGGCCCGGCGAATAGAGATACGACTCCGATTAACTGGTATATGAGTAGATAGTTGCCATAAACAGCTTTGGGCAAGACAGCCCAAAACACGACTTTATCCACCATGTTATATGTCGACGCGGATATGCTGGCCGTCAGAATGGCACGCTGCGCTTTAACGATATTCCACATTCGTGCGAGCGCCTGCCGCGATAACGGCGATGGCTGCGCGAACGGATATTCCACGTTTCTCCGGCTCCGGGCAAAATAAGACGCCCAAATCGTTAGCAGCACGAGCGCCGCGATGCCGTTGCCCACATACAGGTGAGTATCGATAGAGTGCTTTACTCGAAATAAGAATGTGCCGAGCGGAACAAGACAACGGCCAAGTGGAGCGCTGATGCCCACGCATTGACAGAGAATCGGTTTATCGATGGCGCCAGCGTAATTGGCCCAGAAACTAATGGACCACCAAAGCGCGGATGACGAACAAGCAAGTAAGAGATACGCCGGATCGCACCTGTCGCATGCTTGAGACTGGCCGAGCGCTAGATGCAAGAGCGACAAAGCGAGCGCGGCGGCAACCGATATGCCAATCGCGTAGGCGACATTGAGCGCGGCCGTTTGCCTGACTCTGCTCCACTTGATTAGGCAAGCGCCTTCGGACCACTTGATGGAAGCGAAAATCTCGTTGAGGAACACTTGATCGGCCACCGCGAGCAGAGTGGGCAATAACGCGAAGAAACCGATATCGGCAAACACGCCTGAGCCGAATAGACGAAACACAATCAGTTGGCTGGTAATCGTCAAACCGCCTTGCATTGCCCTGCCGATGTAATACGCCGTGAGCCTTGGGGCGACTCTCATCAGATCTGTTTCCAACGGTGCGGGCGGAGCTTCAGCCTGCGAAGCGACGCCCTGAGAAAGCCGGGCGCCAGATGGCGGAGCCGGTAGGGCCGAGTTGGCGGCGGATACGGCACTGGCGAACTCGCATAACCTTGTTGTGGAGAGCCGGCGTCAGCTAGTTTTTCTGAAGTCTTGGTAGCGATGAATGTCAGCCCGTAGCAACCGGCATCGAGCGCCATTGCTCCCGTGTCCTGGCGCTTGTACGTGTACCATGTCCAAACGTTTCTGGTGCAGTCGCCGAAGCCCTGATAAGTGAGGTAACACTGCATGTTCTCGCTTGCCCACTTCGCATAGAGGTCATAAAAAAAGGTCGGCGAGAATTGATAGAAGCCGTGATTGAGATAGTTGCCGCCCTGGGTGAAATGGATAATGGTGGCTCCTGGTTGGGCCATTTCGTGCAGGTTGTGAAAGCAGGTCTTGACATCGAAAATGTGTTCGCATGTTCCGGCATCAATGATCGTTTTGTAACGTCCCAGCAGGTTTGTTGGCACGGGACGATTTAAATCGTGAACAATATTGGCGCCTTCGTAGCCGGATATATCGAGAAAGTCCACTTGCTTGCAGCCTACGCCGCGCAGCAGGGCCGTGTCCGCAATGAAGCCTCTCTTTTGGCCGTAGGTCCACAACGGCATATCCGTAAGCACGCTGGCCTCAAACGAATCCAGATAATCGCCCGCTCCATAAACATTGCAGAGGGCTTTCCATTCCGCGAATGTGACGTAGACATGCTGTTTGCCGAGGACGAGTACAGGTTCCTCAATCGGCCATGTTCGGGACGCGATGGCGAGGAACGTGGCGAGGCTCCTGGTAATTCCCATTCAGCTCCCGTCAGATACCCGTACTAACTCTTCGCAAGGCATTCAAGTGACGATCGGCTAGCGCATAAAATGAACCCAGCACCATTCCCGCAAAAGCGCTTACGAGGACAATTCTCATCCGTCTTGGACCAGACCGTTCATCGGGGATGCGAGCCGTGTCCACCACTTGAATCACGGGCGCTTGCCTGGCCTCGTCCATCAATGCCGCTTCATACTGCCTCGCCAGCACCTCGTACAGCGTTTCGTGAAACTTGACATCGCGCACCCTTCGCAAGAAAGCCAAACTCGCGCCCGGAAGCGCGCCTGCCGGCACCTCGAACGTCGAGCCCGCTTGTTCTTTGCCTTCCATTCCTGTGAGTTGTTGCTGCAGCGCGGAAATTTCCCGTTTCAACATTTGAACTTGTGCATTGCCGTCGGTAGCGTACCAGCGCATGCCCTCCAGCGAAACCTGGCGTACGGAAATCTCAGCGCGTAACTGCGCCGCTGAACGAATCAACGATTCCGCCTGGCCCCCTGGCGCCACCAGCCCGGTGGCCGTTTGAGTATTTTTGAGCGCAATCTCCGAGTCGTTCAAATCGTCTTTTTCCTTGCTGAGCCTTTGCTGGAAAAAAAGACGCCTCTGTGCGGCGTCGGTAAGGGCAAGCCGGGAGTTTTGTTTATGCAACTCGTCGACGAACGCGTTTGCCATGGCAGCGGCGCGTTGCGGGTCGTTATCTTGCACGGAAATCGTAAGCAGGAAGTCTTTACCGCTGGTGAAGGAAGTATGGGCGCGCAACGCACGGCGCGCCGCAGAGGCAAGCTTCGCGTTGTAGACTGCATTTAACTGGAATCTGGCGACGATGTCATCGGAAACCGTTTCGCTCTTTAGAATTCCGATGCAAAGATCGTCCGGATTTCTTAGTCCGAACGGCAAGCTGAATACCGGAGTGCCAAGACCAGTCGGGCTGCCGCCTAAAGCAGACAACGAAGACTGTTGCGGCTGGGGCGGCATAATCAGCGCTTCGGCCGTAAAGGAGTCGTGCATGAACCGCGTGAAGATTGCCGCGGCCATAGCCAGGATGAAGGCTGGCAAGAGGACAATCCACTTGCGGCGGATCAGGATGCTGAGCACGTCTGCAAGCGATGTGCGCGGCCGGTTCGTGCCCTCCGATTCTGTCATAACTCCTACTTCAGAACATTCACCGCAGCCGCGCCAATTCCGAAGCTGCTGATGACCTGAGACCAGTCGAGCAAGCCGCGCAGCAGCGTCGCCTTGGAAGTATTCGAGGGCACGACCAGCGTGTCGCCCGGATACATCCGCAGCGAGTCGAAACCGGCTGAGAATAAGCGCGACCGCGAGTCCTTGGCGATCACCGAGCCATCTGCCCGAATCACAAACATACGGCCGCGGTCGGCGTAGCGGGAGGGCCCTCCCGCATCTTGCAGATAATCGCCGAGGCGAAGATCTGGGCTATGAAGAAACGCCGCATGGTTGTAAACGGTCCCAACCACGTTTACGGTAGACGGGACACTGGGCACCATCAGACGGTCGCCGTTCTCGAGGGGCAGTTTGGGAATCGAGTCTGCGCCCTGGCTGTCGGGCTGCAGGTTCAAAACGATTCTACCCGTGGCAGCCGTCTGACGAAGGCGGCCGATCAGCGCGCGCTGGTTGGCAACGATGGCTTGAGTTTGCTCCGCCGTGATGAGGTGGGCCGAGACATTCGACCCACCCTGATCGACGTCGTTTTCCAACTGGTCGAGAAAGTCCGAGTAGCGCCGTTGCTGCTCTCTGCGCGTGGATTCGCGGGTGAACTGCGCGCCGAACAAATAAGCGTGCGGGGTCAAACCGCCGGCCCGGACAACCAGATCGCGCAGCGTCTCACCGGACGCCACGGAGTAGACGCCCGCCATACTAATTTCGCCCTCGATGCGCACGTACTTGGTTTGTTGAGCCTCGGGCACGGAGATATCGGCGCGGGAGAACACCGTGACTACGTCGCCTGGCTCCAGCGCCAGATTAGCGGAAGGATCTAGGTCGATTACGGCGTTACCGAGATTGAATGCGATGATGCGGGTCTCCAGATTTTGCGGATTCAGCCGCTCGATCGAGGCATAGTGCCAGTCGATATCGGGAGCCATAGGCTGGACATCGTTTTTGCGAACGAATTCGCGAAGCGGCAACGGATCCAATTTTCCAGTAGCAGCCGCCAGCGAGTTATCGCCCGCTGTGTTGCGCGGCTGCTCCCGGTAGGGAGGGGCGGTAACATCGTTGCTCTTCTCAAACCCCTTTGCCTCGCGGTTATCCTCTTTCAAGAGTTCGTTGTGCTGGTGCCAGTAACCCCGCGTCAGTAACGATTCTCTATTGGGGATCAGGTCGCTTACCTTCATTCCGGCATGCCACGCCATGCGAACGGGATCGGCTACATTTCCGCGCAGAGACACGGTTCGCTCAAAGCGCGGAACGATCGGGAGGATGCGAATGATGTCGCCGCTATGAGGGCGCGTGGCGAGACCGGCGGCGGTGAGTTCGATATCTTCCGAATGAAGCGCCGAACGTGCGTCGATTCGCTCCACGATGGCCCGTTGGCCAGCCGCCGTAGCAGAGAGTCCCCCCGCGTAGCTCAACACGTCGCCCAGGGTCGTATCCGGCCTTAATTCGTATATAGCGGGCGATTCCACGCTGCCTTCGAGCGCCACTCGCGGACCGGAATCGGGGATAAAAATGATATCGCCGGATAACAACGGCACGTCCTTTGTCTTGTCGCCTTGCAACAGCAAATCATAGAGATCCATGGCCGTTATCACTTGGCCGGCGCGTTTGAGTTGTACACCTCGCAGCGAACCGCGCGAAGACGGCCCGCCTGAAGCAAACACAGCGTTGACCAGCGTACTGAGCGAACTCACCATGTACGCGCCGGGCCTCCGAGCCTGCCCTAGCACGAAGATTTGCATCGACCGCAGGTGGCCCATGCTTACGTTTAAATCGAAATTCCGGTAGATCTGCGCTAGCGCCGAGTGGAGGACTTCCCGGAGTTGCGAAAATTTGATTCCCGAGACACTCACCCGGCCAGCCCGTGGCAGGAAGATGTCGCCGGCCGCGTCCACCGTAAAGCGCTCGCTGAAATTAACTGGTCCCCAGACATGCAGCTCTACTTCGTCGCGGGGGCCCACGAGATAGTCGGGGTTAGTAGGAACCTCGTTTGGCGCGAAGGTGGAAGGAACCCGGTCAAAAAGTTTTGAACCGAATATCGGCAGCAGATGCCCAGTGGAGGTTTGAACGAAGCGCTGAAACTCAGTCGGCGGCTCGGGAGCTTCGGGCGTGGCCATTTCGTTGGCGCTTCCATCGCGGCCGGCTTCATATCTCGAAGCGTTCGCCTTTTCGTTGGGGGGATTGGGGCGATCATCTGGAAACCGGGATGGATAGTGGCGGGCGGGCGCCGTCTGTTGCGGGTCGCCGTTCGGATTGGGTGTGCAATCGATGCAATCATCCGGCACCCCATATACGCTGTAACGCTGCTCAGTCTGTGTCTGCCGGGTTTGAGCCGGCAACCATGCCCCTAGGAGCATCATCAGGCTGAGCCCCCTGATACCGCGAGTCATTTAATGGCCACCGGTAACAGCGATCACCGACTCCAATTTCGCGGCGCGAATACCACTTCGAGCGAACCGAGCAAATCTCTCTGCGGCCCACCTAAGACAGGTATGTAATAGCGCTCGTATTGAGCAGTTGCGCCGATAGTCCACTCCGGAGTTACGCTCCACTGCCCAGTGATCGTGCCGTCCGTTTGTGTGCCGCCCCCGGGAAGAAACTGCCCGCCTGCTTTGATTTGCTTAAACTGACCCTGTACTTTCGACTTAGCGGAGAACCAGTAAGTCGTTGAGCCAATGTAAGCTCGCGAATCCCGCCCTATCCAACTGCCCAGAAGAACGCCCTTATTCGTGTATGAGTCGCGATATTCGCCATTGAAATAGAAATAGTCGCCGCCAATATCCTTCTTGTAGAGCTGCGTTGCGTAAGTCTCAAGCCGGAAGTCGAAGCGTCTCAGTCCGGGTATTTGCGATAGGTAAATTCCCGGGCCGAAGGCGAGGCGCCTGGGAGTGTCGTCGACGTAAGAATCCGAATATAGCGTGACATAACGGCGCAGCCCGGGAATTCGATAGCGGAAATCGAAACCGCCGTGGCGGTCGCCGGGATCGCGCTTTCCTCCGTCATATGTACTGGACACGCCAAACAAGCTTGCCCCAAAGAGGCCGAGCGTGAGCGGATTGCCTACGCCGCCAAAAAAGTCGGACCTTGTAATCCCGACTTCCAGATTCTTGGTTACATCCACGCTCAGCTTCTGGGCGTTCATATATACACGCGGCGGCCAGAGGTGGCCTGAGAGCTTGCCAAAAATGAATTCGGTGTGCATCTTCCCGAGCTTGGAGAAGATACCCGGCAGGACGAAGGGCCGTGTTTGTGCAAAACGGAGCATGTAGAAAGGCTCGGCGTTATCACTGAAGCTGAACGCACTGTCCTCGCCCGGGCCCCACCAGAGACTCTGCTTACCAAAGGTAATGTTTTCGAAGCCAAGCTTTACGCCGGCATACATCTCCACCGGCTCGAATCGATTGGTTGCCGCGACCGAGTTGGCCGGCTGCAGCGGATTGCCGTCAGCGGAAGCAATGAACTGACGAACGGCTAGAGGTTCGGCATCCCGGCCGGGAGCGTTTTGATATTCCCCTCGAAAGTATGTAAAAAAGGGTCCAGCCGTGGCAGAACTCGAGAAGCCAATTACATTGTTGAAACCCTTATCATAAGGACGGCCATAATCATCCGAGATAGTTTGTCCGAAATGGTAGCTATCACGAAGCGGCATGCCGCTAATTCCAGTTACTCGAGTATATATAGATTCGAGGCGAATTGATGGGCCCTCGGAATCTTCGTCGCCCAGCTCCGCGAGAAGGCCTGTTATGAGTTGCCGGGCCTCCGCTTTTGACTCCCCGCGGCTCGCGTAGCCTGCCGCTTCCCGCGTTTGACGGAGACATTCTGCCCTCGTCCAGGGAGCCATGTTGGATAGGTGACCCATTACATAGCCGAGCCCCTCCAGGCGTTTCAGCGCCGGGTAGATCCAGCTATCCAGCGGCACGTAGGGGGAAGCCTGTTGTCCAGCGGGACGCCGGCGCCGCTCCACTGTAGGCTGCGGACGGAACAGTGGGGTCGAACCGGTGCGGTCACTCATTCTGTCGTCGTGATGCGTCGAGTAGACATACCGGCCGATCAAATAGCCGGCTGCGGCCCCGATCAAGACGTCGGAGGGGAAGTGCCGTTCGGCCGTGATGTGGGCAACGCTGACCAGAGAGGCAGCCGCATAGGCGGACCACTGCGTCACAGGACCCGGGTACTCGCGAGCGATGACCGCCGCCGCGCTCCAGGCCAGCGCCGCATGGGCCGATGGAAAGGATGACTGCAGCGGAGACGAGTGGCCAAAGAGCCCGCGTCCCGACGCCGTCTCCGGCGACTGCCGGTCAGTTACGAATTTGATCGCTTCGACGAATACAAGAGAGTCAGCTAGCGCTTCGGTCGAGAGCTTCCCGGTTTCGCGGGCATGTTCGTCGTGTGTCGTTGCACCGAGGCCGTAGGAAAGTGCAGTCACTCCGGCGAACGCACCCAAACCAGCATTCGAAAACAACGAACTTCCGCTGCGATTGGCGGCGTCAGAGTGAATGAGCGTCATCTGGTGGCGGTCGGTTCCGATTAAGAGCCCAGTGGCGGCGGCAAGTGGAAGCAGCCAGAGGGAATCGGATTTCCGAATCTGCTTCGGGCTGGTCCAGATGGCCTTTTGATCATGCCAGATATCCACGGGCAGAAACCCGGATGGCCGCTGGTGCGAGGGTGCGGGTGGGAGAGAGAAGTACTCCTCTCCGTCGGCGAACAGCGCGCTTGAAGACTGAGCTGCACAACCACAAGAGAGCAACGAACAAATAAGTAACAGCCTGGCGCTCACCTTGGCACTTTCAGCAGGTCCTCCAGTCGCTCTATCTCGGCTTGAAGAGTCGTTAGCCGGCAAATTAGCTCTCGATACCACAGACGCTCGTCGGGGCCTGCCGGCGCTTCTGGTTGATATGTCTCCAGCAGCCGGTACATTTCTTGTCTGGCAAAGTCTCCAATGCTCGCCGCTCCGCTCCGGGCCCAAGCCTGATTAAGAACGTCAAAATCCCCCTCCGAGATGCGGACCTTAATGAACTTACTACGTTCGCCAGGCATCTTGTTCAGGTATTATTGGCCAGCAAGATCCTAAGGCGCTTCACTTCGGTTTGTAAGTGGGTGAGGCGGGCGGCGAGCTCATCCAGACATCCACTGGTATCGCGGCCGATGATTAGGGCGGACTGGCGCTCATCGATAAACAGACGCAACGCTTCCCGTGCGAGGTCACTGACGCTCCGAGTGCCCACCTTCTTACACGCGTCCCGAAACCGTTCAAACTCGCGCTCGGAAACACGGATGTTCACTGGCTTTGTTCGCTTGTTGACCATCGCCGCTCTCAGGGCTCCGCTTGATATCCAAATGTGATTTGCAGCCTCTCCACCTCGGATTGCAAGCTGGCCAACCTCCGGCCAAGTTCGCTGAGGCAGGACTGAACATCCTGACTGGGCAGCGGCGCGGAAGGTCTTGCATTCACGATGCGGAGCATAGCCTCGCGCGCAAGTCCGCTGACCGTTCGCGTCCCTACGCACTCGCAGGCTTCTCTTAGCGTTTCCAGCTCTTTTGCCGACACTCGTATGCAGACTGACCTGGTTTTTTTATCGATAGCCATGTTCAACATTTTGCCGGACTGCTTCGGAGTCGAATTCCACTGCTATCGAGCGCTGAAGCAAGTTGACGGAAACAACGACTTTGAACTTGTCCTTCTCGGTAACGAGCATGCCTTCCACTCCGCAGAGGGGGCCCCTTACGATGATGACCTTGTCGCCTATCCGCAAGTAAGGAAAGTGATCGACGGCGAATCCCGATTGCAACATGCTCCGGATATTTTCAACCTCCCGCTCCGGAATCGGCTCGGGCTGTCTTCCATAGCCAACAATCGCGACCACACTTGGAAGGGCGACAATCGGGGGCAGTGCCGAGTCAAACCGGCAGAACAGATATCCAGGAAAGAGAGGGCAATCCACTTCTATGCGGCGATCCGACCGGTAAGTCTGCTTGCGGTATTGAGGAAGAAAAACCTCGTAACCTCTTCCTTTGAGTTGGATGGCCACGTCCTTCTCCTTTCGGAGATGCGCTTGTATGCCTAACCAGGGATGCGCGCCGGCTTCGATCATAGGTTCATCCTTGTTTTGGCCAAGCTGCCGCCAGAAAAGTCACATATTCCCGGTGTGAGGGTCGCTGGATTCAGATTGTAAATGGGGAGACAGAACCGTCTTGGGAGTGAAGCACTGATACTGCGAGCAGTACTAAACTAAGTAACTACAAAGGAGCAGGCAACCTGAAGGTAGCGCAAACGGCGACACGAGTCAATAGCCTTTTAAAGAAATAACTCTGGTTTCCGTCAAGAATCTTCATAGATCACGTAGACTGGCTTCATGGGCTATTGGATATCCGGCTTATCGGTATGCTCGGAAGTAGTGTTACCTTCGGCGATGATATCCGCCGCTGAACAGCAGGCTCCCGATATTGTTATTCGGTCCGGTGCCGTCCCCGATCGGCTGGAGCGCCCGCTGCATCGGGCGGAAGCATTTGAAACGCAGCCCGGTCTGTTTCTTCTGCGCATTCCCGGCATCGCCAGGTTCCTGATCCGTCAGGGCCGCGAGATAGTTTTCGAAGCAGACTCTGAATGTGAAGCTCGCACCCTCGCACTGTACCTGATGGGAACATGCTTCGCGATACTGCTGCAGCAGCGCGGCCATGTGGTTCTTCACGCCAGTGCGATCGCGGTGGACGGCGGCGCTATGCTTTTCTGTGGGCGCTCCGGGGCCGGCAAATCAACGATGGCGGCGCTGCTTTGCCGGCGGGGCTACGCGCTGCTCAACGACGACATCTGCAGTCTCACACCGTGTGGAGGCGACACCTATAACATCCGGCCCGATGGACGTATGCTGAAGCTCTGGACGGAATCGCTCGACCAGTTGGCATGGAGCAAACAAGCGGGTAGGGCGGTTCGTAGCGATGTGGAGAAGTACTTCTGCGCCCCGCCGGTCAGCGAAGTAGAGGCGCGGCCTTTAGGGGCCATCTATGTGTTGCGCACTGCGCCTCCGGAGGAAGCTCCGTCCATCCACCGCCTTTCCGCGCTGCAAGGTATGGTCGAGCTGAAGCGCAACGCCTATCGCCCGGGTCTGGTAACGGCCATGGATATGGACGAAGCTTACTTTACGGCCTCGGTTGCGCTGCAGCGAAGTGCCCGAGTGTACGTTCTCAGCAGGCAACTGGATTTCGGTAACGCCGGCGCGCTGCTCGATCTTTTGGAAAGACATTGGAGCGCAGGAAAGTGAACCAAGACAATATAATCGCGCGCGGCAACGGCTGGTTCACAGCTTGGATTGGCGCTCAGCTCATGATGATGAGCGCCGACAGCAGCGCCTACCTGAGCCTGTCCGGCAGCGGGGGCCGCATCTGGGAGTTGCTCGAGCAGCCTCGGACCTTAGCAAATTTGTGCGAAGCGCTGGCGGCCGAGTATGCGATCGAGCCCGCTGAGGTTCGAGAGCAGGTCCAGGCGTTTCTGGAAAGGCTGCAACTTCAGCGTGCGATTGAACTCCATCCTTCCACTGTGGCGTAGGTTCCTGGGGTTGCCGCGCGGCCGGCGCCGGCTGCTGCTGGAGGCTATGTTCTGGTTGGCAGCGGCGAGACTTGCCCTTTTGCTCGTGCCATTTCCGCGCATTGCCCGCTATCTGGGGAAAATGCATTCTCCCTCGGAAGAGACAGGGAATTCGCAGACCGAACCGGCAGCCGCCGGTGGAGTCTCCTGGGCCATCGAACGGGCCGCTCGTCTTCTTCCCTTCAAAGTTGTGTGCCTTCCGCGCGCGCTGGCTGCGTGGCAAATGTTGCATCGCAGGCGGATTGCCGGCCGTCTTCACTTTGGCGCGTCGCGCGATGCCCCCAGCACCGCACTGCGCACGCATGCCTGGCTGGACGCCTGCGGCGTGGAAGTAACTGGCTATCCGGAGGCGCGCGGCTGCGTGGAGATCGGATTCTTTGCGCGTTAACCGGCTAGAAAATTTCGCTTGCTTACCAGTGGGTTCGATGTTACTCTCCAATTGACCTCGCTCAAGCTCTTCTGGCGGACACCGCCAAGAAACAGCCGATGATGACCGCGTAGCGCATCAGGCGATCAGGAGGGTTGCAGTATGGACCCGTTCTTAGGCGAGATTCGCTGCTTCTCTTTTAACCAAGTACCAAGGGAATGGTTGATGTGCAGCGGTCAGACTCTTCCAGTTAACCAGTATCAAGCCCTCTTTACCCTGCTCGGCATACAATTCGGCGGCAATGGAACCAGTACTTTCAATCTGCCCAATCTCAACGGGGTAACGCCGGTGCATTACAATTCGGCCACGCCGGTGGCTGCTTCCGGCGGCGTCGAGACGGTGGAAGTCAGCACTTTACAAATGCCCGCCCACACTCACTTGGTGGAAGCCAGCAGTGCGCCTGCCAACCAGCCCTCGCCCGCAGCCTACTATCCTGGCGCAACAGCATCGCCGCATTTTGCTTATAACGGCGCGACCGCCAGCCCAGTGCCGATGGCTTCGGATATAGTCGGAAACGCCGGCGCGAATGCCGCCCACCCGAATCTGCAACCTTGTCTCGCCCTAAGTTTTTGTATTGCAACCCAAGGTCTCTATCCTACGCGTCCGTAAGCGGGAGCAAACATGTCAGATCAATTTGTTGGTGAAATAAGAATATTTGCCGGCTCCTATACCCCAAGCGGATGGGCGCTGTGCAATGGCGCCACACTGCCCATCGCTAACAACGAAGTGCTGTATAGCCTGATCGGCACAACCTACGGCGGCGATGGCCAGACTAAGTTCAATTTGCCCGACCTGCGCAGCCGGATTCCGATAGGCACTGGGACCAGTTCCGCCGGCACGGCTTACAAACTCGGCCAGACGGCGGGAACGGAGACGGTCGTGCTCCAGCAAGCGCAGATTCCGCTTCACGCGCATAACTTGATGGCAAACTCCGCCGCGGCTACTACCGGCGACCCCACAAATAACTACCTCGCGCAATCGGCCAACTCCAGCGGCGGCACCAATGCGGATGCCCATTACCTCTCATCTGCCGCCCCGGCGCCAAATGTCTTTCAGCTTAATCCCAACGCCGTCGCTTCCACTGGCCAGAGTGCTGCCCACCCGAATGTGATGCCCAGTTACTGCGTTAACTTCATCATTGCGCTCACCGGGATCTATCCGCAATTTCAGTAAAGGAGAACCCTATGTCCGAAGCTTTTATCGGTGAAATCAGAGCCTTTCCGTACACGTATGCGCCGGAGGGATGGCTGGAGTGCAACGGCCAGATTCTGGCAATGCAACAGTACCAGGCACTGGCCGCCGTTTTGGGGCAAACCTACGGCGGAAGCGGCAACACTTTCGCCCTGCCCAACCTGGCGGGATGTGCGGCGGTAGGCATGGGCCAAGGGCCGGGACTTAGCGCGTACACTTTGGGACAGCCGCCGGCGGGCGCAGCCGCGGTTACGCTTACCCCGGCCGAACTTCCCAACCACAGGCATACGCTAACTGCAAAGTTAGCCCCCGACACAACTCCCGGACAGGGGGATTACCTCGCAAGTCCGGCCGGCGCGGAATTAATGCTTGCTTTTACACGGCCCAATGCGACAACGCCCTACACTATCTTTCCTGGATATTCCAACAACGCGCCCAACGTAACACTCGCACCGCAATCTTTGGCCCCGGCAGGAACGGTAAACGTGCAGGCGCACGAAAACCGCCAGCCGTTCCTCGCCTTTCGCTTTTGTATCTGTTGGTCCGGAGTGTATCCCACTCCTGAGTAACATGGAGAATTTTATCCCAGCAGCCCTTGGCAGAGGTCTCGGCAGGCTGAATGCCTGCCCCACCCCCTTCCCAAACTGTTCATTTGCCAACGGTTTCTCCCTGCGTCCGGAGATCGCAAGCGACGCGGATTTTCTGCTGACGCTTTATCTCTTAGTTCGCTGGCATGAACTGGCGGAGACTCATTGGCCTGACGCAAGTAAGCGCGCGTTTCTGGCGAGCCAGTTCCAGACTCAGAAGCAGCAGTACGGCGCAACCTACTCTGGTCTTGAGCGTTTGATAATAGAAGCCGCCTCCGGTCCGGCGGGGCGGCTGTACGTGCTACATACGGAAAGAGAGCTGCGCGTCGTCGATATCTCTCTTCTGCCTGAGTGGCGGAACCACGGCATAGGGACTGCGCTGCTCCTGGAACTCGGCTGCGAAGCTGATCACGCCCAGAAGCCGCTTTGCCTGCAGGTGGAACGACACAACCCGGCCCTGCGGCTCTACCGGCGTCTTGGCTTCTTCCAGGAGCGGGATACCAGCGGCGCATATTTGGCGTTGGCGCGCCAACCTTCCCCGGGAATTAGTTTCCACTTGAGAGAAGCACCTGTGGCGCGGCACTTCGTTGAGTAACACATGATTGGAGCGGAAATGCAAAAAAAGAAAGACAACCACGAATTTGAAGAGACACCATCTGGCAAAGCATGGCAGCCCCCCGAAGTAGAGGTCTTGATGGTCGATCAGACGGAGTTGTCCAGTGTTGTTGCCACTGACGGCGTTGCGTTCGCGTCGTAACAACTCTCTACAGGCCGGCCTGCAACACGTCAGCAAATTAAATAAGGGATTGGAAATGCAAGCAGAATACAACAATCACGAGTCTCCAGAAACACCCTCCCGCAGAACCTGGGAGACGCCTGAGGTCCAGGTCTTGATGGTCGACGAGACCGAAAACTCTACTGTTTTTTCCACAGACGGCACTTTTTTCGCATCGTAGCCGGCGTTCCATGTCTTTTGGAAACGAACTGCCGGCAGACTGCCCCGCTGACGGCGTACTGCTGGACGGACGAATCTTCAACGCAGCCAGTCTGGCTGCTAGACTCGGCGTTGTTCCTGGGGATGAGCGGCGGTTGCTGCTGCACGCCTACGGCAAGTGGGGCGTGGAGTTTCCGAAGTATCTGGAAGGCGAATTCGCCTTTGCCTTGTGGGACAGCCGCGCACGCCGGCTCCTGCTGGGACGTGACGTATCGGGATACCGGCCATTGTTCTATACGCTGCGCGGCGGAAAGATTCGCTTTGCCAGGGACGTCCGCAGTCTATTGGAGTTGCCGGGCGCGCGGATCGTGCCAAACGAGGCTCACATTGCTCAGTGGCTCGAACTGATACCGACCGCGGCCAATAGCACTTTTTTTGAAGACATCTTGCGTTTGCCTCCCGGGCACACTCTCTTGTTCGAGAGGGGCCGCGCAATACTAAATGCGTTCTGCCAGCCGGAGAACTTGCCCTTGTTTCACCTGCGAGACTCGCGGGAATGTGCCGACGGACTACGTGAGGTGCTGAAACAGTCCGTTGCCGACCGGCTGAGGCAACCGGGTGCCGCCGGGTCGCAGTTGAGCGGAGGCCTCGACAGCTCAAGCGTAACCGCGCTGGCCGCGGGGCTGCTAAAAGCGGAAGGCCGCAGACTGTTCGCGTTTACGGCGGTGCCGGAGTTCGATGTGAACGTTCCCGGCCGCTTCAGCGATGAGGGACCAAACGCCGCCGCAGTCGCCGCCCTGTACCCGAACGTGGACCATATTCTGGTTCGGCATGGCAGCCATTCCGTCTTTTCCATGATGGACAGATTCAGCTCCGCGCAGCAGGAGCCGATCTTTAATCCTTCGAACTACAACTGGTTCTACGAGATCTGCCGGCAGGCGGGGCGACGCGGGGTGCAGACGCTGCAGACGGGCGCTGCCGGAAATATGACGATCAGCTATGATGGCGCGCTCGCCCTGCCGGATCTGGCGCGGCAGGGCCGGCTGTGGGAAGCTGCGCGCCTGGCATGGGATTTGCACCGGCAGGGAGCGCGGCGATGGCGCGGCGCCGCAAATCTTCTACTGCGGCCCCTATTGCCCGGCTGGGCACGGCGTGCGGCAGATTACGTGCGGGACGGCTACTCCCGTCCAACGTGGCGTTCACTGATACGGCGGGAGTTTGCCGAATCGCATGGGCTCGATGCCCTGGCAGTAGATCCTCTGGCCCATGGCGATAGCCGATCGGTTCGTCTCTTGTTTTTGCGCCGGGCGGATCCTGGACCGGCAGTTGATGCATTCAAGCAGCTCAGCGGGGTTTCCCTGACCGATGCGACCGCGGATAGGCGCGTTTTGGAGTATTGTCTCTCCGTGCCGGTCGAATGTTATTGCGAGAAAGGCATGCCGAGGTCACTCATCCGGAATGCAATGGCCGGTGTGCTTCCGGAACAGGTCCGAACCGAGCGGCGCAAAGGCGTGCAGGCGGCGGATTTTGGAGAACACTTCCGAGCTGAGCGGCAAGAAGCGCTGGACGAGTTGGCGCGCCTGCGAACAGTGGATTTGGCCGTGCGCGCGCTCGACCTGCCGGAAATGGAACGCATGCTGAGTCTGCCGGAATCGGAGGTTCGGGAACTGAACTTGCGGGCATTTTACTGGCCAAGACTACTGCGCGGGCTCTCGCTCGGGCGCTTTCTGCGGCGTATGGAGGAGGGGACTCTGTTGGTCCGGGAAGAGCCTCCCATCATTAGCAACGCTGCCAACGTGGGATAAGAAAGTAAGCTTTACCTCGATGGCGACAACGTCATCCTGCAAGAGCAGCTTCTGATTGGCGACGTTCTTGGTTCACAGCTCGACATTGCCGATCCGTACCGCGCGGTATCATAATTCATCTGTTCGAGATGGATGGTTGCGCCCACGGCGACGATCTCATCAAGAGCCGGGCTGCCATCCGACGACTCGCCTTGTGTCCTGATCTCGATTGAACTTGCGTCTTCATGCCAGATCGTCTTCAACTCCCCATCGGAACATTGGCTCGGTTCTATATGAATGATACGTGCGGTAATCCGGGTTGCCTCCGACTCCAAAGCTCAGTGGCACGATGGCCGGTTCGACCTATCTTCGCGATCGGGAGTGGTAGGCCCGTTAAAACCGTCGCAGCGTCTTCTCTGCTTTCATCTACTCAGTTGAAAACATATTTGTGCCACTGAGTCAATCGGAAAAATGTAGAAACTCCAGCGACAGGCATGGCCCTGCCGCCACGGTTATTCTTCAGACATATTGCAACATCGCCATAAACCCGAAATCCATGTGCATTTGATTGTGGCAATGAAAGAGGGAATCGCCCGGGTGATTCGCCAGAAGTTCCACCTGCACCTGGCTGCGGGCGCGCACCATGACGGTGTCTTTCCGTACGCCCCGTGTCTTCACGCCGCCGACGCTGACCAGCTCGAACGTGTGGCGGTGCAAATGGATGGGATGCGCTTCGTCGCTCTGGTTATCCAGGATAAGCCGGTAAGTTTCCCCTTCTTTGACTTGAATGGGATCCGTGTGAGGAAACTGTTTGCCATTGATGGTCCACTTATCCTGCCAGTGAGAACTTACGAACTTTTGACGGAAGACCAAGGGTAGCGGAATTCCTTTCGCTTCGGATTCCGCGGGCGTTGTCCCGAAAGCGCAGTAGTCCCAGCGAGGGCTGCCGTCGTTCGGCGGCGGACGCCACACCGGTGGTCCGCTCTGCCCTGCATACTCCACCACCACACCCATACCGGCCTCGCGATCGGAATCGTTGGTGGCGCCCAAGACCCAAACCCCCGGCGCGTTCATTGTCACTTGCGCATCTACACGTTCCGCCGGCCCGAGTTCCAGCACATCTACGTCTCGCGGAACTGGCACCGGATTGCCGTCGAGCGCAACCACGCGAAACTGATGACCGGCCAGGGCGATGCGTCTGAGCCGCGTCGCGCTTGCATTCAAGAAGCGCAGCATTACGCGTTGGCCCTCCTTCACGCGGAGTGGTTCGCCAAAGCCCAGCGATTTGTCATTGATCGAAAAGCGCTGATACGCGACATCCAGCGAATCGCTCATTTCCGCCGTCCAATAAGGATCCCATTCTTTAAGCGCCAGAAACCATTCGGCATCGTAGCCGCCCGCTTCGTGGCGTGGCTCTATGTACAGGAACCCGAATTGACCGGTATACAGTGCGCGATTCAGATTTCGTCCGGCAGAAACATGCGTGTGATACCAACGCGTGCCGCTCGGCGTTGCGGTAAATGTATACCGCAACGAGCTCTGCGGCGCAATCATCGGCGATCCTTCTTCCATAGAGCCATCCACATTCGACGGAATGTGCAACCCATGCCAGTGGACGATTTCCTCGGCGTGCGTGCCGTTGAACACGTCGATGAAAACCGTCTTGCCTTCCGGCACACGCAGCAGCGGACCGGGCGACATACCGTTGTAACCAATGGTTTTGATCTGGTGCTTGGGCGACAGTTCGACTGTAACGGGCTCAATGCGCAGTTTGAAATCGGCTGCGGGCGTTTGGGCGCAGAGGTTTCGCGCAATTCCCGCACTGAGTGACTGCAAGAAGTGTCTACGGTGCATCGTCCGTCTCCCAGTAATGTAGCGAGGCCGGGTTGCCCGTACTCAAACCTGAAGACTGTGGAGATAAGGCACGCTCGCCCTCATCAAATCGAGATCCATTTCGACAAAGTAATTCTTAATTCCCCCAGTCTTGGCTGCGCTAAAAGTCTTCGCCCAGTCGATGCTGCCTTGGCCCACAGCTACCTGTTTCCTTGTCTCGGACGACCAGTCCTGGACGTGCATTGAGATAAATCGGCCTGGATAGCGGGTAAAATAATCGGCGGCCACAAAACCGTCGCTGATGGTGGAGCACTGGAACTGAAACTTGACCAGCGCGGGGTCCAGCAAATCGAACAACAAATCATAAGTTCGTTTGCCGTCAACCTTTGAAACTTCAAAACCTTCGTTGTGCAATCCGAGTGTCAGGCCAGGCCGCAGAAATCTGACGGCCCATGTTATTAAATTCCTCCGCCGCCCGTTTTACGTCGTCCATCGTGGGATTTCGCGGACCGTCGAGGCTCGGCACCATCATCTGCGTCAGTCCGGCATCTTTTGCCCAGGCGATCCTCGCCGGCAAATCGTCGCGCAGTTCCTTCATCGAGAAATGAGAACTGTGGCATTGCATATTGAGGTCTCCGAGTATGCGAGGCAGCTCGGCCGCTTTAAATTGAGCAACGCTGGCAAAGCCCGCCTTGGCGTAGCCTCGGGGAGAACATAATTCGATCGTTTGAAATCCGCTCGAAGAAAGCTGCTTGATGGTCCCGGGGAAGTCGGCGGCGATCATCTTCCGAACAGGATAGGTTTGACAGCCGATCGGCATACCTAGGGGATCGGCAGCGATTTCAATCGGCGTGACAACACATAAGGCGGCAGCGGCTTTCAGGAGTTGCCGGCGTGAGAGCGGGGAGTCGTTTTCGCAACGCGTATGCATTCAAAACCAGGTTACACTTTCACGTAGCGATGGCCGCTCCCAGCCATTCCAGATATTTTGGCAATCCCGCTACCACGGGAACGGCGATCAACTCAGGCGTATCGTAAGAATGCAGTTTGACGACTAGTTCACGGAGCGAAGCGAACCGTGCATGAGTCGTTTTGATGAGCAGCAGCAGTTCCTGAGCGCTTTCCATTTTTCCTTGCCAGCGATAGACGCTTTCCACAGATGGAAGGATGTTCACGCACGCGGCCGCCTCTGCCGAGACGATGGCGTTCGCGAGTTTCAACGCCTCTTCACGGCTCGAACAAGTACAGTAGACAATCAACGCATCGGTCATAAAATGTTGTTTTCACTAGACCTTTCGGCAAAACCAGTTTATAAATAGAGTAGAGATGTTTCGTTCTTATCTGCGTCCGATTGCAGCACTGGCAACGCTGACCGCGCTAGCGGCCTACGCGGTGATCATGCTGCGCGGCCCACAAGGATTGAGCGCTCTCTCTGAAAAGCAAAAACAGATTCGCACACTCGAAGAAGAGAATGCCAATCTGGCGCGCGAAGTGGAAGAGCGCAAGCGGCATATTAAGCGGCTTGAGAGCGATCCGGCTACGCAAGTGTTGGAGCTGAGAAAGCTCGGCTTCGTGGGCGAAGGCGACACGTCGTTCAATGTGGGCGGTCAAAAGATCAATCCTTCCGACACCCATACCTCAAGTGACACTTCTACTCCGGCAGCACATTAGATTCTACCCCTAAAGTATTGAAAAATGACAGTTTACGAAGAACGCAAAGACGATCTTGAGCGCTATGAATTCATGTGGGGAAAAGAGCGCGGCCGATTGGCGATCTCGCTCGATTGCATCACGGACGCGTTAGTTCTCGCCGGGCAACATGGCGTTTATTGTCAGAGCGTGCGTCAGTTCGGCAAGCCGGCCATGGATATTCAACTGATCACCAAGAGTTTGATGGATGCAAAGGAACTGATCACCAGCGTGCTGGAACTCAGGGCGAATCAACAAGTTCCTAAAGACCCTGTAGAAAAGGGTTGAACTGCTTTTCATGGCCGATTGTGGTCGGCACTCCGTGCCCAGGAATGACCACGGTTTCATCCGGCAGGGGCAGTAATCGCGTCTTTATCGAACTCAGCAGTTTACGGCTATCGCCGCCGGGCAAATCAGTGCGGCCCACGGTTTCGTGAAACAGCGTATCGCCGGCCACGACTTTCTGCTCTTGCGGGATCCAGATCGATAGGCTTCCTTGCGTGTGACCTGGAGTGGTGATGATGTTGAAGTCCGCGTCGCCGAGCTTCAATGAGACGCCATCGTTGGCAGCCGTATCGATCTGCGGACGCTCCGGCGTCTCCACGCCAAGCCAGCCAGCTTGGACATCCAGAGCGGCGAGAAGCGCATCATCGTTTTCATTCATATATACCGGTGCGCCTGTGAGAGTACGCAACTTAGCGGCGCCGGCCACGTGGTCGATGTGGCCGTGCGTAACGATGATGGCTTTGACTTTAAGTTGATGTTTTTCGAGCACGCCGGTGATTTTGGAGAGCTCGTCACCGGGATCGATGACGATGGCCTCGTGCGATTTTTCGTCGCCGAAGATGGAGCAGTTGCAGCGAAGTTGGCCGACGGGAAGAATGGCGTGGATCATGGTGCTGGCTTTATATTTGCATAGGATGGCAATGAAGCAAGATAAAGAAGTAAAGGATTCAGAGATAAGAACGGAGAGTTGATGCTCACGAAAGTAACAATTTCCGAACTACAAGAGCATAGCCTCCTGCGAAGTGCGTCTCGGATCGCTGACGTTTCTAGTTGGGCTGAACGGTTCGGGAAAGAGCAATTTCGTCGATGCGCTGAAATTTTGCAGGGATGCGTTACGGGGACCTGTAGATCAGGCATTCGCTATTAGAAAGACGAGTCTTCTGGGGCTTAGCTATGCGGGGCACGGGCCGCCGAGATCCGGGTTCGCCCTGAGATTCGACCTTTCATTGCACTCGGAGGCAACGGCTCACTACTCGTTTTCGATCGGCCAGCAAGAATTCGCTTTTATGAGATGCGCGACATCTGTAAAATCTTGCGACCTACGTGCGGAGAGCTTCATATTTATGAGAGCATCTAAAGACGCAATTTGCGGCTCGTCACTCACGGTTGTGGGTTGAGGCAATGGCAAGGCGTCGGTCGGTAGGACTCTTTTGCCACCGGGCAGCAGGTTAATCAACACCTCAGATTTTGGATCGACCACGTCGGTGCGGGAATCCTCACTCTGATTAAATCCGGCGTTGAGAAGCGTCTGGTGCGCGGCACCAGTGTTCGGGACGATAATGTCATCCCCGTTCCTGTACAGCCATGCCTCCGGCAATCAGATGAGGAATCGCATTATCTGCGAGTACCTTCACAGCACTGAAAACGAAAGAACCCGCTCCCATGACAGGGCGGGTTCTTAATCAAGTAAAGGAAAGCAAACCAACTTTGGAGAACGCCCTCCGAACTAAAGCGTTTCAGCTCTTCGCCATTTCGCTCTCTTTCGTACGTCGTTAAGCCAAGTATGCGCTAAGAAGCGCAGCCCCGCAATTAGTCCAAGTAAGGGGAAAGGCGGGACCACCTAGTACTTCTCCTCCTAGGATTTCCCCTCAGTGTAAACTCTAATACATGAATCGTTTATCGACCAAGTTAATGACCGCAGCTCTGGCAACTGCCTCGCTGCTTTCTTTTGGAGCGGCCACACTCTCGGCTCAAGCGGGTGGTGCCACCGCCACCGCCACTGCCACCAAGGCCGTAAAAGCCAAGGCTCCCGCTACACCGCCGCCCACAGCCGCCGAAATCGCCGACGCGAAGGCGAAAGGCATGGTTTGGGTCAACCTCAACACGAAGGTTTACCATAAGTCGGATAACGCTATGTTCGGAGCCACGAAGCACGGCAAGTTCATGACCGAAGCTGATGCACAAACGGCGGGCTTTAAAGCGGCTCAGGAGCCAAAGGCCAAGAAGGCCGCTGCCCCTGCAACCGCCGCCGCTCCGAAGCAGTAAGCAAGCCCAGCCTCGAGCTATGCCGGATGGAACAGGCTTCGGCTACCGCTCCATGCTGTCGCGGCTCGGCTCGAGGCTTTCGTCGATTTGAGGCTACCGACAGACCGTCGTCCGAAAGCCAATCAAGGGCGCTGACGCTTCCGGCTCGGATTCGGAGTTAGCCGTGGGTCAGAAAATGTAGAAACTCCAGCTAAGTCTAAGCGCCTTAATTCGGCCCACGCCTAAAAGGCGGTCGCGCGCTCAGAAGTCTCCCAGCATCCAAACGTTCGCGGCCATCGTGTCGCCCATGATCGCAAGATAGCGGCCGTCCGGCGACGGGATGGCCCAAATAAATCCGACTCCCACACCGCCGTACTGACGGAGCACCTGCGTGTTTCCGTTCAGATCCACCGATAGCAGAGTCCGGTTTTGTGGCGAGACGAACCCGCAATAAAAGCCTTTGCCGTTCGGAAACCAATCGATAGCCTTAATGTTGGTCCAACCCTTCACGGTGATTTCGCGGTCTGCGCCATTTGAGAGCGAAAGTAGCTGAATGTGAGTCTCATTCTGGCCGCTTCTCCCAACGGCGAGCGTCGACCCATCGGGAGACAAATCGTTCGATGGCATCTTAAAGTCGGGATCGGTATCGAAGGTCCTGAGCAGTTTACCCCTTCCGTTTAGCGGATCAAACGCCATGAGAGTCAACTGTCCCTTCTGGCTGCTTCGCTCCACAATGGCGCAGCCGGCCGGTGCACGGGCGCACTGAAAATTTTGCGGGTATGGCGCGTTCATCACCAACTCAGACGCTCCGCCTTTTACAGGAATCCTTCTTACGCTCGATCCAACAGCAGGCGAGTTCTCGTAATAAAGAATCCAGGCGCCATCGGGGCTTAGCCGTGCCGTGAATGCAAAACCCGTCGTGGACAGTACCAGAGCCTCAGGTGGTTCCTGATGGAGCCCCTGCTTAAAAATAGTGGATTTGCCGTTATGAGTCAGAGAAATCAACACCTGCTTGCTGTCAGCGGTCCAAGCGGTGGGAGAACTCCCGGTGTCGTCATTCGTCAGCCTGTGGGGAGGGTTCATGCGCGTTCCCCCCGCTGTCAGCTCTCCCAACTCGATTAGGCCCTGCCGTGCCTGCCTTAGGAACGCCATGTGCTGCCCATCCGAGCTGGCGCTCAATCCCGGGATAAAGGCAGCCCACTCGGTAATGCGTCTCGGCTGGCCGCTTGGCCTTCCCGAAGAGCTATCGAGTTCCCTCTGCCAGAGGCCATTCATGCCAGGCCCATCGCCGTGCGTATAGACGATCCGCCCTTGCTTCAGCCAGCAAAAGTCGCTCAGCCAGTGGGCCGAGTCGCTCTGAACCGCGACCAGGCAGCTTGCTCCCGATAGATCGCAGCTTTCAATGGAGACAAGGTCGAAAGGGCGGGCCGTCTGCTTGCGAATAAATGCGAGGCGCTGTCCGTCCGGCGACCAGTGCACCGATGACAGTCTCTGGTGCTCCCGGGCGGCCAGAACCTTTTGCGGGTTGCTCCCTTGGCTCTCCATTACCCAGACCTCGCGGGTATCGTCGCTAGGCATCTTAGGCGAACTGAATGCGATGCGGGTTCCATCTGGCGAAACTTCCCAGCCCCATGCGCCATCGCGAACTTTACGCGGAGACTCACCCAGTACCGAGGCGCTCCATACGCTGTTGGGACCGCCGGCAAAGGAGCTGGTTAGATTTGCTAATACCCGCGTTCCATCTGGAAACCAGGAGGCCACCTCCCAAAATGAGGTCGCAGGAGCCCCTGCCGGTTTCGGAATGAGCCTTTCTTCACCGGTTGCCAGCAGCCTTAAGTGAATCCCGGCTGGATCGGAATAGGCCAAATATTTGCCATCCGGGGAAAGGCCGAAGCTGCCGACAGGATTTTCGCCCGAGTTAAATGTCAGGCTGGTTTGCGTGAGTTCAGCGGGGGTGTGATCGGCATGACGCCAGAAAAAATACCCTGCCATCGCGGCAAGCCCCAAGAGGAGAACAAATCCAACCCCGCCGATCATGGCTCGTTTATGCCGCTTGATAAGACCTGCGAGAATAGCCGAATCGCTGCTTGTTGCGGCTGCGGAGGCAACGGTGGCTTTAACGCTTGGCGGCAGGGAAAGTTGGCCTTCTTGCGAACCAGAACTCGAGTCGCGTTTCAGACGCCTTAAATCCGCTCTGATTTCCGAAGCGTGTTGGTAGCGTAAGTCGCGGTCCTTCTCAAGCGCTTTTTGAATGATCCGCTCCAACTCCAGCGATACTGCGGCGTTCAATTGCCGCGGCCGCACCGGCAGCTTGTTTAAAATCGCGTCGAAGACGTTGGCTATCGTCGACCCCGGCGCCGACGGCTGGCCCAATGCCATTTCATACAACACCGAACCAAAGCTGAACAGGTCGGTGCGCGTATCGAGGATTTCGCCGCGCGCCTGCTCCGGCGACATGTAGGCCACGGTACCCACGGTTGCCCCCGGCATCGTCAGTTGGTCGGAATCGATACCAGTTGTCGGCAATTCGGAAGTAAGTAAGTCGTAGTCGGCCCCACCGCCAGGGGGCAAGCGGTACCCCGGGTTGCCTGGAAGGCGCTTCGCCAGCCCGAAATCAAGAATCTTGGCCACTCCACCCGTCGTCACAAATATGTTCGCCGGCTTTATGTCGCGATGTATGATGCCTTTGGAATGTGCCGCGTCCAGACCGTCCGCGATCTGGATGGCTAGCTCTATGAGCGGGTCGATCTTTAGCGGCTGGCCGTCAATGAGGTGTTTTAGGGTCTTCCCCTCCAGCAGCTCCATTGCAATGAGCGGCCGCCCATCGAATTCGTCCACGTCGTAAATCGTGCAAATATTGGCATGATTGAGCGCTGAAGCAGACTGCGCCTCGCGCTGAAAACGCTCGATCGCATGCGGACCTGCCACTTCATCGAGCAGGAACTTGAGTGCAACCATGCGGCGTAACTTGGTGTCTTCCGCCTTGTAAACGACGCCCATGCCGCCCCCTCCGAGTTGATCGAGGACGCGATAATGTGAGATTTTCTGACCGAACGCCAGCATTGAGCCTAACAGCAGTCTCATTAGTTTAACGTATGCAGTTAGCCCACCAAACCAAACTAAGCCGCAGACCGCACCAAAAGCAATCCAGCCCAGCCCTTTATTGCGGCATAATTCAAAGTGGCCGCTCTGGCAAGCATGAAAAACTCCGAAGCCGTAGAAACTCTCTTCATCGATGCTCACGAGGTGCGCATTACCCACCCCGGCAAACTGTATTTCTCCCAGGTAGCTAAAGTCACGAAGCTTGACTTGGTCAATTACTTTCTCTCAGTTGCCCCTGGCGCCCTCAACGGCATCCGCGATCGCCCTATCGTCCTTAAACGTTTCGTGAACGGTGCCGAGCAGGAACCCTTCTATCAAAAACGCGCACCGGCCGATCTCCCTCCCTTCCTCCGCACCGTCGAACTCTCATTCCCATCAGGCCGTACCGCCCGGGAACTTGTTGTCGACAATCGAGCCGGCCTTGCGTGGATCGCGAACCTGGGCTGCATCGAGCTTCATCCGCATCCGGTGCGCTCCGCCGATCTCAAGCATCCCGATCAACTGCGCGTCGACCTCGATCCCGGGCCCGGCATCGATTGGGACAGCGTCCGCAAAGTCGCTCTCGAAGTCGAAGCCTTCCTTTCTGAAAACGAGCTTCATGGTTGGCCCAAAACCAGCGGGTCTCGCGGCATGCACATCAATGTCCCCATCCAACCGCGCTGGAGTTTCACGGAAGTCCGCCGCGCGGCCCTTGCCTTATCGCGTGCCATCGAAAAGCGCATGCCTGGCGTGGCCACTTCTAAGTGGTGGAAAGAGGAGCGGCACGGTGTCTTCCTCGACTACAACCAAAACGCCAAAGATCGCACCACCTGCTCCGCTTATTCCGTCCGCCCTGTTCCCGATGCCCGCGTCTCCACGCCCCTCCACTGGAGCGAAGTGCCCGACTGCGAACCCGCCGATTTCACCATCTTCACAGTCCCGAATCGCTACGCCAAACTGGGCGACCCACACGAAAACATTGATCACCATCCCGGCTCTCTTGAGACGCTGCTGGAACTCGCCGCGGCTGACGAAGCCGCCGGCTTAGGCGACGCTCCCTGGCCGCCTCACTTTCGCAAGATGGAAGGTGAAGAGCCGCGCGTCGCTCCATCACGCGCCAAATCCGCTCCTAAACCCAAACGCGAAAAAATGCCGTTGCTGGTGATTGCCAATTCACCGGATAAACAAGCCGCCCTTGAAGGTCTGGAACGCTGGAAAACAAAACACGCAACAGTTGTGGAGCACTTGCTTCCCGAAGACATCCTGACCGACTCTATGCGCGGCCGATCTTCCACTTGGACTCGCATTCGCATCAATCTCAAGAACGTGCCGGAGCCTCTTCGACCTGCCCAAGAAACTCCGGACCCGGACGACGACCCAACCAGAATGTGGCGTGAACACCTTGCTGCCAAACGCGCGGCGAAGAAAACTCGCTAACCCACCAAGCCGAAAATCTGCGCTAGTTCATGCGGTGGCACAACCTCTAATTGCTCATACGTGCAATCATGCGGCTTTTTATCGAACCGCCATCTTCGAAACTGCGCAATGTGCCGAAACCGGTCACGTTGCATATGGTCATATGCCACCTCCGCCACCAACTCGGCACGCACCGGCTCCCACGAAAGATCTTTGCCGGCGCTCCAACGGCTCTGTCCACCGGGAAGGCGTTGTCCCGGCTCTTTTGTTTCTGCCCACTGTTTCCAGGGATGGTCGCTCAGCGCATTCTTCCGGTACGGTTCCAAAAACTCTGCCAGCTCTCTTCGGGTCTCCACGGAAAAACTGGAACACACACCCACGTGCTGGAGTTTTCCCTCATCGTTAAACAGTCCGAGCAGAAGGGAACCCACGCCACTTTCGACCTTCTTGTGCCAGCGGAATCCCGCCACCACGCAGTCGCAATCGCGCTCATGCTTCACCTTGAACATCACGCGCTTGTTCGGTTCATAAAGATCATCTGGTGACTTTGCCATCACACCGTCGAGCCCCGCACCCTCAAAGCGCTTAAACCAATCCGCCGCTACACCGCGATCAGTCGTCGCTGGCGTCAGATGAATCGGCGCGCTTACTGAGCTCAACAGTTTCTGCAGCGTTTCCCGTCGCGTTCGAAACGGCTCATTCCGCAAATCGTGAGAACCCTCGCAAAGCAAATCGAAAAAAACTACTGCCGCTGGGCTCTTCTCCGCCAGCAACTTCGCTCGCGACGCCGCTGGATGAAGCCGCAACTGTAATTCATCGAAATCGAGCACGCCACCCTTGGCAATCACAATCTCGCCATCAGCCACATAGCGCTCCGGCAACCCACGCCGCAATGGTTCAAGTAATTCGGGAAAATAGCGGTTCAGCGGCTTCTCGTCGCGGCTTTGAATCAGGACTTCCTCTCCATCGCGAAAGACAATCGCACGGAAACCATCCCACTTCGGCTCGTAAATCCAGTTCTCACCCGCCGGCACTTCTTCAACTCGCTTGGCGAGCATCGGCAAAACCGGCGGAGTCACGACAAGTTCCACCCGGCCATAATATCCTGCAACTGAAAGGAGATTTCATTTGCCGTCGTCCCGTATCTTCCTTCTCTCTCCCGCGAGAGCCGGGGGACGACGCTACTCCATCCTCACCAGCGACAAAGCCGATTTCGAGCTCGCCCACAAACTCCGTGCCGGGTGCGCCACGCTCGGCGAGATTTATAGCTTCATGAGCAGTTTGTATTTCAGAGGAAAAATGGCTTACTCGACCGCTTTTGGCGCAAGTGCCTTCGTGATTGTGCCGGGCCTGGGTCTGCTCGCGCCCGATACAGTATTCAGCCCGGAACAACTCAAAGCCACCGCGCAAATTGACGTTGACGAGGACAATCCCGCCCACCACGATGCTCTTCTCGCCGCCGCAACTTCACTCGACCGCGATACCGGTCAACAATGCTCGTTCGTGCTTTTAGGAAGTGTGGCGAGCGCAAAGTACACAAGGGCTCTACTCAAAGTGCTCGCGCATCGCTTGCTGTTTCCCGCGGAATTTGTTGGACGCGGCGATATGAGCCGAGGCGGTATCATGCTCCGCAGCGCCGCAACAGGTCAGGAACTTGCCTATATTCCGGTAAGCGGCGCGCAACTCCGAGGACCGCGCCCACCGCGTCTCGATCCAAAGTAACAGCGCAAATATTTTTCTTGCTTTCTGACGGAATGTGCTGCTACTATCAGGGAGCGAGCATCACGATGCACATTCCAATGATCACAGTCCGGGACCCGCGGTTCATTTTCGCCACGCGTCTTATTTTGGGAACCGCGATCATTTTGGTTGCTTAACGTTCCCCTAAACCTGTTTTTTTTCTAACTAGTCGATTCGCGCCAATCGTTCTGTATTTGCGCGGGATTCATTGGAGTTTTATTTATGCAGGTGGAACAGATACCAGAAACTCGCCCTAGTGGTGTGTGGCAAACCATCACCGAGGCGATCAAAGGCACACATCAGGACTTTACCGAGATGCCAATTAGTCGAGCAGTGTTTCTGCTCGCGATTCCGATGGTGCTCGAGATGGTGATGGAATCGCTGTTTGCCATTGTGGACGTTTTTTGGGTGACGCGTTTGGGGCCCAATGCGATTGCCACGGTGGGGCTCACAGAGTCGATGCTAACGCTGGTGTTTTCGGTGGCGCTCGGCATCAGTTTATCGACCACGGCGATGGTAGCGCGCCGTGTTGGCGAGAAGGACCTGCCCGGCGCAACCACGGCGGCGGTGCAAGCGATCTTTTTGGGGATCGGCGTCTCGTTGGCGATCGGTTTGCCGGCGGCGCTTTTTGCTCATCCATTGCTGAGCCTGATGGGGGCTGATCAAACGCTGATCATGACCGGTCATCGTTACACGGAAATCGTGTTTGGCGGTGTGGCGGTGGTGGTGCTGCTGTTCTTGAACAACGGGATCTTTCGCGGTGCCGGTGATGCGTCGATTGCGATGCGAGTGCTGTGGGTCTCAAACTTGATCAACCTGATTCTTGATCCGTGCTTCATCTTTGGCCTGGGTTTCTTCCCGCAACTGGGTGTGACGGGAGCGGCAGTGGCCACCCTGATTGGACGTTCGTGCGGAGTTGCTTATCAATTCTGGATGTTGACGAACGGGCAGGCGCGCGTACATATCCAATGGAGGCACATAAAGCTTGTCCCGAGTGTCATCGGATCGCTGATGCGCGTTTCTTCGACGGGTGTTTTGCAATTCCTAATTGGGCATACAAGTTGGCTGGTCCTAGTTCGGATCATCAGTACTTTTGGCAGCCTGGCGGTGGCGGGTTATACAATCGGCATCCGTATCTTCATGTTCATCATTCTTCCTTCTTGGGGATTGAGTGGGGCAGCGGCAACGATGGTGGGACAAAACCTGGGAGCGAAAAAGCCTGAGCGTGCGGAGCGGGCAGTCTATGTCACCGCGGGTTACAACGCTATTTACTTAGTCGCGATCGCGATGGTACTTATTTTCGCGCCGAACGCCGTGATTTCGTTCTTTTCGACCGACCCAGTAGTCGCGAAGTACGCTTCGGATTGTTTGCGCATTATCGGCTACGGGAATTTGACTTACGCCTTCGGGATGGTGATGGTGCAGGCGTTCAACGGTGCAGGCGACACGCTGACTCCGACATTAATCAACATTGTGAGTTTCTGGCTATGCGAAATTCCGCTCGGCTGGTATCTGGCCAATCGGACACCGCTGGGCGTGAACGGAGTGTTTACGACGATTCCGATATCGAACACGGTCATGACAGTCATCAGCCTGGTGATTTTTGCTCGTGGACGCTGGAAAGAAAGGAAGATCTGACCTTTTCGAGAGGTCAGACCTTCGTCGAGGTGCGCCATCCCCAGCCTCCGCCCTATGACCCTCCACACGCCAACCCTTCCCCTGGGACCCCCCCGTCCACACGCCATCGCCAAGTCCGCGCACCGAATAGCCCCCGCTGCTCGGCCACCCATCGCGGCCAGCATGCGGCATAGTCTTTCGCAGAGCTTGCTTGTCTAAATTGAATCCAGAATTTGTTGCTTTTCGACACCTTTGTGATGCGCGACCTTCACGCGGTCAAAGTAAAACCCATCCACCGCCTCTTTGATGTTGGCGCGCAACTCGCCCCAAGTGTCCGCCTGAGTAAAAATGCTTTCAGTCAGACATTCGGCGGAATAACCGCCGTCAAGGTCTTGCGTGATCTCGAAAACGATTTCGTTCATGTGGTTACTCCAACCTATAATTCGGCGCTTCCTTCGTAATAATCACGTCATGCACGTGACTCTCCCGTAACCCAGCGGACGTCACCCGCAAAAACCGCGCATTCTCCTGTAACTCTGCAATCGTATGGCACCCGCAATACCCCATGCCCGCCCGTAACCCACCTACTAACTGGTAACTCAAATCCGCCAGCGGTCCCTTATAAGGCACTCGGCCCTCAATCCCTTCCGGCACCAACTTACCGCCGCTTGTCTGGGCATACCGTTCCGACGTCCCTGCGGGATTCGCACCCATCGACCCCATGCCGCGATAGCTCTTGAACGTACGCCCTTGGTAAAGAATCGTCTCACCAGGGCTCTCATCCGTTCCAGCCAACAAGCTTCCTATCATCACCGAATCCGCACCCGCCGCAATCGCCTTCGTAATATCGCCCGAAAACTTCACGCCGCCATCGGAGATCAGCGGGATCTTCGCAGGCCGAGTCGCCTTCGCACACTCCGCGATCGCCGTAATCTGCGGCACACCCGCACCGCTCACCACACGCGTCGTGCAAATCGACCCTGGACCAATCCCGACCTTCACCCCATCCGCGCCCAGTTTCACCAAATCACGCGCACCTTCGAATGACGCCACGTTCCCCGCCAGCACCTCCAAATCCGGCAGCGCATGTTTCAGCGCCTTGATCGCATCCATCACACGCTGGCTGTGGCCATGCGCCGAATCCACCGCGATCACATCCACTTTCTTGCGCACCAATTCCTGCGCGCGTTCTAAAAAGTCGCCCGTCGAGCCGATGGCCGCCGCCACCCGCAATCGCCCTTGCGAATCTTTCGCGGCGTTTGGATACTTGAGTTTCTTCTGAATGTCCTTAACCGTGATCAGTCCTTTGAAGGCAAACTGATCATCCACCACCAGCAACTTCTCCACCCGATGCGTATGCAGAATGCGGCGCGCATCTTCCAACGTCGTCCCTACCGGCACAGTGACTAGATTCTCTTTCGTCATCACGTCCGAGATCGGCAGATCATAGCGATTCTCAAAACGCAAATCGCGATTGGTCAAGATGCCCACCAGCTTGCCGTTCTTCGTCACAGGCACACCCGAGATCCGATAGTGGCTCATCAATTCCAGCGCCTCGGAGATCTTGCGTTCCGGCTCAATGGTCACCGGGTCCACGATCATACCGCTCTCACTGCGCTTCACGCGGTCCACTTCCTCCGCTTGACGCTCAATGGACATGTTGCGGTGAATCACGCCGATGCCGCCTTGCTGGGCGAGCGCGATCGCCATGTGCGATTCAGTAACGGTATCCATGGCCGAACTAAGCAGTGGAATTCTTCAGTTCGATTTTCGGAGTGAGGCGCGTCGTTGTGTCTGCTTCCGCGGGCGTCACGTTGCTGTGTGCGGGCTGGAGCAGCACGTCATCGAAGGTGAGACCTTCTACAATTACCTCTGGGATCATGGAGTACTTCTCATCGTAACAAGGCTGCGCGGAGCATCCCTTCGCCATTCACCGCTATACTGAAAAGAAGTGAACCAGGTCGGCCGGTATCAGATCTTGGAAGAGCTGGGTCGCGGCGCTTGTGGCGTCGTCTATCGGGCGCTCGATCCTGCCATTGGGAGAACTGTCGCCATCAAGTCGATTCGCTTCAGTGAATTTCCCGATCCCGACGAGCGCCGCGATTTGCGCGAACGCGTGCTCCGCGAAGCTCAGTCTGCCGGCAAGCTCTCGCACCCCAACATCGTTACGATTTACGACGTTCTCGAAAGCAACGACCTCGCCTACATCTTCATGGAGTTTGTCGATGGGCCGTCGCTCAAAGACGCCATGCAGCGCGATACGCTGCCGCCGCGCGATCACTTGATCGCCATTTTGCGCCAGTTGGCGGAAGCGCTCGACTATGCGCACCGCAAGGGAATTATTCACCGCGATATCAAGCCCGCGAACATCATGCTCTCGGACCGGGGCGTCGACAAAGATGGCTTCGCGAAGATTGCCGATTTCGGCGTGGCGAAGCTCATTTCGCATGAGGCGACTCACCAACGCGCGCTTCATGGGAACGCCCAGTTACATGTCGCCGGAGCAATTAGAGGGCATACCAGTGAGCGGCGCAAGCGACCAGTTCGCATTGGGCGTGGTGGTTTACGAATTGCTCACAGGCATGAAGCCGTTTGCGGCCGGGAATCTCGCCTCTCTGCACTACTTGATTTGCAAACGCCCAGCCCAGCCTGTGCAGGAATTGAATCCCGCGCTGAGTGAAACCGTGAACCGTGTGATGGAACGCGTGTTGGCCAAACTGCCCGAGCAACGTTACTCTTCTTGCAGCGAATTCATGGGCGCGCTTTCGGTAGCGTTGGGCGAGTGTCCCGATTGGCGTCCGGTCGCGCCCGTTAAGACGGAAGAGACGGCGAAGATGCCAGCGGCGGGCAACGGCTGGTACGCGCCGGAGACTGTGGTTTCGTCGCGCTTGATTGAGGCGCAGCCGGCTGACTATTCGATTGTCGACGATGGGGTGGTTATCGACGCCGACGTGCTGCCGCCTCTGCCTCACAACCTCGAAACCGCGGTGGCAACCACGTGCGTGTCCGCGCTGGGCCAGGGCAGCGGGCGGGAACAGAAGTTCGAACCGCGCCGTAGCAACACAGGCGGCACGCGGATTAGAGTGGAAGTCGAGCGTCCGGCGCCACGCACCTGGGGGTGGATGATGGCCGCCTGTGCAGCCATTGCCTTGTTCGGGATCATCTTGCTGCGAATGCTCTCAGCGCCGCGGGTGGACTCAGCAACTGTCGAAGCCAAGCGCGTGATCACCGGGTCGGAGCCCGAGGATTTGAGTACGGCGGCCAGCGGCGCCAGGCCCACCACTGCGCCGAATCACGCCCCAACGGATTTAACTTCCGCCCCAAGCAACGCGGTCGTTGCCAAGCCGATCAGCACAGCGTCCGATAGTTCGCGGACAACTGTGGCGGTGCGTGCCGCGGCCCCCGCTACAGCGCGGCAAGAACGGCAGTCACCGTTAGAAACACCTGTGCGTAAGCCGGCTCATTTACCTGCTGCACCCGTTGCCCCGCCGCTTCCCCTGTCTTCCGATGTTGAACTGGTCAGCGACCCGGCTGGCGCGCGCATCGAAGTAGACGGGCGTTCGGACCTCGCCTGTCTGGCACCTTGCAGCGTGCCACTTCCGGCCGGGCGCCACACCCTTATAGCCGAATCGAGCGGCTACGGCGCGGCCCGTAAGATTTTTACCGTACCGGTTTCGGGCAGTGTTTTCGTTTCGATGATGAAAAGCACGGGCACGCTTTTGCTGACAAGCGAACCTGCAGGAGCAAACGTTATGGTGGATGGCAAAGATTATGGATCCACCCCCGTGCGCGTGCGGCTCAGCGCCGGCCGCCACCATTTGAGCCTATCGGACGGCCTGCGTCACCACGACGAGACAATCCAGATCGATGCCGACGGCATGTATGCGCGCAGTTTCCGTTGGTAGCCAGCCTTCATGGGTCGAGCGTTAACTTAGCTGAGCGGCGATAGCGTCCGGATCTTAAGATTAACAGCCGCAAAATCATCCAACGCTTTGAGGCTGCTCTTTACGGAGAAAGCCCGTGGAATGAACTCAGTAACTCGGCACTTCCAGCTTCAACTCGCTGATCATCTGGAAGTGCTTTCGATTCTTGGACACCAACGTTAAGCCGCTCTCGATGGCGCTGGCAGTGATCAGCGCATCGAGCGCGTGCAAACCGTGAGAGCGAGGTAGTCCGCCGCCTTGGAGCACGCGTGAAATCTACCATGACGTCGGAGTCGATCAGGTATGCCATCGGGCGTGGCTAGCGGCGCTCAGAACCGGGGCTCCCGCAGGCGGTTCACGTATGTGACGCCGTCGGGGATGTCCTCGCGGTCGGCCCACATTCCGAAAGCGGCAAACTCGCGGACGGACTTGGGGCGGCGGCGCGACTCCTCGCAAGAGACAAGTACTTCAACCCTGGTGCCCTCGGTGAGCTTCACTTCTTCCAGTGGCTTGAAGACTGCGTCCTCGTATTTGGCGGCAATGGTCATCATGTTCGCCCTCGTAATTCCAAAGATACCAGGATGGCCTAACCTTTCAACCACGCCAAATCCCTATGCGCCGGTAACCCCGGCAGCCCCACAGCACTCCGCACCGCCCTATTCACTGCCCTGGCCATAACCTCTGCGCCAATCGCCCCAATCGTCGTCACATCGGCTTGCACCTTCCCCGTAGCAGCGGCGAAGATGGTGTCACCGTCAGCCGCGGTATGTACCGGATTAATGGTCCGCGCCAAGCCATCATGCGCCATCTGCGCCACTTTCGTAGCTTCTGCCTTAGTAAGCGTGGCGTTCGTCACAACTATCCCAATCGTCGTATGCGCCCCCACGTGCTGGCGCGGCATCGTGGCTCCTTGCAGGATCTGTACCATGCTGTCCCTGAATCCCTCCCCATCTGCCCGCGCACCCGCTATGATCTTGCCCGTCTCCCGATCACGCACGTCGCCAACTGCATTGACAGCAACGATGGCCCCAACAACCAGTTCACTGCCAGGCACTACAACGCTCGCCGTCCCCAAACCCGACTTCATCGCCGCGGCCATCCCAAACATTTTGCCGACCGTTGCCCCGGCACCCGCGCCTACATTACCTTCGGCGGGTGCAGCATTCGACGCAGCCTCACAAGCGGCATAGCCGGAATGCTCGTCCGGCCGAATCTTGGGATCGCCGACGCCTAGATCAAAAAGAATGGCCGCCGGCACGATAGGCACAATCACCGGCCCAACGTGATACCCCATCTTGTTTTCTTCTAAATACCGCATCACACCCGCCGCCGCGTTCAATCCGAACGCGCTTCCTCCCGCCAGCAGAATCGCATTCACCTTCTGAACTGTGTTGAGTGGATTGAGCAGGTCCGTTTCCCTCGTCCCGGGAGCCGCGCCGCGCACGTCCACACCGGACACGGCCCCGTCCTCGAAAATGACAACGGTACAACCAGTAGGGCGTCGCGTGTCCGTGTAATGGCCCACCCGTGCGCCGGCCACATCCACGATGCTACCCGCGTTTGGACCCGCAAACGCCGGCATCACGGCGACACCTGCCGCCGCTTTCAGCAACCCGCGTCTATTCATTCCTAACTTGTCCATACCGCGTGCTCCATCATAGATCTTTGACATCTATGCCCACTAGTGTCTCTCTTCGCTGGCTCGCCGTCAGCGTTTTTATCGTCTCGTCGATCCTCAACTATCTTGACCGCAACCTCCTCAGCGCCCTCTCGCCGTTCATCATGGGCGAGTTTCATTTTAATCAGACCGGCTATGGGTGGCTCATTTCCGCGTTCTCCGCAACGTACGCAATCAGTTCCCTGGCAGCAGGTTGGGCCCTGGATCGCTTCGGCATCAACAGGACAATCAACTTCGCGGCCGCGTGGTGGTCAAGCGCGGCGGTCGGCACTGGGCTGGTTGGTTCATTCCCTGCCCTCGGCATATGCCGCGGCGCATTAGGGATCGGCGAATCCGCGGGCGTGTCGGCAGTCGGCAAGTTGAATGCCATTTATCTCAAGCCAGAGGAACGCGCGCTTGGCGCCGCCTTGAATCAGATAGGCATCAGCGTGGGTAGCTCGTTGGCGGTGTATTGGGGGGTGCAAGCCGCCTTGGCGCGCGGTTGGCGATGGCCCTTCATGCTGGCAGGGGCTTGCGGATTCGCCTGGCTCCCCGTTTGGTGGTTCGTGAGCCGCCGCATTCCTGCGCAATTTCAAAGTTCGGAGTTGTCCCGTGAGGCGCCCTCATTCTCGATCTTCAAAGAGCGCAATCTGCTACTGCTCGTGCTGGCCAACTTGTTATGGATGGGCGGCTACTCTCTCTGGTCGAGTTGGACGACGCTCTATCTGGTTCATGTTCACAACATCTCCGTCGAAGAATCGCGGCACTACGCCTGGATTCCGCCGCTCGTCTCCAATGCCGGCGGTTTCTTCGGCGGTTGGCTCTCGCTCTACTGGACAAAGAAATCTAATCCCATCAGCGCCCGCCGCCGTGCCGTCTGGGTTGGCGCGATCTGTTCCTTAGTCACACTACTCTTGCCTCTGGCCTCCGACGTCCGCATCGCAACGGCCCTCATCTCAGCCAGCTTCTTCTTCGCCCTCGCCGGCAGTGTCAACATCTACGCACTTCCTATCGACATCTACGGCGCAAAAAGATCAGGCATGGCGTTAGCCGCGCTCACCTGCTCGTATGGATTACTACAGACCGTGATCTCGCCCATCATCGGCTATCTGTCGGACCACAAGCTCTACACCGAAGTCGTCTGGCTCGTAACGCTCCCGTTGCTCTTGAGCGCACTCGTCTTGCAAGGTCTAAAAAGCGAGTAACCGTTCGCTCTCTTTAACGATCGTCGACACCTGCGGCAGAATCTCGTCCTCTAGATTCGGGTTATACGCAACCCATGTGTCCAGGGCACCCACGCGCCCCACCGGCGCATCTAAGTAACTGAATAACTCACTGGCGATGCGCGCCGCTATCTCGGCGCCATAACCCCAGGAAAGCGTGTCTTCATGGGCAATCAGAACACGGCTGGTTTTCTTTACCGATTGCGAAATCGCCTCCCAGTCATACGGTGATAGCGTGCGCAGATCGATAACCTCAACCGAGATCCCATGCTGTTTTTCCAACTGAACCGTCGCCAGCAAAGCGCGCTGCACTAAAGCGCCATAAGTAACGATCGTCAGATGCTGGCCCATCTTGACAATCTTCGCCTTACCGAAGGGAATCATGTAATCAGGCCCCGGGTGAGGCGAGCGGTTGTAAACCTCGCGATAGAGTTTCTTATGTTCTAAGAACAAGACGGGGTCGTCGCAACGAATGGCAGTGCGCAACAACCCACAAGCGTCCAAGGCATTCGACGGGAACACCACCCGCAGGCCGGGAATATGAGTGAACTCGACTTCGCCACACTGGCTGTGATAAATCGCGCCTCCAGTAAGGTAGCCGCCGATGGGCACGCGAATCACCATCGGGCAGGAAAAGCCGTTATTCGACCGCCAGCGAATCGTGGCGAGTTCGCTGCGAATCTGCATCATAGCCGGCCAAATGTAATCGAAGAATTGAATCTCAGGCACCGGTTTCAAACCACAGACGGCCATGCCGATAGCCCGGCCCACAATGCTCGCTTCCGCGATCGGCGTATTGAAACAACGCTTGGAACCGAATTCGCGCTGCAATCCGTGAGTGGTTTTAAATACGCCGCCCTTGCCCTTTACTTCGTCCAGATACTCTTCGCGGCTGACGTCGGCCACATCTTCGCCGAACACCAGAACGCGCTCGTCGCGGCGCATCTCTTCGGCCAAAGTCCGGTTAATGGAATCCACCATCGTGCGGGTGCCGCCTTCGAACCGCGGCTCGCTTTCGAAAGCGCTGGAGCGGGGGTCGACTTTATCCGAATAAAGGAAACGGAATGCCGAGCCCGGCTCGGGCGCAGCTTCGCGCAACACTTTCTGCGCTAGTTCCTGCACTTCCTCATCCGTCTCGCGAATGATTTCTTCAACGGCGCGTTGGCTCAGAATGCCTTCGCGAATCAGATATTCCGGAAAAGTTTTCAGCGGGTCGCGCGCAGCTTCGTTATCTCGCTCGGCCTGCGGCTTATAAGCCTTTTCATCGTCCGAAAGCGAATGCGAATAGGGGCGAATCACCGTAGCTCTGACCAGAGACGGCCCCTTCCCTGCCCGGCTGTGTTCCACGGCCTGCGCCATTACGCGGTACGACTCTACAAAATCGGTTCCATCGACCTCCAGGCGCAACAGACCCGGAAAGCCAGCCATAAGATTGGCGATGTTGCCGCCGGCTGTTTGCTTTTCCACCGGCACCGAGATCGCATAGCCGTTGTCTTGAATCAGCACCACCAGCGGCGCGCGCTCTATGCACGCGATATTCATACACTCCCAAAATTCGCCTTCGCTGGTGGCTCCTTCCCCCGACGTAACCAAAGCAATCTCGCGCGAACCCGGTGCGAGATAGCTCGTCGCGGTGGCGCAGCCCAAGGCATGTAAATACTGGCTACCCGTGGGTGACGACCCGGTGAGAATGCGCAGCCGCGCGGACGACCAATGAGAAGGCATCTGCCGGCCGCCGGAGCTGGGATCGCGCGCCGCGCCCACGGCTTGCAAGAGCATGTCTTCCGCCGTCATGCCCAGCGTCAGAGCAAGTGCGCGATCTCGGTAGTACGGCACGGTCCAATCGCTACCCGGCTTGAGCACCATTCCCGCCGCTACCTGGATCGCTTCGTGCCCGGCGCAGCTTACCTGGAAGAAGATCTTACCCTGGCTCTTCAGCATCACTTCGCGGTCGTCCAGACAGCGCGAAAGGTACATCATCCGGAAGGCGCGGATGAGCGTCTCCCGGTCAAGTGCGCCGAGCGGGGTTTGCATGGTTGAAGTCAGCGGCTTAGACACCATTTCGCATTATCGCTCTAAGGCAAAATGAAGTTTGGTATTGGCGGTCTATCGGGCCGAAGCATGCAAGTGCCTGAGAAGCGCGTTCAACGAAAAAAGCCACAACTCTTGCAGAGTCCATCGCTTCATCCACCTAATTCCTGCGATGGAATGGACTCACTAATGGCCAAATTGCTGGACTGAAAATTTGCGGTTTTAGGTAAGCTAGCTTTAGGAAGGCGCGGCATTTGCCAAACACCGAACGCGACAGCTATGACTGTTTTTGATATTTTCAAATGCAGTGTCGAAGCGATCCGAAAACAGGTACTAATTGTCCGTGAAAGCAAACAGGACAAGGAGTTTCATTTTCAGAACTGGTTCAAAGATCGCCTGGAAGAACTTGGCGATCCTTTTGAGCAAGGCGGGCGAAATAGCTATCCCGACTTCCGAATGGTGGGCAAAACGGACGGTTATGAAATAAAAGGGCTTGCGTATCCAGGAAGGGACGCAAGTTTTGACAGCAATAGTCAGGCACCGACTGGTTTCCACAACGGACGGCATATTTATTACGTCTTCGGCCGATATCCGAAACAACCCGATGGCGACCGGTATCCTGTCACCGACCTGGTGATATCTCACGGCGACTTCGTCAACGCTGATCACGACTATATTCACAAAAACAAAAACGTTAAGGGCTTCGGTAGCTATGGCGACATTATGATACGAGACAGAAAAATGTACGTAGTCCCCACTCCGTTCCACCTCTTGAACGGTACCGCCCATCATCAAACCCTCGTCCTGCCCGATAATGTGAGGAATCCAAACAAACAGTTCATTCAGGTTGGTCATTTGGTACGTGAAGAAACAGCCGAGCTGTTAGTCGGCTATTCGTTTGATCTGCACACAAATGCGCTCGTGCCAAAAAAGGTGAGGAATGCTTCCGTAGGACGAGAGCATTCATTCAAAGCCTGGCGTCTAAAGGGTTCACCGCTTGATGCTGTTTCCCTCCGCTCTCTCGCGGCAGTTAGGGAAGAACTAGAGAATAGTGTCGAATGAACGAACCAGACGCCCGCCTGATTGAGGTTGATGAATTCCCTTTTGAATTTCTGTCGCAAATAGCTGAGAGGGAAAGTTGGAGGAAAGAGATTCATCGGCCCATCTACCATGTACATAAATGGTGGGCGAAGCGGCTTGGGTCTGTCTTTCGCGGGATCTTGCTGGCGAGCGCGGTTAAAGATTCTGTGGATTTACCGAAGGCATTTTACGGAGTCCACTCCTTCTCCAACGTGACCGTGTTCGATCCCTTTATGGGATCTGGCACCACCATCGGCGAAGCTCACAAGTTGGGATTCACATCGCTAGGTCGCGACATCAATTCCGTCGCTGTACAAGCGGTAAGAGCCGCGCTCGGACCAATGAACATCAAACGATTAAACGACGCCTACCATTTGGTCGCGGCAGATGTGGAGGGACGAATTAAAGAGCTATACCACTGTACTGATTCCACCGGGAACGACTCTGACGTGCTCTATTATTTCATGGTAATGCAGGCTCTTTGCCCGCATTGTGACAAACCGGTAGACTTATTTTCGTCATACATTTTTGCGCAGAACGCCTACCCTAAGCGCAAACCAGAAGTGCAAGTCGTTTGCCCTAGTTGTAGCGGTGTTTTTGAGGGAATTCACGGAGCGACAAAAGCGGCCTGCCCAAAATGTAGCTTAGCGTTCAATCCACAGAACGGTCCCGCGCGCGGCCAAACAGCCATCTGCTCACACTGCACAGGTAGCTTCTCAATTCTTCAAGCAATTGCCAAGCACGCGCACCGTCCTTCTTACCGCTTGTACGCAAAACTCATCCTCAGGCAAGATGGACAGAAAGAGTACCTTGCGATTAACGACGAAGATAGATTTCTTTACAAGCGTTGCTCTCAGTTGTTAGAGTCCCAACTCGCTCAAGGCGCGATCGTTTTGCCGGATCTGGCGTTGGAAGGCGGCTACAACACAAGCCAGGCAATGAGCTATCACTTCACAAACTGGCGCGACTTTTTTAGCGATCGTCAACTCCTCGCGTTGGGATGGCTGAGGGCATCAATCGACAAACTAGAGGACCCGGCCACTCGTGTACTCATGCTCATCTTGTTTTCTGGTCTGTTGGAATTTAATAATTTATTCACATCCTATAAGGGAGAAGGCACTGGTGCAGTCAGGCACATGTTCTCTCATCACATCCTCAAGCCTGAAAGAACTCCCATCGAAGCAAATGTGTGGGGAACATCAAAGAGTTCTGGTTCGTTTTCAGGACTTTTCAAAGGTCGGCTTTTGCGCGCGCTAGGCTATCGACAACGCCCCACCGAGGTGAATGGGACAGAGACCGGCAAGGGCTTGGTTTGCTCTCCGCCGTTTACGGGGAAGGTCGCGGCTTGGCCGGCCTCGGAGGGTCCATTAAGCACTCGCGGTATCTATCTCTCCTGCGGGGATTCCGCTTGCACAGGACTTGGTGGCCAAAGTATTGATCTTGTCGTTACGGATCCGCCGTTTTTTGACAATGTTCATTATTCTCAACTGGCAGATTTCTTTCACGCTTGGCAGCAAATTGGAGGCAGCACAGGTTCAACCAGGCACCAAGCCGAAGTACAGGACACAGACGTCGATAATTTTTCCAAAAAGCTTTGCAATGTGTTTAGCGAATGCCATCGCGTGCTGAAAGATGACGGCCTTCTTGTTTTTACGTATCATCACTCCCGCGAAGATGGCTGGTACGCGCTTGCGAAGTCGATACACGAGGCTAACTTTACTATTGTCAACTCGCATCCCATAAAGGGTGAAATGTCGGTAGGCGTGCCGAAGCTCGGCGCAAAAGAACCGATTCAATTGGATATCATTCTGGTTTGCCGGAAGGCCCGAATTGGCTGGGATCGCCCTTCCGTCGCCGAGGCATTACGGGTCGCGCGTAACAAGCTTGAACGCTTGGCTAGTGTTGGCTTCACTCTTTCCAGAAATGACAAAAAAATAGTTTTATTCGGGCAGCTTTTGACCACTATACGGGATAGCGACGACGCCGGGCGCTTGGGGGTTATAGTCAACGACGAACTAGTAAAGTTGAGCAACGCAATGCCGGAACAGCGGGCCTCATAAAGATTGTCCCGGTCAACGCACGTTTCAGGCACTCCCCGTGGGCAGCGGCCGGATCGCGATTATATAGAATCAGTAACGGGAGACCCAACAAACATTCATGGCGAGTACTGGAGCAGGCCTCGAGGGTGTGGTTGCCACATCGTCTGCAATCTGTTATATCGACGGCGACAAAGGCATCCTTAGTTATTGCGGCTTCAACATCAACGAGCTGGCGACTCACGCTTCGTTTGAAGAGGTCATTTTCCTCCTTTGGAATCTCCGCCTGCCCACCTTAGCCGAACTCAACACGCTGAAAAACAAGCTGGGGGCCGAGCGCGACTTGCCGTTGGAAGTAACGGAGTTCCTGAAAAGCGCTCCGAAGAACGCCATCCCAATGGACGTTTTGCGCACCGCGATTTCCCTCCTCAGTCTTTATGATCCAATCGCAGCGGATATGTCGAACGACGCCAACACCGCCAAGGCCATCAAGCTGATGGCGCGCGTTTCCACGCTGGTGACATCGTTCGATCAATTGCGGAACGGGCGCGCCGTAATCCCTGGAGATCCCGCGTTAGGCTACGCCGCGAATTTTATTTACACGCTCACCGGTAAGAAACCCGATGAGGTGATGGAACGCGTTTTTGATGTAGCGTTAATTCTGCATGCCGATCACGAATTGAACGCGTCAACTTTCGCGGCCCGCGTCACCGCAGCCACTCTTTCCGATATCTATTCCGCCGTTACCTCGGCGATTGGCGCCCTCAAGGGGCCCTTGCACGGCGGTGCCAATGAAGCCGTGATTCAGATGCTGCTGAAGACCAAAAGTCCTGACGAGGCAGTTGCCAAGGTGCAAACCGATTTAGCGAACAAGGTGAAGATACCCGGTTTTGGCCACCGCGTGTATCAAGTGCTCGATCCGCGCGCAATTCACCTCAAGGGACTGAGCGAACAACTCGGCAAGAGCACCGGCCACACCGATCTTTATGAGAAATCGAGCCGCGTCGAACAAGCTGTGCGCGAAGCAAAGGGGCTCAACGCCAACGTCGATTTCTATTCCGCCTCCTGCTACTACTCGCTGGGTATTCCGATTGATCTGTTTACGCCGATTTTCGCAGTCAGCCGCATGTCTGGCTGGACGGCTCACATTTTGGAGCAGTATCGCAATAACCGGCTCATCCGCCCGCGCGCCGATTACACCGGGCTGCCCGACGGCCAGCCTTGGGTGCCGATCGAGAAGCGCATCGTCGCTTAAACATGCACGATCTTAGTTTCTTTCGCAGCCACCTGGAAGAGATGCGCCAACGCTTGGCCACGCGCAACTTCACGCTCGATGTCGAGGCTTTTCAGGATCTCGATAAACGCCGCCGCCAGTGCGTTACCGAAAACGAGCAACTGAAAGCGGAGCGTAACCAGGCTACGGCGGAAATCGGCAAACTCCGCAAAGAAGGCGTCGACACTGCCGAAAAGCAGCAAGCCGTGCGCGCCATGGGCGAGCGGATGGCCGAACTGGACCAGCAAGCCGCCAAGCTCGACGAAGAGTTTCGCGACGTGCTGGCCCGCGTACCCAACGTCCCGCACGAATCCGTGCCCGTGGGGAAAAGCGAGCAGGATAACGTCGAAATCCGGCGATGGGGCAAACCGCCAGAATTCACCTTTCAGGCCAAGCCGCACTGGGATCTCGGCCCCGCGTTAGGCATTTTGGACATGGAGCGCGCCGCTAAAGTAACAGGCGCCCGTTTTGCCGTGTATTGGGGCCTCGGTGCGCGCTTGGAACGGGCGCTGGTCAACTTCATGCTAGACCTGCATACCAACGAACATGGCTACAAAGAAGTGCTACCCCCATTTCTAGTGAACTCGGCGAGTCTGTATGGAACCGGCCAATTGCCGAAGTTCGCCGAAGATCTATTTCACTGCGAGAACACCGATTTCTGGCTTGCTCCCACGGCGGAAGTGCCAGTCACGAATCTTTTCAGGGATGAGACGTTGGACGCCGATACGCTGCCCCTCTCGCTCTGTGCTTACACACCATGTTTCCGCAGCGAGGCCGGATCCTATGGTCGCGATGTCCGTGGCATCATCCGCCAGCATCAATTTCAAAAAGTAGAGTTGGTGAAGTTTACGCGCGCGGAGCAAAGCTATCAGGAACACGAAAAGCTGACTCGCGATGCGGAAGACGTTTTGCAGCGCTTAGAACTGCCGTATCGAACAGTCGTTCTCAGCACGGGCGATACAGGTTTCAGTGCCGCTAAGACCTACGACATCGAAGTGTGGCTGCCGGGATTGAACGCCTACAAGGAAATCTCCTCTTGTTCGAACTTCGAAGCGTTTCAAGCGCGGCGCGCTCAAATTCGTGCCAAAAGCAGCAAGAACAAGGCCGAATTTGTGCATACCTTGAACGGCAGCGGCTTGGCGGTGGGGCGGACTTGGCTGGCGATTATTGAAAATTATCAGCAACCGGACGGTTCGGTGCTGGTGCCGAAAGTATTGCAAGCGTACTTGGGCGCGGAGCGAATTGACAAGAATTCGGGTTTGGGCTTCTAAAACATTTTCCTCGATGAGAGATCATAGAAGTATACATGGACAAGCCCTTTCATCTGATGACTCCCCAGGAAAAGACTGTTCTGCGCATTGCGCAGAATCGAGCGATCGCAGAGAAAACGAAGACGGTGGCTGCTCCGCCCCCGCCGAAGTCCTCTAGCAAAGACTATACGCGCGCCACCCCTGAAGACCACGTGGGCCGCGTGATCCGCAAGGTAAAGCCTTAGCAGCAGGAGTTCCCACGGGCTTGGCGTTTGTGAGGGGGCGCCGTGCGCGGTCCAGCGGCCCCTTGGCCAGAGCCTATCCTAGCCCATGCCAATCACATGCAGCAACAGGAACAGGAACGCTGAAAAAATGCCCGCACCCAGGATGACGCAGATGGGAAGCGTTAGTACCCAAGCCAGCAATATGTTGCGCAGAGTCTCAGTCTGCAGACCCGACTTGTTCGCGAACATCGTTCCGGCAATACCCGAGGACAAGACGTGCGTGGTACTGACAGGCAAGCCGAAATTATCCGCCAAGGCAATCGTGGTCATAGCAACGATTTCGGCGGAGGCGCCCTGCGCATAAGTGAGGTGCTCCTTACCGATCTTTTCGCCAACCGTCACGACGATGCGTTTCCAGCCAATCATGGTGCCTAAACCGAGCGCTAAGGCGACGGCAAACTTTACCCAAATCGGAATGTATTTAGTCTGCGCTTGCAACTGGCCTTGGTAGGCGGTCAACGCTTTGGCTTCGGCGGGATCTGCAATTTTGTGCTGCTTGTTGAGTTTCGCGATGGTCTCGCCGAGCAGATAGATATCACTGCGGAATCCCTTGCGCTGTTCAATGGTCAGATCGTCGAAATTGCGCTTTCCATCCAGCTCGATGGCCACTTCGCGGCTTTTGCCGGCAAGCGCGCCCCACGTTTTTTCGCTCGCCTTACCTGTTGTTTTAAGGTAAGCGGATAGCTCATCCGTGGCATCCTGTGTAGTAATCACATCGGTTGCATGCTTCATCACAAGCGGTTGTACCTGTTGCGACGCCATCACAATGTGCTCGATATCGGCAGGCTGCACTGCGGGATTGAGAGCAAACGCACCCGGCAAGATACCCACCAGAATCAGAACGATGAGGCCCATTCCTTTTTGACCGTCATTCGAGCCATGGAAATAACTAACGCCGGTGCAGGTGAAGATGAGCAGCGTGCGAATCCAGAGCGGCGGCGGTTGTCCTTCCGGCGACTTATAGAGTTCCGGCTTCTTAACCAACACTTTCAGCAGCAGCAGCAGAGCGGCCGCTCCAAAGAAGCCAACAACGGGCGAAACCAGAAGAGTTGTGAACACTTCGCGGGCCTTGGCCCAATTCACACCCTCTCCGAACACGCGCCCCGCTAGCCAGGAATTGGCCAAGCCAACGCCCATAATGGAGCCTACCAAGGTATGCGAACTGGAGGCCGGCAACCCTAAATACCAAGTGCCCAAGTTCCAAATGATCGCCGAAATCAGCAGCGAAAACACCATGGCGAAGCCGGCGCTCGAGCCAACGTTCAAAACCAATTCCACTGGCAGCAAAGAAACGATGGAGTATGCGACAAGGCCCGTAGAAACGAGTACGCCAATAAGATTCCAAGTTCCCGACCAAATCACGGCGTAAACCGGTTTGAGCGAGTGCGTGTAGATGACGGTTGCCACGGCATTGGCCGTGTCGTGGAATCCGTTAACGAACTCAAAAGCGAGCGCGAGACCCAGCGCCGTGAACAAAGCAAACGCGGTTGCAAATGGTACGGTTTGACCGAAGATGTGCAAAAAGAAAATCCCCCAATTTCGATGGAAAAAGAATCCAGCCCTGCCAATCTATAAGGTGCATATTACAAACAGATGAAATTTGAGTGTATTTCCGGGAACACGGGGTGTATAGCGGTCTAGTACGGCCAAAAAATGAAAACAGCCCAGCCAATGATGCCTACTACAATGAGAACCCACGAAAACGCGTTCCACCAAGAAGTTTGCATGATGGGCCGCAAACGATCTGCGCCGTCACCGTAGCGGATAAATCCGTTAACGAACGTTGCGCGAGCGGATTGAATTAAGTGATTTAACCTCATTGCCTTAAAAGCACATCTCCTTTTAGGCTAGCAGGGTTCATTAGAAATCAGGGGCCGGCACTACAACATCGCAAATCGGCCTTTGGTCCGCTAATTAACGGTATCGGCACGGTCGGCAAAAATCTACAGCAAATCGGCAAAGTCAGAGAAGTTGCGCTCAACAGGATCACCTGGGTCGGCAAGTAGCCGGGCGGGTGCTCCGTCAACGCCCGCCATAAATCGCGGCAATCGGCTTAAATGAGATTGACAACGAATTACCTTCTTGATTTAATAATTTCGCAGCCGGCTATGTTGCCGGGGAGGTGCATCAGTGATTTCAAGAACGCTCGCGTATGCCTTTTGCGGTCTGACGATTTTCGTTTTTGGCGGAGGCCCATGTTTCGCGCAAGCTGTTTCAGGCTCGATCAATGGCTACCTCGTCGATCAAAGCGATGCGTCGATAAACGGCGCCAGGGTCACGGTCACGAACGAACAGACCGGCATTCGGACGCAGGCGACGACAACGAACGAGGGCTTCTACAATGCCATTAATCTCGTGCCGGGAAGTTACTCCGTGTCCGTCGACCAACCCGGGTTTGCCAGATTGACCCACGAACATGTAAGGGTGGATGTCGATTCTTCCGTTCGTGTCGATCTGAAACTCTCGGTGGGCAACGTTGCGGAATCGGTGACGGTGGCGGCGAGCGCCGAGCTCCTCCAATCGGAGAAGGTCGATGTTTCGCAAACGTTGGGAGAGCGCCAGGTACAAGACCTGCCCACGATTGGCCGCAACGTCACGCAGCTCTATCTCACAGTTCCGGGTGCCCTGCCCGACGGCTTTCAGATGGGTTCGGGAGAAAACCCCAGCGGTGGAACCCGCACTTACATCAATGGCACCTGGTCGGGCGCGCAGGAATTTATTTTGGATGGTATCACCGACCGTTCCTACGGCTTCAGTGGAATTCAACTCATCGTTCCGCCGGAAGACTCGGTGCAAGAGTTGAAGATTACCACAGCTGACTATGATCCCGAATTTGGCAGCACGTCCGGAATGGTCGCGCAGTACGTCACTAAATCGGGCACCAATGACCCGCATGGGTCCTTGTTCTGGTTCAACCGCAACAGCGCCACGTTCGCCGCCGATCCTTTAACGCAAAAAATTCCAGGAACAGGTCCAACCGGCAAAGGTACCGGAGTTGCTCCGTATAACTGGAACGAAGGCGGCTTCAGTTTGGGCGGTCCGCTCAAGAAGAACAAGCTATTCGTCTTCGGCGACTATCAACTGGCGCGCGAGATTCAGGGTGCCTCGATTATCGCAACGGTTCCTAATGCGGCTTTCCGCGCTGGGAATTTCGGCAGTTTACCGAACGTTATTTATGACCCGGGCACTGGTAATGCCGACGGAACCGGACGGACGCCGTTTCCGAACAATATCGTTCCGGGCTATCGAATCAGTCCCGTGTCACTGAATCTTTTAGCACTCTTACCGCCGGCTAACATCAGCCAAGGCACGGATAACAACTTCGTGGGAAACGTGACTGAGACCTTCCACCAAAATTGGACTGACAACCGCGAAGACTGGAACATCACCGATAATGACAAATTCTTCGTCCGTTACAGCTACTTCAGCACGCTACTGAATAATCCGCCGCTCTTTGGCCAAGTGGCAGGTGGGCCCAGCCAGGGTGGACTGAGCCCGGAAGTTGCCAATTCATCGTCACACCAGGCTGCCATGAACTACATCCATACGTTCAACTCCCGGCTGCTGGCCGAGTTTCGCGCTGGATATTCACGCTTCAATCTGGCCGCGCTCCAAGACGATTCGGCTCTGCAAACCAATACGAAGGTCGGTATTCCGGGTATCAATACGGGAGATCCATTGGACGGCGGGCTCGCGGGAATCGGAGTCGGCGGTCCGGTTGGCAGTTTCTTTATGGGAATACAGAGCGGCGTCGGCATTCCCCGTTTCGATACAGAGAACACGTTCGAATACGTTAGTAACTGGTCGCTGATGAAGGGCAACCATCAGCTACGCTTTGGAGTCGATTTCCGGCGCTATCAATTCGATTTTGAGTCGGTGAATGCCAGTTCGCGTGGCAATTACAATTTCTGCCAATCGGCCACCGGAAGTCCCAGCGACGCAACCTCGGGCATCGGTATGGCGACCTTCTTGCTTGGCGGCACCTGCGAGTTTGATCGCGCAGTCTTCAACGGCGAGCCCGCCGAGCGGCAATCCACTGTCGGTCTTTATCTGCAGGATGTCTGGCGGGTGACTCCCAAGCTCACGTTAAATTACGGTCTGCGCTGGGACAAGTTTACGGCGGTTACGTCTCCCTTTAAAGGAGGGCTGGCCAATTTCGATCCGGCGACAGGGAACATATTATTGGCAGGACTTGGTTCGGTCTCAAGCAGCGCGAACGTGTACACTCCCAATGACGATCTCGCTCCGCGGCTTGGGTTCGCCTACAAAGTCACGCAAAATACGGTGATCCGAGCCGGCCTGGGCAGAAGCTTTTTCTCCTCTGGCTATGACGCCACTTTTTACCATCTCACCAGCGGCTTCCCAATCGTGACGCAGCAGCAAGTCTCACAAACCAACGTTTACCAAGCTGTCTTTCCAATCAACGTCACTCCGCCCGCCGCATCGGTAGGCACTCTTCCGGCGTCGGGACTTCTGCCTGCGCCCGATGGAGTAACGCTCAAGACGCGTCAATTCGATTGGAAGACGGAGACCATGGATTCCTGGAACTTCACAATTCAACAGGCCCTGGGTCACGGCGCAACATTATCGGTTGGCTATGTCGGCAACAAAGGCACCCATCTTTCTTGGGGACCGAATATCAACGCGGCGAACGTAGGGACCGGTTCGTTATTCAGCCGGCGGCCCTATTACCAGTTATATGGCCTCTCACAAGGAATCAGTCTGGAGTGTAACTGCTCCGATTCGAATTACAACGCCATGAACATTGTGTTGAACAAGCGGATGTCGAGTTTCTATATGGTCAACTCCAACTTCACGTGGTCGAAGTCAATGGGATATGGTGCGTTTTGGAGTCCAACAACTTACAACCGCCAAATCGACTACGGTCCGGGCGGTGGCACCATCAATAGTGCCTCGATTGACCGAAAGTTCGTTTGGGTGACTACCCACTCCTTCAACGTCCCTTATGGGCCCGGGCGTCATTTCGGCTCTGCGGCGACGGGCCCGAACAAGTACGTGTTGGGAGGGTGGGTCTTCAGCGGTGTGATGAGCATCGAGTCTGGCTTGGCGTTTTCGCCGGACGTTTCGAGTAACGCCACCCTGAATGCCGATTTCACACAAAGACCCGATCCGGTTCAGGGCATGTCCCCTTCCAACGTGCCGGGTGGGCAGCGCGCCGCCGAATGGTATAACCCGGCAGCCTTTACCATCCCGGCGTGTTGCCGCTTCGGCTATGCTTCCGTAGGATCGTTGCGGGGACCAGGGCTCATCAACGCGGATTGGGCGCTTTCGAAAGACTTCACATTCGCATCCATTCTGAATCGAGAGGCAACACGAATCCAGATCAGAGCCGAGGCTTTCAATGTATGGAACAACACGAACCTGGGACAGCCGAACGCAAACGTCGATCAAACCTCAGCGGGTCAAATTACCAGCCTGCAATCCATTATGCGGCGCATGGAATTTGGCGTACACATCTATTTCTAGCGGTGGTGGCGGCGCTGGCAAACGGCCAGACCGTGGATATCGTCAGGCACGCGCAACAAGCGCAAGCTGCCATTGCGGCTAACGACGCAGCTTCGGCGAAGCAAGAATTGCAGGCCATACTCAAAGCGGATCCGGCAAACAGCAGCGTGCTGGCGAACCTGGGCATGGTGGAATTCTCGCAGGGCGAATACGCTCAGGCCGCCCATCGTTTCGAAGCGGTTTTATCCCATGAACCTTCGCTGGCGAGCGCGCAGGCATTTCTGGGAATGTGCAAAGCGCGGTTAGGTGCGGCGGAACAGGCGCAAAAGCTGCTGCGCGACTCACTAGCCCAAGTAACAGACAAGCATCTAAGGGTGCAGGCCGGGCTGGAGTTAGTCAAGTCTTACTCTGAAACTGGAATGAACGAAAAGGCGGCGGCAACCTTGAACCAACTCATGGATTCCGACCCCACCGATCCCGAGGTTCTTTACGCCTTCTATCGGATTCACTCCGAGATGGCCGCCGCTGCATTAGCGAAACTGACCGCGCAGGATCCGGACTCAGCGTGGGTTCACGAAGTTCTGGGGCAAAATATGCTGGCCCAGGAACAATTTTCGGGCGCCGCGGAAGAATTCAGGAAGGCCATTGCCGTAGCGCCTGCTGCGGGTGGCTTGCACTATCAATTAGGTGAAGCTCTGTTGCGCGCAGCCCGAAACGAAGAAAATCGCGCGGCGGCCGAGAAAGAATTTTTGAGCGAGCTGCAGATCAATCAAAGGGATGCGGCTTCATTGCTTAAGTTGACTGAGATTGAAATGGAGCGAGGGCACTCCCAGCAAGCGCGGGTGCTGGTAACGCGCGCGCTAAGTGTTCGGCCAGGCTACGCGGAAGCCCATGCCACGTTTGCAAAGATCCTTGAACAACAAGGCGATCAAGCAACCGCTGTTTCTGAACTGGAGACTGCTGAACGGCTTGCACCCGATACGAAAACAACCCATTATCAACTTGCTCAACTTTATAGGGTGCAAGGCCGGACAGCGGATGCGGACCGCGAAATAGCTTTGTTCAAGAGGGCGGCAAGCGGGGAACCCCGCCCATGAAGGATTTCCGAACCAATGCCGATTTATATTCTTTGAGGACCGCCAACTTCATCTTTGCCTTTTTGAAAGCGCTCACGAACTTGTTGCATCGCAAGGTAAAGAGCCGAACCTCTAAACCGCAATGATTTTTTCAACTTCCTCCAGCAAGTGAAGGTGCCGCTCAGTCGTTGCCGGTGCCTGAGAGAAATATCGGTTTTCTTCGAATGGAACGTTGACACGTCTTTCGATCACAAATAGGGGAACTTGCATTCCTCCTGGCGATGCAGGATCTACTCCAAAGCGCAATCCCACCGGAACGAATGGTTTTGCTGGTGACCGCCCGGAAAGGAGGTCCGCAATTTTCTGTAGTTTGGCTCCTGCCCCGCTTATATCAACGTTGGCCTTGACGACGATCTCGCTGAAATAAGCCTTCCGATTGACCATCGCATCATCGAACGACCAGCCAAATCGTTCAACGGCGAATGTGATGGCATCTTGGAGCACAGCATCAGATGCTGCCGTCGAGTGCTTCGTTTCTGCGATCAGTCCGTCGGAAAAGATTTTAAGTGCGGTAATCGCGATCAGTTCGTCTTTAAATCCAAATCCTCCAGCACCAAACTCTAGTCCTCCACTCCCTGAGAAATCCTCGACCGAGGACGGGGATTTTTGAAAAACATACCGTTGTTGTAGGGCGCCTAGGAGCGGTCTGATATCCAAACCTCGTGGATTCATATCTTCCGTCGGGAACAGCCAGACTGATCTTGCGACAGACACGTTTATCAAATGCATGCGCCTCCTATGCTATTTGAGTTGCTCCCATTCGAATTTACTAGCAAAGCTGATTGAGCTGTTCGTTTAGGAATCTGTCTGTTCCAAAGCGGGCTTTGATCGATGGAAGTAATCGCATCGTGAGCAGTTCTCGGTTGTTGTAAAACATTTGGCTCTACCAACAGACTCGCTTTCCCGGATAGTTGCATTACCGCAGCAAGTGCATTCTTGGAATGGGTCTCAACATCTGGCCCTTTAAATTCGGGATCATCTTTGAATGGGCGCCGCTCCAACTCTACCCTGCTAAATTGGTCAACCTCGCGCCAGAGCGTTCCGAATTCTTCGAACGAAATGCGCAGACGAAGATCAAAAGCCTCTGCCAATTTCTTTAGGACGCGAACACTCCAGCCGCTATAGTCTGCGCTTTCCAATCGGGATATGCCCGCTTGCTTGGTGCCAAGCTTTTCAGCCAGTTCTTTTTGGCTGAGCTTCTGTTGTTCGCGAAGAACTTTAATCTGAGTCGCGATTCTGAGGTTCAAATTCTCGTCGGCATACGCATGCCGGAATTCCGAATCACTCAGGTCGTTTCTCAACCTTTCCCTCAAACTCATGTTTCACCCTCCTTTTCAGCGGTTCCTTGATTACAAATTCCCTGTGTTCCTCGGCTATTGCTATGGCTTTCGGTGGAACAAATTTTCGATCGCGCTCAGTGGCACCTAACAAAAGCGTGTACTCTTTCGCTTCCATGCTCACCGGTCCGCGGCATAAAAGCAGCCGCAGAGCGACATCCCCGTTTACCCGTATCTTCTTAATGTGTCGTGATGGGGTATCGGAAAGCAGTCCCTGCGGCAGTTCAGGCCCGTTAGTGTGAAGCAGATCCAGTTTCGCCATAAGCCGCGCTCTGTCCTTCCTCTGTAGGGTTTGAATCCACTCCTTGATGAGGTTCTTCCCGCGGTGATCCGCGTAATCGTAGATGTCCCACTTGTCGGCCATCGCATCACAAATATGTTATCGGCCGAAAACGCCAGCAACATAACAAAAATGTTATCACAAATCCCGGCGTTCGGCAAGCCAAGCTTTTTTCTCATTCTTTTGCCCAGCCAGCTGCCACGGCGAGGATCCATCTCCTCGTCAAGCCACGCCCATGACAGCCAAACGGCTGACTCGTGGACCCGGCAGAATAATCCCGCTGAGATTCAACGGATCCGCCGCGCCGACGCATACGATTCCATCGCTTGCTCCCTCTCGACGGATGGAGCGCAATAGATCCACCGCCTCGGGACGGGCGAACTGTTCTCCCGTAAACCCTCCCACAAACCTCCCGCCACGAATCTCGCCGCGCGCCTCCATACGCCGCAGTATCGGCAACAGCTCGCGCCAGGGCGGCGCAATTACTTCGCGAACCAACAAATCCCGCAACAACACGCCCCACCGGGAAAGCAGTTGGCGTGCAAAGCGTTCAACCCGATCGTCGCCACTGATCGTCACGCCACTCGTGCGCAGCAATGCCCACCGGCCTGCGGCGTTTCTCGGCCGTCTCTTGCGCCCGCTGCCTTCTCCCCTCCGCCGCTTCGGATCAATCAGCGCCCGCAAATTGTCAAATCCGTCCGCAGTCACAAAACCTCCCGCGAGCAACTCCCACAGAGCGTCTTCCACTTCGCTCGCCAGGCGGCCTGTCTGCCGCACGAGGTCGCCAAAAAAACTGGCGCCGGTCCTATCCAGCGCGGATAACACTTCACGAGCAGCGTGGGAGAACCCTATCGACTCGGCAGAATCGGATTCACGCATCAGCCAGCCGGCATCCTCCCGCAAAAACAGCGTGACCGGTGCGATTCGCGTGGGCCGAACGCGCCGGTTCTCGACGACTGCCGGATGCGGTGACACTCTCGCCCACATCACCTCGCCCGAAAAACAGAGTTCGTCCAAAAACTCCGCATCGTATTTTGCGATTCGGCGTGCCAAAACTTCCGATTCCCAACAGGCTGCGGGAATCTCGTATCCTTGCAACTGACGAACAATCTGCAATGTACCATCGGCGCCGTGCAGTTGGTTGCCGGGCAAAACGTGCTGCCAGGCTTGCAGGAAACGTTCGAAGTCGAGTGCTGTTACCGGTTCGATTTCGCGCCGCAATTGTCCGATGGTGGCGCGGTGAATCCGTGCCAGGATACGGCGGTTGCACCACTCTATCTCGCCTTGCGTGTTGCGGAAATGCCCCTGCATGACCTGACCCTGAGCTTCCAGTTGTAGCAGCGCCCCTTCGACGGCATCGGGCGGAAACGCCAGTTTGGCCGCAAGGGCCGGCACCGTGATCGGTCCTACGCACTCCAGCCAGCCTGAAACCACGGCAGCGGGATCGTCGGCCACTGGGCTGCGCTCTGTCGCAATCCAAAAACGCGCGCCATCGCGTGTGATCGTGGAAGCTCGCCCCGTTTCTTCCAGCTCGCTAAAAAACGCTTGCCACTCCACCGCTGGCGGCAACCGAACCAACGTCAACAGCGCATCGTGCAATTCGTCGGCGTCGCGCGCCTCCGGCCATACCTCAAATGAAATCCGCTCGATGGCCGCCGGATCAAGCACACCTTCGCCGCCCGTCACATCGGTTCCCAGCTTTTGTCTCAACTGCACCGCGCGGGTCCGGCGTTCCTCCAGCGGTGCGTCGTCGAGAAACGCATAGGGATTGGCGTTCAGAATCTCGTAGGAGAACTGCGAAGCTTGCACCGTGTCGATAGCCACCGTGCGGATGCGGCCCTCCTCTATATCTTGCAGAACTTCTTTCAGCCCATCCAGATCCATCGCCTCGTGCAGGCAGTTCTCAATTGTTTCGTTGACTAGCGGCTGATCCGGAACCCGAATCGGTCCGCTTAGATTTTCGGCGCAGGCAACTTGATCGGGAAAAACGGCCGCCAACAAATCATCGGCTCGCATCCGCTGAATGGGCGCGGGCACTCGCTTGCCGCCGCTGAATCGCAAAATAGCCAGCGCTCGCGTGGCATTCCAGCGCCAGCGCGCGCCAAACATCGGAGCCGTCAACAGTGCTTGCCTCAGCACGTCCTCCACGGTAGCGGCTTTTAGAAAGGCAAACACCAGACTGAGCGGAAAGGAATGCTGGTCGCTCAGCGAAAGCACCAGCCCGTTGTCGGTGGCCGCCGCCTGCAACTCGAAATTGAACGTCCGGCAAAAACGCTTACGAAGCGCGAGGCCCCAGGCTCGAGTGATGCGTGAGCCGAACGGGGCATGTAACACGAATTGCATTCCGCCGCTCTGATCGAAAAACCGCTCCGCTATTACGGTGCGTTGTAACGGTAACGCGCCCAGTTCTACTGCACCTGCGCGAATATAGGTGGCAATTTGTTTCGCTCCCGGCTCGTCCAGCCCGCATTCGTCCAGCAGGAACGCCGGCGTTGGCTCTTCGCATGCGAAAACGCGCTCGCGGATCTCGGAAACTTCCGCCGAAAGTTCGCGCGAACGCCCGGGCGCTTCCCCGAGCCAGAATGGAATCGAAGGCGCCGCACCATGGGCATCGAAAACTCGTACACGTCCGGACTCCACTCGTTTGATGCGCCAGGAATGCGTGCCGAGAAGGAACACATCGCCCACCAGGCTTTCTATCGCGAAGTCTTCATCCAGCGTTCCGACAGTCTTGCCGTCGGGCTCGGCGATCACGGCATAATTCGCGTTCTCTGGAATAGCGCCGCCGGAAGTAATGGCAGCTAGACGTGCGCCTCGCCGTCCCTTGATCCGGCCGTTCACCTGATCGCGATGCAGCATAGCTCCGCTGCGCCCGCGCGATGTCGCGATGCCTTCCGAGAGCATTTCGATCACTGCATTGAAATGTTCGCGCGGCAGATTTCTATAGGGATACGCCGACCGGAACAGTTCAAAAAGATCGTCTTCTTTCCACGGCTCCGTTGCTGCCGCGGCGACGATCTGTTGAGCGAGAATATCGAGTGCATTCTGCGGAATCTCAAGGCGCTCCAACTCGCCTTTCCGAATTGCGGCGATCAACGCAGCGCATTCGATCAATTCGTCCCGCGTGGTTGCGAAGAGCCTCCCGTGCGGCTTGGCCCCCACCCAGTGCCCCGACCGCCCAATCCTCTGCAGTGCCACGGCGATCGACCGTGGAGAGCCAATCTGGCAGACCAAATCAACCGTTCCAATGTCAATACCAAGCTCCAAAGAAGCGGTAGCGACTACAGCCCTCAACTCACCGTTCTTCAAGCGCGACTCCGCATCCAGGCGGAGTTGGCGAGATAAACTGCCGTGATGCGGCAGAACGGCATTCGCGCCCATCCGTTCTCCCAAGGCGTGTGCCACGCGTTCCGATAGCCGCCGCGTATTGACAAAGACGAGCGTCGTACGATGACCAAGAATCAGTTCCGCAATGCGGTCATAGACTTCATTCCACAACTCCGTGCTCGCCACCGCCCCCAACTCATCGCGCGGTACCTCCACCGCCAGATCCATGTCGCGCCGGTGTCCCACGTCGACGATCCTTGTATGCGGGCCGAGCAGCCTTCCCACTTCATCGATCGGTTTCACAGTTGCCGACAGGCCCACCCTTTGGACGCGGCGCGCAGTAAGGGCGTCGAGCCGCGCCAGCGAGAGCATCAGGTGAGAGCCGCGCTTGTCGTCTGCTATCGCGTGAATCTCGTCTACGATCAAGGTCGAGATGCCCCGCAACATCTCGCGCGGCTTCTCGGCTGTCAGAAGAATAAAGAGCGACTCCGGCGTCGTCACCAAAATATGCGGCGGCTTCTTCAACATGCGGGCACGCTCCGGCATTGGTGTGTCGCCGGTTCTGACGGCCGTTCGGATGGGCATCAACGAAATGCCAAGCTGCTCGGCCAGCGCGCCGATCTCGGCGAGCGGCAACTCCAAATTGCGGTGCACATCGTTGCTGAGTGCCTTCAGCGGCGAAACGTAAATCACTTGGACTTCATCGGCCAGTGTTCCGTCGCGAGCGCCGCGCACGAGCCGGTCCAGGCAGATCAGGAAAGCAGCCAGCGTTTTACCAGAGCCGGTCGGCGCCGAGATAAGCGTGTCATGCCCGCCAGCGATTTCACGCCAGCCTTGAACTTGCGGCTCCGTCGGAGCGGAAAAACGCTCCGCAAACCACCGCGCAATGATAGGGTCGAAAGCAGACAACGGCATGACTGATCTGCTACTAGCATGCCGCAACCCGTTTGGGCCTGGCGTTTGTCGGGCGGCGCCATGCGCGGCCGCGCTCCGGGTCCGAGTGCAAACGAGCGTTACACGAATCACCCACTATCGAATCCGCGCCGGAAGCGTAAGTTCGGTCCCGCCGCACTAACATGGAAACAGTTATCGAAATGCGAAACTAGGAACAACACTTGAAAACCGCAAAGGGCACGTTTCCACCGATCGCAGCCTTACTTCTGACCATATCTCCGCTTTTGGGCCAGTCTGGGCTATCGACACCCATGGTCGGCGTCGCCCCCGGTCAAACCGTACGGATCAATGCTCTCAATCTCGGCACCAGCCAGTCGACGGCCACAACCACTTGTCAAATCACCGTGCAATTTCTCGATCAGAAGGCCGCCGTCTTAAAAGAAAAGACGCTCGAGATTTCCGCAGCCAAGAGCGAGTCTATCGATTTCGATCGTTCTGGGGCCCAGTCCGAGAAACGTTTGGAACTCCGCGCGGTTATATTCTTCCCCCGTATTGGCGGCGCTCCCCCCGGACCCCCCGTTCGTCGTTCATTCGATTGCAATCTTGTTCCTAGCTTGGAACTCTATGATACGCAAACGGGAAGGACAAGCGTGATCCTCACGGATTGGAAACCCCTCCCCACGGCCGATCCACGCACCATCGCACTTACCCTGCCTGCTATACCGAGCCGCCAAATAATTATAAATTAAGTTAGTCCTAGTACTAATCTCTCCTTTGCTCTATTGCACCGTTCTTGGTGTTCTGATACGTTTCATTTAGTCTCTGGAGGAATGTCCCGCCCGTTCTTCGTGTTGAGCTATGACTAAATACCTACTACTCGGAGTATTTGCCGCTACCTCCTTGTTCGCTCAACAAGATGCCGATATTCCTCCCAAGTTCCAGGACAAAATCGACGAGGAAGTTTATCAACGTCTGCGCTCCGATTACCTGAATCTCTTGCGCGGTCTCCCCGCCGATCCTAGCCTGCGCGCAAACGCCGTTAAGCAGATGCAGAAGCAAATGCAAACCATGCGCGCGCGAAGCACTAACAGTGCAGTAACCCTCAACCCTGCCCCGAACGCCCCCACTGGCCCCGTATGGACACCCCTGGGCCCTTCGCCAATACCCAACGGACAAGTAACCAACTCCCTGCCCGTGACCGGTCGTGTCACCGCCTTTGCCATTGATCCTACCAACGACCAGGTGGTTTACCTCGGCACTGCGCAAGGCGGAATTTACCGGTCTTCCAATGGAGGATCGACCTGGACGCAGATTTTCGATCAAGCCGAAACCTCCGCGATTGGCTCACTAGCCATCGCGCCCTCCAACCACTCCATTCTGTTCGTCGGAACCGGCGAAGCCAACGGCAGTTGTGACAGTTACGCGGGCGTCGGGCTCTACCGAATCGACAACGCCGATACCACAGCCACTCTCGCCGGACCCATCAATCCCATCCGGAACTACACAGATGGCTCCGGCAATCCGCAAAGCGGGCCTGCGTTTCAAGGCAGGAGCATTTCGAGCATCGTCGTTCATCCCACCGATCCTTCGATCGTCTGGGTGGGAGAAGTCGGTGGTATCGAAGGTATAGGTTGTCAATTTCCGTTCAACGGATTGATCCCGCCGGCGGGGCAGCCCGGTTTGTACCGGCTCACGAATGCCACTGGCCCGCCGGCGAGTGTGGCTGTTCAGAAAATTGCGGTGACCGCGGCAGGCGCTGGTTACGATACGCCCAATACCGGCTCCCGCAACGTTGATAGCGTCGTTATGGAGCCCGGCAATCCCGACAACCTGACGGTTTGGATCAATGGAACCGCCTCCGCCGGCGACGGCGGAATCTACCGCTCTACCAACGCGACGTCGCCCGTTCCTACCTTCACACAAGTCTTCGTAACTACCTTGTCCTCTGTCCGCGGTATCTTCGCCATTTACAAGCAAGGTGCTAATCCGGCAGTTATTTACGTTGCTGATGGCGAGGGATCCACCGGCGGACTCCGCGTATCTACTGACGGCGGCGCAACCTGGTCTGCTCTTCTGGCCGCCGCCAATGGATTTTGCGGCGGCCAATGCTGGTACAACATTGGCATCGATGTAGTGCCGGGCCCCTCCCCTTCTGTGTCCGACGACATCGTTGTATTGGGTGGCAATGTGGCCGGCGGTACAACCAAGTTGTTCGCTAAATCCACCAACGGGGGCGCCACGTTCACTGAATCAAGCACCGGCCTGCACGCCGACACGCACTTCATCAGGATCGATCCCACTAATTCCAATATCATATTTCATGGCGACGATGGCGGTATCTTCAAATCAACCGATGGCGGTGTCACTTGGTCCTCGCTGAATAACATGCAGATCAATACCGTCCAGTTCAGTGGTTTGGCGGTCCATCCCATCGATCCGAACTGGTCGTTTGGCGGCACTCAGGACAACGGAACCAACATGCGCGACGCCTCCGGCAACTGGCGCCGCGTCGATGCCGGCGATGGGGGTTACGCGCTGGTAGATCGCAACGCCACCGACACCACTCACATGACCTTGTATCACACCTACTACAACGCGACTAACAGCATCATAGGCTTCGCCCGCGTACTAAGTACCGCGTGTGCCTCCGACGGCGAATGGGCGTTCAAGGGAATTTACACCGGCAGCGTCTATCCTTACCCGAATTGCGACGGCAGTGACACCTTCAATGGAATTCCCATTACCGACCCAGTCTTGTTCTACGCTCCCATGGAATTGGGGCCCGGGAATCCAAACACAGTCTATTTCGGCGCGGGTGCGGTCTATCGCTCTGCAAACAGGGGCGACACAATGGCCGCCGTCAGCCAATCCACGGGTAGCGCCGTAAGTACCATCGCCGTTTCTTCCCAAGACGACAACTACCGCATCTTTGGGCGCAACGACGGTTCGATTTTTTACACCACAACCGGCGCCAATCCAATGGCGCAGTTATTCGGCATCCCCGCCCGATATATTGCCCGCGTTAAGTTCGACCCCAACAACAAACAAACGGCGTATGTCTCTTTAGGCGGCTACTCCGGTGGAACCGCCGCATCCCAGTCGCACATCTGGAAAGTAACAAACCTGAGCACCACGCCTGTTGTGACCGCCATCAACAGCGGCCTGCCCGACGTTCCTGTCAACGCGTTCGCCGTCGATCCCACCAACAGTCTCAATCTGTTCGCCGGAACCGACATTGGTGTTTATAACTCCACCAACGGCGGCCTCACATGGTTGCCTTTTGGTACAGGACTCCCCGTAGTGGCGGTGTTCGGAATGGAGATTCAAGCGCCGTCCCGGACCTTGCGCATCGCTACGCATGGCCGTGGCATGTGGAACATTCCTATCGGAACTACTACTGTGCAGGTCACCGTAGGCACGAACGTATCCGGTTTATCGTTCACGGTCGATGCCGCAACCTATACTTCTACTCAAACTCTCACTTGGAACGCCGGTGACCAGCACACAATTACCGTAACTTCCCCCCAAGCCGGAACGGCCGGAACGCAGTATACCTTCACCCAATGGAGCGATGGGACGACTGCCACCACTGATACCGTTACCGCGAGTGCGTCCACCACTAGTTATACGGCTACTTTCAAGACTCAGTACTTGTTGACCACCGCGGTGAATCCGGCTAACAGCGGCACCGTATCGCCTGCGTCCGGCACGTTCTATGATTCCGGCAGCGTAGTCAACGTCGGCGCAACTGCCAACACGGGCTATTCGTTCAACGGTTGGACCGGACCCGTCGCATCGCCCTCGTCCGCATCCACCACAGTCACGATGAGTGCGCCCGTATCCATCACCGCGAACTTTGCGTCTCTGCAGGGCGGTCCGGTTATCTCCAATGTGCAGACGGTTACCGTAGGTGGAAACTCAGAAATCATCGCCTGGACCACCGATCAGCCGTCCACCTCGCAGGTCAACTACGGAACAACGGCCAACTATGGCTCCTCATCGCCGCTCAACGGCAATCTGGTCACCAGCCATTCCGTGACACTCAGCAACCTGACACCTAACACCACTTACGACTTCGATGTGGTCTCCGCAACCACTAAATCGCCTAACTCCACCTTTACCACCACCCCCTTTGTCGGTTATGTCGCTTTCTGGGGAATCAATAACTCGGGAGTGACCATCTCGTGGTCTACAGACGTACCGGCCACCACGCTCGTCGCCTACGGGACCACAACCGCCCTGGGCCAAGTCAGTCCTGTGCAGCCGGCCCTAACTAACAGCCACGGAGTTACCCTCACCGGCCTGAACTCCGGCACCACTTATTTCTTCCAGGCGCTGTCCACAACTGCTGCCGGAAACATCGGCGGTTCCACCATCTACAGTTTCACCACCACCGGCCAAGCCGCTTCCCCCGCGCCGGTGATCTCTAACGTGGCCGTAAGCGCCGTTACCACTACCTCGGCCACCATCTTTTGGACCACCGATCAAGCCTCCAGTTCCCAGGTGAAGTTCGGCCCGACGGCCTCGTACGGTTCGTCCTCACCGCTGAACTCCAGTCTGGTCACCAGCCATTCTGTAACTTTAACCGGCCTAACTCCAGGCACTACCTATGACTACGACGTCGTATCCACAAACTCGGCGGGTACCTCTGGTATGTCAACCAACTACACGTTTGCAACCACCTCAACGACTGCCACGCCGCCGGTGATTTCGAATATCCAAACCAGCGTTACCAGCACAACGGCCACTATCACTTGGAACACGGATCAGCCTGCTAACTCGGCCGTCAATTACAGCACTGGCTCGACAACCGCCTCCAAAACAGACCCGAGCTACCTCACAGTACATTCCCTCACCCTCACCGGCCTCACGTCCGCCACAACTTACACCTTCAACATAATTTCCTTCAACGCCGCCGGCCTTCGGCACAACTTCGCCCCTCGGCACCTTCACTACAAATCCCTCCGGCGGTACGCCTCCGCAAGTCGGCTACGTCGCCTTCTGGGGCGTCAATAATTCCGGAGTCACCATTTCCTGGTCCACCGATGTGCCGGCCAACACCCAACTCGCCTACGGCACAACGTCCGCGCTCGGGCAGTTGACGCCAGTGCAGACTGCGCTCACTAATAGTCATGGTGTTGTCTTAACCGGCTTAAACTCCGGCACCACTTACTATTTCGTGGCCCAGTCAACCGGCGCCAATGGAGCCACCGGTTACTCCACCACGTACAGCTTTACCACCACCGGCACCGCTTCCACGCCGGCTCCAGTTATCTCAAACGTACTGGCCGGCAACATCACCAACACTACCGCCACTATCACCTGGACCACCGACCAAGCCTCCTCCTCGCAGGTGCACTACGGCGTCACCACCACCTACACATCGTCATCAACACTCGATCCGGCGCTCGTCACCACTCATTCGGTGACTTTAACCAACCTGTCGCCAGGCACAACCTACGACTTCGATGTGATGTCGTCGAACTCTTCGGCCGTCTCGTCAACTTCGACGAACTCCACCTTTGCCACCACAGGTTCGTCGCCTGCACCTGTCATCGCCCTTGTCGCCGCCGGTAACGTCACCAGCGGGACAGCCGTTATAACGTGGACCACCGACCAGGCCTCGTCGTCGCAAGTGAATTACGGCACCACCACCGCCTACGGGCAATCGTCCACGCCGAATCCGGCATTTGTCACCGGCCACTCGGTGATGCTTACCGGCCTGACTCCAAACACAAAATATAACTTCGACGTAGTTTCGGCGAATTCGTCCAATATATCCAGCACCTCCGGCAACTACACCTTCACCACCGCGGCCTCCTCAGCTCCGCCGCCGGTCATTTCGGCTGTGGCGTTCTGGGGCGTCACCAGCTCAGGGGTGACCATTTCGTGGTCCACCAACGTGCCGGCGAACACTTCAGTGGCCTTCGGCACCACCCTTCAACTCGGCCAAACCAGTCCCGTGCAAACAGCGCTCACGAACAGTCATGGAGTCACGCTCACCGGCCTCGGCCCGGGGACAACTTATTACTTCGTGGCCCAGTCAGCCGACGTAAGCGGCAACACCGGTTACTCCACCAGCTACACCTTCACGACGCTAGCCGGCCCGCCAACCATTTCGGCGGTGAAGGTCACGCCAGCGGCGAACAACCTAGCAACCATTGCCTGGACCACCTCGGCGCCGGCCTACAGCTATGTGCAATATGGAACGGCAGCGGGCGCCTACGTCCACTATTCGGCCCGGACTGCCCTCACAACCACTTCGCAATGCAATCTGTCCTATGTCCCCAGCGGCACGGTCCACTATCAATTGGTAAGCACCGATGCCAACGGCAATCAGGTAACGTCACCCGACGCTACCTTTATCGAACCCTAGACGCTGGGCGGCAAGCGCAATTTCCTGAGATTCATTCGTTTGCCGTCATCTAAGCTGAACACAAATGTCAGCAGCATAGGCGTTAAAATAAGAACATTTCGTGGTGGGAATGTTAGGAAAACGCAGGCGAAACCGCCCGCGCCACCACGCTTTCAATAGTTTGTGGCTTATTTTTAACGCCTATGCATCCTCATCCCATCACCCAGGCACCCTTCTTTATAGGCGGGAAAAAGTAACATGACTTACCGCAAAAACCACCTCTATTCGCCTTACATTCGCCTTTCGCTCTCGTCTCTATTGGCGCTTAGTGTCGGCATCGCATTCGCCCAGCAAAGCCAGTACGTCGACACCAAGCAGTGTGCGGCTTGTCACGCCGAGATTTATGCTTCGTACCAGCGCACGGGGATGGCGCGGTCCTTTTACCGGGCGGATGACGCCTCAATGGGAGGCGGTTCGGTTGCAGGCTTTTATCATGCCGCTTCCGATACTCACTATTCGATGTTGGCACGCAATGGCCTCTGGTATCAGCGCCGCTGGCAGATAGGACCAGGCGGCAAGGAAATTAATGCTGAGGAAATGCAGGTTGACTTTGTTGTGGGCTCAGGTAATCACGCACGCACGTATCTGCATCGCACAGCGCGGGGAATTTTGATCCAGCTGCCGCTCGGTTGGTATGCGGAAAAAGGCGGGTACTGGGCGCTGAATCCCGGATATGATTCACCCCGTCCTCCCTCACACCGTCCCATTTCGTATCAGTGCATGTTCTGCCACAACTCTTATCCAAAAATTCCGGACGGGCATAACGATGCGGATAGCGAGCCGGTTTACTCAGGTGATATGCCGGCGGGAATCGATTGCCAGCGCTGCCACGGGCCCGGATCGAAGCACATTCAGGCGGTGCGGAAAGCTAAGCCGGCGCTGGCGGAAATTCGTTCCAGCATCGTCAATCCCGCGCGCTTGAGCAAAGAACGGCAGATGGAAGTGTGCCTGCAATGTCATCTGGAAACTACCAGCGAGCCTCTTCCGAGCCTGATCAGGCGGTTCGATAAGGGGCCATTTTCTTACTTGCCCGGAGAGCCTTTGGCCAATTTTATCCTTTCGTTCGATCGAGCGCCCGGGCATGGGCAAGAGGATCGATTTGAGATTGCAGGCGCGGGTTACCGCTTTCGGCAATCGCAATGTTTTCTCAAAAGCCGCGGAGAAATGACGTGCCAGACGTGCCACAACCCGCATGATATTCCACGCGGGGAGAACGCCGCCGGTTACTACGCACGCATATGCGCCCAATGCCATAGCGACACGGTGGCGCGGCTCATTGTGAATGGTAAACACCCTGCTGGCGCCGGCTGCGTGAGTTGCCACATGCCGAAGCGCAGAACAGACGATGCCGTCCATGTGGTAATGACCGACCACTTAATTCAGCGCCGGGCGCCGGCGCGCGATTTACTCGCGGAGAAGGAGGAGATTCACCTCGCGCCAAAGGACGAATATCAAGGTCAGGTCGTGCGCTACTATTCTTCGACGCCGGCAGCCGCGCCCGAAGATGCCCTTTATCTGGCATTGGCGCAGGTGCAACAGGGAACCAATCTTGTGAATGGCATCGCGGAGTTGCAGGGTCAACTTTCGCGGCAGCGCGCGCCGCTTGCCGATTTTTATCTAGCCCTGGGAGATGCGTGGCGTCGTACGGGCAATAGAGCCAAGGCCGCCGGCGCATACGAAGCGGCACTGAAGATCCGTCCCCATGCAGCGCGTGAAAGCCGCTCCCTAGGGACCACTTTGAAAGACCTGGGGCAAAATGCACGCGCCCGGGAACTTTTGCAGATGGCGGCTCGGCTTTCACCCAGCGACGCGGCCTCTTGGTTCGATTTAGGTTTATTGGAGTCGGAGGAGGGCCACGCCCGGGAAGCACTCCGGTTGTTCGACAAAGTGAGCGGACTCAATCCGGATCTGCCGGGCCTCTGGAACAACATAGCGGTGAATACGGCGGCTGCCGGCGATACACGAGGGGCGGAAGCGGCATTCCAAAAGGCTCTGCAAACTGATCCATACGATGAAACGGCACAAAGGAATTTTGCCCGGCTGCTAGCGGAGCACGGGCGGCACGAAGAGGCCTTATATCATTTCGAAAAGGCTGCCGAATTGCAACCGCTCGATGCAGCAAACCTGTACGAATTTGCCCTCACGTTGGCGCAGATGGAGCGCTTCGCAGATTCCCAGAAACAAGCGGAGGCAGCGATCAGAGCGGATGCGAAGCAGGCGGAAGCGCACGAATTGCTGGGCAATTTGCTGGCCGGCAAGAACGACCTTGACGGAGCTTTGCACGAATATCGGGAAGCGCTTCGATTGAAGCCGGGTTTCAGCCGCGCGCAACTCGATCTAGCGGCCGCTCTAATGGCAACCGGTCACGTAAACGAAGCGCTTGTGCCTCTGCGGGAAGCCGCTAAAAGTAAGGATCCGCGAATCGCCGATATGGCCGCGCGCGCGTTGCGGAAAATCTCCGGCAATCCCTAAACTAAGTCAGGTTCTCTTTCAAAACAAATCGTACTAATTCGCATCATCGGCAAGCAAGATAAATTCCACGTCCGCGTAGTTAATATAGAACGATTTTAAAAGCAGACCCGCCGCGCCTCAGATATCTCTTATCGCCGCGAGTGAATTCCCTATCTTTTCGGATCACAAAACTTCCATATTTTTTTTCTTCAGTATTTTCAACATGATGCCGATTTTTTTCCTTCGTGTCCGAACGCGCGCATTGAGACATTGGACCCGGAAGGGAGACACACACTACATGATGCCACCAGTTATTTTCGATCGGCTTTTTGCGATCATTCGGTTAATCTTTGGTTTCTAATCTGGCTGAATTAGCCGCTGCTTATTATCAAAATAGTCTGGCGATATGTTAGGAATGGTGGTAGAGTAAGACTTTCCAATAGTATTAAATAAGGATCCTACTCTGCCACCACCGAGGCGCGGCATCCAGGCACTGGTTGGGTGGCTGTATGCGCTAACTTCAGCGTTGAGTGTGCTTAGCTTTTTGCATTCTGGTTTGCTGGTTGCAGACCAAACTCAGCGCGAATCATTACCGGCGCCTAACCCCATCGAAGCATCGATGGCCAAGGCAAGAGCGCTTCGCAAAGCGGGCAACTTTCCCGAGGCTCTCCGTGAAGCGAATCGCGCTTTAGCACTCTCTCGCGAAAGCCAAAACAGTTTGACCGTCGCGCGCAGCTTGTTGTTGCTCGCCTCGACTCAGGTTATGTCCTTTCAGTATCCGAGCGCCTTGGCATCGGCCAAGGAAGCGTTTGACCTTGCCAGAAAGCTCGGCAACAATCAGCTAGCCGGAGGCGCCAGCGGAACCGTATCTAATATTTATTTCGTCTTAGGCGATTTCCGAACTGCTGAAGTCGAAGGCAGACGAGCCGTCGATCTATTACGACAGGCATCGCAGGACGACCCGCTCACCAAACAGTTCATGGTGAAAGCAATGCACCTATTGGCGATTTTGTGCGCGGCTCAAGGAAGACGCAGCGAGAGCGAAACGTTCTTCAAACAGGCCATTGCGCTGGCGCAAAAGTCGCACGAGCAAGCACTCGAAGCGACACTCTGGGACGTGCGCGGGTTCTGCCTGCTGCGCGACAATCAGCTCAATGAGGCCGAACAATCGCTGAATTCCGGCCTATCCATTCGCGAATCCATGCGCGACGGCGACGCGCTTCCTTACAGCTATGAGCATCTCGCCGAACTCGAGCTAAAACGCACTTCCCCAAACTATGCCAATGCGCTAAAGCTCGTCGATGAAGCCATCGCGTCCCATAGCGCTTCCTTCACAGCGTCTCCGCAGTATTATCCAATTCATATTCGCGCACAGATCCTCCTGCGTTCGGGCGAAAGACAGAAAGCGTTGAAGGAATTTCGCCGCGCGGTCTTGGCTGCGGACACTTGGCGTCAGGGCGCATTGCCTGGAGACGCGACAAACACCCAAACTGTGGTACTACTCCACGAGGTGTATCACGACTTTGCGCAGCTTGCCGCGCAAATTTCACTCGAGACCAACGACCCCGAGTTGCGCAACGAGGCGCTTGAAGTGCTTGCCGCGAACCGCGCTGCCAGCTTGCGCGAACAACTGAAACGCACTCTGGCAGCGGACTCCGCGTTGCCTGATAGTTACTTCGAAAAGCTATCGGCACTGCAAAGCGCACAGGCGCGAGTGACGCTGGGAGGCAACAGCAAGGCTGATCAAGCAGATCTCGCCCGGCGGCGCACGGAGATTAGCGAATTAGAAAACAAACTCGCGGTTCAAAGTGGAAAGAATTACCTTTTCAGCGAGAAGATCTTACGCAGGGATTCACTTAGAGATATTCAGAGCAGGTTAGGGCGGGAAGAGTTGTTGCTGAGTTTCTCTCTTGGAGAGTTTAGATCTTATTTGTGGGCAATCACCGCCAAACAAGTTAACCTTTATCAACTGGACGCTCGGAGTCAATTGGAAAAAAAGGCAGCACAGCTAACTCGGAACGTGCGCGAAGGCACAAACGCAAAAGAGGCCGGACAAGCCTTGAGTCAATCTATTTTCGGCAAGCTGCCGGCGCGATTCGCCCGCAAGCCGGAATGGCTGATCGTGGCCGATGGCGCCTTGCTCACGGGCGTCCCTTTCGCCGTATTGCCCAATCCCGTTGCCAGCGGAGACGGCGCCTACCTTATTGAAGGGCATAGCATACGCTTCTTGCCAAGCGAGTTGTTGCTACTCTCGCCGCGAACCCAAAGGCCTGCCGCGCGCTTCGTCGGCGTAGCCGATCCAATTTATAACTTGGCCGACGCCAGGATCAAACACAAACCGGGTTTGGACGCCTCTCCGGTCGAGGCAAGCTCAGTCACTTTAGCCCGTTTGGCGGGAAGCGGCCAGGAAACTCGCATGTCAGCCCAACAGAGCGGTCTTCAGAACTCGCGGGTTTTGGATGGGCCCAACGCAACGGAGCAAGCGCTTCGGAAGGTTCTGGATTTAACTCCAGAAGTGCTCCACTTCGCCGTGCACGTAGTCAGTCCGCCCGGCCGTCCCCAAGAAGCAGCTTTAGCCTTAAGTCTCAACAACCAAGGCGTCCCAGAGCTGCTCACACCGGAAGCTATAGCCCAGTTTCGCTTGCCCGGTACTCTCGTTGTACTCAGTGGGTGTTACTCGAGTCAGGGCATAGCGGTCCCCAGCGCGGGCTTGCTAGGGTTAAGCCGAGCTTGGCTGCTGGCGGGCGCCGAGGCGGTGGTAGCCAGCGCCTGGCCGACGCCCGACGACTCAGGTCGTTTCTTCACATTGTTTTATAGCTATTTGCATGCGGCAAAGACGGGCTCGCTCAGCCAGCGGGCGTCTTTCGCGTTGGCCCAAACTCAAGCGGAATTGCAGCATGGCCGAGGCTATACCAGCTACCCATCTTTTTGGGCAGCCTATTCAGTTATCTCGAAGGAGTAGTCGGAGATCATCGTGGGAACGCAAACAAAACTCTATCCCGTACCCGTTCAAGACGGCAGCCCGCCGCCAGAGCAAATGTCGGAGGTTCAGGATAATAAACCCTCGCCCAGAACCGGCACCGGATACTCACCAGTGGAATGGGGAATTCTGGTAGCTCAAATCAAAGCCGGCGAAGAGACCGGCATGGAGCAGCTTTACAAGCTCTTCAGCCGCGGCATCCGCTACTACTTGTGCCGCCAACTGGGGCCACAGGAATTGGAAGACAAGGTTCACGATACGTTTCTCATCGTCGTGAATGCCGTTCGCCGTGGAGACTTGCGCGAACCCGAACGATTAATGGGCTTCGTTCGTACGGTCGTCCGCCGCCAGGTTGCTGCCTACATTGAGCAGGCTGTTCACAATCGTCGTGAGCAAGCCGATCTGGAAAGCGGAATTGCCGTCGCCGACCGGAAACAGAACCCCGAACAGGAAGCCATGGGACGCGAAAAGGCAGAGCTGATGGAAAGCGCTTTGTCGGCGTTGTCTGACCGGGACCGTGAAATCTTGGTCCGCTTCTACCTGAAGGAGCAGCCGCAAGAACAGATTTGCCGTGAGATGGACCTAACGGAAACGCAATTCAGGCTGCTAAAATCGCGAGCCAAGGCTAAATTCGGAGAAATCGGCAAGAAAAAGCTGGCCACTAGCGGAATTTTCTCAGTTTTCGTGAGAACACACGGCGGATAACAGGACTTTTCTTACAGGAGGGACGGACCTAAATCCGCACTAACTTATGAAAGAATCCTTTTCCGAACATCCGAACGAAGAGGCACTCGAACGTTTCCTTCTCAACATGTCGTCTGAAGAGGAACTCGAAGATCTCGAAATGCACGTTCTTGCTTGTGGGCTATGTGTCGATCAATTGGAGGCGATGGAGATTCGAATCGCCGCTACCCGCTCAGCGCTTAAGAGCCTGGAATCTCGACGGATTTCTCCAAAATCCACCGAGGCTGCCAGCTCACGGAAGCGCTGGTTTACCATTCCAGGATTGTCCTTCGCCGCCACTGGACTGGTAGCGGCAGTTGGGGTAGTCTTGTTTTCGATTCCGCAGGACGTCACTTTGACGGCGTATCGCGGCAGCGAAACCGCCAGCGTTTCCGAAGGCCGTCCCCTTCATATCCATTTGAATGCGGCTGGCCTAAACTCGGGAGCCGTTGCGGTTGAACTGGCCGACCGCCGTGGGGCGCTCGTTTGGAAGGGTACGTCCGTCATTAGGCATGACGCAGTGGATGTTACACTTCCCCGCATAACCGAATCGGGCTCGCATTATTTGCGTTTGTATTCAACGCCGTCAGGCGCTAACGAAAGCGTTCTTCTGCGTGAGTTTGCGTTAAAAGCTCATTGGCCATTCTAATTATTTCTTGAAAAGCAAGACTCGCCGGGACTAGAAGACTCGCCGGTTGAGCCGGTCAACCGTGAACTTGGCGGTATCGGCAACGGCCATCACGGCCATCACCCCAGCCTGGACTGGGTCGGTTACCACCAAATCGCAGGCCTCTGGAACGCTGCCGGCCATATTAAGACTGATCACCAGCAACCCTTCGGCGCGCACTTCACGAACGGCCATTTCGATGTCGCCGCCCATCAGCGATCCAGCCAGTACCAGAGCGCGGACACGGGGAAGCCGGCGACAAGCGCGCACGGCGGCGGCCAAGGATTGTTCGCCGACAAGGGGAATCGTATCCACCGATATATGTTCGCCGCGAATATTGTGGCGGTCGGCTTCAGAAATTGCGCCTAGCGCCACTTGACCGACTTGCGCGCCACCGCCCATAATAATGATCCGCTTACCATAGATCTTTTGCAGTGACTGCACTAAAGTTACGCTGCGGACCACTTCCAGCGCGCGCATCTCGGCGGCCAGTGAGTCGGCATCGCCGGGCAGATCGACTTCAAAATAGATTCGTGTATCGTTGGGCAGATCTTCGATGATCGAGACAGACCGGATGTCACCGTTGTGCCGCGCGATCACGCCGGTTAATTGATGGAGAACCCCCGGCGCGGCTTTGGTTGAGATCACTAACCCAGCTTTGTCCGCACCTAAAGCGGTATCACTCACGAGCTAATCTCATACTTCTTGAGTAAGCCATCCCACTGGCCTTGGGCTTTCAAGATTAGTTCAATCACTTCACGCACGGCTCCGGCGCCGCCGGCAGCCGCGGTCACGGCGGAAGCGCAACGCTTCACTTCGGGCCGCGCGTTCGCCGGAGCGAAGGAAAGCCCGGCCCGCCGCATAACAACGACGTCGGTTAAATCGTCGCCGACATAGGCGATCTCCCGCGCGTCCACTTTGGCTTCTGCGCACACTTGCTCGAACAGCGGTATCTTTTCGATGTGTCCCTGGAATACCCAGGTCATGCCCACTTGGCTGGCCCGTTCCGCTGTGGCTGGCGATTCGCGGCCACTGATCACGCCGGTGCGAATATTGAACCAACTCAACCAGCGCAGAGCGATGCCATCCTGCGAATCAAAGCCTTTGGTCTCGACCAGTTTGCCGTCCGGTCCCGGGACGAGATAGAGATGCCCATCGGTGAGCACTCCATCTACGTCCATGAGCAGGACCTTGATTCCAGCCGCGAAGCGGCGCATCTTTTCTTCCGTCACAGAGGGGTGCAATTGCATAGGAACCCTCGTTATAGCATGTGGCGGTGTTACTTACCGATAAGCGTGATGGCGAGCACGCTGGCGTTTCGAGACGTACATGCCAAGATAGTGAAGTTTGAATAGCGGCTGGTTTCTGCTCATCATTCCGGGCTTGATTTGGGGCGCTTCGTTTCTGTTCATCGCGGAAGGACTGCGCGCTGTTGATCCGAATGGCGTAACGTTCCTCCGTATTTGTTTTGGGTTTGCCACGCTCGCGCTCTTCCCTGCCGCGCGCAAGCCGATTGAGCGTTCCGATTGGGGTAGTGTGGCACTGCTGGGAGTGCTCTGGTTCGCGTTTCCGTTGAGCATGTTTCCTTTCGCCGAACAGCGCGTCTCGTCGGCCCTCACCGGAATGTTGAACGGAGCGAATCCCCTGTTCGCTACCTTGGTGGCAGCGTTTCTAGAGAGCGCAAAGGGCGCGGATGCGCGCCGCCAAACAGCAAAGGAACTCGTTCGGACTTCGGGCGGTGCGGCTGATACCGCGCCCGTCTTGCGCGAGTTCCTCCAAAGGCGCGCCCCTTCGCGCGGTGTGGCAGCGGGCTTGGCTGTCGGCCTAAGCGGAACGGTACTCATGGCTTTACCCGCCATGGATCAGGGGCACAGTAGCAGCGTGGGAATTGCCTTGATCGTGATCGCTCTTGTCTCATACGGATTCGCACTCAGCTTGGCGCGAGCTCTGCAGCTAAAGTATGGCGGAATGCCCGTAATTTGGCGTGCGCAGGCAGTGGGCTTGATTCTGACGGCACCGCTCGGGATAAGAGATCTGACGGCGGCTCACTGGTCGGTTGTACCGTTGCTCTCGATTTTGGCGCTGGGCGTGGGCGGCACGGCGATCGCCAACGTATTGCTGGCGACGGCGGCGGGGCGGTTTGGCGCAGCGCGCGCATCGGGCACCACGTTTCTAATCCCAGTGGTCGCCCTGGCACTCGGCGTGATCGTGCGGCATGAACAAGTGGCGCTCCTCTCTGTAATAGGTGGATTCGTGTGCTTGTCTGGCGCATGGTTCATGAAGCGCGCCGGCAGCCACTGAACGAGTGATAAAACTAGGTGAGTTACATGAAGACGATTCCGCTTTTTGTTGCCGTGCTTGCCATGAGTTGCACCGCCTCGGGCCAAGCCATCCCCAATCGTTGGTATGACCACGCCGTTATTTATGAGATCTATCCGCGCAGTTTCCAGGATTCGAACGGAGATGGAATCGGCGATCTGAACGGCATCACGGCGCGGCTCGATTACTTAAAGGATCTGGGCGTAGATGCGATTTGGGTGACGCCCTTCTTCCCTTCCCCGAACTTCGATTTCGGTTATGACGTTTCCGACTATGTGAACGTGGCGCCCGAATACGGCACCCTGGAAGACTGGGACAAACTCGTGGCGGAGGCCAAAAAGCGTGATATTCGCGTTCTGGTTGACTTCGTCGTAAATCATACATCCGACCAGCACGCTTGGTTTCGGGAGTCGCGTTCTTCCCGTGATAACCCAAAGCGCGATTGGTACATCTGGAAAAGCGGCGGCGGGCCGAAAGATCCGCCTACCCACTGGACGTCCATCTTTGGCGGCTATACGTGGACTTGGGACGAGACGACTGAGCAGTGGTACTACCACATTTTTCTGCCGCAACAGCCGGATGTGAACTGGGGTGAACCGGGTTTGCGAAAGGCCATGTTCGATGTCGTGCGCTTCTGGCTTGACCACGGAGCGAGTGGCTTCCGGCTGGATGCAACGCCTTATTTGTTCGAAGATCCGGCCTTTCCCGACAACCCCAATCCTCCCGAACCCGGCGGACCCGCAGCGTTGGAACCTTATAACTCGGGGCGGCCTGAAAACCACCAAGTGTTACGAGAAATGCGCCACATACTCGACACTTACCCGGGCGACCCGGTTTTGCTGGGCGAATCGTCCACCGCCACGATTGAAGACCTAAACAAAGTGTATGGCAAGAACCGCGATGAGATTCAGCTCCCGATGGATTTCCTCTTCGGCAATCTCACAAAATTGGATGCGGCCATCTTCAAAAAACAAGTAGACGACGCGCAATTGAAACTAGGCGGGCAGACTCCAGTCTTCTTTTTCAGCAGCCACGACCATCCACGGCAATGGAGCGTTTTTGGCGACGGAATCCATAACAACCAAATTGCAAAGTTGACGGCGGCCCTCACTCTTACGCAGCGCGGGACGACGCTGCTTTACTATGGCGAAGAGTTAGGCATGGCGACGATGCCGGCGAGCGAATTAAAGGCTTTTCCAACAGGGCCGAAGCGGCCGCGCGCCGACGACCGCGACGGGGAGCGAACGCCTATGCAGTGGAATTCGACAGCGCATGCCGGGTTTACGAAAGGCGAGCCGTGGCTGCCCGTGCAATCCACTTACCGGCGGTTCAGTGTTGAAGCTGAGAAACGCGACCCTAATTCGATTTACTCCTGGTATGTGCGGTTGTTGAAGCTCCGCCGTGAGGACCCAGCGTTCCGCGACGGCATTTATATTCCGCTCGATAGCGGTAATCCGAACGTGTTTGCCTTTGGGCGCAGAGCGGCGACAGGCGAACTGGCATTGGTGGTGTTGAACATAAGCGCGCTTCCGCAGAAAGTGCAGATCAAGGGGATGCCAGGAACGTGGCCACGATTCAAGTCCGTAGTGATGGCGAGTCCGGCTCAAGGGGCGGTGGCTCCGAGTTCGCCGGCGATTCGGCTTGCCGGGTACGGGGTGTTGATCGCGCAATAAATCTCGTGATGAAGAAATTCGTTGTCTTGAGCCTAACGCTGGCAGCGATAATCCTTTCGGCGCAGGACACCCCGGTCTTCCGGGCAACTTCGGAACTAGTGCTGGTAGACGTGCAGGTGCGGCAAACGAAGACCGGTGCACCTGCACCCAGGTTGAGTGCGAAGGACTTCAAGATTTCCGAAGAAGGCATCCCGCAGCAGATCGTTCATTTTTCACATGATGAGTTTCCGCTCTCGGTGGTCTTACTGTTCGACTTGACCGACAGTGTAAGAGGCGTGCTGAGGCGCTTAGCGGACGGCTCGAAAATGGCGTTGCAACACTTTAAAGACGCCGACGAAGTGGCGGTGATGGTTTATGCCGGGCACGTCACATTGATCGACGGGTTTAGTAAAGATCGTGTCCGAACGGTTGGCGCTATTGAAAGGGCGGCCACCATGACTTCGGGTGAGCCGGCGTATTTTAACGAAGCCATCTATCAGGCGGCAGTGGTGCTTCAGCGAGGCGCCAGCAGCGCAACAAACCGGCGCGTGATCATTTGGTTGACGGACAATCTGCCAAACGTACCCGACGACAAGGGGTTTGCGCCACACACAGAGAAGCAAGCGCTTCAGGCGTTGGACGAGGGAGGCGTGGTGGTTGCTCCGGTCCTATTGAAAAGCGCATTTTGGACTCTTATGAACCCGGTGGCGCGATCTTACGAAGCAGTGCGCGGCAAAAACTATCCGCCGGGCGATGCCAACAAATACGCGGAATTGACGGGTGGACAGGCGGTGGGTCTGCGCGGGAAGCAACCCGGGGAGCGGCTCGCTCAATTGATCGATGAGCTGCGCGCGCGTTACACAATTGGATACCGTCCTTCCGATCCGCAGCCGGTGGGAACATTTCGCAAAATTCGCGTGCAGTTGGTGGCTGAGCGGGAAGGCAGCTTGCGGCCGAAGGAGTGGACGGTTCTTGCGCGGCGGGGATATTACCGGAAATAGGACAGTCTCTTAAAGTGGCCTGGCGTACCCTGCGGAAACGGGCGCAAAAATGCCAGAAAGCAGATTTACAATCGTCATCGAAATTTTGTCCGCTTCGCAACGATTCGGCGTGGCAAGCCATTCTTTAGCAGCGCCGTAAATCGCCCAGCTGACAGTAGTGGCGATCAGTTCCGGGGAAACACCATCGCCAGCAGCATGACTTCTTGTTCCATCGAGAACGATAGATCTGACAACGGCAATCACCGCCGATTCCATATGCGGCTGCATCTGGCGCTGTTGCTCCAGATAATCACACACGCAGCGCACGATGGCTTTCAGCGCATCAGGGCAGGTTCCATCAAAGCGCACATGGCGTGCCTCCAGCAGTTCCTGAAAACGCGCTCCCACCATGCAATGCAAAAGAGCGAATTTATCGGGATAGTGGTCGTAGAACGTGGCGCGGTTCACGGTCGCGGCTTCCGCAATGTCCTGCACGGAAATCTTTTCGAACTCGCGTTCCTCCAAGAGCTGGGCCAGTGCCTGCTGGAGCAATTGGCGGGTACGGCGAATGCGGGGGTCGAGAATCGCAGGACAGGTCTCGCTCATCTTGCTACCTCTAAGCATACAAGAGCGCAACCTCACATGTTGCTTAGACATCAAAAGTCGTGTAAGCTTAATTTACAGATGTCGTTTAGACATCAATCGTTGACAAGGAGAATTTCGTTGAAAATAGCTTTTATCGTCGCCCGGTATTTGCTCGGTTTGGGTTTCTTGATTTTTGGATTGAACGGCTTCTTTTATTTCATTCCACAACCGCCGCTGCCTAAGGGGCCGGCTCTAGATTACCTTACTGTCATGATCGCAACCCACTACATGGTTCCAGTATCTGCGCTGCAAACGATTTCAGGATTACTGCTGTTAATCAACCGCTGGGTGCCCCTCGCGCTCACCTTCCTCGGGCCGATTCTAGTGAATATTCTGCTGTTCCATTCGTTGATGCAACCTGCGGGCCTGCCAATAGCGTTCGTGTTCGTATTGTTATGGGCTGTCGTGGTTTGGAGCGTGAGATCGGCTTTCACGGGACTCTTTCAGAGCCAGGTTGAGAATTAAGCCGGCCATGCAAATTGGCATCGATAGTTTTGCGGCGTCGATCGCAGATCCAACTACCGGGGTGCGGCTTGAGCCGGTGGACCGGCTGGCGAACCTGCTCGAAGAAATCGAGCTGGCCGATCAAGTGGGACTCGACGTCTTTGGGATCGGAGAACATCACCGGGCTGAGTTTCTGGACTCGGCTCCAGTGGTGATTTTGGCGGCGGCGGCAACGCGCACGAAGAAGATCCGGCTGGGGAGCGCGGTAACGGTACTCAGCGCGGCAGATCCGGTACGCGTGTTTCAAGAGTTTGCGACGCTCGATTTGATCTCGCACGGTCGAGCCGAGATTGTCGCCGGGCGTGGCTCATTTGTCGAGTCGTATCCGCTGTTCGGTTTGCGGCTCGAAGATTACGATTCGCTGTTTGCGGAGAAGCTTGATCTGCTGTTGGCGATCCGCGCCAATACCCACGTCGCTTGGTCCGGGAAGCATCGCGCGGCGCTTACAGGGCAGGCGATTTATCCGCGGCCGTTGCAAGATCCGCTGCCTGTTTGGGTCGGTGTGGGTGGAACGCCGGCTTCGTTTGTGCGCGCGGGCTCGCTGGGCCTGCCGCTGATGGTGGCGATTATTGGCGGCGAACCCCGGCGCTTTCGGCCGCTGATCGAAATGTATCGGGAAGCGGGACGCCGCGCGGGACATGCGGCCAGCCAGCTCCAGGTTGGGTTGCATGCGATTGGTTTTGTGGGCGATACGAACGCGCAGGCGGCCGACGATTTCTTCCCCGGATACGCCCACACGTTCACTGAGATCGGGAAGGAACGCGGCTGGCCGGCGACGACCCGGGCACATTTCGACGCGCTGACCGGACCCACGGGCGCGCTGATCATCGGCGATCCAGCCACGGTGGCCGAAAAGATCTTGTACGTGAACGAAGCACTGGGAGGGCTCGCGCGCATCACCTTTCAGATGGGCGTTTCGACGCTGCCCCATACGAAGATGCTGCGCGCGATTGAACTGTTGGGCACCGCAGTTGCTCCGTCTGTACGGAGCAGCGGCGTCTAGAAAGACGCCGCCCTCGAGTTTATACATTCCCCCGGCCTTCCTTGCCGGGCCGTAGGGCGGCGATTCTTCGCTGCGCTGCGTCTTTCTAGACGCGGCCTGCCGAGACTCGTCTCGGCCCAACGCTCACTGAGTGAGCGTCACATTACCACACAAACGGTACCAGCGATTTCACCTCATGCCTGTATCGAACATATTGCTCGCCCAACTCGCTTTCCATAAAAATAAAAGATTCCTCGCGCACCGTTTTGAGCTTCCAGCTAATCAGAACCAGCGCCAAAGCGACTAAGCCTTTCCACTCGCCGCCATAGATGGCCGTGCCTAGAATCGCCAGTAGGAATCCAGAATAGATGGGATGGCGCGCCACGCTGTAAGGGCCCGAGCGAATCGATTCATGGTCCTCCTTCACGGTGACTGTGGCGCTCCAGTTTCGGCCAAGGTAAAAGCGCGACCAGATAGCGATGGCGCAACCAGCCACGTTGAGTGCCGCTCCCAGTTCCTGCCAGCCTGCCGTGGCCGGTACAAAACGCGCGGAAAGAGAGCGCAGCAGGAAGCGATCCCCCCTGAGGAGCGCTACAGTCTGTGCTTCCCTCCTATCCCTTCGGCCCACCCACGAACCCATCCCCCAAAAACCATTTCAAAACTTCCAACTTTTTCTTCTCCTTCAATTTCAACCGCTTAGCCCGAAAAAATCCCCCACGCCGTTCGCCGTGCCTTCATGCTTTAACCATGAAGCAGTCAGATCGCTCCCTCAACGCCCTCAAACACGGCGCCTCCGCGAAAACCCTCTTCCTGCCCACCGAAGACCCGGCCCAATTCGACGCTCTCCTCGACGACGCCTTCGAACAATACAAACCCGCCAATGCCCAGGATTCCGATCTCGTCTACGATTCCGTGGAAGCACGTTGGTTTCTGCGCCGCCGCCAACACATCCGCGCCTCCTCCGAACTCGAACTCCATCTGCGCGAACCCAACTGCACGTCCTGGAGCCCCGAAGACCTTCATCAACTCGGCATCTTCGACCGCTACTGCACCACCGCCGAACGTGCCTTCCGCCGCGCCCTCGTCAACGTCCGGTTCATCCACACGGAAGCCGTCAAAGAACATCATTGGCGCGAACAACTCGATCTCCGCAAGCAGAGCCTTGAAATCGCCCAAGCCAAAGAAGCCCGCCTCAGCAGCCAGAGCCTCAAGGAAGAAATCAAATCCCATCGCGAGGCCACGGCCCCCATTCAGCGCGACGTCATCGTTCAACGTGCCTTCATCAGCGTCAACGAAGACGGCGCCACCATCCTCGATCAATTCTTCCCATCCAACGATCAGGTCCGCAAACTCATCGAAACCGCCAGCCAATTCCCCAACCCGCTGCAGTCCATCGTTCGCCACTACTCGTTTCTCAACGACATTCCGCAGGAATACCACTTCCTCGTTCCCAACGGCTTCGAACGCAACGCCGACGCCCGCTATCAAATCCGCCATGAAATGGATTTCACTCAATTTCTCGAACTCGCCAGCCGTGAATCCACCTGCCAAGAAGAAGACGAAGACCAACCGGATCTTTCAGACGAAAACTGGCTCCAACAACAAAGGAAACGGCCTCAATGAACGAACTGATCTTCAAGTTAGCGAAAATCGGCACGCGGCACGCCACCATTGCGCAATCTCTCGGCCTCAGTGTGCCCATCCTGCGCAAACACTTCGCCCCCGAACTCCTCTGCGGCGCCGCCGAAGCTGAAATCGACTCACTATTCCGCACCGGCCCGCCTAAACCAAGACCAACCAAGCCCTCCGAGCAAGAATCCGCCTTCCCCCGAACCCCAATCCCCATCGTCGTCTTTTGCAACGACGGCGAACCCGTCCGCCACGACTAAAAACGCTTATGTTCTGCAAAAATCGCCTTCTCTTCGCCTGGCGCGTACACTCCTGTCTGCCGCGCCTGTCTGCCGCCCTACGCCTCGGCGGCACAAAGGAAGGCCGCGGAAATGTAGAAGCTCGAGGCTCCGTCGGTACGGAGCTAGCCGCCAATGTTAAACCTTAAGGCCCGGCCAGCGCTCAGCCACAGGCGCTAGCGCCGGGAAATCGGTAAAGGGTTCACTCTGGTACCAATAGCCAACTGAATAAAACGAATCGGCGCGATCGTTGGCATGGCCATGCTCGATCGTGTGTTTGAGGTAGCTTTCAAAAGCAACTGGATTATCGGCATGCCAGCGATAGACGCAGTAACGGCCCCCGGCTCGTTCAGCGATGGAGATGTGCGGCGCACCGTTATATAGATTTGCGAACGGAATGCCATTGAAATCCCAAGCACCGCAGAGATAATCCTCAGTACCAGTTCCGGTAATCGCCGGGTGTGCCGGCTCATCAATGAAAATCATTTCGTCGCCCTCGCCAAACCAGCCGTCGTGATTCTGCACTACGCCGAAGGTGACACCCATCATCTGGCCCTTCCCGCGCGTTTCGAAGAAGACGTAATTGTCTTTGCCGTCGAGATTCACTTGCGGCTGGCCCGCAACTGCGGGGATGGCGCGATTGGGAGTGGCTTGCCGGTATTGCGCGTGGAAGTAGAGCGCGTTGTCGGGCAACGAGGGCACAAGTTGGTAGTCGATGTTCGAGTAAAACGAATCCACCGGCTGGGTGCCTTCGTTCGTGATGGTGATGCGAGCTTCGCGGCGGAACGGCATGGCGAAATAGCTGTTGAGCGCCTTCACGGAGGAACAGTTGAGAAACGCGGATTGGTAGAGGAAGTACTCGCCTAAGTTGAGTCCAAAAAAATCGCCAACCGGCGCTTCCACGCTGGGCTTGGCGTTGCCCTCCCAGTAAATTCGCATCACGAGTTCCTTCAAGTGATGTCCGCTGCGGGCGTTGATCGTGTACCAGATATGCGTCACGATGCCGGGGCCGGATGCTTTGAAAACCTCCAAAGTGTCTCCCGGCGCAATGTGCCAAAAATCGCGATTGCCGCCGGTGCGGTCGAAGCTCGATTGCTTCAAAGTGCGATAGTTATGCAGCGTGGCATAGGACGGAAGTAATGAACCGGACGATGCAGGAATGGCAGTACTTTGTTTTGCCACAAGGGGTTTGTTGGCACCTGTAAGGAAGGCTGCAGCGCCGCCGAGCGAGCTTAAGAAACGCCTTCTGAGCGCGAAATTGGACATGGTCTCTCCGCTGAATTAGGGTAACGACCAGTGAATTATATAACGAGAAGTGGGGCGGATTTTTATGTTGAGGACTTGGACTAAGTCCGAGTCCTCAACCTCGGAGGTAAAAGCGCTTAATACTGAGTGGGTCGTGCATTAACCGCTTTTGTTACACACACTATACCTCTGCTTAGGCGTCTAGTGCAAGAACAAATGTGGGGAAGAATGGAGGTAATCTACCGAATTGCCTAAAAGATCGAATCTATCGAAACGGGATCAAACCAAATGCCTAGTAGTTTTCGCTGCCAAATTACACCTTGGCCAGTACGCCTAGCGGGATCGGCGAACGTGTAATTGTAAGCCACAATACGGATCAATCGCGGGGCCCGAGGGAAGGGGTTGGCTTCGAGTAGGCCCAGAACAGAAGGCTCAGCGGTGAGAAGGCGGTAAACTAGCGTTTTAGTCCAAGAGTTACTTGCGGGGGTACCCAAAGCGGCAAACCACATTTGCCAATCGAGACGGGGCTGATACGGCGCAACCAGTGGAAGGCGTCGGCGTACGTCGCCGGGTTTGTACCGAAACGAGTATTCATACCAGTGGACGTTGTCGTTAGACCCTTCCACTACCAGTTCCGTGCGCGAGGTTGTCATCACAGCGAACAGCCCGTAAGGATTCACGATTTCGAACGATTCAAGAAACGCAGGTTCGAGGCCGAAGATCTGCAGAACGCTTAGCAACATGACCGAGGCAACGGCGGCGTTGAGAAATTTGGGGAATCGGGCAGGTGGCAAAGCGCGGCAAGGCACACGGCGTTGAAAAAACGAATCGTCATAAGCCCAGACGCATAAAAAGACGGTGAGCACATTGAAGAAGGCGAAGTTGCCGGTAAGAGCGATGAAAAGCTGCAACAGAATGAGGCACGCAGCGGCGCAGGTGCGGATACGCTTTGGATGGGCAAACAGCAGCCATGGCGCGACAAGTTCGATGAACAAAGTGCCGAGGGTCAATAAATCCAAGAGCCAACCTGGGGCTTGATACAGATAGTAGGCCAAAGGACTGGGCAAGGGCTGCGTCAGAAAGTGGAAGCGCAGCGCATGGAGATTCCGCCAGTTGACATCGCCCGAAGTGAGCTTGACGATTCCCGATTCAAAAATCAAACGGAAGAGCAGGAGGCGGTAAGCAAAGGGCAACCAGCCAGCACCCACGAACAGGGCGAGGAAGCCGGTTTCTAGCAGCAAGGCGTCCCATTGGAACGCTGTGAAGGGTTGGCCGATTGTGACAAGAGACAGATACAGGAGGTAGGCGGAGACTGCGGCGCTTCGCACCATCACGCCCAGCAAAAGCAATATCGCGGCGACGCAGCCAAGCGCGCAAAGGGCTTTGAGTGTGGCGTCGGTTTGGGAAAACCAAAAGAGGGATGGCACATCGAGATAGGCGCGCCACCCAAAATCGGTGCGCATGGCTACGAGGGTTTGTCCGGCGGGCGAGATCCCCTTAGAACCGATCAAACCGGCAATCTGCGGCCACAAAGAAGCGAAGGCTATGAGATAGACCGAGCCGAGCAGGCGAAGGAACAAGCTTTCGGTGAGACGAAAGGTCTGATCGCGAGGCTGTAGCAAGCTAAAATGCAAGGAACCTACGCATGAATATACCGAAGGCAGTGGTAACCGCTGCTGCGCCGAACCAGAGAACACTGGCGCTGCAGACAGTGATCGATCGCGACGGGAACGAAAAGTCGGTATTGCGAATCATCGTCGAGGAAATTCGCCGAGCAAATGTCGACCAGATCGCGGTGGTAATCGCTCCGGGCGATCAGGCTGCCTATACGCGGGCCGTTGGTGACCGCACAGTGCAATTCGTCCATCAAACGGAGGCTGCCGGATATGCGAGCGCGCTTTATTCGGCGCGTTCGTTTTTGCAGGGAGAAGCGTTCTTACATTTAGTGGGCGATCACCTTTACGTTGGCGCAAACGGCATCGATTGCGCTAAGAAACTGGTGGAAGTCGCGGCCGGCGAGAGTTGTTCGATTTCGGCGGTGCAGGCGACCAGAGAGACGTTGCTGGCACACTATGGAACTGTTGGCGGGCAGCGGCTCTCGGGCAACCGCGATTTGTACAAAGTGGATAAAGTGGTTGAAAAGCCAACGCCCACCGAGGCCGAACAATCGCTTACCGTTTCGGGGTTGCGTGCCGGTTATTATCTTTGCTTCTTCGGGATGCACGTTTTGACGCCATTGTTCATGGAGCTGCTGGAGAAGCGAATCACGGATAAGCGGGGCGCAACGGTGTCGGGAGTTTTGGGAGAGTTGGCCCAGCGCGAACAATACCTGGCTTTGGAACTAAGGAGCCGGCGGTACGACGTGGGCGTGAAGTATGGCTTGTTTCAAGCACAGCTCGCCTTGGCGCTAAGCGGCAAGGACCGCGATATGGTTCTTTCGCATCTTGTGGAGAATTTGGCGCTCGAGAATAGCGAAGCCGGCGAATGAGACTCGTTGAAATTATTCGTTCGCAGGATCAAGCCGTGCGAAATCAATCGGTGGATGAGTTCGCCCAAAGTGCCTCAACCAAAGACCTGCTAGCGGAATGCGCGGCACTGGAGGACTTTCGGCGCAACAGCGACAATCTATATGAACGCGTGCGGGCGCTATTTTTTCTCTACGCGATCTATCGGTTTCACTTGCCGGAACGGAAGGAGTTGCAGGGTGCCGGGCTGATTCCCTTTGAAGCTACCTCTCACTTATTGCGGCGGCGTTTTGAGGAGGCGAGCGAGGCGCTGCGCCGGGCGGAAAAAGCGCATGGTCTAAATGCGGCCCTGGCGAGCGCTTATGCGGCCTGCTATCGCGGTTTGGCGTTCAAGACACTGGCTGACCAGGTGCGGCGCAGTGTGCGGTCGGTGAAAGGCAATCAGTGGATGTCGCGCATCGGACATCCGATGGATTATCCCCTGGCAGTGCGGCGCGAATTGCTGAAGCTCGATACGGCAGGCACGCCCTATCCGATTTTGAAGGAATCCACGCCGGTCCGGATGGACCTGAGTCATAGCGGCTGGAGCGACATCTTTTTCTTGGGAATGGACTACCCCGAAGGCGCCAAGGTTCTAAATATTTCGATTGACTTGGCAGTGCGCGGAGAAGGCTCGGGGAAGGTGCGGCCTCCGGTTGAGGCGTACTTCCGGGTGATTGACGAGCCGGTATTGCGGTTGACCAGCATCGATTTAGGTGCGACGGCGGATATCCAAACATTCGGCGAACTATTTGATTTTGCGCGCGACTATTTAGGTTTGTTGAAAGCGGCGGTGATCGCTTCGGGGCTGGTGCCCGCGGCAATGGAAGGTGCGCTCCAGCCGATCAGTTCCCTGCTCCGAGTTTTAGTGGGCGAAGCACGTGGCATTGAACTGGTCAGCCGCGTTCTGAACATACCGAAAGGTTCGCGGCTCGCGGTTTCGACAAATCTGCTGGCGGGCTTGATTGCCGTTTGCATGCGCGCGACCAATCAGATTCACGCACTGACCGGCGAGTTGGAAGAAGGTGACCGGAGGCTCGTGGCAGCGCGCGCCATTCTGGGCGAGTGGCTAGGAGGTTCGGGAGGCGGGTGGCAGGATTCGGGAGGCGTCTGGCCCGGCATCAAGCTGATCCAAGGACAGGAAGCTCAGGAAGGCGATCCGGAGTTTGGCGTCAGCCGCGGACGGCTTCTGCCGGGACACAGAGTTTTCACAAAGAAAGAAATCGGCGACGAAGCGCGCGAACGCTTGCAGCAGAGCCTCGTGCTGGTGCATGGCGGCATGGCTCAGGATGTGGGTCCGATTCTGGAGATGGTGACGGAGAAATATCTTCTTCGCTCGCCGAACGAATGGGCGGCGCGGCAAAAGGCGATTGGCATCTTGGACGAAATCTTGGCATGCCTGCGTGCGGGAGACGCAAAGGGCTTAGGACGCGAGACCGAGAAGAACTTCTTTGGTCCGATTCAGAGCATCATTCCTTGGACCAGCAATGCTTATACCGAAGCCTTGATTGCCAAGGCGCGCGGCGAATTCCAGGAGCGGTTCTGGGGCTTCTGGATGCTGGGCGGAATGGCGGGCGGCGGCATGGGCTTCATTTTCAGTCCGGAAAGCAAGGCGCGCGCGCTAGATCGCCTGCAACTCTTAATGCGCGAAACCAAACAGCAGTTGGAAGAGGCCGTGCCGTTTGCCATGAACCCGGTGGTTTATGACTTCCAGATCAACGAACGCGGCACCGTGGCGGAACTCCTGAGCGGCGACGCGAGCTTAATGCCGGCTCGCTATTACGCACTGATTGTGCCGCCCTTGTTGCGGATGGATCAGCGTCTGATGCCCGCCTCGCGGCGCAAGGAATTGGACCGCCTTGGCGCTGCGTCGCGTTCTTCGCCGCGCTATTCCGGAATCGTCCAAGATCTCTTCGATAGGCTATTGCCGTCGCTGGATTCCAGTGCCTCGCAGCAAACGCAATCCCTGCCCGCGCTATTGAAGAACTACGGATTCGATTCGCTCGAACACGAAAGCATCAAAGCGGGGCTACAAAGCGGCAGTTTGGGCTTGGCGCAAAACCGTCTCTCGCAGGCTACCAAGATTGAAGATGCGCAAGCGGGTGACGTCTTCGACGCTCGCGGCGTTTTGGCTGCGAAATACCAGGAGCTCGGCACAAAGGCCCTGCAAGAGGGCAGAGTCGCCGTTGTCTCGTTGGCGGGGGGAGCGGGAACACGTTGGACCCGCGGCGCAGGCGCGGTGAAAGCTTTGAATCCGTTCTGCAAGTTTGCCGGCCAATACAGAACCTTCGTTGAAGTCCATCTGGCAAAGAGCCGCAAGACGAGCCGCGCGGCAGGAGCGCTGGTACCGCACGTCATTACCACGAGCTATCTGACCCATGGCCCGATTGAGAGGACAATCGGGCGCGCAAAGAATTACGGGTATGAAGGGAAGGTGATGCTTTCGCCCGGGCGCAGCATCGGTTTGCGGCTGGTTCCGATGGTCCGCGATTTGCGGTTCGCCTGGGAAGAGATGCCGCAGCAAGAGCTGGATGAGCAGAAAGAAAAGATGCGCGAGAGTGTGCGTGCGGCTCTGATCTTGTGGGCGCAACACGGCCCGGAAGGCGCGGATTATACAGATAACCTTCCATTGCAGTGTTTGCATCCCACAGGCCACTGGTATGAAGTTCCCAACATGTTGCGTAATGGTGTACTGCTGGAACTATTGAGAGAGCGGCCACAGTTGCAGCATTTGCTCATGCATAACATTGACACGGTTGGCGCGAATCTAGACCCCGGTCTGCTTGGCTTTCACATTGACCGTGACGCGGCCATGACGGTTGAAGTGATCGGGCGGCAGGTGGAGGATCACGGCGGAGGGTTGGCTCGTGTGAACGGGCGGCTTCGATTGGTGGAGGGCCTCGCGCTTCCGTCAGAGCGGGTGGAGGCTAAGCTTTCGTACTACAACTCGAATACCTTTTGGATCGATATTGACAAGCTGCTGGGCGTTTTCGGTCTGACACGCGCTGACTTGAGCGACGGAGAGAAGACGGCGGAGGCCGTCCGGAGGCTTGCCGGGCGAATGCCCAGCTACATCACTTTGAAAGACGTGAAGAAGCGCTGGGGCAAGGGCCAGGAAGACGTTTTCCCGGTGGCCCAATTCGAAAAATTGTTTGTGGATATGACGGCCCTGGATGAAATGGACTGCGCTTACGCCGTCGTGCCGCGGAAGCGCGGGCAGCAGTTGAAGGAACCGGCGCAACTGGATGGATGGTTACGCGATGGCTCGGCAGAATATGTGGAAAGCTTAGCTGACTGGGGTTAATTGGCCCGTGTTTTCTTAATACTGGCGCTGCGCAGCAATATCTCCATACTTACACTTTCGAGCGCGTCTTCATGAGTTGCCTCAAGGCGTGCCGCGCCAATGACACCTGCGTCGTAAGACTGCTTCCAACGATCGATACAAACGCACCAATGCTGGCCGGCTTTCAATCCGGGGAAGCCATATTCGGGGCGGGGAGTAATCAGATCGTTACCAATCAACGCTTGATGCCGTAAGAATTCGTCGGTAAGCTCCACGCAGATTGTGTGCTTTCCCACATCATCAGGGCCCGTGTTGCACTTGCCGTCGCGATAGAAACCCGTCAAAGGATTAGTGCAGCACGTTTGTAAAGCCGTGCCCAGAACGTTCTTGACCATAAACGATTAGGTTACCGCAGGCATGTCATCTTAGAAAGGTGAAGACGATTCAGGAAGAGACCGCGCAGATCCTCGCCGGATTGGGAGTAAAGCGCGCGGCATGGGAAGGTGGCTCGCTTGCAGTGCGGTCTCCTATTAACGGAGAGACGATCGGGCAGGTACACGCCAGTTCAGCATCGGAGACTACCGAAGCGATTGAAGCCGCCGGCAAAGCCTTTCAGGAATGGCGGAAGGTGCCTGCCCCAAAGCGCGGTGAACTTGTGAGGCTGCTCGGCGAAGAACTGCGGGCGGCTAAAAGAGAGCTCGGGAGGCTGGTCACGATTGAAGCGGGCAAGATTGTGTCGGAAGGTTTGGGCGAAGTGCAGGAGATGATTGACATCTGCACTTTTGCGGCGGGTCTTTCGCGCCAGTTGTGCGGTTTGACGATTGCGACGGAGAGGCCGTTGCACCGCATGATGGAGACTTGGCACCCACTCGGTGTGACGGGCATCATCTCCGCGTTTAACTTTCCTGTTGCGGTGTGGTCTTGGAATGCCGCGCTGGCGTTGGTGTGCGGGAATTCGGTAGTTTGGAAGCCTTCGGAAAAGACACCTTTGACCGCGTTGGCCACACAAGCGCTCTTCGAACGGGCGCTCGCGAAATTTGGCGATGCACCGGCGGGACTCTCGGCCGTTTTGAATGGCGGGAAAGAAATCGGCGAGGCCTTAGTGGCCAGCAGGCAAGTGCCACTCGTTTCGGCCACCGGGTCGACCGCGATGGGGAAGCAAGTAGCGCCAAAGCTAGCGGAACGATTTGCACGGGCTATTTTAGAACTGGGCGGCAACAACGCCGCCGTCGTTTGTGAATCGGCGGATCTCGATCTGGCTTTGCGAGGAATTGCGTTCTCGGCCATGGGCACCGCCGGCCAGCGCTGCACCACGCTGCGCCGCCTGCTCGTTCATGAAAGCGTGTATGACAAACTGTTGCCGCGTTTGAAACAGGTTTATGGAAGCGTGGTGGTGGGAGATCCACGCGAGGACGAAACGCTAGTGGGTCCGCTGATTGACGAGCGTGCTTTTCAGGGGATGCAGCAGAGTCTAGCCGAGGCAAAGGCGGCTGGTGCGACGATTACCGGTGGTGAACGCGCGAGCGTGTCGGGCTGTGACGGTGGATTCTATGTGCGGCCTGCCTTGGTTGAGATGGCTTCGCAGACCGCCACCGTGAAGCGGGAAACATTTGCACCGATACTCTACGTGCTTCGTTTCAAGCAACTGGATGAGGCGATTGAGATGCACAATGATGTGCCGCAAGGTTTGGCGTCGTCTATCTTCACAAGCGATCTCCGTGAAGCAGAGCGCTTCGTCTCCACGGAAGGCTCAGATTGCGGTATTGCCAACGTAAACATTGGGCCATCCGGCGCGGAGATTGGCGGCGCGTTCGGCGGCGAGAAGGAAACCGGCGGTGGCCGTGAGAGCGGTTCGGATGTGTGGAAGCTCTACATGCGGCGCGCTACGAACACGATCAACTATGGGCGCGAATTGCCGCTAGCGCAAGGCGTGAAGTTTGATCTTAGTTAAAAGGCCATCGCACAAGAAGTCCTAATGCCCCGCCAGCCAGCACAAGCCAAGCAGTGTTGAGGCGGTAGCGGAAGAGCAGGAACGCGCTGGCGAGCGCGATTCCCAGAGTGATCAGGTCAATCACGGCTGCTTTGGTTAGCAGCGCCAGCACCCAGGCGATGAGGCCGATGGAGGCCGCCGTAACGCCGTCGAGAAAAGCTCCGGCCAGCGGTGACTTCCGCAGGCGCGGAATGAGCGGGCCACTAAGAGCAACGAGAATCCAGCCGGGGAGGAAGATCGCTATGGTGGCGACAGCGGCCCCTGGTAAGCCCGCGACAAGATAGCCGATAAATGTTGCGGTGGTGAAGACGGGGCCGGGAGTGACTTGGCCGACCGCCACAGCATCGAGTAACTGGGTATCGTTCAACCAGTGAAAACGGGTGACGAGATCGGCGCGGAGAAACGCCAGCAGCACGTAACCGCTGCCGAAGACGACCGCGCCGATTTTCGCAAAGACCCAGAAGAGACGGCCCAACGTGACCGATTGAGTGTTGGCGAGCGTTGCTCCAAGTAGCGCGCCAGGTACCCAAAGCGTGAGCGACGAAGGTAACCGGATTGCCGCTACTGCCGCGCCGCAGGCAAGCAGCGTGACAATCTGTTGAACGCCGGAGGCGGTCAGCAAAACAGCGCCAGCGGCTACGGCACGAAGTGGCCACGTCTTCAACGAAGCACGGCACAAACTCCACAGCGCTTGCAGCACGATGGCGACTACCACCGGTTTGATGCCGTACATCAATCCTGCTACCTGCGGCAGTGCGGAATAACGCACGTATGCCCAAGCAATGATAGTCACCATGCAGGCAGCGGGCAGAATGAAGCAGACGCCAGAGACTACCAACCCCGGCCAGCCACAGCGGCGAAAACCGATATGAATTGCCAGCTCGGTAGAACTCGGCCCGGGTATGAGATTCGCCGCACCCAGGAGATCCAGAAACTCCGCCTCGTTGAGCCAGTGCCGCCGCTCGACCACTTCCTGGCGCATCATAGCGATGTGCGCTGCAGGACCGCCGAAGCCTACTGTTCCCAATTTCAGGAATAGCAGCGCCACCTCACGCAGCATTGCGGCTTACTTGGTTTCCTGTAGCGATCGCGCAATGCTGGCCATCATCTGGCGCGAGCCGAAGCGAGTGAGAAAAACCATGGCCGAGTTCATAGTGCCGGGGACGATCAAAGACTTCCCTGCCCGCATCGCGTTCCAACCGGTCTGCGCTACTTCCGCCGCGCTCATCACGTTGCCGCCTTCAAACAGCTTGGCCTTTGTCATGCCGGCGCGCTTCACAAATTCAGTGCGCGTGGGACCGGGACACAGGCAACAAATTTTAACGCCGCAGCCCTTGACTTCATTGTGGATCGCTTCTGTAAACGAAACAACATATGCTTTCGAAGCGTAGTAGACCGCCATCAGCGGCCCAGGCTGGAACGCCGCCGTGGACGCGACGTTCAGAATGTAACCCGAACGTTGAGCGATCATGGACGGCAGACAAAGGCGCGTCAGTTGGGTAAGCGCGCCAATGTTCAACTCCACCATTTGCATTTGCTGGTCGTCCGGGATTTCCCAGAAGTTGCCTACCAATCCGAAGCCAGCGTTGTTCATTAACACTTCCACAGCAAGCCCAGCTTTACCAACTGCCTCCATCAAAGCTTGAGCGGCGTTTGGCTGGGAAAGGTCAACAGGAAACAGAGTTACTTTGCGAGATGTTTTTCGTTCGATCTCCGCAGCTACGGTTTCAAGCGGACCCTGCGTTCGGGCCACGAGGGCGAGGTCGTAACCATTTTCGGCGGCGATAAACGCAAGTTCACGGCCGATTCCGGTGGAAGCACCGGTGATGAGGGCAACAGGCATGGCGTTCTATGGCGCGAGCGATGCGAGATAAGCGGAGATATTCAACAGGTCTTCCTGACTCAAACCCTTCATGGCGGGTTGCATCAAGTCAGTCCAAGCTCCATGCCGCGTGCCTTGTTGAATGTCGTACATCTGCCGCACGAGATAGCTCGGCGACCGTCCGGCGAGTCCGGGAATCGGGCCGAGTCCCTTTAGTTCTGGTCCGTGACAGACGCCGCACGCCACGGAATTATTTTTGTGTCCTGTGACCAACGCCTCCCCTTTTTTGACGCTGCCGATGGGTGCGTAAACAATGAAGCCGGAGCGCGGGTTGCGGAGGCCTTCGGTCGCTTCCGCATCGACAGGTGTTTCAATGATCCGCTCGCCAATTGGCTCTTTTTCGTTTCCTTCGAGCGGCAGATACATGCCGACATTGGTATAAGTTTTCGGCACCGTCTTTGTCTCCACTACCTTCATCCACGGGCTCCATTTCATCGCGCCGTAGTACTCGGCAGCCTGCTTGATCTCATCGTCAGTCATAGCTTTCGCGATGGAGATCATGATGCCGGTATTCTTCTTGCGCGTATCGGCACTGCTGCGTTCGCCGTCTTTGAACTTGCGCATCTGTTCGATGAAGTAGGAGACGGGCAGGCCGGAGACGCCGGCATTCTCAGGGCGTCCTTTGCCGTTCGGGTAATGGCACAGGCCACAGGCCCAGATCTCGGGCTTGCGGCCATGCGCGACCACATCGGGCATAGAAGGATGATCGCCAGGATACCAATCGGCGGGGTTGAAACGGTCGCCGATTTGCGCGTTGGTGAAAGCGCCTTGGCTATCGGCAAGATGCTTCACGGACGTGTCGGGAGCCCCGCGGGGAGGTGCGGCAGCCGCTTGTTCAGGCGCGGTGCCATAGGCCCAGGCCGGTGGACCGTCTGCCGCAGAAGAGAAACTGCGGGCGGCGAGGAATACGCAGACGAGGAAAACGCAATAGCGAATTTTCATTGTGCGTAGACCATCATATGCCCAGCACAGATTGTCTTATTCGTGACGAAGCGAATGCAGAGGCTCGGCACCAGCGGCGCGGCGCGCCGGCAGCCAGCAGGCAAGGATAGCAATGCAAGTCAGAAAGAGAGGCGCGACGATGAACGTAAGCAGATCGTGCGGTTGAACACCATAAAGAACACTGGTGAAGAGTTGAGAAACGGCCCACGCTAACGCCAGCCCGGGAATGAGGGCGAGCAAAGTGAGAATCATTCCACGACGCATAATAAGCCACTGCACATCACCAACACGCGCGCCCAAGGCAAGGCGGATTCCCATTTCACGCGTATGCCGGCTCACCCATGAATTCATCACGCCATAAAGGCCCACGGCCGCCAGCGTAAGGCCCAAAACACCGAACGCGCCGAAGAGACTACCCGCGAGCCGCGGGAGAAAGAGCGCGTCGCGCAGATGTTCCTGCATCGTTTGCAAATCGAAAATGGCAAGGTTTGGATCGAGCGCATGAATTTCAGCCCGAATGGCTTGGGCCACTCCCGCGGGATCACGGCTGAAGCGAGCAACAATCCGATAGCCCGCAAAGGATGGATCTCCGCCGACGTTTTGCGAAAGCGAGCGATAGAGAACAGGCCGAAACTCTTCCCCCAGAAAGCGCGATTTGATGTTTTTGACTACGCCGCAAATTTGATAATCGACACCTGGGCCATTCAGTATCTGGCCAATCGGGTTTTGATTCCTGAAGAGCCTATCTACCAGCGCTTGATTGACAACGACAAGTTTGGGCCCGTTCGGAGATTCGTTCGTGAACGGCTGACCGGCGGTGAGCGTTGTTCCGATGGTGTTGAAATAGTCGGGACCAATCATGTAGAGTTCCGCGGTCACACCTGGCTTGTCTGAACCCTTTAAGGAAACGCCATCGGCCCTGTTACCCCCCGAGAGTGGAATGGAATCCGTGTACGTTGCGGAACGCACGCCCGGGAGGTTGACCACGCGATCGCGCAACTGGTTCAGGAATTGCGTGGTCCGCTCCGGCGAGTATCCATGCAGGCGCGGATCAACAGCCATCATCAGCACGCCATCCGAATGAAACCCGATGTCGATTTGAGAGGCGTTCTCAAGGCTACGCAAGAACAGCCCGGTGGAACAGAGCAACACGACTGACATAGCAACTTGAGAGAACACCAGAATATTGCTCAAGCTCCAAAGCCTGCCAGGGCGAGCTAAGCGATCTTCTCCCTTGATGCCGCTCGCAATCATGGGCCGGATGAAGGTCCACGCAGGCGCGAGTCCGAAAACGATCCCGGTTACCAGGCTCAATAGAAAGCTGTATACGACGACTCGGGCATCGACAGTGACAGTGAGATTCAGCGGCACTGGCGCAGGAATGCGAAAGGCGGCAAGGCCCTTGGTGGCCCAAAGAGAGATGGCCACGCCGAGCAACCCACCAGTCAGCGCCAGCATGACGCTTTCGATGAGCATTTGGTGCAACAGATGAAAGCGTGTGGCCCCGAGAGCGAGGCGCACCGCAATCTCGCGCTGGCGGCTTGACGCCTGTGCCAGGAAAAGATTGCCAACGTTGGCGCCGGCGATACAGAGAACCATAAGCGCAACCAACGAAACCGCTGCAAGAAACAAGAGCACTGTAGATCTGTCGCGTGGTGGCAGCGAGCCGGCCTGTTCGAAGCGGAAGCCATCATCATGCTCGCTGTTGGGGTGCGGCAGCAAAATGCGTTGTGCGAGAACCTTCAATTCGGCAGCGGCCTGAGAATTAGAGACGCCTGGCTTCAGCCGGCCCAACACGGCGATCCAGTGGTAGTCGTTCGATTGGAAATTAGCGGTTTTAGGCAATAGAGAATCGAGCATTCCGATCGGAACCCAGAACTGGCAATCGAGAATGATGTCAACACCGCGAAAACCTGGCGGTGCAACACCCACAACCGTGAACGGCTTGCCCGATAGGCGCAAGACCTTGCCCGCAATCTGCGGATCGGAGGCGAAGCGCTGCTGCCAAAGTGCGTGACCTAACACGACGACTGGGACATTCTCTTCATCGGAGCGAAAGCCACGGCCCACCGTCATCGCAAGTTGCGCGACATCAAAAAAGTTAGACGTAGCCGCTTGGCCCCACACACGCTGAGGCTCACCGTTGCCGCTGACCGAGGCGGGTACAAGTTCGTAATAAGCGGCAAGGCCGGAAAACGAATTTGTTTGCGCGCGCAGGTCTGTGAACATGGGCCATGAAAATGCGTTGCAACAAGACGCCTGGTGGGTGGTGTGAAGCGCAAGCAACGTTGCGGGATCGCCCACTAGCGGTGGACGAAGCACGAAGCGGCTCACGATTGAGAAGATGGTGGCGTTAGCACCGATTCCGAGAGCCAACGTGACAACGGTGACTAATGCGAAGGCAGGAGCTTTGCGCAACCTGCGCCAGGAGTAGGCGATGTCGCGGGCGAGAGACGAAAGACTCGCGCCGGGTCGAGCATCGCGGACATTTTCTTTGGCATTTTCGGGCGAATTAAATCGGAGGTGGGCGCGACGACGCGCTTCTGCTTCAGATAGACCATCGCGTTCCATGTGAAGCTGCACGGCGGTCTCGTAGAACGACTGCACTTCCGCGTCCAGTTCCTGTTCCATTGCCTTGCGGTGGAACATCCAATTCACGAACGAGCGCAAGCGGCTCATAACTAAGCTTCCTCCGCTAGTACGCGGTTCATGGCGGTAAAAACTTTCTTCCAGTTGCGCTTTTCTTCCGCGAGCCGCGCTTTGCCCGAGCCCGTGAGCGTATACGTTTTGACTCGCCGCTTAGCTTCGGTTTCGCTCCATTCGCCCGTAATCCAGCCGTTATCGGCCAGCCGGTGCAGCGCGGGAAAGAGCGATCCGGGGCCAACGATGAACACGCCACGCGAAACTTGCTCCACACGCTCGGCGATGGCAACACCATGCATTGGGCCAAGTTCAAGAGTGCGGAGGATCAGAAGGTCGAGGGTGCCCTGGAGTAATTCGGCGGATTTGCCCATGCCGCTATGGTATTGGCAATCGATATCGATTGTCAATATCGATTTACATTATTCGTAGCGCAAAACGAGCATCGGGTCGACCTTAGCGGCCCGCAGCGCCGGAATATAGCTAGCCAGTAGAGCGACAGCAGTGAGCAGGAGTGAAGTGGCGATGAAAGTGAGCGGGTCGGTCGCGGTAATTCCGTAGACGTAGCCAGACATAACGCGGCTCAAAGCCAGCGCACCGCATAGCCCTAGTAGAACCCCGCAGGCCGCCAGTATGAAACCTTCGCGTAAGACGCTTCCCAGCATTTCACCCCGGCTCGCTCCGAGCGCCTTACGAATGGCGATTTCTTTTGCGCGGCGGCTCACGGTGTAAGACATAACACCAAAAATTCCGACCGCCGAAAGAACAAGGGCAAGGGCGGAAAAGATCCATAACAGCAGCATCGGGAAGCGGATCGAGCCATACCTCTCGGCCACAATGTCGTCCATGGTCTGAATACGGTCCACAGGTTGCTGTTTATCGACCGAGAGCACGGCGTTACGGACAGCTTGGGCGACGCTGAGCGGAGGGCCTGCGGTGCGCACAGCAAGAAACACACCTGCGGCAGGCTTCTGAGCGAAGGGCACGTAAATGGCCGATTCGGGGCTCCAAAGATTATAATTTCGCACGTCTTTCACCACACCTACGATTTGCAAGGGCTGTTCCGCATGTGAGTGTTGACCGGAGTAGACACGCGCTAAAACGGAGAGGTGGCTGCCGAGCGGGCTCGAGCGCGGCCAGTAATGGCGCGCCACCGTTTCGCTGATCAACGCAACCGGCGTACCGGCTTCGTTATCGCGTTCGTTGAACTCGCGGCCAGCGACAAGGCGCGTTCCCATGGCTTTCAGAAAGTCCGGCGTGACGAATTTGTACCGGGCAGTCGGTTCATGTCCTGGGGCGGGAGTGGGCTGCCCTTCTGGCTGAAAGAAAACGTTGCCGTCACCGGACTCCGCGCCAACAGCCTTAACGCCCGGTATGCTCTGCAGCCTTGGAATGAGGTTCTTGTAAAAAAGCGACTGCTGCGCAACCGTCGGATATTTGTAATCCGGCAATTCGATCCCCATAGTAACTACGCCCTTGGGGTCAATACCCAAATCAACATTCCCTAGTTCAACGAAGGTGCGAACGAGCAAGCCTGCGCCCGTTAATAGAATCAAGGCCAGGGCCATTTCACAAACCACGAGCGAGTTGCGCAACCTCCTGCGCCCGGTATCGGCGGTTGCGCCAGTGCCGCTTTCTTTGAGCGTGGTGGTTAGCTCAGTCTTGGCAGTAGTCCAAGCGGGCGCGAGACCGAAAATCAGCGCAGTGAGGAGAGTAATCGCAATGCTAAACAACAAGACACGCCCATCCAAATCGATAATCCTGGCATTCGCAACGCTGAAATGATAGCGAGTCATGGTCGAGGTAAGAAGACGATCCGCACCGTATCCGACGAATAAACCGAGCAGCGCGCCACTCAAAGCGAGCAAGAGACTTTCCGTCAACAATTGCGAAATGAGCCTGCCGCGCGAAGCACCGATTGCCAGACGAACGGCAATCTCGCGGCGCCTTCCGGTGGCGCGGGCCAGCAAGAGATTGGCAACATTCACGCACGCGATAAGCAGCACCATCATTACCGCGCCGAGCATAATCGCGAGCGGCGTTTGCAAATGGCGGTGGTAGGCATCGTGCAGCGGCTCTACTTTGAAACCCCAGCCTTTGTTGGAGGCCGGGTATTTGGCGGCAAGCGCATCCGCCAACGTATTCATGCGCACTTGGGCCTGCTCAATGGTCACGCCAGGCTTGAGGCGCGCTTGTGTTTCCAAATCGCGCGAGGTGCCACGGCCGGTTTCACTGCGTTCTTCAGATGTCAGAACCAGGGGGATAAAGACATCCCGCTCCGAATCCCAAGTGAAACGAAACGAAGCAGGCATCACACCCACAATCGTGTAACGCCTCTGATCCAACTCAATCGTCTTGCCTAGGATGGCTGAATCCGAACCAAAGCGCATTTGCCAAAGACGATAGCCTATGACGGCCACTTGGTCCCGCCCGGCCTCCATCTCTTCAGGCCGCAAAAAACGGCCCATAAAAGGCTGCACGCCGAACATGGGGAGCAGGTCCGCCGACGCTCTAATGCCATCCACGCTTTCCGGCCTGTCTCCCGCAGTGATGTTCAAGTCGGCACCGCGATAATAAGCGACCTGTTGAAAGAAGCCAGTCTGAGCAATATCCGCGTCGCTGGGCGCGGACACGCCCGTTTGAATGTAGCCTTCGCCCTGCTGGTTGCGCCATTGCCCCAGTCCGATCAGTTGTTCAGGATTCGGATACGGAAGGGGCCGAAAGAGAATCGCGTTGACCAAGCTGAAAATCGCGATGTTCGCGCCGATGCCGAGCGCCAAGGTAAGGATTGCCACCGCCGCGAAAGCCGGATTCTTCGCCAGCATCCGAACGCCGAAACGCAAATCTTGCAGAAGCATGTTCAAACCCTCAAAGCTCAGAACCTCAATCTATATGTTCATACGCAGCCGTTGTTAGAAACTCGGGAAACTCGGCCGCCTGAGTCATATCCGCGAACATTTTCGCAGCTAGCGTAAAATTACCAGAATCAAAGCGTTTCGCACCCAATTGGGCGCGCAGCTTTTCGAGAACAATAGGAATCGCCGCGACGACCGTATCGACCGTAATCACATTGCCGTCTGCTGTCCGAGCGTTGTGATGCGCCCATTGCCAGAGTTGGGCGCGGGAAATCTCGGCGGTGGCGGCATCTTCCATCAAGTTGTAAATGGGCACGCAGCCATTGCCGTTGAGCCACGATTCCAGATATTGCAAGCCAATATCGATATTCATCTCCAGGCCCTTCTCCGTGATGACACCCGCTGGAACCGCCAGTAAATCCGAAGGGGAGATGGTAACCCGATTCAGGCGTGAGATCTGGTTGGGATGCGGCATATTTTCATCGAAAATTGCCTTGGCCACGGGAACCAGGCCGGGATGCGCTACCCAGGTGCCGTCGTGTCCAGCCGTGACTTCTCGAAGTTTGTCTTGCCTGACCTTCGCAAAGGCGATGTCGTTCGCAGCGGAATCGTTCTTGATGGGAATCTGCGCGGCCATACCGCCCATGGCATGAATGCCGCGCCGGTGGCAAGTGTGGATCAGCAGTTCAACGTACGACTTCAAGAAATGCCTGTCCATGGTGACCGAAGAGCGGTCGGGCAAAAGGCAATCCGCACGGTGGCTGAATTTCTTGATGAAGCTGAAAATATAATCCCAACGGCCGCAGTTCAAACCTGCGGAGTGGTTGCGCAGCTCGTGCAGTATTTCGTCCATCTCAAAAGCGGCAGGCAAGGTCTCGATCAAGACGGTGGCGCGAATTGTGCCTTTCGGAACGTCTAGGTAGCTTTCCGCAAATTCGAAAACGTTGTCCCACAAGCGGGCTTCCAGATGGCTCTCCATCTTGGGCAGATAAAAGCAAGGCCGCTTGCCTTGGGAGACAAGCGCCTCTACATTGTGGAAAAAAAAGAGGCCGAAATCGAATAGCGAGGCCGACATGGGTTGGCCAGCCACCAAGACGTGTCTCTCCATAAGATGCCAACCACGCGGACGCACGAACAGAACGGCTGGGCTTGGAACAAGGCGGTACTGTTTGCCGTCGGGCGATTGAAAGTCAATTGTGCCGCGAACGGCGTCACGCAGATTGAGTTGACCCTCCACGCAGTTACGCCAGGTGGGTGAATTCGAATCCTCAAAATCGGCCATAAAGGCACTGGCACCTGAATTGAGCGCGTTGATGACCATCTTGCGATCCACGGGCCCGGTAATTTCCACGCGACGATCGGCCAGCTCCGGGGGAATCGGAGCGACTTGCCATTCATGCGCGCGAACGCTAGCGGTGCTTTCGAGAAAATTAAAAGATTTGCCGGCGCGCAGTTCAGCCAAGCGGCGGGAACGATTATCGAGCAGCTGGCGGCGGGCGGCTTCGAAGCAATCCGCGAGCCGGTTCAGGAACTGCAGCGCGGGCGCGCTGAGAATCTCTTGTTCAGCCGCTGTGTGAGTAGGCGAGAGGAGGCGGAGTCCGCTGGATGGGGACTCTAGTTCCGGTTTGGGACTCATTGTTCGATTATCTACCCGTCGGCTACTCCCCTTCGCGGCTCCGCCATCAAACCGAAACATATCCCTATAGGACTGTGCTATTATCGGAGAGATAAAAAATCGAGATTAAGGTAAAGACGAGGAGTATCGTTTCTAGCATGGCTCTGGCAGTTGAACAAAAGACGGAAGTGATCACGAAATACCGGATCCACAAAACGGATTCCGGCTCGCCAGAGGTCCAGGTAGCGTTGCTGAGTCAACGGATTTCATCTCTCACCGAGCACTTGAAGGGGCATAAAAAGGATCATCACTCCGAGCGCGGTTTGCTCGTTATGGTGTCTCAGCGCCGCAGACTGCTCAAGTATTTGAAAGATCGCAGTCCGGAACGCTATAAGACTTTGATTCAAAGTTTGGGCATCCGCCGCTAGAAACGGTCTCTAAAGGCAGCGCGGTTTTGGCTTTCGGCCTGCTGGGCGAAGGCAAATTTTTTTTCCGCGCGCACTGGCCGTGCGGCTAGCATCTGCTTCGGTAAGCAGTTCCCCGCAGAACTCACTCTAAGTCCCCACTTAATCCCGTGAATGATCCCGCACGTCCGGAATGGATTCCGGTACGGGCAAGAAAAGGTTGATGCGGATCACGCATCGGGAAAAGTACAAATGCCGCATATTGTTGAAATAGACCTGCACGGGTCGAAGGTCTCTATAGAGACCGGTAAAATTGCCAAACAGGCCAATGGGTCTGTTGTTGTTCGTTCGGGAGACTCCGTTGTTCTAGTGAGTGCGTGTGCCAACGCGCAGCCCAAGGTGGGCGCTTCCTTCTTTCCGCTCACGGTGGACTATCGCGAGTACACATACGCCGCCGGTAAATTCCCTGGGGGCTTCATTAAGCGCGAAGGCCGCCCCTCTGAGAAAGAAGTTCTAACCAGCCGTTTAATTGACCGTCCGGTCCGTCCGCTTTTTCCCGAAGGTTTCAGTTGTGAAACGCAGATCATTGCCATGGTCCTCTCGGCGGATCCGCAGCGCGACCCCAGCGTACTCGCCATCATCGGCGCCGGCGCGGCTCTCGCCATTTCCGATATTCCGTTCCATCACATTTTGGCCGGCGTTCGCGTGGGCCTGATTAATGGTGTTTACCAAGCCAATCCTTCCTACGACGAATCTAAGGACGCCAAACTGAACATCGTTGTGGCCGGCACCGAACAGGGAATCGTGATGGTCGAAGCCGGAGCCAACTCCGCCTCCGAGGCCGAAGTCCTGGACGCGATTGAATTCGGTCACAGTTGCTGCAAGAAGATCGCCGACTCCATCAATCAACTGGTGAAGCTCACCGGCAAAACCAAGCGCGTCTACACGCCGCCGGCCCTGAATCAAGCGATGCTCGACAAGATCTCGGCCGCGGTCCGCGCCGATCTCAGCGACGCTCTCAACACCGAGAAATACGGCAAGCTCGAAAGCTATGCCAAGGTTGACGCTGCTAAAGAAAAGGCCCTCGCCCTCTTTACCGAAGAGACCGAACTGCCTGAAGCGAAGAAAACCTTCGACGCCTTGAAGGAACGCATCTTCCGCGATGAAATGTTGAAAGACAAGCGCCGTCCCGATGGCCGCAGCTTTACAACCATCCGCAAGATTACTTGCGAAGTCGGCGTGTTGCCGCGCACCCACGGTTCCGCCATCTTCACGCGTGGCGAAACGCAAGCGCTCGTCACCACTACTTTGGGTACCAAAGACGATGAGCAGCGGATCGAAATGTTCGATCTTGCCGAGACGTCCAAGCGCTTCATGCTGCATTACAACTTCCCACCGTTCAGCGTCGGCGAAGTCGGCTTCATGCGCGGCCCCGGCCGCCGCGAAATCGGCCACGGCGCTTTGGCCGAACGCGCGGTTTCTTCGGTGATTCCAGACGAAAAAAGTTTTCCCTACACCCTGCGTGTCGTCAGCGACATTCTCGAATCCAATGGCTCCAGTTCAATGGCCAGCGTCTGCGGCGGCACGTTGTCGCTCATGGATGCCGGTGTACCCATCACCGCTCCCGTAGCTGGCATCGCCATGGGCCTCGTCATGGAAGGCGACCAGTATGCGGTCCTCACCGACATCGCCGGCGCCGAAGATCACTATGGCGATATGGATTTCAAAGTCGCGGGGACCAAAGACGGTATCACTGCTCTGCAGATGGACATAAAAGTTCCTAACGTCACCACCAAAATCATGAAGGAAGCGCTCGAGCAGGCTCGCAAAGGCCGTCTCGAAATTCTTGCAACCATGATCGCCGCCATCGATAAGCCGCGCGCTGAACTCTCCCAATACGCGCCGCGCATCTACACCACCCAGATTCCGACCGATAAGATCCGCGAACTCATTGGACCCGGCGGCAAAGTCATCAAGGGCATCATTGAAGCCACCGGCGTCAAGATCGATGTCACGGACGACGGCATGGTGAACATCTTCGCTTCTAGCGGTGAAGCCGCCAAGAAGGCTCTGCAGATGGTGGCCGATATCGCCGCCGTTGCGGAAATGGGCAAGACTTACTTGGGCAAAGTCGTTCGCATCGCCGACTTCGGCGCGTTTGTCGAAATCTTTCCCGGCACCGACGGTTTGCTGCACATCAGCGAGATTTCGGAAAGCCGCATCAAGAACGTGCGCGACGAGTTGAACGAAGGCGACCAGATCCTCGTGAAAGTGCTGGCTCTCGAAGGCAACAAGATCAAGCTCAGCCGCAAAGCGATTCTCAAAGAACAGCGCGAGAAACTCAAAACCGGCGCCAACGGCGAATAGCCTGTATTACATACCGCTAACGTGCACGAAAACAGCGGCGCAAGCAGCACCGGTAATGGGTCCCAGCACGGGGACCCAGCCGTAACCCCAATCCGAATCCCCTTTACCCGCTATAGGCAACAGCGTGTGGGCGAGTCTCGGCCCCAAGTCGCGCGCCGGGTTAATCGCGTAACCAGTGGTCGCACCCAGCGACAAACCGATGCTCCACACAACGGCGCCCACTAACATCGGAGTCAACCCACCCGCCACGCCGTTAGCCGCAAAACCGTGCGACCCAAACGCCGAAGCCAACAGTACCAGCACGAACGTCCCCAACATTTCGCAAAAGAAACTATGCGCGGATCCTCTGATGGCTGGCCCTGTGGAAAAGCAGGCCAGCTTCTTGCCAGGATCTTCGGTGATCGCGAAATGGGGTAGGTAAAAGAGCCACACCAACGTCGCCCCTAATAATGCACCTAACAACTGAGCGGGGATGTATGTATACAAACGCTCCAGCCGGCCGCTCATGATAACCGAGGCAATCGTGACTGCAGGATTCAGATGCGCGTCTGCGTCGCCTAACGCAGTCGCCGTCGCGACACCGCAAAAGACCGCCAACGCCCAACCGGTTGTGATGCAGATCCAGCCGGCATTTTCCGCCTTCGTTCCCGAAAGCACCACGCCGCCCACCACACCATTACCGAGAAGAATCAGAATCATGGTCCCAACGAACTCACCAAACACTGCTGAGTCAAAATGCATAGGAACAGGCGCAAGCCACCTTTCGAAATTTGAGGTACTCCGCTATTTAATCACTCCACACATATTGCCCGGCAATCGTGTCGAACGCACCGAGTTGTTTGCGCGCCCATAATCCGTCTTGCTGGAGTTCTTCGGCCAGCAGACGGGCCGCTAACGGAGCCGCTTCCATGGCTGCCCGCGCATCCAGGAACAGCGCACGCGTCCGCCGTGCCAGGACATCTTCCAGCGTCCGTGCCATTTCGTAACGCGCCGCCCACACAACCTCGGCTTGTTGAAATGGCAAGCGTGGATGAAGCGGCTGGTTCAACTCAGGTTCCATCGCTCGAAGCTGCGGCAAGTCCGATCCGTACACCCGTTGCCAGCCGCCACCTCCCTCATCGCTGCATCCATGGAGCCGCAGTTCAGCGGTCTTCGATGGCGCGTGTGCCAATCCCGCCAAATCGGCTGCGCGGTTGATCACGTCTTCGCCCATTTTGCGATAGGTGGTCCACTTCCCGCCGGTGATGGTCACGAGTTTTGACTTGGAGATGAGAACCGTGTGATCCCTTGAGATGGCTGCCGTGCTTGAAGCGTCACTCTTCTTCACCAATGGCCGTTGACCCGACCACACACTCAGAATCTGCTCGGGCGCCGGACGCCTGCCGAGAAAGCGCTCGATGTGATCGATCAGGAAGCTCCGTTCATCCGGCATGGCACGCGGTTCATAATTGGCTTGCGGCACTGGGTCGTCGGTCGTGCCGACGACAACTGAATCATGCCAGGGAATAGCGAACAAAACGCGTCCGTCTGAAGTGCGCGGGATCATCAGTGCCGAATTGCCTGGCAGAAACTCGCGGGGTAAAACGACGTGGCTGCCCTGGCTCACCGCCAGGATCTTCGGCGCGCTCGGTTCGTCCATATGGCGCAACTCGTCTGAGAAGATGCCAGTCGCGTTGATCACTACCTTGGCCCGGCATTCAAAATCAGCGCCGGTCTCCGTTTCGTTGGCCACTACCCCGCAAACGCTTCCATTCTGCTTGAGCAGTCCGCTGACGCGCGTATAGTTCAGCGCCACGCCGCCTTGATCAAACAGCGTTCTCATTAGCGTGATAGCGTAACGAGCGTCGTCAAACTGGCCGTCGTAATACAAGATCCCGCCCTGCAGCCCTTGGCTTTTGACCGTGGGCAACTCTTTCAGCACCGTTGGCTTCGAAAGAATTCGCGAACGCCCCAGCCCTTCTTTGCCCGCCAGAACGTCGTACATCGTGAGTCCAATCCCGTAAAACGGAAACTCCCACAAAGCATAGGCCGGGACAATAAACCCGCGGCGATGGGCCAAATGCGGCGCGTTCCGCAGCATTCGGCCGCGCTCGCGCAAAGCCTCAAGGACGAGCTTGATGTTGCCCTGCTGCAGATACCGCACACCGCCATGCACCAGCTTCGTGCTGCGGCTGGAAGTAGCCTTAGCGAAATCGGCCGGCTTCGAGCACCAGGGTCCGATAGCCGCGCGCCGCCGCTTCTACCCCCGCGCCTAATCCGGTAGCGCCGCCTCCAACAATAAGAACATCCCACTCACGCGTTGAAGCAATCTCGCGAAGGATCTCTTTGCGCTCCAACACAACCTACGCCGTCTCCCAACTCTTGCTGCGTTCCAGCGCGCGCATCCACTCACCGTGTCGCTGCTTGCGAGTCGCCTCATCCATCTGTGGCTCAAAGCGTTTCTCCGCCTGCCACTGTTTCGCGATCGTTTCTTGATCGGGCCAGTAGCCGACGGCCAACCCCGCCAAATACGTTGCACCCAGTACCGTCGTCTCCGGATTCGCCGGCAGGTCACCGGCACGCCGAGCGCGTCGGCTTGGATTTGCATCAGTAGATTGTTCCGAGCTGCACCGCCGTCGACTCGCAACTCTTTCAGCGGGACGCCCGAATCGGTTTCCATCGCTTCAATAATGTCCGCAATCTGAAAGGAGATTCCCTCCAAAGCAGCTCGTGCGATGTGAGCCCGGTTTGCGCCGCGCGTAAGCCCAGTAATGGTGCCGCGCGCGTACTGATCCCAATGCGGTGCGCCGAGACCTGAGAAAGCGGGAACAAAATAGACTCCCGCCGTATCGGGTACGCTAGCGGCAAGCTCCTCGATTTCCGCCGCGCTGCGAATAATCTGCAACTCGTCACGAAGCCATTGGACAACCGCGCCGGCGATGAATACGCTGCCTTCCAGTGCATAGAACGTACGGCCTTTGATGCGCCACGCCACCGTTGTCAGCAACCGGTTCTTCGACATCACCGGCTTCTCGCCCGTATTCAGCAGCATGAAACTTCCCGTGCCATAGGTGCATTTCACCATGCCCGGCTGCATGCACATCTGTCCAAAGAGCGCGGCTTGCTGATCGCCTGCGATTCCCGCAATCGGTATTCCCGCAAGATCGCCAGACGTCGTGCCGCACACTTCGCTCGAAGAAACAACCTCAGGCAGCAGCGATTTCGGGACGTTCAGCAGTTTGAGCAGATCGTCATCCCACTGCAGCGTATGCAGATTAAACAGCATAGTGCGCGAGGCATTCGTCACGTCCGTAACATGCCGCTTGCCGCCTGTGAGCTTCCAGATAAGCCAGCTATCCACCGTCCCGAAAGCAAGCTCGCCTTTTTCGGCCCGCGCTCGGGCACCCTGCACGTTATCGAGCAGCCAACGCACCTTGCTTCCCGAAAAATAAGCGTCAATCACCAAGCCCGTTTTCTCCTGAATCATCGCCGCGTGCCCTTGTTCGCGCAGTTGATCGCAGAAGCCCGATGTCCGGCGGTCCTGCCAAACAATGGCGTTATAAATCGGTTCGCCCGTCGTGCGGTCCCAAACGATGGTAGTTTCGCGCTGATTCGTAATGCCAATGGCCGCCACCGAGTCAGCCCGCGCACTGGCTTTCGCCAAAGCTTCATTAGCCACGCCGAATTGCGACGACCAAATCTCGATTGGGTCGTGCTCCACCCATCCCGGTTTTGGAAATATCTGCCTGAACGGGGTTTGCGCCAAGCCATGGACTTGACCATCTTGCCCAAGTAGCATGGCACGGGAACTGGTGGTGCCTTGGTCGAGAGCAAGTATGTATTTCGCTAAGGACATAGAGTTGAGCGTATCAAGAGCGCAAGGGGGCTGATGCGCGCCATTTCCCGCTACCTATTGCTCGCGGGCCATATCGCGCCAGATGCGGCAGAACTCGCGGTACAGCAAAAAGCCGATCAGATCAGGCGACCGCTGCTCGAACCGACTCGGTGCCCGCCACAATTTCCTCGACTATTTCGAGCAAGCTGCCGGGCGCCAACTTCGCGTCAAGAGCATGAAAATTGCTATCCGCATAATAGGCCAGCACCGGCGCGGCAGTTTCGCCGTATCGCTTAAGGCTGTTGGTAATGGAATGCTGCTGGTCGTCGCTGCGTTGCACGAGAGGCATGCCGTCGTCGTCGCAGTAACCTGGATGTCCCGATGGCCACAGCTTGCTGTTATAAACGCGGCCACAGCCAACGCATTGCAGCCGCGACGTGAGCCGTTCATTTGCCACTTCGGGAGTGACGTTGAGCTGTAACACGAGGGGCTTAGGCGATCCCATCCGCCGCAAGTAATCCTCCAGAAAGCGCGCTTGCGCCACCGTGCGCGGAAAGCCGTCCAGCACAAAACCGTCGAAGCACTCCGCGCGCACCAACTCAGAGATCATGAGATGATTCACCATCTCATCGCTGACCAAATTTCCCCCATCCATGGTGTGGCGAATCGCTCTCGCTACTGGGCCAACCCTGTTCGCCGCCGCACGCAGCAACTCCCCGGTCGAAATAAGCGGCAGATCCCACCGCTTCGCTACAATCCGGCCCAAGGTACTTCGTCCACTTCCCGGTGAACCAAGCAGAATGATGCACTTCATCTTTAAAGTACAAAACAAAACGCGTCAAAATACAACTATCCTGGTATTTTTTGGGACGAGGATTCGCCCAGCTTCGTCCCGGTACCGCGCGGTTTCTAAACACCGAGAGTTTTGTATGTGGTTGATTTGGGGAGGGTTACGGAAGGATACTCTTTCGATTCGCCTGTGACTCAAAACGTTGCCGTCGCTAGATTATGTTCCGCTGCGTTCGAAGAAGCTCGAACCAACGTATGGGGCTAAACTGGTTAAGGTCCCGAAAAGGGGCCGAATTCGTAACAAATATAAGGAGACCGGTGATGGGTTTATTAGACGAAGCAGAAAAGCTCGCAGGAGCTGTGGCGGCAGTGGAAGGCATGAAGAAGCTGGATCCGAATGCCTCACTGTTGACCGAAGCCGCAGCGGCTGTCGGCGGATTTGAGGGCGCTGGGGCGATTGCCGAGCATTTTGAAAAGAAAAAAGAAGAAGAGCAAAAAGGCTAGCTGTTCCAATTCGCCAAAACGTGATTGATTCGCTGAGGCCCACTGACTGTTTGCGGTGGGCCTTTCAAGTTTCTTGTCTGAGCGTGACTAAGAAACTTTCAATACCACTTAACACCAGCGCCGAAAGACGCCAAGGGTAAACGAATACAAAAAATGGAATAACAAGGCTATGGAAGTTAAATGTTTACTGGCAAATTCTCGCATTGACAGGACAGGCCTTTCCCCCTATTCTAAGGCTCAGTAAGTCGATTTATTTGACATTCCCAGTGCCGTTCTGCGCTGTCAGGTGACCGCGCCACGAAAACGCAAGGGGTTCATAAAGGAAGGTGGGATCCATGAAGACGATCACAATCCGGCTATTAGTCGTTCTCGCAGGGTTTTTTCTCTCGCAGCTTTCAGCTTTTGCTCAATACCATGGCGGTTTCCAAGGCGTGGTCACCGATCCGACAGGCGCTCTGGTGCCAGGTGCAGCTATCACGGCAACTAACAACGCGACCGGGTTTCATGCGCAGGCTAGTTCCAGCGACAACGGTACCTATTCGCTTAACGCGTTAGCTGGCGGCACGTATTCGGTCACGGTGGAGAAGCCCGGTTTCTCTAAGCAGGTGCTTGAGAATGTTGTCCTACAATCGGAGACCGTGCAATCGCTCAACGTGAGCCTTACTGTTGCGAATACCGCCAATCAAGTGGTAACGGTGTCGAGCGAAGTTTTGCCGGTACTCAACACCGAGTCCGCCGATATCAGCGGCACAATCACAGCGAAAGACGTGGAGAATCTCCCTTCTTTTGGGCGGGATCCGTACAGTCTGATGCGCCTGGCTCCGGGTGTGTTTGGAGACGGAGCACTCTCGAACAGCGGCGGCGGCAGCAACATTCCCGGCACTAACCTCGGTGCGACAAACGGAATTTTTGCGGTGGAGAATAGCGTGCAGATCACCGCCAATGGCGAGCGGCAAAACGGCAACAACTTTCAAATTGACGGCGTTCCCGTCAACTCCGCTGTATGGGGCGGCGCGCCTGTGGTTACTCCCAATGAAGAGAGCGTAAAAGAGGTGAAAGTTATCGCCAATAACTACTCGGCGGAAAACGGCCGCGGCTCGGGAGCTCAGGTGCAAGTTGTTTCCCAGTATGGCACCAACGATTTGCACGGCAGTGCGTTCTTCAAATGGCATCGTCCGGGGCTGAATGCTTATAACCGCTGGAATGGAATGAGCGCTTCCCAGGATGCCGCCGGCAACTGGATCGAAAACGATAACCCTCGTTCCAAAGATACCCAGCGTTTCAATCAATACGGCGGCAGTTTAGGCGGGCCTATCATTAAGAACAAGCTTTTTGCCTTCTTTTCGTATGAAACGCAGAGGAACCATTCACAGACTGTAGCCACCGGCTGGTATGCGACGCCTCAATTTATCCAAAACTCAGCGACCCCAGGCGGGGTTGCCGCGAAACTTCTCGGTCTTCCCGGCGAGACGCCCTCCTACACGTTGATCATTCCGGAAAACTGTGCTGGAGTTGGCCTTTCGCCTACTCAGTGCCAGACTACTTCAGGCGGTCTCGACGTTGGGTCTCCGCTTAAGAACGGCCTTGGCAAAACCGATCCCACGTTTGGCGCAGCTGCAACGCCTTACGGTGTTGGCGGCGGACTCGATGGGATACCCGATATTGCTTTTCTTCAGACGAACGCGCCGAATACGAACAACAACGCCCAGTACAATGGCCGTCTCGATTATCAAGCCACCCAGCGTGATTTGATTTTCTTCGGCATTTACTGGACACCCGTCTTTAACGAGAGTTATAACGGCCCCGCTTATTCGGCAAATCTTTTCAGGCATTATTCGCTGGCTCAATCGTGGGATGGCGTTTGGAATCACACGTTCGCCCCAACGCTGCTCAACGAAGCACGTGTCGGCGGCAGCGGCTGGAAATGGAATGAGCTCACTTCCAATCCGCAAGAGCCTTACGGATTGCCTTCTGCGAGTTTTCAACCAAATGGTGTGAATATCTATAACGGCCTGGGCAGCGGGGCACAGATTCAGGGCTTTGGCGCTCCTGGCCCGAGCGTCTTCAATCAATTCACTTACTCCTACCGCGACACGCTGACTTGGATAAAGGGTAGCCATTCGATCAAATTCGGAGCCGATATTGCTCACGCCAAGTTTTTGGATACAGCTCCGTGGGAGGCGATTCCGAGTTATTCGTTCACCAATCTCTGGAACTTCGCCAACGATGTGCCCTTCCAGGAGAACGGTGCTTTCGACCCCATCACCGGCAAGCCCACTTCCACCACCAAGAATTTGCGCGATGACACGGTGGCGTTCTTTATTCAGGACGATTGGAAGGTTACACGCAACCTAACGCTGAACCTTGGTATTCGCTGGGAAGACTTCGTTCCGCCTACCGAAACGTCAGGCAATATCAGCAACGTGGTGCTTGGCTCGGGAGCCAATGCCCTCACGAATCTTTATGTGCGCAAGGGAGGCGAACTCTACAACAACACCTTCACCAATTTCGAACCGCAAATCGGATTTGCGTGGAGTCCTGGTCAATCGGCATTCGGGAAGAGAGTTTCCGTTCGCGGCGGCTTTGGCGTTGGTTACAACCTTGAGCAATTCGCCATCACCTCGAACGGCCGATTCAACCCGCCGTTTATCAATAGTTTGACTCTTTCCGGCAACCAAATCTTGTATGCTGCCGGCTCCAACCTCCACGACATCAACAGCTTCCCATCGAATCCGGTTGCCATTCAGGCATTTAACAACAACGGCCTCCCAGTGGGAGGAACGGGCCTCAACTTAACGGGCTTCCCCGACAACTTGGCGCCGGCCGCAACCTATCGCTATTCCGTCGACGCGCAAATCGATCTCGGGCACAACTGGATGGGGTCACTCGGTTACTCGGGTAGCCAAACACGGCACCTCACGCGCCAGTACAACAACCTCAACTGGCTGTACTATCCGAACCTCAACCCGGTTGTGAATAGTGTGGACTGGTATGCGAACGACGCCAACTCCCACTACAATGCGCTGTTGGCGGAGGCACAACATCGCTTCTCGGCCAATTTCCAAATCGATGTGCAATATCGCTATAGCAAGAATATCGACGATGGAACGCAGGATTACAATACAGATCTCTATCCGTGGAACCGCTCATTCACCTATGGTCCGGCCGATTTCGACACTACTCACAACTATAAAATCTTTGGCATCTATCAGCCGAAATTCAGCAGGCGGGGCAACAACTGGGTCGACAAAGTGATCGGCGGCTGGACTATTAGCGGCATTATTAATGGGCACTCTGGATTCCCGTGGACTCCGCAAGCATGCCCGGGCGGCGTAATTGACTATCCCGGCAGTAACATCGGCTGCTTATTCCCGGGCAGTTACCTTGGCGGCGCCACGAACTCCACATCGAACTCTACTTTCGAGGCGCCTTTCGGGAACTTCCCCAAGAATGCGACAGCAGCATCGGGGCAAGCTTACTTCACGAATCCCACCGTTGGCCTTGGCATTCCAGCGGCACCTGTAAATATCCATCGCAATATGTTCCGCGGCCCCGGCTATTTCGGCAACGATGTGCAACTTGCGAAAGCCTTCGGGCTTCCCAAGATGCCGGGTCTCGGAGAAGGCGCGAAACTCAACCTGCAGGCTAATTTTTACAATCTGCTCAACCACGAGAACCTGCAGAACATCGGGACGCAAACTATCGGTGGCCCTGAATTCGGGGTGTCCCAAGGTGGTTTAGCAGGACGCATTATCGAACTTCAAGCACGCTTCAGTTTTTGAGGAGAGTGCGGTGGCCACCACGCCGCCGCTCCCTGGCCGGTCGCGGTTCTGATGGGCTTTGCCACACTTTTCTTGCTCGCGCTTGGAACGGCGCAGTTTGACGAAATCGCCGCGCAAGCCGCGAAAGCACGCGAGGCGGACAAGCTTGAACAAGCCGTCGCGCTGTACCGGCAAGCGGTTCAACTGCGTCCTGGTTGGGCCGAAGGTTGGTGGTATCTCGGCACCCTCGCGTACGACCGGAAAGAATTTCGTGGGGCTGCGGCTTCACTCAGCAAAGTCGTTGCACTCGCGCCGAAAGACGCTAAGGCTGTGGCGATGCTCGGCCTCTCGGAAGCGCAACTGAAGCAAAATCGTTCGGCGCTGAATCATCTTGATAGAGCGCTTACGCTCGGCGTGGACGAGGAAGCGAACATGCGGCAAGTTGTCCTTTTCACCGAGGCGAACTTGTTGATCGCAGACGGCGCTTTCGGCCGCGCCCAAGATTCCCTGGACAAGCTTTCAATCGAAGTCTCCACGGCGGATGAAGAGTTGCTTCTCGCACTCGGACGCGCGGTGATTGGGATTCTGCCGGCAGGGGCTGCTTTGACAGATGAAACGCGCGACTTGATGATGGCGGCGGGCCACGCGGAATTCCTGGATGCCAACCGGAAAACGGATGAGGCTGCTGAGGCCTATTCGAACCTCGCGCAGCGTTTCGCGAAGACTCGCAATGTGCAGTTTGCCTACGGCCGGTTTCTGCTGAAGAACCATATGGATGATGAAGCGGTGGCGGCTTTTAAACGGGAAATTGCGAACAATCCGCAACATTTGCTGGCGCGGCTGGGCATTGCCGGAGGCCTGCTGTCAACCGATCCCGCCAGCGGTTTACCTTACGCGGAACAAGCAGCCACGCTGGCGCCCAGAATGGCGGAGGCGCACTTTCTGTTTGGGGCTTGTCTGCTGGCTACCGGCCAAACGGCCCGCGCCATCACGGAGCTTGAAACCGCTCGTCGGCTCAACCCGAGTGATGCGCGCATTTACTTTCGTCTGGCCAAAGCTTATGCGGTGGTTCATCGGAACGCAGACGCCGCCGAGGCGCGCGCGAAATTTCAGAAGCTGAAGTAGCTACCGGTTCAGCCCCGCTGATATTGTTGGGAAATGCCGCGCGTTTTTGTTATCGATACAGACACGGCTTCCGATGATGCGGTCGCGCTGATCATGGCGCTAAGAGCGCCAGATGTCGAGGTGGCGGCGATCACCGTAGTTGCCGGGAATTGCGGGGTCGATCAGGCTTGCCGCAACGCTCTCTATACTGCCCAACTTTGCGGTTCCGATGTGCCGGTATTTCGCGGGGCGGATGCGCCGCTGGAACGGGTCCTCGAAGACGCGAGTTGGTTCCATGGGCGCGATGGCATGGGCGATCATGGGTATCCGTTGCCACGCCGCCCAGTAGAATCGCTGCATGCGGCAGACGCGATCGTCAAGATGGCCGAGGATCATCCGGGATTAACGCTTGTCACGTTGGGCCCACTCACCAATCTGGCAATGGCTTTGAAACGTAAACCGAATTTGGGCGGAAGGATCGGGCGCTGTGTGGTGATGGGCGGCGCGCCGTGCTGTGAAGGGAATGTGACGCCCGCGGCGGAATTCAATATCTGGTGCGATCCGGAGGCGGCTCACACGGTGATGCGCGGCCGTCTTCCACTCGAACTAGTGGGTTGGCACCTGTGCCGCGGCGCGGCGGTCTTAAACGCCGCAGACATAGCATTAATTAGTGGGCTTGATTCTCCACTAGGGAACTTTGCCGTTGAGTGCAACAGTGCGGCGCAGACCGCTTTCTTGGAGCAAACGGGCGAACATGGCATCTCTCTGCCTGATCCGGTGGCTATGGGAATTGCGCTCGACCCTAGCCTGGCGACCAGTTCGAGCGGCCACCACGTTGATGTGGAAACTCAGAGCGAACTGACGCGAGGGATGACCGTAGTGGACAGGTTGGGGGTGGCGGACAATTCCCGAAATCGCCATGTTTGGCAAGATCTGGTGCAATATCCGGCGAATGCCAAAGTGCACTGGACGTTGGATATCGCGCGCTGGAAAGCGCTCTTGTTCGAGTTACTCCGCTGAGGAAGACACTCGAATAGGACCGCTAGTACTTTACGGCAATGTATTGAGCCGTGACATTTGAGGATACTTTGCGTTAGGCTAAATGTCATAGCTAGGTTTGGGTTCTACTTGGGGAAGACAAACGGGGTTGACTTCGTCGTTGCACGTCCGTGCTTTCGATTTGTTCCAAAGTAGAAATCTTTTATTGTTCCCGTGGCCTTCGAGATCGACAACAGGTCAAGACTGTTAGGCTCGCAGTTCACCAGTTGTTTTTTTGGGTTTTTAAGGAGCCTGTTTTTTTTTGAAGAGATTTTCTTCGTTGTTCCTATTTTTGCAGGTGAGTCTGATCGCTTCCACAACTCACGCCCCAGCTGGCGCGCGCGACTCAACAGTGCCGGAACCCTCTACGATCCTGCTGATGAGTTTGCCGCTTTTGGTTTTTGGTGCGAGGGCATTTCGCCGAAAGAAATCCGGTAATTGATCTCTTTATAGACTTAGCACCGGGCAAGTCGCTTGCCGGATGATGGAATAGGTTTGCGAACGGAGGCGGCCAGCATGCTTTCCCGGACCCTCTTCGACTTGGTCTCGCCCAACGATCAGAAGCTTGGCTCCCATGCGATCGGCAAATCCGCAGATCGTGGCCGCTATATCTCCGCTCTCCACAGACGACACCAAACGACCTGGCGCAAAGTTGATGTTGTGTTTGGCGAGTTCACCGGCGACCAATTCCTCTAATTGCGGTTGCAGATCGGCAGAATTCGCGAGATCTCCCTTTCCTTGGGGCTGGCTGACGTGAATCACCGCGAGTTTGGCGTCAAAATCGATGGCCATACTCGCGGAAGCAGGCAGCGTCTCTGGACTCCCCGAGTTCAAATCGACCGCACAGGCGATAACCGGGAACTCTTCTGTTTGATCATGAACGTGCTTTTCCATGTGGACGCCAGTGAGCACGGCCGTGGGCAGATCGTCCAAAACCTTCGCCGTAACGGAGCCGATCAACAAGCGGCGGAACACGCCATACCCGTGGGTTGGCATGACAACGAGTTGCACCTCTTCGGATTTGGCGATTTCGACGATTTGCATTTCCGGTATGCCTTCGTAGACGAGCCGGCGAACTTTTAAGCCTGCCAATTCGGATACAGCAAATGATTCCAGCAATTTGTTCTTTTCTGTGACAAGCCACTGCGGAACGGCGATGGTGGCCGGAGGAGCGCCGCCTAGTTCCGGCGTAATGAAGACCGGATTTACTACGTGCAGGAGGATTAGTTCCGCGTCGTACTTCTCGGCCAGCGCACGCGCGTAATGCGTCATGCCCAGGCAACGTTCCGAGAAATCAACGGGCAGCAAGATGCGGGAGAAATTGGGCATTTTCTTAGATTCCTAAATGAATAGGCGGTGCCATTACCCTACCAAATCCAAACGAGCGACGAAAGGCGGAGTTACTGCTGCGGCCCCGCAAAAAAAGGGTCACGTAGGAACATAAGAGGAGTGGCCCTTTTACTGAATGCACGCGATCTGACAAAGTCTTATGGTTCTGATCCGCTGTTTCGAAATTTAAGTCTGAATATTTCCGAGGGCGAACGCATCGGTGTGATCGGCCCTAACGGCTCCGGTAAATCGACGCTGCTGGAAATCTTGGCAGGACGCAAGCAATCCGATAGCGGTGAAGTGGCGTTCCGCAAGAACACGCGCTTAGCGTTCGTGCAGCAAGACTCCGTTTTTGCCCCCAACGAAACGATCGTGCAGGTGATCCGGCGTGCGCTGGAAAGCGGCGGCGTGCCGGAGGAGGAGAAAGATGGCCGGGAGGCCGAAACGCTTGGCCGCGCCGGTTTCACGGACCTAAGTTTTGAAGCGGCGGCACTTTCCGGCGGTTGGCGTAAACGGCTGGCGTTGGCAGAAGCACTGGTGGCGAACCCCGATATTTTGCTGCTGGACGAACCTACGAACCATCTGGATCTGGCAGGGATTCAGTGGCTCGAAAAGCTGCTGCAGGCGGCTCGTTTTGCGTGCGTTGTGGTGAGCCACGACCGTTACTTTCTAGAGAACGTTGCCACAGACGTGGCTGAGATCAACCGCGCTTATCCCGACGGTATTTTTCGAGTCAGCGGAAACTATAGCGCGTTCCTGGAAAAGAAGAGCGAGTTTCTCGCGGCCCAAGCCAAGCGGCAAGACGCCTTGGAGAATCGTGTGCGCACCGAGATGGAATGGTTGCGCCGAGGGCCGAAAGCTCGCGCGACCAAGGCGAAGGCGCGGATCGACAATGCGCATGCCCTGATCGGCGAATTGAACGACCTGAATACGCGTACGCGGACTGGGTCGGCAGATATTGAGTTCACTGCTTCCGAACGCAAGACGAAACGGCTGATCGAAGTAAAGGGCCTGCGTTACTCCTACGACGAGAAACTGTTGTTCGACGCTTTGGATTTCGTTTTGACGGCGGGAACGCGCATCGGCCTGGTAGGACCTAACGGCAGCGGTAAAACGACACTGTTGCGGCTGCTTCGCGGGGAAATCACACCGCTGGGAGGAGAGATCAAGCAAGCGGCAGGATTGCGGATTGTCTATTTCGATCAGAACCGGCCGTTGAACGGCGATCTCACGCTGCGGCAGGCTTTGGCGGGGGGTGGCGACTCGGTGATTTATCGCGAGCGGGTGATTCACGTGGCTTCCTGGGCTGCGCGATTCCTTTTCGCGAGCGAACAGTTGAATCAGCCGGTAAGCAGGCTCTCCGGCGGTGAGCGGGCGCGCGTGCTGATCGCGAATCTGATGCTTGAGCCGGCGGATCTTCTGCTGCTGGACGAGCCGACCAACGACTTGGATATTCCGACGCTGGAAATCTTGGAAGAGAGTTTGGTTGAGTTTCCCGGTTCGCTGGTTCTGGTGACGCATGATCGGTATCTGCTTGATCGAGTGTCGACTACCGTCGTAGGGCTCGATGGGGAAGGCAAAGCGGCATTGTTTGCGGATTATTCCCAGTGGCAGAGTTGGGTAGATGGTAAGAAAACAATTGCCGGCGTGAAGGCAAAGCCCGCTGGTGTGGCGCCCACACCGGTCAAGAGTGCTAAGAAGTTGTCATATATGGAGAACCGCGAGTGGGAGAGTTTGGAGAGCCGGATTGCGGCGGCGGAGGAAGAACTGAAAGAGACTCACGCGCAGTTGGAGGAGCAAGAGGTTTTGCGCGACCCGAAGCGGCTGGAAGAGTGCTATCGAAAAATGGAAAGCGCACAGAATGAATTGGATTCGCTTTATGCGCGTTGGGTGGAACTGGAAGAAAAGATCGGCTAACGGCTAAGCGTGCGCATTCGGGTTGAGGTTCTTCCAGGGCTACGAAAAGGGGCCTGTGCTTTAATAGGAAAGGCGTCGATTTGCACAATCCGATTTTTGAATTGTGGCGGACTCGCGCAGTGCTCCTCAGTAGCTCAATGGCAGAGCATTCGGCTGTTAACCGAAGGGTTGTAGGTTCGAATCCTACCTGGGGAGCCAAAGAATCAACAACCTGATCCGCTGATCAAACCTAGCCACGCCGCGTTGCCGAACTGCCCCGTCCAACCCGATCCAGTACTAGCTAACGCCAGTTTAGTCCTCTACTAACTTGAATCGGTTGTTCAATTGTGGTTGAATGCAGGGGAATGCCTAATAATATGCAAACTCTTCCTCACTCAAGAGTAGTTTTCGCCCTGATAATATTGATGTGTTCAGCCGGATCGGCATGGTGTTCTAGAAAGGATAACGGTGGCTCGAATTATGGCATAACGGCGGACGGTTGCCCCACTGGCGCTGGAAGTGCAAGTCCTTCTTTCGGAAATGTTTTTGTTAGCTGTTTCAGTCCGCAGTCAAACCTCGATGGCATCGCAACGATTCTGGAACTCTCCTCCTCTACCGCCAGCACAACTCTGTTTCCGAGTCTCACGCTTGATATCGAGTTCCCAAATGGTGATCCGACCGATACTATGACGTTCGGCGGGAATTTCGGCTTGATTACTTGCGATGCCAACGGAAGCACCGTTCCTTGCACGAATCCAGACCCAAGTTCTACTCTGGACTTGATCACCAGCGGCAATGATTTGTTGATTAAAGCAGGCTCGCCGGATTCCACAACATTGACCCTGGGCAACGTGGCCCTTAGCAACACGGACCATCTGGTGCTATATTTCACAGCACCTGCATTCGTCACGAATATCACCGCCGAGCCAGCCACCAACGTCACTCCGGAGCCTGGGTCCTTTCCCTTGCTCGGATCCGGGATGTTGGCGGTCGTCTACTTGTTGTCTCGCCGCCGAGGGGCGAAGGGCGAAAGAGCTTAGCTCTCAGACGCCATCGCTTTCGCCCTCCGGCCAATCAAGTTTAATCCGCTGCGGGACGCGTTTTGCAAGATATCGGTCAGAGCGGCTTTCGCATAAGCTTTTTCGCCCAATTTTGATTTGAGCTTTGCTAACGCAAGCCGCCCATCCAGTTCGCGGCCGAGCATCTTAAACTGCGCGGCATCGGCTATGGCTTTGTGTAAGGAGAGACCGGCGTTAAGTTGTTCTGAGCGATTCCCAGACTCCGCGGCAATCCAGCCTTGCTCGATCTCAACATCGATCTGAATGCCTGGAGCTAATTTGCTTATACCGGGCACCAGCCTTGCAATTTCTGTTTGAGCATCGGCTACGCGTTTTTGTGCCAGCAAGCACCGCACCAGGGTTAGCCTGCTCAGAGTCTCGTCTTCGCTGTCGTTTTCGGCTTGGAATTCTGCCAGGGCGCTTCGTGCGAGCGCCTCTGCCTTTTGAAAGTTTCCTTCTTCGATCAGTACCGCAGCGAGACCGGCTTGGCTAGTGGCCGCCCAGCTTTTATCGCCGGTCTCATTCTGATTTTGGAGCGCCTCGTTATACGCGGAGACAGCACCTTCCAGATCTCCTTTTGCCAGGCGAAGCTCACCGAAAGTATCCAGGGTTGTGGCAATCTCACCTTTCGACCCCATCTGCTGACGCAGAGAAAGAGCTTCGTTCAACTTGTTCTCTGCGTCACTCAGCTGGCCAAGGTCTAACAAGACTCCGCCTAGATTTGTCAACGTACGCGCGAGATCCTCTCGATCCCCAGTTTGGCGCGCCAGGCTGATTGCCACATTATACTGACGCGCCGCTTCGGTCAAATCTCCTCTTTGCGAAGCCAAGTTGGCTAAATTTCCCAAAGTCTTGGCTTGTTCTGTCCGGTTATCAATTTCGCGTTCGATTGCCAGGGCTGCCTCATACTTTTGTTGGGCCTCCGTCAGCCGGCCAAGTCCGGCGAGCGCGTTCGCCATGTTGTGCAGGGCTCCGGCCATATCCCGTCGATCGCCGATGCCGCTCGCAATTTGGAAGGCCTTCTCAAACAGATTTAGCGCGTCCTGTGCCTTGCCTTCGTTCAGTTCCATGTTCGCCCGTCCATTGGTAGCTCGCGCCATGCCTACTTTGTCGCCCAGGCTCGAGCTGAGCGCTTCATTTTCCTGGCACAAAGCCTTCGCTTGCTTTGACTCTCCCAATTCCTCGAAAGCATTGCACGCCCAGCTGAGAGCCCGCGATTCGAGTACTCTCATCCCGCGCGCTCTGGCGACGTCCACAGCGGACATGGCGGCTGCTTGCGCCTCCCGGTGGCTACCGATGGAAAGAGCGGTTTCCGCGCGCTCCAAATTGATGCGAGGATCGCCGCCCAGAGGCGCTGGCAGCTTACTCAGATTTGTGAGAGTCTGCAGCGATGCTTGGGCTTTGCCTGCGGATCTTTGCGCTTCGGCTAAGTGCAAGCCATACTCAAGGTTGTCGGGAAAGTGCTTGTACAATTCGCCATAGCTTTCGATCGCGTCATTCCAGTCTCCATTTATGGCCCGATCCCGTCCTTCAATGGAGAGACGATCTTCCAACTGCAACTTGGCGGAGAGCTGGTATGCTCTTCCTATTTCTTCTCGCGCTTTGCCGTCGAATCCAAGTTCATCCCAGGTCTCGGCGAGAGCCAAATGCGCGAAGGCGTAGTTTGGATCGGCTCCAATCGCCTTTTGCAGCAGTTGCTGCGCTCCCGAAAAGTCATAAGACCGCAATCGCTCCAGACCCTCTGAATAGAAAGGAGCGGCATCCGCGCTAGGCTGGGCCATGGCCAATTGGGTTTCCTTCTCTGCCGACAGTCCGCCCATTCCAAGCTTGTCCCGCAAGCGAGAGCCCGTCTCCGAGATGAGCTGAGTCAACTCTTTTTCGCTCCCTTCGGCGGACAAGGCGTCAATCGTTTCGCCTTTCGCTGTATCCTGAATTTCTACATTGAGCCGAATCTTGCCGCCGGATTCCTTTCCAAGATCGACATAGGATCCAACTATGATGAGGTCCGCGCCTAGCCGGTGCAACCGGCTGAGGGTCTGTTTTCCCAAGCTGGCGTAATTGGGAATGTTTACTTCGCGCTTATAGTCGGCGACGTCTTCGTCCGAGATTGTTCGCATTTTGCCCGGCGCCGCCAACTGCGCGCGCAGGCCCTCCGCTACAGCGGTCGATACCCAGCCCGCTTCGGGGCGTGAAGCTAAATTCTGAAACCCGAGGACGGCAATCGCCTGCCTCGACGCATTTACTTTAAAAACCCGCAGGTAGATCGACGCTGCCGCCAAGGCTAGCAGGGCAAGGATTGCCGCGGTCGTGATCCGCCGGCGCAGCTGCCTTTTCGCTGGAGCAACCTTCTGCCCTTCTAGAAAATTGACGACATCATTGGCGGAGGCGAATCGGTCTTGTGCTTCGAGTTCGAGGCACCGCAGGATTGCCTGTTCCCATTTCGGATCCAGAGTAGGCGCGTATATGCGCGGTGAGACAGGCTTTTCGATCAGCCGTTTGTGGAGTGAGTTCTCCCCCGTGAAGGGCAACGTTCCTGTCACCATCTCGAACATCACCACGCCGAGCGCATAGATGTCGGTGGCCTGGGTTGTCGGCGCGCCCGTTACCTGTTCGGGCGCCATGTAGGGAGGGCTTCCCGCGATCAACCCGGTTTGAGAGCGAAAGTCTCCTGACCCAGCTCCCGCGCGGTCCCGGTGAGCTAGTCCAAAATCTGTGATCACAGCGCGCATGCCTTCGTCGGATGGCACTAGAATGACATTTCCGGTCTTGAAATCACGGTGAACGACACCGGCTTGGTGTGCTGCAGACAGGCCGGCTGCTAATTGCCTGATAATCGGGAGCGCCTCATCCTTGTTCATGGGGCCGGAGGATTGAATTTGTTGAAATAGTGTTTGGCCGGGGAGCAACTCCATCGTCAGGAACACAATTTCTACGCCATTTGCATCGATGTGCTCTGCAAAATCAAAGATCCGGGACACGTTTACGTGAGTTACTTTTCGCGCTAGATAGATCTCGCGCTTAAAACGCTCCATCGTGTCCGGGTCATGGGCGCTTTGGCCCAGGATGGTCTTGAGCGCCAATCGTTCGCGCAACTTCAAGTCTTCCGCTTCATAAACCGATCCCATACCGCCCGACGCGATGTGTCGGATTATCTTGAATCGATCATTTAGAACGTAACCGGGTGACAGATTAGAACCGGGAAGGCCTAGCTGAACGACATTGGCTGCGTTCGTAAAATCCTTGGTCGCTTCGGATTTGAGGAGTGTTTCGACCTGCCAACGCAACGTTTCATCACCGCCGCAAGCTTTGGCGACAAAGGTGTCGCGCTCTGACGGATCTAATGCCATCGTGTCCCGAAAAATACCGTCAGCTCGATCAAAGTATCTAAAGGGCATTACGCTCAACCGGTGTGAAAATGTCGCCAAGTGCTACAAACCAAGAGTTTAGCTCTAATCTCGTAATTTCGACAATAGCGCCTTGTACAAGAGATGCCGAGGCGTTTAAAATGAGCCACAAACTATTGAAAGCACGGTGGCGGCCGCGGTAGGGACTGCCATTGGCTTTGGAGGAACTCGCGCAAAACGGGCGTGGTGTCAAGCGCGCCGCCCGAAATGTCAGAGAGTTCCTTTACTTGTTTGGCGGCGCGCAGCCGCGCCCTTTGCGCTTTCCAGAAATTCACTCCCGGTTGAGGGGATAAAACCGTGTAGTTTTTATGCGCTTACGAGACGAGGCCGCGTAGGTTCCAGCCGCAGATCCGACTGGCCTCGGGCTTGTTGTTGTCGTTGGGGCCTTTCCAGTGCGTTTCCAGGCTGATGCAGCCGCTGTATCCATCGTCCAGCAGTGCGCGGATTTGCTCTTTCCATAGGACATCGCGGGTGCCGAGCGGACCCCATACGGGTTTGCCGTCTACACCGATGTGGCAATCCTTAGCGTGAACGTGGGCGATTCTGCCGGCAGGTAGTTCCGCATAACCGCGAGGGAAGGGATCTTCGCCGGCACACATGGCGTTCGCTGGATCCCAAACCACCATGAGCTTCTCGCTCGGCACCAGATTTAGAATGCGTGCGGTTTCGGCGGCGGTCCCGACGTTGCAGGCGTGTTCGTTTTCCAGACCGATGATGATGTTTTCCTTTTCGCCCAGAGCGGCGAGGCCGGTTAACGCTTTCACAATGGCTTCCTGGCAGCGTTCGGGCTGGACGGTCCGCCAGTAAGAGAAGACACGCACAATGGGAGCGCCGAAAAACTGCGCCACTTTGATGGCGTGTTCGGTGAGTCGCGGCTGGTCTTCAAAGGTGTGCTTGGAGGCGAAAACGTCATGCTGAAAGCGGCTATCCACTTCCGGCGCATTTGGCAGCACGCACTTCAACACGGGCGAAGCAATGGAAACTACATTCAGGCCAGCGGCCACCAGTGCGTCCATCGTGCGCTTGAGTTCGTCATTGTTCAAATCGAGAATGTTTTTGCCATCGACAACGCGCAATTCGGCACCCGTCATCCCGATTTCCAGCATGAATGGCAGGGCTTCGGTCAGGGTGGGAGAGAATTCGTCGGTGATGGCGGCGATAGGGAGCCGCGGGGTGAAAGTCGTCATCTTTATACTTAGATTATGTTCTTTCGCCGCAACCTGCCAAAAGAAACGGCTTTTTCAACACGGCTGGACCGTTTGAAATCCGCTGGCTTCACTCTCGAAACTCTTTCCGATGGACGAGTGAAGGCGGTGAAACACGGGGTGGCCGCGATTATTGGCGATGAAGGCGCGAATCAACCGGATATCGAACGCGCCGGGATTGTGGTGGGTGGTGAAATTGCAACGCTGCTAAGCGGCGGCTATCAAATGTTTCTGATAACGCCTTCAGGGAAGAAATTGCCAGCGCAGGCCGAGCAGCTCAAAGCGTTGCACCAATTCGAAGATGACGCCAAGGAGTCGCTGGGTGTGACGAACCTTTACAACACTTCGCTTGGCACAACGAGCCGGGATCATGCGTATGATCGCGTGGCGGGTTATAGCAAGGCGACGCCTCGGCCGTGGGACAAAGGGACGGGCGCGAATTAGTTCCCATTTCAAAGAACTGGGGCAGTCCGCTCGAAAGCTGTTGAGGCGATGCTAGGCGGCTGCCTCCTGGGTTTGGGCTGTTCGCCTTTTCGGCAAAGGCTTCTTGGAGGAGTGTTGCGCGTAGCTCAAACGGATAAAACGGCGGCCCGCATCCATCAACTGGTTACCTTGCGACTCCCACCTGGGATTCAGAGGACCCGGCCGCGCTGGCAAGACCTAAGATCGCGCTACCCGTCACGATCAACGATTTTCGACGCGTAGGCATCGGCATTCTGTAAGCTGTCTATACGAATCCAATAGAAAAAAGTTCACGAAGTGCCGCCATACCAGCACGGGCGTCTTTTTCCCGGTGGCAAGCGGCACGCTTTGATATAAGGAAAACTCATGAACGAAACCGTTAAGTACCTACTCACCGAAGACCGCATTCCTAAGTTCTGGTACAACCTTGCCGCCGACCTCCCTACCCCGGCACCGCCTGTCCTTCACCCTGGAACAAAGCAGCCCGTCGGACCAGGCGATCTCGCGCCGCTTTTTCCTATGTCGCTCATCGCTCAGGAGGTTTCGACCGAGCGCGAGATCGAAATTCCCGATCCCGTGCGCGATGTTTACCGTCAATGGCGGCCAACTCCACTCTTCCGAGCGCGCCGTTTGGAGAAAGCGCTCGATACGCCGGCACGAATCTATTACAAATACGAAGGTGTCAGCCCTGCTGGCAGCCACAAGCCCAACACGGCCGTCGCTCAAGCCTTCTACAACAAAGAAGCCGGCGTCAAACGCATCACCACCGAAACCGGAGCTGGCCAATGGGGCTCCGCCCTGGCATTTGCCGGCGCCCTGTTTGGCATCGAAATCGATATCTACATGGTTCGCGTTTCTTACAATCAGAAACCGTACCGCCGCGCTTTCATGGAAACTTACGGCGCACGTTGCGTCGCATCGCCTTCCAATGAAACGCACATTGGACGCGCGATTCTCGCTCAGCGGGCCGACCATCCCGGAAGCCTTGGCATTGCCATCGCCGAAGCCGTCGAAATGGCCGCGCAGCGCGACGACACCAAGTATGCTCTCGGGTCAGTTCTCAATCACGTCCTTTTACATCAAACGGTCATCGGGCAAGAAGCCATGGCGCAAATGGAAATGGCCGGCGAAGATCCCGATGTTCTGGTGGGTTGTACCGGCGGCGGCTCGAATTTCGCGGGTATCGTGTTTCCCTTTCTCGGCCAGCAGTTGCGCGGGGGCCGGAAACGCAAAATTGTCGCCATCGAACCAGCCGCGTGTCCGAGTTTGACTCGCGGCCTGTACGCGTATGATTTTGGCGACACCGGCCATTTAACGCCATTGACGAAAATGCATACGCTCGGTTCGACTTTTACGCCTCCCGGTTTCCATGCCGGCGGTCTGCGCTATCACGGGATGGCGCCGCTTGTGAGCCACATCAAGGAGCTCGGCTTGATCGAGGCGAAAGCGTACCCTCAGCTGACCTGTTTCGAAGCTGGCATTCAGTTTGCGAGAACAGAAGGAATTCTCCCCGCGCCTGAAGCAAATCACGCCGTTCGCGGCGCAATCGACGAAGCGTTGGAAGCAAAGCGCGACGGCAAAGCGCGTGTAATTTTGTTCAACCTCTGCGGTCATGGTCATTTCGACATGCAGGCTTATATGGATTATCGGGAAGGTAAACTGACCGATCAAAGTTATAGCGAGAGCGAACTGGCGATGGCACTTGCCGGTCTGCCTAGTGTCGCCTAATTTAGCTCAACCGGACAATGCGGCTTGCATCATGGCGCGGGCATAGCCAACGCTAAAAGCGAAGCCCGCGTACGACCCGCCACCCGGATAACTGGATTTGAAGACTGCCGCAGTCGCGGCGTTTTCTTCCTGGTCGACATCCAAAGCCCGGGGATGTTCAGGATAGATCAAACGCGGATATTTGCCCTTTACTAATTCGCGCATGACGCCAAACATATCGACTTGCCCTTCGTCGATGAACACTTCCGCGTATTCTTCGTAAGGCTTGCGCACGCGAACGTTTCGGAAATGCACATGATTGATGCAATCTCGCTGCATGAAATAGCGGCAGACTTCCACGGGATTTTCGCCCATCTCGCGGGTTACGCCGCAATCGAAGGTAATTCCGTTATTCGGGCTAGGAACGATATCGACGAGCTTTTTCCAGCCCGCCACCGTTCCCATGATCTGTTGAGAGCCGCGGCTCAACGGAGCGGGCGGATCGTTTGGATGCAGGGCCAGCCTGACGTTGGATTCGATCGCCACCGGCACCACGGCTTTCAAAAAGTAACTGACGTTTGCCCACATTTCAGCGAACGTACGAGCACCCTCGGCCGCGAGCGGCGGGAGGTCTTTCATCCGCGCGTAGTCGAAGGCCGTGTAGCCAGTGCCGGCACGCCCGGGCTCGAAGTAATAACCTTCCATCGCGCGATGCGCATAGAAGTTATATTCGACGACAGGCAGGCCCACGCGTCCGGCTGCGCGGATGGACTGTTGGACCTTATCGATCTCCTCGTCGCGCCCGGGACGGCCGTAGATCGTGTTCGGAAAACCGCCGATCATCAGATTCGAAAGGCTCAATCCAGCATCGCTCACCGTCTGCCGCATCGAGCGCAACTCCGCTTCCCGCCACGGAAGTACGTTCGGGCCGCCCCGCAACACGTGATCGACACCGAGTTGCTTCACTTTGCGAAGTCCAATCGGATCGAATTGGCCCACCCCTAAGCAAAGCTTGGGTGTTCCGTCAGATTCGGTCAGCGGCCAGTTGTCAAAAGATCCGGCATTGAATGCGGACGCACCGTTTACGCCGGCCAGCAGGGAGGTCCCCACCGTCTGAACCAGACGGCGGCGGGAAAGATTGGATGGCATGTCGAGCGTGATTATTTCAGAGGCCGACGGTGAATGCAAGCGGGTCGATGGGCTCCGCCGCAACTGGCGGCGGAGTTGCGATGTCGATCCAAAAGTAAGCCGCCCAACGAATGATTTGAAAAAAGCCGTCGAGGTCGGGCGCTTTCGTCAAATAACAGTTCGCGTGAAGCTCGTACGCCTCGGTAATGTCTTTCGACGAATCCGATGAGGTGAGAATCGCGACCGGAATCAGTCTTAGTCCCGGATCGGCTTTCATTTGTTTCAGCAGTTCCAAAGAACCGCCTTTGGGCAAATTGTAATCGAGAAACACGAGCCGCGGACGGGGCGCAGAAAGGTGCTTTCCTTCCGCCCTGAGAAAGTGCATCGCATCGTCGCCGTCTGAAGTGACGTGAGCGATAACGGCGGGCTCCAGAGTGCGGAGCGCCTCCTGCATGAGGCGAACGTCGGCGGGATTGTCCTCGACGATTAGGATGTCGCGATTCAGCACGTTCCTACTACTCTAACCCGAGCGCCCGCTCGGCTGTCAGGCAGGCTACGCAGTCACTTCGGCGGGGTCTGCCGGAACGGTGAGAGCGAAGGTCTTCATCTTCGCCAGAAGCGTGGTCCGTTTGATCTTCAGCAGGTCGGCCGCGCGGGCTTTGTTGCCGCCGGATGCCGTGAGCGCTTGATTCAGCAGAGAGAGTTCGAAGCTGCCGACTACCTCGTCAAAGTTGAGCCCTTCCTGCGGCAGTTGCACGAGCGGCGCGGGCGAGAGAACCGTTTCGGCGGGCCGTTCTGACGAAGACACGGGCCGCCGGATCAAGAAATCATTTGGCCCCAACACGCGCCTGTCGCCGCTGAGAGCGAACGCCATTTGCACGGCGTGCTCCAGTTGGCGGATGTTGCCAGGCCAAGGAAGCTGCTGCAGCCGTTCGATGGCTTCGGCGCTAATCTGTTTGGGCTCGCAGTTTTCGGCAAGACGAATCTTGTCAAGAAAGTGTTGCAGCAGAAACGGAATATCGTCGCGCCGGTCGCGCAGGGGCGGCAAGTGGATCGGCACTACGTTGAGCCGGTAATAAAGATCTTCGCGAAAGCGTTTGTCTCGCACGGCTTGCTCGAGATCTACGTTCGAGGCGGCAATCACGCGCACATCGACGCGGACCGTCTCCGAACTGCCAACGCGTTGAAACTCCTGCTCCTGCAAGACGCGCAGGATCTTGGCTTGAGCCTCAAGCGGAAGATCGCCGATTTCGTCAAGAAAGAGAGAGCCTTTGTGCGCTTGTTCGAAGCGGCCCAAACGGCTCGAAATGGCGCCCGTGAATGCGCCCTTGGCGTGCCCGAACAGTTCAGATTCGATCAACGTTGCCGGCAAGGCCGTGCAATTGACGGACACCATGGGCTGCGATGCGCGATTACTGGCCGCATGGATCGCTTTAGCGATCACTTCTTTCCCGGTTCCCGTTTCGCCGCCGATCAGAATCGTGCAACGCTTGGCGGCGACCAATTGAATGATCTCGCATATCTGCAGCATCGGCCTGCTTTGTCCGATCAGGAAATGGCGCCAAGGTGCGGTTTGGTTGACTTGCGGATGAATTTGAGTTTGTCGTGCGGCCCGCCCGACGGCATCCGCCAGCACTGCCGGTTCTACCTCTCCGAGCAGTACGTGGAAGGCGCCTTGCCGTGTTAGATGGATAACGTCGTCGATTCCGCCAGTGCGATGGTGAACGATCACCGGGAGATGTGGAGCGGTACGGAAAATGGCGCCCAGCGCTTCCTCGCCAGTAGCGTCAAGCGAAGCTAAGCTTAAAACGGCAACATCGCAGCTTCCGCCACGCAGCCGGTCGCAGGCGATTGGCAGCGAATTTTCCGCCACGATTTCGGTCGCCTGCAAAGCGGCTCTTACGCTGCCGTCCATTACCGCCGCGTCAGGCCCAATCCAGAGTAATTTGTTTCTCAAGATCATCCTCGAATGACTTATCGGCGCAAAGCGCCAAAGGATTGAGGACGGAGCGTCATTATTTTGCCGCAGTATTGAGATCGGAAGAATCCTTAGCCCGTTAGGAATTCCTGTCGAAGTGTACTGAATTCCAAGATTCTTGCGCTAAGATCTCAAGTTCCCTATCCGCCTCGGCCTGCCATTCGGTAAGCCGTTTGTCTTTCAATTTAATCAGCAGCCGTTCGTCGCGGTCGGCGGCGATGACTCGTTGACGTTGGTCTTCCGTCCGCACGCGGGCCACTTCGAGAGATTTTCGTAGCGTTGCAACTCTTGCTTCATAAGTGAGCAGGTATGCCGCGAGCGCGCGCAACTCAGTGGTTCCCGTCCCAGGCTCTGTTTTGACGAACTCGACGGCGGCGGCGCGCTCTGCGGCCAGAGCCGCGATTGCTTTCTCTATCTTTTCCAATTCAGCCAAGGTTTGCACCAGTTTGTCGCGTTCGGTGGACAGGCGCAGCGCGCGAAGACGGAGCACAGAGTCGAGGCGGAAGCGGAATTTCTGCATTCTTTAATGACCGAACTGGGACATAGGTTTTGTCGCTCGCTTGCGGCCGCGGCTCAGCCAGAGGCTGGCGGCGCGTATCCGTGCCCTTTGCGCTTTTAGAGCACGGCTGTTATCTCGTTCAAAGCGTTAAGGGTTGCCGACAGGGGGTTTGTCTCCTCCGGACGCTGGCGCAAGAAGTTGATAATCTTCTCGCGCGAACGAATGCTCGCGTCCAACTTAGCGTTCGTGCCCGATATATAAGCGCCGAGCGAAATCAGATCTTCCGACTGCTGATAGCTGGCAAGCGCCTCGCGCATCTTGCCGGCAGCCTTCAGATGTTCGGGCAGTGCAACCTTAGAAGCTACGCGCGAAATGGAGCTCAAGACATCGATGGCAGGATAATGTCCGGCCGCTCCCAACTGACGCGACAGAACGATGTGGCCGTCGAGAATACCGCGGGCGGCGTCGGTGATTGGTTCGTTGAGATCGTCGCCTTCCACCAGTACTGTAAAGAATCCGGTGATACTGCCACGGCGAAAATTACCGGCGCGTTCGAACATCTTCGGCAGAATGGCGAATACAGACGGCGTATAGCCCTTTTGGCTCGGGGGTTCGCCGGCGGCCAAGCCGATCTCGCGCTGCGCCATGGCAAGACGGGTGACGGAATCCATGACGAGGAGCACGTTTTTGCCTTGATCGCGGAAATACTCGGCGACAGCCAGGGCGACGAAGCACGCGCGCACGCGCAAGGGCGCCGGCCGATCGGAGGTGGCAACGACGACCACCGAGCGTTTCATGCCCTCGGGTCCGAGCTCGTCTTCGATGAACCCGCGCACTTCGCGGTTGCGCTCGCCGATCAGCGCGATCACCGTCACGTCGGCGGAATTGTGCCGCGACATAGCGCCTAGCAATGTGCTCTTACCCACGCCGCTGCCGCCAAAAAGTCCGATCCGCTGGCCGAGGCCGCAGGGCAGCAAACCGTCGATAGCGCGAATCCCGGTAACCAAGGGAACGCGAATGTGTTCGCGTTCGAGCGGCCCGGGCGGCGTGGCGAAAAGGTCGTATTTAGCGGCCGGCTCAATGGGCGGACCACCGTCCATGGGCTTTCCAAAGCCGTCGAGTACGCGCCCCAGCAGCGCAGGGGAGACGCTCACTTGGGCGTCGTCGGAGCGTGCGAAAATGGCATCGCCCGCCTCCAGACCGTCAATTTCCTCGAGCGGAATCGAGAGCACGCGGCCGTTTCGAAAACCCGCAACTTGCGTACGGATCGTACGCCCTCCTGCCGTTTGGATTTCACAAAATCCACCGATGGGTGAGGCGGGACCCTTCGATTCGATCAGAAAGCCTGTAACATCCGTGACCACACCGCGCCAGCGCAGTAGGTCGCTTTGCGCCAACGAGGCAATGTAACCCTCAAGCCGCAAACTTGATTCCGGACCCTGCGCTGGTGCGGGAAGAGTCATCGAGTAACCAGACGGTCGGCGAAACCGCGCTGAATCTCCTGTAATTGCGTTTCAATCGAGGCGTCGAGTTCGCCCAAAGAAGTTTCGAATAGTATCGCCCCGGTGGCGAGTCCCGGATCGGGAACAATCTCGATGCCCGAGCGGGTGCCAATTCGATCCAGAGCGGCGCGTACCGCCGGAACCGCCGCCGGCCAGACACGTACTTTAGAAGCTTCGCGCTGTTGCAGTTTTTGCAGGGCTGCATGCACAATTCCTTCGATCGAGGCAGGGTCGGTGGAGAGCTCACGGTTGAGGATGCGGCGAGCCACCGCCAGCGATAACTTCACCAGTTCCTGTTCGGCATCCACGCGAAGCTTGCGTTTGGTTTTCGAAAGCTCTTCGAGCACGTGCGCGACTTGATCAAACGCTTTCTTCACTTCCGCTGACGCTTCTTCCCGGCCACGGCGCAATCCGTCTTCTACACCCCGGTGGTGCGCTTCAGCGGTTTCAAGCTGGCGCAAACGTTCCAATTCCGCAATGCGGCGTTCCAGTTCGGCCGTTTCGACCCCGCCGGACTCCAGCTTGCCGGAAGGTTTTGAAGACGCGAGTTCCTTCACAGGTGTGGACGATTGAAGGATCGGCCGACTACCCAGAACCCCATCTCTTTGCCGCCCGGGCCAGACTACGGTCTCAACGCTTAACGCTTTGTCGGTGATGCGCCGCACCATCTACTCTTCCTCCATCCAGCCGCGAAGCACAGCCGCGGCGAATGCTGGATCTTTCGCTACGTGGTCTTGGATTTGAAGCAGCAGCACCTTTGTGGCGCTATCCATTTCGGGCAGAGCCAGCCGCGGCTTAGGCAGCGAAGGTAGGGGCGCCTCTGCCGCTTCGGCAATTTGTGCGGCTTCCGTGCTGCCGTTGCCGGCTTTCGCTCCAGGGATCGCCTTGACTGCTTCGCCACCGGGCGGCAAAGCCGCAGCCGCTGGTTCAAGTTCCACTTCGCCTTTATTCTTCTTGCGCCCAAGCAAGAAGGCTAGCGCCGCTATCAGCAGAACAATGCCGGCTCCCCCGCCAATCTGCGCGCGACGATCCGCCAGCAATTTGGCGAGCTGCGTTTGCGGCGCGGCTTTTCCCGGTTTTACGCTGGTTGCGGCGGCAGCCTCGGCGTTGGCGGTTTCTTCCTGCGCGAGCGTTTGTTCAAACGGCAGACTTTCAATCACCACTTGATCGCCACGCTCGGCCTGAACGCCGATTACGCCCGCGACGATATCATGTATGGCCTTGATACGCTCTGGCGTTGGAGGCGTCAAAACGTGCTTGCGCTGCGCGCCCTGGCCTTGCCATACGAAATCCTGGTCGAGCAGAACGGCGGCTGAAATGCGCCGGATATTGCCTCTCGGCATCTTGACTTGACGAACACTGCGCGACGTTTCGAACGCCGTGCTCTCGGTGCGGCGCGACGTGCCACTGGATGCGCCCACGCCCAACGGCTTAATGGTGGACCGGGGCAGATTCGACGGGGTGCCTGGGACGCCACCCGGCTGCGTATTATTCGCAATGTCTTCCGTCTTCTGCGAAGTAGACATGACCGAACGCGTCGGATCGTACGTTTCATCGGTCTGTTCGCTCGTGGAAATATCGCAATCGGCGGAAACCCCTACCCGAAAGCGCGCTTCGCCGAGTAACGGGTCAAGCGTGGCTTCCACCTTGGCGGTCAGGTCTTTTTCCACCTGATGACGGTAATCGAGCAAAGCATCCTCGGAATCGGCTCCGTCACCCGATTTCCGGCGCTTGCTCAGCAAATTGCCGCGCATGTCGACCACTGAAACGGCATCCGGCGATAGCCCTTCGACGGCGCTACCCACCAAATTGCTGATCGCGATGACGTTTTGTGGTTGCAGGCTGGCGCCTGCGCGCAATTTGACCAGCACACTCGCTTTCGCGGGTTCCCGCGAATCGAGGAAAACGGAGTCTTTAGGAAAGGTGATGTGGACACGCGCGGACTCAATCGCATTAATCGCCTTAATCGAACGCTCTAGTTCGCCTTCGAGCGCACGGCAATAATTCACCTTCTCGCCGAAGTCCGTAACGCCGAGGTTTGTTTTGTCGAATAGTTCGAAGCCGATGCGCCCGCTTTTGGGCAGCCCCGCTCCTGCCAGATCAAGGCGTGCATCGTCGACTTTCTCGGCGGCCACAAGCACCGTGGTGCCGTTTTCAGTCAGCCTGTGTTCCACGCCGCCTTCTTTCAGCTTTTGCACAACCGCGGCCGCATCCTCCGGCGCCATGTTGGTGAAAAGCGGTTTGAAGTCGCGCTCATGCTGCCAGCGGGTAAAGAGCGGAACGCCGGCCGCTATCGCCACCAACACCACGGCGAGCCCGATCTTCTGGGCCATGCTGAGCGAGGCGAAAAGCTTCTTGATCTGATCCATTTTTCGTGATTGCCAGGTAGCGTCCGATTTAACTCCAGAGTGTTGCGGAGGGCCGAAGCTCAGATCTGCATCTTCATGACTTCTTCATAAGCCGATACAACTTTGTTCCTTACCTGCAAAAGCAACTCAAAGTTCAACGAGGCGTTTTGAGTCGCTAGAATCGTTGAGTGAAGTTCTTGATCGCCGCCGGCCAAGTAGCTGGAAATGGCATTATCGGCGCTAACCTGCGATTGCGCCACCTGGGATAAAGTGTTGGCCAATACCTGGTGAAAGCCTCCTGCTGGCGCCGCCGCAGCCGCGGCAGGCATGGTGATCGGTTCGATCGAGCGAGGAAGTGAAACTGGTGCGATGGGAGCAGCCATAGGACTTTACCTAGCGGAATAAATCCATCGAGCGGTTAATCATCTCTTTGACAGCCGAAATAGCGGAAACGTTCGCTTGATAGGAGCGTGAGGCGCCCATCAGATCGACCATATCCTCGGCCGGGTTCATTTTGGGAAACGAGACGTAACCGTCCTTATCCGCATCCGGATGACCGGGCAGATAACGGCGGTCCGGCTCTGATTGATCGATCACCATCTGGCTAACGGCGACTCCCTGTGGCTGGTTTTCCAATTGAGCTTGGAAGACGGACGAGAACGGTTGCCCCACCGGCTGCGCCTCAAAAACGACATCTTGCCGCTTATAGGGACCACCATTCGCCGTGCGGGTCGTATCGGCATTAGCGATATTTTCGACCAGCACTTCGGCCCGTTGCCGTTGCGCCGTCATACCCGACGCGCTCACCGAAATTGAATTGAAGAGGCTCATGAGCCACCTCCTGAAATAGCGGCATGCAGATCTTTCAGTTGAGACCGCAAGAAGTTTGCCGCCATATTGAACCGCAAAGCATTTTCTGAAAGCAACCGGGCTTCGCGGTCTAGATCGACATTATTCCCATCGTTCTTCACGCGTAGCCCGGCTACGGGGGCGGCAGTGGGAAGCGTGGGCTTGGCATCGTCCGGCGCCTGGAGAGCCGCATGCAGCTGAGCCTCGAAGTCAAAGTCTTGAGTTCTGTAGCCAGGAGTATCGGCGTTGGCGATGTTAGAAGCAACCAACCTTTGCCGCTGGCTGACGAGTGTCAAATAACGGTCTAATTGGGTTGAAACTGGATCGAGCATAGGCTTGCACACCAAACCTTGCAAGCCGAAGGCCACTTGTTGAATGGTGTTCGCAGAAAGGAAACTCTATCAAAAAACGGGTTTGCGGGCACCCAGCCACTTAGGGGTATAGCGGAGGGCTGGCGTTTTCTTGACAGATTGTCAGGAATTGGTCATCAGCAAAGAATAGCCGATAGCGCCGGTGATAACTGCACAAACGCATCAACCATCGAAGCGCCAGGAGTGGCCCCGGCCAGAGTTCTCTGTATAGAAGCAGACCGCAGTAGTCGTTTGCAATTGAGCCGCCAAATGCGAGCGCTGAACGCGTGCTAAATTCAGATGTTCTCCTAGACGACTGAGGCCCTGCTGGATCAAGATCGCCCTATCGCACAGCGCGGCCGCCGAAGCTTGGCAGATGATGGCCTGGCCCAACGCACGGCTCAACTTTCGGGCGGTTTCAAAATCGCGCGCAATCAAGGCACGCTGCAGATCTTCGTGTAGACGATCAGACTCCGCGCAAGACGGGGACGCCGATGCCGCGCTCATTCCCGACTCTATTTCGCGGCACGGACGTGCCCTTTGCGCTAGCTTGGACACAGAATTTACGGTTATCATCGACTGTTGGCCAGAGACTGCGCCTGCTCGGCACTAAACATAGCGGTGATTTCCGTCACCTGACTCTGTAATTCCGCGACGGCGGAATCGGCAGCCTCCATTTGTGCCGTGAGATTCGTTTGCATCAGAGCCAGAGCAGTCTGGTCACGGGTGATAGTGCTCGTGAGATTGTTTATGGTGGTGCCAATAGAAGTGGTTTCCTGAGCGACCGCTCCGTTGGTTGGATCGGTCACGGAGTTCAACGCGGAATTCACAGCTCCCAGAAAACCGCTGCTGGCGCTTTCCGAACCCAAGAAGTTCATAACACTGCTCAGCGACCTGCTCGCTGCCGACTGGAACGTACTCGAATCGAACTGCAGCTGTCCATTCGTATTAAAGCTTAAGCCCAGATCCGTCATCGTCTGAATGTTGCCGGAAGAGTTACTTGTGTAGGCGGCAAAGCTGTGCAATGCTTTGTTGAGCTGGACGAGAACGGAATCGCCGGCCAGCGCGCCGCCGTTTTGCCCGCGGTTGTTATTTACTTCAGTCAGCGCAGAATTGTAGCTGGTCGCCAGCGAAGAGAGTGCATTCTCTACGCCACTAGCGCTTTGCGAGACGGTCACTGTGGCAGTGCCGGTTGCCAAAGCTGTCACGGTTAATCCGGTAGAAATCGAAAGCGTTGGCGTGCTGCTCGACACGGAGTCCTGGCCGTTCACGGAATACGTCACGGGAGCGCCAGCCATCATGGTTGTAAGGAGGTTATTGGTGCCGTCGTTCAGTTGAATTGCCTCCGCCGCATTTTGTGACCCCTGAAGGGAAAGCTCATAGTTCGGACTGGACGATCCACCTACGTTGACGACTGTCGCCTGCACATTCGCGCCGCTCGCGTTTATCGCCGCGACGAGGCTGTCCAGACTGCCGCTCGCCGGAGTGAGCGAGTAAGCGGTTCCTGCGACGGTAAGAGTAAATGTGGAACTCTTGGAGATATTTCCGGCTGTTGGGTCAGCCACGGCGAGGACTCCTGTGCTGTTAGCCGTGTTGGTCGCCCCAAGGAGGTTCTGGTTGCCATCGTTTAGCGTTACGGTACTTGCCGTGGCCGATGCACCCTGAATTGAAAGTTGATAGCTAGGTGAGCCGGCTGTACCAATATTCACGACACTTGCCTGCACGTTGGCGCCGCTTGCATTAATAGCGGTTACCAAACTATTCAAGTTATTCGCGGCGGGCGTGAGTGTGTAGTTTGCCGTTCCCACGCTGAGAGTAAAAGTCGAACTACTGGACAGACTGCCGGAAGCTGGATCGCCGACTGTTCCTGTACTGGCGGTGTTGCTGTTTTTGGCCGCGCTGATAGTAGTTGCTTGAGCGCCAAGGCTAGTAATGTTAACGGAGTAAGAGCCTGCCAGCGCCCCTGTGCTCAGTGAGGCACTCGCGACCGAAGGGCTACTCACGGACGAGGCCAACGAACCCGAGCCGGCCGCCAGGTCGACAGCGCCTAGCGCGGTTTGCAACGCTGAAAAAGAGCTGCCCAGCGTTTGCAGCTCAGCTTGTTGGCCCGTGAGCGTAGTTTGCTCATTTTGCAATTGGGTGATGGGCAAGGTGGCAACGGCAACGGCGTGGGAAATCTGGTTATTAAGATCGGCTGAAAAAGTACTATTGCCTGTAAAGTAACTGCCGGCGGAGAGCGAAGAGGATGCACTAGTTGCCATAAAAGAGACTCGATTGACAGAATCAAAACGGCCAGGGGTTGGACTGCTCTACAGCGGCCCAGCCCCTGCCATGTTTAGCTTTAGCCTATTGCAGCAGTTTGAGGATCGACTGCGGAGCGGAATTGGCTTGCGCGAGCGCGGCGACAGAGGTCTGTACGAGCACTTGCGCTTTGGTCAGGTTCGCGGCTTGAGCCGCCACGTCGGCGTCGCGGATTTGGCTTTCGGCGGCCGAGTAGCTGGTGATCTGCGATTGCGCGAGGTTAGTGGCGTATTGCAGTTTGTTCTGGCCGGCGCCGACCGAGCCCTGTACGAGGCCGAGATTGGCGATAGCGGCGTTGATGGCGGCAATAGCGGCAGTAGCGTTATTGGAACTGCCAGAAGTCGGAGCGGTGCCGGTCAAGTTCGTCGGGGTGGTAAGGCCCGCCGCGCCGAAGATGCCCTCAGCGGCGGCGTTGGCGGTATCGGTGACGGAAAAGCTGTTCTGGCCTTGGAACGAAATACCGTCGCCGGCCTTGTTGAGTACGGCGTATACTCCCAGGCCAGAGGTTTTCGCATTGATCGCGGATATGGCGGCGGAAAGGGAGGTGCCGGTCCCAAGGGTGACGGTGGCGGAGCCAGCGCTCGTCTGGAACTGGACCGTCTCGTTGCCGGTTTGCGTGACATACGCGTTTGCGCCGGTCCCGGCGTCGGCCACGTAGTTCGAGGTGTTCTCGGCACTGCTGGCCCCGGTGGTCAAAGTTTTAGCAGTGGTAGACGTGAACGGTCCTAACGCGGTGCTGTCCGTAGCGGTGATGGCTCCGGAGCCAGTCCCCAGGAGCGTAATACCCGTGCCGGCGGCATCCGCCTGTGCGCTGATCCCGGTGGTGGCCGACTGCGCATTGATCGCGGCTATATAGTTGGTCATCGTCTCACCAATCGTATAGGCAACCGTCGCGCTCAAGCCGGTGCCGCCATTGCTCAGTGTGGTATGGCCTGCGCCGGTAGGCGCGGTGTAAGCCACGTTGGCGAGGACTTGCTGGTTGTTGGTGATTAAGTTGGTGCCGCTGCCGCCGTTGTCAACCACCCTGAAAGCGTGACGCGCCGCTGAACTGCAACAAACCGTTGCCGTCAGTGCCGGCGGTGATGCCGTACTGGTTCAACTGGCCGTTCAAGGAGCTCAACACCTGGGCTTCGGTGGAGCCGGCCGTGCTCGCCGCGACTTTAGCCGTGACCGTTTGGGCGTTGCCGTTCGAGAATATGTTGAAGGTGAATGTCTGATCGTCCAGTACCCGCGGTACCTTTCACAAATGTGGCGCCGGCGGTATCCAAGCGTTGGGTATTCGCGCTCAGGCCCACGCCGCCGGTTAGCACGTTCGTTCCCGCCAAGCCGAGGCTGGTGGCATCCACCGCGTTCTGCGAACCGCTCAAGTCGATGTTTACGGAAGCGTTGGACGCCGTCGAGGCACCACCAATATAGACGCTCAGGTTCGTATTGAGGCTGCCGCCAGAATTCAAGTTGATGTTGGCCGCCTGGCGATTGATTTCCGTGAGCAGCCCGGCATACTCCTGGTTCAGCGTGGCGCGGCTGGTGGAGGACTCCGTCGATGAAGCCGATTCCGTTGCCAGCGTCTTCAACCGGTCGAGAATCGTCGAAATATTGCTCAAGCCACCGTCAATAATTTGCAGTTGGCTGGTGCCGTTGTTGGCATTCAGCACCCCCTGCGTCAACTCGGCGATGCTCGCACGGTAACCGTTGGCGAGGGCCAGACCGGCAGCATCGTCGCCACTGGAATTGATGCGGTAGCCCGACGTTAATTGTTCAATGGTGTTGCTTTGAAACTTATTGTCAACGTTCAAGTTCTGCTGAGCCATCAGGGAGGTGACGTTTGTTTGCAGAGAAATCATAGTTTTTCCTTTTTCTTTTTTTCCGGCCTGCCTCGCGGCTCTTACTCGGCCTCACAGACCATGTCGCATGTTTTGGCGAGGATTCTAGGTCTTTTTCTATCTCGCCGCGTTTCTACATTTCTGACCCACGACTAACTCCGAATCCGAGCCGGAAGCGTAAGCGCCCTAAATCCGGCTCGGAAAACACTCCATTCTCCTCTCGTGCCCGTTTAATACATACTCCAGCGCCGCCTTCAAACTCATTTCATTCCACAAATATCTTGTGCTCCAAGGTCGGCCCAGAACCTCTCGCGCTGATAATTCGCCTTTGCGCGTATCGCCCACGTGGCATAGCGCTCCCTCCTCTCAAATGGCCACCTCTGAAACCGACACCCCGAAACCGTGCCAAATTAGGGCGCTTACGCTTCCGGCTCGGATTCGGAGTTAGCCATGGGTCAGAAAAGGTAGAAACGGCTCGGCTAGAGGTTTGACGGCGTAGCAGGGAAATTTTCCTTATCGTTAACCTTGCAGCAGTTTGAGGATCGACTGCGGAGCGGAATTGGCTTGCGCGAGCGCGGCGACAGAGGTCTGTACGAGCACTTGCGCTTTGGTCAGGTTCGCGGCTTGAGCCGCCACGTCGGCGTCACGGATCTGGCTTTCGGCGGCCGAGAAGTTGGAGATCTGCGATTGGGCCAGGTTAGACGCGTATTGCAATTTGTTCTGGCCGGCGCCGACCGAGCCCTGTACGAGGCCGAGATTGGTGATCGCGGCGTTGATGGCGGCAATAGCGGCAGTAGCGTTATTGGAACTGCCAGAAGTCGGGGCGGTGCCGGTCAAGTTCGTCGGGGTGGTAAGGCCCGCCGCGCCGAAGATGCCCTCAGCGGCGGCGTTGGCGGTATCGGTGACGGAAAAGCTGTTCTGGCCTTGGAACGAAATACCGTCGCCGGCCTTGTTGAGTACGGCGTATACTCCCAGGCCAGAGGTTTTCGCATTGATCGCGGATATGGCGGCGGAAAGGGAGGTGCCGGTCCCAAGGGTGACGGTGGCGGAGCCAGCGCTCGTCTGGAACTGGACCGTCTCGTTGCCGGTTTGCGTGACATACGCGTTTGCGCCGGTCCCGGCGTCGGCCACGTAGTTCGAGGTGTTCTCGGCACTGCTGGCCCCGGTGGTCAAAGTTTTAGCAGTGGTAGACGTGAACGGTCCTAACGCGGTGCTGTCCGTAGCGGTGATGGCTCCGGAGCCAGTCCCCAGGAGCGTAATGCCCGTGCCTGCGGCATCCGCCTGCGCGGTGATCCCGGTGGCGGCCGACTGCGCATTGATCGCGGCTATATAGTTAGTCATCGTCTCGCCAATCGTATAGGCAACCGTTGCGCTCAAGCCGGTGCCGCCATTGCTCAGTGTGGTATGGCCTGCGCCGGTAGGCGCGGTGTAAGCCACGTTGGCGAGGACTTGCTGGTTGTTGGTGATCAAGTTGGTGCCGCTGCCGCCGTTGTCGGCCACCGTAAACGCTGACGCGCCACTGAACTGCAACTTACCGTTGTTGTCCGTGCCGGCCGTGATACCGTACTGGTTCAACTGATTGTTCAAGGAGCTCAACACCTGGGATTCAGTGGACCCGGCTGCGCTGGCCGCCACTGTGGCCTTGACCGTTTGCGCGTTGCCGTTCGAGAATACATTGAAACTGAACGTTTGATCGTTGGTACCCGCGGTACCCTGGACAAACATGACGCCTGGGGCATCGAGGCGTTGGGTGTTCGCGCCAAGGCCCGCGCCACCGCTCAGCACGTTGCTACCTGCCAAGCCGAGGCTGGTGGCATCCACCGCGTTCTGCGATCCGCTCAAATCGATGTTGATGGAAGCATCTGAGGCAGCCGTAGCGCCGCCAATATACACGCTCAGATTCGTGTTCATGCTGCCGCCGGCGTTCAGGTTGATGTTTGCCGCCTGGCGGTTGAGTTCCGTCAGCAGCCCGGCGTATTCCTGATTCAACGTTGCCCGGCTGGTAGAGGACTCCGTCGATGAAGCTGATTCCGTAGCCAGCGTCTTCATACGGTCGAGAATCGTCGAAATATTGCTCAACCCGCCGTCAACAATTTGCAGTTGGCTGGTGCCGTTGTTGGCGTTCAGCACACCCTGCGTTAATTCCGAAATATTCGCGCGATAGCCATTGGCAATAGCCAGGCCAGCCGCATCGTCACCGCTGGAATTGATGCGATAGCCCGATGTTAATTGCTTAATAGTGTCGCTTTGAAATTGATTGTCTATGTTGAGATTCTGCTGCGCCTCAAGCGAGGTTATGTTCGTGACAAGTGAAATCATGGTTGTCTATCCCTTTTGACCGGCCTTCCTCAGTGGGCTCATAGCCGGGTCTCTCGATGGTCGTAAGAGCAACCGACTTGCCAAACCTCAGTGAAATTCAATGCAAAAGGGTAAGGTATGCCCTAAGCCGAAAAGCGTGCAGAGCTAGGGTGAGATGAATCGGCGGGAGGTCGAGTGGGGAGTCGAACAGCGGTTGTCAGCGGTTCGGACGCGCTTCGGCCCGCAAACCGATCTCACTGACAATGACGATATCAACGCGCCGATTTCGCCGGCGGCCCAACTCGCTGGCGTTAGAATCAATCGCGGCCGTATCCGCGTAGCCTACGACGGCCATCCGTTCGCGAGCCACTTGGAAGCGTTCGTTAAACAAGCGCAGCATGGCTATGCCGCGGGCCGCCGAGAGTTCCCAATTGCTGGGGAAGCGGGGCGTACTAATCGGGATTGAATCGGTGTGCCCTTCCAGGCGCAGCGAATTCGGCAACCGATTGAGAATCGTGCTCACCCCCTGCAGTGTTGGGTACAAGCTGGGATCGATTCTGTCTCCGCCCGTGGGGAAAAACACCGCCGAATTGAGTCCTATGATCACTCCACGGTCTTCGACGCGAATCTCCACCGCTCCCTGTTGAATTTCCTTTTGTAGACGGCTGCGGAGTAACTCGGCAGCGGCGTCCAGGTTTTTGAGCTGCTCTTCATTCTTGCTAGGCTCGTGCGCTGGAAAGGCAGGCCCGTGCAATTTAGCGTTGCCGCGGCCCGCGTCATCGACAGCCCCGCCCAGGATGGCTGCAATTTTTGGCGGGACCGAGCCTTCTTTGAGAGCTTTTTCCACACCTGCGGAAATCTGCTTGGCACGCGCGTGGTCGGTCTGCGCCGAAGCAAACATCACCACAAAAAAGGCAAACAGCAGGGTCACCAGGTCGGCGTAAGAAACCAGCCAGCGGTCGTGATTTTCTTTCGGTGCTGCTTTACGGCGAGTCATGAACGATTAGCCTTTAGCGGGAGCCGCAACGGTGTGTTCACCAGCAAGTTCTTTGCCGGCATTGGGCGCCGGTGCCTCTTCCTCTGAGAAAGACCCCAACTTGCTTTCGAGCAATTTCGGATTCATACCTTCCGCGATTCCGATCACACCTTCGAGAATCAATTCCTTATCTTCCAGCGATTGCTCGAGGCGAGCTTTTATTTTGGCCCCCGCCGGCAGCAAGATCAAATTTGCGAGCGCCACGCCGTAAACGGTAGCTACAAAGGCAACAGCAATCCCATGCCCAACACGTTCCATGTCTTCAAGGTGTTTCATCACTTGGATCAATCCCAACACCGCGCCGATAATGCCAATCGTTGGCGCGTACCCACCTGCAGTCTCGAACACCTTAGCCTCGGCTTCACCGCGGCGCGAAGCCGCTTCGATTTCAAGCTCCATAATGCGGCGCAGGTCTTGCAAATCGGTGCCATCCACGGCGAGCATGAGAGCTTTTTGCAAGAATGCGTTTCCGGTAATTTGATTGGCCTCCTCCTCAAGGGATACGATTCCAGAACGGCGCGCCTGACGTGCAAAATGCAATAACTGCTCCAGCAGGGCCGCCCGCGGTGGCGCGCTATCCCAAAGAACATCCTTTAGGCGGTGCAAAGCGGAAAGCAGCAACGGATGCGGGGTAGTCACCATGACCGCACCCGCCGTTCCCAAGCCAACGATGAGCGCAGCGGTATATTGAGCGACGTCACTGAAATTGCCGCCCTCTAAGATTAAGCCGCCCAGGATGCCGCCGATGGCAACCACAAGACCCGCAAGGGTAGCAAAATCGACCCTGCGGCGGGCGGCTAAGCCGGCTGCTGGCTTAGCGTTGGCCATCGCGCCCACCGTCAATTCCGGGCGCTCGTGCGGTCACGCTCGAAAGTACCGTAGCCAACGGCAGTCCCTCTAATATGTTGCGCCGAAAGCAGACAACTTTATCTATGATTTCGTTGGGAGTTTCCCGGACCAAGATCTTCTGTCCCGTGGTGAGCACGATTAAGGTATCGGGCGTCATTTCGACGTGCTCGATTAGATCCGCATTGACCAGCAGGGGTACTTGGTTTAGCCGAGTCAACTGAATCATAGAAGCCTACTCTCTCTTCGGCACGTTTCGGCAGACTCCTGTGAATCCTTCACTCCGCTTCGCGAACGGAGGCCTATTCGTGCGACGGATGGACTTAATGTGCCGGTCGGCTTCGTTCTTACGCCGCCGCTCTCTGCCTTAAATGCTCAAGCAGACTAAACCCGGCATGCAAACTTTGCGGACTGCACTGGCCTTGATCCGGCCTTTTTGCCCCGCTCCCGGATGGACGAATGAGTTGCAAGCGTTCCACCACACTCGCCAGCACTTCGCGCTGTTCGCTCTCATAATAATTGGCCGGATCGGCGCCCTGGCAACAACGCATCGCATCATCGAGCTTTTCTTCGAAACTGGCCGGGTCCGCCCGCTTCCAGGCTGCCAGTATCTGCTCCGCATGCTGCGCTACGTTCATTCGTTTGATCTCCCTGCCGTCTCTATCGCAAGAGGCTTCTCTTTTTCGAGGCAATTTTTTGGAAGATTCTCGCTGCTGTCGACAGGGCTCCCTCTAATCCCTTGCCAATTCCCGCTGGGCAGCCAGGAATTGCGCCGCCGCAAAATCCAGTTCCTCAGCGGTATGTCCAGCCGACACCTGCACGCGAATGCGCGCTTTTCCTTGCGGCACGACAGGATACGAGAATCCCACCGCATAGACGCCTTTGTCCAGCAGAGCATCGGCCATTTTCGCCGCCCGAAACGCATCTCCAAACATGACCGGAATAATGGGATGTTCGCCTGCCAGCAATTGAAAGCCATTTGCCGTCATTTTGTGTCGAAAGCGCGCAGTGTTGGCGAATAGACGGTCTCGCAGTTCAGTAGACCCTTCGAGCAAATCCAACACCTGAAGCGAAGCTGCCACAATCGGCGGCGCCACTGAATTCGAAAACAAATAGGGCCGCGAGCGCTGGCGCAGCAACTCGATAATCTCTTTCCGCCCACTGGTATATCCGCCACTGGCACCGCCTAATGCCTTCCCCAAGGTGCCTGTTATCATGTCGACCCGGCCCATAACGCCGTGGTGCTCGTGTGTGCCGCGCCCGCTCTTACCCATGAAGCCCACGGCGTGCGAATCGTCTACCATCAGCATCGCGTCGTACTTTTCCGCCAAGTCACAAATCTCAGGCAGTTTCGCAATGTAGCCATCCATTGAAAAGACGCCGTCGGTGGCAATCAGCTTATAACGTGCCGAGGACGCTTCACGCAGTTTTACCTCGAGATCCGCCATGTCGCCATTCTTGTAGCGAAAGCGCGCGGCTTTCGATAGGCGGATACCGTCAATGATGCTGGCGTGATTTAATTCGTCTGAAATGACGGCGTCGCTTTCTTCCAGCAGCGTTTCGAACAATCCGCCGTTGGCGTCGAAACAAGAACCATAGAGGATGGTGTCCTCGGTTCCCAAGAACGAGCTGAGTCTTGCTTCCAGTTGTTTATGAATCGACTGCGTGCCGCAGATGAAACGGACGCTCGCGAGCCCGTAACCCCAGCGGTCCAGCGCCTCGCGCGCGGCGCTGACGACGGCTGGATGATTGGCTAGGCCCAGATAGTTGTTGGCGCACATGTTTAAGACGGACGTCTTTCCGCTTACGCCAACTTCCGCCTGCTGCGCGCTGGTAATCTCTCGCTCGCGTTTGTAAAGCCCGGCCGTTTCAATAGCCGCGATCTTCTCCGTCAGAAACGGCGCCACATTCCTATACATAATTTTCTCAGCAGTCCTTAACGTTTACGGCCAATCCGGCCAAGGCCGTTTCCTTGTATCTCGATTGCATGTCGAGCCCGGTCTGATACATCGTTCGAATCACTTGGTCGAGGGAAACTTTGTGGCCGGCGCCTTCCTGCATTGCCATGCGGCAGGCGTTGATTGCCTTCACGGCTCCAATCGCGTTGCGTTCAATGCACGGAATCTGCACTAATCCGCCGATTGGATCGCACGTCATACCGAGGTGATGTTCCATGCCGATTTCCGCCGCATGTTCTACTTCATCATTCGAAGCGCCAAGCGCTCCCGCCAACCCCCCGGCCGCCATTGAACACGCGACGCCTACTTCTCCTTGACAGCCAACCTCCGCACCTGAAATCGACGCGTTTTCTTTATAAAGGATGCCGATGGCCCCAGCCGTCAACAAATACCGGAGCAGTCCCTCATCGGACGCTCCAGGAATGAATTGGCGGTAATACCGTCCTACCGCTGGCACCAATCCGGCGGCACCGTTTGTCGGAGCCGTTACGACTCGCCCGCCGGCGGCATTCTCTTCATTGACCGCCATGGCGAACGCGTTCACCCAATCCATGGCTACCAACGGATCGGTCTCGGCAGTGCGTGCTTGCAGCCGCGCCAGCAAGCGCGGAGCCCGGCGCCGCACGTTTAGGCCGCCTGGCAAAATGCCTTCCGTTCTCAATCCTCGCTCTATGCAGTCGTTCATCACCGACCAGATCGTCCAAATCTTTTCGCGGACTTCAGTTTCAGGCCGCAGCGTACTTTCGTTTTCCAGAATAAGCTGCCAAACCGGCAGCGCGCACCTCTGTGCAGACGCCAACAGTTCCGCTGCATTTGAGAATGGATGGGGAACCGATAACACATTCGTCCCGGCTGGCGCAGCGGCTTCATGCTCGCGAACAATGAAGCCCCCGCCGATGGAGTAAAACACTGCGCTCGAGAGACTAGCGCCCGCTTCATCGAATGCCGTGAAGCGTAGCGCGTTCGGATGCCCTGGCAAGGTTTCGTTAGTGAGGAACAGCAGATCCCTTGCTTCCAGAAACCGCATAGGCCGTTTAGCGAGGATAGCGATGCGTTCATTCGCGCGAATCTTTGAAACAATCTCCTCAATGGCCGCTGGATTCACGGTCTCGGGCTTTTCACCAGCCAAGCCAAGCAGAATCGCGCGATCTGTCGCATGTCCCAATCCGGTGAGCGCCAATGAGCCGAACAGCTCGGTTTTGATGCGCACCGTTTTGTTGAGTTGTTGCGCCGCTTCCAGATCGCCAGCAAACTGCCGCGCTGCTCGCATGGGTCCAACCGTGTGGGAACTGGAAGGACCGATCCCGATCTTGAATAGATCGAAGACGCTGGTCCTCATAAATTCCAACTCAAGATTACTTTGCCCGAGTTTCCCGAACGCATTACCTCAAACCCCTGCTCAAACTCGGTATAAGAAAAACGATGGGTGATCACGGGTGAGATATCCAAGCCCGACTCAAGCATCACTGTCATCTGGTACCAGGTCTCATACATTTCGCGTCCGTAGATGCCCTTAATTGTCAACATGTTGAAGATCACCTGCCGCCAATCGATTGCCATCTCCTGCGAAGGAATGCCTAACATAGCGACCTTGGCGCCGTGACTCATATTCCCCAACATTTCGCGAAACGCGGCAGGACTGCCGGACATTTCTAATCCAATATCAAACCCTTCGCGCATACCGAGTTGCTTTTGCGCATCGGCTACAGAAGTCTGCCGCGGATCTACCGCAAGTGTCGCACCCATCTTTTTTGCCAGTTCCAAACGGTAAGGATTCAGATCTGTAACCACGACAAAGCGCGCGCCGGCGTGTTTCACTACGGGTATCGCCATCAGGCCAATAGGCCCGGCTCCCGTAATCAAAACATCCTCGCCTAAAACCGGAAAGGAGAGAGCGGTATGGACGGCATTGCCGAAAGGATCGAAGATCGCGGCAATTTCGCGATTCACGGCCGGCTCATGGCGCCAGATGTTGCTCATCGGAAGGGCGATGTATTCGGCAAAGGCGCCTGGCCGGTTAACGCCCACTCCCAGCGTATGCGCGCATAGATGCCGGCGGCCCGCCAGACAGTTGCGGCAGCGGCCGCACACCACGTGCCCTTCGCCGCTGACGACCTCGCCAGGGTGAAAGTCGTTGACATTCGAGCCAATCTCTACAATCTCGCCGACAAACTCATGGCCGATCGCCATCGGCACTGGAATCGTCGCCCGCGCCCACTCATCCCACTCGTAAATATGCAGATCGGTACCGCAAATACCGGTGTGCGTCACGCGAATCAATACGTCGTTGATGCCGATGGATGGTTCGGGAATGTCCATCAGCGTCAGTCCAGGCGCGCTTTGCGCTTTTACAAGAGCTTTCACATTTGTATGGTAGCTTTCTCCAAAAGGAAAGAGCCCGGATTGCTCCGGGCTCTTTTTCGGACAAAACAGGTGGTGCCCTTAACTTACCAGCAGTAGGTATAAGCCTTGGCGGAAACCACACACTTCACAGTGTTGTGGCTGCAATTGTTGGCGTGGCAGGTCGGGTCGGTGCAACCAACACGCGTGCATGAACCATGGTTGCCGTGCTGGCACTGCGTGCAGGTGCAGGAGCAAGCGGGAGGAGTACACTTAGCCCACCAGGTTTGGCAATTGCCATGGTTACCGGCTTGGCACTGCGAACAGTTACAAGAGCAGTGAACCGGGTTCTGACATTTGTGAGCGCTGGGGTTGTTGCAGCTCGGCAGAGAGGCACCGCACAGCTTCACGCTCAAGCAAGCCTTCGCGTGAATAATTGTGGAACAACCGCAAACCTGAGCGCACAAGTAAGCCGTGCTGTTTACAATATTGCCGTAAATGCAGGGCGTATAGGTTACCGATTTGGCGTAGCCGCACTTGCCGCTGAAGCTGTCCTCAGTAGCGGCCAAGTAGTTCTTCTTGACAGCAGCCGAACCGATCCCGTACATACCGAAGATGCCTTCGTTGACAAGCACTTTGTAGCCGGCAGTTTCGACCCAATTGGGCGAACCCGCCACCGGCGAATTCGTTAAAACGTTCTTGTACTGGCCCCAAGTGCCATTCAGGTCTTCAGCCAGCGTCGAAGAAGCGGGGGAGATATAGGTCGTTGCGCCGACAGTCGGTTTGCCGACTTGGGCAGCCCAGCCGGAGGGGTATGCGCCGGTGTTTGAAGTAGTCCCGAGGTAGTCGACACTGAAATCGGAGACCAGTGTTCCTTTGGAGTTGTAGAAGCCGAACTCAGCTGCGCCAGCCTGTGCCTGAGCGAAGGTGTGTCCGCCGTTTGCAGCCCACTCGTGTGTGGCACCGGTGCCGTAGCTGTTATCGGTCACATCGCTGTCAATCAAGTAAGTCAAAAGCAACGAAGGCATAGTGCCTGGCAGAGAGCCGCTAGGAACCGGGACAACCTGGGGAATCAGCGTATCGAAGGCGGATTCGCCACCGTTTTGATAGAAGAGCGAGATTGGCAAATAAACGGTGCTGGTCACGCTATAGGAAGCACCGGGAGCCAAATTGAAACCAGCCGGCAGATCGATGGTTACGTCATCTCCCGGATAGTTCGGGGTACCGTTGTCGTCGACAATGACAAGATTCTGCAATGTCGACGCGCCGGTGTTCTTGATGGTATAGGTATAGGTCACTGTTTGGAACGCGTTCGCGCCGGACGAGCCAACACTTGAGGTCTTGGTCAACGTCGCGCTGCCCGTACCATTTGCGCAAACGATGGGCACAGGAACAACGAAACCCTGATAAGGAGAGCTGCCCGCAGGCGTGGTGGGAAGCATCAAAACGCCAACCACTTCACCGCCGGACGGGAAGAAACTCAAGCCATTCTTAAGGGCATCTTTGTACAAGAGCCACGAACTGCCAGTCAAAGCGGAAGTCGAATTGGAGGCGGTCGCCACCACAAAACCCGTCGTCGAAGCGGCGTAGGAATCAGGATGCAAAAGCTGCCAGATGGCCGCCTGAGTGTCGGTTGGTGTCGGGGTTTCGCCCGAGACGCCAACCGGATTGTTGAGAATCCAGTTCACGGCGCTCCACTCCTGCGCCAGAGTCAGCGAGGTGGTTGTGTACGCCATGGCAACAGCATCATAAGTAAAGCCGGGGACGCCGTAGTCGCCTCCGCCCATGCCGCTGATCATATATGAATTGACCGGCTTGTAGGTTGCCGATCCTGTGCTGTTGTTCTTATCTTCCGGACCAGTCACGCTGCCGTCCGGATTTGTTCCGCCGCCGGGGACGAGGGCCGTGGGATTTGTACACCATGCCCCATAAGTGGTACCCGCGCTAAACGCTCCTGCGGACGAAACAGCACTGACCGCAAAACGATAGAGAGTCGAGGTCGTGTCGTTGAATGTTTGGATGCCCGTGACGGACGCAGGCAAAGTGAGCGTAGGAGGCGTTGCAACTCCACCGCCGCCTGTACAGGTGTTCCCAGCCTGTAGGACCATCGCAGGAACCAGAAGAACGCTCAACCAACTGTTGTATTTCTTCACCAAAAGAATTTCCTCCTAACGGATACAGAAATTAAATTTCAGAGCGATTTTCTTTCGCTCTTCAACCAAAGTTTTTGACTAGAGGTTACTTTCAAAGATAATCTGCTTGGCCTGAAATTGAAACCTAGTTCGGTACTGTTGCAAAAAAGTGGAGTTAGTACCATTACCAAGCGATTGCCTGAATCTCGATCTGCTGAACCAAGACGCCGCAGTCGCCGCCACGGTGCCTGGTCCACCAAGCCCCAAGGTAAAGTGGTGGGCCGCCGGGAAGACCTCAAAAACTTAAGGCTGCATCTGGGGAACAGGACAATATCGCCAGAAGATTTTCGAGCAGAACGCTATTTTAATCTCTTTGCGATGTTTTATTGTAAGATGCCTGTCACCTATAAGGCTCAAATCGCAGTTCCTCTAGGGTACGTACAGTACCGTCGCTACAGCAAGAAGGTTGACTAAGCCGTTTGTTGCCGTTATCCTGAAGGAGCGTTAAGGGATTCAAGATCTATCTAATTCTGGGCGATATCGGAGGATATTAGCATTGACTATAAATAAGAAAAATTTCCGCAGCACCCTAGTGGCACTGGCTTTCGGTGTCCTGGTGACTGTTGTCCCGGCTTCTGCTGACACAATTTCCTTGGCTGTGACAGGTTCGCCGACGGACACTTTGGTTGGTGGTTATCAGTGGGCCTTTGCTCCTGGTTCTGTAGGAACACAGACTCTCCCTTCGGGTGGTTTGCTCCTCGACGGCAATACGATCGCGACCGAAATTGGTTCGTTCGGTTCGACTTTCAATTCTGGCGCGAGCGCGACCCATTCCGAAGTAATCGATATTAAGGTTACGCCGACGATCAACGGTGGCGCACAAGCTGCTGTGACGTTCCAAGGCACGATTCAAGACGTCGGGGGTAACTACTCACTGGTTTTTGGCAACAACGGTTCAACCGGGTGCGCCAATGTGGCGGTTAGCTGCTTTACCACTGCGAACGGGAATGTGGTCAACAACGGCCAGACGGAGATTGCCGGCGGCTACACATTGCTCACAGAAAACGGAGTGAGCTACGAAGTTCAGACCACTACCACTTTGAGCCCGACCAAGCCATTTAATTACCTGAATGGTTTTGTCGGCGTCGCTTCCGCTCCTGAGCCCGCGACCTACGCCACTACCGGTTTGGCGGTTGCTTTCCTCGGGTTTTTCCTTCGCCGCAAGGCGAAGAAAGCCTAACTGTTCAGTCGAAGATCCTTCCGGTTCTCCAAACGGGCGGTGCGAGTTCATATCGCATCGCCCGATTACTATTTAGGGAAGGACATCTCTCTCCGTGCAAGCCATCACCATTAAGCCGGGCCAGCCCAATTCGGTCAGCCTAACAGAAGTTCCCGACCCTCAACCATCCGAGGGGAGTCTCTTAGTGCGCGCTCGCCAACTAGGCGTTTGCGGTACCGATTTCGAGCTCATTGCGGGACACTATGGATGGGCGCCGGTTCACTCTTCTCACTTAATACTGGGTCACGAATCGTTAGGTGAAGTGGAACAGGCGCCAGTGGACAGTAGCTTCGTACCGGGTGACTGGATCATTGGGATGGTTCGCCGCCCCGATCCTGAGCCTTGCATCGCTTGTGCAGCGGGCGAATGGGATATGTGCCGTAACGGGCGCTACACAGAGCGCGGCATCAAAGAGAGTCACGGCTTTGGCGCCGAACGGTGGCGTATCGAACCTGAATACGCGATCAAGGTGGAACCGGCCTTGCGCGAAGTGGCCATTCTGGTAGAACCTGCCAGCGTTCTCGCCAAGGCTTGGGAGCATATCGAACACATTGGAAAGCGCGCCCTATGGCGCCCCAAGACTTTGCTTGTTACCGGTGCCGGCCCCATCGGTTTAATCGCCGCATTGATGGGCCGGCAGCGCGGTCTTTCGGTTGCCATTCTCGATCAAGTCACTAGCGGACCGAAGCCGAGACTCGTTGAATCCCTGGGCGCACGGTATTACACCGGCGCAGTTGAGCAGCTCGGCTTTCGGCCAGACATAGTCATTGAATGCACCGGCGCCGCTAACGTGATGCGCGACAGCCTGCTGGTTTTGGCCAACGACGGCATACTATGCATGGTGGGTTCTTCGGCACATGCCCAAGATGCAACCATCAACGTAACGCAGCTCAATCGCGGCATGGTTCTCGGCAACACCGTGGCCTTCGGTGTGGTGAATGCGAACCGCCGCCACTATGAAAAGGCGGCGGATTCGTTGCGGCAGGCGGATCGATCTTGGCTCAAGTCTCTCATTACTCGCCGCGAACCCCTGTCCCATTGGCGCGCCGCCTTTGCACGCCAACCAGACGACGTAAAAGTCATCATCGATTTCACCCAACTGCTGTGACAGCCTTAAGCCTTCCTCTTATGCAAAAACGGAATCTTGCGTCTGATATCCGGCCAAAACTCCGTCAGCATATTGGAAATCATGTCATTGCCGAGCGCCATGCCGTATCGTTCCAAACTCTCTGACGCGCTTCGTTGGTTCGTGTAGTAAATTGTGCCGAATGCCGTCACACCCATATTGCCGATGATTTCCGAAAAGTAAAACCCGGTGCTCCCGTCATCGCGCTTGGTAACAAGAATCCGTGACGCCGCGTTGTAGACCCGGTACAGAAACGGCCCTTTGCCCAATCGGAAAAATCTGGGGTCCTCATGGAACAACGTCGGAAGAATCGCCTCGGTCACGTAAGAGCCGACCAGTTGGTCTGCGACCGACCGAGAATAGTATCGTCCAAATCCGCTCAGACCGCCGCTGTGCATAAACCCGCCCGCCGCGACTTGGGCCTGTAGCGCATACCCCGCCAAGAGAAAATAATTCGGCCAGTCGAAGCTGTCACTGCGCGCGATGGCGAACTTACCCGCTGTTGAGATCGGCGTATAAGTTGCCTGCAACTGATCTGCCCGGTAGTTCGGAATCACGCCAAACAAACGTTTTGAAACCGTCTCTGGCGTGGCCGGAACAGGGGCGGTATTTGTCATCGCTCCCGCAATGTTGATCGACACGGCGGATGCGTCCGGCGCCTTCGGTATAGCAACCATCTCATCAGGCATTTCTGAACAGGTGCTAGGATTCTCGGCGAAGGCAGCCGATACCGCAACCAACATCACTGACAGCAAGAGGACGTACACACATCCCTAGACGGGAGATTCGCGTAAAGAGGTTACCCTTTTTCTGTTAGATCCGAAATCTCCTAGACGCCGCTCATCTTCCAGCCTTTGCGGGTCATTGGTTTTAACATGCGATTCGCTTCAGCGTTATTAGTGATACGCATATTCTCCGCGTCCCAATCTAGCTTCGCATTCAGTTGGATGGCTAGTGCGCCTAGGCCGATCCACTCGGTAAACGGCGCAGACACATTGAAGTTCGAACAGGCTGGTGCCCCGCCCTTCGCGGCCCGAATCCAATCCCGATAATGCCCGGGCGAGCGCGGTAAGAATTCCGGCGGAAACTCATAATCGCGCATTTTCTCCACGGGCAAATGGCGAGTCCACTCGCCGTAGGTACCGCTCGTGATCATCCCTTTATCCCCGACGAACAGACTGCCGTTCGTACCCGTGCGAATCAAACTCATCCAATGCGCTTCCTTCTCTTCCCGCGCACTCAACTCCTTGGTGCTCGCAGCAGGCGCGGTCCGCGGAGCTTCTTCCTTTGGAGTAAAGAACGCGTCAGTGAACACTCCACCTTGGATCTGCCGTTCCCTCGGCTTCAAGTTGGACGCCACATCTCCCTGCTGGCCTCTCGGCAAATCGCCCAAAATCTCAGTTGCCGGCGCGTTCGCAAACGTTGGCTGCTCGTCGCGCATCGCGTCATACCAGAAGATCTTCACGGGCAGCATCCCGTCGCGCGCCGGAAAATCGAAACGCACCACGGATTTAGCGGGATAGTAAAGGTCACTCCGCCCTTCCTGGCTTACGCACTCTACCGACGTCGGGGCCGTTAACCGCAACGCCATATTCGGCGCACCCAAAATATGGCAGGCCATATCGCCCAGCGCGCCTAACCCGAAATCGAAGAAACCGCGCCATGAAAACGGCAGATAATCTTCGCTGTACGGGCGGTCCGCCGCCACGCCGAGCCACAAATTCCAATCCAGCCAATCGGGCACATTCGCGGGTGCCGGCTTCTCCGTAATGCCTTGCGGCCACGCCGGACGGTTGGTCCACGCATGAACCTCAGTCACATTGCCAATCTCGCCGTTCCAAATCATCTCGGCGCATTGGCGCGTGCCTTCGTTCGAATACCCTTGGTTGCCCATCTGCGTAGCAACTTTATAGCGCTCCGCAGCTTTCTTCAATTCACGGCATTCCCAAATGGTATGCGCGAGCGGTTTTTGCAGATATACGTGCTTGCCCAACTCCATCGCCGCCAACGCCGCCGTCGCGTGCATATGGTCTGGGATGGTCACAATCACCGCATCAATGTCGCTCTGCTTTTCCAGCATGATGCGAAAGTCGCGATACTTCGGCGCCTTATCGAACTGCTTGTAAATTCCTTCCGCGCGCTTGTCGTCGACATCGCACAACGCCACAATATTCTCTGTCTGCGCGCAGGCACGAATATCGCTCGCTGCTTTTCCGCCCGCGCCAATCGACGCGATATTCAACTTCTCATTCGGTGACTTGTAGCCCAGCGTCTTCAGCGACGCGACCGACCCAAATCCGCCCACGGGTACCGCTCCCGCCAATACGCTGCCGAAAAAGAAATGCCTTCGTGATGTCTTCATGTCCGTCCAGAGCCATTCTACGTCTTTCCGAATCCGAGCCGGAAGCGGAAGCGCCCTCAGTTCGGACGCCTACACTCCTGACTAATACACCGTGCAGGCGCGCCCGTTTGGCCGACGCGTTTTTTGCGCAACGAAGCCAGCGCGGCGGAACGCTTTTGAAAAAACGACGCCAATCGCCACGAGTTCGCTCTTTTACGCTTCAAAGCCAGGGGCGGTCTCCCGGATCGGGTTTGATTTCGCAACGAACCCAATTCCGACGTAGGGGCGGTTTTACGCTTCGAAGCCACCTTGAGCCGATTGGGCTGGTGGTGGAATTACTGCATTGTGGTGGCAGGCACCGGAATTGGCACCCGAAGCCAGGGGCGGTCTCCAGGGCGGTCTCCCGGATCGGGTGTGATTTCGCAACGAACCCAATTCCGACGTAGGGGCGGTTTTACGCTTCGAAGCCACTTTGGCCGATGGGCTGGATTGAAAAAACAAACCCATCGGCCGTTTTGTTTTGCGGAACGAAGGCAGCGCTTACTGCGAAACGTTTTTGAAAAAACGAAGCCAAATCGCCGCGAGTTCCCGGATTCGCAATGTGGGGCAGGCACCGGACTGGGCGCGGGTGGAATTACGGCATTGTGGTGGCAGGCACCGGATTGGGATTGCCACAGTCTGAAGATAGTGCTGCCGGCGTTTGGAGTGAGCTGGGATGGACTCAACAATTGAGAGAAGAGCCGTCGTTTGAATGGCTTAGGAGGAAGAAACTAAGGTGCAGGGTTTGTGACTACGGCTGAGTGCGCGAAATAGAGAGAGTGGCCCACAGCTAAAACGGAGCCGCATTCTACCTCTTGCGCAGCACCCAAGTCGTCATCGCCCGCTGATTCTGCACCACCGTTGTCTTAATTGGGTCCAACAGTTCCGCGTTCATTTCCGCAGTCAAGCGCTCCAGCAATTCCGCATCCACTAAATACCGTTCCGAACCATCCGGCAACAACGCTCTCCTGCCGTTTAACCACTGCATCTGTCTCTCCATTCCGATCGACGCGGCCAATCGGCAATACAACATCCCTCCGCGCTTCAGTTTCCGCCACAGCCCATCCAGCATGCCGCGAAACTGGCGGTCGTCTGCCGCAAAGTGCAGCACTGCATTACAAATCGCCACATCAAAGAACTGATCGGCATAAGGAATGTCTTCCAGCTTTGCCGCCTGAAAGTTCGCTGCCGCCAACGCAGGCTGCAAGGCTGCGGCCATCCTCCGCACGTCCTCAATCGCCAACCTGTCTTGGTCTACGCCATACACTTCGTAGCCCTCACGAAGCAAGTAGACGAGATTGCGCCCTCCGCCGCATCCCGCGTCCAGGATCTTCGCCGACCGCGCAATCCTCCCCCGCAGCAACTGGTCGAACAAATAGATATCAATCTCGCCAAACCACTCTCGCAGTTCCATGTTTCTATCCACCTCAGCGATCTTCAGTGCATCACAACCCACAAGGTGGATATTACGCAAAACGCTACACTGACAGCGGAAGACCCTCAAGTCATAGCTGAATTAGCGCAGCCTTTGACACAGCGCGATGGCGGCAAAGGGTTCATCGGCCAAGTGGTCATTTTAACTCTTTCTGTGCAGGTGCTGCGGCGGTTCCAATTTCGACTGTGTGCGCGACGAGTTTGTCATTCACTTTGGGGGTGTGGATGACAATGCGATCTCCGACTTTGATGCTGACCTTATCGATGGCCACCTTCGCACGGAGAAAGGTGGTTTTCTCACCGAATTGCACTTCGACGATTTTTGCTTCCTTCATTTTGACCGAGACGCCTGTATCGGAAGCCTTGGCTACAATGCCCCAAGCGGGCATTGTAGCCAATTGCCGCACATCCGGAGCCGGTGGATAGAGGTGTTTGCCCATCTCTACGTGACCACTGCCGTTATTCGAGTGACAGCTAGCGCAGTGGTCGGCCCAATGAGCCCGCGCGGAGGCGAGAATTTCAGCCGAATCCGCCAGTGGGTTGCTGCGTGACTTTGCGTTTTTGAGGACAGCCAACGCTCGGAACCGCTGAGCAGCCCACCGCTCCATGGCGCTCGGTTGTTCGCGAGTGCTAAATCCCGCCACTTGGGTCGTCAAAAAAAGAATCACGCTGGCACTGAAAACAATGGCAAGCGTGATCATCCCAGCAGTAAACCAAATCAGCTTTCGCATCATTGGAGCTCGTTATCGCTTAGGCAAGTATCGAGTTTACGGCCGGTGAGGATGCTAGGCAATGCGGCAAATTGCCGCAGACCGTTTACAGTGCTGCGACAATTTGCCGCGCGACAGAGCATAGGGATCTGTTGCGTAATGGAGAAATGCTTTCGCGCGTGGGGATAACGCAAAACAAATTCTGCGTTGTCTTATCCGATCGGCACGAAGGCAAACTATTCTGCGGAGGCACATGAAGTTAATCCAGTGCTGTCGCATGCTTGCGGCGGCGACACTATTTCTGCAAGCAGTATGTGCGCAGACACACCTGAGCACGGGCAGCGGGGGCAGTTTGTTGGGAGCCGTCCGCGATCCCTCGGGAGCTGCCATAGTCGGGGCCCACGTAGTGCTCAAAGACCAGGGAGGTCATGTCATAGACACTCAGACTGGCCGAGAGGGAGCTTACCGTTTTTCGCCGCTGAGTGCCGGGAAGTATTCGCTGAACGTTGAGAGAAAGGGCTTTGAACCGAAATCAAGCGAAGTGAATGTGAACGGACAGGAAGCGCTGACCCTGAATTTCGTGCTCTCGGTCAAGACACAGCGTCAATCCATGACGGTGACCGACCGTCTTGATCGACAGACCGACTACACCCCCTCCGCAACGAATTCGACCGCGATGAAGACGGACACGCCTGTGTTGCTTACTCCGCAGTCGGTGCAAACCGTTCCCGCTGCTGTTCTGCTGGAACAGAACGCGGTGCTTTTGTCGGACGCCGCGCGAAACGTGGCGGGTGTGGCTCAAGACTTCGGGTTTAATGGCGGCACTCAGCCGTCACTGATTCTTCGCGGTTTCCCCGCTAATTTTTCGATGGTCGCAGGGGGTGGCAGCGGGATGACCGGCATGGGGACTTACTATCTTGACGGCACAAAGTTAGTCGGAGTGCCACTGAACATGTCGGATGCCCAGCAGGTGGATGTAGTAAAGGGACCGGATACCGTGCTTTACGGGCGCGCGGAACCCGGGGGCTTAGTCAACGTAGTCACAGCGCCGCTTCTCCCCGTATTTAACGTCGACCTAGAGGAGATAGCAAGCCAATGGGGTTCTACCCGCACGACAGGGAAAATAGGTGGTCGGCTCAATCGGAGCGGTTCTTTGTTGTGGCGAGCCTCCGGGACCTGGTTTGCCGACAAGACCGGTCGGGCGTTCGTGCGCGACCGTCTTGGCTCCGGCAGCCTCACTCTCAACTGGAAAGCGACCACGCGAACTGTCCTGGGGCTCTCATTGAACTACCAGCATCAGGCTTATCGAAACGATTTTGGAATTCCAGCAGTGGGAGACCGACCCGCGAACCTGCCTTACAACACGCAGTTCAACAACGCACCCGACTTGTCGAAAGCGCAACCTCTCTCGGCGCGGGTGAATCTAGAACAGTCGATTGCGAGAGGGTGGCAATTGAATGTGCGCTTCGATGGAATGGTCTCCAACACGCATGAAGTGGATATCTGGCCATACCGATATGACATCCTGAGCGGAGCCCCTTGCTTTCCGAGTGAGTGCCTGTCTTATTTCTACGACCGTCCCTATGGCAGGGATCGCCTTGTTCATGGAACGGCCGATCTGACCGGCAAGGTTAAAACCGGCCCGCTTCAGCATTCGGTGCTGATCGGGCTCGACGGCTATGCAAACAGCAGGAATGGCACGCTGTACCTGCAAGACCTGAACTACGCGATTAATATCTACAATCCCTTATACGTTACGCAACCCACGCTGGATCCTTCGCAGTCGATAGTGTCCCCTACCAATGACAAGATCCGTTGGGTCGGGCTGTACGGACAAGACATGATTACTCTGCCGCACCGCCTAATCATCGTGGCTGGATTCAGGGCAGATTGGACAAGCGCCATCTACGGCCCACCGGGCCTCGCTCCCAACATTCAATCTTTCGTGAAGCCGCGGGTGGGCCTGGTATGGCAGTTCCAGGACGGCCAATCCGTCTATGCACAGTATCAGCAGGCGCTGGGTACAAATAATGGCCGCAGTCCGATAACGGGCGTCGCGCTGGCCCCTGAAATCGCCAATCAATATGAGGTGGGTTACAAAGTGCGATCGCGCGGCGGAGCATTTACAGCAACAGTAGCCGCGTATCAACTCGTAAAAGATAACTTAGCGGACTACAGCCTGTATCCGAATGTAACTACAATAGGTCAGGCGCGCTCGCGTGGTTTGGAGGCGGACTTGCGGGGTCGTTTCACACGGCACTTATCCGGCATCGCATCTTATGCCTACACTGACGCCGTCATCACCAAAGATCCCACCTACCAGGGACAACGGCTTCCCGAAGTTCCGCGCAACAGCGGCAGTTTATGGTTGCACGATTCGTTGGGTGAAAGCTGGACGGCTGGTGCGGGCCTGTTTGCGCAAGGTTTGCGTAATGGCGACTATGGGAGTGACTTTGCTTTGCCAGGATACGCCCGGCTGGATGCCATGGTCTCTCGCAGATTTCAGACTGGATCATGGCACAACACAATCCAGTTCAACGTCTTGAATCTCACGGACAAACGATATTACCCCGCAAGTCATCCGATAGTGCAGGACTGGATCCAGGTTGGCTTGTCAAGAACTTATGAAATTACCCTACGTCTGAACCGGTAGGCTTTAAAGGAGACCAAAATATGACTGAAATTAATCGCCGCAAAGCGATGTTGTTAGCACTCAGCACCCCTCTTGCCTCACATGCCATGGGTGCCGCTGGCGAGCAGGCGGAAATGCCCCAGCATAAGATGCCCACTACGGGTAACGTGCACTGGATGGGTGACGAGCAGATCGCCATGCTCATGTACCCCGGAATGACTGTCATGGACCTGATCGGGCCGCACTGCTTTTTGGGCGGTCTCATGGGTGCAAAGATATTCTTCGTTGCGAAGTCGCTAAATCCAGTGAAGAGCGACACAGGGGTAACCATCACGCCGAACGCAACTTTTGAGACATGCCCGAGCAATCTTACCGTGCTGTTCACTCCTGGCGGCACGGATGGCACTCTGGCGGCGGCTGTGGATCGTGAGACGCGTGCCTTCATGGCCGATCGTGGGGCGCGGGCGAAGTATGTCACCAGCGTCTGCTCGGGCTCGCTGATCCTTGGGGCGGCGGGACTTTTGAATGGCTACAAGGCGACCTCGCACTGGTCGGTGCGCCATGTATTAGCTGGATTTGGCGCGATTCCAACGGATGCGCGCGTCGTGCGCGACCGTAACCGCATTACGGGCGCGGGCGTAACCGCTGGACTCGACTTTGGTCTGACTATGGTCGCGGAACTACGTGACCGGACCTATGCCGAATGTTGCCAGCTCATGAGCGAGTACGACCCCGACCCGCCGTTTCACGCCGGCTCGTTGAAGACGGCTCCCGCGGAAGTGAAAACTCCCATGGTTGAAATGCTTACTGAGTTCGTGAAGAAGTCCGAAGCGTTGGCCGCCGCAAAGAGGGGCTGAACGGCGTACGTTTAACTCAGCCTTGATGCGCAACCCGCCACCCTGCGGCAAATTGCCGCACTCTCCAGAAGCCGTTCGCCCAATACGATAACAAAAGGATGATTTCCGAGCCAAAGATCGCCGTTGAGCAGGCTAGCGGTGCCACCGCCGATCTCGCCCCAAATTTGGCATTGCCCTGGGTGCTGCGGCTGCGTTATGGAATGGTTGCCGGAGAGGCGGCCATTGTTCTCGGGCTGTTTTACGGCTTTTACCTCGGCAACACGTTTTTGTGGACTCTTGCGCCGCTCGCGCTGATGCTGATCAGCAACCTGTTGCTTGGCCGCTTGCGAACGCTACCCTTTCGGTTTCCGCAGCAGACGCTAGGCGCGGTCTTTTGCCTCGATACTCTCTGCCTGACTGTCATTTTGGGACTAACCGGGGGCACCATGAATCCATTTAGTCTGCTGTATCTGGTGCAGATCACTCTCTCAGCGGTCGTGCTACGGAAGGTTTGGACGCGAGTTCTTGGCGTGTTGTCCACGGTCTGCTTCGGCTTGCTCTTCTTTTTCTATATTCCGACCGCCGCGTTTCAAATGCATCATGTGGAGCAGGGTCTATCGCCTCATTTGGTGGGCATGTGGATCGCCTTTGTTGTGGCTGTTACGCTTATTACTTTTTTCACCGGGAAGATTGCCGACTCACTGCGGACTCGCGAGCAGGAGGTTCTTGTACTTCGAGATCAGGTATCTAAGAACGAGCGTTTGGCTTCTTTGGTAACGCTCGCTGCCGGCGCGGCGCACGAACTTGGTACGCCGCTGGGTACGATTGCCGTTGTGGCCAGAGAATTAGAACGGTATGCGGCCACTTTTGCCAACAGCAATGCCGTTCTGCAGGATGCGAAGCTGATTCGCTCGGAAGTCGATCGCTGCTGCCGCATTTTAGAGCAAATGAGCGTGCGAAGCGCCGAGCCTCTCGGGGAAACTCCCACAACCATTCGTCTTCACGATCTACTCACGCAGGTGATCGGCCAATTCCCAGAGGCAAGCCGAAACTTGCTGAAGATCAGCGTTTCCGAAAACATGCTCTGTGCGATCCTTCCTAGAAAGGCGACAACTCAATCGCTGGTAGCACTCATTCAGAACGCTTTAGACGCCAATGTGGAGCAACGTCCTATTCACATCCACGCCAGCGAGGAGTCCGGGCTCTTAGAGATCGCGGTTCAAGATCGAGGCGAGGGAATGCCTGCCCAAGTCTTGCGGCGCATCGCGGAACCGTTCTTCACGACGAAGGAGCCAGGGAAAGGGATGGGCCTTGGCACATTTCTGGTAAGTACCTTCGCCGAACGCTTGGGTGGGCGCGTGGTATTCAATTCGACGCTTGGCGAAGGCACCACCGCTACTCTGCAATTGCCCCTCCAGTCAGCGGAGAGAGTTCATGCCACAGCCTGACGACCTGCCTTTGGCGCTGGTAGTGGACGACGACGAGATCTTTCGTAGCCGTCTTTGCCGCGCGCTATGCGAGCGGAGATGGGAAGCGGAAACGGCCCCCGACGGCGAGCAAGCTCTGAAGTTCGTCCGCGACAGAAGCCCCGATCTTGTCTTGGTAGACCTTCGCATGCCCGGCAAGGGCGGAATCGATGTCGTCCAGGAATTGCGTGCGATCGATTCGTCGATGACCATTATTGTTCTTACCGGCTACGGCAGCATCCCGACTGCCATCTCGGCGATGAAGAAAGGCGCGGATCATTACCTGAGCAAACCGGCGGATGCCGATCAAATCCTGGCTGTTTATGAGACGTTGCGCTCTACCGCAAGTGAAGCGCCGGAGGCGCCGGATACGGTGCCAACACTGGCGAGGGTCGAATGGGAGCATATGCAACGCGTGATTGCCGATTGTGACGGCAACATATCGCAAGCGGCACGCTTGTTGGGTATCCACAGGCGTTCGCTTCAAAGAAAACTGTCCAAATACCCGCCGGTGCGTTAACGCTACTTGATTTTCCAAGAACCGTCCGCGGCTTTTTCGCGGTGAGCATTGTGGCAGCCGCCGCAGTTGGCAGAGGTAGTCTTGAGCGTCGCCGCAGCCTCGTCAAACTTTCCCGCTGCCGCCTGATCGGCGACCTCACCGAAGCCTGAAGTGGCAGCCATGGCGAATTTCATGGCGTCGTCGACGTGCTTGTCGTTCCAATAGTCATGGACGTGTCCGAAAATCTCCTGTAACTTTTTGGCATCCGCCGCAGCGGCGTCGCCATTCTTGGACTCCAGATTCTTCCGCAAGCTGCCCGATGTGGCGCCTGCCGCTTTCATCCAGCTCTGATACTCGGCATTGTCTTGCGCGACCACTGTCACTCCCAAAACTGCGAAGCAAGTAGCCATTAGTAAGAAACGTTTCATCGATATCCCTTTCCTGGTCCTTCAGAATTCTAAGCATTCAACTTCGTAAACCGGCCGCTATAAGCCTTGAACGATGCTAATTCACTTGATGAGAGAAGGGGGTGCGGTAAATTGCCGCAGCCCGTAGTTTCAACGTTTTAGTGGCTCGGCGGAGGGCGGACTTGAGTCCGCGCGGAAGTTTAGTTCCGCAATTGGTTCGAGAAGCTGTGAAAGCCCGGCACACCAGCAATAAGGAAGGCGCAGCCGGTTGTGTGCGCGCTCAGACTATGAAACGCTATCGTCGTCGTTTGCCCCACTGGGACATCCCGGAGGCACCCGTGTTTGTCACTTGGCGGCTCTGGGGAAGTCTGCCGCGGGAACGCTCGTTCCTGCCTGAGCATCTTACCAGCGGTGAAGCTTTCGTCGCCTTGGTAATCGGCTGCTGGACAGCACTCGAATGGGACCGGTCTACTTGCGGCAAGAGAAGATCGCCGGCATCGTAAGAGATCATTGGCAAGCGCTGGTGGCTGATGGTCGCTGTTGCCTAGACGCTTATGTCGTCATGCCCAATCATGTACATGTGCTTTGGACACCCCATATCCGGCTCCCTCAACTGTGCCACGCGAGGACACCTTGTGACGTCGCCGCAGGAAATGCCGTACGCGGTCATAGACATAGTTGTCGACCGCCCGATAGGCCCCGGTTGCGCGCTTGCTTGAGTAGCGCCGGGGAATCTCACCCCGACGCGTTACGGCCTGCAAGGTTGCTCACCCACCTTTCGTGGGCTTTATCGCGAGGCTTCGACCTAACCGGTTTCCCGGCTCGAACGCTCGCAAGCTATCAAGTCCTACCAACAACTACTTGAGTGGGTCCTTCCCCCACGGGTGACCTGCGCCCTTGGGGCGCACTAGAAACTCCAGGAGGCGACTGAGGCTCCGGCACCTCGGTGCGCACATGGCCCTGGGGTCTTAGTCTTCAAACCAGGGAGTGTCCTTGATTTGCACGGTGCGTGCGGCTTGTTCATTCATCTCGACACCGATGCCGGGACGATCAGTCAGGGTAACGTGGCCGCCGGCAATGATCTCGCCTTCGTTGACGAACTTCTTCCATAAATCGAGTTCATTGATCCAGTGCCATTCGCAGACGAGAAAATTTGGTACGGAAGCGCACACATGAGCGGACGCCATGACGCCGATGGGAGAGACGACGCAGTGAGGCGCGAAGGGAACGTAATACGCTTGGGCCATGTTGGCGATTTTGCGCGCTTCGGAGAGGCCGCCGACCTTTTGGATATCGGGCATGATGATATCGGCCGCGCGCTTTTCGAGCAGTTGCTGATAGCCCCAGCGCAAGAATAGATTCTCGCCGCAGCAGATGGGCGTTTTTGTGGAGTGGCGAATGTCGGCCATGGCATCGACGTTCTCCGGTGGAACGGGCTCTTCGAGCCACAGCAGATGAAACGGCTCTAACTCCATGGCGACGCGCTTGCCGGTGGTGGCATCGTACCGGCCGTGCATGTCGACAGCCAGGTCCATGTTTTTGGGAATGGTTTCGCGCGTGCGGCGGACCCAGCTGACCATGCGGTCGACTTCGCCGTTGCTGGCGGTCCAATTTACGCGGTCGAAACGCGCGGGATCTGCGGCTTCGTCGATATCGATTTTCATGGCGGTGAAGCCGCTGGCTTTGATCCATTCCTTCTTTTTGTCGGCTTCGTCGCTGAGCGGGTCTGTCATGTCGGAATCGCAGTAGATGCGAACGCGGTCGCGGAACTTGCCGCCCAATAATTGGTAAACGGGAAGACCGAGGATCTTACCTGCTAAGTCCCAAAGAGCGATCTCAAGACCGGAAAGAGCTGTGATGTATTGGCCGCCTTGCGCGCCGGCGAAAATTCCGCTTACGCGAATTTGTTCCCAAAGCGCATCGACGTTGAGGGGATCTTTGCCAAGCAACAACGGTTTGAAACTGCGGACGAGGGCGGCTGATCCGACGGCGGCATCGGTAGCTTCACCGTGGCCGAACAAACCACCGTCGGTGTAAACCCGCACATGCGTTTGGTGGCCATGGACGCGCACTTCCGCTGTTTTGATATCGGTGATTTTGACTTTGGGCCGCTGATAGGGAGTGGTGGCGGCTTGAATGCCGCGCCCCAGTGAGGCCAGCGAGAAGGTGCCTCCAACCGTGGCGGACAGAAACGAACGGCGATGGGTTTTCATTTTTCACGCTCCTGTAAAATTTCCTGAATTTGTTCTTTGGCGATGGGCAGTTTTTCCATGTTTTCGCGCAGCCAGGCGGTGAAGTCGCGCTCGATGGGATCAGCCCACCTGGTATCGATTTGGCCGGCTGTGTACTTCTGTTCGCGCAGGCGCTGGTGGCCGAAGATGTCGCGAAGGCGGGTGATCTCGGAGGCTTTGACAACCGTTTCGGCCAGTTGCGGAGGGATGAAGAGAACGCCGCCATCGCGGCCGAGAACGACATCGCCGGGCATGACTGTGGCTTTGCCGATGCGAATAGGAATGTTGATGCCGATCATCGTCGAATTGAGTTTGGGCCCGAGCGAGCTGAAATGGTGCGAAGGGTCGTAATAGCGGACGAAGGAGACGAAGTCTTCAAGTTCGTTCAAGCCGTTGATGTCACGGACGGCGCCATCGTAGACGATGCCGTTGTGGCTGCGCGCATAGATGGCGTTACCGACGTTATCGCCGATGGATGGGCCGTCTTGTTTGAGGCCGAAGTGATCGCAGACGTAGACGTCGTCCGGTTGCAGCATGTCGACAGGCCAGGCGTTTTGTCCGCCGATGCGGCCGTCTTTCTTGCCTTGTTCGGCGATGACAGCGTGAATATCGGGACGGCCGGGAAGCCACTGTGCGGTTAACGCGCGGCCGACAAGCACGCGGCCAGGATGAATGCTCAACCAGCCGTCTTCGTATTGATGGGTGAAGCCGGAGTCGCGCAGGGTGGCCCAGGCTTCTTCGAGAGTTACGTTCTTCATGCGTTTGAGAATGGCGTCCGGCACCTTGGGGCGGCCGTCGTCAAAACGCGGACCCTTCCAATCGGGCGTGTAGCGAATGAGGTCTTGCTTATTGAAGATGCCGGGTTGGCTGGTTAGGAGGCCGGTTAGACAGAATCCGAGCGCAACAGCTTTAAGAGACATAGCGGAGGAAGTTATATCACATTCGGTCGCGGCTCCGCTCGGAGGCTTGACGGTGTCGTCAGGTGCAGCTAACTAAAAAGCACTTTCGTGTTGAGCCAGACAAATTCTACGTCATGCTCTTTGGCGAGGCTGACCATGTGCTCGGTTCCGCCGGGCCCATCTCCGGTTTCGCCATCCCAGAGTGCGATCAACGTGCGGTGTTGAACGGGATGACTCAGCGCCTGACTCACGAGCCAAAGATTGTTGCGCTGCCAAATATCGTAGCCTTGCTTGAACGCCAACCACTGAGGCAGTTGTTCGGATTGGGCCAAGACTGGGGTGTTGGGATGGATCGAGATTTGATGCTGGAAGCGTGTGGCCCAACTCGAGTCTTCGCTTTCAACGCTAGCCTTTAGGAACTGGTCTTCGGGCAAGGTTAGCAGCATTTCGCTCGCGATGCCGAGTTCTTCGCAGACTTCCAAAAAGAGAATATCGCCGCCATTGGCGCCTCCGGAGATGCCCAGTGTCGCTCCTGGAGAATGGCTCTTGACCGCAGCGCGTATGGCGGCGCGAGCGACTGATTCCATGGATGGGGGAAAGCGGGGTGTTTTTCGATTGGCGGAATCGATGCGGTGGCCGGTAAACAGAATCACGTTCTCAAAGGGAGCGTGGGGCGGCACATCCAGGCTGGCCTGATCGACCATTTTCGTACCGGCGGATTTCCACGGAGAGCCCTGTAATTCCCAGCGCAAGAGGGTCAGTTTGGCGGGTTGGTTTTGCTGTTGCGCGCTTCGCAGTTCCGCCTGGAAGTCTTCCGGCACGGTGGTTGTGCTCATAGGGGCCTCTCAATTCTTTCACAGGCGAAACACGGTGGTTCATACTTGAAGGAGTCATGCCCTGCCCGTATTTTGAGCCTCGGCACGTTGTGGAGCAACCTACTTTGCTAAACGCGAGGCTGCCTCTGATTGAGGAATACGATGGCGTATGCTGCGCTCGAACGGAGCCGTTTGCGGTTGATGCGGCGGCACGCCTGAGGTTTTGCAACCATGGCAACGTGCGCGGGGGATGCGAACATTTTCCGGAGGAAGAGCCGCGATCTTCCGTCCGCTATGAAGTGCTGCGCCGTTCGGCTGCGCATTTGGATGTCCTACTCATAGAAGAAGCCGCTTACGCCCCGCTTCGCTGGCTGCGCTATGAGTTCCGCATAGACAGCGAGCAATTGGAGCCAATGCCGGAAGAGCGTTGCCTGCGGGGCCAACTTACGGCCTTCTGCCGGAGCTATATACGGCGATACCCGATGGAAACTGAAATCACTTTTGCCCATGTCACATCAGCCAACAGATAACGACGGCATAGCGGGAAACCGAACGGTTCGCGAGTCGAAATCCGAATACTCCGAGCTTTGCCTGCCAAGCACCACCAACCTGCTGGGTAACATGCTGGGCGGGCACGTCATGCATCTGGTTGACCTGTGCGGCGCTATTGCGGGGGCCAGGCATTCGCGGTGTCAGATTGTGACCGCGTCGGTGGATCAGATGACGTTTCTGCACCCGGTGCATTTAGGGAATCTGGTGATGCTGAAATCGCAAGTCAACCGCGTTTTCCGGACGTCGATGGAAGTGGGCGTGAAGGTCTGGGTGGAGAATTTGCGAACAGGCGATTTGCGGCATACTTCCTCGGCGTATCTAACTTTTGTAGGGATCGACCAACAGGGAAAACGCATTGTTTTGCCGCAGATTGTGCCGGAAACCGATGAAGAAAAAAGGCGTTGGCGCGAAGCTGCGGAACGGCGAGCGTACCGTCTTGCGCTGAAAGATAAAACGAAAATGGCGGCCCGGTAGGGTGGCCAGACGCAGGCGAAAGCGCCTGCGCCACCCGGTAAAAAAAGTTTGTCTAAGATTAGAGTTACTCGGGTTCGGACTTGTACATGTACTTAATGCAGTGTTTGAACAGCAGTAAGTTGGCCGCGCCTTCCCGATTGAGCTTTAAGCAATCGCGGTCATACCATTCGATGACCCCTTCGAGTTGCTCTCCATCGTTCAAGACCACAATCATGTGAGTCTTGCTCTGCATCTGCTTCGAATAATAAAATTGCTCAGCATTGGTTTGATCGGGTGGAGTGTTCTTCTTAGCGGCTGGAGGACGTTTAGCCTCTGCGCCGCCAACTGCCACGCGAACCGGTTTTCTGATGAGCGAATCCAAACGCCTCTCTTCTATCATTTGGCCTCAGGTATGTTTCTTGGATAGTACCGCATTTGATTTTAGGCAGTGGTGCGGCACTGTTAACTATAGGTGCGGATGGGCAGCAAACCGTTACGCAATTTAATAATCATAGCGTCAATGGCTCCCACTTTTTGTATGTTGCGGCGTACCATGACTACAAGCTCATCGACTGACTGAATGGCGCGTTCAAGCCAGGCGAAATCCACACGTTGGGCAATGGCGGTAACTTTTTGCTGGATATCGACATGGCGGCTGGCGCTCTTGCCTTGCATGACGGCCAAAATCTCTGCAAGCAAGCCATAGGCGGGCTTCAGATAGAGGTCGAGTTTCTCGGATTTGCGATTGCCGAAAGATTCCGATTTTTGTACCCAATCGGAGAACGGTATGAGTCCGGCGCCGCATTCGAGGGCAGCCAACATGAGGCCGCGGCGTTCGCGAAAGACATCGAGATCGAGAGTGGCGGCGATGCCTGGACTGCCTTCGGCCAAGGCGATGCGGGTGGCGGCTTCGGGCAGATTGCGAGCTTTGGCGAAGGCGAGCATTTCGTTTTCGGAGAGGCGGCTTAGCTGTAGAACGACAGAACGGGAGCGGATCGTGGGGAGAAGATCGTAGAGGTTTTCGGCAGTGGCGAAGATGACCATGTGCGGCGGCGGCTCTTCCAACACCTTCAAGAGCGAGTTAGCGGCTTGTTCGTTGGCGCGGTCGAGGCGATCGATGAGGAAGACGCGGTGGGAGCCCGCGAGCGGTTTGAACTGGGCGCGTTCGCGGAGCTCGCGCATTTGATGGATGGTGATTTGGCGCAAAGGGCCATCGACGGGGAAGGTAATGAAATCGGGATGCGAGGAGAAGAGGAGAGGATCGTCGGCGCGTTTATCGGCGGCCCATTTGTCGCGTTCCGCTAAAGTTTCGAGGTTGTGGGGAAGGCTCAGATCGTCTTGCTCGATCTTGCGGGAATCGTGCAGGAGCGATGCGGCGAAACGGCGGGCGAGGGTGGCTTTGCCGACGCCTTCGGGACCGCTGAGCAGGATGGTTTGCGGGATGCGTTCGCCTGCGATCATCTGCTTGAGGGTTTGGACGACCGCGGCGTTACCGTGAAAATTGGAGAACGTCTGCATCACTTCTTTCTTAACATCTTGGAAAGAACAGGTTCTACCTGGCTCCAGACGCGCTCGGCGACGACGTTTGGTTCACCTTCGCCTTCGACCAGATGAAAGCGGGCGGGTTCGAGGCGCGCGATTCTGCGATAGCCTTCGGCAACGCGGCGATGGAAGTCAAGCGCTTGTTGATCGAGCCGGGCTTCGCTGGCTTGATCGCCGCTGGTGGAATTGCGTTGGTGCGCACGGCCCAGGCCGGTTTCAAGGTCGATGGTCATGCAGATAGTGAGATCGGGCAGAAGATCGCCGAGGGCGAGTTTGTGGGCCTGCAGAACAGTGTCAAAGCCAATGCCGCGGCCTTCGCCTTGATAGGCAAGGGAGGAATCGGTAAAGCGGTCGCTGACGACAATCTCGCCACGTTCGAGCGCGGGCCGGATGATTTCGGCGGCGGCTTGGGCGCGCGAGGCGAACATGAGGAGCAGTTCGGTCATGCTGGCCATTTCCTGGTGGGCGGGATCGAGAAGGATGCGGCGGATCTGACGGCCGATGTGGGTTGCGCCGGGTTCTTGATTTTCGACGACGGGGTAACCATCGCGGCGGAGGCGTTCGACCAAGAGACGCATCTGAGTGCTTTTTCCGCTGCCGTCAGTGCCCTCAAAGCTGAGGAAGAGTCCAGCCCTGCCTGCGGTGGTACCGGATTGAATGGGCTGTGACTTTCGCTCCCCTGAAAACGCAGCACGTCGGCTTCTGGCACCGCTGGTTGACACTCGCGGCTCGGTTAGAGGCTTTGCGTGTAACAGGAGTGTTTTCATCCCTATTGGTGCTGTCGCGGCTCCGGGTTGGCGGCGATCAATCATAGACGAAATGCAGGAGTGCTTTCAAATCTTCCCAAGCTTCGCGTTTGGCTTCGACGTTGTATTGACGAAGGAGATAGGAAGGATGGTAGGTGACCATGACGGGAATGTCGCGCCACTTCTGCCACTGGCCGCGCGATTTGGTGATGCCTTCCCTGGTATTGAGCAAGGCTTTCATGGCGGTTGCGCCGAGGACGCAAATGGCTTTGGGCTTGATGGTCATGAGCTGGCGGTAGAGGAACTGGCCGCAGATTTCCATTTCGTCGGGTTGAGGGGTACGATTTTCGGGCGGGCGGCATTTGACGACGTTGCAGATGTAGACGTCATCGCGTTTGAGCTGGATGCCTTCTTTGGCGGCGGTGTTCTCAATCATTTGCGTGAGCAACTGGCCAGCGCGGCCGACGAAGGGCAGGCCTTGCTGATCTTCATCGGCACCAGGACCTTCGCCAACGAAGACGAGCGGCGAAGTTTCGTTGCCGGCGCCAAAGACGATTTTGTTGCGGGCCTCGCAGAGGCGGCAGCGTTTGCAATCGCCGATGTCTTCGCGGATTTTCGCTAGAGTGTCACCAGCGGGAACGAGTTCGGGTAAGGGAGCGTGAAGCGGCGGTGGGGCTAAGACTGTTGGTTTTTGAGGTGGGACGCGATAGATGGTTTCGATGCCGAGATCGCGGTAGTACTTGAGATAGCCGCAGATTTGGTCCGGTGTCATGCGGTGGCGTCAACGGCCCGCAGATTCAAACGCAGCATGGAGATTTGGTCGAGAATCCGCTCGGCAATTTCATGTTTGCCGGCAGGGCCGGCGTGGACGATTTGCCCGCTACGCGAGAGAATTTCCACTTCGTTGTTGTCCGATTCGAAGCCGAGACCTTGCGCGTTGACTAGATTGGCGACGAGCATGTCGCATTTCTTGGCATTCATTTTGCGGCGCGCTTCTTCAATTAGATTTTCGGTTTCGGCGGCGAAACCGACGAGAAGGCGGTCGCCCTTCTGTTGACCGAGTTCGGCGAGAATATCCGGGGTGGGATCGAGTTCGAGAGAGAGGCGAGTGGCGGTTTTTTTGCGCTTTTGTTCGGGTACGCGAGCAACGTAGTAGTCGGCCACGGCCGCGCTTTTGACGATGATGGTGGCCGGTTCCAAATGCGCAAACACGGCGTCACGCATTTCCTGGGCGGTTGTGACGGAGATCAGTTCGACGTGCGGCGGAGGTGGAAGATGGACGGGGCCGGAAATGAGAATGACGCGCGCACCACGGCGAATCGCGGCGGCGGCGATAGAGTAACCCATCTTGCCGCTGGAGCGGTTGCTAATATAGCGAACCGGATCGAGCGCTTCCTGGGTGGGTCCGGCAGTGACGAGAACGGTTTCGCCGCTGAAATCGGTTTTGGCGGGGCGCGCCAGAGCGTCAACGTGATCGGCAATGCGCAGCGGATCCGGTAAGCGGCCGGTGCCGGTGACGCCGCAGGCCAGCCAGCCTTGATCGGGGTCGACAATGGAGCAGCCGCGTTTGCGGAGCGTGTCCAAGTTGGCCTGCGTGGCGGGATGCTCCCACATCGCGGTATTCATGGCGGGCGAAAGAACGACTTTGCCGGTGAATGCGAGGTAGAGAGAGGACAAGAAATCGTCGGCGAGGCCGGTGGAAAATTTGGCGAGCAAATCGGCGGTGGCGGGGGCGACAACGAGCAGATCATTGTCTTGCGCGACGGCGATGTGTTCGACGGCGCTTGAAAGAGTGTCTTGCGAGCTACTTTGCGAAAAGAGCCCGGTGATGACTTTGCGGCCGGTGAGGGCGGCGAAGGTGAGTGGCTGGATGAATTCCTGAGCGGCTTTCGTCATGACCACTTGCACGTCATGACCGCGCTGGCTTAGGGCTCGCACCAGTTCGGCAGCCTTGTAAGCTGCGATACCGCCGCCTACGCCAACGACGATACGCATGTTAGCGCTCCCTCACTCGAGTTTCTACATTTTTGTGGGATTTCTGTGGACTTTTTGAGACGCATGTTCTTGGCGGGTGGCGCAGGCGGTTTCGCCTGCGTAAAGGCGGCTTCGCCGCCACGAAGCGACAGGCTAAAGCCTGCCCCACCTTCTGAGCGAGACGCGGCTCGGATCGGACGTTCCATCGATACTATTATTCGGCTGCGTCGAGCCGTTGCTGGGCGGCGAGGTGCGCTTCTTCTTGCGTCAGATCGGTATAAGGCACGAGACCGCGGCGGGTTTCTTCCATCGCCAACGTGGTTGGTTTCTTGTTGGTGGCCGGCAATAAGCTGCGCTGGCCGTTCTGTAACTGGCGGGCGCGCTTGGCCGAAACGATAATGAAACGATAGGTGCTCGCGTCGATATCGTCCGGGATGCTGTGCATCGCGTTTACTCTTGGCTTATCCATGATCACTTTTCTCCGTCTTTCAAAAACCTTCTAAAATAACGACGCCGGACGCGGATCGAAGCTTCGGAGAATGGGTTCGATGTGCTCTTCCATTCTGATCCGCCGAACGCGCTCAGCTCTGACAACTGATTGCAGCGTCAGGGTGGAATCGTCTACCCTGTGGTTCACCAGCACATAATCGTATTGCTGATAATTGCGGATTTCACTCGCCGCATCGCGCAAGCGCCGTTGAATCACTTCCTCGGCGTCTTCGGAGCGGCTACGCAATCGCTGTTCTAATATATCGCGGGACGGCGGCAAAATGAAGATCGAGACCGCCTCGGGAATCCGCTCTTTCAATTGTCTCGCACCCTGGACGTCAATGTCGAGGATCAGATCTTTTCCCGCGGATTGCGCTTGGCGAAGAATCTCCCGGTTCGTGCCGTAATAGTTGCCGAAAACCTCGGCGTGTTCGAGAAACTCGTTGTTGGCGAGGCGAGTTTCAAACTCGGAGCGGGAGATGTAAATGTAGCTTTCGCCGGGTTTTTCATGGCCGCGGGGGGCGCGCGTGGTATAGGAGACGGAAAAGCGCAGGCCGGCATCGTTTGCCAAGAGGCGCGAAACGAGGGTGGATTTGCCGGAGCCGGACGGCGCGGAAATGATGAAGACGGTTGTCACTTACTTCGCTTTTTCTTCTATCATGAAGGGGTTACTCCAGGTTCAGTGCCTGTTCCCTTATTCTTTCGATATTAGCTTTGAGGCCAAGACCGAGATTAGTAATCTTGAGGGCAGGTTCGCCGGCGCCAGAGCATTTCGACAAGGTAGTGTTGGTTTCGCGGTTCAATTCTTGCAGTAAAAAGTCGAGAGGTTTGCCAACAGCGCCGCCTGCTTCGACGATGCGGCGCAGTTCCTGAGTATGGACGGCGAGGCGGGTTAATTCTTCTTCGACATCGGAACGGTCGGCGAGGATGGCGGCTTCTTCTACGAGGCGCGATTCGGTGATGGTTGAGCCTTTCAGCAATTCTGTTAGCTTTTCACGCAAGCGTTCGACCAGGAATGGCACGGCTTGATCGCGCAGGTTGACGATTTCGGCGCGCGCCTGCTCGATCTGCGCTAATTCGGAAAGCAAGGCTTTGCGCAATTCGCTGCCTTCGCGTTCGCGGACCGCGTTGAGATTGCCGATGCATTCGCCGAGGGCATCGAGTAGGAGGGGCTGGAATTTGGCGTCTAATGGCTCGACTTCCGAACTGCCGTTGCCGATGACGCCGGGAATGGAAAAGAGAACGTTGAGATCCGGCTTGCTATCGAGTTCGAGTTCTGCGGCGGCGGCGCGAAAGGCGGCGACATAGCTTTTCAAAACCTCGGCGTTGTAACCGGCTGGGTTGGATGCGAGGGCGCGAGTGAAGGAAGCGCGAATTTCGACGTGGCCGCGGCCAATGCGTTCCTTGAGCATGGCGCGCATGGGGCTTTCGAACTGGAGGAATTCGTTGCCGAGATGAAAGTGCAGATCGAGTCCGCGATGGTTGACAGTACGGAGACTGACGGACAGTTCGCCGGAATCGGTTTGACGGCGCACTTGGGCGAAGCCGGTCATGCTGCGGACGGCTGGGTACCCGCTGGGTTGATCGCTCATCCGGCTATGACGCTCGAATCCGCATGCTGCAGTTCGTGCAAGCGTGCATAGAGTCCCTTGGCGGCCAGTAACTCATCATGAGTGCCCATTTCGGCGATGTTACCGTTATCGAGAACCACGATCTTGTTTGCCTGGCGAATGGTGGAGAGGCGGTGGGCGATGACGAGCACGGTCCGTTTCTTCATCAGCACGGTGAGCGCCTGTTGAACGAGACGCTCGGATTCGCTATCGAGATGGGAAGTGGCTTCGTCGAGGATGAGGATGGGTGCGTCTTTGAGGAGAGCGCGTGCGATAGCGAGGCGCTGGCGCTGGCCACCGCTGAGTTTTACGCCGCGCTCGCCGATCAGCGTTTTGTAGCCTGCGGGAAGACGATCGATGAACTCGTGAGCCAAAGCGGCTTTGGCGGCGGCGATCACTTCGTCGCGGCGGGCGTTGGGTTTGCCGTACGCGATGTTATCGAAGACGGTGTCGTTGAAAAGGAACGTATCCTGGGCAACGATGCTGATTTTTTCGCGCAGGCTGCTGAGTTTGAGATCGCGGACGTCGCGGCCATCGATTTGAACGCTGCCGCTGGTGACGTCGTAGAAGCGGGGGACTAAGTTGGCGAGAGTTGTTTTGCCGGTACCGCTCGATCCGACGAGGGCGATCACTTCGCCTTGCTTCACTTCAAGACTGACGCCGTTGAGAACGGGACGGCCGGGAGCGCCGGGGTAGCAGAAGTGGACGTTTTCGAACTTGACGTGCTTTTCGAATCGCGGCATCTTGACGGCAGTGGGGCGATCGACGACGTCGGGTTGGGTATCGAGATAACGGAAGACCGTGCCAGCGGCGCCGAGACCTTGTTGAAAGATGTTGTGGATGTTGGTGAGGCGCTTGATGGGCTCGTACAACATCAGGAGGGCGAGAACGAAGGTGATGAAATCGCCAGGCGTGATGGTGGAGGTTTTAGCCTGGCTGCGCGCAAAATCCAAAAGCACGATGAAGGTAAGAGCGCCGAAAATTTCGATGATGGGCGAGGAGAGGGCTTGGTGAGCGACGTAGCGGAGGTTGCCTGTGCGCAAGCGTTTTGCGGCGAGGGCGAAACGTTTGGATTCGAAATCCTCCGCACCGAAACTCTTGACGACTTGATGGCCGGTGATGGTTTCGTGGAGGATTTGCGTGAGGCCGGCGGCCATATCTTGGGCGTGGCGAGTGGTGCGGCGAATGCGGCGGCCGAGCGCGATTGTTAGAACAGCGACGACTGGGAAAACGAGCAGTGCGATAAGCGAGAGTTTCCAATCGATGGAGATCATGCCCAAGAGCAGGAATATGGCGGTGAAGGTCTGGCGCAGCCAATCGGCCAGCATGGTGGAGACAGAGACCTGAATCCGGTCGATGTCCATCATAAGGGCGGACATGATTTTGCCGCTCTCGTTGTTTTCGAAGAACTGGGCGTCTTGATGCAGTACGCGGTCGAAGACTTCCTGGCGGAGGTCCATGATTGCGCCGAGGCCCGTCCAATTGATGAGATAGTTGCCGATGTAATCGCAGACGCCTTTGGCAAAGAAGCAGGCGACAATGCCGCAGGCGACCATGGTCCAGATGTTGTGGACGTGGGCGAAGGCGGGGATCAGATCGTTGAGGGTGAGGTAAATATGCGGACGATGGAGGTTGATGAGCTTGACGGGCTCGTCGGGGGAGTTGGGTTTGAGGACGCGGTCGAAAATGGCGGGGATGAGTTTGAGGAGAAGGCCTTGGGAGAGGCCGACAATGGCCATGAAAAAGACGGAGGCGATGAGGGCGGGGCTGTACGGTTTGGCGTAGCGGAGAAGACGGAACAATTCTTTTGAGGATGAATTCAAGCGTGCGCCTCTTCAAACATGCGCAAGCGTTCGAGGGCGGCGATTACGCGGGAAACGCTGACGTCTTTTAAGCCGTCGGGCGCGACGACGACTTCGCTTGCGGTTTGCCAAGGGCCCCAGATGGCGTGATTCGAAGGACCGAACAAAACGACGCTGGGGACGGCGAACGCGGCTGCGATGTGGGCGGGACCGCTATCGTTGCCGACGAAGACGGTGGCTTTGGACAGCAGTGTTTTGGCGGCTTGGAGAGAACCGCGAACGGTTTGGTGGGCTTTGAAGGGAGTAATGTCATCGTGCGGGCCAGCGAGAACAACCGGTTTGATGTTCCACAGATCGAGATAGCGGGCGACTTCGCAAAAGCGTTCGGGACGCCATTGCTTTTCGGGCGCGGAGGCGAAGGGGTGAATGATGGCGTAGCGGCCGGGGAGAGGGACCTCATTATTGGTGAAAAGCTGTGCGCGAGGAACGTCTTGCAACGGAACGCCGAGCGCGATGAACGCGGAAGCCATGTGTTCGGCAGTATGGACCGTGCGCTGAACGCCGAGCACTTTTTGGGCGCGCGGGATTTTGATGTTATAGGCGAGGGTGGTGTTGTGGTGGGCAAAGCCGGCGCGCCATTTGGCCCCGGAGAGAGCCGTCATCCACTGACTGCGGGTGCCGCCGTGCAAATTGACACACAACTCCGGCTTCCAGTTGCGAACCGCCGGCCAGGTGGACGCCAAAATTTGACTGATGGCGGGGTTGCCTTCGAAGACCGCGCGGAAACGATCTTCGACCGCGACGCCGATGGCTAGATCGGGCCGGGTGGCCTTCAAGAGAGCCAGTGCAGGTGTTGTTAAGACGCAATCCCCCAAGCTACGGATGCGGAGGACCGCGACGCGCGCTTGCTGGGGTAATTGATCCAACAACGTCATATATGGTTAGGCCTCGACGATGGACTGATCTTTGAGCATGATCGGAAGATCGTCGCGGATGGGGTAAACGCGTTTACACTCCTGGCATTTGAGGCCGCTTTGATCTTCTTTGAGGGAAAGTTCGCCCTTGCAGACCGGGCAGATCAGGATGTCGAGCAATTCTTTGCGGATCGCCATGCGCACTTATTTTAACAATGTTGTAAAGCGGGATGGTTAGGCGGCGGCTTGTTTGGATCGCTCCTTTCCGGTTGAGGTTTGGGCGGCAAGGCAGTGTTGCATTTCGGCAGTTGAAAAAACGAAGCCATTATTGCGGGGCGTAGGTTCGTAGCGAGCATTGGCGGATTGGGCAGCGAAATAGGCGGATGCGGCTTCGGCAAGAGCGGCCTCTTGTTTTTGGAGGCGTTCGGCTTGTGTGCGGTAGCTTGGTGTTCGCGCGGGGCAATTGCGTTTAAGCGGAGAACCAGTCGGTCAGGTTCGAGAGCTTTAGAAGTTGCAATACGCGTGGTGTCATTTGGACGAATTTGACGCTGACGCCGCCTTCCTTGATGGCGTGCAGTTTGAGGCGCATGAGAGCTCCGAGGCCGGCGCTGTCGACATAGTTGACATCGCTCATATCCATCACGATGCGGCCCTTAAAAGGAGTTTCTTTGAACGCTTCCTCAAGCCGATCTCTTGTCTCGGCGACCAAGTCACCGTGACACTTGACCGTGGTCACTTTGGTTCCGCGTGAATCCAGATCCTCCGACTTGTCTACTTCTGAATACTCGAATTCATAGCTAAAAGAACGACCTTGCGCCATAAATCCCTCCAAATCCCTCCTTTTCCTTCTTGGATCGAAACGTGAGTTTCGAGAATTTTGTTTCGGTCGAGTTACAAACAAAACCTCACAGAACCTAGGTTGCAGGAAGTGCGTGAGAATTTGCGAACCTCATTCTTACTTGCGCGTAAAGGGATTGTCAAGTTTTAGAGTCCCCGAATAACTCCCGTAGACGCTGACGCGCGATGCGTGGCGAGTTAGCTATAGCTAGTACCGACTTGCAGAAGTTGGCGTACACCGTCGCGTTGAAAAACGCGGAATGCCGGCGTTCAGCACCGCTCGTTTGGTACAAGTAGACGCGGCCGAGCCGCGTTGACACTCGTGGCTCGGTTAGGGGCTGGGGCCCATGAGCATTCGCCTGAAGACGCTCGGGCAGCCAACAAACCGACTCCCTAACGGTCGCGGCTCGGAACGGAGGATTGGCGGTGGTTAGGGAGGCGTTTTCATCATCATTCGTGGGCTACCGGCCCATAGAGACACTCCTTCACAGTCGCGGCTCGGAAGCTCTTAGTGAGGAAGCGGTAACGAAAGGCCAATTTATGCAATTAAGCACTAGCTGCTAGCGCGCCTCGCAACCAAGAGAAGAAATAAGCCACCCATCAGAACCATTCCGAAAAGACCGGGTTCCGGCGTTTCGGTTACGGCTACCGGCGTTTTGCCGTCCGCCGCGAAGAAAGACAATTCCAGACTGCCGACGTCTCCCGCCCCGCCTGCGCCGTCGAAAGGGTCACCTGCAGCATACGCCGCGGTCGTAAAGGTGAGCGTAATCGGCACATTTGTCGGAATCTTCATGGCCGGAAAGGGGTAACCAGCAACAGTGCATGGCGACCCTATGGGATCGGCACTACATGTGACGTCTAGATAATTTCCAAATTGTAGTGTTAACGTGGCGAAGTCTTCACCATAGGTATCTTCGAAGGCGAACGCCGGTTGCGTCAGCTGCACAAACGCTGTACCGCTTCCGCTGACGAGAAAAGACGCTGTAATGTCTACGTTGGCGCCCGCGCTGGAGTCTGCGCCTCCAAAGAGGCCAATGAGAGTCGGATAGGCCGTTGCGGACACTGCGGCGGTCACCGCAATATTGTTGCCGCTGACCGTATAGCCGCCACTGGCGGACGCGCTTGCCAATCCATCAACATCACCGGGCGCGCTGCCTCCCGCCGATCCAGCCAAAGAGCACGATGACGTTGCGTCGACGGTTCCAAGGTTGGTTTGGCAACTGGTTGAAGTTACTGTGCTCGCACTACCAAGCACAGCTAAAGCGAAGAACGCCGCGAAAGTGTTACTCGTCCCTTTTGACATATTAACTTTCCCTCCGAGTGTTGGGTTACTAATCCAGCGGCAGTAGTATAGCTCACGATGCGATTGAGGAATGAGAACTGGAAAATCGCTGCGTGCCGGCTTCGGGTACCGCTCGTTTGGTAAAAGTAGAGGCGGCTGAGCCGCGTTCCATTCCAACAAATATCTTGTGCTCCCATGGCCGGCCCAAAACCTTTCACGCTGGTAATTCGCCTTTGCGCGTACTTTCTGGCCTTGTTTCTCCTCCAACCACTGCGTGCACATGGTTAGTCCTCACATGAATTCCATATGCCGTCCACCCCCTATACCCACAAACGCCCAAAACCGCCTCCCACACAATGCGCCGTGATTCCTGTTCCAACACAAGCGGCGGCTCCTTCAACCGAGCCTTCCAAAAACCGGCAATCTGCACATCACCACCCAAAACTGGACTGCCGGGTATGCTGTGTTTCGCATCGACCCACCCCTTTTCCGACCCCGGAAGATGGGTGCCGTAGCTCGAAAATGTTATGAAATATGCCAGCGGCGGCGCCATACATCAATAATGTAGCCGCTCAAGACATTCCCGCTCACCGAAGTGTGTCTTTACCCGGAACCCTCACCGACAAAGCTGCGCGCCAAATTAGGTCGCTCACGCTTCCGGCTCGGTTTCGGAGTTAGTCGTGGGTCAGAAAATGTAGCAACTTCAGTCCTCATTGGGGGCGTCGCGGCAGAAAAACTTGTTGACAGAAGACACACTGCGCTATACGCTATACATAGCTAGATATGCCAAAGAGCGCGAACGACAAATTACAGGGAACGCTCACGCTGCTGGTTTTACGGACGCTGGAGGCTCGCGGGCCGCTGCACGGCTATGGCTTGTGCACGCATATACATGCGGTGTCGGCTGAATTGGTGCAAGTAGAAGAAGGCTCGCTGTATCCGGCGCTTCACCGGATGGAACAGGATGGATGGATTTCGGCGAGTTGGGAGATTACGGACAAGGGACGCAAGGCGAAATTTTATGCGATCACGGCGCGCGGGAAAGAGCAGCTCGCTCACGAGCAGGAGAATTGGGCGCGCTTGACGCGAGGCGTAGGACGAGTGCTCAAGTATTCGTAAGTGACTTATGCCTTGGCACGAACGCTGGCGGAATGTATTTCGGGCTGAATGGCTGAGTGAACGGCTGGACGATGAACTGGCCTTTCATGTGGCGGAGACGGTGGACCGTCTGTTGGCGGAAGGCGTGCCGGAAGAAAAGGCGTGGCGCGAAGCGAGACGGCGGTTGGGCAATTACTCGATGCAAAAAGAGAGGACGCGAGATATGAACGTAGCGGGATGGTTGGAGGCGGCGAGCGCCGATTTCTTATATGGACTGCGGCAATTGAGGCTGAATCCGGGATTCGGTACGGTTGCGATTCTTTCGTTGGCGTTGGGGATTGGGGCAAACACAGCGATTTTTCAGTTGCTGGATGCCATTCGGCTGCGGGGATTGCCAGTGAAAGATCCGGCGCAACTGGTCACGATTGAGCGGGGAGGAAAGCCGGACGATTTCTTTATTGCAGGTTCGTATTCTTCGCGAGAGCAAGCGTTCTCTTACGCGCAAATGAGCGAGTTGCAGAAAGACCAGCGGGCCTTTTCGGGGATGCTGACGTTTTGGATGACGAACTTCAATTTGAGCGAGGCGGGGCAATCACGTTACGCGGAAGGTTTGATGGTTAGCTCGAATTATCTCGATGTTTTAGGCGTTACGCCGCTGGTAGGGCGCGGTTTTTCGGCGGCGACGGAGGGTAACGACAAGGTGGCATGTACGGCGGCACCGGCTGTGATTAGTTATGGCTTCTGGCAACGGGAGTTCGGCGGGAATATGAATGCGATCGGGAAGACGTTGCGCTTGGATGGGCATCAATTTGCGATTGGAGGAGTAACGCCCGCCTCATTTTTTGGAGTTGAGCCGGGGCAGAGGTTCGATGTGTTGCTGCCGCTTTGCACCGAAAACGTGTTTGCGAAAGACGGCAAGGGGCGGATGTCGGACAAGGAGGCGTATTGGTTGACGCCGATTGCTCGATTGAAAGACGGATGGAGCGTGGAGCGGGCAGCGAAGCACGTAAACGACTTGTCGCCGGCGATTTTTCGGGAGACACTGTCGGAGAAGTACAGGCCCGATTTCGCGGCGGCCTATCTCAAGAATCGATTGAAAGTAGTTGGGGCGAGTGCCGGGGTTTCGTCGCTGCGGGAGAGGTTCGCGGACCCGCTTTGGATTTTGATGGCGATTACGGGGTCGGTGTTATTGATTGCGTGCGCGAATTTGGCGAATTTGCTTTTGGCGCGGGCGAGTGTAAGAGAAAGAGAAATTGCGGTGAGGCGAGCGGTGGGAGCTTCGCGAGCGCGGGTGATGATGCAGTTGTTGACGGAGAGCCTGATGCTGGCGGTGGCGGGAGGCGCGATCGGATTGTTTTTGGCGCAGGTGTTGAGCCGAGCGCTGGTGGCATTCCTGAGCGGGCCGAACAATTCGATTGAGGTGCCGACGGATTTGAACTGGCATGTGTTTGGATTTCTGGCCGGGCTGGCTGTCTTGACTTGCGGGTTGTTTGGACTGGCTCCGGCGATTCGAGCGAGCGGGGGTACTCCGATGACGGCGATGAGAGGTGCGCGGACCTCGACGGCTACGCGGGAAAAGAACGGACTGCGGCGGATGTTGGTGATCGCTCAAGTTGCGCTTTCGCTAATACTGCTGGTAGCGGCGCTTCTATTCAGCAAGAGTTTGCAGAAGATGTTGGCTACGAATCTTGGATTTGATGCACGAAATGTTTTGGTGGCAAGCGTCACGGTGAACGGAAACGATTTAGAAACGCCGGAAAAACGGCAAGCCGGCTTTCGCGAACTGAAAGAGCGCATTGATTCGCTGGGCGGGGTAACGTCGGCAGCCCAGGTTTTTATCACTCCTATCAGCGGGAGGGGTTGGAACGATCAAGTGCATGCCGACGACGATCCGACTCACACCAAAGGCAAGGAAAGCTGGTTCAACCGGACAGGGCCGCGGTATTTCGCGACGATGGGAACGCCATTACTGGCGGGGCGAGACTTTGACAGCCACGACAACTTGAACGCGCCGAAGGTGGCCATCGTCAACCAGGCATTTGCCAAGAAGTTGTTCGGGGGAAAGAATCCGGTGGGCCGAAGCTTTCGGGTGGAGGCAGAGGGGAATGAGGCGGAGGAGGTTTTCCAGATTGTGGGAATGGTGGGCAACACGCGGTACCGCGATATCAAAGAGGACCAACAGCTGATAGCGTTTTTCCCGGCCGACCAGGATACGAAGCCGGGCAGCGATCGGACGTTTGTGATAAAGGGGCGCGGGTCATTGGACTCGCTACAGGCGGCGATCTTACGTGAAACGGCGAGTGTGAATCCGAGTCTGTTGGTGGATTTTCGTGTGTTGGACACGCAGGTTCAGCAGTCGGTATTACGGGAACGTTTGATGGCGAATCTTTCGCTGGGGTTCGGGATATTAGCGGGAGTGCTTTCGACTCTCGGTTTGTATGGGGTGATGTCCTATTTAGTAGTGCGGCGGAGAAGCGAGATTGGGTTGCGGATGGCGCTGGGAGCTTCGCAGGGCAGCGTCTACCGGCTGATTGCGAAGGACGCGACGCTTATGGTGACTATGGGGTTGACCTTGGGTGTGGCGGCATCGTTGTTTTTGGCGCAGTACGCGGAGTCGATGCTGTTTGAGTTGAAGGCGAAGGATCCGCTCACTTTGGTTTTGGCGGCGATGATGCTGGCGGCGACGGCCATGGTGGCAACGCTGATACCGGCGCGGCGCGCGGCCCGGTTGGAACCGACGGCGGCGCTGCGGGAAGAATAGTTTTAGAGAAAGCACCTGCGCGGTCTGTAAGCCGGTTTCTGTGTCCGCCGAAGCGGTGGCAACCATTCGTCTAGGCCCAACATTACTGAAGGGCTCCAGCAACCTACCCGGAAGTTGTGACGGAGCGGGCCGCTCCTCCTCCCCTATTTGGTCTTGCTTCACATGGGGTTTTCCCTGCCAGGCGCGATTACTCGTCCCGCGGTGCGCTCTTACCGCACCTTTTCACCCTTACTCACCGCCGAAGCAGCAAGCGGTATATTTTCTGTGGCACTGATCCGTAGCGTGCGCTTTGAGCGCCAACCCCCGGCCGTTAGCCGGCATGCCGCCCTATGAAGACCGGACTTTCCTCTCGTTTCACCGGCTTACCCAGTTCCGCCAGCGGTTGCCCGACCGCGCAGGCACGTCTTAGTATGGCAAACGAGGAATATCGGTAGGAGGTTCGAGTCCGGGAAAGGACGAGGACTACTTCACCCTTTGACAATTCGTCATAGACTGACATCTCGGGACGATCCCAGTCCGCTGCGAAAGTGGCTAACCTGCGGCGCAAATCGGCGGCGTTGGCCTCATCAAGTCCGCGTGCGCGCAGACTTACGGCTTCGTCGGAGCGCATCCAAGTCACAGTAACACGCGATCCTTCTGCTTCTGCGACGGGCGCCAGGAGTTCGACCTTCCCGTTCCGGTACAACCCTTCGACCGAAATGCTCATGTGACCATCATCTCTCTTCCTATGACGGTTCGGCGAGGGATAAGCTAAAGGTATGCCGGTTGCTATTGTCGAGAGTTCAGTTGCTGGGCCACCACTCCCGCGCAAGCGTTTTACGCGAAGTGAAGTGGAGGCAATGTTGGATGCGGGGGTTTTCGAAGGACAGCGGTTTGAACTCATTGATGGAGACTTGATCGACAAGATGGGACAGAAACCACCGCACATGTTTGCGATTCAGCGGCTACAGGAAACCCTTGGCGGAGTGTTCGGGCTAGCGAGAGTGCGGGTGCAAGGGCCGATGGAAGCGGGGACCGCGGATCGCGAAAAGAGTATGCCCGAACCGGATTTGGCCGTTGTAAGGGAAGCAAAGGACGAATATCGAGAGCGGCATCCGAATGGACTGGACATGGTGTTAGTGGTGGAGGTGGCGGACACAACGGTACGGCCCGATTTGACTCGGAAACGCGACCTTTACGCTAATGCCGGGGTGCGGGAATATTGGGTGCTGGATTTGAATGCGCGGCGGCTGGTGGTGCATCGGGATTTGGATGCAGCGAATGGGAAGTACGAGCGCATAGAGAGCTACGGAGAAAATGAGGCTGTAGACGTTCAGCGGGAGACTGTAAAAGTCGCGTCTCTGTTGACCTAGCGGTACATTCAGCCGGGCAAGCGGAAGATGGCGGACAGAGGCACGGGTTTGCCGCTCCAGTGCAAAATGGATTTGTTCTTCAAAGAAGCTGTGCGCATCTTCTTGCCGGAATAAACGGTTACCTCACGTTGTTTCGGATCAACCAGCCAAGCTTCGATAATCCCTCGGGCGACTCAAAAGGTCAGATATTGAGCAACCGTGATGGGAAAGGCCATCGCCACCAGTATGCAACTTACACTATGAATATGGAAGAGCCCCAAGCAAAGCGAGTTTTTGTGCAAAGCTTTGGCTGCCGTGCGTCGCAGGCGGATGGGGCGGCGATTGAGGCGTCGCTGGCAGACCGGGGATATGTGGCGGTGCGGGAAGCGGGGGCGGCGGACTTGATTGTGCTGAACACTTGCACTGTGACGCACGGGGCGGATGTCGATGCGCGGCGGTTGATTCGGGGGGTGCATCGGGATCATCCGGCGTCGGAGATTTTGGTGACGGGGTGTTATGCGCAGCGGGCGCCCGAGGAGATTGCGGCGCTGGAGGGTGTGCGCTGGGTGGTCGGGAATTCGCACAAGACGGAGATCGCGGGGATTGTTGGTGCGGTCGATTATCACGGGCAAATCTTTGTGGGCGATATTGGAGCGCAGCAGCATTTTTTGGCAGCGCCAGTGCGGGATGTGCGGGAGGATCGGACGCGGCCGAATCTGAAGATTCAGGATGGCTGCAGTAATAAATGTTCGTTTTGCATTATTCCAAGTGTGCGGGGACGGAGCAGGAGCGCGCCGCTGGAGAGTGTGATTTCGCAAGTGAAGGATTTGAGCAGCCGGTATTGCGAAGTAGTGTTGAGCGGCATTAACTTGGGTCGGTGGGGACGCGATTTGCCCGGCGGGTTGCGCTTTGTGGATTTGCTGCGATCGGTTTTGGCGGAGACGGATGTGCGGCGGCTGCGGGTTAGTTCCGTAGAGCCGATGGATTGGAGTCAGGATCTATTGGAGTTCGTTGCGGTGGAGGGGAGGATTGCGCGGCATGTGCATTTGCCTTTGCAATCGGGGTCGGACGCGGTGCTGAAGAGGATGTTCCGTAAGTATCGAACGCTACACTATGAGAGCCGGGTGGCGTTGGCGCGGGCGTTGATGCCGGAAGCGGCAATTGGTGCGGACGTAATGACGGGCTTTCCGGGTGAGACGGGCGCGGAGTTCGCGGAGACATGCGAGTTTATTGAACGGCAACCGTTTACTTATCTGCATGTGTTTACTTATTCGGAGAGGCCGGGGACCGATGCGGTGACGCGGGGAAATGCGGTGGCAATGCCGGAGCGGCAGGAGAGGACGCGGATTCTGCGGGAGATTTCGGGTAGAAAGAATCTGGAATTTCGGAGAAGGATGATCGGGCGCACGCTTTCGGCGGTGACACTGGAGCAGCGCGGGATGGCGTTGACGTCGAACTTTCTGAAAGTGGAGATGGCGGCGGAGCGGGCAGCGAATGAGATGGTGGAGTTAGAGATTGGCTCGGTGAGTGAGAAGGGTTTAAAAGAGACGCGCGCGTTAATGATTTTGTAGTTTGCGCTGGCGAGACCACCACCACCAGTTGCGTTGTTCGGCAGGCAGGCGAGGGTTGCGGGCTTGGGCGACGGCGCAGCGGAACGTATCGAGAACGCAGGGATCCTGGCGGGTACGGGTTTTGCGGCAGAGCTGATCGTAGAGTTCTTCACCTTCTTTTGACGCGAGGATAGCTACTGAGGTAACGCCGAGAGAGTGGAGATTCGCTTCGATGGATTTGCCGATGCCGGCGAGGTCACGCAGTTTACGGGTTTCAACGACAGCTGATTTCATTTTGAAATTATATGCGAATCGGCGTTCTTGTCAAAGTAAGATTTGAGACCGTGCAGAAAGAACCCGGTCCTGAAGCCGGACTTGCGCATCTCGTCCCAGGCGACACTCTTCGAAACACCCAAAAAATAGATTTTGTAGAGGCCGGAGAGCAGGCTGGTGCGGTCGCGGCCGAGAACGCAGTGCAGATAGATGGGCTGGAATTGCGCGTTTTGCATAGCGAGCAGGATCTTGTTGACGTGTTCGCGGGAAGGCGGTATAGGAGATGCGTTCATGGGCACGGCCATGAATTCGATGCCGTAGCGTTTGGCTTTACGGCGTTCGGGGCCGGAGAGAAATGGGAGGAAGTGTGCGTTGAGGATGTAGTGAATGTGATGGGATTGGAGAAAAGCGAAGTCTTGATCGGTGTGAGGTTTTGATCCGACGAAGACGTTTTTGTCGATCTCGGCGAAGTGAGCGAGATCGGTTGGGGCTTGCGCCCAGGACAGAGTTGTGAGGGTAAGGAGAAGTGAGAGTCGGATCATAGGAGGCTTGAATTACCGGGGACTACGCGACGCCAGAAAGCGTTGGCGCGAGCGACGTCGCGCATGATCTGGGCTTTGAGGGCGGCGGCGTCGGCGAAGTATTGTTCGTTGCGGATGAAACGGCGGAAGCGGACTTGAATGTGAGTGGGAGATAGGCCGTTGAGGGGAGCGAGCAGAAAGGTCTCGACTGTGAGTTCGTTGCCATCGAAGGTGGGGCGGGTGCCGGCGTTGGTGATAGAGGGCCAAAGGCGGCCGGTGGAAGGTTCGAGAGTCTCAGTAATGTAAACGCCGCGCGGGATGATTTGGCCCTTGGGTGGGGCAAGATTCAGAGTGGGCACGGTTTGTTGGGAGCCGATGCCGTAGCCTTTGACAATATCGCCTTCGAGAAAGAAGCAGCGGCCGAGCAGACGTCCGGCGAATGAAACGTTGCCGGCGGCAAGATACTTGCGGATGGCGGAACTGGAGACTACTTTGCCGCGATAGGAAACGGAACTCAAAAACTGAGGCGAGAAATCGTGGATTTGACCAAGTTCTTGAAGCGTGGCGTTGTTGCCGGCTTGGCGATGTCCGAAGCGGAAATTTTCGCCGACGACGACGGCGCGAGCGTGCAGGCCTTTGACGATGATTTGGGAGACGAATTCCTGCGGGGTGAAGCGGGCCAAATGTTCGTTGAAGGGCAGGACCAGAATGCATTCGGCACCCGCTTCACTCAAGAGCCGGATGCGATCTTCCAGACTGCAGATCAATTCGGGCACGCGATGAGGCGCAACGAAGACAGATGGGTGGGGATGGAAGGTGAGGACGGCGGGGTGGAGTTGGTGTTGGTGCGCGTAATCGCACGTTGCCTTGAGCAAGGCTTGGTGGCCGCGGTGGACGCCGTCGAAGTTGCCAATGGTAACGGCGCAAGGCCCAAAGCGGCCCTGCGCGGAATCCATCGAGAAATGAACTTGCGCGTTCATGCCCCTAACCTGCCGATAGGGATTTCAAGGCCATCGTAAGCGATTTGCACGTTGGAAGGAAGGCGTTCGGTTAAGGAGGCGTGCATGAGATCGTGAGAGATGTGGGTGAAGAAGGCGCGTTTGGGTTTGAGCAGTTCGACGGTGTGGAGAGATTCTTCGACAGTGGAGTGAGTGGGATGAGGGTTGTGGCGTAGAGCGTCGAGAAATAGAACGTCTAAACCGGCTAAAAGTTCCATGCTGGCAGGCGGGATGCCGCTGTGATCTGTGAGATACGCGCAATCGCCGAAACGAAAACCGTGGGCGATGCCTCTGCCATGGTTGAGTTTGACGGGCTGCACTTCCATGCCGGCGACTTGAAAGGCCGTGGAATCGAAGATGTGAGCAATGAGCCTGGGGCGGCTGGATTCGGATGGGGCATCGTCAAACACGTATTGGAAGGTGCGGCGGATGGTAATGAGGGAATCGGCAGAAGCGTAAATCGGGATATCGGTTTTCTGCATGAAGTTGAAGGGGCGCACGTCGTCGAGTCCTAGGATATGGTCGGCGTGGGAGTGGGTATAGAGGATGGCGTCGAGGCGATCGATTTTATAGCGCAGAGCTTGGTAACGGAAGTCGGGCGTTGAGTCGATGAGGACGCGCTTGTCGCCCAGACGCAAGAGCACGGAAGGGCGCAGGCGCTTGTCGCGCGAATCCGTAGAATTGCAGACCTTGCAGTGGCAACCGATCATGGGGACGCCAACGCTGGTGCCGGAACCGAGAACCAGGATGGAGGCGTGCTCGAAGGCATCGAGCATCTATGAGGTCTTCGTTCCCTTCCCGCCGTCGGGGGTGATGATGAGGGGGCCATCGTTCGCTTTGTCGGGTGTGGCGGCCGCAACGACGACGGGTTCGGCTTTTTTCTGAAGGGAATCGGAGACCTGAACGAAGCGGAAACGGAGTTCAGTCAGGCTGTTTTCGATGAGCCGCTGTTCTTCGGTGGTGAGGTTGCCGCGGGTTTTCTCTTGCAACATGGCCAACATGTCGATGGAGTGACGGGCCACGGGCAGATTGGGCTCGGCGTCGTCTTTTTCGTCGAAGCGCAGCAGACCCAGTTGCACTTGGGTTTGCATGAGGATCGATTCAACGAGAAACGAGAAGTTCGCCGGAGGGATCGGGAAGTCAGAAGGAAGCTTTTGAGAGTCAGACATACGACCTTTATATTTTATCGAGTTAGGGCTGTGCGAGGATCGAGCGATGGCGGAAAGATTTGCGGAAGCAGGCGAGAAATTTGCGGAATTGGTGGAAGTGATGGCGCGTTTGCGGGCGCCGGGCGGGTGTCCGTGGGACCGGAAACAGACGTTCGAGACGATCAAGCCATACCTATTGGAAGAAGCCTATGAAGTGATGGACGCAATTGACCGCGAGGATTGGCGGGGGCTGGCTGAAGAACTGGGCGATTTGCTGTTACAGCCGGTGTTCTTTGCGGAGATGGCGGCGGAGAAGGGTTTGTTTTCGGTGGCGGATTCGCTGGATGCGATTAACCAGAAGTTGGTGAGGCGGCATCCGCATGTGTTTGGCGATGCGCAGGCAGATACACCGGAAGAAGTGTTGGTGCGTTGGAACGAGATTAAGAAACAGGAAAAGGCGGACCAGGGGGCGCCGGAAGCGAAGTCGGTGCTGGATGGGGTGCCGCGGAATTTGCCGGCTTTGATGGAAGCGGACAAGGTGAGCAAGAAGGCGGCGGGGCTGGGATTTGATTGGCCGGATGTGAGTGGGGTGCTGGATAAAGTTCGGGAAGAGGCGGAAGAACTGGCGCAGGCGCAGAAGACGGAGGATAAGAAGCAGGTGGAGCATGAGCTGGGCGATTTGCTTTTTACGATTGTGAATTTGGCGCGAACGATGAAGGTGGATCCGGAGCAGGCACTGCGAAAGAGTACAGGGCGGTTTCGGGCAAGGTTTGGGTATGTGGAGAAACGGGTGGAGGAATCGGGGAAGGGTTTTGGGGATACGGCGTTGGAGCAGATGGAGGAGTGGTGGCAGGAGGGGAAGAGGGTTGAGGGATAGGCAGGCGCTCGCTACGCTTCGAAGCCAAGGGATTTAGGGCCTGTTTTACGGTTCGAAATGGAGTGACGGGGCCAACGGCACGACGGGAGAATTGGCGGGCGGCGACTTGCGAGTCGTGTTTTTTTGCGCAACGAAGCCAGAGGGCAACCCAAGGTCGGGAGGCGAATTGAAAAAACGAACCCAAATGGCCGGCTGGGCTCGGTTTTACGCTTCGAAGCCGGTCAGGGCTTGCTGTTTTACGGAACGAAGCCAATTTGAAGCGAAACTTCTGCCTCCGGCGGTGCCGGATGGATTGGCTGTCACTTCGGTCATCAAGAAAGAAACTGGATCGGGCGTCGTTCTGAAAAAACAAAGCCAATGATCTCGGTGTGCTTAGATTTTGAGCCTTGGAGCCACGCTGGGGTGCCCGTAAAGTTTGAAAAAACGAAGCCAAACCGTGGGGTTTGGCGCTCCGAGCTCCCCATTTATTCGATTTTGAAAGAACTGTTGCCCGGAAAACCGGGTTGGGCTGGGGAGCGCGATCCATGTTCAAAATGGAAGACGCTGAAGGACGCACCAGCCGCGGCCAACCTATGTATAGCGGCGACGGGGATTTAACGGAATGGACGATTGGCGAGTGAACTCGGGTCAAGGCGATTGTTTTTAGGGGCTTACGGGAGAGAAGATTTGTCGGTGGAGGTTGTGATCGCCTTTCTGATGCTGATATCTCGTCTGTCCACCGCTTTCGGAACCGCTGGTCCGAAGGGGAGGATCGTACAATAGCCGACTTGTCAGCGAGACAGATTCCAGTCATGCTTTGGCTCGATTGCGATTCAGGCTCTGATTCTGAGAATCGTTACCAACTTTCATGGTGCCAATCACAAATGTGAGCTTGAGGAGATGTTCTATAGGCGACAAGGATATGGTGAAAATTCTCGTAGGTTCGGATGGGGGTGTAAGACGGCGCGCACCGTTGGGGATGCCAGGCCCTAAGGACTGATGAGGGCGGCCGCTATTGTAATGGCTCACCCATTCACGAAGCGTGCGCTTCAGATGAGATTCACTTTGCGGTATCACAAAGTCCAGACACTCTCGCCGAATGGCCCCAATCACGCGTTCGCAAAAAGCATTGGCGGTGGGTGAATGCGCCGGCGATTTCAACACCTCAAGACCCCAGCCCTCGACTTCTTCATCCAAACCTGGGTCGAGTGTCGGTCGTGCGGCAGAAACTTGTAATCCCGATCTCCGGGGAGAGCTTCGCGCAGCCGTTGCAGCGTCCACTCTGCAGCCGGATGTCCGGTCGTGTTGAAATGCATCAGCCATCGCGATCCGATCTCCAACGCCACAAACACGTAAAGCACGCGAAAAGTGGCGGTCACCACGGTGAAGAAATCGCAAGCCGATGGCTTTGGCGTGATTCTTCAGGAACGTGGACCAGCGCTGGTCGCGCGCTCCGCGTGGGCCGGGCCGTTGCTTGATGTATTTGGCGACGGTCGACGGCGAGAGTTGAATCTGCCATTTCAACAACAGCTCATCGGCAATGCGTTTCTGTCCCCAGGTGGGATTCTCAGCCGCTAAACGGCGAATCAGGTTTCTCACCTCGGGCCGTCACGCGTGGCCGCCTAACCGGTCTCGGTTTCCACCGCCAGAAATGGCGAAACGCAGCGCGATGCCAACCAATCAAAGTGTGGTTTGACGATCACAAAGGCACTGCGCCAATCGAACCAACATACCAGCCTGGAAAACACAAGCCTGTCGGCGGCAGTGGTGGGCAGCGCTTTCTTCTCGCGCTCCCGGAATAAGGCTAACTGCTTGCGCAAAGAACAGATTTTCGGCTGCCAGCGCCCTGCGCCGGCGCCAGAGGCCAGAGGCCAGCCAAGAAGTTTAAACGGTCACTTACAACGATGCACAGGTTCCGAACGAGTTTGCAGAGCCGCGTGAGTAGCTTGAACATCTTGCGACCGTCTCACGGTTAAGCACTTCATTTCAGGCGCCGATCGAATTTTTGCGTCGGACCGGTGTCGTAAACCTCAAAGACCCTTTTCCACTAGAGGCCGGTCATGGACCTTGTACTTTAGCGCAAGAATTGTTGTTTAGCGATGATCATAAGTACCCAGGTGCTGTCCCTTTATCAATCATTGGCTGTCACACTTTGAAGAAAGGAGCTACCCTCCGAACTCGGAGTTATTTAAACATGCCGCGTTTAGGTAGCGATTGATCAAGACATGGTGGCGTTTAAATGTGCCCAAAACTAACTTTTGTGTGGCGCCAACCCGTAACTTTTGTTATGATGCTTTTGCTTCGGGAGGGAAGCGAAGCCAAATGCACTTTCAATTCCGTCAGATTAACCGGATTGGCAGACAATCCGGTAGCGCGCTGCTATTTCTGTTGTTAGTCAATATGGCCTTAGCTCAATCGGCAAACACGCCGGCGGCTCAGACCCAATACCAATCCAAAGAATTCGAAGAAGCTTTGCATGCTTACCTCATCAACCACCCGGAGGTTGTGATGGAAGCGATGAACCTTTACCAAGCGAAACAGCAGGCCGCGAAACAGCAGGGCGTTAAGGAAGCTGTGCTTAGCCATCAAGCCGAACTTTTGACTGATCCCGACGGTTCGCCGGTGAAGGCAAAAGAGGGCGCGGTGACGGTGGTGGAATTCTTCGATTACCGGTGCGGCTACTGCAAGAAGATGCAGAGCACCATAGAAAAGATTGGGAGTGGAACGGCTATTCGGGTTTTATATAAGGAGTTGCCGATTTTGGGCCCCGAGTCTTTGTATGCCTCGAAAGCGGCTTTGGCCGCGGCCAAGCAAGGCTCCTATGACAAGTTTCATCAAGCTTTGATGAACGCGGCAGAGGCACTCACACCCGAGAGTGTCGACAAGATCGCGGCGGGCTTTGGGTTGAATTTGAGTCAACTCAAGAAAGACATGGATTCACCGGAAGTGACGGCGTCGATCATGAAGAACTCCGCGTTAGCAGAGTCACTTGGTATAGAAGCCACGCCCACATTCGTTGTGGGGAAGGAAGTTGCGCCAGGAGCGCTCTCTGAGGAGGCTCTGAATTCGCTCATTGAGTCTCAACGGAGCAAAACAAAACCGGCTGTTGTTGTTTCCGCCGGCAGCAGTCTGTGATTTAGAAAGGAATCACCGATGAAACCAAGTACTTATTCAACGAAAGAAACACTGTTATCTCATGGGATGCGGAAGAAGGCCAAGGAGACTTTTCTCGCCGCCCGCAGGGCTCTGATTCCCATGCCGGAGGATGGAGAAGAGAGGACAGGTTTTCCGTCTTTTCTAGATTTTGCTAATGTCCGCAAGGTCATTGCGCTTACTTTTGCCGCGATGCTTGCTCCGGGCACAGCCACGCCCTCATTGGCGGCTGCTCCCGACGCTCCCGCGGGGATGATTGATTGGGGCGCTCCTCCACTCGACCCCACTGACATGAATGCCGTGATGGCATGGATCGCTGCCCAGACGGCGGCTATCAATTTGCCGTTCTGCTGGCGTCAGAGCTATGGGAACGGCGCCGGTGAACCCTACGCTTGTCCCGCCGGTTTAGAACGCAACGGATTGCTCTGCTACCCAAAGTGCAAAGCTGGCTATGCCGGTAACGGACCGGTGTGTTGGCAAACGTGTCCAGCGGGTTACAACGATACAGGCGCTGACTGCCTGAAACCTGCGTCGTATGGGAGAGGCGCAGGGTATGTTATTTGGGACAAGGGCAAGTGCGAAAGAGAAAACTCGCAAGGTTGTGAGCAAAACGGCGCTTTGTGGTATCCGAAGTGTAAAGCCAACTTCCACGCCGTGGGCTGCTGCGTTTGCTCGCCGGATTGCCCGGCAGGTATGACGGACGTTGGCGTTTCGTGCGCCAAAGAAAGTTACGGCAGAGGAGCAGGCCAGACACTCGCGATGGGTTCTTGTGGGCCCGGGCTACAAAAAGACCCCAGTGGAGCGCTTTGTTATCCTGCCTGCAAGACCGACTTTCACATTGTGGGGCCGGTTTGCTGGCAGAATTGCCCGGCCCAACAATCGACCGAATGCGCCGCGGGCTGCGCCACTGATTCAAAGGCCTGCGCTTCGGCGGTTGTGAATCAAGTGATTTCGCCGATTATGATGGCGGTTAGCTTGATTCCGATCGCGGGGGAAATCTCCGATGCGGCCAAAGCCGCGAAGGGCGCGGTGACGGCCGCCGAAGAAGCAGCCGAGGTTTCAAAGCTTGCCCAGATTGCCGCCAAGCTGAAGGAGCTTTATGCTCCCGTTAAGGATGCGATGAACGCTGCGAAAGGAAAACTGGCGGATGTAGTGGGTGGCGAAGAGAATTTAGCGAAGATCTTTGCTGTTGGTAAAGTCGTCAAAACAGTTGGCAGTGCCAGCTTCACGATCGGTAGCGCTGCGAACAAACAAATCGACCTCTATTCGCGCCAGGTGGCCGACAACTTCAAGGACATGACCAGCGTAGCCATCAATGACAAGATAGACAAGACATTCGGCAAGACTGCCGCCTATCAGATTAAGCGGCAATGGGGCATTCGGAGCGTTCTCCTTAACATGCAGAACGATGGTTTCGCAACCGCTCAGAACGCGGTGAGCGCGGCCTCGGCTGCCGACCCAACGGGTATCCTCGGTTGCGTCAGCGCCTATATGCAGCCTATCTGTAAGAACTCGGTGCCGTTCCCAACGGTGCATGCGCTGTATAACAACTAACCAAGTGCGAACGGAGCGGGCGGGGTAGTTCCTTCCGCCGCTCCATCGAATTCAAAAAACTATGACGAACCAAAATACCGTGCGCCGTTTCGTGACGTTGACAATTGTTTTTCTTCTCGCCTTATCCGGACCCATGTCCGGCTGGGATGCCGGTCCGCGCAGTTGTATGCACAGCGAGTGTACTGGCGGGGTGGGCGTCGACCGAATTCTGGATACGCAACCAAAATTCGCAGCCTCAGTACTCCCGTCAAACCACTGCGAAGCCGGGGACGACCTTTATGGCGGCGTGTGCTATCACGGTTGTCCCGCCGGTTGGAGTCGAACCGCAGTTTGCACGTGCCACAAAAATGGCGGCGGAATTTTCGACTTAACCACCGATTGCGGCAAACTGGGCGCATCGGGCTTGCCCACGAAAGGTTGCCCGGAGGGGCACACGCTCTGGGGGGGTCTGTGCTACGTGAACTGTCCGGCGGGTTCCGAACGGACAGCCGTAAGTACTTGTGTGCATGATGTGAAGTGGCGCGCCAATACACATCTGTGGGTAGTAGATCGCGGCATCGACTTACTCGCCAAGTCTCCCGACACCGCCAAGGCCGCCGGGAGGATGAATGTAGCCGCGTGCCGTGACCAATGGGAGCAGGGACTGTGGGATGCCGACGACGGAGAACTTTCCGAAACCGGCGGCTCGCGTGGCTCGCACTTCTACAACGCCGGCGGTAAGGACGCTTGGGGCAACCCCACCAAGACCGTGACTTATCTCATGGCCGGTATCCAACAGGTTGCCTTTGGCAATGCCCGGACGAACGCCCAGAAGCACATTGTCAACGTTGGCAATCTTTCGGAGCCGAATCAGTGCCACGAAATGGGTTTGGCACTTCATTATTTAACTGACATGACGCAGCCGATGCATTCTTCGAGCTTCAGCGCTGTCGACATTCCGTTGGCCTTGCACGCTGTCTTCGAGGACTACGCGGGTAACATTCAGGGCGGTATTTCCCTGGCCACATCTTCGTGGGATAAACGCTGGGCGAATGAAACGCCCGACGGCGTGCTGGTAGCCACCTCGGTTAAGGCCAACAGTCTTTCACCGGGCTTGATGCAAGTTCTGAAATACGATGGCACCATTTGCACCATGACTTCGGAAACCGGCGTCACTTATACGGGTTATTGCTTCGCCGGCGATCCCAAAGTAAATAGCAAAATTGAAGAGCTTCTGCGGGATGCGGCTCAATCGGCCGCCAGTTACATTCACGCGGCAGTGAAGTAACTTCTGCGAGTTGAAAAGGAACCGCTACGTTTGATTTCCGTCATGGATTCTCCGGTATTGAAAGGGTTATCATCCCGAGCGGCCTCTCCGGTTCCGGTGGATTCATTTGATCGAGCGGGGCCCGGCGGAGCAAGTGCCATAATCCTTTTCCTTCCCATTCTTTGCTTTGGGCAAGAGCCGACCTGGTATTAAATCGTCAACAAGAGCGAAGCCGAATGCCTCGCCCTCTCCGAAGCGGGCCCGTCGTCGAGCATCGGCAATACTCGCGTTGGAACGCGACCCCGGGAGAGCCGTCATGACGCGGCTTGCAGACGAAACAGGCGGCGGATTTTTTGAGGTTACCCGGCAGAACCTCAATCCAGGAGATCTAATCCGAGGTTGAAAACCTGTTACGAAACCAATACAGTCTCGGATACACTCCGAAGTCAAAGGGCACACCGGGTGAGTTTCGCAAAATCCACGTGACCACTGTCAAGCCGGATTGATGATTCAAACACGTGCGGGGTACTATCCGAGATAACGCCTGACAGTTGTCCGCTTCGACACCAGCTAGCAGCAGAGGGCGGGCTCCAAACGGCAACGCCATTGCGCCGCCTTTAAAAGAAAGGCATTCTCGGAAACACTTCTGGGAACTCACTTCAAAAAGAAAGGTCCCTGTAAGTCGGCGTGTCGACTGGAATTGGGCAGCGGTGAGTTGAGGATCGGCGTACCCGCCGGCGTTTGTTGAGGAAGCAATCTGCTGTAACTCGCAGAACTCCCGTGGATTCATGGCTTTGCGGTAAGCGCATTGCAGAAAGCAGCGTTGATTCCGGTTTCATGGCGGAAAGCGTTTGATTGATGGCAACGGTACGCGGGCTTGCCAGCCAAAGCTCCAAAATGTTCGATACGACGACTGTTTCAGCTAAAATAATAGTCAGCAGGCAATCAACCTAACTCCGTCCTACGAAGAGATCGTCGATTTTATAGCCTCGGGTACGACACCTGAGTCTGTCGTGGCGTTCCGACCAACTCAGGCGGCCATTCAACGGGTTGAGGAATTAACAGCTAAGAACCGGGATGGAGTGATTTCACAGGGTGAGCAAGCCGAGCTTGACGACTATATGCAACTCGAGCATCTGCTGATCCTGGCCGAAGCCAGGGCCCGCCAGAAACTCCAGCTTGCGTCCTGAAATCTCCGATGATCTTCGCGAACGCGTAGCGGTTCGAGCTAATCGCCGCTGTGAATATTGTCTTCTGCACGAGGAGCATTCCTACTGGCCACACCAAATCGATCACGTGATCAGTCTCAAGCATGGTGGCTCATCGGAACCGCTGAAGGACGGGTAACAGCGCGACTGGAACGCCGTAGGCGTTGGTGGATCCGTACAGCAGAGGGGGGAGGACGCGCAGTGCCATGGTCATGGGCTGCACCTTTTCCTGTTCGATGGCGGCTAATTGCAGGCGTTGCGCGCGTTGAAAATCGGTTTGCGGAAACGCGGGATTAACGACGAGGTCGGCGTAGAGGTCGAGTGACGGATCGAGTTTCGTCTTGAGAGCCGAGAGATACACTCCGGTGAAATCGACGTTCGAATTCACGAAGAATTGAGCGCCGAGGGCATCGAGCTGATCGCTGATTTCGAGGGCGTTGCGGCGCTTGGTTCCGCCGCTGAGGAGGGTTCCCGTGAGACGCGCGGTGCCGAGAGCAGCGGAATGATCGGCCGCGTAGCCGGCGTCGATGAACAGACCAAAGTCGATGAGAGGGATTCCGTGGCGCTCTGCGAGGATCAGATTCAGGCCGTTGGAGAGCTTGGCTTTCTGCAGTTTGGGCAGCTTTAATTCGGGAGCGGCTGTTAGTTCAGGCACCTTGGAACGGTCGATGCCGGTTGTCACTTTGTAATTGGGATAAGGCAAGACTTGCAGCGTGTAGACGCCATCGGCGAGATAGGCCTGCGCGGCCTGCTGCAGATCGGCGGGGGTGGCGTTGGCGATGCGCTGCAAAGTAACTTTGTAAAGAGACGCGTCACCACAATAGGTTTGATAGTGGGCGAGGACGTCGGACTGGCCGCCGAAACCGCCGATGCGTTCGGCGTTGCGGGTGAATTGCGCCAGAAACTGGGTTTTGGCGCGGTCGAGCTCATCGGCCGTAGGGCCTTCCTTGAGGAAGCGAGCGAGTTCCTCGTTGACCGCTTTCTCAACGGCGCTTGGATCCTGGCCTTGTTTGGCGGTGGCTTCGATGATGAACTCACCGCCGATTTCGCGGTCGTCGACCTGAGCGCTGACAGTAGTGGCGATTTGATCGTCGTAGACCAGGCGCTTGTAGAAGCGAGAAGATTTTCCGGAAGAGAGGACGCGGCGGACGAGGTTCAAATAATCGGACGGAGCGCTGCCAAACTGTGGAATGTTCCAAACCTTGTAAAGGCGCGCTTATGGGACGCGGTCCTCGACGGTGGCGCGTTTTTCGCCTGTCATTTTGGCGATGGAGACGTTGGGGTGGCCGATGGGTGGGCCGGCGGGGATGTCGCCAAAATACTTGACGACTTTTTCTTTCGCGATTTTAGTGTCAATGTCGCCGGCGATCGAGAGCACGGCGTTGGAGGGGCTGTAGTAGCTTTTGAACCACTCTTTCACGTCTTCGAGCGAGGCCGCGTTGAGGTCGTCCATGGAGCCGATGACGGTGTGAGCGTAAGGATGGCCGGCGGGATGAACGGCTGCTTCTACCAACTCTTCGGCAACGGCGTACGGTTGATTTTCGCCCTGGCGCTTTTCGTTTTGGACGACGCCGCGTTGGAGATCGAGCGTCTCTTTGTTGATGGTGGTGTAGAAGTGTCCCATGCGGTCGGATTCGGCGAAGAGAGCGAAGTCGAAGGCAGAGGTGGGGACGTTTTCAAAATAGTTGGTGCGGTCTTCGTTCGTGGTGCCGTTGTCGCTGGTGGCGCCGGCGTGTTCAATGGCCTCGACGAAACGGCCTTTGAGATTCTCGCTGCCGCCGAACATAAGGTGTTCAAAGAGGTGTGCGAAGCCGGTTTTGCCTGGCTTCTCATTTTTGGAGCCGACGTGATACCAAATGTTGATGGCCACGATAGGGGTTTTGTGATCTTCGTGGATGAGAACGGTGAGGCCGTTATCGAGGACGACCTTTTCGTAAGGGATGTCGACAAGTTGTTGCGCGGACAGGGTGGCGGCGGCGAAGGCCAGTATGCAGTTAACGATCGGCTTGGTGAGCATTGAGGCGACTCCTTGGGGTCGGTGCGAACAGATCTTTTTAGATTACGCTACGGAGATGCTTCGCCTCCCGGCGTTGCCGGATTGAATGGGCTGTGTGGTCGCTCCCTGGCGGTCGCGGCTCGGCTCGGAATTAATGAATTAATGGAATTTGCGTCCTTTTCTCAATCACAACTCACCGGAAAAATTTTGCGGCCTGTAACTATCAGATTCTAAACCGGATGCGCATTTGTCCGGGGCTCTTCCCGCGCAAGTGCGGCCGCGGGCTCTCTATCTTTAAACCGTGAACAAGAAGCAACTTGCCCAACTTTTCGCCGGCTTATCCAAGCGGTCTCCCGTGCGCGCGGCGGACGATATCGACCATCTCGTCTACCGCCTGCTGAAAGAATTGAAACGGCCTTTTGCGCGCTCGTTGAGACACCATTCCACTGCGGTTGGTTCAGACGGGGGCAAGCAGGAGCGGGAGAAGTGAAAACGCAGTCTCACGAGAAAGCTCTCATCGAGATTATCGAACGGCGGTTGCGTGAAGGAGCGTTGATCGAAATCGGCGGTATGGGATCGTTCGAGCTCGATGGCAACCAGCAGCTTGTGTTCAGGCCCAGCGGCGAGCCACTGGTGTTTCTGAGCTACGCCACGGAAGACCGGCCGAAAATCACAAAGCTGTACCGGCAGCTACGCAGGGCTGGGCTGGAGCCGTGGATGGATTGTCAAAAATTGATGCCGGGACAAAACTGGCCGCGGGCGATTCAGCAGACGATTGAAATAGCGGATTTTTTCCTAGGCTGTTTTTCGAAGCGGGCGGCTTTGAAGCGTGGGCATTTTCAGGGCGAGTTGCATCTGGCATGGGAGACGGCAAAGCAGTTCCCCGAGGACGACCCTTTCTTCATTCCGATTCGATTAGAGGAGTGCGAATTGCCGAAGCGGATCGCAAGCGAGACGCACTATATAGACCTGTTTCCGAATTGGAATCGCGGCGTTAAGAAACTGATTGCAGCGCTGCGCCGGCAGCATGGCGCGCGCCAGCTGCGGAAATCTTCTTAGCCAAAAGTGCGTGCTAGCGCACCTTCGTCAATTTGAATCAGCGTTGGATAGTGGCCGGTGTAACAGGCGTAACAGAACTTGCCGTCTCGATCGTGAACGGCGTCGCTGAGAGAGTGGAGCGCCAAATAGGCGAGCGAATCGGCTTCCACGAATTCGCGGATTTCTTCTATGGAGTTGTTGGCTGCGATGAGCTCGCGTTGGGAAGGAGTATCGACACCGTAATAACAAGGCGAAACCGTAGGCGGACACGAAATGCGCAAATGGACTTCGCGCGCTCCCGCGCTACGCACCATGCGCACGATTTTGCGGCTTGTGGTGCCGCGGACGATGGAATCGTCTACCAGAATCACGCGTTTGCCTTCGAGGAGATGGCGCACGGGGTTCAATTTGAGCTTGACGCCGAAATCGCGGATGGCTTGCGACGGTTCAATGAAAGTGCGGCCGACATAGTGATTGCGGATGAGCGCTTGTTTGTATGGGATGCCGGATTCGGCCGCATAACCGATGGCGGCGGCGACACCGGAATCCGGCACGGGCACGACTACATCCGCATCCACCGGATGTTCGCGCGCCAGTAGACGCCCCATGCTTTCGCGCGATTCCGCCACAGGCTTGCCGAAGACCAAAGAATCCGGCCGCGCGAAATACACGTGCTCGAAAACACAGTGCGCGGTTTTTTCGGGCTTAGTATAAAACTCGCGCGTCATGCCTTCGGGGCCAATGATCACCATCTCACCGGGCTGCACTTCGCCGGTATATTCGGCGTTGATCAAATCGAACGCGCAGGTTTCGGAGGCGAATACGGTGGCGAACTTGCCGTTGCCTTGTTGCAGGCGGCCCATGGCGAGTGGCCGGAAGCCGTGCGGATCGCGCGCTACGATGATGCGGTCTTGCGCCAGGAACACGAGTGAGAACGCGCCTTCGATTTGCAGCAGCGCATCACGCAACGCTCCGGCCAGGGTGCGTTCGCGCGAACGAGCGACCAGATGCAGAACCACTTCGGTATCGCTGGTGGATTGGAAAATGGAGCCATCTTCTTCCAGTTCGCGCCGCAATTCTACGGCGTTCGTGAGGTTGCCGTTGTGCGCTACCGCCACTTGCCCTTTGTTGCAGGCCACCGAAAGCGGCTGCGCATTGCGCAGGGCGGTGTCGCCGGCGGTGGAATAACGCGTATGGCCAATGGAAAGGGCGCCGGGCAGTTGGTTTAAAACATCGGGCGTGAAGATCTCGGCCACGTGCCCCATCTTGCGATGGCAATAAATTGTCCGCCCATCGCTGGAGGCAATGCCCGCACTCTCTTGTCCGCGATGCTGAAGAGCGTACAGCCCGAGATACACAAGATTCGCAGCCTCAGGGTGGCCATAGATGGCGAAGACGCCGCATTCTTCATGCAGCTTGTCGAAAGGGACTTCGTCGGTCAGGTCGAGATCAATAGAATTTTGCATTCTCTGCTTTACACCAATACTGGATTTTGGAGGAGGTGTTCCAAGGCATGGGCCCAGAGGCCCTTCAACTGTTCAACCGGACTATCGATCAGGATTTCGTTTCGGTTACGAATCGTCACTCTTAATTCGAGTGTAACGCCAATTGACACAGCTTGGACACTATTTCTTTGCGCGGCGGCTAGAACATTTTCTGGGTTTTCTGTCGTAACTAGAATTCGCGAGGGGCCTTCGTGAAAAAGCAGGGTTTCTTTGGTTAAATCGGAGTCAAGCCGGATGTCTGCGCCAATGGGAGCGTGGCCAAACGAACATTCGGCGAGTGCGACAGCCAAGCCACCTTCGCCCAAATCGTGCGCCGAGGCAACGGCCCCTGCTCGGACAAGTTCGCGAATCGTCGATTGAACGCGCTTTTCGTATGCCATATCGAGTTTCGGCGGCGTGCCCCAGAGGGAATCCTGAATCACTTTTACGTATTGGGTGCCGCCCATTTCAGAAGCAGTGGGCGCGCCTAAGCCGCCGAGAAGAATAACCTTCAAACCGGCTTTAGGAAAGCGCAGCGGGACAGGAAGGCGGGTGGGCAGAGTGCCCACGATTCCTACAACGGGGGTGGGCATGATGGGCGTGCCGAGCGTTTCGTTATACAGGCTGACGTTGCCGCCAGTCACGGGCACTTCGAAAAACTTACAAACTTCCGCTAGGCCTTCGATAGATTCGACGATCTGCGCCATGATCTCCGGGCGCTCGGGATTGCCAAAGTTAAGATTGTTGGTGGTGGCGATGGGCAACGCACCCACGGCCGACAAATTACGGCAGCACTCAGCGACGATTAGTTTCGTGCCTTCGCGCGGATCGAGAGCGCAATAGCGGCCGTTGCCATCAAGCGCCATGGCTACTGAGGTATTCGTTCCTTTGATGCGTACGATCGCCGCTTCCGCGCCGGGGCCGGCCAGGGTGTTGGTCCGCACCTGATAGTCATACTGTTCCCAAATCCAGCGCTTGGAACAAAGGTCGCCGGAAGAAAGCAGGGCTTTCAAATCGGCGGTCAAGTCTTTGCTGGAAGGAGTTGAGCCTTCGAGCGGAGCCGTGCGCAGCGGCTTGCTGTATGGGCGGTGGTATTTCGGAGCTTCGTCGGCCAAGGCGCGGTTAGGAATTTCGGCGAATACCACGCCGTGGTTTTTCACACGCAGCATGCCATCGTTGGTGACCACGCCGATTTGGGTGGCGTCCAGCCCCCACTTTTTGAAGACGTTCAGCACTTCCGATTCGCGGCCTTTGGCGGCCACTAAGAGCATGCGCTCTTGCGATTCGGACAGCATCATTTCGTAGGGTGTCATGCCGGTTTCGCGCTGAGGAACTTGCGCTAGGTCGATCTCCACACCAGTGCCCGCGCGGCTTCCCATTTCGCACGTGGAAGAAGTAAGGCCGGCAGCGCCCATGTCTTGAATGCCGACAATGGCCCCGGTTTGCATAGTTTCGAGACAGGCTTCGAGCAGCAGCTTCTCCATGAAAGGATCGCCGACTTGCACGTTGGGGCGTTTCTGCTTTGATTCTTCGGTGAATTCGGCGGAGGCCATGGACGCGCCGTGAATGCCGTCGCGGCCCGTTTTAGCGCCGACATAGATTACCGGATTGCCAACGCCTTCGGCTTTTCCATAGAAGACTTCGCCGTGTTTGAAAACGCCCAGGGCAAAGACGTTCACGAGCGGATTGCCTTCGTAGCTCTTTTCGAAAACGCACTCGCCGCCCACCGTAGGCACGCCGAAGCAGTTGCCGTAGTGGGCGATGCCGCTTACCACGCCTTCGAGAATGCGGCGATTGCGAGCGCCGGTTTCAGGATCATCGAGCCGGCCGAAGCGGATGGAATCCATGACGGCGATCGGCCGCGCGCCCATAGTGAAGATGTCGCGCAAGATACCGCCCACGCCGGTAGCCGCGCCTTGGAAAGGCTCGATGAAGCTGGGGTGATTGTGCGATTCGATTTTGAACGCAATGGCGATGCCGTCGCCAATATCGATGATGCCCGCATTCTCGCCCGGGCCTTGCAGGACGTGTGCGCTTTCGGTGGGCAGTTTTTTCAGGTGAACGCGGGTGCTCTTGTAAGAGCAATGCTCGCTCCACATGACGCTGAAGATGCCGAGTTCCGTGAAACTAGGCTCGCGCCCTAAAAGGCTTAAAATTTTCTGATATTCAGCAGGTGATAACTGGTGCGCGGCGACTATATCCGGCGTGATCTGGCTTGTGCTCATGACCGGGAAGCGAGTGCCCCGGCGTGAGCTAGCGATTGAAGAATAGTCAGCCCGTCGGTACCGCCCATCAACGGGTCGGCAACGCGCTCCGGATGCGGCATCATGCCCATGACATTGCGTTGCTCATTTAGAACGCCCGCGATGTTACGTAGCGAGCCGTTTGGGTTATCGATGTACCGCAGGGCCACCCGGTCGGTGTCTTCCAATTCATCCAGCACGCGCTCTTGCGCCACAAAACAGCCTTCGCCGTGGGCGACAGGAACGGTGAGACGTTGGCCTTTTTTCGCTTCGTGAGTGAACGGAGAATTGGTGGTGGCGATTTCCAACTCCACCGGACGGCAGACGAATTTTAGATGAGCGTTGCGAACGAGCGCACCGGGCAAAAGGCCCGCTTCGGTCAGAACCTGGAATCCGTTACAGACGCCCAAGACCAACCCACCTTCAGCGGCAAAGCGTTTTACAGCCGCCATGACAGGCGAAAATTTGGCGATGGCACCGCAACGCAAATAGTCGCCATAAGAAAAGCCGCCTGGCAGGATGACCGCATCGAGATTGCCCAGCGAAGCCGATTCATGCCAGATGAATTCGGCCTGCTGCTCCAGGTTCTGGCTCACTGCGTACCAAGCATCGTGGTCGCAATTACTTCCGGGGAAAACAACTATGCCGATTTTCATAGTTCCGATGCCCGGTTCGCGCGGTTAGCTTGCCGCCGCTACGGCCGGTGCGGCCTTTTTGCGAGCTGCGCGGCGTTTTTCGACAGGTGGCTGGCGATCGCTCTTTTTGAGAGCCGGTAACGCCATGGAGGTGATGAATTTCTTCTCACCGTGGTCGTCAAATTTGATTACAATGTAATCGTCATTACAGGAAATAACTGAGCCGAGACCAAATTTCGTGTGCTCAACTTGGGCTCCTGTGGCAAATGCCGGTTTGTTGGCCATGGGGCGGGCAGATCCTCTATAGGTTATTGTAACAGCTTGACTTAACCCTGTCGAGGTCTATCCTTAACCCGCCTTACACAGGGGTGTGCAATTGCTTGCAAGTGGTTCTAGTCACAGTGTTTTCTTATAATAGTTACGGTTAGCCCATGGAAGAATTAAAAAAGAAAATTCAGGACGAAATCACGGCCCTCGAATACGAACTGCGGAACGAACTGCCTAAAGAGATCCTGAAGGCGCGGGCTCATGGCGACCTGAGTGAGAACGCCGAGTATCATGCCGCGAAGGAACGCCAGTCATACGTGAACGCACGGCTGGGCCAGTTGCAATCGCGACTGCGCGAGTTTTCCATGGTGGACGTAACGAAGATTCCTCGGGACCGCGTAGGCTTGGGGTCTTTAGTGGTAGTACTGGATATCGACAAAGACGCAGAACAGACCTATAATTTGGTTACAAGCGAAGAAGCAGACGTGACAAAGGGCAGAATCTCGACAAGTTCCCCGATTGGCAAGGGTCTGCTAGGCAAGAGAGTTGGCGATACCGTGAAATTCCAGATTCCCGGCGGTTCGCGGGAGATGGAAATTCTCAGTCTTACGACAATTCACGATATCCCCACATCCAAGTAGAAGGCATCCTCGAATGACATACACGCGCGCGATCGGTTTAGGGGCAAACAAAGTTATCCGAATGATCGTACGCCGGCTGGCGCTCTCCAAGATCAATCCGAACGTTCTGACGTTCCTTGGCCTGGTGATCAACATCGTGGCAGCTACGTTCCTGGCGATCGGGAATTTCCGGTGGGCTGGCGCGATTATTATCTTTGCGGGCTTGTTCGACATGGTGGATGGCCGGGTAGCTCGCGCCACGAATCAAGTGACCCGCTTCGGTGGTTTTTTTGATTCCGTCTTAGATCGTTATTCCGACCTAGCATTACTCATGGGACTTTTGGTCTATTACGGTACGATCAACCGTTCGTTCTACGTGGTTCTTACAGCTACGGTGATGACCGCCTCGGTGATGATCAGTTACACACGTTCGCGGGCCGAGAATATCATTCCAACCTGCAAAGTTGGGTTTTTGGAGCGGCCGGAGCGGGTAGTTTTGTTGATTATCGGCGCGCTGTTTGACAGGATGGCGCCTGTCTTGTGGGTTATAGCAATACTGGGCAATCTGACTGTTATTCACCGCATGATCTTCACCTATCAAGACGCCAAGCGTCTGGAAGATGCACAGCTACGGCCGAGGAGCGCAACGGCGTCTTCGTCAAGCTCGCATATTTAGGTAGTGCGGGCGGAATGTAGGGCGCTTACGCTTCCGGCTCGGTTAGAGGAGTTAGTCGTACGAGCGCGACGACAGGCTGAAGCCTGCCCCACCTTCTGTGGCGTTAGTCTTCTAAGATAACGACCGCCAGAGCGATGGTTTTAGTGTGCGTGAGAGAGAGCGAGATTCGGCGCACGCCCATGGAGTTCGCCATTTGCAGCGCGACGCCGGACAAACGTAGTGTAGGCCGCCCGGAAGGCTCGTTGGCGACTTCGAAATGTTGCCAACTGACGCCGCCAGACAGCCCAGTGCCAATAGCTTTCATGCCAGCTTCTTTAGCCGCAAAACGAGCGGCCAAGCGCTCGGCCCAGTTCGCCTTGCGCATAGCGTAAGCACGCTCACGCGGTGTGTAAATACGCGTGAGAAAGCGCTCACCGAAACGTTCTACACTTTTGCCGATTCGATCTACTTCAGCTAGATCTGTCCCAATGCCGACGACCATTGGCGAGCATCATACTAACCGCGACTCTTACGGTAAGCAGCCCAACGCTTCTTTTGAGCGGCCGCAATACGCTGACGGGCCTCTGGGCTCAGGACGCGTTTCTTCGGTGCGCCGTTGCTGGAGGCAGCATCAGCAGCCCACGAGGGAGCCTTTGCTACCTTGCTTGCGCGCCCACCTAGCATCGAACGAACATGCGCGATCTTTTCATCAAGTTTGTGTCTTTGGGCTTCTAAGCCTTCTAGTGCAGCTTCTAGAATCTCGTGATGCGGAGCTGCTGTGTGTTTTGCCATATATCCTTCTTAGTAACACATCGGACTTTGCTTTTGTTAGCTTTATCGTAATTTTATGAAGGAGATTCACAAAATACAGTAACAGGACCGTCGTTTATCAGCCGTACCTGCATATCCGCCTGAAAAATGCCCGTAAATACGCTTACCCCCCGATCGCGGCAAACTTTGACGAAATAATGGTAAAAACGTACTGCTACTTCCGGTCTAGCGGCCTGCGAGAACGAAGGCCGATTTCCTTTCCGAGTATCCCCATAAAGGGTGAATTGGGAGACTACGAGCATCTCCCCTTGTATATCTCGCAAACTGAGGTTCATCTTACCCTCAGAATCGGGGAATATGCGGAGCTGAACTACCTTGCCTGCTAAGTAATCGGCGTCGGCTTCGGTATCGTGGGTATGGATACCCAGAAACACCAGAAGACCGCGGCCAATCTGTCCGGCCACAGCGTCATCAACGGTGACGCTCGCTTCGGAAACTCGCTGTACCAAAGCTCGCATAAATGGCTATTCGACAAAGATGGTATCTCGGCCCAGCAGCCAGGCGGGATCCAGCCGCCGTTTTACTTCCTTCATCGCCGGAATCTCAGTGCCGGGATACATGAGTTGCAATAGGTCCGTCTTGGTCTTGCCAACTCCGTGTTCGGCGGCGATTGTGCCTTGGTGCGCCACAATAAACTCGGCGAACTCGTGGATGAGCGCCTCTCCCCGGTCAGCTTGTTCGCGCGTGGCCGGCAACAGGTTGACGTGGTTGTTGGCATCGCCCACATGGCCAAAGATCGTATATTGGCCGGGCATAGTTGCTTCGCAGCGCGTTTTGTAGAACTGGTGCAGGGTACTTTCGTGTTCGAGAGGGACGGCAAAATCGGTACCGGACTTAGGAAAGCCATGACGCCTAACCGTATCCACGACGGTTACCGGCAGAGTGTGGCGGAACTCGCGAAAGCGGTCTCGGTCAGCCGCACTAAAACCAAACCACGATTCTTCCTCTAAGGCCTCTTGTATGCGTAAACGCTGGGTCCAAACTTCGATTTCGGCATCTTCGGTGGAAGCTAAATTCTGTTCGATAAACAAAGCTGCTTCGGCGTGGGCCGGAATGTCCGGATACTTGGAACGCAGCAGGTTTAATGCGGTGGCGTCCATAAACTCAAGCAGACGTAATTCGTTCACTGGGCGCCAGACCTTCACGGCAGACATGGCTAATTCGTCGGCGGGGAAAAACACCACGCCGCTCAGCACGGCCGCCGGCTCGGGGAATAACTGGACTTCGGCTTCGGTCACGATGGCCAGAGTGCCCTCGCTGCCGGCTAACAGGTCGACCCATTCAAGATCGGGCGTGAGATGGTAACCGGCCGAGTTCTTACTTGTATTGGGTACGCGAATGGGCTGTACGGGGAAATCGACCTTATCGCCGCGCCGGAACCATTGAGTGCGGCCATCCATGAAGGTAACTTCGAGACCGAGTACGTGACGCCGGACTGAGCCATAGTGAAAGCTGCGCGCACCGCCCGCGTTGGTGCTGATGATACCGCCGATGGCAGCGGAATCTTCGGTGGGATTCGGCCCAAAGAATTGCCGTGTGCGGGCCGCCGCTGTTTGCAGGTCTTTGAGTATGACGCCCGCTCCGCAACGCGCGCAACCGGTTTCAACTTGTATGTTGCGGAACCGTTCGAGCGAGACAACCCAACCGCCATGCGGCACGCGCGCGCCCGCTAAGCCAGTACCCGCGCCAGATACGGTCAAGGGAATCTGTTGAGATGCAGAGGCTTTCACGACTTCGCGGAGTTCGTCTACGTTTGACGGGAGAAAGACGCGGTCGGCGGAGCCTCGATAGCCGGAGGAATCGTCAAGGTAAGAATCGACTGTTACTGATGCGGCATTCACACATTTAAGATATCGCGCGGGCGAGAGCAGCCGGGTGAGCGCCGGTGCGAATGCTGATATAGCCTATAAGTTGGGTTTGCTGAACGAGGTAAGAATTAATGGATCGCGAAAAGGTGATTGCCAAATTACGGGAACACGAACTGGAGCTAAAAGCATCCGGCATCCCGCGGCTGCGCTTGTTCGGTTCCGTAGCCCGGGGCGATGGCAACCCCGCATCTGATGTCGATCTAATGGCTGAATTTGACCGGGCCAAAAGGCTTAGCCTTTTTTCCCTGTCTAGCGTGCGCCCGCAAATATCGGACATTTTGGGTGTTCCGGTCGATCTCGCAGAACGGCGCATGTTGAAGGACGAAGTGAAGGCGCGTGCAGAGCGGGAAGCCATCCTTCTCTTTTAAATCACTCAACCGGCCCCTCCGTGACATTCTCGATAGCGTGAGCATGATCGAGGGGAGGCGGCTGTGCGTCTTGTGCCGCGCGCCGGCGCTTGACATACGAATCTTTTACTAGTAAGATCCTCGTATATGGCCGCCGAGCTACCCAAACCGACCAATGCTGAGCTCGAAATCCTCACCGTTCTGTGGAGCATTGGCTCGGGCACTGTCCGCGATATCCATACGGCCATCAACCGCCGCCGGCCAGCCGAGTACAGCACCTTGCTGAAGTTTATGCAGATCATGACCGAAAAAGGTTTGGTCGAAGTGGATCAAACGGAGCGAGCTCATATTTACACCGCGGCTCGTCCGCGCGAGTTCACGCAACGGCAATTGGCTGGCGATCTTTTGCAGCGCGTTTTTGGCGGGTCGGCGAAGGGGCTTTTCTTGGGTGCACTGTCCGCACAGAAAACCTCTAAGAAGGAATTGGCGGAGTTGCGCAAACTCTTGGACGAACACCAAAGGGGGCGGAAGTGAACTTTCTTCAAAGCTTGACGGAAAACGCGTGGGCCGAACCCTTAGGGTGGACATTGCTCCACTCACTCTGGCAAGGCGCTTTGGCCGCAGTTGTTCTTGCAACGGTGTTGTTGATTTTCGAATCGCCGCGCGTCCGTTATGCGGCTGGTTGCTTCGCCTTGCTCGCGTTGTTGTGCGCATCCGGCATCACATTGCTGCGCCTGGCACCGGATGGAGCACAGCATTTACAGACATTCGGACCCGTTCGCATGCCTGCTTGGAGACAGGCTGTCAGCACGACCGCCGACTCGTGGGCTCCGAGTCTAATGGCTCTGGCGCCGTGGCTTCCGCCTTTTTGGATCGCTGGCGTGATGATCTTTTATCTGAGGTTTGCAACCGGCCTTTTCACTTTGTCGCGGCTTCGGAAGCGAGGGGTTTGTTCGGCCCCTCCGATCTGGCAGCGTAAGCTAGCGGCCCTGCAAACACAGTTGCGCCTCTCACGCCCCGTTCTGTTGCTTGAATCAAGTCTGGCCGAGGTGCCGCTGTTGATTGGTCACTTCAGACCATTGATTCTCATGCCGGTGGGTCTTCTGGCAGGTTTGCCCGACGGTCAGATCGAGGCGATTCTATTGCATGAACTCGCCCACATCCGGCGGCATGACTATCTCTTCAACGCGATGCAGAACATGATTGACGGCTTACTCTTTTACAACCCCGCTGTTTGGTGGATCTCGCGCGTTATTCGGGCGGAGCGAGAGAAATGTTGTGACGACTTCGTTGTCGCCGTCTGCGGCAACGCGCAAGAATACGCCCGCGCCCTGACGGCGTTGGAAGAAACCCGTTGGTCCGGCTGCGAACCGGCCGTAGCTGCTAAAGGAGGCAGCCTTATGAAACGTGTCCGCCGTATACTGTATCCGTCGACCCCGAATGTTGCTTGGACTCCGGTGTTGGCAACTTGCGCACTCTTACTCGCCGCCGCTGTGACGGTGGGCGCCTGGCAAAACGAACCGCCTCGGTCGAAGGTGATGAAAGCCTGTCCGCCAGGCAGTTATTCGGCGACCGACATGGCCGCGTTTCAAAAGTGGCTCAATGAAGACGTTTTCTACATCATTGACGACGCCGAACGCGAAGCATTCCAAAAACTCAAGACGAACGACGAAAGAGCGTGTTTCATTTACCAGTTCTGGGAACGCCGCAATCCGATTCCTGGTTCGTCAGAAAACAAATTCAAACAAGAGCATTACCGAAGGGTTGCCTACGCCAACGATCACTTCGCCGCCAGCGTGCCGGGTTGGCAGACCGATCGCGGGCACATGTACATCATTTATGGGCCGCCGGATGAAATTGATGCGCATCCCGATGCCAAGCCGCGTCCCTATCAATCTTGGGGTTACCTGCAGCCGAACGGCGATCACTCCTACTTCATGTTTGTTGATCGGACCGGACGCGGCGATTATCATCTCGCGCCCAGTAGCAGTCAGTAAAGCGCTTTTGATTGCCGTTCATAAAGTCTTCTTATACTGCACAAAGCCCGAGCGTTCAGCGATGCGATCATACAAGAGCATTGCGTTCGAGTTGGTTTCGTGCGTCAACCAATAGACGCATGAGCACGAGGCTTTCTTGGCCTGCGCGTACACATGTTCAATCAAGACTCGGCCCGTGCCCAGGCCGCGGTTCCGTTCGCTGACATACAAATCTTGCAAGTAGCAGTAATCTCCGATACTCCAGTTCGACCGGTGGAAAATCCAGTGGACCATTCCAACAGCGCGCTCGCCGGCAAAAGCTAGAGCACCGAAGGCAGGTTCGCCAGGGTGGAGCATGCGTCGAAAACTTTCACGCGTCACTTCTTCGGGAAGGTTGGCCTTATAGAACGTTTGGTAACCCTTCCACAGGGGGAGCCAAGTTTCATAATCCGCAGCTTGCAGTTCACGAATCGATACACTTATCGGGTTATTGCCCATACTCGTTGACTATAGCCAGGGGTGCTTAACCGATTTGGGGGTTCAAGCGCATTTACATGATTCGAAGGCTGATAACACTCCCTGGTACAAGTATGGGCGGCGCAGCGGCGCTCTGGCCGTGAATCCTTTCAGCGGTCCCAACCACTTTGCCAAGCCAAGGGGACGAACTGAGTACGTGCTCACGGCGAAAGCCCCGTGTGGCGAGCAAACTTCGGTGCAGACGGAACGTAACGAACTGCGGCTGGCATCGGGCAGAAACTGTCAGCGAGGCGGCCGCCTGGAAAGGCGGCTAGCAGGCAAGAATGCCCGCCCTACGCGATTCTGAACACACTACTAAAAGCCGGTCAAGGATGCAGCGTTCTACCCCAGCCAGTCGATTTGCCGGCACCTTGTTAGCATTTGAGTAATGCGAGTGAAGGTATTGTTTTTTGGCGTGCTGAAAGATTTGGTGGGGAAGGCCGAAGAGTCGGTGGATGTCGCCCCAGGAACCACGCTGGGAAGCCTTTTTTCGCGTTATTCTGAGCGTTACGAAACCCTGAACACGAAACGCCCGTCGATTCTATTTGCCAGGAATCAGGAGTTTGCCGGTGCGGATACGGTGCTCGCCGATAACGATGAGGTGGCCTTTTTGCCGCCGGTCAGCGGCGGTTCGGAGGGTGGCGACGGGCACATTTTTGAAATTGTCCGCGAGACTCTCGATTCACGCGGGCTGGTGAAAAAGTTGCAGCGGCAGGAGGATGGCGCGGTTGTCGTTTTTGAAGGAGTAGTGCGGAATAACACTAAGGGGCGTGCGACGACTCATTTGGAATACGAGTGCTACGAAGCGATGGCGAAAGAGCAGATGGCCCGGATCGGCCGCGAGATTGCCGGGCAGTTTGCGATCGGCCGCATTGGCATCGTACATAGGTTGGGACGGTTAGAAATTGGCGAAGCGAGTGTGGTGGTGGTAGCGACGGCTCCCCACCGTAAGCCCGCTTTTGAAGCAGCGCTAGAGGGGATCAATAGGCTCAAGCGCGAAGTGCCGATCTGGAAGAAAGAGTTTTTTGCCGATGGCGCGGTTTGGGTGGATGGGGAGTGGGATGACCGGCTTCTGGCGCGTTCTTAAGATTGCTAGTAGAACGGCTTTGTGGTGTTTCCTGGCGGGTTTGCCGCTGGTGGCTCAGTTCAAGACCGTTGATCCTGCGCCGTCACAACATGTGCAGCATCCACCCGCGCAACAGCCTAACCCCGCGGACGGCCCAGTTTTTTCACTTAACGTAAACCTGGTCCGGCTGCTGGTTTCGGTGCGCGATCAGCATGGCGGCATTATCACAAATCTCAAAAAGGAAGATTTTCGAGTAACGGATAGCGGAGTGGAGCAACAGGTCGCTGTGTTTGAGCGCAACACGTCTATTCCACTTTCAGTGGCCATCCTCATGGATACAAGCGCCAGTACCAGGATTGATCTTCACTATGAAACCGGTTCAACTCTGCGCTTTATTTCAACGCTTCTCGACTCCGGCAACCCAGACGATACCTTTGCCCTATTTACTTTTAATTGGCGCACGAACATGGAGGTCGATTATTCGCGCAACAGAGGGCGCGCTGCAAAAGCGTTGAATGCCGCGCAAGGCGAAGGCGGCACGTCGCTCTATGACGCGATTTTTCTGGCCGGCGATACGCTACAGGGCCGCGAAGGACGCCATGTGATTGTGGTGGTCACAGACGGCGGAGATACCACCAGCTACAAGAAATACAACGATGCTTTACGCGCGGCGCAGATAGCCGACGCGGTAATGTACCCGATTGTCGTGGTCCCGGTTGCAGGCGACGCCGGACGCAATCTTGGCGGTGAGCATGCATTGGCTACGCTCGCCTCAGCCACGGGCGGACGCATCTTCAATCCTACCGGCTTTGATGAACTCGATAGCGCCTTTGCTGATATCATCCACGAGTTGCGCACGCAATATCTGCTTGGTTTCTATCCGAAAGAAGTGAAAGAAGAAGCGCGCCGTTTTCATCCCGTTGCGGTGGGCGTTCGCCCGCCGGGCATGCGTACGATTGCGCGCAGCGGTTATTACGAACCGTAGCCGAGCGCGAAGAGTGTAGCTACTAGTGAGAATTTGCTCACAGTGGGGCGGATTTTGCCGATGAAGTCTTTGACCGGGAACCGGCAAGATTCAATCGCGGCAAAGCAGTAAAAGACACGCGACGAACGTTGAACGATCCCGTAAAGAGTAGGAGTTATGCCTTTTCTTGCGACGATGTCGTTCTCACTTTTAGCGTTTGGAGCTTTGGCAATGCCTTCGGATACACCATCTGAAAGCGAAAAAGCTCCAAACGCCCTTCTTAAGCCGCAGGCTGGGCAGAACGAGCTGCTTTCCAAAGCGCGGGCGGCGAATGGCGATTTATATTCCACGCTTCAATCATTTGTATGCCGCGAACAAATTGAGCGGTACAAAGAAGATCGCAAGCGCTCAAAGACGCGTCTTCTCGATCATGTTTCGGCCAATCTATCGTTCGAAAACGGCGTGGAGCATTACAACGACGTGCGCCAAAACGAGCGCAGCCGGGGCAGCCTACCCGAAATTAGCGGCGCTTGGTCTGAAGGCGAATTCGGGACGCTGTTGCAGCAAACGGGCAAGCTGCTCGAAATTCAGGCCGTGAGTTTCGTTTCCTTCGATTCGACGAACGGAATCGAAACCGCGATTTACCGTTTTGTTGTGCCCGAGAAGGACAGCCCCTGGGATCTGGCGGTGGGGCCCGGCCATTACAAAATACCGTTTACGACGGATGTTTGGATTTCGGTGGCCTCCGGTGAGATTCTCAAGATCGCGCGCAAATCTATTTCGATTCCGGAGGAAACACGCATTTCCGAAATTGATTGGGATGTTTCGCTGGCGGCCGTCAACTTGAGCGGGAAGGTGTGGTTGTTACCGGCCGTAGCGGGCTATTCCGTCTATTACGACGAAACCAAACGCCGCGAGTTTAACCAGATGAGCTTCTCGGATTACCACCATTATGGCTCGGAATCGACGGTTCGATTTGACGGATTCCGGTAGAGAGCCGGGCGCTATTGAGCGCCCTAGAGGCGGCTGAGCCGACTTAGCGCCGAGACGAGACTCGGCGCCGCAGACACGAGTGTCCGCGCCACCGCGCTACTGAGCGCCCTTGCTCAGCAGCATGACTTTAAGGGTGTGGAAGATGATGTAAAAATCGAGCGCCGGGGCAAGGTGCTTGATGTAGTAGAGATCAAACTCCAGCTTGATCATCGAATCGACGAGGGTATCGCCGTATTTGTGATTGATCTGCGCCCAGCCGGTGATTCCCGGCTTGACGGCCAAACGCTGGCGATAGTAGGGAATCTGTTGTGCCAACACTTCTACGAACTCGGGCCGTTCGGGGCGCGGTCCCACAATCGACATGTCGCCCTTCAAAACGTTCCAGAGTTGAGGTAGTTCATCGAGGCGCAGTCTCCGCAGCCACTTGCCCACCGGGGTGATTCTGGGGTCGTCTTTGCTCGCCCACACCGCACCAGTGCGCGCTTCCGCATCTACATACATAGAACGAAACTTGTAGACTGTGAAAACGCGCCCATTTAATCCCACGCGGCGCTGGCGGTAGAGCATCGGACCTTTGGACGTGAGCCTTACTGCCAATGCAGTCAGAAGCATAAGCGGCGCAGCAACAATGATGCTAATCAAGCTGATGATGATGGAATAGAAACCTTGGAGCGTAATCGCACTGCGGCGCGGACCCAACATGCTTGAAAAGATCAACTGCGACGGCTGTATCTTGCTGCTGCAAACGCGGTGGAGCGCCATTTCGTAGGTATCGGCGGCGTCTTCTACGAAGACACCTCCAAAACGAATTTCGAGAAGATCTTGGACGGGCAGGCGGTTGCGGCGCTCGGCCATGCCCACAACGATTCGCATGGGCCGGTGCTGTTCACAAACGGCGCGAACGTCTGTTACGGTGCCGAGGCACGGAATCGGAAAATCGCAGGGTTGGTCTTCGCACAAGTAGCCGACAAGCTTGTAACCGAACTCCGGACGCGCCAGCAAAACGGCGATGACCTCACCAAGGATGCTGGAATTGCCCATTAGGAGCACGCGTTCCGAACGCAAACCCGCAATGACGTAACGCCAGAAGAAGATTCTCCAAAGCGGCAGCAGAACCACGACTGCCAGGCTGCCGAACATCATCAGGTAGCGGCCCAAGAGGGCGGCGGGGTCGATATAGCCAATAAACGCCGAGATTAAGAGCGAAAGTCCAACAGCAAGGCAAACCTGTTGAATCAAGAGGATATTGGCGGTGATCCGCAGTTCGCCGTAGAGATCCTGAAAATAGAGGCCGAGGATGATGGTTGCGGTGACAACCAGTAATTTCCAAAGATTTTCCTGGTCAAACAGGAAAAACGCGGGATCGATACCCAAAAAGAAAATGGCGAGGACGTAGCACCCTAGAATAAGGATGATCTCCGAAATCAGGAGAGCTACAACACTCGCAGGTATGAAGACTCGAAAAAGGCGAATCACGCAAAAAGTCTAGTGTAAAAGTTGGATCAATTCTTTCTTAGAATCTACTGGTTAGACTATCAGACCGGCTCGCTCGAACCCCTCAGTGCTCACCTTTCTCTAAAACCCTGCCGTCGCGCATATGAACGATCCTGTCGGCAAAGGCAGCGGCTTCCGGATTATGGGTGATCATCAAGATGGTCTGGCTGGTCCGCCGGTTCAGATCGCGCAGTAACTCTAAGACTGCGTTAGAGTTAGCGGTGTCTAGATTACCGGTTGGCTCATCGGCCAGCAGGATGGCTGGTTGATTTACCAGGGCTCGCGCGATGGCCACTCGCTGCTGCTCGCCACCCGATAGAGCGCGGGGTTTATGGCTCAGGCGGCCAGTGATACCTAACAATTCCAGAATTTTGTCGAAACCAACCGGTTGGGTTTTTATGCCTGCTATCCATTGAGCCAGTGCGATATTATCGCGAGCCGTTAGAGTTGGAAGAAGGTTGTATTTCTGAAAAACGAAGCCAACCTTCCTTTGGCGCATCTCCGTGCGCTGCGCTTCGCTCATTTTTCGCAGGTCGATACCGTCGATCCAGACTTCGCCAGACGTGGGGGGCGCGAGGCCCCCTAAGATATGGAAGAGAGTCGATTTGCCCGAGCCGGAAGGGCCAACGACGGCGACAAATTCGCCGCGTTTGACGTCCAAGTCAACACTGCGAAGCGCCTCTACTTCGACCTCTCCTGAGTGATATATCTTACGCAGGCCGCGTACCTGAATGATTTCGGGAACGGACGCGTCACTCATAGCTGAGGGCCTCAATCGCGTCATGCCGCGCGGCTTTCAAACCGGGATAGATTGCTCCTAAGAGGGCGCCGATAAGCGCAATGAGCGCTGCGGTAGGCCAGAAGTCCGGCACGTTGATCACGTTAAGGGAAGCCGGGGCCAGATGCAAAATGGCAATGCGCGCTAGCAGGGCCAAACCGATACCCAAAACCCAACCGACCAGCGCAAGCAAAATTGCCTCGCGCATCAGCAAATCGACGATCATAAGTGGCTTTGCGCCGAGCGCTTTTAAGATTCCGATCTCGCGGGTGCGTTCGACCACGGCGGTGTACATAGAAAGAAATACGACGAGGAACCCAACTGATACCCACATGCCTTCAATCACACTGATGAACACTTTCAAAGGGCCGATCGAGCTGATGCTGAAAATCGCTAGGAAGTCAGGAAGCGACATGGCCTTCAGATCGCCGGCGAAAGTTTTGTTAAAGATGTCGACTTCTGCGTTCGTGAGCGAAGGGTCGTCGAGCTTTACGTAGATCTGATTGAGACGGCCGGTATTTTCGGTGAGCCGCTGCAGCGTATCTAAGCGGACGACAAAGCGGGCCAGTTTGCCCGATTCCATCACGCCCGACAAATGCCAATTGTGGTTTAGCAGGCTTACGGTGTCTCCAGGGTGAAGATGCTTCTCTTGTGCATAAGGTTCGTCCACCACCAAATCATCCGGACCCGCCGGCGGCCCTCCTTCCACAAAGTGAAAGCCTCCGCTCATCTTTTCGAACTCAGGGATATTCACTCCGTTCATGACGGTAATGGTTTCGACTGTTTGGCCCAACACGCCAATGGCCTGTGCGACGTGAGGTTGTTTGCGGACCACAGCCAAGAATTTTTCATTGATCGGGCCGGTTTGGAGGGAGGTGGTTGCGCCCGTATCGTGCCGCAAAACAATATCGGCACCCACGCCTTTGGCCCGGTTTGCGCTCTCTTGCAACATGCCGCGGCTTAGACCAATGAGGGTGATGATCGAGGCCACCAGTATTCCCACTATTAGCGCGCTACCCAGGGTTCTCACCCAGCGGTGCTTCAGGTTCTCAATCACCAGTTTGTTAATCATGGCGCTGTTTCAAGCGTCTCCAAGAAATCCTTAATTACTTTTGCAACCGGCTCGTGCGCTATGACAACTTGCCGGTTCATGCGCCGCATTGCTTCGTCGCTCACTTTATCCCGCAACAGGCCAAGCGCCCAGGCAATGTCCGGCCTGCGCGCGAGCAATTCCTCGCGCACGACAAAACATGCATTATACGGTGGGAAGGTATTTCTATCATCGCGCAGTGCGGTGAATTTTCCAGTAGTCAGTTGAGCGTCGGTGGAGTTTGCGGCGCCCATGTCGATCTGGCCTTGGTCGAGTGCCCGATAAAGCAGGCCCAAATCCATGCTTTGCGGGGTATCTCGCCAGAGCAGCCCATACGTTTGATCGAGCTTTCGCAAACCATCGGTGCGAGTCAGGAACTCGTACCCTATGCCGAGCCGCCAACTGCGAATCTTGGCGGCAGATAAAGTAGGTTCGCGCAGCTTTTGTGCATCGGCAGTACGCACCACCATGGCGAAGGTATCGTTGAAACCGAGCGGCTCAAGCCAGCGCAGGCGAAACTGTTTTTCGTAGCCGGCGCGCACCAGGCGGTAGGCCGCCGCCGGATCGCCGGGACCTTCTGCCCGGAGAACAACGTTGAGGGCGGTGCCGGTGTATTCGGGATAGAGGTCGATATCGCCTTTGACAAGCGCGCCGTGGGCGAGAAGCGTACCGCCTAAATTGAACTTGCGGTCAACTGGGACGTGCAGCTTTCGTTCCAGTTGTTGCGCCGCCATTTCGCCGAGAAGAAGTTGCTCGACAAAATTCTTGGAGCCGATGACGACGGCTTCACTACGGCCGCAAGCGGAAAGAAATACAGATCCAGAAAGTAACAGGCTGGTGGCCCAAAATTTCATCGGACCGCAACTCGCTTCTCAAGATAGGACATGAGCCCATCCGCCAACAGAGCGAGCAGCGCGGCCGGCACCGCACCGGCCAGAATCAGAAGCGTATCGAGAGACTCAACGCCGCGAAAGATGAGAACGCCCAATCCGCCGCCGCCGATAATGGCAGCGATCACCGCTGTACCGATATTCGTCACGAGGGCGATGCGTATGCCGGCTAAGATCGTAGGCGCGGCCAAGGGCAGTTCCACCATTTGCAAGAGTTGCCAGTCCGTCATGCCCATCGCGGTGGCGGCTTCCCGCAGCGGTCCATCGACGCTGCCGATTCCTACAACGGTATTGCGCAGGATGGGGAGCAGCGAGTAGAGCACCAGGCAGAGGATGGCCGTGTGCTTGCCAATGCCGCCGATAAACGGAACGGGCAACAAGAATCCGAAGAGGGCCACGCTCGGAATGGTTTGCAAGATATTGGCAACCGACACCGAAACACTGCGTAACGTTTGGTGGCGCGTTGCGAGGATGCCGATGCCGACGCCAATCGTTACCGCAATGAGTAATGAAATGCCAACGAGTTCGATATGCTCGCCGGTCGACTCCGCAATATCGTGAAAAAGAGTTTTGAGTACGTAGGGGTCCAAGGCAATAGTCCCTTACTTGGGTCCTTGAATTTTCTGTTGCGTGTTGACGGAAAAGATACGGCATTGCTGTGTCTCTTCATGAAAGCGGAACACATGCTTGGAAAAGAGGGCGCGGGCGTCGCCGTTTCCTTCAACGAGCTTTTCCATCCACACGCCGTCTGGCTGGCGTTGTTGCACTACGTGTATCTGAAATCCTTTGCGCAGATTTGCCAACCCCAAGCCAATTTTCAAATCCCGATCCGTCTGCAGCTTGATCTCTTGCAGCGCGCCCAGTTCCTCATCTACCCAAATCCTTCCAACCAGCGACTGCATCATTCGCTCCTCGAGTTTTTGCGGATGAAAATTCGGGTCGCCCGCTAAATCATAAGCGACGATGCTGCGGCCTTCGCGTTGTTCCCGGTGCCCATTGCTGAAGCGCTGCGCTTTCAAGAACATATCAAGCTGCCGTTGCATGTCTTGCTCGGCCTTTTCCGCCCGTTTGGCGTTGCTGTATTTTTTCACCAACTTATCCACGCGCTCCTGTTCCTTTTTCGCTTCGTCGCCAGTGAGCTGCTTGCCGTCGCGCTCCAACTTGTGTTCTATGCTCCAGCCGTTGACGAAGAAGCGGTCACTCATCGTGCTGTGCTTTTTCTTTATCGAGCCGTCAGGATTGTACTCAGACTCTTCTTCGCGCACGGTACACGAATAGTTTTCGCGTTCTCTCTCTTGTCTTTCCTCGCTGGCAATGGCGCGTTGGCGGAGGAGTTGAGGATTGGGCAAAGGTGGATCGTCGGCTTTTCCAAACGAAACGCAAATCAGCAAGCAACCGACAAGGTGGACATGTTTTTTAAGGAACACGCGCAAAACGGGCACGTCGAGGCCGCGCGAATTCCTGGCACTGTTTCGCGGCACGAACGTGCTCTTTGCGCTCAACACGTTGCTCCGCGGATGAGCGCGGCCGGCGGCAGGGTATCTAAGAACGACCGCGCGACCGGTGTCTTTACGCGCGCAAACTCTGCGGGTGAGACGAGACACTCCAATTTGCCGTCCCCCAATACGGCAATGCGCGTGGCGAGAACTAGTGCTTCGGCGACATCATGCGTAACAAAAACGACGGCCACGTTATAACGCTGTGTCAAGGTGAGAAGCTGCTGCTGCATTTCGTGGCGGGTCACCGGATCCAACGCGCCAAAGGGTTCATCAAACAGAAGTAAATCCGGCTGTGCGGCGAGGGCGCGCGCCACGGCGACACGCTGCCGCTGACCGCCGGAAAGTTGGCGCGGCTTGCGTTGCGCGTATTCGGCAGCCGGCAAGCCAACTTGCTCGAGCAATTCATGCGCGCGAGCCTGGCGCTTCTGTTCCGGCCATTCCAGCAGCCGGGGGACCAAGGCGACGTTTTGTTCTACGGTCCAGTGCGGCAGCAAACCCAATTCCTGAATGACGTAGCCGGTTTTGCGGCGCAGCGCAATAGGATCGACTCCCGCGATATTTTCACCGTTCAGGTGGATGGCGCCCGCCACGGGGTTTAGGAGCCGGTTAATTAAGCGGAGCGCGGTGGTCTTGCCTGAGCCGCTGCGGCCGAGAAGCACTAAGGTTTCTCCGCGGTCAACCGCGAAAGTCACGTGATCCAGGATCAGGCGGTCAGAGGACCGATAGCTAACGTCTTCGAACGATAAAAACGGCAAAGATTGCCCTCCGAATACCATTATCCGCCGTGCGAGAATAATAAGGTGAAAAGACTAATTTAGCTAGATTGTGGGATTCGCCTAGAATTTCCACCACGTCCAGCCACACATTAGTTGGGAACTACTGCGCAGTAATCCATGCCTTATCAAATCCAACCCCTTAAAGAATTCTTAGTTCGCCCGGCACTACCAGCTAATTTGACCCGTCTCGGTGAGATTGGCTACAACTTGCTTTGGAGTTGGGATCACAACTTGCGGGCGCTGTTCCGGCGTTTGGACCCGCAATTGTGGAAGGAATGCAACCACAACCCGGTTGAGCTGCTGGGGCGGATTCCGCAGGACAAGCTGGACAAGGCCGCCACCGACCAACGTTTCATCCTGCTCTACAAGCGCGCCTGCGAGCAGCACGACGCTTATCTTCATGCCAGCGTTCCAACGGATGCCACGCCACGCATCGCCTACTTTTCCATGGAGTATGGCTTGCTCGATTGCATGCAGATTTACTCTGGCGGGTTGGGCCTGCTTTCTGGCGACCATATGAAGGGTGCGAGCGACAGCGATTTTGCGTTGACCGGCGTGGGCCTGCTTTATCAGCGCGGGTATCTACAGCAGCATCTAAATCCGGACGGCTGGCAGCAGGAGCGGACTCCGCTGAACGATTTCTACACGCTGCCCGTGCGGCAGGCGTTGGACGAAAAGGGCAACGAGATTATCGTCAGCGTGTATTTGCCCACCGGCGAACTCTTTATCAAGGTTTGGCGCATTGATGTGGGCCGGGTGAAGCTCTACGTATTAGACACGAACATTCCGCAGAACCGCTCAATCGAACATAGGGAAATCACCGACCAGCTCTACGGCGGCGATATTCTGAAACGCATCCGGCAGGAGATTGTGCTGGGCATCGGTGGGCTGCGAGCGATAGCCAGGCTGGGTGTGAAGCCCACCGTTCACCACATGAACGAAGGACACTCGGCTTTTCTGGCGATTGAACGCATTCGGGTGTTGATGCAGGATAACGGCCTCTCGTTCGACCAAGCACTGGAAGCCACGCGCGTGAGCAACGTCTTCACCACGCATACTTCGGTGCCTGCGGGCATCGATTTGTTCGACTCCGGACTGCTCTACGAACATTTTGGCGAGTACTGTCAAAAGTCCGGACTGTCATTTGAAACGCTGCTATCGCTGGGTAAAACGAATCCGCAAGACAATTCGGAACGCTTTTCCATGGCGGTTCTCGCGTTAAAAACTTCGGCGTTCCGCAATGCGGTGAGCGTGTTGCACCGCACGGTTTCGCAAGAAATGTTCCAGGCTCTTTGGCCGAAATTGCCGCTGGAAGAGGTGCCCATCACGTCCGTCACCAACGGCGTTCACCAGCCTACCTGGATCAACGGCGATCTAGCCAGCCTTTACGACCAATACCTGCAGCCCGATTGGCGCGAACGCCTGGACGACGAGAAGATGTGGGAAGCGGTGGGCGAAATTCCCACGCAAGAGATGTGGGAGATGCATCGAAAGCGGAAGCGCCGCATGGTTTCTTATGTGCGCGAGCGTTCGGTGAACTCGGCGATCCAGCGCAAGGCCTCGGCGGCGGAAGTGCGCCGGCTGCAGGAAGTGCTCGACCCCGACGTGTTTACCATCGGTTTTGCACGCCGCTTTGCTACCTACAAGCGGGCCACGCTGTTATTCCGCGATATGGCCCGGCTGAAGAAGATTCTCAACAATCCGAAGATGCCGGTGCAGATTGTCATTGCGGGCAAAGCGCATCCGAAGGATCATCCAGGTAAGACATTGATTCGGGAAATCGTTACTTTGTCGCGCGACCCGGAGATTTCAAAGCGCCTGATTTTCGTGGAAGACTACAGCATTCAAGTAGCGCGCGAAATGGTGCAAGGGGTAGATCTCTGGCTCAACAATCCGCGCCGCGGCGAGGAAGCTTGCGGCACCAGCGGCATTAAGGCCGCCATGAACGGCGTGCTCAATCTGAGCGTACTCGACGGCTGGTTTGACGAGGCATACGAAAATTCGGGTGGTTGGGCCATCGGCGACCGGCAGCCTTATGCGGAAGATCAGGACGATTTGCACGCCAGCGCCATCTACTCGACGCTGGAAAATGAAATTGTGCCGCTGTTCTATCAGAACCAGGATTCGGACGAAGAAATTCCTACCGAATGGGCGCGGCGCATCAAGACCTGCATCGCCAATCTAACGCCGCGTTTTGGCTGCGGCCGTATGTTGGCGGAGTATATGTCGGAACTCTATCAGCCGGCGCACACTCTGTGGCAAAACGTTTCAAAGAATTCTTTCGAGCTGGCGCGAAATCGGACAGGCTGGGACGCGCGCATTTACAATAGTTGGAACAGCATTCGATTCTTAGAAATGGGCGAGGGACCCGCGGATCAAGTGATGAGCGGCGCGGCTGTGCCGATCAAAACACTAGTCGATTTGGGCGGTCTGAACCCCTCGGAAGTGCGGGTAGAGGCTGTGGTGGGTCAGGTAGGTGTAAACGGGCAGTTACAGGAAACATTCACGCTTGAGTTAAAAGCGGGAGAAACACGCGGATCGGCGGTCGTGTTCGCCAATGAATTTTCAGTGCTGCGAACGGGACGCCTTGGTTATTCGGTGCGCATCAGCCCGAATCATTTTGACAATCCCTTAACACGGCCCTGCAACGCGCTGTTGAAATGGGTTTCGGACTAAGAAATTTTATCCAGAGATAAGCTTCGGAGTAGTACCATTGCCCCATCTGAGGTGGTAGGAATGCAAAAATTAATCGAATCCCTATGGTAAGCCGAAGCAATCCGTGGTAAATAGGAGGTAGGAGCAAACGGGGATTGATTCGCACTTCAACCTTCCGATTACCCGTTTCCTTTCGAGCAATTCAAAGTTTCAACCTGTCGTTGTGAATGAAAGCTCGAGGTTTGCTCTGAAGTAACTTTTCCCGTCCGCAATAGTTAAATCGCCTTGAAACCATTTCCTAATTGCGGTGCCGGATCCCCGAAGGAGTCGATCAACGTATATGGACGGAGATCGCAAGTACCGCCAAAACGGTTATTACGATTCAGAACGTGGCAGCAGCAATGGAGGATTTCGGCCTGACCGGCCTAAACCCCAGGGGCCCAAACTTCCGCTAGACATAACGGGTCCCAAACTGCCGCGGCTCGTCCAGAACGTGGTGGCTTCGCGCTGTTTCAGTTGCTCCGTGACGCTCGCTTCCGACACGGACTTCCGCGGTAACTGCCCTAAATGCGGAGCGGCTTTGCATTGCTGCAAACAATGCGTGCATTTTGACTCTTCCACGCGTTTCCAATGCCACAAGCCCGTGCCGGTGCGAATTCCGGTGAAAGATCAGGCCAACACGTGCGAATTCTTTTCGCCCATGGTGACGGTTGCCCGCGACTCCCCTGCCCCGCCATCCGCTTCGAACAATCGTGTGGTAGATCAAACGCCCGCTCCGCGAAACGCCAGCGATGCGCGCGCGGCTTTTGATAGCTTGTTTAAGAAGTAACTCCTCGCGTATCTCATGGGTTCGGCGAAAATAAAGAAGAAGTCTGCTAGTTCCGATGCCGCATCTTTGATGCCACGCCAAGGCGCAATTCCGTGCCTGATTTTGATTGCGCTTATTGTGCTGGGAGTGGGGCTTTTGGGGTTTTTCGCGCTGAAATCGGCGGGGTAACGGGGGCTTCGCCGGTGGCAGACCGGCGTTCGGGCTTCATACAGCAGGCAGCCAAACGGTCGAAGTGACAAAACAAGCAAATCGCATCCGCGAGCCGCGCAAAGCGGCAAGCGAAGAACGCCGCCCCGCCGACGAGTTGGTGAGCGATGCCGTGCGCCGCTATCTGCAGCAGCGCAAGCCAGATGAAGTGGCCCCGTAAGAACTTGGCGCAGCTTCTCATGGAATCGCCCTTTTTGCCGGCGCAAATTTAGATTTGAAACGACGCAAGGACTATACCCGCCCCCTTGAACTATGAGCGGGTTTCTGCTCGATACCAACGCCCTTTGTGGGGCGGGCTGAAGCCGCAGCTTTGAATCGGGTTGAGCGGAGGCTAGCGGGCTAGCGCTGCCTCCGATGGTAACAACGGGCTGTGACTACCGCTCCCCTGAAGACGCAGCATGTCGGCTTCTTGCACCGCTCGTTTGGTACAAGTAGACGCGGCCGAGCCGCGTTGACACACGCGGCCCGGTTAGGGGCTGTGGGGTGAACCGAAGGGTTTTCATCATCATTGGTGGGCCGCAGGACCATCGGAACTCCATTGCTGGTCGCGGCTCGGCTCGAGGCCGGCAGTGATTTGAGGGCGAGAGGGATAGGTAAGTCAAGGCCGGAGCCTCTAATAGTCTCAGAGCCACAGGGGTGACTGGCCGAAGCGGGTCCCTTACTATGGTTGTTCATGCGTAAAGACGGCAGACAGAACAACCAGCTCCGCTCGACAAAGATCACGACCGATTATCTGATGACAGCCGAAGGGTCGGTCTTAATTGAGGTAGGCAATACACGGGTGCTTTGCGCCGCGACCGTGGAAGACTCGATTCCGGCATTTCTGCGCGGCTCCGGTTCAGGATGGGTGACGGCCGAGTATTCCATGCTGCCGCGCGCTACGTCTACGCGCACGGCACGCGAACTGACCAAAGGCCGGCCTTCCGGGCGCACGCATGAAATACAACGGTTAATCGGCCGCTCGCTGCGTTCCGTGGTGGATCTGGCGGCTCTTGGCGAACGGAGCATTATTGTGGACTGTGACGTGTTGCAAGCCGATGGGGGAACGCGCACGGCCGCGATCACCGGTTCGTACGTGGCGCTGGCGATTGCGATTCAAACGCTGGTGAAGTTTAAGGCTTTGGCGAAATCGCCACTAATTGATTCGGTGGCCGCCACCAGTGTCGGCTTGGTGGGTGGTGCGCCGATGCTGGACTTGGCGTACGAAGAGGACTCGCGCGCCGACGTCGACATGAATGTGGTGATGACCGGTACCGACAAGTTTGTAGAGGTGCAGGCCACCGCCGAACACGCGCCGTTTGCCGATGAGCAGATGGCCGCCATGATTGCGCTGGCGCGCGGCGGGATGGCCGAGTTGCGCGAGATCCAGCAGCGGGCGCTTTCGGCGCGTGCTGCCTGAGGAGGGTTTGGGCATGACGGTTCTGTACGTTTGTTCGAGCAATCCAGGAAAGTTGCGCGAGTTCATGTTCACTGTGGAACATTCTCCTGTTCACGGTTTCACGATTGCAGCATTGCCGGCGCTATCGTCGCTGGTTCCTCCGGCTGAAGACGGCGATACTTATGAAGAAAACGCGGCCCTGAAAGCGGTCTATTATTCCCGCTCTACCAGTGAGCTTGTTTTTGCCGATGACTCCGGCCTGGAGGTGGACGCGCTCGGCGGAAGGCCGGGAATACATTCGGCGCGTTTTGCAGGTCCGCATGCGACAGGCAGCGATAATAACGCCTTGCTGCTGCGCCAACTCGACGGAAAAAGCCAGCGCGGCGCCAGGTTCGTTACGGCGATTTCGCTGGCTCGGAATGGCACGGTTTTACACACGAGCATAGGCATGGCAGAAGGCGAGATTCTTACGGAAGGGCGCGGTTCTTTAGGCTTTGGCTATGATGCGTTGTTTCTTTTTCCTACGTTGGGTAGGACGTTTGCCCAACTGGGCGAGGCCGAGAAATTCGCGGTGAGCGCCCGCGGGGAGGCCTTCCGCAAACTGCTGGATTGGCTGTCGCAGAATCCGACCTAGGGAGTTTTCCAATCGTTTCCGATAAGATACAGGAAAGTGCACCGGTATCTATTACATAATGGTGACATCCGGGACACCCGAGATGCTGTTCTATCTCCCGGCCAAGTTGGCTTCATGAATGGTTGGGGGGTGTTCAGCACGCTCCGGGTTTCAGACGGCGTGCTGTTCGCCTTTCCACGGCATTACGCGCGCATGCAGCGAGATGCGGCTTTGCTGCGTGTTCCGTTTGGCCTGAGCGCGGCGGATCTGCAAAAGGCTCTGACGTCGTTGATCGACGCCAATCACGCCTACAACGCAACGCTCCGGGTAGCGATTGTCCGCAATAAGGGCGGGTTGTTTGAAGCGCCGCAAATTGCCGGCGATGCCGATTTAATCGCGTTCACGGCCGATCTGGCCCACTGGGGAAACGGCGTACAACTGAACTTCGTGGCACATGGGCGGTACGGCGCCAGCCCGTTTTCGGGTGTGAAAGTGACGTCTTGGGCGCAAAATCTGACTTGGTACGAAAAGGCGCATGAAGATGGCTATGACGAAGTACTTCTGTTGAACGAGCACGGGCATGTTTCCGAATGCACATCGGCCAACGTTTTCGTGGTGCGCGGCGGTGAAGTGCTCACGCCGCCCTTGGCAACCTCGGGCTGCTTGCCGGGAGTGACGCGCGCAGTCCTTCTCGAAGATATTCACCTAGGGGATTTGCCTATTCGTGAGCAGATCGTGACAGCGGCGGAATTGGAAGAGGCCGATGGCGTCTTCATCACGTCAACCACGCGCGACTTGCTGCCCGTTCTGAGCGTGGACAAACGTCCGCTGAAACAGGCCCCCGAGATTCTCAACCGTTTGCTTGACGCGTTCCGCGGTTATCGTTCGGCGTACGTGCTTGAGCATTCGCGTAAGAAAGAGATGTCCGCCCTATGAGCGAAGACGCGGCGCTGAGTTGCCCTAGCTGTGGAGCATCGGCAGTGCGCCGGTCGCGGCGGGCCAATACCTCTGAGATGATTCGTATGCTGCTCGGAGTGTACCCGTTTCGCTGCACAGACTGCGGCAACCGCTTCTGGGCGAGCGTATGGCTGTTCAATAGTTGGCGATGGGCAAAGTGTCCGCGCTGCTTGAACCTTAACTTGACCGATTGGCCCAAACGTCACTATCATGTGACGACGTGGGATCAGATCATCTCTACGCTCGGCGCGAAGAAACACCGTTGTTCGCGATGCCGGAACAACTTTATGAGTTTTCTCCCAAGGCTTCCAGCCTATCAAGGGAATGAAGCGGATGTGGAAGATCTGGATTTCCACGACGAGAGACAGGTGCGGGCGGCTCTGCCCAGTAAGCGGGCAACGCCGAAGCCTTCTGACTTAGGCCCGAGTTAGTTGCCGAGAAACCCAGTCCCCTAGGACACAACTGTCGTGACGCGCTGTTTTTGTTTTGATAGCACTAACAGACAGCCGATTTGCTCGCCCAAAGTGCTGAGCATTTCCATATCTCCGCCGGAGTGAATGCGAGGTTCGCGATGTTGCACGTTGATGACACCGACCACTTTGCTCTGGGAAATGATGGGGACGGAAAGGAACGCTTCGAAGGTATCTTGCGGCAAATCTTTGAAGTACTTAAAGCGCGGATCGCTGTAGGCTTCGCGCGAGATGGCAAGTAAGCGCCGTTCCCGGGCCACCCAGCCTGTTAGGCCTTCACTGAGCCGCAGCCGGACGTTCCCAATAGTCTTGCGGCTTGAGTCGCTCGAAGCAAACAGCACCAGTTCATCCTCTTCGACCAAGTAGATCAGACAGGAGTCGCAGGTCAGAAAATCCTTTACCAGACTCACAATCTCTTGGAGAACGCCATCCAGTTCCAAATCACGCGTCATGAGGCGGCTCACACGTTGAAAAAGCCGCAATTGCTGTTCTGCCCGCTCTAAACGAAGTTCTAAATCTTTTGCCTTGGACACCTTGCGCTATTATCCCAAAGAAGTAGCGTTTTGGATTTTCTGAATTCAAATATCAAGAGGAATTCGGCGTGCCGCCACTCTATATACGTGTAGGGCTTGCCGGGAGTAGTACCATTAATGGAGCATTCTTAAGGAGAACACCTTTGCATGTGGAGTAAACGAAAAGAAGACGAACTGCCACAACGGCCAGAAAAACCGGCAATCTCGCCGGCGCCCACAGTGGAACCACAGAGGAAAGATATAACCATGTCATCGCCAAGTAGAACTTTGGAACCTGAGCCTTTGACACCTTCCCGTAGCAGCGGTTCTGCCGCCCTTGGGAAGAATGTCACGGTAAAGGGGCAGATCTTCGCCCGCGAAGATTTAACAATTGACGGTGAGGTCGAAGGTACCGTGGAATGCCACGAGCATCGGCTCACCATTGGACCCAACGCTCGTGTACAGGCTGGGTTGAAGGCTCGTGAGATTATTATTCAGGGCTCAATACAGGGTAATGTCGATGCTACTGACAAGATCGACATCAAAAAAGAGGCGAAACTTGTCGGAGATATCAAGACAAGCCGCATCGTAATTGAAGATGGTGCTTACTTTAAGGGTAGTATCGATATTTCGAAGCCCCAAGCGAGAGCCCAAGCGCAGCAGGGCGGGGCATCGGCTGCCGCTTCCGCATCGCAGCCCGCCGCGGCTGCTGCCATTAGCCAAGCCGGCACACCCAGCCGCTAGACCGTTTTGTCGTCGCGGGAGAGGCCACAAGTGTGGCTGATCATTGTCCAGGCTGCGGTGCCGGTCTCTCCTAACGCTCTTCCAGGTGACACGCGCAAGACGGTTGCGGTGTCAACGGCCACCGGAAGGGCTGCGGAGTGGTTGTGTTCACTTGGTGGCGCGTATCCGCGCCCTTTGCGCTTATGAGATTCGCCGTTCCGAAAGGGACACCATCTAAATCTGCATCTTCGGACAACTCCACCGCGCTGGCTCGGCACAGCGGTGGTTTTGATCAGCTTCAGGCATTTCTGAAGGGTACCGAAAACCTCTCCGTTCTCGATCTTTCCGGGGCCAGTCAGGCGAACATCACATTTATTACCGAAGCCGGCCATCGTGTTTCCTCGGAAGATTTAGTAGGCACGATGCTCGATTGCTTTGGGGACAATTTTGCCGAGGCACACCAGGACGAAGCGAAATGTGGCCGGTTTCTGGAGCAAGTGTTAACGTTTCCCGCCGATTCTTTTGATGGCGCACTGGTTTGGGACGCATTCCAGTTTCTGCCGGCGCCCCTGATCAACAAAACGGTGGACCGCTTGTTGCGCGTGATGCGGCCGGGCGGGCTCATCTTGGCGTTCTTCAATGCGAACGAAAAGATCAAAGAAATTCCGCTGTATAGCTATCGCATTCAGGATGCGAAAACGCTGCTGTTAGTGCCGCGTGGGCGTCCACAACAGGTGCAGAACTTCAATAACCGGACAATTGAGAAGCTGTTTGAAGCGGCGGCGTCGGTGAAGTTTTTCCTGACGCGCGACAACCTTAGAGAAGTGATTGTGCGGCGATAAAAAGAAAGGTTGACACATAACCAGTGCACACGTATGATAGTCATATGAATGTGACGCTGTCCATTGCGGAAGAAACCATTCTGGAGGCCCGACGCCGCGCCGAATCCATGGGCACCAGCGTCAATCAACTGGTTCGCGATTATCTACAGCAGTTCGTCGGAAAATCCAATCCCGACCTGGACGCCGCCGAATTTGAGCGTCTTTCCCGCTCCTCTAAAGGCCCATCTGCCGGCTGGAAATTCGACCGCGAGGAACTACACGAACGTCGATGAGCGGCGGTCTCGCCTTCTTCGATACCAACATCCTTATCTACACGGATGACAAATCTTCGCCCGAGAAGCAAGAACGATCTATCACCTTATTCTCCGATCACCTGCGCGCTGGCACGGCGGTTGTTTCCTTGCAAGTCCTGCAAGAGTATTTCTCCGCCGCCACCCGCAAGCTCAACGTACCTGCCGACAAGGCTCAACAGAAAGTTGAAATCATGGCTCGCTGCAGGGTGGTTCGCTTGGAATCGACCGATGTCGTCCGAGCGATTGAACTTCATCGCCTTTCGCAAATCTCATTCTGGGATGCTTTGATCGTGCAGGCCGCTAGAGTCTCTGGTGCGCCCATCCTGTACAGTGAAGACTTCCAAACCGATTCTGTGATTGGGGGAATCAAAGTGATCAACCCTTTTCCTAACTCCCCCACACGTTAACCTATAGTGCGAGGACTCCCCGTTTTGGCATTAGAAGACGATCTATGGCGCCAGCGCCACGACAGACTGGCGCAAATCCGTGCTCTCGGCTACGAACCCTATGGCCAGGCTTTCGATTTCACCCACACGATTCCGCAGATTTTGGAAAACTACGGCCAGAAAACCGCGGAAGAACTGGCCACCAAAGTCGAGGTTCGTGTTGCAGGGCGTATTCTCACGGTCCGGCGAATGGGCAAAGCGGGCTTCCTGCACCTGCTTCAAAACGGCGAGAAGCTGCAAGTGTACGTGCGTAAAGACGCTGTCAGCGACAATGCGTATAAACTCTACGAATTGCTGGATCTCGGCGATATTATCGGCGTGACTGGCTATCTGTTTCGCACCAAGACTGGCGAGTTGAGCATTCATGTAGAAGACCTGACGTTTCTTTCGAAGATCCTCATGGTGTTGCCTGAAAAATGGCACGGTTTGGAAGACGTCGAAATTCGATATCGCCAGCGTTATCTCGATCTCATTTCCAACATAGATATCCGCAAGGTCTTCGTTACCCGTTCAAAAATCGTTTCGTCTTTGCGGCGCCAGTTGGACGCTCACGGCTTTTTAGAAGTGGAGACGCCGATGATGCAGCCGCTTTACGGCGGGGCTGCAGCGCGGCCATTTAAGACTCATCACAACGCGCTCGATATCGATCTGTATCTCCGCATCGCGCCTGAACTCTATCTGAAGCGGCTGGTGGTGGGCGGGCTGGAACGCGTGTATGAAATTAACCGCAACTTCCGCAACGAAGGAATTTCGGTTCGCCACAACCCCGAGTTCACGATGCTGGAGTTTTATCAGGCCTACACAGACTACCGCGGCATGATTAAGCTCTCCAAAGAGTTGCTGCAGCAAACTGCTATTGACGCTACGGGCTCAACAAAAGTCAACTATAACGACCGCGAAATCGATTTCGCCAACATCCGGGAGTTCTCAATGCGGGAGGCACTGGTGGAGTTCTGGCAAGGACCGGACAAGCCGACGATGGACAATGTGCACGATCCCGAGTGGCTCGTGAAACATTCGCGTGAATCATCGCCCGGTGCGGCATTGGTGCAACTGTTCGAACGCCATGCAGAAGAGCAACTTTTCGAGCCGACCATCATTTACGATTTTCCCGTTGAAGTGTCTCCGCTCTCAAAAAACAAGCCCGACGAGCCTTCGTTCACCGAACGCTTTGAAATCTACGCAGCGGGTTTTGAAATCGCCAATGCCTTCACCGAGCTCAACGATCCGCAGGAACAGCGGCGGCGATTTGAACAGCAACTTGCCCGGAAAGAAGGCGGCGACGAAGAGGCCCACATGATGGACGAAGATTACCTGCGCGCTTTGAGCTGTGGGATGCCTCCTGCCGGCGGCGAAGGCATCGGCATTGATCGTCTCACCATGATCCTGACCAACTCGAAATCTATTCGCGATGTGATTCTCTTCCCGCTGCTCCGGCCGGAGGGCGAAATCGGCATTGCGGCCAAGCTGCGCGAGTTGGATGGTAACTAAGCTGCGCCTTCATGTCTCGCTTTGAATGGATTGTCGCGCTGCGTTATCTGCGCGCTAAACGGAAACAGGCGGCGATCTCCGTCATTACTGTCATTTCGATCATCGGCGTGGCTGCGGGCGTGGCTGCGCTCATCATCGTCTTGGCTATCAACAACGGGTTTCAGAGCACGCTCGAGGCTAGCTTGCTCAGCGCCACCGCGCACGTCAACATCCTGGAACGCAATCCGCAGTATGGCATTGACCGGTGGCAAGTACTTGTTCCGAAGCTACAAGCGCTACCGCATGTCATGAGCGCCACGCCCGGACTCTACGGCGGCGTCGCGCTGAAAGGCCCCATGGTGGGCAGCAACACTATCTTGAAGGGCGTGCCGCTCGGTCATGGCGCCGACGTGCCGGAAATGCTGCGCCACCTCAAGGCCGGTTCGCTCGCCGTTTTCGATCATCCGGTTCAGAACCACGAGTACAGCATCGTGGTTGGCTCTCGACTGGCCGAACAAACTGGCATCCAAGTGAATAGCCCGGTGACGCTCATCAGCTATCAAGGAGAATTAACGCCGATGGGTGTGGTTCCCAGCTTATTTCACTTCAAGGTGGCAGCCATTTTTGAATCCGGCTTGTACGATCTTGATTCTGTCTGGGCGTTCACTTCCCTGCCCGTGGCTCAGCGAGTTCTTGATTTGAACGATGTCGTCAACACGATTGAGCTGCGCCTGGACAACATTTTCAAAGCGCCGGAAGTTGCCCGCATGGCCGAAAGTGTGTCGGGCCCAAGACTCACGGCGTCAACTTGGATGGATCAAAACCGTTCCATGCTCAACGCGTTAAAGCTCGAGAAGATTGTAAGCCTGATTACGGTGAGCCTGATTGAGATTGTCGCTGCACTCAACATTTTGGCGGTGCTGGTGATGCTTGTCATGGAGAAGCAGCGCGATGTGGCGATCCTGATGTCGATGGGCACGCGCCGCCAACAGATTCAGCGCATCTTTGTGCTGCAAGGATTGATCATCGGTGGAGTGGGCTGTTTTTTCGGCTTGATCGCCGGTTATACGGTTGCTATTTTGTTCAATCACTATCGCTGGCTGCGGTTGGATGAACAGATCTACGCGATTAGTTATGTGCCGTTTCAGAGCCATTGGACGGACGGCGTCTGGGTTACTGGGCTCGCGTTGTTTATGAGCCTTTTGGCGACGCTCCACCCTTCTTATAAGGCTTCGCAAATTCTTCCGGCTGAATCGCTGCGCTACGAATAAGATCGACTTGGTGTAATGATCTGCGCACAGCCGTCACTTAGAACGTGAAGGAAGTTGCCGACCCGCGGCACACCTTTCTTCGACTGAAATTCAAAGGAAGAAACAAAACAATGTCCAGAAGCAAGCTATTTTCGGCGGCTCTTTCGTTGCTGGCTCTCACCCTGCAGCTTTCCGCCACTACCATCGTGCACAAGAGCTTCGACGAACTCGTCAAGGAATCTGACGGTATCGTCTCCGGCCGCGTCGCGGCCGTTGAATCGCAGTACAGCCCTAGCAAGGAAATCTATACCTTCGTTACGCTGGACCGTGTGGAGGTGCTGGCCGGTTCGTATCAGAGCTCCACTCTAACCATCCGCCTCAAGGGCGGCCAGGTCGGCAACAACATCTCTCAAATCGTCGGCAGCCCCGAGTTCAATGTCGACGATCAAGTGGTGCTCTTCATTGAAGGCAATGGCCGCTACATGGTTCCTCTGGTCGGTTGGACACAGGGCATGTTCCGCCTGGTACAGGATCCCGCCAGCGGGCTGCAAGTGGTTCATGACCACGAAGGCAACCGGGTACTCGGCGTCAAGGCCGGCCAAGTCGTGAAGGAAGAACTTGTTAAGCCCGCCGCCGATATTGTCGGTCAGGCGAAAGCTTTCGGCGTAACCGGCACACGGAACGAAGCCTCCGCTGGTACATCCGATGCCACTCCTGCTGTCAATCTGGCCCAGGCACAGATCGCAACCTCTCGTTCGCCTTCGCCTACGATGACTTCAACATCGTTCGTAGGCGCAATCAAGACGTCCGCCGCTGCGAGCAAGACGGCTGTTCGCCAGTTAAACAACGTCAGCGTTCTTGATTTCAGCGTTCCCGGCAACCACACGGATAGCTTCGTGGGAAGCAAGGCTCCGGCCGCGCTGACGCCGCAATCTACCGCCCCGGCATTGCCAGCGCGCAAGCCACAGGCACCGGCGGTAAAGGAACAGTAATTCCAGAAACTCAACCTTAAGAAATCACAAATAAATATTCAGGAGCAAGAAAATGAAATTAAGCTTAAACTCTCTCTTCAGACAATCGATGGTTCAATCGATCGTTCTTTTCGCTGGCCGCCGCCGGTGCGGCGCAAGCGGCTAACTGGAATACCTGCAGCGGTAACAACATCCGTTGGAACAATGGCTGGACGAATATGGCGATCAGCACCACTTCCTTCGCGCCCGGCAGTGGGTGGGATGCCGATATCCAAGACGCCATGTGGCACTGGAACAACGTCAAGGGTTCCAGCTTCAACTACTATTACCTGCGCGGCACCTCCGGCAGTCACCAGATGGGCAACGGCGTGAACGAAATGTACTTCGATGGTTCGGAAGCATCCGGTTCTACGCTCGCTGTGACTCACATCAACAGCCATTGCTACTGGCTTTTCGGCTGGAATTATGGCCTCGACGAAACCGACATCGCCTTCAATACCAATGCCGGTTGGACGACTGGCTCCATGAATTACAGCAACCTTGGCTCGCCCTACAGCTTTGAAGACGTCGCGCTTCACGAACTGGGTCACGCGCTCGGCTTAAACCACGAAAACCGGTGGATGGCCACCATGAACGCCATCTATCCCAATAGTGGTCCTCTTGGCTATTACGAAGAGGAAAATCCAAATGCCGACGACCGTGTCGGCGCGCGTAACCTGTACCCCGATGGCACCAGCGAAGTTGACGTGGCTGGCTCTGCCTTCAAAGAAACTGGTACGAATGCCGGCACTTCAACCACAATCTCTAGCCCATACTACGCCGCTCGCGGCAGCTATGTCAACGTCGATTGCACCTTTTCGAATCTCAGCACCGCGAGCCAAACATTCGATATCGGCTTCTATCTTTCGACTGATAGCTACATCACTGTCTACGACACGCTGTTAGGCATGAACTACGGCGCTTGGGGAAGCTCCGGCACCAGCTTTACTTTCACTCGCTCGCTGTATATTCCTACTTGGGTCGCTCCGGGAACCTATTACCTTGGTTTCCTGATTGATCCGAACAATGTCCTTGCGGATGTGGATCGAGGCAATAACATTCAACCGATGACGCACACGGTAGTCGTGTACTAGCAGGCGCTCTGTCGTTGTCGAGAGGGCCAAACCGCATCCCTTCTTAGCTGGGTCGGTTTGGCCCTTTCTATTATGTTAGCGATTTTTCCCGGGTCGGGCCACTATTTGTTTGAGTGCTCAACCAATTACTCTTTTTGTGCATCGGTGCCTTTGTAATAGCCTTACTCGGCCGTTGGAGCAAGCAGAGTAGAGTGACAGTCCTTGTGCTGTGCTGTGTTTGGGGCGGCTTGGTCGGCAGTTTGAAGTTATGACACCGCTTACTGACGTGCGCGGCTCGGATGGGAAGGGGGGTCTTCATTCGACTTTCCTTTCCTCTTTTGCACCGCCATCCGCAACAAATATTCAATCTGTCCGTTGACGCTACGCAATTCGTCCTGCGCCCAAGCTTCCAGATCGGCCCAGAGCGCAGGATCTATCCGCAGCAGAAATGATTTCTTCTCTGCCATGCACGCCTGTTTAGTGGTACAGAGTACCGGTGTTTACCACCGGATGAACTTCCGATTCGCTGCACAGCACCACCATCAAATTGCTGACCATGGCCGCGCGCCGTTCGCCGTCTAGCTGAACAACGTCTTTTTCCGCTAGCTCTCTCAGCGCCAGATCGACCATGCTCACCGCGCCGTGAACAATTTTCTGGCGTGCCGCAATCACCGCTTCCGCCTGTTGCCGCCGCAGCATGACCTGGGCGATTTCAGGCGCATACGCCAGGTGGGTCAACCGTGCTTCATCCACTCTGACGCCTGGCCTTGGCCAATCGTTCTTCCAATTCCGCGCGCAGCGATTTGGAAACTACGTCAACATTGCTACGCAGCGTGATTTCGTTTTCTTCCCCACCGTCGTACGAATACAAATTCGCCAAGTGCCGGAGCGCCGTTTCACTTTGCGTGGTGACATAGGTTTCGTAGTTGTCCACATCGAATTTCGCCTGCGCGGTATCTTCCACCCGCCAAACCACCACCGCAGCGATTTCAATCGGGTTCCCGCCTTTGTCGTTCACTTTGATCCGATCGCCGTTCAGAGTGCGGGCGCGCAGAGAGATTTTATTGCGCGCGGCACTGCTCATCGCCGCCGCCAAAGCCGGTGCGCCGGAGCCGCTTGCAAACAGCATTCCGCCACCATGGGAATAGAAAGGATTGGCCCAGTGCAATCCACTCTCGCGCACCGTGCCTTTGTAATTGCCAAAAAGAACGAGCACGCGCGCCTCATTCGGTTGCAAGGTAAATAAGCCAGTTAGTAAGAGGACAGTGAGGCCCAAGACGATGGCCGCCGCCACTGTGACACCCGGCTGTTTGTGTCCGGCACCATAAATCATGCAGCCAATAGCCGCCAGACCGAGAACCGACAAAAGTCCCAACATCGGCCAACCGTTCGCCGCTTTTACTACAACTTCGCGATTTGCACTTCTTTGCTGATTGATATCCATAGCAGGACCCTCCATTTAGATCTGCTATTGGAATGATATCATTTCGATATATGAACCGCAAGCGCTCCCTAGCGGTCGCGGCTCAGCCGGACACCTTTGATCCAATCCAAGATCGTCGTGTATTCTGGAGAGTCTTTCGTAAAGCGAACGCCGCCGCCATGCGCCAGTGTGCCGGTGAGCCCTTCGGTCTCCGAACTCGAGGTGGGTTTCCGCAACAGCAGGCTGTTTTCTGGATGTAACGGATCGACCACCTTCAGAGCGGTCTCGTATGTGGCGCGGAAAATCGCGTGCGATGCATGGCATTCGGCACAGGCATAACCGTCTTTGCCCTTGCGTTGGAGGATCGGTTGAATGTAACCACGGAAGAAAGCTTCGTCGAGCTTCACGGTTGGCTGCTCGACCACTGCCGAAACGGTGCCGCCTTTGGCCGCGGGTGGCGGTGGGTTTAACGCTTTTTCCACCTCAGCCTCTTCGGGCATGGATTCTACTTTCAAGGAAACGAGCCGGACCTCCGGCCCGGTATCGCCAGCCACTTTGGTGACCGCGCCGAAATTCGTTTTTCTTACGAGAAGAACGGCTTGCGCCGCCAGGTGCCGCATCTCTGCATCTTTGGAATCGAGCAAGTTAGAAAGCGAGTGGGACAGCCGTTCCGCACTCGGCCCGAAGAAGACGATTTGCTCGATATCATTACCGATCCGGTTATAGAGCGGCGGCGCCGGTTTGGTGAGATCGGCATTCAAGTCGTACACGTCAGCGCGGCGCAATGGGAACTGCGTGAGGAAGCGCAGAAGCTCTTCCTTTTCGGCATCCGAGCCGCGATCCAGAACGGCTGCAAACTTATTCGCTAAGCGCGCTTCAAGCGAAAGGCGTCCACGGATGGCGCGATCACGGTCTTCTTCCTGCCCCAGCAGCGGCACCCAGTTGTTGTAAAGATAGCGGATGTTCTCGTCGGCCAAGTTGTAGATCGCATCGTGCAAGTTGCTCTCAATCCATGCCGGTTGCGGCTTCTCCATTTTGGCGAGCAACGCGTCCTCAATGTCGCTCTTGACATGCGAATCCGGAGTCCAGAACCAGAACTGCCAAAGCCCTTTGATGCCCATCATCTGAACGCTCAAAGCGGGATCGTTCGCCAGCTTTGCCAGCGCGGGTTCTAATTCCGCGCGCCGCGCCAATTGCGAGAAATGTTGAGCAAATACGCGCGCCGCGCCCCAACGAACCCGGTCATTGGATGAATTCATGGCGTTCAACAAATCCGCAGAGGGTGTATCCAAGTGCTGGCTGTAGGCTTGGCGCACAGCCCATGCCGCCGTCCGCTGCACCATCTTGCTTGAATCGCCCAGCATCGCCACGAGTGCTGGATTGCGATCTCCAAGCCTGCCGAGCGTTTCAGTAGCCGCTTGCCGAATTAAAGCATCGTTCGATTGCGTGGCAGCGGTAATCCGTTTGACCACGTCAGGCGAGGGGCGATCCCAAACGTTGTTCAACTGCTCGAGCAGTTCCACCGGATCGTGAGAAAGCTTATCAATAACCGGAGAGTTCCAACCTTTCTTTCGTTCGCCCAACGGGTAATAGGCAGCCAAGCCCATGACCGCAAACTGGGTCTCACGAAACGGCGTGCGGAAATTTTCAAACGATTGCAGCGGATCGAGCCAGCCACCGAAGTCTTGTTGCCGGCCCAGCAAATACTGGGCGGCTTTTGCAACGTGTGGATCGGCGAGCGGGACACCTGCCTCGTGAAGCGTCCACAAAACGTGGCCGGTTTGAAACTCCACTTCCGGCTGATCGGCTTCGAACTTGTATGACCACTGTCCATCTGGCCGCTGCAGGGAAAACAAGCGAGCTACGTTCTGCGCGATCAAATCGTGATACTTCAGGCGATCCATGTCGGCCAAGGCTAGAGTTTGGTAACAGAGGTCGGTCACGTTCTTCACCTCGCCTTTTGCCACCAGTTCAGGAAGCTTTGGATCTTTCGTCTCGGTCCAGGCGTACCAAGCTACTTCGTGGGCGCTGACCAGCGGGATGTTACCGTTCGTTTCATCCGGCGGCAATTTATCGCGGCCGGAATAATAGAGCTTGAGGTACTCGGCAATGCCTTCGTGATAGTTCGGACGGCGGGCGCCAGTGATCTGGTCTTCATAAATGCTCATCAAGTGAGACATGCGTCCGAGGACATTGGCGGGCGCCGAAATCACCCTCGACCAGACTGCTCCCTGTTGTTCAAAGCCGTAGAAGGGGCGCGGATTGTTATAAAACCGTTCGCTCAGGAACTTCAATTGTTCGCGCTCGACGATTGAATACCCATTGCGCGAAGCGTATAGAGCCGCACGTTGCGGGAAATGCGTAGTGTGGCAGCCTACGCAGAGTGAAGTTTCTTGATGCGGGGTGGAAACCCTGTCGAGAATCCCACCGCGGCGCGGCGTGTTGGCGTGCCAGGAATCTCCTGCGGCGAGAATATAATCGAGGCCGGTGCGCACAGCCAGCCGTGGGTCAGAATACGGAGGCGCGTCGTAAACGCGCGTGACCAGTTTGTATTCGGGGTGACTGGATTTGACAGCAATATAGTAAGTCCCCGCTTGCTTCAAAATCCGCGGCGTGAACTTGTTGCCCGGTAGAGCCTGCACTTCGTGCGGCAGGGTGACCGGGTCGGAACCGGTCAGGTATTCCGCCGGCTTGCCGTCTTTCATCTCAAAGAGCGCGATGTTCACCGGGACCTGGTCGCGCTCCATCAACTCGATTTGCAAGAATAGCAGCTTTGGCGCTACGCCCGAGAAATCGAACTTGAACCAATCGGTGCGTACCGGATCGTCGGCCAAAGACTTGCGCTCGGTGCCCGGGAGGGGAACATACTCGGTATCGTCTCCATAAGCGAAAATGGTTTTCCCCAGTTCGACCTTTTGGGCATCCTGCCACGTGTGGCTTGGCGCACTCTTCACCAGGTTCGTGAGCGGCCACTTGTTTATTTGGAGATGATAGGTTCCGGTTGGAGCCGTTGTCTTGACGCGCACCAGCGCGCTGCCTTCTTTGGCTACGCGAAACTGGCCATAGAGATCGGCGTCTCCGGCGTGTAGGGCCTTTTCGAGGAGCACCGTCCCGCCCTGCTCAAGCGATACCTTAACGCGGCTATTTTCGTTGAGCGTTCGCAATGAGTCGAGCGAATAGAGGAAACTGTATTGGTTCGCTGGGCTCAAGCGTGGCAGCTTAATTTGCATATTTTGCACGGTGCCGGAACGTGCTTCGACAACAGGCAGCTTTTGGGCGGTAGCGGCTAAGGAGGAAACGACTAAGGCGGTAAGGAGACATTGATTCATAACGATTTTTGGAGTCGGATCAGTGAGATGTAATACAGGGAGAGGCCTGCGACGGATTTCGGATAAGCACGCTAATGATGATTGTTCCATGGCGCGATGGCTACAAGACGGTGTTGACTGTGGTGACGCGGAATTAATGCATTGTGGTGGCAGTCACGGAATTCGGAATTGCGGTCCGGAATTGCGGTCGTGGTGACGCGGAATTAATGCATTGTGGTGGCAGTCACGGAATTGCGCGGAATTGCGGTCCGGAATTGCGGTCCGTGGTGACGCGGAATTAATGCATTGTGGTGGCAGTCACGGAATTGCACGGAATTGCGGTCCGGAATTGCGGTCCGGAATTGCGGTCACGGAATTGCGGAATTGAATGGTTGCGGGAGACAGAAACTCGCCCTACGATGTCGGATGACGGCGAGTTACTGGAGATGAGGCGAAGAGAAGGCGATTTTTGCAGAACATAAGCGTTTTAGTCGTGGCGGACGGGTTCGCCGTCGTTGCAAAAGACGACGATGGGGATAGGGGTTCGGGGGAAGGCGGATTCTTGCTCGGAGGGCTTGGTTGGTCTTGGTTTGGGCGGGCCGGTGCGGAATAGTGAGTCGATTTCAGCTTCGGCGGCGCCGCAGAGGAGTTCGGGGGCGAAGTGTTTGCGCAGGATGGGCACACTGAGGCCGAGAGCTTGCGCAATGGTGGCGTGCCGCGTGCCGATTTTCGCTAATTTGAAGATCAGTTCGTTCATTGAGGCCGTTTCCTTTGTTGTTGGAGCCAGTTTTCGTCTGAAAGATCCGGTTGGTCTTCGTCTTCTTCTTGGCAGGTGGATTCACGGCTGGCGAGTTCGAGAAATTGAGTGAAATCCATTTCCTGGCGGATTTGATAGCGGGCGTCGGCGTTGCGTTCGAAGCCGTTAGGAACGAGGAAATGGTATTCCTGCGGAATGTCGTTGAGAAACGAGTAGTGGCGAACGATGGACTGTAGCGGGTTGGGGAATTGGCTGGCGGTTTCGATGAGTTTGCGGACCTGATCGTTGGATGGGAAGAATTGATCGAGGATGGTGGCGCCGTCTTCGTTGACGCTGATGAAGGCACGCTGAACGATGACGTCGCGCTGAATGGGGGCCGTGGCCTCGCGATGGGATTTGATTTCTTCCTTGAGGCTCTGGCTGCTGAGGCGGGCTTCTTTGGCTTGGGCGATTTCAAGGCTCTGCTTGCGGAGATCGAGTTGTTCGCGCCAATGATGTTCTTTGACGGCTTCCGTGTGGATGAACCGGACGTTGACGAGGGCGCGGCGGAAGGCACGTTCGGCGGTGGTGCAGTAGCGGTCGAAGATGCCGAGTTGATGAAGGTCTTCGGGGCTCCAGGACGTGCAGTTGGGTTCGCGCAGATGGAGTTCGAGTTCGGAGGAGGCGCGGATGTGTTGGCGGCGGCGCAGAAACCAACGTGCTTCCACGGAATCGTAGACGAGATCGGAATCCTGGGCATTGGCGGGTTTGTATTGTTCGAAGGCGTCGTCGAGGAGAGCGTCGAATTGGGCCGGGTCTTCGGTGGGCAGGAAGAGGGTTTTCGCGGAGGCACCGTGTTTGAGGGCGTTGAGGGAGCGATCGGACTGCTTCATGGTTAAAGCATGAAGGCACGGCGAACGGCGTGGGGGATTTTTTCGGGCTAAGCGGTTGAAATTGAAGGAGAAGAAAAAGTTGGAAGTTTTGAAATGAATTTGGGGGATGGGTTCGTGGGTGGGCGGAGGGATAGGGGTTTGCCTCTTTGTGAGAGGCAAACCCGCGCATTAGAAACAGCAAATTACCAAATGAGCTTCAGAGCCAACTGAACATTGCGGGGCTCACCGGCGCCAATCCCAGGAGCGTTGCCGCTCTGGACAGTTCCAGTGATGAGTCCCATGGAAGAGCCATCCGCCACGGTGGTATCGGGCCCTTGCAAATTGAGGCGGTTAAACAGGTTGAAGATTTCCACGCGGAACTGAGCTTTCAATCGCTCTGTAATGGTGGTTGTCTTAAAGATTGAGAAATCGACGGCGTTAAAACCAGGCCCGTTAAATTGATTACGAGCGGTATTACCGAAAGTTCCAGGCGCTTGTGGAGCGAAGGCCTGATAGTTGAACCAACGGTAACCATTCGCCCAATTTCCTGAGGCATTGGTGGGTTGAGTCACGTTCGCGAAAGGCTGGCCTACCAGGTCCGCTCTGTCGCCGCCGCCGTAGCTGTTGCTGATGTTTTGGCCGGTGTAGACACTGAAAGGTGTCCCCGTGTGTGCAACGAACAGCATGTTGAGTTGCCAGCCTCCGCCAATTCTTGGATGAGAATGGACAAAGTTGGGAATCTCATATTGAGCATAAGAGCTAAAGTTGTGGCGGATATCGAAGTCGGAGCTGCCATAGTCGCACTTGAGACAGTAGCTATTTTCGGGTTCGGCATAGCGCGCGGCGGACATGTCGTCACGAGCGTGCGACCAAGTATAGGCCGCCTGCCCAACCAGTCCGTGGAAACCGGACGTGCGAACCAAGGTCTGCAAGGAGTTATACTGCGAGTCGCCCGCCGTCTCCAGCCATGAGATACCGGAAAGGTCGGGGAATTGCGAGTAATACGGCCGGCGAGTCAACTGGACGCTCGCGGGCAGTAAACCTGTAGGATCGAGGAATGGCTGATTGAGATCGCGCTTATCGGCCAGTTTCCGGCCTTGGCTGCCGACATAGCCGATTTGGAACAAAGCAGCTTTGGTGATCTGATGCTGAATGTTCAGGTTGAAGTTCTGAATATAAGGCGAGCGAATGGCCTGGCTGACGCCGAAAGCTCCGAAGGGCGGGGTAGGCGTAGATCCGCCAAAGATGAATACTCCATCGGAGATCGTTAGCGGGCCGGCTGTTTCGCCGAAGACTGCGTTTGGTCCGATAGGGTTGCGTGAAATACCGCGTTCGCCACCGCTGGCGCCATCAATGAAATAGTTGCCGTTGATCACGTCGTAATAAACACCGTAACCGCCGCGTATTACCGTTTTGCCGCCTCGGATAGGCGTATAGGCGAAGCCGACGCGCGGGGCAAAGTTGTTTTTATCGCCGGGAAACAAGGATGATAGCTTCACGTCGCCGGTGGGCGGGGTGAAGTTCATGACGCCAAAGCCACCAGCCGCTGTCGGCAGAAAAGTCGAAATGCCTTTGTCGGTCACTTCGTGGATGGGCGTGTTGTATTCATAGCGAACGCCATAGTTCACGCTGAGTTTGGGACTCACCTGCCAAGTATCGGCGGCCCACCAGGCGAACGTATTGACGTCGTAGACCCGTTGGGGCTGACCAACGGAGATGGAACCCTTCTGTGCTCCCAGATCTCCCGATAGGAAGTCGGCAAGGGCCTTTAAAGGGGTAGAAAAAGTGGAGTCGTTAGCCCAAGGTCCGCCGGTGCCATCGAAGGTGAAGGTGCCGCGTACGTTGCGCTGATAGTACACATCAAGCCTGGAGACGCGGAACTCTCCGCCAAATTTCATGGCGTGGCTACCACGGTTGTAAGACACGTTATCGGTGAGGTGCCCCGTAGTATCGGTGCGGCCCAGATTCGGTGTTTCACCAACGCCGCCGCCGCTAAAACCGGAAATGCTGATGTTGGGAGAACCAAAGTCGCCGGAATTCGTCACTCCAGTGTTGAAGCCCGTGGCGGGTATATTCTGGCCGTGATTTACATCGTTAAAGCGCTGTTGAAAAAAGTTCACACCCACGAGCAACTGATTGGTTAAGCGCGGGGTGAGCAGCGACGTCAACTGAGCATCATAATTCGGCTGCCGGCTTGGCACGGCTTGAAAGTACTCACCATAAACCGAGCCCGCGTATGCAGTGGCTTCGCCGGTTCCCAGGAAAGCGCGCGCTGAAATAATCTCCTTGTCACTAAAGGAGTGATCAAGCTTAATGATCCCGTTGTCGCTTTTATATTTTTGCGGATCGCCGGCAAAAAAGTTAGGCGAGGAGGCAGAAGCGCCGGCAATGTTGGCCGGCCACAAAAGATTAAACAACCGCAGCATAACGGGGTTCACACCCACGCCGTATTTGGCCAGCACAGTCTGCGCCTGTGAGATCCAAGCGGACGATGGCACCGTTGCCTGCTCGGTTTCGCCGGCGGTGAATTTCTGCTTTTCGTAGGTGAGGAAGAAGAATGTCTTGTTCTTCCAAATGGGGCCGCCGAGGGAGAAGCCATAATTCTCGTTCCGCAAAAGCGGGTTATGCGAACCTGGCGCGGCGAAAGGATTGTGAGCCGCCAACGCTTCATTCCGGTTGAAGTAGTAAGCCGTGCCGTGAATCGTATTCGTGCCCGACTTAATCACAACGTTCACACTTGAGCCCGGATTGCGTCCTGAATCCGCGCCGCCGGACGCCTGTTGATTGAACTGATCGATTGCGTCAATTGGGAGCAAGACACCGGCGACGCCGGAAATGCTGCCTTGGTTGACGGCGTTTGAATTGTGCCAGAAGTCGTTATTATCGGCACCGTCGATTTGCCAGTTGTTTTGGTTGGCGCGGGCACCGTTGGTCGAGCCGGTGTCGTTATAACCCGGTGTCAGACGCAACAGTTGTGTAAAGTCGCGGCCATTCAGTGGAATTTCCTGCACGGCTTTGGTGTCGACGACGGCATTCAATGCGGTGTCCGACGTTTCCAAAGTTGCTGCCGCAGCCTGAACTTCTACCGTCTGAGTTTGCGAGGCAACGCCGATGGTGATGGGAAGACTACTCGTCTTGGCCACGGCGACTTCGATTTCCTGTTTGGTCTCTTGAAACCCGGTTTTGGTCACAGAGACTATATAAACGCCAGCGGGCAAATCGGCGAAACTGAATTCTCCGCTGCTTGATGAGGCTTGACTGCGGGTCAAGCCGGTGTCTTTATTCGTTATCTTCACGTCGGCGCCTGGAACTGTGGCGCCAGAAGCGTCCGCTACACTTCCGGCCAGCGCTCCCCGAAATGTCTGGCCAAACACGAACGTTTGAAGCGCCAGAATACAAAGCAATGTGACTAGAATTCGTCGCAACATCCACTAACCTCCCTCTAAATTTTTGTGATTTAAATCCGAGGCAACGGAGCCCGAGCCATGACGACGGTGCAGAGCTAAACTTCTAAGAACACGCGCAAAACGGCCGCGGCATTGATCGACCGCCAAAAGGAATGTGGAGCGTTTCTCCTCACTTGGCGGCGCGCATCCGCGCCCTTTGCGCTATACAGGCTAGTGTAATACAGACGACTAAAGTGTTTATGCGAAAGAAGATTTGCTAGTGGGCAGCGGGGACATAGGCGAAGTCCCAGACCAACAAATCGATTTCCGATGGATCTTCACTGCCGCCGAACTGCACGATTGCATATTCGCCTGGTTCCAGGGGCTTTTCGGGCCAAACCTTAAACAATCCGCCGCCCATATCTTGCGTGAAAACCGCCATTTCTTTGCGCTGCTCGGTGGGCATGTTGACCACGGGAGCGATGGACAGACTTTCCACAATGCGGGTTTCTTTCTTGGTAGGCGTGACCTTCACAATGGTGAAACGCTCTTCTTTGTCGCGGCGGAAATAGAATTCAGGCCGGTCGTCGGGCACGGTGAAATTCGAGCGGCTGCCCTTAATCACCACCACCGCTTTACCGGGAACCAGAGGAACCGGCGAAAGGATTTTCAGAGCCTGGCGCTTCTTGCTGGTGATCACTTTGTAGTCGGCTAGCATTACTTTGTCGACCGTTTTGCCGCGCATAAAGTACGCGCCGGGTTCTTGGGGAATGGAGGCGAGTTCTTTGCGCAAAGCGCGTTCGGCCTTTTCTTCGTCGTCGACAAGATGCGCTTCTTGCGTCTCGGCCTGCGCTTTGGCTTTGCGCTCGGATTCGGTTTTTTCGAGGTCAACCAGTTCGAGGGGAATCTCCTCCCATTCGCCGCGTTCGGTGCTGAAGTAGGAGATACGGCCGCCATCGCGCTTGTACTCGCGGGTCATATGGAAGCTGCCGTCTTTTAAATAGAGCTTGAAGGTTTCGCCGAAGAGTAGAACGGCGGCTAGCAGGAGAAGGATGAGAACTCGCACTGATCGTTATTTTAGCGGTTTTGGGCGGGAAGTCGAGCCTCCGGCGATGCCGGGCGGCTCGGTTAGGGGCTGACCGTTCCGGCGGAATGGTTAGGGGCTGACCGTTCCGGCGGAATGGTTGCGAGACAGAAACTCATGGCGTTCGAGACAGCGCGACCAGGAGGCCCGCCCTACGAGAGGATCGCTATTGGATGGTCACACTGAGTGGAGTTTGAGTCACGGTCCCGCCGGCTCCGGTTCGCACCATGACGGTAAACGTGCTGCGCGCTGCCGAGTTGTTGGCGGAAATGGTGAGTTTGGTAGAACTCGAACCGGACACAGCGGTGGGCGAGAACGTGTAGGTCACATAAGGGGGAAGGCCGGCGGCGGAAAACGAAACGGTTCCAGTGAAGTTAGTAACAGTTACATTGGCCGTGACGGAATTCGAGGACCCTTTCGCGACCGCAAGGGAGGCGGCGCTCAGGCTGGTGGCAACGGAACCGATAGTGACCGGGAGCGTGGCCGTTTGGCTCGGCGAGGCGGCCGGGATAGCGCTGGAGGCGCCGGACAGTGATAGCGAATAGATGCCGTTAGCGAGCGTGGATGCAGTTTGAATGGTCAGCAACGCCGTTCCGTTGGCGTTGCTAATGGTGTTGGACGATAAAGTGGCCGTAACTCCAGCGGGCAAAGTTCCGACACTCAAATTCACGGTTGAATTAAAGCCATTTTGCGCGACCACGCTCACTGTGGTACTAAAGGCCGCGCCAGCCGTAAGAGACAGTGAACTGACATCCGTTTTGAGAGTAAAACCAGGTACACCCACGACAGTCAGTAACAGATTGACACTCTGGGCGACAGTTCCGCCGGTACCGGTGACGACTAGCTTGTACTGGCCGGGAGTTACGGAACCGAGTGCGGAGAGCGTGAGTGTACTCGTGCCTGTTCCTGGCGCGGCGAAGGTGTTGGAACTGAAGCCGGCAGTTATGCCTGTTGGTAACCCAGTAATTGATAGGGCGACGGGAGCACTAAATCCGTTGGTCAGCTTACTCACGGTGACAGCAACCGAGCCAGCGGGTTGACCGGCTTGGATGGCAAACGCGGGCATGCTGGTGGCGAGGGTGAAGCTTGGCGCGGCAGTAACGGTCACGGCCAATGGAAGCGAGCGAACCAAGCCACCGCCGGTGGCGGCAACCGTGACGGTATATTTGCCTGGAGGCGTACTAATAGCGGCTTGCAAGCTAAGGGCGCTGACACCCGCGCCGGGAGCGGCGAACGCGGCAGGCGAGAACAGACCGCTCATGCCCGTTGGCAAACCTGTTAAGGAGAGTGACGTCGCGGCACTGAACGTGCCTACGCCGCTGAGGGTGACGGCAAGTGTTCCTGGGGCCGCCTGAACGAGCGAGAGGGAGTTGCTCGCTAGCGCCATGCCAAGGTCCGGCGGGACGGTCACTGTCAAAGGGACGTTAATGGTTTGACTGTATGCGCCGCCGCTGGCAGTTACAGCCAAGGTGTAAGTGCCAGCAGTTGCGCTAGACGGCGTGGTAATGGTGAGGTTCGCGACACCAGTTCCCGGCGCAAGTGTTGCGGGAGAAAAGGCCGCTGTTACGCCCGCTGGCTGACCGCTGACTGCGAGGGTGAGGACCGGCGGTAGGGCACCTTGCGGTAAGGGGCAAGTCAAGCGAACATTGGTGGCTGCGCTGCGGCCCACTGAGACGGGAGAAGGGTTGGCTGTCAGGGAGCATTTTGGAACGATTGCGGTGACCGTAAGCGTGATCGTCGCGGTTTGGGAAATACCGCCGCCCGCAGCGGTGATCGTTAAGGTATAGGTACCAGCGGCAGCCGCGTTAGTGCTTGCTAACTGGAGATAGGTGCTGCCCGACCCCGGAGCGGCGACTGTTGCTTGACTGAAGGTAGCAGTGACACCTGCAGGAGCACCGCTCACCCTAAACGTAATGGGCCAGTTGAAACCGTTACTCGCGGCAATAGCGATAGTAACCGTCGCATTCTGGCCGGCTTGTACGCTTAAGGCAATTGGCGCGGCAGTTAGGGTAAAGGTTCCATTCAACGAAACGTCGTGCCAATGATTGACAAGCTGTAACGTATCCACCGAACCGAGTCCTGACGCCAGATCGTATCCGGCTCCCGCCGCATAACCTGAAACTCCGGGGACAGTGTTGTTACCGGAGGTAATATCGTGGAAAACTAATGCCCCGCCCTGCGATTGTTTAATGGCGAGCGGGTATAGAACAGGGTTCGCATTGCCCTGTGTGCCGTTGTACTTCTGATTGACGATGGTGAATAAGCTCGCGAAGGAGGGGGCCGATGCCGACGTGCCTCCGACGACGTTTAGAGCGCCGTTATAGAAGAGCAAATAGCCGTCGTGAGAGGCGGCCGTTAGAGCGATATCGGGTACATCGCGATGCCCGTCGGCAGGCACACCCGAACCAATTTGCCAACTGGGCTTCGTCCATTGAATACTCGCACCGCCACCACCGCCAGCTAAACCGGAGCCTCCGTTAACGGCGCTTTCGTTCCACACCGCTTCGGGGATGTAGCTTTGCGCCGTGCCTAAGATTGAGTTGTTGCCGCCGAGCCAGTATTGCCCTACGTTGGTTCCTTCTTTGAACTCGGTCCCACCCACGCAAGTGGCGTAGGGCGAACTACAGATTCCGTTGACAGCGCGTTGGGTTCCTGTACTGGCGGAGGAATCGTTGCAAGCCGCCGCGCCGCTATCGCCAGCAGATACAAAGACGGAAATCCCTTGCGAAGCAGCTTGCTCCCAGAGCGAATTGTAGAAGGCGATTTCCGTACCGCTGACGGATCCGCCAGAAGCACCCATTTCCGCTTCGCAAGCGCCGTAGCTGACGCTTAGGACGGGCGCAACGTTGTGATTGACGGCATAAGAAGCAGCGAGCGCGATTCCATCGGCCGTTGCGGTGCTGCTCGAAATAACAAATTTGACTTGGGCCGCGGGCGCAATGGCTCCTGCCCACTCCACGTCGAGAGTGGCTTCCGCAGAGTCGCCATCGTTTGTGAAGCCTGGATCCGCTCCCTGCGCGATGATAGCCGTGGGCGCGCTGGCGGGTAGGCCAAACTGCGAGCGGAACGACTGAATGTCACTAAGTTTTACGTTGGACCGGCCCACCACGGCGACACTCTGGCCCGTACCAATCAGATTGGTGGCATAGAGAGGACGGACGTTATAAATCGTGGACCAATCGGCCGGACCGAGGTAGTGTGTCGTAGGGCTTGCAGTGTACATCGGACGCGAGGTGTCTCCGACCACCCGCAAGCCCTGCGAGAAGGAACGCGTATGAAAGTCGTGCAGCTTCACAACGCCTTTCACGACGCTTGCGAGAGCCGCCGGTATTTGCGGATCGCTGGCATTTGCGTGATGAACTTCACCATTTACGCTATATTCTTTTACCTCCGTGTTGAACGCATTCTGGACTGCATTGGCATCGCCACTAAAAATGATGGATAAACGATTTGCTGTTACCTCCTCCACCCGGAAGCCGTTTTGTTGAAGCCACCCGGTGACTCGGCCTATATCATTCTGCGAAACGCCGAAGCGCGCCGCATACTGCTGCGGAGTCAGGAATTGCTGAAATTGAGAAGACTGCGGATCATGCTGCTCAGCCACGAGTTGATCGAGCGCCGCTTGCTGCGCGGGTGCTGGCTGAAGCAGCAGGATTATATGGTCCATGGGGAAACTCGCGTCTACCGAAGCGACCCTTTGAGCACGTGCCACGGCAGGGTGAATGTTACCTGCCAACGTAACTCTTTCGCTTTCGGTGATATCTCCCCTTAATCGATCTTGCGGCTGGATTATGCTTTGGGCTGATACCATGGCTACCCAAAATAGCAACGCCATCCCTACACTCCGCGAAATCATCCGCTAGTCTCTCTCAATTTGTCTACTCAGCAGCAATTGCCTGCTCTGTTGTCCCTCATCGGTGTGACAAAGAGGAGTTAGAGGATGTTTGGACGTATTCCATACGGGGTAGCTGGTACCAAGGGCGCGCGGTGAACGAAGCTTTTCGGGTGACAAAACTTCGGGAATTTAAAGGATTATTTTATCTTTATTGTTATCAGCTGGTTACGGTGATTTTCTTGCGTGCAAACTTAGCTATTCCGATTCACTCAGCTCGGACCTACCGTTATTCTGAGCGCGAAACCCGAATTTGCATCTCGCCTTTGGCCTTACAAATTAGTAAAGTGTCGGAATGACGTAAAGAGGGGGTGTTTTTGTGACGATAGATTCTTAGCTTTGAGAATCCGAAACGCGAGAGGGAAATGTGGTATCGATTCCCGAGAAGGGCGGGGGAATTGACGATAAGTTGATTGAGGGGAAGGATGGTGTGATCGGAATGTCAGCCAGGCGGAACGCAGATGGTAGAGTTAAGTCAGGAAGACATCTGATGGAAGCGGGACAGGCAAAAGGACGGCTGGCCGACAAGGTTTCCGTTCCCCTCAAGGATGTTGTCGAGACTCTTGTTTCGATCTTAGGCCGGCGGCTCACGGCGTATGTTGCATCGGTTAAGGACGCCAGAGCTATTGATCCCTGGTTAGGCGGTGTTTCCCCGAACGCAGAGGTGGAGGCGCGGCTCCGATTGGCATGTCGAGTGGCCGTCATGCTGGTGGGCGCGGATTCTCCAGAGGTTGTCAAAGCTTGGCTGATTGGCTTAAACCCCGAGCTAGGTGATGCTGTGCCAATTGAGCTTCTTCGCGATGGGGATATTGCCATTGACGGGAGAAGAGTACTGGGCGCAGCGAAAGCATTCGCGATTGGGGGATAAGGGCTGCTTCCTTATCAGTTCACGCCAGAGTTCCTATTCAGGATAGGACGGGTGCCAGACCCGTGGCAGCTAGCCGTCGGGGCATTTCGAGACGTCAAACCCGAGGGAAGGTTCGATGATCCCGAAGGCCGCTCTCCTGTTCTTTACGCCAGTTCTACCCGTCTTGGCTGTTTCGTGGAGACCCTTGCTCGATTTCGAAAAGCGCCAGCCAGTGTGATGGCGGCACTTTGTGAAATCGAGCATACAGATGAAGGTCAACCGGCGTTTGGGACTGTCCCGGCAGGTTGGCTTTTGACGCGTCTCATGGGAAGCGCGCGCGTGAAAGAGAAACGATGTGCCGACATCTACAGTTCGGAGTGGCTCTCCTACCTGCGGCGTGCCATGGAGGCAGATCCGAAGTCTTTTGGAATAGCCGAAATTCAATTTGATCTTTCCGACTTAATGTCCAGGAATCGCAGGGCTTCCCAAAGGGCGTCATCCCTGGTCCGTGCGTTAGGTGATTTTGGCGGCATCTATTACCAGTCGCGTCACGGCAGCGATCTAAGTAATTGGGCGTTGTTTGAGCCGTTTGAGTGCGAGGGCACTGGTTCGGAGCTTCACTCCGACGACTCGGATTTCAAGATTGCCCTTGGCCTCTTAGACCTTGCGCTCGACCCAGTCACTTAAAAGCCGTCGCTTAAAAGCCTTCCCACACGAGCGCGGGGAATAAAGACGTGACGCTAAAGCCGACGGACTCGTAGAGCCGCAGGGCCTCTTGGTTAGCCGCGGTGACCGTGAGGCTTACGGAATCGCAACCGGCATCCAGCAGGCGCATCATAGATTGCCGCATCAACTCGTAGCCGAGGCCTCCGCCTCTCGAATCGGGCAGAACACACAACTGAGTGACATGGCCTGAAGTGCCGGAAACCATGCTGGCCAAGCTGACGCCGCACACGTGACCGCTTAGTCGATCGACGGCAACGATCGAGGCACGTCCAGAAAAGTGGCCGCAGCCGGGGAATTGGATGATATTGGTAAGGAAATGGCGTGCGCCGTGGACGGTGCGGTACTGATCGTTAATTTCGCTATCGACGTGGCCGCGGTAGGAGTTCGCCATGAGGTGAGCGGTCTCCTCTCGCAGGGCGTCGGTCCAGGGCAAGAATGAGAAGCGGCCCGACGGTGGCCTAGGCTTCATAGCTAGGACCGCTTCGCGCGAGACTTCCATAAAGTAACGTTCGTGGCGGGAGAGGAAGCGGCTGAAAGGGAGGGTCTGGGCGGGTGGCGCGTTGAGGAGCAAAAGTTGAGATTCGATGCGCTGCAAACCGGGAACAAGCATAAGGCCCTGGACGGTGGCCCCGAGGAGCATCATTTCGTTGGAAGGGTCGGCGTATTCGCGGCGCAGATAGAAGTCGCCAATCAGCCCTTTACGTCCTTCGCAGACATGGTACGAATAGCCCACGATGGTGCGGCCGACGCGCAAGGCATAACCGAAGAGCGAACGTAAATTCAGAAAGCGGCGCAAGCAATTCAGCCGAGGGGCGGAAATCCCACGAGAAGTAGCGGCGCCATTCGGTAATCTCCTCTTCCATTAATGGGGCAAGCTCCGCCACGGTCAGGCTGGTGAGCTCGACTATTTCCGGAAACGGGGCTTCAACGCGCGCCGCCATCTGGATGAATTATACGTGTACTGGTTCAGGGGTAGCAGGAGTGGCCACGCCACGCGCTTGAAAGAACTCAGTGAGCCGTGCCATGGCCTTGCGAACGCGGTCGTCGCCTTCAATTAGGCTGAAGCGTACGAAACCTTCGCCCATGGGGCCGAAACCGATGCCGGGCGAAACGGCTAGTTGCGTTTCCTGCATGAGCAGTTTGGCGAATTCGAGCGAGCCCAGTTTTTGGAAAGGCTCGGGGATGCGCGCCCAGGTAAACATGGAGGCTTTGGGCGGCTCGACATTCCAGCCGGCTTCCTTCAGGCCTTCGAATGAGGACATCGCGGCGAGCCTGGTAGACGGCGCAGATTTGGCCGGGCGCATCGTCACACTCGCGGAGACCGGTAACGGCGGCGATTTGCAGGGGCTGGAAGATGCCGTAGTCGAGATAGCTTTTGATGCGCGCGAGAGCGGCGATTAACCTGCGATTGCCCAGGCAGAAACCGACGCGCCAACCAGCCATGTTGTAGCTCTTCGTCATGGAATAGATTTCGACCGCGTGATCGACGGCACCGGGCACTTGCAGAATGCTGGGCGGACGATAGCCATCGAAACCGAGTTCGGCGTAGGCGAAATCGTGCACGATGTAGGCGCCATATTCGCGCGCCAAATCAACCACTTCCCTCATGAACTCGATAGTCGACGCAGATAGTGGTGGGATTATGGGGGAACGAGATGAGAATGACTTTGGGCTTCTTGACTGCCGTTTTGTATAAGCGCTTGAGTTCGGCCAGGAAAGTGGCGGCCATCGGGCATGGGGAGCATACAAGCTTCGCCTTCCGCCATGATGACGCCGTATTGATGAATAGGATACGCGGGATTAGGAGAAACGACGACATCGCCCGGCCCGATGATGGCGAAAAGCAGATGCGCGAGCGCGTCTTTGGCGCCGATGGTGGCGATAGCTTCGGTTTCTGAATCGAGCGTGACACCGTACTGCTTGGCATAACGGGCGACAATCGCTTCGCGCAGCGGCGTGATGCCGCGTGAAACGGAATAGCGATGATTGGCCGGGTTACGAAGGGCTTCGATCGCCTTTTCGACGACCGGCTGTGGAGAAGCCCCGTCAGGGTTCCCCATGCCCATATCAACAACGTCGATGCCCGCCGCGCGCGCCTTGTCCCTCATCTCGTTGATGACGGCAAAGACGTAGGGAGGAAGTTTTTTGATTCGGTAAAACTCCTCGTTGGATGGCAGTGGCATATCTACCATAGTAACTGTCAGCGTTAAGGATTGCGCATACTTTATACGAAGTGGCGAGGCAATGGCAAGGACTGAGGGTTGCTTAGGCCGCTGGAGGTAAGTTGAGGCGCTTTTCAACTTGCAGCAAGCGATCTTCGATGGTAGCGAGACGGCTCCGCATCGAGGCTTCATTGGTTTCGATTTCCGTCAAGCGTTTCTGATTGCTCTGAACGAAATCATAGAATGCCTTAAGAAGCCGAGTTTCACCGTCGGAAATGCGTTCAACGATATCCGAATAGCCATGATTCACTTCGGCGCGGAGTTGCTCGACCTTCTGATCGAGGTCCGCGATCCTCTGATCGAGGCCCGCGATCCTCTGATCGAGGCCCGCGATCTTCTGATCGAGGCCCGCGATATCACCTTTTGTCGCCGGGGCGTCTCTATCGTCCAAAACTTGCTCCTTCCCAAATCATACGACAGAATATATGGCCGCGCCTACAGCGAGGCGAGACCGATGAGGACCAATCCGGCGGCGTAGCCGATGAACATCAATGCGGTGAAGATGCCAGTGCCTTTCGGACCGGCGGCGAGTTCCTTCCAAACGAGCACTCCCCAAATTGCGGCAATGAGCGTGGCTCCCTGGCCGAGCGCGTAGGAGATGGCGGGTCCAGCGACACCGGAGGCGATGACGTTGAAGCACAACGCGATCATCCAAATCGTGCCGCCGAGAATGCCGATAAAGTGCAGTTTGGCGGTGCCGCGGAAGTAATCGGCGTAGGTCAATTTGCCGGCGCGCATGAAGATTGTATTGACGATGAAGTTGCTTAGCACGACACCGATGCCGAAAACGACAAGCGCTACATATGGGGTGAGCATGCCGGGCTGAATAGGGTCGTTGTTGAAGTTAGTGGAGATGGCGCGCAGCAGTTGTGGATAGAAAGAACCCATGATGCAACCAGCCAAGACCGCAAAAATCAGGCCGCGTAAAGGCTTCTTGCCGGCGCTTTGAGGCAGCTTGCGGTAGGCGAGGCCGGACATGACCATGGCGAAGACGATGAGCGCCACACCGGCGAAGAGCAGAGATGGATTTCCTTTGGGAGTCTGCAGATAACTCTCGACGGTGCCTATGACGAGCGCCAAACCCACGCCCACAGGAAACGCGACAGCCATGCCGGCAGCGTCAATGGCAACGACCAGCATGATGTTCGCGACGTTGAAAATGGTCCCGCTGATGAGGGCGTGGTGAATGGCGGGGTGGGATGCCTGTTGGAAGTTCGCGAGCGCGGATTGGCCGGAAGTGCCGATACTGCCAAAGGTGAAGGCGAAGATGAGGCCGAAAAGCAGGACACCGATGGCGTAATCCCAATAGTAGAGTTCGAAACGCCACTGGTCTTTGCCGGAGAGTTTTTGTGTATTGGCCCAGGAACCCCAGCCAAGCATGGTGATGATGCAGAAAAAGATTGCGACGGGTAGACTGTGCAGGACAAACATGGCTTTGCTATTTTGTCACGCGGCAACTTTTTGATTCGTTTCAAATACGTGTTACGCTGACTTTGAAAGCACTCCTATGCCAGCTACAGCGATAATTTTGCCTCCGCCGTTGCGCGAGGGCGATCGGCTTAACAGCGACGAGTTCATCCGCCGCTGGGAAGCCATGCCGGGGCTGAAACGTGCGGAGCTCATTGATGGAACTGTATTTTTCATACCGTCTCCGGTAAGCCTTTTTCACTCCGACGCGCAAGGCGAAGTGTATCCCTGGTTGTGGATCTATGAGGATGTGCTGGAGAAGAGACCCAACACTCATCCGCTCCAACGGCGATCTCGCACAGCAGGTGCCGCGAAAACAGCGGCAACGTTAATTTCGGCGTACTATCGTCGAGACCAATGCTCCACTATCGGAAAAGAGCAACTAGGCACCATGCGGATTTGAGATTGTCGCAGGAAACGGGTCCGTTATTCCACGGAAGTTGACTCAATGTATTTTGTGTTGCTGCAATGCCCGTCTGTGGGTTCCATCATGGTAAACCTTCGACACGAAGATCGCTAAAGGTTTCGCTGCCAGCACCAAAAAGCGCGAACCCAGTCAGACCGTTCGACGAGGTTGTGTCATGCACCTCGCTGGCCGGCTGTCCGTCTAGCTCCAGCAAGATTCTCCCTCGATTCCATTCCACCGAAAGTTTGTGATCAAATTTGCGAGTTGAGACGGGTGCGGGGACAACGATGGAAGTCCAGGGAAGCAGGGCCGTTTCCTTGCTGCTATTGAAAAATTTCTTCACTAATTTCAAGGAGACTTCATTAGGCGTACCGGTATCGGTCAACAGCACAGCATAGTAGCCTTGCTCGCTCAGATGAAACACCATGCCACCCGCCGAGAGCCCACCCTGTCCCTGAATACGGACTGATGCGCGAAAGCTGCCCCACCAAGGTCCGTTGGCCGCGATAACGCCTTCTGCAGAATCGGTGGACGTAGTTGAAATTTGCGGGACGGTGATCTGCCCCATGCCTAGTTGACCCACCACTGCGGACGGCGCACCGGTATCTGAGTGCGGGTTATACGAAAGTTCGTAAAATCCAGACTTGTAGTGGGAGGTTTTGTTATTTGGCCATCCGGTTTGAGAACTTGAAAAATCTTCCTGATAAAGAAGCGTTTTCGAGGGAGTCTGGCTGAGCTGCGACTCCCAGGGATAGGGGTGTTCCTTCGGAGACACTTCACAAGACTGTGGAAGAAACTCTACCCGATCGGTATCGTTCTTCTCCATTCCCACGGCGTGCCGCGATGCAACCTTGTAGCCCTTCTGGTTCACCCGAACTTGAATTTTGCGCAACCTCTCATCGTTTTCGGGATAGTATGCCAACACGTATTGCGCGTTCAGAATATTCGCCACAGCATTCACGGATGCCTCTAGCTCTTGCTCGGAAGTCGGAAAAAATGATGCAGCGCCGGACTCCTTCGCGAGACGCTCAAACGTAATGAGAGGATTATCCACTTGCTGCCCGCTGACAACAGTAACCGGTCTAGACCGATTTCGATAGCTTTCGTACTCCCAGTTATCGTAGAAACCGATTATGAAGATTTGGGATCGCGACGACTGTGCAAAATTCAATAATTGCTGAAATTTCAGCCTGCTGTGCTGGTCAACTCCATCAGTGATTACGACGACGACGCGTTGAAGATTCCTTGCAGTTCGCAAGCGGCAAAGGGCCGTCGCCAAAGCGTCGTAGAGCGCGGTTCCGCCACCCCTCCACGATGAGAGCAGAGCCACTGGAGGGCTCAAACGTTGTGCAGCGGTAAGTATTTGAAATGGACCGACCCGGTCCGTAAACGGTAGAAGAAAAACCTCATCCTCAGGGCTGCTGTGTTGGAGCAGGGGGGCAAGAAGCGTGCCAATTCGTCCGCTTTTGTTGATCGAGCTCATGCTGCTACTCGAATCAATAAGGATCGCGAGACTCACAGGCTGATGTTCTGCCGCAAAAAATGCAATCTTCTGAGGACGTCCGTCTTCGATCAGAGTGAAGTCGCCGACATTAAGTCCATGCACATCGTCGCCCTTTTTGTTGGTTACCCTAACAGTGATCGACTGAAGGTCGGTTTTGCCCCTAAACACTGCCTCTTGTCCATGTGCGGTAGCGAGGTCCGCGGCTACGAGGAACATGCGAACCAGCGCCAATGCGACCGCTAAGGCGAATTTAAGCCAACCGTTTTGAGCGGAAGGTGAAGACGTCCAAATAGTTCGCACAAAGCCGATCGTGAGATCAATCAGCATGAGAAACACTCATGACTAAGAATAATATCCTAAAAGTCCGCAGAATCCTTACCATTTGTCACCGTTTGTGCTGCCGGTGTCGAGTTGAAATGCGAAGTGGTCTTGGTGGCGTAGAACCGTTGCGAACTGGTCCGAAGGTTCGTAAGTACAAGTGGCGACTGCGGCAAGATCACGTCCACAGTTATGACAGTTAGCAAGTGACTGATTGACTCGTATGTGCTCGAACCGGATGAGGGCACCACACTCCGGGCAAATGTTTCGTAGCTCAACGGGGTGGATGGCGCAGATCGTGACAAATTCCGAACACCAGCTACGCCGATAAAACGGGACCGGTGCCTTTAAACATTTTGGGCAAAAAGCAATCACTGAGTGATTGCCATTACGCAAGAGACCGAATTCGGCGAACGGGGCCAGCGTCATCGCGCCGATCTGCGACGGTTTGATTCCTGTGCCTCGGTAGAGCACCTCCAACACACTGGATGAGACCTGCTCGTCCAGTGCGCGGAATTGAGAGATGCCTGCCAGTTGCCGCCAAAATGAGTAAGGAAGCAACCCCCGGCTGTCACACCGGAATTGATTGCACCTGGAAGATGGGGCCGGAGGACGTGCCGCAACCGGACCTCTTTTTGCGCATACTTCCGGAATATGGCGGCACTTCGCGAACAGAAGGCGCCTACGCCGCAGGCGCTCCCGAACTGATAGTGGAGGTTTGCGGATCAAGCCTCTCGCGCGACCTCGGCATCAAGCTTGAGCTGTATCGAAGCGTGGGTGTGCGTGAATATCTCACGGTGGTGCTCGATACGGAGCACGTAGTCTGGCGGCAACTAGTTCGGGGACGCTACCGCGAACTGAAGCCCGACGATGACGGGCTACTTCGTTCACGCGTATTTCCAGGCCTTTGGCTGGATCCTACAGCCTTGTGGAACCGAAAGCGTTCGGTACGAACGGCGGTGGACAAAGGGATACGTTCGCCGGAACACGCGGCATTCGTTCGCCGGTTGGCCACACGCGTTCGCGAATAGTCACGCTCAGGCGCGGCTGGTGCGCAGAAGACGGCCCGGCAAAAGGATAATTCCTTTCACCAGTTCAAGTACACCTTCCACCGCGATTCCCACAATGCGGAACGGCAGCAAAATCAGCCAAACAATCGGATACAGGACCAAGGCCAGCAGCGCGACGGGCCAGCAGAAGATTAACAGCGCGCACCAAAGCAGAAATTTGATCATGCCATTCAGGAGGACGAAACCAGTATGGCAAATGTTCCCCTACCGGCCGCGCGCGGCCCTGAATGGCGCGGTTTGAGGATTGAGAGCATTCCATTCGGGAGCTTTCAGGCTATTTGCGATATTCAGCAACGCCAAAAGGACTGCCCGGTCGACTTTCGCCATATTTTCGTAATCGATTTTCTGCCACTCGTCGCCGAGGCCGTGGTAGTCGGGATAGTCGAAAGCGACGCAAACAGTGTGCGCTGGGACGCCGCGTGCAGCCAACGGTTCGTTGTCGCTGCGCGTAAAGAAAGGATCGCTGTCTTCGGAATCAAGATTCAGTCTGACGCCAACTTGGGAACTGGCCTTCGCCAGAAAACCAGTCACATCGGTGTAATCAAATCCGGTAATGCTGAGTGTGCTGATTTGTGGGCCGCCGGTTGAATCGGTACGGCCCATTTGTTCGAGATTGAGATCGGCGACGGTTTGCGCGAGCGGAAAAATGGGATGCCGGCTATAGAACAACGAGCCGAGTTCGCCCCGCTCTTCGCCGAAGAACGTGATGAAGACGATGGAGCGTTTGGGGCGCGGTTGCAGTTTGGCGAGAGCTCGCGCGATTTCGATGACGGAGACGGTGCCGCTGCCATCGTCATTGGCGCCATTGTAGACGCGGTCCTGCGAATCGCCAGTGGCGTGCATCGACATGCCGGCAGCCGTTTCCACGGTGCCTATGTGATCGTAATGAGCGGTCAGCAGGACTGCGGTTTTGGAGAGGATTGGATCGGATCCGCGCAAAATGCCAATTACGTTCTTGACAGAGAATTTGCGATCGATTGAAACTGGCAGGTCAATCGAGATGGTAGCTGAGATGGGGTCCTTGGCTTGAACGAGCCATCTGGCAAGGTCTTCGTTGCCCACGGAAAGAAATGGTACGGCTTGAACATCGGCTTTCTCCAGAAAGAGCAAGCTGGACGCACCAGAGTTGGGTGCTGTGAACTTTTGCTTCGTCCGAAGGATCGTCAGATTAACGAGCGCTTCGGAATGAGCAACAGCCTCGTCGAAAGCCCGAACTCTCAGCCGCTCGTCACTGAACTGACTTGGGGTCAAGCCCTGAGTCTCGTCTTCCAGCGCGGCGATAGCTTTGCCTTTGATATCGAGACGGTTGAGGAATGCGGGGTCTTTGGAAGGGAATATCAGTAGCGGCGCGTGATCGAGATGGCGAGCACGACCAGTGAGCTCCACGGCGATTTCAGGGGCACTCGCGCGGAGTGTGCGTTCGCCCGCGAAGATTGTGAGACCCGAGGTCATGATTGGCATGCGCCGGTCGACCATCTCGGCTATTTGAAAGTAGGCATCGCCGCCGCCCGGCTCCAACCCCACGGCACGAAATTTAGATGCGATGAATTCGGCCGCGATCTCGAGACCAGGCGATGGAGTGAAGCGGCCTTGCAAGGCATCGGAAGCGAGGAATGAGAGGTCGCCCCTGAGTTCTGCCGAACTGATGGCGGCGAGCGTGTGTTGGAGGTTCTCCGGAAGCGGCGGCGGATTGGCAGCATGGCTAAAACTAGCGTAAATGTTGGTAAACAATAGCCCCAGGACAGTGAATTTAATGAAAGTTCTATTACCTTTCGAGTACCGGGAATTAGCGTTCGACACCAGCGATATGGTAACGTAGCGGTAATTTCATGACCCTCACACGGACGAAATCCATTCAGTCATTATTGGACCAGGCCAAAGAGAGCACCCTTAAGCGGACGTTAACCGCCACCAGTTTGATCGCGCTGGGAATTGGCGCGCTCATTGGGGCTGGTATTTTCGTGCGAACGGCGGCGGCGGCGGCGGAAGGGGCGGGGCCGTCTGTGGTGCTCTCCTTTATTATCGCTGCCACCGGCTGCGCGCTGGCTGGACTTTGTTACGCGGAGTTCGCCGCCATGCTGCCCATTGCCGGCAGTGCCTATACCTACGCGTACGCCACGATGGGCGAGTTTGTTGCTTGGATCATTGGCTGGGCGCTGGTTTTGGAGTATGCGCTGGGCGCGGCTACGCTGTCGATTGCGTGGAGCGAGTACCTTAACAAGCTGCTAGGCGGATGGATTCCTTATCAATGGTGCCACTCGCCGATGGAAACATCGATCGACGGCAGCGTTCATGGAATTATCAATTTGCCCGCCCTGTTTATTTTGGCGATACTGTCGCTGGTGTTAATCAAAGGCACGCAAGAGTCGGCGAACTTGAACTCGGTGATCGTGGGGATCAAGGTTGGCATTGTCCTGCTGATCATTGCGCTAGGCTGGCACTTTATCAATCCTGAGAATTACAAACCCTTTATGATCCAAGCAAGTGTACCGGGACATGAAGGGTTTTTTGCGCATGGGTGGGGCGGCGTGCTGAAAGGCGCGGGCATCGTGTTCTTCGCGTTCATTGGGTTTGATGCCGTTTCGACCGCTGCGCAAGAGGCAAAGAATCCCGCGCGCGATATGCCGCTTGGAATGCTTGGTTCGCTGGCGATCTGTACGTTGCTCTACGTCACCTTCGGGCACGTACTGACGGGTATTTGCAACTGGCAGAAATTTGCCGTCGCGGGAAAAGAAGCTTCGGTGGCCTATGCGATTGATAATTACATGCCGGGTTATCACTGGTTGAGCACGCTAGTCACGGTGGCGATTCTGGCCGGGTTCTCATCGGTGATGTTAGTGATGTTACTCGGCCAAAGCCGCGTATTCTTCTCGATGTCGTGCGACGGGTTGCTGCCGAAGCTATTCTCCGATGTCCATCCGAAATTCCGCACGCCTTGGAAATCCAACGTGGTGCTGTTTTTCTTTGTGGGTGCTTTCGGAGGCTTAATCCCCGGGTCGCTGGCCGGCGATTTGACGTCGATTGGTACGTTGTTCGCGTTCACGCTGGTCTGTGTGGGCGTGATGATCCTGCGGAAAAAAGACCCGAACCGAGCACGCCCTTTCAAAACGCCGTTCGTGCCGATTGTGCCGCTGCTCGGCATGATCGTCTGCGGGGCGATGATCATTTCGCTGGATACGCGCACGCAGCTTACAGCGTTTGCCTGGATGATCGTTGGCTTGGTGGTGTTTTTTACTTATAGCCAAGCGCATAGCAACTTGAACAAGAAGGCATAGTACCAAGTTGCAGAAGATTGCGTACGCTGCTCCGTTGGCATGTCGGCATTTAGCACCGCTCGTTTGGTACAAGTAGACGCGGCCGAGCCGCGTTGACACTCGCTGCTCGGTTCGAGGATTACTAGTTTGCGGGGCCAACCATCAGAACCGGGGCGACGTTCGGCTGATCGAGACGTAAATAGAAGAGGCTGATACCGGCGGTGCCGAGCAGCAGATTCGGTGTTTCGCCCCCTCCTAAAACTCCGCAGGGCCAGGGTGCGCGGTTCTGTTCGAAGGAGGCGATCCCTTGACGGCCAATCTGCTCAGCGGCGCGGCGATAGGCGTTGTTCTTCAGCACGCGCGAAGCTTCCAGCAGGAAATCGGCATTGCCTGCGCAACCGTGGCAGAGCGAATAGCCGGCTTGCGACGTTTGGGGCATGGCGAGATAACGCATGGTGGTGGCGCCCGCAATCTCCGCCTCCTGGGCGGATATTTTGTCTTTGGTTAATTCGAAGACGCGGAGACGCGAAAGCCCAATGCCGGGCGCGCCGTGGCACCACGCGACACCGCAAACGGGTACAGATCTCTTAGGTGCATCCGGGTCCTCGCGGAAATCGGGCCAGTTGCCCTGGTCGGGGACAAACCAGCGGCGTTCGTAAGAGAGCGCTTGATCGGCAGCCTTGCGAAAGCGGGGTTCTCCGGTCACTTCCGCAAGTTCGAGCATGGCCCAGGCGATGCCGGCGGTACCGTGCGAGAACCCAGTTAGATTGCGTTGCTGCGGGTTGGCGGGTTCAATCGTTCTCCACGACCAGCCGGCGTCACTTGGTTGCGCGGTTTTCTCGAGCCGCTCGGCGCAACGCATCGCGAGATCCAACAGGCTTTGCCGTTGGAACTTCTGGTGCATGAGCAGGAGGGTCGGAATGGCGCCGGCGAAGCCGCTGATGACATCAACGCCTTGTTCGTTCACATCAAGAGCTGTGAGGGCATCAAATACTTCGAGACCACGCTCAATGAGAGCGGGGTTGCCAAGCCGTTCGCCGATACGAACCAGGGCATAGGCGATGCCGCTGTGGCCGCTGTAAAAGCCGAGCCGCATCACGGTTGGAACATCTTCCAAGCGCGAGATGGCTTGCGCGGCGGCGGCTTCGGCGGTGCGCCGGAACGTTGGCTCTTGATTCAGCGCCGCCAGCTCGGCAAGCAAGATGCCGATACCGCTGGTGCCCGAATAAAGATCTGGGCCGAAGGATTTCTGCACGACGGTCCAACCGCCGACCGCTTCCATGGAAGCGCCGATCCAGTTGCAGCGCGAACCGGACCAAATGGCATCGCGGCAAAGCCGTGCGCCGATTGCTTGTGCTGTTTCAAAGAATTCGCTCATTGGGGAAACTCGTAGGATTCGATGGATGCAAGGTTGAGATACGGCCGTTCGAGCGAAGTGCCCGAGGCGGCAAAATGTTGGCCGACGCGCGCCAGGCGATCTTGTACGCTGGTGCGCCCTTCTGAAAAAGCGAGCCACAGACCTTCTGCCAGAAGGCGGCAACGCGACATACCAAAACTTTCCTGACTGCCTGGATCTTCGGCGAACGCCAGCCCGTCCGCAAGGCGGCGAGTGAAGAGAGGAACTTCGGGATCTATGCCAGGCGCGAGTTCTGCGCGCGTCGCAAGCGCGAGGTCTGCCGCGATTCGGTAATAACGGCGGCCGATGTAAAGAACGGCGGTATCGCAGCGGTTCAGCAGCGCTGAACTATTGACAATCTTGAATCGAAAAGGAATCTGGTAGCGATTCAGCGCGGCGCTGAGCTTCTTGGTAAGTGGCGCTGCGCCACCGCAATTGACATTCCAGTAAAAGCGGACGGTGGGGTTTTCCTCCTCTGCGCTGCCGGGTGTTTCTCCGAATGCGAAGTAGAAGCCGGGTTGGGAGTTGCGCGCTTCGCGAGGCAGGAAGACAGCAACGGGAGTTCCCTGCCGGGGCGCGAGTCCGTAATCTCCTCGGCGAACAAACTCGCCTGGCCAAAAGGCGCGCTGGAGGGTGCCTTTTTGCGCATAGATCTCGCCGCTGGGAAGGAACTGCCGAATCTGCCACCCGTCTTCCCAGCGTTCTTTAGAAGAGTTGGCGGCGGAAAGCGCATTGATCCAGCTATCATCGTGGGCGGTTGCGGGAATCGCCTCCTGCTCAATCGAGCCCTTGAATTCGCGTGTGTAGCAGGTGGCATAGAACACATTTTGGAGCGCTTCTACGGTGGGATGCAGTTTGCCGGCCAGCGTGGCGGCAGTCGTGCCATTTGCCGGCACAGGGGACATCCACACGGCGGAAGGAGAGCCAGCGAACGTGAACGTGCCACCAGTATGGAATTGCAGCGATTCTACGATCAGGCAGAGATTCTGTTCCAGATGCGTGTTCATTGCAGTGGCAACCCCAAAAGTTCGTTCGTCGCTTCGGCTGGCTTGGTGAGAATGTTGAGGCTCGCTTGGAGAATCAGGAAAGTGAGCGGATTGAGCTGCGGCGAAGATTGAACGTATTCGTAAGCAGTCTGAATGGTGCGCGCGCCGCACAGGAGGACGGAACGGCGCAAGAGATCGCGAGCGCCGGCTCCCGCGACTTGCATTTCCTCGGTATAAGCACGCCAAAAGGCCTGAATGGCAGGCTGCATCTTTTCGATTGGAAATTGCGCTTTGGCCATGGCTTGGTTCACGTCGCCACCGGGAGCCAATGGTATTGACTGTATCCAAAACACGACGAAGGCGCTGAAAATAGCGGCCACATCCCAACAGGGATCGCCCCAATCGGCGAGTTCCCAATCCACGAGCTTTAGTGTTACGCCGTTGCCTAGCTTGTCCGGCACCAGAACGCAGTTGTCCCACTTGATATCGCCATGAACAAGACTTTCGAATTGCCATTCGGCTGCCAGTTTGTCCAGGATGCGGCCAAAATCGGGATAGCGTTTGAGAATATCGAGCAGTTGATGATTGCCTCCGCTGACCTCTTGCAGCATGTTGGACGTCATCTTGTGGAACGAGAGCACCCACGGCACTTGGCGGGGAAACGCCGGTTTAGCGGCGGTGGTCTGGGAGCTCTTCACCAGCCGGTGATAGCGCCCGAACGCTGTACCTAGCTGCGTGGCCACGTTATCCGGAATCTTGCCGTGTTGGTAATAATATTCCACCATCGATTGACCGCCGCCCAGAAGCTCAGTGACTAGGATGGCGCGGCGCTCGTCGTAGCCGTGAAATTGCGGAACCATCTCTCGCAGAGGAGCAAACTCAGCTTGCTCATTGGTGAGGCGATAACACTGCGCTTCTAATTGCAGGGTTGCGAGTGAGGGTTGATCCCAGCGCTGAACTTGCTTCAGAAACAGTCCGCTCTGGTCGCGCTTGATTACTTTGAAGTTGCGATTGCGGCGTGGGGCTTCCACCACCATGTAGTCGCCATCTACAATTTGTTGAGATGAAATCAGTCCGCGTTCCAGCAAGTAATGCACGATGTTAGTCGAGGTAAGAAACATAAGCCAGTTGTGCTCCTGTTATTGAGAACGAAAGATAGGCCCTGCCGCGGCCGGTTAGCCGCGACAGGACCTTAGTAGCTCACTGCTAGCAGAAAAGCGGTGAGGTAGTGGGGCAGATTTCCGCTACGGACGGGCAATCGAAACTGATTGTCGGCCGCGGGCAAATGTTATTCGGCGTCGGACAGTGTTGAATGTTCGGCGTCGGCGGGCAGCCAGCCGCATGGGTGGTCTTCGGGCAGTGGAAGTGATTGACCGAAGGACAGTGGTTTAGGGGAGTGGGACAGTGTAGCGTTGGGCACGCCCTGCCAGCGACCGAAGGAGCAAGAAGCGGTTGTGCTTGCTGCGCGGCGGCGGCGAATTGTTGTGTTCCGCCAAGTTGTTCACCGCAAGCAACGGAAGCTGCTTGCTGGGGGCAGAGCGGAGTGCGAACGGGGCATTCAGGCCCGGTGATGGTCTGATGACAGACAATCGGATTCGTCGGGTGACAAAGGATCGTTTGGGTCGGGCATACGTGACAAACCGAGGCCGCTAGGGTTGGACGTAAGGCGATCTGCGGCTCGGCAACACCGAATTGTTGCGTTCCGCCAAATTGTTCACCGCAAGCGATGGAAGCTACCTGCTGGGGACAAAGCGGCGTTCGGACAAAGCACTCAGGTCCGATGAGCGTATGGTGGCAGCCCGCGACATTCGTCGGCTGACAAAAAATCGTATGCACGGATGGACATGCGATGCAGACCGACGGTGATAGCGTTTGATGATGACAGGCGGCAACCAGTGTTGGCCGCGGACAGACTGCCGTGGCGAATAACGCCTGCTGTGGGGCTGGCGCTTGTGCGGCTGCTGGTGCGAAGGCACCGCCCTGGAACTGCGGCGTCTCCTGCCAAATGGTTGGATCAGGGATATTGCATGGCCCAGTACCTGAGATGACGGTGTCGCAGACAACGGGACGAGTGGGACAGACAATCTCAGTGACGAAACAGCGCGGGAAGCGAGTGGGGAAACAAGCTTGCAGCACGATCGTCGGATGGCAAGCAACAATCGGAATTGTTTTAGGCAACCCAACCGGTTGGGCGACTACGCCTGCGGCTTCGCTGGCAATGGGCCCTTGCAAGAATTTCGCTTTAGCACTCACTTCGCCGGGTGCGGCGGCAGGAAGCACTTCGGCTTCTTTCTTAACCCACAAATAGGAACCACCCATCGGTGATTGTTCCTTCGGCATGGGTTCAATGTGAATAATGTCCGCATTCGCTACATCGACATAGCTCGAGAGCGTAAGGTCGGAGTAGACGCGCGTATGATCTGGTTGCGAAGAAGCGCCCAAGAATCCTTGCAGCAGCAGGGTGTCTTGAGGCTTAGCTGGTTCACTTACTACTTTCGCAGTAAAGTCGTCCAACTTTGGTTTTAATTCATCGGACATGGGGTGAATCTCCTTGGTTGTTTGCGGAGCAATGACCTGCTCGCACACCCGGATAGTGAGGATCACCCGCTGAGCGTTACAAGTGCGGATAGCGCAAGTCGCGCGAAAGGACTTTGCGCACTACTTCGGACCCAGGGCGCGCCGACGATTGGCTAATGCTTAGTTGCATATGAAAATCGCGGCATATCGGCATTCAGCACCGCTCGTTTGGTACAAGTAGACGCGGCCGGCGCATGGCGCCGCCCCACAAACGCTACGCCCATGAGCCGTGATCATTTGTGATAAGGAACTAATCTTCCTGTTGGCGGAACATCGGTTCTTTGCCGGCCAGCATCAAACGTTCGTCGAGGGCTGCTTTGACTAGCTCCTCTTCCCACTCGGTAAGGCCTTGCGCGTCTTTTTCGATACGCTGCAAAAGGCCTTTCATGCGGCCGCGGGAGACTTCGGTGGGCAAGGCGAGGGCATAGGCGAAGAGTGCATCGGTGCGCAGGTCTTCGTCGTCGAAGTGAGCGCGGACTTTATTCAATTCGCCCTTTAGCCCGAAGTACCCGACGCCCCAAAGAGCGGCGCGGCGAACCTCCAAATCTTCGTCGTCTAAATGCGGGGCAAAATAATTACGGAAGCTGGGGTGAATGGACCGCCACATGGCCTCGAGCGCTTTGGCCCGGCCTTCGGGAACCGCGTAGAGATCGACGATGGCTTTACGCACTTCATTACGATCGGTTTCCGGCGCCAGACCAACCACCAAACCACCGCGCTCTACGACCGGCAACGAGGGATTGTGCAGCGCCTGCAACATCGCGGCCACAACTTCCGGTTCTTCCGTAGCGTCAACGAGCGCCTCCCAAGCGCGTCCGCGGACATCTGCCGATTCGTCTTGCTGCGCCAATTGCAGCAGCTTAGCGCCTTGTTCGGGAGTGAGTTGCTCGTTAAAGAACGAATGCGCTGCCGCGGAGCGCACAGAAGCAACGGGGTGTGCCAGCAGCTCCATGCGCTCGTCGTCGTCGAGCAGATCGAGAGAAGGGTCGGACATGTCGGGATAGAGTTCCCAAATATCGAACGGCTCGCGGTCCAGATTGTTGTCGGATTCACGCTGCCCTTTGAGTGCGGCGAGGGTATTGGCCAGTTCCTGTTTCAGTTCCACGTCGTCATCGCCGAGGGAAGTTGCCGCTTTTTCAATAGCGGGAATGGCTGCAGGATCGTGATACATGTCGAGCAGCAAAATGGTATCGGAGAGATCGAATTCGATGCGATCGACGAGCAGCTGGAGAATTCGCTGATCGCGAATTCCCAGGTTGGCCAGCATAAAGGCGACTTCGCCGCTTTCACTCTCTTCCAACTCGGAGTAAAGCTTCAGCAGCGGTTCAAGCGCTTGCGGAGCGACGTCGGCCAAAGCATAGACAACGTCGTCAGGCACATCTTCCGGATCTTCCTTGATGAACTTGATCAGAAAGGGAATGCCTTCTGGGGCTTTCCAATAGCGGAAGAACGAGACCAGTTCGAGCGCGAGGTCGACTTTATCGAGGCTGCGATCTCGTTCGCCAAAGGCGACAGCGGCCGGCAGAGATTCCGCCGGCCGATCGAGAATGGCATGCAAGAAGCGGTGATCCAAGCCGATGTGAGCGCGCGCTGCCGCGGCTAACACTTCGGCTGGATCCGCTTCAGTTAGTTTGTCTGGATCGAGAAACAAGGTTTACTCTGGTTCGACAATGACTTTGATTTGGGTAGACACGTCGCGATGCAAGCGCAATGTCACCAGGTGTTCGCCGAGGGTGCGGATGGGCTCTTCCAACTGAACCTTGCGGCGTTCGATGTGGAAGCGTTGAGCCTCCAAACCCTCGGCAATGTCCTTGGCGGTAACCGAACCGAACAGATGATTATTTTCGCCCACCTTGTGGTGGAACGTGAGCGTTACGCCGGTCAGCAGTTTGGCAAGTTCCTGCGATTCGGCCTCGGCTTTGGCTTCGCGCCGGACGAAGGCTTCGCGTTCCTGCTCGACGATCTTCTTGTTCGAGGCGGTGGCGGGGACGGCCAGCTTGCGCGGCAGGAGATAGTTACGGGCATAACCGGCGGCTACTTTGACGAGTGCGCCGCGCGCGCCCACTTTATCGACGTCTTCTCTAAGAATGACTTCCATGTTAGTCTCCTGCTTTCCTTACATCCGCGAGGCGAAAGGCACGAGCGCGATGTTACGCGCCTGTTTGATCGCTTCGCTCAAACGCTTCTGGTGAGGGGTACATACGCCGGAAATGCGGCGTGGCGTGATTTTGCCGCGCTCAGAGACGAAACTCATGAGCGTTTTCACATCTTTGTAGTTGATGTCGTCGACTTTATCGACACAAAACCGGCATACTTTTTTGCGCCGGAAATACTGTTTTTTTCCGGTGGCAATTGCCTTGTCGCCACCGGTGGGACGCTGCGATGCCGCGATAGGACGGCCACTTCTTGGTTCTGGCATGATAGTTTCTCCTTCGCGCGCCGCTTACTCGGCGTGCTGTCCTTCCGTGGGAGCAGTGGGTTCCGCAGGAGCTACGACGGCGGGCGCCGCAGGAGCAGGAGCGGCGGGCATAGCAGGCGCGGGAGCGCCGGGCACGACGGCTGCATGCGGTTCGCCCGGCAGATAAGACGCGGAAGCGGAAGATTGTGGCGGCGGCGCAGGTTTGCGGGCAGCGCGTTTCTCACGCTTCTTCCTTTTCTTTTCGAAAAGCTTGAGCTTTTCATCGATACGAACGGTGATGAACTTCATGACCATATCGGAGACGCGCAAGCGGCGTTCCAGCTCATGCACCGTGTTCGCCTTGGCATTGAACACGATGAGAATGTATTGACCTTCGTTCTGTTTCTCGACGCGGTAGGCAAGCCTGCGCACGCCCCACTTGTCAACCTTCTCAATGGTTCCGCCCGCGGCGGTAATCACATGCTTCAGTTGTTCGATCAGCGGATCCAGTTCTTCCTCTGGAGTATCGGCGCGAACAATAAACAACTCTTCGTAGATTCTCATTCTTCCTCTTCATTACTGCCTCGGGCGCGACGATTAAACTTCGTCATGGCCTTAACGGCGCCTTCAGCAAGGATGGTTTCCACGGCGTCCGCAGTATAGGACACTATTTCTTCCACCTCATTTTTCATTCCGCGCTCGAAAGGAGCGAGAACGTATTCAACCGCTTCAATTTCGTGGCCCGGATGTATACCCATCCTGACCCGCGTAAAGACTTCCGTCTGCAAAGCGGCAATCATCGACTTGACACCGTTGTGTCCAGCCGCCGAACCGTTGAGCTTGATCCGCAAACCGGTCCAAGGCAAAGCCAGTTCGTCGTACACCACAATTAAATTGCGGTGGTTCAGGTTATGCGACTTCAGCACGGAACTGACGCCGATTCCTGAGTTGTTCATGAAGGTTTGCGGCTTGACCAGGATGACTTTCTTATCCTGAATCCGGCCGCTTCCCGTTAACGAAGAGCCCTCGCTTTTGGCTACGTGCAAACCATGGCGCTTCGCAAGTTCATCCACTACCCGAAACCCCAGGTTATGCGGGGTAGGGGCATAACGGGGGCCTGGGTTACCCAGCCCGGCAATGCAGTACGTCTGCTCAACGGCTGGCTCAACCTGCCGCTCTTCTGTTGACAAAAGAGACGGCGGCGCTTCGTTAGGCATCGGAAACCATCGGCCGGGCTTGGGCTATTTCTTCTTGGCGGCCGGAGGAGCGGCAGCTTCGCCACCTTCCTCGTCTTTCTTGCCCTTCTTGATGACTTCAGGCTCGGCAGCAGTGGTAGCAGCAGCTTCAGCCGCCGGCTCGACCTCTTCGGCCTTGATGGAAACGACGTGCGAAATCACGGCATCGCCAGGGCTCAGGAGTTTCACGTTGGCGCCCAATACGACGTCACCGGCGCGCACGCTCTGGCCCATCATCAACTCGCCGACTTCCACCACGAATTCTTCGGGAATATCGTCGGGCAAGCACTCTATTTCAATTTCGCGCGTAATGATTTCGTGCAAACCGCCTTGCAGCTTCACGCCCTTGGGATCGCCGTGGGTGACTACCGGAACTTTAACGGCAATACGTTTGGTCAAATCAATGCGCTTTAAATCCACATGCAGCAAGTTTTCTTTGATGGGATCGTGCTGCCAATCCACGATCATGACAGGCACTTGCTGGTGACCGCCGATGCTCAAGTTGAAAATCGTGTTGTGCCCGGTTTTGCTGTGCAGAATTTTATTCAAATCTTTGGGGTTCACAGAAACGGGCGATGGACCGGTCTCGCCACCATACACCACGGCGGGCACTGATCCTTTGACGCGCAAACGGCGCGCTTCATTCTTTCCGCGCGAAGCTCGTTCTTCCGCGGAAACCGTAATATCTTTCCTCACCTTTTCACCTCAATCGCCAGGACGGCTGCTATTACCAAGAAACGCGCAAAACGGGCGCGGTGTCAAACGGCCGCCGAAAGGGCTGGCGTGTTTCTTCCCTCCCCGGCGGCGCGCATCCGCGCCCTTTGCGCTTTACTCACCGAGCATCCGGCCCCTGACTTAAATTCGCGGTTCTTTTCCGCGTGCTACAAAAAACTTAAATAAACCGCTCGCAAGAGAGCGCGCCAGCTGAACCGCATTCGATCCTCCCTGGCACTGAAAACTGCGAAATCGGAAATGTTAGGAAAACGCAGGCGAAACCGCCTGCGCCACCACTTGACCCGGCCGGTCAGTGCATCGATGAGCTTTTCCTCGATTGTAACAAGGGTCAAGCTTAAATAAACAACGTACTGATCGAGCCACCTTCATGGATCGATTGAATCGCCCGCGCCAGCAAGCCGGCAACAGACAGAACTTTAATCTTGTGGCATCCGGCGGCCGCTTCCGAAAGCGGAATCGAATCCGTCACCACCAATTCCAACAACGGCGAGGCGGTAATTCGTTCGACCGCCGGACCGGATAACACCGCATGCGTCGCACAGGCCCGCACGCTTTTCGCTCCCTGGCTCAACAATGCTTCGACGCCTTTCACCAGCGTGCCCGCCGTATCCACCAAGTCGTCCACTATCAGGCAGTGCCTGCCACTGACATCGCCGATGATGTTCATCACCTCGGCTACGTTTGCGTCGGTACGGCGCTTGTCGATGATCGCTAACGGCGCATTCAGCCGCTTAGCGAACGATCGGGCGCGCTCGACACCACCGGCATCCGGTGAAACGATAATCAATTCCCCGCGCTCGAAGCGATTCTCGAAATTTTCGACCATCACTGGAGCGGAAAACAGGTGGTCGACAGGAATATCGAAAAAGCCCTGTATTTGAGCGGCATGCAAATCGAGCGCTAAAACCCGGCTCGCTCCCGCCCTTTCCAGAAGACTGGCCACCAATTTCGCGGAAATCGGCATACGCGGACGGTCCTTCCGGTCCTGCCGCGCGTACCCATAATAGGGTAACACTGCCGTGATCCGTTCCGCACTGGCGCGCTTGAAAGCGTCGATCATCAGCAGCAATTCCATCAAGTGCTCGTTGACGGGGGTACAGGTGGGTTGCACTACGAAAACGTCCGTGCCGCGCACGTTTTCCTGTATTTGCAGGTGGACTTCGCCATCGGCAAAGCGCTTGATCATGGCGTCGCCCACGGTGGTTTTCAAGGCGCCGCAAATGCGATCCGTCAAAGCGCCGTTCGCCGTGCCACTAAAAACTTTGTAATCGGTGAACAAAGAGCGAACAGGCTTGATTGGTGCCAAGGTGGGTGCCGCCATTTTTTCCTGGTTCTCCAGTTTCATTCTCAACCTCGCAAAACTACAAAACGACCTAGGGACGACAGCGATGTGGCTGCACTTGCTTTGCGCACCGCAACTGACGCTTGTTTCTAATCCTCGGCTGGTATAGCGCAAGGCATGCCAAATGATACTAGGCGGGTGCCATTTCGGATGAAAGCGACCAGCCGATTGCGTGGAACTCTCTCAGGATAGGAGACTTGAGGGTTGAAGTCAACGCGTTTGTAATGCTACGATCTGGCGATTCATAAGGCCTTCGCCAGCATGACAAGGATTTAAGTCACGCTTTCCAACACAGCCGATGGCACCGCCGGACCAGGTCACGTTTACGCCACCGTCCGCCGTGGCAGCGGTTTTCAATTTGTCCAAATCGATCCATTTCGCGCCTTGCGGCGAAACCGTTACGGAACGGGAGTGTTTTGATACAGGGGTGGGCGTCGAAGTGCCCAGTCCGAAACTGAAGATCTCGCAGTGCACAGCGTCGAGGTTAACGATTGTGGCACACAGCGCATCCCAAGGCCAGCTATACTGCACTTCGGTATACCCAAAGAGCGAAGCCCATGAACGCAAGTCCCTGCTGGGCCAAGCGAGCGTTGGTAGAAATTTGCCGTTCCCGCAGGAGGCCTGACGACATTCTGCAAAGCACAGTGCTAGATATTGTCGTCTGTCCCCTTTTGCGCTTCAAGCGCATGACGCCATAAACTTCGATATTGCCGCCTATTCATGAAACGAACGAGATAGGTGATTGAGGAGGCCCCAAATGCTTTGGCTGCCCGCCGCGCCGCCAATCCACTCTCAAACACGCCAAAGACAGCGGACCCGCTGCCTGTCATCATGGCTGGTTTCGCTCCCAGCTTCCGCAGTTTGCGCACAAGCGCAGCCAATTCGGGGTGAATCTGAAACACGACTGGCTCAAAGTCGTTCTTGACCGCGAGATCTTGCAGGCGGACAACGTCTAGTAACCAAGCAATTGCCTGAAACTCTCTCAGGATAGGGGACTGAGCCTCTGAAGTCAAAGCGTTTGTAACGCTGCGGCGCAAGGCCTTATAGGCTTCAGCGGTAGATACGTGTATACCCGTTGAGACCACGAGCGCGTGGTGTTGGGCTAAATCAGGTAACGGATACAACTCAGTGCCCCGCCCTAGTCCCAGAGCTGTGCCTCCATGAAGAAAGAAAGGTACATCGCTACCCAGACTTTCAGCCAACGCCGAGAGTTGGGCGAAAGGGATCCTCTTACCAGCTAAGGCAGGTATGGCCATCAGCGTAGCGGCTGCATTACTCGAGCCGCCGCCCATACCAGCCCCCATGGGAATATGCTTCTCGAGCGCGAAGCGGATTTCCGCATTCATCCGCAAATGCTCAAGCGCCAGTCTGGCGGCGCGCACAACCAGATTGTCGGCGATTTCGATAGAGCTATGGAGTTCGATTTTCGTGCGTTTGGCGGGCGCGAAATCGATACGCAATGAATCGTGCAAACTGACTGTTTGAAAAATCGTGCGCAATTCGTGATAACCATCGGCGCGCTTGCTCAATACTCGCAGGTCGAGGTTTAATTTAGCAAACGAAGGTACCGTTACGCGCACTTTAGTATTGAATGAGCGAAAAGACGTCGTGGCCGGCGAGTCTTTGGCGGCCCTTGAGGAAATTCAATTCGATCACAAAGCCTAGTCCGCCGACTTTGCCTTGCGCGAGTTCTACGAGTTTGGCGACCGCTTCCGCCGTGCCGCCCGTGGCTAGCACGTCGTCGATAATGACAACGTTTTGGCCTGGGAGAATGGCGTCGGAATGCATTTCAAGTTGGTCGCTGCCATATTCGAGATCGTATTGCACGGAGATCGTTTTGTGCGGCAGCTTTTTTGGCTTGCGGACCGGAACGAAACCTGCGTGCAAAGCGAGAGCAATGGCCGGGGCGAAAAAATAGCCGCGCGCCTCAATGCCGACCACAATATCGATAGGAGTGTCGCGGTAATGATCGCGGAGTGCGGCTATCGTTTCGCCGAAGCCGGCTTTGTCTTTCAGCAACGTGGTGATGTCGTAGAAATTGATGCCGGGCTTAGGAAAATCCGGCACCTCGCGGATGAGTTGTTTGAGATGGCCGGCCGATGGGGCGGAATTGGAGACATTAGCGGACACGCCGCGATTGTAGCAAGGTCCGAGGTTTATCCTACCGATGTCGCGGTGAGAACCTTAATCGCGCTCGGTTCTGCCGTAACAGACAGCATATTCTTGCGCAAACTCAAGAGTTGAGGCTGAAGCGCATTTATTCGCACATCGGCCATAGCGGGTTTGGGTTGGCTTTCCCATTGAACGGGATACTGCCGGAGGCATTCGGGGCAGCGATAGAAGCCACCTACCGGCCACATAGGATCAGGGTGCATGGCTTTGCACCACGCCCGCGCCGGGACTTCAAAAGCGCGAGAAATCCGATTCAACATTTTCAAATCACCTCAATCAGGTAGTCCGGTTTGGCGGTCAGCTTTCTCTCTCGGTGACGCTGTGGATTTGCATCGGCCAACGAGTTGCAAAAGCCGGAATGGGCCCCCTTTCGCTTTCGGACGGGCGCGGTGTCAAGCGGCGCATCGGCGCCGTTTGCGCTTCTATTGCACGTCGCTCACTTTGCCGGCCTTGAACGTGATCTTCATATCTTTGTAGACGTAGATAAGTTTCGTATTCAAATCGACAATCTTGGAAGGCGGCCCTAAGGCCGTGGTCACCTGGTCAACCGTCTGCCCCAACTCGATCTGGGTCGGCGGAGCAGCGGGCGCGGGAATCGGCGCAGGGCCATCTGCCGCTGTCTGAACGGGCATCGCGCCTCCCTGGGGAACAGGGGAAGGGCCGCCGCCAGCCAAAGTCTGATCTTCGGCGCCGACTGCGGTACTGTATTGCTGTGCCAGTTCGGTCTTCACGTTCGGATCGGGTGGAGGCGCATCAGTCATGAAGCTGGCTTTCACCGGTTCGCCGCGGGCAGCTACTGGAATCGCCGGCAGACCACTGCCTTGCTTGGTCTGCATTTCTCCCATGCCGGCATCAATCGTTTCGCGCATGTGATTTTGCATTTCCTGCAGGTCGGCGATGTTAACCGAAACCGTATCGCCCCGGTGGCATTCAATACCACCCTTTGTTGAAAGAACCAGCAGGCTCGCCGTGGGTGAATCGGGTGGCGGAGGGCCAACCAGTTGTAGGGCATCGCCTTGACTGACGGCGCATTCAGCGCCTGCCGAATTCACAACGTCTAGCGAGTGGCCCACCACGAAAACGTGGCGCAGATTGTCAGTCAGCATGCGCTGAATGCTGCTCGAAGCGGGGTCGGGCGTGCCGGTTTGCGCGGTTTGTGCCTCCGCATTCGCGAGCGCAATCTGGCGCTGCACTTCTTCGGAAATCAGCTGCTTGACTTCGGGCGTGAGCGGCGCGGCGTCCGGTGGAGGCGCTCCCGCGGCGAGTGCCTGAGCTTGCGCCTGGGCCACGTTCGCGTACGCTGCCGCCAAGCTTACGGAGATCATATAATCAGTTAGCCACGCAGCGGCGCTAGGGTAGACCGGATACGGCGTGAAATAGTAGCCGTAGTAACCGTACCAAGGATTGCCGGCCCAGCCCCAGGCATAGGGAACTGGCGCGACCCACGGATTGTAAGCCCAGCCGTAAAACGCCTGCCGGTAGTAATAGGCCGGTGTGTAGTAATTTACATAGACGCCGTGATAGTAATGACGGCCGTAGTAACGGTCGTAGACGCGGCCGTCATGATAGTAAGTGCGCCGCCCATACTCGTGCCCGCGGTACATGTACGGATGCTGCACATAACCGCGCCCGCCGTGTTCGGCCACAATCCGCGAATGGTCGGCTCTCTCGACCTCTACCCGCCTTGAGCCGTTCAGGTTGTGATGGACATTCATGCCGCCGGCCATGTGTACGTCTCTGGGCGCGCCTCCCGGCCTGCGTGAGATCTCTTCGCCATGCCGGCCGGTCTCATGGGTAATGCGGCTGGGTTCCGGCCTGCCGCCGGGCCCCATGTTGTGAGCGCCAGCGGCACCGGGCGTCCCACCCATGTGACCCGACGTCGTCATGTTAGTAGTGTGCGGCGAACTCGTAGCCGGCCCATGCACGGAACTGGTTGTGGGGCCATGCGTCCCGGTGGCTGTATGCGCAGCGCCGCCGGCGCCACCTCCCCCAGCCACGTGAGCCGCCGGCTTCGCCGCCGGAGCCGATACTTTAGCGGGGGCCGAAGGCGCCGACTTCTTTTGAGCCGATGCGAACTGCGATCCGCCCAGTAACAACATTCCCAGCGCCATCACTAGACGCGGAGTTAACAAACTGCGATTGTCTCTGGTAAACATAAAGTCCTCCGGAAAATCTCACCCTCACTTACTGAACGTCGCTGACTTTTCCATTTACGAACACGATTCTCATATCTTTGTACACATAAATTTGTTTAGCCCCGAGTTTGACTACCTTATCCGGCTGTCCAATGGCGCCAACCACTTGATCTGTTGTTTGGCCCATCTTGATTTCTTTGGGATCGGCAGGGGGCGGCGGTGGCGGAGCGATGGGCGGCGGCGGCGCTTCCGGAGCAACTGGAGCAGCGCGTTGGATGGCGGGTTGCTGTTGTGGGGTTTGCCCCTGTGGCTGCTGACCTTGTTGCTGCTGGCCGTCCCCTTGTTGCACATCGAATACTTCAGCCACCGCCGACATCACACCGCTGATCGTCGGCGAATCTCTTTCCAACGGGAAATTCAGCTTTCCCCGGTAGCGAGTGTCATTGTAGGCATCGGTGTAAAGGCTGAAGACAACTTCTTTTTCCTTGACTTCGATTCCGGTAAGCCACACCTTTTCGCCGGAAACGAAAGTACGAGTACCTTCCATTCTTCCGCCGGCGTTTCCTAAAGCAACGAATTTCGATTGAGTAATGCGCCCGTTCTTGTAAGTATTCGGGAAAACTACGGGTTTGCTGGCGTCGGTGGTCAGCAGATTGTTCTTCTTCAGCACCAGTACCGACCCCGCCGTCACAATGTCCGTGCGGTCTGCGGTGGTTGTCGTTAACGAAAATTTTCCATCCAAAGCCTTTTGGATAGCGGCGAGATCGTCCGGCAAAGCCGGCAGTGCCAAAGCCATCCCCAAGGCGCATACCGTGACAAACAAGTTTTTCCTTCGCATTGGAAGCATCTCCCTTTCAAACTGATCAAAAATCCCGCACACTCAATGTTAAAGCAGGAGTCGAATCGTATCAATACAAACTCGTTTCCTGCACGTTTCCTGCCGAAACGAAACAAGGTCTGAGGATCTGGTACTTTTGTTTTCCAGATCGCAGTACCAAGCGCTCCTACTGACAAATGCGTAGAAACTTGTTCAAAATGCTCAGGAATTTTATTGAAATTTGCCGCGCATGCGGGAAACGCGGCGCGAGACGGAAGAAGGCTGGAAGCTTCGGAAGAGAGGATGGCAGGAGTTTCAATCGCGGTTGGTGTGTTTTCGCGAAAACTTGCGGCTGATATCAGGCCAGAATTCTTTTAGCATGTTGGAGGCCATATCGACGCCTAACTGCATCCCAAGCTTGGAGACGCAGTCGCTGACATCACGGCTTCCGGGATAATAGGCCGTGGAAATGGCAACCGCCGCGGAATTTCCCGCAACCTCGGAATAGTTGAACTGGGTTCCGCCGTCGTCTTTATGAGTCCAGAAGATTTGCTTCGCAGCATAGCCCGCTCGCGCTAGCCCACTGCCTTTGTTCTTTCGGAAGTAGCGCGGGTCTTGGTGGAGCAACGTTGGCAAGATGCCTTCCGTCATGTAATCGCCAATCACAAAATCGGCGTAGGCTGTTCCGAAATAGCGGCCGTAACCGGCGGCGCCTTGCCCGAAACTTTTTTCGGAATTGGATAGCTGCGACTCGCCGGCAAAAACGGCCGCCAAAACAACGGTGCCGCGGTCGAAGGCATCTTGCGAGGCGATTACGAATTTTTCTTTTGGTGAGAGCGGCTCGTAATCGGCTAGGCTCGGCGATGTGCGGTAGTTGGGAACAATGCCAAAAAGCCGCTTGCTCTCCGTCTCCGCATGAGAGGCATCAACGCTATCGGCCGGTTGGCCGGGCGCGGGACGGCCGGCGTTCGGAGACGATTGTTGCGCCATCGAAAGCGTGGGCCAGGCCGCTAAAAGGACTATGAGCGGAAACCCCGGGCGGACCATTTTAGTAGAAAACCAGTTGAACATCCTCTTCACTTGTCCTTAACTTTTATTCGCCGTCTGGTAACCGTTTGATGCAATGTTCACTCGATTTGTTCCGCCGTTTACGTGACTTCTCGTAGTGATCATTACTAGGTAGGCTTTTACGATAAACTATTAAAATGTCGAGTACAGCGCCGAACTCCGATCAATCGGGCAGCGTGAACCTCACCGGATTGTTGCAGCGCATGCAAGCAGGGGACCGTAGCGCCAGCGAGAAAGCCGTCGGCATGGTTTACGACGAGCTTCACCGCATCGCAGCGAACGCACTCAGACGAGAGCGCTCCGACCATCTTTTAGAGACGACCGCACTGATTCACGAGGCGTATGTGCATTTGATTGGAGCGCAGCCTTTGGAGATTCAGAGCCGCGGGCATTTTTTTGCGATAGCCAGCCGGCAGATGCGCCGCATTCTGATTGATTTCGCCCGCGCCCGCGATGCCCAGAGCCGTGGTTCCGGTAAGGTCAATCTGCCGCTGAACGGCATCGAAGCCGGTTTCTCTCCGCGCGGCATCGACTTACTTTTGCTCGACGAATCGTTGAATGAACTGCAGCGCATTGATGCGCGTGCGGCGAAAGTGGTGGAAATGCGATTCTTCGGCGGCTATAGCGATAAAGAGGTGGTGGAGGCGCTGGGCGTTTCGCTCGCTACCGTGCGCCGCGATTGGGATTACGCGCGGGCGTGGCTCTTTGATCGAATGAAAGGCACCGCTAAAACGGCGGCTTCGCTCTAATTCAAGCAATGCCGCTGGAATTCGAGCAGCGCGTACGCGAACTCTTTGACCAGGCATCGGAGCAGCCAGAGACGGAGCGGCTCGCTTTTCTGAGCAAACAGTGCCAAGGCGACCAGACGCTCTATAACGCGGTGGAACGGTTACTCGCGGCGCGCAATCAAGCCAGCGCGTTCATCAATTCCGGCTCGCAAGCAGTGCAGCGCCTGGGCCGCTACGTGGTTCAAGGCGAATTGGGCCGTGGTGGCATGGGCATCGTCTACGATGCGGTAGACCCGGTCATCGGCCGTAACGTTGCGGTTAAGGTGATTAATCTAAAAGCAATTACCGAACCAGCGCAAGCCGAGTTTCTGCGCGAGCGTCTTTTTCGCGAAGCGCGCTCTTGCGGCCAACTGTTTCACCCCGGCATCGTCATCATCTTCGACGTGGGCCAAGAACAAGAATCGGCGTTCATTGCGATGGAACGGGTGGATGGGCCCTCGCTTCACCAACTCTTGTCTTCCGGCAGGCGCTTGCCCGCCGGCGAAGCACTTCGCATTTTGCGCCAGACAGCCGCGGCGCTCGACTACGCACACAAGAACGGCATCGTTCATCGCGATATCAAACCGGCCAACATCATGCTGCGCAGCGATGGAGCGGTGAAGGTGACGGATTTCGGCATTGCCAAAATCATTTCGAGCGCGCCGACCACGATGACGGGGGCGGTGATAGGGACGCCTAGCTATATGTCTCCGGAACAGATTGAAGCTCGCGAAGTGGACGGCCGGTCGGATCAATTCTCGCTGGCTGTTTTGGCTTACGAAATTCTGACGGGCGCTAAGCCGTTTCAAGGCGATTCGATTCCCGCGATTGCGCACCTCATTGTTTATGGCCCAAGGCCACTGCCGCATTCGGTAGATGCCGCGCTGCCTCCGGCTCTGGACGAAGTCTTTCAACGCGCATTCTCGCGGTTGCCGGAAGAGCGTTTCGCAACCTGCACAGATTTCGCCGATGCTTTGCACGCAGCGTTTGAGAAACCGGCGGTAAAGGTCGTGGCTCCGCCTGCGCCGCAAACAGTCAAAGACAAAGCGCGTTCCGGGAAGGCGTTCGTGGTGGCTGCCGTTCTTTTTGTGGCGGTCGGGAGTGGCGCGGCGTTCTTCTATTTCCACCGCAACACTCGGCCGGCAAGCAACCAGGAAACACCTGCCATGATCGACGCCAAGCCGCCGGTGCCGAGTCCTGGCCGCAACCGAAATACCAAAGCAGCCGGAAGGTGGGCCCCCTTCTCCTTCAGCACCGCCTGTCGCCACTGCCCCTCCGGTGATCAAGCAATTCCGGGCCGATCCGCAATCCGTAAAGACTGGAACTCCCTCCATGCTGGTGTGGGAGGTGAGCGGAGCCGACAGAGTGACGATCGATCACGGCGTCGGAAAAGTCGCGGCTAAAGGGATGTCCGCTGTCGTGCCAACAGTCTCGACCACTTACTCGATCACTGCTACAGACGCAGCAGGCTCGACGCATCGCGCGGCTTTCGTGGAAGTGACGCCCGACCCCGAGTCGGTGCCCCGCTCCGTGCGCGCCAGACAATTGTTTACCGAAGCGCAGTCAAAGCGGCACGATGGCCAAACCGAAGAAGCCGCCTCGCTCTTTAACCGTTCCGCCGAAATGGGAGATGCCGGAGCCATGGTGGAGCTCGGTGAAATGTACAGTTCAGGCGAAGGCGTTACGCAAGACGAAACGAAAGCGTTCGACTGGTTTCGCCGCGCGGCCGAGGGTGGAAGCGTGCCTGGCATGGTCGCGCTGGCTGGTATGTATTTGCTGGGAGTGAACGGCGGCGATCCCAACGAGGAAGAAGCCGCCCGGTGGTTTCAAAAAGCCGCCGACCGCGATAGTCCGGCCGCCATGTACGATCTCGCCACCCTTTATGAAAGCGGCCGGGGCGTGGGAAAAAATCTCGATAAAGCGAAAGATCTTTATCAGAAGTCGGCTAAGTTAGGCAATCGAGAAGCGCAAAAGCGCTTAGCCAGTTTGGGGGTCGCCATCAAAAACTGAGATGCTTACTCAGTTGTAGGAAATGCGCCAAAGGCTGGTTCCAGAATTCCAGCCATAGCCCAGCCATTCGCCATTTGGCGAAAGGGCAGGCGCTACGGAACTCGGCACTCTGACCGCCAGCTTACGAATTACCTTTCCGTTCGCGGCTTCAAACAGAGTGACCGAACCCGTCTTATGCAAATCGTCTCCCGTGGCCACTAACAACTCTCGCCCTTCGCGTACAAACTTCAAAGCCGAGACCCACTGGCCGGCGGCGGCACTCCACACTCTGCGGTGCGTGCGCATGTCCGCAAGAAACAGATCTGTTTGCTTCTCATCCGGCTTAGGCGTGCGCAAGCGCGTACCGAATGCCAGCCATTCGCCGTTCGCGCTAAAGGCCAACGCCGTTGCAGGGTCTGCCGTGGTGAGGCTTGGCAGCGCTTTTCGCGCAGCCACATCGTAAACGACAACGGCATTCGCAAACGCCGCCGCTAAGTACCGTCCATCCGGGCTGAACGCGGCGGGCCCCAGATTCGCGTCTGACGCTTCGCCGAAATGGAATAATTCAGCCGCTCCCGCCAGCGACCACACTGTGACAACCCCGCTGCAATTCGCCGCCACCGATTTCCCGCTGGCACTAAACACTGGCGAGAGGGCTGCGCCCTCCGCAGGGCAATCCAACTTCGCCGCCTGCCCGCCGCTGCGCGTTTCAAACACCTCTACCCCTGCCGAACTCAACGCCATGTAGGCCCCGTCTCTGCTGTACGCAATGCCCGAAAGGGCATGTTTGATTCGCGGCGCAGGCACCAGCGTTTTGGCTTCGATATCCCAAACTTGCAGCGCGCTTCCTAAATCCGTGCCTCCTCCATTCACCGCGACGTGGCGGCCGTCTGGACTGAACGCAACCGCGCTCGGCGTATATTGTCCCGCCATCCCATGCGCCAACTTGCCCGACTCAACATCCCAAAGGTGGACGCTGAAATCCGCGCCCGCCGTCGCCAACCATCGGCCATTCGGACTCAGCGCCAACATGCTGAACTCCGCGCCGCGTCCATGAATCGTAAACGGCGCGCCGCCTGCGGTCTTCCGCACCACAGCCGCATCGCCGGCCGCAGATTCATAAGCCAGCCACTCGCCCGTGGTCGAAAACATGACGCGGCTCACCTGCCCGCTGAGTTTGGCAAACGGCTTGTCATGCACCAGATCCACGATGACCGCCTGGCGCACCGACTGCGTGCTGCGGTCAATCGCAATCCATTTACCGTTGTCGGAAACGCCGCACAAAACTTCCTGGCGCGTTTGCAGCATTCGCCCGTTGCGTAAATCGTAAGAGGTGAGCGCCCCGGTCGCGTCGTCTTCGCCCGATTCCTCGGCCACCAGCATCGTCCTGTCTCCGCTGAAAAAGACTTGCGAAATCGCCGCATCGTCGCGCTTAATGGCACGCACCTGTTTGCCGGTTTTTATGTCCCAAATCCGCAGAATGCTGCCCGCCGCCACCGTTTCTACAGTGATCAGCGAGGTCCCGTCGGGCGTTACCTTTAAGAGATAAACCGTCGGCTGCGGCCCTTTGAACGTTGTAAGGTTTTCCCCCGTGGCTGTGTTCCAAACGCGCAAGGTGTGGTCTAGCGACGCCGAAGCCATGCGCGTACCATCGCCGCTTATCGCAAACGACGTCACAATGTTCGAGTGTCCACGGAACGTGCGGATTTCGGCGCCGGTCTCGGGGTCCCAGAGTTTCAGCGTGGCATCCTCACTGGCGGTCACCAGAAATTTGCCGTCGGGGCTAAAAGCAAGAGCGCTGATGTTCGCGCCGTGGCCGCTTTGCAGAATGAGATCGGGCGAAAATGGCGAATTGCCGACGGCGGCAAGGGTTAGGAGGGCCAACAATGTTTTGAGAATCACTCGCCGAGCCCACGCCCGAGTAGGGGAAAGCGGCCAACAACAAGATATTCAACTCGGTTCGCGTTGAGTAAGTCGATAAATTGGAGCAAATCCTTGTTCGGCTGCATCGGGGTAGAGTCGCGCTTGTAACTTGAAGACAATGGCGACCCGTTCTTCCGGAGTCATGGCTCTGTCTTCGGCAAGGTACGCTGCGTCGGCTTCCTCGAAGCTATGAAAGACGCGGAGAACCTTTTCCATTTAGCTATTCTACCGTTTGAGCCTGCCGTCGAACTGGAATCCCCCAACCCGTTTTCAGTAAAGTGTATGCAGGACTAATCACCTTGAATCGCAGACAATTCCACCGGCTGGGCGCCACGGCTGCTCTCGGCCTCTACTCCCGTCTCGCTGCGGCGGAGCCCTTTGATTACCCTTGGAAACTCGGGGTCATTACGGATGAAGTCAGCCCTGATTTAGGCGAAACGCTCAAGACCTTCTTCCCCAAATATCAATTGGGTTGGGCAGAGATCCGCAATCTCAAAATCGCCGGTAAAAACAAGTACGTCTACAAGGCCGCCACACTTGAGGAACTGAAAGACATCCGCAAGCAACTGGATGAAGCCAACGTCAAGCTTTCTGTCCTTGACACCGCTTTCTATAAAATCGCATTGCCCGGAACCAAGCCGCTGCACGAAAGCGCTACTGAACTCAATCCGGCCGAAGGCGAATTCGCAGGCCAGATGGACGAACTCAAGCGTGCCGCGGACGCCGCGCATACTCTCGGCACGAACAAACTCCGGATCTTCACCTTCCTTCGTGTCGAAGATCCCGATTCCATTCTCAGCCGCATCGTGGAAGAGGTGAACAAGGCGCTGGCCGTTGCGAAAGAGCACGACGTGATTCTGGTTGTTGAAAACGAGCATAGCTGCAACACCGCTACCGGCTCCGAAACTGCGAAGCTCTTTAACGCCGTCAAAGATCATCGCCTGATGCACAACTGGGACCCCGGCAACTGTTTCGAGGGCGGCGAAGAGCCGTTCCCCAAAGCCTGGAATATGCTCGATCACAAACGCATCGGCCACATTCACTTGAAAGACGCCGCCGGGCAAGGCCTGGAAACCCATTGGCGCGGGAGAAATCGATTTCGCCGGCCAGTTCAAAGCGCTAAAACAGATGAAGTACTCCGGAACGCTGTCGCTTGAGACACACTACCGGAATGCCGCGCGCGATACCTACACATCAAGCGTGGAATCAATGGACGGTTTGTTCAATGTATTGAAGCAAGTTTAAGAAAAACGAGGAATCATGGAAAACAATATTGAAAGTCCCGCACGCCGCAGTTTTCTAAAAGGCGGCGCAGCCGCTCTCGCCACCACCGCCGCCTCCGCTAGCCGTGTGCTCGGCGCTAACGATCGCATTCGGGTCGCCGTTGTCGGTCTGCGTGGCCGAGGTTGGGATCATGTCAAGGTTACAAACCCATACCTGGCGTCGAGGTCGCTTACTTCTGCGATGTCGATCAGAACGTGCTCGATAAGCGCTGTGCCGACGCTGAAAACATGGGGATCAGCAAGCCACAGACTTACACCGATTTCCGCAAACTCATCGCCGATAAGAATGTCGATGCGGTTTCCATCGCCACGCCAAATCACTGGCATTCACTGATGGGCATCTGGGCTGCCCAACACGGCAAAGATATTTACATCGAAAAACCCTGCTCCCACAACTGGTGGGAAGGCCGCCAGCTTGTGCGCGCGATCGAAAAATACAACGTGATTTGCGAGCACGGCAGCCAGTGCCGCTCTAGCGTGGCCATTTGCGAAGCCATGGATCAAATGAAGAACGGCCTGATTGGCGACGTCTACTTTTCGCGGGGTCTCTGCTACAAATGGCGCGATACCATCGGCCGCGCCAGCCCCGAAGCAGTTCCTGCCGGCGTTGATTACGACCTCTGGACCGGCCCGGCACCCATGAAGCCGTTTACCCAAAATCGCTTTCACTACAAGTGGCATTGGATTTGGGATACCGGCAACGGCGACCTCGGCAATCAGGGCATTCACGAACTCGATCTCGCGCGCTGGGGTCTGGGAGTTGAACTGCCTATCAAGGTTACAGCCATCGGCGGACACTTCTTATTCGACGACGATCAGGAAACGCCGAACACCATCACCGCGATTTACGAATTTCGTACGCCCGAAGGCAAGACCCGGATGATGAACTTCGAAGTGCGCGGCTGGATGACCAATCATGAAGCGGAAATCGGTACCGCCCAATTCAGCGGAGGGGATGTTCCCGCCGCCGGTATCGCCGCTACCGCCAAACAGAAATCGTCACTTGGCCCCGCAGAGGGCGTGCCGTCCACCATTGGCAACATCTATTACGGCTCCAAAGGCTACTTGGCCATTTCGAACTACGGGGCCTACAAATCGTTCCTCGGCCCCCACAACGAACCGGGTCCTGAGAAGGAGCATCCCATACATAACGAGCACTTTGTGAATTTCATTGAGTGCATGCGCAGCCGCAAGAAAGAGGATCTGCACGCGCCCATTCGCGAAGGGTATCTGTCGACCACGCTCGTGCACTTAGCCAATGCCTCCTACCGCCTCGGCCGCACGATTCACTTCGATCCGGCAAGCGAGGCCGTGGTGGGCGATTCAGAAGCAACTGCGCTTCTGAGGGGCACTTATCGCCATCCGTTTGTTGTTCCAGAGCACGTTTAATGTTCCGAAGGTTTTGATTGGGTCGAAGCGATTGTGTCGGTGTGCGCGGGTTTCTTTCGGGGCATGACGTCCGTAGACTGCTATGAAAGATAGCGTCCCGGGGCCGTGCGGCGAATCACGGCGCGACGATCAGAGAAAAGGTAGGAGCGGCCACACCGGGAAGCTGCGACTTCATCGAAATGCCCCTACCTCGGAAGTGCCGAAGAAACGAGAATTGAACGTCGTTCCAGAGCACGTCTAAATTCCAAAGGCGCCACGCCTGCGCAAGCTTGTTAAAATCGAAGACGCATGACTGTCCAGAACATCAAGCGCGAAATCGAAACGCTCTCGCCCGGAGAAGTGTCAGAACTCCAAGCCTGGCTCAATCAGCGGGAGCGAGACGAGGCTGCGGTCGACATGCAACTCAAAGCTGCCCTGGACGCTGGCAAGTTCGATAAGCTCATCGACGAAGCGATTGCGGACGAAAAAGCAGGCTTAACTACGCCGCTTTAAATTCTAGGTGTCATTGCACAAAGCGTCTAGGAAGTTCTGGTTGCTTTACCGGGCCTTGCCGCCCGAGATCCAGCAAACAGCCAACAAGCAGTTTGCCGCCCTTAAGGCAAATCCAAGCCACCCCTCGGTGCGATTTAAGAAGCTTACGGAGAAGAACGGCGGCGAAATCTGGTCGGCCCGTGGCACGCTGAAGTACCGAGCACTAGCGATCAAGAACGGCGATATCTACAATTGGTTTTGGATCGGCGAGCACGGCACTTACGATTTGCTGACTCGTTGAGAAGTGACGGTCATGGCGAGTTCCTCTTTGATTACCCCAGTGTTGCTAGGCGGCGGCCTTAACCTTCATACCGCCAACCACTCCATCACCTTCGCCTTTAACGCCTTCTTCTCAAAATTCTCCGGCAGAAATCCAGAAATCAGCGCCACCGAATCCGCCTTCGCCGCAAACACTTCTTTCGCATTTTGTAGCGTAATGCCCCCAATCGCGCACAACTGCTTCTTCGTCAGCGCCCGCACAACTTTCAATCCCTCAATGCCAACCACCGGGTCCGGCCGCAGCTTCGACGTTGTCGCAAAAATCGGCCCAATCGACAAATACTCCACTGGCTCCGTATCCCCCAGCTTCAACTGCGCGGCATTGTGCGTCGAATAACCGATCACTTCGTCCGAAACAATCGGCCGCGCCGCCGTCGGATTCATATCTTCCTGCCCCAAATGCAGGGCCGTCCGCAACAACCTGGCGAAATCGGCCCGGTCGTTCAAAACAAACAAAACACCAGCGTCCTGGCACATCTCCGCCAAACGTTTCGCCTCGTCAAAATGCGCCTGTGTCCAATCGTCCTTGTGCCGGTATTGCAAAATCCTTACGCCGCTATCGAGCAGCACCTCGGCCGCCGCTAAAACCGGGAACTGGCGGGCCGTCAGCACGCTGGTATCAAGAATCGGATAGAACTTCGGCAAACGAAAAGGAGTGGTCGATGTCATTTCTTGTCGTTCAAGTACTGCTCAAAGAAGCGTGCCGTTCGGCCAAACGCGTCTCGCAAACTTTCATCGCGAACATAGGCGTGGTTCTCTTCGGGATAAAACGCTTCCTCAAACGGCTTGCCCTCGTGCACCAATTTCTCCGACAATTGCACAGCCTCCTGGAACAGTACATTGTCATCCGCGATGCCGTGCAGCATCAGAAAATGATTCCGCAGTCTGTTTGAGAAATGAATCGGCGAACTGCGCTGATACGCCTCCGGATTCTCCGCCGGCATGGTCAATCGTTCGTCCGTGTAACCGGCGTTGTAGTTCAACCAGTCGTACACGCCCGAAAACGCCGCCCCTGCCTTGAACGTGTCGGGGGATTTGAACATCGCCGCCGCCGTCATAAATCCGCCGTAACTCCAGCCCCAAATCCCAATGCGGTTCATGTCAATGTTCTTCAACTTTCGCAGATATTCAACACCGCCCAGAACGTCCTCCAAATCCGGTCCGCCCATGTTGAGATACACCCCGCTCCGCCAATCGCGCCCATAATTCGTGCTGCCGCGATAATCCATCTCCAGCGCCACAAATCCCCGGCTCGCCAGATAGTTGTTAAACACAAACCGTAATTCTTGATAGCTGCCCCACTGCTGAAGGACGCTGGTGGCATAGCCCGACCCATGTATATACAGAATCGCCGGCCTCGGCTTCGCCTTCGGATCGTCCGGATTGTACCCGGGCGGCAGCATGAGCCGCGCCGAAACAGCCTTGCCATCCTTCAGAGATGGATAATGCAAGAATCGCGTCTCCGCCCAAGGCATCTTGCCGAAACCAGCTAGCGGCGACTTAGTAACCTGCCTCCCATCCACATACAAATCCATCGGATTCTTCATGTCCGCTCGCATGCTGGCTAATATCTGCCCATCCTCCGACATCCATCCAACATGCAGCCCCGGCACTTTCGACAACCGCTCCGGCGCCGTGCCGCCATCACCCTTCACCCGGTAATACTGCCGCTCCGCCGTGGATTCCGCCGTCGAGGAATAGTAAATCCAGTCTCCAATCCATTGCGGACTATGGGAAAAGGGATCGTTATGAATCTCCCACTCGCCCTGCGTTATTTGCTTCAAACCCTCGCCAGCCGCCGAAACAGTATAGAGATGTTGATAGCCGCTTTGATCGCTGGTAAACCACAATCGCTGTCCGGTCTGATCCCAACCCATATCCGCCGCTTCCACCCAGCGGTCGTCGTCCTGATGAAACACCACTTTTGATTTGCCAGTGTTCACATCCACCACGCGCACATCCTGGCTCTTGAAATTCGCCGCCTGTTCAGCCAGCAGCAAATACTTCGAATCGGGCGACCACTGCGGCGCGCGCCTGCTAATTCCCTTCCCCGTGTCCAACAAACGCGCGGGCGCATCGCCACTCGCTTCCATCACATACCATTGCACCGCCACCGGCGCATCGCCCGCCACACTCCGCGGAATGGGCGCTGCCGTTACGAACTGCCCCGAGTAAATCGGCAGTGGCAGCGTCCGCCCTGCATTCGCGGACACCCCATAAGCCAGCATCTTGCCGTCCGGCGACCACCGAAAACCTGCCAGCATCGCCGGCGGCTTTAGATCGGTCCTCTGCTCCAGCAAGCCTCCACTCAAGTTCAAAACATAGATCTGCCCACCCTGCCCATAGGCAACCTTGCTGCCGTCAGGCGAAAATTGCGGATTCACTTCCGGCGTTTTTGTCTTCGTCAGCCGCCGCACACCGCTGCCATTGGCCGCAGCAATGAATAAATCTCCGCGATACGAAAATACCGCCTCTTTGCCGTCTTCCGTCAAATCGAAGCTGGCAATCCCTCCGCGTGGCGGCACGTAGTCCTGCCGGTGCGGATCATGCTCCGCCTCGTTGTCGTTGATGGGATCTTTCAACCCGTCCAGATCCGTCAGTCTCTTCAGCGACTTCGTATCCGCGTTGTAGGAATAGAGATCGCGAAACGCCTGCCCTTCTGCGTTCCAAAGAAAGCACAGCACGTGCGCATGTTTTGCCCAGGCGATCTGCGAGGGTGTTGTGCCCCATGCATAGGGCCGCTTAAAGAGGGAATCGAGTGTAAACTCCTCCGCCGGCGCTGCCAGTGAGGCCGCCGCAATGAGTGCAATGATGCGAATCATGAATTCGACCATTGTACTGACAGAACGTAAATCCGCTAACGCAACACCGGCACGGCCTTAATCGCAAACGGCACTTGATCCGTAATCTGAATGCCGAAGCCTTCCAACCCAACGACTTTGCGCGGATGATTCGTCAAAAGACGAATCGACGTCAGCCCCAAATCCGACAAGATCTGCGCACCCACGCCCGATTCATGCTGCAGCGGCTGATGCCCGTCCGAGGGAATGAAGCTAGATTGCCCGCGCCCGTGGCCCACCAACTCATGCTTGCCTTCGCGCCAGAGCGGAATGCAGCCCCGAACCAGTTTGGTGCAAATAAATAAACACGCCGCTGCCTTCGCGCGCAATGGCCTCCAGCGCCGCGGGAATGAGTTGCCGGCAATCGCACTCAGTCGAACCGAACACGTCTCCGTAAACGCAATGCGAATGCACTCGCACCAGCACGTTTGCTTTGCCGGAAATATCGCCGTACACCAAAACCAACTGCGCTTCTTGTCGAGGCGGCTGACATAACGAATCGTCTGAAACTCGCCTTGCGGTGTCTTCAAGCGCCCAGTCGCATCGCGCTGAATAAACTTTTCCGTCTGTAGCCGGTAGCGAATCAAGTCGGCCACGGAAATCATCTTCATCGCGTAGCGCCTGCAAAACTCCAGCAGTTGCGGCACGCGCGACATCGTGCCGTCTTCATTCATGATTTCGCAAATCACGCCGCCTGGCGAAAGCCCGGCCAGCCGCGCTAAATCCACCGCCGCTTCCGTCTGCCCCGACCGCACCAGCACGCCGCCTGGCCTCGCCCGCAGTGGAAACACATGCCCCGGGCGGGCCAAATCTTGCGGCCGCGTGTTGCGGATCCATGGCGACGCGAATCGTGTGCGCACGGTCATAAGCCGAAATGCCCGTTGAGACTCCCTCGGCCGCGTCAATCGCCTCGCAAAACGCCGTCCCGAAGCGTGCTGTATTGACGGGCGACATCTGCTGCAAATCCAACCGCGTGCATGTGTCCGCATCCAGCGCCAGACAGATCAAACCACGCCCGTGCGTCGCCATAAAGTTAATGGCTTCGGGCGTGATTCGTTCGGCGGCGAGCGTGAGGTCGCCCTCATTCTCGCGGTCTTCGTCGTCCACTACGACAAGCATCTTGCCTTGCCGGAAGTCTTCAATCGCTTCAGGAATAGAAGCAAAGTTCATTGGTGAATCAAGCGGGCACCGGCAAACCGGCTTTCGCCTGCCATGGCTTAGCGGGTTGAATGGCCTCGTTCACGGCGTTGATATTCTTCACGCCTTCGTCGTTGAGCCAGTCTTCCAGCGCCTTCACGCCTTGCTTCGCGTAAACGGGAATGCCTTCTTTCCAGGTTGCGCGCCCGCACAGCACGCCCGAATAAGAGGTGCCCGCTTCCGCCGCCAGATGCAGGCTTTCCACAAACACCGCATTGCTCACGCCCGCGCTCAAATAGATAAACGGCTTCTGGGCGATATCTGCCGCCTTGCGGTAAAGGTCCAGCGCTTCTTTGTGCGTCTGCGCCACCTGTCCTTTGAACACGCTGCTGCCTTCCACATATTCGGCGTTGGTGGGCACTTCCACCTTCAACACGTCCACGTTGTATTGCGGTTTGCCGAACTCTTCCATCGCGCCAATCACAATGGCGGGCTTCTTCTTCGCATATTCCAGCCCCTTTTCATCGCCGCCGGCCGGATCGTAACCCACAAACTCCAGAAAGAACGGAATCTGATTGAACTCGCACTCCGCGCCAATGCGCTCTACAAATGCGTGTTTGATGTCGTTCACATCCGCCTTGTCGAACGGCGAGTAGTAAATCAAAATCTTTACCGCGTCTGCGCCCATATCTACAATGCGCTTCACGGAAAGGTGCGGCAGCAGATCCGGCAAACGGCCCGGCTTCGTGTTGTCGTACCCGCTCTCTTCGTACGCAAGTAACAAGCCGGCGTTCTTCGAGCGCGCTTTGGCAGCTGGTAAACCAAATTCAGGATCAAGTAAAATCGCGCTGGCATGCGGAGTCAAAACCTCCGACACCGCCACTTTGAACTCGGCCATCATATCGTCCGTGACCTGTTCCTGAGGTACGCCCTTGGCGGCGGCAATCGACTTGCGCAAACTGCCGCGTTGGTCCATCGCGGCGGCCGCAATGACTCCCTTCTTATTCGACAACGCGTTCAGATGCTTGATTTTTCCTTCGGAAAGCTGCATGAAAAGTGTTTTTAGACTCCGGAGTTTATAGACTGGCTTTTGCGAGGCATTGCAAGAACCTCGGAATCGTTCAGTATATCGAAGACTTATTTGATCTGCGGCTGGCCGCCACTCATCGTCACGGTATCGTCAAACGTGAATTCCACTGTCGTGGTTTTGCCCGTCTTCGCTTCAACCGGTGCTGGTTCTCCTGGGTTCTTGCTATACATCCCAACTACCGAACCATCGGGCGGCATGGACGCCGCGTCCCACTCGCCCTTCGGATCGTACAAACTCGTCAGGTACGCCGGTGTTTTCTTCACATTCGCAAATACGACTGTTCCGTCCTTGGAAGAGGTCGTGCCCATTTCAACAGGGGCCGCTTGGCCCTTCATGAAGTCCGTCGAATCCCACAGAGCAACAAATATTTTGTGCTTCTCGTCAACCTTGCCCGCACCCGTGTAGTGCATATGCACCTCAATCTTGGCGTCGGTCAGCGAGTCCTGGGAAATCATCCGCGAAGGCACTAGCAACAAGCCAATCAACGCTAGCGCGGAAGCCGAAACAGTCTTGCAGTTCATTGTTAACCCCTCCGTCAGTCTATCTCAATTCTTACTTCCCCGCCGTCTCTCTCACAAACTTCGCCACGTCCTCATGAAACTGGCTCAGCACGCTCTCGCTGACATACACCATGTGCCCCGATTCGTAATACCGATAACTAATGTTTTTCTGCAACTCATTCGGAATCTGCAAATGGTGCATCTCATAAACGCCCTCATAGTAGGGCGTTGCCAAATCGTAATATCCGCCCGACACCAAGATCTTCATTTGCGGATTCAGCTTCATCGCATACGCCAAATCCGGCATCACATTCAATCCGCCCTCGCCGTCGCCCGCCGGAGGGCCACCCGGCGGATGGTGCCGCAAGTCCCAACTGAAGCCATCCGAGTAGGCGTTCACCTTATAAGTTTCGTTCCGCCCGTACTTCAACTCCGTCCGCAAATATTGGTTAATCGCCGTTGCGTATGCCGCCGAAACGGCCTGCGATTGCGGATCGTACTCCGCTCCCTGCGAAAGCGGATCAATCGGCGGCCCGCTGTAACGCGTGTCCAACCGCCCGGTAGTCAGTCCCTCGGGGTCCTGCAAAGTCTTCGAAAATTCCCCGCCCTGCACGCGCAGGTTCGCCTTTAACCAGTATTCTGCCGGCAACCCTGTATACTCATGCAGCTTCTGCGCCACCGCTTGCCGCTGCGCTTCCGCCAATGTTGAACCCGCCAGCAGCGCGGTCTCGTACTCGCCCATCGCAAACGTTTCAACTTCGTGCAAAAACGGCTCCAGCGACGCCGGCTGTTTCGCCAGTTTGTGATGGTAATAAGCGGACGCCGCGTAAGTCGGCAGTGCCAGCGCGTAGGCCTGATCGACACCCGGATTCCAGTGCGGATCGTCGACCGAATTATCAAAACTCAAAATCGCCGAAAGCAGCACGATTCCATTCAGGTCTACGCTCCGCAAGAGCGCGCTCACGACGGCCGACCGCGGCGTCCCGTACGATTCTCCGAACAAAAACTTCGGTGAATTCCAACGGTCGTATTTCGTGAGAAACCGCCTGATGAATCGCTCAAACGCCTGCCCATCTTGATCCACTCCAAAAAAGGCCTTCTCTTTGTCCTTGCCCATCACGCGGCTAAAACCAGTCGCCGGCGCATCTATAAAAACGAGATCCGCCACATCGAGCAGGCTGTCTTTGTTCTCGGCAATCGTGTAGGGCGCGCCTGCTGGATGTTGCACGCCTTCCGTCACCACGCGCCTTGGGCCAAATGCGCCCATGTGCAGCCACATCGTGGAAGATCCCGGGCCGCCGTTATATAAGAAGATCAAAGGCCGGCTCACCGGCGCGTCCTTCTTGAAGTAGGCAACATAAAACATCCGCGCAGTGGCCGGCGCCTCTTCCGGCTTTTTCACATCAAGCGGGTTCATACCCGTGCTGTTCAACAACTGCCCGTCGAGCCCAAGCATCACGTCGTAGGCTTCCGTCCCACCCACCGTGATGCTGCCCGCCACAGCCCGGTAGGCAATTTTCGTCCCGCCCACCGTTACCGAATTTTCAGTGATGGAATCGGCCGGCGGAACGACCGCGCGCTCTACCTTTTCTTCTTTCTTACTGTCGTCGGCCTGTTGTCCTCTACTAGTGAGTGTTAAAACAAAAATCCCAAGAAATGTGGCCATGCGCATTTTTGGTCTGTTCCCCTTTGTAGTCGTAGTTTATCGCGCCTACGCCTGCAAATCACCCAACAAAAGCGTCACTACCGAGCGCGCCGTCACCAGGTATTCTTCCCCCGCCGCAAAACTCCCATGTTTCTGCGGCTGAACAATGGCGGTGTCGATCAGGCAGGTCCACACATCGTTGTTGCCATCCACCGCCGGCAGTCTAAACTTAACCGGATCGTGATGGCCGTTAAGCACGAGCAAAATCGTCTCCGCATTTCCGCGGTGGTGCAAACCGGTCTCTTGCGCCCGCCCATCCAGCAGCATCCCAAAACAGCGAGTATTTTGATCGGTCCAGTGCTTTTGTTCCATGGCCGCGCCGTTCGCATTGATCCAAGTTACATCTCGAACATCCAGAGCCTCCGAATACTCTCCCGTCAGGAATCGGTTGTGCCGCAAACTCCGATACTTATGCCGGATCTCCGTCAGCTTCTTGAAGAACAAGATCAACGACTGGCCTTTTTCCTGGATATCCCAGTTCAGCCAGCTAATCTCATTGTCCTGGCAATACGCGTTATTGTTGCCCTCTTGCGTGCGCCCAAATTCGTCTCCCGCCACAACCATCGGCGTGCCTTGCGAAAGAAGCAAGGTAGACAACATGTTCTTGATCTGGCGCTCGCGCAAAATCAATACGTCGGGATTGTCCGTCGGACCTTCTTCCCCGCAATTCCACGAACGGTTATTCGAGCTCCCATCTCTGTTATCTTCGCCATTCGCCTCGTTGTGCTTATCGTTGTAGCTCACCAAGTCATTCAGCGTAAAACCGTCGTGGGCCGTCACGAAGTTGATGCACGCCGAAGGTCTTCGCCCCTGGTAGTTGAACAAATCTCCCGACGCGCACAGCCGAGGCGCCAAAGCGGACGCGCTCGCTTCGCTCCTCCAGAAATCGCGCACGGTATCGCGAAATTTATCGTTCCACTCCGACCATCCTGGGGGGAAACCTCCTACCTGATAGCCGCCCGGCCCGCAATCCCACGGCTCGGCAATCAACTTCACGCGCGCTAGCACAGGATCCTGGCATACGGACTTCAAAAAGCCGCTTTGGTCGTCAAACCCATTCGGCTCTCGAGCCAGAATCGTTCCGAGATCAAAGCGAAAGCCATCCACCTTCGTTTGTTCAGCCCAATACCTGAGGCTGTCCGTCACCATCTGAATGACTCTCGGGTGACTTAGGTTCAGAGTGTTCCCGGTGCCGGTATCATTGATGTAATAACGCTTCTTGTTCGGTAAAAGACGGTAGTAACTGGCGTTATCCAGCCCCTTGAAAGAGAGCGTAGGGCCTTTCTCATTTCCTTCGGCGGTATGGTTGTACACCACGTCCAGAATGATCTCCAGCCCATTCTCATGAAAACGCGCCACCATTTCCTTGAATTCACGCAAGTAATCTTCATGGTTAGCCGCGTAGCGCGGATCGGGCGCGAAAAAACCAATTGAGTTATATCCCCAATAATTCGTAAGCCCTTTTTCTTCCAGGTGACTGTCGGTAACGAAAGCATGAATGGGCAACAGCTCTACCGAAGTCACGCCCAACTCCTTGATATAGTCAATCACCTCTTGCGTCGCCAGTCCTTTGTAGGTGCCTCGCAACGCCTGGGGCACGGCCGGGTGGCACTTTGTGTAGCCTCGCACGTGAACTTCGTAGATTATCGTGTCGTCCCAAGGAACGGGCTTGCTCGATACATCCTTTCCGTCCCACCCAAAGTTACAATCCACCACGGTCGCTTTCGGTACATAGGGCGCGCTATCTCGTTTGTCGAACGTGGTATCGTCGCCGCTCTCCATCTTGTAACCGAAGACCGCCGGATTCCATTCCAGCTTTCCCACATGGGCGTATGCATACGGATCAAGCAGCAGCTTGTTTGGATTGAACCTGTGTCCGGCGTCCGGTTCGTAAGGCCCATGCACCCGCAACCCGTAAATTGTTCCCGGATGGACATCGTGCAAATAGCCGTGCCACATCAGATTTGTGAATTCAGGAAGTACGATTCGTTCCGTTTCCGTTTTGCCGTCTGCGGCGAAAAGGCAAACTTCCACCTTTGTCGCGTTCTGTGAAAAAACGGAAAAATTCGTGCCGCGCCCATCCCACGAAGCTCCGCGTGGATACGGCAAGCCCTCTGAGAGTTTGGTATGTGTTTTCGAAGTCATGATGTCTCACCAAGTAGAGATTCCTGCAACAGCAACCATTTCAGGTACCCCGTAAGGGAGGGGAACAAATTTTTAGGAAACACGATTTCTCTCCGAATGTTGTCAATAACTTCCGGAGTTTTTTTTGTCGCTCCCTGGCGGTCGCGGCTCGGCCAGGGGCTAGCGTCGCGGCCACGAATCGTGTTCCTCCCCGTTTGTCGAGGTTTCTTCCCTCGTGGTGGCGCGCATCCGCGCCCTTTGCGCTTCTAACAGGGAGGAACATGCGCAGAACTAGGTTCTAATCCCGCACCTTCAGCCCAGCGACGAGCGCCAGCCCAATGGCCCCCACCATTGCGTCTTCCGCCAAGGCAACAACCCAGTCATGCACTTTGAATTGCCGCACGGCGCGTTTTCGCAACGCGTAAGCGCCGTACGCCGCACCCACCGCAGCCGCCGCGCCCACCAATCCACCAATCCAAACCGGCCGCTTTTGCGCCGAGAAAAGCGCTGCCCCAGCCAGTCCGCCCGCTGCCGCTCTGCCAAGCAGCGGACCGGCTGCCGTACGATTCGGCGTCACGGGCAGCTTATCGGCAACCAGTTCCACCATGGCCAGCATGTTCGCAGACGCGCCAAATCCTGGTTTTGTGATGAGGGCTAGCGGGCCGGTCACGCCATCCAAAGTACCGCCACGGGAAAGCTGTCCGAGCGCCACCGGCGCAGCCATGCTTCGCATGCCCGCTAATCCGCCCAAAAGTGCAGCCCCGCCATAAACTCTTGATGTTCGCATCGCTGGTCCCACTCTAATAAGAAGGTCGCACATTCAATCTAAACTGAAAGCCTATCCCATGGGGCAACTCGCCCACCGCCTCCGAACGGCCGCCAATATCGGCGTCGACCGGGCCGGTGCCGCCTGAATGCCCTCTACTTTGGCGGCGTGATGTTACTAACCGGAAGGTCCCAGTGCCCCAATAGAATTTCAAACCTCCGCTGTTCCTCGTGTTTGTAAGTCTCTTGGTCCGGCCAAAGTTGTTTAATCAATGCCTCTTCGCCGGGGTTCGCGGTCGTCGCGGCTGTCGAATTCTTGAATTGAATCGAAACCCGGTAATCCCAGCGCCCCTCTTCCGTCATGTGGTTGGCTGGGGTTTCGATTTTGACCGATAGCATCCTGCCGGTCTCCACTATCTTCTTCAGCAAAGGATAGTGATTTTTCAGGAATAAATTCAAAAATTCCTGCTGATGTCCCCATTGCACTTTGTAGTAATATTCGACCGTGTATGGCTGGTTGGCCCCACCCTGCGGCGGAGCTCCTTGTGCGAACAGTGGCCTCGCGAGCGCGGCAAAGACGATTGCCAGTAACAGATTTTTCATCTCATCTCCATCGATTCATGGATTGTATCGAACAGCCACCATGGGCTGAATATGGGTGCAAAAATCACCTCTCGGTGTAAAGTGGAAACGTCGCCACTTTTTGAAGTTGGCGGAAACCCCCAACAGACCCCACCCACTCTCAGGTACCGACGTGAAGCTTACCGATCTGCGCGAGATTCTCCAATACATCCCGCAATTCCGGGAAAAAACCTTCATTCTGGCGTTGGACGGCGGCGTTGTCACCGAGGAAAACTTTGCCAACATCCTCTTGGATCTGGCCGTGCTGCGTTCATTAAACATCCGCGTGGTGATCGTGCACGGCGCGGCGGAACAAATCAAGTTACTCGCCGCCAAGCAGGGAGTCGAAGCGTCCGACCTTGACGGCACCGGCGTGACCGACGCCGCCACACTGCAACTCGCGATAGAAGCCGCTAACCGTCTCACGCACGAGATTCTGGAAGGTCTTTCGACTAACGACCTGCGCGCCGCCTGCACCAACGCCGTCCTGGCCCATCCGCTGGGAATCATCCATGGCATCGATCAGCAATTTACCGGAAAAGTGGAGCGCTTCGATATTGAATTCCTGCAAACGCTGTTGAACCAGGGCATTGTTCCAGTGGTTCCGCCGCTCGGCTTCGACGGCGAGGGTAAGACCTACCGCGTGAATTCCGACAGCATTGCAGTCGCCGCCGCCGAAGCCTTGAAGGCGGCCAAGTTACTTTTCATTACGACACACGACGGGTTGCGGTATAACGGAAAACTTATTCGTCAAATGTTGGATGCGGATCTGCAGAAGCTGGTACTCTCCGCGCCTGGCGGGTTTGCTCCGGAAATGGTTTCCAAGGCTCGCTATGCGGCGGCGGCTTGTGCCGCGGGTGTGCATCGGGTCCACATCGTGAACGGCCGCGAGGACGAAGGACTCTTGGCTGAAGTGTTTTCAAACGAGGGCATCGGCACGCTGATCTACGCTAACGAATACGAACAGATCCGCCCGGCCCGGAAGAAAGATATCCGGGCCATCCAGTTGTTAACGAAGAAGGCGGTGGAAGCCCAGGAACTGGTCCGCCGCACGAGCGGCGAGATTGAGAAGAGCCTGGCCGATTACTACATCTTTGAAATCGACAAGAACCCGGTCGCATGCGTGGCATTGCACGTTTATCCCGCCCAACAACTGGGCGAACTAGCTAGCCTCTATGTCGACCCGTCGCACGAAAACCAGGGCATTGGCCGGAAGCTGATTCAATTCATCGAAAGTAAAGCCCGCGAAATGGGACTCAGCGGATTGATCGCGCTTTCCACGCAAACCTTCACTTATTTCCAGTCGAAGGGTGGCTTCACCGAGGGTACGCCCGACGACCTCCCGCCCTCTCGCCGTGAAAAATACGACCAAAGCGGACGGAACTCCAAAGTTCTGGTGAAGAAGCTGAAGGTGAGCGCGCCTGCCGCGTAGTAACCCAAGCCGTCGTCGAATCGTCCCTATCCTATGTTCGTGTCTCGGCGAGTCGCTTTGCGTTTGTTGGGTGGTCCCCTGTTGATCGGTGTTCCGGCGCTTTTGGGCCATGAAGCAGGCGGAGATGATTTTTGGAACACAGAGTCGCCCGACCATTGGACTCCAGAAGAGATCGAAGCGATTACCACGAAATCACCTTGGGCGAAACCGGTGACTGCGCAGATCAAAGGGTCTTCGCCGTTGTCGGGTGCCGGAACAGGCGGCGGGGGTGGTGGACGGCGAGGCGGTGGTGGGATGGGCCGGTCCACTGTTGGTCGTAGCGCGGGTGCAAATTCAGGCGAGGGCAGTCCCAAGTTCGGCGGCGTGGTGCGATGGGCAAGCGCAAAACCGATTCGCCTGGCGTTGAAGCTGCAGTTTCCGCCCTCTCTTGCGGAGCATTTCGTGATCAGTGTGAGCGGCCTGCCCATTGTCTCCGGGCATGGGGGCGATGACAGCTCGGCGGATTCGTACGACGGGCTTAAGGCGCAAACTTCGTTGCAAGTTAGAAGGCAGGAGGCTGTCCAGCCCGGCGTCATTGAGCCAGACAAGAATGAGACCTCTACTCTCTATTTTGGGTTTCTGCCGCAAATGGTGAACCTCGAAGGGGACAAGACGGTGACGTTTGCAACAACGATGGCGCCGCTCAATGTGAAGGTCAAGTTCGAGCTCAAGCAAATGAAATTCAAGGGCGAATTGGCGGTTTGAATTGCGACCGTCTAGGGAGCGTGCGGCATTAACGCGGCAGAGCCCCAAATCCTGCGTTAACCTAAAGTAACCTCGGAGCAACGTGCCCAAAGGCTTCATCAGTTACTCGCGCCAAGACGCCGCTTTTGTTTCCCAGTTGGAAGCCGACTTACTCGCCGCCCAATTCGATCCATGGCGCGACGTCCACAGCCTCCGCGCCGGCGACCGCTGGCCCCGCAAACTCGGCGACGCCATCGCCGCCTCACCCACCTTCATCCTCATCTGGTCCGCCCACGCCCAACCCTCCGATTTCGTCGAACTCGAATGGACCATCGCCATCGCCTTCAAACGCACCATCTGTATCATCGCCCTTGACGCCACTGATCTCCCGGCAACCCTCCGTCCCTAGCAAACCAAGCGAACCTCCGATCCCCACGAAGCTTCCTCCTGGCTCATAAACCAACCGTCCGTCGCTCCCACCGCCGCAGCCGTAAGCCCTGTTCTGCAAAAACTGTCCGAGACCCCCGACGACACCAAACCCGAACAAGTTACGAGCAACGTATCGATCACGTTCCAGAATGTTCAGGGCAACTTTATCCAGTCCACCGGCACCGTGATCATTAACAACTATGCCGAGGCAAAGAAGGCAGCATCAAGGACCAAAGCATTCGCGATTGCCATCATCGTGTTCGTAGTTCTTGCCGTGATCGCCGCCGCGGTAGTTCCCCGCTTGCGAACCGCACACACATCCGAGCAAACATCCACGCCCCAACCTTTCAGCGGGTTCGTCCAAGACGATGAGGGCGCACCCTTACTCCGCAGTCTGGCCGGGCGCAGCGAAGGGGCGGCTGGGGTGCAAGCGCTGAATGATGCAGTGAGCGCATACCGCCTCGCGCTCGAAGTCAGAACCCGCGAATAACTGCCACAGGATTGGGCCGCTACACAGAACAATTTAGGTGGTACCCTCAGCGATCTAGCCGGGTGGAGCGAAGGGGCCGCCGGGGTGCAAGCACTGAATGACGCCGTGAGCGCCTTCCACGACGCGCTCGAAGTCAGAACCCGCGAACAACTGCCGCAGGATTGGGCCGCTACACAGAACAAATTTAGGCAACGCGCTCAGCCATCTGGCCCGGCGGAGCGAAGGGGCGGCCGCAGTGCAATCGCTGAATGACGCTGTGAGCGCCTACCGCCTTGCTCTCGAAGTCAGAACCCGCGGACAACTGCCGCAGGATTGGGCTGCTACACAGAACAATTTAGGCTATGCGCTATGCGCTCTGGCTGGGCGGAGCGAAGGAGCGGCTGCGGTGCAATCGCTGAATGACGCCGTAAACGCCTTCCGCAGCGCGCTCGAGGTTTATAGCAAAAACGAAAGTTCGTTTTATTGGGTCATGGTGGCGCAAAACCTCGCTAAGGCTTACGAGGAACAAAAAGACTGGACAAAAGCGCTCGAAACCTACCAGCAACTCCTGCGCCACGATCCTCAAAACGCGACGTACCGGAGCAAAGTCGAAGAACTGGCGCAAAAGCGCAACTGAGTTCCACGCCTTGCGAAGCTGCATACGCAGCATGGGCTCTAGCGCCCGTTAAACCTCCTAGCGCAACAACGCACCCCAACTGGTATCTACGTTGACACTTCGCCAGGGCGAACCGTATTATTCGAGTATGGGTTCAGCCTCGGAAACTTATCGCTACATCGTTCGTTCGCCGGGCGTCCGGAGCGGGAACCCCATAGTGGAGAATACTCGGATTGCCGTGCATGACGTCATCGGCTTGCTTCAGAATGGCGAGACGATTGACACCGTTAGAGTGAATTGCTTCCCGCAACTGACCAGATCTCAGATTTATGAATGCCTTGCCTACTATGAAGACCACCGGGGAGAGATCGACTTGCTCGTCGCTCGGCAGACGGCGGCCCCGGGTTCGGAGTGAAGTTCCTCCTCGATCATGACGTCCCCGACGACATGAGTTATTTGCTGGAACAACTCGGCCACGACGTCACGCTGCTGCGTAAAGTGCTTCCAGGCGATTCCTCTGACGAGGCTGTGCTTGCCTTTGCCTACGAGGCTGGTTGCCTGCTCCTCACTTGCAACCGTGACGACTTTCTTCATCTCGCCGCAACGAAGCCACATCACGGTGTCGTCATTCTCATCCGCCGCAGAACCCGCGGAGATGAACGCGCGGCGATGTTTCGCCTCCTCGGCCGTGCAGGAAAGTCCGGTCTCCAAAACAACATCAACTTCGCTTGATCGCGCCTTCCGCCGCGAGCGGAGTCTTCGCCATGGTCTCCCAATCCGCCCCCGTCAGGCCAAGATCGGCAAAAACAGTTTCCAAAGCAATGGGCATGTTGTGTTTACTCCACTCATCGGCCTCTGCCACGGCACGGCGGTCGCCTTCCGTAAAAGGCTCGTCTCGGGCGGAGCCAGCGCGAGTTTGCGCGAAACCGGATCGAGCATGGATTGCAGGATGGTTTCGAGCGCCGCGAGTTGAATAGGCGGCAGTTGATCGATTAAGGCGTGAACGTGGTGGCGCGTGTCGGTGCTCATGGTGCCTTCCTTGATTATCGTCACAATGAGTACCACTCGGTGCCTACCAGCCCTGGCGGCTGCGCAAATTGTTGATATGCGCTACATGATGCCGGCAATGCCATGCGTAAAGCCCTAAAGTCCAGTCCAAGCGGATTTCACCCAATTCGGGATGGCGAAAGGTTTTGGCGAAATCGGCGTCAGACATCGACTTCAGCAAGAGAACAAAGCGCGTGTGCAAGCCCTGCAATAGCATCATCGAAGGAACAACAGGGGCTGTCTTCGCGTCGCTCAATTCCGCCCAGGCCGCCTCCTCATAAGGTTTGATCACCGGCGAATTTTCCGTAAGGGCCAGCCGGAACCGGCTATAGCTGTTGAGGTGGCTATCGGGTAAATGATGAACGACTTGGCGAACGGTCCAACCGCCAGGCCGGTAGGGTGTGTCCAATTGCGCGTTGGTCAAACCGGCAACAGCCGCACCGAGGGTATCCGGCAGCTTCGCCATTTCTTCCATCCACTCAACTCTTTGTTCGGAAGAAATTTGCGCGGGGGCCTGATATCGGCCCACCGGATATTTGAGTTGTTGTTCGTCGTCGAGGTTTGCCATTGCCCCTAATTTTACCGAAACGAAAAAGATTGGCCGGTCCCGGAAAAAAGCTCCGCTATCTGGTTATACAGGCACCTAGCATGCGAGACGGCAGGTCACAGGGGGGTTCCACCCAACCCCAAGTGCAACTCCCCAGGAACTCCCTTGTGACCCTCGCTAGAACTTGCTGGACTGTAAATTTCGCATAGACTCGAATACTAAAATATGGATCAAGGGCGACTTCTGACATTTCCAGCGGTTCCTTGGAAAGTCGAGTCTGTGGAAAACGGCAACAAAAGCACTCGCGTCCTTTTAGAGCTCTATGATCGCGAACAGACGCCTTTGAAGCGCTACGTGACGATGCTCGGCGTAGATCCGGAGACCGCCCGCGATATCGTACAAGAAAGTTTTTTGAAGCTGCACGAGCACTTACTCGCGGGCGGCGGCCAAGGCAATTTGAGGGCTTGGCTCTATCGCGTGGTTCACAATAGTGCGCGCAACCGGCAGATGTCTTTCAGTGTCAGGAATACGGGACGGATTGACGATCTTCCGCCCGCAGCGAACCCGGTAGCCAGAGACGAATCGCCGGAAGAACGGGTAATTGGCGAAGAACGCGAATTGCGCATGCGGCAGGCAATGGATAAACTGAGCGAAGCGCAAAGGGCTTGTGTGGTTTTGCGTACGCAGGGATTGAAGTATCGAGAGATCGCGGAAGCGCTTGATCTTTCGGTGTCGACGGTAGGTGAGAACGTTCAGCGAGGCTTGGAAAGGCTGCGGGAACTGATGATATGAAGTGTGAACACCTAAATTGGGATTTGTTGGTAAGAGCGGTGGATCAGGAGCTTTCGCCCGCCGAAATGGACTGGGTATCGGCTCATATAGCAGAGTGTCCCGAGTGCCGGAGCGAATGCGAGGCGATCTGCAGTATTTCGCAAGGTGTGGAAGCCGTTGTCAATCGGTTGCCGGTGTTGGAGCGGCTCGGAGACCGCGAGCAATTAGCGAAACTGAACCGGCAAGCGCCCGGCCGGGTGATGCGCCGCTTCGGTTGGGGCATGACGATCGCCGCCACCTTGGCCATCGGCATTATTGTCGCGCCGAAGCAGCGAGTGACGAATTCCGAAAAGCCCGTTGTGGAACAAGCGGCGGCAGCCACTTCGAACGCTATTGAAGTGGACGGCGAAACATTTGTAGCGTTGCCGTACTCAAATCCGGATCTTCCGTCGGTTGCGCCGCGTATTGTTCAGATGCAGGTGCCGGTTTCTTCGCTGGCCGATATCGGATTGGGTTTGGAGCAGGTCGCGAGTGAAGTAGCCAACCAGGACCGGACGGTTTTGGCAGATGTGTTGCTGGGTGCGGACGGGCAGCCGTTAGGTGTGCACGTTCTGAGCTGGGAGTGAATTTGATTTTTGGAGTTGCCGCAAGAAAGAGAAAGCATATGAAACTGAAGAAGTCGATTTTAATTATTTTGCTAACGGGCGCGGCAGTCTTGGCACAAGGCCCTCCACCGCCCGGTGGGGGACACGGATTTGGCGGGAGAATGGCTGGCGAGATGCCCGGCGGCGGGGGCTTCGGTCCGCACGGGCACAAGGTTGTCACCGGCGCCGCTTATACGGCCGATTTGAACGTAACGCAAACACGCACCCTGTCTGATGGAAACGTAATCCAGCATACGTTGTCCGGCAAGGTAGCGCGCGATGCGTCCGGTCGAACCTATTCCCTTGAAACGTCTACGGGCGGCCCACTCGGCCAGACGGGACCAGTAACGCGGATTTCGATCTTTGACCCGGTGGCCGGCTACTCATATGAACTGGATCCGGTTGCCAAAACCGCAACGCGCAGAGCGATTCATGTGCCACCCGCAGGAGCTGGTGCTTTCAGCCGGCCGGAAAGACCAGCCAACCCGAATGAAGTGAAAGCCGATCTCGGCGTGCAGATGATCAACGGCGTGAATGCCCAGGGCCGCTCGACGACGCGTACCGTTCCGGCCGGCGCCATGGGCAACGCGAAGCCCATCGTTTCTACCTCTGAAACTTGGTATTCCAACGATTTGCAAATCGTGGTTTCTTCTAAGTTCAGCGATCCGCGCGGCGGCGACTCGGTTTTCGCTCTAACCAACATTCAGAAGACCGCTGATCCGTCTTTGTTCCAGGTTCCGGCGGGCTATACGATCACCGATGCTCCTAAAGGTGGAAGAGGTGAATTCGGCCACATGGGTCCGCCGCCTCATCCTCCCGAAGAGGAATAAGACCTAAGCGGAAAAGCCCGTTACCCACTTCAAATACTGCAGCAATGAACGGCGTTCTTTCCAAAGAAATTGGAAGAACGCCGTTTTGTTTATGGATTCAGCGGGAATGCCCGCGTAGGTTTCTATGCGCCAGCGCAGATAGGGAGACTGCCAAGGACACGAACGATAACCCCTTGTGCTGTTCCAGAGAAAGCGCGCCAAGGAAACTATGAACCACCGCCTACGCTAGTTTTGGCGCGCGGTGCTTCCGGTGTGGCATAGTATCCCGAACGTGTCCGCACAACGGGCTTGGCTGGGCCTTCTACGACAACTTTGATCTGCCGGTAGCTGCCATCGAGTTCCTGCAGTCCTGGAGTATAGGCGATGGTGTACTGATTGCGAATGTCTTTGGCGATCTCCGAGGCGAGCGATTGGACTTCCGATACTTCCTTAGGATAGAAGGCAATGCCGCCGGTGGTGCTGGTGAGTTCGTTCAACGCGCGCTTGGCTTTGGCCCCTTCGCGCTTTTCTTCCTCCGTGAACAAGCCGATGGCATACACCAGCGTTTCGCTCTGATTGGCGCGTGCGACGACTTTTTCGAGTGTTGTATTGCTGGCGTTATCGTTGCCGTCTGTGATGATTAAAAGGACCTTCTTATCCTTCTTGGCCTTCTCTTTCATGTAGTCGAGCGAGGCGCTCATAGCGTCGCGCATGGCTGTACCGCCGCGCGAATCGATTTTAGCGATGCCCTGCTCCATCTTGTGAATATCGCTGGTAAAGGGGACGTCGAGATACCATTCGTCGTTGAAATTTACGATGAACACTTCGTCCTGCGGGTTCGATTCTTTGACAAGAGAGAGTGCCGCGGCTTCCACGCGGGATCGCTTGGTAAGCATGCTGCCGCTATCGTCGATGATGATGCCCAGCGAGACCGGCACGTCTTCGCGGCGGAAGACCTTCACCTGCTGCAGTTGGCCGTTTTCGTAAACTTTGAACGCGTTCTGCGGCAAATCTGTGAGCAGTTTGCCACGCTTATCGGTCACGCTGGCGTGCAGTACAACGAGCCTTGCATCAGAACGAAATTGGGCGCAGACCACGCCCACGGCCATCAAGCCTAGGAGCAGGAGCAAACTGCGGCGGTTACTGAGTCGGCGCATAGTAGCCGAGGCGGAAATATGCTTTAAGGGGCGGTAATCCACGGGGTTGATTTAATTTAACTTGAACCTTCCGATATTTTCCGTCGCGTTCACGGTTCTTAGGAGTGTAGCCCAGAATGTACTCGTTGCGTAACTCCACTCCAATTTTAGCTGCAATGTCGGGAAGTTCGGCCACATTATCGACCGCATATTCGCGGCCGCCCGTTTGCTCGGCTAATTCATTCAAGAGACTAGGGCCGGCCGCTTCTTCCGGCGTGCGCGAACGTCCGCCCATGGATTCAAATATGCCAATGCCGAAAATCTGCACGTCGGACTCGCGGACTGCATTCTTGATCTCACTTTCCGTGTAGCGGCTGGAGTTATCGCCGCCGTCGGAGATGATGAGCAGAGCTTTGCGCGGATTATGGGCCTTTTTCATCTCGTGCATGGCGAGGTATACGCCATCCAGCAGCGCCGTGCGCCCCTTCGATTGAGTAAAAGTCAGCGTGCTCTGAATCTTGTCGGTGTCACTCGTAAAAGGCACTACCAGTTCGGGGCGCTCGCTAAACTGCACTAAAAAGAATTCGTCGGCAGGGTTGGCCGTCTTAAAAAACTCGGCTGCGGCTTGGCGCGATTTCTGTAATTTAGATCCCATACTACCGCTGGTGTCGAAAACCAAGCCAATCGAAATTGGAGCGTCTTCAGCCGAAAACTCTAAGATTTCCTGTTCAACTTTGTCTTCAAAGAGGCGAAAATGTTCTTTGTCCAAGCCAGTAACAAAGCGGTTGAGCGGATCTGTGACCGTGACGTTAATAAGGACCAGGGTGCGGTCTACTCGCAGATCGACTGCACGGCGAGGGTTGGAAGGAGCAGCGGCAGCGGGCACCGGCGTTTTGGGAGGCGTCTCCGCTCCGCCGGAATCATTTACAGCTTGAGCGGACAGTTCGCACGGGATCGTTAGACACAACAGAAGGAATGCCAAGAGCGTCCGCATGATTGTGTCTTTCTGAATCGATAATAACATCGGGCCGACGACACGTTAGACGCGCCGCCAGCCAGATATTGTAAAAGAATTGTTAGCGTTGAATGCGGGCTGAGCCGCCTTGGGCGAGCGATTTGACCTGATCCAACGTGGCCATGGTGGTGTCGCCGGGGAAAGTCGTGAGCAACGCCCCGTGCGCCCAACCTAATTTGACAGCTTCGTCTTCCGGGTGTCCGGTCAGCAGGCCATAGATGAAGCCAGCCGCGAAACCATCGCCGCCACCGACGCGATCATAGACATCAAGTTCCATAGTGGGAGCCTGATGGGTTACGCCGTTGATCCAGGCCACCGCGCTCCAGCTATGGCGGTTGGTTGAGTGAACTTCGCGCAAGGTGGTGGCAACCACTTTGACCTGCGGATGTTTTTTACGAACGTTATCCATCATGCCGAAGAAGGCGCTCGGGTCGAGCTTCGATTTCGCCGCTACTTCCGGGCCAGGAATACCGAGGCCCATTTGCAGGTCTTCCTCGTTGCCTACGAGGACATCAACGTTCTTCACGATGCGGTCGATCACAGCCACCGCTTTTTCGTGACCGCCGACGACATTCCATAACTTGGCGCGATAGTTCAGATCGAACGAGGTGATGGCGCCTGCGGCTTTGGCCGCTTGCATGCCTTCGATGACCACCTCCGCCGTGGTGGGAGAAAGCGCCGCGAAAATGCCGCCGCTATGGAACCAGCGAATGCCGCCGGCAAAGATGCTTTTCCAATCGAAATCGCCCGGCTTCAACAGGCCCGCCGCTTCGTTGGCGCGATTGTAAAAGACAACTGGAGCGCGCACGCCTTGCCCGCGATCGCTATAAACCGTGGCAATGTTCGGACCGGCCACACCGTCGTGCTTGAAGTGCTTGAAGAACCCTTGCACGCCCATGGCGCGCACGCGTTCCGCCACCAAATCGCCAAGCGGATAATCGACCATGGCGCTGGCAACCGCCGTCTTCAGGCGGAAGCAATCCGCCAGGTTGGCGGCTGACGTTGAACTCGCCGCCGCTGACATGGATCAGGCATTCCGTGGCCTTTCGAAAGGGGATGATGCCCGGATCGAGGCGGCAGACCAAGCCGCCAATCGACATAAAATCGAGAGCGCCATCCTTGCGGATATCAAAACCGTAGCTCATGCGTTGTAAGTCCCCGAAGAAACACGGCCCCCTCGGCCGGTCCAGTTAGTGTGGAAAAACTTGCCGCGCGGTTGATCCACGCGTTCATAGGTGTGCGCGCCGAAGAAGTCGCGCTGGGCCTGCAGCAGATTGGCGGGCAGGCGCGCGGTGCGGTAGCCATCGTAAAAAGCGAGCGCGGTAGAGAAGGCCGGAGTGGGAACGCCCACTCCCACAGCGCCAGCAACGGCTTGCCGCCACGACTGCTGATAGTTGTTCAAAACGCCGGCGAAGAAATCGTCTACGAGCAAGTTGGTGAGCTTCGGATTCTTGTCGTAGGCTTCTTTGATCTTGCCCAGGAAGCGGCTGCGAATGATGCAGCCGCCGCGCCACATCAACGCAATGCCACCCATATTCAAGTTCCAGTCGTTTTCTTTGCCCGCCTCGCGCAACAGCATGTAGCCTTGCGCATACGAGATCATCTTCGAGCAATAGAGCGCGCGGCGCACGTTCTCGATGAACGCTTTTCGATCGGCGACTTTGGGACGCTAGCCGGGCCCTTTGCAGCACCTTCGATGCGGCCACGCGCTCATCTTTAATCGCCGAGAGGCAGCGCGCGAAAACCGCTTCGCCAATCAGCGTGACGGGCATGCCCAGATCGAGCGCGCTGATGCCGGTCCACTTGCCGGTGCCTTTTTGTCCGGCGGTATCGAGAATCTTGTCCACCATCGGCTTGCCGTCTTCATCTTTCTTGGCGAAGATTTCGGCGGTAATTTCGATGAGGAAGCTGTCGAGTTCACCCTTATTCCAATCGGCGAAAATCGCGGCTAGCTCGTCGGCGCTTAGATCCGAGGCCGATGTCTCAAGCACTTGATAGGCTTCGCAGATCAACTGCATGTCGCCGTATTCAATGCCGTTGTGGACCATCTTGACGTAATGGCCGGCGCCATCTTCGCCTACCCAGTCACAGCAAGGCGTGCCGTCTTCCACTTTCGCGGCGATGGCCTGAAAAATGTCTTTCACGTGCGGCCACGCTTCCGTGATTGCCGCCGGGCATGATGGAAGGACCGTGGCGCGCACCTTCCTCGCCGCCCGAAACGCCTGTGCCTATAAAGAGAATCCCTTTGCCGGCCAAGCTCTTGGTGCGGCGGTTGGTGTCTGTGAAAAGCGAGTTGCCGCCGTCGATAATGATGTCGCCTTTGCTCAGCAAGGGCGCGACGTGATCGATCATCTGATCGACGGTGTCGCCCGCCTTCACCATCAACATGACGCGTCTGGGGCGATTTCAGCGCGCCGACAAATTCCTCAATCGAATGGGCGCCGACAACTTGCGTGCCCTTTGCCTCATTGGCCAAAAAGTCATCGACCTTCGAAACAGTCCGATTGAAGACGGCGACTTTAAAGCCGTGGTCGTTCATATTCAAGACCAGGTTTTGGCCCATGACGGCCAGCCCGATCAAACCGATATCACAAGTTGCGTTTTGCATAGTTCCAAATCTAGGAATATCGATGATATCGTGACTGGGGTTCAAGATTTCGGCGAGCCGCCCGCTTGGTAAAGTGGAGAGCTTATGATCTTAGAAGTTGCCGATATTCGCATCCAAGCGGGCCGCCAGGCGGAGTTCGACGAAGCCCTTGTCCGCGGCCTGACGCAAGTGATTTCGAAAGCTGCCGGGTTCAAGAGCTGGAAGGTGCAAAAAGGCATTGAATCAGCGAACCGTTATCTGGTCTTCATCGAGTGGGAGACGCTCGAAGATCACCAGGTGGGCTTCCGCCAATCACCCGCGTTTCAGGAATGGCGCGCGATTGTGGGGCCGTTCTTTGCGGAGCCTCCGTCGGTGGAGCACTTCCAACAACTGGGCTGAGCGGCCATGGTAAACACGATCCTGCTTCAGTTAGCCGCGCTTGCCGCACTGCATTGGAATCCGCAGGTTTCGAACACCACGGCCAGCTTGCGAGGCTTGCGGGTAGTTTCGCCGCAGGTTGTGTGGGCCAGCGGGACGCAAGGAACGTTTCTAAGAACCACCGACGGCGGCGAACACTGGCAAAGCGGCACGGTGGCAGGCGCGGAGGCATTGGATTTTCGCGATGTGGAAGCGTTCGATGCAGAGACAGCTTATTTGCTGGCCAGCGGCGAAGGCGACCATTCACGGGTTTACAAGACTTCCGACGGGGGTGGGCATTGGGAACTGCTGCTAACCAATCCAGATGCAAAGGGCTTCTATGACGCGATCGCGTTTGGCGATGCGAGGCATGGGATTCTGCTGGGCGATCCGGTGGGCGGGCATCTTGTGATCTTCACGACAGCCGACGGCGGGGAGACTTGGCAGAGGCGGCCGATGCCTTTGGCCTTGGACGAGGAAGGAGCGTTTGCCGCCAGCGGCACGAGTTTGATCATGCGAGGCACAAACGATGCGTGGTTTGCCACAGGCGGGCCAAACGGCGCACGAGTGTTTGGGACGCATGACGGCGGAAGAACGTGGAATATCAGCGAGGCGCCCTTCGGGGGTACCAAGAGCGCCGGGATTTTTTCGCTGGCCTTCAGCGATCGGAAACATGGGATTGCCGTCGGAGGGGATTACCAGAATCCGCAGGCGGCGGATCATACTGTTGCGGTGACGCATGATGGCGGGAAGACGTGGAATGCGGCGGTGGGTAAGGGCTATCGTTCCTGCGTGGCGTTTTGGGGAATGAACAACTCCATTGCTGTTGGGAGCGGCGGCGCGGATGTGTCGAGAGACGGCGGGCGGGTTTGGCAGCACTTTGCGGATATCAATCTGAATGCCGTGGCGGGCAGTGGGGAGGCCGTTTGGGCGGTGGGTCCGAAGGGCGTGATTGTGAAGCTGGCGAGCGCTCCTTGACTGTGTCCGGCCCCAGAGCTGAAACGTCAATTGCGTTACCCTGCACCGGTTGCCTAGACCGGGACGAAGCCTAGATGGTCGAGCCATTCCGCTGCCTCGGTTGCCACCCAAATCAACAACAACTCTTCAGTCGCCAAGCCGATTTCGAGATCCTGAGATAAGACAATCAAACCGGGAGTGGATTGCGTTTCCCGGAACCGCGCGAAGTGCCGGGGCATCGTCTTTCGATCGTGGGAAACGGCGTCTCAGTCATTCGGCGTGCCTCGGCAAGCTTTGCATAAAGTGCCGGATGACTTTGACGCGACTGTTGGCGCAACGCCTCAAACTCCTGCCGGCCGTCTGCCAGGTACCCGTCCACGTTGTCGCGATTTGCCATGTAAAAAGCAAGCGCACCAAAGATATCTTCGAGATGCAGGGCTGGAAAAGAGTCGCGCCCCTTTCAAACACTCCGGCTCGCCCTCGAATCAACGCAAATCCCCGAAGGTGGGCGGGACGAGGAAGGCGGCTTCAAACTGCCATTAAATCCTTGCTTTCATATATCATTGATCGCGGAGGTCGACGTGAAATTTCTCCCCGGTATTCTCTGTGCGCTCACTGTGACGGTGGCTGCCGCCGAACAAACTCTTCCGCTTCAGCCGCTCGCCCGGCAAGTGCGGCAGTTGGCCGAAGCTCTCGACTATCTCGGCGAGCCGCTCTCGGCTGGCGAAACTGCGGCCATCGATAAAGCCATCGCCGATCCCGACGAAACCTCCGCCGTCTTAAGTCTCGAAGCCATTCTCGATCCGCATGTTCTTACCATTGTCGATATCAACGCTGAAAGCCGCGTCAAAGTAGAACAAGGTGCAGCCGCCGCCTCGCTATCGCAAGACGGCACGCGCCTCTTTCTCGTGAAGGTTACCAATCGCGCGGGTGTGACGGCCGAACTGAAAGTGGAAAGTCCGAACTCGGGCGATGTTTTTCGTCAATCGAGCGGCGAACCTAAACCCGCCATTGAACTTACGCCGCGCAATGCGGCCGAACGTTGGGCGGATATTTCGCTTTATCACCAGCCGCCTATGCGCAAGCGCCTTTCCGGACTCGCTGTGGAGTATCAAATCCTGGAAGTGTATAGCCGCGATGCCGGGCAACGTTCGGCCAAGATTAGTTTCAACGTTGGTCAAGGCAGCCAGGATATCGGGTTTCGCAACGAGGTCGACATTTTGTTCAACGCTCAGCCCGCTGCCACGGTGACGTTGCATATCAAAGATGAAAACGGCCAACCGGCCTTTGCGAGTTTTATCATTCGCGATCGGCTGAACCGAATTTATCCGGCCCGCTCCAAACGTCTCGCGCCCGATTTCTTCTTTCAACCACAGATCTACCGGCAAGACGGCGAGCAAGTGCGTCTGCCCAAGGGCTATTACACGGTGGAGTTCGGCGGTGGTCCCGAATACCGTACGCACACCAAGGAATTCGCCGTTACGAGCGGCGACCCGGTGCAGCTCGACTTTCAACTGGAACGCTGGATCGATCCGGCCCAGCGCGGCTGGTATTCGGGCGATCATCACGTCCACGCGGCGGGGTGTTCGCACTATATGAATCCAGCGGAAGGCGTAGAGCCGAAGGACATGATCCGGCAAATTTTGGGCGAACGGTTGAACATCGGCGCGGTTCTAACATGGGGTCCGGATTACTACTATCAAAAGCAATTCTTCTGCGCTAAAGACGATGCGCTCTCGAAGCCGGGCCGCATTATGCATTACGACCTGGAAGTGTCGGGCTTTCCTTCGAGCCACGCGGGGCATATCGTGCTTCTGAAGTTGAAAGAGCAAGACTATCCAGGCACCAAGACGATTGAAGATTGGCCCACCTGGGATCTGCCTATTTTCCGTTGGGCCAAAGCGCAGGGTGCCATCGTTGGATTTGCTCACTCTGGTTGGGGCTTGCAAGTGATGAGCTCCGACTTACCGAGTTACGAAATGCCCGGCTTCGATGGCATTGGCGCAAATGAATACATTGTCGATGTGACTTACCCCGATACGGTGGATTTCATTTCATCGGTCGACACGCCCTATCCCTGGGAGTTGAACATCTGGTATCACACGCTTAACGTGGGCTTCCGAACCCGCATCTCCGGCGAGACCGATTTTCCGTGCATTTATGACGGCCGAGTTGGGATCGGACGAACTTATGCGAAGCTCGACAACGGGCTATCCTATGCCGCCTGGCTCGACGCGCTCAAAGCCGGCCGCAGTTATGTCTCCGATGGCAAGACGCATCTCATGGATTTCACGGTCGATAAGACGGAAGTAGGCAGCGGCGACAGCGAAGTTCATCTGAGTGGTCCGGGTACTGTCAAAGTCACTGTGAATGCGGCAGCTTACTTGCCGGAGTTGCCCAACGATGCAATCCGTAAATTGCCTTACGATGAGAAGCCGTATTGGGATATAGAGCGCGCCCGCGTTGGAGACAGCCGCGAAGTGCCGGTGGAGATCGTGGTAAATGGGCGCACGGCCGCCCGTAAGACAATTGTCGCCGATGGTGCGATTCACCCGCTCGAATTCACGGTGCGGGTGGAAGCAAGCAGTTGGATCGCTGCGCGCGTCCTACCCGCTGCCCATACGAATCCCATCTTCGTCCTTGTCAACGGCCAGCCGATTCGCGCTTCGCGGCGCAGTGCCGAATGGTGCTTGAATGCCGTTAACCAGTGCTGGACGCAAAAGGCTCCGCACATGTCGCCGACGGATCAGGCGAAGGCCCGGGAAGCGTATGATCACGCCCGCGAAGTTTACAAGAAGCTCATTAGCGAAAGCGCATTTTAGACGGCCACCGCATCGACGCAAGCGAAATTCGGGGGAACACCCAAGTGTTTGATGCCCCAATAGGCCATGGCTTGCATGACAGTGATGAGCTCTTTGCCGGCATCACTCAGAGCGTAGTCGACACGTGGCGCCGCCGAATCAGTGACGTGCCGGCTGAATGGTTGCGGGGACAGAAACTCGGGGCGTTCGAGAAAGCGCGACCAGGAGGTCGCGCAGGCCAGGAGGCCCGCCCTACGGTGTCGGATGACTGCGCAGAATAATTTTATTGGCAGTGGTTTAGAATCAAAGAGTCCTTTAATGTCGGGGCGTAGCGCAGCCTGGTAGCGCACCTGCCTTGGGCGCAGGGGGTCGGGCGTTCAAATCGCCCCGCCCCGACTAGTCTACTATCATGCAGCTTACCTTGCCTGACATTGGCGATCTATTAGTGGGCATTGCGCTGTTGTTTACAGTTTTGATTGTGCTCGCGGGAACGCTGGAAAATCGCCGCCAGGATGCGCAGCGCGAGCAACGCATTTTGGACGCGATTGAAGAAGAATACCGCGTCTTCCGCCGCTTAGGGCGACTGTAAAGCTTATTGCTGCTGCTGTTGGGTTTGGGTTTTGTCTGGCTTTTGATCGGTGGCCAGGAATTTCGACCATTCTTCGTCGGCAGCGAATTCCTGATCGACCGGCAGGACTGCTTCGGAGGGAGTGACTCGGACGCGGACTTGCATGTCGCTCTGCGCCGAACCTTTTAGCGTGCCGACGGTAGGAGGAACGTCAGCGTAGTCTCGGCCGATGGCGGTGCGGATGTGCCTTTTGCCCGCAATGAGGTTGTTGGTTGGATCAAAACCCACCCAGCCGAGGCCAGGCAGGAGAGCTTCCACCCAAGCGTGAGTTGCGCCGTCGGCAGAACGATCTTTGTGCGTCTTATCGTGATACAGATAGCCACTGACGTAGCGGCAGGGCACATGCAGGCCGCGCACCAGAGCAATCATGACGTGCGCGAAATCCTGGCACACACCTTTGCGGCTTTCGATAGCAACTTCGATGGGCGAATCGACTCGCGTGGAGTGTTTGGTGTATTCGAATTCTTCATGGATCTGCGAATTGAGCGCCCGGAGGACGGTGAGCGGATCGCGGCCATTGCGTTCGTACGCGCCGAGTTTGCGCGCGAACTCATCCAACGCGGGCGATTTGCGGGCAAAGTGGCTGGGCATGAGCATGTCCCAATAATCGTCACGCTCAATCATTTCGTCCAATTGCTGCCAGCTATCGTTGTCGAGGGATTCGGGGAGAGGTGGAGGCGGATCGACATCGACCAAAGCATCGGCGATGATTGTCAACTGGCGGTGCTCTTCGGGAATGTCGAAGTGGTGGATGACGTTTCCGGTGTGGTCGTGATAGGAGAACACACGGGCGCGCGGACTCACTGAGAGTTGAAAGGTAAAACAGCGCTGCGAATATTCGCTTCTGGGGTGCATGCGCACTTCCATGCTGCTTTGCGAGACAGGCTTGCTGTAGCGGTAACGGGTAAAGTGGCGAATCGCGTAAAACATTTCAGGCCTCAAACGCACTTTCAATGGGATAGTCTATGTACGCCTCATGTGCCGCAGAATGAAGGCTCTGGCATTGTTCGATAATGCTTTCGAGAAAGCGCTCGAAGTCGCGCGCCATGATGTCGTCGATCTGCGCGTAGGCGAGCGAGGCGTGGAGGCGGCCCACGATGCGCTCAATTTCGGAGAAGCCGCGGCCGGGCGTGGTGCGGCGGATGCCCTCGAGCGCGTGTTGCAGTTTTTCGGTGGAATAGCGCGCGGTGTAGGGGAACTCCGGATTGAGGAGCAGGAATTCGGCTACACGTTCAGGCTTTAGATCGGCGGTGTAAACCTTGCAATAGGCCTCAAAAGCGGAACAACTGGTGAGCAAGCCAACCCAATCGAGATCATCGGCGCCTTGCTGGGCGGAGAAAACGGCTTCAATCAGAAGGGGGAGCGAAGAGGTGCGCTCGATGTACTTGCCGAACTGGATGAAGTGCCAGCCTTCGCCGTGGTTCATGGACGCGTCGGTTACTCCAATGAACTTGTAGCCGCCTTCGCGCATAGCCATAAACAAGCGGAGCACGTCGGAATCGCTATACATGTTGGCCGCTGTTTGAATTACTTCGTGATAGAGCTGATTCAAACGTTCCCACATTTCGGAACTGATCTGTTCGCGAACCTGGCTGGCGTTTTCGCGGGCGGACGTCATGCAGGAAACGATGGAAGAGGGAATCTGTGGGTCGGACATCAACTTCATGATGGCTGCTTGCGGTTCGATGCGGGATTCGTCGCCGCCGAGGCCCAAATGGCCCATGATGTTTTGCCAGCGTTGCTCGGTTGAGAGCTTGCCGGGGTTCAGCATCAGTCCGTAATTGGCTTCTAAGACGCGTGAGCAATGAGTGGCTCGTTCAAAATAGCGGCTCATCCAATACAAACTGTCAGCTACTCGAGAGAGCATAGTTCTAGCACCTCAGCTTTGTAAAACCCATGTATCTTTCGACCCGCCGCCTTGCGACGAATTGACTACCAGCGAGCCTTTCCGCAACGCTACGCGGGTCAGACCACCAGGGACGATGGTGACTTTTTCACCGAACAGCACATAGGGCCGGAGGTCGACGTGGCGCGGCTCAATTTGCCCGTCTTCGGTAAAACACGGGGCGGTGGATAGGGCCAGAGTCGGCTGCGCGATATAGTTCCGCGGCTGTTCCATGATGCGAACACGAAACTCTTCCTGCTGTTGCTTCGAGCTATGCGGGCCGATCAACATGCCATAACCGCCGGATTCGCCGACGGCCTTGACCACGTACTTATCGAGGTTGGCGCAGACATGCTCGCGTTCTTTGTCGTTCGACATGAGAAACGTCTCCACGTTGTTCAGGATGGGGGTTTCACCCAAGTAGTACTGAATCATTTTAGGCACGTAGGCGTAGATGGCTTTGTCGTCGGCCACACCGGTGCCGAGGGCGTTTGCCAGAACGACGTTGCCGGCGCGATAGGCATTAAACAGGCCCGGAGCGCCGAGTTCAGAATCGGCACGGAAGGTGAGGGGATCCAGAAAATCGTCGTCTACGCGGCGATAGATGACATCGACGCGCTGCAGCCCGGATGTGGTCCGCATGTAGACGATGTTGTCGTGAACCACCAAGTCGCGGCCTTCTACTAACTCAATGCCCATTTGGCGCGCCAGATAAGTGTGTTCGAAATAAGCCGAGTTATAGACGCCAGGCGTCAACAGCACAATGGTCAAACTCGACCGGCCTTCCGGCGCGAGAGAACGTAAGGTGGAAAGGAGAGCCTGGCTGTATTGCTCGATGGGCCGGACGCCGCATTTGCGAAACAGAATGGGAAATGTCTGCTTCATCACTTTGCGGCTGGTGAGCATGTATGAGACGCCGCTGGGCACACGGAGATTGTCTTCCAAAACGACGAATTCGCCGTTAGGCAGGCGGATGAGGTCGGAGCCGCAAACGCTGACATAAACGTCTCGCGGAACCTTGACGCCGCGCATCTGGCGGCGAAAATGCTTGCAAGTATAGATGATTTCGCCGGGAATCACGCCGTCGCTGAGAATTTTCCGTTCGTTATAGATGTCTTTGAGAAACAGATTGAGGGCGGTAATCCGCTGGGTCAAACCTTTCTCAATGATGTCCCACTCGGCAGCTGGGATGATGCGGGGGAGCAGATCGTGGGGAAAAATCCGCTCAGTGCCTTCTTCGCGTCCGTAAACCGTAAAGGTGATGCCCTGGTTGAAGAAGGAAAGGTCCGCTTCCTGCTTACTGCGCATCAATTCTTCCGACGGCAGACTTAAGAGCTTGGAATACAGAGCTTTATAGTGTTGGCGCGCGCGCCCGTTGGCGCGAAACATCTCATCGTAAGCTGTCCCTAGTTCGTAATCTGAAAAGGGAGCGGGAATCGCCCGTTCTGGCATAGTCATTGGAGTGGCCATATCCGCGCATTTCTAATAGACCCAAAAGCTGGTTCGACGCGGAATCGGCCAGGGAGGAGTGAACACGTAAAGTATAACTCGGAGCGCCTTTACGTTTTGTGCCCTGTGACAAATACTGTGTCCGATTGTTGTTACCCGCGCCATAGAGTTTGACTCTAACGAATGTCGCCCTCCCATGCAAGATTCACACTTCCGGATTTCCTCATGCTGATTCGACTTGGTTACGATATCCGCTTTCAAACCTCGACGCAGGTACCCATGATTGCGTTGCTCAATGTGCATCCTTCGCGCAGGGCAGATTTACGGGAGCCCGACGTGCTCAGAACCGAGCCGGCGGTGCGGGTGGATGAATACGAAGACACGTTCGGCAATGCGTGCACGCGTTTTGCGGTTCCGCCGGGAGATTTCCGGCTCTATAACTCCTTCTTGATAGAGGATAGCGGTGCTCCGGATCCCATCTGTTTAGAAGCGCAGCAGGCTCCGGTGGATCAATTGCCAGCGGACGTTCTGCGCTATCTGCTAGCCAGCCGGTATTGCGAGACGGATCTTCTTTCGAACACCGCGTTTCGGATGTTTGGACATACCGCACCGGGATGGGCGCGGGTGCAAGCGATTTGCGACTGGGTGCATGAGCACGTCACATTCGGATATAGTTTCGCTCGTTCCACAAAGAGCGCGGTTGAAGTGCTGGGGGAACGCAAAGGAGTGTGCCGCGACTTTCAACACTTGGCGATTGCGTTCTGCCGCTGCATGAATATTCCGGCGCGGTATGCAACAGGGTATTTGGGAGACATCGGAGTGCCGGTATCGGATTCACCGATGGATTTCAGTGCCTGGTTTGAGGCTTATCTGGATGGGCGTTGGTGGACATTTGACGCACGGCACAACAAGCCGCGGATAGGGCGCGTATTGATGGCGGTGGGAAGAGATGCCGCCGATGTTGCGATTACTACATCTTTTGGAATCGCTACGTTGATGCAATTCACCATCGTGACGGACGAAGTGAAGGCGATGGCGATAGCGGGGGTTGGCTAGATTATTCGATCCCTACGGCTCAATCGGTACTGGCCTTTTAAGAACGTCCATCACTTCGCTGGGAAGCTTGTCGGCGCCGGCGACCAACTGACTGATCTGCCACATCTCCTTTTCCGACAGAGTCTTTTTGTAGCCGGGCATGCCGCTTAAACGAATACCGTTGGCGATTTTCCAATAGGATTCGCCGGCTGGATCGTCAGTCACGCCCTTGCCCTTCAGGAGCTGCGGAGGGCGTGGGTACATGCCTTGAGCGGTGAAGGTCTTCGGTTCGTTAGGCAAGCCGTGGCACATGGCACAATGCTCGCGATACAAATGAGCGGCGCTCAAGAAATCGTCTTTTGTGGCTTGAAAGGGCGAGGGTTTCGGTGCTTCCTTATCAATCTTCGCGTCGAGGCTCATGTGCGCTAATTGGCGCTCAAACGGCATGTCGGGCGAATCGGTGGCGACCGGAACGTAGCCCATCTTTACGTAGGAAAAAACAAAAACCGGTATCAGCAACAGCGCGAAAATTATTCCTGCCAAGAACTTAAACATCGGTATCCCCTTAAAGTGAAGTTGTTCAAACCGTCAATAGAACGAGACTCTTTGATATTTCCGGCGGTTACTGACACTCTAGCAGCGCAGCAAATCTTAACTCCGCCCGCTTATTATTAAAAGACGCATAAACATATGGAACTCGAAGAGACGAAATCGTGAACATAGGCATTATTGGTTTAGGCTTCATGGGCGTTACGCATATTGCAGGCTACGCGAAAATTCCAGGAGTTCGAGTTGCCGCTGTTTGCACGGAGAATCCTGCGGTTTTGGCGGGAGATCTGAGCAAGGTAGGCGGCAACATTCAATTTGATTCCTCCCTAGTGGACATTTCGGCGGCGGCGAAATATAGGCGCTGGCAGGATTTGGTTGAGGACGCAACGATAGACGTTGTGGACATTTGCCTGCCAACGGATTTGCACCTGGCGGTAGCGAGCGCGGCACTGGCTGCTGGAAAACACGTATTTTGCGAGAAGCCGATGGCGCTGACCGAGGCCGATTGCGAGGCGATGATAGAGGCGGGGAACCAGGCAAAGCGGACGCTGATGATTGGTCAGGTTTTGCGGTTTTGGCCTGAGTATATGGCGTTGCAGGAATTTGGTGCGTCGAAGAAATATGGCGCGCTGCGATCAGCGACTTTTTTGCGGCAGGCCGGTTTACCCGATTGGAGCAAATGGCTGCCGGTAGAGGCGCGCAGCGGTGGAGCGACGTTGGATCTTCTGATTCACGATATCGATCAGGCTTTACTCTTGTGCGGCATGCCAGAACGGGTGGCGGCGAAGAGGCTGGGCGAGGGCGATGGGATTATGGCAACGCTGATTTATCCGGGCGGGCCGGAGGTGCGGATTCAAGGCGGCTGGTTTCAAACGGGGATGCCGCTGAAGATGACGTTTCAGGCTGTCGCGGAGCGGGCGCAAATGGAGTTTCTGCCCGAGGGACTGTTCTTAAACGATGCGGCGGGGCAACGCACGAAGTTAGCGCCGCAAGGGCCGGACGGTTATCAAGCGGAGGTGGCTTACTTTATCGAGTGCTGCCGGACGCAACAGGAACCGCTTCGCTGTACACCGCGAGCTTCGGCAGATGCGGTGAAAGTGGCGCTGCGACTGAAGCAGAGCAGATCATTGAACGGAGAGCAGGTCAAATGTTAGGGCTGGAAGATTTGGAAATTGGGCTAGTGTTTGTGGCGGGTGAGGATGCGCGGGCGACGCTGGAACTTGCGAAGAGCTTCGGATTGCGCGCGGGGCAGATTGTTTTTCCGGGCGGCTATTCGTTGCGACGCGCGGCGGAGGTTTGGGACGACGCGCTGCGGACGGCGCGGTTTACGCCAGTGACGTTGGTTTGCAGTTACGCGGGAGAAGATTACGCCGATATTCCAGCGGTGGAAAGGACAGTGGGACTGGTGCCGGCGGCGACGCGTACGGAGCGCGTAGCGAGGACGAAGGCAGTGGCGGATGTGGGCAAGTATCTGGGAGTGGATAGCGTGATGTGCCATATCGGCTTTGTGCCGGAAGATCCGAACGAACCTTTGTATGCGGAGATGCGGGATGTGGCGCGCGACATCTGCGATCATGTGGCGAAAAACGGGCAGAATTTTACGCTGGAAACCGGGCAGGAACCGGCGCATGTGCTGCTGCGGTTTATTGAAGACGTAGCGCGGCCGAATTTGAAGATCAACTTCGACCCGGCCAATATGATTTTGTACGGAACAGGCGATCCGATTGAGGCAGTTGGGGTGCTGGCGAAGCATGTGGCTTCGGTGCATTGCAAAGACGGCGATTGGCCGCCGCGCGATGAGCCGACGGCGTTGGGTAAGGAACGAGCGCTGGGGGAAGGAAGTGTTGGGATGGAGAAGTTCGTTCACAAGCTTAAGGAGATTGGGTATCGCGGGGTGTTGAGTATTGAGCGCGAGGAACCGGATCACGCGCAAAGGGACGCGGATATACGTAAGGCGGTGGCATTGTTGAGGAAGTTGACGGGACGGGGATAATTCGCGACCTTTGGGTCGTCCCTGCGGACGACCCGAGAGACACTTCACCCCTTGGCGCGAAAGCCAACAAGTTTAAGTTTTCAAATAACTGTGGGCCCACGCTTCGAACACCTTGCGGCGAGGAGAGGTTGGCGCGAATTTCGAGAATGTAGAGTGAATTACGCGGCGGTGGCTTTGGCTTTGTTGGGAATTTCGACTCCGAAGATGAGGTTTTCGAGTTGTTTTGGCTCGAGGGTGAGGATGTAAGCCCTGATTTGCGCGGTTGAAAAAACAAAGCCGTTTTCAGCGGGATCGAAAGGCTGCTTGGCATGCTGGGCTTTGAGCAGCATTTGAGCAGCGCGGGCGAGTTGTTGGTCTTCTTCGGCCTGCTGGGCTGCTTGGCGGGTGGCTTGCAGGGTGTGGAGTTCTTTTAGTTCGCGCTCGCGGCGGCGAGAGAGACGGTTTTCCTGTAACTGCAAATTGCGGAATTGCTTTTCGAAATGCAGGCGGATTTGCATTTCGAGCATCATCGATGGGTTGTTGGCGAGTTCGGGGGAGGTTTTGATGAGGTCGACGTGGCCGAGTTCGACGAGAGCGAATTCGAGGCCGGGGATGCGGTCGAGACGCCAGACGATGTCGGTTAAGGATTGGACTAATGCCTTTTCTTCGGGGCCGGCGGGTTTGTGTTGATTTTGGAAATCGAGCATGAGGGATTGGTAGGCATCGCCTTCGTCGAAGGGGACGACGACGGTGCGGCCAGTTAGACCGGTTTTGATGGCGTTTTGGGAGACTTTGGCGCGACCTGCCTCCGATGTAGGACCCGTACTGTGTTGGGCGTTGGCGCGGTTGGCGTTCATTTGAGCTTCGGAAATCATGTAGAAAACTCCTGTTGGCGATTTCTTTCTGAGAGCGCAGAAATAGGAATGGCCCGAGCAGGGGAAACACCCTGCCGGGCCTGACTAACGCTAGCACCCGGAGGCTCGAAAACGAACCTCGTACAGAGAGATAGCGAAGAAAGTTGGCTCTAGGTGGCTGAAAAAAAATGGAGAAAAAATATTTTACTTTGTGTTGAAAAGTTGTGATCGAGGTTTTACGCGGCGCTTTGACGCGCGTTTTGGGCGGCCTTCTCAGTGCCAGCCAAGGGTGATGTGTGGATCCTCAATCAAGGATACGTATTCGTTTTAAGACGTGCATTGAGCGACCGCCGGAGCGCATCTCAGAGGCCGATTTCGTCGCTGAGCGTACGTAGAACTCCGACGATTCCCCGGCAGCGAGGCGGACATCACGGGACGATATTACCAGCATCTACGCCGGATCGTGAGCCGATCCACGCTGGTCGGCACGAAAGCCTACCTTTTGTCCGGCCAACGTTCCTTCGACTCCACCTGCAGGCTCCTGCATCGCTCCTCGGCGCTACGCTGAATCCCTCAATCCTTCGAAAACTCCGAATTATAACCAGAGCCGAATCAACGAGATAAATTAATTCGGCCTGGTGTGGACTACGGCTGAATCGCGACGGGAGGCGTCGCGACGGGTGTTGGTGCGATAGCCATCTGGTGAGTGCAGGGTATCCCACGTTCGGCGCACTTGCAGGGCCTGCCGCGCTTGCGCTTGACGGTTGGTAGCGAAGCGGACGGTTGGCTGTTTGGCGGCGAAGTGAGCGCTTGGGCCGATGGCGCCGGAACCAACTCCTGACTGGTGGGCGCTGGCGGGACAGGCAGCACGGGCGCTGAAATCGTCACCGGAACACCCAGCCGCCGCAACCGTTCTATCAGTCGCTCGCGGGTGCGCGCGGCATTGAGCTGATCGTAGAAATCCCCGCCCCGCTCTTGCTAGGTCGTGCCATCACGCAGGATGCAGTAAGCGATCACCAACAGGCGGTGCGCCGTGGCAATGATCGCCTTCTGCGCGCCTTGCTTAGCTTTGTGGCGTTGAAAGAAGGCATTCAGAAAGCAATCTTTCTTACGGCTGGCTCCCCAAGCCGCCTGACACAGCCCGCGCCGCAACCAGCGGTTGCCTTTGCGCGTGCGTCCGCTCAACCGCTTGCCGCCGCTTTCTTTGTTGCCGGGACACAACCCCGCCCAACTGGCGGCCTTCTTACTGTTGGCAAACACCCGCATGCCGGAACCCAATTCCGCCAGCAATGTCCAAGCCGTGATCACATCCACCCCCGGAATCGTGCACAAACGCGCCACCTGCTCCCAGTCCACGCTGCCGCTCAGCGTCTTGTCCAAACGCAGAATCTTCGCTTCGACAAACTGGAAGTCCTCCAGCAGTTCCTTTAACAGGAACCGGTGGTGCTCGCTCACGCGCCCGTGCAGAGCCAACTCCAACTGCGCCCGCTTGCCGCGCAAACTGCCTTGCGCCCGTTCCGCCAACTGCCGGGGGGATTCCTTGCCTTCGATGATTCCTTCGATGATGCTGCGTCCGGTGCCCCCCATAATGTGGCTCACCACCGTGTCCAGCTTGATCGAAGCATCCTCCAACACCTTGTGAATGCGATTGTGGATACGGTTCAGCTCTTCGCTCAACTTCACCCGGTAGCGTGTTAAATCGCGTAACGCGCGGGTCTCCTCCGGCGGCACGAAGCTGCCGGCTATCAACCCATGCGCCAACAACTCCGCCAGCCAGTGGCTATCTTTCTTATCCGTCTTCTTGCCCGGCAGCGCCTTCACCTGAAACGGATTGGCTAACAGCAACTGGAAACGATCCTCCAGCGCATACCAAACCGGCTTCCAGTACACGCCCGTCGACTCCATTGCCACGTGCGTCACTTTTTGCGCACTCAACCAGTTGCCTAAAGCCGTCAGCGCCTTCTGATGCGTAGCGAACTCTTTGTAGCGAGCTTCCGGCTTCTTACCTTCCCGATAAATCAAAACGCATACCGCGAGCATGTCCTTGTGGACATCGATCCCGCAGACGCGCGAAAATAGTATCTGCATAACGCTCCTTTTTGCCGCCGGGACGGGGACGCAGACAAAGAAACAGACATTCCTTCTCGTGCTCTCCGCCTTGGCGGCGAAGGCGACACTGCGTTGTGCCAAAACTTCAGCGTCCGACCAGATTCACAAACGGGCTCCTGGTGAGGGCCCAGACCGAGATCGGCTTTTGGGTCGCCCGGCAGACACTACTAGCATCTCTCTTCTCGCTTTTGTTTTCATCCCTCGTTGCGGCGGCGCCTAGCCGTCGTGGGCGAATCACAGCACGAATCCATAAATCTTTTTCTCCCCTAACGCTCTTCAAATCAACCACATACCAAAACTCCTCTTTTCCGATCCACTTCCGCTCTCCAATCTCGCGCCACAAAATCAAAGCAGAGTAAGACCAAGTGCGCGCTGAGGTGCCGGAGCCTTCCCCCTCACCGTACAGGTCAAAAAACAAAAGAGAGTCAGGAGCAACATCATGTCTGAAACGAACAGCGAAAAGGACCCCATCTCGGCGGCACGCATGGCAGCGAATCGCGCCAACGCGCAGAAAAGTTCCGGACCAACATCAGACGCGGGTAAAGCGAAATCCAGCCTCAACGCCGTCAAATGCAACCTCACCGGCACGCACATCGTTTTCGCCACCGAAGCTGAGGCTGGCCTTTATGCCGCCCATGTCGAATCGTACGAAAAAATGTACGAGCCTGTCGGCCCCGAAGAATCCGCTTTCACCCAATCCATCTTAGACCTCAGGTGGCGGTTGAACAGAATTCCGGGCCTCGAACAGGCCTGCATCACCCTTGGCATCCAGGAACTCCTCCCGGAAAATCCGGCACTCGCAAGCCCGGAAGCCGAATCGACTCTCGTTCTGCTCGTGCGCCGGAAGAACGAAAAGGAACTCCGCAACTTGGCCTTGCAGGAAAACCGCCTCAACCGCCGCCGCGAACGCGAAACGGCCCAACTCGAATGCGTTCAGGCCGCGCGCAAAGCAAAAGAAGAAGGAGAGCGCAAAGAAAAGGAGGATGCCGCCTTGCGAGCCGCAGCTAAAGTCGTGCTGCTGGCCCGGGACCGCAAACAAAACGAAGGCACGATCCCCGGTCTTGGCTTCGTTTTTTCAAGAGTGCGTTTCGACGACTATTTAGCCGGCCTCTCCTGTCTTCAAATGAGAAATCTTCTCCGCGAAGCCCTCGAAGAAGAATCCCAGAACACTCAAACCAAGGAGGCCGCCGCCTAAATCCAGAACCCTTAAGCAAAAAGCGAGGGGCCTTTCGTCTAAATTCGCCCCCTCCTCGGACTCTGTAGCGCGACCAAGCCACGGGTGTGTCTGTCAAAGCAAAATTCTGTAAGGCTTTTGTTCCCTCTGATACTACCTATCCAGAGGTGAACATGATCGAGGTACAGAACCTTCATAAGCGCTTCGGGACAACAAACGCGCTGAACGGCCTTAGTTTTTCCGCAGCGCGCGGCTCCATCACCGGATTGCTAGGCGCCAACGGTGCTGGAAAAACGACTTGCTTGCGAATCATCGCCGGCGCACTGAAGCCAGACGCTGGAAAAGTAAATACTGATGGACGCCTCGGAGCGCTTCTCGACCACACGGGCTTGTATGCCCGCCTCACCGTTAAAGAAAATCTTCGCTATTTTGGCGAATTGCAAGGCGTTCCCAAGCCAGAACTGGCGCGCCGGATTGATCAACTTTTGCTTGACCTGAATCTGCGGGAAGTAGCGGACCGCCGTGCGGGCGGGCTTTCGCTCGGGCAAAGTACCAAGGTTGCGCTGGGCCGCGCGCTCATCCACTCTCCTGCAAATTTACTGCTCGACGAACCGGCGAACGGCCTGGATCTACCCGCCCTGCGCAGTCTCCGATCTCAGTTAACTGAGTTGCGCAATAGCGGGGCCTGCATTGTTTTTTCGAGCCACGTGCTCGACGAAGTGCGCACGCTTTGCGATTCACTAGTAATCATGGCCCGCGGTTCTGTCGTCGCCTGCGGATCGCCAACCGAAATCTGCCACGAGGCAGAGACCGAATCGCTGGAAGAAGCATTCATGCTATTGACCGCAAACACCAAAGAGGCAGCCTGTGCTTAAAACAATCATCGTCATTGCGAAAAAAGAAGTGCTCGATCATGTGCGGGAAGTACGCTCAATCTGGGCGTCAATCATGCATCTGCTTATGGGGCCGGTGATCATTTCACTCGTCTTGTTTTCGCTCAAGAATCAGCCGCACGCGAAAGTGGAGCAGGTAATAGGAAGCATGGCGGCGATCTTCCTGCTGGTGTCGGCGTTCACCGGAGGCATGAACGTCGCGATGGATATCCTCGCCGGAGAGCGCGAGCGCCGTTCGCTGCTGCCGCTGTTGCTCAACCCTGTTTCGCGGGTGTCGGTGATGATCGGGAAATGGCTCGCGGTGAGTTTGTTTGCAGTGTGCGGCGCCGCGCTCACGTTTGGCGCATTCGCGGTTGCCTTCCGCGTGGCCGGTCTGGCGTTGCCTGCTCTTTCGCATGTTGCGTGGGCGCTGCTGCCGCTGGCAGGCTTCGCTTCGGCTATACAATTGACCATCTCCACGTTCTGCCGAACCACCAAAGAAGCGCAAACATACCTGTCGCTTTTGGTGTTTGTGCCCATGGGGATTGCGATGTTTATGGTGTTTCTCGCTCCGCAGCCGCCGCCGTGGCTGCTCTGCCTTCCCATTGTCGGACAGCAAGCATTGCTCACGAGCGGACCCAGCTTTCCGATTGTCACGCCAACACTGATACTGGCAACGGCCTGGTGCAGCGCGTTAGCATTGATGTTTTCGGCATCATTGCTGGAGCGTGATGAGATCGTTTATGGCCGCTGAGAGTCTCTTGGTCAATACGCGCGCACAAGCTATCTCGGAAGAGGCGGCCGCCCGTTTCGATGCGCTCATCGCGCAACACGGCGCGTCTCTTCTCCGTTTGGCGCGCGCGTATACCAACACTCCGGCTGATGGCGAAGATTTGTTTCAAGACATAGCTCTTTCGATCTGGCAGGCGCTGCCGAAATTTCGGGGCGAAAGTTCGGAGCGCACCTTCATCTATCGAATCGCCCACAACCGTTCGCTGACCCATTTGGCTCGCCGTCCTAATCGCCTGACTGAGTTGCCGGGAGAGGAACTGGTTCGCGACATCCGGCCTAATCCAGAGCAGCAACTCGCCGGCGAGCAACAACGAAATCAATTCTTGACGGCCGTTCGAAGGCTTCCCGCCGATTACCGGCGTGTGATCGTCCTGGTGCTCGAAGGGCTCAGTCATGACGAAATGGCTGAAGTGTTGGGCTTGAGTAGTGGCAATGTGGCCGTGCGCGTCAATCGCGCCAAGCAAATGTTACGCGATTCGCTGAAGGAGAGCTTATGATTTCGGATCCGGAACTCAGTCAGTGGAGTGAGTTGTGGCGCTCCGGCAATATGGCTCAGGAAGACATCGCCGCCCGCGCCCACAAGGCGGTTCGCCGGTTCCGGCTTTGGATTTACCTGGAAGTGCTCGTGACCATTGTGATGGGCGGTGGCTTTACCATTTGGGCTTGGCAAGCGCGCCAGCCTGCTATTACGTATCTGACGATTTGGGTGTGGGTGTCCCTCGCAATTGCATGGATCTTCCGGCTGATCAACGATCGGAATGATTTCACCGGCGCTGCAGTGGCGACGGGCTCTTATCTGGCAACCTTGCTCCGGCGTCATCGTTCCAGTTTGCGCGCGGCGGTATTTGGTGGGGTGCTGTATGTGGTGCAGATCGTCGTCACGTATACATGGCTCTACCGCGAATTGAGCCGCCAGGGTAGGGCGTCCGAACTGTTACCAACGAACATCGTTCTCGTTTTGGGAACGCTGGTGTTCGCGGCGTGGCTGCTCCGCTACAGGCGCAAGCTTCACTGGGAGATCGCGGAATTAGAGAAGCTGCAAAGCGAGTTGGGTGATTCGTCGCCCGCTCAAAGCCGCGCCTGGTGGGAGCAAGTGACCTCACACTTGGTTGGGCAACTCTTGACGGTACGCAAGAAGTGGATGCGTATTTAGTGAACTGTTGGGTACTTGATGCCCAACTGTTCGAGATACGCGTTGGAGCAGTGCACGGGATCATCTGCGGCAGTCATGTGCGCACCAGTGGTTGAACCTTGAAGCTTGGTCCCACAATTGGACACCTGCTTCCTGGAGAATTGCTTTAGAAGAAGGACTGGCCGAGGCCGAGTTGAAGGCTCGGTTGGCGGAGGCGACGAAAACGAGCAGGCCGCTGGGAGACGATCCGTTTATTGATGCCTGCGAGGAGCGATGCGAATTGACTTTGCGCAAACAAAGGCCGGGGCCGAAGCCGAGATTGGGAGTTATGGTGGCTGTCCCTTAATTGCGGTGCCACTCGCAGGTGCCGATGTGGGTGGCGTCGGGATCGGAGACCAGGAAGCGCAGGCGCTGGGTTTTCTTGGGTAGAACTTTCTCGAATTTGGCGGTGGTGACGCGGTTGGTCCAGGTCTTCTGCCAGTCGATTTGCCATGACCAATTTTGGAGAATCACGCCGGAACCAGAGATTGCGGCTGCACGAATGTTCTCGCGCGACTGGGGTTCGGTTTGCATGATAAACGGAGTTGGCTTGACTGTGAATGATCCGGTGGCGTGGGCAGTGGCTTCGTCGTAAGTGATAGGGCATGTTAGGGCGAAGGCAGAATAGACGAGCGGACTGGAAAGCGCCGCCGTCCACCTCGCTTCGCGCAGTTCTTGCGTTGGGGCAGCCTCGTCGCTCACCGCATAGTACCCAAGCCTTGTGCGGGCCGTGACGCCCGGGATCTTCGTTTGGATGGCGATCTTGCGATACTTGCCCGTGAAATCGTGATTCGACGGAGAATAAGAAATCGAATAATTAGCGGCGCCGTCGTTCACGGCCTGACTGAGTGCGATTTCGACATCGTTGCGTTCGTAATAAGCGTGACCGCCGGTCATGCTCGTCAAAATGGCGAGGAATTGATTCGCTTCATAGGCGGTTCCCTGCAAGGCCAGATCGTCATTATTGTTGGTTGAGGGTTCCATGTTACCCACGCTCAGCTTGTCGGTCATCGGCGTTGCAACACCCGTTACGGGTAACGGATGCACACCGCTCGGGTCGATCGAATAAAGGCGAATTCGCGCGCTCATCAGAAGGTTGGCCAACTTGCGCGGGCCGCTTTGGGCGGCGTGTGGATCTTTGGGATCGTACAGGACCCCGGCAAAGCCGCTCGTCACCCAAATCACGTTGAGGTTATAGGGAGACCCTACGGTCGCGCGTGCGAGATCGACCAGACTATCGATGGTCTTTTGCGCGTGTTCCTGAATCTTATCCTGCTGATTTTCGCCGTCGACTGGATTGAGCAGCGCGGGACGGAATTGGGTGAGTGCGTCTTTCAGAACCTTGGCGTCTGGTGTGTAGTCTTTCAGCAGCGAAATGCCGTGCAGATTGAGGGTCATCAAGGCGGTGGGCGTTTTATCCAGATGGTTTTGCGCGAGAAACTGCAGGATTTTGTCGCGGGCGAACGACAAATCGGCAAAGGCGGCGTTGAGTTCGTCGAGCAGGATGATGGTGCGCGGGCTGTTGGGCTGCACAGACGATTCCGCTGATGCAGGCGCTTCGAAGGATAAAATTTTCTGCGGCTGGCCGTCTTCGAGAATGCTGAAATCGTCTTGAGTCAACGTGCGAACCGGGTTACCGGACTTGTCGCCGACAACGACGTCGAGCAGAACAACATGAGTGCTGCTGCGAACCAAGGGGGCGCTTGTGTCTTGCGCGGCGCGCAAGGGAGGAAGGAGTAATAGGGTGAAACAAAGGATGGCGGTCTTCATTATTTATAGGATGGGCCACTTACTTCTTCGCGGAGTTCGAGGTGGGCGTTCACCTCGGCTTTATCGCGCCAGACGGGGTGGAGTTTGCGGGCGGAGAGCAAGGGCAGTTGATCTTCCAAGTGCGGCGACCCGTGCTGGCTTGAGTTGCCGTAACTGAGCAGGCAATTGGCTCGCTGAGTGGCGGCAAATTCGATGGCGCAAACGAACGTTTCGCCGGCGGACGCATAGTATTTGTCGCCTTCTTTGCGGCCGAAGTTGATGGTGCGGAAGACTCCATCGTAGCCGTCTGCGCCATTGCCGGGCAGATCGGCGTTACCGCTGGCGAAACGGAAGACGTCGCCCCAGGAAACATCGAGTGAACCGTAGAGTTGGCGGCAGGTGCGGGCGGCTTTTGCCAGTTGATTCAAAGCGTCGGCCGGCTGGGCGAGTCCGTAAAAAGAGTGCAGGGGGTCGGCTGGGTTCCACGGCACGCGCAACAGCGAGTTCATTTGGTGGCCGGCGAAGTAGCCCTGATAGAAGACTTGAAAGAGAACGGCGCCGCGGCTATCGGCGTAGGTGTTGTGGTCCCACTTCGAGAGGATATCTGCAGCGGCGAGGACGTCGGGATCGGTAGAACCGGCAGCGGCTTTGAGGAGATCGGGCAGGACAGCGTCGGCTAGTTCCATACGGGTGGAGTGTTTGTCGGCCAGCAGTTGGTCGTAGCTGATGAGTTTGTCTTGCGTGATCATCCGGAGCGAACGGATGGTGCGAAAGGTGGGCGGAGTGCTAATGGGCGGCGCAAGATAAGAGGCGTATTTTGTTGCATCGAGGGTGGGAAGGGTAGACGTCCACGGGGGTTCGTTGGTGTTTTGGTTGAAGCCACTGGCAGGGTCGATGGATTTCGGCAGCTCGTCAAAAGTCAGATAGTCATGCCAAAGGGTTTGGGAAGTATCGCCGGGGACAAGTTTCGACCAATAGGCGAAATCGCCGGAACTGCGTTTGGGGACAAGGCCGTCGAAGACCAGCATGATGTGGCCGTCGGCGTCGGCGTAGTTGGCGTTCCACATGGGCACGGACATGAGGCGGAGAGCAGACTTGAATTGTTCGAGATTTTGGGCTTCGCCCATACGGAACCACTGTTCGAGCATTTTGGGGCGGTCGAGGCCAGCGACGCGCATAGCCACGGTGAGACCTTGTTCGTCAAAGACGACGGGTCCGTGGACGGTGCGGCGGATCTCGAGTGGGACTGATTGGAAGGAGCCATCGGGCTGTTTGACTTTGAGGGTTTTGGATTCGTGTTCGAAGGGGAGGAGCTTGCCGTCGAATTCGTACTGGCCGTCGCGGACGGTCAGGCGGTAGAAATCGACGGTGTCGATGGTATTGACGGTGCGGCCCCAACCGGCGTGGCGATTGAAGCCAACGACCGGAACGGGAAAACCGATTTGGGGAGCGCCGTAGAGATCGTAATCGGGCGCCGAGAGGTGGACTTCCATGTAGCGGTAGAAGGTTTCGCCCCACGCCAGGTGCGGATTGATGATGAGCATGGAGTGGTGGTTGGCGCTGTGGGACGGACCGATGGCCCAGGTGTTGGAGCCGGGGACGGGCTCCTCGGCGGGATCCGGAAAGCGGATTTGGGCGGACTTGGCCCCGGCTAGATAGGCATCGACTTCACGGCGAAGGCGCTCGCGCGAGCCCATATACATGTAGTGGACAGCACGGAGAGAGTGGCCGACGACATCGACGCCGGAGACGGGCAGGACGCAGCGGAATTCGGGAGAAATGTTTTCGGGATGGGCCTTGGCGAAATCGTTCAGGCCTTGGGCGAAGGCATCGAGATATTTGCGGAAGGTAGGGTCTTGGGCGTCGTACCAGGCTTGGGCGCGTTCGGGAACGCCGTTGAGTTGGACCCAGCGGTCGAGATTGAGATAGCCGGCCCCCAGTATTCGGCGGCGCGGCCACGGGATTCGCCATAGAGGCGGAGGAGCAAATCGGCTTGGTTGCGCATTTGCGCCCAGCCGTGGGCGTAGAACATAGATTCACGGTTTGGGGCGTAGATATGGGGAACACCAAAGGTATCCCAGAGGATTTCGGCCTTTGGGGCGGCCAGAGCGGGAAGAGAGAGAACGGCTATGGCGATGAGAAATCGGCGAAGGCGCATGAATTCCCGTAGATTAGCAGGAATTCACGAGAGCGCGCGGTTATTCTTGGCGACCCACGGGCCAACCGTCGGATTTTTCTAGGTCGTGGAAGGCTCTGGAGATTCGCTTGGCGAGTTTAGCGTTGAAGGTTTTCTTTTCGTTCAGTTCAGCAGCGAAGGTCTGCCAAAGGTCTACGAATTGGCGGGCTTTGGAGTAGAACTCCATGGCGGCGTGCGATTCGCGCGCAGCTTGCGCTTTTTTTTGCTTGCCATCTGGGTCAAGCGCCCATTTTTCAAAGGCTTCTTGCTGGATACGGCGATCCAGGATGGTATCGGCAGGATCAGGGGTTTGGCGCGGTGCCTGCGCCGAAAGGATTTGAGAGAAAGCTAAGATTGAAACCGCAGCGACTTTTCGCATCACAACACTCGCTTTTATAAGTGGGATTGAGAAGTTGTTTGTATCATCGGGCGGCACGGTATTTCACTTTACGAGGGCAACTATATAGCTGGAGAGCAGGGCGGTCAGGATTTGGGGAAGCAGCCGGGGTGGGCGACGGAAAGAGGCATAGGCGTTAAAATAATCGTGCCCAAAATGACCCGGCTGGGGAGTTTCGGACAATTTGCATTCTTCGCATCGACTTAGCCGAAGTAATGCCATGTTGTAATATGCCGTGCCGTGATAGTATCGTCTCGTTACCATGGCTTCTGCAATTCGCGCCTTCTTACCCGCTGATGGCAACGGTGACCGCGCTTATGAGCATTTGGTTACGACTCTCGTCCGCAACGACACGCCCAACCTCCCCGCTCCCAAGCAGATTTGCGCCGGGCTCTGGCTTGTTGGACAAACACTGTGCCTTTTCGAGCGGAGCAAACAGAGTTTCGGCGACGGAGAGAGCAAGGCGATCGAGGACTGCGGGGCCGACTACCTGCTGAAAACGCCCAGAGTTGACACAATCCCCCAGGAACTTCGGAAGGCGCTTCCCAAAGGATGCCAAACCGTCACGTTGGACGATGAACAATTGTCAGCGAAGCTGAACGGTTTCGAGCCATACGCGATGCGCTACAAAAGCGCATCACCTGCAAAGCGGAAAGACTTTGAGCAATCTCGATTTCGGTACGATGCCGAACTCGCCAAGATGCACGGGAAGATTCAGTTTGTCGGCATGTCTGTTTACAAGGTCGAAGCATCGGAAGGAATTCCGATCGATCAGATCTATATTCCATTGCGCGTGGCTCCGGAAGGGGCTGACGAACGGGCCGAAGGGTCCAATCCGCTCGATCTACTTTCGGTTGGCAGCCGGCACGTCTTCCTAGGAGATCCGGGCTCAGGAAAATCAACCCTGCTCCGTTTCATCGCACTTGCGGGTACACTTCCTCGCCTGAGAGACAAGTATGGCGCGACCCAGGATAGCCGGCTATGCATCTATGCGGCTCTTCGGCGATACGGGGATGCGTTGAGAACAAGGCCCCAACTTACCCTCTTGGATTTTGTCCTCGAACTCATCAAAGAAGACCTTGGGCTAAAGGAGGTCTCTACAGGCTGGCTTGAGTATTATTTGTACGCCCGCGACGCAATTCTTCTTCTCGATGGCCTTGACGAATTACCAGATGCGAAGTTCAAGCAGGATACACGCCAAAAAATCGGGGAACTGTTAGATAAATACCCCGGCAATACCACGATTCTTTCTTCACGGATCGTCGGCTATGACAAAGAAGTCCGTTACGATAGCCTTGGTTTCTCGCATCATCAGGTGGCGCGGCTTAGTCGCGATGATATAGAGACATTCGTCAAACGATGGTATTCCGTCCGGATTGACAACGCCGCCGAGCGCAACCGCCACGCGGCAGACTTAATCCAGATCGTGAGCGGGCCTACGAACGTCAGCATTCGCGACTTAGCGGAGAACCCGCTCTTATTGACCATCATCTGCTTGGTCCACCGCATAGACGCCGTTTTGCCCGATCAGCGGGTGGTGCTGTATCAGAAGTGTACTGAGACCTTGTTAAATACCTGGCACACCTGGAAGTACCAAACTGAGAACAAAGGGGTGCGCCCGAAGGCCGACAAACGAAACATAGCGCGGATGGAAGCGATCGCTTATTGGATGCACTGCCTTCTCGAAGGCACAAACCGGGCGGAACGCTCTGTCGTTCCGTATCAAGATCTCAGAGACTACTTGGCCAAGTTCATCCACGAAGATGAAAAACAGACAGTCGCCGCGGCCGATGCCGATGCCGAGCTTTTCCTGACATTTGTGCGCGAACGGGCGGGCTTGTTGATTGAAGTGGGAGACGGCCAATATAGCTTCCTTCATCTAACGTTTCAGGAATACCTGGCCGCTAGTTTCCTACGGAAGAGCGGCGAGTTTGGCGGCGTCGATGTGATCTGGGGGCTCATAAAGGGCAAGCAGCGTTACGCCAACCCCCGCTGGCACGAGGTCATTCGCTTGCTAATCGGTTCCTTCGAAAAGCAGGAATCGCAGCAGCATTTGCTTGAACATCTTCTGCCGACACCCGATGACGAGCACCTCCATCAGCGCGCACTGGTGGCAGGAGGTTGCTTGGTAGATAGCATCGAAGCAGCAGAGGCCATAAGCGACGAGATTTTGGAGAGGCTCTTGTTGTCCGCCGTTGAGGGATCAGATATAGAAACGCTTCGTGCATCCCTGCGGGTCATGAACGGTTGGCAAACGCGAGGGGACAAGGAGCGCTTACAGCTTGCCAAAATCGCACTGAAGATGCCCGTCAAGCGGGATCAGTTCGTGGCGAGGGCATTAGTAATGGCTTGTCTGGGATGGGACGAACGGGAATTGCGCCCGTTCATCGCATCTGTGCGGCCGGAACAAAGTAGGTTCGTCGCGCTCCTAGAGAGCGCCCTGCGGACTGAGACGAAAACCTCCACTACCATCGCCTCAGGTCTCTTGGCAAAGGCTATTTGGCTTGCAATGGAAAGTCCGGCTGGCGACTTTGTCTCTTGTTGGCTGACAGCTTGGGGGCCATTTGAGCCGGTCGATCATCCGCGGCCCGGGTTCGGCTTCCTACTCGGTTGTCTGCAGGAGCTCGGTGGGCCTTTCCCGTATGCGATGGAGAACGTCCTCCGATGTAGCGCTTCTTCCATCCGGGTGCCCGTTCTCCGCAGGGCGCTGGACCGGGACCGCGCGTTGGACCGGGATCGGGCACTGGACCGGCATCGGGCGCTGGATCGGGCCCAAGTTCTCGAGAGGGCTCTGGATCGGGATCGAGTTCTGGATCTGGATCGGGACCGAGTTCTGGATCGGACTCGGAATCGGGCGCTGGATCGGGCTCGGGCTCTGGATCGGACTCTGGATCGGGATCGAGTTCTGGATCGGACTCGGAATCGGGCGCTGGATCGTCTCCCGTCGATTGCTGCCCCATGGAGCCAAGTCCTCGATCACGCCAACGTTCACGGACCAGTACTCGATGTGTTCGTCGACCTGCTTAGCCTTAAACCGGAGCCGCACTGGTGGGAAATGCTACGGTTGCGGCTGCTGCCAGATATCCCCGCGCGAATTACAATCGTGGATCCAAAGCGATGGGAATTTGTAGAGGAATCGTTCAAAAGAGGAATAGCCAGCGAAGCCGATGTACTCCATGCCGCTTGCTTCCTACTGCTAGACGTATGGTTCTGGCTGACGGAATCCTATCATCACCGTGACGAGTCGCCTTTCCAGGCGTTGGCTATCTCGACACGCGACCACCGCGCGCCTCAGTTGCGCGTTGCCCACTGTCTACGGGACATCGCGCATGGAGACGAATCGCGCCAAACCGAACTACGAGCAATGGTCGAATCTAAAGATCAAGCAACGCGACAGATGTTCGTCGAAGCATGTTGGATTGATGACGGCAGTCCTGCCATCCAAAGGACAAGGAGAACGAAGAGGCCATGAGCGTGATCGCTCGCCAAATTGCAAAGATCGCCGATGAGGCGGAAGGCCCGAAAGTGGAAGTTATCGTCCAAGTACAGTCTGAACGGGACACGGACGAGAACCTCAAGTTGGCGCGTGCCGCCGCCCACGCCCTAGCAAGGCGGCGCCTATCGCTAAGCCCGCGCGATTTGCTCCCTGGTAAGTTCAGCCTGGGGCAGCCGCAGAAAGCTAAGTCGGAATCTGCTAGCATGCGGGCGCAGCTTGGTAGCGCAACAGAAGAAGCCCTGGCGTTGGCGCAAATCCAAAGAATTGGGCGGTCGTCGCTGGAGGTGCTATCAAAGACAGAATTAGTCGGACGCGTTTTGGCGCGCATGACGACTCCGTCCCGAAAAGGGGGTAGTTCTGGCCGCCAGCCCACCAGCTTCTGGACTTCCCAAAGCATGTTGCTGAGCTTAAACAAGGAAGAGCTCGAGCAACTGCCCGGGGATGTTCCAAATCTTAGATCGGTAAGCCTCAATCGGCGTCTGATGCTTCCGCCGACAATGGTGACCAAACCGTTAGACATAGAGAGCACCGACATTCTCATTTCCACTTGGGGGCTGGAACAGATGAGGGCTCTGGCTGCGTGGGGTGCTTTCGCGACGAAGGGCAAGGGCGTAATGATCGGTATGTTGGATACAGGCATCGACAACTCGCATCCGGACCTCATCGGTCGGATCAGCAAGTGGGCCGAATTCGACGGTCAGGGGCGCAAGGTCAGGTCGTCCCAACCTCACGACACTGATGAGCACGGCACGCACTGTGCCGGCACCATGGTGGGCGGTAGTTCGTCCGGGCGGTTGATTGGAGTGGCTCCAGAAGCAAAGATCGCAGCGGGTCTGGTTTTGAATGGAGAGCACGGCGGGACCGATGCACAAGTCTTGGCGGGTATCGATTGGGCCGTGGAATCTGGGGTCGACGTCCTGAGCATGTCGCTTGGTGGTCTCGAGATGAATGCTGAAACTCCGCCGACGTACACCGAGGCTATCCTATCCTGCATTGAGGCGGGCATTCCGGTGGTAGCAGCCATTGGCAACGACGGTCATCAGACAACTGGTTCTCCCGGAAGCGATCTTTTTGCATTAAGCGTTGGCGCGGTAGACGAGCGACGACGGGTGGCCGGCTTCTCCGGAGGGCGCACGCAGATCATCCGCGATACCGAATTCATAGACCCCAAGTTTCTTCCGTTACCTTACTCTAAGCCGGATTTGGCGGCCCCGGGCGTCGCGGTATTCTCCTGTGTGCCAGGCGGCAAGTGGAAAGCGCTCAACGGCACATCGATGGCGGCCCCTCATGTCGCTGGGGCGATAGCCCTGCTCGTGAGCGCCACTTCCATTCGTGAGAAGGAGTCAGGTGCGCGCCGATCGCTGGTGATCCAGGACCTAATTACAGGTTCCGTCGATGAAGCCGGGGAATCAGGGCAGGATCACCGGTATGGTTTCGGTACCCTGAATGCACTACGCGCTATTGACATGGCGCGCGATCGGGGCTATTGATTGAATAGGATGCCCACAGACCCTCTTGCCACCACTGAGTTCAGCGAGTGGATTGTCCAAGCACGGTTGCCTCAACGCCACGTCCAGTTTACACGTACGATCGATACGAGGCGCGCGATCCCTACCGCTATTGACCAGATCGGGCCGGGCTCTCGCGACGCCAGTTTGAAAGAACTGTACCAGTACCTCAGGTCGGTCCTGGCTGTTTCTCCGGTTCTTTTGAAAGCAGCTGGGGCCGTGAGTGTCGTTGCCTCCCCGGCGGAGATAGAACTTATTTCCAAACACCCGCTCGTCAAGGAAATCCAACCGACTCGACGGAACAGAAGCTTGGTACGTTAGCTGCTAATCCGATCCAAGCGGGTGCGGAAACCTAGTCGCAGGATGGTAGACGTAAGGGTGTGCTGAGGATCGGCTTCACCAAACCGCATTCCACGAAATAGGCTTTCCCTCGCCATCCAGCGTTTATCTATCTTTCTTTCCGCAGATGCTCGCTGGACACGGCCAGCGGTAAGGCGGTAATAAGTCCTAAGATGTCGGCTTGTGTGCGGTGATTCCTTTCGACCGCCACTTTTTTGTCTAACGCGCTACCGCGCAAGTGGACTCAAGCCGTCCTGAAGCCTTTAGAAATTTGGGACGGCCACCGATTGTTTTAACGCCCATGGCGGAGGAAGCCCTGCCTCCGGTGGTACCGGATTGAAGAGGCTGTGACGACCGGTCCTTCGCGGTCGCGGCTCGGCTCGAGGACCTGGCAGTGATTTGAGAGCTGGAGGGATTGTCACAGGCCAGATAGTGATATCGGCGGCAGAGACAGCTTGTTGGGCCGACATTAGCGGTGGAAAACGCCGGCCTCAAATTCGCTGAAGCGTTTTTCGAGATCGGCTTGGGCGGCGGCCTTGTCGCTAGAAGATAGGAACGCTTTGCAAGATGAGGAATTCGCTCCAGCGGCGCAGGGCTTGGCGGGCGCCCGGTACGTGGCGTCGGTCCAATAGCTGGATCCGCCCAGGAACGAATATTCGAGGCTATTACGGACGATCTGCTTGAGATCGGCATAAGTCAAATCATAAGTAAGCACGGCGCGTTGATACTCCTGGGTAAGATGGCTGCGATTTACGCCTTCGTCATCTGTGACAAGTACGACGGGAACGCCATATTTGAGGTAGATGGGGAAGGGGTGGTTGTTGCCTTTGACGCCGAGAATGAGGTCGTTGCTGGTGAGGGCGATTTCGACGGCGATACGTTTGGCCCGCATCTGCTTGAGCATTTGTTCGGAGCCGGTTTCATACATGATATCGACGCCGTGGCCGATGCGTTCGGCGTGGCCGAGTTCGATGGCTTCGCGGATGTGGAAACGCAAACCCTCGGGAGGGACAAGGCCCGACACGAGTTCGCCCGCGTGGAGCGTGATGTGAACGTTCGGGTAGAGATGTTTGGCGAAATCGATCATCTGCATGTGGAGGTGGTAATCGCGCATGGAGTTGATGCCGTCTTCGGGCTGAACGAAGTTGATTGCGACGACGCGCGGGTCGGCGGAGGCGAGTGCGAAGCCGGCAAGAGTTTGCGCGAAGACTTGTTCTTTGGGGAATTCGCGCAGGACTTGATACACGTAACGCACGACGACCTGGCAGGGCGTGGAGGAAGGTTCGGCGTCGCAATGTAGAATGTCGCGGCGCTGTTTTTCGAGCTGATCGACGCCGTCTTTGAGCGCGGAGACAAGGGCGGGCAGACCGGCGGCGCGGAGATCCTCGGCGGATTTGGCGAGGTCTTTCTCATTAAGACCGGTGGAGGAGCCTAAACTCAGAACGGCTCGGCCTCCGGCAAGAGCCATGAGTTCCAGATAAGACTCATTTTGATCGGCGGCGCGGATCGCGAGTTCGGCAACGAATTCACCGGCGTGGCCTTTATCGGCGAGGGAGAAAAGCGCGAAAGAATCGAAGAAATGATCATGAGGAGATTGGCGGCCGGGAACGAAGTCGCGCATCGAGAAGTGGTCGATCAAGGCGTTGAAGGTGGCGTTGTCTTGATTCGCCAGCCGTGCGGCTTCCTGGTTGGGATTAGACAGCGAGCAGGTAGCGATGACCTTCCATTCGGTCTTATCAATGCATAGGTTGCTTTCGGCAGCGGCGCGGATGAAACTCTCAGCGTAGACTGCACCTGCCAGATGGTTGTGTAAATCGCCGCCTTTGGGCATGCGCAGGAGGAAAGCGTATAGTTCAGGCGGACTCTTGCGAAGCTGACTGAATTGCTGTTCGAGTGCGGCGGGCGGGGTGGCGGCGTGCAGAAAGGCAGCGAGTAACATCGCTCCAAGGGCATGCCGTGAGAATTGATGCATTTAGAACAAGATACCAGGAAGCACTTACGGTATCGTGGAACGCAGCATGACACCTGACGAAAAGATTGCGGCGTTGTTAACGCAAACGCAAGGGCTGACACCTGGCCACGATTCGGCGAGATTGAGCGCGCTTTACGCGGAGGCCGCCTCGTTCGTGGACCGTAAGGCGAAACCGAAGAAATGGGCAGCACTGCGTTTTAAATACGGGGAGGCGGTTGAGCCGACCGATCCGAAAGCGGCGCTGGATGCGTACCGCGAAGCGGTGGTGTATTTCGATCCAGTGCAGGACGAGCCGATGTGGGCTTCGATCAAGGCTTGTATTGGATACGGTTTGGTGCTGCAAGGGAAAGTTACGCCGCCGGAGAGCGAGGAAGTGATTGCGAGTTTTGAGGCGGCGGTGGACGCGCTGCCTTATGTTGCGTCGACTCTGGCTCTTTACTATGAGACGCGTACGATTGGCGATCCGCTGGAGAACTGGCAGAAGCGCGTGAAGTATTTGAACGTTGCACTGGAGCAGATTACGGCGGCGAGTGACCCAGTGCCATGGGCGCGGCTGAAAAAGAGTCTGGGCAATGCGCTGGCAGCGGAGCCGGATGGAGATTTCGCCAAGAATACCGAGGCGCGGATCGTCTATTTAAAGGAAGCGCTGGCGGCTTTAGAAAGATTCAAAGGCGAGGCGGGGAGCCCAGCGCAGAGTGAGTGGATCAAGAGCTGCATTGATGCGTGTGAGGCGTTCACGGCGCGAGTGGGGACGGATCGAGCGGAAGCTTTGAAAATCGCCGAGCAGTTTGCGCGGGACGGTTACAACGCTTGCGGGCCGCTGGTGGGCAATGATACGAGAGTGCTGGCAACAATGGGGCTCGCCAGACCGTTGCTGAACAAAGAAGCTGGAGGTACGCGCGAGAGATATCGCGAGGGGCTGCGGCTTTGCCATGAGGCTGAGTTATTGATTCCGCGGAAAGCGCAGCCAGTGTTTGCAGGTACTTGTTTGAAACTCCAGGAGCTGGCCCATTTGCAGCTTTTGGAATTGGGAGAACCGGATCAACTCGAGGAATTGCTAAAGGCGGGAGACGCTGCGTATGCCTTGGTTGCGAATGAGCCCGGTTGTGCGGATTTGCAAAGAACCATTATGCAAATCGCCGCTGAAGGATTAGTAAGAAGCGATGAATTTACGCGCGCGGTTGACTATTTGCAGAGAGCTGTGGAAGCAGGCGAAACGGGCTTACAACTGGCGACGACGAGGGCTGGCCGATTAGAGAAGATTTTTGGTTTACATGATTCTTACGCGCTGCTGGGTTATTGCTTGTTCAAAGCAGGCGATCTTCCGAAGGGCATTGAGGCGATTGACAAGGGCAAGGGGCGATGGTGGAATCCATTGAAGAAGTTCGCGACGTTTGAGCGGATTAAGTTACTAATACCGCCGGGAGGAGCGCTCTTGTTTCCGACCTTTGCTCCAAAAGAGGGCGCGGTTGGGGTGGTTACAGAAAGCGGAATGCGGGTGTGTGAGCTGAGGAACCTGAGGCACGACCGGCTGAAGGAATTGCTGTTGGGAGACATTCTGAATCCGCAGGGCGAGAGTTGGATTGGGAGGTACGTCTTTAGAAACAGTAATCCGGAGGCTTGGCGCGCGGCGACCGAATCTATTGGCGGAGAACTGTTTAAGCTTTTGTGGGCGACCGTGATAGAAGCCCTGAATGGGTTGGGAGTGAAAGAGAATGCGGAGCTGTTATGGTTTCCGCAGGCAGGTTTGGGAGTTTTGCCGCTGCATTCCGCTTTTCAGGGCGAGGGTGCGGAGCGGCGGTGGATGGTAGATAGTTATGCAGTTAGATATGCGCCGTCTGCGAGTTGTCTGATTGAGCGGGAGGGCGACGCGGGCGAAGGGAGGAGTTTGTTCATCTCGGACCCGCTGGGGGATTTGGGAGACAGTGCGTTGGAATTAGCCTGGGTGACACAGACAACGCCAGCTGACCAAATACAGGTGTTAGTGGGAAATGAGGCGAAGAAGACTGCTTTGTTGGAGGCGCTGACCCATGCACGCTCGGCGCATTTTTCGATGCATGCGGTGTTTCAAGTGGATAATCCGTTTGAATCGAGTTTCTTGACCGCAAACAGGGAGCCTTTGACGCTGGATGAATTGCTGCCTGTTTTGGCGAAATCTGGGGTGAGAGAGGTTGTGTTGTCGGGTTGCGAGACGGCGCTGTCACAAGTGGCTCGAAGGCCGGACGAATTTTTGGGATTTCCGGCGGCGTTCCTTGAAAATGGGGCGCGCACGGTGGTGGCGACGCAGTGGCCGGTGGATGACTGGGCGGCGGCGGCGTTGATCGGCAGGTTCTACCGCGAGTGGAGAAACGAGCCGAAGAAAAGCGCCGCGCAGGCGATGCGGGCGGCGCAGCGCTGGATGCGGGAGGTGACTGCGGCGGAACTGTTAGAGCTGCTGAAGCCTCTAAAGGGTGAGGAAGGGAAAACAGGCGTGCGTGCCGCGGAGGTGAGGACGTCGCTTCGAAGGTTTGAGGGGAAGGAGAGGCCATTCGAGCATCCTTATTTCTGGGCGGCGTTCACGGTTTCTGGATTCTAAGAAGTCAGATATGGAACAAACACTGCAACAGTTAGCGATTCTGGACGCGCTCTTGACGAATTGGGAGTTGATTCGGGTGCGGATGGGACCGATTTCGGCGGCGTTGAGCGCGCAGTTTAACGAATTGGGGCAGAGGTTAAGGAAAAGCCCAGGGGCCGATGAACTGGCCCTGATTGTTGACGATTTGTTGGATCTGACTTCCGGTACGGCGGCGGAAGAGTATGTCAACAGCTTGATCGCGCGGAACGATCTAGGCGAGAGCGGACCGACGCGCGGGGCAGCACCGGTTCGAACAACAATCGTGGTGCCGGAGGCGGTATCGTTCGTTTTGCCGGACATGTCGAGCAAGATGGCTGCGAGTCTCGGAATCACCCTTGAAAGAAATAGTGTGGTGAGCGATGTGGCCCGGGTGCCAATTTTCTTTAGCACGAATCGGGCGGCTACATCCATTGCGGTGACTGGGTTTACGGGTGAATTCCAAAAGCAGTTGACGTTTGGGGTGGCGACTGTGACTGTCCCTGTGAGCCATAAGGCTGGGGAATTGGAGACGCCAGCATGGTGGAATGTTTTTGCGGACAAGAACGACAAAGCGAGTTACTTTACCTTGGCTCAGATAGTTCAGTTACGGCGCGCGGAGTTTGAAGGGCGACTGGAAAACGCGGCGCAGAGTGCGAAGACAGCGGAGTTGCTGATCTTCTTGCATGGATTTAACGTCACGTTTGAAGAAGCGGCGATGCGGGCGGCGCAGTTTGTGTGCGACTCGAAGTTTAACGGCATTGTGGTGCTATTCAGTTGGCCATCGCAAGGGAAGCTGTTGGGTTACTCGGGAGATGAGGAGCGGGCGTACAGTACAGGAGATCTGTTGGCAACCTTTCTCAGTGGACTGGGAGATGGGCCATGGACACGGGTGCATCTGCTGGCCCACAGCATGGGGAATCGGGTGATGCTCTTGGGCCTGGCGGACAATCCACGCCCAAGGTTGAAATTGGGCCAAATTGTTTTTGCAGCGGCGGATGTTTTTGTGCCCATGTTTGAAGAGAAGTGGGCGAAGTTGCAGGGTGCAGGATTGTTGCGGGCAACATCTTACGCTTCGAAAGACGACCGGGCGCTTTTGGTTTCGAGCATTTTGCACTCGGGGCCGCGAATTGGGTTAGTGGGAGACGCACCTTTTGTGACTGAGCATTTGGAAGCGATTGATGCGACGAGCGTGGACCAGGGAATTTTGGGGCATGGCTACTGGTCTGCCGTACCTGCATTGCTGAGCGACCTGAAGGGATTGCTACAGGATGGGAAATCTCCCAAGGATCGGGCGCTCAAGCCAATGGGGAATTACTGGGCCTTTCCGAGTTAGTCAACGGGAGAGGCGCGCTTCAATGTAGCCGGAGGGTTCGTCAATCGGTTGGAAAATCTGGTTGGGGTTATCCATTCCAAATTTCGAGAGATCAACCAGGAGGCAATGCTTGTTCGGCATGACAAGGTGGATTTCGGCAATAGAGGGAAACCGCGTGAGGACAGCTTCTCCCATATCGTAGAGGGTCTGTTGGACGGAGAGGCTCTTGTGAGAGGCGAAAGTGGTTAGTAAGTTGGCGCGGATGGCAGAATGGGTTTGATTGAAATCGACATCTTTGGCAGTGTAGAGCCAGTCGGCCTGAAGGACTGTGCCTAGAAGACGGTCGTGCGTCTCGGCGAGGGTGGTGTATTGATCTTTCAGAAAGCCGGTGAAGGCGGAATCGGATGTCTTCAGGATTTGAAGACCACGGATTCCGCTGCGAAAAGTTTCCGAAGAGCGGGTGGCTGTGCAGGAAGTAACGCGGCGCTCCAATCCGGCTTGCACGAATGCGGCGGGGCTTTCGCCGATATGAGTCCAGGGCACTTCTTCTATTTCGATGCGATCTTGACTGAGGTGCGAAACACCGGCGAGGAAGTGGCGAGCGAGACCGCGAGCGAACTCTTCTATGCTGGCGATGCCGCTTTTGCGCGCGATGGCATAAACAGTATTTTTCATGGTGTCGGTGGGCAACACAATACTGTTATCGGCTTTGGTGAAGGCTTCCTGAAATTCCCCCTCGAGGAACACATTAACCGAGAGTTCCTTCAGCTCATGATGCGTGTCGAGCTTCTGGACGTAAGTGAGGCGGACTTTGGTTTTTCCGTAAGTGTCGAAAAGGATGTTAGCCATTTGCGTTAGCTCCCGCGGTAAGTTGTATAGCTGAACGGACTCAGAAGGAGAGGTATGTGGTAATGAGCCGCCCCAGCCTCTACTTTGAATGAGATCGCAATTTCAGGATAAAGACAGTTTGGCGCGTACGGGGTAATCTCAAAGACAATTCGATAAACGCCGAGAGGGAGTGTGGCGCCGCTGGGAAGAAGATTTTGGCAGCGGCCATCGGCATCGGTGACAGAAGAACTGATTTCGCGATCACCTTGGAAGAGATGGATTGGGACGCCAGGAGCAGGCCTGCCGAGCGAGGTATCGAGAATGTGCGTGGAGAGACGGTTCATGAGAGGAGCTTGCGCAGGCGCAGGATGGTGATTTTGTTTTGTTCGGTGGCGGCGATGGGGAGTTCGTCGGCCGGAAGGTTAGGGAAACGAGACTCGAGGAGATTTAACATCTCTTGCGCGGATTTTCCAGTGGCGCAGACGATGAAAATATAGCCGAATTTGTCGAAATATTTTTGATTGAGCTCGGCCAAACGAGCGGAAACCTGCGCGGCGGCGTTGCTCATGCCGCTTTGCTCCTGGGCGGACCATGGACTCACCCTCCCCTTTTCGCCGATTTTAGGGTGCTTGGAGAAGGCCTCCAGCCAATCGGCAGGTTCTAGACGCCACCAAATTTCGCTCGCTTGCGCTTCCAGGCTGGCTTGGCTTTCGAAGGGCCGCACGGCTAACATTTGGTGAGTCCAACTAGCGGAGCCGCAGCACTCCTGGAGACGTGAAGCGATTTCGCCGGCAGGCCCTTGATTGAGGTCGGCGAGTGTCATAGTAGCTGACCCAGAAACTCATTGAGGAGGTTTTGTGTGACGAGGGAACGGTAGCGGGAGGTGGAACGAATGTCATCAATCGGCTGGATTTCTTGCGCTATGACTTCGCGGGATCGGCTGATTAAGGCGGCGGTTAGAAGTTGACCCGTGAGAGCAGCCTCCGTTTTGTGGCAGCGGAGCGGCGTGGGAGCAACGCTGCCGAGAGCGATTCGGATGGATTTGACAACGGAGGAGTCCATTTGGGCAGTGGCGTTGAAACAGACTTTTGAGATGGCTTGCGCTTTGCGGGCGCCCACCTTGCGGGCGTATTGTTTTAACGTGCCTTGAGGGCGTGGGAGGTGGATGCGGACGAGCAATTCGTCACTGCGGATCTGCATTGCCTTGTAAGCTGTGTGGAATTGACTGTAAGGAATGCGGCGCGTGCTTTGTAAGGAGGCAAGCTCGAGTTCGGCGTCATAGACAAGCAACGCCGGCGGAGAATCGGCAGCGGGAGAGGCGTTGACCACGTTGCCGCCGAGGGTGCCGCGGTTTTGATTGGCGGGGCTACCGGTCCAACTGGCAGCCAGGCAAAGAAGGGGAAATTCGGTTTGGAGAGTGGGATGTCGCTGGACGGTGGCGTAAGTAACGGCAGCGCCGATGGAGATTGAGTCCGGCGAGACGGTGATGGCACTCAATTCAGGAAGTTTCGAGATGCTCACAAGGCGGCGATAGGGCAAGCGTCCGGCGTTGAAGAGAACCATGAGGTCAGTCCCCCCGGCGATAGGACGCCAGGATTCGCCGCCGCCGAGGAGAGTGAGTGCGGAGGGGAGGTCTGGCGCGGCGGCCAAATCGAAATCCGGAAGGTGCGCTCTCATCGGTTTCGCTGGCTCACGAGTTCGACGGCGTCAAAGATTTTCTGATAGCCCGTGCAGCGGCAGATGTTTCCGGCGAGGCCGGCGCGGATCTGGCCGCGGGTGGGGTGGGGATTGCGTTCAAGAAGCGCGTGTGCGGCCAAGATCATGCCAGGCGTGCAAATGCCACATTGCGCGGCGCCAGCTTCCGCGAAGGCTTGTTGGATTTGATCAAGCCCGATTGCTTCGATTGTTTGGATAGATGACCCGTCTGCTTGTTTGACAGGGACCAAACAACTGTTTACTAGTTGGCCATCAAGCAAGACGGAGCAAGCGCCGCATTCGCCTTCGCCACAACCTTCTTTTGTGCCGGTGAGGTGGAGATCCTCCCGAATTACATCCAACAGACGCTTCATGGGAGAAACAGTGACGCTGCGAGCTACGCCGTTAACCGTGAGGGTCATCAGGCGACACACCTTTCCAAAATGTCCTCCGGGAGAAGAGGGACGTGGTCGAAGGGGAAGCCGAGAGCGTCTTCAATCGCGTTGAGAATGGCGGGTGCGGGACCATCCATGGGCAGCTCACCGATTCCCTTTGCTCCGAGGGCTCCGTGTTCGTAGGGGATCTCTTCGAAGAGCACACTGATGGGGGGTGCATCCATGGAGGTGGGGACGATGTAGTTGGTCATCTGGTTGTTGACCATTGCGCCATCACGGAAGAGGACTTTTTCATACAGGGCGAAGCCGATCCCTTGCAGCACACCGCCTTCGATTTGTCCGGCCGCGAGCACGGGATGGAGCACGCGGCCGACTTCTTGCAGAGCAGTGAAGTTGTCGACGCAGGTCTCTCCGGTAAGAGTATCAACGGAGACTTCGGCGACGTAGACGGCCCATGAATAGGCTCCATACGCGTCGCCTCGATACTTTTGGTCATCCCAATGAATGCTGCCAGGCTCTTGATATTGGACGGAGATTTCGAAAGGACCCTGGGAGGCGCACGCGGTGGCGAAGTCTTCCGGCGAGTATCGCGCAGGGAGGGAGAGTTTTTCGATCAGCTTCTTGGAGGCATTTTCGACCAGTTTGCCAATGATCATGGTTGTACGGGAGGCGACGGTGGGTCCACTGTTGGGGACACGCGCGGTATCGGGACGGAGAATGCTGACCCACTCATAGGGGATGTTGAGGGTTTCGGCGGCGACTTGTGTGAGAACAGTGTTAGTTCCCTGCCCCATCTCAGTCATGGAACACAGAATTTCCACGCGGCCATCGGGAGTGACGCGGAGATTGGCGACTGACTGCAGGTAGCGCTCGCCGGAACCGGTAAAGCCTGCACCGTGAAAAAACGCCGCAAAGCCGATCCCTTTCTTGAGGGAAGCGTTTTTATTCGTTTCGCGGAAATGAACCTTTTTGCGGGAGTAGGAAGCGTGATCAAGTGCGCGGCTTTGTAAAGCAGAGAGATTGAGCGGCTGCTGAATGATTTGGCCTGTTGCGGTGGTATCGCCGGTGTGGAGGAAATTGCGGTCGCGAAAAACTTCGGGGGCGAGATTGAGGCCGCGCGCGATTTTATCCATGTGGCGCTCCAAAGCAAAAATGCTCTGCGGCGCGCCAAAACCGCGGAAAGCACCGTGGGGAGGGGAGTTTGTCGCCACCGCAGTACTGCGTATGCGCACGTTGGGACAACGGTATAGGCCGGCGGCGTGAATGGTGCCGCGGGAGAGAACTACGGCGGAAAGAGTGGCGTAAGCGCCGCCGTCAATGACGAACTCGATGTCCATGGCGAGTAGTGTTCCATCGGCGGCGATGGCAGTTTTGTGACGTGTGCGGGAGGGATGGCGTTTCGTGGTGGCGGCCATGTCTTCTTCGCGGTCGTAAATCAATTTGACGGGATGACCGGATTTTCGAGCCAGAAGAGCCGCATGCCCGGCGATCATGGATGGATATTCTTCTTTGCCGCCGAAGGCGCCACCGGTCTCTTGTTGAATCACGCGAATCTGGCTGGCGGGCAGCCCGAAGAGAGGCATGAGTGACTTGTGAATGTAATATGGGCACTGCATAGAGCCGCGAACGATCACGCCTTCGTGCTGGTCGAAAGTCGCGACCATCCCATTTGTTTCGATATAGAGTTGTTCTTGCGCGCCGGTGGAGTATTCGCCTTCGTAGATATGCGCGGCCTGAGACCAGGCAGCATCGACGTCGCCTTTCTCCATGAGGTAATGCTTGAGGACATTGTCGGCGCCCCAAATGACGGTATCTGCTCGGAGAGACGAGTCGATATCGAACACGGCGGGAAGGGATTCGTATTCGATTTTGACGAGCGAACGAGCCTTTTCGAGCAGGTATTTATTTGGGTGGGCGAGGAGGAGTATGGGTTCGTGGAGGTGGTTGATGGTGCCGGAGGCGAGATAGGGTTGATCTTCGACAATGAGGGAGACAATGTTCTTGCCGGGGATGTCTTGCGCGGTGACGATGGTGAATTCATCCCAGGGGACGCCATCTTGAAACGCGATGGAGAGTATGCGGCCGCGTGGGATTGAACTGCGTACGGTGATGCCGTGCCACATGCCCGGGACTTGCAGATCGTCTACATAGTCGGCGCGACCGGTAACTTTACCTGCCACTTCTTTGCGGAGCACTGCGGACCCAACAACGCGGTAGCTCATATTTTATTTACTCTACACTCGCGTCCGGCGGGCGCGGTTGGGAAACGGCCGTCTTCGTAGACGAGTTCGCCGCGAAGGTAGGTGGCTTTGACTTGGCCTGTGAGGCGTTGGCCGAGATACGGAGAGATTTTGTTGCGGAAATGGAGATTGTCTTCGGTGACGTGCCAAGTGTGGTCGGGATCAAAGACGGCGAAATCGGCGTCGGCCCCGGCTGCGATGCGTCCTTTGCGGGCAGAGAGTCCGGCAAGGCGGGCAGGCTGCTCACACATCCAGCGGACGACTTCGGAGATCGTGAAATTGCGAGTCTGGGCTTCGGTCCAGATGGCGGAAAGAGCGACGGAAACGGAGGAGATTCCGCCCCACGCCTTAAAGAAATCGCCCGTATCGAGGCGCTTGAGATCGGGTGTACAAGGAGAGTGATCGGTAGCAATGAGATCGATATCGTCCTCTAACAAAGCCTGCCACAACGCGTCACGTTGGAATGCCGCGCGAATAGGAGGAGCGCACTTGAATTGAGTGGCGCCATCAGGAATCAACTCAGCAGCGAAATAGAGATAGTGAGGGCAAGTCTCAACAGTGATGGGAAGGCCTTCGGCGCGGGCTTGCCGAAGCTCTGAGAGGGCGTGGGAGGTCGCCAAATGGACTATGTGAACTCGGCAGCGATATTCGCGAACGAGGCGGATGAGAAGGCGGATAGCTTCGATTTCTGCTTCGTCGGGGCGAGAGGCAAGGTAGTTGGAGTATTTGCGGCCGTCGAGTTGAGAAACGGAGTGGGCGATTTTCTCGATGGGGCCAGGGAGTTCCGCGTGAATCAAGAACGGCAAACCGGAGGCAGCGATGATGGGCATTGCTTCGCGAAGTCCGGCTTCATCGAGCATTTCGAATTCGTCGACACCGGAAGGAACGAGAAAGGCTTTGAAGCCAAGCACTCCTGCTTCGGCGAGAGGTGTGAGATGCGCCGCATTGCCTGAGACGGCACCGCCCCAGAACGCATAATCGACAAGCGCTTTGCCAAACGCCGCTTGGCGTTTTTGCTCGAGAGCCTCGACGGTAGTGGTAGCGGGAATGGAGTTCAGCGGCATGTCGACCAGACACGTGTAACCTCCAGCCGCGGCGGCGTGAGTGGCTGTTTGGAAACCCTCCCAAGTGTTGCGGCCGGGTTCGTTGATGTGGATGTGAGTATCGACAAGACCGGGCAGAACGAAGTGATCGCCGAAATCGTGGAGCAGCGAGTTCGAGGGCGCGGCGGAATAGGCGCCGATGGCGGCGATGCGTCCGTCTTCCACAATCACGCAGGCTGGCTCGACGCCGTTTGGGAGAACGACCCGCGAAGATCGAATAGCTAAGTTCCGGGTGTGGATAAGAAGTATTGTCGCACCTCACAAAACTGCTATACTTTGGCGGACTCGGCGTATGGCGACTCAGCACGAAATTTTCCTGAAGCAAGCGATTGATCTGGCGGTGGAGAATGTGCGCAACAATTTGGGAGGACCGTTCGCCGCGATTGTAGTGAAGGATGGCGAAGTGGTCGCGACGGGCACAAACCGCGTAACGCTGTCGAACGATCCGACGGCTCACGCCGAGGTGATGGCGATCAGAGCGGCGTGCGAGAAGGTTGGTTCGTTCCAATTGGATGGTTGCGACCTCTACTCGAGTTGCGAGCCCTGCCCAATGTGTTTGGGGGCGATTTACTGGGCGAGAGTCAAGGCTTTCCATTATGCGGCCACCCACGAAGACGCAGCACGAGGACAGTTTGACGACTCGTTTATCTACAGCGAACTAAACAAGCCGGTAGACGGACGGAGCATTCCCGGTTACAGGCTGCTAGCGGCAGATGGCTTTAGGCCCTTTGAAGAGTGGCTCAAGAATCAGAATCGCGTACATTATTGAGTCGAGAGCGCTGCCAGAGTGCGGGCGAGTACGCGTGCGCCGTTGGCGAGATCTTGCGGCGCGGCATATTCGTCGGGACGGTGACTCACGCCGTTCTTACAGGGAATGAAGAGCATGGCGGTAGGAGCGATGCGCGACATGAATAACGAGTCATGGTAGGCGTGGCTGACCATTTTTCTGTAGGGAATGCTTTCGGCGGCGCATGCCTCTTCCAGTGCGCTGATCACAGGCGGGTCGCAGGTGGCGGGAGCGTCGGCATTGAGAGTGGTGGCAGTGATTTGCAGATTGCGTTTGGAGCCGATTTGCGTGCATGCTTGCGCGATGGTTTTAAGGACAGAATCGCGCCGCGCTAAGTCTGTATCGCGTATGTCCAGTTCGAGTTTGACGCGGCTGGGAACCCCGTTTGCGAGGTTAGGGAAAACGTCGACGAGGCCACAGGTACCGACAGTGTCTATGACGCCAGTGGATTTGGCTGCGGCCTCCACAGCGAGCGCGATTTCGGCGGCGCCAAGAAACGCATCGCGCCGTTGGGGCATGAGAACCGCACCGGCATGGCCGCCTTCGCCTTCAATCAGGATGCGCAACGCGGCGGGTGCGGCGATGCTAGTGACAATACCAAGGGGGATATTTTCGCGCTCCAGAATCGGGCCTTGTTCGATGTGCAGTTCGACAAAGCTGCTGTAGTAATTGGCAGGTAACTTGACGCTATCAAGAGAGCCGGTGAACTGGGTGAGGGGTTGATCTTCGCGGTCTCTCAGCGCGGCGGCTTTTTCGGGAGTCAGACTCCCGCAGAGCATCCGGCTGCCGAGGCAACCGATGCCGAAGCGAGTTGGTTCTTCAGATATAAACGCAAGCAATTCGATGGAGCGGCGGGGTTTAAATCCGGCACGCTGCAAGGCTCGGATGGATTCGAGGGGGCCAAGGACGCCCACAGTGCCATCGAAGCGGCCGGAGTGAGGGATGGCGTCAATATGCGATCCAGTGCCGATAGCGGGAGCATTCGGATCAGTACCGGGCCAACGGGCGAATAAGTTACCCAGACCGTCTTTGCGCACGGTTAGTCCGATAGCGAGACATTCGGCTTCGAGCCAGGCGCGGGCGCGATTGTCGGCTTCGCTGTAGACGATGCGAGTGATGGATGGCGATTCGGTGTCGGAGAATGTGGCTAGTTTTTCGAGGTCGGCAACGATGCGGGCGGCGTCCACTTCAATCTGCATGGCGATTCCAATCTTTGTAAATGATGTATTGTGCGGACACTTTGCCGACGGCGCAGAACCATTGCGGGCAATAAGGGGCCATATAGATGAAGTCTCCCGCAGTGACGGAATGCCAGCAATCGCCGAAACGGTAAATACCGCCGCCGGCAACCATGAGCAGGCCGTGTTCCATGACATGAGCCTCGACCATCGGGAGAGACGCGCCTGGTTCGAAGGTCATGGAGTTAACGGCGAAATCGAATTGAAGGGAATCGGGAATGAGGGGACGGACTTGGACGGCGGAATCTCCCAACAAGGGCGTGGGGGTGGATTGGGAGAGGGAACCGAAGAATGGGTCGGGAGGGTTGACGCCGGGGAGCGCTTGGTAGGGCTTCTCGATGACGAGAGCGCGGGCAGCAGAGGACGCAGTGATGGAACGAGGTTGGTAGGCGTAATCGCCGGGTTTCAGATCTTGATTGCCGGCGCGAACGGCGCCTTCGAGGACATAGATAAAGCGCTGTTGGTTTGTTGGGCCCAGCGTGCCACCTGGTTCAAACTCAGCAGTGTATTCCGTGAAGTGCGCACCAAGGCGTGGGGAGGCATGGACGATGGCCGTAGCGTTCTGCATACCTGGTAATGGCGCGCGGACGAAGGTATCGGGAGTTAGTAACAAGTGGTGAGCGCGCTGACAGCTCCGAGTTTGTCCGAGTTCTTTCATATGGTCACCGATTCGAGAAAGCGCTTGCCAATGGACAGGGCGAGGTCGACGTCTTCGGGCAAAACGGTTTCAGCAGGGTGATGACTAATGCCACCGGGAGAGCGTAAGAACAGCATAGCGGACGGGACAAACGGCGCCAGAATCATGGCGTCGTGGCCGGCACCGCTGATCATTCGGCGAGTGCCTGGCGGGCAGGCGGCTTCGAGCTGGCGGGTCAGAGCGGCATCCATGGGAATGGTGTTCACGGAGGCGGGGTTGGACCAAGTGGCCTTGGGCGCGGCTTGGCGGCAGCGGTCGAAGGCTTGTTGGCGGACAAGATTGTCGGGATGGCGGACGTCGAGCGAAGCAGCAACTTGGCCGGGGATGACGTTAGAAATGTTAGGCTGCACTTCGAGTTTGCCGACAGTAGCGACTAAATTGGGAGTGGCACGGGCGATGTCTTCGACTTGAGTGATCCAGCGGGCGGCAGCGGTAAGAGCGTCATGGCGGAGAGACATGGGGGTGGTGCCGGCGTGGTTGGCTGCGCCCGTGAAGGTGGCGAGTGCGCGGATTTGGCCGGCGATGGCGTCCACAAGAGCGACGGATTCGTTCGCGTGATCGAGAATGGGGCCTTGTTCGATGTGGAATTCGAGGTAGCCGAGGCAAGGCTTGGTGAGTTTGGCCTCGGCTATATGGGAGGGGTCAAGGCCAAAATCGCGCAGGGCGGGAGAGATGAGATCGATGAGCGCTTGGTCAAGCCTGCCGGCTAAGGCGCCACTGCCGATACAAGGCCGATTGAAACGGACGCCTTCCTCTTCGGAGAAACCGATGAGTTCAAGATCGAAGGGGAGTCGGCGATCAAGGTTTTCGACAAGGGCGATGGCGAGGACTACGCCGAGGATGCCGTCGAATGCGCCTGCGTTGCGTACGGTGTCAAGGTGCGAGCCCATGAGGAAAACGTGGCGGCCTTGCGTGCCTGGCAGAAGGCCGCGAAGATTGCCGACAGCATCGAGGCGAACACTCATACCGGCAGCCTTCATCCAGGCGGCGACGACAGCATGGCAGCGCTTAGTGGCCGGCGAAAGAAATGGCCGGAAGGTGCCACCTTCCATATCGGAGATCTGCGCCAGTTCCCGGCAGCGCGCGATGACTGTCTGCGAGTCTGGCTTCGTCACATCCGCTATAGTAAACAAATCTTGATTAGCAAAGTGGCAGAGTACTTCGAGTTTCGGAAGCTGGGGACGAGTTGGCGCACTGAGATTGTGGCTGGAATCACGACGTTCGTCACCATGGCGTACATCGTTTTGGTGAATCCAGCCATCTTGCATGACGCGGGAATGCCGCTCGCTGCGGTGACGGCGGCTACATGTCTTTCGGCGGCATTCGGCAGCATACTGATGGGAGTTTTTGCAAAATATCCGATTGCTTTGGCGCCGGGGATGGGGCTAAACGCTTACTTCACTTATGTGGTGGTGAAGGGCATGGGAGTGCCTTGGCAGGCGGCGTTGGGCGCGGTGTTCATGTCGGGCGTGGTGTTCATGATTCTGACGCTGGTAGGCGTGCGGCAGATGATTCTATCCGCTATACCGACCGAGCTTTATTCGGCAGTAGCGGCGGGGGTGGGCGTGTTCATTGCGTTTATTGGACTGAAGAATGCGGGCTTGGTTGTGTCAAATGCGGCTACCTTTGTGACGCTTGGGAATCTGCGGTCTGCATCCGCGGCGGTGAGTGTTTTCGGGTTGATTGTCATTGCAGTGCTGCTAGCGAAGCGGGTGTCGGGAGCGATATTGATTGGCATATCGGCGTCGACGGTGTTGGGCCTCGCGCTCGGATTAACGAAGTGGCACCCGGTGAGTTATGCGATGAGTGACTTGACGGCGACGGCGTTCAAGCTGAATTTGGGATTGACCGTGAAGGTTGGGTTTTGGGAAATCATTTTCGTGTTTTTGTTTGTGGACCTATTCGACAACCTGGGAACGCTGGTGGCAGTGGGCCGGGAGGCTGGGTTGGTCGATGAGAGCAACCAGATTCCGGGGTTGAATCGGATTTTGTTGTGTGACTCAATGGCGACGATTGTAAGCTCGCTATGTGGGACATCAACAGTTGTGAGTTACATAGAAAGTGCGGCGGGTGTGGAAGCGGGTGGACGATCTGGAGTTACCGCAATTGTAACCGGAATCTTGTTTGCACTTTCGTTGTTTGCACTGCCACTGGTAGGAGCAATTCCCACGGCTGCTACGGCGCCTGCGTTGATTATTGTGGGCAGCCTGATGATGGCGCATGGAGCGGAAATTGAATGGAGAAAGCCGACGGTGGCGATTCCTTCATTCTTGACGATGATCATGATTCCACTTACCTTCAGCATCGCGAACGGACTGGCGTTTGGTTTTGTGGCGTATTCGCTGATCAAGATAGGTACAGGCGAGTGGCGGAGGGTGCATTGGCTTGTGTATGTGCTGACGGCGCTATTCATTGCGCGGTTTATCTACATGGGAGCTTCGAATGGTTAGAGTGCTGCTGTTACTGCTGGCAAGCAACTTGTTCGCGCAGATACCGGTGAAGGTCGTGGTGGTGGCGATGTTCGAACGTGGCGAAGATACCGGCGATCAACCGGGCGAGTTTCAGTTTTGGGTGGAACGGGAGCACCTCGACCGACTTTTTGACATGCCGGGGACTTATCACGCGCCGCGCATGAACGACAAAGGTGTGCTGGGAACGGTGACGGGAGTGGGCACGGCGAAGGCGGCGGCATCGATTATGGCGCTCGGCATGGACAAGAGATTTGATTTCAGCAAAGCTTACTGGTTGATTGCGGGGATTGGCGGAGGAGATCCACGAGATGTGTCGCTGGGGTCGGCGGTGTGGGCAAAGCATGTAATCGATGGGGATTTGGGTTATGAGATTGATGCGCGCGAGATACCGAAAGACTGGCCAACGGGAATGGTGCCGTTGAGAAAGACGGTGCCCTATGAACAGCCGTTACGGCCTGAGTTACAAGGTGAAGCGTATACGTTGAATCCGGGATTAGTGGATTGGGCTTTTGCGCTGACTAAGGATCTGCATTTAGACGATAGCGAGAAGATGCATGCCTCCAGGGCGCGGTTTCAAGGGTTTCCGAATGCGCAAAGGCCGCCGTTTGTTGTGGAGGGCGACACGCTTTCGGCGAGTACGTTTTGGCATGGCGAATTGATGGATCAATGGGCGAATGAATGGGTCAAGTATTACACGCAGGGAAGCGGGAATTACATGATCTCGGCGATGGAAGATACGGGAACCATGCAGGCGCTGACGTTTCTGGCGAAGGCGCAGCGAGTGGATTTGCAACGGGTATTGGTGTTAAGGACGGTTAGTAATTTTGATCGACCTGCGCCGGGGACGACGGCTAGCGAGAGTTTGAAGACGATGATTTTTGGGGCTTATTCGGCTTATTTGCCGGCTTTAGAATCGGCACACAAGGTGGGCAGTGCGGTTGTTCATTATTTAACGGAGCATTGGGACGAGGTGAAGGATAGGTTGCCGGGGCGTTGAGGCGGTGTTGCCACCATTCGACAAGCTGAAGTCCGCCCCACCTTCTGAGCGAGGCAATATGGTATGAAAATGTCTCGCTTTCGGGCGTTACGCGCTTTGATGCTAGGTCAGTTTCCCTTTCAGCATGGTGAATGAATGAGCGGGGAAGTTATACTTCAACACTGAACCTGAGGCTTTGACGGACGGCTTCTGCGAGGTTTGGACAACGGTTTTATCGAAATCATTTTCGGCCTTGATATCGGGGCCGTTTACTTCGAATACCTCGAAATCACCGGCGAATTTCTTGTCTTCGAGTTCGAAAACACCGTCGAGGGCTTGGTCTTGATGGCGGTTGGTGACGTTGAGAACAAGCGTGCCGTCGGTGTTGTAGGCGGCGGAAATATCGAGGTAAGGAACCGCGTCGTAGGTTTTGGTTTTGAAGGTCGGACTGTCGACATACAAGTCGAGGGCGCTGCCGTGGCAGTGCATGGCGAAGAGCTGCAGCGGATAGTAGATGGTTTGCAGAAAGAGCCCTTTATCGCTGGTGAACATGGGAGCAATCACGTTGACCAACTGCGCCATGTTGGCGATTTTGACGATATTGGCGTGATTCACAAACGTGTTTAAGAAACTGGAAACGACGAGCGCGTCTTCCAAGTTGTAGCGCTCTTCGAGAATGCGGCGGCCACGCTCTCCGTTGCCCCGGGCGCGATACCAAACGTTCCATTCATCCCACGCGATATAGATAGGTTTGCGAGTGGGCCCGGAATTCGTTGCTTCGCGAATAGTGCCTTCGGTGATCTTGATTCGGTCAGCCAACTCGACGGTGCACGCTTGGAAGGCGTAGTAATCGTTATCGCGATTGCCAACATACATGTGCAGCGAGAGATAGTCGATGTGCGGCTTAAGATAGTTAAGGACGGTTCTGTTCCAGCCAATCCAATCGCCGGCGAAGAGCGAAGAGCCGGCAGCTATCAGCTTGATGCTGGGATCGGTCCAGTGCATTAGCTTGGCGGCTTCGAGAGCGAACTTGCCGTAGTCGTCGGCCGAGCGGTGACCCATTTGCCACGGGCCGTCCATCTCATTGCCCAGGCCCCAGTAATTCACTTTCCAGGGTTTTTCGCGGCCGTTCTTTTTGCGGAGGCGCGTAGTGGCGGTGTCCTGATCGGAGTTGACGTATTCCACCCATTGCTGCGCTTCGTCCCAGGAGCCAGTGCCGAGATTGGTGCAGATATAGCCTTCGGAATTGACGCGCGAGATGTAATCGAGAAATTCGTGGGTGCCGAAGCGATTGTCTTCGATGGTGCCCCAAGCCATTTCGAGGCGGCGCGGACGTTCGTCGCGCGGACCGATGCCGTCGCGCCAGTTGTAGTTGGACGAAAAGTTCCCACCGGGCCAGCGGAGGAGCGGCACGTGCAGATCGTTTACCGCTTTGAGAACGTCTTTGCGAAAGCCATTGCTATCGGAGAGGCTGTTGCCTTCGTCGAAGATACCGCCGGTGATGCAGCGGCCGAGGTGTTCGATGAAGTTGCCGTAGAGTTTGGGATCGATTTGACCGATTTTGCGATCAGTGTCGATTTTAATGCGGGCGGATTGAGAGGAGGTTTGCTTGCCATTGAGGACGGCAGGAGCGGTTGCGAGTAGGGCGGCGAAGTGACGGCGAGAGAGCGAGGTGTTGTTCGGCATGGAAAGAGCGGCTTTACTGGAAGCGCTTTCAATAGGGTAAGGATGGCGGGGCAAATTGTCAAGCGCTATTGCAGCCTTGCATTGGGGAGCCAGACTTGGAGGGGATCAATTGCGACCGGGTTGCCGCCAAATACTTCTGTTGGAGAAGGCATCAACTTGGAAGATGGATAGTTTCATCCGCCTATCCTAATTGACGCGCGTATATTTTTCCTTCAACACCAACTCATCGAAAATCGCTAACACTTTCTTCCGGTACGTGTACATCTGCCGCAGCGAGTCGCGGAAATTGTTCTCATACCTGCGTGGTTGCAACCACTTATGAAGCAACGGACGCGGCACATCAATATCGCGGCGCAAGTCGTCGGCCGAGTGCCCTCGGAGAAACAAACCGTAGAAGATCGCCGCCTCGCGTTGCGGGGCCAGCGGGTCAAACTCTTCACGGCCAATCATTATGTCCAGTTGCTCTTGTGTTCAGTCTAACAACGCTGTCAAGTGGGGCGCTACTGCCTCGTCAATCTTCGTCGCAAGCTGGGCAAGATCTCCGGAATTGCCGCTGACCTCACCCGTCCACAACTGTCTTCCATCGCGTGCACTTACCAGTTGAACCGTTACTTTTACCTGTTGTCCACTCCGTTGCACCTTGCCGATCAACATAATCCGGACCCCGGTTTCCCTGCCGATCATCACCGGATCGGCATCCATATTCGCCGGCAGGGCTTCCACCCGCGCGACCTTTGACAGCCCATTAATTAATACATCCGTCAGTTTTCGGTCAAACTGAATGTCCGCCGGAGATGCGCTCGCTGAGTGAAAAGGCAGAACCGCCACGCGCGGAAGCGGGGCGTTAGCCGATGCGGATGCGGTGGTTATGTGTAAGAAATGAAACGCCCAAACCAGCATCGTAGTACCGACCACTCCTGCCAGAGCGATCAGAAGCAGCGTTCCTATGTTAAATTCTTCACGCGGGTGATCTAGTTGTTCGCTCGCCGTAGGGCTCATTTGCTTAATAGTCGAAGGTTTTGCGAAATTTTCTCTTAACAGTTATTCAGGCCCGGCACCCCGCCCAATTTTTTCCGAGATCTTCTTCGTCAGCCCTGGAATATCGTCCGAATTGCCCTCGAATCCCGTCGACCAGATCTGGCTCCCATCCTGAGTGCTTACCAACTGCACCTTCACCACGATGCGTCCCGCGAGACGCTGCGCCATGCCGCGGACGATCATTTGCGCACCCAATTCGTGCCCAGCCGTCACCGGATCAGCCGCGCCGGATTCCAGGTACTTCTGTACAGCTCCCGCCGGCACCACTTCAAGTTGCCGCTGTTTGCTCAACGCGGCAAAAATCCCCTCAGTCAGGCTTCGATTGAACCCTTCATCGTTGGCCTGTCCGGTCAGCGATTGAAACGGCAGAATCGCCACCTTCGGAGTGCCGCTGTATGAGGTGTTATCGCTGAAATCGCCGCCCCGGCCGCTCTTAAGGGGCACATATTTCCAAACGCCAACGCCAATCGCAACCACAGCTACCACTGCAACCAACGCCGCAATTGCCCCGAAAGCGGCCTTCGATTTGGGCTTCGGCGGTGCCTGGTACGCTGGTGCGGATTCCTCCGATTTGCCAAACTTCTGATCGCTTGCGGCGTCTCCTAGATATTCAGTGACTTCCGCGTCAAATTGGTACCCTTGGCCCGAAATGAACCGAATCATGGGTGCCTGCTTCGAAGTATCGTCGAGCACGCGCTTTAGCTTGAGGATTTCGCTGGTTAGTTCTTCCTCACCGGACTGGGACTTCGGATAATGCGAATCGACCAGCTTTTCCACGGGGACGATTTGGTCGCGCCGCTCAATCAGATCAAGCAAGATCGGAAGCGTTCTCCCCGACGCAGTCATTAACAGACCGTCCCGAGTCAGCCGCTGATTGCGCCGATCCAACCGGAAGCGATCAAATTCATATATTACGGTTAGTGGTGATGACATTGTGCACGGGGTCCGATACGTAAACATCGGCGAGATCTCGTACCTTCTCCATACCTCAAGTCGAAAGCCGGATTTTTCCGACTTTTGTTGCGAAATAACTAGACAGTACTTGACAGTGTCAATCAGCGGCCTTAAACTTGATAGGTGATCTGTTGTGGATAAGTTTTCGCTCGCCGAACTAGCGGAGCAAGCGGACGTACCAGCGCGAACCGTCCGGTTTTACATTGCTAAAGGCCTTTTGCCTGGACCGGTGCGCGCTGGCCGCGAGGCCCTTTACGGGGAAGTCCACTTGCAACTGTTGAACCGCATCAAAGCACTGCAGGCAAAAGGAATGACTTTGGCGGAAGTATCGTTTGCGCTTTCGCCGGACCCAGACCATCGAGAAATGGCTGAACCAACCGCGTGGCTCGATTACCAGCTTGCCGAAGATGTGGTCGTGCGGGTTCGAAGCGGTATTGCCCCATGGCGTCACAAGATGATCCGAAACGTGTTAGCAGAAGCAGCCGCAAAGCTGCAAGACGAGGGAAAAGAGAGGAAAACAGAATGACATCGTATTTCGCCCCAGTGCGTGCAGAGAGTGCCGAGCCTTTGGCGCTCGACCTGCAGTCGCTATTTCTTGCGGGAAGAATTCTTCCCTTTGGCGCCAAATTGAGCGTCACGCACGTCTTCCGATCAAGCGAAAAATCGCCGGTTGAAGTCGTGTATTGTTTCCCGCTCCCACGAGACGCTTCGCTCGTCAGCTTTCAGATCTCAGGTGAAGGCTTCTCCATCGCCAGCCGTCTTGAGCCGCACGGCGACGCGCAGAAACGGTACGAAGAAGCGATCGAGAACGGATCGCTCGCCGCGGTAACACAGCAGAACCTCGACGGACTTGTCAACTTAACCGTGGGCAATCTGCGGCCGGGCGAAACGGTTGTGGTTCGGCTGGAATTGATCGCAGGCGTGTCACTGAGCGACACCGGTCTGCGCCTGCGTTTCCCATTCACGGTTGCTCCCTGTTACCACTCGAAAATGCGTGTCTCACTGGATGGGCCAGGCATCGGAACCATAGAATTACCCGACGATGTGGCCGGCGGTGCATTCACGCCGCCATTTCACGCCGATGCCACAGAACTGCACAAGATTGGCTTCGACTTACAAATCGAACCGGCCAGCGGCGTCCGCGAAATCGCTTCGCCTTCACACGCGGTTCGCATGCTGTTGGACGCTGGAGACAAGGTTGGCGTTAAGCTCTCGCCTGACCGCGACATACCGAATCGCGACTTGGTATTGGATGTCAAGCGCGACTTCGGTGTGGGACAGGCGTGGACAGATGGACCCTGCAACGGCCGCAAACACTTCGCGGCGGTTGTACCGTCTTTCGTTTTTGGACCGCCGGCGAGAACAACCCGAAGGGTGGTTTTTCTGCTTGACCGCTCCGGATCAATGGAGGGGGCGCCGATGAAGCAGGCCCGCGCGGCCATAGAGAACTGTCTTGTGAAGCTTTCCGCCGGGGATCAATTCGGTATCGTCGCTTTCGACAGCGATTCTGAACTCTTCGCTAAAGCGATGCTTGAAGCAACGCGGGACAACGTGGAGAAAGCTTGTGCTTTTTTGAGTGCGATTGATGCCCGGTGTGGGACGGAACTCGTGAGCGGAGTTGAAACGGCGACGGGCCTCCTTAACGGATCCGCGGGCGAAATATTCCTCATTACGGACGGACAGGTTTCTGGTACGAATGAAATCCTGGCACAAGCAAGAAAATGCGCGGTCCGGCTGTTTTGTTTGGGGATCGGCAGCGCCAGCCAAGATCGCTTTCTCGAACTGTTGGCGCGCCAAACAGGTGGGGTTTGCCGTTTTGTTACGCCGTCGGAAAGAATGGATGATGCGTCGTTAGAGCTGTTTGCTGCCCTTGGCGGCACGGTTGTCGCTGAAGTCCGAATTGCCAAAGCGAATGTACAGCCACCTTCGGCAGGACCTGTTTTTTCAGATACGCCGTTCGTTGCTTTCGGAGATACGGACGCGCAAGCCGTCGATATTGAACTTGCATGGCCGCAAGCCTCCCGGCGTGTGCCTTTGGAAGCGGTAGCTAAAGACGAAGGTGATGGTTTGATCGAAAAGCTTCAGGGGGCGAGACGCATCGCGGAGCTCGAAGCTTGTAACGACGGTTCGAGCGAATCGCGGCGGCGGATTCTCGAACTGAGTAAACGCTACGGGCTTGCCAGCTCGGAAATGTCCCTGGTAGCCGTAGTCGAGCGCGCAGACGATAGACGGGGCGAGATACCGAAAACCACGATTGTCCCCGCCGGTATGCCGCAGAATACGCAGTTTGAATCGTATTTTGACTTACCTCTCCCCTCACGGCGAAAGTCAAACGCGCTGCGATCTTTTAAGGAAAATATCATCATGGGCCGAATTAGGGCGAGCCGCGGTCCCACTTTCGAAGTACTTGAATCGCGCGACTACGCAGCTCCGGCAGATACGCGCATGGCATCGAGGCCCGAGACAAGCAAAGACTTGGCCGCCGTCGTACGTGAAGCGATGAGGGTTGTAGAGGACCGCGAGTCAATCTGTGAGCTCAAGGACGTGAACAGATTTGTGGATAGGCTGTTCATGATGCTTGTTTCGCTTCAGATTTGCGCGGCAAACGTTGTCCAGTACGAACTGCTGACCAAATTTATCGACTTCCTCTATGGCGACGTGATGGATTTCTTCGATACAGGTCAACTTATTAATCTGGACAAATGGGCCGTGCTCAGGCAGCAACTCGAAGCGGCCTGGCCGGCACTAACAAGCGCAGCAGTGAGCGATGTAAGCGCGCAGTCACCTACATTCGACCCGTCAATGGAGATTTCGAACCTGGATTTGTTTGCGCGGGAATGAGCGGGCCGGGGTTTGAGGACTTCGGCCTCTTCGGCCTACACCTTACCAAGAAAGCCTGAAATACACACGCCTACCCGCGTCAGAGGATACCCGAATGTGATGAACACTGAACTGAGGGCCGCCGTGGTCATTGCCTACTGATTCGTGCCTTTCCCATTTCCAACCGTCGCCGAACGTGTAGAACAGATACCAAAATTCCGCAGCAGTCCGGTATTGCGGATCTGCCGCGCTCAGTACTTCGTGGGCGCGCTGCTGGCAGTCTCCCTTGTCGACAATAACTCGAACCGGATACTGCTGTTCGCCCTCATCTTCCCAGCCGGGATGGAAGATGGCATCCCAAACCTGTGCAAATCTTAGCTCGCCTCCGCCCTTCCAGGCCAGCAGCAAGCCCTCCATGTTCCTTTGGGCAAAGCGACTAAAAGGTGGCTCCCGCTGGATCTGCTCGAATTCTCCTATGCGGAGAGCCATCAAACCATGCTGCAATTGCTCGGCCGACCTCTTTGAAAGATCGGCCGCATCACCCTCCAGCTTGCCAAAAAGATCAGTTAAGTATTCCTTTGCCGCCTGCGGCTTGAGGCCGATTCGCTCCCACTGCCCCGCGACGATGTTCCATCCGAGCAGCCACACAAATCCAACCTTCAGTTCGGTGACCTTTGCAATGTAATCACTTACCTGCTCGAGATCCGCTTGGGGCTGTTTGGCATCCTTATGCGAACCGTGGCTCGAAACTGGTGCGATTCCCCTGATACCACCGCGCAGCCGGAAGAACACCCGCTTGCTAGAACCATCTGATAGAGCGATGGTGTGAATGCTGAAGCGATCACCGTTTGCATTCTCGATGGTTGTCATGTGCATTCCGGGCGTAAAGTTCCGTCCGAATCGATATCGCAAATACCACCATTCCGCAGCCACTCGCGTCTCTCGGTCGGGGGCGCCGATCACCTCCAATGCCGTGTCTGATGATTCACCGTCATTTTCGATAACGCGAATCGGCAGATATTTCACCGGTCGCACCTCTTGATTTTTCGGAAAGACCTCATGCCAGGCCGTCGCCATCCCTGAGTCGCCGGCCGCCTGGTAAGCGCTGAGTAGGCGCAGCAGGTTCTGTTGTGCATGCTGGCGGAACGGAGCCTCGCCCTGAACCTCTTCGAAGCCACCTCTTCTCAATGCCATTAACGTTTGCTGTAACCTTACGCGTGAGTGGGTGACAGTTTCCACGGGGTCGCTCGGAAATTCCTTGGCAAAGTCCGAGATCAGCTGTTTAGCTTCGGCGGGGGCAAGCCCAACGCGCTGCCAATAACCTGCGGCGATGTTCCAGGCGATTAAGCACGCGGTTTCGATGTCGGAGAGTTCTTGTGCTTTGGCCATTTAGGTTAATTAGTTTGCGCCAAGCATGGAAATTCTCCTCGCAGCGGGCCGAATTAGGGCGGGCCTCCTGGCCGGCATTGGACCTCCCCGTCCGCCAACCGTAGTCACAAACCCTGCACCTTATTTTCTTCCCCCTAAGCCATTCAAACCACGGCTCTTCTCTCAATTGTTGAGTTCCATCCCAGATCACTCCAAACGCCAGCAGCACTATCTTCAAACTGTTACAGCGGTTCTCTCTTGGCGTCTTCTCTGATCGCGCCTCCCGTTGCGCCGGTTTTTAAAACCGGTTCGATCCTTCACAACCGAATATTTGCGAATGCGTCCTCTGGCTTTGTTTTTTCACGGCGCTCCCTCCGTTCCGCAAAACGAAACGACCGATGGGTTTGTTTTTTCCCCAGCTCATCGGCCCAGGCCAAGGTGGCTTCGAAGCGTAAAGCCGCCTCCACGTCGGAAATTGGGTTCGTTGCGAAATCATACCCGATCCGGGAGACGGCTCCTGGCTTCGAAGCGCAAAAGAGCGAGCTCGTGGCGATTGGCTTCGTTTTTTCAAAAAGTTCCGTACTAAGCGCTGCCTCCGTTCCGCAAAACGAAACAGCCGATGGGTTTGTTTTTTCCCCCAGCTCATCGGCCCAGGCCAAGGTGGCTTCGAAGCGTAAAGCCGCCTCTACGTCGGAAATTGGGTTCGGTGCGAAATCACACCCGATCCGGGAGACCGCTCCTGGCTTCGAAGCGTAAAAGAGCGAACTCGTGGCGATTGGCTTCGTTTTTTCAAAAGCGATCCGCAGTGAGCGCTGCCTTCGTTCCGCAAAACGAAACGGCCGATGGGTCTGTTTTTTCCAGCTCATCGGCCCAAGGTGGCTTCGAAGCGTAAAGTCGCCTCTACGTCGGAAATTGGCTTTGTTGCGAAATCACAACCGATCCGGGAGACCGCTCCTGGCTTCGAAGCGCAAAAGAGCGAGCTCGTGGCGATTGGCTTCGTTTTTTCAAAAGAAGTTCCGTACTAAGCGCTGCCTCCGTTCTGCAAAACGAAACAGCCGATGGGTTTGTTTTTTCCCCCAGCTCATCAGCATCCGGTTGGAGAGTGAGATCGACGCGCGGGTTGGTATTTACGAGTACCTGAACGTTAGCGCGAGTTTCCCTTTTGAAACCCGCCGATTCAACTGCGATCGTATAGGTCCCGGGCGGCATCTCCTAAACCCACCCCTTGGTTTGATTGGCGACACGGTTATATCCGAAGGTTATTTTGAATCCGTGGAGCGGGGCAGGCGACAATACCAGTGATGCCCGAACTATTCAGTCTTCTGAACCAGACAGCGCTTATCACGGGCGCCTCTTCCGGAATTGGCGCCGCCACCGCGCGCCTCTTCGCCCGCTTGGGAGCGCGCGTTGCCATTGGCTATAACAAAAATGCCCAAGGCGCGGCGGACGTGCAGAAATCCATTGAGCAAGCAGGAGGCAAAGCGATCGCCATTCAAGCCGAGATGCTGAAGACTAGCGAAATCGCGCGTCTGGTTGAGGAGACCGGCGCTAAACTCGGACCCATCGATATTTTGATCAATAACGCGGGCTCACTGGTAGAGCGGGTGACGTTCGAAAAAATGACGGAAGCGCTTTGGGACGAGGTGATTGATCTCAATCTGAAAAGCGCCATGCTGGCGGCACAGGCGGTAGCGCCCATGATGGTGGCACGCAAGCGCGGAAACATGATCAACATCGTTTCGATTGCAGGCAGAAATGGCGGGGGACCCGGTGCAGGTGCTTATGCGACTGCGAAAGGTGGACTGATTACATTGACAAAGGCGCTGGCAAAGGAATTTGCACCCCACGGGATTCGTGTCAACGCCGTTTCTCCGGGTGTGATTGATACGCCGTTCCACGAAGTGTTTTCGACCCCGGCGATGATTGCGAATTTCGTGAAGGGGATACCGCTCGGTAGAGTTGGCACATCGGAAGAGGTGGCGAACGTCATTGCGTTTCTGGCTTCGGAAGGGGCGAGTTATGTGACCGGGGAGACGGTTGAAGTGAACGGTGGGCAGTTGATGCTGTGATCAAGGCAGCCACCGCGCTTGGTTGCGCAAATCTTCTTGCGTCCAGCTCAGCCAGACCATCAACAAGCCCTCGATCACGGTGCCGAAAGACCTTCGGGATGGGATTAGAATTATCCCGGAAGACTCGTTACCCGCATAACCTCGCAAACTCTTCAGGCATTGTGTTGATATCTCGCGAAACCAGAACTCGTCCATCGTCGGCCGCAATCTTTAGAACGGTCGCGTCTGGAGTTCCGTCGGGAAGTATCCCGGCAGCTGCGCGGAAATCAATCGAAGGCTCCCGGCGTAGCAAGCCTCTCCCAATTTCCGGGTTTAGGTCTGCCGTCGGCCTGGAAGCGTATGCTCAAACCTGAGTCTGAGCCTTCGCTTGCTTGGCACGCTCAAAACGTTCAAGCATGTCCGGCGTCAAAGGGTTCGCAGCCTTGAACGCTTCATATCGAAGATCCTGAACCCGTAAGTAGGATTCCACTTCATCGGGATGCTCCAAGATGAAAGCAATCACTCCGTAGACCCTTGCCAGTGAGCCGATGGATGGATAGGAATCGAACATGGCCTCTGCCGATCGTCCATCTCGAAAATCGCAAGCGATCACGTCCAAACCAATGCGCGTCCCAGCAATGTAGTAACCGCCGGTGCGATTTTCAACGTATTGATTTGATGCCAACATATTTTACCTGCTTCAATCTTTAGTCTACCCAAATGACGCAAGAAACCGGTAGTTCACACTAGCAAAAGGAGAATCATATGAACATTGCTTTTATCGGCCTTGGCAACATGGGCACGGGAATCGCGCACTGCCTCGTGCGGGCCGGTCATTCTTTACAAGTTTGGAACCGCACCCCTGAAAAGGCGGCCGCGTTTGCAACCGTCGGCGCTGTTGTCTCCAACTCCCCGGCGGAAGCCGTTGAAGGCGCTCCCCTGGTGATCAGCAGTTTGATGGATGATGCTTCCATTCGCAGCGTTTTTGGTGGACCCGACGGCGTCATCCGCAAAATGTCGCCACGTGCAATTCATCTCTGCGTGACCACCATCTCTCCGACGTGTGCCGACTGGCTTGCTGAGGAACATCGCGCGCACGCTAGCCGTTACGTTTCGGGACCAGTCGTTCGCCTGCCCGATGCTGCCGCCGCTGGAACGCTCACTGAGTTTCTCTCCGGTGACGCGAGTGCGGTCGAGGAACTGAAACCAGTCTGCGCCGCTTTTGCGAACAACGTTGTGTCGATTCCTGGACCGGCCAGCGTTGCGAATCGCCAGAAGCTTTGCGTGAACTTCTTTATCGTTTCGCAAATCGAGGTGATGGCCGAGTGTTTGACGTTCGCTGAAAAGACCGGAGCGTCTCCGGAAATCATGGCTGGCTTTTTCGACCGCTGTTTTGCGCATCCTGGGCTGAAAGGTTACGCGAAACGGCTGCTCGAGCACAGTGTCGATGGCGCCGGGGGCTTTTCGATGCGCGGTGGATTGAAAGATGTTGGGCTCATGCTCGATGCGGCGAAAGCGGCGGACTGTCCGCTTGATTTGGCGACGATCGTCCAAGACAAGATGGAGGAATGTATGAAGTTGGGATTGAAAGACGCGGACTGGAGCGCGATTCAGCAAGTGACGCGGGCGCGGGCCGGGTTGAAGGGATGACTGACGGGCCCGCAATGTGCGAGGATGTATACAGGTGAACACAAACAATGACCCAAACACTCTCAATTCGGATTGACGCCGGCACAAAGAAGCGCCTGGAGGCACTTTCGCAACGATCGAATCGCTCGAAGTCGTTTCTCGCAGCGGAAGCAATCGCCGCTTATGTGAGTTCTGAAGAGTGGCAGCTTGGCGAGATTGAAGAGGCGGCTAAAGAACTGGATACCGGGCAAGGTGTGAGCCACGGCAAAGTCGTGAAATGGCTTAGTTCGTGGGGCAAGGCTGGCGAGACAAAAGCGCCACGATGAAAGTAATTTGGTCCCGTCGGACGATCCGCCATTTGAGTTCGCTCAGGGAATACATTGAACAAGATTCCGAGCAACGAGCAGTCCTGGTGGCCAGACGGATCGTCACGGCAGTCGAACTTCTTCAGTCCCATCCCGCCATTGGTAGGCCAGGACGCATTCTCGGTACGCGGGAGCTTGTTGTCCCGGATACGCCTTATGTGGTCCCATATCGCGTGCGGAATGATCGCTTGGAACTTTTGGCGGTATTTCATGGCAGCCAGAAATGGCCCTTAAAATTATGACTTCACTCTGCCCGCAGCGCTGCTACTTTTTTCGGTTCGGCCTGGTACGCCCTTCATGACAACTCGACGGCAATTCGTTTGCGCTATTGGTGCATTGGCTACAGGTGTTTCGCGGAGTGACGCGGCTGTTCGGAATCGTCTCAACATTGGAGTCGGCACGTTTTCCTATCACACCCTTTCGATCGATGAAATGGTCGTGCAATTGCAGCGGCTCAAGATCACCGATATCGAAATGTCTCGCGGCGAGTTCATGCTGATGAAGCCTCCTACCGAGGAGATGTGCCGCTCGGCGCGGAGCAAATTCGATCAGGCTGGAATACGCTGCGTTTCGTATTACACCGCGACGATTGAGAATGAGCTGGATCTGGATTACGCCGTCCGCTACGCGAAAATCTTCGGAGCGCGTAACGTCTCCGGCGACGCAACCGGCCCAATTTTAAACCGTATCGATCAGCAATTCACTAAGCACGGTTTAACCTTCGGGATCCACAATCACTGGTTTAAAGGCGGCTTTCCGTACCAGAGCGTAGACGACGTCGAGAAGGTTCTGTCGCGTCTGTCGGCAACCGTGGGTACAACGTTGGACGTGGGCCAAATGGCAGCCTGCGGTCACGACCCAGTGGACGCGGTTCGCAGGCTTGCTCCGCGTTTGCTGATGGTGCATTTGAAAGATGTGGCGGCAGCGGGCGCGGAGCACAACGTCTTGCTTGGCCAGGGAGTGGCGAAGATCCCCCAAGTGATGACCGAATTGAAAAAAATCGGCTACCAATGCCTTGTCGCGATTGAGTACGAGAAGGACGGCAATTCAGATCAGGATATGGAAGCGTTGGTAAACTACGCTCGTAGATTGGCCTAACGCATCGTTCAACGGGGTGAGGTGGTGCCGTCCACCAAGCCGAGCGCCCACTTGATTGCTTCTGCCCACATTTTTTGGAACGAGGGGTCGTCCCAGTTCTCCTCCACATGACCAAGCGTTGAATAGTAAACTCGCCCCTTACCATAAGTCTTGGTCCAGGCCACAGCAAAATCTCGGTCGTGGCGGTGAACGCGAGGGTTGTCCAGCTTCAGCTTGTCGGCATCCAACCGCATCAGCACGTGGCATTTCTCACGCGAGAAATTCTTCATCTGGTAAATCTCGTCTTTGATCGTGAATGATCGAGGCCATGCCGACATGCCGGGGAACGCCGGATCTTCCACGATTATCGGCGCGCTGAAAGTCATCCACGGATGTTCGTCATAATAGCCGCCAATCATTTCGCCATACTCAGGCCAATTCGTGAAGGTAATGGCAGCGCTGTGAATTCCGATGAAGCCCTTTCCGTCATCATGAATAAACGAAAGGAAGTCCGCCTTTTGCTGGTCGTCCATCTCCAGCGCCCCGCCGGTATAAAAGACCACGGCATCGAAGTCGTTCAAGTTCTTGGCGTTATATTCGAGCTTCCTCTTCGTTAGGGGCTCGGTGTCGGTGCGAATGTAAGTGTCCCATAGTCCCGATTCGTGCCCCAAACGCTCAATCGTACTCAAGGCATGAGTAACGGCTTCGTGCCGGTAGCCTTTCTCCTCGCCAATGGCGAGAAGCTTCTTCCGCGGCTGGAGAACGGCCTGGCTAGCCGCCGATTGAACCAGCGCCAGGGAAACAATCGCCAGTCGCACCGGAAACGTCATCAGCGGCTCGCGATTTCCGCCTTGTTTTTCTTCTCGGGGAACAGATTCCGAACCGGCATATCGGCGTCAAAGACCAAGTTGAAAAATCCCACCATCATCTCGTCCCAACTCTGTTCGCCCCAGATCACTGCTTTTGTGGGATCGGCATTATCGGGATTGTTTGGCGAATTATCAAAATGCGCTACACACTCGATCTTCGAGCCTTTCGGTAAGTCAATCGGCTGGTCCAGCGTGTACCAGTTCTGCCAGTGCCAGTTGAAACGGGGCACGCTGAGCAGCACGCGTTGCTGGCCGCTCGGATAGATGACTTTGTATTCGAAATCCTTTCCGCGGCCATGCATATGCGGGTGAAGGCCCGCGAGTTTCACCGGGGTGTTGATTTCAAAACTGGCGGCAACGCGGTAATCCGGGTCGCCGGGGGGAATCTTGAAAGTTCCATTGGTCGCCGATAGTGTCAACACCCGCTGTTTCGGGGCCGTTTTCGAAAGCACCAGACCGAGTCTCGTCTGATCTCGCAAAGCCTTGCCGTTGGGCGTATAGTGCACCTGAAACACGAAATCGGATCCGGCTTTGATCAGCTTTGCTTGGCCCGGCGGCAGGATTTCAGCGGGCTGGCCCGGAGCATAACCCACCAGAAAATCGCTCGGCAGTGCGCTGGTATCTGGCTCTTCCTCTGTCTTCACTTGCGGCGCGGCGAAAAACACGCCCGGTTTCTGGCCTTTGAACCAATTGGATTTCGGTTCTCGTACGAAGGCGATGATGTGATGAACAACGGCGCGATCGGTGGGGCGAACTTCGGCGGCCTGCACCCAGGTGTCTTGCGTGAAGCCCGAAGGAACAATCACGTGCTGGTAATCAACCACTCCAGACGCCGGCACATCGAAGGGCTCCGGCAACTGAAATACCAGGTCCGGCGTGCCGATCTGCCATCCTTCGACAAACGTCTTCGGCGGCGGCATGTCTTTGGCGTCTCCCTTGGGCGCTTGCGCGTCGGCCCAAACGGAAATGCTGCTCATCTGATCCGGCGTCAAAACGTTCGAGTTCGAAAACTTTCCGTACCGAGAATCCGCAAACCACGGCGGCATTTTCTTGCTTTTGACCGCTTCTTTCATGGCCGCCGCCCAAGGCCGGGTTTGTTCGTAGGTCAACATCGAGAAAGGCGCCGCTTCACCCGGACGGTGACATATCTGGCAGTGCTCTTGCAGTATCGGCGCAATGTCTTTGGTGAAGGTGGGTACCTTCGATGTTTGGCCGCCCAAGGGCAGTACCAAAAAAAGCATCGCCGGAAAGAACCTGTTGATTCGCGTCGTCATAAGGAAAGTCATTCCCGTTTGCCTGTTTCCATAAGCATATCGCCGTCGGGATTGAGCGATTTTAGAATCCATAGTGACCGCTCCTTCGGGACCTCGTAGGGCCCGAATATCCGTGATATGCTGATCCTATGAAGGGAACGATCAGTGAACTTCAGGAGATTAGGGAAGTCTTCGGGCTAACCAGGTCGGAGATGGCCGACCTGCTGGGTCGGCGAGCCCAATCCATTATCGAATCAGAAACGCGCGGCGTGCCGCGTGAGAAGCGCGCCTCGGTGGAACGTCTGCTCGACCTCGCACAGCTATTCGCCGCCGCGTGATCGCGTCTCGCATTCCGGAAATCGTGCGTACGCCGGATTCGTGGCTCGGCAACCGCACTATTCTTGAAACGCTTCGCGTCGATGGAGTCGATCCGATCTATCCATATCTCGGGCGACTCTTCAACTACGGCGGCATGTGAGTGAGTGGACGCGTTGTGCCGATGGTCGATGTCCTCGACGCATGCACTCCCGAAGGGATCGCCGCCCTTGGCTTTGCGGAGAATTTCCCGCACGGCATTCCGTGGCCACCGTGCCAGGCTATCGGGTGCGAAGCGCGTGCGAATGCCCTGGCCGGCGTAGCGTCGCGATCCAACGCTGAGGCAACAGAAACCGCATCGGTCGGCGAAGAACTCGCGATATTCGAGGAGGTCGTTGTCCGTCCGTCACGGGTGCGGCTTCGATTTGACAAGTGGTATCCCGACCCGATCCCCGGATAGACGACATCCCAGCGCGATGGCCAGCGGGCGCATTTTCCCCGAACATTCCCCCCGCCCTCCTCGTCTACACCACTTACGGTACTCTGATGGCAGGCGCTCGTTTGCATCCAGCCCCTAGTTTTTGATTAAATCGTTTTGATCTTTGGAATCAGCCGGGTAGGGCGCGAAACTTGAGCCTCGGCGAAACGTCAGTCGTGATGGAGTCATTGGGAAGGGAGTGTGCGCTTGGCGCCTCAAAGCGAAAAGCTCAGCGAGCCAACGAAGGGTTCGGGGCACGGCCGCCGCGGCGAAACGAGGCTAAGCGGCCACATCATTATTAGCGAGTTGATCCGCAACATGGAACTGGGCAAGTTCGACATGAACTACTCCGTTCTGTTGCCCTGTGTTTTCACGGTTTATCTCAATCCGCAAGATCACTCCACCTTAAGCAGCATCTTCAACTTAGTGCTAGACGATGCCCGGCGCGCCTTGCGTGACCGCGTGACCGAGCTAAACACCCCTCCGAAGATACTAGGACTTTCGCGCAAAGGCAAAACAGTAAAGGAACACAAGATCGCTTGCCAGGATTGGTATATCGAATTTCTGCCAGATGCCGAAGTGCCGGTGGGCGACATCGAGATTCACTCGGAATTGAATGAGACAGCGGAGCCAGGCTATCGTGGCACCAAGACGACCTTAATTGGCCGCGAACCGAGCGCCGCCCCTCGCGCCGACCATGCCACCACGCAACGAGTGGCCTCGACCCGGCGCGTTGACACAACCTATGCCGACGTAAAGTATCAAGACGATTCAGGTCCGCAAACCTATGCCGTTAACCAGAATCGCGTTCGAATAGGCCGAGGCGGCGAAGATCAGCCCATGGATTTGGCGCTTTATACAAATGACGAAGTTTCGCGCGAACATGCGGTGATCCGGCGTGATCCGGCCACCGGTGCATTCTTCATTACCGACTTGAGCACCAACGGCACCACCTTAAACGGCAAGAAGCTACAAAAAGGTGTGGAACAGCCTTTGTCCGAACGGGCCGAACTGGGTCTAGGAGGCGTTCTCAAGCTCGATTTTGAGGTGCGCAAGTGAAATTTCTTTATTTCGCGCACGTTCCGTTCGTCCTGATTTTTTTGTTGTTCACCGTGGGTCTTTGGATTTGGAGCTGGGTTCGGGCAGGTCAGGGGCGGTAAATGAAGATGGCGACGCTATGGCGTGCCGGCTCTGTGAGCGACCCTGGCCTGGAGCGCAGCATCAACGAAGATCGCGTCTTGGTCGATGCTGCGCGCGGCATCTTCATGGTTGTGGATGGCCTGGGTGGCCACGCTGCAGGAGAAACCGCTGCTGAAACCGCGGTGGACGTGATCGGCAAGACGCTGCGGGCCGCGCGCGTGATTGACGAGGCCTGCATCCGCAAGGCCATTACTGCCGCGAATAACGAAATTTACCGGCTCTCGGAAGCAAACGCGGCATGGCGTGGCATGGCTTGCGTGCTCACCTTGGCCGTCGCCGTGGGCGACAATTTTCTCATTGGCCATGTCGGCGATTCGCGGCTTTATCTCTTCTGGAACGGCAAGCTGCAAAAGGTCACGCTCGATCATTCGCCCGTGGGCGAGTTAGAAGATTCCGGCGAAATCACCGAAGACCAGGCCATGCATCATCCGCGGCGCAACGAAGTGTTCCGCGATGTGGGTTCCTTTCCGCATAACGCCGACGATCCGCGTTTCATAGAAATCAAACAGGTTGCTTTTCGCCCCGATGCGGCGTTGCTGATCTGTAGCGACGGCTTGAGCGATTTAGTGACTTCGGCCGAGATGACGCGCATTTTGGAGCGTTACGATGGCGATTCGCAGCGCATAGCTCAATTACTGATGGAAGCGGCGAACGCAGCGGGCGGACGCGACAACGTCAGTGTTGTTTTTGTGCCGGGGCCGGAATTTCTCGGCGCCGAATCGCCGGCCTTAGCCGAAGGACGCAACCGCCACGCTACCACCCGCATGCGCACCAATAAGTCAGGATTGGGTTTCTTCCGCAACCTGCTGTTGCTCGCCGTAGGAATGGCGCTCGGGCTGGCCGGTTGGCTTCTCTACAATCGATACGAAAGCAAGCCCGCTCCAACGGTTGTGATGACTCCGGTTCCTCACACTCCGAAAGAAATAGCGGTGGAAGCGGGCAATCCAGCGGGCATCATTAAGGCGTTGGACGAAGCGCTGCCAGGAGATACCGTTTTGGTCCCCGCCGGAGATTATGTTGGCCCACTGGTGTTAAAAGATCGGGTCAACATTGCGGCACAGCCTGCGGGGCGAGTGGTAGTGACCAGTTCTCCCACGGGCACCGATGCTGGCATTGCAATTGTCGCGCGCGGCGTGAAGGAAGCGCGCATCAAAGGGATACACGTGGAAGGCAACGAGACCCACCCGTTGCGTACTGGCATCTTGATTGCCGATTCCTCGATCGAAACCGAAGACATCGAAGTTTCAGGCGCCACCGAATGCGGCGTGCGGATTAGCGGCGATGCACATCCGCTGGTAATGGCCAGCACCTTTCATAAGAACAGCGGACCGGGTGTCATTGTGCAGGACCAAAGCGCGCCACGCCTCATGGATAATCGCATCGCAGACAACGGGTGGGTGCCAGGAGCGCCGCGCCGCGGTATTGAAATCGGCAACGAGGCTCAACCCAACTTGTTGCACAACGAAATTGTGCATAACGGATTGAATGCGGTGTTTCCGATCGCGCTCGATGAGGAAATTAGGGCGAAAAATACGGTGGATCCGAGAGCAGGCGCGGATAAGCCTTCCCTGACGAAACCGCAACATATAGAAAAGCCCATCAAACCGGAAGTGGTCAAGCCGAACGCGATTGGCCACCCAAGTAAACCGCTCACACAAGCCTAAAAGCACCCATGGAAAGCCCTACGCCACAAGCCGAAAAATTCGGGAAATATGAAATCATCCGCAAGCTGAGCCGCAGCATGACGGATGTTTACCTGGCCAGGGATGTTTGGACCAACCAGAAACTCGTTCTCAAACGCATTGAACAGTCGAAAGACGAATTTACCCGCATCGCCATTGAAGCGGAGACGCGGGGGGCGCAGATTCAAAAACAGCTGCATCAGATGGACCCGCGCATCTTGGCCATTTACGATTGTGGCGATCTTGGCAATTTCTTCTTCGTCGCGATGGAGTACTGCGAAGGTCGAAGCCTGGCCGAGATTTTGCAAGGCGGAGGGCGCCTGGAGCCGCGCCGCGCCGCGCGTTACGCAGCCGAGATTTGCAGCCAGCTTCGCACCTTGCATTCGTTTGTCACCGATTATGCAGGCCGGCGCACGGCCGTCATTCACGGCGATATCAAGCCTTCGAACATACAGATCGCCGCGGCGAAAGACGAAGTGCGGTTGTTGGATTTCGGCATTTCAAAAAACATTTCGGCTACCCAGAATCTGACACGCCACAACATGGGTAGTCCGAGCTATTGTTCGCCGGAAAGGCTCAGCCGGGGGCAGGTAGACGTCAATGCCGATCTATGGGCTGTGGGCGTAACGCTCTTTGAAATGCTCGCTGGGACACCGCCCTATCAGGCGCAAGATACCCGGCAGCTTGAAAATATTATTCAGTCGAAACGGCCGCCGCGCGCGCTGCCTGACGATTGTCCAACAGCTTTGAAGGCAATTGTGTCGAAGGCGCTGGCCGGCGATTTGGAACTGCGTTATCACAACGCACAAGAGTTTGAAAACGACTTGCGTGCTTACCTCGCGAACCAGCCCGTAACGGCGACGCGCGATAAAGCCTCGTGGGATTCGAACGCGACGATCGATAAATCGGTTCCACCGCGCGTAACACCTCCGCCCGTGCCACCTCCGCCACCGGCATCCGCTCCCAGAGCGCGCAGCAATCCCACGCGCTTAACAACTTCGCAAATGATGGCGGCGGCCTCGCGGAAAACGGGCGCCCCGTCGCAGCATAAGTGGCCGTTCATGCGGCCCGGACACACGAATGTAGCAATCGCGCTGCTGGCGGGAGTGCTCGCGGGTTTAGCCGTGTTTGTGCCGCTCGTCTATTATTTCCGGGTTTATAACGAGGTCTCTCCGCTGCGGAGTGTGCGCGACTATGCGCATGAGGCGCCGGCTGCGATTGACACCGATTGGGAACTATTCCAAGATCTGAAAAAGCGCACGCAGTTCATGGGCCTCCTCTCTCCGCTGAATCTGGCTGAAGGGCAGATGCGTTCGAATCTGACGAGTGCGGCCGACACAATCATCGACGGTTACCGCGCCAGCGCCATCACCAATCCCGCCGATTTTGATTGGGCCCGTGCGCGGAAATGCTTGCGCTACGCGCTGCAGATTGATCCAACCGACAGCAACGTTAAAGGCAAGCTCGCACTCACCGACGGTTATGTCAATCTCGTTCAGGTTGAGGCAGCCGCTCCCAAAGTTCGCAATAGCCCAAACCCGCGCCTGCCCAAAGCATCTGTAAGTATCGACAGTTTCCGCCAGGCGGCGTCTTATCTCCCGAAATCGCCCGATCCGCATCTCGGTTTGGCGCGCTTGAACGTTTATGCGTTCCACAACATCGGCGAGGCGGATGCTGAATTTCAACAGGCGGAACAACTTGGCTATCATCTAGGTCCGCGGGAACAAGTGCAAAAGGCCGATGGCTACATGTTCCGTTCGCAATACGAGCTCGCGCGCGCCAAACGGGCCGCGCCAAAGAATCGCGATGAGTCCGAGCGCTGGCTGCAAATGTGCCGTGACGATATCGACAATGCGCGGAAACTGTATGAGCCGCTCGTTGGCTTCTCAAATGTGAGCACGAATCTTGAGCAGTTAGATCAGATCAAATTGGAGCAGGCGTCGCTGGAGACGTCATCGGGTACCGGCACGGTTCAGCCGGTTTTAGGCAATCCATAATGGCCGTCACAAAAAGCTGGGAATCCGCGGTTGCGAGCCGTCTCGATTTTGAAGGCAACGCCAAGTCTCCCGAACGGCAGCGCGAGCTTTTGCCCTTATTGGGCGCGAGTATTTTGGTGGCGTGCGGATTAGCGCTCGTTTACACAGCCAAGACGCAAGATTTTCCGTTGCTTCAGAAACAATTGGATTCGGGCGATTTGGTCGACATCAACGCCATTAAAAGTCCGAACGATCTCCTCAATGCTTTGTTCGTGTTTAACGATGCGCCCGAGCGCGCTTATGCGGCCGACCGCGTTTATACGTTTCTGCTGAAAAATCGTCCGCTGCCGAACGCGGGCTCGCTCTCGCATATCCGCATCCACCAAGCCGACACATTGAACGATTCACGCGCGCGCAGTATCTTTGAACGGAACACCGAGCACGCTAAGAAGCCGCCCAGCAGCGTTCAACTGTTTCCCGTTTCGAAAGTAAAGCCGTTCTTAGTCGTTCGCACGCCAAAGGAGTTCTTGCGGGAATACCTAATCTGGGGCCTCGCGTACCTTGCCGCTTTCTGGGTTGTCCATATTCTATGGCGGTTGCGCCGTTTCCGGGGCGATCCAACTATCCTGCCCGCCCTGCACATGCTCAGTGGCATGGGGCTGATCCTCATGGTCAGCCTGCGCGATCCACTGCGCGACACGCTCGAGTTTCGTAAGTTCGCCTGGGGCTGCGTGGGCGGTTGCATTCTTCTTCTTTTGCCACTGCTGCGCGCCTTTCAATACCGCGTCTTTGCCCGTTGGATCTATACACCGCTGTTTGCCGCTGTTGGCTTGTTCTTGGCGTTGTTGGTGTTCGGTTCAGGCCCCACCGGTAGCGACGCCAAAGTGAACCTCGGTCCGTTTCAGCCAGTCGAATTGATCAAAATTTTCATCATCCTCTTCCTCGCCGGCTACTTCGCCGCGAACTGGGAGCGCCTGCGCGATCTGCACCAAAAAGCTTTCGTGCCGCCTTCCATGCGCTGGCTGCGGATGCCGCGCGTTGAGCACACGCTTCCTGTGATTCTCGGCGTCAGCATAGGACTGGTTCTGTTTTTTGTCTTGAAGGATATGGGTCCAGCACTCGTCATGGGCTTCGTCTTCATGGTCATGTTTGCGGTGGCTCGGAATCGGCCAGGCTTGCCGTCGCTGGGCATCGCTGCACTTGTTATAGGCGTTGCCCTCGGCGTGCACTTCGGCACTCCTCATACTGTGGTGGACCGCGTCGCGATGTGGCTTTCGCCCTGGAATAACGATGTCCACGGCGGCGACCAACTCGCCCATTCTCTCTGGGCTTTCGCCACCGGTGGGCCTATCGGCTCCGGCCCGGGTTGGGGCGATCCAAGTCTCATACCGGCGGGACACACCGACTTAGTGCTCGCCTCCATCGCCGAAGAGTGGGGTTTGCCCGGCGTCATATGCGTCTGCCTCCTTTTCAGCCTGCTCGTTTTATCCGCATTCCGCATTTCGCTCAAAGCGCCCGATGAATACGCCACGTTCTTGGGAATTGGTTTGGGTTCGTTGATTGCGCTCGAAATGCTGCTGGTTTCGGGTGGCGCGCTCGGCGCCATTCCGCTCTCCGGTGTCGTCTCGCCGTTTCTCAGCTCCGGCAACACGGCCATGCTCTCAAACTTTCTGATCTTCGCCGTTCTACTGGGCATTTCAAATCAATCGGTACAGCCGCAAGCTGCCGTTACCCGCGAAGCAGGCGTCCCGCCGGCTCACCAGGCCCCAAGTTTGGAGCCGTCCTTCAGCGCTCCGGTACGGCTGGTAAGTTGGGCCCTTGGCTTATGCGCGGCCGCGCTACTTTGCCGCGCCACCTATATCCAGGTCTTTCACGACCGCGAACTCTTGGCCAAAGACACGCTGGTCTACGCCTTGGATGGCGTCAAGCGTCCGCAACACAATCCGCGCCTCAACTTACTCGCGGCCGAAATTCCCCGCGGTAACATTTATGACCGTAATGGCATCCTGCTTGCCACTAGTTCTTGGGCGGAAATCGAAAAGCGCAAGGCCGATTATCAAAAGCTCGGTGTCTCCATCGATTCTTTGGCCCGCCTCGATAGCCGCCTCTATCCGTTCGGTCCGGCGGCTGCGCACTTGCTAGGTGACCTCCGCACAGGCGATAAATTCCACGCCACCAACTCATCGCTCATTGAACACGATTCCAATCCACGCCTGCAAGGCTATGTCGATTATGAAGATCTCGCACCAGTCGTCCGCGTGCGCCACCAACGCGGCAATCCTATTTTGCAGAACTTGTTGAGCCGCGACCGCGACGTTCATTCCACCATCGACATCCGCCTGCAACTCAAAGCCAATGAGATTCTGCGCTCGCGTCTGGAAGCATCCGGCAAGAAAGGCGCGCTCGTCGTGATGAACGCGCAAACAGGAGATGTTCTCGCGCTCGCCAGTTATCCGCCGCCTCCCGCCAATGGCCCCGGTACGCCCGACGAGTTGCTCGACCGCGCCCGTTACGGCGAATATCCTCCCGGTTCGACCTTCAAGCTCGTCACCGCCATCGCCGCTCTCCGCCTCAATCCCAAAGCTACCGATAACACCTATAAGTGCACGCCGCTGGGTGACGGGCGCGTTGGCACCATTATTCCCGGTTGGCGTCGACCCATTCGCGATGACGTAGGCGACCACGCCCACGGCAGCCTCAACATGGCCAACGCCATCACCGTGTCGTGCAACGCCTACTTCGCACAGCTTGGCGTCTTCGCGGTTGGTCCGCAAGCCCTGCATGATACAGCCGACATGCTGGGCATCCCCAGCGGCACTGTCGCCAAAGTGAAAGAGGCGCTGCCCTTCTGCTCATACGGACAAGGAACGGTGGTGGCCACCCCATTCAAAATGGCGCGCGTGGCTGCGACCATTGCCGCAGGCGGTCAGATGCCCGAAGGGCGCTGGGTCACCGACCCAAGTAACTCGCGCACTGCCCCGCCACGCGCGATTTTGCCTGCCGATTCCGCCGCGTTCTTGCAGCGAGCCATGCGCTCTGTAGTAACAAACGGCACCGCGCGCTCGGCTATGGCCGGCACGAAATTCGAAGTTGCCGGCAAAACCGGTACCGCCCAATTAGATGAGGGCGATCCGCATTCCTGGTTCGCCGGGTACGCGCCATACAGCGCACCTGTCGACCAGCGCCTGGCCTTCGCCATCGTCGTTGAGCACGGCGGCTACGGCGCAAAATTCGCCGCGCCCATTGCGCGCCAACTTGTCGACGCGGCGGGCCAACTAAATCTATTGTCGCCAACAGCAGCAGTAAATGGAGATGCCAGTGTCCAACATCATTGAGAAACTCGGCCGGGCGATCTTTGAAGCGCCCTTCGGAACGCAGAAGATTGCGCAAGACGCGCCGGAACTAGCCGAAATCCGCATTGCGGTGCTCGACGCAGTCAAAGCCAAGAGCCATCAAGCGAGCGGCCGCAATGTGTTTCCCTACAACTTGGTCCGCATCAACCTGCTGGGTGTGCCGGACGAACAGGCAGCGGTCTTTCACGGTGAATTCTTGTCGAAATATTTCGCCGAAGAATTGCGGTCGGGCCTCGCCCGTTCGAACTACCGTTTCCCAGACGACCTTAGCGTCGAAATCACCACCACTCCGAAGCTGCCCGAAGCCAACAAAGAATGGCTCACCGTCGACACCCTCATTACGGAAAGAGCCGCGCCGCAAAACGTCACCGCCATTCGGCAGCCCGCCCATTTGACCGTAGAAGCAGGTATCGCGACGCCCGCAGAACTAACCTTGCGCGGAGCCCGCGTGAATCTTGGCCGGGGCGTGGAAGTCTATCGGGAAGGCTCCGGTTTAGCGAGGCGGAACGATATCGCTTTTAGCGATCAAGACGAAATCGGCCGCAGCGTTTCGCGCGAGCATGCACATATCAACTATTCGCCACAGACCGGCGAATGCCGCCTAGTGAACGACCGTATCTACCGAGGCGAAGCCAATTGCGGAACGTACATCATCCGCGACGGCTTCGCCATGGCAGTCCACCGCAACGCCCGCGGCACCGTGCTGATGTCTGGCGACCAGATTCAACTCGGCCAGGCGTTGCTGCGCTTTAAAGTCGACTAACTTTTATTCCTTCACTCGCGTGGCTTTGAACGCTCCTGCATATTCGTTAAAAGCCCAGTCGCCGGTAAGAGCGTCGTCAGCCAGCGTTCCTTTGAGCTTCAGCGTGCCCGGACCCGCCTCCTCGGAGTTGTAGGGAAACTCGAGATTCAGCTTGCCCTCGCTAAAAGTTCCCTTTACATTGCCATCGGCGCCCCATTTGCCGGTGACTTGATCGCCGTCTTGTTTGAATTCTGAATCAAAAGCGCGGTCGCCGCCGCCCGTGTCAAATACAAAATGCCATTTGCCGGTCACGGTGGGCGTCCCGTCCGCCTTGGCGGCTCCGGACGGCAGCAAGAGCGCCGAACCAAACAATAAAACGAACATCGCGAGAAGATTTTTCATAGGCCTCTTATGTAGTATTAGCATAATTATTGGTGTTGCAGTAAGCTTCCTCTAAGGCTTCATCCATGGACGAGCACGAGTTCGATTCCCTCAAACCCTGGCGCCCTTTTAGTACAGACGAAGTCGAACGCCAGGAAGTTCAATGGGGCCGGCTCGCGGTGCTTGCGAAAGGCCTTTGGGGCAGCACGCCTCAGGATCTGGAACGCCAATTGCTCGCGCGCCATCCAGATCTTCCTCCAAACTTTGATATTGCTGATTTGCGAAAACTCCTGTATGTTGCCAGCCTTCTGAGTCAACCGCGCGCGGCATCTGTTCTCCCGATCCGTTTCTCATCACAACATATCGTTGTCGGCACTCAACGCTTCACCACTTGGGAAGCCCGCCGCGAAATCGTCCGGCACGCCATTGAGTTTCTGGAGAATCCTCCCAGGTAATTTAATTTAGTGACAGTCGCATAACTCGTTACCCATCTAGCCGCCTGACTCGATTGTCATTAAGCGGCGTTCGCGGCGATTCATTTTTCCGCGATAAGTGCCTGAAAACGAGTTAGATAATAAATGTCGAAGTTTCGAACTGGGCAGGAAATGAGCTTACCAAACTGGCGCATGGGGCTGAAGAGATGTGTTATTTGCGGATCGAACTTCGAGGGACACGGACGACAGCGGTCTGGAGAAAGTGCCTTTAAGTGTGTTAATTGCGAATCGAACTTGGACTTTCCCTGGAAAAGGATTGGGACCAGTGGGTGTGTAAGCTATCTCACGTTTATCGCCAAACCGCTGAATAGTCTTACTGCTGCAAAGCGCCGAGTTGGGTACTTCAGCCCATCTAACTAAGGGCCGGTTGTACAGCGTTGCCAACGGCAGCGCCACTACCACTTTCTCCGCTTATGATGCCCTTGGGCGAGTCAAGGTGAGCAGCCAGTCAACATCCGGCGGCGCGGCGTTCGGTTTTTCGTACACTTATGATTTGGCGGGCGATTTGTTAACCGAAAGCTATCCCGACGGCCGTGTCCTCACCACCACGTACGACAACGTTCAAAGGCCCATCACGCTCTCGGGCGTTCTGAGCGGCGGCACCACCAACTACATCACGCAGGCGTATTATTGGCCGAACAGCACACCGTGGTATTTTGTGCGCGGCAATACCGTCTGGCACGTCAATGCTATCAATAGCCGCATGCAAGTGCCGGAAATTTACGAAGCCGTAAACAACAGCAACACCCTCGGCACCATGCTCTTCGTGTCCTGCCCGAACTGGGGCACCAATCCCAGCAACTACGGGGCGTACGACATCTGCCCCCACGCGACCCAAACGAACAACAATGGAAACATGCAGAGCTATGCCGAGTACCTCGGCGGCCCAAGCTATTTATCCCAAAAGGTCTTTTCACAGACCTTCGGCTACGACGGCCTCAGCCCAGCGACCAATCAAAACGGCAACCTGAGCTACGATACCGCCGGCAATCAACTCACCACGGTCACCGGAGCCACCGCCGCATACAATGCCGGGAATGAAATCACTTCAATTTCCAACGCCACGACCAGCATGCTGTACGACGGCTTCGGGCGGCGCGTCCAGAAAACGTATAACGGCACGGCGACAAACTACGTTTATGACGCCTTCGGTTTGGCCACCGAGTACCGGAGTGGCGCGTGGCTGAAGGATTACATCTCGGACGGCGCGCGTGACCTCGTTGCCAGTGAAAACGCTGCGGGCGGAGCTTGCACCACTTGCTACTATGGCGGGGATCATTTAGGCAGCACCCGGCTTGTCACCGATCAAAACCACAACATTGTCTTCCGTCACGACTACTTACCGTTCGGCGAGGAGATTTACGCTAATGTAGCGGGCCGAGACTCCACCTTCGCGATTTCCACTTCATCCGATGTGACGGAGAAATTTACGGGCCAGATTAGAGATCAGGAATCGAGTCAGGATTACTTCAATGCGCGGTTTTTCACGCCGGCGTTCGGGAGATTCAACAGCCCAGATCCCGGGAGTGCAGGAGCGGACCAGCTAAGTTCGCAGAGTTGGAACGCATATGGCTATGTACCCGGTAATCCCTTGAATGCAGTCGACCCCAGCGGTATGGGAACAACGTGCACTGCTCAGAATAACTATTGCGGCGAGTCGTTTTTGGCCAACCCAGGCTTTACCGACGCCGGCGTGGCATACGATGAGTTTGGGACGCTCTCAATGACTAGTTCCACGCTGCTGGCGATAGTCGTGGTCATACCACCTGACCAGGAAATTCAAGACTCAAATTTCGGGCAAAATAACGTATTTGCTCTCTACTCTGCCAACAGCTTTAGCGCCACAATCTCCGCGCTTCAGTCTGCGTTCGGCCTCTCGTACTACGGAGGGGCAAATAACGCCCAGGCTAACCAAAACAACAGGCAAACCAAATGCACCGGGCGCGGGCGCGGTCTTGCAGGAAATGCCAGACTCGTAGGACGTCAAGGAGGGATCCCTGGGCAAACGGTGCACCTGGGCACAGCAGCCGTGATCCCGCAGCAGTTCGGACTGCCTAGCGGCGCCGCTCTCGCCCCGTATGCTTCGTCTGTATACGGCGTGATCGGGAATGCGTCGTTCTCGAGCCTAACCGATGTAGTGGGAGGAAGGCCAATTCAGGGTGTCGCCGTCCGTACAGCATTGCAGCTACGCTTTCCCGGACAACTGATCCTCGAAATCCCTGGCGCACCAGACCAGGGAGCGAATGCAGCCGTTACTGTTTACGTTCCACGAGGTCTCGCATGCCCAACCGGAACAAGCGCTGCGGGGGGCAACTGAAAATGCTATCGCGTGCACAATGCATTTGGGCCCTGAGCATGTTTTGGCTTGTCGTTGGGTGTGCCGCAGCCCAATCTTACCCTGCCGTGGAGCGTGTCACGAAGACGTTTGACGTTCCGGATGTGAGCAAAGCCGCCGTCACGCTGGACATCAAATCGCGTTATGGGTCATCGCTCTACAAGCTTCGATGCCATTCGGCTGGGTTCACAGGCGATCCAGATTTTGATTACAGCGGCGATTTCGAATGCCGCCTCAGCTCGGTCGGGCGCCGCGACACCTACAGCACATTGCTTACCGAGGATAGCGACCAGAGCAGGGACTGGGAGAGCAGAGGGCGTTTCTTTGCGGCGAACCTTCGCAATTCTTGTGCCCGAGTACCTCAGTTTGGCGCAGACCGGAGCTTTGAACTCCGAGGAATGCTTCTTGCCCTTCGGGTCACTGATCCGGTTTTTACGAACGATGGCCGCCTACATTCGATCAAACTAACGGTGAAAGTGAGCCCGAACCCCGACGCTCGACGCCCAATCGCCAAAATGGTCCCGTTGCCGAAAGCCGGAATTGCTGCCGAATGCGGGCTGAGTGAGTATTTTGTTGACCCTGCAACGCCCTCAAGGAGCCGGTAGGAAAATCTTGCCAGAGAATTAGGAAGAACAAGGAGGGCGAATTCGGGGGGAATTCGCGCCAGCTCACTCAAACACCATTCGAAAATGCGCGATCCTTTGGTCGTCTACGATGAGCCAACACCACCAACTACATCACGCAGGCGTATTATTGGCCGAACAGCACACCGTGGTATTTTGTGCGCGGCAAGACCGTCTGGCACGTCAATGCCATCAATAACCGCATGCAAGTGCCGGAAATTTACGAAGCCGTAAACAACAGCAACACCCTCAGCACCATGCTCTTCGTGTCCTGCCCGAACTGGGGCACCAATCCCAGCAACTACGGGGCGTACGACATCTGCCCCCACGCGACCCAAACGAACAACAATGGAAACATGCAGAGCTATGCCGAGTACCTCGGCGGCCCAAGCTATTTATCCCAAAAGGTCTTTTCACAGACCTTCGGCTACGACGGCCTCAACCGGCTAACCTTAGCCCAAAAGCCGACCGTGCCCTTTGCCACCAATCCCACTTCCTTTGACTGGACCCGCACCTACAATTACGACACCTGGGGCAACATGTGGGTCACCAATGCGAGCGGCGGACCGTGGTCGGGGACGACACCGACAACAAACGTCTACAACCCAGCGACCAACCAAAACGGCAACCTGAGCTACGATACCGCCGGCAATCAACTCACCACGGTTACCGGAGCCACCGCCGCCTATAATGCCGAGAATGAAATCACTTCAATTTCCAACGGCACGACGAGTGTGCTCTATGATGGCTTCGGGCGGCGCGTCCGGAAAACGTATAACGGCGCGGCGACAAACTACGTTTATGACGCCTTCGGTTTGGCCACCGGGCCCTAATGCGGTGCCTGCCACCACAATGCAATAATTCCCAGACGAGTTGGCTTCGTTGCGCAAAAACGCTTCGGCGAAACGGGTGCGCCTGCACCGTGTATCAGGAGTGTAGGCGTCCGAACTGGGGCGCTGACGCTTCCGGCTCGGTTTCGCAGTGAGTCACACAGGCTATGCTGGCGACTGTGGCGAACTTTTCGAGGCGTGGCTTCTTGCAGGCGATGGCCGCCACCAGTTTGCCGCTTCTGACTGATGCCGACGAGCGCTTTCTCGACGACCTTTCGCGGCGGGCGTTCCTCTATTTCTGGGAACAGGCCGACCCACACACAGGTTTGGTGCTGGATCGCGCCGCCGTCGATGGCGGCCAGCGAACGAGGCATTCCATCGACGTGGCGAGCATCGCGTCTACGGGATTCGCTCTCACTGCCTGTTGCATTGCGGCGCAGCGCCATTGGGTTGAACCGGCGGCCGCGCGCGAACGGGTGCGCGCTACGCTCCGCCATTTTGCCTTCGAACAGACGCACCAGTTCGGCTGGTATTACCACTTTGTCAATCGCAAGAACGGAGAACGCGCTTGGAACTGCGAATTGTCGACAATCGACACGGCCTTGCTGCTGGCCGGTGTGTTGACCGCACAGCAATGCTTCGCGAGCGACGCCGAAATAACCCGCTTAGCGCAACAGATTTATGAACGCGTGCGCTTTCGTTGGATGTTGGATGAAGACTCCGGACTTCTGAGGATGGCTTGGAAACCCGAGTTCGGCTTTCTGCCGCCTGTTTGGTCGCACTATCGTGAGAACGTGCTCTTGCATATTTTGGCGATGGCCTCGCCGGCGAGCGCGATCCCGGTGGAAACCTGGTTTCGCTTTGTCCGCGATCCAGTTGTGTTTGAGAAATTCGCATGGGTGGGCGGCGGCGCCATCTTCACACATCAATTCCCGCAAGGGTATCTCGATTTCTCGAACCTGCGTGATGGGCCGCCGTACCAAATCAACTACTTCGAGAATTCTGTAATTGCCACCTACGCACATCGAGAGTATTGCCTGAGTCTGCGCAGCCTGTACCCCGGCTTCACAGAAAATCTGTGGGGCGTGACACCTTCCGATAGCGATATCGGCTATGTGATCTGGGGCTTGTGGGATGCCGCGCGGCCGAGACGCGACCTAGACGGCACGGTCGTCCCTTGCGCCGCCGGCGGTTCTCTGATGTTTGCGCCACAGATCTGCCTGCCGGCTTTGCGTGCGATGCAAGAGGACTTTGGCGAGCTGGCCTACGGCCGATACGGTTTTGCCGACGCCTTCAACCCGGCCACCGGTTGGGTCGATCCCGAGGTCGTGGGCATCGATTTAGGCATTATTCTGCTCAGCGCAGAAAACCTCCGGTCTCGGCGGGTCTGGAACTGGTTCATGCAGTCGCCCCCCATCCAGCGCACGATCGGCAAAATCTTTCAGCTAGAAGGTCTGCAGAAAGACGGCTGGCGCATGAAGCAGCGAAGTTGAGGGGAGTGCCTCCGAGTGTCATTTCGTCAGTCCTCCCGCTTCAGCGCTTGCGGAGCCACCCACCAGCGAAAGATGCATTTCATGATTACGTTTGTACTCGTTTAACTCCCGCACTTTGGCAAACATGGGCGCGGCTTCTGCCATTTTCCCTTCTTTGCGCAGTGCCGTGCCTAGCTCTGCGTAAGCCTGCACTTTCGTTGGGTCTAGCGCGATGGACTTCTTGAGTTGCGCGATTGCTTCCAGGTTGCGGTTCCGCATGAGATAAAGTTTTGCTAAATCGACGCGTGAATAAACAAAATTAGGATTGAGCCGCACCGATTTCTCCAGGGCCGCCAGCGCCTCGGCATAGTCGGCATCGGTGGGGCTAATGCCTGTTCGAATGAGTGCTTCTCCCAAAAGGTATTGCACAGCGGCGTTGTCTGAATTCTTTTTCGCCCGGTCCCGCAAGACCTTCACCGCCTGCATCACGTCACCTTGCTGAATGTAGGTCAGCCCAAGGCCGGCCGCCGCCTGATCGCGCGCACTGCTGTTGTGCGAGGCTGCCAGAAAGTCCTTCTCCGATTCGTCATAGCGGCCATTCATTGCATAGATCACGGCACGCTGCATGAGGAGGGCATCGGAATCGGGCAAATAATGCAGGCCCACCTCTAGCATTTGGAGGCCAAGCTGGTAAGCGTTCAATTCGGCGCACAACATACCCAAGTCGATGTAATTCTTTTCGTCGTGGGGGTCAAGTTCGGCCGCTTCGCGCAGCAAGTCGATCGCTTGTTGAGCCTGTTTGTTCGATGCGTAAGCCTGGGCCAGCAGATTATCCAGCTCCGCGGTTTTACCGTGGCTGTCGCGAAGCTCAGAAAGGACGGCGATCGCTTGGCCGAATTTATGGGTCTCGCTGTAACAGAGCCCTAAGTTAAAAAGCACATCATACGGCTGCGGATAAGCTAGCCGCGCGGCTTCAAAAAACCGCAGGGCCGAGCCATATTCCTGTTGATTCGCCAATAGATATCCTGCGTGGAACTGCCAGATGGCGTTGAGCTTTCCGGCATCGACCTGCTTCAGTATTTCTAAGCCGCCGGACGAATGTCCGAGTTGGAAATCGCATTCAGCCATCATCACCGGCAGGCGCGCATCCCGGTCCCAAAATGCCTTCACGGACTGTAAATGCGCCGCTGCGGACCGGTAATCCTTGCGCCGGAAAGTTATCTCGCCCAAATACATGTGGAGCAGCGGATCACCGGGGGTAGCCTTGAGCAGAAACGTGAAGTTCTTTTCGGCTGCCACTGGTTGTTTTAGAGCGAGTTGATTGACGGCTAAGTTCTTGCGAGGCGTTAAGAAGGCGGGGGCAATGTGAAGCGCTTCCTCGAATGCAGCGTCGGCCATTTGCAAGTCCCCTTTCCCAGTCAACGCCAAGCCTTTCAGGTTTAAAGCATTTACATCGCGCGGATTGCTTTTGAGTAGGCGCCCGGAAAGTGCAAGTGCTTGGTCCCAATCTTTGGCTAAGAGCGCCGCCTTGGCGTTTTCATAGGCCGTTTGCCCGCTTAAAAGACATACGGCGAGCAAAGACAAAGCTATGGAACGGAGAGGGTCAATCATAGTAGCGAAGGCGCGGCAGCCAAGTAAAACCGCCGCGCCAGCCCAATTACAGCATGGTGGCCGTGTCTAGAAATGAATTCGAATGCTGAACTGCGGAGTTCTGGCAATGCCCACTCCGGTCGCATGGCCGAAGTTGCCATCGGCCAGGTTTGAATCCATTCCGTTGAGGTTCACACGGTTAAATAGGTTGGCAATTTCAGCGCGAAATTGCAACTGCGCTCCCTCGGGCGTAAACCAAGGAATGTGGTTGCTCTTGGTGAAGCCGCCGTCCACTTGCGCGAAGTGCGGTCCCCGATAGGTATTGCGGCCCAAGTTTCCTTCCACACCGCAGCCAAGCGCCGACGGCGTATTGGCCGGACAGGGAGAAAGGAAGGCACTGGCCGGGAAAATGCCAGTCAAATATTGAGACCGGCTGTAGCCGCCGCTGGCGAGAGCGGTAGTGGGAGCATTGGGCAGGTCATAGTAAATGCCTTGCGAACTCCAGTTGGTGGCGCCGTTAAACACCGTGAATGGCAATCCGGCTGCCAAGGTTCCAATACCGCTGGCTTGCCACCCGCCTAACAGTGCCTTGGCGAATTTGTTGTCGAACTTCGGACGCGGAATATCGTAGACGAAGTCGAACACCAGTTGCTCCGGAATGTCTTGTGAGGAGATGGCTTTTTGATTATCGATGTGCCACGGATTGATAACCAGGCTTCCCTCCGTCTTGTTCGCGCCGGGAGCGCCGCTCACCAGATCAATGGTCTTCGACCAGGTATAGACAGTCTTGAACAGCAATCCGTTCGCGAATTTTCTGCGCAAGGAGAACGCCAGACCGTTGTACTCCGAGAAATTGCTGTTGTCGGCGAAAGTGATTCCTGCAAAATAGGGGTTGTAGCCAATGAAACTGCCATTGTTGACGAGTGTGTTGCCAACGTAGGTGTTGAGATTTCGTTCTGCGTACAGATCGACGCCGTGTGAGCCGGTATAATCGGCTTCCACAAACCAATTCTGGCCAAAGGTGTGTTGAACTCCCAAGAAGCGGTTCTCCGCATAGGAAAGCTTGATGTTCATGTCTGGTCCGCCCACGTTCACAATGGTGCCGAGGACACCGCCGCGGGGGTTCAGGCCCAAGGTGGGCAAGGCTGGAATCGGGCAGGCGAACGGGAAGGTGGTTTGGGCGCACAACGCAAATTGCGGGTACGGACCAGTCGGGTTGCTGAGGTTTAGGTTTAACCCGGCCGTGGCGGGCGGATTACCGCCGGCCGTGTCGCTCCAAATCGTGTTGCCTCCTCGATTGATGAAGATGCCCCATCCTCCGCGAATTGACCAACTCGAGTGGTCGCCGGGTTGCCAGGCGAAACCGATCCGCGGCGCCACGCGGCCGACTCCGCCGTTAAAGGCGTATTTGTTGTGGGCTACATAGGAGTTCGCGATTTCCGCCGCGAGTCCCGGTCCAGCGCCGAGGTATAAGTCGTCGCGGTTACCGTGCCTCTCATATGGGTTCGCCTGATACTCGCCACGCAGACCGACGCTAATCGTCAGGTTGTGTTTTACTTTCCAGTCGTCTTGCGCAAAGCCACCATAGTAGAAACTCATCCAATAGTGATTGTTATCGCCGAGCTGTCCGGTTTGCGGATTATATGAGTAAGGTCCGGTCTCGCTCTGTGGCGTGTCGGCGGCAAATTGGAAAATCGTGTTGAAGTTGAAGGTTGGCCGCGAATCCCAGTTTGTGAAAGGCGCGAAATCCTGATTTTCGAAAATCTCGATGCCGGCTTTGACGGTGTGCTTGCCTTGACTGAGACTCACGATATCGCGCCAGTGAATGTCGCCCTGTGCGAAGTTGATGGGTGCGAAGTTGGTGTCGCCGAAGGAGGCGATTGGGCTGTTCACGCCGGGCACGTTACAGACTTTGCAAACAATGCTGAGGGCGTTGTGAGTCCCGCCCATGCTGGCTTCGTTGACCATGGTGGCGGAGATGAGATGCGTCCAATCGATGGCCGCGTAGTAAGAAGGAACGGAAAATGGCTTATTCCAATCGGGGCGTACGTAATCCTGCGATTGCGTTTGATTGACCGCGATGTAGTTGAAATAGATGCGATCTTTTGAAAAGTTCTGATCGATACGGATGGTGCCCTGGTAGCCGTTGTTGGGATTGCTGAACGTGTGGGTACCGGTGGCCAAGATGGGCAGGCTGCAAGGCATCCCCGATGGTCCAGTGCCCGAACAAGTCTGGCCTAGCTCGCTCTGCATCACCTGGGAAACGGTTTGATAGTTTTGCAGGTTCACCGCGGCGGCCGGATACGATTTCAAGAGCTGAGTGGAGAGATTATTGGGCAGGTTTGACTGCATCCAGCTATCGAATTGCGGCGTTTCAACAGTCACCGTTCCAGATTGTGGCTGCTTGGCTCTGGTCTGATCCCAACTGCCGAAGAAGAAGGTCCGGTTCTTGATAATGGCGCCGCCGAAGGAACCGCCAAATTCGTTACTGCGGGACGGGACCAATACGTGGCCGTATTGCGGAAGCACCTGGTTTTCGAAGATATTGCGTGCATTCAACGCGCTGTTTTGCAGGAGCTCGAAGAGCGAACCGTGGAAGCCGTTGGTCCCTGCCCTGCTGAACATTTGCACGACAACGCCGCTTCCGCGGCCGAACTGCGCCGAAAACTCGTTGGCGGAGACAACCATTTCGGAAATGGCGTCGGGGTTGAGCACGATACGCGCGTCGCCGCTTGAAGGTGAATCGTTCACGGTTGTGCCATCAATGTAGAACATGTTGCCGGAGTTGGGCTGGCCGTTGGCGCTAATGGCGGGAGATTGGTTTGAAACCAGGACGCCGGCCGGATTGTTGCCCATCATGCCCGTCCCCGTTACGCCAGGCGTGAGCGCGACGACGTTTAGCACGTTACGGCCCTGCAACGGCAGGTTGTCTAATTCGTTGCGGGTGACGACTGAGCTGATTTTCGATTCGTCGGTTTGCAGAGCGAGCGGTTCGGCTGTTACCTCGACTGTCGTTTTGACTTCGCCAACGGTCAATTGGATGGGTACTTTTTGCACGCTGCTGGGCTCCAAAGTTACTTGGTCTTGGACGACGGTCTGGAAGCCTTGGGCTGTGACGGTGACTCTGTAGACGCCAGCCGACAGCAAGGGAAATGTAAAGTTGCCAGTTTCGTTGGTTGTTTTTGTCTGTTCGACTCCGGTATCGATCTGCCGAATGACAACTTGGACGTTCGGAACGGCGGAGCCGCTTGAATCTGTGACGGTACCTTCAATGGCGCTGTTGAATTGCGCCTTTGCCGGTCCTGCTAGACCGGAAACGAGAAGTCCGTAGAGGATGCACGTGCTGAGTGCCGTGCGTGAGAACTTCCACATGGTTCAAATCTCCTTTTTTATCCACACTTGGGATGCTGAGTAATCGCCAGCGACCTGTTGCAACCCCTGCGGTTCATCTGACGATTGAAGCAATTGTGCCGCTATTGGCGTCAAACTGTCAAGTCAGATGATGAACAGATCTGGCATATTCTGTTACAGACAGCTTTTAGTAAAACGCTTTACAAAATTTTGGTTTTTGTTCGTATCTAATTGATAATAAATAATAAAGTTTGTTCCTTCTGCAGTAGGCGATGGTTATATACAGGTTTCTTTAGCGCACGCTGATTTTTTTCCTGAAAGATCCCTCCTAAGAAATCATAGTATTAGCGCTGGACTATTTGGCCTGGATTGGTATATCCTTTGTGCGAAGCTGATAATGCAGAAAACAGTCACAAGGGAATAGTGCAGCTTTGGCCACCGAAATCGACCCGACAACCAAACAAGACGTCAAATACCGGCGAATCTTCACAGACTTGCATCGCGCTATCAAATCCGGCAAATATGCCGAAGGGGAACGGCTACCGAGCGAAGCCCAATTAACCCGCACGTACGATACTTCGCGGATCACAGTCGCACGGGCGTTGAAGGAACTCTCGATTCTCGGCCTGGTGGAGCGCAAGGCGGGTTCAGGCACGTTCGTTCGGCACGCCTACGCCACCCAAGGCAGGACGTTTGGACTTCTGATCCCGGATCTCGGAGAGACGGAAATATTCGAACCCATCTGCCAGGGCATAGCGCGCGCCAGCCGCGCCACGCACGACGAGATTCTCTGGGGCGCGGCCGGGCGCGATGTCGAATCCAAAGTGGAACAGGCCTTGCAACTCTGCGATTATTACCGCTCAAAGGAGGTCGCGGGTGTCTTCTTCGCCACCGTCGAACACGTCGACGACGCCGATGAGATCAATCGCGAGATTATCGACAATCTTCAGCGTTCGTCGATTCCGATTGTCTTACTGGACCGCGACATCTGCGGGTATGCGCAGAGAAGCGGCTTTGATCTAGTTGGCATCGACCATCGTTGGGCAGGCCTCACCGTTACGCAGCATCTTCTAAAACTGGGTTGCGAGCAGATCGTCTTCGTGGGATTGCCCCAATCCGCTCCGAGTGTTGCTGCGCGCATTGCGGGATACCGCGAAGCGATGTGGGCTTCGAAAAAGGAATGGAGTGTCGAAATCGGCCTGCCGGATTCTGCCGATTGGGTGAGTCGATTGCTAAAGACCCACAAGCCGAGCGGTCTAGTTTGCAGCAACGACCGCACGGCCGGCCAGCTAATGCTGACCTTGAACGCACTTGGCGTGGAAATTCCCTCGGAGGTGAAGATTGTCGGCATCGACGATGTGAAGTACGCCAGCCTCTTGCATGTGCCTCTGACCACCTTGCGCCAGCCTTGCAGCGAGATTGGGGCTGCCGCGCTCTCCACCATGATTGACCGGCTGGCTCATCCCACCATGCCCGCTCGGCATGTGACGGTTGATTGCAAACTGATCGTTCGAAAGTCGTGTGGTTCGGCGGACGTGGGTCAAGCTTAGGCCGGAAAAACTGGCGTTGCTGGAAACGAAGTTTGGCGTTTACGATTTCATGCCCACGGCCAGCGGCCAGTCTTACGTTGGCTTATTGATTCTGCGCCTGCAAAGTAAAATTCACAACGATTGGGGCGATGACGGCCACCGGATTTCCGTTGAGCAAAGTGGCTCGATATCTCCATTGGAGGACAGCTTCTTTGGCCGCATTGACAAGCAGAGGGTGCCCGCGAACGAGCTGGAGAGATTTTACCGAGCCGTCCTCACCAATCACTGCATTGAATTCCACCGAACCCTGCACGCGGGCCGCCAGTGCCAGAGCCGGATACTGCGGTTCTACTCGCTGAATCAGACTGGCTGCGGCGACAGCAGCACTAATGCGTACTGCATTTTGCAGCTCGTCATTATTCTGCACGCTGTAGCCACTGGGAATCTCGAACATTGCCGGGTCGGGCTCGCTGCGGCTGAGTTGGGTTAGCGTGACAATTTGTGTGCCGTGGCGCGGGTCGTTGTGCTTCACGCTAATATTCATATGTAGTTCGTCGGAATTCCAATATTCGTCAGTGACCGTGATGGCGTGGTCGTTCCCTTCCTCGCCTTCCGGAATGGTGCGCGAGCGGCGGATGCCATGGACCGCTATACCGCCGATCGAAGACATTCCCAAGTCGTCTCGCTGGATATTCGGCTGTGTGGGCTGCGGCGTTGTCGCTTGCGTGTGGGGCAGGGGCAAGGACACAACGGTTGCCTGATGAGATGCCGGGTAGAGCGTGGTGCGCGTGCGTTTGACGGGGTCGTAAATAGTGATGTCGCGGATGCGGCCTTCGCCATTGTCGGAGGCGCGCAGATTGTAGCGATTTTCGTTATGGGTGCGGCCCATTGAATCGCGCGCAATCGTCGTCATCGTTTTCGTCGTTACTGTTGAGCCGTCCGCGGTGGTTTGAATGTTGTCCATCATCGTGGTAGCGCTGAACGGAAGGTTTGGAACGGAGGGAATCGAGACAATAGAGATCCATTGAGAAACTCCAACCGGAGTTGTAATGGGGGATTCCTGACCGAAGGCCAGCGGCGCGAGGAAAAACACGCCTGTCCAAAAGGCAGCTTGAGAACTACTGCGACGGCGAGACATGGTAAGTCACCTCTACCGAATATGGTGAGGCCGACTGCCCATCCGTTGCAAGAGCTAAGTGAGAAAGTCGATCTGTTACTGGCTGAACTACTTGAGCGTCTCCATTTCCAGGTCCGCTACGCCGGCGCGGGTAAAGCCAAGGCGTTTCGCGGCAAGGCGAGTGACGCTAATATCACGCCCCTTCACGAAGGGTCCGCGGTCATTCACGCGCACAATCACCGAGCGGTGGTTCGTCGGGTTGGTGAGTTTGACACGGGTCCCCAGAGGCAGGGTCTTATGGGCAGCCGTTAGGGCATTGCTGTTGAAACGCTGGCCGCTCGTTGTGCGGTGTCCGTCGTAACTGGCTGCGTAAAACGAACACTTCACCGTTTCGGCAGGAGCCACCACCGTTAGGGCAGTGACCGCCAAAACTAAACTCGCCATGAATCTTGAAAGCACTTGTTCTCCTCCGTCACAAATAATACCGCCAGGAGAACCTAAAACCCCTCGCCTACACAGAGAACCGATGTCAAACTACAAATGTCACTCGGCCTTGCGTGAAAGGAAGGTCGTAATCTGGCGGCTGGTTTCCGCCACGTTCACGTCCAATTCGGGAGCCAAGGGAAGACCATCAAAAACAAAACGAAGCGCGCCGGTCGTTGGAGTTCTAGACGCAGGTCCTCGTTAAAATACTGGCGCCACTTGATGAAAAAATCTCTATGCACACGTTTGCAAAGTGTGTATAATCGTTTTCTATCAGGAAGGTGACCCAAAGTTTGCCCTGGCCACCGAATGTCATTCAATTCTTTATCGGGGAGTTTTACATGCTAGGTTCAGTTCTGAAACGCTCTTGCTTCTCTCTGTCTTTTGTCGCCTTCCTCACGCTGGCTTCGCAAAGCGCGCGGGCGCAGGCCAGCTTCATGGCGCAACTGCGCGGCACGGTACTCGACAGTTCGGGTGCCGTCGTGCCGGCGGCCCATCTTGAAATCGCTAACGAAGCGACAGCCGTGGTGGCCAAAGGCGCTTCCGACGGCTCCGGCCGTTATATCTTCAACGATCTCCAGCCCGCCAGCTACACCATCTCGGTAGAGGCCCCCGGCTTCAAGAGATTTGTGCAATCGCAAGTTGTGTTGCGCGTCAGCCAGCAAAGCGTTCTTAATTTTAATCTCGAGGTTGGCGCCACATCCACGACAGTGGAAGTGAGCACCAAAGCCGAGTTGCTCAATTCGGCCAATGGCGAATTAGGGCAAGCTATCTCAGGGCGCTATATCAGCGAAATTCCGCTGGCGAACCGGCAGATTGAAAAGCTGGCGTTTCTGGCGCCCGGCGTCACCGAGTCGCAAGGATTTCAAACCGATCAGACAAACGAGAATTTCTCTTCGAACGGTCAACGCAACTCTTCCACCGAGATTCGTCTGGACGGCTCGATTCTGAGCGTTCCCGAGGCCGGCGAGGGCGCCATGTTCTGGTCTCATTACCAACCTTCGGTGGAAATCGTGGAAGAATTCAAGCTGCAAACCAACGGCTTTTCGGCACAATATGGCAGCAACGGCGGCTCAGTGCTGAATATCATTACGAAATCGGGAACGAATGAACTGCACGGCAGCGGCTACTACTTTGGCCAATGGACGGCGTTGAATGCCAATGGGTTTTTTGCCAATGAGAGCAGCCAATCGATTCCCGAATATCATCGCCACCAATTTGGCGGAACCGTGGGCGGGCCGATCATCAAGAATAAGTTTTTCTACTTCTTCAACTACGACCGCACGATCTACAACGCTCCTTATACACTCACCACGACAGTGCCAACGGCCCTGCAAAAGCAGGGGGATTTTTCGCAGACGTTGAATCCGGACGGCACTTTACAACAAATCTTCGATCCCTTTTCAGCCGTGCCGGGGACCAATCAGGCAGGCCAACCCGATGTGGTGCGTGCCGCCTATGCAGGCAACAAAATTCCGGCCAACGAATTTAATCCGATCGGCGCGAAAATTCTGGCGCTTTATCCATCTCCCACCAGCTCGGGCGACCCAGTGACCGGCGCGAACAATTTTTTCAAGAACTATTTGCTGGGCCAGCCCGCGCATCAGTACAATTTGAAGCTCGACTACACACTGAACGATAAGAACAGGCTGAGCGGGCGCTTTAGCAAGGGGTACCTGCAGCGTGAGTCTCCGCAGGACTTTGCGGGCGCGATCGGCCAGGGCGACGAGCACAACGATTACTACAACGGTGTTCTTGAGTACACATTAACGCCCACACCAACTTTGGTTTGGCAGTCGCGAGTCAGCGTGGACCGGCATCATCAAACGCGCTATCCGGATAACAATGTCTCTCCGACAACGGTGGGCTTCCCGAGCCTTCTGGAAACCGCGAATGGCTCCGACGTGTTTCCGCAGATCGGGGTGCAAAACTTTCAAAGCCTTGGCTTGTCTGGGTACACACAGACCATCGAAGCGCAAACCGAGTGGGTGGGAGATTCCAGCGTTTCGAAAGTTGCCGGTCCGCACAACCTGCAGTTCGGTGGAGAGGCAAGAGTTCTGTTGTCCAACTTCTTTCAACCGCCCAACCCAAGCGGAGAGTTCAGTTTCGGCCAGAGCAGCACAATGCAATACAGCCTCACGCCTAACGTTGAGCAGGGCAATGGCATCGCTTCGCTGCTTACCGGTTGGGCTAGCGGCGGAGACCTCAGCGTTCACCCCAGCGTGGCAGAGAAGTCTAGAGAAACATCGTTTTTCGTGCAGGACGACTGGGCTGTGAATAAGCGGCTTACCGTCAACCTGGGCCTCCGCTACGAGTTCAGTACACCGTATACCGATCGTTTTAACCGTCTGCAGGTAGCAAATTTTACAGCGAACTCCGGCGTGAACGTGCCCGGCATCGGCGAGATTTATGGCGTCGATCAATTCGTGACCGGCGGCAGCCGCCACTCAAACAGCGATTACAACAACTTTGGCCCCAGGCTGGGCGTTGCTTTTCAGCTGACTCCCAAGACGGTGCTACGCGGCGGAGCGGGACTTTACTATGGGGTTAACTATGCGACCTCCTACCAGGATCTGGGACCGGCGTTCCGCGGAGACCTCCCCTACCAAGCGTCGTTCGACAATGGTTTGACGCAGTTCTCCACCCTCCAAAACCCCTTTCCGTTCGGCAATCTAGGGGCCCAAGGCCGGCAATACGGAAAACTGGCCGATTGGGGATTTTCCGCAACTTCCAATCAGAGCAATACCTTGCGCAATGCCGAGATCTATCAGTTTTCATTTTCCGTCCAACATCAACTGGCGTGGCAACAGGTCATCGAAGTGGCGTATTCCGCAAACCGCAGTACGCATCTGCCCGACGCGTATGTGAGGAACCGAAACTACATTTCCGCGGCCGTGCGCGAACAGTATGGCAGCACCGGACTTGGGGCATTGGTGGCCAACCCGTTCTATCCGCTGTTTGTTGGGCCAAACGCGATCTTCGACCGGCCGGATTCCGCTTACGCGCAGCCCACAACGCAACTCATTAACTTGCTCAGGCCGTTTCCGCAGTTTCCGGGCGCTTTCGAGGGATACGCGCAGTTTGTCGTCAATTCCTGGTACAACGCGTTGCAGTTGAAATATGAGAAGCGTTACTCGAGTGGTGTGAACATTATTGGCAGCTACTCTCTGGCTAAACAGGTCGACGATGGCTCGGCCAGTTCTAACGGCTGGCTCGGCAATTCTCCCAGCGTGCAGGATTTCAATAATCTGCGGGGTGAATATTCCGTAGGCGCTACCGACGCCCGTCACCGGCTGGTGTTGAGCGGCAGTTATGAACTGCCCTTCGGCAAAGGAAAGAAATTCGCTTCGCATCTGAAGCCGGCGCTGAACATGATGGCAGGCGGCTGGCAGCTTAACGCCTACTACACCTTCCAAACGGGTCTGCCGTTGAATGTCTACATGACCGCCGGGACGATCGCCGACGGCAGCCAGCGGCCCAACGTTACGGGGAATCCAAGGAGCCCATACAGCATTCAGCAGGTGGTGGCTAGCAATGGCACCTTGAACTACTTCAACATCAATGCGTTTTCGAATCCAGGAGATCAGATGGACGGCAATGAGCCGCGATTCAACGATGCACTGCGCGGCGACAGCTTGCGGGATCTGGATTTCTCAATCTTCAAGAACTTCACATTCCGCGAACGCTTTAAACTGCAACTTCGCGGGGAATTCTTTAATTTCACGAACACACCGCGCTTTGTCGATCCAGATACAGGCTTTGGCGATGGCAATTTCGGCAAGATTACGTCGCAAGGCAACCAGCCAAGGCAAGCGCAGATCGGCGCCCATTTCACGTTCTAGCTGCGCCGTCACTGCGCCTTGCGCGAAAAGAACGTCATAATCTGGCGGCCCGCTTCAACCACGGCAACGTAGATGTTCAGCAAACCCAATCCGCTCAGCGCGCCGCGAAAATACCGGTTCATCCAAAAGTCGGACACGAAGCGTGAGTGCAGCGGGATCCAATTCACGTCCCAATTCGGCAGCCAAGGGAACACCAGCAAAAACAAACCCAATTCAAACGCAAAGATGATGAGGCAAAGACCTAAGACGCGGCGATGCCAGCGGACGAAATGCGTATCGGTCACGCATCGGCTCCCAGGGCGTCATCGGCAAACAAGGAAGTCTGTAGTGGCTGCTCAGTGATGTAACCAGTCCAAAAAACGTGTGTCGCTGAGGCCCGGACCGGTTCGAAACTAAATCGGTGGAGCAACGTGGGGCCGTGTTCGCGCAAGGCCTGGCGATGATCCGGCGTCGAATAGCCCTTGTTCGAAATCAAATTATAGACCGGAAACACTTCATGCCACCGCGCCATGCACTCATCGCGATGCACCTTCGCCACAATCGACGCGGCGGCAATCGCACGGCAGCGCGCATCGCCGTCGATCAAAGGAAGTTGCTCTACCGGCAAATCAATCTTCACCGCGTCAATCAACAGATAGTCTGGCAGCGCCGCCAACGCTTGTACCGCACGGCGCATAGCGAGTCGCGAGGCTTGATAGATATTGATTTGATCGATTTCAAACACGTCAGCGCCACCGATAGCCCATCCCAAGCAATTCTTCTTAATCAGCACAGCCAGCCGCTCACGTTCCTCGGCCTCTAATATCTTGGAGTCGTGCAGACCGCGAATCGGTTTAGCGGGATCGAGAATCACCGCAGCGGCTATCACAGGACCAAACAGGCAACCGCGGCCCACTTCGTCGACCCCGGCAATCACACGGAAGCCACGCTCGCGAGCTTCCCGCTCGTAAGTCGTCCGGCAACGGATAGACCTCTCCTGTTCACCGCCCGACTGAGTGCGGCGGCGCCGTTTGTCGACCTTGCCGCTGGCGGGCACGACAGAATTAACCCGGATCTAAGCGGTAGGACGTTCTTTGAGACGGGCCGCTTTGCCCTTCAAACCGCGCAAATAGTACAGCTTGGCGCGCCGCACCTTACCGGTACGCACCATGTCGATGTGATCGATCACGGGGGCATGCACTGGGAAAATGCGTTCCACGCCTTGCCCAAAGCTGACCTTACGCACAGTGATGGTCTCGCCCATCCCGGTGTTCTTGCGCGCGATCACAGTGCCCTCAAACGCCTGCAGACGTTCCTTGTCGCCTTCCTTAATCCGTACGTGGACGCGAATCGTGTCGCCAGGCCGAAACTCGGGATGCGGTTCCTGGCGGCTGTTCTTGCTGATGAATTTTGAGACAAGTGCGTTTTGCATGGTTCGTTGCCTTTACGTGCGGCGATCCGCCGTTAAATCCGGCCGGAGCCGCTGTGTTTTCTCGCGCGACGCAGCCCGGCGCCAGCGCTTGATTTCCTCATGATGACCGCCCAGCAGTACCTCGGGCACTTTCCAGCCGCGAAAATCCGCTGGTCTGGTGTACTGCGGGCAATCTAATAAACCTTCATAAGCCTCGCCGAAACTCTCATTCCGCGCGGACTCTTCATTCCCCAAAACGCCGGGCAGTAAACGGGCCACAGCGTCAATCACTACCGCGGCAGCCAGTTCACCGCCGCTCAATACATAATCTCCAATCGACAACTCGCGGTCGGCCAAATGTTCGGCTACCCGCTCATCCACCCCTTCATACCTGCCGCAGATCAGCAGCAAGTCATCCAAGGCGGAAAACTCGTGAGCCACCTTCTGGCTGAACGGCTCCCCTTGCGCCGAGAGCAGAACCACCTTCTGCTTTTCGGTCCGGACCGGAAAAACTGCCTCCACCGCCTCAAACAAAGGCTCCGGCTTCAGCAACATCCCTTCACCGCCCCCGAAAGGACGGTCGTCTACAGTGCGATGTCGGTCGTAAGTCCAGTTTCGCAAATCATGAATGCGAATATCCAATAAACCGCTCGCCTGGCCCCGCGCCACCACCCCGTGAGCGAACGGCCCGGAGAAGAACTCCGGAAAGATCGTCACCAAGTGAAAACGCATATGCCTCGCTATCCGCCTCCCCGACATCTCCTAATCCGAGCCGGAAGCGTCAGCGACCAGGGGGTGACGGAGCGGTGATCAATCTACAACTCCAACAAACCCTCAGGTAAAGTGGCCCTGATCACCTTTGCTTCCAGATCTACCTGGCAGATCTCCGGCACAAACGGAATCAACACTTCCCTACCCTCGTATTGCAAAACCAACAACGGCGGACCACCGTATTGCTCCAAACCTTCCACGGTGCCTAGCGGCCGCTCACCAGCCGTTTCCATAACCTGCAACCCGATCAAATCGGATTGAAAAAACTCTCCGCTCGGCAACTGCGCGCGTTCTGTAGCCGGCACCCAAAGCTCAGCGCCGCGAAAACGATCAGCCTGTTCGATGGAATCCACCTGAGCGAACTTCAATAGCCAATCGCCTTTATGCTCCCTGGCCGCTTCCAATTCAATAGCTACATCCTCACCCGAGGTCAAATGCGCCTGCGCTTGGCGCAAAGATTCGAGCCGTCCGGGAACGTCCGTGAGAGACCGGGCGATCAATTCGCCGCGTACACCGCGCGGCTTCTGAATTTCAGCCACAACCACGCGTTCGCTGTTTTGGCTATTCAAGAATTTCCAGCGTGAAGCGCCGGTTCATCTTCGTGCCAACGGCAGTCAGAAGCGTACGCAAAGAGCGCGCCGTGCGCCCCTGCTTGCCGATCACTTTGCCTAAATCGCTTTCGGCCACGCGCAACTCAAACACCGTGGCGTGCTCGCCTGCCACTTCATTCACGGCCACGCTGGCTGGCGTATCCACAAGCGCCTTCGCTATATCTTCAATGAGCGCTTTCACGCCGTTACTCTCATTCATGGGAGACGTAGTTTCTTTTTTCTTTTACGCGACAGGAACCGCGGCTGGTGTCACGGGGTGCTTCTTCATCAAACGGGCCACAGTGACAGAGGGCTGCGCACCGTTTTTCATCCAATGGCTGATCCGCTCGTGCTCTAAATGGACCTCAGCGGGTTTAGAAATCGGATTGTAATGGCCAACCACTTCCACGGAACGGCTGTTGCGCGCCCGATCGTTTTCAATCACCACCACACGGTACGTGGGTTTCTTCTTGGCGCCAAAACGCGCCAGCCGAATAGCTAACATCAGTAACCTTTTCTTTTCTTTATTGTTACAAACTTGGGTTTCAAAATCCGGGCAGGCCGGGAAATTTAAACTTTCCCATCCGTTTGCCAAGCAAACCAGCCTGACCTGTGAAGCTCTTCATCATTTTACGCGCTTGCGCGTATTGTTTCAGCAAATTGTTTACGTCTTGCACAGAGGTGCCGCTGCCTTTGGCAATCCGGCGACGCCGCGAACCGTTAATAATCATATGATTCCGGCGTTCTTTGGGGGTCATGGAGTCGATGATCCAGACGATTCTATTTAAATCGTCTTCCGATTCGTCTAGCTTGGCGTTCTTCAGTTGTTTCAGTGGCGCCGATCTGCGGCATCATCTCCAGCAAGCCGCTCAGTGAACCAAGTTTCCGTACTTGCTTGATCTGATCGCGAAAATCTTCCAGCGTGAAATCGTCGCCGAGCAGTTTCTCCTGCATCTTCTCGGCGGTCTGCATATCGATGTTCTGCTGAACCTTGTCGATCAGCGACAGCACATCGCCCATCCCAAGGATCCGCGAGGCCACGCGATCGGGATGGAAAGCTTCGAGCGCATCGCTTTTTTCGCCGACACCCACGAACTTAAGCGGCTGCCCGGTGATGGAGCGAATGGAAAGAGCCGCGCCACCGCGGGCATCGCCGTCCATTTTGGTGAGGATGACGCCGGTAATGCCGAGACGCTTGTGAAATTCGTCGGCCGATTTGACGGCGTCCTGACCGGTCATGGCATCGGCGACGAAGAGAATTTCGGTCGGGTTCAGTGCGTCTTTGAGTTCGGTCAGCTCCTGCATAAGCTGTTCATCGATATGCTGGCGGCCGGCGGTGTCAACCAGAACGATATCGCGGCCGGTTTGCATGGCTTCGCGGCGCGCCGACCTAGCGAGTTCCAGCGGCTTCGTTTCCTCGGCTGTTCCTTCGTAGATGGGCGCGCCTAGTTGCTTGGCGAGAATGCTGAGTTGATGCCGCGCAGCAGGCCGGTAAACGTCAACCGAAACGAGCTGCGGTTTGTTGCCTTCCTTGGTGAGGAAGCGTGCGAGCTTGGCTGCGCTGGTGGTTTTACCCGAACCCTGTAAGCCGACGATGAGCATAACGGTGGGCGGTTCGTTGGCAAAGCGTAGGCGCGATTGATGGGTCCCGAGCATTTTCGTTAGCTCGTCGCGAACGATCTTGACGACTTGCTGTGACGGCGAAAGGGCGGTGAGCACATCCTCGCCCATCGCTTTGACCTTCACGTCTTCGATGAATTGCTTGACGACTTTGAAGTGAACATCCGCCTCAAGCAGCGCCACGCGAATTTCGCGCAAAGCTTCTTCCATATTCGCGGGGGTGAGTTTGCCCTCGCCACGCATATTTTTGAAGACACGCTGCAGCTTGTCGGAAAGATTATCGAACATTGGTCTAAATGATTGGGCTTTAGGAGCGGGAAAGAGGCTGTGGAAGGCTCACTTCTGCTCGGGCGTAAATGCCTGTTTCTACAACAGATAGTTTAGCGCATTTGAGAGGAGTGAACTGTAATCCATCGCTGAACCTGTGCGAGAGTTGCTGGTGCAGATTCTCAACCACATGCAAGAAGGTCAAGCCATTACCATCCTTCCGGCAAACCATGAGTTGAGTTCTCAAGACGCCGCGGATCTGCTTGGCGTTTCCCGTCAATACATGGTTCGCGTTCTCGAAGATGGCAAGTTGCCATTCCACAAAGCCGGTGCCCATCGGCGCATCTACCTTGAAGATTTTGATCCGCTATAAGACGGAAAGGGATCGCCGGCGTTTGGAGGCTTTGGGCCAAATAGGCTGCGACGAAGTTGCGGCCGGCACGTATGACGTCTTCATCCCGCCCGTGGAATGAGGCCGCTCTATCCCACCGCCACAGGAATACCGCGGGAAAAACCTTGCGCTTGCCATTGCTCGAGCGCTTTCAAGAAGGCTTGTTTGGTGATCGGCTTGATCAGATGCGCATCGCAACCCGCCTCGCGTGAGCGCGCCACATCGTCCGGCAAGGCGTCGGCGGAGAAGGCGAGTATGGGAGTGCGCGGCAAACCGCGATTAGACTCAATAAGGCGAATCTCGCGCGTCGCCGTGAGTCCGTCCATAACCGGCATTTGCAGGTCCATGATAACCAGGGCGAAAGTGCCGGACAGATAAGCGGCCACCGCTTGCCGGCCATCCTCGGCAAACGTGAGGTCATAGTGGCTCAGATTGCAATAAGCCTCAAGCAGGAAGCGGTTGTCTTCCGAATCCTCAGCAACCAGGATCGGCAGGCGCTCTTTAGAGGGTGCGGATTTTCGCGGCTCCAGGGAACTCGCCGGCGCCGGCGCCGCAACCGCCGAGACACCGTGTGACGCCCTGGTCAGCTCACTCGTGAATTCGCGATCCGTGGCGCGCTGGTCCACCGGCGAGACTCTCTTTCCTGCCAACGGCTGCAAGTGCATGGACGCCGGAATCCGGGGCTGAACATCGAGGGGGAGCACCACTTGGAACGAGAAGGTGCTTCCTTTGCCAAGTTCACTGCGCGCCTCGATATCTCCCCCCATCAGCCGAACCAGGCTGCGGCTGATGCCGAGACCCAGACCGGTGCCGCCAAAGCGCCGGCTGGTGGAACTTTCCGCTTGCTTGAAGTCGTCGAAAATGGTGGGCAGCTCGGCGGCGGCGATACCGATGCCGGTATCGGAGACTTCGAATTGAAGGGTCGCGAACGTGTTGTCGCTGGGGGGTGAAGTCACGCGCAGCGCCACCTCGCCAGCTGCCGTAAATTTGATAGCGTTGCCGGCCAGATTTAACAGCACCTGCCGTAGGCGGCCGGGATCGCCCACGACATGGGTTCTGGTGGCGAAGGGAATGCTGGCTTCCAGACAAAGGCCTTTGCTCAGCGCTTTCGGCGTCAACGTCTCGACCACCTGCTCGACCACCTCGCGAATATCGAACGCCGTGGCTTCGAGCACAACATTTCCCGACTCGATTTTCGACAAATCCAGCAGGCCGTTAATGAGCGTGATCAGATCGCCGCCCGTACGCCGGAAGACTTCAACGTAATGGCGTTGGACCGGCGACAGTTCGGATTCCCATAACAGATCGGCCATGCCAACGACGGCCGTCAGGGGCGTGCGGATTTCGTGACTCATGGCGGCCAGGAAGCTGCTTTTGGCGCGGTTTGCCTCTTCGGCGTGGGCGGTCTGTTCGCGCAGCTTGTCGATCGTGCTCCCGAGCAACGCTTTGCTCTTCCGAAGATCCTCTTCGACGCTGGCGCGCCGGTTGATCTCCTTGGCGACTAGCCACAGCGCGCAGCACGCCAACAGAATGATCATGGCGTACGACCATAGAATAGTGGTGCGAATAGAGAACACAGACCGGCTGTTGATGTTTTTCCGGCGGTCCCAAAGGTGCTGCAAATCGCCGGTTACGCGGGCCGCCCGCTGCTCGATTTGCTCCATCAAACGTGGCCCCGCCAAAGTTTTAGCAAGGCGCATGGCCTCGGCGTGTCTTCCCTGCTGTTCTAAAGCGACGGTCTGGCATAGTCCGTCCACCTCGAGTTGGCTGGCCGCCAGCAGGCCGGCGTCGTGAACGCTCTGTTGGCGAGAGATCTCCGCGAACTCCCGCATCCCAAGAGAAAAGCCTTTTAGATACTGCTCATCGCCGGTCAACAGGTAGCGCTGCTGGCCCGTCTCCGCGCGCCGTACGCTGTCCACTAAGGCGTACGTGGCGAAAAGTTCGTCCGAGATGCCACGGCCCGCCGCGCGATTGGTCAGAATGACGGAAGTATTCGTCCACAGGCTAGCGTCGGCGCCGGCCACCAGCAGCAGCAGACAGAAGATAGACAGCAGGGCGCTGGTGATAGCCAACTGGTGCGGAGCCCCCTCGGCTTCCTGCCAGAAGAAGCCGACGAGGGCTACTCCCATCACGGTGCAAGCCAAGGCGGTGGGAATGGCCATGTCAAACAGGAAGGTCTTACCCCACCAGGGCGCCGCATTGAGTCCGGCGGCGTAGCCTAGAAGAGTGACTAGGCCGAGGCTAGCAACCACGGTTCCGAGGAACGCGCAGAGGCGCAGGGCGAGAAGGGAAGGTTTCGCCTTGCCAACCAGGAACAGAGCGATCGCCAGCAGCGTTAAGGCAATACCAGTTCCTTGCGCCATTTGCGGCCAAGTAGGCCAGGAAGGACGATCGGCAACGCCTGGGAAGACATAGCTGTGGAGTGCGAATTTGGGATTGCGAACAAGGATGTTAAGGGCGCCTACTGGCAAAAGCAAGGCCGCGATCAGACGAACCGGCGTTATTTTTTTTCGCTGGGCCAGCCAGAGACCCGCGCCGGCCAAAAAAATGCAGAGAGCGGTATCGAGCACGATGCCGGGCGTTGCCGGGACAAAACGCGTCAGAATGGACCAACCGGCAAAGAGGGACACGACCATAACTATGGCTAACGCCATCAAAAAAAGCGCGGCGCGCTGAATGAGGCGGCTGGCGGAGACCGCCATTTTGCTGCGCTCGGGTGGCGGAGGTACCAGAGAAGAAACACTCCGTAGCTCTTCCGCTGGCCGCTTGACGCCGCGCCCGTCTTGCGCGTCTTTCTTCAAAGGGTGTTGCGTAAGGTTCATGGCTGCTTTGTTTTAGTTACTTAGATAAAGTGTAGGTGGCTGGCGAGATAGCTCTCCGTGGAAGCTTTCAGAACAATCCTTGGCAAGTTTCTTAGTTTTTCTTTACTTTGACAACCAAAAAAGAGTTACACTTCAGCAGGGAGTGCGGACAGTCAGTTAGGCACTGCCGCGCTAGAGAGGCGAGACGCCAGGTCGGAATGACGGCGTCGAAGCGTTGTAACGCGGTGTTTTCAGCCGCATGTCACGCCAGGCAAACCGGCGCGCCATCCGTTTAACAGCGCAAAGGGAACGTTCGTGCCGCGAAACAAAGTGAGGATTTCGCACAGCAGTGACGTGTCCGTTTGGTGCGGGTTCATTAGGAGAGTCTTGCATGATTCGCGCAGAGAATATTGATGAAGCAATCGTGTCGCTGGCCAAGGCACCCACTGGCATTGCGGGACTGGATGAGATTACGCACGGCGGATTCCCGGCGGGCGGCCGACGCTGGTTTATGGCGGTCCTGGCTGTGGCAAGACGATCCTGGCGATGGAGTTTCTGTTACATGGCGCTCAGGAATTCGATGAGCCAGGCCTCTTCGTCTCCTTTGAGGAGAACAGGGCGCAACTGATTGAGAACTTTCGCTCCCTCGGTTTCGGGCTTGAGGAGCTAATTGAGAAAAAGAAGCTCAAACTGACGTATGTGGAGCTTTCGCGCGGCGAAATTATCGAGACAGGCGCTTTTTCGCTGGATGGATTGCTGATCAGGCTGCAGCACGGTATCGCCGAAATCGGCGCAAAGAGGGTAGTGCTGGATGCCATGGAGGCGCTTTTCTCGAGCCTGTCGAACACCGAAAAGCTGCGCAACGAGGTGGGGCGTCTCTTCCAATGGCTGCGGGATGCAGGCATTACCGCCATTGTTACGGGTGAGCGAGGTACCGAGACGTTTACCCGGCACGGATTTGAGGACTACATTTCAGACTGCGTTTTGTTTCTCGACCACCGCACCGACGGGCAGATCTCGAAGCGGCGTATGCGCATCGTTAAGTATCGCGGTTCGGGCCATGCAACCAACGAATTTCCATTCCTGATCGGCGAGGCGGGCGTTTCCGTTATTCCAATCACTTCCATTGACCTGGGCCATCCAGCACATTCGGAGCGGGTGAGCTCGGGCGTGAAGGATCTGGATGCCATGCTGGGTGGACAGGGCTATTTCAAAGCCACCACCGCACTCATTACCGGCAGATCGGGCACAGGCAAGAGTTCCCTGGCGGCGGCCTTCGCCCTAGCGGCTTGCGAGCGAGGCGAGCGCTGTCTTTATTTTTCCTTCGAGGAGTCGGCGTCGCAAGTGGTCCGCAACATGCGGTCGCTGGGCATGGATCTCGAGGTTTGGCAGCAGCGCGGCCTGTTGCTGATACGGTCGTTCCGCCCTACCTTCCGCGGCCTGGAGGAGCACCTGGTTTCGGTGGCCGAGCAAGCGGCTCTCTTCAATCCTAGCTGTGTAGTGATGGACCCGACCACTAATTTCGTCACCGTGGGCGATGAAGAAGAGGTCAAATCCATGCTAACGCGGATTCTGGATCTGCTGAAGCGCCGCGGCATCACACTCGTGATGACGGCGCTGACTACCGGCGTGGGCACGTGCGATCAAACCGAGACACCGCTGTCGTCGCTGGTGGATGCCTGGATCGTGGTCGAGCTGGAACTGAAAGGGAATACGCGCCGGCGCGTGATCCATGTCGTTAAGTCGCGCGGCATGCAGCACTCGCACGAAACGCGCGAATTGGTTATGTCCGCGCAGGGTTTTTCGATTCAGGAATTGACGATGGAGGGACCAGCATGACGCAGCCAGACCCGGCCGAGAGATGGATTCTGTTCCTGTACGTGGCGGGCATGACGCCGGCGGCAAAGCGCGCGCTTAGCAACATAAGAGCGATTTGCGAAGAGCACCTGGAGGGACAGTACACGCTTGAGATTATCGATCTGCGGGAGCGGCCGGCGCTGGCGGAAGGCCACCAGGTCTTCGCCGTGCCCACACTGGTGCGCCAACTTCCCGAGCCGTTGCGCAAAATCATCGGCGACTTGGCCGACTCCGAGAAAGTATTAGTTGGGCTCGACATACAAACTGCCGTTCTCAGTTAGCGGAAAGCTTCATGGTCTTAACAGATAACGATCTTGCTTGGAGGGTCATAGAGCACTCCGTTGACGGGTTGCTCGTGATCGACGCGGAAGGAATTGTGCGCTTCGCGAACCCGGCAGCCAAGGCGCTGTTTGCCAGCAGGACACAGCAACTGACAGGGTTTCACTTAGGATCGCCGGCGATTCATGAGCCGGTGGAACTGATGCTCCCGGGCGGCGTTCCGCGCTATGTGGAGATGCGCTCGACGGAGATCGCTTGGGAGGGCCAACTGGCCACCCTGGCCGCCTTGCGCGACATTACCGAGCGCAAGCAAGCGGAAGAGGAACTGCAGAAACAAGCAGGCGAGCTGCGCGAGCGAAACGGCACGTTGATCAGCTTCAACCGGGTGGCGGTGGAGCGTGAGTTGCGCATGATCGAGCTGAAACGGGAAGTGAATGAACTGTGCAGGAAACTGGGCGAACCAGCGCGCCACCGAATCCCCGGAGACGATGGGTCGATAACGGCCTCAGATTAAATTGAAGATGATCATCTTCTCACCGCATTATCTCGCTCCGGTCCTCCTCCTTCATTCAATCCGAGCCGGAAGCGTAAGCGCCCTAGTTCGGTTTTTCAACGCAGCGCCCCTGTTCCATCCGGCACCGTCGGAGGCTAGGCTTCCATCCAAGAGTTCGGACAGGCCGGATGCTTGACGACAGGGCGGTAACGGCGGCAGCGCGAACTTATTTGCTGGAAACGGCTCCAGTGTTGGTGTTGGAGCTGGATGCCAGGCTGTGGGTGGTTGAAGCCAACGAGCAGGCGCGGGAGCTGCTGGGCAGGAACGCGCTCGGCAGCGCGTTCCTGGAACGCCTGGCGGGTGTGCCGGACGCGGCGGCACTGGCGGCGCTAGTTGCGCGCCGCGGTCAAGTTCATTCGCTGGCTGTGCGCACTGTCTTTGGAACCGAAACGCTGCGCTTCCGGTTTTTTCCCCTGACTGGCGGAACGCTCGCGTTCGCCAGCTTCGACCTGCGGGAACAGCAAAAGTTGGGCCGCGAGTTAGCGGCGTTGAACCGCGAGGCTAACTGGTTCAACCGGCAGTTGTTGCAAGCCAATACGAAACTGACCGCGCTGCACGATCAGAACAACCGGCTAGCCGGTGAGCGGCGGGAGCACAATGAAATGCTGCGCCGGCAGAGCTTGGCGTCGCTCAACCTGATGGAAGACGCGATGGAGGCGCGCGCGCGGGCAGAGCAGGCCAATGTCGACCTGCTGGCGAGCGAGGCCCGCGGGAAGGCGATCTTCAAAGGAGCTCCCGAAGCTGCGTTCATCGTATATCCCGGGGAACGGTGTGTAGATCTGAATGCCATTACACTGCCGCGCTACGGATACTCGCGGGAGGAGTTCCTGGCGATGAAACCGGGCGATCTGGTGGCGCCGGAACTGAAGGAGGAATTCAGCGCACAACTCGAGCGCGGGCGGCAGGGCATATTACGCTTTGAATCGCGCCATCGCCGCAAGGATGGAAGCGAGTTCCCGGTGGATATGAGCCTCAGTCCCTTGGTTCTGGACGGTGTCGATTGCATGCTATGCACGGCGCTCGACAGCAGCGAGCGGAAAGCGGCGGAAGAGGCGCTGCACCGGAGTGAACTGCGCTACTGCGCTCTGCTGGAAGGGGCGCCCGACGCCATCTTGGTGATCGACCTGGGCAGCCAAAATCATCCTCGTCAACAAGCAAGCCGAGCGATTGTTCGGCTACCCACGCAAGGAATTGCTGGGACAATCGATTGAAGAGATCATTCCCTTTTACCTGCCGGAAGCTCTGGCTGCGGCCGGGTTCGAGCACGTTCCCGCAAGCAGGGAAGGACAAGCGCTACGCAAGGATGGAATGGAAGTCCCCGTTGAGGTACGGCTTAGCCCTGGGCTTAACCCCGAGCTGGCAAGGGCCAGTGGCAGCTCATTGCAGATCATGCTTGCCATCCGCGACCTCTCCGGAATCAGGCGGGCCGAAGCGAAATTCCAAAAGCTGTTGGAGGCGGCGCCGGATGCGGTGGTGGTGGCGGACGGCGCCGGTGAGATGGTGCTGGTGAATAGCCAGGCCGAAAAGATGTTTGGCCTGCCGCGCGAAGCACTTTTGGGACAGAATATCGAACGCCTGTTTCCCGACCGCTTCCGGGATGAGGTGGTGGGGCAGCGGGCGGCTTACCTGGCCGACATTCATACGCAGAGCCTCGTGGCGGTGGCGGAGCTATGCGGTGCGTGCCCGGACGGCAGGGAGTTTCCCATTGAGATGAGCCACAGTCCGCTGCGCACCGAAGACGGCGTGCTGGTTTTCAGCGCCATTCGCGACGTTTCGGAACGAAAGCACGCCGAGCACCGGACCAGGCAGTTGGAAAGCGTGGCCGCCGAGGCGCAAGCGGCGAACAAGGCCAAGACCATATTCCTGTCTACGATGTCGCACGAAATTCGTACGCCGATGAACGCCATTCTCGGCTACTCGCAATTGCTGTTACGCGACGCCAGCCTGGGGGCGGAAGCCAAAGCCAATCTGAAAATCATCAACCGCAGCGGCGAGCATCTGCTGCACATGATCAACGATGTTTTGGACTTGGCCAAAATCGAAGCGGGGCATGCCCAGGTCACGCCCAGAACGTTTGCCCTGCACGCCCTGTTGAACGACCTGGAAGCGATGTTCCGGCTGCGCGCTATGGCGAAGGCTCTCCAATTAGAGGTCGTCATCGATGGGGAGCGGCTCCACTACCTCGTGGCCGATGAGGGCAAGATACGGCAGGTGTTGATCAATCTCTTGGGTAACGCCGTCAAGTTTACAGAACGCGGACAAATTACACTGCGGGCGAGCTTGGAATCGCGGGCGGAGGACGAGCTTTGGCTGCGCGTGCGAGTGGAAGACAGCGGCCTGGGCATGACCGAGCTGGAACAAAGCGGCTTGTTCCAGCCGTTTGCGCAGGGCCAAGCGAGTCAGCTCACGGGCAATGGCGGCACAGGCTTAGGGCTGGCGATCAGCCAAAGGATGGCGCTACTCATGGGCGGAAATATCAGCGTGAGCAGCGTGCCCGGCTTTGGTTCGCACTTTATTCTTGAAATACCGGTCAGGCGCGCCAACGAGCGGGACTTCAAGCGGCACTCGGGCCCCGGCGCGCGGGTGAGTGGCCTGCAACAAACAGCAGGCGGAGAAGCCCCGCGCATCCTGATTGCGGACGATCTGCCCGATAATCGCGAGTGGCTGAGCAAGCTGCTGACCAAACTCGGTTTCGCGGTGCGCACGGCGGACAACGGAGAGGCTGCGGTGCGGGTGGCAGAGGAATGGAGTCCGCAGTTGATTCTCATGGACATGCACATGCCCAGGATGAACGGGTTAGAGTCAACGCGCCGCATCAAGTCGGGCCCGCTGGGAAAAGACGTGGTGGTGATCGCCCTGACGGCGGACGCCATGGACGACTATCGGCGGATCATTCTAAAAAACGATGTGAACGACTTCATCGCGAAGCCCTGCACGGAAGACGAACTGCTGGAGAAGATTCGCCATCATTTGGGACTTGTCTACAACTACGAAGAGGAGACTTCTAGCAGCGAAGAAGAAACGAACCTTGGCGCACCGACAGAGGCGCTGAGCCCGGCAAGACTGAGAGAACTACCAGAGGAATTGGTCCGGCAGTTGAAATCGGCCACCATGTCGGGCGACAAGACCCGGCTGAATCAGCTGATCGAAGTGACGGCAGAGGGAGGAGCTTTGGAACTGGCTCAGGCTTTGCAGGAATTGGCCGATGAGTACGAGTATGACAAACTGCTTCAGTTGCTGGAGAATGTCTGGCGGGATTAGGCGAGCCCAAGAACAGAACGGGTGAAGGCGATGAAAGAGTCAACAAAAGCGTCCACCGTTATGGTTGTGGATGATGAACCAGCCAATTTAAAGCTGATGGAGGAGATGCTGCGGAGAAAAGGCTACCAGGTGGTCTCGTTTCCGCGGGGGAGGCTAGCGTTGGCGGCGGCGGCGCTGCAGACACCTGACCTGATTCTGCTAGATATCAACATGCCGGAGCTTTCTGGCTATGAGGTTTGCCAGCGGCTGAAATCGGACCCCAGGCTGTGTGAGGTTCCGGTCATTTTCCTGAGCGCTTTGCATGAAGCCGATGATAAAGTGAAGGGCTTTCGAGCCGGCGGTCTGGACTACCTGCCGAAACCTTTCCATTTCGAGGAACTCTATGCGCGCGTAGAAACCCACCTGGAGCTGAACAATCTGCAACGGGAATTGAAGCTGCAGAACCAACGGCTGGAGGAAATGGTGGCTTCGCGGACGCGCGAACTGGGCGAGGCGCTGGAGCGGCTGACCAAGCTGGACCAAGCCAAGGACGATTTTCTGAAAATCATCGCGCATGAATTACGCACGCCGCTGCATGGATTGCTCGGCATGGGCGAGATTGCGTTGGACGCGATGCCGCCAGACGAGCTGAACAGCAACGTGCGGCGGGTGTTTGGGCGCTCGCGGCGAAGAATTCTCTCGTTGCTGGACGACGCGCTGCTGCTGACACGGATCGAGGTAAGCCGCGAGAAGTTTACGGCGGCGCCGATGCCGTTGAGCGCAGCGGTGAAGCGTGCGCTGGAGCAAGCGAGTGAGTTCGCCGAGAGCCGGCGTGTGGCGGTGCAACTGCCGCCGGTGGACCTGGGATTGGTTCGAGGCGAGGAGAACCTGCTGGTGAGCGCGTTCCAAGTGCTACTGGAGACCGCCGTAAAATTTTCGGTTGAGGGCGGGACTGTCCGGTTGTCTCGCGAGGTTGTTGCCGATGTTGTCGCAGCCGACCTTGTCCGAGCGGACGGGGCCACGCCCGCGCCACTAAGGATCATCATCGAAAGCCAGGGCCGGACGATTCTCGATTCTGCCCTCACGAGGTTTTTCGATGTCTTCTCAATCGGCGAAGCCATTACACCGGGCGGGGATTTGGGGTTGGGTCCGCCACTGGCGAGCCGTATTCTTTCGCTGTTCGGCGGCACGGTGACGGTGGAGAACAGCCATCCACCGGGAATCCGGCTGACCGTTTCGTTTTGAGCGGCGGGATTTGGTACGCCCGAGTGGATTCGAACCACTGGCCTTCTGCTCCGGAGGCAGACGCTCTATCCAGCTGAGCTACGGGCGCACATTTATACAAAAACCAAAACTGAAAAACTACCGCGCCGGAGTATCCAGCCCGGCCAATGATTTCTTATGAACCACCGCCGACGCCGTCTTCGCCCCGCCACCCATACTTAACAACTCTTCAATATGAGCGCGCAACGCTTCGGGAGCCATCAACTTATCCCATTCCGGCGTCTCGGTTGCCGTTGTTTGAAAGTGAATGATACCTTTCCGATCAATCAGCGCCAGCTGCGGTACGACCCACCGGTCCGTCGGACTAAAGTTCATAAAGGTGACGACATGCTCGGACGCCATGTAGCCGACTGGAAAGCCGACCTTGAAATCCTTAACGAAATTGTCTACCAACAAGTCCGCATTGGGATTGGTCGCGACACCGATCACTTGCAACCCTCGCGGCCCTAACTCCTCCTGCAGCTTCGTCAATTCTTTCGACTTAGCCTGGCAATGCGGGCATGTCGTCGACATGAACGCTAATGCCACCACTTTGCCTTTAAACTGGCTCAACTGCTGCGGACCTTTACCCGGTATCGTAAACGTGAGTTCAGGTGCAGGGCGTGGAGTGCCGCCGCTGACCGCGTCTGCGGCGAAAAGAGAAAACCCCAAGAGAGTGGAGGCTGCGGCTACAAGTAACGTTTTCATCGGATAGAACTCTCAATCACAGTGTAACTTAAAAGCTCTTGCGCCCGCGTGGGCGCGACCAAACCGCGACGACAGCCCATGGCTGAGCCGCAACCGCCGGGGAGCGACAATGGGTTCCGCAAGTTACTGGCAACATTGCGCGAGCAATCGCGTTCCTTAGAAGCTTTCGCTCAAGGTCCCGCCATGCTTTGCAGCCGCTGCCATTCGGCGTCGTCATGCAGCCCTTCCACCGTGCGGAGCACATTGCCTGAGATCCAAACGACGAAAGAACCGTTGTCGCCGCTGCCCGCTAGCAGATTCGGTTTCTGAACGGTAAATTCGCAGTGCTGCCATTTGGCCTTCAGAACTTTGCGATAGGCCTCAAAGTATTCATTCACGCTGTGCGCTGAGTCCCACTCCGCCGAATACAGCAACACCGGTTTCGCATCGTGGCCACGGCTCATCACGATCCGAAACTGCCCGCCACGCAAATGCGGCGCCAGTTCGTTCGCCTTAGCAGCGCCCAAATATTGCTGCAGCAGCATCGTGTGGTCAAACTCGCCCATGGAACCGTCCGTGACTTCCTTGCCCTCGTGCGTCAATTTCGGAAGCTCCGGTTCCGCCGGTTTCTCGTGCGAAAAATATTTTTCGGGATGAATGATCTGTGTCGAGTTTGCCGGCGGATGATTGAAAACCTCCGCGAACGCAGCCTTGCCCATTTTGCGATAAACAGCGTCGAAGAAAAGCGTTCCCTGCGAGTAAGGAAATAGCAGCGACTGCTGAATATACAGCGGCGAATTCTTAAGCACCGGATAGTCCGACATCGAGGTCTCGCCGGAATCGGCCACCGATTTCAGCATTTCCGCGGTAGGCAGCGGATTCTGTCCGCCATGCTTGAGTTCATACGCAATCATCAACCACGAAGCTTCGCCTTCCACCACGGCCGTGTGCGCCAGATTTTCATCGTCGTTACTCGGCGTTTCTTCCATGAAGTTTTCCAGGTTGAAATACTGATCGGCCAGCGCGTGCGAAAGTTCGTGCGCCAGCGTCGTGGTTTCTCCACCCACATTGGCATCCTCTAACAGAAACAACTTCTTTTCGTCGTAATCGTAAAAGGCGGCCGCTTGCTCAGTCAGTAAGTCGATGGTCGATTTCTTGAGATCGAAATTTTGCGGCACTAAGCCGAACATTTTGAGCGAAAGTTCATCCGCCCGAATCTCGTCGGGTTTCAGCGTTTTCTTGATCCGCTTGTTAAGAAACTGGCGGAGCTGCCGCTTCGACATTCGGCCATATGGCACGGCGTGCTTTTCCGTGAGTCCGGTGATCTCCGCAAGAGTCTTGACAATGGAATCGATCTCCGTAAAAGCGGGGTCGTCGCCGGTCTTCGACGCCGCCATCGGCGCAGGCGCGAAAGACACGGCCAAAACCGCAAAAACTAGAAAACGAGGGAACATGAGTGGGAGGAGCACCGCTAGTTCTAGAGTACATGGCAAGCGCGAAGCGGTGCTATTCTGAAAACGCACCCCTCCCCCCTCTAAACATTTCATGGATTTTCTGGAAGGTCTAAATCCGCAACAACGCGATGCTGTAATGCACGTCGAAGGGCCGCTTCTACTGCTGGCAGGAGCGGGCAGCGGTAAAACGCGCGTCATTACTCACCGCATCGCGCATTTGATTGAGGCCCACCACATTCCCGGTCCGGCCATTCTGGCCGTAACTTTCACCAACAAGGCCGCGCAAGAAATGCGCGCCCGCGTAAATAAACTAATCGCCGATACTTCGCGCGGCAAGACTCCGTTCGTCTCCACGTTCCATTCTTTCTGCGTGCGCACTCTCCGCCGCGACGGCGCCTCTCTCTCGGACATTCGCGAAGGCTTCACCAGGCAGTTCACCATCTACGACGCCGACGACCAGCTTGCGCTCGTCAAATCCGTTTACAGGCAACTCGGTTTAGACGACAAGTTCATGCCCTACCGCGGCATGCTCTCGCGCATCAGCCATGGCAAGAGTCACGACGAATCGCCGCTCGACTGGCTGCAAGCGTCCACCGATCCGAAGCTCACCCGCATGGCCAAGATTTACGAGATATACCAGGAACGTTTGCGCCTCGCCAATGCGCTCGATTTCGACGATCTTCTACTCGAAACCGTTCGTTTACTGAAACACGACGAGGTGCTGCGCGCTCAGTACAACCGCAATTTCGAATTCGTTATGATCGACGAATACCAGGACACCAACGCCAGCCAGTATCAACTCATGCGGTTGTTAACGGAAAGCCGGAAAAATGTTTGCGTCGTCGGCGACGAAGATCAATCTATCTATAGTTGGCGGGGCGCCGACATTCGCAACATTCTCGATTTCGAACGCGATTATCCGAACGCCACCGTCATCCGCTTGGAGCAGAACTACCGTTCTACGAAGAACATCCTGGAAGCCGCCAGCGCCCTCGTCGCGAACAACAACGAACGCAAAGGCAAATGGCTCTGGACCGATTCGGAGGCCGGTCCGAAGATAGGCTATTACGAAGCTCCCGACGCCGAAAACGAAGCACTCTTCATTGCCGACACAATCGAAAAGATTATCTCGCGCAATCCGCTCGACCGCGTAGCTGTCCTGTATCGAACTAATTCGCAATCGCGCCAGATTGAAGAAGCCTTGCGCCGTTACGGCCGCCAATATCTAGTAATTGGGGGCTTCAGCTTCTATCAACGCGCCGAAGTTAAGGATTTGCTTGCCTATTTGCGCGTTCTTCTTACTCCTGACGATTCCATCGCCCTGCTGCGTATCATCAATACCCCTGCGCGCGGCATCGGCAAAGGCACGGTCGAGCAGTTAGAAGATTATGCCGTTCAAAACGGCGTGAGCGTCTGGAGGGCTTTGCCGGCTGCGATCACGCTGCGCCTGTTTCCAACTCGTGCCGATGCGGCGCTCCGTTCCTTCGTCACTTTGATCGAGCGTCTCACCGAGATCGCCGAAGAACAGCCCGTTCACATCCTCTTACGCGAGATTCTGGAAAAGACCGGCTATGAGCACATGCTCAAAAGCGATACTTCGCCCGAAGCCGAAGCTCGTTTGGCGAACCTCGAAGAACTCATCAACGCCGCCGCCGAAGCAGCCGAACGTGGTGAAACCACAGCCGAATTCCTCGATCATGCCGCCTTAGTGGCCGATGCCGATGGCGTCGACGAAAAGGCCGCCGTTTCGCTCTTGACCATGCACAACGCCAAGGGCCTGGAGTTCCCCAATGTCTTCATCGCGGGCATGGAAGAAGGTTTATTCCCGCATAGCCGTTCGCTCGGTTCGGAAGCGGCTATGGAAGAAGAACGCCGCCTTTGTTATGTAGGCATGACACGCGCCGAAAAGCGGCTCTACTTGTCGAACGCTCGCTATCGCCGCCGCTTCGGTGGTGGCCAGCCCGAGGTCAGCCTGCCGTCCCGTTTCTTGAAAGAAGTGCCGCCCAGCCTTTGCGAAAAGCTTTCGGTGCATGGCCAGTTGCGCGCGGACGAAGTCGACCTTTATTCGGAACAGTACGAAGTGCGCGATTCGGCGAAAAAGAATCTCTACACCGGCAAGACCTATAACTCCGTCGACAACATCGCCCAGTTCTTCGCCGAACGTGGCATGCCGCCGCCCTCGGGATTGACGCGCCGTCCCTCGCCGTCTCCTGAGCCAACCAAACCGCCGGCAACCGCCCGTCCCAACCCTTCTCCCGCTCCCGTCCAAACCTCCTTTCTGCGCGAGCATTTGTCCTCCCCTGCTGCCGCACCGCCGCCGCGTCGCGGAACGTCCTCGCGCCCGTCGATTGCCAAGTCGGGAAGCACTGTGAATCACCCGAAATATGGCCGGGGAACCGTTTTGCGCCGGGAAGGCGATGGCGACGATGCGAAACTAACAATTAGTTTCCCCGGTTATGGGTTAAAGAAAATCGTAGAAAAGTACGCAGGTATAAAAATCGAAGAATGAATACAACGAAAGTAACTGACAAAGACGAACGTAAGAAGCTGAAGCGCGCCGCCCGTAAGAAAGCCGCACCCAAAGCGAAGCGCGCTGCTGGCGTGGCCCGTGGCGCCAATAAGAAGAAGGTGAAGAAGATCGTTAAGGGCCAGCGTAAACGTTAAGGGTCTTTGAGTCGGTGTGGGCGGGCTCGTTTCGTTATCCGCGGCTCGCCCCGCTTCTCACTTCACGAATCCCGGTACCAGGCGTGGAGATCCGGAAACCAACCTTTTCCATTGCGTTTTGAATATAGGCGTTGCGCATAAAGTAACGCCAAACGTTTCCAGTCAATAGATTTTCAATACTTAGCAACGTGATCCCGACGTCAATGCCCACCACGTCGTGATCCACCCAAAACATCTTGTCGCTCCAGCTTGGGTTGAAAGCATCGGCAAAACCATAGCGCCGATATATTCTGTCGCCGAACTGATCGAACATTTGCCGTAACACGGGAATGCAGATTTCAGGCGCAAACATCAGCGACCCAGCCGCTGCGCAAGGAACCAGTGTGCCGTTGACCGAACTCTGCATTGTCGTCGCCGCTCCCCAATCCACATAGCCGAGCGGACTATCCGAAACCGTAACTCCCCACATGTTCGGGCCGAAGTCCGGGTACTTGCCGTGCAGACTGACGCAAAAATCGCGGTGCGCGTAGGTGGCAATCTGCGAGTTCTGAAAATAGTCCACGAATGACGGATCACCGTCGCGCAGATGGCGAAAGTCAATCCAGGCGTGTGAGTACTGATGCGTGAAGAGCGCACCGCCGCTGATGAATTTCCAGCTATCGTAACGGACCTCCGGCCGCAGCCACGCGTACCAGCTATCCACGGGAATCGAATGCAGCGGCGAACCAATCGCCATTAGATAAAGGATCGACGCCTCACTATAGGTCTGCCAGCGTGCATCCAAGAATCCCGACCCCGGCTTTACCCCGTGAGACAGAATCTTAGAACTGCCATTCAGCATCCACGAAAAATCCACCCGCTCAAAAATCTGCTTCGCCAGCGTCCTGATCTCGCGGTCGTTTGAGAAATAGCCTTGCGCCGTAAGAATGCCGGCCAGCAACAGCGCCGTATCGATACTCGAAATCTCCGAATTCAGACGCCGCGCGCCCGTATTCGCATCCATGAAATGCAGATACCAGCCGTGGTCGTGAAATGCGTGTTCCCACAGAAAGCGCAGTGTAGAAAGAACCCGCTGCCGCGCTTGCTCCTTCGGCGCCCAACCGCGAATGGCCGCAATGCACATGGCCGAAAGGCCAAAACCCGTAGCCGCAATACTGCCGACATTAGCGCCTGACGACGACCCATCCACACCCGCGCGATCTTGCACCAGTCCTGTTTTCGGATTCCAATGATCCCAAAAGTAGGCGAACGAGCGGCGCGCACAGTCTTCCAGGAATTGGACGTCTTCGGATCTGACAGCCGCAGCGGGGCGCGGCGGGGGAACGGACACAGAAATAGCGCCCCGCGCCACTAATACCGACGCGGCGGAGCACAGCAATTCTCTGCGCGAAAAGCCAAGCGTATTGATATTCACGGCGTCAAACTAAACTGGAAGCTAGTTTCATTCTAAAACGCACCAAACGCACCAAGCTCTTTTCCGCTGCCATCTTTACTCGCTATACTTCGCAGTAATGTCATCCCTACTAAAAACCAAGGATATCGACGCGCTGGTAGAAGACACGCAAGCCGAAGGAACGCGGCTCAAGCGAACATTAGGGCCGTGGAGTCTAGTGGCATTCGGCATCGGGGCCGTAATTGGCGCGGGCATTTTTACGGTAACGGGAACCGCTGCGGCTGGCCAGCATAGCGCGACACCTTCCGTCCTCAACGCTCCCCTCCTCGACCTGATCCTGCATGGTTCCGCCGCCACGACGCTGGGTGGCAGACCAGGAGCGGGACCCGGCCTGGCGTTGTCCTTCATCTTGGTCGCCATGACGTGCGGTTTCGCGGCTCTCTGTTACGCCGAACTGGCCGCGATGATTCCGATCGCAGGCAGCGCCTACACCTACGCATACGCGGCCCTCGGTGAAATCTTCGCATGGATTATCGGTTGGGATCTCATTCTCGAATACGCCGTATCCAACATGACGGTGGCCGTGGGCTTCTCCGCCTACATCAACGAACTGGTAAATAACGTATTGCCCTTCAAGCTTTCGCACGCCATGATCGCCGACATGAAATACACCGGCGCCATCTTCAACCTGCCCGCGTTTCTCGTCGTCATGGCGCTGAGTTGGATTCTGGTGCGCGGCGTCAAAGAAAGCTCACGCGCCAACAACACCATGGTTGCCATCAAGATTGCGGCGGTTCTGCTCTTCGTCTTCGGCGCGGCACACGCCGTCAAGTCGGCGAATCTGCATCCCTTCTTCCCCAACGGCGGCGCCGGCGTGCTCAGCGGCGCGGCCATTGTGTTCTTCACCTTTATCGGCTTCGACTCTGTTTCCACCGCGGCCGAAGAATGCACGAATCCGCAACGTAACATGCCTATCGGTATCATCGGTACGCTCATTGCCTGCACTATTTTGTATACGTCGGTTTCCTTGGTGCTCACAGGCATTGTAAATTGGAAAACCCTCGACAATGCCGCGCCCGTGGCCAACGCGCTCGCCGCCATCGGCATGGACCGTTTGAAACTTGTGGTAACCGTAGGCGCACTCCTTGGGATGCTCTCTTCGCTACTTGTTTATCAGTATGGCCAAGCCCGTATCTGGTTCGCTATGTCTCGCGACAAGTTACTGCCCGCTCTCTTTTCAAAAGTTCACACACGATTTAAGACGCCGCACGTCAGTACATGGTTAGCAGGGTTAGCCGTTGGTATTCCTGCAGGCATTATGGACATTGACTTTTTTGCCGACTTAGCAAATATAGGGACCTTGTTCGCTTTCGTTTTCGTCTCTTGTGCAGTACTGATTTTGCGGCGAACCCAACCCGATCGCAAGCGCTCGTTTAAAGTGCCCTTCTCGCCCGTGACGCCGATTCTATCGGTAGTGTGCTGCCTGGGATTAATGCTAGGGTTGCCGCTCCTGGCTTGGATGGGATTCGTTGTATGGCTCATCATAGGACTTGTAATCTATCTCCTCTACAGCAGCAAGCGCAGCCTACTGCGCGCTGCCTAACTTCCGGCTCATGAAGCGCTCAGCCAACAAACAATACATTCTGCTAGGAGTGTTGTTGCTTTGGGCGCTGCTGGCGCAGGGCATTTTTTCGGGCCTCGCCATTCGCAGCCAGCTCAATGAGGAAGCGCGGTTCCCGCTCTTTTTTCGCGATTACAGCGCGATCCTCGGCGGCGTCCAACCCAACTATCACGACGGCCGATTCAAACCCGGCGACGAAGTCCTGGCCATTGACGGCCAACCTGTGATTGGCCGCGTTACCATCGCCGCGGCGAACGAACGCGTCCGCCCAGGCGCCACCTTCGTTATTACCGTCAAACGCGGCGAAGGCGCCCAGGCAAAGGCTATCGACATCCCGCTGGTCATCAAGCCTAGTTCGCCGCCCGGAATTGCTTGGACATACGTTTTTGGCGTGCAAGTCGGCCTGCCTGTTATTTGTTTGCTGGTTGGCTTCTATATCGCCTTTGCGCGTCCGCTCGATCCCCTTGCCTGGATCACCATGGCCATGCTCGCTTCCTTTGGCCAGCTTGCCGCCGAAGGCCGCATCATCTCCTGGTCGCTGTGGCCCCCCTTCCGCGAATTGGTAATGATTTATCACGTCGTGCTCAGCGATAGCTGGCCGTTGTGGATGCTGCTATTTGCCCTCTATTTCCCGCGCCCGTTTGCGTTCCTGCAGCGTAACCGCTGGTTCCTGCCGGTCATCTGCTTCATTCCCGCCATGTCAGTCGCCCTCGATATTTACGGAACGCTTATGCAGGGCCGCCACCTTGCGGATTTGAAGTGGCTCTATGCGGTCGACCAAGCAATCAGCCGCCCGCAAACGATCTTGTCGATCGCATACGTCTCCGCTTTCTTTTTCTGCCTCTCTGTGAAACGCAGAAAATTAACCGATCCCGACGGTGTCCGCCGTCTGCGGGTCATGATCGCAGGTTGTGGCTTAGCGCTCACCCCCTTGATCCCGATTGCGCTCGACCGAGTCGCTCTCATCCCGCGCGTGCCGATGTGGTATGCCATCTTCGCCTTACTCATGCTGCTGCACTTTCCACTAACCATTGCCTACGTAATCGTGGTGCAGCGCGCGATGGACGTCCGCATTCTAATGCGCAGCGGAATCCAGTACGCCGTAGCCTCTACGGGGATTGGTATTCTGCGCACCGTTCTTGTGGTAGGCATTGGCCTTCTCACTTACCGGCTCATCGAACAGAGTGACCACCGCGTGGAAGGTATCGCCATTTTTGCGACGGGTGCCTTTGCGGTCATCATCCTCACCCGTCTCGCCCGCCGTATCGGCGCTTGGCTCGACCGCCAGTTTTTTCGCGAGGCCTACAACGCCGAGCGCATTCTCACCGAACTCGGCAGTTCAGTCGCGGGAATCAGAGATCCGAAAAGGCTCTTGGAAACCGTGTCCAACCGCATCGCCGCCTCGCTGCACGTTCCCAGAGTGGCGTTTCTTCTCGACAGGGGCGGACAATTTCAGCCCGCCTATGCGCTTGGTTTCAACGGCGGAGCGCCCAATGTAAATTTTTCGGAGCAAACATCCACCGTCCGTACACTCAAGCGCCTGAATGCTCCATCGAAAGTTTATTTCGACGATCCCCAGTCGTGGGTGCACGGCACCAGTGATGGCGAACAGACCGCGCTGCAACGGCTCGAAACGCAAGTGTTGTTGCCCGTCAGCCTTGATAGTAAAATGCTCGGCATCATTAGTTTGAGTTCGAAGCGTTCGGAACTCCCGTATTCGAAAGCGGACCTGCAATTACTGAGTGCGGTGGCGGCCCAGACCGGCCTCGCGCTCGAAAACGCTCATCTCACCGAAAGCATCCGCCGCGAAATAGCTCAGCGCGAGCGGCTCGACCGCGAACTCGAAATCGCGCGCGACGTTCAGCAGCGCCTCTTTCCCCAAACCTTGCCGGTAGTAAACGGACTCGATTTTGCCGGCTACTGCCGCCCCGCCCAAGGTGTTGGCGGCGACTACTACGATTTCATCCACCTCGCGACAGGCTCGCTCGGGATCGCGGTGGGTGATGTTTCGGGCAAAGGCATCGCGGCAGCTCTGATGATGGCGAGCTTGCAGGCCTCCCTGCGCGGCCAAACGATCAAACCTTGCGACACCCTCTCGGAAATGATCCACCACATCAATGGACTTGTCTACGAAGCATCGGCGGCGAGCCGCTACGCCACCTTCTTTTACGCACAGTACGATCCGAGCTCGCGCAAACTTCGTTATGTGAACGCGGGCCACAACCCGCCGATTTTACGCCGCAAGAAAGATGACGGCAGCTTTGATTTCCTGCGCCTCGAAGAAGGCGGTATGGTGATCGGCATGTTCCCCGGCTCTCCCTACAAGGAAGCCGAAATTGAATTGCAATCGGGCGACATCCTTGTGGCATACACGGACGGCATCAGCGAGGCAATGAACCACGCCGACGAAGAGTTCGACGACGAGCGCCTCCTTAACGCCATTCGCGATTGCCCCGAGCGCTCGGCGGCAAATATTTCCAGCCACATTTTGGAGCGGGTCGACGCGTTCACCGCCGGTGCCGATCAGAACGACGATATGACCATAGTCGTGGTCCGTCTGCTGTAAGCGCCCCGAGTCCGAAAGAAAAACGAAGCGAAAGGGGGACACTCCGGGCTGGCGTTTAGCCAACTCCGACAGTCCGATCCGCAGGCGTGTCCCCTTTTTCGCGCTGCTCGTCTCCACCACTGCCCCCTCCCGCACTTGATGCGCTAACCTTAGACAAGAATCATGGCCAATCTTTTCGAGGCAATCGGTAATGCTACGGCTATCGCCAAAGGCATGGGGATCACGTTTAAGGAGATGCTCCAGCCTGCCATTACAGAGGCGTATCCCGACGGCCCGGCGCAACTGCAAGAACGCTTTCGCGGCGCGCACGTATTGCAGCGCGATGAAAACGGTTTAGAGAAATGCGTGGCGTGCTTTCTCTGCGCGGCGGCGTGCCCGGCCGACTGCATCTACATTGAAGCGGCGGAAAATACCGACACCCAGCGGATCAGCGGCGGCGACCGTTACGCAAAGGTCTACAACATCGATTACAACCGTTGCATCTTTTGCGGATTCTGCGTCGAGGCTTGTCCTACCGATGCCATCACGCACGGCCATGCGTTTGAACTCGCCAGTTACAATACGTCTACCCTGATTTACCGCAAAGAACAGATGTTGGTTCAGTTGCAGCCGGCCGCTGCGCGCTAATCCGAGCCATGGCGCTATTTGAAGACTTCTTCTAGCCGCGCCGTTTTCAGACCCTTCTTCATCAAGCGCTCCCGCAGTGGCTCCGCGTCGCCGCGCTCTAACACTCCGCCCACTGCCAGCGCATATCTCAATTCAGCTCCACTATCAGCCGTCTTCATACGGCCGACGTGCAGAATCAGTTCCGGGTGCTGTTGGGAGATCGTTTCCAATTCATGCGCAGCCTCAGACCGGGTGCCATACGAACCGATAACCACCCTAAAGAACTGCCGTTGCTTGGGCGCCACCGGTTCAGCGGTAGTTGCCGCAGAATCGGTCCGCGTCATTTCCGCTGGAGTAGCCACGTCAAGCGGGGCGGGAGCGCTGCTGTTCGCGCTAGGAAACGCCGGTGTGGGTGCAATGGGCGGTGCATCGGTTTGAGTCACCGTGGTTGGTGCCATGGGCTGCTCAATCGATCTCAACTTCGGAAGGACGATAAACCAAACCGCAGCCACGAACATCGCGATCAGCCCAACCGCTGCGACGACATTCCGCACCATATTCGACTTTTGGCCCAAAGCTGTTATGCGAGCTGAAACAACGGGCCCTAACGCGACCGCTTCCGAAGTCTCGCCGCCCGCTGCGGCCGCCTGGTCCAAGTCCAGCGTACGAATGCGCGCACCCACGGGCTGGCGTTGAACCTTCTTATGGCGCTTGCCGATCGGCACCAGCGCCATATCGTCTTTCGTAACTTGTTTGGGCGGCTCTTTCGGCGTTAGCGGCTGCGGCAGACGGCTTCCGCGCGCTGTGCGCGCCGTTGACGTAGACGTGTAGTAAGGAGCGCGCGGATCGGCCGCAGGACTAGTCTGGGTTGAGGGTGCTGGCGGTGGTGTCGCCGCCGAAGCCGCCGCGGTATTCGTTATTGGCGGCACTGCTGCCGGCGCTGGCGGCGGAGCAGCGGACTGGGCCAGTGCCGCGCTCTGCTCCACGTTCGGCGCTTCTTTCAGCGTGCAGCGCGTGATTGGATTTTTGTCCAGGCAGCGCTGAACCACCGCGGCCAGCGGCAAACCTTTTTCTAATTCGACACCTGGCGTCCCGTATCGCTCCTGCTGTAGAACCTCAAACAGCGTCGCGCCCATGCACCAAACGTCGGCCGCAGTTGTGAGATTCAGCCCCTTGCTCTCGGGTGCCAGATACAACGGCTTGCTCCACTGTATTCGCGGCGTTTTACCAATCCTGTGAACGCTCTCCGTGTTCAGTAAAACCGAGTAGCCAACCGCCTCCACCGTTTGCGGCGAAACGCTCCCGTGCAGCAGACCACGCGCGTGCAAATGCGCTAGGCCTTTCTCGCACGAATGCAGAACTTCGGCAGCCTCTTCCCACTCAAGCGGCCTCTCTGGCACTACCGCCGCGAGTCTCTCATCTGCGTCCGGCAACACCATGTAAACGGTGCTCGCCCCGCTCACTTCCCTTCTCCCAATAGCCGCCGGCAGGCTCAAATTCGGGTGTGGCGCCTCCCGCAAGATGGTCCAGACATCCAGCTGATCGTCCGCGTCCTTCGGGTCCAGTTGAAGGAAATACGCCGTCCCGCTCTTTCCGCCTGACCCGAGAATGCGAACCCGGATTTTGGCCGCGTTATCGCGGCTATCCAGTATTCCTTTCAGTTCGTATCCGCCGTCCAGGATCACGTCGGAAAGACTAGACCAGTCGATTTTCGTCGCCACTGCTGTCACGTTATCGGTCATGTGGGTTGTTGCCACGGCCTAGGGCGGAGCCTTCGTTTGCCTAAAGCTAGTCTATCAGTTTCAATTACTTACAACTAGGCGGGCCGGCCGGTTACGGAATAGCCCGTACTGGTACTGATAGCTTAGTGCTCTCCCACTCAAGAGTAAGATCGGCTGTTTTTGCACTCTTCTTCACGAATTCTATCGTAAATTGCTCAATTGGATGCTCCAAACCGCTCTTTTTCATGTCGATTCGCGCCAGATCCTGCTTCTCATCGTATTCCGTGCCCCATTGCCCGGTCTGCTTATTGATGATAAGTTTCCACGTACCTTCCGACGGGAGCGTGTAGACCGTGTAGTTCCCAGCCGGTACCGTAACTCCGCCAATCTCCAGATCGACCGGCGTTTTGAGCGCCGTAGCGTCATCGGCACCAGTCCGCCAAACGCGGCCATACGGCACCAGGCCACCCATGATCTTTCGGCCCTTCATATAAGGGCGGCTATAGTTAATGGTCACGGTTTTGTCGGCCAGTATCACCTCCGCGGTCGCGGCTGGACTTATCTTCTGCGCGAACGCGGGCGAAGCGGCCGCCAGCAAGGCGCCCACGGTCAAGAAGAGTAAGTTGCGTGTGGTCAAATTCATATTCGGGTTCTTTCGCTATTAAAACACGAAAATTTGTGGGACCGGAAAAACCCGCGTCATTATTGTTGAACACTAGTTGAGCATTCACATCCCTTCTCGCCATCTTTCCTTCGCTGCCGTCGCTGTTTTTCTTCTGACCATTCCGCTTGGTTACGCCCAGGATCAAACGACGTTCAAACTTGATGTGAACGAAGTGATCGTTCCGGTAACGGTCACTGACGAACAAGGCCGCTTCGTTGCAAATCTCGAAAAGAAAGATTTCCAAATCTTCGAAGAAAACAAACCCCAGGAGATCCGCACCTTCACTCGCGACAAGAATCAGCCTGTAGTGATCGGCTTCCTGCTGGACCTGTCTTCGGCCAGCCAAGTCCACTGGGAGAATTTCAGGAACACTGCAACCGAGCTAATCCAACATTTGCTGACCGGCAACCCCAAATACAGCGGCTATCTTATCTCTTACGCGAGCGAAGCGGAAGTCAGCGTCAACACCACGTCCGAATCCGACGCGCTGGTCGATAAAGTGGGCCGGCTGCAGCCCGGCGGTGGCGCGGCCTTATATGATGCGATCTTCCTCGCCTGCAGCAGCCACAAACTTATGAAAGGCGAGCCGATTGAGCCGCGCCGCATCCTGATTATCATCGGCGACGGCCACGACAACGCGAGCCAGCGTTCATTGGCCCAAACAATACAGGTGGCGCAACGCAATCTGGTCACGATCTACGGCATCAGCACCCAGGCCTTCGGCTTCAGCAAGCAGGGTGACGACGCCTTGCAAAAACTCGCCATCGAAACCGGCGGCCGCGTCGTTTACCCCTTAGGCGACGTCTACCGCGATACCGACGGTTATTTGTCCCACCCGGCTACCTGGGAGAGCGGTAACTATTCGATGAATGTGGGCAGCGGCAGTTACGCCGACGCCATGGACGCCAAACTCCACCAGGGCGTCGCCGATATCACCGGCGAAGTCACCAGCCAATACCTCCTCTTCTTCGTCTCGAACAATCCAAAAGACAAGGCGTACCGCAACTTAAAAGTAACCGTGGATATGCCTAACGTGCGAGTCCGCGCGCGCAAGGGCTACTACGCCGCCGGTTCCTAGCACCAACTTGCAGAAGTCTCCAAGCATAGAAATCTGACTTGATTATCCGAGGGCAGCGTTCGCGGCGTTTCATTTTTTGGAGATAACTGGTTGATAAGAAGAGAGAAGAAAAATGTGGAAGTCTTGAAATGAGAGAAGTAAGTGGCAGGAAGAAGCCCCAAGCTCATGCCACATAAGGAGCGAATCATCGGGGTCAATGCGTAGTGGCATCGCAGCGAGTGAGGGGTGCCGTCTGGAATTTCGGCTCAATTAATGTGGTTTTACGGCAAAGCATAATGGTTATTGCGACTGGTATAAGACTCTCTATGTTGCTCCCATAGATTTCCCAACATGAATTTACACACGTTCAGACCGGCTCGCAATAGTCCTTGTTTGTGCGGATCAGGAGAGAAGTTCAAACGATGTTGTATGGACCAGCTCGTCAACCGCTTGCCGGGGAAGGCATCTCACGAGGCCGAAGAGAGAGGAGCCTATTCCGAGTTTCTAATCGCGTGCCGCGCTGATATCACTCAATACGCGATTTGGCATAAGAGTCATACTGAACCGCTCCTAATCGACGCTCAACGCACGGGCAAGTCTGACTCCCTGATCGAGAGGGCGTGGAGGGTCGTCGCAGGAATCGCTGCCACAGCCAATCAATACGTGATGTTAGAACCAAATGTGATGGGCTTAGGTCTGCGAGTCAACAGGATCATTGACGATATAACGAAGCGGTCCAAAATGAACCGTCGGAGTTAAAGGCATCGAAGAACCGAGATAACAATTAGGCACTCGGACCTCAGACAACTAACCACCAAGCGTGATCATGCTGCCGCGATTCCTGCGTGACGTCGATGCTAGCCGCTCGTGTGATGGCGCATCACTTTCGGGAGCTGGTGGGACCGTGGCCGCGTGTTGGGAAGTTTTTGCGATCCGCGACAACGGAATAGTGATAAGTTGGCAGGCGATGCGGCGAACCATATATGACGTTTGCGTGGTCGGCAGTGGGCCGGGCGGGGGAATCAGCAGCTATGTGCTGGCGGGGGCCGGTCTGAAGGTGGCGTTGGTGGAATCGGGCCGCTGGCTGAAGCCGGGCGTGGACTACGGCGGACATGGTTCTATTTATGAAAAGTTGGACGAACGCCTGGGTGCTCAGCGAAGTCCGTTGCTGAATGTAACTGATTTTTCAGATAGCGATCACTTTACGCCTGTGGGCGACCGGCCGGGTCACGGCTTGTTGCGGGCGGTGGGTGGAAGATCGCTTTGCTGGGCGGGGCATAGTTTGCGGTTTGGGCCTCTGGACTTCAAGAGTTGGCCGATTTCTTATGACACGGTGGCTGCGTACTATGCAAAGGCGGAGCGGCTCATGTGCGTGTACGGCAACAAAGACGGCTTGTGGAACATGCCCGATGGCGAGTTTCAGAAGGGCGTGCCAATGCGGTGCGGCGAGCATGCACTGAAAAAGGGCGTGCAGCGATTGAAGGCGCAAGGTCGCCGAATGGAATTCGTTCCGCTGCGCAAAGCGATGCCGACCGAGTTTCATGACGGCCAGCGCGCGAAGTGCCATTATTGTGGGCATTGCATGAACGGCTGTGAGGTGGATGCGAAGTATACGTCAGCCAATACGCCTATTCCGCTCGGATTGAAGACGGGCAATTTGACGGTGCTCAGCGGTTCGACGATGACGCAGATTCTGACGGACCAGAGCCAGCGGCGGGTGAGAGCAATCGAGTTTGTGGACGAAAAAGGTTCGACCGCACAGTTGGAATGCCGGGCGCTGGTGTTGGCTTGCAGCACGATAGAGACGGCGCGCCATCTTTTGATTAACGGCTTGGCGAACAGTAGCGGACAAGTCGGGCGGAATCTGACTAGCCATTTTGGGTTAAGTGTAAGCGCATTCTTTCCGCAGCTAAAGAATCGTGATGCGTCAAACGATGACGGCACCGACTACTATCATGGGTTGCTGAGCGGGCTTTATTGGGATGAGCCTAGTAAAAACTTCGCGGGAACCTATCAAGTTCAATGCGGGTCGGGCTTGCATCCGAACAATCCAAGGATTCAATACTCTGTTGGCTTTGGGCGAGCATTGAAGCGCGAGTTAAAGGAGAAGGCGATCTGTTCCGCCAATATGAATATGCAGGGTGCGCTGCTGGCGTCGGCCAAGAAGTTCGTCGATTTGGATCCGGAACGGAAGGATCGTTACAGGTTGCCGCTGCCGAGGTTGCATTTACATTATGAAGAGAATGACGTGGCGATGGCCAAGGATATGGTGGCAACGTCGGAAGAGATTATTCGCGCGGCGCATGGCGAGGTGCTTTCGAGACCAAAGGAAGTTACGGCGGACGCATTGCAGATTGACTACAACCATTGGGTAGGAACGGTCCGCATGGGAAACGATGCGAAGACATCAGTGTTGAATGCCGACGGACAGGCGCATGACATTGTCAATTTGTTTGTAGGAGATTCTTCAGTGTTTTCGGCCTATCCGGAAAAGAATCCAACGTTGACAAACATTGCGCTCGCGTGGCGGATGAGCGAGCGGCTAGCGGAGAAGGCCAAGAGAGGAGAACTTGGATGACGTCACAAAGGAGAGAGTTCCTCGCGATTTTGGGCGTTTGCGCGGCGAGTGCGTCGACTCTGTTCGCGGCGCCGGACTTTGCTGGGTACCAGCCGCAGGCCTTGACTCAGGCAGAATACGATTTGCTGGACACGTTGGCTGAGACACTGCTGCCAGCGGACGAAACCGGGCCCGGCGCGCACGATGCGCACGTGGCTTATTACATCGATGTGGTTTTGAGACATAGCACGACTGCGAAGGCGCGATTTTGGAAAAACGGATTGGCGGGCGTGGAAGCGCTTGGGCAAAACCGATTCGAGCGTTCGTTCACATCGTGCTCTGGCCCACAGCGGGAGGAGTTGATGGCCGAGCTGGCGAAGCGGGAGTTGGCACCGCAGACGGACCTGGATCGTTTCTTCGTGGAGTTCAAAAAAACGGCGATTGACGCTTTCTATGCATCGGCATTGATCCAGCGTCAACATTTGGGATACCAGGGCAATACAGCGGTGATGGAGTTTGCAGGCTGTACGCATCCGGATTTTGAACATGAGGGAATCTAAGACATAAGGCCAAGCGCTTCCATGGCCGAGGGCTTAGACGTATTCGTTGGGAGCGAGGCAGGGGCAGCTTTCTCGGTCAATGCCCGAGTCACCGCAGAGTTAGAAGGTGGGTGCTGCACTAATGACAGACCGCTGAGTGTTCAGGTGGGAGGGCGCGCCGCGTACTGACGTTGTGTCCGATATCGACATCTGTGCTAAGCCGCTCGAAGCGCCTCGCAAAGCTGTCTTGTGGGAACGACCGCGGGACGTGGAGGCCGCAGCCAGGTGTTTTTCGCCAAACAGCATGTTTTAGCGCCTCTGGGGCCAGATGGGGTGACGGCCCGACCGAACGGGCCACATTCAGATCGTCCGCAGGCTAGCGATTGCGCTCCCTGGCGGTCGCGGCTCAGCCGCTCGCGCCACTAAAACAGCGACATAATATTCCGCAACAATTGGCTCCCCCCACCGCCCTTGGAAGACGCCGCTGCATTTCCACCCATCCCGGCCGATGCCTCATTCAGCAACTGAGCGAAGGGCGACGGGTCGGCCGCTTTCGAAGCTTGCGATGTCGGCTTGTTCAGGCTATTTGTAGTCAACTGGTGCGACAACATGGAGCTGAGATAGTTGCCGTTGAGGGAAGTAGATATGTTCATGCTCACCGTACTGGCATTTTCATGGCCAACCCGCCACGTCCAAATAGAGCCCTTTTCCCTACGAAAGCGCGCCCACCTGACCAATTCTTGACGCATGCCCGATTAAATCGACCAAAAATCGTTCAAACCAGTATTCCTCGGAGGGCGCCAGGGTGTACTATAGTGCGTAATGTCGACAAGTTCAGCTCGTCCAGTGCCGGCACCTGCCGCAGTTGGCTCTAACGAATCATCCAGCCCGCTTGCCGTTGGGTCGAAAATATCGATTCGCGGTACCATCATCAGCCGCGGTGATGTCTATTTGAACGGTGAGGTCGAAGGCAAGGTCGAAGCTGTTAACTCAACGGTCACCGTAGGACCCAACGCCAAGGTTGTAGCCAATCTCGAGGCAAAAAAAGTCGTGATCGTCGGCAACGTTGACGGCAACATCAAAGCCACCGAAATCGTCGAACTTCAAAAAACCGGCGCCCTGACCGGTGACCTGACCACCGCCCGCATCGCCATCGAAGACGGCGCCTACTTCAAGGGCAACATCAACATCGTCCGGCCCTAGCATCAGCCTCGCAGGAAGTTTACAAAACCCTACAAATAACTGCATGATCGGGAGCGAAAATTCGCTACCTCTCGATGTTATGCAAGCATGACTGCCCCAGCAATTCCCCACCAAGAAACAAAAACACCGGCTCCATCCAGCCGGGCCGTTTGGCTAAAACAGGTTCGCCAGTTGCATCTTTACCTCGGGACCTTCTTTGCTCCCTCCATCCTCTTCTTCGCTCTGACCGGAGCTCTTCAGTTGTTCGGTCTGCATGAAGGCCATCCGGGCGATAAGTATCAGCCCCCTGCCTGGGTCGCAAAGCTCGGGTCTCTTCATAAGAATCAGACTCTCGCCGAAAGACGTGGACCGCCGCCGGGTTCTGCTAGTGGACAAATGAGACCGCCTGAAAATCAGCGCGAAGAGGGTAGGCCAACACCAGGAGAAGACCGCCGGGAGAATAAGTTCACCCTTGCTTTGAAGTGGTTCTTTCTCGCAATGTCCATCGGCCTTGTTTTCACCACACTGCTCGGCATCTACATGGCGTTCAAATTCAATCGAAGCCGGGCGCTCATTTGGAGCACACTGTTAGCGGGTACCGCCATTCCGGCGACACTTATAATCTTGTTGATGGTTAGTCGGTAACTAATGGAATTTCAGACCAGCGGCTCAAGGCGGCGATTTTTGTCCGCCCTTTCCAGGACGGCGGGTGCTGCAATCATGCTGCGTCCCGTCCATGGCCCAAATGATGCGCCCACGGCTCATCAGTAAGGAACACGCCAAAATAGTCGCCGATGCCGGCGGTTTGGTAGGTGTCTGGACACATCTGGCCGATACGCCGCTCGACTATGCAAGGAATGTCCGGGCGCTGGTTGATGTGATCGGGGTCGATCACGTATGCATTGGCACGGACACCAAGCTCACCTTGCCCAGCCCTCGTCCCAATGGCCCACCTGCCGGCGGTCCGCAGCATGTACGTATCGGAGAACGCACCAATCAAGCCTGGCCGGTTCAAACGGCTGGCTTCTACTACGTCGTTGTCGAGGCGATGTTACAAGCCGCCTTCACGCCGGCTGAAATCGGCAAGATCGGCGGCGGGAACTTTCTGCGCGTCTTCGCCGACGCCGTTAAGAAATAGTTTGTGCTTTTGAATCTCGAATTGATACAGCTTCCTCTCACAACACCCTTTCTGTACCACCATCGGCCATTGTTTTTGGCTGGAACATTTTCCTGTTATTATGTTTATGCCAAAGGAATGGCGGTTCGCTGCTCGGCCGCGTGAGTGGCGATAAAGAAAGGCAATATGAGACTCACAACATTTCTAAGTAAGGCGGGGCTCTGCATGTTGCTGTCGTTGAAAGCTAATGCGCAGTCAGCTACCGGCCTATTAATACTGAAAGGCCTCGCCCCTGTAACAATTCTGTCAAAAACAGACGCAGGGAACGCGGCCTTAGGCGCTAACTACGCGGTCACCGGTGGCATCCAGACCGGCGCGATCAATCAGCCGACGCTGCGGCCTTTCCCAGAGCAGCAACAGCGGGCGCTTCGCGACGTTTTTATTACCCAGCACAATCTCGCCCAGCTCTCAGACGGGCTGGGGACAACCCTTGGGAGCGCTTATCTGGCGCGCGCTCACTACATTAACCGGGACCGCTGGACGGATTTGTCCCGTGCTGTGTCCGATGTCATCGAGTATGCCACTGCCACGACGTTCGCGCATGCCGGAAGCGGCAAGTACTTTTTTGCCAATCAGACGACCGACGGAACGACACCCGTCTCGCCCGAGGCGATGGCCATTCTGTGGAATATCAAAGGCTCGCCAGATATGTTCGGCAAAGCCTACGGGCTTCCCGCGTCGCCGAGCGCCGATCCCTATGGCAACTCCAGGCCATTTCAGACCGAGCCGAACACCACCCGCATCATCGGTCTGGATTACTTCAATAGCCCTGCGGATAACATCGTGTATAACCGAGGTCCCATGATGAACCTAGTGGACAGCCCTTCGTATCCAAGCGGCCATACAACGTATGGCTATACCGGTGCCGTTTTGCTAGCCGTATTGGTGCCCGAGCGATACTCGCAAATGATCACTCGGGGCGCCGAGTACGGAAATGACCGAATCATTATCGGAGCGCATTATTCGATGGACGTGCTGGGTGGGCGGACGCTGGCGCTGTTCGATATGGCGCATCTTCTGGCGAACGACCCCGCTTATATGGGACAACCGTTCAATGGTGTTCCTGCGATCAAGGATTTTCGAGCGGCCGTGACAAGGGCCCGAGCCGACATCGCCAAGGTGTTGCAGGAGGCATGCGGCAATACGATTGAGGCGTGCGCGGACGAGGACACGGGGCCCCTAAGCAACCCGTCCGCGAACGAAGCATTCTACTCGACGACGCAAACTTACAATCTGCCTGTGGTGTATCCGAAAAACGCCGGTGTGGTGGAAGATGTGGGCCAGCTTGCTCCTGAAGCGGGGTACCTGTTGACGGCAGCTTTTCCAGGGCTGACGCTGGAGCGGGCAGATGAAATCCTGACCGAGACGGAAGGGCCAGGCGGCGGTTTTTTGGATGATGGGTCGGCCTTCGGTGTGTACTCACGCCTGAACCTATATGCCGCGGCCAAACGCGCGGCGCAGCGCACACTCCAGACGACATCGCGCAATGGAGCCGTTGGGCGAAGAGTGGCAACCAGAATTTCGCCAACGATGCGCCGGAAGGCGGGGACCGGGAGACTGCACACCTCCAGGAAGCGGACGAAGAAGCGGAGCCGGACGAGGCCGCAGAAAGCAGCGGGCGCAGCAGCAACCGCCAAAGGGACTGCTACGCAATAAGCCCGGTGTTTATGGCAAAACTGACAGATTCGCGCGCCTGGCAATCGCCTGGACTATAAAGCCCAAAACAACTGAAAGCATGGTGGCGCAGGCGGTTTCGCCTGCGTTTCCCCCAACACTTCCACCACGAAATGTTCTTATTTTAACGCCTATGGGGATGAACCTTCTCTCCCCGTTCTAACATCCCAACGAAATACCCGATCTTCCGAGCCCGGGTCTCCGCTTTTTTTACCGTTTGAATTCGCCAAAGAACGGCATAACGGTTTGTTCGATCAAGAGTGTTAAAAAACGCCAACGCCCGTGGATGGGCGTCCAGCGCCGCTTGCAAGTCAGCCGGCACCGTTGCCTTGCTGGGCGAGTCATAGGCCGCGTCCCACCGCCCATTCTTCTTGGCGTTCTCAATCGCCTCCATCCCTGCCGGCTTCATTTCCCCGCTCGCGATCAGCTCCAGCGCTTTCGCCCGGTTGATCTTCGACCAAATACTCTTGCTCGAACGCGGCAGAAATCTTTGTAACCAGGCCTCCGCGCTTTCGGGTCTCTTCTGACCGTCAATCCAGCCGTAGCATAAAGCCACTTCAAGCGCCTCTGCATGCGTCACCGATATTAACTTCGAGTTCTTCTTAGCCAGCCGCAGCCAGAGTCCTTCACTGCGGCGATGCTCCTTTTTGAGCCACGCCGCCCAATCCCGCTTCAACTCAAACAGCCTGATTGTTGGATCGTCTGCTGCCTTAGTTTTTAGTGCCATTCCGAGGCAGAATATCAATGTCCCCCCGCGCGCGCTTAATACGCTATAGTAAGCGGAACCAGCAATCCAACTTAGTTGGCACATTGAGGAGCCGAAGGAAGTTCCAAATGAAAACGATAGAACTCGCGTTGTTTCTCGCACTGAGCTTGTGGGCAGCCGATACGAAAGATGCAAAAGGAGAACCGGATGACAAAAAAACGGACGCCACCGTCAAGCTCAAAGTAAGCCTCGATAAACCTGCGGCGCCCACTCTTCCCGTCCGCTATGCGTTCACTGTTACTCTGCCTTCTTACTGCATCGCCCAAGGTTTCGACGCCCCGCGTCCACCCTCGCAAAAGATTCACTGCAGCGAAGACGGGGTTAACTTCGAAAAAGTGTATCCCAGCGCCGATAACATCGTCGACGCGCTCAAAACAGCTACCCAATACACCATCCAGAAAGGCGATAACACGCGTCTCCTCTTCTTCTGCGCCGCCAAATCCTGCTCTCCGGGCGACGAGGCGGCTATGCGCGCAGCGGTCGCCGAGTTATCCCATACCCCGTCGCCCCGTTACTTCCATGACGTCCCCGTCCCACCCCATGTCGACCCCGAACTGCTTGCCGAATCGATCCCAAGCTTCACCGAGGGCGCCGTAACCGGACGCGTGCTGCCGTCCGGTCAATTCATTCGCCTTGAAACCGATCAGAAGCTCGATAACCCCACCAAGAACGATCTGATCGATAAGATCTGGAACGCCACCAACGCTACGCTCAACGCCCTTGCGCCGTACGTGCCAGGAGTGACCGCAAAACGCATCGAGCTTCCCACCTTCTGCCTCTCCGGGACGTTGACCGATCCACCGGCAGCAGCCGATCAGTGCACGGGAGCCCCGCAGCGGCTGGTTGCGGCAGCCAACGCTGCGGAAATCGCAACGGCTCTTACCGGCGACAAAATCAAAGTTATTGCCGACTCCGCAGCCAGCCTCATCGTTTCTTGCGGCGCGGAAAAGTGCGATAGCAAAGCCATCCAGATGCTCGAGGCTAGCGCCACGGAGATGGCCCATCCGAAGCCTGCTTATACTAGAGATCTTGCCGTTCTGACCGGCACCGCCAGCTCAGCGTCCGCCGATATCGCCAGATGGTCGAAAGGCGCAATCGCAGCCGATATTATCTCCGCCGATAGCATACGTTTGAAGAGCGATGCTCCTATCGACGCCGCTGATATTACCGCGCTTGACGACCGCTTGCGGGATGCCGGCTTCGGCCCCGCGGCAATCGCCCCGGCGAATCGTCTTTTCTACACAGACGCTGGCGCGGTTGTTGCGCGCCTGTCTACGATCCCTACTCCCGCGGCGAGCGCCGCATCCTCAGCGGCCCCGACATCTTCCGCGCCTTCCACTTACGGCATGGGCATGACCTCTGTTGGCGATTCGGTCGTTCTCTCAGGCAGCACTTCCGTGAGCGACGGCCAGCGCGTCCGTCTGCTCACGCTGCTCGATCTGCCGCGTCCCGAAGTCTTGATGAATCTTTGGAGCCTGCAGGAAAGCAATCCTAACGGAAAGGAGCTGGCCTCGAACGCCTCGCTCATCCGGAGCACCGTCGCCCTCCACAACGAGGCCTTGCAAAATGCCATAGAGTACGGTTGGTCTTACTTGAGCCGGCGCATGAAGGAAGACTCCTATTTCGATGGCGACTTCAAGAACTACCTGACCCAACGTTATGTGGCCGATAGCAAGCCCTGCACCGACCCCGCTAAGCCCGGCCCAGGATGCGTCGGCGGCGAAAACCGCAAGAATTGGGAATTTTGCCCGCCCAGTCAGTACTGTCTCGGCTACTCCGGCGCCTTCGAGCCGATCCGGCCGACTCTCACCAACATTTTGCTTGGTCTCATGGCGTCCAAAGACCCCGTTAAGGCCGTTTTCACAACGCTCGGCTGCATGGAAGGAAAATTCGAGGTTTACGGCGAAGACTGTTTCAAAGACCGGCAGGCCATCGCCCTCCTGCCCCTCTTCACCGAAAAATCGGCTGGCCGAAGCGCCGGCAGCCTGGCCAGTTCAGACGCCTCTGCTCAGCAGTGTCTCCGCGCCGAACGCCAGAAATCTCTCGACAAAAGCGTCAAGGGACTCAATGAGCCAAGTTGCGAAGATCTGGATCGTGCCGCGCTCGAGGCCCAACGCATCTGCCGGGTACGGGTTGCCCTTCCTCTCAGTTGCTTCACCATTCAAGCCGCGCAATCCTTCGTTCCCTTCCACGGGTTTTCCACTTTCACCGCGCGCGAACTGAACGGTTTGGCTGAGGAGAATATTCCAGCGGCGCTAGAAACGGTGAAGAGCCGCGAGTTTGCCTCAAATGCCGGCCAAGTGGATATCCTTACCGCTCACGAACGCTCGTTCAGTGCCTCGCCGCTCGGTCTCCTGCGCGCCGCCACTACCAACTTCCTCTTCAACTACAAGATGGCTCAGCAGTTCCCCAAGGAGTTCTCTCCTTACCTGCTCTCGCATAGCGCTCAAGAACTCAATGCCGAATTCAATCCTTTAGTCGTGGCTTTCAATCAAGATGTGTCTGTGTTCTCGGAAGATCTGCGGCAAGCTGTCGAAAGCAAGCTTTCGGAAGGACATTGGCGGAACCTCTGGGATCCTCATAATAAGAGTTTCCTTGCCGATGGCTCGGTGACTGTGCGCGGCATCAGCGGCGTCGAGAGTCTCGTCGATACCGAAACGATGAGCGCCTTCAGCGCACCGCAGTATCAAACGCTTCCTGACGTCCTCAACAATCTCGCGGGCCTGACCAGCGGCCCCGCCGCACCCGCCGCCGGCACCACCACCTCCAGCTCCACCTCTGTCACCAGCGGCGATACCACAACCACGACCTCCACCACGGCACCCGCCGAGGCCTCAGGCGCCGGCCCGCTGAGTTCCAGCCTGACCTCGATCCTGCCAAGTGTCCTTAGCCGGGCCAGCCTGCCCGTCGCTCTCGCTTCCGCTGTCTTGCCTACACCCGCCACCGCCCAAATCGGCCGTCAACTGACGCTCAGGGTAACGCCGCATACGCTGCCCGGCGCATCTTCCGCCGAACTAGACGTCAACCTCATCGCGCAGGAAGATTCACCGCCCACTCTGTATTCCGATCACGGCGCTACCAAGAACACCGACCCCATTTCCCGGGTGGCCAAACACAATGTGGTGAGCCGCGTGCGTGTTGAATCGGTCAAATTGTTTGAAGTGAGCTCGTTCTCCGCGCTCATCCAACGCCCGCGCCAAAACGTCCCGTTTCTGCCAATCCCGTTTGTGGAGGTGCCCGTTATTGGCGATTTGCTGAGCATTCCGCTGCCGGGCGCAAAGGTTTATCACCGCAGTACCGCGATTATCAGCGCGGTCATCGTCCCAACCGCCGCCGACCTGGCTTACGGCCTCGAATTCCACGGCGATCGCGAAGTGGTTGAAAAATCCAACTCCGAACGTTATTTCATGAAGGTTACTTCCCAGGATCAGTTACCTTGGGAACAAAGGCGGCTTTATGGGTTCAATCAAGCGATGGCCAATTGTCTGGCCGCTAAACGGGTGCCCGAAGATCCAAATGCGCAGGCGACGAATTCCAAGAACCCCAACGTGCCGAATCCCGCGTGTGCGGGCATAACCTTTAACCTCATAGCGCCGGACCGTTGATCAATGGTGGCGCAGGCGGTTTCGCCTGGCGGTTTCGCCTGCGTTTTTCCCAACATTTCCACCAAGAAATGTTCTTATTGCGAAGCCCTCGAAGAGTGCGGCGAACCCAAAGCCCGCTCCGCTCTCCTCGCCCTCGGCTTTCACGAATCACCGCCGGCCTACATTTTTCTTCTCCTTCCAAATCAGCCACTTACCGGCATTTTTCCAACGCCGCCGTTCGCCCTCATACCATCCTAGAGGCGAAAAGGAGGCATTCCCATGCCTAAACAATCCGGTCCCATCACTCTCTCGGGAAAAGCCATTTCCTGCCTCAACCACCTCACCCACGGCGCTGCGTCCGATTCTCTCTTCATCGCCGGCGAAGACCCTGCCGAATTCGATGCCCTTCTCAAAGACGGCTTCGAAACCCATCAGCCCTCCACCGAAGATGACGGTCGTCTCATCGGTGATTTCGCCCGTGCGCGCTGGCTCCTCACCCGCCGTCAACTCATCCACTCCACCTGGGAAGTCGAGCTCCACAAACGGCAACCGGATCCCACCCAGTGGACTCCCGAAGACCTCCACAAACTCAATCTCTTCGATCGCTACCAAACCCAAGCCGAGCGCGCCTTTAAACGTTCTCTCGATAACGTCAGGGCCATTCGCAAAGCCGCCTTCAACGAACAACGCCGGCTGGATCTGCTCGACCTCCAACGCCAGCGCTTCCAACTTCAGCGCGACCGCTTCGAATTCGCCCAACAAAAACAAGCCCGCATTGTCGCCAGACAAGAAGCACGAGCGAAGAAGCCACAACAACCAACACCAAAGCAGCACCAAGCCGCACCGCCGGACACCCAACCTGGCCGAGCCGCAGCCGCCTAGGAAATAAAGGCGTCCACCCGTGTTCACCTCAAACGCACCACACCCGAAGTGTGCCCAAACACCCCAAAACGCGCCCAGAATCCTTCCGTTTCACACCAAAGCAAACGTGGGGACTGGCACAGCGCCCAAATTTTGCCTCTTTCACCTCGATTCTGTGTTGCCGCGTGTGCCCCGTCCCCAGTTTTGCGCCGCTCATCGCCCGGCAACCCATTTCGAACCGCAAAATCGCCGTTCCTTCGCCTCGCCAGCGCCCAAAACCGCCCCACCCGCCATTTCGAACCGCAAAAACCTCCCCTTCCCCTATCTGCACGCAACCCCATCTCACTCCGCCTCACTTCCAAAAAGGTTAACCTCCTCTTATATGCTGATCGCTCACATCCATGTCCGCGTCAAGCCCGAATCTCTTGACGCCTTCATCCAAGCCACTCTCGAAAACGCCGAGAATAGTCTTCGCGAACCCGGCATCGCGCGCTTCGATATTTTGCAGGACCCCAAGAACCCAACCGCTTTCGTCTTCATCGAGGTCTACCGCACGCCTGAAGCGCCCGCCGCCCACAAAGCCACTGCCCATTACCTGAAATGGCGCGACACCGTTGCCGACATGATGGCCGAACCCCGCGCCGGCACCCAATTCACCAACCTCTTTCCAAAGGACGATGCCTTTTGACGCGTTTCGAATTTGCTACCGCCACGCGCATCGTCTTCGGCCCCGGTGTCATCTCCGAACTCGCGCCGCTCGCCTCCGCCTTCGGTCAACACGCCCTCGTTGTCACCGGCACGAATCAAGCTCGTGCCAAGCAACATCTCGCACCTCTCGAATCGTCCGGTGTCACGTGCCGTTATCTCAGCATTGAAGGCGAGCCAACTGTATCTGCCATTCGCGAAGGCGCCCAAGCCGCGCGTTTCGCTAACTTCGTCATTGGCTTTGGGGGCGGCAGTGCCATCGACGCCGCCAAAGCCATCGCCGCCATTGCTCCCAATTCGGGCGAGCCCCTCGATTACTTGGAGGTCATCGGCCAAGCGCGTCCTCTCGAAAAGCCGCCGCTTCCCTTCCTCGCCGTCCCCACTACCGCCGGTACAGGCGCCGAAGTCACTCGCAACGCAGTCATAGGTTCGCCCGAGCATTCCGTCAAAGCCAGCATTCGCAGCCCTCTCATGCTCGCGCGCCTCGCCATCGTCGACCCTAATCTCACCTTGCACGTCCCGCCTTTCATCACCGCCACCACTGGACTCGATACCATCACCCAACTCATCGAGCCTTACGTGTCCAACCGCGCCAACGCCTTCACCGACCTCTACTGTCTCGATGGTCTCGCCCGCGCGATCAAGGCTCTTCCAGAAGTCTTCGCCAATGGAGTCAACGAACCGGCCCGCGCCGAAATGTCATTCGCCAGCCTTCTCAGTGGCTTCTCGCTGGCTAACGCCGGCCTCGGCGCCGTTCATGGTTTCGCCGCTCCCTTGGGTGGCATGCTCAACGCACCCCATGGAGCCTTGTGCGCCGCCGTCTTGCCTCACGCGACAGCCATCAACATCCGTGCCCTTCGTGAACGCGCCCCGCATTACCCCTCGCTCGGAAAATACACCCGCATCGCCGCCCTTCTCACTCACGATCCTCAAGCCCAAGCCGAAGCCTGCGTCCCTGCCCTCACCAAACTCGGCGCATCCCTCAACATCTCCACTCTCCGCACTCTCGGCCTAACGCAATCCGGCATCCCTATCGCCGTCGAACGCGCCGCAGCCGCTAGCAGCATGAAGGCCAATCCGCTTACACTAACCACAGCCGAGTTAACGGAAATCCTCGAATGCTCAATGTAAAAGGCTCCCGTGCTTACTTCCAAATCGACTGACAAAGACATTGGCCTCCCCGGCGAGTTCCCATATACCCGCGGCATCCACCGCGACATGTACCGCGGCAAGCTCTGGACCATGCGCCAGTTCTCCGGCTTCGCCACGCCCGAAGAAACCAACGCCCGCTATCTCTATCTGCTCAGCCAAGGCCAAACCGGCCTCTCCGTCGCTTTCGATCTGCCCACCCTGATGGGCTACGACGCCGACCACCCCATGAGCGAAGGCGAAGTCGGCAAATGCGGTGTCTCCATCTCTTCGCTCGCTGATATGGAAACTCTCTTGCATGGCGTCGATCTAGCCAAAGTCAGCGTCTCCATGACCATCAACTCGCCCGCCGCCATTATTTGGGCCATGTTCCTGGTCGCCGCCGAACATCAGGGCGTCAGTTGGGACGCCGTCTCCGGCACTCTACAAAACGACATCCTGAAAGAGTACATCGCGCAAAAGGAATACATCTTCCCTCCCCGCCCTTCCATGCGGCTGGTCACCGATACCATCGAATTCGCCATCCGCCAACGTCCCCCGCTTCAACCCCATCTCCATCAGCGGCTATCACATTCGCGAAGCCGGTTCCACCGCCACTCAGGAACTGGCTTTCACCTTGCGCGACGGTTTTGAATACGCCGATTGGGCCATCGAGCGCGGCCTCGCTGTCGACGATTTCGCCCCGCGCTTCAGCTTCTTCTTCAACGCTCACAATGACTTCTTCGAGGAAATCGCGAAGTACCGCGCCGCCCGCAAGATCTGGGCCGAAGTCATGCGCGATCGTTATCACGCGAAGTCGGAACGCAGCCTCAAACTCCGCTTCCACGCCCAAACCGCCGGCGTCTCTCTCACCTGGCAACAGCCGTATAACAACGTGGTCCGCACCGCCTTCCAAGCCATGGCCGCCGTTCTCGGAGGCGCTCAATCGCTACACACCAATTCGCTCGACGAAGCCTACGCCCTGCCCAGCGAGCAAGCCGTCACCCTCGCCCTGCGCACGCAACAGATCCTTGCTTTTGAAACCGGCATCGCCGGCGAACCCGATCCTCTCGGCGGCTCCCAGCATCTGGAATCCCTCACGTCCAAGATCGAATCCGCCGCATACGACTATATCCGCCGCATCGATCAACTCGGCGGCATGATCCCCGCCATCGAAGCCGGCTTCCCGCAAAGCGAAATCGCCTCCGCCAGTTATGCCTATCAACGCGAAATCGAAAGCGGCCAACGCGTCATCGTCGGTGTCAATCGCTTTCAATCCGGCGATCAGCCTCCCGAACTCCTCGAAGTCGATCAATCCGCCGGCCAAAAGCAGCGCGACAAACTCGCCCACCTTCGTTCCACCCGCAACAACGGAGCTGTAGCGAGCGCGTTAAATGACCTATCGCAAGCCGCCCAAGCTCCTAGTAAAAACACCATGCCCTATTTGCTCGATTGCGTCCGCGCCTACGCTACACTAGGAGAGATTTGCGATGTCTTGCGCGCTGTTTTTGGCGTTTACACTGAAACAAACCACATCTAGGATTACGTCTAAGGTTATATGGCTCAAAAATCAAACCAAGGTATTCTCGGCGCTTTGTGTATCGGCCTCGGCTTCGGCTTGGCCGCGGTAGGAGTCGCACTCGTTGTTCCAGCTTGTACCGACTGGTCGCTCAGCGTTGCCGATCGAGCTTTGCGCCGCGGACGCGAAGCCCTCGGGAGCGCCGCCGAGACGTTTGCTGAAGTCGCTGGTACCGCCAGCCAGCATTTTGATACCGCCGCTAAAGCCGCCAAGGTAGGAACAGCCAAAGCTGCGGGCGTTGTGGAAAGCGCCGCGCGTCAAGTGCGCGAGTACGCCTCGTAGCGGCCTTCCCAATCATCCGGCCCGGAATCGAATCCGAATCCGAGCCGGAAGCGTAAGCGCCCAGAATCCGTACTAATGGCCACAAACCGCCTTGAAATTCTTCAACAGATGGTGGCGCAAGATCCCACCAACAGCTTCGCTCGCTACGGACTGGCGATGGAGTACGCCAAATCCAGCGATCCTTCGCTCGCCGTAACTGAGTTTCAAGCCTTGATCAAGCAAGACCCAAACTACGCCGCCGCGTATTTCCACGGCGGCCAAACTTTGGAAAAACTGGGCCGTCTCGAAGAAGCAAAAGAGATTTACGAAAAAGGTATTGAAGCCGCTACCCGCAAAGGCGACGCCCATACTCGCGCGGAAATCGAAGCCGCTCTGAACTCATTGCCGGTCTGACCGCAACATTCCAAACAGCAATCCGTAACAATGCCCTTCCCGGAACACTCGGCATCGATCCAATAGCCGATCTCTCCCAAGCAGTTCAGCTCGTGCAGCAGCAGCCCGCATCCGCCAATGATGTAGCCTTTTTGTCTTCGCGCGAGTAAGTGTGTGCGCCCAATGCAGCCACTCTTCCAATCGCTCGCGATTGCGGTCGATCACCTCGAACAAATCGGCCGCATCCCGCTCTTCCGGGAGCCGCATATAGATGTCGTCGCGAATAGGCCAGCGCAGCACACTAGTTCCCAGGCACCGCCGCCACCAGCTTCTTCACGCCCGGCGCAATCTGAATTAGTAAGTCGCCAAAGCGCTTATCCACATATGGTTCAATCTTCGAGTTCGCCCGCGCCTTCCAGCCCGCCGGGGCCTTGGCCGTACCGCGAAGATAGCTTAGCGCCTCCTGCCCGACTTCGCACAAAACTTCGATCCCAGCCGCGACCGCCAAATTCTCGCTCAGTAGCGATTGAGCCGTCAGCATTGGCTTTACGTCTTTTGCCGCCTGCTCCCAAATCGCCATCCGCCGCTGCAGTTCTTCCCCTGTCCGCTTGTCCGCCAGATACTCATCCACGCCGTTCCGAAATTCCCTGGCCGCGTCGCTTTCGGAAGGAATCGCGAACTCGAGTCGATTCAATGTCGAAAAGATTCCATACTTCTGCGCATGCCGGCGATAGCCTTTTGTCGGTTCCACCAGCGAGGCAACCGTATCCAGCGGCTCAACCGGATACAGCCCAGCCAAACGTTGCCGCATCAACTCTGGATTCGACCGGTGATTCAGGCCCAGCCATTCCAGCCACTTGCTGGTTGCGTCCAGACGCTGATACATCGAAGCCACATCCGTAACCGATTCAGGCGACCAAAACCGTTCCGCCATCGCCGCCAGTCTCGGCCATAAGCGCGCATCGATCATCTCCACCGACGCTAGTTCTTCCCACATCGTCCCTTCGCCGCCGAGTATCAGCTTCGCTTGCTCCGGCGTCAGGTCCGCCGGTGTCCCCGGCGCTGGTCCTTTGCCAACCGTTCCTCCAGTTGGTGTACTTGGCGCCTTCATTGGATCGATGGAATAGTGAAACGACGCCGGATACGAAAGGTCCAAATAATAGTTCGCCGACAGAATGCCTTGATACCCCTCCTTAGCCGCGCTCCACAGCGACGCCTGCCCGCGCCACGACTGAATCACCGCCGTCCTCGGCAAATCCTTGTTCAAAATCTCATCCCAGCCCACCATGTGCTTGCCGTTCTTCGTCACGATATCGAGCACTCGTTTGCTGAAGTAAGCTTGCAGAGCTGCCGCATTCGCCATCTTGTGCTCTTCCATGAATGCCTTGATATGGGGCGTGCCCACCCACTTCTTTGGACTCACTTCATCGCCGCCCACATGAAAGTACTCATCCGGAAACAGCGCCGCCATCTCACCGATAAACCCATCCAGGAACTCATACGTCGATTCCTTGGTCGGATCCATCACCAGCGAAGGTTCTTCTTCGTGATCATGCACCACCGAAAACGGTCCAGGTCCGCTCCCCAATTCCGGATACGCTGCCAGAAACGCGCTCGAGTGCCCGGGCATATCAAACTCCGGAATCACCCGAATACCTCGATCCGCAGCATAAGCCAAAACGTCACGCACGTCATCCTGCGTGTAGAACATCCCATCCGATCCCAGCTCTTGCAACTTCGGAAACTTCTTGCTTTCGACGCGAAACCCTTCATCGTCCGACAAATGCCAGTGCAGAACATTCAGCTTTACCGCAGCCAGCCCATCCAGTTCCCTCTTCACCACTTCTACCGGCATGAAATGCCGCGAGACATCGAACGACAATCCCCGCCATGGAAACCTCGGCTCGTCATGAATCACGACATTCGGCAGGCCGAATCCAGGCGTTCCTGGAGTCTGCTGAACGAGCTGCAGCAGCGTTTCGATCCCGCGCAGAACGCCCAGCGGCGTATCCGCAGCAAGCTCGACGTGACCATCGCCGACAGTCAGCGAATATCTTTCGCTGTCTCCAAGCTTCTGAACTCCCTCATGTCCCGCTTCCGCCACGGCGATTTCCATCACCGCATTTCCGTCTTTGACTGGCGAAACAATCCGCATCGGAATGCCGGTTTGCCTGGCGAGCCGCGCTATCATTCTTGGAACCGCCTTCTGCACCCGCACGTCTTCTGCTCCAGGGCCTGACACAGTAACGGAAAATGTTCCGCTGATCGACACATATCCCGCACCAACTGTCATCTCTTTCGGCAAAGGCATTAGCGAAACAGCGGATGAAAGACGAACGGCCATAGCGGCAATTGCCCCAACACGAGCAAGTTTATTCATAGGAATTCTTTAGATTATCGCGCTGGGTCAGGCAGACTGCACGCGCGTTTCGGCAATCTCGAGAATTGCTTTCAATTTCGGCGGCTGAACCGGTTTGGAAAGATAATCGTCCATGCCCGCCGCCAAGCAGCGTTCGCGATCGGCCGCCATCGCATGCGCCGTCATGGCAACGATGTATTGGTGGTGCGGCGTTCCGCGTTCCTTCGCGCGAATTTGGCGCGTCACTTCGAGTCCGTCCATTCCAGGCATTTGAATGTCCATGAAGACAACGTCAAATGGCCGCTCTTCCATCGCCGTTACCGCTTCCCGCCCATCGACCGCCAGAATTACGTCTCCGCCGTAGCGTTCAATCAGCCGGCGCGCCACAATTTGATTGATCCGGTTGTCTTCCACAACCAGAACTTGCAATCGCTTCCCTTGAGCATGGTCCGGCAAGGGCGTGCCGTTGTCTTCAGTCTCGCCAGTGCCACCTTCTGCCGCCAATAGCGCCAATAATTCTCGGCGCAAGATCGGCTTCGGCAGATAGCTCGCCCGGCTGGCGAAATTCTTTCCGCGTGCGCCCAGCAGAATGACCCGTGCGAAATTCAGCTCCCGGCAACGCGCTAGTTTTTCGCGAAACTCAACGTCGCAGAAAACCACGGCGAACTTGTTCATCGAATGCCGCGCCTTCCGTTCCCCTTCCTCCGGCGACGCGGCTATACTCGTCCGGATACCGTAGCCAGCCAGCAGCTTTGACAAAAACCGCGCACTCGCCGCGTTTTTCTCAACGATCAGAGCTTGTGTCCCCCTGAGCGCCGCAAGCTCTGTCGAGCGATTAACCCCGCCGCCGCCGCGCACAATTTTCAGCGGCACCGTGAAATGGAAGGTGCTGCCCGCTCCCACTTGACTATCAACCCAGATTCGCCCGCCCAGCAGACCGACCAGTTGCGAAGCAATGGAGAGCCCAAGACCCGATCCGCCGTACAAGCGAGTCGTCGAAGCATCTGCCTGGGTAAATGCCGCGAAAATCAGCGATTGCTTCTCGGGCGGAATGCCAATGCCTGTGTCGCGCACCGCGAAATGAACCAGCGCCGTCTCTTCATCAATGCCTTCTACGTAAACAATCAGCTCCACTTCGCCGCGGTCGGTGAACTTGATCGAATTGCCCAAAAGGTTCGTCAAAATCTGGCGTAATCGCGATGGGTCGGTCAATACCACTTCCGGCAGATCGGAACTTAAATCGCAAATCAGCTCCAAGCCCTTTGCATGAGCCCGCGTCGATAGCATGCAAACCGTCTCTTCAATACAGTGAGTCAAATGGCAATCGAGCATCTCTAGCTCAAGCTTGCCCGCCTCCACTTTAGAGAGGTCGAGAATGTTGTTCACTATCGACAGCAGCGAGTCGGCGGACGATTTCACCATTCGCAGCGTATCGCGTAACACTGGCTCTAACGGCTGCTCGAGCGCCAGCTCCGTCATTCCGAGAATCCCGTTCATCGGAGTGCGGATTTCATGGCTGATATTGGCGAGAAACTCGCTCTTCGCCCGGCTTCCCGATTCTGCCTTCTCTTTTAACGCTTCTACTTCAATGAGCTTGTGCGAAATGATCTTCGTTTGCCGGTGGACGCGCCGGCGCAGAATAGCCACCCAAATGCACGCCGCGAGACTCAAGAGCGCCAAGAAACCGAGCACGCGATAGGCTCGCTCGCGGGTCAACCATGGAGCTCCGTGCAAGACAACCAAATCTACAGGCGAACGCAGGACAAGTTCGAAGCTCGGCAACTCATCCCCGGTCTGCGCGCCTAAGACACAGATACCGGTGAGCTGCAATACAGATCCTAGGTCAAGCCCGGACAGCGGCCGCTTGCTGCGCACCGCAAAAGTATGGCGTCCGGCCTGGGCCAGCAAGACGCGGTCCGGCCCGTTCTGGAATTGATCAACCAAACGCGCGTTGATCTGCACCAACTGAGCGTTGTGCTCGCCAGAGAGAACCTGATCAGTCGAAATGGGGATAGGCTGCGGGGCTGTACCCGGTGCATTGCGCCGCAACTCGGCATTCTCTACTTCCGCCGCTGCGGGGCCCAAGATCGCGAAACCCGCCACATCCACATCATCTCCGGGCGTCAGCTGGGTTGAGGCGTGATCGCGAATCAGAACGGCGCCCGATGCGTCGCGAATCCAGGTTGGGCCGGTAGGCGCCGACGCCAATACCGTCCCATGCAAATGCAAACGGTACCCGGCGCGTTCCTCCGGGGAAAATGTCGCCAATCTAGCGACCGGAGTAATAGGCGCATCGAAGGCTCCAAACGGAGATGGCTGCAATATCGTTACCTGGTCGGGACTCTGTGCATAAATCTGGATACCCAAAAGCTGCCGGGTCGAATTGAACAAGCTTGCACAAACGCCGCGAACATGGACGCGCGAATTTACCAGGCCAACAGGCAGCGGCCGATTAGACGGAAACTGAACCCGAAAGCGATAACCGTTATGCGCGATCAGCAGACTGTATTCGCCGGCTTGCAGTCGCCGATCTCTAACAATTCCATCCAATTCGATCCACTGGCTGTCCTCCCGGCCCGAAAAGATATCTTCGTCAGTTGCCTGAGCGGGTTTGGGTAAAGGAGCGCCACGCCGCATTGTGTCGATTTTCAGGGGCATCACAATCGGCGCAAAATCACCCGGGCCGGTCACACCCGTCACGCTAACGCTGTCGCCAAAAGCGAGCCGTGAACTGAAGTCGCTTGACCACACATATATGCCCGCGCTGTTGTCTTGCACAAAGGCGACGCGCTCAATCGGATCTTCGTACGTCACTACACCGTCTAAATGGACGGGCCTCTGCAGGCGTGCTTGTTCCGCGGAAAGTTGTCTAACCGCATTAGCCGTCGTCAAAATCTGTTCGTTCTTCCCAGGCGCCGTCGTACCCAAAACTAGCGCCTCATCCAAAACCGGTCCGGAGCTCTGGCGATCCAGAAAGCCGACTACATCCACGTCGGCTTCCGAGTAGCCGGAACCATCCACAACGTGCAAAACAATCGAACCCGTCTCGTCGGATAACTGAAGTCCTTGCCGGTCGGGCGTCTCCCGTAGAGTGCCGCGCAGATGAAACGGCAAGCTCGATAAAGACTTGCCCGCATTCTGAATTTCCTGAACCGTACGCACGGGCAGGCTTCGAAAATCTAAAGGAGCGCTCTTGGCTGAAACGGATTGGTTGCCCGAAACAAACACTATGAAACTCGTTACCTTGTCATCAACGTCTAAGACCGTTGACGCAACGCCCGTAAACTCGACATCGGAATTGGCAAAGGCAGTTCGCGCGCCTGATTCGTCATTGATTCTGAGACGGACTTGGGCCACCGCGCCATCAAGCCGGGTATGGAAGAGAATTTCTTGCTCACCATCGAAGTGTCCCGGGCACGTAATGCCCCGCACAGTAACCAGTTGTCCGTCGAAACTGCTGGATTGTAAGTCCTCAACCGTCAAAACCCGCGGTTGCGGGAATTTCGTTCGGCCAAAATCAAGAAAGCTGGCATCAACGATGGCATTTTCGCCCGGTCCAACCGGCGTTCTGCCGGTTACCTCCACTAAATGGCCATAGAGAGAATGCTTGGGCACGCGCGCTGGACGAACTCTGATACCGCCTGTGTTGTCCTGGACGACAAAAGACGTGTCTTGCCAGAGTGTGACGACGCCGCGAAACAACACAACGCGCGACTCGCCGCGCGAGTTCGTCAACTCACGGACTTCCTGGACGCTATAATTCCGTGCGTGAACCCCGAACTGGTCGACCAACCAAACTGTAGCGACAAAGAGTAAGAGGAGAAGAGAGATCAGGGCGAATACTCTTGTCTTTGTCATGGCTAAGTGGCGTTTTGTTCATTATCGTACTTTTATTTAAGTGAAAAGATCTCCGATCGCCTTACCCTTAGCATCCTTCGTTACATAGATTGGTCTTTTCTCATAAACGAAGGCATAATCGGGCGGGATACCCAGCGCCCGGTAAATCGAGGCATGCAGATCCTCAACTGGTACCGGATTTTCAATGGTTGTGCAAGGCCGCTCGTCGGCTGTTTTCCCGTAGATGAACCCTTTCTTCGTGCCGCCGCCGAACATAACCACCGATCCAGCGGCAGTGAAATGCCGGTGCATGCCATAGTGCTTCGGCAGACTCATCACGTCCGGTTGTTTCGCCTGATCTTTGACTTCCTTGCCCACTTTTCCTTCGGTAATGGCGTCGCGCCCGAACTCGCTCGCCAAAACGACCAGCGTCCGGTTCAGTAAACCGCGCTCTTCCAGATCCAGAATCAGTTGCGCCACGGGCGCATCAATCGTCCGCTTCATCATTTCGGCCCGTTCGTGGCCGCTTTCATGCGAATCCCAATAACGGAAGGGGATGTATTCGGTGGTTACTTCGATGTAGCGCGCACCCGCCTCAACCAACCTTCGTGCCAGCAGACAAGCTTGCCCGAATCGGCCATTGTTATAAACATCAAAACTTGCTTTGGGTTCGAGTGACAAATCAAACGCCTTGGCCGATGGAGAGGTCAACAAGCGATCTGCCGCATCCATCGACCGCAGAAGCGATTGGCGTTGAAAATCTCCGCCGTACTGATACACCGGCTCTTCTTTGAGTAAATTCTCATACAGCTTTCGCCGGCTGTGAAAGCGCGCGTCGCCGAGTTCGGCCGGAGGTCTGACGGCTGCCGTTGCATCAGCCGGATCTGTGATGAGAAACGGCCCATATTCGGTGCCCAAAAAACCGGCAGTGTGGAAAGACTTCAGAGCAGCGCTTTCGGCGCCGATCTCCAAGTTCTGACCAACAGCCACAAAAGGCGGAACCGTATCGTTTCTCGGTCCGAGAATTTTTGCCACAACCGAGCCTAGATGAGGAACGGCCATGGGCTGCGGGGGAATGTATCCGGTGTGCCAGTGATACTGGTGACGTGAATGGAGAATAAACCCAAGGTCAGCCGCCTGAAACGTGCGAATCAAAGTCGCCCGATCCATCACCTTCGCCACTCGCTCCAAGCCCTGCGAGATCTTGATATCGTCGACTACCGTATCAATGCTCGGAAATGTACTCAACACTTGATCGGTGCGGACACCAGGCTCGAAAGGCGTGTATCGTTTAGGATCCCAGGTTTCAGTCTGCGCCATGCCGCCCGCCATCCAAATCACGATGATCGAGTCTGCGGTGGGCGCAGGAGCGGTTGAACCGCGCAACAGTTGCGGCTCACTGCCCGCCAGTGCCGCCAGAGTGGCGCCGGCGGTGGTTCCCATGAAGCCGCGGCGGCTTATCCGTTTCGAAATCAGTTGCTCTTCGCGGTTCATAGCTCTCTCTTCTTAGTAGATCAATTGAAATTCGGGCTTCATTAAAACCGCCCATAACAAATCGGCCAACCCATCGGCGGAAGCTCGTTTTCCTTGATTGCCGTCTGCGAGCACCGCCAACGCCGTGGCCCTTTCGCCGGCCGTCGGCGCACGATCAAGCAGGTACCAAAACAAACGGTCTACGATCTTGCGAGGTGATTTCTCAACCTTGCCGGCGGCAACCGGCATCTCAGGAAGAACCGGGGTCAGGCGCTCCATGTTCGGTTCGGTCTTAAAAACAAAAAATCGTAAGGCCGGGTTGATGTCGTTGGTAACATCTTTGTTTTCGATACCAATCAAACCGCGCAGCTTCGAATAACCTTGTCCACTAATGTCGTAAACAACGCGCGAAGGCGTCTTGACTCTTACGCCCGTACCATGAGCACCGGCCAGTTCAATCGGATTGCTTGACGTTCGCAAACCGCTTTCATCAATCGGCTTCAACGAAGAAAGCGGCGTAACCTTATGGCCACGCCCCACCAGTTCAACCCCGGCCCAGATCGCTTCGACTTTTTCGGGCGAATAAGATCCAGTGTCGGCAACCAGCAACCAGAGTTTCTGCGCATGAGAAATATCGATCTCAAAGGGCGCCGGGGTTTTCTTCGGCGAGGGGCGATCAAAGATAGAAGACGGTTCGGGAGGCAGCTCGCCCAACATCTTACGAGATCCACGCGTTAGCCAATGAGTCAATGGCTCGCCGTTCACCAGTTCCAAAGCCTGCAACGTAGTCGGCTGATTGTCGCGAACCGAATAAACCTGATCGCGAATGGGCCTGCCTAAAGAACGCGTCAACGAGGTGGACGCAACATGCCACTCCCTACTGTAAACGCCGGGCTTCGGTTGAACGAAGGGAGCGTCGATGGGGTCCGGTTTCTTCGGATCCGGCTCCGGACCGGGGTCCTGGTAAACGTGCCACTCGCCCGTGACAGAACCGATGGCATCGGCGAACTCTTCCGCCGTCACCCTGCGCACTTCCGGTCCACGGAAAACATACTGCTTAGGCCCCTCACTCTTCGCTGGCACGCTCGGCATTTGGTAGGTCCGTGAAGACAAGATCACCGCCAGCAGATGCTTCATGTCGTAATGGCTCTCTACAAAATCGCTCGCCAACCAGTCGAGTAATTCGGGGCTCCAGGGCTCGCCATCCATTTCATCCGGATTTTCCACCAGGCCGCGCCCCATCAATCGCTGCCACATGCGATTCACCAGTGTTCGCGAGAGGCGTCCGTTGCGTGGGTCGGTAAACACGGCGGCAGCCGTTGAGCGGCGATCGATCACCGAACCGCTGGCCGGCGTGCGGTTCAACACGGGATAAAGAAACGCAGGGGAAGCATACTGATCTTGCGCCACGTCGCAGCGAAAGAGCTGCAACTTCTCTTCGCTCGAAAAGTATCCGGCCAAGCTGTAAGCATCTTTCAGTTTCCACTTGCTAATGAAGCTATCGTGGCAGGAATTGCACTTGAGATTGATACCCAAGAAGATCTGTGCCGTATTCTGAGCAGCCTGCATAGCCGGCGTTTGGCTCGCGCTCACCACGCCGCGCCAATTCACGCCGATTAGAAAACCTTGAGGATCGGTAGGAGCGGTGGGATTCAGCAGTTTGTAAACAAACTGGTCATAAGGCAGATTGTTTTCGAGGGCGCTGAGAAGCCAGTTCGAAATACTTTTTCGCGAAGCCGTCTCGTTGTGATAATTCACGCCTTCGTCATTACGCAGTAAATCGTTCCAATACGAAATCCAGTTTTCTGCGTAGTTTCGTTGATTGGCAAGCAACGTCTCCACCAGTTTCCCGCGCTTATGCGGAGAGCGGTCTTTCAAGAACACTCGCAGCTCTTTCGGCGTGGGCAGTAAGCCCCAGACATCAAGATACACGCGGCGCGCGAAAATGCGGTCTGAAACAGGTTCCGCTTCCGCGATGCCGTTTGCCTGCAAATAGGCCGCTGTAAAACGATCGAGCGGACTTGACCAAGCTGGCCAAACGGCGGGTGGAATACCTGGTTTCTCCAGCGTAAGAGGGGCTTCCCACTTGCCTTTTGCGGGTGCAGAGTTCGGAGTGCGGCGTGCGCCTTGATCCACCCAGGCGCGAACGAGAGCGATTTCGGAGTCGTTCAGCGGCGTACCAACCAAAGGCATCCGTGGCGCAGTTTCCCCGGTCACTCGCATGAGAAGCAAGCTATCCGCGCTCTTGCCGGGACGCACCGTTCCGCCGTTGCGGCCACCGTTCAAAACATCTTCATAGGTATAAAGCGACAACCCGCCAGAACGCTTCTCCTGGCTGTGGCAAGAGAAGCATTTGGCTGCAAAGATGGGGCGGATCTGAGTGTCGTAATCAACCAGCGGGGACGTACTTTGAGCGCCCACCGAACCCGCAAAAACACAGATAACAGCAAATGTTCGCGCAATCATGGACTGGCTGCATGATATCAATTCCATCGCTACTGGGCGGCGCGAATCTCGGCGAGGCGCTTTTTCAGGTAGTCGGCGTATTCCTGCTTGAGCGCCGGATCTTTAGGACTTCCGTAGATTTCCGCCGACTTGTATTTGCCCTCGTCGAATTTCTTCTTGGTCCATTCATCGTGGACATGGATTTCGTCTGCGCCATCTAACACCTGTTCCACCAGTTGCGGCGGCACGAAATAGATGCCTTCCTTGGTTCCCACAGCCAGATCGCCGGGCATCACGGTGGCATTGCCAATACGCACGGGAACGTTGATGCCGGTGAGCATTACGTTACCAATCGGCGTTGGATCGGTGTAGCGGAAACAAGCAGGCATATCGATGGAGGAAATACCGTCGAGATCGCGGATTGCGCCATCAATAATGAGGCCCGCGCCATGCGTGGTCTTGTAGATGTAATAGAAAAGATTGTCGCCCACCATGGTGCCGTTGACCTTCTTGCCGAACAAATCAACCACCAGCACATCGCCCGGCTGAAGCATGTCGATCACGGTCTGATTTCTCAAATCGGGCAAACCGCGCTCTTTCGCTTTGCCAACTGCGACCTTGTCTACATCGGGACGCACGGGCATGAATTGCGCCGTGAAAACACGGCCGACGATCTTCTTTTCCGGGTGGGTCATCTGGAAGCCATCCGCAAATTGGTTCGGATAACCTTTTTCCGGAAGCACCCGCCAGATTTCTTCTAACGAAACATCTTGCGCGCGCTTCAAGAGTTTCTCGGGGATCTTGGGCCGCCCGTCGGCGAAACGGTCGAATGGGTTTTGCGGCGTATAGTCAACCAAATCTTGTTTCGTGAAATTGAATAGCTGGGCGTGCGCGGCTGCGGGACTGAAGAACAATCCAGCCAGCGGCGCGAAGCACAGAAAAAATGAAAACCTACGAAGTCTCATATTCGGCATTTGTCTCCAATTTGCTCAAATCTCAAATACTCTCAAAATCACCGCCGCCGCCGTCATCAGGAGCGAGGCTCCGAAGAGATAAGGTATCGAAAAGCGTTGATGCTTGTCTAAGTCAATCCCACAAAGGCCAGTGAGCAGAAAGGTGGCAGGTGTCAGGGGAGTGACGGGAAAGCCGGTCGTATGAAGGCCTAAGAGCGCCGCCTGGGCCACATGCAAAGGCGGGACGCCAAGTTGTTTTCCTGCCTCGGCCAGAACCGGCAGAACGCCAAAGTAGAACGAATCCGGATCGAAAAATAGCGTCAGCGGCATAGATAAAACCGCCAGCAGAATCGGCAGATGATGGGCAGCGCCCGCCGGCGTAACTGCGACAGCTGCCTTCGCCATCGCGGAAAGCATGCCCGATTCTTTCATGATTCCGGTAAATGCGCCTGCCGCAAAAAGGATAGTAGCCATCATGAGAGCGGCCTTGGCATGCGAATCGAGTTGAGCGCGCTGCATAGCGGGATCCCGAAAGTTGATGGTGACCGCCAGCGCCAGACCGATCATAAAAGCGACAACTGGCTGCACGTAACCGGCAATCATGACGGCGAGAAGTGTAACTGTTAGTAGCGCGTTCAGCCATGTTTTAAAGGATACGGTGATAGCCCGCGGTGTAGGCTCAGCCGATTCCGCAGTGCCGCTCCAATGAATACGGCGCTCTTCCCTCTTACCTAAGAACCATGCCATGCTGAACACATAAGCCAAGCCAACCAATTGAACCGGAATAAGCGGGCGGAAGATTTCGGTTACCGGAATATGTAGTGCAGCAGATGCGCGGAGAACAGGTCCGGTCCACGGCAGGAAGTTTACACCCGCGGCCAGAGAACAGGCACACGCAAGTACCCGCCGATCCATGTTCAGCTTTTCATAAAGCGGCAGCATCACCGGAATCGTAACAAGGAAAGTAACTGCGCCTGAGCCGTCAAGATGCACCAACAAAGCTAATGCGCCCGTGCCAGCAACGATGCGTGCGGGTCTGCCTGCCACCAAGCGCAGCAGCGAGCGGATCAAGGGCTCCATGAGTCCCGCATCCGTCATGATGCCGAAATACAGTATGGCAAACAGAAACATGCCTGCGACTGGAGCGATTTCCTGAATGCCTTTCAGCATGAAGCCGCCTACCCTGAGGCCAAAGCCTCCGGCAATTGCCGCCGCAACCGGAACGATAATGAGCGCCACCAGGGGAGACAGCCGCTTGCTCAAGATGAGTGAGAACAAAGCGGTAATAGCAGCGAAGCCAAGCCAGGCCAGCGTCATAGTTCGGACTGCACAATCGTCTTCGCGCTTAGTAGCGCGCGAATATCTTCTTGATTCGTATAGAGCAACTCTTGAATGACTTCCACGGTGTTTTCACCCAAGCGGGGAGCGGCAGGGCCCGGCGACCCAGGCGTTTCAGAAAGCTTGATAGGCGTTCCCGTAACTCGCTGCGAGCCGACCACAGGATGAACAAGCCGCGGAAACATGTCGCGGATCTTCGTTTGCGGGTCGGCAGCCACTTCCTGAAAGTTCAGAACCGGCGAACAAGGAATGCCGGCGGAGCGCAAACGGCTCACCCACTCCGCCATCGGACGTTCGCGAAACACAGCCGCCAGTATCTTCTCGAGCGCGGGGCGATTGGTGACGCGCAGCGGATTTGACGCGAACTCGGGATGGTTCGCGAGATCGGGCCGTTCAATCGCAGCGCAAAAAACCTCCCAGAGCTTCTCGCTGCCAACGGCAATGGAAAAAGCACGATCTTGCCCGGAGAAGACCGTGTAAGGAACAACCGTTCGAAACGACGCGCCCAGCGGACCAGGCACTTCATTCGAGCCAAGGTAAGACATATAGTTCGAACTCATGGCGGAAATCATCGAGTCTTGCATGGCCACATCAACATATTGGCCTTCGCCAGTGGTATCGCGCGCGCGCAACGCAAGCAAGATGCCGATCGCCGCGTGCATCCCGGCGTTTATATCAGCCACCGCATAGCCGCTGCGCACCTGCTCGCCCGCCTCTGTGCCCGTGATACTCAGAAATCCCGACGAGCATTCAACGATCAAATCCATGGCGGCTTCATCGCGCGAAGGTCCAGTTTGCCCATAGCCTGAGATTGAGCAATAAACCAAGCGTGGATTAAGAGCATGTAAGGCGGCATAACCAAGACCTAACCTATCCATCGCGCCCGGCCGGAAGTTTTCGAGAAGCACGTCCATTTGATCAACCAGACGCAGGCATAGATCCATGCCTTCCGGTTTCTTCAGATCAATGGCGACGCCACGTTTGCCGCGGTTGAGCCCTAAGAAAAAAGAAGAGTATTCGCCGGCGAACGGCGGACCCCAACCACGCCCCATATCTCCACCCAAAGGGCTTTCAAGCTTGAACACTTCCGCCCCAAAATCGGCCAGCAACATGGTGCAATAGGGGCCGGCCAGCGCATGGGAAAAATCGAGAACGCGAATTCCGTTCAGTGGCTTGAGTTTCGAAGGCAAGTCAAATTGTACTTGGCCGCCGTTTCAGCGCTTCTCTTCGTGGTATTCCGCTTCGGTATTCAGTTCCCAAAGATTCGTACGGCTGCGAATATTCGCAATGATGTTATCGACAGCCGTCATGGCTGTAAGCATGGAATGATCCTGATTATTGTACTTGTGCATGCCGTTTCGGCCAATCAGGAACAGGTTCTCAATGCCGTTCACCCAATCCACAATCTGTGGGAACTGTTCGTACGACCCGAAATACGCGGGATAGGTTTTGGGCATGCGGATGACGACTGCATCGCAAACGTCTGAGCGTTCCACCATACCGAGAGTCACGAGTTCCGACTTAGCGAGTTCGATCAGTTCGCTTTCACTCTTGCTCCAGACAGCGTCGTCTTCATTGCAGAAATATTCCAAACCGATCCAAATCTTTGTGGGGTCGGCCACCATCGCCGGACTCCAATTATTGAAGATCTGCAAACGGCCTACTGAGACGTCAGGGTCCTGAATGTAGATCCAATTGTCTTTCACTAGTTCGCCCGACGGCTCGCGAAGTTTAGTGTTGTGGCAAAGGAGACCGATGGTGATGAAGTCGCGGTAAACAAGTCCGGCAGAAATGACTGCAATCGATGCAGGCGCAGGCGGCTCCATCCCAGCTATTAGGTCTTTGACTGGCATGGTGGAGAAGAAGTATTCTCCTGTGAAGCGCTGCTGATCGCCAGTGGCCGCATGGCGCGCACCGACGGCCATAATTATGCCTTCTGCATTACGCTCAATGCGCTCCACGGTCCAGCCCAAGAGGAGTTCACCACCCTTGGCCTTGACTTGCCGCCCGACCTCCTCCCACATCTGCCCAGGACCGAATTTCGGATAGAGAAACTGCTCGATAAGTGAGGTTTCTACACTTTTCTGCGCGACATCCGCGCTACGCCTTGGCGAGAGCTGGCGCAACATGTGCAAAATCGTTGTTCTAATCGATAAGCCCTTGATTCGCTGCGCACCCCACTCTGCGCTAATTTCACTGCAAGGCAGCCCCCAAACCTTCTCGGTATATGACTTGAAAAAGGTGAGATAGAGAGCTCGGCCAAAGCGATTGATGAAGAACTGTTCGAGATTCTGTTCAGGACGAATGGGGAACAGCAGCGCGCGAAGGTAACTAAAACCAATTCGCAAAGTTCGGACAAGGCCAAGCTTTTTGAGTGTATCGGCGCTGAGTGTAATGGGATAGGCGAAGAACTGCCGACCGAAATAGATTCGCGATTTGCGCTTGCGCAGCAACATCACACGGTCAGGGTCAAGCGGCGTGACAGCCGGGCCGTTCAAAGCTACTGTGGCCGTCTTGTTCTGATAATTGATCTGCACCCCGCCGGACGTGTCAGCCGCCAAAGGCAAGATATTCAGCCACCAGTTCATGACGCGGTCCGACTTGGAGAAAAACCGGTGCCCACCGATATCGATGCGGTTACCTTTGTAAGTGACGGTGCGCGAAAGGCCGCCGAGATAGTCGCTTTGTTCAAGAACGACGGGAACAATATCGGTTCGCTTGAGAAGCTCAAAGGCGGCCGTCAACCCAGCAGGCCCGGCGCCAATGATGATGGCTCGTTTTTTGGGGGTCGTTATACTCAAACCATTCTCGCCTAGAGGAGTGAATCTTTGAAGTTAGCAGGACAGCGCATAGTGATTTGCGGCGGCGGTGGATTTATCGGCGGCCACCTTGGGAAGCGTTTGCTTGCCCAGAATCCTAGAGCCATGCGCTGTATAGATTTGAAACCGCTCGCAGAGTGGCATCAAATATCGCCCGAGGCCGAAAACCTGGAGCTAGACTTACGGCTGAAAGACAGCTGCGAGGCCGCGCTGCGCGATGCCGACGTCGTCTTCAACCTGGCGGCGGATATGGGCGGCATGGGTTTTATCGAAAACAACAGGGCCCTGTGCATGCTGAGCGTCTTGATCAATACCCACTTGTTGATGGCCGCGCGTGAGTGCGGAGTGCAACGCTATTTTTTCGCGTCGTCGGCTTGCGTTTATAACAGTGCCAAGCAAGCGAAGTCCAACGCTACGGCATTGAAAGAAGAAGATGCCTATCCAGCGCAGCCCGAAGACGGCTATGGCTGGGAGAAGTTGTTTGGCGAACGAATGTGCCGCCACTTCAAGGAAGATTTTGGGTTGTCGTGCAGCGTGGCGCGCTACCACAACGTTTATGGGCCCTGGGGAACCTTCGGCGGAGGCCGTGAAAAAGCGCCCGCCGCCGTGTGCCGCAAAGTAATCGAAGCGAAACTGAGCGGCCGGCATGAAATCGAAATTTGGGGAGACGGCACGCAAACGCGCAGCTTTCTCTATATAGAAGACTGCCTGGATGGCACGCTGCGGCTCATGGAAAGCGGGGTGATGGAGCCGCTGAACATCGGCAGCAGCGAATTAGTGAGCATCAACCAACTGGTAGATATCGTGGAAGAAATCGCCGGCGTGAAGTTGAAGCGCAGTTACCGGCTAGATGCGCCCAAGGGCGTTAAGGGCCGCAATAGCGACAACACGAAGACCATGCGGCTGCTCGGCTGGGAGCCGTCAGTGCGGTTAAATGATGGATTGGCGAAAACATATGAATGGATCGAACAACAGATGTTAGCGAGGAACAACGGCACCGCCGCGCCAGCTAACCAACAGGCACAAACAGTAAGATAGCAGTCGGTGCAGATAAGTTTGCGAGGATCACTTTGTCAAATTCAGACGTAACCCGGAGAACATTTATGGGAGCCGCGATTGCCGCTCCGCTGGCCGCTGCGGCGGCGACGGAAGAGTGGATCGATTTGTTCGATGGGAAGAGCATGAGCGGCTGGCAGCCCAGCGAAAACAAAGCATCTTGGAGGGTTGTGGATGGCGCGCTTGCCGCGGATGGTCCACGTTCGCACCTGTTCTATACGGGGCCTGTCCATGGGGCGGACTTTAAGAACTTTGAAATCGAAGTGGAGGTGACAACCGAGCCAGAGTGCAATTCAGGCGTTTACTTTCACACGCAATACCAGGAAACGGGCTTTCCGGAGAAAGGTTTTGAGATTCAAGTTAACAACACGGCACACGGCGATGGTGGATATCTGGAGCGGAAGAAGACGGCTTCGCTTTATGGAATCCGCAATATGTACAAGCAACTTGTACCCGATAAGAAGCCGTTCAAGATGAGCGCAGCGGTGCGCGGGAAGAATGTACAGATTCGGCTCAACGGCCAATTGGTAGTGGATTATGTGGAACCGACCCCACCGGTGATTCCCGAAGGCGAGGAAAAGCAGCGGTTTCTGGACCATGGAACGTTTGCGCTGCAATGCCACAACGCTGGATCAAAGGCATTTTTCAAAAGTGTGAGGGTTCTGGCCGCTGCCGGATGATTTGCCGGCTTATACGAGACCCGCGCCGGTGGTGGACGAGATTTATCGAGACATCATTAATATTGGGCGGCACAATGTGCCGATAGTGGACTATCACGTTTTTCTGCGCGCTGGGATGACGCTGGAGAGTGCCTTGCGGAAATCGCGGCAGGATGGGATTCAGTATGGAATCAGTGCGGAGGCGGCAACGCTGCAGGGTGATGCGGAGGCAGGCAGATGGCTGCGTCCGTTCCGGGATAAGCCGGTGTTCTTGGCGCTGTTGACCAAAGACGGAGAGTGGACGCGCAGGTTCTCTAAGAGCACAGCGCAGCAGTTTGACTATGTGCTGGCGGATGGGCGCATGCGAAACAACGGAGGTTCGCAGGTGTCGATCGATGAACTCGTTGAGCAGACCCTGAAGCGATTGAACACGGAACCGATTGATGTCTATGCGCACGCGACTGTGCTTCCGCAGTCCCTACAGGCCAAAGCGGAGGAACTGTGGACCGAGCCGCGGATGGCGAAGTTGATTGAAGGGCTGGTCCGAAACAAGGTGGCTATTGAACTCAATTCGCTCGCACAATCACCCAGCATCCGTTTTATTCAGCGGGCCAAAGAGGCGGGTTGTAAGTTTGGTTTCGGCACAGGGAACCGAACCGCAGCGGAGTTGAAGCGCTGCGAATTCGGGTTGCACATGGTAGAAACGTGCAAATTAGATTGGGGGAATTTCTTCGTGCCAGGATCTTGGTGGCCCAAAGCGGTGGAGCGGCGCTGGCCTGCGGCCGGTTGATGAAGCTCGCCACGTTTAATATCAACAACGTCAACAAGCGGTTGGCGAATCTGCTGGCGTGGCTGGAAAAGGCCAAGCCAGACGTCGTTTGCCTTCAAGAGTTGAAAGCCGAACAGGGGGCATTTCCGGCGCGAGCCCTTCGCGGGCTTGGCTACGAAGCGGTATGGCAGAGCGAGCGGTCTTGGAATGGCGTGGCGATTCTGGCGAAAGACCGGGAGCCTGTGGTCACACGCGAATGTCTGCCTGGCAATGCCGACGATCGCCAGACGCGTTATATCGAGGCGGCCGTTAACGGAGTCTTGATCGCTTCCCTCTACCTGCCAAACGGCAACCCGCAACCTGGCCCAAAGTTCGATTACAAGTTGGCTTGGTTCGAACGCCTGAGCAAACATGCTGCCGAACTGATGGCGGCTGGTGTGCCTGTCATATTGGCCGGCGATTACAACGTCGTGCCGACGGCACAGGATATCTACCGGACGCGATCCTTAGATCACAACGCGTTGATCCAACCGGCCAGCCGTCAGGCCTTTGCCCGTTTGCTCGCGCAAGGTTGGATCGACGCGCTTAGAAAATTGCAGCCGGAGGGGCCTCTGTGGACATTTTGGGATTACAAGCGCGAACGGTGGGCGGCGGACAAAGGCATGCGGCTCGATCACTTTTTGCTCTCGCCCCCGTTGGCAGAGCGAATTGTTGGCGGCGGTGTGGACCGATGGGTTCGGGGCGAGGAGAACGCTAGCGACCATGCACCTGCTTGGATAGACCTGGATATTTGAAGCGTGCGTGTGCTCTCGCGATCAGACCGAGCGGTGGCGCGTTCCACCGAAACACGATAAATTGGCTTCGGCATGAAAAAGTTTATAAACCGCCCGGAAGACGTTGTTGAGGAAATGCTGCAAGGGATCATCGTCCTTCACCCAGGCTCGGCCCGTTTGCCCGGATTCAAGGTTATTCTGCGCGCGGACGCGGAACAGGCCCGCGATCGGCAAGTCGCGGTCCTTTCCGGCGGAGGAAGTGGCCATGAGCCAGCGCATGCGGGATACGTTGGCACAGGGATGTTGAGCGCCGCCGTCGCTGGTGAAGTTTTCACCTCGCCCAGCAGTGATTCCGTATATGCCGCTATCAAAGCCGTTGCCGGAAAGAGCGGGGCGTTGTTGGTGGTCAAAAACTATACCGGCGACCGCTTGAACTTCGGCTTGGCGGCCGAGATGGCCCGAGCCGAAGGCATTCCGGTTGAAATCGTCATCGTGGACGATGACGTTGCGCTAATGGGAAGCGCACAAGCGACAGGTGCGCGCGGTCTCGCCGGTACTGTTCTCATTCACAAACTGGCCGGTGCCGCCGCGTTCGAAGGTAGGACTCTTGCCGACGTTGCCGCAGCTGGGAAGGCCGCTGTTGGATCGCTGGCAACGATGGGTGTCTCGTTTTCGGCGGGAACTTCGCCTGCCGTTGGAAAGCCAAGCTTCGAGTTGGGCGAGAACGAGATGGAACTTGGGCTTGGCATTCATGGAGAGCCTGGTGTGCGGCGGGCCGAACTGCAGGCCGCCGCAGAGCTTACAGAGACGTTATTGAATGAAATTCTCAGGCATGGCTCTTTTGGAGAAGAGAAACGAGTGGCGGTGTTGGTGAACAATCTCGGCGCCACCACCGAAATGGAACTCGCAATCGTGGCCAGCCATGCGGTTTCCTTCCTAGAAGAAAGAGGGTTCACCGTCGAACGGATCTATGCCGGAACATTTCTCTCATCCCTCGATATGGCAGGCATCTCAATCTCTGTGTTGGGCGTGAAGGATGAGTGGGTACACTGGCTGGACGCAGAGACAACAGCTCCCGCATGGCCGAACGTTTCGAAGCGCCAGCCAGGGAGACCACAAACAAGAATAACGCCGGAAACCAAAATAGAAGTAAGTTCGGGCGCACCCAAAGAAGCTGAATCGGAGGTAGGCAGAAGAACCAGGCAGGCGATAGAAGCCGCCTGCCAATCTTTGATTAAGGCCGAACCCGAACTGACTGAGCTTGACCGCATCACGGGTGACGGCGACTTGGGCGCCAGCATGGAGCGTGCGGCTCGCGCTGTGCTGGCCGCTTTAGATTCCTATCCACTGAACGACCTTCCCGCCATGCTCAAGGCGATTGGTCATACTCTGCGGCGCGAGCTGGGCGGATCGTCAGGGCCACTCTATGGAATACTTTTTCTGCGTTGTGGCAGCACGCTGGAAGCGGCCGGAGCAATAGGGATGGAACAGTGGGTTGATGCGATTCAAAAAGGCAGTGACGCCATCAGTGAGTTGGGGGGAGCGAAGCCGGGTGATCGGACAATGTTGGATGCGTTGGATCCATTTGTGAAATCCCTTAGGAATGATGCCGGCAAAACGCTTTCATCCGAAACGCTGACCGCTGCGGTCGCTGCGGCTGAGCGCGGCGCCGCAGCCACGGCCCAAATGAAACCCCTTCTGGGCCGATCTAGTTATCTTGGCCATCGCGTGCTTGGTCATCCCGACCCGGGGGCGCAGGCAATCACCATCTGGCTACGCGCGGCCGTTCAAGCACTTCTTCAGTAAAACGCGGGCACCCCACTGCGCGGAGGGTCGCCGATTTACTGTTATTGACGAGCCGAGCACCGTTCGGCTGCCCCGCTCTTTGCCAATTAGCCGATTGGGCACTTTCCCATCGTCCGGCTGAACAAGCATGCCAGCGAAATAGTGGAGTTATTCTAAATAGGACTATGCCTCGACCGCTGATGTGTCTCTCTTTTGCGGGCCTTTACTTACTCCCAATAGTCTGCAAGCCACAGATTCAACCTCTGAGACCGCCGCGTATTGAATCAGTCGATTACGCGCGGCTGCAGCACCGCTTAAGCCGCGGTTGGAATACCTGGGACGTCCAAAGCGTGACGACGCAAGTCTTGCTCCCCCAAGGACTTGCCGTCCGGCTTGGTTTTCTCGATAAGGAGCGGCTAACCGGTGAAGAATTTCTTTCCACTGCCTTGATCGGCAAATTAGGCGCCAAAGCCGAACATGTATTTCCAGGCCCGCATTCCTTTAACGGCAGTTATACGGAACTGACACTCAGTTGGAAAGGCCGATCGTTCCGCGTACAATCCGCTACCGAATCGGAGGACTTGGTTGTGCTGGTTACACCTCTGGCATCCGCCTCAGCGGGAGGCCCGCTTCCAATGACAGCGGTATTCTCCATCGGTTTTCTATGGGATCGGCCCGGCTCGGTAAGGAAATGGCCAGACAGAATTGAAGCGAATGCCGACGGCAGCCAAACTAGATTCTTCCTCAGTCAGCCTCAGACTACGGCTTTCAACGCGCCCGTCGCCGGCCCTTATTTAGCAGCCGATTTGGAGAAGCCCGTGGCGCTCTCTTCCGGCCGGCCGCGCAGCGTAGCCGAGGCACGGGCAATCCTTGCAAAACAACACGCCGCCTACCAACGAGCAAATCAAGAAGCAGGCCAGGCATCTTCCATTGCGGATGCGATTCAGACCGTCCTCGGCTGGGACACAATCTACGATCCTGAAAACAGACGAGTTATCTCGCCTGTGAGCCGTCTCTGGTCGGTTAATTGGGGAGGCTATGTTCTCTTTGACTGGGATACATTTTTCGCGGCGTCGATGGCAGCAGCCGGTGACCGAGATCTGGCCTACGCCGATGCCATTGAGACACTGAATGAATCCACGCCGGACGGATTTGTGCCTAACTATGCCCGCGCCGGAGGGTGGAAGAGTGGAGACCGCTCCGAGCCTCCCGTCGGCGCCATCACTGTTCTGGGGCTTTACCGGAAATTTCAAGAGAAGTGGCTGCTGTTTGACACTTTTCCTCGGCTACTGGCGTGGAACCGCTGGTGGGCCGCGCACCGGGACGTACAGGGTTACCTTGTGTGGGGCAGCGACGGACGCGGTAGGCCGGAAGACTTCGACGATAAATCACGCGGTACTTTACAGGGCGCACGCTTTGAATCGGGGCTCGATAACTCGCCTATGTACGACGACGTAACTTTCGACGAGAAGAGCGGGCGAATGATGCTGGCCGACGCCGGGCTCATGGGCCTGTATATAGCCGACTGCGATGCTCTCGCGGCCATCGCGGCCGAGCTTGGCAGGGTTGCCGAGGCTCAGGAACTCGCAGGCCGGGCGGCACGCTATCGAGCAACATTGGCGGGTCTGTGGGATGAGAAAACGGGAATCTTTCTCAATAAGGATCTGATCACCGGCAAACTCAGCCCGCGCATCTCACCTACAAATTTCTATCCACTCCTGGCGAAGGCAGCGACTCCGCTGCAGGCAGACAGAATGGTGCGTGAACATCTTCAGAATCCAGCCGAGTTCGGCGGAGAATTCGTGTTGCCCTCCATCGCTCGCAACGATCCAGCTTTTAAGGATCAAGACTACTGGCGAGGCCGCGTGTGGGGCCCTATGAACTACCTCGTCTATTTAGGACTTCGTAACTATGACGAACAGGAGGCGCGGCGGCAACTGGCGGAGAAATCGCTGAACCTCTTCTTGAAAGAGTGGAAGGCCAATGGCCACGTGCACGAGAATTACAACGCCATCCTCGGCGAAGGCGATGACGTCGCTAGCAGCGATCGCTTTTATCACTGGGGCGCGTTGCTTGGTTTCATGACTTATCTGGAACAGACGGATATTCCTGCTAAGACCACCCGCGGCAAAGGACACTAACGCTCTCGGCTGGCCTGTTGGTCCGTTTGCTACGGTTCTCGCACTCAAACTTACGCAACAAGCTCATGCAGGACCTTTCCTGCAACATCGGTAAGACGGAAATCGCGTCCGCTGTAGCGGTAGGTCAGTTTGAGATGATCAATGCCCATTAAGTACAGAATCGTCGCATGAATATCATGCACGTGCACCGGCTTATCGATAGCTTTAAAGCCAAAGTCATCGGTCGCGCCGTAAATGGTGCCGCCCTTGACGGCGCCGCCAGCGAGCCACATCGTGAACCCGAACGGATTGTGATCGCGGCCGCGCTTTGCCTGGTTGGCCATGCCGCCCACTTCACGAACGGGCGTGCGTCCAAACTCGGAACCGCAAACCACCAGCGTGTCGTTCCACAATCCGCGCGCTTTCAAATCTTTGATGACTGCGGCAAACGCTTGGTCGGAATGCTTGGCATTGACCTTGTGCGCCAGGATATCGGCGTGCGCGTCCCATGGATCACCCTTTGAATAATAGAGCTGCACCATGCGCACGCCTTTTTCTACGAGCCGAACGGCCATCAACGCACCACGCGCCACGTCGCCGGGACCATACATGTCAAGCGTCGCTTGAGACTCTTTGCGAATATCGAATACCTCGGGAGCCTCGGTCTGCATCCTAAACGCGGTTTCCATGGAATGGATCACGGCTTCGACTTGCGGATCGCTGCCGGCATCCTGCGCGCGGATTTTTTCCAACTTGTCGAGAAGGTCGAGTTCGCGGCGCTGTTCCGTCTGGGAGAATTTCGGATTATTGACGAAGTTTAAAATCTTCTTCGGATCGAAGTTCTTTTCGATGACCACTTTCTGCGGTTTCTCTTTGCCGTCTTTGTCCTTTTCAGGTACCGAATCCATGGGCAACGGCGTTCCACCGGGACCATCGCCGGCGCGTTTATTGGCAATGTAAGTCCCCTGATTGAAGGCCGGCAAAAACCCGTTGCTCCAGAGCGGCGGGCCGACCGTAGTCGGGATGTCGGGACACAGCACCACGAATCCGGGAAGATTTTTATTCTCACTGCCGAGGCCATAGGTGAGCCACGCACCCATTGAGGGGCGGCCCGCCTGATTCGCTCCCGTATTCAACATGAGGCAAGACGGCTCGTGGTTCGGAATCTCCGTATATACCGAACGCACCCAACAGATGTCATCCGCGACTTCTCCCAAATGGGGCCAGAGTTCGCTCACATCCATACCGCAGTGGCCGTACTTCTTGAAGTTGTAAGGCGACTGCATCAACTCGCCCGTCCGCCGTTCTGTAGCCACCGATCCACCGGGCATCGGCTGCCCGTCGTATTTTGCGAGCATCGGCTTGGGGTCGAACGCATCGATGGTTGAAAGTCCGCCGTTCATGAATAGGAAGATGACGCGCTTGACTCGTTGCGGATAATCGAGCTGGGCCACGCCAAGTCCCTTATCATCAAAACCTGCTTTGAGCATTGACTCGCCGAGCATTCCGGCGAATGCCATCATGCCGAAACCGTTGCCGACCTTGCGCAATGCATCTCTACGAGTGACGGGAATCGAAGCTTTGTGACTAGACATATGTGGTGACCTATTAATTTAATTAATAAAAATGAATTCTGTGGAGCTGAGCAAAAGCTTTGCGTAGCGTCCCCAAACAGTGGGCTCGTATTTGATCTCGACCGGTCCGCCAGGACCCTTCATGCCAGGAACGCCTTCCATCATGCCCATACCCATTTCGGCATTTGGATCGGCGGGAGCAGCAGCGCCACCTTCAGCACTCGGCCCGTCAGCTGGCGGATCAGGCGCAGCGCCGGTGCCGCTTGGTTTCGGAGTTGAGGATTTGGCGTCGGTCGCGGCCGGCTTCGCGTCCTCACTGTCTTTCTTTTCCTTCTCTTTCTCCTTCTCCTTCTCGAGAGCCCGAGTTTTGCTCTCTTCGTACTCCTTAATAGGCTCGGTCCTCAGGTAATCAAGGGCAATTTGCACTTCGGCCTCTTTCGGATCTCTGCCATATACAAGGTTATAAAGCTTGCGGATGCGGGCGGCGTTATTCGGCTCGGCGGCCACGCGTTTATACAATGCTTCCGACTCGAGCTGCACAAAATCGCTATTCATCAGGAAGAGGCGCTGTAGTGGAACGGTGGTGGTGAAACGCTTTTCCGCACTGATATTAGGCGGCGGGAAGTCAAAGAGTTGCAAATAGGCGTCTAGCTTGTAACGGCTCACATGGCCGTAAACGGTGCGCCGATGGTACTCGGGCGTGAGATCTTTGGGAGGTCCGCCGATCGAATCGTCAAGATCGCCGGCCACTTGCAGGATCGAGTCGCGAACCTGCTCCGCGTCCATACGCTTGCGGCTGGCGCGCCAATAGAGGCGGTCGCCGGAGTCTTTCTCAGAAGCTTCAACGTCGTTCGCGGTGGAAAGCTGGTAGACGGAGCTCAGCATGATCTCACGCTGCAGCTTCTTGATTGACATGCCGTTCTTTACAAACCAGTTCGCGAGATATTCCAGTAGTTCAGGATCGGTAGGCCGCTCTCCGCCAAAACCGAAATTACTGGGCGTGTCTACAATGCCGGTGCCGAAATCGGCTTTCCAGATGCGATTGACAATGACACGCATGGCAATGGGTTGCTTGACAATCAGTTCAGCCAACTGCAAACGGCCGCTACCTTTGTCAAGCGCTGGCGGATCGCCCTCCGACAAAATGCTCAGGAAGTGGCGAGGCACTTCGGGCCCAAGCGTTTCCGGATTTCCGCGCAGCGCCAACTGAATGTTCACCGGCTTATCGGAATCCTTCACGCCATGGATGAACGGATAGCTCGCGTCGACCTTCTTTTCCAGCGCTTCCAGATCTTCCTGCAACATTTTCAAGCGAGCCTGGGAGGTTGGCCCAAGCCTGCTTTCCAGGCCCCAGCCGCGGAACATCAACACGCCGGGAGTCCTCTTTCGGGGGTCCGGGTCCATCATGTCGTTGGCGTCTTCGCTGTCTTTGATTTCACGAATGAAGATCTCCGTCCAGAAGTTTGTCTGGTCATCCGGCAGACTCTTCAGGCGCAACAACGCGCCAGGGTTGAAATCCTTGTTCGAAACGAAATTGCTGGGCTTATCGGTCTGCTTCTTGGGCTTGGTTCCGTCTACATCTTTGTCGGTGATCACGCGATTTTCTTCATCAATCGCGTCTTTCGCCACCGTGACATCGACGATTTGCTGTTGAAACTTATCAGCGAGTTTCTTCGCCTGCTGCTCGGTGCCCCCGCCTTTCTTCATCAGTGCCTGCCATTCTTCCTTGTTGTGGTACTTGTCGGTAGGCTTGCCCATGTACTTGATCCAGCGTTCCAGCAATTCATAATCGAGCCGGCGCTTGTCCACCACTTGAGCGATGTCCTTCTTTTGTTTGCCGGTAATTTCCCATACGCCCATCAGATAGTTGGACGTCTGCAAAGAAAGCGACCGCGCCAACTCACCCGTCAACGTGCGCTGCAGTTCTTCCAGCACCTTCTCTTTCTCGTCCATCTCCTCTTCGGTTTTCCGATACTCATCGACAATCTTTTTGGGCGCTTGCGGATACTCTTCATACGTTGTGTTGTAGAAGACTCCGGCAAGGGAGTAGTAATCGGTTTGCGGAATCGGATCGTACTTGTGATCGTGGCAGCGAGCGCATTGAACGGTTACGCCGAGAAAGCCGCGGGTCACTGCATCGACTCGGTCATGACGTTCGTCGGCACGAGTTACTTCGTTGGAACCGTTGTCGTAATACCACGGCCCAAGGCCGAGGAACCCAGTGGCGGGAAGCATCTTGTAGCGTACCTTCGGGTCCAACAAGTCGCCAGCAATCTGAGCCTTGACGAATTGATCGTAGGGAAGATCGTCGTTAAAGGCGCGAATGACCCAGTCGCGATAGGCCCAAGCGTTGGGATAAGGCCGATAGCCGCGCGGAAAGAGATTCAAGCTGCGATAATCGTCTTCGCCATAACGTGCTACATCCAGCCAGATGCGGCCCCAGCGCTCTCCATATTGCGGCGAAGCAAGCAGACGATCCACAACCTTTGCGAAGGCGTCGGGGGAATTGTCTCTCGCGAAGGCGGCTTGATCTTCAGGCGTGGGCGGCAAGCCGGTGAGGTCGAGATAAGCGCGCCGCAGAAGATCGTGCTTGGTGGCTGGATGAACTGGGTGCAGACCTTCTTGTTCCAAGCGCGCGAGCACGAACCGGTCGATGCCGGTCTTGGGCCATGATTTATCTTTCACAACTGGTTCGGGCGGGCTTTTCAACGGAAGGAACGACCAGAAGTTGCGCCGCTCGGGCGAGATCACATATTTTCCGTCTTTACTGGCAGCGACTGCGGATGCAGTGCTTGCAGGCCAAGCGGCTCCAGCCTTGACCCAAGCTTCCAAAGCAGCAACCTCGGCGGGTTTCAGCTTGCCGCCGTACGGCATCTTTAAATCGGGATCGGTTTGCCGGACAGCTTTAATGAGCAGGCTCTTTTCAGGATCTCCCGGCACCAACGCGGGACCGCGTTTGCCACCTTTCTTCATTGCCTCCAGACTGTCGAGACGCAAATCTCCCAGATGCGAGTTCGTGTGGCATCCGAAGCAATTGTTCGCGAGAATCGGGCGGATTCTATTCTCAAAAAATTCCGTCGTGCCCGCATTGACGGTTTGGGAAGAAAGGGGGTGGACTGACCCTGCGAATAGGAGTGCGGTTAAGAAGAAGGCTCGTGAACGCGGCATGTTTATCTCGGTGTTCGGGAACGGCTGGTGTGATGCTAAACGCAAACGATGCGTCAATGCGGCGGGACGGGGACCGGGATTCGGCGGCCGAACTGGGGCCGAAGCTACTCTATCTAAGTTATCAGAATTTTGTCGGATCAATACGCCAAATAGTGTGTGCGCGCAGATTCGATAGCCAAACGGAGCCGTGCCCTGCGCGAATCGAATCTCCGCCTTCGCCAACCCACTGCCGGATCACTTTATTCGTCGTTGGGTCAATTTCAGAAATCGGAATCTGAAACAGAGTGGCCCACACATACCCTAAACCATAGGCAATCTCTCCGCCTTCGCCGGGAATGCCGACCTCGACCGTTGCGGTGACCTTGCGGCTTTGGGTATCGATTCGTGAGATTGTGCCATCGCCCTGATTTAGGGTCCAAATAGATCCACCGCCGAATGTTTCGAAGCGCGCACCCGGTCCAACGGGGATGGAGTCGGTGACTTTGTTGGTAGCGGCGTCCACGCGCGTCAGCAGATTCTTGGCGGGCGTGGTCACCCAGATGCCGCCATCGCCATAAACGACAGCAGCCGAGCTTGCGGGTATGTCGACGGTTGCTACAACTGAGTTCGACTTCGGATCGATGCGTGATAGCTTTCCTTTCGGGTCGGTCACCAGCCAGACGGCGTCTTCACTCGCTGCAATGCCGCCCTCGCTTTCTCCCGGACCGACGGGAACAGTCGCCACCACGGAATTGGTGGCAATGTCGACCCGTGAAATTGTCTTATCGCCGCAATTCGGCACCCAGATGCTACCGAACCCCGCGGCTAGGCCCGCGCAAGGGCGTTTGCCGACGGGTATAGTCGCGGCTATTTTATTGGTATTCACATTCAGCCGGTGTATGACATTACGCGGACCGTTGGTAACCCAGACCGCATCTTCTGTCAGCACCTGCCAGTCGGGTGTACCGCTTCCCGCATCGAAGATGGCCAGGGGCGTGATGCTAATTAGTTCGCGCTTTACGCCCGGCGTGCTCACTCCAGGCGGAGGCGGGTGTTTTTTGCCCGGCTGTTGGGCGTGAAGGGCAGCAGCAAGAAAGAGGCAAGCCGCGATGGGAAGTCTGTGGTTCATCTGTTTTGGATTCCTATTCCGGAAGAGTGGCAAATACCCGTTTGGGATCGATGCGCCAGACCGTGCCCGCATTCAGGTTTGACAACCAGATGGCCCCGGGCGATAGCGCGATGGCTCCGCCCCCTTCGCCTCTGAATTGTTGGACGACGGTTTCGGACTTCACGTCGATGCGGGCGAGCGGAAAACCAGGCTGCGTGACCCAAAGGAAGCCGCCGCCAAGTGCCATTTGACCACCTGCGCCAGGCACGCCGAGTTCGATGGTTTTCAAAACCTTGTTGGTCTTCGGGTCGATGCGGTCAATTTTGCCGTCCTTGCGGCACAGGACCCAAATGGAACCTTCGCCCGCTGCTACGAAATCAGGCTGTTCGGAAACTTTGATTGCTTGTTCCACTAAGTTCGTGATCGGGTTAATACGGAGCACTTTATTCTCCAGCGGACAGGCTATCCACAAGGCACTTTCGCCGAATGTCAAGCCACGGCAGCCTGCTGGAACGCGCAATTCGGCAACCACCATATTCTGATCTGGATCGATGCGGGAAAGCGTTGTTTTATCGTCGGTTTCCAGCCAGACACTATCATCCGTTGCCGCAATGATATTCTCGGCACTGGCCACGCCCGTGGCGATAGTGGCGATCACTTTGAATGTCTTCCCATCAATGCGGGCCAACGAAGAAGTGCCGCAGACGGGAACCCACAGACTGTCGAAAGCGGAAGTCATGCCGCCGCATGGCTTGCTTAAACCGGCGATTGGATCGCCTTTCTTGTTGGTCTTCGGATCGATCCTGTCGACGCTGTCGTTTCCGCGAGCGAAGGCTGAGGCAGAGAAGAAGAGCCAATCGGGTTTAGCCGGGCGCTGGAAATTCCGCTTCCGGTTTGAGATTCGCGAAAGGAATCTGCACGCCCGGGGTCTTTACTCCCATCGTGAGCTTCGTGGCCTTGCGGCTTGGTGCTGCCAGGGAAGAAGCAACCAGGGTCAGAACGGAGACTAGTTTAATAAAGTTGCGCATCAATATCCATCACCTCATTCTGAAAGCGCGCCAGCTTGCCAGTGCCGTTATTTCTTCAGCGTCATTCAGCGCCCAAGGCTCACAGATGAACGACTTTACTTTGCGGCCACTAGCCAGTGTGCAAGTACCGATTCCCAAAGGCGGCGGCACTGCCGATACAAAGGGACCGAACGTACTTTCGGGAACCGCCCACACTTCAACTTCGATGGCGGCGCCCCCGCCAGATGGCGAGTAAACCAGCCCTGGTTTCGCCGGAACGGTTCCCTTCAATGCGTATAGACGGTAGTCCGGTGACGTTCGGCACCCTTCGATCAGAAACGCCCCGGCATCCAATAGTTGATAGTTCAACGGTTGACCGGCTAGGTGAGCGCCGCAAACCGCCAGCGCCACATAACCCGTCGGACAGTATTGCTTGTCGACGGAGTGGCGATGCAGCAGATCGGCTGTGCGAAGCAGAGCCTCTTCAGACCAGGCCGGCGCAATCAACGTGACTCCGAACGGCATCGCGCTACCACGGGTTCCGGCTGGCACGGCAACAGCGGCAAGGTCCAGCAGGTTGACGAAGTTGGTATAGTAGCCCAGATTTGTGTTGGTGGCGATGGGCTCAGCTTCCACTTCGGCGTGCGTGTAGTGAGTGCCGGCTGTGGGTAACAGCATGAAATCGATTTTGTGCCACTCCTGCTCTGCCGTCCGGCGGATTTCTGCTAGCCGGTAAATCGCTTCAAACGTGTCGGTGGCGGTGATAGCTTTGGCGCCACCAATAATCCGGGCGGTGACGGGGTACAGCGCGTTGGGGTGTTCCGCCAGAAAAGTTTTGATCGCTGCCAGGCGTTCGGCCACCCAAGGGCCCGAATATAGCAGATCCGCCGCATCGTGAAACGGACCGTAGTCGATCGGCGTGCGGATACCGCCCAATGATTCCATGCAGCGAACCGCTTCTTGAAATGCCGTGGCTGCGAGGTTGTCTCCGAAAAAACGAAGCCAATCGTCGGAGGGGACGCCGAAGCGGAACCCTTTTTCCGGCCAGGATTTGCGCTGCCCACAGGGACGCGACCAAGGATCTGAAAAATCGAGCCTATTTGCCACCTCGAAAATTTGCGAGGCTTCGGCGCATGTGGAGGCGAAGATGGAAACGCAATCAAGCGTGCGGCAAGCGGGCACTACTCCTTTCGTGCTGATTGCGCCGCGGGTGGGTTTGAGTCCCACTATGCCGTTGAACGCGGCAGGCACGCGGCCGGAACCGGCCGTGTCGGTTCCCAAGGAGAAAGAAACCAATCCGGATGCGACGGCTACGGCCGATCCTGAACTGGAGCCTCCTGAGATGTAGCGTTGGTCGAAAACGCTAGAGCATGCGCCGTAAGGAGAACGAGTACCGACGAGACCGGTGGCGAATTGGTCGAGATTCGTTTTACCGATGGGGAGCGCTCCTGCCTTGATGAGGCGCGAGACCACGGCCGCGGAATCGTTCGGCGTATAAGCGTAGTCAGGGCAGCCTGCCGTCGTCGGGACACCGGCGAGATCGATGTTGTCCTTAATCGCAAACGGGATTCCGTAAAGCGGCAGGTCTTCGCGAAAAGGACCCAGCGCCTCGGCGCGCGTGATGGTTTCCGCCTCGGGAATCAGATGAATCCAAACCGGCCGTTCGCCGCACTCGCGAATGCGTTTCCAAAGTTCGCGAACAACTTCGGCGGGTTTGCAGCGGCCTTCGCGGTAGCTTTCTCTAAGACTGGCGAAGTCCATTGAGATCATGAAGCCTCCGGGCGAAGAAACATGAGACTCTGTCCCGCTGCCACTTGAACGCCCTGGGCGCAAAGAATCTCGACCACAGTGCTGACATGCGGCGCGGCTACGGCGATTTCCATCTTCATCGACTCAAGGACTACGAGGCGCTGTCCTTGCACTACGCGATCACCAGCTTTCACAGCAATATTCCAGATGCTTCCATGCGCCGGCGAATTGATGGCGCGGCAACCTGCGGGGACGGCTTTTTGCGCAACCGGAACCTCGTCCACAGGCGCAATCTCGCGATCAAGACCGGCCCGCTTCCAACGCTCGCGCTCCGCTTCAAAGGCGTTTTGTTGGCGCGTTTTGGCAACCAGCGTTTCCTCGCGAATGCTGTCGAGGAAACCGTGGTACTGGCCTAGTCGAAACTCTTCTTGCGTTATCTTCGGATGATATTTCCCATGCAGGAAGTCATCGCGCATGCCAAGAAGTTCCTCCGCTTCTACCGGGTAAAAGCGAATTTGATCGAAGAAGCGCAGAAGCCACGGGGTGCCGGGTTGAAACTCTTTCGTGGTACGCCAGGTATTCCACATTTGCACGGTACGACCCACGAACTGATAGCCGCCCGGGCCTTCCATTCCGTAGACGCACAGATAGGCGCCGCCGATGCCGACCGAATTCTCGGCCGTCCAGGTGCGCGCGGGGTTGTACTTCGTCGTAACGAGCCGGTGCCGTGGATCGAGCGGCGTTGCCACCGGCGCGCCGAGATAAACATCGCCCAAACCGAGCACAAGATAGCTGGCGTTGAAGACGATCTTCTTCACGTCTTCAATGGAAGCGAGGCCGTTGATGCGACGGATGAATTCGATATTGCTCGGACACCAGGGAGCATCGGGCCGAACGGATTGCATGTACTTTTCGATGGCGAGCCGCGTAGCGGGATCATCCCAGGAAAGCGGAAGGTTAACGATGCGGGTGGGAATTGTGAGGTCGTCCAGTGGCGGCAGCGAAGATTCGGCGCGATCGACCAGTTCCAATAATTGAGTTCGCAAAAGCTTGCCGCTGTCGTAGTGAATTTGGAGCGAGCGGATACCCGGCGTCAAATCGATAATGCCCTCGGGTCGTGCGTGCTCGAACCAATGCAGTAGTTCCTGCACGCGGAAACGCAAATTGAGATCGAGAACGGGCTCGCCGTATTCGATCAGCAGATAGCGGTCGCCCGAAGCCCGGCAAACGCCCGACGGCATGTGGTGAATGATTGCCGGTTCAGGCGGGGTCACGCGATTGGGCAGAGGATCGGGGTTCTCCGCTTCAAGCAGGGTAAGCGGCACAAACCGCACGGAGTCGTCAGGCCGGAGTTGCCCCATCTTCCACAATTCTTTATCGACGATGACGGCCGGACAAACGAAACCACCCAGGCTTGGTCCGTCGGGTCCAAGAATCACGGGCATATCGCCGGTGAAATCAACGGCGCCGATGGCGTAGGCGTTGTCGTGAATGTTAGAGGGATGAAGCCCGGCCTCGCCTCCATCATGGCGCGCCCACTCAGGCTTCGGTCCTTTTAGACGCACTCCCGTGCGGCTAGAGTTATAGTGAACCCGCCAAGACGTTGCGAAGAATTCGCGCATGTCGTTCTGCGTAAAGAAATCCGGCGCGCCATGCGGGCCGTAGGTCACTCCGATCCGCCACTCGTTCGTAATTTCGGGAATAGACTTGGGCAGGATGCGAACAATCTCCGGCGTCTCGCGCACATGCAGAATATCGCCCGTGCGCAGCGTCCGGCCAGCGTGGCCGCCAAACTGGCCCAGCGTAAAAGTGGCGGCACTTCCGAGAAAAAGGGGTACATCGAGACCGCCGCGAAAGAGAATGTAGGCGCGAACTCCTGCGCTGCCGCATTCCGCCAGCTCTAGCACTGAACCTTCCGGCACATGAATCGGTTGCCACTGCGGGATTGTTTGCCCATTGAGGCGGGCGCTGAAATTGGCTCCCGTGAGGGCAATCTCGGTGTTGAAGTTGAAGGTTAATGTTGGTCCTGAAACCGTGCATTCGAGACCAGGCGCACCTTCGCAGTTGCCGAGAATCAGGTTTCCGAGCCTGAATGAAAGCGAATCCATGGGACCGGAAGGCGGCACGCCGACGTTCCAATAACCGAGCCTGCCGGGATAGTCTTGAACCGTCGTCATGGTGCCGCCATCAACCACTTCAATTGTGCGGCGGCGATATGGAAAATCGTTCAGAAAGCGCGTGACGACGCCACCCTTGCTGAACTCGCCACTCGCAACCACCTGGCGCATGTAAGCAAGATTGGTTTCGATACCGTTGATGCGCGTGCCGGCGAGCGCACTTCGCAAGTTCGCCAGGGCGGCGTCTCTGCTTAGGCCGCGAACGATGATTTTCGCGAGCAAAGGATCGTAGAAGGGCGTGACTTCCGTTCCGCGTTCGACCCAAGTTTCGATCCTCGCCTCTTTCGGAAACTCGACTTCGGTCAACAGGCCCGCACTGGGTTGGAAATTCTTGCCGGGGTCTTCGGCATACACACGAACTTGCATCGAAAAACCGTGCGCTTCCGGTCTCAGATCGCGAAGATCCGGCAGTTCATTGGCGGCGCAGCGGACCATCCATTCAACAAGATCTATGCCGGTCACTTCCTCCGTAACGCCATGCTCCACTTGCAGTCGAGTATTTACCTCGAGAAAATAAAACTCGTTCGACGCCGCATCGTACACGAATTCGACCGTGCCGGCGGAACGATACTGGACGGCTTTGCCCAACAAAACGGCATATTCGAAAAGCTGTGCGCGCAGTTTCTCCGGGAAGCCGGGCGCGGGCGTCTCTTCGATTACTTTCTGATTTCTGCGCTGCACGGAGCAGTCGCGCTCGCCTAAGGCGATGACGTTGCCGCGGCCATCGCCAAAGATCTGGACTTCTATATGCCGGGCAAACTCGACGAATTTTTCAAGATAGATGCCGTCGTCTTTAAAACTTGCCCGGCTGGTGCGGGCGACTGACGCAAAGGCTTCCACCACATCCGATTCTGCGCGGCAAAGGCGCATACCGATTCCGCCGCCGCCCGCGGTGCTCTTCAGCATTACAGGCAAGCCAACGCGGAGCGCCGCTGCCCGGGCTTCTTCCGCCGTAACAAGAATGGAGGTGCCGGGTAACAGGGGAACGCCATTCGCCTTCGCGATTTCGCGAGCGGTATGCTTCAACCCGAAAGCGCGCATCTGCGCCGGAGTTGGTCCAATGAACGCAATGCCGGCATGTTCGCAGGTTTCCGCAAAATCCGCATTCTCACTCAGGAAACCATAGCCTGGATGGATGGCGTCCGCCCCGGTTTTGCGAGCGGCGGCGAGCACCTTCGCCACGTCCAGGTAGCTCGACGCTGCCGCTGCGGGTCCAAGCAATACCGCTTCCCCCGCCTGCGAAACATGCAGCGAATGCCGGTCCGCTTCCGAATAGACAGCCACCGAGCGAACGCCAAGGCGGTCGAGAGTTCGAATGATCCGGCAAGCGATGACGCCCCGGTTCGCAATGAGAACCTTTGAAAACAAGTTAACTACCTGCGTCCCAGATCAGTACCTGGATCGGCGTCGGATCGTAGCCGTTGCAAGGATTATTTAGCTGCGGACAATTGCTGATCAGCGCAATCACATCCATCTCAGCCCGCATCTCAACGTATTTGGCGGGATTTGAGATCCCGTCTTCAAACGTCAGTTTCCCTTCCGGGGTGACCGGTACGTTCATAAAAAAGTTGATGTTGGCCGTGATGTCGCGTTTGGTCAAGTTCCACTTCGGGTCTGAAATCGCCAGCAGGAAGCTATTGCGGCAGGCATGCATGTGCCGTTTTTCAATGGCATAGCGAACCTGATTACTTTCGGCCGCGCAAGCGCCGCCGAGCGTATCGTGCCGGCCGCAGGTATCTGCCACGATGGTAAGCATAGGGCTGCCAAGGTTCGAGCGAAGCGTTGTTCCGGTGGTTAGATAGATGTTCCGTTGGCCCGCAATGGTGTCGGTCGCGCTGTAGCGTTCGGCAGTGTCGAGCGCACTGTAAAACAGGGTATCCACCGCCTGATTGCCCTTGAGATCAACGATCCTGAAAATTTGCTTTGCTTTGATTTCGTGGACCCAAAAGTCACCGGCCAGCACCGTCTCGTTAAAAGCCGCATCTTGAGGATTGAGCGCGCTCTCAATCACAGAAAATACCTTTCTGTGTTGATGAAGCCACGAGCGTTTTCCGGACGCGAGAGCCGGCAAGGATCGTCCACCGCAACGGGAGCCGCTTCCCGGATCGAAAATTTCACTGACTTTGGTTCATATTGCGGATTGGGATCAAGCGGGTGCTGGCCAGTGTCTAGAATTACCAGCAGATTCATCTCGGCGCGAAGCGCCACGACATCACCAGCGGCCCGATTGCTCGGAACATACTCCATCGATCCGTCGTTTTGTACTACAACTTTGCTGAAGAAGTTCACGTTCGGCGTGAGGTCACGTAGGCCGAGTCCATATTTCCCGAGTTCAACCAGGAAGTTATCTCGAGTGTTCCGATGCCAGGCGTTTCGCCTCTCTTGATAACTTGAAAAGCCGTATTTCGCTCGGACAGCGTTAGCATCGTTGTGTCCCCCCAACGGATCGTGCCAACCGAGCGTGTCATCGGTGATGGAACAGAGAATCCGTCCCATGTCGGAATACAGAACAAAACCCCTGGTCAAGTGCGCGGTGTGCTGCGCCTTGAGGGTATCCGGCATGTTGTAGCGTTCGGTGGGACATTCATAGTTATAAAAGAGAGCACCCACATTTGCCCCGCCTTCGCTGTCTTCGATGCGTAGTTCATGACCGCGGCGTAAGCGCAAAGACCAGCTCGCTCCTGCCTGTATTGTGTCCTCCCAAAGAATAGGTCGAGACATTTCCGCTTAGAACGAATATCGCAGGCTCAACTGAATAACACGAGCAGGCTGCGCGGCCTGGAATTCTCCAAACTGCGAAGTGTTATTAATATCCAGGATTGGATTGTACAGGTTCACGTTATTAAACGCGTTGAAGGCCTCGGCCCGAAATCCTACGCGATGTCCTTCCCAGGGCAGGGCGAAATTTTTCATTAGGGCAATATCCACGTTGGTGGCGCCTGGAACCCTGACAATAGCCCGGGTTCCCGTGGTGCCGCCCGCCTGCTGAAAGTAATTCCCCGACGCGGCCGTGCTCGGAAACAGACTAGGTACTCCGTTGTTATCGATGAACTTGCCGAAAGTATTGGGCGACCCAGGAATTAAATCTGCCAGCGCACTGATCTCATAATTTGTGGGGTACACGCCATCGGCCGAAATAGTTGAGGGCAATCCCGAATGGTACCGGAAGATCGTCGATGCCTGCCAACCGCCGATCAGAGCATCGATGAAGCCATTTACACTGTTGGCGAACTTCTTCTTTTTGCCGAAGGGCAGCTCGTAAAGTGCGTTGGCGGTGATGTTATACCGCTGATCGAAGTCCGACGATCCACGGAAGGCATTGACGTTAAAAGCATCCTGAATCACCGCGCCGCTAACACCCGCGCCGGACTCTGCACCTGACGAATTGTCAATGGAGTGTGACAATGTGAAATTGAAGTCGAACGCAAACCCGTTGGAGAGCGGGCGGCGAATACTCAGCGTCGCGGCGTTGTAGTCTGAGTAGGCCGCATTGGTCCAAGTCGGCAAACCGGCAGCCTGCAGCGGGTAGAAAGTATTGCAGCCGGTAATGCTATAGCACTTATTGGTACCTGGGATCCGCTGCCGGTCCATCAAATTAAGGTTGTCTTCGTCGCTCAAACCGTTGATGACCGTCCAGCCGTAATAATAATTCTGCGTGGCGCTGCCAGGAACAAAGGCATTCGCCACGCCGGGAAACATGTTTTCGATGAATGGCACGGGCGCCACTGGACCGTAATTTTGCCCTGCGGCCAAATAGTCGTTATGCAGAATTCCTACAGCCTGAGTCCAAGTGGTTCCAGAAACCTTGTCCTTGAAATTCGTGAGCGGCTGATCGAAATCCTGCTGCACTAATCCACGCCGGTAAAGACGTCCTGCATAGCCAATTTCAAGTGTCATCTTTCCTGGAAGATCTTTAGCGTAGTTGGCGTTAAATACCAATGAATAGGGTGCCTTCAAGTTCGAAGCTACGCCGACACCCTCGTCGAAGCCGCCGGTAATCGTAGGCGGCGTGAACGGAAATCCGCCTTGCGCCGCGGCAGGTAGCGTGGGAAGGCTTCCCAAACCGTTAAAGCGCGCCGACGTTGTGAAATTCGTATTCACAGGCTGCGTCACCGAACTGGCGAGTCCTGGAGATCCGCTCTGGTCGATGTTATAAACCATGTCGTTGCCGTACTGATCGTAGAGCATGGCGAAGCCACCGCGAAGCACACTGCCTTTGCCCATCAGTTTGTTAAACCAATTATCGCCGTTGTCAGGTGTGTAAGCGATAGAAGCACGGGGCCCAAAGTTCATGTTCGCTCGCTGATACCAGCCCGGCTTGCCATTTGCCGATCCCCCCAAGGCATAGGTTAAGGAAGCGTCCTGAATTTGGTAGCTGGGAATGCCGGCGTTGGCCGCCGCTACGCGTTCCGCAAAATATTGCTGCAGCGGAACGGTTGTCACAACTTCGGTTCCATGCACTTCCCACGGTGTGCTGGCATTGCTGTAGCGAAGACCGGCCGTGAGAGTCAGATTGCGTTTCACACGCCAGGTATCCATCACATAAAACTCGTAGTCGTTCACCGCGTATTCGCGCAACGCCGGAGTGCCAAACGGAATGACCGACCCCGTCTTTGTGTACTGATAGGTCGCATCGTATTGATTGATCAGTCCCAGCAGATTACCAAGTCCTTCGTCAGCCGCCGTCGGTTGGGTGAGTTTTAGCCCCGTGGTTCCGTGGAGTTGATTAATGTAATTTTCCAAGAAAGTCGTTGCGTCACCGCCGAGTCCGCCAAGGGTATTCCGGTTGAACGAATAGGAAGGGAATGAATTGGAGTAATTATCGTGAGTATTCCGAATGAAACGCAGATTGGCGCCCGCGGCAATTGTATGTTTGTCTTTTGTCCAAGTAACATCGTCGCTTATGTTAGTGGTTGGCATGATCTGGATCGAAGGCCGGTCATTGTAGTTTACCGGCGACGTGAGGCCGGCAAATGTCAGCGATGTACCCAGCGCCCCCGATTCATTCAACCCCAGTCTAGTGAGCCCGAATTTTACGGAATTAACTAGATTCGGCGTCACAACCCATGTGTAGGTTGCCGCGATCCCCTTGCTGTTATCCAGCAGAACTTGCGAAGGGCTGCCTCCGGGCAACGGTGCTGCCGTAAGATCTTGCGACGCACTGTTCAGCGTGCCCCGCACAGAAAACCTGTGTTTTCCCGCCTGATCGATGTTGTAGTCGAGCTTTGCTACGTAAGCGGATTGGTCTAAATCAAGCGGCGCGTTGAAACGCAGCCCGTCGAAGTTCAAATTATTGTCCTGCGAAAGAGACGGCGCGTTGCCTGCCGGAAAGGAGTTCAGATACGTCAACATCGCTGGATTGACTCCACTGTGCAGCGGATCGATCGTCTGCACCTGGGTGGGGGTCAAAGTTTCAACAAATGAATTCACTCCATCACTCACCGCCGCTTGCAAAATCCCCTGGCGCAAAGTGGCGCTCGGCACATTTGCCGTTTCGGGCGTGGAGCTGGCATCAATACGCCGTTCCCAGTTGCCAAAGAGGAAGAGCCGGTTTTTGATAATCGGGCCGCCCACCGACGCGCCGAATTGATTGCGAACGAGCGGCGAGCGAGGAATGCCCGCCTGGTTGTTGAAAAAATCATCAGCGGCCAGAAGCGTATTTCTGTTGTATTCGTAAAGCGATCCGTGGAGGACGTTGGTGCCGCTTCGGGTAAGAAGAGTCACCTGGCCGCCGGAGCTTCGTCCCTCGTCGGCGGTCTGTCCAGCTACCGTCACGCGAAATTCCTCTACAGAATCGAGTGGTATGGGGAGGGCGGCATTGAACCCCGGCGTATTTCCGCCTGAGCCCGATTGCGTCCCATTTGTGAGAGCGTTAGTGATGCCAGAGGTCTGGTTATTATTAACATCGACACCATCCAGCGTGACGTTGTTCTGATCGCGCCGCGCGCCCAGCACCTCGCCTGTCTGTGTGACGGCGGGTTGGATACTCAGCAGTTCAACGACATTTCGCGTCTGGAGGGGAAGTTCTTGGACTTTTCTCTCTTCGAATGCGTTGCCGACCGATCCGTCCACCGTATTTATTTGTGACGCTTCAGACTGAACATTGATCGTGCTGCCAACGGCGCCCACTTCGAGAACACAGTCGAGCGTGGCAGGGACACTGACCTCAAGCACGACATCTGTTTTTGTGAGCGTCGAAAATCCTGGCTTCTCCACCTTTAAGCTGTATTTGCCGGGCGGCACCTGCAGAAGCTGATACTCACCGTTGCCGTTGGACAATACAGTGCGCGCGGTTCCGTTGGACGTATCCGCCAAGGTGACCATACTTTCCGGTACGAGGGCACCGCTTGCGTCTTTGACGACGCCCCTCAAAGAACTGGTGGATTGGCCTACAGCAATGGCGACGACAAACAGAGATAGCAGAGATATGCGAGCGATCAAGGATTCCCCTCTTCCCTTTCAGAACGAATCAGTGCGAGACGCATGGCCGGCAGGACGGAGTCGGCACTCGAAGACGGGGTACGGCGTTCTTAATCGTACAACGGAATGATCGTTTTCATCTAAACCTCTTCGATCAAAAGTTTTGATGCTTCAAATCAATGCCGGAATAGCGAGCCCCAGTTCTGAATGCGGCTCGTATCGACACCGGCGATGCACAATGACTTCCAGACAACGGTTGCAATAGTGTCGTAAACGGGAACAGCCAACTCCTCTTCGAGGCGCGTTGCCAGGTGGGCGGCTCTAAGATTGGTGCAGAATATAGCAATGCATTGGGGCCGGGCTGCAGCGACCTCGCGCACCATGCTGCAAATTTCGTCTTCGCCAACGTCGGCAAAGGAGAAATTGACGTTCAAACCGAGATGACGTTCGGCTACGCATTCGAAGCCAGAGCCTGCATAGTTAGCGGCAATACGCTCCTGCACGTCGCCCAGGTATGGCGTGACAAGGCCAAAATCGCGCATGCTTCGGGCAGCAAGTATTTCGTTGAGCGCCAGCACGGAAGTGGTGGCGGGAATACCTGTTGCGGCGGTGACGGCTTCGCAGAGCGATTCGTCCGCGTCAAATCCCAGCCAGCCAGACGAAGTGCCGCTCCAACCGATTACGTCCACATGCGCGTCTGCCAGGAGCCCGGCCGCGTGCAAAATGTTTTCGCTTTCGAACTGGCCCAGAGCCGCGTCGCGTAACGAAATTTCAGTCACGCGAAAACGGGCGAAATGCGCACTGACTTCCGGCAAATCGCTGAGTATCGCGGTTGTCATTGGTTCGAGGACGGTGTTTGAGGAAGGCGTCAGCATGCCGAGCCTGATTCGTCGAATTGGCTTCATTTGCTGTTTATCATAAGACCTCGATTGTGCTATGCTGCGATTTCAATCGGCCATGACGCCGTTGCAGCCTCTGGAGCATGGAAGATTGAAAGTATCAAAATTCCTCATTCCTTTATTCGCGGCGAGCCTGCTATGCCAATCGTTGAGTGCGGCTGGAACTCCACCTGCTTTCACGGTTGGATGGTCTGTTTACGTAGGATGGGACCCTTATCAATATCTGGCGCGGTCGGGGATCTTGCGGAAATGGGCGGAAAAGTATAACGTCAGCATCAAAGTTCAGCGCTTTGATTATGCGCCTTCGTTAGATGCGTTTGTCGCGAAGAACATTGACGCCTGCGCGATGACAAACATGGAAGCGCTGGATTTGCCCGCCGCCGCCGGGGTAGACACGACTGCCGTCATTGTGGGCGATTACTCGAATGGTAACGATGCTGTGCTCGTCCGCCACAATCTTACGCTAAAGCAGGTTCCGGACAAGCGGATTTTATTGGTGGAAAAAACCGTTTCCCAATACTTATTCGAGCGCGCCTTAGCGCTCAACGGCGAGGCCGCAAAACTGCCGCATGTCAAGTACATCAATACCTCGGACTCTGATATCGCCGGCGCCTTTCTTAGCGACACCAGCCAGGAAGTCGCGGTAACGTGGAAGCCGTTGGTTTCTCAGATTCTGAAAGGAAAAGGAATCACAAGTGTCTTCGATTCTTCTAAGATACCGGGTGAAATTCTCGATATTTTAGCTGTCCGCACTGAAGTATTGAATCGTCCTGACGGATCTGGACAGAGATTTGTCAAGGCTTTGGCCGGAGCCTGGTACGAGCTCTTAGGTCTGATGTCCAAGCAAGGGCCGGAAGCCGACAAGGTGCTAACCGCAATTGCCAGTGTTTCTGAAGATACGCTGGCTTCCTACAAGGATCAGTTGTCCACGACACATATGTTTTACACGCCCCAGTCGGCCGCGGAGATGGCGCGTTCAAAACAGATTAAGACAACCATGGAGTTAGTCCGTCAATTCTGCTTTTCCCATGGATTGTTAGGCGACAAAACCGGCTCCGCCGACGATGTAGCCATTCGATTCCCCGACGGATCGGTTCAGGGGAAAAAAGACCGGGTGCGTTTGCGCTTCGACTCGTCATATATGGAGATGGCCGCTGGAGGCAAGCTTTGAGCGTGCTCCAGATCCACGCTCAACCGGGACGAGTTACAGTTCTGGTGCTCTCCTGGTTTCTGTTTGCCGTCGGATTTATTGCCTATTTCTGGATATCCACGGCGAGGCATCGGGAGAACGCCGATGACCGCGTGACGCCAACATTAGTGCAAATGGGAAAGGGCTTCGCAGATGCCATTCTCAAACCGGCGGAAGAAGATGAAATTACTTCCGATGCCGATGAGCAGCCGCTTTATACTAAGGTGCGGCGCAGCATGTTATGGAAAGATACCGAGGCAACTGGTCGGCGGTTTGCTATCAGTCTAGCGTTGTTGTTTCCTGCGGTGCTGATTGGTCTGCACATGGGTATGTTTCCTTACGTCGGGAGCTTCTTTCTCCGCTTCGTTTTGTTTTTCGACAAAATCGTTGCGCTCTCGCTGCTGCCAATTCTATTTATCGCCTTTGGTATTGACGAATTGGCCAAAGTAATGCTGATCGTGATAGGCGTGGCCCCCACGATTATTTTGGACGCTTTCAATCTCACGCGCAGCGTACCGCGCGAGCAGATTGTAAAAGGGTTCACACTGGGCGCCGGCGATTTTTCAGTGACTTACCGGGTCGTTTTCAAGCAGATCTTCCCCCGGGTATTAAACAGCATCCGGCTGAACCTGAAAGCTATTATGTTGTTCCTCTTCGCGGGCGAAATGATCGCGTCATCCGACGGTCTGGCATACCGGATAGCCCTGCTGCGGAGACATATGGGTATGGACACGATCATTCCGTATGTGTTGTGGGTGGCGCTGCTGCTGTTTCTTGTGGATTTCGGCATGCGCGTGCTGAATAGGAGGTTGCATCCGTGGTTTCAGGAGGCATAGACACCGTGGCAGCGGCGGCACTCTCAACGGATGCCGGAGTCACTCCTGCGATCATCCGCGTACAGGACGTATGTGTCGAGTATCGGCAACAGGGGAAAGAGTCGAAGAAGGTCCTGAACAGAATCACTCTCGACGTGCGAGCCGGAGAGTTTGTGTCTCTGGTAGGACAAACAGGCTGTGGCAAGTCAACGCTCTTGCGGCTCGTGTTGGGTGAGGAGACGCCGGAAAGTGGGCGCGTGTTCGTCGAGGATGGCCTTCGCGGACAGCCGGACCGGCGCTGCGGCTATGTGCCGCAAAAATATTCTCTGTTTCCGGATCGAACTGTCTTACAGAATATTACTTTCGGCCTGGAAGTGACAGAGGTGGGTTTCTTCGGGCGCGCGCTGCCGTCGCGGCGCGCTCTGCGCAAGAAGTTCCGGGCGGAGGCGCTCGATTATCTAAGGCGAATGGGCTTGCGCGAATCGGACGCTGCAAAATATCCACACCAACTGTCGGGAGGAATGCAACAGCGGGTGTCTATCGCGCAGGCGCTCATCATGCAGCCGAAGATCCTTCTTATGGATGAAGCATTCAGCGCGCTTGACCCCGGTACGCGCACGGGAATGCAGCGGCTTATCAAAGAGCTGTGGAGAGAAACGCAAACCACGATTTTGTTCGTGACGCACAATTCCCGGGAGGCGGTTACCCTGTCAACACGAGTGATCGCATTGGGCCGCCGCGGCGGCTGCGATGACGGCGCCGGAATTGTTCTGGATCTCGCCGTTCCGGAAAATGCCGATGAAGAGACGGTCGCCGGTCTGATTAGCCGTGTTGAGGAAGATACTTTTACCGGCGGCATCCTCTAACGAATTAAAATGATCTCCACCCGAACTCGGCTCTTACTAGCGACCTTCCTTTTGGGTTTGTTGCCCGGCGCCGCTCAGATGCCGCCCGCCATCGCTGGAATTCGAGGTGGCACGTTTCCAGACAAGTGGATCACCGGAGGACCCAAATGCGTCGAGGTCCCGGATTGGCAGGTTCACGAATACAACGAAGATCTCTTCATCATTCGAGAGTCGGGCTGTACCGACGCTGAGAAGCCCTTTCTCTATCTGTTTTTTGGCAAGGATCGCGCGATGCTGCAGGACACTGGGTCCGGCCCGGCGGAAACCGCGCGCGTCGTTACAGGTGTAATCTCCAAATGGCTGAAGGATCACAACCGCACTTCGATTCCATTGGTGGTGATGCATTCTCATTCCCACGGAGACCACATCGCGGGAGATAGCCAGTTCAAAGCGCTGACAAATGTAACCATGGTGCCTCTTACCGTGACCGGCACCGCGCAGTTCTTCGGAGTTAAGAATTGGCCCAACGATATCGGCGGGATCGACTTGGGGGACCGTGTCATTGACGTCATTCCCATTCCCGGCCACGACATTCTGAGTCTCGCCCTCTATGACCGCCAGACTGGCATTCTGGTTACCGGCGACAGTCTTTATCCGGGCCGCATTTATGTGAGGGATTTCGAGGCGTTCCAAGCCAGTACGCAACGTCTGGTGGATTTCACTCGCGAGCGGATCGTGACCCACATCGTCGGTTGTCATATCGAGCAGAGCACGACGCCATACGTGGATTATCCAATTGGTACGGCTTACCAGCCCTTCGAGGCCCCCGCGGCGCTTTCGCGCGCCCATCTTCTCGAAATGAACGACGCGCTTAAGGAAATGAAAGGGAGCCGCGACCGCAAACTCCTGCGGGATTTTACGATCTGGCCGATTGACGCTCAGCATCCTTTCCCAAGCCCGGTTCTTCCTATCGCAAAGCACTGAAGTCGCCGATTGTGACTTCGCAGGACTGACTCTTCCGTTTAGTTAGTTAAAGAACACGCCACTCACCACCGGGCTGCCTCCATTGTTAGGAGTCACCTTGATGACGACGTTTCCTTTGATATTCCACGAAGCGTAGACGCCGTTGTGGAAGCCCGAGAACGTTTCCGTATCGAGCACTACATTGGTCACTGCGTCGATCACAGTAATCGTCTCCGATCTCGACGACGAATCCCAGTCGAGCAAGTACAGCGAAATGCTATGTACATTGCCGTCTGAGATGGTGAGGTTGATGGTGAAGCTCTTGTTCGGATATTGCGTGTACGATGACGCGACTGCGGTCACCGCGCTCGCCGAGGAGAGCAACGCACGAGGGTCGGTTGTCTGTCCCGCCCAGGTGTAGACGAAGTCGCCGGCCACGCTCGAGATCGCATACGGCGAAGCGCTCGTCGATCCGCCGGCGATCATGTAGCCACTGGCGCCGTACTTAAAGTGCCATGCGCCCTGAGTCGTGTTGTCGAGGCCAGTGTAAGTGGCGGATGAGCTCGGTCCCGAGCCTGACGTTACCGTTAGCGCAATGTTGGTGCTCGCGGTCAGAGCGCCGCTGGTCCCAACGACCGGCAGCGAGTAGGGTCCGGGCGCCACCGCGGAGCCTACGGTGATGGTCACGATGGAGCTCCCCGTCGTCGGATTCGTGCCAAACGTTCCCGTAATGCCGGCCGGCCAGTTGGAGGTGGCGAGCGTTACTGCAGAGTTGAATCCGTTGGCCGGGACCACGACCACGGTTGGGTCGCCCGACGAGCCCTCGGCGATGGTGGCCGAAGCTGCCGTCAGCGTGAAGCTCGGCGTTGGCGGAGGTGGCGCGCCAGTCGCCGGAGCGAAGAAGACGCCGCTAACGACCGCATTCGCGCCGCCAGCGTTGCTAACCTTGATGATTACGTTGCCCTTGACGTTCCACACGGCCCATTGGCCGTTGTGGAAGCCGGAGAAAGACTCCTGGTCAAGTACGTTGCTGGTTGCTGCGTCTAGGATTGCAATCGTTTCCGAGCGTCCGGTTGTATCCCAATCGAGCAGGTAGAGTGCTATCTGATGCGTGCTGCCGTCGGTCATTGGGACATTGATGTTGTAGGTGTTCCCGTAATAGGAAGACGCGATGCCGGCCGGCCCGCCCGCCGTCAATTGCAGCGCCCGCTGGTCGGTGGTTTGGTTCGCCCATGTGAAGGCCAGGGTTCCATTGAAGTTGAGACCGGCCGCGTAGGAAGGCGGATGGTTGCCGTCATTGGCGATCACGTAGCCATCGGCGCCATACTTGCCGCCCCAGGCTCCCTGCGTGGTGGCGTCGAGGCCGGTGTAGGTCGCCGAAGAAGTCACGATTCCCGCCGACGTTACTGTCAGTGCAATCGTGGTGGTGGCCGTGATGGAGCTCTTGGTTCCGCTCAAAGGCAGCGAGTAGAACCCTGGCGTCACCGAAGAGGCCACGTTGATACCCAGCGTGTTGCCCGTTTGTGTACCCGGCGTAATTCCCGCCGGCCAACCGGAGGTATTGAGGGTCAGGTCGATCACTCCGCCCACTGGAGCCGGAAGTTCCGTCAGTGTGGTTGTTCCCCCCGATCCGGCGGCAATCGACACCGGACTCGCCGTCAACGAGATGCCCGTCGCCGTGCCGACCGTGAGCGAAATCGCTGTGCTTGCGGAAAGTGTCCCGCTGGTCCCGTTGACCGTTAGCGAATAGGGCCCCGGCGTCACGCCCGCACCGACGTTAATCGTCACACCGGAAGAACTGGTGGCCGGGTTGGTGACGAAGGTTCCGGTAATGCCCGTGGGCCAGTTCGAGGCCGCCAGTGTCACGGCCGAGTTGAAGCCGTTGGCCGGAATCACGCTCACGGTGGAAGATCCGGAAGAGCCCGCCGCCGCGTTCGCAACCGTTGCGCTGAGCGCGAAGCTCGGGCTTGGCGGCGGAGGCGGCGCGCCAGCCGTACCGAAGAATAATCCGCTCAATACCGGACTGCCGACCTTGCCGGTGACGGTGATCGTCACGCTGCCTTGGAAGTTCCAAACGGCATACTCGCCGTTTGAGAAGCTGTTGAACGACTGAGCCGCCAGCACCTGTTGTGTTGCGTAGTCGGTGAAGGTGATGGTCTCTTGCCGCAGCGTCGTATCCCAATCGAGCAGGTAGAGCGCGATCTGGTGCGTGTTGTTGTCGTTGACGACAACGTTCGCCTGGAAGCTGTTGCCGTAGTTCGGAACAATATAGGTCGCGGCGATTCGAGCCGTTGCGCCCAAGCCGTTTTGCAGGGCCCGAACGTCGTTGGTTTGGCCGGCCCAGGCAAAGGCGGCTCCGCTCGCCGCGGGTGCGAAGGCGTACTGGGTTCCGATGCTCACGCTCGCGTAGGCCGGATCGGAATGGGCCCCGCTCGCGAGGTAGAATCCGTCACTGCCGTACTTGCCTGTCCAGGTTCCTTGCGTCCCCGCATCCGCTCCCTGATACGATACCCGCTGCGAAGCGGCGCTATTGACTATGAGGGTTGCGGCGTTTGTCGTCGCGCTACCTCGCGAATTGGTAAATGTGGCCTTGAAGATTTTGCCGGTATCCGTCGAGGCGGTGGTGAAGCTCAGCGTCGTCGAAGTGGCGCTGGGGACTGGAGAGAAACTGGCGCCGCCGTCGGTGCTGACGTACCACTGGACCGAGGGCGTCGGATTCCCACTTGCCGCCGCTGTGAACGAAACGTTCGAGCCGGCGCTGATCGACTGGCTTACCGGATTCGTCGTCACTGTCGGCGCGAAATTCACCGTCATCGTCGCCGCTGTAGTCGTCGCCGTTCCGCTCGAGTTGGTAAACACCGCCCTGAACTTCGTCCCGTTCTGGCCTGCCGTCACGCTTGGCACGGTCAGCGTTGTGGTTGTGGCACCCCCGACGTTGGCATACGTCGCTCCGCCGTCCGTACTGGACTGCCATTGCACCGTCGGCGTTGGCGTTCCTGTCGCCGCCGCCGTGAACACCGCAGTGCCGCCAGCGTTGACTGTCACATCCGTCGGATTCGTTGTAACCACCGGACCCGCCGTCACGGTCAGCGTTGCCGCAGTGGTGGTCGCCGAGCCTACCGAATTCGTGAACACCGCACGGTATTGATTGCCGTTGGCCGCCGCCGGAACCGCCGTCAACGACAGGGTGACTGCCGTCGCACCGCCGATGTTGTTGAACGTTGCTCCGCCGTCTGTACTCACCTGCCACTGGATTGTTGGTGTCGGATTCCCACTGGCCCCCGCTGTGAACGAAACGTTTGAGCCGGCGCTGATGGACTGGCTCACCGGATTCGTCGTCACTGTCGGCGCGAAATTCACCGTCATCGTCGCCGCTGTGGTCGTCGCCGTTCCGCTTGAGTTGGTAAACACCGCCCTGAACTTCGTACCGTTCTGGCCTGCCGTCACGCTTGGCACGGTCAGCGTCGTGGTCGTGGCACCCCCCACATTCGCATACGTCGCTCCGCCGTCCGTACTGGACTGCCATTGCACCGTCGGCGTTGGCGTTCCTGTCGCCGCCGCCGTGAACACCGCAGTGCCGCCGGCGTTGACTGTCACATCCGTCGGATTCGTTGTAACCACCGGACCCGCCGTCACGGTCAGCGTTGCCGCAGTGGTGGTCGCCGAGCCTACCGAATTCGTGAACACCGCACGGTATTGATTGCCGTTGGCCGCCGCCGGAACCGCCGTCAACGACAGGGTGACTGCCGTCGCACCGCCGATGTTGTTGAACGTTGCTCCGCCGTCTGTACTCACCTGCCACTGGATTGTTGGTGTCGGATTCCCACTGGCCCCCGCTGTGAACGAAACGTTTGAGCCGGCGCTGATGGACTGGCTCACCGGATTCGTCGTCACTGTCGGCGCGAAATTCACCGTCATCGTCGCCGCTGTGGTCGTCGCCGTTCCGCTTGAGTTGGTAAACACCGCCCTGAACTTCGTACCGTTCTGGCCTGCCGTCACGCTTGGCACGGTCAGCGTCGTGGTCGTGGCACCCCCCACATTCGCATACGTCGCTCCGCCGTCCGTACTGGACTGCCATTGCACCGTCGGCGTTGGCGTTCCTGTCGCCGCCGCCGTGAACACCGCAGTGCCGCCGGCGTTGACTGTCACATCCGTCGGATTCGTTGTAACCACCGGACCCGCCGTCACGGTCAGCGTTGCCGCAGTGGTGGTCGCCGAGCCTACCGAATTCGTGAACACCGCACGGTATTGATTGCCGTTGGCCGCCGCCGGAACCGCCGTCAACGACAGGGTGACTGCCGTCGCACCGCCGATGTTGTTGAACGTTGCTCCGCCGTCTGTACTCACCTGCCACTGGATTGTTGGTGTCGGATTCCCACTGGCCCCCGCTGTGAACGAAACGTTTGAGCCGGCGCTGATGGACTGGCTCACCGGATTCGTCGTCACTGTCGGCGCGAAATTCACCGTCATCGTCGCCGCTGTGGTCGTCGCCGTTCCGCTCGAGTTGGTAAACACCGCCCTGAACTTCGTACCGTTCTGGCCTGCCGTCACGCTCGGCACGGTCAGCGTCGTGGTCGTGGCACCCCCGACGTTGGCATACGTCGCTCCGCCGTCCGTACTGGACTGCCATTGCACCGTCGGCGTTGGCGTTCCTGTCGCCGCCGCCGTGAACACCGCAGTGCCGCCAGCGTTGACTGTCACATCCGTCGGATTCGTTGTAACCACCGGACCCGCCGTCACGGTCAGCGTTGCCGCAGTGGTGGTCGCCGAGCCTACCGAATTCGTGAACACCGCACGGTATTGATTGCCGTTGGCCGCCGCCGGAACCGCCGTCAACGACAGGGTGACTGCCGTCGCACCGCCGATGTTGTTGAACGTTGCTCCGCCGTCTGTACTCACCTGCCACTGGATTGTTGGTGTCGGATTCCCACTGGCCGCCGCTGTGAACGAAACGTTTGAGCCGGCGCTAATTGACTGGCTTACCGGATTCGTCGTCACTGTCGGCGCGAAATTCACCGTCATCGTGGCGGCGGTGGTTGTCGCCGTTCCGGAAGCATTCGTGAAAACCGCACGGAACTTGGTTCCGTTCTGGCCTGCCGTCACGCTCGGTACGGTCAGCGTCGTGGTCGTGGCACCCCCGACGTTGGCATACGTCGCTCCGCCGTCCGTACTGGACTGCCATTGCACCGTCGGCGTTGGCGTTCCTGTCGCCGCCGCCGTGAAGACTGCGGTGCCGCCGGCGTTTACCGTCACGTCCGTCGGATTTTGAGTGATGACCGGACCCTCCGCCAGGGGATCGACGGTGATGGTATCAGTTGCGAAGTTGCCAGGCGTGAATCCGGCGCCGCTGTAGCTGAAGCCGGATAACGAAATGGAGGCTGGCGCGTTACTGGCGACACTTACCGGGATGGTGAACGTGTAGCTCGAATTCTCGGCAACCGCGGCCGAGCTCTTGCAGGTCAAGACGGGGCCCGAAGAACTACAGCCGGATGGCAGAGCTCCAAATGACAAGAAGGCGGGGAGACTGCCCACGGCCACGAGACCGTGTGCTCCATCCGGATCACCCGATGAGCCAGTGCCGTTGTTGGTGACCGTCAGGGTAAAGCTGCCGGTGCCGCCTTGTTGCATGTGGTTGTTCGGATTCGGACCTGTATGGGAGACCATACCGGAGCCTGAGATTAGATTTGGAATGAGGTTAATGCACCAGCTGGTGGCGCCGCCGCTGTTCGAGTTGTGCGTCGTTTGGTCGAAGTAAAGGCTCCACGTGCCGTTGCCATCGCTGCCCTCAAACGCGCTGGCAAATGTGGCCGACCCTGCAGTAGCGGCGCGGTTGATGGTGCCTGGAAGGGCGAAAAACGGACTTGCTGTATACGTGGGAGTTGCCCCAATGCTTTCCGGCTTTTGGCTCGCCGACGGCGGTCCGTTGACTATGGCCGCTCCGCTATCGGTAAAGGTGGTGTTTTGGGCGGAAAAGCCGCTCGCGCTGGTCAGTGTGAAAAAGTCCAAAGTCTGGGCTTGCGTGGGAGCGCTGGCCCCATTCGGACCCACCAGCAACGACTCCAGGAACTGGAGGTTGATAAAGTTGAAGCCGTTCAAAGTAAGCGTCGCCGTGTTGACCGTACCTGGCAGATTCGTCACCGTGACGTTCGACGGATTCGGTCCGGCTGGACCAATATTGGTGAGACCGGCAACCGTACCCCCCGGAATCTTGATGCCGGCGGTATTGCAGTAGGTCCAGGTGCTGCCGCTCAGCGTTGGCGTGGTGGTCGCCGCGTCGATGCGAATGGTGACGGTTCCGAAGCTGTCGTTATAGGTTGAGGTTGAGTCGTGATAGGACGCCGTGATGGTGTGATCGCCTTCGCCGAGGGAGGTTGTCGAAATCGACGCGACGCCGTTGGCCACATTCGCGACACCCGAGTTCGGAGCGCCCGTCAAAGGAGCTCCATTCTCAGTGAACGTCACTGTTCCCACGTTCGGAGTCGGGTGACCAATGCTGGCAGTGGTGGCGGTAAATGTCACCGCGGCACCTAGATTTGCGTTGGGATTCGCGCTTGAAGTGACCGTTGTAGTTGTCGGATTACCAGTGGCCGGCGAGATGTCGAGGCACCACCCGCCGGCCATCGTGCTGACCTCGTTCGGACCACCCACGCCCCAAAAATACAAAGTCCAGGCGCCATGCGCCGCAGCGCCGGTGAAGGCTTGCTGGAAGTCCTTCGTTCCTACGGGGGCGGCTCGAAAGATAGTGGCAGGGATTTGGGGGGCGGGTGCCGGGGCGTTGGGAGTAAATGGTTCCGAGAAGTTACTCGAGTCGGTGGGGGCGTACGTTCCCGGTGAGTTGGCCGCCTGGTTGTTCAGGACAGCGGCTCCGTCTTCGATTGTATAGTTGCCCGTCGTACCAACACCCAAGTCTGAAGACCAGAATTCAAGGTTATGGGCGCCATCAGGTGCGACTAAGAGCATGGCCAGACTCCCGGAGGTGGTCAGGTTCTTCAACTGCACAGAAACGGTGTTGACCGAATTAAGAATGTCGGTGTTGACGGTATCGCCAACGAAAATGACTGAAGGATAGGGCACGGTGCTCGAGTACGTGCCACTCGATTGGCCGCCGTTGGTGATCGAACCGGTATTGCAGTAAGTGGTGCCGGTGTTCGCCGCGTGGTTCTGGAGAAAGACGTTCGTGGTACCGAAACTGGTGACGTAAGTCGAGTCGCCACTATATGTGGCGGTCACCACATGGACACCCTGGGCGGAGAAGGTCGCGTTACAGGTTGCCTGCCCGTTGCTGATGGGGACGCTGGCACACAGCGTGGCGCTGGTCGTGCTATCGAGGAACTTGACCACACCGGTTGGCGTGCCACCAGCGGTGGATACGGTAGCGGTTAAGGTTGAGGTGTTATTGGGCGAGGTGGTGTACAGAGTCGTTGAACTGGCCGATAGCGTCGTCGTGGTCGGAGTCGAGGCCGCGCTAAAGGTGATGATCAAATCAAACGACGTGAAGCTCACGTTCGCCCCCAGGCTGTTTATGTTGCCCGAGTCGTCAGCTAGAAACACATTCCAAGTGCCATTCACGGCCTTGCCGGCGAAAGTGCTGGTCAAGGTCGCCGTTCCCAAAGGCGCCGCCGTATTGAAGCTCGACGGCCCAACCGGTGTATAGACGGGGCTTACCTCTCCGTCGCGATTTCCGTCGACGCCGCCAGCACCGCTATAGTTGGTCGGGGCAAAGGTGCCACTCGTGTTGAAAGCTGTCGAGGGTGGCGCAGCCATTGTCGTGGCGCCGTCCTGAATAGTGATCGTAATATTGGAGGGATTGCTGCTGCTAGCCGATCCGATCCTTGACATCACTTGGAGGGCGTCTCCGCCGGGCCCCTGAAGAACGATGCCCACGTCGCGGGAGCTTCCGCAGAGTGAGCAGGGTACGACGGGGGTAGTGCCACCGGCTGCGCTATATCCATTGAGCCGCAGCGTTACGCTGGAAACGGTAGCGCCGCCCGGCGCCGATACCGCAAGAGTGGCGGGGTAGTTATTGGCATGGACAGTCGGACCGGTAGGATTACCCGAGCTATCACCTGGAATTGATACGCTGGCGCTCTGGCCGCCGGTGCAAGTTACCGTGCTACCCGAGGTCGTGCACCCGGTAGTTGGGGGGAACGCGCGGGCAGGCGTCCATAGTAATGCAGCCCCAATCAGTGAACAGACAAACTTCAAACGCATGTCCTTCATGTACTCCCCCGGGCACAACAGGCCTATGTGTCTTTACCAAACAATCAAAGGGCAATTAGGATGGCTGAAGCATTCTAGCATGGGCCTTAGAGTCGGATGAAATGAAGCACTAGAGAGGCTAGAGAGGACTGCGCTGGCGGAGCATCCAGACAACGCGCAAGGAAATAACTTCCTACTGCGCGCGGTCAGATTAACACCACCTCAAATGATTTATGTTGATTTTTATGGAGCCGTTGGTCGGGATTGAACCGACTACCTCGTCCTTACCAAGGACGCGCTCTACCATTTGAGCTACAACGGCCTAACGAGCGGAAAAACCCCACCGTTTGCGTGGTGGACAGGGAAGGATTCGAACCTTCGTACCTCGCAAGGAGGGACAGATTTACAGTCTGTTGGCTTTAACCACTCACCCACCTGTCCGTAAAAGCCCCGACAAAGTTGAGGATAACATAGCGACGCTCTTTCGTGCCGCGCGGCGCGATTTCAGGCGGACGGCTACACGGTAATGGAGCGGGCTCGGTAGACGGGCTGAACAATCAGTTTGGAAGCCGCCTGCTAGGGCCAGATCCGCAACGAGTCTGGGGCGTGTGTGCGACACGAAAAAAGTGGCGAAGCGCCGTGGGGTCCGCGAGGGTAGATCGGGCTTTTCTTTGCGACTTCGCGAGAATTACTCGTTTGCAGCCCATTGACAATCCTGGTAATTCGGTCTTTGATCTTCGCTCGCCAAAACCGCTTCGTAAACGGATTCGAAAAGACCTCGGCCTAGAACCGTGTGGATTCGAATAGCCCGGCATTTCCATAAGTCTTTCACTTCTGTGTCGCACACCCAGTCTTGGCCGAGCGTCAAAGGATGGCGCAGCCGCCATATCAACTCGACCAGGAGTGCCGAGTAGCCGTGTTGGCGGCCCATCTTAGCAAGCCATTCGGCACGCAAACGATGAGCAAGGCGCGCCGATGGGTCACTTTCCTTGCGGACCGGTTTAATGCCATGTGGTCGCTCCCTGGCGGTCGCGGCTCAGCGAGCAATGGCGGCAAACACGCTGCGCGCTGCCACGTTGTAGTCTTGCGCAAAGGGCGCGGAATTGGGGCCGCCACTGGACGTATCGATCACACGCAGCCACGATTTTCCGGCGGGCGGTGCGGGCAAATGAAAGGCAACCGCATCGGACCACGCGTTGTAACCGATAAAAAGTGCCGGCGCAGAATCGCCCAGCGCACTTCCATTGAGCAACCAACCGATAGCGTGGTTGTCGGAGTTCGTAAAATAGCCGGCGTCGGCGATCGCGCCCGACGGCTGGTACCACTGGACTTGCTGCGCCGTGTAGAAATTCGCCGCCGCAACGCCGCATGCTGCGCGCGAAACGCGATGACGGACCGTGCGAATGCCTGGAAAGTCTTCTGCTCCGCGGTCCAGTTAAAATTCAAAAAGTTGGCGGCAGTGTCGATGTTGTAGGCGTTGGCGTTGCCGTTTTGCGAACGCAGGAATTCGTCGCCACCGGCAAACATGGGTGTCCCCGCACTCAACAACACCAACGCCAGACCGGTTCGCGCAGCTCGTACCTGAGCGTCGTGATCGCCGCCTTGATCCCAGCTCTCGCCTCCGTCGTTATAACGGTAAACATCGGCCAGAGTCAGGCCATCGTGAACGTCAATGAAGTTGATGGAGTTCCACGGCTTGCGTCCATTGTTCTGAAATAGATCGGAAGAGCCCGCGAAGCGTGTAGCGAGGTCCGCCGTAGTGAACGTTTCTACGCCGAGCTTGTTTTGGCTCTTACGCATCAGATCTCGGAACTTGTCGTTCCAATCAGACCAGCCGGAAGGGAAATCGCCCAACTCGTACACACCGCCACCAGGCGCCCAAGGCTCCGCAATCAAGGGCACACCCGGAAACTCGCGCGCCAGGCGATTGGTGGCCGTGCTCGCTGCCAGTTTGTCGTAATGAAAGCAGGCTTCAGTGCAGGTGTTGCCTAAAACCGGCGCAAGATCGAAGCGAAAGCCATCCACGCCGAATGAATCATGCCAATAGGCGAGCGAATCGACAATCAGATCCTGCGCGATCGGATTCGCCGTGTTGTAGTCGCCGCCAACGCCCGTGTTGTCGTAATTGAATTGATGATCGGAGGTAAGTAGGTAGTAGGAAGGATTGTCTAGACCACGCCAGGAAAGGACGTTGTATGTTCCAGTATCGGCAGGATTCCATGCGTAGCCTTCGCCAGTGTGGTTGTAAACTACGTCAACCAGCACCTTCAGCTTTGCGGCATGAAACGCTTGAATCATTTTGCGAAATTCGCGCGAGGGGCCGCCGGGCGTTTTATCGGAAGAATAACGGCGGTCTGGAGCGAAGTAGTTGAGCGTCATGTAGCCCCAGTAGTCGGCTGATGAAGGGTCAACGTCGTTCGCGTCGTTTTGAAATTCTTGCAATGGCAGAAATTCCACGGCGGTCACGCCGAGAGCCTTTAGATACGGCACTTTCAGGGCCGCACCCGCATAAGTGCCGCGCAGGTTTTGAGGAATAGACGTATCCGCTTCCGTAAGCCCACGCAGATGAACTTCGTAGATGATGTCGTCTTTGAGGGGCGTGGTCACATGCTTAACGCTCACCGGCGAACTCGCCAGCACGATCCCTTTCGGCGCCAATTGCCCGCTGTCTTTCAGCCGGTATTGCGAGCCGGACGCAAAAACCGTTCCGTCTGTATTGCGCGGATTTTCAGGATCGTGGCTGACTTCTTTCGCATAGGGATCGAGTAACAGTTTATTCGGGTTGAAGCGGTTCCCTGCCCCGTCTACATCGCTCACAAAACCGCTATTACTCCCTTTAGTCCACGCTGGGTCGAAATTCCAATTCGGCCCCCAAGCGCGATACCCGTAGTAAATGGTGCCCGAGATTTTAAACTGGCCGCGTATCGTGCTCAACGGCACACTCACTGACCAGACCGACGTTGCCGCATCCTTGTTCAAGGCGACGCGCGCTACTTCGTCCGCGCCATAAGCAACGGAATAGAGGTCGACCTCAATCCGTGTGGCGTGTGCCGAATATACGCGAAACGTAAGTGATTGCGAAGTAAGTTGCGGCCCAAGACTCAAACGGTTAATCGACGCTTCTGTAGCCAGCGGCAACAGGAGGAGAGAAAGTGCGGAATTCCACAAAAAACTGCGCATACGGCAGTTTAACTTACTTTTGAGGAAGACGCGCAAGACGCTTTTGGGTATCTGGCCAGGGCGGGCCCTGTTCTTTTAGCGTTACAGGCGCGAGGCCCTCGTAGACAAAACGCTGCACACGCTGGCCGCGATAGGTTTCAGTTGCGTAGATATTGCCTTTGGAATCCGTCGCGATGCTGTGAACGCCGTAGAACTCTCCCGGTTGGCGGCCGCCTTGTCCGAAACTCGTCAGCACTTCGAGCGATTCACGGTCAACGATGTGTACACGATTGTTCTCGCCATCAGCCACGTACAAGAATTTTTGCCGGGGATCTTTGGAAAAGGCGATATCCCAGACGGAGCCGGAACCGAGCGTCTGTTTTTCAATGAAAGCTTCTTTCACAAACGTGCCATCAGGCCGGAAGACCTGAATACGGTCGTTCACCCGATCGCAGACATACAAAAGATCATCCTGCGACAAGACTGCGCAGTGAACCGGGTTACGAAACTGTTTTCGCGGCAGGATCGTCCGGCTTGTAATCGCCGGGGTCGGCGTCGCTGGGCGCGTTGCCATAGGCGCCGAAGTGCCGCTTGTATTTGCCGGTATCTCTATCGAACACAATGACGCGATGATTCCCATAGCCGTCCGAAATGTAGACTTCGCCGCGCTTGGGATCTTCAAAAATCTTAGCCGGCAGGCGCAAATTCGCAACATCGCTACTGCCTTTGCTGCTATTTGGCTTGCCAATTTGCAGCAGAAACTTGCCGTGCGAGTCGAACTTCAGAATCATGTTGTCGTGGTAACTTTCCACGCCGCCCATTTCCACATCCTGGCCGTTCTTCACGGGTCCACTGCCGCGTCCCTTCCCTGCTCCACCCAGCCATATATTGTTTTGCGAATCGACCGTGATGCCGTGGTTCGCGTCGGGCCAATCGTAGCCAGCGCCTGGGCCGCCCCAATGTTCAACCAGGTCACCCTCTTGACCGAACGCGAGCACATCCGGCGCCGCCGCGCAACACTGTGCAATCTTCGGCTTCGCCGTGGCATGCAGTTCCCCTACTTCCAACGAATTTGGACGGTGCACGATCCACACGTTGTCTTTCGCGTCCACCGAAACCCCGACGCTTTGCCCCAAAATCCATCCATTCGGCAGCGGCTTGGGCCAGTAAGGATCAACCACGAATTTCGGCGCCATGAGCTCCGACGCGAGAACGCTTTGCCGATGATGAAATCCGCGCCCCGCCAACCCGAGAACGCTGACCATCACGGCTAAACTAGAACGCTTCATAGGAATGGCAGACAGTATATAAAACGTGTTCCCCACTTTTTCTGAATCTGACTTTGAGCTGCGTCGACCTAATTCTGTTAAGATCGGCGACTGTGGAAGAGTCCGCTCAGACTATTGACGTTTTGATGACCTCCATGCGCCAGGGCGATCACGAATCCCTACGCCAACTTTTCCAACTTCTTTATCCGCAATTACGCCGTCTCGCGGCATCGCGGATGCGAGGCGAACGGACCGGTCACACCTGGCAGCCCACTGCGCTGGTTAACGAACTATACTTGGAATTGCTGAAAGTGAAGTCGCTGCGCGGTTCGGCGTCGGATGAGGAGGAAAAGCAATCGTTCTTCCGCCTTGCCGCCTTTCTGATGCGGCGTTTGCTCATTCATCATGCCCGTCCCTTGTCAAAGCGGGCGGAAAAAGCCGGGCTTGATACCGATGTCATTGCGGGCTTACCGGACAACGAGGCGCTAGCCGATATCGAAAACGCCCTAAGGCGGCTCGAAGGCATTGACCCGCGCCTGCGGGCGGTCGTTGAGATGAATGCCTTGGAAGGCTGCACAATCGATGAGATCGCCGAGTGTCTGGACTGCTCGGCGAAGTCTGTGAGCCGATACTGGAGTTTCGCGCAGCGCTGGCTGTACGATGCATTGGCCTTACCAGGGGATCCGCAGAGGAGTTAGCTCGCGCTTTTAAGGCGAAATCCATCCGTTAGACCGCCAGATCTTCACGGTTCGAAAAAGTCTTCGCTGCGGATGACGTGATTTGCCATCCAAATCTCCCTAGATGAGTTGACGCCCATTGGCCCGCTAGTCAATAGCTTCAAACGCCTTCGGGCCGATTCGATGTCCGTATATTTTGTCGAAAGGAATATTTTTTTCATGCGCTTAGTGACCTACGTGTTTGTTTTGGCTTCTCTACTTTTGTGCGGCCGGGCCCAAGCCGGTCTTCTCGGAACCAGCGTGAACTCCCAATATTACGCTTACAACGGGCCGTATGATTTTGCCGGTTCGCCGGCTTCGTTCACGGCTAATGGAACAGTGCAAGAAACGTTCTGTTCCGGCTGCCCGGAGGGTTTTTCACTAGCGGTCTCCGACACTCAGATCGTGTACCAGCTCTTTGGCAGCGGCGGTTATTGGAGTGATTCCGGTCCTGCGTTGAATAGCGGCGGCCTCTATATCGACAACGGCAACCTCCTGACCTTTGCCGGGGCAACCATTTCGAACGTGCTGTTGGACTCAGCCAGCAGTGTGGCGGGATTCACGGCTTCAAACGTCACGTTTAATGACGGCAACATCGCGGTGGATTGGGCCGGGCTTACTGGCATCGCCTCAGGAGAGGAAATCATCTTGGACGTGAGCACCGCCACCCCCAGCTCCACGCCCGAGCCGGCTGAATGGGCGATTCTTTTAACGGGGCTGGCAGTCGCCGGAAGTTGGTACCACCGCAGGCTCCAAAAGTCTGCATTTGGAAATTCTGCAAAGGAAGGAACGATGCAATGAACGGCGCTGGAATTCGAATGTGGCTTTCCGCGCATTGCCATAGTGCTATTAAGAACGCTTTGTGCCTCCTGGCCGGCTTGGGAATTTTCGCGTAAGTTAGGCCCCGCCTCAAGTCCGGCGGAAACTACAGTCACTTGCCGGCCCACGACTATGCCGACAACAAGGCCGGATGGGCGCCTGCCGGGCCAGAAAATGTCTCCGGAGCAGGGGGAACTTGCATTTATTGCGGGATCGGGGATCCGAGTCCTGGCGAACTCCAAACGATCCGGCACCGCCTTCCACTGGTCGTCGTTCAATTCTAGAGCCTACCCATCGCTCCACTCACCGATGCCCCACAACCTCCACATAATCCAACCCCGCCGGATCCCCGCCATCCGGCACACCCTCAATCCGAATCACCTCATCCCCCCGCAGTCTTACATCCCGAATCACTCTCCGCGTCGACGTATCACCATTCATCACTTTCGTCGGAAACAGCCCATCTCCCGTCCATGAATCCAAAGCCCGTTCCCCCGCCTTCACCGCAAACTTCGCACTCCCGCCGGGCAGATCAAAATACTGGACCGCAATATCGTAACTTCCTTCCTTCCCCTGAAACACAAACGAAGCCGTACACCTCTGATTCACTGGCGCATCGCAACTAACAGCCCTCCCTCCCGAGGCATCTTCCCACGGCGTCACCTCCTTAACCGTGTAACCCTCCAGCGTCATCGCCTCGGCTTCCGTCCTCCCCGGAAAGTGCCCCGCGCGCCCTTGCCCATCTGCAATTCCCGACTCCTTCAGAAACCAACTGCAAATCGCATCCCGCCACACAATCGCATGGGCCGCCTGATAAGTCAATTGATCGCGCACGGCCTCAAATCGCGGCGGATCAATCAACCCCCGCACCGCCTCCCAGCGAACCGGAAAACGTTGCGCCTCCTCCGCCGCCGCATAATGCGAATCGTAAACACGCTGAATAATCGTCTTCCCCGAATGCAAAACATACGTGTAAGGCAAATGATGCATAAACAGCACTAACTCATCCGGACAATCCTTCAGCGATTCATACATGCGCGCCACGTCCGGCGAATACTGTCCAATGTAACCGGTGCCCGTCGCCACAGTCCGATCCATCCCGATCCCTTCGTGATCCGCCCGCATCCACTGCCCCCAGCCATTCCGTTCGGCCGACTCAATCCCCGGCCCGTAGTGGCCCTTCAAAATATCCGTCAGCGTTCCTAAACCCAGTGGCCCGGTGTACCCTTCATAGACCCGCCAGGAATCCAGCTCGAGCGAACTGATCCCCGACACAACTCGTTCATCATCCCCAAACGTCTGCTTCGTCCACTCTCGCGAAATCTCCGCCACACTCAAATTCGGATCCCACGCCAACCTCCCAAACGCATACAGATTCGCCATCGCCAGATGCGACCCCAGCCAATTCGCATCACGCCCCACGTTCGCCACTCCCACAAATCCCCCCAGCGGCCGCTGAAACGCCTTACCCGCGCTAATCTCCTTTACCGGCGTCTTCGCACCGTTCACCCGCATATCAAAATCAAGAATCTGCTTCCACATCGGCGCCAGAAAAACCAAGTGCCTCTGCTGCCCCGTGTACTCCTGCGTGATCTGCAACTCCAGCGTCTGATTCGTCTTGGTGAGCGCGCCAATCAACGGCGACACCGGTTCCCTCGCCTGAAAATCAATCGGCCCATGCTTGACCTGCACCAAAGCGTTATCCGCGAACTGGCCGTTCAGCGGTTGAAAATTGTCATACGCCGCCCGCGCCCGGTCGTTCTTCAAATTCCGCCAATCCGCGTGATGGTCGTAAACAAATCCGCGATAGATCACGATCCCGCCATGCGGCTTCACCGCATTCGCCAGCAGATTCGCCGCCTCCGCATGAGTTCTGCCATAAGTCGACGGCCCCACCCGCCCTTCACTATCCGCCTTTAAAACGAATCCCGCAAAATCCGGAATCAACTTGTAAATCTCGTCCGCCTTCGCCTGCCACCACGCGATCACTCGCGCATCCAGCGGATCAAATGTATCCATTCCCCCAATCGTCTTCGGACTCGCAAAATCCACCGACAACGACAGCCGTACACCCCACGGCCGGAACACATCCGCAATCCGCGCAATCTGCGGCAAAAACTCCGTCGTCAGCGCCCGCGGATTCGCGTTCACATTATTCACCGTGCAGCCATTAATTCCAATCGAAGCCAGCAACCGCGCATATTCGCCAGCGCGCGTTAAATCCGCAACCACATTGTTGCCTTCAAAGAAAATCGACCGCCCTCCATAACCGCGCTCAATCGTGCCGTCCAGGTTGTCCCACTGGTTCACCCACCGCACCACCGCGGCTGGATTACTTGTCTCCTCCACAACAACGCCGCCACGCCGGATCAGCTCAAAAGCTCCATACAGGACGCCGCGCGCCGTCGGCGAAGCCACTATCACGCTTCGCTTCACCTTCGTGATCACATACCCATCACTCTGCAAATCGCCAGGAAGCTTTACGTTCGGATACGCCTGCCGACACTCCGCAACGGTCCCCAGAATCACGCTCTCATTCGTCAGCGCCCGCGAAATCTCCTTCGCAGCCGAATCCAACTCGGGCCCTGCGCCCAGCTTCGTCACCTGCGCCGCCTTGCCTGCCTTATGTTGATAGCGCAGCCACGCATCCTCGCCCGTTTCCCCCTTCGCCGCTATCGCGAGCAAAACGAAAATCGCCAGTCTCACGAATTCACCCCCGACGCCAAATACCCGCCATCCACCACCAAACACTCCCCCGTCATAAAACTCGCCCCATCCGACGCCAGCAGCACCGCCGCTCCAGTCAACTCCTTGGGATCCCCAAACCTCTTCATCGGCGTGCGCTGCAAAATCTCTTTCCCTCGCTCCGTCCCTGTCAGCAGATGCGCATTCAGTTCAGTCGGAAACACTCCCGGCGCAATCGCATTCACACAAATCCCCTCCCGCGCCCACTCACAAGCCAGACTCCGTGTCAGAGACAACACGGCCGCCTTCGACGCACAATAAGCCGCCACCTCATGAAACGCCACAAACGAACCAAGCGAAGCAATCGTAATTACTCGTCCCGCTCCACTCGCTTTCAACGGCGCGTAAAACTCCTGGCAAGTGTGCAACACGCCTGTCAAATTTGTCTCAAACAGAGCCGTCCATTCCGAATCTTCCACATCCAGCGTCGGCTTGCGAAACGTCTGCCCCGCCGCATTCACCAAGATGTCTACCCGCCCAAACTCCGCCAGCACTGCATCTCGAAAATGCCGGATCGACTCTCGATCACCCACATCCGCCGTCTGCAGCAAAGTCCGGCGTCCCAGCGCTGTAATCTGTCCGCAAACATCAGTCAGCAACTCCGCGCGCCGTGCCGTGGGAACTACATCAGCAGCGTGCTCTGCGAGTCCTAGAGCGATTGCCTTCCCGAGACCTGAAGACGCGCCGAACACCACCGCCACTTTCCCAGTTAGATCAAGGCAGCTTTTGCCCATGGTTATTGTGACTATACCCATATCATTTCGGTTGCGGCACTTGAGGAGGATCGGGTACAAAAGAAATATGCCTGGTTCGTTCAACCACCTTGTTGTGCTGATGCTCGAAAACCGGTCCTTCGATCATATGCTCGGGCGGCTTTATCATCCAGACAATCCGCCGCCCTTCCAGGCGCCGCCGCAAGGACAGAGCTTCGACGGCATCAAGGACACGATGTCCAATCCTGTATCGCCGAACTTGCCTGGAGTGCCAGCGGCAATTGAGGTGAATCGCGCGGTGAAGTACGCCACGCCCTCCGACTTCGGTCCGGGACATGGGTTCAGCAGCGTGAAGCTGCAAATCGATGGACCAGCGGGATCGCACGGGAAAATGAGCGGGTTTGTGGCAAGCCGGATTGCCGATCTTAAAACCTCCTCGCCACCGATTTCGGCGTCCCTAACTCAAGTAAAAGATGTCATGGCGGGATTCAGTCCGACGGAGCATCTAAGCAACGGGAAGGGCCTTTTTGCAGCGGCGCGGGTGATCGCGGAACTGGCGCACAATTTTGCGGTTTGCGATAACTGGCATGCGTCCATTCCAGGGCCGACCTTTCCGAACCGCTCGTTTCTGCATGCGGGGACATCGAACGGGTTCGTTTCGAACGGCCCGGTGACGAAGTGGAAGAGCCACCACGCGCCGACGATATTCAACCGGCTCGCGGATCACCATCTGAAGGCGAAGATCTATCACAGCGGGCCGGGGCCGAGCAGTTTTCCGGCGCTGGTGTATGAGTTACACCCGCCGATCACGAAAGCCGCGTTTCCGCCGGCGAGCTTCGACGAGTTTCAGAATGACGCGAAGAATGGCACCCTCCCTTCCTATTCGTTCATCGAACCGGAAATTATTGGGAGCGATTCGAAATGGGCCCCGAACGATCAGCATCCGGTGCGCGACATCCGATATGGCGAGGATCTGATTCAGAAGGTATATGAAGCGGTGCGGCACAGCCCGCAGTGGAAGGACATTTTTCTGATTGTGTGTTATGACGAACACGGCGGATTTTTCGATCATCGCGACCCGCTGGCAGCCACTCCGCCGGCGTCTGGCAGCGGTGAGGATGGGTTTACGTTCAATCAATTCGGGGCGCGGGTTCCTGCAGTGCTGGTATCGCCATGGATTCCGGCAGGCACGGTGTTCCATCCGTCGAAACCGGTGGATCATACTTCTGTAATCAGGACGATTTGCGCGCGCTGGGGTTTACCCGCGCTCACGCGGCGCGATGAGGCGGCATGCGATTTGAGCGCAGTGCTGGGGAATACGCTGCGTGAGGATGCGGCGGATATCGGGGGCGTGGTTCTGCCGCCGAGCCCGGCGAATTTACCGCTGAACGATTTACAGCAGGAATATCTGGAGCTGGTAGCCGCGAATCGCGGGATCGCCTTGCCGGCGTTGACGACGGAGGAAGATGCGAGGGTGTTCGCGGCGGCGCACACGCTGCGGCACTGATTATCACGATCCTAGAGCGGTATCCGAGTTGCCCGCTGTATGCTCGCTCACTCCATCGTCCCGACAAACATGACGAGTCGCCCAAAGGTCGCAGGGAGTGAGTTTGTCTGTGGATATTCGAGATTTCCGTCGGGCAAACGGAGGGCCCCGAAAGGGGCTTTGCCACCGTCATCCCAACGCCGCCGGATACGTGTCATCGTTCGGGTCCGCCCACCTGTCATTCGGCAACACCGGAGCCCAGCCTGGCCGCGCGGGATCCTGATCGTACGGATAACCACCCAACTCCTTATATAACTCCTGATACTCGCGCAACTTATCGCGACTTAGTTTCACTCCCAACCCCGGCCCATCCGGCACCTTAATCGCGCCGCCTTCATACTCCATCAATCCGCCGTCGATAACATCGTCCGTCAAGTGATGATAGTGCGCGTCAGCCGCAAACGAAAGATTGGGAATCACCGCGCCCAAATGCAGCATGGTCGCTAGTTGTATCCCAAGCTCGCCTGACGAATGCACCGCCACTCCGATCTGGAAAGTCTCACAAACGCCCGCCGCCTTGACGCACGGCCGGATCCCGCCCCAAAACGTAGTATCCAGCAAAATCACATCCACCGCCGGGTCTAGAATATTTGCCGCTAGTTGCTCAAAGTTCACCACCACCGTATTGGTCGCCAGCGGCATCCGCACTTTCCCGCGCGTCCGCCGCATCCCGTTCAGCCCATAAACAGGATCTTCCAAATAATCGTTATTCAGGTCTTCAATCGCCTGCCCAAACCTGATCGCCTGCTCTGTTGACCACACGCCGTTCGGATCAAACCTTACTTTGTCTTTCGGAAACGTCTGCGCGAGCGCTCGATACAACTCCAGTTCATGGTCCGGCGGAAACACACCGGCCTTCATCTTGTGAGTCGTAAACCCATACCGCTCTTTCGCCGCGCGCGCAAATGCCACCACTTGCTCTGCCGTTCGCACTTCCGCCGCACCCGTGCGTGGATTCGCATATCTAAAAAAGCAGTACGAAGCAAACGGCACGCGGTCGCGCAATTTGCCGCCCAGAATCTGATACAGCGGCACGCCCCACGCCTGCCCCGCGATATCAAGACAAGCAAACTCCAACGCTGCCAGCACCTGCGTCCGGTTGTTATAAAGCGAGGCCGTAGGATTCGCGATCATGAACCGCATCTCCTCCATGCGCAGCGGATCGTGCCCCAACAAATAACTCTTCAGCGAGCGAAAAACCGCTTCCGCCGATTCCCCGCCCCCGCCCATCTCCCCAAGGCCCACCAGTCCGTTATCCGTCTCCACTTCAACAATCGTTCTAACGAAGCGGCCCCAGTGGCAACCGTTCGCATGGCGCAACGCCGCTTCTAAAGGCACGGTCACCGTAGTCGCGCGAATATCGGCAATCTTCATGAAAGTCTACTTGCCGCAAGCGAAAGACGCAGCGTTTTCCGTATTTCCCCAGCCGTTGTAATGCGGTACCAAAGGATACGAACACAACGGCCGCGTGCGCCCAGGAAAAGCATTTCCTTTGACGATAATGCGGTCGGGCGCAGTCCCCTCTTCCACCCATTCCTCCAGTGCCGTGAGCGAATCGAAACTATCTAACCCAGGCCCACCGCCGCAATGGTTCACACCCGGCAACAAGAATAATCGCGCGTATCCGAACGTCGCCTTCTCTCCTCCGCTCGCCTTCATAACTTCCTTGTAATAGCGAATCAAATCGTTGGCTGAAAACACCGGATCGCTCATGCCCGTATACAGGATCAACTTTCCGCCGCGTTTACGAAACGCCGATAAGTTAGTCGAATCAGAATTCAAACTCGCCGCCGCCGCTTTGTTGATCCGCTCAGAATCGCGATCAAAATCAAAATGAAAAATATCGATCGCCGGCGGTTTGCCCGCCAACGCCATCCCGTTAATCGCCGCCGGAAAAATCAGCGTGTTGATTGAAGGCAGCTTCGCGCTCCCCAAAATCCAAGCCCTCCAGCCGTCGCCGGAAATCCCACTGTCATACGGCCAATCCGAATACAGCGCTTTCCCATGCGAATCCACCGGCCCTCCCATCACCTTCTTCAACGCCGTCACTTGCGCCGCACTCAAACAGCTATCTTTCTTCTCGTCCGCGCATTGCAACGCAGCGGGATCGAAATGACAGGCCTCCGGATTTGAAATCAAATCGTCCTTCACCCCGTCCAGGGCATCGCATTTATCCAGTACGGCGCGCGCCACCAATTTCAAATCACCATCCGTCAAAGCTTGCTTCAGATCAGGCGTGACTGCCGCAAACTGCATAGTATTCCAAGCTTCCGCAATCATCGCCCGCGTCAAATGAAACGCCGGAGCACCCGCAATCACGCCATCGAAATATTGCGGATACCGTTGCACCGCCATCAGCCCTTCGCGGCCGCCGTTCGAGCAACCACGAAAATACGAACGCTTCGGCTTCTCGCCATAATGCTTCACCAAGATCGCCTTCGCCGCATCTGTTACTAACTGCGTTGAACGGTACTCATAGTCAGCCAGCGAGGCGGGATCCGACCCAAACGAACCGTCGCTCATCGGCGATTTCGGATCGGCAGCGTGTCCACCATCGGTTGAGACAACGGCATAACCGCGCGTCAACGCGGGCCGATCGAATGTACCGCCTCCACCGATCGCGGGTTGCACGATTCCATCTAACCCGCCGCCCCCTTGAAACAATAACCGCCCGTTCCAGTCGCCCGGCATCCTCAGCTCAAAGATGTCGCCATAAGATTTGCCGTCGGCGCCCAGGTGTTTGTTCACTTCGCCGCGCAGCAAGCAGTGAGCGGGGAGCGCAGGACCATTTCCATTCAACCTGGTTCCCCCTGCAACACTGGCCGCACTCATGACAATAATGCCGCTCAAGTTCACCGTTGCAAGGCTCTCGCAGGTAGCGGTTTTCTCTGACGTTTGCGCCATTCCGGAAACGATGGAAATAGCGCCGAGCAATACAATTCGAGATTTTGACATTGACGTTTTGTTAGGTAGTCTATGCTATTCCATTTCGTGAAATCGCATCGAAGCTGGCAGATGGGCGCCAACTATCTGGAGGAACTCGCAGCTTCCCAGTTCATGCGCCGCCTAACGGCGGGGCCGTGCGGCTGCACGACTCTACAGGCTGAAGCCTGCACCACCTTTTGCTCCGGGTGAGTCTGAGGGCAGATGATAGAAACTCCAGGCACTGCCTGGCGGCGGGACACACTTGTGGCTGGGTCTTGGAAAACGGTTTGCAGTAGAGCCTACGTTTAGGCGGCTTGTGCCTCTTTTTGCGCGTTTCGGAAGGCGAGGAGCAGGTCTTTGAGGCAGGGCTCGGGCTTTTGGGCGTCGCTGGCTTCCTGGATGGCTTGCTGACAGCGCTCGATTTCGGGAAGTGAAAATTCGAACCCATGTTGTACAGGGTCGAATTGTTTCTTGTGTTCCTGGTAATGGCGCATCAGGTGGATGGCTCCCAGCATGCGTCTCTGGATTTCGCTTTTGCCGTTTTTCTTCTCCCAGTCCTGGCGTTCCTTCTGGAGAGCTTCGAGTTTGGCGAGATCGGATTTGTGTTGGTTGCGGAGACGGCGCTCTTGCAGAGCGAGGTTCGTTAAGTCGCGGCGGTAGGCGAGGAGGATTTCGCCGCGAATGAGGGTTTGGCGAACATTTGGATCTTGCTCGTCGGGATGAAGGTCGGCGAGTTTCTTGCGACCGATGGCGTAGATGCTGGTTTCGAGTCCGGGAATGCGCAGAATTCTCCATTCGGAATCCGCGATCATTTGGACGAGTGTGTGTTCTTCGTCGTTGCCGGGAGAATGGCGGGTGAAGTGACGGTCGAGATGGGCTTGGTAGGGAATGGCTTCGTCGGTTGGCAGGAGGACGGTTTGGCCGGTGAGGCCGGTTTTGATGGCGTTTAACGATGATTTGGCGCGGCCTGCCTCACTGGTGGGCCCGGCACTCTTTTGCGCGTTGGCTCGGTTGGCAGCCATTTGCGCGTCGGAGAGGGGGCGGCGAGGTGGGGCGGTTTCTTCTTCGGCTTCCGCGAAATCGACGTTCGGGGAAGTTGATGCGCCGGCGGCAGCGGACATGGTTTTGGGTTCTTCTGCGGTGGCTGTGGCGGCCTGATTCTTTTGATCTTGCTTGAGAGCTTTGTTTGCGAGGCGCTCAGCGGCGCGGCGGATGGCACGGTCTGACATGGTCTTTGAGATTCCTCTTTTGGAAATGAAAAAGCCCAGGAGCGAGGGTGAACTCGCGCTGGGCCTTTCTGGTCTGAAGTTAGCAGTAGTGTCCCCGATTCCGAACATAGGTTGTCTATGGAAAGGGTCGGAATGGTGCGTAAATGTCAGAGGGAATTGGGGATAGCGATTTGATTAAAATGAGTCAATGTTTGTGACTGAGATTTCTGGTTCAACCGTAGTGACCTTGCAGGCTTTACGAGAGCGACAGTTATCAAGGCGCGTAAATCCGCCATGCTGCTTGGCGACTATGTCTGCGAGGTGGAAACGCCGTCCAAACAGAGCTTGCGGAATCAAACAATATTCGCAGCGATCACCAGATCGCCGGCGAACTTCTGCCGCGATACCGCTCACGAATTCTTCTGTAACGCTTGTCTGGCTTTAAGCTGCCAATAGGCAAGCAGATCGGCGATATTGGCGTAGACCTGCAGTGCTCCCGCTCGGCGCCGGTGAGCAACCCCTCGTTCGCTTTCTCATTGAGTTCTGCCGCCCGGATGGCATCGCTCTCCGGAAAATCCAACGAAAGAAGGCTTTCAGCGAGCGGTTTTGACAATCCTCGAGCTGTCAGATCAAAAACCTTTCGCAACAACTCAGCATACGGTGCGGGACTAGTTGACACTTGCGCCACTACAAGACCAGTTTAGCTTTATCTGCTTAATCGGAAGCAAGTAGCCCCAACGGCGGTGGGTTGACATGACCCCCGATGACGGCGTGATCTCCCACAAGGCGACTTCGCGTTCCTGTGAAATAATTTTGTTGACCTTGCGGGCTTTATGAGAGCGGCAGTTTATAGAGCACTTCGGTAGATTTCGTAGCGTAGTGCCTGTCGAAACTCCTCATTGAGTTGGAGAACGCGTACCGTCGCTCGCCCGACTGGGGTCAACCCTGCCATTTCAACCTTTCCGACTTTGGATTTCAGTTCTCGGAAAACGAAATGCTCTGACCAAGTGTGGATCCGCGGATGAAAAAGGCCAGTGATCTGGCCCGTTTCGGCATCTATGCCCGACAGGTTTGGACCCTTCTTCAAGTTGCATTGCCAGCAGGCCAGCGCAAGATTATCAAGGCGAGTAAGTCCGCCATGCTGCTTGGCCACAATGTGCTCGATGTGGAAACGTCGTCGAAACAGAGCTTGCGGAATCAAACAGTACTCACACCGATGGCCGACTCGCCGGCGAACTTCTGTCGCGATGTCGCTCACGAATTCTGTTGCAATGCTTGCCTGGCTTTAAGCTGCCAGTAGGCAAGCAGATCGGCGATGTTGGCGTAAACCTGCAGTTCCTCCCGCTCGGCGTCGGTGAGCAACCCCTCGTTCGCTTTCTCATTGAGTTCTCCGGCGCGGATGGCATCGCTTTCTGGAAAATCCAACGAAAGAAGACTTTCAGCGAGCGGTTTTGACAATCCTCGACCTGTCAGATCAAAGACCTTTCGCAACAACTCAGCATACGGTGCGGGGCTAGTTGGGATTTGCGCCACTACAAGACAAGTTTACCTTTATCGGCTTCAACATGGCGCGAAACGGCGTTGTAGTCAATCACGCTAAGAGTGCGAACTATTTCACATTGAGCGTCGTTTCCGAAGCCGCGCAACTTTGAAATCTAAATCCGCCAAATGCGCGTTGTATGCCAAAGTGGATAGTTTCCGGATGCCCCCGTAAACCAGGCGCTATTCGCTTTCTGCTCGCCGATGGTCGGTAAACACTGTGCGACTACATAGGAGTTGTCGGCGAATACCTTTGTCCCGCGGCGTATAGGGCGTACGAGTGGATCTCGCCGACCAAGAGTCTTTTGCGAACTCTGGACGCGACTTCCATGTTGAAATTTGTAAAACATCGCCGGAAATGCCTTTCGGGGCCACTACTCTGCAGTCGCGATGACGTGAAAAATCCGATCTAACACTTCGAGCGGCTCGAGCGCTGGAGAAGGTAGTCTGACATTGTCTTGCCCTGGATGCATATGAGAGCGTGGTTCGACGAGCGGATGCACATGAGCACTCCTATTGAGATCAAATCTGAAAAAAGTCGGCCCTTTGTTGCCGCCAATGTGAAGGTGAAAGCGGTAAGCAACCAGGGAGCACCGGTTGTTCGATTCGTGCAAAGTTATACCGAACGATAGCCTCGAACCAGACCTTAGACGGTAATGAAAGTCGGTCGGACCAGCATCAAATTCTGGACCCAACGCGATTAGGCCAACCGGACCGCTCTTTTTCTCTTTCAGCAGCTGATATATGTTGTTGACTTGGTCGACCTCCGAATTCTGCTTGAGAAGGTAGACTCTTATACTCGCCAGAACTTCTTTGAATGAGGGTAAAACAATCGCGCGCGCCTCCGCATCGAGCTTCTGATCCAATCGTTGCGCGCAATTCAGCGCATGATGTTCCATTCTAGACGAGATCCCCGCGGCCAAGCAGAACAAGCCATTCAACAAATTGTGGCTCGGGGGGTAGTATGCCATCCTGGGCACGCTGGATTACGTCCTGACTAGATGTGCCGTAATGTTTCTCAAGGTCCTGTATGCGTTGAGACTTCTCTGCCTCGGAAAGTTGCCCTCCAGAGGACGCAAGGGGGAATATGCTTCCGCCGACGAAGCTTCTTAAGTTCGGTGCGAGACTGCAAAACCGCGAGAGCTCAGCAGTTGTCAACAAAAGTACTATCGGCCCGGGTCGCTGAAATCTACTACGATTAACGTCCCATTTGCTCCAAATTGGCGGATCGAAATCCTGGAAACCGGACAGCACCACCCCGTCAGCGTCGGGTTGATGCAGGTGCGCTTGGACGTCTTCAAACGACAGGTCCTGAATGTTGAGAACTCTGAAAGGCAAGCTCGTGGCAGCCGCGATCTCCAAGATGAGGTTATCGAGCGCCTCGGGCTCACTATCAGCGAGTGTAACAACGAGCCACGCATATGAGGACGGGCCGCGCAACTCAATCCTCCGTCCGACTTCAAAAGGGCGCTGTGCAGCAAACTCAGGCATTTTCTTCTTTTAATTTAATTAGTGTGTTAGCGCTCATCAGAGAACGTATTTTTCTGGACGTCGGCCGAGAGCGGCTTGTGAGCGGCCAAGTTGCGCAGCTTGAGTCGCAGATAGTCTAAGTAATTTTCGGGCATTGGTTGAGCGAGGAGTTCCTCAATGACTGGGAGGAAGTAGGCGAGGGAGCGAATCGGCGGCAATGGGGGAGCATCGGTTGGCCGGGCGAGACGACGAAGCGAAGCGAGAAGAAACGCCGATTCAACCAGCGCCAAGGAGATGCCGCGATCATGCAGGCGACGAGCCTGAGCGTGATCCATAAGGCTGGCCGACAACGGCGTGTCCGGCAGATCAACGTAGAGCAGGATGATAGTAGCGACGTAGAGCGCCGGATCGGAGCCAGCCGCGGTCATTTCTTCTTCCTCCGCGCGGCCGTTTCCAGTTCGCTTTCCCGCACTCGATAGCTTTCTCCTTCCATGACAGTCACGTCGGCGTGATGCAGCAAGCGGTCCAGCAGCGTGGCAATGCAAGTGGCGTTGGGAAAGACCTCGTTCCATTCTTTGAAGGCGCGGTTGGTGGTGAGGATCACGGGCTTACGTTCGTAACGGCGATTGATCACTTCATAGAGCAAGTCAGCCGCCTTATCGTCGAAGGAAAGATAGCCGACTTCA
>CAVXPI010000008.1:0-159988 GCA_963763615.1 Bryobacterales bacterium | reverse complement strand
ACGCATCGCTCTTTTGAGTCTTCCAAACAGTCTGCCGATCCGTTCAACGACCTTGATCTCGACGTAGTGTTCGAATCGCCCTCGGGCCGCATCTTCAAAGTTCCGGCGTTCTGGGCGGGCAATGGTGCCTGGCGCGTTCGCTTTGCGCCCCAAGAAACAGGACGTCACCGCTTCACTACTCTCTGTAGCGATACCGCCAACCCGGATCTCCATTCCCGCAAGGGCACGCTGGAAGTAGCTGCTTACGGTGGAACCAATCCTTTGTATCAACGCGGCTTCGTACACGTGAGCGAAGACCGCCGCCACTTTCAGTCCGCCGACGGCAGTCCTTTCTTTTGGCTTGGCGACACCTGGTGGATGGGTCTCACCAGCCGCCTTTCCTGGCCTGACGGATTTCAAGCTCTCACGGCGGATCGCGTCGCCAAAGGTTTTTCCGTTGTCCAAATTGTTGCCGGCCTGTATCCCGACATGCCGCCCTTCGATCCACGCGGCGCGAACGAAGCCGGCTTTCCATGGCAGCCCGATTTCTCGCGCATCAATCCCGCGTATTTCGATATGGCCGATCTCCGTATCCAGCACTTGGTTGAAAGCGGCATCACGCCCTGTATTGTCGCCTCATGGGGCTACTTTCTCCCACTCATGGGAGTGAGCAAGATGAAACAGCATTGGCGCTATCTCATCGCTCGTTGGGGCGCGTATCCCGTCATCTGGTGCCTCGCCGGCGAGGGAACTATGCCGTACTATCTTTCCAAAACGCACGATACCGACGCCGCCACGCAAAAGCAGGGCTGGACCGAACTCGCGCGCTACGTCCGGGCAACCGATGCCTTCCATCACCCCATCACCATCCACCCATCGAACAGCGCCCGCAACTGTGTCGACGATCCGGCGGTCCTCGATTTCGACATGCTCCAGACCGGTCATGACGATCGGCGCAGTGCGAAGAGTACTGTCGAAACGATTCTAGGTTCACTTCGCGCCGAGCCCAAGATGCCGGTATTGGTGGGCGAAGTTTGCTACGAAGGCATTCAAGAAGCGAGCCGCGAAGAGGTGCAGCGCTTCATGTTCTGGGCTTCGATTCTCAGCGGTGCCGCCGGCCATACTTATGGCGCGAACGGCATCTGGCAAGTGAACACTCGCGAAAAGCCGTATGGTCTTTCGCCGCACGGCCATTCCTGGGGCGACACGCCTTGGGAAGCCGCTTACCAACTTCCAGGTTCTCGTCAACTCGGCCTCGCCAAGAAGCTCTTAACCCGCTACCAATGGTGGAAACTGCAACCGAATCCCGATCTTGTCGAGCCTCATTGGAACGAGCAGAACTATTGGCAGCCTTTCGCGGCACAGGTTCCAGGTGAACTCATCATCGCGTTTTCACCGACCGGCTGGCGGGGTCTCAAGTTCAAAAATGTTAGTTCCGGCATGACTGCCTTCTTCTGGAATCCGACCGACGCCACCGAACATTCCATCGGGCCCGTGACTCCCGACGGGACAGGGAACTGGCAAGCTCCGGAATTCCCCATCTTCCGCGATTGGGTTGTTGTCCTGTCTGTGGTCAAATAAATTTTAGGAGCCTATCGGTTGGAGCAAGCAGTCCTCGCCCTGGAAGACGGGACAATTTTTGAAGGTGTCAGTTTTGGCGCATCCACCCAGCGTACTGGCGAAGTAGTTTTCAACACAGCCATTACTGGCTACCAAGAGATATTCACCGATCCTTCCTACACCGGCCAAATCGTTGTTCTAACCAATCCGCAAATCGGCAACTACGGCGCAAATCGGGCAGACTCCGAATCGGGCGGGCCTTATATAGAAGGCCTTGTCGTACGCGAGATCTCTCCGATGGTGAGTAACTGGCGTGCCGATGATAAAGCCGAACACTTTCTCGCGAAGAGCGGCATCCCAGTCATTGCCGAAGTCGATACTCGCCGTCTCGTGCGGCATTTGCGCGATCACGGCGCCAAACGCGGCATCATTGCCGTTGGCCAACACGAAACAGCGGCTCTGATTGAGGCCGCGAAAGCATCTCCTTCCATGGCCGGGCAGAACCTTGTTGCCCGCGTCACGGCAACGCACAGCTATAACTGGACCGAGGGCATTGACGCTGTGTCTGTCTCCGACAAGCGCGCAGCCGCCGCCGCACAAAAGTTCCACGTCGTGGCTTACGATTACGGCATCAAGCGCAACATTCTCCGGCATCTGGTCGACATTGGTTCGCAAGTTACCGTCGTACCGGCCGATACAAGCGCGGAAGACGTGCTCGCCCTGAAACCCACCGGGGTATTTCTCTCAAACGGCCCCGGCGATCCCGAACCCTTAGAGCATCAAGCGGCACAAGTGCGCAAGCTCATCGGTAAGGTTCCGATTTTCGGCATCTGTCTCGGCCATCAGATCCTCGGTCTGGCGTTCGGCGGCAAGACCTACAAGCTGAAATTCGGCCATCATGGCGCGAATCATCCGGTGATCAACTATCGAACCAACAAAGTAGAAATCACTTCGCAGAACCATGGTTTCTGCGTCGATCCCCATTCCCTCCCCGACTCGGAGGTCGCGGTCACCCATCTGAATCTCAACGACAACACAGTCGAAGGCATGCGCCACCGCGGCCATCCGGTTTTCTGCGTGCAGTACCACCCGGAAGCGGCACCCGGCCCGCACGACTCACATTACCTGTTCAACGACTTCGCGGATACTATGGCAGAGCAAATGCCACGTAAGTAGACCCTGAAGGATCTTTCGATTTCCCACCACCACAGGCGATCACAATATACTGCTTGCCGTTGAGTTCGTAGACGGCTGGCGTGGCGTTTCCGGCGGCAGGCAGTTCGGCTTCCCAAAGCAGCTTGCCGGTAGCTTTGTCGAAGGCGTGCATTTTCTTATCGTAGTTCGTGGCTGCGATAAAGAGCAGTCCACCGGCGGTGACCACGCCGCCGCCATAGTTTTCACTGCCGGTATTGCGCACTCCCTGCGCCGCGAGCGCCGGATATTCGCCGAACGGTATTTTCCAAACGTATTCGCCCGTATTGAGATTGATCGCGCTCAACATCCCCCACGGTGGCTTGACGGCGGGGTAGCCGTCGGGATCGAGGAACTTGTTGTAACCGTCAATGCGGAAGCGCTGCTCAATCGCAGATGGCTTACCTTCCGCTGCACTCAGCGCGGAGTCTTGACCATAGACGACGTAGTTCACAAGCGCGCTTATCTCCGGCCCACTCAAACGCGCGAACGAAGGCATGCGGCCAGCGCCTTGGCGAAGGATCGCCCGTACGTCTCCTTCATCTAACTTGTCCGAAATATGTTGCAGCGAAGGGAACTCCGGTGGCGAACCAGCCATATCAGGCCGGTGGCAACTCGAGCACTCGTTCAGATAGAGTTCCTTGCCGCTCTTGGCTTTGTCTTTGCTCTGCGGCACAAGCCGTAAAATCCACGCCATCTCGTTCGAATTCACATACAGAATTCCGCTCGCCGGATCGAACGCCGGCCCGCCCCACTCCCCTCCACCGTCGAAACCGGGAAACACAATCGTGCCTTGCGTGCTCGGTGGAATGAATTGGCCCGCGCTGCGGATCTTTTGAAAACGTTCGAGAACTGCCGCGTGCGCTTCGGGCGTGCGAGTTGTTAACGTTTCGGCGGTGAGAATCTGGCGCGCGAACGGCGCTGGCTTCACCGGCAGCGGTTGCGCCGGCGCAGTTACTTCCCCTGGAGCATCGCTCGCCGGATACTTCTTGGCCTCGATCGGGAAAAGAGGCTTGCCCGTTTCGCGCTCGAACAGATATACGAATCCCGACTTAGTAAGTTGCGCGGCCGCGTCCACGGCATGCCCATCGTGCTGGACGGTAACAAGCGCGGGCGGCGTCGGCAAATCCCGATCCCACAAATCGTGATGAACAGTCTGGTAATGCCAAATGCGCTCTCCTGTTTCAGCGTTCAGCGCCAACAGGCAATTCGCAAACAAATTGTCGCCTACCCGATTCGAGCCATAGAAATCAAACGACGCCGACCCGGTGGGGACAAAGAGGATTCCGCGCTTGGCATCGAGGCTCATGCCCGCCCAATTGTTCACGCCGCCGATATACTGCCACGCGTCCGGCGGCCACGTGTTGTAGCCAAACTCGCCGGGATGCGGAAGCGTGTGAAACGACCAGCGGAGCTTGCCGCTGCGGGCGTCGTAGGCGCGAACGTCGCCGGGCGAAGCGGGCAGCGATTCACTCACCAAACTGCCCACGATCAAAAGATCTTTGTAGACCACGGGCGGGCTCGTATCAGTAATAAACTGTTGCGCCGGATCGCGGCCCAAGTCGCGCCGCAAATCAAGCCGGCCCTCTTCCCCAAAGCCGGGAATCGGCTTTCCGGTATCAGTGTCGAGTGCATAGAGATACTGACGCCACACAAAGAAGATGCGCTTGCTGGCAGTGCCGGATGGGTCGGCCCAAAACGTGACACCGCGATTACGCATCTTATTCACTACCTTGCGGCCCTGGTTCGGATCAAAACTCCATTTGAGGGCGCCACTCGCCGCATCCAGCGCCACGACCCGAAGCTTCGGCGTAGTCGCATAGAGGATGCCATTGACGACGATGGGATTGCACTCCATCTCCGAACCCTGAAAGGCATCGCCGCTGTCGTAGGTCCAGGCCATTTTCAACTGAGCGACGTTGCCGCGATTAACTTGCGTGAGGGCCGAATAATGAGTGTTCTCAAGGCTGCCGCCATAGGTGGGCCAAGCGCGATTCTGGGCACTCAACGATACAGCGAGTAAGAGAGGTAGAGCGAGGCTGTTTTTCATCTTCGTGACTGATGGCGTGCACCGCCGCCAAGCCCTCCCAGATCAAAGATGACCGCCAGCAGCAGCCAGAGGAGGTTGATGCCGGCGAGCGGCATATGGTTATTGATCTCCCACGCGTAAACAAGGGTTGTGAGCGGGAGAAAGATAAAGCCCAGAATGGGAAGCAGAATCCCCCCCGGAAAAGCGCGTTGCAAATAATTCGAAAAAAACCACATCAACAGCAGCACGACGCGGGGAAAGAATAAAGTGACGATCAAAAGGAGGCAGGGCATAACGCAGCCATGCTAACACCATTGACTTCGCAGTGGGTTCGCGAGCGTCAGTTTCACAGAAGCTCTGCATCCGCGTGGGCGGGACCAAACGGGGAGGAACACGATTCGTGGCCGCGACGACAGCCCCTGGGTGAGCCGCGGCCGCAAGGGAGCGATAAAAGGACTCCGCAAGTTTTATTGACAACATTGGGCGAGAAACCGTGTTCCTTAAAGGGGGGCCTGCTTTTTCGCCGGCGGTGGGACGCATGGGGAAGGCTTCGAGACGAAGTAGCCGAGAGCGTCGGAAAGGTGTTGACGCAATTGACGCGGTCGCGGATGAGTGGATTGGTTCCAGCTAACAAGTAAGACGGTTGGATGGAACCGATGTGCATGCGAAAGAAATCCCGGATTTGGGTCCAATCGGTAACCGTCCCGAATTACCCCCCCGAGTTCCCCTTAGGTTGCCGAGCTATAACCAGGGCCTCCACGACTCCGCAATGGCCGTTCTGTGCGGCAAACATCAACGATGTTGAGCCCTCTAAATCAGAGGCATTGACGTCAGATCCTGCACCGATTAGCAACTTCGCGACCTCTAGCTTCCCAGCATATGCAGCACACATCAGCGCAGTGTAGCCCGCAATGTCTCTGGCGGAGGTATCCACACCGCGATCGACTAAGTCTCGCACCAGATCCTCGCGTCCGACGTACGCGGCTTTCATAAGAGTTGTAATCCCATCTTTCTGAATGGCGCCAGGATGGATTCTCGGCGACGATACGATCTTGAGATTCGATGCGGCTATCATGGACTGCGTCTCGGCTACAATTCGTGGAGCCCGGCCCTTCGCCTGGTCCGTGCTGATGAGAACCGAGCGAGAGCGCTGTCGGGCGCGTTTAGCTCTTTTAGCAGAATGGCTCTGGTAATCCATCCTGCCTGGCCGGTGCCACCACGCACGGCGAAAATCCCGCCGTCATTTGCCCAATGAACGTATATTGCCTCTGCCATCACGAGCCCCTTGACCCTCGTTCGCTGTTGACTCCAGGTCATAAAAAGGACTCCGAACTTCTCTTGTCTGCGAGATTCCTATATCAAAGATTGTGCTTTGCTCAGCCATCACGTTGCTTATCCAGTCTAAATTCTCTGAAAGTGTCGCTGGAACCGTAGTTGGTGTCCAGACGCCAGCACCAAACGCTTCGGCCGCCGCGGCGACCCTACTCATATCCTCGCCAATAACAACTGCCCCTATCACGGCACTGCCCGTCTCTGTAGCAGATCCTGCTGTCGATGCAGGTACAAGGGCGGATGCCACCGTCAGAGCCGCCTGCGTTGCCAATGAGGCCTGCGCCTGCGTCGTATTTGACGGACGCAGCGGGCTAGGATTCGGGGTCGTAGCAGTCGAAACCGCAGCAGCTATATTGCCGGTCGCCGCTTGTTGGACGACCATGCCTTTCGCTGTATTGACCCCAAAAGTGGCCGCACCCTTTGCCACGCCGACCGTCACGTTCTTTGCCGCCTGTTTGGCCCCCCCATCTCGGATAGCCGCTTGGATGAGCCAAATTAACAGATCAGTTTGGTCTACGTGTCCGTCTACGTCGGGGCTGGACAAAGGATTGTTTAGCGACTATGTTAACCGGCGAACTATGTGAACGGGCGATGGAGAGGAATGGCAGGGCGGGCTTAACGACCTGCCATTTGACATAGTTCAGAGGGAGTCCAAGAACGTCATCAGCCGATCATCCGCTTTGAATCGACGAAAGTCGGTGCCGACCGGTGCTAGTTTCCCCAGCGCTCGCTCTTTCATCGCGAGATTCGAGTGTAAGTAAACGTTGGTGGTTTCGATGCTCTCGTGGCCCAGCCGAAGAAGCAATGACCATCCGCATCCATATTTGAAAGCGGGTTATTCGCGCCATAGGAGTAAAGGTTTAAGCTCTGTGGGTTGTCGAGCGATGCGTAAGGAACTGGCTGCGGCGTTTCCGACCAATCCGGACTCGTCCACCTCGCCAACGCACTCCCGTAATACCTCGCCCAAAGTAATCCAGCCCAGATTCGGAATCTCTTTCTTTGCCGGTAAACTCGTCGCAAAAGCACTGCCAGACGCTCTCAGGCTCGTGCACTAATTTAGGCGTCACCATCGAACGACCGTTCGTTGTTCACCCGTGACAGTTTCAGGTCAAGAACGTACAGGACCACCGAGATTATACTCAGCAGCGGAGCGACCTGAAACAGGTAGATGAGCCAACCTACTTCTGCGAAGAATCGGGCGTTGACCGAACCCACCACGGGCAGAAACATTGCTGTGTCGCTTAAGCCTCGAGCAGGCGTCCAGAATTCACGCCACGATTCAACGAGCACTCCATAGCCAAGCAAAACGAGAACCACTTTCCAACCCACCGACCATGCGGATTTGAACAGACTACGTTTGGCTTTCAGTCTGCCGTTGACGAGGATCACTGCAACCACCAGTAGCGTGAGGATCGCGCCCATCTCCTCCACTCTTACTGACGCTTGACTCTTCGACTCAGAACCTCCATCGGTGAGCGGAGAAGATCGTAAACCCACCAAAGAACCAAGCAGGCAAAGATCCAAATCAAGCACGCGAACAATATAAGGTGCCCCATCTTCATAAACCGGGGCCGGCTGATATCAGTTGCCATCGATCCCTCTACTGGCAGCCGTGAAGCGTGTTGGTCTTGTTGTCCCACCACTCATGGCACGACGCGTGCCCTTGCCAGAAGCGCCACCAAGGATTTCGCAAAGAGTTATCTTGCCAAACAGCAGAATGTGCTGCTATCGGGCCATATTGGGGTGCGTTCAGAATAATATTGCTCGCCCCCGGTTCGTTGCGAGCTCGCCCTGGATCGTTTGACGCCATGGGGAGGACCCAGTCTTGCCCCACCGAGACATTGATCCAAAGACCTATGTTTGATGGATTAAGAGGATGTTCGTAGTATGCCGGTGTGTCCAGCGTAATTAGATTGTCTATCTTGTGCGTGAGAGTCTCCGTGGCCTCAATCGCAACGTCGCCTCCGCGGCTGTGGCCGATCACGTTCAACTGTTCTCCGGGTGCGAAAGTGTGCCCGGAAACCATCGCGGTCAGAGCGCTCGCGCCATTGCCCAATGCACTGTCTTGGAGGCTGCCGCTCCAATGCAGAATGCGGACGTCAGGGTCATGGAACTTTTCGCGGGCTTCGTTAAACAGCTTCATGTTTTCGTTCCAGTTGCTGGGGCTCCACCCCGTCCCCGGAATGATGACCGTAAGATGTCCATCAGCATCAATCCTATTCAGCGGATTGTTCCGAACATAGCTATACAGATTCCAGCTCTGGGGGTCGTTCGTATTTTGGTCAGCAAACGGTTGGTCCGGACCGGTGAGCCTTCCTAAAGCCGAGCCGTAATACCTCGCCCCGAAGTAATCCAGCCCTGACTCCGCATCCCGTTCCTTGCCGGTGAATTGCGCCACTATTTCGGTCGTGACTCATCTCCAGAGACGAATGGCTTCGGGTATCGGGCGAGATCGGCGTGCCTGCCGACGAAAAAAACTGTTTCGCTTACCGGAGACGTGAAAAATGTGAACTGCTGGACACATGGCTGGTCGGACGCGCAGCCTTGGTCCTCAGCAGGAATCGGAGTTCTTCGACTATCCGTCATGAAGTAGTACCGATCAATGCCATAGCCGTGCTGCCTAGCGCTGCTTGTCATCAAAGAACCGGAACTTGGAATGCGTATTAGATATTTGACACCCTCCTTCGGCAACGATGGTGCTTGCCGCACTTCATATTGAATCCTCACCCACCCAACGAACCCCTCAGGAATCAAGACAATGTTCCCAGCCCTAACAGCGCAACTGAGGACTGCTATCGATAACAAAAGAATGCCGACCGCCGAGCCCGCTATTTTTGTGAGCATGTCGATCCAGATCCCGACGAACATGCCTGCGGCTTATCTGGCAAGGTAGTTTTGCCGCTCACGTTCATCGTCGCTCCTGTTAGTAATGCGCCAGGACTGTTCGCCGACGTGCCAACCGGCGTGTATTGGAGCAAGTTGCCCTGCGCACCGGTGGTGTCGTTTTGGACATTTATCTCCCACGCCGGGTAGGCGGATGTTGAGCCATTAACGCTCACGCTGCTGCCATCGGGTGCCACGTTGAAAGTGAAACTTCCGCCGGTCGGCGGCGCCCCCCAGACATTCGGGTCTGATGCGCTCATTGAAACCCCGACAACTGAAGTCCCGTTGTCAAGGCGAAAGTCACTTGAAACGGACGCTTTCACATCCGAATTGGCTGTAGAAGTGAATAGGCCGTAGAAGTTCATGGCAGAACCCGACGTTGAAGTGACCGGGCTTCCGAGAAGCGGCTGAGCACTTTTGGCTGGGTCGGTTTCAATCTTGATAACGGCTTGCGCTCGGCTGGACGCATCCGGCGACATCGAAAAGCTCCTACCGTCTCCTTTGAACGTGGGTCCAAAGCCAGCGGGATATCTGAAAGTAGAGGCAGGGATAAAAGCTCTGATCGTTATGGTGAGTTCCTCTTGGCCGTCAGGATCGAAAAGGGCAAGGGGATTATTAAGAACGTAACTGTATTTGTTCCACTTTTGCGGATTTAGAACAGTTTTCTTAGAGAAAATCTTGGGATCAGTGCTGGTAAACCGTCCCAACGCACTGCCGTAATACCTTGCCCCAAAGTAATCGAGCCCGGATTCCTGATCTCTTTCTTTGCCGGTAAACTGTTCCATCGTCGACCTTCCGAGTGTTGGGTGGATGAGTTTCCCGTTACGATCCGCCAGCTTCCCGTTCTGCTTCCTCTTTCCGCTCTAGATAGGCGGCCACCGTCAGAAATAAGGGAACCCACAGTGTAAATCGAATTACGTCGTCACGAAACACCCAGTCGACATTTACCTTCCAACTAATCGACAAATAGCCAAGCGCCCCGGCCCAGCTAATGATTGCGGCCCAAAAGCCACTCGCTAGCGCGAATACACAGCAGACTGTTAGCAAGCAGGCGAAAACCCGAAATGCTATCACTGCGCTCGGTAACGATTCGGACTGCGCCATCCCTAGATATTGGCCTACGACACCGAGCCACACATACGCGCAAGAGCAGAATGCGAGAGTTTTAAAGAGCCTCATTACTATTTAGCCCAGTTCGGCGCCCCGGAATTAGTTTCTGGCGGCACTTGAGTCCCCGGGTATATATGGCCTGCGCCACCCTCCAGCCAAAGCAGCAAGAAGGGCGTTGAGAACTCAGTAGGGTTTGCTCTTACCGCATCGTACATTTTCTTGTTCGCGATCCTCATAGCTTCGATCTGCTCTGGCGTTGCACCTCTCCCTGCAATATTCGTTGCAGCACTTACGCCTACCTTGGCGTAGTCGGCGTCGTGCTGCCTGCACGCGGCGTCGTTGGCGCTAACAGTAGGTCCACCCCCACCCGGTCCGCACCAGTGCATTCCCAAAAGCCGCGTTTGGAATTGATCAAACTTCCCGCCTGAAGGCCACATCAGATAATGGTCGTATTTCTTCGTGTCGTTGAGGTCAATTCCCCAAGGATTTTGTACATTTCCTCCCGAACTGTCAGACTTTGCGTCAGGTGAGACGAAAGATAACGTCCCGGCATCGTTCTCGCCGTTTGAATAGCCGACTTGAAGCGCACCATCTGATCCATACCAGTAGTTCGTCGCAGTGCCGTCAACCCAAGTCGCGCCTTTCGCACAGTCGCTCGCAGACTGCGCAGCGTTGTCGATGTTCACCGTACCTCCAGACGACTGATAACAAAACAGCCCGTCGCGATCAACAAACCTCAACGGATTGTTCAGCACGTAGTGATATAGATTGAGACTCTGCGGATCGCTAGGATCGGAGAATCCAAGACCCGTCGGATCTGGGCTCGTGAACCTCCCCAACGCACTTCCGTAATACCGCGCGCCAAAGTAATCCAGCCCGCTCTCCGAATCCCGTTCTTTGCCGGTAAACTTCTGGTTCACTACTCCGGTTGTGGCGCCCCAAAGCGATACGCGGCCGGAGTAGCCACTCGGGATCTCTTCGCCAAAAGGCATGTAGTCGTGCCGCTCGATGACCTGTGCGATTTCATTGGTCACCATGCGCGTACTGCCAAGGTGATCGTAGCTGAGATAGCAGGTCTGGCAGCCGGATAGATTGGCTCCGGTCGTATATTCGGCGGAAAGGCTGCCCGCCGCGTCATAGACGTAGACCGTTTGAGCGCCACCGGTAATTTGCTTTTCCACTCGGCGTCCCTCACCATCGTATATGTAATTTGCGGGAGCGGAGCCGCTGGTCGTGGTTTCGGAGTATTGGCGATTTTCGGCATCGTAGGTAAGTGAGTAGGTGCCGACGGCGGTTTGGTTGCCCGCGAGGTCGTACCTGCCGCCAGCGCTGGCGGTGAGCTGATTGTGGGCGTTGTAAGGGTTCGGGGCATTGGTCGCAATAATGTTGGGAGGGACTGGGTTAGCGCTCCAGGGCAGGCCGCTCTTGTTGGCGGTGATCGACATGTTGCCAAAGGCATCATAGCTGAAGGTGCGTGCGAGTGGGGAGCCGCTGCCATTGTCGGTGATGGAGGTGATCCGGTTTAAGCCGTCGTAGCTGAACGTCTGGGTGATGGGCGGCGGAGTGGTTGAACCGAATGGTGCGGTGGTATTGGCAGCGGTGGAGGCGATCACGCTTTGCAGGTTGCCGTTGTTTTGGGATGCGAACGTCGACAGAGGACAGGCTCCGTACGGACCGGTTGAAGGGCCGCTGCCGAGGCCCCAACTGGGGCAAGAGACGAGCAGAAAGGTGCTGCTTGTTGGGTTTGTGCCCAGGGCTTCGTCGAACTCGGTGGGTTGCAGGCGGCTGTTGTAGGTGGCTCCGTAGGAAAGGCCGTTGTTGCGCTGATAGGAATACACAGCGCCGTGCGGCCAGTAGCCGACGTTAGAGACGTAGGCTTTAGAGCCGGCGGAGATGGAGGTGGGACGGTTGAGGGTGTCGTAAGTGGAGGTGAGGAGACGGCCCGAGGGGAGTTGTTCGGTAAGGAGTGAGCCAGCGAGGTTGTAAGTGTAGTGGAAGGTGTAGGTGTAGGCGCCCGTAGTTTGAGTGGACGTGGCGGGGCGGCCGAGTGCGTCGAAACCGTTGAATGCTGTCACGGAACCGGGGTTAGTGGTGCCGACGTTGGACACGCTGACGAGCTGGCCTTTGGCGGCGCCCGTGGCGGTATCGTATGCGTAAGTGACCGTATTCGTCGTGGCGACGTTGGCGCCTAATGTGTAGCTTTTGCTGGTGGCGCGGTTGAGGGAATCGTAGTTGAAGGTGGTCTTACTGCCGTTGGCATCCTGTTTGGTGAACAGATTCCCATTGGCGTAGTAAGTGTAAGAGATCGTGCCGCTCTCGGGGTTGGTTGCGGAGGATAAGCGTTTTAGGGAGTCGTAAGCAAACTTGCGGCTTTGGCTGGTTTGACCGTTCTGGGTGACGCCCACGAGATCGCCTAGGGCGTTGTAGTCGTACAGCGTTGCGTAGCTGCCGGCGGTGCCCGCGTTTTCTTGGACCCAACGAAGGCGGCCTGAGCCGTCGGTGCCGTGCAGCATGGTGTTTCCTGCTTGGTCGGTGCTGGTGGTAAAACTGACACCAGAGCCAGGCGCGGCGGGGGTCAAGCCACTGGCACTGCCTCCGGCAGAATAGGCATACGTGACTTGCCCGGTGGATTTTGTGTTGTTGCCGAAAGGCGCGGGCGGGGCTGCACCGTCATAGGTGGTGACCGAGATGGGGCCGCAGACTGTGTCGAGCGATGTGAGGGTCCAGCCCATGGTTTGCTCACTGCCAGTGGCAGCGGATGCACCGGAGCAGTATTGGAGATTGGCGAGGACTGTTGAGTTTGCCGCGGCGGAGGTGTTTACGCCGCAGTAGGGATTTGCGACGAGCTTGAAGTTGCCGGTCATGCCATTGATGGTGCCCTGAGCATACCGGGTTTGCACTTTGATGCCGTCAGTCTCGCTGTTGGCCATCTGGTCGCTATTTTGCAGTTGCTTGGTGAGGCGGACGCGGTAAAGCTCGTCGTAGGCGGTGACGTTGGCGAGGGCCTGATCACTAGGGTTTTGATCTTGTCGTACCGTGACGACTCGGTTTGCGTCGTCGTAGGTGGTGTTCGTTTGGCGCGCCACGGCAGTGCCGGACGCTTCGGTAACGTTCGTCTGGCGGCCCTGTCCATCGTAGCTGTAGGTTGTGGTGACATTGTTGTCGGCGTCGAGTTTTGCCGTTATGAGCCCTAGATTATCGTCCCAGCAGTAGTTGAAGGTACGGATGGCTGCTTGAACAATTTGTGTAGGGTAAAGGTTTGGATAAAGGCTTTGGTTGGGGCAAGCGGGGGACGAGGAGCCGTAAGTGTATTTTGACTGGTTGCCGTTCGGATCGGTCAAGGTCTGGAGGTTGCCGTAAGAGTCGTAGGTGCGCGAGGTTAACCTGGATGTGTTAAGCGTACCCGCGGCTGGCTGAGCGGCCCCGAGGCTCGAATCCCAGTGATACTCGCACGTGAGATTGCCGTTGGGAGCGGTTTTGGGGGGCGTACCGCAGCCTGGGTTGTCGTAATTGAATTGTGAAACGGCTCCCGGGCCTGCGTTTGCGCCTGAGCCTGTTAGGACCGATGTAACTAGCAACCCGCGAAGCAGTGGGGCGCTGGGATTCCAATAGGCGTTCGGATTGTCACTTGGGCTCGCATTGTTAGTCGCGCCTGGCACCGAGGATTGGTAGGTGTTTGTCGTGTTCTGGAGGAGCGTGGCACCGGCGAAACCCCCGTTTAGGTTTCCGTGTGTGTCGTGCGTCAGTTGTGAGTAAGGAACCCAGTCGAACTTAGCGATTCCTGCCAGGTTGCCGTTCTGATCGATTGCATGTTGCTCAATGGCGGCCAGAATGGGCTTTCCGCCCTGGGCAACGGTGTGTACGATGAATGCCGGGAAAGGATTGGAGTTCGCACCGCTGGCATTTTCTTCTAGAGCTGGATTTTGTTGGTACAGATACTCGGTGCCGGAGCCGTCTGGAAGAGTGACCTTGGAAACAGTGGATTGAAGAGGCCCATAGCCGTTTGCGGTGGTGGTGGTTACGCCTCCGTCAGGCGCGGTAATGGTGGACGATAGCCCTCCAGGGAAACTATAATTCCAAGTCTCGCTGCGTGCCGTCGAGCCGCCGTCCGATTGGTCCGTCCAGGTGACCACCTTCTGATAAATCGTGAAATTCACATTCAGGGATGTGAGACCCACGTTAAAGGGAGGGCCGTTGCCATAGCTGTAAGTTGTGGTGGCGCCGGAGGGGAGTTGAACGCTCATCAACTCGCCTGGGGAGGAGCTCGTGGCCGGATAGTACTGAAAATTGTAAGTGAGCGTGCCGCTATCGGAGGGAACAGTTAGTGTGGCTGGACCTCCGCCGTAATATCCACCACAGCTATTTTGGCCTTCGGTCACGCACTTGCCAAGCAAGACATTGATTGCCTGGAAGCTCGAGAGGGTCCAGGTGAGTTGGCTTCCCGTGAAGCCCGTCTGGGTCACAGTGGCGGTCGCCCCGGTCTGCGTTGATCCTATATCGCCGACGGTCACGGTCCTGCCTAGGTCGTCGGTGAGTATGGTTGCGTTGTTGGAGCTGTTCCGGCTCACGGTGATTTTGTTGCCGTTGCGGTCGCGGATTAATTCCGCTGCCGACGAGAAACCGATAGGCTGGCCCACGGTGTACTGGCCGAATCCGCCGCCTGAGACTTGCGTGCCGTCTGGAAGATAGATCGTCCAGGGAGCGCCGGGAAATCCGTTTGCCCCGGCTTGAGGGGTGTTGACTGAGACACGGATGTAACTTCCGTCAGAGGTGAAGTATGTCAGCGGACCCGTAATGGTCTGGTTAGTGCAAGGGTTGGTGCCGTTGGCTGGGTTGTACCAGAACGTGCCGTTAGAGTAAGTGTCGGCTTGGCCATATAGCTCGAGAATGTGATGGGCACCATCAGGCATAATTACACCCAGTTGGAAGGGCGGAGGAGATACTGGTACGATCTTGTTGTAAATGTTGTAGTAGGGGGTGCAAACGTTAATCGGCGCGACGACCTCATACAGTCCATATTTGTATCCGCCGGTGAAGGACCATCCGCCAGAGCCGCTGGATTGGGCTGCGCCGTACGTAACGGTTTGCCCAGCTTGGTATCCCGAGTAGGAATATCCGTCGGCTAATGCTGAGCTATAAACTAGGTTGATCGGAATGGTCATTCCGCCGCGTCCCATCGGCATGGTCGTGATGGGGATGCTATATGTCAGGATGCCATTGAGGGTGTTGATTGTTTCGAGCTTATCGAAAGCGTAGGCACCGTTCGGGTAAATGCCTCGCTGCGGCATAGGGTCCGAGAGTTGGGCTGTTAGGTGAGGCGTATTTGCAAGAAAGAGAAGGCTTGCTGTGGATGCCATAGCGAGATAATGACGAACCATGCCTGAAACGTTTGTCAGCTTCCAAAACAGGTCTCTGCGATTCCTTGGCATGAGCAAGTCCTTCTGCTTAGAATCGGCAGGCACGCACGTCACCGCAAACGCTCGGCGAGCTTTAAGCACATTTGACTTGTTTTCAGACATCGGTATTGATTCTCCGGGCATTCTTGATGAGCTACTACTTATACAGCAGATTGATCGCGCCCCAAGCGAAACCCGCGTCTTGGACAAGCCAACCGCCTGCGGCGGTGGAGTTGACCCCGCCAGCGATGGTCACGCCGCTTGAGCCGGTCACGGGGGATATCAAGAAATAAGGATCGCCGCCCGCCAACTCGGACGAAACAACGTAGTAAAGCGCCCCCCCCGGCAAAGTAATGGGCGCCGCCAAATTGCTGTAAGAGATTTGGCCTGGTGGGCAACCGGCCATATTGAGGGTAACGCCGCCTCCAGTGACGTCGCCGGTGGGGGCGCTCACCAGCTTTATTTGGTGGGTTTGGGAGTCGCCACCGGCACAGGCGCGGCCTAATGAGCTGACGGCGATCGCCTTTGCTCCAACAGTGAAGGCTGTACCGAACCAGCCAGAGTTGGCCACGGGACCGAAGACGTAGGTAAAAGCAGTGAGTAGAGGCGTGGTGCCGCTGAGGGTATTGGTGACGTTGACAACGACACCAGGGGCATAGCCAACATTGCCGTAAGTGTCCGTGACCACGGCGGAGAGGGTATGGGCAGCGGTAGCAGCGGTCGTGCTGTTCCAGTTGAAAGTATAGGGCTGGCCGGGCTGTACGCTGGCGGGGGAGCCGTAGTTGGCGAAGTCGATTTGGGGTTGGAGGGTGATGGGTGTGGAGGAAGCGGTGTTGAAGGTGACGGGCACGATAGCGGAGAGGGTGGCTCCCATCAAGGGGCTGGCGACGCTGACGGTGGGGTGGCCGGGAACAAGGGAGCCTGTCACGTAGTAGAGGAAGTTGGGCACACCCTCGACGTACGACGAGCCGCAGTCTAGGCGATTCGGCGGATCGATCGCGCAGAAGATTGAGCCGGCGCTGGCGGACGTTCCGAAGGTAATCGGATAATAGGTATCGCCGCCCTGGGCTTCTTGAGTTTCCAGATAGTAGAGGCTCCCGGGAGCCAGTTGGATGGGCGTCGGCAGATTGATGTAGGTGAAGTCGTTGACGGCGCAGCCAGCCATGTTCACGGTGGCGCTGGCGCCTGGAACAAGAGCGCCGGTCACGCCGTTGAGGATTTGGAGTTCGTGAGTTTGCGCGTTTCCCACCAAGCAGCCGCGGCCCAAAGCGGTTACGGTGAGTGGTTGCGCGCCCACGGTGAATGAGGTGCCAAGCCAGCCGGAAGCCGTATTTATGCCCTGGTTGGAAACTCCCCAAAAGCTGGCTATAAAGGGTGTCAGGGTGGAGTTAGAGTTCCAGTAACCGGAGTAAACCCACGGACCCCCTGCGGACGAAGTTGAAGGGTAAAGCAAGATTTCGTCGTAGAACATGTCTGTGCGATTGAGGGTGAGGTCCAATTGGAATTCATTGCCGGCTAGTGCTACGCGATAGGCGGTGAGCTGCAGGCTGCCGGTGGAGACGGGTGTTGCCAGTGTGACAGTGTCTCCGCTGATGGTGAGGGGCATAGGGGAGGCGAGCGCGTTCGCCCCAGTGGATTTGTTTGTGAGTTGGAGCGTGGCGCTTCCGTTGAAGTATTGAAGGGAAAACCAATACTCCGAGACGCTGTCGTTCGTATCGGCCATTTGCGCGGTGAGGCTGGTGAGCAGCGCGGCGCCGCCGGGGATGTAGGCGCGGACGGGGAGCACGGCGGTCGGGCCGGCGAAGATCGCTTGCGTGCTGGCAAAAGTCTGGTTGACCCAGGAATAGTAAGTGGGTGGCCCCGCGTACGTGCCGAGGTAGGCGGTGAGTGCGGGGGGAGGGGCAGTTGCTGTTCCAGTTCCATTGAGCGGGATTTTTTGGGGAGACCCCGGCGCGTTGTCGGCAATGGTGAGTGTGGCTGTGCGGGCGCCGGCGCCGCTCGGGGCAAACGAGATGGTGATGGTGCAGGTGGCGTCGGCGGCGATAGTGGCGCAAGTGTTCGCGGTGATGGAGAAGTCGGCGGCGTTAGCGCCGTTGAGGTTGGCGGATGTGACTTTGAGCGGCGCTGAGCCGGTGTTGGCGATGGTAAGCACCTCCGAGCCCGTCGTTGCGAGGAATTGGGTATCGAAGACAAGGCTTGCGGGGGAGAGGAGAATGTCCGGGGTGGGGTTCGTGACGGTGTTTTCGATCGCGACAACTTGGCCTCCCAGCCGCACGTACTCCTTGGATGGTGCGGCGGGGTTGAGGCTGCCTTGGGCGAAGGAGAGGGCCGCCCAGGCGAAAAATACTATGGCAGCCGCAGCAGCCGTGGAGGCAGGATTCGTTAGCTTGAGAAAAGGCATGGTTTGTCGTTTGGCCGGGGGGGGAGCCACTGCTGGTTGATTTTTTGGCGCGGACCAGCGGCATTAGTTGCTCTTTGCAAAAGCCGATGTTAGATGGTTCACAGATGAGGCCCACTCATGGAAAAGTCTTGAGGTGAAAAATAACACTCGGCTGTACCCCGAGCAATACAACCAGGAAGACGGAAGTACTACCACCATGGGGGTATAGGTCTGGGTTCAGTGCCGCGTGCAAACTGGTGGGACTTGACAGGCGCTCCTGCAGTTTTGCGCCCGCGACGTTTGAACGAAATGGCAATAGTGAGCGGTGCTAAACGTGCTGCGATTGCCGATTAGCGAGGGTTGCTCTTGGCTGGCGACACGGACGAGAACGACGATTTGTTGGGTGGCTTCTGCGTAATTGGTACTAAGACCTATCGGTGGTTGATCGATTTCACAGCGATCTTCAGGTGTGGCCACAGGACTTCTTTGGCGGCATTCTATTAGGTTGCAGACTGGTCACAGCCCAAGCACATTTATTTTTAGCCCTCTAACCATCACAAACTAAATACCTTACCCAAAAATCCACTTCCTCACCCACCCCCCGGTCCCGCTCTTCCCTCCTCTAAAATCAAACCGAGTAAGACCTGGGCGCACTGTGGTGTCATTCCACAGACCCAAAACTAATAACTGAGGAGCAATCAAATGTCAGAACCAACTAACGAAACCACCAATAACGAAGAACAACCGAACGACCCCATCTCCGCCGCACGACTCGCAGCGAATCGGGAAAACGCAAAAAAATCCACCGGGCCCACCAGTACGGCGGGAAAAGCCATCACCCGCCTTAACGCCGTCAAGTGCGGCCTCACCGGCACCAACCGCGTCTTCTCCAACAAAGCCGAGGCCGACCGTTACACCGCGCACATTCGCGACTACGAAATCCTTCACAAACCGGTCGGCCCTGAAGAGAGCGCCGTGGTGCAATCCATCGCCGACCTTCGCTGGAGATTGAATCGAATTCCCGGTCTGGAACAAGCCATCCTTGCCATCGCCGGCGCAGAAGTCGTCCTCAAACGTCCCGGCATGGCGTGCGATGAAGCTGAATCGGCTCTCGAATTAGAAGCCCGCCGCCGGCACGAAAAGGAACTCCGCAATCTGAATCTCCAGGAGAATCGCCTCAGCCGCCGCCGCGAGCGCGAAACCGCGGAACTCGAGCGTTTGCAGGCTCTGCGCAAAGCAAACGAAGAAGAAGCGCTCCGCGAAGGCGCTAAAGAAGCTCTTCTCTCTCAACACCATGGCGAGCAGAGCACCGTCATTGCAGGCCTTGGGTTCGTTTTTTCAACGCAGCGCTTCGTTAAGTATATGAAGCTCCTGACCCCCTCGCAACGCGCAAAACTCCTCCAAGAAGCCCTCGCCGAACAGGGCGATGAGCCCAAAACCCAGGAGGCAGCCGCCTAACACCGCCATAGGCGTTAAAATAAGGCATAAACCGTTAAGAGCATGGTGGCGCAGGCGGTTTCGCCTGCGTTTTTCCTAACATTTCCACCACGAAATGTTCTTATTTTAGCGCGTATGCCTAACACCGCCTCCACTCGCAAGCCGCTCTTCACGACTAAGCCCTAAGTGTGTGGACATTGGTAGCAATTCTTGCGGGGCGTACTTACTTAGTGGGGTTCAGCGATGTGAATGCCGCATTCCAATTTGCTGGCCGGCCCAACGTCCTGAACGAGCATTGCCCGGATCGGCAGGCAGCGCCGTGCATGGCTCACAGCCGATGCTCGTGTAGCCAAGTTGATAGAGCGGCAGCAGCGGTATGTCGTTCTGTTTGGCGAAATCCCATACTTCTTTATCCGACCAATCTGCCAGCAGACTGACCTTCGAAAGCTTCTTACCGGTGGGCAAAGGGAACGTGTCGAAGACTTGCAGATTGGCGCGCGTGGGAGACTGGACTCGCCGCAGGCCTGTAAACCAAACGTCGTAACTCTCCAGCGCCTTGAACAACGGCCCTACCTTGCGGAACTTGCAGCATTGATCCGGCTGCGTTTGATAGAGGATGCCGAAAACCGCTTCTTGCTCGGCTACGGTGCGTTCGGGCATCACGTTGACGAGATTCAGGTTGTAGCGCGCGGTCATGGCGTCGCGATATTTGTAAACTTCGTCAAAGTGATAACCCGTTTCAAGAAACAGCACGGGCACTTGCGGCAGGATCTCTCTTACTAAGTGAAGCGCAACCATATCTTCCGCCTGAAAGCTGCAAGTCAGGCAGATAGAAGTGCGCCCGCTGATGGCTTCTGCGGCAGCAGCGCGAGCCTCGTCGGATTTGGTGGTTGTGGTTTCCATATTGGTGGCCCTTAAATTTCAAAATCGGATTCGCCGGCGCTGCCAAACGGCGCAACACCCAAGCGGCGGAGCATGTGGCGCAACGCTTCTAACGTTTCGTGGTCCTCCATAGGCAGGGGCTCATCGCGCGATCCCGGCTTGGTGGAAAAACCTTGTTCGGAAGTGAGCACCAGCGCGCCGTCTATGACATGCCAGGAAATTCCCGCCAGCGGCGCAAGACTGCCGGTTTCGAACGAATCCGTGATCATCCCCGCTGCCACTGTGGCGTTCGTCGCGGGATCGATCAAGATGAAGCTTCCGGTGACATGATTCTCGCTATAGCGATCAAAACTAAGTACACGGGCGGTCTCGAACCGAACCTGGCCGATCGCGTTCATCTCCAAGGTGGGGACATTTTCCTGCTCAAGAGTATTTATGTTTAAACGGAAATCGATGTTTCGCAGCGTCGCCCAATCCAGGCGCGAGGCGTGCTTGATGCGATAGCGCTTGCCCAAATCGGCGGGCTTTTCGTTCAGCCAAACCAACGTTGCTTTGACGCCATGAGATTTAAGCGGAAGCGGCTGCGCGGAAGAGACGATCAAATCTCCGCGGCTCAGATCAATCTCTTGCGCTAGCGTAAGTGTCACCGCTTGGCCAGCGTCGGCTTCACTGATGTTCCCATCGAAGGTGACGATGGAGGAGACGGTCGTTTCACGGCCGGAAGGAAGGATGGTGACCGGGTCGCCTACGCGTACACTTCCGGCGACGATGGTCCCCGCATAGCCGCGGAAATCGAGGCTGGGACGAACGACACGTTGCACGGGAAAGCGGAAAGCTGCGTCGCGAACGCGCAATCCGACGGGCACGGTTTCCAAATGCTCCAACAGACTGGGACCGGTGAACCACGGCATCTTCGCGCTGCGCGTGACGATGTTATCGCCCGCCAGCGCACTGACTGGAACGAAATACGGCTCAACGTGGGGGAAGCGCGCGAGGATGCCGCGAAACTCTTTCTCAATCGCGGTGAAGACGTTTTCTTCGTAGCCAACGAGGTCCATCTTGTTGACGGCGATCACCACGCGCTCAATGCCAAGGAGTCCAGCGATGTAAGAGTGGCGGCGCGATTGAGGCAGCACACCTTTACGCGCGTCGACCAGCACAATGGCCAACTCCGCTGTTGACGCACCGGTGACCATGTTGCGCGTGTACTGTTCGTGGCCAGGCGTATCGGCAATGATGAACTTGCGGCGGGGTGTGGCGAAGTAACGATAGGCGACGTCGATGGTGATGCCTTGTTCGCGTTCTGCCCGCAAGCCGTCGGTCAGTAGCGAAAAGTCGATGGTACCGGCATTGCGTCCAACGGAGGCTTTGGTTACGGATTCGAGCTGATCGTCGTAAACGCTGCGCGAATCATAGAGGAGACGGCCGATGAGCGTGGATTTGCCGTCGTCCACGCTGCCGGCGGTGGTGAAGCGCAGCAGATCTTTGGCTTTTTCACGTTCGAGAAACTCAGAGAAGGATTCGTTCGCTTCGATGGCGGCGGAGGCCATTAGAAATAGCCCTCTTGTTTCTTGATTTCCATGGAACCGTCCTGGTCGTGATCGATCACGCGATTTTGGCGTTCGGAGCGGCGCATTGTGACTAACTCTTCGATGATCTTGGGTAAGGTGTCGGCTTCAGAATGAATGGCGCCCGTGCAAGGGCTACAGCCAAGGGAACGCATGCGGCACATGACTAGCTTGGGCTCTTCGCCGGGAAGCCGCGGAACGAAGGGCTGTTCGATGGGGAAGAGCGAATCCCCGCGCTCCAGCATTAGACGGGGCTTGGCGAAATAGAGCGGAACAATGGGAATGTTTTCGGCGTGAATGTACTGCCAAACGTCTAGTTCGGTCCAGTTCGAGAGCGGAAATACGCGCAGGCTTTCACCAGGATGAATGCGGGCGTTGAAGATGTTCCAGAGTTCGGGCCGTTGATTCCGCGGATCCCATTGGCCGCGCTGATCGCGAAAGGAAAAGACGCGCTCCTTGGCGCGCGAACGTTCTTCATCGCGGCGCGCTCCGCCAATGGCCGCGTCGAAGCCGCCGTTGCGCAAGCCGTCTAACAGCGCGGTTGTTTTCAGCGCTCCGCAACAGCGCTGTGTGCCCCAAATAAATGGATTGGCACCTTCGTTGTGCGCGGCTCGGTTGGTGTGGACGATCAGATTCAGGCCGAGTTCGGATGTGTAGCGATCGCGAAAATCGATCATTTCTTTGAACTTGTAGCCCGTATCGATGTGGAGAAGCGGGAAAGGAACGGGGCCAGGATAAAAGGCTTTCTGAGCGAGACGAAGCAGGACGGACGAATCTTTTCCGATAGAGTAAAGCAACACAGGGCGCTGGCATTCGGCCACCACTTCGCGCATAATGTGGATGCTTTCCGCTTCAAGTTGTTGAAGATGACTGCGTGGGGTCACAACCGCAGGATAGCATAATTCCCAGTATGTAGATGTAGAATGGGTAGTTGCGCTTTACGGGCGATTTTGGCGCGTTCGTTATGATAAATCTGCCATGCCCGTCGACGATCAGACCCGCGCCGAGTGGGGCAAAAATAGCCCTAGCATCGAAGAAGAGCTTTTCCTTGAAGGACCGCATAGCCGCGGCTCCGAACTTTTCCGGGCGCTGCGGATTTTCCGGGAGTTGATCCATGGCTTTCGTTCGCTGCATTTTGTGGGGCCGTGCATTACAGTGTTTGGCTCTGCACGCTTTCCAGAGACGCATCCTTATTACAAGCTGACTCAGCAACTGGGTGCCGAAATTGCGCGGGCAAAGTTTACCGTGATGACGGGAGGCGGTCCGGGTTTAATGGAAGCGGCGAATCGCGGCGCCAAAGAAGCGAACGGGATTTCGATTGGCTGCAACATCATTCTGCCGCAAGAACAGAAGCCGAATCCATATTTGGATAAGTGGGTGGACTTCCGTTACTTCTTTGTGCGGAAGGTGATGTTGGTGAAGTACTCTTACGGCTTTGTGGCAACGCCGGGCGGCTTCGGGACGCTGGATGAGTTGTTCGAAGTGGCGACGTTGATTCAGACGGGGAAAATCAGGGGCTTCCCGATTGTGCTGTTGGGCGTGGACTACTGGACGCCGCTGCTGGATTTCCTGCGGGCGCCGGTTTTGAAGGAGGCAGCGATTAGCCAGCCGGATTTGGATCAGTTGCTTGTGACGGATTCACCGACGGAGGCAGTGGAGTTTATTAAAGCGTGCGTGATGGGTAGGTACGGTTTGAGGTATGTGAAGAGACAGCCGAAGAAGTTGCTGTTGGAGAAAAGTGTTTAGTTCTAAGCCTATTTCCAAACGAGATTAGGAGTCCCAGTACTTTAGCCGCCTCACTAGGCTGGTGGATAATAATCCCAGTCTCGTTGGAGGGTGGCTAGGATGAATATGTTCCGCGGTGGGGTGAAGTGGACGGAGAGAGCAGCGACGTTGGCCTTCCTGGGGTTGCTGGCGACGCAATTCGGAATGGCGCAAAGTGTCACCGCGATGGTACCCACTGGAACAGATCCTAGTGCCACGGCAGTGAACCCTGTCACCAACAAAATCTATGTGATCAGTTCCTTCGACCACACCGTGACAGTGATTGACGGCGCGGCCAACAGCACCGCCACCGTCGCCGTCGGAACCTTTCCTGTTGACTTGGCGGTGAACCCAGTCACCAACAAAATCTATGTGACCAATCTCACCGGCCCCAGTGTGACGGTGATCGACGGCGCGACCAACAGCACCGCTACCGTTGCCGTCGCAGCAAATCCTTATACGGTTGTCGTGAATCCGGTTACCAACAAAATCTATGTGACCCACATCGGGGGCAATAGCATAACGGTGATTGACGGCGCGACCAACAACACGACCACCGTCGCCGTCGGAAAAAGTCCCCAGTCCGTGGCGGTGAACCCGGTCACGAACAAAATCTATGTGGCCAATAGAGTAGACAACACCGTGACAGTGATCGACGGGGCAACCAACAGCACCACGACTGTGCCCACTGGAACAGGCCCTGCTTTTATGGCGGCGAATCCGGTCACTAACAAAATATACGTGGCCAACTACACAAGCGCCAATGTGACAGTGATTGACGGCGCGACCAACAGCACCGCTACCGTCGCCGCTGGAACAAATCCCGTTACTGTGGCGCTGAACGCGGTCACGAACAAAATCTATGTGGCCAATCAGGGCAGCGCCAATGTGACGGTGATTGACGGCGCGACAAACGGCACCGCCACGGTCGCTGCCGGGTCAAGTCCTGATTTCGTGGCGGTGAACCCAGTCACCAACAAAATTTACTTGAACAATGCCTCCAACGTGACGGTGATCGACGGCGCGACCAACAGCGCAACCACCGTCGCGGCGCCGAATCCTAGTTTCGTGGCGGTAAACCCCGTCACCGGCAAAATCTATGTGGCCAACTATGGCAGCAACAATGTGTCGGTGATCGACGGCGCAACCAACACCACCGCGACCGTCCCCGCCGGGGCACTTCCCTATTCGGTGGGGGTCAACCCAGTCACCAACAAAATCTATGTGGCCAATTACAGGAGCGACAACGTAACGGTGATCGACGGCGCGACCAACAGCACAGCTAACGTCGACGCGGGAGTATATCCTCAGTCCGTGGCGGTAAACCCGGTCACCAACAAAATCTATGTGGCCAATCAGGGCAGCAACAATTTGACCGTGATCGATGGCGCTACCAACAGCACCGCCACCGTCGCCGTGGGAACAATTCCTAATTCCGTGGCGGTGAACCCAGTCACCAACAAAATCTATGTTACCAATGGCCACAGCAACAACGTGACCGTGATCGACGGTGCGACCAACGGTACCGCCACCCTCGCCACCGGGACAGGTCCCGTTTCTGTGGCGGTAAACCCGGCCACCAACAAAATCTATGTGGCCAATAGCGGGAGCAATAACGTGACGGTAATTGACGGCGCGACCAACAGCACAGCGACCGTCGCTGCGGGATCAGATCCTGATTCCGTGGCGGTGAACCCGGTCACCAACAAAATCTATGTGGCTAATTACATCAGCAACAACGTGACCGTGATCGATGGCGCGACCAATAGCGGGGCTACCGTCACCGCTGGAACAAATCCTATTTCCGTGGCAGTGAACCCGCTCACCAACAAAATCTATGTGGCTAATCTTGAGAACGCGAACGTGACGGTGATTGACGGCGCGACCAACAGCACCACCACCGTCACCGTCGGACTAAGTCCTGGTTACATGGCGGTTAACTCGGTCACCAACAAAATCTATGTGGCCAATCAAGGCAGCACCAACGTAACGGTGATCGACGGCGCGACCAACAGCACCACCACCGTCACCGCCGGGACAAATCCCGTTTTCGTGGCGGTGAACCCGGTGACCGACAAAGTATATGTGGCCAATAGCGACAGCAACAACGTAACGGTGATCACGGACGCAGAAACGCAACCGGTCCCGCTGACCACAGCTATCACGCCGCTGACCAACAATCAGGTGTCCGGCCCGGTTCCCGCCTTCACCTTCACGGCCACCAGCACTACAGTCGCCCAACCCAACGCTATGTTCTACCAATTCGATACCTGGCAGAACCCGTGGACGGCGGCCACCGGAAGCAATCCCACCTTTACGGGGTCTTCGGCCACATTACAGCCTGGCTTCCACATTCTTTACGCCTACGCCGCCGACGGCCAAGAGGCTACTTCCACTCAAGCGGGTTCTCCGCTGGTGGGCAGTATCCAGGCTTACGGTTTCTTGGTTGCCCCCACCGGCCCCTACGTCGGTTACGTAGCCTTCTGGGGAATCACCAATTCCAGCGTCACGATCTCCTGGTCTACAGACGTCCCCGCGAACACATTCGTCGCGTATGGAACCACCGCCGCCCTCGGCCAGCTTAGCCCCGTGCAGTCCGCGCTCACCAACAGCCACGGAGTCGTGCTTAGCGGTCTGAGCCCCGGCACCACCTATTACTTCCAAGCCGAATCCACCGCCGCCAGCGGTTCCACCGGCGCATCAACCGTCTACACCTTCACCACCACCGGCGTCGCCGCCCAGCCCGCTCCCGTCATCAGCAAAGTAACCGTCACAAACATCACCACCACCTCCGCCACCGTCACCTGGGCCACCGATCAGTCCTCCACTTCGCAAGTGAATTACGGAACGCCGACAGCTTACGGTTCTAACTCTCCGCTGAACGCCAGCCTGGTGCAAAGCCATTCCGTCACCTTAACCGGCCTCACCCCCGCCACCACTTACGACTTCGACGTGGTTTCCACCAACTCATCTGGCACCCCCGGTACATCGACCAACTACACGTTTGCCACGACTGCCGTGAATCCGACGGCCCCGCTCATCACCAACGTCAAGACCACGGTTACCAGCACAACCGCCACCATCACCTGGACAACCGATCAGCCTGCTAACTCAGCCGTCAACTACAGCACTGGCACGACAACGGGTTCGATACCGCCGGACAGCAACTACGTCACGAGCCACTCCATCACGCTTGTTAGCCTCGCGCCCGGCACGACCTATACCTTCAACGTAATCTCCGACAACACCGCCGGCCTTGGAACAAGTTCTCCCCTCGGCACCTTCACGACAACTCCCTCCGGCGGCACGCCTCCTTACGTGGGCTACGTGGCTTTCTGGGGGATTAATAACTCCGGTGTCACTGTCTCCTGGTCCACCGATGTGCCCGCCAACACGCAAATCGCCTACGGCACAACCACGGCGCTTGGCCAGTTCAGTCCTTTGCAGAGCGCTCTCACCGCGAGCCACGGTGTCGTCCTCACCGGATTGAATAGCGGCACGACTTACTACTTCCAGGCGCAATCCACCGGTGCCAATGGAGCCACCGGTTATTCCACCACTTATAGCTTTACTACAACCGGCTTGCCCTCAGCCCCTGCGCCCGTGATCTCCAATGTTAAGACAAGTGTCACCACGAACTCCGCTACTATTACCTGGACCACCGATCAGGCAGCGTCTTCGCAAGTGAATTACGGAGTCACCACAACGTACACCTCATCCTCCACACTCGACCCGACGCTCACGACATCGCACTCGGTCACCCTGAATAACCTGACTCCGGGAACAATGTACAACTTCGACGTGATGTCGGCGAACGTAGCGAACCTGTCGGCCACCTCGCCCAACGCGACCTTCCAGACCAGCGGCTCGGCGCCGGGACCGGTGATCAGCAACGTGGCGGCCAGCAGCATCACTAGCAGCACCGCCCTCATCACCTGGACCACCGACCAGGCGGCAAGCTCAGTGGTGAAATACGGAACCAGCACCACCTCTGATCCAACACTGGTAACGACTCACTCAGTCATGCTCACTGGCCTCACGCCGAACACGACCTACACGTTCAGCGTGACCTCCGCCAACGCAGCCAACGTTTCCAGCACGTCGAGCAACTATAACTTCACCACCTCTGCCCCGAGCGCCCCAGCGCCGGTAATCTCCTATGTTGCCTTCTGGGGTGTTACTTCTTCAGGAGTAACCATTTCGTGGTCCACCGATGTGCCCTCGAACACCTCCGTCGCCTACGGAACGACGAACGCCTTAGGCAGTGTCAGCCCAGTGCAAACCGCACTCACCAACAGCCACGGACTCACTCTGACGGGCTTGCAACCGTCCACGACTTACTACTTCCGCGCGCAATCCGCCGATGTGAGCGGCGATACCGGCTACTCCGCGGCGACTTATACCTTTACGACGCTGGCCGGTGGACCACCTACCATATCCAACGTGACCGTCACGCCCGGCACTAGCAACAACGCTTCCATTAGTTGGACAACCTCAGTACCGACGAACAGCTATGTGCAATACGGCACTAGTGTCGGCAACTACGTACATTATTCGGCGCTAACTACGTTGACAGCCACGCCGCTCTGCGCGCTGTCTTATGTGCCCAGCGGAACCATCCACTACCAGCTAGTCAGCACTGATGCTCAGGGGAACCAAGTCGTGTCGCCGGATGCGGTTTTTAATGAACAGTAAACTCGTTTGGCGGCCGATCATGGTGATTGATAAAGCTGGTGAGCGCGGTAGGAATCGAACCTACAACCTAGTGATTAAGAGTCACTTGCTCTGCCAATTGAGCTACGCGCCCGTCCGGTTGGTGGAGGGAAAGACATGGCAGGTCCAAAAGCGACCGCCTCTGACAATATAGCATTGACCCTGGCGCCTTTCTCAAGTTCACGCACGAATTTGTTCGGCCACAATTTGCGCAATATCCAGAAATAGTGGCGCCTCTTCGCCTTCGGCACTGGGCTTTGTTTCGCGAAAGGAAGCCGTGCAAAACGGACAGGCAGTAGCAATCACATCCGCCCCTGTGGCGATCAACTCCTGTGCGCGTTCTTCATTTATGCGCTGATTGCCGCCTTCGTCCTCCAGGAACACCAAGCCTCCACCCGCTCCGCAGCAGAACGATTTTTCGCGGGTGCGCGGCGGTTCTATCAGCGTCGCGGATTGCGCCAGCACGTAACGCGGATCGTTATACACATTGCGATAGCGGCCCAAATAACAAGGGTCGTGATAGGCTACAGTCGGTCCGTTATCACGCGAAGGCAGCCTGTCTGCGTGGCGCGCCAGAAATTCCGTGTGGTGCTCGATTGTGGCGTCCAGCGGAGCGATTTCATCGCCGGGTTCGGACGGCCGCAGTTGATTCCAGTCTTCGGCAATCGTACGGACGCAGTGCGGACAAATAGACACAATCTTGAGCGCGCCGTAGTGGCGTAGCAGTTTCAGGTTGATGTCCGCAAGCTCTTTGGTGATGGAGTCGTTGCCTAAGCGGCGGGCCGGATCTCCCGTGCAGTACTCCTTGGTGAGAACACCGTACGATGTCCCTAAGTGCTGCATAATCTCAACGAAAGAAGCGATGATGGCGCGCCCACGGGGATCATAAGCGCCCATGCAGCCGAGCCACAAACAATATTCCTGCGATCCGTCAAAGAGCGGGAACTGCTGCCATGCCACGAAACGATCGCGCTCACTCTCATGCACGCCCATCGCATTGCCATGTTCGGTCAAGCTTCGAAACAGTTGGGCGCCGTTTGGGTCGGTGAATGTGCCGGTATTCACCGCGCCACGGCGCAAACCTACGATCATGGACAAATGCTGAATTCCAGCCGGGCAGTGCGTTTCGCACGCGCCGCAAGTCGTGCACTCGAAGACGGCCTTTGCTGTGATAGCTCCGTCCATAACCGGCACTTCGCTACGCGGCCCATACTCATCCATGTAGTAATTGAGGCCCAGAGCGATGAGCCGGGGATCCAGATCCTTGCCGGTGTTGTAGGCAGGACACTGTTCAGTACAGCGGCCACACTCCATGCACGAATACGCTTGCAGAGCGGTTAAACGAGTGATGTCCAGTCCGTCGACAAGACCCCGATCCTCCGTGCCGTTGAGCGCCGGAATCTGGCTGAAGCCGGGGCGCTTCAAAAACAAAGTCACCGGACTAAGGAGAATGTGCCGGTTCTTCGCGTGCGGGAGGAGAGGCAACAGCGTGAGAACGGCGAGTGTGTTCAGCCACCAGGTCAGTTGCCCGAGTAGCGACGGTTCGGAGATCCACCAGAGCGGAAGGATCGTCAACATCACAACGAAGACGAGCGATAACGTGAAGCCTGTTTCGAGGGTGATGGGTGCAAGCCACTCCGATTTTTGAATGTGCCGGCGGAAGGCAAGTGTGGCGAGCGCGAGTGCGCAAAAAAAGGCAAACAGAAAGACAAGCCAAAAATAAAAGACGCCGGCCGCACTATCGCGATCTATGAGCGGCCACCCAAAAAGCACCGTGAAATGATCCACCTCCGCTACTAAGAACGCGATCGTTCCCCACAAGAGAAACGCGTGCGCAAGGCCAACGAAGGGACGCCGTTGTATGACCTTGGCCTGGCACAATACCTCCCAAAAGAAGATCCAACAGCGCCGGCCGAAACGAGATTTCGGGGAATGAGGTTCGGTGTTTGCTTGCAGGATTCGCCGTAAAAGAGTCGCGGACCGCGCCACAAACAGGCAACAAGAAGCCGTTATCAGCCCGAAAACGGCGATTCTAAGAACACTTGTGGGCTCCATCAGGCAAAACTACCGGAAAAAAATCTTATTCTAGTAAACTGAAGATACGTGAGATACCTAATTTCGGGAGCCGCAGGCTTTATTGGATCACACCTTTGTGATCGACTCGTTGAAAAAGGCCACGACGTCCTCGCTGTCGACAATCTGATCACCGGGCATAAGGAGAACATAGAGCATCTCCAAGGGAACCCGAAGTTTCAATTCATCGAACACGATGTGTGTTTGCCGTTGAGCACCACGCAAGCGTTCGACCGCGTTTTCCATCTCGCTTCGCTGGCAAGTCCGGTTGATTATCTGGCGCACCCCATTGAAACTTTGGAGTCGGGATCAACGGGAACGCGCAATCTTTTAGATGTTGCCGTCAAAAACAAAGCGCGCTTTTTGCTTTCGTCAACCTCGGAGTGTTACGGCGATCCGTTGGAGCATCCGCAAACGGAGAGCTACTGGGGCAATGTCAACCCGGTCGGTCCGCGTTCGTGTTACGACGAAAGCAAGCGGTACGCGGAGGCACTTACGATGGCGTACCACCGCGTGCATGGTCTCCGCAGCAATATTGCGCGGATCTTCAATACGTACGGCCCGCGCATGGCTTTGAACGATGGCCGAGTGGTTCCCGCCTTTATCGATCAGGCGCTGCACGACCTGCCTTTGACGGTTTTCGGAGATGGTTCGCAGACGCGCAGTTTCTGTTTTGTCTCCGATTTAGTGGAAGGCCTGTTGCGCTTAAGCGAGTCGGACGAGCGCTATCCGGTGAATCTGGGGAATGCGGTGGAGATGACGATTCTCGAATTCGCGCAAGAGATTCAAGCGCGTTTCGGCGATGAAGTGAAAATTGAGTACAAGCCGCTGCCGACCGACGATCCGAAGCTGCGCCAGCCGGATATTAGCAAAGCGAAGAGTGTGCTCGGCTGGGAGCCGTTGGTGTCGTTGCATGACGGCCTCGGTATCACGATCGACTATTTTCGCGACAAAGTTGGTGGACCGCGCAAACCGCTCCGCGGCCAGGTTCGGCCCGGCCAAACCACGACCAGCATCGCCAGCTAATTAGTGAATTTGGACTGTAACAGCCATCGTTTTGGAAGCGCCATGGTCATTGGAGGCCGTGATGGTATACGTCGTTGTCGAGCGGGGCGAAACGGTCAGGCAATGGTACGCGGAAGGCTTCGAATCTTCGACGTGCGGCTCAATCACAACCTTGGTGGCATTAACAACGCCATAGCAGAGGTCGGCCGATTCTCCGCGGGGCATGCTGGCTTTGTCTACCGAATAGCTCACGATTTTCACTTCTCCCGAACCGAAAATTAAGTCCGCTTGGCGTTGCCGCTCGGCTTGCTGCTTGGCTGCCAAATCGCGAGCTGCCTGTTTGTCGGAGGCGTGCCGGGAATAGAAGGTCCAGGCAAGGTATAGAACGACAACGACTAAACAAACGGTGGTAAAATTCGAGACTGTTTGCAGGGTGGAGGTGCGTTTGGGCTCCTGTGCCGGCTGCTGCGGGTTCGTCAGAGACATACCATGATTTTAGACGCTCCGTGCCGCATCGCTACTTAGCCTTCCATAAACCATTTCAGGTGTTATGCCAATTCACCCACGGCAGCCCGGCTCACTTGCCGAATCGGCGCACGCTGGCCGAATACATCCCTGTTCCGGATGTTTATCCGGTAGGGCGTTTAGATTTTGATAGCGAAGGATTAATGTTGCTTACGAGCGATGGCGCGTGGCAGCAGCGGCTGAGTCATCCGAAATTTGAACATACACGCACTTACTGGGTGCAGGTGGAAGGCGAAGCCAACGATGCAACACTTAAGCCTTTGCGCCAAGGACTCGAAATTCAGGATTACCGGACGCGCCCGGCAGAGGCGAAACTCATCGCCGACCCAATAACAATGCCGCCGCGCGAGCCGCCGATACGTTTCCGCAAAAACATTCCGACCTCATGGTTAGAGATCACGCTCACTGAGGGGCGCAACCGCCAAGTAAGGCGAATGACGGCAGCCGTTGGGTTGCCGACACTTCGCCTGGTGCGCGTGGCCATTGGGGGACTATGGCTGCTCGCAAACTTAAACCCGGGTGAATGGCGCGATCTCACTCACAAAGAGCTAGGACGGTTAAAATTCTAGTAGCGGTAACCGGCATATCTAGAACGAAAGCGATAGAGCTCATTCAGGTCGCCACTTAGAATCTCGCGGCCCCGCGGATCAATGCGATTGCGCTGCAAAACGTTGCGCAAATCTTCTATGCTGCGGTCTAGCTTACCCCGGTCCATCCGTCCCGCGTAAAGTTTGCCGGAGAACTGCGACAGATGTTCGATGGCATGGTCATAGCGTTCGCGTTCACCATGGCTGAAGGCGTTGCGCTGCGCGACCTGTCTGAGATCTTCAATGGCCCGATCGGCAGGCGAAGCGGGCTGCCGCTGATAACTGCCAGCTTGGGGATACCATTGCGCGTGCAGCAGCGGCGAGCAAGAAAGAGTGGCTACGGCGATCGCCCCTATACGAATCGCCGAGCCGAAAGTTAGTCTGAGCATGTTTTTGTAAAATCCGTCCTGCGATCAAAGACGTCGGAGCATGGGAAAAAATATACATGCTACGGACCTAGATGAGCGGAATTTAAGATGAGCGGATTTTAACGGCTGATCACTGTCTCGTGAGCCGGTAAGGCACTGGGCTCAACGCTGAACTCGATGGAAGAAGGCGCTTTCGGCGTGTGGTAGATGCGCTCCGTGGCTGCTATGAAGTCCGCGGGCTTCGCGTTCGGGATGTCGGTGAACGTCTGCGGGTTGCGGTCGGTGAGCGGGAACCAGGAACTCTGCACCTGAATCATGATGCGGTGTCCCTTTTTGAAGCAATGATAGGCGTCCGGCATACTAAAGCGAATTTCTTCAATCTTGCCAGGTATGAATGGTTCGGGTTTGCCGAAACTCTTGCGGAATTTGCCGCGGAACGGTTCGCCGCGCACCAGTTGCTGATAGCCAGCCAACGAATCCGGTGCGTCTGCGGGATACACATCGATCAGTTTCACATCGAAATCGGAATCGGTTCCTGAGGTGGAGACGAACAGATCAGATGAAATCGGCCCCGCCATCGTGAGATCCTCCGTAAGCGGGTCTGTCGAATAGCTCATGACATCCTTTCGATTACTGACGAAACGCTGGTCGGCCGTCATGTATTCCTTGACCATATCTTGCGGCGCATGAGGCATGTAGGGCACTGGGTTCGCCGGGTCGCTCAGGTACTCGTCAAAGTCCGCTTTTTGAACTGCCGGATGGAACGATAGCCTTCCTGCAGCCTGCAAATATAGCTTTTGGGGCGTTCGCGCGGGCGGCCATTGGTCGGAGACCTTCCACTCATTTGCGCCCGTTTCAAACATCAAGGCGGGCGGCTGGCCGACAGGCGGCGTGGCTTTCAAATACTGTTTGAAAAAATGGATTTCGCTGTCGCGCAACACTTCGGCCGTATCGTTACCGAAAGCGATGCTGCCCAGCTTATCGCCCTTCCCGTAGTTCCAGCCGCCGTGCGGCCACGGGCCCATCACGAGCCTGCATACGGTGGCTGGCGACTGGTGGCGAATCGCCTGATATGTCTTGAGAGTGCCCGACAGATCCTCAGCGTCGTACCAACCTCCCACAACCAAAACCGCGGGAGCTACGTTCTTGATGTGGGGCAGAATGTTGCGCACCTTCCAGAAATCGTCCTCGGTGGCGTGGCGGTACATCTCTGTCCAGTACGGATTCTGATTGAGCAAATAGAGACGATCTGAATCGGCGAGCGGGCCCATGGCCAGATAGAATTTGTAGGCGTCGTCCGTGCCGTAGTCGAACGGTGCAGCCTCAGATGTCGAGACTGGGTTCTTTTGTTTAACGAAACCTGTGTAGAACGAGAAATTGGCCACCAGGAAGAACGCGCCGTTGTGATACGCATCGTCACCGCGATAGAGATCGGCCATGGGCGCTTGCGGGGACGCCGCCGCCAACGCTGGATGAGACCGGATGAGCGCACAAGTGGCGTAATACCCGCCATAGGATGTGCCGATGATGCCAACTTTCCCGTTATTGCCAGCAATGTTTTTCACGAGCCAGTCGATGGTGTCGTAAGTGTCGGTACTTTCGTCGATATCTTTTGGGCCGTCCAGCACATCTTTGATCGGTCGAACATCGACGAATTCTCCTTCTGACATGAACCGGCCGCGGACATCCTGGATCACGAAGATGAACTTCTCTTCTGCGAACCCCAAAGGGCCCAAATGCTTCGGGTAACTTTCTGGTCCGTAGGGCTCTGCGCTGTACGGGGTCCGGGTCAGCAGAATCGGTAACGTGGCCGTGTACCCGCGCGGAGCGTAGACAGCGGTGTAGAGCGTGACGCCGTCGCGCATCGCAATCTTGTACTCGCTTTTGGCGTAGTTGCTTTGAATATCAAAGTCGTCTATTGCCGCGTTTGCGAACAGGGGAAACGCAAGCAAGACAACGAAGCGAGAAATGTTCATGAAAAACCGCTATACTGGCAAATAAAAGGCGAAAGAGACTGAACGATTCGTCAATGTTGGATACCGAGACCCAGCTTGCCCGGCTCAAAGAGCGCGTAGCCGCGATTGACAGGAAGTATGCACGTAAAGATATCACGTCGGCTCAGGCGGGCACGGCGGCTTTATACGCCCGGCACCGCTCTGGAACCGCCCGCACCTTCGTAGAAGAGTGGGCGGAAGGTGGCGTGATTGCCAACGAATTCGGCGAACACTTTCAATCGGAGCGCCTGTTTTCAAACCTCAAGCGGCATGGTTCCGCCGATATCGGAGCCTTAAGCGAACTGCCGCCGAGTCTGCTGGATGCGCTCAGCGAGAACGGGATCGCCGACGTGGCGCCGCAGCGCTGGGCTTTTCTGGATACGGAGACCACTGGTCTGGCCGGAGGGTCGGGAACGTACGCGTTTCTGGTGGGTGTGGGGCGGATCACAGCGGATGGATTTCGCGTAAAGCAGTTTTTCATGCGCGACTACGTTGAAGAAAAGAGCATGCTGGCCGCCCTGGAATCGCATCTAGGCGACTTCGACGTAATGATTACGTATAACGGCAAAGCCTTCGATCAGCCGCTGCTGGAAACCCGCTACCGCATGTGCCGCCACAAGCCGCCCTTTTCGCGCTTGGAGCACTTGGATTTGCTGTTTGGGGCGCGCCGCTTGTGGAAGTTGCGTCTGGAAAGTTGCCGGCTGGTTCAACTGGAACAGCAAATTCTTGGGGTGATCCGCGAAGGCGATTTGCCGGGCGAGTTGATTCCGTACGTCTACTTTGAGTACGTGCGGTCTCGCGAGGCGCAGCGGCTCGTGCCGATTTTTCACCACAACGCCATGGATATTCTGACGCTGGCGTGCTTGACCGCGGTAGTGCCCGCCGCGTTTCGCACTACCGATTTGGATGCGCTGAGAGGAATGGGCGTGCGGCGTGGTGAGGACTTGGTGGGCATCGCGCGCTGGCTTTTGAACGCTGGAGAGACCGAGAAATCTCTTGAGCTGCTGAAGCGCGCTATCGATCTTGGTCTGCCGGACAAGCTACTGTTTCGCTCTCTCTGGGATGTGGCGACGCTCGAAAAGAAGCTCGCTCGCGCCGATGCAGCGTTGAAGATTTATACAGAATTGGCGGGTTGCCGGAACGACCACCGCGTTGGAGCGTTGGAGGAGCTTTCAAAGTACTACGAGCATGAAGAAAAAAGCTACAGCATCGCGTTTGAGTTCGCTCGGCAGGCGCTGGAGTTTGAGCGCACGGATGCGCTTCTGAAACGCTGTGAGAGGCTCAAACGCCGTCTGGCGAAACCGCGAGCGAGACGATTGATTTAGGGACAGACGCGTAGGTCCCTTAACTTTAGTTCGCACCCTTCAACTCCGCTATCCGTTCTTTTGCTAAAGGCACCTTTGTTCCCTTCGGAGCAATCTCCAGATAGTTTTTGTATTCCGTCGTAGCGTCTTTCGCATTCCCTTGCTTTTCAAAAATTAGCCCCAACAAGACCAGTGATTCCGGGCAAGTGGCGCCTTGGTCCAATTGCAAAGCGCGGCGCACAAATCGCTCGGCATCTTCTAACCTGCCGGAGTGGTAGGCCGCCTCCGCGTAGTAATAATAAGCTGCCGGAAACTCAATCGAATTGAGGCGCAACGCCTCTTCGCTCTCCCGCATTTCGTCGTCCCAGCGTTGTTGTATACCGCTCACGGCGGCCAGTTGCACTTTTGCTTTTGCGTAACTCGGGTCAGCCAGCACTGCTTTGTTCAGCGCTTCTGCCGCTTCGTCAAACCGCCCCTGTTCCAGTAACGATTGTCCTAATTCGCTCAACGCCATCGCATACTGTGGATACAACGCTACAGCCGCCTTGAAATGCTCCTCTGCTTTTGGCCATTTTCGCTTTGCCGCAGCCGCTTCCCCAGTCTCGTACTCCTTCTTCGCGCCGGCAGGTACATTCAGTCGCGCAGCGGTGACGGAAACCCCTTCATGGGGTCCTATCCGTAGCAATTTAATCAGCGTGCCGTCTTGGACATAACCGGTGAACGTGTGGTAACCGCCGAGCGTGATGGAAATATGGCAGCCCACCTGCCGCTCTCCCTGAATCATTCTCGGCGGAACAACCAACCGCAGAGTCCCACCCATAAACAGCTCACGCGCCGAGCATAGGTCCAGCGCTCCCGGCACCAACAACGAAACCATCGGCGACGACTTCATCGCTGATCCGTCCTCCAGTACCACCTTGGCCGTGATCTCTACATCGCCACCAACTTGAGCAAGGGTGGGAAGAGTCAGCGCGAACAGCATGGCCGCAAGCAGACCGGTCCGAACCATAATTCATTCTAGGCGGTGGGCTTACAGTAAGAAGCGCAAAGGGTGCGGATGCGCGCCACCATGAGAGGAGAAACACTCCGTAGCCCTTCCGGTGGCCGCTTCACACCGCGACCGGCACACGGATCGACCATTGGCTGAACGTTGAATTTCCCGAGGTTCAACAAACGCGCGTGGGTATGCTGGGCCCCCGATTTCTTTTGCCGGTACAATATTGTCGACATCCGGACGGCTTGAGGAGGGATCGCTGCTCGACAGTCCTTTCGATAGCGATAACATCATGGCGATTCTCACTAAACATCGCAACCGGCGGGAGACGATCCGGCGGATTTTGGAGAGAATCGCTAAACTAGAAGGTGGACGGCGAGATGAAGCGTTCAAGCTAACGATCCTCGCTGGTGTTGCGGGAGCTGGTAAGACTTAGCGGATTCGGGGGCCGCGTTGGACTAGTTTAGCCTCAAGCGGCGCCGGACGGAACACGCGTGAATACCACTCCCTCGTCCGTCTCGTCCCCGTGCTTCGCCCCTAGCGCGCTATCTTGTAAGAGGGGTGGTTGAGCACACTCACACCCAAGTTGTTTTGCTGACAGGCTTGGAAGTATCGCCGGTTTGGCAATCATCGAAGTGGTGGTCTTTCGGGGGATGCGCCGCTCCGATCTGTGAATGGTGATTGATCGTCAGTCGCCTTGCCAGTGATCGAATGAATAGTTCAGCTACATCTCATCTTCCGTTTCGGAACTCTGTACACTTGACGCAAGCCGAGGCTCATGACCTGATGCGCCGCATGCTTTCGGGCAGCATGGACACCGAGGGCATTGCCGAAGTTCTGCACTTTCTGCGCCGCAAAGGCGAGACTGTGGCGGAATTGGTAGGCTTTGCCTCTGCCATGCAAGAAATGGCACACCCGGTCGATTTGCGGCAAGACGACGATCCCGTCCTCGATACCTGCGGCACGGGAGGCGATGGAAGCAACACCTTTAACGTATCGACAGCCACCGCCTTCGTCGTCGCGGGAGCAGGGCAGCGCGTGGCGAAGCATGGCAACCGGCGCATCTCCAGCCAGTGCGGGAGCGCCGATGTGCTGGAAGCTTTAGGTGTTACGGTCAACTTACCTGCGGACCAAGTGGCGGGCTGCATTCGTGAAACGGGTATCGGGTTTTTGTATGCTCCTCTTTTGCACCCCGCCGTGAGGCATGCGCAGGAGGCGCGTCTCTTACTCAAAGGCAGAACGATCTTCAACTTGCTGGGCCCGCTGACGAACCCAGTTCGAGCGCGTGTTCAACTCATCGGCGCGTTCTCGGTGCGCGCTGCGGAAATGATGGCGCTCGCTTTGGCCAAGTTGGGTATCGACCGTGCTTTCGTTGTGCACGGCGCCGACGGCCTCGATGAGATTTCAATCACCGGCCCCACGACGGTCTTTCAAGTGGAAGAGAACAGCGTGCAGAAGGGCCGCTGGCTGCCTGGCGATTTTGGCCTCCCTGAAGCCACGTTGGAAGAGTTGCAAGGGGGCGATAGTGAAACGAACGCCGGGATCATCCGCGCCATTCTGGAAGGCGAGGCGGGTCCCAAGCGAGACATTGTTATTGCCAACGCAGCCGCAGCCCTCTTTGTGGCTCGCAAGGCAATTGATTTGAAATCGGCTGTGGCGATGGCGGCGGACTCTATCGATAGCGGTGCGGCTCGGCGCAAGCTCGAAAAGCTCATCGAATTCAGCGCCCGCCTGCAGCACGAGGTTGCATCTTGAAGGCTTTCGAAATTCAGGAATTTGGAATAGACAAGCTGGCGTTCGTAGATCGCGAAACGCCGGTTCCAGGCCCAGGCCAAGCCTTAGTGCGAATGCTGGCCGCGTCTTTGAACTATCGCGACTACATGATGGTCGGCGGCACTTACAACCCTCGCTTGAAGCGCCCCATGGTGCCGCTCTCCGATGGCGTGGGTGTGGTGGAAGAAGTTGGCAGCGGCGTCACGCGAGTCAAGAAAGGCGACCGCGTAGCGCCGTGTTTCTTTCAGAAATGGATTGAAGGCGCGCCGAGCAAGGAAAAGACGAATTCTGCCTTGGGTGGTTCGATGGATGGCGTCGCTCGCGAGTATGCGGTCTTTTCGGAAGACGGTCTGGTTCAAGCGCCGGCAACGTTGAGCGACACCGAAGTTGCGTCGTTGCCTTGTGCCGCTGTTACGGCTTGGCATGCGCTGTTCGGTCATGCGGGCGCTGTGCCGGGCGACACGGTTCTGTTGCAAGGCACGGGCGGCGTGTCGATTTTTGCCTTGCAATTTGCAGTCTTGGCCGGCTTGCGGACGATCATCACTTCGAGCAGCGATGAGAAACTCGCGCATGCTCGCCAATTGGGCGCACATGAAACGATCAACTATAAAACAACGCCCAATTGGGACGAAGCGGCGCGTAAGCTAACGAGCGGGGGAGGCGTCGACCACGTGATCGAAGTGGGTGGCAGCGACACTTTGCCGCGCAGCATGAAAGCCTTGCGGAGTCACGGAGCGATCAGTGTGATCGGCGTATTAGGCGGCGCAGAAGCGGCCATCACGCCCACATCCATTCTTGTCTCGAGCGCGCGTATTCAGGGAATATTTGTTGGGCCGCGCGTTATGTTCGAGCAGATGAACAAGGCAATCGAGCTTCACAAGCTTAAGCCCGTTGTGGGTAAGACGTTCCCGTGGGTCGAGTTGAAGGAGGCTCTCCGTTATATGGAGAGCCAGCAGCACTTCGGCAAAATCTGCCTCACGTTTTAGCGGCGACAGCGGCCTTTTAACTCCGGGCCGAACTAGGGGGCTTAGAAACCGGTCCGATCCTTCACAATCGAATATTTGGTGCCATTCCGGTGCCTGCCACCACAATGCAACAATTCCCGGACGAGTTGGCTTCGTTGCGCAAAATAACCGTAGCATCCCCAAAAATGCAGAAGTCCGCGTCATTTGATCGGTTGTCACCCGTCCAACTGACGAAGGTGCTCAATCCGGTGCCAATCCGTGCCAATCCGGTGCCCAATCCTGCCCAATCCGGTGCCTGCCACCACAATGCAACAATTCCCGGATCAGTTGGCTTCGTTGCGCAAAATAGCCGTAGAACCCCCAAAAAATGCAGAGCTCCGCGTCATTTGATGGGGCTTCAACCTTTGTTGCTCGGGTTCATCCGTCCTCCTGACCGCCCCAGAAGTCACCCTATCCGCATTCGCAACCGCGGATCGACACTGTCGGTTACTCACTTCGCAACGATCTCATCTATTGGTCACAAGCCTCCCAAAATCTCCCTTCTCCCCCTATCGAACTGAAAACTAAGCCGCTTGCCCGTTTTGTCTCCCCACGCCTCACCTCGCGCAACGCCACCCTCAGCTTATCCTCGAGTCAGTTCACGCGGTCGTATCTGCTGCTGGCGTCTTCCTGTTTTCCGTGGATCGCGCCCTTCCGCCCAGGATCGGGTTCATCCTCCAGGTTCAGTTCTTTCACAATCAAAGACTTACCTTTCCCCGTTGGGTTCGTATTTTAAAAACAAGCCACTCGCTCTGCGGTTGGTCTCTGCGGCAGCGGGTTGGCTTTGTTTTTTCAAACCGGCGGCCCATCACAACGATTGGGTTCGTTGCGCAAAATGGCTACCTGCCAAAATAAAGTGGTCAAAAATAAAGTGGTCAGCCTGATGTGGCACCTCTTTAGAAAAAGGTGCCACATCAGGCTGACCACTTTTATAGACCGGCCAGATTGGAGTTCGCCCTTTGAGACCGCTACGTAGCCCGCTCCTGGCTTCGAAGCGTAAAAGATCAAACTCGTGTCGATTTGGCTTCGTTTTTTCAAAAGCGTTCCGCCGCGCTGGCTTCGTTGCGCAAAAAACGCTTCGGCGAAACGGGCGCGCCTGCACGAACTTCGGTGAGTCGTAGGCCAGAAAATGTAGAAACTACGCGCCCTACATTACGGCGTGATCAAAACTTTGCCTACACCGCCTTTTTGCGCGGCCGCGTGGGCTTCGCCCATCTGGTTGAGCTTGAACCGCAGTCCGATCGGAATCACTAAATCGCCTTCCAGCACGTCCTCCGCAAGTTCGCCCAGGCGTTTTGCATCCGGGTGAGCATAAATTTCGGCCACGCGGACGTCCGCTTTGTCCGCGGCAGCAGGCTTGCCGAGCACGCTCGCGAGAACCCCGCCATTCTTCAGCTTGGGCAGCAATTTTTCAATGGTAGGCCCGCCCACGGTGTCCGCTATCGCGTCCAACTCTCCCAGGTTGGCGATTTCGGCGTCATCGTCAATGGCTACCACTCGCTCGACCGCCAGCAGTTGCGCCTCTGCCTTCTGGCTTTTGCGCACGCCAGCTATGACAAGCGCACCGTGCAGTCCTGCTACATAAATCGCCGCTCTGCCGACGGAACCCAACGCCCCTGTGACCAAAATCGTGTCGCCGGCCTTGGGTTTGACGCCTTCTTCAATTATTTGAGCGCCGGTGAGCGAGACAACGGGGATCACGGCAGCCTCGTCGACCTTCAGTCCATGCGGGATCAGAGCGAGCTCTTCTTCCTTCGCCACCACCAACTCAGCGTAGCCATGACTCACGAAGCCTAGCACCTTGTCGCCCGACTTAAACTTAGTCACGCCGGGACCTGCCGCCACCACTTCGCCCGAGACGTCGCTGCCTAGAATCATTGGTAATTGCAACGGCATCAACGCCTGCAAGTAGCCTGCCCGCAATTTCCAATCAAGGGCATTGAGACTGGTCCCAGCAACCTTCACCAGCACTTCACCCTTGGTGGGTGTGGGGTCGGGAACCTGAGTGTAAACCAATTCATCCACGCCACCATAACCCTTTAAGACAACAGCATTCATACGGTAATTATTCTCCGCTCGGTTGGATGTTCGAGGGTAGTAAATGGTACTGGATTTCTTCTTGTTCGCGGTGGGGCGCGGCCGTTATCCTTTAAATTAACTAAAGGAATCGTTTAGAGTCTTTTGCTAGTAGGCTGCTTAGGCCTTTGATAAACTCATAAGCACTCGCAAATGGTGCGGGCCAGCCCAGGGCTGGTTCTTTAGTTAGTGACAAAAGGGGATGAAGACCATGTGGTTTTCGCGTTTCTACCAGGCTACGTGTGCCGCAAGCCGTTGCACGCTGTTGGCTCTCTGCTCATTCTTTCTTCTGCCGTCGGGCGCCGTAGCGCAGGCAACGGCTCAAGCCCAAGTTAGTGGAACTGTCACGGACCCGTCTGGTGCAGCTATTGCCGACGCCGAGGTGTCAATGACACAAACCGGGACGAATCTAGTTCGCACAACGCGCAGTAGCAGTTCGGGTTCGTACACTCTGCCTAACCTGCCGATTGGCCCCTACCGTTTTGAGGTGAAGGCACAAGGGTTTAAGAGTTACATCCAAGACGGCATTGAACTAACGGTTAACAATAACCCCCAGATTGATGCGGCAATGCAAATCGGTTCAACCTCTGAAAGCGTCGAAGTCAGTGCCACAGCCAGTATGGTGGAAACGAAAGAATCCTCTGTGTCAACATTGGTCGATCAGAAGCGCATTGCTGAGTTGCCGCTGAATGGACGTCAAGCCACACAGCTCATCATCACCCTCGGCGGCGCGGCTTACGGCGATAGCGGCGATACCGGCAGCAAGACATTCTTCAGCTCGACGCGTATCTCTGTAGCCGGAGGCCAAGGGAACGGCACTGCCTATCTGCTGGATGGCGCTGACAATACCGACCCCATGTCGAACGTCAATCTTCCGATCCCGTTCCCCGACGCCTTGCAGGAGTTCAGCGTAGAAACCAGCGCAGTCTCTTCCAAGTTCGGCACGCACCCGGGCGCCACCGTAAACGCAGTCACGAAGTCGGGTACCAATGCCCTCCACGGCGACCTCTTCGAATATTTGCGCAATGGCGACATGAATGCTCGCAACTTCTTTGCGTTATCCCGTGACAGTCTGAAGCGCAACCAGTTCGGCGGCACGGCGGGCAGCGCCTTGATTAAAGACAAGCTTTTCTATTTCGGCGGCTACCAGGGGACGCGTAACCGTTCGAATCCAGCTTCGACAAGCACGAGTATTCCAAACGCAGCCATGCTGAACGGTGACTTCAGCGGTATTACCAGCGCCGCGTGCCAATCGAGTGGCAAAGCAGTTACCCTTTCCAACCCGGTAAGTGGAGGCACGCCTTTTTCAGGCAACACTATTCCTGCCAGCGCGCTAAACGCAGTGGCCGTCGGCATGGCTTCAAAATATTTGCCCGTCGCGAACGCTAACCAGTGCGGCGTCGTGACCTACGGCATACCTGTGACGGGCGACGAAAATCAGTACATCGGCCGGCGCAGACTATTCCATCAACGAAAAGCATTCCCTATTTGGCCGATATTTTGCCGATGGCTATCAGAATCCGCCCACCTATGACGGCAAGAACCTTCTGACCACCACCCAAGCCGGCAATCTGGAATTAGCGCAATCGGCCGTCATTGGCGATACCTACATCTTTGGCCCCGGCACCGTCAATTCTTTCCACGTGACATTCAACCGCCGCCGCGACAACCGTGGGCCGACGCCGATTGCGATCAATCCCACCCTGCTCGGCATCAATATGTATAGCGCGGTGCCTAACTTCCTCTTAATGAGCGTCACCGGTGCGTTTAGCACTTTCTGCGGAACTTGCGCGCCGGGCCACTTCAATGTCACCAGTTATCAAGTGGCGGACGACGTCGATGTCATTCGGGGGCGCCACGAATTCTCTTTTGGCGCCAACGTGGAACGCGTTCAGAACAACACCGTTTCCGGCTTCAATGAAAACGGTAACTTCACTTTCAATGCTTCGCGCACGGGCCTTGGTTTGAGCGATTTCCTGCTGGGCTTGCCGAGCGACTTCACCCAAACCAACGCTACCCCCGACGACCTCCGGCAGTGGCTCATGAGCTATTACGCGCAAGACAGCATCAAGTTTTCCTCTCACTTCACTCTCAATGTGGGAATTCGTTGGGAGCCGACATTCTCCGATCCCGATAAATACAAGCGCGGCACCTCGTTTAGCCTCCCTGCTTTCTACGCGGGGCAAATCAGCTCCGTACATACGAACGCCCCTGCCGGGCTGTTCTTTCCCGGTGACGCAGGAATACCGCGAGCGAACTGGAATGGCCACCTTCCGAACTTCGCGCCTAGGGTCGGGCTGGTGTGGAGCCCTAGCGGTACCGGCAAAGACACCCTTCGAGTCGGCGGCAGCATTCTCTATGATCAAGCCGAAACCTGGTTTAACGAGCGCGAAACCACTAACGCTCCCACAGGTACCGCGCTAGATACTCCGAACCCGGTGGGCGGCCTTACGAATCCATGGCAAGGATACCCAGGCGGCAATCCATTTCCGACGAATGGCCGGGCTTTCTTCCCAACCGCTGGCGTGTACATCAACATGCCCATCAATCCCAAGCCTACCTATGTCGGCAATTGGAACGTGACCTATCAGCGCCAAGTCGCGAATAACTGGCTGGTCTCATTCAGTTATCTGGGCAACAAGACGACACACCTTTGGAGCGGTGGCGGCGAGACGAACCCATCTGTCTACATTCCTGGAAATTGCGTGGCCGGACAATATGGCCTCAGCAAGGCGGGCGCTTGTTCCACAACATCCAACGCCAATCAACGGCGTGTTCTCTATTTGGCTAACCCAGTAACTGGCAAAGCCTATGCGAGTATCAACACCATGGATGACGGCGCAGTGGCCCACTACAACGGTGCATTGATGTCCCTCACCCATCGCTTCGCCAATAACTTCACTTTCCTGGCTAACTACACGTTATCGAACTGCATTTCCGATGCGGACTTCGGTGCGGCCCTTGCCGGCTCCTCCAACTCCCAACCCTTCAACCGTCATGCCGATTGGGGCCGATGCGTCTTCGATACGCGCCACAACTTCAATACCTCGCTCGTGATCACTAGCGAGATGAAGCGCGGGAGCGCCATGGTCAACCGCTTACTCAGCGGATGGGAACTGGCGCCGCTCATTCACGCGTCCAGCGGCCAGCCGCTCAATGTGACCGTAGGTAAGGACAATTCGCTCACCGGTCTCGGCAACGATCGGCCCAATCAGGTTCTCGGCAATGTTGCCGCCACCAATACCAATTGTGTGAACGGCGTCAACCCTTGCGTGCTGTACCTGAACCCTGCCGCGTTTGCGGCCAATCCTCTCGGCACGTATGGCGACCTGTCGCGCAACGCGATCAGCGGCCCTCATACCATCAATTTCGACGCCGCCGTCAGCCGGCTGTTCAAGTTCCGCGAGAGCATAAACCTACAAGCCCGCCTCGATATGTTTAACGTGTTCAACCACGCCAACTTCGTCGGTGCGATTTCGCCCGCCGGCACAGTGACTGGCTATTCGACGCTCTCCACAACTATGACTTCCTCGAGCTTTGGCCGTATCGCCGCCGCCTTCGATCCACGCATCCTGCAGGTTTCGTTGAAGCTGAATTTTTAATTTACGTGTTAGCCCAGCCTCCGGCTGTACCGGAGGCAACAGGCTGTGGCGCACGGACCTACCCGTTGGTATACTTCGGTTTCAAACGCGGAAAAGGAATGTTATGAGACGCAAAGTAACCGTTGTAGGCGCAGGAAACGTTGGCGCGAATACCGCGCAGAAAATTGCGGCCAAAGAGCTCGCCGACGTGGTGCTCGTAGACGTTGTTGAAGGTGTGCCGCAGGGCAAGGGCCTCGACATGCTGGAATCGGCGCCGGTGGAAGGTTATGACGTTCGGATCGTGGGCACGAACGGCTATGATGAGACCGCCAACTCGGACATTGTTGTCATTACCGCCGGTTTTCCGCGCAAGCCGGGCATGAGCCGCGACGATCTTCTGCTGGCCAACTATGAAGTGGTTAAGAGCGCCACCGAACAGGCCGCCCGGAAATCTCCCAATGCGATCTTGATTCTTGTCACCAATCCGCTCGATGCGATGTGCTGGACCGCTATGAAAGTCTCAGGCTTCAAGCGCGAGCGCGTCATTGGCATGGCCGGCGTTCTGGATACCGCCCGTTTTCGCACGTTTATCGCCGAAGAATTGAATGTGTCGTTTGAGAATGTGACGGCGATGGTTTTGGGCGGCCACGGCGACACCATGGTGCCGCTAGTTCGCTTCACCAATGTGAGCGGCATCCCGCTTTCTGAACTGACCGACCAAGCCACGATTGACCGCATGGTGCAGCGCACGCGCGACGGCGGCGCCGAAATCGTGAAATATCTTAAGACCGGCAGCGCTTACTACGCACCGGCGGCGTCCACTGTCGAAATGGTGGAATCCATTCTCAAAGACAAGAAGAAGGTTCTGCCTTGTGCCGTAAGTCTGGATGGGGAATACGGAATCAAGGGCCTGTTCGTGGGTGTACCCGTGAAGTTAGGCAAAGAGGGCGTTGAGAAGATCTACGAGATCAAGCTCGACGACGCGGAAAAAGCGGCGTTGCAGAAGAGCGCCGACGCCGTGCAAGAGCTGGTGACGGTCTTGCAGCAGAAGACTCAATAGAAAATGCTAGCGTTCCTTGTCAGGATTCGCTAATCTGACGAAGAATGGCAACTTCGAAAACTCCGTTAGCAATGTCTGCCGGGCAAAACGGGGCAGCAAACGGCGTTCCGAAGATCGATCCCGTTTACACCTGCTTCAAGATTAAACTGGCGAAGTCGAAGATTCATCGCTGGGGGCTCTATGCTGGCGAGTTCATTCCTGCGAATCGCAAGGTGATTGAGTATACGGGTGAGCGCATCAGCCGGCGCGAGACCAAGCGCCGTGCCGACGCCAGCGAGATGATTTATCTGTTTACGCTTGATAGCTATTGGACCCTGGATGGTTCGGTGGGAGGGTCGGGCGCCGAGTACATCAATCATTCCTGCGAGCCGAATTTGATCACGCGCATTATCAAAGGCCACATCATCTACATGAGCGAGCGCGACATCAAGCCGGGTGAGGAATTGACGGTGGATTACCGCTTCGATAAGAAAGTGGAACGCGTAGTATGCAAATGCGGCACTACAAAATGCCGCGGCACGATTAATCTGACGGAATAGCTTTCCGATATCCTATAAGGCAGGAGTTTATAGATGACAGTCCTCGAATCTCTCAAGAAATACAGCGTAGTTGTGGCCGACACTGGTGATATCCAAGCCATAGCGCGGCTGAAGCCGCAGGATGCCACAACCAACCCGTCCCTACTGCTCGCTGCGGCGCAACGTGCAGAATACAAGCATTTGGTGATCGATGCGCTGAACTACGCCGACAAAAAGGGCGGGGACAGCAAGGCCCAGACCGAAGCGTTCATGGACAGTTTGTTCGTGAGTTTCGGCAGAGAAATTCTGAAAGTGATCCCGGGCCGCGTTTCAACCGAAGTGGATGCCAGTCTGAGTTTCGATACAGACGCGACACTCGCTAAAGCGCGCGCACTCATCAAGCTTTATGAAGATAGCGGAACCAGCCGGAACCGCATTCTGATCAAGATTGCCAGTACCTGGGAAGGCATTCGCGCGGCTGAGGTGTTGGAGCGTGAGGGGATCCATTGCAACTTGACGCTTCTTTTCAGCTTTGCGCAGGCCGTTGCCTGTGCCGAAGCGAAGGTGACGCTGATCTCCCCGTTCGTTGGCCGCATTTACGATTACTACAAAACCCAGAACGGCGGCAAAGACATTCCGGTGGATCAAGATCCTGGAGTGGCGTCCGTCACGCGCATCTATAACTATTTCAAGAAGTACGGCTACAAAACTCAGGTGATGGGCGCCAGTTTCCGCAAAGTGGAGCAGATCACTTTGCTTGCCGGCAGCGATTTGCTGACCATCAGCCCCGACCTGTTAGACAAAATGCAGGCTACCGAAGGCGAGATCAAGGCCGCACTCACCCCCGAAGGCGCCAAGGCTGCCAGCGAACCGCAAATTCATCTCGATGAAAAGACGTTCCGCTGGATGCACAACGAAGATGCAATGGCGACCGACAAGCTTGCCGAAGGTATTCGCAAGTTCAATGCCGATGCCCGCAAGCTCGAAGCTTGGGCGCATTCACAGGTTGGCGAAAAAGTTAGCGCTTAACGCGCACTTGTTGGTTGAGCGTTGCGGGGAGATAGCTCTGCAACGCTTCCCGCGTAACGGGGTGGCGTAGCTTTGGGGCAATTTCGAGAAGCGGCTCCAAAACGAAGCGCCGCTGCAACATGCGTGGGTGAGGTACGGTGAGCTGGGGCATATCGATCACCGCGTTGCCAAACAGCAGAATATCCAAATCGATCGGCCGCGGGCCACGCTGCATAGCGGCTTGGCGCACACGGCCGATTTCATGTTCGATGCGCAATAACGTGTTCATTAGACGCAACGGCAGAGCGCGCGTGTGAGCTTCGACCACCATGTTGAGAAACCACGGTTGATTTAGCATGTCTTGCGGTTCTGTTTCATAAATAGAGGAACGCGCCGTGATGACAAGCTCTTCCCGCTCCAGTGCGGCAAGAGCTTGACTCAGGCGGTCTTCGCGTTCGCCCATGTTCGAACCGAGTGCGAGGTAAACCGTCTTTTCGTTCATCTAAAACAGAAAATTTTGCCGCTGCTGCGGCCGTGGCGGCAACCCAAAATATTCAAATGCCCGGTCGGTAGCCATGCGTCCGCGCGGCGTCCGATCTAGGAACCCAAGTTGCATCAGATATGGCTCGTAGACTTCTTCGATTGTGTCGGTCTGCTCATCGATCGAGGCGGCTATTGTGCTGAGCCCCACCGGGCCGCCATTGAATTTCTCCAAGATGGTAAGCATGATCTTGTGGTCGATCTCATCTAAGCCGTAGCGGTCGACCTTCAGTAAATCGAGTGCCGCTTGCGCCACGCCGATATCGATATGCCCATCGGCTCTCACTTGCGCATAGTCTCTTACGCGCCTCAGCAACCGGTTTGCGATACGCGGCGTCCCCCGCCCACGCCGCGCGATCTCTCGTGCGGCCTCCGTTGTGATCTGTACTTCCAGCAGCCTGGCCGACCGTTCCACAATCTTGCCGAGCGTTGCCTCATCGTACGGGTCGAGCCGCAGCACAATCCCGAATCTGCCGCGCAAGGGCGCGCTCAGCAAACCCTGCCGGGTAGTAGCGCCGACCGCCGTGAAGTGCGGCAGCGGGATGGAATGCGTGCGTGCGCCCGGCCCTGCGCCGATCAAAATATCGAGCCGGAAGTCTTCCAGCGCCGCGTAGAGAATTTCCTCGATATCGGGCTGGAGCCGGTGAATCTCATCAATGAAGAAAACCTGCCGAGCGCGTACGTTGCTTAAGATGCCAGTGAGGTCTAACTTCTTTTGCAGCACCGGACCAGCAGTTTGATCCACAGGCACATTCAATTCGTGCGCGATGATTCCCGCCAGCGTCGTCTTGCCTAAACCCGGAGGGCCGCAAAGCAGCACATGGTCCATTGCTTCGCCACGCCGTTTGGCGGCTTCAATGGCAATCGCAAGCTGTTCGCACACGCTCGGCTGGCCGGCAAAATCGGCCAGTGTGGTCGGGCGCAAAGCCGTTTCAAACTGGCGTTCTTCTTCGACCGAACCCGGTGAAACCGTGCGGTTGGTGGCCATGCAAACTTAACCTTAGCGCACGGCCGCCAGCGCCGCGCGGAACAGCGCTTCGAACTCGGCAGGCGTTCCTTTTTCTTGCACTTTGCGTAGCGCCTCTTCCGCCGCTGGCCGCGAACAACCCAGGTTTTGCAGGGCAGAAAGAACATCGCGCTCGAGCATGGAATAGGCGGGGCCCGTTTCCGGAACCGGCACCGACTTGCCTTTCGCGTCCACCGCCATGAGCTTGTCTTTGAGCTCAAGAACGATGCGCTCGGCCGTTTTCTTGCCGACACCCGGAATCTTGATCAGGCGCGCGAGATCGTTACTTCGAATAGCGGCGATCAGTTCGGCTGTGGGCAAACCGGATAGAACAGTGATGGCGAGCTTGGGGCCGATGCCACTCACGGAAATGAGTCTTTCGAAGACGGCCTTTTCTTCCGGAGTCGCGAAGCCGAATAACAGCAGCGCGTCTTCGCGGACGTGAGTATAGATGCGGAGGGACGCCGCGGCGCCTTGCTCGGCCAGGGCAGTGTAGGTTGAGATCGGGATTTGCACGTCGTATCCGACGCCACCGGCTTCAAGAATGACTTGATTGGGATGCTTTTCAAAAATCGTGCCATGCAGGTGAGCGATCATCTGACTGATTATTGCTTATAGGGCACACCCCATCGCTATACTCACCTTGGTAGCGAGTTCGCATATCCGTCTATCGCTAAGTGTCCGGAGTCGGCCTCGGGGCTCTGCCAACTCCGCTTTCAGAATGACGGTAATGTCCTCAGCCCGCGCAATGGACTCTGCCGGCAGACCTGTCTCACTCGCAGACAAGAGGACATCCGTGGGAAAGTTTTTATGAACGCTTGTGCTTAAGGGAACCACCAACACCGTGTTCACGCGTTCGTGCCCATTGCGGGCGTCTAACGACACAACGATGACCGGGCGTCTTCCTTTTTCGGGTGGATCTGAATGAAGCTTGGTAAACCAAATTTCGCCCCGCAGCGGGGGCTTCTGTTTGGCCGTACCACTCAACTCTGCCCCTCAAGAGGAAAAGATCGGCGTGCAAATTCTCCCCACTTCTTTTCCTCGGCGACTTCTTCGTCGGTGAGCGAGTCGTAGTAAGCAGTCATCTCTCGCTCAATTGAGGTGCGCTTCTCCTCCCGTTGCATCGCCTGAAGAAGATCTTCGAGAGTCGCGGAAATGGATTCGGCCCTGTTCTTTTTCCGCAATTCTTCGAGAAAAGCAACTGACTCAACAGAAAGAGTGAAGCTTTTCTTTGCTTTGCGGTCTGGTCTGCTGATCGTCTGACTCATAATCCTACCTCCGATCATACCCGAAATGCAGCAGCATGTTTCAGCCGTTCGCCGCACCGGAAGAGCGTGGCCAGGAGGCCACGCGCTGTCGAGTTCAAGAGCAACGAGGCGATGAGCAGCGCAAGAAAAGGGGACAGGCAGCACGCGATGCGCGGGCTTTGCGGCTGCGTTTGGGCCGAATCTGCTCGCTGTGCCTGTCCCCTTTTTTTTGCTTGTCGGCGATCAGTGGGAAACTTGACTCATTTGCATTCGATTCTTTCATGTAAGTACTCTAGCGCCATGACCGAACTGTTTCACATTGTTGAACAACCGCGGCAATGCTCTTATTTGCCGAACGAGAAGGCGTCGCTCGAAGTGCGCGCGGTTACAGACCTGAGCGGTCCGGAATATGTTGACCTGCTGTCTCGCGGGTGGCGTCGGTTCGGCTGGCAGCTTTTCCGTCCGGCCTGTCCGAAATGCCGGCAATGCCGCAGTATTCGCGTATTGGCGCAGGAGTTTCAAGCCACGGCCAGCCAAAGACGCGTGCAGCGAAAGAACGAAGGCATCCGCGCCGAACTGCATCCTCTGTTCATCGTGCGCGAGACGGTTGATCTATTCAATCGCTATCAAAAGTTCATGCACGAACATCGCGGCTGGGCCCTGCAGCGTGCGTCACCAGCGAGCTATCAGGATATGTTCATGTCCGGCTCGAGCGCGCTCGGCAGACAGTGGCTCTACTTTAGCGAAGACAGACTGGTGGGCGTTGCCATTATGGATGAAGTCCCGCCCGACGCGGTTTCCCTAGTCTATTTCTTTCACGATCCAGACTGGCGTCCCCAATCGCCCGGCGTGTTTTCTGTGCTCACGCAGATCGAATACGCAAAGTCGCAAGGCTGGCCCCACGCCTATCTTGGTTACTGGATCAAAGAATGCCAATCCATGAACTACAAAAACCGGTTCACCCCATATGAAATGCTGGATGAATACGTGAAAGAGGGGGACTCTCCGGTATGGCGAAAAATCTAATTCTGTTCGCAGCGGTTTTGTTGGTCGGCGCGCGCCTTCATGCGGCACCGCCGCGCACGATTGCCGATGCAACCAAAGATCTCGAAAAGCTCGACGGCTTCATCCCAATGTATTGGGACAAGGCGGAAGGCAAGATCTTTCTGCAGATCACCCATTGGAACCGCGAGTTCCTATACATCGCTTCCTTGCCCGCTGGATTGGGCTCGAACGATATCGGTCTCGACCGAGGATTGTTATCGGAGCCGCGCGTCGTGGCGTTCGAACGAATTGGTCCCCGCGTTCTGTTGATCGAGAAGAACTACCGTTTCCGTGCATCGAGCGGCAATGCCATGGAGAAGCGCGCCGTGGCCGATTCGTTCGCCACCTCTGTTCTCTGGGGTTTCGATATAGCTGCCACCGATGGCGACAACGTTCTCGTCGATGCCTCCGAGTTCTTCGCGCGCGACAACGTTGGCGTGGGCCGCGCGCTTCAACAAACGAAGCAAGGCGTTTACCACGTCGATCCCAAACGTTCCGCTTTCTTCCTGGAACGCACCAAGAATTTCCCAAAGAACTCCGAAGTGGAAATTACGCTGACGTTCACTGGCGATGAACCCGGACGATATGTTCGCGAGCTTGCGCCCAACCCGCAAGCCCTCACCCTTCGTGAACACCATTCCATGATCGAACTGCCGGATAGCGGCTTCACTCCACGCGCCTTCGACCCCCGTGCCGGCTATTTCGACATGCGTTATCGAGATTATTCCGCTCCGCTGGGCGACGATATCGATCAACGTTTGATCGTCCGCCACAGACTCAAGCTTGCTCCCGGCAGCACCAGTGGTGAGCCAGTCAAGCCAATCGTTTATTACGTGGATGGCGGTGCACCCGACGACGTCCGGCAAGCCCTCATGGAAGGCGGCAGTTGGTGGAACCAGGCGTTTGAAGCCGCCGGCTTCCACAACGCGTTTCAAGTGAAAGTTCTTCCCGCCGATGTCGACCCGATGGATGTCCGCTACAACATCGTCCAGTGGGTTCATCGTTACACGCGCGGCTGGTCGTACGGCAACGCGATTGCCGATCCGCGCACGGGAGAGATTTTAAAAGGCCAGGTAACGCTGGGATCGTTGCGTTACCGCCAGGATTTCCTCATCTTTAGCGCGTTGCTCTCGCCTTTTGGATCGGACGGCGGCGGCCCGCTCGCGCAAGTGAAAGACGCCGTGTATGCCCGCCTGCGGCAACTCGCCGCGCACGAAATCGGACATACGCTAGGCCTGGCGCACAATTATGTTGCCAGCACTCATGACAACGCGTCCGTGATGGATTATCCGCATCCGAGAATCGCGTTCAATAGTGATGGGACTCTCGATCTCGCGCATGCTTATAGTGTTGGCATCGGCACTTGGGACAAAGTTGCGATTCGTTACGGCTACTCCGAGTTTGCACCCGGCACAGATGAGAAAAAAGCCTTGAACCAAATCGTGCTCGATGCCGCCCACGAAGGAAACATCTTCATTTCCGATGCCGATAGCCGGCCCTTGGGCAGCGCTCATCCACGCGCACATCTCTGGGACAACGGCTCAAACGCTGTCGACGAATTGACTCGCCTCTTGAAGGTTCGGGCAGCGGCCCTGCAACATTTTGGCGAAAACAGCATTGCGCAAGGCGCTCCTTGGTCAACTCTCGACGAAACCTTGGTGCCTCTCTATTTTCTGCATCGCTATCAAACCGAAGCGGCGGCCAAGGTGCTCGGCGGCGTGGATTACACGTACGGCTTGCGCAGCGATGGACAAACAGTAACCGAGGTTGTTCCCGCCGCCGAACAAAAGCGAGCCTTGGAAGCTCTTTTGCAAACCTTGAGCCCGTCGGCTCTAACCCTGCCCGAGCGAATTGTGAAGTTGGTCGCGCCGCATCCTCCCGGCTTCGACCGCACCCGCGAAAGCTTTCCCGAACAGACGGGCCTTACGTTCGATCCGATTGCCGCGGCGCAAGCAGCAGCCGGACTGACCGGCAGTCTCCTCTTTCAGAGCGAGCGAGCCGCCCGTCTCATCGAACACCACGCCCGCAACGCCGCCAATCCCGCATTAGAAGACGTGATTCGCCAAATCGCCACCGCCACATGGCTGGCCCCGAAACCGGCTGGTCTTGCGGGCGAAGTAAAAACCGCTACCGATCTCGTTCTGTTCGAACAAGCATTAATCTTGGCAAACGACGACCACGCCTCGCCTGTTGTGCGCGCAAAGACCGTCGAAACGCTCGTAACCCTGCGTGCTCGCCTGCCAGGATACCTCGCGCGGGGCTTACAAGCCTTCGAACGTGCGCCCGAAAAATTTCAACCCGCGCCAATCATCGAAGCACCGCCGGGTCAGCCCATCGGCGACGACGAATGTGCCCGGCCGATCCTGCCACTAGTGAACTAGGAAGACTTATGGAACGAGAAGAACTCCTCGCTGCCGCAGCGGAGCGAGGCGCTACCTATCTACGCAAAATCCGTCAGCGCAGCGTCGCTCCCGTTGACCCAGCCGTCACGCGTCTCCAGCAATTTGCCGAGCCTTTGCCGGCCGATCCGTGTGACGCTGCCGAAGTTCTGAAACAGCTCGACGAAATCGGATCGCCTGGCACCGTCGCCAACGCCGGAGGCCGCTTCTTCGGTTTCGTTAATGGCGGCAGCGTCCCGGCAGCGCTGGCCGCAAACGTTCTCGCGGCCGCGTGGGATCAAAATGCAGCCCTCCGAGTCATGTCACCCGTCGCCGCTGTCCTGGAAGACGTTGCTCTCGGTTGGATGAAAGATCTTCTCGGTCTGCCAACTGAAGCAGCCGGTGCACTTGTCACCGGCGCAACGATGGCCAATATGACTTGTCTCGTCGCCGCGCGGCATGCGCTTCTTGCTAAATCCGGCTGGGACGCGGAAGCCCAAGGTCTCTTCGGCGCGCCGCCGTTCGAAGTGATAGTGGGCGAAGAAGTGCACGCCTCGCTTCGCAAAGCTCTCGCCATGGCGGGCCTTGGACGCGATCGCGCTACAACGGTTCCAGCCGATTCACAAGGCCGCATGCGTGCCGATGCTTTTCCGAAACTCACCAAGCCCGCACTGATTTGTATTCAGGCAGGTAATGTCAACACCGGCGCTTTCGATCCGGCGCACGAAATCTGCCAAGCCGCCCGAGCCAGCGGTAGTTGGGTGCATGTCGACGGAGCGTTCGGCCTATGGGCCGCCTGTGCCCCGCAACGAGCGCATCTTATGCACGGCTTCAGCGATGCCGATTCCTGGGCCACGGATGCTCACAAATGGCTCAACGTTCCATACGATTGTGGTGTGGCTTTTGTACGCGATGGCGCGTCGCTCTATCAAGCTTTAAATCTGCAGGCCGCCTACCTGACGCCCGGCGCTCAACGCGATCCCATGCAGTGGACACCTGAGAGTTCACGCAGAGCGCGTGGCATCGAAGTCTGGGCTGCGCTGAAATCGCTAGGCCGCTCCGGTCTAGCCGAGATGGTGGAACGTACTTGCAAACATGCAGAACGCTTTGCCGAGGGTTTGCGCGCTGCCGGACACGACGTGCTGAACGACGCCGTGATCAACCAAGTGCTCGTCCGCTTCACTGACGATGAGATAACACAGGCCGTCATAGATGCCGTCCAGCGCGACGGCACCTGCTGGTGCGGCGGCACTGTTTGGCACGGTCAACGCGCCATGCGTATCAGTGTCTCGTCCTGGGTGACGGATGAAGAGGACGTGGAGTGGAGTCTAGATGCAATTCTTCGCGCCGCTAAGCAATGTCGGGCAAAATAAGCTATGGTCAGCCATTCAGCCACATCTACCGCCGGGAGCCTGTTCATCGGTTACTCGCTCGAAAAAATGGAACAGATGTCCAAACAGATTCGCGAATGCGTGCAGGGCCTGACCGACGAACAAATCTGGCAACGTAGCGGCGACAACGCCAACTCCATCGGAAATCTCCTCCTGCACCTCTCAGGCAACATCCGCCAGTGGATTGGCCACGGCGTGGGCGGCTTAGCCGACATTCGCGAACGCGACAAAGAATTCGAATTGCGTGGCGGCCGTTCCACCGCCGAAGTGCTGGGCCTCTTCGAAACCACCCTTGCCGAGGCCATGCAAATCCTCAAGCAAATGCCTTTAGAGCGGCTGACCGAACGCACCAAGCCGCAAAACCGCGACGTGGCCGTGCTTGAAGCGATCTATCAAGTTACTGGCCACCTGATGTTGCACGCCGGCCAGATTATTTTCGCTACCAAGCAAATTACTGGAAAGGACTTGGGCTTCTTCAGCCGCGCGCAAAACACGGCGCGCTAAGAGGTTAGCAATCCATGGCGCGTCGTAGATTTTTCGTTTCCCAAGTGCGGCGCGGCGTGGCCGAACTAACAGGTGATGAAGCGGAACACCTGGTGCGCGTACTGCGCGCCGAAGCCGGCCAGGTTTATGAGATCTCCGATAACGAGCGCCTCTATCTCGCCGAAGTCGAGGTTGCGCGCAAGTCGCAAGTCACTTTCAAAGTTCTGGAAGAACTTCCGCCCCCCGCCGCCGAAGCCGAGATCATCCTGCTCCCCGCATTGATCAAGTTCGACCGCTTCGAGTGGATTGTCGAAAAGGCTACTGAGTTAGGCGTCCAAGAGATTCGCCCCTTCGAAGCCACTCGCAGTGAACGCGGCTTAGCGCAAGCCTCTATCAAACGAAACGAACGCTGGCAAAAGATCGCACACGAAGCGAGTCAGCAAGCAAGGCGTTTGCGTTTACCCGTTATCGCCCAGTCTGTCTCGTTTCGCAGCGCCACCGAGACCCACGCCGACGTAAAGCTGCTGCTCGATGAAGACAGCGAAGCCCCGATTGGGACGTGTCTGCCCTCCGGAAGAACCACAACCGATAGCATCGCCTTGCTCTTGGGCCCAGAAGGCGGCTGGACCAGCGAAGAACGCGAATTGGCCCACGCTGCCGGCTGGTCAAGCTGTTCCCTCGGAAGCACGGTGCTGCGCGCCGAAACTGCCGCTGCCGCAGCTATCGCCGTTATCCGCGCCGCCTGGTTGGCCTCGAAGATTGACTGCTTGCCCCAATGTGCCAAAAATGGCGCATTGAGTATTGATTGATCGCTCCAAAAAGGTGAGTTGAAATGGCTCTTAAAAAGAAATCATCAGTACCGAAAGACAGGTTGGATCGTCCTTTGACAGCTTTTTGGAAGAGCAGGGCATTCTTCAGGAATGCGCGGAGCGGGCCATCAAACAGATTCTCGCCGATCAGATCAAGACCGCTATGGAAAAGGATCGCCTCACCAAAGCAACCATGGCGCACCGAATGCAGACCAGCCGCCGAGCACTTGACCGGTTGCTCGATCCCAAAACCACGAGTGTGACGTTACATAAGTTGCAGCGTGCCGCTGTGGCAGTCGGACGCCAACTCCGATTGGAGTTAAGGTAGAGCATACTTCTCGACCCAGACCCGTCACGAAGAATCCGAAATAGTCGCAAATGCTTGCATGAAACGCGCGAGATTTCTAAGCCGCCTTCGTAGCCGCCGCCTTCACTTCATTCCACGCCCAATCCAGCCACGGAAACAGCGCCTTTAAATCACTCGTCTCCACCGTCGCGCCCGCCCAAATCCTCAATCCCGCCGGAGCATCCCGATGCGCCCCAATGTCGTAAGCCACTCCTTCCGCTTCGAGCAAACTCGCGATCTTCTTCGCGCCTTGTTCCTGCTCTTCCGCCGAAAGCCCTGAATACCAAGGGTCGGTAATCTTCAAACAAACAGAAGTATTCGACCGCGTCTCCGCCTTCTCCGCCAAAAACCCTATCCAACCCGCCTGCACGCTCCAATCCTCGATCGCTTTCAAATTCGCCTGCGACCGCGCCACCAGCGCCTTCAACCCGCCAATCCGTTCACCCCATTTCAGCCCGTCCAGCGCGTCCTCTACGCAAAGCATTGAAGGCGTATTAATCGTTTCGCCCTGGAAAATGCCTTCAACGATTTTGCCGCCTTTGGTCAGCTGGAAAATCTTGGGTAGCGGCCAAGCGGGTGTATAAGTCTCCAGCCGCTTCACCGCGCGCGGCGATAGCGCGATCATCCCATGCGCCGCTTCGCCTCCCATCACTTTCTGCCAAGACCAAGTGACTACGTCAAGCTTGTCCCAAGGCATCGGCATCGCAAACACGGCAGAGGTTGCATCGCAAATCGCCAACCCCGTCCGGTTGGCGGAGATCCAATCGCCATTCGGAACCTTCACGCCCGAGGTCGTCCCATTCCAAGCGAAAACAACGTCGCGATTCCAATCCGCCTGGCTTAAGTCGGGCATCTTGCCATAATCGGCGCTGAATAAACGCAAATCCTTCAGCTTGAGTTGCTTCTCGCAATCCGTTGCCCAGGCCGATCCGAAACTTTCCCAAGCCAACACATCAACGCCGCGCTCACCAAGCACGGACCAAAGCGCCATCTCGATCGAACCCGTGTCCGAAGCCGGAACAACACCCAAGCGGTAGTCGTTCGGCATTTCCAGCAGCGCCTTGCTGCGCTCAATCACCGCGGCGAGCTTCGCTTTGCCACTTTTGGCCCGGTGCGACCGCGCCACACTGGCATCTTTGAGCGCGTCCAGCGACCAGCCCGGCCTTTTCGCACAAGGGCCGGACGAAAAATGAGGGTTAAGCGGCTTCGCGGTGGGTTTCATCGGACGGGTGGTAACACTCCTTGCTTGAATCACAGCAGCTAGTGACAGGTAAGGGCAAATTTTGTCTGCGACCGGATTAACACCATTATATGAACCGCGAGATTTCTCGGCCTCCCTCGTAAGTCCGAAAGCAAATCCGGACCGCCATTCCGGTGTAAAATCGAGGCATGGATACGGTCGTCAATCCGTACCTCCTCCGAATAGTGACCAAACCAGATGTGCGGTCCGGCAGGCCCGGCGTAAGAGATACCAGAATAACGGTCCAGGAGATCTTGCGATGGCTGGCCGCTGGTGCTTCGGAAGACGAAATCCTCCAGGATTACCCCTGCCTCATGAAAGACGACTTTAAAGCCGTGTTCGTGTACGCGGCCCAATTTCCCGACCCGCGATCAGCGTCGTTGTGAGACTGCTGTTTGACGCAAACTGCGGGAAATTTAAGGACGCTCGTTTGGTTGCATTGTTCCTGCGCGATATCCTAAAATTGGTATAAGTGGCCTGAGACTCGCTCGTGCCGGGCGAAAAACCCTTGCATTGGGTCGGCTCGGCGAAGAAAGACGTGCTTAGTTTCCCAGAAGCGGTTAGGGATCACCTCGGCATCGCGCTGAGCGTTGCTCAATTCGGAGGCAAGCATCCTTCCGCAAAGCCGTGGAAAGGGGAAGGTGCGGGCGTAATGGAAATTGTAGAAAATCACGCCGGCGATACCTGGCGCGTTGTGTATACCGTGCGATTCAGCGAAGCGGTCTATGTGCTGCACGCGTTTCAGAAGAAGAGTACCACCGGGATCAAGACGGCGCAAAACGATGTCAGCCTTGTCTCCGAGCGTCTCAAACAGGCTCGAGAGGATTATCAGCAACGTTATGGTCATACGCAATAGGGAAATTCGCAAGACGGTCATGCCCAGTTCAGGCAATGTGTTTGCAGACCTTGAGATCCCCAACGCGGACGAGCGAAAAACGCAAGTTCGCCTGGCGTTTGCGATTAATCAAATGATTGGCCAGCGCCGCTTGTCGCAAACTGAAGCGGCTCGTCAACTCGGGATTAGTCAGCCCAAAATTTCCGCATTAGCAAACTACAGTCTTGCTGGATTTTCTGTTGAGCGACTCTTGAATTTCTTGAACGCGCTTGGTTGCGACGTTGAGATAGTTATTCGCAACAAACCGCGTTCCCGCAAGGCCGCCCGAACTTACGTCACTGCGGCTTAATGGAGCATCTACGCGTCTCGCGACACCACCGCAAGATGCACCGGTTTCACGCCAACATCTACCAGCGTGAAAAGCGAAAGCCCTTTCTTTTCGCGAGTCGCTTTAATCGTGGGGATATGAATAGCCGCCATCGTGCCTGACATCTTATTCAGCACCAGCGCAAACCGGTTATCCGGCGTTATGGCGATGAAATCCGATTGGCCACCCACATCAACCACACCGATCAACTTGCGCGTCTCGATACTCAGGATGCTGATGTCCGACCCATTCGTGCTGGCAATAAACAGATAGGCAGGTGCGTCGGATGTGGCCATAACGCCAGGATTTCGCGCCGCCAGAACGGTCTGCTCCACTTCCATCGTTTGATAGGGGAACACGATAGCCACGCCGTCCATTCCTTTGCCGGTGACAAAAAGCTGGCCCTGGTCCGCGTTGAAACACAGGTTCTCCGGCTCCATCGCGAGCGGCAATTCTGCAACCGGCTTTTGCGTGGCCACATCAAATCCGACGATCGTGCGTTCCTGTGGCCGCGCGGCCAGCACGATTTGCCCGTCCGCCCGAAAGCGCACGTCGCCGACAAACCCGCCAATTTCCACTGTTTTGTGCTCTCCTGAAGCCGGATGCAGCAGCTCTACCGTGCCGTGCGGCCCCGTCGAGACAGCCACCCAGCCATTGTTCGATACATCCATTGCGGTGGGCTCCGCTGCCAGCTTCGTTTTTCGCCTGATTTGCAGAGAGATCGGGTCAGCCCAAACAATCTCTCGCGACGGCCGCGCGCTTGCCACCAAACCAGATTGGTCAGAGAAAAGTCTGATCTCAGTAATTCCTTCGCCGAGCCGATGGGAAGAAGTAAGGGAGAGATTTCGGTCCAAGATATGCACACTATCCGTAGACGGGGTCAAAACATAGTTCTGATGAGTCGACGGTATGACGGCTGTAGGAGCACCGCTGAGCGGAAGTGTCTTGGTAAGACGAAAAGTAGCGAGGTCCACCACCGCCAAGGAATTCTCGCCGGAGGTGGCGATCAGGGCAGATCCTTGATACCCGGTTCTCTTAGCCGGGGTACAGGCCGCCGAAAGCATTGCCGCCCCGATCGTGAGGCAGTCTCGCCTAGTCATAGCAAAAAATCGCAAGCATTTGAAAATAAGGTTCTTGTGGAGCACTGCGGAAGGGTGTATACCTATGTTACCCTCGGAGTGAATCCGCATTAATCAGAGTCCGGTTATACATGAATTATAGGTCCCTATTTAGCCTCATTTCGTCCGATTTGGCGATCGATCTCGGAACTGCCAATACCTTGGTCTTCGCCAAGGGTAAGGGCATTGTTGTCAACGAACCCTCTATTGTCGCCATAAACAAGAATAACGGAGAGATTGAGGCCGTTGGCAAAGAAGCCAAAGATATGGTGGGGCGCACACCAGGAAATATTGTCGCCATCCGTCCCATGAAAGACGGCGTGATCGCGGACTTCAAAGTAACTGAGCGCATGCTGAATTACTTCATTCACAAGGCGCACGGCCGAAAAATGCTGGTGCACCCGCGAATTGTCATCGGCGTTCCCAGCGAAATTACCCAAGTGGAAAAACGCGCGGTCAGCGAATCCGCCTATCGCGCCAAGGCTAGTGAAGTTCACCTTGTGGAACAAGCCATGGTGGCGGCGATTGGCGCCGGCCTGCCCATTACCGAACCCTCGGGCAATATGGTCGTCGACATTGGCGGGGGCACCACTGACGTAGCCGTTATTTCTCTTTCCGGTATCGTGTATTCCCGGTCCGTCCGCGTCGCCGGCAACGAGATGGATGACGCCATCATGAATTATCTGAAGCGCAAATACAATCTCCTCATTGGTGAACGGACTGCCGAGCAAATCAAAATTCAGATTGGTTCCGCTTATCCTCTGGACCGGCCGCTAACAATGGAAATCAAAGGCCGCAATCTCATTGAAGGCGTGCCGAAAACCGTTACAATTGAAGATAGCGAGATCCGCGAAGCGTTGTCCGAATGCATTGCCACGATCCTGAACGCCATTCGCGTGGCGCTCGAGCGGACCCCGCCGGAATTGAGTGCGGATATTAGCGATCGAGGAATTGTACTGACGGGCGGCGGCGCGTTGATTAAGAATTTAGATCGGCGCATTAGGGAAGAAACGGGCCTTCCTGTTTCCATAGCGGAAGATCCTCTGGCTTCGGTCGTTTTGGGGACAGGCAAGATGCTTACCGATTTCAAGCTCCTGCGCCGGATCGCAATCGAATAAATGGCCCAAACCGGAGTAGGGTTGGTCTGCTTAGTCGCCCTAAGGAATCAATAGCCATGGAAGCGATATTCAACCGCTATCGAAGCTATCGCAGTCTTGTCGTGCTGGTCGTCGTCATCATGGCGCAGGTCCTCTATTTGGCCTATCAAGTGAGAACCGGGCGCGATGAGCGGTTGATCCGCGTTTGGGCGGTCAGCGCCGTTACACCGTTCTCCGGAATTTTTGAAGCAATTCGCCACAACACGGTAGGCTTTTTGAAAGACTACTTCCTGCTTCTCGATGTACGTGAGCAAAACAGCAAGCTGAAAACCGATAACGACAAGCTGAAGATGGAGAACGTTTTCTATCGCAACCAGCTTGCGACCGCCGAACACGCGCGTGCGTTAACAATTTTTCAAGCAAAAACGCCCTCCAAAACGGTCGCCGCCCGCGTAATTGGCGATAGTACCGTATCAACGGCGAAGGCCGTCTTCATTGACCGCGGCTCAACCAGCAATATTGAAAAGGGCATGGCCGTGGTTACGCCCAACGGCATCGTCGGCAAGGTGGCTGCCGTCTATCCTCTTGCCTCGCAGGTTCTTCTCGTGACGGATTCCACTTTCAAAGTGGGCATCGAATCGCAGCGAGGGCACATTCACGGTACCTTGAACTGCGGTAGCGGCCATTGCCTAGTCGAACAAATTCAAAACGAAGAGGAAGTTGCGGTGGGCGAGTGGTTCTACACCTCAGGTGAAGATCGCGTTTTCCCGCGCGGATTCCCGGTGGGAACTGTCATAAGCGCTCAACCGGGGAATGGCATGAAGGATGTCCACTTGAATTTGAGCGGCGCCCCCAGTGGTGTTGAAGAGGTTTTGGTAGTGCTGGAAGGCGTCCATCAGCCGATTCCCGTAAACGTGGCGCCGGAAGAAAAGATGGCGACACCACTGCCTCCGCCGCCGCCCGATAGCAAGGAAACGACCAACGCCGCCCCGGGCACCGGCCAGACCGAGGCCGACAAGATGGTTCAGAAATATGAACAATTAGGCAAACAAGAAGATCACGTTTACGGCGCGATCTATTCCAATATGCCGAACTTTGTGACCAAACCCGCTCCTAAGCCCGTTGCCCCAGCGCCTGCCGCTAACTTTTCAGGCCCTGCCGCGCCTGCTGCTACAAACCGGGCTGCGTCAGGATCTGTCGTTCTGGGCGCACCCATCAAGCACCCCACAACCGCTCCGGCGAGCTCTCCCAACGCGGCGCCCACTCATCCGGCCACGCCGCACACCGCCGCCACCAAACCCGTTCTTCCCTTGGGTTCGCCGCATCCGGCTAACACTCGACCTAACAGTCAACCCAACAATCAAAACCCCACCCCGAAACCAACTGTTTCGAACCAGCCCCAATGAACGAAAGCAGCGATCATCTCCTTCGTTCCCGCCGCACCAGTTCCGACGGCCTCTTCAGCCGCTTCCAAGTTGCGGGCCTCATCATTCTGACTTTAATCGCCATCATCAGCAAGTTCTACCTGCCACGCCTGATTCCAAGCGCCGTCTGGCTGGAAGTTCCGTTATTGTTGACCATCTATTTCGGCTTGATGCGCCCCGACCCCGTGCCCGCTCTCCTCTTTGGCACTTTTGTCGGTATCTCTGAAGATTCACTTTCGCCGGCAAACCTGCCCATCGGCATGTACGGCATCACCAAAACCTTGGTCGGCTATTTTGCCGCGTCTGTGAGCCAGCGTTTCAACGTCGGCAATTCGCTCATCCGCCTGGTGCTGTGCTTCTTCTTCTACTGTTTTCACGCTTTCTTTTATTGGGTCATGCGGCGCGCCCTCCTCGAGCAACTGGTGCCGTTCGATACGCAACTTACGCTCCTGCATGGCGCATTTAATATCGCGGTCGCCCTGCCGCTTTATTTGATCCTCGATAGAATGAAGTTATCCGACGAGCATTAGGCAAGCAATAACAAGTGGCACAAGACAACGAAAGAGTCCGCTCAACAAGTTCCGCGCCGGATGTTGCCTATCGCGATGATCCTCGTGATTTCGCCGGCAAAATCGCGGTCTTCCAATACCTGACCGTGCTGGTGTTCGTGTTCCTGGTTTCCGGATTCTGGCAATTGCAGGTGCAAGACCCGGAACGCTACGTCGAAGCAGCGGAAAGAAACCGCATCAAAAGCACGCCCCTGCTGGCCGCCCGCGGCAAAATTCTGGATCGCGACGGCCGCGTGATCGTCGATAACCACACTTCCTATTCGCTGCTTCTGAACCGCGATCAGATCAAATGGGAGCACCTGCCCGCCATCGGCGCGGCCCTCCAGCTCGACTACGACGATCTCAAGGCCGCCATCCGCCGCAATACTCGCCCGCAAATCATCATCAAGGATCAGGTGTCGCGCGACGATATCGCGTGGATCGAGGCCCACCAGGACGAAAGCGCCTATCCCGAAATGCAGCTGATTCAATCCTGGCGGCGTCAGTATCCACAGAACGGTTTTGCCGCGCACGTCACCGGCTATGTCGGTGAGATCAGCGAAAACGATCTGAATCTGCCGCAGTTCAGCGAGTATCACCAGGGCGACATCGTCGGTAAAGACGGCCTCGAGAAGCAATACGACAAAACATTGCGCGGGGTCGATGGCCAACAGCGCGTGCAAGTCGATAATTTCGGCCATGAACGCCAGATGGAAACCACCCAACCTGCCGTGTCTGGCACGGACTTGAAAACCACCCTCGACTTGGATCTGCAAGCCGTGGCCGAACTAGCCATGCAGGGCAAACGCGGCGGAGTCGTCGCGCTTGATCCGCGGTCGGGTGAAGTGCTGGCCATGATGAGCGCGCCTACCTTTGACCCCAACAAGTTTACCGGCAGGATCAGCCGCAAGGACTGGAACGAGATCATGACCGATCCGTACAAGCCGCTGCTGAATCGCGCAATCCAAGCGGAATTCGCCCCTGGCTCGACGTTTAAGCCGATTGTGGCGTTGGCTGGTCTGGAAACCGGCACGATAGACGACGAAACCGAATTCCACTGCGCCGGGGGCGCATCGTTCTACGGCAACTATTACTCTTGCTGGCGGCATGCGCCGCAATACCCTGGAGGCCACGGCAATATCTCGCTTCACCGGGCTCTTAGGGAGAGCTGCGACGTTTTCTTCTATAACGTCGCTAATAAGTTGGGGATTGATCGTCTGGCTGAATATGGCGACATTGCCGGCATAGGACACAAGACGGGAATCGACCTGCCCAATGAGCGCGACAGCACCATGCCGTCCACCAAATGGAAACTGCACCTGTCCCGTCAGAAGTGGTACGTCGGCGAGACGATCTCGGTCGGCATCGGCCAAGGCGCGATTACCGTTTCGCCTTTGGAACTGGCTTCGGCTATCGGCGGCATAGCGAACCGCGGTACTTGGATGCAGCCGCATTTGCTGGAGGGCGTCGCGCCTAAGATTTTGCGAGTCGGCCATTTCAACCCGGAAAACGTCGAGAAAGTCATCTCGGGAATGTATGCTGTGGTGAACGAACCCCACGGTACGGGCACGACTGCGGCAATACCAGGCATCAAAGTGTGCGGCAAGACGGGAACTTCGCAGTTGGCGTCAAACAAATTCTTGAAGGGCACCGCCGCGGGCCGCAACATGAAGGACAACGCCTGGTTCGTCGGATACGCGCCGCAGGAAGCCCCCGAAATTATCGTTGTCGCCCTGTTTGAAAACGGCGAGCACGGTGATCGCGCGTCTTGGATTGTGCGTGACGTCCTAAAAGCCTATTTCGACAAAAAAGAACGCAAATCGAAAGGCCTCGAACTTCTCACTGAGACGCAGGATCACCTCACAGCCACTACTCTTGTGCCGTCCCACTACTTGGAGGCGAAGCTGAAACAATAAATGGGCATCCGCGCTTTCCGAGAACTAGACTGGCCCCTCATCATTGTCACGCTCATCCTGTCAGCGCTTGGCATCATCCAGGTCTACAGCGCCACGAACGGCACCAAGTGGGATGGAGCTTGGCAAAAGCAGATCATCTGGGTCGCCACTGGGCTCGTCATGATGTGGGGTGTTGCCGTCATCGGCTATCAGTCGCTAATGGGCAAGGTGCTCTACCTTTATAGCGCCGTGATCGGCTTGTTGTTTGCCACTACTCTCATTGGCAACAAGGTCTTTGGCTCAACGCGCTGGATCAGGATCGGCGGCTTCACTCTCCAACCCTCCGAATTCGTCAAAATCGTTCTGATTCTCGCTATTGCCCGTTATCTCGTGGAATTCGTCCGCCCAGGAACAACTTTGACTTGGGCCGACCTCGGGAAACTCGGCCTTGTCGTCGGATTCCCGATGGTTTTGGTGATGAAGCAGCCGGATTTGGGCACGTCTTTGACGTATATTCCTATTCTCGTCGCCGGCATTCTTATGGCCGGTTTGCGTTGGAAACAGATTCTCATTCTGAGCCTGGTGCTGGCTGTCACTTTGCCGATCGGCTACAATTTGCTTAAGCCGTACCAGCGGGATCGTTTGGTGAGTTTTAAATACCCCGAGCGCGATCCCAAAGGGACGGGCTTTCAGGTGATCCAGTCACGCATCGCGGTCGGCAACGGCGGCATGTGGGGCCGTGGAGCCAAGGAAAGCTCTCAGACGCATTTGGGTTTTCTGCCGGTTCCGCACACGGACTTCATCTTTTCTTCCTTCGCGGAAGAGCATGGTTTTGTTGGAATCGTGATCGCGCTAGTGTTGTATTTTCTGCTGATTATGCAGGTTGTGCAGAACGCTCAAACAGCGAATGATAGAGCTGGCTTGTATGTATGCATGGGCGTCGCTGCTTTGCTTTTGTTCCACGTGTTGGTCAACGTGGGTATGGTGGTGGGCAAAATGCCTATCACTGGCATTCCGCTTCCGCTGATGAGTTCGGGCGGATCGAACACGTGGTCGATTTTCTTGATGCTGGGGTTGGTAAACGGCGTCAGGTTGCGTAGGTTTGTTAACTAAATGAGCGGCTCCAACGATTGGGGCCCGTTCGACAGAGGAGTCGAGCCGGGAGACGAAAAGATTTCGGATAGGTGTGACAGTTTTGTGAGTTAGGAAACAACGTGAGTGTACCGAGCAAGTCTCCATTCGCGTTGAAAATCTAAAGTTTTTGCCCTTATTTCCCTTGTTGCGAAATAAGCAGCGCCATTTATATCCGGATTACTAGAAGTCTCTCATTGACCCTCGGAAGGCGGTGAAGAGATGAGTAAGGAACTGGTGATTGGGTCCAATCGCCACGAGACGAAGGTAGCAATCCTCGAAGACGACCAGCTTGTCGAGGTTTTTTTTCAGCGTGCCCACGAGTATTCTCTCGCCGGCAGCATCCACAAGGGACGGGTCACGCGCGTGTTGCCTGGCATGCAGTCCGCTTTCGTGGACTTGGGCCTGGAACGCGATACGTTCCTGTACGTTTCCGATTTCTTCGAAGAACACGATGACATCGACACACTAACCGACGAAAAACCGCCCACTGCTATTCGTGGTGGCGGGGACCGTGGCGGCCGGGGCGGGGAACGCCGCGACCGTGCTGATCGCGGCGGCCACGACCGTGATCGTCCTCCACAAGAAATATCCGCTGCTCCTGTCGAAGCACACGCAGAAAGCTTAGGCGCCGAGGAGCCGGCGCCGGGCGATCTCGAAGAAGAGGAGGAGAGCGAGAACAGCCGGCCCACCGTACCGAGCCTCTCGCTTTCCTCAGAAGTTCGCAGCATTGAACTACCGCTGCAACCACAGGCTCGCCCCGGAGGCGAGCGAAACGACGATTCGCGGGGCGGTGACCGCGGCCGCCGGTCGCGCCGCCGCCGTCGTGGCGGCCGCGATTTCCCCGAAAACAAATATGCCCGTCCCAATGCCGCCGGCGGACCCGCTCCAGCCCCGCAATCGGACGTCGTTCGATTAGCAGCAGCACAGCATCAACAACAAGAGGATGCTCAGCAAGAGCCGGCTCAGACGATAGCCGCCCCTGTTTTCCATACCGCCCCTCCTGGCGATGTCATCGTTCTTCCCGGTGAATCACTGGCCAAATATCGCACCCGTCCCGTTGTCCAAGCGCCACCGCCGGTGCCGGAAGCCGAACCCTTAATCGAAACGGCGGCATCCATTCCGCCCGCCGTCGAAGCCGAACTTGCCGAAGAAGCCGCCGAGATCAAAATCAGCGATCAAGTCTTCTCTCACCAGGTGCAGCTTCCTCCGGTAGAAGCCGCTCCGGTGGCCGAACAAGACGACGCCCTCGACCGAGCCGCTTCCTTTCTGGGATTAGATCGCAGCGCTTCCATCAACCAGCGCGACGAAGAGCACCTGCGCGCCGAACGCTTCCTAACCGATCCCTCTCCCGCTCATGTGCCCCCCGCTCATGTGCCGTTGGAATGGCCCGACGCCAACGAACGCGAATTACTGGCGGTCGAAGAGTCGCTGCCGGAACTGGAAGATATAGCGCCGGAAATCGAAGAGGCGCTCGAAAATGGTATTGATGAACCGTACGTAACCTTAGCCGAAGACGCAAACGAGGTCTGTGAGTCGCCCGCCGGCGATCAGCCGCAGTCGGCAATGTTGCGCGATCAGGGAAACCGGTCCATGCACCGCGGTCCTCGCCGCATGCGGCGCCGCCGCGGGGGCAGCGGGCGTTTTAACAACCAAAGCGGTCCAACAGCAGGCGGAGCCGCCGCCCCACAAGGTGAGCCCCGCCCCGACAGCAACCGCCGCGATTTTTCGAACCAGCGTGAACCGCGCGAAGCGCCGCCTGCCGTGGAGGAACGTTCCAGCGAACGGCCCGACCGTACTAGCGTGATGCCCTCCATCTCCGAGCTTCTCAAGCCCGGCCAGGAAATCATCGTTCAAATCGCCAAAGAACCGCTTGGCCAGAAGGGCGCGCGCATTACCTCTCGCATCGCGCTCCCCGGCCGCTATGTCGTTTTCATGCCGAGTGTTGCCCACTTGGGCGTTTCGCGCAAAGTCTCTAGCGAAGAAGAACGCATGCGCTTGAAGCGCATTCTGCAAACACATCGCGAAGGCACCTCCGGCGGCTTCATCGTGCGGACTGCGGGCGAAGGCGTTCCCGAAGAAGAGATCGCCGCCGACATGAGCTTCTTGTACAGCCTCTGGCTCGACATTCGCTCGAAAGCCGAAAGAAGCCGGCCCCCGCGCTCCTGCACTACGACCTCGATATCGTGCAACGCATTCTCCGCGACCATGTCACCGACGAGTTCAAAGCCATCTGGGTCGACGACGAAGATCTTTACGAGAGCGTTGTGAACTTCATGCAGCGCCACCAACCTGCGTTAGTCAACCGTGTGAAGATGTACACCCGCAGCGCCCCTGTTTTCGACGCTTTCAACATCACCCAGGAACTCGAAAAGGCATTGCGGCCCAAGGTTTGGCTGAAGTCCGGCGGCTACATCGTCATCAATCAAACCGAGGCCCTCGTGGCGATTGATATCAATACCGGCAAATTCGTCGGTAAATCGAACCGCCTCGAAGACACCATCGTCAAAACCAATATCGAAGCCGTCAAAGAAATCGTGCGCCAAATTCGCCTGCGGGATTTGGGCGGCATCATCGTCGTCGATTTCATCGATATGGACGAGCGCAAAAACCGCCAGCGCGTGATGCAGGCTTTGGAAGAAGCGATGCGCTCCGACAAAGCGCCCTACAAGATTCTGCAATTCAACGATTTCGGGCTGGTCGCCATCACCCGCAAGCGCGTCAAGCAGAGCCTCGAGCGGACCCTGTGTTCGCCCTGCCCGCATTGCGAAGGAGCGGGCTATGTGAAGAGCGTGCAGACCGTGATCGGCGAGATCCTTGTCGAAGCGCAAAAAATCTCGAAAGCCTTGGAAGGTAAGGACGTCGTGCTGCGCGTCCACCCCGACGTCGCCAAAGTCCTAAAAGCCAAGGACAACCAGTACCTGGAGGAGCTGGAAGAACTTCTCGGCCGGCCCGTTTTGGTGAGGAGCGACCCAGCCTTGCACAACGAAAAGTTCGATCTAGGTTGAACTCCCAGTACCGCGCGTTTCCCTTAGGGAAACTCTAACGTGGGTTCGGAATCCCACTCTCTCCGCCGGTCAGTCCGGATACGCCTCGTTTGCTTTCACTACTCGGATCCGGTGGTCGGTGAACGCGCGATGAGCGCCTGGTAAGTCTGTTTTCGGCATGTGGCAGCTCACACAGTTTTCCTTCCCTGTTTGACAAACTTTCGCGCGCGCCGGACGGTTCGTTGGGCCGTGGCAGGCGAGGCACTTTACGTCGTAAGTTTTGGCGTCCGTCTCCAACTGCCGGTGGGGATCATGACAACCGGTACAACTCATCCGCGCGTCCACACCATCGAAGCACTTGCTGTTTTCGAGGCGGTACGGTTGAAACCGCACGTTCATCGGGCCCAGCCAGCGGTTCTGCACCACCGTCTGCCAGGTGCGGTGGCATTGGCCGCAAAAGTTGGAAATATCCTCCGCTGAAAGCTTCTTCAGCTTTGCCGGTACGTTATCAAGTTTTCCTTCAGAAATCGATTGCAGATGCTGCTCAGCATTCACGTGGCAGCGAGTGCAGGTAATGCCTGGCGTCAACGTAGAAAAACTCAATTTGCGATCCACTATCGCGCTCGTGGAGTGGCAGCCGAAACACGATTTGGCTTCGAACGGACTTAGCAGCCTGCCCACTGCTTGCTCAAGATTCTCGGGAGTGGCGGATTGATCCCCGACCGTGCGGCCGAGACCGTGGATGCCCGGGTAGTAACTCACGAACCCCTCGTAAAGATTGCCCTTGTAGTCGAGGACGTATGTCTGCGCGTTCTTTCCGAACGGCCAACGTATGGGGAGGGTGAGAGTATTCACCCCGTCGGTCACCGAATAGGTCGGTGACCCGTTGTTGTGCTCCAGTTTGTAGCGAAACGCGCCAATTTTCCATTCCATTGGAGAATGTGACGTCAGCACAGGGTCATCGTTAAACGGCTCCATAGCGTGGGCCATGTCGGTCCGAGGCTGGGTCTTCGCCTGCTCCACATGACATCCGGCGCAACTCAATTTTCTCGCGCCTGGCTGCTGAGCCACTGCAAGAAGAGACAAACAGGCGAAGCTAGCGACGCGAAGCGGCAAGTTCTTCATGGGCCAGTTGCATAGAAACAGAACGCTCGCGGCGGGCATCGTCGGTGCGGCCCGCTCGGGCATAGGCCGCAGCCAACGCAATGTGGGAGACAAGGTTCGCCGGGGCATTTTTCACCGCGGCTTCCAAATGCTCGATTCCTGTTTTCAAGTCGCCTTTTTCTACCATCGCGCGGCCATAGACGTAAGACGACATCGGTAAAGTTGGGCTTAGACGAAACGCGCGTTCGGCCAGAGGAATGGCCTCGGGAAAATTGTCGTCCTCCATCAGCAACCAAGATAATGTGGCGCACACTTCACCACTATTCGGATTGATCTCCACTTCACGCCGCATTTCAGCCATCGCTGCTTAGTCGGCCATTTCGAATTCGCAAAGGCCGAGCAAGCCGACACCCGTTGCATCGCGAGGGCTCAAATCAATAAATTTTCGCAACGCCGCGGTCGCTTCCGGATAGCGATTTGAGTCATACAGAACGCTACCTAGCGACCACCACCCCTCTGGCCATTTGGGATTCGTTTCCAGCGCTTGCCGATAAAGGGTCACCGCCCGCGTGAGATCGTTTGCTTCCCTTGCGGCTGACGCGGCCGCCGAGAGTTGACAGCGTAAATGGGACAGACGAGATTATTGATCAGAAATCGTTGGCAGTGTACTTAAGCAGCGTTTGCCCTCCCACCTTACGTCACCACGGCTCAACTGGATGAACACCGGCGGATGCGAGTTCCAGTGCGAATGCGGTGTCGGCGCATGAGTTTGCACCGTTTGGGTTAGAGATTCAAGCGGGCGTAGGTGGCCGAAGTGCGCAGTGAGGTGCGAGCGACTCCTAGACCCTACACAACTCCACCGCGCTCTTGAGAGACATCAATGGATCTTTCGTCGGCACAAATTCGTGCGCAAAGTATCCTTCAAAATTTAGATCCGCAATCGCCTTCGCTACGGTCCGCCACTGCAATTCCTGCGTATCGTCTAACTCATGCCGTCCCGGAACGCCGCCCGTATGGAAATGGCCGATGTATTGAATGTTCTCGCGGACGGTGCGAATAATATCGCCTTCCATGATCTGCATGTGGTAAATGTCATACAGCAATTTGACGCGCGGAGATGCCACGGCCTTCATCACATCCACGCCCCACGCGCTGTGGTCGCACATGTAGTCGTGATGGTCGATTTTGCTGTTCAACAGTTCCAGGCAAATCGTCACGCCCGCATCTTCGGCTGCCTTCTTCACGCGGTTCAAACCGATGATGCAGTTCTCTTTTCCAAGATCGTCTGCCATCCCTTTACGGTTGCCCGAAAACGTGATGACGTTCGGCACTTTGGCCGCTGCCGCAAGCGCAATATTCTCGCGCATCTCTTTTTCCAACCGCTCGTGGCTCTCTTTGCGATTCCACCCGTCGGGAATTGTTCCCGCGCCTGGAGTCATGGCGGGCACAAGCCCGTATTTTTGAGCCGTCGGCCACTCGTCGTGGTTGATCAGATCAATGCCGCTCAGGCCCATCTCGGCACCGGCCTTGGCTAAATCATCGAGCTCAATCTTTCGATAGCACCAGCGCGCGACGGATTGCTTCAATCGCCCGGCTGACCCAGGGGTCCTTCCAAAGATGGCAGTGGCGGCGAACGCGGCGCCTGCTGTCGTCTGCATTGCAGTTCTGCGTGTCATGACGTGGTCATGATATCAACGCGCCGAATGCTAAATCGGAATCAAGCCCATGCGAATCCCTTGCGTCACCGCTTCCGTGCGCGATCCCACTTGCAGCTTGCCCAAAATCGAGGCCACATGAAACTTCACCGTGTGTTCGCTGATATGCAACTGCTCTGCGATTTCTTTGTTCGCCCACCCTTCCGCCACGCCGCGCAAGACCTGCAATTCACGGGCTGTCAACTCCTCAACCATCGCCGGGGGCCTTTGTGGCACGGTTGGATGGGCGAACAAAGCGTCGGCCTGTTGTTCGGTGAGTATCACCAAGCCTTGCGCCGCAGCCGCGATCGCCGCCAACAGTTCGCCCGCCGTGGCATTGGCCGGAAGACGTGCTCGAACCGAGCTTCGGTAATCCGATGGCTCGAAGACATCGTCGGTCAAGACCACGCTCGGAATCCGCCCAAACCCAGCAGGCATACTGCCTCCGCCGCTGAGCAACAGCACATCGGCATTTCTGCCTTCGCCCGTTTCCAGAATCTCCAGCCGTTCGTCTTCCGCCAGAACCGCAGCCAAAGCGAACTCGTCCGCAGCCGTCGCCGCGCTGATGAATACACGAATCACGCCGCGCTGGCCTGCTTGGCGGCTCGTAGTTCCACGGCTACGCGCCGCACCTTCGCATCACCAGCGCGATGAAAGGCGAACGAGACTGTGTCTCCACTCGCTAGCGCCGCTGCGAGGTCGTCCGGCGTATGCAACGGTTGATCGCCTGCTTCGAGCAAAATATCGCCCGGCAACAGGGATGCTCGCTCCGCCGCACCGCCAGCCGTCAGCTCTAAGATCAGGATTGCCGGCCTCGGCGCTTGTCTCGGTGCCCGCAACGTCACTGGCCGCACGGTGACACCCAAAGCCCGCTGAGACTTTGCCGAAAGAAAACGCTGCACCGTCGCTGCCGGAATCGCCAGAGCCAATCCGCCGGACACGATCATCGTGTTGATGCCGACAATTTGCCCCAACACGTCCGCTAGCGGCCCGCCCGAATTACCGGGAGCGAGCCGCACATCGGCTTGTACCCAGCGCCGCCAGCCCATGCCCCGAATCGCGCCGACTGCTTGCACGAAACCGGTGGAGACAGCGCCCACGAATCCCAATGGATTGCCTACCGCAATCACAGCCGCCCCGGGCTTCGGCTCATTTCCGGCAAGCGCTGCCGCCGGCGCATCCAAAGCCTCAGCCGAGAGCAGCGCCAAATCCGCTTGCGCATCCTTTCTCAGGACCCGCGCCGTGTGCGAACTGCCGTCCCAGGTCTCGATCGTCACGGCATCATTTATGGCGACGTGTGCGTTCGTAATGACCCGGCCGCTGCCCAAAACAACACCCGAACCAGCCCCCTGCGCATCCGCTCCGCTCACTCGAATCTGAACGGTGGCGCGCCGCAGAAACTCGGCCATCCGCCCAGGCACAGGAAATGGCATGTTAGTTCCTCTTCCCGACGCGCACCGAAATACCGGCTTCCAGGCTTTTCACTTCTCCCGCCCGCAGAATCGTCAACTGCAAAGACTCACTGGGCAGAGGAAAGCGCAGCGCACTGAGCAACGAATCTATCTGCGCCAAGCGCGTATCGCCCGCCGCCAGCAAAATATCGCCCAGCTGCAAGCCTGCCTTTTCCGCGCCGCTTCCTTGCTCGATACTGACAATCATTAGACCGCTCTCACCGGCCAACGGCGACTTACTTTGCAGATGTTCCGGAATGCTCACAGGCTGCAGACCCACACCCAGGTAGCCTTGCCGGATGCCCCCTTGCGTCAGTAGTTCGTGCGCAACGCTGCGCAAGGTTCCCATCGGGACGGCTAACGCCGAGTGCCTTAGAATCGCCGCCGTCGCCATGCCGACAAAACGTCCAGTCGCGGAAACCACCGCTGCGCCCGCCTGCGATGGATACAGATTCACATCAAGCCGCAAGAAGCGCTCCAATTCCCCGCCGCGCCAACTGCGCCGGGGCCCCCCTACCGCGCCCAGGATGCCCACGCTGGCCGATAGCCCCACGTCCAGGGTGCGTCCCACCACAACCGCCAATGCTCCTGCCTTCAGCGATGCGTCTTCTTCCGTTTGAGGGACGTTCCACTGCGCGCCCGCCACCTGCAAAATGGCCACATCCAAAGCCGGATCACGGCCCAAAATGGCGGCCTCGACGGCGTCGCCGCCGGGCAATTGAACGGGAATTTTCCCTTCGCGTTTCAGCAGATGGTTATTGACGGCAATCAGATCGGCGCCGAACACCACGCCGCTGGTGACGCGGTATGGCGCGGACTTGATTGCCGCCACATGCGCGCCTGCTTTTTCGACCAAACCGCTAATGGCTGCGGAATAGCCTTGTAAATCGAACTCAGATCCTTCACTCATGCTCCCAGTTTGCGGGCGAATGAACTGCTGCGCATCAGCCGAACGGGTAGGTGAATTCCTTTTTTTTCAAACAATTAGGGAGCTGCCGCACTGGCTGCCGCGCTCGCGCGTGTCTCGCCAACCGATTGCTGGCGTTCGTCGAAGCGTCCGAAAATCATCTTGCCCGCCGTGGTTTGCAGAACGCTGGTGACGATAACGTCCACGGTTTTCGAGATCATGCGCCGCGCATTGTCCACAACCACCATCGTGCCGTCGTCCAAATAAGCTACGCCCTGATTGTGCTCTTTGCCTTCCTTTAAAATGAAGACGCGCATCACTTCCCCAGGCAACACCACCGGCTTGAGAGAATTGGCCAGCTCGTTAATATTCAACACCGTCAAGCCTTGCACTTGCGCGAGCTTGTTCAGATTGAAATCATTCGTGACGATTTTCGCCCCCAGCCGCTTGGCCAACTCAATCAGCTTCAAATCGACTTCCCGGGTCTCTGGAAAGTCTTCGTTCGAAACTTCCAGGCGGACCCGGGGCTGTTTCTGCAATAACTGCACCACGTCGAGCCCCCGCCGGCCGCGATTTCGTTTCGCCGAATCCGAAGAATCCGCCACTAATTGTAATTCGTGCAAGACAAATCGTGGAACAATTAATCGGCCTTCCATAAAACCCGATTCCGCAATATCCACAATTCGTCCATCAATCAAGACGCTAGTGTCGAGAATTTTAGTGGTTACCTGCGAAGCGGGCGCTTTTTGCGAAGCCAGCAGTGCAACGGGAACGGCTTGCGCGTTTGAGAGTCCAGTCACCAGCCCAATATAGCCGCCCAAGAGCGGCAAGCCAATACGCAGAAACTGCCCCGTGTGTCCCTGAGCAATCGCCGCTTGTACGCACACATAAACAACCAGCAAACCGCCGCACAGCCCCAGTACAGAGCCTAAAAAACCCGCTATTAAATCCTGCGGATTGGCTTGGCGCAAACGCATGGCGGCAAACATGGCAGCCACGGCTGCTGCAACCCCGATGAAAGCCGCCAATGCCACCGGCAGCGAAAACGGCTGCACGGCCGCGCCAATGAAGGCCATCAGTGCGATGAAGGCAAAACGAAGCGCGACCGATTCGAAAAGTGAGCGATTCACAAGGGATTTCCTTGAAAATCAAAGCCAGAAACATCCCCGCCGCAATTAAGTTTTGGCATAAATGGTAGTTACTTCAATAATTCAGGGGATTATAGCATCTTCGTTTTAAGGTGGAAGTGCGGCAGACAATGTGGGCTTAAGCCCCAATGCAAAAGACCCTTGCTTAAGGAAGGGCCTGCGGTGCACAAGGATGGCAGGAATGCGCGACTTCAAACCCAAGGAGCCGCAAAAGCTAAACAGACAGGACCAAGCAAATTGCTTGGCTACGTGGCTAGAGAGCTTTTGCGAGTTCCTCGGCGAATGCGCTTTGGCGGGCAGGCGAATGATTCGTGCGGCGCGGATTGGCAGCCTTGCGAACGGTTGGATTCGCCGCCACTGTTGTTGTTGTTGCCGCTGCCGCAGTCCCTCCGGTACCTGCTGTAGCAGTCCCCGTTTGTCCACTGGTATTAGCCATCGGCATGGATCGCTTGGGCCGGTCCGCCGGGGCCGCGGTTTTGACTGGTGGTTTGCCACCGGCTTTCGGGGGTTGGGCCGGATTGGCACGAAGGAGACGATCCTCCAGCGGGGCTCTATCAAACCGCCGGATGATGGAATTCATCTCTTCTTGATTGGGGGATTCGATGAAGGCGAAGCCCTTAGACTCTTGAGTCTCGGGGTTGCGAATAACCTTGACCGCGTCAGCGACCAAGCTTTCTGAGGATAGCCACGACTTGATATCGTCGGCTGTCACCCAAACAGGGAGATTTCCGAGGAAAACGGTAAAGCTCATGAAAAAGTTGTTTTATGCTCCGTGAAGGGAAGTAAGTACGAGGTGCACTGGCAATCAGCCTATGGAGGCTACTAGAATGCTAGCACAGGGCTAGGACATTTCGCAAATACTAAAATTGGTTAGACATCTCGCTCATAAGGTTATCGGCAGGACGGGATTCGAACCCGGTCTTGCGCGGCTGCGCCTGGCGAATTCCCGCAGCCAGTTCGTCATTTTAGCGGCACAGATAAGGCGAAACCATTTTGCCGGGTATGATCATATACAAATGAGTGCTCAACCGAACGACATCGCGAATTTCAAAGCCAGAGAGTGGGGGGTTGCAAAAACGAAGCCAATTTGGACTGAACCCCGAAAAGATCAAAGTCCTTCGTAAAGCGGGGCTGCGCGTGATAGCTAACCGCGAAGCCTCCAACAATAAGCTATTTAACGCCATAGGACTGGAAGGCGGACAAAAGGTCTTTGTAGTCTTGGTACATCCGGCTCACCTCCCAACCCTTAAGCGCGTAGGCGGCTTCGATCATTTCCTCAAGGGCGTCCAGCCGTTCATGCGCGGGCCGACCTTGCCAGTAGCGATATTCGTCCGCCTTGATCTCGTCAAAGTTGGTGTACTTCCGTACTGTGATCGGCGTGTCGCTCATGCGTCCCTTTCTAGCATAGAAGGTAGACATGGGAAAGCCTTCAATCGGTGGAAACGGTGCTGTCGGCATACGATTTCTTCAAACCAGCTTATATGCAGAAAACAATGCAAAAGCGCGGCTTAAGGCCAATCCTGCGCGCCGTGAAAGATGCGCGATATTTCAACGGCGGTACTTTTGACTTGGTAAACGGCAACGTAAGGCAACGGCGGAAAAGCAAGCTCGCGACGTCCGGGCATACGACGGCTTTGCTTTCCCATGTTGGGAAAGCCTTTAAGCTGTAAGCAACCTTCATAGATGATTTTGGCAACACGGCAGGCCGCTTCCGGGTCGTCGCGTTCAATCCACGAGCATATGCGCTCGAGGTCTTCAGCAGCGGGTGCCGACCACCTGATTTGCATCAGGGTTTGAGAAACCGCCGCAAGCGGTCGCCTACTTGTTCATGGGTGAGAAATTCGCCCCGCTCCAAAGCTGCTTCGCCCCGTTTGACGGCTTCAACGAAACGGTCTTCTTCCTCGAAGTAACGCGCCACAACATCACTCACAACCTCGTCAGGGTTCATGCCTTCCTGTGTAGCTCGTTGTTTAAGGCGCGCTTGCACCTCTGGGGTAAATTGCACTTCCATAGCTCCAGCCTACAAAAAGCCCTTTCACAACTCAACTCCAATTGCTGGTGCCGTTGGAAAATGCCGCTTTGCTTGTCTCAAAACGAAATTTTGACTAGTTGGTTTTCCCATTCAATCGGTTTTCATCGGTTCAAGGTATTCGTTGTGCTCCATGAATTTAGGATAGAAGCATTCTGCAACCAAAAGCAGATGTTTGCACGTCTCTTCTTCTCGGGCTGAAACCCGATTTCGTAGATTAAAGAGCGGGGCAGCCGAGCGGTGCCCGGTTCGTCAATAACAGTAATTCGCCGAGCCTCAGCGCCGTGCGTTGCCGCGTTTACTGGGGAGAATCTCTTGGAAATACAAATGGAAACATCACGTGTGAATTTAGCCGGTTTGGCGGTTGCGTTCATCGCCGGGTTGGCTATTTTTCGCGATTCGCAAAGCTTGTTAGGATGTCTGGCCGGGCTGACACTTTTGATTACGCTCTTAGGTTTTGGGCACGATAAGAACCGCACGGGCTTGCAGAGCTTAGCGTTCGGCGCGATTTGTGGACTGGCGGCGCTAGACGCTTGCTTTTTTCCGCTGACGGTTGTCGTTGGACCGGTGAAATCGTTTTTGGGTCAGGACATCATTCCACCTGCATTTTGGCTCTTGGGCACGGCGATTTTTTGGTTCGTGGACCGGTCGGGCAGCGATTCGGGCTCACCGCAGCCAGTATCACTTAGCAGTGCCGTTTACTCCCAAGCGCCAGCGGCCGCAAGCGCTCCGGCTCCTACCCCAGTACCCAGGCCAGCCTTCGCTCCGCCGATACCGCAGCCGGTTATGTCGGGGACCGCGGAAACTGAGATGCACCCCGACCCAACACCCACGCCGCCCGCGCCCGCGATGGCCGGATCGACGCCAGCCGCACCGGTGCCCCCGGTTCTCACGGGAAAAGAAGTAAGCATTTACGTGACCATGGTGGGCGAAGGCATGAACATGTTGCGCCCGGTAAGAGCGGAACACTTAGGCCGCGATTTCTACATCATTGTGGAAGACATGCCGTCCGACGAAAATTGGGAATTCGTTCCCGGGCAAGTCGTTCGCTGCAAGAAGAAGAATTTGTCGAACGGCAAAGGTTTAGTCGCGTTCGAAGAAGCTCCACGCGCGCAGTAAACTGGGACCACTCATGACGATTAAAGACGATGCGGTGGAAGAAATCCCCACCTCTACGGGAGCGATGCGCACTTGCGTTTTTCGTCCGGCGAAGGATGGGCGCTTTCCGGGGATTGTGTTGTTTTCCGAGATTTTCCAAATCACCGCGCCTATCCGCCGGACCGCGGCCTTCCTGGCGGGACACGGTTATTTGGTGGCCGTGCCGGAGGTTTATCACGAACTCGAGCCCCCGGGCGCCGTGCTCCCTTATGATCAAGCCGGCGCCGATAAAGGCAATGCCGATAAATACGCCAAAGAACTGGCTTCTTACGACGCCGATGCGCGGGCCGTGCTCGGCCACTTGCAGGGGCGCGCCGATTGCACCGGTAAGCTGGGCGCCGTGGGCATTTGTCTAGGCGGACATCTGGCGTTCCGCGCGGCGATGAATCCGGGAGTGCTGGCGGCGGCCTGCTTTTATGCCACCGACATTCACTCAGGTTCTCTTGGCAAAGGAAAGAAAGACAATTCGTTAGAGCGCGCGGCCGAGATCAAAGGCGAGTTGTTGCACATTTGGGGCCGGCAAGATCCGCACGTGCCGCTCGAAGGGCGCAACCTTATCAAGGCTCGATTGGAGGAAGTGGGAGCCAATTTCCAGTGGGTGGAAGTGAACGGCGCTCATGCGTTTCTGCGCGACGAGGGGTACCGGTACGACCCGGCGCTGGCTTATCTCTGCCACGGCCTGATGCTCGAATTATTTCACCGGAATTTAATGTAATTATTACCCTCGAAATACTACGCGGTTTTGTAACCAACAGAGCAACTTCGAGTCCAATAGGGTAGGAGAGTTATTACCATGCGCAGGTTCTTGAAACCTACTACTGCTGCGGCATTATTGCTGTTGCCGCTTTCACTTTTCGCCAGCCAGAAAGAACACAACGACGCGTTCGTGCCCGGACCCGCGAGCATGAGCAAGTTAGCTCAGGAAGTACGCCACCAGTTAGTGATGTTGCCGTATTATTCCGTCTTCGACGATTTAGCGTTCCGAGTGGATGGGAGCACCGTTACTCTGCTGGGAGCGGTGGTTCGTCCGACGCTTAAGAGCGACGCCGAAGGTGTGGTGAAGCATATTGAAGGCGTCACCCAGGTGAACAATGAGATTGAGGTTCTGCCCCTCTCGCCCATGGACGATCAAATCCGCCGGGCCGCCTATCGTGCCATCTATGGCGACCCCGCTATTGGCGACCGCTACGGATTCCGGGCTTTGCCGTCTGTTCACATAATTGTGAAAAACGGCAATATTACCTTAGAAGGCGTGGTGGCGAACGAAGGCGACAAGAACCTGATCAACATTCGCGCCAATGGTGTTCGTAACGCTTTTAAAGTGACGAACAATCTGTTGGTGGAGAAGTAGTAGGTCCTTCCCTCCCGATTAGGGATGCGGGCCACCCGGGAAGCCGGGACCGCGCATCCCAACGGGTTCCGGAATAGCCTCGGGATTAATCGCCAAAGTAACCTTTGCGACGAACCCAGCCTCCTCCGATTTAGCATCGACGCGCACTAGGCTCACCATTTCTGCCGCGCCGTGTTCCTCTTCAAATACATGATCTTCATCGAGCGTGGTGAGATGCACATCGGTGTGCCTTGCGTATGGCTGCAATTTCGCGATTCGCTTCGTTACTTCTTCCGGAAAAAAGAGTTGACCGGTGTGCGAGACGTGCTGGTCTCTTCCAGTGTGTACTTTTAAGTGGATGTGAATGGTCCGGCCTTCGTACCAGCCTGGGTAGATAGTAACGAACTCGGCCATTCCGGCGGCATCGACTGACTGCACGCCGCGCAGGAAGCGTGTTGCATCCTGGCCCCGGTGGTTTCTGCGCGCGGGTGGAGGCCCGAAGTGGTCTGGAGGCGGACCGCCCGGCATATGATTGCCATTGGCTGTGAAGCTTGAATAGACGCCTTCCGCGTCGCAGTGCCAAATATCAAGGGCCGCGTTCGTCAGTGGCGTGCACCGATTGGCATCCACCAACGCGATACGCACACGCAGCGGAACGCCGGGCTTTCCCTCGGTGATGTTGGAACGTACTTTGTCGTAATCGACGTAATACGGACCTTCTTCTTGTTCGGGCGTTAGAATGCACGCGGGGTTAGACGGCATCGCACGCCAGGCGCCCACGAGACTCGCGCCACCAATCAGAAACGCTCTTCGGTTGATCACTCTCTCATCGTAAGGAAGAAAGCGAGTCAAGGCCAGTTAAGTTTTGTAAGTTGCTCACGCGCGTTTAAAAGCGCGCGTGAGTTCTCGCAGCAGGCCCTTTAGCAGCGAGCCGCCGAACAATCCAACAGCCAGAAGGCTGCCGAAGAGAGCCATGGCTTCGTAGCTCTCGCGCCCCTCGCGTTGCCAGTAGACGTCGCTCAAATTGAGCCACAGGGCGAATTCATCGAGAATGAGCGCCGCAGCCACGCCATACATCATGGCAGTAATGCGCCCCGCTAAGGGGGAAGAGTTGGTGTCCGAGCCTATTTCAGTAAGCCAGCAATAACCCACAGTAAGCAGCAACAAGATTCCCCAAACCATGTGATGTATGTGGCGTCCGTGCATGGAGACGTCGTGAAAGGGCCCTATGTGATAGTGGATGGCGAGCGTGATACCCCGGACAACCAAGGCAGTGACGAAGAAGCCGAGTGAGCCGAGAAACAAACGTTCACGCCTGGAATCCGGAAAGCGTTGCCGGTAGATTTCAAGCAGGCGTCCGCGCGAAAAAAGAAGAAAGAGAAGCGTTAGGATGCCGCCGATGATCAGCGGTCCCTCCCAAAAGCTGCGGTGGGTCCAAGGCATTTATACGATAGTGTAGTCTCATGTTTTATAAAGCGTTGTCATTCCTGATCGTGAGCGCCGCCCTAGCGCAGCAAACGCCCACACCACCCGCTGCACCGCCGAAGTTTCAGGAACCTATGCCGCCCGGGCCGAACCCGAACTCCCAATACCACCTGGGACCCGATTCACTGCCCCAGGAGGGCGTCCCTAAAGGCGAAATTCGCGGGCCGTATCATCTGCCGAGCGAAGCGTATCCTGGCACGCAGCACACATATTGGGTTTATGTTCCGGCGCAATATGATCCAGCAGTTCCCGCGGCGATCATGATCTACCAGGATGGCCAGGCATTTAAAGACGAAAACGGCGACATTCGCGCGCAGAACGTGATGGACAACTTGATCTACCGGCGTGAGATTCCTGTCATGATTGCAGTCTTCATCAATCCGGGGCGCACGGCAGACCAAGCCGAGCCTTCGCCGCAGACTGGTTGGGGCGACGGCACCACGAACCGCGCGACGGAATACAACACACTCGACGACAAATACGCGCGCGTGATTACGGAAGAGCTGATGCCGGTGCTGTACAAGGAGTACACCATCTCGAAAGATCCGGAGATGCACGGAATTGGCGGATCGAGTTCGGGCGCCATCGCCGCGTTTACCGTCGCGTGGGAACGCCCGAACGAGTTCCGCAAAGTGCTGAGCAACGTCGGCAGCTTTGTAGATTTACGCGGCGGGCAGGTCTATCCAGAGAAGGTGCTCGCGGCCGAGAAGAAGCCGATCCGGGTGTTTTTGTGCGACGGCCGCAACGACAATCGCGGATTTAACCGCCGCGATGGCCAGTACAATCCCAATCGCGATTGGTTTTTACAGAATGTGCGCCTCATGAAAGCGCTCACCCAGAAGGGGTACGACGTTAACTACACCTGGGGGATGAATCTACATGGTCAAAAATTTGGCGGCGCAATCATGCCCGAGATGATGCGCTGGCTCTGGCGCGACGGCCCGGTGAGTACCGACCCGAACGACATGGTGGAGCGAGGATTTCGCGTGGCGGCGGTGAAGAAAAACTAGAAGTCTTACGGCGTGAGTTGCTTAAAGCGAAACCCGGGACAGCCTTCGCAATCCCGAGCGCAACCACGGATGGCCAGGTTTTAATAAACTCTACTCGCGAGCGGATTGCGTTGGCTGTCCCAGTGGTTTCCTCGCAGACGTATATCCGTCCTCCCGCTCTCCTACGTAGCGTTTTTCCAGCCTTGTGTTACGCCCGAAAAGGTAACACCCGTCTCGCGATGATCACCGTTCATTCATCGCCACGGCGGTCCAGCGGTCCAGGGCGGAGCGCAGTTCCTCCAAGCCAAACGGCTTGGCCAGATAGTCGTTCATGCCTGCATCCAGACAGCGTTGGCGGTCGCCGGTCATGGCGTGGGCCGTCAAAGCAACAATCGGGACAGAGGGACGGCCCTGGGCGTGCTCCCATTCGCGGATTGCTTGCGTTGCCTGGTAGCCGTCCAGACTCGACATCTGGCAATCCATGAACACCAGATTGTAGGTGCCGTGGCGAATCATTTCAAGCGCCATGTCGCCACTGGAAGTAACCTCGGGCTGGCAACCCAGGCGCCACAGCATGCTAAGGGCAACCTGCTGGCTCTCCAAATCGTCTTCCACCACCAAAATGCGGCCGGCGGTGCGGTTCAACCTGACAGTGGGCGCAATCTTTTCCTGGTTGCCGGCGAAGGGCTCGCTGGATACCGGCAGCGTAAGGCGCAGCCAGAACGCAGCACCTTCACCGGCCGAGCTAATTACGCCGACGCTGCCGCCCATCTGTTCCGCCAAGCGCCGGGCAATGGCCAAGCCAAGGCCGATGCCGCCATGCAGGCGCGTGTGTGAGGAATCAACTTGCGAGAACGGCCGGAATAATTTGGCTTGGTCTTCCAATGCGATGCCGGACCCGGTATCGCAAACCGTTACCAGCAGCGCCACGGAATCCTCGGTGGCCGCGCTGGATTCCACTTTGATTGTGATGCTTCCGGCTTCGGTGAATTTCAGTGCGTTCGATAAATAAATGGTAAGAATCTGCTTGATGCGCTGGGCGTCTCCCACCAGCGGCAAGACGATTTTTTCAGGCTGAACCACGCTTAGCGAAAGACCCTTCTTGGCTGCCTCGGGTTTGAGCATAGCCATCACTTGGGCCAACATGGCGTCCCAATCGAAGGCCGCGTTGTGAATGGCGACTTGCGAGCTCTGCACGCGCGTCAAATCCAAGATATCGTTGACCACGGAAAGCAGCAACTCCCCGGAATCGCAGACAATTTGGGCCATCTGACGCTGCTCCTCTTCGAGCGGGGTGTCCAGCAGCAATTCCGCCATTCCCAGGACGCCATTGAGAGGAGTGCGCAACTCGTGGCTCACGTTCGCAAGGAAGAGGTCTTTGGTATGGTTGGCAATTTCGGCGGTTTCTTTCGCTTCCACCAATTCCGCGAGGACTTTCTTACGTTCGGTGATGTCGTCGATTGTGCCCACGGTGCCAACAAGATTTGCCGCCGCTGTCGTGCAAGACGGTGGCTTGGCCCAGAACCCAACGAATCGAGCCATCAGGTAGGAGAAGGCGGTATTCGATGGGCTGGGGTCTACTTTGAACGGTCATGTTCTCCATTGCTCGCACGAGGAGAGGGAGATCGTCCGGATGCACGCGACCGGTCCAGTTTGTTCCGCTAAACGCCTCGACGGGCATTCCCCAGATTTCGCCGACGCGCGCATTCACGTAGACAGTGTTGCCTTCCAGGTCGGTGCGCACAATGCCGACGGGACAGGCGGAACTCAGCCCGCGGAAGAGCTCTTCACTTTCCGACAGCCGGCGTTCTTGCAGATCGGCGTCGGTCGAGTCCCAACATACTCCTATCGAGCCGCGCACAGCGCCTTTTTCATCGAGGTCGTTCGCGCCCAAAGCGGTGACGGACCGTTCGCCAGTCTGCGGGTGTTGAATCCGGTATTTCAGTTTGAATGGGGCCTCGGAGCGCCGGGCTTCCTCACGTGCGGCTAGGAATGACGCGCGGTCATCTGGATGAATGCGGGTGATCCAAGCTTCAAAGGGCGGCGCAGCGTCCGTCACGGGGAAGCCTAAGATGGCGAACGCGCGATCAGACCACAGAGCGCGGTCTTCTCGTTCGTGCCACTCCCAAAGCCCCATTTTGCCTTTGTCCAGAGCCAGCGCGGCGGTCTGCCCCATTTCCTGCCAGCGTTTACGATCGGCGAGCATTTGGCGCCGGCCTTTGCGCGCTTCCAGCAGTTCCACCACTTGTGCGGCCAGGTCTTCCAGCACGCCGAGTTGATCGGCGGGAGGATGCGCCCGAGGCGCGGTGTCGATCACGCAGAGAGAGCCCAACCTGAAGCCATCATTGGTTTTCAAGGGGGCGCCGGCGTAGAAGCGAATAAACGGCGGTCCGGTAACTAGCGGATTGTCGGCAAACCGAGGCTCCAGGGTGGCGTCTGGCACCACTAAGACTCGATCCCGCAAAATAGCATGGGCGCAAAACGCGTAATCGCGGGGGGTCTCGTTCAGGTCGAGACCGATCTTACTTTTGAAGAGCTGCCGCTCAGTATCTACTAACGTTATCAGGCAAATGGGAACGTTGAACGCATAACGGGCGGTGCGTGTTATGCGGTCGAGGCCGGCGTCCGGCGACGCATTCGAGACGGCATAACTCGCTAAGGACGCAAGGCGTTTGATCTCGTCGGAAGGCAGCGGAGCGCGCATTGGTTATATCGGTAGCGTTAATGCGATTGTACCCAAAATTTTCTGACTCACGACCAACTGCGAATCCGAGCCGGAAGCGTAAGCGCCCTAATTCGGCGCAGCTAGTGTGGTCAGTGGCGGTAAAAAGTAAGTCATGTTATTCGATTTGCTTCCGCCGCTAAGGCGCAACCTTAAACTCGTACGTCCCGCTGCCGACCTCCACTGTTGGTCCAGCCAGGGCGCGGCCGCCTTCCGAAAACTTGGCGTTCGCAGGAGAAGGCAACTCGACGCGTGCCCGCGTGTTGGCAGGAATCGTCACCTTCAACGTGAAAGGTCCCCTGGGTGTTCCGTTCCAGTCCGTAGAGATCTTGCCATAGACCGATTCATATTCAGTTCGCGCGTGAGTCAGTTGCTCACTCGGCTGCGGATGAATGACGATCTCATGGAAGCCGGGTCCGGCAGACGCCGTATCGATCCCTCCTACCGTCCGATATAACCAAGCCACTACCGAGCCGAAAGAGTAGTGATTGTAGGAGTTCATCGCCGGATCTCCCGTATCTCCGTTCCACCTCTCCCACCAAGTGGTCGCGCCCTTCTTGATCATGTATCCCCAAGACGGGTACGAGTCCGTGAGGAGCAGTTTGTACGCAACGTCCGCCCGGCCATGATCCGAAAGTGCGAAGAGAAGGAACGGCGTGCCCAGGAAACCGGTCGACAGATGGCCGTCATTTTTCTCAATGGCTGCTACCAAGTTCTTCACCAACGCGGGCTCAAGGCCCTTTGGATAAAGACCCGCATGCAGCGCCAACACATATCCGGTTTGTGTGCCTGCGCCCACAACGCCATCCTCCTTGACGTACGCCTTCTGGAATGCGTCTTTGATTTGCTCATAGAGCAAAGCGTACTTCTCGGCGGCGGCCTTTCTGTCGACCCCTTCCGCCATCTGACTCATTATTCTTGCGGCCAAAGCCCAATACGCGGTATCGACCAAGTCGGCCGGAGTGTTGGGATCAGGCGCGAGCCAATCCGCGAAATTCGGTCCGACTCCATTCTTGCGGAGAAAATCGGGGTTGTCTTTGCGGATGTAATCCATCCAACGTTCCATCGCCGCCCAGTTTTCTTTGATGACTTCGCGGTCTCCGTACTGCATCCAAGTTGTCCAAGGTACAATCACTCCGGCATCGCCCCAGCCGGGAGCACCCGGGCCGAAGTGGAGAATGTCAGGCGCAACGTTGGGAAACGCGCCCTCCGTACTCTGCGAGTCGCGCATGTCTTGCATCCACTTGTGAGTGAACGGCGCGATGTTGAAGTTGTAACTGCCCGTTCGCCAGAAAACTCCCGCGTCGCCAGTCCAGCCGAGGCGTTCGTCGCGTTGTGGGCAGTCGGTGGGAATCGTGATGAAGTTACTAAGTTGACCCCAGATGCCAAGCTTCCACATCTGATTGACGGTTTGATTGTCGGTCTCTATCGCCGCCGTCGGATCAAAGGGGAGGCTGCTGATAACCTCGGCACTCAGGTCGTTGAGCGTCGGCTTGCCAGGATAGCCTGTGACCTCCACATAGCGAAAGCCTTCAAACGTGAACTCGGGGTTGAATGTTTCACCTGCCGTATCGCCACTGAGAACAAAGATGTTGGTGGCGTCGGCATTGCGGAGATTCTTGGTGTAAATGCCGCCATCGGGATCGAGGATCTCAGAAAACCGCAACTTTATCCGCGTACCGGCTGGCCCGCGGGCCTTGAGAATCGCGTTTCCCGCAAAGTTCTGACCCATGTCGAAGATGTAGACACCCTCTGGACGGGAAGTGACGGTCTCGGGTTTAAGCGTCTTGACCGTCTTGATGGGAGGGCCCTGTTGAGCGACAAGTTGCCCTTTCGGAGGTTCGGCGAGTGCGGCGGCAGGCCACTGCGCGTCGCTAAATCGCGGCTCTTTCCACCCCTGTGGCTCCAAGCGCGCATCGTATTCTTCGCCTTTATAGATTTCAGAGTTGAGAATACCGGTGGCGTGCGCATTCCAGCTTTGGTCTGTCGAAATTGTCTCGGTTTTGCCGCCCGCGTACCGAATCTCCAACTGACCGATGAGCCGGTTGGGAGGTGGGCCAAAGTCGTGGGCATTGCCGATCCAAGCGAGAGGGCTCGCAAACCAGCCATCTCCCAAGAGTGCAGACAGCACGTTTTCGCCTTTGTTTAGAAGGCCGGTAACATCGTAGGCCTGATATTGGAGGTGCTTGTCGAAATTTGTCCAACCTGGATTGAGGTGGCCATCTCCCACTCGCTTGCCGTTCAAAAATGCGCTGTATGCTCCCAGCGCCGTCACATACAAACGCGCGCTCTCCACTTTGTCGACGAGGAGAATACTGCGGCGAAAGCCAGTGACAGGTTGCGGTAGCGGGCCAGCCGGGCCAAATGGTTTGCTTGGATCATCTAGCTCAGCCACGGAGGCCGCGTTCTGCCAGTCTTTGTTGGTAGCGATGCGCAGCGTAGCGCCATCGGCTTGCAGGATCTTGATGAGAGCGGCGAGGGCGGCGGGTTGCGGCGTGGTAGGAGGGCCCGCGCCCGGTCCATAGGCTGGCGGTGGAGGGACGGTTACGCTGATTTCAACCGCGTTGCTGCCTACAATGAGTTGCTCTGTGATATCGCGGCGGTCGAACGAATGCCAAACTGTTTTGCTGCCGGCGTCGTTGCCATTGACCGTAACTTTCCAATCGCCGGTAGCTAGCAGGAACAATGCGGCGTCAGTCGGTTTGGCTGCTAGATCGAACGTAGTGCGAAAAACGCCGACCGTCCCGGGCGCCACTTTGTGGGCATCTTGTCCCGCAACCCAGATCCAATGAATCGCAGCGCGGTCGGTAGGCTCTTCGAGATTTGGAGATGTAATCCATTTGGCGTGCCAATCCTCTTTTTCCAGTAAGCCCATCTCCCACCAGGAGGGCGCCGCCCAGGTAGATGGTTTGCCCGCAGCATCCCAGACACGCACGGTCCAGTAGTAACGTTGCCGCGACTCGAGCTTCTGCCCGGCATAAGCGACGCCAACCGATTCCTCGCTGGAAATTTTGCGGCTATCCCAAACGTCGCCCTTGCCGCCTTTCAGCGATTGCGCACTACGCGCCACCAGAATTTCATAAGCCGATTGCCGCCAGTTACGCTCGGTGTTATCGCTTTGCCACGAGAGGTGCGGCGTGCGTTTATCAATGCCCAGCGGATTCTCTTGGTATTCGCAGCGAAGGCGTAGCGGGTTTCCGAGCGCCGAAAATGCAACAAAGAGGGCAAGGGCGCCTAGTTTCAGTTGGTTCAGCATAACAGTGCTTAAGACCGTTTCAGTTTACATCTGTTGTATCCCTTCTTGATGGCGAATGACGGTTTAGCGCATGGACACTTGTTGCCGTCCGTTTTCTATAGAAGCCCCAGCGCTGAATCTGTATCTTTGCAAAGTATCTTGGAACCACTCTTGTTGATAAGAATTTCATCCAGGTCCAGCAGTGCCGCGTCCGTTGAAACGATCAGGCCGGCGTCGAATCCGATGGCGGTCGAGGCGTGGAGCGCATCGGCTGCGCGAATTCCTCGCGTCTGTAAGTCAAGTTGTTGCAGCTGAAGTCGAACGGTCATAGGGGTGAGATCGAGCAGTCTCAGATTGAAGAACTCGATAACCATCTGGACCTGCATGGTGATGGAACGCGCCACCGGGATCAGCAGCGTGCTGGCTCTAGAAATGCCTTTCGCCGACTGCGCCAGAAGCTTATACAGCGCTTCCTCCGCTTCGTAGTATGTGAGACAGGACGTCGCTCCAACGTGTTGGCGGCTAAGCTTTTCGAACAACTGTTCGGCATCGGCGGCAATCTTTACTGGATGCCTTCCGGCACGACCTACTGATCTCAAGATGGCGTTTGTCGGACCTCGCGCGCTGAGGTAGTCTAAGAACACCCCAGTGTCCAGGTAGACGTCCACTAGGCAGCTCGGAGATGCGTCACAAGCTCTTCAGGACTCACAATCCGTGGCTTTTGAGCGGTTGCGAGCGTTTTCAGGAGAGCGTGCTTAGTGACGAGGAAATCACACTCATCCGCACTGCTCAGAATGAGAATGTCGTTGGAATGCGCGATTTGGTTTCTCGAACTTTGGAGCGTTTGCAGTAGCGCTTCGGCTTTCGCAAGATTCAACGGCAGGATTTGAAGATGTTCCCTGATTCGTTCGAACTGGGGTTGACCAGCCAAGTTTGCGGCGAGAAGGAGTTCCTGAAGTACGATTGGGTTTACAGCGAAACAGATGCGGCCATCCGCTTCAGCGGAAAATAATTCCTCAACAGAGGGATCGCCCGCGAAATGAGCAAGGATGATGCTGGAATCCAGGAATACCAACGGCTGGACTCTATGAGACAGGTTGCCCTGCGACGAAGGCTCTGATTGGGCGGCTTCCAACACGCCTTCATTTTAGCCTAAACCAGCGGATTCTCTTGGTATTCGCAACGAAGGCGGACCGGTGATTCGGCATAGCAATGTTTAATGTATCCTCACTCAATGGAAGCGCGAAAAGGGATCGGGCGCCGCAGTCTCTTGAGCAGTCTTGCTGCATTGACGCTTAGCGGTTGCGCACGCTGGCTTCACCCCAAGGAGCAGATACCGCCTTTGCCAAGTTATGATCGTGTACCTGAGTTAAAGCCGGTGCGGGCAGACCTCGACCGTATTTTCCGCGTGACCGTTTGTTCGCGCCCCTTTCGCGCAGCCGGACCGCGGCTCGATGTGGAACGAGTCGGCGACAAGACCGTGGTCCATAACTACGGCCACGGCGGCAGTGGTTGGTCACTCTCTTGGGGCTCGAGCAGCATCGCGGTGGCGAAAGCATTGCAGACAGGCGAGCGCGAAGTGGGTGTGATCGGCTGCGGCGCACTGGGATTGACGTCGGCGATTCTGCTGCAACGGGCGGGCGCGAAAGTCACGATTTATGCGAAAGAAAGGCCACCCGAAGTCCGCTCGGCACGCGCAACAGGTTCGTGGACTCCCGACTCGCGTATCGCCTTAGAAAATTCCGTTTCACCCGACTTCCCGGCGCTGTGGGAAAAGATGTGCCGCTATTCGTTTCATACCTACGAGAGCTATTTGGGTATGCCGGGCAACCCCATTGAGTGGACAGATCGCTACACCCTTTCGGACATTCCGACCGCCGAGGCTATGGCAAGTATGCGTAGCGGCGATACGCTCGGCTTTGCACATTATCAGGACCGGGTGCGCGACTTAACGCCGCACGCGCAAGATTTGCCTCCAGGGAGCCACCCTTTTCCGACTCGCTATGCGGAGCGCACCACAAGCCTCACATTCAACGTTGCCGATTACGCCAGGCAACTGGTGAATGATTTCCTGGTGGAAGGCGGCAAGATGGAACACCGGGAGTTTCACGCACCTTCCGACTTGAACGCCTTGCCGCAAAATGTCTTCATTCACGCCACAGGCTATGGCGCCCGCGCGTTGTGGAAAGACGAATCGGTGGTTCCAGTTCGCGGGCAGATTGCGTGGTTGATCCCCCAGCCGGAAGTGAATTACGGATTACTTTACAAGAACATCTATATGCTTTCCCGACGCGACGGAATTGTGGTGCAGGATTGGGGCAAGCTAGGCGAGATGGAAGGCTACAACGATCCAACCGAAGAGCCGGATCGCGCTGCCGCCGAAGCGGCAGTTCGTATTGTGGCTGAGTTGTATGGGCGCATGAAATTCAGGGCGTGAGCGCTACGAGTTAGGCGTTGCGCCTTGCGGCACAGCCGCAATTCTTCCGTGAATTCTGTCTTTTCTGCAAAGCAAGCAACCAGCGTAAGCGAAGAGGCCAGTTGCCAAGAGGAACCCGCAACCCGGCTCTGGAGCCGCTGCGAACGAGTTGAGGTCTATTGCCTCGATCTTCGTCCCGTTCGCATCGTAGACGTCTAGCGCACCCAGCGTGGCGGTGCCTTGAAAACTCGAGGAATCTCCCGGCGAAAACGCGGAGAGCGTCGCGCCCAAGCTGTTGTTGACCGAGATTGTCTCCGGGTTGCTGATGAGCACCATTCCTGTTGAACAGCTTGCCGTGGACTGCTGTCCGGGTAGGGGCGGAGGAAGGGCAGCATTTAACCCTAGGCTACAGCCTGAGCCAACGTCGCTACCTGAGCTGTCTACGAACTGCAAATCCTCGTCAAAGAAGGGCGAACCGACGTTGGAATCGACCACGCCACTGTAGGTCAGTGTTACGGTCTCGGACAGGTAAACCGGACCGTTTACCTGAAGCGTGACACCTGAGAACGAATTCGCCACAACGGATTGGAAATTGCCATAAAACAAAGTGCCCGGTTGCCCGCTATACGAGCTGCTCAGATTCATGCTGGCCGTCGTCAACGTTCCCGATGTGTTTTCGGATGCCGAATAAGTCCCTGAATATCCAGGCGCGTCGATCGCTTGCGAAATAGTATACGAACTACTCCCTGGCAACGTTTGGTAGAACGTAAGGCCTGCACCGGGAAGAAGGTATGAACCGCCATACGACCCGGCAAAAGATATTGGGTCGCCAAAAACGGCGTTAATACACACAAAGGTTGCGAATGAAAGCTTCAAACCGAATTTTACCGACAAAGTCTTTTCCTCCAAGCCAGTAGAAATAACAGCCAAGTTCGGGGTCATCGTATCACGCCTTCTCGCGATTGCCGAAAAATCGAGACAAACATGATCGGGAACAATCGCGTTGACTTGTGTGTCACAGACCAAGGCTATACTCAGGATTGTTGTTCGTTATTGTGTTGCTCAATTAAATATCGATGGCTCAATACGATCTCATTGTGATCGGCTCCGGCCCCGCCGGCCAGCGCGCAGCGATTCAAGGGGCGAAGACTGGTAAAAAAGTTGCGCTCATAGAGAGGCGCGAGGTGATTGGCGGTGTGTGCATCAACACGGGCACAATCCCGAGCAAAACGATGCGCGAGGCCGTGCTGCATCTATCCGGTTACAACTATCAGAACATCTACGGCGTGAGCTACCGGGTGAAAGAGAAGATCACCATGGCGGATCTGGCGTTCCGCGTGCAGCATGTGATCAAGACCGAGGTAGACGTCACCACCGCGCAGTTGTCGCGCAATGGGATCGAAGTGCTCACGGGCGTCGCGAGTTTCAAAGGCCCGAATACCATTCTGGTGACGAGTGTACGCGGAACCAACGAGATCACGGGCGACAACATCGTGATCGGCACGGGCACGAAGCCGGCGGCGTCGAGCAAAGTTAAGATCAACGGAAACACCATCATCAATAGCGACCAAGTGCTGGAGATGCAGAACCTCCCTAAGACGCTTATCGTGGTGGGTGGCGGCGTGATTGGCGTCGAATATACATGCATGTTCGCAGCGCTAGGCGTGCGTGTCACGCTGATTGAAAAACGGCCCCGCTTGCTCGAATTTGCCGACCAGGAAATTATCGAAGCGCTTTCCTATCACTTGCGCGACCACCGCGTCACCATGCGGCTCAACGAAGAAGTAGACAGCGTGGAGGAGACGGAGGGCGGCGGCACCGTCTTGGCTATGCTCGAAAGCAAGAAGAAAGTGACGGGCGATTCGCTGCTTTACGCCGTGGGGCGGCAAGGCAATGTCGACGAATTGAATCTGCCGGCGGCGGGCTTAGAAGCTGATTCGCGCGGACGCATAGCCGTCAACGAGTTTTACCAGACCAAACAGCCGAATATCTACGCTGTCGGCGATGTGATTGGCTTCCCGAGTTTGGCTTCGGTTTCCATGGAGCAGGGAAGACTTGCCGTGGCTCACGCTTACAACAAGAACGTCACATCGAACCCGAGTTATTTCCCTTTCGGCATCTATACGATTCCCGAAATTTCGTTTATCGGCAAAACGGAAGAGCAATTGACCGACGAAGACGTGCCTTATGAAGTCGGGGTGGCGTATTATCGTGAGATCGCGCGCGGCCAGATTCGTGGAGATACCACCGGGCGTTTGAAGTTGATTTTCCACCGCGACACTTTAGAGATACTGGGCGTGCATATCATAGGCGAAGGCGCCTCGGAGTTGTTGCATATCGGACAGGCGGTTATGATTCTCAAGGGCAAGGTGAATTACTTTGTCGAGACGGTGTTCAATTATCCGACGCTGGCGGAGTGCTACAAAGCGGCAGCGTTTAACGGATTGAACAAGCTGACCCGATCGTAGGACGGACATGGGACAAGGCATAGGAATCGTCATAAGCGAACGCATTTCGCTGGCTGCGGTGGCGGATAACGCACTGGCCGGCCCGCTGCGGGTGAGCCCGGAAGACCGCACGATCGCGGACTCTTTGCACGGAGTACCGGCAGAGATGATTGTGCAGCGCATGGTAGAAGAGGTGCGCGGCCTCGGGTTGAGAGAGGCGCCCAGCCATATAGGTTTGGGCATGCCCGGTATTGTGAGCAAGGGCGCGGTGGAAGATTCGCCGAACTTGATCCAGTTCAAAGGCATCAACATGCGGGAACTGGTGAGCGCGGCGTTTGAGCCGGTGTTCGGCAAAGTGCCCGTATCGATTTTTAACGACGCCGATGCAATGGCAGCGGGAATTGCCGCGACACATGGCCATTTAGACCGGCTGATCCGTGTGTGGACGTTGGGTACCGGAATTGGCTACGGCCGCTATCCTTTCCGCGATGGCGTTTGGGAAGCCGGCCACTCCGTAGTGACGCTCGACCCGAAGGAGACGTTCTGCGGTTGCGGCGGCCGCGGCCACTTGGAAGGCATCATGGGACATCGCGCCATGCGCCTGCGCTTTATGGATATGGAGCCGGACGAAATCTTCTCCCAGGCCGAAGCGGGAGACGCACGCTGTCTGGAATTTACAAAACTTTGGCACAGGGCGCTGGCGGCGGCCACGGCCACCAGCATTCATTTGGATGGACCGGGCAAGTTTTTCGTCACTGGCTTCAACGCCGGTTTCCTGAATCTATCGTTGTTGAATGAGTACTTGCACGAGATGGTGAAACTCAGTCCTTTGCAAGGATATTCAACGGAAGTGGTAACGGGCGGCGAGTCCGTTGCGGTAATTGGTGCGGCGGTGAATGCCTTGCAGCGCGCCGCCGCGAGTGCTTAAAACAGCCCGGGCGAACTAATGCCGTTTCCGTTGAGCACGTTCTGCATGCGCTCCAGCGCGGATTTGTGGATTTGCGAGACGCGGCTTTCGTTCACGCCCAGCACACAACCAATTTCCTTCATCGTCATATCGCGTTCGTAATAAAGCTTCACAACTTGTTGATAGCGCTCCGGCAGACTCTGCATCGCTTTGTCGAGCTTGCCGCGCAGTTCACCCCGCGCAAAGAGGCGGTCGGGCGCAAGTTCGGGGTTGCTGGTGGCCTCGGGAACCAAATGATCTTCGCGGTCGTTCGGATGTTGCTGAATCGCGACGACCCCCAGACTACGGAAATCAACCATCAGAGCCTGCCAGCGGCGGGTCGATAAACCAATATGATTGGCGAGTTCGGCGTCGGTGGGAGCGCGCTCCAGCTTGACCGTCAGTTCGCGAGTAACCGATTCCACTTGTTTGTAGCGTTTACGCAAGTCGCGCGAGGCCCAGTCTTGCTGGCGCAAACTATCCAAGATCGCTCCACGAATTCGGTGCTTTGCGTATGTCGGAAACGCAACTTCTTTGTCGTCGCGATATTTGGTGGCGGCGTCGAACAATCCCATGATGCCGGCGTGAATCAGATCGTCCAACTCCACGTGAACCGGAATCGACTTCTGGATGTGAGCGGCAATCGCTGTAACAAGCGGCATGTGCTGCAGCATCAATTCGTCGCGGCGGGCGCGGATCTGATCGGCGGTCGCGGATGTGGTGGTGGCTGGTTTTTTGGATAATGCGGTTTGGCTCGCGGCGTTCACTTTGTTTTCCCCTTCCGAGCGGCTCGTTATTGCTCGGTACGCAAAGAGAAAAGCATTAGAGGAACCATGTCGAAATTTGCGAAGCGCCGATCCGGAGCATGCCTACAAAAGGCTGATAAATAGGGGGTTACGGGGTAGGGTGCGGGCGGCCAGAAATCGCGCGGGCGCGCTTGAATCGAACCTTCGAATCGATCTGAAACGAGAAGGGGCGTAACTCGCGTTTCAGTTCGGAAATCTGACTCGAATCGAAACACCGTGAGCGTAGACACCCTGCGACGGCCGTCTTACGGTGCAGATAAGATTTGCCTGAATCAGTGGGGGAAGAATATCTACCCAGTTTTGCCAAATTAGGGTAGAATGTCTACTAACCGTTATGGCTAAGGATTTTGCCGACCGGCTTGAACTGTTGCAAGGAACGCTGGACATGTTAGTGTTGCGGACCCTGCTGTCCGGCCCGGCACACGGACATCAGATCGCCAAACACATTCAGCGGACAACAGAAGATATGTTGCAGGTCGAACATGGGTCGCTGTATCCCGCGCTACACCGTCTTGAGAAGAAGGGATGGATTGCCGCAAAGTGGGAATCGGCTGGCAAAGACCTAAAACGCGAATTCAAGTTCTACCGGCTCACGGCTGCCGGGAAAAAGCAGCTTGTTAGCGAAGAAGCGAAGTGGAAGAAGTTGACGGGCGCGATTGCGCTGGTGATGTGGCCCGTAACGGACGAGGAGGGCTGAACGGTTGTGGCCATTCGATAAGCGAAACACAAGAGAGCAAGAACTCGATCGGGAACTGCGGGCCCACCTAGAGTTGGAGGCTGAAGAGCAACGAGCGTCCGGTCTATCTGAGGAAGAAGCTCACTACGCCGCCAAGCGCGCGCTCGGCAACCAAAGCTTGACCAAAGAAAACGTCCGCGCCGTGTGGAACTGGACGTTTCTCGAAACGCTGGGACAAGACTTGCGTTACGCGTTTCGCAGTTTGCGCGGAAGCCCTGCATTTGCGCTGGTTGCGATTGCGTCGCTCGGGCTCGGGATCGGCGCCAACACCGCCATTTTTTCGTTTGTGAATGCGCTGATATTGAAGCATCTGCCTGTGCCTGAGCCTACGCGGTTAGTCACTTTGAGCGAATACGAGAATGGCCGCGTCATCAATGATGTCTTCTCTTTTCCCATGATCCAAGAATTGGAGAAGGGCAACAAAGTATTTGCCGGTATTACGGGCCGTTATCCGGTCCCCTTGAATTTAATGGCGGATACAGTCGGCGAGCCGCTCAATGGCGAGGTTGTCACTGCCGAGTATTTCAAAACCTTGCAAGTGAAACCGGCAATCGGACGGTTGCTAAACGCGGAAGACATCAATGCGGGTGCCGGCAATCCGGTTTGCGTGATCAGCTACGCCCTTTGGCAGACGCGTTTCGGGGGCGACCCGCACATTCTTGGACGAAAACTGAATCTCAACGCGCATCCATATTCAGTGGTTGGCGTAACGGAGCGCGGCTTCTTTGGGCCACGGCTCCATAACCGAATCGATATACAACTGCCTGTCTCGCGCGCGGGCGATTTCATGAATGGTCCGTTTGTCTCCATGTGGAAATCGGCCGGATTTTCTTGGTTGGAACCGCTGGCACGCTTGAAACCTGGCGTTTCGGCAAAACAAGCACAAGCGATGATCGAGCCGCTGGCTCAAACGCTGAGAGTGGAACTGGCCAACCCTAATCAGCGTGGCCAAGTCCGTAAAACTAATTTTCGTTTATCGGACGGGAGTCAAGGCGTCAATGTCGACGATACCTATTTCAAACCCGTGTCCATCCTTATGGGAGTCGTGGGCTTGGTTCTGCTAATCGCCTGTGCAAACGTCGCGAATTTATTGCTCGCCCGCGCCAGCGCTCGTGCCACTGAATTTGCCGTCCGCGTGTCTTTGGGCGCCTCTCGACTACGCTTGATGAGGCAACTCATGGTGGAAAGCCTCGTACTGGCGTTCGCCGGCGGCGCGCTTGGCTTGGCTTTGGCGTTTTGGATGATCCGCTCGCTTCTGCTCTATCTAAATGCCGGAAGCTCGGGCGGCGACGGTATACAAGTAAGTCTCGATCTGAAGCTGATCGGCTTTTCCATCTTATCGTCGCTCCTTACCGCGATTGTGTTTGGTCTGGTACCCGCCTGGCAATCGGTGAAACCGACGATCATGCCAGAGCTGCGAAGGTCGCAAGGCCACCTCAGTGGCGGCGCGGCAATGCGAAAAATCCTGGTAGTTGGCGAGATCGCGTTGGCGATGGTCATTTTGTTCGCGGCCGGTTTATTGACGCGGAGCCTGAGCAAACTCAAGACAATTGACCTCGGCTTCGACCCCGAAAGGGTAATCACGCTGCGGATTGACCCTGCGATGAACGGCGCAACCTCGCAACAGAGCGAGCGGATTTTCGACGATATATTGAGCCGCTTGCGCGCATTGCCGGGAATTAGCGCGGCCAGCTTGGCTGTTGTGACGCCACTGCAAGGCGGTATGATTTCTCTTGACTTCGAGTTACCGGGCCATCTCGCGAAGAGTACCGACGCGCAGACAAACTTCAACATGATCAGCTCGGACTACTTCAAGACGTTAAAGCAGACTGTGCTCGCCGGGCGCGAATTCGATGAGCGAGACTCTCGCACCAGCCGCAAAGTAGCCATCGTAAACCGACTCTTTGTCAGTCAATATATGCCAGGTGAGAATCCTATCGGCAAACAAATTAACGTGGGCGGCGATAACGTCGAGATTGTCGGTCTGGTCAAGAACTCCTATTATCAAAGGCTGCGTGAGAAGATGGGCCCGCTGATTTACTTACCGGTGAAACAAACGCAATCTTCCGGATTCACGCTGTTAGTTCGAACTTCGCGGATGCCAAAGCAGCAGCTATCGGACATCGAGCACGCCATTCGTGGAGCCGATCCAAAACTGCCGATCTATTCTGTGCGAGAAATGCCGGATCTCATTGATCAGGGAATCACGTCCGAGCGCATGCTCACCTTTCTCGCCGCTCTATTCAGTGGATTGGTGACGCTCTTGTGTTGTATCGGCGTGGCGGGATTGATCGCGTATGCAGTGTCACGCCGGACCCGCGAGATTGGAATCCGCTTCGCTATTGGCGCGCAGAAGAGCGACGTAGCCAAGCTGTTCTTCCAGGAAAGTGCGGTGCTGTTAGGAGCCGGCGTTATTGTAGGCGTCCCGTTGGCGATTGTATCGGCGCGAGTTCTCCGCAGCTTGTTATATGGAGTCGCGGCCACCGATACCGCTGTCCTCGCCTCAACTGTGGCAATCTTCTTAGTAGCGGGCCTCTTCGCGAGTGTGCTGCCCGTGCGGAGAGCGACGCGGATTGAACCGACGCAGGCGTTGCGGCATGAGTAAGCGTGAATGACCCCAGTTCGAATCGCCCTCGCGAACATTCGGTTCCCTGCCAATCCCGATGAATCCGTCACGCTGGCTGAACACGTCATAGCGCAAGCGGCGGCGGAAGGCGCGTCCATCATTTGTTTCCCCGAGTGCTTCATCCCCGGCTATCGCGCTCCAAACAGAAAAATCCCCCCGCCCGATGCCGCCTTTCTAGAAAACGCCTGGAAAAGAGTCGCGGCCGCCGCTGGCCGCTCCAACATCGCCCTTATTCTAGGCACTGAGCGCGTGGTCGGCGAAACGCTTTTAGCCAGCGCCCTGGTCGTCCAAAACGACGGCACGGTCCTAGGCTTCCAAGACAAAGTACAAATCGACCCGTCCGAAGAGCCGATCTACACCGCTGGCACTGGCCGTCAATTATTCCAAACGGGTCCACTGAAGTTTGGTATCGCAATTTGCCACGAGGGCTGGCGCTACCCCGAGACCGTGCGTTGGGCCGCTCGCCGCGGCGCGCAAATCGTGTTTCATCCACATTTCCACGAGGCGGAGCCGGGCAGCTACGTGCCGTCCACTTTTGCAGACCCCGCCAACTCTTTCCATGAAAAAGCTGCTTTGTGCCGCGCCGCCGAAAACACCTGCTATTTCGCAACCGTCAATTTCGCGAGCGCGGGATCTCCCACCACCTCTGCCGTTGTTCGTCCCGATGGCACTTTGCTTTCCTACCAGCCTTATGGCAAAGAAGGTTTACTCATGGCCGACGTCGATCTCGACGCTGCAACCGGCCTATTGGCGGCACGCTGCAAATAAAAAAGGCCGTCTCTTTGTAAAACGGCCCAATTCCAATGGAGTCTAGCGGCTTGGTTAGGCGGCTCGCTTAATAGGAAACTTCAGAACATTCTTAAAAGGCAGGGTCTCGCCATCCTGGCCGCCACCGTCGCGCTCCTCTAATTCGAATTCTTCGAGTAATGCCAGCGATGGCTTATCATAATGGCCGGTTCCGTTAAAATATTCGTCAACCGGGAATAAAGCATGGGGCTGCAATTCACGGAAAGTCCGTCCTAGCTTTTGCTCAATCCGGTAAATCTCGTGAAAGAATTCGCCGCGTTCCATGTTTAACCGTTGGCAGCAAAGCTTCCAATCGGCGCTTAACAGATAGTGGTAGCGGAAAATTCTGTGTTCGCGCAGCGACAAAGCGCGACGGCTGACCAAGCAGAAGTCGGCGCTATATTCTTCGTCTTTCAACCCCCAAACCGACTTGCGCGTTTGGCCTAGATTCGCCTCTAACGAGGTTCGGCTAATGTGCTTTTCTTTTGCAACGCACATGCGAAATCTCTCAAAACAAGAACGAAAAATGGCGCGAAACACACAGTTGCAAGGGGTTGACGCCCCTGCGCGGCCGGGCCGGAGCCCCAACCCAAAACAAAATGTGCACGACTGCTGAGCGAGCGCCAGAGTTTCTGAACGGGTCCACTCCATTTTGTCCTTCTGTGCTTTCAAAGGTTGTTGTTGATTAGATTTAAGCGTTCGTATTGGCATCGCTTTAATGACTTGAAGATACAGTAGTCCTGGTACTTTTCAAAAAAATACTTGGAAATAATTTCGTAGTACTGTGAGAGGAATTCGCGAATAATTGCACAATATATCGGAAATAAAGGAGTTAGCCACCGGCAGGGTCTTATATCCAGAGTGGTAGACTGCTACTTGGTTGTAGGGGAATTAGGGGACCCTATTTCAGGGTGGAATCACTTTTTGGCTCGAAAAGGGTTACGTTCGAGATTCTTGGCGCGCGGCTTGTCCAGCACGTCAAACTGAGAATCAATAACGGTGAGTTTACCGAGCGAGGGCTGTCCCGCATGCTGGGAATCTCTCAATCGCAAACCCACAACGTTCTAAAGGGTGCCAGAAGCTTGCAAACGCCACTGGCCGACCAGCTGTTGGCGCGGCTTGGGATTTCGGCGTCGGATTTGTTAAGCGAAGACGAATTGGATGCGGCCTTGCAGCTGAAGTTGCCACAATGGCAGCCGGAACCGCGGTCTGAATCAGTGTTGCGCAAGAAGCCAGCGGTTTCCAGTGAAATGAGAACTCGGCTGGAGCGAAAAACAGGCTAAGCGTTTGAAACGAACTTTCGGCTGGCGACAGCGTTACAACACAAAGGACGCAACCCAGAAGCGGCGCGAGCACAGCGGCTCCGGTGCCGAGCCGCGACCGCAAGGGAGCGACCACCTCGAATCAAGCCCCGTCCGCAACGAGTGAGCCACGCCTGGCTCCGGCGGCAAAAAGGCTATCAAACGAGGATCAATGCCGTCCTCCGAACCTATACGGAAGCGCACAAATCATGATCGATTCCCTGCTGTAAAATCACCGGTCGTACGGCCGAATGAACAGGGCAGCCATTTTCCAAACGCCGCCATCCTTTTGCCACACCCTGAGTAGGCCAGTATCGAAACTGACGTGCTTGCCGCTTTTTAAGTCGTATTCCACACTCGCTTTACTGTATTCGTAGGCGAGATCGCGGCTGCCGGCAACTACAATGCGTATGGGAGCGGTTCTCGTCTTTTCAGAATCGGGGATTCGTTGCTCCGGGGCAGTCTCTCTCGCGAATGGCTCCGGTTTCTCATCGCCAATGATAGGGCGCTTAAACGCACCGCTCCAGAAGATCTTGTCGGGTAGGACCAAGCCGTGAGTCCCGGCATCCAAAGCCACGATTTGCTTGCGGATCGCAGCAGTCTCCTCAGCGGAAGTCGTGTCAGCGCCGCGCATGTCAGGCACAGCGCTGCCAATGAGGCCAACAAGAAGGACCACGACAAAGAGTTGATGTTGCGCCGTTTTCTTTTTCGGCGGTTGATACCGCAAGTGGAAAGTTGTAATTTGCATATTGCTCTCCTTTTCTTTTAAGAACACGCGCAAGACGGTCGCGGTGTCGGGCGGCCACCGAAAGGGCTGCGGAGTGTTCCTTCTCTCATGGTGGCGCGCATCCGCGCCCTTTGCGCTTCTTAGGATCTTATAATGGCGCTAGATCTCATCCAGAAAGATCGTCTGGTGTGCAATCCGCGCCAGCGACGCTCGATGCGTAATCAAAATCGCGGTGCGCCCCGCCGTCGCCTTGACTAGCGTTTCCGCAATCGCCCGTTCGTTCGCCTCGTCCAAGGCCGAAGTCGGTTCATCAAGAACCAGCACTTTCGGATCAGCCAACAACGCCCGCGCCAAAGCGATGCGTTGCCGTTCACCCGCTGAAAGAGTTTGCCCGCGCTCGGCAATCACCGTATCGTAGCCATCAGGCAGCGCCAGAATTCGTTCGTGAATCGAAGCCGCGCGCGCAGCGTCGGCAATTTCATCGTCGCTCGCTCCGGGCCGCGTATACGTGATATTTTCACGAACTGTGGCATGAAACAAATAGGGCGATTGATCCACCAGCAGAATCGCCCTCCGCACATCGGCTAGCGGAAGATCGCGCAGATCTCTTCCGTCAATTCGAATCGCGCCCGCGTCCGGGTCGTAGAACCGCACAAGCAGATCCGCCAACGTCGATTTGCCAGCCCCGCTCGGACCAAGAATCGCGCAGATCGTCCCCGGCTCAACTCGAAACGAAAGATCTCTGAGCACGGCTTCATTGCCATAGCGGAAAGAGACTCGATCAAACTCGATCTCGCCCCGCACCTCGCCCAACGGCTTTGCCTCCGCCCGTTCTGCAATCTCAGCCTTCGTATCGAAAAGCTCCCAAACCCGCACCAGCGAAACACTGCCGGAGACCAGGTTGCTATAAAGACCCATGAGATTCTGCACCGGCGAAAGCAGCCGCAAATGGTACGACATGATGGCTACCAAAGAACCTGTCGTCAGCGCGCCATCAATCACCATCTTTCCGCCGTAAAAGAAAATCGCCGCCGTCGAGAGCGTCAGAATCGTGCCGGGCACCGCGCCCGATAAGAACGCCGTGAGCTGCATACCCAGCAGCGCATCGAGAAAGCTTTGATTCCGCACTCGGAAATTCTCAGCCTCCCGGTTTTCCGCGCGCGCCGAAACCACCAGCCGGATGCCCAGCAGCGTCTCCAACAGAAAGCTGCCAATTTCCGAACTCCGTTCACGGACCGCCCGTACACGCGTGGCCAAACGATGTTGATAGTGCTGCAGCGCCCACACACTCGCCGGAACCGCCGCCACACTCACCAAGAACAGCCGCGGGCTGAGCGAGAGCATGATCGCCGCACTGCCAATCAAGAAGACAACGTTCGAGAGTACGCTCAGTAGACTGTCCGCTGAAACGCGCTGCACTTCGGCAATATCGTTATTAATGCGCGAAACCACATCGCCCAGCTTGCTTCGCGCCCAAAAGCGCGGCGACAGACTTTGCAAATGCCGATACAGCGCCAACCGCATATCGAACAGAACACTCGCTGACACGCGCACGTATTGAAAGCTCGAAAGGATGTTCAGCACAAAACCAACCACCGTGATGCCGAACATCAATCCGCTCACAATCACCAGCATGCGCATGTTGCGCTTTAACAGCGCATCGTCAACTAGCAGCTTTGAGATGTATGGTTGCAAAAGGCCGAACCCAGTTGCGGCCACACCCGTGAGTAACACAATCGTCAAACGCGGCCAGTACGGAACGATAAACGGTAACACTCGCCGGTAGCCAGCGCGTAGGGCGGGCATTCTTGCCTGCGGGCCACCTTTCAGGTGGACCCCACTTTCAGCGAATCAAGAACCGTGATGGGCCTCATAAGAAGTTTCTCTTCAGCGCTCTGCGGCATGAGTGTATGATAACCGGATAAGGAAGGTTATGAAAACCCTGCTTGCAACCTTTCTGGTGCTGCCTTTGATAGCGCAAAGCCAGAAGCCGCAAGCTGCCCCGTCTGCAGAGCCGGTCACCCAGTCATTGCCCGTAGAGGGCATTCCCGTTACCAATCAACTCGTCATTTCCAAGTGCGGAGCCTGTCACACCAAAGACGAAAAAGGCAACATGCTTCGCATCTCGTATGTGCGCACCACGCCCGAAGGGTGGGAGGAAGCGATCAAACGAATGATTCGTTTGCGAGGCGTAACGCTCACTCCAGAAGAAGCTCGCTCCATCTTGAAATATCTCAGTACGTCTCACGGGCTGGCTCCGGAAGAAGCCAAGCCGGTGATGTACTACGCGGAACACCGCATTCAGGACGAAACAAACATCCCCTCCGACGATATCCACGGCGCTTGCGCCAATTGTCATCCCATGGCAAGGCCGCTTTCCTGGCGCCGGTCGCCCGATGATTGGAAGAAACTTGCCAATCTTCACATCGCGCTGTATCCAACTGCCGACGAATGTTTCCGGCTTGGCTTGGCTGCGGGCGGCTTTGATGAGCACCACCGAGACCCGAAAGCACCATTGCCCGTCGATGAGGCGCTGGCCTTCCTCAGCAAACAAGCGCCGCTTCACACTCCCGAGTGGGCCGCTTGGAGTGCCCGCATGCGTTCTCCTAAGTTGGCAGGCCGCTGGCTCGTTTCGACGAGTCTTCCGGGCCACGGCAAGTATTTTGGTGAGATGAATATCGACCCCAAGACTGGAACCGACGACGAGTTCATCACTCGCGTAAAGCTAACCTCTCTCAAAGACGGTTCAACCATCACTCGCACTGGCCACAGCGTTGTGTATTCGGGTTATGCGTGGCGTGGCCGATCGAAAGGCACACTACCAGCCAAGCCTTCTCCAGACGATCCCGGGAGCGAAATGCGCGAAGTGATGTGGGTTTCCCCAGACCAATCGACTGCCGAAGGACGTTGGTTTTGGGGCGAGTATCAGGAGTTCGGATTCGACGTTCAAATGCGCCGCCCTTCCGCCGATCCCACGCTCATCGCGGCAGATCGCACCTCTCTGAAGGCCGGCACAACGGGAAACCGTGTCCGCATCATTGCGGAGAATTTGCCCGCGCAAATCGTACCAGCGGACTTGGATTTCGGAGCGGGCGTAACCGTGCGCCGCATCGTGTCGCACAGCCCGACTGAAATTATTGCTGAGGTCGATGCCGCCGAAGACGCAGTGCCCGGCAAGCGTGACACCGCCTTCCGCCGCGCCGTATTACAAAATGCCATTGCCGTGTACGACCGAATCGACTACATCAAGGTCACACCCGATTCAGCATTGGCCAGACTCGGCAGCGAAACACACCCCAAAGGTTTTCAACAGTTCGACGCCGTGGCTTACCAGCGCGGCGCAGACGGCAAGATGCATACCGCCGATGACGTCGAACTAGGACCTATCGAAGTGAACTGGTCTGTAGAAGAGTTCTACGCCGTTTATGGAGACGACGACAAGGAGTTCGTAGGATCGCTGAGTCCCAACGGCTTCTTCACTCCCTCCTCCGATGGACCCAATCCGCAGCGCAAATTCAGCCGCAATAACTACGGCGACATCTGGATCGTCGCAACCGCCAAAAACGAAAAAGATAAGGATGGACGTCCGCTGGTTGGCAAGTCGTATCTGGTGGTCACCGTACCGTCGTATATACGTTGGGACCAGCCGGAGGTAGGCCAATGACCACCGCCGTGAGCCCTGTTTATCGCCTCGGCGAGTTCCACCACTTCGAATCGGCTGGCGCGCACTTTCTGTATCTTGTGCCGGCGGGCGCCATTTTCGCAGTCGATGAATCCGTTGATAAGCTGCTCGCTTGTTTGCGTTCCGGCGAACTGCCGCACGATCTTCTGGTCGAGAATTTGTCGGCCAGCGGCCTGAACGCAGCCGACGCCGAAGAACTGATCTCCGAGATGTTTCACGCCAACGTGATCGTCGCTCCCGATGCGGTCGCCGAGCAACCGCAAGACCTCCCTGAAGTCTTTCCGATCCAAACGCTGGTGATGAACCTGACAAACCAGTGCAATCTTTCGTGCCAATACTGCTACGAATTCGGTGCAGATAAACTGGCCACTCCCGAAGGCAAGCCCAAATTTATGGATGTCGAGACTGCTAAGACTTCCGTCGATTTTCTGCTTTCGCAATCGGGCGACAGGCGCAACATTCATATCACCTTCTTCGGCGGTGAGACCCTCATGAACTTCCCTCTGTTGAAGGAAGTTGTGAGTTACGCCAATGAGAAGGCCAAAGTGCAAGGCCGCCACATCGATTTCAGCTTGACAACAAATGCCACGCTGCTCACGCCAGCCATCATCGATTTTTTGTCGGAGAACCATATTGGCGTCACTGTGAGCATGGATGGTCCGAAGGAGATGCACGATCAATTGCGCGTGTTCTCCAATGGCCGCGGCAGTTACGACATCGTTGAACCAAAAGTGAGGGCGCTGATTCAGAACCATCGCACTCGCCCCATCACGGCACGGGTCACGCTCACGTCTGGCGTTGGCGATGTAATTCGCATCTTCCGGCACTTGAAGCAAGACCTTGGGTTTCATGAGGTCGGCTTCGCGCCAGTTACTTCGTCGCCCAATCAGCTTTACTCCATCGGCCCATCCGGCATGGATAACATGCTCGACCAGTTTCACACTCTCGCCGATGAGTACCTCGAATATGCGGTTCGCGGCGAAGCGCATGGCTTCTCGAATGTGAGCGACACGTTAGCCGAGCTATGCCAGGGCGTGAACAAATCGCATCCCTGCGGCGCGGGCTTGGGTTTGCTGGGCGTCGGTCCCTCTGGAGACATCGCCCCGTGCCATCGTTTCGTCGATTCCGATCAGCACTCCCTCGGGCACATCTCCACAGGCATCGATAAAGAAAAACAAAGCGACTTTTTGAAACGCGGCCACATTGGCGCGAAATACGATTGCCATGAGTGCTGGGCGCGGCCCCTCTGTGCCGGCGGTTGTCATCACGAAGCCTTCGTTCGCTATGGCGACACTGGCCACCCGAACCTTCATTATTGCGATTGGATCCGCGAATGGACCAACAAGTGTCTTGAAGTTTACGGCGCCATCGCAGTCAAGAACCCAGGATTTTTACAGCAGTTTGCCGAAAGGAAAGCAGCATCATGAAGCACATGCGGCCCTTGAATAAGAAAGCTGCGCGCATCGACGGTTACGTCGCCTCGCGTACTGAAGACGTTGTCGCCATGCAAGACCGGCCAACGAGTCAAAAGCCCCACGTCCCCATGGGCTGCGCATTAATGTTCACGCCAGGGTGGGAGGTGGACGCCGCCGGCGGCACGTCTGGACTTTGTCAGCCTGTGGAGCGTGATATTTACGATTGCTTCGTTAGTTGTTACTGGCCCGCGCAGGTGCCCGACCATTTGAACAACGCCACCGACTGGACCGCTAAGTGTGCCACAGCCACCAAAGATTGGCGCAATCTGGATATTGTGTTCCCATGATTCACAAGACAATCGTCGGACTTCTCGCGGCGGCCACTCTCGCAACCTCGGGCACACTGTATCTTCCGGCCTATCCAGCATCTGTTCTGGTATTCGACGAGGAGAAAGAAGAGATTGTCGATCGGATTCCGCTCGTCACTGGAACTCCTCTAGGAGTCCAACTCGCCCCGGATCACAAACGAATTTACGTCACCACTATTGATCACAACGGTATCGAAGTCATTGATGTGGCCACCCGCAAAGTGATCAACCACTTTGTGCTGAACACTCCCACCAAGCAATACCGGATGTTCACGGGCACAGCGGATCCAACGGGTAAGCTCTTCTACGCAGTTACTAAGGAAATCAGTATGTTTCCTGAGCACTTCGAAGTGGCCAAACCCAAATACACGATTATTGATCTGGAACAGCAGAAGATCGTCAAAACGGTAGAGATCCCGGCCGAAGAAGAGCGCCAGAACCAGGGAGAATATGGCAGCGGCCAGATGGACGTCTCGCCCGATGGCAAGCTCATCTATCAGTTTGGAGAGAAGATCACGATTCTGCGTGCAGCCGATTTCAAGGTGCTTGACCACATCGATCTGGCCAGTCCCGGCACGGCCGATATGGAGAACGTGCGCTATGGCGGCGATCTGGATCTCATCAATGAGCCCGGCGAGCATACAGCGATGTTCATCTCATCCGACCCAATCGTTCACAATCGCGTGTTTGGCCTCGCCCGTTTCGATCTCGCCACTAAGCGAATTGACTTCAACCCGATAGGCCCTGCACCCGCTGGATTCGCTGGCATGGAAGTCACGCGCGATAAGAAGTGGGCGTACACGGTGGTCTCAAACGGAGTGCACGGCAACAAGCGCTGCGAGTTCTGGGCCTTTGATTTGACAACGGATCGCATCGCTCAAAGGGCTGAAGTGCCTTGCCGCACGCGCTTCACCTTAGGTATTTCCGGAGACGGAAAGAAGCTTTACATTTATGGCGCGGGCTTCGATATCGAAGTGTACGACGCAGTCACGCTGAAACACGAGAAGACCTGGGATCTAAAAACGGATGTGACTTACGGCGGCATCGCCGTCATTCCATAGCTCGCGCCACCAAGCCCGTCATATTCGCCACGGCGAAACTGGTCCCGCGCAAATTATCAGTCACCGGAACGCCTGGGATTGGCCGTGGATACGGAGACGCATAAAACACCCCGCTGCGATAGCGGAAATCATCCCTAGGGCAATCCTCATCGGCAGCCACACCAATAACTCCGGCCAGACTGCCAGGCAGCGAATTGGCCACGCTCACCACCAGCAAGTCGTTTCCCAGAACCTGCAGAAAGCCCGCGCGATGCGCCTCGTTCGCCGTTCCGAGGCTCAAATTCACGACATCCATCTCGTGCTCCCGGCACCATTGCAGAGCGCGCAGAATGACCCCGCCACTCGTCGTCAATCGCCGGTCGAACACTTTGACGGCGAACAACTCGGCATCCGGTGCTTTCTCGCGGATCGCGCCCGCTACGGCCGTGCCATGCCCCAGACGATCAACCGTGTCTTGCCCTTCGCCGGTCTGTGTGATTTCAACGCCACCCGCGATCTCCCCCACATGTGGATGCCCCGGATGTATCCCGCTGTCGATGATCGCAATGCGCATCTGTAAACGTTACGGGAGGACGGCGATTCCAGCGTAGGTGACATCGTTATGCAAGTCCCAAGTCTTCTCGAGCTTGAACGTCGCCGCGTCGTACACCTCGATCTCAAAACCGGCGCCGTAAATGTAGAGCTTCTTGCCGTCGCTCGACATCGCAAAGCTGAACCGGTTCCGGCACGGGACCTCGGCTTTCTGGGTCAAACGGTCGGTGGTCAGATCAAACGCCCAAAACTCACAATGCTTATTCGCGACGTTCCCACTTGCGACAACCGTATAAGCGAGTTTCCGGTCGGGTGTCACCTGCAATCCAGCCATACCGCTGGGCGCGGGGCCAATCGGATTGTAGTTCACTTGCCGGGTAGCGAGATCCAAACGCGCCAACCCAAACACTCGGTTATGCACAATCGGATCGGACGAGACGAAGAGCGAAGTGTGTGCGCCAGGCTGGCTGATCAAATCAAGATCGCCTCCTAAATGCAGAGTCTCGATCCCACCGCCATCCGGCTGCGCCAAGTCCAACTCATCGACAACCTTGAAATCGGAGGTTTGCAGAATCGTGATTTTCGAGCCGAATTGATATAGAAATTTCCCGTCGGGCGAAACCTCAAACGCCAGGCGGCTGGCAGCTTGGTCTTCCGCCGGCATATCGGCGGTTCTCACGATCTTCTGCTGGGCAAGATCAATCACCGTGTATTTCGGCTTTGCCACTTCAAAATGTTCGGGGCGCTGCTCAATCTCCCTGCTCACCGTGTAGAAAAACTTGCCCTCCCCATCCACCGCGCCGCCGCGAAAACGATATTGCTTGGTGGCAGTATTGAGAACAAAGTGATTGGTTACTTTACGCGAGGCGACATCGATTACTTCTAACCCGTTGTGGTCGATTGTGCTTACATAAATCTGCTTATGATTTGGCGACAATCGCATCATCATGGGCGTGCCGGTTACCAGAGGAATGCGGTCGACAATCTCGCCCTTTGACTCATCGAAAACGATGACCGCATTCGGATAGGCAGGCAGGAAAATAGTTCCGGCGTGGGCGTTAGCGCCAATCAGCGCCGCGAAAAGAAAGAGCCTTGTCATCACGAGTGGCAGCACGCTTTCTTGGCGGGCGGCGGAACGTCCATCGCGGGACTTCGCTCGAAGAAGCCATCCGGCCGGAACTGAAATCCTAGCATCGCTACAGGCATCACGGGCCAATCTTCGGGGCGCGGCACGTGATTGTGGCCGAACACATACCAAAGGCTGATTTCCGTATTCTCTACCTTTCGATTTGCCTCCGTCCAGTACGGCAGTCCATCGCCCGTTGGATGCTGATTAGGATACTCTCCCGCAGCGAATCTTTGTTCCGGATCGTAGGGCGTAACCCAAACCTGGTTTGCAGTGAACCCGGCGCGCCGCATTATCTTGGCGTCCGGCTGCACCAGCGGCGGACAATTTTCTCCAGGAACGAGGCGGTACCCTACCGGCCGGCCAAGCCGGTTCTTCTTCGCCGGATTCACCACCCGCCAAAAACGAGCCGTCGCCGAATTCACTCGCCGCTGCGCTTCTTTCTCCGTCGCCAGCAGCGTTTCTTCCGCCACAAACGCATTGCCATGCGGATTGCTTGCGCCTGTCGGGACTGCCACACTGTTTACTTCGTAGACTGAGTTGTTCGGCCCATCAACGCTAGGCACTAGCCTTGCCGCGAAAATGTGCTGGTGGAACGGCGCATTCAAACGCGGAGCCACTTCCACGCCGTAAGCGGACTTTTGCCCGGGCGCGAGAGTCGTCGTGTTCATGATGCCCGTCAGCTTGATCTCGCACTGAATCGAACCGTCTTGATATAGATACCAATAGAATCCGTATTCGTAGTTGCCCACGGTGGCGATAAACGAAACCGAAAGCCGCCGTGACCGGCGAACCTCCGATTGCCCCGTTCGCCAGTCGGTGTGCTTCCACAGAATGCCAAAGTCTTCTTCATGTAAACACACCGCGTTCTTCAGCGGCGTAATCTTGCCACGGCTGTCTACGAGAGGAAAATCGAAGTAGTGAATCACTCCCAGGCAATCGCAGCCCAGCGCGAGCGAGTTAGCCAGCATGCCGAGTCCGTACTCGCCAATATCGAACGCATTTTTGCGGTAGTACTGCTCGCCCGGATCGCCGTAGGGGACCACCATCTCGCATATGGATGCGCGATAGAGAATAGGGCGCTCCACGCCGTCTTCGTTGTAGCTAACCGTGTGCAGCACCAAACCTTCGCGCGACGTAAAGCCGACGCGAAACTTCCATTTCTGCCATTGCACTTCATTGCCATCCACGCTAAAGCTGGTGCCTTCGGGTTGCACGATCTCTACTGGCTTTAGATCTTTGCGCATGTTGGGGAGATACTCGCTCGCCCAATTGCCGCTCTCCGGCGGCAGCGGCGCGATCTCGTAATCCTCAATTCGAATCACTTCCATTTTGTAGAGATCCACCACAATCACCATGCTGTCCAAGGGCCGTGCGTAGCCATTGTCCTTCTCCTCCGAACGGACGAAGCACAAAGCCCGCATCCTTCGCAGTCCCTGGTCCTCAGGCAGCTCCGTGCCGTACAAACCGGCGGACCAAGGTTCCACCATTACCAGTTGGGCATCCTCTAAGCCCCGCTTACGGAGCGCATCTTGAAAAAGGGGTGAACGCCGGACGGCTTCCTCACACTCGCTAAATTCGTCGAGCATGATCGATGGCTGCACGCCATCTGGAAGCTGCTTAGCCCATTCGACGCTGCCGCCGGCGGCTAGATTGACAAGCACCTCGTACGATGCGCGCTTGCTGCGGTCTACCAGAACGGCCAACGCTTTTCTTTCGAATGAGCTGCCCGTTCGGTGTTGCTCAACGAGGTTTTTTGCAGGCTCTACCAAGTTGATGGAAACAATTCGCGTATCGTCGGCAAGGCATCGGTCCCGCGCCAATATTCGTACCGCTTCCTCAAGCTCGGCGGCGTTGAGCGGATCGAGAGGGTGCTTGGCTTCATCGATTACATTATCGAGAAGAACGGCCGCCTCCCCCGCCACCTCATAGTTCAAGTCAGTTGGTGCCGCCATGATGCCGCCTTTCTTTTTCTTATTGAAAATTAGGTCGCGATTTCCCCAGCAACGCGGCTGATTGGTGGCAGGACGATGAAAACTCAGTCTGTTTGGGTTGTGGTCCTAAGCCGAAATGGTTCGCATTTATACGATGCTAGTATAGGCCATGGAACTTGGCAACCCCTCGGTCAGGTCTATTCATCCTGCCGCCACGTCCGCGCCAGAGTCTCCAACATCGCCTTCTTTCGGCCTAAAATCCGCTACCTTGTCGCGTAGTGAAACTTTGGCCCAATCTGTCGCTCTCATCGCGCCCACCGGTGCCCCTGTCATGACCGTGCCCCTTGTTTTCGGGTTGGCGGGTCAAGGTTGCGCGATCGCTTTTGTCATCTCAACCATCACCATTCTTTTAGTGGCATTGAACGTGAATCAGTTCGCCAGAGTTTCCGCTTCGCCTGGCTCTCTCTACACTTACATCGTCGATCACATGCATCCCAAGGTGGGAGTCCTGGCAGGCTGGGCTCTCTTAATTGCTTATGTTGGCACGGCTGCGGCCGTGAGCGCCGGCGTTTCCAACTACGCGAACGTCATACTCCACGATCAATTCGGCGTACAAGCGGTCCCTCTGTTGCTAATTGCGCTTGTCATGGTATTCGCCTGCTATCTGGCCTATCGCGACGTGCAGATCTCCACTCGCCTGATGCTCTGGCTCGAAGCGGGTTCGGTCGCCTTGATTTCCATGGTCGCGCTTGCCACTATCGTGCAGCATGGTCCGCATCTCGATACGGGGCAGTTTACTTTGCACGGTGTTACCGCCGAGCAGTTGCGCCTCGGATTGGTGTTGGCGATATTCAGTTCCGTCGGTTTCGAAAGTGCAACCTCGCTCGGCTCAGAAGCCGTCGATCCGCTAACCAGCATTCCACGGGCTGTGAAATGGAGTGCCATCCTAGCAGGTCTATTCTTCTTCCTTTGCGCTTATGCGGAAGTGCTTGCCTTTCACGGGGAGTCAACGTCTTTAGATAAGAGTCTGTCCCCGTTGCATGTGCTTGCGCAAAAGGCCGGATTCCCGCCGATTGTAGGAACGCTGACCGATTTAGGTGCGGTGCTCAGCTTCTTTTCATGCTTTCTGGCTTGCATCACCTCCGCCGCGCGCGTGCTGTTCCTCATGGGACGCCACGGTTCACTGCACTCGAAACTTGGTGAGGCCCATGAGCAGAACCAGACTCCGCATCGCGCCGTGCTCCTCAGTTCCATCGCTGCCTTTCTGCCTGCCGCCGTCATGTCGCTGCGAGGCATGAGCTTGTTCGACATCTACGGACTCGTCGGCACGCTCGCAACTTTTGGTTTTGTGACCGCCTATATTCTTGTCTCACTGGCTGCGCCATTCTATCTGCGATCTCTAAAACGACTGACGCCGCAAGCCATAGGCATTTCCGCTTTGGCCGTTATCGCCATGGGAGCGGCGCTTCTAGGGAGCCTTTATCCGGTTCCGGCCTCGCCTTATTCTTTGCTGCCCTACATCTACGCCGCGGTGCTTTTAATTGGCTTCAGTTGGTCCACGGTTTGGAGTTATGGTTCTCATTCGCGGCGAGAGCATCGCGGCTAGCTGTTGCGCCAGCTTGCTTCAGCAAACGGGCGCGTCGTTTGTTCGCGAACAGATGAGCAGGCCCAAGTTGCCCGCGATCATGATCGGCGAAGCCACCCAGCGTTTGCTATCGGACATTTTTCCTGAGGTAAGTCTATTCGGAGGCCTGCCGCAAATCCGCCAGCGAGTTGTGAAGTGGAATGCCGGTTCGCCGCCGCTCACCCTGCCGCACTCGGCCGTTGTGGTTTCTGAACAAGTATTGCTCGAACGTATGGAGGCGGCCCTTCTCTCGCGCCCACCGCAGGAGACTGATACAAGAGTCGCTTGGACAATTCTTTCAGCTCGGCCATTGCCGGAAGTGTCGGAAGAATTCTCCTTTGGGTCGCGAACCGGGATTGCCTCTCCGGTCACGCTGGTGCAGAGTTGCGACGGGCAGACCGGTTGGGTCGAGGCATTGCCGAATGGCTGGTTGTTTCTGATCCCAAATGGCGCGCATGGCTGGCTGTTATCTGTTGGTGGCCCCACGCCCTCGCTACTTGCAGAGAGCTCCCTCATTGCGCCGCAGATTTCCAGCATTAACGCTGACGGCCTGGGCTTCCCTTGCCATCCGCGAATCGTCGACCCACTCTGCGGACTCGGCTGGCTCGCCTGTGGAAGTGCGGCCATCGGGTTCGATCCGCTCTGTGGAGACGGCAGCGGTTACGCCGCGCGCGAAGCCATTCTTGCTTCGGCCGTGGTTCGCGCCGCTATGCAAGGCGGCGAAATTGCCGACCTGGCCGCGCATTACCGCGCGCGAATGTTAGCAGGCTTCCAGCGGCATCTAGGAGCTTGTTATGAGTTCTACCGTTCGGGTGCAGGCGGGCCCTGGTGGGATGAACAAATCAATGCCACCGAGCGAGGGCTAAATTGGTGCCGCGACAAACTTTCGGCTGCTGGTCCCTTCAAATATCGATTGGAAGGATTCTCGCTGAAAACAGTCTGAAACCTACCGCTGCCTAAACTTCCCAATCAGCGCATTCGTCGAACTATCATGCTTCAACTCGGCCTGCGCGCTTTTCGCCAGTTCGGGAATAATTCGAACCGCCAGCGCCTTGCCCAATTCCACACCCCATTGGTCGAAAGAGTCAATCTGCCAAATCGCTCCCTGTGTGAACACGCTGTGTTCATACAGTGCCACCAGTTTCCCCAACATCTCGGGCGTGAGCCGGTCTCCTAGAATCGTCGTCGACGGGCGGTTCCCTTCGAACGTGCGCGGCGCCACCAACTCTTCCTTGGTTCCCTCTGCACGCACTTCCTCCGGTGTCTTGCCGAATGCCAACGCTTCGGCCTGCGCGAACACGTTCGCAATCAGAATGTCGTGATGATTGCCAAGTGGATTGAGAGTATGCAAGAAAGCGATGAAATCGCAAGGGATCAGTTTCGTCCCTTGGTGAATGAGTTGATAGAACGAGTGTTGCCCGTTCGTGCCCGGTTCGCCCCAGTAAACCGGTCCAGTTTGATAATCAACTCGCTTGCCGTCTAACGTTACCTGCTTGCCGTTGCTTTCCATGGTTAACTGCTGCAAGTAGGCCGGAAAACGCTTCAAATACTGCTCATACGGCAGCACCGCCACCGTCTGGGCGTCGAAGAATGTGTTGTACCAAAGGCCCAATAAGCCCATCAACACGGGCATGTTTTTCTCAAGCGGCGCCGTTCGGAAGTGATGGTCCATCGCGCGGAAGCCGCTCAGCATTGCGCGGAATTGGTCCGGTCCAAGGGCGATCATCGTAGAAAGCCCAATGGCCGAATCCATCGAATAACGCCCACCTACCCAATCCCAAAAGCCGAACATATTGGCGCTATCGATGCCAAACTCAACCACCTTGGCGGTATTGGTAGAGACCGCCACAAAATGCTTCGCCACAGCTTTTTCGTCTTTCAGTTCACTGAGCGCCCACGCGCGGGCGGTTTGGCCATTCGTCATCGTCTCAAGCGTGGTGAACGTCTTCGAACAAATAATAAAAAGCGTTTCTTCTGCCTTGAGTCCTTGCGTGGCTTCGGCGAAATCCGTTCCGTCGACGTTCGAAACAAAGTGAAAGCTCATGTCGCGCTGGGTATAAAATTTCAGCGCTTCATACGCCATGACCGGCCCCAGATCAGAGCCGCCGATCCCAACGCTGATGACGTTCTTGATGCGCTTGCCGGTATGGCCCTTCCATGCGCCGCTGCGAACTTGCTCGGCGAACGCGGCCATTTTGTCCAGCACTGCGTGGACCTCCGGCACTACGTCCACTCCATCCGAAAAGTACTGTTCCCCTTTCGCCGCCCGCAAAGCTACATGCAGCACGGAGCGATTCTCGGTGGTATTGATCTTTTCCCCTTTGAACATCGCCTCCCTTCGCTGCTGCAAGCCGGATTGCTCCGCGAGTTGCAATAGCAACTGCATTGTCTCGGAGGTGATTCTATGTTTCGAATAATCGAAATAAAGCCCGAGTGCTTCAAGGGTGAATTTCGCCGCGCGCTGCGGATCGTCGGCAAAAAGCTGGCGGAGGTGCAACCCGCGAATCTTTGTGTAGTGTTCGTCGAGCGCTTTCCAGGCAGGCAGGCTTTGTAGAGGTGTCATCTGATGAGTCCTAATAGGCTTTAGCAAATTTAGCATTCTTATTTCAGCGCAAGGGCCTCGCTCTTAAGTCATCCTCAGCACATACTCGGAACCTGCTGCCAAATCCAATTCCACTACTCCGTTTGCGACCGATACTTCAAGAGCTTTACCAGATTGCGATACCGAAATCTTCGAAACTTGCGGGGGCAGGGCAATCCTCTGCCGCCGAGTCTCCTGCGCTCGTATTTTCACTTCTCGCGTCCTTCCTTCAGTCCAAGCGATATCCACCTCCAACCCGCCGCGAGCGCGCAGGCCGCTGATACTCCCTTTTTGCCAAGCCTTCGGTAAAGCCGGCAAGAGCCGCAGTAACTCCTCATGGCTCTGCAAGAGCATTTCCGCCAGCCCCGCTGCGCCACCGAAGTTCCCGTCAATCTGAAAAATCCAACCGTCGCCCGCGGGATGCGTGTCGAACAAATTTGGCCCGGTACTGTGTTGCAGCAAGCGGCACAAAGACTGATGCGCCAGATCGCCGTCTAACAATCGCGCCCAAAGGCAGATCGCCCAGGCCCGGCTCCATCCTGTGTAGGCCCCGCCGGCAGCCAATCGCCGTTCCAGAGAAACTCGTCCGGCCTTCCAAAATTCAGCCTTGCTCTGCGACGTCAATTCGCCGCCCGGATACACGGGATACAAATGCGACATGTGCCGCTGCCCAGGCGTATCTTCGGCGAAGTCTTCCGACCATTCCTGCAGCTGTCCAAATTTCCCAACTTTGTAAGGCGGCAGTTGCGCAAGCTTGCTTTCCAGCGTCTTCTGGAAGGCTTCATCCAGCCCGAGTATATTTGCGGCACTGACGCAATTCTTGAACAACTCTCGAATCAGAGCGATGTCCATGGTGCAGCCCGCGCTCGTAACGCAGTGCTGGCCGTCTGGCGATAGAAAACTGTTCTCAGTAGAAAACGACGGGCAAGTCGTGAGCCCTCCTTGCGGATGCGGAATCAACCAATCCACATAGAACTCCGCCGACCCTTTCATCAGCGGATACGCGCGCTCACGCAGAAACTGCTTGTCGTTGGTGAATTGATAGTGCTCCCACAAATGTGCGCATAGCCACGGTCCGCTCATCTGCCAGTTCGCCCAAGTCGGGTCGCCTTTTCCAAAATCGCCTACTGGCGCCGATTGCCGCCAAACGTCCACGTTGTGGTGCGATACCCAACCAGGTAATTTGTAGTTCACCTCCGCGGTTTTCCGTCCGGTCTTACTCAATCCCTCAATCAAAGCGAAGAGCGGCTCGTGGCACTCGCTCAAGTTGCAGGTTTCCGCAAGCCAGTAATTCATCTGGACATTGATGTTTGCCGTCCAATTGCTGCTCCAGGGGGGCCGAATTTCTTCATTCCAAATGCCCTGTAGATTGGCGGGTTGCGATCCCGGCCGGGAACTGGCAATTAATAAGTAACGCCCGTATTGGAAATATAAAGCCAGCAGATGATGGTCTGTTTCGTCCGTTGCGAAAGACTTCAACCGTTCATTGGTTGGCAATGCAGAAGCTGGCGTTTTTCCCAGATCCAGACCCACCCGGCGGAATAGCGATTGATGATCTGCCAAATGGCGGCCTAGCAATTCGCCATCGCTCTTCTTTGCGGCGGCGCGCAATTGCTCCTCGCAAGCATTGCCAATCTCTTCGGCGCTGTGATCGGGCAATTGGTCGAATCCGCCATAACCCGTGGCAGCGGTGAGCAGAATTGTGACCTCACTTGCTCCGGAGACCTTCAGTTCTCCATCCACCGCCCGCACTTTGCCGCCTTTGTGCCGCAGCTGCGCGCGGCATTCGAATCGCATGCCCTGCCCGTCAACATCGGAATAGCGAACCGGCTCGGCAGCATTCACGTAGTTCGGCGCTACGTGCGACGGCGCTTTGCCCGTCAATCGTAGAGCCGCCTGTCCTAAGGCCTCACTTTTCGCACGCAAAAGACTGTCGAGCGTAACCTGCAAATCGAGCGAACCAGTCTTGCTTGCGCTTAATCGAACCACTAACACCTGATCCGGTGCAGAACAGAAAACCTCGCGCTTATAAGTCGCGCCCGCAGCCGTAAAACTTACGGTCGCCAAGCCAGAATCGAAATCCAAACTTCGCCGGTAACTTCTCGCCTCCGGCAAATTCAGAAACTTGATCCGCAGATTTCCCAGCGGTTGATACGACTCGTTGTACGGCCCCTGCATCCGATGGCAAGCTTGGTCGGCCTCCTTGTAACGCTTTTCTTCGAGAACCAGCTTTCGGATCTCAGGCAGCGCCTCACTCGCCCGCGCATTGTTCCATTCGTGCGGAAATCCTGACCACAAGGTATCTGTGTTTAATTGGAGGCGTTCTTCGGCAACTCCGCCGAACACCATCGCTCCCAGCCGTCCATTTCCTACAGGCAGCGCATCCGTCCAAATTTTCGCAGGTTGTTTGTACCAAAGAGCCCATTCGCTTTCGTCCGGTTCTTCTTTCGGTTTTGAAAACGCACGAACCGCCGCCAGGGCCGATGATGCTCGCGCGATGAAACGTCGTCTTGATTGCTTTGTCATTTCAGCCGTCCGAATTGTATCGCGCGCAGCGGAACTAAGGCGCGTAAAGGGGACAGACGACATTATTGATCTGCGAAAAGCGACCTCTGCCCAACCAGAACTTTAACTCTCACTTTATCCGCCTGCGGTCTGCTCGGAGTCATCATCGAGTTCTTCGGACGGGTGATGCTTCATCAAGTGAGTCTGCGGACCTAGCTGCTAGCTCGCCAGATGCCCGCTCAAATATTTGTAGCTGGCGCGCAGGCTCTCGATTGGGTCGCCGGGTGTTTGATCCTGCTCAACAAAGTAATTCTTCACCCCGGTTTTCTTGGCGGCAGCCAGAACAGCCGGAAAATCAACAGTGCCGTTTCCGACTTCCTTGAATGTTTCCTTGGGCACGCGCTCGTTGAACTGAACGGCTGCTCCGCTGGCCTTATCTTTCAAATGCAAAAGCTCCACCCGGTTGGCGTACTTCTTTAGCAACGCAACCGGATCATGCCCCGCGACACTTACCCAGAACACATCCATCTCGAGCGAGACCAAGCCCTTGTGCGTTTCCTTCATGAGCGTTTCGAGCCCGGTGGTTCCTTCCATGGGCTCAAATTCGAAGGCGTGGTTGTGATAGCACAGGCTCATCCCGGCCGATTTCACCTTCTCGCCCGATTTGTTGAGCGTCTCAGCAAGTTTCTTGAACACGTCCAGACCGCCTCGCTGCTCTGGTGGAATGTAGGGTAGCACTACATACTGAAATCCGCGTTCCTTCACGTCGGCAATGGCGGCGTCGAGCTTGGAACCTCCTTCAAAAAACAGCGCAGTGTCGAGGTGAACGCTTACCGGCTTGAGCTGTGTCTCTTTGAGCGCCGGCCAAATCTGGTTGATGTTGCCATAGGTCACCTCCACTTCGCGATAGCCAATCTCTTGAATTGCCTTCAAGACGGCGGCCGGGTTGGCGCCGATGATTCCACGCACCGTGTACAGTTGGACGCCAAGATCGGCGGCAGTGAGGGCATCGTGGCCGAACAATGCTTTGGCGGCAGGCAGCATCGCGGCCGATCGAACAACGAAGTTTCGACGTGAAAGGGAAGACATGCGTCTATACTACTATCGAAACCTGCAACTTATTCGCGAATGCCGATTTCCACTTCGTGTTTTTGCAAGAGACGCATAGCGAAGGTAAAAACCGCGGCCAGCAATACCGCAAATACCACGACTTGCCAGACATGCGTTTTCACAAATTGCAATGTAGTGAAGCCGTAGTGAACAGCAAGGTACGCTAAGCCAAAATAGCGAATGACGCGCGCCGAAACAACCACCGTAACGAAGTAAAGCAAGCGCACCTGAAGCGCGCCCGCACAGAAAACCGGAATCTTCATCGGGAGCGGAATGGGAACCAAGGCTGGAATGAACACGGTCGCCAAGCCCCAGCGCTGGAACCAGAGGTGCAAGCGAGCCCCGGTCTTTGAGGCCACATGGCGCATCAGCAGCACCTCCCCGCCTTTGCGCGCGATAAAGAACAAAACTAGACTGCCTCCCACCGAACCCAGAACGGCCAAAAGCGCCGCTAAGTACGCTTCATCCGGTTTGTTCACGGCGACGGCGATCAATAACGCGTCAACCCCTCCCACGATCGGAACGCCTGCCGAATCAAGAATACCTAGAAAAAGCAGGCCCCAGGGACCCAGCCCAACGAGGATACTTGCCAGGTGCCGCCACTGAACGGCAAAGCTATGAAAGAAAGATTTCAGGACGCACTCCGGCTGTCCAGGATAGCGAACAGCCCCGGTTCATCCAGAATCGGCACGTTCAGTTCGCGCGCCTTGTCAAGCTTTGAGCCGGCGTCCTCGCCCGCCAGCAAGTAGCTGGTCTTGCTGCTAACGGACCCGGCGACCTTGCCACCCGCTTCTTCTATGCGTTCCTTGGCTTCTTCGCGTTTGAGTGTCGGTAGACTGCCCGTAATGACAAATGTCAAGCCCGCGAGTGGTCCGCTTTTCTTCTTTGGCTGCTTCTCGCCGGTGAATTGCAACCCAGCGTTGCGCAACTTTTCCACCAAGTCGCGATTGCGTTTTTCAGCAAAGAATTGCGAGATGGATTCCGCAACCTTCGGCCCTACTTCCTCCACTTCCTGAAGAGTGTCCAATGATGCGTTTGCAATTTGGTCTAGATCCCCAAAGTGCCCTGCGAGGAGTTGCGCCGTTCGCTCACCCACGAAAGGAATGCCGAGGCCGTTCAGTACGCGAGGCAAAGGCTGCGACCGGCTCTTCTCGATATTCTTGATGACCTTAGCCGCCGATTTTTCACCCATTCGTTCCAAGTCGAGCAGTTGCGCGGCGGTGAGCTGGTACAGATCAGCCACGCTGTGGACCAGGCCGCGCGCCAGCAACTGGTCTACCAAAGCATCGCCCAACCCATCGATATCCATCACACCGCGCGCGGAAAAATGAAGCAGCGTCTCGCGGAGCCGCGCAGGGCAACTGGAATTGACGCAGCGGCTGGCCGCTTCGCCTTCCTCGCGCACAACGTGTCCTTTGCAAACCGGGCAGTGTTTGGGGATTTGAAAAGGCATACGATCTTTGCCTTGCTCTACGACGCGCACGATCTTCGGAATCACGTCGCCGCTCCGCTCAATTAAAACCGTATCGCCGATTTGCACGCCCAAGCGTTCAATCTCATCTTCATTGTGCAGCGTGGCGCGAGAGACTGTCACACCGCCGACGATCACCGGTTTCAAATGAGCGACCGGCGTGAGCGCTCCGGTCCGCCCAACCTGCACTTCGATATTTTCCAGAACGGTGGCCGCCTGCTGCGCCGGATATTTGAACGCGATGGCCCAACGGGGAGCTTTGGATGTCCAGCCGAGCGTCTCCTGCTGCGCGATGGAATCGATTTTCGCCACCACGCCGTCCGTCTCATAGGGAAGGCCAGCGCGCTTGCTCTCGGTTTCACGAATGAAATCCAACAACTCTTCCAAGTCCTTACACTTGCGCCGGTGCGAGTTCACTTTGAAACCAGCGTCAGCCAGTTGCTCTAAACTTTCCCAATGGCTGGGCAACAGCGGCTTGCCGTTTTCAAGCAGAAAGTAGACGAAATAATCCAAGCGGCGCGCGGCGGTCACGGCCGGATCTAGCGCGCGCAGGGCGCCGGCAGCCGCATTGCGCGGATTTGCAAAGCGCTTGAGTCCTTGTTTCTCCTGCTCTTCGTTGAGGCGCTCAAACGAACCGCGCTGCATGACAACTTCGCCACGGACTTCAAACTTCGCCCATAAAGTCTGGTGGCGCAAACGCAAGGGAAGCGAACGAATGGTACGCGCGTTACTCGTAACCTCTTCGCCCACACGGCCATCGCCGCGGGTCAGGGCCTGGCTCAGTTGCCCGTCTTCGTACTGTGCTGCCATTGACAAGCCATCGAGTTTCAGCTCAGCTACATATTCGTACGGTTCACCCTTCAGCAAAGATTGCACGCGCGCGTCGAACTCTCTTAGTTCCTGCTCGTTCAGCGCGTTATCCAAACTCAGCATCGGTGAGCTATGCGCGACTTTGACGAATCCCTCACGCGGCTGTCCGCCCACCCGTTGAGTAGGCGAATCGAGCGCGCGCAATTCCGGATGCGCCTCTTCCAGGGAAGAGAGTTCGCGCATCAGGGAATCGTATTCGGCATCGGTAATCTCGGGCGCGTCCAGCACGTAATAGAGGTATTCGTGATGCTCCAATTGTTTGCGCAATTCCTCGGCGCGGCGAGCCGGTGAGTGTTTCATGGCTGAACGTAAGGGGGCTGAACCTATAATGTGAGTTGGAATCCTTCAGCGCCAAACGCGCCGCCATTCTTTACAATCCGGTCGCGAGAAAGCTCTCCCGCAGCCAGCATCTGCTCCAACGTACCATCGAAGCACTAAAGCGGCAAGGTGTGGAGGCGACTCTGGTAGGAACTACCGGGCCCGGTAGCGCGTCGGCGCAAGCGAAGAGGCAGATTGAGGCTGGTTGCGACCTCATTCTTGCTGCCGGCGGCGACGGAACGATCAACGAAGTCGCGTCCGGCATGCTGCACAGCCGGGTGCCACTTGCTTTGCTGCCCGGTGGAACAGCGAACGTGTTAGCGCGCGAAACTTACGTTCCCATTGACATGCTGGCGGCCGTGCGAGATCTCTCGAAGATGGTCCCGACTCGAGTGGCCACCGGTATGTTGCGGTTGGGCGGCGCGGAACAGCGCTCTTTTCTTTGTATGGCCGGCGCTGGATTGGATGCCGACATTGTCACTCACGTCAATCTCGATTTGAAGGCGGCCGTTGGCAAACTAGCCTATTACGTGGGTGGTTTTTCTCAAGTGTTTCGCTCGTTGCCTGAGTTTGAAGTTACCGTCGATGGCAAGAAGTATGAAGCAAGCTTCGCCTTGATCAGCCGAGTTCGGAACTATGGCGGCGATTTGGAAATCGCCCGCGGCGCATCGCTGCTCCGCAATGAATTTCAAGTCGTCCTATTTCGCGGCAAACACTTCTTGCATTACCTGCCTTATTTGGCTGCCGTGAGTTTGCGCTTTGCCGAGAGAATGAGTGGCTGCACTTTTGTCTACGGCCGTTCAGTTACTTGCAACGCGCCGAACGGACAACGTGCTTTCGCGCAAGTGGATGGCGAACTAGTGGGTCATCTTCCCATTTCGGCCGAGATTGTGCCGGATTCTCTCACCTTGCTGCTGCCCGCCTCCTTTGTGGCACGAGAGCAATCGGCCATGGATATTCGGGCCTGCGCCTGACACATGGATAATCTCAGCCACTCGCTCATGGGTTTGGCGCTTTCGCGTGCTGGCTTGAATCGGATTACCCCGCGCGCCACGGTTCTACTGGTGCTTTCCGCCAATCTTCCAGATTGCGATATCGCGGCTTTGACGAGGAGCCAACTCGCCTATCTGGAGGTCCACCGAGGGGCCACTCACGCGTTGCTGTTTGTTCCGATTCTGGCGCTAGGATGCGTCCTCTTTGTGGCTGCTCTGTTTCGCCAAAGGCTCCCGTGGTTTCAAGCTTGGGTGGCCTGCTGCCTTGGCGTCTTGAGCCACTTGCTGCTGGATTGGACTAACAATTACGGCATCCGCTTAATGATTCCGTTTTCACTACAGTGGTTTCACCTCGACCTGAATTCGCTGACCGACGGTCCGATTCTGGCCGCTTTAGCTCTCGCGGCGATCTGGCCGTGGCTTTCGGGTTTGGTGGGTAGTGAGATTGGCGAGGCGCAAAAATCGCAAGGGCGGGGGATCGCCATCGCCACCTTGCTCTTTTGTGTTGTTTACGATGCCGGCCGCTACAGCCTGCATAACCGCGCGCTCACCCAACTAGAATCCCGCTTGTATTCAGGTGCTCCACCGTTGGACGTAGCGGCACTGCCTACAGCTATGAATCCCTTTCGTTGGCGCGGGATTGTGACGACGAAAATTGCCTTTCTGCAATACGACTTGAATACCTTGGGCCAACTCGATACTGAAGGCGCGGACCGTTTTTTTAAGATCCCGACTTCTGAACCAATAGCGAACGTAAGCAAGAGTCCAGAATTTAGTTATTTCCGCTATTTTGCGCGGTTTCCGGTCTGGTCAATTCAACCGCTGGCACTGAATGACGGAGTGGGGAAGAGAATTGAGCTCACCGACCTTCGTTTCGGCGAACCGGGCAAAGGAGACTTCCATTGCGTCGCGGTTGAGGACCCCGACGGCCGTGTGCTCCGCTCGTGGTTCACGTTCGGCAGTGGCGCAGATTTGGGCTTTACCGATCCGCGTTCCCACCACTGACGTAAACGTTTACTGCGCTGCCAGACTTTCACCGACAATACTGCGGCTCACTTGCATTGCATCCACTTCGTACGTTCCGCCGCGTACGGCTATCATGACCTGTGCCACTTGGCTGCGCATCGCGGAGGCGCCCTTTTTCAAACTATTCAGAACGCCGCTCAATCTCGTTAGTTGCAAGTCGTCTTGCGGGACGTTTGCTTCTGGTGGCTGCTCGGTTCCAGCGGTCTCATTGTTCGTCTGCGATTTTGCCGCTGCTAGCCTTGCGTCCGGCACATATTGCGGCAGGTTTGTTGTATTAATTTGGCCCATAAGCCTATATCCTTGCTAATTTATTTTCGATTGCTGTTTACGGCAACCTCCATGAAGCCCTTATCGGTTCAAGATTTGAGAAGCTATGCGAAAAGTATTGGCGTGCGCATTTACCGTGAGTTCCAAAGGCTCGGAATATCCGCCCCCCAGTGTGATGGCCAACGGTATGCCCAAGCGTTTGGCGCCGTTCAACACCATTTCGTCGCGCCGCCCTAATCCTTCCGCGCTGAGCTCTAAGCGGCCCAGTTGATCGCTGTTCAGACCATCCACGCCCGCTTGATAAAGGATCATCTCGGGCCTAAAGTGCCAAACGTGAGCCAATGCTTTTTCTACCTGACTCAGATACTCATCATCTCCAGTACCATCTTCCAGTTCTACATCCAAGGAGCTTTGCTGCTTGCGGAAAGGAAAATTCTTTCGACCATGAACGGATAGCGTGAACACGCCGTGATCGCCTGAAAAAATAGCGGCGGTCCCGTCGCCTTGATGAACGTCCAAATCGACAACCGCGATTCGCCGAATGGGGTAATACGCGCGCACATGTTCGATGGCGATGGCCAGATCGTTAAAGACGCAGAAGCCTGAACCTTCGCCGCGAAAAGCGTGGTGCGTGCCGCCTGCCAGCGTACCAGCCATACCCTGAGCCAACGCCGCATCCACTGCCTTGAGAGTGCTGCCGGCGCTGGCCAATGTGCGCCTAACCAGTTCAGGCGACCATGGAAATCCGATCCGGCGCATCACCGCCGCCGGGAGATCGCCGTTCAAAAAGCCGTCTGCGTAGGCGGGCGTATGGATGAGAAGTACTTCGTCCCGCGTCGCCAGCCGGGCTTCCTCCAACTCAAACGCCCCGTCGGCGCTGAGCCGTTCGCGCAATAATCTATATTTGGTTACCGGGAACTTGTGTCCCGGCGGCAGCGGAAAATGATGGTGGTCGCAATAGAACAGTTTGAATGCGGAGCATCGCAGCGGACGGTGTGATTCGGCCAACTTTTAGGATATTCATGTTCCAATTGTTCATGTAAGATACGGAGAAAACTCAAATGAGTCGAGCGGAGCAAATTGAACAGGCTCGCGCGGGATTAGCAGAACTGGCCCCACGGTTTGGACTCGCGGTAAAAGACAGTGCGGGCGCGTCTCTGATCGAAAAAGCCAAGGAACTCAAGCTGGCGCGCACTATTCTCTACCCACCCAAGACCGTCTTTCCCTGCGGCGCCGAATTGAAAGATTTAGGCTATCTTGATCCCTGCCTGATTGTGCCCGCGAGTCTGCCTGTGGAGTTGATGCCTAAGCACAAGACCATCGCCGTGGGTGGGCAAGTGAAATCGCTTTCCCGTTCCATGTACGCCATGTCGCCGTACATGATTGACGAAGCCGCGCGCGCGCAAGGCTATTGGGACGGTCAGCCTCTGCCCATGCTTGTTTCTATTCGCGGCGATTACAAATATTTGGTCCCGCAAAAGGCGTTCTTCTTCAAGTTCGAGAATTGGGTTGGTTCCGATATCGATCCACTCTCGCCCATGGAGCCGGATCTCATAAGCTTAAAGCTCAAAAGGTATCACCGGGGCGATGATTTGTCGGGCGAACTGACGCTGATTGTGGCTGAGTATTAGGGGCGGCGCTAGTCGTTAGTCGGAAAATGTAGAAACTCCAGCGCCTCCTTGTCTTACGTTAAGGCTTCAGCAATTTAAGAATCGCTGCCCCGTTGGGAGTACCCAAACCAGTACAGGGATCCCAACCCACATGCGCATAGAAGTCTCCATTGTTGCCATTTGTGATATCCCGCAACGCCTTGCCCGGCGCTAATTTGTTGTAGAGTTTTGGATGAAGCCAGCCGACTTGCTTGCCAATCCGCTCGTTGAGCAGAGCGATGAGCCCAGCCCAAAGCGGCGCCACGGCGCTGGTTCCGCCCACTACGGTTTGTTGCCCGCCGATGAGCACCACATATCCCGAAGCCGGGTCCGCATTGCCCGCTACATCGGGTACACCGCGGCCTGTCGGATTAGACGCAATGGGAGTGGGCACATTCACCGGCGCTTGATATCTCGGCTTCGAAAAATGCCGGCTCACGCCGCCGCCGGTAGCGCCGCCCATGTCGCCGCCGTTCCACACCTTTTCCGAACCGATTTTGCCATCAGACAAGGCCAGCGTGGTTCCGCCGCACGCCAAAACCCAAGGGCTCGAGGCGGGGAAGTCCACATGATCTGCGCCATCGGTATCGCCATCTGAAGAGCCGTTGTCTCCAGAAGCCGCGCAAACAGAAATGCCCAGCATTGCGGCGTCATGAAACAGCGCGTTGAAAGCGTTGATGCTTTGCCCAGTCCAGCGATCTTCCGGCATACCCCAACTGATCGAGACCACCGAGGGCTTGCGCGCCTTATCGTGAATGGCGGCGGCAATGCAATCGTAAAAACCTTGGTCGGTGTTGGGCGCAAAGTAAACGGCAATCTTCGCCGATGGGGCAACGGCGCCCGCTACTTGAATATCGAGCGTCACTTCACCGTCCGCACTTTGCGGATCACCGGTGGGGCTATTCATCGCGCCATCCACACCAATAGCGGTCACGTGTACGGCCGGCAGATTGAGTTGCTGCCAATAGCCTGTCAGATCGGAACTGGCATAGCCGCCTCCCAATTCAATCAGGGCAATGGTTTGATTGGCGCCCTTGTTGGTGGGAAAGTTGTACGCACTGGCCACTTGCAAAGGTGTGTATGAAACCGTCGAATCGATGCGTGGCGAAACGCGGTGCCGGGTCATGCCCGACGGCCGCTGGTCGAAGCCGAAAACGGCGATAACGCGGCCATCCAGCGAAGCAGGTAGCCAGATGGAACCTTGCCGTGTCCGCATAACCTTGTTCTTCACGCGCCGCAAATCGACATCCGCTCCAAAGGCGTTCGCCAAATCTGCGAACTTTCCCGCCAGCGTGATGGAGCGAGCGGAGAGGTTGCATCTTGCAACACTCAAGCCGTGTTCGCTCGCAAACTTTTCTACGGCCTCAACGTCTGCCGGGTCAGCGCCTCGCGCTTTATCAAATTGTCGATGCGATAACCGGCCCGAGGGAGTCTCAAAAGCGCGAAGGGCAAGTTCGTGCCGCGAAACAGAGTCAGGAGCTCGCGCGGCCTCAACGTGCCCGTTTTGCGCGTGTTCTCTTGGAGCATCGTCCTTGCGCCTCAAGACCAACGTAATCTTTATAACTTCATCCGGTGAAGGCTTGCCCAGGAAGGCTGCATCAACAGGATGTTCGCGATTGCTACCGCTTAATATGACATGAGAAGACATGAAATTCCTCGGTCGAAGATTAGCTTTCGCCGCCGCCGCTGCGCTTCCTCCAATGCTTTCTGAAATGGCTGTAACAACATGAAAATAAGCTGGTTGCTTGGTTTGAAAAAAATCGATTCGTTCTGTGACTGTTCTTCGCGCATGGGCATGGTTCTGTTTCTTGCCGCCGGCTTGCTTTCAGCTCAGGCGCTTTCCGGATTGCTCGGGAATAAGACTGCGGCCCCTGCTGCCTCGCATGGCGCCACCGATCCGCTTAACCGAACCACTCCCCGCAGCGCCATCTTGTACTTCCTGGAAGCGTGCCACGCCGAGCGTTACGTGACGGCTGCCCGCTACTTAGACCTGCGCAGAATTCCAATTGAGCAGCGCCGTACCGAGGGTCCAGAACTGGCGAAGCAACTGGCCGACATTCTTGATAAGGAACCGCGCTTTGAGGTTGATCAATTGAGTGACGACCCTGCCGGCAAATTGAACGATGGGCTCGCCCCAGATAGGGAAGTGCTTCTCAAGTCAAACGGCGGCGGCGAGCCCAAGACTTTATTGCTGCAAAAAATCGAACAGCAAGGGGCCGGCGTTTGGGTTGTCGATAGCAACAGCGTCAGTCAGATTGCAGATTTGGATGCGTTGGAAGGCGCTTCGGCAATCGAAAAGCGCATGCCCGCGTTTCTGGTCCGCCACAAGCTTCTGGGCACAGCCTGGTGGGCTTGGATTTCCCTCATCCTTATTACCGTGCTGCTGTTTGGGCTTTCGAGTTTGCTGTCGCGCTTGTTTCTTTTCCTTTTTACAACGGTGGTGAAGCGCTTTGCCAAGTCTATGCAGAGCTACCGCCTGGCGACCCTTACCGATCCTCTGCGCCTCTTGATCTCGCTGGCAGTGTTCCGCGCTTTGATGGAGTTGGTCACGCCCTCAGCCCTGTTGCGCGACTACCTCATCAAACTCCTGATCTTTCTTTCTACTCTTGGCTTAGCGGCACTGGCGATGCGAATGATCGATCTGGCGTCGGGACATTTCCTGGCTCGTCTGGAGCCGACCGACAGAGCCTTGTCGCATTCAGTTCTGCCGTTGGGCTTGCGTGTGATTCGCATCTGCGTGTTCCTTGTTGCGATGATATTTATCGCCGCTTCCTGGGGCTACAACACCAATGCTCTTCTTGCTGGTCTCGGCGTCGGCGGTTTGGCCGTTGCACTCGCCGCTCAGAAGACAATTGAGAATCTGTTTGGGGCCATTTCCCTGATTACCGATCGTCCGGTTCTCGTCGGCGACTTCTGCCAGTTTGGCGGTCAGATCGGCACAGTGGAAGACATCGGTTTACGGTCGACGCGGGTTCGCACAAACGATCGCACGGTGGTTACCATTCCCAACTCGAATTTCTCTGCCATGACGATCGAGAACTTCTCGCGGCGTGACCGCATGTGGTTTCACCCCACACTCCGTTTGCGGCGCGATACCGATCCGGCCAAAGTCCGCGAAATGATGGATGCCACTACCGAACTGCTTCGCAATCATCCTTCGGTTCAGCTAGGCGATGTGCCCGTGCGCCTCACCAAGATCACAGACTACTCGCTCGATCTTGAAATTTTTGTCTACGTTGCCACGGCGGATTACAACGAATACCTGCTAGTGCAATCGGCGCTCTTGCTCAAGCTTTTGGAACTCGGCCGGCAGATCCATATTGAATGGGCAACGCCTATTGCGGAATCCGTGACGATCAATCCTCCGGCTTCAGACCCGATAGGGAACTCTGGTTTCCATCCCGGCGAAGAGCCTCCAGCAGCGCCCCGGCGACCGGGCTAAACCTGGGGCTTCCGAGCGGGCTGCGGATTGAGGAGTAAATGTTTTGCTTTAACAGTTGCATTAATTCCTGACTTTTGAATGCGCCGCCAACTGCAACAATCTGAACGGTTTCTGCATTCTCGAATAGCTGCCTGTAAACTCCTGCTATATAGCGGTTCAGGCTGGTTGCCGCTTCCTTCAAAACTTCAAGTGCTACTTTGTCGCCCTGTTCCGCCGCCGTTGTGACCAGCGTGGCATGGCTGGCAATTTGGGTCCGGTCGAAATGATTGTAGAAGTTGTGCAGCAAACTGCTCGCCGAGGGAGCGCCCGAAACCTCAAGTAAGACTTGATGCAAAATGGTCGGTTCTCCCCAGCCTTCCTCATACTGCAACGCCCGCCGCAAGGCCTGCCGGACCAAATCAAATCCGCCACCTTCGTCGCCAAAGAGGTAACCCCAACCGCCGGCGCGCGCGGTCTGCCAGCGAGCGTTTCTCCCAAACGCGATCGACCCTGTTCCGGCAATAATGATGATGCCCGGTTCGCCCGCTGTTCCCCCCAGCAAAGCAATCTCGGCGTCGTGCGTTAATTTGTACCGATCACTGGCGATCAATTCTTTGGTGTACGATTCCTTGTCTTCCGCGCCGCCGCTCAAACCGAGACAGACTGAAGCGAAGTGAACCGGCGAGCGTTCGAGTCCGGCTTCGTGATACGCCTGGCGGAGGCAATCGCCCACCGCGCTCAGGAACTTGCTCCGCCCTTCCCCGGAAGCGACATGGTTGCACGGACCACCGCGCCCGCGCCCGATGACCTTGCCCGTCTCATCGGCGAGCAGGGCTTTGGTGCTCGATTGACCGCCGTCGACACCCAGATAGAGGCGAGTCATGTTCGGCTTCTAAGCCAGCACCTTGTCTTGCGAATAGCAAATCGGGTCGAGCGGACACTCGCCGCATTTTGGCTTGCGCGCCACGCAAATACCCCGGCCGAAATGAATCACTTGATGAGAAAACTGGATCCAACGATCTTGGGGCAAGAGCTTCATTAGATCCTGTTCGATCTTGACCGGTTCTTCGTTCTTGGTCAAGTCAAGCCGCTGGGCGATGCGCTGCACGTGAGTATCGACCACAACTCCGGACGCTATTCCGAACGCGACTCCTAAAACTACGTTCGATGTTTTACGCGCTGCACCCGGAACTTTAAGCAACTCTTCCATGCTGCGCGGTACTTCGCCCTTATAGTCTTCTGTTATCTTCTTGGCGGCACCGATCAACGAGCGAGCTTTGTTGTTGAAGAACCCGGTGGAACGAATATCTTGCGCCAGTTCATCTTGCGATGCTGCGGCCATGGCGGCAATGGTGGGATACTTCTTGAACAAACCCGGTGTGACCTTGTTCACTCGCTCGTCAGTGCATTGCGCGGAAAGAATGGTGGCGGCAAGCAGTTCCCAAGCATTCGTATGATGCAAGGCGCAAGTGACGTTCGGATAGAGCTTATTGAGTTCTGCCAAGATCCGGCCTAAACGAGCTTTTCGCTCGGCGGCCGTCTTGGGTTTGGGCACTTTCTTCGGAGGAGTGACCGGATGTATTTTATTTTGGGTTGGATCTTGCGCCATGGAATACCGTTAAGATACCGCAGCCGGAGGTTCTGGCGCTCCAATGTGCACACGTGCATCTAAACAATGAGACATGAAAATCTTTCACCTCCGCTGCGAACTCATCACCGCTTGTCCGCTTCTTGAGACGTTCGACGTTTTCAAGAACCCACTCAACCTTGCGAAGATCACGCCGAGCTGGTTGAACTTTCAGGTGCTCACTCAGAATGTCGAAATGCGGAAGGGCGCTGAGATTGAATACAACATCAAATGGTTAGGCATGCCCATGCACTGGAAGACACTGATCAGCGCCTATGATCCGCCGCACTCGTTTGTGGACGAGCAGGCAGAAGGGCCCTATTCTCTCTGGCGGCATCACCATACGTTTGAAGAAACATCCGCAGGAACAAAGGTGGGCGATCACGTTGAGTATGCCCTGCCGCTTGGTGTGCTCGGGGGAATCGCACATGCGGTTATGGTCAAAAGGCAGCTTGCGGCGATCTTCCGATTTCGGCAGCGTGAAATTGGAAACCTATTGGGCGCAGAAACGTTGCAAGCGGGTGCTCCCGTGATCACGGCTTAAGACGGCGCGCCGTTTTCGAGGAAATTGCGCAGGCGATGGCTGCGGCTTGGGTGGCGAAGTTTGCGTAAAGCTTTCGCTTCAATCTGGCGGATACGTTCGCGGGTGACGGCAAAATTCTGTCCCACTTCTTCCAGCGTGTGCTCGCTGCCGTCTTGCAAACCGAAACGCATCTTCACGATCTTTTCCTCGCGCGGGCTTAGCGTCTTTAGGACTTCGGCGGTTTGTTCGCGCAAATTGAGATTGATGACGGCTTCCGACGGCGATACCATCCGGCTGTCCACCAGAAAATCGCCAAGGTTCGATTCTTCTTCCTCGCCTACTGGAGTTTGCAAAGAGATCGGCTCCTGTGCAATGCGCATGACGCGGCGAATCTTGCTGGGCGAGAGGTCCATCCTCGCCGCTAGTTCGTCTGTGGTTGGTTCGCGGCCAAGTTCTTGCTGCATCACGCGCTGCAGCCGAACCAGTTTGTTGATGGTTTCGATCATGTGCACCGGAATGCGAATGGTGCGTGCTTGATCTGCAATGGCTCGTGTGACTGCCTGGCGTACCCACCAAGTGGCGTAGGTCGAAAATTTGTAGCCGCGTTTGTAATCGAACTTATCGACGGCGCGCATGAGGCCGATGTTGCCTTCCTGAATAAGATCGAGGAACTGCATGCCCCGGTTGGTGTAGCGCTTCGCGACCGAAACTACGAGCCGGAGGTTGGCTTCGATCAAGCGTTTCTTCGCGCACTCGGTTTCGAGTTCGCCGCGCTCGACAATCTGCAGGGTGCGGCGCAGTTCGGTGAGAGAAGCGCCGCTCTTTTCCTCAATCGCTTTCAATTGATCGTCGAGCGCTTTGGATTCCTTACGCAGCCCTGGGACGCCGCTGGCATTCTTTGAAACGGATTGTTCAATCTGCCGTTGAAGCCGGGCGATTTCCTGCTCCAGCGGCTTTACTTGGCCGACCAATTTGCGCAGGCCATCGCTCAGCGAACGGCGGAAGCGAGTGGAGAAGGCGATGCAGCGAATGGCGCGCGAAATAGCCACCATCTGGCGCGCGTATTCATAGCGCAGCTTCCTTAGCTGTTTCGGCTTCATGTTACGGGGAGCCTTCATCAGCTTCAGTTCGGTTTGTTGACTTTTCTTGTAAAGCTTTTCGATGTCCAGAACGGCCGTCAGAAATTGCTCGCGCAACGCTTCGCCCGCGTCTTCTTCTTCGACTCCCGGCTGGATCTCGGGCGCTTGCATGACATCCAGAATCGAAAAATGATTTTTCTCAATCGCGTGCTTGGCGTCGAAGAGAAGATGGACGATCAAGCGCGAGCGAGATAGGGCTTTTCGGACCGCGCTTTCGCCGCGTTCAATGCGTTTGGCCAGCTCAATTTCGCCTTCGCGAGTCAGCAGTGGGACCATGCCCATTTCGCGCAAATACACGCGCACGGAATCGTTGCTTTTATCTAAGGCACCGGCGGAAAGATCAAGGTCTGCGAGGTCTTCAACTTCTTCGTCTTTCTTTCCAAACTCTTTCGGTTCTTCCAATTCGACAGCAGCGCCATCAAGGTCGCCAAAGATTTCGTTGAGGTCTTGGTCCGGCGCCAGATCCTCACGCACTACGCCATTCACGTCGTAGAGTGCAAAGCCCTTATCGTTGCTGTCTTGCATTCAACTGCCTTTTCCCTTGCTTGTTGCCGCAGACGGCGCCACAGGGTCCGAGGCCCCCCCGTTTAGTACCTCGACACCTCATAGTACAACACGAAACGACCCCCTGGAGGAGCACCTTTGGCAAACTTTTTTAACCTTTCGCCGCTTTTCCTTGCGGGCCATTCGCGCTTCGTTGCAAGGCGTTCAATTCTTCCGCTGCCCGCATCGCTCCAGCGAAGTCGCCAGCTCTTTCCAATTCCTGCACTTTTCTGCGAAGAGCCTCCATTTGATTGCTAATTAACTTGGCTTCGAGAGCTTTCAAGCAGTTGACAGCCTGCCCAGGGGCGCTGTCTTCGCTGACCGGTAATTCCCCGAAACCGATCTCCGTCAGAATACGTTGGAAGTGAGGCTCAAGTTGATTCATGACGCCTTCCAAAGAAAAGTGACGGGCCTGCTCGTCAAAGTCCACGATGGCGGCGAAAATTGGACGCAGTTCCAGATCTTTCAGTGAGTCGGCGCCCGCTAAGGAACTCGCGCAAAACGGGCACGTCGAGGCCGCGCGAATTCCCGACGATGTTTCGCGGCACGAACATGCCCTTTGCGCTGCCAAGTAATGCCGGATGGCGGTCCGCGCATCGGCGCTGGCGAGCAAACAGGTGAGCAACAGCTTCTCGTTTGGAGCGACAGCGGATGCCAGCGAACGTGGTTGAGCCGCTTCGGCCCGCGGAGTTTTCTTGAATTGCTGGCGGATCATATCTCGATCCAGATTCAAGTAACCGGCCACTTCATCGGCAATGGCGGAGCGCTCCAACCGGTCTGAAACTTGTTGAATCGTGGGCCACAGGAATTTGAAGGCATCGATTCGGCCTTCCACTGAACTCACGTCAAACTTATTTCGAACACGGTCCGCCAGCCAGTGGAAGTACGAGGCGGCGTTATCGAGTAGTTTTCGATAGGCATCTGCGCCATTTTGCTGAATGTATTCGTCGGGGTCTAATTCGCCTGAGATCTCCAGCACTCTCACGCGCATTCCTTCGGCCAGAAAAGAAGCGATGCGTTTTTCGGTAGATTCGGCGCCGGCCTGGTCGGAATCGAAGTTCAAGATGACCTGTCCTGTATTGCCCGATTGCGCGACTTGGCGTTTCACCATGCGAACTTGTTCGGAGTGAAAAGCGGTGCCGCTGGCGGCCACCACTTCTTTGATGCCTGCGGCGTAAACTCCAATGACATCCATATAACCTTCCACAAGAATCATGCGGCTGTTCTTACGCGCTTCCGTTTTGGCGCGGTGGAGGTTATACAGAACCGTGGACTTGTTATAGAGCGGCGTACCCGGCGAGTTCATGTATTTCGGCTTATCGTCGGGGCGAAGCGCGCGGCCGCCGAAGCCGATGATCTTACCGGCCTCGTTATGGATGGGAAACATCAATCGCCCGCGGAACCGATCGTAAAAGCTGCCATCTTCGCGCTTCCCGACCAAACCGGATTCTTCCATCAGAGCGCTACCGAATTTTTGCAGCTTCTTGATGAGTTGTTGCCCCGCTGCGTCTGCAAGTCCGATGCGGAACTCATCCATCGATTCTTTCGAAACGTTGCGGCCCGCTACGTAGTTACGGGCGTCGGATCCTTGGCTGCCCCGGAAATTGTCTTGAAAGGCGGTTGCCGCAATCTCTTGCATCTCATAAAGGGCTGCACGTTTTTGGGAATCAGCATCGTCTGGGCGATGCCGTTCGGGCATCGGGACGCCGTATCTCTCGGCAAGAAGTTTCAGGGTTTCCGGAAACGTGAGGTTTTCGCGTTCCTGAATGAATTTGAATACGTCGCCTTTAGCGTCGCAGCCAAAGCATTTGTAGAAACCGAGAGAGCCGTTTACGTTGAACGAAGGAGTGTTTTCGGAATGAAAAGGGCACAATCCGACATAGCGCGTACCGGAGCCCTGTTTCTTGAGTGGCACGTACTGTTGGATCACATCGACGATATTCAGTTGCGCTTTTAGTTGTTCGGCGAAATCCATGGAGGGCTTGGCACCTCCTATAATAGCGGCAAAGATGGCCCTCAAAGAGTACGCCGCCAAACGGAATTTTGAAAAAACGCCCGAGCCGCCTCCAAGTGAGCAGAAGGCGAAGGGTGACGACCGTTCCGGATTCTTTTGTGTGCAGCGTCACAATGCCACTCAACTGCATTATGACTTTCGTCTGGAAGTGGGTGGTGTGCTGGTGAGTTGGGCCGTACCGAAAGGGCCGAGCCTTGATCCGGCGCGTAAGGCGCTTGCCATGAAAGTGGAAGATCATCCCTTCGACTACGGAACCTTTGAGGGCAATATCCCGAAAGGCAGCTATGGCGGCGGTAGCGTGATGCTTTGGGACAAGGGGACATTTGAGGTGATCGGCGAGCCCGGCGCGCATGGACAACTGGAGCGCGGGGATTTCAAGTTTGAACTGCATGGCACGAAACTGAATGGGTCATGGGCGATTGTGCGGATGAAGAAATCAGCCAAAGGGAATGAATGGCTGTTGATTAAGAAGCAGGACGAGTACGTTATTCCTGATTACGATATTGAAAAGTTCGCCTGGAGCGTGGCGACGAAGCTGACGCAGCAGGAGATCGCCGACGAAGTGATGCCTTTACAGGTTGTCGATCTAAAGGGCGCGCGCAAGAGTGAACTGCTGGAGGATCCGGACGCGATGCTGGCGACTGCGGCGACGAATCCTCCGAGGGGCGCGCACTGGCTTTACGAGATTAAGTGGGACGGCGTTCGGGCGTTGTGCAGGATCAAAGGCGGGAAGCTCGAAATCCAAACCCGGCGCGGCAACAGGTGCGAGAAACAGTATCCCGAGTTGGCGGATCTTCCGAAGCATGTGAATGCGGAGACGGCTTGGCTGGATGGCGAGATCTGTGTGCTGGACGAGAAGGGGCGTTCGCGGTTTGCATTGATTCAACCGCGGATCGGGGCGAGTGCAAGCGCTGCGCCGCGGCTGGCGGAGACGTCGCCGGTGACATTGTTTTTGTTCGACGTTCTTTATGTAGATGGCTATGATGTGCGCGGCGTGGCGTTGGAAGATCGCAAGCGGCTGCTCAATAGCATTGTTGCTCCCGACCAACATATTCGGATCTCGGAAGCGTTTGAGACGGATGGCGAGCAGATGTTTGAGGCCGCGCGGCAGATGAATCTTGAAGGGATTTTGGCGAAGGACCGGCGCAGCCACTATGTCTCGGCGCGGACCTCGCACTGGCTCAAGCTGAAAGTGCAGAACGAGCAGGAGTTTGTGATTGCCGGGTTTACTGCCGGCGAACGCGATTATTTCGGGGCACTGGTCATTGCTTATGAGAAGGAAGGGGAATGGGTCCATGCGGGCCAAGTGGGGACGGGTTTTGATCAAAAACTGATGAAGGCCATTCACGGCCGATTGAAGCCGCTGATTACGAAGACTTCTCCGATTCATCCGGTGCCGAAGATCAAAGATCCGGTGACTTGGGTGCGGCCGGAAATTGTTTGCCAAATCCGTTTTCTGGACTGGACGCAAGATGGAATGTTGCGCGCGCCGGTATTTGTGGCGCTGCGCGACGACAAGCCTGCGGAGGAAGTTGTGCGCGAAGTTGTACCTGAAACGCCGTCGCTCAATTTAGCGGCGAAAGAAGCGACTGTTTCGATTGAAGGGCATTCGCTGAAATTCACCAATCTCGATAAAGTGTTTTTTCCGAAAGATGGGTGGAAGAAACGAGATTTGCTGTTGTTCTATAACGATGTCGCGGACTTCCTAGTTCCCCATTTACAAGGACGTCCGCTTTCGATGAAGCGTTACCCAAATGGCATTGCCGAAGACTTCTTTTTTCAGAAGAACGCAGGCAGCCATTTCCCAAGTTGGTTGTATTTAGAACCGATTGTGGAGCATGATCCGCCGAAGACGAATAACTACCCGGTGGCCAACGATCGGGCGAGTTTGTTGTATCTCGTGAACTTAGGATGCATTGATCAAAATCCATTGATGAGCCGCGTTGGCAATTTGGAACATCCGGATTGGGTTTTGCTCGATTTGGATCCGGTGGAGGCTTCTTACGACAAGATTGTGGAGGCGGCGCAACTCATTCGCGAGATTTTGGACACGCTTGGATTGAAAGGTTATCCGAAGACGACTGGCGGAGATGGGATGCATATTTACATACCCGTCGAGCCGGTTTATAGCTATGAGCAGGTGCGCGGGTTTGCAGAGATCCTGACTCATCTGGCTGTTGATCGCGCGCCTAATTTGTTTACTACGCCTCGGTCGGTGGAGAAACGCAAGAAGGATCGAGTTTATTTCGATTATTTGCAGATCGGAACGGGTAAGACGATTTCTGCGCCGTATGTGGTGCGGGCGTATGATGGTGCGCCTGTTGCCACGCCGCTTGACTGGAAAGAAGTGAAAGCGGGATTGCGGCGGCGGATTTCCGGATTGATAATGCGGTTGCGCGATTTAAGCGAGTGGGCGATTTATTTGCGCAGGTGCTTGAGGGTGGGCAGCGGCTTGAGACGGCGTTGCAACGTTTGCAGCCTAAAGAAGAGGAACATTCACGCAGCGCCACTCGCCGGAAGAAGTGACAGTGCCTTTGCCGAAGGTTTCTTCGATGGCCGGGAGTTCGTATTCACTGAAGCCGGTGAGAATGAGATGGGCGTCCGCGGCGCTGATGCGCAGCAGTTCGTCGGCAATGGACATAAGGACCGTTGCGCTGATATTAGCGATTGTTACGGGCGCGCAGGCGTCGCGCAAACAATCGACGGAACCTGCGGCTAAATTCGCGGGCAAGTGATTTAACTCGAAATTCTCGCGAGCGGCGGTTAAGGAGGCTTCGTCAGGATCGACGCCGATGGCAGTTTGTGCGCCAAGTTGAAGCGCCGCGATGGCGAGTAATCCTGAGCCAGTGCCGACGTCGACGACGGTTTTCCCTTTTAACGCGAGCGATTCGATGGCGGCTAAGGCGAGTTGCGTGCAAGGATGTTCGCCAGTTCCGCACGCGAGGCCGGGATTGTGAATGAGACGAATTCGGCCGGCGGGAGTGGCGTCGGTGCACCAGGGAGGAGCGAGGAAAATACGATTGCCAATCAGGCGAGGCGGCCAGGCGCGATGGGTGGCGTCGATCCAATCGGTGGCGTCCTCCTGTGTCCATCTGCCGCCGAAACGTGCCAGGAGATTAGCGCGCTCATCGTTAGTTTCAAAACCAGCGATGAGACCGTCTTCCAGTTCACGAATCCCAACTGTTCCCGCTTCCCAGAGTTCGCCGGAAAGAACATCGACGTCCTCCGGCGAACATCTCAAATGGAGCGAATACATCAGTTGCTCGTTGCGAAACGGCGGAAGAAGCTTGTAGGAAGCCAACTGGGCGGTTTGTCGGCATCGGCCACCCACACAACTACGTTACGCAAGATTTCGTTGAACTGCGCGGCGGCAGCTTGGTCTACCGGTTGATCTACATCGTCCGTCACACCGTGATAACGAGTCGCGTACCACTCTTTGAAAATCTTCTCTTCCGGACCACCGGGGATGTAGCCGAACTTAAAGGCCAGCGACGGGACGCCTTTCTTGATGAAACTATACTGATCGCTGCGAATAAAGCGATTGCGGTTGGGCTCTTTGTCAGCTTGCACTTGAACGCCCGCGAGTTTGGCCGCTTCGGTGATGTCTCTGCCTAGAGTCGATTCGTTCAGTCCCTGCACCTCCAGCCATTTCAACGGGAACAATGGGAGATACATGTCCATGTTGAGATCCGCCACGATGCGGCCTTGAACGGTGGGATGGTCCGCGAAGACGGCCGAACCCAACTCGCCTTTTTCTTCGCCAGTGACTGCGAGGTAGACGACGGAGCGCTTGGTTTTCGGCATCGCTTTGGAGATTTCGATAAGGGATGCGACGCCGGACGCGTCGTCCATGGCGCCGTTATAGATACCGTCTCCGTTGATCGGTTTGCCCTCTCCCAGATGGTCAAGGTGCGCCGAGATGACGACGTACTCGGTTTGAAGAGTCGGATCGTATCCCAGGCGAAGGCCGACGACGTTTTTCGAATTGATGGTTTTGCTTGAAACGCGCGTCACGGCGCGGATCTTGCCTGGAATTGAGAAGCGTGGAAGAGGCTGTTGGGTGTTGGCCGCATCTAGAATTTCGTCGATGCTGTGGCCTGATTGTGAAAACAGATCATCGGCTTTGGCGGGATCCCATGAGGCGCTGAATTGCAGACCTTCGGTCCGGTTCATGCTAGGATCGGCAAGTTCCATGCGTGCCATGCCCCAAGAGAGCGATTGACGAGCCCACGGAATCTCCATGCTTTTGGGATTTGGAATGGAGATCATACCGATGGCGCCGGCTGCGCGGAACGCTTTCCAGCGTTCCTCTGTTGACGAATAGTGCGAGCGCAGATTGCCGTCGATATTTTCTGGACCTCCCGTGAGATACGCTACGACGGCACCTTTGATCGGTAGCCCTTCCAGAGAGTTGAAGTGTGCTTCGGGAATGACTAAGCCATAACCGGCAAAAACGACGGGCGCTTCCAGTTCTTCGGGAGAGTGAGCAAAATAGCTGGTGTGAGCTTCCTCGGGGATTGGAACTTTGATGCTGCGGTCTCCGCGAACTAATTCAAGGCTGCTGGAAATAAGCGATGTTTCGACAAAAGCGACCGGCTGGAATTCCGTTTTAAGACCAGCCTTCTGAAACTGGGCGGCGACGTAATCGGCAGCGAGATCGTAGCCGGGGGAGCCGACGTTGCGGCCTTTGAGTTTGTCGCTTGCCAGATAGGTGACGTGCTTCCACCAAGCTTTACCGGCGGTGTTCCAATCGGTTGCTTTATCGCCGCCGCTAGCGGCTATCGTGCACAAGGTCAGAGTGATCAGGAATTTCTTCATGTTCGGTTTCAATTTTCCAGCGCTTAGCCCAGAGATGCAAGGTTAGCAGGCCCCAGATGTGATAGCCAAGGTTTTCTTTGCGCGACATGTGGCGGTCGAGAATCGACCGAATGGCCGCCGGGGAAAACAGGCCGGCTTGCTTGACCGATTCAGCACCCAGAGTTTCCATGACGAGCGGGCGCAAGGAATCGCGCAGCCATTCGTGAGCGGGAATATCGAGGCCTTCCTTCGGGCGGTTCATGATTTCGGGCGGAAGCTTCTTGCTGACTAGTTCGCGCAGAACGCGTTTGGTGGTTCCGCCTTTGATCTTCAGATGCGCAGGCAAACTGGCGGCGAAATCGACGAGGCGGTGATCGAGGAATGGCGGACGGACTTCGAGCGAGTGAGCCATACTCATGCGGTCGCACTTATACAAGATATCGTCAGGCAGGTAGTAGTGCTGGTCGACGAAAAGATAGCGGTTCAGCAGTTGCTTTTGCGGCGGCAAGCCAGGGAGTGCGGCGCAGAGGGATTCCAACGATTCGGTGGGAGATTGCAGGCCGAGCTGGCGTTGCTCAGATTGGGAGAAGGTGCCGTTCCAGTAGAAGTGGGCTTCGTCGGGCGAGAGAAGCGAACCGCCCAAGAAGCGTTTGAGCTTGTATTCGAAGCCGATCTTCTCATCGGATACAGGCAAGTGTTGTGCGCCCCAAAGACCGAGCTTACGGAGTGCGGCGGGTGAGTGGCGAGCGGTTTGCGCGTAACCGTCGGCGATATAGGTTTGATAGCCGCCGAAGATTTCGTCGGCACCCTCGCCGCTCAGCGCGACAGTGACGTTCTGCGCGGTCATGCGCGAAAGGAACCAGACGGGGAGAGCGCCGGCGTCGGCACTGGGCTCGTCGGAATAATACGCCATTTCGCGGATTGCGCCAGCGAGGTCGACGTCGCTGCTCATATTGAACTCGCGGTGAACGGTGTTGTAGCGCTGAGCGAGCAGGCGGAAATACTGGCTTTCGTCGAAGCGGCGGCCAGCGAAGGAGATGGAAAATGTTTCGAGCTTGCGCGAGGAAACCTCTGCGGCGTAATGGAGGATGGTGGACGAATCTAAACCGCCGCTGGCCCAGATGCCAAGGGGGACATCGGAAACCAGATGTTCGGACATGGAGAGCTTGAGCAAGTTGTCGAGTTGGCTGCAGGCTTCGTCGAGGCACAGGTCTTGCGGGTCGAACTGGTTGCGCCAATAGGTGCCAGTGCGGATTTGACCGGAACGGCATTCCATCCAAGCGCCGGGCGCGAGTTTTACGATGCCGTCGACCAGTGTGTACGGGGTGGGCACGTAGTTGAGCGACAGGTAGTAGCTGAGCGCTTTGTGCGAGATGCGGCGCGGTATATCGGGGTGCTCGAAGATTGTCTTCAGTTCGGAGCCGAAATGCAGGTTGCCGTTGAGCAGCGAGTAGTACAGCGGCTTGATGCCGAGGCGGTCGCGGACGATGACTAGGCGGTCTTCGTGCTCGCGCCAGAAGGCGGCGGCGAACATGCCGCGGAAGCGAGCGAAGCATTCCACATCCCACTGGGCAAAAGCGCGGAGGGCAACCTCGGTATCGCAATGAGATTCGAACTTGTGGCCGAGAGCCTCGAGCTCCTTACGGATTTCGGCATGGTTGTAGATCTCGCCGTTAAAGACGATGACTGTGTCGCCATTTTCGGTGCGCATGGGCTGATCGCCGCCGGCGAGATCAATAATCTTGAGGCGAACGGCGCCCATGGATACGTTAGCTGATTCGTGAGTGCCGTGCTGATTAGGGCCGCGATGGTGGATGCTTTGGACCGCGCGATTGAGTGCGGACGCAGGGGGCTTGCGGCGGAAATGAGTGAAGCCGGCTATTCCGCACATAGGAAGCAAACGAGAATAGAGGATTGGGCTACCTGCATCCGTTACCTATTGATCCTTTATTACCTGAAATCCTGAAAGCTATCGCGCAGAACACCCTTATATTGTTGCAGGCGGAACCTGGAGCAGGGAAGACGACGCGCGTTCCGGCGGCAGCGCTGGCGGCGGGCTTGGGGCCGGTGTTCGTTTTGGAGCCGAGGCGTTTGGCTGCGAGGATGGCAGCGCGACGCGTCGCCGATGAAATGGGCGAGGCGCTCGGCGAAACGGTGGGTTACCGTGTGCGCTTCGAAGACATCAGCGGGCCGAAGACGAAGCTCTGGTATTTGACGGAAGGCGTGTTGACGCGGCGTTTGCTAAATGATGGCGGACTCAACGAAGCCAACCTGGTGGTGCTGGATGAGTTTCATGAGCGGCATCTGGAAACGGACTTGGCGCTGGCGTTGCTGCGCGATGAGCAGAAGCGGCGGAAGGATTTGCGGCTGTTGATCATGTCGGCTACGTTGAGTGAAGACTTGCGGGCGACGCTGAGTAATCCGCCGATGATCAAGTCTCCGGGAAAGCTGTTTCCGGTAGCGGTTCGGTATACGCCGCATACGTCGGCTCCGCTCGAAGAGCAGGTGGCGGGTGCCGTGACTAAGATGATGGGGGAGACCAAGAAGCACATGCTGGTGTTCCTGCCCGGCGCGGCTGAGATTCGGAAGGCGATGACGGCTTGCGAACCGATTGCGCGGCAGGCGGGGGCGAAGACGTTGGCGCTGCATGGAGACTTGACGCCGGAGGAGCAAGACCAAGCGGTGATGCCGAGCTCCGTGCGCAAGATCATCTGTTCGACGAACGTGGCCGAGAGTTCGGTGACGATTGACGGCATCGAGGCCGTGATCGATAGCGGGCTGGCGCGCGTGCTGACTCACTCGCCGTGGAACGGGCTTTCGCGGTTGAGTGTAGAGAAGATCAGCCAGTCGTCCGCGATTCAGCGTACAGGGCGCGCGGGTAGAACCAGCGCGGGGATTGCGATTCGGCTGTATCCGGAGTCGGACTTTGTGCGGCGGCCGCATCATTTGCCGCCCGAGATTCTGCGGGCGGATTTGAGTGCGACGCTGCTGATGTTGGCGGCGCATGGCATTGCTTGGGAGCGGTTGCAGTGGCTGGATCAACCTTCGGCTGAGGCGCTGGCGCATGGACGCGATTTGCTGGTAAGGCTCACGGCGCTGGATGGGCAAGGCAAGATAACGGCGAACGGCCGAATGATGGCGGAGTGGCCTTTGCATCCGAGGTTGGCGCGTTTTGTTTTCGCGGCGGCGGAGATGGGTGGCAAGCGCGAGGCTTGCGATCTGGCAGCGCGTCTCTCGGAGGGACGGCCGAGGTTTGACCAACAGCGTTCGCATGGATCCGATATTGAGGCGCTGCTGGCGGCCGATTTGCCGTACAATGCGCGACGGTTGAGGCAACAGCTGCAAGATCAGGTGCGGGTTGGGGCGCGAGGCAAGGCTGACCCTCATGCTTTGGAGAAAGCGCTGTTGCTAGCGTTTCCAGATAGGGTGGCTCGCCAGCGCGGCGACCGGTTGTTGCTGGCAAATGGCACGGCGGCGCAGTTAGACCGGGGCAGTTTCGTTCATAGCGACTTTCTGGTGGCGCTGGAAGTGGACGACCGCGAAGGGCAAACGCCGCTGGTGCGGATTGCCAGCGCGATTGAGCCGGACTGGCTGCTGGACTTGTTTCCCGATTCCGTTGAGACGCGCGAGGAACTTTCGTGGAACCGCGAGGCGGAGCGGGTGGAGCAGCGGAACCAACTGCGGTATGAGCAATTAGTGATTGATGAATCTTCGGGTCCGCCGGCGGATGGCGGGAAGGCGGCGGAGTATCTGGCGAACAAGGCTTTGGAGGCCGGGGCGGAGCGGTTCGCGGATGCCGAGGAGTTAGGTAAGTTGATGCGGCGCGTGACCTTCGCGGCGAAGTATGTCAAAGAACCGATGCCGGCCGACCCACTGGCTGGGGCGTTGCGGGAACTGGCGCGCGGTTGCACGAGCTTTGCCGAGATGCGGGCGAACGGCTTGCTGGAAGTGTTGCAAGCGCTGCTGCCGATGCGGCGGATTGAAGAAGTTGCGCCCACGCATGTGCAATTGCCGAGCGGACGGCGGGCGCGGATTGAGTATCACGATGGGCGGCCGCCGTCAGTTGCCTCACGATTGCAGGATTTCTTCGGGATGAGGCAGACTCCGACGGTAGCTCGCGGAGAGGTGCCGCTGGTGGTCGAATTACTCGCGCCGAATCAACGGCCGGTGCAAGTTACGACGGATTTAGTGAGTTTCTGGAATAATTTATATCCGCAAGTTAGAAAAGAATTGAGCCGGCGGTATCCGAGACATGCTTGGCCGGAGAAGCCTGTATAAGTAAGGTTACGCTGCGGCGGCAGCATGGGTTTTGAGAGGTTCGAAGCCCTGATTTTTGAGCTCAGCGTCGAATTGCGCTTCGAAGCCAGGCTTCTTGAGGTCGCGCATCTGGGTGTCGAAGAGGAGTTTGCCGAGTTTCGAGCGGGCGATGAGGTCTTTGTGCATTTTCTTTTGCCAAGCCTCGTGTGCGAAGGCGTCTTGCTTCGTTTGTTGGTGGTCGATTTTCATTTGCTGGAGGGCTTCTTGGTGTTTTTGCGCTTCGAAGCCAGATTGCTCCTTCCGTCGTTCGGATCTTATCTTTAACAGGTCGTTCAGGCACTTATGGAAAGCGCGGTCGTGGGTGGAGAAATAGCGCAGATATAGAGAAAACGTTTTTTCGTTGGCGACGGCACCGGTGTTTTCGTCGAGGCACATCGTTTGGAGGGTTTGCGCCCGAGCGGCGAGCCAGTTCGACTCGGCCATGGTGGCGATGAGGATCAATTCCGTTTCAGTGGAGGGCTGGTGTTCGTCGACGAATGACTGTTGTAACGCTTCGAAGCCAGCGGGGTCTTCCGTCGCTAGCAGTTTGAAGGTTCCGTTGTGACGGGCGAGGCCGTGAATGGTCCGGTTCTGGGAGGAGGCGGCTCGACCCGCCGGTGTGACTGGTCCCGTGGACAACTTTGCATTCGCGCGGTTGGCCGCAAGATGGGCGTCGGAGATGGAGGGGGCCGCGGCGGGCTCTGGTTGTTCGGTGACGTTCTCGGTAACCGGAGAATTTTGATTGAGCGAACTTGCTTGACGAGCGAGTTCGGCAGCTTTGCGCGCGGCGGCGCGATGGGAGGCTCTGTTTGCCATGATCAAAATTTACGAGGTGGTGGAGGCGAACTGAACTGAGGAGGCGGATTTTGGTGGGGCGGGTGGGGGATAAGTGGTTTGGAATGTGGGGGAAAGAAATATTTTGAGGCTTAGGAGAAGTTTTGTGATTCGCCCACGACGGCTAGGCGCCGCCGCAACGAGGGATGAAAACAAAAGCGAGAAGAGAGATGCTAGTAGTGTCTGCCGGGCGACCCAAAAGCCGATCTCGGTCTGGGCCCTCACCAGGAGCCCGTTTGTGAATCTGGCCGGACGCTGAAGTTTTGGCACAACGCAGTGTCGCCTTCGCCGCCAAGGCGGAGAGCACGAGAAGGAATGTCTGTTTCTTTGTCTGCGTCCCCGTCCCGGCGGCAAAAAGGAGCGTTATGCAGATACTATTTTCGCGCGTCTGCGGGATCGATGTCCACAAGGACATGCTCGCGGTATGCGTTTTGATTTATCGGGAAGGTAAGAAGCCGGAAGCTCGCTACAAAGAGTTCGCTACGCATCAGAAGGCGCTGACGGCTTTAGGCAACTGGTTGAGTGCGCAAAAAGTGACGCACGTGGCAATGGAGTCGACGGGCGTGTACTGGAAGCCGGTTTGGTATGCGCTGGAGGGTCGTTTCCAGTTGCTGTTAGCCAATCCGTTTCAGGTGAAGGCGCTGCCGGGCAAGAAGACGGATAAGAAAGATAGCCACTGGCTGGCGGAGTTGTTGGCGCATGGGTTGATAGCCGGCAGCTTCGTGCCGCCGGAGGAGACCCGCGCGTTACGCGATTTAACACGCTACCGGGTGAAGTTGAGCGAAGAGCTGAACCGTATCCACAATCGCATTCACAAGGTGTTGGAGGATGCTTCGATCAAGCTGGACACGGTGGTGAGCCACATTATGGGGGGCACCGGACGCAGCATCATCGAAGGAATCATCGAAGGCAAGGAATCCCCCCGGCAGTTGGCGGAACGGGCGCAAGGCAGTTTGCGCGGCAAGCGGGCGCAGTTGGAGTTGGCTCTGCACGGGCGCGTGAGCGAGCACCACCGGTTCCTGTTAAAGGAACTGCTGGAGGACTTCCAGTTTGTCGAAGCGAAGATTCTGCGTTTGGACAAGACGCTGAGCGGCAGCGTGGACTGGGAGCAGGTGGCGCGTTTGTGCACGATTCCGGGGGTGGATGTGATCACGGCTTGGACATTGCTGGCGGAATTGGGTTCCGACATGCGGGTGTTTGCCAACAGTAAGAAGGCCGCCAGTTGGGCGGGGTTGTGTCCCGGCAACAAAGAAAGCGGCGGCAAGCGGTTGAGCGGACGCACGCGCAAAGGCAACCGCTGGTTGCGGCGCGGGCTGTGTCAGGCGGCTTGGGGAGCCAGCCGTAAGAAAGATTGCTTTCTGAATGCCTTCTTTCAACGCCACAAAGCTAAGCAAGGCGCGCAGAAGGCGATCATTGCCACGGCGCACCGCCTGTTGGTGATCGCTTACTGCATCCTGCGTGATGGCACGACCTATCAAGAGCGGGGCGGGGATTTCTACGATCAGCTCAATGCCGCGCGCACCCGCGAGCGACTGATAGAACGGTTGCGGCGGCTGGGTGTTCCGGTGACGATTTCATCGCCCGTGCTGCCTGTCCCGCCAGCGCCCACCAGTCAGGAGTTGGTTCCGGCGCCATCGGCCCAAGCGCTCACTTCGCCGCCAAACAGCCAACCGTCCGCTTCGCTACCAACCGTCAAGCGCAAGCGCGGCCGGCCCTGCAAGTGCGCCGAACGTGGGATACCCTGCACTCACCAGATGGCTATCGCACCAACACCCGTCGCGACGCCTCCCGTCGCGATTCAGCCGTAGTCCACACCAGGCCGAATTAATTTATCTCGTTGATTCGGCTCTGGTTATAATTCGGAGTTTTCGAAGGAACGAGGTTGGTGGGTAACCGAGTTATGTCATGGGCCGGTTGGCCGATGCCTCAGTTAGATTGAAGCCTGCGATACTCTGAAATCAAATGCTTACGCGGTTGAAGGTTTGCGGATTCAGAGGTCGCGGAGGGCGGACTTAAGTCCGCGCGGGTCTTCAGACCCGCTTTCGCGCCCGCGGGGCGCTGGACCAAGGAAATTCGCCAGGATGCGCTACCAAGCCAGCCTTCACTGGGTTCAACTCAATGTATTGGCGAATTTGCTTCAACTCAGATGCGCTGCGCACAAGCCGATCAAAGTACTCTTCCTGCCAGAATGGCTTACCGACGCGGCCCAGCAGTTGGTTTGCCCAACGGGCGGTCGGTCCTTTGGCGCGCTGCATCAGTTGAGGGAGCCGGATATGGGGCGTCCAAAGCACATGTACGTGATTGGGCAGGCAGGAACGAGCGTTCCTGCGGCAGACTTCCCCAGAGCCGCCAAGTGACAAACACGGGTGCCTCCGGGATGTCCCAGTGGGGCAAACGACGACGATAGCGTTTCATAGTGTGAGCGCGCACACAACCGGCTGCGCCGTCCTTAATTGGTGGTGTGCCGGGCTTTCACAGCTTCTCGAACCAATGGCGGAACTAAAGTTCCACGCGGACTCAAGTCCGCCCTCCGCCGAGAGCCGGCCATACGGTCGGCCCGTTAGGGCGTGCGGACCACAACCACTCGAACCACCACTGCCAGCGGTTTATCCACGCCGATCTTGGCCACTACCGCCGCTTCATTTGGAATCAGGTCAAGGTCAGCCGCCACATCCGGTTCTGTCTTAGGATTTTTCGTAGTGAGTGCCGCCGGGTCCGTAGGCGGCGCGTTAATCCAAATCTTCAATCCATTGAGACTGACTACGTCCCCTTTGCCGCTAGGGTTCACCGCAGATGAATCCACCCGAATGCGTGCCAGCGAGACGGCTGGCGCTGCGGCGGCTTCCGCGCCCAGAGTTTCAGCGGATTGGCCTGTGCGTACCCGTAACATTCTTATATCCGCCACTTTAGCTGGCAATTCCTTCTCTAATGCTTTCAATTCAGCAGGTAAAGCCACGCCGCTAGGCGCCTGTGCAGCCGCCGCCAGCAAGTACACTGTGATCTGGGTATTCAGAGGCGTCGGCTGGGGCACATCCAGCCGTTTGATGATCTCTTCCACTTCTTTCAGAAAAGCTGCGGAGCCTCGCGCTGTCAACAGTTTGAGGTCTCGATCGGCTTCCATCACATGAGATTGGCCCGAAAAAATCTCACGTATCTGTTCCGGGTCGACATACTTCAAGTCGAACGTCTTCGTGGACCATGCTTCGGGCTTCTCGGGTGCTCTACTGTCCTGCGCCATCGCCAGGCAGACTGTAGCCAGTCCCAGCGCCAGCACAACCCGCCAATTTGCTAACCCACTCATGACGCAGTGTCCCTAATACTCCTTTCGGCCAAGACTGCCGATAAGTTCAGTGAGATTGCTCCAGCCCGGCGCCGCCCGCAGCGGATTGCTATCGTGCAGGGGCTACAATATTGATTAGTTTAGAGAAAACCGACGGGTCGCCGCTGACCGCCGCCACACCCGAATCCCAACCAATAATGGATCCAAGCCCAAACTCACGCACGTCCATTCTGCGTTCGCGGGCTTTTTATTTGACGCTGGCTGGTCTTTTCGCCGCGGTTCTCCTCTATTTCTCGTTACGCGACATCAAATGGGCGCAAGTGGGCAGTATCATTTCGCACGCCAGTATCAAATACCTGATGGTTTGGTTTGCCGTCGTCACCATTGCTCTCGTTCTGCGCGCTATGCGTTGGCGGGTTCTGCTCACCTCCGAAAAGCCGGTGGACTTTCCTACCGTTTTTTGGGCCACCTCGGCTGGTTATTTCGGCAATAACTTCTTGCCGTTCCGCGCCGGCGAGGTCGTGCGCACGCTCATGATCAGCGCCCGCACCGGCATGAGCAAACCATTTGTTCTCACCACGGCGCTCTCCGAACGGATTTTCGACGCCATCACGTTAGTTGGTGTAGCCGCGATTCTCTTGCTCACCCTCCCTAATAAGCCTGGTTGGTTCAGCCACGCAGGAACTCCCTTCAGCGTCGTAGGTCTGGGCGGAGTGATCGCTATCGTTTTACTACCTATGCTTGAACCGCTGTGGGCCGCCATCCTTCGGAAGTTGCCCATTCCCGCTCCGCTCGCCGAAAAGCTGATCGGCATCATGGAGAAAGTGCTCAACGGCATTCGCGCGCTTCATGATTTTAAGCGTTTCACGATCTTCGCGTTATTCACGTTGGCGATCTGGTCTTGCGACACCTTTACCGCCGTCATCGGTATGAATGCTTTAGGCTTGGCTATGCGTCCGTCCGTTGCGTACCTCTTGATCACGGGCTTGGCCATGGGTTCTGTTCTGCCGTCCACGCCGGGCTATGTCGGTATCTACCAGATTGTCGCCATCAGCGTGCTCGTGCCGTTTGGCTATAGCAAGACCGACGCGATCGCCTACATCCTGCTCTTTCAGGCCTTGCAATTCGCCAACTACGCCTTTTGGGGACTCTTGGCGCTGAGCCGCAACAAACGAGTTCTTGCGAATTCAGAAACGCTATCCACCACCAGCTTGAGTTGATCGCTGGTCAACTCCGGATAGATCGGCAGACTCAAACATTCGCGCGCCAGCTTTTCCGCCACGGGCAGGGAAGTGCGCGGAATCAAGCTCTCAAAGCACTTCTGCTTGTGCAGCGGAACGGGATAGTAGATGGCCGAACCAATCCCACGTTCCGTAAGAAACCGCCGCAGTTCGTCGCGCTGATCTGCGCTCACTCGAACCGTGTATTGATTCCATATGTGAAAGCAACCCGGCAGTTCTTTGGGCAACACAATTTCATGCTCGGCCAAAGCCTTGTTGTAATACACCGCATTCTCGCGCCGCTTTCTTGTGTAACCGGCCAAATGCGGGAGCTTCACCTTTAGAAACGCCGCTTGCAGCCCGTCCAGCCGGAAATTGCCGCCAATCATTTTATGAAAATACTGCTGCTCTGCGCCGTGATTCCGCAACAGCCGCGCCTTGTCCGCGAGCTCGTCGTTGCTCGTCACTAACAATCCAGCATCTCCCAAAGCACCCAGGTTCTTAGTCGGGAAAAAACTGAAAGTTCCAAAGTCTCCCACTGACCCAGCCGGCTTTCCTGCAAATCTAGAACCTAAAGCCTGCGCCGCGTCCTCAATCACCCAAAGCCTATGCGCCTTCGCCAGCTCGTGAACGCCGTTCATATCCGCCATCTGACCGAATAAGTGCACAGGCATAATGGCCTTCGTCTTCGCTGTAATCCGGCGCGCCGCATCGGCCACATCAATGTTGAATGAATCCTCGCGTGAATCCACAAACACCGGCGCCGCTCCTACCCGTGCCACACATCCCGCTGTCGCAAAAAACGTGAACGAAGGGCAGAGAACTTCATCACCCGGGCCGATGCCCAGCGCCATCAGCGCCAGCAAGATCGCGTCTGTCCCCGAAGATACGCCGACCGCGTGTTTCGCACCCGCCGGCAGGGCCGCTTTCTCCTCAAACTCAGCTACCTCTTTTCCAAGAATGAATTGCCCCGACTGGAGCACGCGCTCAAAAGCGGCACTAAGTTCGGAGGCGATTGTAGAGTGCTGCTCTTTTAGATCGAAGAGGGGAACCATCGGCGGTAACTCCCAGTCTCTCACTGAGTCGCGTACGAGTTGATGATCTGTGACTTCCCGTCAAACTATCGCTCCCGCCCTCAAATCACTAACCGAGATGGGAGTGTCAACGAGCGGTAGTCAAAGCCGTTCAAGCCAGTGCCACCGGAGGCTCGGCTGGCATCTGACTCGCTTACAGATGATATCCTTTCGTGAAGCGTTTGTCTGCGCTTGCTGTCACCCCTGAGTGCAGCCAAAGGGAGAGGCTCATTGACATTTGCACCCCAATCTACGACTGAGGAGGCCAGAAGCTTCGCCGAAGCCGCCATCCGCGAACTTACCGATCTGCAGGCCTTGATCTTGAAATGGCAAACCGACTTGCAAAGTTGGACTGATCTCGAACGGGGCCTGCGCGATGGGTTGCCCGCCGTCCAGAAGTTAGCGATACAAGGCAAGTTAGAAGCCGCCCAAAACGTTATTAGTGTGCAAGGCGCCAGCGAGCCTGAGAAACTAGCCGCTCTGAAAGAACTGGCGAGCGGATTAAAGCTGCTGGCTCAAGGTAGAATCGGGCGCGTTCAGAAAACCGCAACCTATCTTCGCGGAGCCTTACAAGGCGGCGGTATGACGGGCAACACTGTCCTGGACGATCTTACTCAGAAAGCGAACGAACAAAGCTGGGCCGCCCTGGAACAAAAGCTGGCGCAAACATTTTCCGATTGTCCAGAACTGCCGCAGCGGTTATTCGAATACACTCGATGGACTTTCCCGCTGGCTCATTGGGAGCATGTGCGCGCGGCCGAAGCGAAAGAAATCAACGCTCTTCGCGTCAAGAGAGGATTACGGGAAGAAGAGGAAGGGCACTGGTTCGGTCTCGCGTTTTCCGGCGGCGGCATCCGCAGCGCCACGTTCAATCTGGGCATCTTGCAAGGGCTCGCGCATCAGGGTTTGCTTGAAAAAGTCGATATCCTCTCTACCGTGTCCGGCGGCGGCTACATAGGATCCTGGCTCGCTGCCTGGATCAAGCGCGAGCGTATGAGCAGGGTGCAAGAGCAACTCGCTTCGGCCGCGTCCTTGAAAAAGACGCAGCCGGAAAGCATCGAGGACGACGATCACTTTCCCACGCCGATTCGCCGCCTTCGCCAGTACAGCAACTACCTGACCCCCAGCATGGGCGTTTTCAGCATCGATACGTGGACGGCAGTCGCCGTCTATTTGCGTAACGTCTTTTTGAATCAAATTACGTTGGCCGCTTTGATTGGCGCAGTCATGCTGTTGCCGCGTTTTTTGGTATTCTCCCTTGTGCAAGCGGCTGGCTCAGAAACTACCTTCGTCAGAAACTTGATACTAATAGCTGCCCTTGTGCTAATCGCGGTAGCCGTAGCTCTGGTTTCGTTTAATTTGCGCCGGGTCATTTTCGATACTGGCCAAGCGGCTGCCGAAAGCCCGAAGAGCGTGTGGTCGCGTATCACTTCGCTGGATGAGGTTGGCGTCCAAATCTGGTGCGTATCGTCGGTGATCGCGGGTGTGACTTTGGCGAGTATCTGGTGCTGGCTGAATATCCGGAATAACGGCTTGCAAACCATCGGCGCGAATGCATTCTGGCTGGGCGCATCCTTATTCTTTTTCGCTTTGTCGTTTCTGATCACCGTGTTTGGCGGTTCGTTCGAGTGCGTCAACGACAGAGCCAACGAGCAAACCAGAGGGGCGTTCTGGTTCAAGCTGCGAAATTACCTGCTGCTGGTTGCCGCTATGTTCGCATCGTCGGCGGTTGCCTTGGGCCTCCTTCGCGGCTACCTTGCCATCTTGTCGGCCTTCCACGCTATGCCCGGCGCGGGGCCCTGGCACGCCGTAGTTTGGTCTTCGTTGTTGCTCATGCTCGTCCTCGACACTGCCGCTATTCTGCACGTCGGCTTGCTCGGCACTTACATGCGGGACGTGGGCCGCGAGTGGCTTACCCGTTTTCGCGCTATCTCGCAGCTCTGGCTTTTTTTCTGGAGCGCCCTCGCCAGTGCCGCGATCTATGGCCCGTTCCTTGTCGTTAAATTGGGTAGTTGGCTAGCGGGCACTTTGACCATAGGCTGGGTGGTCGCTACCATCACCTCATTGAGAGCGGGGCAAAGCGTTCTTACCGGAAAATCGGAGGAGGGAAAACCCAGCGCCTCGCCCATGGACCTTGTTGCCAAGATTGGCCCACCCGTCTTCCTGGTTGGCTTCCTCCTGTTCATTTCCCTCGGCGAGCACATGCTCCTCTCTTATCCAAAAATAGGGAACGGCCCGCTCACCTTAAAGAATCTGGCCGATCATCACTGGCAGTGGCTCAATCCATCTCCCATGTGGCTCAGTCACAGCACCTGGCCATTGGCGGCGCCCGGCTCCCTGTTTGTCATCTTGGCGGCAGCCGGTTTGATTCTAGCCTGGCGTGTCGATATCAACGAGTTCTCGATGCACCATTTCTACAAGAATCGCCTCGTCCGCTGCTATCTGGGAGCTTCTAATCGCAAGCGCGAACCCAACCCGTTCACCAAGTTCGATCCTGAAGACGACATCAGTCTGTGCGAATTGAAAGCTTCGAACGGATACACCGGTCCGTATCACATCATCAACACCACCTTGAACCTCTCGGCGGGGGACGACCTTGCTTGGCAGGAGCGCAAAGGCGCTTCCTTCATTTTTTCGCCCGCCTATTGCGGATTCAATTTCGCCTTGGAGAAGGACAGCTTGCCATCCAGCGGCGAACTCGACACGCTGGCGAATTGCGCTTATCGCGACACCCGCTATTACGCTTATCCAAAGGGTGTGCCGCTCGGAACGGCCTTTGCGATTTCAGGCGCTGCCGCCGATCCCAACCAAGGCTATAACACTTCTCCCACGGTTGCTTTTTTCATGACGGTGTTTGACGTGCGCCTCGGCTGGTGGCTCGGCAACCCTAGACGGAATGCCGAATCGAGCCTGCCCGGGCCGCGCTTCGGCTTGATGTCGCTCATCAGCGAACTGCTTGGCCGCACGGACGATCAAACGCGTTTCGTCAGCTTATCCGACGGCGGCCATTTTGACAACATGGCGCTGTATGAACTTGTCCGCCGCCGCTGCCGCTACATCGTTCTCTGCGATGGAGAACAAGATGGCGATTACAAATTCGAAGGCCTGGGCACGGCCATTCGCAAATGCCGCATCGATTTTGGCGTGGAAATTGATATCGATCCGCGCGCCATCATCCCGGCGGGCGATCCGCGGCGCAGCGAATCTCATTGCGCCGTGGGGACCATCCGCTACGATGCCAATACCGAAGGCACCCTGCTCTATATCAAAGCCTCTCTCACCGGCGATGAGCCGAAAGACGTTTTGCAATACGCCTCTACCTCCGCCACTTTTCCCCACCAAACCACCGCCGATCAGTGGTTTACCGAGTCACAGTTTGAAAGCTACCGCGCCTTGGGTTTTCAGGCGCTGAATGCCTCCATTGAACCGGCGAAAATCTGGACCGGCGTCAAAGGAACATCAGACGTGAGGGCTCTCTTTAACGAAGGGCTCCGCAGTTGCTGGTATCCGCCTACGCCAGGATTGCGCGAGCACGCGACGAGACACACTGCCACCCTCTCCCAGCTCTTTACCCGTATTGCGAGCGACGAAGATTTACATGAGCTAGGTCACAAGCTCTTCTCGGTGCACCCGGAATTCGGCCCCGGCGGCATTCACAGCCCCGAAGAGTTCTATTTCGTCATGGTGTTGCTGCAACTGGTGGAAGACGTTTACTTCGACTTTGAATTGGAGCGGACCCATTGGCAATCCGACCCCAGAATCGGCGGCTGGATCAAGCTCTTTGAACTATGGGCAAGCTCCAAGATCGTTAAAGACGTTTGGAGTTCGAAGAAAGACACCTTCCGCAAAGACTTTCAAAACTTCTGGGACGAATTGGCCCGTCGCCACGCAATCTCCGAAAATCACGTTTCAGCCGCAGAGGGGGAATCGGAGCGGCACCTATCGAGAGGGGCTGGTGGCGGTTAGTCCGTCAGGAAAGCCGTCGTCTTGATACCCGAAATCTCAAACGTCCGGCGGCATTTCTTGCAGGCGATCTTATCGTCCAGAAGTACCAGGTAACTGGCAGCCTTGGCGAACTTCGCGCGGTCGCGTTCGTCTGCATGCCGCGGCAGCGCCGCGATCTTCTTGCGCTCCAGCCAGCGGAGTTGATACTCATCAACCGTCCGGCAATACGTACAATTCAGCTTGGCGGGCTTTGTTACTTGCGATTCGCGGTAAAAGGCTTTTTCATCCACTTGGCTAGGGTCCGTTATCTCTTATATCAATTGGCGAACTGAGAAATTCGCCGCCGCTCCATCACTGGGCAGAAAATAGAATCCTACCTCACGGAGTTCCTCACTTCGCGTTAATGTTTCGGATGACTGCCACGGCACTAGGGCTAGTCGCCTCGACAGATGCTGCCGCGCCTCGGCGATGTAAGGAAGCTCGCGGTCTCTTCGCGCCTTCAAAATTGGATCGAAGATCTGGCTAACGGACAGGCTTTGATTCACCACCCAAGCAAACGGGGTGATGCCGGCGCGCTCCAGATCCTCCTGTAGCTTTGCGGCCTCATGAATCGGAGTTGCCTCGGGCAACGCTACCAGAATGACGCGGGTAAATCTTGGATCGCGCAATCTGGGCAGCAATTCCCGAACAGCCTCTGGCATCTGCTTTGTTGATCGAGAAACTTCGTGGTGATACGCTTCGGCGGCGTCGAGTAGGAGGATTGTATGACCGGTTGGGGCTGTATCAATCACGATAAACCGGTCCTTGCCCTCCGCAACAACATCGGCAAAAGCTCGGAACACCGCAATCTCTTCGGTACAGGGAGAGCGCAAATCCTCTTCGAGTAAAGCTTGCCCATCAGCGTCGAGAAAGGGAGCGGATTGCGCACGGATGTCCGCTGAATACTTCAGTGTTTCGGCCGCAGGATCGATTCGAGTGACGAGCAGATTCGGAACATCCGATCCGGCGACGCTACTTAGATGCGCGGCTGGATCGGTAGTGGTTAGATGTACCGGATGGCCACGATGCGCCAGCTCTGCGGCGATCGCGGCCGCGATGGTTGTTTTACCGACGCCCCCTTTGCCCATCGTCATGACGACGCCTGGCCCGCCTTTTTCAAGCTCATTGACAAGAGAAACAAGTGATTCAGCGGAGTTGGCTACTTCGTCTCCACACTTGCCATTGGAGTCAGTGGGTGTATGTTCATTGATAAACATCCGCCTCAAGTTCTGAATGCCGATTAATGCGTAGGGCAACAGAGGAATGGTCAGGCGAGGCAGGGACGATAACTCAGCAGGGATTTGCGCTAGTGCCAACCGGCCACGCTCTTCCAAATGCTGAGCAATGGAATCTCGTTTGTCGGCGGCTGTAAACACTCCATTTAAGACCAGCATTTGATTCGTTACGCCGAGTTCGCGAAGTTCACCGGAGGTGCGGTGTGCTTCGAGGAGTGTGGAACGCTCAGGCCTGCTTACCAGGATTACTTTCGTGTGAGACGCGTTGGTTAAATTACGCAGACTAGCTTCATAGAGGCCACGCTGCTGTTGGAGCCCCTTCAGTGGGCCCAAGCAGGAGACGCCGCTGGTGTTGGTATCAATAAAAGTGGTCCAGGCGGCGGGTAATTTGAGGAGGCGCAGCGTATGCCCGGTGGGCGCAGTATCAAACACCACGTGGTCAAAGGAGCCCGTGGCTTCTTGGTCGGCGAGAAGCTTGGTGAACTCATTGAAGGCGGCGATCTCAACCGTGCAAGCACCTGAGAGTTGCTCTTCCATGCTGGTGATGGATGCTTCGGGAAGAATGTTGCGGTAAGGGCCGACCACTTCTTCGCGGTAGGCCGCAGCTGCGGCAGCGGGATCGATATTCAATGCGGACAGCCCTTGAATGCCGGGCACAGGTTGGGGAGTAGAGGAAAGGCGCAGGCAGAGGACTTCGTCAAGATTAGATGCGGGATCTGTGCTGACTAGGAGAACGCGTTTGCCCCGGTCAGCGAGTGCCGCGCTGGTGGCACAAGCAACGGAGGTTTTCCCGACGCCGCCTTTTCCTGTAAAAAAGACGACGCGCGGCAGATTCAGCAGATATTCGTTGGGAGTCACAAGGGTTTAGCCGGCACTCTGAATCACTGGCAACGAGGGACCTGGCTCCGCTTCGGCCGGATCGATTCCCATCATCTGGGCGAGGCGTTTGCGGTCGGGATAAAGTCCCTTAGTAACAATCTGGCCGTTGACGAGAATGAGCGGCAAGCTATGATTCCCCTCAGTGGCGAGAGCGGCCTTTACTAATTCATTGGCGGCAAAGGCCTGGGGCTCCTGGGATAGATTGTGACGGCTCACACGCACACCCTGATTAGCAAGCCAGTGGAGGTCGGCCACAAAACGGGGCAGCACTGGATCGACGACGGGTCCACACAGGCCTGTGGAGCAACACATGGGGGGATCGAAGACTTCAATGGTTTTCATAACTCGATTAGCTTTCCTTGACTGAAGATACCGGGGCGAACACACCCTCTGCCAACTCTTTGGTAAAACGCATTTTCATTTCATCCCTTACCTTGCGAAACGCGTTCATCCTCACTTCTTCTGTTTCTTCATTCGGTCCTGGAGGATCTTGAAAGGGCCAATGCATCCGTTTGGTAACTGCGGGAAAGATGGGACAGCTTTCCTTGGCGTTATCGCAGACCGTGATCACGTAATCGAAGGGCTGGCCGATAAATTCATCCACTGATTTTGAGCGGTGACCGGTCAGATCGATTCCTAATTCGCGCATCGCCGCAATGGCCTCCGGTCGTACAACGCTGGGCTTGGTGCCCGCGCTCGCCACGTCGAAGCGATCGCCCGCCATATGCCGGAGAAGGCCTTCCCCCATTTGGCTGCGGGCCGAGTTTCCCGTACATAAAATTAAAATTGATTTTTTCAGCATTTGCAATCTCCTGCCGGCACTTGTTCGCGCTGACACCGCGACCAGACTTGAGCGGCCATCTGCATGGGGTCCCAAGGGCTGCCCAACGGAGGCGTATAGCTCAAGTCCAGGTCATTCAGGTCTTCCACTTTCATTTCGTGAAACAACGCGGTGGCATAAGTATCGATGCGTTTCGACACCTCCGATTCCCAGTGCCCCAGCAATTGAGCGCCGAGCAACCGGCCTGTCCGGACTCTGTGATGTGTCGATGAATCTTGAAGCCGTCCGCCATGCTGTGGAGCAAATGAACGCCAGGAACCGGAAGTATTTCAATCCCGGGAAACTCCGTTCGATGCGCGAGGCTCCGCCAGCCGGGCGTCTCACCGCTGAGATAGAACGGCAGACCACAAATACTGTAATTGGGAAACGAGTGCGCCAGCAATACGGTGATATCGGCCGCGGAGTCGATTTCTCGGGCACGTAACGCCGCGCTGATTCCCGCGTCACTTCCACCCACAATGAGCAGTTTCATCGTTGGACTCGTTCTCGCTCTGGTGTCTCGGCGTGGGGAACGACAACATCCGTAGCTGCTGCCGCTGTGGCCGGTGTCAGCCAGCGAAATAGGAAGGTCGCGGCGGCTGCGCCTAAGAGCTGCCCCAAGATAAACGCAGGAACGTCTGCAGGCGCGATCCCGGCGAACGAATCGGTAAGCGAGCGCGCCAGCGTGACGGCGGGATTCGCAAAAGAAGTGGAAGCGGTGAACCAGTATGCGCCGGTGATGTAAGCGGCGACAGCGTAAGCGACTGCCGAAGACCGAAAGCGGCTACAGCCCCAAATCACACTTAGGAGCCCGAAGGTGGCGATGAACTCGCTGAAGCCTTGAGCGAAACCCGAGCGCGCGTGATGTGAGATCGAATACACAGGTAGGCCGAACATAATGTGCGCCGCTGCCACCCCAGCGAGTCCTCCAGCAATTTGGGCCGCGACATAGGTCGGGACGTGTTTCCAGGGCAAACCGCCCAGCATCGCGTCGGCTAGAGTAACGGCAGGATTGAAGTGTGCCCCTGAGATCGGGCCGAACGTCAGAATCAAAGCCGCCAACGTTGCGCCGGTGGCAATGGTGTTCGCAAGCAACGCTATGGCAACGTTTCCTCCCGCCAGACGGTCGCCCATAATGCCGGAGCCAACCACTGCGGCCAAAAGGAGGGCCGTTCCCAGCGCCTCCGATACAATCTTGCGATTCATGCGTTACAAGCACAGTTGCCGCCACAGCAAACTTCGGCCGGCTTCTGGGCGCGAATGAATGCGCTCACGATTTTGCCATCGACTTGGGCGGCAACTTCATCTACGTTGATGCCTTTGGCAGTCAAGAACGCGCGGGCATCTTCGATGCTGTACGTGCGGGTAACTTCCACATCGATTGCCTCAAATCCAACATGGGCCAGCTTCTCGCGATATTCGGTTTCCTGTAAAGCGCCAGCGATGCAACCCACCCAAAGTTCCATATTCTTGCGAACGGCGTCGGGCACCTCGCCGCGCACCACCACGTCTGACACAGCAAAGCGGCCACCCGGTTTCAGTACGCGAAACGCTTCGGCAATGACGCGGTCTTTATCGCCGGAGAGATTGATGACGCAGTTGGAAATGATCACGTCGACCATGTTGTTGGGAAGCGGGATGTTTTCGATCTCGCCTTTGAGAAATTCTGCGTTCTCGACGCCGGCTTTTCGCTTGTTTTCGTTTGCCAACGCCAGCATGTCGCCGGTCATATCCAGACCATACGCTCGGC
>CAVXPI010000007.1:0-999418 GCA_963763615.1 Bryobacterales bacterium | reverse complement strand
CGTATATGGGGACTGTCTTCGGCCGTTTGTTTTTTGTTGTACGACCATTGACGTAGATAACACCCTGGCTAAGATCAACCCACTCTCTGTGCAACTTGAGCAACTCGCCTGTTCGCATCCCGAGATGGTAGCCAAGAACCAAAACGGGCTTCACGGGCTCGGGCAAAGCTTCCAACAGTTCCCGGTATTGCGACCATTCCAGGAATCCGTCGCGAACGTTGTCCTCTTTCAAGGACAGGATGCGAGGGATGCGGTAGACAAGCGGTGGGTCTTCGATTGCGCCGAGGTTATAGGCCCGTCTCAAACAAGCGAGCTCGCGGTTGATCGTGCCGTGCGCCGCTCCGGCGGAGGTGCGTGCCTCTTTGTAGTCCCGGATATGTGAAGTCGTTAGTTTCGCGGCCTTCAAGGTTCCGAATGCGGGGCGGACATGCTTTTCAATTCGAAGCTCGGACGTATACAAACTTGCCCGGTCCTGTTCGCGATAGTCCTTGAGCAAGAGATTCAACAGGACGTTGATCGTCACGCGGTGAGCGCCGCCGCCGTGCTGCGCGACGAGTGCCAACTTCTGTTGTAAACAATCCAGCGCTTCTTTGCGGTCTTCGGTGTGCGCAGACTCGCGGATCTGTTCCACGCCATTCCAGTAGCGAATCTGCCAGTAAGGGGAGCGTTTGTCTTTAAAGATCGTTCCTTGCCCCTTCGCCATCTATGCCGCCTCCTTCCCAATCTCTTCTTTGTGGGCGTCGATCCATTGATCCAGGTCCGTTCTGTCAAACCGCCAGCACCGATCCAATCGTACTTTTCGCAAACGGTCGCGAATCACTTTAGCTTTGAAGCTTGACACCGGCATACCGCAATATACAGCAGCTTCCTCCATGCTGAACACTCGCTTCAGTGGTGAGGCCTGGTCCAGTTTGCTGTGCAATTCGGCGGCGACGGCCTTCGCAAAGGCGCTGAGGTTGATGAAATCAGTTGCACCGTTCACTGACGGATTAGTCCCGTTCTTTGGCGCGGTCATGGTCCTCCTTTGCGGTGCGCATATTAGTCCAGCAGCTCGCTGCGGTAGCGAACGAACCGCCCGAATTTTGTGGCCGGCGGCCCTTTGTGCGCCGCATGCCATTTATACAACGTTGCCGGCGCTATCGTCAGCCGCGCGGCCGCTTGTTCGAGGGTAAGCATCACTGGTGCGGACTTACCCACGACTATTCCTGTTAGTGGCGACGGTGGCCTTATTCGCGTGGAGCCATTCGGTCTCAACACCGTTGGGGTTAATGGAGTCGGTCTGAGTGCTCATAGGGTGGTAACTCCGCCGGTTTGTCCACTTCGTGATAAAACCCGAGTGGCTCATATATTTGTAACCGTTCTTTCAGAGCTCGATTCTCGGCCAATGTACTTCGAAGACGAGTGGCCATAGCGCTTAGACGGTCTATGGTGTCTAACGTTGCTTCGACCAAACCACGGTCCGTAGCAGACAGCTGGGGAATTAGGATAACCTTCCGAAGCAAATCGCCTTTTGCTGCGGGCGTTGTCGCCTCCTTGCGCATACGTTCGAGCCAATCTATGGCGGCGTTCTCGGATGCGTGTGAGATAAAAAGAGCTTCAACCGAGAAATATTCGATTGTGGCGTCTTGGTGAAACTTCGGGGGTGCAAGGTCAGTTAGACTGGCAAGCACTTGATGGTCAGGTATCGCTGTTCCTGCCTCAAACTGTTTCAGGGCTTTGGTGGGAATACCCAATCTATCCGCCATGACGGATTGACTCATAGCAAGTTGCCGGCGAAATGTTTCAATGGCAACCGGCAGTGTTAATTCACTTAAGCGCTGTGTCAGCTCACGAAAGGCAGTTTCTGTCGGATCCCTTACGATGACTCCTGATTCTTGGCCGCCCGTACTCCGGCTAGCCGCAAGCTTGGTCGCGTCGGCACCAATATCGCCCAGTAACTCGATCTCCGTGTCTGGAATTTCTGAACGGCGTTCCGAGACAGCCCTTGCGATGCCTTCCACTAGCGCTCGCCTGAGATCGTGACGGTGAGTACCAGGTATGGCAAGGAGCCACGCGCAAGCGGCCAGTTGTTGAAGTTCCAATTCGTTCAGCAGTTTCACAAAGGACGAGCGAACATACCTTATCCACTTCGCAGAAGGCCTCCGTCTCGGTCGAAACTTTTCCGCCTCTGCCGCTACCTCAGGGAGCGAAACAGAGATTGAATCGGTTTCACGGTCGATCAACAACAGCGATTCGATGACATCGAGCCGGTCGGGGTCCGGATGCCGCGCGAACTCGAGAAACGCCTGTAAGGCATTCTTTTCCCGGCGTTGTTTAGCCGTGAAACTTAAGCGAGGAAAGGCGCTCGTAAACTCGTTGGCAAGAACTTCAAGGCCGGCTTCCCTGGCGGCGTGCGCCAATTTTGCCAACACTCCTGGTTCTGGGGTTTTACTTGTTTCGGCCTTTGAGATGGTGCTGAGTGAGAGTCCGCTTCTTTGTGCCAGCTCTTGTTGGGAGATCCCGCCTAGAGCTGAGCGAAGTTGTCGAATCGCTAACGCGTGAGGGCCGCTACGCAGTGCAAGCTCAGCCTCTTCTGCTTGTTGGAAAACAAGCTGCAAGTCTCCGCGTTCAGCAGCAGCGGCGGCATCTGCCAGTCTGAGCAAGACGATTCCTCGCGGTGGAGTCCTGGCTTCCCAGCGGGCTACGGTGCGAAGGGTTACGCCAATTGTTGCGGCGAACTGTTCTTGCGATTGCTGTGTGTGGGCGCGCAATTCCTTGATGGCCTCGATAAGTTGCTGTTCAGACGGCGTCACAGAAACTAGAATAACCGTGAACGCCCTTTCGAAAACATAATACTACCAGTAAAAACTAACAAATTCAATGACAAACTGTGTAGTGGCATGACATTTTATGGTTGACAGGCTAAACGTCGGAGTAGATAATCGTTCTGAGAAAGGAAGTGGCTGTTTGTCGGAACAAAAGAGAGTGAGACGCCGCACGGTAAAACCGTCGACCCTGAGCATTCGCGAAGCCGCCAAAGTCATCGGAATTGGAATCAACGCCGCATATGCGGCTGCGGGGCGGGGGGAGTTGCCTATTATTCAGGTCGGCCGGCGACGCCTTGTTCCGAAAGCAGCTCTCCAGCGATGGTTGGCTGAAGCGCGCCCAAAGAGCGCAGCGTAAAGCGAGAGGAAGTTCCGGAGCGCCCTCCCCAATTTTATCGCGGGCCGCGAAGCGGCTTTGGATGGGGGACACGTTCCGGCCGCCACAACCGCTGCTTCCAATTTTTTGTCGTTGTGTACCCTGCCCAACCGGGCGGCTGATGTGTGCTTTGTTCTAGTGAAAACGAAGATGTTGTGGTGTGCGCCTGTTTGGCGTGACGAGTAAAAAGTAAAGCCCAGGACTACTTTGGCGAGAGCCGCCCTGGGCCTTACAGAAAGAACGGTCCGCTTCGATTGCTAGCCGTCATTGGGATTATAGCGAAGTTTGCGCCGAAAAACATTCCGCGGCCGGCGACGCGCGGAGGTGCTCTTTGAGCACAGCGAACGCTCTCGACCCGAGAAAGCCGGCGGCCTCGGAAGGGATGCGCGAGCGCCCCAGAAGTGCTGAGTCGATCCTCAAGGGTAAGGTGTTGGCGGAGCTAAGTACAGCGCGGCGCATCTTGCGGTTGTCCCACCGGCAGGAAAGCATCCTTCGGTATTTGGTCAGTAGCAGCAGCAGCGTCAATCGGCCCGAACACGTGCCCGCGGTCAGTGACGTATCGGGTTATCTCGCGTGGCCGTTGGTTCGCACAATTGCTACTGAGGCGAGCTCCACCGAGCGAACGATTTGGCTGGTTCTCGCCCGGCTTAAAGAATTGGGGCTGATCGAGACGGTTTACGCGTCCAAGGGCGGCCGGGACAGATCGAGCGTATACCGTGTGAGTATCGACATGTTGCTAAACCCTGAAAAAATTTCAGGGTTTGGGCGTAACCCTGAAATCGCTGACATTAAACCCTGTAATGATCGACATGGAACCCTGAAATCTCTAACGCGAAACCCTGAAAAAACAGGTAGCGCATATAAGGAAGACAACATCATTGAAAACATCAGAGAACAACATCAGCAACAACAGCCATACGACTGCGGGAGTGGAGTCGGAGCGGCTCGCGCCTTAGAGGTCGTTGGTATCTCACCCGAGGTAGTTGATGCTGATGCTGATGCTGGTGACTTTCCACTTCTTAAATCGACGGACCACTTCTGGCGGCTGGAACAGGTCTGCGGTGGCCATCACATTGATGGCAGCGGAAGGAAACGGATCCGATCGGCTGCAACAAAGTTCGGGTTCACACTGGCACAACTCGAATGGGTTTTCACTCGTAAGATCAGCGGCCTTTGTCGCCCAGGCGGCCTCATAGGAGTTGCGGAAAGTTGGGCGGAGAAGACGTCTGATATCGCGGATTGGCCGCAGTGTTACGTGTGCCTTGGTACGGGTGTCGAGCTGCTGCCGCGAATTAAGACCGAAAACGGGAGAGGCGCGATTGCTTTGGCTGGTGTTCGGGCCGCGAGCCTTGCAAAGATGGGGGGCCCGCGGTTGACTGCGGAGCGTTTTGCAAGTCTTTGGGGTGGGAGCAAGGATCAGTGCTTCGGTGCAACAGACGAAGAGGTCCAAGAATCGACCGGGTTGGGTGCGTCATTCTGCGCTTGCGACGCAGGTAAAGCCAAGGCGCTCGCGCGCCAGGGAGACCTGGATCGGGAAGCCAAGGCTGCGGTGATACGGGAGCAAGAACTTTCGGAACGGCTGCAACGCCATGAAGCGGCTCGCGTCGAACCGGAAGAACGAAAGATCGAGCAATCGTCCATTGACCTGCAGAAGTGCCCGGAGTGCGAAGGTGCTGGCCATCGACAACAATGCGATGCAGAGCACATCTGCGCGGCGTGCTGCGGCAGCGGGCAACACTTCCAAGATCACGAGTGGAGGGAGCAGGGGAAATGCCCGGACTGCTGTGGCAGCGGTAAGGTCAGGGACTTTAAACAGCCGTATTATGTCGGTACTTCCAAGAAGCCTCCAGCGATGGTGGAGTGCTCGAAATGTGAGGGTTCAGGTAATTCGACCATAGCGCGAAGGAGGGACGTAAATGGAAAGAGCGGGAGATCTTGCGAAGCTAATAAGAGCCAGTGCTTCTGGTTCAGAGCGAGCGCGGACGGAACTGACAAATGAGGTCGCGACACAGCTTCTTCGCTTTGAAGGTTACCCAGGATTTAGCGAAGGCCGACAGCGAGAAGTGATGCACGCGATGGCGTGCGTTTGCAGCACGGTCTCGGAGGTGAGCGCCATGGGTCAAGAGCTCATTGAAGCGTGCGAATTCTATCCGACTGCCGGTAAGGTATACGCCCTGGTGAAGGCGAGGAGCCAGAGCGGCGGTGAGCAGACACAGGACACTTACCGCGATCCGCGCGCACCCGCGAAGTGCAAGGCGTGCGATGACATCGGATTTGTGCGCCAGGTGGATGCGGCAGGCAACTCGGAAGCGTCATTCTGCGTTTGCCATCCCGCGCGCCGACCGGCGGCGCCGAGAGGTACTGCGGCGAAAGCGGACACGAAGTTGCGCCTCATGCAGCCGTCGAACAAAACTGGTCGACTGAAATGATCTCGTGTCGAGGGGATGCACGGGAGGAATAATCTGTACTTGAAACAAATGTCAAAACCAGCGCTAGGCTGCATGTGCACAAAGCTGAAAGCGGTGGCGTTAGCCGCAATTGTGATGCTCGCGGCCAAAGCGGATCAAGGAGATTGGATAGCAAGAGCCGGTGAGCCGATGTCAGATGCCCAGGTAGGGGATTCTTTGAATCGTGGTGGTTCGTCGGGCGCGTTCCTGGCCGATTCGGGACAGGGGTGGACGAATCTAGCGAACTCTATGAATACGCAGAACCCTTATGCCAGCCGCGCAAATCACAGCGGGTTCTCGGTGAGGGTAATGGAACCCTCTGCATGGCTCAATCTACAGAAAGCGAAGGCGGCCAAGATGTTTCTGCCGTACACATTCGCCGATGCTCGACCGATAGACCGTCTTCAAGTGCTGCGCGTAATTGTGAACGCCGACATGCCGCAGTTTGTGGTGGGTAACCCCGGCAACAGTGTGGCCCACGTGGTCCTGCGCTCTACAAGCCGGCGGATGGTAGCGCAGCCCATCATGATTGAGCCGTTCAGCCAAGGTGCGGAGAATGATTTTGGCGCGACGGTGGCGCGCAGCGGGTCCATAGCGGTTTTCACAATGAAGAATCTCGATCAAATTCGCGGGGAGGACGACTTACGCGAGTTTCTAATTACGGTGGTTGGAGCCGGGCATGTGAAGGGAAGGGACTTCGACCGTGACTTCAAGGTGAAGCGGAAACATTTCAGTGCGATGGGGGATTGACGCGAAAGGCGGAGCAAGGACTCTTGAAAGCAGGTAAGTGTTACCGATGATCGACGCGGAAATAACGCGGCCCGTGATGGCCAAAATGATTCGCAAAGTTGACGCACTTTGCGCGCACTTTTCGAAAGCGTACCGCCGAGACCTATACAGGTGTGGGCTGCGAAAGCCAGTGAGGGTTGTATTTCAACCCTCACTGCACCACCGCGAAGGGCTGGAATCTACCCTGCTCGACTCGGCGGCCACGCGCCTTCGCTCCCGTCCTTGTCGCAAGTGTTCAACGGCCCGGGTGCAGTGTGCGAGCAGCCAATGGCCCTTGGCAGCGATAAATCACGAGCTGCGCCCTGTTGGCTGCGACACGCGGCAACGGTTGTGTAGCTGTCGATCAGGCGGGCCCATACACTGCGCCAATCACAGAGGGCGCGGAAGCCCTTATCCAAGGAGAATCAACAAGTTCTAAGAAGCGCCAAGCCTCACCGTGGCAACGCGGCGAGTGAGATGGTCAAATGCTACAACTTTTTCGTCGGCACACTAAAGCGTGCATGGCTGGCCGAGCGCAGCATGATCGTGAGTTCAGGCGCTGCAATTGTGTGCTGCACGTGGATGGCACCCTTGCCGGCGAACGCATCCGCGAATCAACACATTGCAGAGAGGAAGCCGAGGGGAACCGGATCATTCGCGAGGCTGAGGCCTGCGGCCAGTGGAATCACGGTAAACGCGCGCAGACCAAGTCAGTTACGGACGCCACTACCTTGTTCCTGGCGGATGCGGCCAGCGACAAGGGACGCGCGCTCGCAAGGCCAACCCTCGGCAAGTACAAGACGCTCCTGGGCCGTTTAAACACCTTCTGTGAGAATTCCGCCATCGCAACCTTGGCCGATCTCACTCCAGGCTTCGTCCGCGCGTTTAGGGACACCTGGCCCACCGGTCCGAGCGCCACGGGCAACAATATCGCCAGACTCAAGGCGTTCTTGAAATTCGCAGTTGAAAACGAGTGGCTCACTCGGAATCCCGCCGGCCGCGCTCCGGGTGCCAAAACATCAGAAGCGGGATGATAAGCAAAAGCTTCCATTCTCTGTCCGGGAGATGAAGGCGATTTTTTCGAGTGCCGAAAGTGTTTCGCTAGCGCTGGGCTCATCGGATCTGATGACTCTAATTCATCTGATGCACCAGACCGGACTGCGCATCTCCGACGCCGCGCTGTTGCGTGCCGATCGGCTGCACGGCGAGAACTTGGCCCTCTACACCCAAAAGACCGGCAGCTGGGTCGAGATGCCTCTGCCGGGTTGGTTGTTGCTGAGGCTTAGCAGGATCGAACCGAAAGATGACGGCTATCTTTTCGTAGCAGCGAGCGCATCCAAACGGCTCGAAACGGTCACTGACCTTTGGCGCCGGAAGATCGCAAAGGTCTTCAAAGCGGCCGGCATCGTGGGCGGGCATCCACACCGTTTCAGACACACGTTTGCGGTGGATCTGCTCGCGAAAGGCGTGGATCCAAAAACCGTCTCATTGCTCTTGGGACACTCATCCGTGACTGTCACCGAGAAATTCTACAGCGCTTGGATCAATACACGGCAGGCCGCCATGAGTGAGACGCTGCGCCGCAGCTGGAAGCAAGAGTCGGTGGCGTGACCGGGAGTGAATCCGTTGTGGGGGCCGATAAGAATAATCCCACCACTCATTGTTTGTATGGGGCCACACTAGCGTAAGAGAAGGTAGGCAGAGGATTGGTCCGCTCACTGTTACTAATGTCATCCTTGACTCTGGGAGCGTGGTGCGGTTGGGCCCAGACTCTTCCCGCGGGAAGAGGCAACGTTACCCTCCTCAACCTAAAGCTGGAAACGCGACGGCTTTCAGAGTACTCGAGTCTCGTAGACGTTATTGTTCACGGGCAGATCCGAAACGACTCAGCGTTACCGATTCGCGCCGTGACTCTCATGGTTAGCCTTTACGGTCGCTATGGAGAATCGCTGAAAACGTGCAACTCTGGCTACGACTGCGCCATTTCCATGTTCCATTTCATTAAGCCGGGTGAGGTCGTGTCTTTAGAGAACGGGGTGATGAACCGTTTTAGCTTGGATGCCTCTCAATTCATCGCGTCAGCAGAGTGGTCGGTGAAGAATATCACTTATGCGGTCGCTTACGCTGTGGAGGCTGGCAATGTTGTCGATGCGTCATACCAGGTGACGGCCCAATTTGACCAGTATGGATTGGCACTGCAGTTGCGTAACACCTCGACGGAATTTATTGAGGTCGTCTGGGACCAATCCGTTTATGTGGATGAAGATGGTAATACGAGCCGTCTGATTCGAGGCAATGTGAAATTGCTCGACAAGGATCGCCCACAGCCCAACACCACAATTCCGCCGGGCGCGAAGACTCAAGAGACCGTTTTTCCTGTCACCCATGTGGATGCAGCTAAAGATGGAAGCGGCTGGAAACAGAGGCCACTTCTGGCAGAGTTAATGCGGTTTGACTATGGATCGTCTACGCCAACAACTGACGTGCCGGACGTCACCGGGGAAGAATTAAAGGTCTACCTCAGGCTGTTGGTGGGAGACCAAAAACGAAACGTCCCCATCACATTCAAGATACTCGCGATGTCGAAGTAGCGGGCCGGACTTTTGAATATCCGCACTTCCGCACAGGCGGAAGCCTACGCGCGCGCGAGGCGTGATGTGCCATGGTCGAGGTATGCCAAGCAAAACGGGTTTCCTTGCGCCGTGCGAACGGTCGACGTTGTGGGAGCGTCACAAGCTCACCGAGAAGAATCTGATCGAGGCCGCTGAGCGCCTCCCCGCCGAACGGCGCAGGGAATTCGATCAGCTTTTCGACCCCGAGCCAGACATTGAGAAGATTGACCGGTTAGCGGCGCTGGCAGCGCAGGCGCCAAAGGCGCCAAAGAAAGTGTGAAGAAGAAACGCGATCCACCAGGCACGCCATTTCAAAGCAATCCGTGCAAAGGCGCGGCGGGCCTACTGGGAGGCCCTCAAGAAATATCTCCGAACCTGTTCTCCTGAAGAGAATGAGGAGATTAGAGATCTCGTGGGCGGTAACTGATCCGGCCGCGGCCGCCAAGCTGGTAGAGATTCAGGCGATGGCATACGCCAGAGTCGCCGGCGAAGCGCGCTAAGAAGTCAGTCACAACCCGGTAAAAACAAAAGGGCTGATCTAACTCGTTAGCAAGCTTATAGTTGCACGATTACCGGTGATGTTTGGAGTTCCACTTGATTGCTATCCACCCATAAAAATTAGAGTGGCAAGAAAGGCCACAGGATACAGGAAACATGGACACCCAGAATGACGCCGCAATTCAGGCAGAAATAGTGAAAGTTCGTTCAGAGCTTGAAGCGCTCAGACAGAGGAATGCAGCCAAAGACGCTGCCCAAAAAGAGAAAACGCATCAGTTGGCGCTTCGCGAACGAGATGCCGCGATCAGTGGCGCGCTGAGCAGCGTCCCGCTGACGGATAGGCTGAAAAAGGTCATGCTCAAGGCGCTGCGCGACGACGTGACCGTTGATGACGAGGGGACGCTCAGCGCACCAGGTGGCTGCTCGGTGAAGGAATACATCCAGCAGCGATTCGCAAAGGGCGGCCCTCACGAAAACTTAGTGAAAGCCAGCGCGGCGCTTCAGTCTGACGGGTCCGCTCCGGTGGATATCGATTCGATCAGACCGGGTGCGGATAATTCCAAGGCACAGGCGGAAATAGCCCGACTCACCCGCGAACTTTTCAAGACGTAACGATCTTCGGGCCTGTGTTTTGCAAAGCGTTGCTTCCTGTCATGCTTTGCGATTCGGGGTGCCGTCGCGGGGCCGCCTTCTCGTGTTTAGCCTTTCGCACTCGCAGGGGCGGCCCTTGTTCCATCACAAAATATCGCCGAGCTTTAAGATGCCACGTGCCTCGAACCATGCGCGCAACTTGATGATGGCGCGTTTCTCAACTCTCATACATGTCGGGTGGGAATAGCCGGCGTGGATACCAGAAAGACGAAAAGTCAAACCGGCTGAACGCGCATTGATAACCACCAACTCGGAATCGTTGAGCGAAAGAAGGGCTTGGGCCAAGAGGTGAGCGCGCTCTTTCGCGGCCGCGAGCGTCTCGCCGGTGGCCAAATCGCAAAGATGGATCCGCAAGTTTCGCATGCTTCCTTTTGTCTTGGGCCAGAGGGACTGGCGGCTAGGGCGTAAAAATGCGTCCCGTTGTCCGCTCCTTTGGTGACGAGCTAGGGTCGTCTGTCACCAAAGGTACCTTGGTTTGGAAACAACGGTACGCGGTCGACGGGCCTGGCTATCGTTATAGAGATAGCGTTCTTAATCAGTGGGCGCGCGTCAAAGCGCCCGAGGACGTTAGTGGGATTTGGGGTTTGCGAAGGCATAACCCCTGCCTGACTGGCGAAGTCCGGAGTAGCAAGCGGCAAGGGTTCGGAAGTCGCCAGACTTTTTTGGAGGGCGCCCTTTAGGGAGGAACCAAAATCCGCAGGGCCGCGGCCTTTGCTGCCGCGCGAGGGCAGAGCCCTTAGTGTTCGCGTGCGAAGTACCGCCGCGCGGGATTGCACTCACAATTGAAAGCAGACTGGGCGAAGTGTGTTCCCGCAAATGTGAATGAGCTTTGATGCCTGAAAGAAGAAACATATTACATGCCTGACTTAATCGAAATCTTGATCCGGGCAGCGACGAGTTACGACGGCGGCCTCGATAAGGTCAGCGATGCACTGAAGTCCATCGGCAATGCCACTGGCTTGTCTGCCTCTCAGCTAAAGGCACTCGAGGCCGAATTCGCTCGTCTCTCTGCCGCTGGCTTGAACTTCAAGCAAATCATCGGGTCAATTGCTTCATCCGGCAACAATTTGGGTGCGGGGGTCGGGGCAGCCGCAAAGCAGATTCAGACGTCGCTCAATCAGGCCGCGCAAGCAGCGCAGAATCTCAATGCGCAGTTGAAGGGAACGCAGCAAGCAGCGGGGGGTTTACAAAACGCCGTTGCCAATCCTTTCAATGCGCTAAAAACCGCCGCTGTGAACGCCACAGCCGCCCTCGGCCCAGCCGGGATTGCTATCGGTGTAGTCGCCGCAGCCGCCACACTCGGCGCGAAAGCGATGTTTGACCTGGTGGACTCGCAGGGCGCGGCGGCGCAAGCCACGCTCAACATGGCGACCCAGGTCGGAATCTCCGCCGGGGCCATGCAGAAGCTGCAGGTGGAAGGGAGGATAATTGGCGTTTCTTTTCAGACGATGCAGATGGCGGCGCGCCAGTTGGCCATGGGGTTGGAAGAACCAACGGGCGCGGGCAAACGAGTAGCTCAAGCGTTGCACGATCTTGGAATTGCCAGTGTCGATTCGGGTCTCCAGGTTCGCCAAGAGGGAGTCGTTTTTGAAGAAGCGGTAAAGGCACTTGGAAACATCGAAGATCAGACCAAGCGTACTGAGGAAGCAACGAAGCTTTTCGGCGCGCGCGGAGCCGCATCGCTCGGACTCGTCATCGCCAACTATAAAGAACTGGATGCGGCTGCACGCGAACTCGGTTATGTTGACAATACTGCGCTCATCGAGTCGCTAGCCAAGGGCCACCAGGAAATCGAGAAGATGAATGCGGCCTTTACTTTGTTGCTGCAGACGTTCGCCAAAGAGATCAGTCCCATCGTCATACCGTTTGTCGTTACCGTAAAAGAAATCCTTGCCGAGCCAACGGCGGCGGACAGAGACGACGACAAACACTCAATGGAATCCACGCCCGCGCGCGAAAAGCGCCAACAGGCGGACATGACCGCCAGCGGCATGGGCCACGCAACCGGAATGACGCTCGCCGCATCGCTGAAGCCGCAGATGGATGCCGCTTTCAAGGATGCCAACGCGGCCCTCTTGGCCAATCGCGCAGCAGGCGCGGCCATCCTAGAACAATCGAGCACGCGCTTAGCCGGTACCCTTGACGGCATCTCCGCAGAAATCGCAGCCGTAAAACAGAAGATCAAGGAAGACAACGACAAGATTGCACTCGGCAAGCAGTCCGGGAATGTCACGAAGGAGGCCGCGAAGGAAGTTACCGACGCTCTTGCGCAGCATGAGGCCCAAAAGCAATCGCTCGAAGCCCGTAAGAAAGCCATAGAGGAAGCCAACCGAAGTGCCGAAGAAATCGCCCGGACATTCAAGAAGATCGAGGAGAATCTGAAGAATCCGGGTTTGATCGGCCCCGAGAACCTGCTGAAAGCGCAGGGTGAGCAAAGCAAACTGCTCGGCCAGGCGGGCAGCAACACACGGTATCAGCAAGACGCCCGCGATTTATATGCGGTTCAAACAACGAAGTACATTGATGATCTGATCGGCAAAGAACAATCGGAAGCCGGAAAGAAGATGCGCGAAAGCATCGAGAAGATGGCCAAAGAGCGCGAGAGGCTCTTTGACTCTTTCATCAAAGGGCAGGATAAACTCGCCGAACAGGAACGGCTCTTGACGATTGACGCAGACGAGCAACGCGCTAAGATTCAGGGCACCTCGGACAAAGCGGCCAGATCGCTCCAGCGCGAACGGGTGCTTGGATATGCCAAATTGAGCGGCGGCGAAAACGCCGGTACTGCGCAACTCGAAGGCAACTTCCAGGCCTCTGCCATCAACGAAGATGCCAGCAGCCATGTTGCGGAACTAACTAAGCTCATCGCCCAACTGCAAGCCGATCCAGACCAAACCTTCGAAGTCGAAAAGAAAATCAGCGACCTGAGAATTGAAAGCGACAAGACAACCAGGACCGCTGAAGACGGAATCGCCAAAGTCCGGCTGGATACGGAACTGAAAGTTGCTGAGTTGCGGCAGAAAGAACTCGACTCCTACAAACAGCAGGCGGGCCAGATCTTCGACGCGCTCCGGCAACCCGGCGGCCGGGGTTTACAGGACTACTTCCGCGCGCAGACCAACGAACTGGCGAAGGGTGTCTTTTCCAATGCCACCGCGCCCATTTTGCGAAACATCGGCCAGTCTTTGGGTGGGGCGACCAGCGGCTTACCGCCTGAGATTCAGGGGCTTTTTAAAGGAACGATCCTCGACTCGGCGCACGCGAAAACTCCGCAGATTGCAGCGACGGATGCGAACACGATAGCGGTGAACGCTCTTACTGTTGCACTAACTGGCCAGACTGTTGGCGGCCAGAGCATCACACCCGCACCTGGTTCGCCTGGCGCAGCAACGGCTTCGGCCTCCTCCTCTGCGGTCTCGCCACTTGTCAAGCTGTTGGGCGGTGGCGGCGGGAGTAGCGGTAGCGCAGCGATTCCGTCGGGCTTATCGCAATTCTTGAAAGGCGCAACCGGTGGTATCGGTAATTGGGACGAGATTTTCCACGGTAAGGGCAAAGACACCATCGACCCCCTGACGGGCCAGAAGATACCAACCTATGTGTCAAAGACCGAACAGGCAGGCGCGGCCATCGGTACTGCCGCCACCGCCGGCGCCGGCATCTACGAGGCGGTCAACCAGTTCAGCAAGGGTGGCGCGTCCGGTATCGCGGGTGGCATAGGCGCGGCAGCCGGTACGGCGGCGATGCTGGATCCAGAACCGATCAGCAAAATGATTCTGGGCAGCGTCAGCTTGATCTCGGAATTGTTCAAGGGCTTGTTGCCAGACCCGCATACGATCCGGGAAGCGGCTATCGCCAATCAGCAGCAATACAACACCTACGTCGCCCCTCCGATTCTCAAACGAAGCCTCAGCGCGTCTGGCGGCTTCGAGCAAGTCAACGACAAATACGGTCTGCCCTCGGCCACAACCTTCAGCAGTGTGGCGATTCAAGCGCCGTACAAATACAAATCGCCCATCACCGACCCGAGCGGCCTGTACCAAAACTGGGAGGGCGCTCCTGGCCAGGTCATCGAGCCGTACCAGGCTGCCGCCGCGCAGCCGAACTGGATGACAAGCCAGGCACCGTCGGCAATCCAGGTTCACATGACCGTGAACGCGATGGACGCCCAATCGTTCTTGGACGCCCGCGGCAAGATAAGTGCGGCGGTGCAAATGTCGGTAGTCGAAGGCCATCCGGTTGGCAACGCCCTGCAGCGCGCCATATTAGGGTCGTAGCTGCTGGGTGTTGTTGGTCGCGACTCGGAAACGGGGTTGCCGATATATAATCGGTGAGTCGGGCTACTAGTGGCGCTACCAGCCCCGCTGACGACGAACGCGAGAAGGATCATAAGCTGCACCTCAGACCCCGCTTTGCCAGAGAGCGGGGTCCCGCTGTTTTCTAAGCGCTGGTGAGGCCTTAGGTTCAAATTGCGACCTCACTTAAAAGAGCGACACTTGTTCAGCCGGCTGCCGCGATTCTTCACCTAGCAAAAGCAGCAGCCGCTGCGCTCGGCCAGATCGGCGATTCATTCGCGCCACAGGCGCCGCAATAGTTCGAACGTTAGGAAGACTAACGACGGCCTCGATGCGCGCACGCCTCGCAGGGCTTGAGCACCACAACCGCAAAGTAGCGATTCTTACAGCAGCATTTGAAACTAGCGTAAGGGCGTCTCTAGAGACCGTTAAGGGGAGAGTGAGCCGCGGGCTTAGTTCCAGAGGCCGCTATTGAACTACGGAAGTCGGCATCGGTGATGGCGGCGGTTGTGGTCGGAAGGCGAGCTCGCCGAGTTGTTTCAACGAAAGACCCGCCAAAAGCTTCGGCATGAAATCGGGCCGTAACGCATCGCAAATCACGATAGGGCCGTGTGACTCTTCGTGATCGTGGACGTGGCTCGCGAGAAACAAAGAAAGCAGCTTTGCGTGTTGCCAGCTCATTCGGATGCCGGCATTCCAAAGAGCCACAAGGTGGCCGTGAGTGTTGTCGAGTTCGCCGAAGAGGATTTGATAGTCCATCGGTGTGGGGTTGCATTGCATGAGATTCGCCGAAAGTGAAACGTAGGTCTCGGAGCGCCGGTGAAGAGTGTCATTTGTGGGTGAGGCCCCGGCGGTAGGCGGCGTATCAGCAAGCCGGTTGGCCGAGAGTTTAAACAAGCGAGTAATAAGTTTGCGCATAGACGACGGCCTGATTTCTTTGACAGAGGCGACGCCTGCCAGCGTTGAAGTGCCGCCGGCGACGCACTTGAAGGCTAACACCGAAAAGGGTTCAAGGTACTTGCTAGCGTCCCTGCTCCTTCGAGATGTCGCCAACGAGAAGCAGACTGAACGGCCGGGATCGCCACTGGCGAAACTCCCTGCTCTGCTCGATCAATTCAACCCTGACCCGCCGATAGAACCGCATCGGCGCGCCGGTTTTGTGGACGGGATTGCTACGTTCGTCGTCATGTGTAGGCAGAAACTTCGCAATGGCGCTCAACGTCCAACCTCGTGCGCGGAGTTCGGGCACGCTTAGCAATTTGGAACGCTCAATGTCCGTTCTCATTGAGTCAACCCCGCGTCGGAGTTCTGATCTTCGCACCAAGCGAGGGCCAGGGCTGCGGCTTGCTCGATCGGCATACCCGCGTCAAACGCTACCTGCTCCGCCGTGGCCGCAGCTCGGGCAATACTCTCTTTGTCGCCAAGCGTTGGATGTAAGTTCGCGGAAATTGTGGCCGCGAGCCAGTCTCTGGCCGACTGGCGTAGGGGATCGCCTGTCGTCACTGAAGCACCTCCCTCACCTTCATTGTGACTGGAAATGCGCTCAACTCGCCACCAAACAGCTCGAGGACCGCCGCCCGGTCCCAAACGGTTTCGCCGGTCAGTATCCGTTGCAACAGGAGACTCTTCTCGCGTTCCAATGTTGCTGAGGCTCTCCTTAAAGTTTGAGAAAGATGCAGCAGCTCGTATACCAGGTCCGGGTCGCCCCTTCTGGGTACTGGTCGCGCGCGGTTCGGTTTTGTTCCTTTCATATATCGCCATGCTTTCTGTGCTTTCGCGAGTTCGCGGCAATTTGCAATGCCGGCATCACCCGCTCGATGCGTGAGTTGATATTGGCGAGGGCATCCGCCGTTGGGCGGTGCTCCACGACTATGGCGGCCGCTTGCACTCGCGCGTCACGTTCTGCCAACCAGGCGCGCATGGCGTAAGGTTCGGCCGCGCAACTGTGTAAGTCTGGCTTCTCAAGCTGGCCAGAACATGGGCGCCCGAAAACTTCGCACGGCCAGGGGCAGTCCACGCCTGGCGTGCCGCCGATGTCTCTGCGTTGTGGGCTCTTCTTGTGGCCACCGCAATTAGCGCGATCGCGGAATATTCGCGCGGTTTCGGGAGTGTCCAGGATGAGCTCGTCCTGGACCTCGATCGTATTTCTAAGAGAGTGAAAGGCAGCAAGTGTCATCGGCAGGCCCGCTGCTCTTGCCGCCACCAGTGGCGGAGTTCGGGGTATCGAGTGATCTTCTTTTGCGCGATCACGCGGTTCAAGCGGTGGAGACGGAAGCGGACTCGTTTGCAGACCGATACAGGAATAGTGGGCGTAGCGTTGTCGCCGGCGAGCCTGCCCGGTTCGCCCCTGAATAAGAAGGCCGCGTTTGGTGCGGGGATGTTGAAGATCTTGGCAAAGTTCAAAATCGACAGCAATCCAGAAAGCTTCCCCGAATTATGGCGGGCGGCGGTTCGCATCTTAGCGTCATCCCTCATGGTTAAGGCGACGCCGGGGAAAAGCATGCGCTCGTTGCGCATATGGCGCAAGAGGGCCGTTTGCTCGGCGGCGAGGACGCGGTCCAGCTTGTAGAGGTACGTTCGGCGAGGGCCGTAGGCGTCAGGCTCTCCGAGCACGTCCTCGAGTAACGACATAGTCCAGCCAGGCCTCTTGTACCAGATCTGATCCCTGGAGAGAAACTGCGCTCGTTGGACACCCTGGATGGTTCGGATCTTCGCCCGAATGGGCGGCTCGGGCTCGCAGATGGCAAGGTCTTTCTTTTGCTGTTCTCGCCACCACCGCTTGCACCTTTCACTGTCTGATGACATCTGCATTAAAGAAGCGAGCGCAGTCAGCCTCTTGCAAAGGCGTCTAAACACACGCTCCGGAACCAGCGCCGAGTAGCCTTCACCCCAAATCCCGGGTTCGTAACACAGGTAGTCATAAATCTGCCCAAGTGGGGCTTCCAGTTGTTTAGCCACCTCCGACATGGACAGCAGTCTTTCTTCGACAGGTTTCCTGGTTATGGCGATAGCCGGGGGTGTAGTTGTTTCAAGGGCTTGCGTCCTTGGTTGAAGGTGTGCAGCCGGGAGAGAACGGGTTGTTGCAGTTGCCATTTAAATACAAACTCCTTCTAGGGATACGATTTTGGTGAGATGAGCGCCGTCAAAGTTTACAGTGATCAGCGCTCGATGCGGTTGCTGGTTGGCAACCATCAACGCAGCGCCTTCGACAGTATCTTGGGTCGGCGCTTGGAGGTTTGGGAAATTGCCGAACAGAAGTGTGAAGCTGTGGCTCGGTACCGCTGGTTTGACGGTTCCGACCTTCTTGGCTTCGGCCATCCACCGCGCCACTTCGGCCGGTCTCACGTGCGAGGTGACTCGCGTCATACGGTCTCCCTCTGCTGTTTACGCCACCAGCGCACCATAGCGTCATGGTCGGAATCGCGAAGCCCAGGGAAGTTGTCGGCGAGCTCCAAAAGCCGGTTCTCAACCTCTCGAAGACGTTCTCTGGCGCGGCCGCCGCTTTGAATCTGTAAGTGCGTCTCGCTTTTGCCCCGCGCACTGGCAGTGAATTGTTCATTTTCTTTTTGAGTCATCCGTTTCTCTTCTCTAGACTTCTAAATTACTGGCCCCAGCATGCATACGCCGGTTCGCCGCTCTTCCCGCCACCAGCGTCGGAGCTGGGCAGGTGTGAGTATTTTGACAAGGACGGTAAGGTCGTTGAGCCTTTGGTGAACCCGCGCGAATACCTCTTCGGGAATTCGCAGACCGCAGCTCTTGCCGCGGACGACGCCCGGCTCTCCAGAGAACAGGAAGGCCGCGTCCTTCCGGGAGATCCGCAACCGTCTCGCCACTCTGGATACGGAATACGAGTTCCGGCTGGACGAGGCGGCCGCCACTGATCTCGAGGTGCATTTCCTTTTCTTGGCTTGGTTGCGTGGTGGTGTTTTCATATGCCCCTCCGAATCGGTCGGCGCTGAATCTGCGCATCCAGGAGGGCGGTCGGATCCAAGCCAAGCATGGTGAGAAAGGCTTCAACGAATGACGAGTGACTTGGCAGCGTTCGACTGTTCGGCAGTTGCTGTTGTTGAAACTCAAAAACTTCAAACAACGTGATTATTTCGAGGGTTTCGGCAACCAAAAGAAAGGTTTCAAAATGCCCGCGAAGCTCTTCTGCGAAGATTCTGCGCACCAGCTCCGACCCGGGGCCGGATTCTCTGAGGCGTTGCGCCGGGCATTCCGCCTTCAAAGGATCAGGATCGGCCTTTGGAAGGTCCTGCCAATCGGTGTCTCGGCGGAGGCGCGTGTCTGCTTTGTCGAGCTTGGAAAACGATTGATTATTCGGCATGGTCATCTCCCTGCTCGCAAATGTGGAGTCGTTTAGTTCGGTTGGAGCCACAGATTGTCTCCGTGATCACAACCATGAAGTCGCCTGGCTCGACTTCCGCGCCGTGAATGATTGCCGTCAGTACATTCCCTCGGCGCTCGGATAGGTTTGCCTGGAGTGTGGCGATCTCATCCTCAATGAGGTCCTGTAGCCGCAATTCTTGTTGCGTTACGACCACGGGGGACCCGTTTCTTATCAGGTCGCTCTGCTGGTTACACAGAAGTTCGTGTAAGTGGTTTCTGTGCTTGGCCAGGATTCCATCTGTCTCGGAAATCGCGCAGTGGCGGTCACTGGGTCGAGCTGTGGGAGTTGCTTCAGGCGGCGAGGCCTGCCTTCGTTGAGTGGGGTTGAGCGGTTCTTTGTGGTGTTTGGGCATAACGATTCTCGTGGCGGCTTCCTTTTGATTCGGTCTACTTACTGGCTTTCGGGCTGTGGGTTTGTGTGCGCCGCCGGAGGTAGGAGTATGACTCCAGCTCGTCTGGCGTAAGAAGTGCGATTGCGTCGTCAAGAGACTGGTGGTTTTGATTATTAGCACGTGACAGCGCTAGCTTCAGGGCAGCATCACCACTACGTCTCCAATCGAATCGCTTCGTTCGATCGAACAATGCCGGGAAGTGGTGGATCATGGCGGATTCGATACCTCGGTAGCGTCTGCGAGCGGTCCTGGCGCGGGTTTCGCCGTCCCTCGCAAAGTTGGCTAAAGCCTCGACTGTTTTGGGCGTGAGCGGTTCGCTGTTGACTCGCCGGCGGAGCTGGTTTCTGTGCATGGCCAGGGTGCCTTCCATCTCGGCGATGAAGCGGATTTGGTCGATGATGGGCGCAGGTTGTGCGGCTGCTTCGGACGCGGCCGGTTGAGCAACCTCGGTTGGTTCAGGAGCCAAGGCAAGAGGATTAGGTTCAAGTTGAAGTAATGTCATAGGGTTTCTGCCTTTAGTGTGTCGGTTAGCATGTTATCGTGTTAACACGGTACATAACAAGTATCGGCAAGATGGCGGCCTTTTGCAATAGAAAAGTGAAATAAGATTGTCCTTAACAGAAAAACGCTTACACGTTAGCGTGTTTACGGGTTAAACTGTTGGTATATGTCACCACCGAAAGCCGGGAAGGCGAAAGAGCCGAACGATGGTCGAGAAGGGAAAAAGGCCGTAGTTGGCTATTTCGATCCGAAGGTCTCTTCCGGATTGAAGAGAATCGGTCTTGCACACGGCGAGAAAAGCATCCAGGATCTGGTGGAGGAATCTCTCAAGTTGCTCTTTAAGCATTACAGGGAACCGTGGCCGCTCAAGAGTGATGACTCGCTAAACAAAGGCTCCTAAGTGTTCGATGAAGCCACGCTCAACCAATTGGCAGACGCGATTGCCAAATGCCTGCGCGCTGCTGAAGCGAAACAGCCTGAGCGCTGGCCAGAACTGATGACCATTGAGACGGCGGCGATCTATATCGATCGTGCGCCGAGTGCCATTCAGAAGTTGATTGACGCGAAAGCGATTCCCGTTTGTCGGCTGGATCGCCGTGTACAACTCCGTCGCGCGGATCTAGATCGAATCATTGACAGAAAGCCTGTTGGATTTTGAGAGTGGTGACGGCCCGATGGTCCGCCATTGAGCGGCGCCCATGCAGGAGTTGCTGCGTGTCTCATGTTGGCCGCGGCGCTACGTTAGTGCTCACTTGATTTGAATTCGGGGAAAATCAGGCACGTTCGCCGTCGGCGCGAATTTGTAGTCTTCGGCGATCCACGAGCCATCATCCAACTGGCGCGCACGGCACTTCACAGACACAGGTGTCCACCGACCGTCATAGACAGCCGCCAAGTCTTTTTTTGACAGTCGTCTGACTCCCCACTCAAGAAAGGATTCGCTCGGCCAATCCCTGAACAGAAGAACGCCGTTTACTGAATATTCGGCGTTGCCGTACTTTCGTGATTTGCCGAACCGCACCGAATCTGGTGCTTCTAATGCTTTAAGAAAAAGCGACCGGCTGAAGCCAGTCAACGGCGCGGGCTCTATTCCTGCGTTTACAATCGCTATTCGGAGCGAATCGTATCTCACGGCCTCGCGCCAAGCGGCTAACGCTTCCATTGACTGCGCGGCTGCCGCTTGCCGACGCGCGTTTTGGTCGGCTCGAAGTCTTGCATCTACGTCCATCCACGCAATTCCGCACGCTGCAATCGCGGTGATCGTCGTGCCAAGTGCGATCAGGATCAGGGGCCAAATTAGCGATGGCGTTGCCTTCGTAGGCATGGTGGGCGGCTCCAATACGAGCGCGGTGCCTGAGGTGGTCATACTTGTCGTTAGTGCCGTTCGCCAGCAAAAGAAGCACGGGATTATTCCGAGGCAAGGTCCAGGACGCTGTGCTTGAGCTTGTTTGAAGAGGTCGGCTGGATCAATGTGTCTCAGCCTGCGGTGGCGCAAAGTGCGGGTCCAACACCGGCACCAGCACCACTCGGCCAGCTTCAGCCGTATCGATCAAGAGATTACCTTTGTGGGTAAATTGAACGTTGTCGAGATGATCGACCGCAAACCCAATTCGCTCGCGCCATTCGATGGTGTCGGCTTCGTCGCTGCGCTTGTAGGTAAACCGGCAGTCTATAAAACGCTCCTCGAAACGGCAGACAACAACTGCGCATGGGAACGAAGAGCGACGGACTTCAATCTCATTCCCGCTGCTAGTTGTTGTAGTATTCAGCACAAGTCCGTGGTGCTTCATGGACTGAACCAAGGCAACTTGAAGGCGCATGAAGCCGGTGAGTTCATGCCACATCGCCGGCCGCTTACCGCTAGCGACTTTCTCTCTGTGAAGCTGAATCTCTTCTTTCCGCGTCTCTTCGTCCACTGTGGAGAAGTGTAGCGCCGACGATAGGCTGCGCTACAATCAATGTCGCATCAGTCGGGCCAGCGGTGGTGATGCTGCCCTCACAGGCAGAAAGCAATGCTGGTAACCCAACCGGTCAGGCGTTAGAGTTCAACTTCGAGTTTGAGTCAGGTTCGTCGCTCTCTGGCACAAAATCAGAGCAGCGACTAATGCGGAAGACCAAAGCTTTACCCCACAACCCCGCTTGATCGAAGAGCGGGGTTTTCTCTTTCTGAAGTGGACCGCGTTGTACCAAAAACCTTATTGATGACATAATTAAGGCATGCCAAAAAGCGCAAGGCCAATCCGCAAACGGGCATCCGGCGGCGGCCGGAGAGAAGTTCCAGTTCCGTGCCCTTGGGGATGCGGAGAAACTTGCGGCGTGGCTAAAATGCGGTCGCATATTTCGAAGTGCAGGAAAAGGCCAAGCTGATGGATCGATTCGAAGCGCCGTTGGCGAAAGGCCGAGAAGGACAACAGAATGGACTGGTCTAAATTTGATCTGGCAATGACAGACCCGCGCTATTTAAGCGGGCAACCTGTGTTCAAGGATGAGCCACGTATGCCCGTCCAAACGGTGCTCGACAACCTCGACGACGGCATGACGATGGAGCAAATTGCGGAAGCGTGGCAGCTCGAGCTGCGCCTGGTGGCCGGTGTGCAAAACTTTGCCGAAAGCCAACGCGTTGCGCATCCTGTTCGATAAGAACGTTCCGTATCCGCTTCGGAACTATCTCTTGAAACACACTGTCCACACGACCGCAGAACGGGGCTGGGCTCGACTGACGAACGGAGACCTGTTAAATGCTGCGGAGGCTGACAACTTCGACGTGATGGTTACCGCTGATCAAAACATGAAATATCAGCAGAACCTAAAGAACCGCACGATCGCGCTGGTGGTTCTCGGCACAAACAGGCTATCGCTTCTTGAAGCGGACCCTGATCCATTTGTGGCGGCTGTCGATGCCGCGACAATAGGCAGCTATCAGTTCGTGGAATACAAATTGCCGCCGAAGCAGAAACGAGACTGAGACCGCTGAGAGCCGGCGACCTCGTTACTCATTGGGCCTCTATCTCGTCAGTTCTTGCGTTGCTGCGCGCGAAGGTCACTCGCCCACTCCCTTCAGCGTGCCCCAATGGAAACGGTATGCCTTGCCTACGCTTATGGCCGGGATTACCGGCCTGGGGCGCCCGCTCGCGCGATCGCGGACCCAGCTCTCTTTCATGTCGAGCCAGAGAGCGACTTCGCGCATGGTCAGAACGGTGTCATCATGCATGGTCGCTAAACGCTGCACAAACTCATTGCGCTCCCGCGTGTTTTCATCGGCTTCGGGCAGATCAACGCTTTTCTCTGGCACTCTTCACCTCACAACTGTTGACTTACGCGGAAGCGGCACTCATTCGTCTCACCCAGTCTCTGACGGCGCCCAAACGAAATCTCAGATACTTCCCAGCTTTGAAACCGGGCAGATGCGGCCTGCGGTTTTTGTTGGCGTGGGCACGCACCCATGATGCCGTGACACCCAAATAGAGAGCCACCTCCTCCACCGTCAACACAATGTCATCGGGTAGTGTGGATAACCTCCTGGCGAGTTCATCCCTCTCGTCTGTTTTCGCGCTCATTTGCGTGCCTTATCCGCCGACGTATTGATGTTGTTCATAGTGTTCATACCTTTCTTTTTCTTCAAATAATTGTTGCGTTGCCTGCGAGCAGGCAACCCTGCCTGACTGGCGAAGTCCGGGGTAGCAAGCGGCAAGGGTTGGGAAGTCGCCAGACTTTTTTGGAGGGTGCCCTTTAGGGAGGAACCAAAACCCGCAGGGCCGCGGCCCTTGCTGCGCGCGAGGGCGGAGCCCTTAGTGTTCTCCTTTTCGCTTAGGTGCTGCGGCTGCCGGCGGCTTGAGCGCGTTGACGGTAGTTTGCACTTGCTGAACCTCATTCTGCAGGTCGACCAGCACGGAATTTGTTGTGTAGTGTTCAAAGACGAGGCCAGCAATGAAGCCAACCGCCAGAAGCAATAAAGACAACAGAACCGTGCTGGTGGTGGTTCCTCGTTGAACTTCGGCTTCCAGTTGATGGAGCGTGCCTTGTACTGAAGCTGCAGCCGTTTTCAGCTTGCCGATTTCGGTGTCAAGCGAGCGACTGACCTGTTGGGTTTGTTCGCGAACTGGTTTGATTAGCGACGCCAGATTGGCCGAAGTGGTTCTGAGATCAGGCATCAAGCGTTCGAGGAAGTCGGCGAGCTGATGTAGGCCGGTTGCGGTAAGCTGCTGGCGGATTCGCTCGGCCAGCTCGTCTGAGAATTCCTCAACGTTGACGCCGTTGCCGATCTCCTCGGGTAGCTTGCTGAGACGTTCGTGAAGTATGCGGTGATAGTTTGCGTTGGCTTGTACAACGCCGCGGATCGTAGTGGCTGAGGCGTCGAGCGCGCCCGGTAAGTCGTTGGCGATCAGAGTCAGGAAGCCGAGCAACTGTGCGAGTTTAATCAGTTCGTCTTCGGGTGGCTGTCGGCGCATCCAATGGATCAACTCGGCGTAGTTTTCGCGGTCTTCCAGTTCGGGGAGGCGCTTTGCGAGATCCAGGAGCGCATCGCGAGGCTTGGCGATTGTAGGTGTTCCACGGTCTCGTTCATAGGAGGAGGAAGTCCTTAATCCGTTCGAACTCCGTAAACAAATTGCGCCTGTACGCTTGAGCACGAAGCACCACTGTGGCGGATTTTAATTCGGGGACCTGTGCGGCGCGCTCCGCCACTTGCGCCAAGGTGACGCCATACTGACGGGCCGGATTCTCCACTTTGGGCACGCGGTACTCCATTGAAATCTCCGCAGGCGCAAATGTTGTCCGGAACTCGCGCGCTTGCTTCGTGGATGTCCAGTAGATGAAATCCGCCGGGTCTGTGATGGCGTTCTTCACGATGAGGTATTGGCAGCGATGTTGCAAAGGCGCGCCCCACGTGAGCACGCTTTCCACGCTTGCCGGATCGGGCGTGATCACGCCGATCGAGGTGAAAGTAACGCCCATCTCGTGAGCGGATGTGTACATGGTGTCGAACCACTTGTGGGCGACGGCGCCGGAGCTTGCTCCCATATCGGCTATTACAATCGGCGCGCCATCTTCGAGCACATCAATGAAGGAATCAAGGCCCTCTGAAGTGTGGATGTTGATCTTTCGGCCGTCTCGGAAGTAGTGGGCGAGACTGCCGCGCGACTTGTTTTCGAAGTCGAGGTCCAATAACGTATGAGGCAAGCTCCGATACTGGAACCACTCGACTAAGAGGGTGATGAAGGCGGTCTTTCCGACGCCTCCTTTTCCGCCTTGCGTGAAGATGACACGCCCTGCGGGTTGCGGTGTGAGGTCGGTCGTTTCAGTTGCTGTGATGGCTGTTGCCATGGGTTATTTCTCCTTTTTCTGCTCTGGTGCACTTTCAAAAATCAATGGGTCATCGGTGTGGATGAAGGTCGGCAAGGTTGTGTTTGTTTCTTCGTGATAGGTGCGGCGGGCCTCGCGAATCTTCGCTAACGCGTCCTTCCGTTGTTCAGGAGTGAGCTTCGGCGGCGGTGGTGCAAACTCCCGTTCAAGGTTCAGCGGAGGCTGAACTGGCGGCGGCGTGGGCTGCTGTTTGGGTTGTGCAGACGATGGTTTGCGGCGCTTCTTGGCAGTGAGAAAAGCGTGGATCGTACCCGGGGCCACCTTCACGCCGCACTTCTCCTCAAGCATTTTGGCGATGCGCCGGAACGTGCGCCCACGTCGCCGGAGTTCCCGCACGAATTCCAGATGCGGTTCAAGGCGAGATCGCGGCGGTTCCGGTCGGTCATCCGCGAGTAGCCGCTCCAAATCGTTCACCGACAACTCCCGGCAAAAGCCGATACAGAAGGCCGACAAAAACCGACAGCGACCGACGCGAGGCGGGCGAGTGGCGCACGTTGACTGAACCTAAGGCGAAGCCTTAGGGAAGGTGTCTCTATTGAATCGGTTTCTGGGAAGGGTGAAGTTACGAGCCTCGAGAAGTGCCGAAAGCGGGGTAAATCTGACTCTGTGCAGCTGGGCCAGTTTGCCGATGAAAATTGCCGCTCCATGCTTATGCCTATCTCTGGTGGGTCGGAGTGACGCGCAAGGCCGAAAGTCTGGGGCCTGAGATCTGTAGAAACTTGTCTGCTCGATGGGGTTCGGCGATGCGGCGAACGGTATGCTTTGATACGTCTTGCAGGAGCGCTGAGAGGCCGGAGCCTTCAACGTGGACGGTCTGCTCTAAGAAGCGGAGTAACACGGCGGCGTCATCGCCTTCGGCTGCCAGGAAGCTACTCCAAGGCAGGATGTGTTCTCTTCGGTGGAGCGATACGGTCAAGGTAAGCGTGCGGTCCGCAGTTTCCCAAGCTGGGGCGGTTAGCTGGTTAGATGCTGAGGGCATGATGGGTTTGAATTATCTCCTTTGGTTGTGGAATTTGGAATGCTTCCAGCCGTTCCACAGGCGGCTGAACTGTTGGAATCTGGGCAAGGCGTTCGCGGGTGTCGACGCCCTGGGTGAGGACCCAAGCGGCGTTATCCGGCTGGTGTTTGGGCAACAGCGCGGCTCGCTTTGCAAGCTCGATTGCTGAACCTCTGGTTGAGGTATAGCCAACGGCTTCACGAAGCTGCTCTTTGTCGCTGGTGATGATCGTTAGTTGCTCACGGGCGCGGGTGGCTGCCACGTAGAAAAGTGAGCGGTCCATAGCATCGCCGGAGACAATGACGCGGTCCACTGTCTTAGCTTGAGACCGATGTGCGGTGACCACATAGCCGTGGGCAAACTGGCGGTAGTTCTCCGGTAAAGTTCGCCCATCTGTGAGGCGAATCTGAGAGCCGTCAACCTCTGAGACGGTGACGAGTTGACCGTTGGTCGCTCGAAGGTGCTTGTCGCGGCGGTTGGCCTGCAGCAAGAGCTTGTCTCCAGCAGCAACCTCGATGGGCTGCGGTTTGTAAACTGAGAAGGCGTCGGCTTGCCGGCGGGTGATGCTGACTTCGGCGCCGGAGCTCTTACGACCAATAATCCGGTCGCCGTCGACCCGAAGAACGGCAACGGCTTCGTTTTTATTTACGTCACGCGTCTTCTTGTGGAATTCCAGAATCAAGCCGGGCTGTTCGGCGAAGAGCTTGGCATTTTGTTTTTCAGCTTTCGTCCAATTCAAGGGAGTGTGCCGGATAACAGCGTGAGACTGCCCAAGCTCGTTCTTGCTGATTCGATCCTGCCGGATCGCGTGAGTCAGTCGGAAGATTTCGTCATGGGTTGGGGCAACGGCCAAAACTTGTGGCGTCGTGCCTTTAATGGTCAGTTGCTCGGAGGCCTCGCGGTAGGCGGCTGCGACTGCCTTGGGTCGATCCTGCCAGGGAACTTCATGAATGGCGCCGATAGCTTCAAACTTCTTGAAGGCATCGTTCGGATTGGTGCGCAAAGTCTCAACCGCCTCACGGTATTCCTTGACGGCCTGCCGCTGAACTTTGGTAATGGAAACAGTTCGGAGCTTAGACTCTTGTTCCAGAATTCGAAGAGCATCCCCAGCTTCAACACTGCTGATCTGTTTTGTGTCGCCGGTGAACAAGATCCGGGCGCGCGCATGCTGGGCAATCTTGATGAGTTGAGACATCTGGCGGTTTGAAACCATACCGGCTTCGTCAACTACGAGCACCGTGGCTTGCAGGTTTTGCTGTTCGTTCGGATCTTGGAGCAATCGCTCAATCGTGACGGCATTGCCGAAACCTACGGCTTGCAGTTCTTCGACTGAGCTACGCGTTGGACCAACAGCCATGAAGGAGCGCCCACCCTCGGTGAGCCCGCGCTGAATTTCTTTCTGCAGGGTGGTCTTTCCAACGCCGGCCGCGCCGGCGATGTTGGTCGCAAAGTCTGGAGAATCGAGCGCAAACTGTACTCCGTGCTTTTGCTCGTCGGTTAGCCAACTAGCGGGCCTGAAGTCGCTGGAACCGCCAAGACGCTGATAGCGCCCAACCCCTGAATCGATGGCTTGGATCATGGCGCGTTCCCGGTCGAGCGATTCCATTGTTGCGAGGTCGTTTCCGGCTCTGATCAGCTTGCCGTCGTGTTCGGCGCGGGCCATGGCCGCTTTCAAGCTATCGAGTTGAACACCGCCGCGGCCTTGGCGTAGTGCTTCTGTCATCAGTTCGTGTTGCTTGGCGGTCGAGACACGCTCGAAGAGATGGGCGCTAGAGTACTCGAGCGCAGCAGCTGGGTCGATCTGCCGTTGAGCTGGTCCGCGCTGCTGAGCTACGGTTGCGAGTTGTCGGAGCTCTGCCGCTTCGTCGGGGGTCATACGTTGCCACTGCCTGGCCGTTACCTCGGCGGCGGTAATGTCTTTGGATTTGTCGGGCCTGCTGTCGCGAACCAAAACCGCAATCTCACCGTCTGTGGGTGGGCGTCCGCTCTCTCGTGTGAACTCGGCGATCGCTTTGTCTCTGGCTGCGGAACGCTGGCTGAACTTGTCGATAGTTCCTTGAGAGACGCCGGCGATTTCGAAGCCACGCTCTTCACCTGTATCGGTGAATCGGTCGACGATCCCATAGCCGAGCGCCTGAACGCGTTTCGCCAGGGTGTTCCGGTAAACCTCCGTGATGTAAGCGCGCTGCTTATAGATCTCCGACGCTTGCAGCGCCTTCCAGCGGCCCTCTGTGCCGTCGTAGGTCAGATTACCGGTAGCAACGTGTGTGTGGATCTGTGGGTCTAACTCGCGGCTGGTGTCATGACGGTAAAGAGCCATCACGAGATTGCCGGTCGTCCGGTTTTCATTCATTCCACCCTGGCGCACGCGGGCTGCAGCCAGGCGTTCCATTTCCTTTGCGGCTTCAAGAACAGCTTCATCGTGAGCGACGAGTAAGCGACGGTCGTTGAGGGCCATGACTGATAAGCTTTTCGGAGCACTGATGGTGAAGTCGTAAAGAGTGCGCCCCGTGCTTGTCAGCTCGCCGGCTGCATCGTGGCGATCCGCGCTTACGCGAGGGCGGAGATATTCGCCAGTGGTGGGATGCAGACCCTGACGGATGGCGTCGAAGTCTTTGAGGTCGACTGCGCCTTTGAGTCCGAGCAGATCCGCACCGCGGCCGAGCCACTGGCCTTCAATGCTTTCACTTTCTGAATAGTAGTCCCCGGGCCCAACAGCCAAATATTCGGCGGCGTAGTTGTCGGCTCCAGAAAGTGCGCGCGGGGTGAGCATTCGATGTAGTTAGAAGAGTCCCTTGATGGCAGCCATAACGCCGATGCTTCCGCCGCCATGAGCGGAGCCGCCAAACAGATCGTTTACAATCGCGCCGGTCGAGAGCAATCCCAGCAGAGTGCCGAGTGTAATGATTCCTAGGCCGATTGCGCATGTCAGGAGATGAGGGAGCGTGTAATTGCCGCCGATAGCGGTGGTGAGAAAGTTGTCCGCCGCCGTCGCCCAGATGAACGCCTGCGCCGCGGCTACTACAGTGAACATGGCAAACTTCACCATGTAGCTGATCCAGGCATAGAACCAATGCCGCATCTGCGGGACGATGAGAAAGGGAATCATGATCGGGCCAAAGAGAGCGCCGATTCCCATCGCGACGAAGCCAAACGACGAAGCCAGGATCAGGGCCGTCTCCAGCAGCGTTGCCTGCACGGTGACCCAGATATAGGTAATCCACTCCGGGGGGTTGAACAAACCCGGCGCAGGCATACCTGGATTACCGGGGCTACCAGTAATCACCGATGTCATATCCGCTATCGCTGTGTCCACAATGCCTAGGCCTATCTTTCGGGTGAGGAACGTCGCCATCGCCGGGATTGCTTGATGAATGCTTAAACCGCCCCACAACGGCGTATCGTAAAACGCCAGACAGACCCAGGCCGCGAGCCACGATCCCAGAAAGGCTTTGCCTTGCTCTACCGCGTGCTGATAGGCGTGGTGGGAAGTGGCGAAGATAATCTTCACGCCATAGGAGATAATCATCACCGTCGTGAGCGAGACGAAGATTTCGTCGCCTAGTGGTTTAAAGATCGGCTCGTAGTTGGTCACCAAACCACTCGCTGCGCCGGTGATGGCGGCCCCGAAGTCGAAGCCAGTACCTGCGGCCGCGTGCGCGAATCCTTCGAAAAGGAAAAAGAGGGCGAGATACTGCATGACGGAGCGGAGACGATACCTATTCATTGCTTCCTTCTTTCTGTGGTTGCAGAGTCCGCGGCAGATTGTTGTTGACACGCCCTGCGCCGAATTTCATTGATTGCTGAGTCTGGAGCGATTCGTTGTTGGCACGCGTGGCGCCGTATTTCGTCTGCGCGGCTCCGAATTCCATTCAAGGTCCAGTGGGCGAGAAAGGAGGCAGCGAGTACAAAGACTCCCACAACCCAGACTGCTACCCTCCTGGTGTTGCGTGAAGGAACACCGGGCCCACGCCACGGACCGCCGTTCCGATCCCAGGAGAAGACGATGCGAAAAGCGTCCACTGACTCAGAGAGAAAGTCCTTAAGCTTCAGGAGTGAGGAGTGCGGCAACATTTTCGCACGGGAAAAGTGGCGATGAACAGCTGTAGATAAGGACTTCATGGTTAGGCAACTCCTTGTTGAGGATTTGGGAAAACCAGCGCGATCATCTGCGGCTCTTCGCGGTGCCAGATCTTCACGGATGTTTTGAGAAGCTCATCGCAGCGGTCAACAAAGGGCGAGCCTTTGGGGTTGATCTTGCTCAGGTCTATGCCACACTGCACTAAGGTGTTGACCGTCGTCATTGCGAGGGTGTAGAACTCGGCGAGAGTTTCTGCCACCTTTTCTGTGTGAATTTTGCAAGTCCCCAGCGGGGAACGAGAACAAGCCTTCCGGCCGCAATCTGGAACGGGGCAGCGGCCAGTTCTAACGATTCGTGGCGATCGCGGACGACGGCGCAGGGGTGCGCGGGACGGAGCGTTGCAAACACTGGCGGAGCGTCGGTTAGGCTGCATCTGGTCTCCCGGCTCGTCTGGTTTGACCGTAGCTAGGCAAAATGGCGATGTCGGTGTTCCGTTGCTCGGGACGGCGCTGTTGGTTAGCCGTCTTCGCGGAGCGTTTAGTGGCTTTGCGCTTCTTTTTGTCGCGGCGGTTGTACCATTTCGCGTCGTCGCCCCAAGACAGTCTTGCTATTCGCAAGAACATGTCGCAACGATTGAGAAACGGGGCTTTTCCAGAACCAAACGATTGAAGGTCGGCCTTGGACACGTACAATTCCTGAAGTACGTCCATGGCCGCCGCATAGAACTTTTCGAAAAGAAGGACCATTGACTCGGCGCATTGCCGGCAGAGGCCCAAGTCATTCCAGGTCTTTTGGCCGCACTCCGGTCGGGTGCATGTTTGCTTGGGGGCCTCGGCGCGATGCCGTAACGGTTTTGGCCGTAGCGAAACGGCGGGTTTTGGAGAAGAATTATAAGCAGGCATTTAAAGACCTCCTAGTTTGGTCTTGGTGCTCAGGGTCGGGTGCCTGCTAGAACAGGCATTCCGACTCGCTTGGTCAACGGTTCAGCGCGCCGGGCTGGGGTCGCGCAAAAAGCGAAAAGCTTGAGGCTCACTTTGCAAGCGAGCGAAAAATAGAGACAATGTGAGTGGCCAAACTGAGCTGATTCCTTTGGGGGATGATGTGGCCAAGAGCCGCTTCAGTGAAAGGGAAACCGTGCTGAGGCGGCTCTTTTTGGTTTGGGCGAAAAACGTGAGTCCGTTAGTTTTCCGCTGGATCGTGGTGGAAACGCCTGGGCGACAGAGAGGGCAGATAACGGATGAGTGTTGAAAAGATTGGTAGTTCAGGCGATAGAAGGCTATGAGAAGTGCCTTTAGGTTCCAGCGCTCGCAAGGGCGTGGGAGTTCAAGTCTCCCCATCCGCACCAATGTCCTTTTTGCCCGGACCTCCCAGGTCGGTAGACCTTATCGATTTTAGATTGCGAACGGCGCCCTCCGGTCACGCGGCCTCAGGAAAAATATCCGCTTCGTTCACTTCCCGATCGCGCAGCTCCTGGCAGCGCACGCAGCAACGAGCCCACGGGATCGCTTTGAGTCGGGCTGGAGCGATCGCCGTTTCGCAATCCTCGCAACGGCCATAACTTCCGTCCTCAATCATTTCAAATGCACGGCGCAGATCTTCGCGCAGTTGCGCGTCGCGATTGAGCAGCCCCACCAGTAGGTCCCGTTCAACCGAAGCCTGGATTTGATCAAATGGATCGGCCGCGTTCTCAATCCTGAGCGCGCCCGCGTCCCGTTGTTGTGACAGCAGTTCCGCCATCTTTGTTTTCAATTGCCGTTCTTCGGCCTGGAATGCCATTTGTCTCATTTCCCTGTTCTCTCCTGATCGTGTTTAAAAGTCGTAGTTCCAAAAAAACATCACGAATCATTGAGCAATTCTTGGGCCGAACGAGAAAGTTCCTTCGTTACCGCGCAGCTAGGACGACATCCCTCGCCCGTGCTCTTACGAATTGTTATCCCGTGGGAACAATTGAACCCCCTCACTGGAATCGTGAAATAGTTTTAGTGTTCTATGAATCGACGCGACTTCCTCCAATCCGCCCTGGCCTCCTCTCTCTTTCCTGGCACGGGTTTCTCTCAACTCACGCCCTCCCAACCTTCCTGGTATGACCGTCCCATGCGCTGGGCTCAACTCGCGTTCGTCGAAGATGATCCCGGCAACTACGATCAAACCTTCTGGCTCGGCTACTTCCGCCGCGTTCACGCCGAGGCCGCCTGCTTGAGCGCCGGTGGCTGCGTCGCCTTTTATCCAACGCAGATTCCGTTTCACTACCGCAGTAAGTGGCTACATGATTCAGATACTTTCGGCGATTTGCTGAAAGGCTGCCGCGCTCTCGGCATGAACGTCGTCGCGCGGACCGATCCCCACGCCACGCACCAGGACGTCTATGATGCTCATCCCGATTGGATCGCAGTCGATGCCAGCGGGCACAATCGCAAACATTGGGCCGATCCGGATCTCTGGGTAACCTGCGCCCTGGGTCCCTATAACTTCGAGTTCATGACCAAAGTGACCGAAGAAATTGTTTCTCTCTACAAAGTCGACGGCATCTTCTCAAATCGCTGGTCTGGCTCGGGCATGTGTTACTGCGAACATTGCCGCCAAAATTTCAAGAATTTCGCGCAAATGGATTTGCCGCGCACTCTCGATCCGCAAGACCCCGCACGCCGCGCCTATATGGTCTGGCATCAGCAACGCCTCTTCGAACTTTGGCGTCTTTGGGATTCGAGAATCAAAGCGATCAACCCCAACGCCGCCTTCCTCGCTAACTCCGGCGGCGGCGCGCTCAGCGAATTGGATATGAGCGTCATCGGCCAACTCGCGCCCACTCTCTTCGCCGATAGGCAAGCGCGGCACGGCGTGAATCCGCCCTGGACGAATGGTAAGAACGGCAAGGAATATCGAGCGGCCATGGGCGGCAAACCAATCGCGGGCATCTTTAGCGTCGGCCTCGAAGAAGAATTCCGCTGGAAAGATTCAGTGCAGAGCGGAGATGAGATCAGGCTTTGGGTTGCCGATGGCATTGCGCAAGGTCTGCGCCCTTGGTTCACCAAATTCAACGCCAAGCCGATCGATAAGCGCTGGTTACCGGTAGTGGCGGAACTATACCAATGGCATTTCGAAAACAGCGCCTATCTGCGCAATGCGAAGCCGCTCGCCAATGTCGCCATGGTTTACTCGCAACAAAGCGCCGCGTTTTACGGGGGCGAAAACGCTCACGCCAAAGTCGAAGAGGCCGCCCTTGGCTTTTACCAGGCTCTAGTCGAGGCCCGTATTCCCTTTGAGATGGTGCATGACCGTCTTCTCGACACCGAGCATCTCGTGCCATTCCAAACCTTGATCCTGCCCAACATCGCTGCTCTCTCGACTCAGCAGTGCGCGCAACTTATCGATTTCGTTCAACGCGGCGGCAGCCTCGTCGCGACCTTCGAGACTTCCCTCTATGACGAATGGGGTGTCGCACGAAAAGACTTCGGTCTCGCTGAACTGTTCGGCGCATCGTTCGCCGGCCGCCGCGAAGGCCCCATGCGAAATTCATACCTCACCTTGGAAGCCGATCCTGCCACCGGCGAATTTCATCCGCTGCTCGCCGGCTTCGAAGACGCCGCGCGTATAATCGACGGAGTCAATCGAGTTCTAGTGAAGCCACTGCCCAACTCTGGCCAATCGCCGCTGACTGTCGTTCCCTCCTATCCGGACTTGCCAATGGAAGAAGTTTATGTCCGTCCGGTCTCCCAAAAAGATCCCGCCGTTTTCCTTCGCGAGGTTGGCAAAGGCCGCGTCGTGTTTTTCCCAAGTGACATCGACCGGACGTTTTGGGAGATACTGGCTGTCGATCATGGCAAACTTCTGCGTAACGCCGTATTGTGGGCAACACACGACGATTTGCCCGTCTCCGTCCGGGGCAAAGGTGTGCTCGACGTCGCCCTCTGGATGCAGCGGCAGTCCATGACTCTTCATCTCGTCAATCTGACGAATCCGATGATGATGAAAGGCCCCGTCCGCGAGATCATTCCCATTTCGGGCCAAGCGGTGAAGATCAAAATTCCTGCCGGCAGGAATGTGACGAGCGTTCGCCTTTTGGTGGGCAAGGCACAGCCGGATTTTCGCGTCAACGCCGGCATCGTCGAATTCGAAGTGCCTGGCATCGACCTGCACGAAGTGGCCGCCCTCAATTTCGCGAGCTAGTCCTCTCAAAACTCGAACGTCGCTCCCGCCGAAGGCAGAATCGGAAACATCTCGCTCAGCGAAATGTAGGCTTGCTTCGTGTTCCCGTCATAACCGTTATAGCTATCGAAGCGGTAGTTCTCATGATTCAGCACATTCACTCCCTCAACGAACAAAGTCATTTTCCCATGCCTCAAAACTTTAGATTTGTTCATCCGCAAATCCAGGCGTTGGTAATCGGGTAGCCGGACCAGATCTCGCTCCGCTCCGATGTAATAAAGTCCGTTTTGGAAGGTGAGAAAGCCCGGCACGGGGAACCCACTGCCGTACGAAAGTTTCGCGCTCAGATTGATGCTTGAACTCAACCTGTAGCTCAGGTAACCATTGAAGGTATGCCGTTGATCCTGTTCGGACGGGAAATGGATCAGAGTCAGTCTGTCGAACATCTCACTCCGGGCAAAGGTATAGGAAGCCCAACCCGTCCAACGATTGGCCGTCCTTTTTTGAACGAAAACTTCAGCGCCTTTTGTCTTCCCGGTTAGCGTGTTCGTGAGCGCCGATTGGAAATAGTCCGGCAAAACAATGCCTCCGGCGAGCCGCGCATCCGCCATCGGCTGCCACAGCAGATTCGTATCGTTCCGTTCAAACGCTTCCACTCGGAATCGCGCTTGACTGCCAAGCCGCTGCTCGAACGTGGCTGCAAAATGCTCAGCCCTCGCTGGCAGCAAATGCGGACTCCCGTTTTCCGCGTAGAACGAATCGATCTCGGGAAATTGCGTGTATTGTCCCCACGCAAACGAGAACTTGCCGTCATTCCACGGAGCGTAAGAGACGGAAGCTTGCGGCGAAATCGCCGACTGATGATTCGCCGTCACCGTATCCCAGCGGGCGCCAAGCGAGAGCGTCAATCTTTTGGCGAGTCGAGTAAAGGATTGCTGTGCGTATCCGCCGCCGTAGAAGGCTCGTCCACCATACCAATCGATCGCAGTCGAATGGTTTGCATCGAAATAGTAATACGCAAAACCCGATCCACGAGTCGGCCGAGCGCTTCCTCCGAACTGCAACGCCGCGCCATGGCTCCATGACCAAGTCGCGTCGGTCTTCGCGGTCCACCTGCCCTGGTTTCCGTAGCCGAGCGGTTGGGCCAACGCATTCGTGTTGTCGTACCTTTCTTGCGCGAACGCCGTACGGGTGTTCATTATGAACGAATAATTCGGCGTAAACCGCCATCCGAAGTTGAGCAGCGTAAAGCGATAGTGCGCGAACTCCGCCGCGTTGAGGCCCAAAAAGCTCGTCGCCTGGCTGCGATCCAACGTGGAAGTTCCATCGATCAATTTCAACGAAAACGAATTGCTGTTGGTTAGTGCGTAGTTGAGCTGCGCTTGCGTATCCGCAAACCCGAATGCCGTCGATGGCAGATCTTGCGTCAGGTTCTTCAAAAAATACTGCAGGTAGCTCTTCCGCGTACTCACCAGCCACGAGCCCTTGTGATTCTTTCCGCCAAACGGACCCTCCGCCAGCAAGCCGGCGCTCGGTATGCTCGCATTCCCTCGAACGTGAATTCGATCAGTGCTGCCCGCGCGCGTTTCAATGTCGATCACACCCCCCGTTCGATCTTCATATTGTGCCCCGTAACCTTCGCTCTGCAAACTCATTGTGGCGACCATGTCGCCGTGGAAGACAGCCGTTGAACCGGAGGGGCCTTCGCCTTGCACGGTATGAAACGGCTGGTGTAGAAGGATGCCGTCCAAGTACAAACCCAACTGATCGTACGAGGCGCCGTGCAAAGTAAATCGGCTTTCGAAATCGTCATTAGCCGCCACGCCTGGCACACTTTGTAACGCACGCATTGGATCGTCCGCTAACACGCTCGCCAGGTTTTTTGCTTCGGTCCCAGACAGCGTAAATGCCGTTAGACCTTGCCCTTCCTCCAGGTCGAACGGCTTGACATGCACCTCAACCCTATCTTTGTGCGCCAGTGCCTCCGGACTGATGGCGAGATCGAAGTTAATCGTATCGTCTGCTTTCAAATCGATCTCTTTTTGGAACACACGGTAGCCGACACTTGATACCACAAGCCGGTAATGGCCGGGCTCAATTCCGCTAATCCGAAACTTGCCATCGCCATCCGTTTCAACGTGTGCACCGGCTTCAACCAACCTAACCGAGACGCGTTCTAACTCTTCACCGCTTTGCGAATCGTGAATGCTGCCGCTGATCTGCGCGACAGCCGGCCAAAGCAGCAATAGAAAGAGGGGAGCCATGTAGAGTTGCGGGATTCTCCGGCGACTTTACAATAGCTAAAACTGGCCTTGTGTTCTATAAGATGCGTCGTTTATGTGTACTGAAACTTAAGCTGAAAAATGCGTTCTAAAGGCTACTGCGATTGCCCCTTAGTCCCGTCCACCCACAACGGATTAATCCATGTCCGAGAGCCGCCAAACGCTGCCCATTGCCCTTTCATTCGGATACGGAGGCTTACGGATCCGCCCCGCAACTGCACTCTTCAGTACCTGCGAAACCAGCCCTTCGTACGAGTACGATTTGCTTTACCGCGCGGCCATGTTCCGCGCACGAAGGTGCGATTCGCCATGTGTCGCCGCTTCCGCTGATGCTGCCCCGGATTGCCCCAAGGCTTGGCTCAGGGATACCAGAGAAACCTGCAGATTTCCGATTCTTTCCAAATCAGTAACCGTGCGCGATCCTGAAACCGTTCTCCACAGCAGACCTATGTCCGAAAGAAACGTTGCGGTTGCCAGATACTCGTCGTCGAGTTCCCGCTTCAGCGGCATGAGCACATTAATCTGACAGTCGTCCAAAGCATGTTCGGGAACGTGATGCAAGAATCGCTCCTCATCCCGAAACGCCAACGAGGCGGCGCCCGTCACTCCGGGCCGAACCTGTAGCGTGTACGTCTGGTGGTGCGGCAACTTCGGACGCGGCCCAACCAGAGACATATCCCCTCGCAGCACGTTCACCAGTTGCGGTAATTCGTCCAGCTTTGTCCCTCGCAAGAAACCGCCAACCCAAGTAAGCCGCGCATCCCCCGCTCTCGTTACCGCCGGTCCCTCTCCACGCACGTGCATCGATCGGAATTTTAGAATCTCGAACGTCCAACCCTGTTTCCCCATCCTCGTCTGCCGGAACAAAATCGGACCACGGGAGGTCAGCTTAACGGCGATCGCCACCAGGAGCATAACCGGGCTCAAAATGACCAAAGCCAACGCGGCGGCGGCGCAGTCAAACATTCGCTTTACGGGAGAATTTGACCAGCCGTACTGTGCCAAAGTTCGAACCAAATCGTTGGTGGAGGGTGTAGCCACAATTTGCTATCGGTTGGACAGTGCAAATTCTTAAGTCCCTTAGTCACTGCCAAGTACTTGAGTAGTCAAATATGTTTGTATTTCGCATCCTGTTTCAAGCGGTAGGAGTAGTCTCGGGAGAATCCTCCCCTGGGTTAGGTGCGTACACCGAACAGGATCAGACGTATGCTACTTGACGAAGCCTAGCTTCTTCAATTCGGGTTGGGGCAGCGGCACGTTGAACTGAGCCTGCGTGAATGTTTCCTTCTGCTCCCCATCCACCAACGCAACGCCATAAGGTGGATCCACAAACGGAAACGCCTTCTTCAATTTATCGAGTTCCAAACTCGTCTCCGCCTTAAATCCAGTGTCATGCAAGAACGCTGCGGCCCATTGTGGATTCACCGTAGGTATCGCTACTATTCTCGTGTCGCCCCAATTGAGCGTCGCCATGAACTTCGCTGCCGCGTCGCAATGCATGCACGATGGGTCGTAGAAGAAGAGAAACACTTTTCCGGCGGCCAAGCTTTGCGCCTTCCCATCCACAACTACCGGACTCGGCACCTGCGCTCCGCTATGCTTCCAGGTGTTCAAGCCAAAGCTCAAACCAGCAATCATAGCGATCGAGGCAAGGGCCGCAGCCGGCGCCTTCAGGTTCAACACTTTTGGCGACCACACAAACGCCGCAATCCCCAACAGCAGCATCACGCCGTCGCTCACAAAGAAACCTGGCCCAATACTCCGCTTGATCAGCGGAAAGCAACTGCACTCTTTTCCGGCCAAAGCGTCGTAGTAGTAACCAACCCATCCCAGAAAAAAGACGATAAGCCCTGAACCCAACAACCCGCCCAACCGCCGCAGCTTCGGATAAAACAGCATGAACGCCGCAAACAGTTCCAACGCCCCCAAAGTCGACGCGCCCAGTCTCCCGAATCCGGCCGGTACCTTGGCCTGCTCTAGCAGTTCGCCGGTCTTAAACGGGTCAAGCACCTTCCATCCACCCGAGACAATAAAGAGAATGCCCAACAAGATGGCACACACGGCGGCCATTGTTCGTTGCCAACCCACTGTGTCAATTCGTTCCTGGTTGATTGCCGTACTTGCGACGCTTTCCATATCTTCTTCAATTGTATTCTTGTGCAAGAAGGAGTTGGAGCAATGAGCAAGAAACATATGGGTTCCAGCATCGATGACTTCCTCCGGGAGGAGGGCATCTTCGAAGAGGCGCAAGCGCAGGCGGTCAAAGAGGTCGTCGCGTGGCAGCTCGCCGAGGCCACGAAGAAAAATAAAATCTCCAAGAACAGTAGTACTAGGCAGTCTGCAACGGGCGGCGGCCGCCGCGTCACAATCTCGCTAGTTTAGGATAATTGGCGAAGGGAGAAACGAAATGTCCAGTTTTTGTGCCAGTTGCGGTACCGCCACCGGTGGCGGCAAGTTTTGTCCCAAATGCGGCAGTCCCCAGGGAGACGGAACCGCCTCTCCGCAGTCTTCGATTTCGCAGATGCCCTACGCGCCCGCGCGCCGCAAATCGCCGGTTTTTAAAATCATTCTCGCGGTACTGGCGCTGTTCTTGATCTTGGGCGTCCTCGTTGTGGTCAAAGGCTACTACTTCTTGAAAGAAACCGTTCAGCAGGCCAAACAAGAAATAGCCCAATCGAAAGTGACGGCGGAAAAGACGCAAGCGGGCTGCGGCCTGCTGGATAGCGAGAAGGTCTCTCAGATTCTAGGCGCCAAAATAGCCTCTACCAAAGGAAATGAAGCGGGCGACTTGCGCGAGTATTGCAACTATCTCTCGCCCGCAAATGTCGCCGCCGCAAGCGCAAATAAGGATGACGGGCCCGACATAAGCACTGACTTCAAAGACGGCAAACCCAGCCTCGACGATCTTCAATCCCTCGCAAAAAAGATCTCCAAGGTTTCGAAGAACAAGCCGCTCCTGTCGGTTCAGATCTTCCGCGGTAACGCTGCAGTAGCGGTCTTCGGCATCAAAACCGCCAGCCGCCTCACCGGCAACGGCGCCACAAACGTGCCTGGCCCCTGGGACGAAGCCTACTTCGGTCCGCAGGATAGTGCGTTCGTCGCTCGCAAAGGTCACAACGGCGTAGTTCTTGATCTAACCCAAATCGCGAACAAACATGAATCCGGCCCTGCCCTCGCCAAAGCCTTGCTCGCGTCGCTCTAACCTCACGCCTTGTCCGGATTCGGCAGCATGACCTCGCGAATCTGCTCCTCAAGCTCATGACAGGCGCCAATGAACTGGCGCAGCGTACGCACGGCCGGCGGAAAGGTATCAAATTCCTCGAAACTCAGTCCGCCTTCCGTATAGGCGCGCGCGAAATCGGGAAACTTTTTCGTCAACTCGTCTACCATCTTCGGCTCAACTGGCCGGGAGATTCGTTCTTCCACCGTCACCCCGCTCGCGTTAAAGCGCTTCTGCCATTTGCACGGCGGCGAAATCACCACGTCTCCACCCATAAATTCGCTCCAATGCAGATGGTTCCGAAAGGCCGCCGAAAGCAAACGGATCCGATAACCTCGCTCTTTGAAAAGCTGATAGGTCTTCTTGAACACAGCCACGCCAGCCCATTCCAAATACCCCGGCTCGATGGTAATGTTTTTCTTTTCCGCATAGGTCTTCAGCCAGTCGTCCAGGCGTCCCACCATAATCGTGCAAACCGGACCCATCCGTTTAATGTCGAGTCCTTTGCTCTCTCGCCGCCGCAGCCCGCGCTCTACTGCCTCAGCCACCGCCACACTCTGTGGCAGTGAGAACGATACCGTCGCATTCACACTAATGCCGCGATAGGTAATCTCTTCAAAGGCCGCCAAACCCGCGCTCGTGACTGGGATCTTCACAATCATGTTCGGCGCCAGAGCCGCAAAGCGCTCCGCTTGCTGAATCAGTGCCTCCGTGTTGCGGTAGAGAATCGGATCGGTCTGAATAGAGAGTCGTCCGTTCCGCCCGTTATGCGCGTCGAAAATGTGCCGCAGCATTCCCGCCCGCGTCGCGGAAATCTCCTCGACAAGCCCCCACGCAATCTCCCGCTCTGAAGCTGCCGGCCGCTCTCGAATCAACGCCTCAATGCGCCCTTTCCACAAAGGCATCTCCTGCTTCAACACGTCCACGACGATCACGGGATTGCACGTTGCGCCCACCGCGCCGTGCTCAATTGAATAAGTCAGATCATCAAACCCAGCCGAATCGTTCCACAAACAAGTGGGCGTCGTTTGAGTCATCTCGTGAAGGACGCTTTTATAGCTGACCGCGCTAGTCATATCAACCCTAATGATACGCTCAGGTTCTAAACATGCAAGATCGGGTCATCGTAGTTTCAGGCGGAGCGGGCGGCATCGGCGCCGAGATCTGCCGTCGCCTTCTCGCCGACGGCGCACGCGTCGTCGTGGCCGACCTCAACCTCGAACACGCGCCGCCCGCGAGCGCCCGCCTTCTGAATGTCGCTTGCGATATCACGAACCCCGCTCAATGTGACACCGTCGCCCAATCCGCCGTCGATAAATTCGGCCGCCTCGACGGCATGGTCAACTGCGCCGGCGTAAGCAAGCCCCACGATAGCCTCACTCTCCCTCCCGCCGATTGGTCGCGCATGATCGAGATTCAGCTCAACGGCGCATTCTATTTTGCGCAAGCGTGCGCCAAGCGGATGACCGAATCCGGCGGCGGCGCCATTGTCTTCATCACCAGCACCAATGCCGAAGCGGCTTTTCCGCGCCGCGCCGCCTATTGCTGCGCCAAAGCCGGCGTGGCCATGCTCACCAAAGTTCTCGCCATCGAGTGGGCTGAAAAAGGGATCCGCGTCAACGCGGTCGGCCCTGCTTATGTGGCAACCGAAATGACCCAGCGCAACATCGCCGCCGGAAATGTCAACGAAGCCCAGATCAAAGCGCGCATTCCCTTAGGGCGCCTCGCCATGCCTGCGGATGTCGCCGACGCCGTGACATTTCTCCTGAGTGAAAAGGCCAGCTTCATCACCGGCCACTCGCTTTACGTCGATGGCGGCTGGCTGGCGTACGGCTATTTTTAGTCTGCGCCTCCCCGACGGCAACGGATCTACCGATAAGGTGAACAGAAGTCTGCGTACAGTTCCGATGGTCCTTCGGCCCAGCAATGGGGATGAAAACACCTGTTACATGCAAAGCCTCTAACCGAGTGTCAACGCGGCTCGGCCGCGTCTACTTGTACCAAACGAGCGGTGCCAAAAGCCGACGTGGTGCGTTTTCAGGGGAGCGGCAATCATACTCCAATTTATGCAATTAAGCACTAGTCGCCACTGTTGCGATGATCCGGGCACGGGCGCAGGAATCGGCTGGCAGGTGGTTCCCCTCCGGGTCTTCTTCAGCGGACTAACTAAACGGCTGGCGTTCGTCGCTTTCGCCCACGACTCACAAGTAAAACGATCGAAAATGGTGAGCGCCACAAGCCTTGGTCTTACGACAACCTGTGTCGCAAAACTGTCGCAAAAGCTCGGGCCGACCAGTACCGGGTGGATCCACGAATTCGCCGCCAAAGGTTTTCTGCAGCCAGATCAGCATCATTCTGAGTGCATTCACATGTTTACGAAGCGGGTTTGGCGAGCGAGCTGGCTGCCCGGCTTAGAGAAATTTTTAGTCGACGGCGTCGAAGCGAGCATCGAATGCGGTTGCCCGTTCGTCTTATGCAGTGTCGCTCACTCGCCCGAACCTCAAAACGAACTGGCATGATCCCCGATGAGAGGTGATTTCTACGGTCCCTTCCATTTGCTCCGAGAGCACATTCACAAGGCTCAAACCGAGCGACGTAGGGTCACTGGGGACGCGGCCCTCGGGGAAACCAACTCCATTGTCATGGACAGCCAACAGGATCAAGCGATCCTGCTCCCGCAGCGAGATGCGTACTTGGCCTTTGCGGCCGTCCGGAAAAGCATGTTTGAACGCATTCGATAGCCATTCATTCAGAATCAGACCGCACGGGATGGCAAGGTCAATTTCAAGGCGTACTGGCTCCAGTTCAAAAGCGATCTCAATCCGGGCCGGATCCACGCCATAGGAATTCGACACATTGTCGGCCAGCAAACGAATATATGCGGCAAACTCTACGTCAGTCAGGTTGCCGGAGTCATATAAAGTTTGGTGGATTTTAGCCATCGAGAGGATACGGTTCCGCGTTTCGAGGACGGCCGTAGCCAGCAGTGGATCGGTGACGGCGGCAGATTGCATACCGAGCAGGCTGCAGATAATCTGAAGGTTGTTGTGGACACGGTGATGGACTTCCTGAAGAAGCAGTTCTCTTTCTCGAAGGGAGAGGGTCAGGCCCTCGTTTGCTGTGGCAAGTTCGTTTGTGCGCGCCGCCACCATCTCTTCCAGGCGTTCGTTCTGTAACATCAGCGCTCGCTGGAGGGAGTGCAGTTTGAGATGCGTTTCGAGGCGCGCCTGGACTTCTTCGAAGTGAAAAGGTTTCGATATATAGTCCGCCGCGCCGGAACGAAAGGCTGTTATTTTGTCTTGTGTGCCGTTCAGTGCGCTAACGAAAATGACGGGGACCTCCGCAAACGCCGTGGTGGACTTGAGATGGCCGCACACTTCATAGCCGTTCATCTCAGGCATGTCAACATCCAGCAGAAACAAATCAGGCGTATGCTTCAGCGCCGCTGCTAATGCCATACGGCCCGAGGGAAACGAATGTACTTCATAGCCTTGCTGCAGTAACATGTCCTCCAACAGCCTCAGGTTGGCGGGGTTGTCATCCACAATAATGATGTCCCCCCGAGGGGACAGTGAAGTCTCAGTTAGCGGCGGCACGCTTCCTCGAGCAACTGCGCCAGAACGTCGTATCGGTACCTGTCGGCAAGGTCTTGTATTGCGTACGCGAGCCCGGCATTATCATTCTCGCGCACCTTGCTAATCACCTTATTTAAGAGTTTCTTCTTACCGCTTAAAGTCGCCTCACGGAGTTCCTCAGTTAACTCGAGCGGCAATTGTCCGAGCCGCGCAGTGCTTAAAATCGGCAGCCCCGCAGCGGGTTCGCCGGCGGCTCCGCCAGTCTCCTCGTAGTTGTAGGCAATTTTGAGAAGAGCCCCGATCGTGGCGAACAGGTCTTCCTCGCGGCACGGCTTCGTCAGGAAATCGTCAGCTCCGCTCTCCAAGACGAGTCGACGTTCGTCGTCCATCGCACTGGCGGTGAGAACAACGATTGCGGTTTCACGTCCGCGAGGGTCCGCCTTGATTCTACGAGTCGCTTCTAATCCGTCCATAACCGGCATATGTACGTCCATTAGGATCATGTGCGGTTTCCGTTCTTCCCAGGCTCGAATAGCCGCCTCCCCATTATCGGCATCTCTTACAGAAAAGCCAACGGACGCCAGCAACCTAACGAGCCAATCGCGGTTGTCCAATTGATCGTCGACAACCAGAATTTCGGGGCGATCGGTTTCGCCTCGGATGCTCATAACGCGGGAGGGAGCAGGGCCGGAAGGGGCTATGCCACTGCCCGAACGTCCTACTGGGATCTCAAAATGGAATATTGAACCCTTGCCGACGATGCTGCTAACTGTGACATCCCCTCCCATTAACCGTGCGTATTGCCGCGTAATGGCCAGACCCAGACCAGTTCCCTCATTGCTGTTTATGCCAAGCTCCGCCTGCCTAAAAGGCTCAAACAACCTTTCTTGCTCTTCATCCGAAATGCCCGAACCGGTGTCTTCGACGCGGGCTGAGAGCCATAGCCGATTATCTTTCCGCTCGTCCAGGGCGATGCGTAGCATGATATGGCCGCGCTTGGTGAACTTGACGGCATTTCCCAGAAGGTTGATTAAGGCCTGGCGCACTTTTCCTTCGTCGGCTACCACGTAAGCCACGAAATCCCCGACGGAAAACATAGAAAATCCGAGCGCCTTCGACTCCGCCCGCAGGCGGAATACATTCGCCAGATCGCTGAGCAGATTCTGCAGATTGAACTTCGCCACGTTGAGCTCAGTGCGGCCGGCTTCGATCTTGGATATGTCTAGAACATCGTTGATCAGGGCTAGTAGGTGGTCGCCACTCCGGCCGATAATCTTAAGATTCGCTTTGGCATCCGATCCCAGGCTCGCATCCCGCAACATTAACTGCACGTAGCCGAGGATAGCGTTCAGTGGAGTGCGAATTTCATGAGACATGGTCGACAGAAACACGCTCTTGGCCATGTTCGAAGCCTCCGCCGCTGCCGTTCTTTCCACCACCCGCTGCTCGAGCTCAGCGTTGATCCGCCGAATATTTTCTTCCGCGGTCTCGCGCTCAACCAAAGCCCAACACCGTTCCACAACAGCCTGAACCAGCACGATCTCGAGCGATTTCCATTCGCGCGTTGTCGTCTGAGACACCGTCATCATGGCGCGCAGGCGGCCGTCCTTTGCGATTGGGCAAACGATCGTCGCCTTGCTGCCGATGGGATGGACCATGTCCGGCCCATCTTCGGGCAAAACCTCCGCTTCCAAATTGCGGATGATCAAGGTCTGCCCGCATTCGAGCGTCGCGGCGGCCCGCCGTCCAAAAACCGAAAGCGGATAAACGCCCACCGCACTCGCGCCGCCGGCTGTATAGTCGTGCACGATCGAAAAGCTCTCGCCGTCTTTTTCCACATTTGCGTAAGCACAGCTCGAGACGGCCAGATGCTCTCCCAACATGCGGGCCGTCACCGCCATGATAGTGGCAGGATCGCCCAACATGCGCGTCGCCTCCGACAGATCGTTGAGAAAGCGAAAGTGTTCTTCGCTCTCGCGGAGCGCTTGATCGGTCCGCTTGCGCTCGGTAATATCAATCACGAAACAGATGCCTTCGTCCGGGCTATCTTCGAAAATAGCCGCCCCCACAAGGACCGGCACGCGCGAACCGTCCTTGCGGATATATTCCTTTTCAAATGGCGTGCAGATTCCCCGCGCCACGACTTCCTCCAGGCCACGTTGGTCAAGGTGCGCATATTCCAGCGGCGTGATGGCAGCCCAATCGATACCCCCCGCCTCCATGTCCTCGCGGCTGTAGCCAACAATACGCAGAAAGGCATCGTTGGCCCTGGTGATCGCGCCCTTCTTGTTCCAAAACATCACGCCCTGGGCATTGGAATCGATCAGCCGCCGAAAGCGCCCCTCGCTGCGTTTGCGCTCGGTGATGTCCATCACCGCGCCATGGAATTGCACGGCCTTGCCTGCCGCATCGCCTTCCACCCGCCCCTTCGCTTGCAGCCAGTGGAGTTCGCCGTTTTCCTGCCGGACTCGATATTCGACGTCATAGAGGCCGCAGCACTGAATGGCGCGCGCCAGAGCCGCTGCCACCACCGGTTGATCTTCCTTCACAACTGCCCGCAGATAGACTTCCACCGGCAGGCCTTTCGCCGCTGCCGCTGTTTCCACTGCGAACATGCGGGCGATGAATTCGTCGCCGATCAAACGGTCGTTCACAACATCCCAAGTCCACGTCCCGATAGAGACAGCCGCCAGCGTCGAATTCAACCGCGCCTGCGAAGCGCGCAGCGATTCTTCCATCCGCTTCAACTCATCGATATCCGTGCTCGTGCCAAACCATTGCACCACTTCCGCCCTGCGCCAGGCGCGTGCCGCGCACGCCGACCCCAGCAACAGGAACAACCCGCCCGTGTTCAGCAGGGCCATGCTGGTTAATTCGTCCCAGCCATAGCCTAACTTCGCAATACCCATGAAACCCAAAACGGCGAATAAACCCAGCAGCGCTGTCAGCGCGCCGAGCAAACCCGCCGCAGCCCGTAGCGCGCGCCTCGAACTGCCCGTCAGCAGCAGCAAAGCCATGTTGAGAAGCACAAACGCCAGCGCCGTTTTCGGAGTCATGCGCCCCGCCGCGGCCGCGTTAGCGGTGTCCTGAAACAGTGGCCCATGAAAGCCGAAGTTCCAGTTGAATAAATACTCGGCCAGCGTTAAGCCGCCAGCCAGTAGCACAAGCGCCGAGCTAATTATGGCCACAAGCCTCGCCTTGCCTGTTATCACCTCCGGGACACTTAGCCAGAAGGCGACGCCAGAGAGGAGGAAGCAAAGCGCCGTGGTTGCCTGCATGGCCGCCGCCATGCCAGGAAGAACAGACTTCAAAACCGGCATGTCCAACGCCAACCCAAGCAACACGGCAGCGCCCGCCAGCGCGGACAAGGCGCTTGTCAACTGCTCCACGATTCTGAGCCGGCTAGATTTCATCGCGCCAGATTTTCTAAGTAAGTCGGGAATTGGTAGTTGCAGGGAGCCCACAGCCAGAGGAAGGGCCGCCCGAAACTAGTGTCGGCGAACCGATTTAAAAAAGCGAGCATAAAATCTGCCTCTGGCAGCTAACTGGGTTTGTTGTCGACTGGAACTCCCAACCAGTCTATGCGAATGTACTTTATCTTGACCCATCGAGTATACAGGATAAATCTACGGTTAAATGCGCAGTTTTTTTCGGGCTGCTCTTCACGGTGGCTCGCTGCGATATATGCGTCGCATATGCCTGGATTCGCCGATATCGGAAAACGTATTTTTTTTGAAAGGCCAACCGACCGGAATCGCTGTGGGACGAGGGAAATGGATCAATCCAGAGACTGTGGCGACCGCAGATCGCGCACTGGTATACGGTCGTCCTCTGAGGAGGCGCCGGCGAAGTGATCGGCACGATACCTTGATCTGTCACGGAGGTTGCGACGCCCGCTCGCGATGGCGCTGCTGACAACGCCGATGGGAATAATCCCTCCCTAGGTCACTTTGCTGGTAGCGACAGTTGGCGTCATGTCGCTGCCGCCGCCGCACCTTCGCCGGCGTTCTGGACTGTAGTAGCGTTGGCCACGGTCGCAGCTCACACAGATCGTGAATACGGCCCGGCAAGTCGCGCGGCCGCAAATCCGAAGGCGAAGAACAGCGGTGTCGTCGATGTTCACATCCGCCACAAAAGAGATTATGCCACCGTACACAGACAGGTTGAATTGCATTTGTCGGCACCAGTCACTGGCGCCGGCTGGTTCGGGCTTCGCCGTCGCAACTTCCGGATACCCCGTAAACCGGGAGTTGGGCGGAAATGACCAAACCGGTCACTCGACGACATGCCGACTCTACGGCCGGGTGGGTGTTTGTCGGGACTAATCACACCTGACCGTTCTTATGGTGTTGTCGAATGGCGATTGGGTGGCGTGTAATGTCCAAGTGTGAATGGGCTGGGCACACTCCTACTAAAGTATTTAACGCTAGCCATTTAGAAAAACCGCAACGCCAGAGCAATCCCCAGTGAGGCTTCGGCCCCGACGATGCAGTTTACGAAATCGCTTCTGCCGCCGTGGGTTTTTCGCGACGAGCCTTACGGTGCCACTGCGTTTAGGAAGAATAAGCGTGCGATTGAGGACAGCGTTCTCTTTACAGCTGATTCGGTTAGGGGCGAGCGACTAGTTTTTTGGCCATTAGAACCGCGGGGATGCTCAAAAACAGCAGCGCCAGGGTAGTAGGTTCAGGGACAGTAGCCACGTCGATTGTGATGGTTGCGCCGGGGCTGAGCGAGGCGAAGCTGTTCGGGAAGTTGATGAAGATATTTGTGCTGTTGAAGGTCACCTCGGAACTGGTGAAACCAGGGATGTTGGTCGAGGCCAAGGAGACACCGCCAATGTTCGGGCTAGCGTCGCTGATGTGAATGCCGTCAAAGGTCTTTGCGGGGTTATTGGCGAAACTTATGCCGAAAGGGAAAGTCATGACGATGGTCGCATCCGATACGACTACCGGCAATCCGCCACCTGCAAGATTGAAAGTTGTACCACCTGCGGCGATGATTGACGTGCCACCGGGGAAAAGGATCGAGCCAACAGAGGGGTACTCGTAATTGACGGTTATGGAGTCGCCGATTAGACCAGCTTGTGCGGGAATCGCGCAAGCAGCGACGGAAAGGAAAATTATGGCGGTAAGTTTGGTGACCAAAGTATTAAGCTCCTCGTGAGAGCGTATCAGATTGCTAATCAACTGGACAAATAGCCGCACGCACGTCGGCGAATATGTATGCGCAGCGTCGATCAAGCAATAGGACACATGGTACAAGAATGTACTTCTGCGAAATGTAACCTGATCAGGAATGATAGGGCGTCAGCATTCTACGATCGTTTGGCCGCCATCTTGCCGTTTAACGCGCTATCTGTCGAAGTGCCTTACCGTTTCTGTCCGGATCGTCGCCAATCCGGAAGTTGGGCGCCGGCGGCAGACTCAGACGAGCGCGGCCATCGGTTGAAGTGAGGTTGTGAGCAATCGCCACGCGCACGGATAATGGGACGGATGATTGCGCCTTCGGCGCGAATGGTGTTGCCTTATCCGGCGGCCGTTCAAGAAAAGACGTTTTTGGATGATCGCTGACACTTGGGGCTCCAAAGATTCCCTAACATCAGCCTAGATGCTGCATTCCTTCTACAACCAAAAGTAGTCGAATGTTTTGCCTGAGATACCACAATCTCCGTAAGACCCGAAACCTCAGTCACGACTTTACTTCACAAAGTGAAATATTTTATCTCCATCTCTTTCAACCACCTACAGCCAAATCCATTCGTTGTATCTGTGTGCGAGGTTCGTTTTCGACCCTCCGAATGCTAGCTTGAGTTAGGCCCGGCAGGGTGTTTCCCCTGCTCGGGCCATTCGTATTTCTGCGCCCTCAGAAATCGCAAAACAGGAGTTTTCTACATGATTTCCGAAGCTCAAATGAACGCCAACCGCGCCAACGCCCAAGCCAGCACCGGTCCCACATCGGAGGCAGGCCGCGCCAAAGTTTCCCAAAACGCCATCAAAACCGGTCTCACTGGCCGAACGGTCATCGTCCCCTTCGATGAAGCCGATGCCTATCAATCCCTCATGCTCGATTTCCAAAAGCAACACACACCGGTCGGCCCCGAAGAAAAGGCATTAGTCCAATCCTTAACGGACCTCATCTGGCGTCTCGACCGCATCCCCGGCCTCGAATTCGCACTGATTGAACTCGGCCGCGTCGATCTCATCAAAATCTCCCCCGAACTCGCCAACAACCCATCAATGATGCTCGAAATGCAAATCCGCCTGCATTTCGAAAAGCAATTCCGCAATCTGCAGGTACAAGAAAACCGCCTCTCCCGCCGCCGCGAGCGCGAACTGAAAGAACTCCACGCCTTGCAATCCACGCGCCAAGCCGTCCAGCAAGCGGAAGCTGACGAACAACTCGCCCGCGCTGCTCAAATGCTACTCAAAGCCCAGCATGCCAAGCAACCTTTCGATCCCGCTGAAAATGGCTTTGTTTTTTCAATCGCCCAAATCCGCGCCTATATCCTGAAACTCAACCCCCAACAACTCGAAAACCTGATCTTCGAGGCCGAGCTACCCAATAAAGCGAAAGCCACCGCGGCCTGAATTTTCGATGGACATGAACGATTTCCATGGGCCTGTGGGACAGGGCCGCGCCCTGTCATGCCGAGCCGTTGCTCGGCTTAAACTCCTCTGCGATACCCTTATACTTACTCCACTTGCACCTGAGTAAAACCACAAAAAAAGAAGACGGCCGCTCCTCGGTGGCCCATCCAATATCTAGGTAGGCAAAGCGAAAACTTTATGGCAACAACCGTCATCGGCGTCCGCCAGGAACGCCCTGCGCGTTTTCTGGCCTCAACCAATGGCAAGAAAATCGTCATGGCCGTCACGGGCGTCATCCTCTTTGGCTTCGTGATCGGGCACATGTTGGGCAATCTGCAAATCTACGAAGGTCCCGAAAAAATCAACGCCTATGGCCGTTTCCTCAAAAGCATTCCGGAATTGCTCTGGGGCGTCCGCAGCGTTCTCTTGCTCGCCGTCTGCCTGCACATCTGGGCCAGCATCGGCCTAGCCCTCCGCAACAACTCCGCCCGGCCCAAAGGCTACGCGCGCAAGAAAAACACCGTCTCCAGCTACGCCTCGCGCACCATGTATTGGAGCGGCCCCATCCTCTTCTGCTTTATCGTCTATCACCTGTTGCACTTCACCGCAGGCATCGTGCATCCCGGCGCCGATTTCAAAGAAGGCGACGTCTATCACAACATGGTCTCCAGCTTCAGCGTCTGGTATGTCTCCGCCTGGTACATTTTTTCGATGATCCTGCTCGGCCTGCACGTCGGTCACGGCGCGTCCAGCTTTCTCCAATCGCTGGGGTTCAACCATCCCCGCCACACGCCCGTCATCAAGAAAGCGGCTGCTATTTTTTCGTTTCTGCTCATCGCCGGCTTCATCTCCATCCCGGTCAGCGTCCTGGCAGGTCTGGTCAAGTAAAGTCAATGGAACTCAACTCTCGTATTCCAGAAGGCCCCATTGAAGAAAAATGGGACAAGGCGCGCTTTGATCTGAAACTGGTCAACCCCGCCAACAAGCGCAAGTTTTCCATCATCGTCGTAGGCTCCGGTTTGGCAGGCGCCTCCGCCGCCGCCAGCTTGGGCGAACTCGGCTATCAGGTCAAGTGTTTCTGCTTTCAAGATTCTCCGCGCCGCGCCCACTCCATCGCCGCGCAGGGTGGCATCAACGCCGCCAAGAATTATCAGAACGATGGCGATAGCGTCTACCGCCTCTTTTACGACACCGTCAAAGGCGGCGATTTCCGCGCCCGCGAAGCCAACGTTTACCGCCTCGCGCAAATCAGCGTACACATCATTGATCAATGCGTCGCCCAAGGCGTGCCCTTCGCTCGCGAATATGGCGGCACGCTTTCCAACCGTTCCTTCGGCGGCGCGCAAGTCTCGCGTACTTTTTACGCCCGCGGCCAGACCGGCCAACAGCTTCTCCTCGGCGCCTATCAAGCTCTCGAACGCCAAGTCGACGCCGGCAGCGTCACCATGTTCCCGCGCACCGAAATGCTCGACCTCATCGTCGTCGATGGCGTCGCGCGCGGCATCGTCACGCGCAATCTCGTCACCGGCAAACTCGAAACCCATATCGCCGCACGCCGTCATTCTCGGCACCGGCGGCTACGGCAACGTCTACTATCTCTCCACCAACGCCAAAGGCTCCAACGTCACCGCCATCTGGCGCGCCCATAAACGCGGCGCGCTCTTCGCCAATCCCTGCTTCACCCAAATCCACCCAACCTGCATTCCCGTCTCCGGCGATTATCAATCCAAGCTCACTCTCATGAGCGAATCGCTGCGCAACGATGGCCGCATCTGGGTGCCTCTCAAAGCAGGCGACAAGCGTTCGCCCGATCAAATCCCCGAAGCCGAGCGCGATTACTATCTCGAACGCCGCTACCCCAGCTTCGGCAATCTCGTGCCGCGCGACGTCGCCTCCCGCAACGCCAAAGCTGTTTGCGACGAAGGCCGCGGCGTCGGCGAAACCGGTCTCGGCGTCTATCTCGATTTCACCGATTCCATCAAACGCCTCGGCAAACATGCCATCGAAGAGCGCTACGGCAACCTCTTCGAGATGTATGAGCGCATCACCGACGAAGATCCTTATAAGGTGCCCATGCGCATCTATCCGGCCATCCACTACACCATGGGCGGCCTATGGGTCGATTACAATCTGCAATCCAACATCCCCGGCCTCTTCGTCATCGGCGAAGCGAACTTCTCCGATCACGGCGCCAACCGCCTCGGCGCCAGCGCCCTCATGCAAGGCTTAAGCGACGGCTATTTCGTCGTTCCTTATACCGTCGGCAACTACCTCGCAACCGCCAAACTCGGCGCCGTCTCCGAAGCTCACTCCGATGTCACCAACGCCCTCTCCTCCGCCCAACAGAGCGTTCAAAAATTGCTTTCCATCAAAGGCAAACGCACCGTCGACTCGTTCCACAAAGCCCTCGGCAAAATCGTTTGGGACGATTGCGGCATGTCCCGCAACGCCGAAGGCCTAACCGCCGCCATCAGCAAAATTCGCAAACTGCGCGACGAGTTCTGGTCCAACCTGAACGTTCCCGGCAGCGGCGACGATCTGAATCAAAGCCTCGAAAAGGCCGGCCGCGTCGCCGACTTCTTCGAACTGGCCGAACTGATGTGCATCGACGCCCGTGAACGTAACGAATCCTGCGGCGGCCATTTCCGCGAAGAGCATCAAACGCCGGAAGGCGAAGCTCAACGGGACGACGAAAATTATTCCTACGTCGCTGCTTGGGCTTACAAGGGCTATGGCAACTATCCGCAGCTCACCAAAGAGCATCTGGACTTCGAGTACGTCCACCCCAGCCAGAGGAGCTACAAATAATGCAGATCAAATTGAAAATCTGGCGTCAGAAAAGCGCCAACGAGCGCGGCAAGTTCGCTACTTATCAAATCGACGCTAATCCCGAAATGTCGATGCTCGAATGCCTCGACGTGCTCAACGAAGGTTTGATCGAAAAAGGCGAAGAACCAGTCGCCTTTGAGCATGATTGCCGCGAAGGCATCTGCGGCTCCTGTGGCTTTATGATCAATGGCGTCGCTCACGGCCCTTTGCCTGCTACTACGGTTTGCCAGCTCACCATGCGCCACTTCAAAGAAGGCCAGCAACTGGTCATCGAACCGTGGCGTGCCAAAGCCTTTCCTCTGATTAAAGACCTGATTGTCGACCGCCGTTCCTTCGATCGCATCATTGCCTCAGGCGGCTATGTCTCGGTCTCCACCGGCAGCGCCCCCGATGGCAACGCCATCCCGATTCCGAAAGAAGCAGCCGACGAATCCATGGACGCCGCCGCCTGTATCGGTTGCGGTGCCTGTGTCGCTGCTTGCCCTAATGCGTCCGCGGCCCTCTTCACCGGAGCGAAATTAACCCACCTCGGTGTCCTGCCGCAAGGCGCACCCGAACGCCATCTGCGCGCGCTCCGCATGGTCACACAAATGAACTTCGAAGGTTTCGGCGGCTGCACCAATATCGGCGAATGCACCGGCGTTTGCCCGAAAGCTATTCCGCAAAGTGTCATCGCCCACATGAACCGCGATTATGCCGCCGCCAGTTGGATCGAACGCAATAAAACGGTCAGCGTCCTAACGCCCGTCACGGATTGGAGCTAGGCGCCGCCATGTCCCGAACCGAGTCGGCAATGTTGGCCTTAGGCACGCCGTTGCCTGAGTTCGCTTTACCGGATGTTGTCAGTGGCCGCGTGGTTACACCCCAGGATTTCGCGGCCAAAGACGTGCTGCTCGTCATGTTCATCTGCCCGCACTGCCCCTACGTCATTCACGTACAGGAAGAAATCGCGTCGCTTGGCCGCGACTACGCCAATAAGTCGGTCGGCATCGTCGCCATCTCATCGAACGACGCCATCGCCTATCCGTCCGATTCCCCCGACGGTATGCGTCAGCAAGCCAGCCAACTCGGCTTCACTTTCCCGTACTGCTACGACGAAAGCCAAGATGTCGCCCGCGCCTTCAACGCCGCCTGCACCCCTGAGTTCTATGTGTTCAATAAGGATCGCAAGTTGGTTTATCGCGGCCAACTGGATAACAGCCGCCGCCATACACCAACGCCGGTGACCGGTCATTATGTGAGGGAAGCGATCGGTAATACGTTGGCCGGCTTAGCCGTCGATCCGGATCAACGCCCAAGCATCGGCTGCAATATAAAATGGCGGGCTTGATACTACTGCCCCTCTGGCCTGAACTCAAACACGATCGTGTGATTGCTTTCCACCGGCAGCCCGCGTAGCGTTGCTGGTTGGAACGTCCACTGCTTCGCAGCGGCCACTGCCGCCGCACCAAGCTGGCTCTTCACATTAGGATTCGTCAAATGCACTGATTTGACATGTCCGCTCTGATCGATTACTAACCCCACCTCAACCCGCGTCACTTCGGTGATCGATCCGGGCGTGATGCTGCGCGGATTCGGCATCACCTGCAGCAGAACCTTGGGCCGCACAAAATCGAAGCTCTTCAAATCCGGCGGCGCGGTCTGCTGCGCCACCGGTGCAGGCTTAGCGTCAGGCAAATTCGGATCCCAGCCATTAATCGCCGTGTTGCTCGTCATAGGCGGCGCGCTGTTGCTGCTCGGAACAGGCCGCGGCGTTATCGGCCGCGCCGCAGGTGGCGGCGTTGTTGTTACAGGCGCTGGCTGCTGTTGCTGCTGAGCCGTCTGCACCGGTAGCTGCGATTGCGTGTTTGCTTCTCCCACTGGCTTGTTCGCCGCTGTCGTATCGGGAACGGGAGCCGCCGGGACCGCTGCGGCCGCGGGCTGGTTCAATTTATTGCTCTCCGCCGCCGTCAACCCGCCGCGTGCGTTAGCCTTGCTACCGCCGTTGTTGTTCAGCTCCGGTATCACTGCCGCCGCTGGCGCCTCCGCCTTGTTGGCAGGGCTGTCCGGCGTCGGCGAGCTGGCGTTCGCCGACACATCTAAAGGAGGCGCCTTTTCCGCCGTTACTGGAGACGTCGCGTCTAAAACGCGCAATGTACCCATCACCACCAATTGGTCGGTCCCATAAACCCGCAGTTGAAAGGTAACGTCGCCGCTCACCGGTGTGTACTTCACCTCGCCGTCGGCGATCTGACCCGCGTCCAGTCTCCGCTCAAAATGTCTCGGGCCGTCATTCACGCTCAGCACGCCTCCGCTCGAAGCGGTCACCGTCGGATTCCGCCGGTTCCACGAAATCCACAAACTGTCGCCATGGCTCGCCGCCCGCAGTTCCAGTTCGCTTCCCGGAAAGAGCACGCGCATGATCTGGCTCATCTTGCTGTCGCCGCCCGCACTCTTGAGCGCCATGAACGCAAACGTAAGTCCGGAGCAGGCCACAAACACCAAAGCTGTCGAAAGCCAAGGCCAACCTTTGGCGTGCGCGGGGCGCTTGCTCGGAATCACCATCGGCAAGCCGCTGACTTCCGCCACAGCCGGCTTCGACCGCGGAGCCCGGTTCACGTCGAAAGATGTAAGCGGCGCTTCACTCTCTCTGCTATGCGCCGCTGGCGTCGCCTGTTGCTGAACCCGTGTCACCACTCCCGGCAGCGCGCTCGTCTGCGCTTTCGCCGCTGGCGGTTTAGGCAGCGCCGCCGGCGAAGGTTCCATCTCTGTGCCGCGGAACAAGGTGCGCGATTCAAAAGACCGCTTTGCCGTTCCGCTCGATTCAGGTATCGCCGCATACCCCGCAGCCACAACCTCCGAATTCCCTCGGCCTGGCAAGAATGAAAGTAGCGTCCGCTTGGCGCCCTCCGCCATCTTCTTCCATTCTTCTTTGCGCTCGTTCACGTCCGCTACGCCGTAAGTACGCAGGTACAGGTCGTCGTTCATCCGCACCCGCATCACCAGGTCCACGGGCGAGCTTACATGCCGCAATTCACTAGAAAGTCGAACCGAGCTCCAGCGGTAGTCTTCGGTCGTCAGCTTGGCGCCATCTGCTGCCGCATACAACTCCGCAGTTAGCTGCGTTTCCCCCTCGCGCCATACAATTAACGACACTTCTTCTGGCGTCTTGAAATGGTGGTTGTGGAACTCTACGTCGCTGTTGATCAGCCCGCCGCCGCCGCGCAACGAAAACCAACCCAGCAGCTTGTATGCCGAAAACTCCGGATCTTCATTCGCTAGCGTCATGGCCGCCGTGAACGCCTTCTCCATGCGCTCCCGCCGTGCCAAATCGGAACGTGGCCCCGAAGAATCTTTGAATGTCTTTAACGCCTCAATCGTGACCAATCCCTCCTGGGATTTGCCAAAAAGTAACCCGCTTATCTCCGTCTGGGCATGCGTCTTATCCTTAACGGCCCGCGTCAACTCACAGATGGCTTCCACCAGAAATGGCGACAATCGAACCATCAACGCTTTTGTGCGCGTCGGCGCGGCAAGGGTAGAACTGGCAACGCTCATGAGGTCACCTTCGCTCTCTTATGTATGAAGTCAACCGGAGTTCCCCGTCCAGCGCTGGCCGTGAGACCTTCACTATATGGTTGGTGTCTGTGAAGTGGCACGAGTTCTCTACGTCCGCTGCAAAAGAATGTTGCAGTCCGGCCACCAAAAGCATTCCTGTCTCCGATCACAATCCTATCCCCATATTAGAGCATGATAATAGCCAATCCAAACCTCAGGGATATTACCGGTTGCGCTGGCTGAGCCACCACCGCCAGGGAGCGCCACCGTGTTTCTTATCTGCGAACGATGCGTCGCACTATCGCGCTTTTCTTCGCTTCAAATCCGATAAGATGGCGTGTCAGGAGATCGTATATTCAAATGCTTCGACTTGCTTTAGGCCTTGTGCTGGCAACGGCGTTCATGCTGGCCGACGAGGTGCATCCTACCTTGCCCGTTGGTTCCGCCGCCCCGGATTTCTCCTTGAAAGGCATCGATGGCAAAACCCACCGTCTGGCGGAGTATGCCTCCGCCAAGGTCTTGGCTATCGTTTTCACCTGCAATCACTGCCCAACCGCCCAACTCTACGAAGGACGCATCAAGAAACTGGCCGACGACTACCGCGGCAAAGGCGTAACACTTGTAGCCATCCAGCCCAACAACCCCAACGCCATCCGCCTTGACGAGCTCGGCTACACCGATGTCAGCGATAGCTTTGAAGACATGAAGGTGCGCGCCGCCTACCGCCACTTCGACTTCCCCTACTTATACGACGGCGACACCCAAACCGTCTCCCGCGCCTACGGGCCCAAGGCCACGCCGCATATTTTTGTCTTTGATTCCGAACGCAAACTGCGCTACGAAGGCCGCATCGACAACAGCCAGCGGGAAAATCTCGTCAAAACGCAAGACGCCCGCAACGCCATCGATGCGCTTTTGGCGGGCAAAGCTCCACCTGTCGATCACACTGGCGTCTTCGGCTGTTCCACCAAATGGCTCGCCAAAGAAGCCGCCCGTCTCGAAGAGCAAAAGCGTATCGAAGCCGAACCCGTCACCGTCGACTCCATTTCCGCCGACGAACTGAAAAAGCTGCGCGCCAATGGCACCGGCAAAGTCGTGCTCGTTAATTTCTGGGCCACCTGGTGCGGCCCGTGCGTTCACGAATTCCCAGCCCTCGAAACCACCTATCAAATGTATAAGCATCGCGATTTCGACATGGTCATGGTTTCCACTAACATGCCCGACGAAAAGCCCGGCGTGCTAAAAATGCTTCAGAAGCAGCACGCCACGGGACGCAATTACGTCTTCGGCACCGACGACACCTATGGCTTGCAAGCCGCCTTCGACCCGAAATGGGATGCCCCCGTTCCCTTTACTGTCGTCTTATCCCCGGATGGAAAGATCATCTATCAGGAACTCGGCGAAGTCGACATCCTAAAGCTCCGCCGCGTGATCTTGGGTAATTTGCCCGATCTTGACTACATCGGCCACCGCGCCTATTGGGCATCTGTTCGATAATTAAGGCTATGCCAACTCTTCCAGCATTGGAAGTGCCTCGCAAAGTCTGGACCCGCGACGAAGCCCATGCGCTCGTAGAGATGGGATTTCCTAACGCGGAAAAACTGGAACTCATCGGTGGGGAACTCATTGACCGCATGGGGAAAAAACACCCGCGCAATTTCTGGCAAAACGTGATCCATGCTTGGCTGCTACAAACATTCGGATCGGACTACGTTCAGGCAGAGCCTTCTATCTACGTTTCTCCTGAAGACAATCTGAGGAACGAACCGGAGCCAGACTTGATTGTGACGGCGCAATCTATCCGCGAATATAAAGACAATGTGGGGCCGGGAGACATCCGGCTGCTGATTGAGGTAGCCGATTCCACGGTCAATTTTGATCTAAATCAGAAGGCCGAGCTTTACGCGAGAGCAGGCATTGCCGATTATTGGGTGGTTGATATTCCTGCCCAACTCGTCCATGTCCACCGAGTCCCGAAACGCGGAACGTATACCAACATCGTCCAATACGCTTTCCATGAACAGATCAACCCTCTGGCTGATCCCAACGCCGTCGTTTGCATGGAATCCTTGTAATCCGCGCTACACTGGTGTTGGCACGTCGGGTGCCTCCGTGTCCGCGGGCAAGGCCGAGCCTACCGGCCTCTTTACCAATTGCCAGTTGTGTGTGCAATCTTCTTTCAGCCCGTTCACGCGGACGCCGGGCAAACTTGAGAGGAGATTGTAATGCCCACGAATACACCCACCCGCAAGCTGCCCGCGCAACCAAGCCTCGAGCAGTTGCGCAAACAAGCCAAGGATCTGCTGGAACAATTTCGCTCCGGCGATGCGGCTGCGCTTGCCGAAGTCCAAACCTTTGAGCTCGAACCCGATCCAAACTCGTTCGCACTGAACGATGCCCAACGCGTTCTCGCGCGCGCTTACGGCTACGCGAGTTGGCCGAAATTGAAGGCCTTTGTCGATGGCGATAACGTCAAGGAACTCGGTGCCGCCGTGCAGCGCGGCGATTTTGCCCGAGTCAGAGCCCTGCTTCATGCCCGGCCGGAACTGATCGGCATGGATATGTCAGAGGGCGACGAGCACCGCGCTCTGCATTACGCCGTGCTGAATCACGATCCCGCGATGGTGCGCTTGCTCATGGAAGCGGGAGCCGACGCGCATAAAGGCATCTGGCCGCATCGCGACGCCACATCGGCTTTAACCATCGCGCGCGATCGCGGCTATGACGACATCGTCGCCGCGATCGAAGAAGAAGAACGTGCGCGTCGCGAAGAACTCAGTTGTCCGAACGCCACCGTTTCGCCGGTGCAGGACCAAATCAACGCCGCCATCGCCGCAGCCGATAATGCCACCGCGATTGCCCTGCTCGAAGCCGATGGATCACTCATTCAAGCGTGCGACAGCAGAGGCGGAACGCCGCTGCACACGGCTGCCGAAGAAGGCAACGCCGAAATCGTGGAGTGGCTTCTCAAGCGCCGCGGCAAAGTCAACAAAGAAGACATGGCTGGTCTAACCGCGCTCGACCGCGCCGCCCTGTGGCTGGATGCCGAGTCCTACCGGCCGATCGCAGAACTGCTCAGGCAATACGGCGGCCTCAGAACGATTCGCTCCGCAGTCGCCCAGGCGGATGCGGAGGGTGTTCGCGAATTGCTTGAAGCGAATCCAGCTTTATTGCGCCAGCTTGGCAACGATGGCGGTTTGCTAGCGCTCGCGGTCAAACACGGGCAGATCGAAATGGTCCGTCTGTTGTTGGATTTGGGCGCGGACGTAGACGAACGTCTGATGCTGGAACAAGTCGAAGAACCAACCCTCAGTTGGGGCTATCCGCTGTGGCATGCGGCCCGGCAAAACGAAGTCGAGATTGCCCGCCTGCTGCTTGATCGGGGCGCTGACCCGAATGCCAACGTCTACGCCTCAGGCTGGCCGTTGGGCAATGCTTGGAGCCACGAGGGCGGCGAACTCAAGAAGCTTTTACTGGAGCGCGGCGCAAAGAAGCAGCCTTACATGGTAGCGGCAACCCACGACATCGAAGGAGCACGCGGCTTGCTAGCGCATGATCCCGATGAAGAAATTGTACGGGAACTCGCATGGGCCGCCTGCGATCACGGCTGTCCGGAAATCGTCGAATTAGCGCTAGCGCACATCAACTGGCCGCTCAACGATTCGCGTTGGCATTGGATTATCATTCAGCCCATCCGCGGCGCGGGCGGCGACTCAGCCGCGAACGCCCGGCATTTTCGATGCATGGATCTGCTGCTACGCCATGGAGTCGATCCGAATGTCGCGCGTATGGGCCAAGTTGTTTTGCATTTCGCCGCCGCTTATCATGGCCCCGTCAGCGATGCGGATCGAGCACGCTTTGCCGCCATGCTCATCGATCACGGCGCAAAACTTGATCGCCGCGACGATCTGCTGAAATCCACCCCCTTAGGCTGGGCTTGCCGCTGGGGTCGCACAAAGCTAGCTGAATTGTTGATTTCGCGGGGCGCCGCTGTCGACGAACCGGACGCCGAACCATGGGCCGCGCCAAAAGCTTGGGCCGGGAAAACCAAGCACTCTGAGATTATGAAAGTGCTCCAAAGCCCCGGCCCTTGAGTGTTCGAACGATTGTGTTAGAAATCGATCCTGGCGCCGACTTGCCCCGTTCGGGCGCCGCCGAAATCGGAACCGCGCGCGCTGGTAATCACCCCCACGCTGCCGCTCGTAATGTTCAATACCGGGTCGCTGTAGTTGGTGTGATTGAAGGCGTTGGTGAAGGAGCCTTCGATCTTCATGCGCATACGCTCGGTCACGGCAAACGTTTTTGAGAGTCCCGCGTTCACGTTGACCGTGCCTGGACCAACCACCGTTCCAATACCCGCGCTCCCGAAGCGGCCGATCGGCGCCAGCGTGGTTCCCGGATTTGTCCCGATGGAACACGAGTCCCCCGGCTTCCAACCAGGTGTACCCGGACACGTAAACGCAGCCACATTGAACCATTGGCCTGAAGTTGGATTCGAAATGTTTGGATTGCCGATGATATCGGGGGCCTGGTTGCGGGCGAAACCCGACCCTGTTCCCGACGGGTCGCCGCCTGAAAAATAAGGCGTCATGTACGGACCGCTTTGCCACAGGAAAATACTGTTGATCTGCCAGCCGCCGATCAACGCATCAGCCAAGCGGCTGGAGTGCGCCATAAGCTGGCGTCCCTTACCGACCGGCAGTTCATAGACAACGGAGGTCAGCCAGCGATTCTTGCGCGAGGCATACACCGGACCGTATTCGTGCTTCAGATCCAGCGCGTCCATCGTGCGGCCGCCGGCATTTTCGCCCGCGAACCCGCTTGAGGGGTACCCTTGATTGTCCGCCAGATTCTTGGCGAACGTGTAGGAAGAATTGAAGCCCAAGCCAAGCGAATATCTGTGGCTGACCTCCAGCTCAAACGCCTGATAGTTTGCATCCGCGCCGTTAGCGCGAGTATTAACCACGCCCCAATTGGGGAACGGGCGGCTGCTCAGCGGCTGCGCCAAGTAGTAGGTCGTCGAATAGTTTGACTGATTCAAGTTAGGCGCCCAGACCAGATCGCGCGTTTCCATCCCCACATAAGAAGCGCGCAGACCGGTATTGTGTCCGAGATCTCGATCGATAGAGAAGTTAGCCTGCATCGAGTAGGGATCTTTGTAGTTGATTTGATTCGCGGTGCCAAAGTAATAGGTGCCGTTCGCGCCAACGGATGTGCCGGAACCGCTGCCGGCCACGTTCGGCCACTGAATCTCCGGAACGCCCGCCGCGGAGATTACGTTGTTGTAAGTGGATGTTGCCGATTGCAGTGTTCCGGTAAGCGCGTAGTAAATAGAACCGAGCACTTCCGTGTTGTAAACGCTGAATCCGCCGCGAAAGACCGTCTTATTGCCGAAGGGACGATAAGCGAATCCAAAACGCGGCATGAAGCGATTCGGCGCGGTGCGCAAGCTTTGCGGCAAACCTGCCTGACTCGCGGAAAGAACCGGTTCGCACGGTGCGCCGTTGACGACCACGCCACCGGTTTTTTGGCCAAGGGGACAAGGATTCGTGCTGGCCAGACCTGGATCCAAGAGGTTTGCATGGCCATCGGGATAGATGATCGCGCCGGACTTCTTGTAGCTTGGGTCGAAGTTGCCGATGTTGCCGGAGGCGTCTCGATAACCCGGATGGAACTCCCAACGCAGACCGTATTCTAACGTAAGTTTGTCGTTGATCCGGAAGCTGTCCTGAATATAGGCGTTGTAGTGGTTGGTGAGGCCGTCGTTATCCATCTTGACGTTGTCGAAATCGGTGCTGCCCGGCACACCAAGCAAAAAATCGCCGAAGGGCGAGCCCGTGGCGAAGCCACTGAAGCTGAAGCCACCGTAGTTATCGCCGGACAAGAAGCCCAGGGGCGTAATCGCTTCAATGTGGCGGTAGTCAAAGCCCAGCTTCAAGGTGTGCCGGCCTTTCAGCCAGCTTAAATTGTCGACCGCTTGATACGTGCGGCCTTTTGTCAGACCTTGCAAACGGTCCGCGCTCAGGCCCGTGAGATTGTTAGTGAAAGAAACGTCGGGCAAGCCGTTAAAGAAAGCCGGTAAACCGGGCAAGCCTTGCAACCCGAGAGATTGCGAGAACGCGGCGCCGTTATATGAATTCGTGTTGCCGCTATCGTTGCGCGTGAAACCGAATCGTGCTTCGTTATAGATGGCAGCCGTAAAGCTATAGTTGTCGGCCAGCGTGAGCAGCCGGTAATTGTCGGGGTTGGTGCTCGAAGGTATCAGCAAGTCGTTATTCGATAACGCGGTGATGTCCTTCCATGTCCAGCGGCCGAAAATGTGATGCTTGTCTCCAAAGTTGTGATCGATGCGTATATCGTATTGATCGGAATGGTAGCTGTTATCGCGATTCACCACGTAGTTCGCTTGATGCACTTTGCTGAGATCGCCGCTGTTCGGCAGTGGAAACAAGTTTAGAAATTTGAGTGCAACCGGGTTGATCTGACTTGTGGGAATCGTGTCGTTTGCATAGGGATTGTTGAGCAGGTCATGCACAGCTACGCCTTCGCCACTGAAGTTCCCATTGCGCATGGCCTGTGTAGGAACCGTGTCTTGCAATGTGGAACTCTTGGGCAGCCGGAACCCTTCATAGGTACCGAAGAAAAACGTTTTGTTTTTGCCGTGGTAGATTTTCGGCAGCACTACCGGTCCGCCCACGCTCGCTCCGAAATCATTCGCCACAAAATGGTTCTTCATGCTCGATCCGAAACCAGTGGCGTTCAGCGCCGCGTTCTGCGTATACCAGAAAAGATCGCCATGGAACGTGTTGCTGCCGCTCTTGGAAACTGTGGTGATGTCGCCCACCTGTCCGTATTCCGCCGGATTGCCAACGCCTTGCACGCGAACTTCGGCAATCGATTCCGTCGACGGAAACGCATTGGAAAGGGGAGAATTGCCGGTCACGTTGGTGATCGAAATGCCGTCCAGCGAATATTGTGTTTGCGACGGTATCCCGCCTTGCACCGAAAAATTCCCGCCGTTATCGGCCTGTACGCCTGGCAGAGCCTGAATGACATCGTAGGGGCTTGTGTTGCCATTCGCCCTCACGTTTACCGGCATCTGTTGCGGATCGAGCGAGGCTTGAATCGTTTGGCTATCTGTGGCGATGACGCCTTGCGAGGTGGATTCGACAGTGACCACCTGCGACATTTGACCAACTTTTAAATTGCCGTCGACGCGCAGAGTTTGCCGCGCCGCAAGCGCAAGGTCCGTGATCGTGAAGGTCTCAAATCCCTTCGCAGTCACGGTGATGGAATAGCGTGCGGGCAGGGCATTGAGCAGCGAATAATCGCCGCTGCTATTCGTGGTTGTTTCGCGCATTGTGTTCTCATCTATGTTGGTGGCCACCACCGTGGCATTGGGGACAACAGCGCCGGAGCTGTCTTTGACGGTACCCAAAATTGTGCCGAACGTCGATTGCGAGAACGCGGAATTAGCGGAGCAAAAGCTCAAAGCTATAAGAAATAACGCTTTCGTCAAGTGTAACCCCCTAATGGAAATTTGTGACTTGGTTTAAGTTACACTAGCGCCGTTTCAGCCCAGTGTCAATCGGATGACGGATTTATGCGGATTTTATTTTTGAGTCCGGCCCGGAGACGAGACTTTTCGCTTCTTGAAAAGCAGCGGCGACAATGTAAGTCACGATGAAGATTCAAACGCTTTGCCTGTTCACCTTTTCCATTGCCGCCGCAACACCCTATCCCTCCCTCCCGCAAATCACCGCCAAGCCTCGAGCCGAGCCGCGACTGCCAACAGCCTCTTCGGAGCGAGACTCAAATCCGGTAACGCCGGAGGCACTCCTGGCCGCCGATCAGACAAAGCTAGGTCAAGGCAACCAAACCGCAATGGAAATCGGCCCTTCTTCTCCGAGAGTGCAACAAGCCATCCGAAAACTGTCCAAGAACGTTCTCAGCATTCGCGATCCGAGTCTCCGCCACGCGACCTGGGATGCGATCCACAATCCGTTGACCTGCGTGGCCCACCGCGCCCACGTCACACAAGTAATGAAAGCGGCCATCCTTCTGCGATTGAAAGAAGAAGGGCTTCTGCCGGATGGTCAAGCCGCGGAAGCCGGCATTTTTCCGCCTCTCAAAAACGATGGCGGCGAATGTCCCCAATTGCCGCAAACTCTCGATGCCGCACCAGGCAGTTCATTCGGCAGCCATCATTCCTATCCGGGCGGTTTGGCCGTTCACGAATCGTTCAATCTGCAAAGCGCCATCAATTTCGCCGCTCTGTACCGCAAACAATACGGCAAATATGTCCTGATTAACCAGGATTGGGTTGTCGGCGCTCCTGCTTGGCATGATTGGGCCAAAACGATGGTGTTCCAATGGAACGCCGACGGAACGCTCTTTGACGAGTTCAACTTTGGAGGTCGCGGCCAAACCGACAATTACGGATCGCCCGGCGATTCGCGTACAGCTGCTCACCACATTCTGGGTTTGGCCGAAACCATGCGCGCAGTTTAGCGCCAGGTCTAGTGATCACTCAAGCCAGCGCGCATGCTGCGCCCACGCTCGGCAACGAATATAAGGTCGTAAATTGGTTGCGCGCCGCCGCGTTAATCGCTAGAATTGATCCTGTAGCCAAAGGCTATCTAGCGATCGACAAGAATGGCCGTTGGCGTTTGCCGGCGTTGAACCATTTGTCGAATGGTCTCGACCTCAATGCGAACGGGCAGACCAATTTCATCGTCGAATATCAGATCCACAATCTTTCTGACGCGGATTTTGTAGAGTCGATTCCGGCGGTTGCCAACGCGGAGTTGCTCCTTAAAACCATTGCCAAGCAGTTTGGATTTAACCCGGAGGACACCGCCAATTACAACAACAAATTCCGTAATGTAGTTCTCGCCTGGATAGGTCCGGAGCGCCTTTCTTTTCTCTACAGCAGCTATGGATTGGAGCGGGTCGTCCAGGAAATCAATTTGTTCACAAGGCGAAATTCAAAGTATTAATTTTCGCCTAAGATTCGTATAAGAGCGGCCTCGGGAGACTGCTGCAGCATGCTATCGCTCCAAACGGACTGGTTACTCCAAATCGATTGGTTACTCCAAATCGACTGATTACTCCAAATCGATTGGTTGCTCCAAACCGTCTGATTGCTCCAAACCGATTGGTTGCTCCAAACCGTCTGGTTACTCCAGACCGATTGGTTGCTCCAAACAGCTTGCGTACTCCAGATCGACCCGCTGGCGAACACCTGCTGGCTTCCGCCTAATAACGGTATCAGTTGGGCAGAAGGAGATGAGCCGCTACAGATGGTCTTGGGCCCGCAAACCAGGGTTATCGTGCCCGGGCGATCTTCATCGTTTGTAACGTAAGTCACCATCGGAGAATTGGCAAAGCCGGAAAATCGATGGTTATCCAGCAAGGCCGCTTGGATATCCAGATAACCGGCGCCAACCGTAAAGGCGTCGTAATAGCTGGTAAAGGATTGGCCCGTTGTGGGTTCATGAGCGACACTCGATTTTGGAAAATTCTTGTACGCGGTTAGCATGAGACGCGCTTTCACTTGATCGGGCGTCAGTTCCGGATGCGCTTGCAAAAGCAATGCAGCCGCACCGCTTACCACTGGCGTCGCCATGCTTGTGCCGCTTAATGTGTAGTAGTTGGTCGATTTTGCGCTGGAGGATGTCCACTCAAAATAACTAAGCGGGACCAAATTCGAGGGGTAGCTCTGTTGCATCGATCCATAAGGAGCCAAGAGCGATACGACCCGGTTGCCGGGAGCGACAAGGTCGGGCTTGACAATGTGGTCGATGGGTGTTGGCCCTTTCGAGCTATAACTGGCGATCAGATCGTCTGTTCTTTGCGGCGTGCCCATCGTTTTCATCGCCCCAACTGTAATCACAAACGGATCGTTGCCAGGCGAGTAAATCGTGCCGTAGCCATTCGTGCCGAAAGTGTTATCGCGCCCGTCGTTGCCAGCCGCGGCAACTACCACAATGCCGGCTTTCCACGCCAGTTCCACGGCTTGGCACAGGGGGTCGGTCTTGTAGCTTTCCACCACCGGATGGCCCAGCGAGAGGTTGATCACGCGAATGTTATAAGTGTCTTTCAACTGAATGGCTCGTTGAATCGCGGCAATAACAAAGCTATCGGCACCCTCTCCCTTGCTGTCTAGTACGCGCAGATCGATCAGGCTCGCGCCGGGTGCTATGCCGCGAAAGGTGCGTTCGCAATTGCGGCAACTGGAGTCGATCCCATTGCCTGCAATAATGCCCGAGACGTGTTCGCCGTGGCCGTAGTAGTCGTTCGCTGAAGCTGCGTGGATGAAGTTCTCGCTGTAGACAACCCTGCTTTGGCCCGAGGAGTTTTTCGCCTTTAAATCGTCGACGTTCGATATTCCGCTATCGATAACAGCTACGCCGACGCCCGCGCCACTAAGACCGAAGACCCACCACGCGGCCCCGGCGTTCACTGCGGCAGCGGTGTTATCCAGCAAGCTATGAATGGGGCGGTCCCGCCCAATTGAAACCACTTCGGGATCGGCTGCGATCTTGGCAAGGCTGCTGGCGGGAATCGCATAGGCTCCGCTGTTGATCATTCCGAGATCGGCTTTAATAATTCCGCCGTCCGCGATCGCCTTTTGATGCTGCCTCATAGTGGGAGCGCTTTTGTAACGGACAATGACTTGAACGGTTTGGGAAGATGCGAGCGTAGGGGAGCCTTGCGGGAGTTGCGCAATCCCCGCGGCGGAACTTAAGAAACCTGCAAGTACAAACGCCAAAATTGAGCGTTTCACACATCTTCCCCCTGAATACTTTCGGAGCGAAATCGCCCTCAACCTGAAGGTTATTGGAACTAGTATACGTAAAACCTAACAAGCTTCGCCGGAAAAAACAATAATTAATTTGATCCCTATCCAGGGGCCAGCGGATCAATAAAAGGGCCGCAACAAGGGCGTAGCAGCACTTGGCGAGCCATCTGGAAAACTAAACGTGGTTGACTATAATCCAGTAACGCCCTTAAATTATAAGCTAAAGCTTCTGTTAACGGGATTTTGATTTACGAGGTAAGAGATAATTCAGACACAGTTCTTGTGCATATTAGACGATAATGAGCAAAGCGAAGGCGAATCTGTTGAATTTGCAGAATTGGGCCGTCCTTTTTTTACTAACGGCAAGTCCCCTTGCGGCTTCCCTCGATCCCTCCAAGGAAATCCGCGAGTTTCACCAGGACTCTTGGGGAGTCGATCAAGGCCTTCCGCAGAACTCCGTTTACACCATCTTGCAAACCAGCGACGGCTATATCTGGTTCGGCACTGAACTGGGCTTGGTGCGCTTCGACGGCCTTCGTTTTGAAGTCTTTGATAAGAACAATACCCCTGGGCTGGAAGACAATCTAGTCTTAGCTTTACTGGAAGACCGGTCTGGCCGTTTATGGATTGGTACCGCAACTGGGGGCGTCGCGTGTTACGAAAAGCATAGATTCAAGACGATCGACGACAAGAACGGCCTTTTGGCTTCCGCCGTCCGTGCGTTGGCCGAAGATACCTCCGGAGATATTTGGATAGGCACCAACGCCGGACTGGTGAGGAGTCATAACGGCCGGCTCACTCCCTTCAGAAAGAGCGACGGCTTGGCGGGCGACCAGATTTATGCGCTGGCTGCCAGCCTCGGCAACACGGTTTGGATCGGCACGCAAGAGGGTCTCACCAGCTACCACGCCGGCAAATTCTCAAGTTACAGAGGTGTTGCGGGCTTGCCAAACTCGCCTGTGCGTTCTCTTTTCGCGGTGCCGGACGGCACTCTATTGGTGGGCATGAACGGCGGTGGGCTTAGTGAGTGGCGCGCCGGCCGTTTTACTAACATCACGAAGCGCAACGGGCTGCCGGACAACGGTGTGCCGGCCCTGTTGGCCGATGCAGCGGGTACGGCTTGGATCGGCACCTACGGCGGCGGCTTGTGCCGTAAATCCGGCAACAAATTTAACTATTACACGAAGAGCGACGGCTTGCCTATTGATGACGTGCGCGCGCTGTTCGAAGACAAAGATGGCTCGCTCTGGATAGGCACCGGTGGCGCTGGCTTGGTTCGTTTATCAGCCGGACGGCTGTTCGCTTCCTATGGAGCCCGCGAAGGTCTCTCCGTCGACACTGCGCTGCCTGTAATGGAAGACAGCCGGGGAGATATGTGGGTTGGCACTAACCATGGCGGCCTGAACCGCTTGCACGACGGCCAGTTTACGGCCTTCAACCGGCAAAAGGGCTTGGCCGACGATGTGGTGTTTTCGCTCGCGGAAGACCGGCAGGGCGACATTTGGATCGGCACCCACGGCGGGCTAAACCGCTTGAGTAAGGGTCGTTTCTCCACTTACACGAAACAGAACGGCCTGCCTCTTAATGTTGTCAGCGTAGTGTTTGTCGACCATGCGGGAACTCTGTGGCTTGGTTCGCATGCGGGTTTGACCCGCAAAGATCGCAACCAGTTCATCACATTGACCACGCAGGATGGACTTTCGAACAAAGACGTCCAAAGCATTGGCGAAGATCATAACGGCAATCTCTGGGTAGGTACGCTGGGAGGCGCCAATCGCTACTCGCACGGCCGTTTTGAAGTGTTCAACGCCAAGCGCGGCTTGTCGAGCGACATCGTCCGGTCGTTTTACGAAGATGGCGAAGGTACGATGTGGATTGCCACTTCCGGCGGCTTAAGTCGACTGACGAACAACAAACTGACTTCGTTCACCGCGAAAGACGGCCTGTTGGCCGATGATATTTACTCCGTTCTGGAAGATGGCGACAACAATTTGTGGCTCAGCTCCCCGCGCGGCGTTTTTCGCGTCGCAAAAGCCGAGTTGGTTGATTTCGCAGATAAAAAAGCCGAACACATTTCGTATGTCTCCTATGGCGTTTCCGACGGTATGAACACTACCGAATGTAACGGCGGAATTCAACCGGCCGGGTGGCGCGCGCACGATGGCCGCATGTGGTTTCCCACCATGAAAGGCGTGATTGTAGTCGATCCAAAAAAGGTCGGCTCCGTCAGCGTGCCGCCGCAAGTCGTGCTGGAAAACGTCAGGTTCAACGACATTGAAGCCGACCCCGCCTCTTTCCTCGAAACCGCGCCTGGAGTAAAAGACTTAGAGTTCCGCTACTCCGCCCCGAATTTCGCCTCGCCCCAAAAGATCGGCTTCAAATACATGCTCGACGGTTATGATCGCGATTGGGTCGACGCCGGTGCCCGCCGCATCGCTTTCTATCAAAACATCCCGCCCAATCGCTATACTTTTCGCGTTGTGGCCAGCAATGGCTTCGGAAAATTCAGCCGCGAAGCCAAATTCGAATTCAAGCTCGCACCTTTCTTTTATCAAACACTCTGGTTCCAAGGTATGTGTGCGTTTTGCGTTGCAGGCATTGCTCTGGCGCTCTACGCTTCGCACGTGAAGTCTGTGGAAAGCCGCGAGCGGGTACTTGAGGCGCGAGTGGATGAGCGTATGTCCGAACTCCGCAACGCGCTGGCAGAGAGGGGCCGCGCCGAACGCGAGTTAGTCAAAGCGAAACAATCGGCAGAGGAGGCCAGCCGTGTGAAGAGCGAGTTTCTAGCCAACATGAGCCATGAAATCCGCACGCCCATGAATGGCATTGTCGGCATGACAGATTTGGCCCTGGCAACGGATCTAAGTCCAGAGCAGTATGAGTATCTCGGAATGATTAAGTATTCCGCGGATTCGCTCCTTACTGTCATCAACGACATTCTCGATTTCTCCAAAGTGGAAGCGGGCAAGCTCGATTTCGAGCCGATGGACTTCCACCTGCGCGACAGTCTGGACGACACGCTTCGTCTGGTAGCTTTTCGCGCTGACCAGAAGGGTCTCGAGATCGTTTGCGACGTGGGCGAGGGCGTACCTGAAATGGTGCGGACCGATCCAACGAGGCTACGTCAGATTGTTTTGAACCTGCTCGGGAACGCCGTCAAATTCACCGAGGGGGGAGAAGTGGTTCTCCAGGTCGCTTGTGAGTGGAAAGATGAATCGGGCGCGCTGCTGCACTTTATTGTGCGCGACACGGGCATCGGGATTCCGCGCGGCAAGTTAAACACGATCTTCGAGGCTTTTTCGCAAGCGGATTCTTCCACCACTCGCCGCTTCGGCGGTACCGGGCTTGGGCTGGCCATTTGTCACCGCTTGGTTCAGTTAATGGGCGGCAAGATTTGGGCGGAAAGCGAAGAAGGCGCCGGCAGCCAATTCCACTTCACGGTGAGAACGGATGCTACCGAGGTAAAGAGCATTGGCGAGGGCAGCGGAGAAATTGCCGAATTGGCTGGGGTCCTTGTTTTAATCGTGGAAGATCATGTGACGACCCGGCGCGTTTTGCGCGAACAACTTTCCCGCTGGGGCATGCGTGCGGTCAGCGCGCCAAATGTGAAGGAAGCGCTGAGCCGTCTCAGGCAGGCCGCGGATACAGGTGCGCCTTTCTCGTTTGTGTTGGCAGACGTCCACTTACCCGACGGCGACGGTTTTGGACTTATCGAAAAAATCAACCGTCCTCCTCCCTTGGCCGAAGCGGTGATCATGATGTTTACCCCCGGCCATAAGCTGATTGAAGCGGCCCGCTGCCGCGAGTTGGGGGTGGCAGCGTACATTACTAAGCCGATTCGCGGTAAAGAATTGCGTGAGGCTCTCTTAGCGGCCCAAGAAAAGGCAGTGCATGGATCCGGCGAACATCCGTTTTCCGTCCGCAATGACCTGGTCCCGGAGAAACGAACGGTGCGCTCTTTACGCGTACTGCTGGCCGAAGACAACCCCATCAATCAACGTTTGACTCTGCGTCTCCTGGAAAAGCGCGGCCACAGCGTCGTGGCTGCCGCCGACGGAGTCGAAGCGCTCAAAGCGTTGGACAGAGAGTCCTTCGATCTTGTGCTGATGGACGTCCAAATGCCGCGCATGGATGGCTTCCAGGTGACTGCCATTGTCCGCGAGCGAGAAAAAGTAACTGGCGGGCATTTGCCGATTTTTGCCATGACCGCTCATGTCTTAAAGGGCGATGAAGAGCGCTGTTTGCAAGCGGGCATGGATGGCTACGTTCCAAAACCCGTTAGCCCGAAGGAACTGATCTCCGTTGTGGAAGGCGTGTCGTTTCCTGCTTCGCAACAGGCCTCGGCCTCTGCTTGATGCCGAAATTAGAAAATCAATTTTATGGAGAACTGAATCTGGCGCGACGTCCCCGCCGTTCGCGAAATTTCCCCGAAGCCCGAGCCCGTCACTATATTAGAGGGTAAGCCGAAATTCACGATGTTGAACAGATTAAAAAATTCGGCTCGGAATTGGAGTACGGCTAACTCACCGCCTGCCGCGCGCGTAGCCAGTGTTGTGTCCTTGATCAGCGCGAAGTCGAAGTTATGAAAAGCGGGCCCACGGAACGTGTCGCGTCCCAGCGTGCCAAATCGGCCAACCGGAATGAGAAACAAGGATGCGTTGTTCGCTCCCAGGCCAAAATAGTCTTCACGAATTTTGCGGCTTGTGGAGAAGGCAGGCATCGTTAGAAGATCGGGCCGGTCGACGCCGTTTGAACCCACACCCGTCTGCTGCACGCCCGAATATACGGTGAAGGGTGAGCCGCTGGCAAGCGAGGTAATGCTCAACAATTGCCAGCCGCCTGTAGCTTTCTTCGGCAAGAACGGCAAAATGCTGAGCCGGTCAATGTGAAGATCTTGAATAATGCTGGCGCTGAAAGAGTTGGGCGTGTCGAACGTGGAAAGTCCCTTCTCGGCTCTGCTGTCTTGCGGGTTTTGCGGCCACGCTTGTGCGGATGCCCCCGAGGTTCCGGAGATGAAGCCTCCCAGTACCGAGCTAGTGTCATCGATAGATTTCGACCAGGTATAGCTCGCTTGTATATCAGGTCCGCCGTGTCCAAGATTGCCGGTGAGCGACGTTTGCAGGGCGTGGTAAGAGGAATGAGAACGATCTGTCACGATCATGACAGTGCCCAAGCCTCCTGTTACATTGCCTGCCGCATCAAAGTGAGTGTACGTAGCGTAAGCTGGACTGGCGCCTGGGTAGCCGTTAGGGAAATCCATGGCGGGAAGCCGCGTACCCGCTGTACCCACATAGCCGGCGTTCAGATCCAATGCTCCTAATTTGCGCTCGAAGCCGGCGGTCCAGGTAGCCAGCGTCGCGTTGCGAAACCATGGAGCGATCGTGGTCAGATTCAGCGGCGTGATCTGATGACCGGGCGTCAGCGCGGCCATATCTTGTTCGAAGCGATTTACGTCCATCACGGTATTGGCCGGCACTAGCTTGGAATCGCCGTTGGCGAAGATGTTCACTCCGCTGGGTGTGTAGATGTTCGGAATCTGTTGTGGCGTGATGCTATAGCCGAAGGGAACGGGAGCGCCCGGAGCCGCAATGAGACGCGGATAAATCACAAACGGAGTGCTGCCGGTAAGTGAGTTGTCTTGGAAGATGTTGGGCGGAATGGTAGTCAGAGCGCCGGCAACATGGAAAAGGAAGTCCGTCTTAGGCGACCAAGTAGCCTGCACCCGGGGCCCAAAGCCGTTCTTGTCGAAAACATAGCCGGGATTCGGATTGATTACATACTGTTGGGTCCCGGCAATCACTTGCAAGCCCGAGGTGCGGTGTGCTCTTTCCGTAATCGGGGTGTAGAGCTCGTAACGCAAGCCCAGATCGAGTGACCATCGATCGGAGAGCTTGAGAGTATCTTCGAAGAAGCAGTTGAAATCGTAGCGAGAGATCGCGGCGACGCCAATTTGATTGCCTTGCGGAAAATATGCAGGCGCCACAGCCACGGAGTAGCTAAACGCGCTGGCCGTTAGCAAAGCGCTCAGCGTATCGGGCAGAGCGGCGCCGGCGCTGATATCGTGCAATCCGCTTTGCGAACGAATCGCGACTGGAGCGTAGGCCGTTCCCCCGCCGAATGTATATTGACCATTGATGCCGATACCAAAGTAGGTTGTATCGCGATTCGCTCTGACCTCGGCGCCGGCCTTAAAGCTATGTTTGCCCTTGATCCATGAAAAATTTTGCCGGCCCTGGAACAGATTGCCCAAGGCCGTCGTGACACTGCCGCTCGCTGAATTAAAGGCTTCATACAGGCCGTCGGAAAACGTCAATGCGGGGTCGGTACGGTTCGCAGTCGGAAAAGAAGGCGTCGTGCGCGTCACACTCAACGACGATTCCCAATTGAAGTTTGGGCTCACGGTTTCGACATAACTGATAACTCCGTTGCGCTGGTGATCTATGTAGCGAATTCCAAAAGAAGAGTCAATGGCCGTCTGGCTAGGATTGGTCGTTGGCCCGTTGAGGTTGTCGAAATTAAAGCGGCCGAAAAGGTGGCCCTTGCTTGCAATGTTGTAGTCGAGCCGCGCCGAAAACTGGTCCGCATCGGTTGTTACTTTTGATGAGGTAGCGTAAGTGCGGGCGCCAAACGGACCCAGCGGATCGTTCGGCAGCGGGTAACGGTCAATAAGCTTGGCGATGCGCGGATCCACTGCCACATATAACGTGTCGCCTGGAAACGCGGTCGTGTCGATCCCGGCGCGTTCCGCTGCGGTCGGCACTGGAATCACCTGTGTTGTACCCAGAACCTGGCGGAAAGCTTGGTATTGGACAAAATAGAACGCCTTCTTGCGGACCAGCGTGCCGCCGTTCGTCAAGCCAAACTCATTACGGCGGAAGGGTGGCAGTCGGCCTGGCTGTGCAAGGGAAGTGCGGTCAAAGTAATTGCGCGCATCGAAAGCTGAGTTGCGAACGAACTCGAAAACCGATCCGTGAAAGCCGCTCATGCCGCTGCGTGTGACGATGTTCGTGAAGCCGGCGGCGCCGCGCCCGATATCGGCGGACATCCAGCCGGAACTGGATTGAATCTCTTCCACAGCGTCAACGTTGAAGTTTGAGAAGGTGGCGCCGCCCAATTCAGGATCGCTGATGTCCGCGCCATCCATAGCGAACACGGCTTCCACGCCGCGCTGGCCGTTAATAGCGAACTGCGCCGTGAAGTTACTAGCGCCGTTTGAATCGGTCATGGTTCCCGCGGCCATGAGTAACAACGCACTGAAGTCGCGTTTATTCAGCGGCAGGCCAGCCACCGCTTGGCTCGAAAGTTGTTGGCCTCCAGTGGCATTCACGGGCTCGCTGCTGAATTGAATGGCAAGTACCCCGCCATCGGAAAGGCTGAGTTGCGCCACGCCCGGTACCGGTAACGCAATGTTTTCAGCATGCCCGGCGCGGCCTCCGCGCAACGTTACGAATACGCTATATTGCGCTTTCGCCAGCGCTTTGAAAGTAAAACGGCCTGACTCGTCGGTAACTGTCTTAATCTCCCCGCCCGCAACCCGCACGCTCACCCTGGCGCCGCTCAGCGGCTGATTCGCACTTCCGCGAACGACGCCCACCCAGTCCTCGGCAAAGATACAGGGTGATAACAATATGAGAATGGAAAACCATCGCAACCCCAGCATTATTACTCAGTCTAGCTTGAGCCTTCGATGGTGAAAAAGCCGCGCATCTGGCTAGGTCTCTTGCTGGTTTGGATGTTCGCTTATCACGCGGCCGTCGCCTTTGCCGGCATTGACGAATTGCTGCACGGCGAAGCAAAGCCCGCCTCGCCCTTGAGCTTTGGCGTTCCCATGAACGTGGTTTCCGATTTGAGCCCCGAAGCCTATGACTCCGGTGTGCGCGACGGCGATATTTTAGAGAGGATAGACGGGAAGCCATTCGACAGCATGCGCGTGCTGTTCGAATCTCTGAACCGGCACAAACCCGGCGGCGTTCTGCCGGCAACCGTGCGAAGCGCAAAAGGAACCGAGTTCGATGTCAATATCCGCATTCTTCCTTTGGCGGCGCAATCACCCACCACCTTCGTATGGTTAATCGAACTCACTGTTGCCATCGGTGTGCCGCTCTTTTGTCTGTCGCTCGGATTCTGGATTGCTTTTCTACGCCCCAATGACCGGTTGTCTTGGCTGCTGCTCGCCATGATGATCGGCTTCAGCGGGATAGCGCAAGATTTTCCAATCGCGGCGTTGCCCAGCAGTCTCTTCATGCTCATGTTTTGGGCCTTATTCGCTTCCTCATTCGGCTTATGGACCGTCTGGATAATGTTATTCGCGATTCTGTTTCCAAAGCCTACGCGCTTTGACGGACGCTTGCCGTGGTTGAAGTGGATTTGGGTTGCGCCCCCTGTCTTATTAACCCTGACCATGGCTCTATTCGAGTTGAGCCGCGAAGCCAATTTCCAACTGATGGCATTTGCCGTGCCCTTTGTCCGGCAGTTGCTGGCCAATCGGTCGGATACATTCATCCCTTTTTGTGCCGTTATCTTTTTTTTCGTTGTGGTTGGCTTGAAGAGCATAACCTGTGACAGTCCCGATGGCAGAAGGCGGCTGCGCATTTTGTGGATGGGAGGGGTGCTGGGTTGCACTCCGGTTTTGGTGCAATCCGTCCGCGCTTTGCTGAGCGGGTCAGACGTTCTGCAGTGGGCTGGACCGATTGAATATTTCGCCACCTTTCTTCCCTTGCTGCTATTTCCACTTACGCTTACCTACGTGTTCATAATTCGCCGCGCCATGGATGTTCGCGCCACCATCCGGCATGGCATTCAGTTTGCGCTTGTCGAGCGGGGCTTTATCGCTTTGGAATTGACCGTAGCAACTGGTGTAATCGCGGCCGTCGTCCTTGTCTCGCTGCGAAGAGATGCGGGCTTGGCTTTGCGAATCAAGATCCTTGCGGCGGGAGCGCTTTTAATCGTAATGTTTCGCCGCATGGCACATCGGCTCGCCAGTTGGATTGACCGGCATCTGTTCCGGACAGAGTATGACAAAGAACAAAGCTTAAAAGAACTTACCTTGAGCCTGCGTACTCTGATGGAAGAGAATATACTTCTCGAAACGGTCGTGGAAAGGCTTTCAGTCATACTTGCCGTTCCGCAGCTTGCATTCCTTGTAAATAAGGATGGAGAGCTAGTAAGTACCCGTTCAACCGGCCACGAAACAGACGCGCCATTGTCGCTCGCCGAAGCTGGCGGCATCGTCCGCTATTTGAAGGTATCTCAGCAAGCGGCGCCCATCTATTTCGACGATGTGAAGAACTGGATTCAAACCATCCACCCAGCCGAGCAGACGCCGGTAAAGACCACGCGAACCGAAATGGTGATTCCCATTTCAGGCAAGCATCAACTGCTGGGGGTTCTCGCGCTGGGCCGCCGGAAAGGGGAAGCGCCTTATACGAAACGCGATTTGCGGCTTCTTGATGCTTTGGCAATCCAAGCGGGCTTCGCTCTTGAAAATAGCCGCTTGGCCAAACAAATAGCGCAATCAGAATCGCCGCGGACGTCTAATGCGCGCCCAAAAGCCAAAGCCGACAATGCCCAACAGCCCTAACCCCCAGAGCCGAAAGCCAAAGTTGCTCGCCGGAACGATCCACGAATCGGGCCAAACCGCTTTAGCCAGATAAGAAAATACCCCGCCCAGCAGCCCGGCACTAAACCAGGCGCCCAACATTACGAGCAGCGGCGCCCGCTCCCAAAGCGCTTCTACCCTCAGTGGCATTCTTTCGCGCATCGCATCCCATACTTGGTACGCAACGGCGATCGCGGCTTCCTTTGCGCCTTTCGGCCTCGCTGTCTTTTCCTCTTTCTTAAGGCCTGCCGGACCCGTGATCGGCGGCATTTGCGGCTGCGCCACCGCCGCTGCCCAATAATCCGTTTGCAGATTGGTGGCTAGTTCAGCGCTCCGCACGTAATTCACATAACCCCCCGCTTCAATCAAGCGATGGCCGATTTGAATCAGCGCTTCCGGGGTTGTTTCCCAATGCGGCAGCTTTTGCCAGCCGCCTGTTTCGAAGACTTGCTCCGTTTGCGCCAGCCTTGTTTCCGCATCCATCTTGGCCACGTTCGTGAGGCGGTTCAACAACAACTCGACGTTGGCTCGTATAGGTTCAAACTCGGGTTTGGAGCGGAGTTCGTCCACCCGTGACGGATCCGTTGTGGCGGCCTCGATGAAACGGCCCACGGCCCACTCGCGGCGTTCGTCGCGAATCGCCTGCCCAATTTCCTGCACCAGTTGCTCAAGGCGCGTCACACGCTCCGGCGGTAAGGCCGGCTGCAAGATCTGTGTCAATTTCAACAGATCGGCGACGGCTAGTTCGCGGATGACGGCTGTATCGTTGAGGACCACGGGTTGTATTGAGCTTGCCGACGAACCGCCGGCAGCTCCGGCGGCTGGTCCAGTCTGGACAGTGTTAGGGGCGAGCTTCGCTTCGGAAACTCCCGTCCCTGCCGCTCCTCCGGTTGGCGATATCTGCATTCGATCTCAGTGGAAAACGAACTCCCGCTACTCCGCGAAAAGCGTTCTCTTATTGTTTGGTGTCCGTAGGGTGCGAGGATTCTTCAAAAAACTCACGTTGCAGCGATAAACTTCGCTGATCGGCCTTAATCGCCCTGATTGCATTCGCTATTGCCGAGGCCCAGGCCTTCATGTCGAATTCGCCGAGTTCTGTGGTGGCCTGTGCTCCATCGCCCGCGTAATGGTTGGGAAACTTCGCATACCACCAAATACCGGTATAAACTCCGCTGGGTAGATCGAGGCGATTCAAATCCGCGCCCGATTCCCTGCCGGCGCGATCCAGGTGCACCAAATCAGGCCGCGAAACCATGGTGTGGGCCGTTTCCGATTCTCCGGCGTGGGCATCCACTTTCGTCTTCAGGGCTGGCCGTCCTGCAGGATAGCTCTGGCCCGTAAAAACGTAGACCACATAGTCGTGCGGCATGGCCAATTGCGCCTGTGCAAAAAAGGGCAGCAAACTATTGTTGCCGCCGTGCCCATTCACAATGAGAATTTTCTTGCAGCCGTTGCGCGCCATCTCGTCGGTGGTTTCTTGCAGCAGTTCAAGCTGGAGTTTGGCGCTATACGCCAACGTGCCGGGCTGATGTTTAGCCTCGAAGATCTGGCCGTAAAAATAGGGCGGGAACAGGATGGCATATTCTTCATCGGCCGCATGCTCGGAGGCGTACCGAACGTTGATCAAGTCCGTTCCCAGCGGTAGCTGTGGGCCATGTTTTTCGATGATGCCGAACGGCAACAGGCAGGTGCCTTGGCTTTGCTTCAGAGCCGCTTGAAAATCTTCTGCTGTTAGCTCTTCCCACTTGGTGGGCAACTTTTGTGCAGAACACACGGCGGCTATGAGCAAGCTGCCGAGGAGGATGGTTTTCGACATGCAATCGAGTGTATCGTTAACACGCGCAAGACGGGCGCGGTGTCAAGCGGCCACCGAAAGGGCTGCGGAGTTTTCCTTCTCTCATGGCGGCGCGCATCCGCGCCCTTTGCGCTTCTAACGCTGAACCGCTTGCTGAGCCGCCAACTCGTTCCGAAATGCCTGTTCTCTTTCGTCTACATAAGCGCGATAACCCGCTGGATCAATGAACGGATTCGCGGCGCCAGGTTTCACCCGCTTGAGCTTTTCGTCCATGTTGAAGTAGGCCCCATGCGCTCCCAAAAAAAGATCGCACGGCAGCGCATGCAGAACTTTGAAACCGCGTTCGTAATCGGCAGCGATTTGCGGATATTTTTTGTTGTTCACAAGCTGAAAACCCTTGTTCACGTTCGGACTGCCCACAATCACAGCATGTAAAACCTTGCCGCCATCCTTTACGTCCATCGTCCAGGTTGTGCATCCCTTCGTATGGCCCGCCGTGAGGTGTGCCGTCAGCGTTGTTCCTCCCAGCTTCACTTGCGAAAGATCGTGCAAGATCCGGTCCACTTTTGCCGGGGGCCAATGCTGGTCATAGTAAAAATCCCCCACGCCTCCGTGTTCGATAACGGGCACATCTGCTTCCATCACCATCAATTGCGCCCCGCCGCTGTCCTTTTTTGCCAGCGCGCAGCCGGCTGCGTGGTCATCGTGCGCATGGCTAATAAGGATGATTTTCACATCGTGAAAATGAAAGCCCAACGTCTCCACATTCTTCTCGATAATCGGTACCGATTCCGCGTAGTCCGGGTTAATCAAAATATGGCCCGCCGCCGTGGTGATCAAGTACGACGCCAAATAGTTCGTCCCCACATAATAAAGGTTGTCCGCGATGCGGAACGGGGCTATCGGCTTATTCCATTCCGCGGTGAAATCCGCAAAACCGGCGGAACAGGCCATCAGGGCAACCAGGAGTCGAAAGCGCATGAACACAATTATCTCTGGCCGAACCTAAGCAAAAGGGGGACAGTCATAGCGCTCACCCCAGCTTCCCTCGCAGCCCAAGGTCCAGCTATCGCGTACTGACCGTCCCCTTTTTGCGCTGCTCACCGCCTCCTCGTTCCGTTAAAAACGCAGTGCACTAGCGGTTCACACGGCTGGGTAGTAGACTAAACACAAGGGCTGTTGTTGCCTCGCTTAAAAATCTAATCTCGTCACTCCGTGTGTGGCCAATTTAGGGGGTTCATTCATGGTAATTTCCAAGAGCATTCGCTCTCTCTCATTTCGCTTGGGTTCGTTTTTTCACTGTGCCCATTACTTTTCGGTCAAGCGACCGGAACCATCTCTGGAACGGTAACCGACGCCTCGGGCGGTGCCGTTTCGGGTGCAAAAGTCACCGTCACCGGCCAAAACACAGGTACCGTACGTGACGCTATTTCCGATGCCAGCGGCCATTATGTTGTTCCCCTGTTGGGAGTAACCACCTACACCGTGCGTGCCGCATTCACCGGGTTTCAGTCCAGCGAAGTGAAAGATGTCCGCCTCCAGGTTGACGAACAGCGCGAAGTCAATTTCACCCTTTCGCCCGCCAATGTGCAGCAGAGCGTGGAAGTCACCGCCACGGCTGTCGCTGTTCAAACCACTAATCCGACCCTGGGCCAAGTCATCACCTCCCAGCAAGTCGCCGATCTGCCGCTCAACGGCCGCGACTTTGTCCAACTCGCCACCCTTACGCCCGGCACCACACAGGAAACCAGTACCGGCAGCTTCTTTAACGGTGGCCCGAGCAGCGAAGTGTCCGCTCGTGGTTCGTTCTCTCTCTCCGTCGGCGGTTCGCGCGCCAATTCCACCGATTGGTTGCTCGATGGCAACGACAATAACGAACTCACCGGCGGCGGCATATCGATTCTTGCCCTCTATCGACGCCATTCAGGAATTCAAAGTTCTCACCTACAATTACTCAGCTGAATGGGGCACCCGCGCCGGTCCCACTGTGCTGGTCACAACCAAAAACGGCACCGATGCCCTGCACGGCACTCTCTTTGAATTCTTTCCGCAACACCAAACTTGACGCGCGCAGCTTTTTTGCGGCAAACACAGAGCAATTCAATCTCAATCAGTTCGGCGGCTCGGTCGGTGGACCCATCAAGAAAGACAAAACCTTTTTCTTTGCCGATATCCAAAATAAGTTTCAGCGCCACGGTATCCCATTCGAAGGCCTGGTTCCCAGCGTCGCTATGCGAACAGGTGATTTCACCAACGATCCATTCGGTAACCCTCGCGCAGCCGCCAATTCTTTGACTAATCCGTACACGGGCGGCACCCTTCGACACTAATAATGTCATTCCAGCGTCTGCTATCAATCCGATCGGTCAAAAGCTGATCAATCTCTATCCGCTGCCAAACGCCAACAACGCGGCCTTGAATTTCGACTATGTCAGCGAGCCCGTTCGCAAACTCAACGAGGGCGAATTCGACGGCCGTATAGACCACAATTTTTCTAACAATGATTACGCATTCGCGCGTTTCAGCTACGACCAAGCCGACTTCGTACGTTCCGGGCGGTTCGCCGGGTTTCGCCGAGGCAGAGCGCTTTCGCCAGCAATCAGGGCATCCTGAACCACGCGCGCAATGTGGCCCTTTCCGAAACGCACGTCTTCTCGCCTAACACCGTCAACCAAATCAGCGGCGGCTATAACCGGATCTTCGACTACATCACTTCGCAAGGCACCGGAAGCTGCCTATGCCCAGACCCTCGGCATTCCGGGAGCCAACCTGGGAGGAGTGAGTTGTGGATTGACGAGTTCTTTGGTGACTGGCGGCTACTGGTCTCTGGGAGATCGCGGTTTTTCGCCCTTCCAAGGTGGTACTAACGTCTTCTCCATTTCCGATTCCCTCGATATGGTGCGCGGCAATCACGACATTAAAGTCGGCATGGGCATTCGCGCCAATCAGATGAATGTTTTGACTGAGGCGTTCGGAGATGGCTTCTGGGTCTTTACGGGCATCACGGGCGACGCGGCCGCAGACATCTTGCTCGGCATACCCACCGTCGCCGAACACGATCAAACTTTTAATGGAACCACCACCGGACGCCGTTGGAAACTTTTCCGCCCCTTTGTGCAAGACGATTGGCGAGTGACTAAGGATCTTACTCTCAACCTAGGTCTCGCTTGGGCGTTTAGTCACCCCTATTACCGAAGCGCATGATCGTATCGCCGACTTCAACCCTGCCAACGGGCCAGTTCATCATCGCAGGCCAAGGCGGCAGTTCTTCCGCCGGCATTCAACTTGACAAGACTGCGCTTGAACCGCGCATTGGCGTGGCGTGGAAACCGTTTGGCAGCAGCAAAACAGCCATCCGCGGCGGCTACGCGATTTTCCATGATTCTTCGTGGAGTCAGGGCGCACAGGGCTTGTGGGAAAATCCTCCCTACTTTGCTCAGTCATTTGGACTGACCTCTTTCTTTGGCGGCTCCTATGGCACTGTATCGGATGGTTTCCCCATGTTACGCCGGTCCGCCCCAAAGCCCGCCGATTTCGCGGGTACAATTTACTCGCAAAACCTCAATTTTAAACAGGGCCGAGTCCAGCAGTTCAATATAAATATTGAACGTCAGCTTGCCGGGCCAAATCCTGTTAACCGCCGGTTATGCGGGTGCTCGCAGTTCCCATCTTCTAAGTGACGGCAATAACCTGAATGTCGGATCACCTTCGGCTTGCGGTGCGGTTTCCGGCTACACTCTAGGCTGCGGACCGGGTGGGGCCGCTTTCGGTGTCCCTTATACTGCCTTCCCCGGTTCCGATGTTTCAGCCATTGAAGACGTGGGCCGCGCTCATTACAATTCACTTCAGTTGAAGGCGGAGACAAAGAGTTCGCACGGTCTTTACGCCATCATCGGCTACACCTATTCGCGAGCCTACGACGACGGCTTATCCGACGGCCTTGGAACGCCCATCGGCGCTACCTACTTTCCGCTACCCGGCTGGCAGACGCTTGACTGGGGCCTTTCTCAGATCAACCTTAACCACAACTTTACTGCCAGCGTAATCTACGATCTGCCTTTCGGTAAGGGCAAGCGGTACGGGAATTCACTAAGTAAGCCCGCTGACTTGATTGCCGGTGGTTGGGAGTTGACCGTGATCGAAAAGGCAACTTCCGGCTTTCCAATTTTTATCCTGGATGGCGCTAACAACTCCGGCGTAAATTTCCTCAACGCTAACGGATCAGCCTACAATCGTCCGAACCAAACCTGTAATCCCAGTTCGGGCAGCCAATCTCTGGCTCAGTTTTTTAATGTCTCCTGCTTCGCCCAACCAGCGGCAGGCGAGCTTGGGAACGCCAGCCGCGCTCCTCTTTCCGGCCCGGACTTCGTCAATACCGATTTCTCGGTCATCAAGCGCTTCCCCATTCGCGAATCGTTTAAAATCGAATTCCGCGCTGAATTCTTTAATCTCTTCAATCACGCCCAATTTGCGCTTCCCGGGCCTGGTTCGGTGTCGGATATTAGCCAGCCCGGCGCCGCCTCTATCAGTAGCACCGTAGGTACCCCACGCGTCATTCAGTTCGGTGTGAAAGCGGCGTTTTGAAAAGCCTCTTAACTCTACTTCTAATCACATCCGCTCTTACGGCGGCCCCAACAAACCGCCGTAAAATCATCATTAACGAAGATTGTTCCGGTCCCGGCGGCAGTAACATGCAAGCCCTGTTAGTGCTGCTCCAATCGCCCAACGTTGAGGTGCTCGGCATCACAGTCGTCAGCGGCGATCAGTGGCGCGATGAGGAGGTGGCCCATACGCTCCGATTGCTCGAAATCGTGGGCCGCACCGATGTGCCTGTTATGCTGGGAGCTGCGTCGCCACTGGTCAATACTCGCGAACAGGCGGCGCTTTGGGAGCAGCGCTACGGCAAATTAGCTTACCTTGGCGCTTGGGACAATCGCTGGTTTCACGAGGCATCGGTTGTCCCGCCAATGCCCGAGGGCGCGCCCACCGTCAAAGCCGCCACTGAAGACGCCGTTCACTTTCTGATTCGCACGGTTCACGAATATCCAAACCAAGTCACGATTTACGAAGGTGGGCCCATGACGAACTTGGCCCTGGCCATAACTCTTGATCCACAATTCCCTCAGTTGGCGGAGCAGCTTGTTTTCATGGGCGGTAGCGTGAACCCTCACACAGACTACGCTGAATTCGTCAACAATCCCCGCCACGAGTTCAATTTTTGGTTCGATCCGGAAGCGGCTGCCATTGTCTTGCGCGCGCCTTGGAAGAAAATCGTTTGCACTCCCGTCGATGTTTCGATTAAGGCCCGCTTCCTTCCGGCAGCAGTCAAAAAGATTGAAGCCGCAGGAACTCCCATTGCCCGCTACATCGCCAAGTACTATCAGCCGGGGGAAGGGAACGACTTTATGTGGGACGAAGTGGCCGCCGCCGCATGGATTGACCCTTCTATCATCACTCAAAAAGAAACTCGCTTCATGAGTGTCGATATCGATCACGGTGCCGGGTACGGTAACACTCTTACTTGGCGTGCCGCGGATAAGCCTGAATTCACCTTACAGCCCGTCGAGATTCAATTGGACTTGGACTACGGCAAGTTCATAGATATGTTTTCAAGCCTCATGAGCGGACCTCCGACGCATTCAGCGGCAGCCGGAAGCTCTCGATAGTTTCTGAAAAATGGCCAGCTCTTCTTTTGCCTTGGCCGGATTTCCCGAAAGCCGGTAGGCCTCTGCGAGCCGGTAGTGAGCTTCTTCCATCTCCGGATCGGCAGCGGTCGCCTCTTGCAACTCGCGAACCGCATCTGCATGATTCCCCTCCCGCAGTGCAATCGCTCCCAGGCCGGCATGGGCAATAGCCAAGTGTGGGTCCAGCTCGAGCGCTTTGCGGAACGCTTCGCGTGCGCGATCGTCGGGCAGCGTGGTTCCGTAGTAGTAATTCGCGAGCGCGTTGTCAGGTTGCAGCTTGGCAAACCGCGCCATCCGCTCCTGGTAGCCCTTTGCTTGAGTGATCTGCTTTGCCTTCACCTGTCCCAGATAAAGATAAGGTTTCGAGTTAGTCGGAACTAAGTCAGTTGCTCTAAAGAACCACTGTGCGGCTTCGTCATATGCACCCTGGGCATATAGCGCGCTTGCCATCCCTAATAACATCCTGACCGACTGTGGGAACAGCCTCGTACCTTTTAAAAAAATCTCCGCTGCCGCTTGCGATGAATGCCGGTTCAGCAGATCGGTGCCTGCCTCATAGATCTCGTTCTCCCTGAGGTCGCCTCCCACCGGTGTGCGCTCGTCCTTGAGTTCTTTCGCAATGGCCTCCGAGGAGCGAAACACATTGTCGGAGCCATGTCCACCGCGGTAGGTGTAATCGGTCACGCCTGCCGGAGTGTATTGAGGCTGATCATCGAAGCCTGGCTGTGCCTGCAGATTGGCAATCGTAGTCTTATTCGGCTGCGCGGTAATGATCACGCTGTCTCCTTCAGCCCGCAGCGTGTAGTTGCCGCTCGCGACCGAGAATCTAAAAACGCCTGCGGAATCAGCCAGTGCTGACACTTCTCTCTTGCCCGTTGATGACTGAAGAACCACCTTCGCGGAAGGGATCGGATGATGCTGCGCATCGAAGACTGTCCCGGTCACAATGCACAAAGCCGCTACTGTGGCTTGCCAGCCAGTCATAACCTGCCCAATCGTTCAATCACCAAATCGAAATAGCGGTCAGCCTTTATTTCGCGGAGGAATTGGACGTTAGCCGGCTTCTTCGTGACAGACCACCAATCCACCACGGTCATCCCAAGAGTCAACGCGCTGCTGCATTCCACATCTACATGAACCATGCGGCCGGAAAACATTGCCGGATCCAGTAAATAGGCGATCACGGTTGCATCATGCAGTGGGCCGCCCTCCCATCCATACTTCTGCTCATCGAAGATCTTATTGAACTTCAGCAGATGATAGAACGCTTCTGCCACAGGAGTTCCAAACGCTCGCAGCTTCTCAAGCCGAACCCTCGTCGTCAGCGCCTGATGCGTGCAATCGAGAGGAATCATCGTGATCGGCGCGCCGCAATCCAAAACGCGTGCTGCGGCCTCGGGATCGACGAACACATTGAACTCCGCCGCGGGAGTGATGTTCCCTCCTTCTGAAAACGCACCACCCATCAAGACGATCTCTTTCACGCGAGCCGCAATCTGGGGTTCTTTTGCCAAAGCCAGAGCGATGTTGGTCAATGGCGCCAGGCAGCACAGAGTGACCTCGCCAGGCGCTCGTTGCATGATCAAATCCACAATCGCATCCGGCGCGAATCCTTTGGCGAGCGGCATCGTGGGCTCCGGTAAATCATATCCGTCGAAACCTGTCCGGCCATGCACATGCTCGGCTGTGATTAGCTTCCTGAGCAGTGGCGCCGATGCTCCGGCATAAACCGGCAATTCCGTGCGGCGAGCCAGTTCGAGCGCTTTGCGCGCATTTTTCGAGGTGAGTAAGACCGGCACATTTCCCGCTACCGTGGTGATCGCCAGAACCCCCAATTCCGCCTGCGATGCGAGCGCTGTTAAGATTGCCACCGCATCATCCGGCGACGGGTCGCAATCGATGATGATCTGCTTCAATGGAGTTGCTCCAACGCCTTTTGGGCCGCCGGGTGATTCGGATGTTGCATCAGTAGAGCTTCCAAAACTGTTCGCGCCTTGTCCCTATTGCCTTCGATTGCATACACTCTAGCAAGGTTCAGGTAGGCTTGGTCAAACGCCGGCGCGACGCTAATGCACTTTTCGAACGTGGCCACAGCTTCATCTTTACGCCGCGTGCGCAAATAGAGAATGCCGAGATTATTCAACGCTTCGGGATACACCGGCCTGTTCTCCAGCGCCTTCTGTAGCTGTTCGTACGCGCCGGTATTGTCGTCAGTCTGCGCCAGCACCATACCGAGACTGTAATGAGCCTCGGGGTCGTTCGGCTTGATGCGCAGTGCGCGGTCTAATGTCGTTCGCGCGTCATCCCAGCGCTTCAGTTGCCGGTACGCGTTGCCCAGATTCACCAGCGCGATCAGATGCTCGGGATTCAACTCCAGCGCCTTCTCAAAGCAACTGACGGCTTTAGGCGTATCTCCTTCACGCGTGGCCAGAATGCCGAGGTTGTTCCAGGCATTAGGGGCGGTTTCGGGATAACCTGCCTTTAGCTTCACGGCCCGCTCGAAACAGTCGAGCGCCCGCGCGTTCTTATCTTGTTTGAGGTACACGCTGCCGAGTCCGTAGAGTGACTCGGCACTCTCCTGAGCCTTTTCGAAGAAGCCTGCAGCAGCGTTGAGATAGCCGCGTTGAAAAAAGATCGAACCGAGGGAGAGATAGTTCCTCCCAAACTCGAACGTTTCCAACCAGCCCGGGAAGGGAAGAGCTTTTGCGAGCCGTTCGCCCTCTGTCTTTGGGATGTTGTTCAGATCATGTTGCACGCGGTCTTTGCCCACCGCGCCTTGATAAATCTTCACGATTTGGCCTTGTTCATTAAGCAGGAACGACGTTGGCAGTGGCATGTCGCGATGCCTGTCGAAGATGCTGCGAAAAAGTAAATTGTATTCGGCAGCGATCTCCTCTGGGAAAGATCTTTCGTCTTCGAAAGTGATAAGCCGAGCGTCGCCGGGAAGAGTCGGCGCGGCGATCGGTGCAAGCAGCCACGTCTCGACCGAGCTGGGAAGTGATTCTGCCGGCGCTGCCTCCACCGAAGGTTGGGGCGCCTCCCGCTCCTTGAATGCTTCGCTGCGAATTTGAGCTGATCCCTCCGTCACCCATACTCTGTGATTTGACTTTAGACCTGCCAGTGTTTGTGTGAGTCCGCTAGGCCAATGAATCGTCGCTTCCGAATCGCCTTGCGCCTCTCCCAACCCGAAAAAGACTTCCTTACTATGTTGCGAAAGAAATCCCGACCCGGCCTGGATCGTCTTTCTTTGTGAACCGCCGGAATTTTTCAGCGTGATCACTGCGCCGATGGCGTCTCGATTACTCTTCGTTCCCGTGAGCCGAAAGGCCAAGGACGGCGGCAGATCTGCGATCAAGTTCTTCATGAGTCTCATCTGCGGCCCATTCCTGTTTTTGATAAGGATCTCCAGCCGCCCATCGCCATCAAAATCGCTCAGGCTGAATGCTCGTCCATCTTCCACAAAATCGAGTCCTAGCGCCCCCGAAACATCTGTGAATGTGCCGTCCCCGTGATTCGCATACAACACATTTCTCTCAAACCCGCTCCAGGTGTATCCATCACGAATCCACTCATTGATTGCCTTCCAACCTTGCTCGTATTCCTCGGCTGGTACACCCTCGTTTGGCGATGCCGCCACAACTTTCCTCCAGAAGAAGCCGTTCAATTCCTCGGGGTCTGTGCCTGAGATCATGCCGTTCGTAACATATAGGTCAGAAAAACCGTCGTGATCGAAATCCCACGCGTCCGACGACCAAGCCCAGCGTCCCATGCCCGTCCCAGATTCCCCGGTCGCCATTTCGAAACCGGCACTGCCGCGGTTTTTGAAAAGTGAATTGCCCATCGCATGCTTCTGATACAGCGACTTTACTTGGCTCGCAGCGTCCTTCTGAAATTCCTGTTCGCGCGTAATGCGCTCACCTGCCGCTGTCCACATGTTCGCGACATAGAGGTCATCGGCCCCGTCATTGTTGTAATCAGACCAACAAACGCTCATCCCAGCGCCGATGTCTTCCACACCTTCTTGCCGCGCAACATCGCTGAACGTACCGTTTCCATTGTTTTTGTACAGATTCTTGCGGCCAAAATCATTCACTACATATAGATCCGGCCAGCCATCGCCATCAAAATCATTCCAAGCGCAGCAGAAACTATAGCGCGTATTGTTCTTGTTCATGCCGCATTCGGCAGTGACATCGCGAAACGTGCCATCGCCGTTGTTACCCATCATGAAATTCGGCGGCCCGTTTTCGGCGGCAAAATAGGGGCTTGGATAGTTGTATTGATCGCTGCCCTGATAAAAGCTATACAGACAAAAGTAAATGTCGAGAAGCCCGTCGCGGTTGTAATCCGCAGCCGCCGCACCTGTAAACGTCCCTTGCGGCGGCGTACTAAACCGAAAGGCATCGGGCTTGAGCTTAAACTTTCCCGTCCCTTGATTCAGCAACAGCAACGGACCATTGGCGCGCACGGCAACAACATCTTGCCTGCCGTCATTGTCAAAATCTGCGATTAAGACGCATGCCGTGTTGTCGAGTAACCCCAGCCCTGAGGTATCCGTCACATCTTCGAATGTTCCGTCGCCCCGGTTGCGATACACGCGGTTTGGGAGGCCCGCCGGTTGGCAAATATATATGTCATCCAAGCCATCCCCATGCAAATCCCCTACCGACACTCCGTTGTGGCCATAAATGTCGATCCCGCTCGCGCCATCGATAACCGTGCGCCAGTAATCCGCGCTATGCAACATCTGTTGACGGTAGGAAGGATTAGCGCCTAATGCGTGCTGAGTTACTTCGCGGAAACACTCGGCTATCGAACGGCTGCGAGTCTCCGCGTGAACCTCCCAGCGACTGATCCGATATCCCGCCTCCCAATCGATTGACCAGTCGCCTATCCGATGTTCGCGGTGAAAGCCAACACCGGTGCCAACGAATTCATATCGAACACGAGTGGCAAAACCGCCCTCGACGGCTTTGATGCGCGTAATCTGGAATTCAGCGGTCAGTATCTTCGAAAAGTCACTCAATGAAGCTTGCATATCCGCGAGGAATCTGTCCGCACCCAATAGCTCCGCTGAAAATAGTGCGCGTCTGATACCAAGTAGTTTCGAACTAGGACGGAGTGGCCGCAAATCCGTCGGCTTCCAGGAAGTGCCCTGAAATTTGCCACTTAAATTCCCGGCAATAGCCCGCACACTGATGGCAGACTGAAGAAGCTCCCGGCTCCATGCGTTGAAAACCTCCGCCATCTTCTCCCAATGGACTTCATCTGTGAATCCATCCTGTCCTGGCTTAATTTGCAGCAGCATCTTATCTGTGGGAGTTTGTTCCCGATAATGAGGATGCAGTTGGAATGCGGGAAAAGGCGCTGGCCGCATGCCGCGAGGAAGCAAGAACGCCGCTGCGCTTTGGCCGCAGCGGATTAAGAAATTTCTTCTTTCGTGGCGCTTCACGGCTGACACTAGCTCGCGGAAACAGCGTCGGTAACGGCCGCAGGTTGCCGGTCATTATTCTGCACACGCCGCGGCTGCACATCGGCGATAGGCCGCGCGCGCAGCGCGCGTTCGTTCAACAGCAACTCGCTCGCTTGCACAATTCGCTTGGCGTGGAACCAGCGCTGAAACGGGTAATCTTGCAGCACATTGCAAATGGCGGTCAAGCTCATGCCCTGATGATGAGCCATGAAGCTCCGCACTAATTCGCATCTTGGCGCGCGCAATGCGCTGCGGGTGGCAGACCCTGTATAGTCTGCCGCTTCATAGAAGCCATATTGCCCCTGCCAGCCCTTACGCGACATCGCGCTCAGATTCTCAACCGCGCCCCCTGGGTCCACCATGAGCGCCAAACACGTCGAATAGGGAGAGGTAACCAGGAAGCCGGCGCGTGCCACGTTCAACGCCAACCCGGGCACCCCGAATGCGGCATATTGATAGTTGCCTTGTTCGTCCGTTTTCGCATACGCCGATTCCGAGATGCCCCAAGGGATGCGTCGACGCTTTCCGTAAGTCTGCTGCGCCCGCACGGCCGCATCGAGCGACCGCGCCAGCAAAGTATCCGGGTGAGACCTCATCCAGATCAGCGGCATCAGATACTCAAACATCGTCCCGGTCCAGGACATCAGCACCGTCTCGTTTTCGCAAACAGTATGCTGCCGCCCGAGCCGGAACCAGCATTCTTGCTCTGCCTCGTCTTTAGCAACGGCCACAAATGAGGCAATGCGCGCCTCGGAGGCAAGCAAATCATAACAGGATTCGTTCAGTTCTTCCGTCTCTACGTCGTAGCCAATGGAGAGAAGCCTGCGCCGTGGATTCAGCAGCAGACTGAAATCCATCTCTTGCGCGAGTTGCTCGCAAGTCTCTGCTATGCCGCGCAGACTTCTCGCGAGTACATCCAGCTTTGCGTGCGCATCCAGCAAGGCAGCCGAAAATTTTCGTGAAAGATCGGCAGAGTTGGGAAAGCTATCAATTTGCAGCTTCAGTTCCGAATAAAAGGTGCTCGCCGAGGCCGGCGTTGGAATAGTCTTTGGAAAAGTCTCACTCGAAAAGAGTGGAGCAAATTCCACCGAATACCAGGGCAACAGGCTCAGCACGTTTTCGCGAAGAATGCCAACGCGCTCGGAAAACTCAGTCGACTCCAGTGGCTGTGTTTGCTGCAAAAATCGCGGTAGCCAAACTCTCGCCTCGCCTGCCTGGAAAAGCTTCTCCCATGCCTCGCCGAGCTTCGCATTGCTGGCGTAGTCGTGCAAACCATCCAACGCGTTGTCGAGAAAGATTGGCCTTTCGAGCAACTCTAAGCAGCCTTGCTGCAGACTCCAAAGTGAGGCGACGAGATTTCCATTGTCCACACTCGATATCACGCGCGGTGCCAAGGGCTGCAATGTCACGTTGTCGTACCAATTCACAAAATGCCCGTGAAAGCGCGGCAATTTGCGTGTTGTGGCGAGCGTCTCCTCCGTCAGCTTCACGAACTCCGTGAGCGTCAGATAGCCGAACTCATACGCCGCCTGCCGTGCATTCAACAGAAAGCCCAAATTGGTTGGTGAAATTCGTTCAGCCACCCGATACGGTTGTTCCTGCATATTGTCAGGAATCAGCCAGTGGTTCGCCGCCGTACTGAACGTGGAAAAATACTTCCAGGTACGCAGCGCCGTACTGCGCAAAAAACCGTGCGCCTTCTTCGACAGGTCAACGCCTTCCTTGTGCGGAGAACGGTTTAACCATTTCGAAAGCAGCTTGCTGCCGCACCAGGCAAGCAAGAACGGCGCAGCATAGGGGGCTGCTTCCGGCTGCAGAAAAAGGCAAACGCCCAGCGCTATGCACAACACCGGCAGCCAATTAAGGTAAATATCTACGGGCGTCCGCTTGCGAATCCCAAGCTCCGCTTCGGTCGCAGTCTCCCATTCCAGCAGGCTGCGATGAGTGATATGCGTGCGCACCACCGTCCGGACAATCGCATCCACCGAGACCAAAGTCTGATGCGCCAGGAATGCAATATTCAACAAAATCGCCGCATGCGCCACGACGAAATCCTCGAACGATTCCCGAATTGACCGCCAATTCGTTGCCAGCGCCGCGCGGGTCAATGCGAACAGCAATCGGAAATAGATCGGCAGAAACGCCAGTGCCAGCGACACAATGGTCCAAAACCGCGCGCCTCCCGGCAAGAAGAACCAACCCGCCACCAACAGCAGAAACGCCGCCGGCTCCATCAAGCTGCGCCGCAAATTGTCTACAATCTTCCAGCGCGATACCAGCGAAATCGGATTGCGCACCAAATGCCGTGACTCATCCGGCACTTCGCCGAAGATCCAGCGGACAATCTGCCAATCGCCGCGCAACCAGCGATGCTTGCGCCGGTTATACGCGCTGTAATGCGACGGGTAATCGTCAATCACTTCCACGTCGGAGGCCAGCCCGGCTCGCGCATAGGCGCCTTCAATCAGATCGTGACTCAATAACGCATTCCGCGGGAAGCGTTTCTCCAGCACCGTCCGCAATGCGTCAATGTCGTAAATCCCCTTGCCGGTGAAGATCCCTTCACCGTACAAATCCTGATACACGTCTGAGACGGCCCGTGAATAAATATCAAAGCCAGTTTGGCCGGAGTAGATGCGGGCTAAGCGGGAAGTTGCCGAAGTGTGTACGCTAATGCCCACTCTCGGCTGCAAAATACCGTAGCCTTCGCTAACAATGTTCCTCTCCGGATCAATCAGCGGTCTGTTCAACGGATGCGCCATCGCGCCTATCAGCTGCTGCGCCGACCCGCGCGGAAGCTGTGTATCCGAATCCAGCGTGATCACGTAGCGAATGTTCTGGTTGGTAAGTCTCGTGAAATCGCCGCCCTTCACGGGAAACGGGTCAAACGTGCCGCGCAGATATTGATTCAAGTCCAACAGCTTGCCGCGCTTGCGCTCCCAGCCCATCCACGCGCCTTCACGCGGATTGAAAATGCGATGCCGGTGAAACAAGTAGAAGCCGCCATAAGGAAGGGCACCGTACTTCCGGTTGAGTCCACTAATCAGCTCGATGGCTAAATCGACGCGCCGGTCCGTATCTCCCGCCGGCTCCGCTGTATCCGGAAGGTCTGTGAGCAAGGCGTAATAGATGTTTGGATCGCGATTCACCAAATAGCGAACTTCCATATCATCCACTAATTGGCCAATCTGCTTGTCGTTGATCAGCAACGTCGGTATCGCTACAATGGCGGCGCTCGCGGCATCAACGCCTTTTGAGAAATCAATCTTGGGCAACGGATGAGGATTCAGGACCGCGGTGACCAGATAATTCACAAGTTCCACCGCCGATTGAGTCGCCGGAAACAACAAAAGCAGCGCGCTTACAATTAACGCCCAGCCGTTGTGATGCTCCACCAGACTCATCAGAATGGCGACAACGGTAATGAGCGTTACAAATTCAATCCCAATGATGTAAACCTCATCCGGATAATTTCGGAACATCCTTTGCAGAAACGACGACAAAGCGGGTCTATACCCTACACGCTGCAGAAACATCTGCGAACCCTTTTTGTCGATCAGATAGTAACCGACATGGCGCAGCCGGTCGCGCAAGGCAGCAGGGGTTGCCGGATCAACTGCCGCGTTTTGCGCGAACTCCACCGCTAGACGCGCCACCTCAACTTCACTGACGTCGGAATGCTGCGCAATCACGGCTACTCGACTTCGATAAATGGCGCGGCTTGTCCTATCCATCCGCGCGTACACGCCGGAAGGATCGCCATTTAGCGTTCTGTGCACGAGCGAAAGTCCTTCCAGCGTCTCCCGCCAATCCTCTTCGCCAATAAAACGAAGTGCCTTGATCGCTGGGCCCACTTCGAAACTTGCCGCCTCTTTGCCGCTTTTCTGGAATCCTTCGAGTGCCTGCTTGCCGCGCAACGCCAGAAGTTCTAGCAAAGCCAGCTTCACCGACATCAGAAAATTGTCAATCTCCGCCAACCGCAGAGCGTCAATCTCTTGAACCGCCGCCAAGTAAGTGGTCACCTTCGCCTGTGTGAGCCGGCACTTCGTAGCAGCGAGCAAACCGCGAGCCAGCACCACGCAACGTGGAATCGCATCCTCTGTCTCGGTTCGTACCGCCGGGAGGCGCGCCAACCCCCGCAGAGACTCGCTCAGATCCTGTAGTTCCGCATGGACGAGCCGCAGATTGTCATACAGCCAGCGCAAGTCTTCTGTTGGTTCACCGCTGCGCAGACTGTAAAGCTCCCGTTCAAGTAATCTGAGGCGCCGCACGTTCTTGCGGTAAATCTCGCTTGTGCGTCCGGATGTACTTCGACCGCTCAGCCAGGCGCAAGAGCGCGCAGTTTGCCGGGCGTGCTCGGCCAGGGCATCGCGCTCAATAGCGGCCGTGTCAAGTTTTTGAGAAGGCTGCGGCATCTGAGTTCGCTCAGCGATAGCTCGCCGCCTGTAGTTCAAACATGTCTGCGTAGACGCCGCCGCGCGCCATTAATTGGTCGTGGCTGCCCTCTTCGCTGATGTTGCCGTTTTCTAAAACGATAATCCGCTCCGCCATGCGAACCGTCGAAAAGCGATGCGAGATGAAGAGCGCCATCTTGCCCGTGGTGAGTTCGTTGAAACGTTGAAACACTTCAAATTCGGCGCGTGCATCCAGCGCGGCTGTGGGCTCGTCCAAAATCAACACTTGTGCATCGCGCAAATACGCCCGCGCGAGCGCCAGCTTTTGCCACTCACCGCCCGAAAGATCGACGCCTCCTTCAAAACGCCGCCCCAACATCTGCTCGTACTTTTCCGCCAGCTTCTCAATCACGCCATCAGCCAGGCTTTTCTCAGCCGCTGCATGAATCCGTTGATCGTCGCCTATGAATTCTATGCGGCCAACCGCGATATTCTCTCTCGCCGTCATCTCGTAGCGCATGAAATCCTGGAAAATGACGCCCGTCTGGCTGCACAAATCCTCTATCTGATAATCGCGCAGATCCACGCCGTCCAACAAAATCCGCCCGCCCGTGGGATCGTACAGCCGGGTGATCAGCTTCACAATAGTCGTCTTACCTTGCCCGTTCTGGCCAATCAAAGCGATGCGCTCGCCGGGGTATATTCGCAAGTTCAGCGAACTGAGAATCATTCGCTCCGTGCCCGGATACTTAAAGCAGACATCCTGAAACTCAAAGCCTTGTTTAATCGGCCGCGGCGCGGGCAGCGCATTTGGTCTGGAAGCAACACTCGGCTTCATATCGAAGAAAGCCAGTAGATCTGTAAGGAACAGCGCTTGGTCGGCAATGCTGGAAAGCGTTGAGAAAATCTGCGAAATATTGCTCGAAGCGCTCATGATCGCTTGCGTCAAAAACGTCAGTGTGCCTATGCTGAAAGCGCCCGTGACCGTCTTAAAAATCACCCAAAGATACGCGCCATAATAACCGCCCGTGCTCAGCACCGAAAGCAGCGAGACCGCAATCAGCCGCTTGCGATTCAGTGCCAGATTCTCATCCAGGATGGCGTTCCAAATCGTCACAAAACGGCGCGTAAAGAAAGCACTCAAATTGAAAAGCTTCAACTCCTTGGCCGCTTCCTTGCTGCCGCCGAGCTGGCGCAAATAGTCGAGTTGCCGCCGCGCGGGCGTTTGCCGGAAATTCTTCGCGTAGCTCAAAAACGCAAAATGACTTTCTCCCAAAAACGCCGGCAGCAAACAAAGCACCAACATCACCAACAGCCAGGGCGAGTACCAGAGTATGGCCGCTGAAAGAGACGCTGTCGTCACTACCTGCTGGAACAACCTCCCAATCGATTGAATCATTCCCAAACGGTCTGTCGCTTGCACCCGCGCCCGTTCCAACCTGTCGTAAAAAACCGGGTTCTCATAAGCCTGCAAATCCAACTGCGAGGCATGCTGCATTACTTCGATACTCACGTGTCTCGTATAGCGGTCTGCCAGCAGCGCGTCATAATAGTCCACCACCCGCCCGAGCACGCCGCCCAAGATCGCCAACGAAAATTCCGCTGCCGCCAGCCACCAAAGTTTCGATGAAAGCGTTTCCTTATGCTGGACAATCCCGTTGATCAAATCGATAATCAGCTTCGTGACCCAGGCCGTGCTGACCGGAATGAGCGATACCGCCGCCCGAAAAAACAAACCCATTGTGACGATCGACGGACCCGATTGCCAAACAATGCGCAACACCGGCGGCACATTCCTAAGTGCTTCCAGACGCTCTTTCCAGGCGCTAAGAAACGGTTGTTGTGGGTCGGCTGTCACGAATATGAAAGGGCGAAGTTCAAGAGCCTGGACGCCTTGAAAAATAGACACGAGCCAGGCTGTAAATGTTTCCTGCTCGCTGCGCCCCCAACCCTTGTCCCATCAGTCTATCGCACTGCGTATCCTGCCTCCGCAAGTGGCCTACCGCCGTTCAGGCGCACTCGTCTCTCCCGTGTTCTTCCTTCTCTTAAACTCGTCGAACATCGCTCGCGCGTCCGTTTCGCGGTTTAACTTGCGATAAAGCATCGCCAGCGAATAACAGCTATCGGCTGACGCCGCATCCCCAGCCACCGCCACTTTGTATTCCTCAATCGCTTCGCTCGCCCGCTCTTCCTTCTCTAACGTGCGCGCCAAATAGTAATGCGTCTGGGCAAGGCGCCTGTCATACTTCAAAGATTCGCGCAGCGCTTCTTCCGCCTTGGCCGTCTCTCCCGTCCGCAACAATAGGTATCCAAGATCATGCGGCGGCCACGGCGAGGGCGACGCCTGCTCGCGATTCAAAGCCGCCGCTTTCTCGAACATCTCCCGCGCTTGTTCTAGCTGCCCTTGCATGTCCCACGCCAAGCCCAGGCTGTCCCAACCGCGCGCCGCCTTCGGATCAAGCTTCACTGCCTTCTCAAGGTTTTCAACGGCCTCGCGGTAGCGGCGCTGATAGTAATCCAGCCTGCCAAGCCAGTACCAGTAGATCGCCGTATTCGCGTGTTCTTTCGCTAAGCCGGATAAAACCGTTCGCGCCTCCGTCTCGTCTCCCAACCGAACAAGCGCCATGGCATGCGTGAAGCGGTCTTCCTCTTTTCCCGGCCTCAGCTTTTCCGACGCCTCAAAATCAGCCGACGCCTGCTCTATTTTCCCGTCCAGGAACTCCACCGCTCCCCGCAGCGCCCATACCTCCGCCCGTTCCCCATCGCTCGTGGTTCTCAAGGCGGTAAGCTCCTCTTCTACCTTCGAGAAATCCTTGGCTCGAAGCTCCGCTACTCCTTCTTCGCCCAATGTCTGCCTCACCCGCTGATACACGTCTTGCGTCTGTGGCGCTCGCCAAAGCAAGCCGGCCAATAGCAGCGTTGCCATCGTCTATGGCCTCATCTCAAGCGTTCGCAGCATCAGCTCCGCTCGTCTGGAGCGCTCCTCATCTAGCTTCTTCAGCAATTCCTCTTGTGCCGCCGCACGCGCGTCGTGTGTCCTCTTATAGAGCACCAGCAATTGCTCATTGGCTTGAAAACTCTCCGGCGAAAGGCGCACGGCCTGTTCTAATTCCACGCGTGCCGCGTCCATGTCTCCCCGCAAAAGTGCGATCCTTCCCAGTTCTGTGTGCGGCTCCGAAAACTTAGGCTGCAACGCGAGCGCCTCATGCAACTTGCTCGTGGCCTCCTCCAGATTGCCGTCTAGACGCGCCATCCGGCCTAAGTAATAATCCGCCGCCGGCCCCAAATTCTTAGTGGCTCGTGCCGAATTCATCTCTGCTTGCGAATGCTCGTAATCGCCCGCCGCGAAATAAGCCAGCCCCAGCGCGTAGTGCCCACGCGCGTCTGCCGGTTTGGCTTTCACATATTTCGCAAAGTAGCTCGCAGCCGCAGCCGCATCGCGCGTTTCCAAAATGACCGATCCCATCGCATAGTTAAACTCCGCATTATCCGGCTCGATCGCAAGCGCTTTGTCCAACGATTGCTTGGCCTCAATTGGCAAATTCATTTCGCCTGCAATCGCTCCGAACAGAAAATGAATCCGCGCATTGTTCGGCTCCAGATCTCGCGCGTGCGCCAGATAGCCAAGCGCCCCTTCATGATCTTTCGCATCTTCGGCTAAACGAGCCAATTCCAAAAGGTGCGCACTCTGCTGTGGATCGAGCAGCGCCAAGCGCTCCAGCGTTTTGCGCGCGTCGGCGGTCCGGTGCAGTTGTTCATAAGCCACGGCAAGCCTTTGCAGCGTCCGCCAGTCCGCCGCGCCGCGTGCGTCCAAGCCTTCCGCGAGAATCGCCAAAACTTCTGCCGCTTGCGGTTGATCGAGCGGCCCATGCATGCCCTCCAACGTGGCTTCTCCAAAATCGCTTCGCTTCGCCAACCGGCGGGCGATTACCTTCGCCTCCGCGATTCGCCCCAAGCCAGCCAAATCCAAACAGCGCAGAGCAGCATCATCTGGCTTCGCCGCGTTCAAATGCCGCAATGACTCCGCGAAGTCCTGCTTGTCGGCACAAAGCTGAGCTAACGCCGCCTGTGCCTCGGCATTTTGCGGCTTCTTGCGCGCCACGCGTTGCCAGGCGTCAAACGCGCAAACACTATTACGCAACTCTTGGCAGGCGCGTCCTAAATTCTCCCATCCTGCCGTCAACTGTGGATTCATCTTTACAGCCTCGGCAAAATCGCTGCGTGCGTCGGTCATCTCGTTCCTGCGCGCATGCACCACACCGCGCAAGTTCAACACGCCGCCGTCACGCGGATTCTTGGCCAGAGACTTTTCTATCAAGCGAGTGGCGTTATCTAAATCTCCAGCTTGCAGCGCATCCTGAATCGCTAAAACGTCGCCCGTGGCGTTCTGCCCCTGCGCCCTAAACACGCAGAGACCTATAAGAGCCACGAGCATTCGGTACGCCGGCATGGAATTAATTAGAAATATACACGAAGCTATCTTGACCCGTTTACAACCTCCCACAATTTTTGCTAAATCGCTGAAAAATTAATGGGTTACGGCTAAGTCCTGAGAAGTTGTCATCCCGCAGTTCTAGCTATGTCGCATCATGCGCGCTTGACTGTCCTACTCGAATCAATGTATAAACTGTAGCTAAGCTGGGGTAGCACTCGTTCTGTTGCCCCAAGGGTAAACGCTTAGGTCTTTCAAGGAGAGTACTCATGCCGCGTCGCAGTACCGCGCGATTTCATCACTTGGCCAAAACGAGTTCTTCCAAACGTCTTGGTCGTTTCCTCACGCCGTTTCTTTTTCTCTTTTGTTCAATGCTGGCCTTCGGCCAAAGTCAGAACGCCAGCCTGGAAGGTCAAGTTACCGATAAGTCGGGGGCCACCATTCCGCAAGCCACCGTCACCGTTACCGCTGCGGAGCGTTCGCTCAGTTCTTCTTTGCAAACGGACACCGATGGCCGCTTCGCCTTTCCCAACCTGCTTCCTGGCATGTACGATTTGACGATTACTGCGAAAGGCTTCCGCACTTACGTCTCACACGGAATTCAAATGCTGGCCAATCAGTCCGCCCAAATGCCTATCAGCCTCGACGTTGGTGATGCCACCACCAAAATCGAAGTTACCGCGGACGCGGCCCAGCTGAATTACGATAACGGCGCGCAACAGGAAGGGGTCGCTCCGCAAATCGTGAATCAACTTCCCCTCCTCGTTGCCGCCGGTACGCCCCGCAACGCGGTGCAGTTCATCACATTTCTTCCTGGCGTGAACACCGGCACGAGTCCGCAAGCCTTCAATGCCCGCATCAACGGCGGCCTCAAGATGGGCGACGAAGCGGTGATGGATGGCGTCAGCATGCAGGAAGGCACCATGTCTCAAAGCGGCATGGTCTCCTTTTTCGACTTCCCCACTACACCCGACATGGCTCAAGAAGTGCGCGTGCTTACCTCAAGCTACGAGCCCGAGTACGGAACCACCACCGGCGGCGAGATTATCGTCACCACTAAAAGCGGCACTGATACCTTCCACGGCTCTCTTTTTGAATATCTCCGCAACAAAGATTTCAATGCCCTGCAGTTCACAAACCAGCGCGGCCCGGGAGACCAACGCCCCAAAGACAACGAAAATGAATATGGGGGCGCGATTGGTGGCCCTGTGAAAATTCCGTTCCTGCCCTTCATCTGGGGTTCGCATCACAAAACCTATTTCTTCCACGATGAAGAGTACCTCCGCAGTCTCGGCGGCACCGTTCGTCCGGTGATCTCAATTCCATCCGCTCAAGAACGCACCGGCGATTTTTCTGACTTAGGCGTTCCGCTGTACGATCCGAAAACCGAGACGATTACCGGCGGCACGATTAACCGCACGCAGTATGTCGGCAACAAGATCCCGCTCTCGGAGCAAAGCCCGTTGGCGCTCCTCTGGATGAAATATCTGCCCACTCCTTCGTCTGCGGGTCCCTACAACAACTACTTGTCGCAGCCCGTTTCCGATGGTATTCTCTCCAACGTGAACCACTTCCTCTACAAGATCGATCACTATTGGGGAGAGAGCGATCACGTCTTCGCCACCATCTGGCGGCAGCAAACGCAGCCGAACGAACAATGCGCGCTGCCGGTGCAACTCTGCACATCGAGCCCCGCCAATCCCGAGGATGCCTGGGTGAGCCGCTTGAACTGGGACCACACCATCAGTCCCCACCTCCTCAGCCATTTCGCCTACGGATATGTCAATCGCAACGAAGGCTACGGTTCGGTTACTGGACAAAATCCTAACGACTTGCCGAAGATTCCCAACGCCGTTGCCTATAACGCGTCGCCCAGCGCGGGCTTTAGTGGTCCGTCCGGGATCAATTTTGCCGGCTGGGGTAACAACGACGGTCTCGGTACTTTGAATAAAACCACCCGCCCCTCCCATATCGCCAACGAGCTAGTAACGTGGGTCACCGGTTCACACACAATCAAGTTTGGTGGTGAGTTCCGCCATCTGCAGCAAGTCTTCCGCGGTGCCGGCGGCGAATCTGGCTCGCTCGGTTTCTCCGACAAATCCACCGGACTCGTTGGGATCGCCAGCGGCGATCCTTTTGCCAGCCTTCTGATTGGTGCGGCGCGATAGCGGCAGTTTGAGCGTTCACAACGTTGCAAAATACGGTGCGGAACAGCGCGCCTATTCGCTGCATATTGGCGACACGTGGAAGCTCTCCACCAAACTTACAGTCAATTACGGCCTCCGCTGGGATAGATTTTCTCCCACCTTTGAAACGAGCAACCGGTTGGCCTTCCTGAGTTTCGCGCCTAATCCGGGTGCGGGTAACTTGCCCGGAAGTCTGGCCTACGCCGGCAATTCATGGGGATCCGCTAGTTTCGGCGCGCCCTATCCTGAGAAGCCTTTTAACGGAGCGTTCGCTCCGCGGATCGGTGCTGCCTACAAAATCGCCGATAAAACCGTTTTGCGGGTTGGCTACGGTATGTTCTACACCCAAGCTTTTTATCCAGGCTGGGGCGGCGGCATGTCGCTCGATGGCTTTAATCCGCAGCTCAATTTCGGCGATTCTCAAAGCGGTTACGAACCTTCCTTCTATATTGACAATGGTTTTCCCGCCTATAGCACTGCGGCTAACATCAGTTCCACCGCCGATAATGGCACCGGTGGGCCGCAGTACCGTCCCACATACGGTAACCATTTATCCTATACCCAACAATGGAACCTTACAGTCGAACGGCAAATCGGCAACAGCGCTATCGTCAAAGTTAAATACGTGGGGAATAAAGGCACTCACTTACCGTCTCAGTTGCAACCGCTGAACGCGCTGAACCCCGCGCTCTTATCGTCGCTGGGTAGCACGGTGCTCAACTCTGTGTTCGCCCCGGGACAAACTGTTCTCGACGGTGTCAGCGTCCCTTACTCAAACTGGGTATCTTCGCTGAACTCAGTCGGAACCTGCAAACCCACCGTGGCACAAGCTTTGGTCGCGTTCCCGCAATACTGCGGATCCCTCACCGGGGTCAACGAAAACGAAGGAACTTCCATGTATAACTCCTTCCAATTGAGCATCGAAAGGCAGTTTTCTAACGGTTTCTACATGGGGGCCAACTATACGTGGGCCCATCTCACGACTGACGCATCGTCTACCACGCAATCTACTGCGGGTTACGGAGCGATCGGCGGTGTGATCAGCCCGTACCAGGGGAGCCGCAATCATTCGCTTTCTCCAGACGACATCCCAAACACGTTCTCTCTCATGGCGGTGTATGACCTGCCCTTCGGCAAAGGGAAGCATTTCCTCAATAACTCCGGCGTCGTTTCCAAAATTGCCGGAGGATGGAACCTTTCCTCTACCATCAAACTGACTTCCGGCATGCCGTTCTACTTCCGCGATTCCACTGTTTGCGGCGTCCCAGGCCAGTTCGATGCGCAGTGTATTCCAGGCATCATTGCTGGTCAACCGGTGATGGCTCAGTCATGGAGCGGCTTCGATGTTAATAAGCCGGCCTTCAACGGCGCCGCGTTTGAGTCTGCTTCACTCTTTGCTAACGGCAACTATCTCGGTATCGGCCCACGTGTCAGTTCCGTGCGCGGTTCGCCCTATCGCGACACCAATCTGTCCCTCAAACGCAAATTCGCCATCCGGGAACGTATGAGCTTCGAAGTGAGCGCCGAAACATTCAACTTGCTCAACAACCACTACTTCACTTGCGATGGCCAAGCGTTCGGCGACTGCATTCCGTTCAACAACGACCCATCGAGCGGATCGAAGTTCGGCAGCTGGAACGGTACCGTCAGTCAACCTAGAAACGTGCAATTGGTCGGCCGGTTCAGCTTCTAAGCCGTTTTACATCCAAAAAACAAAGGGCGTCTCTGCTGGCAGGAGACGCCCTTTTTTGCTGAGTCTCTGCCACTATTCTTGACACCATTTCCCTCCGAACGAGTCTCCACTAGCGGTGATTCTACCCACTCAGAACAAGGCCCATCTGAAAACCAGCTTTCAGATTGGCGGCAAATTGATTCTAACGGCGACGGCGCTGGCCTCGCTTGCCCTCGCTCAAACTGCTGGCACTCCTCCCTCGCTGGGTGGCTGCCCGATTTTTCCAGCCGATAACATCTGGAACGCCCGCATCGACACCCTTCCGCTCGATCCTCAATCGGCCACTTACATCCAATCCGAAGGGGCCAGCGGATCGCCCTTGCATCCAGATTTTGGTACGGTCTACAACGGCGCGCCTAATGGCCTGCCGTTTGTCGTTGTTCCAGCCAACCAACCGCTGGTTCCCATCGTGTTCACCGCGTATGGCAGTGAGAGCGATCCCGGACCCTATCCCGTTCCACCGGACGCGCCTGTCGAAGGCGGATCCGCCAGCACCGGCGATCGCCATTTGATTGTTCTACAGAGTGGGACATGCAAGCTATATGAGATGTTCTCGGCTTATGTGCAAAGCGATGGAAGTTGGCAGGCAGCGAGCGGCGCGGTGTTCGATCTCACGAAGGACGGCCCCCTCCGGCCAGCCGGCTGGACATCGGCGGATGCCGCCGGGTTGCCTACGTTTCCCGGGCTCGTGCGCTTCGACGACGTGCAGCAGGCACTCGCGTCGGACGGCGTGCTGCATCATGCGCTGCGCTTTACCGTACCCTACACGCGCGCACAATACCTGTGGCCGGCCCGTCACTTTGCGTCCTCTTCCACCAGCACAGCTTTTCCCCCCATGGGACAGCGCTTCCGCCTGAAAGCAAACGTCAATACCAACGTCTACCCGGGTACCACCACCGCTGTGTCGCCTACCAATCAGGTTATTCTCCAAACGCTCAAGCAATACGGAATGTTTGTCGCAGACAACGGCGGAAGCTTCTTTGTCACAGGCGCACCCGACACAAGATGGAACGACGAGGACTTACACCTGCTAACTTATTACAACGCCTCTGACTTTGAAGCAGTCGACGAATCATCGCTACAGGCCGATCCCAATTCAGGCGCTGTCGCCGGTGCAGCTCCACCAGCCACGGCCGCCTATATCGGGGCGGACATCTTCACGCTTGGCGATTGGACCGGCAAGTACGGCGTCGACGGCCAGTTGATTCCCAACGGCATCACCAATCTCCCTTCCTACGCCAGCGTCACTGTCAGCGGAGATTCGACTCTTACCTGGAACCCGGCGCCGGCCGATCCGCGCGCCTTGCAAATTTCCAGTGGATCGTCTTCCCGCATCGCTTCCGCTTACCTCTCGAATCCCGGTTCGGACCGCTTCACAATTGATCTCAATCTAACTGACAGTAACAGCCATCAGATCTCTTTGTATCTGTGCGACTGGGATCAACTGGGACGTTGGGAACCGATTACGGTCGTCGACGCCGTAAGTGGAGGAGTCCTCGACACGGAAACCTACTGGAATTTCGGCGGCGGTGTTTACGCCACCTGGACGCTCAAGGGGCATGTCCAGCTTCAGGTGATAGATGGTACCGGGAACCATTCGATCGTCAACGGTATTCTCTTCGGCGGAGCCGGTGCCACTCCCACTACTGCTCCACAAGCCACGGCCTCCTACATCGGGGCGGACATCTTCACGCTTGGCAATTGGACCGGAAAGTATGGCGCCGACGGCCAGTTAATTCCGAACGACATCACCAATCTGCCTTCCTACGCCAGCGTCACTGTCAGCGGAGACTCGACTCTTACCTGGAACCCGTCGCCGGCCGATCCCCGTGCCCTGCAAATTTCCAGCGGGTCGCCTTCGCGCATCGCTTCCGCTTACCTCTCGAATCCCGGTTCGGACCATTTCACAATTGATCTCAACCTGACGGACAATAACAGCCATCAGGTCTCTTTGTATCTGTGCGATTGGGACCAACTGGGACGTTGGGAACCGATTACGGTTGTCGACGCCGTGAGTGGAGCAGTTCTTGACACCGAGACCTACTGGAATTTTGGAGGCGGCGTCTATGCCACTTGGACGCTCAAAGGGCATGTGCAGCTTCAGGTCGTAGACGGTACCGGCAACCATTCCATCGTCAACGGCATCTTCTTCGGCGGTTGACCTCGCTTTCCACATTTTCCAGCCCACGACTAACTCCGAATCCGGCCCGGAAGCCGCCGCCACCGCAGTAACTGACGACGGCAGGTTACAGCAACTTATCTAAAGTAAACGGCAAATCCCTCAACCGCTTACCCGTCGCGTTGTAAATCGCATTCCCCACCGCCGCCGCCACACCAGTAATTCCAATTTCCCCAATTCCACGCGCTCCTATGGGCATATGCGGGTCCGGTATATCCAAGAAATACGTTTCAATCTTTGGAACATCCGCATTCACGGGCACATGATATTCCGCCAAGCTGGGGTTCATGATTCGACCCATCCGTTCATCGAACAATGCCTCTTCCGTCAACGCCATCCCAAGACCCATAATGATGCCGCCCATGAATTGCGATCGCGCCGTCTTCGCATTCAAAATCCGCCCCGCGTCGAATGCCCCCACCCAGCGCGCCACTCTCGTTTCGCCGGTTTCTTCGTTCACCCGTATCTCGCAGAATTGCGCGCCGTACGAACCCATGGCGTACTTCGCCATCTCCAAAGGCGGCCCCGTCTGGGCATCTGCTTCAATAAAATCCTTCTTTGACCGCGCCAGAATCTGCTCGTAAGTCTCGCCCCTATCTCGCTTGTCTCGCCGAAAAAGTCCACTGTCGCAAGCGATCACTTCGTCGAAATGCGCGCCTGCTAACGGCGATCCCTTCGACTTTTTTGCCAAACTCAACATTTCGTGTTGCAGCTTCTCGCACGCCTGCTGCACGGCCAACACCACACTGACTGCCTGTGCAGACCCGCCCGCCACCGGCGCTGTCGGAAAGTCTGTATCCCCGTAATCGAACCGGATCTTTTCCATCGGCAACCCTAATCGTTCAGCGGCATGCTGTATCTGCACGGTCGCCGTGCCCATCCCCATTTCTTGCGCCGAACTCTGAATCACCGCCGTACCATCCGCGTTCAGCCGCACTCTCGCCGCAGCTGGAAAGCGGTAAGCCGGGAAATACGCACTCGCCACGCCATGGCCAATGAGCCATTTGCCCTCCCGCGTCGCTTGCGGCTGCGCCTTCCGCTTATCCCAGCCGAACTTCTCCGCGCCCAACCGGTATGCTTCTTTGAAATGGCGGCTCGAAAACTCTCTCCCCTTGATCGGATCCTTCTCCGGATCATTACGCAAACGCAGCTCTACCGGGTCGATCCCAGCTTCGTGAGCCAGCTCATCCAACGCCGTTTCCAGCGCGAATAGCCCAAGCACTTCGCCCGGTGCCCGCATAAACGTATTCGCGAGTGTATCTAAACGCACAACCTGCTGGCTCAACTGAAAAGTCTTGCTCTGGTACAGGTGCCGAGCCGCAAAACTAAACGGCTCCGCAAAATCGTTATTGAAACTGGTCGCGGTAAAGCCTGTTTGGATCAGAGACGTAAGTGCGCCGCTTTCATCGCATCCCAGCGCCACCCGTTGTTCCGAAGGTGTGCGCCACCCCACCGTCCGATACACACCCTCCCGCGACATCACTAATTTCACCGGACGTTCCACCATCTTCGCCGCCAAAACGGCAAGCTGCACGTTAAACCACATGCACTTCCCGCCAAACCCGCCACCCACAAACGGTGCAATCACGCGCACGTTTTTCTTATTGAGCGAAAACATTTTGGCCAGCGAATCCGCCACGCCCCGCACATATTGCGTCGTGTCGTAAACCGTCAACTGCTCGCCTTCCCAAACAGCCGTCGTCGCGTGCAGCTCAATCGCGTTGTGGATGTGCGCCGGCGTCGTGTAGGCGTGGTCCATCTTGAACTTCGCCTCCGCCAAAGCCTGAGCCGCGTCGCCTCGCTCCACCTCGGCGTCTTCGCCGAAAATATTCTTCGGTGTTTCAGCGTCCTTCTTGGCCGCCTCGAACGATAACTTTGCGCCCGGCCACTCATGGTAGGAAACGTGAATCAACCCCGCCGCATATTCCGCCCGCTCCAGTGAATCCGCCACCACCATCGCTACGGGTTGTCCATTCCAGAAGATCTCATCCGTGTTCAATACGTTGGCGCTACTGCCCGCCGCATCGGTCGGTCCACCGCCACCAAACACCGGCGGCGGATTCATCTTCAACGCATTCTCGTGCGTAATCACTGCTATCACGCCCGCCGCTTTCTCCGCCTCGCTGCTGTCAATCTTAGTAATTTTCCCCCTAGGAATCGTGCCATAAGCCAACGCCGCGTACGCCAGGTTGTCCAATGCGAATTCCGCCGTAAACGTCGCTTTGCCTGTCACCTTCGCCCGCCCGTCAACGCGGTCAATCGGCTTGCCGATAATGCGTTGCGCGTCGCTCAATTCATCGCGGTCACGATCCGGCAAAATATGAACAACAGCTTCCGTTAATTTCGAAACGATACTCATTGCTTCACCGCCAATTCCCTCAACACACTCACCATCGTCCTCTTCGCTAACTCCACTTTGAAGGCGTTATCGCGCAGTGGTTTCGCCCCCTGCAACTCAATTTCGGCAGCCTGCCGGAAATTCGCCTCGTCCGCGCGTTTTCCCGCTAGAAACTGTTCTGCCGCCGTCGCACGCCAAGGCTTATGCGCCACTCCACCCATCGCCAGCCGCACTTGCTTAATCATCCCGCCTTCTGTCTCTAGCGCCGCCGCAACGGATACCAGCGCAAACGCATAACTCGCCCGATCGCGTATCTTTCTGTACATCGAATTCTTCGCGAACCCAAGCGCCGGAAGATCCACTGCCGTGATCAACTCGCCGGCCTCGAGATTCGTATCCCGTCCCGGCGTATCGCCAGGCAATCGGTGAAACTCAATCAGCGGAATGGTTCGGTCGCCTCCCGTTTTTCCGCTCACTCGCACCACTGCATCCAGTGCCGCCAGCGCCACACACATGTCCGACGGATGCGTCGCAACACACTGCGGCGAGCTTCCCAAAATCGCATGAATCCGGTTAAATCCCTCAACCGCATCGCATCCGCTGCCAGGATTCCGTTTGTTGCACCGCGCCGCCTGGTCATAAAAGTAGTAACACCGTGTCCGCTGCATCAGGTTGCCGCCCGTCGTTGCCATGTTTCGCAACTGCGCCGAAGCTCCCATCAAAATTGCCTGCGAAAGCACTGGGTACCGCTCGCGAATCGTCTTGTCCGCCGCCAGATCGCTGTTGCGAACCAGCGCCCCAATCCGCACGCTTCCATCCGCCAAAACCTCAATCTGATTCAGTGGCAAGCGGGTAATATCAACCAGCGCGCTCGGCCGCTCAATCCGCTCACGCATCAAATCGATCAAATTCGTTCCGCCGCCCAGAAACTTCGCAGCCCCGTTCTGTTCCGTCAAAAGCTGCAACGCGTGCTGCGCCGTATCGGCGCGATAGTAAGCAAACTCGTTCATGCCTTCATCCCCTCGTATGCCTCATGAATCGCCTCGTTAATGCCCACGTACGCCCCGCACCGGCAAAGATTCCCGCTCATCCGCTCGCGAATTTCGGCATCCGAAAACTCCGCGCTTCCGTTCATCGTCACTGCGCTCGGGATCCCTGCCTTGAATTCCTCAATCATGCCTACCGCAGAACAAATCTGGCCCGACGTGCAGTAACCACACTGGAATCCATCATGTTTGATGAAGGCGCTCTGCAAACTGTGCAATTCGTCGCCATGTGCCAACCCCTCGATCGTCGTAATGGGCAAGCCATCCAGTTGGGCCGCGAGCGTCAAACACGAATTCACGCGCTTGCCCTCAACGAGCACGGTGCAAGCCCCGCAAGCACCCTGGTTGCATCCCTTTTTGGCTCCCGTCAGCCCTAAGTGCTCCCGCAACGCATCGAGCAGCGAAACCCGCGCATCGAGTTGCAATTTGTGCGTAACCCCATTCACGCTCAGCGTGACCGCTAAATTCATTTGTCACAAACTCCGACCGAAGGTTACCGCGAAGGGCAGTTCACAGACACTCCGCAAATCTACGGTAGCAGCGGTGCTGTGAATTTGGAGTGACAGCGATTGCCGATTGCGGCCCGCCAAGAAGAGTATGAATTCTGCGTCTGTTTTTCGTTTCGATTAGGTTCATGCGCCTTCGATAAAACATTCCCATTCCCCAATTTCTTTTAAAATCGGCCTTTCACGGCTCGCTCGAAACACTTTTATCCAGTTCTGTTTCAAAACCTTCACGGGGTCTCCATGAGAGAGTTACCAGGACGGTCTACTCTTAATCATGCAGGCAATTCCAACTCAGTGGTCGTGTGTCTTGAAAAGCACAGCCCGAAGTCTTGGCGCCGGTTTGTTAATAACCACTTCTCTTACATTCCCGGTTGCGGTTCCCGCAGCCCCCGCGGAACCCACCGCCTTAGCAGCAGCGATTGGCGGGGATGTCCCGCGCACATTTCAATGCCGCTATCGGGCCACCGCCTACATTACCTTCTTGTCAATGACTATCTTCAGCCGTTCTGGCGTCGGTTTCGGCTTTGCCCAGGCGGACGAGGGCTCAGCTGGCAATCTCCACCACGACATCAGCCTCCGTTTCTTGAGTGGCTCCACGCCCGAGCGCTCCGCCGGTCTAAACCGTTTCGGGTTTATCCAAGAGAACGTCGACCAGGACCCCGCTTCTTCCGCAGCCGACTATTTCGGTTTGATGACAGCCAGCGCCGAAGAGTCCCTCGAGGACGCCAAGACCGCCCTTCGTTCCAAGAAAAGCGGTGACGTCCCATTCGTCGCCGCTCGCGCTTTCGTCAATGAAGGAAAGATGAGCTACTCGGTCCGCCACCTGCTGCTCCCCTCTTCCTACCGCGGTTCCAATGCCGACCAGGTCTTGCAGCAAGTGCAGGCCGAATTCGCCAAGCCCCAGTCGCCGCAAGTCGAAAAGACGGAATTGTTCAACGGCCGGCCCGCCGGAACCTTTCTCAATTCCTTGCGCCAAGCCATTCTCGCCGAAACACCGTCCTTTCAGCGCCGTATTGTTTTCAACGGGAAAACCTTCCAGTTTCTCGCTGAGAAGCGCCCCGACCGGCACATTGGCGGAGACTTGCAAAAAGCGGGCTTAACCACCTCTCCGGGCGCCATCGTTCAACTCAGCGGCACGCTCCGCAACGAAAAGACCAACGAGGTAACAAATTTTCGTCTCTGGTTCGAAAAAGGAGCTAACTTCCTCCCTCTCCGCTTTGAGTTCAAAGCCAAGCCCTACCTGCGGCTCGTCTTTGACCGGGAACCTCTTCATGCCTCAGAGCAATTGAGCCTTAACCGTGGCGAGGCCGTGGCTCAATAATGACGGTAGCCGAAGTCCTAGTTGGTATCGTTCGAGATCCCGCCGAATATGCAATACGCCGCTGGAACTGGAAATCGGCGGTGTTTAGTCCCGTAATCCGCGCTTTCATTTTCTTCTTTGCTAATCTCACCGCCGGCTGGCGTGCCGCTTTGATCGCCGCGCTTGTCGAGTTGCTGTATCGTGGCCCCACAGCGGGCGTCTACGGCTCGTTGACAGAAGCCTTCCGCCGCGCCGACCCGCCCTGGCTTGCCAGTCTTACGGTGATGTTCTTGCTCCCCTTGCTATCGCATTCTTTGGAGGCCGTGGTCCACTTCTTGCGCGGCACACCAAATCTGAAGACCAGCATTTTCGCCTCAATCTGTTTTACCGCCATCTCCACGCTCTTCAACCTGTACGCCATGCGCCGCGGCTTACTAGTCACTTACGGCGAAGATACAGGTTCGTTTGCCCACGATCTCCGCCGCATCCCGCTCACTATCGCCTTGTTCGTCGCTGCCGGCCCTAAGTGGCTCTGGGACGCTTTCTTCACTCGAATCCGCAAAACCTCGCATGAGACAGCGATCGACTCGCCGGTAGCATAAGCGTTACAAATAACTCAGCGCCGGATTCCGCTTCCGTCTTTTAACATCCGCAAACCATCGGCACGCCGGATATAACAGCACCACCGCCGCCGCCCAAACAAGGTAAACCACCCATAACTCGTAACCATACCCAGCCGGCAACGGATGCTTCGAACCCTGCAGCGCGAAAGAATCTTGATACAGCCAATCCGCTTTTCCATACCGCACAAACGAAAACGCCACCGCCAGACCATGCAGCAGCGGAAGATGCAGCAAATAGTAAAACAGCGGCACTCGTCCGAAGACCGCCAGCGGCTTTGTCACCGCTTTCGGCAAATAATCCGCGTACGCCAGAAAGCAAAGAGCTGCGCCCAGTGTCATCAATAAGTACAAGAGTGAAGGCGGATACTTCGTGCAATTCACGAACGATAACACCGTCCTCACCGCATCGCTCTGCACACTCCACGGCTTGGGGTCGCCGTAAACGTTGCTCGCTCGCAGAACGCCAAACAATGCCAGCGCCGAAATGCCGATCGCGAGCAAAGTCCGTTTCCTCTTCTGCGGTTCAAGCTGTGCCAGATAGCCCATGCCATATCCAAGCGCCATCACGCCCACCCAAGGAATCACTGGATACAGCGAAGCCACCACTTTGTGGGGAAACGGCTGAAAGAAATCAATGTTGTGCAGCGCTTTCCAAACGCCCGCCCATTGCCCGAGCCATTTCACGTGCGCGCCGTCAAACAAATTGTGAAAAGCGATCAGTACGAGTCCAAAGATCGCGATTACTCGGGGTGGAAACACATTTACTAACCCCGCAAGAATCACCATCGAAAGCCCGATCACCCAAATCACCTGTAGCCTGGTAAGTCCGAACCCAAGACTAAACGACCACCCGAGAGGCGAGATCACCGCGACTTCTAGTAACATCAGCCACAAGCCGCGCTTCATAAGAAACACCGCTAATTCACCGTGGCTCTTACCGCCGTTCGCCACCGAAAGGAACGCCCCCGTTCCAGCCAAGAGCACAAAAACGGGCGCGCAAAAATGCGTAATCCATCGGGTGAAAAATAGCAGCGGCGTGGTGCGGGTCAGATCAGTGGCGTCGAAGAGAGCCGACGAAAAGAAATCGCGCGCATGATCGAGCGCCATAATCACCATCACCAGTCCCCGCAAAACATCAATGGCGGAGAGCCGCGAACTGGTTCTCTTCTGCTGCTGTTCAATAATGCTCACTGAAGCCCGTAACATCCCATCGCCACTCTCACCCGGCCCTGGCGAAGATTTTCCAGCAAATTGGCGAACATCTCTCCGAAGCGCGGCCCCATCACAGTCGCGAGACCCGGGTCTCCCGGCTTCGGTATGGGCGCTTGCCCTGACGCGAAAGCCGCCAAAGTCCGCTCAGTGACGTCATTCCACTGTCCCTGTCCAAAACCCGCCAACTCTAAAGCTTGCAGGGTCTCTACTTTGGTGAGCAAGAAATTCGCTGCGGGAGTTTCGGCCCAAGGAACCGGGAATATCAACCCCTGTTTCTCATCCCCCGCCACAAGATCGAAAAAAGCCAGCTTGCCGCTCGGGCGCAAAACGCGCCGAAACTCACTGTAAACACGCGCACGGTCGGCTATGTTCATCACCACATGCTGCGTCCAGACAACGTCGAACTGGCCGTCGGCAAAGGGCAAAGCCGTCAGATCGCCAACTCGATAATTCACCAGTTGCCCTAAGTTCGTGCGCGCAGTCGCAAGTTTTGCGATCTCAACAAACGAGGGAGTCAGATCGACGCCACTCACGCTGCAGCCATAAGTCTCCGCGAGGTATCTCGCAGGGCCGCCGAGGCCAGATCCTGCATCCAGTACTTCTGTTGCCTTCCCAATCCCAGCCAGTTCGGCCAACTCCTTGGTGGCGGCGAGACCCAGAATGTGGAACTGATCGAGTGGCGCAAGTTGCGCCGCCGTAATAGGCCCGCTCGGGAAACGGTTTAGTATTTCGACAACTTTCGCAACACGATCGGCATTGCCCGGCTCTGTTTCATAATGCCGCCGAATTTCCTGCGCTGCTTCGTTCATGATTAAACTCACCTCGAGTGTTTAGATTACAGTTGACATCTAATTAGAGTACGACTATCCTCTAATTGTCAATGGCAATTTTTCGGAGTTTGCCAACCGCTATGCGCGTTTCCCAACAAGAAATGGAAAAAAGCCACCAGAGAATCCTCGACGGAGCCGCACGTCTATTCCGCGAAAGAGGAATCGAAAGCACCAGCGTCAGCGACGTGATGGGCGAAGCCGGAATGAAAAAGGGCGGCTTCTATCGCCACTTCGATAGCAAAGATGCTCTCGCCGATGCTGCTTTGCAGTCAGCCTTCGAACAACTCATCTCGTTTGTGGAAGCCCGTTTCGACGAACACGGGCCAACCGCCCTCCTGCCCGGCTTCCGCACATTCTATCTGTCTCCAAAACATGTCGGCCATCCCGCGGAGGGCTGTCCTGTCGCGGCTCTGAGCGGCGACGTCTCGCGATCGTCTGACGATCGCAAAGAATCTTTCGGCGCTGGGGTGAATCGGATGTTCGCTGTTCTCTCAAAGGCCATGCCCGGATCAAAAGCAGAAAAGCGCGAAAGGGCTATTCGTGAATTTGCGTTGTTGGTCGGCGCTGTCGTGATCGCCCGCGCTTGCGAACCGGAAACAAGGCGTACCGTTCTCGCGGCATGTCGAAGGACTCCCGAGGACAGGTAAGGCTCTCTCTTTGTCGACGATATGATGGTGGGAGCCATGCGAGCCGCTGCGGTCTTTCTTTTGTTCTCGGCTGGAGCGGCGCTAGCTCTCCCTCCCACACCAAATGTCCGCCCAGAGCTGGACCTGAAGGCACTGGCTGGGCCCCTCGAAGACCTGACTCCAGAAGACAAAAAAGTGGTCGACGAAGCGATCAAGCTGATTCATGACAATCGCGACGCCGACGCCCTCACGTCTTTGACGAAGCTTACTCGTACTAACCCCAAAAACACTACTGTCCGCGTTCTTCGGGCCTACGCACTTCTGGAGCTTGGTAACCTTGCCGGCGCGCTCAGCGACGCCACCTTTGCCGAATCCTCCGGTGTCCCTGCAACCTACAAGTGTTGGTTCCTCGCCCAGGTCGCGTACCTATCGGGAAACAAGCCACTCTGCCGCCGCGAGATCAAGCACGTCAGCCACGACCCCACCTATGCACTTGAGGCAGAAAAGCTGCACCACGCCCTTGACGCCCAAAGTAAGGCAAAGTGAATCTGAACATCTGAACATTGTTTCTTGACAGCCCCGTTTTTTGATGATACGTTCTGAATCCAGAAGGTCGATTAAGCAGTTCGCAAGCTTGGTCATAAAGGATAGGTGTGCCATGTTTTCCGCACGTTGCTTTCAAAACGCTCTCGCCGTAGCCACTCTGCTATTTTTCCAATCCCCCGTATTCGCCCAGGTAGATACAGGGACCATCCTCGGAACCGTTCGCGACGCTTCGGGCGCAATCGTTTCCGGCGCGAACGTAACTGTTCGTAACGAAGGCACATCCTTCTCACAAACCACCAGGACCTCCTCCTCTGGCGAGTTCGTGTTCACTCCCCTCAAGATCGGTAAGTATTCCGTAGAGGTCGAAGATCAGGGATTTAAGAAACAAAGGCGAATCGGCATTGTCGTCGATATTCAGCAGCAAGTCGTGTCCGACTTCACTCTCACCGTTGGCGACGTCAGCACCGAAGTAGAAGTCACAGCCGCCGCACCCATTCTGCAAACCGAGAATGGATCTGTGGGCCAAGTCATCACGGGCCAGGTAGTCAATGATCTGCCCTTGAATGGCCGCAATTACACCTTTCTAGCGCGTCTTGTCCCAGGTGCCACCGTGGGCCAAGCCGAAGGTCGAGGCCTCAACGCCAACGGTTGGTTCACCGCCAATGGGACCCGTCCGGCCCAAAACAATTTCATGCTCGATGGCATCGACAACAACACCAACGACGTTGATTTTCTAGCCGGGGCTGCATACGTCCTCAAACCGCCCATCGACGCCATCGGCGAATTCAAGCTCCAAACCAACAATTTCAGCGCCGAATTCGGCCGCGCCGGTGGCGCTGTTCTCAACGCCACCATCAAATCCGGCACCAATCAGTTTCACGGCAGTCTTTGGGAGTTCCTCCGCAACGACAAGCTCGATGCCTCCGACTTCTTTATCAACAAAAGCGGCCAGCCCAAAGGCGCGTTCAAGCAAAACCAATTCGGCTTTACCGCCGGCGGTCCCATCAAGAAAAACAAAACGTTCTTCTTTGGCGATTATGAAGGCACCCGCATCCGCCAAGGCGTTCCTGAAACCGGCTTCACTGTGCCAACTTTGGCGCAGCGCAACAGCGGCTACACCAACTTCTCGGATCTCATCTCTCTACAAAGCGGCTCGCTGAAAGACGCCACCGGCCAGAGCTATCCTCTCGGCACCATCTTTGATCCTGCCACCACAACGCCCTTCGGCAGCGGCCAATACGTTCGCACCCCGTTTTCGGGAAATCTGATTCCCGGCAGCCGCCTCGATCCCAATGCCGTCAAGCTTCTCAATCTTTTCCCCGCGCCCACCGGGCCCGGCCTCTACAACAACTACAATGTGAATGCCAATGCCTCCACGAACGTAAATGCTTTCGACGTTCGCATTGACGAATACGCCACCGAAAAAGACTCCATCTTCGGCCGCTATAGCTGGTCCCACAGCCCTAGCTTTGCTCCCCCGCCTTTTGCCGGCTATGCCGATGGCGGAAGCTTTAACGACGGGCAGCAAGCTGTCAATACCATGGGCGCCGCCCTCAGTTATTCGCATTCCTTCACTCCTACTCTTGTGAACGAAGCGCGTCTCGGCTTTAATCGAGAACATACCTCCCGCGACCAGGCCTATGCGAACAGCACCTCAAACATACCGGCTCAGTTCGGTATTCAAGGCATTCCGCAGCTTCCTGGCAATGGTGGATTGCCGTACTTGGGAATCGGCGGATTGAGTCAACTGGGTTCCTCCGAGTGGCTCATTGGAGATCGTTACAGCAATACCTTTCAATTCACAGAGAACCTGACCAAGGTGTACAAAACCCACACCTTCAAAGGCGGCTTTGAGTTGCAGCAAATCTCCGCCCCTTGGCTCTCGCCTCCCTATTCGCGCGGCGCATTTGATTTCAACGGCCAATACACGTCCATTCCAAACGTCACCGACGGCAGCACCGGCCGCGCCCAATTCCTTCTTCTGCCGAGCGGCGCTGCCAATATCGGCGGTTCAGATTCTGTCTCAGCTTCAAACTTTGGCGACGTCGCGCTCGTTCGCTCCTACTATGGAGGCTTTTTCCAGGACGATTGGAAGTTATCTAAGCGGCTGACATTCAATCTCGGCCTCCGCTGGGATTACTTCAGCCCAACCGGCGAAAAGTATTCCGCCCAAGCCAACTTCGTTCCGGGCAACCCGTTTAACGGCGCGGAATACATCATCCCCTCCTCTCGGCAGAACGCTCCAGCATTGCCCACCAGCTTCACAAACTTACTCACCCAAGACGGCATCAAGCTTGTTTATTCAGGCGCCTATGGCTCTGGCTTGAGCAAGGTTCAGAAAGACAATCTCGCGCCGCGTTTTGGTTTTGCCTATCAAATCACGCCGAAATTAGTAGCTCGCGGCGGCTTCGGTCTTTATTACGGCTCGTTTGAAAACCGCGGCGGTTACCCAAGCCTTGGTTATAACTTCCCGTTCCAATACAGCTTCTCTTTCCCGAGCCCGAACGCCGAGTCTCCCGTCACCTATCCGAACGGCACCACCGCCACCCTCGAAAACGGCTTGTCGAGCGTTCCGCTCGATCCCGCAAATGTCAACGCCGCTGGACTCAATCTCCGTGGCATACAGCTCAACTACAAAACCCCATACGTTGAGAGCTATAACTTTGTCCTCCAATATCAACTCACTAAGTCGGACTTCGTCGAAGCCGGTTACGTCGGTTCGCTCAGCCGCCACCTCGAAGCCTTTGTCGGAACAAATCTGCAAAGTGTGCTTCTTCCCCTTGGCTACAATCCGCAGAACTATGTGGCATTCCCCGATTTCGCCCGCGGCTCCTCCTACGCCGATACCATCGGAACTTCCGACTACAACGCCCTGCAAACTAAATTTCAGCGTCAAGTTTCCAACGGCCTTACCATGCTGTTTTCGTACACTTTCTCGAAGACTCTCACAGACGCAGGCGATCTGCTGAGCAACGGTAGCGTGGGCGGCTTCCGCGCATATGGGCTTCCTAATTGGGGCATTCAAAGGGATAGAGGTCTGGCGGCTTTCGACATTCGCCATGCGATCTCGCTGAGTGGAACCTACAATCTCCCATTCGGCCGGAATCAACGTTATCTGAGCAACGGCAACCGCGCCGCTCAATTCCTGCTGGGCAACTGGGCCACCAACTTCATCCTCACGCTCGATACCGGCCAGCCGCAAGCCATCGGTTGCGCCACCGCCACTGGCGCGGGCACCGGTTGTTATGCGTTGCTCACCAGCGTCAGCCCGTACAGCGGCCCGCATAACGTGCAGCAATACTACAACCCGGCCGCCTTCGCCACGCCGCCCGTCGTCACTTCTGTAGGCCAAACGAATTACGCGCCCTTGGGAGGCGGCAATACTCAATTGGAAGGCCCGCCGATTCGCCGGATGGATTTTTCAGCCTTCAAAGCCTTCCCAATTAGCGAACGGATGCGTTTTGAATTCCGCGCTGAGATCTTTAATCTCACCAATACCCCGTCCTTCTCGCAGCCGGGAAATCTGAACTATTTGAATGCCACGACGTTCGCGCAAATCACCTCCACCCGCGACGCCCCGAACGACCCGCGCGAAATTCAGTTCGCCTTGAAGTTTTATTTCTAAACTGGACAGGTGCTGGTCCTTCTCTTCGCCCTGCTTCTTCCGCAAGACGCCAACAACCGTCTAGTGGAAGAAGCGCGGCGTCATCCGGACAGCGCCTCCGCTAACCATCTGGCCGGTGAGTATTACTTGAAGCAGAACAATCTCAAGGCAGGCATTCCGTATCTTGAGACCGCACACCGGCTCGACCCCGCTAATTACATCAACAGCTTCGATCTGGCCCTGGCTTATTCGCAATCCGGGTCGACTGACCAAAGCCGCGCTCTCGTGAATGAACTCCTGCAACGGGGCGATACGGCCGAGCTTCACAATCTGCTAGGTGACGTCGAAGAAGCCTCCGGTCATGCGGATCAAGCCGCTCACGAGTATGAACTGGCCGCCCGCATGGAGCCATCCGAAAAGAACCTGTTCGACCTGGGCAGCCATCTCCTGAACCATCGCGGTCTTCAGCCCGCCCTCACGGTTTTTGACTTTGCAGTAACACGCTACCCCAAATCGGCCCGGCTCCGCGTGGGCCTCGGCGTCAGCTACTACTCATTGGGACGCTATGACGACGCTGTCCATTCGCTTTGCCAAGCCGTAGATCTGGACCCGAAAGACACCAAGGCTCTGGACTTCCTCGGTAAGATGTACGATATTTCACCGGCCTACGCTGACGAAGTAACTAAGCGCCTGTCCGGCTTTGTCCGCGCGTACCCGCTCAATGCATCAGCCGCCTACTATTACGGCCTCAGCCTTCACAAACGAAACATGAACCGAGAAGCCGAATACCAACTCCAACATGCACTCGCTCTCCAGCCCGGCTTTACCGATGCCCACTACGAACTGGGCGTCCTCTACCAAGACCAGCATGAGCCCGCCAAGGCGATAACCCAGTTCGAGATCGCCACCAAGCAGCGCCCCGAGTATCTGCAAGCGCACTACCACCTTGCACAGCTCTACAAAAAAGCGGGCAAAACCGCTCTTGCGAATAGCGAGTTCGGCCAAATCGAAGAATTGAAAGCGAAGAACAGATAGTCGCGCAAATGCAATTTAGTGCTTCAACCAGCTTCGCTGCTCCAGCCACCTGAAGAGAACGGCCTGCCATTCATCGCGCGCTAACAAAAAGAATCCGTGCTCGCCCTTCTCGAAAATGGTCATCTGGACGGGGACGTCATGGTGGCGCAGCGCTTCGAAAAAAACCAGACTGTTATCTACATCCACCAGATGGTCGTCAGCCGCCTGAAGAATCAGCGTCGGCGGCGTCTTGTCGGTCACCTGGGTCTCGTTCGAAAATAACTGCACGCGCTCCTCCGTTGGGTGCTCTCCCAACAGCGCCGTGCGTGATCCCATGTGCGCAATCTTGGTTTCCATTGTAATAACCGGATACACCAGAATCATGAAGTCTGGCCGCAGGCTGATCTGGTCCGGATTGGCCACATACGATTTCTCAAAGTGCGTCCCAAGCGTGGCCGCCAGATGGCCGCCCGCGGAGAAGCCAATCACTCCAATCTTGCCCGGATCGATATTCCACTCCGCCGCATGCAATCGCACTGTTCGAATCGCCTGCTGCGCATCCTGCAGCGGACCGATCGACTTATCCTCCATAGTCCGATCACTCGGCAGCCGGTATTTCACCACAAATGCGGCGAACCCATGATCCTGGAAATTCTTGGCAACCTCTTCGCCTTCCGTCGCCATCACCAATGCGGCGTAGCCGCCCCCTGGAAAGATGATGATCCCAGCGCCGTTGGCCTTCACCTTCGCAGGCAGGAATACTTGCATGGTGGGCTTCGATACCTTTTGAACCGTTCCTGGATAACCGCCGGGACCCTCCTGATCTTCGCTGGCCTTTGAGTTTGGAATCGCGCCCTCGTAGAGCGGCATGATTTTCGGTGCCGGCAGAGCCGCGCTCCTCGCCGCTGCCACGAACTTCTGCATGGTTGGGTCTTGGGCGGGCGGTGTCTGCTGTCCAGGCAGAAGGGTCGTCGAACAGACAATGCCGGTCAGCACCGGCAAAGTTCTAAGTTTCCACATTGCGAATGACTCCTCTTGAATATGATCTGCAAAGGATTCATTCTATCCGCGAGTCCCTTTGCGTTCAGTCTTGCAACCTCGTGTCCTCGGTTCTCGGCCCTTACCTGGCCGCACAAGCCACCTAGCTTTTTTACCTGCTTTGATACGCTAGCTACCATGGCAGCCAAGCGGTGCCCGGTCGACACTGGCAAGCAATCGTCAACCCTTCTCGCATTACGTTGCCATCCGAAGGAGCAATGATGCCTCGTCCCCCAGAACTGCCCCTGAAAGACGCGGTCGCCGTGGTCACTGGTGCTGCCGGCGGCATAGGAGGCGCCATCGCCTTAAATTTGGCGCGCCGCGGCTGCCATCTCGCACTATCCGACGTCAAAGCCGAGCCGCTCGCCCAAACTGCCGGCGCCGCGCGTGCGTTGGGCGTCCAGGTCAGCGAACACGTCTTCGATATTGCCGACGCCAACGCCATCTCGAATTTCCCGGCTGCCGTCGAAGCTCGCCACGGCCGGGGGACCCTTCTTGTCAATTGCGCCGGCGTAGCTCTTGGTGGAACATTCGCTCAAGTCACTCTCGAAGAATTCGATTGGCTCTTTCAAATCAACTTTTGGTCGGTCGTACGCATGATGAAGGCGTTTCTTCCTTTGCTCGAACGCGAAAAGGAAGCGCAGATCGTCAACATTTCCAGCATCTTCGGCCTCATCGGTCCGCCCGGTCAATCTGCTTATTCGGCCAGTAAGTTCGCTGTACGCGGCGTCTCCGAAGTCGTCCGCCATGAACTCGATCTGGCTGGCAAACATATCGGCGTCACCGTCGTCCATCCCGGCGGTGTTCGTACAGGAATCGCTAAGAATGCCCGCCTCGCCGCTGCCTTGCCCAAAGCCGATGCCGAACGCATGGACGGCGTCTGGGAAAAGTTACTTCGTAGTTCGCCCGAGTCCGTCGCTGAAACGATCGTTGCCGGCGCAGCGCTTCGCAAAAGACGCATTGTCTGTGGCTTCAACGCCACTCGTGTTGACATCATGCAGCGTTTAATGCCCGTCGGTTATTGGGATTTGTATCGCAGAAAACTGCCTAAAGGAAAATAAAATAGAAGATGGCCAGTTGGCAAGCGCACCTGTATTCCACTTTATTGAAATACACTCTGAAGCCCAGGTTGAGGGGTCAGCGCGATGTCGGTCGCATTCGCCGTCTCCTCATTCCCAAGCCTTCACCGTTGCCCCCGGGTGTCCGCGTCACTCCCGATGAAGTAGGCGGCCTCCCGGGAGAGTGGTGCGAGTCAGATAACGCGTCTCGCGGTCTGCTCCTCTACATCCACGGTGGTGGCTTCGTTGCGTGCTCGCCCGAAACACATCGCCCCATCCCTGCCTATTTCGCCAAGCTGGGCTTTCGCGTGTTTAGCCCCAATTACCGTCTCGCTCCGGAGCATCCTTTCCCCTCCGCCATTCATGACTTGATCCAGGTTTTTCTCGCCATGGCAGGGCCGGGAGATCCGCACATCCCCGTCTCACTCGCGGGAGATTCGGCGGGAGGTTCGCTGGCCCTCTCTCTCATGTTGTCGCTCCGCGATGCCGCGCGCCCCATGCCCAAAGCCGCCGCCCTCTTTGCGCCATGGACTGACTTGGCTTGCACCGGCGCCTCCCTTCAATACAACGCTCAGAAGTGCGCCATGTTCTATGCCGATGACTTGCGCGCTTGTGCTCAAATCTATCTCGCGGGCGCTAGCACCACCGACCCGCTGGCCTCTCCCCTTTACGCCAACCTCACTAAACTGCCGCCGCTCCTCATTCACGTCAGTGCCGATGAGATCATGCTCGACGACTCCACCCGCCTCGCCCAAAACGCCAGCCACGACGGTGTGAAAGTCCAACTCAAAATCTGGCCAGTCGTTCCCCACGCTTTCCAAATCCTGAACGGCACCCTTCCGGAAGCACGCCAGTCTTTGCAGGAAGCCGCCGAGTTTCTCACCTGATCTACCAGCCACCCAGCGTAGCGGTGGAGGCCGCAATCGATCGCATCCTCGGAAACACAATCATATCGGCCGATTTCACCGCAGCCAGTGGCAACACGCCCTCGTCCAGAAGCGCTTGGCAATCGTTCTCCGAAAGCAGCACTTCTGTACAAGGCCGCGCCCTGTTCTCGCCGTTCACCTCGAAAATGTGCAACGGCAGGTCACTAAGCCGCATATGCCCTGGTACCGGCGAAAGCGAACCTTGCTGTTCAAACAATCGGCCTAACACTAGCGCGCAAGCGAACGCCGGATTGCCCCACAGATACTCGCTATGCACCGGCTCACCCTTCATCTCCTCAAACGCAAAGCCTTCCACGGGAACCGTTTTCTTCCCATAAGGCAGCCGCAGCAGGAATCGCGGCAATGCCAGCGCCACGTACTGCGCGCCCGGCCTTTTGCGTAACGCCTCCCACGCCGCCTGAGCCTTCGCGCTTTCATACCGCGAAGTCAGCCACTCGCCAATGAAAGGGGCTCCTATTGCCTGTGCCAGCTCACTCACGCGTTCTAGCGTCTCCACATCCGGAACTACCTCGCGGTCAAAGGCGAAGTTCCCCACAATCAATCCCCACTGTCCTGGAGCCTCTTCTTCCGTTAGCGTTTGCCAGATACGAGTAGCTCGAATATCTCCAGTCTCATTGAGTCCGGCCGCCAGCTTCTCTTTTGAGATGTCGAACAGATACAGCTTGATCTCCGAGTCAGTGTCTAACCCATGCACCAGCAAATCCAAACCGCGCCAGGCCGCTTCCAACGCCTGAAACTGCTCATCGTGCAGTATATGAGCCATCAGCAAGCTGAGTCTCTGCGCCCGTTCATCTGCTGCTTTGCGGCTCTCCGCACTTTCGGCGGGCGTTGCATACGGCGCAACAATGCGCTCCACCATCTCTTGAAACGCGTCTGTTCCCTTCGAACCCCGCCCCTTCTCGAAACTGCTCGCCGGCGTCGATGACTTCTCGATGATCGCATCCAGCAACCCGCCTGGCGAAGTCAGCCGTGCAATTTGTTCAGCCGTCGGTTTTAGCGGCGCGTGCGTCTCGCTCTCGTCCGGCTCCGAATAGAGTGAGTGTCCTGTGTGGTCGCGCAACGCTGCGAACAGTTCGCTCTTTCGATAAATGCTGTCGGGCTCGAAGTCACTCAGCGATTTGAATACAATATCGGCATCGCCCAGTTGTCCGCTTCCCAGCGCCACTTCTACATGCGGCGCAAAGGCGCTCAGAATTGTCTCGAAATTGTCGCGATCCACACGCTTCAACTTCCCGGTAGATCGCCCGCTGAACTCTCCCATCACCAGCATTCGCAGTCCGGAGGGTGGTTCCAACTCGCGCCACAGCTCAGTTTCTGGTTTAGTGCGATGCGGGTCGATATCAATTTCGATAGTGGCCATGAATGACTTCCAGCTTACCGCTAAATAAGGTTCGTTGTTACTGCGGTTTGATCTTCAATATGTCCTTGGCATCAACGTGATTAAACTGCATGGGAAAACTTTTGCCGTAGTAGTAAGCCGGCCACTGATCTTCGAAATGGCTCGAAGAAACCGAACCCGATTCGCCCAGCACCAGATTTTGCACGCTGTGATCCAGATCTCCCAGGTCCACCACCATTCGTTCCGATGGCCCTAAAACATTCGTCGTTTGCTTAACGGTCGTCGCTGCTCCGCTCATCTCAAACGGTCCTGGATTTCGCTGGTACGTGACATTGAAGAACCACGAAACCGGCGGCAAATTCTTGATCACAGGATGCTCAAACTTCCAAAACAGCAAACGCCCCAATCGCCACTCTTCCACCGCGCCTCCCATGCCCGCTCGGCCTTTGTTCAACGCCTCCGAAAGTCCAGAAAGTAACCACGCATCCCAGTCGTCCTGCGCCACCCAGCCGTGCGGCCGCTCGCGCAGAAGGCTTTCCACCTCTTGCGGCCGCGGAAACACTTCGGGCAATTCTTTCTTATTAGGCACCAGAATGGTAAGCAGCGAGATTTGCAGTTGTTTGCCCAGCAGATCCACAATCGCCGGCGCCGCCTGCGCGCCCTCCATCTGCCCGTTCCATTTCCGCAGTATCTCCACCGCCGGCTTCAACATGTCGTTACTGGGCAGATTCGTTACCCTCCCGAAAGCCGCCACCGTTTGCTTCGCCAAAAACGAATCGTAGCCTGAGTACACGTCTTTCTGCACCGCCAGCATATCGTTCACCGTCAGCTTTGGTTTCGCGCCTAATAGCGCCCGGATCTGTTCAATGCGGTATTTGTCGGCGTAGTTGCCGCCAACGTTGTACGGATAATCTTTCGGAAACGGATTTTGATTCGCCGTTGCGATCACGCCCGAAGGCGGATTGTAGACGCTCGGCATTTGATCGAAAGGAATGTAACCGTCCCATTCAAACTGGCCTGAGGCGCCATCCAGCGGAACTTCACCCGTGAAATTGCGCCGGATCGGCACGCGCCCCGTTGCTTGATAACCAATGTTGCCTGCGCGGTCTCCGTAAACAAAATTCTGCCCCGGCCCCCAATACGGCTCAAGCGCCGCGCGAAACTCATTCCAATTCTTTGCTTGATTTAGTTTCAGAAAAGGGAAAGCGAACCCTTCCGCCGCCGCCCAACGAACGCTGTACGATTTGCCGTTTTCGGTAAACACCGGGCCATGCCGCGTCACCCAAATGTTCACCGGAACCGGCTTGCCGCCTTTAACCGCAATGCTCCCCTGATCGATCCGCGCCTGCTCTTGTTTGCCCTGAAACAAATAGCGGCCCGTACTCGTATCTATTTGCTCCTGGTAGACGTCAAAGACATCGGAGGAGAGGTTCGTAACTCCCCACGCAATATTTTCGTTATGCCCAAGAATGACGCAAGGTATGCCCGGCAACGCCGCTCCCGAAACATTGAAACCCGCCGCCTTCAAATGCACGAGATACCAAGTTCCTGGAACGGTGTATCTTAAGTGCGGATCGTTCGCCACCATCGGTTTGCCGCTCGCGGTATGCGCGCCCGAAACAGCCCAAGCGTTTGAGCCAGGTACCACGGAAGCGCCTTCTGTCGCCGGAAACAGTCTCTTGAATTTAGCTTGATCCGCGCTCAGGTTCAGTAACGCCCCGCGCCCCGTATCCGCTGTAAGGTTATCCGTCAAATCGCGAAACATCAGCAAACCAACGAGCATGCTGTCTGTCAACGTCCAAGGCCGCGGATCGTACGAATGCGTCGGAATGGAAAACTCCAGAGAATAATCGCCGCGATGCGTATCAATAAAGAAATTCACGCCGCGCGCGTACTGCACAAGAACGCCGCGTTCCTCCGCCGAAAGACGGGTCACGTTTTGTTCGGCGATGGCGCGTAAACGCAGCAAGCGGGATTTTTGATCGAGAGCGACAGCGTCCGGCCCCGCCACCTCAGCTAGTTCGCCCGCCGCGTAACGCCGCAGTCCGTCCATCTGCCACAATCGATCTTGGGCCGTGACATACCCTTGCAGAAAAATGGCGTCCAACAAAGTAGCGGCTTCTATGTGAGGCACACCGCGCGCGTCCCGCTGAATCGTCGCAGCCGCCGAAATCGGTGCGGTAATTTCGCCGGATGTCTGCGGAAGCGGGCGGATGGCGAACCAATAGACGCACCCGAAGAAAAGAACTGCCAGTACAGCAACACTAATATTGACGATGCGCACTAAACGAGACAACACTCACCGATTTTACTCTGCCAGCGCGTTTGCAACGTCTCTATGGGCATAAGATTTCTCGTTCTCATCTTTATCTTGGCCGCGAATGGTTTTTTCGCCGCTGCCGAAGTTTCGCTTGTCTCCGTGCGCCCATCGCGTCTGCGTGAATTAGCCGAACAAGGCCAAGCGGGCGCGCAGAGCGCTTTGAATTTGCTGGCAAACCCCGGGCGATTACTTTCCGTCACACAATTTGGCGTAACGCTGGCCAGCCTCGGTTTAGGTTGGGCCGGCGAAGACACCATGTATATTCTCTTGCGCGATCTGCTCACAGGTTTTGGCCTGCCCATCTCGCGGTTGTTGCTGCACGGCATCGCCTTCGCACTGGCGTTTTTGGTGATTAGTTATGCGCATGTGATTATCGGTGAAGTCGTTCCCAAGAATCTCGCGATTGAAAAAGCCGATCGCGTGGCCGTTCTCGCCGCGCCCGCGCTCCTCATCTTCTACCGGCTTTCCCAACCTCTCATCATCGTCATTGAACGCAGTGCCGAACTCATTCTGCGCTTGCTTGGCCTTACCAAGGGGACCGGCCATGGCGGCCATTCGGCCGAGGAGTTGAAGTTCGTCATTCAATCCAGCCGCCGCGAAGGCCATTTGCAACAGTTCGAACAGGACGCGATCCAGCGCCTGATTGAATTGTCTGAGTATTCCGCGCGTGAGATCATGACGCCGCGTCACAACATTGTCTCCTTGCCGGTGGATGCGCCGCTCGATCAGGTTCTGGCCGTGATGACCGAGAATAAATTTTCGCGCGTCCCGGTATATGAAGACACGCCCGAACAAATCATCGGCATCGTTCACTATAAGGATCTGATGCGCGTTTGGGACGAACGCCGTTTCGCCCACGATAGCCGCCGCACCACCAAACCGTTTCGCTTGCGGCGTTTTGTTCGAAAGCCAGTCGTAGTGCCCGAAACCAAGCCTTTGAATCAGCTGATCGACGAATTCCGCAAAAGCCATTCGCACATGGCGTTAGTGGTGGACGAGTTCGGAACCATTTCCGGATTGGTCACGTTGGAAGACGTGTTGGAGCAGGTGTTTGGCGATATCGGCGACGAACACGATGCCGTCCGCGTCGAACCCGTCAGCGGCGAAAAGACTTTGGCCCTTGAAGGCAGCACCACTATCCGCGACCTGGAAACGCGCTACAACGTTGTGCTGCCCACCGAAGCTGGTTTTGAAACGCTGGCCGGCTTCCTGCTCTTTCAGTTCGGCCACATTCCCAAGGAAAACGAGAGCCTCGATTACGCAGGCCGCCGCTTTACCATCTCCAAGATGGATCGCAACCGCATCGCCAGCGTTACTATAGAGAAACTCGCCCAGAAAGAATCTTGACCACAGTTCGTCACCCCCACCGGATCGCCTACCTTGCACTGGCGGCCGTATGCTTCTTTTGGGGCACTACTTATTTAGCCATCCGTATCAGCATCGAAACGATTCCGTTCGCTTATATGCTGGGCATCCGTTACGTGTTGTCCGGCGGCATTCTGCTGGTGGCCGCTAAGATTGCAGGCATTAGAATTCCGCGCGGCCGCGAACTTTGGCTCACAGCGCTTTGCGGAGTGATTGGCATCGGCACCGGGAATGGGTTCCTAGCGTTGGCGGAGTACCGAATCCCGAGCGGAACCGCGGCACTCTTCTACACGACCGCCCCCTTCTGGATGGTGGGCTTAGACGCTTTCCTTCCGCAGGGGAAAAGGCCGCTGGCCGCCACGATCCTCGGCTTGCTCGTCGGTTTCGCCGGAGTGGCGTACCTGATCTATCCGGCGGCAATGCACGAAGGGATGAGCGGCAACACATGGCAAGGGTTTTTGTTGATTCAACTCAGCGCCGCGGGCTGGACCGTTGGTTCGTTGCTGCAAAAGCGCGTTCACTCGCACGCGCCGCCATTCGTCAGCGGTGCAGTGCAGCAATTTGCCGTGGGTGTCACACTGCTGATCGGAGGCGTGTCATTCGAGAAGATGCCCGCTGTGGTAGGTACCCGAGCCACACTCGCCTTGATTTACCTGGTAATTTTCGGCTCGATTGTCGGCTACAGCGCCTTCATCTATGTAGTTAAGAATCTGCCCATCGCTATTGCTTCGATTTATTACTTTGTGAATCCGATCGTCGCGGTCTTGCTCGGCTGGCTCTTCTTCCGCGAGCCTTTCGGCGTCCGTTCAGCCGTCGCGATGCTCATCATTTTCGCCGGGATCGGCATCGTCCGGTGGAGCGAACGTTCCAATCCAATACTGATAGATACGGAATGCGGCCGAGGCTGAACAAAACGGTTTGGGTTCGTTTTTCACCTCGCCCTGCCCCGGCGGCTGATTGGATTCGTTGGCGCAAATCGGCAGACCGGCCCATTTTTGTGCTAACCTAACCGCATTCGTTGACTTCGAAGCAAGCCCACCGCGAAGAAATGGCTTTCCGCTTTGGATGAAAGTGAGGGTGACCCATGAAATCTCCACATATATGTTGCGTTCTGACCGCTTGCTGCGCCCTTCAGGGAAGCTTTGCGTTTCCTGCGTTCGCGGCGGAAATCGCCAATGCCGGGTCGAATACCTCCGAAACCTGGAGCGCCCAAGCGGCCGCCCAATACCTTGATAAGCGCGCCAACTGGTGGGAGACCTGGTCGGCATCGCAACGCGATCACCAAACCGTCTGCGTTTCGTGCCACACAATTTTGCCTTACGCTCTCTCGAGGCCCAAACTCAGCGCCCTACTCAAAGAAAAAGACGCGCCCAGCCCCGAGCGCTCCGTTCTTCAAAACGTCACGAAACGCGTCTCCAATTGGAGCGAAATGGAACCGTTTTATTCCGATGCCAAATACGGAGCGGGCAAGGCCCGCGAATCGCGCGCTACCGAATCGGTCGTCAATGCGTTTCTGCTCGCTGGCAACGGCGTTGGCCAAAAACATCTCGATCCCATCGCCCGAAAAGCGTTCGACGCCGCCTGGGCGCTGCAACTCAAGTCCGGCGATCATGCGGGCGCTTGGGATTGGCAAGTCTTCCACCTTTCACCTTGGGAAGCCGCTGAGTCGCAATATCAAGGCGCAACCTTTATGGCGCTCGCCGTTGGCTGGACGCCCGCCGAATACCGCCGCGACCCCAGTATTCAAACAAACCTCGCCGCCCTTCGCTCTTACCTCATACGCGATTACGCTTCCCAACCTTTGCTGAATCGCATCGTCGTGCTTTGGGCTTCGGGCAAGTTTCCGGGCTTGCTTTCTAACAAAGACAAACGCGAGTTAGTGGATACCATCGTCAAACAGCAGCAGCCTGACGGCGGCTGGGGCCTTGCAACCCTGGGAACGTGGGAACGGTCCGATAAAACTCCGCAAGATAAAGAGAGCGACGGTTATGCCACCGCGCTGATCACCTTGGCGCTTAAGCAAACCAAACTAGGCGATCACAAAGCTGCCTGGCTCAACGGACGCGGGTGGCTCGAGCATCATCAAAACAAGGAAGACGGTTCCTGGCGCGCTTCTTCGCTTAACAAGAAACGCGATCCGCAAAGCGATATCGGACACTTCATGACTGACGCCGCCACTGGTTACGCAGTACTTGCCCTTGAAACTACTCGCTAGCATTTGTGCGCCGTACTTAAAAAGCCGTGCCGGATCATTAAGTGCGCTATTAACTTAGGCGCTCCGCTTGCTAGAAAAACTACCAGATAGTGTAAATTACACTATTCGCCACTGGCAACAGGTGCTACAGGCGAGTAAAATTTAAGGTGTGTTCTACGCTTTATATTAATTCTGCGAAGTTTGAAGCGGAGTTGGGAGCGTCTGGGCTTCTTAGCCCTTCTTGTAGGCTTGCTTTTTGAGCACTTCCGCCGAGGGGTGACTCCCTTCTACTGGCGAACGGTCTGAGGTGGACTTAGTTCGTGAGTTGAGAACTGTTGGCTCGTAATTTCATACGCCGAGCACTCACTGATTCGTCTTCTGTCAACGTGCTAAATCCGTGTGCGAGTCAATTGCTGGCTAAGGCAGCCTTGCGCTCCGCTATCCGGTTCACTAATGAGGTAACACCTTGAAACCGGCAAAAGCCCGTAAAAAGATTTCTGCGCTCGCGCCCGGCTTTCTGACCGGAGGCGGCGAGATGGGTCGCGTGATCGCCCAAAAGGATTGGTCGGAGACGCCTTTAGGCGCCATAGAAACGTGGCCGCAAAGCTTGCGCTCCACCGTGAGCTTATGTCTAGCGTCGAGTTTCCCGATCGCGCTTTCTTGGGGGACCGGATGCACGCAAATTTATAACGACGGCTACTGGCCCATCTGCGGAGCGAAGCACCCGCATTCCTTGGGACAAGACTTTCGCGAGTGCTGGGCCTCCGCATGGCCAGCCATCGGTGAGGCGTTCGACACCGCATGGCAAGGCCAAGCGCGCTTTCTCGAGAATCAGCGAATGTTTCTCGACCGTAACGGCTATCTGGAAGAGACCTTCTTTACCTTTTCCTTCAGCCCGATTCGCGGCGAAAGCGGCGAGATCGGCGGTCTGTTTCATCCGTTCACCGAAACTACCGCCAAAATGCTGAGCGAACGCCGTTTCAAGATTTTACGCGATCTGACGGAGAGCGCCGCTAAATCTCTCTCCGTCGAGGAATGCTGCCGCAGAGCTGAGTCCGTCCTCGCTGATTGCCCGTTCGACCTGCCCTTCGTGCTTCTCTATCTGCTAAATGAAGACGGTTCCTCTCTGCGATTGGCCGGCAGCGTGGGAATTGCACCTGGCGGTTTGGCGAGTCCAGAGCAACTTCAGATCGCAACAACAGACCACGCCTGGCCCATCTTATCCGTACTTAAGAGCGGCGAATCGCAAATTGTCGAAGACTTTTCAGAACGCTTGGGGCTAACGGCTTGTGGACTTTATCCGGAGGCTCCGAAACAAGCGATCATCCTGCCGATCGAGTGCTCCGGCTCAACGAAGCCGGCAGGCGTTCTAGTCGCGGGCGTAAGCACGCGCTTACCGCTAGGCGAGCCGTACCTCAACTTTTTCGATCTGTTAGCGGGACAATTCGGAACAGCCCTTGCGAACGCGCGTGCCTTCGAGGAGGAAAGGCGGCGCGCGGAAACGTTGGCGGAAGTAGACCGCGCCAAAACAGCTTTCTTTTCCAATATCAGCCATGAATTTCGCACGCCGCTCACCTTGATGCTCGGCCCCTTGCAGGAGATACTGGCGGGTAACGGCCGCAAATTGAACGCCAATCGCAAGGAAATCGGCCTCATCTACCGGAACGGGTTGCGGCTTTTGCGCATGGTCAATGCGCTGCTCGAATTCTCGCGCATTGAGGCGGGGCGCGTGCACGCCCAGTTTGAGCCCGTCGATCTGCCCGCTGCGACCGCTGAACTTGCCAGTCTTTTTAGAGCGGCCGTCGAGAAGGCTGCTTTGCGCCTCATCGTCGATTGCGTGGAGCTTGCACGCCCCGTCTATGTTGATCGAGCCATGTGGGAGATGATCGTACTCAACCTGCTTTCGAACGCCTTCAAATTTACCTTCCATGGACAGATCCGCGTGGCTCTGCGTGAACACGCCACAGGCGTTGAGCTCCTGGTGGCAGACACGGGCACTGGCATTCCGGAAACGGCGCTCCCTCATTTGTTCGAACGGTTCTACCAGGTAGAACAAGCGCAGGGCCGCACCTTGGAGGGAACGGGCATTGGCCTTTCGTTGGTGCAGGAATTAGCTAAACTGCACGGCGGCAGAGTGCAAGTTGAAAGCAAGATGGGGGTGGGCAGCACGTTCACAGTATCGCTACCCTTTGGTCACGCTCATTTGGCGGCCAACACCCTCAAACCTCTCGTTGATAGCACGGCCCCAACTCAGGATGCTCAGACCTTTATTGAAGAAGCACTCCGCTGGCTCCCCGATGCCGAAGAAGATCCTTCAGACTCATGGGATCCTCAACGCGATATCTTACAGCCGAGGCGTGGCCGAATTCTGCTGGCGGACGACAACGCCGACATGCGGCATTATGTCAAACGCGTTCTGGATGACGATTTTGACGTGAAAGCTGTCTCCAACGGCGAAGAAGCGCTGCAAGCCGCCCTGGCGCAACCACCTGACCTGGTGATCTCCGACGTCATGATGCCAAAGCTAGACGGCTTCGGCTTGATCGCCTCGCTCAGAAGCCATGAACGCACACGCGCGGTTCCGGTGGTGTTGCTATCGGCCCTCGCCGGCGAAGAGGCCCGTATCGAAGGTTTGCAAGCCGGCGCCGACGATTACCTCACCAAGCCATTCGGCGCGCGCGAATTGCTCGCACGCGTCAGGACCAATGTTGAATTGTCTAAACTTCGTTCCGAGTTTCTCCGCCAATACGAAGGCCGCCGCACCGCCGGCCAAATGGAGCGGCAATGGCGCAGCTTTGATACTCTGCTCTCTCATACGCCCGACCATGTTTGGCAATTCGACCGGAATGGCTGCTTCATCTACGTAAACCGTTCGATGCTCAATTTCTGGGGCAAAGATACCGAGCCGCTGCAAACGGGCGTGAAGGTCTTCGAACTGGATCTGCCGCCGGAAGTCGCCGACGAATTTCAGCGGCAGCTAAGCCGGGTTATCAAAGAACGCCAACCCACCCGGCACGAAGTTGAGTTTAAAGATCTGGCGGGAAAAACGGTTTGCTTCGAATACATCCTCACGCCCATCCTCGCGCAGGACCGTACCGTTGATTGGGTTGCCGGCATTTCACGCGATATCACCGAAAGAAAATCCGCCGAGAACAGTCTGAAGAATTCGCTTGCTGAGAAAACCGCGCTTTTGCGAGAAGTCCATCATCGAGTGAAGAACAATTTGCAAATCATTTCTTCTTTGCTCGCGATGCAGGCCAGTAACCTCGAAGACGAATCCTCGCGAGCGAATTTGCGCGATAGCGAGCGGCGCGTCATGTCCATGGCTCTTGTTCACGAGCAACTCTATTCGCACGAAGAAATGGCGTCTATCGATTTAGCGGCCTATGTGCGCAATCTGGCCTCGCATATTTTCTCATCGCAGAATCAAAGCGGATCGGTCCAATGCCGCTTCGACTTAGCGCCTACGGTTTTAACCGTTGAACAAGCCATCCCATGCGGCTTAATCTTGAACGAGCTGATTACCAACGCGCTCAAGTATGCGTATCCAAAAGGCGGCAGAGGCGAAGTTATCGTTAAAGTCGCTGGCAGCGCCGAACAAGTTGCCATCAGCGTTCACGACGATGGCGTGGGACTTCCGCCCGATCTGGATATGACTCACACGCTAGGTCTTCAGTTGATCCATCTGCTCACCCAGCAGCTCTGTGGAGAAGTCGAACTAGTCAGGCAATCGCCTGGCACATCCATTACGATCCGGTTTCCACGCTAATTCCGAAACCGAGCCGGCAGCGTGAATCGGCGCGCAGCTTTAAATTGACCTCATGGATTTTGCCATCCGCCGCCCAAGGCCCGGTAGAGCTGCACAACGGAAAGCAACTCGTTCTTGCGCAACTGCGCCAGTGTCAACTCACCGGAAAACTCGTTTCGCTGCGAATCCAACACCTGCAAATAGCTATCGAGCCCCCCTTTGTAACGGAGCGTGGAGAGATTGGTGGCGTCCAGGAGGGCATTCACCAGCAGCTCTTCCTGCTCCCGTTGCTCGCGGTTTTTCTCCAAATCTGCCAGCGCGTCCGACACTTCCTTGAACCCCGTGTTGATCGCTTTGCGGTAGTTTGCCACCGCCTCCCGCTGCTGAGCTTGCGTCAGGTGCACCTTGCTGCGGATCTGGCCTGCGTTGAAAATCGGCAGCAAAGCCCCCGGAGCCAAGCTTTGATCCCGCGCGGGGCCCGTGAATAGGTTGCTCAGCCCGCGGCTCTGTACTCCAAGGAATCCTGTCAGCGTAATCTGCGGAAAGAATTCGGCTTGCGCCGCGCCAATCTGGGCGTTTGCCGAAATGAGGGTTTGTTCTGCTTGTCGAATGTCGGGACGCCGCTCCAACAAATCCGAAGTAAGTCCCGCTGGAACTTTTCCGGGACCTGATAAGTCAACCAGCGGCTTACCGCGGACAATGTCCGCTGGGTTCTGGCCCATTAGCAAATTGAGCTGGTCTTCAGTTTCGGCAATGGCCCGTTGCGTCGCGGCCATTTGAGCGGTTGCAGTGTAGAGCAGTTCCTCCGCTTGTCTAACATCGAGTCCGCTCGCAGCCCCGGCATCGCGCCGCAGTTTGGTCAGCTTCAAACCGTCTTCGCCCGCTTGCTTAGTTTTGCGGCTGATTTCCAGCTCCAAATCCAACTCGCGAAGCGTAAGATATGACGTGATCGTATCGGCAATCAAACTTGCTAATACGGCGTGGCGCGCTTCTTCACTTGCCAGATATTGCGCCCGTGCCGATTCGTTCAACCGCCGCAGCCGGCCCCAAACGTCGAGTTCCCACGAGAGATTGAAGCCCGCTTGGGTATAACTAGCTGCCAGGTTTGTCCCAGGTTGGATAAACACGAATGACCCGACCGACGAGGAGCGAGTGGCATTGTAGCTCCCGGACGCCGTAATCTGAGGCGCCAGTTGGGAGCGCGAGATGCTGAGTTGCGCCCGTGCTTGTATGACGCGTTGCGTCGCAGCTTCTAAATCATGGCTCTGGCTAAGCGCTGACTTCACAAGACCAGTAATGACCTCATCTTGAAAAAGGTTCGCCCATTGCAAGTCTGCGAGCGAGGCTTTATCGATTGGTTCCGGCGGCGCGGCCGCTGGTTTGCGATATTCCGTGGGTGTTGTCACTGCGGGCCGATGATAGTTCGGACCCACCGCACAACCTGTCAGCATCAACAGGCACCCTAACGGTGCCAGTAAGGTAGCGCAAAGGGCGCGGCTGCGCGCCACCATGAGAAAAGAAACACTCCGCCGCCTTTTCGGTGGCCGCTCGACACCGCGCCCGTCTTGCGCGTGTTCGTTAATAGGACGTATCAACGTTCGCCCCCTGCGAGAACCGGCTCTTCTTTAAGAGGTGTCTCCTCATTATTCAGCGGTTTGTGAGACCGTAAGTTGTTCACTACAACATACAGCACAGGCACAATGAAAACGGCCAAGAGCGTCGCCGCCAACATCCCGCTAAAGACGGCAGTACCTAACGCTCGGCGAGCACCTGCTCCTGCGCCAGTAGCAATGACCAATGGCAATACGCCCAAAATGAACGCGAACGACGTCATTAGAATCGGCCGCAATCTAAGATGCGCCGCTTCCAGCGCGGCCTGCTGGATCGTCATACCTTCTTCCTGCCGCAGCTTGGCGTATTCCACAATCAGAATTGCGTTCTTAGCCGCCAGCCCGATCAGCGTGATAATGCCGATTTGGGTATAGAGATCGTAGTTGAAGTCGCGCAGCCACACTCCGGTAAGCGCTCCAAAAATTCCGAGTGGCACTGCCAAAATCACCGCCATGGGGGTTGACCAGCTTTCGTATAAAGCGGCCAAGAAGAGAAACACTAGGACAGCCGCCAGGCCAAAGGTGTAGATTTCCTTCCCTTCCGAAAGCTTCTCTTGGTACACCGTTCCTGTCCACTCATAGCCAAAGCCGTTCGGTAGTTGCTTGGCCAGCTCTTCCATCGCTGCGGCCGCTTGGCCGGAACTATAACCCGGCGCCGCAGTACCGATGATCTTCACCGCACGATAGCGGTTGTAGCGGTAAATTACTTCGGGTCCCACAGTCGAACTGATTTTCACGAGAGTGCTGAGAGGCACCATGTCACCCTGCCCCGTTCTCACATAGAAGCGGTTGATGTCGTTCGGCTGTTGGCGGAACTGTTCTTCTGCTTGCAAATAAACGCGCCAGGTGCGGCCAAAGCGGTTAAAGTCGTTGACATACAGGCCGCCCAGAAATGTTTGCAGCGCATCGTAGACGTCCGTGATTGGAATTCCCATCGTCTGGGCTTTCTCACGATCAAGATCAACCTTGTACTGAGGCACTGTGTTGCGAAACGTGCTAATTACGTTCTGCAACTCCGGACGGTGGCTCGCCGCAGCCACCAGTTGGTCTGTTGCCTGTGCCAGCGAGTCCACGTCTCCGCCCGCGCGATCCTCCAGCATGAACTCAAACCCGCCGGATGTACCCAAACCTAAGATCGGAGGTAAACCGAAGGCAAAAATAAATCCGTCTTTAATTCCGAAGTATCTTTGCTGCACCGAGCCAAGAATGCTGGCGAACTGAACATTCTTCGCTTTGCGCTGATCCCACGGCTTCAGAGTCGCGAAGACAGTTGAGACATTCGAGTTGTTGGTTGACGTGGGGAGATCTAAACCGCCCACCACCGACGTATCGGCAACCCCGGGCGTGGTTTGCAGAACATGTTCCACCTGCTTGCTGGTGGCGATATTGCGGGAAACAGAAGCGCCGTCGGGCAATCGTACTGCCGAGATAAACACACCTTGATCCTCGTCGGGTAAGAATCCGGTGGGCAGAATCTTGAACAAACCGCCCGCGCATACGTAAACGGCGAACAGCGCGATCAACGCCAGGGCGCTCTTACGAACCAGGCCACGAACGCCGGATAAGTAGCGATTGGTGGTCCAATCGAAGGCCTGATTGAACTTGCCGAAGAATTTCGATAACAAGCCCTTGGCCTCGCCTTTAGGGCGTAAGATCATGGAACTGAGGGCGGGGCTGAGTGAAAGAGCGCTGAAGGCCGAGATCATCACCGACGCCGCAATCGTGAGGGCGAACTGCCGGTAGATCTGACCGCTGATGCCGCCGAGAAAAGCGACGGGGATAAACACCGCAGCCAGAATAAATGCAATCGCCACAACCGGTCCGGAGACTTCTTCGAGTGCCCTAATCGTTGCCTCTCGTGGATTCATACCGCGATCAATATTGAGTTGTACCGCCTCCACGACGACAATCGAATCGTCGACGACGATTCCGATCGCCAGAACTAGTCCGAACAAACTCGTGGTGTTGATAGAAAAGCCAAGTAGCGGAAATAATCCAAAGGTCCCCACTACGGCGACCGGCACGGTGAGCAACGGTATGAGCGTTGCCCGCCAATTTTGCAGGAAGATGAAGACGACCAAAATCACCAATCCAACGGCCGCAAAGAGCGTTTGGATCACCTCAGAAATAGAGGAAGTGACGAAACGCGTCGAGTCATAGGGAATCTTATATTCCAAGCCTGCGGGAAAAGAGGTCTTGGCCTGTTCCATGAACTTCACAATGTTCTTCTGCGTCTGAACGGCGTTGGCGCCTGGCGCGAGATAAGCAATGATGAACGATGAGGTGCGGCCATTCCAATAGGTGAAGCTCGAATAGTCTTGTGCCCCCAGTTGCACCCTTCCTATATCGCGCACGCGCAGCAGCGATCCGTCGGGCTGAGCCCGGATGATTACATCGCCAAATTGACTTGGCGTGGTCAACCGCCCTGCCGCGCTCACTGGATATTGAAAGTCGCCGTCTCTCCCGCTCGGCGGTTGGCCCAAGGAACCCGCCGGATTCTGCCGGTTTTGCGATTGGATTGCGTTGCTTACGTCAGTGTCGGTTAGTCCCAATTTCGAAAGTTTGTCCGGGTTGAGCCATACGCGCATGCTGTAGGTTTCTCCACCGGCAAGAACGGAGTTCCCTACGCCCGGAAGACTGCCAATTTTGTCTACTAAGTTGATGGCTGCGTAGTTGTTGAGGAAAAGTGAGTCGTACCGGTTATCGGGCGAAGTCAACGCCACAAAGAGCAGGAATGAAGAGGACACCTTCTTCGTAGTCACGCCCACTCGCTGAACTTCCGGCGGAAGCAACGGAAGAGCCGTACTTACTTTGTTTTGCACTTTGACGGTGGCAAGATCCGGATCGGTGCCCAGTTCGAACGTTACGTCGATCGTAAGGGTTCCGTTGTTGGATGCCCGCGCAAAATAGTAGAGCATCCCGTCGAGCCCGGTCAATTGCTGCTCAATGGGTTGCGACACTGTTTTTTCGAGATCTGACGCGTTGCCGCCTTGATAGACAGCCGTGATCTGCACGACAGGAGGAACTACCTCGGGGTAAGTCGCGATAGGCAGAGACGGAATGGCTACCGAGCCAAGTAACACGATGACAATCGCGATGACGATGGCGAATATAGGACGATTGATAAAAAACTTAGCCACTGGTTAACCCCTGTTTTCGTCAGCTGAGGCCTGAGCCGCTTGGGCAGGCGGTTTATAAGGTGAGGGTTGCACTGGTGAGCCGGGACGAACTTTTTGCATCCCCTCCACGATCACTCTGTCTCCGGGTTTCAAACCTTGCAAAACTATCCAGTCGTCGCCTGACCGGTCGCCGGTGACTATGCCTCTCACTTCTACTTTGTTGTCTGCCCCGACGGTGAACACCGATTGCATGCTCTGCATCTCTTGCACAGCGCGCTGCGGCACCAATAGTACGTTCGTAGCCTGTTTTGTGAGCAAGCGTACACGCCCAAACTGGCCAGGTAGCAGCACATGTTGCGGATTCGGAAAAGTGGCCTGCACCTCCAACGTGCCGGTCTTCTGGTCAACTTGATTTAGTGTGTCGCGAATCTGGCCCGGGTATGGAAAGTTCGTGCCGTCGGCCAAAAGCAATTGAAGCTGCGGCTTCTCCTGCTTCCAACCCTGCGCGGAGCCTTCTTGATGAAGATATTCACTTTCGCTAATTTTGAAACGAACCCAAATCGGGTCGAGCGGCACGATGGTGGTCAGCGGCTGAGACGCGCTCTTTGAAACCAAACCGCCCACCTGGATCAAGCTGTCGCCGATCCTCCCTGACACCGGAGCCGTTATGTTGGCGTAGCCGAGATTTAGTTCGGCCGTCCGCAAAAGCGCTTTGTTCGCCTCCACCTGCGCAGCCACCGCGTCTATATTTGTTCTCGTTTGTAGGCGCGTTTGCTCAACATTTGCTTTGAGAGACGCGACATTTGCTTTATTGGCGTCCAGCGCTGCGTTCGCGGTGTCTAAATCTTGTTTAGCGGCCGCGTCTTTCGCGACCAAAGGTTGCAGACGATCCACATCTTGTTGCGCCTTCACAAGGTTTGCATTGGCCTGCGCGAGATTCGCTTCCGCCTGTGCCAAGGCGACCTGTTTCTTCGCAAATTCTAAGTTCGCCTCACTCTGCGCGACATCGGCTTTCGCTTTCTGCACGTCCGCCGAATAAGGCCGCAGATCTAAGGTGAATAGCAGTTGTCCGGCTTGCACATCCGAACCCGCCTGGAAGAGGCGTTTCTCAATGAACCCATCCACGCGGCCGCGCACTTCCACCATGTCGCGCGCGTAGGTTTGCGCGGCGTATTCTGCGTAGAGAGGCACGTCTCGGGGTTGAACTTCGACAACAGAGACCGGCATGGGCGGTAGCGCGCCAGCCGCTTGTACCGCTCGCGAAGATCCACAGCTTGCTAAACTCACGACGCTGATGACGAAAAAAACGATCGCCGTTGTTGTGACCCATCTGGAATTGTTCATAGGTTAATGAATACTCATTTGAGGCGCAGCGGGTCCAATAGGACTCAAGAATCTGAATCCCCGATACCTAGAAGAATTCCGGTATTGAAAAGTCATCTCGGCTATGAATCCCCCTACCCCTCAAATCACCACAAACCCTCGAGCTGAGCCGCGGCTGAGAAGGAGCGGACACACCCTCTTCAATCCCTTACCACGCTACAGTGAAAACAGAACCCTATGGCCCGTTTCCCTGGCGTTGATTACATGCACTTCGACTCGCTGCTCAGCGAACAGGAGTTACTCGTGAGGCAGACCGCCCGCCAGTTTGTCGATGACCAAGTGGTTCCTGTCATTCGCGACGCGTATAACAACGCCACGTTGCCCAAACAGTTGATTGCCCAGATGGGAGAACTCGGATTCTTTGGCGCCAATCTTGAAGGATACGGTTGCGCCGGCATGAACAACATCGAATATGGCCTGATCATGCAAGAGATTGAGCGCGGCGATTCGGGCTTGCGGAGTTTTGTCAGCGTGCAAGGTGCGCTGGTGATGTATCCCATTCACACATATGGGACGGAAGAACAGAAACAGCGCTGGCTTCCGCAACTCCAAGCAGGCAAAGCGATTGGTTGCTTCGGGTTGACCGAACCCGATTTCGGTTCGAATCCTTCGGGTATGCGCACGACCGCCGAGAAACGCGGCAGCCAGTGGATTCTGAACGGCGAAAAGACCTGGATCACGAACGGCACGCTTGCGGATGTCGCCATCGTGTGGGCGCGCACACCGCAGGGCATTCAAGGCTTCTTGGTGGAGAAGGGAACTAAGGGATTTCAAGCGTCGGACATTCATGGCAAACTCTCCATGCGCGCGTCGGTGACATCGAGCTTGCATTTAGCCGATTGCGCCATCGCCGAAGAAAACGTTCTGCCGCAAGCAAAGGGTTTGAAGGCGGCTCTGGGTTGCTTGTCGCAAGCGCGCTTCGGGATTGGCTGGGGCGTGCTCGGCGCGGCCATGGATTGTTTCGAAACCGCGCGCACCTACACCATCATTCGCAAGCAATTTGACGATAAGCCGATTGCCAGTCACCAATTAGTGCAAGAGAAACTGGCCTGGATGATCACGGAGATCACAAAAGGCCAGTTACTCGCGCTGCAAGTAGGCAAGCTAAAAGACTTGGGCAAAGTCGAAGCTGCGCATATTTCGATGTTGAAGCGCAATAACGTAGCCATGGCGCTGGAATGCGCGCGGCTTTCTCGCGATTTGCTCGGCGCGAACGGCATTATGGACGAATATCCCATCATGCGCCACATGTGTAATCTCGAAACCGTGAAGACGTATGAAGGCACCGATCATATTCACGCTCTGGTGATTGGTGAAAGAGTGACTGGTGTCGCGGCGTATCGCTAAGTTCACTCGCAGCTACTCCGCCGCGAAAGCGGCTTCCATTTTTTCGTGCAATACTGCAACCGCCGGGTCGCGCTGTACCACAGTGGAGTAGCGTTTCCAGAAATCCGCCTCTTCCCGCGAAGGCGAAAGAAGCGCCCGCATGTCGGAGATCAGTTGTTCAAAGTCGCGGTCTGAAGCCGGCGGCTTTTTCGCAGCCAGGGTCTCGTCAATCTGCACAATCAATGTAGTGATGGGACGAAGCCACTGAAACGAGGGATCGTTGATCAGCAAATGCAGAAAAGCGCTCGGTGATGCGACTGCGCCGTGGCTAATCTCATAAGACGTTCGCTCCGAATCGAGCAATGCTTTGTGTAGATTGAGCAGGACGAGCCTCAGCTCAGCTAATTTTTGCCGCCCTCTTTCGGGGCTGGCGTCGGAAGTCCCCATTCGCTTTCAGATTAGCGCGTCGCCTGTTCAGCGCGCTTCTGAAAACAGCCAAAGTTACTATGAAAGCTAAATGAGTCCCAACAAGTTTCTAGCGGCCGCCATTGAAGAAGCGCGGCTTGGCTTAGCCGAAGGCGGGATCCCCATCGGCTCCGTGCTGGTGTGCGATGGCTCCATCGTTGGGCGGGGCCACAACCGCCGCGTGCAGAAGGGTAGCGCGATTTTGCACGGTGAAATGGATTGTCTGGAAAACGCCGGTCGCTTGCCGGCCAAAATCTACCAGCGCTGCACGATTTATACAACGCTTTCCCCCTGCCCTATGTGCAGCGGCGCCATTCTCCTCTACAAAATCCCCCACGTGATCGCCGGTGAAAACCAAACGTTTCTAGGTGCGGAAGAACATCTGCGCGCAAACGGAATCAAGGTGGACGTGTTGCAAGATGCGGAATGCATCGCGCTCATGAAGCAATTTATCGCCGCCAAGCCACATCTCTGGAACGAAGACATCGGCGTTTAGGCGAACGGTTTGCCGGAGTTCACATCAATTCCGGATATACTCACTGGTCAGCGAATTCTTTGCAGTAAGTAGCTGCTTGGGCGTACCTTCGAACACGACCTTGCCGCCTTTCGTGCCGCCTTCCGGGCCCATATCGATGATCCAATCTGCATTTTTGATCACGCTCGTATTATGCTCGATCACAATAACCGTGTTGCCGGCGTCCACCAAGCGGTTGATGATCCCCAACAGGTTGCTGATATCCGACATGTGTAAGCCGGTCGTGGGCTCGTCCAGCACATAAATGCTGCCCTTCTTATGCAGTTCACTGGCAAGCTTGATACGCTGACATTCGCCCCCTGAGAGAGTGCTCAGAGGCTGTCCCAAAGTAAGGTAATCGAGTCCTACATCGCTCATGGCTTGCAGCTTGCTCGTGACTTTGTCGATCTTGAAGTATTCCAGCGCCTGCCTGACAGTCATCTCCAGCACATCGTTAATCGATTTTCCGTTAAGCTTGTATTCCAACACTTCATCTTTAAAGCGTTTGCCCTCACAGATCTCACATGGCGACTTGACCTCGCCCATCGCGGGGATTTCCATGTAGATCACGCCCAGTCCCTGACAGTTTTCGCAGGCGCCTTCCGAATTGAAGCTGAACAGAGAGGGGCTCACCTTGTTCGCGGCCGCGAATGCCTTCCTCACGTCGTCCATGATGCCGGTATAGGTGCCGGGATTCGACCGGCTCGAAACACCCACCGGCGATTGGTCGATAACAATGGAGTCCGGGTGTTGACGGAGAAGGGTTTGATGAATTAACGAACTCTTTCCCGAACCCGCCACACCTGTGATCACCGTTAGTACAGCCTTCGGTATGTCCACGCTCACGTTTTGCAAGTTGTTGGCTTTTGCATTCTTGATCGGCAATTTTCCACTGGGGGAACGGAAATCGCTTTTGATCGAAACTCGCTGTTTTATGTATTTGCCAGTCAGCGTGTCCGCGGTCAACAGGTTCTTGAACGGACCTTCATACATGATCTGGCCGCCCTGGCTGCCGGCATGCGGACCCACATCCACGATATGATCAGCCACCTTAATAACATCGGGATCGTGTTCTACCACGAGAACTGTGTTCCCTCGATCGCGCAATTGTTGCAGAAGCTCATTCAAACGATGCACATCCCTTGGGTGAAGTCCGACGCTCGGCTCATCGAATACATACATCACGTCCACCAGGCTGCTGCTCAGATGTTTGACGATCTTCACGCGCTGCGATTCACCGCCGGAGAGCGTATCTGTTTCACGGCTTAAGCTAAGATACTCAAGGCCGATATCTACCAGATATTGCAGGCGCTGGATCAGCGTTCCCAAAATAGGTGCGGCCTTCGGTTCCTTGATCGTCTTGGTCACACCGATTAACTGGCTCACTTCCATCGACGCCAGCTCGGCTATGTTATATCCGTCGATCTTACACTTCAGCACTTCCTGACTTAAGCGCGCGCCTCTACACAACGTGCACGGCCCCATCGTGATGTAAGGGGCCACGGCCTTTTGCGTGCGCTCAGACATAGTCTTCACGTCGCGCGTGATGTACTTAGCGGTAAATCTATTGATGATACCTTCGCACGTTAAATTGAAGGCCTTGCCTCCGACCTTCATTTTCACTTTATAAGGCTTGCTGTATAAAAGCAGTTCCAGTTCCTTTTCGCTGAATTTTGAAACCTTCTTGTCCATGTCGAAGAGTTTCGACTGGCTAAGGCTATTCAACCCCCAACTGTCGGCGGCGTACTCATTGAAAAGGATCGCGCCTTCGTTCAGTGTTTTGGATTTGTCGAGGAACAGATCCAAGTCCACGCCCATCTTTCGGCCAAGGCCGTTGCAGTTCGGGCACATGCCCTTTGGATCGTTGAAGGAAAAGACATTCGCATGTCCCACATGCGGTTTGCCGATGTGGGAATACAATCTGCGCAGCACCGGATAGATGTCGGTGATCGTGCCCATCGTCGAATGGGATCCGCCGCCCAGCCGTTTCTGGTCCACGACAATCGGCATGCTCAGGTTCTCAATGGCATCGGCGTCCGGCTGGGCGTAGCGCGGCAGGAACGTGCGGATGAACATGCTGAAGTTCTCGTTCATCTGCCGTTGTGCCTCGGCCGCGACGGTGTCGAAGACGATCGACGATTTGCCGGAACCTGAGACGCCGGTGAAGATTGTGATCTTGCGTTTGGGGATGCGCAGCGAGACGTTCTTGAGATTATTCTCTCTCGCGCCGCGGATCTCAATGTATTCCTGAGACATGGTTTCCTTTACGGCTTACGGCTGAGGGCCGCGCCAGAAGAAGTACGAAAGCCCCCAGAGTACGCCCGCGCCAGCCGACCAGATCCAAACCGCCGGTCCATCGCCCACTGAAAGGTGGGCCACGAGTGCCGATGCGAGTGTGATGGCGAAGCCGGCGTAAGCCCACTCCTTGAGGCGCGCGGTTACTGGCGCGAGTAACAATAACACGCCGAGGAGCTTGGCCCACGAGAGCTCAACCCGGAAGTAGCCGGGAAAGCCGAGATGAGTGAATGCCTGCGCCACCTGCGGCAGACGCAGTTGCGCGTAGGCGGTGAAACTCATCTGCAAGCAAAAGAGCGCAGTGAAGATCCAGTAGATGATGCTTTTCGCGGATGATTTCATGGTGGTCTCCTCTCACTCGAACTGCTTGGCGTACTCCGCATGCAACCGCTGCCAGCCGCCGAACTTGATCGCGTCGCCGCCAACCATGCGGCCGATGGGAGTTCCGCTAAGAAGGTGATCCAGAACATCGAAGCAAATGTGCCACCCGGCGGCACCCATTGAGATGAAGCGGCGGTCAATGTTGTGCCACAGCGTCAGGCGCGTACCGCTACCAGAAGCCTCGAGTTCCCACCGGATATCGTTGCCACCCCAGTTGTACTCAAGCACTTTCGGAGCGTCGGCTCGCCTCACTGTCGTTTCGGAAACAGGCTGTTTGGGCGCTCCCACTGTGGTAAGTTTCACCGTGGTTCCAGCCGTATCCAGGCTTCCATCGGCGTCAAACGGGGCCCACTCCCGCAGATGCGCTGGGTCGGTAATCGCCTGCCAGACCTTCTCCGGTGCGTGGCGCAACTCTCTAACGAGAACGAGAGTCCACTTCTCTCCGTCCTTTTGTATCCGTGCCCCGCTGGCTGGACCCGGTGTGTACTGCTCGCGATTGGTCATCTTCTTCCCCCTTCCAAACTACCCCTCTCGCCAGCCGCAGGGGCCGCGACGAGTCTCGGCCCGGCAGACACGAGTGTCTGCGCCACTTAATAACGTGCCAGCTGGGTGAGCTGAATCAGATTGCCGCAGGTGTCATTTAGCTTCGCAATGGTCGAGTATGTAACGTCGGTGGGCTGCATCGTGAACTCGACGCCGTGGGCCTTGATCCGCTCGTAATCGCCCTTCACGTCATCCGTAAAAAACATGGCTGCAGGCTGGCCCTGTTGAAATATTGCCTCCTGATACGCCTTGGCCGCGGGGTTGTCGTTCAGCGCTAGCTGTAGCTCAACCCCGTCTAGATCCTCCGGCGAGGCCACGGTTAGCCAGCGATAGGGGCCATTACTGAAATCCGCCTTCTTGGAAAATCCCAGTACCTCCGTATAGAAGCGCAGGGCCTTTTCCTGGTCGTTCACGTATACGCTCGTCATTTTGATTTTCATTTCGTTTGTCCTTTGTCACGTTCGCGGTTTGGGCCGCGTCGTCTTGTTCCTTGTCTTCCTTTTGGTTGGTTTTAACTGATCCATGCGGTCCAGGTGCCGTTCGAGTGCATCCAGGTGAGCCGACCAGAACCGCCGGAATGGAGCCAGCCAGGCATCCACCTCCTGCAGGGGTTCAGGTTTCAACCGGTAAAGACGCCGCTGTGCGTCCACCGTCGATTCCACGAAACCAGCCTCTCGCAACACTCGCAGGTGCTTGGAAACGGTCGTTTGCGGCATACGCAGCTGACGCTCGATCTCTCCCGCCGACTGCTGTTGCGACGACACCAGGAGGCTCAATATCGCGCGGCGGTTCGGCTCCGCAATGATTTCGAATACAGATCCCACAGTTTTAATATACCCCTCAAAGTATATGCGTGTCAAGGTATGTATAGACGTGATTCGCTACATTTGGGAACAGAGATCTTGTCCATGAACCAAACGGTCGATTCGCCGGCCTGCGAAACGGGAGATTCGCGGGTTCAGGCTTACGGGAAACTAGCATTCTGGTTGCTCATACTGGCAATCACTGCCGGTGTGCTCGTCTACTCCGTCACGCGCGCTTTCGTCTGGGATGAAGGCTACCACCTGATGGCGGCGACACAAATTTCTCTCGGCAAGTTGCCTTACCTTGATTTCTGTTTCCCACAGACGCCGCTAAATGCATTTGTGAACGCCGCCATCATTCATCTGTTCGGCCAGCACTGGCGCCCCATTCACATTGCCGCAACTCTCTTCTCCATGGGGTCCATGCTTCTGAGCGCTCATTATCTGCTGAAAAAGTTTCCTCTCCAGCATTGGCGTCTTGGACTCGGACTCTGTGCCGCTGTATTCGTCGGGCTTAACGAAGTCGTCATTCAATTCGGAACGGTCGGCCAGGCATACGGAATCTGTTTGTTCTTCAGTGTCGCCGCCTATCGCGTTGCTTTAATGACGCCGGCGCGTGCCGGCATTTGGCTGCCGCTCGCCTGTGGCCTGCTGGCAGGTCTCTCCGCTGGTTCATCGTTATTGACCGCGCCCATCCTGCCCGCTCTATTGCTTTGGATTTGGCGGTACGACCGTGTAGGGCTGTCTTGGCGCAAAGGCCTTGCGTTTATCTCAGGCGTGGCGATTGCGTTCTCTCCAGTGTTCTTGCTCTACTTCAAGAATCCGGAACAAACGTGGTTCAACGTCGTCCGCTATCACGCTCTCTACCGGCGAGTGGATTGGCCCTCGGAGATGGCAAACCATCACGATCTTCTCGTGTTTACCAGCTTGGTTGATTCCACCCAAGCTTTGACGTTGGCTCTGCTGGCCGTCACCGGAGTGATCTTTCTCGTAAAACAATCCGGTTGGCCGCGCTGGCAAAAAGGAGAATTCTATCTGGCAGCCTGGATCGCCGCTGCGGAAGGCGCTTATCTCTGCACCCCGCACCCCACCTTCGGCCGCTACTTTCTTCTCCTCACTCCGTTTCTAACAATCGTGGGGATGGCCGGCCTCTACGCCATCGCGGCGAAAATCGGTTACGGTGATCGCCCTAAATGGCCCGCCGGTTTGGCCGCTTCTCTCATGGCACTGATGTGCACTAGCTTTTGTGTCCAATCGTTCGATCAGACGACTTGGGCTGAATACGAGAAGATCGCGCAAAAGGTAGCGGAAATCACTCCTAAGGGAGGCCGCGTGTTCGCCGACGAATTAGTTTACTTCGCGCTGCAAATGAGTCCTCCCTCCGGCATGGAATGCTCCTACACGCATGCCGTCGTCCTTCCTCCAAGGGAAGAAAAATTGCAGCATCTTGTTTCGGAGGCCGAACTCAAAGAACAGTTCGTGCGCCATGAGTACGACACCATCCAGTCCTGTTCCGACCCCGAGATGGATAGGCTTGGGCTTCCCAGCTCCTATCGCTACAAGGTCGACATCGACGAGTGCAGCGTGTTCTGGGGAGCGCGCCCCAAATGATATAATCCTGGGCATTCCCAATGAAAAAACTTCTTGCTCTGAGCGCGTTTGCAGCTACGGCGCTCTTCAGCCAAACTCCCGATCTTTCCGGCGTGTGGCGCGCCGACCTCCAAAAAAGTAAACGCATGGGTCCACCCGTCATTAACTACTTGGTGATCATCGAACAGAAGAACGCAGTGTTCAATAACCGCACCAAAGAAGAAGCGCTTCAAATCACCGAGACAACTGGCACTTGGGGACAGCGCGGCGAATCACGCGCCAAGCTCGCTTTCTTTGTGAATGGCAAACCGAAAGTCGTGTATTACCAGGGCGTGCCCACTGAGGTAACCGGTGCTGTAGAAGGCAACAAAATAGTGCTTAAAACCGAAGTCGCCGGCGGCCCAGCAGCTTCAACCGCACCTACGAACTTTCCGCAGACGGCAAGACTCTCACCATGGATGAAGACGGTTCGAACGACGGCCACCCCATGCACAACACCATCCTCTTCAATAAACAGGATGAAGCCGCCGCCGAGCCGTTGCGTAAAGAAGAGGAAGTGGCGAGTGTGCACTTCAAGAATGTGAAGACCGAGTCGTTGAAGGGTTTGCCCGCCTCCGAATTCATCAACACGATGCGCTATTTCTCGTGGTCTCTGGGCAAGGAATGCGAGTTCTGTCACGTCGAGCACAAGTTCGACTCCGACGACAAAAAAGAAAAGCAGACCGCGCGCAAAATGATCGATATGGTCGCCGCCATAGACCAACACAATTTTGAAGGCAAACCGGAAGTTCGCTGCTTCACCTGCCATGAAGGCAATGGCCATCCATTGTCACACCAGCTTTTCGCCGACGAAATTCAAGCGGCCAAAGAGCGTGCTGCCCGCGAAGCCGCCGAGCGCGAAGCCCACCGTCCGCCTCCACCGGCTGGCGCTCCTCCGCCACAACACTAGCCAGGGCGCGGCATGAATCTCGTTTGCCGTTTGTCCGGCGCCGTCTTCCTCTTCTCCGTGATGCAGGCAGCCGGGCAAACGGCATCTGTCATCACCACGCCGCAAGAAGCCTTCGGCTTCAACATTGGCGATGATTATCACGTCGCCAATTACACCCAGCTAGACCACTACTGGCACAAACTCGCGTCGGAATCCCGGCGCATGAAGCTTGTCGACATCGGTCCCACCGCTGAGAATCGCCGTCAGTATATGGTGATCATCAGTTCGCCGGCGAACCTCAAGAATCTCGAACACTATAAACAGATCTCGCAGAAGCTCGCTCATGCCGAGGGGTTAACTGACGAAGAAGCCCATTCTCTTGCCCGGGAAGGTAAAGCCGTTGTATGGATCGACGGCGGCTTGCATGCCAGCGAAACCGTGGGGTCGCAGCAGGAAATCGAAGAAGTCTATCAAATGGTGAGCCGCAACGATCCCGAGACTCTGCGGTTTCTCGACGACACCATTCTCTTGTGCGTTCTGGCTAATCCCGATGGCCAGGAACTGGTGGCCAATTGGTATATGCGCGAGCGCGATCCAGCCAAGCGCAGCCTAAGTCATTTGCCAGTGTTGTTTCAGCACTACATTGGCCACGATAATAACCGCGATTTCTACATGTCGAACATGCCGGAAACTACCAACATGAACCGCCAGTTGTTCATCGAATGGTTCCCGCAGATTGTCTACAATCACCATCAAACGGGCCCAGCGGGCGCAGTCATTTTCATGCCTCCCTTTCGCGATCCGTTTAACTACACGTTCGATCCACTCATTCCGCTGGACGTGGAAGCTGTCGGAACCGCCATGCACCAACGCCTGGTGGCCGACGGTAAAGGCGGTTCAGCACAGCGCTCCGGCGCCAATTACTCTACCTGGTGGAACGGCGGATTACGGACGATTTGTTACTTCCACAATATGATTGGCTTGCTCACGGAGATCATCGGCAATCCGACGCCGATGCAAATCCCCTTAGTCGCGGAGAAACAGTTGCCCACCGGCGATTTGCCGTTGCCCATCGCGCCGCAAACCTGGCATTACCGTCAATCGATCGACTACGAGATGAGCAATAATCGCGCCGTCTTAGACTACGCATCGCGCAATCGCGAAACACTGCTCTACGATTCCTATGTGATGGGTAAACACTCGATTCAAAATGGATCGGAAGATCATTGGACCATTACGCCTCGGCGCATTGAGGCATTGAAAGCGTCCAGCACCCCCCCTTTAAAGAGTGAGCTGTATCGGTCCGTTCTGCGCGATCCAAAATTTCGCGACCCTCGCGGCTACATCATTCCGTCCGATCAAGCCGATTTTCCAACCGCAATCAAATTTGCGAACGCGCTATTAAAGACTGGCGTCACGGTGCTGAAAGCGCCGCAAGCATTCAGTGTGAATGGCAAGAACTATCCCGCCGCATCGCTCATCGTGAAGACTGCGCAGGCTTTCCGTCCTCACGTGCTAGACATGTTCGAGCCACAAGATCATCCCAACGATTTTCTTTATCCAGGGGGGCCGCCGATTCCGCCGTACGATAGCGCTGGCTGGACTCTCGCCTTGCAAATGGGCGTTCAGTTTGATCGCGTGCTTGCTGGCTTTGATGGTCCATTCACTAAAGTCGAAGGCATGCTCGATCCGCCGGCTGCCCTGGTGACCGGTGCCCCGAAGCCCGCCGGCTACCTGCTTGACCACCGACAGAACGATTCGTTCATCGTCGCGAACAGGCTTTTGAAGGCTGGTTGTGAAGTGTACTGGCGGTCGAAGCCCGTTGTGATCGAAGGGCGCGAACTGGGAAACGGCGCCATTTGGGTCCCGGCGTCAGCCGCTGTGCTTCCCATTCTTGAAGCTGCCGCGAAACACTTGGGCGTTGCCGCCTATGCCTTGCCAAAAGCGCCTTCGGGCGATGCCATTCAACTCAAGCCAATTCGCATCGGCCTGTATGACGAGTATGGCGGCCTTATGACCTCTGGTTGGATCCGCTGGCTCTTCGAACAGTATGAGTTTCCCTTTGAACTCGTCTATCCGCAAACGCTTGACGCCGGCAATTTGCGTGCCCGCTTCGATGTTCTCTTGTTCAGCGATGGCGCTTATCGGCGTCCTGGATCGGAACGCGCTTCTGCGTCTGATTCGAAACCTCCCAATGCTGAGGAGATTCCTGAGCCGTATCGCTCACGCCTCGGTCGATTGACGGAAGAGACGTCCATTCCGCAAATCCAAAAATTCCTGGCTGCGGGCGGCTCCGTTGTCACAATTGGCAGTTCCACCAGCATGGCCGAGTTGCTGGGCGTCCCCGTGGAAAACCACCTTACGGTAATGGGGAAGGACGGCAAACCGCACTCGCTGCCTCGCGACAAATATTATGTCCCCGGTTCGCTGCTAAAAGTGCGCATCAATAACAAGAACCCACTTGCGTACGGCATGCCGGAGGAAGCCGATGTCTTCTTCGAAAACAGCCCGGTCTTCAATCTCCTCCCCGAAGCCGCTTTGAAACAAACCCAACCTGTGGCGTGGTTCAACAGCGCGAAACCGTTAGATAGCGGTTGGGCGTGGGGTCAGGAATATTTGAAAGACGGCGTTGTGGTCGCGGAAGCTTCTGTGGGGGAAGGGAAAGTCATCATTCTCGGACCGGAGGTCGCGTTCCGCGGACAGCCTCATGGTACCTTCAAGTTCCTTTTCAACGGCCTTTATTACGGAACCGCAAAATCAGCGGCGCTGCCCTAACTGCTACATCTTCTGACCCACGACTAAATCCGACGACTGCGGGTGAAAGGCGAAGGAAAGGCGTTTTTTGCAGAACATGTTCGGGGTGATAGGTAGCGGTTTACGCTTCGAAGCCAATGAGTAGGCGAAGAGGAGGCGCATTTCGCAGAACTAGCAATCTGAGATTGGTTGTTTTGCGCTTCGAAGCCAAGAGAGGTGGTTTTGTAAAAACGAAGCCATATACCGGCGAGCGCGCGATTTTGGCAGGTAGCCATTTTGCGCAACGAACCCATATCCGTTGTGACGGGCCGCAGTTTGAAAAAACGAAGCCAACCCGCAGCGCGAGTGGCTGTTTCTAAAATACGAACCCAACGGCGAAAGGTGAGTTTTCGGTTGTGAAAGAACTGACCCGGGTTGAACCTGGGGTGAACCCGATCCTGGGCGAAGGGCGCGATCCACGAAAAACAGGAAGACGCCAGCAGCCGACCGCGTGAACTGACTCGACGATAAGCTGAATGCGGCGTTGCGCGAGATGGAGCCAGGGAAGAAAAAATTGGCAAGCGGCTTAGTTTTCAATTCGATAGAGGGAGAAAGAGATTTTGAGAGGCTTGTGACCAATGGATGAGATCGGTGCAAAGAAGCTGAGGCACCGAATCCAGTTTCTACATTTTCTGCCCCACGACTAACTCCGAAACCGAGCCGGAAGCGTGAGCGACCTAATTTGGCGCGCAGCTTTGTCGGTTAAGGTTCCGGGTAAAGACACACTTCGGTGAGCGGGAATGTCTTGAGCGGCTATTACTGATGTATGGCGCCGCCGCTGGCATATTTCATAACATTTACGAGCTACGGCACCCATCTTCCGGGGTCGGAAAAGGGGTTGAAGGAGCCGCCACTTGTGTTGGAACAGGAATCACGGCGCATTGTGTTGGAGGCGGTTTTTGGCGTTTGTGGATATAGGGGGTGGATTGCATATGGAATTCATGTGAGGACCAACCATCTGCACGCAGTGGTTGGAGGAGAGACAAGGCCAGAAGGATGATGGCGGCTTTTAAGAGTTATGCCACTAGGGCGTTACGCGCAAAGGCGAATTACCAGCGTGAAAGGTTTTGGGCCGACTATGGGAGCACCAGATATTTGTGGAATGAAATGAGTTTGAAGGCGGCGGTGGAGTATGTTTTAAACGGGCAAGGGATGAGAATGGAGTGTTTTCCGGACCGGATTTAGGGCGCTTACGCTTTCCGCTCGGATTTACGGATTAGTCCACTGCCCGTCCACCCCAAACCAGGGCGACGAATAGTTGGTTCCGCTGATACCCAGAATCACGATCTGATCGCTGAACGTACCAGTGCGCGAGACGGTCACATCCAGTTGGAACTCATTGCCTGCCAGCGCAAATCGGTAAGCCGTGATCTGCATCGTCCCAAGTGTGATCGGAGTAGCAAGCGTAATCGTGGCGCCGCTAGGGACCAACTGCAACTGCGGCCAGGTGGACGTTGTGCTGTTTTCTAAATACAGCAGATAGTTGCCCGACCCATCTGATTGTGCGCCTATTTCATACTCCACCGCGCCGCCGGATGTTGCCGTCAAGTTGGTCTGCAACTCCGTCATTTGAGATGCACCCGCCGGAAGATAGGCGCGGAGCGGGATGACCGCGGCAGTGCCGTGGTAGGTTTGCTGTCCGCTGCCATAAGTTCCCAGATAGGTGGTGAAGGCCGTGGGAGTCGCTGCTGAGGAACCCGTTCCGCTCAGGGCAACGGATTGTGGTGAATTCGTAGCGTTATCGGTAATCGAAAGCGTCGCCGACCGGGTTCCCGCCGCCAGCGGATCAAACGTCACTAAAATATTGCAAGAGCCGCCTATTGCCACGCTGCTCGAACAGCTATTGCCAATTGTAAAATCACCAGGATTGGTTCCGCTCACCTGCGCAGTACTGATTGTGAGCGCTGCCGATCCGCTATTAGTCACCTTAATGGTCTGGCTCGCACTACTGCCCACGCTCTGGCTTCCGAAGTTCAGGTTCGTGGTAGACAGCGTGACGGCAGGCGCGTTCGCCGCCGTGCTGCCCCACTGTCCATCGATTCCGAACCATGGGGAAGAATAGTTGTTCCCGCTGATACCCAGAATCACAATCTGATCGCTGAACGTGCCCGAGCGTGTCACCGTTACGTCGAGTTGGAACTCGCTGCCCACTAAAGCAAATCGATAGGCTGTAATCTGCAACGAGCCAAGCGTAATCGGGGTAGCGAGAGTAACCGTGCTGCCGCTCGGATTCAACTGCAATTGCGGCCAAGGTGTAGACGTCGTGCTGTTCTGCAAATGCAGCAGATAGTTGCCTGCCCCGTCTGATTGCGCTCCTATTTCATACTCCACCGCACTACCGGAAGTTGCTGTCAAATTCGTTTGTAATACGCTGAGTTGTGAGGCACCGGCTGGAATATAAGCGCGCAGTGGTAATATCACGGCCGCTCCGCTGTAAGTGGGCTGTCCGCTGCCGTATGTTCCCAAGTAAGTGGTGAACGCCGGTGGTGTCGCCGCTGATGAGCCCGTGCCGCTCAAAGCCACGGATTGCGGCGAGTTTGCGGCATTGTCTGCAAGATTGAGGGTGGCCGATCGCCCGCCGGCGGCCAGCGGATCGAACGTTACTGAAAGAGTGCAAGCACCGCCGGCTGACACAGAACCAGTGCAGGCGTTCCCAATCGTGAAGTCGCCCGGATTGGCACCGCCAACCTGTGCCGAACTGATCGTGAGCACCGAAGATCCGCTATTCGTGACGGTAATAGTCTGCGTTGCACTACTTCCGAGCGCCTGGCTCCCGAACGTCAGGTTCGTTGTAGACAACGTTACCGCCGGTGCGTTTGCCGCTGTGCCGCTCCACTGTCCATCCACCCCGTACCAGGGAGACGAATAGTTGGTCCCGCTCACACCCAAAATCACAATCTGGTCGCTAAAGGTTCCAGCCCGTGTCACGGTCACATCCAATTGGAGCTCATTTCCCGCCAGTGCGAATCGGTACGCCGTAATCTGCACTGCGCCCAACGTAACCGGCGTTGCAAGCGTAACTGTACTCCCGCTGGGGCTCAACTGTAACTCAGGCCAGGTAGAAGTAGTGCTGTTCTGTACATGCAGCAGATAGTTGCCTGCGCCGTCCGATTGGGCAACGATTTCATATTCTACCGCCCCGCCAGTTGCCGTCAGATTCGTCTGCAGATCGGTCAATTGCGATGCGCCGCTCGGTAAATAAGCCCGCAGCGGCAAGATCACGGTTGCTCCGCTATACGCCGGCCGTGCGCTTCCATATGTGCCCAGATACGTAGTGAAAGTTGTCGGCGTTGTCGACGATGAACCCGTGCCGCTGAGCGCCACTGTCTGAGTCGAACCGGTCACGTTGCCGCTATTGTCGGTAACCACCAACGATGCACTACGGCTCCCCGCGGCCGCTGGCGTAAATGTGGCTGAGATCGTGCAGGAGGAGCCAGCTCCCAGCGCTGCGCCGCAAGTGTTCGCGCTCGCAAAATCGGACGCATTTGTTCCGCTAATGGCAATGTTCGAAATACTCAGTGCCGCCGTTCCGTTATTGCTCAGCGTCACAGTTTGGGAAGCGCTGGTTGTCCCATCGGCTTGTTGCGCGAATGTGAGTGCACTGGGGGAAACCACCGCCGTGGGCACGCCAACTGTCGTCACCCAATTGTTCACGAGATTCGTTACATTCACCGACCCCAGTCCGCTCGCACGGTCGAAGCCTACACCCGCCAAGTATGTTTCACTGCTGCTGTTGTAATTCGTCTCGCCTGGTACCGCGTTCGTTCCTATCGTCACATCGTTAAAGATGCAAGTGGCAGCCGGGCAGCCCCGGCGTGTTCGATGCATTGCAAGACGAAAGGTTTTCGCTCGCCGCCAAGGCATACAAACGCGGACCAATCTGTCCCAGCCGCGAGCCCGCTTTCTGGTTCATCAAAGCCACGACGCCGGCAAACGATGGCGCAGCGGCGGATGTTCCATAAATCGCAACCAATGCCGGCGACGAGCTCGCGCACGAACCGGCCAGGCACAGCAAATATGCGTCATGCCCCGCCGCAGTCAGAGACACGTCTGGAACGTCTCTCGCTCCATCGGAAGGAATACCTGCGACACCCGATTGCCATGACGGTTTCGCAAAAAACACGCTGGCACCGCCGCCACCTGCGAGAATGCTCCCTGTGCCACAGGTCGAACCAGTGCAGTTCGCATTCCAAACGTCTTCGGGAATATAAGACTGAGCGGATTTATAGTAAGCGCCTGTTGTCGAACTCCAGTACTGTGACGAACCATTCTCGTTGAATTGCGTCCCGCCCACGGCCGTCGTGTATGGCGTCGACGCCAACGCATTCACCGACACTGGTCCCGTAGCGCTCGTCTCGGTGTTGAAATTGTCGCACCCGGCCGATCCGGAATCACCGGCGGAGACCGTATAGGTGATGCCTTCGGCTGCCGCTTGCTGCGCATTCGCAGAGAGGAGCGAGGCCTGTGCACTGGTGAAGCTTGCCTCGCATGCGCCAAAACTCTCCGTCATGACGTTCGCAAGATTCTTGTTGATGATGTAGATTTCCGATAAATCAACGCCGTCGCTCGTGTTTGTGCTGGCGCTAACAACTAGATCCACCGTTGCACCTGTGGCCAGAGCGCCGGCCAGGCAGTATCCAGCACTGCCTCTGCTTCTTCGCCGCCGCCTAAGTCGCCAGGGTCGGTCCCATTCACAATGATGTTCGGAGGATTGGCAGGCAAACCCATCAGGCTTCGAAACGAAATAACGTCTTGCGCGTTGATGTTCGTTCTGCCGACAACCGCAATCGTCACGCCTGCGCCCGTGATCGCCGGATACAGTGGAGCCACGTTGTAGATTGTGGCGTAATCGCCCGGCGCCAAATAGTGATTGCCCGACCCCGCTGTGAAGTTAGGCGCGGGCGCCGCGATGTGCCCGCTCAGCAAGGTCGATTGCGGTACCGCCTCGATATTGTGCAATGTCGAGACGCCCGCCACAGCGCCAGCCAAAGCGGCCGGAATCCGTTCGTCGGCCGCATTGGCCCAACGCTTCACGCCGCCAATCTGAAACTGGTGGATCTCCGTATGGAAAGCGCTCCGCACTTGCCCCGCGTTGCCGGAAAACTCAATCACTCCGCGTCCTGCGGCAACCGGTTCCACCGTGAATCCGTGGCTTTCGAGCCACGTTGTCACGGCTTGGATATCGCTATCCGAAGCGCCGAATTTGTCTCCAAACTGTTGCGGCGTGAGCCATTGATGGTAGTTCGGCGAAGAGGGCCGCTGCAACTCTTCCAGAAATTGATCTAAAGCTGCTTGTTGCTCGGAGCTGCGCTTCAGAACCAGCAGCATTCTGTCCATCGGCAAACTGTCCGGCGCCATCCCCAGATCCGCTTCGCTCCGTGCGCTTGGGTGCGTGCTGTGCGGAACCCCAACCAGTTTCCCCTCGTCGATCGCGGATCTGATGAGATTTCGGCCCTGTGCCGCGGAAGCCGCATGGCAAAAGACAACGGCGATGGCGATCGCAGCCGGCAGCGAACGAACGAAATTAGCTTTAGTCATATGGTTGGGCTTGTCGCAACCTGAGTGGTGTCCATTCGAAAAAAATCTCGCTCATAGCGGCGCGGGAAACCGGTAGTTTCGCTTGATACGGAATGCTGACGCTGCCGGCGTAAGAAGTGTTTCTAGGTTTATCCTTTTAAGAATTTACGGGGTGGCGCGTGGAAAGCGGCTGGAAAGCCGCTTGGCAGCCAAGAATGGCCGCCCTACGAATAAAAATGTAGAAACTCAACCCCGCCAGCGTCCGAACACTTCTGTCAATTCAGCGTACGCAATCGCGTCGCCGGCAAAAGCAAACGTACCGTGATCGCGCATTTCCACGGCCGCGCGCATAAATGCGCCTAACGCCGCTCGAGACAGAGCACTCCCTACACTCACGCGCCGCACTCCTCGCGCTGCAAGATCCGCTAGCTGGAAGCCAGAAAATGCCAAGACATTCACCGGCTTCCTCAGCGAACTCACCACGGCTGAAATGTCCTCGCCCTTGGTGAGTCCCGGAGCGTAAAGCACATCCGCGCCCGCAGCTTCAAAAGCCTGCAAACGGCGAATCGTATCTTTCAGGTCCGGCCGTCCCACAATAAAATTCTCGGCGCGCGCGGTTAGCGTAAAAGGGAAGGGCAGTGCCTTTGCCGCCCGAACGGCCGAGCCTATCCGTTCGACAGCATGCGCGAATTCGTAGAGCGGTTCTCCGGCGCGGCCCGTGGCATCTTCAATCGACGCTCCTACTAGTCCTGCATCGGCAGCTAGCCGAATCGTCTCAGCCACTATTTCCGGACTATCGCCAAAGCCGTTTTCCAAATCTCCGCTGACCGGCAGATCCGTCGATCCCGCCACCGCCGCACAATGCGTCAGCATTTCTTCGCGGGCCGTCGTGCCGTCGGGCAGGCCTGTGGTAAACGCATAGCCGGCGCTGGTAGTTGCTAACGCCTCAAACCCCAAATGCTCCAGCAATCGCGCCGAACCTTTATCCCAAGGATTGGGAATAATGAACGCACCCTTGCGTTCGTGCAAGGCGCGAAAGGCCTGCGCCTTTTCTGTCTGCGTTCGCATGTGCGGCGTCTACTTCTTCGGCACCGAAACCGTTATATTGCGGAAAAGCAATCCGCCCGTGTGATCGCCTTGAATATAGAATGGCCCCGGTTTGCCCTCGTCGGCATTCAGCGCCCCGCCAGTGATGCCCGCGATTTCTTTGTTGTCGATGATCGTCACGCCATTCCGCACCACCGTCACCATACGCCCCACTAAGGTGATGTCAAACGTCTCCCACTTCCCGGGCGTCCGCGGCAACGCACTGCTCGGAGCCAAGCGCCCATACACCGCGCCCATCGCCCGCTCCGGCGGTTCGGAATTGCTCGGCTCGTATTCCAGTTGGACTTCATAGCGCCCGCGTAGATAGAAACCGCTGTTCGCCTCTTCCGGGCACGTCACTTCAAAATGCACCTTGAAATCGTCGAACGTCCGCGTACTCCGCAGATTCGCGCCGTGCGCTTCATTCACCAAGAGCCCATCCTTCACCACCCAATGGCTTTTAGCCGGATCGCCAATGGGTTCCCAGCCATCCAGATTCTTGCCGTTGAACAGCGCTTCAGGGGTAGTCCACGCTTTAGGTGCTTTGCGCTTCAGCGCCGGCGCTCGCACCCCTGTCACCTCTCGGCTCTCATCGCCGTGCTTTTCGGTTCCGGTCAGTTTGCCGCCCGCCGCCTTCAATTCCCAGGTCTCTTTAGGGCTCGGGTGAAATATAAGATGATCGCCTTCGAGCTTGTACTCCTTCACCTGGTACACATGCCCGCCCGTCGGCTGAAACCAGATCTCATAGTCTGGCCCACCCTTCCGCTCTACGCTCAGCCAGTTTGCGCCAACCGTGTGCTCGGAAGCCGCGTCAAAATCCCAGCGTCCAATAAAACCCTTGCCGCCGTCCTTCGCGAACGCCGAAACGCCCAGCGTTGAAGTCAGCACCAACCCGATCAGAATGTTCTTCATGCTGCCAGTCATTATATAAACGCAAAGGGCAAAGCCGATAATTGTTTGTGGGAGAAGTCCTTTTGATAAATCAGCATTCCGTGCAAAGCTCCGAAGCCAAAATCGACCGGTTGGCGGAAGTAGCCGTCAAGGTCGGCCTCGGGTTGGCTCCTGGCCAGGAACTCGTGATGACCGCGCCGCTGGAAGCGCTCACTTTGGTCCGGCGAATCACCGAACACGCTTATCGCGCCGGCGCAAATTTGGTCACGACACTATTTACCGACGACGAGGCCACACTTGCTCGCTACCAATACGGCCCCGACGAAAGTTTTGACCACGCTGCCGGCTGGCTGCAAGACGGCTTGGCCGCAGCCTATGGCAATGGCTCCGCACGCTTGGCCATTACCGGAGCTAACCCCGCTTTGCTCGCCGGTCAGGATTCAGCCAAAGTTTCGCGCGCCAACGTTGCTTTTTCAAAAGCGAGCCGCCCCGCGCTCGAGCGCATCACGCGCCACGAAATCAACTGGACCATCGTTGCCGCCGCCACGCCCGCTTGGGCCAAATTAGTATTCCCGCAACTGCCTGAAGAGCAAGCAGTCGCTCAATTGTGGGAGGCCATCTTTCGGACTACGCGCATCGACGTTCCCGATCCCGTTTCCACCTGGCGCACTCACGGCGCACAACTGCAAAGCCGCGTCAAGCTGTTGAACGATGCGCGCTTTTCCGCGCTCAAATACACAGGTCCGGGAACCGATCTGACCATTGGCCTCGCCGACGGCCATTTATGGTGCGGCGGCGGATCCACCGCCAAGAACGGCATCTTCGGTTTTCCGAATATGCCCACCGAAGAAGTTTTCACGACGCCTCACAAAGACCGTGTCGACGGTGTTGTCAAAAGCACTAAGCCACTCTCCTATCAAGGCACGTTGATCGACGGAATTCAAGTCGAGTTCCAGGCCGGCGCCATCACCCGCGCGTCCGCCGAAAAAGGCGAGGCCGTCCTTCAAAGCATGATTGGCACAGACGAGGGTGCGCGCCGTCTGGGCGAAGTGGCGCTCGTTCCTCATTCGTCGCCGATTGCACAGAGCGGCTTGCTCTTTTGGAATACTTTGTTCGACGAGAACGCCGCCAGCCATATCGCCTTGGGTCAGTCGTACAGCACTTGCCTCATTGACGGTAATTCCTTTACGAAGGAAGAATTAGCCAGGAAAGGGGCAAACGAAAGTCTGATTCATGTTGATTGGATGATTGGGTCCGGCCAACTGGATGTGGATGGCGTGTTAGCCAACAGACAGTCCCAGCCTCTCATACGCCAAGGGGAGTGGGTAGCTTAGCTTAGCTACCCCAAACGTGTTATCATCTCTACGAGCAGGTGATAACATGATTCGAACCCAGATCAGTCTCGACAAGAATGAATACGACCTAGCTAAAAAGCAGGCGGCGGCGTTGGGCGTATCTGTCGCTGAGTTTGTTCGCCGCGCTATTCGCGAGAAGCTCCCAGTTCAAGGGGAAGCGCCCTGGATGAAGTACGCAGGTTTCGTATCAACAGGCGATCCGCAATCTAGCCAGTCCATAGACGATCTGGTTTATGGCTCAAAAGACTGAGCATCGTCGACGCAAAGGCGCTCCAGCGCGCAATACAAGGGTCGAAGCGTACGTAGATACTTCGGCCTTCATTGCGTTCCTTGACCGCTCCGATAGTTATCACAATACGTTCAGCCGGCTATTTTCAAGGCCTCCGGCGCTCGTGACCTCGGCGCTGGTTGTCGCTGAGGGACACGGATGGTTTTTGCGCCGTTACGACCACCACAGAGCCGGTGAATTCCTGATGTTCATTGAAGCTTTGGAATCTTTCACCGTGCTCGGGTTCGACAAGGTTGAGTTGGGGAAAAGCCGCCAAGTGCTGAGGACATTTTCAGATCAGAATCTCACCCTTGCCGACGCTCATGGGCTCTCCTTGATGAAGGACCGACGAAGCGGAATCTGCTGGTCGACCGATCGGCACTTGAGTTTGACCGGTGTGAAACTGGCGATATCGTGATGCTTAAACCCGAACCAAATCCCGACCACATCCGCAGCCTGATGATGGGCTATCAGAAGACTGCGGCACTGCGGGCCGCTGTCGATCTGCGAGTCTTCACCGCGATCGGCTCTGGCGTCACTACCGCGGAATCAATCGCCGGCCACTGCCAGGCATCGCCACGGGGCATTCGCATTCTTTGCGATTACCTTGTCATCGAAGGCCTCCTCGAAAAAGAGAATCACCGCTACCGCCTGACCCCAGATAGCGCCGCGTTACTGGACGAAAAATCGCCGCAATACATGGGCGGCATGGTGCAATTCCTCAACGCCCCAAGCTTCTGGGAAGCCGCCATCCATCTCACCGAGACCGTGCGTAGCGGCCACACATTCTTAGGCGAGGGCATTGCCGGTGACGAAGCCGAGGAATGGGTCGCCTTCGCCCGCCACATGCAGCCTATGGCGGCAGGTCCATCGCAATTCATCGCCCAACTCGTACTCGCCGAACACGCGCCGAAACGAGTTCTCGACATCGCCGCGGGTCATGGCCTTTATGGAATCGCCGTCGCCGAGCGAGCGCCATCTGCCCAAGTCGTCGCTCAGGACTGGCCTAAAGTCTTGGCGGTTGCCGAAGCCAACGCAAGTGCCGCCGGCGTTTCCGCGCGTTATCATCTTCTTTCCGGCAGCGCTTTCACGGTCGAGTTCGGCAAAGGCTTCGATTTAGTGCTGGTCACCAACTTCCTCCACCACTTTGACGAAGCCACCTGTACTAACTTCCTGCGCAAAGTCCGCGCGGCCATGGAACCCAGCGGCCGCCTCGTGATTCTAGAGTTTATTCCTAATGAGGATCGCGTGACCCCGCCCCGCTCCGCCGCCTTCAGCCTGAACATGCTTCTGCAGACACCTGCGGGCGACGCGTATACCGAATCCGATCTTGTCCGCATGCTCAACGCCGCCGGCTTCGCTTCCCACAGAGTGATGGAAGTGCCGCGTTCCCCCGAAAAAGTGGCTGTGAGCCGCGTCACGTGATAAGTTAGTCCAATCCGATGATCGACGGTACGTCTCATGGATTGGGGTGGGTCAAACTGTTCGTTCTGCTGGCCGCCATAGGAGCGGCCGTGCGCGCGCAGCAACCAGTCGCATTTCCACACAACAGGCACATCAAAATGGGCATGGATTGTATCGATTGCCACATTGGCGCCGATACGCGCGCGGATGCGGGTATCCCTTCGGTCAACAAGTGTATGCTGTGTCATGCCAAGCTGGGCCGCGACAAGGCGGAAGTGAAAAAGGTGATCGGCTACGCCAACCAGAAAATCGAAATCCCTTGGCAGCGCGTGTATGAATTCGCCGCGTCGGCCCATGTGAAATTCAAACACGCTCAGCACTACCAGGCGGGCGTAACGTGCGCGGCGTGCCACGGCGATATGACCCAAGCCACCGTCGCCGTGAAATTGGTGAACCACAACATGGGCACGTGCTTGACCTGTCACCGGCAGAAAAATGCCCCGGAGGATTGCGCCGCATGCCACTACTAGGAGCTCTCCCCACTTAAGATGGACCGCCGCAATTTCTTCAAAATCGTTTCCACCGTCTCTGCCGGCGTAGCCACGAGCGCCTGCGGAAGTAAAACGAATCAACTTATTCCGCTGCTGGTCACCGACAAAGAAATCGTCCCTGGCGAAGAGCAATGGCACGCCTCGGTTTGTACCGAATGCGGTGCCGGCTGTGGAACGCTGGCTCGCGTGATGGCTGGCGAACGAGTGGTTGACCGCGGCGGCAAACCCTTCCGCGAACGCATCGCCTGCGTCAAGAAGATTGAAGGCAATCCCGACGATCCTGTGAGCGGCGGCCGGCTTTGCGCGCGCGGGCATGCCGCGTTGCAGGGCATCTATAATCCCGACCGTCTCCGCGGACCCATGATCCGCACTGGTGCCCGCGGCGAAGCCAAATTCAAAGAGGCATCTTGGGATGAAGCGATTGCGGCCGTCGCCGAGAAATTAAGCAAGGCGCAAGGCAAGGTTCTCTGCTTGAGCCGTCCTGAGCAAAGCGCGCGAGCCCAAGCGCTATCCGCTTTCTTGACCGCACTTGGCGCACCGCCGGAACGAAGCTCCGGGTTCGACACCTTCGCATTGGAACAGAAAGCCGCACAAATCGTTTTGGGTTGGCACGCGGTTCCGGTTTACGACGTCGCCGCAGCCCACTATGTATTGAGCATTGGCGCCGATTTCTTGGGCGGCTGGGTTTCCCCGGTCTACTATGCGCGCCAATTTGGTCACATGCGTCAAGGCCGGCCCGATATTCGCGGACGCCTGATTCAAGCCGAATCGCGTATGTCTGTGACCGCCGCCAGCGCCGACGAATGGCTGCCCGTCCGTCCCGGAGCCGAACCTCAACTGGCAGTGGCTTTGATGCGCATGCTTCTAGACGGTAAACTGGCCCGCCATGCGGATGCGTTGCCCACCGCGATTCGCGAATCAATTGAATCCGCGGATCTAGCCGCGTTGATTCAAGCAACCGGTATCCCCGAAAAAACCCTCCTTCGCGTGGCCCGCGAGCTGGGCGAATCAGAAAGCCCGATTGTGATGGCCGGTGCTTCCACAGTTCACCGCAACTCGCTTGACGCCCTTGTTGCTGCGCAATATCTGAACCTGATGGTGGGCGGAGCCGTCAAGCCCGGTGGCGAGATCCCAGCTTCGGAAGGAAACATCGCGCAAGCTCTGCAAAATGCGCGTGCCGTGTTGCTCGATGGCGAAAACCCGGTGTACACGTTTGGCGCGCAGCTCTCTGACAAAGACTTGGTCGTCAGTTTTAGCGGCTTTATCGATGACTCCTCCGCCTTCGCCGACGTGATTCTGCCCGATCATCACGCCCTCGAGTCGGAAGCAGCGGTTGTCTCGCAGGTCACGCAAACTATCGCCATAAGCGAACAATTCGTGCAGCCGCTCTACAACACCCGCGCGCTGCCGCAGACCCTCAGCGATCTTGCCGGCAAGATGAACTTGCCTTTCGCACCCAAAAGCGTCAAAGACTTTGTTGCCGCCCCACCGGCTGCCCACACGCCCGTGGCGAATGCTGCTTTACAGATTCGAGCTGCTCAATCAAATGGCACGCCGGAACAATTCCCGTTTGGGTTTCAACCTTATCTTTCCCTGCAATATCACGATGGCCGCGCAGCGAATTTGCCGTGGATGCAAGAGCTGCCCGACCCCGCGTCAAGCGCCATGTGGGATCTCCCCGTGGAGATCGATCCCAAAACGGCCGGGAAATTGAACATCGCCAATGGAGACCGCGTTCGCATCGCTTCCACCAAAGGTTCGCTTGAGGCTTTCGCTTATGTTCACCCAGCCGCGCTACCGGGCATCATTAGTATGGCTATCGGGCAAGGCCACACTCACTACGGACGTTATGCTTCGGGCCGCGGAGCGAATCCGCTATCGATACTTTCCCCTGCTTTTGAAGAAGCAACCGGCGTTATGGTTACAGGAGGAACGCGCGTGCGTCTGGAACGCCTTGGCGAGGGACCTGGTGAATTAATTCAATTCTCGCCGGTCGACCGCGAACAAGGACCATGGGGGCGCTCATGAGCGAAAAACACAGTTGGGGCATGGCCATCGACCTCGACCGCTGCACCGGTTGCCAGGCCTGCGTCGCGGCGTGTCATGCAGAAAACAATTTGTCTGTCTCCGATCCCGAATCTGCGGCAAAAGGCCGCGCCGTGCATTGGATTCGCGTCGACCGGTACTACGAAGGCGAATTCCCCGACGTCCGCGTAAAGTATCGACCCGTTCTGTGCCAGCAGTGCGATGAAGCGCCGTGTGAACCGGTGTGCCCTGTCTATGCCACGTATCACAACGACGAAGGCCTCAACGTTCAAGTCTATAACCGCTGTGTAGGCACACGTTACTGCGGTAACAACTGCCCTTATTCCGTGCGCTTCTTCAATTGGTTCGATCCTGTTTGGGCCGAGCCGCTGCAGTTGCAACACAACCCAGACGTTTCCATCCGCGAAGGCGGCGTCATGGAGAAATGCACCTTCTGCATACAACGCATCAGCCGCGCTAAAGACGATGCCCGTTCGGAAGGCCGTCCGCTCAAAGACGGCGATGTTCAAACCGCCTGCGTGCAATCATGCCCCGCGGAAGCGATGGTCTTCGGCGATCTCAACGATCCCGAAAGCCGCGTTTCTCAGTTGGCAAAGAGCGGCCGCTCCACGCAGCTACTAAGTGAGTTAGGCACAAAGCCCAAAGTCTTTTATCTTGAGAGGGCGAAGTAACCTTGGTTCCGCCCACGATTCCTTATCATCAAGTCCGCGACGACTTGTGGCGACCGTTAGCAGGAGCGAGCAAGCGCTACTTATTCACGCTCTCCTTCCTCGCGGCCGTTTCGCTGTGGGGTTTGATTGCCTGGGGCTACCAGATTTATGCAGGGATCGGCGTTGCAGGCATTCGGCGGCCGGTCTTCTGGGGTTTGTATCTCGTCGATTTTGTCTTCTGGATCGGAATCTCGCACGCCGGTACTCTGATCTCGGCAATCTTACGTTTGACCGACGCCAATTGGCGCAAGCCGGTCACCAGGGCGGCCGAGGCGATCACCGCATTCGCTCTCATGATCGGCGGCATGTTTCCATTGATCCACCTCGGACGCGTTTGGCTTTTCTATTGGCTCTTTCCCTATCCGAACTCGCGTTTATTGTGGCCTAACTTCCGTTCGCCGCTGATGTGGGACGTCACCGCCATCTCAACCTATCTCACTGGCAGCCTGATCTTTCTATATCTGCCGCTCATTCCCGACGTTGCCCAATTGGCGGAACACGCTTGTGGATGGCGGCTCCGGCTCTATAAGTTGATGGCCCTCGGTTGGAGCGGCAGCGATCATGAATGGCACGCCTTAGAACGAGCCATGAAGCTAATGGCGGGCATCATTCTCGCCGTGGCCGTCTCGGTTCACAGCGTAGTGGCGTGGGATTTTTCCATGGCTATTTCTCCCATGTGGCACAGCACGATTTTCGCGCCCTACTTCGTTGTGGGAGCCATTTTCAGCGGGCTCGCCGGGCTGATCGTTGCTTTGAACATTATTCGCAAAACCATGCATTTGGAGAAGTATCTAACGCCACATCATTTCGGTAATCTGGCGAAGCTACTGTTGTTGATGAGCCTCCTCTGGCTCTACTTCACGTTCGCCGAGCACCTCACCGTCTGGTACGGAAACGAGCCCAAAGAGATGAACGTTTTTGGCGCCCGGCTGCATGGGAGATTTTCGCCGGAGTTCTGGACCATGGTCGTTGTGAACTTTGTGATTCCGTTCATATTGCTGGGCATTCGCAAATTGCGCTCCATTACAACTGCTACCATCGCTTCCGTCGGCGTCTTAGCCGGCATGTGGCTCGAACGGTATCTGATCGTCATCCCTACCCTGAGTCTGCCGCGCTTGTCGTCGGCGTCCGGCCGCTATTCGCCATCATGGGTGGAACTCTCCATTACTGTGGCAACCTTTGCCGCCATGGCAGCGCTTTATCTCCTCTTCTCGAAGCTCTTCCCCATTGTTTCCGTCTGGGAGTTTGAAACCCAAGAGGAGGAGGAGTGAGCCTCTATCTAACTGGCACTTTCGCCGGCAAACAAGAGGCCGTTCAAGCCATCAAACAATTGAAGGCGAACGGTTATGGATTGGATGACCTCACTGTCTTTTCCGATGAGCCCGTCGAGTTTCCGCCCGGCGTGCTCGACCGGCCGAGCCACATGTCTTTCGCGGTGGTTTCGGGCGCGGTGATTTCCTTTCTCGCCGTGGCCGGCTTTGTTTACTACACAGAGTACGATTACCGCTTGGTGACCGGCGGCATGCCGATCTTTTCATTCTGGCCCACTGGCGTAGTCTTCTACGAAATCACGATGTTAGGAGCTGTACTAACCACGGCGGGCTGGTTTATTTGGGAGAGCGGGTTGCTGCGGCGCGGCAAGAGCATCCCTGTGCCGTCGATTGAGCCGGAAACGATTTGCTTGCGTGTGCGTTGTAACGCCGAACAGTTCGCCGCAGCGCAAGATCTGCTCGAGAAGGCAGGCGCGCGGAATGTGGCCAAGCTGGAGAGAGCCGCATGAAAGCCCTCGCCGTCTTTCTCTTGCCTGCTTTGCTTTCGGCCGTTGATCTGGCATCCCAAAAGCAACGAGTGGGTCGTGATCTCTATCGCGAAAACTGCGCCGTCTGCCACGATATTGAAAAGGACAAAGCGCATTCCCGCAAATTCGGCCCCAGCCTGAATCATCTATTTAAGAACGCAACGCTTCCCATGAGCCACGGTAAGCCCAGCCGCCAGTATGTCGAAGTACGCATTAAGTTCGGGGGCGCCATTATGCCGGCCTTCGCCAAGCGCCTAACGCCGGACGAAATCAACACCTTAATCGACTATATCGATTCAAAATAGGCCTGAGACTTCCCAGCCGGGATCGCCACTTCTGAGAGCAAGGAGTGAGAGTTCTCTCAAATGTGCGACTATTCCCTCTACACTGTCAAAAACCGGCTGGCCTGTGAATCGGACGACCTGGTTTTGCATCGTTTTGATACCGGAAGCCTGGGCTTTTGCGCCGCGGCCGAACGGGAACTAGAAATGAACCGCAGCTCGCTAGCACGCGGCTGGTCGAGCTTTCTGCGCTGGGTATTTCCACTCAAGCAGTGCGGTTTAACAGCGGTTTGCCTACCGCCGGGAGCGCGCCTTTTGGTCTCGGAAGTCCCTCTCGCCGCCAAGCCGATCTGGGGCATGTTGGAAATGAAGACGGTCGATTTCACCCAGCTTTCCGAGCGCAGCTACAGCTATCGGGACGCGTTCCGCATGCCTGACGGACAAGAAGTCTTGCTGCAATGGTTGCCAGAAGGTTTGCGCGCGACAGTCCTGGCCATGGCTCCGAACGAAGAACAAGTCCTAACTCCTATCCACGTGCCCGCCACGGTTTCTAGGTAGTCCCGGGCGCCGATCATTCCGGCGCCCTGATTTAGATATTCGCCGACTACTGCTTCGGAGCATCCTTCATCTTGTCGTCCGACATGTGGTCCATAGTGTCGGTGGTCTTTTTGGCATGCTTCTTTTTGCCCTTCATCTTCTTCGTGGAGGTGTCATGCATTTTGTCGCCGGACATCTTGTCCTGCGCCATTTTGTCCTGTGCCATCAGCGGCAGAAGCGCTAGAAATAGGGCTATCGCGGTCTTTTTCATGGGTTGTATTGTCCTTTAGCTCGAGAATCAGAGGGGCTTTCTTTTGCCCGCACACTTCTCAGTTCGCGAGTCCGATCGCTAAAGTTACGGAAGAGGCTGCTATATGGTCTTGCGAGGGGCGGCGGTCTGGGGATCTCCGGTGTTCGGCGTGCCGGTTGGCTCGATCAATAAGAGATGCACTTCCTCTTGCGCCACCGGGCGGTGCTCGACGCCCCTAGGGACAATGAATATCTCGCCGGGCCCGAGCGTTACCGTACGGTCCCGTAGTTGTATGTCGAGTGTGCCCTTCAGCACGAGAAAGAAATCGTCCGTGTCGTCGTGCTTGTGCCAGACAAACTCGCCTTTCAACTTCACCACCATCACGTCGGACTGATTGAGTTGTGCGATGGTCCGCGGCGACCAATAGTCGGAGAAGCCGGCCAGCTTCGCGGCGAGATTGATTTTGTCGTCCATGCGGTTCACCTTTCAGGCTTCGGGCTTTTGAAGGTTTGAAGACTCTTTCTTGCCATTTTGACTCCCGCCATGTTATACACGTTACCTAGGAGAGATGAACATGACCACACTAACAGGAACGATTCCCGCCTACACACCCCCCGCCGGCACAACCGGCGCTTCAGGCGGGTCGTCCACCTATCCGCTTACCCAACTGCCGGTGAACGTCACCGCCAGCACTCTTATAAAAATAACGCTGACTATTCAGATGACCCCGGGCGTAGGCATTCAATTGAAGTACGCTCCCAACTCGACTGCAGCCGGAACCGTTATTTGCTCCGCGGGCGAAGCATCCAATTCTAGTTTTGGGTCGTTTGGCTTCGCGATGATCGACGCCAACGCGCTATCGGGCAACTCGCTTTATATCGTGTATAACACCGGAACCACCGGCGTCAAAAGCACACAGCCTGCTAACTGGACCATCACCCTCGACTAAATCGGCTTCCTAGTTGCGGCCGCGCGGTTCGTTATTACAAATCGGCCCCAGTTTCCGCCCTCTCTCCGCTTGTCTTTGCTTGTTCCGGCATCGATTTCGCGTACGCTATGGCGTACCTTAAAAGAAAAGGAACCACAACATGCAAGTGCATTTCACACCCGAGCAAGAAGCGCAGATCGCACAGGCGGCGAGGTCCGCGAGGGTAGGTCGCGCTGTTCTTTGCGACTTCGCGAGAATTACGTAGACAGCCGGTGTGGGCTGCTGTCTGGCCAGGTGCAGGCATCGCTTCTATAGTTCGCTCGCCAAAATCGCTTAGTAAGCGGATTCGAAACGACCTGGGCCTAGAACCGTGCGGATTCGATAAGCGACGTCGACAATCTCCTTCGCCACGGAGTTCTCTGTCATGCACAGCCAGTATATGCTCGCGAAGACGCCAAGAACGCAAAGAAAAGAGGCCAAAGAAGGGTCCGGAAGTACCCTACGCTAGAATTCCTCGAATTGCCCGGCATTTCCATGAGTCTTTCACTTCTGTGTCTCACACCCGGATTCCTAAGCCCATTTGACTAAGTTCTTATCACCGCGCCCTACTTCGCGTTCTTCAACTCAACAACCATCACTTCAATCGGCTTCGTACCCGCATTGACGTCGGAGTGCATCGTTCCCGGCTGACTCGTCGTCAGCCAATAAGCTTTCCCGGCCTCCCAATGGTTCATTTCGCTTTCGCCAGTCTGTTGAACAATCTTCATGTCGCCGCCAATGAGAGGTATGATCACCCGCGGATGTTCGTGCCGGTGCATCGCAAGCGGCGCGTTTGGCGTTACTGTCGCTTTCCAAACGCGCACGTCGTCGTTTTCAAACTGAGGTACACGGATCGTACCGCCCGTTGGAGGGGGACTCGCGGCTCCTCCGCTCGCCAACAAAAGAATAGTGGCTGCCGCTACGCTACCCCAAAACTTTTTCATCTTAAGCTCCAGCCGCGCGCCGCTGTTTCCGAATGAGGGCGGGCACTTCATAATCGTCGTCGGCCAGTAGGTCTTGTTGCGCTACGGGCGCTTCCGTTTCCGCTTCTGCCGCGATGGCGGGCAAGTAAGGCTCCGGTGCGGAAATATAAGCCGGTTCCGGTTGAGGTAGGGGAGGTGGCGGCATTGTCGAAACTTCGGCGCCGATGGTTGGGCTAAACGGGAAATGCGCGCCGCGCCGATCGATCTCCGGCAGCGAGTCGCGCTGGAACCCAGTGGCAATCACCGTCACCTTCACATCGTTGCCCATCCGCTCGTCCATCACCACGCCGAAGTTGATTTGCACATCCTCGTTCTTGGTGGCGGCCCGTATCAGATTGCAAGCCTCGTTCACATCGTGAATGCCGAGTTCGCTAGACGCCGTGATATTAATGAGCACTCCGCGCGCGCCCAGCACTCCGCCTTCTTCCATCAGCGGACTGTTAATCGCCTTCTGCGCTGCTTCGACGGGAGCATTCTCGCCGGAAGAAATCGCCGTTCCCATCATGGCGTAACCCATGCCGAGCATGATGGTGCGGATGTCGGAGAAGTCGCGATTGATAATGCCAGGTGTTGTGATGATATCGGCGATACCTTGCACTGCTTGCCGCAAAACGTCGTCAGCCATGCGGAAGGCATCCATGAACTTCGCGCCCTTGGGGACAAGACCCAGCAGCTTTTCGTTCGGAATGCTGATGACGGTATCGCAGCACGCGGCGAGTTCAGCCAGGCCGCGTTCAGCCTGACGCATACGGCGCGGGCCTTCGAACGAAAATGGTTTGGTGACAACAGCAACAGTGAGTGCGTTCAGTTCTTTCGCGAGCGAAGCAACCACAGGCGCAGCACCAGTGCCCGTGCCGCCGCCGAGGCCAGCGGTGACGAACACCATGTCCGCGCCTTCCAGAATTTCGATGATCTGCTCAGTGTCCTCCAACGCAGCTTGACGGCCGACTGCGGGATCGGCGCCCGCACCTAAACCGCTGGTGAGCTTCTTGCCCACCGCGAGTTTGTTGGCTACCGGCGAGGCTGCCAGCGCTTGCTTATCAGTATTGAGAATGTAGAACTCAATGCCGCTGAGGCCTTCCTGCAGCATCCGGCCGACCGCGTTTGACCCGCCGCCGCCCACGCCTACAACCTTGATGCGTGTGCCTAGATTTACTTCCTCGGCCATAAGGAACTTCAGATCGTCTGCCATATCGTTTACACTCCCTTCACTGCTTCACTTCACGGCGGAACCAGATACGCTGGTTGATGCCCTTTTCCAATCGCGTTTCAATTTCAAGCGCCCGGAATACATGGCCAATCCACCCGCAGTCGTCCAGGTTGGATTGTCCAGTTCGGCGGGCCAGGCTTCAATACCCAACGCCAAACCTTTGCGGGCCTGACAATGCATAATGCGTTCGGCTACGTCGCACATCCCCGGCAATAGTGCGCCGCCACCCGTGATGACCGCGCCTTCCAGAAGGTTTTCCTCCATGCCGAGGCGCAAAACTTCTTCGTACACGCGCTCAAAGATTTGTTCGGCGCGTGCTTCCAGAATTTCGTTGAGATGCCGTCCGCTGGCCTCGCGTACACCGCGCCCGTCGGCCGAAGGCAACTCTACTAGCCTATTCTCAGGCGTGGATTCTGCAACGGCTGAACCGAACTCGCGCTTCAATCCTTCGGCGAAATCGACGTTCACTTTGAACAGGCGGGCGATGTCGCGCGTGAAGTGGTCGGCGCCAATGGGGACGCTCATAGCAAGCAACAAGGAATCGCCGTCGTAGATCACGACTTCCGTAGACTGTGCGCCAATATCGACTATGACGGCGCCGCGCGCGCGATCTTCCGGCAGCACCGATGCGTAGGCAGCGGCGATCCCTTCAAAGACCGATTCTTCTACTGCGAGATGCGACCGGTGAACGGCCGAAATGATGGCCTGATGTTCGTGCAGCGAGACCGTGACTACCAGAATGTTAGCTTCCAGCCGAGCGCCTAAAATACCCTTGGGATTGCGATAGCCGGCGCGGCCATCGAGCGTAAAGTCTTGGGGGCAAATCTGCAGAATTTCGCGGTCGTCTTCCAGGCGCACACGCGCGGCGAGTTCCACTGCGTATTTTAAATCTTCCGGCTCGATTTCGCGGCGGCGGCCAAATTCGTAGACGCCGCGGCTGTTGATGCCGGCAACGCAACCGCCAACGCCAATGAGCGCCGAATCGGGAGAGGCCTGTGCCTTCTTTTCGGCCTCCCGCAAAGCGAGGCGAACGCTTTCCGCCAGCGCTTCCTGGTCTCCTAAGCGCGCCTTGCTCCAAGCCTGGACAGGAGCTTCACCATAGCCCAAAAAGCGCGTGGTGAAATCTTCCAACGCGCAAATAACAACGCGCGTGTGGCTGCTGCCCAGATCGAGACCGACGGCTAATTTGGTTTTACTGCCCAAACTTCTTTTCCCCTACGGCTGTGATTACGCCATCTACCCGCAGATCAAGCGTCTTGGCGTCGGGACGCTTCTCTTTGATCTCGCCATAATTCGCCAGGAAATTGCCAAGCCTTTCGGCATAGTTTTCCTCTCCCAGCATTAAGTTCACTACCTCATTGCCAACATGCTCAGCCACTACCAGGTTGTTCGGATCGGAAGCATCCACTTCCGAAACCTGAGCGCTCAGCTTTCCCAGTTCTCGCAACAGTGCCGTAGCGCGCATCACGCGGGCTCGCCTGCCTTCCACCGATTCGCTCTCGTGCAAGCCTGAAATCACCGGTAAGGTGAATTTGGCGGCCACGCGCGGCCGCAGAATATGCCCATACCTGTCGATCAAGGCCAAGCGGGCTACACCATCGTCTCCTCCGCGCGTCTGAGACAGGCGGACGAAAGCCACTGGCTCGCGCTCGCGGATCGAAACTCTTAGCGTGTCCGGCCATATCTTCGAAACAGCCGCATCCTGCACCCAATCGATCGCAAGCAATTGCTCGCGCCGGGCTTGTAGCGGAACCAAATAAAGACTCCGCCCGAAGTCTTGCGAGAAGACATGACGGACTTGGGAAGCTGACGCATAATGAACTCCCTCCACCACCAGATTTGGACTTTTCCCTGCCAACTCTTCCGCTTCCGCAATGCGGAAACGGTCGTCTTTGATCAAGAACTCTTCTGTGAGATGCCAAGCGAACAACGAGCCCACCATGACGACGATGCCGCTGAACAGCCAAAAGGCCAAGCGGCCCCAGTGCAAGCCTGCGAACAGGCTGGGTCGTGCGTCGGCATCGTCGATCAGCGGTTTGCGGCGCGCCAATTATGCACCACCTCGCAGTTTTTCCAAAATCTTCTCGGCGGCCTGCGACACACTGCCTGCGCCCAGCGTCACGATTAAATCTCCGGGAGCGGCCGCTGCTGCAATAGCGGCCACGCCTTCATCCATCGTGGCGGCGTAGTTGGCGTCGCGGTGGCCGAATGAGCGAATCTTTTCCACCAGAGCCTTGGCGTTCACGCCTTCGATGGCCTCTTCAGATGCCGCGTAAATATCCAGCAGGTAGAGGCTATCGGCTTGATTGAATGCGCCCGCGAAATCGTCCATCAAAAACTTAGTGCGCGAAAAACGATGCGGTTGGAAGAGGACGTGGATCTTCTTGTAAGGTCCGAGGCGGGCGGTCGCGAGCGTAGCCTTCACCTCAGTGGGATGGTGGCCGTAATCGTCGACAACCGTCACGCCTTTTTCCACGCCCCGAACGGAGAAGCGACGATCTACGCCACTGAACGCTGCCAAGCCTTCGCGAATCTTCTCAATGGGAACGTCTAGTTCCAAGCCAATGCCAACGGCGGCCGTCGCGTTTAGAACGTTGTGGATGCCTGGCAAGTTTAAATGAAAATCCGCCAGGGGCGCGCCGTGCCGCTCCAGGGAAAAGTCGCTGCCGCTTGGACCGAGATGGATGTTCACAATTTGCAGATCGACTTGCGCCGAGCGTCCATAGGTGATGGTGCGGCGGTTGATTTTAGGGAAGATCTGCTGAATATTAGCGTCTTCCATGCACAGCACGGCGGCGCCGTAGAACGGCACTTTGTTAACGAATTCGGTAAAGGCGGCTTGAATTTCTTCTAGCGACGCGTAGTGATCGAGATGCTCGCGGTCGATATTGGTGACCACGGCAAGTATAGGCGCCAGTTTAAGGAACGAGCCATCGCTTTCATCGGATTCCACCACCAGCAGAGTGCTTTTGCCCACACGCGCGTTCGAACCTTGCATGGCGGCAACGCGGCCACCCACGACCACGGTTGGATCGAGATTGGCGGTATTGAGGATCGACGCCACCATGGAAGTGGTGGTTGTTTTGCCGTGGCTGCCCGCAATGGCGATGCCGAACTTTAAGCGCATCAGTTCAGCAAGCAATTCGCCGCGCGGAATGACAGGAATTTGGAGACGGCGCGCCTCAGCCACTTCCGGATTAGCCGGATCGAGCGCGGACGTTACCACCACCGCCTTGGCTCCGGCGACATTTTCGGCGCGATGGCCCACCTGGACAGTAGCGCCCAGGCCGCTGAGCCGATCGGTGATCGGACTCAGTTTGGCGTCGGATCCAGAAACCTGGTATCCGAGAGTGAGCAGAACTTCAGCAATCGCGCTCATCCCAATGCCCCCGATGCCAACGAAGTGGACGTGTTGGGGCTTAAAAAACATTACTTGCCACTATTGTTTCGGCTTTATTGTCGCGTGTCAAATAAAAACCTCGTGTTTTCTCATCTGCGCTTGCTTTGGGCGGCGTCTTCCAGTACTATAGCTGCGCGTTCGGCTGCGCCCGGCCGGGCAAACTGACGTACTTTTTGACGCATGCCGGCAAGCAATTCCGGTTTGTTCCGCAGCTCTTCCACTTCCCGAAACAGCCGTTCCCCGCTCATTTCGGAATCGACAACCATGCGTGCGGCCGCGGCGTCCACCAGCGTTTTCGCGTTTTCTTTTTGATGATCGTCGGCGGCGAAAGGTAATGGCACCAATATGGATGCCATGCCCGCGGCGGCAATCTCGTTAACGCCACCTGCGCCGGCACGCCCCACCACAATATCGGCGCCGGCAAAAGCGGCGGCCATGTCTTTGATGAACGGCGCCACTTCGCCGTTGACGCCTGCAAAACCGAACTCGCGGGCGAGTGATTCATGCTCCGCAATTCCGCTTTGGTGAATGAGGCGCACCGGCCATTGGCTCGCCCGGAAATAAGGCCAGCTTTCCTTTGAAGCGCGATTGAGCGTGCGCGCACCACGGCTGCCGCCGGTAATCAAAATCGTCAACTGCTCGCTGGGTTGGTGCTGAATCTGGAAAAACTCAGGCCTTACGGGCAAGCCGGTAACTTCCGCGCGGTCAGCCGGAAACCATGGCCGCGTTTTCTCAAAACCCAGCAGCGCCCGGTAGACGCGATTCGCCATTTTGCGGTTGGCGAAGCCGGGAATGGAGTTAGGTTCCATGATCACCAGCGGAATTCCAGCAAGACTCGCGGCCAGCATGACGGGTCCGGCCACGTAACCGCCCATGCTGAAAACGGCATCGGCGCGAAATTTCCGCAAAAGGCTCCAAGCTGTTGCGATTCCTCCAGGCAACCCAATCATTGTGCGCATTTGCGTGCTCAGGCGGACGCGATTCAAGCCACTGCTCTTAACAAATTGAATGTCGAAACCAGATTCTGGAACCAAACGCGCTTCCATGCCGTCTTGCGTTCCCACAAAAAGCAAACGATGGCCGCGAGACTGCAAAACGCGTGCGACGGCCAAGGCGGGGAAGACGTGCCCGCCGGTACCGCCGCCGGTCAAAACAAACGAGTACGCCATCTACGGTGTGTTCTCGCTTACGCTCAGAAGCATTCCCATCAGCAGCAAAGTGCTCAGCAGGGAACTGCCGCCATTGCTAATGAACGGGAGGGGGATGCCTTTGTTCGGGATCAAATCTAAGACCACGCTCATGTTGATGAGTGCCTGCACCACAACACAAACAGTTACGCTGAGGGCCAGGTAACGGCCAAAGTGATCGTTGGCGCGCAATGACACGCGCAGGCCGCGCCACAGGATGACGATGAATCCGGCCAATAGCGCGGCAGCTCCCAGGAAACCGGTTTCTTCGCCAACGACGGCGTAGATGAAATCGTTATGCGCCTCTGGCAGGTAGAGCATTTTCTGTTTGCTCTCCATGAGCCCTGCGCCGAGGAAGCCGCCAGAACCGAGGGCGATGCGCGCTTGCAATTGCTGATAACCGGGGTCGCTGGTGGAAGCGGTTTTGCGAGCATAGCCCAGGATGTGGCCGCCAGGGTCCAGCTTGCTGAGAATGGAGTGGTTTTTGTCGGCGAAATCGATTACGCGAGAGAGGCGATACGGCTTCATAGCGACAAAGGCAGCCGCCAGAATCACGCCGAGCACGCCGCAGACAGCGAGGTAACGCAGGTCGACGCCGGCTACAAAAATCACGATGAAAGTAGTCAACACCAAGACAACGGCGGTGCCAAGATCGGCGACGGCGACAAAAAGCGCCATAGCCGAGATAGAAATGGCGATGGGCGCAAGAGTCGAGCGTTCATTGACCGCGCCCATGCGGCGGGACAGAAAGAAGGCCAGAAATAATGACAGAGCGGGCTTGGCAAGCTCAGAAGGTTGCAATGAAAGCGGGCCGCCGCGCAGCCAGCGGTGGCTGCCGCTATCGGTCACGTATACCACCAGCAACAGAAGCACCACCACGCCCAGCGCCGTGAACGCGTATTTCGGCGTGTTCCAGCGCCGGTAATCGCGCCGCATGCAATAAAGCAAGAGCAGGAATGAGAAAACTGCCCAGCCCAGTTGGCGCACAAAGAAATGCGTGCTATCCCAGTGATATTTCAAGACAGCCACGCTGGACGAGGAGCTGTAGACCATCACCAAGCCGAAGCAGACCAGGGTGAGCACGGAGAGAAATAGAATCCAGTCGGTTTTGAGTCGTTGGGCCATTTTTTTGGTTACAACAATTGTGTCACTAAATGTTTAAACTGTCTTCCGCGCTCTTCATAGTTCTGAAACTGGTCGAAGCTGGCACAGGCGGGGGAGAGCAGAACGGTGTCGCCTGGTGCGGCATGAACCCGCGCATAGTCGAGCGCACCCTTCAACGTGCAGCAATCGATTAAAGGTAGAACGCCTTCCAGAGCTTTGCGAATGATGGGCGCCGCTGCGTAGGCGAAAGGCGGTTCCGCGCCGATCAGAAGCACACCTTTGGCGCGCTGCCGCAACGGTTCGCGAAGAGGCGCATAATCGCTGCCCTTGTCTTTACCGCCAAGGATGATCCAAAGGCCATGAGGGAAGGCATCAATTGCTTTGAGCGAAGCATCGACGTTGGTAGCTTTGGAGTCGTTGTAATAATCGACTCCTTTAAACGTCCTTACAAATTCTATGCGGTGTTCCACTCCCGGGAATGAAGATACCGCCGGTCCAATCGCCGATAACGGAGCCCCAGCCAGGTGAGTGAGGGCCGCCGCAGCCATGACGTTTTCGACATTGTGCAAACCGCGCAGTCTGATCTGCGAACGGTGCATGAACGGCGCGTTGTTCCACATGATTTGCTCCCCGTTCAGCCAAACGCCGAGCGGCACAGGCTGCGTCGCGCTAAACCAGAAAACCGTACCTTTCGTGTGCGTGGCAAAACCGCGGCATGTGGCGTCGTCATAGTTCAAAACGGCGGAATCATCGGGTTGCTGGGTTTCGAGAAGGCGCGCTTTGGCGGCGGCGTAGATTTCAAAAGTGTGATGGCGGTCGAGATGGTCGGGCGTGACGTTAAGACAGGCAGCGGTCTGCGCGCGGAAATGATCGATGGATTCGAGCTGGAAGCTGGACAGTTCGAGTACGTTCCAGCGGTGAGCGTCGGAGGAATCGATCAGCGAGGTAACCGGCGTGCCGATATTGCCGCCCACCTGGCACGGAATTCCGGCGTGTTGCAAAAGATGCCCGGTGAGCGCGGTGGTGGTGGTTTTGCCGTTTGAACCGGTAATGCCCACGATTGGGCCTTGCAAGAAGTATGAAGCAAGCTCCACTTCGCCGATCGTGGGAATGCCACGTTCGCGCGCTTTGATCAGCATCGGCAGATCATAGGGTACTGCTGGAGAAAGGACAATCATCGTGGCCGCGCCGATCTGGGCTTCCTCCTGTGCAACAACTGGAACATTCATGCGCCCGAAGCGGGCACCCTCTTCGGGTGTGAGTGGCGAAGAATCCATGGCCCGTACCTTTGCGCCATATTTCAGCAGAAGTTCGATGGCGGCCAGGCCAGAGCGTTTAGTGCCAATAACGAGGATGTCTTGACCGGCAAATTTTGTGGACAGTGGACGTTACCTCAACTTCAAAGTAGTGAGAGCGAAAAGCGCCATCACTAAACCGACAATCCAAAAACGGACAATCACCTTCGATTCAGACCAGCCGAGGGCTTCGAAATGGTGGTGGATGGGCGCCATCTTGAAAATGCGCTTGCCGTTGCGCAGCTTGTAGCTGCCGACTTGCAGAATGACCGAGAGCGCTTCAATGACATAAACGCCGCCGATGAAGGCGAGCAGCACCTCTTGCTTGATAAGCACGGCGACGATACCAAGGCCGCCGCCAAGAGCCAACGAGCCTACGTCGCCCATAAAAACCTGCGCCGGGTGGCAGTTATACCAAAGAAACGCGAGACTCGCCCCAAACATAGATGCGCAAAAGATGGTTAGTTCCTGGGAGCGGGGAAGTCGCGCCAAGCCCAGGTATTGCGAGAAAGCGGCGTGGCTCGATAGATAAGTAAGCACCGTCATAGCGCCCGAAGCAATGATCATCAGGCCGATGGCAAGCCCATCGAGCCCATCGGTCAGGTTCACTGCGTTCGACGAACCCACCATGATGAAAACAATAAATCCATAGAAGAGGACGAAGGCTAACGGATAGGTCCAGAAGTTCTTTGTCCAGGATTCGATCAGCAGATCGGGTTTGAACTGCTTGAAAAACGGCACGTTGATAGCCGTGGAATAAGACTGGTGTGAGTGCAGCACAAGTAAACAGAAGCTGATCAGCATGGCCACCACGACCTGCGCCCAGAATTTCTGCCACGACGTTAGGCCGAGATTACGCTTTTTCGTCACTTTGGCGTAGTCGTCAAAAAAGCCGATGGTGCCGAACCCCACCAGCCCCAAAAGAGCAAGCCAGATGAAAGGATTCTTCAGATCGGCCCAAAGCAACGTCGGGATCACGATGGACGCCACGATCAGCAACCCGCCCATGGTCGGCGTGCCGGCTTTTTTGCGATGCGATTGCGGACCCTCTTCGCGGATATGCTGGCCGAAGCTCATTTCGCGCAGCTTGTTGATAAGCCACGGGCCGCACAGCAAGTCCGATGGCGAGCGCCGTGAGGCTTGCCAGCGCGGTGCGCACGGTAATGTAGCCGAAAATTCGGAAGACTGGAACCCATTTGCGTAGAACCTGAAACAAAAGCCAGTAGAGCATCTGCGATTAGGACTCCATTCTGGCCAACGCGGTTTCCACCTGAGTTCCGCGCGAACCTTTAAATAAGATGGCATCGCCCGATTTGACGAAATCTTTCAGGAAATCGCCTGCCAGGTCCGCTTGTCGAAAAACAGCGCAGCGCCGGGATGCGCACCCGCCTGCAAGGCACTCTCGACTAAAAAACGGGCCGCGCCGTGAACGCCAATGACGACGTCAATCCCCGTTTTTACTGCATATTCGCCCACTTGGCGGTGAAGTTGCTCCGACATTTGCCCTAGCTCGCGCATTTCACCCAAGACGGCGATGCGGCGTTGCGCAGGTTCAGCGCGAAGCACGTCGAGCATGTTGCGGGCGGCTTCCGGATTGGAATTATAAGAATCATTCAGAACAGTGGCGCCGCGCCAAACTTTTCTCTCACCACGCATTTTGCCTGGAGCGAGTACGGCGACGGCAGCAACGAGCTCCGCTAGTGGAATGTCAAAGAGACTGGCCACGGCGATACCTGCCAGGATATTCGAAACACTGTGGCGACCGGCGAGAGACGTCTGGAACCGCACGCCTTGCACGGTGAAACAAGCGTGATCGGCGGATAGCTCCGCATTCTCGGCGCGAATTTCGGCATTGGGAGCGAAACCGTAGCTCAGGCTGCGGCCTTGGTGGCTGGCGGCAAACGTTGCTACTCTCGGATCGTCGGCATTCAGGACGGCGACACCGCTCGGCGGTAACCCTTCGATAAGTTCGCGCTTGGCGGCAGCCACGCCCTCTATGGAGGCAAAGTTTTCGACGTGGGCGTAGCCAACGTTGGTGACGACCCCGTAATTCGGTTCGGCGATGGCCACGAGACCGCGAATCTCTCCGGCATGATTCATGCCCATTTCAAGAACAGCTACCTGCGAATCGGCTGGCAATCGCAGGATCGAAAGCGGCAGACCGATATGGTTGTTGAAATTGCCCACCGTTTTCCCCACCTTATAGCGAATGCTGAGCAGAGCGGCGATGATGTCTTTGGTGCTGGTTTTGCCGGCGCTGCCAGTGACTGCGACGATCTGTCTTGCCCAGCGGCGGCGTGCCCAGTGAGCGAGAGATTGCAAGGCCGCGGGAGTATCTTTCACCAGCAGGAGGGGGCCTTTGGCCTCGGGAACTGGTTCGCTCACGAGTGCAGCGAGCAGCGCCTCGTGCAAGAACGTCGGCCACGAACGCGTGCCCATCCATTCGTTCGCCTTTAATCGCGAAAAAGAGGTCACCCTTGGCGATGGTCCGCGAATCGATAGACCAGCCGTCTAGCTTCGAATCGGTGTCGGCGCTGCCGAGCAACTGCGCCCCGGTCGCTACCTGGACCTGCGCGAGTGAAAGCTGCATCTCAGGATGATCCGTTCTTCTTGCGGTTATAACCGAAGCCGCGGAGAACTCGGCGGGCCACTTCGCGGTCGTCGAACGGAATGGGCCCGTCCTTGAGAATCTGATATGTTTCGTGGCCTTTGCCTGCAAGAATAACGACGTCGCCCGGCTCGGCCATTTCAATCGCTTTCTTAATGGCGCGTTCGCGGTCTGGTTCGGCAACGTTGGGCGTATCGAAGCGCCCGATGCCGACATTCGCATCGTTCATAATGGCTAGCGGATCCTCACTGCGCGGATTATCCGACGTCAGAACGACGTAATCGCTCAACTCGGCGGCGGCCATGCCCATGAGCGGCCGTTTCGCGCGGTCGCGATCGCCGCCGCAGCCAAAGAGAGTAATGATGCGCTTGGGCTTCATCGCGCGAGCTACTGAAATAACGTTGCGCAAGGCGTCGTCTGTATGCGCGTAGTCGACGACAACCATAAACGGCTGGCCCTCTTCCACGCGTTCAAAGCGGCCGGGCACGCGCGGCATCTCATGCAAACCTTTTTGAATTTGCGCATCAGTCAGGCCGAGAGAGATGGCGCAGCCGCACGCGAGCAGAATATTGTAGGCGTTGATGTGCCCTACTAATTGCGATTCAACGGGGAACTTGCGATCGCTCGCCACCACAGTAAAGCGCAGGCCGTTGAACGACATCTCCAGATTTGCCGGACGAATCCAAATACCTTTGGAACCAGCCGAAGCGGGCGGTTCTTGCTTCAGGCCGTACCAGAATACGTGTGTTTCAGGTGCCAGCTCAATCTTGCGGACCCATTCGTCATCGCCATTCAGAACCGCAAAGCGCGGGGGAGGGCTGCTGCGCGGTTTGAACAATAACTGTTTGGCGGCAAAGTAAGCTTCCATCGTGTGGTGGTAATCAAGATGGTCGCGAGTGAAGTTAGTGAAGCCCGCCGTGTGTACGTTCATCGCGTAGATGCGCCCAAGATCGAGCGCGTGCGACGACGCTTCGAACGTGGCATGCGTCCCACCAAGCTTTTCGAGCTCGGCAAACATGGCGAACAGGTCGAGCGATTCGGGCGTCGTGTTAACGGCTGGCAAAACCTTGCCGGCCAGATGATATTCAATGGTGCCGATGAGCGCTGTGGTCTTGCCTGCGGCGCGCAGCATGGCATCAATTAACATGCTGCTGGTGGTTTTGCCATTTGTGCCGGTGATGGCGGTGAGGGCTAAGCGCTCATCCGGCTTGTTATAAAAATTTCGAGCGGCCACAGCCAGAGCTTCGCGGCCGTGCGGCACTTGCAGCCAAAGACCGGAAAAACCGCCGGGTGCGGGACGGTCGCCCACCACGGCGACGGCCCCTTTTTGCAAAGCGGTGGCGGCGAATTGGGCGCCGTCGGTTTTCGCGCCGGCGAAAGCGAAGAATAGGAAACCGGGCTCCACCTTGCGGCTGTCATAAGCAATACCGCGCACTTCCAACGCCGGCAAAGGCCCGGAAGTACGCAGCAATGTCACGCCTGTTAGAACCTGAGACAGGTTCATCGTTGAAACCTCACGCGGATATGTTCGCCCGGACTGAGAAGCGCCCCGGCAGGCGGATTTTGGGCGCGCGCCAAACCTTCGCCTAACATATCAACCTCAATCCCAGTAGCTGTAGCTTCCTGCATGACATCTCTTACAGTTTTACCTACAAAGTTCGGGACTTTCGACGCCGAGCCGTCGCTAATGGCAACTATTTCGTCCTGATCGGACCCAAGCTTCATTTCTTCAGCGCTGAGCGGGGTCGATAATTCGGCCACAGTATCGCTATCCACCTCTTCTTCAGGAGAGGCGGTTTTGGTCTTAGCTGCCTTCTTGGCAATGAGTTCGTCGATCTCTTCGGGCACATCTCGCACAATGCCAAGCCGGTTCATCGAGGCGGACATGAGGCGCACAAAGGCGGGTCCGGCCGCCGAACCGCCATATCCAGCCGCGCCCGTGGTGCCGCTGACTGTAACGACAATGACGATAGCTGGGTTATTCGCCGGTGCATAGCCGAGAAACGATGCGTTGTAGCGGTGCGTGTAAAGCTTATGCTCGTAATCGTAGATCTGCGCGGTTCCCGTTTTGCCCGCCATCGAGTAACCGATGACGTGCAAACGGTGGCCCGTGCCGTGCTCATCCGTAACTACGCGGCGCATCATCTGACGCATCGCCATGACCGTTTCCGGTTTCAAGGCTTGCACCGGCATCGGGTGCTTTGGAAAGCTGCGCGGACCGTCTGGCTCTTGCTCCCAAGCGACCAGATGCGGAGCCACTAGAAAGCCGCCATTCGCGATGACGGCGCCCATTTGAGCGAGTTGCAACGACGTGACGCCGACCTCGTGACCCATGGGAACTGAGCCGATGGTTGTGGGCTGCCAGCGTTTCAACGACCGCAAGATGCCGGGCGCTTCACCCGGCAACTCGATGCCGGTGCGCATGCCGAAGCCGAAGCGGCGAATGTAGTTGTAGAGATTTTCATTGCCCACTTCCATACCGATTTTGATAGCGCCGATGTTGCTGGAACGCGCCAAAACATCGGCCATGGAGAGAACGCCGCTCGGATGGGAATCATGAATCACGCGGTTATACATGCGCAACACGCCATGCTGGCAATCGATCAGGGAATCGGGGCGGAGATGCGTCGTTTCCAGTGCGGCGGAGAGCGTGACAACCTTGAACACAGAACCCGGTTCGAATGGCGTACCGGCCGGCTAGATTTTTGCGGCCTAAATCCTTTTCGCCTGCCAGAAGACGCACGTTGGGATCGTACGTTGGATAGTTTTCGAGCGCCAGCACCTCGCCCGTACGCGGATTCATGGCCACCACGCTCCCGTGGTCGGCGCCGTTTTCTTTCACAGCCCGGCGTAATGCTTCTTTGGCGATAAACTGCAATTCGCGATCGATGGTGAGGCCGACGCTCTTGCCCATCACGGGCGGTTTGACGATTTCACTTTCGTAGGAGACTTCTTTGCCGTCGCGCTCCGTGCGGCGCTCGCCCGCAATGCCAGCCAGATCTTTGTCGAGTTTGCGCTCGATGCCCGCGACACCCTTGCCTTGCCAGTCCACATTGCCGATGACGTGGGCGGCCACGTCGTTGTTGGGATAGTTTCTGACGCTGGATTGGCGAATTTCCAGCCAGTCGAGATGTAAGCCCTCCAGGCTGGCGGCCTGTTCGTCTGTTAGGTGTTCGTTGACTGCCAGATAGCCGCCGCGATTGCGCGATGCCGATGCTCTTTCGAAGGCGGCCTGGAGTTGCGCGGCGTCCTGTTGCAGAATGCCCGCCAGCATCGCTGCGGCGAGTTCTTCCTTCTGCTTCGGGATCCGCCTGGGGTTCACAACAGCTATGTGGGAGTTGGAGCTGATTGCGAGAATCGCGCCGTTGCGATCGTAGATGGTGCCGCGCGGCGCATCGATCGGCTCCAAATGTTCCTGCTGCCGATGAGCAATTTTGCTGAGCGAATCGTGCTCGAGCACCTGTAGCGTAAACAAGCGTGCAAGAATAACGAGGGCCCACCCCATGAGGATGAGCCCTGCGAACAACCCACGTTCCTGTGTTTTGCTCAGACTGGAGAGCGCTGGAATTTCCATGGCTGATTCATTTTGAAGATGTAAAAGGTCATCCCGCTAAGACCTCGCAGGGACAGGCGAGGCCTTGGGGCGGGGAAGGAGACTAACGAACGCTAACGGCCGGCGAGAACGGCAGCGTAATGCTTGCTTCGGCCGGCGAATCGGAGCGCGACGTCCCGCCCAGCGTTTGCACCTGCTGCGGCTCGGGCTCGGACATCTTCAAGCTCTTGGCCAGTTGGCGCATACGGTCCGGATTCACTAGACGCGCTTCCTGCGTTTCCAAAATGGCCCGCTCGCGTTGCAGTTGAACCTGCTCGCTGCGTAGTTGCTGGAGTGTGAAACCAGCCGTGACGTTGTAGGCGGTGGGCACGAGGCCGGCGATCACTAACACGGCGGCGGCAAAGCCGGTAGCCATGCTCTTGCTGCGGGCAGCCTGCGCGGCCGGATCGCTTGCGCGAATCACCGGGCTGTTATCAATGCGTTTCACGAAAAGATAAACATCTTCGTTGGCGAGCGGACGCAGGCGCGGAGTGTCACTCCGCGTCCAAACGGCGGAGGGCGCATCGGCAAATTCTTTCGCCCCCACGAAACGATTCACAAATGTAGCAATGGAAGACATCTCAATTTTGTCCCTTCTTCTTTACAACCACTGAAGCGCCCGCAGCTTAGCGCTGCGCGACGCGGCATTCTCTGAAATTTCCTGCTCACTGGGCCGGACCACATGCTTGGTCAAAATCTTGGCCTGGCCAGCGGCGGCGAGCGCCTGAAACGCCCGCTTCACCTTGCGATCTTCAAGCGACATAAAGGTGAGCACTACAAAACGGCCACCGGAGTTCAAATGCTCCGGCACAGAGCGAAGCAACGCCTCAAGCTCTTCAAACTCTTCATTCACCTTCAGCCGCAACGCCATGAACGTTTGCGTGGCCGGGTGAATTCTCCCCGTTCGCGGCACGGCTTGCTCAACCACGGAAGCCAAGCGGCCTGTCGTATGTATGGGCCGTGCGCGAACGATTGCTCTGGAGATTCTTCGCGACCTCCTTTCTTCGCCGTACTCATAAATAAGATCGGCGAGTGCCTTTTCAGGCAGTTGATTCACAAAATCCGCGGCGGACGCACCCTCGCTGCGATCCATCCGCATATCCAAGGGCCCATCTTCCATAATTGAAAAACCTCGTTCTCCCGCGCTGAACTGGTAGCGGCTAACACCCAGGTCAGCGAGCACACCATCCACCTTTGAAACTCCAAAGCTTTCGAGCGCTTGCGGCCACTTCGAAAAAGCTCCGTGAAGATAGCGGATCCGGTCCGACAACGCAGCCGTGTTGGCGCGCGCTAGTTCCAGCGATTCCGCATCCCGGTCGCAGGCAATCAGCAGGCCCGACGTAAGCCGTTGCGCGATCGCCCCCGTGTGCCCTCCGAGTCCCGCGGTCACGTCCGAGTAAATTCCTTCCGGCCGAATCGCGAGATACTCGAGCGACTCGTTCAGCAGAACCGGGTAATGTTGCCAAGGCGCGCGGTCGTTCGCAGCTGGTTGCATAAGGGCGCTCCATCACAGAGCCTTCCTTTGCAGAACCTTGACCTTGTCGGCCAAACCACTCTTGGCCGCAGCGAAACGCTTTTCGTATTCCGCACTTCCCAAAATGTTGATGCGGTTCTGAAAACAACGCATCCGAACTTCGTCCTTTTCCAAACCCAGCGCCTTGCGCAAGGTGTCGGGCAGCGTGAGCCGGCCCTGGGCATCCACATCCACGTCTTTGCCGTAGTGATCGGCGATGCGCGCCAACGCATCCAAAGCCTCAAAATCGTCGCCCGGCTCCTGCAGCTTTTTAGCCGTTTCGCGCCAGACCGAAATCGGGTATATTCGAGCTTCGGATTCGTCGAACGTGGTAATGAACGCCTTTCTCTCTTCTTTAAAACCTTCTAAATACGCCAGCATGGAGGCGGGAAGTTTGAGGCGGCCTTTTTCGTCCACAGTGACGGCGAAGACGCCGTTAGGGGCGCCAGCGGAGACGATTTGGCCGTTTTCTTCCACTGCAATCCAATTTGGTCCGATTTAGACCACAACCTGATGGTCACATGCCATCGGCTGAAATTGCAAGAAAAATTTGACAAGAATTTTCCTGTAAGCTATTGATTCGCTTTTGTTTCGCCTATTTCGGGTACTGGGGTGCTGATGGTAGGTACGAGGGTACTGGGGAGCGTTTGGGGGAGTGGACTCGGAGCGTCGTAGGCGTCAGGATAAGCCGCCGGGTTCCAAAGAACCAAGAAGAAGACGGGGGACATGTCGGAGCTCCAGTCCGCCGATTGCGGTTTAAGCCGCGGACTTCGGCTCAGCACCCTTCTTCTGGAGCTGGAACAGCGCCATGATGTCGATGCGTTGTTCCTTCTGCAACTCAATCAACTCCCGGATTTCGGCGAGTGTTTGTTCATGGCGGAGCGTGTTCAGCTTGCTCTGTTCGAGCGTAAGAGTGATCATGCTCTGAATGACGTCTTCCATTTGATCCAACCGACGCCTCGCAACGAACGAGAACCCGGCACACCACCGCTATTGCGTTGACGCGCGCGGCAGACATATCATCAGGTTTGCAGTCGGATCGTTTTGGCTGTGGGCTCGATCCTGGTCACTCTTGCACAGAGTGCGGCCCCAGTAGAGCCGACGCCTCACCATGAGATTGTTCCCCTCACATCAATGAGCCTGGATGGACGAGTCTCAGGAGATCCAGACAAGGCGGGTGCTCAATACGTGATACCATCCCAAACGATGCCAACCAGATTGTGCTTCCGCACTGGCATCCAGAAGACGAAAACATCGTTGTTGTGAAATGTACCTGGTACATGGGAATGGGGGAGAAATTTGATCGGAGTGCTCTTCGGGAGATGAACGTCGGAGACTATGCGTCAGTCCCGAAACACATGCGCCACTTTCGCGTGGTCAAAGACGGAAACCATCATCCAGGTGCATGGTATAGGACCATTTCAGGTCATTCCCGTCGATGAATGGGATCTTCTAGGCGGAGGGAGAATGCCTTCTGGAATCCCTAAGGTGCGGTCTTTCCAAACTGCGTCCTTCTTTCATTACAAGATTGGCGATGGGATCGGGTCCAAAGCCGGTGAAGGCGTGGTTGTTGGCGGCGTTCGTTCTAGCCAGAACAACATCACTGAGTACGACATCCAAACCGACGATGGGCAGAGGTTCTATGCACTCGAAGAGGATCTTACAGCCATTCCGATGAGCGAGACGGTCCGAGCGGCTCTTCTCACAGGAGAATGGCAATGAATCATACGCGGTCTGCCGGGAGGCGACGCGCCGTGTACGTTTTATGTTCGGCAGGATATGGAGAGGATTACGGGAGTGCTTGCCACACCAGTGGGCGGAGCCGCCTTCATTTCCTCAACTTTTAAGAATGACGCTCTCGAAGTCCACATCGAAAGTCCGTTGGGCAAATTCTTGTTCAAAGGTGAATACAAAGCGAGCGGCCTTTCAGATACGTGGTCAATCGACAACGGTTTGAAGGGTACGTGGGAAGGAAAGAAAGTCATCGCCAGCAACGCTGAAGACTCCGCCGTTCGGGACCTGAACCACGCCCCCGGAGTATCTGGTTTAGGGAAATCGACTTGCCGGCGCCCAGAGTCGGCAATAACGTGCCCAAATCAGACTTCTGAAGAGTATTTGCTCGCCGCTGAATCCAATAAACATGAGCGACAAGCTGAAAATTTCCGTGCTTGACTTAGTGAGCATGCGGCCCTCCGAAGCCGTGGCCTCGGCCATAGCCCGCTCCGTCGATCTGGCCCGCCATGCCGACCAGTGGGGCTATCAGCGCTTTTGGATGGCCGAACATCACTCGATTGCGGGGCTCGCCTGCTCGGCGACATCGGTACTCATCGGTCACGTCGCGGAACATACGAAGACGATTCGCGTCGGCAGCGGCGGCGTGATGCTGCCGAATCATGCGCCACTCGTAGTCGCGGAGCAGTTTGGGACCCTTGCCGCTCTGTACCCGAAGCGGATCGATCTAGGTTTGGGGCGCGCGCCCGGCGGCGACTTTCACACAATGCACGCACTGCGCCGCGATCTGCAACAAAGCGGCGAAGATTTCCCCATGTTGTTGGACGAATTGCAAGGCTATCTCGGCCCCGAGAAGCCGGGCCAAATTGTGCGGGCCATTCCGGGGCAAGGAAGCCGCGTGCCTATTACTTTGCTAGGCTCCAGCGAGTTCAGCGCACAGTTAGCAGCCGCGCGAGGCTTGCCGTTTGCTTTTGCCGCGCACTTTGCTCCCGACTATTTGCCGTTGGCGTCTCGGCTTTACCGCGCAGGGTTCAGGCCGAATGATTCGCAGCCTGCGCCGCACTTGATGGTGGCCGTGGCTGTGATCGCGGCAGAGACTGATGAGATTGCTCAGCGATTGTTCACCACGCCACAACAACGTTTTCTGCGCCTGATTCGCAACCAGCCGGTCGAGTTGCTGCCGCCTGTCGATTCAATGGAACCGCTTTGGAACGCGATGGAGCAGAGGGCTGTCAATAGCAGATTAGGTGCAGCGATCGTGGGGTCGAACGCAACGGTGAAAGCGGGCCTTGAACGGCTCGTTGAAGAAACTCGCGCCGATGAAATCATCGTCGTGACCGATACCTATGAACACGCAGACCGGTTAGATTCGTACGAGCGTGTGGCGACGGCGGCAGCCCAGATCGGCGTCGGTAACCAATTGAGTAGCTTTGCGCTAGGCGATTAGCTTTTCGGAAAACGCTAGGAACCGCTGGACTTCAGCCCGGTTGTTGAAGAACGCCGGAGCGACCCGAATTCTGAGAGGGCCTTCGCTTTCCTCGTGCAGGCTCACTTTAACGTCCTCCGCATCCAGCATCCCCTGAACGTCCTTCTCTGACTTACTCACGTAAAAGCTGACAATCGGCGAACGATTTTCTTCCGGGGTAAAAACGTGAAACCCGCGGTCCACCAGACCTTTGCGAAGTTCGCGGGCGAGTCCCACGGATTGCGCCTCAATCCTGTCTAAGCCGACTCGCTTCAAATAAGCAAGAGCCGCCGCGAAGTCGTAGAATTGGCCGTAAGACGGTGACGCATACTCGAACTTCCGCGCGTTTCGAAAATGCTCATAGTGGTAGTCGGGCATCGTCTTCTCCACCATCCAACCCACATTGGGCGCGTGAATTCGATCGAGCAATTCGCGCCGCACGTAAAACGGCGCAATGCCGAAACCAGCCATGATCCATTTGTACGTTCCGGTAGTAAAGAAATCGACGCCAAGCGCATGGGCGTCCACTGGAGCCGTTCCGATGAACTGCGCCGCATCTGCATAGAGATAGGCGTTGTGAGCGTGCGCAAGATTAGCGAGCGCCGCGATGTCATGCCGGTAGCCGCTGGTATTCGATACCCAGGCGACTGAGATGATTCGTGTGCGCTTATCCACGAGCGTGGCGAAATCCTCGGCCGTCGCGGCGCCGGCTCGGTTTTTCACGATTCGCATTTCCACGCCGTGAGTCTGCTGGAGCCTGCGATAGATAACCGGCGTGGACGGATAAACAAGATCGTCGAACACGACGTTGTCGCCGGGTTTGAAATCCAAGGAATTGACAACTACATTTTCCCCTTCGGAGGTGGAAGTGAGAAAACCGATTTCGTCCTCGCCCGCCCCAACTAGCTCGGCGAACATGATCCGCGCCTCGTGTCTTTTCCTCTCCATTTCACCCACTGTGTAGGTGTGGCGGGAGCGCGCCTCCACCCAATCGCGCGCCGCGTCGCTGACCGGCTGGGGCGTCAAGCCAATGTAGGCGGTGTTTAGGAACGTGCACCCCCGCGTTCCGGGAAAATCGTTCCGAACGCCGAGCGGATCGTCGCCCCCGGTCTCCGCCACGAGAGCAGAAAGAGCAGAAAGGCCCGACACTCCCATAAAACTTCTGCGGCTGCTGTCCATTTCTTCAGTTCTCCTGGTGCGCACGGCAAGGAAATTTGATTACTGAAGGTAGCACAGCCGTTATTTCTTGCCCGAATGCGGCAATTCGTGCCAGCTTGACTCTTTCATCTCCACCTTGAACTTGGCCGCCGCGTGTTTGATGCGCTTCCAAGCCTCGTCGCGTTCTTCATCGGTTACACCTTCCACCTGGTCAAACCGCGCGATGGCGTTGCGCACATGGGCAGCGTCATGTATCGGCTCTTTACGCTGTTTTGGGAATGCGAAATCGGCTTGCTTGATGTCGTCGCGTTGTTCTTCGTCGATCTTACTCATACTGTCCGTTAGATGAAGACCATTGGCGGTCTGTTTCGGATGGCGTGAGTTATGTTTTATCGTGATTGGAGCCGAAGCCCCTATCATTCAATCCCGGACCAAGCTTGCCGCCTGGTCCGGGATCGCGTATTCAAGACATCAACCGCCCGTCTCTACGGTTCTATAAACGTCATGTCGGGCGTTACAGTCGCGTTCCCGAACGAGTCCGTGCTGTGGAGCCGGTAGTGAACCGTCCCGCTCGGAACGTAACCGAGGGGAGTTGAAGTGCCGGTCGTCGCGGGACTCCACCATCCATAGCTGGTATTCACTCCGTATTCCACCTGTGTCGTGGCTGCTTCCGACACAGTCCAAGCAACCGTGGCTGTGTTCCCCGCGGAGGGCGTCGCCACTATGTTGGTAAGCACCGGAGCTGCGGTACCCAGCGTCGTGAAACTCGTAGCTGCTGAATAGCCAACACTGCCGGAGCTGTTAGTGGACCGGGCCCGGAAGTAATACGTCGTCCCGCCAGTGAGTCCTGTCAATGTTACACCGTGGGAGATCGTCAAGGCAGATTGCACCGGGCTCACTTGACCGAAGGCCGGTGTGGTCCCGTATTCAACCGCCGTGTCCGAATTTTGGTCCGTCGACCACCCAATGATGACGCCCGTCCCACTGACCCCATAATACGCGAGATCGAAGATCGTCGGCGCGGGAGCCGTACTGGCTGTCGTCGTGAAGGTGAAGTTACCCGAGGTGCTCGTCCCGTTTTGAGCGTTAACCGAAGTCACCGCGAAGTTGTAAGTCGTGCCCTGCGCCAAACCAGTGAGCGTCACAGAGTGTGCCGTCACCAGTGTGCTGATCAGAGGCGACTGCGACCCATACGCCGCAGTCGTTCCGTAGGAGACCAGTGAACTAGAGGCTTGGTCCGTTGTCCAATTGATCGTCGCCGAACTCGAGGTAACGCCAGTAGATGTTACGGCCGAAATCACGGGCGGTGGCGGCGGCGTGCCGGTGGTCGTGAACGTGAAGTTGCCCGAGGTCGTCGATCCGTTCGTGGAGTTGAGGGAGGTAACCACGTAATCGTAGGTTGTGCCTGCCGTCAAACCGGTAAGGGTCACCGAGTGTGTCGTCACCAGCGTGTTGTTGACTGGCGACTGCGTGCCATACGCCGTCGTCGTTCCGTAAGAAACTTGCGAACTCGATCCCTGGTCCGTCGTCCACGTGATGATCGCTGAGTTGCCGGTGATCCCCGAAGCCGTCACCGCCGAGATGACCGGCGATGGATTCGCCGCCACGCCCGTCGTCGTAAAGCTCGAGTCAGGCGATGTTGAAGAGACCCCCGACGAGTTCGTCGATACCACTGCGTAGTGATACGTCGTCCCCTGATTGAGCCCTGTCAACCCTACAGCGTGGTAGATGTTCGGCGTCGGATCCAGCGTGGTTTGCGAGCCGTAAGCCGTGGTTGTTCCGTAATACACCTGCGAACTGCTGTACACATCAGTCGTCCACAGAATGCCGGCTGTCGTATTGCCAACTGGATAGGAAGCTACTCTGCTGATAACGGGACCGGGGGTTGTGGCCGCCGTCGTCGCAAATGTAAAGTTGCCCGAGGTGGTCGACTGGTTTGTGCCCGCCGAAGAAACTACTGCGTAGTCGTATGTCGTCCCTGGCGTCAAACCAGTGAGTGTTACCGAGTGCGCCGTCACCAGTGCGCTGTTCAGCGGAGATTGTGATCCATATGCCGTCGTGGTGCCGTATGAAACCTGTGAACTCGAAGCAATATCCGTAGTCCATGTGATCGTAGCCGAACTCGACGTGACCCCAGAGGAGCTCACTGCCGAGATCACAGGCGGTGGCGGTGCCGACCCGGTCGTCGCGAAGGTGAAGTTGACTGAGGTCGCAGAGCCACCCGAGCTATTGATGGAAGTTACCACATAGTCGTATGTCGTCCCCGGTGTTAAACCGGTTAGCGTTACTGAGTGCGAAGTCACCAGACTGCTGTTGACGAGCGATTGCGAGCCATAAGCAGTGGTGGCTCCGTAGGACACTTGCGAACTCGAGCTCTCGTCCGTCGTCCACGTGATTGTGGCAGAAGTGGACGTGATGCCGCTTGACGCCACAGCCGAGATCACCGGCGGAGGAGTCGTCGCAACGCCCGTTGTTGTGAAGCTGAAATCGGGCGACGATGAAGTCTGGCCAGAAGTGTTTGTTGACACCACTGAATAGTGATAAGTCGTCCCCTGGTTGAGTCCCGACAGCGCCACAGCGTGGTAAAGCGTCAACGTTGTGTTTACGGGCGTCTGCAGCCCGTATGCTGTTGTTGTCCCATAGTTCACCTGTGAAGTCGAGTTTTGGTCGGTAGTCCAAAGAATATCCGCCGTCGTATCCGCCACCGGATAGGACGCTTCCCGTGTGATGACGGGGCCTCCGGTCGTGGCGAACGTGAAGTTGCCCGAGGTCGCCGACACATTTGCACTATTGGCGGAGACCACGTCAAAGTCATAAGTGGTGCCTGGCGTCAAGCCCGTCAGTGTCACTGAGTGCGCAGTCGTAAGCGCACTGTTCAGTGCCGACTGTGAGCCATAGCCCGTCGTTGTGCCGTAGTTTACCAGCGAACTGGAAGCTTGGTCCGTTGTCCAAGTGATAGTGGCCGACGAAGCGGTGATCGCAGTGGCCGATACGGCGGAGATCACCGGAGCGAGTGACGTCGTAGTAAACGTCGCGTTGGGCGAGGTCGCCGATAGGCTCGAGCTATTGGTGGAGACCACGTCGAAGTCGTACAGCGTGCCCGGCGTCAAACCGGTCAGCGTCACCGAGTGGCTCGTAGCCAGCGTATTGTTCAGCGTCGACTGTGAACCATAGGCCGTCGTAGTTCCATAGAAAACCTGCGAACTGGTGGCTTGATTCGTCGTCCAGCTGATTGTCGCCGATGTTGTGGTGATCGTGCTAACGATCACTCCCGAAATGGTCGGAGCAACAGCCGTCGTGGTGAACGTGGCGTTGGTTGAGGTCGCCGATAGACTTGCGCTATTGGTGGAGACCACGTCGAAGTCGTACAGCGTGCTTGGCGTCAAACCGGTTAAGGTCACCGAGTGGCTAGTCGTCAGCGTACTGTTCAGCGTCGATTGCGAGCCGTACGCCGTCGTAGCTCCGTAGAAAACCTGCGAACTGGACGGCTGGTCAGTCGTCCAAGTGATGGTGGCCGAACTGGACGTGATCGCGGCCGCCGTTACGGCCGAGATCACCGGCGCAACCGCCGTCGTAGTGAAGCTGGCGTTGGGCGAGGTCCCCGACACGCTTGAGCCATTCGTGGAAACCACGTCGAAGTCGTACAGCGTACCCGGCGTCAATCCGGTCAACGTCACCGAATGCGCCGTCGTCAACGCACTGTTCAGCGCCGAATGCGAGCCATACGCCGTCGTAGTTCCGTAGAAAACCTGCGAACTCGACGCTTGATCCGTAGTCCAGGTAATGGTCGCCGAAGTGGTGGTGATGCCACTAACCGTTACGGCCGAAATCACCGGCGGCGCTGCCGTCGTGGTGAAGGTGGCGTTGGGCGAGGTCGCCGATAAGCTCGCGCTATTGGCGGAGACCACGTCGAAGTCATACAGCGTGCCCGGCGTCAAACCAGTTAGTGTCACCGAATGCGCGGTCACTAATATAGTATTCGCGGGTGATTGCGAGCCGTACGAAGTCGTGGTTCCGTAATTCACCAGCGAAGTGGCAGCTTGGTTAGTCGTCCAAGTAATCGTGGCCGACGTGGAGGTGATTGCCGTAGCCGTCACCGCCGAAATGGTCGGCGCGCCTGCCGTTGTGGCGAACGTAGAATTGGGCGAGGTCGACGATAGGCTCGCGCTATTGGCGGAGAAAACGTCGAAGTCGTACAGCGTGCCTGGCGTCAAACCGGTCAGTGTTACCGAGTGCGCCGTCGTGAGTGTCGTGTTCAGCGTCGATTGTGAGCCGTAGGCCGTTGTGGTGCCGTAGTTCACTTGCGAACTGGAAGCTTGGTCCGTCGTCCAAGTGATAGTGGCTGACGTGGTGCTAATCGCGGTAGCCGTGACCGCCGAAATCACCGGCGCGGCTGTCGTCGTGGTGAAGGTGAAGTTGCCCGAGGTCGTCGATAGGCTTGTGCTATTCGCCGAGACCACGTCGAAGTTATACAGCGTGCCCGGCGTCAAACCCGTCAAGGTCACGGAGTGTGTCGGCGTCAGTGCAGTGAGTAGTGCCGACTGGGAGCCGTAAGCCGTCGTGGTGCCATAGTTCACCTGCGAAGTCGTCGCTTGATCCGTCGTCCAAGTGATCGTGGCCGACGTGGTGGTAATCGCGGTAGCCGTTACCAGCGAAATTACCGGTGCGGCTGCCGTCGTGGTGAAGGTGAAATTGCCGGAGGTTGTCGAGACCGTTGTACTCGTAGCCGAGACCACGTCAAAGTCATACAGAGTGCCCGGGATCAAACCCGTGATCGTTACCGAGTGTGCTGTCACTGGCGTACTGTTCAGCGGCGACTGGGTGCCATAACTGGCCGTGGTGCCGTAGTTCACTAGCGAGCTGGATGCCAGATCCGTGGTCCAAGTGATGGTAGCCGAAGTGGTGGTAATGCCAGTCGCCGTGACCGCCGAGATCACCGGCCCAGCCGCCGCTGTTGTAGCGAACGTGGCGTTGGGCGAGGTCGCCGGAGTGTTTGAGCTATTCGCGGAAACCACGTCATAGTTATACGTGGTGCCCGGCGTCAAACCGGTCAGCACCACCGAGTGTGTGGTCGTCAGCGTGCTGTTCAGCGGCGATTGCGACCCGTAGGTAGTCGTTGTCCCGTAGTTCACTTGCGACGTCGTAGGTTGGTCGGTGGTCCAGGTAATGGTGGCTCCGGTCGCCGTGATCGCGGTCGCGGTTACGGCGCTGATTACCGGCGTGCCTGAGGTGGTGAAGGTGGCGTCCGGTGCAGTAGTGGTGCCGGTGGAGCTCGTCGCGATGATCTGGTAGTGGTAGGTGGTACCCGCGCTCAGTCCCGAGAGATGCACCGAGGGGTAGAAGGTTGAGGCAGTTACCGCCGAAGTGGAGCCGTAAGCGCTTGTGAGCCCGTACTTCACTTGCCCGGTGGCGGTCACATTGGTGACCCAGTTGATGTAAGCATCGGTGTTGGTTACCGGGTAAGTCGATATGCTGCTAATGGTCGGACCAGATCCGGAGCCCGTAGTCGCGAAGGTGAAGTTACCCGAGGTCGAAGACACGCTCGACCCATTGGTGGAAACCACGTCAAAGTCATATGTAGTGCCCGCCGTCAAACCCGTAATCGTCACTGAGTGTGCCGTCGTCAGCGTGTTGTTCAGCGGCGACTGTGAACCGTAAGCAGTCGTGGTTCCGTAGTTGACTTGCGAACTGGAGGCCTGATCCGTCGTCCAAGTAATGGTTGCCGACGTCGTCGTAATGCCAGACGACGCGACCGCCGAGATCACCGGTGCGGATGCCGCAGTGGTAGCGAACGTGCCGTTAGCAGAGGTTGAAGATACGTTTGAGCCATTGGTGGACACCACGTCAAAGTTATAGGTGGTGCTCGCCGTCAAACCCGTAATCGTCACCGAGTGTGTCGTGGTCAACGTGCCGTTCAACGGCGACTGCGATCCATAAGCTGTCGTGGCGCCATAGTTCACTTGCGAACTGGAGGCCTGGTCGGTGGTCCAAGTGATGGTAGCCGACGTTGACGTGATGGCAGTAGCTGTGACAGCCGAGATGACTGGCCCCGCTGCAGCCGTAGTCACGAACGTGGCGTTCGGCGAAGTCGACGACACGTTTGAGCTATTGGCCGAAAACACATCAAAGTCGTACGTGGTTCCGGGAGTTAAGCCCGTCAGCGTTACCGAGTGGGTCGTCGTCAGTGTTGTGTTTAGCGTCGACTGCGAACCGTAAGCCGTTGTTGTACCGTATTTCACCTGCGAACTGGAAGCTTGGTCCGTAGTCCAAGTGATGGTGGCGGAGGTGGAGGTGATTCCGGTAGCCGTTACCGCCGAGATGACCGGCCCCGCGGCCGCCGTTGTGGCAAACGTGAAGTTGCCCGAAGTCGTCGACGCGCTGGAACTATTCGCGGAAACCACATCGTAGTTGTACGTCGTACCTGCGGTCAAACCAGTCAGTGTTACGGAGTGTGAGGTCGTCAGCGTGCTGTTCAGCAGCGACTGCGAACCATAACCTGTCGTAGTTCCGTAGTTCACTTGCGAACTCGAGGCTTGGTCGGTGGTCCATGTGATGGTAGCCGACGTGGAGGTGATTGCTGTGGCAGTAACCGCCGAGATCACTGGAGCTGCGCTGCCGCCCCAAGTGAAAGTGGTCATCGAGTAGGGGGGCAATGTCATCGTCGAAGCGAAGGTAACGGACTTGATCTGGACGACGTTCGATGTTTCGTTTGTGTCGGTGATGTTCGCCGAAGTCAGTTGTTGAACGTTCACCGTGCCCGATGGCTGTGTGCCGGCGAAATTGATCGGTTCGGAATAGTCTGGACTGACATTGAAAACAACCAGCGAGTAGTTCCCCGCTCCGTCTGTGAAAGCGAACGATTGTAGAAAATGGAACGTGGCCAAATTAACGGAGTTCAGATTGAAGCCGTATTGTGAGTCGGTTGGATTCAGACCGGTGTGCGTTGTCTGCAACATCATGGTTTTGTTGCCGATCGCATTGTTGGCCATTTGCAGCGCCAGGTATTGGGGACGCTTGAGATTGGTTACCCCCATGTCGACCACCGCGCCCCAAAGGTACGCGTTGGTATTAGTCTGAGTAGCCACGTCGTAGCCCGGCAAGGCGAAAAGGTTTTGCGTGAGAACGCCATCCCTCAACTGCTGGAACATACTGTCCAGAACGGCGATTCCGCCTCCAACCGATGATGCATATCCGTTCATAGCGGCTTGTGTCAACGGGCCGTCACCGCCGCTGGGCGGCGTTCCGGTTGGACTCAGATTCATTTCGGAGGTCACAATGGGCTTGCCCGGGCCGGTCGAAGGATTTTGTTCCGCTGTAATATATCCGCCGGAGACTCCCTCGGCGCTGGCACTGGGAGTCACAAACGCTTCGGCTTCCGCGAAAGTAGTCCCGAACAGATGATCAATCGTCGCCCATTCGTTGATGTTATACATCATGTAAGGCGCTATCGAGAACGAATCGTTGTTATTAATCGAGAGTTGAGTGAAGTAATTCGAATACGGACTGGCTGATTGCCCGTTGATGATCAGGTCGAACTTCGCTTGACTGTATCCAGCGTTGCCTTTGATCGAGGCGAAAATGGCCTGCGCGCGCACGCCATAGGGGGCATAAGACAGGCTCCCAGTTTCTAGCGCGCCGCCCTTAAACGTTCCGCCGTTCCACTCTTCGTTGCCGAACTCGAGGTGGATCACGTTAAACACCGACGTCCAGGGAGCGGTCTGTCCGGCAGCGATGCGTTTCGCGCCGTAAGTAGTGCCGGAACCACCAGCCAGATAGTCGACGAGGTTATAAGCTTCACCCGTGCTGAAGGTCGACGGCACTACGATCCACGGGTCGGCGCCTACCGTCTGGCAGAGTTGCAGGAATTCCGTCAAACCAACTTTTAGGGATTGGGTCTGATATGTGCCTGTGGTCGGAATACCGCCGACAAACGTAATGTTTTCGCCGTCATAACCCGCATACGGCGTATAGCCGGACCGCTGCCTGCCTGTCGCGGGCGCCAGCAAGTTGTCTAAAGAGTCGCCTAGCTGGTCCACCCAGTACCGAAGCACGCCCGGCTTTACGGCCTGCAGGGCCTGCACAACTTCATCGCGGAAAATCGTCGTGTTAGTAGGATCGGTTCCGGTTTTGGTCAGGCTTACATCATCGAGTTCAATGGTGTCCGGCCCGGTGGCGGCGAATGCCAGTTTGACCTTGGTAAGACCCGACCCATTCTCGGTGCCGGTAAACGGTATCGTATACGTAGCCCAGGCATTGGTCAACGGCTGGGTCTGACTGATGAAAGTAGTCGTCCCTCGCGTGAGGCTCACGCCGACGTTCATGTTTCCAGAAACACCCTTCGCTTTGAATGTCAACACAAATGGGCCGTTGAGCTGCACAAACGACTTGGTCGCCGTGCTGTCGAAAAACATATTCACGCTGACGGAGTCGTTCCCCGTTGCTGCCGTGAGAAGGCCCGACTGCTTGCCTGCCGTCCCTGGCGGTAAGTCAGTGGTTTCCGCCGTGAATGTGCCCCCTCCTACAATTGTGAGCCAATCGCCGCCAAGGGGCCAGCCCGGGTCTGCCGGCATCGTCGTCTTGACCAGCATGTAATCGCCATAGGCCGGAGCCGTGCCGGTATCGCAGAAGGTATAAACGCCTCCATTTGAAGGATAGTTTGCTCCGGAAAACGAGCAGATGGTTCCGCTTCTTCCGGTCGACGTGCCGGTAATCATCGTGTAACTGGCGTTCAGCCAAAAACTGACTGGAAACCCGGAATAGATGTTAACATCGCTGCATGAAGTTGCTGTTCCAGAGCCGCATTGAATCAGCGACTGGTAGATCTCACCCTCAAAACTGGGGTTGGTCGTATAGACCAGGTTTTTCGTCATCTGCCCGGAGTCATAGAAATCCGGAGTTCCCAGGTTGATGCCAAAGCGTTTAACTGGATTCTGTATAACCGTGCTTCCGACGTTTATAGTCGTCGTTTGAGCCGCGAGTTGAGCCGGCGCGACGAGGGCAAACAAGAGCCAGCCAAACAACTGGGTGTGGGTGCGTTGGAACATTACTGGACTACCTCCGAACTTCAGATGACGATGTAGGGTGAAATGCCTAACAGCGAGTTTATGTTCAAACGTCCGGTCCTGTCAATGGTCCAAGTCCCTCAAGTAGGCGTATTTGCGCGGAAATCAAGTCCTAGAACTAGCCTGCCGTGTAGGATGATCTATTACAAACTTGTGAGCATCAGGAGAATGAGCGCCTGGGGTCCAGCTTCATCGCCGAACTAGCGCCCATATCTCGTTCAAAAGTCTCGCTACAGTTGCCCAGCGCCGCTACCATAGTACTGGGAAACCACCGTACCAAACTTCGTCGCAGTTTCGCGTCATAACCACCGCAGGTTGCCGAACTTTTCCCCCCGCTCAGAACTGCGGCCAGCGGCGCGGTTGCAAAGCTTTTATCGATATATAGGTAGAGAACTGACCCTAACCTGAGTAAATTGGCACCGCGACGAGCGATTTTGCTTATACCCGCAATAAGCGCAATTGATTAGAAGCCCATTACCCTATTCATTGCAACAAGATGTGGTCCACTCGACGGCCTGCAACCGTCCGACCCACCTTGACTCTTGAGCTGAAGTCCGCTTACACTACCCACTACCGCACAACCCACGTCGGTTATCAGGCATTCTTTTAGAACTCTTCAATTCCAAGGAAGGTCGGGTATGTCTTTATCCTCTGCAAACCGGTCAAAGTGGCAGATTTCGGGCGAACGTGGGTTGATGCAAAATTTCTCAAGCTGCATCCGCTCCGCGCTCTGCGTCGCGGCATTTTCTTCGATGGCCCACGGCCAGTCAACGTTCGGTACCGTGCTCGGGGCTGTAAAAGACCCATCGGGCGCGGTTGTCGCTCTTGCCAAAATTGAGTTGCTGAATACCGGAACCACTGTGGCGCGTGCCACCGTCTCCAACTCCGACGGCTCTTATCAGTTCGTCAACGTCGATGTTGGCAAATACAAACTTCGGATTGAAGCGCCGGGATTTCAGAAATCCGAATTTGAGGAATTTGAACTGGGCTCGCGTGAAACCAGGCGTCTTGACGTCAGCCTCCAAGTCGCCTCGCAGTCCACCACCGTCAACGTCGAGGCCGCCAGTTCCGGCGTCATTCAAACCGAAGTTTCCAACGTCGCCGAATCGAAAGGAAGCCGCGAGTTAGTCGACTTACCCGTTGCCATCGGCACGCGCGCGGGCGGATCTACCAGCGCCTTTTCCACACTGACCGCGCAACCCGGCGTGCAAACCGATATGAGCGGCAACATCTCCGTTGCCGGTACAACGCCTGGCCAGATTTCGGTTAGCATTGACGGCATTAGCTCCGTTGGGCCCGGAAGCATTGGCGCTCTCGCCGAAATGTTCCCCTCCTTTAACGCCATTGAAGAGATCCGCATTAGCGAAACTCTAAATCCGGCGGAATACGGTGGCGTGGCCGATATTACAACAATTTCTAAGTCGGGTACTAACAATTTTCACGGCGGCATTTTCGAAAATGTCCAGAACACCGCGTTTGACTCAAGCGACACCTTTAGCCACGCAACCACCGAAATCAAGATGAATAATTTCGGCGCATTTCTCGGCGGTCCGGTGATTCTTCCCAAACTTTACAACGGACGCAATAAGACATTTTTCTTCGGTAGTCTTGAATACTTGCGCCTTCCTAAGCAGTCTACAACCTTACTATCCGTTCCCACTGCTGCCATGCGCAATGGCGATTTGTCGGCCTATGGCTTAGATCCCATCCCCGTCTCGCAGCTCAATCCCTTTAGCCAAGCCCTTCTCAATCGCTTCTATCCGCTTCCGAATTACGGCACTTCAGATCTCATCGCTAACAATTATCTGGCCACCTTCACTGATCCCATCAACAGCGCGCAAGGTGACATTCGAGTCGACGAAGCGCTCACTCCGAACCATCTCGTATACGCCCGCTATACCTACAAGAATCGCCGCGTTGTGAATCCCCCCACTGATTCCGGCGGCTCCATCAGTTCTCCACTCGTTGGAACTTTTAACCTTCCCGAAGTCGATAGCGCTCTTACCGTCGCGTACAACTGGATGATTAAGCCCACTCTCGTGAATGAGGCTCGCGGAGGTTTTAGCCGCATTCACACAAACCCAAGTTTCGACGCCAATACCCAAACCATCGTCGACACTCTGGGCTTGCAAGGTCTCCCTTCCATACCGTCAACGTCGGATATTCCCACCTTGAATCTTTCTGGTTTCTTAGGGCTTCACAGCGGCGTTGTCGATACCAATCCGCGGCAAGCCACCACGCAATTCCTCGATAACCTAACCTGGACCAAAGGCAAACATACTATCAAAATGGGTGGCGATTTCCGCTATCTCAGCAGTCTCTTCACCGCCGTCTTTGCGGACTACAGATTGGGCGCCTACACTTACAATGGCTCGGCTACCGGCTATAACCCGTTGCAAGGGTTTCTCCTCGGCTATCCCGACTTGACGACGATCGCAACTGTCGAGAATCCAACCACCGACGCTTACGCCAAGCACTACGCCTTCTTTGCGCAAGACGATTTTAAGATCTCTCGATCGCTAACACTCAATTACGGTCTTCGCTGGGAATATCACCCCATGTTCCGCGACCACAACAACAACCTTGCCAACTTCGATCCCGCCTACACCAGCACCGTAAACGGCCAAACCGTAAATGGGGCCGCAATCATCCCTGGACCCGAGACGTTTCCCTTGGTGAACCCTGGCTTTACCGAGACGATCGCGCCCACTCCCGTCATCACGGCGGCGCAAGCGGGTGTTCCTGCGAGTCTGAGATTCTCCCAAAAGACCGACTTCGCCCCCCGCGTCGGCCTCGCTTATCGCATTGGTGGAGGCAACAAAACAGTCATTCGAGGCGGCTATGGCCGTTTCATCGAAACCCTCTTAACGTCTCAAGTCATCGACGGTTGGTCGGTCGAGGCAAGCGACGTCGCCTATTTCTCGAACACGGCAGCGTCTCCCGGAACGCCGCCTATCTATCAAGCTCCCTATTCGTTTCCGTCTAACATTGCCCAACCTGGGACTTACTTCTTTGACCTTGCTTCCGATGTTCACTATAAGGATCCAAAAATTGATGAGTGGGACATCACTTTCGAACGCGATCTCGGTGCCGGCTTTGGCTTGCGGGCCTCTTACGATGGCAATCACGGATCGAAGTTGGGTACGCTCATTAATCTAAACCAGCTCCACACCAACACAATCGGCTACTCATCTCTGTCCGGCGACGTTCCCTTTCCCGCTCTTTCGTACATTTATTACCAGACAAACTTGGGCTTCAGCAATTACAACGCCGGCACGGTTTCTGTCCAAAAACGCGCCAGCAGTTTCCAACTCGAAGGCAGTTATTCCTTCACCCGAAACCTGACGAACGTTTATGGCGCTCTCGGCGGTAGCACGGCCGGATATGGAACGGCAAATGAATTCGGCGGCACTCTCAGCGACCCATACAATCCAAACCTTGACTATGGAAATGTGCCTTTTAGCCATCGCCAGCGTTTCTTGTTGACGTTCTTGTATGAACTGCCTTTTGGCAACGGTAAGCGCTTATTGAACAGCACTAACGCCGTTGTTAGCCGCGTCGTTGGAGGTTGGAACCTAAGTGGGGTCTGGCTATGGCAGAGTGGGCCATTCATGACTGTCAGTACCTTGAACGATCCTTCCGGCACCGGTTATAACGTGCTGAACAGCAATGGCGGCCGCGCCGACACCGTTCCAGGCGTCAGCCGCTACGCCGGCCAATCCCTGAATCAGTGGATCAATCCAAATGCCTTCGTCGACCCCGACAACAACATCGGCCGTTTTGGCGATTCGCAACAAGGCAGCGTTGTTGGTCCTGGCACCGCCGCGGTTTCGCTTTCTTTACTGAAGCGCATTACCCTTGCCGAGCACGCTCGCTTCGAATTTGGCGCACAAGTCGCAAACTTGTTAAACCATCCAAACTACTCTGCTCCGTCCAACCTCACCGTGGGCCTCGCCGGGTTCGGCCAGGTCACTGCGATGCAAAGCGCCGAGGCAGGTGGGCCGCGTGCCATGCAGCTCACCGGGCGTCTCACGTTCTAGACCGAGCCGGAAGCGTGAGCGCCCTAGATTGGTCTTTTGCGTTCACGGAATAAACTAGTCTCATGTACGCAGCCCTCCAACAAGAACTATCGACCTATGAAAAGCGAACTCCGCAGTCTCGCCAAGCCCACTCGCGCGCGAGTGCCCGCGTCCCCATAGGTGTCGGCAGTAACTACCGCTTCTATCCTCCCTATCCGCTTTTCGTGCAAGACGGCAAAGGCGGCCGCATCCACGACGTGGATGGCAACGAATACATCGACCACAATCTTTGTTACGGTGCACTCTTCGCCGGCCACTGTCACCCCGCAGTAATGAAGGCTGTCGAGCAACGTCTGAAGATTGGCACTCTGTTTGGGATGCCTCACGGTATGGAACTCGAACTCGCCGATCTCATTTGCCAACGCTTTCCGGTAGAAATGGTTCGCTTCGGTAACAGCGGCTCGGAAGTAACCATGTTCTCCCTGCGTCTGGCGCGCGCCGTCACTGGCCGCAGCAAGATCATAAAAATGGAAGGCGGCTATCATGGCGGTCACGACGCGGTCTCGGTCAGTGTCAAACCCAAAGAAGGACAATTTGGCGACCCCGAACGGCCCACTCCCCACGTCGGCAGCGCCGGAGTCCTGCCCGGCACGAGCGACGCCACTCTGGTTGCGCCCTTCAACAATCTCCCCGCAGTCGAGCGTCTCTTCCTTGAGAACCCAGGCCAAATCGCCGCTGTCATCGTGGAACCCATCATGATGAACATCGCCTTCTGTATGCCCGACGAAGGTTATCTGCAAGCCCTGCACGACATCGCGAAAAAACATGGTGCGTTGTTCATTCTCGATGAAGTGAAAACCGGCGGAAAGCTGGCCTATGGCGGCGCCTGCGAGTATTTCAACCTCAAGCCCGATATTCTCTGCCTCGGCAAATCCATCGGCGGCGGTTTCCCCCTCGCCGCGTTTGCCGCGAGCCGCCAGGTTATGGATGTCATCGCGCAACAGAAAATGTTCCACGCCGGTACTTACAACACGAACCCAACCGTGATGGCCGCCGGCATCGCCACCTTCAAGGAAGTCCTCACCCACGACACGTTCGAATATGTAAGTGGTCTCAACAAGAAGTTAGTAGATGGCTATCAAGCAACCATCGCTAAGGTCGGCCTCGTCGCCTACGCGGATGGCGCAGGCGCTAACGGCGCTTTGATGTTCTATCCCCATCGGGTCCGCAATTATCGCGATTGGTATCACGTTGACGAAGATCTTTGGACGCACTACTGGTTCGCCATGACCAATCGCGGCATCTTGTCTCAGCCTTACTGGTGGGATGAGCAATGGACCATCTCCGTTCAGCACACTGCCAAAGACATCGACGAACACCTGCAGGTATTTTCAGAAATAGCGCCGGCTCTTGCGGCGGCGCAGGAAGAGCGTATGACAGTCGGCCAGTCGACGAATTAATGGCGACAGTATCCGCAACGGCCGAACAACCCGTCCCGCATCTGAAGCGCGCCTTAGGCGTTTGGGACTTAACGTGGCTCTCTGTGGTCGCGATAGCAAACCTCAACATCGTCCCCGTCATCGCCGCCGCCGGACCCACAACCATGTGGCTCTGGCTGGCGGCGTTGTTGTTTTTCTTCTTGCCCCAAGGCATAGCCGTTATCGAGCTTTCGCGTCAATTCCCCAGTGAAGGGGGCGTCTACGTCTGGACGAAAGAGATGTTCGGAGATTTTCACGGCTTCGTCTGCGGCTGGTGCTATTGGACCGCAAACATGTTCTTCATCCCCTCGCTCCTGTTTTATCTGCTCGGGTTATTCGCCTATATCGGTGGCCCCGGTCTCGCGCGTCTCGCGGAGAACCCCCTCTTCTTCGGCAGTCTCACCATGGCCCTTCTGTGGCTCACCGCCTTTGCAAATATTCAGAATGTGGGCATTGGTAAGTGGGTGAATAACATCGGTGGTCTGGGCACGTTGGCTGCCGCGGTTGTTCTCATCTTGCTCGGCGCAGTTTGCGTTTGGAAGTTCGGCGTCAGCTTGCCAGCCTCCGCCTTTAGCCCGACCCATATGGAACTGTCGACATTCTCCTCGTTCGGCGTAATCTGCTTCGGCCTGGTGGGCCTCGAACTCGGCTGTGTGATGGGCGATGAAATTGAGAATCCAAAGCGCAGCGTTCCTCGCGGCGTGTTTTACGGCGGCAGTCTCTCCGCATTTCAATACTTAGGCGCGACGCTCGCGCTCTTACTCGCGGTTCGCCAATCCGACATGAAAGTTCTCTCCGGCGTCTTGCAAGGCGTCGATAAAATGACCGTTCGCCTTGGCACAAACTGGATGCTCACGCCGCTCGCTCTACTCGTCGCGGTATCGGTGATCGGCGCAACGTCCGCATGGCTCAGTGGCTCGGCCCGTATTCTCTTCGTATCGGGCATTGACCAATATCTGCCCAAGGCCTTCGGAAAGCTTCATTCCAAACACCAAACGCCGTACGTCGCCCTGTGCGCCATCGCCGCTCTTTCGTCTTGTCTGATCGCCATGAGTTTCGCCGGCAGCAGTACCGTCAGAGAAGCCTACGTTACCCTGATCGACTTAGCCGTTGTGCTCCAAATGATCTCCTACACCTACGTGTACGCGTCTCTCTTTCGCATCGCGTTCGGCTCTCGCGGCTCGTCGTTGCCGAACAAATGGCGTCTCCGTTTCGCCGCCTTGAGCGGCATGCTGACAACCGCCTCCGGCCTAGTGGTCGCATTCATCCCCTCTCACCAAGTAGACTCCGTGTGGCGTTTCGAAATCAAAATGGTGGCCTGTTTCGTCGCTTTACTCGGTGTCGCCGCTGCGTTGTTTTATTACTACTCCCGCCAGCGGATGCCACTTGCTGTACTGCCTGCCGAAGCATAAGATGAACTAACAAGCATGAATCGCGTTCGCATGTATATTGACGGCGAGTTCGTCGAAAGCACCAGCGGCAGATGGTTTCCTGTCTACGATCCGTCCACTGAGGAAATCATCGGCGAAGTGCCCGACGGTAACGCAGCCGATGTAGACCTTGCCGCCAAAGCCGCGCACGCTGCTTTTGAAAACGGTCCTTGGCCACAAACCACCGCCCAAGAGCGCGGCCGTTTGCTCTTCAAATTAGCGGACCGCATTCGCCAGTTAGCGCCCCAGCTTGCTGAACTCGAATCACGCAATTGCGGTAAGCCCATCGTGGAAGCTGAATACGACGTTGCCGATACCGCCACCTGCTTCGAATACTACGGTGGCTTGGCCACGAAGGTTCTCGGCCACGTCAACCCGGTTCCCGATAACGCGCTCAGTCTCACCTTGCGTGAACCTGTAGGCGTTGCCGGCCAAATCATCCCGTGGAATTATCCGCTCGCTATGGCTTCCTGGAAACTGGCGCCGGCCCTCGCGGCAGGTTGCACCTGTGTTCTCAAGCCCGCCGAACAAACGCCGCTTAGCATCCTGGAACTCGCCAAGAGCTTTGAAGAAATCGGCTTCCCCAAAGGCGTAATCAACATCGTCACCGGTTTTGGCGAAGGCGCGGGCGCACCCATCGTCACCCATCCGCTTGTCGACAAAATAGCTTTTACCGGCAGCTCCACCGTCGGCAAACTGATCCTCCGCAGCGCCGCCGATTCCATCAAACGAGTTACTCTCGAGCTCGGCGGCAAATCTCCAAACATCTTCTTTGCCGACGCCGATTTCGAAGCCGCCATCGACGGCGCGCTTTTCGGTATTTTTATCAACCAGGGCGAAGTCTGCTCCGCCGGCAGCCGCATTCTGATTGAAAAATCGATTTACTCCAAATTCGTTGATGCCATGTCTGCGAAAGCCAAGTCCATTAAACTCGGCCCGCCTCTTGATCGCACCACAAAAATGGGTCCACTCGTAAGCAAGGAGCAGTACGAACGCGTCCGCTCTTATCAAGAGCTCGGCAAAACCGAAGCGAAATTAGTCTCAGGAGGCGGCCGTCCTCAATCCTTCGCCAAAGGCTACTATGTTGAGCCAACCATCTTTGCTGACGTCAACAACAACGCCCGCATCGCCCGCGAAGAAGTCTTCGGTCCCGTCGCCTCGCTCATCCCGTTTGAGAACGAAAGCGAGGCCATCCGCATCGCCAACGACACGCCGTACGGCCTCGCTGCCGCCGTCTGGTCTCGCGATATCTTCCGCGCCTTGCGTGTCGTCAAAGCGGTTCGCGCAGGCGTAATATGGGTGAATCATATGCAGCCCACCTATGTGGAAGCGCCTTGGGGCGGCTACAAGCAATCCGGTTTCGGCCGCGAACTGGGCCCCAGTGGCATCGATGAGTATCTCGAAACCAAGCAAGTCCACATCAACTTGAACGAGCAACCGATAGGCTGGTATTAAATGGCGTCAATTTCTTTGCGGACCGGCATTCCCGGCCCGAAGTCGGCCGCATTGGCAGCGCGTGAAGCCGCTGCCGTCCCGCGTGGTGTTTCGCAAATCACTTCAGTTTTTGTCGAGCGGACTGAGGGCGCGTGTATTCAGGATGTCGATGGCAACACCTTTCTCGATATGGCCGGCGGCATCGGCTGCTTGAACGTCGGCCACCGTGACCCCGGCGTCACCGCCGCCCTCCATGAACAGGTCGACCATTTCCTTCACACCTGTTTCATGGTGACTCCCTACGAAAGTTATGTTGCCCTTGCCGAGAAACTGAATCAACTCGCTCCCGGCAATTCACCCAAGAAAACAATCCTGCTCAACACCGGCGCAGAAGCGGTGGAGAACGCTGTGAAAATCGCCCGCGCCTATACAAAACGCCCCGCCGTCATCTGCTTTGAAGACGGTTTTCACGGACGCACGCTGCTGGCTCTATCGCTCACAAGCAAAGCCAATCCTTACAAAACGGGTTTCGCGCCCTTTGCTTCCGATATCTATCGCGTGCCCTACGCTTATTGCTATCGCTGCTCTTACAACTTGAAGCACCCCGCTTGCAGCGTTCATTGCGCCGCCCGTCTGGAAGATACCTTCAAACGTGTCGTAGCCGCCGATTCAGTAGCCGCCATCATTGCCGAACCTGTTCTTGGAGAAGGTGGCTTCGTCAACCCTCCACACGAATGGCTCGGCACTGTGCGCGATATCTGCCACCGCCACGGCATCCTTCTCATCGCCGATGAAGTCCAAACCGGCTTGGCGCGCACTGGCAAGTTCTTTGCGTGCGAACACTACGGCGTGGAGCCCGATCTGCTCCTCAGCGCCAAAAGCTTGGGCGGCGGCCTGCCCATCGCCGCTGTCACCGGCAAAGCCAATATCATGGATCACACTTCGCCCGGTTCCCTCGGCGGCACATTCGGCGGCAATCCGCTCTCTTGCGTGGCTGCTCTCGCCGCCATCAAAGCCATCGAAGACAACCGTCTGAACGATCGCGCTATGCAACTCGGCGACCGCTTCCAGCAACGCGCGCACGCCTGGCAGCGCAAATTCCCTGTCATTGGCGACGTCCGCGGCATCGGAGCGATGCAAGCACTTGAACTAGTCAAGGCCGATGGCTCGCGCACGCCGGACGCCGAAACCACCAAGCAGATCACGCGCCATTGCTACGAGCATGGCGTTATTTTGGTAACAGCCGGTACCTACAGTAACATCATTCGCCTGCTCATGCCCTTAGTTATCACCGACGGCCAGCTCGACGAAGCACTGGATGTTATCGAATCGGCGCTCTCACTAACTCACCAATCCGAACCGGTTCTAACCTCTGCTAACGGTGTAATAGCTCGCTAATCGCCCGGTGTGCCTGGTCAATCGCGCCATCCGTATAAGCGTAGGCGCCCGCGTCTGAATTCGCAATCACGATGCGGCCAAACGGCTTGCGCGCTCTCACACAAGGCTGCTCTCCTCCATTGAGCCAAAACGGATCCCACAACGAGTTGTATTCATACGCATATCCGTGCGGCCAGCGGTTCACGGTAATGGCTGCAATATCCCTCGCCGGATCAAAACCGCCTTCGCCTAACGTGCGCGCCATTTGGTCGCGAATATTGCGCTCAAACATTTCAAACGTGGTGTTGTACAAATCTAGCCTGCCTGCCCGGTGCTGATCGCGCGAAGGCAGTCCAGGCTTCGTCGGCACCCGCTCCATGTGCACCACAATCGGCTCTTCCGGATTGTGGGGGAACTGGTAATCTCCCAAACTCACTGGAATATCCAAATGCATCTCGCTGTGAAAAGACCCAGGCGAATACGCCCCATTGATCCCCAGCTTTTGAAACGCCGTCCAATTGCGCAGCAACACGTTCGTATAAACCAGCGGCACTTTCACCGCAAACGCCAGCGCCTTTTTCTGTTCTTCTGGCAATTCGCCGCAAATATAAGGAATCATGACGTGCCAGCACGCCAGCACGCAGTTCTTCGCGCGCACGCTCTGCAATTGCCCGTGCCGCATATACGCAATATTAACGCCCGTCGCCGTGGCCGCCGAATCGCCGCCGCCATGTGCCACTCGCACGACCGTGCTATTCAACCGGATCCTGGTATTGTTCTCTTTCTTGTCCAGCACCGCGAAGTTCGTTCGCGCCGTCACAATATCCGTCGCGTTCGATCCCGGCACAGCCCCTGGAATCAGATCCCGCACGAGCAAGCGCGCAATCGATGAATTGCCGTCCGGGAAATGATAAAAGTACTTCTCCGCTTCTTCGCTCCGAATCGCATCCCGATTCTGTCCCCGCCCCGGCGCTGGGTCTAGCTTCAATCCCTCAAATCCCGGAAACTCCAAGCCCCACGCGTCCTGTGCCGATACCGCGTCAATCCCTAACCCAAACAACGAATGCGGCCTCGGCTGCAAATACTTCACTACGTCTTCGTGGCACCCTGCCACATCGGTTAAATATTTTGCATAACTCATCCGCGCCAGCCGCGCCTTTTTTGCCTCCGACGACAAACCCGGCATGTAATCTTTGTGCTCTTGATACAGCCGCCGCAGATCTTTCTTCGCCTGCTCCGCCATGGGCGCTTGTTCAAAGAACTGTTCCCATCTCCCTCCGCTTCCCCGCGGTTCCGCCACCAGCGCATCGCGCCCAAACGTTTCTTTATCGAAGAACACCGCCGGACCCAATCCGTGCTTGGAATACAGCTTCCTATCCACCGCATTCTTATATGAAGGAACGTCGATCCCTAATTCGCGAATCACCCGCTGCGCAACCTCGCTATAAGGCCATGGGCTTTCAATCGAGAACGTTCCGCCATACCCAAGCCGCATGCTCCCCGTCTGGTGAAACTCATTTCGCTTCGCATGCCCGCCGAAGTCGTCATGATTCTCCAGAATCAGGATTCGCGTATCCGGACCCGTCTCTTGCCGGTAGAATCGGGCCGCTGCCAATCCGCTAATCCCTCCGCCCACAATTACTAAGTCGTAACTCTCGCCTGTATCATTCGGCGTACCCGCAGTCTGCCAGAAATTTTGATCCCGCACAGCGTGCGGAGTCTTATAAATGTCGTCGTGGTCCCCCCGCATGCCTGTCAGCACGGGCGGATAGTAGCCGGCCATCGCCTCCGGTTCAAGCGAGTCTGCAAACGCGCGGCGGAGGGCGGCTGGAGAAAGAAGTGTTCCGGTTGCAATGGCGGCGCCGTTCAAGAAATCACGCCGCAGAATTTTGCGGTGCATCCCCAGGTCGCGGTCGTTGGTTGCCATGGTATCTCGAATCATAGCCCACAAATCCGCGCCAAAACAGCCGATTCTTCAAAAATTCATTCGGAAACCGCCGCGTTTCCGCTTATGATAGTAATCCCAAGAGGACTCGCCACCGCTCATGAGCCACGACGCAACCATAACCACTCACGATCCAAAAAAAGGACACGAACTAGCCCGCGTGTTGCGCCCCATGTACGCTCGCCGTCAGTTGCTAGGCCCCGCGCCTCGCCACTCCATACCCCAAGACGGCATGCCGCCCAGCACCGCCTACCATCTGATCCACGACGAGTTGATCTTCGACGGTAGCTCGCGCTTCAATCTCGCCACGTTTTGCGGCACCTGGATGGAGCACGAAGCCCGCACTCTCATGTCAGAGACGTTCGATAAGAACATGATCGACAAAGACGAGTACCCGCAAACCGCCGAGTTGGAAATGCGCTGCGTCCACATGCTCGCCGATTTGTGGCATGCTCCCGACCCAGCCAACGCCTTGGGCACCTCCACCATCGGCTCGAGCGAAGCTTGCATGCTCGGCGGCCTTGCGCTCAAGTGGCGCTGGCGCGAGAAGATGCGCAAGCTCGGAAAACCCATCGATCGCCCGAACCTGGTGCTCGGCACCAACACGCAAGTCTGTTGGCACAAGTTCCTCCGCTATTGGGACGTAGAGGAAAGGGCTGTGCCGCTCCAAGGCACCAGTTCCATAACAGATCCGGAGGCCGTAGCGGCAGCCTGCGATGGAAACACCATCGGCGCGGTCATCGTCCTCGGCAGCACCTTCACGGGCGAGTATGAAAATGTCGCCGCCTTGAGCGTTGCGCTCGACGCCTTACAGGCAAAAACCGGGCTCGACATTCCCATCCACGTCGACGGTGCCAGCGGTGCCTTCGTCGCGCCCTTCATTCAGAGCGACCTCATCTGGGATTTCAAATTGCCTCGCGTGAAGTCAATCAACACATCCGGCCACAAATACGGCCTTGTTTATCCCGGCGTCGGTTGGATCGTCTGGCGCGAGACTTCCGACCTCCACCCCGACCTCATCTTCAACGTTGATTACCTGGGCGGCACCATGCCCACACTCGCCATCAACTTCTCTCGTCCCGCCAGCCAAGTCGTAACGCAGTATTACAACCTGATTCGGCTCGGCAGCTCGGGCTATCGTGACATCCACCAGGCGTGCCAAGACGTCGCCGTCGGTCTCGCCAAGCAAATTGCCGATATGGGTCCATTCGAACTCCTCAGCGATGGGCGCGACCTTCCCGTCTTCGCATGGAAGCTGAAAAACCCCACGCACTGGTCTCTCTACGACCTCGCCGACCGGCTGCGCGATCGCGGCTGGCAAGTCCCGGCTTACAAGTTGCCCGCTAACCGTCAGGACGTCATTGTTCAGCGCGTCGTCGTGCGCAACGGCTTCACGAACGACTTGGCCGAAATGCTGCTCCGCGACATCCGCAGACATCTGGATTGGTTCGCTTCGCAGCCCGGTTTCAAAGCGTCAACGGACGGCGTTGGCTTCCATCACTGACCCGTGACTGTTACCCGTAATCCCCTGATCCGAGCCGGAAGCGTAAGCGCCCTAGATTGGCCTGCGGCCCGCCAATGATGATGAAAACGGAGGCAGGGCTGATCTCTGTTTCGATGGATGTACCGTTCTGTTCCTCACCAAGATTGAGAAGACTGACAACCACCTGCTCGCTTGTGGTCAGATCGATCTTGGTGGCTCCGCCTGCATAGCAAGACGTCGCGATGAGGCGAACATTAATTAGCTAAGCTAAGTGCACGACTTCAGAAATCCGGCCACTTATTCGGAACCGCTTGCTCGCGCGCCCGGTTTGCTAGAAACCTAAAGGTTTGGCTATGAGGGCGTCGCGCCGCTCACAGGGTCGAAGAAATTTGCGAATCGTCCAGTGAGCGAATCCCCGGCGTTCGTGTCAAGCGCGATTTTTTTCCCGAAGACGGCTTTGCCTTTCAAATATTCGTAATCTTGGGTGTAGACAGCCGTTTGCAGCGGCGTGTACAAACCGACCATGATTGCGTTGACTTTCTCGCATAGACCGAGCTTGACGCCATCGTCGATCGCTAGCTCAATACCCGCATCCTGTAGCTGCCTGAATTTCCTGGCGCCTTCGACGGAGTAGATCGCCCGCTTGACGCCAGCGGTGATGACAACGGCCTGGGCTTGCCGTTCGGCCACTTGGCGTTTTATGAGCGCGAACCAGCCGTCCTTATCTTGTTCCGTTTGCAGATTGTTCGCTCCTACGATCATCATCCCGCCCTGACTGTCGATCACGGTGGCGTTAGTCAAGACGCTGCGGTGATGTGCAACGTCATTGCGCGCGTTCTCCATGGCATATTCGACATACTCGTCAAGCATCTAGAATCTATTATCTCCGGTTTGAAATCAGTTGCCGATTGCAGCAGGCCGCAATTGTTCCTTTCTTACCGCCGGACCATTAACAAATGGGAGAACGGTACATGACCCAAACGGGCACCGAAAGTCCAATTCCGTTTTATCCGGCTGATTCTCATTTGACAAAACCAACTCCTTTAAACGGCAATCCTATCACTAAGCCTGCGTGCAAGTCCGCGTTTGCCATCGTTGAAGTATTTTTGTCATGAATGAGGACTTAAGAAGAATCACAGGCCTTACTATCGCCGATGGGCGATCCGGGATCCGTGCCCTTTTCTGGCATTCTGTCCAAGTGACAGTGAATGAGTTTCCGTCGGCAATTCGAGAGCGCACGCTCGATCCCGGCACGCAGATTGGCGGCCAGCGGTGACAACTAGCCACCTCGCAGTCCCGTCGCCTTTCGTGTTTTAGGTTCCGAAACCAAGATAGGGTGTCCAAGAGTGGGAAAATGGTTTTGGCAAATACGTGATTTCAATTGAAGAACTGGAACGGCTATTGTGTGACATCGAATCAGACCGGATTGAGCGCACCATATCCACGAACGATACCGACAAATTCGCAAAGGCGATTACAGCGTTTGCTAACGATTTGAGCGGTAATAACAAGCCAGGATATCTTCTTGTCGGCGTCGGTAATGATGGCGTACCATCCGGACTGTCGGTCACCGATAGTCTCCTGCTGAATTTAGCGGCTCTGCGGTCAGATGGCAATATTCAGCCCTTGCCCGCGATTAACGTCGCAAAATTCGATCTTCAAACGGGCCAAGTGGCCGTAGTCGAAGTATTTCCTTCAGACTTGCCTCCCGTCCGTTATAAAGGTCAGGTATGGATCCGCGTCGGACCTCGCCGAGGAATCGCGAATGAACAAGAGGAGCGCTTGCTCACTGAAAAGCGAATCGCTCACGCCCGCACTTTCGACGCCCTTCCCTGCCTTCAGAGTAACTTGAGTGATCTGTCCTTGGAACTTTTTCGGCTGAACTATCTGAGACAGGCAATAGCGCCGGAAATCCTAGAGGCAAATCATCGGGATGCCGGAGATCAGTTGGCATCTCTCAGATTCTTCGATTCGAAGCGCAAGTGTCCCACGAATGCAGGAATTCTGCTATTCGGCAAGAATCCGCTTGCTTGGATGCCCGGAGCGTTCATTCAATTTGTTCGGTTCGACGGCAATTCGCTAAGCGCCGACGTCGTCTCGGAACGTAATCTATCGGGCGATATGCTGACGCTTTTGCGAGAGGTCGAGTCCTTAATCGAGGTCCAATCGCAGCAACGTCCAATACACGAGTCGTTGCTGAAAGAACGAATGAGTTTTGACTACCCGGGTGAAGCGCTCCGCGAACTGTTGATGAACGCCGTTTTGCACCGTTCCTACGAATCGACAGCTCCTATTCGCTTCTACTGGTTTGCAGATCGAATTGAGATCCAAAGCCCGGGCGCTCTCTATGGAGAAGCTTCTCCCGAAAACTTTCCTGCTCAAAACAGTTATCGAAATCCCATCCTTGCTGAGGCCCTCAAGACCTTGGGGTTCGTGAACAGGTTTGGGCGGGGAGTTGTACGGGCGAATGATGCACTTATGAAAAATGGAAACAGGCCCGCCGAGTTTCATTTCGACCATGGTTTCGTACGCGTCACATTGTGGAGGAATATTTGACTAGCATAGCCTTTTTTAACAACAAGGGTGGTGTAGGGAAAACATCGCTGGTATACCACCTTGCTTGGATGTTTTCTGAGCTCGGTCTAAGGGTAGCAGCGGCAGATCTTGACCCCCAGGCCAATTTGACCACCATGTTCTTGAATGAAGATCGTTTGGAAGAACTCTGGCCTGTAGGTAGGCACCCTCTTACAATTCAGGGGGTCGTCGATCCGATACTTCGAGGTATCGGAGACATTAGAGATCCTCACATTGAGAGAATTACTGATCGCTTAGGTTTGCTTCCCGGCGACCTCGGGTTATCTTACTTTGAGGATAAACTGTCACAAGCTTGGCCCCTCTGCCACAATCGAGACGAGGCCGCCTTTCGAACCATGACGGCGTTCTTCCGGGCGTGCCTCATAGCTTCGGACAGCCTTGAAGCAGAGCTCGTTCTGATAGACGTTGGGCCCAATCTTGGGGCCATTAACAGAGCAGCCCTGATCGCCTCAAACTATGTGGCGATCCCTCTCGCATCCGACCTGTTCTCGCTACAGGGGCTGCGAAATCTTGGTCCACAATTGCGAGCGTGGCGGCAGTCTTGGCAAGACTTGAAAACTAAGAGTCCCGATCCCGATTTGCCGCTGCCCAGCGGCGAGATGGAACCTGCAGGGTACATCGTCCTCCAGCATGCCATCAGGTCCGATCGCCCCGTCAAAGCCTATCGACGCTGGATGGAGAAGATTCCAAGTGAATATCGAGTTTCGGTTCTGGACAAACCTGCTCAGAATGACGATGTAGAAAGCGACCCTGAATGTCTCGCCACTTTGAAGCATTATCGCAGCCTCATGCCTCTAGCGATGGAAGCGCATAAGCCAATGTTTTTCTTGAAGCCCGCGGATGGTGCCATAGGTGCGCATGTCGAGGCCGTCCGGGATTGCTTTCTCGACTTTAAGCGCTTGGCGACGAGGCTTGCCCTAAGGTGCTCGATTTCTCTCCCAGAAAGAAATCTTGTGTCCTTTTAGGTAAAAACAAATCTTCCACGAAAACTATCTCCCGTCTTTTCCAACCTCCTACGCCTCCTTCCCCCATCCCTCCCGCTCGCCGTTCCGTATCCTAACCCCAAATGCCACTACTAACTCCTAACTCAATTGCTCCGTTTCTTCTCCCCTCCCCCGACCACTCTTCTTAATAGGCGGTAAACAGTAACTTGACTTATTCAATTACGCTAGCTTTCAACCACCCGCTGATCACCCCGAAAACCGTCACACCCCCGCCAAACCGCCATTCCGCCACGCCATAATAGGTAAGAACCCCATGTCCCTCCTCCCACCGCCTGTCCTCAACAAATTCCTCAAAATCGGCGCTCCAACCCTCTTTTTCCTCTCCGCAACCCTCTCCTACGCCCACGTCGGCAGCCCCGACATTTTCCTCGAAGGCCAAGCCGGCCCATACAAGCTCTTCGTCACTGTCCGCCCTCCGCTTACCGTTCCCGGCGTCGCTGAAGTCGAAGTCCGCTGCGAATCCCCCGGCGTTCGCACCATCAAAGCCGTTCCTCTTGCCATCACCGGAGCCGGTTCCAAATACGCGCCCATCCCCGACACCCTCGCCGTCTCTTCATCCGATCCGCAATTCTTCACCGGCGCCCTCTGGATGATGACCTCCGGCTCCTGGCAAGCGCGTCTCACCGTAAACGGCACACAAGGCGAAGCCACTCTCTCCGTCCCCGTGCCCTCCATCGCCCGCGCCTCCAAACACATGCAGATCGGCCTCGGTCTCTTTCTCTCCTCCATCGGCGTCTTCCTCGTTGGCGGACTCGTTGCCATGATAGGCGCGGCAGCTCGCGAAGCCAAACTCGACCCCGGTGAACAACCCGCTGCAACCAACCTCCGCACCGGCCGCCAAGCTACTATCATCGGAGGCGTCATTGTCGTTTCCATCGTCATCGGCGGCGGGCTCTGGTGGAATGAGGAAGCTGCTTCCTACGACACCCGCATTTACAAGCCTCTCCGCATGGCAGCCTCACTCAATGGCAACTTACTAACTCTACAACTAAGTGAGCCCGGCTGGATGCAAGCGGTAACGCGTGACCAACTCGCTTATCGCGTCTTCACTCGCAAAATAGACGACCTAGTACCCGATCACGGCCACATCATGCACCTTTACGTCATTCGCCAACCCGGCCTCGACGTCGTCTATCACCTCCACCCCGAGCAAAGCGGCAACGCGTCATTCAGCCTGCAACTCCCCTCAACCGCCCCCGGTCATTACAAGCTGTACGCCGACATCGTCCACGCCGACGGTTTCCCTGAGACCATGACCGCCGAGATCGATCTGCCCGCCTTGTCCTCTCGCGCTCTCGCCGGCGACGACGCATCCGGTGCCGCCCAACCATGGCAAAACTCTTCCACCACCAACAAGGTTTTCACCCTGCCTGATGGCTACAAAATGGAATGGCTTCCCAACGGCCAACCGATTCACGCCAACGAACCCCTGTCGTTTACCTTCCGCCTCACCAAACCCGACGGCTCCGTCCCCTCCGATATCGTCCTTTATATGGGCATGCTCGGTCACGCCGCCTTCGTCAAAACCGATGGCACAGTCTTCGCCCACATTCACCCCAACGGTTCCGTCTCCATGGCCGCCCTCATGTTGGCGGAAGGCATGCCTGCCGATATGAAGATGGAGCCTGCAAGCCAATCGTCCCTGCCGGATACCGTGAGCTTTCCTTACGGTTTTCCGTCGCCCGGCCGATATCGCATTTTTGTACAAATGAAGCGCTCTGAAACGATAGAAACAGGTATTTTTGACGTCGTTTGTCTGCCATATAAAAGGGATAATTAGATAAGCGCAAAGGGCGCGGATGCGTGCCACTATAAGAGGAGAAATACTCCGCAGTTCTTTCGGTGGCCGCCCGACACCGCGACCGTTTTGCGCGTGTTTCTTAAAAAGGCAATGAAGTTGATCCGCTTTATAGCTGTATTCATTACTTTTGTGCTCTGTTTACGAGCCGAACAGCCGTACTACTGGAAGTCTACGCAAGTTGATGATTCCGCGCAACTTCTAACCCTTTTCTCGCACGATACACCGCTCCTCGCCGTTTTTCGCGACAGACTCGGCCGCGACAAAATCACCTACGTCTGGCTCCTCACCTATTCCCGTCCTAAGCTGCACCAACGTGCCCTGTCCGCCGTGCCTTTTTTCTACTGGAAAGTCGGCGACGGCTCCGCCAAAGTCGGAAAGAATGACGTTAAACCATTGATGAATCTGGGCTTACCGCAACGGTCGGTCGTCTCATCGAGTGTGCGAAATGTCCTCCAATGGACCGTTTTAGACCCGATTTCCACGCCTGTTCGGGCTTCTAGCCGCGCCTACCAGAACAATAATCACGATCACGAACGCCTTCATCTCGAAGAAGCCGAAGGCTATCTGCAATCTGCGCCTGTCGGCGATAGTGACGACGAACTTACTGAAAAAGAACGCGATACCGTCGTCGCCCGGCTCGACCTTCGCAAAAATGCTTTGGGCGATTTCGTCGATTCCCGCCACGCCACCCAGTTCGGCATGAACGCCAATATCGAAGAGGAGACCAATCGCGTCCGCAACTGGGAACTCCTCCGCCAATGTGCCGATAAAACCGGTTTGGAGTTCCAGCCTATTGATTTGGCAGGCACCAAGGGCCAGTACGCCGTTCTTTGGTTTCGTCCAGGCCAGCCCGCTCCCCCCGCCGGACCCCGTTTGGGCGTCGTCTGGAAGCTCCTTAATATTGCCAATCCCTACACCGAACATGAGCAGCCAACGGCGCGCGTTCCGCTAGGTGTTTATAGCCTCACCTACCCCAAAATGCCGCTCTTGATGATTGATTTTCGCGACGCCACGCACCTGAAGCGCCACGAACTCACGCAACGCGCGGTCACCGAAATCACCAGCGGCGTCATCGGCATTTCGCGTCTCACCAACTGGTACTACTTTGTCGCCGCCGATCTCTACGATTTCTGGGCTTCCCGCCGTGGCACCGCCATGAATCAGCAGGAACGGCTCAACAGTTATTCCAAATTTCGCGTCGCGCTGTCGCTCGACAAAACCCTGGACCCGTCTCTGCGCACCGCCATGCAAAAGCGCGTGTACTCTTTTTCCGTCAATCCCCTCGAGTCCACAACCAAAAAAGAGTTTCAGGCCGCCGCCCAGCGCTACCAGTTCTTGCTTGCTGCTGCCGGCGACGAAAATAGCTCCCTTTACCGCCGCGTGTGGCAGGATCGCCGCAGCGAACTCGCGCGCTTCGACGCCACCAAATCTCAGCAGGTCCGCGCCGATTTCTTTCATTACTCCACCTTCGGTTTGTATACCCGCCGTGATCAGGCCCAAGACCCGCTGCAACGCTTAGCGCGCTACCGCCAGGTCGATGACTACACCAACTTCCTCGAAAGCCTCGAAGCTTCCGGCACCCCTCCCGAAGTCGCCTACGACGCGTCCCGCATCAAGTTAGCGGTGGCGAAACTCGCTATACTTTTGCCCGGCATCGATTCCGCCCTTGTCCGCGCAAGGGCCGAACAATCTATGCAAACGTTGCGCGAACTTTCGGCCGGAGGATCGGGAAGTTCCGAAACGTTTCGGTGAGGCTCTTTCTTTCCCTATTACTCTTCGCGGCCCTGTTGTTTGGTGCCCCGCGGCGCCTAGTCATCCTCAAAGTCGACGGTATGGGGCAAGACCAGTTGATGGCCGCGCTCGAAAAGCGCGATCCCGACACCGGAAAGTCGCAACTGCCTTGGATTCAGCGAATCTTCGCCGAACAAGGCACGATTTACGAAAACTTTTATACGCGCGGTATCAGCCTTTCCGCCCCGTCGTGGTCGATGCTCGATACCGGTCGCCATTCCGTGATCCGCGGCAATGTGGAGTATGACCGCTTCACCGGCGAAGTCTACGATTATCTAAATTTTTTCACGCTCTACGTCGGCTATGCGGAACAGCGGCAAGCCGATATGCCGGGAGTCGCCGTTCTCGACCGGGCGGGCATCCCCTTGCTGATTGACCGCTACCAATACCCGCAGGTCTTTCAGAGCTTCCAGCTCTTTCAGCGCGGTGTGAGTTGGGTGAGCCTTGGAAATGTTTTGAAGCGCCGCTTTTCCTCGAAATCGATTTTTTCTATGCTCGAAGGTTCTACCCCTTCTTACGATTCTTTGCTTGACCAACAAACGCACGCGGATCTGGATGAAAAGCTCAAGGATCCGCAAGTTCTTTATTTGGATCTGTATTTGTCGAAGGTGGACCATGAAGGGCACGCCACCAGCGAACCGGCCGCCATGCTCGCCGAGCTTCGCTCCGTCGATACGCTAGCAGGGCAACTATGGACGGCGATTCAAAAGAGCCCGCTAGCCGAGGAAACCCTCTTCGTTATGGTTTCAGATCATGGGATGAACAACGTTCCCGGCGTCATCAGTCAGACCTATAGTCTGACCGACCTTTTGAACAGCCCGGCGGGCGGCGCCCATCACGTCGTCACCAATCGCGAACAGTTGAGCGATTTCAAGCTCAAAAGTCTCTACCCTCTCCTGCATCGCGTCGTCAATCCGAGCGACGCCTCGTTTTACCTTGTGGGCGAATCGGACCACTACCCGACCGCCTGGCTCGACATAGACGGCAACGAACGCGCCGCTCTGCACTTGCGCAACAGCGATCTCAATAAAATCCACATCTTGCTGAAACAGCTCGCTCGCAGCGAGATGCCGCCGAATCTGCGGCGAGCCGCCGCTCATACCTTGGGACAAGTCATTGACAGCCATCGGACTGAGTGGGCCGCGACCGCTTCGCAACTGGAAGAAGAACTCAACGCCCTCAAGCCCCTCATCGACGCACGCAAACCGATCGTCGATAAGGAACCGCACCGCTGGTCGAAGGCCCGCGTAGAACGTGGCGAACACCGCACAGCTTGGCGCCTGCGCCAGGAATACGACGACTGGAAAATCGAATTTGAAGGCTACAGCAACTACCTGACTCGCCTGAAAAGACTGCTCGTTTTTGAACCCGACGCGAAGAATCCGTTCAAAGGCAAGATCAGCGATCTCATTCCCGAGATGAGCTTGGGCAACAACAACACCCAGCGGCAATTGCGCCACTACGTCGCTGGCCCAGCCATCGGCGGATTGCAATTGGCCGCCGACGGCACGCTCGACGAAGAGAGATCGTTCCGCTATGTCGACTATCCCAAGCTCTTCTGCGAGCAGCGCGCGCTCAATCGCCCCCAGCCGGAACTCTCCGGAAATCCAATGGATTTTGTCGCCATGCCTCTTACTGACCAGCGCTATTGGCTGTACGGCGACGACGATCATCAACTCGAAATCCTCACCGCCGCCGATGGCCGCATTAGTGTCAAACCTCTCAACGGCGGCTGGCGTTCAGGATTACCGCTGCATCTCTTTGAAGACCCTGAGCTAATCCTTCCCGCCGGCACAAACCGGGCCGATTGGTTGAGCCAATGGCACACCGAGCAAGAGTGGATGCGCGCCATCCACAAAACCCGCTATTCCAACGGCGTCATCGGGATCATTGAAGAAATGTCGCCGGTGGGTCAGAACGTCCCCGGCCGTGCCGGCGTAACCCCTGTTCTACTCCGTTATGAACGCCGCCGCCGCGAACTCGTCCAGGCTGACATACATTTGTTCGCTGCCGATCATTGGAACTTTAATGTACGTTTTCCAAACCCCGGCGGCAATCACGGCAGCTTTCTACGCATTTCCACCCACTCCGTCTGGATGATGGCCGGCCCGGGAGCGGGCGTAGGCCGCGTGAAAGAACCCGTGGATAGTCTGCGGTTTGCGCAGTTTCTCTTCCAGCACTAGACCCGTTAAAGTTCAGCTATTTAGTGGCCGATATTCACGTTGAGAAGTGTCGCTGCCATTATCAAGACGCCGCAAATCTCAGCGCGGCAGCGCGCTGATCGAACTGGCTTTGCTCTTTGTAATGTTGATGATGCTGTTGGTGGGGGTCATTGATTTTGCATTAGTCACACAGCAAGCTATGGTCGTCAGCGAAGCGGCCTACGCCGGTGCGGAATACGGTGCTCTGACGGGTAACTCGAACAATTTTACGCAGATGCAAACGATTGCTACGAATTCCGCCAAGGGCATTTCGGGCTTCGCTGCTACCGCCTCTAAATGGTGTGCGTGTTCGCCCGCAGGGACATCCGTGAGTTGTGCCAGTTCCTGTGGTGCCTATGGCATCCCTGCGGCGTATGTTCAAGTAGTAACAACCGCCACGGCAACTCTGCTTTTCCGATTCACCGGCGTGCCTTTGAGTGTTCCTTTGCGCGGGGTTTGTGTTCTACGAGTACAATGATTCCGATTGCTCAGCGGCGCAGGGCTGGCCAGCGAGGCACGGCCATGATCGAGTATGCGTTAGTGCTTTCGATTTTCATCATGCTGATCTATGGGTTTGTGCAATTCTGCCTGATCCTCTTCGGCTTCAACAACGCAACCTATGCGAGCCGGATTGCCATCCGTTACGCGGTAGTTCACGGGTCCACCGCCACGTACACATGCACGTCCACCGACATCTCCGGCATCATCACGCCGCTGCTCTGGGGTGCGCCCTCCGGAGGAACGTCCATCGTTACAACGTGGTCGCCAAACAATACTCCGGGCAGCACGGTGAGTATAAAGGTAGCCATTCAATATGTTCCGAAACTGCCGTTCTTCCCAAGCAAAACGTTCACCGTTGGCACCACCGCTTACGGAACCATACTCCAATAACTCCTAGCCGTGTCTCAACAGTGCAACCACATCGTCTACCGTTATCACTCCGAGCAACTCGTCCTTTTCGTTCACCACCGGAAGCGCCAGCAAATTGTACTTATCGAAATACTCCGCCACCCGGTCCTGCTTGAAATCGTCGCGAACGGACAGTAGCCGCTCGCTGGAGAATTCCTTCAGGGGCGCATCGCCCGGCGCAAAGAACAACTTAGCGAGCGGCACCGTGGCCCGCAAATGGTTTTCGCTATCCACCAGAAACAGATAATGCAAGTCCTCGATTGTCTCCTGCGCCTTCAGCGCCTCCAGGGCTTCGGCAACGGTTGCTTGCTCAGGCAGCGCGAGAAATCCTGTATCCATCAAACCGCCCGCGGTGTGCCCTCCGAAATCGAGCAGCTCCTCGACATCCTCCTTTTCCTCGGGCTCCATCTCATCCAAAATCTGTTCAGACTGTTCTTCTTCCAACTCGTTCAGCACGTCAGCGGCTTCAGAAGGCTCCATCTCTTCCAGAATGTCCGCTGCCTTGTCCGCCCCTAACGATTCAATGATGCTGGTCTGAATTTCGGGCTCCACCTCGCTCAACATCTCGGCGGCTGTCTCCGTGTCGACGGCGTTGATAATCGCCGTTCGGTCTTCGTGCCCCAGATGTTCGACAATATCGGCCAAGTCGGCGGGGTGCATGTCTTCCAGCAATTTGTTCGATATGTTGAGGCGCACGCGGCGCTGCGGATCGGCCTCCACAATATTGCAGAACTCCCAGCGAATGGAGCGTGGCGGAATAGGCTCTTGCAGCGATCGGATGATGGCGGCAGGCACAATGCCGCTCAACACACGTCTCACTATGGATCTAATGCCGATATCGATTTCCAGAATGTGGAGTACTTGGGTGCCGTTCTCCATTTCCTTTAGAAACGTCACGTCGTTCACGCGCACTACTTTGCGCCCCTGCGCATCAATCACCTGCTGGTCAAGCAAATCGCGCGCCATTCGCAGCATGTATTCGTCGGAATGATAGGGCGTGAGGAGTTCGTCTTTGAGGTGGAGCCCGTCGCCATCAATCGACTTGATCTGGTCATACCGGATGCTCAGCCAGCCAGGCCCTGCGCCAACCAGGAAACGATCAACCCGGATGGGATCAATCAGAGGAACCAGTGCCGCATCGCGCAGCGTACCAATTAGCCGGCCCTTCAGGTCATAGACCTTCAGCCCCAGCAGTTCGGTCAGGTATAGAATCTCCTCCGCCATATGTGTCCATTACGCGGGCGCGCTGCCTTATCTTAACGCGGAGGAACAAAACCAGTCCAGTCTAGGCGAAAAACTCCAAGCGTAGCGGGTACGCCCTGTCTGTCCGGTCGCTCCCTGGCGGTCGCGGCTCAGCACGGGAGCCGCTGTGCTCGCGCCATTTCTATGCCGCGCACACACCTGAAATTTCCACTTCGAGCCGTACTCGTACGGGCCTTGATATTATTCAGTTGCCAACATGAAAAAAGCAATAATCCTTTTCGCCCTCGCTGCCACCTTGGCGCTCGCGGCGTCTGTTCCGAAGATTGAGCAACTTCCTTTCGGTGACGTGGAGGGGAAACCCATCTCCCTCTACTTGCTCAAGAACGCCGCCGGCATGGAAGTTACCATCACGAACTACGGCGGAACTGTTACCTCAATCAAGGTTCCCGACCGCAACAAGACACTAGGGAACGTCGCGCTTGGGTTTGATAACGTGGGTTCCTACGTTTCCACCACTTCCTATTTCGGCGCATTGATTGGCCGCTACGGTAACCGCATTGGCAAGGGCGAATTTCAATTGGATGGCAAGGTTTATCACGTACACCCCAATGAAGGACCCAATGTTTTGCACGGCGGCCCTGTGGGCTTCAATAAGCGGATTTGGGATGCCAAGGACGTATCTACCCCAAAGGGTCCGGCACTCGAATTGCACTATCTGAGTCCAGACGGCGAAATGGGTTTTCCCGGCAACCTGGACGTAACAGTTCGTTACACGCTGGACGCGAAGAACGGTTTGGAAATTGAATACTCTGCGACAACCGACAAAGCCACAGTTCTCAACCTGACCAATCACAGCTATTTCAATCTGGCCGGCGCCGGAAGCGAAACGGTTCTAAAACACCGGCTGACCATTAAAGCCGATCATTTTACGCCCATCGATGACGGCCTGATTCCAACCGGCGTTGTGCAATCCGTTGCGGGTACGCCTTTTGATTTCCGCAAGGGAAATGTCATTGGCTCAAGAATTAACGAAGTCAACGACCAACTAAAGCTTGGCAAGGGCTACGATCACAACTTCGTACTCAATGAGCCGCACAATTTGAAGGAATGGGCTGTGCGGGTGGAAGATCCAAGCAGCGGACGCGTGCTGGAAGTGTTTACCGATCAGCCCGCCGTGCAGTTCTATACAGGCAATTTTCTCGATGGCTCGGCCGTGGGTGTTGGTGGTCCGTTCAAGTTCCGGTCGGCTATTTGCCTCGAAACTCAGCATTACCCCGATTCGCCGAATCATCCGAATTTCCCAAGCGCCGTGCTGCGTCCTGGAGAACGCTACCACAGCGTGACTATTTACCGCTTCAGTACCGAACAGTAAACGGTCAGAGCCATTTGCCTGGCAAATACATCGAAGCTATTCGGTCGGGCCGCATGACACCCTCGGATCGCATGAATTCATCCGCGGCTTCGACGCGCGCCGCGCCGGCTTCGCCTTCTAATTCGCCGCGCCGCCGCGCAACTGAAGCCGCTAGTAGACGAAGATTCTGTTCTTCCAAAATTACTTCGGCTTCGCCGAGCAATTTTAGGGATTCGGCCCGCCGCTGAAGTCCGGCAAGAGCGCCAGCGCGCAACACACGGCTTAGGGCGTCTCCCCAGGGGGACTGCAACTTGGCCAGACGCGCGGCGAATTCTTCGATCTCACGGCGCAGTTCACGGCGATCCGGGAAGCGCAACCACTCGGCCAAAGCAGTTCGGCCGCGCGCGTAATAAAGAGTCGTGCGATGCATTTGGCTCTTGCGAACGAAAAGAGAACGGCGGATCGCTGTCCATTTCTCTAGTAGAGACTGGCGCGCCCGCTCGGTGCGGCCCGCGTATAGATGGCATTCCGTGAACGCCAGCGCGGCGTTGAAATGCGGCAAGTCGAAAAACGTTTTGCGCCATTGCGACAAAGCTCTTGTCATTTCGGAAATGGCGCGATCGGGATTGTCCGCAGCCAGTTCCACCAAATGGGCCGTACCGGAGCAACGAACCGAGACTTCTGCGTAAACGTCCCCGCGCGAACGGCCTTCCTCTAAAATGATCGGCACGCTCACGGAGAGTTCGCGAATTCGGCCGCCCCAACCTAAGAACCAAATCCGCGCCATGTTGAATGTTCCGAGTTCCCAAGCCGTGGCGCGGCCGCGAGCCTTCTCAAGACCCAAAGCTGCGGTCTGGCAGTGAAGCATTCCGTCTTCTATCCGGCCACTCAGAAAGTCAAGCCCCACCCAACTGAGCTCGGTCATGGCCGAAAGGTATGGATCGTTGATGCGCTTGGCTAACTGGACCGTCAGACTGGTTAGCTTTCGTCCATGCTCATATTCGCGTGTGCCACCCATCGACTCATAGATCGCCGCGAAACCGAGAGACAAAGCCAGGCGAAACGGTTCGCCGGCGCGCAACGCTTCCAGCATATGGAGCGCCTGCAGATAGCTCCCGAAAAAGGTGTCTGTGGGCAAGAGCGCCATGGCTCCGCTCCAAAGAAGGTCCATTTTCCTTCGAGTATTGGTGGAAATTTCCGCCTCCGTCCGCTCGCGCCAAGCGAGACCCCGAAAACGAATGTAAGCTCTGATCGCTAGCATCCGAATCAAACATTGGAGCCGTGTCATGGGGACATAAATGCCGGCGCTTCTTAGTAAGTCGGAAAAGATGCCGATTCCCTCGTCTAAAAACCCGCCGCGCATGAGTTGCTCGGCTGCCAAACGCCGCATCTCCAGCGCATCGTTACCTTGCAGTAAGTCGGCGGCATTGAGATAACAGCGGGCGGATTCATACCCGCGTCCCGCATTGGCCAAGGCCCAGGCCCGCTTGCGTTGCAAATCGGCCTGCATGGCCTTATCTGCTTGGCCTGTGTCAAGCGCCTCCGCATAAAAAACGGCGGCTTGTTCGAACGCTAACGCCTCTTCCGCCGTTGCGGCGGCTGCCAGCGCGGCTTTGTATGCAGCCGGTAAGTCACCCGCGCCCCTATAATGCCGGAGGAGCCTTTGTGGGTCGGGATCATCCTCGGCTTGTAGAATTTGCGCCAGGTGTAAGTGCCATTGGCGCATTTCCTCTTCCGAGAGCCATGACAAAGACGCTTGCCGTACTTGATCGTGGAACGGTTCCAGCTTGCCAGCTTGCATGCCGCCCGTCACCCGGACGAGGTGTTCATTCACCAAACGCCAGAGCTCCCGCGCGGGGTCGTCTCCCGTTACTTTGACGGCTAGGTAAAGCGTAGTTTTGGAAAGCGGCTCACCCGCCACGGATAGCGCCTCGAGCAATCTGCGCGCGGTTGGCGAGAGAGTAGCGGCGCGATGGCGAATCATATCGGAAAGCAGAATGTTCCCAGCGGGCTTCGCCGCCGTTCCTTGCTCCGCTTCAAGCGAGGCGAAACGCAATAATTCGCTGAGCAGCAGAGGGCTGCCGTCGGCCTCCCGCAAGATAGCGTGCAATTGCTCTTCGCTTACCGCCAGGTTCTTCCGCTGAAGGATATCCAATAGGTCGCGCCCTTCCCTCTCCGAGAGGCCCTGAACCTCCATCTCCACCCACGAGTTGGAGTCGCTCAACCGGCGCTGAAGATCGCGAACGGCCTTCAATGGTGTGCTGCTATCCGACTCTTCGCTGCGAAAGGAAAGGAGTAGCATCAACGCCGGAGCGTTGGCCGGCAATACCAGTTCTGCCAGAAACGCAATGCTGTCCAGATCTCCCCATTGCAAGTCGTCAATGGCAATCACAACCGGACCTTTGTCCGTCATCCGTCCCAAAAGCTCACTCAGCGCCTCAAATGCGCGCCGGCGGATCTGCTGCTCATCCATCTTCCCGAGCAAACGATCTGGAAAGCCGGCGAGCATCTCAAGCTCGCCAAATACTGGGAAGAGACGCCGCAACAACTCGGGGTGCCGCGGCAGCAAGGCGACCGCCGTCTGTTCCGGTATCGTGCGTAAGTGCCGAGCCAATTCATCGGCGATGGGATCCAGCGCCTTGTAAGGAACTGATTCAGTCTCCCGGCAACGGCCCCGCAGAATGACTGAGCCGGGATGATCCCTCTTCAAGTTATCGAGAAAGTGGGAGATCAGCGACGTCTTACCGATGCCAGATTGTCCTTCGAGTAACACCATCTGTCTGTTTCCCGAGGACAGCGCGGCGAACCGCTCGCGCAGCACCTCCAGCTCCGCCTGACGGCCCACAAATTCTTCTTCTGAGCGCACGGCCGTCCGCGTCGGGTGCGCTTGTCGCACAAGTAAAGAGGGCACTGTCCCGGTGCGAACCGCGGGATCGCGGTCGAGCAGCTTGCGGCAGATTTCATTCAAGTGTGCCGGTGTTTGCGGCGCAAAAGAAACAACTTCCGGCGCAGGTTCCGTCTGCTTGCGCCCTAGCGTCTCAGCGGTCGTACCCGTAAACGGAAGCTGCCCGGTTAGAGCTTTGAATAGCATCACGCCGACGGCGTACCAATCCGCCGCTTCATTCAGCGGTTTTCCCGCCCCTTGTTCGGGAGCCATGTAGGCTGGCGAACCCGCCAGCGCGACGCTCTGCTCGATGGAGGACGAATTGAATTCTCTAACCAATCCAAAATCAAGGATGACGACTCGCCCTTCGGCGGTCGCCAGAACGTTCGATGGCTTCAAGTCCCGATGTAAACGTCCTGAGGAATGCAGCGCCTCCACGCCGGTCGCCAGTTGAAAAAGTGCGTCGCCTAGCCGGTCAAAGTCGGTTCTAAAACCTCCCGGCCGCACGTAGGAATGGAAATCGACGCCTTCCACGAGCTCCATGGTGAAGTACCATTGCCGGTCTTCCCCAAAAAGCTCATAGAGCTGCACCAAGTTGGGATGAACCAGATCAACCAGCGACCGGAACTCGCGCTTAAAGCGTATTAAATGACTCGGGTCCAACTGCAACAGCTTCTTCAGCGCGACCGTGGAGTTCCGTTCACGGTCGAGTGCCTTGAAGACTATTCCGAAGGTGCCTGCGCCCAACTTGCCCAATGGTGCGAAACGAGAACTGAACGGAAAGCCGCTGGCGATCTCCGAATCTACCGACGAAGCCTTAGTGGAGGAAGTTATAACTGGCGAAGTCAGAAAATCGCCCGAACGGCTATGTTCGGACAGCAGGCGCTCTGCTTCCAGCCGCACTATTTCACCGGAACATCTTGTTCTCAAAAAAGCCTGCCTCGTCTCAGCGGGCTCCTGTAGCGCTTCATGGAAACGCTCTTTGACTTCTGCCCACTGCGCTGGGGTCATGGGGCGGTAGATCGGCCTGAAAGTTCGGCATGCAGCCACGCCTTCGCGACGACCCAATCGCGATTCACGCTTGAGGCCGAAATCCCAAGCGCTGAAGCAACTTCCTCCGCCGTCAAGCCTCCGAAATAACGCAACTCCACGATGCGAGCCTGAGGAGCGTCCAACTTGCTCAATCGCTCAAGCGCTTGGTCCAACGCGATGATTTCTTCCACGTTTTCGTTCGATAATAAAGGTGCTTCGTCGAAATCGACTCTCAATTGTGGGTTGGGCCTCTTCGCAGCGTGCTTAGCCCGGGCCTGATCGACCAGCACTCTGCGCATGGCTGAGGAGGCGACCGCAAAGAAATGACTGCGGTTCTTCCAATGCGGATCGGAGCCCACGAGCCTGACATATGCCTCGTGAACAAGCGCGGTGGCCTGAAGCGTATGATCGGGCCGCTCCTTATTCAAGTAGTACTGCGCTAATTTGCGGAGTTCGTTGTAAAGAAGCTCGAATAACTTGGGCGTCGCTTCCTGCCGACGACCTTCCAGTTCTTGCAATAACTGGGTTACCTCGCCTGTCGAACCATCCACTACGTTGTGCCTCTCTGTGATTCTACCTCTTTCTGAGCCATGCCCGACTTACCTTAGATCGCCCCCCGCTAAAGTTTTTTTGAAATTCTGGCGGAATCTTCCCCTCCTTTACGCATTACTGGCCAGGAGCGAAATTGCTGTGGAGTCACAGTGTTTCGCACATTAAGCCAGTTTTCAAAAGGAGGTTTTTCCGTGGAGACACAGTTTGTAAAGAGCGCAAAAAGCGAGGTTTGCCCGCTAACGCTAACGGGAGAAAAGCCAGCCGCCGTCATGTCGTCCAGTATCTTCAATGAAGCTTACTTGTTGCGGCTGCGTGGCGGGGACGAAGATACGGCGAAACATTTCACCGCGTATTTCCGGCGCATGTTGCGCATCAAGCTCTGGGCGAAATTCGGCCGAACAGTCCCGGACGACCTGACCGACGAAATCATGGCGGCCGCTCTCGAAAAAATCTTGAGCGGTGAGCCGCGCGACCCTGCGTGTCTTGCCGCCTACGTGCGAGGCATTTGCTCGCACTTGGCGAAACGGCCTGTATCGCCGAATCAAAACGGAACAGAAGTAAACTTGGAGCAAATCTCCGATGACTCACTCAGCGCCGAGCAAGAACTTATCTCGGAAGAAACGGCTCGTACCGTGCGCACAGTCTTGACAACCCTTAGGCCCCGCGACCGCGATGTACTGATCGATCTTTTCTACAACGAACTAGACCGCGAAGAAGTATGCCGCAAGCATAGCGTGAACCGCGAGCAGCTTCGCCTGATTCTATTCCGCGCCCGCGGACGGTTTCAGAAAAAATGGGTACCCAACTAAGGCCAAGCCGCCCTGCCATGGCAAACTAAAAGCTTGCATCGCTTAAAAAGTAGCGTCTATCTTTCGGTTTTTATCGGATTGAGTGTTTTCACTTTAGCGCTGCCTGCCGCAGCGGCCGATTTCCTCTGGCTTTCCGATATTCACTTTGATCCGCTCGCGAACCCGGCACTAGTCGACAAATTGGCGGCTGCCGAACCGGCTCAATGGGCGGAAATTTTTGCCGACGGCGAAACCAGATTCCCGCCTTACGGCCGTGATACCACTTGGCCTTTGTTCTCGTCTCTCTTGCAAGCGTCTGCTAAAGCCGACCCTAAAGCCGCATTTACGCTGGTTACCGGCGACCTTTTGGTGCACCATTTTCGCGAACAATTCAACGCGGCTGCCGCGAACCATGATGACGCCGCGTTTCGCAGCTTCGTCGGCAAGAGCGTCGAATTTATCGGCATCCAGTTAAAACAGCGGTCACCGGGAAGGCCCGTCTTCCTGAGCCTCGGCAACAACGATGATGAATGCGGCGACTACGCAACCCAGCCGGATGGTCCTTTTTTGCAAGACACCGCCAAAGTTGTGGGAGAGTTGGCTGGGCTGGCTCCTGAAGCCGATTCCTATTCACACTTCGGCAGCTACAGCGTTCCCAATCCCGCAACCAAGCATCACCGAATTATTGTTTTGAACACGGTCTTCTTCTCGCCCCGCTATGCGGATCGCTGCGGTCAGAGCGCGGCAGATACCGGTGAAAAACTGCTGGCATGGCTCGGGGCACAATTGGCGCCGGCGAAAGCTGCAAACGAGAAAGTTTGGCTCGTTTATCACATCCCGCCCGGCATAGACGCGTTCGCAACCACCCGTGCCAAAGCGCCCGCAACGGCCACTCTTTTGTGGAAGGAATCTTATTTGAAAGAGTTCCTAAACCTGCTCAATCAGTACCCTTCAGTAGTCGGTCCCAACTTTGCCGGCCATATTCATGTAGATGATTTCCGCCTTTTGGGAGGCGCGATGAAGACCTCGCCTTTTGTGATCATCGGTCCTGCCGTTAGCCCCATCACGGGACAAAATCCCACCTTTCGCACGGTCAGTTTTGACTCGCACGGAACGCTGAAAGATCAGACCACTTACGTTTTGAGAAACCTGAAAGAGTCGGTGCAGGGTAAGCAGCCGCTTTGGAATATTGAATATGACTTTGACAAGGAGTGGCATCTCAAAGGATTGAACGCCGCCAGCTACTCCTTCTTATTTGCGCGCCTTCTTAACTCGGCTGACGACGCGGCATCGCGCTGGATGCCCCTCTACTCCACATCCCATGTACCAGATTCTCTCACCCTGGACGGCTTCCGGGCCTTCTACTGCGCTTCCAGTTACATCGCGGCGGCAGATTATCAAACGTGCGTTGCCCAAAAGGAAACGAGTCGTCCAAAAACAACAAATTAGACATCTGGACGGATTTCACGAAGGCGTAATGCGTTCCTTGGATACTGAAGTTTGTGTTTATCGAAAGCCCAGCTAGAAGAGCGTGCTCTTGACAGACGCACATACGGACGTGGCAGTCGTCGGAGCGGGGGTTATCGGTCTCGCGCATGCATACATAGCGGCAAAAGCAGGTCGTCGAGTTTCGGTATTTGAAAGAAACCCTGCGGCTTACGGCGCGTCGGTCAGAAACTTCGGCATGATCTGGCCGATCGGCCAACCCGCCGGCAAGCCGTACGAGTTGGCTTTGCGCAGCCGCGAGATCTGGCTTGACCTCTTGAACGAGGCGGGCTTATGTTACTTTCCGACCGGTTCTTTACACTTGGCGTATCGCGACGACGAAGCGGCAGTCGGACGTGAGTTTGCCGAAAGAGGCAGACGACTGGGATATGAGTGCGAATGGCTAGATGCCACGAAAACCCTGGACAAAACGTCAGCCGTGCGGCCCAAAGGCTTGCTTGGCGCTTTATGGAGCCACGCCGAATTAACAGTTGATCCCCGCCAGGTGATTTCGCAATTGCCGGCATTTCTGAAAGAGCGCTACGGTGTTACCTTCCATTTCAACTCGGCGGTGAAAGAGGTGGAGGGCCATTCGCTGCGGACGAACGATTACCGCTGCCAAGCGCAATTTATCGTGGTGGCGAGTGGCGACGATTTTGAAACGCTCTTTCCAGAATTGTTTCGAGAAGCAGGTTTGACCCGTTGCAAATTACAGATGCTGCGCACCGTTCCGCAGCCCGAACACTGGGCGCTCGGCCCCTCATTGGCGTTCGGACTCACCTTCCGGCACTACCAAACTTTCAGCATCTGCGATTCACTGGCAGCACTGAAGAAGCGCGTGGCGGAGGAAACGCCAGAGTTCGATAAGTGGGGGATTCATGTGATGGCCTCTGAGAATTCAACGCGTCAGGTCACGTTGGGAGACAGCCACGAATATGGACTCGAGGTAGATCCTTTCGATCGCACGCTGATAAACGACCTCATCCTGGACTACGCGCGCGAATACCTCAGGATTCCAAACCTCCGCATCGCCGAAAATTGGCATGGCGTCTATGCCAAACATAGTGCAGAGCCGTATCTGCGCTTGTCTCCCGCAGAAGGAGTGCGAGTGGTAACAGTGACAAGTGGAATCGGTATGACTTTGTCATTCGGCCTTGCTGAGGCAACGTGGCAAGAATGGGGATGTATTCAATGATGCTTCTGAACGGCGAAACACCGCGCGCCGCAGGCGCCAAACGGGTGGTTGGAGTGATCTTCGATTGGGCGGGAACGACTGTCGATTTTGGGAGTTTGGCCCCCGTTCGCACGCTCGAGCGCGTTTTTGGGGAAGCGGGGGTGCCGATAGAAGAAGACGAAGCCAGACGCGATATGGGAATCGCCAAGCGCGATCACATTGCTGGGTTGCTGGCCATGCCCCGCATTCGGAGCGAATGGACGAAGGTGCGTGGCCGCGCTGTCAACACAACCGATCTCGATGTACTCTATGAACGCTTTGTGCCGCTCCAACTCGAATGCTTACAGCGCTATTCGAAGGTCATTGCAGGGGTGCCGGCGGTGGTCGCCACACTACGAACTCGTGGTATAAAAATTGGATCGACAACAGGCTATACGCGCATGATGTTGGATCTCTTAGTTGAAGAGGCCGCCAAGCAAGGCTATAGCCCAGATTGCAGTCTTACGCCTGAGGAAGCGGGCGCAGGCAGGCCAAGTCCATTCATGATCTATGCTGCGGCCATCAAAATGAAGGCTTATCCTTTGGGCGCGATGATCAAAGTCGGTGACACCGCTTCCGACATCAAAGAAGGTTTAAATGCCGGCGTATGGTCGGTCGGGGTTGCGGGGACGGGCAACGGCATTGGTCTTTCCGCGGAGAAATTTGGAGCTCTGCCCAGCGCTGAGAAGACATTAAGATTAGGGAAAGCCAGAGCGGATCTGCAGGCAGCCGGCGCGCATTACGTGATTGACACGCTTGCTGAGCTTGAAGCCGTTGTTAACGATGTTGAGGCCCATTTGAACGGAATGGCCGCTTGAACGCGACCGGCGAAATGAGCCGCAACGGCCTCGCCGTCCGGCAAGTGCTGGTTGTAGTGCTGCTTTTCTTGGCTTACGCAAGTTACTACTTCTGCCGGTCCAATCTCTCAGTGGCAATGCCCATGCTGGCAGCGGAATTGCAGCGTGGCGGCATGAGCGCGGATCTCGCCATGGTTCGATTGGGAGCAATCACTTCGTTCGGAGTGATGGCGTATGCCGCCGGGAAATTACTATTAGGCGGATTGGGAGACGTCTGGGGCGCTGCCGAAGCCTTCTAGGCGGCCTATTCGGCGCAATCCTTTTCACGATGCTTTTCACACTGGGTAGACGTTTGCCTGTGTTCACCTTCGCCTGGGTCGGCAACAGGCTGGTGCAAAGCATGGGATGGGCCGGATTAGTAAAAGTGTGCTCGCAGTGGTTCTCATTTAAGTCATACGGCACTATCATCGGAATTCTTAGTTTGAGTTTTCTGATAGGCGATGCAGCCGCGCGTGAGTGGATGGCTTGGTTGATCGCTCGCGGATATGGCTGGCGTTCGTTGTTCTATCTGGCCGCTATCGTTTCAGCCATTATTCTGGTTGCGAATCTGCTGCTATTACGGGAATCCCGCACGGCTTTGGGCTTCTCTTCACCCGAAGTGAATCCACTCAACGTTTTCGAAAAAGCGAGCGGCGGCTCCCAAGGATTTCGCGCGCTCATCGCGCCGCTCTTACGAAACCGTGGATTCTGGATCGTTTGTTTCCTATCTTTGTGCACAACGATTGTTCGCGAAACATTCAACACCTGGACGCCGACCTATCTGCACAACTTCTTCGGCTATAGTGAAGGCGCATCGGCAAGCATGAGTGCCGTATTTCCCGCGTTAGGGGCGGTTTCAGTCGTAATCGCGGGATTGGCTGGCGACCGGCTTGGCACCAACGGGCGAGCCATCATATTGTTCATCGGCATGATTCTTACTGCAACCGCCCTTTGTCTTATGACCGCACTCAGATCTGGAGTTCAAGGCGCACTGCCGCTGGTACTAATCGGACTGGTTGGGTTGGGCTTGTTAGGGCCGTATTCTTATTTGGCCGGAGCGATGGCGCTGGATTTTGGCGGCAAGCAAGGGGGCGCTACGTCTTCTGGATTGATTGATGGAATCGGCTACATGGGCGGAATACTGGCTGGCGATAGCGTGGCGCGGCTATCCGTTCACCATGGTTGGAGCGGAGTTTTTTTCACTTTGGCGGTGGTGAGTGCCGCGTCGGCCGCAGCGGCTGGTTTGCTTTATCTTCACCAGCGTGAACAAATGCGAGCGGAGTAAGAAAGCAAGGATGAGAGAGGAAGAATAACGGCGATGGTAGCGGACGAAATACTGGAAATCTTCGCAAAGAAGGGCGAGACCGCCTACTACGGAGAAGATGTCTCTCAATTGGAGCATGCACTGCAGGCAGCACAATGTGCGCAACAGGAGAATGCCGGCGATGCGCTGGTGGTAGCCGCCTTGCTGCACGATATCGGCCATATCTTGGAAGACATTCCGGAAGACACTGCGGATTTGGGCATCGACGCCAAGCATGAGGAGATCGGCCAGGCCTGGTTAGAGCACCGCTTCGGCAAGAACGTGGTTGAACCCGTTCATCTGCACGTAACCGCCAAAAGATATTTGTGCGCAACAGACAGCACGTACTTGGGAAAGCTCAGTCCGGCATCGGTCCAAAGTCTCGCCTTGCAAGGTGGAGTTATGACGCCCAAAGAGGTTGAGGACTTCGAAAAAAACGAGTTCTATCGAGAAGCCATCGCCTTGAGGAAGTGGGATGATCAAGCGAAAATTCCCGGGCTAGCAACGCGTTCGCTGGAGGACTACCGCGAACTTCTGAATGCCATTGCCATCCAGCGGCAAGCCTAAATCAAAGCCGCCTCACATCCTGCTCCAGATTTCCACACGGCGATTTAATTGACGGCCCTCCGGGGTGTCGTTCGATGCAATCGGAGACTTTGATCCCTGGCCGCCTGTTCCGGCAACGTTTATGCCACGCGAGCGTAATTCTTCGGCAACGGCATTGGCGCGTTCTTTGGAAAGACGCACGTTTACATCTTCAGGACCTGAATTATCGGCGTGCCCGATCAGGAGTAACGATGGGCTTTGATCGAAGCCCTTCACGTATTCAATGAGCCGATTCAAATCGTCTAGCGCCTTATTATCTAACTGCGTGCTACCCGTGCGAAAGCGAAACGTAACGTTCAACGGGCTCGTTCCATTCGCCTGCCGTTTCGTTTTTTCAGCACGGACATTTAACGACACAAAGCCGATCTTCTGCACGATCGCCTGACCGGCTTCGGAAAGCGCGTATGTCACAAACTGGCGAGCGTCCAAGTTCGCACTCTTCGGGGGAAGGTACAAAAAAAGCCGCCGCGAGAGTTTGTAATCCTCACGGCCGACAGTGAAGACGGTGGGTAGCATGGGTCTTCCAACTCCGTCGCTGATCGCCACACTCTTGGCGGATCGAACATAGGGCAATCCAATAAAGCCGATGCCCCCAATATCGCGCGCGACAGCGTCAGAGAGCTGTTCGCTACTCTCGATCTGTTTCGCGGCTTGGGACAAATGAGCCGGCTTCAAAACAAGGTTGTCAAACGTTTCGAAGGTGCCGGAAGTGGCCGCTGGACGAGAGTACAAACTAATAGGGCCCTCGTTTCCTCCCACATCTTTCCAGTTAGTGATCTGCCCGCTGAAGATCATGCGCAACTGGTCTACCGTCAGTTTGCTCACAGGGTTCGACGCGTGGACAATGATGGCCACTCCATCGAGTCCAAGAACATTCTCGGCGCCATATGCTTCCATATCGCCGAACGCCGCGAGCTGCGCCTTTTCTTCCGGTTTGATTTTCCTGGAGAGCATTCCGATATCGGCGTTCCCCGCGGCCAAATCCGTGACGCCCGTGGTGGAACCTTTCGCATGGATTTCTATCGCGATTCTTTCGCCGTTTGGGAGAATGCCAATCTCGAGTCCTTTGTCCGCCTCCGCGCTCGGCTTGAAACTCGCTGTGACCGCTCCCCGCTTTTTCAAGAAACCCTCCGCTAAGGCGGGTGCCAACTCGGCCCCAATCGTGTTAGAACCGTGCAGGCGGAAAAGAACGGTGGGATACTCGCCTTCCTTCGTAGAGCTAACGGCGGTTTGCTTCGCGAATACCGGCGACCCCACCGCCAGCAAAACGCAAACGAACGCTAACAGCTTTTCCGGCTGTCTTTTGGAATGGGCCAATAGCATGGACTCTCCTCAAGCTCGTCGATTGTAAAGATTGAACTCACAGGAGTAGCACATTACGTGCGTCAAATGAAGTAGTTTCCGCCGGAAATTGGTTACAAATGAGTTACTACGCCCAGTAACGGATCTAGTACTTCGCTTTTGGGTTTCCCATTTGCACAGTCGTCCGTTGTTTCAAATACTCAAGCTCCAGGAGCGAGTCATTGATAGACGCGCAAGAGTCGCGGACAGCGGCAACGGTCATTAGGTTCCTCCTCGAAGCGGTTTCTAATGCGCTGACGATCTCTGGAACCAGCCGCGGGTACACGTCTCGAAGAGTATCCAGCAACTCGCGCGGTTCATCCGAAGCGATCTCGGTCAGCCGGACGAGCGTCTCACGGAGAGTCCCCAACTGGTTCAGAATCTCTCCGGTGTCAGTTCGAAGAGGCAAAATATGGCGCATCCTGGACACGCTCGTACTCGCCGTTTTGCACAATTCCGCCGCTCGATTCTCAATCATGGGTGGGTAAATCCATCCAGTTAGTTTATTACTCCCGACGAAGAAATGAGCGCTCGCTGGGGGAGGTAAGCCGTCTTGTACATCAAATATTCATTTGATCTCTGGCGTTTCCAAGCCGCATACTCGGGTTTGGCCAATTTTATGACTGGAACGCAGCCACAAAGGCAAACAAGTGTTGTTTCAATCGGCGATGAAGGCGTGCTCAATCACGAGATCGCCGAGCCATTAGCGGAACTTTGGATTGATCGTGACCTGAGCTGGCTCGACTTCATCGAACGAGTGCTGGCGGAGGCATTAGACCGGCGCGTGCCCTTGCTTGAACGGGCCAAGTTTCTGGCCATCTTTACTTCGAACCTTGACGAATTCTTCATGAAGCGGATTGCAGTGCTTCGGCAATCTCTAACCCCGCACCGGCAGGCGCTGCTCCATGACCTAAACGCCCGCTTGATCCCCGCTCTCGAAAAGCAAGCGGCTTGCTTCCGCGATGAAATTATTCCCGGCCTGGCGAGTCAGGGAGTCTTTTTACGCCACTGGGAAGAGTTGACGGAACGTCAAAAAGAAGAGGCCAACGCATTTTTCGATAAGCAAATATCGCCGGCCTTGACGCCGTTGTTGATTCACACCGGCGAAGCGTTCCCGTTTTTGTCGAATTTGTCCACCTCGCTTGTCTTCCCGTTGGATGATAGCGCCAGCGGCGGCCAACGCGCCTTCGCACGTGTAAAGGTCCCTGCTGATTTGAGGCATTGGATACCGTTGCATGAAGATTTGGGTCCGGACAACGTTCTATTCATCCGCTTGCATGAAATCATCCGCGAGAACCTTGGCAAGTTGTATCCCGGCATGAAGGTAGGGCCCGCCACAATGGTCAGGCTCACGCGAGATGCGGAGGTCGAGGAAGGCTCGCAAGCAAACGGTAGCGTTTTGGAGCAAGTGAGCGAGCAGGTTCGGAAGCGCCGCTACGAACCTGTGGTCCGCTTGGAGTTTGCGGGCGACAGTGACCCTGCGATCCGCGAATTATTGCGCAGCCATTTTGAACTGCGCCCTTCCGACCTCTTCGAGTCTTCCGGCGAAGTGGACTACACAACGCTCTTCGAGCTTGGGAAGATCGACAAGCCGGGTCTGAAGGATGCGCCTTGGGTACCGGCGGCGCCAGCAAGCCTCCGCCAAGATCACGACAGCATTTTCAGCGCAATTCGCGACGGGGACATCCTGGTCCACCACCCCTATGAATCATTTGAGGCAAGCATCGAACGCTTTATCAAGGAAGCCGCCGATGACCCGCAAACCGTAGCCTTGAAGATGACGGTTTACCGGGTAGGCGACGATACGCCATTCGTCAAGTCTTTGGTGCATGCCGCCGAAGCCGGCAAGCAGGTGGCCTGCGTAATCGAACTAAAAGCGCGTTTTGATGAGGAGCGAAACGTGCATTGGGCGAAAGCCCTGCGAGCCGCTGGCGCCCACGTCTCATTTGGAATAAAGGGCTTGAAGACACACGGCAAGACCGCGTTGGTTGTGCGCAAAGAAGCAGATGGCCTGAAGGCATATGCGCACGTAGGCACGGGGAACTACCACGCACACACAGCCCGGCTTTACGCCGATTGCGGCCTTCTGACTTGCGACCCGGCTATTACAGCCGACGTAGTTACTTTATTTCACTTTTTGACCGGGCACGCCCACGGGCCTGAATGCGGCTCGTTACTGGTGGCGCCGCGTTCGATGCGCGGACAGTTCCTTGACTTAGTAAAGCGCGAGACAGAGTTGCGCGAACGCGGCCGGATCATCGCCAAGATGAATCAATTGGAGGACCCCGAAATGATTGAGTCGCTCATTCAGGCGGCACATGCCGGTGTCTCTATCGATCTCATCGTCCGGGGATTCTGCTGCCTTCGGCCGATCGAGAACATCCGCATCCGCTCAATCATTGGGCGCTTTTTAGAGCATTCCCGTATCTATTACTTTGGCGGCGGGCAGCCTCTGGGCGAAGGCGAATTCTATATCGGCTCGGCGGATTGGATGTTCCGCAATTTGTCAAAGCGGATTGAAGTCGCTACGCCAGTTCGAGCAACCGGACCGAAGCAACGGCTCTGGGAGATCTTGGAAATCTGTCTCAAAGACAAACGGCAGTCGTGGATTTTGGGCAGCGATGGCCGCTATGGGCGCGACGAGGCCGCCGACGACCCGGGAATACATCGCACGCTTATGGATTTGGCTTTGAGTTAGTGAACGTCAGCGCCCGTCACCAGTCCCCAATTTTTTGAATCTTCGCCCCTCGCTATTCGTATCATGCTTAGGAGCTTCCAAGTATTCCTACGCCAATCGTTCTTGCCATGCTTTTAGCTTGCGGTAATCTCTGCCCGCCGGATTTGCAGGCGCAGCCGTCCGCCGCCGAAATCATGAAGCGCGTCGCAGCGAATCAAGATCGCGCCCAAAACGCCCGCAGCCAGTTTGTCTACCAGCAGAAAATACACCGCGTTTTACGCCTCAAGAACGGCAAATTGCTGCGCGAAGAATTCTGGACCTTCGACATGATTCCCAAAGCGCAGGGGACCGAGAAAAAGTTTGTCTCGGTAAAAGGCCGCTACTGGAAAAAAAACCAATATCTTCCATTCGACGGTAAACCCATACCCGGCGTAAGCCTCCTCGATATCATGCTCGACGACGCCGACGACTCAACCACACGCGACGGCATAGACCGGGATCTTTTCCCGCTCACCACCGAGGAACAGAAGAAGTATACGTTCAATCTCGCGGGCGAAAAGCCATTCCGCGAACGTCCCGCCTATCAAATTCGCTTCCATCCAACAAACCCCCGCGACTTCGGCTGGACGGGCGAAGCCTTAATCGACAAAGAAGAATCCCAGCCCGTCTCCGTCTATACGCAACTGTCGCGCAAGCTGCCTATCGGCGTCCGCGTCGGCCTCGGCACTAACGTTTCGGGCCTCGGCTTTAGCATTCAATATAAGCGCGCAGACGAAGGCATCTGGTTCCCATCCACCTACGGGACGGAATTTGGCTTGCACTTGTTATTCATGATGGATCGCACGATTACGGAATCCATGGAGAATATAGACTTCCGCCGGACTACCGCAACCAGCCAAATCGAATACAAATAGGACCGAGCTTCCACTCGCGCCCCCAACATGCAAAAATTCACTGACAGAGAGGAAACGCATGGATACGCTTCTCAAAGATTTTCGCTACGCCGCCCGCATGCTTTGGAAAAACCCGGGCCTCACTGTTGTCATCGTCATTTCCCTCGCTATCGGCATCGGAGCAAACAGCGCGATCTTCAGCGTAGTCGACGCCCTGCTCCTCCGTCCGCTTCCCTATCCGCAGCCCAGCCGCTTAGCCGCCATTTGGCTGCACTCGCCAGGCATTGGTATCTTTCGCGATTGGCCTTCCCCCGGCCAATTCGTCGATATCAAAAACGAAAATCATTCCTTCGACCAAATTGCCATCGCCCAAGGCCGCACTTGGACCCTTACCGGTTTCGATAGACCTGAGCGCGTCGACGTGTTGCGAACGTCTTCTAACCTCCTCGCCATGCTCGGCGCAAAGGCTCAGCTCGGCCGCCTTCTGCTCGCTGCGGAGGATACACCCGGCAAACCCCAAGTGGCGTTATTAACCACCCGCCTTTGGCGCCAAAGTTTCAGTTCCAATCCCCAGGTCATCGGCAAAAGTATCACGCTCGATGGAAACCAGTTCACCGTGGCGGGCGTTCTTTCTCCGGAGTTTCGCCTCGACTCTGAAGTAATGCCATCCGAAGACCCCATGGACAAGATCGATATCATTCTGCCGCTCCCCTTGGGTGCAAACGCCGCGCAGCAACGAGGCGACGAGAACTACAACCTCATTGGCCGGCTCAAGCCAGGCGTCTCGGTTGCTCAGGCTCAAGCGGACATCAGCGCCATCGCTAACCGTATCCGCATGAAAGATAAGCGCGACCGCACATTCGGCATGACCGTCATCGGCTTGCAAGAACAAATCGTGGGCGACGTTCGCCGCGCGCTACTCATCCTATTAGGTTCGGTGTCCCTTGTCCTATTAATTGCTTGTGCCAACGTAGCCAATCTTTTGCTCACGCGCGCTACCGGCCGCCAAAAAGAAATGGCGATTCGTTTAGCCGTGGGAGCCGATTCGGCGCGAATCGTCCGCCAGCTATTAACTGAAAGCCTTCTCCTCTCATTAATCGCGGGAGCCGCTGGGCTTTTCATCGCGAGTTTAAGCATCTCCATCGTGCGTGCCATGAACCCAGGCAACATTCCGCGCCTCGAAGACATCGGCATCAGCGGCTCAGTCTTGTCATTTACCTTCGGCCTTTCCGTTTTCACCGGCCTTCTCTTCGGCATTGTCCCCGCCTGGCGTGCTCGTGGAGCCGACCTCAATACCGCTCTCAAAGCCGGCAGCCAGCAGCGGCGAAATGGAAGGTAGTTTGCGCCTCGCTCGCCATCGCCTGCGCGGCCTCTTAGTGGCTGGTGAAGTGGCGCTCTCTGTGGTGCTGCTCGCTGCTGCTGGCTTGTTGATCCGCAGTTTCATCCATCTTCAGAACGTGCCGCCTGGCTTCTCTGTCGAACATATCCTGTCCATGAACATCAGCGCCACCGGCCCCAAATATCACGATGAAAAGCCGGTCGCCCAATTCTATGCCGACCTCCTCGCTAGTGCATCTAACTTGCCTGGAGTGAAATCGGCGGGCCTCGTGTCCTCGTTGCCACTCACTGGGTCCGTAGGCTGGGGCGGCATTAATGTCGAAGGCTACACTCCTCCACCCGGCCAGGAATTGCAAGTTGATATCAGATCCGCCAGCTCCCGCTACTTCCAAACCATGCAGATCGCACTGCTCAAAGGGCGCTTCTTTTCCGATACCGATGGCAAAGACACCCAAAAAATCGCCATCATCGACGAGAAATTCGCCCAGCGCTTTTGGCCGCACGACAATCCTGTCGGAAAGCATCTTTCGTTTGATTCGAAAAACACTTTTGCCATCGCCGGTGTCGTGAAAGTTGTGAAGCAATACGGTCTTGATGACGAAGGCAAAATCGCAGTTTACTTCCCCGCCACGCAAAATGCCTATCGCCACATGTACCTGGTCCTGCGTACCTCGGCTGACCCGTCTAACCTCGCCCGTCCCGTTTTAGCCGAGGTCCACGCGCTCGATCCCACCGTAGCCGTCTCCGACGTACAAACCATGCAGCAACTGCTGTATCACTCTCTCGCCCGCCAGCGCTTTGCCACGAGTATGCTTTTTGCCTTTGCCGCCTTCGCACTGCTGCTCTCCACCGTCGGAGTTTATGGCGTGCTCTCTTACCTCGTCTCGCAGAACAGGCGCGAACTCGGCATCCGTATCGCCTTGGGCGCGAACCCGTCGAATGTGCTCGCATTAGTCGTCCGCTATGGAATGGGGTTAGCGGCCATCGGAATAACTGCCGGTTTAGTAGGCGCCATGTTACTAACCCGCCTCATGACCTCCCTTTTATTCGGCATCCAACCAACCGACCCGCTCACTTTCGGCGCAGTCCTCGCGGTTCTCAGCATCGCCGCACTAGCAGCCACGATCATCCCGGCTTGGCGCGCAACCGCAGTGGACCCAATGGTAGCCTTGCGCCAAGAGTAGCGGCGTTATCCCGCCGCCTGATTCGCCCGCTTCGCGATCTCCGTAAACGTCTTCCTTAACTCCGCCGGTTCGCGTACCACAATCCGGCACCCCAAACTCAGCAACATCGCGGCGAAAGACTCCAAATGGTCGCGCCCGCATTGCAGCCTGGTCCCACCGTCCTCCTCGCACATCGCAACCCTGTGAAGCGCAAAATGGTTTCGCGCTTCGCCCGCCGGCAAATCCACCCACACATCAATCGCAAACCTCGATTGCACAAACGGCATGCCCTTCCTTAAATACGTTCTAACGTCGAAATCCGCCGCCGGATCGAACCCCTCCTCGCCCATTTCCGGTTCCGAAACCCGGTCAAGCCGAAAGGTCCGCAGTTGCTGCCGGAGCAGACAGCGGCCCGCCATATACCAGCGCCCATCCATATGCACCACGCCATACGGCTCGATTTCCCGCCGTGAGCGAATCCCCTCATGCGACTCATAACCAAACATGAGCCTTCTCCGCCTGCGAATCGCACTCGCCACACAGATCAAACATTCGGCCGGGGTCGATACCACCCACGGCCCCGGTTCCAGCGCCACCACTTCTTCCACCATCTGAACGCTATTGCGCAACGGCTCCGGCAACACGCGCGCGAGTTTCGCAGCCGCCCCCTCTGTCGCGGGCGCGAATGCCGATAATCCCAGGTGCCGCAATCCCCTCAACCCCAGCACCACCGCAAACGCCTCTTCATCCGTAAACATCAATGGCGGCAAGCGAAATCCGGGCTTCAGCCGGTAGAAGCCGCCTACCCCGCGCACCGATTCCACCGGAACACACAAATCCTGTAGCCGCGCGATGTACCGTTGCACCGTCCGCAGGTTCACCTCTAAGCGCGTTGCCAGTTCTTTCCCGCTCACGTGATCGCGAGCCTGCAGAATTTCGAGCACTGTCAACACGCGCATAATCGGGTCGTACATGTATTTTCATATTGCCACCGAATTGCGACAGAGGTTGTCGGCAATCGACGTTAGAGTTGTCTCGGGCCGCAAAAAAACGCCCCTAACGCCCGCATAGATAGAAGGAGATCTGCAAATGGCATTCACCACACACGCACCTGACACAACTTCCACAACGGTGATCACACCGGAAGCGCTTCTGGCACACTGGCAGTCCCATCGCCGCCTCACCCGCCGCGTCATCGACGCATTCCCCGAAGAGAAGCTCTTCAACTTTTCCATCGGCGGCATGCGCCCCTTTTCCGTCATGGCCATTGAGTTCTTGAAGATGGCAACGCCTATCGCGCGCGGAGTCGCCACCGGCAAGTGGGAGTCTTGGGGCGACGACTCATCAGCCCCAACCACCAAGGCGGCTATCTTAGCGCTCTGGGATAAAGCCACCGAAGAAATCAACGCAATTTGGCCTACGATCCCGCCGCATCGTTACGCGGAAGTCGACAAAGCTTTCGGCCAATGGGAAGGCAGCGGGATCAATTCCATCCTCTATGCGATTGACAATGAGATCCACCATCGCGGCCAAGGCTACGTCTACTTACGCGCGCTCGGGATCGAGCCGCCGCCGTTCTACGACCGCAGCTGACCACAACGCTCGCTTCAAATTCGGATGTGAAAATATCTGAATGGGGCGACAACCGAAATGACTCGAGCGGATGTAACGGCACAGGTCCTGGACGCTAAACGGCATTTGGGACTCACTTGGAAATCAATTGCATTTGAACTGGGCAGCGCCTCACCTGTTTTCTACACAGCCGCGCTGCTTGGTCACCAGGCGTTAACCGCCGGCGAAGCGCAAAAAGCAGTCGCCCTCTTAAAGCTAGACGACACTGCGGCAAAACTGCTCGCCGAACCTCCAGAGGAGCGCGGAGCCAGCCAAAAAATGCCGCCCAGCGATCCTCTGGTTTATCGCTTTTACGAACTGGTCCAAGGCTACGGCCCCACCTGGAAGGCGCTCATCAATGAAGAATTCGGCGACGGCATCATGAGCGCCATCGATTTCAACATGTCAATCGAACGCGAACCCGATCCCAAGGGTGACCGCGTCAAGATCACCATGTCAGGCAAATTTTTGCCCTTTAAACGCTTCTAGTGAACACCGCTCTGAGCTACGTTCCTGCCTGCGCACTACTCGCCGCCGTAAGCGCACTCAGCAGCGCAGCCCCATTCGGAGTCCCCAAACCCGTACAAGCATCCCAACCCTCCTGCGCGCTGTACTGTCCCAGGCCCGCGTCATCGTTGTTGCCGCTTGTGATGTCGTGGAACGCCGCCGCAGTCGCTGCCAGCGCATAAAGTTTCGGATTCAGAAAACCCACCGGCTTCCCGAGCTTCTGATTCATCAGCGCCACCAAAGCCGCCCACAACGGCGCCACTGCACTGGTTCCACCCACCACCACATTCTTCTTATCCACGCGCACTTTGTAACCGGTTACCGGATCCGCATTCCCCGCCACGTCGGGCACGCCACGTCCCGCAAACTCTGTCTCCGGGTTCACCGGAATTCCACCCTTGCTCTGATAGCTCGGCAGCGCGAACGCATTGCTGACTCCGCCGCCAGTCGCCCCTTCGCCGGCCGCCGTCTCGTTCCACACAATTTCGGAACTAATCTTGCTTCCTTTACCCGCTAAAGTTGTTCCTCCGCACCCCAAAGCAAACGGACTCGATGCCGGAAAATCCACATGCAGCTGGCCATCCGTGTCCCCATCGGTCGAACCGTTGTCGCCCGACGCCACCGTTACCGTCACACCCAACGCCGCCGCGTCTTGCAAAGCCGCATTCATCGCCGTGCGCGCTTGCACCGTCCAGTCGTCCTCCGATTGCCCCCAACTGATCGAAACCACCGACGGCTTGCGAACCGTGTCATGCACCGCACTGGTGATCGCATCCACAAAGCCCTGATCCGTATTCGGCGCAAAGTAAACCGCGATCTTTGCCCCAGGCGCAATCGACCCGATCACTTCCACATCCAATTCGACCTCGCCATCCGCCTCCCCACCCGGCGAATTTTTCCCGCCATCTACCGAAACCGCTGTTACTTTCGGCTGAGTTCTCAAACCTAAGCCGGTAAAGTAAGTAGTCAAATCGCTCGTTGTGTACCCGCCGCCCAATTCCACAATCCCTACAGTTTGCCCAGCCCCAGTCACGCCGGTTGGAAAGTTGTAAAGCGCAGCCACTTGCGGAGGTGTAAACGTGGCGCTCGCCGCTCTGCCCGTGACCAGGCGGAAATGCGCGTTCGCCGCTTGCCTGCTGTCAAGGCCCAATATCGCAATCACCACGCCCTTCAGTTCGGCCGGTATTTGTAGTATCCCTGTGCGGGCCCGAAATTTATCCTTATGGCCTTTGTATTGATAACTCTTCAGCTTGGCGCCAAAGGCCTTGCTGAGTTGTGACAGCGTACCCATCAACGCAACGCTCCGCTTTTCAATACTCGCCTCAACAACGTTCAAATGACTCGCGCAAGCAAACTCCTCCACGAGTTGAATGTCTTCTGGCGACGCTCCGTACTCCTTCGCAAACGCATCGTGCGGCAGGACCGCAACCGGCAATCCACTCGGCGTAACAGCCGGATCGCCTCCGCGCCTTCGCAACACCACTGTTACGGTCACGGTCGCGTTCTTGTCTAAGGTGCCGGCAAGCTTCGCATTCTTAGGTGCTTTTCTTTCACTTCCCGGTAAGTCGGTTTTCTTGTCAAAAGCCATTCAGAAATCCTTTATCTATCCGCTCTTCGCAAAACGCGAATCACAATAGCAATTAGTGTATCGCCGCTGGTTTGAGGGAAACCCGGGTGAGCGTCTCGCACCGTTTCAGTTCACTATCGCATCGAAGTTAGGTACACTATAGGAGAAGCGCTCCATCTGGCGGTCCCGTTCGCTGTGCGCGCACTTTTAAGGAGATATATGATTCAACTCACTGAAAATGCCGTTGGCAAAGTCACTGAAATCCTCGGCATGCAAGACCCGAAGCCGGCTGGCCTCCGCATTGCCGTCGTGGGCGGCGGATGCTCAGGTTTCAGCTATTCCATGGCTTTCGAAACCCAACCCAGCATGCTCGACAAAACCTACAATTTTGGCGACCTGAAAGTCTTTATCGACTCCGCCAGCATGCTCTATCTTGATGGCGCCGAAGTCGACTACGTCGAGAGCCTCGAAGGTTCCGGCTTCAAGTTCAGCAATCCGCAAGTGAAATCCACCTGCGGTTGTGGCAGTTCTTTTAGCGCGTAAAATCGCGATTCAGTTTCCCAAAAGGCCGCGAGGGCATGCGCCTACCCTTATGCTGCGTGACCTCCTAACCGAAGCTCAAAACCCAGCCTCGGTCGGCATCGATGTGCTGCCGACGTTGGACATGCTACGCGTCATCAATGACGCCGATCAGGAGGTTGCGCACGCGGTGCGGCGCGAGTTGCCCCACATCGCCCGTGCCGTCGACGCCATCGTCGACTGCCTCGAAAAAGGAGGCCAACTCTTCTACACCGGTGCCGGCACCTCCGGCCGCTTGGGCGTTCTCGACGCTTCCGAATGTCCTCCTACCTTTAACACCCCGCCCCATCTCGTGCAAGGCCTCATTGCAGGCGGTGACCGTGCGCTCCGCCACCCCGTTGAGAGAGCCGAAGACGATCCCGGCCAAGGCAAACAGGATCTCATCGCTCACCATTTCGCATCCACCGACGTTCTCTGCGGCATCGCAGCCAGCGGCCGCACGCCCTATGTTCTCGGCGGCATCGCCTATGCTCGCTCTCTCGGCGCAGTCACTATCGGTCTCAGTTGCACCCCCGATTCCGAACTCGCCCGTGCCTCCGAAATCGCCATCACCCCCGCGCCCGGTCCTGAAGTCGTTACCGGTTCCACCCGTATGCGCGCCGGTACGGCTACCAAGTTAGTACTGAACATGCTCACCACCGGCACCATGATCCGTCTCGGCTATGTCTACGGTAACTCGATGGTCAACGTCCAACCCACTAACGAAAAATTAGTCGACCGCGCCCGCCGCATCGTCTCCTCCATCGCGCTCGTATCTTATGAAGAAGCCGCCAGCCTCTTGAACCAAGCCGGCTCCGTCCGCGCCGCCATTGTTATGCACAAACTCAATCTAACTAGGGTCGAAGCGGAGGCAAAGCTCGCCGCCGCTAACGGCCGCCTCCGCGCCGCGCTCAATCCCGGAGCACGCTAAGATACGTGAGTTTCAGTAGTGTAGAATGACCGCCTACGGTCTAATAATAGTCGGGGCAAAGGCTCACACCACGAGAAGTGGTTTACAAACGGGGGGTTCATAGTGAGATTCAAAGGCTGTCGTTACGGCATCGCGGTGCTCGGCGGATTAATAATAACAACAAGCGTATTGCCGGCACAGACTATCGGGCCCAACGCGCTCGCTCAAATAAACTCAATCTCGTCGATAAAGGCAACCTTCACCGCCGGTGAGAAAAAAATGGACTCGAATCTCGTCTTCGCCGCGAGAGCAGCCAGGGGCGATGGTTCAGTCTCCAGCTTCGCCAACGCGATTTCGATGCCGAAAATGACCGATGGAGTCGTCACCGTCGATATCAGCGGCGTCGTCACCAAAGGCTTGCTGGCTGCGGTCGCCGCAACTGGCGGTACGGTTATCAGTCAGTCGCAACAGTTTGGTCTCGTTCACGCATCTGTGCCTCTAGATTTGGTCGAAATCTTAGCCGCTCGAAGTGATGTCTCTAACATTCGAAGCGCGACCGGCGCTCTTTACAATGGCCCCCACCTTTCCTCCTCCCGGCCATCGCGCAAGTCGGCGCTTGGAACCAAAGCGGGCGTCTCCTTGATTGGCGCTCTCACCAGCCAGGGCTACGTCACCCACGGGTCAAACCTCGTAGTGAATAACCAGAATATTAGCGGCGTCGGCGTCACCGTAGGCGTTCTTTCCGATAGTGCCTCCGCCGATCGCATCGCGGCCCTGATCGCCACTGGCGATCTGCCTGCCAACACGACTGTTCTGCCTGGCCAAGCCGGGCCTTCGATCGCGGACGGCGGAACGGACGAGGGCACCGCCATGATGGAAATAATCCACGATTATGGCCCCCGGAGCGAATTTAATCTTTGCCACGGCGGATTTCGGATCGGCTGGTTTTGCCGGCAACATCATTGCCCTGCAAAATGCCGGCTGTAAAGTGATTGTCGATGACGTCACTTACTTGGACGAAGGGGCGTTCCAAGACGGACCCATCGCCCGGGCGGTCAATCAAGTGGTCGCTGCCGGTTCGATCTATGTTTCGGCGGCGGCCAATGGCGGCAATTTAACGTTCGGCACCTCTGGCACATGGGAAGGTGATTTTCTATCCGCCGGGCCGGTCGGCGGCGCGATTGCTGCCGTCGGCGAAACGGGACTACTCCACAATTTCCGAACCGCAGTGTCGCCCCAAGCCTACGATTCATTAACGGCCATTAGCGATTTCATTACGCTGAAATGGTCAGACCCGTTAGCCGGCAGTACAAGCGACTATGATCTCTTTGTCCTCGATAGCACCGGCACCACAGTCAAAGGGTTTTCCATCGCCGCTCAAACCGGCACCCAAGATCCAGTGGAATTCGTGAACGAAGGCACAAATTGCGGCACCGCGACCGCTTCCGGATTTAGCCCAGCCGTCGGCGACCGAATTGTTGTTGTTTTGTTCAATGGCTTGCCGCGAGCCTTACGCATCGATACGAACCGCGGACGTTTGTCTCTCGCTACCGCTGGATCCACCTTTGGGCACAACGCCGGTCTAAATACAATTTCAACAGCCGCCACTTATTGGAATAGCGCTCACATCGGAACCAGGCTTTTCACTGGCGCTGCCAACCCCATCGAAACGTTCAGTTCCGATGGACCCCGCAAGATCTTTTACACGCCCAACGGCACCCCCATCACACCTGGCAACTTCTTGTTCGCCACAAACGGCGGTACTACCCTGCAAAAGCCCGACCTCACTGCTGCCGATGGTGTAACCGCGAAGACCCCCGGATTCAACCCTTTCTTTGGCACCTCGGCCGCGGCGCCCCATGCGGCGGGCATTGCCGCTTTGATTCTCCAGGCCAAGCCGGCGTACACACCGGCGCAGGTCAAAACAGCTATGACTTCGGGCACCGTGGATAACATGGCGCCTGGCATTGATCGCGATTCAGGGTATGGCATCGTGATGGCTTTGCCCGCAGTACAGCACGCTTTGGCTCACTGATCGCGTTAACTAACCAAGGAGAAATCAAATGAAAAAGATCTTTGCAATCGCGGCAATCTTGATGGCCTTTTCGATCACGGGACAGGCCGCCGTTATTTTTGATACAAGTTCAGCCTTAACGAATACCGATCCGACCCAGACAGGGCGTCTAAGCCGCAACGGCCTGTCACAGGATTGGTCAGGCAGCGAAGCGTTTCCCGGTGTTATCAATACGAGCACCACTTACTATTACACGACTTATTCGATAGACGTTTCTCCGTATTCTTATATACAGATCGAAATGGACAGCCTGTCCGCTAATACCTTTGCGTCTGCCTATCTCACGTCTTATTCGCCGGATTCCGCGGGCAGCCCGAACTTCGGATTCGATACAGATTGGTTGGGTGATGCGGGCTCTTCCGGTAATTATTTCGGGACCGATCCCATATTCTTTCAAGTGATCGTCCCAGCGGGCCAGAAACTCGCTCTCGTCGTAAATAACACCGGAGCGAGCGGCCTTGGACTCAGTGACCCATTTCACCTCACAGTGGAGGGATTTTACGATTCCAATTTCGACGAAACCCCTGAGCCGGGAACTGTCTTCTTGATTGGCGGTGGCTTAGCCGTTGCGAGTCTTATCACGCGCCTGCGGAAGCCAATTCGGTGAATGCCACCACCGATCGGTCTCAACTTATCTCCTTCCGCCCTCAAATCACCACCAAGCCTCGAGCCGAGCCGCGACTGCCAAGGAGCGGTAGCTGAGAAACCTTCCGAGTTGGGGGCAACACACGGTTAAGGTGGGGACTCTGGGAAGCGGTGCCTCCGGCTCGCTGACGCACCATTCTCCCAAGGCGTCGGCTTTCGCGAGACCCCTTTTGTGGTAGACTAAGCGTGTAGACTAAGTCTGAATAATGCCATTCCAAGTGAACATCCATCAAGCCAAAACCAACTTCTCCCGCTTTCTTGCCCGCGTTGAGCTCGGCGAAGAAATCATCATCTCCAACCGCGGCATTCCCGTCGCCAAACTTGTCCCTTACCGACCTTCGACCAACCGGATCGCCGCTCTCGGCATGGACCAAGGCCTCTACACCGTCCCCGACGACTTCAACGACCCACTTCCGCCCGACCTCCTAGCAGCGTTTAACGGCGAATGAAGCTCCTCCTCGACACCCAGCTCTGGCTTTGGATCTTCTCCTCGCCAGAACGACTCAACTCCGCCGCTATCGACGCTATATCCGACGAAACCAACGAAATCTTGCTCTCAGTAGCCAGTATTTGGGAACTTGGCATCAAAGTCGCAATCGGCAAACTCTCCATTCCGGAACCCATAGACGCCTATCTCGCTAAACGCCTCGTCAGCCTGCGAGCCAACCCCCTAGACATCACCGCCACCCATGCACTCCGCGCCGCATCTCTTCCGCTGCATCACAAAGACCCGTTTGATCGCATGCTCATCGCTCAAGCCCAGACGGACGGCATCACCATTGCTACCACAGATGTCACTTTCCACCAATACCCAGCCACGCCAATTCTCTGGGCCGGGAAATGACTTTCGTTCCGAACCGCGCGCGTTAAGAAGGGGTGTTCTCGTACCCAATTCCGTGTTACCGCTTCTCTAAGTCCTCGGCAACTTACTGTATGTTGCCCCTAACTCGGAAGGTTTAGCTATAGCCTCGATAGCGTCTGCGCCGCACAAAGCTCAGCGTGCGGGGCAGCCAGTGGCGCAACAAATTCGTGCTCGCCATAAATCGTAACGGACGAGTATGTGTCGCCTTTTGGGTCACGGTGAGAAATGAGACGTCGGCCGTTCACGTCCAAAACCCAGTATTCGGCAATGCCGGCGCGGGCGTAGAGGGTAGCCTTGACACTCAGATCATAATCGAGCGTGCTGTCGGAAATCTCTACTAAAAGGTGAATGTCTGCGGCTGCGGGTTTGCCGATACGAAGGTAGAGCATTCCCGTTTCAACACGATCAAATCCGGTTCCGGTTCGTTTGAGGGGTTGTCATCAGGACGCACATCAATCGGCGCTTCGGCGTTGACAAACGTCTTACCGAACGTGTCTGCCAGCCAAAAGAGCATCCACATGGCTGCGTTGACATGCGGCCGATTCTTTCCCATTTTGCTAATGAGTTCCCCGCCGACAAGTTCGAGCCGCTCTTTCTCAAAAATGCCGGCGGCTTCAAAAACCTTGCACTCTTCGCGCGTCCAGAGCTTTCGTGGGGGCACCAGCGGAGGTGGCATTTTCGTCGGATGGGCCAAGCCAGTCGGCATGGAACCTCTTTTTGAGTGTAACGCTTCGCGTTATTCGCGAATCAGCGGGCTTTCCAGCCGCTCAATTCGCTCGTCCACTCGCTTGAACTCGGACTTTATAAAGGTCTTTGACGTCGTCAAAACGCTTGCCCATATCGTCGAAGCGTCTGTTAAAGGCATCTTTCAAATCGTTCAGGCGGGTGTTCTGATAGAAGACTCCGATAATGACAGTGAAGCAAACCAGAAGCGCAGGCCCCCACCATTGGCTCAAGATGGTATTGGCAACTTGCATTGGTTACACTTTCATCCTCTCTTGAGCCCGACGATCTTTGAGCGTTCGCGGCCGCGGACACGAACTGAGTCTCGAGGAGTTGAGAGCGGAATTCCACCCGTCCGGCCGCGGCAGGCTTTTCCAGCAGTTAGACCTCCGCTGAGAAAGTCGTATAATCATTGCTGATACCCCCTCAATCTTCGGAGCGAGGGCGCGAGCCGCCCGCAATGGGCGGCTTTGCTTTTGAACGGAAATTTCTCGATTACGACCCTCCGAACGAACGTAAGTAACCATGGATAAATTCAAAATTCAAGGCGGCGCCCCGTTAAGCGGCGAACTGCCAGTCAGCGGCTCCAAAAACGCCGCCCTACCCGTCCTCGCCGCCTGCCTGCTCACCGATGAACCCGTCATTCTCCACCGCATCCCGCAGGTCAAAGACATCGCCACCATGCAGAGCCTGCTCGAATACGCCGGCGCCAAAGTCACCCAAGACAGCGGCAACGGCGCCGTCACCGTCCACGCCAAATCCCTCGACCGTCCCGAGGCCCCGTATGAAGTCGTCAAAACCATGCGTGCCTCGAGCCTCGTCCTCGGTCCGCTGGTTGCCCGCACCGGCCGTGCCCGCGTGTCCATGCCCGGCGGTTGCGCCATCGGTGCCCGCCCCATTAACATGCACGTCTCCGCGCTCGAACATCTCGGCGCAACCATCGAACAATCTCACGGTTATGTCGAAGCCCTAGCCCCCAACGGCCTGCTCGGCGGCAACATTCACTTTGACCGCATCACCGTCACCGGCACCGAAGATGTCCTCATGGCCGCCGTTCTCGCCAAAGGCCAAACCATCATTCGCAACGCCGCCCGCGAGCCTGAAGTCAAAGACGTCGCCGATCTCCTCATCAAAATGGGCGCCAAAATTGAAGGCGCGGGCACGTCTATCATCAAAGTCACCGGCGTCGAAAAACTCCACGGAGCCCAGCACACGATCATCGCCGACCGCATCGAAGCAGGCACCTTCCTCCTCGCCGGGGCCATGACGCAAGGCGATTTACTCGTAACCAATCTTGTCCCCGAGCACGTCGCTTCACTTATCATGAAAATGGAGCAAGCTGGTGCCGAGTTTGACGACTCGCATCCCGGCGCTCTGCGCGTTCGTGCCCGCCGCCGCCCGCTTGCGGTTGATATCACCACCGAAGAATATCCCGGCTTCCCCACCGATCTGCAAGCCCAATACATGGCCTGGATGACCATCGCGCAAGGCATCAGCTTCATCCGCGAAACTATCTTTGAAAATCGCTTCATGCATACTCAGGAACTCGCGCGCATGGGTGCCAATATCCGCATCGAAGGCCGCCAAGCCATCGTCGCCGGCGAAGAGACCTTGTCTGGCGCGCAAGTCATCGCCTCCGATCTACGTGCCAGCGCCTCTCTCGTTCTCGCCGCCCTTGTCGCCAAAGGTGAAACCCTTCTCGACCGCGTCTATCACATCGATCGCGGCTACGAAAAAATCGAAGCCAAGCTCGCCGCCGTAGGCGCAAACATTCAGCGCGTCCAAGATGCCGCCACCAGTCAAACCCAGCAAGCCGGAGCTGGCGAAGAATGAGCATACCCGTTCACGGCCATAGCCCTGGTTTCCTTGCCATCGTCGGAGAAGCCAAAAAGCGCATCAAAGAAATAGATATCGAAGAATACAAGCGCCTCGTCGCCTCAGCTCAAGCCGGACAACTCGTCGATGTCCGTGAGGAATCCGAGTACAACGCTCAACACGCCGCCGGAGCCATGCACCTCAGCAAAGGCATCATCGAACGCGACATCGAAACCACTTTCCCCGATAAGGGAACCCGCCTCGTGCTCTATTGTGGCGGCGGTTTCCGCTCCGCGCTCGCCACGGATAACATTCAAAAGATGGGCTATCACAATGTGCTTTCGCTCGACGGCGGCTGGCGCGCGATCGAAGCCTCTGATTTGCCGCTCGACCCACCTCGCAAATAAAATGAAGCGCACTCTCGTCGCCACTTTCTGTTTTGTCACTTGCTCCTTCGCCGCTGATATCCTTCCTGACTTCCACGCCCGCCGCACCCACCTGGCCGAAAAGCTTAACGGCGGCATTGCCGTTCTCTTTGCCGCCTTCGAACCTCGGTCCATGCTCGTCGCCTACCGTCAGGATTCCGACTTTTACTATCTGACCGGATGGGACCAGCCCGGTGCGGCTCTCTTAATTGAAGATAAGACGCCCGAGCACCCGTACCGCGAGATCCTCTTCCTGCCCACCCGCAACTTGCGCAGTGAACGATACACTGGCGTCAAGCTCGATGCCGCCACCCCCAACGCCGCCGCTCTCGCTCACGTCGGCGAAGTCCAGCCCATGACCGAACTCTCGTCCTTTCTGTCTAAGATGGCGTCGGAAGATCGCACCGTGCTCACTAAGATTTCCGGTCCGCCCGAATCACCGGCGGCGCAAGCCTTGGTCATGTGGGTCGCCGCCACCTTGGGCACTGACATTCATCCGCCTTTAGCAGACGTGTCAAAACCCATTGCGGAGCTGCGCGCCATCAAAGATCCCGTGGAGCTGCAGCTCCTCTCCCACGCCGCCAAAGTCTCCGCTATCGCCCAAGCCAGCCTGCGCAAGGTTGTCGACGCCGGGACCACAGAGCGCGCCGTCGCCGGCATCTTCACCGAGTCCATCATGAAACAAGGCTGCGCTCGGCCGTCCTATCCGCCCATCGTCGGCTCAGGCACCAACTCGACCGTTCTCCACTACGAAGAAGACTCAGCCACCATGCAGGCCGGCGATGTCGTTGTCATCGACGCCGCCGCCGAATGCAGCATGTACGCCTCCGATATCACGCGCACCCTGCCTGTCTCCGGCAAGTTCACGCCGCGCCAACAAGAGGTCTACAACATCGTCCGCGGTGCCCAGCAAGCCGCTATCGATGCCTTCGTCGCCGGCGCCTCACGCATCAACGATCCGAAACATCGGTATCCCGATTCGCTCGACACCATCGCCTTCAACTACATGAATGCCCACGGCAAAGACCTGCACGGCGAGCCCGTCGGCAAATACTTTATCCACGGCATTGGCCACTCCGTCGGCATCGATGTCCACGACCCGTGGGACTACAGCAAGCCCATCCAAAAGGGGATGGTCTTCACTATTGAACCGGGTATCTATATTCCAGAAGAGAAAATCGGCGTCCGCATCGAAGACACTTTCTACGTCACACCCGAAGGCAAGCTCGTCAGCCTCACCGGCAGCGACACCTCACTGCCCTAGCTGGCCTGTGATTTCTCTTCAAACCATCCCTCTCGCCCTCAAATCACCGCAAGCCCTCGAGCCGAGCCGCGATGAAGACGCGCCAACGGCGAATACCGGGCGAATTTCGGGAGGCGTCTTTTGGGGAGCGGTAATCACAGCCCGCTCAATCCGGTACCACCGGAGGCGCTTGCCTTTAGGCCAGCAACGCACCCAAGGACACGCCCTCTCGTGATTCACTGGTAGCTGCGAGGTTTCCGCAAATGTCATTCAAAAACTTGACCCTCGAATTCCAGGGTTCGACAGCCATCGCCACGCTCCACCGGCCGAGTAAGCGCAATGCGCTCTCGCTGGAACTGATGCAGGAGCTGATTGGCCTGCTCACGGCACTCGAAACGGATCCCGAAGTTCGCTGCGTAATTCTGGCGGCGGCGGGGAAGGCATTTTCGGCGGGGCACGATTTGAGCGAAATGGTTGGCTGTGCGCTGGGCGACTACCGGCAGCTCTTCGAAACGTGCACCAAGCTGATGGAGAAGTTGCAATCGATTCCACAGCCGGTGATCGCCGAGGTGCAAGGGATGGCTACCGCGGCGGGCTGCCAGCTTGCAGCCACATGCGATCTGGTGGTTGCTTCTGACGACGCGGCGTTTGCCACTCCGGGCGTGCGCATTGGCTTGTTCTGTTCGACACCAATGGTGGCTCTAACGCGCGCGATAGGCCGAAAGCGCGCCATGCAAATGCTATTGACGGGGCAGCCCATCGACGCGGAGACCGCCGCCGAGTGGGGCTTGGTGAATTTCACCGTTGCCGCCGACGAACTCCGCGAAGCCACGCTGACGCTCGCCAAACAAATTACGGAAGCCAGCGCTTTGACCATTGGCATTGGCAAGCACGCGTTCTATTCGCAAATCGATCTCGATCAGCAACGCGCCTACGCGCTGACCAAAGAAGTCATGACCAGTAATGCGATGGCCGCGGACGCGCAGGAAGGCATGTCGGCCTTTCTCGAAAAACGCCTGGCGACCTGGTCGGGGAAATAAAGGTTAGGCGGTTTCGACGCTGGCCGCTTTTTCCAATCCGCGTTCGTGAATCTCCCTTTCGCGAATTTTGAATTTCTGGATTTTGCCGCTGAGAGTTGTCGGAAATCCTTCGACGAAGCGGATATATTCCGGCACTTTGAAATGCGCGATCTGGCCTTTGCAAAAAGCCTTTATTTCGTCAGCCGTGGCGGTTTGCCCCGCTTTCAGTTTGATCCACGCCAAAACTGTTTCACCGAGCCGCTCGTCAGGAAGTCCGGTGACGTGCACTTCGGCAATTTTCGGATTCGTATAGAGAAACTCCTCGATTTCGCGCGGATAAATGTTTTCGCCGCCGCGGATGATCATGTCTTTGGCGCGGCCAGTAACTTTGAAATAGCCGTCTTCGCGCATCAAACCCAAATCGCCAGTACGAAACCAGCCGTCTTTGTCTGTGGCGCGCGCTGTTGCTTCGGGCTCGCCATCATACCCTCTCATCAACATGTAGCCGCGCGTGCAAATTTCACCTTGCTCACCCGCTTCCACGGTTTCGCCGTTCGTTACGGAAACGATCTTCAGTTCCGTGCAGGGAAACGCCTTCCCTACGGTGTGGACGCGGCGATCGATCTCGTCATCGATCTCCGACATTGTGACGATCGGCGAGGTTTCCGTCAAGCCATATCCGATGGCCATTTCGCGGCAGTGCATGTCATGAATCACGCGCTTCATTATTTCGACGGGACAGGGCGCTCCGGCCATCACCCCGGTGCGAAGAGTTTTGAAACTATGCTTTTCGAAGTCAGGATGTTGTAGTTCGGCGATGAACATGGTGGGCACGCCATAGATGGCGGTTGCGCGTTCTTCATCAATGGTGGCGAGAGTTGCGCCGGCGTCGAAATAGGCGCTTGGCAAAAGTAACGCAGCGCCGCCGGCTGCGGCGGACATGGTGCCGATGACGCAGCCAAAGCAGTGCGCCATGGGTACCGCGACGCAAATGCGATCTTCTTCGGTATAGTGCAGGGCCTGGGCGATGAGTAGGCCGTTGTTCACCAGATTTCGATGCGTCAACATGACGCCCTTGGGCGAACCGGTGGTGCCGGAGGTGTATTGAATATTGAAAACGTCGTTCTGTTGAGCGGCTGTGGAAATGCTAGCCGGACCTTCGCGGAGTTTGCGCCATTCGGAGGTATCGAAACAGATCGCATGTTCGAGCGCGCTGCCTTTGCGGGCTTCGCCAAGAATTTCGAGGAAATTGGCACGATGGTCGCGTTCGTGAAGAAACAGCGCCTTGAGGCCGGATTTGCGCAAAATAAATGCCAATTCGTGCGTACGGCTTGAGGTGTTTACGTTAACCAGGACGAAGCCGGCACGCGCGCAAGCAAAATGAACGATGACCCATTCGAGGCAATTGGCGGCCCACAAACCGACGCGCTCGTTTTCACGCAAACCCATGTCGCGAAGGCTGCGGCCCACGCTATCGGCCGCGCGCAGTAATTGACTCCAGCTCAAGCGCTGCTGTTGATGCCGTGAGACAACCGCATCCTGGTTTGGCCACCGGCTTGCTGTTTCGGCTAGTTGCTGCCCGATGGTGAGATCCAACAAAGGCGCATCAGGGCCTTTGGAATAGCTCAGCATACTATCCTCCTTAAGTTCCTGGCGATTCTATCTTAGGTGCCGGTGCCGGAATCCGGTGCCGGAATCCGGTGCCGGAATCCGGTGCCTGCCACCACAATGCAGTAATTCCACCCCGCGTCCAATCCGGTGCCTGCCACCACAATCTAACAATTCCTGGACGAGTTGGCTTCGTTGCGCAAAATTGCCGCAATCCGATGCCTGCCGCAATCCGGTGCCCGCAATCCGGTGCCCAATCCGGTGCCTGCCACCACAATGCGGTAATTCCACCCCGCGTCTAATGCGGTGCCTAATGCGGTGCCTGCCACCACAATGCAACAATCCGCATTCGCAACCGCGAATAGACACTGTCGGTTACCCACTTCGCAACGATCTCATCTCTCATTAGTCACAAGCCTCTCAAAATTTTCCTTCTCCACTATCGAACTGAAAACTAAGCCGCTTGCCCGTTTTCTCTCCTTCATGCTTCATCTCGCGCTACGCCACCCGCAGCTTATCCTCGAGTCAGTTCACGCGGTCGTACCTGCTGCTGGCGTCTTCCTTGCTTTCCGTGGATCGCGCCCTTCCGTCTAGGATCGGGTTCACCCCCGGTTCAGCTCTTTTACAATCGAAGACTCAGCTTTCGCATTGGGTTCGTATTTCAGAATTGAGCCCCTCGCTTCGCGAATGTGTCCGCAGCGGCGAGTTGGCTTTGTTTTTTCAAAAGACGGGCGCCGCGGCGGATTGGGTTCGTAACGCAAAATGACTACCTTTCAGAGCTGCGCTCGCCGCATGCAGCCCTTTCGACCGACCGAATTGGCTTCGTTGCGCAAAATGCCTACCTGCCAAAATTAAGTGGTCAGCCAAAATTAAGTGGTCAGCCTGATGTGGCACCTTTTTCTAAAAGAGGTGGCACATCAGGCTGACCACTTTTATCCAGCTTTCGCCATTGGGTTCGTATTTCAGAATTGAGCCCCTCGCTTCGCGAATGTGTCCGCAGCGGCGAGTTGGCTTTGTTTTTTCAAAAGACGGGCGCCGCCGCGAATTGGCTTCGTAGCGCAAAATAGCCCGTTCCCAATCACCGCTCCGAAGAAAACGCCTTTTCCACGCCTTTGTTACCGGCCCGCTGCCTACCTGTCTCCCAACTCCTCGGCAAGAACGTAAATCCACGCCGTCCGTTCCCCGTCCACTGTGTTCACCTTCGCCACCACTCGCCGATACCCACTTCCTTCAAACCGGTCAAGACGAGCCCAATGCGCGGGAAGCTCTGCCGACTCCAAAAGATCCACATCCACTGACGGACCCAGCGGATCCAAAATCAACGCGGGAAAACCCATGGCAGCGCCCCATCCGGAGGGGAACAGCTTGCCCTTCACCGTCCCACGTTGCCACGTCCCGGCTAATGCCGAGATCTGGCGATGGTTCACTCGGCCCGGGGCCAACGTTCCGTAAACGGCAAGCCTGGTATCCGGCGGCGCCTCGCTAAGATCGGCTATTTCGTCCACGGATCGATTGTAGCTGTATTGCCTGTAACCCCGGCCGTTCTCAGTGACTCCAACCCTTTATGCGTGCAGTCCCGCTCTTCCTGGCGCTCTCCGTCTCTTCATTCGCCCAGGAAACTCCAACGTTTACCATCGGCGTCAACGTCGTCAACGTCCTTGCCAACATCATGGATAAACGCGGCGCCATCATTCGCGACCTCGAACAAGCCGATTTCAACATCCTCGAAGACGGCCGCCCCCAAACCATCCGCTATTTCGCCCGCCAAACCGACCTCCCCCTCACCCTCGGCCTGCTCGTCGATACCAGCATGAGCCAGGATCGCGTGCTCGACGCCGAACGCGCCGCCAGTTTCCGTTTTCTCGATCAAGTCCTGCGCGAAAAGAAAGATCAGGTCTTCGTCATGCAATTCGATTCGGCTCTTCTGACACGCCAGGAACTCACCTCTTCCTATCGCGACCTCAACGAAGCGCTTACTGAGGTCAACACCCCCAGCCGCCGCGAACTCGAAAACGGTGGCGGCAGTGGCACCAAACTATTCGACTGCGTTGTCCAAGCGTCGAACGACACCATGGTCAAACAGCACGGCCGAAAAGCGCTCATCCTCCTCACCGATGGCGACGACAACGACAGCGACTCCACTCTTGCCAACGCCATCGACGCCGCGCAAAAGGCCGATACGCTGATCTTTTCCATCCTCTTTTCCGACGCCGGTATCGGTCACGGACCCGGCCAACACATCCTCCAGCATCTCTCGCGCGAGACCGGCGGCGGCTACTTCGAAGTATCTAAGAAACAGAGCATCGACCAGATCTTCAATGCCATTCAAGACGAACTCCGCAGCCAGTACAGCATCGGTTATGTCTCCGATAAGCCGCCCACCATCGGCGAATTCCGTAAGATTCAATTGAAAGTGGTAAGGCCCGGCTTGGTGGTCCAGGCCCGCGACCGCTACTGGGCCCAGCCATGAGGCGTTTGTGGGGCGGTGCCATGCGCTGCCCTGGCGAAATATCGGTCGTCGTCTACAATACGAAAGGTGGGTTTTAGTGTGAAATACAGCTTGCGCAAAAGTCTTTTTGTAGTACTGGCCTCCTCGTTGCTGGCCTTCTCGTGCTTTGCCGCGGACGACGATCCAGGCGATCCGAACATCTTCTCCCACAAAGACAAGGACAAAGATAAAGCGCCCAAGGAAAAGAAGACTCCCAAGCAATTGGTCTCTTCCTCCGTAAAAGCCTCCGAGAGCCCAATTCCGCGCATTTGGATCGGCCTCACCGGAAGCTATACTCCCTTGAAATTGATGAAAGCGAACACCAATGGTCTCGTGGCCAACAACGGTAGCGGCGACACGATATTGGCTAAGTCCGCACAAGGGTTAGCTGGTGGCGGCTTAACGGTCAATGCGCGCATTCTGCGAAGCTATTGGATCAGTATCGGCGCGATTTACCGCTATAACGGCTACGATTGGAATTACGACTCACAAGATTCCAACCTCGATTCCTTCGTCGAGCGTTCGCGCGCCCGCATGATCGATTTCCCGGTATTGGTCAAGTACGCCGGCCGCAAATATAACATCAGCAAGTACACCTTCTACGAATTGGGCGCTGTTTATCGCGACGTGCTTTCCCGCAAAACCAGCAATAATTGGAACGATTATGCCGGCGCCAGCCTGGGCCCCATCCCTACCGGTATTTTTGCGCAGCCCATAGTCGCTTATAAACCCCACACGTTTGGTGCCGTCGCTGGCGTTGGACTCGCGGCCAAAGACGATTTCGGCATCATCGTTTCACCCGAAGTTCGCTACACCCGTTGGATGGGCGACACCTTTAGCAATGACGTCCTCCACTCCCAAAAGAACCAATTGGAGATCACCGTTTCCTTTGGCTTCTGAGTCGCCCGTCTCAGTGCTGCTCATTGCCCCTTCTTTGGAAATCACCGGCGGTCAATCGGTTCAAGCCCACCACCTTGTCCGCGTCTTAAACGAGTGCGCTGGCCAGACCGTTACCTTCCTGCCTCTTGGGCCCAGACCGCCCAAACCGTTCCTCTGGATTCTGAAAGTTCCTATTCTGCGCACGCTCGTCAGCCTGCTCCAATACAACGCCAAGCTTCTTCTTGCAGCCCGCAAAACCGACGTCCTCCATATCTTCACAGCCGGTCTCAGCTCGTACGCTCTCTGGACCATTCCCGCGCTTCTATTCGGCAAGCTATACGGGAAGAAGCTGATCATCCACTATCACGACGGCCAAGCCGAACAACACATCAATACCTGGCGCACCGCGCTCCTTACCTTAAAGATGGCCGACCGCATCGTCGTTCCATCAGGCTTCCTCGTTGATATCTTCGCCAAGTACGCCATCAAAGCCCAGGTGATCTTCAACATCCTCGATACCGATGGCTTCATCTACCGCCAGCGCCGCAACCTGTTCCCTAACTTCTTGACCAACCGCGGCCTGGAGCCTCTTTACAACGTCGAATGCATCCTGCGCGCCTTCCAAATCGTGCAAGCGAAATATCCCTCTGCCCGGCTCACCATCGCTCACGATGGCTTCCATCGCCCAGTCCTCGAAAAGCTCGCGCGGGATCTGGAACTGAAGAACACCAGTTTCATCGGCAAGGTCCCGCACAATCAAATGCCCGCGCTCTACGATGCCGCCGATATCTACCTCACCACTCCCAACATCGACAACATGCCCGGCTCGATCTTGGAGTGCTTCGCCTCCGGTCTCCCCGTCGTCGCGACCAAAGCCGGCGGAATCCCCTACATAGCCGAAGATCGCCGCACAGCACTTCTCGTTGATCTTAACGATGACCAAGCCGTCGCCGCACGCTGCATCGAACTGCTGGAAAATCCAGACTTAGTAGAAGAACTAACCGCCAACGGCTTGGCCGAAACCAAACGTTACGGCTGGGAATTGATTCGCGATCAATGGTCAGCGCTCTACCGCGAACTCTTTGCGTAAGCCGAAAGCGAAAGGGGACATTGCGGGGTTCTGTCAGCGTCGTCTGGATCGCTAAGACGCGCAACGGAGAATTGGCTTCTATCGATGCGGTAGCCGTCGTCAGCCATCTCTTTAGGTTCCAAGACTCCTACTGCGATCCCAACCGTTTCTGCCACGGCGTTCTACCAAGAATCGGTAAGAATATCGAAGTAGATATGCAGTCCGGCTTTGAACTCATCTAACGGGATATGTTCCGAATCGCTGTGCATCGTGGCCAAGGTGGCGGCGTCCACAATCATCGGCATCAACCCATAGCCAATCGCGCCGCGCTTCCGGAACTTCTGATTATCCGTTCCATACGGAATAATCACCGGCACCACCAGGGCATCCGGGTGCTGCTTATGAATCGCCGCCTCGAGCGCATGAAACAGTGGCGTATCGGTTCGGCTTGCCCCTGGGTCTTCGGGATGGGAAAGCAATTCAAACGTCACCCTCGGGTCGTTCACCCGCGCCTTAATATCCGACACGAACTCTTCCGCATTCTGCCCCGGCAACAGGCGGCAATCGAGCGTCGCTTCCGCCACCGAAGGAATCACGTTCACCTTCGGCGGATCGCCCACCCCGCTGCGCAACGTCGTGAGCGAGATCGTATTCTGCTGCACCGCGTTCATAAACTTGTTCGGCGCGAATTCGCCCAACTGCGCACGCATCTGCGCAATCACCGGGTTCGGCTCAGTGGAAGCGGGGAACTCCTTTGCCTTCTCAATGGCCCGCAACAGAATGTCGTTGGCATTATCCGCAATAGGCTGCGACGCATGCCCCGACGTCCCCGTCGCCCGCAGCTTAAGCCACACGACTTGCTTATCGCCGACTGAAATACCAAACACCGTCTTGCCCGTCTTAAACAAATCGTTCGACCCAATCCCGCCCTCATCCAGCACAAATTCCGGATTCAATTCATCCCAGTGATGCTCAATCATCCAACCCGCGCCCATCGAGCCGTCGGATTCTTCATCGCAATTCGCCAAAAACACAATGTCTCGCGGCGGTACAAACCCAAGCTTTTTCAGCAGAATCAACGCCGTCATCTGCTGAACCGCCGTGCTCTTCATATCGAGCGACCCGCGTCCCCACAAAACGCCGTTCTCAATCTGCGCGCCAAACGGATCCTGCTTCCAGCGCGTCGCATCCACCGGCACCACATCCATGTGATTCAGTAGCAACAACGGGCGTAGCGTCCGGTCTTTCCCGGGCAGTCTGACCAGCAGGTTCGTTCGCCCTTTACTGCCGCTTTCATATAGCTTGGCGTCCAGGCCCGCCGACGCAAATTCTTGCGCCAGCAGTTTGGCGGTCTCTCTCGTATCAGCCGGCGGATTCACGCTCCGGATGCGGACATACTGCTGCAAGAACTCCACCGCATGGCGTTCCACGCTCGGCCAATCGGGCGTCGCCGCTCCGGCCAGATTACCCAGCAGCGCCAACGCAGCAATCAGCCCCCGCAACGAACTAAGCCTCCACCGCAATGATCTCGCCCAAATTGAGCGCCTTCAATGCCGGCTCCAATTCCTTGCGGTCGCCCACCACCATCCAAATCGTATGCGCCGGATTGAGCACCTTCTTCGCCGCCGCAGTTATGTCGTCTATCGTGAGCGCGGTCACGCGGCTCACGTATGAGCTGTAAAAATCCAACGGCAACCCATGTTGCATCAGGTCGATCAGCAACCCGCCCACCGCGTTCATCGTTTCGTGCTGGCCCGGCAGCTCGAGAATTTGCTGCTGTTTCGTTGCTTCCAACTCATCTTCGGTCACCGGCTCCGCGCCCATCATGCCCTTCAATTCTTTGAGCATTTCGCTAATCGAATCCGCGGTCTTATCGCCTTGCACAGACGCATACGCTATAAACGGCCGCTGCGCCGTTGCCCCATACAACACCGAACCAGCGCCATAAGACCAGTGCTTCTCTTCGCGCAAATTCATGTTCAACCGCGCGCTGAATGTCCCGCCAAAAACGTTGTTCATCGTCTCCAGCGCCACCTCGTCTTCCATCTTCGGCGCCGGCCCAATCGTTCCCGAAAGCACCACGGAATGCACCGCGCCTGGCTTGTCTACCAGGTAGATTGCCGGCTTCGCAGGCAGCGGCACTTCGGCCATATGCTTCACCGGCACATCGCCCGGCGTCCACCCGGCGAAAAGCGTCTCGAGCTTTGGCTTAATCTCATCCATCGTCGTATCGCCTACCACTACCAGCGTTGCGTTGTTCGGCTTGACCCACGTTTCGTGATAGCGCTGCATGTCTTCGCGCTTCATTTGTTGCACGGTCTCTTCCGTGCCCGAACCGGTCAGTGGCGACCCATACGCATGCCCCTTACCATAGAGAATCGGCGGGAGCGCCCGCAACGCCATCTGTACCGGCGTCGCCTTTTCATTCGCAATCGCGGCTAATTGCAGGTGCTTCTGCCGCTCAAAATCCGCTTCCGGAAAATCGGGATTCAGAATCACATCCGCAAAAATATCCAGTCCTTCATCCAACGTCGTTTTCAAAGTCGTCAGATAAACGGTCGCCATATCCAAGTTGCATCCGCTCGAAAGCTGCGCACCCAGCATCTGCAACTCTTCACTGATCTCCAGCGCCGTCCGCCGCTTCGTCCCGCCCGTCAGCAAGGAGGAAGCCAGCCGCGCCGTCCCCGGCAACACCTTTTCATCCGAGGCAAATCCCGAATTTACTTCCAGCCAGAAATTCACCACTGGAATTTCATGCCGCTCAGCCAGCAAAATGCGCATCCCATTCGAGAGCCGCTCTTCCTGAATCGCCGGCAATTGCAGCTCATGCGGTGCGCCTAGCGGGGGAGGGGCGCTGCGGTCAGCAGCTCCGGCCGATACAGCCTTCGCATTGCCAAACGGCTCTACTTCGAGCGTATAAACGCCATCCGACAGCCACTCGCGCGCCGTATCGCGCAAGTCCAGGCTTGTCAAATTCTCCAACCGCGCCAGGCGTTCTTTGTAGGCATCCGCATGGCCGTCATAAGTGACAGCAGTGGCCAGAATGTCGGACTTGCCGCCAAACCCGCCAATCCGCTCCACTCCGCGCACAAAACTCGCGTACGATTGCGCTTTGATTCGCTGCAACTCGCGCTCAGTCGGGCCAGTCGCCAGAAAATGCACCATCTCTTCATCGAGCGCCTTTTCCACTTTCTGCAAATCGACGCCCTGCTTCGCCGTGGCCACCAAGACAAACTGCCCGCCGATCTCACGCTCATCCATGTGCGCGCCGACTTGCGTGGCAATCTGATCGTCATACACGAGCCGCTTATACAGCCGCGAACTTTTGCCGCTCGATAAAGCCGAACACGCGAACCGCAAATAATCAGCCGCGGCCGTTCCATGCCCCGGCACGTTCCAAGCCTTGTAAACACGCGCATGCGGGACACGATCTTCCACCGTTTCGCGATGCTCGCCGCGCATCTTCGCAATCCAAGACCGCTGATGCGCCACCGGCGGCCCCGGTTCGATCCCGCCAAAATAGCGCGCGACTTTCTCGCGCGCCTCGACCGGCGTAATATCGCCGGCTAACACCAGCACCGCGTTCGACGGCGTGTAATACGTTTTAAACCACTCCCGAACGTCGCCGATCGTCGCAGAATCCAAGTCTTGCATCGACCCAATCACCGTGTGGGCATACGGATGCTCTGCCGGGTAGGTCGAATTCACCATCAAATCTTCGACAATCGAATACGGCTGGTTATCGCCTTGCTGCTTCTCGTTTTTCACCACGCCACGTTGCAGGTCCAACACTTCCTGGCTGATCGTATTGTAGAAATGCCCCATGCGGTCCGATTCCGCAAACAGCGCATAATCCAGCGCCGACACCGGCACATTCTCGAAATAGTTAGTACGGTCTTCATTGGTCGTACCGTTCAAGTCGGTAGCGCCAATCCGTTCCATCGCCTCGATATAGCTGCCCGGCAGGTGCTCGCTCCCGCCAAACATCAGATGTTCAAAGAGATGCGCGAATCCGGTCTTACCGGGCTTCTCATTTTTCGAACCAACGTGATACCAGATATTCAACGCCACAATCGGCGCTTTATGGTCTTCATGGACGACGACAGTCAATCCGTTATCAAGGACAAACTGCTCACAGGGGATTTCAAGCTTGGAAAAGTGCATCTTAGGCGTAAAACCGCACAATAGCAGATAGCAAGGTTACAAGCTGTGTGCGCCCACTTTCTTAAGCGCCACCGCGTTCATGCAATACCGTAATCCGCTCGGCTTCGGCCCGTCCGGAAATACATGCCCCAAATGCGCGCCGCACGTGTTGCAAACCGTTTCTACGCGCACCATCCCAAAGCTGCTGTCTGCGTGATAGGCAATCGCATTCTCTTTCACCGGTTGCGTGAAAGAAGGCCAGCCCGTGCCGGATTCGAATTTCTCCGACGCGTCAAAAAGCAGCGTGTCGCAGCATAAGCAAGCGTAGAGCCCAGGCTCAAACAAGCTGCACATCGGAGAACTGAAAGGCCGTTCCGTGCCCGCCTGGCGCGTCACAGCATATTGCTCTGCCGTCAGCTGCTGCTTCCATTCTGCGTCGGTTTTGGTAACTTTTTTGTCCGGCGCCGGTGTGCCGTTCTTGGCATAACCCAAGACGTCGTTCCATTTCAACATCGCGTTTGCCCCTCTCATAGCTTAAGCTGCCGTTGTCGAGGCCGCCTTTTTCGCATGGGATAATTTGGTCATGCCAGTAGTGGAAGACAAGAGCCGAGTGGAGCAAGTCATCCGCTCCGCCTGGGAACGTCGGCTACTGGTTATTGCGGTCGAACGCAGCGCCATCGCCGCCGCCGCCGTTTTGTCCGCGCTCGTGCTCATGCTTCTCCTGGGCACGCAAGTTCTCGATGCCCGCTGGCTGTTTCTTCTCGCCGCCCTCGGCCTAGGCATCGCCGCCTATCAAGTCCGCCGGCGTTTGCTCGAACACTATCGGGTTGCCCAAATCCTCGATGGCCGCCTGCATCTGAACGATTCGCTCTCCACCGCCTGGTACTTGCTCAAACAAAAGCGCACCGCCAACGCCGTTACCCAGTTTCAACTCCAAGGTGCCGAGACCGCCGCTCGAAAGGTCAACGTCGCCGAAGCCTTCCCGTTCACCGGCCGCCGCCTTTGGTCCATCGCTGCCGGTCTCGCCGTCGTTGCCGCGACTCTCTTCAGTGTCCGCTACTTCGTCACCAACAGCCTCAGCCTCGAACATTCCTTAATCCCGCTGCAACTCGCCGAAGTCTTCGAACGCCACGACGCCGATTCCGAAGAAACGAAACGCCAGCGCGACGAAGGCAAGAACGCCGACCAACCTCGCTCGGAAAAGAACTCCTCCAAAACCGACGGCCAGAAAGATGCCAAAGAGCCGCCACGCGCCGAACAACCCCCCGTCCCGCAAGGCAACGTGCCGGGAACTGGTCAGCAGAATCCCAACGATCCAACGCAAATGCGCGAGGCCAAAGAAAACCAGGACGACCGGACCAAGAAAGCCTCCGATGGCGCTGCCGGCAACGCTCAACAAAAGTCCGCCGACAAGCAAGGCGACGACGGCGAGAAGACCGCCGGCGGGCAAAAGCCTTCCAGCGACGACGACGCCAACAATCCGAAGAGCTCCAACGGCCTGATCGACAAAATGAAAGACGCGCTTTCGAGCCTCGCCGCCAAAATGCGCCCCAACAGCCAAGGCAAACAGCAATCCAACCAGCAGAAGCCGGGCGAGGAAAAGAGCGGCGATCAGCAAGCCGGCTCCAAAGAACAGAACAGCGCTTCTCAGCAAGCCTCTGCCAATCAGGAAGCCAGCGAGCAACAGCAATCCGCCCAAGGCCAGGCACAAGGCCAAACGCAGGAGAAAAGCAAAGCGGGGCAAGGAAAATCTTCCGATCAATCAGCCGACAAAAGCCAGTCCGATTCTCATTCCGGCATCGGCAGCCAAGATGGCGACAAAGCCACCAAGGATGCCGATCAACTCAAGGCCATGGGCAAACTTGCTGAGATCATCGGCAAACGCTCCGCCACCGCCACAGGCGATGTCATGGTCGAAAACCCGTCCGGTAAGCAGCGCTTGCAGACGGATTATTCGCAGCGCCTCGGCCAGCACTCCGATCTCGGCGGCGAAATCAACCGCGACGAAGTCCCGCTTGCCTATCAGCAATACGTTCGTGAGTACATGAGTCAAGTGCGGCGGCAAGCCAAGAAACACAAGCTGTCGCGCCCCAATTCTTAGCCGCAGCAGACTGGCTACTTCTTGTCGCGGTTTTCCAAAACCGATCTCGCGTAGTAATTGGTAATTTTTGCCTCGCTGCGCGCCACTTCGTAAAACGCCGCCAGTAGCATCTGTCGCTTGCTTTGGAACAACTCGCTGCGGATCTGCTCTTGCACGCGCGGATCGGTAAACGGTCTCTGCCCCGCCGTTTCTTTCGAAATCACCTTTATAATCCGGTAGCCTTCGGGCGTATGGATCACCTGCGAAGTCTGCCCTGGGGACATATTCAATATGATGCGCCGCAACTCCGGATTGGCGCCCTTCTCCAAGGTCGATTCCAAAACGAAGCCCGCATCGCCGCCGTTCGCCGCCGTGTCATAGTCTTCCGAATAGTCTGTCGCCAGCTTCGCAAAGTCCTCGCCTTGCTGCAGCCTGGCCTGGATCTTCTGAATCTTTTCGCGTGCTTGTTGGTCGTTCTGCGCTTTGCTGTTCTTGAGGTTGATCACGTTCGGATCGGGTGTCGACGTCACCAGAATCTCTGCCAGGTGAATCGTATTCTCCGGCAGATTGTAGTTCGCCTTGTTCGACCGGTAGAACGCCGCAATGTCATTGTCCGAAATTGAAATGCGCGAAAAGATCTCTTTCGAAAATAGCTTGTCCACGCTAAGCTGCCGCCGCAATTCCGCTTTGAAGTCTGCCTCGGTCATCTTCCGCTTCTCGAATTCCTTCTCCAACTCCTCCTTCGTATGCGGCGCCTTGTACTCATTAAACTTTGCTTCCACATCCGAATCCGAAGCCAGCAGGCCCTCTTTTTCCGCGCGCTGCATCATGACTTCCTGGTCAATCAAGACGCGCAGAACTTCAAGCCGCAGTTGCACCGTCTGATCGAGCGTCACCTTCTGATTCGAAGCCGGAAACTGAATCGCAATGGCGCGGTCAAGCGAAGTGTAGGAAATCGAGCGGCCATTCACCGTAGCCGCCACATCGCTGGAAATAGGCTTTTCACAACTGGCAACAACAAACAAAGCGGCCAGGCTTAATAACACGCGGAAGGTGAGTTTGTTCATCGGAAGAATTATGCTTTTGCCTTTTTCACGGCTTCCACCAGCGCTGGCACGATCTCAAACAGATCGCCCACAATGCCGTAGTCGGCGGTTTCAAAAATGGGGGCATTCTCATCTTTGTTAATCGCTACCACCATTTTCGACCCTTTCATGCCAACCAAGTGCTGAATCGCACCCGAAATGCCTATCGCGAAGTATACCTTTGGCGCAACCGTCTGTCCGGAACTGCCCACTTGCCGTTCCATCGGCAGCCAGCCATTGTCACAAATCGGCCGCGATGCGGCCAGTTCCGCGCCCAACGCTTGTGCCAATTCTTCAACCACGTGCAGGTTGTCTTTCTCCTTGATCCCGCGCCCTACCGAGACAATTCAGTTCGGCCGCACTCAAGTCCACCGAACGTTGCGCCTCGCGGAATGGCTCTTCCGGTTTGCTGCGAATCTTGCCGGCATCTAGCTGCGGCGCAAACGTCTCTACGGTTGCCGCCGCTCCATCGCCCGCTTCGGCCGCGCGAAACGCGCCGGCTTGCACCGAAACAAACTGCGGCTCGCCTTTAGCCGCAATCGTAGCGTTCAGCTTACCTTGAAACAACTGCCGGATAAACGAAACCGTGCCGCCTTCCGCCTTCAGATCCACCACGTCGCTTACAAACGCCTGGCCAAAACGCGTCGCCAGTTTCGGTGCATAATCGCGCACTTGATAAGTGTGCGGAAAGACCACTGCTTTCGTCTTCTCCGCCTTGATCAGTTGTTCCAACGCGCTGGTATATCCATCGGGCGTGTAATTCGCCAGCAACTCGTGCTGCACGGCCGTGACTTTGGCCGCCGGATACGCCGCCGCGTCTTTCGCCAGCCCTTCGACTGACGCACCAATCACCGCTGCGTTTAGAGGCACGCCAAGTGCCTCCGCCATCGTCTTGCCCGCCGCCAATGCTTCAAACGACATGCGGTTCCACTTGCCGCCGTTCTGTTCTAAAACAACCAGGACACTCATATCACTCGCGCCTCGAACTTCAGTTTCTCCACCAGTTGCTTGGCCACATCCTTGGGGTCGCCCGTCAGAATCTGCGATTGCTTGTGGCGCAGCGGCAGATAGACCTTCTCAATGCTGGCCGCCGCATTGACCGAAGCCGCCGGAATCTTCTTGATCTCTTTCGTCTTCGCCTTCTTAATGCCCATTAACGTCGCGTAACGGAGTTTCTTAATACCCGATTGAATCGTGAGAACCGCGGGCAGTTGCAAAACCACGTTCTGAAACCAGCCGTCTTCCAGTTCGCGCTTCACCTTCACCGCCGCGCCTTGCGGCTCAACTTCCATCACAATTGTGGCGTGGGCAAAGCCGAGCAACTCCGCCAACACCACACCGGTTTGGCCGTAGCCCATATCGTCGGATTGCAAACCGGTGAGAATTAGATCCGGCGATTCCCCTTCCAAAGCTTTGGCCAAAATCCGCGCAGTTGCCAGCGCATCCAGCGCGCCGCCTTCTTCCACTTCTACATGGATAGCCCGGTCTGCGCCTTTCGCCAGCGCCTCACGGATCGTTTGCGTTGTGCGTTCCGGTCCGGCGCTCAGCACCACTACTTCGCCGCTCAGCTTTTCCTTGATTTGCAGCGCCTCTTCCAACGCATAGGCGTCTGGCTCATTCATTTCAAAGCTGAGGTCCGATTCGTCCAGCCACTTCCCATCGGCGTCAACTTTGAGCGCCGAGTCCCGCGCGGGTACTTGCTTTACCGAGACAATAATCTTCATTGAGTTTCTCTAACAGTATGACGAATCGAGGGAACGGCTATGAAATTTCCACACTTTCCGGCCCACGGCTAACTTCGAATCCGAGGCGGAAGGGTAAAGCCAGCACGGCGGAACGTTTTTGAAAAAACGAAGCCAATCGCCACGAGTTCGCTCTTTTACGCTTCGAAGCCAGGAACGGTCTGCCGGATCGGGTGTGATTTCGCAACGAACCCAATTCCGACGTAGGGGCGGCTTTACGCTTCGAAGCCACTTTGGGCCGATTTGGCTGGGTGGAAAAAACGAACCCATCGGCCGTTTCGTTTGCGGAACGAAGGCAGCGCTTACTGCGGAACGTCTTTTTGAAAAAACGAAGCCAAATCGCCGCCGCAGAGACCAACGGCAGCGCGAGTGGCTCGTTTTTTAAAATACGAACCCAATGGCGAAAGCTGGATAAGAGTGGTCAGCCTGATGTGCCACCTCTTTTAGAAAAAGGTGCCACATCAGGCTGACCACTTAATTTAGGCTGACCACTTAATTTTGGCAGGTAGGCATTTTGCGCAACGAAGCCAATTCGGTCGGTCGAAAGGGCTGCATGCGGCGAGCGCAGCTCTGAAAGGTAGTCATTTTGCGTTACGAACCCAATCCGCCGCGGCGCCCGTCTTTTGAAAAAACAAAGCCAACTCGCCGCTGCGGACACATTCGCGAAGCGAGGGGCTCAATTCTAAAATACGAACCCAATGCGAAAGCTGAGTCTTCGATTGTAAAAGAGCTGAACCGGGGGTGAACCCGATCCTAGGCGGAAGGGCGCGATCTAGGAAAACAGGAAGACGCCAGCAGGTACGACCGCAGTGAACTAACTCGAAGATAGGGGAAAGGCGGCGTTGGGCGGGGCGAAGCGTGAATGAGAAAAGCGCGCAAGCGGCTTAGTTTTCAGTTCGATAGGAGAAAAAAGAAAGCTTGCAGGGCTTGTGACCGGTAGAGCAAGAACGAGGCGCAGGACGCAACTCCGATATTTCCGTTCAGTTGCGCGCGGCGGGCGAACACGAGGTGAACTTAGAGTGGAAAGGGTCTTGTTGCTCTTCAATGGGTGAGCGTATTGGACCATACCGCCGTTGATACTCCACGCCAATGGCTGGATGAAACACGCCTTTATCGGACAGTTACGGCGCTACCACGCCTGGCGCACGCACCTTGATGCAAATGAAAGACCGTCTTTGGGTCGTGGGGTGTGGCAAGAGGACTCATTTGTTGGATCAGAAGGTAGTGAAATTATGGCGAGTCATTCGGTTTGCCTTGAGATCGTGGATTTCTTTGCCTTCGGCACGACTCCGCAAACGGTAGTTGACTTCCAGCCTCGCGGGCGGCGCAGCAACGCGCGCTTGAGTTGCTTGAACTGTCAGAGCAAGACCAGTTGACATCAGCACAAGCCTCAGAGTTGGACCATTTCACCGAGCTAGAACACATACTTCGCATGGTCAAAGCTCGCGCGCGCCAGATTCTGGCAGAGCAGCGGTGACGTGGCCCGAAGCGGTACGCAAACTAGTCCAGTCACGCGCTTTTGATCGGCGCGAGTATTGTTTGCTCGCGCTGTCATTGGTGGGTCGAAGGACCAAGAGCGTGGCCGGGGGGCCACGCGGCCGCGCATGAGGCCGCGCATGGCGCCGCCCCACAAACGCAAGGCAGATCCATACACGCTTTCGATATAGTGGATGCACACACGATGCGTGCCAGCGTGATTCGACGAAATGTTCTTTCAAGGCTCGCGCAAGGGCTTGGCCTTGGCGTGCTTGCCTCAGGCTCAGCCGATGCACAAGTACCGGCTCGTAAGAGGCTCAGGATCATGATGAGGAGTTCGTGGGGATCGGACGACCCTACTCGGGCCTCTTTCCCGTTTGCGCATGGACTCGCTCTGGCCGACGCCGGGCATGAAGTTCAAATCTTTCTTACCGGCGAAGCAACATACCTCATGCGTACAGCTACCGTGGCGGCGATCTTGCCGATCGGGTGGCCGCCCCTCAGCGAACTTCGCGACAAAGTCGTGGCGAAACACATTCCAGTCTTTTCGTGAGGGGCATGTTCCCGGGCCCGTGGGGTCACGGAAGGCGATCTGGAAGGCTGGGGTGCGAAGTTCGGCAGTCCGGCGGTTTTCGTAACGCTAGTCGAGTGGGCGGACCGCATTATCACGGAGTGACCAGGGGCCACACTTGCTAAAGCGTCAGTTCAGGGCGCTGGCGAATTTCGAGGCAGCCTTTACCGGTGGGGAGAAACTTGCCGGGGTTGAACGAGCACTCGGGATCGAAGAGAGTTTTGAAATCTTTCATCAGGTCGAGTGTTTCGTCGCTGAACAACTGGCTCATCATTTCCATCTTTTCCATGCCGACGCCGTGTTCGCCGGTGATGGATCCGCCGACGGAGATGCAGTATTGCAGAATTTCTTCGCCGGCGCGCTGAGCGCGTTTGAGATCGCCTTTTTTGCGGGGGTCGAAGGGCAAGATAGGATGCATGTTGCCGTCGCCGGCGTGGAAGACGTTGCAGATCGGGATGTTGTGCTTTTTGCCAATGCGCTCGATGGCTTCGAGAGTGTCGGCTACTTTGGTGCGCGGGACGACGCCGTCTTGCACGTAGTAGGTGGGGCTTACGCGGCCGATGGCGCCGAATGCGTTCTTGCGGCCCTTCCAAAGCAAGAGACGCTCGGCATGGGTTTGCGCGACGCGCACTTCGGATGCACCGCAGGATTTGCAGACTTCGTCGATTTTGATGGTTTGCTCTTCGACGCTTTCGACGAGGCCTTCGACTTCGATGAGGAGAACGGCAGCGGCGTCTTTTGGATAGCCGGCGTGGGTGGCATCCTCTACCATGCGAATCATGGGGCCATCCATCATTTCGAGAGCAACGGGCACGATGCCCTTGGCGGTGAGCTTGGCCACAGTATCGCCGGCCTGCCGCACCGTGTGGTAGACGGCGAGCATGGTTTGGACGGCTTCCTGCTTTTGCATGAGGCGCACCCCGATTTTGGTGACCAGCGCCATAGTTCCTTCTGAACCCGTAAGCAGGCCGATCATGTCATAGCCGGGAGTATCGACCTCGCCATTGCCGAATTGCATGACCGTGGCATCGGGCAGAACAACCTCAAGGCTGAGGACGTGGTTGGTGGTTACGCCGTGCGCGAGCGTGTGCGGGCCGCCGGCATTTTCAGCGACGTTGCCGCCGATGGTGCAGGCTTTTTGGCTGGAGGGATCGGGCGCGTAGAAATAGCCAAAGGCGTCGACGGCGTTGGAGATATCGAGATTGACGACGCCGGGTTCGACGAGGGCGCGTTCATTGGCGATATCGATTTCAAGAATGCGATTCATGCGGGCGAAGGAGACGACTATGCCGCCGGCGCGTGGAATGGCGCCGCCGCTCAGGCCAGTGCCAGCACCGCGGCCTACAATCGGCATGGCGTAGTAACGAGCGATTTTGAGGATGGAGACGACGTCCGCTGTGCTTTGCGGAAAGACTACGGCGTCGGGCAAGGCTTTATCCACGCCGCCATCGAACTCGTAGAGCGCGAGATCGTAGGGGTCGGATAGGACCGCGTTTTTGCCCAATGCCTCTTCCAGAGAGAGCGCTAGATCGGTGGTGGTAGCCATGATGCGTTGCTAGAGCAGGCTGTCGACGAAGTGGGTGATGTCGTCGTTGGTCCAATCTTCGGCGTTGCCGTACTTACGCACGACGCGCCCGTTTTTGATCAGATAGGTTTCGGGGTATTGAAAAGTGCCGTACTGGGCGCTGATGTCGGCGTTAGGATCGCGAGCGGTCGAGAAGTTGACGCGGCTTCTTTCCAGGAACGATCGGTATTTATCGGGATTCTTGTCTACGCTAATGGCGACGACGACGACGCCTTTGCCGGCATACTTCTCCTGGAAACGATTGAGAGATGGGATTTCCTGCACGCAAGGAGCGCACCAGGTCGCCCAGAAATTGAGGACTAGCAGTTTGCCGCCGAACGAAGCGGGAGTAATCTGTTTACCCTGGTCAGTGGTTATAGTGAAGGCAGGGGCTTGACCGCCTTCTTTGGCGGACGTGTCGCGCAAACTGGTGATGATTAACCCCGCAAAGGCGAGGGTCAGGGCGCCTAAAAGCGCGATGAGTACTCTTTTCATTGCTTAGAAGGGGCGGGATTCCGGTTTGGGATCGGAAGCGTCCGCCAAATTACAGTATCTAATGCCTCGCCCTGGGCATCCAACAAAAGGCGAATGTTCATCACCCGTAAGGCCGAGTTTTCAGCGTCCCACTTCTGCCGAGCGGCGTCGCTCAGTGATGAAGAGAACCGCGCACTTTACGGAGAGGAGGCTCATCCTGCCGGACACGGCCACAATTTCGTGCTCGAGGTCAGCGTGGAAGGCGAACCTGATCCTATCACGGGCATGATTGTAGATCTCAAGGAGTTGAAAGAGATTCTGGATCAGGAAGTGGTGGAGCCGATGGATCACCGTTTCTTGAATTATGAGGTGGAGCCTTTTGGCAAGGTGATTCCGACGACGGCGAACATTGCGCTGGAGATTTGGCGGCGTTTGGAGAAGAGGTTTCGAGCGGCGCGATTTCGGTTGGCGCGGGTGCGGCTGTTTGAAACTTCAGAGCTTTACGTGGATGTGGTGCCACCGGTTCGCTTATGATTTCGTTGACTCGCCGCTATCATTTTTCAGCATCGCACCGGCTGCATAGTCCGCTAATAAGTAAAGCTGAAAACTCGCGCTTGTATGGCAAGTGCAACAATCCGTTTGGGCATGGCCACGATTATGTTTTGGAGCTGACCGTTTCGGGTGAAGTGGACCTGGCGACGGGGCTGCTGGTGCCCTTGGCGCGTTTGGACGGATTCGTGGCTGAGAAAATTCTGCGCCAGTTTGCCTATCGCAACATCAACGTTGATGTGCCCCAGTTTGCCAGCTTAGTGCCGACCACGGAAAATGTGGCGCTGGTGATCAGCGAACTGGTAAGCCGAGACTGGCGGGAGTCTTTTGGAGATTTGCCGATCCGTGCGTCGAGAGTTCAGATACAGGAAACCGAGCGCAATGGTTTTGAAGTTCTAGTGCCCGCGCAGGAAATTGATTCCCCTTCCGCAGCAGAGCGGAGTGAAAGTGTGATTGTTGATGCCTAGAAGCAAGAGTTCCGCTGCGAAAGTATTGAAGTCGCCTGGCGAGTTGATTGAGATGAGTCCGGCAAGCGGGCCAGATTCGATTGCCTCCCACATGGAGAGTGTCATTCGTCAATTGGGTGAAGACCCGGCGCGCGACGGCTTGGTGCGCACACCGCAGCGCATAGAGAAAGCCTTGCGATATCTGACGAGCGGTTATCAGGCCGACCCGGAAAAAATCGTGAATGGCGCGCTGTTTGAAGTGGACTACGACGAAGTAGTGATTGTGCGCGACATCGAATTCTTTAGCATGTGCGAGCATCACATGCTGCCGTTTTTCGGCAAGATGCATGTGGCGTATTTGCCTAACAAGAAAGTGATAGGGCTGAGCAAGATTCCGCGGTTAGTGGATGCGTTTGCGCGCCGGCTGCAGATTCAGGAGCGGCTGACGCAGCAAGTGGCGCAGACTATACAATCGCTAATCAAGCCTAAGGGAGTGGCGGTGGTGTGCCAAGCGCAGCATTTCTGCATGATGATGCGGGGCGTGGAGAAGCAGCATTCTGACGCCATGACTAGCGCCATGCTGGGAGCGTTTCGCGAGCGCAAGGAGACGCGGGACGAAGTGCTGGCGCTCATGAACTATCGCTAGAATCGGAGAAGCGCTAACCGACGTATGGGGCGTGGCCGAGACGAGTCTCGGTAGTCTCGACACTCACGTCGAGACAAGGCGGCTGGAAAGCCGCCTTGCTGCCAAGTATGGCCGCCCCACGAAAACCTGACACTCGCCGTGTAAAAATGTAGAAACTCAAGGCCGAGACGAGTCTCGGTCCAAAATCGGCTCGAGATTTCCGTTGCGCTAAGCGTGAGAGTTATAGTTTGCTTGCACGCGTGTTAGCATCTGGTCATGAGTGACCAAAGCCGTCTGTTTGACGCGGGTCCGGATCCGTTTGGCCGTGTGTGGAGGGTTCAGTTCCGCTGGCTTCAGACAGGCATCTCGATTCGCCACGCCGACACGGTTGACGTGAAATTTTTCGTGACGCCGGAGGGTGGCGAACCGGAAGAAAAAATAGTGGCCATGCCGCACCCGGTATTGCTAAACCTGGTCAAAGAAGGCAACCGCAAGCTGACAGACCCGCTGTGCATGCGCTTGGCGGCAGCCCATTTAAAGCACATGATTGAAACGGCCGAAGACATGGACAAGACGCTGGTGACGGTGTCGGCCAAGGAACTTTTGGCGTACGACCGGCAGCTTCTTTCCTCTCCGGCAGCAAGAAATCGGTAGGCTGAAGCAGGTGCCCATTGGCATAACGGTCAATCCCGTGTTAAGAATAAAAGTTCACCCGTGATTCACTCAAAGCTCATGAGGTATTAAGTTCTTATGGTTAGTTGCCCAAAATGCGATTCTGCGATCGATGTGGAAGAAGAAGAATTGGACGAAGGAGACGTCCTTTCTTGCGATGAGTGCGGAGCTTCTCTGACGGTCGCCAGCGTAAATCCCGTTGAAATCAAGCCGGAAGAAGACGAGGACGAAGACGAGGACGATTTCGATTACGACGAAGACGAGGATGAAGACGAAGACGACGAAGACGAGGATGAAGACGAGGAGGAGGAGGAGTGGGCTTAGTTGTCTCGCGTTTGTAATGGGCCTTTTGGTTTGTGGAGTTGCCAGCGGCGGCCAGCAGCGCAGTTCGCCCGCTCCCATCTCGCGAACGATTGAAGGCTCGGTTCTCGATCACAGCGGGCATCCCGTGCCGGGCGCAGTTGTGCTGATTGAAGATTTGAAGAGTCTGCAAGTGCGCACGTACCTCGTGCAGGAAGACGGCAAATTCCGGTTTCGGGGGCTCAGTTCCGACGCCAATTACGAATTGCGGGCGCGGTTCAATGGGGTGGCGAGCAATGCTAAGACCGTAAGCGTATTCGAGACCCATCCCGTGGTGGTTGTTAATTTAACGCTCTCCATCAGACCCAAACGTTCCGCGCCGGCAGCAGCGCCGAACCATCCTCCAGGAAATGCTTCGTGACCCATTCCCAGATCGTTCGGAAGATTAAGAAGCTCGCGTTAGTACCGATTGTGCGAACGCCGGACGCTCGGAGCGCGCTGGCGGCGGTCGAGGCTGTGTACGCCGGCGGGATTGATTGTGTAGAAATCACCATGACGGTGGCGGGCGCCTTGAAAGCAATTGAGGCGGTTGCCGACCGGCATGGCGACAAGATTCTGCTGGGTGCGGGGACGGTGCTAGACCCGGAAACGGCGAGGTCTTGCATGTTGGCGGGGGCACAGTTTTTTGTTACTCCCAGCTTGAATCACAAGACTATCGAAATGGCGCGGCGGTACAGCAGGCCGATTTTCCCCGGCGGTTTGACGCCTACGGAGATTCTGACTGCTTGGGAGGCGGGCGCGGATGGTGTGAAGGTTTTTCCGTGCAGCGCGTTGGGCGGGGCGAAGTACATCAAGGCGTTGAAGGCGCCGTTTCCGCAGATTGATTTGATTCCGACGGGTGGGGTGAATTTGGAGACGATTGCGGAGTTTCTAGCGGCAGGGTCGACGGCGGTGGGCGTAGGGAGTGAGTTGATCGATGCGCAATCCGTGGCAAGCGGGAAGTATGAGGCCGTGACGGAACGGGCGCGGAAGTTTTGCGAGATTGTGGCGAAGGTCAGACCGTAAGGGCGGCTTATTCGAGCGCTAAACCCTCAATATCGCGGCACGCTTTGGTCCACCTCACAGCTCCAACGATCAATTCCGCCCGCCACGCTGTAGCAGTTTTCTATCCCTCTGGCGCGCAGCCACATCGTTACTTGCATGCTTCGGACTCCGTGGTGGCAAAGGATCAGCAAATCGCCCGAATCGGACAAACCCTCTAATGTCTGAAGCTCGGCCGGGATAGATGCCATGGGAATAAGCTTGGCACCCTGGATTTGGGCCAGAGCGCATTCGAGCGGTTCGCGAACATCGATCAAAGTTGCTTTTTTTGTTGCAGTTAGCGATTCTTTGGCAGCTTGAGGCGTGACTTCAAACGGAGAGAGCATATGCCCTATTTACGCACGATTGCTGGGAAAAACGGGAAAACTACGCTGGAAATTTGACTTACCATGTCATACTAACTACCTTGAAATCAAGTCTATGGCTCAGCTTGGCGACGCAGTAGCCCGTTATCACAAGCTTCTCGAACAGCCCAGTTATCGTGATACGGCTTGGGCGGAAGAGTTTCAGGACCAAATGCGCCGGCAGCATCTGGTGGATTCCGGGCGCTTGCTTGCGCCTGTTTTGCGTCCGCATTTCATTTCGCGCCGCCAGTTTGATTCGTTGACGCGCCTTTCCTCGCAGGTAGCGGAGATTTTGGACCGGCTGGAGGCGATTGCCTTCGCTTCTCCGGTGCTGTTGAGCCGGCTCCAGATGCTGCCCGCCGAGAAGATGCTGGCGGCGGTTCCGCACGGCTATGCGCGATCGGGCGTAGCTGCTTCGATGGACGCCAACATGCGAAACGGCACGCTTTCTTTACAGGGCGTGGATGCGTGCAAACCGGCGGGACTTGGATATTCGAGCCTGCTGGCCGACTTGTTTCTGGAGCTGCCGATTGTGAAGGAGTTTAAGCGCGGGCGCTATAAGCTAGCGAAGCTGGGTGGGCCCAAACCCCTGCTACAGGCGATACAGACCGCCTACCGCCAGTTTGGCGGGAAAAACAAGCCCTCTATGGCCATTGTTGAGCTAGGGCAAGAATCGGGGGCGTCTACGGGCGGAACGGCTTCTTCCAGCGAAGGGTTCTTGCTCACCGAATCTTTGAACCAACTGGGGAGCAAAGCGCGTTTGATCCCGCCAGAGTTGTTGGACTATTCCGGCGGAAAACTGCGATCGGGCGATTTTGAGATCGATCTGGTTTTGCGGCGGGTTTCGACGCGTGAAATCTTGACCCGGTGGGACCTTTCTCATCCGTTGCTGCGCGCTTACCGCGATGGTGCAGTATGCGTGGTGAACAGTTTTCGGGCGGAGTTCGCGCAGCGGCGGGCTCTTTTGGACCTACTGACGGACGAAAGCATTACCGCTCACTTGCCCGCTGCGGACCGGAAATTGATCCGCACGTCGGTTTCGTGGACGCGCCTCGTTTCTCCGCGCAAGACGATGCATGGCGACAAGCAGATCGACTTGCCGGAATTCATCTTGAATCAGCGAGAGCACTTAGCCTTGTTGCCGAATGAGGACTCAAGCGATCAACGCACCTATGTCGGCTCGGAAATGACTACCGTAGCGTGGGAGCGGGCCTTGAAGTTAGCGCTGCGGTCGCCTTATGTCGTGCAGGAAAGGAACCCTTCGGCACAGGAACCATTCCCGATTTTCCAGTACGGCGAGTTGAAGATGAAAGATGCGGAGGTTACGGTCCACCCTCACGTGCTAAACGGAGAAATGAACGGCGCCTCGGCGGTTTTGCAAACATATTTGGCCGGTTCGGCCGGCGCATCTGGCGGTGGCGCCCGTCCTGTTGCTCGAAGAAGTTTGATGGATATGTTTCTCGCGCTGTCTGCTACGCTAAAGTCGCGTGAGACTCTACGATTTAGACCCCGGAAGCGACAGTCCGGAAGTGGTTCGAGCGATCATCGAGATTCCGAAGAATTCGGTAAATAAGTACGAGTATGACGGCCAGTTAGAACTGTTCCGGCTTGACCGGGCGCTGTACTCACCGATGCACTATCCAGGCGACTACGGCTTCATACCGGGTACTTTGGCGGATGACGGCGACCCGCTGGATATTTTAGTGTTAGTGGACGAGGCCAGTTTTACAGGCTGTCTGATGGAGGCGCTGCCGGTTGGGGTATTGCGCATGATTGATGGGACGGAGAATGACGAGAAGATTCTGGCCATTCCGACGCGGAATCCGCGTTTTGAAAACATCCACACGATGGATCAGGTTTTCCCGCATGTGCGGCGCGAGATAGAGCACTTCTTTTCCATTTATAAAGAATTGCAAGGCGCGCAGATGAAGATGGCGGGGTGGGGTGGGCCGAGAGAAGCGCGCAAAGTGATTACCGATACCAGGCAGGCTTATCTCGAGCGGCGCGAGAAGCAACAGACGGTACCGGCGACCTAAGAAGAGGCCGGAGCGTGAGCACCGTGGGACGCGAGGAATGCGTCCATGTTTCGAAAGACGGCGCCGGGCGCAAGCTTGTTGGAGACACGCTGCAAATTGTACGAGGCGGTGACGACAATCAGTACCGAGCGATTGTCCGCTTCGATGTTTTTCTCCAAACGCATAGCAGCGGCTTGGGCAGCCCGCATTTCGGCTTGGGCCATATTAAGCGACGGTTCAAACACGGCCACAAACGCCGGACCGCTCCAGCGATAGAGCGTTACGCCGGAGAGCTTTTGGGCCAGGATTTGCGCGCCGGTGACGAGGATGTCGTCACCCACTATATGGCCGTAGCGGCCATTAATAGAAGCGAGGCGGTCGAGCATGACCAAGGCCACCAAGAATTCTTTGCCGACGGCCATTTTAGCGGTGATGGCTGCTTCGGCCGATGCGCGGCCGGGCAAGCCAGTGACGGTATCGTCGGAATCCTCGGTCGCCGCCATTTTCAGCCGGTTTGAGAGGCGTTCGACATCGGACTGGAGGGCGTTTACCTTGCTGCGGGTTTCCGTTTGCAATCGCAGAGCTTCGCTACGAACGAGGGCGAGGCAATCCTCGAGGCAAGCCTTAACCTGACGGGTATCTTCAAGAGAGGTTGCACGCTGGAGTTTCGATTCGATGAAGCTAAGCCGCTTTACGCTGCTTTCGCTGGAAGATGTAATGAACCTTACCGTTGCCGTCATGGCGCTGAGCATGCCGTGAAGTTCTTCCACTTGGACCTTGAAAATGGTAGCAGCGCGGCGGTTGTATTCCTCAAGCGCGTGAAGCGTCTGGCCGATACCCACCAGCAAATCATCTGAGGAACTATGCAAGCTGAGCGAATCGGCAATGGCCGAAAGCCGTTGCTGAAACTGCTTCAGGTCTTCGGGATCGGACTCGATGGCGTGGAGGGAGATACCGCGAATGAAGATCTTCAAATGATCTATGATTTCGGCAGGAAGCGAAAATCGCCACTCCGGGATGTCTTTCGTAATGATCCCCAAGAGAAGATGTCAACAGCAGACGTGAAAAATCTCTTAACTCGCTTGGCGATGGGTCGAGTTGGGGCGCTTTTACAATGTGTCTCGACACGAGTGTCGAAACGGCTGGCGCCACGTGTCTCCGGCAGAGCTTAGCGTAGTTAAGCTAACACTTTCCCAACCTTGATAAGAGTCTTCTCCGCAAATGGCGCCGCAATCAACTGCAGCGATAACGGCATCCCGTTCGCACCCTTGCCATAGGGAATTGAAAGCGCCGGTTCGCCTATCAGATTGATCGCTCTTACGAACCTCGTCGCGGCCATTCGCACGTTCTCTTCGCGGCCTTGAATTGTGACGGTTGTCTGCTCAAGCAGCGGCGCACTCATCGGCGTAGTTGGAGTGATCAAGACATCAACCGTTGTCCACAGCTTGTCGAACTCGCTACGGAACCGCTGCCGGAGCCGCTGTGAGTTGACATACTCGTGACCCATGATCATGCGGCCCTGTTCAAGCAACGCCCAAACATCGTCGCCGAACTGGCTCTTATCGTGGTGGTTCACATAGACGGCTGCCGTCTCGGCCAACTGCATCGTTCGCGCGGTGATGTTCATTTCGCCGAAATCTGGCGTCGTCACCCGCTGCACGTCTGCGCCGAGCTGCCTTAATTGACTGGTGGCGTTCGCAACTAGCACAACCACGTCGTCCGCCACTGCCGAGAACGTCGAATCATCCGGAATGCCCACCCGCAAGCCCTTGAGATCAACCGGAGCCGCCACATCATAGTCGCCGCCGCCGACCAGGGCATTCAGTGCCAGCGCGCAGTCTTCCACAGTGCAGCCCAGCGGACCCACATGATCGAGCGTAAAGGCTAACGGCAGCACGCCCTCTCTGCTCACCAAACCATACGTCGGCTTCAAACCGGCGATACCGCAAAAGGAGGCCGGCACGCGAATCGATCCGCCCGTATCCGTACCAAGCGCCATCGGCAAGAAACCACCGCCCACCATCGCCGCCGACCCGCCACTCGAACCGCCCGCTAGCCTTGTGGGATCCAGCGGATTCTTCACAAACCCAAAGTGCGGGTTCTTCGACGTGATGCCAAACGCGATCTCGTGCAGATTCGTCTTCCCCACCGAAATCGCTCCAGCATCGCGCAGACGCGTAACAACAACAGCGTCATGGCCGGGAACAAAGTCTTTGTAAACCAGCGACCCCGCGGTGGTCTTCACACCGCGCGTATAGAACAGATCCTTCAGCGCGATCGGTATTCCATGAAACGGCCCGCGATCTTTGCCTGCTGCCAACTCCTCGTCTCGTTCGCGCGCCAACTCTAGCGCCTGCTCGGCTGTCTTCGTGATGAAGCTACCGAACTGGTCGCGCAGTTCAATGTCCTTCAGCGTCTGCCGCATCAACTCCAGGCAGGAGATCTTGCGCGCGCGAATCTGCGCCCCCAGCTCGCGGACCGTCATTTCTTAAGGCCATAAACTACGGCCGGCTCCATTTCGGGCTTTAACTCTTTCGTCAGTTCCTCAAACTGCTCGCGCAACTGGTCGACGAGCACTTCGTTCGGTGTCTTCTCTTTTTCCATTACTGTGGTGCCGGTCCTCTCACGACTTGCACAAAGCTCGCCGGATTCACGTACTTCGCAAACGCGCCGCGCACTTCATCCGCAGTCATATTAAAGTATCGATCCGCTGCGCGCCTCGGCTCATCCAGTGGCAAGCCAATGCGCGCCCTGGCGATCAGCCCACTGGCCACCGCATCTTCGCTCGATTCGCCTAACGGAATCTGGCGCAACAGCAACGCCTTCGCTTGCTGCAACTCTTCGGGTGTCACGTTGTTCTTCTGCATGTCTACCAGTTCCCGCTCGACCAGCCCCCGCGCTTTCGAAACATTCTTCGGGTCGCATCCATACGTGACGCTATAGATCGCCCGCGTCTCGCCGGCCTCAAGCGAATCCTCTACCGTATAAACCAAGCCCGCTTGCTGGCGCAAACTGCGGTAAAGCCGTGTTGCATAAAACCCGCCGCCCAGCACGTGGTTTCCCACTTGCAGCGCAAAATAATCCGGCGTGAAACGGTTCATCTCCAACTGCTCCGCCAATTCCACATCATCCTGCACCCGGCTCGAATCCGGCACGTTGACGGCCTTCGCTTGATTGACAGGTACCGGTGGCAGCACGACGGCCTGCTTCGGGCCGACAGCCTTCCAATCGCCGAAGTAACGGTCAACCGCCGCATGGGCGGCTTCGGGCGTGATATCGCCAATCACCACAATCGTGGTCAAGTCGGGTCTAAACGTCGTTTGGTAGAACTTTAGAACGTCGTCATACTGAAGAGCATTCACGGTCTTCGGAGTCGTTTCCCGCAGCAGCGGATCGCCGGACGGGAGCAGCGCTTGCAAGAGTGCGTGATCCGTCTTGTAACTCGGACTCTGCAATTCTCCCGCACTCAACTCCGAAGTCTGCTGCTGCACAATGGCAAAAGCATCTTGCGGCAGCGCCGGATGCAGTTCGTTGTCGGCCAAAAGCTGAACCCCGCGCGCGAAGTCTTGTGACAAAACCTTCAGGCTGAAGCTCGCTCCCGCCGATTCCGATGCGCCGATATCATCCAGCGCCTTTTGAAACGCCACGCGATCGAGGGTCTTCGTACCGTATGAGAACAAGCCTTCCAGAATGTCCGCAACGCCGTCCTTTCCGATTGGCACTTGCAATTGGTTCTGCGTTTTGATCGAGCCAATCAGCGTTACGGTTGGGCTAGTCTTTTCAGTCACCACGATCAGGCGAATGCCGTTCTTCAATTCCATATCGGCCGGCTTGGCAAGCCATTCCGCTACGCGCAGCGATTTGACCGCGCTCTCCGCCCATGCGGGCAAATCTACTGGCTTCGTCGGCGACGACAATGCTTTCTCCGACCCGCCGAACCCTTTAGAGGAAACAGCTTCGCCAGACTCCGCCGGCTTCAAGGTGCCAACAACGGAAGTCTGCAAAAGATACTTCTTCGCTACGCGGCTTACGTCGGCTACAGTGACCTTCTTGATCGCTTCCACGATTTCATCGGGCGATTGCTGTCCCTCTGCCGCCAGCGCCTGCGACCACGACGCGGCGAGGTTTGAAATCGAATTTCGGGCGAATTCCGCGGTCGACACCTCACCCTTCTTCGCTGCTTCGACCAGCTCCGCCGGAACTCCTTGATTCGCATAGCGCTCCATAATGCGCTTCAAATCGGCAATGATTGCCGAGGGATCCGTTCCCGAAGGCAGTGCAGCCAGCGCAAACGCGGCACTCGCTTTCGGATAGGTCTCCACCAAATCAAAATCTGTCCCCAGCGCCTTGCCTTGCGGCACAAGCTCATATAGGGCCGCACGCTGGCTTGCCAGAACATCCGTCAAAACTCGCGCGGCCGCAAAATCCGGACTGTCTGTTCCTGGAAAGCGGAACGCCACGCCCGTCAACAGATACGGCAAGTTGCTCGGCAACTCAAACGAATCCGGCTTCACCGGCTGCAAATTTATTTCTGGCCTCTCACCCACCGGCCGCCGCGGAATCTGGCCGTAATACTGTTTCGCCTTCGCAAGAACACTCACCGGATCCACGTCTCCGGTTATTACAAGGATGGCGTTGTTCGGCGCGTACCATTTCTTATAAAAGTCTTTGAGCATCCCACCTGTCGTTTGATCGAACGCCGCTTTGGTGCCCAGCGCATCTTGCTCGTACGGCGTCCCCGCAAACAAATCGTGATTCAGCCGCGTGATGAATTTGTATGTGGGGTTTGATAGATCGCTCGCCACCTCTTGCTCAATCGCGCCGCGCTCTTGCGCCCACTGCGATTGGGCATCTTCCACATCCGTCATGCAAGCGGAATCGATGCGCATCGCCAAATCAAGATCCTGCGCTGGTAGCGTCACAAAATACTGGGTCGTGTTCTGCTGTGTTTGAGCATCCATGAATCCGCCCAACTGCGCATAGATGGCGGCGATCTGGTCTGCCGTCAGACCGCTGCAACCCCGGAACGCCATGTGTTCTTGCGCGTGCGCCAAACCCGGAAATTCCGCCGGGACCTCATTCGCGCCGACCAGGTAATTCTCTTCGAGCGTGGCTACCGGAGCCAATGGGTCGCGAATGATGACCACCCGCAAACCATTGTCTAGAGTGACTCTTGTAACGTCAGTTCTTTGCGCCGGAGCGTTGTTTCCGAGAGCCAGGAAAGCCAACACTCCCATGAGGCGTCGAATCTTTATTCGCATGACCGCTGTTTATCAGCTTACGGCACGGGTTTGAGGTTTTCGCCCGTCAATGGCTAGGCCAAAAGCTCCAAGCGTAGCGGGTGCGTCTGGGGTGGTCGCTCCCTCGCGGTCGCGGCTCAGTTGTGGTCGTTTCGCTCTGCGTCGCACCCCCGCCAATCGCCAAATTTTTTCTAGTATGATAAAACCGCTCTTAATCCCAGTTCCAAGGAGAACGACCAATGGCAAGTAACCGCGGCGTTGCTTATATGGGCCCAGGTAAGGTCCAAGTGACGTCTATTGATTATCCGAAGCTCGCTCTAGGCGATCGCAAATGCGAACACGGTGTGATTCTCAAAGTCGTAGCCACCAACATTTGCGGCAGCGATCAGCACATGGTCCGCGGCCGCACCACGGCCCCAAGTGGACTGATATTAGGCCATGAAATTAGCGGCGAGATTATCGAAAAAGGCCGCGATGTCGAGTTCCTGAATGTAGGCGATATTGTCTCTGCTCCGTTCAACATTGCTTGCGGCCGTTGCCGTAACTGCAAGGAAGGGAAGACCGGCATCTGCTTGAACGTCAACCCCGCGCGGCCTGGCGCGGCTTTTGGCTATGTGGATATGGGCGGCTGGGTCGGCGGTCAGGCCGATTATGTGATGTGCCCGTATGCCGATTTCAACCTGCTCAAGTTTCCCGACAAAGCGCAGGCGATGGCGAAGATCAAGGATCTGACGCTGCTTTCCGATATTTTTCCGACCGGCTTTCATGGCGCGGTTTCGGCGGGCGTTGGTCCGGGTTCAGTGGTCTATGTGGCGGGTGCGGGACCGGTTGGTCTCGCCTGCGCCGCTTCTTGCCACTTGCTCGGTGCGGCGATTGTCATTGTGGGCGACATGATTCCCGAACGCCTGCAACAGGCGAAGAGCTTTGGCTGCGAAGTGGTTGACCTGCGCGATAAAGTTTCGCTCGGCGACCGCATCGCGCAAATCACAGGTACGCCGGAGGTCGACTGCGGCGTGGATTGCGTCGGATTCGAGGCGCGCGGCCACGGCGATAAAGCGGCTGACGAACATCCGGCTACGGTGCTCAATTCGCTGATGACCGTAACGCGTGCCGGCGGAGCGCTCGGCATTCCGGGGCTCTATGTGACCGACGACCCAGGCAGCAAGGACGAGAACGCTAAGAGCGGCGTGCTTGGTATTCGCATCGGTTTGGGTTGGGCAAAATCGCATCAATTTACGACCGGCCAGTGCCCGGTCATGAAATACAACCAAAAGCTGATGATGGCTATCTTGCGCGACAAAATTCAGATCGCGAAGGCTGTGAACGTAACGGTCATCTCGCTCGACCAAGCGCCGCAAGGCTACATGGATTTCGACAAAGGCGCGGCGCGGAAGTTCGTGATTGACCCGCATGGCTCAGTCGGCAAAGCTGCTTAGCCAAGCATTTTTTGCACAATGAGAGCATGACTCTTCGTTTAGTAGTCCTGCTCTCGTTCTTCTTTGCTTCGCTGTGCGCCGGTGCCGATCCTGAAGCCGAAATTCGTGCTGCCGTTCAAAGGTACGTAGACATTCGCGACCATCCCGATCCGCAAGCGCTCCAAGAGCTTTTTACCGCCGATGCCGATCAACTGGTTTCTTCCGGCGAATGGCGTAAAGGGCGTGAGGAAGTCGTGAAAGGAACGATCGCTGCATCGCAGCGTGAAACGGGCAAGCGGACGATCACGGTGGAATCGGTTCGCTTATTGTCAAAGACTGTAGCGATTGCCGATGGGCGCTACGAATTGATGGATGCCCAAGGCAATCCGACTCGCAAGATGTGGAGCTCGATCATACTCACGCGAGATCAGGCGGGTTGGCACATCGCGGCAATTCGAAACATGCTGCCTGCGCGCTGAACAACGGACCCCTCAACTCCAAATTCTGAGAGCAATTTATTTCCTCTTCCGGCCTTTCTTTTCAGAGAAGTTACCCAGGATCGACTCGCGATCTTCACGCACCCAAGCATCTTTTATCGCTTTTTCATCGACTCCTGCGATGCGGCCGGCGAGTACAAATGCAGGCAGCGCGTGGTTGAGCGTTTGCCAGCGAGCCATTTCCAGAACGGATGACAGCGCGCGTTCGCGAATGGTATCGAGCGTTTCTTGCTTGCGGTCTTCGGTGAGATCGACCAGGATTTGAGCGGCGGCGCGGCGGTCGGACCAGACGACGGAGTTCAGCATTTCGATCAACCAAGCAGGCTCGATGGCGACGTCTTGATCGGGATGGAGTTTTGCTCCTACAAAGACTGCACGCAGCGCACGTAAAGCGTTTTTGCGGACGATGTCTTCCTGGTCGCGCAAGGCGTATTGCAGTGCGTCCGTGATCACCTTCGATTTGCGCAGGCGCGGTCCGTATTGCAGCAAATAGACGGCGGCGGCGCGTTGTTCGGGGTCGGAGGATTCGCGAGTGACTTGATCGAGCAACGCCAAGTTGGTTTCAACAAGGGGAATGAAGCCCTGTTGGAAAACGCGTGCGTAGGGATCGGCCAGAAGCGAATAGCCATTGGTGAGATCTTCGTCGGCGTTGCGGCCGCGGATGCTGCCTTCCACGGCTTCAAGGAAACTCAGGTAGTCGTCGTACAGGGCAGCGGGCAAGCGCGCCTCGCCCGTGGGGGCGGGATGGAACTCGAGATGAGGCGTGCCGCGCTCTTCAATGCTGACATAGAGAATCATCTTGCCATCGTTTGCGCAGCAAGTGGCTTCCATGCGAGAGGCGGTGACGCCGGGAACCTTATTGACGCGGTCTTCGGCGGCTTCCGAGGGCGGGAGCGGATCACCTGTCTGAGCGCCAATGGCGGCACGAATCTTGGCGAGAGACGCCCTTTGCGCGCCAAAGATTTCGATCAGGCCGATACGCGGCGAAAGGTCTACCGGCGTGGTTTGCGCGCGGCCGAGGCAGGCGCAGACCAGAAGGAACGCAAATTTTCTCACAGTCGCAGTCACAACCTCAGTATGAGACGTGGCGGCGAGCGACTTGGTTAAGCTTGCTTTTCGGCGAGTTCGCCGATGATGGGCAATTTAACTTTCTGATTATTGAAAGCCGAATACATCATGTAGAGCCAGATAACGATACCGGCCAAGCCGATGAGTGGACCGATGAACAGAGCCAAGATGTGGAAGAGCATGCTGACTACGATCGACAGGACTACCCAGCCGACGAAGAGAAAAATGGATTGAAATGCGTGGAAGCGGACAAACTTGCTCTGGTTGTAAGGGGCCAGGATGAGGAAGATGATACCGGTGACGAATCCGCCGAAGTAGCAGAGGGCACCCGCAACATTATCGCTCATGCCTGGAGCACTGAGGGGCTGGGCGGCCGCCTGCTGATAGGGTGCGCCAGCGGCGGCAGGATCTGGCGGCGGTGTTGCACCTCCGGCCACAGCCGCTCCGCAGTTGGGACAAAACGCGCCTGCTGCCTGGGTACCGCAATTCGGACAAAACGCCATGTGTGTGAATCTCCTAGACCTATTAGAGTCTAATAAAATGTGAAGTAAATTGCTAGACCGTTACAGGACTAGCCCGAACCATACTGGACTGAAGTACCAGTTCCGCCACAAGGTTTGCCGCAGTTTCGCAGTCCTGGCGCGATACATCCCGATGGGTGAGCATGCGGATGTGGGTGTCGCTGATACCGTTGGCGAGGACGCCCTTTCCCTTTAAGGAGCAGCTGAATTCGTTGGCAGGTATATTGAGGCCTGAGATATCGAAGATGACGATATTGGTGCGCACGGCAGAGGCATCGAGCTTGATGGGCGGCATTTGGCCGAGGCGTTGGGCGAGGTAGCGGGCGTTGGCGTGGTCGGCGGCGAGACCGGCGGGAGATTCCTCTAAAGCTATGAGCCCAGCCGCAGCCAGGACGCCGGCTTGGCGCATGCCCCCGCCCAAACGTTTGCGGTAGAGGCGAGCTTGGCTGATCGCGTCGCGAGTGCCTGCCAACATACTTCCAATAGGTGCGCCGAGGCCTTTTGACAGGCAGAACATGACTGAATCGGCATCGCGAACGATGCGCGCGACAGTGGTTTGCGAGGCGGTGGCCGCGTTGAAGATGCGTGCGCCATCGATGTGAACTTTGAGGCCGCGCGCATGGGCTTCGGCGCAAATTTCATCGATGGTTTCTTGCGGGTAGACGTTGCCGCCGGCCATGTTGTGGGTGTTCTCCAGCGCGACGAGCGTGGTGGGCGCGTTGTGCGGGCCTTTCGGGCGGAGCGCGGCGGAGACTTGTTTCCAGGTGAGGATGCCGTTGGGTGTGGAGATGGTTCTCGCCTGGCAGCCGGAGAACCAAGCCATCATGGAGAGTTCCCAATCCATGATATGAGAACGCGAATCGCAGATGACCTCTTCGCCGTGGTTGGTATGCACCTTAACGGCGATGGTGTTGCCCATGGTGCCGGTGGGAACGAAGAGGGCAGCCTCTTTGCCGAAGACTTGCGCGGCGCGCGCTTCCAAGCGATTGACTGTGGGATCTTCGCCATAGACGTCGTCGCCCACCGCGGCTTGCGCCATGGCGGCGCGCATTTTTTCGCTGGGCTTAGTAACGGTGTCGCTGCGTAAGTCGATGAAGTCAGACATTCAAAAACTCCTGGAAGATTTCGTTTGAGACTAACACTGCCGGGGGTGTGAGACGGAGGCGGGTTCCGGCGCGTTCGAGCATACCTGCGTCTTCCCACTTTCTGATGGGTTCGGCGAAGCGCTGCCATTCGGCGGGAGTGGGTTCGATGCCATCGAGTAAGCGGAGACCGACGAAGAAGTGCTCCTCGGCGGAATCGCTGGTGGTTTGCGGGGGCTTTTCGCCTTGCAGATATCGTTCGAACGTGTCGGCGTTGCTGTAGCGATGGTGGCCATCGAAGGAGTGCGCGTCGAGCCCGAAGCCGACGTACGGTTCGAGTAGCCAGTACTTCAGATTGTGGCGGGATTCAAACCCCGGGTGCGCGTAATTTGAAATTTCGTAATGGTGATAGCCGAACTGGCGCAGGGCTTGCGAGGCCTTTTCGTAGAGCTCCGCAGTAAGGTCGTCGTTGGGCACGCGCGGCGCACCGTAACGCTGGCCGCCGAACAAGATTTCGTTGCCGAGACGGCTGTCCTCGTCTATCTCAAAGATATAGAGCGAGACGTGGGGCGGATGGAGACGTTCGATCCAAGCGATGGATTCACCCATGGAGGCGAGGTTTTGTTCGGGGAGGCCGGCGATGAGATCGATATTGATGTTAGAGAGTCCGTGGCTGCGCAGCAAGGCGACTTCGCGCTCGACGATTTGGGCGTCATGGCGGCGGCCGGTTTGACGCAGTTCAGGAGTAACGAAGGATTGCACGCCGAGACTGATGCGATTAATGCCTGCGTCGTTCCACGCTTCGATGGCGGGCGCGGTGACGGTTCCGGGCGCGCATTCGAGAGTGACTTCGGCGAGTTTTGCGCGCGGAATGGCGGACATGATTTCGCGAAGGGTATTGGCGGCCATCAGACTGGGCGTTCCGCCACCGAAGTAAAGAGTCTCGGGCTGCCAAGCCCAGAGGTGAGCGCGGATTTCGTTGAGCAGTGCGTGCTGATATTGGTCAATAGTGTCGGGCGCGCTCACGCCTGACGCAAAATTACAGAAGCTGCATTTCTGGCTGCAAAAGGGGTACGAAATGTAGACGCCTGGCACGAGTGTTGTTACAGATGAATGTCTTCGCCGATGTGCTTGGAAATAGCAGCGGCGATCATCTGCTCCAAAGTTTGCGAAGTTTCAGGCAACACGAAAGCCGTTTTGGGCTGGCACCCAATCGAGTTTGAAACTTCTTAGAATGCGCCGAAACCCAAATTTGACGAACGGGTGAATTCGGACTGATTACGAAGCGAGCTTTAGGTTCTTCGAATTCGATGCTGAGCGCGCCAGCGTTGAAATCCGGCTCGAAATCATACCGGTCTGTGGCGGCGGAGAGTTTCTTGTATAACGATTCTAGGGCCACGTCCGCTTGTTTCTTAAATTCCTGCTCGTCCATACTCTCCCCTATTGTCTCCGATGCGGGGTTGGCAGTCAGCATTTGTGGTAACTTTCGGGGGATGAGTCTCATCTGGTAAAGGCGGCCTTCAGAGCTATGCAGCCTTCGTGTGTTCGCCAAGACCAAATTCCGGGAACAAGTGCACTTTTTGCCGACTATTTGTATCAGTTTGACAAGCTAAGCACTTTTTTTCCCTACACTTCGTGGCACACGGATGCGTGTAGCAGCCGTTGCGAAAACGGTTTCGTTTCCGCCTGAACGGCGGGCGAAAATCGTAGCCGCGCTAGCTGCCCAGGGCAACGATGCCGCTGCTTTAGAGAAGCTGGCGCAGCCGAATACGGTGGCGGTGATTACCGGACAACAAGTCGGATTTCTGTTGGGTCCGGCCTATACGATTTTCAAAGCGCTGACGGCGGTCCGCTTGGCAGCGCATTTGAATGAGCAAGGGATTCCGGCAGTGCCGATTTTTTGGCTGGCGTACGGAAGATCATGATCTGGCGGAAGTAGATCATGCGTGGGTGTTCAATGAGCAGGCGACGCCCGCGAAGATTAGCCTTGCGAACAGCGTAGTGAATGGCGGCCCGGTGGGCGATGTTGTTCTGAACGAAATTCCTTTGAGCTGAATTGCGCAGCTGCGTTGGGCGATGTTGCCTTTTGCGGATGACGTGATGAAGGAAGTGGCGGCCGCTTATCAGCCTGGCGCGACACTGGGTTCGGCGTTTCGCAAATTGCTGGAAAAAACGCTGAAAGGTTTGGGCCTGCTGTTCCTGGATCCGCTCGCAGCGCCGATTCGCGAAGTGGCTGCGCCTTTTTTGAGCGAAGCAGTGCAGCGGGTGCCGGAGTTGCTGAACGCTTTGCGCGCGCGAAACGCCGAGATCAGCCAGGCGGGCTATCACACGCAAGTGCATATTGACGATAATTCGTCGCTATTCTTCCTGCTGAAGAATGGGCGGCGGTGGCCGGTTCGTTGGAAAAACGGGCACTTTCATCACGAAAGACGGGTCTCATACGCCCGGCGGAGATGGGCGCGATGGCGGCGCAGCTTTCGCCAAATGCTTTGCTACGGCCGGTGATGCAGGATTACTTGCTGCCGACGGCGAGTTATGTGGCTGGTCCGGCAGAGATCGCTTATTTCGCGCAAGGCGCGGCGCTCTATGAGAAGCTGCTGGGGCGTATGCCGGTCATTTATCCGCGCAACAGTTTTACTTTATTGGATGCGCGGGCGAGTAAGCTGCTGACGCGCTATGGGCTGCGCGTGCCGGATTTGCTCGATCATCACGAAAACGTGAAAGGCGCTTTGGCGGCCAAGCTGGTGCCTCCGGCGCTGAGCGAGCAGATCAAGACGGCGCAAACATCCGCTTCGCAGGCGCTGGCGCAATTGCAGGGTGGCTTGCTGCAGTTCGACCCTACCTTAGAGGCGGCGGCGCGCAAGAGCACGGCGAAGATTACTTACCAGTTCGCCAAGCTGGAGCGGAAAATCGCGCGAGAAACGATGCGGCGCGATGAACGTGCAACGAAAGATGCGCAATACCTGGTGAATTTGATTTACCCGCAGCGCCATTTGCAGGAGCGGTTCTATTCGATCCTGCCATTTCTGGCAAAGCATGGTTTGGATTTGCCGCAGCAACTGCTTTCACAAATTCAACTCAGTTGCCCGGATCATATGCTGCGCACGTTTTAAACTGGGTGGTTGCCGTCCCGCCGCTCATTTATCCGCTCGCTGTGTGCTTCCCTACCGGTTTTTTCGTTGGAACAATTGCTTGCGGCTACTCCGTTAGGCGTGCAGTTTGTGAATGGGGCGGCTAAAGCCGGGCTTACCGCGAAGACGATTTACGGCGCGGAACAACGCAACAAATATTTGCTGGAAACGACGGGTTGCGGCGTGGCGTTTGTGGATTACGATGACGACGGCTGGCTGGATATTTTCTTCGTAAACGGGACACGATTCGAGACGACGTTTGCCAAGGGGAAAGAGCCGATCAGCCGGCTTTATAAGAACAACAGAGACGGTACGTTCACAGATGTGACGCTGAAGGCCGGGCTGGCGCGCACGGGCTGGGGGCAAGGCGTATGCGCCGGCGACTATAACAACGATGGGCACGTCGATCTATTTGTGAGCTATTGGGGCGATTGCGCGCTTTATCGAAACAATGGCGATGGTACGTTCACGGATGTGGCCGAGAAGGCCGGGGTCACGACGCGCACGACGACGGGATTGAAACGCTGGAATACGGGATGCGCGTTCTTGGATTACGACAAAGATGGGCAGTTGGATCTATATGTCGCAAACTACATAGACTTCGATCCGAAAACTGCGCCGCTTCCGGCGAGTGGTCCGTGCCTGTATGAAGGATTGTTGGTGGCGTGCGGGCCTCCAGGTTTGCAGGGTGGCAAGGACATTCTGTTTCACAACAATGGAGACGGCACGTTTACGGACGTGTCTGAAAAGGCCGGCATTTTGAAAAAGCAGGGCACGTATGGTTTGGGCGTGCTGATTGGCGATTTTGATAACGATGGCTGGCCGGATATTTACGTGGCGGACGATTCGGCGCCGTCGGCGTTATTCAAGAATAATCACGACGGCACGTTTACGGACATCGCTCTCGAGGCGGGTGTAGCGTTTGGCGCGGATGGAAAAACGCAAGCGGGTATGGGCGTTACGGCGGCCGATGTGTTGGGCAATGGGCGGCTGGAAATCTTCAAGACGAATTTTGCGGGCGACACTTCCACGCTTTACCGGAATCTTGGCAATAACAATTTTGAGGACATGACCTTTCAATCGGGCATGGGCCGTAACACGCGCTTCTTGGGTTGGGGCGCGAGTTTCTTGGATTTTGATAACGATGGCTGGCCGGACGTGTTGACGTGCAATGGGCACGTGTATCCGGAGGTACGAGAGAAGGCAAGCGAATCGGGCTACCGCGAGCGCAAAGTTTTGTATCACAATTTGGGGAACGGTAAGTTTCAGGACGTTTCGCTGGAAGCGGGGCCAGGCATTTTGGAGACGGTTTCGGGGCGCGGCTGCGCGGTGGGTGATTTTGATAACGATGGCAATTTAGATGTGGTGGTGAACTGCGTTAATGATGTGCCACAGCTCTTGCGCTGCGAATCGACGCTGAAGAACAACTGGCTGGCGGTGAAGACGGTGGGTGTGAAATCAAACCGTTCGGGGATTGGCGCTCGGGTGTTTTGCAAGCCGGATGGCGAGCACCAGCGGATGGATGAAGTGCGCAGCGGAGGGAGTTACTTTTCGCAGAGCGATTTGAAGGTGCACTTTGGGTTGAATAAGGCGAAGACGGCGGATGTAGAGGTGCACTGGCCGAGCGGGGTGGTGGACAAGATTGCGGGAGTGAAGGCAAATCGGGTGTTGACGGTGGTGGAAGGTAAGCCTGTGGGGTGATGGCAGGGTGAATTCCGGCTGTGTCAACATAGAGTCATGGCGGCAAAGGCTCATGGCGAGCGGATTGATCGTTTAGAGCAAGTCATCCATATTATCGCCGAAGATCAGGTTTCGCTGCAGAAGCTGATCGCTGAATCGGTCGGCGAGTTCATTCGCAAGTCCAAGTAGCCTCCTTGGATTAGCGGTCGCGCTTAGAACGTGAACTTTAGTGCGAGCTGAACAAGGCGGGGCGAAGCGGCGCTGACCACGTCTCCGAAAGAAGAGCTGCCGAGAACGCCATTCACGGACAACGGACCAAAAAACTGAGCGTGATTGAATGCGTTGAAAGCCTCTATCCGGAAGAGGAGGGATTTAGATTCGCTCAGCGCCAGTTTCTTGCTCAACGCGAAGTCAAAGTCGTCTAAGCCAGGTCCGTAGAAGAAGCGGCGCGGACTGTTGCCGGGAGTTCCCAACGGCTGCAAGCTGAACAGCGAGGTGTTGAAGTAACTAAGTCCGTTTCTGGGGTTATGATTTATTTGCAGAGGCCCGGCAGTCAACTCCGGCTCATCGACCGCTGAGTTGTTGACACCGTTGGGATTGGTTCCTAACAGTGAGTTATCGCTGTTGTTCACAAGCGTGACTGGGAATCCTGTACTAAGATGAACGATGCCTGAAATAGTCCAATCCTTTGTCCAGCGGTTGGTGTGGCCGAAGAGACGCTCCACGGGCAGCGAGTAATCGTAACTCAGCACAAAATTGTGCTTGATATCGAAGGCGGAAACGGCGTAGCTTAGGGCGGCATTAGTGGGGTTCACGGCTTCGCCGATATTGGAAGAATGGTCGAGCGATTTTCCATAGGTGTAAGAAGCGAACATCTGCAAGCGGCGGCTGGTATGGCGCAGGCTGAGTTGTAAGGAATTGTAATTGGAATTGCCGGTGGTGGCTTGATTGGCGTTGCTGCCAAAGTTCGCTCCCAGAAGGGAACGGGTGCCGTAAACGGTCTGGCCCACGGCCGTTGTATAGGTGTTTCCTTCTCCAAAGGGACCGCACGTGACAGTTCCAGGAGCGACGGCAGCGGGCTGGCTCAAGTTGAGGCAAAGGGCCGGATTGCCGGGATTCGACTCGGCTAAAACTAAGAGCCGATGGCCTTCGTTGCCAACGTAATTGGCGCTGAGGAGCGTATCCTTGCCGATTTGGCGTTGCACGGACAACATGTACTGCTCGGTGTAAGGAATTTTGTTGGACGTGAGATACCCGGGGATGCCGCTGATGGGAACGTATTGCGTCCAATCAATGTTGGCGTCCGGCTTCTGCTTTGTCGCGTTTAAAGGCGCAAGACTCAAAGGAAACGGTTGACCCAGATCTTGACCGGTAGAAGCTGTGACGAAGGGATTGTTGAACAAAGGCGGAGCGGGACTGGTGTAAGTGGTCCCGTAAGGCGCATTGGCGGCGGCGACGGATACCGTTAGTGCCTCAATGGCTGTATAGAACATACCGAAACCGGCGCGGACACTGGTTTTTCCGGCGTCGCCCAAAAGCTTGCTCCAGAAGCCATCCGATTTTACGGCCGGTGTATAAGCAATGCCGAGACGAGGTGAAAATTCTTCGCCGGGAGGGGCGATGGTGCGGGGAACGCCGGCATCCGTCGGATAAAGAATCCCCGCGGGAGCTCCGGGAAAGACTGAGGATTGACGCCCTGGGGAAAAGGTCGAAATTTGATTGTATTTTTCGTACCAGGGTTCGATGCGGTCCCAGCGGATGCCATAGTTCAACGTAACATTGGATTTAACGCGCCAGCTATCTTGTAAGTAGGCACCCACATACTTATTGCGGCTGTAGAAGGCATTGAGCTGGCTTTGGTTGTATTGGCTGGGCGCACCGAGCAGAAAGTCCGCAAAATCGCTGCCCGTTTCACTACCGCTGAAAACGAAGCTGCCGTTGAACTGAGCAATGGGATTGACATTCACCTGGTCATAATGAGACTCGCCGCCCATTTTCAGAGTGTGCGTGCCGAGAACTCGGGAAAAGCCGTCGGCGATTTGATAGGTGTTATTCACCTGACGCAGTTCATTAGAATTCGTACCGATGGAGAAGCTGTTGAAGAAAATGTTTTCGACTCCCTCCAACTGTGGCGCCAACGGAACAATACTGGGAGATCCGGAAGCAGTGAGGAAGCCTTGCGAGGCCAGGCTGACGCCGAGGCCGCCCACCGGCTTGCCGAGGATGTTGTAATTGCGGATGAAGCTCAGAGTAAATTCGTTGACGGCATTTGGACCCAATGATTTTGTGGCGCTCAGATTCACGAGTTGGGCGCGGCCCAGATACTCTGCATCAAAGCCGGGTAAGCTCGCTCCGCCCTGGGCCACTGGATAAGGATTATCAAGGGTATAGTTATCGAGGAAATAGTAAGCCGAAAGGGTTCCGAGGCGGGTATTCGCATCCAGCCGCGCGCCCCCTTTGTTGTCGTTCAGAATCTGGCCGTAAGAAGATGTGGCGAAGGTGTTGGCGCTTACGTTGGGCGAGGCGATGTATGGCAAAAGTTTTTGCGCGGGTGTCGACCAAGCGCGCTGCGGGATGACCGCGTTGGGGAATACGCATTGATTCGTATTGACGCAGCCAGCCGCGTAATAACTTTCGCCTGCCGCTACGTTGTAACCCAATTTCTGCGAGAGCAAGCTCGCGAAGTAAGGGCCGCTCACGCTTCCGCTGAGCGAGGAAGCCATATCGGAAAGATTGCCCGCGCGGTTCTGCAGGGAAGGAACAGGAATGGAGCCGGTGTCGACGCCTTTGCGCTGCAGAGTCCCCTGGTAGTCGGAAAAGAAGAATATTCGATTGCGCCGTATGGGTCCGCCGATTGTGCCGCCAAATTGATTCTGGTGAAAAGCGGCGCGCGACGGCGAGAAATAGTTGCGCGCGTCGAAATCGGTGTTGCGCAGGAACTCGAACGCATCGCCATGCACTTCGTTGCTGCCCGATTTAGTAATGACGTTGATCTGGCCGCCGCTGAATTCGCCGTATTCAGCGTCGAAGTTGCTGGTGAGAATGCGGAACTCGGCGATGGAATCGAGATTGGGAACGATGGAGGTGCCCATGTTGACGTCTTCTTCCGCATCGCTGCCATTCACAATGAAGGCGTTGGCAAACTCGCGCTGGCCGTTGATCGAAAGGGTGCCCGGATTCAAATCGCCGGAGGGCGAAAAGGCGCTTGCCCCTACATCTTGCACGGTATTAGCACTGATGGATGTAGCCGGCGCGACACCCGGCTGCAGCGAGAGCAAATCTGTAAAGCTCCGCCCGTTCAATGGAACGGATGTCATTTGACTGCCCGCGATGACTTCGCCTAGTTGCGTGCTCGCCGCTTCGACGTGAACGGCGTTGTCGGTTACGGTGATAGTCTGCCGCTCGCGAGCCGATTGTAGAACGGCGTCGATCACCAGAGAGCTGTTGGCGTCGACAACGATATCGGTACGCCGATAGGTTGCCAGGCGCGGGAAATTGAATTCGAGGGCATAGTGTCCGGGGGGCAGAACGGGAAAGGTGTAAGCGCCGTCGGGGCCGGTGTTGGTCTTGCGTAAAGCGCCAGTATCGCGGTTGGCTGCGATCACTTCGGCGTGCGCGATAAAGGCTCCCGAGGGGTCGGTAACCGTGCCGGAAATGCCGGCCGCTTACGCTGGCCAGGAGAAAGCCTGCACTAAATATAAGAAAGCAAAATAAGCGAACCACGAACGAACACATTAAGATGTCTCCAAGCTAAATGAAACCGTACACTTCATGATATACGACCGATCTGGTCTTCGATCAGAGCGCGGCATTCAAGGGCAAGAATCCCGGCAGTTTTTTTATTTCCCTCCCGCAGGCTTGACTCGAATGATGGCCATCATGCCGCCATCCTCATGTCCGAGGATATGGCAATGGTAAACGAAGTCGCCGACAGTGGGGCCGCGGAAATCCATTCGCAATTTCACGCTTGGATACGGGCCATTTCCCGTCCAATAAGGGATTTGCACGGTGTCCAAGAACTGCGGGTTGGGCACCCGCATCCCATTCTGTTCCAGCACGAGGAAATGAATCTGGTGGATGTGAAATTCGTGATTTTCCAGCGCGCGATTCTCAACCACCCAATCTTCCACGGCTCCTTGCGTTGTGACAATGGCCGGAGGGTTGTTGGGGTCAAACAGAAGGGGAGTTTGCCCATCCACTGTAATGAAAAAGTTAGTGGGGCTATTAGGGTCCGTAGGATCGGAGAGAACTTCGGAAAAATAAAGCTTGCGATGCGCCGTGGGACTACATTCCGCCAGTCCGGCAAAGCGTGCCGGGGAAGGGCGAGCGGAAGTAAGCGGCATTGCCATTGCCGTTTGCTGAACGACGGCATTCGTTTCGAGTTCAACCAGCGGCCGGGCCGGATCATTGTCGCCATCCGGGCCTGTGTCGATGTTTCGCGTTTGGAATACAGCCGAGTGCACAAACCGCGGGGGCGTAGTAACGATAAATTCGGCGCGGCCGGCCGGCGGAATCAGGATGTGCCGCAGGGTGACGCTCTTGCCGCGCGATGTACCGTCCTGCGAACCCGTAGGCACTCCATCCAGGCCCACCACTTCCAGGGGCTGTACCACGCCGTCGTAGTCGAGTTCGACATCAAGGATGGTATCTGCGGACGCGTTGAGCAAGCGCCAGAATTGCTTCTCATTAGGCCGCGCCTGAATCTTCGCCGGAATAAAAGTGGGATAGGCGACGGGCGTGTAGTTCACGGAGACATCCCATGAGGGAATCGCTCCACCGGCGTTGGATTACCAGGAACGAGATTGTCGCGGATTACAAGGAGCTTCTGGGGCAGACCGGCGACGGCGGGATTCACATTTTCCAGACCCTCTACGATAATCGCGCCGGAGGCTCCCCCGAGGACGGCGGGCTCCGAGATGCCGTGAATATGCGGGTGGTACCAATAAAGGCCCGGGCGGTTCATCATTTGGAAAATGCACGTCGTAATCGAACGATTCGCCAACGTTCACCATCGTCTTGATCACTTCGTCTTGATGGCATACTGGCGGAACATTTGTACCGTGATAATGGATGTTGACCGATGACGGCGTCATCAGCATCGCGCCGCACGCATTGGCGGCACTACCCATCACCGCCATTTGCGGCATGGCCTGCATGGATGGCATGGTGGAATTGGACGTCAATTCATTCTTTAAATGAATGACTAAACGGTCGCCCGGATGGACGTGAAGCGTGGGCGACTGCTCGCCATCCCGATTCATGAAGCAATATAGAGTGTTGCCGGAATCGTCCAAGCGCGTCTGGTAGCTGAACCAAACTTCGAGTAAACCGTGATTACTGTATAGGTTCTCCGGCTCATGAACGGCGCTGCCGCTCTCGAAACGGGGACAAGGCGTGATAGTTTCTGCCGCGCAACAGACTGGCGCAACAGCGAGCAACACGAATAAAACAAACGTGCCGAATTTCAATTTGATATCCTCAAACCAAGGATATAAGACTGAATCGGTCGTGCATAGAATTTGGAGGTGTCTGGTAGAAGTTCGGTGGCGAACGGCGGCGATAGAAGCCTGAAGAGCGTCCTAAAAGTTGAATTGCAAGCGTGCATCGACTGAACGCCCGATGCCGATCGCGGTGCCCGAGAATAAGCCGGCAAAGTCAATCACGTTCAAGGAGTCCGTCAAATTCGTTCCGTCAATTTGGAAGCGGACGGGATACTTCTCACTCTTGTGCAAAATGACTCCTGCCGAGGCGTCGAAGGACCAGAGCGGACGTGGACGCAAGTCTGAAAAGTTCACTCGATTGAGAATATTCTGGGTATATCCTTGCGCCGCGGCATCGGCTTCCGCTCCGCCGAAGTCGATGGGCAAGCCGCTATCGTATGTGCCTCCAAATGCCAGCCAGAATCGCGGTGTGATCTCATATCGGAAGCGGGCCCGCACGGCATTGCGCTGTTCTTGAGAAACGGGGAAGACGCCGCTCGTCTGTTGAATGGCTTGCGCCGCGTCGTCACCCAGAAAGAGACCGCCCGTAGCCGGGAAATAACCGTTGCCTCGCTCATTGGTCCAACTGATATAGCCGGACAACTTGCCCCAGCGCGGGATTTCGAGCTTCGCCTCTTCGCCATAAATGTTGGCAAGCGCAAAGGTGATGGGAAAACTCACGCCGGTATTGAGCAGCAGATCGTCATCGGGGTAGTTGTGGTATCTGCGCCAGAAGAAATTCCCAGTGAGCCGCAAGTGGGAAAAGAGCGCGGTACCAAAACCGGTTTCGTAGTAATTGGCGCGCGCGGGCTGTACCGGGAGACGCAGCACCAGTGGATCGAGACTTGTGACAGCGGGCGAGCTGGAAACAAGCAGGTTCTCAAATGGCGGCGTTTGAAATACACGGTCATACGAGGCGTGAAAGTTGATCTTTGCCTTGGGCCAGAAATACGCCAACCCAAAACGGGGGCTCCAGCCCACTTGATCGACGAGCAAGTTGTAGTGATCGAAACGAATGCCGCCACTGATCGCCAAATTCTTCCAATGGATCTCGTCTTGTCCGAACACAGATTGTTCATGATCGGGCGAGTGGCCGTAAAAATCGAAAGCGAGCGGTGTGCCTGGGTCGAATTGCGTGGGATCGGTAATTAAGTAATTGAGCGATTCTTCGATTTGCGCGAAATCGGCTTCGCCGCCAAATTTGAATTCATGCCTGCCGGCATGCACCGATAGCGCAGCTTTTGCGTACTCTTCGTGATAGCCGCGATCTTGAGCGGCAATCATGGGCGTGGCAAGGCTGTTTGACCAGAAGCCAGCGGTAATGTCGCGCGTCATGGCGCGAAAATTTCCCAGCACGTTCGGCGAGAAGATGTGCTGGTAAGAAAACTGAGCTGAACTTTCAAAGTCTTGACGATCCTGGCGCTGTCCCGACTCCTCCTGCGGGATCTCATTGGGGACAAGAAATTTGGATTGGTTGCGGCTGACGATCACGCCAACGCGGTTCTTGGCGTCGATATCGTATTCGTAATGGGCCATGAAGTCGGCCGTTGTGCCATGATTCGTGTAATTCTCCGTAGCCGGGGGATCAAGAAAATGGCCGGTCTCCGCCCCGGAAGCGCTCATCGTGAGCGTGTTGGAACCAAAGCCATACTGGGTTTCCAGAAAACCGTTCATCGTATCGTAGCTTCCGCCGCCGAGCGAGCTTCTGCCGTGGAAACCTTGCCGTTTGTCGCGGGTGGTCTGCACTTCAATTACGCCACCCAATTTGCGGCCGTATTCGGCTGGAAAACCGGCTACCATTTCGCTCATTTCCTGCACGTTGCCGGCATCGAAATCGGCTACGAAGGCGGGTGAACGATTCTCTGTCAGCGGCATCCCGTCTATAACGTATTGGACTTGATACTCTTCGGCGCGCGGATGCAAGATGCCGTTGGCTTCGAACATCCAGCCGGGTTCCTGGTTAATGAGTTCGGCCAAGCCGCGGCCTGGCTGAGCGGATAAACGGTCGGTGAGAGCATCGCCGCCAATCCGGTTCGCGCTGCTGGTAGCGTAGGGGTCGATAAGCGTCTCTTCGCTTTGCACATCCACAGTGGTTTGCACGGGCCCTAAGGAAAGGGCGACCTTCATGTCTTTAGGGAAGGCGGAGCGGATTTCGAGAAGCTGGCGAATGGGGGAAAAGCCGGCGAGGGTCACGGTAACGGTATATAGGCCAAAAGGCAATCTCTTGGCGACGATACGTCCGGTCTCGTCGGCCTCAAAAGTGCGAGCGTACTCGTTCACTTCACTGATGAGTTCGACTTTCGCTCTGACGGGCGAACCGCTTGGATCGGTGGATTGCAGCCGTAATTCGCCGGAATTGGTTTGGCCAAATGCGACGCAAGCGATGAGGAGGCTGAAAAGGAGTCGAGTCATGGGCTTCTGTTGGTGTATTCCGTTCGAGTGAGTTTTGTTCAGTGTTTTTTGCGTCGACTTTAAGAAATGCGCGGAAACAGTGAACAAGAATTACGATATTGGAATATCTAATTGAAGGGCTATGCCGGAGACGAACTCTTTTAAACTCGCGCAAAACGAGCAGGTCGAGGCCGCGCGAATTCCTGACGGTGTTTCGCGGCAGGAACGTGGCCTTTGCGCTTCTCCCAATTCCGCGTTGACAGAGCGATTGCTGTCGGCCGCAATTTTGCCGGACGCGAGTTCCGGCTGCGAGGAAGAGGTTGTAGAGCTATTTCGCAAGCTCAGGAGCCCGCTACTGCGGTATGCGTTTACTTTTGGCATCGCAGCGCATGATGGTGAAGAAATTGTCCAGGAAGTCTTCCTGGCGCTGTTTGAACATCTACGGCAAGGAAAATCGCGCGCCAATTTGCCGGGCTGGGTGTTCCGGGTGTGCCACAATCTGGCGGTTAAACATCTGGAACGGCTGCGCGGAACAAATGCCCTGCTCAAACCGGAATTAGACTCGGTGGAGTCGCATGTGGATTCGTCGCTCAATCCGGAGGAGCTCCTTGTTGAAGCCCAACGGCGGAAAAAGCTGCAAGCAGTGTTGGGCGCTCTGCCCGAACAGGACCGTTGTTGTGTTTGCCTGCGCGCCGAAGGCCTCCGCTACCGCGAAATTGCTGGAATTCTGGGAATGTCGTTGGGTGCGGTTTCCACTTCGTTGGCGCGTTCGCTGGCGCGGTTTGAACGAGTAGATCAGGAGTAAGGCGAGATGCTAAACAAAGATTCTCATTTGTCCGATGACGAGTTGCTAGCCGCGGCTGACGGCGAATTGACAGCACGGCGCCAGCGAGAGATTCGCGCTCACTTAGAAGCATGTTGGAGTTGCCGAACCCGCATGGCTGAGTTAGAAAGCGCAATTGGCAGTTTTGTTACCAGCTATCGATCGGTTTTCGATCCGCAACTGCCGCCGGAGGATGGCGCCATTGCGCGCTTCCAGGCGCGCTTGACGCAGCGTGTGCCAGGCGCAGTCAACTCATGGTGGCGCGCCTCCGCGGCCTCTGCGTTTGCAACGCTTTTGCGCTTTCGATGGGCCACCTTGGTGCTTCCGCTTCTGCTCGTTCTGATGTCGGTGGGATTCTTTTCGGGCGGGCTGTTCCAATCGGCGCGCACGCGTATCCTGTTTTCAAGCCCGCAAACGCCGGTCGTTCCAGACCCGCGTCTCACTCCTGGCGAAGCGGCTTTGGTTTCGAAGACGGAGGTATGCGAGGGGAATGCGCAATCGGAGCAACCGCAGCACATACCGGAGGCTTTGAAACAGGCGGTGTTAGCGGAATACGGCTTGCAAGGGGCGCCCCAAGGGGCCTATGAAGTAGACTTCCTGATTACTCCAGAGTTGGGTGGGTCCACCAGCATTCGGAATCTCTGGCCGCAGGCCTATTTGGGCCGCACCTGGAACGCACATGTAAAGGATGCGCTCGAAGAACGGCTGCATACTCTTGTTTGCCGCGGTGACCTCGATCTGTCTACCGCACAACGCGAGATTGCCACAAACTGGGTCGATGCGTATAAGAAATACTTGCGGACGGACAATCCGAATTAGGTTGCTTTGACGCGCAAGGCCAAAGCGTCTATCTTCGTACTGAGCACTGCTTCGACGCGATTCAAGGCCGCTTTCAATTCGCCTTCCATGCGGGTTAGGTTCGCTTTCATCCCTCTTCCACGCGTCGAATCTCGGGTTTCAACAGAGCGTTGTTGACCAGGATGCCTACCATTACGGTCAGGATCATGGCGATAGGACCGCTCGCCAGCAGCGCCCACAATTGCACAAACGTCAGAGGCTGCGTCATTGAAACGATCATGCCAATGCTCTTGCCGCAGCCGTCCGCGGCTCGGCTCGAGGACTCATCGGTGGGTGCTGGAGCAAATCGCCGGGGCGAAAATTGGGCGCTGGCTCAATGTGGAATTACCAAACGTCACACAGATGCGTGTCGATCTGCTTGGCAGAACAATCCGCAGCCGGCGTTTGATTGGCTTCGAACTGCAGAGTTTCAACGATTCATACTTGCCCATTCGTATGGCCGAGTATGCGCTACAAGTTTACAGGCTGTACGGCCAGTTTCCAGAACAGTATGTGATCTATGTCGGCAACGCCAAAATGCGCATGCCTTCCCAACTCGCCGGCCCTGCTTTCCAATGCCGGTACAAGCTTATTGACATCCGCGATTTCTTCTAAGAACACGCGCAAGACGGGCACGGTGTCAAGCGGCCACCGAAAGGACCCCGGAGCGTTTCTTCTCTCATGGTGGCGCGCATCCGCGCCCTTTGCGCTCCGAAGACGCGTTGCTCAATAGTCCCCACACAGGCGACCACATTTTGGCCATCCTGGCCAAACATCCTGACCGCGTGAAAAGCATAAGGCGGATTTTGGAGAAAATCGCTTCACTGGATAGTGGAGCGCGCCGCCCCGCGCTGAAAGAACTTTTTATTCTGTCGGGTTTACGCAAGCTCGGCAAAGAAATCCGCGCAGAGGTGAGACAGATGCCTATTTTAGACGACATCATGACCCACGATGTCCTTGGCCCCGCCATTCGCCAAGGCCGTAAGGAAGGCCGTGAAGAAGGACTCCAAGAGGGACTCCAAGAAGGCCGTCAAGAGGGCGAACTCGCTATTCTGCGCCGCATGATCGGGAAACGCTTCGGCGCTTTACCCTCTGTTTATGAAAAACGCTTGGCCAAACTTTCTTCACCCGAGTTGGAGACCCTCTCCCTCCGCTTATTCGACGCCAAAAGCATCGAAGATCTATTCGACCGCCGCCCTCGAAACTCCAGTGGCAAAAGTCGACTTCTTAGCCGAAGATCTTAGACTACCCGGATCAAGTTGGCGAGCAACGACCGGCCGATGAATCCATCCACTACCGGATTGGAAGACCTCCGCCTACGCGACGATCTGTCGACGAACTCTTCCCCCGCTAAAAGGAAAATGCGCCCACCTGAACCCTCCGGCGGACGCATTTGTTCTTAATTCTGAGATTCTTAGTCTAATGATGTCTTCCGCGTGTCGCCTTGTCGGCATTCACCAACCCGGCGCCCGTGAAGTTGTTGAACGGAATCTTCGGCGCTGCAAAGAATGTCCCCTTTGCTGTCGATCCGTCGCTCAATGTCACCGTTACATTCATGCCCTCGAAGCGGTCGGGATCCTCCTCGGTCGAACCCTCCAAAGGCGAAAACACGCTCATCCCGTACGTGAACGAATCTCCAGCGGTGAATTTGCCAGGCGCGAAGTTCAAGGTAAACGTCTTCTGATCGGCGCTCACCGTGAATGAGACATCCGTCGTCGCCAGGCCGCTGATCGATCCGATGCTAAAGCGATTGGGATTGAGTGAATAATTCAGCCCGATATTGCCGGCATTGAACGCCACGGACGTCACGCTCTTGCGGCAGTTCGGCAAGACCCCCAAAGTAAAGTAGCGGCCGAATCTGGTCCAATCTTCTTGCGCCGTCGCGACCACGGGTCCAGCGATGGTACCCGACAAAGTTCGGTTGGCCGACAGCCAAACCGGTTGCGCGGATTCTTGTATGGCCTCGTATAGTTCCCTTGGCGCAAGCTTGCCCGGTCCGCCCGCAGCCTGGAGTACGAGCGCTGCGACTGCGGCAACATCAGGCGCTGCCGCACTGGTGCCAAAGAAGTTCGGCCAGCCGTCTCCATCGGTATCACCGCCCAGCAAGGTATTATCGACGCCATCGATGCCGGTAATTTGCGGCACGTTCCGATACTCCGGCCGTGGCAAGCGGTTCCCATTGCTGTCGAAATAAATCGTCACCGGGCCAGGTGAACTGAAGTCTTCCGGGAACTTCGTGATCGCGTAAAACATAGCCGCGACGCCCTGCCCATGGCGTGCCGTGGCATGGCCGTATGTAGAGGGCGCATTCTGCCGCTCACTTACGCCGAGCCCGTTCAAATTGATGTATTTGATATGCCGCGCCGGCCCATCGTTCATGTTGGCAATAATGATTTGGTAGGTAGTCACGTTTGCGCCACCATGTATGTCGCCGGGATAGGGCGGAAGGTAAACATATTGGAACGCCTCGTCCGTCAAGGTGGCATCGCCGGTTGTATAGTAGCCCGGAAATGCCGGGTCGAGCGGGTCGAGGTAGTTTCCTGCGGCATCAAACACGAAGATGACGTAATCGGTCTTTACTTTCCCCACGAAGAAAGGCTCGTCCCATTGGAACGAGATGTTGTTGTCGGCCGCCGAGTAATAATGCTGACTGAAGGCGGCATTGTCGCCGTGGCCGCCAAAAACATGCAGGCTCTTCGGCGTGTATCCCGCCGCGACCAAGGCGGCCAGATTCAAGTTCGATTTGCCCTTAGCCACTAGCTTTTGGGCATCGGCAAACGAAATAGGCTGATAGACGTCTTCAAACGCCTCGAGACCGTTGTTTCCCGCCGCCGAGAAATAAGCCGCACCTTCGGAGGCGGCTTTATCCACCGTCTGAGCGAGCAGACCGTCCGAATAGAACGGCTCGTCAAGATAGTACACATCGTCCACGATCACATCGGCGTTGAACTGTTCCCGCAAGGCAAGAATGTTGTTTGAAAACTGCGCTTCGCCCAAATCGGCTGTCGCAAAACCGAGCTTCGCTCCCGGAGCAATGTTATAAACCAGTTGCGTCATGGCGCGGCCTTCGTCGGAGCCTGAGTCAGTGGGCGTAGCCGGGTAATCTTGCAGGATTGTCACGTCTGGCGGCAAAGCTCCAATCAATACGTCGTCTGCATAGGAAGGGGCTTGCACATTCGCAAAACTGTCTGACAGGATACCCACGTGAATGCCGGTTCCATCGAACCCGCGCGCTTGCGCCAGATCCGCTTTTTCCACCGGAAGCGCTTGGCTCGGAACTTGACCGGCGTTTCCGATCGGGCGGTGCACGCTTGAAATGACCTTGACCCCGGATACCCAACCGGCCGCTCGTACAGAGTTTAGTGGCAAGTACCCTTCAATCCATTGCGGATCCACCCGGCTAATCGTCTGTAGTTTGAACCCAGCCGCCGCCAACTGTGGCAATACCTGAGCCGACGAAACACCTGGCTGAAGGTGTATCTCCACCAGCAAGTCGCCCTCTGCCGACGTGATGTGCGGTTTCATCACTGCCGCCAGTTTGGGATTGTCGTTTTCGTACATCTGAACCATCTGGTCCAGACCACGGCCTAACGTCGCAATCTGGGCGTGTGCCGAAGGTACGCCTGCAAAGGTGGCGAACAAAAGCGCACAAATAGTTGATGAGAAAAGTTTTTGGTATCGCATAGATCTCCGGTTAAATGAGCCACCGCCAAGTGGCCTCTGCAAAGGATAACATCAAGGGAGCAAGCGAGCGCGTTATCAACTCGCGGCGCTTAATACTTCCACAACGCCACACGCGGCAGAAAAGCACGCCCGCTGGCGCGCAAATAGATTTAACGATTTAGCGTGAACGAAAAGAGCGTATCGCCGGCGGCCACCAAAACGTACTGTTTCCCATCCAATTCATAAGTGATCGGTCCTGCGCTCGGAATGCCCGTCAAGCCGGCATGCCACAAGATCTTGCCGGTGGTTGGTTCGAAGGCGATCAGGTAGTTCAGATTGCTGGTGAACAAAAGTTTGCCGGCCGTGGATAGATGCGAGACCACGCCGCCGCCGCTAGGCCAATCATGCCGCCAAACGGTTTTGCCTGTCTTGTAGTCGATAGCGAGGAGCGCGCCGCCATCGCCGCCGGCCATACTGTCGAGCCCGCCCCATCCTTCGGGCCGCTCGTCCGTGTCGGTCAGATAGAACATGCTGAAAGTGCGGCTGGAGCCTACATAGAGCAAACCAGTTTCGGGATCGAAACTTGGGGCGGGCCAGTTGGTTGCACCGTTGGAAGAAGGCGAAACGAGTACGCCATCAGTGGTTGGATATTTGGCCGGATCCGGAATGGGCTGGCCGTTGGTATTCAGGCCTTTGGCCCAGTTCAGCGTATCGATGAAAGGCGCAGTGACAAGGTGTTTGCCATTGGTGCGGTCGAGCAGAAAGTAATAGCCGTTGCGGCTGGCCTGCGCGAGGAGTTTGCGCGGTTGTCCAGCGATGACGCCGTCGATCAGTACAGGCGTTTCAGCGGCGTCCCAATCATGTACGTCGTGGGGTGAGACCTGGTAATACCAAACAAGTTTGCCGGTATCGGGGTTGATGGCGAGGATCGTGCAGGTGTAAAGATTGTCGCCCTTGCGGCTCTTTTCGGCCATGACGGGATTCGGGTTGCCGGTACCGAAGTAATAGAGATTTAGTTCTGGATCGTACGTACCGGGCATCCAAGGTTGACCGGTGCCGTGAGCGGAAGCATATTCGTCGGGCCAAGTTTCGATGCCGGGTTCGCCTTTGCGCGGAGTGGTGAACAGCTTCCATTGCAGCGCACCGGTTTCAGGATCGCGCGATTGAATGAAGCCGGGGTTATCGAGATGGTCTCCGCCGATGCCTAAGATGACGTGGTTGCCAATGATGACCGGGGCCACGGTTGAGGTGTAATCGAGCTTGGGGTCGGCGATTTCGACTTTCCAGCGTTCCTTGCCGGTGCGGGCGTCGAGGCTGACGAGATGGCTGTCGGGGCTTTCGAAGAACAACCAGTTTTCATACATGCCCACGCCGCGGTTGCCTATGGTGCTGCCGGTATTGGCTGGATATGTGTAGTGCCAAAGTTCGCGGCCCGTGCGGACGTCGGCGGCCCAGACGTTATTGGGAGCGGTGAAATAGAGAACGTCGTTTACCAGCAGAGGAGTGGATTTGATGGTTACGTTTGCGGCGTTGCCTGAGCCCGTGAAGCGAGCGGCCCAAGCGAGGGAAAGAGCTTCAACGTTTGAAGAATTGATTTGCTTTAACGGACTGAAGCGGCGGCCGGAGTAGTCGCCGTTATAGGTGGGCCAAGCGTTGGGAGGCTGGTTGAGCAGGGCTTTTGGGTCGAGGCCTTGCGCGTGGGCGACTAGGGTAAGGGCGGCGAAGAGCGGAGGGAGAAGAAAGAGCGGCATTGGGCGCGGCGGGGCGGAATGGGCTGTGAGTGCCGCACTTTGGAGACACATGTCTTTGCCGGGATCAGGATCAGGTGGTGCAGGCGGTTTCGCCTGCATAAGCCGAGCGATGTTCGGCTCGACAGGCTGAAGCCTGTCCCACCTTCTGAGCGAGGCTAAAGGCGTTAAGTTGATTTGAGGGCAAGAGGGCTCGTTTGAAAACCAGCGGCGTGGGTTCATTTGAGTGTCACCAGGTAGGCGGTGAGGTTGTGAATATCGGCGTCGGTGTATTGGCGGAGCAGATCGGTGTGCGCTTTGAGTGGGTCGTGCACTTCTACTTTGGGTGTGTCGCCATCGCGGTTGAATGAGTGAAACTGGCCTGAAGAGTCGCGGAGGGAGACGGTGAAATCGTCGATGCGGTCGAGGGTGCCGGAGGTGGCGTCTCCATTGGGGAGTATGACGGTCACTTGAGTTGCGGCAGTAGGAGTCTGCTCACGTCTGGAACGGCCGCGCGGTTGGAGCCAGCGAGCTTGGAGGGAAAAGGCGTCGTATTTTTTGGCGATGCCGGCGAGATCTCCGGTGGGCGAGTGGCACGTGTTGCACTTGCCCGCGCCGTTGAAGTACGCTTCGCCCTTTTGCGCATTGCCCGTGACGACATCGCCGTAGGTGTAAGTACCACGGTGACCGGCCGAGTAAGTACGGACGTGCAGCCAAGCGACGACATCGGCAATTTGGGATTCGCTGAGCGGAAGCTTCGGCATGCCCTTATCGGGACGGCCCTCGCGAATGACGGGTGCAATGAGAATGCCTTTTTCGTCATCGAGAACGAGCACGGAGCGGATGAGATCGGGTGCGCCCGGGCCGCCTTTACCGGCAACGCCGTGGCAGCCGGCGCAATAAGTGGCAAAGACTTTGCCGCCGCGTTCGAAGGCGGCGGGATCTTGGCCGGAACCGGAAACGGCGGCGGAGCTGACGCCGGAACTAGTGGCGGCCGAATTAGGATTAACGCGGGGCTCCTGAGCCCCTAGAATTGCCGCTGTGGCGATCAGAGCAAAAATCGACGTGGAGTGACGCATGTTCCTCTCGGATTCTAGTTTATTCGTTCGTGACCTAGGCCGCGCCCTCGCGGGCGCTCTTCCAAAGGTCGAGGCCACCATCCTGGGCGTGGCGGCCGATCACTTGCAACTCGTCTTTCGTGAATTCTAGTTTCTTGAGCGCATCCAGAGAGTTATCGAGCTGTTCGACGTTGCGGGCGCCGATGAGGGCGGACGTGACGCGTTGGTCTCGCAGGACCCAAGCGATGGCCATCTGCGCGAGGCTCTGACCGCGTGAATGAGCTACTTCGTTTAGCTGGCGGACGTTTTGCAGGTTGGTTTCGCTGAGCAACTTTTGCTGGAAGGAGCCGCCAAGCTGCGCGCGGGAATCGGCGGGGATGCCGTTTAGATATTTGTTGGTGAGCAGACCTTGCGCCAACGGTGAAAAGGCAATGCAGCCGACGCCGAGTTCCTCCAGAGTTGCGAGCAATTCCTTCTCGACCCAGCGGTTGAGCATGGAGTACGAAGGCTGGTGGATGAGCAACGGTACTCCTTCGCTCAGTAAGATTTGGGCTGCCTCGCGTGTGCGCTCGGGACTGTAGGAGGAGATACCAACATAGAGAGCTTTGCCTTGGCGGACTGCTTGCATCAAAGCGCCCATGGTCTCTTCCAGCGGGACATCGAATGTCGGGCGGTGCGAGTAAAAGATATCGACATACTCAAGCCCCATGCGTTGCAGGCTTTCGTCTAAAGAGGCGAGAAGGTATTTACGCGAGCCGCCCAATCCGTAAGGGCCGGGCCACATGTCCCATCCCGCTTTCGACGAGATCAGAAGTTCGTTTCGGTAGCTGCGAAAATCTTTTCGCAGGATATGACCGAAGTTCTCTTCGGCCGATCCGTAGGGAGGTCCGTAGTTGTTGGCCAAGTCGAAATGGGTCACGCCTCGATCAAAGGCGCGGCGAATCATGGCACGTGCCGTTTCGAAGGAATCGATTCCACCGAAGTTTTGCCAGAGACCGAGGGATATGGGTGGAAGGACGATGCCGGATTTACCACAGCGCCGGAAGGGCGCATTTTCATAACGTTTTGCGTCGGCTAGGTAACTCATTCAGAGTTTTATTGTTTCACGAGATGGATGAAAACCCGGAAAACCCGGGACAGCCAACGCAATTCGCTCGCGAGCAGTTGAGGAACGCATACGGAGATGGCGTGCGCTCGAAATTGCGAAGGCTGTCCCGGGTTTTCGCTTTAGTGCCAGTCGCGATTTACGTTAATGGAACGAATGCGGCCGTGTTCGAAATCGACAGAACAGGAAAACTCGAATCTGTCGCGGTCACCATCGGCGCGCCGGGCTACCATGTCGCCCATAATCCAGTCGTTATTGCCGGGCCGATCGTCAACGTCCACCTTTCGCATCTCGAAATCGGTGAAGCCATCACGGCGGAGGCGGTCTTGCGCAGCTTCGCCACAAGCCCGGATGGCTCGTTCGCGGCTGAAGCGATTCAGGTCTTCGTCCCCGCCGCCGTAATAGCCGTCATTCGATGGACGAATGCTAACAGGGCCAACACGGCGCCCTTCGAAATCCACCGAACAGGCGAAGCCGAATGTGTCGGGGCGGGGACCTCGGTGGCCGGCGACTTTACCATAAATCCAATCGCCACGGCCGGCATCGTCATCCATCTTTACGTCAAGGATGTTGGTATCCGCGTAGCCATTGCGGCGGAGTTGATCCTGCGCTGAGCCGGCGCAAACGCGAATGGCTTCCTCGCGTCCGAAGCGCCTGTCGCGGCCGCCATCACGGTCATGATCGCGATCATAGGGCGGTGGCGGCTGCGCCTGTGGATAGCCAGGCTGCGGAATACCGGTTTGCGGGTAGCCCGGACGCCCTTGCGGCACCGCCTCGCCATTCCACATCAGGTCGAAAGTGTATCCTTCACGGCCGGGTCTGGGATCCTCCAGGCGAACGACCGCCACGCCGGTGGAAAGCGGATCGCCGATTAGGGTTTGGCGGCCGCGGCCGTCAATTCCCCGAAAACGAAAATTGGCGGGATTCACGGGCATGGGCATGTTGCACTCGAACCTTCGCCAAGTTGCCGGCGAACCGGCGAGGGTGTGGAGCCGCGCCGTGGCGCCGTGAATCTCAACGTCGGCGACGGCGTCTATTTCGACTTCGATGGTGCATTTCGGGCCTCCGGACTTGCCCGTGATCGTCGCTTGACGGACTTCTTGCTGCGCGCAAGCCTGCCAAACACTCAGCGCCGCGAGGGCACTGAGCCACAACGTATTCTTCATTACAACTCTCCTTTGAATTGAATAACGGAAAAATCAAACAACCCCGTGTTGATTTTATCGTTTGGATGCGACGGGGCTCGGCTGGAGGAACGCCGGCCTTTAAGAGTCCCAAGCTTGACGTATAGGGCTAGCATTGGGCAAGTGTTGCTTTGGTAAGGTAGTCGAGGAATTCGGATGCCGGTTTCGCCGCGGTGACTTACCTGGCCCAGCTTCATGAAGCGGCCGCTTTCAGCTCTATGCCAGACAATATAGGAGAGTGCCCAAGCACAAATCTTTAGCCCCGCAATCCTTCAGCGATTCGACTCTGCTCGATCACATCCGGCATCTGCCGCACGCCCGCGGCTCTTACAAACAACTGGTGCGCGAGCTGCATCTGCAAGGCGAGAATCGCGGCGGCCTGGAAGAAGCGCTCGACCGTCTCTGCGAAAAAGGCCAACTGATTGAACTGCGTTCGGGCCATTTCATCGCGGTCGGCGACAATCCCGAATATCTCGCTGGGCGCTTGTCCATTCACCGCGATGGCTTCGGCTTTCTTATTGCCGATCACGCCGTGGCGGGCATTCAAGGCGATATTTTCCTCCCGCCGCCCGAGGCTGCGAAAGGCATGCATGGCGACCGCGCCTTAGTACACGTCACGCGGCTCGCCGGTGAGGGCAGGGCAGAGGGCGAAATTATTCGTATCTTGCGGCGCGCTCACATCACGGTTGTGGGCGAGTTTCGCATTAAGAAGCGCGGCAATTTCGTCATTCCTTCCGACGAACGCGTGCAACAGTGGATTGAAATTCCGGAAGGGATGGAGATGCCTCCCGCCGCGGCCAACGCCATTGATCGGGTGGGCGCCGTGCCGCTGCAGGTCAAGTCGGTGGAAGACCTGGACGGCATGATCGTCAACGTCGATATTCTCGAATTCCCGGCCGATGGCGCACAAGGCGTCGGTCGAGTAGTGGAGATTCTGGGCCGTCCGGACGACTTCGGTGTGGACGTTGAAGTGATGATCCGAAAGCATCACTTGCCGCATCACTTCCCGCCGGAAACGGTGGCCGAAGCGCGTACGTTCTCTCACCAAATTCCGCCCGAGGAATACGCCCGCCGCCGCGACTTCCGCTCATTGGAAATCGTCACCATTGACGGCGAAACCGCGCGCGATTTCGACGATGCCGTTTGGGTGGAGCGTCTCCCCAATGGCAACTATGCCCTGCAAGTTCATATCGCGGACGTAAGCTATTACGTCACTCCCGGCTCCGCTATCGATACCGAAGCCCTGCTGCGCGGCACGAGTGTTTATTTCCCCGACCGCGCCGTGCCGATGCTGCCGCTGGAGCTATCGACGGACATCTGTTCCCTGCGTCCGCACGAAGACCGCCTCGTTCTCTCGGCTCTTCTTGAAATCGATCACCACGGCGAAACGGCCGCGCAAGATTTTTGCCGGGGTGTGATTTGCAGCGCCGCGCGCATGACCTATACCAATGTCTTCCGCGTTCTCGAAGGCGACGCAGCCATGCGCGAGCACTATGCGAGTTTGGCCGGGCGTTTCGAACTGATGCGCGAGCTGGCGCTGCTGCTGAACCGGCGCCGGGTGAAACGTGGCTCCATTGATTTCGATATGCCCGAGTCCCATATCGAACTCGATACCGCAGGCCAGATGACGGGTGTTTCCCGCGCCGACCGCAACATCGCGCATCGCCTGATCGAAGAATTCATGCTGGCGGCCAACGAAGCGGTCGCCGGCCATTTGGAAGCGGCGCTTATTCCCAGCCTTTACCGCATCCACGAGACCCCCGACGCCAAACGCGTGATGGAGTTCGAAGAGATTGCCGCGCATTTTGGTTATTCGCTCGGTATCGGGGCGATTCCCGTGAAGAAATTCGCCGTGGCCGATAAACGCCGCGATGGCCGCAAGGTTCGGAAAGATATTGTCATGGCGCGCGAGGATTTTGCCATCTCCTCACGCAATTATCAGAAGTTGATCGCCAAGATTGCCGGCAAGCCGGAAGAACGCATCCTCAGCTACTTGATGTTGCGTTCTCTCAAGCAGGCCCGCTATTCCAACCGCAACGAAGGCCACTTCGCATTAGCCGCGCAGGCGTATACGCACTTCACGTCTCCGATCCGCCGGTATCCCGATCTCGTCGTTCACCGCATTCTCGCGCATTTTTTGGAAACGAAAGAACCGCTGCTGGAAGATCATCTCTTGCGCCAGTTGGGCGAAGACACATCCTTCACCGAGCGCCGCGCCGCCGACGCCGAACGCGAACTCATCGAATGGAAGAAAGTGAAGTTCATGCAAGACCGGGTCGGCGATGAATTCGCTGCGCTCATCATCAGCACCACCAAATTCGGTTTCTTTGTGGAGCTGCAAGATCTTTTTGTGGAAGGATTAGTGCCGATCGAAACCCTGCCGGGCGATCGCTACCGTTACCACGAGAACGGCCGCAAAATCATTGGCGAGCGCAACCGCAAGGCTTATGCCATCGGCGACAGCGTTCATGTCCGCCTCGACCGCGCCGATAGCGTGGAGCGGAAGCTGCAATTTGCCATTGCCGGGCCCGGCGCGCACTGGTCGAAGAAGAAGAAACGCTAACGCTCAGCCTTTCGCCGCTTTAGCCAGCTTGGAATCGTAACTTTCGCCATAAATCGCGGGTACCTTCGCGCCCATCGGCCGCAAATAAACGGAAAGCTGCCCGCGGTGATGCACAATGTGGTGCATGGAAAAGGTCAAATAGGCCACTGCCGGCAATTGCATCATCCCGCGGAAGTCTACAATCTTGGCCGCCTGCTCGCCGCTTAAGCTCTTTAACTCTGCCAGGTTCTTGGCGAAGGTCTTCTGGTAAAACGCCACCACTTCCGGCATGGTCTTCTTCTTCTCAATTGGCGTGAAATCGAAAGCGCCATTGACAACGGCAGCCAGGAAAGCGTTTTCCGCCGTCGCGATATGCCAGCTCAAATCGAAAGCGCTCATCGAATTGGCGTCTGGCCGGTAGTCCGCTTTGTCCGCCGGCACCGATTCCAAAATGCGCAAGGTGGACTGATATTCGCGCTCCAATGTCGGCAGCGCGGTGTGCAAGAGCAGAGAAGCTTGTTCTGGTGTTAAGGACATGGGTAACCCTACCCACTTTACTCCAAGGCCCGTTACTTCCAGGATGTGCGACACAAAAGCCTAGAAGCGCCGTGGGGTCCGCGCGGGGTAGATCAGGCTATTCTTTGCGCTCTTTGCGACTTCGTGAGAATTATTGAAAGTACCCCTACGCTCGGATTCCTCGAATAGCCCGGCGTTTCCATAAGTCTTTCACTCTTTGTGTCGACACCCGTTACTCTAAGACCCGGACGAACTCGCCCATCACTTGATACTTGTCCGCGTCTTCGTCCAGATCCCACGAAGGATAAGCCGGGTTCAAACTTTCCAGCCGGATGCGCGTCTGCTGAAAGCCGTCTTCAGCCGCGCGTTTTTCCGATTTGTAGCGCTTTACGGTGTATTGATTGTCGTCAGCTAGTTCTGAGTTCCGCACCAGCACGAGCCGCCCGTTTCGCGAACCCACCACGTTCTTGCGGAATACGCATAAGCTGCCATGGGGAATGCGCGGCTCCATGGAATGGCCTTGAATGCGCGCGAGGAACATATTTTCGTCGAGCTTGAGATCCGGGGGCGTCTCCACCCATTCGTTCGCCTGAATGTCTTCGTTATTGGTCAGAAACGGCCCCGCGGCCACGGCTAGCGAATAGCGCGGCAGGTGAGTGCGGAATGGCAGCACCTGGGCCGGCACATGCTGACGGTACAAATCATTGAGTGTTTTGTCGAAGTCGCGCGTTCGCACCGCTTCCCTATCCGTCACCCGTAGTGAATTCGAAGCTTCCTGTTCCAGCCGGTCTAAAACCGACTTGCCGCCCACGCCGCGCGCTTGCAGCAAGAGGTCGTCTGCCAATTCCGCCAGAACTTCCGCGTCTTCGTCGCTGGCTAAGCGTTCCCAGTCGCGGCGCAGACGGACGTGCAGCGTGTCGCTCGCCGCATCAAGCAGCACCACTCCAATCGTCTGGTCTCCTCGTCCAGGGAGGGCGGACACGATCAGAGAGTCTCACCCTCTTTGGGAGCCAAGTCGCGAAAACTAAGAACGCGCGCCGGCATGCAACCAGAATATCCTCTGCTTGGTTAATCGTCCATCCCTCCCCGGTAATCGGGGCCAACGCCGTGGGCGGCAGCGCGTTGTGGCTATCTCTTAAGTCGTGCCGTGCCGATGAGGCTTCCAGACATGCGAGATTTGACCAAAGTCGGCGGCCAGGTTCTTGGATTGCTGATATTCGGCGCTCTCGCCATAGTCCAAATGCAGGCCCAGCACTACGCTTTCCAGGCCTATTCCGAAGAAAACGGCCTGGAGAACCTGAACATCCAATTCTTGTTGCAAGACCACAACGGATTTATCTGGGCCGGCACGCAAGACGGGCTCTACCGCTATGAGGGGCAGCACTTCACAGCATTCGGACGCAATGAAGGGTTGACAGACACGATGATTTCGTGTTTGCACGAGACAGCCGACGGCGTGTTGTGGGTGGCCACCCGCTCGGGGCTGTTTCAGTTCGACGGACAACGATTCAGACCGGCTGCGGATGCTACGTCGTGGGAGATCCGCTGGCAGTTTGGCATGGCTTCCGATGGCCAGGACCGGTTGTTCGTTGCCACCAACCACGGGCTGTTAATTGGCGAACCGCCAGCGATACCGCGAGGTTCACGGAAGTTCAGCTTCTATGCGCATTCTGCGCTACCCCCGGGAGAGGCGGTTTCCGGAGTCCACGTCGATGGGCGGGGCGGGGTCTGGTTCAGCTACGGAAGGAAGCTATGTCGATTGCAGCAAGGAGTACTAAAGGTTCTGGGGCCGTCAGAGGGTCTGCCGGATCAGGCCTGGAAGGCCATCCTCGGCGACCGGGACGGGAACGTTTGGCTGCGAAGCCCAGACCACGTCTTTGTTTCAGATTCGCAGTCAGGCCGGTTCGTTAAAAGGGAAGCCGGTATGGGGGTGGGAGAGGCTAGAAACTACCTCGCACTGGATGAACAAGGCCGCATCCTGCTTCCGACAAATCATGGACTGGGCCGCTGGACCCCGGCCGGCTGGCAATTTATGACAAAGGCGAACGGGCTGCCGGGCGATAGTGTTTGCTGTGTTTTGACGGACCGCGAAGGCTCACGCTGGATTGGAATGCGTGGAACGGGGCTGATTCGTTCGAGAAGCTTAACACAGTGGGAGAGTTGGGGACGCGAGGAAGGGCTCCATTCCGAGGAGGTCTGGGCGATTGAGCGCGCTTCGAATGGGGGTCTCTGGGTAGGAACAAGCTCCGGTCTGGAGCATCTACCGGCGCGGACGAAGGGGTCCGGCATTTCCGGCGAGCATTCGATCATAAGCTCGTTTGCGCGCGGCAAAGACGGACGCCTGTGGGCCGGAACAGCCTGGGGACACGTGCTGCAGATCGACGAACGTACCGGCGGCGTTGAGCGATATGGCGCCGAAGCGGGCCTTTCCGGGACCAGCGCTCTGTCTGTTCTTTCGCTGCTGATGGATTCTTCCGGCCATCTCTGGGCAAGCACAACCGAAGGATTATTTCAAGCCGACGCCACCATTGCTCATCCGCGATTCTCGCGCGTACAGCCACCGGCGAGGTCGAGCCGCGAAATGTTTCATCAGTGCGTTCAGGACAAATCCGGTGGTGTTTGGGCCGCAGGCCAGGAAGGACTCGCTCGCTGGAAGAACGGGAACTGGAAGCGGTTTGGAAGCGCCGAGGGATTACTCGACCCACACATAACCGGGATTGCGGTGCAGCCGGACGGCGATCTCTGGATCAGTTACGGCAAGAAGCCCGGTGTTTCGCGGCTGTCGTTTGAAGGTAACAGAAATTGCGTGTGCAGCATTTCTCACGGGCGAACGGACTGCATTCGGACCAGATCATGGCGGTTGTCGCCGATCGGCGCGGCTGGGTTTGGCTCACGGGCGAGAACGGGGTCGGATGTTTTTCAGGGAGGCGGCTGGCAGTACTTCGGGCGAACCCAAGGGCTCGTGTGGAACGACTGTAACAGCAACGCATTTTATGAGGATATCGACGGTACCGTGTGGATCGGCACCAGCAGGGGACTCGCCCATTGGCTGGCTCCCGGCGATTCACTTCCGCGGCCCGCACCTCCCGTTTTGGTTACCGCCGCGCTTTGGGGGCCGCATTCGTTAGTGAATCCGTCGAGATCTTCCAACGTCTACGATTTCGAAAAGCAGTCGCTGCTGGTTTCGTTCACTGGGTTGACTTTTGACAACGAGACCGCGGTGCAATTCCGCTACAGGCTTCGAAGCACCGACCGGGGGAAATTCCTGGGATACGATCAGCAAGGCACTGAACCGGACTGGGTCGAGACAGCGTCGCGGGACGTCCGCTTCCCCGGTTTGCAAGCGGGCTCGTTTACGTTTGAAGTTCTCGCGCGGAGTGCCGACCGGATTTGGAGTAAAAGTCCAGCTCGTCTTCAGTTCACAATCCTTCCTCCGTGGTGGCAGACCTGGTGGTTCCGCTCGCTTGAATTGGCGGCGATTCTTTTTGTGCTTCGACAACTGTGGATATGGCGCACGGGTCAACTGATGAAGCGGCAGCGAGAGCTGGAGCAGGCAGTGGCGGAGCGCACAAAGGAACTGGATGCCGAGAGAAAGAAGTTCCAGGAACTGGCGACCTGGGACAGCCTCACCGGGGTTTGGAATCGAAGAGCGATCTTTGAGCTGTTATCGAATGAGCTGGCGAGAGCCAAGCGATCTCACGGAACGGTGGCAGTGATCATGGCGGATTTGGACCGCTTCAAACAGGTAAACGACCAATATGGCCACCAGGCGGGCGATGAGGTTCTCAAAGAAGCCGCCCGCCGTATGAAGGCCACAGTACGGGTTTCCGACGGTTTGGGCCGCTACGGCGGGGAGGAATTTATCGTCGTTCTTCCCGAATGCGATAGTACCGCGGCGATCAAGAGGGCTCAGCAGATTCGGGAATTTATCTCGCAAACTCCCATCAGCACTCTGGCGGGCGAGCTGTCGGTGACATGCAGCATGGGGGTCAACTGGACTCGGAAAGGCTGCTACGATCCGGCTTGGTTGATCAAAGAGGCGGATGCCGCGTTGTATCGCGCGAAACATGCCGGCAGAAACCGGGTGGAAACGGCGTTGGAGGAAGTAGCTCCGGCCGGTCTCGAAGTTGCTGAGCCAGCTTAGCTTTGGTTGTGGCTCAACGAACGGTCGCATTGGTTGGCCCGTGCGCGGAGATTTTCGCTCAAGAAGCAGGCGGAAATGACGATGAAGTGAGTGGTAAGGAAAATCCTTGATGAGCTACCACCCACTATATATAATCCCGTGTTTCATGTTTGCTTCGATTTCCATAGTCGAGGCACAAGTAAAGATTTCGCAGGATCTAAACAGTGTTCCCCCTGAGAAGCAAGTCGATGTTATTGTTCAATTCGCGAACAATTCCTCGGCTCGGCAGCCGGGGAAGGCCGCGGCCTGGGGAGCGACAATGCAAAACGGATTCCCTGCTATCAACGGCGCTCACTACTCAATCGCCGCATCTGCCTTGAAGACTCTGCAGACGGACAACGATGTATTGTACGTCTCACTTGATCGAAAACTGACTGGTGCAAGCGGGTCCGACGTGGCCTATGACTACATGCCGGAGACGATCGCAAAATATCCAGTGGCTCCCAACGCCGGCAGCCATGTCACGGTGGCGCTGATCGACAGCGGTATAACGGCCAATCGCGACCTTGCCGATCCGGTTAGCGGCAGTTCGCGCATTCTCTACTCTGAAAGTTTTGTGCCGGGCGATAGTAGTACAAGCGACGGTTTCGGCCATGGAACGCACGTTGCCGGCATTATCGCAGGCAACGGGGCGAACTCATCGGGATCTGCCTACGATCACCAAATAACGGGCGTGGCGCCGGCCGCCAATCTGGTGAACTTGCGTGTTTTGGACCAAAATGGGAACGGCACCGACAGCGCTGTGATCGCCGCTATTCATCGCGCCATTGAACTGCAATCACGCTACAACATCCGCATTATCAATCTTTCGCTGGGGCGCCCGGTTTTCGAGAGCTTCAGGATGGATCCGCTCTGCCGCGCGGTGGAGGCGGCGTGGAACGCGGGAATTACTGTGGTGGTGGCAGCCGGCAATGGCGGCCGGGATAATTCTTTTAATACGCAAGGATACGCGACGATTACGGCGCCGGGAAACGATCCCAGAGTCGATTACAGTGGGAGCGATGCGCACCATGCAGACGCCGGCCCGCGGCGACGATCTGATGGCCAGCTACAGCTCTAAAGGGCCCACTCCGATCGATCATGTAGTGAAACCGGATCTGGTCGCCCCCGGCAATCAAATTTTCTCGATCCTCGACCCGCAAGGGACATTAGAAGCAACGTATCCGGCGAACGGACTTCTCTATTCGCTATACGCAAAGCCCCCCTATTCGGGACAACCCTCCCGGTACTTCATGCTAAGCGGTACAAGTATGTCGGCAGCTGTCGTCAGCGGAGCTGCTGCCAGTTTGGCGTCGCAGGACCCGTCGCTTGATCCGGACACCATCAAAGGCCGCCTCATGAAGACTGCCTCAAAAAACTTTCCCGTTAGTTCGCAAGTGACGGCTGTCGATCCTACAACCAACCAGGCGACCACTTACATAACTTACTACGATGTCTTCACGGTGGGTGCCGGATACCTGGACCTTACCGCTGCTTTAGCCAGCTCGGACCGAGCGAACCTTCCAGCGATTTCTCCGATAGCCCTGTTGTCTAATGGAAAGCTTTATTTCGTCAATAGCCAGGCGACTCTGTGGGGCAGTAATGCGCTCTGGGGCAGTAATGCGCTCTGGGGCAGTAATGCGCTCTGGGGCAGTAATGCGCTCTGGGGCAGCAATGCGCTCTGGGGGAGTAATGCGCTCTGGGGGAGTAATGCGCTGTGGGGCAGCAATGCGCTCTGGGGCAGCAATGCGCTCTGGGGCAGCAATGCGCTCTGGGGCAGTAATGCACTCTGGGGAAGCAATGCACTCTGGGGAAGCAATGCGCTCTGGGGCAGTAATGCCTTGTGGGGGAGCACAACCGATCAGGCAGCCACTTTCACTTCGGTGTCTATCGCCGGTGAGAATTAAGGCGGATTAAGGCCAACGATCTGCGGAGCACTTCCCTTTCTTGAGCGTAGCATCGGAAAGCTCCGCAGAGCGTGATTCGTGTGCGCGGAATCCGCTGAGGAACTCAAGAGCGCGAGCATTCGGACACGCCTCCCTAACTAAGATCCGGGGGTCGACGCGTAGTACCCCTTACGCGCCCGCACTCTCACATTACCTAGCTGAACGATCACTTTTAGATTCCGGTAAGTCTTATCTTTGGGATTATCTGAAACGTAGCGAATGATGTATTGGGTCGTGATTTCGCCCGCAATATCCGCCACTGCCTTGTACATCTTTCCATCGACGACATTGGCATACGCGCCGATTCCCACCGTGAGGGCATAGTTGCCGTCATCCGATGGGTGGGACAAGTAGCCGTCCGTATCCCGGTAGATTTGATCCAGCGGATAAACCACGCGGCCGCCCGTTTCTTGCGCCAGTTTGACCAGATTCGCGTCGGTCTCATTGGTGAAACCAAAGGCCTGCGTGCTGATGCAATAAATCGTGAACTGATTGCGCGATGCCAGCTCGATCACCTGGGCCAGGGAATGCTTACTTGCGTTGTCATGGCCATCGCCTACAATCACCAGCACGCGCCGCGGCTCAATCGGCTCACCTTGGATCAGCTTGCGGCTGGTGCATGCCAGCCAAATGGCGTCATACAGCGCCGCTCCGCCGCCCGGCTTCAGCTTGCGGATTTTTTCCACCATCGGTTCGGGATCGGATGACGTATCCACCGCCACTTCCGCATCCTGCGCGTAATCGATCAAGTAGCCGGAATACTTGGGGTCGCCCGTCAGCAGGTTTTGAATAAGCTCTTCGGTGGCGTTCTGAAAATTCTTCCAGTGAATCCGCGACGCAGTGCTCATATCCAGCAGAAAGCCGATCACGACGGGTTGGTTCCGTTCCCGCGTGAAGAACGTCATCGTCTGCGGTTTGTTCTCCTCAAAAATCTGGAAGTCCTTCTTTTCCAGATCCGCCACAAAGCGCCCTTTCTCGTCCGTGACAGTCACCGGCACTATGACTTCGTTGACCGAAACCCTAATCGTCGAATCGTCATTTTCTTTTTTGCCGGTCTTTTGACCGCCGCCGCTCGGAGGCGCAATCGTGACCGAAGTCTCACTCTTGCCTTTTTCCGGCGGAGCCGCTGCAGGTGTTGCCTGCTGCCAAGCCCCTGCCTGCCGGGCTAAAAGTAGCGCGAGAGCAAAGGTGATCGATGAAATTGTGAACGAACGAGACTGCATCACGGTGGGCCTAGTTAGAAGTATACCGACATCACCTCTGCACCCGTCCCGATCCGCCGCCCGCCACCAGCGCCTTCACTTCTTCCACCGTAAAGCGGTTGAAATCGCCTGGAATCGAATGTTTTAAGCAAGAAGCCGCCACCGCGAACTCAAGCGCCGCCTGCTTCCCTGGCAAAAAATTCAGCCCGTAAATGAGTCCCGCCGCGAAACTGTCGCCACCGCCCACCCGGTCAACGATGTGCGTGATTTCGTATTGCCGGCTTAGCCGGAATTCTTTGCCATCATGCATGCACGCCGACCACCCGTTATGCGATGCGCTTTTCGATTCTCGCAAGGTGATCGCCAGCAGCTCCAGATTCGGATAGGTGGCCAGCACCCGTTCGCATAGTTCCCGATACTTCTCCCGCTCCAGGCTGCCTGATTCCACATCGATATCCACATGCACGTTGATGCACTTCTGGCAGTCTTCTTCGTTGGCGATGCAAACGTTCACCAGTTTCACAAGTTCCGGCATCACCTCGCCCGGTTGTTTGCCCCACTTCCATAAATTCTTGCGGTAGTTCAGGTCGCAGGAGATTTTCGTTCCCTGAGCCCGGGCGGCCTGCATGCTTTCGAGAGCCAATTCCGCCGCCGATTCGCTAATGGCCGGCGTAATGCCCGTGATGTGAAACCAAGTCGCATCCTTGAGCGCTTTCTGCCAGTCGATGCTGCCGGGCTTAGCCATCGCGATGGCGCTGTGATCGCGGTCGTAGAGCACTTTCGACGGCCGCTGGTTGGCCCCGGCCTCGACAAAGTAAACGCCCATGCGCCCTGGGCCGCGCACGATTTGACCGGCATCCACTGAAAAGCGCCGCAACTCGCCAATGAAGGCGTCCGCAATTGCATTCGCTCCCGGCAGCACGGTAATAAAGCGGCTGGCCGCTCCAAATTGCGCCAGCGATACCGCTACATTCGCCTCGCCTCCGCCGAACGTCGCCTGAAACTGCGGCGATTGCAGGAATCTTTCAAAGCCGGGCGGTGTGAGCCGCAGCATGATCTCGCCAAAACTGGCAAACACTGGCGGTGTCGTTTGGGGCTGCTGTGTCATTCTGTGAACTGTATTCTATAACCGCTTGGCTGGCCGTTTTACTGGCCATCCGGCGCCAGAATCGCTTCGATCCCAGCCGAGGCGTCAATCGCCGGCAATCCTTCCACGCGCTGCAGCGTGAAGGTATTTGCCGGAAAAGACGTCATCTTGCGCAACGCCGAACCCGCATAAGCATTGATCGAAAAGGCATTCACTTCCACTGCGACATCGGCCCCTCCGAGCGCCTTTGCGGCATGTTGCAGGCGCTGGAACGATTGCTGCGCGTCGTCCAGGAAACTGCCGAAGGTCAACTGCATTCCCGTGAAAATCAGCCGCCGCGCTTTCACTTGTGCCACCCTGTCCTCCTGCAAAAAAACCACGTCCTGCGGCGGCTTTTGCGAAAGTTGTCCCACCGCCTCGCACATGCTTGCGTCGCTAGGCGGATCGCGCAGCGCCTGCACCAAATTCACGGAGGTATTGGGAAATAACTTGAGTAAGCCCTCTCTTGTGGCGGCATAATTCTCGATGTTCGAGGTAAAGCAGGTTGTCGTGAGCAAATTCGCCGGTTCCACGCCCACCGCCTTTACGCTGGCAACCAGTTTCTGCATAGCCTCACTCAGAGTCGCTCCCGTCTGTCCCGCCACAAACGCCAGTCCATTTGGATTGACCGGCTGGCGGGTGGAAACCACCGCTTCAATCACCACTTTGGCCGCTTCATCGCCCAAAGCGCCCACCTGCAAAACACTCAAGACCGGCAACGGCAGCTTGTGCTCGGTAAACAAATCCGCCGCTTCCGATTGCACCCGCCGCGCGTCCCCGCCCCCGCCACAAACGCCCGCAGCTTCACAATGGTTTCGCCGTGGGTGTCGCGGATCAGATCGTCCAAGCTCTGTCTGATTTGAGCCGCCAATCCGCCCGAGCGCAGCAGGGGAGAAATGTGGAAATCCAGCGTCTCGGTCTCCGCCGCCAGCGCCATCGGCAGTTCCGGAGGCAGTGGTAACACCTGCGGTTTTGGTTCTTCGTTCTTTTTCTTTTGCCTCTGCGAATAGCTTTCGGGTGTCGCCAACAGGAGCAGAAGCACAAGCAATGAGGTTTGCCGCAACATGGTCTACTGCTCTAGCCTAACTTGACCGCCTGCCGTTTCCATAGCCCCGGCGCGCATTTTCTTTGCGCACTCAACCCTCGATTTCTTCGTTCCTTTGCCGTGTTATCCTGCCAATGAGCGCCTCCGTGTGAGTCACTAGCGCTAATCTCCATGTCCAGTCCTTTTGCGGGCCAATGCTGGCCAATTTAACGGCCCGCGCTCGACAGGCCTTTCGCCATGTTGCTGTGCGGAATGCGCTGTTCTTGTACGGCGTCCAGATTAGTGGCTACGTTTTTCCCTTCATTACCCTTTCTTATTTGTCCCGCGTGCTGAGCCCGGAAAAAATCGGCCTGATCAGTCTCGCCACGTACTTTATGTGGTATTTCAACACCCTCACGGAGTACGGTTTCAATCTCACCGCCACCCGCCGCATCGCCATCCTAAAAGATTCCCCCGAAGCCGTCAACCAGATTTTCAATTCCGTGATGTTGGCGAAGGGGCTTCTGACCGCCATCGGTTTCGTCGCGATGATGGTGACCGTGATGTTAATCCCCAAGTACCGGGCACATTGGGAACTCTTCCCGCTCACCTTTCTGACAGTGATCGGTGGCTGGCTTTTCCCCATGTGGCTCTATCAGGGACTCGAAAAAATGGGGCAAGTGGCCGCGCGCGACTTCATTGCCAAGCTCCTGGCCACGGTGCTCACGCTGCTCGTCGTTCGCCGCGAAAGCGACTATCTCTATGCGGCGGGCCTCCAGGCCGGAGCCACAGTTATTGCCGGAGCCATCAGTTTGGCGCTTGCTCCCGCTGTCTGCGGCGTGCGTTTTCAGATAGTCCCTTGGAGCGAAGTTGTCGACGCTTTGCGCCAGGGCTGGTCGGTCTTTCTCTCCATGGCCGCCATTACCCTCACTTCTTCCACGAACGTTTTCATCCTGGGCTTTGTCACCACCACCACCGAAATCGCTTATTACACGAACGCGAACCGTCTGATCGTTGCCATGCGCATGTTAGTGGTCCCTATTGTGACGGCGCTTTATCCTCATTTCAGCCATATGGCTTCCAAATCAGCGGGTGGAGCGATCGCCTTCTTGCGCAAATACTCGTTGATTATGGCCGCGCCGTTCCTGCTTGTGTCCATCATCTTGTTCATCTTCGCGCCTTTTGTTGTGCATAAGTTTTTCGGCACCAGGTATGACTACACGCCCTCCATCCTCTTGCTGCGCATCTTGGCGTTCTCCCCGTTCCTGCTTGCTCTCAGCCATAGCTACTCCACTTATTACATGCTCGCTTTTGGCTTTGAAAAACAGTGGTCGCGCATCATCCTGCAATCCACGGTCATCAACTATATCCTGATGGCGCTGCTGATTTGGGTCATGCACATCCGCCCGATCACCGCTATGTCGATCCTAGGCACCGTGATCGATCTCTTCGTGCTGGGCGCGTCTTACTATTTCTTTCGCACGAATACCAACAAGTCGCATCCCGAAGTTCCCGAGCCCGTTACGCAAGGCTGAGGGGATGTTTTCTCGCTACACCCAGCGCAAAAGGGTCGCACCCCAGGAATAGCCAACGCCGAAACCAACCAGCATCACCAGCGCTCCACTTTTCAGCTTGCCGTTCTGTAAGGAATCGCGCAAGGCAATTGGAATCGTCGATGACACGGTATTTCCGCAGTGGCCCATCGCAATCACAAACTTGTCTTCGGCAATCTTCATCCTTTTGCGCAAGTGGTCGAGCATGTAACGGTTTGCTTGATGAAATACGAACAAGTCCACCTGATCGAGACTCACATCCGCCTTCGCCAGCAACCGCGTCACCGCGTCCGGTACGGATGAAAGCGTAAACGTAAAAATCTCGCCGCCGTTCATGAAAAGGTTATCGGCGCTCCGAATGTTGCCGCTTTCCGCTTCCACCGCCTCGCCGCTTTTTTCGGTCCGCGGCGCACGCATCCCGCCTGTCTTTACAATCAGGTTTTCCGCTCCGGCGCCATCCGTCCCGTAAACAAACGGTCCGATCAACGGCCTTACCGATTCCGTGGCTGTCAGCAGTGTCGCTGCCGCTGCATCGCCAAAAATCGTCCGCACGCTCTTATCGCCTTTGTGGATGAACTTGCTGTACGTCTCGGCTGTCAAAAGCAGCACCTTCGACGCTTGCCCGGTGACAATCAAGCCTTCCGCTTGCCCTAACCCGTAGACGAACCCCGAACAGCCCAGGTTGAAATCGTACGCTCCCGCCGTCGACGGTATTCCCAGCCGATGCTGTAACAGGCACGCCGTTGTCGGCAGGAAGTAATCCGGACTCTGCGTACACAGTAGAACAAAATCGATCTCTTGCGGCCGCGCCGCGCCCGATGCAAACAGTGCCAGCGCCGCCTTCTCCGCTAGGTCCGACGAGCATTCATTCTCGCCTGCGATATGCCGCTGCTGAATTCCCGTCTTCTGCTCTATCTTGTCTACCGACCACTCCGGGAATTCAGCCGCCAAATCGTTGGAGGACACCACGGTCTGGGGAAGGTAATACTCAATCGCAGCTATCGATGCGTGAACCATGTCTCTTTATTGGGCGGAATATCCGCCATCCAGCACCAGCGCGGTTCCGGTGATCCAGCGGCCCGTGTCCGCTAACAAGAACGCCGCCGCATTGGCAACATCGCGTGGTGTCCCGAATCCCAGCGGATGCTCCTGTTCCAGCGCGCTCCACTGTTCAGGCAGCATAAGCTCTTTCAGGTGAGCCGTGAGCTCGGTCTCCACAATCGCGGGTGTGATGCAGTTCACCCGCACTTTCTCGCGCACCAATTCTAACGCCAAAGAGCGCGTCAAACCCACCAGTGCCGCCTTACTCGCGCAATAAGCCGACAACCCCGGCTTGCCCACGTTGGCCATAATCGACGAAATAAACACCAAGCTGCCGCCGCCCTTTACAAAGCAGCCTTTTTGACAGAAGCCGCGAGCCAGCATCATGCTGCTGTAGAAATTCACCCGCATCTGCTCTTCCATGGCGGCTGGCGTCAGACTGCGAATCGGGCCTACCGTTTGCTTGCCTGCGGAATGCACAAAACCGTACAGCGGCCCAACTTGGCCGGCAATCTTTTTCACCCAGTCGACAATTTCGTCAGTCGCCGCAAGATCGAACGCTTCAATCGTGTGGCCCGTTCCACTCAACGAGCTAAGAGTTTGTTCCAGTTTGCCTTGGTCGCGTCCTGCAATCACCAGCTTGGCATTCAACGCGCTCAACAAAACCGCGCATTCACGCCCGATTCCGCTCGATGCGCCAGTGACCAGCACCGTGCGTCCACTCAAATCGAGCGGATTTTGACTCATCTCAGTTATCGACCTTGGCCAGTTTCAGCAAATCGCCTACCGTCTCCGATTTGGCAATCTGCATGGTTGCCAATTTGACGCCGTTGTTCGTGTCCGCGAGCGCAATGAAATCGATCATGGCAAGCGAGTTCCAGTTTTCCAGGCTCTCCAACGTCTCACTACCCGTCAAAGTGCCTTCCGGCAGCTCGAGAATCGTGTCGAACGATTTGAGAAATTCGGTGCGAGTCATCGTAATCCATCATTAGAATAACATTCCATCTTTGTTTTTACTTTGTGTCTGTTAGTTGAGAAAACACTCCGCTCTGGGCGTATCATGAAGAAAGAAAAACGCATGAATAGGAACAAACAACCGCAGGATTTCGGCGCGCGATGAGCTTTACCGGTCGTCTGATTCTCAAGTTAAAGCGCCAGGAGACGCCTCTTTTTAAGTCGCTCCGCTCCGCCGTTAATCTCGTCTTTCGTCCCACTTCTCCTAGCATTCCTTCTGCCTTTAAGCCCGCTCTCGGGTTTTTGTACGAGTTTCACTATCTGGTCGTCAACCTTTGGCGCGCTGGTCTCACCATCTTCTATCGCCACCCCTTGTTTCAAGCTCGTTGTGCGCAAGTAGGCAGAAATCTGGGTCTCTCCGATCTCCCTTTTGTCTCCGGCCACGTTGGTATCTATATTGGTGACAATGTTACGATCGGTGGCAAAGCCAGCATCCTCTCGGGCCGCTTTCTCGATAATCCCCGCCTGGAAATCAAAGATCGCGCGCAAATCGGCTGGAATGTTGTGATTGCGGTCAATAAAGAGGTTGTGATTGAAGAGGACACGATCATCGCCAACGATTGCCGCATTTCCGATAGCGATGGGCATCATAAAGACGCCGAACTGCGCGCCCAGAATGCCGCTGTCCCCTTACGAGAAATCCGCGCCGTCCGTATTTGCCGTTACGCCTGGATCGGCGGCGGCAGTTACATCATGAAAGGCGTCACGATCGGCGAAGGCTCCATTGTAGGGGCCAACAGTGTGGTGATTTCCGATGTCCCCCCTAACTGCATCGCGATCGGCAACCCGGCCGAAGTCATTCTCCGCAATATCAACAAAAAGAAAACGCCGCCGGCGGCTTCGGCTCCGGTGCCGGTAGAGATAGACCCGGGTCCAATGGTGACTTGACGCTTGCCAGTCCAATTGCCCAGTCCATTGTGGTAGTCTATTGCTTTGGCTGACTTCTCCCAAATCGCGCTCGACGCCGCTGCGGAACTGCCTATCTACAAGCAATTGGCCGACGGCATCCGGTCGCTCGTCGATTCTGGCATCATCCAATCCGGCGAAAAGCTGCCAGCCACTCGCGAATTGGCTGGTCTGCTCGGACTCAACCGCACAACCGTCTCCGCCGCCTACGCCGTTCTCGAACAGTCGCACATATTAGAAGGACACGTCGGCCGCGGTACCTTCATCGCCGCCAGAAATATTATTGTCTCGAGCGGCGCCGAAACCACTATCGATTGGGAGAGCATTTTGCCCCCACTGGAAAACGCCGCTCCCGCTTCGCCGAAAATCAGCATCAGCTTCGCCAGTTCGCGGCCGGCCCAGCGGTCCTTTCCCCTCACCCAGTTTCGCCGGCTCACTAAAGAGGTCGTCGATAGCCCTGAGGCGACTCAGATCCTGCAACTGGGCTCGCCGCACGGCTATCTTCCCCTGCGCCGCTTCTTATTTGAACAAGCTTCTTCCGCCGGCATCGCACGCGCATCCGACGACCTCATCATCACCAACGGCTGCCAGCAAGCGCTCGATCTCTTGGCGCGCCTCTTCTTCAGCGAAAATCGCGCCGGCAACCGCGGCGTCGTTCTGGAAGACCCGGTTTATCACGGCCTGATCCGCGTCTTTTCCCGCGCTGGCGCCAATCTTCTTTCTATTCCGGTTGACAACAACGGCCTCGATCCCGCCTTGCTCGAAGAAACTCTTCAGCAATACCGTCCGCGCTTGCTCGTCGTCACGCCCAGCTTTCAAAACCCAACCGGAGCCACTCTTCCGCTTGACCGCCGCAAACGAATCGTCGAACTCGCGCAACGCTATTCCGCCGTGCTGGTCGAAAACGATATCTATAGCGAACTCCGCTATCAAGGTCCGCACCTGCCTACCTTAAAACAGCTCGACGAATCGGGCAACACCATCCTTCTGCGCAGCTATTCAAAGGTTTCGTTTCCGGGTTTGCGCGTCGGCTGGGTCATCGCTCCACAGCCCGTCATCGCGCGTCTCGCCGAAGCCAAGCAACTCAGCGATCTGCATTCCGATCAACTCTCTCAAGCCGTTCTCCTCCGCTTCGCTCAATCGGGCGAACTTGGCCGCCATCTCGAACGTACCCGCGCCGCCGGTTCTGAACTGCTCTCATGTGTTCTCGATGCCTGCGCCCGTTTCCTGCCGGCCGGTTCCCGCTTCACGCGCCCCGCCGGTGGCATGAGTCTCTGGGTGGAACTGCCAGCGCCCTTGTTTGCCGAATCTCTTTTGCGCCGCGCTGCCGAACGCGGTGTCGATTTCTTGCCCGGAAATTATTTCTCCGCCCGCCGCCCTCACGCGCGCGCCTTCCGCCTCAGCTTCGGCGGTCTGACTCCCGGCGAAATCATCCGTGGCCTGCAAATTCTTGGCGAGGCTGCGCAAGCCGACCTCGCTTCGTTTACCCAAATAGCGCCCTTTGAACCGGTCGCCGCTCTTGTTTGAACTCAAAATTTCCAAGGAGAAACTACCCAACTCATGCACTTCCAATCCGATCAGTTCCGCCTCAAAGTCGGCCTTGCCGAAATGCTCAAAGGCGGTGTCATTATGGACGTCGTCAACGCTGAACAAGCGATCATTGCCGAGCGCGCCGGCGCTTGCTCCGTTATGGCTTTGGAACGTGTCCCCTCCGACATCCGCAAAGACGGCGGCGTGGCCCGCATGTCGCAAATCAGAATTATCCGCGACATCATGAAGTCCGTTACCATCCCCGTAATGGCGAAGGTCCGCATCGGCCACTTCACCGAAGCGCGCATACTGGAAGCCCTCGGCGTCGATTACATTGATGAAAGCGAAGTGCTGACTCCCGCCGACGAAGAACACCACGTCGACAAGCACGATTACAAAGTTCCCTTCGTTTGTGGTGCGCGCAACCTGGGCGAAGCTCTGCGCCGTATCGGCGAAGGTGCAGCCATGATCCGCACCAAGGGCGAAGCCGGTTCCGGCAATATTGTGGAAGCGGTCCGCCACATCCGCACCATCGTCAAGGAAATGAAGCAGCTAACGGTGCTCGGCAAAGATGAGCTCTTTCACGCCGCGAAAAATCTGCAGGCGCCGCTCGAATTGGTGCAGTGGGTTGCCGCGCACGGAAAACTCCCCGTGCCCAACTTCTCGGCGGGTGGAATCGCGACGCCGGCCGATGCCGCTCTGGTGATGCAACTCGGTGCCGAAGCCGTTTTCGTCGGTTCTGGCATCTTCAAATCGTCCGATCCGGAAAAGCGCGCCAAGGCGATTGTCAAAGCCGCGACTTATTACAAGGATCCGGTCAAGCTTCTGGAAGCTTCCGAAGAGCTCGGCGAAGCAATGCCGGGTCTTGATGTTACTAAGATTCCGGAGTCTGAATTAATGCAAACCCGCGGATGGTAAATAACCACAACCACCACAAACCTAAGGTCGGCGTGCTGGCCCTGCAAGGCGATTTTGAAGCGCACAGCCGGGCGATCGAGCGCGCCGGCGCGCGGGCTGTGGAAGTGCGTACGGCGGAAGAACTCAATTCCGTTGATGCGCTCGTTATCCCTGGCGGCGAGAGCACGACGATGCTCAAACTACTGGGCATTGAGGGTTTGTTCGAGCCTCTGGCTGACTTCGGTGCTCGGAAGCCAATCTTTGGAACGTGTGCCGGAGCGATTCTGCTGGCGAAGGAAGTGCTCAGTCCCGCACAGGCTTCTCTCGGTCTGATGGACCTCACCGTTGAGCGCAACGCTTATGGCCGTCAAATCGATAGCCGGATTGCGCAGATCGATGTGGACGGTAGACCAACGGAGGCGGTCTTTATTCGAGCTCCTATTATTCGGCGCGTCGGGCCAGGCGTTAAGGTGCTCGCCGAGTATCTGGGCGCACCCGTCTTAGTCGAGCAAGGCAGGCACATGGTGGCCACATTCCATCCGGAACTGAGCGATGGTGACGCTGTGCACCGTCATTTCATCGACAAAGTTTCGCCCTCCGCTAAACTTGGGTAGGCGTGAAAAAAGTTCTTTTCCTCTGTATCGGCAACTCCATTCGTAGCCAAATGGCAGAAGGTTTCGCCCGCAAATACGGTTCCGACGTGATTCAAGCGGCCAGCGCGGGATTCTCTCCGGCGTCTGTTGTTCAGCCATTGACGAAGAAGGTGATGGAAGCGAAGAACATCAATCTCGACGACGCTTTTCCTAAAGATCTCGAACACGTACCGATGTCTGGCTTCGAGTTGATTGTCAACATCAGCGGCAAGAAACTGCCCACCCGGATGCCGATAGAAGTTCGCGACTGGAACGTTGAAGATCCGATGGGCAAGGATGAAGAGGACTACATAGTGGCGCGCGATCAGATTGAGCAGTTGGTGATGCGGCTTATTCTCGATCTTCGTAAGCCCACTCGCCCCCCGGCTCGGACCCCACGGGCGCAATCGCCGGTAGATCGCCAACGCGCCAAATAGTCATACCGGATCGACCATTAGTGTCCGATGTAGGTCCTAAACCGGTATCGGAGTGTCGATCGGCAGTCCGACGTAATTTTCCGCCAAGCTAGTCATGCCGGCGCGTGAACCGGTAACATAGTCGAGTTCCGCCAGTTGGCGTTGGTAATCAAAATCGGGTTCGACGCCAAAGCGGTGAAGCATGGAAGTCATCCACCACGAAAATCGTTGTGCCTTCCAAATGCGGCGCAAGCAGGTTTCTGAGTACCGATTGAGTTCCTCGTTGTTACCAGTTTTGTAATAGGAAACCAAGGCATGGGCTAGGACGCGGACATCGGCGGCAGCAAGGTTCAGGCCTTTGGCTCCAGTGGGAGGCACTATATGCGCGGCGTCGCCAGCCAGGAAGAGATTACCGTAGCGCATAGGATCGGCTACGAAGCTGCGCATGGGAGTGACGCCCTTTTGGAAGATCGGACCTTCGTTGATCCTCCAGCCGTCGGAGGTTTCCAGCCGAGTTTGTAACTCCTCCCAAATCCGCCGGTCGGGCCATTGAGCGAGGTCTTCTTCCGGCGAACATTGGAGGTAAAGCCGTGTGACCTGCGGAGAGCGCATGCTGAACAGAGCAAATCCTCGCTCATGCAACGAGTAGACGAGTTCCTCCGACGAAGGTGCTGCCGTGGCCAGGACGCCGAGCCACGCGAACGGGTAGATCTTTTCGTACAAGCGCAGTTCGTCCGCAGGGATTGCAGCGCGGCAGATGCCATGGAAGCCGTCACAGCCGGCGATGAAATCGCAAGTTAGTTCGTTAGCGGCGCTATCCTTCACATACTGGACCTTAGGATTGGGAGATAGAAGTTGGCCGACAGAAACGCCGGAGACTTCAAAGATCAGAGGATGAGCTGACGCTTCGCGCGCAGCTATGTAATCTTTGACAACCTCGTTTTGGCCGTAAACCACGATTGATTGGCCGGTCAGTTCGCGGAAATCTATACGGTGGCGCTCGCCCTTCAAAGCCAGCCAGACTCCGTCGTGGCGGAGGCCCTCGCTCGCTAGACGATCGCCCACGCCGGAAGCATTCATCAGGTCGACTGTGCCTTGTTCCAAAACTCCAGCCCGCACCCGGTCAATGACGTAGCCTTTGCTGCGGTTTTCGAGGATGACGGAATCGATTCCGTTCAACTCCAACAGGCGGCCGAGCATTAACCCTGCCGGGCCAGCGCCTATGATTGCTACCTGCGTTCGAATCGCCACTTCGCTAGCTCCCAGCGCGGTTCAGCCCGAACAAGCGAATTGCATTCTCGCGCAGGATCAGAGGACGGACTTCGTCTTTGATCGGTATCTTTTCAAAATCGGCCATCCAACGATCGGGCGTGAGCAGCGGGTAATCGGAGCCAAATAGAACTTTGGTCTTAAGAAGCGTGTTCGCGTATTGGATCAGAGTAGGAGAGAAGTATTTGGGAGACCATCCGGAAAGGTCGATATAGACGCTGGGTTTGTGGAGACAGACCGAGATGGCTTCGTCCTGCCAAGGGAAGGATGGATGAGCCATGATGATGGGCAGGTCGGGAAAATCGACGGCTACATCATCTATGTGCATGGGGTTCCCGTACTTAAGGCGGATGCCGCCGCCGCCGGGCATTCCAGTGCCGATACCGCTGTGGCCGGTATGAAAAAGCACCGGTAGTTTTGCCTCTGCAAAGACCTCGTAAAGAGGATAGGCCAAGGGATCGTTTGGAAAGAACTGCTGGAGTTGCGGGTGCAGCTTTAGGCCGTGAACCATGCCGGAGTTGACGAGGCGGCGAGCTTCTTTGATGGCGGCCGGGCCACGGGTTGGATCGATGCTCGCAAAGGCAATGGCAATGTCTGCGTTGTCGGCGGCGAATTGCACCACTTCGTCATTCGAAACCCTCGGGACGCCGGACAGCCGTTCGTCTACCGTGAAAATCACAAAACCCATGTTGCGTGACCGGTAGTATTCGGCCAACGATTTCGGATCGCGCGCGGCGCCGCTATCGCCAAAGTATTTTTTTGCGGCATCGCCAGCGGCCGTTTCGGAGGACTGCGGCTCAAGATGGACGTGAACGTCGATGGCTTTGAGTTTAGTGGCGTCGAGCTTGATACTCAATGGATTACTCCCTCTAAGAAACACGCGCAAGACGGGCGCGGTGTCGAGCGGCCACCGAAAGGGCGGCAGAGTGTTTCTCCTCTCATGGTGGCACGCATCCGCGCCCTTTGCGCTCTTGAACTGAAATCACGCGCGCAGAGGGCGAGGCTTGGTAGAGTTCTTCTACGAGATCGGCTCTGTTTCGCAAAACTCGTTTCTGATTGATCGATCCTTTGTCGGTGATCTCGCCGAGATCGAGGCGCGGCGGCTCCGCCATCAAGAGGATACGCTCAACCCGTGTGGAGCTCCCGGTGGCAAGATCGGCGAAGGAACTGAGAAGCTTTTGGAAGACAGCGGTTACTTCAGTCGATACCAGAATTTGATCGATAGTGGCCGCAGGCTGGGAGGCGACCTTTCGGCAAGCGGTGATGTCCGGAAAAATCAAACCTCCTACGAAATCACGATCAGGGGCCGTGACCACCACGTCGTGAGCGAATGGGAGGAAATGAGTCAGGAAGCGAATCCGAAGAGGGCCGACGCTGACCCAAGTGCCGCTGGCCAGCTTAAAGTCTTCCGCCAGGCGGCCGTCAAAAAGGAAACCTTTGAGGGGATCGTCCGCATCGGCGAAAATGAGAGCGTCTCCCATTCGGTAGAAGCCTTCTTCGTCAAAAGCCGCCTGAGTGAGAGTTGGCTGCTTCCAATAACCGGGAGTGATGTTAGGGCCGCGTAAACGGGCCTCGAGTTTTTGGTCGACGGGCGCGAGTTTTAACTCAACGCCTGGAACGGGTAACCCCACGCGCCCCGCAGCGGCTCCCTCTTTAGTTGTCGAGAGTGCGAAGGGAGCGCTCTCTGTTGCGCCAAGCCCGGTGACCATTAAGATCTCTTCGCCGCATGCCGATACGGCCAGATCTTGTAGTTCATCCCAAAGATTTTGTCTCAAACCAGCGGCCGCGTAAAACACGATGTTCAGCTTACTAAAGAAATGCTTACAAAACGCCGGGTCTTCTTTCAGTGCGGGGATGAGCATTTCATACCCTTTGGGAACGTTGAAATAGGCGGTTGTGGCAACCTCCCGCAAGTTACGGAGACTTGCGGCGAACGCGCCGGGCGAAGGCTTGCCTTCATCTATATATAAGCTCCCGCCGTTATACAGGGCGATTCCAAAATTGTGGTTCCCTCCGAAGGTGTGGTTCCAGGGGAGCCAGTCACACAGTGTGGGAGGTTCGTCCGCCAAAAAGTAGAGAACCGTGCGGAGCATTTCCTGGTTTGAGCAGAGCATCCGCTGAGTGTTGATCACGCCTTTAGGGTGGCCGGTTGAGCCGGAAGTATAGAGTAACTTCGCTACGGTATCGGCTGTAACTCGCGAGTGAGCTTCGTCTACTGCGTCTGTTGTGCCTGGGGCAAAGAGTTCCTGGAAGGGCGTCGTCTTCAGTAAGTCGGATGAGTGAAGCGAAACAACTTCCATTCGATCGTTGTTGATGGCACGTAGCGCAGGCCCAAAATCGGTAGCCCGATCCACAAAGACCAAGCCTGGCTGGAGAGTTGCGCATAAGGACTTCAACGCGGAATGATCGCGCGAGGCGAGCGAATAGGAGGGGGCAACCGGTGCATAAGGGACACCGATGTACATGGCGGCCAAACTCAAGAGCGCATGTTCCAGGCCGTTGCCGGAAAGGATGGCGATGGGGCGATCGGGCGAAAGTCCGCGCTTGAGAAGGCCTTGCGCGAGTGACCGCGTTTTCTCCAGAGTCTCGCGAAAGTTTAGCGTGCGCCATCGCTGGTTGGCGTCGCGTTGCGCAAGGAAAATTGTTTCAGGTGAACGCTGCGCCCAGTGTTCTAAACGTTGTGTTATCTTTTCCGGGTAGCCGCCAAGTTTGCGTGGCGAACGAACGTAGAGGCAGCCGTTGGCCGCGCGTTCAAACTCGGCTTCCGCCGAAAGAATCTTGACGTCTCGCGTGCTCCGGCGCGGAGTGTCATTCAAAGTGTCTGATTTCGACATCCACGGTCCTTTGTCTAACTGCAATGGCTGCGGCGTATTGGTCATTACCGATTTCCAAACTCCTGAGCGACCAATCGTCCACGTTGCCGATCTCCTCCGTGTCCGCTGAGAGCAGCCGGGGATTTTCCGGATGGAAGGCAATCTCAATGCGTTCGGGCGCTATCGAGAGTCCGCTGCCGATTCCCTTGAGGACCGACTCCTTCAGGGTCCAAATCTGGAAAAACGTTTGCCGCTGCTCACTCTCCGTGAGAGAGGAGAAGCGCTGGTATTCGGCCGGTGATAATACGCGAGCCGCCAAATCACCAACCACCCGGCCGCCTTTGATCCGTTCGACGTCGGCGCCAATTGGCGACCGGCTCGAAAACGCCAGCAGAGCGTAGTCACCGGAGTGGGACACGTTGAACTCGATCGGCTTGCCGGCGACTGACGGCTTGCCGTTCGCGTTTTCGACGAACGCTATTTCGGTGGTGGGGACCGACAGATACTCTCCCACAAGGGTTCTCAGTACGCCGCGGGTTGCGGCGGAACGAATCTGGTCCGCTGGGTAACGAAAGCGCATCGCCTTCTCCCATTCGGCGATAGTCAAAACCGCACGCCAAGCTTCGGCGGTTTGTCCGATCAAGCGAATGACCCAAACTTGAATACTTTCGCCGAGATTGGGCATCCAAACCTGTATTCTGTCATGTGGGCGGTCCACCGCTCTTTTTTATGTCTCTACTATTGGCCTACCTCAAGCCTCACCGGCGTTTGGTGCTGTTTGCCCTGGTGCTCGCCGCAATCAATCAGACCTTCTCGTTGCTTGACCCTTCTATCTTTCGACACATCATTGACGACTACGCAACCAAGTTTCATCAATATTCCATAGGCCAATTCATCAAAGGCGTGAGCGGCCTACTCGGCTTGGCGGTCTTTGTGGCCTTTGTCTCGCGCGTTGCGAAGAACTTTCAAGACTATTACGTGAACGTGATCACGCAACAAACCGGCGCTGAAATGTACGCCGCCGGCGTGGCGCGGTCTCTCTCCCTTCCTTACGCGCTCTTTGAAGATCAGCGCAGCGGCGAAACGCTCGGCCGGCTTCAGAAAGTTCGCAACGATGTTGAAAAATTCATCAACGCGTTCGTTAACATCTTATTCACCTCGCTGGTGGGTGTGATCTTCGTTACCATTTATGCGGTACGGGTAAGTTGGGTGATTGCCCCGGCCTTCCTTTTGACGGTGCCGATTCTTGGGTTCCTTAGTTCCACTCTCAGCCGTAAAATCAAACCCGTTCAAAAGGCCATTGTCTCTGAAACGGCAGCGTTGGCGGGTTCCACTACCGAATCGCTCCGCAACATAGAACTCGTGAAAACGTTGGGTCTGGCGAATCAGGAAATCGAGCGGCTCAATACAACGACCGGCAAAATTCTCAAACTGGAACTGAAAAAGGTCCGTTATCTGCGGAGTTTGAGTTTCCTGCAAGGGACCTGCGTCAACTTGCTGCGCACCAGCATTCTGTTCCTGATGCTGTATTTGATTTTCACGCAGCGCATCACGGTGGGCCAATTCTTTTCGCTCTTTATTTATTCGTTTTTCATCTTCGGCCCCCTCCAGGAATTGGGCAACATTATTAACATCTATCGCGAAACGGAAGCTTCTCTGAATACGCTGCAAGAAATTCTAGACATGAAGCCGGAGGAGAAACCGGCGCATGCGGAGCCCCTGGGAGCGCTGCGATCGTTAGAGTTCAATTCCGTCACCTTCCAGCACAATTCAGCGAACCGCCCGGCTGTCTGCGGCATCAATTTCCGTCTAGAGAGCGGCGACACCATCGCTTTCGTAGGGCCCTCCGGAGCAGGGAAGACCACTCTCGTCAAACTGTTAGTGGGCTTGTATTCGCCCAAGGAAGGCGCGGTTCGCTACAACGGAATTGACGCCTCTCAGATTGACGCCGACGAACTGCGCTCGCAAATCGGTTTCGTCACACAGGACACACAACTGTTTTCAGGGACCATTCGCGAAAACTTACTGTTCGTTCACCCAGGCGCCACTGACGCAGAGTGCCTCGATGTTTTGCACCGCGCCGCCGCCGATTCGTTGCTGGCACGTGCGGATAAAGGGCTCGACACTTTGATCGGCGAAGGCGGCGTCAAAGTTTCCGGCGGAGAGAAGCAGCGGCTCTCGATTGCGCGGGCACTGTTGCGGAAGCCGAGCTTGCTGGTTTTCGACGAAGCAACGTCATCGCTCGATTCGATTACCGAAGAAGAAATTACCCGTACGATTCGCGATGTGGGCGAGCGATCGGACGTAATTACCATTCTGATTGCACACCGGTTATCGACCGTCATGCATGCGGGGCGTATTTTCGTTCTCGAGCGCGGGCGCATTGTTGAGGAAGGGACGCACGCGGAACTGGTGGCGAAAACGGGCCTTTATTACGCGCTGTGGCGGCAGCAAATTGGCGAGAATACGGACGATGGATTGCAGCAAAACGGCAACAGGATGCTTGCCGGCACGCGGGCCGATCGAGGAGTGGGCGCGATAACCTAGCTGGCATGAATCGAATCTCTATTGTTGGGGCTGCGGCAATTGTTGCAGCGTCTCTGTTGGGAGCGGCTTCCGATGGACCTCCTCAAACCGAAATCACCAATGGGCTGATTACGGCGAAGATCTATCTGCCGGAATCGGAACGTGGATTCTATCGAGGCACTCGTTTTGATTGGTCTGGCGTGATTTATAGCCTGACTGCCAATGGGCATGAGTATTACGGGCCTTGGTTTGACAAGTTTGATGCGTCTGTTCACGATTTCGTTTACCGCGATGGAGAGATTGTCGCAGGCCCATGCAGCGCCGCTACTGGGCCAGTGGATGAATTCAGTCAGGTTGGTTATGAGGAGGCTGGTGCAGGTGGCACGTTTATCAAAATCGGCATCGGCGCTCTGCGCAGGAACGGCGGTGACAAATACGATAACTATCACTTATATGAAGTTGCGAACGGCGGTAAGTGGCAGGTCAAGAAGCGTAGCGATTCCATCGAGTTTACTCAACGTCTGAATGATGCTGGTTCGGGATTTGGATATGTCTATCGAAAGAGTATCCGGCTCACAAAGGGGAAAGCCGAACTGGTGATGAGCCATACTCTGCAGAACACCCGGAAGAAGGCGATTCACACTAACGTGTACAACCATAATTTCCTGGTGCTGGATCATCAAGCGCCGGGGTCGGGAGTAACGATCTCCGTTCCGTTTGCGATTCAGACGACAGCAGAGCAGCCGAATAAAGAGTTTGCGGCGGTGAGCGAACATCAGGTTCGCTATCTCAAGACGCTGGAGGGCGAAGATGTGGTGGCGACACGCCTTGAGGGATTCGGCGCGGCTCCGAGCGACAGCCAAATTCGAATTGAGAGTAACTCTGTGGGTGCGGGAATGACCATTCAGTCCGACCGTCCGCTGCTCAAGGAGTCGTTGTGGTCAATACGCTCCGTGCTCGCGATGGAGCCCTATACAGCGATCACGATTGAACCTGGCAAAGAGTTCAGTTGGACGACGACTTACGAATACTACAAACTCCCTCGTTAGGCCGCTAGGCTGGCGTGGCGTTGCGGGAAATGAACTCTTCTAATGCGGGATCGGGTCCGATGTAGTGAAACTCTTCAGCAAAGTCGAGACCGTATTTGGCGGCCACTTGACGATCGCGCGATTCGAAAGCGAGCCTGATGTACGCTTCGCGAGCGCTGGCCTCGTCGCCATTGGCCAGGGCTGGAATGCGCAGCTTGCGGGCCGCGAGTGAATCGTTGAGATCTTTCACCATGTGATTGATCATGGTTTCGCAAGACTGGATGGCTGACAGTTTTGCCGAGTGAGTGGGTGCGGTGTCAACCGCTCTATTGACAAGCTGCGGCCCACGGGCGAAGTAATACTTTTCAGAAACGCTATGCGGTGTTAGCCCCGCAGCGAAATGTTCTGGAAAATCGAGGTTGCCTCCCGCCATCCAGCACGCGGCTTCTACGGCTTGCGCGGTGACGTAGTGGTCGGGATTCTCTTCGTAATGGCCCCAGGGATCGTAGCTGAGGACGGTGTCGATTTTCAGAAGGCGGATCAGGAAAATCAGCCGGCCGCGAATTTCACTCTTGGCCACGTCGTCGATCCGATGATTCCGATAGCTGAGATCGAACGAACGTTTCAGGCCGAGAGCTTTGACGAACCTTTCGGTGTCGCGCTCGTTGGCGAGGACGGTTTCACCGAGGGTGAGATGGTAGGAGTCTTTTTCGTCGTTACTCGTGCGAATAAAATAACCGGTGTAGCCTTCGCGTAACAGTTTGGCGAGAGTGCCGCCGGCGAAGATCGGGCCGTCATCCAAGTGCGGCGTAATGAGGGCGAAAGTTTTGCCGCGATGAGGAAGACCGTCCGCTGCGCGCTCGATAAATACGGATGGAGTGGTAGCTGCGCCAGCCAGTGCAGTGACAAGACCGCCGCTTAGGAAATGCCTTCGTTCCATATTACGCGGCCTTTCTGGCGGAGTTCAGGATTTCGCGCAAACGGCGGCCGACGATTAAATCGTCACCTTCTTTTAGCGTCATCGATACAATCTGCAATTGATTCGCTTCGCGCTTAGGTTGGCTTTCGATTTTGCGGCCGCCTTGCCAGCCTTCCCTGACGGCAGGCACCAAGCTTGGGGTACTCGCCGTCAAGACTTCAATACGAGGTTCGCCGGCTCGTAATGCTTTGTCGCAGTCTTCTACCGTGAAATTCCATTTGGCTTCGTCCCACTTCACGGTCAGGGTGGGGTAGCGGTTGCCGTCAGTGGGCACGAAGGTTTGGGTGGTCGCTCCTGGAACAGTCTCAACGAGTCTGGCGATTCGTTCCACGCGGCGCGACCATTCTTTGTTCAGTTCGGAGAGGTCGATTTTATGCCATGACTCGATAGCGGTCAAAACTCCGATGATCTCTTCCTTTCCAACCTTCATGGAGCGGCACACGGAACCTTCCCAGGGACTGCACTGGTGGAGCGCGGCCTCGATCAGATCTTTACGTCCAAGTAAAATGCCCGAGCATTGGGGGCCGCGCAGGCCTTTGCCGCCGGAGAAACAGAACAGGTCGATTCCCATGTCGGCGTAGAGTTTCAGATTTTCGATGGGAGGAATGCCCGCAGCGTCGTCGAGCATTAAGGGAACGGATGCTTTCTTGGCGATCTGCAAAGCTGCTTTCAGACTTTCGCCCAGCAGAGTTGTGTAGATCATTGCGGTGTTTTCTGTGATGGCAGAAGCGAGGTCGTCCTCACCTTGCACGAGTTTGAGTTTCGCGCCGGCGAGCCGGATGGCGCTGTCAAAGGCGGAGCGGGCCGCCGAGCATGACGACTTCGCTCTTCATGCCGGTGGTGTCGGGCAATTGCCAGATTTTGGCAGGATCGGTTCCCGCCATGCAACCGGCGGTGGCGGCGGCCATTGCACCCGCGGCACCGGATGTAACCATGCCTGCTTGCGCTCCTGACAACTCGGCCAGACGCTTGCCAACGGCATGTTGTAGCTCGAACATATCGACGAAATGGTGCGAGGCATCGTCCATGGCTTGCCGCACTTCAGGGAGTTCGAGGGAGCCGCTCAAATACGTCCAGGTGCCCCGGGCGTTTATAAAGGGCCGGACGCCAATGCGGCGATAGACATCTTCGGTTGACGATTTACCGGTGGCAGCCGCCGAAAGTTTGCCGGCAAAATTCTGAACGGCTATCGTGCCGAAGAGCGGCGCTGCGGCGGCCCATTTCATAACCAGTCGCCTGTTTATATTTGCCATGTAATGTTTTATCCAAGATAATGGTTTGCGTGAAAAAACGAACGAAACTCTTTCTGTCGCAGTTGTTGTTGAGTGGCGCATTGAGCGCCCAGATCAAAATCGTAACACCGGCCGGAGGGTTTCCGCCACCCGCGCCATTTTCTCCCGGCATTGTGGCCGATGGTTACTTATACGTTTCCGGCCAAGGCGCCAAGAACGCGCAGGGCACGCTGCCGGATACTTTCGGTGCGCAGATGCGGCAGGTGATGGACAACGTGAAGAGCATTGTGGAAGCGGGCGGACTCACGATGGATCACGTCGTGTATGCGCATCTGTATTTGGCGGATTTCTCGAACCTGGCGGAGGCGGATCGGATCTGGGCCGGCTACTTTCCAAAAGGCTCGCCCGCACGCGCAACGGTCGGAGTGGCGCGAGTGCCGGGGACGCCGGTGGAGATGAACGCAGTGGCGGTGCTGGATCGCGCTGGGCTCAAAGCCGTCTCCATTCCGAGCTTCGCGGATAAATCGTATCCGGCTGCCGTTCTCACGCACGACCGGTTATTTGTTTCGAGCGTCATGGGCTCGGGTGCCACGCCTGAAGCTGAGGTGAAGAGTGCGTTAGATCAGTTGCAAGCTGTCACGCAAGCGGCAGGCTTGAGTCTGAAGAACATGGTCTTTGTGAATCCTTATCTGACGGCGGCGATGCCTGCTGATGCTATGAATCGCGAATATGCGCAACGGTTTGAGTTTGGCAATACGCCGGCGCGCGCTACTATCTTTGTGAACGACCTGGGCGCGAGTCACGTGGCGTTTACCGGAGTGGCCGTGCGCGATCTGGCGCAACGGAGAGCGGTGCGGCCCAGGAATATGCCGCCGAGTCCGACGGCAAGTCCGTGCGTCTTCGCCGGAAAAACGTTGTATTGTTCGGCGAAGAGTGGATTTATTCCGGGGCCACATTCGGGTATCTACGCGGCTTCGGTTGATCACCAATTGCGCCAAACGTTTCGCAATTTGCTCGACAATCTGGAAGAGGCGGGTATGGATTTCAAGACTGTGGCGGCGACGAACGTGTATCTTGATAGTCTCGACGACTTTGCCTCTATGAACAAAATTTACGCACAATATTTTTCGGAAGGTTCGCGGCCGGCTCGAACGACTGTTCAGCAGATCAAGCCCGGCAGCAGAGAACCGGATGCGGAAGGCCGCTATCCAACTCTCGAGCAAATTTCGTTGATCGCGGTGCAATAATGAGAATCTTAGCCGTTCTTCTCGCCAGCTTCGCCCTCTACGGTCAGGCTCCTTGCGTAGTCGATGCGTCGAAGGCCACGTTTGAGATTCACCATGCAAAAGGTTCTCCTGCGCTCACGCTAAACGAGGCCGCGGCGATTTGGAAGCATGCTCCGGCGCAGGACATGTGGAAGGATTGCAGCCGCCAGATTGAATACCCCGAAACAAGGACCACGATTAAAGGTTTCTATACCGACAGCGATCTTTATCTGCTTTTCCGCTGTCCGTACAAAGAGCTGAATCTCTTTCTGCCTGCGGATCATTCCGGGCCGCGCGTGAAGCTGTGGGATCGCGACGTTGTCGAAATGTTTTTGGGCGACGACTGGCAGAATATTCGGCACTATCGCGAATTTGAAATCGCGCCCACCGGCGATTGGATTGATTTGGCAATTGATCTTGACCATGAGAGCTATGACCACAACTGGCGATCAGGCTGGCAAACCCTGGCGCGAATCGACAATGCGCACAAGGTCTGGTTCGCCGCGGCGCGCATTCCGCTCAAGGCAGTGAGCATGCAAGCCGTCTCAGCAGGCACGAAATGGCGGATGAACTTATATCGCATTGATGGGCTTGGCGCAGATCCGCAACGTCACTTTCTCTGCTGGCAGCCCACTTGCGTGCAAAACCGCGATCCGAATCACGTCCCCGAAAATTTCGGTACTTTGGTTTTCAGCCAATAGTTCTGTCGCTCGCGGTCTTGACAACAGCGGTCCATTCCCCTAATCTTTAGCGAAGGTCGGAAAAAGAAGGGACTCTATGAATCGCAAGATTTGTACCTTTACGCTTCTCGCAGCAATTAGTCTTGCAGCGAATTTGTTTGCGGATGTAACCGGAACGATTGTAGGAGTTGTGCGGGATCCTTCTGGCGGCGCCGTAGCTGGCGCGATAGTTTCTGCCACGAATACCTCGACGAATTTCACCAGAGAAGTTAAGTCGGATGCGTCCGGTGAGTTCCGCTTGTTGGCTCTGCCGCCGGGGCCGTATCGGGTGAATGCGTCTGCCACGGGTTTCGAACAGTTCGTCTCCACAGGAATCGAACTGCGAGTGAACGATCAGTTCCGTGTGGATGTAGGGCTCAAAGTGGGCACGGTGAAAGAAGCCGTTACCGTCGTGGCGAGCAACGTCCAAGTGGAAACCGAAAGTACCCAACTCGGGCAGGTGTTCGACACCGAGCAAATTCTGGACCTGCCGCTGAACGGCCGCAGCTACATCGATTTGCTCTCTTTGCAAGCAGGGGTTGCGCCGGCGACGTCCGGTTCCATTCAGCAAGACCGTCCAGTCTCCGGCATTTCGAATGCGGGCAACTATTCGGTAAATGGGCAGCGCGAGACGGCGAATGCATTCTTGGTGAATGGCGGCGATGTGAGCGAGGGCAGAAATCTGGGTGCAGGCTTGATTCCCAACCTCGATTCGATTCAGGAATTCCGGCTCATTACGAATAGCTTCGATGCTGAATATGGCAAGTTTAGCGGCAGCGTGATGAACGCCATTACGAAGTCTGGATCGAACGCGGTGCATGGCGACGGTTTCGAGTTTCTGCGCAACGATAACTTCGATGCGCGCAACTTTTTTGATCCCACGAAAGCGGAATTGCGCCGGAATCAGTACGGCTACGCGGTGGGCGGCCCGTTTTGGCGTAACAAGATTTTCTGGTTTACCGATTATCAAGGCACTCGCCAGACCCAAGGAGCGAGCACTGGTTTGGTGGAAGTGCCGAGCGTCGCGAACCGGCAAGGCCAGTTCGACCCGTCGACCTTCGTCGACAGCAATGGCAATCCAACAACGGTGCAAGGAGCTTATTGGGCAAGTGTTTTGACGTCGCGCTTGGGTTATGGGGTCACGAACGGCGAACAATACAGTACCCCCGGTTGTTCGTCTTCAGCGCAATGCGTGTTTCCTGGGGGGATTGTTCCAAGCCGCGCTTACTCGGCGCCGGCAGTGGGCATTCTTCCGTACATTCCCGTTCCCAATCAGTCCAACGGCTTTTACGCCAATTCCAGTCAGAAGAATACGGTGCAGGACGACAAGCTGGGGCAGCGGGTGGATGTATCCAGCAATCAAGCGGGTAATTGGTCAATGTACTATCACTTCGACGATTCAACGGTGAACGCCGCTTTGCCGGCCGCCAGCGTGCCCGGGTTTCCCGCCACCACGCCCACGCGCGCCCAGATGGCCGTGCTGAGCAATACGAAAACGTTTGGCGGTTCGCAAGTGAACGAATTTCGTTTGAGTTTCTTCCGGACGTCTACCCACACTTCGGAGCCGAAAGGCAGCTTCGCCAGCTTGGCATCGCTTGGCTTTGTGACGGGCGCAAACACCCTTGGCATTAATCCCAGTGGACCCGCCGGCTTTCCGCAGACCGTCCCGCCGATTTACTTCAATAATTTTTCTATTGGCGTTCCCACTCTTACAACAGGTCAACCGAATAACACGTACCAGATATCGGACGGTTTTTCAAAAGTCGTGGGCAGACACACCATGAAGTTTGGCGGAGAGTTCCGTTATTTGCAAATCAACGAGCGCAACACATGCGCGCCCAACGGAGATTTCACGTTTAGCGGCAGTGAGACAGGCATCGATTTTGCGGATTTCCTCATTGGCGCACCAACGAGCTATAACCAATGCAGCCAGCAATTTCTTGATTCGCGCACGCGGTACGGCGGGGCTTATTTCCAGGACTCCTTTAAGTGGAAACCGAATGTCACCATTAATTACGGCCTCCGTTGGGAGGTGAGCATGCCCTGGTATGACACCCAAGGGAAGATCGAAACTATTGTTCCCGGCGAGCAATCCACGCAATTTCCCACCGCGCCGCTCGGTTGGGTTGTCCCTGGAGATCCTGGCATTCCGAGTACGCTGGCGCACACTCGCTATAACAATTTTGCTCCGCGCATTGGCATCGCGTATTCACCGGACTTTAGCGATGGATTGATGGGCAAACTTACCGGCGGGCCCGGCAAGACCAGCATTCGCGCGGGTTACGGCATCTTCTACACTTCGATTGAAGACTTGAATTTGTTTTACGAAGTCGGCGATGCGCCATTCGGTCTGTATTGGGTTAGTCCCAACCAGCCCATGTTCGATCAGCCGTTTTTGACGCGGGCCGATGGCAGTTCCCAAACGCAGCGATTTCCATTCACGTTTCCTACTCCGGGTAGTCCCGCGAATGCGACGCTCGATTATTCTACTTACTTGCCCATTTCCTATTCACCTGGCTATGACATCCACAACCGCATGCCGTACGCGGAGGATTATAACCTCACAGTACAACGCGAACTTACTAAGTCAACCGTGTTGACGCTGGCTTTCGTTGGTACGCAAGGTCATAAGCTGATCTCTCAATACGATGCCAATCCGGGCAATGCAGCCTTGTGTGCCCAGTTGAATGCGGAAGGCGCCACTCCCTCCTGCGGTCCTTACGGGGAACAGCAGACCTACACGCTGCCGGGCGGCCAACAGGTTTTCGGCACTCGCACAACATTGGGTCCGGCTTTTGGGGCGGACAACAGCATAACCGCGAATATCGCCAATTCCAACTACGCGTCGTTTCAAACGTCGGTGGAGCGCAAGGCTAGCGATATGACCATTTTGGCGGCGTACACATATTCAAAAGCGATCGATAACGCGTCCGGCTTTGGAGATTGGGTAAATTTCACGAACTATCGTTTGAGCCGTTCGCTTTCTTCTTTCGACGTTCGCTCGAATTTTGTCGCCAGCTACACCTGGGCGATTCCTGTGAACCGCTGGCTCCCCGCTGGACCCAGGCGGTTGACGAAGGGCTGGCAGCTCAACGGCATCACACGGCTGGCGACCGGTTTCCCCGTGCAAATTACTCAGAGCGCAGGAGACAATTCATTAACCGGGAGTCCGAACACAGACACGCCGAATATTGTGGGACCGCTGCAAACGCAGAATCCCCATAAGCCCGGGCCAAACGGACCGAATACATTTTTTCTACCCGGCGCGTTTGCCTCGGAAAGCCTAGGTTCGTTCGGCGATGCGAGCCGGCGCTTTTTTTCCGGACCTGGTTTCGCGAATTGGGATTTGGCTTTGATGAAGATCACCGAAATTAGTGAGTCGATGTCTATAGTATTTCGAGCCGAATTTTTCAATGCCTTTAATCACACGCAATTCGACAATCCGAGCGGGAACTTCAGCGGCGGCACATTCGGCGCGGTCACCGGCGCGCGCGATCCTCGCATTGGGCAGATGAGCCTCAAGTTTGTTTTCTAGGTTTTTCGCAACAGCGTGCTTATTCGCGGGCGCGATAGGCGGCCAAGAGAGCGCTGAAGCGCACCTCAAAGCTGCTCTGGCGCTAAAAGCAAAAGGCGGCGATGACACAGCCGCCAAACTGGAGTTGGCGCGCGCGCTCGAGTTGAATCCCCATCTCAACTCGGCGCACTTTTATCTGGCTGAAATTCTGCTTAAGGAAGATCGTGCGGGGCAAGCGATTGAGGAACTGCGCTCTATTCCGCGCTCGCCGGCGGTTGATCATCTCCTCGGCTTGTCGTACTTAGAAACCGGTAACGCAGAGCGTGCTGCGTTTTACTTCGCTCATCCCAGCAATTCGGAAGGCCACTACTATCGCGGCATTGCGCTTGGCCAATTGGGAGAACTGCAAAGTGCGTTGAAAGAGTTCCGAATTGCCATTGCGCTGCAGCCAAGGTTCGGCCCGGCCCACGAGAGTTTGGGGCTCGCACTACGGCGTATGGGTGATGCGCCAGGGTCTTTACACGAATTTCAATTGGCTGCGCGCTACCTGCCCAAAAATCCAGTGACGCTTGGCGATTTAGGCCTCGCTCTCAAAGGCGCAGGCAGGTTGGCTGAATCGGAGCAGGTGCTGCGCAGAGCGCTCGCGCTGAAGCCCGATTTCGAACGCGCGCGCTACGCCTTGGCCATTGTTTTAAAAATGCGCGGTAACGCCGCCGAGGCTAAATCTGAATTGCGGCAAGTTCAACAATCCTATGACAGCCGCACGACGAAGGCGCAAGTGCAAAAGCTCACGCTCGATGGCATCGCGGCGCTGAAAGCGAACCGGCCCGATGATGCCAAGGCTGCCTTTGAGAACGCGCGGTCGCTGGATCCCTCAGATCCCTCTCCTTTTTACTATTCAGGACTCGCGGAAGAAAAGCTCGATCACACGCAAACGGCGTTTGAGCTCTTCTCGCGGGCCGTCTCATTGAAGCCGGATTACACCGAAGCGCACATTCGGCTGGGTATCTTGCACGCCCGGGATGCGCAAAACGATGCCGCACTCGAAGAAATGAGACTGGCTGTTGCTTGCGACCCCGATTCGGCGGAAGCTCATTACGATCTCGCTAAACTTCTTGCGACGCTTGGGCGGACCGAAGATTCCATCCGCGAGTTGCAGGAATCTCTTGCCATTGAGCCGGCACGCTTCGAGGCGCTTATGCTGGCGGGAAATCTTTACGCCGAGCGCAGCGAACCCGAACGAGCGGCCGCCGCTTATCAAAAAGTTTTGCGCCGAAATCCGGAGTCGGCCGAAGCGCACAACAACTTGGGACTGCTTTTTCTGAACGGCGGCAAACGAGATCTCGCGGCAGGGGAGTTTCGGACGGCCCTGCGCCTGAAACCCGATTATCCAGACGCACAATATAACTTGAGCCTCGCGCTGCGGCAACCCGTAAAATAGGAATTTTGCCGTATTGTGGTCGTTTCAGCCGTACTAAATTCGTAAACACTTGTATGACGCAGAATTTTTTTTGGCAAGTTGAGGGAACGCCGGAAGGACCGCAGGTTCATCCAAATTGCTCCGTTCCGCGCCCAAGACTCGCTATCTGCTTTCAATTCACGATGTTAGCAATATATATCTCGAGTCAAAGTCCGAAGACCAAAAAACCTGGGTGCTTTTCTGGCAGTACCTCGGAACGTTGCACCCACCTTACGATTCGTGATATATTCGTCGTACGTTGTTTATAGCTCCATCGGCTTTGATCCTGGATTTGTCAAGCCGTTCTCGGTTTATCGCGAGTTCGGTAGTGGGACGGAAGGGGCGGAGCTTGGAATTCAACCGCTTGTAGTCGTTCCCCCGTACCTCTTCAATTTCATTGTGGACTACGTTAACCTTTCAACACCAAGTAGTGCATGACCCTGATTCAAAATTTTCCGCCACTGGAGGGCCTCTCATGTTTTCACCCTTAAAATCTTCCTCTTCTGCCTGTTTGGGAGCTACGCGGTTCGCGCTCATCGCCCTCGCACTTCCCGTCGCAGGCTTTTGCACCGCTATCCAGGCCCTCGGCACAGTCGGCCCAACAATCTGCGAAGTGGGAAGCTGTCCGCAACCTGATACCCAAGCCGCCTCTTTAGGCGTTGGCCAATCGTCGAGCGGCAGTTTCGATTTTGTCTACGCGTTCACGAACGGTGACCAGTACCTGGTGGCTGGAACATACTCCAACAGCTATGGCAACAGCGGTTCACATCTGTCGTTGCTGCCCAATGTCACCTACCTTGGAAATGGCGGCAACACCCACGCGGCCTCAGCCGGTCTTGATGTACTTTCGCTGAACATGCTACAGAATTTCTACGATCCTGAAACCAGCCCCTGGGACGGCACCGCTTGCGAATACTTTCCAGTGACGCTTCCAGCTAACACATCCGCATCGGCAACACTCTCGTTTGGAGGGCTTCCGATCGGAACTCTGACTGCGGGTCCGGGTTACTCGGATCAGTCCGATTGCAATTACTTGGCTTTCTCCGCCGCTCAAAACGCAAGCGATTACCTCGATAGTGCCTACAACCTCACGTTTACTTTTGGCAGCGGAATCAGTCCGAACACCTCGATCATCGCTTCTCCCGAGCCGGCTCAGCTTTTCCCAGTGGGCGCAGCGTTATTAGGAGGGCTCTTCCTTATTACTTCAGCCCGGAAACGCAACCGGGTTCGCTAAGGCATCGTAGCTATTTTATTCCGATAGTTCAAAGAACGAGAAAAACGATATGGATCAAAATCAACCAACCAACAACCAGCCAAATTCTTTACCCGACCCCGGCGTCGAATCACCCGAGTCTCAAAATCGCCGCGATCTCGTAACCAAACTTGGTAAGTTCGCGATCTATGCCGCTCCTTTCACCGTGATGGCTCTCAACTCGCAGGCCGCCTCAGGCTCGGGTCCCAAGCGCCACTAAAATCCGCCCAGGCGGGTTGTCTTTCTCGCCTTGTTCTGCCTACGGCTAAATGCCTGAATATTGGTCTTTTGAAGTCCTCAGCGATTCAAAAGACCGAGCGGGCTTGATCGTAGCACGGCCCGATCTAGCAAGCCTTTTCATCCTCAATCCGTCGGCCAGCTTCTTGTGGTCGCAATTACAGAAGCAGCAATCGCCTTGGCCGCAGGTTTCTCCTCTAGCCGAGACCCTCGCCGCTCACTTCGGCATTCCACTTTCTGTGGCTACCGCCGATGTGACCAGCACCCTCCAAACCTGGTCTCAATCCCTCCTCCTTTCACCCGAAAGCGATCAATCGGAACGGCAACAACAGCAACCCGTTCCGGTGTTCGCCGCGACGGTCGAATCACCTCTCTTCACTGCCGATTTCTCCCTGCGTTCGGGGCTGGCCGCGCCGCGCTTTCGCCTCGTAGCACACGATCCCGCCTTCGTTGAAGAAATCCGGCCGCGCCTCGCCCACCTCGCTGCTTCTCCTGCCCAATACTCAACTCCGCATCCGGACTACACCATCCGTGTGGTTACCGGCAGCGACGGTGTGAGCACCAATATATTCCGCGATAGCGCCTTCTTCGGCTCTGCTCCGAACGCCGCGGTCGCGCGCACGTTGGTGCTTCAGGAATTGGCGCGCCTTGCGCATGGCCCCGATTCCCAGTGGCTGGCGATCCTTCACGCGGCTGCACTCGCGTACCCAGCATCCAATCGCGCGATCCTGTTTCCCGCTGCTACGAATTCCGGTAAATCCACGCTCACTGCGGCACTTCTCCACTCGGGTCTCCGCCTTCTCTCCGATGATTCGGCCGCGGTTCTCACCACCAACCATATTCTCCCTTTGCCCTTCGCGCTTATGCTCCGCGAAGGCAGTTGGCCCGCCTTGCGCCCTTATTTCCCGGAACTCTCCAGCGCACCCATCCACAATCGTTATGGCGATTTAGTTCGCTTCCTGCCTCCTTCGCCAAAAACAACCAGCGTGAGCGCCGCTACTCCTGAATTCTTGGTTTTCGTCGACTATCAGCGTGAAGACGCAAAAAGGGGGCCGGGCGGATTGCTTCCGCTCGACCCCTTGCAGACCTTCTATGAGCTGCAAAAAAGCGGCTTCTGGGTCCCGCATACCCGCTCCGCAATCGCCGCTTTTGTCGCGTGGGTGCAATCTCTGCGCGCCTACCGGCTCACCTACTCGCAACTGCCGGATGCCGTCGCTCTCGTTGGCGGCTTGGTTCACGCCGGCTAAAGCTTAACGGTTACCGTTTTCACTTCGGTGTATTGCTGCAACCCGTATTCGCCGAGTTCACGTCCGATTCCCGACTGCTTGAATCCGCCAAACGGCGCCGCCGAGTCGAAGACGTCGTAACAATTGACCCAAACCGTGCCGGCTCTGACGTTGTTGGCAATAGCATGGGCCTTGCCGATATCGCGAGTCCAGACGGCCGCAGCCAAGCCATAGATGGTGCGGTTGGCTCGTTCAATGACTTCGTCCATGGTCTTGAACTTGATGATGCTCATGACGGGTCCGAAGATCTCTTCTTCGGCGATCTTCATGTTGTCTTGCACGTCTGAAAACACGGTGGGCTGGATGAAGTAGCCCTCACTGCCCACGCGATTGCCGCCGTGCACGAGTTTAGCGCCTTCCGATTTGCCGGATTCGATGTAGCCCATCACTTTTTCAAACTGATCTTTGTCGACCTGTGGGCCCTGCTCCGTGGCTGGATCGAACGGATTGCCGACGGTCCTCTTGGCGGCACGGGCTACGCTCTTTTCTACAAATTCGTCGTACGCTTTTTCTTCCACGAACAGCCGCGACCCGGCGCAGCAGCATTGGCCCTGGTTGAAGAAGAGTGCAAAATGCGAACCTTCGATGGCCTCATCTAAATTCGCGTCCGCAAAAACGATGTTTGGGCTTTTCCCGCCCAACTCCAGAGTGACCCGCTTCAAATTAGATTTTGCCGCTGCTTCCATGATCAGATGGCCGACTTCGGTTGATCCAGTGAAAGCAACCTTGTCCACGTCCATGTGCTTTGCAATGGCTCCGCCCGCAGTGGGGCCGTAACCAGGCAGCAGATTGACCACGCCTGCGGGGAATCCAGCTTCAAGTATCAACTCACCCACCCGCAGCGCCGTCAGCGGCGTTTGTTCGGCTGGCTTCATCACGACGGTGTTGCCCGTGGCGAGAGCCGGGGCCAGCTTCCAGGCTTGCATCAACAACGGAAAATTCCACGGTATGATTTGGCCGACCACGCCGATGGGTTCATGGCGGGTGTAGCAAAAGTAATCGCCATTTACAGGAACGGTTTTGCCTTGGAGTTTATCGGCCCACCCCGCGTAATAGCGGTAGCAGGCGACTGTAAGGGATAGGTCAGCCGCTTTCGCGACCAAGAAAGGCTTGCCGTTATCGAGCGACTCGAGGCGCGCCAATTCTTCGCTGTTCTTCTCAATAAGGTCGGCCAGCTTGTTGAGCAAGCGGCCGCGTTCCGACCCGGACATTTTGCGCCATGGTCCTTTATCAAAGGCGGCGCGGGCTGCGATAACGGCTTTGTCGACGTCGGCTGAGTCCGCTTCGGAAATCTGACAGATCTCCTTGCCCGTTGCCGGATTGATGGTTGGGAAAGTCTTGCCGGATTGGCTATTCACCCACTGACCGTTAATCAGTAGCTTGGTCGCCGACACGGCGGCCTGGGTCTCCAGCGGGGAGGACAAAATTGCTGCCATTGGATTGGATACTCCTTCTACAAAGTGATGCGTGATTCCAAGAACTCGCTGCGCGGGCATGATCGCAGCCGCGCCAGCTACAGGAAAACGATATCACAAATGTCTCGATAACAAGACACTTGGCATGCAGCGGTCAAGGGTGCTGTGGATGCAGAACCCGATGGCATTGGGCGAAAACAAACTCGCAGGCGCGGACTGAAATACCGTCGGCGTTGGCCGTCTGTTATGTGAGAGGAATATCCTCTACTACCGCAGTTCGTGTGTGGCCCGCCCCACTGGCTGCGGCGGCACTCTTGACCCGAGGTCCGTTCCGCTGCGGAGCGCGCGGGCCTTTCATCTCATCCACCACGGCCTGAAGCCGTTCCACGAGTTGTTTGCCAAGTCGCAGTGCCCCAGGGTTCGGTCGATGGCCGGGCATCTTGGGGTCGATGAATTCCCGGCGGAAGATCTGGTCGGAGGCGAGACTGCTAAGCAGCTCTGCTTCCTCCTGCGTAAGTTTGATGTTGATGGCTGTCATGAAACATGCACACTGATCGGCGAGAGAAAATCCCGCTTGATCAAATACGTCTCGGAAAGCTAAGGGGGAGTGGATCAGAGCGCTCGACTTAGTTCGGGCGATCTGCGAGTGAGCGGGAGTGCTCAACCCTCTCCTATTATTCGCTAATTTACGGTAATTGTCAATTTTGTGCGGGCTTTGCAGCTTTTGAGCCTGGCTAGCAAGCCCCAATTGGCAAACCAAGCTAGGCCTCTTGCGGCGCTCCTTGCGGTTGGTGGGTACCCGGCTACGGGCTGGTTGAGGACGCGGGGCCAGGTTGGGCGATGGTGTCGATGGCTAGGCCGAGACCGATCAGGGAAGCGGCGGTGCCGGCACCGAGCATGAATGCGACTTTGTTGGACGTGCCTGAACTGATGCTGGCGCCACTAGCGCTCGACGAATCGGCAAAGTTAAAAGCCGATACAGCGCCCGGTTGGATGCTATTGACCAACGTGACGGCGTTGGAAACTTCCACCGGGCCGCTGACGGAGCCAACTTCCATGTGGTCGGTCGACAAAGCGACGACGGCATCGCCATTCGGGGATGGGCTAGTGACCCAGAGTCCGCCGTAACCAAACTTACAATCGCCGAAGTGTTTGGCGCGCACGGCGCCACCCATCACGTTTAGTATGTGCGGCTGGATGATGACGGAAGAATGAGGACCCACTAGGAATTCGCAATGCTCGTGAATGAAGACGGTGACCGAACTATCTTTAGTTTGGATACGGCTGCCGGGAGCCAGATTGGCATTGGTAGGTGTCGGCGTACCGTTGATCACGAACTCATCTCCCATGGCGACTCCTAGAACGGTGGACGACATGGAAGCATCAGGGTAAGCTTCTTGCTGCTTTGTGCGCGGTTTAGCAGCCACGTGAGCGGAGGATTTGGGGCTGCTGCTACTATTGCCGGCGATGTTGGTTTGATGGAGAGTCATGTCTGCCAGGGTCTGGCCTTGATAAGAGACGTGAACCAGCAGGGCGAAACCACCGGCAATACCGTTGTTGCGCAGGCCGGACGCTTTGGCCACGCCTTCATTGTTAGTAGTGGTGTTGAAATGCGTTGCGCTCGATCCGAAAGTAACGCCGGGGCCTGCTTTGGGAACGTCGAACTCGACGCGCGCGCCCGCCAAAGGGTTGCCTTCGGCATCGGCTACCCGAATTACGGGCTCCAGCGCAGCACGAGAGGGAAGACTATTAAGCGCCCCATCGCCCTCAAGAACAGCCACGTGGAACGGCGGGGCCGGGTTGTTTTTCGGGCTACCACCGACCGCCACGGCCGCGTACAGCGCAAAGGGCGCGGATGCGAGCCACCATGAGAGAAGAAACGCTCCGCAGCCCTTCCGGTGGCCGCTTAACCCCGCGCCCGTCTTGCGCGCGTTCTTTAGAAGTCCAAAGGGCGCGGATGCGAGCCACCATGAGAGAAGAAACGCTCCGCAGCCCTTCCGGTGGCCGCTTAACCCCGCGCCCGTCTTGCGCGCGTTCTTCAGAAGTCCAAAGGGCGCGGATGCGAGCCACCATGAGAAAAGAAACGCTCCGCAGCCCTTCCGGTGGCCGCTTAACCCCGCGCCCGTCTTGCGCGCGTTCTTTAGAAGTCCAAAGGGCGCGGATGCGAGCCACCATGAGAAAAGAAACGCTCCGCAGCCCTTCCGGTGGCCGCTTAACCCCGCGCCCGTCTTGCGCGCGTTCTTTGGAAGAAGGGAAATTATTAGTTTTCGCATCGGGACAAATCTAAAGCGGGTTCTTCGCCCAGGCGATGGTTCAGCCAAAAGTAGCGTTTCTCGTAGAATATCACGCACTTAGCGCTTAACCGAGCGCCTATCGGTAATAGGTAGTACTGCGGTATTACAAACCGCTTCTGAGGTCGTAACAAGCCTTCCATCGTTGAAGACATAGTGATATGAGTATCGGCGATTTCTCGAAAAACTGTAAGGAGTTGGTTTAAACAAACGTCCCTAACCCGTGAATTATGAGGTGGGTAGGGCCTTGAAAGCTTCCAAAGCGGCACCTCGTGCACCGGCGGTGTCGCCGTTGGGCATGATGTGAATCGGAAGGTGACCTGTCTCCTCCCACTGTTGGGGTAAGGAGAAGCGGATTTCGGAGACAAACCACTGTTGAAACTCCCAGCTGGTTTCGATGGCGCCGCCGCCAACGATGAGGGCGTCGGGGTCGAAGGTGGTCACCATCTGATCGAAGAAAAGGGCCAAGGCGTGGGCTTGGGCGGCAAAAAGTTGGCGGGCCAAGGGGTCGCCCTTTTCGGCAAGGCCACGGACCAGGCGTGCAGCTTTGCGGAGGTCGCCGAGTTTGGCGAGTTCGTGGTTGGGGTACTTGGGCAGGAAAGCAGGGAGGAGGGATTTTTCAAGAGCGGTTAGAGAGCACACGGATTCCAGATCGCCAGTGCGGCCGCAGTTGCAGAGGGGGCGGGAATTCTCGAGGCCCGGAATGACTTGGTAAGGGAGCAGGACATGGCCGAGTTCGCCGGCGAAACCGTGGCTACCGGTGAGGACGCGATTTTCTATGACTACGCCGCCTCCAAGGCCAGTGCCAATGATCGCGGAAATGGAAGTGGCGTGGTTTTGGGCACCGAATAACACGTAATGGCCCCACAGGGCACCGGCGTTGCCGTCATTTATATAAGCGACAGGGAGGCCGAGCTTTTTCGAGAGGGCGCCGCGGACGTCGAAGCCGGACCAGGCGGAATGAGCGAAGTTGGTGGACCCGTTGACGCTGATCACGCCGGTGGGGGAGGCCGGGCCCGGGGTGCCGAGACCGATGTAGCTGAGTTCGGCGAGAGGGACGTTGTGACGCTCGGCGGCGATTTTGAGGCCGTCGGCCATCTGTTGGAGGCAGATGTCAGGGCCTTGGGTGGCCAGGGAGGGGTGTTCGCAAAGGCCGTCGATGAGGAAGCGTGTGCCGTCGAAGAAGGTGTAGTTGACGGCGGTTCCGCCTAGGTCAATGCCGGCCACAAGGGTGGAGAGCGACGAGAGGGGAGGCATTCGTTGTTCTTGCATTCTTAGACTACCAAGGGCACGGCTGTTTGACGGGATTTGGTGATTCAAATTCGATGAGAGTGGTGAGGGCCTACCCGTTCTTGTTTTGATGTTTCGCGTTTTGATAGTGGGCGTGCAGCGGATCAACGCCGCCGAAGTCGCGAGCAAAATCGCGCCAGACGGAATGGATGTGGTTCGCTTTGTCTTGCGTGTTATCTAACTCGATCAGGAACGATGGGGTTTGCACACGATAATAGTGCGGCTGACCCGGTTGCGTGCCGCCAGCCCAGGCGAAGTGAATGTCGCGTCCGGCGCTATCGAGTTGCTGCATGCGGCGGCGAGCCATATCGTCGGGCAGGTTGTGCGCGTATAGTTCGACCAGTGCGCGTAAAGCGTCGAACTGTTTGGCCTTCATGCCTTCTGACGGTAAACCCGAGGGCTGGCCTTCCAATGCGGCGCTTCTCTTCTGCGATGTGAGGATGTCGCCATAGGCCGTTGGGTTGACGATGGCGGCTTTCTGTTGTTGTTCATCGAGCGAACCGATCACAGTGAAGCCCAGTTCGTCTTCCGCGGCCAGTGCGCGCAGGCCTTTGCGCGGGCCCATGCGCACTTCGGCTGGATTGGAGCCGAAGAAACTGGGGGCGCAGATGACTTCGCCGTTCAAGATCGTGTAGTTCTGGCTGATGTGATGGCCCTCTACGCGGTAGCCCCAAGTGCCAGTGGTGGAGGGAGTGCCAAAGATGGAGAAGTAATATTTTTCCGGATTGCGGTAGTCGGCGGCGGCGTTCTCCATCACCTTGAGCACGTCTTCAAGGCTCATGATGGTGACTGCTTTAATGAAGCCTGTTTGGCTGAGCCCGGCGGCCAAGAGCGCGCTGGCAAGGTGGCGTTGATACGGCGTCATGTCGCGGAGTGGCAGGCCTTTGCGCTCAATCGGGACGTAATGAAAGTTGCGGCGCTCGTCGGCGGCGAAGCCGATGCAGGCTTGGGCGGCCTGCTCGGGAGTGAGTGCGGCGAGGAAGCGGGTTGCCGTTTCAGCCATGACGCTTTGGACGGGCGTGCCGTGTTGCAGAGCATTGACGGGCGTCTCGAGTGCGTGGCTGTGCCCGTGCTCAATGGAAAGCGTGGCGCCGGTGAGCAGCGCGGCGGATGATTTCAGAAACGAACGCCTTTTTGAATCGCACATGGGCATGGCTCCTATTGGTTGTTGGGACTGAAGCTCACGATCATATCAATTTGATTCCTTTGCCTGACGCCGTTTAGAACCTTGGTAAAACGCTACCATAAAGGAGGGTATTTCTATGGCAACTCTCGATTGGTCACAATGTCCCGCGGTGGAAAGCATCCCCGGCAAAGTTAGCGGTGCTTGACGCTTCGCTCGCCTCGGATTCGGTAACGCCAACACTTATCAGGATTCCTTGAGTGCCGATTGGACCCGCGCGAGGCCTTCGGTAAGTACCGCCGTTTCGCCCCCAATTCCGATACGCACGCGGTCCGGTGCGCCGAAGAAGTGGCCTGGCGTGATGACAGTTTCGTAACGGTCGCGGAGGCGCTGGCAGAGTTGGTCAACCGGCATGCGAACTTTGGGGAAGATCACCGTGCCTGCCGTCAGCGGGGCGGATTCGAGCGATGGCGTAACGGCTAAAAAATCGTTGGCGATGCTGCGATGTTTAGCGAGGAGGCCGCGCGACCATTGGGCGATTTCGGGAAGGTGCGCCAAGGCCACGCAACTGATCTGATCCGTCAGGTAAGGATTATTGACACCGAACAGATCGTTAAGGCGGTAGATCTTCTTAACGATGTCAGCGGAGGCCAGCACCCAGCCGCAACGCACCCCGCTCAGGCCGTAGACCTTGGTCAGGCTGTTAGTAACAATAAACCGCTCGCCAAGTTTGAAGGAAGTTTCGGGCGCTTGATCGTAAAGGAGATCGAGATACACTTCGTCCACCAGAACCCGCGGGCCGAGCGCGCCGATTTCGCGCAGTGTTTCGTTTGGAATGAGCGCGCAGCTTGGGTTGTGGAGATTCGTAAGAACGATCAGCTTGGTTTTGGGAGTAATGAGTCTGCGCAGTGCGGCCACGTCGACCGCGAAGTTGTCTTCGGCGCGGCGTTCGAAAAATTTCACATCCGCGCCATGATAGCCGGCACATTCCCACAGCAGCGGATAGGCGGGATGTTCAATTAGAACTTCATCGCCAGGTTGAATCAAGACGGCCATGGCGAGGTGGTTTGCGCCGGAAGTGCCCAGGGCGGTGGCGACGTGATCCTTGGGGACGTGGCACTTGCGCGCGAGGGCTTCTACCAAAGGGGGATAGCCGTACGCGCCGGGGCCGGTGAGCTGAAGAGATTGAAAATCAACCGGTAGACTGGAGAGCGGATAGCTCTTGACGCCGCTGTTGGCGAGATTGTATTTGACGCCGCCGGTGGAAGTTTTCACCCATTCCATATAGGCGGAGCCCATGCTGCGAGGCGATGTCGTTGTGGTCATGCTGCGTTTTGCTTTTTCTTGCTCCAGTAAAAATACACCGGAATGCCTAACAAAAGAATGCCAAATCCGATGAAACTATTTTTCGGGAAATTATAGTAAGTGGCCAGGACAACAAGCCAGCAGGCCGCGACGAAGAAGATAGTAGTGAATGGATGGCCGGGTGTGCGGTGATCTTTGCTGGCTTCCATGCGGCGGCGGAAGACAAAAAGAGATGCGCCGGTCAGACCGAAGAAAACGAAATCGGTGGAGACAACGTAGTTCAGAATTTGTTCGTACTTGCCGGACAGCGCCACGATGGAAGCGAGGACGCCTTGCAGACCGATGGCCACTACTGGAACGCGCGTGCGCTTAGGGAGCCAGGCGACAGACTTAAAGAAGAGACCGTCCTTAGCCATGGCGAAAAATACGCGCGGCGCGGTAAGCATTCCTTGGCTCAAGAAGCCGAGCGTTGAAACGGCTATGGCGACGGCCATAAAGGTCGCACCTTTTTCCCCAATGGCGCGCTGCAAAACGGTGTACGCGGGTGTGGGCGTATTGGCTAAACCGAGCGGGCCGAGTGTGCGCAGGCAGACAATATTGACGCTCAAGTAAATGGCCGTGACGCTGATGACGCCGAAGAGCAGGGCGCGGGCGAGGTCGCGTTTGGGGTTACGCATTTCACCGGTCATGAAGCTGGCGGTTTGCCAGCCGCCGTAAGCGAAAAGCACGGGCACGACGGCGGCGCCGAATTTGACGATGAGGGAAGGGGACCAGGGTTGATCGGCATCGACGCTGATTTGAGCGGCAACGTGCGGGGCGCGAAACCCTGCAAAGACGAGAACGGCAATCGCGCCGATTTTGAGGATCATCAAGAAGTTTTGCACGGAGCTGCCATAACGAACGCCGAGGCAGTTGATAGCGCTGAGGAGCAGCAGAGTGGCGGCGGCGAGGATGCCATCGGGCAGGGGGATGTCCACAAACTTTTTGGCGTAGCGAGCGAATGTGACTGCGACGGCAGCCATGCCACCGGTTTGCATGACGAGAAGAAGCGCCCAACCATACAAAAAGGCCACGGCGGGATGAAAAGCGTCTTTGAGATAAGCGTACTGGCCGCCGAGATTGGGGCGAAGGACGGCGAGCTCTGCGTAAATGAAAGCGCCGGCGAGAGCAGTAAGGCCGCCTAAGATCCACGCGCCCAAGATGAGCGCAGAGGTGTGAACCTCTTTGGCAACTACGTAAGGATTGACGAAAATGCCTGAGCCGATGATGCCACCCATGACGATCATGGTGGCGTCGAATACTCCGAGTCGGCGGGCCAGCGAATCGTCGGACGGCTCCGTACTCACCGGTTAACCGTGAGCAGTGCGCTGGGCACGTTTTGCGCTGCCGCCGCTGCCTTGTTTCTTGATGGGTGTAACGTTGCTTCCTTGTTCTTCGGATGCTGCGGCAATTGCGTGTTTGGGTTCGCTTGTAGCGGGCTTGCGCGGCAATTCTCCAAGGCTCTTTTGCAGAGCCTGCATGAGGTCGATGACCGGCGCGCGTTTCCTTGGCGCTTCGGGACTCGCGGCGGCCAAACCGTCCTTCTTGGCTTCGATCATCTGCTGCATCTTTTGCTGATATTCGTCGTGATACTTGGAGGGATCGAAATCGGCCGCTAAGCCTTCGACAAGTTTCTCGGCGAGGGCTACTTCCTGCGGCTTGACGGTGATGTTTTCATCGCGGCGGAACTCGGGCACTTCGCGCACTTCCTCCGGATAGAACATCGTGTGCAAGAGGAGACCGTCGGCATGTGGGCGAACGACGACCGTATACTCGCGCTGGTGCATCGTGATCTTCGCGATGGCGCTATAACCCGACTTGCGCATGGTTTCAAGCAGGAGGTGATACGCCTTCTTGCCCGCTTCTTCGGGGACCATGAAGTAGGAGGAATCGTAATAGATAGGATCGATGCCTTCGGCTTTGACGAATTCGGCGATCTCCATAGTGTCGCTCGACGCGGGGGCGATCGCTTTAACCTCTTCGTCGTTGACGATGACGTAGCGGTCTTTCTCGACTTCAAAGCCCTTAACGAGTTCGCTGCGTTCGACGATGCGGTCGCACTGGGGGCAGAAAGTTTGCTGCTTGATGCGGCCACCGCAGACCTGGTGGATCTGATTGAAACTGACGCGCTCGGTGCGAGCGGCGGCGAAGAGGCGTACGGGGATGGTGATAAGCCCGAACGAAATGAAGCCCTTCCAAACGGTTGAAGCCATGCGGGAATCCTTATTCTAAAGCGCTCTTAAAACAATATCCTGAGACTATGTTTATTGCAAGCGGACAGCCAAAAAGGGCGGCCCGTACTAGTACTGGGTCAAGCCGTTCATGAAGATCTTCCTCTATTTCATTGGTAAGGCGCGAGATGAGCATGCGAATGCGATTGCGGCGGAATTTCTGAAGCGGTCGGGGCGATACGCGACGTGTGAAATGCGCGAAATTGTCCCGCAACGTTTTGACCTGTTTGGGAAGCATGCAACCGCACGGAAAATTTTTCTCGATCCGGCGGGGAAGACGATGGACTCGGCGGGCTTTATCAAATTGGTGGAGCAGGGGGAGAGGGAAGGCCAGGATTTGGTGTTTTTGCTGGGAGGGCACGATGGTTTGCCGGCGGAGTGGAAGCCGAGGGCGGACTTGCTGCTTTCGTTATCGGCCATGACGTTTCCGCATGAACTGGCAAGGGCGATGTTAGCGGAGCAGATTTACCGGGCACTTACGACGCTGCGGGGCCATCCTTATCCGCGGTAGTGATGGCGGCGGCAGGTTTGATAAACCCACCGCCATCCTTCAGGAGCTCTAATGGAAAGCCGTCCAAATGAAAAACATTTCGTTCGGTGTGAGATAGTACGCGGTCGAGAGCAGGTCGCTGCCGTTGTACATGAAAATCTGTTGATTGGCAGCGGCGGAGTAGTTGACCCAGTTGTAAGTTTTAACGGAGAGCGCAGACGCGTTCCACATGAAAGCGATTCCGTAGTTGGCCAGGTCGGGCAGAGAACCACCTACCGTCGGGCGCTCCATGATCCATTCCGCTTCGGAACCGCCGACGGTGGTGCTGCCTCTCGGCGTTGCTACAGAAGTGTATTCGCCGCGCGTAACGTCGTCAATGATGAAGATGCCGTCCGGCCCGGAGAGATACGGAATGAAGAAGTTGCCGCCCATAGACACGGAGCAACTGATTTCATCCCCGGGATTGACGGTGAAACTAGAGATCACTTGCTCGGTCGGTTGTTGGGGCAAGAACTCGGTCCACGCGTAGTAGTTCGTGAAAGTGATATTGAAGAAGATGAAGTTGATGTTTGTGATCTCTTGCTCCGTGCCTGCTTGCACAAGGTCACTCGTGCCGTCGCCATCAAGGCCGATCCAATAAGCGGAGTACACGTGTTGATTCGATTCATAGGCGACCGTTGGGACGGTCCACATTCCTTGCACGGCGACGTAAGAGGCCGGCCCGCGAAGTTCGTAGCCGCTCCAATTATTGGAAGTTTCAAAGGCGCCTGAGACGGACTGCCGGACGTGCGTCATCTCAGGGCGATTTACGAGCTTGGCGGGCACGTATCTTGAAGGCTGAGTGACGCCGCGAAGCCAAGTAGCAAACGCCTTGGGAGCTTCTTGCGGGTCGGGGCGGGTCGGATAGCCTTTGTTCGCGAGAGCGGTGGGAGACAGTTGCATCGCCTCTTCTTGCGTCAAGGCTGGTCGAACATACGAGGCCTTTCTTGGTGCTGCGGACTCGGCGGAAGGGGCAGGCATCTCGACCGTGGGTGAAAAGCTGGGACGCAAATGCAGCGGAAATGTTGCGGCTTGATCTGCTCCTTGGCAATCCACTTCCAACTCGGCCGTTCGATCTGATTCCGCTGAGGGCACTGCATTGAAATGCAGCGAGCCTTCTTCATCGGCGAAGAGTTTGAGGGATTGCTTGGGGTCGGTTGTTCCTTTGGCGTGCAGGATGCACGTCGCGTTGGGGAGCGTGGTCATTGTAATCGCCGATGGCGCTTTGGGGGGCACCGTAAAGCGCGTCGGCTGTTGGAATTGGGCCGCGAGCAGGGGAGATGCCGCTGCCAGTAAGATGTTGACGAGAGTTTTGAGTTGCAAGGGTGATTCCTCCGAAAAGTTGTGGGGCGAGGCGGTGAGCCTGGCGTCACTGGGTAGTGAAGTGTCTGCGAAAATCGTTTCAGACCACGAACCGGGCGAGTCCGTAAAATGCTAGAAGGATGAATTCTTCCGAGGCAAGCAGCGGACCGCCGATAGTGCGGGTGATTCTTTATGTTCGAGATGTGCGGGGAATCGCCGACTTCTACGAACGATATTTCCACATGCGCAGACTTCCGGGCGGAACAGATCAATGGACTGAATTGTCGAGCGGCGATGGCGGCGGCCTGTGCAACATCGCGCTACACAAGGCGGCGAAGAGCCAGAAAAGTGGGGCGGCCATGAAGATCGCTTTCGGCGTAAAGGACGTTCACGGGTTCAAGGCAAACGCCGAACGCCAGGGTTTGAAGTTTGGCGTGGTGCATGATGTCGACGGTATTGCCTTTGCGAACGCCAAAGACCCGGCGGGGAATTCAATTCAAATTTCGAGCAGGGGACTGGTTTAGCCGCCCCGATCGATTGGCAATCTTTGCTAATCGTGATAACGTTGTTCCTAGAGCGACGACACACGAAGCGTTATGCCAACCCGAAACGTCAATCTGACTGAAGAGCTCGAAAGCTACCTCCTTTCAAGAGTTGAAAGCGGCCGTTATGAAAACGCCAGTGAAGTGGTAAGGGCCGCTTTGCGGGTCTTGGAGCGAGAGGAACGAGAATACGAGGTCAAGCTTGCGAACCTTCGGCTGGCGATTGACGATGGTCCGCGTTTGGGGTCAAAGGACGGCGATTCGCTATCTTGACGAACTCGAAACTTGTTGTCGGCAACTCGCCGATAGTGTTGAGCTGGGTCGCCTGTGTGAGGATATCCGGCCCGGCTTGCGCCGTTTTGAGCATGGGCGGCATGTAATCTTCTACCGGCGCAACTCGGAAGGCATCGTAGTGTCCCGCATCCTTCATCATCGTATGCTGCCGCAACGCCACGCGATGGAAGATTAACTCAACGGCCGGCCCCAGAGCCGCCTTGCCCAGAAACAAACTTCATAAAACCGGACTCCGCCAGTCGCGATGGATGGACCTTGCCGCCCATCGATGCACAACGCCTTACATCTGCACCGCTTGCGATCAATCAAATACGCCGGGGGGAAACTCTGTCAGCAAGTATTCACGATAAGGTAACGCGAACTTCACATGCAATGGGCAACCTGTTAACTAGATAACTCTCAAACATGGAAACCAAACAGCAGCCATTTGAAATCTCGGCGTCATCGTTGCTGCCGGGGCCGCTGAAGCGTTTCGCTCGACCCTTAGATCCCGCTCTCCTTAAGCTATTTGTCCCCGAAGAGCTAGTGCGAAGTTATTCCGCTTCACGGCACGATGGACAAACGGCACAAGAATTTACCAGCGGTCTGTTGCAGCAGTTAAAGATCGGCTATACGGTTCCCGATACCGATATGAGCCGCATTCCGGCTTCCGGCAGCACGCTGATCGTCGCCAATCATCCTTTTGGACTGTTGGAAGGCCTGATTCTTGTGGACTTGCTCGAAAAGGTCCGGCCAGATTTCAAAATCGTTGCGAATGGGTTACTGGCAACTACACCTGCCCTCCACGAAAAAGTTTTCTTCGTCAACCCGTTTGACGATGCCAGTGCTACCGAGAATGGCAAGAGCCTGCGCGCATCGCTCGCATGGCTGCGCGGTGGCGGCATGTTGGTCATGTTTCCCGCCGGTGAGGTTTCGCATCTGAACTGGGCTGAAACGCCGGTGGCCGATCCTGAGTGGAACATTGCGGCGGCGAGGTTTGCTTTGAAAATGGGTTGCCCCACCGTGCCGTTGTTTTTTGAAGGCGCCAATAGCTTGAACTTTCAAATGCTGGGCGCGATTCATCCGAAATTGCGCACGCTCAATTTGGCGCATGAACTGGTTAACAAGCGTAGCCACACAATTAGCGTTCGCATCGGCACCCCCGTTCCGGCAACAGTTTTGAAAAATTGCCCGAATGCGCGGGCCGCCACAGCCTATTTACGTGCCCGCACTTATTTGCTATCAAGCCGCGCTGGCAATCGCCGAAATTCGTTCGCGTTTCGTTTTCCCAAGCGGCGCCCTCAGCCGGTATTTGCGGCTGCCCAGCAGTCCGATGATCTGATTGGCCGGGAAGTGGATCGGTTGGCGACGGCAAGAACTCTAGCCGAGAACGGCGAGTTCAAAGTGGTGTTGGCCAGTGCAAAAGAGATCCCGCATCTGCTGAATGAGATTGGCCGGCGGCGGGAGATTACTTATCGTGCAGTAGGCGAGGGAACGGGCCGGGCGCTCGATCTGGATGAGTTCGATGCGCACTACCAGCACTTAATTCTTTGGCATGTGGCCGACCGGCGCTTGGCTGGTGCGTACCGGCTAGCGGCCACGCCGGATGTGTTGCCTGTATACGGTGCGAAGGGTTTGTATACGAGCACCCTGTTCAAGTACGCGCCCGAGTTTTTCGAGCGGGTCGGACCGGCCATTGAATTGGGCCGCTCGTTTGTTTGTCCGGAATATCAGAAACTGTATGCGCCCTTGCTTCTTTTGTGGAAGGCCATTGCGGCCTATGTGCAAAGCCGGCCAGAATGCGCTGTGCTGTTTGGCGCAGTCAGCATTAGCGGCGAATATCACGCGCTCTCGCGGCGCATGATTGTCGATTATCTGCGCGGCCATTTGGCGAATGAGTTGGTGGGTTTGGTCAAGGCGCGCCGCCAGTATGGCCGGCAGCCTATGGTTGTGCCGAAGCCCGTGAAATCGCTCGGGCGCTTGATGCGCTCGGTAGATGAATTATCCGCGTCGGTGCAAGATCTCGAATTAGACGGCAAAGGCGTACCGGTTTTGATTCGTCAATACATGAAAATCGGCGGGCAGTTCTTAGGGTTCAACGTGGATCCGCATTTTTCGCATGCGCTCGATGCACTGGTGATGGCGGATTTGCGAGTGGCCGGCACAGCGATGTTGGAACGTCTCATGGGCCGCGCGGGCGCGCAGGCCTTCCGAGCCCGGCATGGCGCGGGGCCGGCGCAATTGCAGTAATCCGTTCGGCCAGTCTCCGAAAATCGGGGGACTGTCCCCGCGCGGTCGAACACCCGCAAACAATCCAAACCGTTTCGTGGCGCGAGTGGACTGTACCCGCTTTTCCCCACCGACAGTGCCCGCAGAGCGTCTGTAATAAACTCTGGGAGGTGCTACTTTCCCTCCGAGGAATTCAGAAGAGCTTTGGCGGCGTGCACGCTTTGCGCGCCGGCAACCTGGATGTTGCCGAAGGCGAAGTCCATCTGCTCATGGGTGAAAACGGCGCCGGCAAATCCACGCTGATGAAAGTTGTCGCGGGCATGTATACGCGCGACGGCGGCGAGATGCTGTGGCGGGGGCAGCCCGTTTCCTTTACCAAACCTTCGGAAGCCTCTGCGAATGGCGTCGCCATGGTGCATCAGGAATCTCTGCTGGCGCCGCATTTAAGCGTGGCGGAAAACATTTTTCTGGGCCACGAGAAGGCATCCAGTTTCGGCTGGGTGGACAGGCGCGGTGTTGTGGAAAGAGCCGCAAAGGTAATTTCGGACCACGGCTTCAGGCTCGATCCAGCGATGCGGGTTTCGAAACTCAGTCCGGCCGGCAAGCAACTGGTAGAAATTTGCCGCGCGCTGGCGCAGGGTTCCAGCTTGCTCATTTTCGATGAGCCGACTTCTTCGCTTTCCAATGCCGAGACAGCGGAAGTGTTTCGCATTGTGAAGCAGTTGTGCGAACGCAAGTTGGGCGTCATTTATATCACCCACCGGTTGGAAGAGCTGCGCTCGATCGGCGACCGCGTCACGGTTTTGCGCGACGGCGCTACCGTGCATACCGGTGAGCTCAAAGATCTTTCGCGCGACCAGTTGATTCAGCACATGGTGGGACGTTCGGTCAATGCGATTTATCACCGCGAGTCAGCACAAGCGGGCCAAGTGCTGCTGCGGGTCGACAATCTGTGCCGCGGCTTCTTGCGGAATATTTCGTTTGAACTGCGTGCCGGCGAAATTGTAGGCCTCGGCGGGCTCATGGGCGCAGGGCGTACGGAATTGTGCCGTGTGCTGTTTGGGCTAGATCCGGCAGCGACCGGAACGGTCGAGATTGCGGGACAAGCGGTTACGCCCAAGGATCCGCGGCAAGCCGTGAAATCGGGCGTGGCGTTAATTCCGGAAGACCGGCAGATCAATGGACTGGCGTTGAAGTTGCCAATTGCGTTCAACATTACGATGCCCGATTTGGGGCGTGTTTCAAACTTCGGCATTCTCAATCATGCCAGCGAAAATACACTCGCTGAAGATTTCCGCCGGCGTTTGCGAATCAAATGCCAATCGCCGAAACAACTGGCTGGACGGCTCAGTGGCGGGAACCAGCAAAAGATCGTGATCGCGAAGTGGGCGGCACGCGGGGCGCGAATTTTTCTGTTTGACGAGCCTACGCGCGGCATCGACGTAGCGGCGAAGCAAGAAGTGTTTGAAGAGATGGACCGCCTGGCAAAATCGGGCGCGGCCATCCTGATGGTGAGTTCTGAACTGCCGGAACTCATCCAGGTGGCCGACCGCATTCTAGTAATGTCCGCGGGCCGGCTCACCGGCGAGTTGCCAGGCAAGACATCGCAAGAAGAAATCATGCGTTTGGCGACACCAGCCAGCGCCGTTCTCACGGAGACCGAATAAGTGAATAGACTGCAACGTTTGCTGCCTTTTGTCACTCTGATTGCCCTGGCCGTCGCGCTTACGATCGCGACGCCGCATTTTTTCACAGCTATTAATTTGGCGAGTGTCGCGCGCCAAACCGCCGTGATCAATTTGATGGCGCTTGGCATGACGCTGGTGATTATCACGGGCGGGATTGATCTTTCGGTTGGATCGAGTTTGGCTTTGGCTGGCCTGTTTGGCACGACGGCGATCAAAGCCGGCTTGCCGATTCCGCTCGCGATTGGTGTCGGCGTTGGCGTGGGATTGCTCTGCGGGCTGCTGAACGGCTTGATGATTACACAGTTGCGGATCAACCCTTTTATCGTGACGTTGGGGACGCTGGAGGCTTATCGCGGATTGGCGCTTGTGAAATCGAAGGGCTTGCCTGTGCATGAAATTCCCGATGCGTTTTCGTTCTTGGGCGATGGCAATTTGCTGGGCATTCCTTTTTCGTTGTGGGTGCTGGCGGTGTGCGCGGTGCTGATGCATTTTGTGCTTGAACACACGAAGCTGGGGCGCTATGCGTTTGCGATCGGCAGTAATCAAAACGCCGCCTACTACGCGGGCGTGCCGATCAAGTTTCACTTGGTTTCCGTATACGCGATCGCGGGACTACTGGCAGGCTTAGCGGGAATGGTGGAAGCCTCTCGCCTCATGACCGGGCAGCCCACCGCTGGACAAGGCTACGAATTGCAGGCGATCGCGGCCGTGGTCATCGGGGGCGGCAGTTTGCAGGGCGGGGAAGGCAGCGTTGTGGGAACGTTGATCGGTGCGTTCATTATTGGCTTGCTTTCAAATGGCAGCGATTTGCTGGGGATCAACCCATATTGGCAGCAAGTCACCATCGGCGCGGTCATTATTGCGGCCGTTGGGTTCGATGAGTTGCGGAAGCGCAAGTTCGCCAGCGCGTAACCCGCGTATCGTGACATGAGTTCGTGGATCGCCGGGCAGATCCGAGTTCGCAGCGTGGTGGCGCAGGCGGTTTCGCCTGCGTTCCGATTTTCCAATCCCCCGAGACAAACGAAGACTGCCGCACTTCCATCCAACGGTTCGCTATCTATTCCTCACAGTGGCCTCAGGCTTCTTACGTCCCCAGACGTCGTCGCAAAGCCGCGCGGCCTCGCAGAACGATCAGGATCACCGCCCGCAAAGATGCCCATGAACTACATTCTAATGCGTTTCCGGCAGGTTTCCACACTCGCAAGGAGCCTTAAAATCGCTGCACGGCGCGGCCCTCGGAAGTGAGGACGAGGCGACACTAACCGCCGGGTGAAAAACCAGTCACGGCATTAAGCTCTTTTTTTCACAACCGATATCTCAAATCATCCCAACCGTTTAGCGGCAATTTTTGCTAAACGAAGCGACCCGTTGATTCAGCACGCGCCGCCCCACTGCTACTTTTGAACCAGAAATGGCCCAGTCGCGAGTTCCCCTCGCTCCTGGGCCTTTTCCATTTTAAAAAAAGGAGTTTTGACATCCTATGTCAGACCGAGCCATTCGCCGCGCCGCTGAGCGCGTTGCCAAAAAAGCTCTTAAGCAAGAGCAAAAGAATCAGGCCACCGCCACAACGGAAGCCAACAAAACCATGGCCGCCGCCGCTGGCGCCTCATCCTCCCCGAACGTCGATTTCGCGGACGAAGACGAAACAGCATCACCCCGCCCTCCTCTTTCCGATGCCCAACTCAACGCCAACAGGGCAAATGCGCAGAAGAGTACCGGGCCCACCACTGAGGCGGGTCGAGCCAAATCTTCACTGAACGCCATCAAAACTGGCCTCACTGGTCAAACCGTTCTCCTCCCAACCGACGACGCCATCGCATACCAGGCTCACCTCGGCCGTCACTTCACTCGCTACACTCCCGCCAATGACGAAGAACACACCCTCGTCCAAATGATCGCGGACAGTGAATTTCGAATTCTGCGAATTCCCGGACTCGAAACTAGCATTTACGCCATCGGCCGCAAAAAACTCGCCGGCCTTCACCCCGACGAGCTTGATCCCGCCGTTCGCGAAACTCTCATTCGAGGCGAAATCCTCCTCGCCTACCGCCGCGATTTGACCAACCTCGCTCTGCAAGAGCGCCGCCTGCGCAACCAACACAAATCCGACCGCGAAGAACTCATTGCCTTACAAAAGGAACGCAAGGAGCAGGAGAAGAAAAACGACAAAGGCGCCATCCAGAAACAAATGCTGGAAGCCATCCGCATCATGCGCCTCTGTCGGGAATATAAGAAGAAATTCGATCCTGAACAAAATGGCTTCGAATTTTCAATTCCCGAAATTGAGCACTGTCAGCAAGCTTTCCAGCAAGCCCACAACAGCAAACAGCCGCAACCGTTTGCCAAAGACTTGCTGGCTGCCTTCCGCAACGTGCAAAAGGAGTCGCAAGCCGCGTAAATTCGCCCTCGACCTAACCTCTACATCCCAGAACCACACTCTAAGTGTCTCCCCACCAATGCCGTACAGCCCCGAATCCGAGCCGGAAGCGTAAGCGCCCTAGATTGGCCGTGATAACTCGCTGTCTACCGCCCGGGGCAGGCAGCGATCCCACTCCTCAAAAGTGGTATATTTAGGGAGATGAGCTTCCGGCGTCCGCGCCCGCAGGTTCAAAGGAACTATATTAAGGCGTCGTCCCGTCCTCGCGGCTGTAAGAACAGCCACTCAATATACCCAAACCACCTGCTCAACCCCAAAGTGCGTCCACTATTCAGTTATCCCAATTAATGAAGTCCTGCATACAGATATCCCGCGGTATCGAGTCGCTGTTTGGCACCCACGACGAAAATATCCGCCTGCTGGAAAGCCAGTTGCAATTGCGCACGCGGTTACTCGACGGCGACACGCTCGAACTGGAAGGCGAAGAGCCGCAAGTCAAGCGCGCGGAACGAATCCTAGCCGATTATGCCGATCTGGTGCGCGAGGGCCACGCCTTCAACAACGGCGATTTGAATAGCTATATGCGCGTTTGTACGTCCGACGCCGGTGTCTCGTTGCGGCGTCTGGTCGAAAGCGGCAAATCGCGCTCGTTTGGCAAGAAGGTTTTGGCGCCGAAGACGGTAAACCAGCGGCGCTACATCGATGCCATTGAGCATCACGATCTAACCTTTGGCATCGGTCCTGCCGGTACCGGAAAAACGTATTTAGCCGTGGCAATGGCGGTGGCGGAACTGCTGAATAAGCGCAAAAGCCGCATCGTCTTAACTCGCCCAGCCGTAGAAGCGGGCGAGCATCTCGGCTTTTTGCCGGGTACGCTGCAAGAGAAAATCGATCCGTACCTGCGGCCGTTGTACGACGCGCTTTTCGACATGATCGATTCCGAGAAGGTTGAAAAGCTGCTTGAGCGGAACGTGATTGAAATTGCCCCGCTGGCATTTATGCGCGGGCGGACGCTGAACGATTGCTTCATCATCTTGGACGAAGCCCAGAACACCACGAGCGAGCAGATGAAGATGATTCTGACGCGTCAAGGATTCAATTCGAAAATGGTGGTGACGGGCGATCAGACGCAGATCGATCTGCCCGGCGGTAAGAAAAGCGGCTTGATTCAAGCCGTGGAAATTTTGAGGGGCGTGGAAGGCATTGCCTTTGTCGCCTTCGATGACAAAGATGTGGTCCGCCATGCGCTGGTGCAGCGAATCGTAAAGGCGTACGACCGCTATAACGAACTGATTGGCGCCGGCCGTCAACTGGCGCTGAAGCTGAACAACGAACCGGCGGTAGAACCCGCGGCGGACCCGCCCGTGACAACCGCCGTTGAGATTCCCGAGTTTCCACTCGCCTGACACAATGACTCCCCCCGGCAGTACATTGCTCTTCGGAGCCATGCCCGTTCCTTTAAAGCCATCGGCCGCGGAAAAACGCGCGCTGACGGGCTTTGTGCATATGCTGAGCGAACGCGTAGCAAATTCGCGGCCCATCGTCTGTTTGTTGGCGAATGATGCGCATTTACAGCAGTTGAATCGCGATTTCTTGGGAAACGATTATCCGACGGATGTACTCTCTTTTCCTTCAGGTGTGTTGAAGCCGGAACTGGGAGAAATTGCGATTTCGATGGAACGAGCAATGGCGCAGGCGGCCGAGTTTGGACATAGTTGCCTGGAAGAAGTGAAGATTCTCTTGTTGCACGGAACGTTGCATTTGGCCGGGTTCGATCATGAAAACGGCGACGGCCGGATGGCGCGCGAAGAAAAGCGCTGGCGCAACGAATTCGCGTTACCAGAAACGTTAATTGCGCGTAGCTCGACGGGTGGGAAAAGCGGGAGGTTAGCGGTTCGATGAACGCGCTTTGCTTAGCCATCGCCTTTCCGTTGGCTGCGATGTTAGCTTTTGTTTCTTACGTACAGTTGTTGTATTTGGAATCGTTGCGGCTGTTACGGCGGGAAACGCAAGCACTCGAATTCTTCCGGGAGACATTATCGGTTGAAATTGGTTTGGAACCGGAGCGCGGGCAGTTGGCGTTCTCGCTCTTGAAACACATTTCGCTGATCTTGATTGGCGTTTTGTTTTTGTGCGGTCTCGAGCGGATCGATGCGCCTCATTGGCAGAGCGTTCTGGAAGCCGCGGTAAGCGCGGTGCTCGCGATGCTGGTGGCCACATATTTCGTGCCATTTCTCTTATACCGGCGAACGAAAGGGCAATGGTTGAAGGGCTGGCTGCCGGTCGTAAAACTGCTGGCGTTCTTGGCTTCGCCACTGGTTGGACTAGTGAGCATATTTCAGTCCCTGATGCTTGAGTTGGACAGCGGGGCGAACGGTGACACGCATGCGCCTGACGCTGCCGAAAACATCGACGCGCTCATTACGGCGGGAGAAGAAGAAGGCATCTTGGCCGAGGAGGACAGCAAACTGATCCAATCGGTTGTGGCGTTTGGCGATAAGAGTATTCGCGAAGTGATGACGCCGCGGCCAAACATTGTAGCGGTTTCGGAAGATAAGTCGATTGAAGATCTACGCCAGCTCGTCATTCACGAACAGTTTTCGCGGGTACCGGTGTATCGAGAGAGTATCGACCACATTATCGGCTTTATCCACGTACGCGATATCTTCGAGCTCGATCCGGAAGAGCGGCAAACGAGGCCGTTGAAAGAGTTGATGCGCCCGATTCCGCACGTACCGGAAACCAAGCCGGGGTCGGACGTGCTGCGCGAGATGCAGCGCGACGGTTCACACATGGTGGTGGTGGTTGATGAGTACGGCAACACTGCGGGCCTGGCGACGATGGAAGATCTGGTGGAAGAAATTCTAGGGGAAATTCGCGACGAACATGAGCCAGACCGCGACGTCAAGCAAGAAAGCAAAAATGTGTTTATAGCGCCCGGGAGCTTGGATCTAGACCGCTTAAAAGACTTGCTGAATTTCCGGCCCAATGGCGATACCGAATCCACCACCGTGGGCGGATTGGTGGCGGAATGGCTGGGGCATGTGCCGCAGGTTGGTGAGACGGCGGAAAAGGGCGGCATTCGCATTGAAGTGTTGGCCGGCAACGAACGGCGCGTCGAAGAAGTGCGCATCTCGCGCGTGGAACCAACGCCGGTAGGGGCGGCGGCACAATGAGCCACCGCGCGGGCTTCGTTTCTATCGCGGGCAGGCCGAACGCCGGCAAATCGACGCTTTTGAATGCGCTGGTAGGCGAGAAGGTTGCTATTACGGCGCATCAGGCGCAGACAACTCGGACATCTATTCAAGGCGTCCTTACGACACCGGACGCGCAAGTTGTTTTTATCGATACGCCAGGCATTCACAAGTCCGACAATTTGTTTAACAAGCGGATGATGGACACGGTGCGTGGCGCATTGCAAGACCGCGACTTAGTGATCTATGTTGCGGATGCCACGCGGCACGTGACCGAAGAAGACGAACATGCTTTGAGCGCGTTGAGCAAGACGGGCCAGACGGTGCTGGCATTGAACAAGATCGACAAGGTTCCAGACAAACGATTATTGTTGCCGGTATTGGAGCGCTATAACCAGCTGTTTCCTTTCAGCGAAGCGTTTCCCATCGCCGCGCGAAAAGGCGAGGGTCTGGACGCGTTGAAGCAATGCATCGTCAAACACCTTCCCGAAGGTCCGGCGATTTTTCCGGACGATTATTTGACCGATCAACCGGCGCGCTTCATGGCCGCGGAGATTGTGCGCGAATCGATTTTGGGTAACTTGCGCGATGAAGTGCCGCATGCGACGGCGATCCTGGTCGATACATGGGAAGAAAAGCCGAAGCTGGTGAAGATTGCGGCCACGATTTACGTGGAGCGCACGGGACAGAAAGCAATCTTGATCGGGGCGCAGGGTCAGATGTTGAAGAAGATCGGCACGTCGGCGCGGCAGGAATTGGAAAAGTTGCTGGAGCGTAAAGTCTTTCTTTCTCTTTTCGTCAAGGTGAAACCAAACTGGCGCGAAGATCCGTCATTCCTGAATAGCGTTGATTGGCGTTCGATGTTAGGCTCGGAAGATCAATGAAATGTTTACTGGCGTGTCTTTTACTCCTTACTGGAACTCTAGTTTTGCCGCCGATGGCAGCGGGGCAGACGCCTGCAGCCTCTACCGAGGATGACCGAATCGTCGATCAGGTGCGTATGCGTCTGGCCGGCGATGCGGATGTCAAAGGCGGCGCTTTGGATGTCACGGTGAAGGACGGCGAAGTCGTGATCAAAGGCCGCGTTGACACCGAAAAAGGCAAGAATAAAGCGACCCATTTGGCAAAGAAAGTGAAAGGTGTGAAATCGGTAGACAACCAGCTATCGGTTGGGCCACCTGTCTAAACGGCCCAGCGCCCTGCCCTTCGTGTATAATCATAGAGTTGTATTCCAGCTAACGGCTGTTCGTGTGCCCTGCGCTTTACGCGAAGCACTCCGGGCTATTCTTCCTCTGGAAAAGTAAAACAAACAAAAGGCATTTAGGCAAAGTTATGTATGCAGTAATTGAAACAGGCGGCAAGCAGTATCGCGTCATGCCTGGACAGACGATTGAAGTGGATACGATTGCCGGTGACGTGGGTGCGGCCGTCGAGTTTGATCGTGTTTTAGCTATTTCCAACGAAGCGAACGAACTGGTTTTGGGAGATTCCTTGAAATCGGCCCGCGTTCGAGGCAAGATTGCAGAGCATGGCCGTGGCGATAAAGTGATTGTCTTCAAGTTCAAACGCAAAAAGCAGTACAAGAAGACCATTGGCCACCGCCAGAATTACACGCGCGTAGCGGTAGAGGAGATCGTATCTTAAATGGCACACAAAAAAGGGTTAGGCAGTTCAAAAAACGGGCGCGATTCTAATTCCCAGCGGCTCGGAATCAAAGTGTTTTCGGGCGAGTTTGTAACCGGCGGATCGATTATCGTGCGCCAGCGCGGCACTCGTTACAAGCCCGGCAAGAATGTTGGCTTGGGTAAAGACGATACGTTGTTCGCCACCGTTCCTGGCACGGTCGAGTTTCGCGATCGTGGGCGCATGGGCAAGTTCGTCAACATCGTCGCTGCCCAGAACTAAAAGCTTTCTGTTTTTTTGAGAAGGGCGGCTCTTGCAGCCGCCCTTCTCTATTTAGAGCCTCCTCTTCTTTTCCTGGAGTTCCTGTCTTGTTTATCGATGAAGTTGTAATCACCGCGAAAGCCGGCGACGGCGGCAACGGTTGTCTGGCGTTCCGGCGCGAAAAGTTCGTGCCGCGCGGCGGGCCGAGCGGCGGCGATGGCGGACACGGCGGCAGCATCGTTCTCAAAGCGAGTACCCACTACAACACGCTGCTGCATTTTCGCTTTAATCCGGAGTACACCGCTGAGCGCGGGCGTCACGGCGAGGGCAGCAACCGTACTGGCAAGGATGGCGCCGATATCGAAGTTCCGGTTCCAGTGGGCACGGTTGTTTATGACGCGGGAACGGGCGAGCAGCTTTTCGATTTCGCGTCGCCGGACGACAACTGGGTGGCCGCCAAGGGCGGGCGCGGCGGCAAAGGCAACGCGCGTTTCGCAACGTCGACGCACCAAGCTCCGACCGAGCACGAAGACGGCAAACCGGGAGAGCTTGTCAAGCTCAAGCTCGAACTGAAATTATTGGCCGATGTGGGCCTGGTCGGCTTTCCGAACGCTGGCAAATCGACGTTGATTTCCCGCCTGTCCGCGGCCAAGCCTAAGATTGCCGATTACCCATTCACGACGCTTGAACCGAACCTGGGTGTGGTGCAGGCGGCGGATGGCCGTACCTTTGTCATGGCGGATATCCCCGGCTTGATCGAAGGGGCGCACGAGGGGCATGGCTTGGGCATTCAGTTTCTACGCCATGTGGAACGGACCCGCTTGCTGGTTCACTTGGTGGACGTCTCGGATTTCAGTGGGCGCGAACCAGCGCATGACTTCGACGTGATTCTCGGTGAACTGCGCGAGTTCAGTGAAGAGATGCTCAAAAAGCCGATGATTGTGGTCGCGAGCAAAGTGGATGCCTGTCAGGACCCGGAGCGCATTGAAGCTGTTCGGAAAAAGGCGCACGCGCATGGATCGAAGTTCTTGCAGATTTCGAGTGTAACGGGCGCGGGCATTGAAGAACTGCGGTTCGCCATGAGCGCTGTGCTGTTTGCACCCGGCAAAGACGCTACAATTTCAAACGGAAGCTAGACTCTGCCGGTGCAGGGCCCGGTCTTCAAAACCGGAGTGCGGCACCTTGTGTCACGGGTGGGTTCGACTCCCATTAGCTTCCGCCATTTAAATTGTTGAAACTAAATGCAGAATATCAGCTAGTTGTACCTGAACCGATCTTTAGGTACAATTTTGCCTGAAGGACTTTGACCCAATGACACTGAAACTGTTCCGGCGACATGAGAAAGAATGTCTTCATTCGTACCTGAAGGAAGACAAGATTTTCGAGTGGGACAGTCCCAAATCGACGGGCCGAGCGCAATGCAATTGCCTTATCGCTGTGGATGGAAGAGTCGGCACCGAGTACCTCCGAAACAAAACGACCGGGTGCCGGGACTGGATCGCGGCCCGCAAAGTAGTTGATGCGTGGATAAATGCCGGGAACGCTCATGCGGCTTATGTGGTTGATCTCGAATACAAGCTGGTGACGATTGAAGATGCCATCGCAACTTTCCTGATGGTGCAAAAGAACAAAGAAAATTCGGATGAACGCCTGAGCCAGTACACGCAATTGTTCACACTGAGATTGCTCCCTTTCGCGAAGAGTCGGAACATCGAGCACATTCAAGAAATGGACAATTCAAAAATATGGGCAGAGTTCCGCAATTCTTGGATTAATCTCAACCCGCTTCAAAATCGAAAGCCTGCGCCGGGTGAAGTCGTGATTCAGAAGCCGATGGGAAAGCGAACGGCTTCACGATTCATTGGCGATCTCAGAAGCTTTCTTCGGTTTTGCGAATTGAATGAATGGCTCAGTGCCAACTATGCCACGCGAGACTATGGCATGGTCACCAGCAAGATCAAAGATCCCAAAGAACCATTCTCCGATCAAGACGTGTGGTTTGTTTATAGCGCATCGGGCCAAGTGACAGATGGCAAGGGCGGAAAAAATCAACGCACAGGCACACAGAACGGATTCGAAGCTTACGTCTTCGCTTTGGTGTTGCGTTATACCGGGCTTCGGATCGGTGACGTTTGCGCATTGGAGGGTGCGCAGCTTGTTCCATTTCGTTTTGGGATTTGGGAATATGCGATTTCCTGCAATCCCATCAAGACGACCAACACCAAAGAGAACAATCATGTGCTCATCCCGATCCCTAATGGCAATCTGCCGGGACATCCGAACGTCGTTGCCGCATTGCGATGTATGCCGCTGAAGCATGATCGATTCTTTTTTCTCGGCGGCGGGCCTGTTCCAGAGAAGGGTACGGATGAATGGAAGAAGCGTTTACAGCATGCAACGAATGGATGGCGAGAACGCATCAACCGACTATTCGTGATTGCGGCACGAATGATGAAGGCCGAAGGCAAATCATTCTCTGTTCATCCGCATCCGCATCGTTTCCGCCATACATTCGCGGCGTGGATGTTGCAGATGGGGATGTCTACAAGGATCGTTGCGGAATATCTCTGCGACACAGAAGAAACTGTAAGATCTCACTACGGCAAATTCTGTGTGGCTGAACAGGAAGCATCTGCAAGGGCATTTGGTGAAAAGGTAATGAACATGCCTATAAAGATCGATGTCAATTCTGCAAGCCCCTGGCGGCGGCTTCTTGGATAAACGAATGGAAGAGACTTTCCGTAATTGTGATCCGGCCATGAAAGCAGTACTGAAGGAACCCCTTCTTCCCGCGCAGCTTTTCTTGCGGCGGTCGTTGGGTCCATACGCGCTCTGCCTGCAACGTATTGTAGTGTGTACACTGTTTCCCCAGATACGACTTGATCGGCAACCAACTTAGCCGCGTTAATATTTGCATTAAGCTCTTCAAGCGTGCCGTTATTCTCAGCGGACAGGGCGGCTTTGATCTTTTCGCGTATATGTCGTTTCATCCCTTCGTCTTTTTCTTTTGCCCGTGAGCCGTCTTCTCCAACCCCTCTCCCAAGCGCACACGCGCCCGCCAGTGCGTTCGGAGCGCTGGGGCCGGGTGAATGGGCCGATTCATCTGTCTGGTGGGTCTTCTCAACCGAAATGTGATTCAGCTAAACCAACAAAGGTCACCGACAGACAGAAATTTGTCTCTTCAATCCGCACGTCGCGGAAAATGAATCGACACGTCTCAGTTCCATAAACACCGAACAGGTCGTTGTTGCCGCGCAAGGCGGCGCGTTTGGCGGCTTATGCGCGTGACTCAACAAACTGGGAACCCTCCTCGCTTTGCGGCGGCTTTCGGGACTCCAGCTTTTCGACTTTTGGAGTAAAGAGATGAACGTCCTTCACGAAAGTGAGGTCATCGCCATCATTGCGAATTTTGTTCGCAAATTCGCTCGCGATTTGCATATCCTTTACGTCGAGAGCATCTTAGACGGATTGATCGGTGCATCATTATCATCAGTCGTCGTCGATCTTGGTGTGATCTTCCTACTCATTTAACTTAGATCTCCTCGATCTGAGTGTACGAGTTCACTGCCGACATATCGAGCACCAAAAGAACCCAAAATGAACCATTTAAACCGATTGAGTTTTTGTGAGGTTTATTTTGTTATTGCCTTATCCTTAAGCAGCAGTTCGTGCGCATTTTCCTGTTTCATGGCACGTGCGAAGTCGAACATAATCTTCTTGTTTTTGGTGGTCGCCCCATGCAATATGCGCTGGAGTGTTGTCTCGCCTATGCCGAGCTTCTTCGCCAACCGCGCCACGGTGACACCAGTCTGCTCCTGGCATCGATTGAAGAGTTCCTGATTATCAAGCGCTCGTGATCCTCCATCGCCGACAGCATTGATGGTCGCCTCGTCATCCACCTCCTCGTCCAAAAAGGGGTTCACCCCGTTTTCCCATAAAGCCATCTCAGCGAGATCGACTTCATGCGAAAGATGCTCTAACAACTTATCCTTATAAGCGGGCGATACCCAATACGACGAGTTCAATTCGTCGTCAACGTCGCCGAATCGCACCGAATCAGGTTGACGGTCCTCAGAGGGCGGTTGCACTTGCTTCGCGTTGATCAACCAAGTGTGAACTCTACGGGGAATAATATCTCTGAGTAACTGCTCGGTGATCGGGGTATCGGATTCGATACATGTCCACACAATCTGGCGATAAGTCTCATTAGCGAGACGGATGGCCTCGGGGGTAAGTGAAAGCGGAAATGCCATACTAATAAAATAACAAGGATCAACCGCGTCTGGAAGATCGCACTCGCCCCTTCGCCGTCTCTTCAGAGATTGGCCATATGGCCAATTTGCTCTAGGAATGGTGTCGCCGTGTTTTTAAAAACCTTCATCTGGCATCAATTGTGAACTGGGCACGCCTCCTTGACACCATGTCGAGAAAACAACACTGAAGACGCTTCCCTTTTCAGCATCAAGCGAGAGGCAATAGATCATCTCACATGCAGGACAGACCAGAGAATGCGTCTCGCGCTCGGTCTCAAGCACCTGTAGGCAATCCTCGCTACATGCTGGACACGTGAGGTTCAGATCTAGCGAGAGCATCCAAGCATCTTTCGGCTCCTCCGTGTCATCGTCGAGCTTCGTTGCTTCCGCATAGGAACTTACCAGCATTCCTTCGCTGTCGAGCTTGAATCTTGTCAATGCTTGGTTCTCGATTGCGCGTTCATCAAAGAAGTGCTTCCGGCCTTCCTGGATTTTGCGCTGAAAGGTCTCGAATGTCATTGCTAAAACTCCTCGTATTCGCGGCGCAAGCGCATGGCGTTTTCGTCATTGGCCCGGAGCGCCGCTCTCACGTGCGCTCCAACATAGTCCGATAACGTTCGACGGCAGTCTCCGACTCGATATAACTTCGGACGGCTCTTTTCATTGCTTCGCGCTCATGGCGGTTGAGGAACGGCTTCACATTTCTGATGATTGTTTGTTCTTGTTCAGTCATTTCTTTTACCTCTCTTGGCTCTACGTGCGATCACGCTCGCGATGGCTCGGTCTCTTGCTCCTGCCTTTCAACGTCTTGGTGGTAGCGTAAATTTCGACAGATGGCCAACCGAATGAAGGACGCTCTGCTAATTCGGTTCTGACTTGCCGCTTCATCAATTTGATCCAGCACGTCCTTGGTGATGCGAACTGTGATCGGATCTAATCGTTCATCCGGCTTTGGGATCGCGTAAAATCCCTCACGGTCAGTTGGATTAGTCGCTTGGATGAAATCTCTGAATGGTGTAAGTTTCATAAGAGGTGTGGTGATTCACAACATTAATCTAGGTTATTAAAGAGATCGGCAAACAATGGTCGATCAGCGGGGTTCCCGTCAGGCCACATTTGTCGCTCAAACGCGGCTCTGTAGAGAAGATTGAAGTCTGGCATGTCTGGTATGCAAGCGCCAATCTCAATTAAGGCACGGTCGAGCAGGTCAAGTTCCTTCTTCGCGTTTCGGCCCTCCTCTCGAAGAAGTTTCCTTGCCTCAGCGCGGCCCATCTCGGCAATCAAAGTATGTAGATAGTACACATTTCGTCGCATGCTTGGAGTAACGCCTGCCGCTCGCCACAAGCGAAAGTTTGCGTGGCAGAGTTCCGAATGATTAGGTGAGATCTCAAGATTGAAAAAGGGCGAAAACGATGCGCCGTGAGTGAGAAGCCCTCTTAGTGTTTTAAGAGGCGTCGGCAACGAACGACCAGAGAGATGATGTTCGACCCGCGTCCATGAGTGTGGAACATTGATACCATGGGCATTTTTTAAGTTGTTCAGTTTTGTCGTAAATCCGGTAGAAATCGCCTGACTTGTATGACCCGTAATAAAGCGTTTCAGTTGTCCCGATGGTTTGGCTTTTTGTTTCGTAGTCGTTCTTTGGGCGGTTCGGGTTGACGTAGGTTGATCTTTTCCGTTTTGATCGAACGTTCACGCATCTCCAAAACAGCGCGACGTTTCCCCCAAACCAGTCGGCTGTGAAATCCACTCCACTGACGCCCACGTCTAGCTCACCCCACACCACAACTTTTCGAACCATCTCCACGATGTCCATCGCGCACAGTTCGCCGACCCGTTGAACATCTAAAAGTACTGGGGCGTTGCGTTGGTATTGCTGCCTTCGCCGATTAACGACAAAAGGCAAATCATATGCGCGACAATCATGTACGTGGGTTGATCGTATCTGGGTTTCTGCCAAGATCTCCAGGAAGTTCTTGCGCAATTGCTCGGGTCTGACCGAAAGGCGTAACTTGTCAATAGCTGTGGCCCGGAACGAGGATGAGTTTGTTGAGTGCATCACCAACAGCCACTTGGGGGCTTGGCGATATTTAGACAAGCGATTACGTTGAGACTACACAGAACGCTGCCAGACTTCCCCGGCGCAGTGGTAAGGATTGTCTGATTTTCCCCTGGAAGGATGCTCTTAGCTAGATATCACCGCCAACGGCTTCACTCAGCCGCGCCATCCGCTTTGGGGGAGCTTCGCGCCGGGAGGTTCTTCCGGTCTGCGGCTTACCTCCAACGGTTTGCCCTAGCGCGGCGGCGTGGCGCACATTCCGATTTCTCTTCAGCCGTCTTTTCGCCGATTTCGCTCCGAAATTTATTTGAAACTTTGCCACCGTTCATCGGAGTTGAATCAATCCCTCCATCTCCGGCGCACCTAAGACGGAAGTTTGGAACGCCAAAAAAAAATGAAACTGAACTACCTGATATCTTCTTCACGTTTCGAAGGGTGCCCCTCCACTGCGCCGCCCGTCGATGATTCTCAAACAGCGCGGAGTGATAGCTCGGAGCGGTGCCACCGCGCCAGTGAGCATCGCGATAATGCATTCTCGTTGGCCGCTCATTATCTCGCCCTCGCCAGTCCCGCCGTCCTGAGTGCTGAACCATCCTTGGAAGCTGTCCGCGATGATATATTTCATAAATCATGGAATCAGCGAGTCGGGTTTTGTTTGTCCGCATTGGCCGCATGAAGTTCTACAATGGACCGCAGTTGGGTGATGAGCGGCCCGAAGGCGGCGGCAAGCATAACCTGGACAAGATTGGGCACGAAGCGTTCAATTTCTTTGACTTCGAGGGAACGCTGTATGGCATCGTTGGAATCGTCCGCGCACATGTTAAGAACCCGAAGATGGATCTTGGGAAGATTGATCCGGCAAAACGGGGTAAGCCGGAACTGGACCGTACCCTCGTCATTTTTGTAGCTCCTTGTGAAGATGAAGGCGGGATGCGAATCGTAGGATGGTACCGCGATGCGACCGTTCACAGCAAGAGCACTCCATACCCGGAAAAAGTTAGACAACGTATCGAACGGCATTTTTCTGACCAAGGCAAAGGAATCGACCCAAGTTTTAGCGAATATCGTTTCAAAGCCAATCGCGAGAAAGCAGTCCTGCTTCCGGTGGCCAGCAGGCCAAGCAGCCCGCTAATTCCAAAAGGTAAAGGCGGCATGGGTCAATCAAACGTTTGCTACGCTTACGCGAGGGGCATTCCGAAGGAATCTGAGTGGATACAAGTGGCGATTGATTTCGTTAACAACTACCATGGCCGCAACCTATTGAACGAAGGGGGGTGACCCTTGTGCGAGAACGCGAAGGATGATGGGCCGTGGAAAAGAAGACACTTGAAATTTTATTTGCGAATAAGCTGTTCTGGATTCCTGACTACCAGAGAGATTATGCGTGGCAAAGGGAGAACATTAGAGATCTTATCGATGATATCCGGGAGTGCATCGAGACAAAGACCGGGCATTACATCGGTACGTTTATTCTGTCGAAGGTTCCGCAGGATACGGCGGCGTCGATTGTCAGTTCTGCGTTGCAAGGTGCCACAGCAGATCACCCGTGCAAGAAACCGAACTGTTGAAGAGAAGGTCGGTCAGAGTGATTTGTACGCAGAATCGAAGTTTGAGTGCGTCCAGCGATTCCGCCAAGATTGCAATGCGAACAATCCTTTCAGCATTGCAGAACTAGACAAAAGAACCGAGAGGCTGTTGAAATTCTGTTTGTTGGAGTGGCCGATCTAGCTGGTTTAGCGTGGCTTCTGAACTAGCCACCTACACCGTGCGCACGTAAACTCGAAGGGTGGTTTCTGGAGCCACGTCGAACCGGGCGTGTGATTGTTTTCGTTGTTTGTAGTGGCAAATAAATCATGAGTACTACCAGCAGGGAATTGTGATCCGTACGGAAACCCTGTACGATAAGATCAAATGCTCACTGCCATCTACGCCCGTGTTAGTACAGCCGATCAAAACTGCGCGTCCCAGTTGAAAGAGTTGAGAGACTATGTTGCTCGCCGCGATTGGGCGAATGCGGGCGAATACGTTGACTCCGGGTTTTCTGGCACAAGGGCGAGTCGTCCCGCTCTCGACAAACTGATGTCTGATGCTGCCAGCAGAAAGTTCGATTGCGTGGTGGTGTACAAGATCGACCGATTTGGGCGATCAGTATTGAATTTGAATCAACAACTAGCTGCCCTCACGAGTTATGGAGTTCGTTTCATCGCAACCAGCCAATCGCTTGACACAGACCAGTCAAACCCGACCAGTCGCCTCCTTTTGCAAATTCTTGCTGGCGTTGCCGAGTTCGAGCGCGAGATGATCCGAGAACGCACGCTCATGGGCATTCAGGCAGCGAGAGCCAATGGCAAAATCGTAGGTCGTCCAAAGCGAATTTTCCGGCGAGATGAAGTAACCCGACTCAGGGATCAGGATGGACTTTCGTGGAGAGCAATTGCGACGAAACTCGATATCCCGGTGATGACAGCGGTAGACGCTTACCGGACTTTAGGGTGTACGGAAACTGTGGCGGTCGGCCAGCCTATTTCAAAGAAGAAGCGATTGAGCAAAGCGGGGGCTTTTTAGGGTGTACGGACCCTATCGGTTATCGTACAGTTTCAGGCATCTTTGCGGGGGAGATCCTGACTGCTTGCGCGATTTAAGCATTTCTCACATGAAGCAGGTCAAAGATCAGGGTCTTATGAGTGTCTTCGACTTCGACGCCCGTCGAGCAAGACCTTCTACGGAACTGGTGAACTTCGCCGGATGGAAGAAGAGGCAAAGGCTGCGAAACGAAACCCGGCTGCTCAAGAATAGCTCTTACCAAGCGGGCTTACCTTATTTGTGAAGTGCGTCCCAGAAGGTGCGTTGCGGATTCAGCGTTTCCGTGTCGAAGTCAGCGACGATTTCTCGGCAGGTTGATTCCACGTCATTCATGCTCCCAATCCGAAGACCGAACTTCATGATCGCCACGTCGTTAATCATCGAAAGTGACAGCATTCCAAGTTGCCAGTCGTCGAGTTTCGCCTTTAGTTTAAATACTGGGTCAGTCAGAATTTCGGCCTTCTGGGGTTTTGTAATCAGCACAGCCGCCGAGAATCCCGCCACCGATCCTGTGGTCGTCACTTTCATGACCACGAGGCTGATAACGTAGTCAGGTTTGTCGTGCTCAATTCTTATGTCTCCAAGGTTCCGTAATTCACGACCGAGAAAACTAGTGAATTGATTCGTCAACGAATCGCTATCTCGACCTGAGACCACAAGATCAACCGTGGCAGAATACTTGGCCGGAGACTGAGCAATACACGGCAATGTGGTCAGGGACAAAATGAACGTCGGCAGGATGAGCGTGCTTTTCATAGTAAAAGCAATTTTACAAAAATACACCATGTCGCCTCAAATTTGCGGTGGACTGTGCTACCACCGGAAATGAGCGTCAGGGGACGGTGCCGGAACCTTTGCGAATGAACTTCCCCATGAGCATGCCTTCGACTGACAGATAGCGACGCCGAATCCAAAAGCCACCTGACTTCCCGGCGCGAGCAGCCCCGATTTCAGGAAGCTCTCCTCGACTGACGTTCGATTTATGCCAACAGAGGCGTTCTGAACGGACTACACAATCTCTGCTACTTACAAATCCCAAGAGCGGACGGAATTTGTGTATGTACTGCACGGTACGTCTACCAAACGTGCAGATTGACGCCGCTTTTACGGTTCCCACAAAGGGGTGGAATGTGCTTGTCAGTCTGTACGCTTGGTTTTGCCGCTTTGCGATGCGACCGGGCGACCTTTGCCGGAAGCGGTTGTTCGATATGCGGAGTGGAGAACATACATGCCGAAGCTCCGTCTAAGAAACCACACCCGCTTTCCCGCGTGTCAGGCGCTCGCCGAAGAAGCTCGGCTGGAGCGCAAGCGGGGAAAAGAAGCGGCCCAAAAGAAGAAGTCAGACTGACTGACTCTGGTCGCTACGTGCAAGCAGCCTTTGTCGCAGTCCTTTGATCTGGTCGCCATTCAGGAACCACAGGTGGCCGCATTTTCCGTTTCCGCACATCCACTCAATCTTTTTGTCACCCTCCAGGAGGGTTCTGAGCTTGTTATGGTCGAACGTCATACTGCCGCCGCGACATACGGGGCACGGATACCAAATCGGCGGATAGTTCACATCGTCCATAAACCAAGCCTATTACTCTAGGCGATGAGTTGTCAACGATACCCACAACCTGCGCTTCCTTCAGTACCCTCCGCAGCATTGGCAGTGCCTTGTCATTCCGGCGCAATTGCATTGATGCGACGGCCAGCCGCGATGAGCGCGACCGCGTTGCTAGACTTCTTCCTCCATCAAAAACGAGTCGAGGTTTTGCCGAGCCTTTCTAACGACCACCGAATCGAAGTGGCATTTTAGGATCGACTCCATTTCAGTCTTGGTGAGCGTGCATCTACTTCCCAGAATTACCTCACGAAGCTGAAGTTGATCTCCGAATTCCTTGTAGCATACGCCATTTTCCCTTGTTTCCAGAGTAGTGATGACCCGCGCCTCGTCTTCATAGTGCCAGTCCTGGAATTTCGTGGATAGGATTGCTTTTGTGATCGGTTCAAATCGAGTCCCCAAATCAGCTGGAACTGTTTTGTACCCAGGCATTCTCGCAAGGTCCGCTATCTCCCGCAAAAGATCGTGACAATCCAACGTTTCGACCGACGGTTTGTAGGTCACGTCCCATACATCATCATGATCATCGTTTATGTCGAAACCGAAGCAGATCCCTTTGTGCTTGTCGGCGTAGTGGCTCCAGAGCAGCGGGTTTTTCCATTTATTGCTCATGGAGATAAGCCCGTGCTTTGCTCGGAAGGTGTCGATCATAAACCGCATAATTCTTTCATCGGGCAATTTCACGCCGCGAAGTTCAGCCGGATCGTTTAACAAATCGAATTCGGCCAGTTTAACTCGCTTACGGTAGATGTCATCTAAACCCCAATGCAAATCGATGAAATGATAAAGCCGTCGCACCTAGAACCTCCGGACCGAATTTTACCAGTGGAGAAGAGTGAAAGCGACCTCCTATTTTCGTGAGCAACCTGATCATTCAATGATTCTATAGCTCGACCAGCCAGCGCGAGCGATTATTGCGTGAGGGTTGAAAGCTGTTAGACTCTTCTTCGGTATGGATGCGAAGCTGATAGAAATTTTGTTCACTGGACTCACGAGCGGCATCGGCGGCGGGATGATTGGCGGGCTGATTGCTTTGTTCGGTGCGTACTGGAAGGGCAAATCAGAGTTGTTGGGTCAACTACAGACTCAATTCGAAAACTCGCCAACCCTTATGGCATTAAAGCGTGGTACAGCCTACGAAGAAGAAGCGGGCAAGCGGATTTGGGAGCAGAAGCGGGAGATGTATTTCCAAATTCTGACATGTGTCAACGAACATTTTAATGCTCTTATGCTGCTTCAAGGCCATCGTGAAGGGGTTTGGGGGGGAGCGAGGCGGGAGGGAATCAATCTGTCATTGGTCTCGCCAACACCCAATCAGATTGATGATCTGATGCGTGCCTATATTGAGTCTCATAGGAAACTCAGCAATGCGCTGAGGATCGCGTATGTGTTCGTTAACCCTATCGCGTTTCCTCTTCTGACTGAATGCAGCCAGAGCGGTTATTTCGGCAAGGCTTTCGGTAAATTAGACCCGAAGCGCGGCTATTTTGACCGAACTGAACAGGAACAAATTGAGATTCAAGAACTGGGTGCTCAGGAGATGACTTTTCTCGGCAACTGGATGTACCGCGTTGTGGTGTGTGCTAGACAAGACCTTCACGTTGGCCCAGTTGCGGGTACCCCGCCCAATCAATGATGTTTTTGCTAATCTCTGCGAATAGGACGCGCTAGTCGCGATCCTGAAAGGGCAGTTCCATTAGCTTGTGTTAAACGATGCTTTACTTGTACCCAGGTACTAACTTGGCACCGTTTTCACTGTTTTCACAGTTCTCGCAGTATTGAAAACACGGAACTTATTGGTTTAGAATGTGTTTTCAGAAAACGACTCCCATTAGCTTCCGCCAAGTCTCTTGTTTCGTTTAACTTACCTCGTTGAATCCGTCTCGTAACCAGTGAAGAGTTCAATAATGGTTGCAAACGGAAGCGCAGCGGCAAATCGTTAAACCCCAAAAAATACGGCGAGTACGCTGTTATACCCCAAAAAGTTGCTAGAATGGCATACGCGAGGCAAAGTTGGGCCGCCTAAGAAAAATCGGGTCCCGGCTGTATACCCGCAATCTCGCGGAAAAACCGGAGAAGTTGGTGTTGCGAAACCTTTGGCCGCTGGTGGAGTCTTATCTGCCCGGCGCACTCATTGCGGACCGCACAGCTCTGGAAAACCAGCCCGCCGTCGACGGTTCAGTCTTCCTTATCGCCAATCACAAGCGCAATATTGCGCTACCCGGAGTGACGTTACGTCCGAGGAGAGGGCCGGGTCCATTGGAGACTGACAGGTCCTTTATTGGCAGTCTCCGTCTCGCTTCTCGTAATTCGGGACATGACACTCAATCACCATTCAGTCCTCTCTATACTTGAAGTCGGAGGTTCCCATACTCGTGCCCTCACCTGTAGATCTCTACGTCGATCAGAACGAAAAGCGTTTTCTAGCTGAACTGCTGACGTTCCTCCGCATTCCCAGCATTAGTACATTGCCGGAACGCAAACCGGATGTGGCGCGCGCCGCCCAGTTCGTGGCAGACGCTCTGAAAACCGCCGGCGTTGAAAACGTACAATTGATTCCCACCGCCAATCATCCACTGGTTTACGGCGATTGGCTGCACGCACCTTCTAAGCCGACAGTTCTGTGTTACGGGCACTACGACGTTCAGCCGCCCGATCCGCTGGAACTCTGGAAATCTCCCCCTTTTGAACCCGACATTCGCGATGGCAACATTTATGCTCGTGGCGCATGTGACGACAAGGGTCAGATGTACATGCACATCAAAGCCGTGGAGGCGCTGTTTCGCGTCTATGGTGGCAAGCTTCCTCTAAACGTCAAGTTCCTGATTGAAGGCGAAGAAGAAATCGGCGGCGAATCTATTTCGAAATACGTGCCGCTTCACAAAGAGCAACTGAAAGCCGATGTCGCCCTGGTTTCCGACACGGAAATGTTTGCCGACGGCGTTCCCACGCTTTGCATTGGCCTGCGAGGCTTGATGTATTTGGAAGTGGAGGCGCGCGGGGCGGCTCGCGATTTGCATTCCGGTGTTTTCGGCGGTGCCGCTCCTAACGCTGTGTTCGGCTTAATTGAACTGCTGTCGAAAGCCAAAGATGCCGATGGCCGAATACAGATTCCCGGTATCTATGACGACGTTCGGGCGCCTGATCCCGCTGAAGTGGCGAGCTGGAAGGCTCTGCCGTTTTCCGAGGAAGATTTTCTGAAATCGGGCGTCGGCGCAACGGCGTTGACAGGTGAACCAGATCAGTCCGTGCTGGCCCGAGTCTGGGCTCGGCCGACGTTTGAAGTGCATGGCATCGCGGGCGGATTCACCGGCGTTGGGGCCAAAACCGTCATTCCCGCCACGGCCATAGCGAAAGTGAGCTTCCGTTTAGTACCAAACCAAAAGTATGAGAAGGTTCTGACGCAATTCAAAGAATGGGTGCGGACGCATACGCCTAAAGGTATTCAAACGGAGGTCCGCATGCTGAGTGGCGGTCCGGCCATGCTGGTGGATCCGCACCATCCTGCCATCCAGGTTGCCGCCAAAGCATTCAGCGATAAGTTGCAGAAACCAACAGTATTTACGCGTAGCGGCGGTTCCATCCCAATCGTTGGGGAGTTTGCGCGGGAACTGGGAATTCCAACGGTCCTGATGGGATTCGGCCTGCCGGATGACGGGTTGCATTCGCCCAACGAAAAGTACCGGATCGCCAATTACTATGATGGAATTAGAACCATCGCCTTCTTCCTTGACGAGTACGGCAAAACCCGGTAACTAGTTAAGTGAGGTAGGATACAGAAGATTTGCGTGTTTCGGGGAGCGAGTGTGCCATCTTGCTCCGCGAGTGGCACTAGCAAACGGCAGTAGATGACGCTACCAACCATCAGCCAGCCGACTCCGCCGTTGGGCGACGCAGCCCACGACCCAGCACCGCAAGAGGCGGAGGTTGTTCGATCCGCCGGCATCGTGTCGGTGGCTGTCTCGGTTAGCAGGCTCACCGGTCTGGTTCGGGAAATGGTGATGGCCAACCTGTTTGGCGCGAGCTTCGCCCATGATTCGTTTCTCTTAGGCTTTCGGATCCCCAATCTCTCTCGCGATCTGTTCGCCGAGGGTGCCCTTTCGTCCGCTTTTGTTCCAACCTTCACGACTACGCTGGTCACCGGAAGCAAACTGCAATCGGGCGAACTGGCGAATCTCGTCACAAGCGCGATCATAGCCGTGGTTGGATCGCTTTGCGTGCTGGGCATGTGGCTGGCGCCGCACCTGGTTGGGCTGTTGGCGCCCGGCTTCGCCAGCGTGCCTGGGAAATTCGAACTGGCCGTACACCTCACGCGCATCATGTTCCCGTTCCTCCTGCTCATTGCTTTGGCGGCACAAGCCACGGGCATGTTGAACTCGCATGGCAGTTTCGGTGTTCCTGCTATTGGATCGATCTTTTTCAACATAGGATCGGTGGGCGCTGGATTATTTATTGGTTACATTCTCGGACCACATCTGGGGCTCGCACCCATTGAAGGAATGGCGTACGGGGTTGTTGCCGGTGGCGCGCTGCAGTTTGGCTGGCAGAGGATAAAGCTTCATGCCCTGGGCTATCGTTTCCGCTTCGTTTGGAATTGGTCTCATCCCGGCCTGCGCAGAATCGCCCGCTTGATGTTGCCCGCCATCATTGGCAACATGGCGGCGCAGACCAATTTGATCATCAACACGAGCTTTGCCTCGCAGCTCTTCGACCCTGTGCGCGGCCATGATGGGCCGGTAAGCTGGCTCGGCTACTCCATGCGTTTCGTGCAGGTGCCGCTGAGCTTGTTTGGCGTGGCCTTCGCTTCCGCCATGCTGCCGAGCGTGGCCCGCAGCGCGGCCGCTAACAATTTTGCCGAGTTTCGAACAACGCTCGCTCGTTCGCTCGGCATGGTTTTTCTGCTCACGATTCCTTCTTCCCTTTTGCTCATCACTTTGGGTGAACCGCTGATTGGGGCTGTCTACCAGAGTGGCCATTTCAACGCATACGACACAGCTCAAAGCGCGCTCGCATTAAGTTGCTACTCTCTGGGCCTGGTCGCATTTACATCGGCGCGCATTTTGAATCCGGCTTTCTACGCGCTCTCTGACGCGCGCACGCCCATGGTTGTGAGCGTCTGTTCCATCGCGCTCAATCTGGCACTGCCGCTGCTGTTTTTGCGCGTTTGGCACATGGGATTCCAGGCTTTGGCGCTCACTACGGCCTGTGCGGTTGGGTTGGAATGCCTGGCGCTTGCCGAACTGTTGCGGCGGCGTCTCGGCGGATTGGAAGGCCGCTACTTGAGTTCTTGTTTCGGACGAGTCGCGGGCGCCTCCGCAGCGATGGCTGTGCCGCTCTATCTGATTCACGCTTACGTTTTTAGAACGTTTCCGAATACGCGGCTGGCAGATTGCGTGCAACTGGCGATCTTGCTTCCGCTGGCGTTGGTAATCTTTCTGGGGGCCGCGCGAGTGCTCCGTGTACAAGAACTTAGCTTTGCATTTAGCTCCTTCGTAGTGCCGACTTGGAAGAGGATCTCGTTAAAGCATGCTAAAATTTTGGTTTAATGCTTCAGGACATGGTTCTGGCGCTGCGTCTTCAGGCGCTCGACCGCAGGATTGCTTCTCTGGAAACGGAAGTGGCAACCCTTCCCGAAACATATTGCCGAGATCGAAAAGCGCTTAGAGGTGCATAAGCGCCGATTAGAAGCCGACCGCACGGCGCTCGCCGCCAATGTGCGGGACCGCAAGAAGATGGAAGGCGATATCCAGCTTCATCAAACTAAGATGTCTAAGCTGCGCGAGCAGATGGCAGCCGCCAAGACGAACGAACATTACAAAGCTTTCCAAAACGAGATCGCCTTTATGGATGGTGAGATCCGCAAGTGCGAGGACAAGATCATCGCACTTATGGAGCAATCGGAGCCTCTGGATAAGGCTGTCAAAGCGGCCGAAATCAGCCTCAAGGCCGAAGAAAAAGATGTCGAGTCGGAAAACGTCACGGCGCGCGACCGCACGTCGATCGATCAAAAAGCCGTGGCTGAACTGAGAGCCGAACGTAAAACGGTCACCGACCAAATGCCGCCGAAGTTCTACACCGAGTACGAGCGAGTGCGGAAAAAAACCAAGAACACGCCCATTGCCGACGCAACCGACGGACGCTGCAGCGCCTGCCAGATCTCTTTACGGCCGCAGTTCTTCCAGGATTTACGGAAACAAGACCACGTGATGTTCTGTGAAAGCTGCTCACGGCTGCTGACCTACAACCCGATTGTGGACGTTGTGGCCGACGCCTCCGCCTCTCAACAAATCGCTTAGCTCCGCTTGGCATTGCGATGCCTGGGGCGCGAGTTTGCAGGCTGCTTCGAGATGAGTACGCGCTTCTGAGACCAAACCTAAACGCTTCGCCGCCAGACCGAGGCCGAACTGCGCTGGGTAATCTTGCGGAGCGACAGCCGCCACCTGTTTAAAATTGCGCCGCGCCTGAGCATAGTTGCGCAGGTCGAGATAGCAAGCGGCGAGATCGCGGCGCGCCAAAGTGTTGGTTCGATCTTGCGCCAGGACTTCCTTCAAAATCGTAATGGCTTTCTCGAGATGGCGGTCCGCCATGTTTTCAACGGCAGTTTCATAGAGGTGAAATTCCGCGAGGCGATCTTTGGGGTCGTCGCCGCTTTTCGTTCCCTGTCCTTTCGGACCAGACGCCAGATAGCCGAGCGAAGACAACAACTTATCGGTTTCCGGGTTTGTGCTGGTTGTGGGCGAAGGCTTTCGTGTGTGCTTGGCCATTACATTGCCGAGTTCGGCCCTAAGGGCACGCGCGCGCTCAGGATGAGTAAGAGCGATGTTCTTCTCCTCTTTCGGATCAGTTGCCAAGTCGTACAATTCGGCCTTGGGCGCTTCGATGTATTTGTAATCGCCAACGCGCACGCTGCGCAGCGCCGACCAGCCGAAGGAATCGTGCGTGTGCATAGTCTCGCTATAAACGGCGCGCGTGCCGCTTTGGCGCATGCTCGTGCCTTCGAATGATGCGGGAACTGGTAGCTGCAGGAAGTCAAGAATGGTAGGTGCAACATCGATCAAGCTGCCCGGAAGCGGTTGCCTCGCCGGCTGTCCCTTGATGCTGGCTGGCCAATGGAAAATGAGCGGCACTTGCAACGTACTTTGGTAAATGAAATAGCCATGGCTGCGCTCGCCGTGATCGCCAAGGCCTTCACCGTGATCTGACAACAGAATGGTCAGCGCGTTATCCCAAAGGCCAATCCTTGCGAGAACGCTTTTGAGCCTTCCCAAGATCTCGTCCTCGTGTGCAAGCTGCGCGTCGTAACGCGAAACGCCGGGACGTTCCGGAATACTGTAGGGGGTGTGCAGATCGAACAGATGGATGAATGCGAAGACCGCCTGACCTTTGTTCGATTCGAGCCAGCGGACGGCCGCGCGGACGGTGAGGGCTCCGTCTCGCCTTTCGCGGACAGCATAGGACGTGTTGGCGGGGCCACCCAAAAACATCTCGCCGGAAACGGGAGAGAATGCCGCGAAATGAAACGGGCTGTCGTAGCTATCAAAGCCTAGATCCAGACCCATTTCCTGTTCAAGGAAGACGCTGCTCACAAACGCCGCCGTTTTGTAACCGTGGGCTTGCAAGGCGCCTGCTAGCGTTACGGCACCGGGGGGAACTCGCTCCGCATTCTCTTGCACACCGTTTTCAAATGGATAGGTTGAGGTAAAGAGCGATGTGTGCGAAGGCAGCGTGAGCGGAGTCTGGCAAGCAATGTTTTCAAAAACCGTTCCTCCCACGGCGAACGCGTCAAGATTCGGCGTGGGGATATTTTTGTATCCGTAGACCCCAACATGATCGGCCCGCAGCGTGTCGATTGAAACAAGTATTACGGGCGTCTGGGCCGCGGCGCCCACAAGGCAAAGAGCGCCCAAACCACAAAAGAGCTTCATTTCTCCCAAGAAACACGCGCAAGACGGGCTCATCAAGGCCGCGCGGATTCCTGACTTTGTTTCGCGGCATGAATGTGCCCTTTGCGCTCGCTCGGCCGCGCTACAGCGTACATCTCTTTGGCAATTTGATTGAACAGCACGCCTTGCTCTACGCCAACTTGATACAAATCGAAATGCGTTTTTCCAGGAAGGAAAGTAAAATGCGCGTCCGCCTGCAAAGAATCTAACACTGCCTGCAGCTTGTGGGCTGGGCCATCCAGATGAAAACTGTCGGCGGTGCCAACAATCAAATGAATTTTGCCTTTCAAATCCGGCCCAATCGTTTTCCAGTTAGCCGCGACTAAATGGGCGATATCGAAATGGTCGCGCCAATAAGCGGCAACCTTCGGATCGACATCGCCGGTCGCTCGATTAAACATGGGAACTGGCTTTCCATCGTCGCCGCGCGGAGAGAAAACCCATTCAAATGACGCCATCTGGCCGCCGTAGGTTCCCGTGATTTGCTCTTGCCGGGCTACTTGTTCGAACGTCGCTAGCACTTTGCCTTTGTCGCGCACGAGTGGATATGGCGTTCCGTCGGGCTTTCGATAAACGTTAGCGTGCGGCGCATAGAGGTCGGGGCCGGTGAAGTCGTGAAAATCACTGGGATCGGGAGAGGTGGACCAAGTGCCGCCGAAAATCTTTGGGTAGGTCGTCTGCAGCCAAAGCGTAGCCCAACCGCCGGAGGAATGGCCTTGCAGGAAACGGCCGTTTGGCTTGCCATCCATGCGGTAGGTGGCTTCCAAATGGGGAATGAACTCAGTTGTCAGCGCCGCTCCCCATGGACCGTTGTTCACGGAATCGGCAAATTCATGCGTGCCAGCTGGGCAGCTTTCGTCCAGGAACACCCATATCATCTCCGGCATCTTCTTCTCTTCCATACTTTTGAAGAGACGTTGTGCGGTTGATCTGATGTATTCGTAGTTGCCGCCGAAGCCGTGAGTCCAATAGACAGTTGGAAATTTTTCCTTTGGATTGGCAGGGTAGCTGGGTGGGGTGACTACGTAACCGCGAATGGCAGTTTCGCGGCCCCAGAACTTCGTTAGCAGATTGCTGACGAATGTGAAGGGGTGGACGTTTTTGTCGTTAGAAAGATCTGCGGGCTTCGACTCTTTGGCGATGGTGCGCGCGAGGCGAAGCTCCTGGCCAAGAGGCGCCACATCACTGATAAGGTCACCCGGTCCTCGGCCCAAATAGTTATAGGTGTGTCCGACGTCCAACACGGCTTGCATTCGATAATCGCCGGGTTTGGCGCCGGAGAGGGGTGCGGGATAGACGGTATCGTCAGCATCAACGTCGATGATGGTGCCGGGCGTCCAATTGCTGACTTCCTTCGCGGCCACGTATGTTGGGGAACTGACGAACGGATTCGTGTTCACTTCGTAGCCTCCTTTGCCCGGCGCAACAAAAACCAACAGCCTGCCGGCAAAAGGCCCGTGCAGGTCGGGAGCCAGCGCCACGTGGATGAAGAGGTGTGGCCCTTCGGTCGGCGCGGTCTGAGCGCAAAGCAAGGCGGACATGCAGAGCGAGCCGAGAAGAAAATGTCTTCGAAGAAACGCGCGCAAGACGGGCGCGGGGTCGAGCGGCCACCGGAAGGGCTGCGGAGTGTTTCTTCTCTCATGGTGGCGCGCATCCGCGCCCTTTGCGCTCATTGGGCAAAGTGTAACATTGCAAGTGGCTATGAAACTTTCAGACTTGCAACGGCGCGAATTTCTGAGCAGCCTGGCCGGGCTATCGGTGGCGGCTGCCTTACACGGCGAAACGCGCGATGGCGTGATCTATCGCAATCTCGGCTCCACAAAAGAACGAGTTTCGGCCATCGGCTTGGGCGGCTATCACATTGGCGTGCCCAGTGAAGACGAAGGCATCAAAATCATTCGCACGGCGCTCGACCGGGGCCTTAATTTCCTGGACAACTCGTGGGATTACCACGACGGCGGGAGCGAAATCCGCATGGGTAAAGCCTTGCGGGACGGCTATCGCAACAAAGCGTTCCTGATGACCAAGTACAACGGCCGGACGAAGGCGTCGGCCGTGCAACAGATCGACGATTCGCTGAAGCGTTTGCAGACGGACCACATCGACCTGATTCAATTTCACGAGAACATCCGCATGACCGACCCGGACAAATACTTCGGACCAGGCGGGGCGCACGAAGCGGTAATAGCAGCGAAACAGGCGGGCAAGGTCAGATATATCGGTTTCACTGGGCATAAAGACCCCAGCATTCACTTGCATATGCTCGACATGGCGCAAAAGAATGGTTTCCATTTCGATTCCTGCCAAATGCCTTTGAACGTTTTGGACTACCATTTCCGCAGCTTTGCGCATCAGGTTGTGCCTCGGCTGGTGGCTGAGAAGACGGCGGTCCTCGCTATGAAGCCTCTCGCCAGTGGCTTGATTTTCAATCTCGCGAACGTTGATCCGGTGGCTTGCCTGCACTATTCGCTGAATCTGCCGACGTCGGTGGTGATGAACGGCTGCGATTCCATGGAACGGTTGGAGCAGGCTTTTCATGCCATGAAAACCTTTAAACCGATGAGCGTGGCGGAAGTCGAGGCGCTCACGGGCAAAACTCGCGAGGCCGCTCTCAGCGGGAAGATTGAACGCTTTAAGACATCGGAGGATTTCGATGGCACAAGCCACAATCCTTCTTCGATGGGCTAAATGACAACAACTCGCCGGTCATTCTTATTGAGTACCGCAGGGGCTCTGGCTTTGAGCGCGGCGGACCAGAAGCCGTTGGAGGAGTTTCGCTATTCCGATGTGAAACTCACCCCTGGACTGGCCCAAACGCAATTCGAGCAAACACAAGCGGTTCTCCTTTCGCTGAATGAAGACAGCTTGCTGAAGCCATGGCGTCTGCGGGCGGGCCTGCCGGCGCCCGGGCCCGAGCTAGGCGGATGGTACGACGAGCTTCCGCTCGAGAAGACGGAAAGCGGCGGCCACGGCTTTGCGCCCGCGCATTGTTTTGGGCAGTGGATTTCAGCGCTAGCGCGTGGTTATGCGGCCGATCACGATCCGCTAACAAAAGCGAAGTTGGAGAAAATTCTCGCGCTGTACGAACCAGCGATCTCTGGGCGGTTTTACAAAAACTTTCGCTTCCCGGCCTACAACTACGACAAGTTGGTCATCGGTTTAATCGATGCGCAGTATATAGCAGGTTTGCCGCAAGCAGGCAGACTTTTGGAATTGACCACAGACGCGGCCGAACCGCATCTTCCGCCGCATGCGCTCGACCGGGACGAACCACAGCGCCGCTGGCGAGCTTCCGTAGGCGACAACACTACCGACGATTACACATGGGACGAAAGTTACACGGGCGCGGAGAATCTCTATCTCGCCTTTCAACGAGGCGCGGGTGATCGATACAAAACGATGGCGCGGCGCTTTCTGCTCAACGAAACGTATTTCGATCCGCTAGCGGAAGGCAAAGATGTACTGGGGAATCATCACGCGTATAGCTTCTGCAACGCGCTCAGTTCTGCGATGGCCGCTTACATAGTGGACGGCAGCGAAAAGCATCTGCGGGCGGCGAGCAATGCGTTCGACATGATCACAAGTGGGCAAAGTTTTGCGACTGGTGGCTGGGGTCCGAACGAGGGATTCATTCCTGCCGGCAGCGACGAGCTTTACGAAAGTCTGAGCAAGACGCACCGCGGGTTTGAGACACCGTGCGGATCATACGCGCATTTCAAGCTCACCCGTTACTTGCTCAGAGTGACCGGCAATGGCAGGTATGGAGACAGCATGGAACGCGTTCTCTACAATACGGTTCTGGGAGCAAAGCCGCTGCAGCGCGATGGGCGCGCTTTTTATTACTCTAATTACCAATTCGGCGGTTCGAAGACGTACTTCCCGGATGCTTGGCCCTGCTGTTCCGGCACTCTGCCGCAAGTCGCCGCAGACTATCGAATTCTCACGTATTTCAAGGATGGCCGCGGTGTCTTCGTGAATCTGTATCTGCCATCGACGCTCAATTGGGTCAGTCCCGACGGGGCACAAATCAAGTTAACGCAATCTGGAGATTATCCGGCGGGCGACATCGTCAGCATGAAGCTTGCGTGTTCGCGGACGTCACGGTTTGCCTTGCGTTTGCGAGTGCCAGCGTGGTCTACGGCAACCTTTAATATCAACGGTGTTCCGGCAGCGCCTCCTGTCGACAAAGGGTTTGCAGCGATTGATCGGAAATGGAAGAACGGCGACCGGATCCAACTGCAGCTTGCATCGAGGTTCCAGTTAGAACCGATCAACTCGCGGCATCCGAACACGGTCGCGCTGGTCAAGGGGCCATTGGTGCACTTCGCGATCGGCGAAAATCCGATTTCCGTTGCGCGTGAAAAACTGCTTTCCGGAAATCATGGGCTCACGCTTCGGCCGTTCACGGCGATCGAAGACGAGCACTATAGCGTCTACCTCGAGGCGACGTAAGACGTTAGTCTATCCAGAAACGGTAATTGACCCTGGTTGATTCGTGGGCGTGCGCCTGGCACGGAATACCAAGCGCCCCGGTCGACTTCGGGAAACTCCTGCTGGCGTCCTGAACGAGGCGGCCATTCCATGCAGAAGGTATTGCTGCGGAGGTCTTTTGGGTCGAGATCTCCTTCAAAGGCCCAGCCGGAAACAATCTTGCCGCTCTTTTGTTTAACCTCGCCCAATTCGATAAAAGGGCCAACGGGACGAAGCCCTGTTTCTTCTTCGAATTCTCTGCGAGCGGCGTCAATTGCAGGTTCTTCGGTGGTGTATTCGCCCTTCGGGATCGACCACGCACCAAGGTCTTTATTAACCCGTAAAGGGCCGCCCGGATGGACGAGAAAGACCTCAATCTCGCCGTTCCGGCGCCGGTACATCATTAGTCCTGCGCTACGTTTGGGCACTCTGCGACATAATACCGAAGAGCCGTTTTATCCATGAAGCTTGTTTCTTACCTCGTCCTACTTCTGAGTTTTCTTCCTCGGCTTGACGCGCAAGAGCGGCCGAATCGGGAAACCATCCAGCAATGGCAGAGCCGCAAATACGGCATGTTCATTCACTTCGGCCTGTTCTCAACGCTGGGCGGCGTTTGGAAGGGCAAACAATATTCGGGCAACTACAGCGAGCAGATTCAATCGGACGCGCACATTCCGGAAGCCGAGTATGCCGCGCTAGCAGCGCAATTCAATCCAACACAATGGGACGCGGAAGCAATCGTGAAACTCGCCGAAGAGGCGGGCATGAAATTCATCGTGCTGACGGCCAAGCATCACGATGGCTTCAACATGTTTGATACGAAGCAGACGGACTACAGCATCGTTAAGCAGACTCCTTACGCTCGCGATGTGGTGAAGAGCCTGGCTGACGCTTGCCGCAGACACAACATGGCTTTCGGCGTTTACTACTCGACCATCGACTGGCACTTCGGCGACATTCCGGAGCCGAGGAATGATAACCCGATTTCGCCGGCGCATGAGGAGTTCAACGCCGCACAGTTGCGTGAGCTGCTGACCAACTATGGCCCGCTCTCGGAGATCTGGTTCGACATGGGCCACGCAACCGCACTACAAAGCCGGCATTTTGCGGATACGGTTCACAAGCTGCAGCCGGAGTGCATGATTTCCGGCCGGGTCTTCAACAGCGAAGGCGACTTCGGCGAAACCGGCGATGACGATATTCCCGATTACATCAGCGACGAACCGTGGGAGTCGCCAGCCTCGATCTTTAGTGAGACGTGGGGCTACCGTTCGTGGCAAAAACGCACGCCCCTAGACGGCAAGATTCAAGAACACATTCTGCGCTTGGTGAAGGTAGTGAGCCGCGGTGGAAACTATCTGCTGAACATTGGGCCGAAGGGCGACGGTTCGGTGGTGGATTATGACGCGGATGTTTTACGCGGGACTGGCGCGTGGTTGAGAAAGAACGGCGCGGCGATTTACGACACCTCTCCGCAACCGTTCCGGAAACTCGATTTTGGCTATGCGACGGTGAAAGGCCGGCATTTGTATCTATTCGTCGAACATCTTCCAGCGGACGGGCACCTTCGATTGCCAGGACTGAAGAATCGTATCGAAGAAGCTCGCTGGCTCAATGCGGGCAAGCTGGAAGTGGAAGGCGATGGGGTTGCGGTTCCCGTCCTGCCGGCGCATGAATTCCTACCCGTGATCGATCTTCGTTTCGAGGGTGAACTGCAGGTGGCGCCGGCGTTCGCGGAGCGGCCTGACGCGAGTGGCAAGATCACGCTGCTGCCGGAACATGCCGACCGGCTCTTTAATTCAAACGGCGAAGGATACTATGACCCGCCCACTTTGCGGAGTGAGAAGTGGCATGTGGCGATTGATCGGGCGGGCTTTTACAGAGTGGAGATCGCGTACAAGCGCGGACCGTTTGCGCGTGTGGTGGATGTACAAATCGGCAGCCAATTGCTCAAGGCCACTCTGTATGGCAAGGAGGCGGACGCGGCTAACGCAGGCCCCATCGCGTTGTCAAAATCGAATGATTTGACCATCAGCATCGGCCCCGGCTCGCCGGCAACGCGCGGTGCGAAACTAGATTTCGAGATCACCAGTGTTTCGCTGTTGTATCAAAGTGAGGGTTCCAAATGAGGCTGAAATGGGTCTTTCTGCTTTTGGCGATAGTGGTGCTTGCGCTGCTTTGTATAGCCGGTTATGGCTTTTATCGCGTTTACTATGGAGTGCACGTTTATGAGACCATTGCGCCCGTGCTGCCCGACGACCTGCAGACGCCCGCCATTCTCATTTTTTCCAAGACGAACGGCTTTCGGGAAGATAGCGCGATCAAAGCCGCCAACAAGGCGCTTTCGGCGATCGCGAAACGCAATGGCTGGTCTGTATATCTCACCGAAAACGGCGCCGTCTTCAACACCGCACAGTTAAACCGCTTCAAAGCCACGGTTTGGAATAACACCAGCGGCGACACTTTGAACGACGAGCAAAAAGCGGACTTTCAGACCTATCTGGAGAGCGGCGGCGGCTTTGTCGGGATTCACGGCGCGGGCGGCGACCCGCACTATACGTGGCGCTGGTATGTCGAAAAGGTCATTGGCGCGGAGTTCAAAGGCCACCCATTGAACCCGCAGTTTCAGCAAGCCACGATTCACGTTGAAAACCGTACTGACCCAGCTACGCGCAATCTCCCCGAAAACTGGATCCGCACGGATGAATGGTATTCGTTTGAGAAGAGTCCACGGAGCGCGGAATTTCAGATCCTGGCCACGGTTGACGAAAGGACCTACCGCCCGATGATGTTGTGGAAGGACATCAGTATGGGCGCGGATCACCCGATAGTTTGGAAGCATGTGGTCGGTAATGGCCGGGCCTTCTATTCAGCGCTTGGGCATTCGGCGAGTACTTATGAGGAGCCGCTGCATTTGTCGCTCTTGGAAGGCGGGATTGCGTGGGCGGCGGGATTGGATGGGCCGCCGGTGAGCAAGTAGCCGGCCGGAGCAATCGGCGACATTTGAAGAGCACAACATGCCATGAGGCAGGGTGAAGCTGGCAGGTTCTGATAGCTTGAATGTGGAACGAATCGAATGGCTTTTGAACCAGACATCCTCATAAAGACGCCCGATGGCCGGGTCATGGTCATTGAAGCGACAGTAGCCATGGATGATTTTCCGCGCACGGAAGAAGCGCTGAAACAATATATGGTAGCCATGCAATACCCTTTTGGCCTGTTGGTTACGCCAGAAAGGGTACGGGTCTATCGAGATTTCTATTCGAGCGCGTCGACAGCGTCGGTAAGACAGGTCGAAGAGTTCGATGGCGCTCGGCTTTGGCGTCAGAGTCCTCCCCGGCGGGGACCTGAGTTTGAGGCTTTCGTGCAGCAATGGATTGAGAATCTAGGCGATTTTCCTGCCGAATCGTTGCCGCAGCGGTTCAAAGATATCGTTCAAGTTTAGAAGCAAGGTGACAGCCGCAGGCACGTTGTGATGAGCAGGCACTCCATGACGCAATATAAGTGTAATACGGTGTTTCCGGCTCAATATGTGTTCCGCATCTAGATACGCAGCTTTGCTGATATTGGTTTTGGGCAGTTGCGCAGGGCGCAAAGACTTGCGGTCTGTTTCGCAAGACGCATATCTGTGGCAAAGGCATTGGAATGCTGCCGTAGTGAAAGCGCTAGCGGAAGCGGGGCGGTATGTCCATGCATGGCGGGTATTGGCCGCCGAGGTGGACGCAAAAGGACACGCGACGCTGGTTGCCGTGGACGGCGAAGCCCTGCGACGTACCGGGAATCCGGTGATTGCGGTGATTCGGGCGGATGGGCGGGACGGGGCCGCAAAGGCGCTCGCCACAGCCACAAACGTTATGGCGGATTGGAAGAGAGCCGGCATACCACTGAGTGGGATTGAGATTGACTACGACTGCGCGACTTCGCGCCTTGGAGAATACCGCGATCTGTTACGGACATGGAAGAAGCAGGGGCTGACGCTTTCCATTACGGCGCTGCCCAGTTGGTTAGAGAGCGGAGAGCTAGGGAGTTTGTTGAGTGAAGTAGACGAATCGGTGCTACAGGTGCACTCGGTGATGACTGCGAAGGCGGGCTTGTTTGACAAGGCCGTGGCGATGGATTGGACGCGAGCGTGGGCGAAGCGAAGCCCGAAACCGTTTTGGATTGCGCTGCCGACGTACTGGTCGCGAGTGAGTTGGAGTGAAGCGGGACAGGTAACGGCGATTGAGAGTGAAGCGGCGCGGTATGGAAGTGATGCCGCGAGTGAAGAATTGTTTGTGGACCCGCGCGAGGTCAGTTTGATGGTGGCGGAGATTCGGCAGGCAGGGTTCACAAATATGAAGGGAGTTGCGTGGTTCCGACTGCCGACCAGTGAAGACCAAAGGGCGTGGAGTGCCGATACTTGGCACGCGGTGATGGAGGGGCGTGCGCTGCCGGAGACGCCTGCGGCGGTTCGTTTCAAAGAAGACCAGGCGGGTGCTCGAGACGTGTATTTGGCGAACGCTAGCGGCATAGACGGCCGATTGCCGGCGGAGGTGCTGGTAGCTGCGGAAGGATGTGAATTCGCGGACGCGGTACTGCCCTACCGGTGGGAGCGGGCAAGCGCAGGAGTGCGATTCCTGGCGATGAGCAGCGATGTGTTGCGGGCAGGCCAGGAGCGGCCAGTAGGCTGGGTGCGGTGTGCGAATGGGGCGATGGAAGGGCATGTCCGTTATTAATCGCTGGTTGTTTCTTGCCGCGCTGGCAGCGGCGGTGGTGCTGGCGTGCGGTCCGTTTTTCGGACTTGAAGTGCTGGAGGACCGGAAGGCCGCACTGCTGGCAGCACCATCGGTGTCGTTCGAAAACGAGTTGAAGGCGTTGGCGGCTGTGCCGCAGGACAAGTTGCCGGTAGTGGAGTTCGAGGTAACGCGCGAGACGGTCGAAGGTGGGCAACTCTCTCCCAGAATGTTGGAGCAGGTCAAAGCGATGAGGGCGCAGGCGGACGGTGAGGCGGCCTATGGTTTGGGAGATGGATTGGACGCGGCCATCCGGCACTATACCGCCGGCGCGGTGAGTTTTGTGCACGGCGAAACACGGCAGGCGCGAGCGCATTTCCAGGCTGTGCTGGCGTTGCCAGAGGGGGAGCGGCGGAAACGCGAAGTGTGGGTGCACTTCATGCTCGGGCGGAATGCGGTGCTGGAAGGAGACGAGGCCGGAGCGGTTGGCGAATTCCAGGCAACACGCGGAATGGTGCGGCGGGGGGCGGCGGATCCGTTGGGATTGGCGGTGGCGAGTTTGGGAGAAGAAGCGCGTGTGCTGTGGAATCGGCGCGAAGTGGGGCCAGCGGTGAATCTCTATGCACAACAAGCGGCGTATGGTTCGACGGTTGCGTTGGATTCGCTGGTGACGGTAGCTGGACTGATTTTGAAGGACAAAGACTTGTTGGATCAGGCGATGCAAGACCCACTGGCACGGCGGCTCGTGTTTCTTTGTTTGAACAAGAATAATGGCCGGACGTTCTTTGTTGGGCCGGGTTCGGATAACGATTCACAGAATGGGGCGGCGACAGTGGACGATATTCTGGCGGCGATGCAGCGGCACAACTTGACGAAAGTGGCCGGCGCAGGGTTGCTGGCCGCGGCTGCGTATAACCAGGGCCGTTATGATGTAGCGGAAAAAATGGCTGCGCGAGAGGATGTGCCCATTAGTGAATGGGTGAAAGCGAAGCTGGCGCTACGGGGCGGGGATCGAACTGCTGCGATGGCGGCCTATGACAAAGCACTGGCGGGATTTGAAACGGGAGAGCAAGGCGGCGGGACTGTGCTCGTGCTGCGGGGGGAGAGCGGCGTGCTGCGCGTGAGCCGCGGAGATTATTCGCAAGCACTGGATTTGTTTTACCGGGCATCAAAGCAAGGGGGTGGCGGCGAATTTGCAGACTACTGGGGCGATGCGGCGTATTTAGCGGAACGTGTGCTGACGCTAGCTGAATTGCGTGAATATGTGGACCATAATGTCCCGGCGGAGCTCGCGGACAAGAGCAAGAAGGCGGAACCGGGTTCGTATTGGTGGGAGATGCCGTCGAGTGAGAGATTACGGAGTCTGCTGGCGCGGCGGATGATGAGGGCCGGGATGTATGCAGGAGCGCTGCATTATTTCGACAATGAGGAGATTCGGAAGGCGGCGCAAGAGTATGGAGTGGCGGTGGAGAGCGCGGGGCACCGGTGGTGGCTGCCAAGCAAGCGGGCTGAGGCTTTGTTCCGAGCCGCGACGCTGGCGAGAACGCACGGTCTGGAGATCTTAGGGTATGAGCGCGAGCCAGATTATGCGATGTGGGCCGGCGAATATGTACCCTATGATTTTTCAGAAGATCCGGACAAGCTGCGAGCGCGGCCGATGGACGGCTTTGACTCAGAGGACGAACGGAAACGGGTGCAAGCGACCAAGCCGGAGCGAGGGGAGAGGTTCCACTACCGGTATGTAGCAGCCGGCCAGGCGGCGAAAGCGGCGGATCTGCTGCCCGAACGATCGCAGGCATTTGCCGCGGTGCTGTGTGCGGGAACGAGTTGGGTTATTGACCGGGATCCGCAGCGAGCAGAGGGGCTGTACGCGCGCTACGTGAAGCACGGGGCTCTGGTCCGGTGGGGCAGGAGATTTGGGAAGACTTGTCCACAGCCGGATTTCAGTCTTAGGTCGGTGTGGAGCGTGGATCACAGGGCGAGGGCGCTTGAGGGGCATGCGAAGGCGCATAAAGTGCTGACCGGTGCAGCGGGGGCGGGAGCTTTGCTGTGGGCGGCGGGCTTGATTTACTTGTTCGGAAGGCGGCGGAGTTAGCGGCGGCGCAGAAAGTTACAGAGAAAGTTTCTTGACTTCGTCTCCGTTTGCCCGTACAATTTCAACCTGATGGCGACCACCAAGAAGAAATCTCCTCCCAAAAGCGCGAAAGGCTCATCGGCGGCTAGTCGTAGTAAGCCGGCAACCAGCGCTAGTAATGTTGTCGATGATCTAACTCAGACTCTCCAGAGGTTCGACCTTCTTGACCTCCAACAGTACACCCAGGAAAAATCGTACTCAACAAACGCGAGTAAGGACTTCCATTTGTTCTATGTCGGCCGGGACGACGTTCATAACGTTCTAAAATACGTACTTTCCCGCGCATCCGTGTCCATCTATCTCAACATGTTTGGATTCGACGATGACGAGCTGAACGACATCTTGATGCAGCAGGCGATGGATCCTTCGGTCACGATGCTCATTACTCTTGACAAGAGCCAGGCTGGCGGGGCTCACGAAAAGGCACTGCTGGATTCCGATGTCGCCAAGAATCCGGCCGCGTTCAACACGCACTTTGTGATCGGTCAATCGGCGACGCATCAGATCAGTCATACCAAAGGGTTCGTCGCGGACGGCAAGGTCGGTGGTGAAGGATCCACTAACTGGTCCGCCTCCGGGGAAGGCACCTTTCTGATTGCGGGCAAGCCCGGTGGGCCGGGGTACAAAGCGCAAAATAACACGCAATCGATTTTCACGGACGCGGACACCGTCGGCCGATTCACGGCTGAGTTGATCGCCGAACACATGGCCGCCAGGGATGCCGCGAAATCGAAGCCCGGCGCCATGAATTAACGCCGGATCATTCCTGCATCACCGGTAGTCCCGACACTTTCTGCGCCAATTGAGACACGTCGTGACTCACAGTCGTAATCTCTGGACAACGGCGGCACGCCGCTCCTCCCTCCTGCGAGTACCAGCGGCACTCCTGGCGAATGATGCAAGGAGGCAGCGTATCCACAACCGCCGGCAGGATTTGGACGATCCGGCTTGCCAGTTGGCAGTCGGCGCCATCGAAATGCGGGCATTTGTGTTCGGCGCAGGTCGCCGCTAAACGAAACACCTCCGTGGGTTTCAAAGGGGCAGCCATGGCGAGAACTTCTGTCGTAGCGGGCACGTGCTGATTCAGATACTGCAGCAGCGGAGTTGGCCCGTCGCGTTGGACGACTCCCAGAACCCTGCATTGCTCCATTCCCGGTTGTGCGCTCGGACAAAGTTTCGCCATGACTGCCTCCGTCTATTTTTCAAGTTGAAACGTTTGAGATACCGGAGGAATCCCGACAATCACATGCCGGCCAATCGACACTACAGCTCCCTCGACCGCCAGCCCCTGTGCCGCCAGAACCTCCGGATGCGCCTTGCCCAAACTTGCTGCAACGTCAGCGGCGAACGCTTGCGTCTCGCCGATGGTAAGTGTGGACAATATGGCCTCCGGCACCGGGAAGCCCCGGATTAGATAGGATACCGAGATTGAGTTTGGAAGCTCGATCTTGAACTTTGGATGTTTTACCACGGCGGCTTTTACGGCGGATTGAACCGAGGCCGTGAATTTGGCTAGTGAAATCGATGTTGCTTGCGCCAATGTTTACTCCTTACCGAACCGGGATCTCAAATCTCTGCCATCCCAGCCCAAGCCAGTATACACACTTTGGACCCAGGTCGTGGTTTCTTATGGGCAGGCTTTGGCTGTACCTGGGACGGAGGATTTGGCAAGAGCGTCCTTGACAAGCCCGATAATGTCTTCGCCGCCTTGATATGGCGCTGGGAGCGGAGAGTTCACCACCACGACGACTGGCACGTTGCACTTCAGGATGCCGGCGTAGGTCCAGACCGCCGCGGTGCCGGGGCCATTGTTGAGATCGCCGTTTTTACAAACGTTCGGGCTCGGGCAATCGTTGCGAACGGCAGAATCCCAACCGAGCGAACCGCTGATCATCTGCTTGCGCAGCGTTGGGCTAAGGAGCGTGTTGCCGGTAGCGAGGTCGTTGACGACGTGAAAAATGTCGTTAGTGCTCAAGACCCAGCCGCCACCGCCGCAAATCGCAGTCCAATCGCCCCAGTCGGTGCCGTGCGCGTTCCCGGCGGGATTTGGATAGGAGAGCATTTCGTTTGAGCCGCCAGGCGCCTTGCACGAGCGATTGGGCACTCCCACCGGTTGATAAACATGTCCGTTCATGTAGGAGAGGTATTGATTAATGCTTTGTTGCGCGCGTTGCGAACCATCGGGTACGCCCGAGAGTGGCTGACCTGAAAGGGCGGGCATGATCTCGCGCATGAGGGCGAAGTTGCAATTGCCATAACTGGGCTGGCCAATGTTAGAGGCGGTGACACCGCCGGCGACGAGGGCCTTCAGGTCCGCATAGTCGAGCTTAGAGTTATTACCGCAGACGGGCAGTTGCCCGAAGCCCGAGGTGTGCGTGAGCAATTTACGGAATGTCAGTTGATTTACGTTGGGGCCTTGGTGCCAATCGGTGTATAAGTAAGGCCCGATTTTCGCGTCGGGAGTGAGTCCCTTTTTGGCGAGCAATTGGACGACGGCAGTGGCGGTCATGGTTTTGCTGACGCTGGCGATGTTAGTAACCAGGTCGGGGGCCATGGGGAGGCTGGGCGTGTCAGCGTTGGTACGGGCCTGGCCGCCATAGATGGGACGCATCGCGCCCACACGGCAGTTATAACCGACGGCGTGGCCGGCGAGTGTGTTGCAGATGTTACTGGCGAGTTTGGCTTCGGAGATGCAGCCTTGTGCGTCGCACGCGGTGACGTCAGCAGGCACGTTGGAGATCATAGTGGTGACGAGGCACTCGCTAGCGCCGCAACCCTGATATCTGCCGGCAGTCATCACGCGCGCGCCGTTATCTTCGGCCTTGGAGAGAGTGTCGGTGCCATCGAGTCCGTAGTACCACCACCAGCCGGGACAGCCACCCGCGCAACCTTCGAGGACGGCGTTGAAACGTCCGCTGGTGGCGGATGGAGTGAGATCGATCAGGCGAGCTTTGTTGGTGGAGACGGAGTTGCTGACAGTCTGCGGGGTTTCGTTGAAATACCACCACCAGCCCTTTTTGTCGGCGCCGGTGTTCGCGATCATGATGCAGGTGTAGAGAGTTTGGCCATTGGATGTGTACGACTGGAGCGCGGTGAGGCGGGCGTTGTTGGCTTTAGTGAGGTTGGTGATGTCGGCGGTTGATTTGCCGTAGTAGTACCACCAGGCTTTGTTGTCGGCGCCTGAATTGGCGATCATGGCGACGGCGAAGTGGATGTTACCGCCGCCCGTGTCGTAGGCTTTGAGCGAGATGAGGCGGGCCTTGTTGTTGGTGAGATTTTTCTGCAGGGTGGAAGCGTCGATGCCGACGTACCACCACCATTGTTTGGCGAAGGCGCCTGTTTCGCGGACGTAGGTGACGGTGAATGAATTGCCGGACGCATTTTCGGGGGAGATATCGGTGATGCGGGCGTTGAGAGCCTGAACTTTTTGAGCGACGTCGTTGTAGCTTTGGCCAGTGTAGAGCCACCAGGCGGTGGGTGTGCTGTTTTCGTTGTCGTCGGCGGCGCGAGCGAGTTGAGTGGTTGCGGCGATCACCAGGGCCATAAGGCTCCAGGTGGCCATCAATTTGCGAGAGCGGAATTTCATCATTCCTCCAATAGATATAGTGACGCAGCCGCCAAGAGCGTTACAACATAGTGGCCTCTTAGCCGAGATGGGAGTGTAAACGACCGGCAACGGATGCCGCGAAAATTTGACGGCTTTCAAGGAACACCTTTGTCGCTCCCTTGCGGTTGCGGCTCAGCCAGAGGCTGTGGTTGCGGCGACGAAACGTGTTCCCCCCCATTTGGCCGCCCACGCGGGTCGCAGAGCTTCTAGGGTTCTGGATTTATGCGGCGGCCTGCTGGGTTTGGGCGGTTTGAGACTCTTCTTCGACGGCTTCTTGCAGCATTCTGTTCATTTGCGCGGGGCTGAGGGAAGCCATATAGTCTTGGAAGCGGAGTTTTGAAAAAACGAACCCAAGGCCGGGGACAGCGACGTCGGGCAGGTTGCGATGTTTGGCAAGGAGGGCGATTTTGGCGGCGGCTTGCAGGGCGGCTTCTTCCTTTTGTTTCCGATCTGTTTCTTCTTTTTGCTTGCGGGCGGTTTGGAGGCGGTCGAGTTCAGAGGCTTCGCGCTCGCGGCGGCGGGTGAGGCGGTTCTCCTGCAAGGCTAAGTTGCGGAGTTCCTTTTCGTGTTGGCGGCGGACTTCCAGGATTAACGCCGATTCGGTTTGGGGTTCGGCGAGCGACGGATTTTCTTCCATCAGTTTCTGGCTGCCGAGAGCGACGATGGCTTGTTCGAGGCTGGGGATACGGTTCAATCGCCAGCGAATGTCGGAGATGGACTGAGTGAGGGCGGATTCTTCGGGGCCGACTGGTTCGCACATTTTTTCATACGATGCGATGTGGACGGCATAACGGCTCGCTTCAGCGCCGGTGGCGAAGAGGATGGTGTTACCGGTGAGGTTGCATTTGACGGCGTTGAGGCTGGATTTGGCCTTGCCTTCGGGTGTGACGGGGCCGGAACTTTTTTGCGCGTTGAGACGGTTGGCTGCGATTTGGGCATCGCTGAGGGGACGGCGGGGCGCTTCGGCTTGGTGAACTTCCGCGGAATCGACGTTTGGAATGTTTTTGGCTTGTGCAGTGGACTGGTTCGGTGTCTGTTCCTGCTTAGCAGCAGTTTTTTGGGCGAGGCGTTCGGCGGCGCGGCGAATGGCACGGTTCGACATAATTAAAGGTGTGAAACTCCATCTTGAAATTGAAAAAGCCCAGTGGCGAGGGGGCTCGCACTGGGCTGATTTCTGGTTTGACGATAGCAGGGGCACCCCCGATTCCGAACATAGCCTCGCGTTAAGTGGGTGGCCGGTGGGCTGTAAACGGTTGAAGGCAGGTGGGATATAAATTTGATTAAAATAAATTTACATTTGTGATTCGCCCACGACGGCTAGGCGCCGCCGCAACGAGGGATGAAAACAAAAGCGAGAAGAGAGATGCTAGTAGTGTCTGCCGGGCGACCCAAAAGCCGATCTCGGTCTGGGCCCTCACCAGGAGCCCGTTTGTGAATCTGGTCGGACGCTGAAGTTTTGGCACAACGCAGTGTCGCCTTCGCCGCCAAGGCGGAGAGCACGAGAAGGAATGTCTGTTTCTTTGTCTGCGTCCCCGTCCCGGCGGCAAAAAGGAGCGTTATGCAGATACTATTTTCGCGCGTCTGCGGGATCGATGTCCACAAGGACATGCTCGCGGTATGCGTTTTGATTTATCGGGAAGGTAAGAAGCCGGAAGCTCGCTACAAAGAGTTCGCTACGCATCAGAAGGCGCTGACGGCTTTAGGCAACTGGTTGAGTGCGCAAAAAGTGACGCACGTGGCAATGGAGTCGACGGGCGTGTACTGGAAGCCGGTTTGGTATGCGCTGGAGGGTCGTTTCCAGTTGCTGTTAGCCAATCCGTTTCAGGTGAAGGCGCTGCCGGGCAAGAAGACGGATAAGAAAGATAGCCACTGGCTGGCGGAGTTGTTGGCGCATGGGTTGATAGCCGGCAGCTTCGTGCCGCCGGAGGAGACCCGCGCGTTACGCGATTTAACACGCTACCGGGTGAAGTTGAGCGAAGAGCTGAACCGTATCCACAATCGCATTCACAAGGTGTTGGAGGATGCTTCGATCAAGCTGGACACGGTGGTGAGCCACATTATGGGGGGCACCGGACGCAGCATCATCGAAGGAATCATCGAAGGCAAGGAATCCCCCCGGCAGTTGGCGGAACGGGCGCAAGGCAGTTTGCGCGGCAAGCGGGCGCAGTTGGAGTTGGCTCTGCACGGGCGCGTGAGCGAGCACCACCGGTTCCTGTTAAAGGAACTGCTGGAGGACTTCCAGTTTGTCGAAGCGAAGATTCTGCGTTTGGACAAGACGCTGAGCGGCAGCGTGGACTGGGAGCAGGTGGCGCGTTTGTGCACGATTCCGGGGGGTGGATGTGATCACGGCTTGGACATTGCTGGCGGAATTGGGTTCCGACATGCGGGTGTTTGCCAACAGTAAGAAGGCCGCCAGTTGGGCGGGGTTGTGTCCCGGCAACAAAGAAAGCGGCGGCAAGCGGTTGAGCGGACGCACGCGCAAAGGCAACCGCTGGTTGCGGCGCGGGCTGTGTCAGGCGGCTTGGGGAGCCAGCCGTAAGAAAGATTGCTTTCTGAATGCCTTCTTTCAACGCCACAAAGCTAAGCAAGGCGCGCAGAAGGCGATCATTGCCACGGCGCACCGCCTGTTGGTGATCGCTTACTGCATCCTGCGTGATGGCACGACCTAGCAAGAGCGGGGCGGGGATTTCTACGATCAGCTCAATGCCGCGCGCACCCGCGAGCGACTGATAGAACGGTTGCGGCGGCTGGGTGTTCCGGTGACGATTTCATCGCCCGTGCTGCCTGTCCCGCCAGCGCCCACCAGTCAGGAGTTGGTTCCGGCGCCATCGGCCCAAGCGCTCACTTCGCCGCCAAACAGCCAACCGTCCGCTTCGCTACCAACCGTCAAGCGCAAGCGCGGCCGGCCCTGCAAGTGCGCCGAACGTGGGATACCCTGCACTCACCAGATGGCTATCGCACCAACACCCGTCGCGACGCCTCCCGTCGCGATTCAGCCGTAGTCCACACCAGGCCGAATTAATTTATCTCGTTGATTCGGCTCTGGTTATAATTCGGAGTTTTCAAAGGACCGGGGTAAGCACACAATTCATTTTAGCCGCTCCTGCAAGAAATCGAGCATCAGCGAGGTACACGCCTCAAGCTGATCGGTTACCAGAATATGCCCTGCCTTCGGAATCAGTTCAAAACGCGCGCCCGGAATCCGTTGCGCCACCACGCGGCCGTTCGCCGGCGGAACGAGCCGGTCTTCCGCGCCATGGACCACCAGTGTCGGTGCCTTGATTCGCGGCAGGCGGCGGTAGGAATTCCACACCAGAATGCCGCAGAACTGGCCCCAAAAGCCGCGGCTGGCTCCAGGTGCACTGCGAGCGAACGAGTAGATCTTCTTCAATCAGTTCGAGCGGGGTAGAAGGAGAATAAAGGAGTGGTATCAAGGACTGTTCGCGTTGGGCTCGGGCATTGTCGCCGGTGAGTTGCACTTGGCGCGGGGCGTGGGCAAGGCTGGGCCAGCGAGCCAGAAGCCCTCCATAGCTGGTACACCCGAGTATGAGGCTTATCACCCTTTGGGGATGGCGCAGGGCCAGTTCCTGTGCGATCATTCCACCCATGGAGGCGCCAATTACGTGAGCTGCCGGCACTCCAGCCGCATCAAGCACCGCAGCGGCATCTTGCGCCATTCTTTTCATGGCGATAGGGACCGCGCGGCGCGTCGCTGCGGCCCATCCCTCGGTTGTCGAAAATAAATCGCGCGGTAACTGGTGCGCAAAATAGGCAGCACGCGAAACCACATTTCATGGGTAAAACTCAGGCCCATAATGAGCAAGACAGGCGGACCGCTGCCCTGCTCGTTCCAATAGATTTTGGCTCCGGCGTTGGTGACGTAAGGCACTTTCAACAAAGTAACAGTTCCAAATCCGCCCTCGTCACGGGATGTCCACCACAATATATATGGTGTGAGCGGCGCATATACACAAAATGAAGTGGCCTTGCGCTTTACACTGGAAGGGCGAGCGGGGTAGTATGGAAGCACCCCCGAGAATTTCACGAAGGAATGGTGTCTCCGTTTGCTGAAACTAAAGCGTGTCGAGATTCACGGGTTCAAATCTTTTTACGATAGAACCGAGATGCGATTTAACGGCAGTGGCATTGCTGCCGTAGTCGGACCTAATGGTTGCGGCAAGTCGAATCTGAGTGATGCCATTAGCTGGGTGCTGGGCGAACAGTCGGCCAAGAGTTTGCGGGGGCGCGAATGGAAGATGTCATCTTCGCCGGTACGCGCGACAAGAAAGCGTTGGGCATGGCGGCAGTCACGATGACGCTGGTGCCAGATGAATCGAAGCTGAACCTGCTGGACCGGGCGAAACATGAGAAGCCGCAAGCGGCAGCGGTGCCGGCTGAAGTGGTGATCAGTGAAGCGCCCTTGCCCGCCCCAGAGGCCGAAACGGCGCAGCCACTAGCGGCAACGCTAAACGCCAACTATTCGCCCAACGGCCATGGCGACAGCAAAGCCGAAATTCTGCGCGCAACCGAGCGCACGGGCGAGATCACGATCACACGCCGGCTCTACCGTTCCGGCGAAAGCGAATATCTGATCAACGGAAAAACCTCGCGGTTGCGCGATATTCAGGATCTTTTCCTGGGTACGGGCTTGGGGCCGGAAAGCTACGCCATTATCGAGCAAGGCCGCATCGGCCAGATTCTGAGCAACAAACCCCAGGACCGCCGCGCCGTGATTGAAGAAGCGGCGGGCATCACCAAATTCAAGACACGCAAGCGGCTGGCGGAAGCCAAACTCGAAAGCGCGAAGCAGAATCTCGTCGCGCGTGTTCGACATTTTGGAAGAAGTCACCAGGCAGGTCAATTCGCTGAAGCGGCAAGCGGCCAAGACCAAACGGTATGGCGAGCTGCGCGCGGAATCGGTTGCGCACTTACGGCAGTTGCTGGCGGCAAAATTCCGAGTGTTGGAACGCGAGACGGCCAAGGTTGCCATTGAACTGAACTTGGCAAACCATGAGTTGCAAAACGCGCAGACGGCCATTCAAGAACGCGAAGCCGAGCAGACAGCCGTTCTGGAAACAACCTACGCGAATGAGCAGGAGTTGACGGCAGCCCGCCAGATGCTGGCGGATCTCAACGTAGAGGCGGAGCGGGCGCGCGGCAAGTTGGAGTACCAGGCCAAGCAGGTGGAGCAGATCGACCAACGCTTGACGGCGTTCGGCCGCGAAATACACACCATTGAACAGCAGCAGCAGGAACGCGCTCTGGAACTGGAACAACATGCCGCCGAATGGGAAACGCTCGAAGCGGAATATGTAGGCAAACGCGCGGAATTAGAAGCTAAAACCGACGAACGCCAGCAAGCGCAGAACCGGCATGGCGAGCAGGAACGGGGACTCGAGGCGGCGCGGCAGCGCGTTCTGCGGATGCTGGGCGAATCTTCCACGCTGAAAAATCGTATTACGCAAATTGAAGCGCAAATGGCGGCAGCGGTGCGTGATAGCGACCGCGCGCAGGAAGAAGAACGCCATTCGAGCGGCGAGCAAGAACGCCTCAGCCAGATTCGAGCGGAGTTGGCGGAACGGCTGAAAATCGCCCAGGAGCAGTTGCAGACGATCAGCGAACAGCGCCGCGAAGTTGAACTGGATCTGCAAGGCAAACGCGCCCGGTTGCAAGAGAGCCGGCATACATTCGAGCGTTTGCGCAGTGAATACTCGCGGGTGAAGGCACGCAAGGAATCGTTGGGCGACATCATCCAACACCGCGGCTACACTACTGAGACAGTGAAAGAAGTTTTCGCCGCTTCGGACCAGGGAGCGACTGGGGAGTTCAAGCCTGTGGGCGTGCTGGCGGATTTCCTGGAGGTGGACCCGCAATTCGAAAAAGCAACCGAAGAATTTCTACACGATGAGTTGGAATTTGTCGTGGTCCGGAACTGGCAAGACGCAGAACAAGGCATTGACCTGGTTCGCGGCGAGCTGAATGGGCGCGCGACGTTTTTGGCGGAACATACCGAAGACGTGTTCGATGGACCGGAGGACACGCCGCAGCCGAGCGGTTGGGACGATTCGCTTACCAAGCTGACTTCGGTATTGCGCTTTACCAATGGGTTGACGGAACTGCCGAAGCATCTGCTGCCGCGTATTGCGAATTGTTATGTGGCGGCGGACCGTTCGCTGGCCCGGCGATTGGCCACGCAGTTCCCGCATTGCTGGTTCCTGACGCCGGAAGGAAGCAGCTACCACGGACGCGCGGTGACAGGCGGCAAAGAATCGGCCACCGGCCCGCTGGCTTTGAAGCGTGAATTGCGCGAGATTACCGCGCTCGAGCAAACCAAGCACGAAGAATTGCTGGCCGCGCAGGCTGAGGAAACCGAACTCGAACTGCAAATTGCGCGTCTGACCGAACAACTGGAAGCGCTACGCTCCCAGCAGCAGGCGAACGAGAAAAGCGTGTTGGCGTTCGATCACGAAACGCGCAAGCTAAGCGAAGAGTCGCAACGGGTGGCGGCGCGGTTAGGGCATGCTCGGCACGAACTCGAACGCATTTCGCGCGACCGCTTAAAGCTCGAAGAAAGCGGGGCGCGCGATCGAGCCAGCTTGGAACAGGCTGAGGCGGCGCGTGCCGGCGAAGAAAGCGCTCTTGAGGCGGCACGCGACTTGTTGAGCGTGTTGCAGGGTGAAGTGGCCCGTACGGTGGAAGAACATGCCGCGGTGCGCGCGCACTTAGCGAGTCTGGAAGAGCGGCGGCGTTCGGTGGCTGCGAGCCGGGCTCGCCTCGTGGCGCAGGTCGGAGACTTTGCGAACCGCCGCGAAAATATTTTGCGCGAAACAGAGCGCCTGAGTGCTGAAAAAGTACAGTTCATTCGCAGCAACGAAGAACTGGACATTAAGCTTGCCGAGTTGAAACTGGTATTGGTAGCCTCCGAGGCTAGCGTAACGCGGCTGGCCCAGACTGAAACAGAACTGCGAGCCCGGCTGGCCGCGTCGGAAGAAGAATTGAAGCGGCTGCGTACGGCGGCGCAAGAGGTGCAAGAAAAGCGCGGCGAGTGGCAAGTGGCGCTGGCGCGCGGCGAATCCGACCTCAAGCACCTGGAAGAAACCTGCCAAAAGGAATTGGAGACCAGCCTCCAGCAACTGGTGGAAGGCGCGGAGACAATTGCCGACGAAGCGGAACTGGCCGAGATCGAAGCCAAATATACAGAAGTGCGGCGCAAAATCGACAACCTCGGACCGGTGAACCCGACCGCGCTCGAAGAGTTTGAAGAAGCTTCGCAGCGGCAGGAGTTTTTGAATACCCAACGGCAAGACCTGCTCGATTCTATCCGCGATACCGAAAAGGCCATTCAGGAGATCGACGGCGAATCGAGAAAGCGTTTCGGCGAAGCATTCCACGCCATCAACGCGAACTTCAAGGTGATGTTCCAAGTGCTGTTCGGCGGTGGAATCGGCGAAATGCGCTTGACAGACGAAGACAATCTTGCCGAGTCCGGCATCGACATTGTGGCATCGCCCCCCGGCAAAAAGCTGCAGAGTGTACTGCTGCTTTCGGGTGGTGAGAAGTCGCTGACGGCGATGGCGCTGTTGATGTCGATCTTCCAGTACACGCCCAGCCCGTTCTGCATCCTGGATGAGGTGGACGCGCCTTTGGACGAGCCGAATATCGAGCGATTGACCCGGCTTCTGAAAGAGATGTCGGATCAGACTCAGTTCATTGTGATCACGCACGCCAAGCGCACCATGGAAGCGGCGCAATCGCTCTACGGAGTGACCATGCAAGAGCCCGGTGTTTCGAAGCTGGTTTCTGTAAAGTTCAAGACGCCGTTGAACTCTCCCGCGCCTGGAACTGCGAGAAAGGCAGAAAGCACGGCGAATAACGAAGAAGAGGCGATGGCGACTACGGCAGGGTAGTCAAGCCCAACCAAGCTGGGGCTGTGGAAGAGCTAAGGAGTCGGTGAAGAGCCGGAGGTTACTCCTCACCGATCCACGAGTGCCCGCATGACTGCTAATGCGTGGCGCTCATTCGTGTTTTAGCTAGCGTTAGTTTTTTGATGCTCGTTTTTGTGGCGTGGTTGCGTTAGGATGAGCAATGATTTTCGAGTATGGCAATTGTACCTAACCTGTTGCCACTATGAGCCACCTTGACGCCGCAGGAAAGGAAACAGCGCGCCGATGTGGTTTAGATCACTGTGGGCAGATCTCACAGCCCAGGGTTGTTTTGTGCCCGGGGAAGTGGCGGCGTAACAGGATTCGGGCTTTCGGCGAAGTGCAGCGGCTTTGGAAGCTCCACCTTGCATCCAGAAGAGCTTAGGCTTGATTGAGATGGGTTCGTCAGAGATATTCCTGAGCACTTGGTACGGGCTGAAGATGGTCCCGGCGGGGAAGTCCATCATTGCGTCGGCTGCACCCGTCATTAGGCCGACGGCGGCGTAACGTTGTGAGAATGGGCTCGCCTGCTAACCTTCGTAGCCGCCAACGGGCATGACAGCTAAAATAAAGTTGTCTGACTAACACTCCCTATATCCCTGATTTCCCGGCCAGCTACAACGTCGGGCCGATCTCCATTCGTCCGGCAACGGTCCTTGCGCCGATGGCCGGGGTAACCGATACCGTTTTCCGTCGGTTAATCCGCAACCAAGGCGGCTGCGGTCTGCTGATGACGGAGTTCACCAGTTCGCACGGCGTGGTGAGCACGAAGACGGCGAAGAAACATAACCGCAATTTCCGCTACCTTTATTTCGAACCGGAAGAGCACCCAATTACCTGCCAGCTTTTTGGGTCCGATCCAGACGTGATAGCGGAGGCGGCGCGGGTGTGCGAGGAGCGCGGGTTCGATATTGTAGACATCAATTTTGGCTGCCCCGTGAACAAAGTGGTGAAGTGCAACGGCGGATCGGGATTGTTGCGCGATCTTCCGCTCGTGGAGACGATTCTGCAGAAAGTGCGCGGGGCGATTTCGATTCCGCTGACCTGCAAGTTTCGAGCGGGCTGGAGCGATCAGGAACTGGTAGCGGTGCGCATGGCGAAGCTGGCGGAAGATTGCGGACTGGCGGCGATTGCGCTGCATCCGCGCACACGCGAGCAGGGCTACAGCGGACAGGCGGATTGGACGCGCATTGCGGAAGTGAAGGCTGCTGTGAAGATACCGGTGATTGGCAATGGCGATATTAATACGCCGGAAGACGCGGTGCGCATGTATCGAGAGACAGGCTGCGATGCGGTGATGATTGGCCGGGCGGCTTCGCATAACCCTTGGATTTTCCGGCAGATTGACGAATACATACGCACAGGGCATTATTTTGTTCCGCCGGACCGTGAGCGGTACGAACTGATGAAGGGCTACTATCTGATGCTGGAAGAGCATGGGGAATCGGACGCGGTAGGGAAGATGAAACAATTTGCGACGTACTTCACGCATGGCGTGCGGAATGGCTCGCGGCTGCGGACCGAGATTTACCGGGCACAAGACGCGAAAAGCATTCTGGAGAAGGTGGATGCGTTCTTCACGGTGGAGCTTTCGGGCGAGCAGCGGGAGTGCGCTGAAGTCGCTTGAAACACGTTCAACTGATTACAGACGGCGCTTGTAAAGGGAACCCTGGGAAGGGCGGCTGGGCATGCATATTGCGGTTCGGCGATAAGAAGCGCGAGATTTACGGCTCGAGTCCGTTTACCACGAATAACCGTATGGAACTGGCTGGGGCGATTGAAGGGCTCAAGCGGCTAAAGGAAACGTGCTCGGTAGAAATTGTTACCGATTCGGAGTACTTGCGCAACGGCATGACGAGTTGGATCAACGGCTGGAAACGCAATGGTTGGAAGACCAAGACCAAGAAGCCTGTGACGAACAAAGATCTGTGGCTGATGCTGGACGAATTGGTGAACACGCACACCGTGACGTGGACGTGGACCAAAGGGCATGCGAACCACGACGACAACAACCGCTGCGACGAACTGGCGAGCCGGGCGGCGGAATCGCAATTGAACAGCGAACCGGATGCCAGGAGCGATCTTTACCGCAAGCATGCCGACTGAGCGAATTTGCATTTTCGGGGGAACGTTCGATCCGATTCATGCGGCTCATTTGCGGATTGCGGACGAAGCACGCCAGGCGTTCGCGCTGACTCGAGTTTTGTTCGTACCGGCTTCGAACCCACCGCACAAAGAAAGCAGCGGACTGGCGCCTTACGAAGACCGCTTCCGCATGGTGGAGCTGGCGTGCTATCCGTATCCGGCGTTTGAAGCTTCGCGATTGGAAGAGGGAGAGCAGCAGCGCAGCTATACCGTGGATACGATCCGGCGGTTTCGCAGCCAGATGGCGGCGGACGATTATGATCTATTTTTCCTCATTGGCGCGGATGCTTTCGACGAATTGGAAACCTGGAAGGGCTGGCAAGAGCTTTTGGATTTGACCGAGTTCATTGTGGTGGCGCGGCCCGAAAGCGAGTATCGCGTGCCTGCGGGTGCGCGGGTGCACCGCTTGGATGGGCTGGCGCTGCCGGTCTCGAGTTCGACCATTCGCGCCCGGCTGGCGGCAGGGAAAGAGACGCCAGAGCTACCAGGATTGGTGCGGGCGTTTATTGAACAGCACGGGCTGTATAGCTTTGGCAAAGGCAACGCGACGCCGCTGAGGTAGGAGGCGGCTTCCGTGCGCGGCGTCGCCTTTGACGTAACTACAGTGGCGTGGTTACGATACGAATAGATGATTCTCTCCGACAAACACGATCCCAACAAAGAGAATCGGGAAAAGCACGATGGCGTCACTTTTGAAGAAGGGGAAACGGCGCTCTACGCTAACGACGCTATTACGATCATTGATAGCGAATCAGACCCGACTGAAGAGCCTAGGTGACAATGGGCGGCTTCCGTGCGGCAGGGTGTGTGCAAAGTGTATATACTTAGACTACGAGCGGGTTCAATTGGGATGACGAGAATATCAACCACATTGCCCGCCACGGCGTAACTCCCCAGGAGATTGAAGAGGTTTTCGGCAGCGCGACCAGCAAGAATAACCGCGTGCCCAACTTCAAGAGCGAAGCTGAGCTAGCGGACTGGATGCAAAGCCCAGCGGGGAAGCGCGACTCAGAGCGCACCTACGCGAAAGCGAAGCGCGAGGGCAGGCTCGTGAAGGGGCCGACAAACGTCACGCCCACCGAGCCGGCCTTATTGCAGGAACTCGCCGCTCGTGCCAAGGCCAAACGGACGGAAGCAGTATCGCTTCGTATTCCTGTTTCCGACATTGACGCCGCTAAGAAGATTGGCGCTCAAACGGGTCTCGGTTATCAGACTGTGCTTAAAGAGATCATCAGCAAAGGTCTGCGTTGAACTTAACCCGCTACCTTCGCCCCGCGCCGTCTTGGAGGCAAAATAACAAAAGACCGTGCGTCCCTCATGCAGAGACGCACGCTCCTTTTCCTACTTGTTAGCCGTCGCGCAGTGTTGATCAAACGCTTCGGTCAACATCTTGGCGATGGTGCCGGCATCCGAACTTTCGATCTGGAAGCGGTGCAAAGCGAAGACGGGTTGGCCGTCGCGAAAAATCGCCATCGATGGAGAGGAGGGAGGCACGGTGGGGAGTAATTCCCGAACGCGTGCAACAGCCTCAATATCGGCGCCGGCGAAAACGGTTGCGGCTTTGTCAGGCCGGTTGGGGTGGTTTAGCGCCAAACCGATCGCCGGGCGCGCCTTGCCTGCGGCACAGCCACAGACCGAATTGGTGATCATCAGAACGGTGCCGCTGCCGGGTGAGAGCAGACGGTTGACGTCTTCCGCGGTTTTCGCTTCTTCGACCCCATACTGCGTCAAGTCTTGACGCATGGGTGTAATAAAGTGCTCTGGGTAACGCATGTTGATTGTTTATTAAGCTCCACCACGGCCAGCGGTAACTTTGGGCGTGGCCAAGTAGCCGGCAATGGTATCTTTCTTCACGGAATTTATGACGATTTCGTAGGGCTGACGGGCCTTTGACGTATAGAACTGGATGGGCTCGTTGACGGTGCGGTCTTTCTTCTCGACGGTCTTGTCGTCGGCAGTGATTTCGATGGTGAACCGGTTGCGCTTCGGATCCGCTTTTTTCAATTCGATGGAAACATCGGCTACGCGCGTGAACTGCTTGTTCTTGTTGATGGTGAACTCGGCATAGTTGCGTTCGCCCAGTTCGCGCAGGGCCTTCAATTCGCCGGCATTGGTGGCAATCAAGCTGGAGTGGCTGTCGAGTTCGCCAGTAGCGCGTTTCAAGTTAGAGATGGTTTGTTCCAACTGGCTCTTGGTGGAGCCGAGATCTGTTTTCACATCGCCAACATCCTTGTTAACCGAAGCTAGTTGCGTGGTGTTGGTATCGGTAGTGGCCTTAACTTGAGAGATAACCGCTTCCTGCGCCTTCTGTTGTTCAGCTACCTGCATCTTCAGCGCTTCCACTTTGCGCTGGGCATCGACCTTGGCTTGGCCAACGGCGGCTTGCTCTTGCAACTGTTGTTGATGGAGGGCGGTTTGCAGAGATTCGACGCGTTGGCGCGATTGCGCCACCTGATCGTTGGAATCGATCTTCATCCGCTCGATGGCAGCGTTAACGTCCGTGGACAGTTTGGTCATGTCGGCTTTGGACTCGGTGCGCACTTTTTCCAACTGGAGAAACTGGAAGATGCTGGAAGCTCCAAGTAGGACGAGGGCACCGATGAGGAGCGGTGTTTTCCAATTTGGCCCCGATGGAGGCGGAATGATGTATGTCGGTTGTTGTGGACTTCCCATGTTCTCTTTTCCTAGTCAGGATTTGTGTCTAAAGCAATTCAATCATTATATAGGCTTGCGGCGCTACAGGTGCGCCCCTCCGGCCCGGCCTAGGATATGGCCCAGTGGCCTGGCGCTATTCTTTTGATTCCTTCGAACGGCTGGAGGTTGCTGTAACGAAGTTTAAAACCTCCTGTTTTGGTACTCCCGGCTCGAAACAACGGCGGCAGCGGGCTTCGTAAGCGCCATCGGCTCCCACCATGATCAATTCGTCTGAACCGGTCAATCTTTGAGTGTGTTTGGCCGGTGCGCCGCAACGCATACAAACGGCGAGCATTTTGGTGATGGATTCGGCCACGGCCAAAAGCTCCGGCATGGGGACGAATGGCCGGCCCATGAAATCTGTGTCGAGCCCCGCGATAATGACCTGCTTGCCGCCATCCGCCAATTGATTTGCGACGGCCACGAGTTCGGGGCCAAAGAAATTGGACTCGTCCACTCCAACGACTTGGGTGCGCCAATCGAGTTTCGCTAAAATTTCACTGGCCGCGTTAACTGGTTCGGAAGGCATGCGGGCGGCGGCGTGGGTGACGATTTCGGAATCGGAATAGCGGTCGTCAATGGCGGGTTTAAACACTTGCACCCGCTTGCGAGCTATGAAGGCGCGGCGGAGGCGGCGGATTAATTCTTCACTCTTGCCGGAAAACATGGGGCCGGAGATTGCCTCAATCCAGCCAGTATTCGGCACGACGAGTTCCAAATTCTAAACGCTCTCTCGTTTGCGGTTTACACGAATGGCGATCATGTCTTGCGTGGGTTCAGCGTCGCATTCGACCGCGAGGGTAGTGACCAGCGGATCGGGCACGTTTATGGGGAGACCAGTAAACTTGACACGGAAATCCTGCTGTTCAACCTTAACGGGCCGGCCGCTGGGATAGAGTTTGGCGGAAAGAACCTTTTGTTGGAGGCCGCCGACGGAGAGCGTGTCGCCTTCCCAGAAATGCGAATGGATGTAGAGGGTGTTTCCCTGGCGTGTGAATTGCGCAAATTCGGAACTGTGCACCTGGCACCTATCGGCTTTGTGAATGAGATCGGCATGATCGTCCATCCAATGGCCGACTTTGGTAAGAATCGCGATGGATGGGTCGGGAATGGAGCCGTCCGCTTTAGGGCCGATGTTCAGGAGATAGTTGCCCTGGTCTCGGGTGCATTGCAACAAATTGCGGACAATTGTTTTGGGCGATTTCCAGTTGTCGTCGCCGCGATTGAAGCCCCAGCTATCGTTCATTGTCATGCACGCCTCCCAGGGCGCGGCGGAGGCTTGGATGCGCTGTTCAGGCGTGGTGAAGTCTTCGGGAATGCCGGAGCGGTTATTGATGAGGATGTCGGGCTGAAGCTGGCGGACCATCCTGTTCAGCTTTTCGGATTCCCAGCCTTCGGCGCTCAGGGGCCAGTTCACGTCATACCAAAGAACGTCTACTTTGCCATAGTTGCTGCACAATTCGTTGACTTGGCCATGAATGTAATCGACGAAACGGCGGCGCGCGGCTTCGTCGGTTTTGCAGATGGCGCCGTCTGGGTGATGCCAATCCATCAAGGAGTAATAAAAGCCGTGGTGCAAACCTTCGGCCTGGGCGGCTTCGACGTATTCAGCGACTAGATCGCGCCCGGCGGCTTGTTTCGGTGCGCAGTAATCGGTGAGCTTGGTTTTGAAGTGGCAGAAGCCTTCGTGATGTTTGGTGGTCATCACCATGTACTTCATGCCGGCAGCTTTGGCTAGCTTGGCCCAGGCGCGTGCGGCGTGCGGCTTGGGATTGAACTGTTTGGCGAGTTGTTCGTATTCGGCAACGGGAATACCCTCTTCTTCCATGGCCCATTCGTGGCGGCCGAGAACACTATAGAGGCCAAAATGAATGAACATACCGAAGCGCGCTTCGTGCCACCATTGCATGCGGCGGTCGCGATCTTCGACAGTAGAGGTGCGCGGACCGGTGTCGGCAGCGTGTTCTTGCGCCATGCCTGTGGCGGGAAGTGCGGCTGAAGCTGCGAACGCGCCCGCGCCTTTGATCAGGCCGCGTCTTGAAAAACCGGATGGATTCGTCATGGAATGTATGTAATCATTTTTGTACCACTTTGGGTAGCGAGGATTGACGGATTGCTTGCAAAACGCGTGATTGAGCCGGAACTTTTGGAGCACGCTCCACCTGAGGACGCCCGCGCCAATCTTGCGCAGATCGTGCAACTGAACGAGCGGTTCGGCGGGCATGGCGTGTTGCGTAAGACGCTGGCACAGGTGGTGAACGGGAATCCAGCGTTCACCCTGCTCGATATTGGTTCGGCCTCGGGCGACACGGCAAAAGTGATTCAAAGGCTATATCCTGCGGCGACTGTTACGAGTCTGGATCTGAGTCCGGTGAATTTGGCGGACGCGCCGCATCCGAAGCTTTTGGCGGACGCGTTTCATTTGCCGATTAAGCCGGCGAGTTTCGATTTTGTTTTCTGTTCGCTTTTTCTGCATCACTTTGAGGGTCCGGCGGTGAGCGAGTTGATGGCTAATTTTTATAGGGTTGCCAGGCGTGCGCTCTTGATATCCGATTTGGAGCGGCACGTGTTGCCGTACTTATTCTTTCCGTTGACCAAACCGTTTATGAGATGGACGCCTATTACGATGCACGATGGCATGTTTTCAATCCGCTCGGCGTTTCGTGCGTGTGAAATGAAACAACTTGCTATAGATGCAGGGCTGGCACATGCGGAAGTGAACGTGCATCGGCCGGCGTTCCGGCTTTCCGTGATTGCTAGGAAGTAGCCACGGGTGTTTCCGCGGGGCTGTCTTCGAGGTGGAAGACCTGGCGCGGCTTGCCGACGACGAACCAATAACTGATTACGGCCATCAGCAGGAGTCCGCTGGCGATGGCGAACGCGGCGAAGAAGCTGTGAGTTTTATCGAGAGCGTAGCCGCTGATCCACGGGGCGAAGATGCCGGCGAAGTTGCCGATGCAGTTTTGCAAACCGGTCCACTTGCCGGCGGTTCCATGGCCAGCGAGCGTCTGCGATAAGGCCCAGTGATTGGAGGACCAACCTCCCATGGCGATGAACATTAATATGAGAAGTGTTGTACTCCATTGCTCGTTAGGCGCTTTGACGGCGGCGAACATGAGCGGACAGCAAAACAGCAGGCCGAGGCACATGCTCATTTGGCGAACTTTGCCGGCGTCGTTGCCGCGGCGAATGAACCAGTCGGCCAGGAAACCGAAGGACCCAGAGGCAATGGCAACGGCCACATAGCAAATGGTGGTGACGTTACGCAGGTGGGTGCCGGAATAGTGGCGCTCTTTTTCAAGATAGCCAGGAAGCCAGTTCAGCATGAAATACCAGGCGTAGTTGCCGCCGAATAAGCCGATGGCGGTGCCCCAAAAGACTCGCGACTTCATGAGCGTTCCATAGCTCATGGCTTGCACGATCTCGGACGATTTGGCTATGCAAATCTTATGCGGCAGCTTTCCGGCCACCATGCACCACGGAATCAGCCAAATCATGCTTGCCGAACCGATGATGAGGAACATGGCGCGCCAATCGTACTTAGCGAGGATTTGAATGCCTACGAAGGCGCCTACCGCTGGACCCAGTTTCGAGCCTGCATCGATCAACCCGTTGGCGGTGCCGCGCAAACTTTCAGGAAAGCTGACGACCATCATTTTGGCGTAGGCAGGATAGGCGAGAGACTCGCTGACTCCCAGGAGCAAACGAAGGATGAAGAATTGCCAGAAAACGTTGGCTAGACCAGTTGCGCCAGTGGCGGCAGACCATAGAAAGAAGGCCAGGGCATACAGCCAGTTCACATTCCAACGGTCGATTAGTTTGGCGCCGGCAAGCTGCGAGAGAGCATAAGTGAAAGAAAATGCGCCCATCAAGAAACCGATGCCGTTGCCGGAGAGATGAAGTTCCGCCTGCAGACGGGTGGCGGCGACACCGAGGTTGCCGCGGTCGGCGTAGTTGATGCAGACCGAGGTTACCAAGAGGAAAAGTGCAATCCAATGCAGCGCACGAGGCTTGAGGTGAGTTTCGGTCATCCTCGCCAAGGCTATCAAAACCTAATGCAAATAGAAGAGGCTGAGGCGGGGAACTTTGGCGCGTTCGAGCGTGGCGGTGTCGAGATAACGGCGTTCGAGCATCGACAATTGTTCGGCTGTCATTTTGCCGCGATAGGGGTTTAGCTCGCGGTCGAGAGCCTCGCGGATGGCGTAGAGGTCTTGTTCGGATTGGCCAGCGCGCAGGATGGCGACGATCTTGTCTTCGAGGGAGGTGAGGCGGCGCTCAAGATCTTCGAGTTGATGAATCTGCTCGCCGGCGTTGGAGGCAAGAGTTTCAAGAGTGACGGCGATTTCGGATAGGGTCGGAATGGAGTTCGCCTGCAACGCGGCTGCCGCCTTCAAAAGGTGATTTCGGAGATCGTCTACGCTGAAGGGAGCTTCGCCTGGCACCCGCTGGTTGGATGAGCCGGGAGCGCGTTGGGCGGCTTCCATGACAGCTTGTGCGCAATAGGCGAGTGAGTTGACGTTGCGGCGTTTCACCTTGCGGCTGCGCCATTTTTCGAATGCATCATCGACGCCCCTCAGCACAGCCTCTAGAGGGATGCCGGCGATCTTCCAGCTTTCAATCAGAGCCCAATCGAGAGGCGACAACAGAAACAAGCCAGTGCCGCGCGCGCGTCGAAAATGTTCCTCAATTTCCGTGAAATAGTTGAAGTAGTTGCTGGGCCAATCGGCATCGGGCGCGGCGTTCTCAGGCATTGGTTTCTAAATGTGCCTTAGGCGGGACGCACGCCGCCGCTGGCGAGGCGCTGCAATTGACCGTCGTCAAAGCGAATGAGGAGGAAGCCGTTTTCATCCAGGCCCGTGGTGGTGCCGTAGGCGCCGCTCTCTTCTACGATGACGCGGCGATGACGAGCATAACTGGACACCGCCGAAAATGCGCGCAGTATGCCGCTCACTCCTTCGCTCCACAGCTTTTCGCACAGGCTTTCGAGAGATTCAAGCAATTGAATCAATAGCGGTTCGCGCGCTTGTTCACGGCCGTTTAACTCAATGCGCAGCGAAGTGGCAGGAGTCCGAAGGCCGGGGGGAAAGCTCAGTTGGTTAACGTTGATGCCGATGCCGGCGATAACGCAATCGTTGACGAGTTGAGTGAGAACGCCGGAGACTTTTCGTTCGCCGATGAGCACGTCGTTGGGCCAACGAAGGTCGCACAGGAGGTTGGTGGTTTTCTGGATAGCGTCCGCCACGGCCAAGCCGACAAGGAGGCTGGCGACTGGCGAACTGGCGGGCGCAAGCTTGAGGCGCAACAGAACTGAAGCGTAGATACCTGCGGCAGCCGGAGAGAGCCAAGAGCGGCCCAAGCGGCCCACTCCGGCGGACTGTTCTTCGGCGAGAACCACGGTGCCATGCGGGGCGGATGCGTCGGCGAGTCTGGCGGCCTCGGTCATGGTGGAGCCGATGGTTTCGAAGTAGTGAATGGGGTTTGCCGGGCGCGCGGCTCGAATTGTTTCGATGTCTATCACTGAATCATTTCCAGGCGAAAACTAATGTCTGCGGCGGCCGCCGAGTGAGTGATGGCGCCGCAAGAAATGAAATCGGGACCGGCCTGCGCGTATTCGCGAATGTTCGAGAGGTTAATGTTACCGGATAGTTCAGTGGAGGCGCGGCCGTTGATGTAGCGAATCCACTCGGCGGCTTCGGAAGGCGAGAGATTGTCGAGAAGAAGACGGGTAGCGCCGCAGGTGAGGGCCTCATCCAATTCGGCGCGTGTGCGGACCTCGATTTCAACCGGGCCGGGAAAGCTTCGGATTCTTTCTAGCGCTTGGCGAACGCCGCCGGCGGTGGTGATGTGGTTGTTCTTGATGAGAACGGCATCGAACAAGCCGAAACGATGATTTGTTACGCCTCCCGCGGCGGCAGCCATTTTTTCAAGCCGCCGTAAACCGGGTGTGGTTTTGCGGGTATCGAGCACCTTGACTTTTGTACCGGCTACTTCGTCGACGTACTTGCTGCCAAGTGTGGCAATGCCGCTTAAGCGTTGCATAAAATTAAGAGCGGCGCGTTCACACTCTAGCAGGGTGCGCGCGCCGCCTTGAACCGTAGCAATGATGGATCCCTTCTCTAAATTCGCGCCGCTTGAGTGCAGAATTTCGATGGAAGCGCCGCCTCGCTCGCCGTAAATCAAAGGCAATAATTCAACTCCCGCCAAGACGAGGGATTGCTTCGCAATGAAACTGCCGCGCGCCGTTAAATCGGGCGGTACCGTGAGCTGGGAGGTGATATCGCCCGTGCCAATATCTTCCGCCAGCGCGGCGGCCACAACGTTTCGAATGTCCGAATGATCGACATCGAACATTGCGTTAGTCCAAATCCGTCAGCAGTTTTTTGTTTTTTGCGAGCTGCTCCTGATACTCGGCTAGCTTCGCTCGCACGGAAGCCACCACCTTTTCGGGCGCTCGACTCAGAAACGTTTCGTCACTCAACTGACGGTTTGAACTATCGATCTGTTTTTGCAGGGAGTCGTTATCCTTGAGGATCCTTGCGCGTGCCTCCCCGCCGGCAGTGCCGTTAAGTTTGGCGGTGGCAGGAGGTTCCGCGTGCAATTGCAGATCGAACTCGGGCGTGGAACGAATGAGCCCTTTTGTTGTGTCCGCGAGTTTACTCGCGTGCTGCGAAATATTCAATTTGACAAGAGTTCCGATGGCCGCGAGATCCTGTGGAGCGAACTGTTGCGCGGGCTCCAGGTAGAGAGTTGCGTCAATGGTTGCTTTCGGATCGAGCTTGTTATCGGCGCGGAGTTCACGCGCCGCTGTCACCACCTCTTGGAGCAACTCGAACGAATGCACTTTCTTACTAGTGTTGCCCGCAGGAGCAAGTGTTGGAAATGCGGCGAGTGAAATCGATTTTGGCTGAGACGCGTTCGCGCTTGTGCCATGAATGAGGCGCTGCCATAATTCTTCCGTGATGAATGGCATCAGTGGATGAAGCAGCCGCAATGCCGATTCGTAGACTGTCAAGGTGGATTGCCAGTGTGCGTCAACGCCTGAGTTTTCTTGGAAACGAAGTTTCTTGACTTCCAGATACCAATCGCAGAATTCACGCCAGACGAAATCCCAGAGCGCTTGTGCGGCTTCATGGTAACGGTGCAGTTCTAACGCCCGGTTGACGATTTCGGTGGCGTGCGCCAAGCGTTCGAAAATCCAAGCGTCTTCAATCGAGTCGGACGGCGCTGCCGATCCGCCGGGCGACCATTCCGTGATGCCCGAGCGTTCCATGTTCATGAACAACAGACGCGAAGCGTTCCACAATTTATTGGCGAAGCTACGGCCAGAATCGAGGCGCTCGTCTTTTAACGCGATATCGTTGCCAGCCGCGGCAGAGAGCAGCAGAGCGATGCGAACGGCATCGGTACCGTACTGGTCCATGATGACCAGAGGATCGATCACGTTGCCCTTCGTTTTGGACATCTTCTGTTTTTCGGCATCGCGCACCAGCCCGTGGATATGCACCTCGCGGAACGGCACTTCGCCGGTGAGTTCGATGCCGAGCATGATCATGCGCGAGACCCAGAAAAACAGGATGTCGAAGCCTGTGATCATCAATGATGTTGGGTAGAAGGCTTTCAAATCCTCCGTTTGATCTGGCCAGCCCAAAGTGGAGAATGGCCACAGTCCGGAGCTAAACCAGGTATCGAGCACGTCGGGATCCTGTTCCAGCTCGGTGGAATGGCATTTCGGGCAGGTTGCGGGCGTTTCCAACGCCACGGTCATCTCTTGGCAGTTTTTGCAATACCAAGCGGGAATGCGATGGCCCCACCACAATTGGCGTGAGATGCACCAATCGCGAATGTTTTCCATCCACTGGAAAAACAATACTTCGCGATCGTCAGGCACGAAGCGGATGCGGCCACTGGCCACTGCTTGCATCGCCTTTTCGGCAAGGGGCTTCATGTGTACGAACCACTGCATGGAAACAAGCGGCTCAATGACTGTTTTGGAACGCTCGCATTTGGCAACGTTGAGCGTGTATTTTTCAGTCTTGGTGAGTTCGCCCGACTCTTCGAGAGCGGCCACGATTTGTTTGCGAGCTTCTTCGCGTTTGAGTCCAGCGTAGGGGCCGGCTGGCCGCCGTCATGCGCGCGTCTTCGCCGATGACTTTGATGGATGGCAACTTTAAACGTTTGCCTGCTTCAAAGTCATTCGGATCGTGCGCGGGAGTTACTTTCACAACGCCGGTTCCGAATTTCGGGTCGACCATGGTGTCGGCCAGAATCGGAATGGGGCGATTCATGAGGGGCACAATGGCCGTTTTGCCTAGTAAATGCTGATAGCGCGTATCATCTGGGTGGACGACGAGCGCCGTATCGCCGAGCATCGTTTCGGGCCGCGTGGTGGCTACGGTGAGCGTTTCGTCGCTGCCGCTCACGCGATAACGAATGTGCCACAGGCTGCCTTCCACGGCTTCATGAATCGTTTCGAGATCGGAGATCGCGGTCTGGCAACTAGGGCACCAGTTGACCATGTATTCGCCGCGATACATCAAGCCCTTGTTCCAAAGGTGCACGAAATTTTCGCGCACGGCACGGGATAAGCCGGCGTTGAGCGTAAACCGTTCGCGCGACCAATCGACGCTCGCGCCTTCACGGCGAATCTGGTTGTTGATCAAGCCGCCGTACTTTTCTTTCCACTCCCAAACGCGCCTTTCAAAAGCTTCGCGACCGAGTCCGCGGCGCGTGAGACCTTCCGTTTTGAGCTGCCGCTCCACCACCATTTGGGTGGAGATGCCGGCGTGATCGGTACCGGGAAGCCACAACGTTTCTTTGCCGCGCATACGATGCCAACGCACGGCCACATCCATCATGGTGTGTTCGAACATGTGCCCGATGTGGAGCGAACCGGTGACGTTGGGTGGTGGAATGACGATGGAAAACATCCGCCCCTGCAGGGCCTTTTTGGCATCGGCTCTATAGATGCCCGACTCAATCCACCACTGAGCCCAATGCGGTTCAAACCGCTGGGGCTCGTATACTTTCTCTAGTTGCATGGGAAATTTCAGCGTAACACCCGAAATAACGGGCTCTCCCGTTCAGGAGCAATGAGGCAATGAACAGCGCAAAAAAGGGTACAGGCAGCACGCGATGCGCGGGCCTACGGCTGCGTTTGGGCGGAATCTGCTCGCTGTGCCAGTCCCCCTTTTTTGCTTTGTCGGTGATCGCAGGTAAGTACGCTAGCGAATTAGAACGAAAGGTGGAGCGCTAACTGCAGGAAACGCGAACTTCCGATGGTGTGTTGTATAACGCCCAGACTGCCACCCGGCGGGAAGACAGGAGGCGCGGAATAGCCCTCGAAGAAGACAACGTCGTTGTTGGGAGCGTCGAAGTCGGGGTGGTTGAAAATGTTGAATGCGTCGAAGTTGAAGCGGAGCCGGAAGCGTTCGTTGATGGCGAATTCTTTGGCCAAGCTGGTATCGAAGCGGAACTGGAAGGGGCCGCGGAAGGTGTTGCGGCCGGAAGCACCATAGAGGGACTCGTACGGGTCATCGAGAGGAACGCCGTTGGCGCCGGGAGTGACAAAGACCGGGGAGAAGGCGCCGGCATTTAAGACGGGCTTGCCGGCGTTGACGCCAGTAGTGCCTTGTAACTGGGCTTGTGAGTTAGTAACACCTGCCTTGAGAGGCACGATGGGGTTACCGATTTCGTCGTCAGTTCCGAAGTAAAGACTTCCCACGGAGCCGGAGTAATCATAAACACTGTAAGGCTGACCGCTTTGTGCGACTGTTTGACCTCCCAAACGCCAGCCGTTGACGACCTGACCGAGCGCTTTGTTCGTGGTGAATTTCGGCAGTTCGTAAGTGAAGTTGACCAAGAGAACGTGGGTTTGATCGAAATCCGCCGAGGCGTAATTCGATTTGGGATAGAGAGGATTATTGCCGGTGAAGAACAGACCCAAGCCGCTTTGTTCGTCGAGCGCGTGTGAGTAGGTATAAGAGGCGGTGAACTGCAAGCCGTGAGAGAGGCGCTGACGCGCTTGGAGTTGCAGAGCGTTGTAATTGGAGATACCTTCAGCCTTGTAGAGCACGGCGTTCATGTCGTAGCCGATGTAGGGCACGCGCACCGGAGCATTGCCGGAATATTCGTTGGTGGAGATGGGCTCATCGGCCGGTTGGTCGTAGAGGACACCGCCGTAGGAGGAGGTTTGCCCGTTGATGGGATTGCCGGCGGTGGCGATGTTCGGCTGATTGAAGGGGATGGGCAGCACTTGGTGCAAGCCGTGGTTGCCTACGTAACCTACGCTGAGCAGCAGGCTGTTGCTCATCTGGTATTGGATATCGAAAGTCCAATTTTCCGAATAGGGGAGCTTGTTATTGATGTCATAGCCGCCAAAAAGGAACGGGCCGAAGAGGTTGCCGGCGGGAAAATCTCCCGACTCAGTCTGACTCAAGTTCGGGAGGAGCGCTTGGAAAGCGGCCGGGCTTCCGGGGGGCGCAGCGGGAGCAGTGGTGCCGAAAGGAGCGGCGAACGTTGCGCCTTTAGCGGCGAAGATAGGAGTGACGAAAGGCGGAGCGAGGGTGACGCCAAAGGGGCCATTGAAGCCACCGCCGGCACTGGGCGAGAGATAGGAGAAGAATTCGCCGCGGTCGGAGTAGATGCCGAAGCCGCTGCGGATAGTCATCTTCTTGAGTGGAGTCCAAGCGACGCCAATGCGCGGGGCGAAGACGTATTGGTGCTGGGTCATGAGGGAGTTACTCGCGCCTTTAGTGCCGAATTGAGCGTTGTTGCCGGCAAACTCCAGACCGGAGCCCGTGATGGTGTCAGTCGCGGCGTTGTAGGAATAGAGATTTGAGTCGAAGCCCGTGAGACGGCCATACTTCTCAGACAGGGGGCCGTCGAAATCCCAACGGAGGCCGAGAGTGACTGTGAGATTGCTGCGGAGTTTCCAGTTATCGTTAACGAATGCGCCGATTGTGTCGGAGCGGTAATAGCGGTCGGCTGAGCCGGCGAAGGCGGCGGAATAGGTCCCGGTTCTGACCGCGCCTTCAACGAAATTGACGAAGGTTTTGAAATCGATAGTGTCGTCGGAGGTGTTGTTATTGATGACGTTGAGCTGGGTGTGATCCCACTGAGTGCCGAAGGCGAGAGTGTGTTTACCTTTGACCCAGTTGAGAGTGGTGCCGTATTCCCACTGGTTTTGGTACATGCCCGCGTTGCCGAAGCTAACGCTGCTGCCGAATTGAAGGCCTTCACTGATGGTGGGATCAGACGTGGTCATCTCAATCTGAGGGAAGGTGTTGGAGCCGAGCAGATTCATGCCGAAATCAGAGGGTGTGAATGCCTGGCTAGTGTGCGAATAAGCCTGCATTCGCGTGAAGCCGATGTGCTGCTGCCAGGTGAGATTGGGCGTGAGAATGATGGAGTTATCGATGGAACCGACTTGGCTACCGGCGGAGAGTTGTTGGGGGAACCCGAGGGAAGTTCCGACTGCGCCGAAGGGGTTGGTGGTGGGATTTTGTTGGATGTAGTATTTAGCGGCAACGCGGTCTTTTTCGCTCGCGACGTAATCGATGTTGGCGATGCCTTGATCGACATTCGAGGTAGCGTTCGGCCCCTGTGTCACAGCGTCGTAGCCGAGAGCCTTCGCGGTGCTTGCGTTCGTGATTTGCGCACTGGGAATCAGCCACTGTCCGCTGGGCAGCTTGGCGTTTAGTAAAGCTGAGGCGACGGGGCTGATCTGACTGGCTGTAATATGTGTGCCGAAAGAGCTGCTAATAGCGTTGATGATGCCTTGAGCGCTGCGGTCATCGGTAAGGCCGAGAGGGACGGTGACGTCTTTGGTGGAATCGGAGGCGTCGGCGATGCGGACACCTTGGTACGAAACGAAGTAGAACAGTTTGTCCTTCTTGATAGGGCCGCCAAAATATGCGCCGAACTGATTGCGATTGAGGAAGGGATCTTTGGTGGTGATGGCGGGCGAAGCGTTATAAAAGAACGGCGCGGCGTTCATCACGCTGTTTTGAAAGTAATCATACGCCCCGCCGTGAATGGCATTGCCGCCCGATTTGGTGATGACGCCGATGTGCGCGCCGCTGTTGGCGCCTTGGGTGGCATCGTACATGGCGGAATTGACGTTAATTTCCTGAATGGCTTCCACGGGAGGAGTGGGCAGCGCTTGACCGATGGCGCCGTAGACGGACGTGCTGGTTTGAATGGATCCGCCCGCCCCGAAGTTCTGGCCGGTGTTGAGAACGAAGCGATTCTCACCGACTTGGCTGGTGGAATTGCCGTTGAAGAGATTGTTGGTGCTGATGCCGTTGAGCGAAAAACTATTGCTGGTGTCGCGCTGGCCGTTGGAGAAAATAGCCTGGTTGCCGAGACCGGCGTTGCTGCCTGCGCCGCCGAGAAAATCAGCGTGTACGCCGGGGCTGAGAATAGCAAGCTGCGTGAAACTGCCGGTGCCCAGAGGCGTTTGCTGAATCGTTAATTGATCGACGACGTAGCCGTTAGTGGTATCGACCTGATTCATCAACGAGGTCGCCGTGACTTCGACAGTGCTGCTGAGCGCACCGACTTGGAGGGTGGAATCAACGGTAGTGGTGCGGTCGGAATTGACGAGCACCTGGGTGTGGACTTCTTTTTGGAAACCTTGTTTGGTGAAGGTCAGCTCATACGCGCCGATGGGAATGTTCTGGACAGTGTAGGAGCCATTGGATTGCGTTTGCTCCTTAATTTCCAGGTTGGTGGCAATGTTTCGGGCCACCACTGTGGCATCGGTGATGACCGCGCCCGAAACGTCTTTGACAGTGCCGGTGATAGCGCCTAATGTTTGCTGCGCTAATGCCGGGGAACCAATGGAGAGCAGGCCCAATAGAACAGCAAGCCCGCACCATCTTTTCCTCGAAATGCTCCGCATTCACTTCCTCCTCATAGAAAAGAATTTAAAAGGCGATGCGCAGACGGGGCGAGACCGTTTTCCGTTATTATACGCCGAGGGGTTCGCGGTTCATGTGGCCTTGCGATATCTTAATTGAAACGGATGCCGATCTCTGCCGTAGAATCCGCGGGCCGCGTGGGATTGCCTGCTCCCTTGCGAGAGTTAGCCGCGCGGCGTTGGGATGCCTTGATTGTGGGCGCGGGCCATAACGGGTTGACTTGTGCCGCTTATCTGGCGCGGGCCGGGAAGCGCGTGCTGGTGCTGGAAAGCCGCGAGAGAATAGGTGGCGCGTGCACGATTGAGGAACCCTGGCCCGGCGTTCGAGTGTCTCCCTGCGCCTATCTGGCAGGGCTTCTGCATCCGCTGGTGGTTGAAGAACTCGACCTCCCTGCCCTCGGCTTGAGCTGGACTCCCGCCGTGAACGGCCTGTTCATTCCATTTGAAGATGGCACGAGTGTGCAGTTGTTTGAGGACGATGAACAGTGCGAGGCCGAAGTTGGGCGCATTTCGCCGCGCGATGTCACTGGCTGGCGCGAGATGTGCCGGCTGATGCAGCGCACGCGCGACCGCTTGCGGCCCAACAACGAATACGATCTGTGGATTGGCGAAGCGCCTACGCGAGAGCAGATTGAGAAGCGCTTAGGGAAAGACAAAGAGGCGTACAAACTGCTCTTTGAGTGGTCGATGGCAGAGATGGTTGAGCACTACCTCACGGACGAACGGCTGCAGGCAGGGTATCTCGGGCAGGGGGTGATTGGGACGAACGCCAGTCCATTTGATCCCGGGACAGCATCGATTCGCTTTCACCACTCTTCTGGGAGGTTGGGAGGAATGCCCGGGATGTGGGGTTATATCAAAGGCGGCATGGGGATGGTCTCGTTCCACATCGCGGACGCGGCAGCAAAAGCTGGAGCCACGATTGCCAGCGGTGTGCCCGTTGCGCGGATCGTTCCTGGTGTTGGCGTGCAATTAGAAAGCGGGGAGACGATTCACGCGCCGGTAGTGATTGCGAATGCCGATCCGCGGACAGCGCTACGGCTGCTGGGAGACAATGCAGATTCGTTGTGGCGCGCGAAAGTAGCGGCGGTGCCGATGCGGGGGTGCACGTTAAAGGTGAACGTTTGGCTCAAGGAGTTGCCGAATTTCTGTGCACGGCCTGGGACCCGCGAGCCGCATCACTATGGACAGATCAACACTCCGCTCAGCAAGCAGGAATGGAAGGATAACTACGCTGCGGCGAGAGCCGGAAGGCTACCGGCGCGTTTATGGACGGAGCTTTATTTCCAGAGCGTTCACGATGATAGCGTCGCGCCGGCAGGCACTCACGCAATGAGCGTGTTTGCGCAATATGTCCCGTATCAGTTTGCGAAAGGTGACTGGGGCGAGCATCGGGAAGCGGCAAAACAATTGGCCATCGACGCGATTGCACGCTGTTGCAGCAACATTCCGAACGCGATTATCGACTGTGAGGCGCTGGCACCGCCCGACGTCGAGCGGAGGGTTGGGTTGAGCGGCGGACACATTTTTCAAGGCGAATGCCTGCCGCAATATATGTGGAGCAACCGGCTCAGTTGCCGAACTCCTATGCCCGGTTTCTATCTCTGTGGGGCGGCCACTCACCCGGGCGGCAGCGTGATTGCGATGAACGGGCGCAATGCGGCCATGGCTGTTATTGCCGATTCGCAGCGCGCCGTTTTAGCTTCAGCCGTTGGTTGAGAACGAACAATAACACGACCACTGGAAGGGCCGCGAAGTACGGCCAGTGCGCAAGGAGCGGAGGCTCGGGCGGCAGAACTTCTAAGTCGCCGGTCACCAAAGCGCTCTCAGTTTTAGTTTGTACCGCGATCTCTGTTCGATAGTTGCCCGGCGTGTTTAGATCAAGCGTGGCCGCGTAGAGAAGCTTGTTGGTGGCTTGGTCATGGCGCGCGGGAACACTGATCTCAGCGATCGTGCCGGCCTCGCGGCGAACGAAGTGAAGACGAACGTCGGCATCGAGAACCGGAGTTTTGGTGACGCTGTTTTGCACCATTACGCTTAGGTCCGCACGGCCGACGCGAACGGGCGACTCGGCAGCGAAAAAGGTGATGTCAAAGGCGCCGGCCTTGCGGTTGAAAATCACTTTACCGCCGTCGGCAAGGAGCGAAGCGGCGGAGGTACACAGCAAAACGATAGCTATGGGCTTCAATGCATCATCCCCCTCATCTGCATCGGCTGAAAGAAAGTCCAAATGCCCGAGGCGAATAGCAAACACGCAACGATAGCCCAGGGCAGGAACAGTTTCACGAAGACTCCTGCGGCGATCCGCCACGCAACGTAAAGAGTGAGCAGCAAGCCAGCTTCGAGCAGCAAGATTTGCAGCCAGACGACTGACGCCGTACTCCAAACGGAGGCAGCATGAAACGCTATATGAGCAGCCCACATGCCCACTCCGAGCGGCACAAGTGAAAACGCCAGCCGATTAGCAAATTCGCTCGTTCCATTGAATATCCGGCACAGCAGGTAGGCGAGAGTTGGCAGCAGCACTGCGCCGCCGAAAACGAATGCAGCGATTACGAACGGCATAGCATGCACGCCAAGGCGCGCGTGCCAGCCGTGCTGCCACCTCATGACGGGCGCAAGCATCCCGGCGGCGTTGACGAAAGCTCCGAAGACCAGGAGCAGTACCAGAGCCACGAGATCCGTCCGTTTAGAGAGTCTGCCGAGAGAGGAACGATAGGTGTCGGAGAGCAACGTTTTCGCGGGCGCCACTGACATAAGGCCCACATTGTCATGCGGACAAGCTTTGACGCAATCAAGGCAAAACGTGCAATCCAAGTTGCTCGTTTTCTTGGGTTGAAAGAGGAAGAGTTCGCAGCCGTTTGACGTTTTGTTTCCACGAATACAATCGTATGTTTGGCAACTCCGGCAGACGGCTTTGTCCCGGACGGCAATCTCACGCGGCGAAACGAGAGAAACGACGAAGTGATACTGACCAACTGGGCACACATACTTGCAAAAACTAGCGCCCCGGAAGACCGAATCTACACCTACCGCCGCAGCGAAGTACCCAGTGATGAGCGCTGCCGTCATCCAAGGTTTGTCCCACAGTGCGAAAGCCTCATAAATCCACAAATACAGTGCAATCAGCCCGACTCCCAGCCATTTATTGCGCAAGACATGCGGCCAGCGGAGTTTGGGAGATAGCAATCGGCGGGCGCCGTCGCGCACCAACATGAACGGGCACGCCATGCAAAACAAGTTGCCCACCATCAGCAGGACAAGTATCGATAAAGCGCGCCAGTGAATCCAAGGGAGAATTCCGGCTAGATTCAGCGCGGCTACTTGCAGGCCCCGAAAGCCGTCGCCAATCACGAGTATCGACACAACGAGCATGGCGACCTGCGCTATTCGCCGAAAGAGCGGGGTCCTCTTCCACCAAATATGGGAGGTCGCGCGCAACTCCGAAGGGGAGACGCGGCGAGGGGCGGTGGACTGTTGCATCCGCGGGCTGGTGAAAAGCCCCATCACCAATATGAACGCGGGGACAAGATAAACCACTGACCCAGGGACCCACATGAGGAGGCCGGCCAGACTCTGATCCTCTAACGCGCTAAAGTGAGATGCGCGCACGGCGTTGTAACTCGGGTAGAGCACCTGGCCGGAAAACACAAACACCACTGAAAGGCCCGTATTCAGTATGTCTGCCAGCAACAGATACGGGATGGCCATCCATTTCGGCCAACGGAGCTTGCCCGGTCCCGGCTGAATGACGGGCCACCAAAACAATACTCCCGACCAGAAAAAGCAAGCATGCTGGAGCCCGTGCCAGGCTGGCGAGGAGAGTGCCAACTCGTACAGGAAGGGAAGGTGCCACACGATAGTGCTGAAAGCGAAAATACCCCACGCGGGTATGGGAGATGTCAGCCACGCAAAGAAAACCTTGAGCGGCTTCCATGACAGAAACGGGCCGAGCCCCTCTTTCACAAACCCCTTCGGCAATCCACGAAGCATTGGGAGAAGGGGATGCGACAGCAAAAGCAGCGGTGGCGCGATCATCATGAGCAACAAGTGCTGAGTCATGTGCGCTGAAAGGAACAGACTGTCAAAGGCATCGAGCGGCGATTCGGTGGCTAAGAAAAGAACGAGCAGACTGGCCATGAAAGCGGTGAAGCGCATTGGGTCGCTTTGATCGCGCAACAGCTGGCGTCCGCGCAGCCAGCCGCGCCAGTAGATTGCGGCGCTCAATAGGAGAAGGAAGATGACACGCCCATCCAGAGGCCAAGACGAAAATACGGCTGTGAGGGTAGATTCCACTTCAGCGCGATCTTAAGGGAGACGCGGGAAGGTGGATGGCTGCCACGTCACGCGGCAGATTGTTCTGAGGCTTATTTGAAGGCCGCACGGGCGCAGTTGAGTGCAGAGTCGCCATAAAAGCGACGAGGGCTTCCACTTCCGCGGGACTGAGTTTCTTTCCGTAAGCCGGCATATTTCCCCCGCCTTGGATCACTTGACGGACGAGTTCTTCCCTGGTGAGTCGAGTGGCCACTTCGTCTAGCGCGGGTCCGCGCTCTCCTCCCAAGCCTCCCAGTGAGTGACAGTTGCGGCACTGCTTGTTTTGAAAGACCAGGGCCCCGCGCAACTCGAGAGGAGTTCTGTTGCGAACGAACTTTTCCGGAATCGGATAACCACTCCAAGCCGACATCTTCGGGGACCAGGGCGAGGTTTCTCCCATATACGTAAGCACGGCGATCACCAGCATCACAAAGATGACGGACAAAACGGCCACTGGGCGTTTGAGAGCGCTCTTTTCGCCAGTGGGGGAAATGAATGGCAATGCAAAAAGGAGAGTGATGCAAACGGCAGGCGCCACGAATAGGATCAGCACCTCCATCCAATCCGGCAGCAGCGCCAGCGCCGCAAAAATCGAAAGGAAGTAGAAATCGGGGCGCGGATTGGTATCGACCAAAGTCGGGTTGGGAGGTCCACCCGGTCCCTTGGGTCCAAAGACAAGCGCCGCCCCCAGAATGCCAATAATGATGAGTGCGGCAAAAATCAGATCTTTGCCGATGGCGTGAGGGACAAACGGCACGCCTTCCTTGCGAATGATTTCGGAGTACTCGGCGTCGTAGGTGGCCTTGCGGACGGGTTTACCGGGCGTCGGATATTCGTTGATGCCCTTCGTTAGAACCAACCGCAAGTGCGTGCTCACGAGCGCGATGATCAGGCCCGGGATCATAAACACGTGAAGCGTGAAGAATCGAGACAGCGTTTCACCCGCGATGATCGGCCCGGCCAGTAGGAGATGCACGAGTTGTGCGCCGATGATTGGCACTCGTCCGGTGATGGAAGCGCCAATGGTTAGCCCCCAATAGGCGTCCTGATCGAAGCGCAGCACCTGCCCCGTGAACGCCATTCCCAGCGTTAACAGAAGCAGGACGACTCCACTCACCCATGTCAGTTCGCGCGGGTACTTATAAGCGCCGAATAAGAACACCTGAATCATGTGCAGCGTCATAATCGCCACCATGAAATTCGATCCCCAGTTATGAACGGCGCGCAGATACCAGCCCCAAAACTGCGCATGGTTCAGGTACTGCAGGCTCGTCCAGGCTTCGTTTGTGGAAGGAATATAGACGAACGCAAGACACGCGCCTGTTACCACTTGGATGATGAAACAGAGCAGTGTGGCGCTGCCAAAGACATAGAACCAGCTTCCGGCACTCTTCGGCACTTCATGGCCCGCAGTAGAAGAGAAGAGGGCAACGAGATGCAGCCGGTCATCAAGCCAAACAGCGATATTGCGTAAAGTGGCGATCACAGGATTTCCTAGACGGGATTAGACAGAGTGGGCATTTGTCCACCCTTGACCCACAGTTGGTCTTTGTCCACCTTGTAGTCGTATTGAAAGAGACCGCGCGGAGGTGGTCCAGCGGCGCGCGAACCGTCTTCCAAATAGGCGCCGCCGTGACAGGGACATAAAAAAAGGCCCGACTCCTGGAACCATCTCACGGGGCAACCGAGGTGAGTGCAATTAATGGCGAAGATCTGAAACTGTTTGCCACTCACCCGGCGCACCCAGCAGGGAATGTCGGCAGTCTCGCCGTCCCAAGGACGCGTGTAGGGATTGCGGTAGGTCGCGATGCGCGTGGTCTTTTCCGGAAAGTGATCCAGCGGCCCGAGTGAGATCCAATCGCGCGGATCCTTCTTTTCCGCAAAGCTCGAAAAAATAAACCCGATCAGAGGCACCGCCAACGCCGCGCCGGCAATTACGTTCAACGCCACACCCGCTGTGAACAGCCAGTCTCGCCGTGAAGGGTTTCCCTGCGGAGCTTCCTGTTTTGCTGATTCGTTCAAATCGCTCATTTCGTATTTCCCATGACCGGCTCAGCCGGCCGCAATGAAGCCAAATACGCCACTAAATCACTTACATCCTGGTCGGCAAGCGCGTGGCCCGCATTCAAAAACCGGTAGTTCGGCATACCTAAATCCAAACGCCCGACAATAATGGAGGTCCGCAAATTCTGATTCGTCACCAGCGATAAATATGAAGGATCGGTGACCAAACCCACGCGTGCTCCCGGGCCATGACAAGCAAAACAGCCTCGCATGAACAGACGTTTGCCATTCACCGGATCGCCGGGTGTTGTCTCCGTGTAGTTCGGAAATTCGGCTCCCGGAGGCGCACTCACAGATCCCTTCCAACCCTCAATTCCACTCACCAGGATGTCCACTTGCTGCGGAGTGAGTGGACCCCCTTCACTGATCGCCCAGGCGGGCATCGCAGTGCCTTCGCGCCCATATTCGATCACATGTTTGAGCGCATCTCTCGGAATGACCGACAAATAAACACTGTCGTGAAGAATCCGTCCCGGGCCCTTTTGGCCGTCCGGGCCGTGACAGCCAGAGCAGTTCTGGCTATAGAGAAGCTTGAAGTTTGCGACTTCCAATGCCGGAGTTTCTTCAGGCCCCGGCTTCCCCGGTGGGTCGCACGCCGCTAAGAAAATGAACGCCGCGAGACCTACAAAAACGGAGGGCGCCAGGCGCATCACTTACCGTCCTCGTCCCCCGGGGTTTCGAGAAAGGCGCGTTCGGCCAAGCTCCAGGTTTGCATGGTGCGGATACTGGTGCTGCGGCCAATCACATAACCTCCCACTAAGCCGAAGCCAAGCTGGCAAACGACAAACCAAGGCCAACTAATGCGCGAGTTCAGCGCCGGATTGATGAAGTTGAGAGTGGTTGCCACAACGCCGCTCCAGATCACGGGCATGAGAATGCCAGCCCAAAACGCCGCGTATTTAGGAAACATGGGCAGCATCACGGCGTAAAGGACGCCTACCAGAATGGAGATCGCGCCGTGTCCTACCAAGGCTGCCAGAAACGCCAGCAAGTTAAATTTGCGCAGTTGCTCGACGGTTTCGGTACCCATATCTGGAATCACAACACCGGAAAGCAAGTTAATCGGGTACCAGACACTGTGATAAACAATCAGGCCATATAGACACGCGAGAGCAGCCATAACAGCGCCTCCCGCCAGCCCGCCCCAAAACCCGGCTGAGTAGGGATGAATCTCCTCGGGCACGCGCACGCGGTGGCCACCCTCACCGAGTTTCAACCGAACTACCGAACGCGCGCCCACTGCTACCGGTGCCGGACGGCGATCCGCCTCGATCTCCACCAATTCATGCAGTTCGTGGGGGATTACGGCTTTCCACCAGCCCGTGACCGCTTTTGCCGCGATCAGAAAACCAATGACACTCACCGCCCAGTGAGTGACAATCCCAGCCAGCAACAGCGTAATGCCGAAAGCCAGCACCATGGGCCAGAAAGTCGGGGCCGGGAGTTGGATGTGAGATTGACTCTCGCTCGAATGTTCTGACATTTCGCTCATCTCCCAATCACATAAACAACCGTAAAGACTACCACCCAGATGGCGTCGACAAAGTGCCAGTACCAGGAAAGAAACTTCACGCGCCGCTCCTGGGTCTCAATGGGGAATCCCATGAGACTGACCAACATGACAAGAATTAAGAAGGCCATACCAACAATCACGTGGCTGGCATGCAGACCGACGAGCGAGTAGAACGTTGTTCCGAACAGATTAGTACTCACTGTGAGGTGGTCTTCGTAAATGAGCTTTTTCCACTCAAGCCCGGTGGAGACAAGAAACTCCAGGCCAAGGAGGATGGTGGCCAGCCACCAGAGTTTGAACATCACCAAACGGTGCCTTTTCAAAGCCATCTCGGCAAAAACGATGGTTGCGCTGCTGGAGAGCAAACAGATACTGGCCAGAATGGGGAGGTCGAGAACGTCTTTCGGATACGGACCCGTGAGACTCTTGCCCGTGTAGACCACATAGGCAACCACGAAGATGGTGAAGAGAGCGGACTCCGTAACAATGAGGAAAATAATCCCCATCGTTCCGCGGTCGGGCAGCTTCCATTCGACCGGCATGGGCGGAGGCACTCTCTCCGATAAAACAGCATCCACTACTCGAACCTCCAATCCGGGTCATTCGGATTTTTTAGATCCCACAGTGGGCGGCCGCTTCGTACTTCAGGCAGAGTCTCAAAGTTGTATTCAGGAGGAGGTGAGGTGGTGGCCCATTCGAGAGTCCAGGCATCCCAAGGGTCGTCGCCGGCAGGCTCGCCTTTGATGGCGGAATGCACAATGTTCCACACAAAGATCAAAATAGAGGGAAGCTGGAACAGCAGACCGGACGAGGCGATGAGGTTCCAGAAATCCCAACCACGATCCGGCGCATAGGTGTAAATGCGGCGCGGCATTCCCAAGAAGCCGAGGAAGTGCATGGGTACGAACGTCAATTCCACGCCAATGGTGAAGAGCCAGAAATGCCATTTCGCCAAGGTTTCGTTATACATCCGGCCTGAAACTTTCGGGAACCAATAATACATTCCGGCAAAGAGGCCAAAGACCAGACCGGCAACAAGAGTGAAATGAAAGTGGCCGACGACGAAATAAGAGTCGTGAAGCTGCCAGTCAAACGGGCCGGTGGCTAGCATGATGCCAGTCAACCCGGCAATCAGGAATTGAAATAGAAACGCGCAGCAAAACAGCATCGGTGTGGCGAGGCGAAGCTTACCGCCGTACATAGTGGCTGTCCAATTGAAGATCTTGATGCCTGTTGGGATACCGACAAGCATGGTGGAGGCGGTGAAGAAGGTGTTTGACCAGGACGTCATGCCCACCGCGAACATATGGTGTGCCCACACGCCGAGGCTGATGAAGCCGATGGCGGCAACAGCGCCCACCATGGCGGGTTTCCCGAAAATCGGCTTGCGCGAAAAGATGGGAATCACTTCGGAGAGGATAGCGAAAGCGGGAAAGATCAGGATGTAGACTTCCGGGTGGCCGAAGATCCAGAAGAAGTGCTGCCACAAAACCGCCGAACCGCCCGACTGAGTGTTGAAGAAATTCCCACCTAGAAAACGATCCACCAGCAGCATGATTTGCGCGGCGGATAAAGGAGGGAGCGCGATGATGATCAGCCAGGAATCGATCAGCATGACCCAAACAAACATCGGCATGCGGCTGAGAGTCATGCCAGGGCAGCGCATGGAAATCGTGGTGACAATCACGTTTATCGCGCTGGCAATGCTGCCGATACCCGCGACCAGGATGCCTAGAATCCAGTAGTCGGTGCTGGCGCCTCGGGAAAACGCGCGCGATGTAAGCGGCGCATAGGCAAACCAGCCAACGTCGGGAGCGGAGCCGGCGCCCGATAACCCGCTGCCGCCGATGTAGCTGAAGTAAAGCAAGAAACCACCGAACAGGAAAATCCAAAAGCCGAACGCATTCAGCCTGGGGAACGCCATGTCGCGCGCGCCAATCATTAAAGGCACCAGGTAGTTGGAAAGCCCCGCCACAAATGGCATTCCTACCAGGAACACCATGGTTGTGCCGTGCATGGTGAAAAGCCGATTGAAGGTGTCGGGATCAACCACATGGCCGTTGGGAAACGCCAGTTGCAAACGAATCACCGTTGCCATGATTCCGGCAATCACAAAAAACAGTAAAGCGGAGATGATGTACATCAGCCCCAAGCGTTTGTGGTCGACTGTCGAAACCCACTCATACAAGTGGGTGGAAAAGGAGAAACGCGCTTCTTCGACAGGCAGGCGTTCTACTTCAGAGTGAATCGACGACATAGCTACCTCAGCGTTTCCAGATAATCCACAACTTTGGTCAACTCTTCTGGCTCAAGCTTCATGCTGGGCATGAGACAGCCCGGTTTAACTACTTGGGGGTCATTCACCCACGCGCGAAGATTGCTTGGCGTGTTCTTGATGACGCCCGAGCCCAATGTCTGGCGGCTCATCAGGTGGGTTAAATCTGGTCCGAACTTGCTGCCGGAACTCCCTTCACCCAAGCCCGATATGTTGTGACAGTTTACGCAAGCGAGTGACTCGAACACGGCTTTGCCTTCGGCCACCTGCGAATCGTCCACCGCGCGTTTCTGTTGCTCAATGGTCCACTGCTTGAACGCTTTTGGATCTTCGCCGACTACAGTCAACAACATATTTGCATGCTGAGTTCCGCAATATTCGGCACAATTGCCGACATATATGCCCGGCTGGTGCGGGTCAATCCACATAAAATTTGTGCGGTTCGGAATCAGATCTGTTTTACCGGATAGCTGCGGCAGCCAAAAGCTATGGATGACGTCGGCACTCTGCAGTTGCAAATATGTGGCGTTTTTGTGGTCGTTGGTCGCCGGCATGTGGATCTCGTTGGCGGTTATAATCCCGTAGTCTGGATACAGAACTTCCCACCACCATTGGTGGCCAATGACAGTGACCTTCAAGGCGGCTGCCGGGGGACTGGCATTTTCGACCGCTGCGATCACGCGCGCGGAAACGCCAATCAGCACAAAAACGATGAGGATCGGCACAACGGTCCATGCCACTTCAATCTGATTGCTCCCGTAGACCTGCGGCGGCTCTTCCGAGTTAGGCTCATGCGCCGGACGGCGAAAACGCCAGATCGTATAAGCAAGTAGCCCGGCAACTCCCACAAAAATCACGCCGGTGATGGCGAAAACGAGCAGCGCGATATTCTTTTCGGATTCCGCCGGAGTGGCGAGCGGATCGAAAATGTTGGTGATGCGATGTTCCGGCAGTTGAGCCGCGGCAGCCAACCGGCAAGCCACCAAGGCAATACATAACGCTATGCGCAAAACAACCTCTCTGTTCAAGATTCGTAATGCCAAATAATTACTGTACCCTTCTCAAAGGGAGAAGGTAATAGTATCCTACAACTCAAATACCGCATGATGAATAGGGAGGGGTGACTTTAATGGCGTTGGCCATCAATGAACGGGATGTCGAAGGAATTCTGATTCTCGATTTACAGGGCAAACTTGTTGCCGGGGAAGCTGTCGGCGCCTTGCGTGAGCGGATTCACAAGGCATCCGCGGGCGACAGCCGCAACATCGTCTTGAACATGAAGGGTGTCGATTATATCGATAGTTCGGGCCTGGGAACGCTAGTCTCGGCGCATTCAACGCTGACAAATGCGGGTGGGGGACTGGCGCTCATGAACATTTCAAAGCGCAGCGCGGAACTTCTGATTCTTACGAAGCTGGCCACGGTGTTCCGCATTTTTGACGATGAAAAATCGGCGGTAGACAGCTTCTTCCCGCACCGGGAAGTGCCGAAGTTCGACATTTTAGAATTTGTGAAAAGCTCGGAGAAGTAAGGTTCAACGGGACACGCGCAAGGCTGATAACACTCCCTCGGTACAAGTATGGGCGGCGCGGCCGCCCTGTCGGTCATGGCTCTGAAACACATGCTCTCATGGTGGCGAGGATGCGCGCCCTTTGGTTTAGGAAGCTCGCGCAAGACGTGGCGTTGACTGATGTTGACTGATGGAGTTGGCAACGAATCGCCAATTGTATTACACTTTGAGCAGATGAGTAACACAATTACCGTGCGTTTGCCTGAGGAATTAGCAGGTTGGCTCGAAGAGGCCTCTCGAAAAGCCGGCGTGCCGCGCGGCCGAATCATCCGCGAACAACTCGAACTCGCTCGCAGACGGCACGACCCGCCGTTCCTGCATCTTGCTGGATCAGTGGAGGGCGCGCGCGACTTGTCCGCACGCAAAGGATTCGCTAAGAGGTGACTGGAATTGCCGATACCGGGTTTTTGGTAGCCTTCGCCAACCGCAATGATCGGTATCACCCTTGGGCGCTCGAAATTGCGTCCCGAATCGACCGCGCGCTGTTGACCTGTGACGCCGTGCTGGCCGAAACAGCATTTCACCTGCAAGACACCTCTCTTGTTGTCGCTATGATTCGAGACGGCTTGGTAGCGCCGCAATTTGTGGTTTCCGATCACCTCGCGCGGTTGGCTGAAGCGGCAAAGCGTTACTCCGACAGAAAGCCAGATCTGGCCGACCTCTGCCTCATTCGGCTCAGCGAATTGAACCCTTCACTGCCGGTAATCACCACGGATCTGTGCGATTTCCGCGTTTACCGCCGAGGACGGCGTGACGTGATCCGGCTTCTGCACCCTCCTGAGGCGTAACCAGATTCACTAGCGTTATCTTTGACAGGCGATGCCGGCGCGGAGCATCGGGAGCGTCCCCCCTTCGCTTTCGGACGGCCGCTGGCAAGCGGCCACCGGAAGGCCAACCGTACCCTTCGCTTTAGTGCACGTCGAGGGACATATCGACGATTTCGAATTGAAAACGCTCGGGCGGAAGCGACGACACAGGGTTAGGAATCGTTTCCAGCCAAGTGTGATAGGCGCTCTGGGCCAGGGAATTGTTCAGATAAAACAAGAACTGATCTGAACAGCACCGGATCGGCGGCATTTGGCGAAACGCTAAACGTAGGCCGACGGCTTTTTCCAGAGAGACGCCGGGTGTCTTGACGTCTTTGTCTCCCAGCAGCGTCACAAAACTGCTGCGCCCGGCGTGCGGCCAAATGTCGCTTCGCAGCAGGTTACGCAACTCCAATCGAGCGCCGAAAGTGATTTCGCACTGGCGAATCCACTCCAGTACCGAATCGCCCCAATGCCAATGAGTCAGCACGCCGAGGTATTGGTCGACAAGATTGAGCGCCATATCCATCTTGCGCCGCTCTAGCAGATCTTCGGCGCCGGGAATGGGCGACGCAAACGCCGGGACCATATCCTCCTGCTCGATAATCTCAGCGGCTATGCCCATCATCTTGTCGAGGCGTTTTACCTCGGGCACAGTCTTCACCAACAGCGGCGGCAGATCATGAGTCTTACCGCCAGGTACCTCAACGAACTTTCGATCTCCAACGATGTCCATAAAGCACCTCAGTGTTCCTTATCGACAACCCGGTCGACTTATTCAGTCTTTACACGGCAGGTGTAATGCCGCCGTGTACCGTTCAAGGGATTAAGTATCCCTCGATTGTATTGACGATTTTTTCCATTAGCAAGTTGCGCCAGTACTTCGTCTCGTATATTTAGTTGCTTTCATGTGCGATTCGTATCACTTTGGCAGCAGACAAAAGCGAGTGCCAGCGAAAAACGGTTGAAATCTAGCCCTTCGTTATGCTGAAGCATATGCAGATTCGTAAGGATTTGCGCGGCAATCGGCTGTCCCGCCTTATTCGTAGTAGCGGCACAGGCAGCGGCACCCGCCGCGTGTCCGCAAGGAGCGCGCCAATATTACCCTTGTGAATTGAAGTTCGAGATGCTGCCGGATGAACTGAAATCGCCAAAAGCGGCCTTTTATGAGGACTTGCTGCGCGTTGAATTTCGTTCACCGAGCCACACTACTTACATGATGCGGAGTTTTTGGGATGGTGGGCAGACATTGCGCGTGCGTTTTACACCCACCGAAGCTGGTGAGTGGACCTACAAAATCACCAGCACCAGCAAGCGATTGGACGAGCAGGAAGCCAAATTCACTGCCACGGAGACCAACGAAGCGGGAATGGTGAACGTGGCGAATGTGCGGCACTGGCGAACGACGAACAAAAAGCCTCATCTCTGGCTTGGGGCTGAGGTGCCATGGCTCGAGTTGGACCAAACGGCGTTTGAAACTTGGCTCGATGCACGCAAGAAGAATGGCTTTACACACATACGCGGAAGGGTGCTGAGTGGGCTTAACGGAGCCAAACCCTTCACGGCGGATGGACAACCAGACCTAGCCTACTTCCAGCGCTTGGACGAGCGAATCCTAGCGGTTGCAGAGCGAAGTTTCACGGTCGACTTAATAATCGCCGATCAGGCACTTGTCCAAAGTGGCGCGTTCACCGATCGAGAAAAGATGGAGCCGCTCTGCGCTACGTGGTGGCTCGCTACGGCGGACTCAACGTGACGTGGCAAGGCATAGAGCATTTCGAAGATCTGACCGAATCGCGCGAACTATTGCGGGATATTGGTCTGTTTCTTAAGAAATACGATGGGTTTAAGCACCCTCGATCCAGCGATGCGAGTGCTTCGTCTTCCCCTCTGATCGGCGATGGCTGGATGAACTATATCTTGGAAAGTTCGCCACGGCCAGAGCTTGGCGCGGTCGAACATCAATTCACCGAGATGCCATCCGTCCATGTTATTTCGACTGCCGAACCGGTTGGATTCCGGCATGAACTGTGGAACGCGACCACCAATGGGCAATATGCGAGCGTGCCTTTTGAAGCGCTGCGGAATGAAACGAATGTGAAAGCGGTAGAAACTTGGTACAAGCTGATTTCCGATGCGCGCCATTGGGAGTTCGAGCCATTTTTCGACGTTTCCGGCGCACGCGCGGTGGCCGTGGACGGCCGGCCCGATCCGGACGCTGAAATCGATTTCGTGGAATGTTTGACCTATGCAGAAACTCCGGGCATTATCGAGGTCACGCTGCCTAAACACAAATACAACCCGTATTGGATCAACCCGGCCACAGGAGAAGAAACGCCGCTTAAAGACAAACGAGCCGAGGTCTTCAGCCGCGAAACGCCCGACAACTCCAACGATTGGATTTTGTATTTGCCACGAGAGGGCCGGAAAGAGTCAATGGCGCGTTCGTATTACTTCGAGTCGCACAACCCGCCGATACAGGAGCCAGAAGCCGATTCGGCAAAAACACCCTTCGATATTGTCGATCCGCCAGGCGAACAAATTAGTGTGCGCGTGCCCGTGCCGTTTAAGATCAAGCTCACGAAGAGCAACCGCGCCACGCGATCCATGGAATATGTTTGGTGGGGCGAGGTGTTGTCAGGCGGCCAAGGACCACGAGTCTTGGCGATCGGGCCTTCAGGCAACCTGAGCATCCCGAGAGCGCTAGCCGTTCCGGGCAGCATTTTGACGATGCGCTTGCAGGCCATTAACGCCAACGGCAAAGCGTATGAAATCGACCGCGTGTATACGTTGACGCCATAATGAACGATTCACTCGTCATCTTGGGCGTGGACACGACCTCCGAATTTGGAAGTGTGGCGGTGCGCCGGGGAACTCAAACGGCAGGGGAGTTGCCAATACAGAGTTCTGATGGTTTTGGACCCCATATCATCCAGGCGATTCAAGAAGTCTTGCTGAAGGCAAGCGTCCGGCTCGAAGAGATTGATTGTTTCGCAGCTGCCAGCGGACCTGGTTCTTTTACTGGAGTACGTGTGGGTTTGGCGGTAGTGAAAGGGTTGGCGGATGCCATGAACAAACCAGCGGCAGGGATCTCGAATCTCCTGGCAATGAGTCTGTTTGGACATGCGCCCCTGCGGGCTGTAGTGCTGGATGCACGGCGCAAGCAGATATATGGCGCGGTCTATGATTCCAACGGCAAGGCTTTGGTTGGGGAGATCGTGTGCACGTGGGCCGATTTCGTTAAGGCGGTGCCAACCGAAGCCGAGTTTGTGGGTTGGGAAGGCGGGCCTTGCGAGACGGCTGGGGTCGCGTTTACAGTTGCCCCGAGATGGTTGGCGGCGGCAGTTGCAGAATGCGCTTGGAGAATTGGCCCGTCAGGCTGGAGCGACCCGGTTGGGCTCGATGCAAATTACGTACGGCGCTCGGACGCCGAATTGTTTTGGACAGACGTTTAACTCGCATCGTATCCTCTGATTTGGGGGATTCATGGGTTTCACTCTTTGGGCGATCTTACTGCTTGCTATGACACGGAACCAGCAGACAGACAGTCTCGCCGAGCGGCGGCACGCGCTCGATCAATTGCTGGACGAGCAATGGCAATACGCGCTTCGTGAGTCGCCGGAGTTTGCAACAGTCATTGGCGATTATCGATACGACGACAAGGTCAGCGATGCGTCTCTGGCGCACGTCGAACAGCAGCGCAAAGACAGCGAAGCGTTTCTAAAGCGCTTTGAAGCTATCGATACGACGGGGTTCCCGGAACAGGAAGCGATCAACAAGCAATTGATGGTGCGGAACCTGAAGGAGAATTTGGAATCGATCTCTTTGAAGCTTTACTTGATGCCGGTGGACCAGTTCAATGGAATCCATCTCACGATGGCGCAGTTCGTTCCGCTCATCCCTTTCGATAACGCCAAGCATTATGAAGACTACATTGCCCGGCTGCATCAGGTCCCCCGCCTGCTCGACCAGGTGACGGCAATGCTGGAGCAAGGCAGGCGAGATCACTACATGCCGCCGAAGTTCCTGCTTGAGAAGGTGGTGCAGCAGGCGCTATCGATCGCCGAGCCCGAGGGAGAGGCGAATGTGTTCGGCGGACCAGCGAAGAGATTCCCCGAAGCGATCAGCGAGGCCGATCAGAAGCGTTTGCGCGACGCGCTATTGAAGGCGGTGGATACGGAGGTGAGGCCCGCATATACAAAGCTGGCCAATTTCGTTGCCAAAGACTATGCCCAATTCGGGCGCACGCAACCGGGCTTATGGTCGCTGCCCGATGGCGACGCGCTGTATCGTTTTGCCGTGAAGCAGCAAACTACGACGAGCATGGACCCGGAAGCCATCCATCAGTTGGGTCTCAGCGAAGTAGCGCGCATTCATGAAGAGATGCTGGCGATTGCCAAGAGCCAGGGTTTTGCGGACCGGAAGAGCTTTCAGGAATCACTCAAAACCAATCCGAAAGTGATTCCGAAATCGGCGGATGAGATCCTCAATACCTATCGCGGCTACATCGCGGGGATGGAACCGGAACTGCCGAAACTGTTTGGGCTGCTGCCGAAAACCAAGCTTGAGGTGCGGCCTGTGCAGGCGTATCGGGAAAAGGAAGCGGCAGCGGCGGAATACAACCAAGGCACGCCGGATGGGGCGCGGCCGGGAATCGTATACGTGAACACCGGTGACTTTGCGCACCGCTCAAAGCTGAGCATCGAGTCGACTTCTTATCATGAGGCGATTCCCGGGCATCACATGCAGATTTCGATTGCCCAAACGTTGCCGGGCCTTCCGCCGTTCAGGCAACAGGCGCAGTACACGGCCTACGTGGAAGGGTGGGCGCTTTACTCCGAACGGCTCGGCAAAGATATCGGTTTCTACAAAGACCCGTTGAGCGACTACGGACGGCTGTCGGATGAACTGCTGCGCGCCTGCCGTTTAGTGCTGGATACAGGCGTTCACTACAAGCACTGGACGCGTGAGCAGATGATCAGCTATTTTCGCGAAAATTCGGGCGAGGACGAACCGGATATCCAGGCAGAGACAGATCGCTACATTGTCATGCCGGGACAAGCGTTGGCGTACAAGCTTGGACAGTTGAAAATTCTTGAACTGCGCGAGAGAGCAAAAAAAGAATTGGGCGCGAAGTACGATATCCGCGCGTTTCACGACGAAATCCTAAATGGCGGCGCTCTGCCTTTGGACGTTTTGGAAACGCGGGTAGTTACCTGGATTCAAGCGGTGAAAGGGCAGCAGTAGCGCCTGCTACAATCCCGGTCATGTTCTCAGGCATTGAACATTTTGCAATTGCATCGCCCAATCCGAAAATTTTGGCGGATTGGTATGTGCAGAATTTGGAATTCACTTTGGTGTTCGAATACGCCGGCAATTATTTTGTTGAAGCGAAGAACGGCGGCTTGATCGAAATCATTCCGGCCGAAGGCGAGTTCGGGAATCCGACCATGAAAACGCCGGGTATGCGGCACATTGCGATTGCGGTGGACGATTTCGATGCCGGTTTGGCTCAGCTCAAACAGCAAGGCGTAAAGTTCGCGGGTGAACCTTACGAAGCGAGCGGCAACCGTTTGGTTTTCTTCCATGACGCCGATGGAAACCTCGTGCATTTGATCAAACGCGCGAAACCCCTGCCACGATTGGGAATACTTGCTTAACCGGGTCTTCAAGGCATTCGCATACCCGGACTTCCGGGTCATGTGGTTTGGAGCTTGCACTTCCAGCATTGGCACATTCATGCAGATGCTGGCGCAAAGCTGGCTGGTGTACAAACTCTCCGGGTCGGTTTTCTACTTAAGCTTAGATACGTTTTTTGGGCAAGCGCCCATTTTCCTGCTGTCGCTCTTCGGCGGCGTTTTTGCGGACCGGATCAGCCGGCGGAAGCTGCTTTTAGTGTCGCAAGCGATTCAGCTCAGTTGCGCGTTCACGCTGGCGTTTCTGGTGAAGGCGAATGTGGCAAAAGTTTGGGAAATCTGGTGTCTCTCTTTCATCGTGGGTGTGGCGCAATCATTTGGCGGGCCCGCTTATTCGGCGCTCGTTCCGACGCTCGTTAAGAAAGAGGATCTGCAAAATGCCATCGCGCTGAACTCAATCCAATTCAACCTGGCGCGCGTGGTGGGTCCCGCGCTGGGCGGTATCGCGCTGGTGAAGTTGGGCGCATTTTGGTGTTTCTTTCTGAACGGTCTTTCCTTCTTGGCGGTGATTGCCTCGCTGCTTTCGATTCGGCCGACATTTGTGCCGGGAGGCGGCGGAACTTCGGTGATGCAAAGCATGAAACAAGGCATCGATTTCATGCGGAAACGGGAGGGGATGATCAGTTTGATCAGTTTGGCGTTCCTCATCACGATGTTGGCTTACCCGATGATCACGTTCTTGCTGGTGATTGTGGACAAAGTGTTCCACGGATCGGCGAACGACTTCACGTTGTTCCTTTGCTTGTCGGGCGCAGGGTCGGTCACAGGCGCGCTTTTGGTGGCGGGGCAATCGACGTATCCGGGACAAGCGCGCAAATCGCTGGAAGCCTTGGCCGTATTGGGCATCACCATCGGCATCATTGGGTTGTCCAGTTTCAAGCCGCTCACCTCGGCCGCCATTTTCCTGGCAGGAGCGTTGATGATGGTGGTGTTTGCGTTGAACACGTCGTTGGTTCAATCGCATGTGGCCGATCAGATGCGCGGGCGTGTAATGAGTGTCTACAACGTGGCGTTTCGCGGCGGCATGCCGATTGGGGCGGTCATTTCAGGGTTCATCGCGCAGAAGTCGTCGGTGTCGGTGGTTTTGGCAAGCAATGGGGTTCTGCTGGTAATCTTGGCGGCGTATTTTCTCTTGATCCAGAAGAAACTAACGAAACTCTAAGGGCGGTAAACCGTCACTTTTAGAATGAAAGCAGTGATGCTGAAACTCATATTATTTTGTTTGGCGGCAGGTGGATTGTTCGCGGCCGAGACAACCTCGGAATTGACGGCCGCTCGAGACCGCCAGGATCTAGCCGCATTGAATGCCCTGATAACGAAATACCAACAAGCGGTAGATGCTAAGCCGCAGTGTAACGATTGTTTGTATAAACTTGCTTTAGCCAATTCATACGCGGCTGAAGTCACGATGGAACTGCGCGACAAGCGGAAGTCGGAAGCGTTCGCCGAAGCCGGTATGGGCACCGCGCAGAAGCTGACAGTGGCCAACGCGAACAACGCCGAATATCACAGATTGTTGGGTGAACTCTGCGGTCAGGTGATTCCGGCCAATCCGATCTTCGGAGCGTTGAAGTACGGGCAGTGCGCGAAGGAAGAAATCGATAAGGCGATTCAACTGGACGGTAAGTTGGCCTTGGCGTACGTTAGCCGAGGCGTGGGCAATTACTATTTGCCTGCGTCGATGGGCGGCGGGGTGGACATCGCGATGAAGGATTTCGATAAGGCTTTATCGATTGACCCAAAGCTGGCGGAAGCATATCTCTGGAAGGGTGTAACGTTGCATAAAGCGAACCGCAACGCTGAAGCGCGGCAAGCGCTGCAAAAGGCACTGGAACTCAATCCGCAACGAGCTTGGACGAAGCAGCAACTCGATAAAACACCCACGACTCCCAACGCGCAAGACGGGCCCGGCATCAACCGCCCCGCCGGAAGAGCTAGAGTGTTTCTTCCCTCCTTGGCGGCGCGTATCCGAGCCCTTTGCGCTTAGAATGTTGCGCGTTCCGCTGCTGTGTCTAGCTATCTTCGGAGCCGCTTGGCTGGAGTTCACGGTCTTCCCTGGACATAGCTACCTGGAAGGCACCACGCAAATCCTTTTACCAGTGGTGGAACGCGCCGATGCACCCGGTTTGCTTTCGCGCGACCTGGTGGCGACAAACGGTTCGCTGGCCCTTACCGCTTACGACGAAGCGACGTTGCTGTTGCACCAAGCTGGACGATTGCCGTTGCGGCGGGCGTTGGTGGCGCAGCAGATTGTCTTCAGAGTGGCGGCTCTGTTCGGGTTGTTCATGCTGGCGCGCGCCGCAGGTTTGGACTATCTGTTTGCGTTCATCATTGCGGCGCTGATTGAGCTGGGTGCGGCAGTGGCCGGGCCGAATGTATTTCTGAACGAGCGGGAACCGCTGCCGGGGGCGTTTGCGTTTTCGCTAGTCTTGCTGGCGATGGGACTGCTTAGCAGGCAAGCGCCTTTGCTGGCCGGGTTTGCCGGGGGACTGGCATTACTCTACGATCCGATTTTGGCGGCGCCGTTCTGGGCGGTGCTGCTGGTTGCCTTTGTGTTTGACCGGGAAATGCGGCGCGTTGTGCGGCCGATGCTGCCGGTTTTTCTGATCTTTGTGCTGTTGTTGGCAAACCTGGCGCAGTTGCAACCGGGCACCGCGGCAGAGCCATTACTGACTCGAGTTCCCGCCCATCTGGCGGTTTTTCAGCGAACCTACGCGCCCGAGCTTTACGTGAGTGTGTGGCGCAAAGGCGAGGTGACTCAACTTTTGGCGCTGGTGACACTAGGACTGTGGGCGGCGTTCCGCTGCCGGCTATTGCTCTCGGGGTGTTTTCGCTGGCTCGTGTTGGGTACGGCTCTATGCGGGGTGATATCGATACCGCTTTCGTACGTGTTGCTGGACGTAGAACATCTGGCGTGGGTTGCCCGGCTGCAGCCGGCCCGCGTACTGCTTTTTAGCGCGGCGGCGCCGGCACTGCTGTTTGCACTGGCGGGGATGAAGGCGATGCGTGAACGGTCGATTTGGGAGGCGATGGGCTGGTTCTTCCTGCTGTTCTCATTGCCGCTAAACAGGAGTGTGTTCGATTTCTCGAGTTTCACGAAGATGGCATTGGCGTTGGCGTTCGCGGCCTTCCTGACAGGGCTGTTACTCAGGTTCGCCCAGGGGTCGCTACGATTCGTGACGCTGACTGCACCGGTGTTGGCGGCCTGGATGTTGTGGCATATGCAAGAGCGCAAGGTTATCAATCCGCCGACAGCGGCGCTGGCGTCATGGGCTGATGCTTCCACTTGGGGCAGCTCGATTTTTCTCTTCGCGGACGCGGGCCGGGCGGCGTATCCGAGCGTGTTTCGCGTGCAATCGAGACATGGACTGTGGGTGGATTGGCCGACGGCGCGAGGGGTGGTTTATTCGGATGCGGCAGCGGCCCGGTGGGAAGAGCGTTGGCGGGATACGATGGCGAGCGGCTTTTCGGCGGATGGGATCGAAGGCATGCTGACGTTACCGATTGACTACTACGTGGTGCGGAGCCAACACCGGTTGATGGGAGCGAGGCAGGCGTTTTCGACGCGAGACTTCGTGGTTTATGACGCGGAGGACCTGCGGAACGCTTCGAAGCCATTGAGATTGGCCAGGGATGGGCGGTGAGGCGGTTTACGCTTCGAAGCCAATCATTCCGAATCGGTTGATACAAAACAAGGTAGTTTGCTACAAGCTAAATACAGGCTGGCAGAGATTGAAGGGCTAAGTTTTCAAAGCGACAACCATGGGTCGCAGATGAAAAATCCGGGATCGGGTCCCGGACTTTCAAATTCAACCCTGCGGCTGAAAGGTGGTCTTTACGATCATCGAACTACGGATCGTCCTCAAGAAGACGATTGTGTTCACTATTCGCTTGAAGCTGTAGTGAGACAGGGACGGGAGACTAGCCTCTCCCGCCTCACGTAGTCATTGTACAACGGAAGGAAGCAATGGACAAATCTGAAACGGACCAACCGTTTTACGGAACGAACCCACTGGGAGGCGGCTTGCGCTCTTGCGCAACGAAGCCAATCCGTCCGGAAATTGTTGCATTGTGGTGGCAGGCACCGGATTGGGCAGGTACCGGATTGTGCCGGAAAGAGTGGGCGAAATCGGTCAACGTGTTCGCTTCACGCATAGGCGCTTCGACGCAATGCGCCCCGCGATTGATCGCACCGGCGTGTCATTTTGGCCTCGCGGCTTATCTTATAAGCCTACCGCGTGGAGCGCCGATAATTCGGCCTACCAAGCGTGATAGAAGCCATCGCGTTCGATGATGTCAACAGGCACGCCGAAGGTGTGAAATAGGTTTTGGGAGGTTAGGATCTCACTCTTGGGCCCGTCTTGAAAGACTTGACCGTTATTAAGGAGAACGACGCGGTCGATTTCGGGGATGATGTCGTCGAGGTGATGCGTGACGAGGAGGAGGCCGACGCCGGATTGGGCGAGATTGCGGAGTTGTTGGCGGACTTCGTGCAGGGAGCGGAGATCGAGGCTGGTAGTGGGCTCGTCGAGGAGAAGCGTGCCGGGGTTATGAATAAGGGCGCGAGCGATGAGGAGACGGCGGGCTTCGCCGGAAGAGAGTTCATCCAGCCAACGATGGGCGAGGTGCATGACTTCGAGGCGGGCCATGGCGGCGGTGGCGGCCGTTTCCATCTCCGGCAATACATGATGATTGGGCCAGATGCCGATAGAGCCGAAGAAGCCGGAGAGGACAAGTTCGCGGCCAGTGATGTCGCGCGTGCATTGGGCCATGAGGTCGTTGCTGACGACGCCGAGGTGGGGGCGGAGATCAAAGATGTTCCAACTGCTAGCTCCCAGGATGAGGAGAGAAGTTTCAGGGCGGAGCAAGGGGTAGCATTCGCGGGAGATGGTTTTGATGAGTGTGGATTTGCCACTGCCATTGGCGCCCAGTATGGCGACGTGTTCACCGGCGTTGATGCTTAGATTGAGGCCGTTGAGGGCAAGGCGTCCGCCGCGTTCGACGTAGACATTTTTGAGTTCGAGCAAAGGTGGCTGGGGTTTCAAAAGGAAAGGTTAGCAGGCGGTCACTGGGCGATGGTTTCTTTGGGGAGAAGGAATTCGGCGTTGGCGGGAGTCGGAAAAGATGGCGGCATAACGGCGATGATGGTGTAGTCGGTGCCGTCGAGGCGGATGGAGTTGCCAATAGTCTTGGCGGGGTCGGCGTGGAACCGTTCTCGAAAGGATTGATGCGAGAGGATGACGACTGGTGAGAAAACTTGGTATTCGTCGCGCTTAAAGAGGCGGCCGAGGAAGGGTTTGGCGGCGGAGTTATCAAAGAACGCGGGTGTGACGTATGCGCCGTGGACGCGCAGCGCCATGCCTCCGGTGTAAAGGATAAAATCTTTGGGTTGTGAGGGAATGCCGGCCGTGCAAGCGGCGAGTGCCAGCAAGGGAATGACGCTGACGATGTTGCCGGGCCGTTGCATTGACGTTTGGATTCTACCATTCAGTGAGGAGTGGGCCACTGCCGATTGACGCGGAACGTTTGAAGGAGATGGCGCGGGAGTGCGGGTTTGCGCTGGCAGGGGTGACCGCTGCGCTGCCGAGTGCGGATTTCGCCATGTTTAGCGAGTGGCGCACGAACAGCTATGCGGGCGAGATGGCGTATTTGACTGACCGGCGCGGCGATTTGCGAGCCGACCCGCGAAATTTGTTGCCCAGCGCCCGCAGCATTTTGTGCGTAGGGAAGTTGTATCAGACGGAGCATCCGCTGTCGGTAGAGATCAAGGATGCGAGGCGCGGTTGGGTGTCGCGTTATGCATGGGGCAGCGATTACCACGATGCGATGCGGGCAGATCTGGAACGGCTGTTAGCCATGATTCGGGCAGAACACGGCGCGCCGTTGGAGGCGAAGATTTGCGTAGATGCGGCGCCGTTGTTGGAGCGTTCGTATGCACGCGAGGCGGGGCTCGGATGGATTGGCAAGAACACCTGCTTGATTAACGAGCAGCAAGGGTCGTGGTTTTTCCTGGGAGAGATACTGCTTTCGATTCCGCTGGCGGCTGCAAGTGGGCCGCCGCCCGATCGGTGTGGAACGTGCAGGCGTTGTATCGACGCATGCCCGACGGCGGCGATTGTGCGGAAACCGGGGCAGGATGGTTGGACGTTGGATGCGCGGCTTTGCATCTCTTATATGACGATAGAGAAGCGCGGCGAATTCGCAGGCGAGACGCTTCCGTCTTTGGGTAACCATTTGTTCGGGTGCGATATTTGCCAGGACGTTTGCCCTTGGAACAGGCGCGCGCCGAATACGGAAGAGGCGGCGTATCAGCCTGCCGTGTTTGCGCCTGAGTTGGAGGAGATGGCGGCTCTTTCGGAAGAAGAATTTCGACGGATGTTTCGGAAGTCGCCCGTTTGGCGTGCGAAGTATGAGGGGTTTTTGCGGAACGTGGCGGCGGCGCTGGGACGATCGAAAAACGAAGCCATGAAGCGACCTTTAGAGAAGCTGGCGAAACACGAGAACGCGGTAGTGGCTCGGACTGCCGAGAAGGCGCTGCGGTGGTTGCTGCCATTCGTGATGATTCTTTGGTGGTTGCCGCCGATGCGCGCGGCGGATGTGCCGGTGAGCGCCGGCTATGACCATTTCTATAACAATGAGTTCGATCAAGCGCTGGATATTTTCGAGAGTGATTTGAAGGCGCATCCAGACGATCCGCAGATGTTTAATCACGTGGCGCAAGGGATTTTGTATCGGGAAATGTTGCGCAGCGGAGCCCTGGAGAGCCAGCTTGTTTCGGGGAACAATCCATTTTTGCGGCGGCCGAAGATGGAAATTTCGGCAAAAGACAAGCAGCGGTTTGAGTACTGTTTCAATCAAGTCTTGCGGATGGGCGAAGGGCGGTTGGCTCAGAACCCGAATGATTTGCAAGCGTTGTCGGCTTTAAGTGTGGCTCATGGGTTGCGATCTAACTATTTGTTTCTGGTGGAGAAATCATGGATCGATTCACTGCGGGAAGCGACGGCGGCGCGTAAAGCGAACGAACGGATACGGGAATTGGACCCGAAAGACGTGGACGCCAAGTTAGTGTACGGATTGAACGAATACGTGGTGGGCTCGCTGCCGTTTTATATGCGGGCCCTGGGATTTCTGGGCGGATTTCACGGCGACCGGAACGATGGGGTTCAGCAATTGGAACTAGTGGCGAAGCAAGGAATTCGGAACCGTTATGATGCGCAAGTGTTGCTGGCGGCGATTTACCGGCGCGAGCGAGACCCGCGCAAGGCGATTCCGTTGCTGAAGGAACTGGCGGAACGGTTTCCGCGAAATTATCTTTTTCGTTTGGAGCAGGTGCAGATGTATAGCGATGCGGGCGATAAGAAAACGGCGTTGGCGGTCTTGGCGGAGATCGAGAATTTGCGGCGAAACGCTGCCGTGGGTTATGCCAATCTCAATGCGGAAAAGCTGTTGTATTTCCGCGGCAATTTGCTTTTTTGGTACAACGATTTGCCGGGTGCGCTCGCGGATTTGCGGCAGGTGACAGAGAAGGCGGCGGCGCTGGACTTGAATACTGCGGTGTTGGCGTGGCTGAGATTGGGGCAGGTAGAGGATTTGCAGGGGCATCACGCGGAGGCCATGCCCGCTTATCGGGAAGCGATCAAGGCGGCGCCTAAATCAGAAGCGGCAGCGGAGGCTAAGGGGTACCTGGAGAACCCTTATCGAAGGAAGGAAAAGGGGTAAGTAGTACCAAAAGGCCCATAAATTGGGACGTTTTGCCCAATTCACGAGTTAGAAACGATGGGGTTCGGGTTACACTGAACGAATAATGCAAGTTTCCACGCCCACGAACGACGCAAAATTTGCCCTGTATCAAGAAGTTTGCGAGCAGCTTCACAACTTGCTGGTCGACGAACGGAACACGGTGGCCAATGCTGCCAACACGGTGGCTTTGCTCAAGCAGAAGCTTCCCGATGTGAATTGGGTAGGCTTCTACTTCGTGGAAGAGGGTGAGTTGGTGTTGGGGCCATTCCAGGGTCGAGTGGCGTGCACTCGCATTCCGTTTGACAAAGGCGTTTGCGGGACTGCGGCGGCGGGCAAGAAGACGATCAACGTCCCGGATGTTAGTAAGTTCGAAGGCCACATTATGTGCGATGCTGTTTCGCGCTCGGAAATCGTGATTCCTCTCTTGAATTGGGGCAAGTTGTGGGGCGTGTTGGATGTGGACAGCCCGAGCTTGAATCGGTTTGACGAGGACGATCAAGAAGGCTTGGAATCGGTGGTAGCGGTGTTCATGGCTTCCTTGCAAAGCGACGACTTGCCGGATCTGAGCGAAGAAGCCGCCTTGTAAAAGACCGCTAACTGAATTTGGGAAGTTACCATGGTCTCCATGGGTCAACCTTCCGAGCTCGCCTGTAGCCGGTGCGACAAAAAATACGCTGCCAATCAAGCATTGAACTTATGCGAGTGTGGCGGACCGTTGCTTGTGCACTACGATCTCGCCGCCGTGAAGGCTTCCTGGCAGAAGGATCAACTGCCGGTATCGGGCGTGCATAGCATGTGGCGGTATGCGCCGGTATTGCCCGCCGATGCGGATGAGGCGGTCACGCTGCAAGAAGGTTGGACGCCTCTGATTCAGACTTTAAACCTGGGGCGGGAACTGGGCGCGGCGGATCTGTGGGTTAAGGATGAGGGACGTAATCCAACCGATTCGTTCAAGGCGCGCGGCTTATCGTGCGCGGTCACGATGGCCAAGAAATTGGCCCTGAAGAAACTGGCGATTCCTTCCGCGGGCAATGCGGCGAGTGCTCTGGCAGCGTACAGCGCCGCGGCGGCCATAGAAGCTCACATCTTCATGCCGAAAGATGTGCCGCAAGCAAACTTCATCGAGTGCAAAGCGTTTGGCGCAAACGTGACGCTGGTGGATGGATTGATCAGCGATTGCGGACGCATGGTGGGCGAGCGGAAAGCAGCTGAAGGATGGTTTGAGGTGAGCACGCTAAAAGAGCCTTACCGCATTGAAGGCAAAAAAACCATGGGCTACGAAGTGGCCGAACAGTTTGGCTGGGAAGTGCCCGATGCGATTCTCTACCCTTGCGGCGGCGGCGTGGGGCTGATTGGGATGTGGAAGGCGTTTGCGGAGTTGGAGACGCTGGGATGGATTGGCGCGAAGCGGCCCAAGATGATTTCGGTGCAAGCGGCAGGATGTGAGCCGATTACGCGTGCGTTTCAACAGAATGCGCCGGCGAGTGTGTTCTTTGAGAATGCGCATACGGTAGCCAGTGGTTTGCGGGTTCCGAAGGCGTTAGGCGATTTCCTGGTGCTGCAAGCGGTGCGCGAAAGTGGCGGGACGGCGATCTCGGTTAGCGATGAGGAGATGCTCGATGCCGGCGTGTTGCTGGCGGAGCGAGAAGGAATTTTTGCCGCACCCGAAGGCGGTGCTTGTGTTGCGGCCGTGAGGCAGCTTTTGAAAAGCGGTTTTCTTAAAAGCCATGAACGCATCGTGATTTACAACACGGGTTCGGGGTTGAAGTATTTGGAAGCGTACGCCGCGCGCTATCCCAGGTATGCCGCGTCGCAGCAGGACAGGCTGGGCGGGTTGATCACGCCCCGGTAATAAATTTGCTCGACAAAAAAGACTCTTGCAATGCTACTAATGCTGTAGTAGAGTAGACCACAGGAGTAGGTTTTGCTTGAGCCGAAGATCAGCAAATTTGAGCTGCAATTGTTGGAGAAGTTGTGGGAACTAGAGCCTTGTTCGGTGCGTGAGATTCAAGAAGCCCTGCCCGAAAAAGACAGGCCTGCCTACACAACGGTTCAAACTATGATTTACCGCCTGGAGGAAAAGGGCGCCGTTCGCCGGGTGAAAAAAATCGGCAATGCGCATTTGTTTGAAGCGGTATTGACGCGCAAGGCGGTGCATAAACGGCTGATTGGCGATTTGCTCAACCTATTGGGCGGATCGGCGGCGCCGGTGATGTCGCATCTCGTGGAAACGGGGAAGCTGACGCTTGCGGACGTCAAGGAATTGGAAAAGCGGTTGGCGGGAATGGAGAACAAGAGATGATTCGTTTTCTGTTTCTGCATTTGTTGGAATGCACATTCCTCTGCCTTCTGTTAAGCGCCGTCGCTTGTTGTTTGCGCAAGGGAGCGACCGCGCGGCACGCGGTTTTGCTTCTGGGGTTAGCGAAGTTCGCGGTTCCTACGATCCTGTTAGCAAAGACGGGTGAACGGATCGCTTCATTTTGGCCAGCGAGTTCATGGCTCTTTTTGCTGACCTACAAGTTCACGGTTGTGCTTGCATTCTTGGAAGGGGCGCTGCCGGTGGCTTGGCGGGCGGAATTTCTGGCAGTTTGGGCGGTGGGCTTGGTGGGGCTCGCCGCGGCGTGGGGTGTCAGATTACGAAACAGCAAGTGCGATTTGACTATGCCTGGGCGAGGGGAAGCGATGGCATTCGAGCGGTGCCGCGGGTTGCTCAGGGTTCGCAATAACGTCCGATTCCGTTGCTCAAGAGAGTTGATAGAGCCGGCTTTGCGAGGACTGTGGCATCCGACCATCACGATTTCGACGGGACTCTCGGAAAAGCTCTCGCAGGCGGAATTTGAGAGTGTTCTCTTGCACGAACTGGCACACGCGAAGCGGTTTGACAATCTTACAAGCGTTTTGGCGCACGCACTGGTATGTGTTTTTTGGTTTCATCCGCTGGTCTGGTTTGTGGAACGACGTTTGGCTGTTGAACGCGAGCGAGCGTGTGATGAAACGGTGCTGGCATGCGGCACTGCGCCGAACGTTTATGCCACGGGCATTTTGAAGGTTTGCCGGTTTCAGATGTTCGATGCCGCGGGCGTGAACGCGATGACCGGCGGCGATTTGCAGAGGCGATTGCAATCGATTCTGGATGGGCAGGTTCCGGTAAACCTGCTTTACGTTCCGTGGATCTTGGTGGTTGGCTTGGCAATTTTTATGACGCTTGTTCCAGTGGCGGGCGGCTATTGCGAACAGTGTGCGTTTGGTGGAAACCGTTCGTCTGAAGGCGCGGCAGCAAAGTGTAAAACACCTGCTGCGTGCCCGCAAGTAACGCAATAAGGAGAAAACTACAAGTGAAACTTTTTACAACAGCAGCGCTATTTTTTGCAGTAGCCATAGGCTCGACGATTGGTGGCAAGGTGGCGGTGCACAAGTCGCCGGAGCTGGCGTTCCAGATTCCGGGTCACGGTGACCGTTTACTCAGTCAGTATCGCGGAAAAGTGGTCGCGCTAGAGTTCATTCTTACGACGTGCCCGCATTGCCAGGCTGCTTCGCAAGTAATGAACAAAATGCAGGAGCGGTATGGAAACAAAGGTTTCCAGGCGATTGACGTGGCGATTGATCCGAATGCCGATTTGAAGGTGGACAATTTTGCGAAGGAACACAAGGTGAATTTCGAAGTAGGCTGGACTGGCCTGGAACAGATGATGTCGTACATGGGGTTCACGGAACGGCCAGTGGTGCCGCAGTTGATTCTGATCGATCGGGACGGGAACATTCATTACGCGACGCCGCGTCAGGGCGATGGAGAATCGATGAAAGACGAGGTGATCGAAAAGAGAATCGAAGAGTTGTTGGAGCTGGGCAGGAGGGCATCATCGCGAAGATAGCGCCTCGCATAAACCCTAGTTTGCCGCTCTCGTTCACTTTGTGGGACCATACGAAAAGTAAGAGATGTTTGGAGTTCTGCTTTTCCGAACGTACAGTTTAGGAGTTTATTGAGAGATGAAGCTCTTCGTAGGTAACCTTCCCTACAAGGCGACCGAGGCCGATATTCAGGCGTTTTTTGAAGAGGCCGGGGTGCACGTAGATACCGTAAACATTTTGCGCGACCGGTTTAGCGGCGAAGCCAGAGGGTTCGGTTTCGTGGAAATTAATGACGATGCGTTGGGCAACCAAGCGGTACAGGCCTGCAATGGCCGCGCTCTAATGGGCCGTGCGCTGGTAGTGAATGAAGCACGGCCCCCAGAGAAGCGTGAGCGTACCGCATGGCGGTGGCGGAGGCCGGCGGCGGCAGACGCGGGCGGCGGACGCCAGCGCGATTTCGGCGGCAGCAAAAACCGCTGGTAGTCATTGCGGACTTGTTGAAATGTCTGAGACGGTATGCGTTGCCGTCTTTCTCGATTCAAAGCGAGTTTTGGCGCGAGCAGGTGGACGCCCCGAAACGCCCCCCTGGATTCGCATTGATTCAGTTACGCGTTGGCGGGTATTTGCAACACCGATCTTGAATTGCAGCGCGGATATTACGGATTTTCAGGCATCCCGGGCCATGAGTTTGTTGGGCGAAGTTGTGGCAGCCGATTCTACTTCGCTCGTGGGTCAACGGGTTGTCGGCGAAATCAATCTGGGTTGCGGGAAGTGTCAGTTTTGCGCTGCGGGTTTAGGGCGGCATTGCGAGGCGCGGACGGTGCTGGGGATTGTGAGACATCCAGGTGCGTTTGCGGAATATTTTACGCTGCCGGAAGCCAATTTGCGAATTGTCCCGGAAGGTGTTGTGGACGAACGAGCCGTGTTTACGGAGCCGCTGGCGGCGGCTTGCGAAATTCTGGAGCAAGTGCGAGTTCCGCAGGGCGAAGAGGTTGCGGTGCTGGGCGATGGCAAACTCGGCTTGTTGATTGCGCAAACTTTGTTGGCTAATGGCGCGCGGGTAAGCGTTTTTGGCAGGCATGCGGATAAGCTGCAGATCGCGGAGCGCGCGGGTGCAACGGTGAGTGACGCGGCGGAGCGCCCATTGGCGCGATTTCCGATTGTTGTCGATGCTACTGGTTCGGCAGATGGTTTACGGCAGGCTGTGCAGATGGTGCGGCCGCGGGGAACTGTGGTTATGAAATCGACGGTGAACGAAGAAGTGAAGATCGATATGGCGCCGGTGATTGTGAACGAGATTTCGCTGGTAGGTTCGCGCTGCGGGCTTTTCGAGCCGGCGCTAGCGTTGTTGAGTGGGAGGAAGATAGACACCGCTTCACTATTGACGGCGGAGTATTCGTTGAATGAAGCGCCTGCTGCTTTTGCGAGAGCAGCCGAGCGAGGCGTTTTGAAAGTACTGTTACGCAATACTCAAACGTCCTGAGCGCGGCCTTTCCAAACACCGCCTTTACCGCGCCAATATTGGAGTGCGGAATGCAAGGTAGCACCTGCGTAGAACACGGCGATGAACGGTAAGGCAAAAGACCAAAGCAACGAAAGCCGGTAGAAGCGGATCATGGGCGCGTAACTGAGACTCATGAGTAGCCACGCAGTTGCGCCGAAAATTATTGCGATAGGCTGCTGGCTGAAGAGTGCGGCGATCGGAACGACGTACGTCATCAACAGTCCCACCAGCGTTCCGGCGAGAAGCAAAGCAGAATGTCGCAACTGGTTGAAGGCCGATCGTGAAATCATACGGCCAATTTCGGCGAAGCCAGAGTAAGGACGAATGCTCGATGTTTTGGCAGTGAGACCCAGCCAAATCTTTCCGCCTGAAGATTTGACCGCGCGGGCCAGAGCACAATCGTCAATAATATGGCCGCGAATGGCTGCGTGGCCGCCAATGCGAGCCAAGGCCAAAGGCCGGAGGAGAATGCAGCCGCCAGCCGCGCCAGCCGTCTTGTGGTTTGCCGAGGCGATCCAGGCAGGCGGATAGAGCTGCAAGAAGTAATAGACAAAGGCCGGGATGAGCGCCTTTTCCGCGAAGGTTTGCGTGCAAAGGCGAACCATGAACGAGGCGAGATCGAGTTGGCCGGCTTCGGCCTTGGCAACGAGGTCGGCAACATTGCGGCCATCGTGCCGAATGTCGGCGTCGGCATAAAGCAGGAAGTCAGGGTTATGTTTTAACGCTTCTTCGGTGCCTTGCGAGACGGCCCACAGCTTGCCTGTCCAGCCAGAAGGTAGGGGTGCGCCGTCGATGATGGTTAAATCCTTTTCGCGGCCAAACGCGCGGGCAGTGGTTCGAGCCACAGCGGCAGTGCCGTCTGTGCTGTTGTCGTCGACGAGAACGATGTGCAAGGGCGCAAGAAAATATTGGGTGAAGAGCGATTGCAAAGACTCGGCAATGACGTCGGCTTCATTGCGCGCGGGGATGACTGCAACTACGCGGCGTTCGGAGCGAAGGTTCGATTGTGGTGCTTGTTTGACGCGCCAGAAACCGGCATGCGCGAAAACGAGGTAGATCCAGATGAGTAAAGAGACCGCTGCAACGATGCTCCACAACATGGCTTTACGCCGGCTCTTGCTGAGTCATGCAGTGGAGCGTGCCGAGTCCGAGAACCAAATCCGTAGCAGCGATGCCGACGATCTTGTGTTTGGGGAAAAGCTTGGCGAGAGTGTTGAGCGCAAGCCGGTCATTGGCGTCGTTGAACGTAGGCATGAGTACCAGCCCGGTAGCGATATAGAAATTCGCGTAGCTGGCGGGCAGGCGCTGGCCATCGAAGAAGACGGGTTCGGGCATCGGTAGTTTAGCAATACGAAACGGGCGGCCATGCTGATCTCGCATCTTCCGAAGGAGCGCGAGGTTTTCTTTGAGCGGTTCGTAGTTGGAGTCATCCTTGTTTTCTTCGCTTGCGATAACAATAGTATGCGTATCAGTGAATCGCGCCAGGTCGTCAACGTGGCCGTGGGTGTCGTCTCCGGCGATGCCATTCTTAAGCCAGAGCGTATGCGATACGCCCAGATATTGGCGGAAGACGGCTTCGATATCGGCGCGTGTAAGTTCGGGGTTGCGGGCTTGCATCGGGCTTAAGAGACACTCTTCCGTTGTCAGAATTGCGCCTGCTCCATTTACGTCGATGCTACCGCCTTCGAGGACCACGCGGATGCCTTTGTATTCAGGCGTAATGAGCGGCAGGGTCAGCTTTAAGGCAAGTGCGGCCGTCACGGCGTCATCGTTCTTCCAATTCGGGTATTTCGCCCAGCCGTTGAAATGCCAATTCAAGATCGTCTTCTCTTGCTTGGCTCCGCTACGAACGAAGATGGGGCAGTAATCGCGGGTCCAACTGCGATCTGTAGGGGCGTGGAAGAATTCGACGGCCGCCATTTCGGCGGCGGATTTCTCTAAAACTTTTCGAGCCTTCTGTTCGGAATCTCTGTTCGCGATCAGTATCCGAACTCTTTCAACGCGCGAAAGATGGCGGACGATTTCACCGTAGACCCACGGGATGAGTGCGAATTTTCCCGGCCAGTCAGACGTCTCGTGTGGCCATGCGAGCCAGGTAGCGGTATGCGGTTCCCACTCCGCCGGCATGCGAAGGCGAGGTTGCGTTTTCATGTGCCGCCCAATCGTCTTAGGCAAGCCAACGCTTCGTAATGGGTGCATAGGCGTCAATTCTTCGGTCGCGGAAGAAGGGCCAGTTGCGGCGAACCTCGTCCATCTCCTTCGGATCGCATTCGGTGACCAAAACCTGCTCCTCCGAGGTAGAGGCTTGCGCGATCACGCGGCCAAAGGGATCGGACACAAATGAATTGCCCCAAAATTCCAAGCCGCTCTCGGGAGTGCCTTCGAAGCCAACGCGATTGACGGCGGCCACATAGATGCCGTTTGAAATGGCATGGGCGCGTTGCACGGTGCGCCACGCGTCAAGTTGCGCCTCGCCATACTTTTCTTTCTCTGAAGGATGCCAACCGATGGCCGTGGGATAAAACAAAACATTGGCTCCTTGTAAAGCGGTGAGGCGGGCGCCTTCGGGATACCATTGATCCCAACAAACCAGCACACCAATGCGCGAAAAACGAGTTTCGAAATTCAAGAAGCCCAGATCGCCGGGTGTGAAGTAAAACTTCTCGTAAAACAGCGGATCATCGGGGATGTGCATTTTGCGATAGGTGCCGAGTAGAGAACCGTCGGCGTCAATGATGGCGGCGGTGTTGTGATATAGCCCTTGCGCGCGCTTTTCAAAAAGCGAGGCTACGATACTGACCCCGAGACTCTTGGCAATAGAGCCAAGGGCTTCGGTTGAAGGGCCAGGAATGGTTTCGGCGAGATTGAAAAGCTCGGCCTTTTCCTCGCGGCAGAAGTACTGGCTGCGAAACAGCTCCTGCAGGCATACGATCTCAGCGCCCTTGGCGGCGGCTTCACGAATGCCGATAATAGCGCGCTGAAGATTGGCCTCAGAATCTGTGGAACACTTGGTCTGCACGAGACCGATTTTGAATTTGCTATCGCGGTTTGCTGTCATCACATGTAGATCCCACCGTTCACATCAAGAACGTGACCGGTTATGAAACCTGCCTCTTCGCTGATCAAGAATTTCACAGCAGCGGCGACATCCTCCGGCGTACCTATACGCTTCAAGGGTGTTTCGTCAATCATCCTTTGTTTCAACTCGTCTGAAAGGCCGTGGGTCATTTCGGTGCCAATAAAACCAGGCGCGACTGCGTTCACGGTAATGCTGCGGCTGCCTAATTCGATGGCGAGAGACTTGGTGAGGCCGATTAGACCAGCTTTAGATGCGACGTAATTCGCCTGCCCGGCGTTGCCTTTCTCGCCCACCACCGACGAAATGTTTACGATCCGGCCCCAGCGTTCGCGCATCATTCCCTGTAGAACTTGTTGGATGGCGTAAAACGAGCCGCTCAAGTTGGTATTGATAACGCCGTCCCAATCCGCCTTTTTCATGCGAACGGCGAGACCGTCTTTTGTAACACCCGCGTTGTTCACTAAAATATCGATGCGGCCAAATTCCTTGCTCGCTTTGCCGATGCCTGCGGTGATGGATTCGCTGCTTGCTAGATCAATGTCGACGACAAATGTTTCAGAGCCGGCGGCGCGGGTGAGCTGGGCGGTTTCCTCGAGTTTTTCGAGATTGCGGGCCGCCAATACAAGTTTGTATGCCGGACCAGCCAGCGCCAGTGCGCAAGCCTTTCCGATACCGCGGCTGGCGCCTGTGATCAATGCTGTTCGCACATTCATGATTCCCTCTCATCATAATGGGTGTACGTAACTCATGCCTCTTGAAGACCTGCGGGACTTTATTCGTGCTCTGGAAAAACAAGGTGAACTCAAGCGAGTCTCCTTTGAAGTAGATCCGTATTTGGAAATCACGGAGTTTGCCGATCGATCTGTGAAGAACAACGGCCCCGCGCTGCTGTTTGAAAAGCCCAAGGGCTCGAACGTGCCGCTCTTGATCAACGCTTTTGCTAGTATGCGCCGCATGGAAATTGCGTTAGGCGTGAAAGATGTGGATGAGATTGCACAGCGGATTGCGGGCTTTCTGGAATTGCAGAAGCCTGAAGGATTGCTTGACAAGCTCAAAATGATTCCGAAGCTGGGCGAGATCAGTGCGTCGTTCCCGAAGATTGTGAACAAGGGCGCTTGCAAGGAAGTGATTCGAAAGAGCGGGAACTTTTCGCTCGACGAATATCCGATTTTGCACTGCTGGCCGCAAGATGGCGGGCGCTTCATCACACTGCCAATGGTGTTTTCAAAAGATCCAACAACGGGCAAACGCAATTGTGGCATGTACCGCATGCAGGTCTATGACGGGCAGACCACTGGCATGCACTGGCAAAAGCACAAGCAAGGGGCGGACCACTATCGCCGGATGGCCGCAGAAGGAAAAGAAACGCGCATGCCGATTGCTGTGGTGCTGGGCTGCGATCCAGTAACGCTGTATTCATCTATTCTGCCGCTGCCGCCTTCGATTGACGAGATGCTGTTTGCAGGATTCATGCGAGGCGCGCCCGTAGAAATGGTGGAGTGCGAAACGAACGATATTGAAGTGCCGGCGAATGCGGAGATTGTTTTAGAAGGCTATGTGAACCTCGGCGAATTGCGGCGCGAGGGTCCCTTCGGCGATCACACCGGCTTTTATTCGCTCGATGACGATTACCCGGTGTTTCACATAGAGTGCATCACGCAGCGCAAGAATCCGGTCTATCCAGCGACAATCGTCGGGCCGCCGCCAATGGAAGATTTCTACATGGGCAAAGCGATTGAACGCATTTTCCTTCCATTGATGCGCACGCAACTGCCCGAGGTGCGCGACATCTGCATGCCAGCAGAAGGCGTGTTCCACAACTTGATTCTTGTTTCGATGCGCAAGGTGTATCCTGGCCACGCGCGCAAGGTGATGCATGCCATCTGGGGTCTGGGCCAAGCGATGTTCAGCAAGTGCATCATTGTGGTGGACGAGGATGTGGATGTGCAGAATGTGTCTGAAGTGGCGTGGAAGGCCCTGAACAATATCGACCCGCAGCGTGATATTGAATTCTGCATGGGTCCTGTCGATTCGCTCGACCATGCGAGCCGGCTGCCGGATTATGGATCGAAGATGGGCGTGGATGCGACGCGCAAGGTAGCCGGCGAAGGCTTCACGCGGCGTTGGCCGGACGTGATCAAGATGGCGCCTGAGGTGGTGAAGCGCGTCGACGAATTGTGGAAGCGCGCGGGTCTTGCGAAATAGCGATGGACCGTATTCCCTACCGTGCCACGGAAGGCGCGACACCGTACGAGAGTTTGCGGCTGCCCGTGACGATTCTGCTGGATAACGTTCGCAGCATGTACAACGTGGGCGCATTTTTTCGAACCGCGGATGGCGCGGGCATTGAGCGGCTTTTGTTGAGTGGCATTACAGCGCGCCCGCCTATGAAAGAGATTACGAAGACGGCGCTTGGGGCGGAAGACCGAGTGGCGTGGGAACCGGTCGCGTGTTTGGAACCGCGCTTAGGCGAGTTGCGGCAAGCTGGATATGAAATCGCGGCGATTGAGACAAGCAACCGTGCAGTGGATTTGTTCGATTGGCGGCCGCACTTTCCCGTGTGCGTGATTTTCGGTCATGAGGTAGACGGCATTTCCGCAGGGATTCTGGCGGCTTGCGACACCCACGTGCGCTTGCCTATGCTTGGAATGAAGCACTCGCTGAACGTGGCGAGTGCTGGGGCGATTGTGATGTATGAGTTGCTGCGGAAGTACCGCGGACTTCACGAGGCAGACCAGGTTGCGCGCGGCTAAATGATTGGCCGCCACGCGCGGCCGTCGCGCTGCAGCATGGCGTCAGCCGACTGCGGCCCGTAACTGCCGGCGATATAGTTCGGGAAACTCTTCGCCGCATTCGTGGCCCAGAAATCAAGCACCGGCTGTACCGTGGCCCAGGCGCCCTCAATGTTATCGGCGCGTTGGAAAAGAGTAGCGTCGCCAATCATCACGTCGAAGATCAACGTTTCGTAACCAGTCGAGGGGCTCGCGCCAAAATAATCGCCGTACTTGAAATCCATCTTCACTTTACCCAGCTTCATGTTGGGGCCGGGAATTTTGGCGCCGAATTCAAGCGAAATCCCTTCGTCAGGTTGCACGCGGATCACGAGCCAGTTGGGCGCAAGGCTGGTGTCTTTCAGCAGCATCACCGGCGTCTCTTTAAAGCGAATGGCGATTTGTGTTCTGCGAGCGCTTAAGCGTTTGCCAGTACGAATATAGAACGGCACCCCGTGCCATCGCCAGTTGTCAATGTCCAGCTTCATGGCGACATAGGTTTCAACCAGCGAGTCGGGGGAAACATCCTGCTCTTCACGGTACGCGACAGCGGGCTTGTCGCCAATTGCGCCGCGATCATACTGGCCGCGCACGGCGCACAGCGGAATCTCCTCAGGGCCCAGTTCGCGAATTGCCTCAATCACCTTGGCCTTTTCGGACCGAACGGCGTCGGCGCTCACCGAGTTCGGCGCTTCCATGGCAGTGAAGGCGAGCAACTGGAACACGTGGTTCGGAATCATGTCGCGCATGGCGCCGGTTTTTTCGTAAAAGCGGCCGCGCTGCTCCACGCCGACGGTCTCGGCCACAGTGATTTGCACGTGATCGATCCGGTCGCGATTCCAGATAGGTTCGAACATGCCGTTGGCGAAACGGAACAACAGAAGATTTTGAACGGTCTCTTTGCCAAGGAAGTGATCAATGCGGTAAATTTGCTTTTCGCTCAGAACGCTCAAAATCTGCTTATTGAGCGCTTGAGCAGAAGCGAGATCGTGCCCAAACGGCTTTTCCACAACCACGCGGCGCCATACGCCATTCACTTCATTGGCCAAGCCGGCTTTGCCGATTTGCTCGACGGTTGAACCAAAGAAGCGGTCGGCTACGGCTAAATAGAAAAGATAGTTGCCGGCGGTATGCTGGGCAGCGTCAACTTCGCTGAGCTTGGCTTTGAGCTTTTGGTAGCTTTCGGGATTGGTGAGATCACCCTGCACGTAAAACATGCGATCCGTGAGCCATTTCCATTTGTCCCCATTGACCTGACAAGTGGCGTCGCCGCCCGCCTTTTCGAATTGCTCGAGCATTTCGGTCAATGTCTTTTTCCAAGCGTCTTCGGCAACGTCGGCTAAATCGAAGCCGACGATGGCGAAGCCCTCCGGCAATAGGTCGGCACAGGCGAGATTGTAAAGAGAGGGAACGACCAGCCGCTTGGTTAGATCACCAGCACCGCCAAAAATGACCATGCAGCAAGGTCCAGCTTGCTTTGCAACACTAGGTTTGTCAGAAGGCATCGCCCTTTATTCTCGCCTATTGCTTTAGGAGCGTCTCGCGATGAGCGGGAGTCAGTGCATCGAGCATCTGGAGAAAGGCTGCGTTGGTCCAGCCGAAGCCCACTTGATTGGCGCTGTAGCCGAAATGAATGGCGCTCACGCTGGAGCCGCCATTGACGACGTCGTACTTTTCGACAATAAATCCGGCGTGCTCGTATTCGCGTTTAACGAGGGAAAGAAATTTGAGGGAGATGCGTTCGGCGTCGGCGTTATAGCCATACCGGCGGAGGCCTTCTACGGCGATGATCTCCAAAGGGGCCCAGCCAAAAGGAGAATCCCACTGATTGCCGCTGACTTCCGTGCTCGTTTGCAAACCACCTATGCGCTCGAACAGTGGCAGGTTCTTCACGATCCGCGCGGCCTGTTCTTTCGTGGCGAAACCCGCCCACATCGGATAGAACGTTGTTAGAAACGGATAGTGCCGCACATGTTTGTTGACAAAGTCGTAGTCGTAGTACAGGCCGTCTCTTTCATCCCACATCAGTCTATTGATTGCTTTGGCGCGCGTTTCCGCTTTGGCACTCCAAGTTTCGGCTTCGTGCTTTTGATCCAGTTCCGTGAGAATTTCCGCCGTTTGCGTTTCCATCAGGTAGAGCAGGGAATTCAGACAGACGGGGTTGTAGTGAATGATGTCGATATTGAATGGCCCGAAGCGATTGGACGGATCGAAACCCGATTCGCGCATGGAACGATCGCCTTTATAGAAAAGCGGCGTGAGGGTATCCGTTTGTTTGTCGTAGTACTGATTGAGGCGGTAATCGTTGACCTCATGCGTACGGAAATAAGCGCGGACCAGGTCGTAGTGCGTCCGGCCTTGCGCATCGCGCTCGTCCGAGAGAACCTCGGGCGCAGGGCCTTCGCCGAAATCCCAGTAGCGGGCTAACCCTGTTTCGGGAGTCATGTGGGGTTCGGTTGACCAGAGCTGGTAATACCGTTCGATCAATGGCAGCGCGCTGGCCAGCCACTTCTTATCATGAGTTTTCGCATATACTCCCAAGACCATCTGCGTGAGGAACGGCGGCTGCGAGCGGTTTAGATAATACGTGCGATTCGCATTTAGAACTTTGCCGTAGTTCTTGACTTGGTAAAGGAAATTGTCGGCCATGTCTTTGGCGAGGTCCAGTTCGTTGTCTTTCAGCAGGCCCACTTGAATGAAGTAGCTATCCCAGCCGTACATCTCGTTGAATCGGCCGCCGGGCACCACATATGCTTTGGGCAGATACAGCAGCCCTTGTTGCGTGAGCGAGTCCATGTCTGCTGGCAACTGTTTGATGCTGATGGTTTTGAATCCGGCGGCTGGCATGTCACGCCGCAAACCTTCCTCGACGAGCTGGGCGTCTTCCGAGCGCGAGATGTAAAGCGGCCAGCGGCCATCGGGACCAGGCTTGAACTTAGGATCAACGACAGCTTTGGCAAGGTCTTTGTCCGAACGTTTGAGCGTAGTCCAACTTTGCTTGATGTAGGTCAGAATCGGGAGCCGGTTTACGGGTTCTTGCGCCGCCAGAAGTGTAAGTGCCACAAAGGGGAGGAATCGCCTTGTCATAAGAATTAATACCATTGGAACGTAACCGTTTTTTTGACGTAGCCTTGTCCGCCCTGAAATTGCATGTGGAGCGTATTGCCGCGTATTTCGGCATTGCTCACGGTTGCGTCGCGACGATTGAGGCGTAATGGTAGATCGTAAACCGTGCCGGCCTGCGCTTCGAACACGAATGTTTCGCTGAGCGGTCCTGATTTTTCTTCCAACACTTTGAGCTGACGGGTTTGTTCACCGGGTTCTGGGAGGTTAGCAGGAATCGCGAGTTCGACTTTTGGCAGCGGCAGTGTCAGAGTGTGCACCTTCGCAGGGGCAGTATCGCAATTGTTGCGGGGCAGGGAGTTCGCCGTCAGGCACAGCATCTCCGGTTTTTGAGTAAGTGCTCGGATGTGGAATTCGCTTCCAGCGCATTCCATTTCCAAAGTAACTTCGATGTCGCCCATCTGCACGTGACCAAGTTTGGCGCGCTCCCAATCGGCTGGCATTTTGGGGTTTATGCGCAACTGCTTCTTTGCGGCATCCCAATCCAAGCCAAACAAGCCTCGGACCAGCGGGCTAATCACCATGGCCGATGACCACATTTGATGCGAGCTGCTTCGGCCGAGAGGTTGAAAGAACTCGCCGCTGAGCAACTCCGTCACTGATCCTAAATCCTGCGCCCATGTCAGATTTAGATTCTGCATCAGGCTCGCATAGCCTGCAAGGGGGCGGCCGGCACGATATTCCGCTAGCGACACCCATCCCGTGAAGAGCGGCCAAACCGAACCTTGGTGATAGCTGATCGGGTCATAGAAGGCCGTCTTATCACTGATATCGCGCGCGCCCCAGTCCGTCGAAAATTCGCTCGACGCCCAGCGGCTCAGCATTGAACTGGCTTCAGGCAGGGAGGTATTGCCATCCCACCAAGCCACCGCCGGATAGATAGTGGCTGTGTGATCGAGCGTTCCATCGTCATTGCGGCTGAAGGCGTAGAAATCATGGGCCTCGTCGTAAAAGTGGGTAGCGAGTTCAGCGCTCGTGCTCTTTGCCTTCGCGCTCGCCTCATGCGCCAGCGCCGCATCGCCCATTGATTCGGCAAGCTCGGCCATTGCCAAATAAGCCTGCGCATCGAGCGCCGCTAGATAGGCTTCTTCCTTCGGCATTCCGGAAGGCCACGACTCCACCCAGCCCGTTCCTTCCGAATTGGAGTAGACACCGTTGTTCGCTTCATGCGCGCGCATGAACGTGTACGCTTTCTTCAGCGCATCCCAGTTTGCCTGAATGAAGCTCAAGTCGCCACTCTTGCGCGCATAATCGGCAGCCGCCATGAGCAGAAGCGGCGTTGAATCGGCTGAGGCGTAGAAATACGGCGTCGCTTTCCAATCGATGCTGTTCGCCGCTTGCGAATATTCGTGCATAATTTTGCCGTCGGCCCGCTGCCGGCGGATCAGAAAATCAAGAGCACGTTTCGTCAGCGCATAGTCGCCATAGCTGTTGATGGCGTAGCTGCTCCACAGAGTGTCGCGGCCGAAAAACCAGGCGTAACCGGGGCGTGCCGAATCGGCCGACTCGTAGTAGCCGGCCACCATGCCAGTCTCGCCTTCCGCCGTTGTGACCTGCGCTTGATCAATCGCGATCTCGGCCCAGCGCAGACCGTCGTTGATTCGCGAATTCGGCGTTTCGGCGATCAGCCGGTGATCAAAAAAATGTGTGTAATAGTTCTGCGTATTCGCATAAGCCTGCGGCAGCGACGTTAGAAGATCGGCGACTCGTTCGCGGTCTGTCGTCATCACCAACGGGAAAACGAGACCGTGATCCGCTTTCGGGTCAAACTGCAGTTTGAGTTCCAGCGGAAAGGTCTGGGGATGCTCTTGATACGGCACCATGATGCCAGGCTGCGCTCGCGGCATGGCAACTGCTGCCGAGAAATGCTCATTGTCGGTGTGCAGTACGTAATAGCCGCCTTCGCCTTGCTTCACCCATTCGCCGTTCGGCCGTCCAAAATTCGGCGCTGGCCACATCCGCAGCATCTCCGGCGTGAACGAAAACGTGAGAGCGATCGGCCGAATGGAATCAATCTCAAAAAAAACTGCAGCAGGCAAGGGAGAGTTCGCACTTCGTCCTGCAAACATATGCTGGCGAACGGTAAACGCGGCGTGCGAATACGTAATGACAGTTTCAGCGGGTGTCACCCGAATCGATGCGGCCAATGCATTCACATCAATAGGCACCGCGTAGTCCGCCAGCTCGGCGCGAATCCGAAAATCGCTCAGAATCTTCACGGGCCACTGCCACGCCTCGAACCTACCGTTTTGCCTGCCGAACAAAGCGCCATGTTCACCGGCCACAGTCCAAGGTCGGCCCGGAATGCACGGCGAAACAATTTCGAGATCGTGATTGGCGACGGCGAAATTCGGCAGCGGTTTTAGGTCGGCGGCGCGTACGGCGCAAACAACTGCGCTCAAGACAAAAAGTCGAGATGTCATAAACTATCGACTTCCATCCTATTCCCTTGGAACCGCCGACCGAATGAAAGCAACAGTACAGCTATCTCTTGACTTGATCGACTTGAACGAAGCGATTCGCACCGCCGATATCGCCATCCGCGCTGGGGTGGACTGGCTGGAAGTCGGTACGCCGCTCATTATCGCTGAGGGGATGCGTGGTGTCCGCGAACTTCGCGCGCGTTATCCACAGGTGCCCATCGTGGCGGATTTGAAAACGATGGATGGCGGCTGGCTCGAGGCCGAAGTGATGGCGAAAGCGGGCGCTAGCATGGTGGTTGTGATGGGTCAAGCGCACACAGAGACGATTGAACTCGTGGTGAAAGCCGGGCGCGATTTCGGCGCGAAGGTCATGGGCGATAACATGGCGATGCCCGATCCGATTGCCGGCGCAAAACAGATGGAGGATCTGGGTTGCGATTACGTCATTCATCACATCGGTTTCGATATGCGAACTTTGCGGCGCTCGCGTGGGCAACACGCGGATACCCCGCTCGATAGGCTCTCCGAAGTAGTGGCCGCCGTTTCGGTGCCCGTACAAGCGGTGGGCGGATTGACGTTGGAGCAGGCAACCGACACGCCGCGCTATGGCGCACCACTCGTTGTAGTGGGCGCGCCGCTGGCCATTGATCCGAACGCGTTCAAAACCGCGCCAGGCGACGTGGAAGCAATGCTGCGCTTGATCTGCGAAAAGGTTCACGCGTTTGGCGACGTGAAGGTAGGAAAGGAAAAGTAACCGATGAGTGCAAAGATGCCCGGATTGGTGAACTACGCGCGCGCGCCACTTTCGGTTGAGCTGCGCGAAGTGCCGGTACCGGAAATTGGCGAAGGCGACGTTCTTCTGAAAGTAGGTGCGGTAAGCGTGTGCGGCAGCGATCTGCACCAGTGGCGAGGCTCACATGGTTGGCACGTGAATTACCCTTGCATTCTGGGCCACGAATTTTCGGGCACAATCGCCAAGAAGGGCGTACGCGTTTCGCACTTTAAAGAAGGCGACCGCGTCGTAAGCGAGACGGCGGCGGTTATCGATGAAAGTTCACCACTCAGCCGGACTGGCCTTTACAACCTGGACCCCACCCGCCGCGGTTTTGGTTATGGAGTGGATGGCGCTATGACGCAATACGTGCGTGTTCCGGAACGCTGTCTCCACCGCATTCCCGATAGTCTGCCATTTCAGAAAGCAGCTCTTACTGAGCCATGCTGCGTCGCCTATAACGCGGTCTGCGTGAATGGGCGCATCCGGCCGGGAGACAGCGTGCTCGTGATCGGGCCAGGCCCTATCGGCATTCTGTGCGCGATGATGGCGAAGCTTAGCGGCGCGGGACCGCTGATCGTCGCGGGCTTGCCAAGCGATAGACACCGTTTGTCCGTGGCAAAGCAGCTGGGCGCTACAGCCACACTCGAAGGCGGCGTACAAGATTACGTTTTGAAGCTGGGCGATGGCCTCGGTGTCGACGTCGCGATAGACGCATCCGGTGCTTCCGTCACTCTGCAAATGGCGCTACAGGCGGTTCGGCCTGCCGGACAGATCATCAAAGTAGGCTGGGGCCCGCAACCAATTCAATTCAGCCTCGATCCGTTGGTGCAAAAGAACGTCACTCTGTCGGGCAGCTTTTCACACAACTGGCCCATTTGGGAGCGGGTGATCTCGATGATTGTTTCAGGCCAAATCAATCTTGATTCTGTCATCAGCCACGTCGCTGGCCTGTCCGATTGGCACGAATGCTTTGAAAAAATGGAGGGCGGCGAGTACGTCAAGGCGGTACTCACTCCGTAATGTCACTCAACATTTCAGCGTTTCCGAAATGCTACCTGGAGACCATCGCCAGCGGCCAGATGTCCGTTTTCGATTGGATCGAGATGGCGAAGCAATTGGATGCCGACGGCTTGGAGATGTATACCGGCTTCTTCACGAGCTTTGAGGACGGCTATATCGATTGCGTGGGCGAGGCTATTCGCAACGCCAGCTTCTCTATGCCGATGCTGTGCTGTTCACCCGATTTCACCGTGCCCGACAGAGATAAACGCAAACGTGAAATCGAACGCCAGGTACACATGATCCGCATTACCAAGCGGCTGGGAGGCGAACGCGCCGTTTGCCGAGTGCTCAGCGGCCAGCGCTATCCGGAAGTAAGTTGGGAAGAGGGCAAGCAGTGGGTGCTGCAAGCGTTCAATGAGTTGATTCCCATTGCGAAAGAAAACAAGATCATCCTTGGCATGGAGAATCACTATAAAGACGGCTTTTGGAAGAATCCGGAATTCGCACAGAAGATGGATCGCTTCACCGAAATTGTGGATAGTGTTTCCGAGCGCGAATACTTCGGAGTGCAATACGACCCGTCGAACGCTATTGTCGCGGGAGACGACCCGGTGGAGTTGCTCCGTAAAGTAGCCGGCCGCGTGGTAAGCATGCACGCGAGCGATCGATACTTGGCCGAAGGCGCAACGCTGGAAGATTTGAAGCGGAGCGACGGCACCATCGGCTACTCGCCCAATTTGAATCACGGTGTAACGGGTAAAGGGCTAAACGACTATGACGCGATTTTCAAGATTTTGGCCGAGCACAAATATCAGGGCTGGATCAGCATCGAAGACGGCATGAACGGAATGGATGAGATGGCCGAATCGCTCGCTTTTTTACGCAGCATGAGCGAACGCTATTTCGGCTAGCTGGGTAACTCTCAAGCGAAATTACGAGTCTTTCCGTAATTGGGCTGTTGCGATATGCTGATTGAAAGCTAGCCCGCCCGCCTCCAAAATGTGGATCGTTCATTTAGCGCTCAGAAGGCCGTACACTTTCGTAGTGTTCTCGGTTCTGGTGATGATTTTAGGCACCCTCGCGGCCATCGTCACTCCCAAGGATATTTTTCCGTACATTGATATTCCCGTTGTCAGCGTGGTTTGGATCTATACCGGCCTCACGCCGGAAGAGATGGAAAAGCGCATGGTCACGATTTGCGAGCGCGGCCTGACTACCACGGTGAACGACATTGAGCACATGGAATCGCAGTCGTACCAGGGTGTTGCGGTCATTCGCGTTTACTTTCAGCCCAAAGTGAAAGTGGAACTGGCACTGGCGCAAATCACCAGCATTGTCCAAACGATGCTTCGCGTCATGCCGCCCGGAAGTTTCCCGCCCAGCATTATCAAGTACGATGCGTCGAGCGTTCCCGTTCTCCAACTCGGCCTCTCGGGCGAAGGGCTCACCGAGCAGGATCTCTCAGACTTGGGCTGGAACTTTATCAGGACGCGGTTGGCCACCGTGCAAGGAGCTTCTTTACCGTTGCCGTGGGGCGGCAAAGTTCGCCAGATCATGGTGGATATTGATCCAAACGCGCTTTACGCCAAACATCTTTCGGCGGCAGACATTTCAAATGCGCTGGGCGCGCAGAACATCATCCTGCCCGCCGGGACCGCCCGCGTGGGCGACACTGAATACGTTGTCCGCACTAACAGCAGCCCAACGACGGTTTCCGCGTTAAACGATTTGCCGATTCGTGCATCTCAGGGCGCCATTGTCTACATCAAAGACGTTGCCCAGGTCCGCAACGGCTATGCGGTACAGACAAATATCGTCCGTTCGAACGGTCATCGCTCTGCCTTTCTCACCGTTCTGAAGAACGGCCAGGCCTCCACACTGGATATTGTGAATCAGGTGAAAGCCGCTTTACCGCGCGTGAAGGCCGATCTTCCACCGGCGCTGCGAATCACTCCCCTGTTCGATCAATCGATCTTCGTGCGTTCGTCGATTAACGAAGTGCTGCGCGAAGCGTCGATCGCCGCGGTACTGACCGCGCTGATGATTCTTTTGTTCCTCGGCAGTTGGCGCAGCACGCTGATTGTTTGCATTTCTATTCCGCTCTCCATTCTGACGTCGCTCTGCATTTTGTCAGTGCTGGGTGAAACGATTAACGTCATGACGCTCGGTGGGCTGGCGCTGGCCGTCGGCATCTTGGTAGATGACGCCACTGTCGAAATCGAGAACACACACCGCAACCTGACGTTCAAAGGTACGTCCTTAGTACACGCCATTCTCGATAGCGCGAGTCAAGTGGCAATGCCCGCGCTGGTTTCCACACTCGCCATCTGCATCGTATTCCTGCCCGTCTTGCTTTTGGCTGGCGCCGCCAAGTTCCTATTCACTCCGCTTGCCATGGCCGTTGTGTTCGCCATGCTAGCGTCGTATTTTCTTTCGCGAACTTTGGTGCCCACCATGATGCACTTCTTGCTGCCGCGCGAGGTGGCGCTTTATCAGAAAGAAGAAGGCGACCCGGAACCGGAAGAGGCGAAAAGCTGGATCTGGCACGTTCACGAACGGTTCAACAAACATTTCGAATGGCTCCGCGCTCACTACAAGAGCTGGCTCGAATGGAGTTTGCATCACCGTTCCATCGTGCTAGCTATTTTCGCGATTCACGTGGCAGGGTCGTTCTTCTTGATCCCGCTGATCGGCCGCGATTTCTTCCCCTATGTCGATTCGGGTCAGATGCGCCTTCACGTAATGCCCCCGTCCGGCATGCGCATTGAACAATCGGAAACTGTTTTCGCCGCCATAGAAGACCAGATTCGCCAAATTTTGCCGCTTGGCAGCGTCGACATGATTCTCGATAACATCGGTTTGCCTAACGGCGGCTTCAATCTTGCTTTCTCAAATAGCGCCACCATCAGTAACTCCGATGGCGATATCCAGATTTCGCTTCATCCTGGGGAACGCCGAACGTTGGATTACACACGGCTGCTGCGTAAGAAACTTTCAGCGGCGTTCCCCGAGGAGACATTCTTTTTCACGCCCGCGAACATGACCAACCAGATTTTGGACTTCGGTTTGCCCGCGCCCATCGACCTGCAAGTAGTAGGAAGGGACCCGAAAGATAATTACCTCATCGCTCAACAGCTTTTGCGTAAAGTGGTTGCCATTCCAGGTGTAGTGGACGCCCACATCCACCAACAAGTGGCTTACCCAACCATTCAAATGAATGTCGACCGCAACCGCGCCGAGCAGCTTGGTTTGACCCAAGGCGACGTGACGCGCGATATGTTGATTTCTCTCTCCGGAACAAGCCAGACCAATCCGAATCAATGGCTGAACCCCATAAATGGCGTCAACTATCAAGTGGTGGTGCAGAGCCCCATGAACAAGCTGGATACCTTTGACGCTCTGCAAAGAACACCCATCACCGCGACGAACGGTTCGAACAGCCAGTTGCTGGCAAACCTTGCGACTATCAAGCGCGACGCTTCGGCTATCATCGTGAATCATTACAACATTCAGCCCACCTTCGATATCTACGCCGATGTAGACAGGCGCGACTTGGGAAGCGTAGCCGACGAACTGCACAAAATCATCAACGGGACGAAGAGTCTGCCAAAAGGGACGTTCCTTGAGTTGCGTGGCGAAGTTGCCACTATGGAACAATCGTTTTCGCGCTTGTTCATCGGCATTGCGTTCGCCGTGGTGATCGTCTACCTGCTGATGGTTGTTAATTTCCAAAGCTGGCTCGACCCGTTCATCATTTTGATGGCGCTTCCTGCCGCCTTCTCCGGTATTTTGTGGATGCTATTCCTCACCCGCACCACATTCAGTGTGCCGTCGCTGATGGGTTCGATTATGACGATCGGTGTGGCTACTGCGAATTCGATTCTGTTAGTCGTATTCGCCAATGACCAGCGGGCGCACGGCAAGAATCCGATGGAGGCATCTCTCGACGCAGGCCACACCCGGCTGCGTCCCGTTTGTATGACAGCGCTTGCCATGATTCTAGGTATGCTGCCCATGGCTCTCGCGCTTGGTGAAGGCGGCGAGCAAAACGCGCCTCTGGGCCGCGCCGTCATCGGCGGCTTGGCCGTGGCGACTGCCGGAACCTTGTTCATTGTGCCGATCATCTATTCACTCATGCGCGGCAAACCTCCCATTGATTACGATCAACGCGTCGATCTCGAATACAAAGGGCAATTCGATCCGGCCAAAGCGGGAGAAGCGTAGGTCATGGCGATCTCAAACCAGCCTTTATTGAGCGATCCGGCGACGGGTGAAAAGCAACGCAAAGGCCATTCCAGCGTTTACTGGTTGATTTTCTTGCTGGTTACCGGCGTGGCGGCGTTTTTGATTTTCAAATACGTTTGGCAGCCGCGCCAGCAGGAAACCGATGAGGTCGCTAAAGAGACAAAAGAGAGGATTAGCGCACGGCCGATAGCGACCGTAGTCAAGGTTGCGTCAGCGCCCATGACGCATGAATTGAGCATTCCCGGCACAACACTCGCTTACAACGAAGCCCCCATTTATGCGCGCGCTTCGGGATATCTGACACGGCGGATGGTTGATATTGGCGATCACGTCAGCAAAGGCCAACTCCTGGCCATCATTGACGCTCCAGATCTCGATCAGCAGACCGCGCAAGCACGCTCCGTTTTGGCGCAAAGCGAATCTACGTTGGGGCAAATGCAAGCGCAGGAACATCTGGCGCAGCTCAATTGGGACCGTTACAAGGTGCTTGTGGCGAAGGGGGTCTTTTCAAAGCAAGATGGCGATACGCAGCAGGCGAATCTGCAAGTGGCGCAAGCAAACGTCAACGCAGCTTTGAGCACGGTACAAGCCAATAAGGATAACCTCCAGCGGCAAATCGTTCTACAAGGCTACGAGCGAGTAACAGCGCCGTTTGCAGGCGTGATTACCGCACGCAATGTGGACGTGGGCGCGCTCATATCCTCGCAGGGCGGCGCCGGCGGTAGTGCTGGAACGATCGGGGCGAACGGCAACAATCAGGGAATGGCAGGTGCTGCCACGTCGGCCGTGACTCCGAGTACTGGAGGCGGTGCGCAAGGCGGCGCGCTCTTCACGCTGGCCAGTCTTGATCCTTTGCGTATTCTGGCGTCGGTCCCCGAAATATACGCGCCGTATATTCACTTAAATCAAATTGCGAGCCTCGCGTTCGAACCCTTCCCTGGGCAGAAATTTGAAGGCAAAGTCACCCGCACCTCCGGCTCGATCGACCCGGCAACGCGCACATTACTCGTTGAAGTACAGGCTCGGAATCCGCAGGGAAAGCTTATGCCGGGGACATATGTTGTGGCGAACTTTGCGCCACCTGTGGGATTTTCTTCACTTCTGATTCCGGGCGAAGCCGTGGTGGTGCGCGGCGGAAAAAACATGGCAGCCACAGTGATTGATTCGCGCGTCCATTTCAAAGCGATTCAATTGGGTCGCGATTACGGCGATCAAACGGAAGTCGTGAGCGGCCTGCAAGCGGGCGATATCATTGTGCAGAACGTGAGCGACGATATTGAAGAGAACGTAGAAATTGAACCCCGCTTCCGGAATCAAAAGGCGGAAACCCCTAAGCGTCCATGAGATTGTTACTGGCAGCAGCTCTAATTCCATCCTTAGTGGCAGCGCAAGCCGCTGTCGACTTACAAAGCATTCAGATAAATAAGGCGACTCCTCAAGAAGAAAACGCGCAGCTCCCCCGCAGGGATTTTCTTTCTTATGGCCCGGTGAGTGCCCAAGCGTTGGTGTTGGGGCCAGCCGAGCGCGCGCGGGCCTTGGTTCGCGACGGAGCAATTCAATTGTCGCTCTATGACGCGATTGCGCTTGCCATCGAAAATAATCTGGCGGTTGAAGTGAGCCGTTATTCGTTGTCGATTGCCGGTCTTGATACCGTCCGTGCCAGTGGCGGCGGAAGTCTGCGCGGTGTCGACTACTCGGTGGCCGAAGGGCCCACCGGCGTGGGCGGACCTGGTTCGCCGCTACTCAACAGCGCTGCATCGTCCGTAACGCCCACCACGCCCACTGTAAACGACATTAGTGCGCTGAATGTATTAAATGAGACAAACACTAGCTTGTCTGAACAAGGCGCAACGCCGTACGCCTCCGGCCCAGCGGTTCCCACGCTCGAGCCAACCCTTATCGGACAAGGTTTGTTTTTGCAGCGCGCCAATGGCTTGCTTGCAAACGACCCCTTGCGGTCCATAGCGGCCAACGTCGCCCTGGTCCAAGGTTTCTCTGCCGGCACGCAGTTGCAGGCCGGCGTGAATAACGAATCGCAAGCCTTGTATGGAACCAGCGGTACTTATAACCCTTTCTCTGCGCCCAACATCTCACTCACAGTAAGCCAGCCGTTGTTGCGTGGTTCTAGCCGCAGCGTAAATCTCCGCTACATGCGCATTGGCGCAATCAATCAGCGCATCTCGCGTCTGGTCTTTTATCAGCAGCTCATCAGCACCGTGTATGGTGTGTCGCGTCTCTATTGGGACTTAGTGAGTTTGCGCGAAAATGCGGAAGTTCAAAAACAGAGCCTCGCAGCCGCGCGAAAGCTGCTCGACGACGATAAAGCACAGGTCGATCAAGGGACGCTCGCGCCCTTGGAATTGACTCGGGCGCAGAGCCTGGTTACGTCCAGTGAACTGAATCTGATTCAGGCTGAGGGGCTTGTGCGCCAACAAGAAGTGATTTTAAAATCGCAATTGGCCCGCAACGGCAGCGGCGATTCAATATTGGCTGATTTGCCGATTGTTACCACTGATTCCATTACCGTTCCGAATCAGGACGATCTAAAATCCATTAACGATCTGGTAATAGACGCCATGCGCAATCGCGCCGACGTGGCGCAAGCCCAATTGCAGGTGGAGGGCGATCAGATTGCCGTGCAGGCCTCGCGCAATGCGGCGCTTCCGCAGATCGATCTCGTTGGGAACTTTCAAACGCGTGGAGCGAGCGAAGTGCCCTTCGAAAGCATCGGCAACCCGGGCACCGCGATTATCGGTTCTCCTAGCGATTTGGCTACAGCCGCCACTCGTACCTCTCACGTTTATCAAGCGGGCCTGCAACTCAATCTGCCGCTGCGCAATCGCGTGGCGGAATCCGATGCGGCTCGAGACATTCTTCAGTTGCGCCAAGCAGAAGCCCGCACCCACTTGCTCACCAACCAAGTTCGCGAGCAAGTGGAAAGCTCGGTGATTGCCTTGCGTACGGCTCGGACCGCGCTGAATGCGGCCATACAGGCGCGACAATACCAGGAACAATTGGTAAACGCCGAACGCGACAAGTTCAGTGTGGGCGCATCCACGAATCTGTTGGTGATTCAGCAAGAGAGCTACTTAGCGCAGGCCCGATCTACTGAGGTAGCCACCCGCAGTGTCTGGATCAAAGCGCGGATTGCGCTCGACCGCGCGCTCGGTGATTTGTTGGCCAAAAACGGCATCAGTTACGAACAAGCTGTCTTCGGTGCACTCACGCCGGTTCAAAAGCGGTAATGTCCGGCATGGCGCTGCAATATAATGCAGTCTGCCTTAAGGAATTAGAATGAAATTGACACGCCGTAATGCCATCATCGCCCTAGCGAGCGCCACGCAAGCTGCGCGATTCGCCAACGCCCGCAGCGTTCCCACACATTTCGAACCCACCTGGGACTCGCTATCCACCTACCAGTGCCCCGAGTGGTTTCGTGATGCGAAATTCGGTATCTGGGCGCACTGGGGTCCGCAATGTGTCCCTATGTTCGGGGATTGGTATGCCCGGCTCATGTACATGCAAGGTGGCAAAGACGGCAAATACGAACATCACCTCCAGCACTATGGCCACCCGTCAAAATTCGGCTACAAAGACATCATTCCTCTGTGGAAGGCCGAGAAGTTCGACCCTGATCGCCTCATGTCGCTGTACAAAGCTGCCGGCGCCCGTTACTTCGTAAGTATGGGCGTCCATCACGATAACTTCGATTTATGGAATTCAAAACATCACAAATGGAACGCCGTGCAAATGGGTCCGAAGCGCGATATCGTAGGCGCGTGGCAAAAGGCCGCGCAGCAACAAGGGCTTAAATTCGGCGTCTCCGAACACCTTGGCGCAAGCTATACGTGGTTTCAAGTGGCCAGGGGCAGCGATAAGACCGGTCCTCTGGCGGGCGTTCCCTATGATGGCGTGAATTCGGAATGGGAGGAACTGTATCACACGAAAGCCGCGGCCGACGATACCGCCTGGTACAGCACCAATCCCGAATGGATGCGCGAGTGGTCGCTCCGCATCGCCGATCTCATCGATCAATACCAACCCGACCTACTCTATTCGGACGGAGCGTTGCCCTTCGGCGAAGTGGGCCGCAGTATGCTAGCTCACTTCTATAACTCCAACATGCAACGCCACGGCGGCAAGCTCGAAGCAGTTTACAACTTGAAAGACTGGCGCGGTCACGCGGGCCACGGCGATTACGTGGAGGGCATCGGTGTGCAAGATGTAGAACGCGGAGGATTGGCCGCCATCAAACCCGTTCCCTGGCAAACCGATACCGCCATCGGCGATTGGTTCTACAACTCCAGTTGGAAGGCCAAAGATACCGGGACTATGTATCGTTCGTCAAAATGGGTGATTCAGACACTCGTCGATGTTGTGAGCAAGAACGGCAACATGCTCCTGAACGTCATCCAGCGGCCGGATGGCGCGCTCGACCCGGAAGTTGAACGGCTAGTGGCGGATCTTACGGCCTGGATGAAAGTGCACAGCGAAGCAATTCATTCCACCCGACCTTGGGATATCTACGGGGAAGGGAAGACGCAGACCGAAGGCGGCCATTTCAAGGAAGATTTTGCCTTTTCCGCCGATGACATTCGCTTCACGCAATCGAAAGACGGGCGATCGCTCTATGCCTTTGCGCTCGGTGCTCCTGCCAATGGAGAGCTGCGAATTCGCGCTCTCGCCGAATCCGCCAAGGGCGGCAACAAAATCAACAGAGTAGAGTTACTCGGTGGTAATGGAAACCTCAAGCACCAGCAAACCGCCGGTGCTCTCGTCGTGAAACTCCCGGAACAAGGGCTGAACGGTAGCGCGATTGCTTTAAAGATCACCGGTGAAAACCTCCATTCAGCATGAGAACGCTCGTCTGCTTGTGTTTGTCGCTCGTCGCCAGCTTCGCCGCGTCGCCGGGCAACCTGCGCGTCGCGGCGAGCCACCATTACCTGGAGTTTACCGACGGTAAGCCGTTCTTCTATCTCGGCGACACTGCATGGGAGTTATTTCATCGTTTAACCCGCGAAGAAGCCACAAAGTATCTCCAAAACCGGGCCGATAAAGGCTTCACCGTCATCCAGGCAGTTGTCTTAAGCGAACTCGGCGGCCTCACTGTTCCCAACGCCTATGGCGATTTGCCGCTCATCGACGCTGATATCCAAAAACCAAATCCCGCCTATTTCCGCCACGTCGATTTCATCGTCGACAAAGCGTCGGATCTTGGAATGTTCATCGGCATGCTTCCCACCTGGGGCAAATATTGGAAATCCGCCGACTCTATTTTCAAGGCCACGAGTTCCGCTCGCGAGTACGGCCGTTTTCTCGGCGCTCGCTACCGCGACAAACCAATCATCTGGATTCTGGGCGGAGATAGAGGCATCGATAATGCCCAAGAACGCGGCACTGTCGACGCCCTTGCCGCGGGCCTTCGTGAAGGCGATGCTGGGCATCACCTGATGACCTTTCACCCAGTCGGTCCAGCCGATTCTTCTGAAATGTTGAACGACGCCCAATGGCTCGACTTCAACATGTATCAGTCCTCGCACGCTGGCCGCGATCTCGATAACGGCCTCTACGCAGAACGCGATCGACAGTTGAAGCCGGCTGAGGCCAACGCTCGATGGCGAGAATCGTTACGAAGAGATTCCCGTCGGCTTTTACCGCGCCGGCACTAGTGGCATTGATCGCTTCGATGATTTCGATGTCCGTCAATCCGCCTATTGGTCGGTTCTCGCTGGCGCTTGCGGCCACACCTACGGCGATAACAACATCTGGCAGATGTACAAACCCCTTGCCGAACTGCCCCGCCCAGCCAATGGCGCAACGCCCATGACGAACAGATGGCTCGGCCGTGAAGGCGGCATGATTGGCGCAAACGTCCCTTGGTATGACGCGCTTGATCGCCCCGGCGCATTTCAAATGAAATATCTTCGCCGGTTGATTGAATCCGTTCCGTTTCAAAAGATGGTTCCCGATCAAGCCATGGTTCTCGACGGCCCCACGCAAGGTGGCGCAAAAATTCGCGCAGCCCGCGCCTCCGACGGCTTCTTCGCTATCGTCTACAGCCCTTACGGCGAAAGCTTCACGTTGAGCAAAGACGCCCTGCACGCACCCAAATATAGAGAATTCTGGTACGACCCGCGCTACGGCGTCTGCTATGAGATTCACACTTCGGAACGCTGGGGCATACAAATTTACACACCGCCAACCTCAGGCCGAGGCCATGATTGGATTCTCTTGATGGAGGACGCCAGCGCGGATTTTTCATTGCCGGACGAGCGCTAGCCTTGCGGCGTCGACAATCACCCGTTTGGCATACTGAGTGAAAAGGGGAATTCTTCTTGAGTCCAATGAAACCGTGTCGTCTCATAGCCGGTGTGCTTTTTGCCTTCGCTCTCTCCGCGTCTCCGCAACAACAAGACGGCGCGAATCCGCCGCAACAACCGCCGCCCGACCAATCCGCCGCGGCGAAAGAAGCGGTTCGCAACTTTCTCGCCATCGGCGCACCGCCTAACGCGGAAGCAGTGAAACGCGGCCAGGCGCTCTTCGTCCCAAACTGCGGCTTCTGCCACGGCAGCAACGCCCACGGCGGCAACAGTGGTCCGGATCTGGTGCGCTCCGTTCTTGTGCTTCACGATCAAGGCACCGGCAAAGAGATCACGCCCGTCATTCGCAACGGCCGCCCGGCAAAAGGTATGCCGCCATTCACCTTGACCGATGCCCAGATTTTGGACATCGCCGCCTTTTTGCTTTCGCGTAATCAAGCCGCCGCCAATCGCATGGAATACCAGCTCTTGAACGTCGTCACAGGCGATCCGAAAATTGGCGAACAGTATTTCGTTTCGCACTGTGTCAATTGCCACTCGCCTACCGGAGACTTGGCGCATATCGCATCCAAAATGGACGCGCCCGCTCTTCAGTCCCGCTTCCTCTACCCAAAAGCCCAAAGCTCCTTCGGCATGAGTGGCCCGCCCGATCCCAGATCGCAAGTCACCGTCGACGTCACCCTCGCTTCCGGCCAAACCTTCTCCGGCCTACTCAGTCACATCGACGATTTCAGCGTTGCCCTAACTGACCAAAGCGGCCAGCATCGTTCATGGCTGCTCGAATCCGAACCAGGCATCAAGGTTCAAGTGCACAATCCGCTGCAGGAGCATCTCGAACTGCTCAAACAATATACAGATGCCGACATGCATAACATCCTTGCCTACCTGGAGACACTGAAGTGAAACGAACCCATATTTGTCTACTGCTGATTTCTTGCGCTCTTACCGTCTCCGCGCAAGGTCTCGACCCGGCGTCGATCGTCCATCCAGAGAAGGGAAGTTGGCCCACCTACAACGGCGATTACTCGGGACGCCGCTTCAGTCCTCTCGATCAAATTAACGCCCGCAACGTACGCGACCTGAAACTCGCCTGGCTCTATCACGCTCAAACCGGTCCCGGCGGCAGTCCCTTTGGAGTTGAGATTAAGTCCACTCCGCTTCAGATCGATGGCGTTCTTTATTTCACGGTACCCGACCACGCGTGGGCTATCGATGCACGAACGGGCCGCCAGATCTGGCACTACAAATGGGAAAGCAAAGGCGGCATCCACACCGGCAATCGTGGCGTTGGCATCTATCACGATTGGCTGTTTTTCGAAACGCCCGACGATCATCTCGTTTCCCTCGAAAAGAACACCGGGAAGTTTCGCTGGGCCGTGGAGATTGCCGATCTTGCTCAGGAGTATTTCTCCACCCCCGCGCCTCTGGTGATCGGCAATCACATCATTGTGGGTGTTGGCGGCGATTCGCTTGACGTGCCGGGCTTCTTGGAATCGCGCGATCCTGAAACGGGCTCAGTCCAGTGGCGCTGGAATACCGAGCCGCTCAAGAAGGGCGATCCAGGCTCCGAGACATGGCCCGATGAACAAGCGATGACCCACGGCGGCGGCATGACTTGGCTTACTGGCACTTATGATCCAGAATTGAATCTGTTGTATTGGGGAACGGGCAATCCGAATCCCGTGCATGCCGGACAAGGCCGCAAAGGCGATAACTTATGGACGTGTTCCATCGTTGCGCTTAATCCCAATACCGGCAAGCTGGCTTGGTGGTTCCAGCCCTCGCCGCATGATACGCACGATTGGGACAACATCGAAGAGCCCGTTCTCTTCGACGCGGAAATCAATGGCGAAAAGCGCAAGCTCCTCGCCCAAGCCGCGCGGAATGGCTACTTTTTTGTTTTAGACCGCACCAACGGCAAGAGCTTGGTGACCGCACCCTTCATTGATCTGAATTGGTCGAAGGGTGTTGACTCCATTGGCCGGCCCATTCCCGATCCGGCTAAAGAACCCAAAACGGATGGTGCCCTCGTGATACCCGCTGCCGGTGGCGGCACTAACTGGCCTCCGCCGAGTTACAACCCTGAAACTGGATTGTTCTATGTCAGCAGCACGCCCTCATACAGCGTTTACTATTTGACTGACACAACCGCTCATCCGGAGGGTTACGGCGGCCGCGATAGCGGTTTGTGGGCCGAATCAGCGATCAAAGCGATCGATATCAAGACTGGCAAGATTCGCTGGAGCCATACCTACCCGGGCGAAGGCGGCTCTCTATCCGGCATTCTGAACACGGCGGGCCACGTTCTGTTCACCGGCGATCCGTCGGGCAACGCTATCGCGTTCGATCCGGCCAATGGCAAGATTCTATGGCACGCTGCTTTGACTTCGACTGTGAGCAACGGTCCTATGACGTATGAAATGGATAAGAAGCAGTATGTAGTGATCGGCGCCGGCGATATGCTTTACGGGTTCACGCTTCCCTAAACGCGAATTTCTTACTTCTCGCTCGGGCTATCGTCGGCCTGCAAGTCGCCCAGCGCGTACTGAATCCCGGCCAGCATATGCGCCACAAACGGCCGCCAGAAATACATTTTCTCGTCGTGCCCGTGCGCCTCATAAAAGACGCGGCCCTGGCCCACCCGCTGGATATAGCTCAAGGCATAGTCGCCGTCTGTCCGCTTAGTCGCCGCCGGCTCCTTCGCTTTGTCTTCGGCGCTCATCTTGTTGTAGTTGATGCTGGTCAACACATGCACGCGCTTGCGGCTGAACGAGTCTTGCGCGAACGTGTACGTTTCATCGACAACCTCATAGCCGCGCGCCGGAAACATGGATGTAAGCGGGCTGTTCGGATCGTCAATCTTTACGGGTATCAAAGTCGGATAGCTCCAGTGAAACTTGAAAAAGCCGCCGATCATTTCATTGAACTCCGGCCATGTTCCAACGGGCGTTGCCGGCGCTGCACCCGGAGTTGTGGGCCGGCCGCTTGTGTGATACGAATCGGTGGCGGCGTGAATGCCCGCCAATCCCTTGCCACTTTTTACGAAATCCAGCAGCGCTTGTCTGCGCATGTCGCTGGTTGCCTTGTCGTTCGGATCGTCCAGGAATTCACTCGTTGTGCTGTCTAAGAAGATGGCATCGTACTGCTTCAAATTCTCGGGCGTAATTGGCGCTGCGTCATAAGTGATCGTCGTCATCCAAGCGCCCGTTTTGTCGCCCAGATATTCGACCATCTTGGCCGCGAGCGGAATGGAACTGTGCACAAAGCCAGTCGCGCGGCACAAAACCAGCAAGTGGCGCAAGCTCTGCGGGGCGGCCATCGGTTTTTCCGGTATCGCCGCCATCATAGCCGAAATATCGGACGGGTTGGCAAACTGTTTCTGCGGACAGCCACGGCTAAATCCCCCGCTAAAGCCCTCTGCGGGGCAAGGTTTCCCCGCTGGCGTCTGTTGCCCAAAAAGCAGCAATCCGCCTGGCAGCAAAAAGCCTGCGCATACAATACTTATCCTGAATCTCGTCATGACGTGAGGATCTCCCGATTCCAAAGACAATTGAGGCCACTGCCTAGTGTAAGTCATCGCTCTTTGGCAGATGGCGGAGATCCAGCACGAATGAGCCGCTACTTTTTCTCGCCTTTGTCCCGATCCTTGTCCTTGTCTTTATGCTCCCCTTGCGGAGGGTGTCCCGCCGGATGCGGTGGAGCCGGTTTCGCCGCGGGCGTTGGTTGGGGCTGGAGTGGCTGGGGCTTCCTCTCTGGATAACCTGCCGGGGCTAACGGCTTGGCCGTTTGTTCACGCGGTGCCGATGCCGTTGGATGCGGCGGCGCAGGGGGCGTCACCACCTGTGGTGCAACTGTCCGCGGTTGTTCCGGCGGTTTAACCACCGGAGCCGCCTGAACCTGCGCAGCCTCTTTTCTCGGTGGTGCGTTGTTGGAGGGCGGCGCTATAGGTTGAGCTTTAATTTGAGGAACAGGCTGAGCGGCCACCACAGGCTTCACCGCAGCAGGTTGCGGTTGCGGCTTGGGAGCCGTTGCCATTCTCACCGTCGGCACAGGCGCGCCTGCGGGCGCAATCTGCTTATGCATCTCGCCCCAATCATGCGGCTGCCCGGCATGCTGTTGCAAATACGCCTGGCGCGCCGCAAACGGGACCGGCGCCGCCACTGGTTGCGTCTGCACCATCACTTGCCGCGCCGTAACGGATCTCGGCGGCTGCACCACCTTGATGCTCGAGTTACTTGCCAGCAATGCCTGCCGACTCGGCGCCACAGGCGGCGCTACGACACCGGAGTCTTCTGCCCGCATATTCTGAATCTGGCGCGGCGCAACGGCAACCCCCGCCTGTGCCACCGTACGCCCACTGGCAAAGGCCGTTTGCGGCATGGCAGTCACGGCATTCGGCGCTTGCTTATTCGCAAAATTCTGCACATACACTGTCTTGTTGACGTACACCGTGTTGTACACATTCGTGATGTTCACGGTCTTCACCACCGTTGTATTCGACACGTTCACGTTATTAAAGTAATGCGGCGAACAATGATACGAGGGCGTGTAGACTTCGCCCACCCCCAGCGGCACCCACCCTAAACTCGGTGCACCTCCGCCGATTTGCACCGATACTCCAAAGTGCGCTCCACCAAACCACGCTACCAGCGCGGGCGCATACACCGGCCGCGGCGGCGCCGGCCGATTCGCAACCACTACGATTGGTCCGGGGCACCATCCCCAACGGCCTGCAATAAAGGCCCAGCGCCCATAATGAAAAGGCGCGAATCCCCAAGGCGCATCGTCCATCCATGTCCAGCCCCATGGTTCAACCCACGCCCAATGTCCGTTGTGATAAGGCGCCCAACCGGCGGCCACGGTTGTCGGATACCAAACCGGCCCATAATCGCCAGCGGTCTGCCATGAACCAAAGCGATCCATGTCTTCATAGCCGACCACGCTCCGAGGTAAGTATCTTGCCGATTGCGATCGCGCCTCTGCCGCATCGCGATCCTGTGCCCACAAATCAAAATCGTCTGGTGAGGGCGCAGTTTCCACATCGTAAGTCGGCACGTCCGATCCGGTGATCGCCATGCTTTGCCCAGGCGGCAGATTCATGGCCTGATTGCCCGCTGTAATTTCGGCCTGCCCGCGCCGAGCGACCACAAAGGTCAAACTGCCGTCAGCCGCAATCCGAAACCGGTAACTACCCGGACGCAAAATAGAAACTGAAGCATTCGGCGAATCCACTTCGAAAGCTTGATCAACATCCAAATCCCGCAACGTGACGGACAAGTCCCCCTCCGTCAAACGCAGTTGCGTCATTTGGTCGTTGAGCGTTAGAAATCCGAAGCTCGTGTTTTCGCCCGCTCGAATTATCGCAGTATCAAGGTGGAACTCCGCTCGCGATGCAAAATCCGTAAAAATCGTGTCGCCGCTGGTAAACGGCCGGTTGATCTCCGCATTGGTCCAATCGTCAAGCCCCGCGGGCTGCATCGAAACGTTGCCGCTAATGTAGTTCAGCCGCGCAATGCGCGACGGCGGATCCTGAGCATGGGCCGCCCCGGCTCCCAGGCAGACTGCCGCCATTCCGATACGAATAAATCTGTGCAAATACCACGGTCGCAAGACAGACATTTCCAAGTGCACTCCTTGTCTTCGTAGATGTCATCCTACATTTACTAGTTTCGCCGTTTAGTGCAAGTGAAACCAGATTAATGTAGTTATGCCTATGAACCCGGAGAAATACAATTCTTACGCTCGCCTGTAAACCTTTCGCCCTTCGCGCCGTTTAAACTAGCTGGCGGCTTTTACAAAATTCTCACCTTATCTGGTGAACTCATAACGGCCGGCAATCGAGACACCACGATTCTTCACCGTGACTTCCGGTTCGGTTTCTTGCTCAATGATACCGGCAGATACCATCGGCGAAGAGACCCCGGAGCAGCCGACGAAAGATGCTTGCAATAACGGCTTAACCTGCGTTATAACTACTTTTGAATTCCGGCCGTTTTCTGCTAGCCGATTTTGAATGGCGTGCCCAGGCTTGTGGCCCGCTTGCTCCAAAGCGTGAATATTGTCGCCGTTGGAGCCACCCCCATTATGCACCTGCCGCAGTTCTTCAAATCCTCAATCGTCCCACAGATCACCGGCTCAAACTTATTAGCGTCGTTCTTTGCTCTGGCTTCGGTGTTGTTTCTGTTCTCAGGTCATTTGAGGATCGAGAAGATTACGAAACCGCGCCTTCTGCCCCTTGAGCCTGAGGCTGAGCGGAACAGTGGGTTTCTTGCGTCGCAAACCGGCTTTGCCAAGGATGCCGTCTACACTATAGTGCCGGCTCCCAGAGTCGGCCGAGAGCTCCAACGCGTTGGTTCATGGCTTGGAACGGACGCCACAACCTGCCGAGCCGAAACTGTGTGGTACCGGCCAGTAAACGAATTTAGTTTTCTTGTGGCTGGCTATCCTAACAGTCACGGCTGCCAATTGTTCGTAGAAGTGAGGAGAATCGACGGCTCAAGCGAGCGAATTCCTTTCTTCGGTGACAACCCCACGGAGGCATGGAAGGTTCGCACTGTTTCGTTGACTCGAAGCAAGACTATAGCCAAATTCCGCATCGTTGCCATTGATGGGTCAACGGGTGTTGGGGGTTGGTTGGGTTTTTCTCAACCCTTTCACTTCTCCCAAAATCTTGCGGAGTTCACGAAACAATTTGCGCAACTTTTGCTGGTTGTTCTTACGGCCGCAGCGGCTTTTGTTGCCATTCTCTTTCCTGGTCTGCTCCTGCGCCGTATTTCTATAAGGCCGGGTGGACATCGATTAGCGTTTGTCTGGGTACCAGTTACGGGATTCCTCTACCTTGCCTTCGTTGCGCTGGTCTGCTGGTTCGGCCCGTCCGCAATTTCCCCGCGTCGTATATCCCAAATTGCCCTCGGACCACTGTTTTTCTACGCCCTCTATCATTCATTGCGCTTTCCGCTCGATACCTTCACAAGCAAAATGGAACGCCGCGTTCTTCTCGTGACCGTGTTACTTGCATCGGTTGGTATTTCCAAAGCAACCTACTCACTCGGCCCTCTGGGGGAATTGTCCGGGGGGCTAATTTCGCGGACTCTCGAGGTCGGCGGCAGGAGCGATAGCCAAATTCCATACCACGTTTTTCAACTGGTGGCCACGAGGAGCAGCGCCCATGGAAGTTTAGCCGCGTACCTGTTCATGACGTGGGGGTTCTCCTCGCGCCCCCCTTTAGTCGGACTGGCCGCCAGTCCAGTTGTGCTGACTCTACCGGTCCATGTACCCCAAGGTGGCCCGGATCAAATCCGGACTATATTCGATCCCGAAGGTTTCAGCGCCTTCCGAACCGCATTGATCGTAATTGCTTGCTGCAGTCTTACGGCGGTGTTTGAACTGGCTACTCTCTTTATGGAGGAAGAGTGGGCTTTTTTCGCGTTTCTAGTTACTGTCACTACCCCATTTGTCATTCACGAAACATACTTTGTGTGGCCGAAATTGGAAGCGGCTTGGTTTGCTTTATTGGCCACCTATTTCATCTTGCAAAGGCGCTGTTTGTTAGCCGGCCTTTTATGGGGTATCGGGTATCTTTGCCATCCGCTAGTACTTCTGTCGGCACCGGCATTGCTCGCTGTCGTTTGTCTTGATCACGCAAGGAAACGGCCGGATGGCCTGCCGCCCGTATGGTTATCTAGATGGATCTGGCAGCCCATTTCTCTCTTCGTTGGTCTCGGGTTCTGTGGAGCGATTTGGGCCTTTATAAACCGTGGGCACTTCTCCCAATCGTTTTTCTTGACTTACGTTGCAATGGCAGACGGTAGAGTTCCTACGCTCGCAAATTGGATCCGTTCACGCTGGGATTCTGTCGCGAACACCTTGATTCCGCTTAATCTGTTTCTGCTCCACTCTGAAAATGCCGGTATCAATTCGGTGTACAGCCCTTCCCCCTCAATCGTTCGCTTCTATTTCCAATATTGGACGACCTTACCGTTTGGTATGGGGATTGCATTTTTCCCGTTTCTCATCAAAACGATCTACCAGTCCTTATTTCTGGAGCCCGCATGGCTCCTCCTCGTTTTCGTGGTCCCTTTCGCTGGCTTTAGCATCTACTGGGGTGTTAGCACATCCGGCATGCTGTGCGAGGGTTTGCACCCCTGGATCTTAGGGCTACTCATTTTCTTCGTGGTGATGTTCAAGAGGAGTTTGAGGGAAGGTGCGACGCGCAAGAAGGAGCTTACATACCTCTCGGTTGCACTTATGATTCGCGGCGTCGAGACTGTGCTTATGCTGCTGCTGACAGCGATATGGAGCAATCATAAGTTCGTTAACGAGGAATTTGTCCTCGGCGATAGTCTGTCTCTTATAACGCTCTTGATATCAGTCGGATGGCTTCATGTGCTGATGTTCCGTTATGCATTGCGTTTGCCAGCCTAGAGAGTTTCGGTGAAGTAGGGCATCAACTGTGTCTACCCCGCCTTGATCACCGTCACAGATATCACCGCCGAGTGCGTGACCCCTCCGCCAGTCGCTGTAATCGTAACCGGATAAGTCCCGACAGGCGTTGCCGGAGAAGCCGTTACCGTGAACAAGGTATTGATCAAATTGTTCCCCGTTGAAGCCCCCGTGTTTTTGTAGCTCATTCCCGGCGGAACGCCGGCGAACGTCAAGGTAATCGTCGAATTAAATCCGCCCGTGAAATCACCCACCGAGACCACAAATGGTTTGCTCACCACTCCCCGCTGCGCCGTGAGCGACGTCACGTTCACTGCGAACGAAAAGTCCGGTTTCACCGTTACAATCGTTACCGTGATGAGCGCGGATTCTGTCACACCTCCGCCAGATCCAACAACAGCGACGGTATAAACGCCTGGCCGAGCGGTTGCCGCTACGCGAAAGGCCGCCACCACGGTTCCATCGCCGGGTGCGGCAATCGTCGTATTTGAGAACGAAGCAGTTACGCCAGCCGGCAGGCCCACCACTGTAATGCCAATCGCGCTATTGAAGCTGCCCACATGCGTGCTCGTTACACTTGTTTGCCCCGTGCCGCCCGGCGCAATTGCCAGGTTGTTCTGGGCCGCCGAAAGCGTGAACTTGCTCTGCGCCGCAATGGTCAGAGGGAGCGTTACCGATTGAGTAAACCCGCTGCCAACCGCCGTGACCGACAAGCTATACTTCCCGGCAACTGTTGTCGCCGCGCTGAACAGACTCAACGCGCCGATCGAACCGGGCATGAGGGTCGGCATTGCAAATTGCGCCGTCACTCCGCTCGGAGCACCTGTAGCCGAAAGCGCCAGCGGTGCGCTAAATGTACCCTGCGGAGCACTACAAGCAATCTGCACGCCGGTAGCTTGGCCCGCTACCAGATTCACACTTGTCGGATTCACGGCCAGCGAACAACTTGGCGCCACACCAACGACCAGCGTCACCGCCGTGGTTTTCGTCATCCCGCCGCCCGCCGCCGAAATGGTCACGGGGTACGACCCGGCTTTCACCGTCTTCGCAACCGTAATTGTAAGGACGCTGTTTCCGCCCGTGCCGCTGATCGTTGTTGGCGAGAACGCCGCCGTCACACCAGTTGGGAATCCCACCGCACTCAATGCCACTGCCCAGCTAAAGCCATTCTGCGGAGTCGCCGCGACCGTCATCTGCGCCGTTGCGCCTGGAGCAACTGTGGCGGATGTAACACTCGCACTCAAGGTAAAGGTTGGTATCGCCACTGTAAGCGGAAGCGTGAGGTGTGCCGTTTGCGTACCGCCCACCCCGGTCACCATCAACGAGTAATTGCCTGGTGCCGCCGTTGTCGCAGCCGTCAACTTCAACACCGTTGTACCGGAACCCGGCGCGGCAATCGTCGCCGGCGTCAACGTCGCCGTCACTCCGCTCGGCGCGCCGCTCACAGTCAAAGCCACTGCCGACTTCAACCCAGCGCTCGCGTCTGCCGTAATCGTGATGTTCGTCGTTTGGCCGACCGGCAAAGTAAGAGCAGTTGACGGCGCAGTCAAAGTCAAAGAAGGAACGTTCGATCCGTCACTCCAGCGATTGACCAACATATTGGCATCTACCGAACCCAACCCCGAGCCCTGATCGTAACCCGCCGCCGCCTTAAATCCTGCCACACCTGGAACACTGTTGTTTCCTGTTGTTATATCGTGGAACACGGGCGCGCCTCCTGCTGCCTGGTTCGCCGCGAGCGGATAAAGAATGGCATTCGCCAAGCCTTGGCGTGCATTCGTTTTCTGATCCACCAGCGCCATCAAGCCCGCGAACGAAGGAGCCGACGCCGATGTCCCGCCAACCGAGTTCAAACTGCCGTCAATCGTGATCAGGTAGCCATCATGGGTGGAAGCAGTGAGCGAGACGTCGGGCACATCGCGATGTCCGTCCGCCGGAACGCCCGGACCTGCCTGCCAGGAAGGCTTAGCAAAAGTGATGCTCGCCCCACCGCCGCCTGCCCACAAACCCGAACCGCCGTTCGCCCCACTTTCGTTCCAAACAGTCTCAGGAATATAGCCGGTTGCCGAACCATACAACGGATTATTTCCAGGAAGCCAGTATTGCCCCGGATTCGACCCTTCTGCAAATTCAGTTCCGCCTACGCACGTCGCATACGGCGAACTGCACAACCCATTCACCGCTTGGCCCGATCCCGTAGAAGACGAACCGCCCTGACAGCCCGCCGCGCCGCTATCGCCCGATGAGACCATCACGCTCATACCCTGCGCCGCCGCCTGCTCCCAAAGCGAGTTGTAAAAAGCCAGCTCGGCAGATCCCATCGACGCTTCGCACGATCCGTAACTCAAACTCACAATCGGCGCAACATTCTTGTTCACCGCGTAGAGTGCCGAAAGATCAATGCCGTCCGCACTGTTGGTCGAAGCCGCCACAATCACCTTCACCGCCGCGCCCGGCGCAACAGCGCCCGACCATTCCGTATCGAGCGTCGTCTCCACCGTGTCACCGTCAACAATGCCTGGGTCCGTATTCGTGACGACGATCTGCGGATTGTTCGCCTTCAAACCGAACGTGCTCCGAAACGCTGTCACGTCGGACATAGTGATGTTCGAGCGCGCAATTACCGCAATCGTTTGCCCAGTGCCATTGATGCTCGCTGAGTACAGCGGCCCAATGTTGTATATAGTTGTGTAATCCGCGGGCGAAAGATAATGCGCCGATCCATAGTTGTAAAGCGGATTGACTCCTTGCGCCGAAGCCGAAACCACTGTCCGCTTCGTTAGGTGCGCCGTATGCCTGAAATCATGCAGCTTCACAACACCGCCCACCGTAGCCGCCAAGGCCGCGGGAATCGTCGGCTCAGTCGTATTCGCAACGTGGCTCATACCCGCCACGGTCAACTGTTTGATTTCCGTAGTGAAGGCAGCCGCCGTCTGGCCCGCTGTTCCGCTGAACACAACTGTGCGTTTACCAGCCGGCAAGTCCGCTATTTTGAACCCATGGCTCTGCAGCCAGTTAGCAACTTTCGCAATATCGGAATCCGCCACGCCGAACTGCGCTCCGAACTGGTCCGGAGTTAAATAGTGATGGAATAAAGGCGATTTCGGATCGCTCTGCTGCTCAATCATCTGAGCAAGTTGCGCCTCTTGTGTCGCGTCGCCCTTCAAGAGCAAGACCATATGTTCCATGGGCATGCTCTCGTCCACTGCTTTAGCCGACGTCGCAGCCGCAACCATCGGATGCACATTGCCGCGGAGCGTCACTCGCTCCGAGTCCTCGATGTTCTGCAGGATTCTTGCGTGTGGCGTTTGCGCCGCAGCCGAAGTGCCTATACAAAGCGCTGCCACTAAAGCGGGGAGGAGAGTTGAGTGACGGTTCATTAGTCCTTGTCGCGAGCAGAACTCGCTAAAGGTCTAATCGACAGATCCTATCCGTCTGAGTGCTTCAGTGAACGAAAATTGTTACCTAGTCCGTCCTTCAAGTACGGTCTAAGGTTTGCGAAAGATAAGCTACCTCACGCTTCCACACGCTCAAACACCAGTTGATCGCCCGCCTCTGTCTGCGTGCCCTCTGCAGTCCCCGCCCGAAGCTCCAGCACCGAACTCGCCGCCATACAGGCGCTCATCCGCCAAGGCTGCAAACTTGCCGTGATCTTGCGCACCCGATTCTCGCGGTCCAGGAAAATCACATCAATGGCGAAGCGCATAAAGAACGTATGAACCGCCTCACACGGATAGATCCAGAGTCCCGTGCCTGGGTTGAGCGAGTCGCGCTTAAGCAGCCCTTTGCGCCGCTCGCCGCTCGCATTAGCTAAGGTAATCTCTTGGCCAAGGGTCGTGTGCTTCGTGGCGTTCGCCACCTTATATGTAGGCAAACCTACCGCACCCGTTCCCGCCACTTCTTTGCCAGCACCCCATCTGCCAGCGCTTTCATGTAAACTCCGCCGACCACCGACCTCGCCTGAAACCCAACCTGCTTGCCCGTCTTCGTGTCATACCAATCCGTCAACGGCACCCGCGACGTCGTTTCATTCAGCCACTTCAAAATCGGCTGTAGTTCCGCGTCGAACTCCGCGCGTTTATCCGTCAGCGTCGCCGTCCAAATCTCCCAATCCAGCTTCGTATAATCCGCGCGGTTATCCAGCGGTAGCCCGTATTGGTTCGAATGCTTCAAATAAAACGCAGTCTCAGTGGCGCGAATCTTCGCCGGAAACAGATTCAATCCGAGCAACTGGTCCCACACCAAGTTATATTTCTGGCTCCACGTGCCCGGCTTGTCAAACGCTAGTTTGTAGTGGTCGCCGTCAATGGCCATGTCTTGCCACTGCGCCGCCATCTGTTTCGCGGCTTGCCAATAGTCTTTCGCTACCTCTGCCTTGCCTAAGCCCTTAGCCATTTCCGAATACGCAGCCAAGCCGTCAATCGCCTTGATCGAAAGATTCGCATTGTGCGCCAAATGTCCTGCGAAATCGTCTGTGCTGAGCTGGTTCTCGGGGTCCAATCCCTTCGCGCGCAAGTAATCGGCCCACTTCGAAAGCTGCGGCCAATACTGCTCCGCTAAGTGCCAGTTCCCTTGTTCGCGCCCGAGAGCCGCAATCAAGATCAGCATATTGCCGCTCTCCTCCACCGGCATTTGATTCTCTTCCGTACGCTCGCCACCGCCGTAAACCTGCCCATTGGCCAACGGATAAGTGCCTAAGTCATGCGGCGCAAACGGCCAACGCCACCGCGGCAATGCCGAATACTCCAACACTGGCACCAGTTGTGCCTCCATCAACGCAGGATTGAAAAATAAAAAGAACGGCGCCGAAGGATAAATCACGTCCACCGTGGCAATGCAGCCATTACTGAAGTTTTCTTTCGGAAACATCAACGGCTCGCCATGCAAACCCGCTGCTAATCCGTGTGCCGCCAGTGTCTGGCGAAATGCCAGCGTCGCTAAGGTCGCGTAAGCGGCACCACCGGCCTTCGTCAAATCGTCAATGAGCTCCGTATCAAACCGCCGGCCTCGCTCTTCCAATTGCACATACTGCGCCTCGGCATTTTGCAGCATCTGCTGCGACGTATCGCCATTACGCCGCCAATAGGGCTTCAGCTTCTGATTCAAATACTCAATCGCAAACGGCTGCGTATATGCCAGCAGCACATGGCGCGCTTCCGTCCGCGATCCATCGACGCTCACTTGCAACTTCACCGCTAAATGTGCCGCACCCGTACGCGGCGTCAGCGGCATCTCCAAATCATCCGCGGGCGGCAAATTCCCAGTCTCCGCAAACGAACCAATTGCGTCCCTCGACGCCGCAACTGTGGCGCCCTCCTGTTGAGGCACCGCTAAGTGAAAATAACCCCAATCAATCCGCAAGTCATCGCCCGACCGCCCCAACACTCGCTGATCCCGCGACCCCACGCTCAACACGCGCAACGGCCCCGCCTGCGATTGCCCCCACACCACATCCTGCGTATTCGTATCCACCGCCAGCACCGGGTCGCAATCGAGCAAGATCGCTACCTCATGCTTCTTCCCATCCGTCGCTGTCACCTGCCAGCTTAAGTAAGTGACTGGCCGCGCCATCACGTCCAAGTCATCCGGCATTGCCGGAGTAAAGAACGTTACGCCCAGCCGCACGCCGCCGCCACTGAACATATAGTCGGTATGAGTCGGCGTTACCATCAGCGACACCTGCTCCATCGCCGGCACCTTGCGGTTCGGCCTCGTTCCCATGTATCGGTAAACCGTCCCGTCAATCCGCACCAACCCGCTCAGCGCCTGCTCCGCACCCGTCCAATGTTTGGTATTGGCATCGGTCAATTTGTCCGCCATCGACCAGATACTGAAATATGGGTCGTGCGCCACCAAGGGCGTCGCCGGAGGCCGCAGAACATTCTGTGCGTAACTGCAGGCAGCGCTGATCGACGCTATCGCCAGGTAACGAAACCAACGTCCTAAAACTATTTTTGTGTGCAAACTCTCTTGCGGATTAAAAGGCACGACTTGGATTATCCTCTTCTCAATGTCTCCATATCAAGTTCTCACACCGTCTCGTAACCGTTACCTCTTCCCGCTAAGTTATTCGCTGCAATCCATTTAATCCTCTAAACTTCACCTCGCTCAAAGTCTCATATAATGTGTCGGGGTCTGCACCGACATGCAATCCGAAGCCTGTAGTCTGGAAGAACGGCAGTTGGCACTGCGCAAAGCTTTGGAGAGCCACACCTTTGCGCGCTCCGAACAACTCAAAGCGTTTCTCCGATACATTTGCGAAGCCGAAATGCTCCGTCCAAGCGCTAATCTGACGGAATATGTCATCGGAGTCGAAGTATTGGGACGTCCGGAAGGCTATTCTCCCGCCGAAGACTCCTCAGTCCGCACGCGCGCCTATGAGCTCCGCCAAAAATTAGAACGCCTCTATACGCGGGAACTGCCTGATGAACCAGTCCAGATCGTCGTTCCCAAGGGTACCTATTCGCCGCACTTCGTTCACCACATTACAGTTCCGCCCGAAGTTGCCCCGGTTGCTCAAGCCCAGGCCGCTCTTCCGCAATCTCATTCACGCTTTGGCTTGATGACTCTCGCTCTTGTCTTGATCGCTTCGTTGCTCGCCTCCGCCGTAACTTGGCGTCTCGCCCATGCAACTCCCACCGCCGCTGCCCCGAAATTAGAGCTTGATCCGGTCCTCGCCGAAGCCTGGGGTCCGTTGGCCGATCATACCGGCACCGTCCTTTTGTGCCTCGCCACCCCGTTGACCATGGTTGCCGGCCCTTTCGATCACGACGTTTTCGGCAGCAAAGACTATCCTTTGCCCGAGGAAGCGTACACTGTCTTCAGACAGCATCGCCCTCTTTCGCCCGATCAGAAGCTGGGCCTCACCCTCACCGATAACATGATTGCCGTCGGCACCATGAATGCCGCGCTGATCGCCTCCAAAACGCTTCGTAACTTCGGCACGTCTTATCAACTTCTACCCGAGCGAGTGGCCACCATCTCGGCCCTGCGCGGCAGAAACTTCATACTCTTCGGCGCGCCGGTTGACAGCGAGGCCGTCTCCCGCGAAATGGCCGACCAGCCGCTCACCATCGACTACGAACCGTCTATTCACGAATTCGTCGTGCGTGACCGTGTTGCAGGCAAATTCACCGCGCCCAAGAAAGCCCCCAACGGCGATTTCACCGAAGTCTTCGGCCTCATCACCGTCAAAACAAGTAAAGATACCGATCGCCGCTCGATTCAGAGCGTCGTCTTTTCCGGCATCACGTCAGTCGGCATTAATGGCGCTGCCGAATATTTTTCATCCGCCAGCGCGATGTCCAACCTCAAATCGCTGCTGGCAAAAGAGACCGGCAACAATCCCAACGCCGGCTTCCCGGCTTCCTATCAAGTAGTTGTCCGCTGCACCAACACGAACCTTCTGCTGCTGTCCGCCGATTACTACGATCACCGCGTCGTCCGGCCGTCCTTGTAACGGTTCGTAACCGTGCAATAACCGTGCAGTTACTTGCCTTCGCTTAGTTTTGGGCGCACACTCGCGTTCAAGTGGCACCATGTCGTTCGCAATTTTGAGAGGTTGAGGGTAAACCGATGAAGGTTAACGTTGCTGTCGTTCTTATCGCTCTGTCTGCGACAAGTCTTTTCGCGCAAGCGGACCGGGGCACCATTACAGGCTTAGTCACAGACTCGTCCGGCGCCGCCATGGGCAGCGCTTCCGTAGAAATTCGAGACTCAAAGACCGGCGTGATTACCAAACTGACAACCACAGATTCCGGCAATTACAGCACGCCGCCCCTCATCATTGGAACATATGAAGTCACGTTCTCGAAGCCTGGCTTTCAAACCGTTCACACCGCCAACATCCTCCTCGCTTCCGGCCAAACGGTCCGGCAAGATGCAGCCCTCCCGGTCGGCAACGTCAAAACCGCCGTTGAGGTCAGCGCCGAAACCGAACACCTCAACACCGATAACCCGCAGGTCTCGCAATCGGTCAACCAGATCGAATACGAATCTTTACCAGCTCTGATGGCGGGCGAGAATCGTGTCCCAGAGGCAGCCCTATTCACTTTCGCGTCCTTCTCGTCGCCCACCCAAGGAAACATTTACCCCGGCAGCGCCTTCTCCGCGCGCATCAATGGCGGCCAGCGCAGCGCTTTCGAAAATTTCTTAGACGGCGCATCATACGGTGAAGTCAGCGGGCACAATGGAACCCAGGAACGTTCTGCCCCCTTCGAGTCCATTGCGGAAGCCCGCCTCATCACCAACACCTTCAGCGCCCAATACGGACACACCAGCGGCGGTTTCGTGGAATACACCACCAAGAGCGGAACCAACAACTATCACGGCGGCGTCTACGAATATTTCGACAACGATTTCCTGCAGGCGCGCGGCGAAATCGCGCCCACTCGCCCGCCTGTTCGCCAAAACCAGTACGGCTTCACCTTGGGCGGTCCCATCTCCATTCCCAAGCTGTACAACGGCAAGAACAAAAGCTTCTTCTTCTTCAACTTCGATCAATTCAAATACACCAACGGGGGCCTCGGCAGCGGTCTCGCCACCGTAGCCGATAACCAAATTCGCACCGGCGATTTCAGCCAGTATCTAACCGGCGGCATAGCCGGCGTCGACGCCTGCGGCAGTAACATACTCAACGGCGCAATCCTCGACCCCAGCTCGAACGTAAACGGCTGCCGCACGATGTTCGCGGGCAATCAAATCCCGGTCTCGCGCTTTTCCACGGTCGCCCAAAACATCCAAGGTTATTTGCCCGCGCCTTCCTACGGCACTCTTTCCAACAACTACAATCTCGGCCCTGCGCAATCCTTCCTGAACGCCCGCACGATCCTCACCCGCATCGATCACAACATCACCGAGAAGATTCGCTTCTCCCTCACCTACAACTACGACGACCGCCCCCGCGAACTCGATTGCAACAATATCGGCGGTTGCGGCGGCCCCATCGGCCATCCGCGCCGTCAGGAAATCTCCACTCACACTGCCCACGCCCAGTTGACCGATGTCATCAGCCCCACTCTCTTCACCCACTTCGTTGCCTCGTATGATCGCTGGGTTCTTCCCGACACGTATCCGCTCATCGTCGGCAAAGGTTGGGCATCCAAAGTCGGCATCACCGGCATTCCCTATGCAGACGCTGGCGGTTTCCCGAACGTCAATTTCGACGAGCGCTACTACGGCTTCGGCGTCAACGGCACTGGCGACCTCCAAGGAACCGACCGTTGGCAGTTCTTAGACGACACCACAAAAATCCTGGGCAAACATACTCTCAAAGCAGGCTTCGAATACCGCTGGGAGCGCTGGTTTACCGGTAACTACATCGGTGACGCGGGCAGTTTCAATTTCTCCGCCGCCAACACCGGCGCATTCGACGCCACTGGCGCGCTCATCCCCAACACCGGCGATCCTTATGCTTCCTTCCTACTCGGGCAAGTTCGTACGGCAGGATTCTCCATTCCGTCTTTCTCCGATTACCGCCGCCCTTACTTCGGTATCTGGGCCAATGACGACTACAAAGTAACCAACCGTCTCACTTTGACGTTTGGCTTCCGCTTCGATCTCCAATATCCTCGCGTCGAACGCCATAACGAATACTCCTCGTTCGAGCCCAACGTTGTTAACCCCGCCACCGGCACCCTCGGCGCTCTCGTTTTCGCCGGGCAGAACGGTCAACCGCGCGCTTTTGAAAAACTGCAAGCCGATACCCCGGGGCCAAGATTCGGATTCGCATATCGTGTCGGCGATAAGAACGTCGTAAGAGGTGGCTACGGAATCTATTACTCCGGCGTCACCATGAACGGCTTCAATGCGAATCCGAACTTTGGTTATAGCGCCAACCCGTCTATCCCCGATCTGTACAACGGCACCAAGGCGGCGTTCAATCTGGATAACGGCTTCCCCCAAACCATCAACGGCCAAGCGACCATCCACATTCCGCCGTTCATCAATCCCACCCTGCAAAACAATGGCTTCATCCAATACATGAATCCCGCCGGGGTCAGGCTTCCGCGGTATCAGAACTGGACGCTTTCCGTCGAGCGCCAGCTTACGAACAGCCTGCTGCTTGATGTTGCTTACGTTGCCAATCATGGCACTCGCTTGATTACCGCCGATTCCCTTGGAGACCTCGATCAAAACAATCCGCTCATTCTTCAGCAGTACCCGCTTTCTGTGCTACAAGCGCAGGTGGGCACTCCGGCAGCAAATGGATTCCCGGCCCCATACCCAGGCTTCCAGGGAAGCGTGGCGCAGGCTCTTCGTCCCTATCCGCAGTACACCAACATCTCCCAATTCAACGCCGCCAACGGCTGGAGCACTTACAACTCACTCCAAACTTCAATCACCAAGAACTTCAGCCGCGGCCTCCAACTCAACTTCAACTGGGTCTGGTCCAAGCTGTTGGGTAACGGCGCTGAGAGCGGCCTCACGCAAGGCTTCCAGGCCGCCACTCCCGAAAGCACCTATCTGCCAACCAAAGCTTTGTCCGCGGACAACATCCCTCACGTCGTCACCGTTGCTTTCGTCTATCAACTCCCCTTCGGCTCCGGCAAAATGTGGCTCAACCGAAGCCGCTCCGCCGATTACGCTGTCGGTGGCTGGACCCTGGGCGGCAACTTACGCTATGAGACCGGACGCCCGCTGTCCATCTACTACTCCAACAATCCTTACGCAGGTATCTTGTTCGACGAAGGTTACTTCCCCGACCGCGTGCCCAACGTCAGCGGCTACGGCGACACCAACAACGGTTCCACCGTTGCCAATGTTAGCCAATATGTTCTTCGCTCTGCCTTCACCACGCCGGCACCCGGCAGCCTCGGCAACGAAGGCCGCGTCGATTCCGTACTGCGCGGCTGGGCCAATTACAACGAAGATATTTCCCTTTACAAAGACTTTCCAATACTGAAGGAGTCCCTCAAATTGCGCGTAGGTGCGAACACTCACAACCTATTCAATCGCCATCAGTGGTGTGACCCCGATACTAACCTCAGCGATACCGCCTTCGGCACTACTAACGGCCAATGCAACCTACCTCGCGCCGTCGAGCTATACGCCAAGTTCAACTTTTGATGTTTGACACCCCACTAACGCCTCGCCCGCTGGAAGATCGGGCGAGGCTCTTTTCCCTCTATTTTCTGTAGTAGAGTCACTTCATGCGCATCGCCGCGGTTCTAGTTGCTTCTGCAACCCTATTTGCCCAAGATCGCGCCTTCACCTCCGCCTTCGCCCAATTCCAAGCAGGCAATCTTGACGCGGCCCAAAAGATTCTCCAAACTGCTACTCATCCCACCGCGCTCGACTTCAGTCTTCTCGGCACCGTGGAGTTCCAGCAAAATAACCTCGCCGCCGCCGAAAAACACCTCCGGTCCGCGCTAACTCTGCAACCCGGCATGCCCGGCGCTCGCGCCACCTTGGCCACGGTTCTCACCGCCCGCGCCCGCACCGAAACCGACAACAACCAAATTCCCGAGGCCGAAGCGCATCTCAACGAATCGCGGAAACTTCTACCCAAAGATGCCCGCCCCTTGCTAGGCCTTGCCCGCATCCGCAACATGCAAGGCAATCACGAGGCTGCCCTCGCCCTTGCTCTCCAAGCCAGGGAGCTGGCTCCTGACGATTCCCACGTCCTCTACGCCCTCGGCGCCGTCTGCCTCGAAATGGACCTGATCAAAGACGCCACCGCTAACCTGCAACGTTCCGCCGACCTTGAGCCGAACAACCCCGTCACCCTCTACGCCCTCGCCTCCGCCCACCTGGCCTCGCGCGATTATCCGCCCGCGATCGATATCTACAAATCACTCCTCGCCGCCGATCCGTCCAACTCTCAAGTGGCCTATGCGCTCGGCGCCACTTACTATCTCCAAGGCGATTACAATTCCGCCAAAACATTTTTGAACCAAAGTGTCGCCGCGCAACCGCTGCAAATCGAGCCCTATTACTACCTCGGCCTCCTCGCTGGCCAGGAAGGCGATCAAGCCAAAAGCCTCGAACTTCTCCAGTCCGTTGTAACCCGCCAGCCTGCCCACGCCGCCGCCCACATCGCGTTAGGTATGCTTTATCGTTCGCTGCAGCGCCTGCCCGAAGCCAAGCAAGAATTGGAAGCCGCCGTCAAGCTCAGCCCCGACTCCCAAAAAGCCCACTACCAACTAGCCCTCGTCCTCAATGCCCTCAAAGAGACCGCAGCCGCCAAAACGCAAATGGAACTGGCCAGCCGCCTCCGCGAATCGCCCGGCGACAAAGTAAGTTGGCAACTCGCTACTGGTCAGGAGAAGTAACTTGCGATTGGCGATCCTCCTCGCGTTCACCTTCAACGCCCAAAACGACCCAGACCTTGCTCACTTCGATTCACTCATCAAAACCGCTGCCTACGCCGACGCCGCCACTCAACTCACTACATACACCGCTGCCCACCCCTCATCCTGGCAAGCCTTCTATCAGTTGGGTTACGCGGAATTCCGCCTGCACCACATTCAAGCCTCGCTCACAGCGCTCTCTCGCAGTCTCGTCCTCAACAAGAACTCCGCCGATTCCCACCGTATCCTTGCCTACGATCTCAACATCCTCGGCCATCAAGACCTGGCCATCCAGGAACTTACCGAATCCCTCCGCTGCGACCCCGCCAACCCCGACACCCACTACGAACTCGGCCGCATCTATTATGAACAAGGCTCGTACACGCAATCCGTCCAAGAACTCGAAACCGCCAAGTCTCTCGCTCCGCGAGCGGTCCGCGTCTACCACAACCTCGGCCTAGCCTATTCAGCCATCAACCAGAATCAAAAGGCCATCGACAACTTCGAACAAGGCCTCCGCCTCAATGCCGCTGAATCGTCCCCCTCCGCCTGGCCCTTCATTGATTACGCCACCTTCCTCAACACCCAAAACCAATTCGCCAAAGCCCGCGATCTCCTCACTCAATCCCTGCAACTCAACCAATCCTGGGACCGCGCCTATAGCGAACTTGCCAAATCCTACCGCGGCCTAAACGATCCCGCGCAAGCCATCGCCGCCCTCCAAAAAGCCATCGCGCTCAACGAAAAAAACGCCGAATACCACTACGTCCTCTCGCGCCTCTACACGCAAACCAACCAACCTACCCAAGCCAAACTCGAACTCGCCGCCTACGAACGCTACAAATCTCAGTGAGCCGTCAACGTCACTACCGCCGCACTTCCTGCCGGCACCCAAAGAGGCAAATTCTTTTCCGCCGTCGCCCCGAAAGCGACCCCCTCTTTAGCGTCCAGCCCGGGACCAGTCAGTCTCTTCACGCTCGCCACGCGGTAACGCCCATCCGTCTCAATACTGAGCTGCGCATCCCGCGCCGTGTCCTTATTGACAGCCGTAACAACAATCTTCTTGTCTCCCATCACCGCTGCATACGCCGTCAGATTCACCTCCTTGGCGGTCACCTTTACCGGCACCAGCTTCCCACCCACCACCTGCGCAAACGCTAACATCCCGTAATATTCCGGCCGCGCCTTGTTATCGACAATCGGCGAATACGAACTCACAAAATCCAACTGATTCACCCCCGTCTCCAAATTCACCCCCGCACAACCACCCTCCGCCAACTGCCACAAAAAATCCAGCGCCCACAACGCCGCTCCAAAGGTGTCGCTCACCCCTGGCTTGCCGCCTCCACAAAACGAATTCGTTTCGCAAATCCTGTACGGCACACCCGAAGTCTTGGCCGCCGCCGCCAATTTCTCCAATAGTGGCTGTAACTTCGGATCAGGCCGCAACAACTTATCGAAAGTACTCGCCGCGCTCGCACACTCGCGATAGTAATGGTGCGTCAACAACTGCAGATCGCTGCCCTCATCCTGCGCCAGCCGGGTCACCCAATCCGTCAAGGTTGCCGCATCCGGCCCGGCAAAGAGAGCCTTGGGAAGTTTCGTTCGAATCGCACTCTTAAATCGCCGGTACTCCGCCAACCAATCTTCATATCCATAGGTGCTCGGCCTATGCGCAAACGCTCCGCGATTAAATAAGTCAGGCTCATTGCCAATCTCAAAAGCAACCCGCCCCTCACCCACTGCTGCCGCAACCGCCGTCGCTTCCTTCACGGCATCGTCAACCTCGCCGTTCCCCAAGTTCAACGCCCAAATGAGCGTCCATCCCGTCGCTTTGAGGAACATTCCCAACTCCCGCAAATTTCGCTCATTCACCACGGTCCCTCTTGGCGTCGCCACCGCCCGGCCCGCGGGAGCGTACGAAGCAAAGTCCGCGGTAATCCCGCCAACCCGAATCACCCCCGCCGGCCCCAACGCGTTCACTAACCTGACATAGTCACGATTCTCCGCACTGAGCAACCCTTCCGTGGCCACCGACGAAATCTCGTACCCCAACCCCAAAAAATCATGCGGAATCGTCCCCAGCGCCCGCCTCTCATCGATACGAATCCGAACACCCCTTGGAATTGACTGACGCGTGGTGCTGCGGATCCGAGATCGCCGCTGCGTCAGATAGCCGCCTTCAAAAACGAGAGCGATTTTCGGGCGGTCGGCCGCGAATGAATTGGTTATGAACGTTATGAACAGAAGAACCGCCGCTACCAAGCGCATAGGTTCAATGTAGCGGACAGCGCGGCCCCTTTCAGAAACTGTAACGTCTTTAGCGCAAATGATCGAAATTCAAAATCGCATTGAAGACTAGGGCGTACGACCCTATGGTTTCCCCGCGATAGATGGGATTATTGGAAAACAACAGCACGTTCCCTTTGCCGTACCGTGCCGCCACGACCGCCGGATGTTCCGCTACCGGGTCGCCATTCTCAATCAAACCCGATAGCAGTAAGTCCTTCATCGCCGCATACCGGACGATCACTTGCGGCCGATATTCAACTGGGATCAGGTATGGATTGTTCCGTTCCTGATCTTCATTCAAAGGCGTCGCCTGCCAAGCCTTGGGCGCCGGCAAAGGTGGCGCCATTTCCAACGGTCTGCCTTCCGGGACGTCCTCATCTTCAGGTCCACCGCGCCCGGTCGGCCTCTTATACTCCTTCAATGTGAGAATATTTCGATTCACTGTGAGATTGCTGACCGTAAAACTCAAGCCGCTCGCACTATAGAGCGCTAAAGCCGAATCATAGCCGTACGCCAAAGGCGCCTTGTTGTCAATCACAACAGAATTCAAGACACTCCCCACAACCTTCAAAGTTTTCGGTGGTGTCACGAACACACCGGGCGCCAGCCCCTCGTCAATCGCGAATTCAGCGGTATCTTCGGAGGTAATCAGTAATCCTCCCTGTGCCACGAACTGCTTCAGGTGCGCCACGCCCGATTCTCCAAGCCCGGGACGCATATCGCCGGACGCATCTAGCTTCCCAAGATTCGGTGTAAGCTCCGTGGTCTGCCAGGGCAGCGCATTCCCCCACATCGGCAGCCCATCGACAATCTGTTGGGTTCCCCCACCTCCGACCGGCGCAAAAACAATCACATCGAATTTCGAGCGCAGATCCGGTTCCTTCGCAACCGTTTGCGTGCTGATATAAGTGAACGGCACATCCAGCCGGTCGAACGCCTGACGCCACCACCCTTCGGTCTGCGTAAACAGCCAAGTATGCATGAATGCGATGCGGGGCGTACCAGCATTGTGTGTGCGCACTGCTGGCCGGCTCGCCATACTGACAGCGTGGAGGTCGAACCGTTGCGTCAGCGTTCTTAGCTTCTGCGCCTCAACACCAGCAATAATAAGTGACCCCGCTGCAAATTTATGCCCTCCGCTTTCGAAAGGTTCCTCGGTAACCGCTGTCTCCGCCGAGCCCTTCAGCGCATAAACCAGCGAGGCCAGACTTACTTGTGCACTGTTATCGATCCCCCAAACCGGCCCATCGCCAATCTCAGCCGCTTCCGGTTGACTGGCATCCGAAACTGGAGTCATCGGCGCGGAAAGAATCGAACGGTCAGTCACCCGGGAAACCTTCGCTGCGAACAGATCTCCAAAAGACCATCCAGTGTCATCGTACGGCCTCTTCTGCGGATCGTCGGGCGACCAAAACTGTCGATCCAACAGCGCATCCGCCACTCGCGAAAAGGGCTGATCCATGCGAATCACAAAACTCCCGGCCGCAAACGTCTGCGAGGTGGGCGCGGGAGCCGCAGGCTTCTCCTCCGGCTCGTCTTTATGCGGACGCGCAGGCAGCGCCACCGTTATTGCTTGTGTCAGCCTCCGAATCTCCACATGCTGGAGCGCAAGCACCCGCAACAGCTGAATCTGGCGATTCGTATAACGTTCATCGTGCGCGAGCACGTACGCCGCCGGCCCGGCATTGTCCGGTTTCTCAACCGAACGTCTATTTTTCAAATAGAAGTTATTCAAAAACAGCTTGCCATTGTGCGCGAAGTAGGAAAGGGTGGAAAGCACCGCCGTCTCTTCGTAATTGTTGTTATCGCGCTGCGACCACGTCACCGCCGGATACGGCGGATTGGGCCGGTACCACGTCCGTGAATATTGATCGGGCGAAAGCACGCGCTTCACGGTGTCGGCTCCACTGTTGCCGAAGGTCTCATACAGCCGGCTGATCCCGTTGTGCAGCGCCGCCATGAACATGAGGTAACCAGGACTCCAAGTGTCGAAGTTGCCGTGCGTAAACGCGCCCGGCATTCCAAATTGCTGCATTCGCGCCATGTTGTCGGATGCCAGCATGGACCACTCGTCGGTCAACAGGGGATCAATCCAGGAATTGTACGGGCCGTCTCCCACGGTGTTGTCGTAAAGAAACGGAACAGATTCATGCAAATCGTGCAGCACCTGCGCGTGCCATTCCAGATAGGTATTCAGCACATTCCTCGTCAGGTTAAGCGTCATCGCCATAGCGTCGCGGTTGTTATCGTGCGCCACATAGCGGCCCCAATATAGAAGCCGCGGATAGTTCTGGTTCGGATGCGCCTTGTGCCACTTATAAACGTCGACCATGCGATCCCGCCCATCGACCTCAACAACGGGAGTGATCAGCGTAATCGCATGCGAGCGAATGTATTGTATGTATGGCGCGTTATCCACGGCGAGGCGGTACGCCATTTCCATCATCGCGGTAGGCGCTCCCGTTTCCGGCGAGTGAATCGTGCCCGTGATGTAGTAAACGGGGAATGATCGCTCAATCAAGGCTTGCGCCTTCGAATCGCTCAATTGAATCGTACGCGGATCAGCAAGCTGAGCCAATCGCGCGCCATTCTCTTTTGCCTGATTCAACAGTGCCTCGTCGGCGACGGCTACCGCGATCATCTCGCGCCCTTCTTCGCTGCGGCCAATCGTAAAAACTCTGACTCGCGGAGTCGCCGCTGCTAGTAACCGGAAATACCGATACACATCCTCGGCATAAGGCAACATATCTGGCGCGCCCGCAATGTCACCCAATACCTTTGCCGGTGTCGGCACACTCGCCGACGCAGGCAAATAATCGGTGAGCCGGGAATTTAGCGCCGGAGCTGTAGTGTACTTCTTGATCGCTTGCGTGTACGTTTCATCGATTGCTTGTTTAGGATCTCGTTGAAACGCATCGAGCGGTTCCGCCTGACCGAACACTGTAAATGGAGCGTAGAGAGAGAAAAGGAAAGAGAAAAATATATATCTTTGAATCATTGGGAAAGCACCTGCCGGAACCGCTTGCAGGCGATGATAGCAAAGGGCCGTTTCACGACGCACACGGCCCGTTGTCCCAATTAATTAATTAATTGGCGGCAGAGTGGCTGCGATGCTGCTTAGGCGGATGCGCAGATTTCGGCGAACGATCCCAGGGCGAACCGCCCCTTTTGTTCTTATTAGGCTTACCGAAGCCGTTTGACCCCTGCTTGCGCTGATGGCGGTTTGGTTTCGGAGTGAGGTCAGGATTGATAGCTACGGGCGCCGGGGTGCTTTCGGCAATTTGGGTTAAGATCGCGGGCGAAACCTCTTTACGGGTTAGTACGACACGGCATTCGCGTTCAATGCGTTTGACTTCTCCCCGTTCGGAGCGAGAGCTGAAAGTGGATGCCGAACCCTTTTGTCCGGCGCGGCCAGTGCGGCCCACCCGGTGGACAAAATCGTCAGGAGCTTGCGGCAGATCGAAGTTCACAACGTGCGCGACACTATCGACATGGATACCGCGTGCTGCTACGTCTGTTGCCACGAGCACGCGATAGCGGCCTTCCCGGAAGCCCGCGAGAGCTTGATTACGTTGACTTTGCGTGCGGTCGCCGTGCATGGCGACGGCGCGAATGCCCGAGGCGGCCAATTTCTTGGTTAGACGGTCTGAGCCATGTTTGGTTCTCGTGAACACGAGGAACGAGCCTTCTTCCAGAGTCAGAATGTGGCGCAACAATTCGACTTTGCGGTCGCTTTCCACTTCGTAGAGGCCTAGATCCACTTGATCGGGCGTTTTGGCAATAGATTTTTGAACAGTGATGCGAACCGCGTCTTTAGAGAAACGCTGGATCAGCCGTTCGACGGTCTTGTCCATCGTCGCGGAGAAGAACAAGCTCTGGCGATTCCTGGGAAGAACCGCAAGAATCTTTTCGATAGCGGGAGCAAACCCCATGTCGAGCATCCGGTCGGCTTCGTCCAAAACAGAGATGGCGACTCTGCTGAGATCGATGAGCCGGCGACCCATGAAGTCTTCCAAACGGCCGGGGGTAGCGATGACAATTTGCACACCGCGGCGGATGGCATTCAATTGAGTCTGCTCGCTCATACCGCCGACAACCACCGCGGAGCGGAGTTCGGTACCAACGGACATCTTGGCGAAGCTATCGGCGATTTGCAGCGCGAGTTCGCGAGTCGGCGCCAGTATCAGCGACCGGATACCTTTTCCTTCGTGCTCGTTAGCAGTGAGTTTCACCAGAATGGGCAGCAGGAATGCAAGCGTCTTGCCGGTGCCGGTTTGAGCGGTCGCGACAACGTCGGCACCCAATAATGCGGGAGGAATGGATTGGGCCTGCACGTGAGTGGGAGTTACATAGCTGTTGCGCGCGAGATTGCGATGCAACAGCGGAGATAGTTCTAGATCGGTAAATTTGTTCATAAAAGGACCAGCCGAAACTGACAGCATGTCCTTTGATAAACGGGAGTTCAATCGAAAACTGGAACCGTGTGAGAACCGCAGGGTGATGCTTTAAGAATCACCGCAAGGCAAGGACGAATGCAAACAGAAGACTTCCTCAGAATAACACAGGCGGAAGCAAGGCAGGGAAATGAGTGCAAAAGGCGCGGGCAGGGTTCTGATATCATGCGCGCTGAACCGTGAATAAGCGAACTTTTCTTAAACTAATGACGGCGGCAGGGCCGTTGACGATGTGGGGGGCGAGGGCCTTGGGGGAGGGGAAGCAGCGGCTGACGAACTGGGCGGGGAATCTGACTTATAGCACCGATCGCGTGAGCGAGGCTGCGACGGTGGACGAAGTACGCACGTTCGTGAAGGGGCATGAGAGGTTGAAAGTGCTTGGGACGCGGCACTGTTTCAATAACATCGCGGATAGCCAGGATAATTTGCTTTCGCTGCGGCCCATGCACGATGTGATTGCGATTGACGAAGATGCACGGACGGTAACGGTGGGGTCGGGAATTTCATATGGGCAGTTGAGTCCGCAATTGGAAAGCAAGGGGTGGGCGCTGCATAACCTGGCTAGTTTGCCGCATATTTCGGTGGCTGGGGCGGCGACAACGGCGACGCATGGGTCGGGCGAGAAAAATGGCAACTTAGCGATGGCGGTGGTGGGCCTTGAAATGGTGACCGGTGCGGGCGATGTGGTGGCGCTTTCGAAGTCGAAAGATGGACATGCGTTTCGCGGAGCGGTGGTGGGGTTGGGCGCGTTAGGCGCGATTACCAAAGTGACACTGGCGATTCAGCCTACTTATCAAATAAAGCAGTATGTTTACGAAGACATGCCGCTGGCGGAGATGGCGAACCACTTTGACGAGATCCAGGCGAGCGGCTATAGCGTGAGTCTGTTTACGGATTGGCAGAAGAAGCGGATCAATGAAGTCTGGGTGAAGAGCCGGGCCGGCGGCGGGCACGAATTCGGCGCGCCGAAGGAGTTTTTCGGAGCCAAGTTGGCGACGAGGAATCTGCATCCGATTGCGGAGATTTCGGCGGAGAATTGCACGGAGCAGCTGGGCGTGGCGGGGCCCTGGTATGACCGGCTTCCTCATTTCAAAATGGGTTTTACGCCGAGTGCCGGCAAGGAATTGCAGACGGAATACTTTGTGCCGCGGAGCCATGCCGTGGATGCGATTTTGGCGGTGGAGCGGTTGAGGGAGCACGTCTCGCCGCTACTGTTGATATCCGAAATCCGCACGATTGCGGCGGACGATCTTTGGATGAGTATGGCGTATAAGCGCGAGAGCGTGGCGCTGCACTTTACCTGGAAGCCGGACTGGCCGAAGGTGGAGAAGGTGCTGCCGCTCATAGAGAAAGAGTTGACGCCGTATGCGTATCGGCCGCATTGGGGGAAATTGTTTACGGTGTCGGGAGCCGAGTTAAGAACGAGGTACGAACGAATGCCGGAGTTTGTGGCGATGGCGAAGAAGTTTGATCCGCATGGGAAGTTCCGCAATGACTTTCTGCGGCGCAATGTGTTTGGCGTTTAAGGAATGAGCGCAACGAAGCCAAGCGCGACGGAGCGCTTTTGAAAAAACGAAGCCAATTACCACGAGTTCGTTCTTTTACGCTTCGAAGCCAGGAGCGGTCTCCCCGGATCGGCTGCGATTTCGCAACGAACCCAAATTCCGACGTAGGGGTGGCTTTACGCTTTGAAGCCACTTTGGGCCGATGGGCTGGGATTGAAAAAACAAACCCATCGGCCGTTTCGTTTGCGGAACGTTTTTTGAAAAAACGAAGCCAAATCGCCGCGAGTTCGCTCTTTTACGCTTCGAAGCTGTAACGGTTCACACTGTTCACCCCCTTTCCAATCAAGCTAATTGATACTGATGGGTTCACACAGGTTTCCGGCGAGGCCGGGGGTGGTGGAGCAGAGTTGGGATAGGATACTCACCTGTGTAGGCAAAAGCCGGTATCCCAAGCGGTGCCAGTTGGAAAAGGGATGGAGCAGTTCACAGGGAAAGGCCCCGACGAAAAACCCGTCGGGGCGTCATCGCGTTTTTATCTCCGAGGCTAAAGCTCGGGAAACTGTTCCCAGTTGCTGAGGCTGGTAAGCCAAGACCAAGACAGCAACCCCGCCGGAGAGTAAGTCCGGCGGGTGCGACTGAAGTACGTTTCTGGGCTACAGAACCGTCGCCTCAGCCTCGGACCCCGCTGACCCGCGAGGCAGGGTTTGCGGCGGCGCGACCCGCGCACAAAACAAAGAGCGCTCAAAGCGGCAGCCGGTATTGGCCGTCGGCCTGCACGATGACGCCGTCGCGGCAGGCGTCGGCGATGGCCAGTTGCGCGGTGCGTTTGGAACAATCGGTGAGATCCATGATCTGCTGGCGCAGTTGGTTGTATCTGGTTTGACTGCCCAGTGCGCCGAGCGCTTTGGATACATCCTGCTGTTCGACTTTGGAGCGCGCGGGAGCTTTCGCAGGTGTCAGGCCAGCGGCGGAAAACCACAACGTTTGCGGATCGAGCGTCAACAATCTCGACGGCTGCTGCGCCGCATAGCGAAACTGAAAACGCATCTCGACCGTAGTGCGGCAGATGCGCGGAAGGCCGCGCCAGCAACAAGTAACTATCGCCCACCGCATGCAAAGCCGACGAGCCGCGAAAGGCGCTGCCGATTTCGTCGCGGCCCACCGACTTGCGCACATGATGCACTACGATGAGCGCGACCTTGGAAGTCTCACGCAACTTGAGCAAGCTTTGGCACAGCGCCGCCATGGCGCGCGTATCGTTCTCATCCTGATCGTGCGCCGAGTACAACGGATCGAGGACAATGACCTCGGCGGCGGCCGTTCGCGCAGCGTTGAGGAAGTGATTCAATCCTTGCGGGGCACTGAGCAGATGGCCGGTGGCGCGTGTATCGACCAACAGATTCTGGTCGGCGGCTGAACCGAAGGCGCGGCGCATGGCCGCTAAGCGCGCCACAAACTGTGGCGTGGGCAGCTCGAACTGGCACATCAACACACGGCGCGCAGCGGGCGCGGCGAAACCCGCGCGCTCTTTGCCGGCGGCCAGCAGTAGCGCGAGATTGGCGACCAACAGACTCTTGCCCACCTTCGGCTCTCCGCCCACAAACAGAATGCCTTGCGGCGGCAGCAAGCCCGGTTCGATCCAACTCGCCGGCGGCGTGGCCGGCTGCTGGGCGAGCAGTTGTGCCAGTGAGAGAATGGCGGTTTCAGGTGCTTTCTTTGCCGCAGCGCTCATAGCAGCACCTCGCCCACCGCATCCAGCAAAAGCGCTTCGTCCACAGTGGAGGCTTTGCGCTCCGCCGCCAGCCGCAGAGCGCTCACCGCGAGTTTGTTCACTTTGCGCAAGAGGCCGCGCGTGGCTTGATATAGCGCCTGGCGGGCGGTCTCATCGAACAACGGCTGCGTCACACCGGCGGCTTTGAGTTGATGAGCGAGATAGGCGTCGAGTTCTTCGCGCGTTACTCCCTCCAAGTGATAATGCACACTAACGCGCTGGCGCAAAGCTTCGTGCAGTTGCAGCGAGAGAGTCCGGCGCAACAAGGGCTGCCCGATCAAGAGCAGAGTGAGGTAGCGGGAGGAATCCATGTCGAAGTTCAACAACAACGGGAGTTGTTCGAGCGCCGGATGGGGCAACAGTTGCGCTTCATCGCAGATCAGCAAGGGATGCTGCTTCTTGGCTTGGTTGAGACGCACCACGGCTTCGGCGATCTGGCGCACCAGATCGCCGCGCAAACGCGCCGGTGTCAGATTCAGTTCCAAGGCGATCTGACGCAACAGATCGAGCGCCGAACCGGCGGAGAAGTGCACATAAAGAATCTTGTACTGGTTGGCAGGCAGCGCGCTGGTGAAGGCGCGCGCGGCGGTGGACTTGCCGGAACCCACTTCGCCGGTGAGCAATCCCACGCCGCGATGTTGCGCCAGAAACTCCAACCGCGTTTTCACTTGCTGCCAGGCCTGCGAGGCGAACAGCTGTTTGGCGTCTGGATTGTCTGCGAACGGCGTTTTCTTGAAACCGAAGAATGTTTCCCACATACTCACCGGCCCTCCCGCTTCAGTGACGGTAGTTGCGCGTTCACAACCGCATCGACCAGACGCGCCGCACCCTGACTCTGACCTTCGTAATAGATCTCCAGTTGATTCCGCTCCAGCGGATCGAAGCGCACCTCGATGCGTTTGCCCGCCAACTGCGGCGGCGCTTCGAAGAACCGGTTGTGCAGCAGGAAGGTGGAATCGCGGCGCACCAGGCGATCCACGCGATGAAAGAACAAGCGGCGCAGATCGCTAGCGGGCGGCAGTTGCCGGACCTGTTCGATATCGCGCTGCCAGCGCAGCAGCGGCGTGGTTTGCAAAGCGCTGTGTTCGGCGCAGTGATAAAGATCGATCCACTGCCCCAAGCGTTCATTCAACTGCTCCAGAGTGAGCAGCGTCTTCGGCTCGAAATCGGCCAGAAACTGTTCCCGCACCGAACGGAAAAAGCGCTCGATTTTGCCGCGCCCTTCGGGCTGATAGGGCGGCGTGTGGACGATGAGAATGCCGATGGAGGCGGCAATGCGCGCCAACTGCGGCGAGCGGTAGATCTTGGCATTGTCCATGTAAAGGCGAACCGGGATACCACGCGCTGCGATGGCTTGGCGCAAGCAATCGAGAAACGAATCGAGACCTTGATCGGGATAGAACTGGGCGTGCGGGATGAGGCGGCTGGCGTCGTCGAGCGTGGCCTGCAGAAACACTTGGCGCTTGCCGCCGCCGGGCCGCTCCACCCACGGACCGAAGAGCATGTCGGATTGCCAGATCTGATTGGCGAACTGCGCTTCAAACTTTTTGCGCGCGGTGGTGGGTTCGCTCAACAGTTGCTGGGTGGTGAGACCGTGCTGCCGCAGGAAACGATACAGCGTGGAAGCCGACAGTGCAGCTTTCTCCTGTCCTTGCGAGGAAGCGAGTTGCCGCAGCAATGACGTCCCGGTGCGATGCGGGTTCTCGCGCTTCAGCCGTTCGATGAGCGTGGCGGTTTGCGAATCGACGACACGCGCCTGGCCCCGATCCTGCCGCGGTTGGGGCGTGAGCCCTTCCAAACCTTTGCGGCGGTAGCGCAGCGCCCAGTCCAGCAGTGTGTCAATGGAAACCGTGCGCCGGGTCGAGTGTGGGATGTCGTAGGCACGGGCGGCAATCTCCTCGGCGCGCCGGGTGAGTTCGCCGCGCGGCAATGTTTCTAAAATCAGCGGCGCGATCAGGCCATAGCGGAAGAGGGCGATTTTTTCGGGCTTGTCGTTCACGAGGTTTTTCCTCCCACGGAAAGCGTAGGTCGAAACGCCGCCGCGCGAAAGACAAGAGGTGTGTGGGAACCATCAGCCCATGGCGTTCGCCGCAGAGAGCGTGGCGCGACGGCCGATGGGAGCGAGACTGGGCGGCCAGCCCAGCAAGTGCGCCCGCAACCGGCCGAACAAGAAGCGGTGAGAGGCGATCCAGCCGCTCGCTTCCAGCATGCGCAGCGCCCGCTCTACGAAGTTCGCCGCCGGCGTTGGCGCCGTCAAAGCCGCCAGCGAGGCGCACAACGATTCGGCCTGGTGGCGAAAGCGCCGCAGCCAGAACTGGCCGCGTTGATAAGCCATCGCTGCGGCGGCTCGCTTTAGCGTTTGCCCTTGGAGTAAACGCGCCACCAGAAACAGGGCGATTAATGCCAGACTGGATCGCAGATATGGCAGCGCGAACTGCGGCAACAGCGACACCGTGCGCCGGCAGCTTTCGCATAAGTAGCGCCGCACGCGGATCACGCCGTCGAAATCGACGTCTTCCAACGTGCGGCAATAGAATCCGTGGGCGGTCAGCGGACGCTTAGCCTCGCACTGCGGGCAGTGGCCCGGCCGGTAGCGTTCGGGATCGGAAAGTTCTGCATCGTACTGCTGGACGGAGCCGAGGAATGGGTGTAGGATTTGCATAGGATCATCCCATCTGGGAAGCGTCAACCTCTCAGATCTGGTCTCGGCGGGCGAGCTCTTTGGATCTCTGAAAATCGTTCGGAGCTCTCCCGCACCAACCCTGCCATCCTATCTTCAAAACGACTGCTTCGGATTACGCACCGGGTTAGCGTCTTTGCTCCGACGATCCTACTGCCGTCGTCACGTTTGCTTCGCGGTTTCGGCCACGATCCCGCCCGTCCGTACAGAAATTAATGTGAGGGAAATGAGCCGCTAAGGAAGGGAAGATTGCGGCCCGTTACAGAAGCCATATTCCGGCCGACGTAGGGGTCTCAAAGAGCGAACTCCAACCGGGCCGGTCCAACTTGGCACGATGTTGCGAGCGAGCTTGATTTTGGCAGGTAGCCACTTTGCGCAACGAACCCAATCCTTTGTGATGGGCCGCTGTTTGAAAAAACAAAGCCAACCCGCTGCCGCAGAGACCAACGGCAGAGCGAGTGGCTCGTTTTTAAAATACGAACCCAACGGGGAAAGGTAAGTTTTCGATTTTGAAAGAACTGAACCTGGAGGGCGAACCGTGGGCGAACTCGATTCTTGGCGGAAGGGCGCGATCCACGGAAAACAGGAAGGCGCCAGGCAGGTTACGACCGCGTGAACTTACTCGAGGATAAGCTGAGTGCGGCGTTATGCGAGATGAAGCGTGAAGGAGAGAAAGCGGTCAAGCGGCTTAGTTTTCAGTTCGATAGGGGGAGAAGGGAATTTTGAGAGGCTTGTGACCAATAGAGATGAGATCGTTGCGAAGTGGGGTAACCGGCAGTGTCGATCCGCGGTTGTGAATGCGGATAGCGTGATTCTGGGGCGGTCAGGAGGACGGATGAATCCGGACAACGAAGGTCGAAGCCCCATCAAATGACTCGGAGTTCTGCATTTTGGGGTTGCTACGGCTATTTTGCGCAACGAAGCCAACTGATCCGGGAATTGTTGCATTGTGGTGGCAGTCACCGGATTGGTCACCGGATTGGTCACCGTCACCGGATTGTCCGTGGTGGCAGTCACCGGATTGTCCATTTTGCGCAACGAAGCCAACTGATCCGGGAATTGTTGCATTGTGGTGGCAGTCACCGGATTGCCGGATTGGCACCGGATTGGCAGGCTCTAATTCAGTTTCTGGGAAAATGAAGATAATGCCTGCTCCTATCGCCGATGCACACGCGCTGATGTTTTATGACGGGCTGTGCGGATTTTGCCATGCGAGCGTGCAGTGGTTGCTGAAGCACGACCGGCATGATCGGTTCCGGTTTTCGCCGCAACAGTCTGCTTTTGCAACCCAAGTGTTGGCGAGACACGGGATCGACCAGGAGCGGATGCTTGAGAACAATAGCGTTTACTTGATGATGGATTTAGGTACAAGCGGGGAGCGCGTGTTGCAGCGTTCGGATGTGACGGTGCAATGTTTGTTTAGTTTGGGTGGAATCTGGAAGGTTCTTGGGTATGCGTTCCAAATTGTGCCGAAGGCCGCGCGAGATGCAGCTTATACAGTAGTTGCGAAGAATCGGTTTCGGCTGGCAGGTAAGTATGACGTCTGCCCCGTGCCGAGTGCGCAGCAGCAAGCGAAGTTCTTGGGGATTTGAGATAGGGTTCGCGACGCAATATGTTGCAAACTCAGAGAATGGGTTCGCGGCTTCAAAGATTCTGGCAGCGCTTAAGCGACGGCTTGGCCGTCCAGCAACTCTGGTCGCAATTGCACGGCGAGGCGCGCGCCAGTTACCGCCTGTATTCAAGAGACCTCGACCTCGAACCCATTCCAGGCGAAAAGCGTGGCCGCAAAACCCGGCGGCTCGTAAGCGGCCTTTTCTGGGCCATGGTTTCCAAGCTTTCGCCGGCGCGCCGCGTCCTCTTTGTCCTATCGCTCATCCTTGTCTTCTTTGGCGGTTTCGATATCCATGTTGGCAACGCCGAGCTGCAAGTTCCCAACTATTCCTTGTTCGCTGCGGCGTTGTTGATCATCCTCTTGGCGCTCGAACTGGCTGATCGCGTCACATTGAAACGCGATCTGGAAATCGCCAAAGAAATCCAGACTTGGTTGATGCCATCCGCGCCGCCAGTGGTGCCCGGGATTGAGATGGCGTTCGCCACCCGCCCCGCCAACACCGTGGCCGGCGACTATTATGACGCCTTCTTACGCACTTTCGCCGACGGCTCCGTCCAACCTGGTGCTGCGTTGGTTGTCGCGGTAGCCGATGTCGCCGGCAAAAGCGTGCCCGCTGCTCTATTGATGGCGACCTTACAGGCCAGCTTGCGTACTTTGGCTAATGTTTGTTCGAATACGCTAGATCTGCTCGAACGTTGGAACCGCTATTGTTGCGACCAGAACGTTACCGGCCAGCGTTTCACCACCGCGTTCCTTGCCGAATTGGATCCCGTAACGCGCGAAATGACCTACGTCAATGCCGGTCATAATTGGCCCGTCTTGCGGCGCGCCTCCGGCACGATAGAACGGTTACAAGTTGGCGGCGTCCCGCTTGGTCTATTCCGCAAAGCGCCGTATGAGTGTGGCCAAGTGACATTGACGCCCGGCGACGTGCTGCTGATTTTTACCGACGGCCTCGCAGAAGCGGAGAACATGAGCGAAGAGGAGTACGGCGAAGGCCGCATGCTAGCCACCTTGAACAACTATTCTGGCGCAAACGCTCAAGAAATCTTACGCGGCCTCATGACCTCCGCCGATCAATTTGTCGGCAACGCTCCGCAGCACGACGACATCACTTGTTTTGTTCTACGAACGATTCCCGACTGAACCTCACTCCGCGACGCTCCACTCACGCTCCGTCGATGCCTTCGAAAGATTAGTCAGCACAACTTTGCAGATGGCGAGAATCGGCACCGAGAAGAACATTCCCGGAATTCCTCCCAACTTGTCTCCCGCGAGCACGCCAAACAGAACCAAAATTGGATGAATTTCAACTCCCGTGCTCATCAGGAACGGATTCAGAACGTAGTCTTGGAAGACGCGGTAAAGAAGCCAGAACACAATAATCCAAACCAGACCGCCGACGCCTGCGGTGCCACTGACTACTAAAATGATGACCAGTGCCGCCGCAGGGCCGATGACCGGAATGAATTCCAGAGTGCCGGCCAAACCCGCAAGCAGCAGTGCGTAAGGCTCTCCCAAGATATTTAAGAAAATCATCCAGGCAAGGAAGGAAGCGGCTGCCAGGATGACCAAGGCCTTCATGTAACTCTGCAGCATGGCGTGTACGTCATCCAAAATGAGGCCCAACGTCGTTCGTGAAGCGCCGTGAACCATGTTCAACAGCGCTTGGCGAATCTGGCGCGCATCTTTTAGAAAAAAGAACGCCAGAATCGGCACCAAGATCAACGGAACCAGACTGCTGACGCCCGAAAGGATTTGGGTGCCGGCTTCCTGGATGAACGGGACAGCCGATTTCTGGAGCCCCGCAGCCCAATTTCTGACCGCATCCATAATCTGCCCGCGCACAGGCGTAGCCCAGCTTGGCAGCGGCAGCGTGGCCCAACTGCCGCTCATCACCATCGCCGGAAGGCGCGTGAACAAGCTCGTCGCCTCCGTCGCCAATCGCGGGATCAACGCAAAACCAAGGCCGACCATAGCGCCCAAAAGAACTGTGTAAACGAGGCCCAGTGCCACCGTTCTCCGCTTAGGTATAAAGCGCTCGATCAGAGCGACGATCGGCGAAAGGATATAGGCAAAAAAGATAGCTCCGGCGAAAACGAGTAGCGTGTCACGGATCGTATAAACGATTACCAAAAGGAAGGCAAAGAGAAAAATGGTCCACGCGACTCGCAACGCCTTTTCGTCTATCCCCAGCATGACTGTTAGACTATCAATTGTCCCGTTTCTTCTATGTCAGGTTCTACCCGCGATTTGCGCCAGCTTGTGAGCGAACTGCATGAGTTGGAGCGCCGGTTAGTAGCAGGCGGTGGTCCAAAGAAGATTGACAAGCAGCACAAAGACGGCAAACTCACCGCCCGCGAGCGCATTGCTCAACTCATCGATCCCGGTGGTTTGTTTCTAGAGATAGGACTGCTGATCGCCTACGATCGTTACGAGGGACAGGCCCCGGCTGCTGGTGTTGTTACTGGTGTTGCCAAAATCGAAGGCCGCCCCGCCGTCATCGTCGCCAACGATGCAACCGTAAAAGCGGGCGCATGGTGGCCCGAAACCATTACCAAGATTCTGCGTGCGCAAGAAATCGCCATGCGCAACGCCTTGCCGATTGTTTATCTGGTGGATTCGGCTGGCGTCAATCTGCCTTTACAAGACGGCATCTTTCCGGGGCAATACGGCGCGGCCCGTATCTTCTACTACAACTCTTTGATGCGGCGCAGGCTCCACATTCCGCAAATAGCGGCCGTCATGGGGCCGTGCATTGCGGGCGGGGCCTATCTGCCGGCGCTAAGCGACATCATCATCATGGTGGAGAAGGTCAGCTTTATGGGCTTGGGTGGTCCGAATTTGGTGAAAGGCGCGGTGGGTCAGGTGACAGACAGCGAAACGCTGGGCGGGGCGGCTATGCACACTGCCATCAGCGGTGTCGCTCATTACAAGGCCGCGGATGATGCCGCCTGCTTGCAGATGATCCGCCAGCAGTTTCGTCAAATGCCCGAAGGCGCAGCTAACGGCTTGCCGCAATCGCCCGAAAGCGGACCCGGCCGGGTTGTACGACGTGCTGCCGTCCGATCACCGCTTGCCTTATAAGGTGGAAGACCTGCTGGACCGCATTCTGGATGCGAGCGAGCGAATCGAGTTTCAAGCCGATTATGCGCCTGAATTCCTGTGCGCCGCCGGAGCGCTGAATGGCCGGCACATTGCGATCATTGCGAACCGCCGCGGTTTTCTCAAGACCAAAACCGGGCCGCGCATTGGCGGCATTGTCTATACAGAATCAGCCCGCAAGGTTGCCTACTTTGTGGAGAACGCGCAACGCCATGGTCTGCCCATTCTCTATGTGCAAGATGTTTCGGGCTTCATGGTGGGAGTGGAAGCGGAAACGGCGGGAATTATTCGCGCGGGCGCGGAGATGGTGGAAACCATGGCTTGCGCCACCGTTCCAAAGATCGTGCTCACGGTTAATCACGCGAGCGGAGCGGGCTATTACGCGATGGCGGGGCAAGGGTTTGATCCGAACTTCACTTTTAGTTGGCCGACTGCGCGCATCGGTGTGATGGAGGGAGATTCGGCAGTGCAGGCCGTGTACGGTCCGGAACTCGAAAAATATAAATCCGCCGGGCAGCCGATTCCTCCCGAGCTAGCTGGAGCGTATTGAACAAACGCGGGCCGATTACGATCGCTGGCTTGACTCGAAATATGCAGCGGCACGCGGCCACTGCGATGCGCTGATCGATCCGGCTGATACGCGCGCCGTTCTGAGCCTGGCTTTTGATGCCGCGTGCTTTAAGTCGCACACTGAGCACGTGCCGATTCAGTTGTTAGACTTTGAGCCTGGCTTGGGACAGGGAATGAAGCTGTAATGGAAATCCTGGTACAAGACGATGGCCGAGTTCGCCACCTGGTACTGAATCGCCCGGCTAAACGTAACGCACTCACTTTGCAGATGTGCCGGGACATTGTGGCCACTGTGCGCGCGGCTGAGTCGTGCAATGACATCGGATGCACATTGATCAGTGCCAATGGGAGGGTCTTCTGCGCCGGCATGGATTTGGGCGAAGATCCGCCGGTAGAAGAGCTGGCGGAAGCGCACGAGCAACTTTTTACGCAGGGCGCGAAAGCCGTGAAGCCGATTGTGGTGGCGGTGAACGGTGCGGCGCTTGCGGGTGGATTTGGGCTGGCGGTGCAAGGGCACATTATCTTTGCATCGGAGACCGCGAGCTTTGGACTGCCCGAAGTACGGATTGGGTTTTGGCCGTTTGTCGTGTATCGGGCGGTTGAAGCAGCGCTAGGGAAACGCCGGGCGTTGGCAGTGAGTCTCATGGGGATTCCGTTTTCGGCGCACGAAGCTCTCGCGTGGGGGTTTGTCCAAGAACTGCACTCGAACGAGGGCCTGGTTCCGGCAGCCATGAAGGTGGCAAGACAGCTAGCCGGTGCGAGTCCGCTGGCGGTTTCTTTGGGTCTGCAGTATGTTCGGGAGACGGAAGGCAAGACCGCACAGGAAGCGGGAGAGATCGCGGCAGTGTTGCGTAAGAAGCTTATGGCGAGCGACGACTTCAAAGAAGGAACCGCGGCGTTCAAGGAGAAGCGTGAGCCGCGTTGGCCTAGCTTTGCTGACGCTTCTTAGCGGAGTGTCCTTTGCTGCGGAGACGCCCACGTTCTACCGCGATGTGCTGCCGATTCTTCAGACGCACTGTCAGAGCTGTCACCGGCGCGGGGAAATCGCCCCGATAGCGTTTGACACCTACGCCCATACAAGACCTTTCGCAGCGGCGATTCGCGAAAAGACCACACTGCGCCAGATGCCGCCATGGTTTGCGGACCCATGTTGCGGACATTTCTCGAACGACCGTTCGCTGAACGCGGGAGAGATTGCCACACTCGCAGCATGGGCGGATGCGAAAGCCCCGGAGGGAAGTCCAGCCGACGCCCCTCCTCCGTTAAAGCAGACGGAGGGTTGGAACATTGATACTCCCGACATGGTCTTGACCATGCCAAAGCCTAGAGCGATTCCCGCCAGCGGAGACGTGGCCTATCAATACATCATCATTCCGACGGGCTTCAAGGAGGACCGCTGGGTGAGGATGTCGGAGATCAGGCCCAGTAACCGGGCCGTTGTGCATCATGCCGTGGCATACATTCGGCCGCCGGATTCGAAATGGTTGCGCGGCAACGATCCGCGAGATGAGAAGTTCACCATCGCCGACATACTGCTGGTGTATGCGCCCGGAAGCCTGCCCGATCAATGGCCGCGCGGCTTTGCCAAACTGATTCCAGCAGGCTCGGACATTGTTCTGCAGATGCATTACACTACCAACGGGAAAGCGACGGAGGATCAAACGCGCATCGGCTTGGTGTTCTCGCCCGCCAAACCGGATAAACGTGTTCTCACGGTTCAACTGACCAACGACACCTTTACGATTCCCCCGGGCGAAGACAACTATCGCGTGGAAGTTCACGGATCGATTCCGAACGACGCGCTGCTGCTGAGTTTTTTCCCGCACATGCACCTGCGCGGCAAAACGTTTGAGTACAACATTGTTGAGCCGCACGGACGAATACGGACGCTGCTGCGCGTTCCGCACTACGACTTTTTCTGGCAGCTCAGCTACAAGCTTGCAACGCCGATCCCGCTGAAGGCTGGGACAATTTTGCAGGCCGTCGCAAGCTACGATAATTCCAGAAATAACCCGCACAATCCCGATCCGACGGCGGCGGTGGAATGGGGCGAACAGACGTGGGCGGAGATGATGGTTGGGTTCTTTGACGTTGCTGTCGATCCAGAGATCGACAAGCTTCAGTTCTTTGTTAGGCGAACAAAGAGCGAATAAAATTATTTTGAGAGAAATTTGAGAGAAAGTCGATCTGGATTCCCACTACCCATACGAACGATTCGTTGCGGTGATCCGGACTTCACTTGTAGCGATTCAAAAAGGGGAGAGACACTTATCCTCCGAAGCGTCTCTTCCCGTCGTTCAATCTGTTTTTTTGCTTTCCATCAGCGGTGAAATTTTCAGGCGCCAGCCAGTGTTCCAAGGCTTGCTTGATTCCGGGCCATTCTTTATCGATGACCGAGTACCAAGCGGTGTCGCGATTTAGACCTTTGGCGATCATGTGCTGGCGAAAGATTCCCTCGAAAGTAAAACCCAGACGCAGGGCGGCGCTACGCGACGGTGCGTTAAGCGCGTTGCACTTCCATTCGTAACGGCGATTGCCGAGAGTTTCAAAGGCGTAGCGCATCATCAGATACATTGCTTCGGTGGCTCCGCGGGTGCGTTGCAAAAGTGGGGAGTAAAGAATGGAGCCTACTTCAATGACGCGATTCTTAGGATCGATGCGCATGAGGGAGGCGATGCCCGTCGCTTTTCCGGTGGTGTTATTGAGAATGCCGTAGAAAAAAGGGTCGGGCGACACTTCCTTGCTTTTTAACGATTCATGGAAGGCGCTACGTTCGCGATAAGGACCGTCGAAGAGATAGAGCCAGAGCGCGTCGTTTTCCTCGCCTTTGACGGCGTCCCAGAGCGAATCGCCATGAGCCGCGGCATTGAGGGGGACGAGCGTTACATAGCGTCCCGGTATGGTTATTCTTTCCGGCAGCTTGGCAGGAGTGGTGTCGATCACGAATTTGCCCGTTCCAAAATCTCTTCTTTCCAACTTCCGCTGATGGGTGAGGCGAGAACGCGATCAACGAGAGCTTTGTCGTTGCGCTCTCCCCTATAGGCGCTGAGGACTTCGGCAATAGTTACCGAGGCGGATGGACGTTCGAGCAATTCGATGGCATCTCCGGCGGCGATATCGCCTTCTTCCACAACTCCAAAATAGAGGCCCGAGAAGCCGCTCTGCCAAAAGAGCTTGACCATAGCGGCGAGGTCGAAACGCAGGTTCAGCTTGTAGCAGGGCATGCGAGGCTGAGTGATTTTCAAGACCGCAGTGCCGACGCGGTAATGATCGCCAATTTGCGCATTGGTTTCCAAGAGGCCTCCGGTGGTTAGGTTTTCGCCGAAGTTGCCCGGTGTTAACTCATGCCTGAGTTTGGTTGCCCAATATGGATAGTGTTCCGATGCATAGGCGTAGATTGCTTTGCCAGGGCCGCCATGGACCGTTAGATCGGACTGACGATCCCCGGCCAGGTTGTTGCCGCGCACCGGAATGCGCCCTTCGACGGGAGATTTGAAAATGCTGGTTAAGACGATGCCGTGCGGAGTTTCGATTTCCTGCGGCTGGCCGAGATTAACGGATAAGACGCGCATCATGGTCTCCCCACGACGATCAGATTTGGCACCTTCGGTACGTCTTGAGAGACGATTAGGGACCAGCGATTGGAGATGCCATCGACTTCGGCCTTTAGTTTGCTGAATTGCCGCAGGGAGGCTTCAGTTGGCGCGGAATCGGCATCGCCGCCGGCAATGATGGCCAGGTCGGCGAGGCTGCCATCGATGCCGAGACCAAATTTAAGTGAGTCTTCGTTGGCGTGGACGTCGGTGTTGATGAGCGTCTTCTGGAGTGCTGCCAGCCTTTCGTCGAGGGCTTGGGCTTCGCGGAGCATGGGCTTGGCTTGTTCGGGGTCGACGCGCCGCTTCATATCGGCAATCTGCTTGCGGAGATCGATGACGGAGTTGGAGAGGTTGTAGACGCGCGTGAGTTCGCCGCGAATGTCCATGAGCAGGGTGAACTGCTTTTCGAGATCGGCTGGCGGGACTTTCAGGCGCGGATCGAGCTCGACGTCTAGTGGAGTGGTAAGTGTTTTGCCATCAACGGTGAGGCGCACAGTGTATTGACCAGGCAGGGCGAATGGGCCTTTGGATCCGGATTCATATTCGTAGAGATAGTAATCAGGGACGCGCGGCGCGGCTTCATAGTGCAGATCCCATACAAGACGGTTGAGGCCGGCTTTTCATCTCAAGCTGCGGTTTGGGCTTTTCGTCCTCGGGATCGAGCTGCTCTTCGAGATCTTGCTTAACGTCTGAGGAGAGGGTGCGAATGACTTTTCCGGAGGAATTAAGAATTTCGAGTTTGGCGTGCTTGGGTTTGGTGCGGGTGAAGGCGTAGATGAGCGCGCCGTCGGGCGGATTATCGCCGGTAGTGGGGGAGCCTTTGGAACTCGATGCATGGAGGCGCAGAGCTGTGGAAGGTTTGTAGAGCCACAGATCGGCTTTAGCGGTTTCGTCGGTGGTTTGGCGCAAGGGCGAAATGTCATCCAAAATCCAGAAGGCGCGGCCGTGGGTGGCGAGGACTAAATCGTCGCCTTTGACGATGAGGTCGTGAATAGGGACGGTGGGTAGGTTGAGCTGAAGCGAGGCCCAATTCGCGCCGGAGTCCTTTGACCAATACATGCCTGTCTCGGTGGCGGCAAAGAGTAAGCCTTTGCGCACGGGATCTTCGCGGACGGCGCGCACGAAGGCGCCGTCGGGAATGCCGTTGGCGATTTTCTTCCAGGTTTTGCCGTAGTCGGTGGTGACGAAAATGTAGGGCTTTACATCGTCGTTAGCGTGGCGATCGACGGCGACCCAAGCGGTGGCGGCGTCGTGGGGAGAAGGGTCAATCTGGCTGACTTTGCTCCATTCGGGCATTTCTTTGGGCGTAATGTTGGTCCAATTCTTGCCGGCGTCGCGGGTGATGTGAAGGAGACCATCGTCGGTGCCCGCCCAGATGAGACCTTTTTCGAGATGTGATTCGGCGACGGCGAAGACGGTGTCGTAGTATTCAGTGCCGGTGTCGTCGATGGTGATGTCGCCGCCGGAGGGGATCTGTTTGCTCTTGTCGTTGCGAGTGAGATCGGGGCTGATGGCGTCCCAGTGAGTGCCGCCGTCGGTGGTCTTGAAGATGCGCTCGCCGGCGTGGTAGACGGTGTCAGGATCGTTGGGGGAAATGGATAAAGGCGCCGTCCATTGGAACCGGTGTTCGAGCGTGGCTGCGCCCATGCCGTCGCTCATGACAGGGTGAACCGTGATGTTTCGCAACTGGCCGGTGTGTTTGTCATAGCGGGTGATGTTGCCTTGATAGTCGCCGGCGTAGATGATGAGGGGGTCGCGCGGATCGGGCGCTATGTAGCCGGCTTCGCCACCGCCGACTGGATACCAATCCTGGCGATCGATGGGGCCGTCGAGATCGCGGCTGGCGATGGCGACGGTGGAGTTGTCTTGCTGGGCGCCGTAGACGTAATAGGGGAAGCGGTCGTCTGCGATGACGTGATAGAACTGCGCGGTGGGCTGGTTGTTCTGTTTGGTCCAGTGTTCGCCGCCATCGAAGGTGACGGTGGCACCGCCATCGTCAGATTGAATCATGCGGCGGGTATCGGTGGGATCGATCCAGAGACCGTGGTTATCGCCATGGGGGACTTTGATCTTGTTGAAGGTATGGCCGCCGTCGGTGGATTTGTGCATTTCGACGTTGAGGATCCAAACCGTGTTAGCATCTTTGGGGTCGGCAATGATGTGCATGTAATACCAGGCGCGCTGGGTGAAACGGTTATCGGGATTGATGAGTTCCCACTTGCCGCCGCCATCGTCGGAGCGATAGAGACCGCCTTTCTTGGCTTCGATGAGGGCGAAGACGCGGTCGGAATTGGCGGCGACGGCTATGCCAATTTTGCCGTATGGACCTTCGGGGAGGCCCTCGGATTCGGCTGCCACGCCAGCAGCGCCGCCGCCGAGTTTCTTCCAAGTGTCGCCGCCATCGGAGGAGCGATAGAGCCCGCTGCCGGGGCCGCCGCTGTTGAGGTTCCAAGGTTGGCGGAGGACTTGCCAGAAGGACGCGAAGAGAATGTGAGGGTTGTGGGGATCGAACTCGACGTCTACTGCGCCGGTTTTGTCATCGACGTATAGAACCTTTTGCCAAGTCTTGCCGCCATCGGTGGTGCGGAAGAGGCCGCGCTCCGCGTTGGGTCCGTAGGGATGGCCGAGAGCGGCGACGAAGACGACGTCAGGGTTGGTGGGGTGGATGACGATTTTGCCGATGGCGCGGGAGTCTTTGAGGCCGACATTCTTCCAGGACTTGCCGGCGTCGACGGATTTGTAGACGCCATCGCCTTGCGCGAGATTGCCGCGGATGCAGGTTTCGCCGGTGCCAACATAGAGGACGTTAGGGTCGGAGGGCGCGATGGCAAGGCTACCGATAGAGGAAGACTTTTCGTGATCGAAGATGGGTTTCCAGGTGAGCGCGGCGTCGGTGGATTTCCAAACACCGCCGCCGGTGGAGCCGAAGTACCAAGTGTTGGGGTCGCCCGGGATGCCGGCGGCGGTGAGGGAGCGGCCACCGCGGTAAGGGCCGATGGAGCGATAGGACAAGCCTTCTTCGAGTTTCTTTTTGTCTTTGTCCTGGTCTTGGGTTTCGGGATTGGTAGTGGCGGGCTTGACGGCGGAGCCTGGCGGAGTGGTGGGGCGGGTTTGGGCGAGTAAGAAGCAAGTTGATAGAAGCGCAAAGGGCACGGTCGTGCCGCGAAACGGTGTCAGGAATTCGCGCGGCCTCGACGTGCCCGTTTTGCGCGAGTTCCTCAGAAGCGCAAAGGGCGCGGATGCGCGCCACCATGAGAGAAGAGACAGTCCGCCGCCCTTCCGGTGGCCGCTCCACACCGCGACCGTCTTGCGCGTGTTTCTTAAAAGTAGGAAGCAAGAATGGCGGAAGCAGGAAGCCAGGAGGGGCATGAATAACAGGGTAGCGTGGGGGCGGCGCTGGCGGCCGCAGCGGGGAACGTCGATGGCCAAACCCGCCTTTATGGTCTGGCGTGCTTGGGCTGATAGAGGCCAATCGTGCCGCCGCCCGGTAGCCCGATTTTCGTAACCGAGCCCCAGCGCTCTTCCGTAGCGTCCGTACACTTGACGCCTTTAGCGAGTAGTGCTGCCATCTCGTTCTTCAGGTCGTCGCACATCAGGTAAGAGCTCAAGCCTGTCGTTTGCCTCAGCGGGATGGAATGCCGCCTCGACCGCCGGAAGGGCGAAGATCAGCCATCCATGACCAGCGTCCAGCGACGCAAAGCCGAGGATTTCGCGAAAGAAGTTCCGGTCGGCCTCGGCGTCCTTGCTGTAGAGGACCAAATGCGCGCCGTTGATCATTGAGAGTTGCTCCCTTCAAATGATAGCGATGTTTCTGAGGCGGCTCCCATGCGGTAGTCGATTACAGGTTTGCGGCAAAGGCGAGAAGGCGACCGTCGCAATCCTTTACTACAAACCCGCGCGATTGCCACGGCGTGTTGGCAAGATGCCGAGTGAACTCGACGCCTCGGGCTGCGTACTCGGAACAAAGCGCGTCCGCATCTTCGACCAATAGGTAGGCGTCGAGCAGTTCATCCAAATACTTATCGGGATTGGCTGCAGGCGGTTCGGCGCAACGAAAATGAATCGCGTGCTGGTCGCGGGCAACGATGGCGTAGACCGGCGGATCGTGCCATGTGCCCAGACATTCGAAGCCGAGCTTGTCTTTGTAATAGGCGAGGGTGGTGGGAATGTCCGTTGTGAAGAACGGGTGCGATTCGACGGATCATCAATCGATTTTAGTGCAGATGGATAGTAGAGCTGCTTGGCGGTTAGAGGAGAACTTTCAAACTCTGCCAGCCATATGCGACCTCTGTAAACAGCTGCTCTCCCCGTTCTATCTGCTGTTGTCCAATCACCTTGCCTCCGAGGTATTCGTAGAATCTCTTTGATGGGTTGAGAGCTAAAACCCACACAGCCATAGAGCCAAACCCGCGCGCGTCCAACTCATGCACTAATTGCCGGACAAGCGACGCTCCCAGTCCCTTTCGCTGCGCTTCCTGGCGGAGATAAATAGCGTAGAGTTCACCATCGCACCCCAACTGGCCCGTCGTCTCCTTGCCACCCGAGATGAAACCTACGACGCTGCCACCGGCGTCACAGGCAACGATTGTTATCGCTGAGGGTGGCTCGCGCGCGGCGAGCGAATCCCGCCAAAAGGATTCACGCTTCTCCGCGGATAATCCATTGAGAAGAGGGTCTGGAAAGATGCCTCGATAGGTGCTCTTCCAGCTTTCGACGTGCACCTCGGCAATGGCACGAGCGTCTTGAAGCACCGCGAGGCGGATGTTCCATGGGCCATTCGGCATCGATTTTATTTTTGTCGCGCCAATGCCTGACAATTCGGAATGGGGCATATGCCACCATACGTGTCAGAAACCCCGTTGAGCCAGCCGCTTCTTGTATGACCGCTTTGCGCTTCGAAATTCAAGCCACCTGTCCCGACACCGGTGCGCGCGCCGGGCTTCTTCACACGGCGCATGGCACCATTGAGACCCCGGTCTTTATGCCCGTTGGTACGCAGGGGACCGTCAAAGGCCTTTCGCCGCGCGATCTGACAGACGATCTCGATGCTAAGATCATCCTCGCCAACACGTATCATCTGTTTCTGCGCCCCGGCCATGAACGGATTGAGCGCATGGGCGGCCTGCACAAATTCATGTCGTGGCCGCGCGCGATTCTCACCGATTCGGGCGGCTTCCAGGTCTTCAGCCTCGACAGGCTTCGTAAAGTTTCGGAAGAAGGCGTACTGTTCCATTCGCATCTTAACGGCGATCCGCATCTGTTCACGCCCGAAAGCACGGTTGACGTGCAACTCGCGCTCGGCAGCGACATCATGATGGTGCTCGACGAATGTTTGGCCTATCCGGCGACGCACGAGGCCGCTCACGAGTCCATGCAGCGCACCGTTCGCTGGGCGCAAAAAGGCTATGCCCACTATTTGCGACGGGAGAAGGGGATGCACTGCGCTTTGTTTCCGATCGTGCAAGGCTCGATGTACCCGGACCTCCGGGTTGCCTGCGTGGAAGCGCTGCTTGAATTGAACGCCCCCGGCTACGCGATTGGCGGCCTGTCGGTGGGCGAACCGCGCGATCTAAGCCAGCAAATGACGGCCGTGGCGGCTCCGCTTCTGCCGAAAGACAAGCCGCGCTATGTGATGGGCGTGGGCATGCCGGAAGAGCTACCCCAGTACGTCGCGCATGGCGTAGACATGATGGATTGCGTACTGCCTAGCAGAAACGCGCGTAATGGCTACCTTTTCACATCAAAAGGCAAGGTTGTGATCAAACACGCCCAGTATGTGGAAGACGAAAGCGCGCTCGATCCCGCATGCCCCTGCTATACCTGCCGCACGTTCAGCAAAGCGTATCTTCGCCATCTCTTTCAGGCCAGCGAAATCCTCTTTTCATCTCTCGCCACCCTGCATAACATCCAGTACTTTCTTGACATTATGCGGCAAATCAGGCAGGCTATCTTACTGAGCCACTTTCCTGAATGGTTACGCTGCTTCCAGGCTGAACAGGCTGCGGAGCATGAGGCTTGAACTGTGTCTTGGATAAGCTAGAACCTTAAATGCCGTATCTTTTGATGTTTTTATTGCAAGCAACACCAGCACCCGCCGGCGGCCTTCCCGCCGCTCTGGGCCAAGCCGTGCCGATCGTTCTGATGATCGCCATTTTTTACTTTCTGGTTTTCCGCCCCATGCAGCGCCAGCAGAAAAACCAGAAGGAAATGGTGAAGTCGTTGCAGAACGGGCAAACCGTCGTTACCAGCGGCGGCATCATCGGCACCGTTGTTGCCGTCAACGATGATACTCTGATACTGCGCATTAAGCCGGATAATTTGAAACTGCAGGTGGCGCGTAGCGCGGTTACGAGCGTTATCGCGACAGACGATGCGGCTAAGAAGTAGCGTCCACTCGCGGCAGTTAAATAAATAGCAGCAGCAATCACGATGAAAACGAATCTTCGATACAAGTTTTTCTTTATTCTTGGCGTCATTCTCCTATGCATCTACGGCATGATCGGCTTGCCCAGAAGCAAGGATGAGCTTATCGCCAACTGGCACCAGCGGATCCACCTGGGTCTCGACCTTAGTGGCGGCACGTATCTCGTCATCCAGGTTCAGCAGCAAGACGCCTTCAATCAGGAAGCTGGTTCGGATGCCGACCGTTTGAAAGAAGCCGCGCGCAAGGCGAATATCCCTATTAGCGAAGTTTCCGTAGACGAAGCAAAAAGTATTCAAGACGCCAAATCGGTGGCCATCGTTGTGAAAGGCGTGCCGTCTGCGCAGGCGGGTAATTTCCGCAGCCTGGTGAACGAGCAACTCGCAGAGTGGGTGCTCACCTCGCTCAATCCCACTGATTACCGCCTCACGCTGAAACCCACCAACGCTCTTGCTATTTGGAAGAACACTCTTGAACTTTCGAAGAACACGATTGACAAGAAGATCAACGCCCTTGGTTTGACTGAAGCGACCGTGCAGCAGCGGCGGGAAGATGCGGATTCCGAATTACTCGTACAGATGCCTGGTACCGACGATCCAACCCGCGTGAAGCAGATCATTCAAACCGCGGGTGTTTTGGAACTTTATGAAGTGAAGGGCGGGCCGTTCGCCAGCCGTGAAGAGGCGCTGGCGCAACAAGGCGGCATTCTCCCAGTGGGCTCGAAGCTGATCGGACAGCCCATCGCCAGCGGATCAACCCCCGCTAAGGGCGGCGGTGTGTATGTGGTGGCTCGGACCCCAGTGGTTCGCGGACCGGACATCATGGACGCCAAGCCGCAGGCCGGAACCATGCCGGGCACCTACAATACCGGCTTCGTGCTCAGTCAGGAAGCCTCGCGCCGCTTTGGAGAGTTCACCGGTTCTCACATCGGCACTCCTCTCGCCATTGTGTTAGATGGCAAGGTGCTGGAGGCGCCGAACATCAAGAACCAAATCAACGATCAAGGGGTGATTGAAGGCCAAGCCTCACAGCAGGAAGCCAATGATCTGGCGCTCAATTTGAAGGCTGGGTCGCTTCCCGCTTCTGTCACTTACGAGCAGGAGAGCACAGTGGGTCCGTCCCTTGGCGCCGATTCCATTCGCCAGGGCTTCATTGCGGGCATCGCCGGCGTGCTTGCCGTGATTGTGGCCATGCTCGTGTATTACAAGAAGAGCGGCCTCAACGCGACGCTGGCGCTTTTCTTGAACGCCATTATTTTGATTGCCTGCTTAAGCTATTTCGATGCCGTTCTCACGCTGCCTGGCATTGCCGGGATCATTTTGACAATTGGTATGGCCGTCGATAGCAATGTGCTTATTTTTGAACGCATTCGGGAAGAGTTGCGCGCGGGCAAGGCGGTGATACCCGCAGTAGATGCGGGCTTCCGCAAGGCATTTTTGACGATTGTCGATACCCACATCACCACGGTGGTGTCGTGCGCGATTCTGTTTTTATTCGGATCGGGCCCTGTGAAAGGTTTTGCGGTTACTTTGGTGATCGGCTTAATTGCCAATGTGTTCACCGCGGTTTTTGTGTCTAGATTTATCTTTGATTGGGAATTGTCGCGGCCGAAGCCTGTTGAAGCGCTCAGCATCTGAGCGCTCTAGTACTTGGCGCGTAATTCCTTAGTGAGGTTCGGGAACATTTGTGAATAATCGGTGTCTATCACAGTCAGGATGCCGACCCTAAAACGTAGATGGAAATCTTCAAGAAAACGAATTACGATTTTATCGGCAATATGTGGCCGTTCATTATCCTGTCACTGCTGCTTACAGTGGCCGGGTTGGTCAGCCTCGCGCTCAACGGCGGGCCGCGGTACGGAATAGATTTCAATGGTGGCGCGCAGATGGATGTGAACTTCATTAACCGGCCGTCGGCGGACGCTATCCGTGCGGCATTGCGCCAGAAGATCTCGGGCGAAATTGAAGTTCAGGAAATGGGCGGGACGCAAGAAGTGTTGATTCAGACGGGCGCGCGCGACGATAAAGCACTGCAGGTAGCGCGAGGTGATATGATTTCCACCTTGAACGCCGCTTTTAACAAAAACGCCAACGCCGATAAGCTGGACATCAATCAAGCGTCGCAGGCTACGCTCGCCGACCGGTTGCGCGATCCGCTGGCCCGCGCGGGTGCCGGGCTTTCCGAGGATCAACTGCAGACTCTGACAAAAGGGATTGCAGCCTATCTGAAGGCGCATTCTGGATTGGTGAGTTCACTGAACGATTTGGCCTCGGTGCCGGGCGTGAACTCGAAGGTGTTGGATGTATTGAAGCAGGAATGCCAGGCGGGCAACTTTACGATTCGTGCTACGGAGATGGTAGGGCCGAAGATTGGCGCGGACTTGCGCCAGCAGGCGATCAACGTCGTTCTGATAGCATTGGCCGCGATGTTGGTTTACATCGCGTTTCGCTTTGAATGGATTTATGGCGTGGCTGCGGTGATCGCCGTTTTTCACGATACGATCATCACTATTGGCCTCTTTTCGCTTTTCCGTAGACAAATCGATTTAACGGTGATTGCCGCGTTGCTCACGCTGGTTGGTTATTCGATGAACGACACCATTGTGACGTTCGACCGAATCCGCGAGAATCTCAAGCTCGGCGTGCGCGGCTCCTTTACGGACATCGTCAACCTGAGCATCAATCAGACATTGAGCCGGACGATCTTGACCTCGGGTCTCACGTTCCTGACGGCCGTTTCTCTGTTCGTTTGGGGCGGGCAGGTATTGAATGGATTTTCTTTCGCCCTGGTAATTGGTATTATGATCGGGACTTATTCTTCGATCTTTGTTGCGTGTCCCATTCTGATCTTCTGGCGCAATCTGGCCGAGGGTCGAGCTTCGCAGGGGCGTCCGTCGCCCGTGAGTGATAAAGGTGTAAAGGCGGCAAAGCCGGTCAAGACCGCCAAGTAGACGCGTTGGTTGTAAATGAAATGGGCCTGTTTGTGGCAGGCCACAGCGAGGAACTGAAATGTTCGATCAAACGTTTGTTGACGGGACTCAGAAGACCAAGAAGCCCTATACGATCCTGCTTTCTCTTTTACTGCAGGTTAGTCTTATTGGCCTTGCGATTCTGATTCCTCTTATCTATACACAGACGCTGCCCAATGCCCAGTTGAGAAGCATGTTGGTAGCGCCGCCCCCCCCACCCCCTCCGCCGCCTCCTCCGCCCCCGCCCGAGAAGGTGGTTAAAGTGGTGAAGCCGATTGTCAAGCAGTTCGTTTCAAACCAACTGATGGCTCCGCGAGTGATCCCGAAATCGATCGCTCACATCGAAGAATCCGCCCCGCCGCCCGATACCGGGGTTGTGGGCGGTGTTGAAGGCGGAGCTACCGGTGGTGTGATTGGCGGCATCGTCGGTGGTGTTCCGCCTCCTCCTCCGCCCCCGCCTCCGAAGAAGCCGTCGGGTCCGCAGCGGATTGGCGGTAACGTTATGGAAGCCAACCTGCTTCGCAAGGTGCAGCCGACCTATCCTCCTCTCGCCAAGTCGGCCAGAGTACAGGGCACGGTCGAATTCACCGCCACGATCAGCAAGGAAGGCAACATCGAAAATCTGCAACTTGTCCGCGGCCATCCATTACTGGTAAACGCGGCCAAAGAAGCTGTTCTTCAGTGGAAATACCGTCCGACCATGTTGAATGGCTCGCCGGTGGAAGTGATTACTGATATCATCGTGAACTTCACGTTGAGCCAGTAACCGAGTTAAGAATTTGGTGTTTCGAAAGTCCGTTTAAAAAGATTCGATTTTAACTTAGGAGAAAGAACATGGTTTTACAACTTCAGGTTTGGGCTTTCTGGCTGCTGCAGGAAGCCGACGGTATTAGCTTTGACATTCGGTCTCTCTGGGCCAACATGGGCGTCGTGGCCAAATTGGTCATGTTGGTTCTTTTCATCATGTCCGCTTGGTCTATTGGCGTCATGATTGATCGCTTTATCACTTACAACGCTGCCCGCAAACAATCGCGCGCCTTTGCACCTGCCGTGGCTGGCGCTCTCCGGGAAGGTAAGCTCGATGAAGCCATCAAGATTGCCGACCGGTTCAACAAGAGTCACTTGGCGAAAGTCGTCGTGGCTGGTTTGCAGGAATTCAAGGCTCACCAGATGAGCAGCGAAATCCCGGGCGAAGAGATTGACGCATCGAAGCGCGCTCTGGAACGCGCGGAAGCCATTGTTCACGCCGAACTCAAGCGCGGCGTCAGCAGTTTGGCCACCATCGGTTCCACCGCTCCCTTCGTCGGTTTGTTCGGTACCGTGTTCGGCATTATGAACGCGTTCCGCTCCATCTCGGCGTCTAAGTCGACTGGTATCGGCGCTGTCGCAGGCGGTATTTCCGAAGCGCTGGTCACTACGGCTTTCGGTCTATTTGTGGCCGTCCCCGCGGTCTGGGTATTTAACTACTTCTCGAACCGCATTGAAGCCTTCGACGTCGAAATGGGTAACTCCAGTTCCGAATTGATCGACTATTTCCTCAAGCGTACGCAAGCCAAGGTTGGCAAGTAGGTAAGCAATCGGAAAGATCGCTCCTAAGTGAATCTCCCGCGGGAGTGGCCTGATGAATGGCCGCTCCCGATAGGGTTCGATTCGCGCCGGTGAATCTTTAGAAAATAGGAGAAAGTGAATGGAGCTGAAAAAAGCACCCCCAGTTGTATCCGAAATTAACGTAACCCCCATGGTTGACGTTATGCTCGTCTTGCTCATCATCTTCATGGTGATCACGCCTATGTTGTCTAAAGGCCAAACCGTGAACATGGTGAAGACGTACAACGACAAGAAAATTCCCGATGCCGACAAGGAAGACGCCATTCTCATCGCCGTTACTCGCGATGGACGCGCATTCCTGAGCCCTGGCAACGTTAGGATTAACCCAGAAGATCTCGGCGGGAAGGTTAAGGACCTGCAAGCCAATCGTGCCGATAAAACTGTTTATGTGAAGGCCGACGCGCGCGCACGTTTCGCGAGCGTAACCGATGTGATCGATAACCTGCGGACGGCGGGCGTGGATTCCGTTGGATTGATTACCGAAACCATACAGGACAAAAGGAAACCGGTAGGTCTGTAAGAGACCTCAAAAAGGACTAAATATATGTCAATGGCAGTTGGTGGCTCCGGTGGAGCCAAGGCGGACATTAACGTCACGCCCCTTATTGACGTGTTGCTTGTGCTCTTGATCATTTTCATGGTCATCACACCTCTAACACCGCACGGCTTGGATACCCTGGTCCCGCAGCCTCCGCCGCCGAACCAGCCGCCGCCCCCGCCGAATCAGGATCCAAACGTTGTGATCGAAGTTGCCAAGGATCACAGCTTGCAGATCAACGGTCAGGATGTTAAAGAAAAAGAGCTGACTGCACGTTTGGAAGACATCTTCAAGACTCGCGCCACCAAAGTGGTGTTCGTGAAGGGCGACCCCGACGTGGATTACCGCTACGTGGCGCAAGCCATAGACGATGCCAAGGGCGCCGAGTTGGATAAGGTTGGTATCATGACTCCTAAAGTGGAAGCGGGGCAGTAACCCCAATTCCGGAAAGATAAGGCGACACGAACATGCAAATTACAAATTCCTTCGTGCAAAAGGGCTTCGTCGTAACGTTTTGCGCCGGCATGAGCTTGCTGACGAGTTGCTCCCAACTGAAATCGCGCGACCAACTCAACCAAGGCGTCCTTTCCTACAAGAACGGCAAATACGCCGACGCGGTGAAGCATTTCAAAGAGGCCGTGGAATACGATCCCACTAGCAAGAACGCTCAGCTTTACTTGGCGACGTCGTACTACATTCAGTGGGTGCCGGGCGCCGAGAATCCTGACAACGTGAAGAATCACGACATGGCAGCGGCGCAATTCATGGATGTTCTGAAGCGGGAACCGACAAATTCGCTTGCTCTCGCCATGATGGCTTCCATGGCCTACAACGCCGCGCAGGCGGGTACGCCGGAAGAGAAGGCAAAGGCGCTGGAGGAAGCGAGAAGCTGGAATATGAAGCGGATCGAAGCCAACCCCAAAGAACCCGAGCCTTATTACTATCTCGGCGTCATTGACTGGGCGAAAGCGTATTCTCCCATCCAAAGCGCGCGCGTCGGACTGAAGATGGCTTCTACCGAACCCGGCCCCATCAAAGATGCCAAGGTGCGCGCCGATATGAAAGACAAATACGGACAGGCGATTGAAGACGGCATCGCTAATCTTCGTAAGTGTCTCGACATCGATAAAGAAAACGAAGACGCGATGAGCTACATCAATCTGCTGCTTCGCAAAAAAGCCGACTTGGAAGACAGCCCGGACGCAGCTAAAGCGGATATCGCTCAAGCGGAAGAATGGGCCAACAAGTCCATCGAAACGAAGAAGGTCAAGGCCACTCGCCCCGCCAAGAAAGAAGAACAGAGTTAGTAGTTAGTCAATAGTAGTTAGTCAATCCTCCAACGCAAAATTCATAGAGCGCTCACCGGCAAGGGGGCGCTCTATTTTTGTCTAATTGAGGAAGTATGTCCGATACAAAGTGTCGCGCTGTTTTGGCACAAATCCGGCATCGCGAATTAAGCGGCGCAATTGCTCCTCAGTCGCTCTGTGATGTGTACCGGCGGCGGAAACCACGTTTTCTTCAATCATGATGCTGCCTACGTCATTGCCGCCAAAGCGCAATCCAACCTGGCAGACCTTTAAACCCGGCGTTACCCACGAGGCTTGAATGTTGAGGATATTGTCTAAGTAGATCCGGGAAAGCGCGAGCATCTTCAGATATTCAACGGCGGTTGCCTCTTCCTTTACGAAGCGGCCAAGGGATGTGTATTCACGCTGAAAGAACCAGGGAATGAATGCCGTAAAACCGCCGGTATCTTCCTGAATTTGGCGGACGATGTCGAAGTGATTCATCCGCTGCTCAATCGTTTCCCCAGTGCCAAACATCATGGTGGCGGTGGTGCGCATGCCGAGCGAGTGCGCCGTTCGGTGGACATCGATCCAATCGTTTACCGTGCATTTGAGCCGGCTGATGCGGTGCCGGACACCGTCGTCCAAAATTTCCGCACCGCCACCGGGGATTGAATCTAGGCCGGCGTCGCGCAACCGGGCAATGGTATCTCGCAGGGAAAGACCGGAAACTTCGGCGATATTCACGAGTTCGGGTGCTGAGAAGCAATGGCACCAGATATTGAACTTGGCCTTAATTGCCCGCAGTAAATTTTCGTACCACTCAATCTTCAGGTCCGGATGCAATCCGCCCTGCATCAGAATCCCGGTGCCGCCCAAATCCACCGTTTCTTGGATCTTGTCTAAAATCGTTTCGGTGGGAAGGATATAGCCTTCTTTATGGCCCATGGGCCGGTAGAAAGCGCAGAAACTGCAATATTCGGTGCAAAAATTCGTGTAGTTGATGTTGCGGTCAATGATGTAGCTGACCACGCCTTCCGGGTGCAGCTTGCGGCGTACAGCGTCGGCTTCCATGCCGATGCCCACCAAATCGTCGCTGGCATACATCTCAATCGCTTCGTTGCGGCTAATCAAAGTCGGGCTCCTTCTGTCAACCTTGCCAATTCAAAAAATGTTTCAAGGCCGCGCTGTTCGAACGGGCCAATCTCAAAGCGGATATGGCGGCGGAGATATTCGCCGGCGAGCTCGCGCGCGATGCCCCGCTTCGGGTATTCGCTATTAATGATTTCGTCGAGCCGCGCCTTGCCGAATTCATACGAGGCAACAGTCAACTCGCTCAGTTCTCGCACTGGCAGCTTGGGCTTGCCGGCCCAGGTGGCAAACACCATGGGCAACTGCGTGAGTGTGAACCATTCCTGGCCCAGGTCAAGCCATTGGTAAGGCGTCTGGCCGGGGTCAATCAGCAGTGCGGGGTCGCCGATGATCAAAGCCGCATCGGCCTCTTTCATCATCGCTGCTAGATCCGGGGGACATTGGTTCATCTCAGGTTCTACCCCAAAGCGCTCGCGCAGAATCACGCGTGCGAGTTGTACCGACGTTCGTGAGCTTGTGTCCGCCGCGAGCGTGCGAACTTTGTTCCATGGCACTTTCGCGAACAAGAGAATGCTGCGGACTGCGCCCAAACAACTGATGCCGACTCCCGGTACAATTTCCAGCTCTTGCCGCGCGACTTCCGCCACTGGAACGAGGCCGATATGGGTGATTCCGTCTTCCACCTGTCTTGCGCAAATCGAAGGAACGGCAAGCCTCAAGTCCACCAGGTCACGCTGCGGGCCGTGGAGCATCCCCCACACCAACGGAGTGGTGTTGAGATAACCAACCGCGCCAACGCGGTACTTCGCGATGTTTGACAGCAACCTTGATTTTATCGGATGCGGTTTAGGGACTGTTCTGTGTTGGGTACCGCTCGTTTACACTCGCGGCTCGGTTAGGGGCTCTTGGTTGTCATTTCGTGCAATAAATCCAGTGCCGCTTCGGAGTCTGGATTCAAGCTCAGTACCCTGCGCACTGTTTCCTGCGCCTCGCTCAGCTGGCCTAAGCGCCATTGCACGCGCGCCATGTTGAGGCCCGGCGGCAACAATCCTGGATTGATCGCGAGCGCTCTCTGCCAGAGTTCCACAGCCTGCGCCATCTCACCCGCGCGCGCCAGATGCGTTCCCAGATTGGTTAACGCGAGTAGATTTTCGCTATCCACTTTCAGCGCCTTTCGATACAGCTCTTCGGCCTTCGCTGGTTCGCCCGCCAAATCTTCGGTGTAGGCTAGTTGGGCTGCGACCGTTGCATCATCGGGTGCAGTGGGCAGCACGGCTTGCAGTTCTTGGTGAACTTTCTCAAACCTTGCGCCTTGGCCGCTGTGCCAAGCTTCGTCGGCACCGGCTAGCGCGTAGTCTCTTGCTGTCGCCCCCGCCTTCCAGAACGCTGTCAACTGTTCAGAGCGTTCCGCGGGCTGCTTTACTTCCAAGGTCCGTTGAATCGAATGATCGGTAAAGGCCGTGTGTTGGCCGTCTGTCGATGGCCGCTCCGGCATGTGGCATGTGGTACACGAATCGTTCTTGAGCTTCCGCGCCACAGGGGTCGCCTTACAGTCCGCGTTGTCGTGGCAGGTGAGGCACTTCGCTCGGTAGAAGGCGTACTTCTCTTCGCCGCTCACTTTCACATGCGGGTCATGACACGTCAAACAAGAAAGCTTGTCTCTGCTGACGCGCTTGCACTTGCTCTGCGACAATCCCTCAAAATGGCCCACTACCTTGAACTCCGCTTTGTCCGCACTTGCCCAAACAAATGGCACAATATGATCGTTGAGCAAATCGCCCGGCCGAAAGGTTGCCTCCGACCGTCCCGCCTTCGTCACTCGCGTCTCACCAGTCAAGTGGCACTGTGCGCAAACGCTATCGCGCCGTTCAGGCTCAAGCTTCTGCGGGTTTACAAGCTTGTTCGCGCGCGGCGTTTTCACGTGTTCTTCGCCCGGCCCATGGCAGCGCTCGCAGGAGACCGCGCCTTCTTGAAACAAGCCGGCGTCCACGGGCTTTGGTCCGCTGGCGTGGCACCCTAAACACGCCGTCTCCACTTTGCGCCCGAGAAAAACAGTGGTTACCTCGCCATAGCCAGGCGCCACGTCCCACCCGCGTCCGGCCCCGTAATAAGCGACGGGCGCTTGGAACGGTTGCCCTCGCTCTTCAAAAATGAAGCCACGGCCGTGGGCTCCGGAGCCGATGTAGTAACGCAGCAGCTTGCTGCCTTCTACCGTGCTGCCATCCGGCATCTTCTTCCGGTATACAAGGCGCAGCGTTCCATCGTTTGTTGAGAGGCTATAGGTCACGTTGGCTTTAGCCGCGAACACTTTGCCGTCTGGCAAATGCAGATCAGTGGCGCGCCCGCTTGCCTGTGCCATCGCGGTCATGGCGTAACTGTTCGCAATTTCGTGATGGCAAGCCGAGCATACTTTACTGCCTACGTAGCTCTGCCCAAAGGCCACGGCGTTAGCTGCAAAAAGCAGGGCGATAGCCCTGGCGCTCAATTCCGTAAATTGGAGTATCGTTGCCGCTCGGTTGAAGACGCGCGGTTTATGGAAGAACCGACTCCTGCTGCTCGCCGGATTAGGTCGCTTACGCTTCCGGCTCGGTTTCGGAGTTAGTCGTGGGCCAGAAAATGTAAAAACTCCAGGAGCCGACGAAGCAGTTGGTGGGCCGCAGGACCATGAGCACTCCGTTGAAGATTCGCCGTGGCTTGTAGCAGACCGCTCCGTCGCCGTCGCGGCTCGGTTTCGAGGCTCTGCGGTGTACCTAGACCTAAACGCCACGCTTGTCGCCCCACAAATCCACGTGCAGCCGCGGGCTGAAGCGGAATCGATGACGTTTACAAATCTCGGCTAGCCACAAACCACGCTGCCGGATCGTCTCGGCCGTCGTACCCTCCGGCATCAACAGCACTTTCCCGCGCGGCGCATCCAAAGCGCGCCGCATCTCCTCTACTTCGTTTAAATCTTGCGGGTCGGCGATCACAAATTTTAATTGGTATTCATACCCCGCCATCAAGGCCTTCAATACATCCGGTTGCCAGCGCGTGCGTTCATGTTGTGCGGCCCAGCGTCCTCCGTCGCGTTGAATTGGCACCGAGTTCTTCAGCTTGGGACTAATGCTCATCAAATCGCAAGCCACGGCCGCCATCACCGTTCCCGCCGTTTCAATAGTGATGTGCAGATCTTGGGCGCGCAGCTTTTCCGTCAATTGGACAATTTGCGGCGCTATCATCGGCTCGCCGCCCGTCACAACCACATGCTTGGCTGCGAAGAGGGCCACAGTTTCAGCGATTTTTTCCACGGTCATATCGCTGCCTTCCGGGGCCCAAGACGTATAGGGCGTGTCGCACCAAACGCAGCGCAGGTTGCAGCCAGAGGTGCGCACAAATACAGAGGGCACGCCGACCAGCGTTCCTTCGCCTTGAATCGAATAGAAGATTTCTGAAATTTTCACGGCGACCTATGGACCGATCAGCAGTGGGTCAGGCACACCAGCTTCTTCAAAGCCCTTGCGCCGAAGAATGCAGGAATCGCAGCGTTCGCAAGGCCGGCCATCGGGCAGCGGATCGTAGCAGCTATGTGTCAGCTTCAAATCCACACCCAAAGCCACCGCTTCCTTCACAATATCGGCCTTGGTCATTTTCATCAGCGGTGCATGAACTTGTATGTGGGTTGTGCCTTCCACACCCGTTCGCGTCGCCAGGTTCGCCATCGTCTCAAACGCCCGGATGAACTCCGGCCGGCAATCCGGATAACCCGAATAGTCGATCGCGTTCACGCCAATAAAGATGGCCGACGCGGCCGTCACTTCGGCATACGCCAACGCGAAGGAAAGAAAAATAGTATTGCGGGCCGGCACGTAGGTAATCGGAATCCCGCCTTCGGACATCTGCGCTTCGTCCCGGTCTTTCGGAACCGCTACATCGCTGGTGAGCGCAGAACCGCCAAACGTGCGCAAGTCAAAACGCACCACCCGGTGTTCCGCCGCCCCTAGTTGTTTCGCGACGTTCGCCGCAGCTTCCATTTCAATCTGGTGCCGCTGCCCGTAATCGAACGACAGGCAATAGCACGCATAGCCTTGCTTGCGCGCAATCGCCAGGCAAGTAGAAGAATCCAGCCCGCCGCTGAGTAAGCAGATGGCTCGCATTGGAGTCGATTGGGTCAAATTTCAGTATAGGAATTAGCCGTTGTCGTTGCGCGTTTGAACCACGGTGACATTGAGTTTTCCGCGGCTCAGCCTTATCGACAGATCCTCGCCCGGACCAGTTTCAGAGGAAGAGCGCAGGGCCTGCCCTTGCGGATTCTGGACAATCGCATAGCCCCGGCGCAAGACGGTTAGCGGACTCAACTGCCGCAAATGCAGATCCAACGATTCAAAACGCCGCCGCGATTGCCAGAGCTTTTCTTTCATGCCCCGGATCATCCGTTCGTGCAACGCCTGCCCGCCGTGCCGGCCATGCGCCAGCCGCAGCCGCAAGTCATTCGCTTGCAAGCGCCGGTTCGCGTCCAGCAGACGTTTGGTGCGCGCTTCAATCACGGCTCTTATGGTGCGCCGCATGCTGAACTCCAGCTCGTCCAAGCCCTGCGCACGTCGCGTGATCGCTCTGTGCATCACCGTGGCCGCCCGGTCAATGCCTCGCTCATTCAGGGCCCGGCAGGACATCGCCAACCGATAGCGGAGGGCTTGCAACATTTTCGCGTTCTGCGCGACGAGCAATTCGAGCAAACTGTCTTTCGTGCAAATGATCAACTCCGCTGCGGCCGAAGGCGTGGGAGCCCGCAGATCCGCCACAAAATCGGCAATCGTGAAATCGGTTTCGTGCCCGATGGCCGAAACCACCGGCACCTTCGATGCGCGAATCGCGCGCGCGACGGCTTCTTCATTGAACGTCCACAAGTCTTCCAGCGAGCCACCGCCGCGCGCGACAATGACCACATCCGCCCAGCCGCTTTCGCTGAAATGTTCCAGCCCCGCGCAAATTTGCTGGATCGAGCCTTCGCCTTGTACCAGGGCAGGGAAGACGCGGATCTGCAATCCTGCGAAGCGCCGCTCTAGAATTTGCAGCACATCGCGGATCACCGCGCCGGCGGGCGATGTCACAATTCCAATCCGCGCCGGCAAATCCGGTAGAGGCCGCTTGCTTTCCGCCGCGAACAATCCTTCCGCCGCGAGCTTCTTCTTCAATTGCTCAAACGCAATCTGTAGCGCGCCCACACCTTGCGGCTCCAGCAGTTCGACAATTAATTGATACTCGCCACGCGCCTCGTACACTTCCAGGTTGCCGCGCGCCAGCACTCGCATGCCATCTTGGGGCTTAAATTTCACGAAGCGCGACGCACCCTTAAAGAGCGCGCACTTCAACTGGCTATTGGCGTCCTTCAGCGAAAAGTAGTAATGGCCGCTGGTGGCGGGGCGGCAGTTGGAGATTTCGCCTTCCACCCAAATCGCGCGAAAGCGGTCTTCGAACAGATTTTGTACCGTGGCGTTCAATTCGCTTACGCCATAGATTCTGCGCTCAAAGCTGAGCGTAAATGCCATTTGTCCGCTATTTCCCACTGGTGGCGCCAATCAGTGACCTGATTCCAGTTTGCGCTATTGGGTTTGGACAAGGCGGGGAAATTACGCTTTTAAGCGAGTCGAGTGTCAGGCCGGAAGGGCGAAGAAAAGGCGTTTTTTGCGAAACGAAACCAGTCGCCGGAGGTGGTGGAACGCGGTTTTGAAAAAACAAAGCCAATTTCCGGGTACACGTGCGTCGCACGATTACGCTTCGAGGGAACTCGCGCAAAAACGGGCACTTCGAGGCCGCGCGAGTTGCTGACTTTGTTTCGCGGCACGAAAGTGCCCTTTGCGCTTCAAAGCCAGTGCCATCCAAATCGGCGGAAGTTGAAAAAACGAAGCCAATCTCCACCACCTGGAGCGTTTTTCACAAAATTACGCTTCGAAGCCAGGGGCGCACGCCAGGCGCACGCCTCTTTTCTTGCGCTTTGTCGCCACGTCAAAGCCATTGGGCTGAATTTCGTAAAAACGAACCCAATGGCGAGAGGCTGAGTTTTCGATTGTCAAAGATCTGGACGGTTAAGGTTAACTGGCCTGCGGCGGAAGGGCGCGATCCGGCGACGAGCCGGAAGACGCCGAGAGCTCCCAGTGCGTACACTGCGTTGAAGATAACGTGAACGGGGAACTGGGCGCGATTCGATACGCACGGAGCCAACACGTAAGAGTCTTATTTTCAAATCGATAGCGGGAGAAAGACATTTTCTCCGGCTTGTGATCGATGCTGGAGCGTCGCCGCTCTGGGCCGACTCGGTCTGCGCCATATCGACAATTGACCCGGTCCCCCTAAAACAGTGGCTTCACCAGACCACTCGCCGACGAAGAAATGCAAGTTTCTTCATCGCGGTCCGCTGCGTCTCAACGTTTGGCGCGTGGGGCGTTTGGCCGCTAAGAGGAAAAGAAGTGTGGTGCGGACCATGGAACTATTTGATACCAACCTGATGCCGCCTGATCCGTCTTGGCAGCGTAGGCTTTACTAATCGGCCCTTAGTCGGCCGGGGCCCCTGGTCCGCGCCTTTCGCCGTGAATAAACGACGTGAGGCTGGCTAAGGACTTCGATATTCTTAGAGCCACAAGGCGGGGGTGTGTATGGACAATTCTCGGAATCGGCAAAAGTTACCGGTCATTGCGCGGGCTGCGGTCGTTATCGCTTTTCTTCTTGGCGCGAGTTCGATGGTGGCTGCGATCTTTCAGCCCGTCTATCTCCTAACAGCGCCGATTCAAATTGCGTCCGGTGTGACGATTCTCCGGCGCCGGGCGTGGGGCGGATATGGCTTCGCACTTGTTTACGTGGCAAACTTGATGGTGATCCCCATCGTCACAGTTGACAGTTCCAGTCGAGTGCCCGGGCTTCTCGCAACGGCGATTCTCGGCGGCGTCCTCACTGTGATCTTCTTCCTCGCTGGGAGTGCGCTAAGCGGTGCGGGTGCAATTCTTGGAAGGCGTTGGCCTTGGATCTGTCTGGCACTTGCTTCTACCATGCCCTTCTTGTTTGTGCGAGCCTATGTAATGCCGTCTGGAAGCATGGAACAGACGCTCCTCATCGGAGACCACATGCTCATGCGCGTTTTCCCGCAGCCAACGGCTCACAGAGGAAGTCTGCTCGTCTTCCATTATCCGCTCGATCCGAAGCAGATCTTCATTAAGCGTGTGACCGGCTTGGAAGGCGACAGAATTCAGATTAAAGATCGTGTCCTTTACGTCAACGGCGCTCGCCTGGCGGAGCCATACGTGATTCATACGTTCCCGGATAATGCCGAACTCAATGACTTTCCGAACCGCCCAAACTACGCTTCACTTGAAACAGTACCTGGCTTGCTCAACGCATACACAGAAATGGTAGAGAACCACGTCAAAAACGGAGAGGTCGTGGTACCCTCCGGCAAATACTTTGTCCTCGGAGACAACCGCGACAATTCACTCGACAGCCGCTATTGGGGCTTTGTCGACAAAGCAGCGGTGATGGGAGAGCCCTTTTTGATCTACTACTCCGACGCTGTAACTGCAACAGATTCTCAACGGAATCCGTTCACACTGCCTAAGATACGTTGGGATCGGATGTTCAAGCCGCTGTAACTGACCGGCTATTCATAAAACGCATACTTCCTGGAACGTAGCCGATATCATTTATGAGATCGGCTGCTACGCTGTTGCTCACCACAACTGTTCTCCGTTGGCGAAGTCAGCGGGCCGGATCTTCCTAAGGGAGAAAGATAAAGCGCGGTGAGAGACGAGGCAAAGAAACCGATCCAAAACATGTTGGTGCTGCCAACCAGGACTAGCCACCTTGCCGACTCTGACTGAATTTGAATTCGGGACCACAACGGCGTTTGTAGGAACTGATCTGGTTTTCATGGAAACTGTTGCAATGTTAGCGGCTAGCGCGTTTTGCGGCAAGATGACTGCGCCGCCGCAGGTGGACATGGAGGACATGGCCTCCTGCCTTCAAACATTCGCTACAGTAAAACGAGAGACGCATTATGGAAATGATTGCGGTGACACCCGAGCGCAATCCACAATTGGAAAAATACGCTCAGCGACATGGACAGGACGCGGCAACGGCGCTTGATGATGTGTTAGCTGACTACCTGGCTTGGGAAGAGCAGGACTATGAGAAGTCTGTGGAAGCAATTCGCCGGGGCAATGAGGACGTGGTGGCCGGGCGCACTCGACCCGCTGAAGAAGTATCCGAAGCATTGCGCCTGAAATATGGCCTTCCACGTTAAGTTCAGCACCGAAGCCGACCGCGACTTGGACGCTATTTTGTCTTGGCTCATCGAACAGGGCGCTGGCGAAACTGGTCTGCGCTGGTGGTGGGGATTGCAGGATGCCGTTTACTCATTGGCCGAGTTCCATGAGGTTCGGCATCCGTTATACGGCAACAGACCCCACATCTATCGAGTGGTTTTCAGAGTGATGGACGATACGGTTTTCGTCCTTCACGTCTGGCATGGCCGTCGTCAGCAGTTTACACACTGAGCAGAGGTTGCGCATTTCAAAACCCGCCCTTTAGCCTTTCCGACATCTGCTCTCTCCTGCTCTTCTTCGCCAGTCCTGGCACGAAAGCGTTAAATCCAGGCGACCGCAAGCCCTCGATGGGCTGGGGTCGCCATCTTACGTCGCTTAGCAAACTGGCAAGATGGAGGAATTGGCTGGGCGCAATCCCTCTTGGGGAATTCAGCCGATCGACTATCGGAGACTTTACGAATATCTGGCGGTTCAGAAGATCACATACCTGTACGACGATGAGCTTTATGACGGTCTGACACATGTGGATTCTAAATTGACGGGGCTGCAAGAGGAACTGCTAGACGCGTTTCTCATCGTTGACAACGGCGAAGAAATCCAGCTCAAGTCATGGACAAATTAGAGATCTACCTCAAGGCGAGGGGTGGAAATGAGGACGCCGCTCTGAAGAACTCAGCTTTTGCAAAGAGTTTTGAGGCAGAATCGAAATAAGGAGCCGGCGAGCCCCGCGCTTCCGCTCAGGTCCTCTCTCCGTTCTCCCACTTGCGCTATCCTAGCGATTCAGAGCGCATCTCTCGTGAGAAAAAGAATGGCCCAAGTTTGTCCCTTCCTGGAGGTTGCATGACAGCGCAACAAGCTTTAGAATTCGCTAAAAAGAACGATGCCCGGCAGATTGATCTGCGGTTCACAGATCTGCCCGGCCTCAGCCACCACATCTCCTATCCAATCGCCATGCTGGATGAAGGAGCTTTTGAAGACGGCTTCGGAATTGACGGTTCCAGCATTCGCGGATGGGCGGCCATCAATGAAAGCGACATGCTGATCATCCCCGATCCCGCTACTGGTTTCATGGATCCGTTTGCCGAAACCCGCACGCTGGTGATGGCCGGCGATATCATCGATCCCATTACCCGCCAGCATTACGACCGCGATCCGCGCTGGATCGCCAAGAAGGCGGAAATGTATCTCAAGAATAGCGGCCTCGCTGACAGCGCCTATTTTGGCGCCGAAGCGGAGTTTTTTATTTTCGATAACGTCCGTTTCGATCAGAATGCGCATAGTGGTTTTTACTTCATCGACGCCGAAGAAGGCCGCTGGAATTCCGGACGAGAGCAAAATAATTTAGGCTACCGTCCGCGTTACAAGGAAGGCTATTTCCCAGTCCCGCCCACCGATCACTATCAGGATTTGCGCAGCGAAATGGTGTCCACCATGATCGAGTGCGGCCTCACTATCGAATGCCACCACCATGAAGTCGCCACCGGCGGGCAGTGCGAGATCGATCAGAAATTCGACACCCTGGTCAAGTCCGCCGATAACATGATGCTCTACAAGTACATTGTGCGCAACGTGGCTTATCAATATGGCAAAACCGTGACTTTCATGCCCAAGCCACTGTTCGGCGATAACGGCAGCGGCATGCACACGCACCAGAGTCTGTGGTCTGGCTCAAAGCCACTGTTTGCAGGCGATAATTACGCTGGGTTGAGTCAAATGGCTCTTTGGTATATCGGTGGGCTGTTGCGCCATGCGCGCTCGTTGTCCGCTATCATCGCTCCGACAACCAATAGTTACAAGCGTCTCGTCCCCGGCTACGAAGCGCCCGTGAATCTAGCCTATTCGCGCCGCAATCGCTCCGCTGCCGTGCGCATCCCGATGTACTCCAACAGTCCCAAAGCAAAGCGCGTGGAATTCCGTCCGCCCGATCCGGCATCGAATCCCTATTTGGCGTTCGCCGCCATGCTGATGGCTGGACTGGATGGCATCGTTAACAAGATCGACCCGGGCGAGCCGCTCGACAAAGATATCTACGATCTTTCACCGGAGGAAATGAAGAAAGTTCCTTCTATGCCGGGTTCCTTAGACGAGGCCCTGACATGCCTGGAAGAAGACCACACGTTCCTTACGAAAGGCGATGTCTTCTCTGAAGAACTCATCGAAACATTTGTCTCTTACAAACGCAGAGCGGAAGCGGAAGCCGTTCGCTTGCGCCCTCACCCCTATGAGTTCGCGTTGTATTACGATATCTAGAGTAGTGTTGGACCGGCACCGCTCGGTTGCCGGGCTAATCAGTTGGTTGATAACTGCCCAAGACGCGGTGAAACTGCGTTACCTCGCTTAAATTGGCTAGCGCATTTTTCACGGGTGAATCGCTGGCCGATCCAAGAAAATCTACATAGAACATATATTCCCACGGGTGTCCCACGAGCGGCCGGGATTCGATTTTGGTTAGACTCAAGTTCCGTAAAGCGAAACACGCCATTACTTTAAAAAGCGCGCCGGGAGTATTTGCCGCCGAAAAGACGACCGACGTTTTCCACGGCTGTTTTTCCTGCTGCGCGACATTCTTTTGTTTCGTCAACAGAAAAAATCGCGTGTAATTATGGCGATTATCCTCTATGTTCCGCTTCAAAATTACGCCGCCATAGATGTTAGCCGCTGATTCCGAGGCGATTGCGGCTGCTGCGGCGGGCCGTTCTTCCTTCAGCATCTTCACGCTGCCGGCAGTATCGTAAAACGTAGCCGCTTCAATAGATTCATATTTCTCAAAAAAGCGGCGGCATTGATTCAAAGCCACGGGGTGCGAAAATGCCTTCCTGACATCGCGAAATCGCGTGCCGGGCATGCTAATCAATTGATGAGCGATCCGTACGCTGGTTTCGCCACGGATCGGGAAACCATATTGGAGCAAATTATCGTAATTCTCCAAAATGCTTCCGTGTAGCGTGTTCTCGATCGGAACCACAGCGTGCGTGGCGCGATTGGTTTTCAAGGCCTCGAAGACGTCGCGGAACGCTGGACAGGGCTGTGCGCGCACCTGCGGACCCAGTAACTTCATCGCCGCCGCGTGACTAAATGCCCCAAGTTCGCCTTGGAATGCCACCGTTGCGCGGGCGTTGCGTTTCTCTTTCCTTGCCTTCTTCAACAAGCGTTGAGCCACCATACCAGCTTTCAGCGAAAGTATATCCTACGCACTTTCCTGTTGCTTTTACGTATCGATAGTACAAAACGTTTTCGTTGATGATTTCATATCAGGTTAGGTGTATGATCAAAATCTGTTCTGAATACAGAACAAACGGCTCCGCACTTAGTAATATTTAAGAGCTCTTATTTCAATAACTTAGCGAGGTTTGTCTCTAACGTGCCTGTGAAGCGCCAAAACGAACCGGGTCAACAAATGAAACGCATTCGCGAAAAACTTCTCCTAAAGTATCGCGATGTCGCGGAAGCCAGCCAGCGAATCTCACGGCAATTCGATAATCCTGAATTCTCGATCGGCTTAAGCCGTCTCGCCGATATCGAAAACAAAGGAACGGTCCCATCCATCTACCGGCTCTACTCTCTCGGTGCAATCTACGGCCTCGAGATGCGGCAGCTGTTAAGCATCTTTGGCGTCAACATATCTCAGATGCCGATTGATTCAATGCAACTCGCTTCGCTGCGGACGCGCGAAGCCGTCTTTTCGCCGGATGGCCGAGCCTCCGTTGAAGTTCCCATCGGCAACGAACGCCCGGAAGACTTTCGGGCCACCACTTACATGAGCCGCCAACTGCATCGCTGGGGCAAACTACCCATCGTGTTATTGCAATCGTTCGATCTTCGGAAACAACGCTACGCTTTCATTGGCACCGACGATTGGTCGATGCATCCGATGATTCGCCCGGGTTCATTCGTACAGATCGATGAAGCAAAGCGCCAGATCAAACGCGAAACCTGGGGGCACGATTACGAACGTCCCATCTACTTTCTTGAACATCGGAAAGGTTTTCGCTGCGGCTGGTGCACGCTGAACGACAACTGGCTCATTGTGCAATCGCATCCCGCTTCCGCAGTCCCACCGGCCTTATTCAAATACCCTGGAGAAGTTGACGTGATCGGTCAGGTTGTCGGTGTCGCTATGCGCCTTGATCAGGAGAAGCGACGCCGTACAAATTCTTGAGGAGTCCGAGAATTGCTTCAAAGTCGGAGGTATGCCGCTGGCGCTCCGGCCCTTGCACGGAAGCGGGAACGAGGTTGAGGTAAGGCTGCAGACGCAGCCAGGCATCCACCAGCGAGCGAGCGTCGCCGTGAGCTACACCCGCGATATAAAGTTCGACGTCCGCTTTTTTGCGTTCTAGGGATAGACCGACCCAATCGCGAAAAATCGTTTCGTGGATCTTCTTCAGATTACGGCTCGCCACCAGGCTGGTGGGCGTTCCCGGCGTGCATCCGTAGTGCTCGTATCGCCCGCTGTCTGGATTCCGCAGTCCCGCTAAATACACTAGGCGACCGTAGAATGTCTCAATCTGCGAGAAATCGCGGATCCATAGCGCATCACTACTACTATCGTTATCCGCCGCAATGTTAAGTCCCGTCAGCATTTCCTAGCGTCCTTTCATGGTACACCGATTGCTCCACGAAACAAGAACCAATGGTACTGAACTCCCTTTTTGCGTTCTGACACCGGAAAACGTTTGCAATTAACGCTAATGGGACGGAAGTACTAGGCTACCTTAGCCTTTCGAGAGATAGCATCCAACTTCAAAGGGTTAAGAGGTATCAGCACATGAAAAAAGTATTCTGCACGGCTTTGTTCTTATTTGCAACAACTTTATGTTTTTCCGGGCAAACGGGTAAAACCGATAAAGTTGCCAACACCACGGAAATTATGCTTCCGACGATTCAAAGCGATATGCCTATTCCGACGCCTGGCTGCCCACGTGTTCCACCCCAGTGTCCGGAAGGCGTGTAGCGAAAGCTTCACATAACTAGCCTGGCAGCCGAGCGGGTGCTCGGTCAACACTGGCCAGACGCCGAGCCTCCCGCGAGTGCGTTGCCGGGCGTTTCCTTGGGAGACCGGATACGGCCACTGCGTCGTATAGAAACTTGCCTTGCTCTGCTGCTCTTTCTGCCGTACCATTACCATAGAAGAATTGGGTCAGTGAGCAGCGCATGAATTCTTGGATCAACTTCGCGCAATATGTAACGGAATTCTTGTCCATTGTGCTGATTGTCCGGCTGCTTTGGCTGCGCGATAAAGAGAGCAATATTTACGCGATTTTCGTCTCCTTTTTGATTGTCCAGATGGCGGGTAATCTCGCTTATTTCGCTTGTTCCCAATGGGCTCAACTGGATTACCGCGTTGTTTGGTCCTTTTTTACAGCAGTTTTAGCGGCGTTTTCACTGCTGTTAGTCTATTCCTTAGCCAAGGCGGTGTTAGCGGAGTTGCCGGGCGTTCTTCGCATCTCGAGGATCGTTCTGAAAATTGTTTTTCCACTCGCTATTGTCATCGCCTTTTCGACCGCGAAATCCGAATATTGGCTTACTCCCGCCAAAAACGTGCATGAGCGGATCGACCGGTTGTTTTATGTATCTTTCATAGCGGATAAAGGAGTTGCCTTCGCCTCTGTTCTCATTCTGCTGATAATTCTGGCGTTTATCCTCTGGTTCCCGGTCAAAATGTCGAGGAACTTGGCGGTTTTCAGCATTGGGTTTGTCGTTTATTTCGCCTGTAAAGCGGGTCTTGAGCTCCTCACCATTTACCACTTCACGTCGGCGCATGAACGCAGTATCTTCGGCATAGGCATCAACGTGACCTTAGCCCTGTGCTTCCTTTACTGGATTACCTTCATTGGTCCGACAGGCCAGTCCGCTGAAGTTCGTATGGGCAACGCGTGGCGGCCAGAGGAGCAAAAGCGTTTGATGGAGCAGATGGAAGCCCTCAACAGCGCCCTTATGCGCAACTCGCAGCGTCTTTCCCTGTGAGGCCGTTCACGCTTTTTCGGGGGGCTTAGGAGAATTTCTGAAATTTCGGACTTGAATTAGTCCTAGTATTCTTGTACTGTAGATGTACGGAGAGTTTTGCTTTTGAGTGCCCAGTTGGTCATAGCCCCGATCATCCTCTTTACCGGCGTTCTTCTTTTTCTGTCGCCGGTGTTTATCCGGTTGCTCCGTCAGTGCCATCTGGAGGAGATTCCGCCCGACTGGTTAGAGTCCTTCTCACCTGCGGCCTATCAGCCAATGGAAATGTTGCTCGCGGAAGACGACTTCAATTTCCTGGTTCGCCAGCCTGGCTTTGAAGCGTCTATCGGCAAGAAGCTGCGGCAAGATCGTGTGCGCATCTTCCGGCAATATCTAAACCGCCTGATTTCCGATTTCAACCGCCTTCATGTTTACAGTCGTTTCCTGATTTCAGGTAGCCGAGTCGATCAATCCAGCCTCATCTGGCGGCTTGTTTGGCTGCGTGTCCGCTTCTCCATCACCGTCATCCGCCTCGAACTCAGTCTGACAATGGCCTATTTTGGCCTCCAGCCTTGCCTTGCCTCTAGCGTTGTGGCCCAGTTGGGCGAAATGACCACGTGCTTATATTCGCTGCGCACGGCTTAGAAACTCCACAGCGCTCCGCGAACTGTGGAAAAACTCCAGGGGCCACCTGAAGGGTGGTCAGCAGGCAAGAATGCCCGCCCTACGAGATTTTTCCGCGTACAAACTTTTTCAACACTTCTTTTGCTTCTGAGTAATCGGCAAACTCGCGTTCGGCCCGCTTGAACTCCCGGGTGTGCACACAGCGCCGCGCTCCCCGGCTCTCCGTGGGATACCGCAAATGCAGCATCTCATGAAACATCACAAAGCGCACCGCCTTTTCCGGGGCTTCCGGTGAATCAAGCGAGCGGCTCAACACAATCACATGGTGGCTTGGGTCGTAGTGCCCGAGAATCGTCCGCGAGTGGCGCAAACTCCAGCCCATCGCCGGTGCCGCCATCAACCCGTGAAAATATTGCTCATTCAGCGACGCAAACATCTCCGTCAAGTCATAAACCGTACCTTTCGGCCCGCTGTAGATTTTTCGCCCGCGCTCTTTTTTCGCCGAATGCAAACTGCGGCGTACGTCCGCCCGGTTCAAATAGCGCCGGTATTGGGCCATGCAATCCTGATCCGGTTTCCTGCCGAAGAGCTTAGCAATCAGCACGCGGGCCAATGCCTCTTGAATCGGCGCCGGCGCGCTCTGCAGCAGATCGCTAATCTCTACCAGCAAACGCCCATTTTGCAGGCTGATCCGGCTGTTGGCGTTGGCGTATTTCTTGTACTGCACCGAAACCTCAGGCAGCGGCGACAGCGGCCTTGCCAGTTGAAAGACGCGCGCATAAATCTGCTCCACCGTCTCGAAAAACAGCGCCGCCTCGACTTGCATTTTCACCAAATGTAACATGGTGTTGCAGCCTTTGTTTTTGAAAATAGCCAATTCTTCTGAGGAATCTTGCCAACCGCCAAAATCAGCGCCTTGGGCACCTTCGTGCCCCCCGGTATCTTAACCAACGAACAACTATCGCGCATGGTCGAAACGAACGACGCCTGGATCCGCACACGCACCGGCATCTGCGAACGGCACATAGCCGATCCCTCCGTCGCCACCTCCGACATGGCCATTGCCGCCGCCAAGATAGCCCTGGAGCAACGCGGCATCTCTCCTACCGACGTCGGCGTCATCATCCTCTGTTCCGTCACGCCCGACACCATGTTCCCCTCCACGGCGTGCATCATCCAGCACGCCCTTGGAGCTACCGGCGCTTGGGGCTTCGATCTCTCCGCAGCCTGCTCCGGCTTCCTCTACGGACTCACCGTTGGAGCGCAACTTGTCGCCTGCGGCTCTCATAAATACGTGCTTGTCCTTGGTGCCGACACGATGTCGCGCATCATCGACTACACCGACCGCGCCACCTGCATCCTCTTCGGCGATGGGGCCGGAGCGTTTCTGCTTGAACCTTCGCCAGACGCTGGCACGGAAGGCGGCTACATCGGTCACCTCAATGAAATCGATGGCTCTGGCGCTCCCTTCTTAAATATGCCCGCCGGCGGCAGCCGTCTTCCAGCCAGCGCGGAAACCGTCGCCAAACGCCAGCACTATGTCAAACAGGAAGGCCAACAGGTGTTCAAATATGCGGTGAAGAAAATGGCCGATCTTTCGGAAGCCTTACTCGCTCAACACGGGTTTTCGGCAGCCGACGTAAAGCTCCTCATTCCTCACCAAGCCAACCGCCGCATCATCACCGCCTGTGCCGAGCGCTTGGGAATGCCGCTGGAGCGCGTCATGATCAATCTAGACCGCTATGGCAACACGACCGCTGCAACGCTTCCGCTGGCAACCGAGCAAGCCATTGCCGAAGGACTTCTCAAGAAAGGTGATTTGGTGTTGTTTGCCGCGGTGGGCGCGGGCTATACGGCGGGCGCTAGTTTGTGGCGCTGGGCGTTCTAACCGGCGGGATGCTGCCCGCTGCGGCCTGCTTCGCTTTGTTGTCTTGTAGCCGCTTGTATTCCTGCAGCACCCGAATGATGTACTTATGCGTTTCTACGTACGGCGGTACGCCATTGTATTTCTGCACGGCGCCCGGTCCGGCATTGTAAGCGGCCAGCGCGAGCGCCGCGTCGCCGTTATACTTCAGCAACAGCTCACGCAAAAATTTCGCGCCGCCCAGCACGTTGCTCTCCGCATCGCGCGCATCCACGCCCAAAAGCGACGCCGTGCCGGGCGTGAGCTGCATCAAGCCAATCGCGCCTTTGTTCGAAACCGCATCCTGCCGCAGGTTCGATTCAATGCGCGCCACACTTAGCACGAACTCCGGTTCCAACCCCTGTTGAATTGCCGCCTGAATCAGCAACTCATCAAACGAAGCTCCCGAACGGTTTGTGTGCTTTTTGGAGTCGGTATCCGGCAAATCGGGCAGGAGTGTAATCTCAGTAATTTGGCTGGAAGGAAACTGCATGGTACCGCCGCCGGTGTGCAGCACATAGGTGTTGCCTTCCAGCGTGTGTGAATCGGCCGTCAGGCAGAAACCGGTGTTCAAACAAATGGATTCCCGGGCAAAGAGGGGAGGACCGGTGGCAACCGTAAATAGTGCCGCCATCGCCATCAAACGCCACATCGGATTTATCATCAACAACATCGTAAGTCTTATCGGGAACTATTCTCGGCTGCTGACGCTAATTGTTCCTCTGCCGTCTCATCTAAAATCGAAAACCTATGTTCCAGCCGGCACACCGCCGCCAGCGTCCGGATCGACTCTTCCGCGATGTCGCTTCCCTTACCGTAACGTGTTCTAAACAGGTCAGATACATCCTGCAACTGTTTTTTGATACCCGACAGATATCGTGCCATAGCAGCATGCTCGTCGTTGCTCAACGGGAACTGCACGCTATTATTGTGCCATAAATCTCCCATATCCGTTCCCGGCAATTCCTCCTTGTTTTTGCAGCACATATCTCGCTCCAATCCAGTTCGCGTAAACAGGCTGATTTTTCTGCCGGAGATCCGGCAATTTTCCACAGATAATTTGACCCCTGCGTTTGGGCTCCTGAATAGTATCAACAGTACTTTTGATGGGCCAAGAGACTCTGGATAAACCGACACAAGTTTGCCAAAATCGGCTTCTACTCCAGGAAAGGGACAGAGTGGTGCTCCCTCGGAAGGTCCAAATTTGCAAACCTCTTCATCATCATCGTTTCGTCCCAGGCTTTATTGGCTGGCAGTTTTGGCTCTTACGCTGCCGCTGATGGCGCAGACCAGAGCGCAGACTATTGTAAACGTCAGCAACACGACGTTGCAGAAGGGTATGAAGCGGGTGGGGATCAACCTGGGTGGCCATAATTATTACGATCAGCCCATCTTGAAAAATCTGGCGATGACAAACCCGGGATTTTCGCCAACGCTGTATCGGAGTATCATCGGCTGTGTTTCGGGCTCGACGACAAGTTGTACGGATCAGGCATTCTACTCCGGGCAGATCACGGGTTTTTGGCCCAATGGCGCGGCTATCTCCGTGTTGTATGGACCGGCGGCGGGCTGTTCGACTACGGTAAGCAGCTACTACGGACCCAGCGGCGGCGCTGGCGGAACATTCTACTTCGCAGCGCCGTGTAGCGCCGCCATCGATAACACCACGTGGCTTTTGGTATCGACAACGATTGGCCCCGGCAACGCAAACAATAATGGCACTACGCTTGCGGGATGGTGGACGAAGACGGGCGGCGGCGGTTCGGTTACGCTCGAGTCTAGCGACATTCCAGTGTCCAGTTCCGTGCAGGCCGCGGATGTGTTCGCGCCATCGTCGAGCGCTTGGGCGGCGTTGACGCAGTACTTCGATACGGAAAGCACCGGCAGGTCGTTCTTAAATCTGTCGGGTACATTTCAGATTCAATTCAAAGCCAAGGCGAGAGGGGGATCCGGCGTGGTAAGCGTGAATCTGAAGCGCGCCAGCGCGAGCAGTCCGTACTACTCTGGATCGACCACACTCACAAATTCGTGGGCGCAGTACAACTTGTCTTTCACAGCGGCGGAAACGGGACAGCAAAGCGGGTCGGTGGAGCTTGACTTCGGCACTAATTGGACGGCGGACGAATTCCTGATCGACGATGTGCAAGTGATTCAGACGGGAACCAGCCCTAGCAACAGCACGGTATTTCGAGATGAAGTGCTGACGACGCTGCAGAATCTTAAGCCGGGTGTTATACGGTTCTGGGCGAACCAGGAGACCGACACGTTGGACAACATGCTAGTCGATCAATTCGGCCGCGGCCCCTCGAATTACTCTACTTATCCTTCGAATTCGGGGACGGCGATCTATAGCTATAACATCAGCAGCTACTCTATCCCGGACTTCCTCAATCTGGTGGAGCAGGTAGGCGGTGGTGCGGAGGCCTGGATCGTGGTTCCGGCGAGTTTCAGTACTGCCGAAGCCTCGAACCTTATCGACTACCTGAGTGGGACCACGAACAGCAGTTGCACGAGTGGCCCTGCCTATGCACGAAAGCGTTGCGCTGAGGGATTCCTGTTGCCGTGGACACAGGCGATTCCCAAGATCCACCTTGAATTGGGCAACGAACAATGGAATGGCGCCTTTGTGGGAGGCTCGTTCGCGCAGTACGGCGGCAGTGGAAACGCATATGGACCGCAGGCGTATGGAACGGTCGCTCAAACGGTGTTTGCGGCGATGAAGGCTAATCCGAATTACGATTCGGCGCACACGGCGTTGACGGTGGGCGCGCAGTTCGCTGCGTCCGGGGCAGCGAGTCTGCAGGTCATTCAAGCGAATTGCAATAACAACGATGAGGTTGCGCTAGCGCCCTATTTGGCCGACCAGCCGACCGATTATTCGAGTATCGCCAACATCTGGCAACCCTATTTGGCTGAGCCATACGCATTCTGGACCGTAGGCGCGGCCAGCGGATCGTCGTCCACCGTTTGCGCCGAATACTTCGCTGGGGTGCTTTGTCCCAGCGGGGCGTTCTTAACAGTAGGCAAAGTTGCCAATAGTGTTGTTTACGGCGGGGGAATGTATGTGGAGCAAGTGGCGGAGGCCAATTCGGCGCGAACGGTTCCCATTACCATTTATGAAGAGAACAACCACACCATCCAAGGAAGTTACACACAAGCTGAATTGAATGCTTTCACGTCGGCATGGGGCGCTGGGCTCGCGCAGGCGAGTCAGTTTCTGACGAACATGGCAAACGGAGTGGTGACTCAAAATCTGTTCCAACTGGATCAATTTGACGTAGTAGACTACGCCATTTCCGGCTACCCCACGTCCAATGTTTGGGGGGCGGTCATCGATATGGGAGGGCCTACGAGTACGGCGAACCCGCCCCATAACCTGCGGCCTGCTTACCTCGTGGAGCAAGCGGTAAACGCGGCTATCACTCCAGGCGGCACTCTGTTGCAAACAACAGTGCAAGCGGCGCTAGGCGGTAGCGTTCCGACGTTTAATGTGGGCAATCCAGCCAGTTCGACCACCGTCAACACGGTGGCGATTAACAATGTGCCGGCGATTCAAGCGTTCGCGTTTACGACTGGGAGCGGTGCGTATTCGCTGATCTTGCTGAATTTGGACACGAATACCAGTGGATCGGGCAGCCATTCGGTAGGCTTCAGCGGAGCGAATGCTCCAACCGGTGCGGTTACCGTGAGTGTTCTGAAATCCGCTAACCTTTCGGACACGAACGAAACGAGCGCTGTTATCGCTCCAGCCTCGGGCAGCTATTCAAATCCAATGACGCTCGCGCCCTATTCGATGTACGTGCTGACCTGGCACCGCTAACCACTTGCGGCCACACTACCCTAGCGACACCGTGCGCTTGCGGCGAGCCTGCAGAATGCCAGTGAATCCAATAAGCGCTAGACCAGCCGTCACCATCATTTTTAGGCTCCCCGGCTCCGGCGCTAGGGCTGGGATATCGGCATTCAGCGAAGTGGGCAGCACTGTGGGATTCACGGAACGATCCAAGGAAATGGGCGCCAAAGCGGTGGCCGAATAATAGTAATAGTTACCGGAGGGAATGTCCTGCACGTAGATGGAATCTTGATTTGTCTGCGGGTCGTAAAACAATTCCAACATCACGCCGTTTCCGCCGTCGGTGTTCAGCGAGACATTTTGTATGCCGCTGCCGGTCAGCGATAGGTTGTAGTTGGCCGCATAGACGTTGAAGCCGGTCACGTCAGACGCCTGGGTTACGGTGTACGTGCCATCGAATGTGGTGATCTTGAGATCTACTACCGCCAGATTGCCTTTCCCGATCGCTCCCGTTGTTCCATCCGTCCAGATCGTTCCGGTCATATCAAACTCCGTATAGGTGTTGGGATTCACCGTGAAATCGATGTTATAAAAGTTGCTGGCGATCAGGTTCGACGGCAGCAGGGACGCGGCAATAAAAGTAGCCGCAAATGTGAATGAATGGAATAGCTTCATTTTGTTTTCCTCGGGTCTCTTCAGCCAACAAGCCGGCTCAAACCGGACAGCGGGTGTGGCTCGGCCCCTGAAAACACTGTAAACAAACTTTCGATATTCCGAAAGTGCCCCCTGTACCAAGCGTTACCATGACGGAATAGCCCGTCTGTGTCCGCGTAATGCTGGAGCTGGGAGACGAAGGTTGGGGCAGAAATTTGTCCGTTAGCGATGATGTAGCCGGAGCCGGTGGACTGCGGCTGGTATAGTCTGCTATAATACCCCTATGCGAATTGGTTATAGTCGCAGGCCGGAAAAAGATAACTTCCCCGGTCGGCAACTTCTAATCGCAGCCAGCGGTATTTCGGCGGTCTTGCTCAGCACTTGGGCCTTGGAGACGATGATTTCCAAACCTCGGGTTGATGTGGCTGGGGTTTTCAATTCCCACCCCAAGACTGACCCTCGGACCATACGTCTGAAGAAATTCCTCACCAAGCTGCATTGTCCGGTAGCTTATCTTTCTGAGGAATTTGTCCGCGCGGCTGACGACAATCATCTCGATTGGCGGCTTCTCCCTAGCATCGCGATTATTGAATCGGGTGGCGGGAAAGCTTATATTCGGGAAAAGAACAACATCTTCGGCTGGGGCGGCGGCGAAATCTACTTTAGTAGCGTTCGCGCCGGTCTCCAAACCGTGGCTTACGAGTTGGGCCGTGGCTCCCTGTATCGCCGTCACAACTCGCTCGGCAAACTCCATCTGTACAACCCGGATGAAAACTATGCCCAGCAGGTGATGGCCGTTATGCGAAGAATCAGCCCTGTCGTAAAGCTCGGTTCCGAGGAAGAAATTGTCAAGATAGACGGCGAGTACGTTTACTTGAATAAGGCAGCATCCGATATGGCCAGCCGCTAATAACGGCTGGGTGGAAAGGAGAGACGGCTCGCGGTTCCCAAAGGAGCGCGAGCCGTTTTGCAGTGCGCCGACCCAATCGGTTCGACAATCGTTCAGCGCCGACGTGCGCTTCTTAAGCTGATCCTCCTTACTAGCCCTAAAGTCGCGATGCCGATACACGCGAAGCCCCAAGTGGCCGGCTCCGGCGTGCTAGTTTCTGTAATCGTAAGATTGAGGGCGTCGGCAGAACCCGCGCTTTGCCCAGCGCTACGCTGAGCCACCAGTTCGATAACGTCTCCGCTATTAACCGCTAAACTCCCTCCACTCGATAACGGGTCCTGATTGTTGCGACCGGAACCGAGAACAGAAGTAGGAGAGATCGTGCCCGTTTCAATTGTTTGAATGACGACTCCACCCCTAACAAGCTCTAGCGAGAAATCATTGCTTCTCGTAACGCTTGACTGTGCATACCAGATATCTCCCGAAATTGTGATCGTCCCGGAAGTGGGCGCCGTCCAATCGATATGAAATTGACCTCCAGCGGGATTCCCGTTGAAGCCGTCGACCGTGTGGAACACCACATCGCCCGCAATGTAGTCGTTAGCTGATTCACCATTTCCGCTCGCTTGCCCGATTATCGGGAGGAAGTTTCCGGGAACGTCTCCGGGGGCATACCCTTTAGTGAGGCCGGGCAAAGCCAAAGCGCCAAGCCCGGCCAAGGAAGATTGATAGGGAAGCAAACTGTTACCCTGCTTGAAAGAGAACGCCCCGTTCGGATTACTATTGTTGACCCACTGACTGGCCAAATCATAGCTGATGGTACCAGCCTGCAATGGCAATATGCCGACTGCCAAAAGTGTCAAGAGACTAGCGAAAAGCCTGTTTTTCATCGTGCATGTCCTCCATAGCTGTATGCGAAGAAACTTGGAAACCGTGCCAGGAAAGAAGTAGAAAATTTGCGCTATCCTCTTAAAGCAGCGGTAATGGCTAACTCGCTTTCCCTAACAGAGCAACTAAGGCATTTTTTAGGCGGCGACCGAGTCATCGCGGAGGCCGTCTTGCGCGAAGTGTTGCCTGAATTACACAGAGTGGCCGTCCGCGAACTCAGGCGCGAGCAAAAGGTGGCTCCTTTATCCCCCACTGAGCTCATACACGAAGTCTGGCTGAGGAATCTCAGAAACGGCGGATGGCGGATCAACAGCCGCGAGCATTTCTACGCCATTGCGGCGCTCGCCATGCGGCAAGTCCTGGTCGATTTTGCGCGCATCCGTGTCGCTCAGAAGCGCGGCAACGGCAAAAGTCCCACTTCATTGGATGGTCACGCGTCCGCCGGCCTTGACGGCGGCGGCAGCGATCCGAACGTTCTCGTGCAAATCGGTATTCTTATGGATCGCCTGGACAAGCAAGATCCGGATACAGCGCGTATTGTCGACATGCATTATTTCACCGGCTTCACGTTAGAGGAGATCGCAGAGATCACGGGACTCACCTTCCGGCAAGTCCGCCATCGCTGGGAGCGCGGACGAGATTGGCTGAAAGACGGCCTTCGCAGTTAGTTAGGCACTTAGTTAATGAGATCGGCAATACGATGGCATCGTCAGCCCGTAATTTCGCAGGATACATTGTGCGCGTTTCACGCCTAAGCCTTCTCTTCTCACTCCTCGCAACCTTCGCCCTCGGTCAGCAAGCGCCATTTATTCCTGTCACGGGGCCGAATGCGCCTAAATCCGTGACGGCACTCTTCCAAGACAGCCATGGAGCACTGTGGCTTGGCGGCGATGGAGGGGCGGGCGAAGGACTCACGTATTTTGACGGAAGCCGTTTCATTTCCCCAGTCAAGAACTTCCCGAAGGTGCTCGTCAACGGCTTGACAGAGGATAGCGAAGGCGCCTTCTGGATTGCAGCCATCCCTGGGGTTTATCGCTTGGTTCGCGGAAGACTTGATCGGATCACGGACACAGCGACCGCGGGAATTGCTCGAATTGCTCCGGACGTGTTCCTCACCGCGAGCGCCTCGCAGGGCCGCGATGAATACATTGACCTCGCCCGCATTACAAAAGCCCACGGCACGTGGGTCTCGGAAACGATTCTGCCATCGATTATCACTTCGATTCCGTCAGTTCCCTCGTCAAATTTTGCAAGCATGCCCACGGTGGACTCGCAACATGTGCTTTACCCTTGTCAGAATGCTTTTTGCGAGCTGGACAACGCAGATATCGTTGCCTGGCACACGGGTGCCACCCTGCCCGTGAAGCGTCACCCGCTGTCGATTCCCCTCACGGGATCCGTTTCGCGAGATAGAGCGGGCTGCGTTTGGATGCTTAGCGGATCCACCAGCATGGTGCAGTGCCCCGGCGATGTCCGTCCTAAGCCGCTTACGCTCGGAGCGGGAGGCCATGGACAGCAACGGATTCTGGAATTGCCGGACGGGTCCGTCGCTGTACCACGTATGGGGTCAATCGCGATTGGTCGTCCAGGAAAATTCCGCCTGCTCACGCGCGGCAATGGTTACCCGAGCGTCACGATTCCGCTCCTCGCTCACGACGGCTCTATCTGGTTGGGCAACGTCGACGGGCTGTTCGTCTTCCTCACTCATTCCCAAACCGAATTCTGGACAGAACATGACGGCTTCGACGGAAACACTTGGTCGATCCTGCGAATAGGCGCGAAGGTCTTTGCCGCGGCCGGTACCAGGGCACTTATTCTTGATGATAACCGCAGCCGCTGGCGACCTCTGGTATCCCTGAACTTCGCTCAGCATCTAATGGCTGGGCCCGGCAACACGCTTCTGGTCAGCAGCATAAGCGATGGCGTGCTACAGCTTAACTCGCAGGGAAAGATCTTGCGCAAGTCCGAGCCTACAAACGCGAGTACGCTCACGCAGACACCGGACGGGCAGATCTGGCTACCCGGAAGCAGCGGATTCACGCAACTACGTTTCAGCGGCCAGAAGCTCGACTTAGCGCCCGCAAAGGTCCCAAACCCACGCTCCGACGGCGAAGACATGGAAGTGGATAGCCGCGGCGGCTTGTGGAGTTGCTCCGGAGCAGGATTGATCCACAAACTCGCCACCGGATGGCGCGTTCTTTCCAAGAACGACGGCCTGCTGGAAGACAACTGCCGCTCATTTGCGTTCGATCAAAGCGGCGATATCTGGTATGACTACTTTTCGACCAATGGCTTCTCGCTTATTCGGGATCCCACCGCAGCAAAACCGGTGATTCAGCATTTCCGGGTGGCTGGTACCGCCGGGACGAACTCCATTATCTTCGACCGTCGCGGCTGGCTCTGGCGCGGAACCGAAGATGGTCTCTACGTGGCCGATCTCGAACAAGCCCGGCAAGGCCAATGGCTGCATCTTGATCGCCGCGATGGCCTCCCGTCCACCGATTCCAACACCAGATCCCTCTTCACGGATTCCGATGGCTCCATCTGGTTCGGTGCCGGCGCAACGGTGACGCATTTTACTCCTCCCGACGATCTAGTTCATCCTCGCTTCTCCCCCTCCGTCTTCATCTCCGGCTTCTCCTGGAACAACGGCCCATTTCAAATGGCCAATCTGGTCGACGACATTGAACATGGCGCGGACGTTAGCGCCCACATCGGCTCGCTTCAATTCGATCGCCGCAACGCGCTGCGCCTCCGTTATCGGCTGCTCCCCGAGCAAACCTCCTGGACCGCCGAACGTAGTCTTGACATTCCTCTCGGCAAACTCTCTTGGGGCACTCACACGCTCGAAGTACAAGCGCAACTCTACACTGGCCCGTGGTCGGCAACGGTGAGCAAATCTTTCACCGTTCTCAAACCGTTCTGGCTAACCTGGCCTGCCTTACTCGCCTTCGCCGCCCTCACTAGTTCTGCGGCCGCCGGTGCCCTTGCATCCCACAAAAAACGTCTTCGCCGAGCAGCCACCGGACTGCCCGGCCTCGCCGATTGGCGCTTGACCGTCCTGACACCCGAAATGGGCGGTCTCGAAGGCGCGATACTCGATGGGCGTTTCGCCGTCAGCCGCATCCTTGCCCGCGGCGGCTTCGCAACCGTGTTCGAAGGTCGTGACTTACTCGCTCAGCAACCGTGCGCCATCAAAATCTTTCGCTACGAACTTACTGAAAAAAGCTGGATGGCCCGCCGCTTCCAGCAAGAGGTCTCCGCCCTTCAACAAATTCATCATCCCAACGTTGTCAGCATCTACGGTCACGGCGATGCACCCAATGGCGCTCCCTATTTGGCGATGGAACTCATCGCCGGAGAGACCCTGCGCGAATTACTAAGTGAAACCAGGCTCGATCATGCCCGAGTCGCCAGTTATCTCCGTCAAACTGGCCGCGCCCTCGCCGCCATCCACGCCCGCCAAATCTGCCATCGCGACCTCAAACCCGAAAACCTCATGATCCGCGATCATCCGCTCCCCGATGGCGCCGACTTGGTCCTCATCGATTTCTCCATCGCCATCGTGCAAGACCCCGACGAAACCCTCCACGGAATTTCCCGCGCCGCCGGAACCCTTCAATACATGGCACCCGAACAAGCCGTTGGTTACGCCGATTCTTCCAGCGACATTTACAGCCTCGCGAAAATCCTCCTTGAGATGTTGACGGCCCAGCGCCTTTCCGATTTGCTTCCCAACGCCTCGTTAGACCTACCAACCCAAATTCGCGAGTTGCTCACCCAAACTCCCCACGGCCTTTCGCCCTCCTCGATTGACTTGATCGCTCAAGCTTTGGAGTTCGATCCCGCGCGTCGTCCAAGGAACGCCGCCAACTTCACCTCCCGCATTGCACAAGATCTCCATTCTCCCGTGCGTCGCTCCGAAACGGAGCTCTGACGTTTCCTCGCTTCCCGCATTGTTATCCTTCCATTTGCGCAACGCAACTGGAGGATCCGTGTCATGCTAGTCGAGCAGCAAATTGCCGAGCGTAAAGCCAGAGCCACAAAGGCCATAGTACGGGTCATCGAGCGCCCGCCCGAAGATGGAGTCTACGGCGATTACACAATCAAATCGAGCAGCGGCAAGTCTTACCGCGTCGCGTTGCGCGGCCCCAGTCTGTTTGAGAATTTTTGTTCCTGCCCCGACTTCGCCGTCAACACTCTTGGAACCTGCAAACATATCGAAGCGATGCTTTCGCGCATTCAGAAGCGCCGGCGCAATCCCCTGCAAAAGGCGGCGTACCAACGCCAACGCGCCTCTCTATCGCTTAAGTATGGAAGCACCGTCGACGTGCGGCTGCATTTGCCTGCCTCGCCTTCGTCCACCCTGCTCGCTATCGCCTCGCAGTACTTCACTCCCGATGGGCTTCTACCCCGCGAAAACTACCGGCAATTCGCCGACGTACTTGCTCACATACAGAAGGCCGACGACCATGCGGTCGTGTATACCGATGTCCTCGACTACATTGATCGAGAGAACGAACTCGCGGACGGAATCGAGCTAGAGCGCCAACTTTTGGCCAAGCTAAAGCAAGGCAAAGATCCGGCTGCTGGGCTTCTCAAAACCAAACTGCTTCCCTATCAGACGCGAGGCGTGTTGTTTGCCGCCTGCCGTGGCCGCGTCGTGCTGGCCGACGATATGGGCCTTGGCAAAACCGTGCAAGCCTTGGCCGCCACCGAACTCTTGCGCAGGCGTAAAAGCATCGAAAGAGTGTTGGTGATTTCTCCCGCCTCGGTCAAATACCAATGGAAAACCGAGATCGAGAAATTCACCGATCACCAAGCCCAAGTCATCGACGGTGTCCTTCCGCGCCGTCAAGCGCAGTACGCATCGCCAACATTCTTTACTCTCACCAGCTATGAACTTGCCCTCAAAGACGTGCAGTATATGCACGACTTGAAGCCCGACCTGATCATTCTCGACGAAGCGCAACGCATCCGCAACTGGGCCACGGCCACTGCCCGCACCATCAAACAATTGAAGAGCCGCTATGCGTTCGTCCTTACCGGCACCCCTCTCGAAAACAAATTGGAAGAGCTTTTTTCCGTAGTCGAGTATGTGGACGACCGCAGACTAGGCCCCGCCTTCCGCTTCTTGCACGAACACCGCATGGAGGATGAAAAGGGAAAATTGCTGGGCTACCGGGGACTCGACCGCATTCACGATCAAATGGCGCCCATTCTGCTGCGGCGCACCCGGGCCGAGGTCTTAAAGGAACTCCCCGCTCGCACAGATCAGATCTTCCGCGTGCCCCTGGCTCCCGAACAAGCCGAGCCCTATGCTGCGCAGGGTGAAATTTTGTCAAAACTGATGCGCAAGTGGGAACGTCAAGGCTGGCTCTCGGAAATCGATCACAAGCGGGTACTGTCTTGCATTCAGAACATGCGCATGTTGTGCAATTCCACTTTTCTTTACGATAAGACCACTCACCATTTACCCAAGCTGGAAGAATTTCGCGAGATCTTAACCGAACTCGCCGTGGAGGAGAACCGCAAAGTGGTGGTCTTTAGCGAGTATGAGCGGATGACCTATCTAGCGGGAAAAGAACTGAGCAAGTTGGGAATCGGTTTCGTCTCTCTGCATGGCGGTGTGCCCTCGCGGCAGCGCGGTGCTCTGATCGAAAAATTCGGTAACGATCCCCATTGCAAAGTCTTCCTCTCAACCGATGCCGGAGGGGTCGGACTCAACCTTCAAGCCGCCTCCGCTGTCGTGAACTTCGAGCCGCCTTGGAACCCCGCACGCTTGGAGCAGCGCGTTGGCCGTGTGCATCGCATGGGACAGTCCCGGCCCGTTCACGTCATCCACATGCTTACCTCCGATAGCATTGAAGAGCGCGTGTGGGAAACGCTGCGCCTGAAGAAGTCCCTCTTTGCCGGAGTCTTTGACTCGCCAACCGGCGAGATCAGCTTCGCCAAAGTTGGCCGGAAAACGGGTCTGGAACAGATGAAAGAAATTTTCTCCGAACCGCCCATCAAGCCTGAACCGAAAATGCCGAAACCCGCCCCGGCATCTGCTGTCGAGCACTCCGTAGCGGGCTTTGTGGAGGCCGGCGCCAAACTCATCGAGTCGCTTGCCTCGGAGGCCTCCGCCAAATCGCTCGAACATTTGTTATCCGGATTGTTCAAACGCGACGCGGCAACACAGCGGCCCACGCTATCTATTCCGCTGCCGGAATCTTTCAGCCCGGACCGCCTCACGAGCGCCATTTCGAGCTTGTTAGCGAATTTTGCGCGCAAATAAGGGACTCTCGCATGCCAGACTGAGATAGTAAGGTGCACAAATACGGTACCGTTCTCAAATCCTTGCTGACGGACCCCGAGAACTCCATTTTCAGCCACATCACTGGTGCAAAAGGCGGCCGGTGGCTTAACGTTGAGTTGCCCGATGTGACGCAAACCAGGGTCGACCTGCTATTTGAAACAATCACGGCTATAACAGAGGCGCACCGCTTGATCGCCATGGAATTGCAAAGCGCCAACGATCTTCTTTTGCCTCTCCGTATGGCCGAATACTCCTTACGTATTTTCCGCCTCCACAGACGATTTCCGGAGCAATACGTCTTATACATCGGCACCGATGCGATGCGGATGCCTTCTGCGTTGGAGGGGCCTAATCACGTTTGCCGCTACACAATTGTTGACATTCGCAAGTTCGATGCGGAGATGTTGCTAGAGAGTCCTTTCACCGCGGACACAGTGATCGCCATTTTGGCGCGCTATTCGGAACGCCCCGAAACCATTCGACGAATCCTTGCGCGAATCGCTAAACTAGAAAAAGGATACCGTTCTTCCGCTTTCTCCAAGCTCATGATTCTCGCTGGAATACGGGAGTTGGAGGACGTAGTTCGAAAGGAAGCCCGACACATGCCAATTCTTAATGACATCATGGACCACAAGGTCATCGGCCCCGCCATTCGTGAAGGACTGGAGCAGGGAAGGAAGGAGGGAAGGGAGGAGGGCCGGGAGTCTGAAGCAATGGCCTATACTCGCCGCCTCATAAACGAGCGCTTCGGCCCACTTCCGCCAGCCGCCGAAGATCGTCTCAGCAAACTGTCCACGACCGAACTCGAAGATCTCGGCGTTCGTCTCCTGAAGGCCACCAGCCTCGCTGATTTGTTCGAGCGCAGCTGAAGGCTCGAGTTTCCGAAACAATCGCGAGGTGTTATTGCTCGCGGCGCAGTTCGCACGCGGTGCCGAAGCGCCGTTATGAAGCCGTTTTGTTCCAGGATGCTACAAACGTCAAGGCCTCTGAGAAACTCGGAACTTATCCAACCGGTACCTCAACCTGAGTGACAAAGACCTCGTTGTGCATCCGGCGCGATACCTCCGACGGCGAAGCCGCTTCAAAGAAAAGCGTGAGCGCCTCAACTAAATTGGTTCGTGCCTCTTCGATGGAAGAGCCCTCGCTTGCGATGTCGAGTTCAGGGCAAAGCGCGACGAAACCATCTTCCTCGCGTTCGATGATTGCGGTCAGCCGGTGCGACATCTTCATGATTCGAGTTTACAGTGTCTGCGGCGGATCTGGGGCAGTCGCCCGCCATTGGCTTTGAAGCGCAAAGCAATCTAAAGGCTCTTTTGTGAGCAGATCATGTATATTCTGACAAGCATGAAACTCGCCCACCTGCTCCTGCTCGCCGGCGTTTCAACCACCTTCGGCCAAACTCCGAAGTACGATCTCCTCCTCAAAAACGGCCATCTCGTCGACACCAAAAACCACCTCAGCGGCATCTACGACGTCGCCATCAAAGACGGCCTCATCGCCGAAGTCTCCAAATCCATCGATCCCGCTACTGCCATGAAAACCGTCGACGTTCAGGGCCTCTACGTGACTCCTGGGCTGGTCGACATGCACGTTCACGTCTACGCCAGCACAGGCGAAGAACGTTCCTACGCGGGCGATTATTCACTTTCCCCCGATGGCTTTACCTTCCGCAACGGCGTCACCACCGTGGCCGACGCCGGTTCTTCCGGATATAAAAACTTCGAAGATTTCAAGACCCACATCATCGACCGTTCCAAAACTCGCGTCCTGGCGTTCCTCAATATCGTAGGTGCCGGCATGCGCGGGCCCAAATACGAAAACAATCTGGCTGACATGGAAGCCGCGCCCGCCGCCGAAATGGCCAAAAGGTACCCGCAGGTGATCGTCGGCATGAAAACGGCGCACTACGCTGGTCCCGAATGGACGCCTGTCGAACACGCCGTCGAGGCAGGCATTGCCGCCAATATCCCAGTCATGGTCGACTTCGGCTCTAATCGACCCGAACGTCCGATTGATGTGTTGCTCACCCAGAAGCTTCGTCCCGGCGATATCTATACGCATTGCTTCTCGGGCATTCGTGGCGAGCTTGATGCGGAAGGCAAACTCAACCGCGGCCTGATCGAAGGCCGGAAGCGCGGCGTCATCTTCGACGTTGGCCACGGCAGCGGCAGCTTCGCTTGGCGCATTGCCGTGCCCGCATTAGAGCAAGGCTTCCTGCCCGATTCCATTTCTACCGATCTTCACTACTCGAGCATGAATGCGGGACTGAAGGACATGCTCAATGTCATGAGTAAATTTCTCGCTATGGGCGTCGGCCTCGACGACGTGATTGCCAAATCGACCTGGAATCCGGCACGTGAAATCCATCATGAAGAACTCGGCAACCTGTCAGTTGGAGGACCGGCCGATGTCGCTGTGCTTCGCCTGCAACCGGGCGCGTTCGGTTTTGTGGATATGTACGGCGCGCGCATGAACGGCACGCAAAAATTGATCTGCGAACTAACCGTCCGCAACGGCAAAATCGTTTACGATCTTAATGGCATCAGCCGCCCCGATTGGAAAACGTTGCCGCGCGATTATCGCTATCAAGGCGACCCGCACTGGGACACTCTCAATACGCCGAAACCCTAAATCGCCTTGCTCAATACTTCCCGCAGCCGCTCGGCCACAACTAAATCCTCACCCGGTTGTAACATCCACACGCCCACCACAATGGCGTCTTCGTCGCCCGTGACGCCGTGGGCATTCTTGTGCCCGGTGGCAGGATTTAGTTCAATACACGGCGAGCCATGCCGCAAAGCATCGGCCACCGCCTGCGGAGCAATCCGTACTTTCGCCTGGTCATACGTCAGCACCAAATGCGGTATCCGGTTCGCCACCGGCGGAATCACCACACGAGACTCTAAAGTCGGAATGCCCTTTAAGTGCTCCGCAATCCGATTCGCCCTCGCCGTGAAGTCCTTCTCCATGCCTTCATCGGTTTGGCTCAAAAACCAATCCACTGCCGCCACCATACCCACAATCTCTTCTTTGGCGACCTTCATGCCGCGCCCAATGGTGGCAGAGATCGGCATGGCATTCGCCACCGCTGCATCAATCAGTTCTTTGCGGCCCAAAAGCAACCCAGCGTTTTGCGGCCCGCGCATGCCTTTGCCGCCTGAAAACGCCACCAAGTCAAAACCCATCCTGGTGTAATTCCATAGGTTCGAAATCGGCGGAACATCAGCCGCCGCGTCATTCAAGCACGGCACTTGATGGCTGTGCGCCACCCTCACCCAATCTTCCCGCCTAATCGAACCAGCCTCGGCCGCATTAAAGAAATGAGCCATCGCCGTCTGGCTCGTGAACGCTCGCTCATACTCTTCGAGCGTTTCCACTTCCACAAAGCGAATGCCGCAATTCAACAGCGCGTGGTCGTAGTCGTTGCGGTGCGCCTTCTGAACAATCACCTCGTTTTTCAGTCCGCTCAAATCTACCGGGATCTTCTCAATCGCCGGCGCCTTCCCGCGCGTCACGCACGCCGCCGTTGCCAGCGTCAAGCCCGAAGCCGCTCCTGCCGTCACTAGCGCCGCCTCACATTGCAGCTTCTGAGCCAGATACTCGCCGGCCGCCTTCTGCAACTCCGCCAAACGGACCGGATGCTGCGCCGCCTGGGCAATCGCGGCCTGCACCGAGGGCGGCATGATCGAAGCCGTCAGTGCGGTGTATGTTCCCGCGGCGTTGATGATCTTGGTCACACCAAGCTTGTCGTAGTAATCCACTGTCGTTTCGTTGCGGCCCAGACGAGCGTAAGACGCACCTAAAGCCAGCGCGCCTTGGGTCCAAGCGAAGAAGTGGCGTCTGGTTGCGGAGAAGCTCATATTAAATATAGGCAATCACGTCGATTTCGATGCGCGATTTACCGGGCAGCACGGCCACTGCGACCGTAGTACGCACCGGAGGCTCGGCGCCGAAACGCCCCAGATACACCGCGTTCATAGCCTTATAGTCATTGATGTCCGCCAGGAAAACCGTCGCCTTCAAGACCTTCTCCATGGACGAGCCCGCCATCTCAAGAGTCTTTTGAATCTGATCGAGCACGATCTTCGTATGCTCCGTGATGTCGTTGCCGACATGCGCGCCGACGCCGGAAATGAAAACGAGGTTGCCGTAGGCGACTGCGGGCGGGAACATCTGTTGCTTCTCCGGCACTTTGCCATCAGACCATATCGTCCGCTTCGTCATGGCTTTCGGCGCGGCGGTTGCGCTCACTGCTCCCGCAGTGGCACTGGCCGCTGCCGCAGCGGCGCTCTTGGCAAGGAAACTTCTTCGGTCAGTTTTTGGCAAACTCATTTCTCCTTTTGTAAATCACGAACGTTTTACCGGACGCACTACGCCTCCCGGCGTGTGATATTGATGGCGCTGGGCGGTCCAACGAGCTGTGCCGTACTCTCCCAACAAAACGTCGCCGCCCATTTTATCGCCATCCACCGTGCCGGTGAATTCGTAGCTCAATATCTGCCCTTCAATCCTCTGTGAACTGCGGAAACGCACTTGGCTGGTGTAGACCTTGCCTTGCAGATCGCCGTTCACAAACTCGCCGTTGTGGCTGCCTACCAGGTCGTTGCCGTTCTGTTCGAAAATCAAAGTGTGCGTGGCGCTGCCCCGGTCAAACAACATCTCCAATTGCCACTGGCCCCCTACTGTTACCGGTTCGCCTTGCGGGGGCGAACTCACCGGCTCCAATTTCGGCGGCTTACTCAATGCTTGGTACAGCCTCTCGGAGACGATCTTGTCGTCGCCCGGCATCAACATATAAGGGGTGATGGAAACGCCGCTGGCCAGCTGATCTGGCCGCTTGCCATGCGCGCTTCCGAGCACGATGCGCGGCTCGGTGTCTAATAAATGCGCACGCACATCTTCACCTGTGATTCCCAGTTGCGCGCCGTCCCATTCTATTCGCAGAATCGGCGTTTTGTTTGATAAACCTTCTGGCGGCTCAATGCGTGTTGACACTCCGGGAACCCTTTTCAGATTGGTGGCAATGTCATCCAACCAAGATTCCCACAGCGCCATCTCGCTGTCGTAGTCGCGTTTTACCCAGGCTTCTACGGCGGCCAACATGCCCATGATTTCTTCTTTGCCGACTTTGAGCGACCGTCCGAAAGCATGGTGCGGGGCGCTATTCACCCACGCCGCTTGCAGCAGATTCTTATCGCCCAGCAACAAACCCGCCGCCTGTGGTCCACGAATGCACTTGCCTCCGCTATAGGCAACCGCGGTGGCGCCGCGCTTGAGATGCACGTTCGGTATGGTTAATATCTCCGCCGCCGCGTCCACTATCAAAGGAACGTCATGACGTCTGCAGGCCTCGGCCACCACGGCCGTACCCAATGGCCCTTCGTCTCCCGGCCCCGCCAAAATATAGGCGAGCGCGCTGCGCTCGTTGAACGCCTTCTCCAGTTCGTCCGGGTTGTGGACCGTGATGATCTTGGTGCCCACCATGCGGATCGCGTGATCGTAAACGTTCCGCGAGTATTCGGGAATAATGACTTCATTCTTCATTCCCGTCAAATCGGGGAGCCGCTGCATCCGTTCCGGATTTGTGCCGGCGATGATCGCGCTGGTGCAGTGCGTGAGTGCCGCGCAACAGCCCGCTGTCACAATCCCCCACGGCGCGCCAGTCACTTCCGACAAGCGTTTACTCACGCCCTCCATTAACTCGTCCATTTGGACAAAGCTACGCGACGCTTCGTCCATCGCGTCCTTCACCGAAGGCAGTGTTTGCGATCCTGAAATGATCGTGAATGTGCCGCGCGCATTGACTACCGGCCGCACGCCGATCGCACGGTAAATCGCTCCTGCGCTCTCAAACGTTTTTCCAGGAGTTGTCAGCGGTGATTCGACCGCGTGAGCCGGACGCGCTGCTCCCAACAAAGTCAATAAGCCGCCTCGCCGAAACAAATCCCTACGGTTGATAGCGTTCCAGTTCCTCACGATAGATGAGAGCATCGTCAATGTCCTTTTTAGTGTTGGAAGACTTCCATCTTATATTGTGTAAGGATGAAGGAAAGGGACTGAAACCATGGCCAACGAAAACGGCGAATACATCTCACGCTTCGAACGTATGGAAAAAACCATCGAAGCCATCGTGGAAGTGCAGACGATGCAAGGCCGCAACCTAGAGAAAATCGTGTCGGCGCAGCAACAACAAGCGGACAACTTCAGCAACCTCTCCGCGAAGGTTGGCGAACTCGTAGGAGCCATCCGCAGCCTCATCGACCACATCCCGCCCCAGAACCTCCGCTAACCAAGAACACCCGCCTGGGTAGGATCATAGGCGGTAAAATAAGCCACAAACTGTTGAAAGCATGGTGTCGCAGGCGGTTTCGCCGGCGTTTTTCTAAGATTTTCCAACACGAAATGTTCTTATTTTGACGCCTATGCCAGGGTAGGAGCAATCCACCCCTCCGCAGGCCCGCCAGCCGATCTGCATGCCACAGTTGCGGCGTTAGTCGGGCTTTATCTCCAACGGAGTAGACTGATTTTATGTATTGTCCGAATTGTGGAACGGCTAATGATGCGGGTGTCCGGTTCTGGGCCAATTGCGGAACTTCGCTCGAGGCCGCCCCGTCGTCCATGCCGCCGCTTCACCCAGAGGTGGTGCCTCCTTATTCACCCGCCGCGCCGCCGCCCCAGACGCGCGACAGCTTTTTGAAGTTCCTGGGAATCGGCTGCCTGGTTTTGCTGGCTCTTGTTGTTTTCTTTCCCCTCTCTTGCATGGCCAGGGCTTGTCTGTTTGGACGGCGGCGAGGTCGGTTCGGCAGGAGCTATTAAGAAAAGGCCGCGGTTGAACCAGGAGGATTCATTGGCGCAGATACTAGCCGCGGGTCCGCATCGACGGGAAGAACCGCAGGATCCGGCCAAGAAGATCAAAATTCTGGTTGTCGAGGACGAACGCATTGTAGCTCGGGACTTGCAGTTTCGCCTGACCAGCCTTGGGTACCAAGTTTCCGGTCGCGCAGCGTCAAAACAAGAAGCTTTGCTTTCCGCGCAACAAGACCGTCCCGACCTGGTTTTGATGGACATCCGCCTGAACGGGATTCCCGATGGCATTGATGCGGCCCGCCGGCTGCGGGCCGAACACAACCTCCCTGTGATTTACATAACTGGCCACTCCGATGACGCAACTCTTTCGCAGGCGCGGACGACTGAGCCGTTCGGCTACATTCTTAAGCCATTCGAAAATCGCGAACTGGTGGCGGCGATTGAAACGGCGATTTACAAACACGAGGCGGAAACGCGCTTGCGCGAGGTCATGACGCGCCTACAACTGGCGCAACGCGCGGGACGAGTGGGAGTCTTTGATTGGAATGCGGGAAGCGGCGAGTTGTACGTTACGCCGGAGCTTGAAGAGATGCGGCAGATGCCCGCAGGGGCGATTCGTAACATCGACGATTTATGGCAGAGCAGCGATGCCGCGGAAAAACGCGAGATTCACCGGCGATTTTCCGCCTGGATCGCTTCGAATCGGGAAGAAGAGAGTTGGGAACACCGCATAGCCGTTAACAACGGGTTGCCGCGCTGGGTGCAAGTGCGCGCGCATGTCTACCGCGATGCAGACGGAAAGCCGGTGCGTATCATTGGGACGGAAGTGGACATAACCGAGCGCAAAGAGATGGAAGAAACCTTGCTTGCCAAGGAAAGAGAATTGGAGCGCTCGAACGCAGACTTACAAGCATACGCTTACACCATTGCGCACGACTTACAGGAACCGGTGCGAACGCTGGTGTGCGGCGTTGAACTTGTTGAGCGCGACCCAGCTACAAAACTAACCGGCCCCCAGCAGCGGGCGTTGTTCTTTGTGAAGAGTAGTGCGGAGCGTTTGCGCACAATGATCGCCGGATTGCTGGATTACAGCCGGCTGGCACAAGACGACGACGATGATACGGTTGCCGAGGCCGATTGTAACCGTGTGATGCCGACCGTTGTTGAGTCTCTTCATGCTCTGAGACGGGAGGCTGACGCCCGGATCGAATGCGGCCATTTGCCCGTTGTGGCGGTGTCCGAATCGCATGTGGCTCAATTGTTCCAAAACCTCATCGGTAATGCTCTTAAGTTCCGGCGCCCAGGCGTTGCGCCCGAGGTGATAGTCTCGGTGGAACGCGCGGGAGCCTGGTGGCGTTTCATAGTGGCCGATAACGGCATCGGTTTCGACATGATCTATGCCGAGCGGATTTTTGGCGTCTTCAAGCGGCTGCATGCTAGAGAGGTAGAGGGGACGGGTATCGGCCTTTCGGTCTGTAAGCGGATTGTAGAAAGAGCGGGCGGATCGATTCGGGCCGAGTCCGTTCCTGGGGCGGGATCGAAGTTCATATTCACTCTGCCTGCCGCTGAGAAGAGCGAACTGCGTTGAAGCGGCCTCGTCTGAGCCTTGTTGCTGGACCGATCGCCATGATCGTGTTGGTTGTGTCCGCGGGCTGGGTTTTGTGGAGCGGGTTCGGAAGATCTAAACGAGCGGGCGAGGCGGTAGAGCATACCTACAACGTTTTGATAGCGTCGGAAAGCTTCTTATCGACGATGCGCGAGGCGGAAAGCGATTTGCGGGCGTTTCTCCTGGCTCAGGATCAAAAATATCTGGTGCCCTATCGGGCTGCGCTAACACATCAAGCCCAGATACTCGACAACTTAGGGAATCTTACTAAGGACAATCCAAAGCAACAAGAGGGATTAAAGAAGATTCGTGAATTGGCCAGGCAACGGCTCCAGATTTTGGCGTTGGCGGAGACCAGTTGGAAGGCAGAGCGTCTGGAAATAGCCGGCGGAGTTGTTCCGCTGGGGCAAGGCCCGAGACTGATGGATGAGTTGACGAAGCAAGTGCGCGAGTTTGAAGAGGAAGAACGGCGTTTACTGGGTTTACGGAACAATGCGGCGGCGGAGGCGATGAGTTGGACCCGCGTCTTGCTGATTTTGACCTCTAGTTTGCTGGCAGTCATTTTGCTTTTTGCCGGCGTGGCCGTGAACCGCTATGTAAGGAATCGCGAGGCGAGCCTGGAGGCGCTGCAGCGGCACGCCGATTTGATCGATTTCTCTCACGACGCTGTGGTGGCGGTGGACCCGAAGGGGATTGTGACGGGGTGGAATGCGGGTGCCGAGGAAGTGTACGGCTGGACGAGCGCGGAGGCTTTGGGACGGCATTCGCAGGAAATTCTGAAAACGATGGATGCGGAGACGCAGCGGGAAATCGACGAATCGCTCGCTAAGACCGGGCGCTGGGACGGTGAACTGGTACAAACCACAAAGGACGGGCGCACGTGCATTGTGGAGAGCCGTTTTGCGCGCGTTAGAAATCGCGCGGGGGTTCCAGTCGGCGTACTGAATATCAGCCGTGATGAAACGCAACGCAAGCAAGCGGAAGAGCTGGTACGCCAGGCGGCTGAACAAAGGCGTTTGGCCCTGGATGCGGCGGAATTGGGTTCGTGGGATTACGACGTAAAGCAAGATCGAGTGATTTGGGACGAACGTTGCCGGGACATTTTGGGATTGCCTGGCTTGGGCCCTTCGTCTTTCGAACAAGCGATGAAGATTGTGCATCCGGATGAAAGAGCGGTTGTTCGGAACGCAGCCGGAAGCGCCATGTCCGGACGAGGCGACGGGCGTTTTTCCCAAGAAATGCGTTTCGTGATGCGCGATCATTCAGTCCGTTGGCTTGCCACCTATGGCCGTGTTTACTTTGACGAAACGAACGGCGTGAAGCGTCCCGTTCGCGTGATCGGAGTGAATAGCGATATTACGGAACGCAAACGAGTGGAAGAAGCGCTGCGCGAAAGCGAAGACAAGCTGCGAGTGGCGTTAGAAACGGGGCGGATTGGTATCTTCGTCGATTTGGTTGACGAGGGGAAGATTCTTTTCGACGACCGCGGCAAACAGCTTTTGGGATTCGAGCAAATGAAGGATGTGGCGCCGCGGGACTTTTTCAGCCGGTTACATCCGGACGACCGGGAGAGAATGCGAGAGGCGCGCGAAAAAGATCTGCACGCCAACGACGGGAATCCTGGCGAAATCGATTACCGGATTGTTCATCCTGCTGGGGATGCGCGCTGGTTGATTGCGCGGCGGCGCGTTTACTTTGAGGGTGAGGGAGAAAGCAGACGAGCGATTCGCGTGCTTGGCGTGCTGTTGGATATCAGCGAGCAAAAGCGGGCGGAACAAAGATTGACGGACGCGCTGGCGGAATCTGACCGGGAACGGCGGCGATTGGGAGCGATTCTGGAGATGATGCCGGCGGGCGTAGTGCTGGCCAACTGTAACAACGAATTGATGGAGGCGAATGCTGAAACCGTCCACATTTGGAGGGCCGGCGACTTTGCGACGTTTAAGCTTCGCTCGGCCGAATTGCGCGGCTGGCGCGCCGGATCGGGCGAACAGATGCAGCTCGAGGACTGGCCGCGTACACGAGCGCTGCGTGGTGAGACGATCATCGGCGAGATTGTGGACATCGAGCGCTTTGACGGGAGCAAAGCGACGGTGTTTCTTTCAGCATCGCCGGTGAGAGACGCGAGCGGCGCGATTCAAGGCGCGGTTGGAGTCATGGTGGATATCACGCAGCAACGGCAGATTGAACTGGCGCTGCGAAGTAGCGAAGAAAGCTTGGCGAAGCTGCTGGAACAGAAGAATATTCTGTTTCAGGAAGTACAGCATAGAGTGAAGAACAATCTGCAGATTGTTTCGAGCCTGTTATCGCTCGAAGCGCAGCGGTTTGAAGATAGCGAGTTTCGCCATGCATTGAACGAAAGCAGGGACAGGATTCGTTCGATGGCATTGATGCACGAGAAGTTCTATCATCTGGACGATTTGGCGAAGATTGAGTTCTCGACTTATGTGGAGGAACTGGCGCGCTACTTCTTCAGCTCGTATATTGCCGATCCATCGACGATTGAGTTCACTTCGGAAGTGGACGTGAAGGTGACGATGGGCGAGGCAATTCCGTGCGGGCTGATTTTGCAGGAGTTGCTCTCGAATTCGGTGAAGCATGCGTTCAGCGAACGAAAGGGAGAGATTCGCGTCGAATTTCATGAACACGCGGGCCAATACCGGATGCGCTATTGGGATAGCGGACCGGGCTTGCCGCCGACGGTGGGTCTGGAGAATCCGCAGTCGCTGGGCTTGCAGTTGGTGACGGATCTGGCCGATCAACTACGAGGCAAGATTGAATATGAATACCGGCAAGGGGCGCAGTTCACGCTGACTTTCGGCGGCGGTTGAGTAACTTTTCGTACAGCGCTTCGTTATTGCGGGCGAAGGCTTCGAGCGAGAACTTAGTGCGCACGTCGAGGGCAGCCTGTTGAGCGAGCCGCCGGCGAAGTGCCGGATCTTCGATCAGTTTGGTAAGGGCGGTTACGAGGGCGGGGACATTCTGCGATTCGAAAAGGAGGCCGGAGACGCCGTCGTTGATAAGCTCGGGAATTCCGCCGACGCGGGATCCGATGCACGAGCAACCGCAAGCCATGGCCTCCAGCAGGCCGTTGGGGAAGCTTTCGGTTTCCGAAGAAATCACGAAGATATCGAGAGAGCGCATCCAGGGAGCAACTTCGCTCTGAGCGGGCTCGAAGACGCAATCGGCCCCCAAGTTGAGTTGGCCGCGCAAGGCTTCGAGTTGGGGAAGGACGCTGCCGCTGCCGACAATCAGCAGTTTCATGCCGGGAACCAAGTGGCGTACTTGGGCGAAGGCTTTGATGAGGAGATCCACGCGCTTTTCCCGGCGTAATGCGCAGACGGTGCCGATGACCAGGGGGGCATTCGCGATGGCCGGTGGTTTGGGTTCAGGCGTAGTGGCGGGATGGAAGACGGAGGTTTCGACGCCGTTATAGCAGAGATAGGTGCGGTCGGCCGGGACGTGTTCGCGGTGAATCAAGTATTGCTGAATGGCGCGCGAGTTGGCGATCACGACATGGGCCAGATGATCGGTGCCGCGGACCAGCTTGTGATGGGCCTTGGTGTAGAGTTCGCGTTCGCCTAACTGAGCGGAGACGATGGCCGGCACGCGGCAAAACCAGGCGACGGGGATTCCGAAGAGGACACTGGGACCGTCAAAGCAGTGGACGACTTGGATCTGATTTGCCCGAAGATAGCGGCGCATCTGGACAGCGCCTGCCACAGCCGAAGGAGATGCGAAGGAGCGTACCGGGAACTCGACGATGGGGATGCCCAGCGCTTCGACATCGGCGGTGCGGACACCCTGGGACAAGAAACAACCGACGTGGGGCGTGAACTTAGAACGATCAATCGCTTTGGCTAATTTGGCGAGATCGCGTTCACAACCTCCCTGGCCGAGCTCCCTCACCATCAGGAGAACAGGGACGGGACTAGCGGACATTAGCCGACCGGAACCGGAGACGGAGCGGATTTATCAAGGGCGGAACCCACGAGATCGAGAACCGGTAAGCCGGAGGCGGCAATTTTGGCGGCCATTTGATCGGTTGGTTTCTGGGCGACGATTAGATGATCGGCCCAATCGATGACTTTGTCTTCACTCGCTTGCAGGAGGCGGCCGATGTGGGGGATCTGCTGCAGAATGAAGTTGCGATTGCTGCCGTAGATTTCTTCGAGACGGATGTGAGGGTCGAAGACGCGAAGATCGCGCCCTTTTCCGATAAGTTGTTCGAGCAAGGAGACGACGGGGCTTTCGCGGAGATCGTCAGTATTTTCCTTGAACGCCAAGCCAAGAACGCCAAGGCGCTTGGCGGGCAGATCGAGAACGTTTTGAATGGCACGGCTCAAATGACTTTCGTTGCTGGGCAGGGAAGATTCGAGCAACGGCAGTTTCAGATCGAGACGGCTGGCGCGGTAACACAAGGCGCGAAGATCTTTCGGGAGGCACGAACCGCCGAAGGCGAAGCCGGGTTTGAGATACGCGGCGGAGGCGTTCAACTTCACGTCTTTGCAAACGGTATCCATGACTTCGCGGCCATCGACGCCAAGACTGGCGCTGAGCGCACCGATTTCATTGGCAAAGGAGATTTTGACGGCGTGGAAGGCGTTGCAGGCGTACTTGATCATTTCCGCCGTGCGCAGGCTGACGAGACAGGCGTCGAAACCGAGAGGCTGGTAAACGTTGGCGACTTGCCTCACAGCGGCGGGATCGGTTCCGCCGACAACGACAAGTGAAGGCTCCATGAAGTCTTTGACGGCGACACCTTCACGCAAGAATTCCGGGTTCGAAACGACTTGCGCCCTGCCACCCATGGCGGGGATGACGATTTCTTCGCAAGTGCCGGGGAACACGGTGCTGCGCACGGCGACGATCAAAGGTTTTGAGCGGCCCGGAAGGCTCTTGGCGATTTCGTCGACGACGCGGCGCAACTGATCGAGCCCCAAGTTGCCGCTCTTTTCGGAGGGCGTACCAACGCAAATGAGCGCGATATCGGCGTTCTTGATGGCAGCGGAGAGAGAAGCCGTGGCATGTAAACGTCCGGCGGCCACATTCGCCTTTACGATCTCTGGAAGTCCCGGTTCGAAGAAGGGTGCGACTCCACTAAGGACGCTGCTTACTTTGTGATCGTCGCGGTCGACACCGGTGACGGTGTGGCCGAGGCTACTCAGACAGGAGGCGGTAACGCAGCCAACATAGCCTAGTCCGATAACTGCGATATTTTGCGGGGTCAAACTGGTGCTCACGTGACTATCTCAATCTCTCTTTGTATCGGCGCTGGGCGCGGCGAACGTTAGGGTGACCAAACTGGGCCGCTTACGCTTCCGGCTCGGATTCTCCTTATTATCGAACATCATCGAGGGACATCGCCATGGAAATAGGAAGCGGGCCGTGGCGCTTGACGACCAAGGCGCGGGCGGGCAGTTTGACGCCGTAGGCGGGGGAAAATGAGGCGGCGATTTCTTCTGCGGGATCGGAGAAGGATAAGTGGACTTGATCGGCGGCGGGGCCGAGATTCCAGAGTTGCTGGATTTGATGAGCCTCGCCAGGAGGGCCCGAAATTTCGTCGAGGACGGTGATTTGAGTGTCTTTCAGACGAAGCTGGCGGCGGTGAGTGAAGCCACGATACTGGCAGAGCGCGTCGATGGATCCGCCGTTCGGCTCTGGATCGAAAGAGCGTAGCTGGACGACGGGCTTATTGGTCCAACGAAATGGTCCGGCTGATTGAGCTTGGGAGACGCCGTCGATAGCGACCGTGTTGTGGGCAGGAGTGCCACGAAAGTGGTCACGGTCGAGCGGGTTGCCAATGTAAGTGAACGTCCCGGGATCGGCAAGAACGAGTTCGTTGTTATGCCAGACGACGAAGCTCAGCGTATCGGCGTGACTGTGACCGGCGCCGGCCCAACCAAGAGGGCCCGCGTCGAATTGGATATATAGGTTGCCGGATTGAAGGAAGAGAGCACCTGCATCCGGAAATTGTTTAGCGCCCTTGGGGACGGCGGGAGTGTTGCAGAAACAGTGAGCGTTCGAAAGAATGTTTGGGCCGAGCCACCAGGCGGCTTGCGCGGCCAAATCTTCGCGGCTGCCGAGCCACTCTTTACGATTGAACAAAACGCCGCATGTGGCAAGAGAGGCGCGGCCAAATTCATCACGCTTGCCCTGGGGATGGAAGAGGCGGCCGCCGTCGTCGTCGCCAAAAAACGCGATGCGGCGCGCGGGGCCGAGCAGCCAGTGGAGATACTCAGCCATGCGAAGAAGAACCGGTCCGAGGTGCGCAGGTTTGCCGGCGATTAAGTAATAGAACACGAAGAAATCGAGCGCGTAGACGTGATAGTAAGTGGACTGTTCGAAGTGAGAACCGTCCGGTTTGACTTGGGCAGCGAGTTGTTCTTCAACGATCTGCCCGCCGCGCTGCTGCCAGGAAGCCGCGTCTGGGAATGTTGGAAAGAGTGTGCCAAGGGCGTGCAAGGCGACGGCTTCGCCGAGCAAGTGAGTATTCGGCGAGAAGTAGACGGATAGGTTTTCGGAGAGATGAAGGCCGTGTTGATAAAGCGAAGTCAGAAAATGTTCGCGGAGTTCGGGCGGCATGCCTTCGCCGCATAAGTGCCAGAGCCAGATCCAAGAGAGGGCGCGAAACGCGACTTCGAGCGCACTGGTCCAATTGATGCCGTGCTGGAACGGGTTTTGCTCAAACCACGAATCCAGTTGTTCGAAGATTTCGTTGAGATATTCGGGCTTGCCGGTCAGCAGATGGGCTTGGGCAAGAAGGACGAGATGCTGATGGCGGCTCAGTTCCCAGATGAACTTGTGGTCGCCAACGGCTTCGAAGTTCAGGTATTTGAGGCGGCGGAAATAGACGGGAGCGGAGGTCTTGTTATGGACGTAGTCGCGACGCCATTCAATATTGGCGCCAGTTTCGATAGTGATGCCGAGCAACGGAAGGCGGTGGGCCAGGACGCTTTGGGCGGTGGCGAGTACGGTGAATTCGAACAAGGAACCACGCAGCGCACTGGCACAGGCGCGAAGGTCGGGAAGGGGCAGAGAACCGACCGCTGATGCGACTTGGAAAGGGAGGGGAGGTTTAGCGATTGCTAAGTAAAGGTTAGCCAGTTCCTGGCGCAAACGGAATTTGATTTCAGCGGAACTGCGCATCCTGACGCTATTGCCTGCGATTTACGTTTCGCGCGCAGTGAGGAAGAAAGAAGCCTGATCGCCGCGTTGCTGCCTATTCAGATCGATGGCTCGCTTAGTGTCGCGGCTGATCGTCTCCTTCGATAAGGCCGCCCACGCGGCGTCTTTTTGGCTCAGCGGAGTGTCCTTTTGGTAGAGCTCGCTTCCATAGAATTGAAAGATGGTGGAATCAAAAGTGGTTTTCTTGAGTTGAAACCCCGACAATTCGGCGGCGCGGCGAAAGCTCTCGGGTGTGTGGATGACCAGGTGGCGCGGAGCATCGAGTTGAACCCAATCTTTCCCATAGTGCTCCCAAGCCCAAGAAGCCACGGGAATCCGAACGAGGCAGACGCCGCCGGGCGAGAGCCTTTCGCGCACGGTGCGAAGCACGGTGAGATGATCCGTCATATGCTCCAGCGAGTGGTGGAACATGATCAAATCCCAGCCGCCTTCCATTTGCTCAAGGGAAGCGCGGCGAATGGAGGGTGTCTCCTCTTTGGCAAAGGGATCGATTCCGAGAGCGTCAAAGCCCACATCTTTCAGGACGGTGACGAGTTTTCCGGCACCGCAGCCAACATCTAGGATGCGTGCGCCCGGTTTGGGTTTAGCTTCGACCACGGCCTGGAATTTTTGATCGGCGAAGTATGGATCTTTGCGAACACGGCTTATCAGAGGGCCCAAAGCGGGAGCTTTGAAATAGGCGCGATAAAACCAGCGATCAAGCGGGTGGAGATCCAGGTCAAAGCTGTAATAGTCGTTGGGGTAGTAGTCGCCGATCCGTTCGGGAATCTGGACGATTTGCAGGCAACCGCACCCGGCGCATTGCCAATATGGGAATTCATCCCTAGTGCCGAACATCATTTCGCGAAAGACATGTTCGGTGCCCTCGGAAGAACCGCAGATTGCACACTTCATGGTTTCTCGATGCCAAACGGGCAGACTGCTGGAAGTGAAATTTTCAGATCCTTTCGGCGGATATGTACATGTTACTACGAGAGGCGAAAAAGAGGAGAGATCTTGTAAAGACTTCCGTATTTGCGAGGTTGTAGACACCAGGCACCATCGAGTACGGACTGCATGGCAGCGGCGAGATTTGCGCTTCGTTCTCAAATATGAGAACATAATGAATTGCGCATCATCTCGCTAAAGAGAATCAAACAGTTTATCGACAAACACGCGGATTCCAAGGCTAGTCTTCTAGCCTGGCACGACATCATGAAGGCTGGTGTTTGGAACAATTTCGCCGAACTCAAGACCACGTTCAGCAGTGCGGATATCGTCGGACGCCGGACGGTCTTCGACATTGCCAATAATAAGTATCGGCTGATCGCTCGGGTTAACTACGAATATAGGAAGGTCTTTGTGCTACACATTCTCACACACAAAAACTACGGCAAGGCGGACTGGAACAAATGAGTACCCACATCCTCGACCAAACCAAGTATGGCAAGCTGCTTGCGAAGACGCGGCCTCGCATCATACGTAACGATGAGGACCTTGAACGCTTCACCGAAATGCTGTTGGAGCTTGATGAACTAGAGCATCCTTCCGGAGAACAGAAGGAACTCGCCGAACTGCTAACGACACTCATTGAGCAGTACGAAGCCGAGCACTACTCTTTACCGCGAGCCACACCAACTGAATTGATTAGCTTCCTTCTCGAGCAACGCGGCCAGTCTGCGAAGGATCTCTGGCCCGTCTTCGGCAGCAAAGGAAATACTTCTGAAATTTTGACCGGCAAGAGGGCCATCGGCATCGTCACGGCATCTAAGCTTGGAAGTTTCTTCAACGTTCCGCCGCAGCTATTTATCGGGTGGAAAGCTTCGTAAGATTCATAACGACTGCATGTCATATATGATGTCCGCATGCCTTGCATAAGAGCCAGCATCGTGATGGCCGCATTTTGTGCCACCCTCGCCACCACCGTTCATCTCGCCGGGCAAACAACCTCGTCGCTGCCCAAAGAGGTTGCGGGAATTCCGGTCAACTATGATGAAGCGCTGGTTGGCGACTACAGGCTACCCGACCCGCTGCAAATGGCGGACGGTAAAACGGTACGCAACGCCAAGACCTGGTATCAAAAGCGCAGGCCGGAAATTGTGCGTCTCTTTGAAGAAAATCAATTTGGCCGAAGTCCAGAGGCGCCCAGTCACATTAGTTATGACGCCTTCGATGCCGGCACGCCGGCCTTTGACGGCAAAGCCATTCGAAGGCAAACAACCATCTATTTCTCAGATAACAAATCCGGTCCTAAGATGGATTTGCTTGTTTACCTTCCTGCAAAAGCGCATGGGCCATCGCCACTGCTGTTGAACATTAGCTTTTCGGCTAACTCGACGACCGTGGATGATCCGGGCGTGAAGGAGGGCGAGATTTGGAACCAAGATCACAAGAAGGTACCAGCTAAGCAAGGGCGAGCGTTCGGCAAAGTCGACGTCGTGCCGCTGCTTGAAGCAGGCTTCGGTTTTGCGACTATCTACTACGGAGACATTGAGCCCGATTTCGACGGCGGCTTGCCTTACGGAGTGCGCGCGCTGTATCTAAAACCTGGACAAACGCAGCCCGCCCCCGACGAATGGGGAGCGATTGCGGCGTGGGGTTGGGGATTGAGCCGGGCGCTCGACTACTTGGAGAAGGATTCGAAGATTGATGCGAAACGTGTGGCCCTTTACGGAGCTTCACGCTTGGGCAAGACCGTACTGTGGGCTGGCGCTCGCGATACGCGATTCGCGGCAGTGATCGCTTGCTGCTCCGGGGAGGGCGGCGCGGCTCTAAGCCGTCGCAACTACGGCGAAACCATTGCTCATCTGACTGCGCCCAGCCGGTTTCCTTATCAATTCTGCGCGAACTATGGAAAATTCGCGCAACACGTTGACCGGTTTCCGGTGGATGCCAATTTGCTCTTAGCTTTGATAGCGCCCCGGCCGCTTCTGCTGCAGACCGGCGATACCGACTACTGGTCTGACCCCAAAGGAGAGTTTTTGGCGGCAAAAGCAGCGGACCCAGTCTATGCGCTCTTAGGCAAGCAAGGTTTAGGGACCGCCGAATGGCCGCAGGCCGGAACGCTGGTGATGCATACGGCCGGCTACTATATGCACTCGGGCGGCCACGGCCCGCTACCGGCGGATTGGAAAGTGTTTCTGCAGTTCCTTAAGACGGAGCTGACGGATCGCTAGGCGCGCTCATCTTGCCATCCAAGGTTCTGCCCAGCAGAATATTTGACCACGGCTCCCGCACTCGATCGAGGTGCTGCATGCTGAAACGGAAATCGCAGCTCACGCGAGTCTGGCCGGTTTCGTTTTTGAACGTTCCATGCTCGAGAAAGCCGCCGTCCCAAAGCAAAGCTTGTCCGAACTTCAGGTTGATCGGCCGGTAGTCTTTCAAGCCGTACGCGCTTTCGCACCAAAGACTGTTGCTGTCGTAAACATCGGTAAAGGGAAGAAAGCGGTTGATCTGGTCCGCCCAGGCCGGTAACATCGACGTCGCGGTGAAAGCCGCTAACGCTAGCGTATCAAGCGCGCTGACACTGGCTTTCATCATGGCTTTGTGCCCTTCACGGCGAGCGATTTTAATTGCCCTGTGCGTGGAGAGCACGAAGATTCCGGGATGGCCATAGAAAACCACGACGACCTTCAAGCCTTGGCGCACCCAATAGAGCTGGGCCTCCGTCATTTGCATGTAAGTCGTGTATCTGACCTTGTTTTCGCCGTACAGAACATACATGTCAAGCGCATCGGGACGAATTTGTTTGAGCCACACGATGGTGGCCGGATCGGCAACACAAAAAAGGACTTTGTCCGCCGATTCGATAAGTTTCTGGTCGCCCAGGGCAAAGCCAAAGGTCTCGATCCCGGATCCATAACGATCAGTTCGCCTTGCGGGGAAGCGGGCTCCGCCTGCAGTGCGTCGTCCCGCACTTTGCCCCGAAGCGAGGCGATGCCACGCGCGAGTTCCTTCCAGGCATCGCGATGGTCTTCATAGGTCGGGAACTTATTTTGGCCGTGCCGGTGCTGCTGTACAGATAATAGGTGACGCCTGTAGAAGCTTCGGCCCAAACAAGAGGGAACTGGTTGTAGTAAATGGCGATAGCAGTTACTTGGTCGGCTGTAACGCTTTTGTAGCCGCTGGTGCTCTCAAAGAACGCCGTCATGATCTGATCGGTTGTGGCCGTGTCTGGAGCCGCGTTTGCCTTCGTCACGGCAGCCGCATAGTTCGTGGCCATCGTTGAATTGGGAACCGCTAAGATTGCCTGTTCAAACGCCGCGGCACTTGTCATCGCAACGTAATCCTTTTGTGCGATGGTCTGATCCGCGAAAGCGCTGGAGCTGAGATCTGGCACACTTAGGTTGGCAATTGGAAAAAGTGACGCGCTCGTAGAGACGATCAGATTGTAACGCTGTGTCGGATCCAGGGCTCAAGCTGGCGGAAGTGCCCGCCGGAATCACTGGGTGGGGGCGGTTGCGGGTGAACCCATTCTGATGTTTTACTCCTGTTTTTGAAAATGATTCACAAGTCGCGGAGCGAGTTACTGCAAACTGGCGGCTACGCGCCTTCAAACCTCCAGAATCTTATCAGGAGTTAGATCTCAATGCAAGACATTATTATCAATATTGGGCATTGTTATAGCGTAATAATTTGTTTTGTATTCCGCACGAACACGAGACATCAAGCAGTTACGAACGGGTCTGCCGTAAAGGCCAAGCAGCGCATTGAGTGAGGCTGCGGAATTGTATGGGACATTTCGGGACGAAGGATTTCCGAAGAAAGCCGTTATTCGCATCCAGCAGCTATTAACTGCCCCGTCTACTGTAAAATGTATTTCGGTCCGGTTACTGGCGGTTCGGGAAAGCGAGCGGACATTCAGCATGGGCAAGATCTTTATCAGTTACCGGCGAGACGATTCAGAGGGTGAGGCCAGCCGTCTGTTCGACGACTTAGTCGAGCATTTTGGCGAGGCGTCCGTTTTTATGGACGTTGCGGGGATACAAGCGGGGCGTGATTTCCGCAAAGCGATTGAAGAAAGCGTTGCAACCTGTGGCGTACTGCTGTCGGTGATCGGCAGGAATTGGCTCGATATCAAGAACGAAGCGGGCGGCAGGCGGCTGGATGACCCGGCGGATTTCGTCCGGTTGGAAACTGCTCACGCTTTGCAGCGCGATATTCCCGTGATACCAGTTCTCGTGCACGGCGCCAAAATGCCCGTGCCGGAGCAGTTGCCGGACGATTTGCGCGACCTGCATTTTCGCAATTGTTGTGAGGTAACGCACGCGCGCTGGAATTCCGATGTTCAATTACTGATAAAAGCCCTAGCTGCTTTTGTAGAGCCGCCCCAGCCTATAGAGACCCCCCACCAAACGGAGATGCCGCCGCCGCTGCCAAAGCCTGCGCAGCATCGCGCGATCTGGATCGCGGCGGCAGCCGTTATCTTGGTCGCCTTAATCGCGGGCGGTCTGATCGTGTATCGCGGCCAACCCGCACCGATCAAGCCTCAAAAACAAGAGCAGCAAGTTATCGCCGCCGCGCCGCCCTCCCTGATAGAACCTCCCATGGTGGCAATCCCGGCTGGGACATTTATGATGGGCTCGCCCAACACCGAGAATGGGCATAAGCAAAACGAAGGGCCAGTGCATCAGGTTAGCGTTCCGGCGTTTGAGCTAAGCAAGTTTGAGGTCTCAGTGGAGCTGTTTAAGGCATTTGTAGAGGATAATCCAGACCAACAGCCCGACCCCTCCCCTTGCTCGTCTTGGAAGGGGCATTGGGAACAGGATAAGAAGTTGAATTGGAATTCTCCGGGATTTCCCCAGTCGCTCAAGAATCCAGTAGTGTGCGTGAGTTGGCTCGACGCTCACCATTACGTGGATTGGCTGAACAACAAGGGTTCCAGCAAGGGCTACCGGTTACCGAGCGAGAGTGAATGGGAATATGCAGTTCGCGGCGGCAGCACAGGGCCGCGCTATTGGCCCGCCGAGGAAGAGGTTTGCAATTACGCCGTCACCGCCGTTACTTCACCTGAGTGTCAGCCGTTCGGCCGTACCATGCCAGTTGGCGGAAGGAAGGCAAACAATTTCCAACTGTTCGATGTGCTGGGTAACGCTTCGGAGTGGACAGAGGATTGCTGGAACAACTCCTACTCGGGTGCCCCAGCCAAAGGTGAGGTTTGGCGGGATGGCAACTGCAACTTGCGTGCGGTCCGCGGCGGTTCCTGGGTCCACGGCTTATCGGAGGTGCGGTCTGCCTTTCGCACTGGGTTCGCTCCCCCATTTAAAGCCGACCAAATAGGCTTTCGAGTGGCAAGGACGCTGCCGTAAAGGGTTCCTGGTGGCTCGGAAGCCGTTTCTGAGCCGCGCGCGAGCAAGCGTTTTCCGTGCGCCAACTTCTGCTCCGCATCGGTCCTATAAAGAGAATCTATCGAAGAAAGCTTGGTTGTAACGGCTTTGTCGTTGAGAATTAGAGATTCACTGAAACGCAAGCGAGTTTCGCGAGGCAGTGTAATCCATAGGAGTTTCAAACACAAATGACCAAATACAAACTCGAATATATCTGGCTCGATGGCAATAAGCCCGTTCCAAATCTCCGCGGCAAGAGTCTGCTGAAGGCTTTTGACAAAACACCAACGCTTGCAGATATGCCGAAATGGGGTTTTGACGGCAGTTCCACGATGCAAGCTGAGGGCAAGAGTTCCGACTGCGTACTAAAGCCGGTGGCCCTGTACCCTGATGGCACCCGCACAGACGCTTTCATCGTGCTGAGCGAGGTAATGCACCCGGATGGCACTCCGCATTCCACGAACGCGCGCGCCACCATCGAAGACGACCCGGACTTGTGGATCGGTCTGGAGCAGGAGTATTTTCTGTTCCAAGATGGGCGGCCTCTGGGCTTTCCAAAGGGCGGCTATCCGAATACCCCGCAAGGCCCGTACTATTGCGGCGTCGGATTCAAGAACATGGGCAGCATAGCGCGTCAGATCGTGAACGAACACTGGGAACTTTGTTTGCATGCCGGGATCAATCACGAAGGCATTAACGCGGAAGTCGCAAAGGGCCAGTGGGAATTTCAAATCTTCGCTAAAGGCTCCGCCAAAGCGGCTGATGACACATGGACCGCGCGGTATCTGCTGATGCGTCTTTGCGAGAAGTATGAAGTGGATGTTGAGTTGCATTGCAAGCCCATTAAGGGCGATTGGAACGGCTCGGGCATGCACTGCAATTTCTCGTTTAAATACTTGCGCGAGGTGGGCGGCAAGCCTTACTTTGAGGCGCTGATGAAGGCGTTTTCCGAGAACGTTGCCGAACACATTGCCGTCTATGGCCCAGACAATCATTTGCGTTTGACCGGCCATCACGAAACCCAGGCGATTGACAAGTTCAGCTACGGCCTTTCGGACCGGGGAGCTTCCATCCGCATGCCTGTCAATTTCATCACGAACGGTTACAAAGGCTATTTGGAAGATCGGCGGCCGAATTCCGAAGGGGATCCTTATCAAATCGTGTCGCGCATTCTGAAGACGATTAAGAGTGTGCCCCAGCCTTAGTAGCGATTGTTCCGGGCGCGAAACCTCACGCGCCCGGCTTACCTCCCCGATCAGAACCGCGACCAAGGCAGTTTCCGTAGAATCGGGGACATGGTTATTCGCGTCGCGGAAGACGATGACCGAATTCAAATCGCGAACATGCGAACGCTGTTGTGGCCGGACGCATCTTTCGACGAACATCTTCGAGAGCTTGAGGCGGGACCGGCGGGGAGTCTGCCTAGCGAAACGCTCGTGGCTGCGGATGACCACGGCACGCTGGTTGGCTTCGTTGATGTGGGATTGCGATCTCATGCGGATGGTTGCGATCCGGCGAGGCCCGTGGGCTTCCTGGAGGGGTGGTTTGTAAAAGAGGCGTTTCGGCAGCGAGGGATTGGCGGAGCGCTGGTGCGCGCGGCGGAGGATTGGGCACGCGAGCACGGTTGTGTTGAAATAGCTTCGGACACATGGATCGATCACGATGAATCACAGCGGGCGCACAGGGCGCTGGGATTTGAGGAAGTGGATCGGTGTGTGCATTTCAGGAAGCGGCTCTAATTGCAGGAGATGACAGCATGCCGCAACAGATGAATCTAGGTGGCAGCTTCACGCTGGCCGGCACGGCGCTGACCGTCAATCGCATGGGCTACGGTGCGATGCAACTGGCCGGTCCGCAGGTATGGGGGCCGCCGCGCGATGTCGACACTGCCATCGCGGTGCTGAAAGAGGCGATTGCGGGTGGCGTGAATCATATCGACACTAGCGACTTTTACGGGCCGCATGTCACGAACCAAATTATTAAGCAGGCGCTGCATCCTTATCCGGATGGCTTGGTGATCGTGACCAAAGTTGGGGCGCGCCGCGGTGACGATAAGTCTTGGATTCATGCGCGATCCCCGCGCGAATTGGTTGACGGGGTTCATGACAATCTCAGGAATTTGGGGCTTGATGCGCTGGATGTGGTGAATCTTAGGGTCGGCGGAATGATGTGGCCGGAGGCAGGATCGATTGAAGAGCCGCTGACGGCTTTGGCTGAGCTCAAGCGGAAGGGGTTGATCCGCCATCTTGGTTTGAGCAATGTAAGCCGCGAACAGTTGGCGGAAGGGCAGAAGATTGCCGAGATCGTCTGCGTACAGAATTTTTACAACGTGGCCAATAGGAGCGATGATGCGCTGATTGGCCACCTGGCGGAGCGGGGGATTGCCTATGTGCCGTTTTTTCCGCTCGGAGGATTTACGCCGCTGCAATCTTCGGTGCTTGATACGGCGGCAAGGGAATTGGGAGTGACGCCGATGCAGCTTGCGCAGGCCTGGCTGCTCCACCATGCACCGAATATTCTGCTGATTCCGGGCACTTCCTCCCTGGCCCATCTACGTGAGAATTTGGCGGCCCCAGCGGTGCAGATTCCACCGGAAGCGATGACTGCTCTGGACTCGATTGGCGGCGCTATCGGTGCTTAGAAGCGCAAAGGGCGCGGATGCGCGCCACCACGAGAGAAGAAACGTTCCGCAAGCCTTTCGGTGGCCGCTCAACACCTCGCCCGTCCGAGAGCGAAAAGGGGACACTCCGGGCTGGCGTTGCCAACTCCGACAGTCCGATCCACAGGCGTGTCCCCTTTTCGCGCTGCTCACCCCCACGGCGCCCGTCTTGCGCGTGTTTCTTAAAAGCGCTGAGCGGCACACGTGGCGCTGGCACTCGTGCCTGCCGTCTCGACACTCGTGTCGAGACCTGGAGTTTCTACATCTAAAGTCAATGCGCCCTCCACAACGAGAACCGCCCGCGAGCTTGCGGCAAACGACGAAGTGGCTGTTGCCGCTAGCCATTCCTACGATCCTAGCCGCTCTAGTAAATTCCAGAGACGTCGTCCCCGCACAGCCGGCCGACCTCATCGTTACTCATGCATACGTCGTGACGATGAACGGGTCGAAGGATATCTACGAAAACGGTGCCGTGGTTATAAATCGAGGCCGCATCCTTGCTGTAGGCCCAGCCGCCATCACGGCCCGCTATCGTGCCACCAAAACCATCGACGCTGCCGGCGACATTGTGATGCCCGGCATGATCAACGCCCATACCCATGCCTCAATGACGGTCTTTCGCGGCTTGGGCGACGACGTGCCCGATCGCCTCCAACGTTTCATATTTCCCCTCGAGCACAGACTGGTTGACCGTGAAATTGTCTATTGGGGCGCCCTCCACGGAATGGTGGAAATGATTCAAGGAGGTGTCACCACGATGGCCGACATGTACTATTTCGAAGATGAAGTGGCCCGTGCAGCGCAGAAAATCGGCATGCGCAGCATCTTGGGCGAGACTATCCTGAATGCTCCGGCGCCGGACTCGAAGGAACCCTATGGCGGAATTAGCTACGCTCTAAAGTTCATCCAACAGTTCCACGGCGACCCAGTCATCACGCCAGCCTTTGCTCCTCACGCACCCTACACGGTCGATTCCGAGCACCTGCGGATCATTCAAAAAGAAGCCGACGTTCACGACGTGCCCATCTTGATGCATGTGGCCGAGATGCCGGACGAGGTTGCCAATAGCAGAAAGAACTTCAACAAAACTCCGGTTGAATATCTTGATTCCATCGGCCTGCTCAGTAAGCGCTTGGTCGCCGCCCATTGCATCTTCGTCAACGATTCCGATATCGCGCTGCTAAAAGCACGAGATGTCGGCGTGGCACACAACATGGTTGCCAACATCAAGTCCGCCAAAGGCGTTGCTCCTGCATGGAAGATGTTCAACGAGGGAGTTCGCGTAGGGCTTGGCACTGACGGTCCGATGAGCGGTAATACCCTCGACATCATTGGGCAGCTTGGTTATGTGGCGAAAGTGCAAAAACTCGCCAATCGCGACCGCAACGTCATGCCTGCGCTTGACGTGGTAGAGATGGCCACCATGGGTGGCGCCCGAGCGCTGCACATGGAAGACCGTATCGGTTCCCTGGAAGCCGGCAAGTTCGCGGACGTGATCGTGCTCGATCATGACTCCACCACCATGACGCCGTTTTATGACGTCTACTCGACCCTGGTGTATGCGGCCAGCGCTCATGACGTCCGCACGGCTATTATTAACGGCCGCATCATCATGGAGAACCGAAGAATCCGAACCGTCGACGTCGCAGACGTGCGGGAGCACATGCGCGGTCTTAGCCGTAACATCAGTCAGGCCGTAGCTCAGGGAATTAAGTAGGGGAACATCGACTGATTCCGGTTGAGCCTTCTTCCGGAGTTTCTACATTCTCCGACCCACGACTAACTCCGAATCCGAGCCGGAAGCGTAAGCGCCCTAGATACAACCTAAACCAGCGCTCCTGCGGCCAGGTGTGGCAGGCCCGCTACTTCTCAACTCCCATGGATACCGCTCATCTCTGGCAGGCGATGGCCTATGTCGACCGAAACCCGGTCCGCGCCCACTTAGTGCCACAAGCCGAGGACTATGATTGGTCCAGCGCACGCGCCCGTATGTCCGCAGCGCAATCCGAAACGGTCCACCTCGACCTCTGGCAAGCTGAATACGATTGGCCGCGCTGGAAGAAGGTGCTCGCGACCAGCATCGACGAGGAGGCATTCGGCCACCGTCTACAGGAAGCCAGCCGACGGTCCATGAATAGTCGTCAGCCGTGAACTTACTCCAGAATTTAGTATGACTCTCGTCTGATTCTGAATCGGCCTACCGCTAAAAGTCGTCCACCGTAAAGACGTTTGCATCGTCCGGCGTCAATACCAGCGCCAAATACTTACCGTCTGGCGACGGTACGCCCCAGATCTCGGAAGCTGTCCCGGGCTGACTCCACAAAAGGAAACTGTTCCCCGAGTCATCCACAAACAGTTCTCGATCCTCAGTCAGCGTCTGATCGCCAACGAAGAATCCTTTGCCATCCGAGGCGTAATCAAAGCTGACCAATTTAGTCACGCCGTGAATCGGAATCTCCCGTTCTACTTTCCCTGTCGCGAAGGAGCGAACAACGATCTTCGTTTCCGCTCCGCTGCCTGCTGTGTCCGCGATCCATTTTCCGTCCGGGGAAAGGTACAGGTGGTCAACGTGAGCCTCCTTATAGATTTCGCGACCCTTGCCCTTTTCGACATCAAGCTCAGCGATGACGAACTGGCCATCTTCCTGTTTTTGGGCGATTAAGCAAGGTCCTGCGGCGGAGCACCAATAGTTAAAGCCAACCCGTGCGGCATTCGGCACGAGTTCGGCTGTTCCACCGCGCGCACTTACGCGCATGAGCTGACTGTGTTCATCTTTTGCTGGGTCGTAATTTAGGAACAACAAGGAATCTTTGTAGCCGCTCCGTGCAAGCAACTGATTCCCCGCCATGGTCACTAGAGGTTGGGCGGTCCGCTCGTCCAGGCCCTGGCGAAAAATCCCTTGGGGGCCATTCCGTCCGGAGGTTAAAATGACGGTCTTGCTGTCGGCGGTCCAGCCGCTAGGGTAGTCGTCGCTCAGATCGAGCGTGAGCCGGCGAGGCGTTCCCATGCGCGCGCCGCCCGCTTCGAGAGGAGCGACATAAACGTCCCGCTGGTGGAAACTTCGGATGAACAGCAGCCTCTTGCCATCGGTTGCTAAAGATCCCGTGCGAATAGGACAGTCGGTCCAGAACGTCAATTGACGCAACCCCCCAGCAACCAACACACCATTGTTGTCCAGCTTCGCCTCCCAAAGATTGCTGTCGGACTGGTTGATTCCTAAGTCTTCGTCGATGGAGAGAATCAGGCGATTTGGTTGCGGCCAGACGACTGAACCGAATGACAGTTTCTTGTTTCCAGTGGATAGAATCTGTTTCTTACCGGTCGCCACATCGAACAACTCCAGGCTGGCTTCATAGTCGTTCGAGCTCAACGCGGCGATTTGCGTGCCGTTTGGGCTCCATTGGAACTGGTCTAAGCTGCTTTCCGCCGAGCCCTTCCATAATTCGCGTTTGTTGGCTCCAGTAGCAGTATCTTGAACGCTCAGGCTCGGTGGATTCTCAGAGATGACTGCGATTTGCTTTCCATCCGGCGAAGGCACCGCTCGCTGGGCAGGAGACGCTGGGGTCGGCGTGCCTCCGGCAGCGGAAACGATAACAGTCTTCACGGTTCCGCCTGTGTCCAGGGTCCGCGCGGCCAGGCCGCTCCCATCAGAAGTCCATCGGAGCAAAAGGCATCCTTCGGTGCCCACGAGCAAGTGCGTCTCACCGTTCGCCAAATTGCGCACATGAATTCCGAGCGGATCGGCATACGCCATGAACTTTCCGTCTGGTGATAGAACTGCGGCCTGTACCGCCAGTTCCGGCGTATTTGCCGTCAGCCGGCGCGCTCGCAAGTCCTTCGCCGCTGCGGTTTGATCGGCAATGAAAGTGGCGGAAACAACGGCAAAGACGATGTTTTGAAATTGTCTAAGGCTCATAATTGTCTTAACTCCATCTGTTTTACTGCTTCTCACTCGGGTCTTTTATAGAAGTCCATGAAGCCGACGCGATTTTCCACTTTCCATCCAACCATCCTTTTTAAAAGGCGGTAAAAAGTAACATGACTTACTCGAAATCCCCATTAAATCCCAGTCACCGCTCCTTACGCCAGCACTTGCTTCACAACTTTTCCGGCAACATCGGTAAGACGGAAATGGCGACCTTGGAATTGATACGTGAGCTTTTCGTGATCGATTCCGAGGCACTTCAGAATAGTAGCTTGCAAGTCGTGCATGTGTACGGGGTCTTGCGTGATGTTATAGCCGTAATCGTCGGTTGCTCCCAGCGTGATCCCCGGCTTGATGCCGCCGCCAGCCATCCAGATCGTAAAGCATCGGCCGTGATGGTCGCGGCCGTAGTCGGTGGCGGTGAGACGGCCCTGGCAATAGACCGTGCGCCCGAATTCGCCGCCCCAAATGACCAAGGTGTCGTCTAACATGCCGCGTTGTTTCAAGTCCTGAATCAGAGCGGCGCCTGCCTGGTCGACATCTTTGCAGCGCAGAGGCAGTTGCACGGGGAGATTGCCGTGATGGTCCCAGTCGCGATGGTAGAGCTGGATGAAGCGCACGCCGCGCTCGGCCAAGCGGCGGGCGAGCAGACAGTTTGAGGCGAACGTGCCGGGCTTCTTGGCATCCTCGCCGTAGAGTTCGAAGGTGCTGGCTGGTTCTTTCGACAGATCGGTCAAGTCAGGCACGGAGGTTTGCATACGAAACGCCATCTCGTATTGGGAGATGCGGGTGTTGGTTTCCGGATCGCCGAATTCGTCGTATTCGAGTTTGTTGAGTTCGCCGAGCGAATCAAGGTAATCGCGCCGGTTGGTTGGGTTGAAGCCTTTCGGATCTGAGATGTAAAGAACGGGGTCGCCGACGGAGCGGAATTTCACGCCTTGATAACGGCTCGGGAGAAAGGCGCTGCCCCACAGACGGTCGTAGAGCGGCTGGCCGCCTCCGTTGCTGGAGATCATCACAACGAACGCCGGGAGGTCTTGGGTTTCACAACCGATGCCATAGGAGATCCAAGCTCCCATGCTCGGGCGCCCTCCGAGACGAAAGCCCGTTTGCGCCATGGTGACCGCCGGATCATGGTTGATCTCTTCGGTGTTCATCGTTTTGATGAAGGTGAGTTGATCGGCAATCTTGGCGGTATGCGGGAGCAACTCGCTGACCCATGCGCCGGAATTGCCGTGTTGCGCGAATTTGAATTTCGAAGGGACACAGGGAAACGACGACTGAGTGGCCGACATACCGGTGAGGCGCTGACCTCCACGGATAGATTCTGGTAGGTCTTGGCCCTGGAATTCGACGAGACGAGGCTTGTAGTCGAATAACTCCATTTGAGAGGGGCCACCCGATTGGAACAAATAAATCACCCGTTTAGCGGTGGGAGGAAAGTTCGGAAAGCCAGTTGCTGCCGGCGATTCGGCGTGCAGCAAGCCACCGAGAGCGGCGACGCCCAACCCGGTCGAGGTTTTACCAAAGAATGCGCGGCGAGTGAGATTGGGATACATGTTTATTCCTTATTGATAGCGGCGTCTAAGTTAAAAATCATACTGGCAACGCTGGTGTAAGCGGCCAGTTCAGAAACGTCGATGCCGGGTTTGCGCGGCGAATCGCCATAGCTTAAGTATTGATCCGCGGCTTTAGGATCTTTTTGATAGTTGGCCTGAAACTTGGCCAAAGTTTGAAGAAGGATTCGCTGTTCCGTCGGCTTGGGCGGACGCGCGAGAACGAGTTCGTACGCGCGATCGATCCGGCGGGCCGGATCTGTGCCGCCTTCGGTGATCATTCGTTCGGCCAATTTACGCGAAGTTTCGAGGAAGATGGTGTCGTTCATCAGGTCGAGAGCTTGCAGCGGCGTGTTGGTGCGGTTTTCATAGACTGTACAAACTTCTCGATTGGGTGAATCAAAATTGCCCATGAACGGCGGGGCAACCGTACGTTTCCAATAGGTGTAGAGACTGCGGCGATAGAGGCCTTCGCCTTTATCTTGCACGTAACCGCCGCCGCTAGAAAGCTCTTGCCAGAGTCCGGGTGGCTGATAGGGCTTGACGGATGGGCCGCCGATTTTTTCGACGAGGAGACCGGAAGCGGCGAGGGCTTGATCTCGAATCACCTCGGGGCCAAGCCGGAGACGTGGGCCTCGGGCGAGTAAACGATTGTCAGGATCTTTCTGCAGTAGTTCGGGCGTGGCTTTGGATTGCTGGCGATAAGTGGCGCTCGTAACGATGAGGCGCTGCATGTGCTTAACATCCCAACCGCTCTCCATAAATTCGACGGCGAGCCAGTCGAGTAATGAAGGATTGACGGGCCATTCGCCTTGCGACCCGAAGTCATCGACAGTCTTGACGATGCCGAAGCCGAAGTAGGATTGCCAGAAACGGTTGACTGTGACACGCGCGGTAAGTGGATTGCGGCGATCGACGAACCAGCGGGCGAGGCCCAGACGGTTGTCCGGTAGCGTTGGATCGATTTGCGGCAGGATGGAGGGGATGCCGGGCGTCACTTCATCACCGTGAGAGTCATAGGCACCGCGTTTGAGGAGATAGCTTTTGCGAGCGTTTGGATCATCGACCATGACCATAACCGTGGGGATGGAGTCATAGTATTTCTCGCGTTCTTTGCGGGCGGCGAGCAGATTGGCGCGCAGGGTTTTGATTTCAGGCGGGGCGCCCTGATCGAAAAATGCTAGATCGAGTTTGGCGATTTGGGCGGGCGTGCGCTGCGCGGCGGGAACAGCGGCGATTTGAGTTGGTGTTTCGCGCGCGGCAAGGGCGGCGCACTCTTCGGGGGAAAGCGCCTCTTTATCAATGCGGACGCCTTCAATGGATCCTTTAAAGTTTAGCCCGCCGGCCGCGCCGATGCGGAACGGAATTTTCTTGGGGTCCACTTTAAAGGGCTCGTCGTTTTGATCGAAGAGGATTTTGGTCTCTTGCGGAACGCCGTCGATGTAGAGATGAGCGCCGGCGGCTTTGCGTTTGCCGTCGTAAGTAGCTGTGACGTGATGCCACTCGTTCAACGGGACAGGGTTTACCGTTTCGATTCGGAGGGCAAGGTCGGTCCAACGAAGAACGATGTGGAGGCGGAGTCTACCTTCCATCAGATACAGAGTGTGGCCTTGTCCTTCCATGTAATCTTCGGCTTGGGAAAGGATGCCGCCGGTGGCGGATTCAGGTTTGATCCAGGCGGAGAAGGTAAACGGCTCCATGTAGCCGAAGTTAGCGATCGGTTCGTTGCGCGAAATGGTCGGGTCGGGCGAGTGCCACGGGGGGAATTGCGGCGAAGGTTGGGCCGTTTCGACTGGTTTCCAGGCGCGCTCCAGCTTGGCGATCTGAGGCTGGGCTTTTTCAAACTCGGTAGTGAGCGCAGCTATCTTCTGATCGAGTTCGGCGAGATGCTTTTCCTGCTCGGGCAAAGGGGCTTTGATAGTAGGTTCCTCATTGCCGTAGTTGTAGGAGAAGCCTTTTTCATTGGGGATCCGGTTGAAATAGGCAAACAGGCGGTAGAAATCTTTTTGTGCGATGGGATCGTATTTGTGATCATGGCAGCGGGCGCAGCCCATGGTGAGGCCCATCCAAACAATGGAGGTGGTTTGGGCGCGGTCGGCTACGTATTCCACTCGATACTCTTCCGGGATGATGCCGCCTTCACCGTTGGTGCGGTGGTTGCGATTGAAGCCAGTGGCGATGATCTGCGAGCGTGTTGCGTTGGGCAATAGATCGCCGGCGAGTTGTTCGACAGTGAACTGATCGTACGGCATTTTCTTGTTGAACGCGTCGATGACCCAATCGCGCCAGCGCCACATTTCGCGCGGGCCGTCGGTTTGATAGCCGTTAGTGTCGCCGTAGCGGGCGGCTTCCATCCAACGGAAGGCCATGCGTTCGCCGTAGCGTGGAGATTCGAGAAGCCTCTCGACCACTTTTTCGTAGGCGTTGGGAGACGAGTCAGCTAGGAATGCAGTGACTTCTTCGGGAGTCGGAGGGATGCCGGTGAGATCGAGGGAGACGCGGCGGATGAGGGTGCGCTTATCGGCTTCGGGAGAAGGGGTGAGCCCTTCATGCGCCAGCTTGGCAAAGACGAAGTTATCGATTGGGTTCTTGGCCCATGTTGGATTGGCAATCACCGGTACGGTACCGCGCTGCGGTGGAATGAATGACCAGAACGGTTCCCACTTTGCGCCTTGGGCAATCCATTCGCGGATGAGGGCGATTTCTTTGTCGCTGAGCTTTTCGCGGCCCATGTAAGCGGGTGGCATGCGAACGGCTTTGTCGGCGGAGGTGATGCGGCGGATGATTTCGCTGTGGTCGGGATCGCCGGGGACGATGGCGTGGCGGCCTTCGCGAAGTTCGATCATGGCGCCGGATTCGATGTCGAAGCGCAGTTTGGTTTTACGGTTGGCGGCGTCGGGGCCATGGCAGGTGAAGCATTTGTCGGACAGGATCGGGCGGATATCGCGATTGAATTCGGCGGCGGAGAGGTGGGCACCGATGAGAACGGCGAGGGAAAAAAGCGATTTTCTCGTCATCGTTGATCTACGGGTTCTAGGGTTAACGATTCAAGGTACATGAGGTAGTGGCTGTATTTTTCGGCGGGTCTTAGCTCTAACTTATATTGTCCCGCTTTTGGAAAGAGGATTGTGCCGGCGTCGAAGGTGGCGTATTGATACCAGTCGCCGGTGGGTTTCACGGGGCCTTTCATTTCGTGGTGGCCGACGGTTAAGATGAACTGGCCGTCTTTCCAATCTTTTGCTGCGGCATAGCGGATTTTGATGGCGTATTTCCCGGCCACGCTGACCGAGAGAATCCAAGTTGCCGTGTCTTCCGGCGACGTCCATTTTGAAATGTGGAAGCCGCCGTCGCGGTTGAAGCGTTTCTTGGCGTTGCCCGCGGTGACGGCGGTGAGGTAGTTGAGTTCGAAGCCGGTGTCGCTGTCTTGCGTTACCACGGGCGGGTCAACAACGGGCGGGCGGTCGAGTTCAACGGCGATGACCGTGTCGCGCGAATCGGGCATGACGGCGGGGACGGTGATGAGAATGTTGCCGTCTTGCAATGCCACGGGCAGTTTGTGTGCGGGGTCAAGCAGGAGGCGTGCGGAGTTCACACCGTTGTTCAGGCCGGAGAGGCGAATGGTGCGATCGGCAGGCCAACTGAAGACGTGGAGATAGAGCTTGCTGCCTTTTACGGTTGTGCGGCCCCAGGGGAATTCGGGAAGGGCGCTGGCGGTTGTGCCATAAATGCTTTCAGAATTGCGGCTCATCCATTTGCCGACTTCGTTGAGAACGGCGACCGAGGGCTGAGGCACGGTGCCATCGGCCATGGGACCGATGTTGAGGAGATAATTACCGCCTTTGCCAACAATTTCAACCAGACGGTGAATGACGACCCCGGGCGTCTTCCAATCCTGATCGAACTTGCTGTAGCCCCAGGTGGTGTTCAGCGTTTGCGGAGTTTCCCAGTCTTCGTCGAGGCCGCCCGAGGGCATGCCGTTGTCGCCCATGTCTTGGTAGTCGCCCATGAGCTCTTGTTTGTAGCTGCCGATGCGGCCGTTGATGAGGCACTGGGGCTGAAGCGAGTGGACGAGATCGGCAAACTCGGCGGCGTGCTGCGGTGTGTCCATGCCGCGATCGAACCAAACGAGGCCAAGCGGGCCGTAGTTGGTGAGGAGTTCTTTGAGCTGGGGCTTGGCTTTAGTTTCGATATATTGCGAGAAATTCTTTTTGGCGGGATCGTAGTCCCAATTGTTGCCAAAGCCGTTGGGGTCGGCCCAGTCTTCGCGGTGCGAGTAGTAGACGGAGAAGCGGATGCCAGCGCGCTGGCAGGCATCCGAAAGTTCTTTGAGTGGGTCGCGGTGGAACGGGGTCCAATCGACGATGTTGTATTTGCTGACTTCGGAATGATACATCGCGAAGCCGTCGTGATGTTTGGCGGTGACGACGAGATATTTCATGCCGGTGGCTTTGGCGAGAGCGACGATGGCCTCGGCGTTGAACTTGGTTGGGTTAAATTGGTGGGCGCGTTCGCGGTAATCGGCAACGGGAATGTTGAAGCGCTGCATGATCCATTCGGCTTCGGTGTGGGGCGGGATTTGCTGATTGTTCCATTCGCCGGCGAGGGCGGAGTATGGGCCGAAGTGGATGAACATGCCGAATTTGTCGTGGCGGAACCAGGCCATGCGGTCTTCGGCAGGGGGCGTTGACGATGGAGCCGGGGATTGGGCGGAGAGGAAGACGGAAAACGGGATTAGCGCGATGAGTAGGCGTAGACGCACGATGATGGATACGTTATCAGACGGGCGGTGGGGCAGATTAAGTCCCGAAACCTTCTTCGGAGGAGTCCTATCCTAAACGAGGTGCCACATCAGGCTGACCACTTTTGATTCACAGTTCAGTGAGCGACTACTTCCAAATGCGGCGCGGTGACGGACTCCGGGAGGTTGCCGCTAGCATCGAATTCAAGCTGGTAAGGCTCGGAGGTGGCTTTCACGTTTGAATAAGCAGTGGGCAAGAGGTTCTCACTCACGTCCAGGTGAACGAGCTCCATAGTGTTGCGGATGCGGCAATAGGTGACTTCGGAAAGACTGTCTTTGCCGACGGTGGGAGCAATGGCTTCAAGAGCTTCGCGGTCGGTAGGGTAGTGGATGGGTGTGCGGATGGCGGCAGGAGTCGACGCAGTCAGCGAATTGATGTACGTGGGCTTCCAATCGACATCGTTGACTAGCCGGTCGAGCACAACATCCGCGAGGCCGAGGCCCACGGCGCTGTGATAGGTGAGAGCACTAAGACCGCGAGCGAAGATGCGGTGGATGGCGGGCGTATCGGGCCATGGATTGTATTGGCCCTGCACGCCACGGTTGATGACTTTAGTGTCCATACCAGCGCCACTGATATTCTTGCCAATTTCGTCCACGATGAGAATGTCGATTTCAGGGGCTGGAAGTTTGGCCATCCAGGATTTGACCGTTTTGAGAATGGCTTCTTCCTGAGCAACCATACTGGCCAGGCCTTGCGCGGTGGAGACGGCAGTGAGGCCGGCGGTCTCATGGAAGGCACCTTCTTGAATGGCGAGGCCGCCGAGAACTTTGCCGCTGGCAAAGACGCTTGCGCCGACGCTACGGATCATTTTTTCAAGACCCATGCGATAGGCGAAGGTGTGATAGCGTTGCGCGCCGGCAAACTTGCCGAGCCCGATGGCCATCATCTTGAAGAGACCGCTTTCGAGCGATCCAGCGAAATCCGTGTGCCATTTCACCCGGGCGAGGAGGAAGACGCCATCAGAATCAAAGGCAGCTTTGTCCATGAACGTTTCGATGCCTTCGGGCGTTTTGCCAAGAGGGACAACTTCCAGTGAACTGATGACAGGGACACCCATGGTGGCTTCGTGTATGCCGTAGTGGGCGAGGACGTCGGATTGACCTTCGGCCGTGGCTGCGCCGTGGCTGCCCATTGCGGGGATGATGAAAGGGTGGGCGCCTCGCTCTTTCCAGAAATTGACTGTGGCCTTAGTGATGCGCGCAATGTTGGCGATGCCGCGGCTACCGACGCCGATGGCGATACGTGCGCCTTTGGGAACGCGCTTGACGATATCCGAAGAAGATAGCTCCTGACGGATGTGGTCTTCTATGTTGGCGATGGCGCGATTGGGGAACGATTGTTCGGCGTGGACGAACCGAGGAAAGTTCATGTAAATAGCATACTGCGAGTATGCTAAGTGGCTTTGGCCTCGCCGCCGTTCCAACTTTGTTCGAGCATCATGGCGTATTCGCCGGAAGCGTAGAGATCGAACGAATAGTCTTCGGCCTTTGGACGTTCGAAGACCCAATCGCGCAGGCGTTGCTCATACCATTGGTCGAGATAGCGATGGTAGCGGCGCAAGAATTCGGGTGAGAACTCTTCGGCTTTGGGGATTTCCTGAAAGATTGCATGTAGGCCGATGGAGCGGCGGAAAAGGGCGCAGAAATCTAGCACACCCCAGCCTTCGAGCTTAAGGCGTACATGCGCAGGAATGTGTTGGACCAACAAGACAGCGAAGGTCTCAGGGCGGATGTTCCGGCCTTCAAAATCGGGAGAAGCGAGGACGGTTTCGGCGCATTGCTCGGTCCAGCGGGAAACATCTTTGCCGATGTAATACAGCATGCGGAGTTCGGCGTACCGTCCTCTGAGCAATTGCTTATCTAAATCTTGGGCAGGTGTTTCATCGCGTGGGAGAAACCCTTGTAGGGCGAGACTGGCTCGCGAGCTTTCCATCAAAACGGACGTATCTTCGGGGCTGGAAAACGGGTGCAGAATGAGCGGAGGAAGGCGGAACGCTTTGGAGGAATTAGTCATTGGGTTGCTCGCGGTGGCTACAACTTCTTATCGGCAAGCACGGCGTGAATGCTAGGGGTGGCGCCACATTCTGCGTGTATAAGAAAATTCCTGTCTTACTTTCCTCCAACTTTGGGAATAGCGACCTCGCAGCATTTCTCAGCCGCGACGGCAGGGGTAGAAAACTCCTTCGGGCGATTCAGTTCAAAGTCGATTAAGGCGGCCAGACGATCCCACGGAAGAGCCCCGGTTTCGGTGCGGCCGTTTACGAAGAATGTCGGGGTTTGCTGGACCTGGAGCAGACGGCCGGTCTGAATGCTTCTGTCGATTTGTGCAGCCGAAGCGTGAGTATCCAGACAGGTGGCGAGCTTTGCTTCGTCAATCGATTGCTGTTTGGCGATGGCTACGGTCTCGCCGCGCAGGTTGGCTGGCGTGGTCTCTTTCTGGTGGTCGAAGATCCAATCGTGGAAAGCCCAAAATGCGGCAGGATTCTGGGCACCCAGGCATAGCGCGCTTTCGGAGGCGGCGCGCGCCCAAGGGTGGATAGCGCTTAGCGGGAAATCTACGAAAATGACTCGAACTTTGTCGCCATATTTCTTCGGCAAATCCTGGCGGATGGTTTTGGCAAGCTGGCTGCAGTAGGGACATTGAAAGTCGCTAAAGAGGACGATGTTGACCGGAGCATCGGCAGGGCCGAAAGAGAAGCCGTCTTTGGGGAGAAGCTTTAAGTTTTCTTCGAAAGGCCCTTGGTTGACGTTCCAGAGAGTCCCGCTCACGATGTTTTGGCCGTCGGCAGTTATGTAATATTGGCGGTCGAGTTTACTTTCGCCGTTCGATAAATGGACGGTCACTTCGAAGAAGCCGGGAATGAAGCTGGGGTGGGGATCCTCGAACTGAAACTTGACGGCTGCCACGTAGCCTTCTGCGTAGCGGATGAAGGTCTCCCACTTGGCGTGGTCGATTTTGGGGGGAACAGGTGCGGTGGGTTCGGCGGCCAGCGAGGTGAAGCGGAGGGCAAAGTAAAACACTAGGCCGGCGGTACAGATTTTTGGCATGTTCCCGTTTCAGTTTACACGTTCTGACGGGTGAAGCGGGTGTGCTCTTATACTGGATTTTGTCTTCTTCCCGCCGTTCTTTACCGATTCTTACGTGTACGCTGGCGATCGCCTGCTTCTACCTGTACAACTTGAACGGCGTAGGCATGATGAGCACTGACGAGCCTCGGTATGCAGCGGTTGGGCAGGCGATGGCGCGTACCGGAGATTGGGAGACACCTCATTTGTGGGGTTCGCCGTGGTTTGAGAAGCCGCCGTTGCTGTACTGGATGAGCGGGGCTTTCTTTGATTTGGGCTTGCAGCCGGAAGTGGCGGCGCGCTTGCCGGTGGTGCTGCTCAGCTTGGCGTTTCTGAGCGTAGCGGCTTGGTTGGTGGCGCGCGAATTCGGTGGGGCGGCTGCGGCGCTAGGGATTGGATCGCTGGCTACGAGTGCCGGGTGGGTGGCGTACAGCAACTTCTGCTTAACAGACCTGCCGATGGCGGTATTCTTTTCGCTCGCCTTACTAGTAGCGTTGCCCATCCTGCGCAATGAACCAGATGAACGGCGGGTGCGATGGCGATTCTTTCTCATGGGAGCACTCCTAGGGCTCGCGGTTTTGGCGAAGGGTTTGGTGCCGCTGGTCTTGGCTGTGCCGTTGCTTTGGTTTTTGCGGAGATGGTGGCGCGTCTGGTGGCTCGCGGCGGTTGGTCTGCTGGCGGCGGCGTTGCCTTGGTATGTGGCGATGTACGAGCGCTATGGTGGTGCTTTTCTCCGCGAGTTTTTTTGGAAGCACCATTTTGAGCGCATGTACTCAACTTCGCTGCAGCATGTGCAGCCGTGGTATTACTATGTGCCGGTCTTGCTGGCGGCGCTTTTTCCGTGGACTCCGATGCTTGCGCTATTTGCCGCGAAGCGAAGGGTGTTTTGGGACAAGCGGCGCAGCCTGTTGCTCGCGACGGCGCTCTTTGGGTTTGTCTTCTTTAGTGTTTCGGTGAACAAGCTGCCGGGATACTTGTTACCTTTGTTGCCGGCGGTGTTGATCTTGCTTGGCGCGGAGATGGAGGACCGCACGCTCCCCGAATTGGAGAAGAAGTGGCTGGCCGGTCCGGCTTTGTTGATTGCCTTGATTCCGCTGATCGCAAAAGGATTACCCGATGCGCTGGCCGCGGGGAAGTTGGGTGCATTTCACTTAGGGCATTTGGGGCCGGCGGAGTTCTTCTATGTAGCTGCGCCTTTGGCGGCGTTGCTGTTGGGGCGGAGATCGTGGTTGGGTGTTTTGTTGGTGCTTTGTGTGGTGGCCGGCGGGATTCTTTTGAAGGCGACGGCTTATCCTGTATTGGATGAACGGGTCTCGGCACGCGGTTTATGGCGGGAGATACAGCGCAAGCACTTGCTTGTTTGCGATGGCGGCATCAATCGGGATTGGGCCTATGGATTGAGCTTCTATCAGGGTAGTGAGTTAGCGGTTTGCGGGAGTAGCGGTGCCGCGTATGATCGGGAATTGCGCGCGAAGGGGAAGGGACGACCGAGTCTGGATGACGGGCGTTGAAAAGGAAACGGAGCCGGGGAACGGTTCTTTCGGGCCGTTCCGGCTCCACGGAAAAACGAGTTACGCTGATCTTACTGGGCCTTTTTGCGAAAGCGGCGAGCGATACCGGCGGTCATCAAACCAGCGCCGAGTAGAGCATAGGAAGCTGGCTCTGGGGTGGCGGTGCTGGGACCATGCGGATTGGGAGCCGGGTTGCATTTGCCGCCGCCATTTTCAATGATAGGCGTGGGAGCTTTTGGGCACTCGATGGGAGCCGGCGTGCACTTCGAGACTATGGGTGCAGGCGCGGGCGTCGGGGTTGGCAAATTGCACTTAATCGTGTTCTGCGTGGGAATTTGGAGCGTGGGGGAGTCACACTTGATGGGCGTGGGAGGCGTTAAGGCGTTGTTCGGTGAGCACAATGCTTCAGGGGTCAGTGCGGCATTACCGAGGTTCAGTTTGTAAGAGGTCTCGGCGGAAAGAACAGTGCTGATGACGATAAAAGAAAGAATGAATTTCATTGGTTTTGTCTCCGTGGTGGTTATTGCTGCTACGGGCGTTTGTTTTTGTTTGTTTGCGGCCCGTGTTGCATGATTTGAGATTACGCGGAAAAACGAAGCGCGCATATTGCCTTTGGCGGTTTAGGGCGTTTGTTTTTTTTGCGGCGATTTGCGGCGGATTTGCTAACGTAGTGCGGAAACCTTTGGCCCGGGATACGGTGCTTACGCTCGGGTAAGGTGGTGCGTGTGCCACGTGAGACGGTTCTATAAACTGAATGGAAATAGAGACTTAGTTGAATTCAATGAATGATTTAAAGAAACTCGGAAACAGCGATTTGGCGATTACCCCGTTGGGTATTGGTGCTTGGGCGATGGGGGGCGCGGGATGGAAATTTTCTTGGGGAAACCAGGATGATGCCGATTCGGTGGCCGCAATTCGGGCGGCGGTTGATGCCGGATTCAATTGGATTGACACGGCGGCGATTTATGGCTTGGGGCATTCGGAAGAAGTAGTAGGCGAGGCGCTGCGGGGATTGAGCAAGAAACCTTTTGTCTTTACCAAGTGCGAAAGGACATGGGACGAGAAAGGGCAGATTGTTCCGTGTTTGAAGGCGGACTCGATTCGCAAGGAGTGCGAGAACAGTTTGCGGCGTTTGGGCGTGGATGTGATTGATCTGTACCAGATTCACTGGCCGGAGCCGGATGCGGATGTCGAAGAGGGTTGGACGGAAATGGCGCGGTTGAAGGAAGAAGGGAAGGTGCGGTGGATTGGCGTATCGAACTTCAACGTGGAGCAGATGAAACGGGCGATGAAGATTGCGCCGATTACGTCACTACAGCCGCCCTATTCGCTTTTAGTCCGCAAGATTGAGCCGGAAATTCTGCCGTTTGTGAAGGCGAATGGGATTGGTGTGATTTGTTATTCGCCCATGCGGGCTGGTTTGCTGACGGGGAAAATGACGCGGGAGCGAGCGCTGAGTTTGCCGGAGAATGACTGGCGTAGCAGGGATGCGGATTTTCAGGAGCCGAAGCTTACGCGGAATTTGCAGTTGGTGGATTTGTTGCGGCGGATTGGTGTGGCGCATGACAAGGAACCCGGCGAAGTGGCGCTGGCTTGGGCGTTGAACAATCCCGCGATCACGGCGGCGATTGTGGGATTGCGGAAGGCGGAGCAGGTTCACGGGACGTCGGGCGCTATGAATTTCCGGCTGACGGTGAATGAGATGGCGCAGTTGGATGGATTTGTGAAGTCGAGTTAGCGGAGTTCGCCGGTTTGCAATGCAATGACGAAGCGGGCTTTGATCTGGTCGCGCATTCTGCGAAAGACGCCGGGCGGCCCGCGCTGGCGGGCGGCGGGTCTTCGAATGGCCAGTGGAGGCCCGCGGTGGTGGCGCGAAAAATGGGGCAGGATTCAGCGGCTTTGTCGCACACCGTGATCACGTAGTCGATGGCCTAGCCGCTAAATTCACCGACCGATTTGGAGCATTGGGCAGAGATGTCGAAGCCGAGCTTGGAGGAGCTTCGCTTTCACAAATTTTTTTTATTGTCGAAACATACGCGGAAGTCAAGTTATTTCGTGGGACAGAAAAGGTTTGAGGTCGCAAATTGCGACCTCAAAGGGGAGGAGTGGCGTGTCGGTTAGCGGGAGGTTTGGATGGAACAGGTGGGGAAACCGATGCGGGGCTTCGTTTCGATTGGGGCGGGAGATTCAACGGCGGGATTGTCGATTAGTTGCTGGATCGTCTCGAAAATGGCTTGGATTTGCTGCGTGTGCTCGTATTGCTTGTATCTCAAGTTCTCCAGTTCGCGCGCTAGGTCTTCGTTTTTTGCCAACATCTGCCGCAGCCGGACAAATGTGCGCATGATGGCGATGTTGACCCCAACGGCCCGATCGCTATTTAAGACCGAGGAAAGCATGGCGACGCCGAGTTCGGTGAAAGCGTAAGGAATCGTGCGACGGCCCCCGCGAGCGTTTGAGGTCGCAATTTGCGACCTCAAACAGGTGGCTTCTTTGGGAGAGAGGCGGAACATGAAGTCCTTCGGAAAGCGCTTGCTGTTGCGGCGTACAGCTTCGTTCAGGCGCTTGGTTTCGACTTTGTAGAGAACGGCCAGATGCTCATCCAACATGACTTTCTGACCACGAATGAGAAAAATGCTGCTTTCAATGACAGGCGCAAGCGCGGGTGAGGGCGTAGTTTCGTTCTTTGACCTGGAGGCAAGTTGCCTCAGGATGGTAGTGGCGCGCTGGGTGTCGGGAGCGCATAGGATTATTCCTACGCAGGAGGGAGCGCGGGATTTGAGGTCGCAATTTGCGACCTCAAACGTCAGTGACGGCGCATCAACCAGCGGCGCGCGATTTCATCAGGTAATAAACAGGTAGTCCGCAAATCACAATCACCAAGCCGGGCCAGGTTGTGGAGGCGCGATAGGCGAAGAGGCAATACAAAATGGCGAGGCCACTGACAATGTATAGCAGCGGCACCACCGGGTAGCCAGGCGTTTTGAAGGGGCGCGGCGCGTCGGGACGCGTTATGCGCAGACGGATGACGCCGGCGATGGCCAGCACGTAGAACAGAAGCGCCGCGGAGATGACCCAGTCAAGCAAGTTGCTGTACAGGTTGCCGTAGGTACCGTCGAGTTTGATGGTGCGTGGGAGGACGAGGACGGCGGACCAGATGCCTTGAATCCAGAGAGACCATGCGGGGACGTGCGCTTTGTTGAGGCGGCCGGCGACTTCCGGGAACATGCCGTCTTGCGCCATGGAGTAACTGACGCGCGGGCCGGCCAGCACGAGTCCGTTGATACAGCCAAACGTGGAGACCATGATAGCGAGAGCCATAATGGCGGCGCCGAAACCGGGAAAGATGACTTGCAGCATGGCAGTGGCAACACGGTCGGACGGAGCGTGTTGAATGGCTGCCAGCGGAAGGACACAAAGATAAGCGACGTTCGCTAGAAAGAACAAGCCAGTGACACAGATGGTGCCGAGCGCGAGGGCGCGGGGCATGGTGGTGTGCGGATCTTTGACTTCGCCCGCGGCAAAAGTGATGTCATGCCAGGAATCGGCGGCGAAGAGGGAGCCGGATTGCGAGACACAGATAGCAGCGAAGAGGCCGAAACTGGTGAGCGCGTTGAGAGCGGCGGCAACCGCCGAGACGTCGTGCGGGGTCCATAGATTGCCGAAGTTGGCGGAAACGGCGGCGTGGTTGGCAAAGATGAAACCGAGCAGGATTAGGCCGGCGAGCGAAGCGATTTTGGCGGAAGTAAAGAGGTTTTGGAGGATCTTTCCATAGCGAACGCCGAGACTGTTTGTCCAAGTGAGTAACGCAATGATGAGGATGGCGAGAAATTGCCCCGTAGAGAGCGAGACGGCGTAGCCACTTGAGAGATGAATGGGAGGAATCAGGTAGCGGTCTTCGGCAATGGCCGGAATGAGGACGCCGGTGAAGCGTGCGAAGGCCACGGCGACAGCCGCAATGGTGCCGGTTTGGATCACCGTGAAGAGAGTCCAGCCATACAGAAAGCCGACGATGGGAGAGAAGGCTTCGCGAAGATAGACGTACATGCCGCCGGCTTGCGGCATCATCGCGGAGAGTTCACCATACGAGAGTCCGGCCGCCACGGTGAGAACGCCCGTGATGAGCCATGCAACGAGCAGCCAGCCGGCGCTGCCGACGTTGCGGGACATGTCGGCGGAAACGATGAAGATGCCCGAGCCGATCATAACTCCAACCACGATCATCACGGAATCAAAGAGGCCAAGTTCGCGGAGGAAGCCCTTGTCGCGATCGGCCGAGGTGCTGTCGCTATGTGTTTGCATGTGAATGTGATGGGATACCCCAGCAAAAGTCGTCGCGCTCGTCGAAAACGAGTTCCGATTGGGCAGTGACGAAGGCCGAGCCTTTCACGAACGGAATGATTTGGCCGCCTTGCAATTCGATGCGGCCTTCAAAGATGCTGCCTGTAATGCTCTCCTGCCGCCACGCAGCGCCGGGTTGGAGAAGGCCGTCGGCATACAGGCAAGCCATTTTTGCGCTCGTACCAGTGCCGCAGGGAGAACGGTCGTAGCTTTTGCCGGGGCAGAGAACGAAGTTGCGGCTGTGGGCGATTCGCTCGTGCGGCTTGGAGAACAGTTCGATGTGATCGATCTCGCCGCCGTCTTTACCTGTCACTTTTTCGCGGACGAGCGCTTGGCGAATGCGCCAGGTGAGGCTGCTCAGTTCTTCAAGATTGCAGAGCGAGAGTTCGATAGGACTTTCGCCCTTAGTGAGAAAGAACCAGTTGCCGCCCCAGGCGACGTCGCCTGTGACTGGGCCGTGGCCGTCGACATTGACCGTGACATTCTTGGCATGGCGATAAGCAGGAATGTTGCGGACGGTAACGAAGCCCGCGCCGTGCGATTCGGCACTGACGGTGCCGACGGGAGTTTCGATGTTCAAAGTACCGGTTTGAATCTTGCCGAGATGCGCGAGGGTGGCTACCAGGCCGATGGCGCCGTGGCCGCACATGCCGATATAGCCGACATTGTTGAAGAAGATGACGCCGGTTTGGCAAGTGGGATCGGCGGGTTCGCAGAGAAGAGCTCCCACGATGGCGTCGTTGCCGCGGGGTTCGTTGACCACACCGGAACGGAAGCGGTCATGCGAACTGCGGAACCGGGCTAGGCGATCACGAACGCTGCCGCCACCAAGCTCGGGTCCGCCGGAAATGACGAGCCGTGTGGGCTCACCACCAGTATGAGAATCCACTACCTGAACGCGCATTTTGCTATCTGCTCATCATGGCATGGCGGCTTATGAAAACAGGAGAGCGGCGTCGAGGTCGGCCAAAGAGTGAACGAGGACATCAGGCGCGAAACTGCACAGTTCGGCGGCTGGCATTGGGCCGGTGGCGACGGCAATGGAGCGAAATCCATTGGATTTAGCGGCTTCGATATCGTTGCGGTGGTCGCCGATGAGGAAGACGCGGCAGTCCGGGGCGGCGTGGTGCTCTTGACGAGCACGGCGGGCGGCAAGTAGGGCGATCTCCGCGCGGGTCGGGGCGTCTTCCGAAAAAGCGCCCGTATGGAAGAAGTGCCGTAAGCCAGCGAGTTCCATCTTGCGCCAGCCAATGGCGCTGAGATTTCCCGTGACGAGGGCTAATGCTGCTCCGCGATTGAAAAGTTCAGTGATTAGTTCGCGCGCGCCGCGCAGGACGAAGGGGCTGAGATCTTGGGTGCAGTTGGCGATATAAGCGATTTGGCTTTCACGCGCGATCTCGTTCAAGAGCGCGGCTTCGACAGAGGTGTTCATGGATTGTAGGAGCGCGGCGATGAGATCCATGTCCAGTTTGCCGGCAGTGTCAATGCCATCGAAGCTGGTTTCGCGGCCGGTGACGCGGCGAATGCCTTGGAGAAGGGCTTCTTTGTGGTGAGCGCCGGCGCCCCGCATAACCGTGCCGTCGATATCGAATAGGACGAGCGTGGATCGGCTCACAGACTATTGAGCCTTGGCAGGAGCACGCTGAGCAATTTGAGAAATGTTCCTGATACTTGCCGCCCAATTTCGAGAACTTCGTCTTGATCCAACTTTTCGCCGCTCAGGCCGGCGGCGAGGTTCGTCACACACGAGATGCCCAGCACTTCCATTTTCATGTGGTTTGCGGCGATGGTCTCTGCCACGGTGGACATGCCGACCAGGTCGGCGCCAATCGTTTTAAGGAAGCGAATTTCGGCGGGCGTTTCATAACAAGGGCCGAGAAGGCCTGCATAGACGCCTTCGCGCAACGTGATGCCCAGTTCGGAACCTGTGGAAGCGGCGAGAGCGCGTAAGCGAACAGAGTAGGCTTCCGTCATGTCTGGAAAGCGTGGACCGAGGGCGTTGTCGTTGGGACCGCAGAGAGGATTGACGCCTTGGAGATTGAGGTGATCGCTGATGAGGACAAGCGCGCCGCGGCCATACGTGATATCGATGCCCCCGGCGGCATTGGTGAGGACCACGCGCTGGATGCCCATTTTCTGGAACAGACGGATGCCGGCGACGACTTGTTGGGGTGTATAGCCTTCATAGAGATGAAAACGGCCGGACATGACGGCAACGTCGACTGCTTGGCCCTCGGTACCGAGGGAGCCGATGACGAGTTCGCCGGCGTGGCCGATGGCGGTGGAGGTGGGGAGGCCGGGGATCTCGCGATACGGGATGCGGACCGGGCGTTCGAGAGAGCGAGCGAATGCACCGAGACCGCTGCCGAGGACGAGGCCGATTTTGGGGCGGAGGGGAGAACGGGATTGGATCAGATCGACGGCGTCTTGCATATGAATCTAGTTTCGCTGATTAAGGGAAGTAGTGCCGGGCCGAACGGCAAAGCGTCTTGAAAGGAGTAAAATAAATCCATGAGTGCTCTTTCCAACAAAGGCAATTCAAGTGTTCGAGTTGAGGTTCCACCCGCCGCTCAGGCGATTCTTGCCCACGCTCTGGAGACATTTGTTCCGAGAGAAAAGCGTGGATGTGGTTGGAGCGGCCGAATACTCTTTTTGCCGGTTCGCCACCTATAGAAATTCTCCAGTAGAAATTCTCCAGACTGATCCAATGAACTATGAACTCGTCGAGGACGAGTTAACACGCATTGATTACGGCATATTCGTCTAGGCATTTTCGACAAATGCAGTTATACCGTTTGTGTCGGCAACGATATGCCGAACTCAGTGGCTTTGGGGCGAAAAAGACAGGAGGCCGTTGGAATCGCAAAGGAATTGCGGCCCTCTACACAGCCCAGAATGCTTCTCTGACCGTAGTCGAGGTGCTTGTTCATCTGGACAAAACTGAATTACCCGAGGACTATGTGATGCTCGAAATGAGGCCGCATTGAGTAGCATCAGCCTCGAAATCACAAACGTCACGCCTTTCGCTTTTGATCGGCGACTCTTTCTTCCGTCTGCGCTGTTCCGTCAACGGACCGAGTAAAGGCTTGCGAGTTTTGGTGGGCTAATAGAATGCGTCACTCAGCCATCACAACGCTGATCAAACGACTTGCGACGTTTTAGGAGAGCCTCCAGTAGCAAACTTGAGTTTTGGCTCTTTTTCAGCTTCGGCAACCAAACAATCAACCATACGTTCGTCGATGTGGCCCGGTTGTTCGGTGAGAGACACGGGATAGCGAATGGTGATTTCCAGGCCATTTTCGGCAAACTGGGCGCGGCTGATGGGTGCTGGCGCCGGCGCGGCAACGTGGGTGGTCTGTTCGAAGGCTTTGTGTTGCTGCTCGATAGCCAGGCGGTAGTCCGCATAAACAGCCGTTATGGCGTCCGTAAGGCGCGCGCGGGTCTGCTGATAATCGGCTGGATTCTCTACCGTGACGCTGACGGCATGCCATGTGTAAGCCAGTCCCGGAGCTTGCTTCATGAGCGCCGATGGCTGAAAGATAACTGAATTCGCGAACACCGCCAACCGCCCGGTTGGGTGAAGATCGGTGCCGGAACCGGTGAGTTCCATCAGAAATAAGCGAATGAGTCCAACCTCGATAACCTCGCCGGTTACGCCTTGGACCGAGACACGATCTCCTACCCGCAAACCATATTTGCCAATCAAAAAGAAATAGGCGACAGCGGAAAGAATCACGTTTTGCAAAGCTAATGCCAGTCCCGCCGTTATAAAGCCCAGGAGAGTGGCTATGGAACCTAAGCTGGAGAAAAAACCGAACGTGAGGAGCAGGGCAAGTGCGAGGCCAACGAATACCCGCTTCACCAAAAGCAGTTGCCGGCGACGCCGCGGCTCGGCTACGTAATGATCGATGGCGCGCTGCCAAATGGCGGAACCGAACAGGATGAGGAGGACGCCTCCCAGCAAAACCGAAAGCCGAACGATGAGATAACGAAGGGTGGAAGAATAATCGCTTTCGACTTGCCGGTGCCACTCATCGAGCGAAGCACGCGCGGATTGCAACGACATAGCAGTTTCGCCAAGAGGAATTACAACCGTGGCTAACTGTTTGAAACGAGAGCCTAACTCAGAGATCTGCTTGCCCGTATTGAGCCATTGTTCGGGCTTAATGGCGCTGTCTTCGCTGTTGGAGATATTATCGCTCTCGGCTATGATGGCGCGTACGGATTTCCGGAGCGGCGCGCGCAAGGCATCGATATCTTCGCCGAGTTTCGTTGTCTCGGCGCGGACCAAGTCTATGCGATGGTTCGTGTTGTAAAACCCAACCGTCTTGGATGCCAGCACAAGGATGCCGGCGCCTTCAGGATGAAACGCCGAAAAATCATTGACGGGCGCGGCAGGCGCTGTGGCGGGCGGTTTGTCTTTGTCATCGACTGGAGCATTGCTGATGGGATGCAATGCGGCCAAATTATTGATTTCATCTAACAAGGCGCCGTGGCCTTTACCCTTTGCCGGTGCGCTAAAAGACGCCATCGTCTTGACAGCGGCTTCCATTTGTTTGGCCAGCGCTAAATCGGCCGCAATGGCAACGCGCTCGTCGGTTAGCGCGTCTCGTTGCGAGCCGCTTGCGTGTTCGATACGGGCATCCAGGCTTTGCAAGCGTTGCTGAAGGTGGGTAACGCGGTCCGACGCCTTGGTCAAGGATTGCTGCATGCTTGGGGTAGCAGCGGTAGCGTTGCCGCTAGCGGGAACCATGCTGAGTGCGGCGGCTTGCGCACGCGCGAAAACAAAAGACGACTGCAGCGCCCGGTTGGCGAGAGCGCGCACGGTGTTGCGCATCAGAATGTTTTCAGTAAGAGAGGAGCGTTCGTCGATGGCAACGACATGCTCATACCAGGTAACGACTTGGCTCAAATATTTAATGACGTCGTCCGCAGTGATGGGGTTCGCTTCGGGTTGGGGCGGCGGCTGTTGCGCGGATAAGAGAAGGCAAAAGAACGTAACTGCGATTGCGACGGCGGGGCCCTTGCGGCACATGCGAAAAACCTCTTCTTACAGCAGTATGCCCGCAATACAAGCGGACATGAAATTAGCCAGCGTGCCCACTATCATCGCCTTCAACCCCAGGCGAGCCAGATCCGATTTGCGGCTTGGCGCGAGCGCGCCGATCCCGCCGATTTGGATGGCGATGGAACTGAAATTCGCAAAACCGCAGAGCGCAAACGTAGCGATGATGAATGAGCGATTTTGCAAAGTAGACCGTACCGTGCCCAAGTCGACAAAGGCCACGAATTCGTTGAGGACCATGCGTGTACCGAGCAGATTCCCCACGGTGGCGCAGTCGTTCCAAGCGACACCTAAGCACCAGGCGATAGGTGCAAACAAGAGCGCGAGAATCTTTTGCAGGCTTTCGGGGACGAAGGCGATTTGGCCGTGCAGCCAAGCTAAGCCCGCGTTCACCATAGCGATCAACGCAAGGAACGCGATGAGCATTCCGGCAATGTTGAGAGCCAGTTGCAGACCGTCGCCCGCGCCGCGGGCCGCGGCGTCGATCAAGTTGACGCCTGGCTTTTCCACTTCCACTTTTACGTCGCCCAGCGTGACTGGTTCGCCAGTTTCAGGAACGAACATTTTCGCCAGCATAATCGTGGCGGGCGCAGTCATAATCACCGCAGTAAGAAGGTGAGTGATGGAAACGTGGGCAATGGCCACGTAAGCACCCATTACGGCGCCGGACACGTGCGCCATGCCGCTGGTCATGATAGTGAAGAGTTCAGATTCGGTCATGCTTTCCAGAAACGGGCGCACTGTGACAGGTGCTTCTGTTTGGCCCATCACAATGCTCGCCGCAACGCAAGTGGATTCCGCACCGCTGGTCCCCATGAATTTCTGCATGACTACGGCCATGCCCTTCACAAGCACTTGCATGACGCCGAAATAATAAAGGATAGCGAAGAGCGAACAAATGAAAATAACGATAGGCAGAACTTGAAAGGCGATGACCACGCCGAAGCCGCCATTGGGTAAGCCAAGCTTATCGCCAAACACGAAGCTGGCGCCGGCGGATGAACAATTGAGCAAGGCGTTGACGAATTGGCTGAAATACTGGAAGGCAATACCGACAGGGGTTTTGAGAACGAGGAAAGCGAAGGAGAATTGCAGAGTGACGCCCCACAAAACGACCCGCTTTTGAATAGCGGATCGTTTCGTTGAGAAGAGATATGCCGATAAAACGATTGCGACCAGGCCGATGAGACCACTGAATCTCGCCATCGTTGTCCCGGCTAACTGACCACTTCGAGAATTAGGTCGCGTTCCTCAACAGCTTGGTTAGAGATCTTGAAAGCATCTTCCAGAAGGTCGGACGCCTCGGTCAAATGTTCGTCGCCCGTGTAATAGATGCGGCAGAGGATACCGCCGGCATCAATCTTCTGGCCGACCTTTACTTCCAGAATTACGCCGACCGCTGGGTCGATGGAATCTTCCTTGGTGGCCCGGCCTGCGCCGATGATCGAAGACGCCTGGCCGATGAGTTCCGCATCTATAGCGCTCACGTAACCTGCGCGCTGCGTGGTGATTTCCTGCGCGCCAGTGGCGTTGGGCAGAAGCTCGAATTGATCAAGCACTTTCGGGTTGCCGCCTTGCGCCGCGATCACTTCTTTGAACTTGCGATAGCCGGAGCCATCGAGCAAGCGCGATTGCGCCATCTCGCGAGCTTCGTCGAGAGTCTTAGTGATCTTGCCAAGGTAAATCATGCGTGCCGCGAGTTCGAGCGAAATGCGTGTTAGATCGGCTGGACCCGCATTTTGCAGCGTCTGCGAAACTTCCATGATTTCGAGCGCGTTGCCGACGGCATAACCGAGGGGTTGGCTCATATCGGTAATCAATGCCTGCACCCGCTTGTCGAGGCGGCGGCCAATGCCAACCATCATCTGGGCCAGGCGGCGCGCTTCCACCTGCTTCTTCATGAATGCGCCGGAGCCAACCTTCACGTCGAGCACTAATGCATCAAGCCCCACGGCCAATTTCTTGGACATGATGGATGTGGCAATGAGCGGGATGGACTCAACCGTTGCGGTGGCGTCCCGGAGGGAATAAAGCTTGCCATCGGCGGGCGCAACTTCCGGAGTCTGGCCTATGAAGGCTAGTTTATGTTGAGCAAGTTGTGTCCTAAATTCGGCGATCGCAAGATCTGTCCGAAAGCCTGGGATAGACTCGAGCTTATCCAGCGTTCCACCGGTGTGGCCCAGCGCTCGACCCGAAATCATGGGCACGACTACGCCGGCTGCGGCAGCCAGTGGCGCTGCGATTAAACTAGTTTTATCGCCTACGCCACCGGTCGAGTGTTTGTCAACTTTTACGCCGGGAATGGAAGAAAGATCGACCTTGGTGCCCGAATTCACCATACAATCAGTCATGGAGCTGACTTCCCGGTCCGACATTCCGGAGTAGAAAACAGCCATCAAAAAAGCGGACATCTGGTAGTCAGGGATGTCGTTGCGGGTGTATCCGTCCACGAGGAACTGGATCTCTTCGGCAGCCAGTTCTCCGCCATCCCGCTTACGGTGAATTAAGTCGACAGTACGCATTTACGAATAATAAGCGTACCATTCTCAATAATTTGAAAGTCCTATGCCAGTTATACACCTCGCTTTTGCCCCAGTGTAAACTAACCCTTTATTATGGCAGTTCACCCGAGAGAAGCTGCCGCAAATCTTTGGCGTGGACACGGATTCCGACATAAAAAGAGCCAAACGATGCGTAAACGGCGCTTACTTCGTCGAAACGCATTTCGTAGATGAGACGCTTGAACACCAGTGGGTCGTCGGCAAACAAATCCACGGCCCATTCCCAGTCGTCAAAGCCAATCGACCCCGAAATGATCTGTTTTACCGAGTCCGCGTAGCGGCGCCCGATCATGCCGTGCTCGTGCATCATGCGTTGGCGTTCCGCCATTGGCTCTTGATACCAATTTTTACTTTCGCCTCGTTTACGATCCATCGGATAGAAACAAATGTATTTGCCGGCCGGAATTTCAGGGTGAAGGCGCGGCGCCATGGCTGCCGACTGGCGGGCAATCACCTCGGCGATCCCGGCATCCCATGCGGGCGTATGCGCCTCGATTCCTTTTTCGGCGAGGGCACTATAGGTTTTCGCGCTCGACTCATACAACCCGAGTTCTACCACCGAAAGGTAAGAATGGGTCGGCTCCAGGAAATCGGTCAACTCCATCTGCGCGACGGCGAGTTCGGCGCGGTGTAGATCTTCCAGCGAATCGCGAAAATGCACAAACATCAAATCGCCTTTGTGGCCCAGCATGGAATAAATCGCGGTGGGTTTCGGCTGGCTGCCCTTTATGCCTGATTCCATGGCTGCCAGGGCTTCCGAAGCCCGCTGCACTATACGATCGCAATGGAAGGCTTCCTGCTGCCGCCACTCCGAACGCGCGAAGTGAAACACCTGGTGGAGTACATACGAGCCCTCAATTGTCAGTGGAACCGGCGGCATATCAGGCATGTTCGGCTTCCCATTCTGGTGCCGGTAGACCGGGCATTTCGTACTTGTACTGGCCCTCGAAGATGTCAGCGAACAATTCTATGATTTCCGCGTGGATTAAGCCGTTGTCCGCCAAAACATACTTACCGTGAAGGTCAAGAGCTTCGTTGCGCATGCCAGAAGATTTGCCGCCCGCTTCTTCCACCAGCAGCGTACCTGCTGCCATATCCCAGGGATTCAAGCCAAATTCCCAGAAGGCCTCGATACGTCCGCAAGCGGTATAGGCTAAATCGATGGCTGCTGAGCCGCTGCGCCGCACCCCGTGAGTGACCATGGCGAGCTGATAGTAGAAATGAATATTTACATTTTGGTGACGGCGGCGGCTGGGGAATCCGGTGGAGACCAATGCTTCGTTCAAGTCTGGCGCTTTGCTCACGTGGATGGGTGCGCCATTGAGTCTCGCACCGGCACCACGCTCGGCGGCGAACAATTCGCGGTTGAGCGGATCATAAACCACGCCCGCTATCACTTCTGCATTCTTGGCGAGCGCCAAAGTCACGTTCCATTGCGGGTAGCCGTGCGCATAGTTGGTGGTTCCGTCGAGCGGATCGATATACCACCGCAGCGGTGCGTTCAGCGCGGCACGGCCCCCCTCCTCAGCGAAGATGCCGTGATCGGGAAACCGCTCTTGCAGGCGGCTGATGACGAGTTTCTCGCTCGCCCGGTCAGCGGCGGTTACTAAGTCATGCTCGCCTTTTAGCTCAAAGGCGACGCCGCGGTGCGCCATCAGCACTTCGCCGGCTTCGCGCGCGATCTCAATCGCGGCGTCCAGAAAATTTGCCATATGCTTTCAGTTCAACACATGGAGAATTGCTAATAGATGAATTGCGACAGAATCGCCCGCTGCTACCTGACATTTGAGTATCTGGCGTTTGGGCGGGCGCTGAACCGCAGACGGCTAGCGTTCCTGGATGAGATGTCTGCCGCGCACAGCGTGTTAATTCTGGGCGACGGCGATGGGCGGTTCACGGCGGAGTTCGTCAAACGCAACCCACGGGCGCAGGTGGAATCGATCGACTCAAGTACGCGAATGATTGAGATTGCGAAACGGCGGGCCGGCGATTATGCCGCGAATGTGAATTTCCGGGTAGGCGATGCGCGGACCATGCCGCTCCAAGGGAAATACGACTTGGTCGTGACGCATTTCTTTCTCGACTGCTTTACGGATGAAGAGTTGGAGACTCTAGCCGTGCGCGTTGCAGAACACTGTGAACCTGCTGCAGCTTGGGTCATTTCGGAGTTTGGGTTACCGGAGAGCGGTCTCGCACGCGTGGCGGCGCGGCTTCTGATTCGTTGTCTATATTTCTGTTTTCGATTGGCCACAGGGCTCAAAGTGAACCGCCTGAGTGATTATGGAAGCCTACTAACACGGTTGGGCTTCAGCCTGGCGGAGAGACGCACTGCGTTCCGAGGTCTATTGGTTTCGGAAATGAGACGATCCTCGTTGTTTACTCCGCCCGTAACGCAATCGGTGGCTGACATCGGGCCCGTTTTGCCCGGTTCCTCGATAGACTAAGAAATGGCCCAGCCGACTGATTTCCCTCTTCCGCCTGATTTACCAATACCTTTGGATGACGGCGCTGCGAAACACCTGGTAAGTCTGGCCATGCCCAAGATTTTGCTGCGTTCGACGAGCGGCGGGTTGGTGGATGTTTCCGATTTTCAATCGGAACGGACAGTGATTTATTGCTATCCGATGACTGGAGTACCCGGCAAGCCGTTACCCGAAGGATGGGATCTGATTCCCGGCGCGCGCGGCTGTACTCCGCAGACATGCGGGTTTCGCGATCATTACCAGGAATTATTGCCTTTCCACGCTCAAGTTTTCGGACTGAGCACGCAGTCGCATGAATATCAACGGGAGATGGCCGAACGGCTGCAGTTGCCCTTTGCAGTTTTGAGCGATGAGTCGTTTGAATTTTGCAACGCTCTGCAACTGCCGACCTTTGAGGTGTCTGGAGCGCGGCTGCTCAAGCGCTTGACGCTTGTTGTCAAAGCGAACCACATTGAACACGTCTTTTACCCAGTGTTTCCGCCCAACGAAAGCGCGCTGGAAGTCCTCGGCTGGCTGCGTGCGAACCCGGCCAATCATGAGTGATTATCGCGAGCGCATTCAAGCGTACATACGCCAAGAGGCCAAACCGGTGGATAAGTTCGGGCACCAGCCAAGGCTCTATGCTCTGACGCGGAAGATCGGCAAAGAGATGTCTTACGACGAGGATGTCGTGTTTGCGGCCGCGTGGCTGCATGACCTTGGAGTCTTCGTGGGTCACCGCCCCGACGATCCACAGGCTCTGGCCGTCTGGGACAACACTGCCTATGCGATGGTGAAGGCGCCGCTGGTCTTGACGGAGGCGGGCTTCCCTGCGGCGAAACAAAACGCCGTTGTGGAGGCGATTCGAACGCACCAGCCAGGTAGCGCTCCCGCCACTCTCGAAGGCGAAATTCTGCGCGACGCCGATATCCTGGAGCAATTGGGCGCGGTTGGAATTATGCGCGCGGTTTGCAAAATCGGGCGCGATACGCGGTTTCACGATTTCACATCGGCGGCAGCGGTGCTGAAGAAGGCAGTGGCCACGTTGCCGCCGCAAATCCGCCTTGAGCCCGCGCGGCGGCTGGCGGTGGAACGGATTTCACTGCTTGAGAATTTCTTGAAGAGTCTGGAGGCAGAGGCCGACGGTGAGCTTTATTAGTAACAACTTGCAGAAGTTTGCGTAGGCCGCTCCGTCGCCGTCGCGGCTAGGGGCTGTGCGGTGCAGCTAGGGTGAGCCGTGACTGTTACGCAATTAACCCGCAAAACTTCTGAAAATTCCCGCGGAACAAGCGATCCAAATCTTGCCGGATTTGCGCGCGCGTGACTGGTCGCCCATCTTGCACGAGAAGGGCGTAGCTATTCGCCAGAATCGGAGCCATAGTGCGTCGCGTGTTGCGCCATTTGTAGATGACTTGCTCCAAAACGCGGGCGTCGGAATGCTGCGGGATAAACGACATGCCTAGCATCTCAATCCGTTCGCGCGTGATCTCCTCAACGATAGACGGATTATTCAAGAACCACCAGCAGCCAAAGGGCATGAGGTTCGAGAACTTACGGGCGTACACACAAAGCTCATGCTGGTTTTCGCGGCTGAGCAGGCTGACCAGGAATCGGTTCTGCGGAAACTCGCGGCACAAGTTCTCGATGGCGCGCAAATCCGCCTTTCCAACGCCATCACCGGCGAGCCGAATCGCGGGGTTCACCTGCCGGCGCACACCAATCATGAGCGAGAGAGGAACATCAAATTCACGGCAAGCGGGCAGCACGGCCTCGCGCAACAGTTGCGCCCGCACCGATGTTTCCGGGAACGCAAAGTCGTCAGAGAGAGAAACGGCCATGTAAACCGGCTGCATGACTTTGCACCAATCGGCCAGGAACCGCCTCACTTCAGCAATCGTAGCCGGAGTAAGGCTCTGTTCGACGCGATACCCTTCGGCCTGAAGTTGTTGCCAGTGCTCGGCCCATTTTTCCAGCACGCGATCAAGGCGCAAAACCGCGTGGAACATTTTGTGAGGCGCCGAGTTTTTCCAAAGCGGAGCTTCAGCCGGATCGAGCGGATCGTTCGTCATAACGGCTTCGCTTATGCCCGCTAACCGGAAGACTTTGTTGATATGGCTTTCGAGCGTGTGGCCGGCGTAAAACCGGCGCGCCTCGCTGAGGTCCAAGCTGTCGGTGGGAAGATCGAGCGCCTTGAATACGGCAATCACGCCACGAGTGGCTTCGGAGACGGGGGCATTTTCCACAAACAGCGTGTGCCAAATCACATCGGCTTGTTCGCGTTTGGAGAGTGCTCCAATATGTTTCGGGAGCGATATCGTTCGAGCGGAACAACTCCGCCTCCAGGTAGTGGTAGGTGACGAGCTCGTCAATGCCCCACAGCCCCACGGCGCCAAGCGATGGCTTGTATAAATGCGTGTGGACATCGATGATTTGGGTGGCGGTCAGTTCCTCTTCCACAACGGAAAGGAGATTTTGCTGCGAAATTCTATCTTCGAGGATTTGATTCATTGCATTTCCAAACGACCATAGTATTGCGGTGCTCCCGTAAGATCAAACACAAAATTTAAACGAAGGGTTGCGATCCGCTAAACAGTTCGCCCCCATCAATCTGACGGAGCGCATATAGTGTAGGTGAAATGACTCGCCGTGGTTTGTTGGGCCGAAGCGCCGCCGCATTGCTAGCCGGCTTATCAACTCGGTGGCTGGGCGCGCATTGCCGCGCCGCCGATGTCAGAGCGACCATCACCGCAGCCATGCTAGCTGCGCCGACCGGCCGGGAGATCCTCAGCGCCGCGGTTGTTCTGAATGCAGACGAAATCTTGAAACATGTGCAGGCACCGGCGTTCCCAGAGCGGAAATTCGCGATTACTCAATTCGGCGCTGTGGGCGATGCAAGCATGTTGTACACACGTGCGATTGCCAACGCCATTCGCACATGCAGTCAGGCAGGTGGTGGGTCGGTCATTGTTCCAAGAGGCCGATTTCCGACCGGCCCTGTCCATCTTGACCACAACGTGAACTTGCATCTGGAAGAACGCGCAACTTTGGCGTTCAGCACCAACCCGAAAGACTATTTGCCCGTGGTCTTTAGGCGCTTTGAAGGAACGGAATGTATGAACTACTCACCGTTCATCTATGCGTTTGAGAAGACGAATATTGCGATTACGGGCAAAGGTGTATTGGATGGCCAAGCAGGACCGGAACACACGGGCGACGATTGCATTGCCGTGAAAGCCGGCCGCAACAGGGATGGGCGCCGGGTGAACGTTCCGTGCGAGAACCTACTGATTAGCAATTGCGTCGTGAAAGACGGGCATGGCGGTGTTTCCATTGGAAGCGAAGTTTCAGGCGGAATTCGCAACATATTAATCGAGAACTGCAAGATGAGCAGCCCGAACCTAGAGCGTGCGTTGCGCATCAAAACGAATTCCTACCGCGGCGGCGTAACTGAGAACGTGGGCTTCCGCGACGTAACGGTGGGTGAAGTGAAAGAAGCGGTGATTGAGGTGGATTACTTCTACGAAAGAAGCGCAAAACGGGCGCGGTGTCACGCGGCCACCGGAAGGGCGGCGGAGTGTCTCTTCTCTCATGGTGGCGCGCATCCGCGCCCTTTGCGCTTGTATCAGAAAGGTGAAGGCGGTCCGTTCGCGCCCGCGGTGCGCGGCATCGAAGTGGCGAACGTGACCAGCCAAAAGAACAGGCATGCCATTTTCATGCGCGGTTACAAAAACTCACCCGTGGGCGGTGTGACCGTTGCGAATTGCAAATTTGAGAACTGCGCCGAAGGTACGTTTTTTGAAAATGTGGAAGATGTCGAATTCCGTAACGTTACAGTGAATGGCAGACTCCTTGAGGAGCGCCGTTCAGTAGCATGAGCTCATGAACTATGGATATCCGGCAACTGGAGTTACTGGTGGCGGTGGTGGATTTGTCGAGCGTAACGAAGGCTGCGGAGACGATGCACGTATCGCCAGGGGCTATTAGCCTGCAACTCCAGAATCTGGCCGGACAGGTCAATACCGAACTTTTTGTGAGGCAGGGACGGCGCTTGGTGCCGACGCCCGCCGGGCTGCGATTAGCCGCTCATGCCCGCTCGCTGATAAGGCAGATGCGGGAGATTCGGCAGGAGTTTGCGAACGATCCGCTGACTGATAAACAGCCTTTTCACTTCGCGACAGGTGCGACGACACTGATTCATCGTTTGGGAAAACCTTTGCGGGCCCTGCGCAAGCAGTATCCGAATACGCATGTGGAAGTGACGGTGTTGCCGACGGAGGAGATTGTCGCCGGCTTACTGGACCGCCGCTTCGATCTGGGCCTCATTTCGTTGCCGTACCCCGAGGAGCAGCTGACCCTCACTCCTTTGTTTGAAGAAGAGTTGTTGATTTTGAAACCTGTGGCGCGTGAACAGTCCTCTTGGCGCGTGGGATCCATTTCCGTTGATGAAGTAGCGAAGGCGCCTTTTCTGCTTTATCCAAAACGCAGCAACATGCGGACGATGATTGACGGTTTCTTTGCGGGTTTGAACGTTTCGCCGGAGGTAGTGATGGAAGCGGACGACACGGAAGCGATTAAGCGGCTGGTTGAATCGGGATTTGGCTATTCCATGCTGCCGGAGTTCGCTTTGCGAGCGAAACCGCGCTTGTTTGAAACGTTTCGCGTAGCGGGCAGGCGCTTGGCCCGTACGCAGGCCTTGGCGATGGCGAAAACGGATTATCCTCGTGCGTTGACGCGCTGTATTGCCAAACTATTGGAAGCGGAAATTCGCGGCTGAATCCAGAGAGTTAAAGGAAAAGAAACTAAAACAAATTATGTCCGACTCACTTATCCTCAGCAAGAATTCAATAGGCGTAGGAGACCGTTTTGCCCACCAAGCGGCTGCCCAGTTGCGCGCATGTGCGATGGCCGCCAAGAGCAACGTAATGGTAGTTCCGGTTTGGAATAAATCAAACCGTGAACACAACATTATCGGCTCCGAACCGGCAAGTGTACGATCTGCAGCCGACCAAGCGGTGCGCGAAGCCGGCTGGACTCTTCCTTATCACGTGGACGCCGATCACATCAACTTCGATACGGTGGACCGATTTTTGGATGCCAGCGATTTTTACACCATCGATGTAGCGGATTGGATTGGCAAACCGGCGGCGCCAGGCGCCATTGCCGCCTTCGTGAAACGGCATGGCGAGTTGATTGGTGAAGTACCCATTCCAGGAATTGCGAAGGCAACTCATATCGATCCCGAGTTTGTGGAGCGCACGGCCCGAAAGTATTTGACGGCCGTTAAAGAGGCCGGACGTATTTATCGCAAGATTGAAGAACGCAAAGGCGCCGGGAAGTTTATCGCCGAGGTTTCCATGGATGAGACGGACACCCCGCAGACGCCGGCCGAGTTGTTGATCATTCTCGTCGCTATTGCCGACGAGGAAATTCCAATCCAAACGATTGCGCCAAAGTTTACCGGGCGATTTAACAAGGGAGTGGATTACCAGGGGGACGTGGCAAAATTCAGCGAGGAATTTTCAGACGACCTAGCAACCATCGCCTTTGCGGTGAAGTGGTACAGTTTGCCCGCGAACCTCAAGCTCAGCGTGCACTCGGGCAGCGACAAATTTTCGATTTATCGGCCCATGCGCGAGGCTCTAAAAAAGTTCGATGCTGGAGTGCATCTGAAGACGGCTGGAACGACTTGGTTAGAAGAACTGATTGGGTTGGCCGAGGCGGGCGGTGAAGGTTTGCAACTGGCGAAAGACGTTTATGCGCAAGCGTATGAGCAACGAGACGCCTTGTGCGCGCCTTATGCGGCGGTGATCAGCATTGATGTAAAGAGACTGCCGTTGCCCAAAGCGGTGCAGAAGTGGAAATCAGAACAATATCAGAACGCGCTGCGTCACGTGCAAACGAACGCCGAATTTAATAGCGATTTGCGGCAGCTTTTGCATGTCGGATTCAAGGTAGCGGCTAAGTTGGGGCCGAAATATTTAGGATTTCTGGACCAATTTGCCACTACAATTGGCAAGAACGTCACCGAGAACTTGTATGAGCGGCATATTAAGCCGGTGTTCGGCGTAGCGAATCTTCGCGCCAAAATGTCAGCGAAGTAGCATAGATAAAGGAACTATGGCGGTGTCGTGAGCATTTTAAGTACTCACGCAGGAGCTTCAAATACGGCAACACTGACCATAGCGCCTTAAGTTGCTATACAAGGTAAAGCTTGCAGATTTCACTTTTCATCACTTGTTATAACGACACATTTTTCCCCCAAACTGGCAAAGCGGTAGTCGCCGTATTGGAAAAGCTGGGCCATACTCTAAAGTTTAGGCCCGCCCAAACTTGTTGCGGACAGATGCACTACAACACGGGCTATCAGCAAGAGGCGCTGCCCATGATGCGTCATTTTGTGGATATCTTCCGCAACGCTGAAGTGATATGCATTCCTTCATCTTCTTGCGTGGCGATGATTCGCGATCATTACCCAAAAATGGCCGATGCGAGCGGCGATGCGGGTCTGAAACGCGCGGTGAAGAATTTGTTGCCGCGTGTTTTCGAGTTCACTGAGTTGCTGGTGGATCACTTGGGCGTGACCGATGTCGGGGCATTTTTCCCGCATACGGTTGCCTTGCATCCATCTTGTCATTCGTTGCGATCTCTCAAACTGGGAGACCGGCCCGCACGGTTGTTAAGTGCTGTCGGCGGTCTCACGCTGCTGGATTTGCCGGATTCGGATGAGTGCTGCGGATTCGGCGGCACGTTCGCTGTTAAGAACGCGGATGTTTCGGCCGCCATGTTGTCGGACAAGGTTCGTTGTTTATTGAATTCGGGCGCGGAAATCTGCGCGGCCGTTGATAATTCATGTCTCATGCACATCGGTGGCGCGCTGAGCCGTCAACGGACGGGAATGCGGGTCATGCACTTGGCTGAGATTCTTGCGTCGCGCGACGGCGAAGGGGGCCGCTAGATGAGCACATTTGTAGGCGATGCGGCAGGCGCGCCGAAGTTCCAGACGGCTGCGAAAGCGCTGGTTGGAAACACTCAGCTTCGTCATAACGTAAAGCGCGCCACCGATGTGATTCGCGGCAAACGCGCCAAGGTTGTCGGCGAAATGCCGGATTGGGAGCAACTGCGCGATAGCGGGCACGAGATTAAGCAGCATGTGATGCGGCATCTGGATTTCTATTTGGAGCAGTTTGAAAAAAACTGCAGCGCCGCTGGTGGAACCGTGCACTGGGCGCGCGATGCCGACGAAGCGAACGCCATCATTGTCGGCTTGGTCCAGGCGCAGCAGGCGAAGGAAGTCATCAAGGTCAAAACGATGACGTCGGATGAAATCCGCCTCAATGCTGCGCTTGAAAAGGCGGGCATCATTCCTTACGAAACAGACCTCGCAGATTTGATTGTCCAGTTAGGTGAGGACAAGCCGTCGCATATTGTGGTGCCCGCGCTGCACCGCAATCGTATGGAGATCCGGCAGATCTTTCTCGACAAAATGAATTTGAGCGAGTTGAGCGATAAGCCAGAAGATCTGGCCGCCGCGGCGCGCGCCTATTTGCGGGAAAAGTTTTTGCGCGTGCCGGTGGCGATCAGCGGCGCGAATTTTGCGATTGCGGATACTGGCTCGGTTTGTGTTGTTGAATCGGAAGGCAACGGGCGCATGTGTATATCGCTGCCCCGCGTGCTGATCAGTTTGATCGGTATAGAAAAAATCATTCCCAGCTTCCAGGACTTGGAAGTCTTTCTGCAAACTTTGCCGCGTTCAGCGACAGGTGAGCGAATGAATCCGTATAATTCGATTTGGACCGGTGTAACGCCAGATGACGGTCCGCAGGAATTTCACGTGGTCTTGCTGGATAACGGGCGAACCAAGGTGCTCGCCGACCGGGAAGCGCGCGAAACGCTCGATTGCATACGTTGCGGCGCCTGCTTGAACGCGTGCCCGGTGTACCGGCAAACCGGCGGGCATGCATACGGATCGATGTATGGCGGACCTATTGGCGCAATCCTAACGCCGCAATTGCAATCGATGGAGCATTCGCAGACCCTGCCTTACGCTTCGTCACTCTGCGGGGCTTGTTATGAAGTCTGTCCGGTGAAAATCAATATCCCGGAAATTTTGGTGCATTTGCGCGGCAAGATTGTGGAGCGGGGCGATGCGCCGTTCGAAGAGAAAATGGCGATGAAGGCAGCGGCTTATGTGTTGCAAACTCCGGAACATTTGGAGCGTGCTCGCAAGTTTGGACGCATCTTACAAAAACCTTTTGTAAAGGACGGAGTGATTTCACATTTGCCGGGAGGGTTGGATGCGTGGACGGCTGTACGAGATCTGCCCGCGATGCCTGAAGAGTCTTTTCGCGAATGGTGGATCAAGCGGGGACGAGAAAAGGGCGTATGAGTACAGCGCGTGAAGAAGTCCTGGAACGGATCAGAGATGCGATGGGCGGTGCTACACCCAACAGGGAAGCCGATTACGCCGCGATTCCGCGCGACTATATCCGCTATGGCACGCTGGATGTGGAAGCCAAGCTCGAGTTGCTGGTTGACCGGCTTCATGATTACGGCGCAACTGTGTTTCGTTCGCGAGATGGAGAAATTGCTTCCTCCGTTGCCGCGGCGCTGAAGGCTCGGGCTAAATCATCACTGCTGATTCCGGGCGATTTGCCGCGCGCTTGGTTGCCGGATGGCTTTCATTTTTTCCGCGAAGGGTCAAGCTATCAGGAAGTGGACGCGAGCGAAGGAGTTCTCACGGATTGCGCGCTCGCGATTGCATCAACCGGCTCGATTGTCTTGCGGCACAGTGCGGGGGAGGCGAGACGCGCGCTCAGTTTAATTCCCGATTATCATTTGTGCGTCGTCTTCGCCGCGCAAGTTGTAGAGACCGTGCCCGAGGGCGTGCAGCAGATGAAGGCCTTCGCCAACATTCCGATCACCACTATTGCAGGACCATCGGCTACTGCTGATATCGAAATGATCCGCGTAAAAGGCGTCCATGGGCCGCGCGTGTTTGACGTGATTCTGGTGGCCTGATCCGTTTGTGACATAACATTAGAGGTCGGCATGGAATCGAAACAGACTGAAGGCGTATTTAAGGCGTTAGACCGTTTTAAAATAGAGATCCCCTCGTGGGGTTTCGCGAATACCGGCACGCGGTTCGGCAAATTTCTACAAGCGGCTGCCGCGGGCACCATTGAAGAGAAATTTAGCGACGCCGGGCAAGTGCACTCGCTTACCGGCGTTTGCCCTACAGTCGCGCTCCATGTGCTGTGGGATTTCCCGCGTGGGTTGGATAGCGTGGACGAAGTGGCTGCGCTGGCGGCAAGGTATGGCGTGCGCCCGGGTTCGATCAACCCGAACCTGTTTCAAGACCAGATTTACAAATTCGGTTCGTTCGGTAATCCCGATGGGAACGCGCGCGAAGAAGCGCTGAAACATTCCAAGGACAGCATCAAGATGGCGCGCGGTTTGAAGAGCCGCGATATTTCCTTCTGGTTTGCCGATGGATCAAACTATCCGGGAAGCGCAAATATCAGGCAGCGTAAGAAATGGTTCGAAGGCTGTTTGCGAGAATCGCACGCCCTGCTTTCCCCAGACCAAAGAATGCTGGTTGAATACAAGCCCTTCGAGCCGGCCTTCTATCACACGGATATCGCCGATTGGGGCATGGCGCTGCTGCTCGGGCGCCAAGCGGGCCCGCAAGCGAAGGTGCTGGTGGATACCGGGCATCACTATTTGTCCCAGAATATTGAGCAAATCGTGGCATGGCTACTTTCGGAAGACATGTTGGGCGGATTCCACTTCAACGACCGCCGCTATGCCGACGACGATTTGACGCTCGGATCGATCGATCCTTATCAAGTGTTCAGGATCTTTCACGAAATCCGCTTTTTTGAGTGGGAAACCGGGAGTCTCGCGGATATCGCCTACATGATCGATCAAAGCCACAATCTGAAAGGCAAGATAGAGGCCATGATTCAAACCGTCATGATGGCCCAGGAACTGTTCGCCAAAGCGTCGCTGGTTGACCACGAACGGTTGATGAAGGCGCAACGGAATTCAGATGTTGTGAGGGCGGAAGAGTGTCTGCAAGATGCTTTCGCTACGGATGTCAGGCCTGCCATTCGCGAATGGCGGGCTTCAAAGGGATTGCCGGCAAACCCGCAAGAAGCGTTCCGGCAGAGCGGCTATTTGGAGCGCGTGTTGCAAGAGCGCGGAGCGCGCAACTTATCGAACGCCGGTTCCTACGCTTAGGCCGGCGCAAATATTTCGGAAGGAGAATCTATAAAAGTTATGACAGTTACGACTTCTCTTCACTACCTCAAAGACCTTTGGGTCGAGTCGACTGCTGCCGGTCTCGAAAAGGATCCGCTCGCGCTCTTGCGCTATCGCTCAAATCTTTTGGGTGCGGACTTGCGCATCACGAACTTTGGCGGGGGAAACACGAGCTCCAAGATCGACTTGCCGGACCCGTTTACCGGCAAAACGGCGAAAGTGCTAGCGGTGAAGGGCAGCGGTGGCGATCTGGGTTCGATTAAGGAGTCCGGATTTGCACTGCTCTATCAAGACCGCCTGGAAAGTCTGAAGGCTATCTACAAAGGCGAAGCGCACGAAGACGAGATGGTGCGTTTTTATCCGCTTTCGGCATTTGGCGAGAACAAAGTGGCGGCGTCAATCGATACGCCGCTGCATGGCTTTCTGCCTTTTGCGCATGTTGACCACTTGCATCCGGATTGGGCTATTGCGCTGGCGGCGAGTGCCAACGGCAAGCAGCAATTAGAAGAATTCAACAAGCAGTATGGCCGGAAGATCATCTGGCTTCCCTGGCAACGTCCCGGATTTGAACTAGGTCTTATGCTTGCCAAAGCGGTGAATGACAATCCAAGTTGTGACGGCGTTTTATTAGGCAGCCATGGTTTGTTCACGTGGGGCAACACTCAGCGCGAGTGCTATCTGAACAGCGTGCAGGCGATTGATCAGATGGGCGAATTCATTCTGTCGCGCCAGGCGAAGGGTTCTGCGCTCTTTGGCGGACTGGAAAGGCAACCAATCGAGGACCGCAAGAATATCGCCGTTTCGATTCTGCCGGCATTGCGCGGCATTGTTTCTTCGAACAAACGGGTTATCGCGCACTATACCGACCACGAAGACGCGCTGGCGTTTGCCGGTTCCAAGTGGGCCAAGGCGCTCGGTGATTTGGGAACGAGTTGCCCCGATCATTTTTTGCGGACCCGCATTTGCCCGATGTTTGTCGACTGGAAGCCTGGCGAGGAGAGTGTCGAGGTTCTTAAGAAGAAGATTGCAGACGAAGCCGTTGTTTATCGGGCCGATTATGCGAAGTATTATCAGGCGAATGCAACGCCCGATTCGCCGAAGCTGCGCGATTCTAATCCATCGGTTGTGATTATTCCAGGGCTCGGGCTCTTTGGCTTCGGCAAAAACAAGAAAGAAGCGAAGATCACTACGGAGTTTTTTATCAATGCGATCCACGTCATGTCGGGTGCGAATACTCTGGCATCGGGAGATGTGGCGCATCCATACCCGCAGGCGAAGCGTGCCGAACAGTCGCAGGAATTTAAGAGTTTTCGAAACTACGTTGCGCTGCCGCGTTCGGAAGCATTCCGTATCGAATACTGGGCGCTGGAAGAGGCCAAACTGCAGCGTATGCCTCCGGAGGCTGAATTCAGCCGCAAGATTGTGATGGTGGTGGGTGGCGGCAGTGGCATCGGCCGCGAAGTCGTGTTGCTGCTAGCGCGCAAAGGCGCACACGTTGTGGTGGCCGACATGAATGAGCAGGCCATTAAAGACGTTGCGGCAGAAGCGGCGAAGATCTCGTCGGCCGACGCGGTTACGACAACTAAGATAGATATCTCATCGGCGGAAAGCATTGCCATTGCCGCAAAGGCTGCCGTGCTGGAATTCGGCGGAATTGACGCCATAGTGAACACAGCCGCCATTTTCCCGGTGGCTGGCCCAAGTGGACAGTTGACCGAAGGGCAGTGGAACACTACATTCCTGGTGAACGTGACGGGAAACTTCTTGCTAGCGCGTGAATGTGGCTGGGTGTTGCGCGACCAAAAATTGCCTGCGTCGATTGTGCTGACAAGTTCAGCCAACGCCATTGTTTCGAAGCATGGCAGCGAGGCGTACGACGTGAGCAAGACCGCTCTGAATCACTTGATTCACGAACTGGCTGTTGGCCTTTCGCCGTTAGTTCGCGTGAACGGAATTGCGCCCGCCACCGTTGTTGCCGGGCTCGACCATGTTCCCGCGCGACCGCGTGATCGGTTCGCTGCAGAAGTACAAAATTGAGTTTTCCGAGAGCGAATCGACAGAAGAGTTGCGCAACAAGCTGGCCGATTTCTATGCCCAGCGCACTTTGACGCGGCGTCCGATTCTGCCGCAAGATTGCGCGGCGGCCATCGTGTGGCTGGCGAGTGAAGAGAGCGCAAAAACGACCGGCCATATTATTCCAGTGGACGGCGGCTTGCACGAGGCGTTCCTTCGGTAGAAGATGGAGCGCGTTTGTTTCGTCTTGTAGTGAAACCGGAGAGGCTGGCTGAGTATAAAGAGCGCCATAAAACGGTTTGGCCTGAAATGCGGCAGGCATTGCACGAAACGGGTTGGAGGAATTACTCGTTGTTCCTCCGGCCCGATGGCATGCTTATTGGCTACCTGGCGACAGAAAACTTCCAGCAGGCTCTATCTGGAATGGCTGCGCGCGAAGTCAATGAGCGCTGGCAAAAAGAGATGGCGGATTTCTTTGTTAACCCTCCCGGCATCCGGCCCGATCAAGCTATGATGCCGTTAGAAGAAGTCTTTCACTTAGACTAAAATGTCTCCTGCTTGAAGCGCGGCAACATTAGGTGGATGATCAGTAGGCTGAAGAGGTACATCGAGCCGGCGATGAAGAACAACGGCGCATAGGCTTCGTTAGAGATCGTCAGCCACTTGCCGACAGCCTTCGAGACGAAGATTCCCGCCAACCCCCCGCCCATTCCCCCGAGACCTACGACAGAGCCAACTGCTTTGCGGGGGAAGCAGTCAGACGGAATCGTGAAGAGATTCGCCGACCAGCCTTGGTGCGAGCCAGCGGCAATTCCGATGAGTGCAACAGTCAGCCATAGATTGCCTCCGGTAAACGGGACAAAAACAACCGTCAGCACTAAACAAGCAAAGACGAGCATGGCGGTTTTGCGAGCGCGCGTGACTTCCCAGCCCCTCTTCATGAGTTTCGAAGATAGCCAGCCACCGCCGATAGAGCCGAAATCGGCAGCCAGGTAGATGGCGAATAAAGGCGGCCCTGTGTGCAGCAAATCAATGTGATATTTACTCTGCAGAAAGCCGGGTATCCAGAATAGATAGAACCACCAGACAGGGTCCGTAAAGAATTTGCCGATTAAGAAAGCCCAAGCCGAGCGCTTGGTCAACAGCGTGGCATACGGGATCTTCATTGCACTTTCCTCTGGAACGTCGGAGCGAATGAAGGCGAGCTCTTCCGCTTTAGGTTGGCGATAAACCAAAAGCCAAATCACAATCCACGACAGACTGAACGAACCCGTGACGAGGAAGGCGGCGTGCCAGCCGAAGCGGGCGACGACAACCGGAATGATAAGTGGAGCGATGATGGCGCCCACGTTTGTCCCGCTATTAAATATGCCCGTCGCCAAAGCTCGCTCTTTGCGCGGAAACCAATCGGCCACTGTCTTCAAAGCGGCCGGGAAGTTGGCCGCTTCACCTAAACCAAGACCAAGCCGAACGATGCTGAACTGCACTATATTGCCGGCGAACGCGTGAGCAATGGATGAGAGCCCCCAAACTAAAACCGCCAAGGTGTAGCCGATGCGAATGCCAAGCCAGTCGATCACGCGTCCGGCCACGGGCAGCATCAGCGCATAGCCAAACTGAAAGACTGCAGTGATTGTGCCGTAGTCGTCGTCGGTCCAATGAAGATCTTTAGAAATTGTATTCTTCAGGATGCCCATGACGACACGGTCCATGTAGTTGACCGTCGTGGCATAAAATAACAAGCCGCAGATGAACCAGCGAAAGTTGCCGGATTGGGTTTTCCGAACTGTTCTGGTGGGCGAAGCGGCAGGGTCGCCTGTAATCATGCAGCTATTCTATCCATCAAGGTGAAAGATGCTTCTGCTTAAGAACGCAACAGTGATCGACGGAACCGGTGCGCCGCCTTGGGCGGGTTCGATCTTGCTCAACGGCAAAACGATTGAGGCGATGGGGCCAGAGGTATCGGCCAATGATTGCGCGACGATCGATTGCCGTGGAATGGCCGCCACGCCGGGCTTTATCGATATTCATAGCCACTCCGATTTGCAGGTAATCGAAGGGCGCACAGAGAAGTTGAGACAAGGCGTGACGCTGGAAGTTGTCGGCAATTGCGGATTTTCGCCGTTTCCGCATTCGGGTGATGTGGCGGCGTTGCGGGAGTTTGGATCCGGCATTCTTGGACGCACAGATGGTTGGGGTTGGCCGAACGCGGCAGGGTATTTGAAAGCGATGGCAGATAGTTCTTCCAAAGATAGCGCGCTCTCTTTGATTGGGCATGGCAGCTTGCGGATTGCAGTGTGCGGGCCCGGGCAAGGAACTCCTTCGCAGGCACAGTTGGACCGGATGACGGGAGTGTTGGACGAATCGCTGGCGGCGGGTTGCGCAGGCTTTTCGACAGGTTTGATGTACGCGCCTGGTTCGAGCGCGCAGACTCCTGAGCTGGAGCGGTTGTGCCAGGTTGTAGCGCGGCGCGGCAAGTTCTACGCCACGCACATGCGCAGCTATTCGGACACCGTATTGGAATCTACCCGCGAACAAATCGCTCTGGCGGAGAAGACAAATTGCCGCTTACAGATTTCGCATTTGCAGGCTGCGGGGCGCGCCAACTGGCAGTTACAGCAGCCCACCCTCAAAGAAATTGAGGCGGCTCATGCGCGCGGAGTTGATGTCGAGTTTGATATCTATCCTTACCAATGCGGCAGTACTGTATTGACGCAATGTTTGCCCCAGTGGACTTTGGATGGCGGGAACGGCGTGCTGCTCAATCGGCTGCGTGATCCCGAATCGCGAAAGACCATCTGGAAGGAGATGAAGGATAAGGCGCGCTACTGGAACGACGTCACGATTTCGTCTGTGGATACAAGTGCCAATGAGCGTTTAGTCGGGAAGACGGTTGCAGAGATTGCTGAACTGCGGGGTGTCGATCCAGAGAATTGCGCGATGGATTTGCTAGTGGAAGAGAATGCGGCAGTGAACATCGTCTCTTTCAACCAAAGCGAGGAGAATCTGCGGCAGTTGATCACACACCGGCTTTGTTCCGTGATCACCGACGGATTCTATGTCAAGGGAAAAGCGCATCCGCGCCTGTACGGCACCTATCCGGAATTGCTCGGGAAGCTGGTGCGCGAACGGAACTGGCTCTCATTGAGCGAAGCTGTACACAAGAGCACGGGCAAACCGGCAGCCCGCTTGAATCTTGCCGATAGAGGCATTCTGCGCGCAGGCAACGTGGCAGATCTGGTGATTTTCGATCCAGATGAGATCAGCAGTCCGGCAACCTATGATGATCCGAATCAAGCGCCGCGCGGTATAAGATACGTGATCAAGAACGGCGCGGTAGCATGAGCACAAAACGTTGGCTTGTCATGGCCTTTGTTTTTCTCGGCATTTTGGTGAGTTATATCGACCGCGGCAATCTCAGCGTTGCGAACGAGAGCATCGCCCACGACTTACATTTCCCGCCTGCGACGATGGGCCTTTTGCTCTCGGCCTTCTTCTGGAGTTATGCGGTTTTTCAGATTCCCGCAGGCGCGCTGGTTGATCGCTTTGGCGTGCGCGGAGCTTACGCGCTAGCATTTGTAACTTGGTCGCTAGCATCGGCTAGCATCGCTCTTAGCCGAGGCTCGGCGGACATCTTCGCCTCCAGGCTGGTGTTGGGATTAGCGGAAACCGTCGGACCGGTTGCCAGCTTGGCGGCTATTCGTGCGAGCTTTTCTGAGCGTGAGAACGGCCTTCCCACCGCAATCTACATCGGCGGCCAAGCGCTCGGACCCTCGCTCAGCCTTTTGTTAGGTTCAATGCTGCTGGTACATTTCGGATGGCGTGCCATGTTCGCCGTGACCGGATTGGTAGCGCTGATTTGGGTTCCCGGTTGGCTGAAAGTCGCGCCAGTTGTGGAGGGGCGAGTCAACAAACGTTCAGGCTTTGCCTGGAAAACACTTCTCACAAGCCCGACACTCTGGGCTATGGCAGTGTTTATTCTGTTTTCCTCTTACTATTGGTATTTCGTACTAACTTGGGTGCCCGCCTATCTTACAACGTCGCGCGGTTTCACAACGTTGGGAATGGGCCGAATTCTTTCTCTGGCGCTGGCTTGCATGGCGGTTGGCAATATCGGCATGGGATTCTTGTCCGACTATTTCTTAAAGAAGACCAAATCACTCTTCGCAGTTCGAGTCTGGTTTGCGGCAATTGGCTCGCTGGGCGCGTCATCTCTCGTTCTGCTCAACGTTTTGCCGGGTAACTCCACTGGTATGGCTGTGTTATTCGTTTCTGTTTGCTCATTCGGAGTAGTTAGTTCGAATTTTTGGACGCTTGCTCAGAATGTTGCGCCAGCGTCGAAAGTGGCGCGCGTGATCGGCTTTCTGAACACAGCCTCGCAAGTGGCCGGCATCGCTGCACCGTGGATTACCGGCAACATCATCGGCCCGGCGAAGCATTTTCCTCCGGCCATTGCCATCGCGGGAATCTGCCCGCTGGTTTCGTTAGTTCCTTTGTTTATCGCGAGCCGGGGGATGGAGAACCTGCGGAACTCTTTGCAGGAGTCGAATTAGACAGTGCTAGTTTGGCTGCCTGCAGTCCGCCGGCGCGTTGAATGCCCGGAATGTTTAAGCGGTGGAGGAAATCATCGTCTGTACCGGTGAAGTTGGCGACATCCGCATGAATGTTTATCGGAACCGGCGCGACGGCCGCAGCAAAATACGCCCAAACACTGGCATCACCCAGGCCAATGACCTCCACCGGCGTGTTTGGCGACGATTGCTGAAGAAAGGCGATCGCCGTTAGGATATCTTGCACTCGGCAGGCATCGTCACTCAGATTGAACGTGAGGAAGTGTTCGTGCGAACGGTTGCGCGCGGCAACAGCACCGCCGGTTTGAAAGGCATCAATGAGCAGAACGCGCCGTTTTTGTTTCACTAAGGCTGCGACCTCTGGGCCTTGTCGGGCCTCAGCCGCGCCCTTCGGAGAGATGACCAAAGCGGGAGCGCCCTTACCTTCGATCAAAATTCCAGGAACGCGGTCGCCCACATCGGCGCGACCAATGACGATCCCTGCATCCGTCTTATCACTGATCACCTTTGCCGGCGTTTCAACGCCCATCGCCAACTGTAGCCGGTCTCTGGCAGAGGTCGTCATGTCTGTGTTGAGCGCTTGCCATTGCTGATAGACCCCGGCATAATTCGCCGCGTGATCGGGAAGCGGACGCCCTTGCAGGGCCAGCATATCTTGCAGCATCTCAACGGGAACATGTTTCTCAGTAATCGGCGCGATGTTCGTTTGGTGCAGTATCTGCTTGGCGAAAAAGCGGTAGACGCCTTCGCGGCTCTTCTGGTTAAAGTTGTGCGGCGCGTCAATCTGAATGACTTCGACATTGTCTTTCTTGCCGTACAGATCGTAAATACGCTGAATAGCCGGAAATTCTTCATGAGGCACATTCTTGGTCCAATCGCCCGTGGCAGAGACCAGAAGCATCGGCTTGGGCGCGAACATCGCCGCGATCTCCACGTTGTTGGTGCCTACCCGCAGCCCTGCCGCGTTTTCGCAGAAATCTCCGCCTTGCATGATCGCCGAAACCATGTTCACCGGCGCGGCAAAGCTGATACGGTCGTCCACTGCCGCCAGAAGAAAGGCCTGCGTGCCGCCGCCCGAAGCGCCTGTCACCGCGAGCTTCGCGGCATCCACATCGGCCAGTGATGCCACAAAATCGGTGGCTCGCAGAGAGTTCCAGAGCTGCAATTGCAAGGGCCCGAACGACCAAAGTATTTCGGCGGGAGTGCCGAATTTGTGCGGTGTTTGAATCGTGTCGTTATAACCAACCATGTCATAGGCGAAAACTACGAACCCTTGCTTCGCAAGATTAATGCCGAGCGCTTGGCCCGAGAAGAGATCTTCGTTTTCCAATCGGCCGTACGTCCAGTGGCCGTGCGGATTCACTACACCGGGATGTTTGCTCGACGTATCAATGGGTCTGTACAGATTGCCGCCCAGATAATATCCCGGCATGGTCTCAAGCAGTACCTTCTCAATGGTGTATCCCTCGCGCTGCAAGCGGTCGAAGATTTCCGCACGCGGCGTGTCTCTGTGCGGCATTGGATACAAGCCGGTGGCCGAAAGAATCTGTTTGCGTAAGTGCGCCTTGCGCTGCTCCCATTCCTGCAAGCTGTGAAATTCCGGGAGCTTGGCATGGGTATCGGTGTCGGGCGTATTCGTATTGCGACTATCTTGTGTTGGCACTTGCGCCGCTAGAACAGTAGCAGCGAAGAGCATTGTGAAGGCTCGCATGTCTGAACAGCGTATCAGTTTGCGGGAACATCTGCCAGTGGGATGCGAATGAAGCGGATCCGTTTACGGTTCCACGTGTAAGTGGTGTAAAGGTCGCCATCGCTTGCTTGAATCATCGATGGATATGAGAATTCACCCGGATCGCTTTCCAGAGCCTGGAATACACGGAAGTGCTCGCCGTCTTGGCTGACGGCCAAGTTGAGAGGTGTTCGGCCCTTGGTTGTGTTGTTGAAGATGAGCACAACTCGGCCATCGCGCAAAGCAACCGCATCGATTCCGGAATTCGGATTGGGCAGATCGAGCGTGTGAACCGGCGACCAATGCAGGCCGCCATCGGTGGAATCGGCTACGCAGATCCTGCCGATTTGTTCGGTGGAACGGGCATAGAGGCGAATCGCGCCGTTCTCTAGCTGCACAACGGAAGGCTGAATAATGCCATACGTTCCGCTAGTGACGGCACTGCTAGCCGGTGCTGAAATCGGCCCGATGCGCGTCCATGTCTTGGCATTATCGGTACTGCGCTCAATCCATGCCGCCCACGAGTGATAGCTCTCCACCGAGGTGCCGCTTATGATCGTGCCGTTCGATAAGACTAGAGGCTTGGCCCGTATCGGGCCGTACAGGCCGGCTGGCAGATGCTCTACCGCTGACCAAGTCTTGCCTTCGTTGGTGCTAAATCGGCGGCCTGCCGACCAAACCGAAGGATGCGGCCCGAACTTGTAATAAAGCCAGAGCCTGGCGTCTGCACTATAGAACAAAACGGGGTTGTAGCAAGCTATCTCAGGCTCGCGGACAAGTTCAACAGGCGGGCTCCACTTGCCATTCGATCGGCGCGAACTCCAGATGGCTACGTCGGGTTTGCCTTCCGCCGATCCGCCAAACCATGCTGAGAGAATGTCGCCGTTTTTGAGTTCAACCACAGTTGAGGCGTGAGCAGAAGGGAAAGGAGCTTCGGTATAGATGAACTCAGAAACAACCGCCGCTCGCATGAACGTAGCGGTAGTTAGAAGCGCAAAGGCCGCGAATGCCCACCAACATGAGAGAAGAAACACTTCCCAGTCCTTTCGCTTGACATGCACTTGTTCGCTCCGTTCGGTTTCAAAATCACCGATCATGCGCAGGTTCAAGCCGCGGCTGCCAAAAAAACGTAACCGTCTCACCCGTTATTCGGCGCTAGGGAGACGATAGCCTCTTCCAGTTTTTCAAACCACCGTAAACCGGCTTCTCCCGCATGCTCGGCAATCAGCCAATCCAGGATTTCGATTAAATCAGCTTCGGCCCTGAGAGTGTACTCAACTCGGAAAGCCATATTTCTGGCGAACAGCTTTGTGAACTTCGTCTGCGGGTTTGGTGCGTCCAGCCATCACGTCGTCATTGCTATGCTGAATCGCTTCGACCGATGCTCGGTAATCCTGCTGTTCCCACTCCAAGTAGCTCGCCAGCACGTCGTCAAGTGCGCTGACCGCATCCTGTCCGTGACGCTGGGCATAAGCTTCCAATTGGACCTTACGTTCGGGCTTTACCGGCATCATCTCCATAGGCGACCTCTTACTTACTGTAGCGGATGTGAAGGCAGGAGGCCATATCTCCAATGGCCCGCCAGCCCCGGCCTCCAGGGCGACGTACCGATAAACGCCCCAGCGTCCTCGATTCCAAGTTGACGATAAGTCGGCACACGGATGACGCCTCCCGTTCCTACTCCGCTGGCTCTTCTTCGTCCACCCTGTAGAGACGTTCCTCACCTGCATCATACTCAAACAACTGCGCGTAGCGGCCCCAATCAACCAAAGTTTGGAATTGTTTCTCAGCTTCCGAAGCCGAGAAGTGTTCATCGAGAATATCAAGCAGAAACTCTTTTCCGATGCGCCCGTTTTTCTTTTGATTGATTGTCTCAACCACGGTAGATGCGAACAGCACGGTCTTTAATAGTTGTTCTTTGAAAATTTCGTGGCTCCGGTGAACGTCGGCAGTGGCAAATTCTTTGCCAATGTCGGTAAGCAAGACGTCGCCCTGTTCGACTGTTGCGAAACCCAGCATGGCGGAAGCGTCAACGGCAGGAAGAAGATCGTCTACCTCCAAGCGAAGGCTTTCGGCCAGCTTCGGTAAGTCCTCGCGTCCACCCCGGTCATTCACAATCTCCAGCAATCCGCTAATTCCGCCGACGCGCGCATGAGGTAACATCATGAACCGGTCTTGTTTTGCGGGAATGTCTCCCACGGGCGCTTGCGGGTTCGTCATTACCGTATAAATGTAATCGACCAAAGCTACAAAGCGCGGGCCTTTCTTATCGCGCGGCCGTGGAATATCAACCTTCACTTCGCCGCGAATGGTGCCGGGATTGGCGCCCAGAATCACTATGCGGTCGGCTAATAAAACGGCCTCTTCGATATTGTGTGTCACCAGCAGCACGCTCTTTGCGGGAAACGCGCCGCGTTCCCAAAGATCGCTAATTTCACCGCGCAAGTTCTCGGCCGTGAGCACGTCCAGGGCGCTAAAAGGCTCGTCCATCATGAGGACATCGGGCTTCATTACGAAGGCGCGCGCAAAGCCTACACGCTGCCGCATTCCGCCGGAAAGTTCTTTTGGATACGCTCCTTCAAAACCTTCGAGGCCAACCATGCCCAGAGCATGTACCGCTTCTTTTTCGCACTCGTCTTTGGCAACGCCGCGCGCGAACAGCCCCAACTCCGCGTTCTCTTGCACCGTCAACCAAGGCAACAAAGCGAAGCTCTGAAAAACCATGGCGACGCCAGAGTTAGGACCTTCCAGCGGCATCCCGTTTTTCAGAACTCGCCCACTGCTCGGACGAACCAAGCCGGCAAGAATGCGCAAGAGTGTGCTTTTACCCGATCCGCTGCGGCCCAAGAGCGCTACGATTTCGGCTTGCGCAATGTTGACGGAGACTTCTTCCAAAACGGTTTGTTCTCCGCCTGCGGGCAGGGGAAAGCTTTTCACGACTTTTTCCGCGGTCAGTAGATTTGTGTTCGGTTCCATGCTGTTTGCTTTCTATTAACTAACCCAGCCGGTATTTGTTTTCGGCCAGGGCATAGAGTGGCCTCCAGACGAGACGGTTAAACCCCACGACGAATACGCTCATTAGGCCAACACCCAAGACGATGCGCGGCCAATCGCCCTGCGATGTCGCATCTGCAATGTACGCGCCCAGCCCTTGCGCTCTCAGTGTTGTGTGGCCCCAGGAGACGATCTCCGAGACAATACTAGCGTTCCATGCGCCGCCTGAAGCAGTGATCGCGCCCGTCACCCAACTTGAAAAAATTCCCGGCCCAATCAGTCTCCGCCATTCGCGGCTCCCTTTGAGACCAATACTCGCCGCCATCTCGCGCAGTTCGTTGGGTATGCTTTGCGCCCCGCCGATCACGTTAAACAGCAGGTACCATTGCGCGCCCAAAGCCATTAGCAACATACTTCCCCAGTTCAGACTTAGACCTAATTTGATGAAGCCTAGAGTCGCGAAAGGAAACAAGAAATTCGCCGGAAACGACGCCAGTACTTGAACAATCGGCTGGCAGATCCGTGCCAGGCGCGGGCTGAAGCCGATCGCTACGCCGATCGGTGTCCAAACCAGCGTGCTGAAAATCAGAAGGACCAGAACGCGTGCGCCCGTTAAAAGACCCAACAGCGAGGCGTGGCCTACTTCACGAATGCCGACCTCTGCCAGGACAAAGCGCGCCGGCCGCAACTAAAAGTCCTGCCGATACCAAAAGCAGAAATCCGTTGTAGGCAAGCTCAGCGGCCTTTGAAGTTTCGCGCCGAGACGGTTTGGCCGGGACGGCCGTCGCCTTTGATAAAGCGCGGTCTACCGTCTGTATCAAGGGCCGCACAAGATTGCCCGCATACTGGGGCAATGATGCGGCCCGCCATAGGTCAACCAACCAGAAGTGTCGTTCTTCGCCCGCTGTCAACTCCAGCTTGTAACGATCCGCCACGGTCACCAACGGCTTCCAGAAAAACTGATCGATCAGCAAGATCATTACGATCATCGTGCCAATGGCCCAGGCCAGCGCCGTAAAATCTTTCGCCTGCACGGCGGCGGTGACGTATGAGCCGATTCCCGGCAACGTATATTGCCGGTTCAGTACGCTGATGGCTTCGCTCGCTGCCAGGAAGAACCATCCTCCGCCGAAGCTCATCATGCCATTCCAAACCAAACCAATCATCGACGCTGGAAGCTCGAGCCGGGTAAAGCGTTCCCAGCGCGAAAGGCGATAGAGCTCGGCCATTTCGTCGAGCTCGCGGGGCACCGCACGAAGCGATTGATAGAACGAGAACGTCATGTTCCAGGCCTGGCCTGTGAAAATCGCGAAGATCGAGGCCGCCTCCAATCCCAACAGACTGCCGCGAAATAAAGCAATGAAGGCCGTTACCGTGACGGACAAGAAGCCAAGAACCGGAACCGACTGCAGAATATCGAGCAGCGGGATGAGCACCCGTTCCGCGCGCTTGCTGCGAGCGGCGGCATAGCCATAAACAAAGGTGAACAGCGTAGAGGCAATCAACGCTAGGAACATCCGCAGGGTCGAGCGCGCCGCGTAGTTCGGCAAGTTGCGCGGATTGAGACCGACTGACGGGATCACATCGGGCGGCTTGAATTTGACAAGCGATTCGGAGCCTACGTGGGCGACGATGTACAAGGTTGTGAGAACGCCCATACCCACCGCTAAATCCGCCAGCCCGAGCGCGGGCCGTTTTAGATCTGCCTGTTGGGAAGCGAATCCCCAGCTGCGCCAAGCGTCAAGTGGCATTGTTTCGTTTTAAGCTTTCAGCCTCGTAAAATAAACGGAATCTTTTATGGTGACATTGCAGGTCTGCGCTTGCCAGCAACATCGCGTTACAAGCGCGTGAATTCAGACTAAGTTCGTTTTCGGGTGGTAGCACATCCAGCCGAAACCGCAGCTAAGGATTCGGGTTGATTGGTTGCCGGGCGGGTTGAAAAACAAACCCAACGCGGTGGCGAGGATACCAATTTGCGGAACGAAGCCAATGGGAGCGGCTGTTTTTACGGATCGAAATGGAATAACGGGGCCGACGCCACAACTGGAGAACTGGCGGGCGACGACTTGCGGTAGTCGTTTTTGCGCAACGAACCCAGGTAGCACCGCGAGGCGAATTAAAAAGGAACCCAGATGGCCGGCTGGGCTCGCTTTACGCTTCGAAGCCAATCCGTTGTGATGGGCCGCCGTTTGAAAAAACAAAGCCAACCCGCTGCCGCAGAGCGAGTGGCTCGTTCTAAATACAAAGCCAACGGCGAAAGGTAAGTCTTCGATTGTGAAACTCCAGGATAAGCTGAGTGCGGCGTTGCGCAAGGCGAAGCGTGAAGGACAGAAAACGGGCAAGCGGCTTAGTTTTCAATTCGATAGGGGAGAAGGGAAATTTTGAGAGGCTTGTGACCAATAGATGAAATCGTTGCGAAGTGGGTTGTTTATCCGCGGCTGCGAATGCGGATTGTTGCATTGTGGTGGCAGGCACCGGATCGGGCACCGGATTGGCAAAAATCGAAGGCGCCGGGAATGACTTTCGTCAGTTGGACGGGTGACAACCGACCAAATGACGTGGACTTCTGCATTTTTGGGAATGCTACGGTTATTTTTCCGCAACGAAGCCAACTCGTCCGGGAATTGTTGCATTGTGGTGGCAGGCACCGGATTGGGCAAACGGAGGTTTTCGGTTAGATGTGGCTACTACCCGTTTTTTCCATGCGCACGATGGGTAAAGTTAAGCCATCGCCTATCGGAACCGCAAGAGGTTCAAGTTCGGTATAACCACGGGCGCGATAGAGCGGAACGCCGGTCAGCGTGGCGCCCATTTCGAAACGCGTGAAGCCCGCTACAGTGGCCGCCTGTTCACACGCTTCCAGAATGAGGCTTCCAATGCCACGGCGCGCCCATGCTGGGTGAACGAAAAACGCGCGGATTTTCGCAGCGTCTTTGGCCGGGTCGAGCAACGAGTCTTCGCGGGCAACCCAAACATCACCACCGTATAACGTCTTGCGCTTGCTCCATCCGCCGCATCCGACAATCTCGCCCTCGGCATTTTCAACCGCGAGATAAGTCCCGTCGGCAATCAACTGGCTATCGACTCCGAAAACCTTGCGCAACGCGGCATCAATTTGCGCGGGCGAGTAATCTTCGGCCTGCAAACCACGGACCGAGGCGTCAATGAGACGCTCCAGCGCCGGAACATCCGCTTCTTGAGCTATGCGGATGGAAAAAGAGCCGCCACTCATGCCTTCATCGGCCAGACAATCTTTTCGCTCTTGCGCATCGCCAAGTTTGCCAGATGTCCAGCGCGGGCGGCTGCTACCCCTGTCTCCACGGGCGCATTCGGCTCCTTTCGGCTGCGCACGCAATCGAAGAAATTGCCGACGTGGGTGATCGTGCCGTCTTGCGCGCTCCGTTCCCTCAACACTGGATTCTCGCCCTTGACATCTTCGCGGTAAATTTCAAAACTTCCGCGAGTGAGTTTCAGCGTACCCAAAGTGCCGCGGAATTCAAGGCCGCCATCGTCAATAGACGAGACCATCGTGCCGTCGTAGCTCACTTCAAAATCTTTGTAGCGCGAAATCGATTGCACAGTGTCCGGGCAATCCCACGAATCGAAAAAATATTTGTCGCCCATCGCTTGCGTGAGCTTCGGCGCATCGTCTTTCATGGCCCATTGCGCGACGTCGATCCAGTGCGTAAACAGATCGGTGAACGCCCCGCCGCCGAAGTTCCAGAACCAGCGCCAGTGGCGGTACTTCTCTTCGTCGTAAGCCTGGTCGGGTGCGCCGCCGAGCCAGCGTTTCCAATCCAGCAGTTGCGGATCAATATGCTTCTTCGGTGGCCGGCCCTGATAGTTCTGGTACCAATATGTCCGCACTCGTGTCACGCGCCCAATGCTCCCGCTTTGGATTAGATTTACCGCGTCGGCAAAGTGCGCCCAGCTCCGTTGTTGCATCCCGCATTGCAGAATGCGTTTCGAATCGTGCACAGCTTTGATCAAGGTGGCGCCTTCTTCTATCGAATGCGTGACCGGCTTTTCCAAATAGACATCTTTGCCGGCAGCCAGGGCATCGGCAGCAATCCGCACATGCCAGTGATCGGGTGAGGCAATCGCCACGGCGTCGATGTCTTTCTTGTCGAGTAGTTCGCGGTAGTCGATGTGCGTGCTCGCCATGTCGTTCGAGCGCGTGCGAATTTCTTCGCGGTGCGGCTCATAGACGTCGCACCCGGCCACGAGTTCAAATCCGCCGTTCTGGTCGGCGGAATCAAGAATGTTACGCATACGGCCGCCACAACCGATAGCGCCTAAACGAATCGTGTCGTTGGCCCCAAAGGCTTTGGATGCGGCAAGGGCAGAGAGCCCACTGGCGAACAGGAAGCTGCGGCGATTAGCTTGCATAAAGGTTTCGTTGGTTATGGTATCTCAAAGGCGGCTGGAAAGCCGCCTAGCTGGCAAGAATGCCCGCCCTACCGATTTTTCCTCTTGACATATTCCCATATAAGAATATACTGTGATTGATGCCACGCGCTGCCACCACCACAGACGTATTCAACGCTATTGCCGAACCTAGGCGCCGAGAGATCATCGACGTTCTTTTCGACGGCCAGGCGCGGCCAGTCGGCGACATTATCGAGAGTCTGCGTTTGCCGCAGCCTGCCGTGTCGAAACATTTGAGCGTGCTTCGCAAGGTGGGCATCGTGTCGGTCACCAAGAAAGGGCAACTGCGTCTCTACCGGCTCGAACCGGTGAAACTGCAGCCGGTGGCCGACTGGGTGAAAAAATACGAACGTTTCTGGACACATCAACTCAACCGCATTAAAGAGCGGGCCGAGCGAAAAGTCCAAGTCAAGCAACAAACCGAAAACAAGGAGAAATGATTTATGGCCGCGAGTATTGCTGTGCAAACCGGGATTCAGCAATTTGAAGTAGTAAGGGAAGAGGAAATTGGCGCGCCGATAGACGTCGTGTTCGAAACGATTCTTGAGCAGATGGGGCCGTATAACGAGACGCCTGACGGCAAGCCGATGATGACGAAACTGGAGGCATGGCCCGGTGGGCGCTGGTTCCGCGATCTTGGAAATAATCAGGGGCATTTGTGGGGGCACGTGCAGTCGATCAAAGCTCCCGAGTTGCTCGAGATTCAAGGGCCGATGTTCATGTCTGCCGCGGTCCTTTCGCATGTGCTTTACCGCCTGACGGCAGAAGGCGATAAAACGCGTGTCCGATTTTCACATCGCGCGATTGGTTTGATTCCACCGGAGGTCTCCGACGGCGCGCGAGTCGGCGTTGGCTGGGGCCACATGCTGACAAGATTGCGCGACAGAGCTGAACTCAAGGCAAAGGGGGCGAAGTAAACATGGCGCATACGGTGGTTTCGAAAGATCAATGGCTTGAGGCGAGGAAAGCTCTGCTTCTGAAAGAGAAGGAGTTCACGCGGCAGCGCGATGAACTGAGCCGGTTGCGGCGCGAGTTGCCATGGGAGAAGGTTGAGAAAGCCTACGCATTCGACGGTCCGAATGGGAAGGAAACGCTAGCCGACCTTTTCGACGGGCGCACGCAGTTAGTCGTGTATCACTTCATGTTGGGTCCAGGATGGCCGCAGGGTTGCCCGAGTTGCTCGTTTCTGGCCGACCACATGGATGGAAGCGTGATCCATCTGGCCCGGCGCGATGTAACGCTGGTGGTGGCCTCGCGCGCGCCGCTGGTTGAAATTGACGCCTTCCAGAAAAGAATGGGATGGAAGTTCAAGTGGGTTTCCTCTTATGGAAGCGACTTCAATTTCGACTATCACGTATCGTTTTCAAACGAAACAAGAGTAGACGGCAAGGTTTACTATAACTACGGAATCAGTGGTTTTCCGCAAGACGAAGGACCAGGGCTCAGCGTATTTTCAAAGGACCCAGCTGGCCAAGTGTTCCATACTTATTCGACCTATGGGCGAGGGTTGGACATCCTGTTGGGGGCATACAATTACCTCGACTTGGTGCCCAAGGGCCGCGATGAGGACGGATTGCCGTTTAGCATGTCGTGGGTTCGCCACCACGACCGCTATGAGAATCAACACAGGGCCGCGACATGCTGCCATGCCGAGGAGGTTCGAGCTTGAAGATTAGCTGCTGCGCAACCGGACGCGTACGTCAAACCGCGGGATGGCTCGCTCCGGAAAGCGGCGGCTCAAGCTTAACCTTCTTCATTTAATCGCTCTACATCTCCGGTTCAACAAAAATTCTCTGGAAAAGTGAGACTTGGCAACCGATGAATTCACTAGTTGAGTGAAATGACTTACCGGTCTCTGTTCCGTATGTTTTCTTCCGATCTTGCGATCGACCTTGGCACTGCTAACACATTAGTCTACGTAGTGGGAAAGGGAATCGTACTGAACGAGCCGTCGATCGTTGCCGTTGACCGAAAGACCCGGGCAGTTATTGGTTGCGGCACCGAAGCGAAAGAAATGCTTGGGCGAACACCCGCCAACATGATAGCCGTCCGGCCTCTGCGGGATGGAGTGATTGCCGATTTTGAACTGGCCGAACAGATGCTCAACTACTTCATTCGTAAGGCAAGTAAGCGGAGGAAACTCGTTCACCCGCGCATCGCCATCGGCATTCCGAGCGAGACCACCGAAGTGGAAAAACGCGCCGTCTTGGATTCAACCTATCGTGCCAAAGCTAGCGAAGTGCATCTAGTGGAGCAGGCCATGGTAGCGGCACTGGGTGCCGGTATGCCGGTCACCGAGCCTGGCGGCAACATGGTGGTTGATATCGGCGGCGGCACTACCGATATCGCGGTGATCTCTCTTTCCGGAATAGTTTATTCCCGTTCGCTCCGCATGGCCGGCAACCAGATGGACGAAGCCATCTCTGAGCACGTCAAACGCAGACACGGATTGCTGATCGGCGAGCGCATGGCTGAGAAGGTAAAGATGGAGATCGGGTCGGCCTATCAGGACGGTAATCCTAGAACGTTGGCCGTGAAAGGCCGGGACATGGTCTATGGGTTGCCGAAAACCATCATGCTCGAGGACGACGAGGTCCGCAACTCGCTGGCCGATTGCGTGAATGCCATTGTGGGCGCGATTCGGGTGGCCCTGGAGAAAACACCGCCGGAACTTTCAGGCGATATCATCGAGCGCGGCATCATCCTAACGGGCGGCGGTTCGCTGCTCAGGAATCTGGACCAGCGCATTCGTTTTGAAACCGGCATGCCCGTCCTGCTAGCAAACGAACCCCTCGCTTCCGTCGTTCTAGGCACAGGCAAAATGCTGGAAGATTTCAAACTTCTTCGCAAGATGTCTTTGAATTGACTGCGGAGTGTTTCCACCTCATTTGATTTGACATAATTCAGGGACGACTTGTCCCGCTCGCGCTATCGATTCCTCCTCCTGGCCGCAGCTTTCCTGTTTTCCACGGGTGGCGCCGCCATCAAGGCTTGTTCCCTCACCAGTTGGCAAATCGCCTGCTTTCGCTCCGGCATCGCGGCGCTCAGCGTAGCGATCCTTCTGCCGGAAGCAAGACGCATTTGGCGTTCGCGCATATTCCTGGTAGGCAGCGCGTACGCAGCCACGCTGATCTTCTTTGTGCTGGCCACGAAGCTCACCACGGCGGCACAGGCCATCTTTCTGCAGGCCACTGCGCCTCTCTATTTGCTTTTTCTAGCGCCGCTGGTGCTGGGCGAGCGCATCCGAAGAAGTGAGTGGTTGATGGTGGCTGTTGTCGCAGTTGGGGGGATTTTGCTTCTGTTCGGCGAGCAGCGGGTGGAGGTCAGCGCGCCGAACCCCGTGCTCGGGAACTGGCTTGGGGCGTTGAGCGGCGTGAGTTGGGCGCTGACCATGACCGGTTTTCGCTGGCTCGCCAAGCACGGTGGTGAAGCCGAATCGCCTGCAGCCGTTGTCGTGGCCGGCAACATCGTCGCGTTTGCGGTGTGTCTACCGATGGCGCTCCCTGTCATCCGCGCGGCTCCAGCTGATGCCGGCGTTGTGGTGTATCTGGGAGTTGTGCAGATCGGTCTGGCGTATGTGGCTTTAACGCGCTCCATTAAGCACGTACCCGCAGTTGAAGCGGCCACATTGCTGCTGCTTGAACCAGTCTTGAATCCTATATGGACCTGGGTGCTGCAAGGCGAAAAAGCGAGCACTACGACGCTGAGTGGTGGCGCGCTCATCATCGCCGCAATTTTGGGCTCGGTGTTTTATACGAAGCCCAGGTAGGGTAGGTCGTAGGTGCTGGGACTTGTTACGTTTGGCTAAATACCCCGTGACAACACCGGCCTGGGAGAGGCAGCCTTGGCCGCGGCGTAATCACGCAGGGCCGCGAGATGATGCTGGATAATGGGGCTTAGATTGGCTTGACGCCGCGCTAATTTGCAAAGCAAGGTGTGCAAATGGTCTCGGTCCCCCGGGGCGAGCCAGGAGGATGGCACGCCTTCTATCGCTGCGAAGAGCACGTCCCGATCAATCGCTTCGATTTGCACAATGGCGTCCTCAACCAAGGTCCTCATTTCCAGCATTGAATAAATCATAGTTTGGAAGGCGAGTCCACCCAGTGGCTTTTCATTCAGCTCCCACTGAGCGCCATTGAACACCATCCCATGGTCGACGAAATATGCCTTGAGAAACTGGCCGTTGGCGGCGATGCTCTTATCGCGTACAAAAATAGCTTGCCGAATGTCGCTTTGTCCGAGCCACCGGTCAAACACGTACATCGTTGCGAATTCCGCTAGATTGTGAACTTTCTGCAGGAACTGATTCGTTAAGAAATCGAAGATTACGGTTGTTTCGGGATTGACTGGGCATCTGGAGCCGAGATGAAAAAGCCCCTCCGGCGCTTTGCGCCGATTTCCCATTACGAAATACAAATCCTCACAGGAGAGAAGCGCGGGTGGAAGTTCAAGGATACATAGGCCCGGTGTCGAGACAGCCACATGACTTAGTAGGTTAAACGCCACCCACTCATTCACCAGAGTCCGGTTGCCTTGTGGATTGCCGCAGAACTTGGCCACATAAAATTGAGCGTTCTCCCCTTGCACAAGTTGCGCCTGGGACCCACCCTTTAACCGCCGAACGATACGGCTGATTTGGATTGTTGAGGTGTTCATTGGAGCTTGCCCGATAATGCTGACAAAATGTTCAAGGTTCTCTGCCTAATCTGAAGATGAAAGAGTGAATCAACCCGTAAATCACGGGCAAAATGAGCAAACTAAAGAGATAGTGGGTTGGTAAGTTTTACCTATCGTACAAATCACCGAAATTCGCACATAGGATAGGGAGGATTGCGCCGAGGTATACCGACTTGCTCTGAGGCATGAAGCAAATTGGAACGCGCATGTCTCAGCAATGTCTAGTCCGAAGCTGCGACAGCTTTGCGGTAAAGGTTTTCAAGGGCTTCCAAATGAGTGCCGCTGGTCAGTTCGATTCGGTTTCGATCAGATAATTGCACAAAATGGGAAGCTCTTTCCAACCATGCAACGACTTGTTGGCCACCCTTTTCCGCAGCCTCCGCCTTGAGAAACAGCTCCAGGCCGCCCCAAAAAGCGGCGAGGCTTTCGTCATCCACGACAATATCCGTTTTTAACTTCACGGCTAGACGATCGGCATTGAGATCCAGCAGGAGAATGCCGGCGGGCTGGGGAAGCTTGCCGGGTAAGCAGAGAAGTACGAGCATCCACTCGGCGGCATTTATGTTTTGCATCTTGAGGTAAGTAACGCTTGACGTCCGACGCTTTCACTATCGTAGCCGAGCATCCGACAGCCGAACTGATACTCCCGGCTGTAAAAACCTGCGAATACTCTGAGGATATACCATCAGGCTCGTTAAGGCCGAGCTTCGATGTAAGGCCGAATTCGCAGGCTTTCGCCTTGGCCATAAACCGCGCCCGGTCGACTTCAATCCAGTGGTCTTCCGCAATTATCAAGCATGAATGTCACCGTTTGCTTGCTTGGAAAAACGCGGCGCCTAGCCAGTCGGGTTGGTCGTTGAATTTCTGGGTGGGCGGCTTGGCGACGAAGTTCGCGGCATCGTCGATGCCGCCGCTGCCGGCATAGGTGGCGACCAAGGGATATGGGAAGACGGGCCGGGTGCGGTCGGCTTTGCCGGGATGGTTCTGTATAGAGGGGCCGGAGCGGTGGCTGGCGGTAAGTTTGTAAGGGGCCGCACTGGCTTCTACCCAGGCCATGATGGGGCTGAGGAGGTCGACGTCGAATGGGCCATCGCCGCCGCCACAGTGGTAGCCGCCGGGGAACAGATAAAGACGCAGAAATTCTTTCGCCGGCGCGCTGCCCATTGTGTGTTCGACGGCAGAAAAATAGGCGATGGTGTTGAGCGGAGAGATGTGCGGGTCGGACCAGCCGTGCCATAGGATGAGTTTGCCGCCGTGTGCAGCGAACTTAGCGAGGTCGGGGTTGGTGGAGTCGTAGAGTTCGTGCCCGTGCTGTAAGTGAGTGAATGTTTCTCGATCGAAGTGGAAGTCAGCCAGGGTAAACGTTTGGGGCGGGTTGTTTTCAAAGCCTAAGTGCTTGATAGTATCGGAGGCGAACATCTTACTCATTACGGGCTGCGCGGCATTGTCGGGAACAAACACGCCGCGCCAGGCGAGCTCGGAGCCAGGTTGCGGGCCGCTGATGACCAACTGGTGATTGGCATCGTCGTGCGCGCCTTGATAAATCTTGCGGGCGACGTCGACTTGTTCGGGAGTGAGGCAGGTGTCTTGGGATTGGGCGATGGAGTTGCACTGAACGACGGAGGGATCGAAATGGCAGGCGCGCGGGTCGGCGATGAGGCCGTCCTTGAGTCCGTCGAGCGCGTCGCAGGCGGCGACGACGGCGGAGTGGAGGGCCGGTAACTTATCGGCGGTAAGTATGGCGCGGCCCTGTGCATCGGTATTTACGCGGGCGTTCCAGCCGTGATAGAAAGTGTTCTGCGTAATGAAGTTCATGGCGGGGGCGCCGGCGGTGATGCCGTCGAAATCATTCGGGTAGCGCTGGGCTTCCATGAGGGCTTCGCCGCCGCCGTCTGAGCAGCCTGCGAAGTAGGAATATTTGGCGGGACGTCCGTAGTATTTGGCGATGATGGCTTTCGCCGCGAGAGTAGTGACGTGGACGCCGCGATAAGCGAAATCGATGCGCAGGGCAGGATCGTCGCCCCAATCGCCGCCGGGGCCCTTGTGGCCCATGTTTGTGGAGGCGAGCGCGAATTCGCCGCGTTCGGCTACTTCACAAGTGCCGGCGTTGCTGACGCGAATGTTGGTGTTGCCGCAGAGGCCGCCGCAGCCGGTTTGCAGGAAGCGCTGGGTCCAACCGGTGAGGGGTAGGCGGACTTCGAATTCGACTTGAGGCGAGACGACGCCTTGCACTTTGCAGTACGGCGCGGGTTGGCCGTTGGGTACTGGTGTTGCGTCGGTAATACGGATAGGGGCATCGGCGACGCCGCTGAAATCGGCGGTTTTTAGCTGCTGGCAGTCCATGACCGGTGCGACGGGAGCCATGCCTGCGGAGTAGGCACGAAGAGCGAAGGCTAAAAACGCCGAGCAGGCCATTGCTTTATACATTGGAGCCGTCTTTCCATTCGACGCCGAGATCGGTTAGTAATTTGCGGAGGCCGTACATGTCGAGACCTAGTTCACCGCCGTGGAGACGTTGGCGGCAGCGTTCCTCTTTCTGACGGCGGAGTTCGGCGAGTTGGGCAATTTCAGGCGCGCAGTCGCAAGGGATGACGGCGACACCGTCTTGATCTGCCACGACGACGTCGCCGGGGCGGACGAGTGCGCCGGCGCAGATCACGTTAATGTTGACCGAGCCGGGGCTGGCTTTGACGGTGCCTTGAGCGGAAATGGCCTTTGACCAGACAGGGAAGTCCATGGCGGTGAGTTCGGCGACGTCGCGGACGCCCGCGTCGATGACGAGGCCGACAACGCCGTGGGCGCGGCACGATTCGGCGAGTAAGTCGCCAAACATACCGTCTGTGGAGGGGGAAGTAGTGGTGACGACTAACATATCTCCGGGTTTGACCACGGCCATGGCGGCGTGAATCATCAAGTTATCGCCGGGATGACAGGAGACGGTGACGGCGCTGCCGGCGGCCCTGGCGGCTGGATAGATGGGTCGAATGGACGGGTGCATGAGTCCCGTCCGCTTCTGTGCTTCGTGGACGGTGGCGACGCCGAGTTGGCCGAGCGCCTTAATGACGGCGGTATCGGCACGGGGGATGTTTTTGACGATTACATTTTTCATGATAAGTCTCCAGTAACCTGCGGGAAGACGCGTTCGTAAGCTTCGGCTTGTTTGATGTTTTTGTTGCCAGAGTTACGCACGGCTTGGACGCCGCGGCGTTTGCCGAGGTCGGTGTAGTAGTCGACTAAATGGCCTTGCGCTTCCATGGATTCCATGGCGGCTTTTTTGCGATCCCAAACGGAAGTGATATCGAGGAGGACTTGCGGCTTGAATTCGCATTGCTCCGGCTGGTGCGGTTCGAAGAGGAAGACTGGCGGCGCGCCGAGTTCGGAACCGGCGGCTGGATAACCGGCGGCTTGGGCGTAGACGCGGGCGTCTAGGGCGACGCGGTTGGCAGTGGGATGGTCGGGATTATAGGGATCGAGGTGGGAATGGGTTAGGACAAATTCGGGCTGATGGACGCGATATTCGGCGACGATTTCGGAGATGGTTTCGCGGGAGGGAAGAAGCGGGTAGTCGCCGGAATCGAAGAAGCGAATTTCGGCGCCGAGGATAGTGGCGGCGCGGGTGGATTCGGCCCGGCGAATTTCTTTGACGCGGTCGATGGTCATACCGGATTGCTTCCAGGCGCCTTGGCTTTCGCCGCGTTCGCCGAAGGAAAGGCACAGAATGCGGACGCGATGACCGCGAGCGGAGTAAAGCGCAATGGCGCCACCAGCGCGCCAGACGAAATCGGCGGCATGGGCGCTGAAGACGAGGATGCTTTTGGTTGCAGAGTTTTCCATGTTAGGGTTCCGGGACCGGAGGGGTGCCGTAGGTGTGAAACGATTTTACTGTTTGGAGGCCCCACGCTTGGCCTTTGGCGCGGTCGGCTTGCGACCAGACGACGGGTTTCCAATCGGGGTCGAGGATGAGATAGCCGCCACAGGCGAGTTCCATGCGGTTGCCGCCGGGTTCGAGGAAATAGAGAAAAAACGTTTGGCCGATGTTGTGCTTGTGGGGGCCTGTTTCTATGGCGATGCCTGCTTCGACGAGAAGGTCGGCGGCGCGAAGAACTTCCTCGCGGCTTTCGACGAAGTAAGTGAGGTGATGGAAGCGGCCGCGCGCGCCAGCGTGATCGCGGGTGATGGCGACGTCGTAGCTTTTGTTGGTGGCGCTGAGCCATGCGCCGGCTTCCGAGCCGTCGTCGAGAATGATTTGTTCGGTGGTGCGAAGGCCGAGCATTCGGTTGAAGAATTCGCGGCTGGCCTTGACGTCGGACGCGAGTAAGTTGACGTGATCGAGGCGGCGGGCGCCGATGCCGTTGAGAGCGCGGCGCTGGGGCTGGTTTTTGAAACCGGTGGTTAGTTCGGGGGGCGCCTTGAATTTCTCGGTTTGAAAGTAAATTTCGAGGGGATGGCCGTCGGCGCCTTGAAATCGGAACGCGGGACCGTGGAGGATTTCGTCGTCGAACCAAGCGCCTTTGACGCCGGAAGTTTTCAGATGATCGGCGATGTTCTGGAGGGCGGCTTCACTTCGGGCACGAAAACTGAGATGACCCAGCCCCGACGTTTTCGCGGCAGTGAGTTTCAGAGTGCAGGATTCGTAGTCGCCCCAGGCGCGGAGATAGACCGAGTCGCTCTGGCGTTTGGTCTCGGATAGGCCGATGAGGCCGCGGAAGAAGTTGAGACTGCGTTCGGGTTCCGGGGTGAGAAGTTCGACATGGCCGACGTGAGCAATGTCATGGAAGGACGGCGGGACAGACATCAAAATAAAAGATACTCCATTGTCGAAGGCTCGTGCAAGGAAAAAGTTGCACAAATGTTCAACGTGGGGATACAATCGTGGCGGCAGCTATGCGGAGCGTGAAAAAGAAAGAGATCGCGGCGGAGCAGGCAGCGGGCGCGGCGACTCGTGAAAAGCTAATTCGGGCGGCGGATGAGTTGTTTGCGAAGCGCGGGTATCACGCGGTTTCGGTGCGAACGATTGCAGCAGAGGCGGGCGTTAACTGGAGTTTGCTGGCCTATCACTTTCAGGGAAAAGAGGGGTTGCTGCAAGAAATTTACCGGCGGCATTGCAGCACAATGAATAAAGAGCGGATGCGGCTGCTGGGGGAAGCGCAGGAACGGGCGAATCCACCGACGCTTGAGGAAGTGATCGAGGCTTTCGTCCGGCCCGCGTTGATGCTTACCAACGATGCCAGCGGGCAATCTTCTTTTGCGCGGCTGCGGGCGATTCTGGCGGCGGAAGATTTGGAGTTACTCGAACATCTAGTTGCGGAAAACTTCGATTGTTCGAGCTCGGCGTTTGTGGACGCGCTTGGCTCGTGCCTGCCAGGGCTTGCGCGGGATGAAATCTTATGGCGGTTCCACTTTATGCTAGGAGCCATTTACTATTCGGCTTCAGGGCCTAACCGGATTATTAGTTTTTCGCAAGGGCGATGCAATCCGTTGGATGTCGAGGCGAATTTGCGGCACCTAAAACCGTTTCTGGCGGCGGCTTTTCGTTCGGCAGAGGTGGACGGCAAACCCCGGAGGCTGAGAAAGAAACGATGAACAGGCAGCGCGGCATACCGTGCATGATGATGCGCGGAGGGACGTCGAAAGGCGCTTATTTCCTGGCGCAGGATTTGCCGCGCGACGCGAAACAGCGCGATGCGATTTTGCTTTCTGTGATGGGATCGCCGGATGCGACGCAGATTGATGGAATTGGCGGCGCGCATCCATTGCGCAGCAAGGCGGCGATTGTCGAGAAGTCCTGCGAGGCAGGTATTGATGTGGAGTTTTTGTTTGCGCAAGTAGGTGTGACGGAGGCGCTCGTGGATACGTCGCCGAACTGCGGCAACATTCTCGCGGGCGTGGCGCCGTTTGCGATTGAACGCGGTTTGGTGGCGGCGCAAGACGGGACGACTGTGGTTCGGGTGAAGACGCTGAATACGGGTACGATTGCCGAGCTAACGGTGGAGACTCCCGGCGGCACGGTTGAATATCAGGGCTCGACGAAGATCGATGGAGTGCCGGGGTCGGGTGCGGCGATTCATATTTTCTTTCTCGACATAGCGGGATCGGTTTGTAAGTCGCTGCTGCCGACGGGCAAGGTGCTGGATCATATTCAGGGTGTGCCGGTTACTTGCATTGATAACGGGATGCCGGTGTTAGTGATTCCGGCGGCGGAGGTGGGGCGTACGGGTTATGAGACGGTTGGTGAATTGGATCGGGATAGCGAATTGAAGGCGAGGATTGAGCAAATCCGGCTGGCGGCGGGCGAAATGATGGGTTTGGGCGACGTGGCACATGCGGTAGTACCGAAGATTACTTTGATTGCCGCGCCGCGAGAAGGCGGTTGTGTGACGACGCGCTCGTTTATTCCGAAGATCTGCCACCAATCGATTGGAGTTTTTGGCGCGGTTTCGGTGGCGACGGCGTGCCTACTTCCGGGTTCGGCGGCGGAAGGGATTGCGGTCGTGAGCGAGGCGGAGAGACAGGCGCTTTCCATTGAGCATCCGACGGGCGAGTTTACTGTGATTCTGGAGGTTGAGTATAAAGAGGCGCAACCGGTTGTGAGGCGCGCAGGGCTGGTACGGACGGCGCGCGCGCTTTTTGACGGCATTGTTTATGCGCCCGAGCACCGGGAAAAATGACATATTAGTGAGACAAGCTTAGAGGGAAGGGAAGCAGTGAGCCTTCTGGTTAGATTAGGGTAACGGATTTTTAGTTGGTGGTAGGTCATGGAAATCTTAGTAGGGCGGAATTGATGCATGGAATTGATGCATTGTGGTGGCAGTCACGGAATTAGTCCTCGGAATTAGTCCTAGTTCCGGCCTGACCGCATAAGTATCGAGGAACTGCGCAAAACGGGCGGTTAGTAGCCTCGTTGTTTGTCCACAACGCCCACTAGAGGCAGACCTGCGGAATAGCGCCGCACGTTTTCTGCGAACACGTCGATCAGGCGGACTTGGCGGTCGGGGCTCCAACCGGAGGTATGCGCGGTCATGACGACGTTCTTGCAGTCAAAAATCGGATGGTTGGCGGGCGGTGGCTCGATCGGGAATACGTCGAGGCCGGCACCTTTGATCCAGCCCTCTTTGAGGGCCTTCACCAAGGCCATGTCGTCGTAAAGCATGCCGCGGGAAAGCGCCAAAAAATAGGCCGTTGGCTTCATGCTGTGGAAGACTTGCTCATTGAACATTCGTTCGGTGAGGGGCGTGTGCGGAGCGGCTGCCACCAGGACGTCGGCCTTTTTTGCCATCTCATGGAAATAGGAAGGGTCGTGCAATTCCGCGACGAATTCAGGTTTCGGTACGGGCTTTGCGTCGGTGGCGATCACTTTCATATCGAAGCCGTAGTGCGCGCGTTTGGCGAGCAAAGTGCCGATGCCGCCCATGCCCACGATGCCCATGGTTCTACCAACCAATTCGGTGTGGTCGGTGGATTTGGGCGTGCCTATGGGCAGCATTTGCCTGTTGGCGAACTGCGGCATGTAAAGAGTGGTAATTCCGCGGGTCAAGCAGAGGAGCATGCCCATGCCGGTCTCGGTAATGCCGTGCGCAAACGTTCGCTGATAATTGGTGACGACGATGGAACTGTCTTTGAGCGCCTGATCCATGCCCTCCATGCCCGCACCGCCGGACATGAGCCACTTGAGCTTTGGCGCTTTCGCCAAGCCATCCGCACGGATGTCGCCATAAACCACTTCGGCTTCGGGCAGCGCGTTGAGGAACTCTTCGCGTGATCGGCAGATCATGATTTCCACATTTGCCGCGGGAGCAACGGCCTTGATTTTTTCCACTTCGAACGGTTCGAACGGATAGCGGGTCACAATGCGCAAGGGAGTGGTTTCCGCCTTGGCCGTGCTGACTATGAGCGGCGGTTGCACCACCGGTTCGCGCGCCACGGCTGCCGCTGCCGGAAGCGCGCTGCCGGCGGCTAAGAAACTTCTGCGCGTTGCATTCTGTTGGGCCATCGCCGTCAGCTTATCACCAAATGGTGGCAGGCCGGTCAGTGTCTAGCGAGAACTTGTTCAACCACGGAAAAGAGCTCGTCCGCGTCGATCGGCTTCGAGACATATCCGTCCATCCCTGCGTCAAGACAGCGGTCTTTATCCCCCGCCATGGTGTGAGCAGTCATCGCAATAATTGGGACGTGTTGACCGCTTTTCCGTTCGCCTTCGCGAATCGCGGCGGTGGCCTCAAAACCATCCATTTCGGGCATCTGAACGTCCATCAAAATGAGATCGGGAGTCTGCTGCTGCGACAATGCCTCTTTGGCCGCTATGCCATTTCTGGCTACTGTGACGCGATGGCCTCTTTTCTCGAGCAGCCGGACGGCCAGAGCCTCATTCACTCGATTATCTTCAACAAGCAGAATGCTAAGGCGTTTCCGGTTCTCACGCAGCGAGTGGACAGTCAAAACCGGTGGGTTCTGGTCGTCCGCGGCCTGCGATCCGAGAGCCCCTCTGATGGCCTGAAGCAGGTCAGCCCGCTTGACCGGCTTAGTCAGGTAGGCACTAATACCCAATTCCCGGCAGCGCGCCGCGTCTCCCCGCAAACCGTCCGAGGTCAGCATGATGATGGGTAATCCTTCGGCGGCTGGCTCCTGCTTAAGTCTTTCAACAAAGCCGAATCGGTCGATGCCGGGCATTTGAGCATCGACCAAGACGAGGCCAAACGGAGTTCCTAGCGTCTTTGCTTGCTGTAAAAGGGCCAGTGCTTGACCCAGTGATTCACCCCCGGATTCCGCAATCGCCGGCTTCATTTGCCAGGCGAGGGTCATTTCCGCGAGTATTCGGCGGCTGGTTGCGTTGTCGTCCACAATCAATACGGGAAGGTCGCGTAGCAACTCGGTATCGACTGGTAGATACTTGCGGGAGGAAATCTCCTGCATGGGTAGCCGGACTGTGAAGTGAAAGGTACTGCCACGGCCCATCTCGCTCTCCACCCAAATCTTTCCCCCCATCAAGTTCACGAGCCTGGAAGAAATCGAGAGACCCAGGCCGGTGCCACCATATTGCCGCGTCGTCGAGTTGTCCGCCTGGATGAACGCCTCGAAAATACTCTGCTGCCTTTCCAAGGGGATGCCCACCCCCGTGTCTCTGACGGCGAAATGCAATACTACTTCGTCCGCCGTCTCTTCTTGGCTCGCGACTTCGACGACAACCTCGCCTTTCTCGGTAAACTTTATCGCGTTGCCAACAAGGTTCACTATAATCTGACGGATTCGAGTGGGATCGCCCTTCAGACCATCCGGTACTTCCGGCAGAATGCGGCAGGCAAGATCGAGTCCTTTTTGATGAGCCCGGAAGGCGAGGGCTTTGGTTGTCTCGTCCAGGCTGTCGCGGAGCATGAAATCAATTGATTCAAAGTCCAGTTTTCCGGCTTCGATCTTGGAGAAGTCCAGAATGTCATTAATCAGGGACAGCAAAGAATCCGCCGAACTCTTCACCATGCCCATAAATTCCCGTTGTTCCCGAGTGAGTTCGGTATCCAATACAAGATCGGTCATGCCGATGATGCCGTTCATGGGCGTACGAATTTCGTGGCTCATGCTGGCGAGGAAGTCGCTCTTGGAGAGGTTTGCCGCCTCCGCTCTTCCCTTAGCGACCTGTAGATCCGCTTCCACCCTCTTCCGTTCAGCGATTTCGTCGGCGAGCGTTTGCATGGCGATTTGGGAACGCTCTTCAATTTGCTTGCGCGCCGTGATGTCGTGGATGACTTTAGCAAAGCCGAGCAATTTCCCAGTGTCATCGTGAATGGATGCAATGACAACGTCAGCTATAAAACGCGATCCGTCTTTGCGCAGGCGCCAGCCTTCTTCCGAATAGCGCCCTTGCTCGGCGGCAATGCGCAATCCGATGGCTGGCCGAAGGACGTCAATATCCTCTGGCAAGTAGAAAGTAGAGAGGTGCCGCCCAATGATTTCGACCGGCTTGTATCCTTTCATCCGCTCCGCACCAGCGTTCCAACCGATCACGCAGCCATTCGCATCCAGCATAATCAGGGCATAGTCCCCAGTCGTTTCGACGATCTGACGAAAATGTTCATTGCTGGCCCGTGCAGCAGCCTCCGAAAGGTCCATGGCAACGCCGACGAAACCGCTAATGGCTCCACTCCTGTCCCGCAGCCCAGTAACCAATAAGTTGATCGCCAAATGACTACCGTCTTTACGTACGTAGGCGCGCTCTTCCGATTGGCCATTGCCGTCTTTGTCGAAGAAGACTTCGAAGCCTTGCTTTCCGCCCTCCTCAGCCGGTTTCGTACCCAGAACCTTTACCTTTGATTCCAACTGAAGGATGGCCAGTGTTTGCTTACCCACCATTTCTTCCGATGTATACCCGAACATATTTTCCGCTCCGGCATTGAAAACCGTGATGAGTCCGTCTGCATTTCCGGCGATAATCGAAACATTCGCCGCGCCATCGTGGAGCATTTGCGGTTGCTCCCGCTTGCCTTCGCTGGGGTTCTCGAGTTCTGGAGGTTGGATCATTTGTTCGTACGAGAGGACGACTGTGGCAGCGCGGCCTCAATACCTCTTTCGGTCAAATGCGAAATAAGCAATAGGTGTAACGGCTTGAGATCGCGGATGCCGTTGGCCTGGCAGGTGATAAGTTTTGGGGTGTGTCCTCTACAGAAGACTATGTTTGCCTTCGCACGCCCTCGCCCATCGAGGTGGATGGCGATTTGACGAAAGAAATCTGGACCCGCGCGCCGCGCTCGCCGCGCTTTGGCGATATGGTCACGGGCGACCCCGGCTATTTCGACACGCGCGCGGCCGCGCTGTGGGACGACCAGAACCTGTACGTTGCCTTCTGGGTGGAAGAGCCATTTGTGGAAGCGCAACTTACCGAACGCGATTCACTGATCTTCAATGAGAACGATGTGGAGCTCTTCATAGACGGCGGCGATTGCTACTACGAATTTGAGATCAACGCTTTGGGTACGGTGTATGAAGTCTTCTTCGTGTGGCAAGATGCGTTTGAGAATAACGTCCAGTTTCAGGCGCCGGAGTTTGATATTCGCAAGCGCAAGGCCGTTACTTTTGGCGGCGATTATGACCGGCAACCGAAAACATTCTGGCGCGGGACCCATCCGCGGGGCTTGCGTTGGGCCTTTCTCGATTGGGATTTTCCGGGGATGAAATCAGCGGTACGGGTGGATGGCAAGATCAACGACCGGTCGTCTGTGGGTCGCGGCTGGACGGTTGAACTCGCTTTGCCGTGGGCGGGTATGACGACGCTTGCCAACGGCCGGGCATTGCCGCCGCGCGAGGGCGATGTTTGGAAGATGTTCTTCGGGCGTTTCGAAAAGCTTATGGTGAATGGCGCCGAGGTGAACCCCCATCCTGCCTGGGTGTGGAGCAAGCATGGTGTGTACGATACCCATTTGCCCGAGCGCTGGACGGCGGTTCGTTTCGCAAAACGGGCGCGAGATGAGCCGCACGATTGTTGACGTTTGTTGTCCTTTTATTGCTTTTATCGCTCCGTTGAAAATCGCGGCATATCGGCATTCAGCACCGCTCGTTTGGTACAAGTAGACGCGGCCGAGCCGCGTTAAAACTCGCGGCTCGGTTAGGGGCTGTGCGGTGAAGAGAAAGGTTTTCATCATCATTGGTGGGTCCGGGGGGCCCGAAAGCCGTTTGATGGCAGGGCGCTGCCGGCGTTGCTTGATACAATTTTTCCGCGTTGAGCGGAATTCGATTACAACGAGGAAACTATGGCACAAAAACTTACGGGTAAAATTGCTTTGATCACCGGGGGCAGCAGTGGAATCGGCCTCGCGACGGCCAAAGATTTCGTTGCTGAAGGCGCCTCCGTCTTTATCACTGGACGGCGCCAAAGCGAATTGGAACGGGCGGTGGCGGAAGCCGGCAAGGGGGTTACCGCGATTCAAGGCGACGTCTCAAAACTGGCTGACCTGGATAGACTCTTCGACGCGATTAAAGCGCAGGATGGCAGCCTCGACATCGTGTTTGCGAATGCGGGGACAGGAGCGTTCGCTCCCCTGGGCGAAATCACGGAAGAGCATTTCGACAAACAGTTCGATTTGAATGTCAAAGGACTGCTGTTCACGGTCCGGAAGGCTCTGCCGCTACTGCGTGACGGCGGTTCTATCATCTTGAACGCTTCTATTGTTTCTGTGAAGGGAAATCCGGCGTTCAGTGTTTACAGCGCTACTAAAGCGGCGGTACGGTCGTTTGCCAGAACGTGGTCAATGGATCTGCGCGATCGCAAGATACGGGTGAATGCGATTAGTCCGGGCGTGGTGCCGACGCCGGGGTACAACACAAGCCTGGGCATGAGTGACGAGCAGGTGGACCAATTTGTCAAGAGCTCGTTGCCCAACATCCCGCTTGGGAGGGCCGGCACTTCGGAGGAGATCGCGAAGGCCGTGACTTTTCTGGCATGCGCCGACAGCAGCTACATCACAGGCATTGAGTTATTCGTGGACGGCGGTCTGGCCCAGATTTGATGCAAAGACCGAGATCACTCAATCCGGGATGATCGGTCACGCGCAGACGGCTTTGCTTTGCCCGATGAAAGCGAGCAACTCGGCGTTGATCCGGTCTTTTAGGGTCGAACACATGCCATGAGGAGCGCCGGAATAAATTTTCAAGGTGGCGCCCTTGACAATCTTGGACGAAAGAAGCGCGGAAGCGCCAATGGGCACGATCTGGTCGTCGTCGCCATGGAGGATGAGAGTCGGGACGTCGAACCGCTTGAGATCTTCGGTTAAATCGGTTTCGGAGAAGGCTTTGACGCAATCGAAAGCTGCCTTGTGGCCGCATGACATTCCTTGCAGCCAGAAGGAATCGCGCAGGCCCTGGGAAACGTTGGCACCGGGACGATTGGCGCCGTAGAACGGGGCACTGAGATCTTCGAAGAACTGCGCCCGATCTGTAAGTACACCGGCGCGGATGTCATCAAACGCCGAAAGAGGCAAGCCTCCGGGATTGGCGGCTATCTTCAGCATCAGCGGCGGGACTGCGCCAATGAGAACAGCCTTTGAAACGCGCTTGGTTCCATAACGGCCAATGTAGCGAGCCACTTCGCCCCCGCCCGTGGAGTGACCGATGTGGATGGCATCTTGCAGGCCGAGCGCCGCCACCAATTCTGCGAGGTCGTCGGCGTAAGTGTCCATATCATTGCCCGTCCACGGCTGGCCCGAACGCCCGTGACCCCTGCGGTCATGCGCGATGCAGCGGTAGCCCCGAGCGGCTAAGAAGATCATCTGGTCTTCGAACGCGTCCGCACTTAACGGCCAGCCGTGACTGAAGACGAGGGGTTGTCCTGTTCCCCAGTCTTTGTAATAAATCTGGGGTGCCATCTTTGGTTGTAATTGTGGGCATAGCTTCCTTCTTTCCTTAGTTTCTTTAGTTACTACCGCGTACTCAAAAATGATTAATTAGCGCAGTATAATCAAACGATGCCGTTCCGGCTGGTGTCGGCGTGTTGATCAGCTCTTGAGCCATTTTCGTCACTTTCCTGGGCCTTCGCGCTCATTGGTGCAAATCGTGGCGCATTTCTAACCGGTTGAAAACACGTTCACGATAGAAAAAGCGATGCCGCGATTTAGGCAAAATGCCCAATATTCGACCCAGAAAACGGCGTCTAGAAAGACGCCGCGCAGCGAAGAATCGCCGCCCTACGCCTCGGTGGAACTCTTAAGGGGTGATTTTGAGCTGCGCGCTCTTGGAAGCGTTGTCGAACTTGGCGGTGATGGTGGCGGTCACATCCGCTGTCACGGCCTTTGCGGCGATGGGGAACGTTGCTTGCATGGCTCCTGCCGGGATTTTGACTTCTTCGGGAACCTCCGCCGCGGGCGAACTGCTCTTTAAGTAGATGGTGAAGCCCAACTGTTTAGCGGGAACCACAATGGATACCGTTCCCGTGACAGCACCATTGCCCTTCACGGCCGCTTGGCTGAGCGTAAGGTCATGCAGAATCGGGAAGACGTTCACTGTGTTAGAGAGAGTCTCATCGCCGGCGGTGATGGTGACGATCACACTCAACGGTTCCTCAGGGGCCTTGATTCCTATTTCGAATTTGCCGCCGGTTGCGTCTGGCGGGAGATTTATGTTGGTGGGTAAGTTGACCAAGGCCGGGTTGTTCGATCTAAAAAGGACGGGGATTGTCTGAGCGCGTTTTTCAGTGATAGCGAATTGCGCGCCTACTGTTCCGCCACCTACTAAGTTGAACGGCGAAACGCCAAACCAAGCTTCCTGACGCGGTGGCCCGCTATAGGCGCCCACGCCCTTTGGAAATGGCCGGTAGAGAGGATCGCCCACATTGATAATCATCCACTTGATCCAGCGAGTTCCGCGCAAGACCGCGTCGCCCACGTTCGCGCCGTTGAATAAGTACAAGAAGATTTGATCAGGATGAACCAAGCCTTCAAGAAACGGTTCGGTGACCGCGCCGCTGGTTACGGTGATGCCTCGTTGCAGCGCTCCGGCTACCCAACTGGGCCCGCTTCTTGGATTGGTGGCAGAGGCGCTGTCCAAGTGGAAACCAATGGCGCCCGGCGCCCAGCTGAACGCGTCGTTATAGTGCGCGAGTGAATACCAGCCAGCGTAGAGTGCTGCATTTTCGCATCTCAATGGCGAAGGAGCGGTTCCGAACTCTGTGTCTTTCTCATCAAGCGTGACAGCGAAGCCCGCGCGCTTTGCCATCTGGCTTGCCTGATAGATGTCCCAATCGCCCGCTCCGTATCCTTGGTCGGCGACATTTTGCTGGACCGGTACCCGGGTATCGAAATAGGCGTTGCCATGCAAACCGTCTTTCTCGGCTTGCAAGGCTTTGTCGACTAAAGACTGAGCGACGGCAGCAGTAGCGCCATCGAGCCGCCAAACTGAGTAAATTGTTTTGGCGTTCGGTTGGTCGCGGTACTTGGCAAATGGGATGAAAGGTTCATATACGTTGCCCTGGCTCTCGGCCTTTGCAAAATAAGGATGATCGCCCACGGCCTGACCGAGCGCTGCGGGTGCAGCGTATTCATCCCAGATATCCGAAACCATTTGATCGATGGCGCGCGTGTGGCCCTGGTAATTCATCACATAGGGCGATTGAAATGAGAACACAATGTAGAGAATCTGTTGCTTGCCCAGCTTCTCAAGGCAGGCCCGCAAAGGTTTCTTGATCTCGGGGTCGAAACGCGATCCATCTTCCAGGTCGTCTTTTAACGTGTCAATTTTGCAGAGATTCGTCTTCGGTATGCCGCGCTTCGCCATGTAGTATTTGGCAACTTTTTGCGAATCGTCGCCCGCCGCGTTGTACACGACCATGACGCGTTCGTTTAACGGAGTTTCGGCGGCAAAGATCAGCGTGCAGCAGGCGAATGCAAGCGGTAGAAGGACGGTCTTCATCTGCCTCCATTGCAACACTACGCCCTTATGTTTCGGCTTTCGCCATGGCAATCCGGTATTTTTCCGCATCCCAGTTCATCAGCCGAGCCACTTGATTTACCGGGAGATAGGTGGCTTGCGCTTCCGCTTGAATTCGTTCAATGACCCGTTTGAGACAGAGCAGCAACTCATGGGCAGCGCGATTCATGCCGCGCCTAGTCAGCACGCCGGCACCCTCCACCAAAAGGAAAACAGGGGTGAAGTTGTGGAGCGCCTGGTAAGCTTCTGAGGCTGCGGCAACGGTTTCCCCACTGCGTACAACGGCGGCGGCTGGTCCTAGATAGACGCATTGATCGGGGAACAGCGTGCCCTGTGCGGCGATTTCGCACGAGAGCGAATTCGTCGCCAAGGCGTGAACTTCCGGGTCGGCAGCGATCTCCCACTCGGCGCCTTTTGTGAGTTCAGCCAAACGCGCCAGATCCGGGGATCCCGCCGCGCGTGTGGCGCCGTTCAAACGATGTTCCACGTCACGGAGCAACTCTTCCGACGATTCACAATCTTCGCCAGCCACAACCAAGCCGTGGTTTTCCAGAATGAGGACGTCGGGCCGGCTCGCGCTGCCTTCCTGAATGCGGATTGCCAGCGGAATGCCCGGGTGTGTGTAAGGAATCCATTTCCAATTCAGCCCGTTGAGCAACGGCGCAATGCCCACGGAGCCGCCCTGGCGTGCAGCCCAGGCTATAGTACGCACGGAGTGCACATGGATCACTACCTTTTGAGGCATGACCGCATGGACCGCCGTTTCCACGGACGGGCGCAACGCAACTCCGCCGGGTGTTTGATATTGCGGAAAGCTTTCGTCTTGCGCCGCGAGTTGCCGTTCGATGTCGGACATCGGAACGGGCAGAAACATTTCCTCTTCGGCGGCGCGACTTAGCCACTTACCGGATGCCTTGACCCATAGGATGTTGTCGAGTTTGATGGAAGTATTCCCGCCACCGGCCTGGACCAAATCCAAATTGCGGCCAACACGCGCCGATAGTTCAATCAACTGCTGCAGCGATTCATTCAACATCACGAATGTTTAAATGATAAGCCAAAGTGAGATACCATGAGCGAATTCGGCCATGTCCCCTCAGTCATCCAAGAAAATCGAAAAGCTGCGTGCCTGGTGGTGGCATCGCCAGGGTTTAGATGGCGCAAGCAAGTTCAAATCGGCTGCGGCGGTGCTGGCGCAGAGTGGTTGGGCGCGTTCGGTGGGAGGGTGCAGCCCTTACCTCACGCTGTTTGCGCGCGCGGGTATAAGCCGTGAGGCGGCTGACTGGGCGGTGGCGAATCTCGAAATTCATGAATTGCCGAGCGCCCGAGCCTGCACCTATGTAGTACCGGCGGCGGATTATCCGCTCGCTTTGCTTCTGGCGCAGGAAACGGGATCGGGCGATTTGCGTGCTGCTGAGAAGTTAGGAGTCACGCGGAAGGAAATTGACGCACTGTGCAAAGCGGTGCTTGCCGGTCTCAAGAAAGGGCCGCTCGCGCCCGACGACATTCGTGAGGCGGCGGGAGATGCGGTTCGCAGTCTTGGCCCTGAAGGCCAAAAGAAGGGCATCAGTTCCACTCTTCCGCTGGCGTTAGGAGAGTTGCAAAGGGCTGGCGAGATTCGGCGCATTTCCACGAACGGCCGTCTCGATAACCAGCGTTACCAATACGCATTGTGGCGGCCGAATCCGTTGAGCGGTGCAGGTTTGAGTAAAGAAGAACTGCTGCCAGAACTGGCGCGGCGTTTTTTTGACTGGATCGCTCCTGCGCGTCTTTCCGACTTTCAGACGTTTGCTGGAACGAGTCAGAAACTGGCCAACAGCGCGGCTGATTCGCTGAAGTTGGAGGCTATTTCAGAGGATAGCGATTTGCTGCTGCCCGCTGCGCTCAAAGAGCAGTTTGAAAACTTTAAGGCGCCAAAGGACCCGTGCTATCGCCTTGTTAACGGGCTTGATTCGCTGCTGTTGTTGAGGCGCGATCTTTCCATGCTTGTGGATGCAGACGATTTGAGCCACCCATTGATCGCGGCGGCGGCCAAAGGCGGGGGAGGGGCGCTGGCGGAGTTTCCCAGCCCAGCGATTGTGGATCGTGGACGCGTGGTTGGCTTGTGGGAGTACGATTCCGAAAAGGAAGAGATTGCTTATGCGGTGTTTGGAAAAACGAATCCGGCGCTGAAGAAGGCTGTGGCCGAAACAGAAGAGTATGTGCGTGCGCAGTTAGGCGATGCACGGACGTTTAGCTTGGATAGCCCCAAAAGCCGGGTGCCGCGGATTGAAGCGCTGAGAAAGGCGAAGTGAGGCGACTGGAGAGCCGCCTCGCAGCCAAGAATGGCCGCCCTACGAAAGCGTGACGAAATGATGCCTGTGCTGACTGCGTTCCTGGATGAGCAGGGGTTCGTTGTCGTCGACGGAGGATTGGCGACGGAGCTTGAAAGTCAAGGTGAATCGCTGAATCATGCGCTATGGTCGGCCAAGATTCTATTGGAGAAACCAGAAAGGATAGCTGCCGTCCATTACGCTTACTTTGCAGCGGGTGCGGATGTGGCAACCACTGCGAGTTACCAAGCCACGTTTCAGGGGCTGCAAGCTCACGGGCTGAATGCGGAACAAGCCGGACAGGTGATCTTACGTAGTGTGAGTGTCGCCGTTGAGGCGCGCGAGCTGTTTTGGCGTGAGGCGCGCAATCGGGCCGGGCGTCGGCGTCCATTGGTGGCCGCCTCCATCGGGCCTTATGGCGCGTTTCTCCACGATGGATCCGAATATCACGGTAACTACGGCGTCGGTTATGACGATCTGAAAACGTTTCATCGCGGGCGATTGGAGCTTTTAGCGAAAAGCGGGGTCGATCTACTGGCTTGTGAATCGATTCCTTCACTGATTGAGGCCGAAGCGCTGATTGATCTTTTGCGAGAGATGCCGGATGTGCCGGCTTGGATCAGTTTCACGTGCAAAGATGAGTGGCACATTTCCGATGGGACGGCGTTTGCCGAAGCCGTTGCACTGGTGAGCGAGGCTCCTTCCGTCGCCGCTATCGGGCTGAATTGCACAGCGCCACGCTTGGTGAACGCGCTGCTTGAGCAGGCGCGCTCCGCGACTCAGAAGCCCTTAGTGGCTTATCCGAACAGTGGGGAACTTTACGACATCACCACATGCGGATGGCGGGCGGCTAGCCGAGCGGCGCCGATGATTGAGGAAGCCGCACGAGGGTGGCTGGAACGCGGGGCCCGGTTGATAGGAGGGTGCTGCCGGACGACGCCGGCGACGATCAAGGGCATTCGGCGAACGCTTAGCGCGGCTGTTCTTGCAAGGGAAGTTATGTGATCGATGCCGACCCCTCGTCATTTGGACAGTGGCAGAAATACTTCAGGCGACACACGGAAAAATTCACTCAGTTTTTGAATGTGCGTCTTCGACAAATTCCGTTTTCCAGCCAGAATTTCAGAAACGTGGCCCTTGCTGCCAATCACCGGAACAAGATCCGCTTGCTTCAAATTACGATTGGACATCAGAATCTCAAGAGCCTGGACCGGATCTAGTGTCCGCGAGAGACGATAGCGCTGCTCGTACGTTTCAATCAGGATGGTTAAGACCTTGATGTATGCCTCTTCTTCAATCGTAAGATCATCAGCGAAAGAAAATGCCTCAAGCTCCTCGATTCGGGCTTCGTTTTCTTCCTCGGTTGTGATTTCTTGAGGCAGCGATGCCGCAAGTAGCGAGGCATACTTTCTTGGATTGATTGTTGCTGCATTCATGTCCGTCTCCTTTGTTTCAGAAAGTTTGTCCTGGCAATTTGAGCCTTTTCGAGAATTTTTTTCCAGTTGTCGGTATCGTACTCAGGATGAGTCAAGAAGTCCTTGATGAAGATTGTGCCGTCTCTTTCAGGCGAATCATCGCTATAACGTATCTGAACAATGAGCCGGAACTTGTTGCCGCATATATTGAACACCGTGTAGTTGTGATCTTTAACTCGAACCGCTTCGGCCTTTGGATAATCCTTTTGAACGTCTAGAAGATTCTTCCAATCGGCTTTAACGGCTATCTGAAACCAAAGTTCCAATTCACCTCTGGCCGTTGCAAATCTCTTTTCCTCAGCATAGGATTTCAATGTGCCTTGTTTGATAACGTGCACTCTACATCGATTATAGTTCCCATGATGGGAACTCGTCAAGGAATACGCGCAATGCCAGGATTGGCGAGTTTAGCCTGCGCGCCTTCCAAAATCAGAAATTCGAAGAGCGCGCGGTCGTCGCGGAGCGGAACGCCCCACTCGGTATCGTGGTAGGCCGTGGAGAGCGAATCGGAGGTCGACCAGGTGCAGCGGACGAGTTGAGCCACATCTTTCGTTGTACGCTAAAGGATCATAGGAAGGCAACTAAGAAACGAATATGTCAGAACTAACACACGAAGAGCCGAAAACCGAACCGGAAAAAGCGAAGGCGCAGAAAGCGAAGTCCGGCGACCTCTCCTTCAAAGTAAGTGAGAAGGGCGCTGTCAGCGTTTACGGGTTGGGCCGGTTTCCGGTGACGCTCTATCAGGAGCAGTGGGTGAGGCTGCTGGCCGTCGCCGACGAACTGAAGGTATTCATCACGGAGAACTCGGCCAAGCTTAAAGTCAAAGAGTAAGCCTCTTATATTTTTTGCCCGAACGCCAGATAACGCGGCTCGGGTGCGCGGCGTGAGCGGGATAGTTTGAAAGGGAAGTTACAGGGCGAGGCGCGAGAACCGAATCCCGCGCCCTTTGCAATGCCATTTACCTATTTCTCGTCAAATGGCAGTTCACCGTTCTGCAATTCCTCATCCGTTGCCGGAATGACTGAAGCAGCCGCCACCAGGTCGCCTTCTTCCATGCGCACCAGCCTGACACCTTGTGTTGAGCGGCCCGCCTGACGAATTTCGCCAGATTCAATACGAATCATTTTGCCGTCTTTGGTGATGATCATTAGGTCGGTATTCTCCTTCACAGAGAGCACCGCCACCACTTTACCCACCTTCGCCGTTGTCTTCATATTGATAACGCCCTTGCGTCCGCGCGCCGTGAGACGGTAATCCTCAAGCGGGGTCCGCTTGCCGAAGCCGTGTTCCGAGATCGAAAGAATCAATCCTTCTTTCTCGATGACTTCCAGACCGACCAGATAGTCGCCTTCATCCAGATCCATGGCGCGCACGCCGCGCGCCTGACGTCCCATGGCCCGCACTTCGTCTTCGTTAAAGCGGATCGCCATACCTTCATGGCTTCCGAGGAAGATGTAGTTTTTGCCGTTGGTAATCGTGGCGCCCAGCAACTCATCGTTGTCGTCTAACGCCAAGGCGATGATGCCGCGCGAAAGCGGATTATCGAACTCCGTCAACTCGCACTTTTTGATCACGCCGTGACGCGTCACCATGACAATGAACTTCTCAGGAATGAATTCCTTGACGGCGAGGAATGCCTTCACCGATTCATCCGGCTGCAGGGCGATCAAGCCCGAGACATGCTTGCCCTTGCCGGTAGTACCGGCATCGGGAATCTCGTAAATCTTGAGCCAGTACACGCGGCCTTTATTGGTGAAGATCAGCATGTAGGCGTGAGTGGAGGCGATGACTAGATGCTCCACCGCGTCTTCGGAACGCGTGCCCATGCCGATGCGGCCCTTGCCGCCGCGCGTCTGCCGCCGGTAGGTATCCACCGAGGTGCGCTTCAGATAACCGCCGCGCGATACGGTCACGGCGACGTCTTCCATCTGCACCAGATCTTCCAGACGAATCTCGCCCGTGTCTTCGATAATCTGCGTGCGGCGCTCGTCCCCGAAGTCTTTCTGTACTTCTTTGAGCTCCTTGACAATCACGGCCTTCAATACTTTTTCCGAACCCAGAATTTCCAGGTATTCAGTAATCATGCGCTGAATCTCGGCCAGTTCGTCCAGAATCTTCTGGCGTTCCATGCCGGTCAGGCGCTGCAGTTGCAGCTCAATAATCGCCTGCGACTGCCGTTCGCTGAACTCAAACTGCGTGATCAAACCATCGCGCGCTTCTTTGGGCGTCTTGGCGGCGCGAATCAGCTTGATGATTTCATCCAGCAGATCGAGCGCCCGCTGGAAGCCAAGCAAAATGTGTTCGCGGTCGCGGGCCTTGCGCAGCAAATAGTCGGTCCGGCGCCGTACGACGTCGACACGGTGTTCCAGGAAGCGCTTAATGACATCGATGATGCCCAGTTCGCGCGGCTGCCCGTTGACAATCGCCAGCATGATCACGCCGAAGCTGACCTGCATCTGCGTTTGCTTATACAGGTTGTTCAAGACAACTTCGGCATTTTCGCCGCGCTTCAATTCGAACACGATGCGCATGCCGTCGCGGTCGCTTTCATCGCGCGCGTCCGAAATGCCTTCGAGTTTCTTCTCACCCACCAGACCCGCTACGTGTTCCAGCAAGCGCGCTTTGTTCACCTGGTAGGGAAGCTCGGTTACCACAATCGATTCGCGGTCTTTGCCCAACTTTTCCATGCCGGCTTTCGCACGGACTTTTATGCTGCCGCGGCCCGTCTTGTAGTAATCTGCAATGCCCTGCCGGCCCAGAATAATGCCGCCCGTGGGGAAGTCCGGTCCCGGCACCATCTCCAGAATCTTGGGCAAGGGCGTGGCCGGATCTTGCAAGAGCGCCATGCACGCGGTAATGATTTCGTTGAGGTTGTGCGGCGGAATGTTCGTCGCCATGCCAACGGCGATGCCCGAAGATCCGTTGATCAGCAAATTGGGGATGCGCGTGGGCAGAACTTCCGGCTCTACTTCGCTGTCGTCGTAGTTCGGACGAAAATCGACCGTCTCTTTGTCGATGTCTTCCAACAGCATGGCGGCAATCTTTGAAAGCCGCGCTTCCGTGTACCGCATCGCCGCCGGCGGATCACCGTCGACCGAGCCGAAGTTACCTTGGCCATCAATCAACGGGTAACGCATGGAGAACAACTGCGCCATGCGGACCAACGCGTCGTACACGGGCGTGTCGCCGTGCGGGTGGAACTTACCTAAAACTTCGCCGACAATTTTTGCGCATTTGCGAGTGGGCCGGTTGAAGGTGAGGCCCATCTCGTGCAACCCATATAGAATGCGCCGGTGCACTGGCTTTAGACCATCGCGCACATCGGGTAGCGCACGACCCACGATTACGCTCATGGAGTAATCGAGATACGAGCGCTTCATCTCGTCTTCGATGTTGATCGGGATGATGTTTTTGTTATCGCCGCCTGGCGGAAAAATTGTGCCGCTAGGTGGATCTTGTTCGGCCAAATCGGACTCCTAAAACTGAATAGGTAAAGGTTGCGGCAAGTTGTTGATAATGTGGGAACTTACCGCCAAAACGTGTATAGGACTATTCTAGCATTTTGCGAAGTGGGATTAGGCGATCTTTAGCAGGGGAAAAAGAGGTCTCAAAACGTGGAAAGAAGATTAGAGGAAAGCCGCCGCTGTTAGCGGAAGGTGTCTTCTCGGCGGTCATTTGCTGAGGGCGACACGACCGTACTCCTTCTCTCATCTTTGCATCTATTCACACGAGACGAGCCGAGGAACCTCTACCTTATCTTGGTGCTTTCGCACTTGGGCAATATTGTACGCCGCCTGCATCCTCAGCCACATATCGGCGCTGCCGCCAAACGCCTGTTCAAAGCGCAATGCCATCCTGGGAGTAACTGCGCTTCTGCCTTGCATCACGTTGTGAAGCTGCTGGCGCGTGATCTTCATCGTTTTCGCTGCCTCGGCCACACTCAGATTAAGTTCGTCAAGGTTAGTCTTGGCAAGCTCGCCAGGGTGAATGGGGTTCTTCATCGGCATACGCGCCAGTTGGCCCTTGCTGTGACGGCCCACACGCTCTACGGTTACCCTTCAACGGGTGTAATCGAAACGTCGGCTGGCTCATGTCATCCACCTCGCCAGCCTGATCGAGTGCCGAAAGGATCAGCCGCAGACGGTCAACTTGATCGGCACCAATCCTCCTGCCATCGTCCTCTTCAAACAGGCTCCGCAGAGCCTTATGTTTGAAGCTCTTGGTCACGATTCAACGGTAAAACGTCAATTGACATTTGTCAACCTGCGATACGGCTGCCTATGTTCCCAACCCGCGTCCCCATACTATAATCAAGCCACTTATGCCAACGCCTGATCGACGTTTATTCCTGAAGGGCGCCCTTGCCAGCGCTGCTATCTCTGCCGTGATGCCTAGCCGTTCTAAGGCTGCGGGTACCCGCACCAAACCTCACTTAGGCGTCGTCACCGGTGTCGCCGGCGCAATTACCCCCGATCAGGCCATCGCCAAAGTAAAAGCCTTCGGCCTCGATTGTTGTCAAGTCGCTGTCGGTGCCGCCCCTCCCACTCTGGCCGAACCGCTCAAAGCCGCATTAGCCAAATATCAAATCGAAGCCACGGCCGCCATGACGCTCGGCTCCGGGAAAATGGTCTGGGATTTCTATCAAGGTCCGCTCACCATCGGCCTCGTCCCTCCGCAAACCCGCGCCGCCCGCATGGACGCTCTCAAGCGCGCTTCCGACCTTGCCAAAATGTGCGGCATCAAAGCCGTTCACACGCACTGCGGCTTCATTCCCGAAAATCCGAATGAACCTCTATACGCCGAAACCGTCAAGGCTATTCAAGAAGTCGCCGGCTACTGCAAAGCCAACGGCCAAACCTTTCTCATGGAAACCGGTCAGGAATCGCCCGTGACTCTTCTCCGCGCCATCACCGACGCTGGCCTGGATAACATCGGCGTCAATCTGGACACCGCCAATCTGATCCTCTATGACAAGGGCGACCCGGTGGCCGCGCTCGATGTCATCGGCAAATACGTGCGCGGGCTGCATGCCAAAGACGGCTTGTATCCCACCGACCCCAGGAACCTCGGCGAAGAGGTTGCCATCGGCAAGGGCAAGGTCGATTTCCCCGAAGTCCTGCGCAAGCTTCACAAATTGCATTACACTGGACCCATTACCATTGAACGGGAAATCTCCGGCGCTCGCCAGGAAGACGACATTCGCGCCTCGATTACATATTTGCAGCGCCTGATCGATTCGACGTATTCGCAAGCTTAATTTCCGCAGCTCATAAAAGGAGACCGCCTTTGCCCAGTTCCACCTCTATCCGGCTCGCCATCATGATGTTTTTCAACTTCGTGATTTGGGGCTGCTGGTATTCCACCATCAGTACCTACCTGACAACCAAGTTGAATTTTTCGGGAACGGAGGCGGGCTCAGTTTTCGGCACGGCGGCTCTCGCGTGCATCCTCTCGCCGTTCTTCGTCGGCATGGTGGCCGACCGTTTTTTCAGTACCGAGCGTGTGCTAGCTGCGCTGCATCTGATCGGTGCCGGGATCCTTTATCTTGTCGCGCAAGCGCACACCTTTCGAACCATCTATCCGTTGATGTTGCTGTATTGCCTTTGCTATTTCCCGACGCTCGCGCTGACCACTTCCATCACTCTTAAGAATTGCCCCGATCCGCGACAGTTCCCACTCTTCCGCGTATTCGGAACATTCGGCTGGATCGCCGTGAGCCAAGTCCTGAGTTACTTCTCGCTGGAAGGTTCGTCGAATCAATTCCTCCTGGCGGCTGGTGTCTCCGTCGCTATGGGCCTTTACTGTTTGACGCTGCCACACACGCCGCCCGCTGGCCACGGGAAGAAGATCACGGCGCGCGAGGTGCTCGGCCTGGATTGCCTGGTAATGCTGAAGAAACGGTCGTACTTCATCTTCGCCGTCTGCTCCATATTGGCGTGCATTCCGCTAACGTTTTACTTCTCGTTCGTCAACGCCTATCTCAATGATGTGGGCGTAGCCAACGCGGCGAGCAAAATGTCGCTCGGCCAAGTGTCGGAAGTGGGCGTCATGATAGCGATGCCGTTGATCTTTCGGCGGCTTAGCGTGAAAGGAATTTTGCTCCTCGGCCTTGCCGCCTGGACTCTGAGGTACGCACTCCTCGCTTATGGCAACCCCGGCGCGCTGGTTTGGATGTTCTACATCGCCATCATCGTCCACGGTGTTTGCTTCGATTTCTTTTTCGTCACGGGCATGCTCTACACCGATCAGGAAGCGCCCTCTTCTCTCCGCAATACGGCCCAAGGCTTCTATACGTTTCTAACTTACGGTATCGGCATGTTCATCGGCTCCGAACTCTCCGGCGCCGCGCTTGACTATTTCACTTCCGGACCCGCATCGCATCCCGTGCACCATTGGATGAGTTTTTGGCTCACGTCCAGCATCGGCGCGCTCGTATTGTTCGTCGCCATTGCGATTTTCTTTGCCGATCGGACACTGATCCACAGCAATCAACCCGATCTTGCCGAGGAGCTTGTTCATTGAACGTAACCCGGCGCGAAGTGATGCTGGCAGCCGTGGGCGGATTCACATTGAACGCTTTATTCAGCGCTAAAGACTATCGAGGGCAAATCCCCGCATCCACCGTGAACTCTGTCCTCGAGTCGGAGAAGCTCACTCGCGACGAGCTAATGCTCAAGCTGTTGCCCGAAGCGAAAAGCCATGCCCATCCGCCGATCTCGAATTACTTCGTTGGTGCGGTCGCGTCCGGCATGAGCGGCAGCTTGTATTTGGGCCAGAACATCGAAATTCCCGGTAACCCGCTCGGACTTGCCGTTCACGCTGAGCAATCCGCTATCGCGAATGCGTACATGTGTGGCGAACAAGGTATTGATGCGGTCGCGGTTCCTGGTTCTCCTTGCGGCCACTGCCGCCAGTTCTTAACCGAAGTGTCGATCGACATTACGATGCGCATTCTGATGGGAGACAGACTCGAAGCGAAGCTATCCGATCTCCTGCCAAACGCGTTCGGACCGAAGAACCTCGGCTTTAAGCAAGGCTCATTTCCGGTGCGCCGAGTGGGTCTGTCTCTTTCCTCTCCATCGAGTGACCCGCTTGTACTCCAAGCATTGAAAGCCGCCGAGCAAGCCTACTCTCCGTACAGCCGCTCACCTTCTGGGACTGCCATTCTCACGAGTAACGGCCGCATCTTCGCTGGCTCGTACATTGAAAACGCTGCCTTCAACCCCAGCTTGCCGCCTCTACAAGCTGCGCTCGCGGGTTATTTTGCCGCTGGAGAATCGGCTGCCGGTCAGATTCAGCGCGCTGTTCTTGTTGAAGGCGAAAAGAGCACCATCAGCCAGTTGATTACCACCAAGTCCACTCTCGCTGCCTTCGCTCGTTCGGTGCCGCTGGAACGCTTAACGTTCTAGAGTAAGCTTCACCAGCATGTCGAGCGCAGGGCCGGATTCCTCCGCGAGCCGGATCAGTTAGCTTTTCGTCCTGGCCCGGGAGCGGCTGCAGGCACTGCGAGGTAGCAATATGCTACCTTAATGATATGAGCCAACCGGTAAAGCTGTCGGATGGTCTGGTGTTGGACGCTCGGCTGGCGGGTGAAGTCATGCAGCGCTCCATTGCCGGACAGGTGGAATTTTGGGCGCGGCTGGGGCGCTCGCTAGAGACGCTGCTCGACGGCCGGCGGCTTTTGGACTTGAGCAGGAGCGGCGCGGCACGGCCGATATCGGAATGCCTGGAATCTGTGGACAGTCCAGAGGGACGGCGACGGGTCGCGGCCGTGCTGGCGGCTGGGCCGTTTCCCCACTATGAACAGCACCCCAACTCGCCGGGGTTGTTGGTGCGCACTGAGGAGGACGGGCGAAAGACGATCGGCCGATTCGTCAACCGTCAGTTTGAGACAGTGAGAACCAAGCGAAGGCGATGAGCCTCCTCCCGCTTGACCGGCGACCCGCCGTGGTGGCCATTGCGGGGCCGAATGGCGCAGGGAAGACTACGTTCTATTTCTCTCATCTACAGGCAACCGGTCTCCGTTTCGTCAATGCCGATGTTTTGGCGCGGGAATTAGATCTGGATCCTTATGCGGCGGCGCGGCTGGCGGACTCGCTCCGGAGGGAACTTGTCGCCCTGGGCGAGAGCTTTGTTTTCGAAACTGTTTTTTCGGATCCGGTTGGCGAGAAAATCAAATTCTTGCGGCAGGCAACTGAGGCTGGTTACACGACCATTCTCTGTTTCGTCGGGATCTCCGGACCCGGCGTCTCCGACCAGCGCGTGGCGATGCGGATCTCCCAGGGAGGACACGACGTGCCACAGGCCAAGTTGAGAGAACGCTTCCCGCGCACTTTGGCTAACCTTAAGTCCGCTGTTGGCCTGTTGCCGAATGTCTGGATTTACGACAACGACGATCTCGATAGGCCGTTCCGGCTTGTGGCCCTTGTCGAGAACGGTAATGTCGTCGAGCTGAACAAACCCGTTCCGCGATGGCTGAAGACAGTCCTGGGGTAACTGGAGTTTCTACATTTCTGACTCACGACTAACTCAGAAACCGAGCCGGAAGCGTGAGCGACCTAATTTGGCGCGCAGCTTTGTCGCTTAGGGTTCCGGCTAAAGACACACTTGGGTGAGCGGGAATGTCTTGAGCGGCTACATTACTGATGTATGGTGCCGCCGCTGGCATATTTCACCACATTTTCGAGCTACCGCACCCATCTTCCGGGGCCGGAAAAGGGGTGGGTCGATGCGAAACACAGCATACCCGGCAGTCCGGTTTTGGGTGGTGATGTGCAGATTGCCGGTTTTTGGAAGGCTCGGCTGAAGGAGCCACAAGATATTTGTGGAATGAAATGAGTTTGAAGGCGGCGGTGGATTTCCGGACCGGATTTAGGGCGCTTACGCTTCCGGCTCGGTTCTGAGGCATCGCTTCCTAACCCTTCGCTAGCCCCTTCTGCCGCTCATAGAACGCCGCTGTAAACTCCGCGATCGTGGGCTCGTGCCAAGCCGTCGGCAAATGCTTCACAATGCTTAGCCGATCCTCCTCACTCCTGTCCTGGCCCAGCTTGCACTTCCCCTCAATCCCTTCTATCTCCATCTCAAACCCAACAATCCCGCCGATCATCGGATAGACATAGTTATCCGGCAGTTTCGAAAAGTCATAGGTCGAACCTGGGTACCGCCCCTCAAACTTGTGAATCAAGTTCGCCAGCAATTCATGGAGAGCCGTCTTATCGGTCATTGCCTTCAGCTTTCCGCTCGCATGCACAACCGCAAAATTCCAAGTCGGCACCGCCTCCGCTTTCGAATACCAAGTCGGCGAAATATAAGACTCCGGCCCATGAAAAACAATCACCGCGGGCGCTACGCCGTCAAAGGTCTGCTGCTGCGGATTGTTCTTCGAAATGTGCCCGTAAATTGTCCCGTACGCGCCCTTTTTCCGATCCAATACACAAGGAATATGAGTAATCCGAATCGTCGGCGTGGCCGTCACCAAATCCACAAACGAAAACTCATCCATAAAATCGTGCAGGAACTTGCGGTCCTCCACGCGTTGAACTTTGGGAATATACACAGTCTCCGGCCCGGGTTGCTGGGTTTGTTGCTGGGTCTGTTGCTGACCTTCCATCGTGGTGGCGGCGCCCAAGGCAAGGGTGGCAAGCAGATCTCTACGATTCATTCTTTAACCTTACCCCGTTTCGCTACACTGAGGATAGATCCTCATGCTTTCGATCGTCATCCCTATTCATAACGAAGAGCCGGCCATCCTGCCGCTCTATGACCGCCTCTGTACGGTCTTAGAGAAGCTCGCCAAGCCTTACGAAATCATCTTCGTTGATGATGCGTCCACCGACCGCAGCTTTGACCTCCTCGCCAACCTCGTGGAAACGGACGGCCATCTCAAAGTCCTCCGGCTGCGCCGCAACTTCGGCCAAACGGCCGCCCTTGCCGCCGGTTTCGACGAGGCACAAGGCGAAGTGATCGTTTCGCTCGATGGAGATCTCCAGCACGATCCGGAAGATATTCCGCTGTTGCTCGAAAAAATCGACGCCGGTTACGACATCGCCAGCGGATGGCGCAAGAATCGTGTCGATAACGCTATCACCCGCAAAATTCCATCAAGAATCGCCAATTGGATGATGAAGCGCGCCAGCGGCGTCGATATTCACGATTTCGGTACGACGTTCAAAGCCTACCGTGCAGAAGTGCTCAAAGAGGTGAACCTCTATGGCGAATTGCACCGCTTCATTCCAGCGCTGGCCAGTTTTTATGGTGCGCGTGTCGTGGAAGTGCCCATCAAAAATATCGAGCGCCCCAATGGGGCGTCTCACTATGGTTTGAGCCGCACCTTCCGCGTCTTCTTCGATATCATTACCATCAACTTTCTGCTCCGCTATCTCACTCGTCCCATGCACTTCTTCGGCAAGTGGGGGTTGGGTGGGCTCGTTCTGGGCGGCCTCGTTCTCTTGATGCTACTTGTCGAGAAGATCATGGGCCAAGACATCATTGCCCAGCACGGTCCTCTGCTAGTTGCCGCTGCCATGCTGTGGTTCGGTGGGCTCATGCTGTTCTGTGTCGGGCTGATCGGCGAAGTGTTGATGCGTACTTATTTCGAGAGTCAGGGACGCCGGATCTACGCCATCCGCGAAGTCCGCAGCCGCAAAGAACAGGTTGTTGATGGCGCCCGTTAAAGACTTCGACGGCTACATCTTTGATTACGGCGGCGTTCTCGTTCATCACCAGGCGGAATCCGCCCAAGCGCGCATGGCGGAAACTGCCGGCATCCCCGCCGAACAGTTTTCAGAACTTTATTGGGGCACCCGTCTCGATTACGACAAAGGCCTTGTCTCCGGCCCCGAGTATTGGGCCGACATTGGCCGGACCGCCGGCAAAGTCTTCACGCCCGTGACGGTGGATCAACTGACCGAAATCGATAGCACCACCTGGATGAATTTCGATGAACCCATGTGGACCTGGATCGAAGAATTGCGCAGAGCGGGGAAGCGCGTTGCGATTCTGTCGAACATGCCTTCCGACTTGGGCGAAACCATCAAGGCCCGCACCGACCGCATGAAGCGCTTCGATTTCGTCACGCTCTCCTATGAAGTTAAATCGGTAAAGCCGGAATCGGCCATCTACGAACACTGCATTGAAGGGATCGGGACCGATCCAGCGCGCACGGTTTTCTTTGATGACCGCATTGCGAATGTTCATGGCGCTGAGATGCTGGGCATTCAGGCGGTGGAGTTTCTCAATAGGGATGATGTGTTAGCGCGCTATCGCTAGCCTCTAGCAGAACCGCGACCGACTAGGGAGCGGTAGCCATAGCCCCTTCAATCCGGCACAGCCGAAGGCAAACCTTACTTCTTCACCGTCCCGCAGTCTGAACTAATCCACTTCCCCGCCAGATCGATGTTCACATTCATAGTGCGCCCATCCCGTTCAGCCTTGACCTTCATCGTGCCCTTCATCGCCGAATCGCCAATAACTTCATACTTGATATCCGCCGTTGATTGAAGACCGCCCTTGTCTGTACACACTTGGTGCATCTCGAGCTCCTTCGAGGTCGATGTAATGATCGTGCGCTTGCACGATTCCTTCTCTTCCGTAAACGGCGCCTTGTCCAGCTTGTCTCGCGTCACGCACGTTGCGTTCGTTCGCACCGTAGGCTGTCCGGATCTCTGCTTGAACATTGCCTCCATTCGCTCACGCTGCTCCGGCGCTATCTTCGCCAAGGCCTCCGGCGGAATCGGCGGCATGCCCTGCATCTGCTGAGTGGATGTGATCGCCCACAGCCCAAGCTTGGCGCTGATCGGCCGAACCTTATCCGCCGCTAGCAAACAGAGCCCCGCTAACGCCGCAATCAAGACAATTTGTTTTTTCATAAAGCTCCTCCGTAAGGCTGAAACGCTGCCCTCAGCGTACTTGATTCGAAGGTCGAATATCCTTCAGACTCAGACACCAACTCGCGTACCCCCGCTTGCGCGAATACGGATCATCTTCCACCTGAAACAAAACATCCAGCTTTGTCCCCGGCTGCAGTAAGTCCTGCCTATTCCCAAAATTCCAGGCCTTCGCCCGCAGCAGGCGTCCGTCTTGCCGCAACGGCACGGCAAAGTGTTTGTCCTCTTTGAGAACTTTCGGAACATCGGCCACGTCCACCCCGGCCGCCCAAAACGTCGGCGGCTGATTCCCAAACCCAAACGGCCCGAGCGAAAAAATCTGCTGCACGCATTCTTCCGTCAACTCGCGAAAAGCCGCCTGCGCATCCACCGCGTAAGCTCGGCCGCAAATCATTCGCCGTCAGCTTAGCCGGCCGCAAAGGCATGAAAGCGCATTCTGAAACTCATCCAGATTGCGTGAGTGCATCGTGAGCCCCGCCGCCTGCCGGTGTCCGCCGAATTTGCGAAATAAATGCGGCATGCTCTCCAGCGCCTCCAGCAAATGAAACGCGGGGATGCTGCGGCCCGACCCTGCCAAATGCGGCCCCTCGCTCTCATCGACATTCAACGGCGTCGCTCAACACGAAAACCGGCCGGCGAAAAACGCTCCACCAATCTGCTGGCGACAATTCCCAAAACGCCCGGATGCCAGCCCGGTCCGCTAAAAACCAGCGCCGCTCTTCTCCCACGCCAAACCGCTGTTCTCTTCGCACTGCTGCAAGAATCGTTTCCACGATCTCCGCTTCCACCTGCTGCCGTTCGCGATTCAGATGCGTCCAGTTGTTCCGCCAAGCTCGCGCGCGCGCGTTTCATCGCCAGTCAGAAAAAGCTCAATCACATCGCTCGCGCTCGCCATTCGCCCGGCGGCGTTGATGCGCGGCGCCAGCCGAAACGCCACTTGATGCGCCGAAGGCGTCTCCCCGTCGTCGAAACCAGCGACGCTCAACAGCGCTCGCAACCCCGGATTCCGCACCAGCCGCAAGCCTGAAAGCCCGCGCCGCACAATCACGCGGTTCTCCCCGACCAGCGGAACAATATCGGCCACGGTCGCAATCGCCACCGGCTTCAGAAACGAATCAAGCAACGCCGCCTGCCGCTCAGGCGTGAGTTCGCTGCGTGAAAGCAGCGCTTGCACCAGCTTGAACGCCACGCCCGCGCCGCAAAGATTCTTGTTCGGATACATGCAATCGGGCCGGTTCGGATTGAGCACCGCAATGGCAGGAGGCAGTTCGCAGTCGGGCAAGTGATGATCCGTCACAATCACATCAATGCCGCGATCCTTGGCATGGCGCACCACATCGTTCGCCCGGATGCCCGTATCCACGCTGACGATCAAGCCGGACGCCCGCGCTGCGCGGCCCGCTCAATCACATCCGCCCGCATGCCATAGCCGTCTTTCAAACGATGCGGAATGAAGAAATCGGCGCTGCCGCCCAGAATCTCAATCGCCTTCTTCAGCACCACAATCGAAGACGTGCCGTCCACGTCGTAATCGCCGTAAAGCAGAATCGGCTCGCGCGCCCGAATGGCCTGTTGCAAGCGTGCCAAGGCCTGCTCCATGTCGCGCATCAGGAACGGATCTTCGAGCGCCGTCAACTTGCTCGAAAGAAATTCACGGGCTGCCGCGGGATCGCTGTAACCTCTGTGCACCAACACCGCCGCCACCACGCGCGCCAGGCCGAGAGCTTTAGCTGAGCGCTTCTATAACAAGCGTTGTCGGCCTGCGGCAGATTCCATCGCGCCGAAACAGTTCGTGCGGGGGCCGTCATCAATTGTTTGAAAAGTAACCGCCGTCCATGGGCCCTTGCTCTTCACCTTCGTCGTCGTCGGCAAATGGGTCCACGGCCATTTCCAGTTCGTGCAGAATATCGCGCATGGAATCGTACCAGTCGGTCCGTAACTCAAAAAGATAAAGGCGGCCCTCCAACGCGAAAGAAAGCTGCAGCAAACAGGTGAACCCCTCATATGCTTGCAACTGCTTCAGGCGCGTTTCAAAACTGCGCTTTTCTTCGCGCGTGAAATCGGCCGTTTCCAGCTCTTCCAGCGCCTCGTCAATCTGGTCGAGTTGAAAAGATTCCTGATTGAAAACGATGAGCTTTGCGCCCGATTTCTGCGCCGTTCCCAGAAATTCCCGAAAATCCGGATGCCGTTCCGTATCCCAGCTTACTTGGATCAGGGAATCGAGCATGCGATGGTAGCCAAAGAAAATCGGCGTGCCCGATTTCTCTAAATGCGCCTGCATTTCTTTGCGTAGGTTTTCCAGATCTAGTGCCATCCGCCTTCAACCGTACCAAATTCGGAATCGGTGGTCGGAAATCCGGTTGGCTCAGATGTTTTCATCCATGACAAACATCCTGTGGCTGGTAACCTCTCTTATATCGGCAGCATCATTCCTTTCAAGATCAGAGAAGGACCGTGTGCTTAAATCGACTGCGCTCCTGGTGTGTCTAGCTGGCTGTGCTGCAGCGCAAAGCGGCGGTTTCGTTCGTTCCTCCGGCCAGCCTATTCCCGGGGCCAGCGTCACGCTTGTGCAAAACTCGCAAACGCTGACCACTGTAACCGACAAAGACGGACACTACGGCTTCTATGAAGTCGGGCCCGGGTCATGGAGCGTCACAGTTGAAATGTTCGGGTTCGAGACTCTTAAGAAAGATGTCGATTTCAGCGCAGCCAAAGGCACCGTCAATTTCGAAATTCAACTGAAAGAATCGCAAATGTTGCAGCGTATGCAGCGCTTTGCGCAAGGCGGTGGCGCATCGCCGGGACCAAGAGGTGGCACAACAAACGCTCCACCCGGCGGCGGCACCGCCACTCGCAATCGCGCCACCGATGGCAACAACACGCAAGACCAAGAACTCCAAAACGAATTAAACGCCCAGCAAAATGCGGGTGCTCCGGTGGGCACTGAAAGCAGCAACGAGTCCTTTTTAGTTTCTGGCAGTCTGAGTCCTGGCATCACCCAAGGCGCGCAAGCCGATTCTGGTCCGGATATGCGGTTCGGCGCTGGTGGTCCTGGCGGCTTTGGTGGGCCCGGTGGACAATTCGGCGGTGGCGGCGATCAATCCGGGGCCGCCGGTGGTGGTGGCGCTCCAGGGTTCGGCGGCGGAGCTGGTGGCGGATTCGGTGGGGGTGGTGGTGGCCGCGGTGGATTCGGTGGAGGTGGCGGTTTTGGTGGTCCTGGTGGCCGTGGCGGGCAGGGCGGCCAGCAAGGCCGGCGCGGCCAAGTCGCCGGCGCACAATTCGGCAACGGCCGGCGGCGTCAGCAACAGATCCGCGGCCAAGCGTCATTCACTCTGCAAAATTCCGCATTAAACGCGAAACCGTTTTCCATTAACGGAAACGATGTTCCGCAAGCCGCCTACGCGCAAAGCCGCTTCAGCATCATCGTAGGTGGCCCACTCGTTTTCAAGAAAATCAAGGACCCGAAAACGCAGTTCTTTGTCACTTACTTCGGTACCCGCGCCAAATCGCCCAATCTGTTTACCGCGAACGTTCCGACACTGGCCGAACGTAATGGCGATTTTTCGCAGGCCATCGAATCGCTTGGCTCCGGCGGCACCAAGGCTGTTACTCTCTATGACCCGGTTACTCACCAACCCATCGGCAATCAAATCCCTGTAAGTCAAATAAACCCGGTAGCGGCCGCCCTTCTGAACCGCTTCTATCCTCTGCCTAACCAAATCGGCGCCAACAATAATTATCAATTTGAAACCGCCTCCGCCAACAATTCCGATAACTTAGGCATCCGCCTCCAGCGCAACGTTACACAGAAAGATCGCTTGTCCGGCAATTTTCAATACCAACGGCGTAGCGGAACGGCCGCCAATATCTTCGGTTGGGCCGATACCAGCAGCGGTTACGGCACCAACGTCACCCTGGGTTGGACCCGCAATATCTCCGCCACAGTCATCAGCACTTTCCAAATTCGTTTCAACCGCAACTACAGTCAATCCACGCCATACTTCTCAACCTTGCCCGACATCTCCGCCCAACTCGGGATACTTCCCCCATCGACAAACTCCCTGTACTACGGACCTCCCACCCTCAACTTCACTAACTTTGGCGGCCTCTCCGATGGCATCGCCACGCTCACCCGCAATCAGTCGCAAGGGTTTACCGAGGGCGTCACCTGGGTCAAGAAAGAGCACAATTTCAGTTTCGGCGCCGGCTACACTCACCCCGATCTCAGCACCCGCACCAATCCCAATGGCCGTGGCACACTCAGCTTCACTGGCGCGGCCACCAGCCAACTCGACAGTCAAGGCCAAGCTGTCCCTGGCACCGGGTATGACCTAGCCGACTTCCTTCTTGGCCTTCCACAATCGAGCTCCATCCAATACAGCGCGCAGACCAATTACTTCCACCAAAATCAGGTGAACGCATACGCACAAGACGAGTGGAAGGTTCGTTCGAATTTAACGCTAATTCTAGGCTTGCGCTATGAGTTTTTCGCGCCAATTGAAGAAAAATACGGACGCATTGCCAATCTGGCGGTTAGCCCCGATTTCGCATCGCTAGGGGCAGTAATTCCTTCCACGCCTGGTCAGCCCGCTGGGTTGATTCATCCAGACTACAAAGACTTTTCCCCTCGCCTTGCGCTGGCCTATAAGGTTCCCGGTGCCAAAAAGTCGACTCTGATCCGTGCTGGTTACGGCATTTACTACAACGGTCAGATTTACAATTCGTTTATACAATCGTTCGCCAAACAAGGCCCGGGCACAATATCGAGTGCCGTTAATAGCACCGGCGTTTCGCTCAACTTCTTTAATGCCTTTCAAGCCGTAACCACTGGAACAGGTAACCCCACTTACGCCGCCGACCCGAATTACCGCACGCCGTACGCCGGCTCATGGAATTTTTCAATACAACGCGAACTCGGTAAAGGCTTCTTTGCCGATCTCACCTATCTGGGAACGAAGGGAACGCGTTTAGATGTCAGGATCGTTCCAAACCAGGAGCCCGGAGCGAGCCCCAAGAATCCTTACACGTACGACGAATCCAACGGCGATTCCATTTTCCACGCCGCTCAACTCCGGCTGAACCGCCGCTTCAATCGCGGCTTATCTTTCCAAGCTTATTACCAATGGGCGAAATCGATTGACGATTCCTCCAGCTTCGGCGGGGCGGGGAACACCGTTGCTCAGAATTGGCAAGATCTCTCTGCCGAACGCGGATTGTCCAGCTTCGACATACGAAATCAGTTCACCTTGGGCTTTGTTTGGACCTCGCCGATTGCCGGCCCCGGCTCACATGTAGCATCCGACGGCAAGGTAGGCAGGCTCTTGAAAGACTGGCAAGTCAGCGGCAATCTCACCGCGCAGACCGGCAATCCTCTTACAGCACGGGTCTTGGGTAATGGCGCGCAACTAGCCAGCACGGGCGGTATCGGGAGCGGGCGCGCCGACGCTACGGGCGAATCGGTGACCGCAGGTGGCGGCTTCTTCAACACCGCCGCTTTTGCAGTTCCCTTAGCTGGTACGTTTGGAGACGCAGGGCGTAACACCATCCCCGGCCCCGGCACCGTCAGTCTCAATACCGCCTTCGCGCGGTCCTTCACCATGGTCTGAACGCCGCCGCATCGAATTCCGCATTGAAGCCAACAACGTTGTGAACCACGTCAACTACGCAAATCTGTACACTGTGGTTAATGCCGCCAACTACGGCCTTCCCAGTACCGCCGGCGCCATGCGCACAATTCAAGCTGTGGTGAGGTTACGGTTTTGAAAAAGATTGCCACTCTTCTTAGTCTGTTACTAGCTCTCGAGCCGCTCGCCGTCGCGTTTCAAACCCGGCCCACATTCTCCATCGATACTAATGTGGTTATCGTCAACATCACCGTGCTTGATCACGATGGCAATCCTGTGCCGAACCTGGGCAAAGACGACTTCGAGATTTACGAAGATGGCAAGTTACAGAAGCTGCAAGCGGTTGATTTCCAAAGACTAAGCGGCTCCGTTCTCCCGCCAGTCACCGATAAGCCGCCCGCTCCTCCTATCGAACCCAAAGGTTACAATCCCGACGCTGAAAAGGCCGCCATCAAGACCTCCCTCCAAACCAAGTATCAAGACCGCCGCCTCATGGTCATCTTATTCGATTTCTCGTCCATGCAGCCCGCCGAACAGATCCGCGCCCGCAATGCCGCCATCAAGTTCCTCACCACGCAGATGACCTCCAGTGACTCCGTCTCGCTCATGGTCTTCTCCACCGAGCTCAAGACCGTCCAGAACTTCACATCCGACCGCGATTTGTTAATCGCCACTATTAACAAATTCCGCATCGGTGAATCCAGTGAAAACGCAACAGTCGCCGACAGCGGTGCCGATGCGCAAGACGTCAGCGGCACCTTCGTCGCCGATGAAACCGAGTTCAACATCTTCAACTCAGATTTGAAACTCGCGGCTCTCGAAGATGCCGCCCGCAAGCTCGGCGAGTATCCCGAGAAGAAAGCTTTGATCTACCTTTCCAGCGGCATTCAAAAGAACGGCGTCGATAATCAATCCCAACTCCGCGCGACGGTCAACACAGCCATCCGCTCCAACGTCGCGTTCTATCCGATTGACGCCCGCGGCCTGTCAGCTCTGGTCCCTGGCGGCGACGCCACCCAAGCCGGGGCCGTTGGAAACAACCTCTATAGCGGCGCTGGCCAGAATTCCGTGCGCTCGAACTTCAATAACCAACAAGAGACTCTCGCTACCCTCGCGCTCGATACCGGCGGCAAGGCTTTGCTCGATTCCAACGACTTAACAGAAGGCATTCGCCAAGTGCAAGAAGACTTCTCCAGTTACTACGTTCTCTCTTATGTTAGTTCGAACAGTAATATGGACGGCAAATATCGCCGCATCCAAGTTAAGCTCTCGCCCAAACTCGCCAGCCTCCGGGCCAAACTCGATTACCGGCAAGGCTATTACGGTTCCACCACCTTCAACCGCATGGCCGAAGGCGATAAAGAAGCGCAATTGGAAAAGGCATTGCTGGCCGATAACCCTGTTACCGATCTTCCCATCGCCGTCGAAGTCGATTATTTCCGCATGGAAAAGACCAAGTACTTCGTTCCCATCGGCGTCAAAATTCCCGGCTCCGCTCTGGCGTTCAAGAATAAGGGCGCCAAGCAAGCCACCGAACTCGATTTCATCGCCCAGGTTTACGACGATCGCAACCGGTCCGCCGCCACGGTCCGAGACACCATCCCGCTCAAACTCGCCGAAGACATCGCGGGTCAAGTCGCGCGCAAGAGCCTCCAATACGATACCGGTGTCACCCTCACACCCGGCAAATATCGCCTTCGTTTCGTGGCCCGCGAAAATGGCGAAGGTAAAGTGGGCACCTACGAAACTAAGTTCGCCATCCCCGATGTGAACACGGAAAAGACTCTGCGCGTCAGCTCTGTGATCCTCAGCAACCAGCGCGATGCCGTCACCAGCCAAGTGGCAGGCGTCAAAAATAGTAAGAAGCTCGTCGAAAACAATCCGCTTATCTCCGACGGCAAGAAACTCGTCCCGAACGTAACCAAAGTCTTCCGCGTCAATCAAAACTTACTTGTCTACGTGGAAGTGTATGACCCTAACATTCCCGATTTCCTGCCCGAGAACTTCAAGCGGGCCGCCATCTCCGCCAGCCTCGCGCTCTATAAGGACGACAAAAAAATCTTCGAGTCGCCGTCGGTCCGCGCCAACCGCCTGGCCGAAAACCGGTCCGGCACTCTCCCCGTTTGGCTACAAATGCCGATGGCGAAAATCCCGCCTGGTACTTACGATGCCCAGGTTAACTTGATCGACGAATTTGGCAAGAAGTTCGCCTTTCCCCGCACAAGCCTCGCCGTTTTGAATCCCGAGACCGCCGCCCCTGCACTCAAAACCGCCAACTAAGAAATTCAGGCTGTAACCACTACTGACGAGGCACGAATGATCAATTGTCCGATGGGTTTTTGGCGAGAGGTAAAGTCCCAAAGACGATTTCTGACGTAATCCGTTTCGGCAATCTCAAGTGCCTCATGGCGGGCCGCCCCAAGCTTGTTCTTGAGGGTGAGTCCGTCCTGTAGTGTGTAACCGGGCAAAGGCTAGATATGCCGATGAAGCGCATGAAGGCGCGGCAGGATTTCATCGCGCTCAATGTCACCGCGAATGAAAGCCTCGAAAATAGCGGTGCTTTCGGGGCTTGGAAACTGGCCTTCAATGCGGTTATGGGAGTCAGCGTGGCGCAAGGCCTCACGCCGGCGCTGCATCTCCTCAGCGCTGATTTCCGCTTTGGCTTTTCGGCTTCGGTTCAACGGCAAGATCGCTCATGTGCTGCCTTTGTATAGGTTAGCGCGGTGATGAGGACTGTACCACCCGAATCTGATGCCAATAGCGAGCTATACGAGAGCCGTTTTACGCAACGAACCCAGTGGCTGGCTGGAGACAGGGTAGTTTGAAAAAACGAAGCCAAAGCTGGAAGGGTGCCGCGATATCGGGGTTAAGGGGCCTGTTCACGACGAGGTTTGCGCTTCGAAGCCAGGCGGTACCTGGAAAAACGAAGCCAGATTTGCTGGTTCGGGTAACCACCGCCGAACCATTGGGTCCAATTTTGAAAATACGAACCCAACGGGGAAGGTTGAATCTTCGATTGTGAAAGAGCTGAACCGGGAATCGACCCGGCCCTGAGCGGCGGGGCGCGATCCGCTGGAAGGCAAAGACGCCGGCACAGCCGCTACGTAAATCAACTCGAAGATAACGTGAGGGCGGCTTGAGCGGCGCTTGCTTTGAAGAAGGCAAGATGGGCAAGCGGTTTAGTTTCAGTTCGATAGGTGAGAGACTAAAATTTGGTGGGTTTGTGACCGAATCTCGACATTGTCAAGTTTGCTATGGCAAACAGCGGTTGCGAAGCATGCGCGACCCTCAGGGACAACATCAGGAATCTCGGAACAGGGCGCGGAAACCTTCTTGCTCAAAATGCCGGTCGTGCGTCAGCATCTCGGTTATACCTTGGCGGCGCATGATGAGCATCGATATACAGTCCGTAAGGCTATAGCCTTTGTCGGGACACCCCCGATACAGGTCAAGGGCGTGCAGAAATAATTCATGGCTTTGAGGGACGACCAGAATGCGAGGATCCTGCAAAAGACGCGCGGTGAGGCGACCAGCCTGGCGCGAACATTGGGACCCGCTTTTGCGAAGAAAGCCAGGTATTCGACCAGCACGTCATCGGAAGTGACAATGCGATCCGGCACCAGAAGGCGGCTGAATTCGAGCGCCTTCAGATAGAAGGTGTCGTCCAGGTTAGTAAGCGCAGTCCAGTAAAACGTATCGGCAAAAATTGGTTTCACGTCTTGGGATGGCCGTAGAGATAATGATCGATCTGGGCAGCCCCGTCTTTGGGGAGCAAGGCTAAATCTTCTGACGGAACGTCTTTCATGGCATCGGCGAAAATTTCCCAGATGGGACGGTCATCTTCGACGACTGACGGCGCCGCTGAACTTGAAGGGGTAGCTTGCTCAACAAGCTGCTCAAGCCATTTCTCGACCGTAAGGCCCTGCGCCTGCGCATACGCTTTGAGAGCGGCGGCCTTCTGATCGGGAATCTCAATGTGTAAGGTTGCCATGGAATCAAGTCCTTCCTATCTAGCGTAACGAACGATACACCGGATTGCCACCAATGGCAGGAAACACAAGGAAACACGGTCGGAGAGGGGACAGGGAAGCGACTCCGGCTTTACTGCTCTCTCTTGGGAACACCATAGGGTAATGGTCGTGCTGGCTGGCTCCGTCTGCAGGGTGCAAACAATCAGCGTGTTACGAAACCTGTTCGGGAAAGAGTCCGGGCATCCAGCGGCCCGCCAGGGTTGCCCGGAATACCAGACGGAGCCGGGCTGTCCACCGCATCGTAAAAGCCGAGGATCGCGCCGGTGGCGTCGCGGGCGGCGAAACAAGGCAGCTCCGCGCAAAGGCGCTCTCGAGTTATCCGATGTGAGAACCCCTTTGTCCAGAAGTGCGGAAACAATGCGCCGTGCTTGGCGCTCACCTGTGCCCACGACGGCATCGGCATCGCGGCGCGGCAATTCGCCCCGATAAAGGACGGCTTCGAGGATGCTGCTGGCCTTCGCCGGCAATGCGCCCAATTTAGTTCGGCAAGCGAGTTTAAGATGCTGACGGGCAGACTCGCGCGAAAAGTAGCCGATTTTTGGGCGAGATCCAGAGCTAGGTCTGTGAGGGGTTCCCGGAATCGTGGACCGAGGAGCAACGGTTCCATCAAGGCGGTTTCTTCGCCTCTGTCGTCCACTTTGATGTCCGCTTTCATGTCCGCTTATTTGATTTTAGTAAAGACCTGCGTATCAGATATATAGGAACTAGGCAAGTAAAGGGAAGGCCGGACAAATGGCCGCTTACACGTCCGGTTTTTTGGACCTTCAGGCATAAATCTACCAGCAACTTTTGGGTCTAGTGACCTGTCGCAAAGAAACGTTACCGAGGAGAACCGGGAAACGGGGATACGTCTGCGAGGAAACCACTGGGACAGCCAACGCAATTCGCTCGCGAGGGGTTGAAGGACGAGCCTGGGGCTGGCGTGCGCTCGAAATTGCGAAGGCTGTCCCGGGTTTCGCGATTACTAGTCGTAAATCCCTTGCACGAACCAGTGGTGAGTACTGTACTCCTGATAAATACGGTAGAGGCCGCCGTCGTCTAGCGCTACATCCCACTCTTCGCGGCTCCACGCAGTATCGGCCCACCATTCGCCGCTGGTCTTCCATGGTCCGGCGGAACGAACGACAGCGCCTTTGACACCAGGAGCGAATATTGTTTTGGGTGCGAGTTCTACGAGCCGCACGCGTGCTTCCAGGGCGGGGCGGAAGATGCGGATGACGAGGCGCAAGATTTCCCCACCACCTTGCGGAGGCGTGTCTTGTTGCAAGGTTAAGGCTGTAAGGCGAAATGCATCGGGGCGGTGGGTATTGAGACGCTGCGGCGAGCCAACGTTCTCTTCGCCCACCATGCCGGCAATGCGCGCCAAGGTGATTTGCAATTTATCCGGCAGTGGGGTGGGTGGCAGAAATAAGCCGCCTTGCACACGACGCGGCTCTACGGGTTGCAGGCGCAGGTGGAAGGCTGTTATTTGCGCTTCGGGTGAATGACGTTCCAGATGGAGTTGCAAGAGCTTTAACATGGTGCGGTGATCGGTGAGCGGCACGGGAAATTCCAATACGGCCTGGTATGGTTTGCCGGCGCCTTCGAGCGTGAGAGTGAGATCGAGCTGGCGCGCGGCGCGCGATTGGGAACGGAGCAGGGAACAGATTTCGGTGAGGGCGCTGCTGAAGAGAAAGAGCAGCGGCTCGAGCAAGGCGATGGGATGCTCCAAATCCAGGCTGCGTTCGTAATTGCTGGTTTCGGCGGGAATGCGCAGGGGCCGGTGGATCACACCGTGGGCCAAATTGCGCAAGTATACGCCGGGGGGGCCCAGGCGTTCCGCCACGCCCGCTTCAGGCAAGACGGCGAGATCTTCGCATGTCTTCACGCCCCAACGCCGCAAGATATCGAGCATGGCGGCGTCGGCTGTGAGAGCGGCGAGAGGCAGAGGCGCTAGTTTGTGGCGCTCTTCACCGGGGGGTACGAGCGTCACGCCGCGATAATGATGAGCGAGCAGGATGGCCGTATCGGGATTGGAGGCAAGCGCCAGATTGGCTTGCATCTTTCGCTCGTAACCGGCACGAGAGATGTCGGAAGCGATTTGATACGGCGAACCTAGCAGCTTGCGCAACGGGTCAATCGAGAAGAGAACAGTTGCCTCGCCGGTTTGTTCAACGTAAGGGGAGAATTCCAAGGCTAGATCGAGAAGGGCTTCGCTTTCGCCCGATGATGGCAAATAAAGGCAGGCATACATGTTAAGCCACCAAAATTTGCAGGGGTTCCACGAGACGAATGGGCGCGAGCTTTCTTTGCCTGGCTATGGTGGTTAGTCCCTTGAGACGAGTAAACGGATGCTGGCCTATCCAAGAGAACGCGCTTGGCTGGCATTCGAGTGAATCGCGGCTGGCAGCCTTGGCTTGGGGCGAGTTGGCGCACACTAAAAGGATAGTTGGGGTGTGCTGGATGGCCCTTTGGAAGCGGTACCAGTACGAAATTGGAATTTTATTTAGAATTTTTGTAGGAACCTCGCTCAGATCGAGCAAGACGACTCCAAAACCGCCCGCGTGAAGCAGCAAATCCGCTGATTTTATTGTGTATTCTGGATTACACTTGCAGCGGACCCAGAGCAGCCTCTCGAGTTGGACGCCGCAGGCAAAGGCTGAGTCGGGATGGAAGCTGTTGTCGAAATCGACCACGGCGCAGAACTCGCCGTTTTGCGTGGCGCGCGCCAAGATGTGCATGCAAAGCGAGCTCTTTCCGGAAGAGCGCGGACCGCTGGCTTCCACCAGAGAACCTCTTTTTAAACCATTGATTAAGAAGCTGTTAAAGGCAGGGATGAGAAGCGAAGGGGAGGCAGCATCGGACGCAATTTGGGGTAAATCCACGGCGCGTTTCCAGCGTGGATCAGAGGGGAGAGCAGATGATAGATTCGCCATTTGTTCGCCTTGAAATAGTCTGCTCGATTTGACCCGAAAAAGCAATAGAAACGCTAGTAAAATTTACATCTAATTACGATTGGCTGTTAAACGTATTCGTGTTTTAGTGTATTCTTTCCTACATGGATGTAACCCTTGCGGCCTACCGAAGGCTCGCTGAATTCCGTCACCAAATCCGCCAGTTCCTCCACGTTAGTGAACAGGCCGCTCGAACGAATGGGATTGAACCGCAGCAGCACCAGTTGATGCTGGCGATCAAAGGCTTACCGGAAGGAGCGCGGCCCACTGTGACAACGCTCGCCCAACGGCTTTGCCTAAAGCATCATAGTGCGGTTGAATTGGTCAATCGCTTAGTGGAGCGCGGAGCGGCTGTACGCCGCCAAAGCCTGGAGGACCGGCGCGAAGTATTAGTCGATCTAACGCCTGTTGGTGAAGAGATCCTGGAAAAGTTGAAAGAATTGCATATGCAGGAGCTGCAAACCAAAAGCCCGGAATTGTGTCAGGCACTCAAGGCGATTGTAGACAGTCCTTACCCGGAAATCGGGAAAGAGAGGGGCGCTACGCATTGAGGTTCGAGAGCGAAACCGGCATGTTCTGATTTGAAATAGTAATTTTGCTTTGGAGGGGAAAGGAAAAGAGGGGACGCCCTGCACGATGCAGTGTGTCCCCTCTTTTTATGCTTTTTGCGGGTCTCCTCATGCAGAATCCCGGCCAGATAGCGCAAGATAGGCAAGTATGCCCGAATTACCAGATATTGCCGCTTATCTCAGCGCACTGGAGCCGCGCATCCTGAACCAGCCTCTACAGCGGGTGCGCGTGGGCAATCCATTTCTGTTGCGTAGTTTGCAACCTCCGCTGACGGCGGTAGAGCAAAAACGCGTGATTGCTTTGCGGCGGGTGGGGAAACGAATTGCGATGGGGTTGGAGGGCGATCTTTGGCTTGTTGTGCATTTGATGATCGCAGGGCGTTTGCATTGGAAATTGCAGGCGGGTTACAAACTGGCGGGACGGCAGAATCTGGCGGCATTCGACTTTCCGAATGGGACGTTGTTATTGACGGAAGCAGGCAGCAAGCGGCGGGCTTCCTTGCATGTGGTGGCCGGCGAAGATGGGCTGCAAGCGCTCGACCCAGGGGGCATTGACGTGTTAGCCGCAAGCCTAGCTGAGTTTCGACGGGTTTTGAGTATTACCAACCACACACTCAAGCGCGCTTTGACCGACCCGCGGCTGTTGAGCGGCATTGGCAACGCCTATTCGGATGAGATTTTGCATGCGGCGCAACTATCGCCACTAGCGCAAACGCACAAATTGAAAGCGGAGGAATGGGAGCGCCTTTTTGCAGCGGCGCGCGGAACGCTGAAGCATTGGGTGGACAAATTGCGGGCGGAGGCAGAGCGGGCTTTTCCGGAGAAAGTGACGGCCTTTCGGCCCGATATGGCGGTGCATGGGCGGTATGGCGAAGCTTGCCCAAGATGTGGGGAAAATGTTTTACGAATTCGTTACGCGGACAACGAGACAAATTACTGCGCGCGGTGTCAAACAGGCGGGAAGGTGCTGGCGGATCGTGGGCTTTCGCGGCTTTTGGGCGCGGATTGGCCCAGAACTTTGGAGGAACTTGAAAATCTGCAGCGGCGTCATGAGAGTGTCGATGAGTACTAGGACCGGACATCTGCCACAAAAGATTGCGAATCTTTGAGAGCAGAGGTACCCTAACAGCAACGATTGTTCAGGAGGATTTCCTAATGCGTGTAATTTCAGTTTGGATTTTCCGCAAAGTCGTCGAATTCTTTACGTTAGACCCGGTGTATCCGGTGAGTCGTTAACGAAGCAGTTTCACCTTCCCCTGTTCGGAACCACCAAGCATGGTCCTTTGTTGGACACGCCCCACTCGGTAGCTGTAATTCATTACGGCTGGCCGCTGCTTGGCTTTTTTAAAGCGCTACTCGGAGTCGGACTTGGAGAAGGCTTTGTCGAGTAAGAGGGCAAAGTCGCGGGATTTGTCGTTGACGGAGTGGCGGAGAGCACCGAGTTGTTTCTCAGCAGTGCGGAGGCGATCGGCTAAATGGAGGCAGGCGAGAACGGCGGTGCGGGCGGAATCGAGGTTACCGGCGCGGCGGGCGATGCTGGACATGAGCTCGTCGATTTCGTGGGCGAGCGCCATGGTTTCTTGTGGATCACCAGAGGTACTAAGGGCATAAGTCTGATTGAAGATAGTAACTCGGACTACTTGTTTTTCAGCAGCAGCAGTGTCCGGCGTATCCATGAGACGTTGGACCTCAACTGGCGCTTAGGGTTTCGAGTTGGCTGAGAAGTTTTTCGATGCGGGTGCGGACTTGTTTGCGTTCGCCGCGCAGGTCGTCGAGTTCGTCGGAGAGGCGCTTCACCCTGAGATTGAGCTCGTCGCGTTCGCGCTGCATGGCGGTGGCGCGGGCTTCACTCTGATCGCGTCCCCCTGAGGCGGACTTCAACTCATCCAACGCCGCTTTGAGGCGCTGTTGTAGTTGCTGATTCTCACTGCGCAGGGAGGTGATCGCCTGTACAGCCTTGGTGATTCGCTCTTCAAGATGAGCGAGCGAATCAATGCCTTGCTCCTGGGCTGCTGCTGCTTCCATAACTTTAAAAACTATAGCAGTTATTGAACGTGCGCCGTGTGGGCGGCTTTGGCCCGGCCGACGAGGGCCTGGAAACCAGGGACGTCGTTGATGGCGATATCGGCCAGAACCTTGCGGTTCAATTCGATGCCTGCGCGCTTGAGGCCGCTGACAAACTTGCTGTAGGAAATTTCAGACTGACGGCAAGCGGCGTTGATGCGCACGATCCAGAGCGATCGGAAATTGCGCTTCTTCAGCCTGCGGCCGACGTAGCCGTAACGCAGCGCCTTTTCGACGGCTTCTTGCGCGGCACGATTCAGCTTTGACTTGGTGAGAAAGAAACCCTTGGCGCGGCGCAGGGTTTTGTGGCGGTAATCCCGCCGGCCGGTACCTCTTTTTACTCTTGGCACGTTTGCTCCTTTGAATGGTTGGTTAGTGGTAGAGGGGTGTCAGGCACGTGCGGCGCGCTGCTCCCACTCTCAGTAAACGTTTAAAATTCTAAAACGTCAAAAAGATCTTAATACGGCAGCATGGTGCGAAGCGTGTGCTGATTGGTTTCGTCGGCGACGACACCTTGTTTCAGTTTGCGCTTGCGGGCGCGCGTTTTGGACGTCAAGATATGGCGGGCTGAAGCGTGATGGCGCATCACCTTGCCGGTGCCAGTCTTCTTGAAACGTTTAGACGCACCCTTGTGAGTCTTCATCTTGGGCATAATCTGTCCTGGGAGTTCTTTCGATGGGCGACGGGAACATCGCCAGTGAGGAACTACTTCATAGAGTGTAACACGGAGGGTGGAGCCGACCGGTTGAAAAAGCTCCACGCGTAGCGGGTGCGCCCTTTGGTCGCTCCCTGGCGGTCGGTGCGCCAGGATAAGCCTGGCTGATCTAGTGAACTGAAAGGAGTTCACCATGTAAATTGCCTGTTCGGACATGTAGCCCAGCAAGCGTACGAAGAGGAGACTCAACGTGCGGAGCCTTGGTATGGGCGAACCCGTGAGCCGCAACGCAAGTGAACCCGATACGGCCTCGTTAAGGAATGGAAGGTGGCCAGTCTGCCGACTAAGATGAAGCCTGAAACCAGTGGGGAAGCAACAGGTAATCACCCAGTGGGCCTTCCGGGGTGGTTGGGGGCAGCGCGCGGGAATAGATCAGCAGAGGAACCTGGGAAACCCTACTGGAAGGCGAAGAGCCACCACGAAGCGGGAATCAATAACCGTGAGTGGCCCAGCGGGGTGACGGAGAGGCTCGTAGTAGCGAAGAAGCGGGGTAATGCCTGTGGAGCGAAGGGGCCTTACAGAAGAAACGTGGAGTCAGAGGAGAGGAGAGCCGCTTGGCGGAAACGCACACTACGGGAAAACGGCGGAGCGGAAACGGGCGGTCGGATAAACTTTCTGAACTGAGACAGAAACTTGGCCAATGCTTGCGAAGCAAGCTCCAACTGGTAGACCGGAAACCATGATGGAGCGCCCGGCTTGGATGGAGTCACCTTTGAGCAGATAGAAAAGCAAGAAGGTGGCATTCCGAAAATGGCTGGAGCGACTGCAAGAGGAGTTGCGAACGAAGAGCTATCGACCGCAAGCGGTGCGGCGAACGTACATCCCGAAAGCGAATGGCAAGCTGAGGCCGCTGGGAATACCGACGGTGGCTTCATATTGCACCTCGCGCAGGCTGGTTTAGGACTGCGTTGTGATTCTGTATTTTGCTAGAGTGGCGTACCCAATCGCGAAGGCGTTGTTCGTCTGGCGGGCTGAGTGTAATCCAATAAGGACTCCCCGAGTTCGTTCGGCGCGCCTGGATCACGCCGTGTGTGATCCAGTAGTAGACGACGTTTTCGCTAACTGCGAAGTCAGCGGCCACTTGTTGAACCGTTAACTCCTCGGGCTTGCGAAGCACGGCCGGCGCGATCTTATGACGGCACCGAATCCACTGGATGATTTTCACTGTATATGGCTTACCGGTGGCACTAACAACCTTTTCTCGATTGAGCTGTTCCGCGATTTGCGCGTCAGGCAAGATGCGAGCCAGATCGCGAACCCGATCGACAATCGCGGTTGGATATCTTACTTGGTCGGCAACGCGCGGCGGCAGCGGCACGGTGAGATCGCTGCAGGCGCCCCCCTGCCAACGGATGTGAACGGAGAGCTTCTTTTCCGTGAGCGATTTGGCAACCGTGATGTCTTTGACGAGTAGTCGCAGCATACGCTTGCGATCCTTGGCCTGAGTAGTGGGAGCATGCCACAAGCGAGGTAAATCTCTGGCTAACGCCAGCACTTTGGCTTTTTGCTCGGGGGTAGCGACGTGGGCTTCTTGTCGCTGAACCTCGGCGGCCTGCTTTTTGAGATCTTCCCAGTGAAGCAAGGCCTCATTCCAGCGACGTTCCAGTGTGCCCGCTACCAGACGATTCGATGGGTCTACTTCCTGATAGCGCCGTTCGGCGAGAGCGGCTTCATATTGAGCGCGCTCCAGTCGCATCTGCCATTGGCGGAGGATCGTCTGGTCGCGCGACTCCAACTCTCGCAGAGCTGCCAATGCGAGTTCTAACTCGGCTGGTTGAAGAGCCCGCAACACTTGTTCAGTGATCGCGCCATCCAGCAGGTTACAGCGAAAGCTCTGGCAATCTTTGGTCGCCAAGCCTTCCCGACGTAACCAGTTGCACAGATAAATCGGATAGATGCCGCCGTTGCCGGTATAGCGCACAGTTAGAGCCCGTCCGCAATGACCGCACAACAACAACCCTTGCAGTAAAGCCAAGCCTTCGCGTGCCGCGCCACTCAGCAGCATATCGTCACCGTTGGTGCGGTTCTTTTCTAAGCGGCGTTGATTTTCAAAAAACTCTTCCAAACTGATGTATCCCTCGTGATGCTGTTGCAAGTTCACGCGCCAATTCGGCATAGCGACTGCATGCATCCGCTGGCAAACTTCACCCTGCGGGCTGATTTCGCGGCGATACTGATAGCGGCCAAAAACATACATGCCAGCATAGGATGGATTTTTGAGCAAGCCGAGTACACGCGAGTGACTCAGCCGCCCCCATATAATCTTGCCATCCCAAGCCCCACCATAAGCCCGTTTGGGAAATCGCAAAGCGCCTTTCACGAAGCGCTGCATCACAGCATAGGCGGTACCCGTTTCGCGAAAGATGCGAAACACCAGCGCCACTGCTCCCCGCACTTCTTCATCGGGATCCAAAGTGATGCGGCCTTGTTCGTCGTAGCTAAAACCAACGGGCAGTGGAAAACGCAACTCGCCTTTCTTGGCTTTGTTGAGCTTACCGCCTTGGAGGCGCGCGCGCAGGAAATGGAGTTCTGCCTGCGCCATGGTGCCCTTCAATCCGAGCACCAGACTGTCGTTGAAATCGGCTGGATCGTAGCAGCCATCTTCGTCGATGACGAGCGTCTGGGTGAGGGCACATAGCTCCAACAGTCGATGCCAATCCAAGTTCGAGCGTGCCAGTCGCGAGGCTTCCAAAGCAAACACCGCGCCCACTTGCCCCATCGAAACATCCGCTACCAAGGTCTTGAAGTCCTCGCGCCTGGTCATCTCCGTACCCGTCTTCCCCAGGTCCCGGTCGAGGATGCGAATCGCGGTCTCGCTCCATCCCAACTGCAGCGCCATCTCCCGCAACGCGTACTGACGCTCGGTACTCTCCTGATGGTGGCGCACTTGGCCCGGCGTTGACTGACGCAGATAAATGTAGGCAGGTTTGCTCCGGTGCTGTTCTGCAATCTTTGAGTTCATCGGCCACCTCCGCCGCGGTGAAGAAGTGCGGGTCGCTGGCGAGCCACGCTTCGAGCATATTGGCGAGGAGCACACCACCCAACCCGGCATCCAGCGGGGCGGGAAGAGTGGGGAGTGCTGTGCTCACAACGATCCTTTACAGCGCCTCGCGGCGGCGCAGGAGTTCGCGGTTGATCTCGCAGATCTGTCCTAAGAGCTCGCGCGCTCGCTGGTAGTTGGCCAGGAACTCGCTGGCCTGCTCGAAGCACTCCTGCGGCACATAATCCATTTGCGGCCGCAGGCCCGGGTAGCTTACCGAAAGATAATACTTGGGACCATGACCGCGGCCATCGGCACACTTGCATCCGAGCTTGCCGCAGCGTTTGTAGCGCTCGATGAGAGAGCCACGCAGGATGGCATCGAGCGGTGGCAGTTGGCGCAGCAGCGCTTGACGGCGTTTGCGCAAGGCGGCGGTCGATTGTTTTGGTGTTTCCATCAGACCACGTATATGACTGGTCTGATTGTAATCGATATAAATGCATCTTTCAACTCCTTTTATTGACTGACTCGTTGTTATCTAGCTGCTCTAGTAAAGTGACCAATTCCAAAAGAGAATGGACATCGAGTCGCTGCGGCGCTATGCCGAGCAACTCATAGGCGGACGGATCGGCCCAGTCCGTCCACTCGCGCGCGACACTGACGCTGCCACGATCCTGCTGAAGTAGCAAGAGAGTGTCGATGCCTGCAACTTTCCGCTGCTTGAGGACTTCGAAACGCTGGCCTCTGAGTGGATGAAAAGGATGCCGGATCTCAGCCCATCCCAAATGCGTACCGGGCTCTAGTGCAGTTCGTAGTGACCGTCCCGACGATCAAAGACAGGGTGGTGCAGATGGCCACGCTGTTGATCCTGGAGCCGATCTTTGAAGCGACTTCCTGGATTGTTCATACGGATTCCGGTTTCCGGTCTACCAGTTGGAGCTTGCTGCGCAAGCATTGGCCAGGGCGGAATGCACACCAGGCGCTGGAGGAGATCCGCGGGCATTTGCAAGCGGGTTATCAAGCGGTGTATGACGCCGACCTAAAATCCTACTTCGATACGATCTCGCACGAGAAACTGCTAGCGTGTCTGCGGCATCGGATAACGGACCGAAGTGTGTTGGGTCTGATCCGAATGTGGCTGGAGGCGGTGGTGGTAGAAGCGGGTGAGGACGGAACCGGCGGAACAACAACCAGGAATAAGAAAGGGTCGCCACTAGGGGGTGTTATTTCTCCTTTGCTGGCTAACCTGTTTCTGCACTGGTTTGATGCGCTGTTTCATGGGCCGCAAGGTCCCCTCCTACTCTACCGGCTCGGCCAGGGGCTGTCGTTACGGCGACGAATCGGAGGGTTGAGCTTTAGTGGCGCTGGTTGGCTTTGAGGATCTTCTTGCGCAGGCGGATGGATTTAGGCGTGATCTCGACAAACTCGTCTTCCTGGATAAACTCAATTGCCTGTTCGAGATTCAGAAGCTTTGGCGGAATGAGGCGGATGGCTTCATCGGAGCTGGAAGCGCGCATGTTAGTAAGCTTCTTTTCCTTAACAATGTTGACGTCGAGATCGCTGTTGCGGGAGTTTTCGCCGATGATCATGCCTTCATAGACTTCGGTCTGCGGGGAGATGAAGATGACGCCGCGTTCCTGCATGTTGTAGATGGCAAAACTAGTGGCCACGCCGGAGCGGTCGGAAACCAGCGAACCGGTGGGCCGCATTTCGATCTCACCCTGCCACTCAATATAGCCACTGAAGAGCGAGTTCATGATGGCCATGCCTTTGGTATCGGTCAGCATTTCACTGCGCATGCCGATGAGGCCGCGCGAGGGCACCATGAATTCCAGACGCACGCGGCCGGAACCGTGGTTGACCATCTTGGACATTTTGCCTTTGCGGGGGCCCATCTTCTCAATCACCACGCCGATGAACTCTTCGGGGCAATCAATGACAAGCAGTTCGAGGGGTTCATGCAGTTTGCCGTTGATGGTGCGGGTGAGGATTTCCGGTTTGCTGACCTGGAGTTCGTAGCCTTCGCGGCGCATCATCTCAATAAGAATGGCGAGTTGGAGTTCACCACGGCCCTGTACTTTGAAGGCATCGGGGCCACCGGCTTCTTCAACCCGGATGGAGACGTTGGTGAGCAACTCTTTGTCGAGGCGGTCGCGCAGGTTGCGCGAGGTAACGAAATGGCCTTCTCTACCCGCGAAGGGCGAGTTGTTGATGGTAAAGGTCATGGCGATGGTAGGCTCATCGATCTGAATCTGAGCCAGCGGCATGGGGGTCTCGGCACTGGTTACTGTCTCGCCGATGGTAATGCCTTCGACGCCCGCGATGGCGAGGATATCGCCGGTTTTGCCGATGGTTTCATCGACGCGCTTTAAGCCTTCGAAGGAATAGAGTTTGGTGATTTTGGTTTTGTGATGACTGCCATCCAGTTTGCAGATGGCGACTTCGTCACCGAGGTGGAGCGTGCCGTTGAAGACGCGGCCAATAGCGAGGCGGCCGAGATACTCACTGTAATCGAGATTGGCGACGAGGAGTTGGAGAACAGCATTGGGGTCGCCATGCGGCGGCGGTATCTTATTGACAATCGTTTCAAACAATACTTCGAGGGTGTCGCCCGGGCCTTCAGGATCGAGCTTGGCGATACCGGCTCTGGCGTTGGTGTAGACAACCGGAAAATCCAACTGGTCTTCGGTAGCATCGAGATCGATGAACAGGTCGTAAACTTCGTTGAGAACCTCCTGAATGCGGGCATCGGGGCGGTCGATCTTATTGATGACGACGACCGGCGGCAATTTAGCTTCGAGCGCCTTCATGAGCACGTAGCGGGTTTGCGGGAGCGGGCCTTCGCTGGCGTCGACCAGGAGCATGACGCCATCGACAATTTTAAGGGCGCGTTCTACTTCGCCGCCGAAATCGCTGTGGCCAGGGGTATCTACGATGTTGATCTTGGTGCCGTGATAACGCACGCCGGTGGTTTTGGCGAGAATTGTGATACCGCGTTCGCGTTCCAGGTCGTTCGAATCCATAACGCGATCAGTCATTGCTTCATTCGCGCGGAAGATACCACTTTGTCTCAAAAGGGCGTCTACCAGAGTGGTTTTTCCGTGATCAACGTGCGCGATGATAGCGATGTTACGGGTGTTGCTTGATTCGTTTTCAGATGCCATTCGTAAGCTTCATGGTCTCATGAGGGCGGTTGTGCGACGCTTGAAGTGACCATGGCGTCGGACGAACTGTTACCAGTAGTAGTGATTGTAGGACGCCCCAACGTAGGCAAATCGACGCTTTTCAACGCGATTGTGGGAACACGGCGCTCGATCGTAGGCGACGAACCGGGCATCACGCGGGACCGCATCTATGGCGATGTAGAGTACCGCGGCAAGCGCTTTGGCCTGATTGATACGGGCGGCATTATTCCCAATGACGATGCCTTGATTCCGACTGAAATCCTGAAGCAAGCGAAGATAGCGCTGGAGATGGCGGCGCATGTGCTGTTTGTGATTGACGGGCGGACGGAGATTACCTCGGCCGACCGGGATTTGGCGAAGTTGTTGCGCGCGTTGGGCAAGCCGCTGACGCTGGTGGTGAACAAGATTGACGCCAAGGTGCGCGAGAACCTGGTGCATGAATTCTATTCGCTGGGACTGGGGGATCCGGCTGCGGTTTCGGCGGAACACAAGCTGGGGATTGACGAGTTACTGGAGCAAGTAACGAAGCCTTTTCCCAAGTATGAGCCGGAACCGGAGCCCGTGGAGGGCGAAGCGCAGCCGAAGCGGATCAAGGTAGCGATCATTGGCCGGCCGAACGTGGGTAAATCGACGCTGCTGAATGCACTGGTTGGATCGGAGCGGGCGATTGTTTCGCCGGTGGCCGGGACGACGCGCGATGCCGTAGACGAGAGTGTGCAAGACGGCGACACGACTTATCGATTTGTGGATACGGCGGGCATCCGGCGCAAAGGCAAGACGACCGAGATGACCGAGAAAATGTCTGTGGTGATGGCGCGGCGCAATATCCGCATGGCTAATGTCGTGTTGCTGGTGGTGGACGCCACCGAAGGAGTGGTGGGCGCGGACGCCACCATTGGCGGATATGCAAATGAAGAGGGACGCGCAGTGATTGTGGTGGTCAACAAGTGGGACAAGATGACCGACGAGAAAGGCAAACGAGCCTTTACGGAAGACCTGCGCGACGCTCTGAAATTTTTGGAATACGCCCCTGTGATTTTCGCGTCGGCCAAGAACGGCGAGGGGATCCGCAAGATTTTTACGACGATCCGGCGGTGTTATGAACAGGCGTCTAAGCGCGTTACGACCGGAGAACTGAACCGCTTTTTGGAGACGGTGGAGTTCGACGGCGATATCAAGGTGTATTACATGACGCAAGCTTCGATGCGGCCTCCGACTTTCATTTTGTTTACCGACAAGGCCGACCACTTACACTTTTCGACCGAGCGTTTTTTGATGAACCGGCTGCGTGAGCGCTTTGGGTTCGAAGGAACGCCGATTGTGATTAAGACGAAGAGGCGTTAGGTAGCTCGTATCAGCGTGCTCATAGCAGGCCCCGCTGTTTGATGACAAGATAGCGGTTCAGCAGCGCCGGCGACAACCGCTGCGGCGGGACATCAATGCAGTGGATGCCCATGCGTTCCAGTTTTTCAAACACGACGTCGCGCTCTTTCATAAATTCGTCTGCCAAAACGGCGCGCGCGATCTGCCGCGGCCGTTCCGGGGGTGCATCAAAAATCCCTTTCAGCAGGCCGTCGCGCACGGTTACGAATACGATCAAGTGCCGGTTTGTCAGACGCCGCACATTTTGCAGCAGAAGCTCCGCCGTGATCGTATCGACAAAATCGGTGAAAAGAACAATCAGCGAGCGGCGCTTCAAGCGCGTTTGCAATTCGGCCAAACCGAGCGTGAAGTTTGTCTCGTCATGGCTATAGGAAAGCGTGGCCGAAGCCTGCTGCAGGCGGCGGAACGTGGCCAGTCCGCGCGTGGCCGGAAGATACGTCCTCGGCCGGCTGTCGAAGCTGTACACACCCACCAAATCGCCGGCATTGACCGCGAGCCGCGCCAGCAACAGGCCGGCACTGATGGCATGATCGAGCCGCGGAACGCCGTCAATCGGCTCGCGCATGAGATAACCGGTGTCAAATGCCAGCACTACCGGATGATTGCGCTCAACGCGAAACTCACGAACCAGCATTTCGCGGTGCCGGGCAGAACGTTTCCAATCGATAAAACGCGAGTCGAGTCCGGGCACGTACTCGCGCAGGGCTTCGAATTCCGACCCTTCACCGCCCCCGCGTTGCACTTTGAGCCCCGAGAGCGCGTCTTGGAAGAACAGTGATAATTCATCGCCACGCGCGACCCGCGTATTGGGAATAACCGACGTCTTGCAGCCCAGGGCGAAATAGCGGGTTTGCTCCATCAAGCGCAAGGGCCCTGGCCAGCGCAGCCAGACAGCGTCCAAGTTGGCCAGGCCACGTTGCGCCGTGGCGATTCGCACGATTTCGCGTCCTGAAGAAAAATTTGCGTCCGGCACAGCGGCATGGTGGATTTCCTCAGGCTGCGCGTCTCCACTGAGATCAAGCGCAAGCTGGTAGTTTGGCGGCAAACCACGCTGGGCCGTTATATCAATCGCCGCTTGAATCGGCTCACCAATCAACGCCGTCTCCGGAACGCGCACGCGCACAGCCAGCGGACGGCGCGGACGCGCAAGAGCCGCATCCACGCCCATCGCCACCAGCAGCAGCGCACTTCCAGCGAAGGCCCAGCGCCATAGTTCCGGCCGGTAACTCAACAGCAACCAGGGTAAAGGCAGCAGGCCCGCAAAGAGCAGGGCCGCTCTGCGGGTAGGGCGAATCATCGAGGAGCTGGAATCCTTTCCATCAGCTCGTGCAGGATTTTATCCGCAACGAGTCCTTCAATATCCGCGCGCGCCGTCAAGGTGATGCGGTGGCGTAGCGTCGGTAAGACTAGCGCCTTCACGTCGTCGGGGATCACAAAATCGCGCCCGTCCAATACAGCGTGCGCTCGCGAGGCCGTAGACAGCATGGTAGCGGCACGCGGTGAGGCGCCGACTTCGAGACTGGTGTGCTCGCGCGTTCCGCGCACAATGTCCACAACATAAGCGGCTACGTCATCGGATAGAGTTACACTCGCCACCATGTCGCGCATGAATTGCAGCGTATGGTTGTTGGCAACCTGGCGAAGGCCGAAATCCGCCAGCCGGGGCATCACCGTTCTATGGCCATGCCGCCGGACGATTTCCAGTTCTTCGGCGCGGTCCGGATAACCAACCACAACTTTGAACAGAAAGCGGTCGAGTTGAGCTTCCGGCAGCGGGTATGTTCCCTGTTGTTCAATCGGGTTCTGGGTTGCGATCACCATGAATCCATCGCCGAGGGAATAGTTAGTCGCATCAATCGTGACCGCGCGTTCGTTCATGGCTTGTAGCAGGGCGGCTTGGGTCTTGGGGGGCGTACGGTTGATCTCATCGGCCAGCAGCACTTCCGCGAAAATCGGCCCGCGTGTCAGCACAAACTGATTCGTCTGAAAGTTGAACAGATTGGTGCCGATCACATCTCCCGGCATTAGATCGGGGGTAAATTGAATGCGCCCAAATTGCAGCGAAAGCGCGGCGGCAAACGATTGCGCCAGCAGAGTTTTGGCCGTCCCGGGGACGCCTTCTAAAAGAATGTGTCCGCCGGAGAGCAAACTGGCCATCAGCAGGTCAACCACGGCGTCTTGTCCCACGATGGCCTTACGGATTTCGGTTTTGATTTCCTCTACTAAACTTCGCGTTTCTTCAAGATTCATCCCTCAACCCCTTCTTCCATTCGAAAACACTCTGCGCCACCGATAGGGCAGTCTGATCGTTTTGTTGAGTGGGCAATGTTGGCGGCGCGGCACGCCCGTTCCGCGAGAGCCACTCCACCAGTGCATTGAAGTCCAAACCGCGCGGGGCATGCGATTGCCGGCCGCCTGCGCGGATCATCGCTTCAAAATAGCGCTGCGCTAAACCAAAGCGCTGGCCGCCCCGGTCGAGCAAGCGCGCGCCCGTCTCAATCAAGCTGCGTTTCCCGGCCGCGATGCCCGGCTTCATCTCGGGCGGCGTACCAAAACGCGCACTGGCCGCCCAAAGCAGCAGCGCCGCTGCAAAGGCAATTTGCACGCTGACCAAGACAAAGGGAAACTGGAACAAAATGCCAAGAATGTGGAACGGCCGGTCGGCAAAGCCGTGAATGAACTCGTCGAACACAATGGTCCCGCCGTGGCCTTGGCGTGCATATTCGATCATGTGAACGGCGATGGAAGCATTGTCGCCGTGCGGCAGGCCGAAGTTGGAGATCAGATCCGGGTCCGCCAGAACAACGATTTTACGGCCTCTGCGCAGGTATTCGCCGATCAATACACCCTCTGGGCTGGCGACCAGTGGCCTAATGGATGGAGAACGAATCAGTTGGGCCTGGTGAATGAATGCCTCTCCTGCCCCAAGCCGGCTCTTCGTAAACGGCCCGAAACCATCCACCCGCGCGATGGACGCCTGCTCGTCAACCAGCCTAAGGACCCGGGTCACATCCTCGCTCGAAAGAATCTCATCGCTGCCCAGCCAGTTGGGCCGTTTGCGGTCGGCTACTCCTACGCGCTTCGGCAGCGCCAGCAGAACGGCATCGGCCGTGAGCATGGCCCGCACTTCGTCCAGGGTTCCCGAATCGGAGCGCGGCTCCGCAATGACCAGTAAACTGTTCGGCGCCAGGTGTCCGCCCGACCCGGCGACACTGCTTGTCACCGGGAACTCGAGATCGTCGAGCAGCGCAAAAAAGGCCGCATGCCCGATAGCGGATTTGGAAAACACTGTGGGCCCGACGGCGTCCGGATGGCCCAAACTGGACTTCCCGCTCATGGAAAAGCCGAGCCACACGAGCAGGCCCGCACCTGCGATCGCGCAAACGGCGAGCCAACGATGGCGGCGCAAGAACCGGCTCATTGTCTTTGCGGCGACCAAGCCGCCGTGAAATCCCGAAAGCTGGCGCGGGCATTGCCATAATCCTCGGGGTTCGCGGGAGTTTTGCCGAACCAGGCCCGTTCCACGGCGCTTACCAAGGCGCGTAAGGCTTGGCGAGCTGCGGGCGGGATCTTTGCAACACTCAGCAACTCACGGCTTGTGAAAGAATCCGGCGCATCTTCACCCATGTCGCGCGCGAGTAAGATCAGCGCGGCCAATAACACATAGTGCATGGCCTCGGCATAAAGATGTTGGGCGGCCAGTTCGTCGGCTTTGGCAAGTGCGGATTCAGCGCAGGCTGGTGAACCGGAGCCGCTCGCAGCCTGCGCATTCAGTGGGCGCCCGCCGAATCCTTGCCCCCGCGCAATCCATTCCTGGGCGAACCATTCAAAAAAGAACGAGGCGAGCGCGATGAGGCCGACCCCCAGAACCACCCATTGCAGCAGGCCCCAAATAGCGGCGGAAGCGGGCACAGAGAAGCCATCCGGCTCGTCTTTGAACCAGCCGCCCGATCTGTGTTCGTGGCTATTCTCCCTTTCGGGCGAATCCTTTTCATTCGGCAAACGCCTTTGTACGTCCAGCGATTTGCTAACTTCGCTCACACTCTTGCGTACGTCCTCGTCCGACACTTGCGGGGACACGCCGGCAGCATAGATGTTCGTGGACCAGAGCAGGGCCAGCGCCAACCAGATCACAACTCAGTGTAATTCCTCGTGCACAGAATCAACCAGCACTTCTGCTAGTAGTCCGTTTCGCCCCGAAATCGAGGACAATTAGAATGTGAAAGCAAAAGTCTATCCCGATCCAGATCTCAACCGCGCTGAGACCAGAGACTTGGGTCCCAATTCCGCAGGCCAATCAGGAGATACGCAAGGACTCTCCGACGCTGAGGATGAATCCTCGGAAAGCGTTGCCGAGCTCCTGGAAGAGGGCCAGTATTTTGAAGCGGGAATTCTTTCCGGCGTCGAAAATGCCCCACCGGCGGATGTCTCAGAGGTGAGAACGCATCAAGTTCGGGAAGACGATGTTCCCCCCGAGTATCTTGAGAACGACGAACCATTCACCAACTAAATTAAGCGCCAGCGCCTGGAGTTTCTACATTCTCCGACCCACCACTAACTCCGAAACCGAACCGGAAGCGTAAACTGTACCCTTGCTTAGGATCAAGGTTTTGGTTTTAAAGCACTACCCACACGGAATCAGCAAGCTCGTAGCGTCCGGCATAAATTTCTCAGAGCAGATGGGCGAAGGGCCGAAGCTCGGAGGCTGTTGCGACCAAGCCATTGCGGGTCAAGGTGTCGAAATATTCCTCAATCGTATAGGGCGGGTTTTTCAATCGCCCACGAACGCAGCAACAGATCACGTAACGGGGCGGGTTAGAGCACGTTGGCGTCCGGGTTTGCATGGTTATCTCCTCGGACTAGAGTGTGCTTTTTACGAACTATATGCAACAAATAAATCAAGTGCTATATATGCCTCAAACACTTCTCTTGATCGTACGAGAGTGCACGAGCGGTGCGGGCGGTAAGTTGCCATCTTCGCCGATAAGCGATGCCTCTCCGGCCGCGACCGTGATCGCAAAGTGAAAACAACTGCCCCGTCCCGGCTCGCTGTCCACTTCAATCGAACCGCCCATCATCTTCACAATCCGCGAACAGATGCTAAGGCCAAGCCCGGTACCGCCGAAACGCCGTGTGGTGGAGCCGTCCGCCTGTGAAAACGATTCAAAGATAATCTTTTGCTTGTCCCGCGCGATCCCGATACCGGTATCGCGGACCGCGAATCGTAGCTCGACGTCGTTACCTTGGCTCGCGGTGGCGCTCACCGTGAGCGTGACCTGCCCGTTCCCGGTAAATTTGATTGCATTCCCTAACAGATTGATCAAGACCTGCTGCAAGCGGACCGGGTCCGTCACAACGCGCTGCGGGACACCGGGCTGAATCTCCAGCTCCACCGCAAGCCCCTTCTGCGCCCCCCGCAACTTCAGCGGCTTCATCGTGAGCTCCAGCGATTGAGGCAGGTTGAAGCAAATTGGATCGAGCTCAAAGCGGCCCGCTTCGATCTTTGAAAAATCCAGCAAGTCGTTAATGATCGTGAGCAACGATTCCGCCGATAGCCGGCACATCTCGAGGTATTCCCTTTGCTCGCTCGTCAACTCGGTTGAAAGAAGCAGTTCGGTGGTGCCCAATACACCATTCATGGGCGTGCGAATCTCGTGGCTCATATTGGCGAGAAATTCACTCTTCGCGCCGTTGGCCATTTCCGCTTCTTGCTTGGCCTTGCGCAAGCCAGCTTCGCCTCGCCGCAAGCGATTTTGTGTAACCAACAGACGGCAACTGAAACACCCAAACGCTCCGACACCGATGGCTGCGGCGGCGGCTGGAAAATAATGCGCCATTTTGCCCAAGAGCGCCATAATCAACGCTGGATAGAGCAGAGGGAACAACTGCTCGAAGGCGCTGGAACTGGTCCCGGGATGGACGGCCCCATCACTTTGGGCCTCACCGTTCCAACTCGCCGCGATCACCAGCGGAGCCAGCGCCACCACTGCCCAAACCAGATCGAACCAGTCGCCTTGCAAAGGTATTGGGCTTATACTGGCGCACACCTCGGCTACCCCGCAGATCAGACAGGCAAACGCCATGCGTCCGAACAGCGTGCGAATAGTGGGCGAGTTACTGAACGTGGCGCGAAGCAAAAACGACACCACCAACATGCCGTCGACAAACCCGTTTCTGAGCCACAAGGGTCCGTACACCGCCGGAGCCATGTTAGGAGGCGTGAAGAAGACATAAAGCGTTGACCAAAGAAGAAAAGTCTGCACCATGTCCGCCAGCCGCAGAGGGTCAAAACCAGGCCGCTCATGCTCCGGATCGATAAACAGAGTCATGCCCAACGGCAGCGTGGAGAACTGAAAGAGCAGATCGCCCAACCCGTTGCGAGGCCGCACTATGTCGACAAATTCCGCAGCGATCCATATGACCACCGAAAGCAGAACAAGACTCCAAAATTTGCGCCCTGTGTCGTGGGAACGGCGGATGGCACCGTAACACGCGGCAGCGGAGGCAGCGCCTTCGGCCATCAGAAAAATTGCCGAATAAAGCGGCCCGCGGCCTTTAACGCCGAATACGGCAACGCTCACCGCATGCGCTAACAAAATGGCAGAACCGATCAGAACCCAGCGCACTAGCCGCGCGTGGCGGTCGAGGAAGGTGACCCTCCCACTATCTCGACCCCTACGGGGGAACTTCATTACCTACCTAGATCTTATCGGTTCTGGTAATCGTGCGGAGCCGGCTTGGCAGATGCCCCCTGGAACTTTCACCAGTCTCCCGTTTCGACTTCAGTATTATAAGTGCCGGTCCATTTCACGCTTTCCACGGAGACTGCTATGAAAATCAAACATCATGCCATCGCTTACACTTTGCTGTTCTTATCGGCTGCGTGCTTTCACGCACGTGCCCAAACCCTAGGTGAAGTCACCGGCCGCGTTAGCGATGTTAGTGGCGCAGCCGTTCCCAGCGCCAACATTACGCTCACCAACGTCGCCACCAATGCAGTGCGCAACGCCGTTTCCACCGATTCCGGCGACTACACATTTCCGTCCGTCGCACCCGGTTTTTATAACCTCAAAGCCGAACACGCCGGTTTCAAAACAGCCAACAGCAGCAACGTCGAAGTTCAGGTTGAACAGACGGTCCGTCTCGACATTAGCCTGCAAGTCGGACAAGTCAACGAGTCCGTCGAGGTTTCCGCTACCGCCGACCTGCTCCAGGCCGAAAACTCTTCTATCGGCACCGTTATCGAAAACAAGGGCGTCAATGAACTGCCCTTGAACGGGCGAAATTACCTTAGCTTGGTGGCGTTATCCGCCAACGTCGATACCCTTTCCCCTTCTTCCGGACAAGCCGGTTCCCGCGAAGGCGGCGACCGCGCTAGCCAGTCCATCTCCGCCGCCGGTCAACGCATCATGTACGACTACTTCACGCTCGATGGCGTCGTCAACACCGACCCCGACTTCAATACGTACGTCACGTTGCCGTCCATTGACGCCATCCAGGAATTCAAAGTGCAAACCGGCGTCTATCCCGCGGAATTCGGCCACGAAGCCACTCAGATCAACGTGCTCACAAAGTCCGGCGGTAACGTCTATCACGGTGCGCTCTTCGAATTCATTCGCAACGACGTGTTCGACGCAGTTCCCTACGCCTTCGGAACCGTTCATCCCAAAAAATCGCCCTTCAAGTGGAACGACTACGGGTTCGAACTCGATGGCCCCATTCGCATACCCAAGCTCTTCGATGGCCGCAATAGGCTCTTCTTCATGGCTAACGATGAATGGAAAATCCAACGGCAGAATAGCCAGTCACTCTTCACTTTGCCGACAGCCCTTGAAGAAACTGGCAATCTGGGCGCGCTGACCGCCACCGTTTACGATCCCACCACGGGCGCGGCCAACGCCACCGGTAAGACTCCTTTTAGCGGCAACGTAATTCCTTCCAACCGTCTTGATCCCATCTCCCAAAAATTCTTGAATTACTACGCCGCCGCGGCGCAAGCAACGGCGCAAAACAACTACGCCTTGTTCATCAGTTCCCCTCTGAGCCGCGACGGTTTTACTCTGCGGACGGATTTTGTCGAATCCTCGAAATCGCAGTGGGCGTTCCGCTATAGCTGGGGCAGCGAATCTCAATCCAGTACGGGTCTTGGCGGAGCGGGTTCTAAAATCCTCACCAATTACAGCCAATACCTGGGGACCAACACGCGTACCCTAACTCCCAACCTCGTCAATGAAGCCCGCTTCGGTTACACCAAGTTCTACAACTCCATTGGCACCCTCTCCGCGTTCAACACAAACGAAGTCTCCGCTCTTGGCATTCCCGCACTGAATGCCGGTGCACCCGCCACTTGGGGCATCCCCAACATCTCGCTCAATGGTGATAACTTCAGCGGCATCGGCGATAGCACCGACGGCCCCTATGTGATTACCGATAACTCCCTCCAAGCCGTCGACAATCTTTCTTGGATCAAAGGCAAACATACCCTGCGCTTCGGTTTCGAATACACTCGCCAGAACTTCGATCAAGTCGGCAATCAGTTCTCACGCGGCAATTTCGTCTTCCAACCCAATGCCACCGAAAACTTCACATTAAACCCCACCACCAACAAACTCACGGGCTCCGGCGGCGATGCCTTTGCCGAATTTCTGCTCGGCGATCTCTATCAGTCCACGGTGGCCGTCGCCATCGCCAGCGCGAACTTCCAGCGCAATGCCGAGGCAGCTTTCATCGACGATACTTACAAAATCACTCCCAAACTCACGTTCGCCGCCGGCTTACGTTACGAGCTAACTCCACCCTGGACCGACTTACTCAATAACGACTTCACGGTTGCACTCGCGCATCTTTCTTTCACGCCGCAAACGCCGCAATCGCAATGGCCGTATTTTGTCCGCGAAGGCAACTGCGGCAACCCCTATCAGGGCCTTTCTATCAATTGGACAAACGTGGCCGGCGTTTCGGGCAGCCAAGCTTCGCCGCCGCCGGTGTGCAGCAATGGCACCTACCCAAGGCAATTGATGCAGACGCAATACAAGAACTTTGCCCCGCGCCTGAGCCTCTCCTATTCGCCGGATTCGAAACTCGTTGTCCGTACCGGTTTTGGCATTTTCTATAGCCAAGATATCGGCAACGCCGTATTCGATATGGCGCGCAACATTGCAGGGCGCGTTACACAAACATCCGGTCAAAATGGCGGCGCCGTCGGCATTCCAAATCTCTTCTATAGCAACTCGGTTCCAGGCGGCAGCGGCGCGATTGCCCAAATCAAACCGCCCTTCGCTTACGCCGATGCCTATGACCACCTCACTCCTTATTCCATGCAGTTCTTGCTCAATGTGCAGCGCGAAGTTGCCAAGAATTGGGTTATTGAAACTGGTTATCTGGGGGCGGTCAGTCATCATCTCTATGGTTTCCAGGACGCCAATCAAGCGATCCCATTCGGCTACATTGGCAATGGTGCGTCCACACCCGTCTCGGCTCGCCTCCCTTATCTCAACTACGGCGTGATTCAGTTGGTGCAAGATGGCGGCAACGGGGTGTATCACGCTCTCAGCATCAAAGCGACTCGCCGCTTCAGCCAGGGCGTCAGCGTCATCGGCTCTTACACCTGGGCAAAGTCGATTGATGACACCAGTGGCATTCGAACCCAAGGCTTCGACACGTTATATCCGCAGAATAGCGATTGCATCGCTTGCGAACGTGGACTCTCGTCCTTCGACGTCCGCCATCGCCTGGTCGCCTCCGTTCTCTACGACATTCCGGTCGGCAAGGGTCGAAGATTAGATGTCAGTAATTCAATTCTCAACGGCGTGATTGGCGGCTGGGAGGCCGGCGGAATTCTCACTCTGCAAAGCGGCGTGCCCGGCACCGTCAGCATTGGCGGTGTTGATAACGCATCGACGTCGGACGGCGGATATGATCGCCCCAACTCCACGGGTATCAGCCCTTATCTCAGCAACCCCACTCCGTCGCGCTGGCTGAGCCTCTCAGCCTTTGCGGAAGCGCCCGCAGGTTTCTTCGGTAATGCGGGCCGCAACACCATCGAAGGCCCTGGTATCGCGAATCTTGACGCCGAAATCCACAAACAATTCGTGATGCCCTTCAACGAACATCATGTGCTGCAATTTCGTGTGGAGGCATTCAACTCCACGAACCACCCGAACTGGGGCATGCCCAATCTGAACGTGATCGCAGCGCATCAGGCGTTCGGCACTATCAGCAGTACGCAAACCGGCATGCGGCAGGTGCAGATCGGCTTAAAATATTCGTTCTAGTGCTTAATTGCATAAATTGGATTATCATTGCCGCTCCTTGACAGCAAGGGAGCGCGCTCCGGTCTTATTGTGTAAAGACGCTTTCGAAGACGCGGCGCATCCTTTTTTGCAGGCTCAGTAAATCGGCGTCGAGGCTGGCGGCCGCGATGCGCCTGCCGGTCCATCTTTCCATCAACTCGGCAATCATCTCGCGTTGCTCGGGCGCGGCGGGGATGCGTTCTTCGGTCCGGCCGGTGACGACGCGCAGGGCATGATCGAGCGCGCGGAAATAGGTAGTGGCTTCCAAAAGAAACTGGGCTTCCTGGTAATCGAGGTGGCCCATGTTCTCCACAACCTCAATTCGTTCGGGCGTGTTCAAGCTCTTATAGAACATGCCGGCGCCTTTGAGGCGGAGGTACATGAGGATGAAATCGGCGTCGTAGTAGCCGCCTTCGGCCGCTTTCAAAGGCGTGACGGTGCCCTGTTCACGCTGCAGCCGCAAGCGCATTTGCCGCAAATCCTGGCGTGAACGGCCGCTCTGGCCCCAGCGGCGCCAGTCTACTTTTTGCAACTCGTTTAAGAAGGCGGTGGCGCGGTCGGTATCGCCGGCGACAGCGCGCGCTTTCATATAGGCGATGCCTTCCCATGCCTCCGCTTTAATCGAGAAGTAATCGCGATAAGTCGATTCCGTTTGCACCAGCACTCCTTCGCGGCCGTTGGGACGCAGGCGCGTGTCGAGCGAAAGAATCGTGCCGTCGCCGGTATAGCTGGTGAGGATTTCGATGAGGTGTTCGGCCACGCGGGTCCAAAAGCGTTGGCGGTGGCCTTCGGAATCGGGAATGATGAAGAGGAGGTCGGCATCGGAGGCTACATCAAACTCGCGCATACCGAGGCGGCCTAACGCCACAACCATCATTTCGCTTTGCGGATCGTAGAATGGGCGCTGGCTGGTGGAACGGGAACGGGCGTGGGCCAGCGCGCGTTCCAAAGCGATGCGATAGGCGCGTGCAATGACAAACTCGGCCAGGGCGGAGGTGTTGTCCAAAGTGGAGAAAACCGCTTCGCGCAAGCAAATACTGGCCGCCAATATGCGAAACATTTCGCGGCGGTAGAAGCGGCGCAGGCCACCGATATCGTTGAGGGGAGCGGCCAGGCCTTCGAACGCCCAGCGGCGCGTGGGATGATCGACCGCGCGGCGGATCTCTTCAAGCAACTCGGGAAAGCGCAAGAGTTGCTCACCCAAATATGGGCTCAACTCGAAGATCTCGAGCATCCAGTCGGCCAGCGCCGGATGGCTGTTGAGCAACGGCAGCTGCTCCTGACCACGCAACAGCGCGGCGAGAAAGGCATTCAAAGGACGTTCGGAACGATAAAGGCCGCGCTGGCGGAGCCTTTCGGCAAACAACGGCGCGGGTTTGGCCAAGGCATCTAAGACTTCACCGGCAAAGTCGACCTCGCCGCGTTCTTCGTGTGGCGGTTGGTGATTGCCCGATGGATAATTCGAGGTCAACGGCGAATATTGGAGCGGCCGCTGCGCATGGACAATCCGCTCATAAATGACTTGCACGTTTTCGAGCCGCTGATTCAGTTGCTTGAGTAATTCATTGGTAATGCCGGTGGCGGTCTGCGGGCCGTCCTGGGCGGTGTTCATGCGGCGGGCGAGGCGTTCCAGGTCGGTGGGATTGGGCGGCAGGGTGTGAGTCTGGCGGTCGTCTTCCAACTGCAGCAAGTGCTCCAAGCGGCGCAGATATTCGTAGGCATCCGCCAAACGCGAGTATTCGGTGCTCGAAAGTAAATCGCGGTCATGCAGCCGCGCCAAAGCGAGAATCGTGCCGCCATGGCGTACCCGGGCCTCGCGCGCACCGTGCAAACGCTGCAAGCACTGTACGAGAAATTCAATGTCTCGAATGCCGCCGCGCGCCAGCTTGACATCCACCACTTCCTTGGTCAAGCGCCTGCGAGCCAGCTTCTCCGTGATGCGCTCGCGCGTGACAGACATGGTCTCGATGGTGGAAAAATCGAGGGTGGTTGAGTAGATCGAAGGTTCGACGAAATCGAGGAGCGCCTGGCCTAGAATCTCGTCGCCCGCGGTGACGCGAGCCTTGATGAGCATCTGCAATTCCCAGTCGCGCGCGCGTTTGGAATAGTATTCTTTGGCCGCGGGCAACGAGAGACAGACTTCGCCCAGTGTGCCTTCGGGGCGCAGGCGCAGATCTACGCGATAGCAGACGCCCGCCGCCGTGTAGGTGGAAAGCAGGTTGGTGAAGCGGTTGGCAACCTTCTTGAAAAATTCTTTATTGGTGATGACTTGCGGACCCGCCGTTTCGCCGTTTTCGCTATAGAGGAACATCAAGTCAATGTCGGAGCTGTAGTTGAGTTCGCGGCCGCCGAGTTTGCCTAAGGCGAGAACGGTAAACAGGGCGCGTTCGCGGTTGGCGGTTTCGATGAGGGGCTTGCCGTGGCGGGTTTCTACTTCTTCTGTTACGGTTGCCAGGGCTTGGGTTAGAATGGCGTCGGCGAGGCTGGAAATTTCATCGGTGACGGCGGCGAGAGAAGCGATGCCCATGCGGTCGCGCAATACGATGCGCAGCAATTCGTGGCGGCGGAACATGGCCAGATCCAGTGCGGCGGGTTTGAGGACTGCGCGCTTTTGCAGGAAATCGGCGAGGCGGTCTTTATAGTCTTCGGCGGTGAGTTGTTGGTGAAAGTCGCTGATATTGGCGAGCCATTCGGGCTGGCGTAGAATTTCTTCGGATAGGAATGCGCTACAGCCGAAAATGACGGGCAGCCAGCGCGCGCGCTCGGGGTCGGCCGCGAGTAAGTCGAAGATGGAACGGTGGCGTGTGGCGAATTCATCGATGTAGCGCGAGACGCGAACCGGGTCGGGCGAACCTTCAATCCAGGCATGAATGGGGCGAGGCACGGCGGGGGGCGGCGATGAGTCAAGGGTGGGGGGCATACTTCTAGCTCAGAAAATGAGCATCGCAAAACAGGGAACACGCCTGCGGAACAGACGCTTTGAACGTTATCAACGCTAGCCCGGAGTGTCCCCAGTTTTGCTTAGGTCAAGAAATTCGCTCCACAGCCTCGATTATACCGTTGGGAGCAATGTTTCCGCCGGTTAGCACCTGCGCGTAGAAGCCGCTTTCGCCCGGGCCTGCCTCTAAACGCTTTTGAATGCCTTTGCCGTAGGGATTCAGTGTTTTACAGGGTTCACGTGGGGAAGTGAGTTCGATTAGGACAGGGCCGCAGCTGAATCGTTGACCGGTTTTCCAGAGGCGGTGGTCGAGACCGAGAGTGGTGAAATTTTCGCCGAGAGCGCCATAGAAGACGGGGAAGCCTTCGAGCTTGAGAGTGTCGACGACTTCTGAGGCGAGGAGCAAGATGGCCCTTTGCCGGCCGCCGTGCATACGGAAACGGTGGCGATCTCCACGGATGCCGAGAGGGCCGACTTCGGCGTGTTCGATGGGTAGTTTGGGGACGCCGCCGGAGGAGATGTTGATTTGGAGAATGCGTCCGGGCACTTGAAAACCGCCGCTCCCTAGGCGGTCGCGGTTCTGATGGGGATGGAGACCGTGCGATGTTCGCGGCAAGATTGGTAGACGCTTTGGACAAATTCGAGGGCGCGGTAGCCGTCTTCGCCGTTTGAGAGCGGCTCGCGGGCGGTGCGAATGGCTTCGGCGAAATCGGTGAACTGGCGCTCGAAGGTTGTGACGGAGATGGCCATGGGGTCGGACGAACCAGAAGCTACCGATTGGGCAAGCGGGGCGGGGTCGTCTTGGTTCGTCTTTTCATCGTCTAAAACGTCCCAGGAAGTGAGACGGTCGCCAGTAATAATGGCGCTGCCTTTAGTGCCATGAATTTCGATGCGTTCGGGATAGCCGGGCCAGAATGCGGTTGCGGCCTGAATGATGCCCATCGCGCCGGATGCGTAGCGGAACTGCGCGCTGACGACATCTTCCGACTCAATTTTGTGGCGGGCACCGAGTTGCCACATGCCGTTTACTTCGGAGACTGAGCCGATGAGATGAAGCAGAACGTCCACCTGATGGATGGCTTGATTGATGAGCGCGCCACCGCCTTCGGTTTTCCAACTGCCTTTGATGGGGCGCGAATAATATTCGTCGCTGCGGTACCACTTGACGTAGGCGTCGGCTTGCAGGAGTTTGCCGAGGCGGCCTGCGGCGATGGCGCGTTTGAGGAAGATGGTGGAATCGTCGAAACGGTGCTGGCTCATGACGCCCAGGCTGATGCCCGCATTGCGGCCCAGGTCGACCATCTCGCGGGCTTCGGCGAGGTTAGTGGCAATGGGCTTCTGCAGCATGATGGGGCGCTTAATGGCAGCGCAGATTTTAACTGGCTCGAGATGCGAATCGGGGAAACTGCAGACGTCGACGTAATCGAGGCCGGGGTAGCGGCAGAGTTCATCGGCGGAAGCGACAAACTGGGCGTTCCACTTTTGGGCGAACGCAAGGCCGCGCGATTCGGTCTTGTTGTGGCAAGCGACGAGTTCGAAGCCGATGTTTTGGTAGGCGCGCGCGTGCATATTGGCGATGGCGCCAGTTCCGATGAGACCGATTTTCATTGCTACAGCCCTGTCTCTGTTCCGCAAATGGAGACTTCCAGGCCGGCTTCGCGGAAGAAGGCGGCTTTGACTGCCAGAGCTTGGCGCGCGCCGGCGAGATCAGGGGCATAAGCGACTTGGATGTGGTTGGCTTTGTGGCGGGCCATCATTTGGTCGCGCGAAACGCCGCGGAGGACGGCGTGCATGATGGGCCATTGCGGCGTGGTGATTTGCCATCTGCGTTCCGTTTCAGCTTGCGGGAGGGCGATAGCTTGGGCGAGGCCGAGGTCGGCTTTGAGCTTGCCGTCTTCAATGAAGACACGGCTCCAAACGACTTCTCCCGGTTTGGCGACACCTTTCAGAGATCCGCCGCCTAAGCGGAAATACATGGGGGGTTGGCGTTCGCTAACGCTGCCTGCGTAACCGCCGACGTTGTGGGCAGCGGGCACCGCGCCGGAAATCTCAAACACCCAAACGAATTGCCCTTCATAGGTTTCGCCATAGCGCAAATCGTGCAGCGTGTTTTCGGGAGGGAAGCCAAGGGCTTTCCAAACGCGATACGTGACCAAGCCATCGAGGCCGGCGCACTCGTCGACTTCGTTGAAGTGCGGGAGGGGCTGGCCGTCGTAGAGGATGCGCTGGCCGTCGGCGGATTGGACGGGTGGGCGGTCGGTGTTGTTGAGCATGCCTTCGACCAAGTCCGAAGCGGGTGCGAGATCTTTCAGCCCTTGCTGATACTGAATGCCGATGGTGTGGCAGCCGAAATCGTCGGCAATGCGCAGGGCGGCGATATACATACGGCATTGGTCCAAAATTTGCGCATCTGTCAAATCTGTTTCCGGATTGGGGCCGATGCGGAATTGCACGCCTTTGGTGTCGAGCCAGTGGCGCACGGCAACGGCTTCTTGGTCGGGCACTTCGCGCATGGCGGCATAGAGCGCGGCTTGGCTGAGGCGTTCTTTGTAAACGCCGGTGGGATTGAGCAGATGATCGGGCACGATGGCGTTGAACATGCCCATGCAGCCTTCGTCGAAAACGCCCATGATGGCCTTTTCGCGTTTGAGTTGCTGGGCGAGCTTGCTGCCTAATTGATCGGCTTCGGAGGGGAGCTTGGGCAGCGGTTTCACGTGGCTGGTGTCGTGCGTAATGGTTTCGCCGTTGAGCCAGGATTTTAGTTTGGAGAGGAAAGCTTCATCGGTGAAATCATCGGACCAGAGAGTGGAATAGGGAACGCCTGCTTTGGTGAGCGAACCATTTAGGTTGAGCATGCCCACGAGGCCGGGCCACTGGCCGCTCCAGTTTGCCACCGTGAGGATGGGGCCTTGGTGGGTGATTAAGCCGTGGAGAACGTGATGGCTGTATTGCCAAACGGCTTCCACGACAATGAGCGGCGCGTCTTCGGGGATGGTTTGAAAGACGGCCATGCCGTACTTTTGCGAATCGATGAAGCCGTGTTGCTTTGCGGGATCGAACGGATGGCCGCGCTTTACCTCGAATCCGAAACTGTTGATGGCCTGGGTGACGGCGGCTTCGACGGAAGCCTGCGCCGGCCAACATACCTGGTTGGCGGAAAGACGAAGATCGCCACTTGCGATCAGAACCACGCTCTTTGGCATGGTTTCTATTTTTGCAAACTTGGGAGGCGGCGATGAATTAACGGGACGTTTTGCGCCTTGCCCCAGCCGCGCTGCGGCAGTCGCACCAGGTGCTACGTATTTCAGCAAAAATGGCCCGTGCCCCACAAACACCGGACTCTGGCATAATCCTACAAGGATGAGATGGTTTCGATGATTAATTTCAACGCACGCTTCGACGGAAAGGTCATTGCACCGGAACAAGCGGTAAATCTTCCGCAAGACCGTTCGTTTGTCGTGCATGTGGAACCATCCCATTAAGGGAGACAGATGCAGCATTGAAAGATTCGCGTCAGTCCGCCCTGCAATGGCTCGCCGAAAATGCCGTTGACGACGAGTTGCCCGTGGACGTCTCCACCCGACACGATCTGGGTAGCCAAACAGCCCGACCGGGTCGTGGAGTTTACTCCGCCAACGTGGCATCGCTGAAATCGTAAACGGCTGTGGCGCTGACCCGCGCGCTTTGGCATCGTTTTCTTTTTTGGAAACTTGGGAAGTGCCCACGAATTAACTGGATTAAGAGCTAACTTCAGGATAAGATTGTCTACGAAGTGCGCGCAATCCGAGGGCTAATCGATGCGATGGGTCTGTATCAACGCCACGCCGACAATACAGCCACCGATTGTGAGTAGCCATGCTCTTGCGCAGAATCGACCCAGTCTTGCCAAGACTGGTCAGGGCTCGTCTCTCATGATTCGAGGATAGGTAGTGATTCTTCGGATAGCTGAGGATTCAAGGCACAACGGGGATAATGTCCTGACCTTAACTGATTTGCGTTTAGGGCACTTGCCTCTATCGTTTGACGGCAACTGCACTGGGGCAGCTTTTGAAAATCCCACAGGAAGAGACTCGATTGCATAACAACTTTTCATTGCTAATGATGCGTAGCGTGGTTCTTACCAGCGCGTTTGCGGCTTTCTTGCCGGCACAACAACATCGGGTTACGGCGTTGGTGGCCAAGGTTCCAATAAATCCGTTTGTGGTGAATAACGGACAAATTCCGCCTTCGTCGCAATACCACGGGCCAATGTTCAAATTGAGCCACAATTGGCCGACGAAACCGTTGCCGCCGTTGAACTCTGCGCCTTGGCGCGAGGCCATTGGCAACAAGCAGATCACGGTTGAGAATGCCTCCGCTTATGCGGCAGCGCTGAAGGAATATGTCGCGCCGGTGGCGCGCCAGCTGCTGCTCGATCCGCACTTTGATGCGTCTGCAGCTCACTGGTACAACGAGCCCTGGCTTGGGTCCATTCGGGAGAGCATACATGGCACCTATACAGCGGGGCAATTCGGACCCGGCGTTTTTCCGAATACGGGTTTGCAGGTTACCTTCGACACGCATGTGCTGACCTACTATGACGAAAGAGCGGCTTATGCGCTTTACAAAGTTTGGTCGTCGAGCGCGGCGAAGCCCGATGTAAAGACTGAGAATTTCCAGTTCCCGGAGGGTTCCATCATTGTGAAGGCGGCGATCTTCGATTCGGATGATCCGAAGGTGCAGAGTAACTGGTGGCCTGCCACGAACGGGGCGGCGAAATGGCCCATGTACATCGGGATTCCGATTCCGCAAGGCCCAGGTCCGAGTCCGGCACCACAAGTGGTGAACGGCTATGCGATGCAGTTCGACATCATTGTGAAGGATTCGGTTTCCGCGCCCAAGACAGGATGGGTTTTTTCTACGCTGGTTTATGATGTGGATGCGAAGGGAGCGGATGCTTGGGACAAGATGGTCCTGTTGGGAGCGCAATGGGGCAACGATCCGCAGAGCAACGTAAATCCGGCGCTGCCTTTGCAGGAGAACTGGATTAACCCGGCGGCCCCCCTCTATTCGACGCAGACATTGGGGTGGGGCGGACGTTTGACGGGACCGAATGATGGCGGGCGCAACGACATTCAGGTAGGCACTGTGGTGATGAAGAACGCGCCGGATTCTTCGTGCATGAGTTGCCATTCGCCCGCGCAATGGCAGCCGAAGAAGCACAAGATGGTGTCTTTTTTGTTTCCGTCGTTCCCGAATCCAGGAACACCTCCGCCACCATTCAAACCGTGCGGCGCCAAAGGCGAATATGTCTGCTCGCCGGCGCCGGGTTCAGCGGATTGGATGACCTGGTTTCAGGACCGTTTAGGAACCGAACCGATGAATGCCGGGAGCGTGGCCACCGATTTCGATATGGTGTTCGCTTTTAAGACGCTGCCAATGTGGTGGAAAGCGCAAAATCCAACAGCGGCCCGTGCCCCATTTGCGACGTCCCTGATGCGGAATGGGCGTGTTGATTCGCAAGGGTACAACGAGTATTCCGGCGCTCCGTTAAAGAAAAAGTAGGCGGTAGGCGCCGCGTGGCAAGTGCGGCCGGGAGCGCCATAGCGCTAAAGTGTTGAGTTCCGCGTCGCACGCACCGGAGCTCAAGCGTCCGTTCCCGGACCACAGTTTGCGATTGGCGTTGAGGAAGGATTGAAGCACGAACGCAGCGTGCATTGCGATGAACTTGTTTGTCCGCCGAAGGCGATGCACGTTTGGTTTGTGGAGAGGCTGAGCTGTCCTCGAACCAAGCAATAGACTGCTCTCAAGAGCGCTGCGCGGGACGAAACCGCAGCAGACCGTTGCAAAGACAATAGCTTCAAATAGTGCGGAGTATTCGCCGTCGAAAGGGCAGTTGATGAATACGGACTTTGATCGCTCTAGGGCTAATTCGCCTTCCCCTAAATGCGGACGAGCCATCTACCCGGGCCGCACCTGGGGTGCGCTTGGCGTTTCTGCTTCGCCCTTGCGAAGTTCCTCGGCGGCATGACTCAACTCATCCAGTCGCTTCTGACGCTCAAAGCGATTGGCGGCCTGAGCACCATGCGCAGCTTCATAGCGGACCGACTGAAGGGCATCCACAACGTGACGCGTCCATGTTGAGGGTTCTTTGTTTGGGTCCACCCTGAGATATACCCAACTCCGAAGGAACGGAGGTGGCTCCATTTGACCAAAGATGATCGGGAGAATCCTTGTGTCAGTATCGGCCCATGCGCGGGCAAGAGCTGCGCTCCATTCGGCCTCTTGCCAGGCCGTGGCCCGGCTAGTGGGCCCTACTAAGATCAGCATGTAACGCGCAGCCCCTATCGCCCGGTCCAATTCGTCTTTCCACCGCTGGCCTGGCCGCAAGTCTTTGAAATCAACCCAAGCTTCTATTCCTTGACTCTCTAACGCGCACGTCAGTTCCTCAGCCAGAGGCTTCGTATCCGCTGCGTAGGAAATGAACACGCTTGATCCGTTAGCCATATCGCTTACTTCAATTATGGCGTACGCAGCGTTGATCCGCGTGAATTTTTCCGGTCAACGCACTTCGCGAAGGCTGGGCGATTGCTGGCCGGAGTTGGCGGAGCACCGCTCGGCTTGTTAGTAAACCCAACCCAGGGTCACTTGCAGGGCGCGTGGAGTCACAAAGTGGGTGCCGCTGAAGGTGGAGAGGAAATTGTAGAGCGCGTCGTTGTTTGTCAGATTCAAGGCGCTGAGTTTCAAATCTGTTTTGAGCTTCTCTTTATGGAAAAGGTTGTCGGTGCCTATGCCCGCGTCGAACAAGTTGCGGGGTGCAATGCGCGGCGGGTTGTGATCGGCATTGAAAGTGCCTGCCGCCGGAATGACCAAGCGTGTTGCACCGAAACTGGAATTGCACGCGGTGATGGGGTTATTGAGCGATGCATACTGACCACCGCAATGAAAACCGATGGCTGCTTGCTGATCGCCCGTGAGGGCCAGCGCATCATTTAAGTCCGTGACGGACCCCGCAACTTCGCCGGAATCATAACGCCACGTCATCATGGCCCACCAGCCTTCTTTGCCGTGCTGGTAACGCAAGAAGGTTGTTTGTTGAAGGTTCTGATCGTGATCGATGCGGAATACGCCGGTATCGAGGGGAGAGTTGAAGACGAGGCCGCCGCTTTCGGGACCGAAGAAGCGCGAGCGGGTGTGGCCGATCGTGGTGTATGCCTGGAAGCCGTGGAAATTTGAAGTGGAGACGCGTAAGGAAACCCCGTCGATTTTCGATTCTTTCCATTCGATGGGAAAGGCGACGGAGGTATTAAAGAGAGTATCGAAGTCAAAGGCGTCTTTGGTCTGTTTCCAAAAATAGTTGGCTTCAATTTGGACGTACTTCTTGATCGCTTGTTCGATCCCGCCGCTCAGCTGGTTGCGATGACCAGGCCGAAGGGGAGTGCTCGCATAGGCGCCGAAAACGTTGGTGGCCAAGCCGCCCGCACCAGTGTTGCTGGAGAGCACCAGGTTCTCGTTGTACGGCGTTTCCATCGCGCGCGTATAAGATCCGCGAATGACGGTGCCGGTCATCTTGACGAGGTAGGAGAAACCAATCCTGGGCTGTAGCAGTTTGTCTTCGCTAATGCCTTCGTAATTGTCAAAGCGCAGGCCGGCGCTGATGGTCAAGTTCTTGATCGTGATCTGGTCTTGCACGAAAACGTCTTGCTGGTTGATGTTCGCGTTGCCGTTAAAGAGGAACAAGTGTCCGCCGCGCGTCAAGTCGAAAGGCGCCAAGCCCGGCGAGAAGGCCGGATTGGCAACGAGGCCCGCGCCAGCACAAGAACCAGGAGTAGTGAGCACGAAGACATCGATTGTGGCGCCGGTCTGGGGCAGGCAAGGCGCGTTGAAAGTAGGATTGGTGATACCGAGCGAAAAATCCTCGGCCAGGTGGGTCTGCTCGACTTCGGTGCCGATTTTGATGTTATTGATGCCGCTGGCATACGAGAAGTCTGCGCGCGTTCCCCAATTAGTCAAGCGGCGGTTCTGCGACAAGGTGGCGGGTGAGTCGGCAAAGGGGTTGTCGCTAGGGTAGTAATCGACGCGGTCTTGGCGGACGAACGGGCTGATGGTCATCAGCATCTTGGGGTTAAACGTGTGCTGATAGCCGAGGGCGAAGCTGAAGGTGCGCGCTTGCTGGCGTTGGTCTTGATTCACCTGATCGTAGGTGTTCGGAATTTGAAACCAGTTGCGGGCGCCAAAAATGTCGAGATGGAAAGAATCACGGCCGGTGGGTTGATAATCCACGCGGTCGAAAATGGATTCGTTATTGCCGCGGTCGTGGATGGGGCTGAATTCGGGGCTATCGAGAAACCTGCCGGTTCTACTGGTGTCCACTAAGAAGAAGTTGCCAAACTTGGAGCTGCCGTTCGACAGGGTGAAATCTTCGCCCAGCGTGCCGAACGATCCGTAATAAGTGTCGAGCGAGACGTGGGGCGGTTGGCCCAAGCCGGAGCGCGTTACGGCGTTCACTACTAAGCTGGTCTTGCCGCCAAATTCGGCATCGGGTGCGCTGCTGACCAATTCCAAGGATTGAAATGCGTTGGAGGGTAGCTGGGTGGAGAAAGTCTTGCTCTGCTGGTCGCCGATTTCGTAGCCATCGACCACGTAGCTCGTTTCGCCGTGATCGCCTTGCGGGTGGAACATGCCGTTGGAATCGGCCACCACGCCCGGCGACGTCAGCGTGATCACTTCGTTCAGGCCTTGGGAGGTGGATGAAATCGGGAGGTTACCCATCAGATTCTGGCTGACATCCACGTGCGCCGTGGCGACGTTTTCAATGGTGTCCGGGGTGGCCTCCACGGTGACGGACTGCGTTGTGCCGGCTAGGGCTAACGCAATGTTTTGTTCGATAGGCACTTGCGTCCGGACGCTCACGCTTTGCGAATATTTTTGGAACCCGGGGTCTTCTATCTGCAGCGTGTAGGTATTCGGAGGGATATTGGTGAAGCGAAAGACCCCATCGGCTCCCGTCTTTACGCTCTGGTTGTAGCCGGTAACGCCATTGGTGAGAGACACGGCGAGACCGGCGATGGGCGCGGCGGAGGGATCTGTGACCACGCCCGTGATGGTGCCGCCCTGCCCAGTTGCCTGCGTCATTTCGGTAGTGGTGGGCGTGGTGGCGGTCACAGCGCGGATTGCCGGAGCACCCAGCGCCAGCACTATTGCGGTGGAGGAAAAAATGTAGCGAAGCAAAAGAAAAAACTCCTTAAAGGGCCAATCAAGCAAGACGCGCCGCGCGTGCAAAACAGATACGCACTAGCGCTTAAAACTAGAGGGAAAGGAGATTGAGCGGAGGGGCTCGCGGGACTCTTACGTGTGCTTCTGCATCTGCCATCCCTTGGCGGCTTATGTATCTGTCCACCAGTAGAGAGTGTGCTGCCACGCGGGGCGCATCCGTGTCTGCCGGCAGATGCCATTCCGCGCGGCTGGTGGCATGGCAATATAAGCAAGAGGCGTCTTGCCCGGCGGTGTGTTTGTGAAGGGGAGCGCAGAAAAACGCTACCAAGAGGAGGCTCAAACAGATCAAAGCGCAAAAACGCATGGCGCGATGATGGAGAACCCGCTCGAAAGGCATTACCTAAATTATACGTTGCGAAAGCCGCATTGGCGGCTCTCGACTGCCAAACTTTTTACACTAGGCAACCAAAAAAAATGCTCGTTCGTCTCAGGAATATCCACTTGTTTGTTAGACTCAGTCAAAACTAGTAGATTAGAAGTAAGCTTTCCCCATGGAAGATGAAGATACGGTGAGCGATAGCAACGCGCCAACGGCATTACCGGCAGACTCCACCTCTCACGTTGCGGCAGCCGCAACCCGCCCCGCTCTGATTTCGGTGATTGCCTGGTTTCGCGATCTCATGTTGTCGGTTTTGATCGCCGTTCTGGTGATCCTGTTCCTCTACCGGCCGGTGAAGGTGGAAGGCACGAGCATGATGCCCACCCTGCTTGATCAGGAACGCCTCTTCATCAATCAGTTCAGCTACAAGTTTGGCTTGGGCGATATTAAGCGCGGCGACACTGTTGTCTTCTGGTATCCCGACGATCAAACCGAAACCGTTTCGTACATCAAGCGGGTCATTGGTCTTCCCGGAGACATAGTCGAGGTGAAGGATGGGTATGTCCTCGTGAATGGCAAGCAGCTTGAAGAGAACTATGTGCCTGTCGAGTACAGAGACGACCGGCCTTATCCGCCCACCCCGGTGCCACCCAACAAATATTTCGTGCTCGGCGACCACCGAATTTCTTCCAATGACAGCCGCGCTTGGGGCTTCGTCCCGCGCGATTACATTTATGGGAAGGCGGTGTTCGTCTTCTGGCCGCTCGAACACCTGGGTTCGGTGCGTTAGCTAAACATGCTCGACTACTTCGTCGAGCGTAAGGGTAATCGGCCCGGCAGCCAGGGTATCCGTCATCCGGCGGGGTTCGGTGTCCTCGGGGGTGTATTCCCACGCCACCTTACGCTCCGGATCAATCACCCAGCAGTAGCGGACCCCCCACTTATGATACTCTTCGCACTTACTGAATACCTTACCGATGCGGTCGGGTGGTGACATGACCTCAACGCACAGGAAGACAGGGTATTCGGGGCCCGGATAGCGGCCGTGGATGGGGTGCGCCCGATCTTCGATAGCGACATCGGGGACGTAAAACTTCTTTTTCCGAAGGCGCGTGGTGAGTTCGGGCAGCGGATCAAAAGCCTCGCCGTATTTCCGGCGAATGTAGTACTGGACGTTCTGTTGGGTCTTGCTGTGCTTTTTGGTCCCCACTGACTTTCGGAATAGCTCGCCATCCACGTACTCGCAGGTTGGCTTTTCGCTGCCGTCCACAAAGCGACCAATGTACTCTTCAACCGAGACGAGCGCGTCTTCTGTTTCCGGCATCGTGCTGGTTGTGGCTGCCATGATTCCTTCTTGCCTTTACTCAAATCTTAGCCCGGCGCCGTCTTGGCCTTTGTGCTTCTCGGGCTCAAATGAAATCCCCGAATCTCTTTGGGCTCCCAGATGCGTTGTCCGCTTGCCGGGTTCTCTACCGCAAAAAGCAGCGCCGCCACCATTTCGCGAATGGTAACGAGTCCTAGGCGAAGCGCTCCTTCACGCATTCCGGGCACGAACTCGGCGAGCTTATAAAAAGGCACAAGCGCATAAGGCCACAAGTGACCCGGTCCGAGCACGTACCAAGGCCGCAGGATGCTGGCGTTAAGACCCGCCTCAGCGATTGCCTCTTCACACTTCACTCTCACATCGACGTACGCCTTCATAACGGGCGCGGGATGCGCAACACTCAAATACACAAAATGGGAAACGCCGGCGTTTCGAGCCACGCGGATCGACTCGCTGGCCGCTTTGAGGTCGATCTCCACGAACTCGCGCGCTTTCGCCGGACTCGGATGACTCACGCCTACTAAGTGCACGAACGTGTCCGCGCCCGCCACCGCATTCGCGAAAGTCTCGCTGTTGAGAGCGTCGCCAATCACCACCTCGCAATTCGCCGGCAGCTTGTGTTTGGAGCCTTCGCGAGAAAGCGCAACAGTTTGATGTCCTCTCTCTGCGAGAAGGGGAATGAGGCGGCTTCCCATGTATCCCGTTCCACCTGTCATGAAAATGCGTCTGCCCAATGTATCCGCGCCCTTTGCGCTCTCAAGCCTATACGCTCTCCGTTGCCTTTCGGATTGCTTCAAGATGCAAGAAAAACATCGATTCGGGGCGCATCCGAGAATGAGTCCGCCTAGTATTGGCACTGTGAGGAGATCTATAGTTCGCGCACAAGGCGGTATTGGTTGAGAGAAGAATACTTCAACCTATTGCCGGAAATTCGACGGGTGGCCGAGTAGGCGTTTTTGGAAAGCCATTCCGAGGCGGAGATTGAGCAGCGGATCCGGGAGAACGGGACGCCTGGCGGCGAAGAGTGGCATTTCTTTTTTAACGAGCCGCCAACGGACGCGGTGCGGCGGCAGTTGGCGGATCTGTTGGAGTAATGGCTGACCGAACCGTTTAGCCTAATTGAATAAATTGGAGTATTATTGCCGCTCCTTGACAGTCACGGCTCAGTAAGGGCTTTCCGAGCCGTTGACTGTCAAGGAGCGGGGTACGCAAACTTCTGCAAGTTGGTATTAGCCGGTGTGCGGGTGCTGGCGTTTCCCAGGAAGCGGCTCGGCGAAATCGATGGCAGCATGCTGGGCCGTGGGTGCTACCTCAGACGATAAGCACTTGTCGGCTCCAAGCCGAAAGCATTTGGATAGAAGCGCTGGTCTGGCATAAGATCGGCATTCCTTGAGCGAAATTCCGCGACTTCCTCCGGCGGCGCAAACATACGCCAATCGATGTGAGAAACGGCACTGAGGTACGGAGAGTAGACGATACGCTTCTGTTTTCGCCGCGCCCAAGCGGCGGCCCATTCCCCCAACATGGCAACGGTGGCGATGGCGGGAGAATGGTTTGCAATTTCGATTAGGGCGCTAGCTCGCAGCACTGCGAATTGCGATGAAACCGCGCTGACCGAGCGCTGCTTCATTAATTGAGTGAAATAGCCGGGATCGAGAGCGGGGCGGCCGCGGTCGGGGCAATCAGCAGTTGCTCCAAAACCGAGAACCGATCCAGCCGAGACGATCAGTCCTGCGCTGTCGCGAATGCGGGCACCGACCATCGCGGCGTCGGGGAAGCGTTCAAGCAAGCCAAGCGCTTCCCACAGCCAATCGGCGCGGTCGATTTCCAGATCGTCAGAGACGAGGCAAATCAAATCGGCATTCGCGGAGGCGAGTTGCACGAGGGGAAAGTCAATGGGACGAGAGAGATGGGAAACGTCCGGATAATCCACAATCTGTTTCGCGGGAGGGGAGCCCGTTGTGAGCGTGACTAACAAAGCAGGTACTGGCTCTACTGGCCGGCGATGAAGCCACCAGTCGCAACTGTTTTTCAAAAGTGGACTGTATTCGATATCGTACTTAGAGGCGATGCCGCTCGACTCCAGATAGCGCTGGAGAACGGCTTTCTGCGACGAGTGGATATAGGGTTTGCTGCCGGCGTCGTCGGCTGTCGACTCCGGGTGCATGCGCCAGCTATAGACAACTTCTGGGATGTGAATGGCGGGCAAGCCAGCCACATAAAAGCGCGTGAAGACATCCCAATCGGGGCTGCCTTCGGTACTTTTGTCCGCGTATGCGCCATGTTCAAGAGCGAGCTTGCGATCAATAATGCCGAGGTGGGCGATGTAAGCGGAATTGAGCAGCAGAACAGGGTCGAAAGCGGGCTTGAGATACGGCTGAACCGCGTGCTTACCAATCAGCTTGTCCTCGTCGGTATAAAGGATGGGCGGATAGTTTTCTTTTTGGATCCACCAAGTGACAATCTGCAGGCAATCGGGATAGAGCCAGTCGTCGGAATCGGCGGGCAGGATGTAACGGCTAGTGGCCGCTTCGAGGCACAGACGCATTCCGCCGACGATGCCGGCATTGTTGGGTGAGCGGACGACTTTGATCCAGGTCTGTTGCTTGAGTTTTTCAAGAAACGCGAGCATTTCCGCGTTGCGGCAGCCATTGTCGAGTACGACCCACTCAGCGGCACCGTTGCTGTTTTGCTGCGCCACGCTTTCGGCGAGCAGGCGGAAGTAATTCAGCGGCGAGCCGTCCCAAACGGGTGTGAGGATTGAGAGCAAACCGGGTTCGAGGCCGCAGGCGTAACGAGCTTTGCGCAATTGCATTTGCCGATCGAGCCAAGCGCGGTACTTTCTGGCGTCCCAAAGCAGGTACTGGGCGCGCATCCGCCGCCGGATCGCGGCTTGCGTTTTCCGTGGAACAAGATTTTGGAGCAACGCGCCCTGTTTTTTGAATAAGTGGTGTTCGAGTTTGAGGGCGATGGTGCGGGGGTTGAGCAATCTCTATTAGGTTACGCTGAGGATGAACCCTCACACCTTCGCATGGCAGTTCCCGCTCTTGTAGCCGTTACCATTGTCACGTTTAACAGCGCGCGTTTCATCGCTCAATGTTTGCAATACCTGCTGGAACAGGACTATCCGGGGTTGGAAGTTGTGGTGGTCGATAACGCGTCGAGTGATGGAACGTCTGAGATTTTACGGCAGTTTGAGCAAAAAGTGCGAGTGGTTTACAACCGGCGGAACGTGGGTTTCGCGGGCGGTCAGAATCAGGCCATGAAGTTGTCGAAAGGCGATTGGCTATTGGCGTTGAATCCGGATGTGCGGTTGAGCAAGGATTTCGTCTCCGTTCTAGTTGCGGCAGGAGAGCCGGAGCCACAAGTGGGAAGCGTTTGCGGAAAACTGCTTGGGATGAACGAGGATTTTGCGATTCCGGCCGAAGCGGTACTCGATTCGACTGGGATTTTCTTCACTCCGAATCTGCGGCATTTAGATAGAGGAAGCCAACAACCGGACACGGGCCAATATGAGAAGCCCGAATATGTTTTTGGCGGGACCGGAGCGGCTTGCCTTTATCGGCGCAAGATGATGGACGATGTGGCGCTCGATGGCGAATACTTCGACGAAGACTTTTTCGCGTATCGCGAAGACGCCGATCTGGCCTGGCGCGCGCAACTCTATGGATGGAAATGTTTGTATACGCCGAAAGCCGTGGCGTATCACGTGCGGCACGTTTTACCCGAACGGCGTTCGGCGTTGCCGGCGCTAATCAACATGCACTCGGTGAAGAACCGCTGGCTTATGCGCATTAAGAACATAACAGCCGGCCTCTATGCGCGGCATTTCGTAGCGATCAGCGTGCGGGATTGCGCAGTGGTTGCCGGCTGCCTGCTGCGGGAACATTCTTCTTTGCGCGGATTTGCGATTGTCTTTCGTTTATGGCGAAAGACTTGGGCCAAGCGGCATGTCATCATGCAGAAGCGGCGCGTTTCCAACGAATATATGGCCGCTTGGTTTATTGGCCAAAACTGAACGATCGATGCGCATCGCAATTCTGGGGACACGCGGGATACCGGCCAACTACGGTGGATTTGAAACCTTCGCCGAAGAGTTGTCCGTGCGCCTAGTCGAGCGGGGACATGAGGTAACGGTTTACTGTCGCGAGCCATACGCGGCACCACAGTACCGGGGCGTACAGCTACGGTACCTGCCTACCTTGCGGCATAAGTATTTCGAGACGATTGCGCATACCGGCGTTTCCACATTGGATGCCTTGTTCCACCGTTACGATGTCTTGCTCTACTGCAACGCGGCGAACGCCATTTTCACATTTTGGCCGCGCTTGTTGGGGATGCCCACAGCGCTGAACGTGGATGGCGTGGAGCGGCACCGGAAAAAATGGAACATACTGGCCAAGTCTTGGTATCTGATGTCGGAGTGGCTGGCCACCTGGTGTTGCTCTTCGGTGATTGCGGACGCCGAAAAGATCCGCGAGTACTATCTGGAGCGGTATGGCAAAGACTCAACGTACATTGCTTACGGCGCCGAAACCAGCAAAGTGATGGCTGACGACCGGGTGAGAGGCTTGGGTTTAGAACCACGCCGATACGTGCTTTATGTGAGCCGCATGGAACCGGAAAACAACGCTTTACTGGTGCGGCAGACATTCGAGCGGGTGGAAACAGATTTCAAACTGGCCATCATTGGCGATGCACCGTACTCGGCGGATTACATTCGTCAAGTGAAGGATACGCGAGATCCGCGTATTGTGATTCCTGGCGGAGTGTATGGCGAAGGTTACCGGCAACTGCAATCGCATTGCGCCGTCTACGTGCAGGCAACGGAAGTAGGCGGCACGCACCCGGCGCTGATTGAGGCCATGGGGCGCGGCGCGTTAGTGCTCTATCTGAACACTCCGGAGAACTCGGAAGTGGCAGGCGAGGCCGCTGTGAGTTTCGAGGAAGACGATTTTGTGGAGAAGCTGCAGTGGGCCGTGCGGGCGCCGGAAATTGAGCGCGCCGCCTGGGGCAAACGCGCTAGCGAGAGAATTGAGAAGTTATATAGCTGGAATGCGGTAACAGATCAGTACGAAAGATTGTTGGACAGCTTAGGATCGAAGTAAGATGATGCCGTATCGTTCTTGGGTGGAAGTATCGCGCGCGCAAATCGGCGCGAACTTCGAAGCCATTCGCGAGACAGTAGGCGCGAATGTGGAAGTGATGCCGGTCGTGAAGGCGGATGCGTACCGGCACGGCGCGGTAGAAGTTTCGCGCGTGCTGGAAGAACGCGGCACCCGCTGGCTGGCGGTGAGCAATACCGACGAGGGAGTAGCGCTGCGGGACGCGGGCATTCGGGCGCGCATCCTGGTGATGGCCGATTTTTTGCCGTTTACGCGCGAGGCCATGATTTCGTACAACCTGACACCGGTGATTCACTCGCTGGCCGACCTAGCGGAACTGGACCGGCTGGCGGAGCAACGGAGTCAGCGCTTACCGTTCCATCTCAAGATAGACACGGGGATGGGCCGTTTGGGCACGCGAGCCAGTGCGCCGGAAATTGCGGAAGCACTGTTAGCGACGCCGAACATAGAACTGGAAGGGCTGATGACGCACTTCGCTTCGGCAGCCAACTACGAGAACAGCCAGACGGATGAGCAGGTTGCGCTTTTTGAAAGAACCGTGGGCCATCTGGCCGAAGCCGGCGTGCATCCGCCTTTGCTTCATCTATCGAGCACGATTCCGATTGCCTATCGTCGCGAGCGGGCTTGGCGCGGGATGGTGCGCCCGGGGCACGCAATCTACGGCTATGTTTCACCCGCTCGCGGGCCCGCGCCAGCGCAGAGTCTTGCCGTGAAGCCGGCACTCACGTGGCGCGCAACGATTCTTTCGGTTAAGGATCTGCCGGCGGGGTCGCTTCTGGGTTACGGCGGGATGTTCCGTGCGCCGCAGCCCATACGGATGGCTATTCTTGCCGCCGGATACGCCGATGGCATTCCGCACCGCCTTTCCAATCGTGGCTCTGTGATCGTGAACGGCAAATTAGCGCCGATGGTGGGTGCGGTGTCGATGGACCTGACGACAGTGGATGTAACTGCAAGCCCCGAGGTGAAAGTCGGCGACGCAGTGACTTTGTTGGGTGCCGAAGGAGATGTTTCCATCGACGCCCAAGAGATTGCAAAGCTCGCGGGAACGATTTCGTATAGCGTGCTTTGCGGGATACATGCGCGAGTGAAGCGCATTTACGTGTAGACGGGGGTTGGCTCCGGTCCTTTCAGGAAGCGGACCCTGTTGGGTGATCGTTGGCGCGAAATCGTTGTGGCGCGAAATCGTTGGTAAATCGTTCGCTGTACACTCAAACACACCTTCCTCCGTAAACTGAGGCCGCCTCGCTCAATCTCGGCAACGGAATCACCCGCACCGTCACGCCCAACCCCCGCTGGCAGCCTGCTGAGATCAAAGATTCCTCTACTAAGTCGGGAACGCTTCTGGACCTCGCCTACACCTGGGATTCGACATCGTTCCACAACAACGGCAGCCTTCTTCAACAAATCATCACTACACCCACAGGCGCGTTCACCCAGCAGTACGCCTACGATCCTCTCAATCGAATCCAGTCCATTAGCGCCATCCGAGGTAGAACTGGCGCATTTGTTCCAGATTGCGCTCCGAAAATCGACAAAGGCGGCCGACTGGAAAAGGTTGGTGAGCAACATAAAAGACCAAGGTGATCACCTCTAATCACCTGAATAGAGAAGGGGCTGTTGATGTGCATTGCAAATGCTGCGTGCCAGTTGAAGCCTTGCGTCGGTTGATTCGCAGTCACATATTGGATGGAGAAGTTGTACTGACCTGGGGACTGAGATGCAAATGGAGTAAAGCCGATCGCGCCCGTTGTCCCGGCCGGTTCAACAAATTGTTTAACCTGAGTGAAGGGCGACTCGAAAATGGTCGCCGCAAAAGCGTCAGCCGTGTTTGTATTGCTGGTAATCGTGAGCAGGATGGAATCGATGTGCTGACCTGCGCCCAGCGTCAAGCCAAAGGTATCGCCTTGGCTAAGAATATCCGTGCCGAGCGAGTCGTGCCCCAGGATGCTATTCGTGCCCACAATGAACGACCCCACCAGCGTAGGGAAATTTTGATCTCCTGGAAGATCGCCCGATACCGCTTCAGAATAAATAACAGTCGCATGCGACATCTGCGGTGCAAACACAGCAACCGAAGTGCCAAGCATAAAGACAACTAACAAGTGGTTTTCTTTTCAACGGAGCCTCCTAACTTTAGCGCGAACGCAAAATCAAGCGTACACCCAGTTTCACGCCATTTACATACGTATTGTCGACGGTCTTGCGCGCTCGCCAACGATCGGCGCCAAGCGCCGTCCAAAACACAGCCGCCCACGCTGCGGCACGCGAAGCCATCGCCGACGAAGCCGCTCGTCTCCTCCTACCAAGCCTGGGAAACCCTCCGCCCCATCCTCTCCGCCCCGCACTGAATCTAAACCACTTAGCCACCAGCAATATTGCCCACGGACAAACCCTGTTTTCAATCACTTACCCGCTCAAATCCCTTTGAACTTCCGGCCCCGTTCTTGCGTTTATTCAAGTGACGTCCTATATATGTCAAGCGCAGCGGCGTTTCCCATTTCGGTAGACTCGAAGATTCTGGCAGGCGTAAAGGTACTCGCTCCCTGGAGCTGGGCCAACGCATCGCCCGCCGGGGTTGGGACGCGACGGCCGTTGTTGGACGCTGAAATCAGTTTGATCGAGCGCTGCCTCAGTGGAGAGCAGAGCGCCTGGGACGAGCTCGTCAAAACGTACACCAAACGTGTCTACGGAATTTGCTATCGCTTCACGGGCCGCGATAACGAAGCTCAGGATCTCACACAAGACGTGTTTATGCGCGTCTTCAAATCGTTGGGCAGCTTCCGCGCCGGCGAAGGTTCATTCGTGGTCTGGCTGACCCGCCTCACCCGCAATCTTTTAGTGGATCATTATCGCCGCAGTAAACATGACCGCGTGACCGACGCCCTGGAAGATAAGCTGGCCACGCTGGAAGAACGCACCGCGCAATCGTCGCGCACCGATGGGATGCTCGCCGGCCGCGAGGCAGGCGAACTGTTGCAGGCCGCTCTGCAAAAGCTTTCTCCGGAGTTGCGCGAAGCCGTCATCCTGCGCGACTTGCAGGAAATGGAATATCGCGAAATCGCGAAAGTGTTAGACGTCCCGGAAGGAACCGTAAAATCGCGCCTCAACCGGGGCCGCGCCGAATTGGGAAAGGTTTTGAGACGGAATAAAGTAACCGTATAAGGTAGCAAGCTATGAAGTGCCCCGAATTTGAAAGCATCCTCGCCGATTACTTAGACGGCACGCTCACTAACACCGAGCGCGCGGCCGTCGAGTTGCATGCGGCCGAGTGCCCTGCTTGCGCGGCCTTCATGGCTGAAGTCACCCACGGCGTATCGCTTCTCGAAGCCATGCCTGCGGTAGAACCGCCGCCGGAGTTGATCACCCGTCTTGCCTTTCAATCGCCGGTGGGACGAGTCCGCGGCCCGTATGAGAGGCAAACGCTTTGGACCCGGTTCCAACTGAAGTGGCTGCAGCCCGTCCTGCAACCCAAATTCGTGATGGGCGCCGCTATGGCCGTGCTTTCGTTCACCATGCTGGAGCGTTGCACCGGAACAAGAGTGGAGCATGTGCAATCGGCCGATCTGAACCCCGTCCGCGTCTGGGGCGGCATGGAAATGAAGGCAGTGCGCATGAAAGACCGCATGCTGAAGTATTACGAAAATCTGCGTGTTGTTTATGAAGTGGAAGCGCGCCTGCGCGACTTGCAGCGGCAGCAGGACGACAATGATCGAGCCGCCGCCAAGAAGCCCGCCCCTAAATCCACCACGCCGGAGGATAAGAAACAATGAACTGTTACTTGCATACAGAGACACCAGCCACGGCCTTTTGCCGCGATTGTGGACGCGGTTTATGCGCCGCCTGTCAGCACCCGTCGAACGGAACAATTTTTTGCCAGGAGCATGCACCAATGAGTACAACCTTTACCGCAGCCACACCCGATCCGGCCCCACAAGGCCCGAACCCTTATCAGCACACCGTCACGCCTTCCCACACCGTGCCGGCCTTGGCCTTCCTCTTGGGCCTGATCCCCGGCGTCGGCGCTATTTACAACGGACAATATGCCAAGGGCTTAGTGCACGCAGGCATCATCGGATTATTGTTGAGTCTCGTGACCGCCACCGACGGCGCTCAAGGCCAACTCTTCATCATCATGATGATGGTAGGTTTTTGGGCCTACATGGCGTTTGAAGCATTCCACACGGCGCGCCCGGCGCCAGGCTGGTTTGCCTGTCGATGAGTTTTCGAGCTTGATCGCGCCTAACATCTATCGGTCGCGCGTTCCTATCGGTCCGCTGGTCCTCATCGCCTTAGGCGTCCTTTTTCTTTTAGACACGTTGCACCTCATTGCCTTCCACGAACTGGCGCGCTTCTGGCCGGTCCTGCTAATCGTGGCGGGTTTCGTGATGTTGTACAACCGGGTCACTGGCTTGCACAGTGCGCGGCGTCCGCTCGATCCGGCATCCATGGAGTCGGGCCGTGAACAATAGAGCTGCTCTTTTCGCCCAAGCCATTCGTGGTCCCATCCTGCTGATCACAGTCGGCTCTCTCTTCGCCATGCATCAAGCCGGCGTGCTTTCGTTCTCGCGCTCGTGGCCGTTGATCTTGATCGTCGTGGGCGTGATGAAGCTCGTTGAGCGTATGTATGTGCCGCAAACACCTCCTTCCATCGGAGGAGGGCCACGGCCATGAGAACTCGCGGATCGTTTACCGGACCGCTTGTCCTGATCCTGCTCGGAGTTGTTTTTCTTGTGCGGGCGATCTCTCCCGATTTCCGGCTCGCCTCTTTGATAGGACACTATTGGCCCTACGGCCTCATCTTGTGGGGCGTGGTTGCCTTAATCGAAGTTTGCATCCGCTTTACCGGCAACGGCCCCATTCCTCGCAATGGTGTTTCCGGCGGCGCCTGGGTCGCCGTTGTATTCGTCGCGCTCATCGGCTCGTCGGCCTTCGAGTTTCAACGGCAGGACAATTGGTGGCGGCAAATCGGCTTTGAAAGTGGCATTCAGGCCTTTGGCGAAGAACATCAATACCCGATCGAAGTCGTCTCTCGCAACGCCAGTGCCGCCCCCCACATAATTTTCGAGGATTTTCGCGGCGATGCCAAGATCAGTGGCACCGATGCCACATCCGTCACCGTCTCGGGCCAGAAGACAATTGGTTCGTTTGACCTGAAAGAAGCCGACAAAGCCAACGACCAATCTCCCGTAGAAGTGCTCGTCGAAGGAAACACGGTTACCATTCGCTGCCATCAAGACCGCCCCAGCACGCACACTTCCGTCAGCACGAACCTGGATGTCAGCGTCCCGAAGGGGTCCAGTATTCAGGCCAGCGATTCGCGCGGCAGTATCGATATCTCTTCTTTGGCCGGTGACATCGAGCTAAACGGCGGCAACATTGACGATGTCCGGCTTGACGAAATAGGCGGCAACGTAAAACTCGATGCGCACAGCACCCACTCCGTTCATTGCAGCAATGTGAAAGGCACCATTGATCTGCACGGCCGCGGCTCTGATGTGGAGTTGGAAAACATCTCCGGGCAAGTCACCCTTGGCGGCGATTACACCGGCACGATTTCGCTGCGCGCCCTGGCCAAACCTGTCCGCTTAGAAAGCATGCGAACGCAGTTAGACGCTCGCCAAATTAACGGTTATGTTCGCTTGGATCGCGGCAGCCTCGACGCCAAAGACATCGTCGGCCCAGTGAAGCTTTCCACCCACGCGACCGATGTCACTCTCGCCGGCTTTTCAGATGCTCTCGACCTCGACGTCGATCGCGGCGACATTGAGCTGCGCCCCGAGCGTTCAGCCATGGGACGCATTGCCGTCCATGCTCGTTCGGGCAATATTGAATTAGCCGTGCCCGCAGCCGCGCATTTCGCGCTCAATGCAGACACCGAAAATGGCGAGATTGACAATCAGTTTGGCGATGGCCTGAAAGAGAGTTCCGAAGGCCGCGGCGCCCGCCTCGAAGGCTCCGTGGGCCACGGTCCCGACGTCAACTTAGTGACTAAACACGGCAGCATTACCGTAAGAAAATCCACCGGTGACGAAACCGCGGCCGTTAACCGGGCCGCGACGGTGACGGTGCGGTAGGCTACGCAAAACGGGATCAGGATAGGGGGACGCCTCGCGGCTCCCCTCCTCCCACACCACCGGACCCATGCCGGTCCGCATCCGGCGATTCGGCTGGTTAAGGTTAAGCAAGCGGCAAAACAGTCAACCTTGGAATCCCAAGCGAGTCGAAGTGAACATTGGGCAGCGCGGTGCTGAGGACGGGCGAGTTCGCCCGGGGCCATGGCCCATGGGCGCTACCGGCCGTTTGAGCGGCCAGATCTTTGCTCACACTCCGCTCGAGTGCTGTGAACTTGTTTGCCGACGCATCGTAGCCAAAGGTCGGCATGCCTAAGCTTTGGAACGACGAGTGGGCGCTGTCGTAACCATAGGTTTTGGCGTCGTTCTTGGCCAGTGGGCGTTCAGAGCGTTAGGAATTATTCATTTTGGTGGCTGTCCCCGAAACCCCCGAAACCCGTCCCAAGAAATTGTGTTTGAGTGCTATGTCCCGAGTTTCCCCCCGAGTTTCCCCCCGAGTTTCCCCCGCCCGAGCTTCCCTTCATAGTTGTGTATCGCGTGCGAAATCAAGTAGTGGAGATTTCGACCGTTTTACACGGAGCGCAGCAGTGGCCCTAGGCAAGCGTCGTGGAGTCTTTTCCTAACCAAACACCGGCAACTCCGAGACCTCATCGACCGGCACGCGCTCTAGCGGCAATCCAGCCGCTTTCCATTTGCGCAATCCGCCGCGGATGACGCGGCAGGCCACGCCTTGCTCCAACAACAACAACGCCACGCGCGCGCTAGTGGCTTCGCGGATGCAAGTGCAATATAGATAAATATGAACGCCACCGGGGAGCTGTTCTCGCCAATGATTGAAGGCGTTCGGATCGAGCCGGCGCGAACCTTGAATGCGCATCGTGCGAGCGTCGTAATAGCCGTGGCTGCGTACGTCATAAACAACGGCGTGGCCGGCGGCAAGGTCGGCGGCGGCGGCATCCACCTCAATCGTGGGCGCATAGCGCAAAGCTTTAGCGCGCATCCAGAACCAGAGTTGGAGCAGCGCGTAGACGACGACGGCCACAATCAGAATGAAACTCAAGGCGCGGTTGAACGTGCGGTAGCCTTGCGTGACGATGTCGAGCGCGCCGCTAAAAAGGATTCCGAGGAAAATGTATGCGGTTGTGTACAGGAGCGTGCCCACCAAATCGTAACGGATGAAAAGCCAGAAGCGCATGTTCATGCTGCCCGCCATGGGCGGCGCCAAGGTGTTGATGCCCGGTACGAATTTGGCAAACATCAAGAGCGCCCGGCCTCGTTTGAAAAAAGCGTCGGCGGAGCGAAGGATGCAGGATTCGGGATTGAGGGAGAGGCGGCAAAGAACGCTTAGCAGCCACCAGCCCGTGTAGCGTCCTAAAAAATACATAATGGAATCGCCGAAGAGCATGGCGCTCGCGCCGCAAGCCAAAGCGCCCGGCACGTGCAAAATTCCGTGAGCCGTGGCCGCTCCTGCTACGAAGAGAGCCACGGCCGCTGGCACGGGAATACCGAGCGTTTCAAGCAGCACCAGGGCAAAGAGTATCGGATATCCGTGCGCCCACAGTTGAGCGAGAAGCGAATCCATAGGGGAGCAGAGTCGATCATCTCACAGACGGCAGGATCAAAGAGCTAATGCGACCGTAAGGCAGCGATGAGAGGGCGAGACGCCGCGCTGCGTGCGGGCAGGAAGCCACCGATTGCGCCCATGGCTGCGGCGAAGAGCAAGCCGGTGAAGATAATTTCCGGCGTGACGCGAAAGTGAAAACTGAGCTGGCTCCAGGTGATGTAGCTTCCGATGGCCGTTTCAAAGCGGTTGAGGGGGAGTGCCAAGACACAACCGATAGCGCCGCCGAAAAGGCCGATGAGCACAGATTCGAGGAGGAAGCAGGCCATCACGGAAGTCTGCGAGAAGCCGAGAACACGCAAGACGCCAATCTCCGCAGCGCGGCGGGCAATGGCAGTGTACATCGTGTTCATGCAGGCGAACGCGCCGCCTAAGGCCATCACCAGCGCCACAACGGTACCCATAAAGCGAACTGGCAGCGCGGCGGACATTTGCTCTGCATAGTATTCGCGCGCGCTTTCGACTTGGAGGTTCAGGCGGCGATCGGCGCGCAAACTATGGATGAGAGGCTGCAAGTCCGCCGAAGCCGATTCGATCAACACTGAACTCAGCTCGTTGGAACGGTGGTATTCGGAACTGGTCTGATTGAGATCGGCGAAGATCTCGCTATTGAAAGCGGACTGGCCGCCGCTCATGATGCCGACGACGGTCCAGGAGCCATTGCCGAATTGGAGCGTACCGCCCAGGTGTGCGGCGGGGCACTTTTCTGCAATCGCTTGACCCACTACCACTTCCCGGGCACCCGCTGCAAAGAGGCGTCCCGCGATGAGGGAAAGCTGCGGTTGACGCATCTTCCAGCCCATATCCGTCATGCCGCGCAGCGTAACGTTCATTTCGGCTCCGGCTGGAAGACTGACGGCCACGATGGTAATCACCTCGAGCGATGCCAGGGGGTGGCCGTTGGCATCTTTGGCGATTCCATCGCGTGAAAGAATGTCTTGAAAATTTTCGTGGGTCAGGATACTCACGAGTTCGGAGGCGGCCCCTTTGCGAAGCAGGAGGAGATGCTTGGGGCTGGCCGAGACGTCAAACGACGTTTGCAAGCCAGACACCAGGGCGAGCACGGCGACGAGCACCAGCACACTCAGCGACGCGGCGAGCGACGTCATCAGCGTGGTCGTCTTGCGTATTCGCAAATTGCGGAGATTGTAGCTCAGAGGGATCGGCATCGGGTGGATGAGAAATCCGGGCTAGTCCGCTTGCGCGAGGCATTCTGTGATGGGCCGGCGGGCGGCGCGCCAGGCGGTGGGGACGGCGGCTACCATGGCGCACGCCGATGCGGTGAGCAGAGCCAGGAGCGTGATGCCCGGCGACAGCGAGAGAGTGGTTAGGCTCACCATGACAACCGGGAAATTGCGCATCGCGGCGATGAGCAACTGCGCTCCGAGCAGCCCGAGGAAACCGCCGGCAGCGCCAAGCAACATGGCCTCGGCCGCAATGAGGGTGAGCACGGTATGCGCGGAAAATCCCAGAGCCTTCATAATGCCGATTTCCGGTGCGCGCTCACGCACCGAGATTGTGATGGAATTCGCCGCCACCAGCAAAACTGTTCCTGCGAGTGAGGCGCACACAGCGAAGAGAAAGAGCTTAATGTTACCGAGATAGTTTAGGAAGCTCAAGCGGAACGCTTTCTCGGTCTCGGTTCTGGTTTGGACGGTGGCGTTGTGAAACAGGCCGTCTATGCGGCGCGAGACGGCGGTTACGGAAGCGGCGTCGTTCACCATCACCATCAGCATGATGGCGTAGTCTTGCCGTTTGTGGAGAGACTCCTTTAAATACTGGTTGTTGAAGTAGAGGACTTCATTGTCGATGGCGCTTTCGTAAATGCCGGCGACGATCAGATCGAGGTGGGCCGGGAAAATATCGCCCAGTAAGGTGATGCGGTCGCCCAGCTTCATGCCAAGGCGCTCGGCCAAAGCGCGGCCGATGATGCAGGAGTTTTGCCGTTTGAGAAAGTGATCGGCTTGCCAGCTCTCAATGGAGTATTCAGGGTGCAGGCGGAATAGTTTGGCGGGCTCGACGGCGAAGCGCGCGAAATTGTTTTGCGGATCGCGCGCGTCCTTGTAGATGCCGCCGAACCATTGTTGAATCATCACTTCGCGAACGCCTTGCAGCGATTTGATCTTGTCGACGTAGCTGACAGGAATAGGATTGGCGAACGAGATTCTGTTGCGCACGATAAGGCGGAGAGCCTGATCTTGCACGGGCTCGCTGAGGAAGAACAAAGTGTACATTGCGGCGAGTACACCTAGCATGCAGAAGGACACAGCGGTACTCAAGACGGTTAGCGTGCTGCGGCGACGGCTGCGAACGCTATTGCGGGCTACGAGCGACCCAAAAGAAAGTAAGTGGTCGGCGAACCTAGAAAACGTAAGAGAGTCCTGCCATGGGGGTTACCCTTTGCCGCAAGCCGCCGTCGTTCAGGGCGACGATGGCGTTGACGGTGATCAAGAGATGGTCGAAAGCGCTAATTTTCAGGCCGATCGCGGCATCGCTTTGATTGTAGACCTGTTTGCCGAGTGGAACGATGGTTTGGAATGTGCCGACTTGGCCTGTCGTGGCGAGCGGACCGGGCGATTGGAACGACTGCAAAGCAATGCGCGGCGAATTAACTAACTGCTGTCCTAAGTAATCGGCCGACAAAGTTACATACTTGGAAATCGGAATATCGGAGCCGGTTGAAAAAATGGCGAAACCGGGGAGGCGGTTCTTGGTGCCTAGATAGGGATTGCCGCCGAGAACGGAAGAGCCGTTCCACTGATAGCCGAGGTTCACGTGTGGCGTGAACCAACCTTCGCGAAAAGAAAGCGCGGCCACTGGCTTGAGGCCCAGCGTACCCGATCCTAGAAAGTTGGAAGCGTCACCGGTAGGAAGGCGCACGTCAGTTACGAGAGCAAAGCTGGCTGACTCGTTGTGATAAAGATTCGTTTTCGCGCGGAGTGTGACGTCGCCGATTCCCTGCGCATTGCTGTTGCTCGGGTTCCAATACAAATCACCTTGCGCGGTGCTGTGATTGTTGGAAAATATGCGTTGAATACTGGTGGCGGGATTCTTGGGATCGAAGTAGTTAGCGAAAATCGGGCCGTAGGGACCGGGGCCGCCGTTGCTGCAACAAGTGAGTACCGGGGCGTTGCCAGTAGGGCTTGGGTTGGGGAGCAATATAGGTTCGGTTCCCGCGATGCGATTGATGGTTGCCGCCGAATTTACGTTAAATCCGACCTGCATGAAGGGCACGGCCACGGAAATATCGATGCGATTCGTTATGCCAAATGTTGCAAAAAAGGTGAACTGATTCATCTTGATATCGACGGAATTCTGAGTGCTCACGAATTGCCCGAGCAAATACGGATCGCCTGCGGGAGCGGAGCTTTTGACGGCGGGAAGGAGGGCGGGGATATGGTGTAAGTCGATTCCGTCGAGCTTTTGAAACCGAAATCTCTGGTAACTTCCCCCAAAGGCGAACTTGTGGCGGCCAATGGTTTCGCCGCGCTCGGTGAGCACGGGGCCCAGACTCTGGCTGGAACGCGAGTAGAGCCCGGTTTGGGGATCATATTGATAAACAAAGCCGGAGGCGGGGTTCGCCAGGGGCAGCAACGTCAATTGTGTGGCCGTAGCCGCGAAGCTGGTTTGGAAAGACGAGGCGAAAGATGTGGCGATGCCGGGATTGGGCAATACCAAGCCATAAGGGCCATAAAGATTGGGTATGGCGCACAGCAGGTTGGTCTTGCCGGTGCAAGCGGTGGCCGGCGGCAGAGAGGCCGCCAGCCCGGGAACGCTCGAAATGGGAACCGATTGGGAAAAAAGTTGTGCCACAGATACAACAAAAAAGAGCAATCCTAACGGATGTGTTTTTGTCATTTAGTTAAACCAACGAAAGACAATTCGACTTTTAAACTAAATTGTTAGTATCTTACAGAACCCGGTAAAAAGACTAGATAGCGCGCGAATTGTTTCCGATAAATTATGAAAAAAATTCTATCGATTTGCGATTTTGACGGGAGGGGTTACTTCGTTCCCTCAATGGTCCAATTACCGCCGCGTTTGGCCAAAACATAGCTGACGATAGATTCGGGAACCTGCTTACGCGTGCCGTCTGAAAATGTCTGCGAAGCGTGGCGGCGGCACAAGACGACCGCCTGCGTGCCGTCAATTTGCGGCGGCGAAGCGGGCGAGATTTGCATCGCCAACTCCTTGACGTTAGACAGTTCGGCCTTGACTTCACGCTTGTTGAGATTTCTCTGGATGGCCAGGATGGAGTCGAGGTCTTTCGCGGTCCAGGCGTTGGCTAGACGCGCGATCACCGTGAGCACAGCGGCAGATTCGTTGGCGGAGGCGCGGCCCACTCGAATGGTGGACAGACTCACTTGCGCTTGATTCTGGTAAGGGCTATCCGGATAGTCGTGCAAATAGCTTTCGAGGGCGGCTTCGTCGCGCTGATTGACTTTTTTCCAGGCCGCTTCCTGCGGGCTTATTACCGGCGCTTGTTTTGTTTGGCGGTCAATATCGGGGAGTGCGCTGGTGACTGTGGCGGCATCCAGGCCATCGGAACGATTCTTGTTGAAGTCTTGCAGGGCGTCGGCTTTAGGTGCAGGTGCAGCGCTGTTCGTGGTGTGCTTCGCGGCTGCTGCGGCCAACGCGCGCGCATCGGTGGATTCAAGCTTTACATCGCGGCCGGTCAACACCAAGGTCTGACCTGGCGCGAGTGTGCGGGTCATCTTCTTTGTGACAAATCCGTTGCGCGACACCTCAATAGAGTGGCCGCCGGGCTTTAGCTCTTTGGCTGGATGCGCTTTGCTCAAGAAGACGCCGTCGATTTTGATGCGGGTATTTGGCTCGGCACCGCTAACTGCGAGGCTGGCCGGCTTAGGCGTGAGCTTGCCCTCGATGGCCATCTGAACGGGTTTGGGAGACGGAACCACTGCGGCAGTTTCCGCAGGTTTGGCTCTTGCTGGAGCGGATGTAGGTGAGCCACTGCCGTTCATCCAGATGGAGAGTCCAACGCCGATAAGAACCGTGGCGGTCAACGCGAGAACCCGATAAACGACAGGCCGGCGCGCGTGTTGTGCTTCGATGGCCCGAGTCCTGCCTTCTATTTTCTGGCTGAGCGACGTGGCCGCATCTCTTACATCGGCGCTAGCGCTGGCGGTAAATGGATGCTTGGCCAGTTCATCGCGTACACCCTTGATCTGTTCGCGCTTTTTCGCCGATTCTAGCTGCGAGTCAAGAGTCGCGATCTTGTCGAGCGACGCCCAGCGGACAGCCTCCTCCTTAGCGTGTTCGCGCTCTTGGCGCACGGCTTCGGCTAAGTCCGCGGGCACAACGGAGTGCGGCAGAAGGCGGGTCATTAACTGCAAAACTTCTTCCGCCGAGCGCGGATTTTCACGGACGATCGAGCGGGCGTAACCTTGCAAGAGACCGCCAATGTGTCCGGGCAACTTCTGATTGCCGGGACGCAGCTTGAGCGCGCCAGCGAAAGCTTGCTCCGCGAGCCGGTATTGCTGTTCACGCAAACTTCGCTCAGCGCGCTCCAAGAGGCGTCGAACATCGTCGGAACTCTCTTGCGCATAGCGATCTTCTTTCGCGCGGCGGGTCGCGATCTCGCTTTTCAGCTCTTCAAAATCGGCAAATTGCGACAGTTGAGCGCTAGCTTCGTTACAAATAGCCTCCGCCTCCGCCAGTTTACCCGCGGCGAGAAGTTCCTTGATGCGCGCGACGGAATCGGAATATTCGTCGGCCAAGGAGAATTCGCGCTCTTTCACCTGTTTCATCAAATTGAGAAATAACTGGTGATGGCGCATGCGGCTCAGAACCCACGCGCATTCGACGAGGCAGTCCTGAAGACGGTCTTGCTGTAGAGCGGTGACGGCTCGCGCGCAACTGAGCACTTGGTGGCGAACGTCTTCGACGATCGTCACGAACTCAAGTTCGGCGATGTAGGGAGCAGCGAGCGCTTCGGCCTGCGGCACATACTTGCCGGCTTGTGCCGGATCGGTCTCGCGCTGCATAGCGGCGCGCAAATCGGTCAACTTCTTGAGGCACTTTTGACGCTGGTCCCATTTCCGCTTCTCTTCAATGGTCGATTCGATCGACTTCAATCGGTTGGCCAAGCCGGCGTCTTCCGGATACTGTTCGAGCGCCCGCATCAAGCGCTCGCGGGCGCCGGCGAGCTCGGAAGGTTTGGCCAGCGCCGTTTCCTCCAGCACGTTAGCGATGGTTTCCGCGCGCTCCGCGGCACGAACAGCGTGCCATTTTTGTTCGGGAACAACCAGTTTTTGATTGAGGCGGCCGGCGTCTTCCAGAAGGGCGCGCGCAATGCGCCAATTACGATCGCCCAAGTCTGCCGCTTCTTCCATTCCAAGATCAAACGTCGCTTGTTCGAGGGCCGAGAAGCCCAGGCTCAAATTGGCCGCTTCGCGATAGGCGCCCACGGCTCGCACAAACTCGTCGGCTTCGATGGCTTCGTTCGTTTCTTTGAGCAACGAATATACGCGGAAGAAACGTTCCGAGAGGCGGCGTTGCCTGGCGGCGAGACGGAGCAGTTGGGGATGGCCGGGCTGCTTTTCCAGAGCGTCGCCAAGCAGAATGCCGGCGGTTTCGTGATCGCTCTGGTTGAGCGCGTCGCTGATTTTCGACACCACCCCAGGCGTTGTGTCAAGCGCCTGTGCGCCATTTTCATTAGTACCTTCGGTTAGCTTTTCGAAATCAGACTGCTGCATAGTCAGCGCCTTTCCCAGGTACCCCAACGGCAACCCGCAAAACGTCTTAACGCTATTATTACCCGTTCGAGAGGGTAGTACCCCTATGTAAAAACATTAGCATTACCCGAACCGGACTATAAACCAAAGTACTATAATTCTCTGGCATAAGAAAGCCGAAGCACTGTTTGCGCGGGATGGAGGCAACGTTCCGGGAGTGCTGACACTACAGCACTATGAGGCGGCGGGAAATACTAATCCTTTGGAGCATGCGGCTGGGCGGTTTGGTTGCGTTATGGGCACCCCGGTTTTGGACGACGTAGCGTGATCAGCCGTCATTCATTTAAGTAGCTGCGCACGCTTTGCTTAAGCTATGCCCAATGCACGCGCTAGCGAAAACTTGGCGACGTTTTATTGGAACTGCGCGCCAATCAGATTTTCATCGGCGACGGAGACAGCTTGTTGGGCCTGCACAATTTCCACCGTGTTAGTGACGCCGGCGGTAAAACGGTCGCGCGACTGCTTCAACGATTCGGCGGCTTATTCCACGTTGCTTTTGGCGACATCCACTTGGTCGGCTGCGGCTTTCAAATCGCAAACTTGGTCCAGAGCAAGCGGAGTCGCAATGTCTTTTCGCTCGACCGTCAGGCGTGCCGTACCTTGCAGAATCTTCTGTCTGGAGTTTCTACATTTTAGTGGCTCGGCGGAGGGCGGACTTGAGTCCGCGCGGAACTTTAGTTCCGCAATTTGTTCGAGAAGCTGTGAAAGCTCGGCACACCAGCAATAAGGAAGGCGCAGCCGGTTGTGTGCGCGCTCAGACTATGAAACGCTATCGTCGTCGTTTGCCCCACTGGGGCATCCCGGAGGCACCCGCGTTTGTCACTTGGCGGCTCTGGGGAAGCCTGCCGCAGGAACGCTCCTTCCTGCCTGAGCATCTTACCAGCGGTGAGGCTTTCGTCGCAAGGTATTGGCGCGCTGCCGCCCTCGGATCGGCTGCTGGACAGCACTCGAATGGGACCGGTCTACTTGCGGCAAGAGAGATAAGATCGCCGGGATCGTAAGAGATCATTTGCAAGCGCTGGTGGCTGATGGTCTCTGTTGTCTAGACGCTTATGTCGTCATGCCCAATCATGTACATGTGCTTTGGACGCCCCATATCCGGCTCCCTCAACTGATGCAGCGTGCCAAGGGACCGACCGCGCGTTGGGCGAGCAAACTGTGATCGGCTTGTGCGCAGCGCATCTGAGGTGAAGCAAATTCGCCACTACATTGAATTGAACCCTTGAAGGCTGGCTTGGTGGCGCATCCCGCGGAATTTCCTTGGTCCAGCGCTCGCGGGCGCGAAAGCGGGTCTGAAGACCGGCGCGGACTTAAGTCCGCCCTCCGCGACCACTGAAATGTAGAAACGCCAGGCAGGATCTTCTGTTCAAATCACGCAACCAGCGACAGCGAACAATACCACTCGCCGAATGCTCACGCACCTCAAGAATTGCTATTCAAACCTGACCACGATCAATGATTCACCACGGATGATAGGCGCTTGTCAGAAAAACAATGGCACCGAGTCTCGCCAAAATGTCACGTAACAACAAAGTATCCCGAGAACCCTTTACGGCAACGGCAATATAGAAACCAACGATAGCCAACAAAACCGGGACACTACCGTAGAACATTTGCAATGCCTGATTATCGGGTGGTTTCATCACTTTCCCATCTGATCAAGGGATGGCTATCCATTGGATGTTTGAGTCGCAAATGGCTTACCGCCGTTGGGCCAGTGCCGGAGTTGATTGCCAGACCGCTGAGTGTCATTTATTGAAGTAGCCGCGCACGCTTTGCTCAGCCATGCCCAAAGCACGCGCTAGCGAGACCTTAGCGACGTTGTATTGGAACTGCGCGCCAATCAGATTTTCATCGGCAACTGCGACAGCTTGTTGGGCCTGCACAATTTCCACCGTGTTTGTGACGCCGGCGCTAAAACGGTCGCGCGATTGCTTCAACGATTCGGCGGCTAATTCCACGTTGCTTTTGGCGACATCCACCTGGTCGGCTGCGGCTTTCAAATCGAGCAGCGCGCTACGGACTTCGAAATCGATTTGCCCGCGCAGATTTTCCAATTCGTTGCGGCGATTTGTCAGTTCGGCGTTGTTCTCCAGAACATCCGCTTTGATGCGGCCGCCGTCGAACACATTGAAATTGATCGCACCCGTGGCAACGAAGACGCCGTGGGAATTACTGGTGAGACGCAAACCTTCGTCGCCGTAATAACCGCTGGCCGTGAGCGTGGGGTAACGCTCTGCTTTAGCGGCACGCACGCGAAATTGCGCGGCAATGACTTGCCCTTTGGCGGCCTGAAAATCCGGGCGGTTCGCATACGCCTTGTCGAGTGCGTCTTTCACGGATATTGTGTCAATGGGGAGAGCGGGCGAGGGATCGGTAACTATAAAGTCCTGTCCGATCGGCAAACCGATTAAGCGCGCTAAGCCGAGCTTGTCTTTTTCGAACTGATTGGTGACGGCCACCAGCTGCTGTTGCCGCTGTTTCAACTCGACTTGCGAGCGAAGCACGTCTATTCCAATGGCAGTGCCTGCATCATGCCGTCGTGTCGCGTTGGTAAACACCGCGTTATCGGCATCGATTTCGGCCTGCGTGGCGCCGATGCGCGCGTTATCGGCGATGATTTGCAAATACGCGTTCCCTACCGCCTGCACCACCAGATCGCGGGCGTTGCTGACGCTAAGTTTCGAGGCCTGCTGCGCTTCGCGCGACGCGCGCAGATTGCTTATCGAACGGTAATCAAAGAGCGGAATGGTTGCGTTCAAGAGCGCGGCTTGGTAGGAATACGGCTTAATAATTTTTGGGATTTGAAAGCCGGCACTAGGGGGCAACTGGATGTTGAAGCCAAAGGCCTGTAAGTTGAGTTGTTGTTCCGTCATGCTCAACTGGCCATTAAGTTGAGGAAGCAGAGCGCTTAGAGCGCGTACACGCTGGGCACGGACCTCTTCGCTGCTTTGCTCGCTTGTGAGGACACCCAAGTTCGTTTTTAGGCCACGGTCAATCGCGTCGGCAAAGCCTAAGGCAATAGGTGCCGGCGTGGCTGTACCAGATGCCACGCTTCCTTGAAAGTTCTGGGCGTGCCCGACGAAAGGCGCCAGCAGCAGAGGCAGTGCAAGAAAAGGTGGAAGCTTCACTGTTTTCATTCCTGAAAGTTGCGACACTTGATTCGATGCAGAAACGCCGCGATTTGTACCTGAAATATTTAAGCTCTTAACCTTTTACGCCGCTGGTACTGGATCGAGCAATTAACGAAGAAATTTCGCGAAGAAGGGTTCCGCGCGGCTCGTCATGTCTTCAAAGGCTTTGCGGTTGGCCGGCACCGCCTGTTTGGACTTGCTGGGCTCGTCGAAATCGTGCTGGGCACCCTCTTCGATGACGGTTTTGATCTTGTTGCCCAGTTCGCGGGCATGATCGGACCACTGCTGGCAGAATTTGTAGCCGACCTCATCGTCATCGGTACCGAGGACCAGTAGTATCGGCGCGTATGCGTGATAGTCGCCTTGGACGGATTCCATATGGCAGCCGGGGTATTCGGCGATGGCCGCGCGGAAGCCTTCTTTGACGTCGCTCAAACCGGGGGAGTTTGTGCCCAGGGTGACAAGCGTGGTCATGGCGCCGTTCGACCAGCCCTGAACGAAGATGTGTTCGGGGTCGACGTTATGGCGAGCGCGCAAAAAGCGCAAACCGGCGTACGCATCGAAGGGGCGGTGTTCCTCGCTCACTTCGGGCGGGCGAACGGAATGGCTGCCTTTGGGGAAGCCGGTAATGAAACCGCGCGGCCCGAAGCTATCGACGAGCAGGACTACATAGCCGCGGCCGGTCCAATACTTGGCATAGAACTTGTGGCGTTTGGAGAGCGTATCGGCGGTGTAGACACCGTTGGCCAGCGACGAATACAAGCCGCTTCGGCCATGGAGGAGAACCACGGCTGGATGTTTGCCGCTGGATGGCTCGGGCTCAAAGAGATACGCGTCCAGTTTGGTCCTTTCTTTGTCTTCACTGGGAAAGTGGACTTGCCGGGGTTCGACTGCAACGGCGTGCAGGCTGACAACTAAGACAGCAAGGATGAGTTGTTTCATAAGCTCCTGTGGAAAGTGCGAAAACGGCATTACAAATTGGCTTGCAACATTATAGTGGCTGATTGCTCGGCTTCGTTACAGCGTTGGCGGGATCCGCGCCCTTTTCGCACGGCGTTCAGAGATTTTTTTTTGCGAACGAGCAGATCTCGTAGCCGGTTAAATATTTGAATGGGAACTCGCCCATGGTGTAATGGCCGCATAGCAGTTCCACCGAATCGTGATCCCAGTTGCGTTTGCGCGCCCCTTCTACGACCTGGCGCGACAAATGCAGGGGGAACGTGGTGTCATAGCGCGTATAGATGAATTTCGATTTCTTCTTGCGCGTGGAATACATTTCGTAATAGCTCGGCGGACTGATGGCCAGCCACATTTTGCGCAGCGTTTCTAAAGTGACTGCGCCTTCCAGGCTTTCGCGTATGTGGCGCGAAGAGAGCCCTTCCCAAACCACGTCGGCGAAATAAGTGGAACAGTGGTTGAAAACGTTCACGCGTATGCGCGGATCGTGCGCGCTTGCCAGAAACGCATAGCAAGAGCCCAAGCTTGTGCCGCAAATACCGAGGTCGCGATAGCCTTGCTGTTCGAGCCAATCGAAACAGGCGCGCGTATCAATGGCCGCTTGACGCGTGGCGTCAATGGTGCGGCAGACATTGGCGGATACTGCGTAATCGGCGCGCTGCAAATGAGCCGGCATGCGCGCATCGTGATAAGGCAAGCTTAAGCGCAGCACCGAAATACCAAGGCGCTGCAAACCTGCGCAAAGTGCGTTGTGCTGGGGCAGCTTTGAATTCCAATGGGGCAGCAGAGTCATGGCTTTTCGGCCGCCGCCGCGGGCCGGATACCAAAGGCAGTGAACAGTGTTGTTCTCCGGATACGGCGTGGCCACGGGCGAAGTGAAGCGCAACCATTCCGCTTCGCCTTCTTTGTGCAAATTGAAATCGGTGGGCGGGGTGTAAGCGAAGAATTCGCCGGAGTTCGCGATGGCCCGCTGGTTCAGTTGCTCAATGTACTCCACGGGGCCTTGATCCTGGTACGGAAATTCCGCGCTGCCCGGCCACGCACGGCTCCATTCGAGTCCAAAATCAAATGGCCGTACGATTCGATCGCTAGAACGATTAGCCAAGCCGTTTTCCCACTCATACATCCAATTGCGGTAACGGCTCGCTGCTTTGCGAATCAAAAACTTCATTGCTCTAACACAAGTTCAAAGGAATGCGGGCTCGGCTGTGCTGCCGCGTGCTGACGCGCGGTCAGTTCCGCCTCCAAAGTATCCATATCTTTCAACGCGCGCTCGAAACCTTTAAGATCAAGTTTTTCCAGAGCGACTTGCAGTGTGCGCCAACGCTGGTAATGAACGTCGATGCGGCGAATCGTCAGATCGCGCACTTCCACTGCTTGGCGAGCCATGGGCGTATCGAGAAGCGCCAGATTCACGCCAGCGGCGAATTCTTTATTGGACCAATTCCCCACCGGGACTCCGTCGATGCCCAACCGGTATTGGCCTGCGGGGAGACCGGTGACACGCAACGGCTCTTGATTCAACGCTTCTGTGAAATCGGAATTCTTGAGGGCAAGCGCGATGACATGCTCTTTATCATCGGCGAGCCATGCCGCCACCGGCAGCGGGAGCGCTTCTTCCGTCTCCGTCCAGGTAAGAGGCGCGGTCTTCAAATTTGCGACTTTGGCGAACGCCGTTTCGCCGGCTTTACCTGCCGCCGCATCGATGGTTACCGACGACACTTGCGCGCGGGCATGCCAGGCCTTCAACAGTTGTTCCGCCATCACCAGGTGACCAGCCAATGCGGGATGCACGCGATCGAACACTATTTTTTGCGCCGTTGCCGCATCCTCGGCATTAGCTTTTTTCAGCATGTCGACGACGGGCGTGTTCATATCGGCCACGTCGAGATGAGTTTCGCTGGCGTAGCGTGTAATCCACGAACTGAATTTCTGGAGAACGGCGTTATAGCCATCCGGCTGCAGCGTGATTGGCCGCGTGACGTCATCATATGGTGAAGGTTCGATTGCCGTGATGCGTAAGTTGGGCAGTGCTCGGCGCAGTGTTTCGACCATATGACGATACCCTGCGTAATAAACCTCGTCGTCTTGGGGTTTGTGATCCACGTACTTGCCGTCGTTCATGCCGAGCATAACCGTCATCACGGTGGGATGGTGGGCCAACACGTCGCGCTGCAAGCGCAAATCGACGGGGCCGCCCGGGCCGCCGGTCACGCTGTCGCCATTCCAGCCCGAGTTAACAAATTTCACGTTTAGCTTGGGGTAGCGCGTGACTGTGTACAATTCGGTGAGCATCGTGTACATCCGCTGTTCTGTGATGCTATCGCCGAAAAATACGACGGTATCCAAGGGGCGCAGCGCAAAGGAATCGCCAGCAGAAGGAGAAAGACCGGCGCGGCCGGCTACTGAGGAGGGCCGCCAACGTGAGTTTGCTGGTAACAGGGCGCACGCTATTAGAATAGCGAGGCTGCCCGTTTCGTTATCGCTGGCTCTTCTCGCCGGCCTGCACTGCTTGATTGAATTCCGCCGACTTGTTGCGCGGCACGCTTAAAGACTTCCAATGTTCGCTCGCCAAATGTTTTGCCAGCAAAACAATCTGCCCGCAGTGCATGGCATAGTGCGCCACTTGCCGGTTCACGGCTTGCGTAACGGAGTGGGGTTCATTGCGAATCCGCACAGTGCGGCCCAGGTCGGCTTCCGACAAAGGCTCAAGCGCGGAAAAAACCCGCTGCCAACCGGTTTCCCACAGCTCCATCAACTCTGCGCGCGTGCCGGGCGCATCGAGAAACTCGCTGTCTCGGTTTCGATCGGGTTTTTCACCGTCGGTGGTCAGGAAATCCGTCCACCGCGAGCGCATGTTGCCGGCCATGTGTTTCACAATCTGCGCGATGGAATTCATCTCAGGGTCGAGCGTCTGGGTCAGTTGCTCGTCGGTCACCTGCGCCATTGCGCCTTCGGCAATTTTCTTGTATTGGCGGAATAGCGCTAACGAATCCTTCAGGTAATCCGTGGTGAATTGATGAGCCATATCTCAAAAACTATATTCGGGCGGGGTGATTCCTTTGGCGCGCAAATACATCTCCGCAGAGGCGCGATGGTGCGTGGTGTGGTCCAGCATTCCCAACACCAATTCCAGGCCTGTTAGCGATCCCTCGTCCGTCTTAAAAGTCTTGCTCCATTGATCGCTCGTGATCCCTTCTACGTGCTCAATTGCCTGGTCGAACGCCGTCTTCACAAAGGCAATCACGTCGGCTTTCGATTTTGAGGCCGGTTTACCTTCGCTTGGCTTTTTGCCCGAAAAGGCAGCGAGGAAGAAATCCATTCCTTGAGACAGATGAGTCATCTGTTCACCGAAGCTCATCTGCGGCGGTGTCAGTTTGAAGTCGTATGAATCGGCAGGCATGGCCTCGGCTACTTTCAGGGTGAACTCGCGCGAAACCTTCAGGTGTTTAACAAGAGTGCCTTTTACATCCTGCGCAAAGGCAGGCAAGGCGGAAAGAAACAGCAGAGCGGCGGCAATGAATCGCATAGAGTTATAGTTTATCCGAGGCATTTGAAAATGTGGAAAACCACTCGGCACGCCGCCAAAAACGGGAGCCGATGGTTGCGAGCGGCAGCTTCAGTAGCGCCATGAGATTTTCATCTTACAAATCCGATTTTAGCGCCTGCCAACATTCGCTATCATAGGTTGCTGAGCATGGTTACCTTAAAAGAACGCAAGCGCCGGGGCGAAGAAATTGCCAAGAAATACCGCACCCTGACCGGCAACGATTCGTACGCGGGCGCGGCGGACGCCATAACCGATCTGCTGCTGGCTGTGGCGCAAAGCGAACGCGAAGCCACTAAGATTCTTCACTCGGCCGAAGCCGAATTTAGAAGTCAATTCGAGTCGGAACAAATCGTTTCGGAAGGCTAGGCGGCTAGGCCCTCGTTTGCTGCTTTCCTGCCGGCAGGTTCTGGGTTGTATATGGGCAAACGGGCCATCCCCCCGTGACGCAGCCGGAACGTGGTAAACGCTAAGATGAAAGGAGGCAACACTACGGCAACAACAACTCTCGATTGGTCCCAATGTCCCGCCGTGGAGAGCGTCCCCGGCAAGCGTAGCGGCGCATGGGTATTTAAAGGAACCCGGATGCCGGTAGCCGCAGTATTTGAGAACCTTCAAGATATGAGTGTTGACGAGTTGGTGGAAGAATTCGGCGTGACACGCGAACAGGTTCAAGCCGTTCTGACTTTCGCGGCACATAGTGCGGAAGCACCCGCCCCACGGCCATAAGTGCTTGTTCTTTTTGAAAATGGTACGCCGCGCACTCTTGCCCGTTATCTGATCGACCACCACACTGTTACGGAAGCCCGCGCCCGTGGTTCGGAAGAATTGGAAAACGGCGAACTTCTAACGGAGGCCGAAGCCGTAGGCTTTGATCTTCTGCTAACGACAGACAAGAGAATTCGCTATCAGCAAACCTCACAGGTCGAAAAATAGCCATCGTCGTATTAGGGCAAGGACGTTGGAGCCTTATCAAGCCACATGTGGCGCAAGTTGTCGCGGCAGTAAACGCGGCCACTCCCGGCATCTATGCCGAGGTGGAAATTCCTACGAGTGAGAATGAGCATCTCCGTTAAGCTTCATCAGGAATAAGCTACTTCTTGCAAAAGCTAGTGATCGCGCACTTCCGTATTGAGCTGCTGAAGAATTTCGTCATGTTGAGTGCTGTTGAGTTCGCTTTCTAAACGGCGCAAAGCGTAACCGACAATATCCCGGTGATGCAATTTCGACCCTAACTTCTCATCGCAACTCAGCTTCAGCCAAATATCATGCAGCTTGTCTACATCTTCCGGCCAGAGGCGCGGCGGATGCGGCCCGAGGTTGACAAAGGTAGAAGGCCGGTCGGGACAAATAATTTCGAGCGAGAACGGATGCCTTGGTTCCGGCAGCCGCTCCCACGCCAAACCGATCTGATGCGCCAGTTCGTCCGAAGTCATTTTGGGAGACACGCCTGTGATCAAGCGGGAAACTTTCAATTGATCGGCAGTTTGCACCAAAGCGTCGAACGGATTGATCGCGGGCACCACCAGAAGCTCCACGGGCTTGCCCTCTTTTTCAGCCATGTTCACAACGTCGGTAAACAACGATTTCTCGTCGGCGCCGAAGACCTGGTCGTCTTTCAAATCGTATTCGCTGTCGGGGCCAAGCGGCCGCACTGTCATGACCACAATGTCGTTTCGGCGCAAATTGGTGCGTTGCAAAGTGCGCCGCAAATGCGACATGTTGTTGCGATTGCGAACCGCCACCAGCACGCTGCCGGGCCGAGCGTGAACGGATTGCGTCTCAACCTGCGCCTGATAATCGAGGTTGAATTCTTCCAAAGCGCTCGAGTGCACTTCCTTGTGGCGGCGCGCGTTGATTCTTTCCGAAATAGTAAAGAGAACAAAGAATCCGAGCGTAAACGCGATACCGAACTTTGTGGCGTATTGCTTGGAAAAGAGGTTGACGACCGCGGTTGCCATCAAGATCATTGTGGTGACAGCCAAGCCTATTGGAATTTCTTTGCCGCCTATCTGGATATTGAGAGGAAATTTGTACTCCTGGTCGTGCCTTTGAAAGCGCAAGACAAGGACGCCCAAGGCCTTCAAGGCGAAACTCCACACTACGCCGAAGGCGTAAGCTTCACCGAGCAACAACATGTTGCCACCGCTCAGAATGATTGTGGCAATCTGCATCAAAGTAATGAAGTTGATAATTCGGTATGTGGTCCCAAACTTTTTGTGAGGTTTGCGGAATTCTTCTAGCAGTACTCCGTCTTCAGCAACTCTATTCAACACGCCGTTAGCGCCGATCAGCGACGTATTCACTGCGCCCGCTAGAATCAACACTCCTACCCCGACCACGAAAATGTGAAAGCCGAGGCGTAACAGTTCTGGTCCGGCCAAATTCATAGCCAATCCACCGAGCAGATTGTCCGTGTAGGTCTTGCGGAGTTTATCCGGAATAATCATCGTCGCGAACATTGTGATGACGCCCGTAGAAACGATGGCGTATACGCATACGATATTGGCGGCGATTTTCAGGTTCTTAAGCTTCGGAGAGGCGATCTCACGGTAAACCTGAGCCAGCGTCTCGAACCCACTCATCGAAAGTAGCGAATGGCCAAAGGCGATAATGATCGCCACAATCGGGAAAGTGGGCCACACAGTGCCCTTAAACCAGCCCAGAGAATCGTCGTTGAAAACCAGGTGGCTAGGCACGGGCGACGGAGGCAGGTTCCATTTTCCCTGCAGCAAGATGGTCAGCGGACACCAGATCAGGAGCGCTCCCACCATCACGGTTGTGATCTGCATGATCTTGAGCGCCGCGCCGCTCGATTCGTGAATCCCCTTGATGTTGCTGCGCCAGAAATAGATAGTGACCACGACAGAAAAGAAAACAGAAAACAAATTGGTGTTTATGTGTGTCCCGCGGTGCGCGTAAACAAATAACTCGTTCAGCAGATTGCCCAAATATTGGCCCGCGCTGACGGCGCTAATCGGTCCCGTGAGAATGTAATCGAATACTAGCGCCGATACGGAGACCTTCGCGGCAATGGGACCCATGCTGTCGAGCACGACGACGTACACACCGCCGCGGACGAACATACCGCAGCTCTCCATATAGACGGAACGTACGGCAAAGCTGAAGATCATCACGAACAGGACGAACCAAGCCGCGGAGGGCCCGACTGCTTGTTCCGCGATGCCGCCCGCGTAGAACATGGACGACGCCAGATCGCTCAAAACGATGGATGCGCCGCGCCAATAACTGATAAAGGTTAACGCGACAGTGGTGGCAACGACTACTTTGGCTGTGGTGCCGGCCTTGGAGGCCATGTTGGGAACTTTTTGGGTTGCTTCCATGTGGGTGGACTTAAAGTTTAGTCAACGGAGGCTCGGACGACGGGGGCCTTGCGAAATTTTGCTGCGCAGTTCAAATTGTAACCGACAACGGGCTAGAAGAACTGCCAGTGCAGCACCAGCACCACGTTTCCAATCATGTCCCCGCTAATCTAAAGGGATGCGTTGGTTAGTATTTCTGATAGTGATTTGCGCGCAAGCGGAAGTTTTTGAGGCTGTTCCCGCCAAGCCAGAGCAAGGGCAAGTGATGAAGGTTACCAGCGATAAGGCGGTGAGCGCGCGTTTCAACGGACGCACCATTACGCTGTTCCCGCAAGCGGATGGTCCAGCTTTGGGTCTAATGCCCATTCCGACTTTGGAGAACCCGGGCAAATATCAGTTAGACTTTCTCGATCAAAGCGGCGCGGTTCTCCATTCCACGGAGATCACGGTGGAAGACGCTTATTATCCGCGCGAGAATCTCACGATTGCTCCTTCCATTTCCACTTTGAAGGCGTCTCCCGGCGAGCAGGCGACTGTTGGCAAGTTTCGTGAAACCGTCACGCCGGAACGCTATTGGAAGGAACCGTTCGAACTGCCCGTTCCAGGGTGCGTCACCTCGCCCTATGGATCCACGCGCTTGCACAATGGCAAGTTGACCGGCGATTTTCATGCGGGCATCGACCAGCGCGGCGCAGCCGGTACGCCGATTCATCCCATCACACCCGGAGTCGTTAAAATCGTGCAGAAGTGGAATCTGCGCGGCGGCACGGTAGCCATAGACCATGGCCAAGGCGTGGAATCAATCTATCTGCATATGTCGGCGTTTCAAGCCAAAGAAGGCCAGCCCGTGAGCACCAGCGACGTGATCGGCTACATCGGCTCTACGGGGCGTTCCACTGGCCCGCATGTTCATTGGACGATGTACGTCAACGGCGTGCCTGTCAATCCAGGCCAGTGGATGAAGTTCGAACCATGCGCGCCAAACTCGCAGCCAGCCCCGGTTCACCACACTGCTACTAAAAGCAAGCCTGCCGTGAAGGCCGCAACACCTGCGCCGGCCGAGACTCTTCCGTCTGCGCCGCAACAATGAAAGTTGGCTTTGATTTCGGCACCACCAATAGTTCTATTGCGCGGATTGCCGAAAACGGAGCGGTTGAGCTCGCACGGTTTAGTTTCAATGGCGTGCTGACGGAATCTTTCCGCTCGCTGCTCTATTTGGAGCGGCATAAGCGGGCGGAGCGCAGCACGGTCAAATCGTGGTCGGGTCCGGAAGGCATCGAACGTTATCTGGAGGCGGATGACAAAGGACGCTTGATTCAATCGCTAAAATCGTTTTTGTCTAGCCGCAGTTTGCAAACCACGGAAATTTTCGGGCGCCGATTTCAACTCGAGGAATTGGTGGCGAACGTGATTCGCGACATTCGTGTGGCTGCGGAAAAGCAGTTCGGTGCGCCTATCAGAAGCGCTGTGGTCGGACGTCCGGTGCGTTTTGTGGGCGCCGAAAACGATGCGGATGACGACTATGCCGTGGGGCGCTTGCGCGTCGCCTTGCAGAAGGGCGGCTTCGAAGAAGTGGAGTTCGAATTTGAGCCCGTCGCGGCGGCCTTCTACTACGAATCGACGCTCGATCATGACGAACAAATTCTGATTGGCGATTTCGGCGGCGGGACCAGCGACTTCTCCGTGCTGCGCGTGGGTCCGGCCGCCCGTAAGATGCGGCAGACTGAGCGCGCGGTGCTCGGCAACGAGGGGTTGCCGCTCGCGGGTGACGCCTTCGACGCCAAAATCATCCGCCATTTGGTTTCGCCGGCCTTGGGTGCGGGGTCGCTCCTCAATTCGCATGGCAAACTGCTGCCGGTTCCCAATTGGGTCTATTTCAAGCTCGAGCGCTGGCATCATCTTTCGTTTCTCCGCTCGCACGAAACGCTGAACATGCTGCAAAGCGTGATGAGGCAGGCGCAAGAAACGGAAAAGATCAAAGCGCTTCTTTATCTGATCAACCACGATCTGGGTTTCTATTTGCACCGCGCCGTTCAGAAAACCAAAGTGGGCCTATCGCAAGCGGAAAGCGCGCAATTTCTTTTTGAAGACGGCGATGTGGAAATCAAGGAGAATGTCGCGCGCCGCGAATTTGAAGGGTGGATCGCTGACGAACTCGCTGGAGTCGAGCAGAAAGTCGACGCGCTTCTACAGAAAACCAGTATCCATGCAAAAGACATCGACCGTGTTTTTCTCACCGGCGGATCTTCGTTCGTACCCGCCGTGCGCCGTATATTTGAGAGCCGCTTTGGTGGAGAGAAAATTCGGACGGGCGACGAATTCACTTCAGTCGCGCGCGGGCTGGCGATGTTTGCGGCGAAAACTTAGTGGCCACCTTCGCCCGGCTTGATCTCCGAAACCCGAATATTGGTGGCGCTAGAAACGCATACCATCTGCAGGCCCGTGGGTTTAGTTTCAGTGAGCGGGCAAACCATGAAATCCGCGTACACTTCAAAACCGTCGCCGCAAGCGACATTCGGGGGAAGCGGACCGGCCACCCCAAGAAGGCGCGTCGTTCCCACCGGCCAAATCCGGCAGCGCGGAGATCCCTCATAGGCACGCAAACGTCCGCGAATCTTAAAACATTCAGCGGCTTTGTCTTTTCGTCCCGCGCAATGGCCCAAGGTTGGCCGTTGGCCGGTTGTGGCCTGACCCGCGGCGCCCATCACCAGGCAAAATCCCATCCACAAAGCTAAAGCTGCACAGGGCCGTCGCATCCTTATGATGATTCCATAAAGCCCGGCAGCGTGCACGCTTTTGGCCATCGGTGTCTTGCTCTCTGTATAATCAATTCGTCATTTCGTCTTGATCGCTAGATTCTGAGGAGAATCCATGTTGCCAGATTATATTGCCAAGTCAGTCCCCAACCCCGCCTCCAATCGCGCGCCCTGGTACAAGAACACCGCGCCGACCTACGCCGGTGTCTTTTTGTGGATCGTGTTTTACAAACAGATTGCAAACGGCACGCTGGACCGCGCGGGTGTGGGCCTCTGTCTGCTTGGTTTGCTGGTGGCCGGTATTTTAAGCTATGCGCTGTTCTATCGCGCGCCCGCCATGCTCGGCATGCAAACCGGTCTCCCGCTTTACGTTGTGGGCACTTCCACTTTCGGAACGAAAGGCGGCTATGTGATGCCCGGCTTGCTAATGGGCGTTCTGCAGGTGGGCTGGATCTCGGTCAATGCCTTTGTTTCGGCGCAGTTTGTTTTGAACGCGGTTGGCTCGAAAGCCGGGCCCGGCAGTTTGGCGTTTAGCGTAATTGCGGGCCTTTGGGCGCTTGCCATGGGCTACATCGGCGTGAAGGGTATTCAGTACGTTTCGAAATTTGCCACGTTCCTGAATTGGGTGCCGCTGCTGCTGATCCTATTCGTGTTCTTCAACATGGTGGGCGGCGTTGCGAAGTATACCCCGCCGCATCCGGCTCCGTATCTTGGCTTTGTAATGATCATTCAAGTGGTGGTCGGGTTCTTTGCCACGGCGGGTGCGGCCGGTGTTGATTTCGGCATGAACAGCCGCAACGAAAGCGATGTTCGTTTGGGCGGCATGGTGGGCGTGGGTTTAGCGATTTTGGTGGCCGGCGGTCTTCCGCTAATGGCCGTCGCGGGCGCCAAGGCGCTTTACAACATTCCCGACCTTGATTTTCAAACCGTGATCGGGCAAACCGGCGGCATCGGCGCAACCGCCATGTTCGGTTTGTTCGCGCTGGCTTCTATAGCGCCGGCGTGCGTTTCGTCTTTCATCGCAGGCAACAGTTTTGCCACCATGATTCCGGGCGTGTCTCGCCTTTCATCCACCATGGTAGGAGCAGCCGTCGCTGCCGTACTCGCGATTACTGGGGCGGCGGCAAACCTCATCGGCTTGTTCACTATCATCGGCGCTTCGTTCGGTCCGATCTGTGGAGCCATGATGGCGGATTATTTACTCTCCGGTAAGAAATGGGCTGGTCCGCGCGAAGGTATCAGCATTGCGGGCTACGGTGCATGGGCCGTGGGATTCCTGGTTGGTATTTTGCCGTTCTTGCCGCTTCCGGCAAACGTTGTTGCGTACCTGCAGCCCGCCGCCGTTTACAGTTTCGTTGCCGGATTTGTAGTGTATTGGGGTTTGGCCAAAGCAGGTTTCCAACCGCCCGTGGTTTCCGAGCCCGTCAAAACGGTAGCTGGCGCGGCTGTTTGACTGGCTGAGCCGCGACCGCGAGGGAGCGACATTTGAGGTACCTCATCTCCCTGGCGGTCGCGGCTCAGAATGTCGCGCACCCGCTTCCTTTGCAAACTTCTAAACAAAACCGGCTAACCAGCCGATAACTCTCTTGTACTAGCATGAGATTCAACGGCCAAGCCGCTCTACTGCAAGATTCTCCAATCTTAGAAGACGCGTTCGACAAGCAAAAGCGGCCGGAACTGGTACGCCCGGTCAAATCGCGGCAGTCCGAACGCTATGCTCCCTATCCCCCCCAAAATCTCGCAGATTTAGGGTTACCCGCGTCCATCATCGAACATTTGATTTTCAAATTTCTGTACTTTCGCGGCGACATGATGGCAAACGACCTGAGTAAGGCGATGGGCCTGAAATTCAGCATCATACAGCACATGATGGAGGCGTTTCGCCTGCAGCAACTCGTCCATATTAAGAGCTCACTCGGCCTCGGCCCCATATCTTCGCTGTTCGCGCTCACGGATTTAGGCCGCAAAGCGGCACGCGAGTGTTTGGAAGGGAATCAGTATACAGGCCCCGCGCCAGTTCCTATTAACCAATACACTTCCGCGGTGCAGGCACAGAAAATGCCTGCTAACTGGCTTAAACCGGAGCGGCTCGCCAAGGCATACGAGAACATCGTCATCAACGACGGCATGCTCGATCAAATTGGCCCCGCCGTCAGTTCGGGAAAGTCGTTACTGATTTATGGCCAGCCGGGCAACGGTAAAACCTATCTCGCCGAAGCGCTTGCCCGCATCCAAACCAACGATATCTACATACCGTATGCCCTGGAATATCAAGGCAACATCATTCAACTGTTCGATCCGACCTGCCACGCGCAAGTGGAGCCTCCCGAGCAGGATGCCCACTGCGAAATGGATGGCCGTTGGGTGAGAGTGAAGCGGCCGTTCATTGTGAGCGGTGGCGAGCTTTCCGTTTCCATGCTCGACCTCCGCCATAACAGGGTCTCTGGCATCTACGAAGCGCCGCTGCAACTCAAAGCCAACAACGGCATCTATCTCGTTGACGATTTCGGACGCCAAGTCTCGACCCCCACGGAAATTCTAAATCGTTGGATTGTGCCGATGGACCGCCACGTCGACTATCTATCTCTCGCGAACGGTGGCAAAATGCAGGTGCCGTTTGAAAGCTTTCTGGTCTTTTCGAGCAACCTGCATCCCAGCGAATTGGGAGACGAGGCTTTTCTTCGCCGGATCCAGTACAAAATGTTGCTGCGCAGCCCCGATAAAGATGAGTTCTGCACCATTTTCAGAAACTATTGCGAGGGCCAAAAGCTCGAGCCGCAGCCTCAGCTAGTCGCGGATTTTATTCAACGCCGTTACACAAGCACCGGCAAAGCGTTCCGCCGCTGCCACCCGCGCGATCTGATTTCTCAGGTGGTTGATCAGATTCACTTCAGGCGGCTGCCGTATGAGCTGACGCCGGAACTGCTCGACCGCGCTTTTGACGGCTGCTTTGTGCAAAGCGACGCTAAAGACTAGCCAAACATATTTGAAATTTTGAAACCACCGGTCGTTTATTCGATGATCTTGTTAGCGAGACGAGAACAAAGGAGACGACCGATGGAGACGTTCACAAAGCTGTTTGGCAGCCTGCTTGTATTTGTATACCACTGCTTCGACCGCATCGTGATCAACGGATACCTGAACGGGTTGTCGCGACCCGAGCAGGTGGTGTATTTCGTTCGCGAGGTGCTGGGTGTTCCGGTGGTGAGTAAGGAAGTTCTCAGCCAGCGGACCAACGATTACCGGGACTGGGTGGAGCGCTACGCGCGCAACCAAAAGATCCCGATTGAGTGGGCGGGAAAAGGTGTTCGTAAGGAAGACTATGTGCTCCCAGCGTTACGGCGGATGGAGAAGAAGAACACCTATGGAGTCTACTTCATCTTCAAGAGCATGGAACAGGGTCGGACTTTTCGCATCAGCGTGCCGAAGTATCCCACGCAGGATCCCAATCACCGCATTCTGGCGCATCAAACCAGCCGCTTCACCCATTACTATTTCTACGTCCGCGATGCCGTTCTCGGGCCGATCATCATCCGCATGGCATCCTTCTTTCCTTTTCAGGCTACGTATTGGCTCAACGGGCATTCGTTTATCGAGCAGGAACTAAGCCGCGAGCAAATCGGTTTCCGCAAAAACGACAACGCTTTTCTGGCGGTGAACGATGTTGCCGAACTGCAAGCCGCCGCCGACCGGCTCAGTCCCCAGATCATCCGTAAACAACTGGATTACTGGACCCTGATCCTGGGACCGAAGTTTTCAAACAAGGAACGCGGCCAGATCAGTTTGTCGCGCTTCTACTCCATCGCGCAAATAGAATATTGCCGGAACTTCATCTTTAAACGCCACTTCCCCATCCACAAAATCTTCGAGCGCGGTTGCGAGATCGGCCTGTGGCGGCTGACCGCCAACCGCATCAGTGAGATTTTCGGTGTGCGGCTCAACAAGAAGATGCACGGCAAACTGGCCACCGTCATCGATCAAATCGAACACGGCCATCATGTCTTCCGCGCCTATTGGAAGAACTCTTTTCTCAAGCAATACGAAAAGTTCTCCTGTTTTCTGCGCAATGAACTCTGTTCCAACAACCTGCGCGACTTCGGCTTGAAAAAAGGACTCGACCACCTGGAAGCCGTCCGTCAGAGGTTCCAGACCATCACGGACCGCTTCGCCACCTTCCAGTCGCAATCCCTCAACGTCCATGTGGACTTTCCCCTCTTGCAACGCATCGCCCTGCCCATCACCGTCGGTTCGGTTCGTTACCCCGGCATCAAAATCCAAGATGTGAGAATCATTCGGCTGCTGGAAGTTCTCTTGCACAACGGCAGCACCGTCGGTGGCTGGACGGCCAAACAGATTCACGAGGCGGTTGTCACGACGTTCCAAATCTCCCCGAAACAATACGGACTCAACCAACTCCGCTACGACCTCCGCAAACTCAAGGGCCACGGTCTGCTCACACGCGAGGGTCGCCGCTATGCCTACCGTCTCACCAGCAAAGGCGTTGATGTCGCCCTCTTGTTTCTGTTCTTCCACAAGCGCCTTTGCGGACCCCTAGCGAACAGCCGCTTCCACCACAAACCCGATCCCCAACACCGGCCTAACAGCAAACTCGAAGCCGCCTACCACAAAGCCGACAAAGCCATTGATAATATCGTGAACCTCTTACAGGCGGCTTGATGTTACATTGCCATTGTTGAAGTATTTTTGTTTATGAATGAAGACTTAAGAATCTAAATAAACAGCCTCCTGACTTACCATGGCCGCCATCCGAACCAGGACCGGTTTTTGGAAAAGGATCGGGATGGATAATGGGCCGTCGTCTTCGAGACGCTCCGCCAAGGGCTTCTAATCTAAGGCCAAATCTCGCAGGCCAAGCGACTCGTAGGCCACCACTGAGAGACTGATGACGAAATTATCGCCAGGCCCCACAAACTCTGCTGACTGGCCGGTTCGATGAGAAATACGGGTTAGCCGCTTTAATCGCGATGCGCACGCCGCGCTTGCGGTCCAGCGCTTCATTCACCACACCCATGCCGCCTTGGCGGATCTCGAGCAGGATCACTCCCGGCGCAGGTTCTCTTCGCGCCGCTTCCGCAGCCTCTTCAGCCGACTTCCCGAGACAGAACTTAAGCTCTACAATTTCCCGCTGCTGCGGCGATTGTTTCGCTAGATCTTCGAGCAATTCATCCACCGCCACGGCGAGTTCTACGTCGGATCGCTCCCCGAGCACGCGCTCCGGCAGGCCTTCCATGGGCAGAAACTGCACGCTCGGGCGCGACCGGCCGCGATTGATCAAGTAGCGGCGCATCATTCTCGCCGCCATCGCCAGAAAATGCCCCCGGTCTTGCCAATCAATCTTCCGCGCTGCAGCCAAGCTCATGAATGCTTCGTCAATCAGCAACGTGGGCTACAGTGAATTCCCCTGCCCCTCGCGCCCGAAACAACGCGCAGCAATCTTGCGCAAGTCCGGCAGCAGCATTTCGAAGATCTCCGCCTCGGCCTGTTTGACGGGAGCCATTCCGGCAACACCAAAGTCACTTACACGCCAGAGGGGGGCCCCTTCATCGTCTGTAGGCGTTAAAATAAGCCACAAACTGCTGAAAGCGTGGTGGCGCAGGCGGTTTCGCCTGCGTTTTCCCCAACATTTCCGCCACGAAATGTTCTTATTTTAACGCCTATGCCTTCATCGCCGGCCACCCGCCGGCAACGTATGCTGTGAAGAAGCCCACGAAACAATCAAGCCGTCCGGCGCACAGCTGACCTATGAAGTCGAACGCTTCAAGGGAATGGTCGAGCAGGTGGTAGTGCGATTCTAGGTAATTTGCCGCGGTGAAACCGCGTACTCGCGTCAGTCCGAAAGCGAAAGGGGGACACTCCGGGCTGGGGTTGTCAAACTCCTACAGTCCGATCCGCAGGCGTGTCCCCTTTTCGCGCTGCTCATCCCCACCGCGCCCGTTTTGCGCGTGTTCCCTAGAAGTATGAGAAGCTTCATATTTACCGATGAAGCTCTATCGCACAGCAGTCGCCTATTTTGTAGAAGAAGACTCCCAGTTTTTCCGCGGCGACGATACCGCCTGGGACGTCCTGATAGCCAAGGACGATCTCGCAGACTTCCTCAAAGCGTCTCTTTCTAAGTTCGCAGCCGTTCCTGCCTTACCCGCTGCGGAAATCCAAGCCCCCATCGGCAGCCAGGAAGTGTGGGCGGCCGGCGTCACGTACTTTCGCAGCCGCGACGCGCGCATGGAAGAGGCCAAATCAGCGGGCGGCGGAGACTTCTACGACCGCGTCTACGCCGCACCCCGGCCTGAGCTGTTCATGAAAGCCACGCCACACCGCGTTGTTGGGCCCAACCGCAAGGTTGCCATTCGCGCCGATTCCAAATGGAACGTGCCCGAACCCGAACTCACCCTACTCATCACGCCCAACGGCAGGATCACCGGCTACACCATCGGCAACGATATGAGTTCGCGCGATATTGAAGGCGAAAACCCGCTCTATCTCCCGCAAGCCAAAGTCTACGACCGCAGTTGCGCCCTCGGACCCTGCATTCTTGTTTTGTCCGAGCCGCTGCCGAAAGCCACCGAAATCCGCCTCGAAATTCTGCGCGCCGGCCATACCGAATTTTCGGGCGCCACAACTCTCGAATCTCTCAAACGCGACCCCGCGCAACTCGTCGAGTATCTCTACCGTGACAATAGTTTCCCCAGCGGCTGCTTCCTGCTTACCGGCACTGGCATCGTTCCGCCCGACGCCTTTACTTTGCAAGCCGGCGACGAGATCCGCATTACCATTCCTCCCATCGGTAGTTTGATCAATCAAGTAGGGTAGGAGGGCGGCATGGGCGTTGGCCGCGTAGAAGCTTTCAGCGATGGCGTCATAGCCGTCATTCTGACCATCATGGTGCTCGAACTCAAGGCACCCGAAAACGGCGACCTTTCCGCGCTTCTCAAACTCAAGCTCCCGCTGCTCAACTACCTTCTGAGCTTCGTGGTGATCGCCATTTTTTGGGTGAACCACCGCTCCATCTTAAGCTTGGTCCGGCATGTCGATTCGCCCGTCTTATGGTGGAACAACGCCCTGCTGTTTTGGATGTCGCTGGTCCCATTCGCCACGGCGTATATGGGTCAAGCCAAGGCCGCGCCGCTTTCCGTGGCTCTCTATGGCGGCTTGCTCTGCATTACATCCGTGTCGTTTGGCTTCTTGCGCTTTGCCATTGCAGCACAGCATAAGCACGACGCCGGCATGCGACGCCACCACAAACGCCTGCATGTCAAAGACGCTATGGGTGCAGTGCTTTATGCCACATCCGTTCCGCTGGCGTTCAGCTCGGTTCGCGCTTCGTTCTTTATCTTCATGCTGATCCCGATTCTTTACTTCGTCCCCGAGAAATTCAGCGACTCAAAAGAATCCTAGCCAACCTTCTCTTCAATCTTGTCGCCTTCGCCGGGCGCCAAAAACAAATTCGCTTCCACCGCGTGCTGCCGCGTATAGAGATCGTAGTAGCGACCCTGTGCGGCATATAACTGCTGATGATTTCCGCGCTCTAATACCCGGCCCTCTTCGATCACCAGAATCTGATCCGCCCGCCGAATGGTCGAAAGCCTATGCGCAATCACGAAAGTGGTTCGCCCTTGCATCAAGTGAGACAGCCCTTCCTGAATCAACGCCTCCGATTCCGAATCCAAACTGGAAGTTGCCTCATCCAGGATCAAAATCCGCGGATCGGCCAAAATCGCCCGCGCAATCGAGACCCGCTGCCGCTGGCCGCCGCTCAGCTTCACACCCCGTTCGCCTACAATCGTGTCGAACTTCTCCGGAAAGTTCAGCGCGAACTCGTCCACCCGCGCAATCCGGCACGCTTCCATAATCTCCGCTTCCGCCGCATCCGGCCGCGAAAACCCAACGTTCTCGCGAATCGACCCATCGAACAAAAACGATTCCTGCAGCACCACGCCTAACTGCGAACGGTAACTCGCCAACTGCACCTTTGAAAGATCGAATCCGTCGACCAAGACTTGCCCGCTGGTGGGCGAATGAAACGCTGAAACCAGCCCGATGATCGTCGATTTACCCGACCCCGACGATCCCACTAACGCCGTCACCGTCCCGGGCCGCGAATCGAAAGAAATGCCATGCAGCACCGGCTTGTTCTCTTCGTAGGAAAAGAAAACGTTGTCAAACTCTACGTGCCCCTGAATCGGCGGCAGCGTAATCGTGCGGTTCGGATCCTCATCTTCCGGCCGTTCCTTCAAGATCTGCCGCGTACGCTCCAAACCCGCCAGCGCTTCCGAAAGTTGCGTGCCGATATTCACCACTTGCACCACCGGCGCAACCATGAACGCCAGCAGCGATGTGTACATCACAAAATCGCCCACCTGCATCTTGTGCGCGGCAATTTGCCGTGCGCCCATGTACATAATCACCGCGCCCACCAAGCCCATCAATACGGTCGAGGCTAGCGTCATCAACGAAATCGTGGTTAAACTTTGGAACACGTTATCGAGTAGCCGTTGCGCGCCTTTCTGAAAGACGCCCGCTTCGCGTTCCTCCGCGTGATACCCCTTGATCACCCGTACACCGCCCAGGGTTTCCGTGAGACGGCCGGTTACTTCCGCATTGATCTTGCCGCGCTCGCGAAAAATCGGCCGCACCGTTCGAAACGCGCGCTGCAGCACCACGCCGAACAACAGCAACACAATCAGCACCACCAACGTCATCGACGCGCTCGTGCGAAACAGCACCACTGTTGCGATCACCGCCGTCACCAATCCGCCCGCCAGTTCCACCAAACCAGTACCAACCAGATTCCGCACGCCCTCTACGTCGCTCATAATGCGCGAAACCAGCGTGCCTGTTTTGTTCGAATCGTAAAAACGCACCGGCAAGCGCCCAATGTGATCTTGTATCTTGATGCGCATTTCGTAGATCAACCGCTGGCCCGATTTCGAAAGCAATTGCGTCAACGAAAACGAGGTGACGCCCTGAATTACGGTTGCCCCCACCACGGCCAACACAATCGGCACCAATAGTTTGAACTCGCTCTTCAGCATTACATCGTTCACCAGGTACTTAGTGCTGAACGGCAACACTAAGCCGGAGACACGATTGATGAGCATCAGAACTGCACCGACCAACAGCAAGCCGCGCCTCGGCAACAGCAACGCCCTCACTTCCGGCCAGAGCGCTTTCAGAGACTCAGATCGTTTCGGCTTTTCCATGGGCACTCTTCATCATCGCCTGTAGACTGTGCCGCCCTTCATCACAAACTTCACTTTTCGCAAGGCGCCGACATCTTTTGTTGGATCGCCATCCACCGCAATCAGATCTGCAAACAGTCCGGCTTTGACTTGGCCAATATCCATATGCAGCACGCGCCCCGCTACGGAAGTGGCAGCTTTCACCGCATCCAGCGGCGTCATGCCCCAGTCCACCATCCGTTCAAGCTCTCGGGCGTTGTCGCCATGCGGAAACGTGCCCACGTCGCTGCCACTTAAGATCGTCACGCCTTCCGCCAGTGCCGCCTTGAAACTCGCTCGATGCCGCGCCTCCGCCGGCGATTCCGCTTCACCAGGCTTGGGCATTCTTCCACCTGCTGTCAGCGTTGGGCAAAGCGCCACATGATGCTCCACCATCAGCTTGAAAATTTCCGCCGTTCCTTCATTGCCATGCTCAATCGTTTCCGCCCCGGCCAGAATCGCGCGCCGCATGCCTTCCACTGTTACCGTATGCACGGCCACTGGCACGCCCGCACTCTTGGCCGTTTCTACAGCCAGCTTCATTTCCTCCAAGGAAAATGTTGGATGCGACCCTGCGTGCGGCCCCCAACGGTAGTCGCCGTACAGCTTCACCCAATCCGCTCCACGCGAAATCTGATCGCGCACGGTGCGCAACAAACTGTCTACCCCGTCCGCTTCTTGCGCCCCTTGCGGAACGGTCCATTCAGGCACGTAGCCTTTGGGCCCGTACGTGCCAGTCGCTACAATCGCACGCGTCGAAACCAGCATCCGCGGCCCCGGAATAATGTTTTGTTCCACGGCTTGCTTCAACTCCACATCGGCGTATCCGGCGCCTTCGGTGCCTAAATCTCGAATCGTGGTGAAGCCCGCCAGCAATGTGTCGCGCAAATGATTCGTCGCGCGTGCCACCCGCAACGCCAACCCTTCATGCGCCACTTGATCGTTCCACGGCGTTTCACTGTAGGCATGCAGCAATACATGCGAATGCCCTTCCACTAAGCCAGGCATCAGCGTCAACGCACCAAGATCAATGATCTCCGCGTCACGCCGGTCGATCTGCGCCGGCCGGTCCCGCAGCCGCAATCCGCTCGCCTTCGACACGCACTGCCCATCCTGTGCGAGTCGTCTCACCATCGAAAACATGCGCCGCCGTGAGGATAACGGCGTTCTCCGCTGCGCCGTTCGCAAACGGCAAGAAAAGCCACAAGAAAGGAAGGAATTTTCGCCCGAAAAGCATGGCCAATTATACGGTCTGATGATCGTGTTGGGCTTCTTCGGGACCTAGAATTTCATTTTGATCGCACCGCTTCTCCCCACAACCTCAACCCTCTCTGCCTTAGCCGCTCCCATCAGCGCCTTATCCAAGGTCGCAAGCGCAAGCCCTTCCCGCTTGGCCAATTCAAGATAAGCAGCATCGTAAACAGTAAGCCGGTGTTGGCGTGCCAGTCCCAACAGAACAGTGTCGTTCGGTTCCCGGTCTTCTTTGATCTGCAGCTTGCCGACAAAAAGAAGAAGGGCCACCGTCTGTGCATCGGCGATACGGCCGCGCCGCTCCGCCATGAGCAGAACGTTTCGCAATTCAAACCGGAAAATCGCCGGCGTGATGGCGTCTTCCTCGGCGATTCTGAGCTTTGCCGCATCAGCGTGCGGATGAGATTCGTCCGGCAGGCACCAGTTCGACACCACCGACGCATCAACCACAAACATCAGTACTTGTGACCCTCATGCCGCGCCGCTAGAATCTGGTCTACCGTCATCTTCTTCTGACCCACGGCCTTTTTGCCGACAGCTGCGATTTGCTCCAACGCCCGGCGTACGCGGTCACGATCAAGCGCGGGTATCGGTGTTAGGTGGGCAATCGGCTTTCCGTGCCGCGAAATCACCACGGTTTCCCCCTTCTCCACTTGATCGAGGTAATGAGCAAGTCGCGCTTTTGCTTCCGATGATTGAATCTCCACCACTATATGCTCCAAATTAACCAGTCGTTTTGACCGGTCCTCACCATAATATCAAACAGATCGATGACCGGACAGGCGCGAAACGGGCCGGGCTAAGCACACGTATGATTGTGTAAGGTCTATGCGAATTTTCGCCTACTGGGCAGTCCTCGTCGGCTTCACAGCAACAATTTTTGCGCAAACAGCAGCCCCGAAGAAACGCGAGGCACCGCCGGGTCCGCTCAAGGCTATTCATGTGACGGGCAACGCCACGTACTCCGCAGAAGCCATTGTGGCCAGCAGCGGCCTGAAAGTGGGACAACGCGTTAGCTACGCGGAAATCGAACGCGCGCGCAAACACTTGCAAGATTTCGAACTATTCAACAGCGTGGCGTTTCAATTCACCACCACGCCCAGCGCGCCGCCCGAATATGATGTGACATTTCAGGTGGTGGAGAACAAACAACTCTTTCCGATGCGCTTTGAGCGGCTGGGCGATCCGGAGGCAATTCGAGCGTATTTGAAAGAGCATGTGGATTTGTATGCGGACCGGATTCCCGGCACGGATGCTTCATTGCAGCGCTACCGGACGGCGGTAGAAGCGTTTGTAAATCAAACGACGCCGAATACCAAGGTGCGAGTGGTGGTTTCTAATGACGATCCCGCCGAATTGACGGTTTTGTTTACGCCGAACATTCCACCGCCGACTATTTCACAAGTGGAAGTGAGCGGCAATGAGGCTATCGACACGGGGACCATTCTGCGCGCAGTGAACCAAGTCGCCATTGGCGTGCCGCTTTCAGAGATGCGGCTGAAGATGATACTGGATGGGGCCATCAAACCGGTGTATGCGGCGAAAGGGTACGCGGCGGTGAGTTTTCCGAAAGTGGAAGTAGAGCCCGCCAAGACGAATGCGGGCGTGATCATAAAGGTGAAAATCCACGACGGGCCGCTATTCAAGTTTGGCAATGTGCGGTTTGTGGGCAAGGGCTTGGAAGAAGACGAAGTGCGCAGCGCGATCACGTTCAAGCCGGGGCAGACGTTCAACGCCGAACAGATGGATAATTTCCGGATCGAATTGATGGCGCGTATGAAGCGCCGCGGGATGCTGGACGCGAACATTGTCAATGAGACGCAAGTGGACGATTCAAAAAGAGCGGTAAGCGTGATTTATCATGTCTCCGCAGGCGAACCTTATAACTTTGGCAGGTTGGACATTCAAGGGCTCGATGTGGAATCGCAGCCGGTGATTGAAAAGCTTTGGGGCGAGAAACCGGGGCACCTCTTTAATCCGGACTACCCCGATTTTTTCTTGAAGAAGGTGAAAGAGCAAGGGCTATTTGACAATTTGGCGGATACGCAGTCGGATTACACGGCCGATGCGGCGACGCACACGGTGACGGTGCACTTGTATTTCAAGGGCGGAAAATCGAAGGCGGATAAGGACAAAGAGAAGCGGGAAGAGGAACGCAAAAGAAACGATCCGAATTTCCGTTAGGCCTCGGGCCTTAGCCGAGCCGCGACCGCCAGGGAGTCGGTTCTTCTCCGGGACCAATTCGGTGAATTCGGTGACTGCCACCACAATGCAACAACTCCCAGCCCAATCGGTCTTACCTGCTGCTTTGCGGGTAGGCCTTCGCTCGACAGGCGTCTTTTCGCGAACTCCTCGCCGCTGGCGCGCGTCTTCTGGTTATAACTAATTGTTATAACGATAAAGACGGTCATGCCATTTTGTACCCAGTGCGGGAGTCGTGTCCAAGACGCAGCGGCGTATTGCGCTCAATGCGGCAAGGCGCAGCCACGCGCTGGCGTAGGCGGCAGCGGCTCCGGAGCAGCCCAGCAACCGGCGCATGACTTTCTGGACGGAATCAGCGAACGGAGCGCCTCCATTCTCTGCTATATCCCGGTGTTTGGGATTATTCCCTCTATCATCTTTCTGGCGTCGCAGAAATTCCGCCACAACCAGCGGGTGCGGTTTGACGGGTTCCAATCCGTCTATCTGTTTGTGGCCTATTTGATTATTTCGTCCGCCAGCCCGCTCATCTTGTTCGGTCTACCCTTTCACCGAAGCTTGGCTTCGGGTATGGAGACCTTGCTCACGATTTGCTGGATTTTCCTGCTGGTAAAGGCGGCCAATAACGAACAGGTGCATCTGCCGATATTAGGCGATTTAGCGGCACGGTCGGCCTCCGAACAGCTATAGAAGCCCAGATCGCGCCAATGCGCGGTTTCCTCAAAAGCGAAAAGGGCGCGAATGCCCGCCGCGAAGCAGGTAAGAAACCTTAGCCCTTGGCATGGCGCGGCTAACATCGCGACCGTTTTGCGCGGTTCCTCCGGCAGAGAATGCCGTAAAGGAACCACCACTATCAAATCGGGAGGATTGATATAAATTTCCCGCAGTAGGCTAGGGCTAAATCCGGCATTTGCCGATTAGGATAGTAGCGCCGTCGTGCGGCTGCGAGAAGTATTCCGTGCGCGAGCCGTAATCCGCAGGGCGAAGAATATATGCAATTGACAAACTATTTGGCATTGCCATCTGAGATCACGCCTTTTGAACGCCGCTTCCTGGTTCGCTTGAACAAGATCGCCCTTATTTTCTTCTATTTGCACATACCTATCCTAATGGGAGTTGCATGGGCCGCCGGCACGGGACCGCTGCTCGCATTGGCGTTAAGCCTTGGCGTTTTGATTGGCCCAACGGTGGCGTATCGAACCATCCAGAATCCCCGATCCATTTCCGTCGTCTATGGCATAACAGCGATGCTGATGGGGGGATTGCTCGTTCACTTCGGCCAAGGACCGGTGCAGATCGAAATGCACTTTTACTTCTTCGCGCTCTTGGCCATGCTTTGTATGTTCGCGAATCCGACGGTAAACCTGGCAGCGGCGGTGACAGTCGCGCTACACCACCTGATCGTTTGGTTGTTCCTGCCGAGCAGCGTTTTTAATTACAACGCGCAGTGGTGGGTGGTTCTGGTGCATGCTCTGTTCGTCGTGTTGGAAACCGTGGCAGCCTGTTACATCTCGCGAGAATTCTTCGATAACGTTATCGGTCTGGAAAAGATCGTCGAAGCGCGGACGGCCACCATTCGCGAGCATCAACGCGATTTGCGGATGATTCTGAACAACCTGGAAGAGGGTTTGCTCACAATTGACCTCGATGGCCAAATTGTAGGGGAGGGTTCGCGTGCCATTAATGAGTGGTTCGGCAAGCCAGCCGCTGGAGAAAAGCTAGCCAAGTGGATGGGCGCAAGCGATGCCACCTTCGGTGAGTGGCTGGAGGTATCGCTAGAGAGCGTGAAGGATGGCTTCTTACCGGTGGAAATCACCCTGGCGCAGTTGCCCACCCGGCTAAAAAGAGGTGACCGCACCTACTCCGTTCGGTATCAATTGATGGACAACGCCGAAGCCCCGTCCGCGCCGGTTTCTTTTAAGGAAAACGCGCAAGACGGGCTCGTCGAGGCCGCGCGAATTCCTGACCTTGTTTCCCGGCACGAACGTGCCCTTTGCGCTACAGAGCAACGAGAAAAAATTCTCGTTATTATCTCCGACATCACTGAAGCATTGAAGAGCGAGGCAGCTGAACAGTATCAGAACGATCTGATGCAAGCCTTCCAGCATATGGTGCGCGACAAGGTTGGCTTCGTGGAGTTCTTGACGGAAGCGGACGGAATCATCCAGTCACTGCAAACGGGCCAATACGACGACCTGGAACACCTGAAGCGGCTGGTGCACACCCTCAAAGGCAACTCGGCGATCTTTGGGATACGCCGCGTGTCCGAGATCTGCCATTCCATAGAAAACAGCATTGCAGAGAACCACGAGTCACCAACTGAAACGGAGCTTACGGCGCTCGATCAAGCCTGGCATAAGATTCGCGCCGATATCGCCGGCCTGATGGGCGAAGCTCGCGAACGAAACATCGAAATCGACGACGCGGAGTACGAAACGATTCTCAATGCTGTTCGAACAAGCGTGGATATCGGAACTTTAGCGCGCATGGTGGAATCCTGGCGGTTGGAACCGGCCGGCAAGCGGCTCTCGCGAATCGAACAGCAAATCAAAGGTATCGCTGAACGCATGGGGAAGACCAATATCGATGTGAGGATTGAGTCCAATGATCTGCGCTTCAACAGCGAACGGTTTGCTCCATTCTGGTCGGCTTTCATCCACGTGTTGCGAAATACCGTCGATCACGGCATTGAAGATCGCGAAGAACGCCAAAAGAGCGGAAAGCCGGAACAATCGTTGATTCGCGTCAGCACCGCCGTCAGGGACAACCGGTTCCTAGTGACAGTCCAAGATGACGGACCGGGCGTCGACTGGGAACGCCTGCACGCCAAAGCGGCCGAGCTTGGCATCTCGGGCAGCGCGGATCTGAAATCGGCCGAACTGCTTTGTTTACCCGGTTTGAGTTCCAAAGATAGTGTGACTGAGATGTCCGGCAGAGGGGTGGGCATGACGGCCCTGGCAGACGCTTGTAAGCCGCTCGGCGGCACGATCGAAGTCGAATCGGAACGCGGAGTGGGCACCCGGATTGCATTCTTATTTCCTAAGAATGAGGGTGTTTACGAAGGTCACGCGGCACTGTTGAAAGCGGCCTTGCCGCCGGTCGCAGCATAAGTAACAAAAGACGAAAGGCAAAGAGCAAATGGCAAAAACAATTTTGGTGGTCGACGACTCGGGAACTGTGAGACAGCAAGTTTCGATGGCGTTGAAGCAGGCCGGCTTTGAGACTGCTCAGGCATCCGACGGCCGGGAAGGACTGTCGATGGTCGATAGCAATCGGAACATCAGCATGGTGATCTCCGACGTCAACATGCCGAATATGAATGGGTTAGAGATGGTCGAGAAAATCAAGAGCAAGCCGGAAAACAAGTCGTTGCCGATTATCATGCTGACCACCGAAGGTCAGCCCGCAATGATCAAAAGAGCCAAAGAGGCAGGCGCCGTGGGATGGATCGTAAAGCCATTTAATGCCGGCCAATTGATTCAAACGGTGAAACACTTGACCGGAGCTTAGAGAGTTATGCTGAGCGACTCGCCGCATGCGGCGCCCGATTTATCGCTAATCCCTCTGGACCATGCCGCCAACCGCCGGGCTCTGGACCAGCTCGCCGACAGCCACGCGCGGATTGCGAACCGCATCAGAGACATACAATCGATGAGCGAAAGAGAGATCCTTGCTTGCGGTGATGTCTTAGCGTCGATCATCGACAAAGCTCGCCAACTGGCGGAGGAGTCGGATCATGCGGTCGCGGCGTCCATGGCTCGGTCAGAAAAGACAACCAGCCGCTTTGTTCAGGGGATGCGGGAAGACCTGCGGTCGCAAGAGACCGCGGTTCAGCGCGTTTTGGATTTGGCCGGCGGAATTGAAGACGCCATTAAAGCGATTAACGATCTCACGTTATCTTCAAAGGTTTTGGCCATTAACGCTCGAATCGAAGCGGCTCGGCTCGGAGCGCAAGGCAAGGGATTTGCCGTCATTGCCGACAGTTTGAGCGGCTTAAGCGGCGTTATTCGGGCCGCATCGGACACAGTCAGTTCCTCTATCGAAGCGGTTCGCCAAGGTTTGCCTCCGGTCAGCGCGCGCGCTACTTCGATGCGTGAACGAACCGAAGTTTTCATCAACGAAGTGGCCGCGCATGTCCGGTCCGCCTCCATGCAAACCGATGGTGGTCAACAAGGTAATGGCCCACTGGCGGTCCTCATGGATCTCTCGAATCGGGCGGTATCGCATCTACAGTTCCAGGATCCTATGTCTCAGAGAATGCATTCGATTATCGCCGACCTCGATGTAACGAAAGAGCGTATGGAACGGATCCTCGCCGGGGGCAGTGAAGTAGACGCGCTGGAAGCAAATGGAATAGAGGCGGGGAACCAGCCGCCACCCGGAGAAATTGTCCTGTTTTGATAGGAAGAGGCGATGAAATCGAGCAATACCGTAGGGCATTCGGTCTTAAACAAACTGTTTCTGGAGTCTGCCGGTGACCTCCTTTCAGTGAATGGAATTATGGCCGGCGTCTCCTCAGTAAACGCGGGCAACGCACTGCGCGGAGGCTCTGGTACAAGTAGACGCGCCGGAACCGCCTTGGCGATTTCTGCCATTGACGGGCCGAGCACCGCTCGCCTGCCCCGCTTCGAAGGAACCGATGGCAGGACGGACATACACAGTACCACGAACTATGTATCGGTTCTCGGGGCAGCTGGTGAGGGCGTTGCGCTGTCCTCGATGTTGACATTTGACCGTCCGCTGCTCGTCAGCATGCATCCACTCGGGGGCGGGGAAATTACCCAAGCCGACTTGGAAGATTGGTGCCGCGAACTGAATAATCAACTGGTAGGACGCGTGAAAAACAGGCTCCTTAATTATGGGATTACTGTGACGCTCGGATTGCCGGTATTCCTCCAGGGAACCGGCGTGCGAGCGGTAGCCACGCCGGACTTAACCTTGAGCCAGTACACGGTCCAAACGTCCTCCGGCAATATTTCACTCGCTCTTTCGACCTTGCTTGCTGAAGATTTGCAATTCGTAGAACAAGAGGGCCCTAATGAAGAGGTTCTCCTCGAAGGCGCGGTTTCGCTTTTCTGAATCGATTCTTGATTGCCGTATCGCTAACCGTGGCGGCCGCTTTGGGCCTCGGAGGACTGCTTTTTCGGATCAGCCTGCCGGCAGGGGGTGCTGGCAACGCAGCAGCAGTTTTGTCCCAAACGTATTTGAGTTTCCATGCGGAGGCCCCGCTACAAGTTCCGCCGCTCATTGGTTCAGATGGAGGAGCCTTCGCGGCACACCGCCTGCGAGGACACTGGAGTCTCATTTTCTTTGGCTATACGGCTTGTCCGCTAGTATGCCCGCAAACACTATCGGTGTTGTCCGCCGTCGCCCGTGATCCAACAAGCGGTGTCGCCAGCGGGAATATGCTCCCGCTCTTCGTTTCCATCGATCCGGCGCATGATGCTCCACAACGCGTTAGTTCCTATCTCGCTCATTTCGACAAACACATTCTTGGCTTGACTGGAGGCAGCGACGATATCGGGCGCTTTAGCCGGGAGGTCGGAGCCGGCTACCAACCTGCCGGCTCTTCGATCGACCACTCGACATCGCTGTTCGTCGTGGATCCCAACGGACGCCTTGCGGGCGTGTTGCTGCGTCCGAGGAGGCCCGCCCAGATCATTTCAGACTTGGCAAAGCTGCGCCGCGCTTATGCCGACGCGGAAACTCACTAATGCAGCTGTTTGGCCGGTTCCTTTTGGCAAGCTGGGCGCTGCTGGCGGTGGGCGGCATCGCATTACTCTCGACCAAACACCTGGCGCCGCTCCCCGAACCTGGCAACGAAGCGCTACTCAGCCGCGCAATTTTGAAGCTCCGCCACAATGCAAGCAAGCCCTTTCTGGTGCATGTAATTTATTCGGAATGCTCATGCTCGAAGTCGTTGTTGACACACCTTCTAGCACGAGGGCCTTTCGCCGGCTCCGAAGAGCTAATCCTCTTCGTCGGCACAGACGCAAAAACGCAACAGGCAGCGAACCGGTCGGGATTTGAATTCAGTAGCGTCACCGATTCCGAATTAGTCGCGCGCTTCGGCCTCGAAGCCGCGCCTGTTTTGCTCGTTTTCGACGCGCTGAGCAAGTTGCGGTACGCCGGCGGTTATTATGACCACCCGGCGGCCATCACCCCGCTAGACGAAAGAATCCACCGGCAGCTAGCCGCAGGTGCGAATGTTCAACCGCTTCCCGTATTCGGTTGCGCCGTTAGCGCGCGCCTTCAGAAATCTCTCGATCCACGATCCCGTCTCCCCACTCTATAGTATAATTATTCATCGTCGTGAATAATAATTCAACAAGGCACACCGTAGGTGTCGTTGGTTTTCGTGGTTACAGTGGGATTGAACTGGTTCGATTGCTGTCGCGCCACATCGGTATCGACCTTTTTCTGTTAGAGCATCGGTCCGATTCAGAGCAGCTGGCCGGTGCCATTGGGTCACAAGCCCCCCAAGGCCATTGCCGCTACACCTGAGGCCATTAAGCAAGAAGGCCTCGATCTCGTTTTCCTCGCTACGCCGCCTGATGTCTCGCTCGAGTTGACCCCCGCCATTTTGGCTGTGGGCACCAAGGTGATAGATCTGAGCGGCGCCTTCCGGCTGCGCGATGCGGAGACATATTCGCGCTGGTACAAAGAGCGGCATACCGCCCCCGGGCTGCTGGCCGAGGCCCGCTACGGCTTGCCGGAGTTCTATCGAGACAAAATACGCGGCGCGCGGCTGGTATCGAATCCCGGCTGTTATCCCACGGCGGCAAACCTAGCGATCCGGCCTTTAGTCGACGCCCAGGCAGTAGACCGGGCACGCGGCATTGTGTGCGACGCCAAATCCGGGGTCAGTGGCGCGGGCCGGAAGCCTTCGTTGAAGACAAGCTTTTGCGAGGTCACGGAGAATTTCAGCGCTTACGGTTTCCTGGATCACCGGCATGTGCCAGAAGTGCTGCAAAATTCCGGGCTGGGCGAACGTGAGTTTACCTTTACCGCGCAGTTACTGCCCATTGAGCGCGGCATTTTGGAGACAATCTACCTCCGCACCGAGCGGATTGAAAAAGCGGTTGATTTGCTCGCCTTATACGAGGAATGCTATGCGAACGAGCCATTCGTGCGCCTGTATGCGCCCGGCAAGTTTCCCGATCTACGTGCGGTGCAGCACACCAATTTTTGCGACATTGGGTTCGTTTTTGACGCCGCCAGCCAGCGGGTCACGATTGTGGCCGCCATCGATAACCTGATCAAGGGCGCCGCCGGACAAGCAGTTCAGAACATGAATTTGGTATTGGGTTACGAAGAGACCGAGGGCCTGCTGTGAAGGTCTTGATCAAACTCGGTGGCACGCTGTTGGACGATGCCGCCAAACGTGCGGATCTGGCGCAACAGCTCACGCAAGTTGCCAAGCAATGTAGTTTGGTAGTCGTTCACGGCGGCGGCAAGCAAGTGACGCGTTTTCTGGAAGAGCGCGGTGTGGTGAGCCGTTTCGCCGGTGGGCTGCGTGTTTCAGATGAAACCGTGATCGATGCCGTTACCAAAGTGATCGCCGGCAGTATCAACAAACAGCTGGTGGCAGCCCTTTGCGCGGCGGGTCAATGGGCGGTGGGCTTGTCTGGAGTGGACGGGTCGCTAACCACGGCATTGCCGGTCAGCCCTGAATTGCAATTTGTCGGCAAGCCGCAACGGACGGACGGAAAACTTTTAGAGGTGCTTCTGAGTGCCGGTTATGTTCCGGCCGTGGCGTGCATCGCTGCCGACGCTGCCGGCCACATTTATAACGTCAACGCCGATCAGATGGCGGTTTCGTGCGCAGTCGGCTGGCGAGCGGACAAATTGCTTTTCTTGACCGACGTTCCGGGCGTAAAGAACGCGGCAGGTACCGTGGCAGCTCACTTAACGCCGCCGGAAATCCACGAGCTGATCCAAAGCGGCGCGGCCCACGGCGGCATGCAGGCGAAATTGGAGTCGGCGGTGTGGGCGCTCGAAGGCGGCCTCTCGGAAGTCGTGATTGCGCCCGGTCAGGAAGCCGATATTTGCGGCCAATTGCTGGCAGGGAAAGCCATCGGCACGCGCATTTCCAAAACGAACTTCTGAACTGCCAGCGTTCCACTCGAGGACTGCCAGGCTAGTACTAGAACCAGTAAACTCGGCCTCTTCCTTAAGTACTTTCGGTTAATGTTCGTTAGGAATTTTCGGGTAAACCTTCCTTATCGGTCGAATGGCTGGCTTTAAGATGGTAAATTTTGCAAAATTACCATCTTTTTACTAGCAATTGCCAAAAAAGTACCATATACTCGGACAACAGCCGTTTTAGTACTCTGGCTGACCCTGATTGGGGAAGAGATTAAACAAATGCGAGCCTTAACTGTTGACGTACAAAGCTCCGCTGGCCGGATTTTATGTTGCACCATCTTTCGTCCCGGCGGACGCAAACTTTTAGCCAAAGGACATGTCTTGAGCGACGAAGACATCCGTCTGTTGGAAACCGAAGGAATGCAGCAAGTTTGGGTGACTGAACTAGAAGACGGGGAGATAGGCGAAGACGAGGCGGTCATGGCTGTTGCTGAAGTCATGTGCTGCGGATCCGTGGAAATCCGGTTGGCTGCGGGTGGGCGTGCCAATCTGATCGCCACTGCCGATTCCTGCATCTTGATCGACGACGAATTGCTAAAACAGATTAATTGCACCAGCAGTGTAGTCATTGCAACCGTTTCGAATTATCGATTTGTCCATAATGGGGAACGAATTGCCACAATAAAGAGCTCGCCTTTTGCCGTATCTCAGGCGCAATTAGAGACTGTTTTGGGAATTCTCGGGGAGCGCGGGGCCATCTTGCAGGCTAGGCCGATTCGCGATCCTGGCGTGGGCGTCCTTTATACCGACCCGGTCCATGGTGACCGTGCCCGGGCACTTTTTGAGAATATCGTGCGCACCCGCGTTGAGCGTTTCGGCGGTAATCTCCGCTACGCCCTTTCGGCGGTGGAAGACGAAGAGCAGGTCACGCGCGCCTTACAGCATTTGTTGCGGACAAAGCCGGCGGCGATTATGATCGCGTCGACCACCGCCCCCGCAGGACCGGAAGATGTGATTGGCCGCGCGATGGTGCGTCTGGGCGCACATGTGGAGCGCTTTCTCGCTCCGGTGGAACCAGGCAATCTCATGCTTCTCAGCTACAAAGACGATGTGCCGATCGTCTCCGCCCCTTGCTGTTTCCGCTCTGCCAAGCCGAATATTTTAGACCTGATTTTGCCCCCGATGTTAGCGAAGTACCGCATCTCCGGCTGGGAAATAGCCTGCCTGGGACACGGTGGACTTCTTGGTTGAACTGCCTGCGCGCGCATTCTCCTGCGCGCTATGACGGTGGATCCTCCTTTCCGCCGTCTTGCTGCAACGTTTGCCGGGTGCGCCTCCCAACCCGCCCGGCATTTCTTATTTGCTACGCTTCTTCCGCGAAGATTCCTGGTTTTTTTCCACGCGCAACTTCCAGGCCGCGCGGAGCGCACCTTCCAGAACATCTTCTTTAGCTTTGGCTAGGATCAGGTGAGTTGCGCCATTGCGTCCCCAGCCGCCGGCGACCGGCAAGAACACGTCGGGTAGCTCTTCGACGAACGCTTTTTGCATTTCCGGATTCAGCATCAGGTTGCCATAGCCCTGCGCTTTCGAAGCGAGGGTCGCAAAGATTCTACCGCCCACGCGGAAATCGGCCGCACCCATGTGCGAACCTTCTTCAGCGCCGTCCAGGCTCAGTGCGATACGGCGGAAATCAGCGACGGTCATAATCTGAATTTTCCCCTGTTCCACCATCGTAGCCCTTGACGTGCCCGCCTTGGTGTCTATACATTATTGTATAGATGAATCCGTGGGACGAGACCAAAACGCCGGCAACCAGCGCGATCACCGGCATCAGCTTTGAAACCGCACGACTGGCATTCGACGACGAGTTCGCAGTGATGCGTATCACACGATTGGCCTCATCGAAGAATTTTCCGATCTTCGTCGCGCACGTTTACCGCTTGCTCGACGGCGAAGAAACACCCTGGATCATCAGCGCACGAAAGGCGGTCAAATATGAAGAAACAATCTACTGGTCAAATCAGCCCAAAAGCTAAGCGCGAAATCGAGGCTCTGAAAAGAATGCCCGACTCGGAAGTCAATTTCTCCGGCATTCCACTGCAAAATCCGAATGACCCGAAATGGGCCAACGCGGTTGTCGGTGAGTTCTACCGGCCAATCAAACAACCCGTTGCCCTCCGGCTTGACGCCGATGTTCTGGCTTGGTTCAAAGAACAGGGTCCTGGGTATCAGTCCCGAATCAATGAAATTCTCCGTCGCGAAATGAACTTACATCGCTAACTTCGCCCAAACGCTGTTCGATCCGCGCCGTTGACTAGTTCTTAATTGCGTGAATTGGAGTCTCGTTGCCGCTCCCTTGCTGTCAAGGAGCGGCGTACGCAAACTTCTGCAAGTTGGTACTAGCACTAGCTGAGAGCGAGTCTCTCGGGGCTCTCCTGGTGGCGCCAGAGCTCTTGAAACTCGGGACTATCGCGGCGCAGCTCGGCAAGCGTGCCCTCGGCGACAACACGGCCTTGTTCTAAAACGTACACATAATCGAACGAATGAAGCAGGTGGAGGCGATGGAGGGCGGACACCATCGCCTTTCCGGAAAACGCCTGGAAGAGCCGCTGGTAGATCAAGGCTTCCGTTTTGGGGTCGACGCTGCTAGTAGGTTCGTCGAGCAGCACAACTTCACTTTCCTGCGCGGCCAAAATCCCGCGCGCGAGGGCGAGACGTTGCTTCTGGCCGCCCGATAGATTCACACCTTTTTCCTGAATGCTCGATTCAAGGCCACGCGGCAATTCGCTGACGACTTCGGTAAAGTGACTGGCTTCGCAGGCTTGGGCAACATCGGCTGCAGCAAACGGCAGATCCAGCGTGAGGTTGTAGGCGATGGTGTTTTCAAAGATTTCAGGGTCTTGCGGAAACAGCGTGACGGTTTCGTTCAAACTGGCGAGGCTGCGCTCTTTGCCGTCAACCAGAAAACTATAACCGGCTTCGGGTTCGTACAGGCCGCGCAATAACGCCAGGAGTGTACTCTTTCCGCTGCCGCTTTCGCCAATGAAAGCAATCCGCTGGCCGCGCTGTAATTTGAAGTGCACATTGTGGAGGCTCTGCGGCGCGTGCTCATGGTTATAGGCTTCGCGATGCGAAAAATTCAGATTGCTGATTTCAAGCGTCTGCCAATTCGCGGGAAGGTCGGTCTTCTTATCGGCGCGATGATGCTGGAGAAATGCCTGCTCGATGCCATCGGCGGTGCGCAGATCGGTGTTGTATTGCACAATGCGGTTGTATTCGGCGGCAGTGTCATGGAACACGCTGGTGAACTGATTGACGTAGCCGAGCAGCGTCACTAGGGTGCCCACGTAGAAGAGTTTGCCGGGTGTCCAGTGTTGGAAAACATAGCCGGAAACGATGATGCAATAGATGAACGCAACCAGCGTATCGGCCACAAACCATTTCCACTCGTTGACGATTGCATTCCGGCGAAACGGGAGGAGCAAGCGTTGAATTTTGGCGGCCAGACCGTTTTCCATACTTTGCTCCAGGCGCAACGTGACGACGGTCATTATGTTCGAAAGGCTGTCAAACAGGGTCGCGGAGACGACGTGTTCGGCTTCGTTGACTTCTTCCTGCGTCTCGATGATGGGCTTGTCAAAACGCAGGATGATCCAAATGGTAAGCATGCCGAGCGCCGCGCCGATGCCGCCAAACAGGGGCGCGAAGAATAGCATGGCGCTGAAGGAAACGGCCAGGCGCGAGATGGCGTACACATAAGTGAACCCGCCATCGAAGAACTGGCGCAAGGCTTCGTAAGCTTTGCGGATACGGTTGATCGTAGACCCGCTGTGATGATCCTGATGCCATTTGGCGGGCAGGTGCAGCGCCTGGTGATAGCGTTCGTTTAGAAAATTGCGGCTCAGGTTGAAGGCGAGCCGGCGCTCCATGATGCGGGCCGGGCCATGCATGCTCCACTCCAGCATTTTGAGGCCGAGGTACACGCCTGCATAGAGAATTACATAGTGCGGAATCTGCTCCTGGCGGCGCTGGATCTTATCGATAAACCAACCAAGGAGCAGCGGATACGAACCGTAGACAAAATTTGCCCCCAGGTACATGGCGTAAATGAGGACAAAACGTTTGCGCTCGGCGCGCGCATACCGCCACGCCGTTTTCAGCAGCGAGAAATAGGGGTTTTGCAACGGGTAGCCTAATGTTTATTATCGAACGAGTTATGATGTAGTCGACGATGCCGGAACAAACGGACGCCGACTTGGCCTCCAAGGTAATTGCTGTGATCGCGAAAGCCCAGCGAATTCCCGCGGATACAATTACGCTTGAGAGCACCTTCGAAGAACTCAAGATCGATTCTCTGGACGGGATCAATATCGTCTTCGCGCTTGAGAGCGAGTTTGGGATCGACATTCCGGACGAGGGCGCCCAAAATCTGCGGTCGGTACGTGAGACGGTGGATGGCGTGGCAAAGCTTCTAGAACAGAAGGCGGCGGCGCTTCTGGGCGGGAATCAGAGCGCTTGAGCCGTGTCGCGGTCACCGGGCTGGGACTGGTTTGCGCTCTAGGCAACAACGTTGCCGAATGTTGGCCACTGATCCGAAACGGTGAATCGCGAATCCGCCCGCTGGCCGATCCAGGCTCTCCTCCCTATCGATTTACGCATGGCGCGGAAGCGCTGGATTTTCGAGCGGAAGAGCATTTTACTGAGAAGGAACTGTTAGTTCTGGAGCGTTTTGCTCTGCTGGCGGCGGTGGCGGCTCGGGAGGCAGTGGCGCAGAGCGGCATTTCCTTTAAAGGGGAGTTGGCCGACAGTTCAGGGGTGATTACCGGAACGAGCGTGGGCGGCCAGTTTAGCGAGGAGCAGGGGTATATACGGCTCTATCGCGAAAATCTTCCGAAAGTCGCGCCGCTGACCATTCCGCGCACCATGGCAAACGCCGGCGCGAGCCGGATTTCTCTCGAATTCGGAATTCACGGACCTTCTTATACGGTCTCGACTGCCTGTTCTTCCTCCAATCATTCGATCGGGCAGGCTTATTGGATGGTGCGGAACGGACAGTTAACGGCGGCCATCGCGGGCGGCAGCGAAGCGGTGTTTGCCGAAGGCTTGTTGCGCGCGTGGGAGGCCATGCGGGTGGTTTCACCGGAGCCTTGTAAGCCATTTTCACCGGAGCGGCGTGGGTTGTCGTTGGGTGAAGGGGCCGGGATGCTGGTGCTTGAAAATTGGGAGCACGCGCAGGCGCGCGGCGCGCTGATCTTGGGTGAAATTGTGGGCTTTGGTATGAGTTCGGATGCGCATCATATTACCCAGCCTTGCGAAGACGGTCCGGCGAATGCCATGCAATGGGCCCTGCGGGATGCGGGCTTGGCGCCGGAAGAGGTCGATTACATCAATGCACACGGTACCGGAACACAAACAAACGATGTGACGGAGAGCCAGGCGATTCGGCGCGTGTTTGGAGCGAGAGCCGATTCCCTGCCGGTAAGTTCCACGAAATCGATACACGGGCACACGCTCGGAGCGGCGGGCGCGGTCGAGGCCGCCGTCACTTTGCTCGCGCTGCATCATGGAGTTGTGCCGCCGACCGCAAATATCACTTCGGTTGACCCGGCCTGCTGCATCCGCGTGATTCACTCGGCGCCACTGGCCGCACCGCTTGAAACGGCTATCTCGAATACCTTTGCTTTTGGTGGCTTGAACGCTTGCCTGGTGATGCGCAGGTTTGGTACCTAAAGAAAGAGCGCTACGCTATTTAAAGAATGAAAATATCTATCGGCGCCGATCATGCCGGTTATGACATGAAGGTCAAGTTGGTTGAGTATATTCGATCTTTGGGCCACACAGTGAACGACGTGGGCACGTTTGATCCGAGCAAGCCAGACGATTATCCAGACTACGCGGTTTTAGTTGCAAATGATGTTCTGCACGGCGGAGCGGACCGCGGCCTGTTAGTTTGCGGCAGCGGCGTAGGCGTTTCGGTGGCGGCCAACAAGTTTGTAGGCATCCGCGCCGGACTCTGTCACGATCACTATTCCGCGCATCAGGGTGTAGAGCACGACAACATGAATGTACTGGTGCTAGGTGCGCGCATTATCGGCATCATGGCCGCAGAAGACGCCGTGGACGCCTTTCTGGGCGCGAAATTCAGTGGAGAAGAGCGCCATGTTCGCCGCCTCCAAAAAGTGAAGGACATCGAGAGCAAGAATCCAAGCCTAAGCAGGTAACCGGTCATGAGGGTAGCGCACTAGTCTCGGGCGCCGGCGGTTGCGGCTCGGTCTCGCTAGCGCCGACTTCTTCGGTGACCACGTTCACGGTGTGATCGATTCCAGCGGCAAGCGTCAATAGGTTTGCGGTCTGGCGGCGTGAAGCGTGCGCACTGTCGTGTTCGGCTTCTTTCCGCAGGTCATTGAAGAGGGCATTCAGCTTGAGCGCCAAATCGTCGGAGAACTTGAGCCAAACGCGGATCGCCAGGGCCGTCGACGCGGCGCTTACCCCGAACAACAACCACATTGCCCAGACCAAGGCTTGCAAAAACGGCACGCTGGCTTGCGAAGTCATTTCGGGTTTGAAGAAACCGACGACCCAATTCAGTTCAGGAACATACGCAAACCGAGCCGTCATGCCGGAAGGAATCCCGCCAAGGCGAGTGGCTTTTTGGAAGCTATATTCGCCGAGTTGACCTTCGTTCAGTTGAGTAGCGCGGGAACAGAGATCCAATACAAAAGGCTTCCCTTCGGAGTCCTTTTCGGTCGACAGATCGCGACCCTCAAGCGACTTATCCGCCATAACGACAGCGGTTCCGCGCTTTTCTCCCGAAGCTTCGAAAATGAAAAGCTGCGGACGGCCGCTCGTGGTTGGATTTGAAGCCGCCAGAAATCTCAGCTGGGATTTGATCTGCTCCTCCGGCACCGCGGTATTCAGCATGCCCACCACTTTCCCCCACCCGTTCTGGAGCGGTTCGTAAGAGGTCAGGTAGCTCACATTCCCCTGCACCTCTTTGCCTACATAGCCTTCGCCCTTCAAGACAGCTTCCAGAAGCTTAGCCGATTCCCCAACCCGCCCATCGCTGGGAATGATCGTGCCAATGGCGCGCTTACCCTTTTCAGATTTGAAGGTGCTTGCAACCCGCAGCATGTCGCCGCGGTCGTTCAAGCGCTGGAAAACGGTGGCAACAGTGCCAGATTGCTTGGCGATTTCGTCAACAGCCGGCGCGGCTTGGTCAAAGTCTGTCACGGAAACAAAGTTCGCCTTACCCGCCGACATAAGAGGAATTTCTAACGACTTCCGTTCGCCCGTGAGCTCATTCGTAGCTTGCCAGACCACCATATGAGCGCCGTCTAAGTGGATGGGGCCGATCATGTTAAGGATGTGTTTACCGCGTTTCAGCGCCGCAAGACTCGCTTGCTGGTATTTGCGGCAGACTTCCACTAGCTGCTGCGCCATTTGGGACAGATCCGCGGTGGCGCTAGGAGTGTTAGTATTCGCCCCTGTAACGGCGGCGATTTGCTCCATGCGCTGTAAGACAGCCCAACCGGCCAAAACGACGATTAGCATGGGTGCAACGATGAGCATGCTGCCCACGATGGCGACGCGACGACGCAGATTGCTGCTGGCCTCTAAGAACACACTAAGAGATCCATCGGCGAATTCGCCATTGGCTTTAGAGACGGCGCAAGAGAATGTTTTCCACGCGATGATGAGTGCCCTTTTCTAAGATCAATTGGGCACGCTCCTTTGTCGGGCCGATGTTGTCGCGCAGATTCGGCAGATTGATCTCTTCCCAGATGCGCCGCGCCGTCTGCACCGCCTCGGATTCGCTGAGTTGAGAATAGCGATGGAAGTAGGAGTCTTTGTTGCGGAAAACGGTTTCGCGGAGGCGCAGGAAGCGCTCGATGTACCAGATTTCGATGGCCGGGTCGTCGGCGTCCATGTATATGGAGAAATCGAAGAAGTCGGAAACGAACATGCGCGAGCCATCGCCCGGAGACTGTAGAACGTTGAGGCCTTCGAGGATCAAGATGTCGGGCTGTTCGACGCGCACGATGCCGCCGGGGACGATGTCGTAATGCAGGTGTGAATAGTGGGGAGCGCAAACGGCGGGAGCGCCCGCTTTGATGTCGGTTAGGAACTGCAACAGGAGCCGTTGATCGTAACTTTCGGGAAAGCCTTTGCGCTTCATCAAACCGCGCGCTTCCAAAACGGCATTGGGATAAAGGAAGCCGTCGGTTGTGATGAGATCGACTTTGCGATGATCCGGCCAACGAGCCAAAGACGCACGCAACACGCGGGCGAAGGTACTCTTGCCGACGGCCACGCTGCCGGCGATGCCGATGATGTAAGGGACGCGCTGTGGGCCTGTGCCGAGGAACTGTTGGCGGGCTTCGTACAGGTGCTGGACCGCGGCAAAATGCAGATTGAGAAGGCGGGAGAGTGGCACATAGATATCGCCCACTTCAGCGAGGGACACCTGATCGTTGATACCGCGCAACGAAACGAGATCTTCTTCGCTGAGTAGAAGTGGGGTGGACGCGCGCAACGCCTTCCAGCGTTCGCGATCGAATTCAAGGTAGCGGCTAAATGCCGCCACGGAGGTTTTCACCGGTCCCTGGGTCAAAGTGAGTTCTCAAGCCCTGCCTCTATAAGGTATCGTGAGGGCTCTGGCCTGGGATGTTTTATTCGGATTTCGAAGAACTGGGGCCGGTTGCGCTCGATGGTGAGAAGGAGCGGGGCCGTGGAAGCCACCAAGCTGATTGCGAATCGAACTTGATTCCTTTTCGAAAATTAGCAGTAGTAGCAGAGGGCGGGGAACGGGCGTGTCGAGCGGTTGGGGAGGAATTGCCGCTAAGTGATTGGGATGATTCGGGATAGCAATTTCAATCAAACGGAGATCGCAGAATCGCGAGGGCAAGCACTTCATCAATTTCAGTCCCGCTGTTTCTGACAAAGCGGTGAAAGCCATTCGCACAGAGATTCGAAGCTGGAATCTGCCTTTGCGCAGTGACAAGCAAATCGAGGATCTGTCTCGGATGTTCAATCCGGTGATTCGGGGCTGGCTTCAATATTACGGACGGTATTATCGTTCGGCTCTTTATCCGCCGATGCGGCGGGCTGAATTTGACAAGGCGCCAGCCAAGGCAGGGCGACAGCGGCGACGGCTCCCGCTTTGCTCCTTTTCACTCGCTTCACGTCCGAAAGGAGACGGGTGCGATCCGTGTTGAAATTGCCGGTTTCTGACACGATGGCGAAACTACAGGGGAGGCCGAATTGGTAGACGATTTTTTCGCGAAGACGCCAAAGGCAGGTTTCGAGCGAAGGGAGATCCTCTGCGTGCAGCCAGATATCGCCGCTGGCGGCTTTGACAACCTCAATGTTAGGCAGGTCACCGATGGACTCTTTGGTGAGTTTCTTTGTTGCTTCGATGGTCCAGGAACCACCCAGCATTTCTTTTAACTTATGGGCAGAAGTTATGAAGTTTTGGCGCTTATCGACCTCAATCGCCGCAAGATAGCCCACTCAAATCCTCCGTCACCCCGCAGGGTGAATATGACTCTACCACAAGAATTCGGTCATCGGGCACCATCGAGGATTTGCATTGATTCTAATTAGTTAGGGCTAGATGGCTGGTTGGCCAGGAAAAGCAGCACCGATTTGCTTTGGACTCCTAGATCTAAGCCGAACGCGACGCCGTCAACTTCGCCGACAACAATTCATCCTCGAAGCTGAAATCAGGTTTCGGATAGTTGCGCTTCTTCAAAAATGCGCGGTACGTCACTTTCAGGCCAACATCGAACTCTGTCGGCTTAAACGCCAGCATCCGTTGGGCCTTGGTAATGATCTGCGTAATAGCCGGCACATCATAGTAGGAACCAAAATACAGCTTCTCGCCCACCACCTGTCCGCCGGCGCGATAAATGGTCTCGCGCGGAACCGAAACAAATCGCGGATCCTTGCAGCCAGCCGCCAGCGCCAAATGCTGCACTAATTCTTGTTGCGTGATCGCCTTCGGATTGGCGGTATTGAACGCATGGCCAATCGCGTTGCGCATCTCCATGACGCGCAGCATGATTTCCACCAGGTCCTTGATGTAGACGAACTGCATCAAACGGTGGCCTTCGCTCGGCAGGATCACTGGCCGGCCGGCTGGAAGCGGTCCCAGAAGAACGCTTCGCGATAGTAAGGATTACCCGGCCCATAGATGAAAGGCGGCCGCAGGGTCACGATCGGAAATCCGGTCCGCTGGTGCAAACGGAAGAGCGCGCGTTCGCTCATTGCTTTGTGGCGCGCGTAAGGGTTCGGGTGGTCGTCTGGCGCCAGAGCGTCGCCTTCGTGATGGTTTAAGCCATCGCCATACGCCGCAACACTCGACATGAACACGTAGCGGTTAATCTTGCCGTCGAAAATCTGGGCGGTGGACTCGACTTGCGAGCCATTGGTCCCGTGCTCCCAATCGTAGGCGTTGTCGAACACGATGTCGTATCGGGTATCTGAAGCCGCTTTGCGGACGCTAGAAACGTCGTTGCGGTCGCCCACCATGTTTCGCACGCGCTTGCCAAACGGATGGCGTGACTTGCGATGAAAAATGTGAACTTCGTGTCCAGCCTTCAACAATTCAGTTACCAGCAGCCTGCCGATGAACTGAGTCCCGCCGATAACCAGGATGCGCTTCGGCTCTGGATTATCGGGTCGGGAAGAAGAATTTCTCGCCTTCGGGGCGGAGTGAATTGCGGGAACCATCACCGTGTTCATCAGTATCACATCACCTAACTGTAAGACGGCTCACTTCCCGCCGCGTTGTTAATCGTAATATTCGAGTCCCAAATGAGTAATAAGATCTTCACCTTGCATCCACCGCAGAGTATTCTTGAGCTTCATTAATTGGATGAAGATATCGTGCTCTGGATACAATCCTGGAGCCGTCATGGGTCCTTTAAAGTAAAACGATAACCATTCCTGGATTCCCTTCATCCCTGAACGCTGCGCCAAATCCAGGAAAAGCACTAGGTCGAGCACCAACGGGGCTGCCAAGATCGAATCCCGACAGAGGAAATCTATCTTGATTTGCATAGGATACCCAAGCCAGCCGAAAATGTCGATATTGTCCCAGCCCTCTTTTGAATCGCCGCGGGGAGGGTAGTAATTAATGCGTACAGCATGGTACAAATCTTTGTAAAGATCCGGGTAAAGTTCTGGTTGTAGTATTTGTTCTAGTACGGAGAGTTTTGTTTCTTCCTTCGATTTGAAGGAGCCGGGATCTTCCAGAACTTCACCATCGCGGTTGCCGAGAATATTGGTTGAAAACCAGCCGCGCACGCCGAGCATGCGGGCCTTAAACCCTGGAGCCAGCAAAGTCTTCATGTAGGTTTGGCCAGTCTTGAAGTCCTTGCCGCAAATGGCTACTTCGTTTTTCTTAGCTAATTCCTGTAACGCGAGGGTGTCGGTTGTTAAATTGGGCGCACCGTTCGCAAACGGAACTTTCAAACGTAAGGCGGCATACGCATAGACTTGGCTCGGGGCGATATCGGGATCGTTGTTGAGCAACCCTTCCTCGAAAGCTGCCAGGCTTTGGTGCACGGCCGACGGTCTATGAAAAACCTCCGTGGAACCGCACCAGATCATGACAAGCCGGCTGCAATTGTTATGCGCCTTGAAGTCCTGAATATCCTGCATCAATGCTTCGGCCAGCACCATTTTGTTCGCGCCCGTCTTCACGTTTGGGCCATTAATGCGTTTAACGTATTCGTGATCGAAAACCGCTTTCATGGGCTTGATGGCGGAGAGCGGCTCTTTCAGCTCGTCGAGAATGGGTCGCTCCAAAACGCCGGCGCGAACGGCGGCTTCGTAACCGTTATCCTCGTAAATGTCCCAACCTCCAAAAACGAGCGATTCGAGCGATGCCAGCGGAACGAAGTCCTTGATCTTCGGTGTGCGGCCATCAGTTCGTTTGCCCAGGCGAATAGTGCCCATTTGGGTGAGAGACCCAATGGGTAAGCCCAGACCTCGCTTAACGGCTTCGACGCCGGCAATAAAAGTAGACGTGACAGCGCCCATGCCGGGGATCAAGATGCCGAGTTTGCCTTCTGCAGGCGCAATGGTGCTGTTGGGTTTGTTGTTGCTCAAAGAAATACACTCCTAGAAGGGGAAAAGGGAAGTAAGGACGGGGGTGTGCCTGCAAACGTTTGCGTGTGCTATCGACTTCAGAGAACGGCTCCAGGTGGTGAGTCTGCCTTAGCAGACGGAGGACCTCGAGGAGCGATTTGCCGACTTCAGTACGCCAACCGCCGCATGCAAAGCTATAATCCTACGCTATACTAGCATTCAAATGTCGCAGAGTGTGACGGGAACCATCTCGGCCCTCGTGGTAGACGACGAGCAACTCGCCCGGGAAGAACTGTCCTTCCTATTGAAGGATTTTCTCGAAATAGAGATCTTGCCATCTGCCACCAACGGACTCGAAGCCGTGAAGCTCATTGAGCGTCTGGAACCGGACGTGGTGTTTCTGGACGTGCAAATGCCGGGGCTTGACGGGCTGGGCGTGATCGCCAAAGTGCGTGAAAGCGGGGTCAGCGTGCCGCATTTCATTCTGACCACTGCATTTGATCAATATGCGGTAGAGGCTTTCCGGCTGGAAGCGCTTGATTACCTGCTGAAGCCAGTGGAGAAAGAGCGGCTAGCGGAGACGGTGGCGCGAGCGAGACGAATTATCGAGGATAAACAGCAAGCGCAAGATAAGGCCGAAGGGGCAGCAACGGCAGCTCCAGCCGCGAAGACCACGATTCAACGCAGCAAGCTGCTGGTGAGGTCGAACAACAAGAATCTGATGGTGGATGCGCAGGATATGATCTACGCCACCATCGACGATGGCCTGATCACTGTGGTGACGGCGCTGTTCGAAGGGCAATCGAACTACCGGACGATTGAGGAGTTGCAGTCGAACCTCGACCCGAATCTGTTTTGGCGGGTGCATCGATCTTTCTTGGTGAATATCAATAAGATCAAGGAAGTGATTCCCTGGTTCAAGTCGAGTTTTCAGCTGAAGATGGACGACAAGAAGCAGACGGAGATTCCGGTGAGCCGGATGCAGACGCGGCGGCTGCGAGAACTGCTGAAGATCTGAAGAGCGGCCGGCTTCCCCATCGTAAGAGTACTTGCGCGTAACACTCTTCCGGTCCCACGCGCCTTACATTCGGGCGCGACTTCAACCCCGCCCTTTTAAGTTTCAATCAATAAGGAGAATGAATGATCAGAGTATTGGGATTGATGGTGTTAGGTTTGGGTTTGCTCTCGCCCACCGCGGCAACGCTGAGCGCGGCCCCGCAGGAGCATCACGATCAGATGAAGCATGAATGGAACGACGGCGAAAACGAGTCTTGGCATCGCTTTCTGAAAGAGCGTCATCGCAAAGATCACGATTGGGGACATGCCAGCAAGAGAGAACGGGCAGACTATTGGAAGTGGCGCGACATGCACCGCTAATTTAGCTCCCGTGTTTTGCAGTTCAGGCGGTTGTTGTGGCGAGATCATCGCCCAACAACCGTTTTCTTTTAGGTCACAATGACATTAAATGAGCCAAGCAGGCGTTTGCCTCAGGATGTGTTTGACAGTGGCGCTGTTCGCATCCACAGCGCCCGAGGCACGATTTATCAGCTTCGACGAAGCCGGCGAGGCGCTGAAAGCGTTCGAACGCACCCAAGATGATGCCGCCTCCTGGGACATCTGGATCCGGAAGCAGGACCGCGACGTTCGGGCGCGCGTGGAACGCGGCGTCGAAGATTCCATCAGCAACCTGATTCTGTACGGCACCTCGTTCACGCGCCTCCCCCGGCTGGAGTCTCCGGAATCGGCGGTCGGTCCGGAAGGGGAACTCACTGAAGCCGCGCGTGCCAGGGTACGAGCCGCCGCGGCTGTGCTGGCTCACCCTGTTGAGAACGAGCGTTTGCGCTTTGCGCGCGATTTCCTGCTGAAACACGGCGTAGCGGCGGAGAACATGGAGCGTGTCCTCACAGGTAATCTGCAGCGGTTTGGAGTGGAGCAGCGCGGATATCAAGATAAGCTCCTCGCGGCTCACAAGGAGGGCGATGCCAGCGCGGAGAGGTTTCTGCGCGCAACGCTATTCGAACAGCGGGGCCTCTCGGTGGATACGTCGCTGCTGCCAAACTTCGCATTGGAAGATACGCTGCGCGCCTTGCTGCGCAAAGGTGTCGTCCGCGAGGGCGGCATCCGAAGCATTGCGGTCATTGGCCCTGGACTCGATTTCGCGGATAAGAGGGAGGGCTATGATTTTTATCCGCTCCAGACGATCCAGCCTTTCGCGGTGCTCGAGGCTGTGTTGCGGCTGGGACTCGGCGAGGCCGGCGACGTTCAGGTTACTACGCTTGACTTGAACCCGGCGGTGAATGCGCATCTAAAAAAGACCGTGGATCGAGCGCGAGCCGGCAAGCCTTATCCATTGCAACTTCCGCGTGATCCGGCTGCGGATTGGAAACCGGAATCGGTGGCGTACTGGGAGCATTTCGGCGAATTGATCGGCTCGCCTATCGCACCAGCAGCTGCTCCGGCGGGACTAACGGTGCGCGCGGTGGCCATCCAGCCGAAGTATGCGGCTTTGATGGAGGCTCATGACGTAAACGTAGTTACACAGGTGCTCTCTGGGAAGACATTCGACCTGGTGGTGGCGACAAACATCCTGGTCTACTATGAGCGCTTTCAGCAGGCAGTCGCGATGAAGAGTGTTGCGATGATGATGAACCCCGGCGGAGTTTTTCTGTCAAATACGGTGCTGCCGGCGCAAAGGCCCGCTGAGTTGGCCTATCTGGGCAGGAGAAGTGTTTCGTACAGCGTGTCGGGAGCCTTTGGCGACGACGTGGTGGTTTATCAGCGAAAGTGAATCAATCAAACAACTTCCCGCTCAATTTTCGCTTGACGGAGGTTCAATATCAGATGGATTGATCTCTCGCAGATCTTTCTCGGAATCCCCGCCAAAAAGCCTCTCGATTCCTCCGCGGCCCATTTCGTCGAAGTCCTCGGGAACAGGCGCGGCGAATTTCATGAAACCTAAACGCTTCTTTTGTTGGCCGGGAGGAGGCTCATGCGAAGTCACGGCTACTATTATCTGTCATTCGCCGGCGGTTTGATCTCGGGCGGCTTATTATCCGGCACATTCGCTTCCGTATCCCCAAACGTAATGGTCGATTCCGCCGCGAACTTCTTGTAATTGTTGTAGCGGACAATCGTCCGTAGCCGCTGCGGGAAATCGCGGAAGAACAGCGTGTCGTCCGAATATGTCTCTACCGGGAAGAACCACTTGCCGTCAATCTCGCGGCGGATCGTGGTGAAGTGCGGCGTCAGATTCTGTTCCTTTAGATTATCGATCTGCGGCACGGCCTGGCCTTCGGCGCGCACCACGGCGAAATCGCTTTCCCGCACCCACAACGTACCTTCAAAAAAACGCTGCCCGGCGAGAATTTGCTTCGGCCGCACGTGCTCAACGAAACACGGTACACCGTCCATCGTTTCTTCGCCTTCATAGCGGCCTTCATACTGCGAAATGCTTTCGTTGGTTAGCAAGAACGGTTCGATATTCCGGATATCGTTGAAGTCTTCCTTCGTTAAGCGAACTCGGGTGAGTGTGCTGTGCGCCGGAACAATCACTTTTTCAAAACGGCCAATGGCAGGCGAAAAAGTCACGTCCCGTACTTCGCCGTATTCGCCCGTAATGCCGCCATGCACATCAAATTCCTGCACGGCCACCGACTGGCGGAACGTATAGTTTTCGCGCGCATGGGCATTGGCAGTCTCGCGTTCGGCAATTTTGCGCAGAAAACCCGGCGGTGGCTCTGCCGCCCACAGGCCCGATGCTACGATGAGGGCGATGCCCAGGAGGTTCCGTCCGTTTTTCATAGTCTTAGCTTGCACTTGGGCCGCTCTGCTGATCGCAAATGTCGTTTATTCGAGGCAATTTCCTGAGTCTTCCTGGATTACAAGGGCGTTGCTCCCCGCGCTGGCGGTGGAGATAGGTTGCTACCTTGCATCTGTCTTTATACAGACGCGAAATTGGTTCTCGTTATTTCGTCCCGCGAGAGCGCAAGCTGCCGTTCTGTGGCTCAGTGCACTCATCCCCTACCTCATCTTTAGCTTATGCGCTGGGACTTTCCATAGCAACGCGTTTTACCTATTAGTGGGTTTGACGGCGATTTTTTCTTTCTGGTATGCGATATTACCTCGCCGCAGCGCCTACGATATAGGGTTCCTCGTTATCGCCGCCGCCCCATTCATCACGCGAGTCTTTAGCCGAATCTACGTAGCGCCCGACAAGCATATACGGCCCGAAATTTTGGGCCAATTGATGTGGATTCGCCTAGGCATTGTGGGTTTGCTGGTGTTGCGCGAGTGGGATCCCGGTCCGTTTGGCTTTTGGCCGACCCTCCAAGAGTGGCGCACCGGAGCGATTTATTATTGCGTAACGATTATTCCCGTGGCGCTTTTAGCAATTGGTGTTCACGATGTTCGTTGGTCGCCGATGACCGGTGATTGGTGGCGTCTGGGCATTCTTGCAATCGGAACGTTCTTCGGTTTTCTTTGGATCACCGCACTCGGCGAAGAGCTTTTTTTTCGTGGTGTAGTGCAGCGGGCGTTGCTCGACAAGCTACCTTCACGCACACTCGCCGTCGCGCTATCGTCGCTCATTTACGGCGCGGCGCATTTGTGGTTTCATACTTTTCCAGACTGGCGGCAAGCGCTGGTAGCAGCGTTGTTGGGCGTCTTTCTTGGCGACGCGTATGCGCGCACTGGGAGTGTGCGGGTTTCCATGGTGGCACATACCCTGGTCATTACGACTTGGCGGTTGTTTTTCAAGCTCTAGACCACAATCAGTTGCAGTTTGGGCGCTATTCGGTGGAGATCGTCGGGGTCGCTCGTGATCACCGGTTGGGCGGCTCGGTGCGCGCATACGGCGACATGTGCATCGGCGATGTCGGTTGTTGCCGTGTGGGCTAACAAGAGACCGACCGCCGTCGCGTCTAATCCATTTAAGGGGGCGAGATCTGTTCCCGCTTGTCGAATGAGGCGGGAGATGAGGGCTTGCCTTGCCGGGTTCCGAATCGCTTGCGCCAGAGCAGTGGCAGGAATGGTAATTCGCAAGCCCAGTTCTTTCGTACGCGCTACCAGAGCCTGCACCCGGCGGTCGCCACGCTCTAAGGCGATTAAACCACCAGCGTCGAATGTAATGCCGCTCACGAACCGCGGCCGTTCTTGGCGGCTGGCTCTTTTGCGGGCTGACGCCCAAAAGTTCATCGGCCCAATGGCGCTCCTTGTTGGTTAAGGGGCCGCCCGTTTTGTCCATGGCATCCTTCAGAAGTTCCTGCCATCCCGCCGCGTCGTGAAGTGAAATATTGACGGCATGTTGGACAAAGCCAGAAACGCTCGAGGCCTCTTGTGCCTCGATAAGGGAACGAATTCCCGCGAGTTGTTCTTCCTGGAGCGTGATAGTGATTTTGACGGTTGCCATACCAATCATCATACTACAAAGATCGCTGTCGAGCAATAATCGTAAGAAAAATTTGAAAATTCTGGAAATTCCCGCCTCTCTTTGCTAACACAACTCCAGCGCCTGCTCAAAATCGTTCAACAAATCGCCGAAATCTTCAATGCCAAAAGAAATGCGCACCAGCCCATCGCCGATACCCGCCTCGTCCAAATCCTTCGCGCTCCAAGCTGAATGCGTGGTACTGCGTGGATGGCACGCCAGCGTCTCTACGCCGCCCAAACTGACCGCATCGCGCGCTAACTGCAAATTTCGCAGGAAATCGAACGCCGCCCTCTTGCCGCCCTTCACATCAATCGAAACCAAGCCGCCCGGTTCGGTGCACTGATTCTCGTAGATGCGCTTCTGCTCAGGATCGGTGAATAACGTCGGATAGTAAATCTTGGCAATCTTTTTATGCCCTACTAAACTCTCCACGGTCCGCCTGGCGTTTTCACTCTGCCGGTTCATACGCAAATACACCGTTGGCAACCGCGAGTTCAGAATCCAGCATTCATCCGGTTGCAAAATGGTGCCGAACAAACTGCGCTTGCTGCGAATCTTCTGCATCAAAGCAGGATCCTTACCCAGCGCAACGCCGCCGATGATATCGCTAAAGCCGCCCAGATACTTGGTCGCCGAGTAAATAGAAAGATCCGCGCCTAGACTCATCGGATGTTGAAACGCCGGACCCAGAAACGTGTTATCAATCATCACCAGCGGCCGCGCTCCAGTGGCCGCAGCACCAAGCCCAGCCACCGTTTTGCACGCCCGTTCGATATCCGTCATCACTATCGTGGGATTCGCCGGCGTCTCAATCAGTACGACGCCCAAATTCCGCGCCGCCAGGATGGCTTGGTCAAGCAAATCGGCACGCCCACCCTGGACTGGGATACCCTGGATGCCGAAGGGCTCCAAAAATCCTTGGATCAGCGTTTGCGTGCCGCCATAAATCGGAACCGTATAAACGATGCTGTCGCCGGGCTTCAGAACAGCCAACAGCGCAGTCATGATTGCCGACATGCCGGAATTGAAAACCAGCGCATTTGTGGTTCCCGGCTCGAGCGGGATAATCTGGTCTTCAAGGATTTGCGCGTTGGGGTGGTTAAATCGTGAATAGACTAAATCAACGTTCTCGTCAGTGGTCCGCTGGGCTCGGCCGCCCATGATGTCGAAGGCGCGCTCGGCTGCCTCAGGACTGGAAAACACATAGGTGGAACTACGAAAGACGGCTGGCCGGGCGGAACCTACCGATAGGCTAGGATCAAAGCCGCGCGTCAGAACGGCGGTCTCCGGTTTAAGATTGGTGGGGTGTAGGTGCTGCTTAGTGTCTTGGGGCAAGGGGAGAATGGATACCTCCGCCCTTGAGTGTAGCGCTAATCCGGGAATAATGACGTTGTGGAAAAGATGTGAGAACTGTGAGGATACTGCGCGGATTTTCGTACCAGCGTGGCAGCCGAGCGGTGCTCGGTTCGTCAATGGCGGGGATCGCCGAGCCTTCGCGAAGTGCGTTGCCCGCGTTTCTTTAGGAAAGACCCTTGCGGGTGCCAGGGAGGTGTTGCTTCAGGGGTCTTTCTATGAGGTTAGTCTCGCTTTGGTGGGAGTTGCCTCCCTGGCTTGATTCCAATAGTAATATATGGTTTTGCGGAATGCAAGAGTTTTCTATACGAAATTCAAAATTATTTCTACCAGCGAATTTTTCCCAGTCCGAAAAGTCAGTTAAGTCATAGAAATTACAAATGAAAATTACAGTCTTAGGATCGACCGGCTCGATCGGAGTCAGCACCCTTGATGTCGTACGGCAGAACCCAGAGAAGTTCAAAATACATGCTTTGGTAGCCGGAAGGAACCTGGATGTCCTCTGTTCCCAGATTTTGGAATTCCGGCCGGACGTGGTAGTTGTTGCAGATGCCGATACTTTAGCCGCTCTCGAACTCCGTTTGCAGGATTTAACCCTTCCTATGAAGGGTTGGCCCGAACTGAGCCAGGGAGCGGAAGCCCGAGTTCGAGCCTCCGTCGCAAGCGAAGTCGATTTTGTCATGTCGGCTATCGTTGGCGTCACAGGTCTTGAAGCGACCTATGCGGCCGTCAAAGCGAAGAAACGCATCGGGTTGGCTAATAAGGAAGTGCTCGTCGCCAGCGGCGCGCTGGTCATGGATGCCGTCCGACAGTACGGCACTCAGCTTATTCCGGTAGATAGTGAGCACAATGGAGCCCACCAGTGCTTGCGCGCCGGCGCTAAATCAGAAGTCACCCGCCTGCTGTTGACCGCGTCCGGGGGCCCGTTTCGCGATACGCCGCGCGACGATCTTTGGCAGGTTACGCCGGAGCAAGCGCTCAATCACCCTACCTGGAAGATGGGCCGTCGCATCACGATCGATTCAGCAACCATGATGAACAAGGGTTTTGAAGTGATCGAAGCCTGTTGGCTCTTTGATCTCCCCTCGAAAGAGGTAGATGTCGTAGTCCACCCTCAATCCTCTATACACGCTATGGTCGAATACAACGACGGCAGCATCATCGCCCAAGTCTCCGCCACGGATATGAGGATGCCGATCCAGTACGCCCTGACCTATCCCGAACGCCATACGGCCCCGGTGGCCCGGCTCGATTGGACGCGTCCCCGGACCTGGAACTTCTCCGCGCCAGATCTGGAGAAATTCCGCCTGTTAAAACTGGCCTATCAGGCACAAGAGCAAGGGGGCTCAGCGACTTGCACCCTGAATGCGGCCGATGAGATCGCTGTGGAAGCATTCCTGGACGGTCGAATCCCGTTCCCGGCGATCGCCTTGACAGTAGAGGAAACATTGCAGAGACAAGCCAACCGAAAATCTACGACAATAGAGGAAGTGATTGCCATCGATTTGGCTTCGCGAGACGTAGCCCGGAAGGTTGTCGAGGAAGCCCCCTGGAAACGCTAGCAGGCAAGTTGTGAAGCGTCTCCGCCCGGAATGCGTCCAATGAGCAGGCGAAAATCAATTAAACTGAAAGCTCTGGGTTTGTCGGGACTTGTACGGATGTCAGAAAGGTAGCGGAAGCTTTGCTTTTGGACTTACACAAAATTCTAGCCTTTGGACTGCTGCTGGCGGTCATGATTATTGTCCACGAACTTGGACATTTTTGGGCGGCTGTGGCCGTAGGCATCCGGGTGGAAACCTTCAGCATCGGCTTCGGCCCTCGTCTATTCGGCTTTCGGCGCGGTGATACCGATTTCCGAGTGTCTCTGATTCCCCTCGGCGGTTATGTGCGCATGCAGGGTGAACAACCGGGCGATGAACAGGCCGTGGACCCCTCATCATTTCAAGCCAAAGCGCGCTGGCAAAGGGCGATTGTCATTTTGGCCGGCCCGCTCATGAACATCCTCCTCGCCATCTTGTTGTTGACCGGGCTGTACATGTACAAGTTCCCAAAGGTCGACAACAATGGACCCGCCGTCGTTACCGAAATCGATCCGAATTCCGCTGCTGCCCAAGCCGGCTTGCAAATGGGCGACCGCATTGTGCAGTTTGGCGATCAAGCTAATCCCACCTGGGATTATTTAAGCAAGCAGGAAATGCTGAACGGCAATCATGCCATGGACGTTGGCGTTCTGCGCAACGGACAGCGTTTAAATCTTTCCGTAACGCCGCGGATTGACGCCAAAGAAGGCGTAGGAGTGATCGGCTGGGGCTACGGCAATATTGAAGTGACCGGAATCGAAAAGGGCGAGCCCGCTCAAGTGGCCGGTATCAAAGTAGGCGACGTGTTCTTAAGCATCGATGGGCATGCTGTTGTATATAGGACTTCCGTTCGCGATTGGGTGGCGCGCTCCAATGGCAGGCCGATCGATATCCAAGTGCGGCGCGATGGGAAGCCGCTTCACTTCACTGTTGCGCCGGTCAAAGTGAGTGACGGACGCTACCGCATCGGCGTGGTTTACACCGAGTCGTTTCCGTTTCCGGTGGAGATCGTTAAGCTTTCGTTCCCCGACGCTTTGACGCAATCGCTGCACGAAAATCGTGAGAGCGCGCTTCTGATCTTTGAAACCCTGCGCGGCATCCTGCAGCGGCGTGTTTCGCCTACTTCGATGCAAGGACCCGTCGGCATCGCCAAAACATCGGCCGACGCCTTCGAGAAGGGTCCCTGGTATTACCTGAACCTCATGTCTCTGGTAAGCCTGAATCTCGCGATCTTCAACCTCCTGCCGATTCCGATTCTGGATGGCGGCACTCTTCTGCTGCTCTTGATAGAAATGTTGCTGCAACGCGAAGTCAGCATGCGCGTGAAAGAAACGGCCCTGAAGCTGGGCTTCGTCTTGCTCATGATGGTGGTTGTTTTTGTGTTTTACAATGACCTCACCCGGCCAGCTTGAGCGCGAATCAGCCTTGCTGAATTTGCGGGCCACACGCGACGCCTTTCAATCGGCCGTGAGCGGGCTTTCCGAAGAACAAGCGCGTTTCAAACCGTCGCCCGAGCGTTGGAGCATCGAAGAAATTGTGGAGCACGTGACGGTGGCGGAGCACGGAATGTACCGCTTCATCAGCGACCTTCACGAAGTATCGGCCGACCCGCATACCGCCGAAAGTGCAGCCGCTCTTGCGCGCGCTTCCGACCGCAAAAAAATGCCCCTATCCGCGCCGGAACGCGTTTTTCCCAAGCGAAGATTTGACAGTTTGGGTAGCGCTCTGAATAAGTTCCTCGAGAACCGCCAGCGCACCATTGAATTCGTTGAGAACTGCAGCGACGACTTGCGCCTGCGCTTGATCCGGCACCCACTGGGATTGATGAACGGGCAAGATTGCTTGAATGTCCTCATCGGCCATCCGGCTCGCCACATCGACCAAATCAACGAATTGAAAGACCACCCGAGTTTCCCGCGTTAGCCCGTCCCAGATGAAAAGACTAAACTGGAGTTGTGCCATTGCGTTGTAGTTGCGGAGCCGTTCTTCCTGAGGACGCGCGTTTTTGCCACAAGTGCGGCAAGCCTCAATATGAGGAAGATATAGAGCGCATGAACACCGTGGCGCAAGAGCCGCCTCCGCTTGCGCCAACGGCAACACCCGCTGTAACGTTTCGGCCACCGTCACGAATCAGCTTTTCGAATGGACGCGCCGTGCGCATCACCATGGCCGTTGCCGCCTTCTCATTGCTGGCCATCGCGCTTATCGCTAACATCGCTCCCCCTCTTTTATTTCCTTTGCTGGTAGCCGCCGGCTTCACGTCGGTGCGGGTTTACCGCAGCCGGACGGCGGAAACTCTCACTCCCAGCGGCGGCGCGGCTTTGGGCGCCATGACGTGGCTCTGGCTTTACCTGCTCGAGGCAACCGGAACGGCGCTGGTTATTTTCACCACGCAAGGCAGAGAGATCGTAAAAACCCTCAAAAACCCCGACTTGGCACAGTTCATTGACGACCCGGCTAAATTGATCCCCACGCTCCTCATCTTCCTGCTGATTGGCACCGTTTCCGGCGCGCTCGGTGGAATTCTGGGCGCGCGCTGGCAGCCGCGCAACGGTTCTCCGCGTTAAGTATTTCTGTGGCGCAAAAACCCCGCGCTGATACCCTGGAATTCCGAGCTGATGAGTAAATCTGTCCTCACATTGACCGTAAATCCGGCGCTAGACCGGATCGTAACTGTCGACCGCCTGGCCTTCGAAGATCGTGGCTATATTGAATCCACCACCGAAGCCGCCGGCGGAAGAGGGATCAATGCCGCGCGCCTGCTCACGAGTTTCGGCGTAAATACCGTCGCCATTACCACCGCAGGGGGCGACACGGGCCGCCGCTTCGAAGAAAAACTGCAAGACGACAGATTCGAAAAAGAAGTGGTCAAGATTCGCAACACGATTCGCATCAATCTGACCATTTCCGACAGGCAGGGCCTTTCCATCAAACTCAACGAACGCGGCCCCGCTCTTTCGCAGCCCGAGCTGAATCGCATCGTCAAGGCAGTTGAGAAATGGCTGCCCGGCGCTTCGTGGCTGATGCTTTGCGGCAGTCTTCCGCCCGGTGTGGACTCACATTTCTATACGCGCCTGATCAAGCTGTCCATCAAACACAAAGTGGAGACGCTGCTCGACACCGATGGCGACCCGCTTCTTCACGGCTTGGAAGGCAAGCCGACGATTGTGAAGCCGAATCAATCGGAAGCCGAACGCCTGCTCAACACTGCGCTCATTACCCGAACGCAGTTGATTAACGCCGTACAGCGCATCAAAGAGATGGGCCCGCAATCCGTGGTGCTTTCGTTAGGGTCGCGCGGCCTGATCGCTGCTACGTCGTCGGAAGGAGTACTCCAGGTGATGCCCCCACCCATTGATGCGGTCTGCCCCATCGGCGCGGGCGACGCGATGGCGGCGGCTATCGTTTGGTCTCTCGCTCGCGGCGATGCGTTTAGCGATGCTTTGCGGTGGGGTGTCGCCGCTGGAACGGCGTCGGCAAAACTGCCGGGCATCACGCTAGCGAACCTTGAACAGACCAAGGAGTTCTATCCGCAAACGCAAGTTACGCGCATCGCCGTCTAGTGGCCTGCCGCAGAAAAAATTACCAACGTCTCGAATCGCGAAACCCGGGACGGCCTTCGCAATTTCGAGCGTAAGCCAGCCCCGCGCGAACCCCACAACTACTCGCGAGCGAATTGCGTTGCCTGTCCCAGGGGTTTCGCCTTTGCGACAGGCCGTCTAATCGTATTTTTCGTAAACAATTTGCTTGCGATCAAAGCCCTTTTGCTTTAGCAGTCCGCGTACCTCGTCTACCATTTCTTTAAGGCCGCAAATGTAGACGTCGGGTGTCTCGGGCTCATGGCCAGCTAGAACTTCATCTAAGTGCGTCTGAACGCGGCCCACGGGGCCCGTCCAGCAATCGTCTGGACGCGTTACCGTCGGCAGGAAGCGAAAGTGCGCATGCTGCCGGGCCATTTGTTCCCATTCTTCGCGATAGAGAACGCCATGCGCATAACGCGCGCCGAACAACAAGGTAATGGGCGCGCTCTGCGGCAGCGCCGTCAGCAGAATTGAACGAAACGGCGCCACGCCTGTGCCCGTAGCGATGAACACGGCCGGGCGCTCAGGCCGCCGCAGTGTGAAATAACCGAGCGGTTCCTGTACCTCCACATGTTCCCCCACCGCCAAGGCAAACAAGCGCGGAGATACCAGGCCTTCCGGCACGCGATTCAAACAGAGCGCAAAACGGTTTCCGTCCGGCGGCGAAGCAATTGAATAAGCGCGCGTGACTTCTTTCCCCGCTACTTCTTCTTTGATCGATACAAACTGGCCCGGCGTAAAGGCAAAGTCGCTCCGGCCGGCGATTTCAAACTCGAAATGGCGGACGTCGGGCGCAAGATCGTACGAACTCACAAGGCGGGCCTGCAAGCATTATTCTCCTCTACTAGAGAATGATGCTTGGTTCCCGTTCGCCGATTCTTTCCGGTGGCGTCATACGGCTTAAAACATCCAGAAACAAGCGCCCTTTCGGCCGGCCATTCAAGTTGGCCCGGCCGAAGCGCTCCAGAAAGACCAGAATGCCGAGAATCTCTTTGTCGCGAAGTGGCGCTAAATCGCCTTCGCGTTCAGCGCGAATACTTTGGTAGTCGGCCAGCGAATTAGCAAAGAGGCGCTGCACGCCTGCGGCTACCGTATTCTCAGCGTGCCATTCGTAGATCAGCCCCGATTCGGCCGTTTTGTACGTTTTGATCATCGCTTCGAGCGCTTCGAGGGCGTCGGTATCCACCGCGCCCGGCGTCCGCAACGAAGCGTTCAGCAGCGAGTACATGCAAAACAGCAAAAACTCTTCGTGCTCGCGTATAAACTCTTCGCTCACTTCGATATCCTTGTGCGCGGCCCCTTCCGGTGGTACCGGCAAAGACTTTTCGCGCTGATGCGCCGCACGCAGATATTCGCACTCGAGCGGGCACGAAAGAGAAACTTCACGCTCTGTGCCGCAGCAGATCGAACAGATATCGGCATGCAGCGCCGGGCAAGCTCGTTTGGCGCGCCGCTGGCCGCATCGTTTACACAAATTAGATTCCGGCATTTCCACTACCGAGTATTATCGGCGATGGAAGTGCCCGGAATCTAATCAACCCGGAATCGTAAAGCCCGAACCGCGGCAACCAACTGCAAGTGTGAATGCGTGGACCCGCTACCATGAAGGGAGGGGACTGAAATGGCCAACGGAAACGGCGACAATCAAAAGAACCCGCCACCCGGTGACTTCGAAACGCGGATACAATTCCTTCTCCAGTCCAGCGAATCGCTGCACGCAAACCTGCAAGGAGATTCACGCACAAATGGCACAACAAAACAGCGAACTCGTGAGCCACAAAAAAGAAGTAGACGATCGCTTCCATAACCTCCTCAGCGCTACGGAGAACCTGCTGGCGATTGTCCGCCGCCACCAGGACCGCCTCGACAAACTCGACCCCGGCGACCAGCTATAAACACCCACCATCACGCTATGAAACGAGTTGATTTATATATAAAAGTGGAAGTAGAACTGGACGAAGAGGAAAAGCCTGAAAAGGTAGCTCGCGAAATTTGCCGTCAAGTAGAAAAGATCTACGTAGTGCGAAAGGCTGAATTGTCGAACGCCGTAGCGCGCGATTAAGGCTTCCAAGTCTATGCCGGAAGACGCTCAGGCTCGCTGTTCAAGCCATTTCACAACAATCGGGCCAAGCTGCATAAACTCCTTCAAATCGCTCGGCTTGCGAAAGTAATGCGCCGCACCCAGGCGCGCTGCTTGCTCGCGGTCGCGAGCGGCGTCGGAGGAACTCACCACAATGACGGGAATCGATTGCCACTCCGGGTTGGCGCGAATCAAGCGGAGCAACTCAAGCCCACTGCCCTGGGGAAGATTCAAATCCATCAACAAGACATCGGGCGTAGGAACTCCGCTGGGGATACTGGCCAGATAATTTTTCGCTTCGTCTAAGTCTGTGGCCACTCGCAAAACGTGCGGCAGCTTAGCTTCCTCTAAAGCTTCCCGAATTAACTCAACGTCGGGTGGGTTGTCCTCGACTAGAAGGACATTCACGGTCTTCATTCTGCTCCTTGCAGCGTGAAGAAGAAAGTGGAACCTTGTCCCGGAACACTTTCGGCCCAGATCCGGCCCCCAAACCGCTCGACAATCCGCTGGCAGATAGCCAGGCCCAACCCAGTCCCCGGATACTCGTCCTTGTGTAGCCGCTTAAAAAGGCCAAAAATATGCCGCGCATATTCCTGCTTGAAACCGATGCCGTTATCGCGAATCGAAATCGTCCATTCCTTCTCGGAACGGGTTGCCGAAATATCAATCTTAGGCCTCGCCGTCGATTTTGAGTATTTCAGTGCGTTTGAAATCAAGTTCTGGAATAGTTGCGGCAATTGGGTGTCGTCCGCCATCACCACCGGAAGTTCGCCCATTACGATCTCCGCCTCTTTTTCTTCAATTTGGGGGCGGAGAATATCCAGCGCTTTGTCCAGGGACGCTTTCAGGGGAACGGGTTCCGTTTCCAGCTCATGGCTCTGCACTGTGCGGGCAAAGGAGAGAAGATCGCGTATTAATTCTTCCATGCGGCGCACGCCTTTACCGATGAACTCAACGTACTTCTGCGATTGCTCGGGCGTGGCCTTCCCAAACCTCTGTACCAGAAGCTGGCTATAGGCATTCACGGTGCGCAAAGGCTCTTGTAAGTCATGGCTGGCCACAAACGCAAATTCTTCCAATTCGCGATTGACGCGCTCCACTTCTTTGCGCGATAAGACTTGCTTCGTTACGTCGTATACAACGGCAACCAAGCCGCGAATCGTGTCGTCGGAGTTCCGCAAAGGATTGTACGCCACATTAAACCAATGATCTTCCGGCTGGCCATCGCCATTCATATCGAACGGCACGCACCATTCGTTGGCGACGAAAGATTCGCCTTCGTTGACAACCTTTTGGAACGCTTTTCCTACGCCTTCCGGCAAACCGGGCAAGATGTCCGAAATCCTTTCCCCAACGATTTGCTTTCGGCCCAGCAACTCCAAATAGGGACGGTTTGCCAGTTCGTAAACAAAATCGGGTTTCTGCAAAACGCAGATAGCCACCGGCGCTTGTTCAAGAACTTGATTCAACTGCTCAATCGAATGGCGCCGCTCCCTGTGCAGAAGCAGCGTTCCGCGCACCCGAGCGAGCAATTCGCGTGCCGTGAACGGCTTCACAATGTAATCGTCGGCGCCCGCTTCGCGGCCTTCGGCGCTCGCTTCTTCGCCGGCTCTTGCTGAAAGAAACACAAAGGGGATCGAGCGCGTTGCCGGGTTGGCGCGCAATTCTTTCAAAAGGGCCCTACCGTCAAGCTCGGGCATCATGACGTCGGAAAGAATCAAATCCGGCGCTCGCTCGATGGCCGAATCGAGGGCCTGTCTCCCGTTCGAGGCCACCGTTACATCAAATTCCGCGCTGAGAAGCCGCTGCAAATAGGCGCGCATATCGGCGTTGTCGTCGGCAAGAAGAATGCGCCCGTTGCGTGCATTAGCGGAACGGTGAGAAACATCCACAAACGATTCGGCGTCTTCTCCCGGCGGCAGCCATCCCAACGCTTCCTCAACATAGGCGTTCGCCTGCACCGAATGCGGGTTTGCCAAAGAAGATTCCGCCGCATCGGCTTGAGTTGCCGCCAGCCAGCCGGGCATGGTCACGGTAAATACGCTCCCGAGACCCAACTCACTCAAAACGGTCACTTTGCCGCCATGCAGCCGCGCGAGTTCATGAACCAAGGCCAGGCCAATGCCAGTGCCCTCAAAGGTTCTTCCTTGGGCGCCTGCCACGCGATGAAACCGTTCAAAAAGGCGCGGCATCTCCGTCTTCGGAATGCCAATGCCCGTGTCCCTCACGGAAAGCCTGATGTGCCCGTCCTGCTCGCTGAGGCGAAGTGCCACCTCACCTTTCAGTGTGTACTTCAACGCGTTCGAAAGAAGATTGAGCACAATCTTCTCCCACATGTCGCGATCGACGGACATCAGGCCCGCTAGTGGGCCGGTCTCAACGCTGAATTTCAGTTGCGCGCGCTCCATGGCCGATTCAAACGAAGACGCCAGCTCTGCTGTATACGCCGCCAGGTCCGTCGGTTGAAGCTTAGCGGACATGCGGCCCGCTTCAATCCGTGAAAAGTCGAGCAGCGCATTGACCAGCTTTTGCAGCCGAACGGCGTTTCGATGAACGCTTTCGAGCGCCGCGCGATCGAGCGAATTACCCCCATCCTCGGACCGCGCCAAAAGCGTTTCCACCGGCCCTAGCATTAACGTAAGCGGGGTTCTGAATTCGTGGCTGATGTTCGCAAAAAAAGTTGTTTTGGCGCGATCCAACTCTTCCAATGACTCAGCTCGTTTACGTTCTTCCTCGTAAGCTCTCGCATTCGTCAAAGCCGATGCCGTTTGGCTCGCGATGAGTGTGAGGAAATCTTGATACCGCTCGTCGTAGGCGCAATGCGGATTCAGGCCCGCCACCAGCACCGCGGAATAGCCGACTTGACCCGAGGGGTTGATGGGCAGCAGGGCAGCGCGCGTCGGAGGATGAGTCCAGGCACCTGTGGGGAAAACAATTCCGGAAGGAAGGTCGATAGCTTTAGGTCTTGCGCTCTTCAGCACGTCATCCAGCGGCCAAGTTCCGGGTTCCTGAAAAGGATGGCCAGCCATCGCCCCAACGCAGATTGGCTCATAATTACCATTCTGTTTGAGAAAAAGCAAGGCGAACGGGAGATCGTGGTCATTCGTGGCGAGTGCGCTGACCGTGCTCGCGCACGCGTCGGCAATCGTCAACGAATCGGTTGAACGGGCGGCCAGTTCGCGTTGTGTCGCCAGTCTCCTGGTAGTGACAATGCGCTGCGTTTCGTCCGTATTCGCACAAAAGATACCGAATGCTTCTCCGTTGTCGTCGGGAATTGGGCTGTATGAAAAGGTGTAGTAAGTCTCTTCGGGATATCCGTTGCGCTCCATCATAAGAAACAAGGCTTCGTCGTACGTGCCCTGATTTCGCGCAATGGCCGCCTGCGCGCGCGGACCCACTTGCTCCCAAATTTCGCGCCACACCACAGAAGCGGGCTGGCCGAGCGCCTTCGGATGCTTGCCCCCCAAGATGGCCCGATAAGGGTCGTTATATAAGTTGACGAGGGTATCACCCCACCAAACAAACATGGGCTGCTGCGAAGTTAGGACGATACGAACGGCAGTCTTCAGAGATTGCGGCCAAGTGCGAGGAGGCCCCAGAGCGGTGTCCTCCCAATGGAATTTGCGCATCAAAGCGCCCATTTCCCCGCCCTCTGTCAGGAAGGAGAGGTGATTTGTATCCCCAACTGGCTTCTTTTCCGCCAACGTTTTCATTTTATCTAGGCACTTGGCGTATATTGGACGCTTCAGTGAAGCTTAAAGCAACGTAGCTTTAGAAAACATTGTGAAAGTTACGTGGCCCTTCCCAGGAAGCGTGAGCGCCCTTGGTGCCCATTCCTGCCCATTCCGGTGCCCATTCCGGTGCCTGCCCATTCCTGCCCATTCCGGTGCCTGCCACCACAATGCAACAATTGTTAGCGCTCATCTAAAAACATTTTTTTGAGCGGTGGCCGCGCCGCAATTGTCGAGGAATCTTTGGGAATGGGTCAATCCACAGGCTACGACGGCCGCAAATCGCACGCTGACACACGGTCGGCGGCTGCGGAGTGGCCCCGGAAGTGATCGGCGCGACAGTCTGATCTGTCACGGCGGGTTGGCGGATCGACTGGCGCACCGGCGTTGACAGTGTGATCCCGTGCCGCCTTTTGGATGACGTATAAATGAAAATGAATGGTGGTCGGTTGACGATTACTAAATACTTGGCGACTACGGGGGGTAATCGCGGAGTGACAGAGTCGATAATGACGTTCGGATAAGCTGACGATCAGCAAGCCTTCAGCCCGGATAAAGCCTGCGAGTCTCTCAGCGATCAACGTCAGTCCGCAATCCTGGTCCCGCGGGTTTATCCGCTCGTTTATGAATTTCTGATAGCATCATCCGATGATCTTTCAAAGTCCTTCGCCACCACTCGATCTGCCACCGTGTTCGATCTGTGACGCGGTGCTATCCGGGGCGAGCGAACGAGGCGACAAGGCCGCCGTAATCGAAGGTGATACCGGACGGACACTGAGCTATCGGCAATTGGTGGAAGGCGCTGATCGAGTCGCAGCGAGTCTGGCTCATGCCGGCTTGCGACCGCGTCAGCCGATTGCACTGACGTTGCCAAACTCCATCGATTTTGTTCTTGCCTGGTACGGTGCGTTGCGTGCCGGCGCTTGGGTGGTTCCCATTAACCCTCTGTATACGCCCGCAGAAATGGAGCGTCAAATCCGCGATTCGGGCGCGCGCCTCGTGATCACCGTTCCAGATCGTGGTGATGCCCTGCGTGGAGCGGTCGACCGCGCATTTGTTGTGGAGGGTGGGAGCAACGAGCTACTTGAGTGCGAAGATCCACCGCCGGATGTGCGACCTTCAGCGTCAGACTTGGCAGCTTTGCCCTATTCGAGCGGTACCAGTGGGCAGCCCAAGGGCGTCATGCTGACTCATGGCAACATTGTCGCTAACATGCGACAGATGTGTTCGACCGGTTACTGTCGGCGTGAGGACGTCATCGTCAACATGTTTCCGCTGTATCACGCAGCCGGGCTGAATTGCCATCTCAATTCATTCCTCGCGATGGGTGCAACCGTAGTTTTGATGCGTCCGTTCGATCTGGAGGGATGGTTGGCGTTGAATGAGCGATATCGCGCCACAAGGATCGGTGCTCCGCCGCCCGTCATACTCGCCATTACAAAATCTCCCTTGTGGGGTCGGTTCCAACTCGGCAGCCTGGAATACGCGATTTGCGGGGCCGCTCCGCTCGGTGCCGATCTGCAAGAGGCATTTGAGCAAAAAACTGGCCTGGTGCTAAAGCAATCTTGGGGAATGACCGAGGGTGCCTGCGCTATTACAATGGATTCAGGCGACCGGACGAGACGGAAACTTGGATCATGCGGCCACTTGCTGCCGTCCTGCGAGGCGAGAGTGGTCGATGTGGCGTCCGGAGCCGAACTGGGCGTGGGGGAGGTTGGGGAGATGTGGCTGCGCGGGCCGAACATCATGCGCGGATACTGGAACCAGCCTGTCGCCACCGCAGAGACGCTGCTGGAGGATGGCTGGATGAAGACCGGAGATATCGGCTACGTTGATTCTGACGGCTACATCTTTTTGGTCGACCGCCTCAAAGAGTTGATCAAATATAACGCGCTTCAGGTCGCGCCGGCCGAATTAGAGGACATCATCCAATCACACTCCGCGGTGATGGACGCGGCAGTTATTGGCACTCCCGACCAATCGGTAGGGGAGATCCCGACGGCCTTCGTCGTGGTAAGGCCTGGTGCTACCCTTGACGCCGCAGAATTGATGCAGTATGTTGCGGCCCGCGTGGCGCCCTATAAGAAGGTTCGCGCCGTTGAATTCATCGATCAGATTCCAAAGTCACCAACCGGCAAGATTCTGCGGCGCGTCCTAAGGGAACGTGTGCGCGCACAACAGGCGGGCAATTGAATGTGTCGTTAGTTTCATAGGGTCCTGTTATTTACGAAGCCGCCGCCGCGATCCGTTCAGGCGTGGCCCTCGCATTACACGCTTACGTAAGCTGTAGGTGTCCGCAGATCCTTAGGTCCACTGACGGCGCAGGCTTTACGAATCACGTCCATCCGCTCGGCTACTTGGAAGTTGGGCCGCCTAGAAGCCCTCGACCGCTTTAACGTGCCAATTCCGGTGCCTGCCACCACAATGCAACAATTCCCGGATCAGTTGGCTTCGTTGCGCAAAATAACCGTAGCACCCCCAAAATGCAGAACTCCGCGTCATTTGATGGGGCTTCAACCTTTGTTGTCCGGATTCATCCGTCCTCCTGACCGCGCCAGAAATCACGCTATCCGCATTCGCAATAGACACTGCCGGTTACCCACTTCGCAACGATTTCATCTATTGGTCACAAGCCTCTCAAAATTCCCCTTCTCCCCCTATCGAACTGAAAACTAAGCCGCTTGCCCGTTTTGTCTCCTTCACGCTTCATCTCGCGCAAAGCCCCACTCAGCTTATCCTCGAGTCAGTTCACGCGGTCGTACCCGCCTGGCGTCTTCCCGTTTTCCGTGGATCGCGCCCTTCCGCCCAGAATCGAGTTCGCCCTCCAGGTTCAGTTCTTTCACAATCGAAGACTTACCTTTCCCCGTTGGGTTCGTATTTTAAAAACGAGCCACCCGCTCTGCGCTTGGTCTCTGCGGCAGCGGGTTGGCTTTGTTTTTTCAAATAGCGGCCCATCACAAGGGATTGGGTTCGTTGCGCAAAATGGCTACCTGCCATAGGGCCAAGTTGGACCGGCGGGGTTGGATTCGCTCTTTGAGACCGCTACGTTGGCCGGTATCTGGCTTCGAAGCGTAAAAGAGCGAACTCGCGGCGATTTGGCTTCGTTTTTTCAAAAAAGCGTTCCGCAAACGAAACGGCCGATGGGTTTGTTTTTTCCACCCAGCTCATCGGCCCAAGGTGGCTTCGAAGCGTAAAGCCGCCCCCTACGCCGGAATTGGGTTCGTTGCGAAATCACACCCCATCCGGGAGACCGCTCCTGGCTTCGAAGCGTAAAAGAGGCGAACTCTTGGCGATTGGCTTCGTTTTTTCAAAAGCGCTCCGCCGCGCTGCTGGCTTCGTTGCGCAAAAAACGCTTCGGCGAAACGGGTGCGCTTGCACGGTGTATTAGGAGTGTAGGCGTCCGAACTGAGGGCGCTGAGCACCCTAGTCTGGTCTTTGTCGGAAAGCTTCGCTTCGCTATTCTGGACTCGTACCCCAACGTTGTTTCGAAGGATCTATGCGTCACTCAATCTACGTCGTTCGGTTCCTGCTAGCTTTTGCCGCCGGCCCGCTCCTTGCTCACGCTCAAACGGTTGACGAGATCATCGCCAAAAACATTCAAGCGCGCGGCGGTCTCGAAAAAATCAAAAGTCTGCAATCGCTGCGGGTCACCGGCAGGTTGTCCATAGGTGGCTTTCGCGCTGCGTTTGTTCAGGAAAACAAGCGGCCGTTCAAAGTGCGCGAGGAGCAAATCATTCAGGGCATGATTGGCATCGACGCATACGACGGCAAAACAGCGTGGCACGTCGTTCCCTGGGAGGGCCGCAAAGATCCCGATCTGCTTTCCACCGACGACCGCAAAGCTTTGGTGGAAGACGCCGACATTGAAGATCAGCTTGTCGACTACAAGAATAAAGATCATCGGGCCGAGTACATGGGTCACGATTCAGTAGAAGGCTCAGACTGCTACAAAATCAAACTCACGCTGGCGGATGGCGACGTTCGCTACTATTTCATCGACACCGACGCGTTTCTTGAGTTGAAAGTCGAAAACGAACTCAACGTGCGAGGCACGGTGCGCTACTCGGAAACTTATTTTGGAGACTACGAAAAAGTGGACGGGCTTTATTTCCCGTTCGCCATAGAGAGCGGTGCCAAGGGCGATACGGAGCGAGTCAAAATCACCATCGACAAGATCTTGGTGAACCCCACGCTGGCAGATTCCCGATTCTCGATGCCCGCAGCCGCAGGGAGCAAATAAATGCCCAAATTCGCTGGCCTTTCTGGTTTGTTGGTACTCCTCCCACTCGTCCTTCGCGCTCAATCTCCAAGTTTCGATTCAGATACGATCTCGGGCTTGGGCGCGCGCAACATTGGCGCAGGCGTCATTAGTGGCCGTGTTGCCACCATCACGGCAACGCGTGAGAACGGCAGGCTCACGGTTTTTGTGGGCGCGGCGGCTGGCGGCGTTTGGAAATCGGTGAACGGTGGAACCACGTTCAAACCCGTCTTTGACAAGCAACCCGTGCAGTCTGTTGGTGCGATTACCATCGATCCCTCGAATCCGAAAACAGTTTGGGTAGGCACGGGAGAGGCTTGGACTCGCAACAGCGTCTCCGTGGGCGATGGTATTTACCGCTCCACGGACGGCGGAGAGAATTGGACCAACATGGGTCTCAAGAATTCCGAGCGCGTCGCAAAGATTATTGTGCATCCGAAAGATCCCAATACGGTTTACGCGTGCGTTCCGGGCAAATTGTGGAGCGACAGCGATGACCGCGGTCTTTACAAAACGACCGATGCCGGAAAGACGTGGACCAAGATTTTGGCCGGCGGCAATGCCTCGACTGGCTGTTCCGCACTCTCGATGAGCTCGCGCGATCCCAATACGTTATTCGCCGCCAACTGGGATTTCAGACGCAAAGGCTGGACTTTCCGTTCCGGCGGCGAGAACAGCACGGCCCCAAGCGCGAGCGGCGTTTACAAGAGTACCGACGGCGGAGCGACCTGGAAAGAACTTGATCGGAGATCGGCGCAAGGCTTGCCAGCCAAACCTTGGGGCCGCATTGCTCTGGCAACTGCGCCCTCTAACCCCGATGTCGTTTACGCCATGATCGAATCCAACCATAGCGCGCTTTACCGGTCGGCCGATGGGGGCAAGACATGGCGAGAAGGAGACCGCAGCCAGATGATGATTTGGCGCCCGTTCTACTTCGCCAATCTGATTGTCGACCCGAAAGATGAGAACAAGGTCTACAAAGCCGGAGGATCGCTCATTCTAAGCAACGACGGCGGCACCAGTTTCAGTGCAATTCAAGGTGGGGCACACGGCGATTTTCACGACGTCTGGATCGATCCGCAAAACACCGACGAGATCATCACCTGCGACGACGGCGGAACTTGGTTCTCCCGCGATTCAGGCGAGACCTGGCTCAAAGCATTCTCACTGCCGATAGGCCAGTTCTATCACGTGAGCGTTGATAACAGCAATCCGTACCACGTCTTTGGCGGCTTGCAGGATAACAGCGTTTGGGTCGGCGATTCTTCGTATCCAGGCGGCATTAGCAATCACCGCTGGGAAGATTTGTATGGCGGCGATGGATTCTTTGCGCTGCCCGATCCTTCCGACGCGGACTATGTTTATGTTGAGGCGCAAGGCGGCACCATTGCCCGCGTCAATCGCGCAACTCTGGAAGATCGCAGTATTCAACCGCAGCAGAATTACGGCGAAGGGAAGCTTCGCTTCAACTGGAATACGCCGATCCACTTGAGCCCGTCGGGCGACGGGACCGTTTACATCGGGGCGCAGTTTTTGTTTCGCTCGCGCGATCACGGGCAAACCTGGGATCGTATTTCGCCCGATCTAACCACTAACGATCCGGAGAAGCAGAAGCAAGAGGAATCTGGTGGTGTAACCGTTGATAACTCGGCGGCTGAAACTCATACCACGATTTACTCCATAAGTGAGTCGCCGAAGAACTCGCAAGTCATTTGGGTGGGTACCGACGACGGCAACTTACAAGTTACGCGCGATGGCGGCAAAACGTGGGCTAACGTTGTTACAAACATTCAAGGCTTACCCAAAGCCTCGTGGGTTTCCTGGGTGGAAGCTTCGCGCTTCGCGGAAGGAACGGCGTTTGCGACGATTGACCGGCACACATTCGGCGATATGCAGCCTTATGTGTTTAAGACGACCGACTTCGGCAAAACGTGGACGCCACTCACCGCTTCCGGCAGTCCGGTACGTGGTTTTGCGCATGTGATCAAAGAAGATACCGTCGCGCAAAATCTGCTTTTTTTGGGGACTGAGTTAGGATTGTGGGTCTCTGTGGACGGTGGCGCGAATTGGGCGCAATATAAGGGTCACGATTTTCCGTCGGTGCCTGTGCGGGACTTGGTGGTTCACCCTCGGACTTCGGACTTGGTACTGGCTACGCATGGCCGGGGAATCTGGATTGTGGATGACATTTCTGCGCTGCGTCAATTAACGCCGGAGGTGCTTTCTCAAGACGCGGCCTTCCTTGAAAGCAAGCCTGCCGAGCAGCGTTTGTCCGCAAACGGCGGATGGCCGGAAGGCGATGGCAATTTTGTGGGCAGTAATCCGCCCGATGGGGCGCTGATCACTTACTATCAAAAGCGCCGCCACGTATACGGGCGGATGAAGCTGGAAGTGCTGGACGATAAGGGTCAATTGGTGGACACCCTTCCGGCGAGCAGCAGGCGCGGGATTACCCGCATCGTGTGGTCAATGCGGCTGAAACCTCCCAAGGTGCCGCAGGCCGCCGTGATCGCAGGCGAGGCGACTGAGGGGCCCCGCGTTGTGCCCGGAACCTACACCATCAAGTTAACGCGCGGTACCGATGTCTTCACCACGAAGATTGTAGCCACCCTCGATGCGCGTGCGAAGTTCACGGTGGAGGATCGTAAGCAGGAGTTCGCTGCCGCCATGCGTGTTTCGAAACTCCTGGGAGATCTGACGTTCGACGTAGACCGCATCAATGGCGTGCGGCAGGAACTCGGTGAGCGCGCAGCCTCCCTGGGCGTGGCGGATCCGCTCGCGAAACAGTTGCTGGCGCTATCCGGCAAGGCTGACACAATTCGCAAGAAGATTGTGGCAACCAAGGAAGGCGGGGCGATCACGGGCGAAGAGCGCATTCGCGAAAAAACGTCGCAGGTTTATGGCGCGGTGGTTTCCTATGAAGGCAAGCCCGCCGATTACTACCTGACGCGCATCGACTCCCTCGCTCACGAACGCCAAGACGTGGTGGATGAATTCGACGCGTTTATAGCGAAGGACCTGCAGCCGGCCAACAAATCTTTGACGGCTAAGAAACTTCAGCCGGTTACCCCACTTACTCGCGAGGCGTGGGAGAAGGCAACAGCGGATAGCGATGGCGGGATGCCGCCGACTGGTAACCATTTTGGGAGTCACCTTCTTACTTGGCGTTGAAGACGGTTCGCCTTTCTGATTACGTCGTAGGTTTCGTCGCAAACCTCGGCGTGAAACACATCTTCCTGGTCCCTGGCGGAGGCGCGATGCATCTCAACGATGCGTTGAGCCGTTGTCCAGCCATCGAGCCGGTATGCAATCTGCACGAGCAAGCGAGCGCCATTGCGGCTGAGAATTACTCGAAAGCTAGCAAGTACTTGGGCGTTTGCATGGTCACCACTGGACCGGGTGCGACGAATGCGATCACCGGCTTGGCTGGCGCGTGGCTCGATTCAATCCCGTGTTTGTTTATCTCTGGCCAAGTGAAGCGAGCCGACCGCCTTGTCTCTCCTGACGGTGTTCATTCGGGCGTGCGGCAGATGGGCGTGCAAGAGGTGGACATCGTTTCGATTGTCAAACCGCTCACGAAATACGCGGTAACTATTGACGAGCCGGAATCGATTCGCTATCACCTCGAAAAGGCCGTCTGCCTTGCGACAACGGGTCGGCCCGGCCCGGTTTGGATCGACATTCCACTTGATGTGCAGGCCATTCAGATTGACCAAGCAGCATTGCAGGGATTCGTGCCGCCTGAACAGAGCGACTCGCCGCCTGATGTGTCGGCTGTTATTGAGGCGCTGAACCGCGCGCAACGGCCGATCATTCTGGCCGGTAACGGAATTCGCCTAGCCCACGCGGAAGCTGAATTTTTTGAACTGCTCGACGTGCTACAGGTCCCGGTTGAGACTACCTGGCTGGCGATTGATATTGTTCCTTCCTCCCATCCTTTGTTTGTCGGGCGGCCGGGCGGGCTCGCTTCACGCGGCTCGAACTTCGCGGTTCAGAACTCCGACTTTCTGCTGTCCATCGGCTCGCGGCTTGATCGAGTGATCACCGGCTATGCGCCCGAACGTTTTGCCCGCGCGGCCGAAAAGGTCATGGTGGATATCGACCCCGCTGAACTTGCGAAGATGGGCGATTCCATCCAACATAAAATCTGCTGCGATGCAGGCGATTTTATTCGCGCCTTGCTGGCGCGACGCTCGGGGATCAAGCCGCGCGACCGTTCGGCCTGGCTGAACCGTTGTGAGCAATGGAAGACCCGCTATCCCATTGTGACGGCCGAACACCGGAAGCCGAGCGGGCGAGCTAGTGTTTATTACCTTTCCGAAGTTCTGGCTTCTGAGTTGAAGGAGAACGATTACATTGTCTCCGGCAGCTCGGGCAGCGGCATCGAGTTGTTTCTCTTCGCTCTGGAGGTTAAACCGGGTCAGCGAGTCTTTCATACCACGGCTTTAGGGGCGATGGGCTTTGGCATCGCAGCATCGATTGGCGTCTGTCTCGCCGGAGGCCGCCGCAACGTGGTGTGCGTGGATGGCGATGGCGGATTTCAGTTCAACATTCAGGAATTGGAAACGGTTCGGCGGCTCAACTTGCCAATCAAGTTTTTTGTCTTGAACAACGAAGGTTATGCCTCCATTCGAATTTCACAAACGGCCTTCTTCGGCGAGCCGCGGATCGGGTGCGATGCCAAGACGGGCCAAACGCTTCCCGATGTGCGCAAGGTGGCCGAAGCTTACGGCATTGCCAGTACGGCGATTTTCGATCAAAGGAACCTGCCAGCGGAGGTGCGGAGAGTTCTTGCCATGCCCGGTCCGGTGGTTTGCGACGTACACGTGATTCCGGAAGAAGTGCGGGCGCCACGACTAGCTTCCGTGCAACGTCCGGACGGATCTTTTGTGTCGAAACCGCTGGAAGATCTGGCGCCCTTTCTGGATCGAGCTGAATTCTTTGAAAACATGATTATTCCTCCGCTTCCCGATTGACCTTCATGCTGATTGGAATTATGCAAGGTCGCCTATTGCCAACTGAACCAGATCGCTTCCAGTCCTTTCCCCGAAACGACTGGCAAAAGGAATTTGCGCTTGCTGAAAAAGCCGGCCTTGATTCGATCGAATGGATTTACGATGTTTACGGCGAAGACGTTAATCCGATTGCGAACGATGACGGTATAGCAAGCATGACGGCCCAAGGGGTACGGGTGGTTTCATTGTGCGCGGATTATTTCATGGACAGACCGGCGCTCGATCCCGCAAAACTGGTCTGGCTCCTCGGGCGTTGTCAGCTAGCAGGAATCGCGCGCGTGGTTTTGCCGTTTGTCGATGCTTCGCGGATTGCGTCCACGGAAAAGGCGCGAAGTGTGATTTCGATGCTACGCGAGGTGCTGCCCGAATCAAAGGTCGAGATTCATCTGGAAACGTCGCTTGCTCCGGCGGCTTTCGCGGATCTCCTTGACGCGCTGCCGCATCCGCTCATCAAAGCAAACTATGATTCCGGCAACAGTGCCTCTCTTGGTTATTCTCCGAGCGAGGAGTTTGCCGCCTATGGAGAGAGGATCGGCAGCGTTCATATCAAGGACCGTGTGCGAAACGGCGGCACCGTGCCTTTAGGAACAGGGGATGCGGATTTCACGGCGCTCTTTCGCGAAATCAAGCGAATCAAGTACAGCGGCGATTTTATTCTTCAGACGGCGCGGGAAACGGCGGGCGATGAGGTGGCGCTCGCGCAGCGTAATCTATCCTGGCTCAAGCGTCAGCTATGAAAATTCTTATCGCCGGTTTAGGCGGAATCGGGCAGCGCCACGCGCGCAATCTTCGCGCCATTCTCGGCGATAGCGTGGAGCTGATCGCTTGGCGAGTGAGGCGTTTGAGTCGAGTGATCACGCCGGCGCTCGAAGCCGACGAAACGCATCACGTTGAAGCCGAGTACAAAATCCGGACATTTGACAGGCTGCCGGAGGCATTAGCTGAAAAGCCGGATGCGGCGTTTGTTTGCAACCCGACGAGTCTGCACGTTGAAACAGCGCAAGCTTGCGCTGAAGCGGGCTGTCATCTCTTTATAGAGAAGCCAGTTTCAAACAACTTGCACGGTGTACAGGAACTGCTCGAAACTGTAAAAGCGCGCGAGCTGGTTGGACTGGTGGGCTATCAGTTGCGGTTCCACCCATGCCTGCGAGCGCTCAGAGAACTTTTGGCGGCGAAGGCGGTTGGGCGAGTGCTGGCGGTTCGAGCGGTGATTGGCGAATATCTGCCGGGCTGGCATGCGTATGAAGATTACCGCCAAATGTACGCCTCTAGCGCTGTATTGGGCGGAGGTGTTATCCTTTCGCAGATACACGAGTTCGATTATTTGTACTCGTTATTCGGTATGCCGCATTCCGTCTACTCTGTTGGTGGTCATTGGAGCAGCCTCGATATTGACGTGGAAGACACAGCCAGCACCCTTATGAGCTTTACGGTGGATGACAAACCAGTTGCAGTTCATTTGCATCAGGATTACTTGCAGCGTCCGGCTTGCCGGCAATGCGAGATCATCGGCGACGAAGGAAAGATTGTTGCCGATTTCGCTGGTTTGCGTGTGACCTCGCCGCAAGGAACCCAAAATTTCACAGGCTTCGAACGCAACCAACTCTTTCTGGATCAAAGTAAACACTTTCTGGCTTGTATCGCGGGGCATGAACTGCCGGTGGTGGATCTGAAAGCCGGAATACAGAGTTTGCGGATGGCTTTGGCGGCGAAGGAATCTATCGCCAGCGGCAAGCCAGTGGTTTTTTGAAATCATGTCGCATCCTTCTTTTGACCTTTCGGGCAAGATCGCCGTCATTACGGGCGGCGCTGGTTTATTGGGCGAGCAACATGCCCGCGCGATTATTGCGGCGAAGGGCATACCGGTTCTGCTGGATGTGGCCGGCGTTCGGGTGGCGGATTTGGCGGCGAAGCTAAGCGACGAGTTGCGGTTGAATGTTTCTGGCTTTCCCGCCGACATTACCAAGCCGAACGAAGTGAAGCGCGTGCTGGCTGAAGTGTTGGGGCGGTATGGCCGGATTGATATTTTGATCAACAATGCGGCGGCGAATCCGAAGGTGGAAGGGGCGGAGCCAGCGAACTTTTCGCGGTTTGAAAGCTTCTCACTCGACAAATGGAACGCGGAGCTGGCGGTTGGGATTACCGGCGCGTTTATCTGCTGCCAGGTGTTTGGGACGGAGATGGCACGGCGCGGGGCTGGTGTGATTCTGAATGTCTCTTCCGATCTCGGGTTGATTGCGCCCGACCAACGCATTTACCGTTTACCGAATCTGCCGGACAACTTACAACCGGTGAAGCCGGTGACCTATTCGGTTACGAAATCGGCGCTGATTGGGCTGACTCGCTATCTTGCGACTTACTGGGCGCATCGCGGAGTGCGAGTCAATGCGATTTGCCCAGGCGGCGTCACCAATGGACAGCCGGACGAGTTTGTCACGCGGCTTACGAATCTGGTTCCGATGGGACGCATGGCGCGGGTGGACGAATATCAGGGCGCCATCGTTTTTTTGTGCTCGGATGCGGCTTCTTATATGACGGGCGCAGTGCTCGCCATTGATGGCGGCCGCACGTCTTGGTGAGGCACGGCGTAACAGACTAAGTCCCAAACATCGTAGACGTGCGGGCGCAGGTAAAAGCGATAGTTCGGATTGTAGCTGTGGATCTGCAGCGGAATCTGCCAAAGGTGTTCCTGGGCGTGGTAGACGCTAATGGCGAGCACGGGCGTATGGCGGGCAATGATTTCGTTAGCGCCAGCCAGTGCTTCGGGCTCAAAACCTTCGATATCCATTTTGATGAGCGTGGGCGTTTCGGCGGCCAGGTATTGGTCTAGCGAGACGCAATCCACCGTTGAATCGCCTTTGCCGGCAGAGGAGGATTCGCTACCTTCTGCGGAGAAAGGGACGGTGCCGGTGGTGCGGCCGACGGCGGCTCGCTTGGCGACGATGCCGGGCAGGGCGCTCAGCTTTTGAAAGTTGGCGGGGTCGGGCTCGAAGGCGAAGATCTTCTGGAAGCGGCCGCCGGTGTGTTGCAGGAACGAGCGGACGGTGTCGCCATCGAAGGCGCCGCAATCGACGAAGACTTCGTTGGGGCCGACGCCCTGGAAGTACAGAGGGCCTTCGACGGGATCGGGCAATCCAGCGAAATCAAAATGTAAGCGCCAGCGGATTTGGGCGAGATACTCAAGTTGGGAAGCTTCATCGGCCCACAGAGCTGAGCAGGCGAGAACGGATTCCTTTTGTGCGAGCACACGATGCGCGGAATTTGCAGCGTAGTGCGGAAAAAGTTCCGGATAACACCAATACAATTCGCCGAAATGCGTGACGTTTTGACAACCGGCGGCGCGAAGTTGTTTGATGCGATCAACCATGCGATCGATAGGGCGACCGCCCCAAACTGTAATTACGAAAATTGCGTCACGCCCGTGCAGCGCAGCGGCATCCGGCAATGATAATACGCGTAGACCGTCGACTTCGTTGCCCCAGAGCGCGGGATTGTAGTCGGAGAAGGCGAGCGGCGAGATTCCGTAAGCGCGCAGCCCTTTTAGAGTGCGGCGGCCTAAACCGCCGGCGCCAAACAAAATAATGGGGCGCGCGCCAGCCAAATGGGGGAAGGTGGAGGCTTCGCGTTGGTGGGCTGCCGCGACGGGCTCGTTCAGAAGTTCAACGAGTGCATTTAGCATCTGACAAGATAACTCTATGGCCAGCCAAGAGACCAAGGCTCACGTCGTAGACATTATGAACCAACCCGAACCGGCGGCTCCGGCAAGGCTGCTTTCCCTGGACGCGTTTCGCGGCCTCACCATGTTGTTGATGGTTTTAGTGAACAATGGCGGCGGCCCTGAATCGTATGGGCAGTTGAATCATGCGGCTTGGAATGGTTGGACGCTGACGGATACGGTGTTTCCTTCCTTTGTTTGGATTGCTGGCGTGGCGATTACGCTGGCGCTTGGACGCCGGTTGGCAAATGGAGAAGCACCGGGAGCGCTGTTGAAGATTGTTTTTCGACGGGCCGTTATCATCTACTTCCTCGGGTTGCTGGTTTATGCGTTTCCACACTTCAGCCTGGCGCACCAGCGATTGCTGGGCGTACTGCAGCGGATCGCCATTTGTTATCTGGCAGCATCGGCGATCTATCTCTACACGGGAATACGTGCCCAGATCATCTGGATCGTCTCACTCTTCGGCGCTTATTGGCTGATGATGGCGTTTCTGAATGTGCCTGGATGGGGACCGGGCAACTTGAGCGTTGACGGCAACTTTGCGCATTATGTGGACAGCATTGTGCTGGGGCAGCACAATTACGCCAATACGAAGACGTGGGATCCGGAAGGAATTGTAAGTACGCTGCCGGCCATTGGGACTGCTCTGTTAGGCGTGATGGCTGGGCATATTTTGCGTTGGAACGTGCCACTGGCGGTGCGACGGCACAGACTGCTGTTGGTGGGAGTTTTTCTGGTGGCACTAGGATTGGTTTGGAACATCAAGCTGCCGATTAACAAGAAGCTTTGGACCGATTCGTTTGCGACGTTCATGGCTGGGTTGGACTTTGCGGTGCTGGCGGTGTTCATCTGGATTGTCGATGAGAAGGGGCTGAAGAAGTGGGTGAAGCCGTTCGTGATTGTGGGCATGAATGCGATTACGGTTTATCTGGCTTCGGAGTTCCTCGCGGAGTTTCTGGATGCGACGGGGTTGCATGAGAAGCTGTACAAACAGTATTTTGCGCCGATCGCAGCGCCGATGAATGCTTCGTTGCTGTGGGCGTTGAGTTTTGTGGCGTTGATGTATTTGCTGGCTTGGTTCCTTTATAAGCGGCGCTGGTTCTTGCGGGTATGAAATGCGGTGGGTGGCTTTTGTGGCGGCGACGGTGCTGGCGGCGGGCGCTGGATTCTATTGGGTTACGAGAGCGCCGCAACTGCCGCCGGCGACAGAGCAAGGGACTGGACCTGAAGTATCGCTCGTTTTGTTTTCGGATCAAGGCGAACGGCTGCAAACGATTTCGGTGCGAAAGATCGAACGCACTGAGGCGGAGTGGCGGAAGCGGTTGACGAGCGAGCAGTTTGACGTGGCGCGGCGAAAGGCGACTGAGCCACCTTTCCATAACCTTTACTGGAACGAACATGCGAAGGGCGTTTACCGGTGTGTTTGCTGCGGGAACGCGGTGTTCCGGTGGCAGGAGAAGTTTGATTCCGATACGGGCTGGCCAAGTTTTTGGGCGCCAATTGCGGCGGAGAATGTGGCGTTTGCAAAGGACAATTTGTTGAGCGAGGAGCGGACGGAGGTTCTTTGCCGCAAGTGTGATGCGCACTTGGGGCATGTGTTTGACGATGGGCCGCCGCCGACGGGGAAGCGGTACTGTTTGAATTCGGCGGCGTTGTATTTGGTTGGCACGCTGAGGCGGTGAGCAGCGCGAAGTGGGCGATCCGCCTTGGGTCTGATAGTTGTGTTTCGTCTTCCCCGGCCCTCTTGGCTAGGAGCGAAAGAGTCTAGGAAGCCTTCCTGCTCGAATGCCGGTCGTTTGTGAGAACCTCGGTCAGCCTTCCCTGATCATAGTCTGCATCGAAACGCAATCAGTCAGGCTATAGCCTTTGTCGGGCCGCGCGCGGTAAAGCTCCAGGCCGGACAAAAAAGTCTGCCGGCTTTCCGGGATGACGTGGATATCTGGATCTTGCAGGAGCGCCGCAACGGTACGGCTCGCGCGCTCACGCAGGCGCCTGTCCGCCGCAAAGAATGTCAGAAGTTCGGACAGCACCGCGTCCGTGGTCAAGATGGATACATCCATAATCTCATCGCGACGAGCCATCACGTTGCCATAATAAGGATCGGCGGGATTGGTCAGAGCCACCCAATAGAAGGTATCAGCGAAAACCGCTCACCGATCTCTCTTGGGAACGCCATATACGTAGTGGTCAACCTGGCTCGCTCCGTCGGCAGGCAGCAGCTCTCGTGCATCGGCGGCTAGATCGCTCCAGATTTCGCGGATTACTTCAGAGATGTGGCGATGCGGGATCGCCGCAGCAGAGCTGGGCAGCGGCTCCTCCAGATCGCGATTAAGGACTGGTTTCGGCATACTGCTCAGCCGACACGCCCTGCGCCTCGGCCTTGGCCTTCAGCGCTGCTTCCTTGTTGTCGGGGAGTTCGAGGATGAGTGTCATAGCTTTGCCTCAACTGTCGTCCTACTCAGGATAAAATACTAATGCGGTATTGTCACGTATTCTCCCCTAGCCTGGAGTGTTCCCCTGCTGGCGCGTTCAGAGCAAGTGAGGCGGGGTGCGGCGGAGGGTGCGGGTTTCGGGCGAGCGGAGGAAATCGTTGACAGTTTCTAAAGAGCCGAAGAAGCCGGCGAAACAGGATTGCAGGTGAGCTGGCGATTGGCGCTCGGCAACGAAATCGCGCTGGCGGAATTGATCGGAAAGGGCAACGACGGCGGTCCCCATGGGGCGATATTCGTGGGTCCCACGAGCCCAGGCGACGTGTTCTGTTGAATCGATCCAAACGGCGAAACCCAAATCGTTTACTCCTTGGCACCAAATTGCGTACACCGCTCCCCTGAAAACGCAGCACGTCGGCTTCTGGCACCGCTCGTTTGGTACAAGTAGACGCGGCTGAGCCGCGTTGACACTCGCGGCTTCGGAAGCCTCACTTAAGTACCGCTAGGGGCGCTTCGTTAACAAGACGTCGGCTTCGACCGGCTTGTCATCGCGGAGGACTTTCACTTTCACCGTATCGCCGGGCTTGTGGGCGCGAAGGGCGTAGGTGAAGTCGTACAGGTTATCGATCTTCTTGCCATCGAATTCGACCATGACGTCGCCCGCTTTGAAGCCGGCTTTGGCGGCAGGGGAACCGTCGCGGACGTCGGAGAAGCGGACGCCTTTGGGGGGTCCGCCAAAATCGGGAATGCTGCCAAAGTAGGGGCCGTAGCCGGAGGTCGTAGAGTTGGTGTGAATTTCGCCGTTTAGTATGTCGGGCGTGTGTTCGCGAATGAACGCGGGCTTTGCGGGGGCGTCGGCGAGGGTAAGGGCGATCTCGTCGATTTCGTCGAGGAGTTTGACGGCGTCATCGGCGTTGATTTTGTCCCAGGTATCGCTGGGCTTGTGATAGTCGCTGTGAAGGCCGGAGAAGAAGAACAGCGTGGGAATGCCTTTCACGAGGAAGCTGGTGTGATCGCTGGAACCATCGACGCCGCTGCCAGTGAGGTCGTCATCGAGTCCGTTATCTTTGGCGGCTTTTTCGACAATGGGTTTGAAGGCGGCCGCGGAACTGACGCCGCCGACGTAGACTTTGTGGTTGCGCAAGCGGCCGATCATATCCATGTTGATCATGGCGGCGGCAGCGCTCAGGGGTTCTAGCGGGTGGTTAGCGAAGTACGCGGAGCCGAGAAGACCTTCTTCTTCGCCGGCGAAACACAAGAACAAGAATCCGCGTTTATGTTTGCCGGAGTGTGCGATGGCGCGGGCGAGTTCGATGACGCCGGCAGTCCCGGAGGCGTTGTCGTCGGCGCCGGGATGGACGGTGCCGGCTTGGGAGGGAGCGAGGGAGTGTTCGTAGCCGAGGCCCAAGTGATCGTAATGGGCGCCGATGATGATGAACTCGTTGGTTTGACCTGGAAAGTAGCCCACGACGTTGTGGACCTGGCGCTTTTCGATGCTGATGTTGACGGTCATGCGCGCAGCGTCGTCAGAGGGAAGATCGAAGCTTTGCGGTTTGAGATCGGCATCGATGGCGGTAATGAGGGAGGCGACATCTTTGTGCGAGGTGGCGAGTAGTTCGTTGGCCCACTTGACGGAGAGTTGCATGACAGGCAGGCCGTAATCTTCGGTGCCCATGGCCGGGACGAAGGGATCGAGGCGATCGTCATCTCCCGGGTGATTCGGCAGATCGTTTACGAGAAGGATGGCGGCCGCGCCGTGGAGTTTGGCGTTGGCAACTTTGCTGGCAAGCTCAGAGTGGAGAGTATATTTCTTGCCTGCGAAGACGCTCTTGTCGTCGGCTTCCTGCGGCTCGTGGCGGAGAAGGAGAACGACTTTGCCTTGCGGATCGACTTTGGCGTAATCGTCATAGTGATACTCGGGCGCTGTAATGCCGTAACCGGCGAATACGATAGGGCCTTGGGTCTCGCTGTTGGTGCTCAAGTTAAGCGGGAGGAAATCGCGTTCTTCGCGGAGCTCGCGGACACGCTGATCGACGACCAAGTTCAGTTTGTTATTGGAACCGAGAGCAGTATGAGCGGTAACGGAGAAGGGTTGCAGGTAGGTGCCGCCGATGGATTTTAGTCCGGCTGAGTGGAACTGATGGGCGATGTAAGTAGCGGCTTTTTCGAGCTCGGGAGAGCCGGTCAGGCGGCCTTGCAGTTGGTCGGAAGCCAGGTATTTGATGTGGGCCAAATACTTTTCGGGTTGTATTTCGGCGGCGTGGAAGAGGGAGAGGGAAAGGGCGAAGGTCAAGCAAATTAGACGATGTTTCATTACTTACCCCAGTCCGCGGTGAAGACGTTGAACTCGTAGCGCGCGGGGGCTTTCCAGTCGGAGACAAAGACTAGTTTGCTGCCATCGGGCGAGAATTCCGGGAACGACGTGAAGCCGCCGTAATCGGTGACTTGGCGGAGGCCTGTGCCATCGGTGTTGATGAGATAAAGCTCGAACTTGCGGCCGTCGCAATTGTGCATGTTCGAGGAGAAGAGGATCTGCTTGCCGTCGGGAGTGAAGGTGGGGGCAAAGGAGGCGCAGTTGAAGTTAGTAAGTTGCTTGACGTGCTTGCCGTGGGCGTCGGAGATGAAGAGCTCCATCTTCATGGGGCTGGTGAGGTTGTCTTTGAGGAGTACGGCGTACTTCTGTTTAGTGGCTTCCGTAGCGGGATGGTTGCCGCGCCAGACGATGTGCTTGCCATCGCGGGAGAAGACTGCGCCGCCGTCGTAGCCGTAAGTCTCGGTGAGGCGTTTTTTGTTGGAGCCATCGAGCTTCATGGTCCAGAGGTCGAGGTCGGCGGAGGCCATGGAGGTGTAGAGAACGGTTTTGGTTTTCCAGTTGACGGTGGCTTCGGCGTCATAGCCATCGGTGTTGGTGAGGCGCACGAGTTCGGTGCCGTCGTCCTTGGCGCGAAAGATGTCGTAGCTGTTATAGACGGCCCACACGTAGCCTTTGCTGCGGTCGGCGGCGGGAGGGCAGGCGTCGCCGGCGAGATGGGTGGAGGCGTAGACGATGTGTTTGTTGTCGGGGAGAAAGTAGCCGCAAGTGGTCCGGCCCTTGCCAGTGGAAACCATGTGCTGGTTGGAGCCATCGGCGTTCATGATGAAGATTTGATCGCACTTGAGGTCGCCGCGGGTGGATTGGAAGATGAGTCGTTTGCCGTCGGGCGACCAGTAGGCTTCGGCGTTTTCGCCGCCGTTGGTGAGTTGATTGATGTTGGAGAGGTCGGCGGCGAGGGCGAGCGAGGTTGCGGTGACGGCGGCGGCGACAATCAACAAGAGGATTTTGCTCATAAGTGACCAGAATACAGGACGGGGATGTTTCGTAAGGCGAAGAGAAGGCGGTTTTCGCAGAACATAAGGGGCGGAGGAAGTGATCTCAAAGAATGAAAGATCGGAACACAGGCGAAACCGCCTATGGTTAAAGCATGAAGGCACGGCGAACGGCGTGGGGGATTTTCTGACTTGAACCATCGGTTGGCCGTTTTGGTCATCGGATGCTTCCTTTTCGAGTTGGCCAATCGATGCTTCCTAAACCAATCGATGGTTCAAGTCACACGACTTTTCGGCGAGCGGAGCGAGCGATCTAAGAGGAAATTGTTTGCGTGGCTCCATAGAAAGCAGAAGGAGCGCAGTGTGCAGGACGCAGGAATTTCGCCCGAAGCCGTGTCAAGGAAAGGCCGGGAAGAAAGGAATGGAGAGAATTGCCAGCGAGACTCGAGGTGAGTTTGGCTGGACTGAGAATGGATAGCGGAGCGGGCGTGGTGGTTTTTAACGTTGGTGACGGATGAAATGGAAAGACGCAACGATGGTGATGGGAAGAAGATGGTGCTAGCATAGCGGCGTTTTGAAGTCATCAGCCGTGTCGGGCTGCTTCCGGCGCAGCAAGTCATCCGTGCTGGCGGAGATTGAGTTGAGTAGGAACCCGACCCAAAGTTTAATCAGCCGGCCCCAACAGCCATGCTCTTTGAGATTTTGTATCCCATGTCGGCGTATCCACGCAGTCGCCGGTCGTACATTCGCGCGAGCATTCTCACATTTGGATCGACGTAGTCGTAAACTTCCACCACGCGCTTATTGTCGTGAAGCCGGTGTAGACGTCCCACGTACTGCTGTAGCGTTCCCTTCCAGGAAATGGGCATCGCAAGAAATAGAGTGTCAAGCCGCGCATCGTCGAATCCTTCTCCGATATAGCTGCCGGTGGCCAGAATCACCCGCTGCGCGTCCTCTGGAACCTGTGCAAGGGAATCACTAGTTGCTTTTCTTTGCTTTCTTCCCATTCCGCCTTTCAGCACGAACACGTTGCTCACAATGCCGGAGAGTTGCTCCTCGAAATAAGAGAGGTGTTCTGTACGGCCCGTCAATAGCAGCGGGGATCGGCCTCGCCGTACCGCGCCAATGAGATCCCTCACAATCGATTCATTGCGCGTGGTATCGGTACTGATCGCGGCGTAAACGTCCTGTATTGTGATGTCGTCGGCGCCCACGCTGCGCATCTGGAAATCGGTAATCCGTGGGATCACCACGTGGTCAAACGGACTCGATTCCGTCATGGATCGCGCGCTCATCGAAAACCGGGCTGGCCCGCATTGCATGTACATGATGGGGTGATGTCCATCTTTCCGGGTTGGCGTTGCTGTAAGGCCAATCACGAATTTCGCTTTCGCCGCGCGCATCACCCTTTCAAATGTGAACGCTGAAAGATGATGACATTCGTCCACAACGATGTGGCCGTAGTCGGCCACGAAGTCTTTGACTTCTTTGTCGCGATACAAGCTTTGGATAACAGCGACATCAATTATTCCAGTTCGTATTGCCTTGCCTGCTCCGACTTGCCCGATCTCCTCCACACGCAAGTTCAAGAACATAGCCAGGCGCTCGCGCCACTGATCGAGTAGTTGCTGGCGATGAACCAGCACGAGAGCGTTGACGCTGCGGTTGGCCACAAGCCATGCGGAGACCGCCGTCTTGCCGAAGGCTGTCGGAGCACAGAGAAGTCCGTCGTCATGTTTTGTGATGGCGTCGGCAGCTTGCTGCTGTTCCAACCGAAGCGTACCGTGGAATGTTACGTTGATTTTCTGCCCGCTGGTGCGCTCATCGCGGACTGAGGGCTTGATCTTGAGCCCTACCAGTAGCGAATTCAAATCCGCCAAACAGCCACGCGGCAGAGCAATGTGCCGAGGGAGGTCCTCGCCACAGCCGATCACTCGCGGCTTGTCGAAGGTGGAGAGCCGCATCGCTTGAGCTTTGTAGAACTCTGGATTTTGGAACGCCGCTAAGCGCAGGATGCGGTTCATCAATGCGGCGGGAAGCCCTTTCTTCTCGACGTAAAGCAGGTTGGAACGGACCACCGAAACGGTCGCGGGCAGTGGGCCGTCGATTGGCTTTTCAATCTTGTGACGTGACGGTGGTAGCGTCCAGGGATCTTGCCCTTCCTCTTCGTCCACTGCGCTGATCCGTATCCCAATCAAGTCCCCTTGTTGTTGGGCAACAAGAATGAGCTTCTCGGCCTCAAGCCTTGTCATCCTCCGCAACGACGAAAGATAGGCCCATTGGTCGTCGTGCGGATGCAGCCGGTCATCCAGAAACTCGGTGTGGTGTTCAGCTCTGGGAATCTTCTGAAGGGGCAATGCAATCAGGTTGCCAAATCCACCTTTAGGCATTGTGTCTTGATTGGGAAAGAATCGGTCGTAGGAGTTCAATCCGAGTTCATGCCGACGTTCCATCGTTCGCGTCAGCAAGAACGTGCCCAATTTTCGGGCTAGCACGGCCGGAACTGGCTGATCGAAGAACACCCAAACGTGGCCACCCTTGCCTGATCTCGACCTTTCGAGAGCAGCCGGAACTGCTAATGCATTGCAGCTTTCAAGAAACGCAGTTGCGTCTTCCTGCCACGTGTCCTTATCAAAGTCTGCGGCCAGGAACCAACAAGTTTCGTCGGGGAGTAGGGGATAGACGCCAATCGTTTGTTTCCCGGCCAGATGGTCGTGGATCGTTTGATTGGTCAGGGGTGAGTACGTCCTGGTTTCCTTGTCCACTCGTTTACGGTCTTCAAGTTTCGCCGCGTTGTAGGCGTTCCAATCGCGCTTCGATGCCGGAGAGTATCCGTGTCGACCATGTGGGCCCTCCCAACGAACTGCGTACACATCTTCGCGGCCACGGAATAGCGAGCGGAATAGTTCAATTTTCTGTTCGGTGGAGAGCGCAAAGGACGCGGGTGACACCGCGTCCGTTTTGCGCGAATTCGTCCAAAGCGTTGTCGTCTGTTCCGTCGGTGAAGAAGCTGAATTGGTTGGCTCACTAGGCTGAGGAAACGGATCAATGCCGTTCTCCCTTAAAAGGTGATGCAAACGGGCAATCTCTTTGCGCAACCGCTGACTTTCCGATATCAGGTCACTTGTTGTGTCGATGTTGTCCGCGCTATCCATAGGTCCCCAGGTTTGAGTAATGCTCCCGATACCGGGCTAGCCTACCAGCCCGGCTTGGCTTGGATCTCCTCAACGAACTGACGAACCTCCAAGAACACTTCTGCCATGCTCCTCGTAATTCCACACTCGCTGGCCATCGAGTCGAATGACACTTGCCAGTCATCTGGTGGGGCCGGCAGACTCGGTGGGATTTCATGGTACTCCGGCGTTCAAAGGTCAATTTGAATGCCTCCGCGGTTGCGATTGCGTTCAGTTTGCCAGATTCGAAAAGCAGCACCATGTCCACCAAGTCCTTCACTCTCGTGTTCATATTGCTGCGCGGAAAGGTGTAGGCATGAAGCTTCTCGGCAAACTGCTGTTCGCCAGCCAAGGCTCGAACGCTCGGTCTTTCGACACCGGCAAATGCCAGCCAATCCCGGCACTCGATTGTTTCTGCTGGGCGAATGATCACGTCGCCTAGACCTACATCAACGTGAAAGCGTGAAAATGCTCGTCCAGCCATTCTTGCCTCCACGGGATAGCGGGCACCGCCATATGGCGCGGCCGTCAGATCCATAATCGGCGCGCCGATGCTGAATTCAAACCAGTCTTGCAGATCGACTTCCGCCGAAGCTTGGAGCATGTCCCGAATGACCTGATTGTTTTGCTCGGCTCCAACTAGCGTTTGCGGAATTTGTTCCAGCGTAAGGTCTATATCAACGGTGGAGCGAGCGGACTTGAAGCGAAGTTCCAGAACGTAGCCACCCTTCAGCACCCACGGTGGCGTTGTATTCAAAAACAATCTGGCGAGCAGGCGGTCGAAGGAAACTTGCCGCCGAAGTCGATTGACGTCCACTCGCTCTTCCGACGAAGCCGACCTTAGACGTTCTTCGAGTGCCGTCCGAAAGGCGCCGGCTGTGACATAAGATTTAGACTTTCCCATCCCTACGCCACTCGCCGTTTGCCATCTTCGAAGAACTTGCACACGGCGTCGCTCATGTCGCGCTGCCCGACCTGCTGGCGCGTAATCAACCCGCGTTCAAGCGCCTGTTTGATGGATTGACGAATCAAATGACGGTCAACAGTACCGGCTTCAATCAAGTCGATGATCGTTCTCAGGGGGCGAGTGAGTTGAAAGCCCTGGCGCTCCGCTACATCGGCTGTGGGAAGATCTGCATAGTGGAGGACGATTATCCCTGGTATTTCGCTGTTCCGGCGGAAATGGGTCGGCACCGTCATGTGAAGCTTTGCCGGGTTGGCATCCGAAAGCTCATAGAGGCTCAGTGCCGTTTGGTGGCTAAAAACTCCTTCGGTTTCTGCTTTACGATTCCGCGACCACAGCGACCACAGCACGAGGTCGGGCCGGTCAGCCGCTGGAAACCGCGTCAGCCTGTAGATTCCCCGATGTTCACGAATCCAGTTGCCGGCCTGCACGTGATACGGATGGGTATTTTCGGCAAAGCACGCAGATTTAGCCTGCTTCGCGGTGAAGAAGCCTTGCTGCTGTTCCGCAATGTCAAACAGCCGTCGCGCGGCTTCCAGGTGAGATTGGCCCACGAGCACAATCCTACAAAATTATTGTAGGATTAGCAAGGGGTCCTTATGGGGCCGCCTCCGGATCTTCGACCTGCTCTTGCTCAGGAGCGGTATCGTCCCCACGCTCGGCGCGGTCCAGCTTCAAGATCGACGTGATATGGACTTCCCAGATGCGCTGCTTGACCGTGGTCTTCTTTTTGCCTTCAAGCGGCTTTTCGTATTCGCGGCTGCGCAGTTCGCCCTGAATCAGCACCTTGGTGGCAAGCGATAGGACTGTGAATGAGTTGTTGCTCTTGGTTTGACGACGATCTGGATCGCCACCTAAAAATCCAATCAGTGTTACTGTATTCAAGTACATTTGCGTTTCTCCTTTTGCCCCGTTTCCCTCGGGGCACCGAATAGCAAGCAGAAACACTCCCAAGAGCGAAGCGGTGACCTGGAGTGCTTTGTTGGGGGGGACCGTGTGACTTCAAGCATCGCTTGGCCGCTTTTGAAGCATCGTTTGGCCGCGAAGCAGCCGCTGAAGCGTCTCTATCAGGAGTCGATCTGGTTTCCAGTAAGGAATGATCCTTGGGAATTTGTTCTGGCACTTAGTTGGCCGGAGCGTCGAAACTTCTGAACAAAACTGTTGAAAAATGATTTCCTCCTGACGTATGCTGTATGTGTGTTGAGACACGTACGTACATGAAAGAGACGCCCGAACAAGTCATGCGCTGGTTCCACGCGGCGGTGCAGAGGCTGTCACCAGTTGCTACCGGGTCTTTGTCTTTGCGGAAGAGTCCTTGTATTCGTAAGAACTGCCCCGCTTGCGCGCGTGGAGAGGGGCACGCCAGCTACGCCCTATATGGCCGACGTGATGGTAAGCGGTTTTCGATTTACGTTCCCGACGATCTGGTTCCCGAAGTTCGCGAGGCGATTACCAATGGAAGGCGGGTTGAAGAGTTGGTGAACGAAGCCGGCGTGCGCTTTACCCAGGCACTGAAGGCCAAGCGCCGGAAGGAGTCTGGCTAGGGAGAAGTTAGCGTAGCGAAAGGATTAGAGAATGTTAAACGGGCAAGATTTCGCAGCGTGGGGCAGGCGCATCGGACTGTCGGATCAAGCTCAGTCTGTCGTTGCGCACATCCGATCCTCCGACCCGGCGCGCCGGGTGGGCGGTGGCCACTCCAACGTAACCGGCCGTTATCCCAGCAGAAAGATGGGGGTCACGATTCGGTTTGAAAGTCATCGGGTTGAGTTGCCCGCTATCATCCAACTCGAACATGACGACAGCGTATTAGAGTATCTCGATCAGGCGACTGCCATCAAACTTGACTACCCTTCTTTGGATGGTAGGAGTCTGGGAGTTCTTCACACACCCGACTTCTTTGTTCTTCGAACTCATAGCGCGGGATGGGAGGAGTGCAAGACAGAAGAGGAACTGGCACGACTGTCAGAACGTAATGGGACGGGAGAAGTTGGACAGTTCTGAATGCCGGTATCAACCAGCTCAGTCTGCTGGCAGAGGACGGCGTAATGATGGAGGTCCCCTCGGACAAGTTTCACGAGCGCGCGCAATGGGAACGTATAGAGGGATTGCCTGGCTCGGGGCAGGACAGCAAAGCTTTGCCCGACCAGCGATGGCTCTTGCAGGCGAGCAAAGCGGATCTGTCCGACGCGACCCGTCGGTTTCAACTCGTTTCGCATGCGTTGCGCGGCGAGCCTCATGACGACGTGCCCGCTCGCACGCTACGGCGCTGGGCGGCTGCGTACCGGGCCGCACAGGATGAACTGGGATGCGGCTATCTGGGTCTGCTGCCAAAGCCGAATCGGGGCAACCCCACGAACAAGCTGCCGAAAGAGGCGCGATCTTTGATGATGGAGTTCATCGATAAAGACTACGAAACCTTGAAGCAGAAAACGATGTACGCAGCGTGGTCGGCGCTTAAGCTGAACTGTGATCGCCAGCAGATCGTGGCGCCGAGCTACAAGACTTTCACTGTCGTTGTTCATCAGGGCGCTGGTGCGGCACAGACAGAAAAGCGTCGAGGCAAGCGGGCTGCTTACCGCACTCAGCCTTTCCTCTGGGAGCTGGAACAACGAACACCTCGCCATGGAGACCGGCCTTTCGAGATCGGTCATATTGATCACACACAGGCGGATGTGTGGGTCGTTTGCTCTCAGACTGGGCGCCTGCTGGGACGTCCCTGGATTTCGCTGTTGACCGACGCGTTTTCGCGCCGCATTCTGGCCTTGCACCTCACGTTCGATCCACCTAGTTACCGCTCTTGCATGATGATCGTGCGCGAATGCGTACGCCGGTATTCGCGACTCCCTCAGATTCTAGTGTTGGATGGCGGCAAGGAGTTTGAGAGCGCCTATTTCGAAACCCTCCTCGCACGCTGTGAAGTTACCAAGAAAACGAGGCCGCCGGCAAAAGCGCGCTTTGGTTCCACCTGCGAGCGCATTTTCGGAACTGCCAATAAACAGTTTCTTCACAATCTGCAAGGCAACACGCAAGCGGCGCTTTGTAACCGTCTGATCACCAAGAGTGTCGATCCGCGGAATCATGCCGCGTGGCGGTTGAAAGAGTTGCACGGCAGACTCAGTGAGTATGCCTATGAGATCTACGACACGCTCGATTACCCGATGCGCGATCCCGCATCCACCACCTATGTGGGCGCCATTGAGACGGCAGGACAATTCGGAAAACGTCTGTATGTAGAAGCCTGGAAACGGGGCTGGAGCCAGGCCGCCAAGAAAGTCGTGATCGGCGATGGCGCTGAATGGATCCGGAACATTGTCGACCAACACTTCCCGGGTGCGGTTCAGATCGTTGACCTCTTTCACGCACGCCAACATCTGTGGGACATCGCTCGCGCCCTCCATCCTCTGGACCAGCCCTCACAACATCGCTGGATTCTCCGCCATCAGCCCAAACTCGACTCCGGCCAGATCGAGAAGTTGACCGCCTACCTGGATTCGCGGCTGGCTGCCGCCACTCCCGCCCAGCAGGAAATCCTGCGAGTGGAGACCGCTTACTTCGACAAAAACAAGGACCGCATGCGTTATCCCGAGTTCCGCGCTCAAGGCCTCTTCATTGGTTCTGGTGTCATTGAAGCTGGCTGCAAGACCCTCATCGGAGCCCGGCTCAAACAGTCTGGCATGTTCTGGTCTGTAGAAGGCGCCAACTCGATCATCGCCCTCCGCTGTTGTCACATGAACAACCGCTTCGAAGACTACTGGGACCAGCGCCGGGCCGCCTGACTGTCACTTTAATGTCGCGCACCCGACGCGGTACGAGGGCTGGAGATTGCTTCCTACCTTGAGGCCGAAACGGCCGACAACATTGAGCGTGGAATGAATCCCGCGGAGGCGGCCGCCGTTGCCCGCCGCAGGTTTGGAAACGTGACTTTGATTCGAGAGGAAATTTATCACATGAATACTGTTTCGTGGTTGGAAACCATCTCGCAAGACCTGCGCTATGGTGCCCGCTTGTTAGCGAAGAGCCCCGGATTCACGGTGGTGGCCGTCGTTTCGCTGGCGCTTGGCATCGGCGCCAACACGGCGAGTTTTCAATTGATAGACGCCGTCCGGTTGCGCAGCTTGCCCGTTCAGAGTCCGCGTGAACTCGCCGAAATCAAGATTGCCGGTGGTAATAACGGCATCGGACTGAACGATTCGTATGGCGTGCTAACCCGGCCAATATGGGAGGAGATCCGCCGGAATCATCCGAGCTTCTCCGGCGTCTTCGCGTGGAACAGACGCCAGGAAATCGTCGGCGACGGTAGCAGCACTGAGCCGGTGATTTCACTCTTCGTTACCGGTGATCTGTTCCGCACACTCGGAGTGCAAGCCTGGCGCGGCCGATCGATTGGTCCCGAAGATGAGCACGCGTGCCCGGATTCCACGGTGATGGTCAGCGATGCGTATTGGCAAAGAAAGTTGGGAAGCCGGCAGATCGATGGCAGCACCAAGCTCATCGTCGACGGTGCGCTTGCGCAAGTGATCGGCGTGACTCCGCCGTCGTTCTTTGGCTTGGCCGTAGGCGAGAGTTTCGACATTGTGCGGCCTTTCTGCGGCCCGCAACGATTAATGCGGAATGTATTTGATGTGACCGTGATGGGGCGCCTGCGTCCGGGCTTGAGTCTGTCACAGGCAACGGCTCAGTTAGCGGGATGAGTCCCGGCATCATGGCTGCAACGGAGATCACCGGTTATGATGCGAAAACAACTGCGCGATACCGGGAGTTTAAGCTAGCAGCTTGTTCTGCGACCGGAGTCAGCTATCTTCGCGAATCTTACGACTCGCCACTGCAACTGCTGTTGGGCATCACCGCTCTAGTACTGCTGATAGCCTGTGCGAACCTGGCGAATTTGATGCTCGCCAGAGCCACCACACGCGAACGGGAAATTGCAGTGCGCCTGGCGTTGGGCGCGGGGCGAGTTCGCTTGGTGCGCCAGTTAATCGTTGAAAGCAGCCTGCTGGCGGCCATTGGCGCAGCGTTGGGCATTGGGCTGGCGCAATTGCTGAGCCGCTTTTTGGTGGCGGCGCTTTCCAGTGAGGACAACGTGGTAACACTCTCCACGGATACGGATGTGCGGGTATTGCTATTCGCGGCTTTGGCCGCGCTGTTGACATGCTTAATTTTTGGCATGATGCCGGCGTTGCGAGCATCCGGCGCAGACCCGGGCACTGTTATCAGAGCGGGAGGGCGCGGCATGACCGCGAGCCGTGAGCGTTTCTCCATGCGGCGCGTGATGGTGGTGTTGCAGATCTCCATTTCGCTGGTGCTGCTATTCTCTGCGCTATTGTTCGTGCGGAGCTTCCATAATCTGCTGACATTTGATCCAGGGATGCGGGAGAAGGGAATTACCATGGCCTTCATCGGTTTTCAACAGCGGCCGAATTGGCGAAGCGCCGAATTGCAGGCACGCGCTGAGAGATCATCGTAGAGTGCCGCTCCTTTGAATCGCGAATTCAGGACGGTCTGTTGCGAGAACGAATCATGGCGATGCTTCCGGGGTTCTTTGGTGTGCTCGCCACCCTGCTGGCGATGGTCGGACTGTATGGTGTGATCAGTTACGTGGTTACGCGGCGCCGTAGTTTTCGGCGATGCTCCCTTTCAAGTATCAGGAGTCTTGATCATACGCCGATTACGGCGTTGCCGGAAGTAGGGAATCATAGCTGATAAGAAGGGCCAGCCGGTGCTGGCCGGCCAAGTATTTAGTAATCGCCGATCAACCACGTTGCAGATATACCTCATCAGAAAGGCGGCACAGTGAAAGCACACTGTCAACGCCGGTGTGCCAGTCGATCAGACGACATAATTTTCGGAGTGGCCCAGGTGAGTATCGATGGGGACGCGTCAACGGTGATTATGACTTTGCCTTGGACATGACCTTCTTCGCGATACCTGACAGCTTCAGCTACTTCGCTTAAGGGGTAACGTCTATCAATAACGGTTGCGATCTTTCGGGTTTCCAGAAGATCTTTCAGGAGGGTCAGATCCTGGCTGTTCACTTTCGCAATAAAGAAATGCATTTTCTTTTTTCCAAACCGCGATAGAAACGGCATCAGTAGGACAGCTTGGAGAATACGGCTCATCGGACCGCCGACCATGACGAAAATTCCCGCCGGAGTCAGCGCACGCTGGTAGTCGAAAATGCAACGATGTGCGTTCGCACCAGAATCAGGCCGTAACGCGGCGGACTTCGTGTGAAATTTTCCAGAGTGTAATCGATGACATGGTCTGCACCAAGCGATCGGGCTGTCTCGACGTTCCTTGGACTGCACACCGCAGTCACTTCAGCGCCGAACCATTTCGCAATCTGCACCGCGAATGTGCCGACGCCGCCAGAGGCACCATCGATTAGAACCTTTTGGCCTTGCTGGATGCGTCCAAAGTCGCGAAGACCCTGAAGTGCGGTAGTGGCCGCCACGGTTACGCCTGCCGCCTCTTCGAAGGATATGTTCGCCGGCTGGTGCGCCAAGGTAGCTGGCACGGCACAGAGATATTCAGCAAAGCCTCCCAAGCCTTTTTTTCCAAATGATCCTCCGAATACGTGGTCGCCCGGCTGAAACTGCTTGACGTCCTGGCCAACGGATTCAACGATTCCAGCGATATCAGCCCCGGCGACTTTGTGGCTCGGTTTAAGCAACCTTCCCAGCGCGGGGAGAAAAAACAACGGACCTCTCATTACGTAACTGTCAAGTGGATTCACCGACGAGGCATACACCTTGATTAGGACTTCGCCGGCGGCAGGCGCAGGGGTGGCAATTTCCTGAAGTTGGAGCACTTCAGGTGGTCCTTATCGCGCGATCACAATGGCTTTCACGAAGCGTCCTTTTTGAGAAACACGATTTTACGCCCAATGTTATCGATAACCTTCGCTCCCTCGCGGTCGCGGCTCAGCCAGGGGCTGTCGTCGCCGAGCATAACACACTTGCTATGCTGTTATACTTTCAGGCTGAAGCAAGGAGATATTGGCAATGACATCGATCACAAGTTCGGCTGAGGCTTTCTTTGATGCTTGCGAGATGGGTAAAGGATGGGATGCTTGCAGCCAATATTGCACATCTGACGCTACGTTTTCTGCCCAGGCGGAGCCCTTGCTTGAAGTAAGAACGCTCGCCCAGTACGTCGAATGGATGAAGGCGATGATGGCGATATTTCCAGGCGCCAGTTATGAACTAAAGTCATTCGCCACGGACGCCGCTCGCAACAACGTCGCTGCTTATGCTGTCTTTCATGCAACTCATAGCGGGCCAGGTGGACCGGTTCCGCCGACAGGACTCAGCATGAGCACAGATTACGTTTATGTTATGCAGTTTCAGGGTGAAAAAATCGCTCACATGACAAAGATATGGAACGCCGGGCTTGCGTTGAAAGATATTGGCTGGACTTAGCAGCATTAAGTCTTGGCCGTGCAACTGCAGCCCTCTGGAGTTTCTACATTTTCTGACCCACGACTAACTCCGAAACCGAGCCGGAAGCGTGAGCGCCGTAATTTGGCGCGCAGCCTTGTCGGTTAGGGTTCCGGGTAAAGACACACTTGGGTAAGCGGGAATGTCTTGAGCGGCTACATTACTGGTGTATGGCGGCGCCCCTGGCATATTTCATAACATTTTCGAGCTACGGCACCCATCTTCCGGGGTCGGGAAAGGGGTGGGTCGATGCGAAACACAGCATACCCGGCAGTCCGATTTTGGTGGTGATGTGCAGATTGGCGGTTCTTGGAAGGCTCGGTTGAAGGAGCCGCCGCTTGCGTTGGAACAGGAATCACGGCGCATTGTGTGGGAGGCGGTTTTGGGCGTTTGTGGGTATAGGGGGTGGATGGCATATGGAATTCATGTGAGGACTAACCATGTGCACGCAGTGGTTGGAGGAGAAACAAGGCCAGAAAGGATGATCGCGGATGCCACAAGGGCGTTGCGCGCAAAGGCGAATTACATTACCAGCGTGAAAGGTTTTGGGCCGACCATGGGAGCACAAGATATTTGTGGAATGAAATGAGTTTGAAGGCGGCGGTGGAGTATGTAAACGGGCAAGGGATGAAAATGGAGTGTTTTCCGGAGCGGATTTAGGGCGCTTACGCTTCCGGCTCGGTTTCGGAGTTAGCCGTGGTCAGAAATGTAGAAACTCCAGGGCCGTGCAACTGCACGCTCTACAGGCTGAAGCCTGCACCACCGTTTGCTCCGTGTGAGTCTGAGGCGAAATGTAGAAACTCCAGGGACTTGGTAGTACTAAGTCCAAGTCAATGGATGCGTTGGATGGCGGTTTTTTCTTTACTGACAACATTCTGCGGCAGAGCGAGATAGCCGAGGGCAGCGGCCTGTGGTTGGCCCGGTCCGAGCATCCATTTGAGGAACGCCGTAAGGGCGGTGCGTTTGGCCGTGTCGGCAATGTGGGCCGGCAGAATGAACCAGGTGAAGGACGCAATGGGATAGGCGCCCACGCCGGGCGCGTTCACGATGGACACTTTAAAATCGTCTTGAATCTGCACGGATTGGCTTGCGGCAACGGCCATGCTCTCTAGACTGCCAGCGACAAACTCGCCGTTTTGATTGCGGACCTTGGCCAGGGTGAGATGGCTTTTCAGTGCATAAATGAACTCGACATAACCGATCGATCCGCCCAATTCTTTCACGAGTTGAGCGACGCCTTCGTTGCCGGTGGCAGAGCGGCCGGCGGGCCATTTTGGAGTCATGCTGGAGCCGACTTGCGCGCGCCACTCAGGGCTTGTTTGCGAGAGGTAATCGGTCCAAGCGTAGCTAGTGCCGCTGCCATCGCCGCGATGGATCACAACGATATCGAGATTGGGCAAGTGGAGGCCCGGATTCGCCCGCTTCAGGATGGGGTCGTCCCATTTCTTGATTTTTCCGAGATAGATTTCCGCAAGAGCATCCGAAGTAAGTGAAATGTTGCCGGGAAGGCCTGGCAAGTTCACGATCGGCACGACCGCGCCGACGATGGAGGGAAACAGCAAATATTTTTCTTGTTCGGTGGGAGCGAGGTCGCGAATTGCCTCGGGACTATCAGAAGCGGCAAAATCGGTTTCGCCGGCTAATAGTTGACGAACGCCTTCCGCGGAGCCAATCGGGCTGTAGTTGATTTCTACGTTTGGATTTGCGCGCCGGTAGTTAGTGAACCATTTTGCGTAAACAGGATTCGGGAACGTTGCCCCTGCGCCCTTCAATACAACTGAGGGCTGAGGTAGAACGGGTGGTTGGGGCGCGGCCTCTGCTACTTTGTCCAACCCTTCTGGCAGAAGCTTGGCGATGCGGCGTGCGAGGTCTTTCGATACATCTGTGGCGGTGGCGCCTGGAGTAACAAGATACGACCAAAGAGTTTCGCCCTTTGGATCTCTTAGCTCGACGGACAAGAAGCCATCGTAGACGGGTGTACCGTTGGCGGGCGAGCGGCCCGACCGCGGATTCAAGCTGCGATAGCCTTTGACCCAAATTTCGCCGCCGCCACCTAAGATTACGTCCGCGCTCGATTCGTTGGAAACAACTTCGATTGACGGGAGCTTGCGGAGTTCCGCAGCCATGTCGGACTGGAGTTTTTCAGATCCTCTTTGCGTGGTGAACGGTTCGAGGTAGAGGCGTTTGGCGCCGCTGATTTTTGTGCCTTGCGCAAGGAGCGCGCAACAGCATACGAGCAGCACACTCCATTTGCCAAGAGAACACGTCATGTGAGAGTAATCTCTTATATTTGCATTGAAGACGCCGGATCGCATACCGTTCAATGTGACAAATCAGTGAATAATAACTGCGGCGGGATCGCAATGGTTGACATGGGAGTTGGGCTTGTCGAACCATAGTAAAACATTGCGTCCTTTTATCCTCTTTCTCCTCCTGATTTCCTCGCCCTTATGGGCGCAAACGAGCGACACCAACCCGACTCCGCCTTCTTCCGACGACGCGGCCACCTATCCTCATGCTGGATCGGATTCGGTCTGGAACCGATTTTGGGTTTCGATTCAGGCGAATTTTATTCGGCAACAGCAGCCCGCCTTTGCGGCGAAATTTTCAGGGCCAAACAGCTTCTTACCGGAAGCGTCGCACGCCACGTCACGGATTGAGACCCTTTACACAGGCTTTCAAATCGCTAAGCAACTTGAGATTCTGCTGGACATTGAAAGTGCGGGTGGCGCGGGTCTGAGTAATGCGCTGGGCATTGCCGGCTTTACCAACGTAGACGTGGTTCGGAACCCGACGCTTGGCGAATCGCCCTATGTGGGGCGGGTGATGTTGCATTACGCGATACCGCTGGGCAGAGAGATGACAGAAGCGACGCGGAACCCCTTGGCCCTCGCGCCGGAGGTACCCGCGAGACGCTTGGAATTGCGTTTAGGAAAAATGAGCACCGTCGATTTCTTCGATCTGAACTCGGTAGGCAGCGATAGCCATTTGCAGTTCATGAACTGGGCCATTGTGAATAACGGCGCGTATGATTACGCTGCCGACACACGCGGTTACACTTACGGCTTAGTTGCCGAGTATTACGACAAAGCGTGGGCCGCACGGTTCGGAGAGATGCTGATGCCAACCGTGGCAAATGGCATCAAGCTCGATTGGAACATCGCGCGGGCGCGGGGCGAGAATTTTGAAGTGGAGTTTCATCCCGCCTTGTTGGCGAAACGCACCAGTGTGGTGCGCGGTCTGGCATTTGTCAATCATGCCAATATGGGCAGCTACCGGCAAGCCGTTGATGGCTATTTGTCGGGCAAAGACGTTGTTCCGGTTATCGAAGCCTACCGCAAACAGGGGCGAGTGAAGTACGGCTTTGGTTTGAACGTGGAGCAGGAACTCGCTCCTTCGTGGCGGGCGTTTGGGCGCGTTGGATGGAACGACGGCGCCAACGAATCATTCGCCTATACGGAGATCGACCGTACGGTGGAAATTGGCAGCGATTATCGAGGCAAGGCATGGCATCGGCCCGAGGACAAGGTGGGCGCTGCGTTCGTGGTAAATGGTCTCTCGCACGATCACGAGGAATATCTGGCGCTGGGGGGGCTCGGGTTTATTCTCGGCGACGGCGGGCTAAATTACGGCTTAGAAAAGATTTTCGAGACATACTATACCGCTAGCGTTTGGCACGGAATTTCCATTGCCGTCGATTATCAGCATGTGACTAATCCAGGTTACAACCGGGATCGCGGGCCGGCGGACGTGATCAGCTTTCGGTTGCACGTTGAGGAACCGGTTCCGTTTGAGAGAATTCGGGGGGGACGGTAGGCGATTCGGCGCGAAGGGCAATTCACTAGGGAAATTTGCGAGTATTATTAAAGCTTCTTTAGACTGACACTACAGAGAAGGTATACTAAGGTCCCTTCTAATGCGTGATTAGAAGGCATTCCAGAGATTCTCGTATTGAATCTGAGCTTATAAAACCTGCATTGCATCAGGCTAACTTAGAAATCCGGTAGTAGTCTAAGTGGGTGATGCGGAAGGGGTTCGTTAGGAAACAATGGACCACGCTGCCAGGATTCTTGTTGTTGAAGACCAAGGGTTAGAAGCTCGTGACCTGCAAGACCGGCTGATTAAAGCCGGTTACGACGTGCCAGAGGTAGCAGTTTCTTCCGATGAAGCGTTGCGCGCGGTGGCGTCCGCTAACCCCGATCTGGTTTTGATGGACATCCATCTACGGGGCCAGCGGGATGGAATCGAGACCACACGGGAGATACGCGATCTGGCTCCGATCCCCATCATTTTCGTGACTGCCGACGCGGACCCGGCGACGATTCAGCGTGCGCGGATGAGCCTGCCGGCGGGCTTCTTTGTAAAGCCGATACAGTTCGCCAGCTTGACAAGTTCCATTGAGATGGCTATTTACAAGGCGCGCACCGATCGATATTCCGCGTTTGTCGCCAACCTTCAGACGGCTCCCGAGGAGATGGTCTTTATTACAGATTTGGGCGGTAAGGTAGAGTTTTTGAGTCCGTCTGTCCACCGGCTGATGGGTTCGCAACAAGTTGATTTGCTTGGGCAGCACCTGAGTTCGATTCTTTCTCGCAATAACTTGGACGATTGCGACTTTGCGGAAGAGATCTTAAAACGCTTGGAACGGCAGCAGAGTGCGCCCATTTCGAGAGGGTCGTTTCTGAGCTTACCGGGTGGAATGTTGAAAATTCCGGTGGAGGGGCGTGCGGCCGTTCATCGATTTGGCAATAACCTGAAGAATGCCGTGATCATGCTTAGGGATTTGAGCGGAAGCGAGTGGAGCGACCAACAGATTCGGAGCGAGCAGACGATGCTGGCGAGAGGGCACTTCGCCTCGGGCATTAGCGAAACGGTTTACCGATTGTTCCAGATGATCTCAGGCTTGCAGACGCCTAACGCTGCGGCGGCGGAACTGGGATTGGCCTGCGATGCGGGCATGGGGATTTCGCGGCAGTTGACAAGTGTAGGTGAAGGGGCGGCACATACTTCGGAACTAGTGGACGTGAATGACTGGATCAGGAAGAATGCGTCTATTGTTGGCAAGTTGCTGGGGAGCCAAGCAACATTGTGCCTTGATTTGTGCGCGGAATCGGCGGTGGTGCGGCTGCCGACTCGTTCGTTGGGGCAGGTGATGATGAACACCTTTGGCAGTATGCGGCGGAGGCTGGCTGGGCCGGGATCGATTCATCTGAAGACCGAGGTTGTGATAGGGCTGCGCGAAAACGTACGGCTGGCGTTTCGGCTGGAGAGAAGCGGGCCGGAAGCGTGGACTCCGTTTGTGTTTCCGTTCGAGAGCGAAACGAGCGATTTGGAAGCGTCCGTGGCGAATGCAATTGTCACGGCGGCTGAGGGGCGTTTGGATTATGCGCAGAGCTGGGCAAATGCGGCGCAAATCGAGATTCTGCTGCCGCGGCCGCAGGCATTGGTAGAAAGCCGCGATGAGAGCGATGCGCGGAAGGCAGCGGGTGTGGTTCTGCTGGTAGGCACGGGAAAAGTAGCCACAACAACGTTGGAAAAACAGTTCGAACGCGGAGGCTACAGAGTGATTCGTTCGGCAAGCGCGCCGGAAGCGCTGATTGTGGCGCAATTTCACGAGGGCGACATCAATGCAGTGGTGGTGGATGTTGATACCGTGTCCCCGCAGAGCCGGGACAGGGTGGAACGGGCATTCCTCGATCGGAATCCAAATACGAAGTTCATTTGGCGAATGTTTGGTTTTGAAACCATCGACATTCTGAACGATTTGGGTTAGTTAGGCGGTTTTTTTTACCCGGTGCCAACGAAAAAGGCTCGAACCCTCGGGTCCGAGCCTCTCCCGTTTCACTAAGCCACGGCATGTTACCGGACAGTCAAACTAAGTGTCGCCGAATGCGATATTCCTCCACCCGTCGCGGTTATTAGGATCGCATACGTCCCGGTCGCGGCCGAACGAGACACGGTAACAGTAATAGTCGCACTTCCCGAACCCGGCGCGGCAATCGACGTTGGGCTAAAGCTGACGGCGACGCCCGCGGGCTGGCCGCTCGCGCTCAGCGAAATCGCCGAATTGAAACCGCCCGAGACTGCCGTGGTCACGGTGCCGGACCCGCTTTGCCCGCCTCTCAGCGTTCCGGTCGATGGCGCCGTTAACGTAAACGATCCCGCTCCCTGCGCCGTCACAGTCAAAGTTACAGTCGTGCTGCTGGTGAGGCTTCCGCCCGTGCCCGTCACGGTAATCGTGTAAGTGCCCGCCGCTACAGTCGATGCCACTGCGATCAACATCGTCGAACTACCGGATCCTGGCGCCGAAAACGACGCCGGACTAAGCGTCACGGTCACTCCGCTCGGCGCACCCGCTGCCGCCAAAGCAACCGTCGAATTGAACCCGCCCGCAACCACCGAACTGATTGTCGAGCTGCCACTGCCGCCCTGCAAGACGGAAACCGCCGCCGGTGAAGCACTGATAGTCAGCGAAGGCGTTGTGCTCACGCCCACCAAAGCATTGATAAGGCCCACGCCGTTCGGGCTTCCCCAACCAGTTACCAAATCATAACCAGTAACCGCTGAATAGCTGCCAGACGTGCCACTCGCGATGTCGTGGAAGTCTGTGCTGTAACTAGACGTCACATTCTGCGCATAAATCGCCGGATTGATGAATCCTACCGGCGAACCTCCCTGGCTCGCTGCCTGTTGGTTCGCTAGCGCCAAATAACCGGCCCACATTGGCGCGGCGAAACTGGTGCCCCCGTAATCGTTGGCCGTGCAAGCCGTCTGATCGGCGCAAACATAAAACGTAAAGTTCGCATTCGCCGATACGTCGGGCCCATTCCGCAGCTTAGTCGAGCCCTTATTGCTTGAATTGACAACGCCCGAAATCTGCTGCCACGAAGGAATCGCAATCGAGTCCGGCGAAATTCCGCCGCCACTATCAACCCACGCCGTCTCGGAAGCCCATGGCCCGGCCCCGCTCGAAGTTACCAGATCCGTGCCGCCTACCGAAACCACATACGCATCATCCGCCGGCCACGCCCCATTCCGTGAAGACCAAGTCGAAGAATCCCCCGACGCGACTAAGAACGTCTGCCCTTGCGCCGCCATCTTCTTGAAGAACGGATCGAGCGTCGCCGGATCGGCCGCCCAACCCCACGAACAGCCAATGGTCATAGGCAGCGGGCTATGTGTCGTCATCGCGCTGATAATCGCTGTATCGGTCGATCCGATATACACCACCAGGCTAGCCAATCCTGGCGCCATGCCGATCGCTTGCGTAATATCCAGCGTTTGCTCGGTATCGTCACATCCAGGAGCCACGCACGATGTACTTGTTCGATCTGTCGAGAGCAAACTAATCGGCACATTGTTCGTCTTCCCAATGTTCTTGAAATACGTAGTAACATCGGCTAAATCGGTGCCCAAATATTCGAGCAGCCCCAGGTTCTGTCCAGCGCCCGTCAAGGCGCCGTTTCCATAATAGGCGGCTCTCATGTCGCTACCCAAGAACGAAGCCGATGGCCCGGACCCCGTCGTCGCGTGCGACACCACCGCCTCCGGGTCCATCCCGTGCGCCAGCGCATAGTCTTTCCTGCTGATGAAACGCGGCTTCGGAATGGAATAATTATCCAAGCCGGAAATGTGCCATAACGAAAACGGTAAATTCACTGTCGGCTCGCGGTCCGGCGCGTAAAACGTGCGGTCTTCCGTTGGATGTTGATACGTAGTCATAACGACGTGAAACGCATTCTCAATTGCTGATACCGTCCCCTTCACCTGAACATCCATTCCATCGCGCGTACCGCCCACGACTTCAAAGCCGTTTGCTTTCGCAAAGCTCACTACGGCGTTGTAGTCTGCCTGGCTCGGTCCAAAGCGCTGGGTAAACTGTGGGACTGTTAGATAGTGCCTGAAGTTCGGGCTGGACGGATTATAGATATCCTTCAAAAAAGCATCCAGCCCTGTGGGATTGCTTAACGGCAAAACCAAATCCAAGTTCATTTCCTGTTCCGCGCGCAGCCGCCCAGCCACTTTCGCTTGGCCGTTGCGAACGTCTTCCCGCATATGATTTGTCATGGCAGGCCTTGATTGCGCCTGGCAAAGACTAGACAGAATGGGCACCAACGCGGCGCCTATTAGTAAAGACCGGCTCAATTGTCGAATCATGAATGTTCCCTTTTCTTGCTTACTCGAACGTTCCGGTATCTGGGGATTGCGTGCCTTCGGCGGGCATCTTGGGACCCAGCGGACCCACAGCGGGGTTAACCGGACATTGGCTAATACAACGTGTAGACGGCGATTTCGCTTTTCTATTCCAGAAAAAATCGCGCCGCCGTCCCGCTAGGAAGTGATAAATTAGCTTTTACCATGACTGCGGCACTGGGGTTTCTCGCCCTTTCGCTTACCGCCTCCGCGCAGGCGCAGGATTATCAGATCTACAAATCGTCGGTCGAACCTATATTTTTAAAGAAGCGCCCAGGCCACGCCCGCTGTGTGGTCTGTCATGCCGGCGCAAGTCATGCGTTCCGCTTAGAACCGCTCGCGGTGAGCGCCATTACTTGGACTGACGCGCAATCGCGGAAGAATTACGAAACAGTGCTCCACTTAATCAAGCCAGGCGAGCCCTTGTCGAGCATCTTGCTCATTCAACCCCTCGCGCATTCTGCCGGAGGCGCCGAATTTCACTCCGGCGGCCGCCAGTTCGCCTCGCAGGACGACCCCGACTGGCAAACGATTGCCGCCTGGGTCAAAGGCCATTAAAGCCGCGCATGGGCTTCATGCCTTGAGTTAATCAGACAACAAACAAACGTTCGTCCCGATTCAGTGAGCGAACCGTTCCGAAGGAATGTTATCGTTCTTTAGTGGCCGAAGACTCAGGTATCTATGTAGAGGTTTGCATACATTCGACCGTAGAAGAAATTTGGCGGCGTACTCAGACCCCTGAACTTCACAATCAGTGGGATCTGCGATTCTCAAACATTGAATATTGGCCGAAAGATTCTGAGTCAGACCCCCAAAAATTTATATACTCGACACGAATTGGTTTTGGGTTGAAAATTGAGGGCGAAGGACAGAGCAGCGGGACACGTGCGGACAACACGGGCACTCGAACGTCGGCGCTTTCGTTCTGGTCAAAGGACTTAAAGTCACTCATCGCGAAGGGCTCCGGCTATTGGAAATATGCTCCCTCGGGAGATTGCGTTCGTTTTCTGACTTGGTACGACTACAACACTCGATTTGGAGCCATCGGAAGGCGCTTGGACCGATTTGCATTCCGACCGTTAATCGGCTGGGCAACAGCCTGGAGCTTTGATCGGCTTCGCTTGTGGATTGAACGTGAGATTCCACCCGCGACCTCGTTCCGAATGGCGCTGATGCACGCCTGCACACGCGCTTGCATTTCCTTCGTTTGGTTGTGGCAGGGACTCATTCCGAAGTTGGTGTTTCCCAGCGGCGACGAAAGAGTGATGACCGGGAATACGGGTATGCCAATTGAACTGGTGCCTGTTAGCGGCGCTCTGGAAGTTATACTCGGCATGCTCACCTTGGCGCTTTGGCGGTGGCGTCCGTTCTTTGTCATCAACGCGCTGTTGATGATCGGAGCGCTCGCGAGCGTTGCACTCGAATCGCCGTCGTACCTTCTCGCCGCCTTTAATCCGGTTACGCTGAAGGTTGCGATGATCGTTTTGTCGGCGCTCGGCTATCTATCCTCAAATGAGCTTCCCTCGGCGGCTCACTGCCTTCGGCGGCCCGCTAAAGTAAGAGATTGATCCTGAGATCGATATACGAGCGCGTTTTGGGTTCTGATTTCACAAAACTCCACCCGGAGATTCAGCGGCGGTTCGGTTTCTCTAGTGCGGACAAAGTCGTTGCGATTGGTACCGGAGTCATGGAACAGATATGGCACGGTCCAATTTATACCCTACCCTTCCTCTACATCGGATCATGGCGGAGGATCATGTTTCCAGAGAGTGGGCGAAACCTACCGTTTCAAATCAGGAATTACGCCTTTGTCGATTCGCTTGGGCGAGAGACGGTGACATGGATTCGGACTTTTCAGACGAAAAGAAAACGCAGATTCGATGCGTACATGATCTACAGTGAGCAGCGAGGCCAAATCGTAGACTATCTCGGTACGCACCAGCATCTCGCCGTGGACATCGATCTCAAGGTTGCTCCGAACGGCGGTATTGCCTTACGCTCTGCGGCACAGCGATTTTACGAAGGCCCAGTGGGCTTCTCCTTCCCTATGTTGTTTTCGGGTGTGGCGACGTTTGCGAATGGTACGACGAAAGTGCCGGTTGTTTTCGGATCGAAGTGGATGTACAAAACCGGACGTGGGGTCCACTTTTTGGCTACAAGGGCCACTTTCAAACGGCATGGGAACGCGCCGACGACGTGCCGCAGACATACCTGCCGTTAAGAACGGAGCGTCGCGAGTAACTTGGTACGCTCCATCCTGGGCGCTGGCAATTACTTTCAGCAGATTGCCAACGGCTAAGGCGTCACCACCGTCCCGTTGCGTTTCGGGACCTCGCCGACGGCAATCCGCGCCACTTCTTTCAGTAAGTGAGTGTCTACCGCCGAAACGTAGTTGTCTCCCGCGTTCGCGACATACACCAGCTTGCTGTCGGGTGTGAACGTTAGCCAATCCGGTGTCGAACCGGTTGCTACATTCCCAATCAATCGCAAGCCAGGCAAAGAATACGCGAAGACGCCACCTGCCACCGAACTATCAACCCACAACATCTTACCGTCCGGCGATACACCGATCCCATGCGAGGGCGCTCCGCTGTGTGGGTTTCCCCGGCGTGGCTCGTCCGGCAGCAACACGCGCCGTACTTCCCGATGAGTCTCGAAATCCACCACTGCGAATCCATGCACATTCGATAACTGCACAAACATCCGCGCCGTCGAACCGTCCTGGGTGGCCTCAAAAGCAATCGGCCGTACGCCTTCGTCAAACGTCATGTCCCATACCGGTTTCAGTGTTTGCTCGTCGATTACCGTTACACTCTTCCCCACTACTGAGCCCGCCACCACAAACCGTCCATCCGGCGTCAGGTACACGTTATGCGCGTTTCCCTTCACCGGAATCGTCTTCACCTGCTTGAGCGTCTCGCTGTCAATCACATCAACCGCACCCGGTGCGCTCACAATCGCTGCAAACACAAGCCGGCCATCTTTCGAAACCGCGATGTTATTCGGATGCCCGCTCAGTTCTGTTTTGCCCACCAGCTCACCGGTCGCCGTCGAAACCGTCCACACCGTGTTGTCGGCTTCGCATGTGATGTACGCGCGTGCGCCATCCGGCGAAAACGCCACTCCGTGCGCCGCCTCCAGATTCTTAATCTTCATCACTATTTGGTTAGTGGCTGGATCAATGACATCCAGATCATCGCCCGCGCTGTTCGTTTGATAGATCCGTACACTGCCGGCAAAGAGCGGCAGCATGATTATGATCGGCAGCAACAGCCTGGGTTTCATGGCCGCCAGTCTATCAGGAAACGGCGATCCGGCACGCGCTGAGTTTCCGTTTACTTACCCAACCTTCATGTACGCCGTGTAGAGGCGATCCCCCAGGGCGGTAAACGGCAGCAGTGTCACCCGGCCCTTCGAGGAGTCCGCTTCCCACTCGCCTTCCCTCACTCGCTTCGCCGCAAGCAACTGTTCGCGCGCCATCACCGGCACGGCCGCGCCTTGTTCTGGTTTAACCGCCATTAAGACAAGCGGTCCGCGAAGCAGCGCCACGGTATCGCTGTGCCGTTTATCAATGGCCTCAAGCCTCATCTTTAACGGAAGCTCCAGCTCCACGCGGTCCCCGGTCTTCCATTCCCGGCTGATTGCCGCAAACTCTCCCGCCTTCGCCAGTCCATTTTTCCGAGCGCCGTTGACCCAAACAGACGCTCCCTCCGACCACTCCGGGATTCGGAAGTGAAGAGTCAAAGTTGCCGGCGCGGAACTGGCCACTGTAAAAGTCACCCGGCCTTCATGCGGATAGCGCCCTTCTTGCGTCAAAGAAAGACTTGCGCCGTTCTCTTCCCATCGCAATGTAGAAGGTATGTAAAGAACCACGTAAACCGCCTGCGGCCCGCGCAGATAAGTGTTGATGCGGTAGTCCGCTGCCACTTGCGGCAGTGTGCCCGCGCAACACGCCCAGCGAGCTTTCTTGTAGACTCGCTGGGCGTCGAAGTTGTAGTCGGAGTAATAGAAGTTGTTGCCATTCTCCTCTAACGGCTTCGCGCCAAGCACGGTGTTGTACATCACGCGCTCCATGCTGTCGCCATAGCGCGCGTCGCGGCTCACTCGCAGCAAGTACCGTGTCAGCTTGAAGTGGGCATACGAACCGCAGGGAGTTTCAAAGCTGGCGTGCGTATTGCTCAGGCTGGCGTAAAGATCGTCGCTGTCCGGTGCCCGTAATAACTCATCCGGTCCCCATCCGCCCGTCGCGTAACTCTGTTCCTGTAACATCACAAATGCATTCCGGGCCGCGCGCAAATGCTTTTCGCTTCCGGCCGCCATATACGCCATCATGGCCGAACTCAGGGAATTCACGTAACTGTAAGCGTGCCGTCCCTTGAAAACATTCTCGTTGCGAGAAAGCGGATCGAACCACGTCTTATCAAGCAAGTACTGCTGCGCCATCTCGTAATACCGCCGGCCCGCCCCTCGCTCATGCGCCAAAAACAAATTCTCGGGCATGGTATACGACTCGTCCCAATTCCACGAAAGATCGTTTTTGTCTTGATCCATCCGCCAGCGCGTGTCATGTTCAATCGCGTGCCCGGGCAAGTGCGGTAACGCCGTATCCGTCGTCCGCTCCAAAATCGCCAGCGCCTCCGGATCTTTCACCAAGGTATGCGAGTCAATCAAACCCAACAGCAGCTTGTCATAGGTGTACCCCGGAAAGCGGTTCCTCACATAGAAATCGCCTGAGATGGTCTGCGCGTAAAGCCGGTTGAGCCGCATCACTTTCTCGCGAGTCGCGCCATCTCCAGTGATGGCGTATGCCCGCGCCAACGCCGACACCCACTGCCCAAACGGACAACCTGGAGCGAATCCCACATCGAAGTTCTTTCGGAAGTCGTAATGTGGATCGTAGCTATACCAATCGCCCAAATCGTCGCCCGGGGCGGCCATTCCCGACATTTGGCGGAAGGGTTTCAGCAGACTATCCTCGCTCAACTCCATCAGCACCGCATGTGTGTTCTTCAGTTGCGATTCATGCAGGTCGCTGGCCAATGACACATCGCCGTAACCGAACTCAGAAAGCGGACCGGTTTTTGCCCTCGCCTTGCCCTCCTTTGGAAGCTCACCAACACTCAGCACAGCTATAGAAGAGCCGAAACCAATAAAATCTCTGCGTGAAATACTTGCCATCGAGCACCTTGCCGGATGAAATGACGGTACCACATTTTTTCCGCCCGGGATCTTAATTGCATTCTCTTGACGGTTGCTGCATCAGTGACTCCCGGCGGAGAAAACACTACCAACGTTTCGAAAAGCGACACCCGGGGCAGCCTTCGCAATCCCGAGCGCATCCATAGCCGGGTTCAATAAACTGCAGTCGGAGAAACGGGTTGACGTAAATCAGTACCGCACAAGACCTACGAAGGCTTGCTGGACACAGATTCACGCGTTCACTTACTACCAATACGCCGGGCGAGGCGATCGAACGTCTCTTCTGTGGACGCCGTTATCCACTGGCTGAACAAGTCGCTTACCTCATCGCTGCTCATGCCGTTTATCGAGAAGTGGTAGCGGTTCCGTCCGTTGTGCGATGCGAAGAGCTTTACTCCATTCTTGTCAATTCTTTGGACCTCGGCACGGCCAATCGTGAAATCATCGCCACTGCATCCGTTGGATTGGTGTTGCATCGGATGCTTTGGTCCGCGGTCGCTCATAGTCTTCCACTCTTTTAGCTTCCGGCCTGAGCCTCAACAAAAGGCCGCATAGCCGCAGAATTTTATGCTCTCCTATTTCGCTGCGGATGCGGTGAGTGGGCCACGCGGGGCCACCATGGCGGCATATTTATCGAAACTCTTTCGGGACTCAGGGCCGGCGCAATACTCTATTCGTCCTCGTGCGCCAATGATCTTGGTCTGGACGGTTGTGCGGGCAGCATTGTATTGCATCTTCTCGTAATATCCGCCGTTTGAGACGCGATCCAGAAAGCGCTTCAGGTTCGCGTTCTGCGCATCGCTGAGGGGCCATTGGCAGGCGTCGGCCAGCAGGGAAACATACACTGAAAAACGGATGTCATACATGTGATCGACGGCATTCCAGTTTTCTTTGCGCTGTGGACCTGCCCTGTCGATGTACTGCCGGGCCGAAGCCTCGTCCATTGGCAATTCACGATAAGTCGCCGGCGGCAGAGCGAGAGAATGCTCGCCCGGCAGAGAGGCCGAGGCCGATCGCACAAAGTTCCCCGCCGCAGGACAGGTTCGTTCAAGTCTCCGTACACCGTCCAACGCAAGCAGAGCCGGAATTTTAACGTCCGCGCTATCTGGGCGTTTAAGCGGAAAGGCCTTACGTTGCCGGTCGTACTCGCCCAAGGTAAGTGAGCGCGTCCAAAGCGCCCAACCGCCGTCTGTCGATCCTCCGATGAAGCGTTCAAATGCAAAATTGTCGATCGTCTGGGGCAGCGACGCGAAAATCTGCGCGGCATTCGTTTTGTACATCCCGGCAAGGGCGGGGTAATCCAGTTCGTTCGATAACGCCCTGCCCACTTCCCGGTTGTTGCAATTATTCACGGCGATGAAGTACTGCATTACCGCCTTCTGATCGAGCGCCGATGGGTTCAAGCGGAAATACTGCAGGTCGAGTTCCACGGCGGGGGAGCCGAGACGGTGCAGGTCAGCATAGGTAATGTGTCCATATCGAGGGTTCCAGTTCGCGACCTCGCGAACCAGAGTGATGGCGTTCTGCGCTTTCGGCATCACGACGGGTCCGAACATCATCGCTGCAATCGCCATGACCGCTTTTGGAGCGGCTTTCATTTCAGTTTCTCCTTCTGATTCCTTGAGGCGGCTAGGTTGGTGGCCGCAGCTACGCTACGCTCACTTATACGCTGTTCGCTGCGAAAACCCATTTGCTGACTTCACTTGAGGGGCTCCGCCCGCCGATTACGTATAACTGCCCGTGGGTGGGTTTTCAGCGTGCGCCACTGTCTGGACAAGTGCGGCTTCATTTGAGGGGGGATCTCTAGAATCTGGTAAAACGGACAATGCTCGTCAACTGGCGGACTTCGAAAGGCGAGGAGCCTTGGTAGGTGCGTCCGGGCAGGGCCGCGGTTTCTACATTTTCGAAGAAACATCCGGCAGTGTTCGGAAGGGGGAGGACATTAATGCCTGAAGATCCAATTTCTAATTCCCAGATCTTTCCGGACGGGGGCAACGACCCGCTCTTTGGAGAGGACGCGTTCAGCCTGCTGGAGCGCCTGATCCATGATGACTTCTCACGCGAATCAGCCGGTGCGCCGGCCGACTTTGGGCCCTATCATTTTCTTGAGCATCTAGGGTCGGGCGCGCTGGGCGAGGTGTGGAAAGCAGAGGAGCGGGGCGCGCTCGGTCAGCGGCTGGTTGCCGTTAAAGTCCAGCGTAAACTTGGCACGCGGGACTTAGCGGTGAATGAGATCCAAACGCTGATGGACTTCAATCATCCGGCAATTGTACGGCTTTACGACCACGGGGTGCTAGCGGATGGCACGCCATGGATGGCGACTGAAGTGATAGAAGGTGGCCCGCTCAACCGCCGCAATGCAGGTAGCCTGTCGCTCGGCGCGAGGCTGAAGCTATTCGGCGCCATCTGCAATGCGGTGGGCTACGCGCACTCACAAAGGGTGGACCATGGCGATCTCAAACCCTCAAACATTCTCCTTACGCCGGAGGGCACACCCAAACTGATCGATTTCGGGATCGCCCGGCGATTGGCGGAAGGAGAAGAGGACAACCTTCCGATCCTGGGCTACTCGCTTGCATACGCCGCGCCAGAGCGGATCCGGCATGCGCGCACGGGGTTGCAGGCCGATATCTATTCGCTGGGGGGATGTTGTACGAACTTGTGACCAGCGAATTGCCCTTCGCAGTAAGCGGACAAACGATGGCGGCGGTGCTTGGACTAAAAGAAGCCGTGCACTCGGCTACCGCGCCGTCAATGGTCGTGCGCCAAAGTAATCCTGGACTGTACCAGACTTGGAACGCCGAGCAATGGAGGGATTTCGATGCGCTGTGCCGCAAAGCTATGGCTCCTTCGATCATCGACCGGTATGCAACTGTAGAGGCTCTGCGAGAAGACTTGGACCGCCTGGAGGCAAGCCAGCCGCTGCAGGCTCGTCAACCGCATTAAGTGGGCTTATCTGGCGCGGCTTTCGCGGTCCAGCTTGGCAGAGCGCGCAACGAAGCTTTGGCGGAGGCAGAACGGCGCGATAAGGTGACGCGGTTCTTTCTCGAGAAACTGGAACATGCGGCCGAAGATGCGGAGCCTGCGGAAAAGAGCCGCCTTGTGCAGCTAATGTTCGAACGCGGGGTAAAAGATGCGCGGGCGCTGTCTCAGGACCCTACCATGGACGCCTCGGTGCTCGAAGGCTTGAGTGGGGCCTACCAACACTGGGGTGAACTCGGCCGGGCCTAAAAACTGGCTCGTGAGGTAATTTCGTTGCAAGAAGCGACGGCTGGGCGGAAGTTAACCGATGTACAAAGCGAGCTAGTTACGCTGGGCGGGATTTTGAATGATATCAGGGCCGGTTTAAGGAAGCCATCGGGACTGCGGAGCGAGTACTGCAATTGGGTGGCGAGGATTCGGTGCAAAGCCGGGCGTGGAATGTGATGTCCGACGCCAATTTCTACCTAGGCCGGTATCGGGAGGCTGAAGATTTCACGCTGCGCGTGTTGAATAGCGATAAGAGGCTTTTCGGTCCTCGGCAAGCGGAGGTTGCGCAGGATTACATGAATCTTGGCAACATTGCGGAAAAGCGAGGCACGTTTGCGGATGCTGAAAGGTATTATCGTGAAGCTTTAGAGATTAACCAGGAAAGGTTCGGCCGGCCCAGAAACGGCGGACGCCATGGGATATGTAGCGCAAGCATTCTACTACGAAGGCAGGCAGATGGAAGAGTCGGAGCGGCTGAGCGCAGGCGCACTCGCCGGACTGGAGCGGGCTTATGGGCCGAGCGACCTTCGCGTTGCGGCGCCGCTTAGTACGCGAGGCAGCTTGCTGGCGGAGATGAAAAGGTGGGACGAAGCGGAGAACAGCTTTGAGCGGGCGCTACAGATCTATCGAAGAATCCGCGGTGAGGACCATCCCTCCGTGGCGTTGATGATGAGCAATCTTGCCGCCATCGCCCAAAAGCGCGGGCACTTTGCCGAGGCGGAGATCAGGCAGCGCGCTGTTATTGAGCGGTACGAGCATGCGAAGCTGGCTTCTTGGGCGATCTATGGCACTACCGGCAAAACCAACGCCGATGCATGCGCTTTGTCATGCAAAACCGTATTGGCCGCTGGCACACTCTTCACCCCGGACTTCGCATCCTCCCCGGTATTCAAATTTCGATCAAACCGTGGAAAGTTGCTGCTGCTCACCTCCAGCCTGATTTTGTGCCCTTTCTTGAATACGTTGCTCGTCGACCACAAATCCACGTTAAATCGATAAACCTCGCCAGGCTTCATCAACACGGCCTTCGCTTGCGAACCACGATACTTCGCTCGCAAAATTCCTTCGGTCAAATTCTGCGCAAACCCGTTAGGCCAAACATCCACCAACTTTGCGGTGAAGTCTGTATCCACGGCTGTCGATTTCGCCCATAAATCAAGCGTCACAGGCCCTGTCACCTCCACTTCGCGCTGCAACTCCGGCGTCGAATAAACCAGCACATCCGCGCGCGCTTCCACCGTTTTTTGATCGCGCGGTCCCGCCGGCAGATGCGTGCCATCACAACACAATGGCCCTCCCACAGTCGGCGCCGGTTTCGCCGGATCATAAACAAACCGCTCCGCAGCCTCCTCTCCCGGCGTTTCGGTAGAAAGCAGCCCATCCCCAAGCGCCGAATTCGCCCCCTTTGTTGCATGCAGAAAATATTTCACGCTCTTCGCCCGTTCGAGCGGCCAAGCGTCTTCATCGCGCCACTCATTCTTCCCCATCACAAACAGCCGCACCGGCTTTCTCGCAAACTGGTTCTGCACACCCTTAAAAAGAAAGTCGTACCAATCGAGCGTTACCTGCGCCTCGCTATAGCCGGCCGCCTCTCCAAAATCCACGTCACCGATCTTACGTCCTATCCCCGCGTGTCCGCCGATAATCACCAACAGTCTTTGCCCGCGGCGCGCCTCCTCACTGCCGGCATGTTCCTTCAATCCCACGTAGTTCCGTAAGGAGCCATCTTGAAAAATGTCATACCAAGCGGCCACATGCAGCGCCGGAACTTTAATATCGGCGTAGTGGTCTTCAATCGACCAGCGCTTCCAATAATCGTCATAACTCGGATGCGCCAGCCAATCTAGAAAATAGGGTGCGAGCGCTTCCGTCGAATCTATGGGCATGTGCGAATTAAAAACGGGATAAGCGCTCAACGGCAACTTCCATGCGCCGCTCAGCGCGTTCGTCTCCGCCTGCGCTTTTCGATTCAACGTGTCTTGCGCAAGGCCGGAAGTCCAGGATTCGTTGAACCATTGCTCAAAAGCCCCTCCCTGGTAAGTCCAATTGCTATGATAATTACTAGCAGTTACGACGGGACAAATTCCCGCCAGATGCGGCGGATGCGCGATTGCCGCCAACATCTGTGTAGCGCCTACGTATGAGCCGCCCCACATTCCAACTTTCCCGCTTGAATAGGGCAGAGAAGCGGCCCATTCCACCGTGTCGAAACCGTCTTGCGATTCCCACTTGAACGGATACCACTCGCCTTCGGAGCTGTACCGTCCGCGCACATCTTGGACAATCGTTACATAGCCGGCTGCGGCGGCCCGCATGCCAAATTCACTTCCGCTCGCCTTGTTGTAAGGCGTGCGCTGCAAGAGAACCGGATACTTCCCATCTTGCTTCGGCCGGTAAATATCTGCGCGTAATGCCACACCGTCTCGCATGGAAACTTTCACTCCGTGCTCCACCGTTACATCCATCGCCTGAGCGCCAATTGTTGATACAAATAAAAAAATGATAGCCTTCATCTTGCTTCAAAACATATCACTGCCGTCTAGTGCAAACAACATAGCGAGATTTTTATAGCTTTTGCGACTACTTTTACGTCTGAATAGAAAGGAGTTTCTTTCTAGTGCGGTTATCCGAAGTTCTACGAGCCTGGCAAAAGATCTTACAAGGAGAATCCCCGTCGCTCTCTATCGAAATTACACGTGAATGTCCCCTCCGATGCCCCGGTTGTTACGCTTATGGCGACGATCACTTGGGAGGCGGCGTCACATTGCGCGAATTGCGCGATTATAAAGGGCAGGAATTAGTCGACAACGTAATGCAAGCCGTCGACCGTTATAAGCCGCTTCATCTCTCTATCGTTGGCGGCGACCCTTTGGTTCGTTACCGTGAGTTGGAACAACTGGTGCCGTTGATCACCGCGCGCGGTATCCATGTGCAAATCGTGACCAGCGCGTTCCGCCCGTTCCCCGTTTCATGGGTCCAGAACCGTTTCGTCAATGTGGTGGTTTCCATTGACGGCCTCCAGCCCGAACACGATATCCGCCGTGCGCCCGCCACCTATCAGCGCATCTTGTCGACAATTTCGGGCCAAAAGATTACCATCCATTGCACGATCACCGCTCAGATGATGAACCGCGAAAATTATCTGCGCGAGTTTGTCGAATTTTGGAGCGCCAAACACGAAGTCCACAAAATTTGGTTTAGTATTTTCACTCCACAAATCGGCGATCAACTCCCCGAGATACTATCTCCGCAACAGCGCGTGCAAGCGGTGGCCGACCTCATGAGCCTCCGCAAAACTTACTCCAAAGTAGATATGCCGCCCGAGATGATTCAACAATTCTCCACGCCGCCTGAATCACCCAAAGATTGTATCTTCGCGCAAACGACCACCAGCATTTCCGCCGATCTTTCGAGCCTGATCACGCCTTGCCAATTCGGCGGCAAACCGGATTGCTCCCAGTGCGGCTGCGCTGCCTCAATGGGCCTGGCAGCCGTCGGAGCGTATAAGCTTGGGGGCCTCATTCCGGTCAAGGCAATCTTCGATCTTTCGTTTCGCATTGGGCGATTGAGGACTAAGCCTCCTTCTCTCCCAGTCGGGCCCTCGAACCCTTTCCCGATTCTTCCCCAATAAGACTATGATGATCTGAAGCGTGGCAAACTTGTTGGGCGATGGCGGTTAGCCGTTGGCGCGACGCAAGATGAAGGCGGCGACTATTCCGGCAATGCTGAAGGCGATGATCTGGGTTGCCATTTCAGCGATTGTATAGGCGCTTGGGAAGCCGTACCAGTTCCAGTAGGAAATATTTGTGGGCATGGAAGCGAGCAGACCGGCTGCGGCGACGAAGCCGATTCTGCCGGCGAGGCTGGTGATGTTGGTCTTGCTCAGAAGCCAAATGGCGAGCATGGCTTCGAGCATTTCGGCAAGGAATTCAGTGATCAATTGTCCAGGTGTGAGGGATTTTGCGCCCGGTGGGTGGTAGATCAAAATGCCCGAAGGATTGGATACAAGCTTTGCATCGTAGTCCTTCATCGCGTCGGCTTGTGGGCGGGTGAGATCCAGAGCGGGAAAGACGTACATGGCAGAGGAAGTGCCCAAGTTTGTGCGAAGCGTGTCGAGTACGGCGGATTCGTTCGTCTTGATTTGGCTGATGCCAGCCGTGGCCAAGGGTGAGATGGCCATGTGGGCGAGGGACATCCAGAAAAACATGGCAATTCCGCCGACGAGTCCGGCGATGAGAACGCGGGTTTGGGTCATTTCTGTCTACTTTTCAGCTGGTTTTGCGGGCTCGTTGGGCTTATCGTCTATGAATTTGCTGGTGCCCAAGGATTTGTTGGTGGCCCACGGCTTGGCATGATAAGTCCAACCGCGGCTGCTGTAATCGCTGAAGGTGATCAGCAGCAAGATGCTGAGGAAGACCAAGCCCCCCACGCAGAACAGCTTGGTGAGCTGCGTGGTATAGCGAACGCCCATAAAGATCCAGGCCACGAGGGTGGCTTTGGTACAAGCGATGGCCAGAGCGACGACGACGTTGAGTTCGCCGAGGTTGATGGTCGCTACCCAAGCCGTGATGAACGTGAACGTGATCAGTGCCGCGAAGACCGCCACCAAAGTTCCGACCTTGGGAATGTGAACGTGAGAATGAGTGTTTGCGTTCGTGCTCATAGGTCTACCAGTGCCAGTGTCCAATCAAATAGAGAAGCGGAAAGAGGAAAATCCAAACGATGTCGACGAAGTGCCAGTAGAGGCCGATCATTTCGACCGTTATAAAGTTATCGGCGTTGAAAACGTTTCTGTACGCCTGGATGATTAAGAACGTGAGTAAGCCTACACCCACAATCATGTGAACGGCGTGCATTCCGGTCATGCAGAAATACAGGAAGAAGAGAATCTGCGCGTTGTGCATGAATTGCGGGGCCAAATTCTCAGGACCAAAGTTTGGGCCGGGAATCAAGTGTTCCACATATTTGGCGTGGTACTCGAACGCCTTGACGATCAGGAAGATGCTGCCGAAGATCAAGGTTCCGACCAGATACCAGATCAGATGATTGCGCTTGCTTAACTGGGCAGCGCGGACGGCCATCGCCATAGTCAAGCTGCTGCAGATGAGGACGGCAGTGTTCGCCGCGCCGATCTTGACATTCATGAACTCGGAGGTGGCGGCGAAGGCCTCGGGATACATGTTCCGGTAGACGGCGTATGCCGCGAACATGCCGCCGAAGAACAGAACTTCGGTGATCAGGAAGGTCCACATGCCAAGCGTGTCAGCGTCCATCTGCTGAGCGGTTGTGGCGAAGTGGTGTTTAAGATACTTGTCGGCTTCGGCCTCTTCGTGTGTGTCGTGAATTACTGTGTCAGCCAACGTGGTTTTCCTCCCAAGGACCGTAGTTATAAGCTTCTTCAGTCACGGTCGGGGTCTCATCAAAGTTAAAGGTAGTGGGCGGAGACTGGATTTCCCATTCGAGGCCCTTCGCCTGCCATGGGTTGTTCCCAACCCTGGGCCCGTAGAACCAAGCGTAAGTCAGGTAAATCATGGGGATAAAAAACGCGATTCCCAAAATGGATGCGCCCGCTGTTGAGAGTACGTTTAGCACCTGAAACTCGGGTGGGTAGGCGGCATAGCGGCGCGGCATGCCGAGATAGCCAAGCACGAATTGCGGCAGGAAGGTTAAGTTGAACCCGGCGAAAATCATAAGTGCGGCGAATTTTGCCCAGGGTTCCGAGTACATGCGACCGGTGATTTTCGGCCACCAAAAGTGCACACCCGCCAGGAACGCCACCACCATGCCGCCCACCATCACGAAGTGGAAGTGCGCGACGACGAAATAAGTTCCGTGCAGAGCAACGTCCGTTGCCATGGTTGATAAATACAAACCGGTTAAGCCGCCGATGGTAAACAAGCCGATGAAGGCAAAAGCGTAAAGCATGGGGCTTTCGAAGGTAACCGAACCTTTGTACATGGTCGCGGTCCAGTTGAACACCTTCACCGCGGAGGGTACCGCCACGAAGAATGTCAGGAAGGAAAACACGATGCCGGTGTAGACGCTTTGGCCGGTGACGAACATATGATGGCCCCAGACCAGGAAGCCGAGAATGGCGATACCCATGCTGGAGGCAGCGATGAACTCATAACCGAAGGGCCGTTTTCTTGAGAAGCAGGCAATCACTTCGCTGATGATGCCCATGCCGGGAAGGATCATGATGTAGACGGCGGGATGCGAGTAGAACCAAAAGATGTGTTGAAAGAGAATCGGATCGCCGCCGACGTTCGGATCGAATATGCCGACGTGCATTACGCGCTCGACGCCCACCAAAACCAATGCAATTGCCACGACCGGCGTTCCGAGGATTTGAATCAGGCCCGTGGCGTAATTCGCCCAGATAAACAGTGGCAGGCGCATCCAGGTCATGCCCGGCGCGCGCATCTTGTGTACTGTGACGATGAAGTTCAAGCCGGTGGTGATAGACGAAAAACCAGCGAAGAACGCGCCCATGGCTGCGGATAAGACGTACGAGTTTGAATAGGTTGTGCTGTAGGGAGCGTAGAAGGTCCAGCCGGTGTCGACACCGCCTCTAGCGACGGCGAAAAGAGCGAAGGCAGCGCCGCCGATGTAGAGATACCAACTAAGAAGGTTCACTCTTGGGAACGCCAGATCCTTTGCTCCGATCATGATGGGCAAAAAGAAATTTCCAAGTGTCGCCGGGATGGACGGGACCAAGAAAAAGAAGACCATGATCACGCCGTGCATAGTGAACAGGCGATTGTAAGTTTCGGGCGCGAACAGCCCTGTCGGTTGGGTGAGGTGAATGCGGACAAGCATGGCAAATGTGCCACCGGCGATGAACATGAGCGTGATCGAGAACAAATACAGGAGGGCAATCCGCTTATGGTCGGTGGTGAGGAGCCAACTCTTCCAGCCATGCTGCACGTTCAAATAGTTGACCGGTTCTGCGGCTGCGGATTCTGGGGTTGTTGGGTGATAGGTAGTTGCCATTATGTCTTCCGTCTCCTACTGCTGCGGCGGCGCTGAGGCTGCCGGTGCCGCTTTCGGTCTCTTGGCCGCTCCAACAGTGATGGCCGCTGGCTGGCTACCGCCTGTCGTCGGAGCTGCAGCAGGTGCCGCCAACGATTTGATGTAAGCAATTAATTGAATGACGTTTTCTTCGCTCAGTTGACCCTGGAAATTCGGCATGACGTTCGCGTCGAAACCTTTTACGATCTTAGCGTTTGGTTGCAGAATCGATTCGCGCAGGTAAGCGTCGTCCGCGATAACCGTTCGTCCATCACTTAATTCCACAGGCTTGTTATATAGATTTTTGAGAATGGGACACCGCCCCTGTTCGTTCAGGAGATGGCAAGTGGAGCAGCCGTTCTGAGTAAAAAGCTGCTGCCCTTGCTCGGCCAGGGTTCCGCCCGATCCGCCGCTCGCCCAACTGTTGTACGAAGCCTGATCGAGCACGTCCACCCAGCCAATCATCTGGGAGTGGCGGTCACCGCAATACTCAGTGCAAAAGATACGGTAGTGGCCCGGCGTGGTGGCGCGGAACCATATGGCGTCGTAGTGGCCCGGCACTACATCGTGGCGGACGCGAAATGCCGGCATGGAAAAGCTATGGATGACGTCTTCGGAAGCCATGGTGAGTTTCACAGCCTTGCCGACGGGTACGTGCAGCGCGTTGATTTCGCGATTTCCATCCGGATACTGCACTTTCCACATCCACTGCTTGCCTACCACGAAAACCTCTTCGGCGTCTTTGGGAGGATTCTGCGAAGCATAAAACAAGGTCGCACCCCACCAGAACATGAAGAGCATGACGATAAACGGGATGACCGACCAAGTGATCTCAAGGACGTTCGAGCCATGCACCGGCACGGGGTCGACGCCTTTCTTCTTCCGATATTTGAAAGCGAAGCCGATTACGCCGACAAAGATCACTATCGTCATCACTAACGATACTGCGTTTAAGAACCACCACAACAGATCGATTTCGCCGGCCTCTTTCGAAGCAATGGGTGCTACCAACGGAAACGGAATATCGGCAAGAAAACGGCAGCAGTTAGCCCACATGAGGCACCTTCTTCCAATTCATCGCAGATCGCTCTTTCCTCTCGTTTCGCAAAAATGTAAAAATCGTTCCACCCAGGAGCAAAACCGTCAAGCCGGCCGCCAGCTTCATAATGTTGGTAATCGCCAGTGTGTACTTGCCCTGGGTTTCGTCCCAATGAAAACAGAACAAAAGAATGTAGTCGGCTGGCGAGCCGATCTGGTGTTTAGCCGCCTCCACTAACGCCATGCGCACATCGGGCGATGCGTAGGCAATCCCATATAGATAACGCGACAGCCGTCCTTCGGGCGTGGCGACCATAATACCGGCCGCGTGAGCAAATTGTTTGGTTCGTTCATCCCAAACATATTTCCAACCTACCGCTTCGGTGAGTTTGGAGATGGAATCCTGTGAGCCCGTTAGAAAATGAAAGCCCTCCCCGAACCCCGCCTGGTGGAAGTCTTTCGAATATTTGAGCTTCTGTTCTGCGGCGATAGCGGGTGTATCTTGCGGGTCGAAACTAACTACCAGCACGTTGTAATCGGTGCCTGGTTTGAGAGGCAGGCGGCCTAATGCCAGCGTTGTCTCGCGCATGCTTAGCGGGCACACACTGGCGCACTTGAAGTAAACAAGAGATAGCAGAACCGGTTTGTCGCCGAAGTAAGTGCGCAATGGCTGAGCTTCTCCGGTTTCATCTTTGAAGACCAGGTCCAAAGGGATCTGAGAATTGAGCTTCTGCTTCAGATCCACCCCACGGGCGATGGCGGGCCGCGCGAATTGTGCCTGCCCCATCGCCGCTGTGAGCAAGCCGGCGAGCATCACCCAATAATGACGGTTACTGCACATTCTTGCGAATTTCTCCTTGGATCTGAGGCCGTTCGTTGCCGTTCGCTGGCGCGAGAGCGTGAGAATATTCGCGGCCCTGGCCACCCGGCGTCATTAGGCCCTTCGGAGCATTGGGATCGATTTTCAGACGCGCAACGCTTTCGGCGATGGCCTTTTCGATGGGAATATGCATGCGGCCGGCTTGATCTTTGCCGGTCGTCTCAAGCGCCTTCTCCTCGGCGGCGCGCATTTCGGGCAGATCTTCCCAAGGGTGGACTTGGACCTGGGGTGCGACCGGCGTGATGCGGTCGGGCGCGAGGGCGCTGGGCGATTCGCCAATCGGATGATTGGCTTCAAAGTATTTCTGAACGCCAAGCATGAGCACGAAGCCGGTGAGGGCCAAAGCCGCTACGATGATCAGCGACCAAACAACAATAGGAGCTTTTACATCGTGGCCCTCGTAGGCGGTGCCGCCGTGGCCGACAACGGGCTCGGAATAAGGAGCGGAAGAATCATGATGCTCGCTCATGCGATCACCTCTTGCGGTAAGGAAGGACTCAAGCGAGGATCTTTCAACGGCAGTAGGGGCCGCTTACGAAGCTGAGTGATGAAATAGTAAACCCAAATTCCGCCAATCCCAACAAAGGCGGCGAAGTCCGTCCAATAGACGTTGAAGCCGGGACTCGTGTGAAGCGTGGTGCTGACGCTGGCGCCGCGGAACGTGGGTTCAACCAGCCAAAAGAAATAGACGGCGTTGCAAACGAGAATCCAAACAGTTACGCGAATGAAGCGCCGTGGATCTTTCTTGCGGGCTTGTGATAAAAGCGCGAGGAAGGGAACGGCAAACATCGTCAATCCGACGAATGTGGCGAGCGCCTTCCAGAATCCATCTGTGCGGTCGAGATACCAAGTGATTTCCTGCGGCAAGTTCGCGGGCCAAATGATGATCAATTGCGATGCCGACAGATAAGTCCAGAAGATCGTGAAAGCAAATAGCAGTTTGCCTAAATCGTGCAAAATAGGAGCGTTCACGCGGCTATTAAAACGGTCCTCGCGGGAGGTAAGAATCAGGGCCAGAATGCAGAGAGCGAAGGTGGCTTGTACGTTGGCAATAAGCACCATTCCACCGAAAACCGTGGAATAAAACTGATTGTCAACGGAGAGAATCCAGTCGATATAGGCGACGGTTACGGATAGAACGAAAACGAGCAAAGCGGGTGCGCTAAACCGGCGCAGTTTGTCCTTAATGGTGGGATCGCCTGTTTGATCTTGTTCGTCGGTCAATTGATTGAGACGCCAAATGAAGAAGAGCCAAAGGGCAAAGTTTACGGCCGAGCGAAGGGAAAAGCCCCAGAAATTCAAGTATCCGGCCTTGTGCGCTAGAAATTCATTGGCGGCCACATTAGCGGGAGTAGCCCAGGCGTAAATGTATTTCATGCCGACCAAAAGGACAAGAAAGAATACAGCGATCAGCGGCATGGTTCGAGCGCACGCTTCCAGATAACGCCGTATGGTAACGCCCCATTTGCCACCCACTACGTTATTTAGGAGTAAAATGCCGAGGCCGCCGATAGGGAAACCTGCCCAGAAAAGAAACGCAAAGAGATAACTTTGGAAGAACCTTTCGGCGTTGTTGAAATAACCGGCGACGCACAAAAGCAGGCCGGCTCCGCCGATGATGCTGGCGATGCGCTTTACGCTTTCGGCTTTAGGTCCGAGGGTGATTTCAGGAACGGCGATAGTTGCCGCATGTCCAGGATTACTCACTTACTTCCTCCAGCCGGGCTACCGGGCATTTTCGTTTCGTAGCGCGCCGCTACGTCTGCGGGAGCGTTCTGGCTCAACTGCAGCGCCCGGATGTAAGCGGCGATGCGCCAGCGGTCGTCGACCGAAACTCTGGATGCGTAGCTGTACATCGAGCCGTAGCCATTACTCATCACGTCGAAAAAGTGTCCGACGGGCGCGTTCAGCAACCGCTCGTCGTGATAACTGGGCGGCTGGCGCAAACCGCGCGCGACGATCATGCCATGGCCGTTGCCAACGCGGCCGTGGCACGGAGAGCAATAGATGTTGAAGCGTTGTTGCCCGCGCAGGACGTCTTCCTCCGTGATCTGAATCGGAATCGCTTCCACGTCCTTGCCGTTAATTTTCCCGGTGTAGCGAGCTTCGTCCAGGTGAAGCTGTCCGCGCGCGACAGTGTCTTCGATGGCGGGCCTTTCCGACCGGCCATCGCTGAAAAATTCAGTTGCCGAATAAACCTTGTAGCGCGGTTGGCTGTGCATGTCGTTGCGGCAGGCAGTGGAGAAGAGGATGACGCCCGCGAGCAACGCTCCCTTGAAGATGCCTCCCGAGATTCGCCAGGTATTCTCGCCGAGACGAGTCTCGGCGCGGCAGACACGAGTGTCCGCGCCACGGTCGCGGCTCAGCCAGAGGTTATTCCGGAACATAGTTGACCTCCGTGCTGCCCAGGGTCTTAAGGAAGTCAATCGTTTGCTCCGGTACAAACTGCGGATCTTCCGACTCGATGCAAAGAAAGAATTTATCAACAGATGCGCGTTCGAAAGCGGGTACGTTGAAAACAGCGTGATAGGGCCGAGGAAGGCCGTTCATGGCGAGCATGCTCACCATAGCCGTGAGAGCGGAGAAGAGAATCATGCATTCAAAAGTGATGGGGATAAAAGCGGGCCAGCTATTGAGAGGGCGGCTGCCGACGTTGTGGGGATACGCGACGCACGAGATCCACTCCAACAAACCGAGGCCGAAACAGACGCCCGTGCAGCCGGCAATCAAGACGCAGAGGGCAACATTGTTCTTCTTGAAACCGATCGCTTCGGCCAAGCCTTCAACCGGCATAGGCGCATAAGCATCCATTTTCCGGTATCCCTGAGCGTAGGCTTTTTCACAAGCTTCGATTAGCTCTTCTGGCGTATCGAATTCGGCTAAGGCTCCGTGGAGCCCGTCGTATTTTTTTGTGCTGACCGCGTGGCTCATACGTGTTCCTCCACAGGCGCCGCATGTAAATCGTGGTGCACTTGCTCGCGCACCTCAAAGATTGAAATGGAGGGCAGGAAGCGGACGAATAGGAAGATCAGCAACATGAAAAAGCCGAGGGTTCCGGCGTATGTCGCAATGTCCCATTTGGTTGGAACGTACATGCCCCACGACGACGGGAGGAAGTCGCGGTGCAAACTGGTGACGACGATTTCGAAACGTTCCAACCACATGCCGATGTTTACGACGATGGAGATCGTCCATACCAGCGCCAGATTATGGCGCACCTTCTGCGACCAAAGCAGTTGGGGAATCAGAATATTGCAGAGAATCAGAAGCCAATACATAAAGCCGTATGGTCCAGTCATGCGGTTCCAGTACATGAATGATTCATACTTGTCGCCGCTATACCAGGCGAAAAAGGCTTCGGAAGCATAACCATAGGCGACGATCAAGCCAACACCTAACATTAACTTGGCGGCGGATTCGATGGTGCGCAGGGTAATCAGGTCGCGCATGTTGTACCAGGCGCGCAGCGGAATGACGAGGGTGAGAACCATCGCAAAGCCGGAATAAACGGCCCCGGCGACGAAGTAGGGCGGGAAGATCGTTGTGTGCCAGCCAGGTAGAACGCTAACGGCGAAGTCGAAGCTCACGATGGTGTGTACGGATAGTACCAGCGGCGTAGCTAAGCCAGCCAACAACAAGTATGCCTTCTGGTAGCGGTGCCAGTGGATAGCTGAACCGCGCCAGCCGAGGGAAAGGATGCCGTATATTTTGCGCTGCAGCATGGACGGCGCGGTATCTCGCAAGCTTGCTAAGTCAGGCAGCAAGCCGACATACCAGAACACCAACGAAACCGTTCCATAAGTGGATACAGCAAACACGTCCCATTCGAGCGGGCTGCGAGGCTGGGGCCAAAGCCACATGGAGTTGGGGTAGGGAAGCAGCCAGTAAAACAACCAAGGACGGCCCAAGTGCAGAATGGGGAACATGCCGGCGCAAGCGACGGCAAACAGCGTCATAGCTTCAGAGAAACGATTGATGGATGTTCGCCAATCCTGTTTGACCAGGAAAAGAACGGCAGAAATCAGTGTACCGGCGTGGCCGATACCGATCCACCAAACAAAGTTGATAATGGCGAATCCCCAGCCGATTGGAATATTCAATCCCCAGATGCCTGTGCCCTTGGTAAACAGGACGTAAACGGCCAGCATCAAGAGGTTGACGAAGCAGAATGAAATGAATGCGCCGACGAGCCAGCTTCTCGGCGAATTCTTCATCGGAAGATAGACGATGCCGGCGATGCGGTCAGTAACCGTCCGGTAGTCGAGGCCACGGCCCAGAACGATATTTGCGCCGGGGTCGGGGATGAGCTCGCTCGGGAGCTGAATGTTATTTTCTTTAGCCTTCTCGATTTGATCCACGCTGACCTCTTAGCGCCTCGTTGGAATTTCGAACATAACCTAGATAAGTCGTCCGTGGACGAGTGTTCAAGTCGTCCAACAGACCGTAGTTGCGTTTAGATGCCGCAGATTTGGCCACCTTGCTGTTCGGATCGTTCAAATCGCCGAAGGTGATCGCTTGCGTTGGGCAGGCTTGCTGGCAGGCCGACAAAATTTCGCCGTCAACAATCTTGCGATTGTTCTCTTTTTCGGCTTTGATCTTGACTTCTTGAATGCGTTGCAGGCAGTAAGAGCATTTTTCCATCACGCCGCGGCTGCGAACCGTGACATCGGGATTGCGCATGCCCTTCAAGCTTTCCGTATCCCAATCCGAGTACAAGTAGAAGTTGAAGCGCCGAACCTTATAAGGACAGTTGTTTGAGCAATAACGGGTGCCAACGCAGCGGTTGTAAACCATCTGGTTGATGCCTTCTTTGCTATGAACGGTAGCGGCTACCGGACAAACCACTTCGCACGGTGCGTTTTCGCAATGCATACAGGGCACAGGCTGGTTGTAAGTTTCCGGCTCGTCCAAGCTGCCGTTGCCTGAATAATACTGGTCAATCCGAATCCAGTGCATGTGGCGGCCGCGCGACACTTGGTCTTTGCCGACGACAGCGATATTGTTTTCGGCTTGGCAGGCGATCGCGCAGGCGCTACAGCCGGTGCAGATGTTCAGATCAATGGTCATGCCCCATTTGTGATCGGGGTACTTCCATTCGCTCTCCGGATAAAGCGTGAGTTCCTTAGGCACGGGCTTTTCTTCGCGCGTGGGGAAGTCGGGGTGCTCTTTGTATTCGGCGAACTCGGCCACGCGAACGGGAGCGCGATCTTGCATGGTTTGCGTATCTTGCGTGTTCGCGATCGCGTAAGTGCCGGCGGCTTTGCTAACTGATCCCGCTACGACAAACGGCGCGGCGGCATCTTGCAGAGAGTAAGCGTCGTAACCAATCTTATTGCCGACCCGGCCAGAAACGGTGCGTCCGTAGCCTAGAAACAGCGCAACCGAGCCCTGCGCCTGATTCGGCGCGATCCAAGCGGGACCGGTGACCGTCTTATCTTTGATGGTTACTTTCAGCATGTCGCCCTTGTGGACGCCCAACTTCTCGGCATCGCTGGGGCGGATGAAAATCAAGTTGTCCCAGGTAGTCTTCGTTTGCGGTTTGGGCAATTCCTGGAGCCAGCCGTTGTTGGCAAAAGCTCCGTCGCCAATGGTTGGGTCTGGGCGGAAAGTAACTTCCCACTCGCCCGACTGCGGAGCGGGCAGTGAGGGCAATGCGGGCGCGGCAGGGTTCAGAGCCCCGGCGGTTGTTCCGGCAACCACACCGTTGTGCAAGGAGGTTTTCCAGAAGGCGTCGAAGCCATTAGGCGAAACGCTTTGCCAGTAGCCCTTCACTAAATCGTGAGGGGTGGCATCCGGTTTGCCGAGTAAGACGCTCAGGAGTTCGTGAGCCGATTTGCCACGATAAAGCGGTTCAACGAGAGGCTGGATAATGGTGGCGGTGCCATCGAACGCGCGCGCATCAGACCAAGCTTCGAGATAGTGAACCGCCGGCACATGCCAGTGGCTCCAACGAGAGGTCTCGTCGAAATAGTGGCCGAGGCGGACGACCAGGCGCGCTTTGCGAAGGGCTGCTTCGAAATTAAGTGAAGCGGGGGCGTCGTAGAGCGGATTGGAGCCGAGGATGATCAGCATCTCAACCTGGCCGCCATTCAAATCGCCAGCGAGATCTTCAATCGACTGGGTGTCGGGAACGGAAGATTCCAATACCTTGACGGTGGTACCCACGTTACCGAGGGCCGCGTTGATGGCGTAGGCAGCCAAGTGAACGCTTTCCGGTTGATATTCGCCTGGAATAACTACGCAGCGGCCTTTGTTCTTGCTGAGGTCTTCCGCAACCTTGCTCAACCACTCCGGAGGCGTGCCGGCAACATCGGGTGCAGCGACGCCGAGCGCCTTGGCTAATTGATAAGAGATAGCAGGGATGGCGCTGTTCTTCACGGAGAAGCGATGATCGGCCAGGGTGCCGCCGACCGAAGGGGACGATTCGATTTGGTAGTAACGAACGGGCGTAACGCCGGTATCGACGGCGCGCTTGGCGGAAAATTGCCGCGCATACTTCAGCGCGGCCGGACCGTTGGTGAGGAAATCGCAATCGAGACTTAAGATGACGTCGGCTTGTGAGAAATCGTAGCTGACAAACGCGCTACGGCCAGCGATCTTTTTCGCCGCGCTTGCGACCGCCGGATTGGCGGAGGGTTCGTGAACGTACCATTTGGCGCTCGGCCATTGCGCGAGGAGCGCATTCATTTGGCTGATGAGCGTCGGGGAGGTTGTCGCGCCAGAAAGGATGGCGAGACCTTCGCCTTTCCGCGAGCCAATGGATTGCGCCTCGGTGCTAAGAGCGCCCGTGAACTGGCCCCAAGTGCTCAGACTGCCCCGGTTCAGAACCGTTTCGGAGCGATCAGGATCGTAAAGGTTCAGCAGGGAGGCTTGTTCGAAGATGGTGGTGGAGCCGAGGCTGGCGGGATGATCGGGATTGCCTTCAATCTTAGTCGGCCGGTTCATGTGGCTTTCGACTAAAACGCCGCGGGCGTAGCCGGCAACGGTGTGCGCCGTAGCGTAAAACATCGGCTCGCCGGGAATGATGTTTTCCGGCTGGCGAACGTAGGGCACAATACTTTCCTGCGGCAGTTTGGTACAACCCGCTGCGCCCGCCATCGCCAGCGAGGCACCCATCACCTTCAGTAAGTTGCGGCGGTCGACGCCTTGTGGAATTTGGCCGGAAAGACCGGGGAACTCCTGCTCGACGTACTCTTTCATGTCTTCGGTTTCGGCGGCTTCTTCGAGGGTTCGCCAAAAAGCGGGTCCGCGTCCGGCCGCGAGTTTCTCTCGTAACTCCGCTAAATCAACCTTTTTTCGAGGCGTTTCGAGGAGCGACTCTAAGGGCACGAGCGCACTCGCCATCGGTTTTTCGTGCTCGTTCATAAGGTCTTTCATCGGTGGCACGTTGCGCAATCCGTCAACGACTGCACATGATACTCCTTCACAAGTTTGGCGCCCAGTTCGTCTTGATTGTCGGGGTACTGATAAGCAACATTAAATACTTCGGATTTGGGCCTGATGTATTTGGCGGGATTGCGGTGGCAGTTGACGCACCAGTTCATGTTGAGGGTGTTGACTTTATAGATCAAAGGCATCTCAGAGACATTGCCATGGCAAGCCGAGCAGCCAATGCCTTTATTCACGTGAATGCTGTGATTGAAGTAGACGAAGTCCGGAAGGTTGTGAACGCGCGTCCAGGCGATGGATTTGCCGCTGGCCCAACTGTCGCGGATGGCTTGGGTGGCCGTTACGTTGTTCCAGATCTGCGAATGGCAAGACATGCAAGTTTCAGTGGCAGGCAAGCCTGCGAAATGAGACGTTTCCACGCTGGTATGGCAATAGCGGCAATCGATGCCATCGTCTTTGACATGATGCTTGTGACTGAAAGCAATCGGCTGTTCGGGTGCGCTTTGAACCGAAGTGATCCAACTCCCCCTATCAATCATGTAGGCCACACCCAAAGTGGTGGAGGCCAGCAGAACTACCGCGACGATTGAAACCTTGGCGATAGTGTTCGAACTCGGTCTAAAAAGTTGTGCCATACGGAGATCTACAACTCAAAGATGGTATCAGGTACTACAACCCACAAATCACGAGTATAGACTAGTCCAGCAAAGAAATTGTACGCTCTGGCAATAATTGTTCTCGTCCGGCAATAAAATTTGCGGTGGCGGGTAATTGGGAAAGCTTAGAAAGAGACTGATCGAGTCGAAAAATCAGTTTGAGTGAAAAAAGGAAGGGTTTTTTGTGTTTGAAGGAAACGAGGGTAAGCCGCTCAAGCGTCGTCGAGGGCGTTCCGAGGGGCTAACTAACTAGCGAGGAAACAGCTCGCTGATGCTCTTGGCGGTGAGAAGGCGTAGGGCCAGATCTTCCAATTCGGGGAGAGTCAGCTTAGCCAGGCACCTTTCTGTTTTAGGGGAGAGAGGACCAAACCGCGCCGTTAGTTGACGCTGCGCTAGAGCAGCCGCTTCCTCGAGTTTGCCCTCTAGCTTTCCCTCTAGCTTTCCTTCAGCCTTTCCCTCGGCTTTTCCTTCCCTGCGCCCTTGGCGGATGGCCGGTCCAATCACTTCGTGATCCATGATGTCATTGAGTATGGGCATCTGTTTTGCTTCCTGTTCCACCACTCCAGCTAATTGCCTCATCCCGGCCAAAATCATCAGCTTCGAAAATGCAACTTTCCTGGAAGACCCTTTCATTTTAGCAATGCGCTCCAAGATACGGCGGACGGTTTCCAGCCGGTTCCCATAGCGTCCGAGAATGGCTAGAACGGCATCGGCGGGATGATTGCTCTCTAGCAAGGTCTCCGCATTCCAATGCCTTACATCGATTATTGTGTAGCGGCAGGTTAGATACGGAGTGTCTAATTCCGACGGCATTCGCAAGCGCTGGCTTCCCACGTAAAGAACGTACATCTTGGGGAAACGCTTGTAGATCCGCCAGATGAGCAGTGCATATTCGGCCATGCGCACGGGCAAGTGGGGGTCATTGTGGCTCTGGAGTTCAAGCAAGATGAGTTCACGGGTGACGGCGAGTTCGAAAAGCAGATCGACGCGCGCTTGCATCACTTTGGGCAGTTCCACGTTGAGCCACCTGCCCCGTTTGGCGCCGGTGATGAGATGAAAGAGAGAGTTCGGCGAATCGGTTAACAACGACTTGAGAACGGTGTCGTATTCATGCACCTTATGGACGTCAGTATGGCATGCGATTGGAGAGCGATCTCGGGTTAGGCGGCTTACCCGGCTGGGCGGGCGATCGCGCCAAACATCGCCTTGGGGAAATCGTTGGCAGGATACGCAAACACCATTATTGGTGAAGGTGAGACGTTCCAAACGGCCAAAGCTTTCACGTCGGCCTGGATCCGTTCAAAATAAATATCGTTGAAGCGTCGTCGTCGCCGTTCCGAGGGGTTAGCGGGTAAACAGCTCGCTGATACTCTTGGCGGTGAGAAGGCGTATAGCCAGATCCTCCAACTCGGGGAGAGTCAGCTTAGCCAGGCACCTTTCTGTTTTAGGGGCGAGGGGACCAAACCGCGCCGTCAGTTGACGCTGCGCTAGAGCAGCCGCTTCCTCTAGCTTTCCCTCTAGCTTTCCTTCAGCCTTTCCCTCGGCTTTTCCTTCCCTGCGCCCTTGGCGGATGGCCGGTCCAATCACTTCGTGATCCATGATGTCATTGAGTATGGGCATCTGTTTTGCTTCCTGTTCCACCACTCCAGCTAATTGCCTCATCCCGGCCAAAATCATCAGCTTCGAAAATGCAACTTTCCTGGAAGACCCTTTCATTTTAGCAATGCGCTCCAAGATACGGCGGACGGTTTCCAGCCGGTTCCCATAGCGTCCGAGAATGGCTAGAACGGCATCGGCGGGATGATTGCTCTCTAGCAAGGTCTCCGCATTCCAATGCCTTACATCGATTATTGTGTAGCGGCAGGTTAGATACGGAGTGTCTAATTCCGACGGCATTCGCAAGCGCTGGCTTCCCACATAAAGAACGTACATTTTGGGGAAACGTTTGTAGATCCGCCAGATGAGCAGTGCATATTCGGCCATGCGCACGGGCAAGTGGGGGTCATTGTGGCTCTGGAGTTCAAGCAAGATGAGTTCACGGGTGACGGCGAGTTCGAAAAGCAGATCGACGCGCGCTTGCATCACTTTGGGCAGTTCCACATTGAGCCACCTGCCCCGTTTGGCGCCGGTAATGAGATGAAAGAGAGAGTTCGGCGAGTCGGTTAACAACGACTTGAGAACGGTGTCGTATTCATGCACCTTATGGACGTCAGTATGGCATGCGATTCTTCGGGGAGCTTCGCGGCGCGACGGGATCGTCCGATGAATGCACTTCGCTAAACAAGACTGATGTCTTAGCGCCCACTATTTATAAACAATCGTGCTTTCGCCCGAAAACTTGTGGTAGTCGCGAAAATCGATTTCGTTCTTTGTACAGATCGACGTCCCCCGGCGGCAGGCGATGTTAGCCGCATGCACCGGCAAAAGAAATGTTCCCGAACCTAGCCGAATCGATTCGTAGTCCACTGCCGTTTCCACGGAATCAAAGGGAAAGTCTTTCGGTACCCGATCAGCCTGAAATTCGATACGGCGGACTTGCCCTGTGGACTTCTCCAACCAAACCGCGCCGCTATATTGCGGACGCAGGGATTGTCCACCTACGGTGATTGTCCAAAGTCCGTGGTTGGTGATCAAAGGCACGGTGAAGTTGTAGATGGCGGCGGGCGTTCCCGTGACAACGGTGGATTGGGAGAACTTAAATTTCGCGGCGTTGGTGAGCAAGAGTGCCTGCAGATAGCCGGCGAATTCGCCCGTTGAAGTAGACCCCCCGATGTCCATCATACTTTTGTTCGTTCGTTTTCCGCCAACCGTAATTTCGCGATAATCCTCCTGGCCGTTTTCCACAACGAGTTTGGCGGTGACTACGTCGATGGGCGTCCAGCCGGAAGAGCGCGATTCTTCCTGATAGCGCGTTGTAATCTGCTGGCAAACGTAATTTGGCAAACCCTGCGTGAATGTATCGGCCCATTCGCGGCTGCGGGCGATCTGCTCGTCGTCGCCGGCGACTTTGGGGTGCTGGGTATCTTCGCTGGTGATGGTGAAATCGCCAGTGTCCTTTTTGGGCGCCGGTTTTGGCGTCGGCTTCGATGCGGAAGCGGTTGAGGCAGTGGCGGTTGGTTTGGCAGGCGTTTCGTCTTCTGGATACTCGTTGGCTCCAGGTGCTTTTCTGCGGCGCAGGATCGGCCGGTCGGGCGCATCGGTGGCAGCAGGCTTCGCCAGTTCGGCGGCAACCTGCGGATCGACAGCCCGCGGCTGGGCAGCTTCTTTCGAGGCACCAGGGTCCGTGGCGGCGGGCGGGTCTTTCAAAAGCGCAACGCTTACGGCGGACAAGTAATCTTCGTCGTCTTCCGCGGCGACGACGTGGACGAACGAGCCGACCTGAATTTTCGAGGAAGGAATCGTCGCGCTCTCTTTGGTATACGTCACTTTTGCATCGACCGACATGGTGAGGGTGCGGCCGTCGTCGACCACAACGACGAGCTTCTTATCGGTGGTGGTCATGACGAAACCGTCGGCGGCGATGGTGTTCAGCGGATTCTCAGCCGTTCCTTCTTTGCCTTTTTTGTGCCGGTGAGGAATGGAGAGACCGCCACCGCTGTTGGGCGGGTTGTTGGGATTGCTGGGGTCTGGCGGGTACTGGCCGGGAGGATAGCCGCCTGGCGGATACTGGCCGGGAGGATAGCCGCCTGGCGGATACTGGCCCGGTGGGTACTGGCCGCCGCCTCCATATTGAGCATTCGCTGACGCCAAGGCAAGAACCGCCAGCAAACAAGATGCGCAAAATAGTTTTATGTCCATCCGTCGATCACCGTCTGTACCCTATGTTAGATGGTTTACGCAGCCTGCGGGGTTTCGAGGAACTACCATTTCAGCAGAACAAGTTCCGAGCAGAACCCGGGGCCCATGGCTGCCAGGATGCTGTACGTACCTGCAACGGGGCGATGATTCTTCATAGTCTCCTCTAGCACGAAGAGAACGGAGGCCGACGAAAGATTGCCAGTCTTACGCAAGCACTTCCACGAGAGATCGAGGGCACCCTTCTTTAAGCCGAGCGCCGCTTCCGTGGCATCGAGCACCTTGGGGCCGCCGGTATGAATGATCCAATTCTGAATATCGGAGCGCTTGAGCCCGTTGTCCGCGAGGAAGCCATCGGCGTCACGGCCCAGATTTTCCATGATGACACTGGGAACCTCGCGCGAAAGAATAATACGGAAGCCTTTTTCCGTGATATCCCAGCCCATCACGTCTTGCGTGTCGGGATAGAAGGTCGAGCGTGTGGCGAGAATCTCGGGTCCAGGCGCCGCGTTTGGGCATTCACTTCCGGCGATGACAACGGCAGCGCCACCATCGCCAAATAGCCCGGTGCTTATCAAGTTGGCGGCGGAAAGGTCGTCGGGTTGAACGGTTAGAGAGCAAAGTTCAACTGAGAGTAGAAGCGCAGCCTGTTTCGGATAGGCCTTCACATAATCGGCGGCACGGGCTATGCCGGCCGCGCCCGCAACGCAACCCAAGCCGAAAATGGGAATCCGTTTTGTGTTCGGATTCAGCTTCATCTTATTGATGAGCCGCCCTTCGATGGATGGGCTACAGACGCCCGTGACCGAGACAAAGAAGAATGCGCCGATGTCGCCGGGCGACACGTTAGCCGACTGCATCGCTTGGCAAACTGCCTGTTCGCCAAGGGCGAGGGTCGCCTCAATCCAATGGTTGTTGGCTTCGCCCCAGGATTTCAGCGGATACGATTCCAGCGGCAAAGCAGTGTAACGCCCATCGACTTGCGCGGCCGCGTGGAGCTTTTCCAGAACGGTAAAACGCTCCAGCCTGGCTCCCCAGTGCTTGCGAAACGCCTCGATCAGAATGTGCTGTGGATAGTAGTGGGGGGGAAGCGCGGAAACGGCGCTCGAGATTTTCATAGTCGTATTGACAAAACGCCATTGCCTGGGTAAGATGCCGAAATGCTGCGGCTGCGTCTCATTCATTGGAATGCGGACGAAGGTGCTCGCTATTTAGCACTATTAAAGGACGCAGGCCATCGCGTCGAGTACAATCCCGAGTTTAGCCCACACCTGCTGCGCGAATGGCGGGCGGCGCCACCAGACGCGTTTGTGATCGATCTTTCGCGCCTGCCTTCGCATGGCCGGGAAATCGCCATTGCGCTGCGCCAATCGAAAGCGACGCGCGCGGTTCCGCTGGTTTTTTGCGAAGGCGAAGAAGAGAAGATTGCGAAGACGCGCGCCTTATTGCCTGATGCGGTTTATTGCAAGTTTTCAAAGTTGAAGAGTACGTTGCGGAGTTTGCGTGCGCCGCATGCACCTGTTATGCCGGTACCGGTAATGGAGCGCTACGCCACGCGGACGGCGGCCCAGAAGCTTGGGATTAAGAGCGGAGACACCGTTTGTTTGATTGATGCGCCGCGCGATGCGCTTTCTGCGATTGGCGAGTTGCCGCCGGACGTGACGTTCGTGGAGACACCTCCGGCCGCGGTCACGTTGTTCTTTGCGACTGATCCCCAACAACTGCGGCAACAGCTTTCTGAATTGCGGAGTAGCGGTACGCAAACGAAGCTTTGGGTCTGCTGGAAGAAAGGCAAGTCTGCCGGGAACGGTGTTTCGGAAAGACTGGTGCAGGAGACCGGTGTTTCCTTGGGGCTGGTGGATTACAAAATTTGTTCCATCAACCCGGTATGGAGTGGGCTGTTGTTTTCGATGAAGGTGGCGAAAGAAGGGCGTTAAAGCGGGGAGCCAGAGCGGCTCTCAAAGAGCCTCGCTTCGCAAGGAATTCTGCAAGGCCTTTCCCGCGACTGTTCGAGGCTTATATACCCCTGGCGGAATTTGCTCAGCCATGCAAAGCGCCTAAAGCAGTTTGAACGCTACTTCCACTCTGGCCTGGACTCTCACTGGTTTGCCATCCACTGTTGCCGGTGTGAAGCGCCACTGTTTCACAGCTTTGGCGGCCTCCTCGTCGAGGCCAAATCCCAACCCTTCAATCAAGTAGACGCTACTCGGTGTGCCGTCAGCTTCTACGACTAAAACCAAGTGCACCTTGCCAGTGATCCGCGCCTCGCGAGCGGCTTCGCTGTATTCCGGTTCAACTCGTTTAGTGAGCGTTGGGGGGGTAACGTCGCCGCCTAGTCTGGCCGGCGAATCGTTCGCCCCGGTACGCGATGGCAGAATTTCCCGCATTAGTTTTCCCCGAATTTCGCCGGCTTGGTCGCGAAGTTTCTTGGCCACCTCTGGGTCGCTCGCCTGGAGCGCTTGTAATTCAAGAGCAAGCGCCATCACGGCCGGCTTGGCGTTCGGATTGGCCCTAAGTACGTCAACCGCCTCGGCCAGAAGATCGGCCGACTCCGCCCGCCACTGCGGATAGACTTTCTCGGCGCTGCTGTTTACTCCGTCGATCAAATAACCCCGTGCGAGTTTAGCTAAGGACAGCAGTACCAGCGATTCGGCAAACTCTGGCGTTCTGGCTACGTTTTTCTTCCAGATGGCATTGGCTTCTTCGGTCAGATTGATTGTTTTGTCGTAGTCGTGATGCGCTTCCGACGCCGAGCGGGCCTCCTCCAGAAGTCCGATAGGATCGGGCGCGGATGACGGACGCCGCGAAAGATTTGGGCGGTCTTCCTGAATCTTCTCATCTGCTTTCGCCACTAACAAAAACTGCTGCTGGTCTTCTCGCACTCCTTTAGCGAACTTTTGATAGCTGGCCCACTGGTCGAGCGCAACCTTTGACTTCTTGATGGTCATTTTGCGCTCCGTGAAAAACGTGCCATCTTCAAAGGAATATTGCACCGAATAATCCGCAAATTCGCTGGTCAAGTGAACATCTCGCGGCGGCTTTACAAAGAAGCCTTTCGGCATCGCAACAGTCGCACGGTAAGTTACGTCGCCCGGCGACCCCGCCCAGAATGGCTCTTTCGGTTTGTCGGCTTCGTCTCCCGGCCCGAACCCTAGCGGCGGCAGCGGAGGACCGATCCTGGCGTTCTCCCAGTCGGAATACTTCTTACGCGTGTACTCATAGTTATAGTGGAAGGGTTTATCTAGATCGTCCAGATTCTCCACCTCTACTCCACTCACCTCGCCCGCATAGCTCAGCGCAAACGACATCTGTTGCGCTAGTGCTTGCCATTGCGTCGGCGCTAGCTGCCGGAAGCCGGATCTAAGCGCGCCTGCGCTATCTCCCAACATCCGGAGATCGAAATGTCCTGTCAGCGTGCCATCTTCCGCGAGCGAAGACTTCACCTCGATGGTTTCGGAAGTTCGGAACGGTGGATCCGCCGGTGTCTTTAGCAGAAAGGGCTTACCGCTCGCTGGGATCACCAGCGCCTGCTCGTCGCGAATCGCCTGGCTCAGGAACCCGAAAGGAGCCACCTCCTCAGTCGTGTCCAACCATACATTTTTCCCATCCTGAGGCAGCACCGTGATTACGTGGTTAAATTGCGACGGTGAGGGTACCCTCGAATCGAACTTTACGCCAACTCCGATGAGTGCCGGCCAAGCCTGAATGCCCGCCGCTTTCAGCAAGGCAGTCAACAGAGTGTGTTTGTCTTTGCAGTCGCCATACTGATTCGTCAAAACCTCTTCTGCCATATGCGGACGGTAACGCCCGGCGCCGAAGGAGATAGAGATGTACCGGAATTTCATCGAGACATATTTGTAGATGGCCCTCGTTTTGTCTCCATCCGACCAGAGTCCTGCCGTTAGCTCCTTAGCCTTTTCCTGAATCGCCGGCGTCACAGCCGCTTCGGGCTCCGCTAACGTTCCCCACCAGTTACCAACCTCCTCCCAGTTCTTGAAAGTAGTGAGTCGCACTTTCGCCGGTTCCAGTTCTTCTGTCTGCTTCTGATTGTCCAGCGGTTTGCTAGGCGCAAGCTGGCTATATTTCCAAACGTAGACCCGCTGGTTGGTGTCGTCGCGCGTCTCGTATTTTAGCTTCGGGCTCGAAACCTGAAGCGGCTTGTCTTTCGGCACGGTCAGCTCCAGCGTCTCGCGCAGGACGACCGTATCATCCGGAAAAACCTGCTCGTACCAGAATTGGCCCGGAACCTCGGGTTTCCGTTGGGAACTTCGCACTGAGTACTCCACGACATCGCCCACTCCCAGCCCCTTAACCGGAACCTGCTTCTGCCGCAAATCGCTGTATGTAGGTGCCGAGATTGCGATCTCTGCCGTAGTGTCGACAATGCCGGAATCCGGTGTCGCAACAATCGAGCCATCCGGCTTTCTCACACGGACGTATTCAACTTTGATCTCCTCGTTCGCGGAGCTGTAGGAGAAAGAAAGCACCCCAAGCTGCCGGAGCATCCCTTCCGATTGAACCCTCACTGCCAGAGTCTGCCGCCATTCTCGCGCGCCATCTGCCGAGAACGCGACCTCCGTGGTCATATCTTGAATGACGATCGGCTCCTTTGTGTAGTCCAAGGTTTCGGCAGGTGGGCTGGCGGCCGCCAATTCAAAACCCATCGACATTGCCAGCAGGGCTGGAAATCGGGTTGACATAGCTTTATTGTGTCGCTCCGCTGAACCATTCGCCACGGTCTTCCCGAATAAACTGACGTCATGCGACCAAAAGTCGAGGAGGTCGCAGTTTGGGCCCTGGTATCAAACAACCCGAATGCCGCAGACTGCCGGGTATTAGGGCAGTTTAAGGAGCCGCGGGTTTCTATAACGCGCGAATGCCCGCGTCGTAAATTAATGTGTATTTTGCCGGTTCTGTCGTCCTCACCCCTATTTGTTAGTAGCGTCTCTGCCGAAGGAATAAGTGTGAGTAACCGAACGGCTCTGGCGTCCGCAGCCAGGCACATAATTGCGATCGGAGCAATCCTCTGGTTTGCGTCTCAGGCGCGCGCGAACGGACGAGTATTGACGTCTCTCCCAGATGTGACGGCGCTAAGCAATGAAAAGTCTAACGCCGGCATTCCCGTTCATCTGCAGGCCACAGTCTGTCTTTACGATCATCGCCGCTTCAGCTTGATTGTCACCGCGGGTGGGCGCTACCTTTACACACCGTTGGATTGGAGCAAAGGCGAACTGCCGATCCGTCCGGGAGACAGCGTAACCATCGATGGTGTCACCGTTCTCGGTGCTTTCAACCTCCGTGCGTTCGGCACGCATGTCACCGTAACAGGCCACGGGCCACCGCCGCCGCCTGAGAAAGTGAGCCTGGCGGAAGCGGTTAATCCATACAGAAACTCCAACTATGTGGAATCTGAAGGGCAAGTCGTTCTGGTGCAGGCGGGCGAGCATTTGGCGGGTGAGGTGGACGCCACCATCGTAAGACTCCGCTCGAATGACGTCGTGATTGACCTCTCCCTGCATTCGAAAGCCAACGTTTCTATGCGTTCTTGGCTGGGGCGGCGGATGCGATTTCGCGGCGTTTCGGGAGGATTGTACAATTCGCGGAGGCAGCGCTATCAAGCAATCGTTTACGTCAGATCGCTCGAGGACCTGACATTGGTAGACGCCGTCGCCGCGCCGTCCATCGGGGAGTCGTCCCCGCTGCCGTTGCCGGCGCTCTTTAAATCTGGCTGGAAAAAGCCCGGCCTGGTCCGGACATCCGGGGTTGTGTCTTACGTAGGCCCGCAAAACAGCTTCTACATACAAGAAGCCAACAGTGGGATTCGTGTGCGGCCGGCACATCCGGTGGATCTGGCTCCGGGCGACCAGGTGGAGGTCATTGGCCGGCCGGAGTGGGACGGGCTGGGACAAAGCAGTCTCTCCGGCGCGTTGGTCACCCCGGCGTTGAGGCACGTTTCGCTTGCGGCCCAACCATATCACCTCAATGAATTGAGTCTTCCCGCCACCGAGGCGCTCTTGACAAATTGGGAGGGTGTCGTCGTCGACCAATCCTCGGACGGCTGGCGTGAGTCGGTGACGCTTCGCCCAGCGGCACAAAAGAGCCTCCAAGTGCCTACCTTTCAATGCGTTTACTTTCGTAATCACTCCGGTGGGTATTTCCCCAAGTATGAAACGGGAAGCCGGCTCAAAGTGCAAGGGGTGCTTGAACTCGAATGGGCCCCCAACCATTTCGAGCCGGTGAGCGCGCGCATGTTGGTACGAAGTCCGCAGGATATTTCTCTGCTAGCGCGGCCTCCCTGGGTGTCGAGGTTTCCATGGCTGCAAGTATTCGGTCTATCGGTGCTGGTGCTTGCCGGAGCCATGGCGTGGGTTTGGACGCTCCGAAAACGTGTTGCCACTCAAACATCCGATCTATGCCACGCGCTCGTCCAAGCGGAGGCTGCCAGTCGCGCCAAGAGTGAGTTTCTCGCTAATGTGAGCCACGAAATCCGAACTCCGATGAACGGGATTCTAGGAATGACGGAAATGGTGCTGGCGAGCACGCTGACCGCCGACCAGCGGAGTTTTCTCGAGACCGCTTACGGGTCGGCGCAGACTCTGCTTACGATCGTCAACGACATCCTGGACTCGTCGAAGATTCAAGCCGGGAAAATGACGATCGAGAGCACCGAGTTCAGCCTTCATAGAACCATCTTGGGCGCGCTTTCTCCGTTCGGCAGCCTGGCGTTTCAGAAGGGCATTGAACTGGCTTGTGCCCTTGCGCCCGGGTTGCCCGACCTCGTGTTAGGGGACCCGGTGCGGACTCGTCAGATCATCTCGAACCTGGTCAGCAATGCTATGAAATTTACCGAATCGGGCGAGGTGGTTGTGTCCGTAGTGCCGCTGAGTCCACCGGGGGGCGCGGCGAACGGGCTCCACGAAATCGAAGTGTCGGTGCGGGATACCGGGATTGGAATTAGCCATGAGAGCCTGCATCTGCTATTTCAGAGCTTTACCCAGGTCGATGGCTCGATCACACGAAGATTCGGGGGAACAGGGCTTGGGCTCGCCATCAGCTCGCGGCTGGCGCAAGCGATGGGCGGACGCATGTGGGTGGAGAGCAAGCCGGGCGCTGGCAGTACTTTCTTCTTTACGATGCAACTCAAGCCGAGTCCTACTCGCACCCCGTCTCCTGGCCCCGAGAACCGCTTGGCTGGGATGCGGGTCCTGATCGTGGACGATCATCCCACCAGCCGCAACTTGTTGGCCTGTTCGCTCGCCGATCTCGGCATGGAGCGCTGCATAGCAAAGAGCGGCTCCGAGGCGCTTGAAATTCTTCAGTCGGGTGGCGAACGCTTTGACTTTGTCATCGCCGACCACCACATGCCCGGGATGACCGGTTCCCAATTCCTTCAGGCGGCTAGCGACCAAGGCTGGCTGCCCGGCTTACCGCACCAAATGAGGAGTCTCCTCCTGTGTTCCGGGCCGCTTCCGGCCGACGGTTGCCAGGCTGGCCGGATCATGCTGAAACCGGCTCTTACTTTCAAATTGGCCGAAGCACTCGCCGGCCTATTGGATGCCGAGGACCGGATGTTGCGTCCTTCCCTGGATCTCTTAAAAAGTGATCTTTTGAAAACTGATCTTTCGAAAACCCTGCCCCTGAAGGAGGCGCTACGTATTTTGGTTGCCGAAGACAATGTCGATAGCCGGTTCCTCATGGAAGTGTATCTGAAGAGAGGGGGTTACGAGGCGGTTGTTGTAGAGAACGGCAAAGAAGCGGTCGCGGCCTGGGAGAGCGGCGACTATTCCCTCATCCTTATGGACGGAGAGATGCCGGAAATGGACGGCCTGGAGGCGACGGCCTGCATCCGTCAGCGAGAGCAACGCCCGCTGCACCCGATTCCGATCATCGCCGTCACCGCCCACGCACACGACAGCGACCGCGAAAGATTTCTTGGCGCCGGCATGACGGACTACCTGTCGAAACCGGTTGCTTACTCGGATTTGGTGGCTACCATCGAGCGCTACCGAACAGCAGTTGCGGCCTGACGTAACGCGCGAGTCCTTGCGGCGGACCGCTCGACACCGCGACTGTCCGAAAGCGAAAAGGGGACACTCCGGGCTGGCGTTGTCAACTCCTACAGTCCGATCTGCAGGCGTGTCCCCTTTTCGCGCTGCTCGTCCGCACCGCGACCGTCTTGCGCGTTTTACTTAAAAGCGGCGAACGAACGGCGCTAACTAAACGAGAACGGTTCACTCCGAGCGAAGCGCCTGCATTACGTCAACTCGCGCCGCCCGTGCCGCTGGCCAAGCCGAAGCCAGCACCGCTGCCGCGAGCAAAATGAAAGCGGCGCCAATGACCGGCAGAACGTCCGGCATTCGCATCTCTTCGAAGAAGCTGCCTGCCAGGCGGGCAAGGGCGTAACCGCCGATGGCGCCGGCTAACACGCCCGTCGCGGCCATGACTACGCCTTCACCAAGAACACCCTTGAGTAAATCCCGAGGCTCGGAGCCGACGGCTAGGCGGATTCCAAACTCGCGGGTACGGCCCGATACTGAAAATGCCAGCACGCCCGCCACGCCAACGATGGCAATCGCCAGCGCAACAGCCGCGAAGCCACCGAACACAACCGTGTTCAGGCGGTCGGGAGTGAGCACGTCGGCGCGAATGTCTTCGAGTGTTGCGGCGCGTTCCACCGGTTGTTCGGCCGACATGCCGCGAATGATTCTTGTAATCGGCGTGACCAGAGTGTACGGATTCGCGTGGGTGTGAACGAACAAACGTCCACCCCAAAGCTGCTGTGCGAAGGGAAGGTAGATGTTCATGGCGTCGCCGGGAGAGACGTGCTCGTCGTCCATATCTGCGGCCACGCCGACAATCCGTCTAGGCGCCTGGCTCACGTCGATAAACTTCATCACCGGGTCGGTCCAAATGATGTGACGGTTCACAGCGTCTTGATTGGGAAACATGCGCCTTGCCAAACTCTGGCTGACGATAACAACCATTTCGCTTGTGCGGCGGTCGTTCTCATTGAAGTCGCGCCCGGCTATGAGCGGAACGCCCACTGTCGAGAAAAACCCCGGAGAGATAGCGCGCATTTGGCCGCGCGGATCCTCTTCGCCAGGGGCGCGCACGTGGCCGTCAGCTGAGAATTGGAAACCGGGCCCAAAGCTGCCGGCATCGCGCCAAGGCACAATCGCGCCCGTCGCTACACCGTCCACACCGGGCAGATCTTTGATGCGCCGCAGCATATCGTTGTAGAAGGCGAGAATCGTCTCCGGCTGTTTGCCAAAAGACATGATCGGAACATTGATGGCTAATACATGGCGCACATCGAAGCCCGTCTGCGCGGCTTGCAAAGCAAGAAGAGTTTTCAGCAGCGTGCTCGCTCCCGCGAGCAGAATAAAGGATGCGGCAATCTGCGTGACAGCGAACACCCGCAACCGGCGGCTGGTGCTACCGGTGATGCGTAAGCTGCCCTGGGCAAGGCTAATGGTGGGCGCTGAGCCAGAGGAAGGCAACTTCGGGACGTAGGCCAATATGATAGCCGCGATGACGGCGAGGGCCGCGCCAAGCCAAAGCATGCTTGCATCAACGGTCAAGTCGAGTGCACGAACCGAGAAGCGCGCTGCATAGCTAGCCAAAACAGTGACCATGGGCCGGGCGCTCAAGACTCCAAGAGCCGCTCCTGCCGTGCACAGCAACAAGCTCTCAGCGAGCAAAGTTCGGCGGAGTGCCGCGGCATCGGCGCCCAGTGCGGCGCGAATGGCCAATTCGCCTTCACGGCGGACCGACCGCGCCAGAATGAGGTTCGCCACATTCGAACACGCGATGATGAAGACCAGCCCAGCGGCTGCCATTAAGACCAGCAGCACGCTTCTGGCGCGCGATGTGACTTGGTCGCGCAGGCGGATGGCTTCAATCTTCGAATCGGCTTTCTTCGAATAGGCTTCGGGATGTTCGCGAACCATATTCGCGTAGACAGTGCGCAGTTCTGCTTGGGCCGCCGGTAATTCGACGCCTGGGGCGAGCCGCGCGAACAACTCCGTCATGCGGTGTACACGGCCGGTGACCATTGTGGCTGAAAGATGATGTGGACTGGTCACAACGTTTGCCATGATTTCTGTTTCTGCCGGGTAGGGAACCGAGGGCTCAACGACGCCTACTACGGTGGCTTCGCGTTCGCCAAGGCGAATCGCCCGATTCAGTACGGTTGGGTCATGATGCAAAACGTTAGTCCAGAAGCGATAGGTCAACACGGCGGCGCCTGCGGCCGTGGGCCCATCGTCTCGTTCGTCGAGTAAGCGGCCCAGCACTGGACGCAGACCCATCACGCCAAAATACGATCCGCTCACGACGCCCGCCCGCACTTCGCGCGGTTCGCCCAAACCGACCAAGGTGAAGCCAATGGTGGAGAAATCGCCAAAAGCGCTCAGCGTTTTCACGCTCCGCTTCAGATCTTGGATTTCGGGAACTGAGAACGTTGTGTTCTCGATGCCTTGCGCTTTTGCGCTTTGGCGAATGTAAATCAAGCGGTTTTCGTCGCGATTCACGAGTGGCCGAAGCAGAACTCCTCGCACCAGCGTGAAAATCGCAGCATTGGCGCCGATCCCCAGCGCGAGGGTGAAGATCACGGTGGCGGTCAAACCTTTGGTCTGGTAGAGCGAACGAGCCGCCAACTTCAAATCGTTGAGAAAGGTTGCTATTGGCATAATGTTTCCACCTCCGCGGCGAGCCGCTCCAGGCTCTGTGTCCAACCCATGCGCATTCCCGCGAGATTGATGAGCCCCTCTTCGGTCGTACTAATGATTCTCGCTTCGAGAGTGACCAGAGTCTGGTTGCTCGATCGTTCCACAAACGTGGCGGTAGTGCAAACTTCGAATTTGATGCTGCCATCCGGACCCGGAACGCTCGTATTGAATGAGATTCTCTCTGGCTCAACGAGTTCGAGGAACACTCCGCTCATTGGGTGGGAGTTGCCATCGGGGCTGCGCATCTCGATAAAGATTTTCCCGCCGGCCCGAGCATCCCACTGGCACACTGGATTTGTAAAGCCAGCCGGGCCCCACCATTTGGCAACATGCTTCGGGTCCGTCCAAACCTTCCACAACAAGCTTCGAGGCGCATCATAGACGCGTTTTAACAGAACGTCCGTGCGTGCACCGGCGGCGAGATGATCTGCCAATCTCTGCAAGGTCTGCCGGCCGCCTTCGTCCGCTTTATACGCCTTCACCACGTAATCGCGCTCAGTTTCGGACGGGAACACCATGCGCATCGTAAGGCGTGTCCGCAAACCCAATGCCTCAAAACGAACCGTTACCTCGTGATGTACCGGTTCCGAGCCTGCTTCGGGTTCATGTTGATAAACGAGCAAACGCGGCCGATCCACTTCGAGAAATACAATGCGGTTGTGGTAATTGCGGCCATCGGGACCACGCATCACGAGACGCCACTCACCGCCGGGGCGGACGTCCATCTGTTGAATCGTGGTGGTGAAGCCGAAAGGCCCCCACCATTTCACCAGATGTTCGGGATTCGTCCAAGCTTCAAAAACGACTGCGGGCGGTGCATCAAACTCCCGCGTAAAGACAAGTTCACGATTTGCGGCGGCGATTGCGGCCATCTTTCTTCTCCTTCTTCTCTTTTTCTTTTTCCTGCGCTGTCACTTCTCGTAGATAGGCATCGAGCCGATCAAGTCTCTGCTCCCAGAGTTCCCGGTACTCATCGATCCACTGGGCGGCGGTTTTCAAAGGCTCGGCCTGCAACTCGCAAGGGCGCGATTGGGCCTCGCGCGTGCGAACGATCAGACCGGCGCGTTCCAACACCTTCAGATGCTTTGAAATCGCCGGCATACTCATATCGAAGGGCTCGGCGAGTGCAGTGACGGACGCGTGGCCGGAAGCGAGCCGCGCCAAGATAGCTCGGCGGGTGGGGTCGGCAAGCGCGGCAAAGGTCATGCTCAATGGATCGGACGTCATTGTTATTAACCGAATGGTTACGGAACCATATGGTTAAATATAAAATGGAAAAGCGGGAGCGTCAAGTGTTTTTTTTGACCGTAGGTGGTGAATCGGTACGCTGCTCCCCTGAAAACGCACGCCGGCTTCTGGCACCGCTCGTTTGGTACAAGTAGACGCGGCCGAGCCGCGTTGACACTCGCGGTTAGGGGCTGTGCGGGTAACAGGAGTGTTTTCATCCCCATTGGTGGGGCGAAGGACCATCGGAACTCCTTCACAGTCACGGCACGGAACGCCCTTACTGAGCCGTGACTGGGAAGGAGCGGCAACGAAACTCCAATTTGCGCAATTAAGCACCAGTAAGAGAATCAGGCCGCTCACGAGTCTTGGAACGGCCTGTTGTTCGCAGCGAAGAGGCGCTAAAATCCTTTACTTTGACTTGCATTCCGAGCCATCAGTTACCGATGCCAGAACGCCACTCGCGGCTGTAATTTCGCGGCTATAACAATAGCCCACGGAATTCTTAGCCGAGTATTCTTGTGAACTCGTTTGGCCGCTGTGTCCAGTGAGCGATCCACTCGCGTTGAAGTTGAGGGTGTCGGCTGATGTAACTTCATTTCGCAATTTCGAGGTGTAGATTTCGAATTGATTGAGCTTTTGGCTTACATCGAGCCAATCCTGTTGATCGGAATTTGTGGTGACGTTGAAGGAGCCATCGCTGTTGCTGATCTGCGAATAGGTCAGTGTGAAGGGATAGGACAATTTCTGCTCCGTCGACTGCGAGACCCAACCATCGCTGACGGTGGTTTTGGAATCAACCGTGGTGGATTGCGTGATGGCTTGAATATAGTTGGCAGCGGTGATTGTAAAGGTTTGGGTATTGGCAAACGCCATGTTGGCCGCAACGGTTGTTTGAATCCGTCCATGCGAACTCTGAATGTAGCCGGAGATGGAATAGCTTCGTACGGACGTGACCGCAACGGTTCCGGTGATATTGCCTGAGGCATCCGTATTTAAATTTTCCGTCTCAACGGGTGTAGGCGCCGCCAACGTGTTTGTCAGTACACCGCCCCTCACGCTGTGGCCACACTGATCCGTATAGGCCAGCAAGTTGGCAGTCGCGAGAAAGTAGCTGTCGGCGTTGAAAACGCTGATGGCGATCACGTGCGGTTGACCATCGGCCAGCAAGCCCGCGAAGGGCGTGAGATCTACGCGGTAGGGCTTGAAATCGAGCGTCTGCACGCCAACCAACGGCCGCCAGAGGTAGGGATCGATACCGCCCGTGTAGATCCATGGATAAACAGGCGCCACACCGGCGGGTTGGCCGTCGATGGAAATTTCCGTCTCGCGAAAACCGGTATTGCCGCAGCTTTCCAGTTCGCTCGCCACGTCGTTCGGCACGCAGGTGTACCAGAATTCGTCATTGCTCTGGCTCTGCGCAATGACGTCGAGGTAGACGCGCTCGGTGGTGGCCGGCAGAGTGATTGATTGACTGAGTGTGCTGGTTGTGGAATTTAGGGCCGTTGCGCCGCCTTCGGCGTTGGGGAGTGGCAAGACAACATCGGGAGCGGCGGGTGTGCCGTCGAACGGCGATCCGCGATAAAACTCCAGCGCAGCTTTTGCGTAGATGATGCCGGTATAGCTGACCCCACCCGAAACGCCCACGAAATTGCCAAGGTCGGCTTCGCCGGTTTGAGCGGATTTGAAAATGGCGCTGAGATCGGTGACATCACGCTCCACGTGCCAGGAAGGGCTTACGGCGGCACTGGGTTCGGCGGTGGTTCCGTAGTAAATATTTGCGTGACCCAGATAGAAGGCGGCGGTGCGGTCGAATTGACGGCAGGCCGTTACGGTGAAATCGGCGGTGAAGACAACTTTCGACCAAGGGCCTTTGCAATCGGAGGGCGGCGTAAAGTTGAAGGTCTTGGCCGAGAAATCGGCGAACTCCAGATTTTGGAAAAGTTCGACGACGCAAGGCTTCGAGTGAGGGCGGGGAACAAGCGGCTCGGCGATCACCGGATTAGGCGAACCGACTTGCGGGGTACCGGTAGTAACAACAACTTGCGAGGCTGCCGGCCAAATGAAAAAGCCAATGAGGATCACACTGCAAGATAGACGAAACATCCCGGAAGATTAACACAGTCTAGTGGAATACTGTTTTCATGGCGAACCTCGGCCGAGACTTCCGCACTGCGATCGCGGCGCTCTTGCAGAATCCCGGAACGACGCTGGTGATTATCGTGACGTTGGCGTTAGGAATTGGCGCGAACGCGATGATTTTCAGCCTCCTCAACGCCGTTGTGTTGCGGCCTTTGCCGGTTCCTCATCCAGAGCAACTGGTAGCCTTGCTGACGACAGTCCCCGACAACCCCAACGGGGATGAAGAGCTTAGTTTTCGGATGTTTCAAGAATTGAAGCGCCACCAGAACTCGCTTTCCGATCTATTTGCCTCGAGCGTCGGCGGTGTCGAAAACCTGGAAGTTGACGGCAGTCGCTTCACCGCGGCGACGGCTGAGGTTTCGGGCGATTATTACAAGGCGATGCAGATAGCGCCATTGCTGGGCAGATTTATTGCTCCAAGCGACGTTGCTATCGAAAACGGTACCTCAAATGCCGTAGCCGTCATCAGTTATCGAACATGGCGCGGCAGGTATCACGGCGATCCCAATGTCGTAGGCAAGACGCTGCGTTTGGGAGTTCGTCCATTCACGGTAATCGGAGTGGAGCCGGAAGGTTTCTCAGGCTTGATCATCGATGGTGCGTCCGATGTCACGGTGCCTATCTTCGCACCTGGAACTTATAGTACGCGCGATCCCCATCAGCTTTGGCTCGAAATCCGCGGAAGGTTGCGGCCTGGTGTGACGCTTGCGGCTGCGAAAGCAAACCTAAAGACTCTTTGGCCTTCCATCCAAAAGGCAACGGCTCCCCCTGAATACGAGGGCGCACGCAGTAAACGGTTTTTCGCCCGGCGCTTGAAAATTGTGTCTTCGAGCCACGGGGTTTCTTACCTGCGCAAACGCTTTTCCTATCCACTCAATATTCTGCTGGCGCTGGTCGGCTCATTGCTGGTGATTGCATGCCTGAATCTAGCAAATCTAGCCATCGCAAAAATGTCCTCGCAGCAACATGCCTGGAGCATTAAACTCGCTTTGGGTGCAGGTCCGTGGGATTTGGTGCGGCCCATACTGCTCGAGAGCGCCGTGTTTTCGGTGGCGGGAGCGCTGGCAGGCATCGGCATCGCGTACTGGGGGAGCTCGCTGTTTCTGCGAATCGCTTGGACCGGGCTAGTGAAAACCCCTCTCAGCGTAACGCCAGATGTTCGCGTTTTGTCGTTTACGGCGGCCATCACAGTGTTAACGACGCTGCTCTTTGCGTTAGTACCCGCCTGGTATGCGACGCGAACTGAGGCGGCCGCGGGCTTGCGCCAGAACACCCGTAGCGTTCACCAAGGCTCTTCGCGCCTAGGCAAGCTCCTGTTGACAGGTCAGGTAGCGTTGTCACTGATCCTGGTGACCGGAGCCCTCTTGTTCGCAAAGACGCTGGTGAGCCTTCATACCGTGGAGACTGGCTACCAGCGCGATCACTTGCTAACGCTGCTCATGTTTCCTCAACCGGGAGCCCCCAAGGTGCCCAATCGCAGCGCCTACTATCGCGACCTCGCACAGAAAGTGCGCGCTCTTCCTGGCGTAACCTCGGTCAGCTATTCAAACGGAGGCCCTGAGAATGAGTTTGAATTTCGCCTTCCCATGGCGATCTCGCCCGAGTCCAACCCGGTACAAGCAATTGATGAAGTGATTGGGCCCGAATTTTTCACTACCATGCACATGCGCGTCTTAGCTGGACGCGAGTTCACTTGGAGTGACGACGAACAGTCCCCATTAGCCGCGGTTTTGAGCAAGAAACTGTCCGAAAAATTATACGGCGGCGCGAATCCGATTGGACAGTATCTGTACTGGGGCGTTCGATCGGTCCAAAAGAAGTTGCGCATTGTGGGTGTCGTTAATAACGCAAGCCTGTGGAAAGTGGAAAGCGTTGAGCCGCTGGCTGTCTATCGGCCACTGTTGCAGCAGCCCGACTACAACGAGGCCCTGCTCGACATTCGAACGGTGGTTGAACCTGCCAGCCTTAAGGCCGCCGCCGAGCGCGCACTCCGTTCGTTAGGACAACACTATTCGCTCCGAACCGCAACCATTGAAGAGCGGCTCGACGGCTATACCACCGCGCAACGATTGACGGCTCTCTTGGCGGGCTTCTTCGGAGTAGTTGCTTTATTGATCGCCGCCATCGGATTGTACGGACTTACGTCATTCCACGTCACGCAACGAACTGCCGAACTGGCTGTCCGTCTAGCACTGGGTGCACAGACTTGGCGGGTATTTTCTTTTGTTCTGCGAGAGGTGATACTGATGGCAGGTATCGGTTGTGTAGCTGGCTTGATCGCTAGTGTGAGCATGCGTTCGTACGTATCGAGCATCCTGTTCGGCGTTTCGGCTACCGACCCCCTTCTCCTCGGCTTGGCGAGTCTCACGCTCGTGATGGTTTCCGTTTTGGCCGGCTTGGTACCCGCGCGGCGTGCTTCGTCAGTGGACCCTGCCCAAGCCCTGCGGCGGGAATGATCTAGAGCCGAAGCCGCGAAAATCGCGCTGCAAGCCAGCAAAACGCCCAACCCGATGGGCTTCATGCAGACAACCGTCAGCCGCTTGACATAGAATCTTGAGAGATCGTAACGCAAGCTCTTTTAAAAAGGAAGAAGGTAAAAAACCATGAAGAAATTTGTTTTACCAAGTATAGCGGCGTGCGGGTTGCTGTGGTTGAGCGCTTGTTCGAGCGATACGAAGACTGCTCCGAGCGAAGATAAGTCTGCCGCGGCCAGCTGCACCAGCGGTGGCCGGGCCGGTCACGGGCAAAACCGCGTACTGGGAGATGTACACCCGAGCGCGCAGCGAATTCGCGAAGGACATCATGCCCATTAGCGTAGAAGAGAAAGAAATTCCAGGTGTGGCGAACGGCGATGGTACAGCGGCTCTATGGGCAGCTGACTTCGTCTCCGATACGCAGAAGGAACGTCGTACATATACCTATGCGATTGTTGCGCATCCCCCCGATATCTACAAAGGCGTGGTGCCGGGCAAGCCGCTGCCTTGGAATGGCGCACGCGACATTATGCCTTTTTCCATGGGCACGGTGCAAATCGATTCCGACGCTGCTCTAAAAGCGGCGATAGCTTCACCCGAAGCCGCGACCTTCTTGAAGGCGCATCCGCTGAAGGATCCTGCGATTTCGCTAAAGCAGTTGGCTCGTTACCAGGGCATACCGACATGGATCATTTTCTGGGGCAACGACAAGTTGGGCTATCGCGCCTTTGTGAGCGCGGTAGACGGAAAAGTGATGACAGGTAAGTAAGCGCGGACGAATTCTCCGAATCTTGATTCCCGGCAATATGCGACTCTAAATCGAGATGGCAGAGCCCCGCTTCCGCGTTCTATATAGCGACATCGGCGGCGTCTTGGGTACCAATGGTTGGGACACTCAAATACGCCGCGATGTCTGCTCGAAGTTTAGTCTTTCTATCGATGAAATTGACAAGCGGCATCAGCTCATGTTCGATAGCTTTGAACGTGGGTTTATGAAGTTTGAAGAGTATCTCCGCTGGGTGTTTTTCGCTTCGCCGCGCACGTTTAGCTTAGAAGCGCTTCGTGACTTCGCCTTCGCGGCCTCTGTCCCGTGGCCGCAAAATATCGCGCTCTTTCAGCAAGTCAAGAAGGCCAATGGTTTGAAATTCGGGCTCATCAGTAACGAAGGGCAAGGCATCACCGAATACCGCATGAACGCCTTCGGCTTGCGCGAAGCCGCCGACTTCATCGTTGTCTCCCATTGCGTTCACATGCGCAAACCCGATAAGCAGATCTGGCAATTGGCACTTGATTTGGCGCAAGTCACAGCCGAGCAATGCATCTACGTCGACGACCGGGAAATGTTTGTGAACGTAGCCGCTACCCTTGGCTTCACTGCCTTCCAACACGTAGATCTTGATTCCACTCGCGATAAATTCCAGCGCTTGGGCTTGACCGTCTAACTATGGACCCTGCAGAGTCTGTGCTCTTGAAGACGGCTCGCTGGCTTGCGTTCGCATCGTCGGCCGTGATCGTCGTCGGCATCGCGCCATCGCAAATCTTTCTCGGCATGGCCCTGCTCGCACTTTTTCTTTCCAGAGAAAAGCTGCGCCTCCCTGCCATCAAGTGGACCCTTGCGCTGTTTTTAGCGGGCACGCTGCTCGCGGTTCTGCTCTCGGGCCACCCAAAGGCAGGATTCCCGCAGGTCAAAAAGATTTACGTGTTCTCGCAATTGTTGGTCGTCTACTCGCTGCTGCGGACGACGCAAATGGCGCGCTGGCTGGTTTGGGCATGGGCCGGCTTGGGCAGCATCAGCGCATTCCGCGGCTTTGTGCAATTTGCCCATAAGTTCTATCAAGCGTTGGCCCAGCATAGAGATTTCTACGCGGCCTATATGGGCGAGCGGATTACAGGCTTCATGAGCCACTGGTACACGTTCAGCGATGTGGAAATGTTGGCATTGATCATGCTCGGAGCTTTTGTCTTCTTTTCGCCCTTGGCGCGGCGTTTCATGTGGGTGTGGCTCGTGTTGGCCTTCTTCATGTCGTTTGGAGTTTTGCTGGCAGAGACGCGCGCGGTTTGGATCGCTACGGTAATCTCGATTCTTTATTTGACTTGGTTCTGGAAGAAGTGGGTGACGGCGTTGGTTCCAATTGCTGTGGCCGGGTTGCTCCTTTTAGGACCGCATACGTTTAGAGAAAGGGCGGAATCGATTGTCCATCCAGGACGCGACGATTCGAATCAATTCCGCGTCATCCTGGACAGAACGGGTGTGCGCATGATTGAGGCCCATCCATGGTTCGGCCTGGGCCCTGAAATGACGCGCATCGAGTTCATGAACTACCTGCCCGCCGATGTGCCCAAGCCGCTGCCTCCAGGCTCTTACATTCACTTGCACAATTTGTATCTGGAATACGCGGCCGAGCGTGGCATTCCTGTCCTGCTTGTCCTGCTCGCGATGTTGGGGCAGATTCTTTGGGATTACGGCAGGACTTTGCGCGCGCTACCTGCTGGCCGCAGCGACATTCGCTTCCTCCTGCATGGCGGAATCGCGGTTGTTCTCGCCATACTTGTCGAAGGTTTTGCGGACGTCAACCTGGGTGACAGCGAAGTGCTCACCATGTTTCTCGTGGTTGTCGCGCTGGGCTATATGGCCGTCGATGTAAATAAAGCGGAAAACTCGGCCGGCGTCAGCACTTGATGCGGGATCCGTGCGCATTGGAGCTTGAAGCGCGTGCGGGTCAAACCTTCCACCTTGCGGCCATTGGCGACTAACGGTATCAGGCGCGCTGCTTTGCGAGCAAGCTTCTCGCGTTGCCGGCGAAATTGCGCCCCATCGCGCGGCCGGTATTGCGCCCAGCCGATAGTATGCAACAAGCTGGCTGGGCCAAATTCGTCGGACCTAAGCATGTCTTCCACAAACACCCTGATTGGGCCTTCGAATTCATGCAGTGTGTCGTGAATGGCAACAATCGCGCCATCCGCCAGGAACGGCTTAAATAAATCAAAATCAAGTTTGGCGCCTTGATACGTGTGGTCGCCATCAATCCACAGCAAACGGATGGGTCTGTTCCAACCGAGGGCGACTTCACGCGAAGGAGCGCGATGCGCCTCCACGAAATCGCGCAGACCGGCCTGGGTCAGTGCCTTTTCGAAATCGTCAAATGAGGTGTCTGATTCGCTGAGATCGGGATCGGTCTCGGAAGGCGCGTTGTGAGGATCGATACTTACAACGTCGCCTAGCCGGAAGGCTTTCGCAATAGACGCCACCCCAATTGTGGACTTGCCCTTGAAGCTACCAATCTCAACGTTCACTCCACCAGTAGGCGGGGCCGCAGCGAGCATGCAGAGAGCGCGAAACTCGCGGCCGCCAATGTAGCCTTCTACGTTTTGCGCCTTCTCCCACGCTTCGTTCGTAATGGTTTCGAGGTTGGCAGGTAACACGGATGAATGGGTGGCTGGTGCGCTGCTCCGTGCGGCAGGACTCGAACCCATGACCTCCTGCGCGTGATCGGCACGCTGCAACGCTATAGAGGAGGATAACAGGTGGCCGTCAGGCGCTTGTCAGATCGACGGCTATTTCCCAAGTAATCGCCCGGCAACGCATTTCGCGGAGGCTCGGACTCGGCGATTTCTGGCCAGTATTGACCGAGCGCCGCTCGGCTTCCAGCTTATCTAGACGCCGATGTGTTCTTCGTGGCGGGCTCCACGCACCTCGAAACACCTCTTGAGGGCTTGTTCGAGTTCTTGAACGTTAATGGGCTTGGTGAGGAAGTCGTCGACGCCTGCTTCGAGAGATTCGTCGCGATTTTCTTTCATGGCGCCGGCGGTGAGGGCGGTGATCCAGGGGCGATCGATGGCCGGGTTTGGACCGTAGGTGGAGATGATCTTACGGGTGGCGTCGAGACCGTTCATCTCGGGCATTTGCACGTCCATGAGAACGAGGTCGTACGTTTGGCGGCGCAGAGCTTCTAACACTTCCAGGCCGTTGCCGACGGCATCGAGGCGATAGCCGAGGCGCTCCAGCATCCGGATGGCGACCTTTTGATTGACTGGGTTGTCTTCAGCCAACAGGATACGGAGTGGAGCGCTCTTGGCGAAGTCGGAATCGAAGACTTTGTTGCCTCTTGCCGTTTGCTTGTCGGAGACGCCATTGAACACTTGGTCAAGCGAGCGATGGAGCTGGCGGCGGCGAATGGGCTTAGGGACAACGGCGGCGATCAGGTTGGCGGTGGCCCCTAGGGTTTCGCGGGTAGAGGCGCTGCCGGAGCTCAAATAGACCAATGGTGGGGCGAGGGTGCCGAACTCGCGCTTGACCAGATGGGCTAACTGAGCTCCGTCTGTTTCAGGCATGTACCAGTCGACGAGGACGGCGTCAAAGCGTTCGCTACGCATCGTGTGCAAAGCCCGCTGAGCCGTTGGGACGGCACGGACGACACACCTCCAGGAAGTGAGTAAGGACGTAAGCACCTGCTGAGTGAACTCATTGTCATCGACGACCAGGATGCGTTTGCCGGTCATGCCCTTTAGGTCCAGCGGTTCGGCGGTCTCGCCGGCGACGGCGCGGTAAGGAATTTCGAGTTGGAAGATCGAGCCAATATCGGGTTGGCTGGTGACCCAGATTTTCCCTCCCATGAGTTCGGTCAGGCGCTTAGAGATAGCCAGGCCCAAGCCACTACCACCGAACCGCCGAGAGGTGGAGGCATCCACTTGAGTGAACGACTGGAAGAGCCCGCCGAGCTTATCGGCCGGAATGCCAATACCTGTGTCGCGGACGGCGAGATGAAGGAAGGTTTCGTTTTCCCGCCTCGCAATTTCGGCCGTCACGATGACTTCGCCATGCGCGGTGAACTTGACGGCGTTGCCGACCAAGTTCAACAAGATCTGACGGGTCCGAGTCACGTCGCCGGAAATCTTTTCTGAGATTTCCGGGCTGACAATTCCAGCGAGTTCAATCTTTTTCTCGGCGGCCCGAACGGCCAATAGCTCTAATGCTTCTTCCATGCAGTCTTGCAGGGAGAAGGGCTCGTTCTCCAGGTCGAGCTTGCCCGACTCGATTTTCGAGAAATCGAGGATGTCGTTGATGATCGTCAACAGAGCGTCGGATGAGGACCGAATCGTGTTGACGCAATCAATGGTTTCAGCCGGCAGGTTCTGATCGAGAATCAGACTCGTCATTCCCATCACGGCATTCATCGGCGTGCGAATCTCATGGCTCATGTTGGCCAGGAATTCGCTGCGGGCCTTGGCGGCTTCTTCGGCCTTTATGCGGGCGCGCTTAGCACCGGACAAAGCTTGTTCGGCGGTACTCCGGACGGCGTCGATTTCTTTACCGCGTTGTTCCCCCAGGAAGCGGCTGGCGAGTTGCTCCCAAAAGTCGGCGTTGACTTGGCGGCCCTGAAAGATGCTGAAAAGCAGCAGGGCGAAGTTGGCGGCCGAGTAGCGGATGGCAGCCGAGCTGTGTTGCCAGCCAAAGGAATAGACCAGCGCGGGCCAAAGGAGGAAGAAGACTTGCTGGACGAAGATGCGAGTGTTGGGAGCGAGGTTGACAATGGAGCTTGCGACAGCGACAGTGTTCCAGATCATGACCACGGTGGAATTCCAATTTGAGAACCCATAACAGGAGATGGAATGCGCGAGGAGGAAGCCAAGACCTCCCGCCGTCATCATCGTGCCGACGGCGATCATGCCATACCAACTGTTGCTCGACTTGCTCCACAAGGTCTTGCGGGCCGAGATCGCCAGTATGTTTAAGGTGATACCGAGCGCCGAGAGGACGCTGACGAATTCGAGTACCGTGTAGTGTTCGATCGGGTAGCTGGTGGAAGCCCACACGGCTACTAAGATCAGTGCTTGCACAATGATCGTGCTGCGCAGACGGACAGCATACAGCTTGCCGGCCTCTTTCTTCGCATGCGTGCGGGTCTCGGGGGCTAGCTTCGATAAGGATTGGGGTTGCTCGCGGAGCGTCATAGGGCGCACTTGCCTTATCGGCAGAGCGGGGCGGGTTCCGTATAAGCGTTTTTAGATATGGATAAGCTAATAGCTCATGAACAGACGAACATTTTTGGCGGGTAGCGCGGCGGTGGTGCCGGCAGGCTGGGCCGAGGGCAGGGTAGGGAAGAAGGTAAGACTCGGCGGGCCAATTTTTTTGAAGTCGGATGACCCGGCGGAATTGGCAAGAGAACATAGGCGGTTGGGGTATAGTGCTGCTTATTGTCCGGCGGCTGAGGTGGGGGATGCACAACGAATAAAGGCGATTCGCGAGGCCTTTGCCAAGGAAGATGTGGTGATTGCTGAGGTCGGTGCATGGAAGAACATGCTCGATCCAGACGATACGAAGCGTAAGGAAAATCTGGCTTATGTAACGGAAAGGTGTGCGCTGGCGGAAGAGGTTGGGGCGCGTTGTTGCGTGGATATCGCGGGGTCGTACGATCCGAAGGTTTGGTATGGGCCGAATCCGAAGAATTTGTCGCGCGAGTTTTTTGAGGCGACTGTTGCGAACTGCCGGCATGTGATCGATGAGGTGAAGCCGAAGAGGACGAAGTTCACGATAGAGATGATGGGGTGGAATTTGCCGGATGGGCCGGATGCTTATGTTGAGTTGATTAAGGCGGTGGATCGGAAAGCGTTCGGGGTGCACTTGGATGTGTGTAATGGGGTGAATTGCCCAGTGCGTTTTTATCGAAATACCGAGTTTATTGAAGAGTGTTTCGCGAAGCTGGGGCCGTGGATTATTTCTTGCCATGCGAAGGACTTGCAGTGGATCACGGAATTGAATGTGCATTTCTTGGAAGTGATTCCGGGGCGCGGACAGATAGATTACAAGGCATATTTGCGCGGGGTGACGATGCTGGCGGTGGATGCGCCGTTGATGCTGGAACATTTGAAGACCGCGGAGGAATATGCCGAGGGGCGGGAGTATATACGGGGGGTCGGGAAGGCGATTGGGGTGGAGTTTGCGTAAGGCTGCTCGATAAGGTCGTGGGGTAGCACACTATGTGGATTCTCATCGCTGAGGACGAGGCATCTATGGGAGACCTCCTCGCCCAAGGTCTTCAGGAACAGAACCACACGGTTACTCTTGCCCGCGACGGTGAAGAAGCGCTGGCTGCCTTAGCGGCCAGCAGCTTCGACGCCATTGTGCTCGATGTCATGATGCCCCGCGTCAATGGCATCGAAGTCGCCCGCTCCCTTCGTGCCCGCAAGAATCATACGCCAATCCTGATGTTGACCGCGCGCGACGCCGCCGAAGATATCGTCAGGGGCCTCGACGCCGGCGCCGACGATTATCTCGTCAAGCCCTTCGCGTTCGCCGTTCTCCTCGCCCGCCTACGCGCCATCTCCCGCCGCTCCGCCCAATCTCCTGTCAAAGAATTGCGCGCCGCCGATCTGTCCCTCGACCCCGCCGCCCGCGATGTTACTCGCAACGGCCGCAAAGTCCCTCTCACTCCCACTGAGTTCCGCCTGCTCGAAACTCTCATGCGCCGTCCGAATCGCGCGGTCTCCCGCAACGCTATCATCGAAGCCGTCTGGGGCTTCAACGAAGACGTCGAATCCAACACCGTCGACGTCCACATCAAACAACTCCGCGAGAAGGTTGACGCTGATCTTCAAAAGCGCCTCATTCACACCGTGCGCGGTTTCGGATACATCCTCCGTGACTAAGCCGCGCGCCGCACTCTCGATTCGCTTCCGCCTCACCGCGTCCTACACGCTCGTCCTGGCTCTCACGTTTGCCTTAATCGGAGCCGCCGTCTGGATCGCCCTGGAACACAGCATCCTCGAAACCGCCGACCGCGAGCTCCGCGCCCGCCTCACCGATGTCAAACGCTATGTCGATTCCTTCAGTCCCGATGATTTCCGGCACCTCGAACAGGAGTTTCGCGAAGAGTCGCTCCTCAGTCAGTCGGTAGCCAACATCCGCATCGCCGATCCGCAAGGCCACTGGCTCTTCCGCACTCCGAGCGCCGAGATTTGGCCCCCGCTGAAGTCTCCCTCTCCTTTGCAAAGCCGCTACGAAACCATTCGCGTCCGGCATGACAAGGTCCGCCTGCTCACTGCGCCCATCCGCGTGGGCACCGTTCAAATCGGTTTGGGCATCGGCGAACTGGAAGAGGTGAAGAACGGCTTCCTTTGGACCATCGGTCTCGGCAGCCCGCTTCTTCTGCTCGTCGCTGCCATGGGAGGTTACTGGATGAGTGGCCGCGCGCTCAGTCCGGTCGACCGGATCTCCCAGGCCGCCGCTCAAATCAGCGCGCAAGATCTCTCCGCTCGCCTCCCCTCCAGCGGCGCGGACGATGAGCTTGATCGCCTATCCGGCGTCCTCAACGAAATGCTGCGGCGCCTCCAATCCGCTTTTCACCGCATCACTGAGTTCACCGCCGACGCCTCCCATGAGTTGCGAACTCCCATTGCCGTCATTCAAACTACCTCCGAACTTATGCAGAGCCGTCCCCGAACTCTCGAAGAACACCTCGCCGCTTGGAGTCGCGTCCGCATCGAAACCGAACGCACGTCCCTCTTGATCGGTGATCTTCTTTTATTGGCCCGCAGCGATGCCGGCAAAAGCGCTCTCGACTTCCATCCCATCGATCTCGCCGAGACCGTTCGCAGCGCCACCGACGAAATGCGCGTCATGGCCGAGGCCAAAGGCCTCTCACTTTCCATCGACGCTCCAAGCGCCTGCCCTATTCACGGCGATCCAGACGCACTCCGCCGCGCTGTCTGCATCCTGCTCGATAACGCCATCAAGTTCACTCCTTCGCCCGGGTCAGTCAGTGTCAGAGTGACGACGGGCGCGCAAGCGCTCGTCACCGTCAGCGACACAGGAGTAGGAATTGCCGAGCAAGACTGGCCCCTGATCTTCGAACGCTTCTACCGCGTCTCGAAAGATCGCTCGCGCCAAACCGGAGGTTCAGGGCTCGGCCTATCGATCGCCCAATGGATTGTGAAACGCCACGGCGGCGTGATTGAAGTGACGAGCAAATTGGGCGCCGGCTGAATGTTCTCGATGCTCTTGCCTAGAGCGAACGGAGCAAAAGGGACACTCCAGGCTATCGCCTTGTCAACCGTCCGAGAGCAAAAGGGGGACACTCCGGGCTAGCGTTGGCACTCCTTCAACCGTCCGAATTGCAGGCGCGTCCCCCTTTTGCGCCGCTCACCTCCGGACCTACCCCTTCTTCAACCTCTTCACCATCTTCAACTCATTCTTCACGCCCGGCTGCACTTCGTAATGAACCTCGTCCATGAAAGACTTCATCAGCCGCATGCCCAGCCCGCCGCTCCGTTTGGCCGTAACCAGTTCCTTCAACTTCAACTGCTCCACCGTCGCCGGATCGAACCCCTTGCCTGTATCGATCACCTCAATCTGCACACACTTCTCGTCCACAATCGCACGAATCTTAACTTCCTTCGACGTATCGTCGTCATAAGCATGTTCCATGACGTTGGCGCAAGCTTCGTCCACCGCTAACTCCAACCTCGCCACTTCCATATCGTCCATGCCGGACTGAGTGCCGATGCTCTTGACAAAATCCCGAATCATCGACAGGTTCTCAGTCGACGAAGGGACATGCAAAGCGAACGTTCGTTCCCAGGCCATTGCTTACGTCTCCTTTACCGGAGCTTCTTGAAATCGGCGAACTGTCGCCGGCAAATCGGGCAGGATATCAAACAGCGCCGAAAATCCCAAAATGTCGAAGACTTGAAAAACTTTGGGCGCCAACCCGCAGATCTTAATATCTCCCCCCGCCTCCCTGATCTCCTCTATAAAACTCATGAACACGCCCAATCCAGCGCTCGAGATGTAAGTCAACTTTGAACACTCCACCACCATCTGCTTGCGCCCCGCCCGGAATTCAGCCTGCACGGTCTTCTCGAATTCCGGCGCCGTATGCGCATCCAGATAGCCTTCTAGCGCCAAAACAGAAAGCCCTTCTTCTGTTGATTTGTGAATTGAAAACGGGTTAGCCACTTACCATCATCCTCTCATTCCCACTCTAAGAACTACCAGCGTCATGTCGTCCTGGGGGTGAACTCCTCCGAGAAACTCCCGTACCGCGCTGAGTATGGAATCATGCGTCCCAGCCGCGTCCAGCTGGTCCGTCTTCTCTACCGCCGCCATCAGCCGCTCTTCGCCAAATTGCTCCAAACTCCGGTTCATCGCCTCCGTGACGCCGTCCGAATAGAACACCACCGCGTCGCCTTCGTCCAACTCCATCTCTTCAACCTTCAATTGGGTGCCGAAAATCTTGCCCGCCGTAATCCCCAATCCCAATCCAGCCGGGGCCACCAAACTTGTCACCCCTTTCGCTGCGCGCCGCCACACCATCGGATTGTGTCCCGCTCGCACGCATTGCAAAACCCGCTTCTCTGCATCCAGAAAGCCCAGCGCCATCGTCACAAACACCTTCTTCCGTGTCACGCCATGCAAATGCCGGTTTACTTCTTCCACCACCGTTTGCAATTGGGCACTGTCTCCGCTGACGCTTGCCAGCAAGCCCTTCGTCAGCGTCATATATAGCGCCGCCGGAACTCCCTTTCCACTAACATCGGCCACACCAATGCCAATTCGCCCATCCGGCAACGTAAGAAAGTCATAGAGATCTCCGCCTACCTCAAGCGACGGCGTGCACGAGGCCGCAATCGAATAACCGGGTATCGTCGGCGGCGCTTGCGGCAGCATCCCCTGCTGCGCTCTGCGCGCCACTGAAAACTCCGCCTGTAGCTTCTCCCGTTCCGCACGGAACGCCGTCAAGGCTGGAACCGTCGCTTGTAGGTCACCCTCCGCTACCGCTTGCCCGCGAGTAGCAAACCAAAACGCCGCCAACATCAACGCTCCTAATGTCAGTGCAAACGGCCAAACACCTCCGCCTTTATGGCCTAGCTCAATCATGCTCAGCACGATCCCGCTGCTCAGTTGCAAGGTGAGCACCGCCAGCACATCGAACGACGCGTACAAAAATCCAAATAACAGCAGCGTGCAAAACCCTGCTGTCAACGGCACCGCGATTGGCCCGGTCACTGCACGCGTGGCGTAGGCAAAAAACAGCGTGCCAACTGGTACCACAACCAGCCAGCGCAGCCACCGCCGTCTCAACATTCGGTTCAACAGCGGAAGGCCAAAACCAAAAAATCCCAAAACGTAAAGCACTCCCGGAATGTCCAGACTGTCGAGCAATGGCCGCGCACTGAACAGAACTCCCACGTCCTGTGCCACCACCGCGCTCTGCGCAAACAATCCGCATCCGGCAATCAGAAATGGAATTGCCACCAGTAGCGGACTGCACAAAACTCCCGCCGCCAGCGATTCGCCTGTGGCCTTCGCCAGCGGCGCAAGCCCGCCCAGTTGCTCGAGCGACATCCACTTCGGCCTCGCTTGGGCGGAAATAAGCCGTCCAACAGAGGCGAAACAAAACACGGCTAACGTGGTGAAAAACACCGGCCCGCCCCAGTCTCCGTCATCATCGTGCAGTTTCTCGGCGTTCGCGCCCGCCAGTAACGAAACTGCCATCACCGCCACTGCTGCGCCTGCCACTTTTAGCGCAAAGCGAGGCCTCAACGAACGCCGCACCAGCCAAAGGATCATAATCGCGACCAGCGTCACATTTCCTGCTACGCTAAACGTCCAAAAAATGACTGCGAAAAGGTCCCAATATGCGTGATCGTCGCCCGTTTCCGTATCCATGTCTTCGCTCGAAGCAATGGACACCGTCCGTTGCGCCTTCAGAATGGCTGCGCCTTCGGCCAGAATTGTAATCTTTTCCCGCACCTGAGACTGTGCGAGAGGAGTTCGCTTCCATACATACTCTTCATCTTTGGGATCGTCCCCCATTGATTTCGCGGGTCCGGAAAACGCCTGAGCATCTCGCCCGCACAGCAATGCAAACGCTTGTTGCGCGGCTTCCACCTCGGAGGCAGCTTGCTTTTTCGATTTGAAGTCTTTCGGCGCGCGCCAATAAATCGCTGTGCCGGCGGAATCCAAGCCCACTTCCGCTTTTGTATTTTTGCCTGAAGTGAACGCGATGCGCTCACTCAGTGGAGAAACGGCTCGCGCGCTCGCATCGGCCGGATGCCGTTGTGAGTAGTAAGCCAGAATTTTCGTTACCGACGTCGTCAGCGTAAACTGCGATCTGCTTGCGTCGAAGCCGAATTCTTTCGCGACTAAGCGCGCCTTGGTAACCGCTTGCTCGCGAGAAATCACCGGCCATGAACTGGCTGGCCAATACTTTCCAAACCAAAGACTCAAAATGACAATACCCAGGCAGCCGGCTGCCACCGCCACGAATAACGCTTGCTTGCGCGTAAGCCCGCCTTTCAAGCAACCCCCTCTTGCCGCACGGCCTCGCTTCCCACCGCGCGCAAAACAACTGCCGTCAAATCTTCCGAAGCGCTGTTCCGATATTTCGTCAACGAAGAAACCAGCAGCGTTTGCAGTGGCTCATCTTGCCTTCCTAGCTCGCGGGGCAAAGCACTAAGCCATTGATTGGAAGACCTGCCAAATCGCCGTAACCTGAGAGCCGTCACGCCGTCCGTAAAGAAGATGATGTGATCGCCCGGATTCAAATGGGCCGCGCCTTCGTGAATCGCGGGAGCGCTCTCCGCGCGTCCCGGAAAATTTGCCCTGCTTTCTAATTGTGCCGAATTCGCGAAGCCTGTTTCCCGCCGATGAATCAATACCCGCGGCGAATCGCCCACCCGCGCATAGTTCAGCAGTTGCCGGTTGCTGTCAAACACGGCGTACGCAAAGCTGATGTCCGTACCCGTTCCGCCTTGCAACAGTTTGGCCATGCCCGCTTCCAGTTGCGCCACTATCTGCGCCGCCGAATGGGTTTGCTGCAAGGCGTGCATCAAAACGCCTTTCGCCAGGGCAATACACAGAGCCGAGGCTAGACCGCGCTCGCCTCCTTGCGCCACGAAGATGCCGATACGGTTCGCATCCAAATGGAAGAAATCATAAAAATCGCCGCCCACGCCCTTAGCGGGAATGCAGCAAGCCGCCACTTGCATACCCTGCAGTTGCGGAGCCGCTTGCGGCATGAGCCGCAACTGTGCCTCGCGTGCGGCCAGCACTTCGGCTTGCAGTCCCATCCGTTCAGCAAGATTCTTCGCATAAAGGGGCCGCACATCGTCTTCAAGAACCGGCTGACCGCGCAAAGCCAAGTAAGTTGCCACCGCCAATGTCGCAGCTGCAATCGCCGCCAGCCCAAGAGCAAATGGAATCCAGGAAGGAAACACCGCGCTGAGTCTTGCCAGTTCGTTCACAAACGCCAGCGAAGACAAGCTAACGATGGCGGCCAGCAGATCGAACGCAAAGAAAGGTAACAGCAACGCGCTCACCAGCACGCCCATGGCTAATAAAGACGAAGCGAGTGTCGGATACGCCGCCCCGTCATGCAGAACGGAGAGAATCGCAAACAAAATCAGCCAAATGAACCGCCGCTTGCCCCGCGCCTTCGATCGCGAAAGGAACGAAGCCGGCAAAAGCAAACCGGCCACCGCGATCAGCAACGACATCCACTGCCTGCCCATCAGCAATGTGAGCCAGGGCAGGCGCGCAAACGTATATTGAAGCCCTTCGCTGCGCGCTCCAACCATATCGGTTGGCAGAAAGTACGCGAGCGCGTGCTGGCACAGCAAGAGCCAGGCAGCCGTTGCGGCGCCAAACAAGATGGCCGCCGAAACGTCCCGCGAGAAGATCCGCCCCGCCAGCAGCGCGTCCAATGGCGTCAACTTGCCAGGATAAGCTTCTCTCACTTCGCCTTCGCCACTGCCGTATGCGATGCCGACCAGCAGTCCCATAAAGGCGAAGGCGATGAACGCCGAAACGTCAGCAGCGAGCAGAATCGATTTAAACCTGGCAGCACTCACACGGGCCGCCACTTGGTCAACCGCCAGCGAGTAAATGTAGATGCTGTAAGAAATGCAAAATAGCGCAGCCACAATCAGCGTGCGCGGGTGGGAAACTTCTTTCTGGAAGGTCCGCTTGGCGTAGCGGTAAATGGCATAGAGCGCACTGAAGCTCAGAAACGCGCCGTAAATCGAATTCCAAATAACCGGGAAAGACGACTTCTTCGGTAAATTGGACTTTCGATAATCCTCGTCTAACTTGGCCGTAACCCGCTGTGCGACGACATGCCCGTCGCGCACCGAAACCGCAACGTTCAGTGCCAACTCCTTCTCGCTCGCCGGACTCGCGTCCCAAGAGACGTCCGTTCGCGCCGGATCGTCTGAACTCGTCTCGGCCTTTGCGGGAGCCTCAAATTTAAGCAAGCGGCTCAGCGAGTCATTCGATGCCAAAAAGCCGCGGGCAATCGACTCCGCTTTTTGATCGCCCGCAGCAGCTGTTGTCTTGTCGGTGCTATGGCTGTCAGTGGAAGTAATGTTGACGGCCCCTACCATGATGTTGGTTCTTCCTATCGAAGCGGATTTGCCCATGTCAAAGCCGGCCACCTCGCCGGTCAGAGACATGTACGTTCGGAACTCGGTCTTCATGTCGGGTGAGGTGAAAAGCACCGTCACCTCGCGCGCCGGCGCCAAACTGCTGACCGCCGCCAAATCCGGCTTCTGCACATTGCCGTAGTAGCTCAGCAAGTCGTCGTGCGTTTCCACAGTTACGTAATGATTCCAGCCGGCGACGGACACGCCCTTCGACTCGGCAAACCGCTGTGCCGCTTTAATCGACATGGCTCGGTCCACCGCGCCCGCAACTTGCGCCAGCCGTTCCTCCCAAACCGCGAGCACTACGCCACCCACGTATGCCAGTGGAAACAACAAGAAGAACACCAGCCACAAAACTCGGAAACGGGGCGAAATGATGGCTTGCGGCAATAGTTCTTCGAGCCACGCGCCGTTCATAGCCGTTTCATCACCATTAACGTAATGTCGTCAAATTGCGGCGCATCGCCTACGAAGACGTCGATATCCCGAATCACTTCGTTTACGATCTCGCTGGCCGCCTTGTCTTTGTGAGCTTTGAGCACACCAACGAACCGGTCCAAACTGAATTCCTCTTCCGCTGCGTTGTTGGCTTCAGTCACGCCGTCCGAATAAATGGCGAGTAGATCGCCCGCCTGCAACTCAAATGTCTGCGTTTCATAAGACATGCCCGGAAACAGCCCCAATGCAATGCCCGTGCACGGCATCATTTCCACCTGACCCGATTTGCGCAGCACAACTCCGTCGTTATGTCCGCAGTTGACCCATTGGCAAACGCCAGTCGCCGGATCGTATTGTGCAAGAAATGCCGTTGCGTAGCGATTGGCAGGTGTCGTAGCATGCAGCAGCGTGTTTGCCTGCGCTGCGACGTCGGAAAGCGACTGCCTGTGGCTCAACAAAGCGCGCAGCGTCGCTTGAATGTTGCTCATGAGCAAAGCGGCGAACATCCCTTTGCCGGAAATATCCACTACACAAAGTAAGTGCGGAAGATCTAAACCAGCGCCCTGAATCGGCAGCACGTCGTAGTAGTCGCCGCCTACTAATTTGGCTTGGCGGTTTGCGGCTGCGATGTCAGAATGAACTAACTGCGGTAAGACTGCGGGAAAGAGATCTCGCTGAATGTTGGCAGCCAGCGCGACTTCTTTTTCCATTTGTTGGCGGACAAGCGTGTCGCGAAAATGCCACGCATTATCGAACGAAACGGCCGCTTGCGCCGCTAAGCCCGCGCCGAATTCGATATCGGCCTCTGTGTACGGTTGCTTGTTTAAGCGTGGACCGCAAACCACCATGCCGAAAGTTTCAGCAGAACTCCGCAGCGGGAGAAGCAAAGATCCGGCAGGCAAAGGCACGTCGGCCAGAGCTAGAGTCGGCTCGGCCAACTGAGTCCAGCGTTCTTTTTCAGAGGTGAGGAACGACAAGTCGATTCCCTTTTGCCGCTCAATGGGCGGGTGGCCTTCTTTCCACGTTGCGATGCCGTGTTTGGAAATGATCCACCGGCCAGCCAGAGTCAGGGTCAGCATTTGCGCGATGTCATCCGGTTCCAAAGACGCCGAGACGCCACGCCCCAAGTCGATGAGCGCGCGCAGCTCTTGCACTTTTTGTTCAAGCTTCTGGTTGCTGCGCAGCGTCGCTTCATGAGCCTGCGCATTGGCTATTGAACTGGCGGCCAAGCCAAGCAGCGCTTTGACGAAGTCTTCTTCTTCTGGTTCGAGAAAGCCTCGCGCCGGGCGGCCAATAGCTAACACGCCGATCACCTGACCCGTCTGTTCTATCGGAAAGAACCGCTCCAGCTTGGCGGCCCGTCCAATGTCTTCGGTGAAGGGGTCGTTTTCAGAAAGGGAAGAAACGCCGCGCGCCAGCGCCACACGCATGCTGCCGTCAAGGTCGACGGCCAAAACGGCCTTACTCACCAGCAAACGACCCATAACCGTGCGCAGCAGATGGGCCAGCAGATCAGGTAACGCCAGGGACGAACTCAATAGTTTGGCCGACTCAAGAAGAGCTTGTAGCCGCGAATCGCCGAGTTTGACCGTACCCCGCTCCAAGACCTCCAAAATACCAAAATGAAGTGAAAACTACGCCACAGGGGCGGGTATTTCGACAGCGGCGAGTTCGGTATGCACCCGCTCAATTTCGCGGATCAGATCGTCTATCCGAATCGGCTTTGTGACAAATCCGTCCATACCCACTCCTAAGCAAGCTTCGCGGTCGCCCGACATCGCATGTGCGGTGAGCGCGATAATCGGAATATGACAATTGCGGCCTCGGGTGCGTTCCCTCAGCCGAATCGTAGCGGTTGCCTCCATGCCGTCCATTTCGGGCATCTGGACGTCCATCAGGATCAGGTCGAAGGGCTCGCGTTCCCACGCTGCTAAAGCGTCCCGCCCGTTCCCCGCAATGGAGATGGCGTGGCCCTGTTTCTCGAGCATACGGGAGGCGACCTTCTGATTGACCGGATTGTCTTCCACCAACAGGATGCGCAACGGCGATATTTGCGAACCGGGACGTTCTTTCGACGCTTCCGAAGCAATCGCAGGCTCTTCTTTGACGATCGGGACTTCAATCGTGAAATGGAACGTGCTGCCTAGCCCTATTTCGCTTTCTACCCAAATGTTTCCATTCATCAACGCAATCAACCGGGTACAAATGGTGAGTCCCAGTCCCGTCCCGCCAAACTGGCGAGTGGTTGCCGCATCGGCCTGCGAGAAAGCCTCAAAAATAGCTTTCTGCCGTTCCGGCGGAATGCCGACTCCGCTGTCTCGAACCTTGAAATGCAACTTGCAGACACCATCGGTGATGCCGTCTGAACACACCGCCAGCCCCACTTCACCCGCAGCCGTGAATTTAATGGCATTGCCGATTAGATTCACCAGGATCTGTCCCAATCGAATCGAATCGAGAGCGACCTGGCCGGGTACCTCGTCACTTATGTCGCAAATGAGTTTCAGACCTTTCGAAGCGGCGCGCAACGCAAGCGGCTTGACAATCCGAGGCAGAGCGTCACGCAGCCGGAAGGGGGCCACGTCCAGTTCTAGTTTGCCCGCTTCAATCTTCGAAAAGTCGAGAATGTCGTTGATAATAGCGAGCAGCGAATCTGCCGAGATTCTAGCCGTCTCCAATAGTTCCCTTTGGTCGGCGGTCAAATCCGTTTGCAGCGCTAGCTCTGTCATGCCCAGCACCCCGTTCATCGGTGTACGGATTTCGTGACTCATGTTCGCCACAAAGTCGCTTTTTGCTCGATTGGCGGATTCGGCCAATTCTTTCAACCGGGACGCCTCCTCCAACTGATTGCGGATGACTTCGGTTTGCTGATGAACACGGCGCCGCAACAGGAAGCTCCAAAAGAGCGCGCCTAGTGCGCCCGCAAAAACCGCCGCGAGTATCGCTAGCGTATGACCCACGCTCCACCACGATGATTGCACTAGAACCGCTGCATCGCTTGGTTGGCGCAGCAACAGGCGGAACGATGAAGGAACCGCAAACCCTTCACCCTCCGCGGTGCGTTTGAGATCCGCTTTAACGGAACAAATGCCCGTGATTCGCAAGCTGCTGCCATCCTTGAGGCTAAGCGCAAAGTTCCCTGCGCCAGCGGGAAGAACCGCCAGGAAAACGGACTTTCCTGCCGATAACATCAGCGTTGGATCAGTGGCCGATTGATCTCTGCCAATGAGGGTGGCGTCCATCTGAACGAGTTGCGCGTCGTGTTCGCCGCGCAGCGCTTGATCGCCGGTAATCAGTGGCGCCGATATGTTTTCAGACCCACCCGACTTTTGAAACTCCGAATCCGTGAGCGTGGGCTTAAAATCGCGGGCTACTGCGAAACCCAAGATGTCCACCACGTCGCCATTGCGAACCGGGCTTGTCTGCACAGTTTGCGCGCATACACTCTCGGTCCCGTCCTGGATGCAGATCCTTCGACCCGGCCAGAACATCGTAACCGCACCGCGCACATGCACGCGGTGCCGGAAAGCCACACCCGGCTCAAATCGCAAAAGAGTGTTGATGGGCCGAACGGCCGAATGATAAGGGTCAGGCTGCGGCCGCTCTTCAATGCTGATCGTCTCCGCCCCGGGAAAGAGAATATGGGTGCCCGTCATTTGTCGCAGGTGGTTGAAGACTGGGCCGTCCGCACCCCGCAACCGTATTTTGGCATCTACCAAGGGGGCATAGTTGGCGGCGCGCTCGAGTGGTGTGAGCGCTGTAATGATTCCTTCGCTGGTTGCCACGTCTAAAAGGATGTTCCGCGCAGACCGACGGACGGAGTGCACAACTCCCTCGATTTCGACCCATTGGCCATCTTCACTTCCTGTCAGAAGCTGCGATAAGCTCACCAGAGGAGCGGACCTGGGAAGACCCGATTTCCCAATCCGTTCTACGTGGCCCCGATCGACGATTGGCGCGAAATCACCAGTGCCGCTTACGCCGGTGATATCCAATAAATCTCCCGCATAGATAGCGAATGAAGGTATCCCGGCCACGGTAACAAAAACGGAGCCCGTCGCGTCATGAACGAATAGAGCAAGATGGCGCTGATCGATATTGGCGTCGAAGTAGGTCACGACTGCGCGCAGATGAACGGGATAACGCCTCGCTGCTTCTGTCAGACTGAGGCTATGGGCTTGGTTGGCAGTCGTTAAAGTTGCCAAGTTCCTCGGCTGAGCGTCGGCAATGCCGGCGGCGGCGACAGCGAGGACCGAGAGAATATAATGATGTCTCTTGCGGCCAATCGACTTGGAGAATGACGGCTGATTCGGCACGATGCCCTATAACTTTATCGGGTACAGAGGTGCGAATCTTTACGTTCACTTTGCGGGCGCGCAAAATCCGCCTTATTACTTTTGGAAAAAGCGCGGTAGGATAATTGCCAGATCGATGACCAGCGAACAACAGTTGCGCGAAAAGCTTCGTAAAATCACCGCATTATTTGAAGGCGCCAAGACCGCCGGCGAACGCCAGGCGGCTGCCGCAGCTCTGGAGCGGATCCGCCAAGCGCTCCAAGCATCCGACCGCCAGCAGGCGCCGCCCCCACTTGTCGAGCTAAAATTCACGATGGCCGATCAGTGGCAAAGACGGCTCTTTACGGCATTGTGCCGCCGCTACGGTTTTGAACCCTATCGCTACAAAAGGCAACGCCACATGACGATCATGATCCGTGCCCCCCGCGATTTCGTAAAACAGGTTCTGTGGCCCGAATATGAGGATCTGCAGTCGGCGCTGCATGATTATTTGAGCGAAGCCACCGACCAGCTCATTCGCGACCAGGTTCATAGAGGCTATCGCGAAGCCGCAGGGTAGCGTCTGTTACGCCGCAAAACCTCGAACACACCGTCAACCCTCTGTTCCAAGCCGCGACGGTTAGCGGGCGTGAGCGCCCTCAGTTCGGACGCCTAGACTCCTAAATACATCGTGCAGGAGCACCCGTTTCGCCGAGCTTTTTTGCGCAACGAAGCCAGCGCGGCGGAACGCTTTTGAAAAAACGAAGCCAAATCGCGACGAGTTGGCTCTTTTTACGCTTCGAAGCCACTTTGGGCCGATGGGCTGGATTGAAAAAACAAACCATCGGCCGTTTCGTTTCGCGGAACGAAGGCGGCGCTTACTGCGGAACGTTTTTTGAAAAAACGAAGCCAAATCGCCGCGAGTTCGCTCTTTTGCGCTTCGAAGCCATATACCGGCCAACGTAGCGGTCTCAAAGAGCGGACTCCAACCCGGTCGATCCAACTTTGCCCGATGTTGCGAGCTTGATAAAAGTGGTCAGCCTGATGTGGCACCTTTTTCTAAAAGAGGTGCCACATCAGGCTGACCACTTTATTTTGGCAGTCAGCCATTTTGCGCAACGAACCCATATCCCTTGTGATGGGCCGCCGTTTTGAAAAAACAAAGCCAACCCGCTGCCGCGGAGACCAACCGTAGAGCGAGTGGCTCGTTTTTAAAATACGAACCCAGCGGCGAAAGGTAAGTCTTCGATTGTGAAAGAACTGAACCGGGGGGGCGAGTCGGGGGCGAACCCGATTCTGGGCGGAAGGGCGCGATCCACGGAAAACAGGAAGACGCCAGCAAGTACGACCGCGTGAACTGACTCGAGGATAAGCTGAGTGCGGCGTTGCGCGAGATGAAGCGTGAAGGAGACAAAACGGGCAAGCTGCTTAGTTTTCAGTTCGATGGGAGGAGGCGGAAAATTTTGAGCCGCTTGTGACTGATAGATGAGATCGTTGCGGAGTGGGTAACCACTGCTACGGTTATTTTGCGCAACGAAGCCAACTCGTCCAGGAATTGTTGCATTGTGGTGGCAGGCACCGGATTGGGCACCACCGATCAAATGACGCGGACTACTGCATTTTTGGGAATGCTACGGTTATTTTGCGCAACGAAGCCAACTCGTCCGGGAATTGTTGCATTGTGGTGGCAGGCACCGGATTAGGCACCGGATTGGGCGTTTCAACCGGGCCTCTTACCGGTCGTTCAACCCGCCGTCGACCGCCAGAATTTGACCCGTAATGAAAGTGGGAGCCGTAAGAAAGAAATGGACCGCGTCGGCAATCTCTTCCGCCTTCCCCGCCCGCTGCATGGGCGTAGCGTCAATCATCGCTTGCACCCGCGCATCCACGTCGTTGCCGAATGGAATCACTCCCGGAGCAACGGAGTTAACGGTGATTCGCGGGGCAAACGCCTTCGAGAGTGCCTTGGTCAGCATGATGACGCCGGCTTTTGAAGCGCAATAGTGGGCATGGTCCGCCCAAGGTCGAATGCCCCCAAGCGAGCTGATATTGACAATTCGCCCAGCGCCCCGCGGAAGCATCATTTTAGCCGCTTCCTGGCAGCAAAAGAAGGTGGCTTTCAGATTGACGTCGTGAATGAAATCCCAATCCTCTTCGGTGATGTCGAGCGGATCAAAACGTGTAAAGTTTGCTGCGTTGTTGACCAGGCAATCGAGTGGGCCAAACGATTTGTTTACATCCGCAAAGAGCCGGCGAATATCCGGCACTTGCGCGAGATTGGCCTGGAAGATGGGCGCCCCGCCGCAAGCGCGAGAAACCTCTTCGGCCTCCGCGCGCGAGTGATTGTAGTGAATAGCAACCTGGAAGCCACGGCGCGACAGTTCAGTAGCAATGGTGCGGCCGATGCGTTTGCCCGCGCCGGTAACAAGCACGCGCGGTCTGCTATTGGACTCTGAACTCACGAATCGCCTGCACCGTATGGTCGATATCCGCCGCAGTATGAACCGCCGAAACAAAAAGCGCTTCGTACTGGGAAGGAGGGAAGTAAATGTTGCGTTCTAACAGATGATGAAAGAATTTGCCGAACGCTGCCGTGTCGGATTTGCGGGCATCGTCGGCATTACGAACGGGCCCGGATTGGAAAAAGAAAGTGGCCATAGAGCCGACCCGATTCAACACCATTCCAGCCGAGGGATTCGCGGCCAGCGCCGCCGCGCGCTGCTCCAAGATGTCGTATGTTTCAGGATGATCTTCAATATGCCGGAGCATTGCTATTCCCGCGCTGACCGCCAGCGGATTTCCGGATAGCGTTCCCGCCTGATAAACAGGACCCACCGGCGCGACCTTGTTCATGATCTCAACGCGGCCTCCATAAGCCGCAATCGGCAGTCCGCCACCGATAATCTTGCCGAGCGTGGTGATATCGGGCTTGATGTTAAAAAGCTGCTGAGCGCCGCCGCGCGCCAGACGAAAGCCCGTCATGACTTCGTCGAAGATCAGCAGCGCCCCATACTGCTGCGTGATGCGCCGCAAGCCTTCCAAAAAGCCGGGCGCCGGCGGAATGCAACCCATATTGCCGACAACCGGTTCAATGATGACGCTCGCAATCGAATCCCCGCGCTGCTTAAAGACCGATTCGACAACGTCAAGATCGTTGAGGGGCAGGGCAATGGTGGTGTCGGAGAATGCCTTCGGCACCCCTGCCGTATCGGGAAGGCTGAGAGTCGCAATGCCGGAGCCGGCTTTAACCAGAAGGGAATCAACGTGGCCGTGATAGCAGCCGTCGAACTTGACAGTAAGATCGCGGCCCGTGAAACCACGGGCGAGACGGATGGCACTCATGCACGCTTCAGTCCCAGAGTTGACCAGCCGAACCATTTCAATGGAAGGGACCGCATCGACGATCAACTGCGCCAGCTCTACTTCGCGGCCCGTCGGAGCCCCAAAACTCGTGCCGAGTTCCAGAACAGCCGTTAGCGCATCGATCACCGGCTTCGGTCTGTGACCAAAAAGCAGCGGCCCCCACGAGCCGATATAGTCTATGTATTCATTGTTATCGACGTCAAAAAAGTGTGAGCCTTCACCGCGCAGCATGAATCGTGGCGTGCCGCCAACGCCGCGAAAGGCCCGTACCGGTGAATTGACTCCGCCCGGAATCACTTCCTTAGCGCGCGCAAACAGGGCTTCGGACTGCGCAACGTTCATGGTTTAAAGCTGAACTCGGGTCTCACTCAAAATCAACTTGCGGAACAGGAAGCTCATGAAGATTTCGTGCAAGGTGGTGTTCACGTTGCGCAACAGACGGGTTTTGAGTTCGAGGTATGGCTGTGTGCCGGCAAACAGATCTTGCATGATTTCGCAGAACTTGGGGCTGCGGCGCATGAAGTCGATCATGCGGCTTGGGACCGCGCCAAAACAGACGGCACCGCAAAAGAGACGCTTCGCCAGACCGGCGCCGTAGGTGAGGTCCAAACCAAAATCGCGAGTGATGAGCTGGCGGTAAGCATCGGCGTTCTTGCACGGGTCAAGATCGTTAAGAAGCACCTGGCTAGCGAGATCGCCCGAGCGGATCGCGTAGTAAAGGCCTTCGCCCGTAATCGGATCGACCAAACCGCCGGCATCGCCCACCGCAATCCAGCCGTCTCCTGCCAGGCGGTTATTCCGCCAACCGCGCGACTCGAGTGCCGGCAGCATATGGCCGTAGAATTTGGCGTCGCGCCGCGAGAGGCCCTTCTCGTCCATATAGCGTTCCAGCCGCACACGCAAGCATTGTGCCGATTCGCCTTTGCCGCAAATGCCTACCGACAAATGCCCAGCGCGCGGGAAGACCCAAATGTAGCCCTCGAGGTTGGGGAGAAATTGGATATCGATGTGTTCTTGATCGGAGGGAACCCAGTAGCCGAGAGCGTACATCGTGTCTTCCGCGGTGTATTGAGTTCCAACTTCGCGCAAAGGGTTGCGCGCCCCAGTGGCAACCACGCAGTAATCCGCATCTATGATGCCTGAGCGGGTCCGAATGCGCCAGTTGTTGGAACCGCGATCCAAACTAAGCACGCGTTCCTTCTCAATCTGCGCCCCAGCCTTTTCCGCGCGGCTGAGCAGCATCCCATTCAGATCCATACGCGAGTAGATCAACAAGGGCCGGGTCAGCTGCATCTTGAAAGCGCCCGATTTGGGGGCTGCCAGCATCGTATCGGTAACAACCTTTTTTGGGGTATTGTTTTCCAAAAGGTATGAATATTGCGAATACGCCTTGTAGGTGATGCCGCCCCCGCAAGGCTTTTCCCAAGCAAGCTTTTCGTCCAGAACGATCGTCTTAAGTCCTGAGCGAGCTAAACGTTCAGCAGCGGTAGCGCCAGCCGGGCCGCCTCCGAGAACAGCAACTGTTTTCATTGGCTTGGTGGCGCCGCGAGGTGAGGATTCGCGGGGGTCGCTCCCTGATCTATGGAATGCCCTGCTGAGCCGCCCACCTTGGCGACCACCCATTTGCCGTCTCGCGCTTCCAGAGTATATTTCATGCTCATGCTGTCCTTCAAGTTCGGATCACCTTTGGGATGAAACGCGACTGTGGCGTATGCCATATTATTTTCGAACGAGACGTCCGTCGTGGAAACGTCCATACTCTTCAGATCCAGACCGGAATGGCTTCGTAACCGATCCAAGATGGCGGCCTGTACTTTGTCCTTGTCTTTCAGGTCGTTACCGCATGAGGCGAGTATGAAGAGACAGATCAGGCAATGTGGAAAGAGCCGGGACACCCTCTGATTATAACCACCTCGGCCAGTTCGACTCGCATCTATAAGGTTTAATCAACTATGGACTCAAACTCCGGCACGACACCGCAAAAGCAGAGTTTTCTTGCTCTCTTTCAAAGCGACCATCGCTACAAATATCTGGACGCCTTCATTACGCTCTTCGTAGTGGTGTTGGTGATCACGAACGTGATTGCCCCGAAGTTCTTTGTGTTGCCCCTTTGGCGGCTCAGTTTGCGCGTAAGCGTAGCGCAACTTCTGTTCCCCATTACCTACGTTTTTGGCGATATTTTTACGGAAGTTTATGGCTATTCGGCATCGCGGCGCGCCATTTGGTACGGTTTTCTGGCACTCACCCTATTCGCGATCCTCAGCTATGTGGCGGTGATCATTCCGCCCGCTCCCGAGTACAAAGACCAGCCGTCTTTCTATGCGATCTTTCATCAAGTCGGGCGCATTGTGGCGGGCAGCATGCTCGCGTATTGGTGCGGCGAGTTCGCCAATTCTTTCACTTTGGCCCGAATGAAAATCTTCACGCAGGGTAAGCGGCTGTGGACGCGAACCATCGGGTCTACCGTTGTCGGACAGGCGGTAGATACGACCATCGTGATTTTCTTCATTTTTTACGACCAGCCGCTGAGCGTCATTTTCAACCTGATTCTTTCGGGCTACCTCTTTAAGGTTGCGTGGGAGATTCTCATGACCCCTCTGACGTACCGCATTGTCGGCTTCTTGAAACGCGTTGAAGGCGTTGACTATTTCGATTACGCTACCAACTTCAACCCATTCGCGACGAAAGACCCAGTGGAAGAGTCTGCCACCTATTCGTAACGAAGCGCTTGAATCGGATCGATGGATGCGGCGCGAAAAGCGGGGACGAGCCCAGCCGTCAGACAGACCAAAAAGATGCCTCCCGCAGCGATGCCGAAAGTAAGCGGATCGAGAGCCTGCAAGCCGAAGAGTGAAGAACCGAGCCAGCGTGCGGCCGCGACGGCGATAGGGACGCCGATGAGGAGGCCCAAGGCGCTCAATCTCAAACCTTCGCTCAGAACCATCCAAAGCAACTGCGGCCGTTTACAACCGATGGCCATGCGAACTCCGAATTCAGAAGTGCGGCGGCTCACGGCGTAGGCGAGCGTTCCGTAAAGACCACTGGCGACCAGCAAGATCGCCAACGCGCCGAAGAACAAGGATAGGCGCGAGACGAGCCGTTCCTGGTCGATGCTGGCGTCAAATTGCGCGCGTTGCGTCATAGGTTGGAGCAGGGCAAGATCTGGGGCCAGCGTAGCGACGGCTTTCCTCGCTTGTGGAAGGAACGAGGCCGGGTCGCCGGCCGTGCGAATCTCTACGTGCATATCGCCCACTTCGGACATCTGGGCGAAGGGGAAATAAGCCATCGGGACTGGATTTTCTCTTACACCTCTGTATTTGCTATCCGCTACAACGCCTATGATCGTGTAGGAGACTTTGGAGGAATACGAAACAAGATGGCCGAGAACATCGCGGCCTTTGAGGAAGTGTTCCGCGAACGTCTGATTGACGATGGCCACCTTCGGCGCAGTGGCGGAATCGGAATCTCGAAGATCTCTCCCTTGCAAAATGGGCACCCCGAGTGTTGTGAAGTAATTGGCTCCAACGGTATTCCAACGCATGAAAGGCTCATTTGTAGGAGTCTTGCCGTCGAGCACGGCGTCGGTGTTGTTACTCCAGCCGGACCCGATGCGATTTCCCATCATCGTGACGCCCGTGACGCCGGGGAGTGAACGCAGCTTTTCCTGCAAGGCGGAATAAAAAGCAAGGGTGGCCTCTTTAGAAGGGGAATTGAGCTGCGGGCTCAAGCCGAACACTAGTAAGCCATCGGTCTTAAAACCGAGGTTCGCGCGCTCCAGATTACGGAGTGAGCGAGTAAGCAAGCCCGCCGAAACGGCCAGGACCAAGCCCAAGGCAACTTGCGCTACCACGATCAAGCGCGAACTGCGCGATCTGGATTTTTCTTGAAAGGCGGTAGCTGAGGAATCTTTGAGGGCGAGGCCAACCGGGACGCGGCGCACGGTCAACAAGGGGGCCAAGCCGAAAATGAGTGCGATGGCGATCATGACGGCGCAGGTGAAGAAGGCGACCGAGCGATCGGGAGCGAAGCTGACTTCTAGACCGGACCAATTCGCTAGCGCCGACGTCAAGGCGATAGCGAACAGCCAACCGAGCACAGCGCCAGCCGAAGACAGAAGCACGCTTTCGGCAAGAAGCTGGCGGAACAGGCGGCTCTGACTCCCTCCGATAGCGAGGCGAATGCTGAACTCGCGCCGCCGGTTTGAATTGCGCGCCGCCAGCAACATGGCGACGTTACCGCAGGCGATGGCCAGAATCACTCCTACAATGGCCAGCAACATCAGCAGCGGCTCTTTGTAACCATCGCCGTCTTCTCCAAAACCTTTGGCTGGCACGAGGAGAAGCTGACGGGGTTTTTCACCGGGTTTCGGCTTGCCTTCCAGGTGTTCATAGGCGGCGCGGCTAAAGACAGACGCAAGCTGCGCTTCGGCCTGCTGTGGCGTGACGCCAGGAGTTAAGCGGGCCACCAGCCGAAGGCACCACCAGAGCGGATCGGCATAATAGTTCTTCTGCTGCGAGCCCCAGGCATTCATGGACGGACTATTTTGCAGCGGTACCCAAACGTCTGTGGGAAGCGCTTCCACACCGGAGAACCCTTTCGCGCCAACGCCCACAACAGTGAATGGATTGCCTTTGATGTAGACAGTTTGCCCGACAACGGAGCAATCCGCGGCAAGACGGCGATTCCAGTAACCGTAACTAAGCACAGCGGCGGAGGTGTGGTTCTTTTCGTCGTCGAGACTCAGGGTGCGGCCACAAGAAGTGCCCGTGCCCAAGCCGGAAAAGAAATTCCCGCTCACCATTTCGACAGACGCTTCTTCGGGAAGTGGACCCATGCGAACGGCGATTTTGTTCCCGCCCAATGGGACGTACGCTACTAAGGAAGAGAAGGATTGCCGCTGGGTGCGGAGTTGCTCGAACACATATTCGCTAAACGAGGAATTGCCGTTGCCGGTATTGGAAGCCCCATCCGGTTGACCTGGTTCCACATGCAAATACACCATTTGTTCGGGATGTGCAACGGGCAGTCCCCGCAGCAAAACAGCGTTGATCACGCTGAAAATGGCGGTGTTGGCGCCGATGCCCAGCGCGAGCGTGAGAATGGCCACCACGGCGAACAGCGGATTCGCGAACAGCGAGCGGATGGAATAGCGCAAGTCTTTTAGCAGGTCCGCAAACAGGTTCCAGGTAAGCATATTATGTGAATCCTCCTTTAGCAGTGTTGTGTTTCCAAACCGGCGCTGAGCTGCGGCTGCGGCCTGGTCTGTATCGAGCCCTTGCCCGGCTAGCCAATCGGCACGAAGCTCGCGGTGCAGCAGCATTTCGGCTTCAAGATCGGCCAAATACTTGTCACGAAGGAAAAGCAGCTTTATGCGGCGAAAGAGAGTGGTCATTTACTCGTCCTCAAGCGGGTTCCAAGACACGGCCAATCGCCTCACTGACGCGTCCATAACGGGCCAGCTCCCGAGACAGTTGTTTGCGGCCCTCTTTCGATAAGGTGTAATAGCGGGCGCGCCGATTTTCCGGCGTCTTCCCCCATTCGGCGTTGAGCCAGCCCTTGAGGAACATGCGCTGCAGAGCGGGATAAAGCGAGCCTTCTTCTACTTGCAAAATATCCCGCGATAGGGCCTGGATCGTATTGGCGATCTGAAAGCCGTGAAGCTCTCCGTGGCGGTCGAGAGTCTTCAGGATGAGCAGGTCAAGAGTCCCAGGCGGAATTTCTTCGCGAGTCGTCGGAGGCATGACATAGATAGTCTATGTCATGCCAGCCGCAAAAAACAATAGCGAATTTTATCTATATTTATCGAAGCCGCAGAATCATGTGATCCTCGTCGACATACCTTGTTCCCACTTTCAGGGCATTCGGCTCAGTTCCGTAGGCTTCAAATCCGAGTGTCGCGTACAGTTGGCAGGCGGCCGGCTGCCCTGTGGAGACAGTCAGCAAAATTTGCTCAATTGACGCATCGCGCCGCGCTCTTTCTATGATCTCCGTAAGCAGGAGACGCGCCACTCCCTTGCGGCGCTGTGCAGGGCTTACATAAACTCCAAAAATGCGGCCCTTGTGCCGTTCCTTTAGCCCGGTGTCGCGCGTGAAGGTAGCGATGCCCACCAACAATCCGTTTTCAAACGCGCCCAGCGTAAAGTAGTTCTGGCTTGTCTCACGAAAACGTTCCGCGATTGTTCCAACCCACGTCTGGCGGTGTTCTTCTGCCGATTTTCCAAAAGCCAGCGGCTCTGTCTCGAGAGCTTCCAATCTAATCTGCCACCACGCAGCGGCATCGGTCTCGACGAGTGGGCGAATTGAAAATGGCACGGCGAGCAGCTTATCCCGCATCCCCCGGTGGGCGCAGTAGCTTCAGCGGAATATTGAGTGCTGCGCCATTTCGGTAGACAGTCAGCTTGAGAATGTCCCCAACGCGCTTTTGCGAAATGGCGCGGACAAACGCATCTTCGCGGTCGACAGCCTTACCGTCAATGGCGACAATGAGATCTCCGCCCACACCCAGCTCGACGTTGCCAATCGCTACGATTTGTGTGGCTGGCCGCAAGCCCGCCGCTTCTTCAGAAGTTCCACGAAATAACTGCTGGACGAGCAAACCGCCGCGGCGGGGATAGCCAAGAGCTTCCGCGAGATCGCCGGCAACATATTCAGTGGTGATGCCGGCTTTGGGACGCTCGGTGACACGTCCGGCCTTGTAATCGTCTAGAAGAGCTTTGGCGCGGTTGATGGGAAGCGCAAAACCGATACCGATATTCGTGCGGCCGAGAATGGCGGTGTTGATGCCGATCACATTGCCGTTGGAATCAAGCAAAGGTCCACCACTATTGCCGCCGTTGATGGCTGCATCTGTCTGGATCATGCCTTCCAGGCGCTGCTCGTTTTCGCCATCGATGGCGCGGCCGATGGAACTAATCACGCCAACGGTCAGAGTACCTTCCAAGCCGAACGGATTGCCGATGGCAAGCACTTTTTGACCGACCTGGATGCGGTCGGAGTCTCCGAGTTTCAACGAGGCGCCTTTTTTCTTCAGGCTGATCTTGATCAAGGCGAGGTCGTCGGAACGGTCGGTATCAAGAGCAGTGGCGTAATACTGGCTTTGGTCGGAAAGCGTCACTTGAATCTTGCTGCTGCCCGAAATAACGTGTGCGTTCGTGAGGATAAAGCCATCGTCATTGATGAGAAAACCGGAACCGAGACTTTGTGAGGCGACAGGCTGGTAGAAGAAATCGCGGCGAACGGTTGTGCTGGTGATGTAAACGGTGGCTGGTTGTGCAGCCCGGTAAATGTCAATACTGTTTTGTTCTTCAGCGGTCAGTCCTGCGCTATGTACCGGCGTGGGTTCGCTCCATTGCAGCGCTCGGCGAAACAAGGGCGCGGAGAGTTCGCGCAGGCTCCAATGGGCACGCGCCGTGAGCCAGAAAAACGCGACAGCGAATAGAAAGCTCCAGAAAGCGATTCGCTGCTTCAACGGGCTGCGGCCTCCGCTAGTTTCTCGAAAGCGCTGAATACTTGCTGCACCTGTTTCATTGTGTCTTCTTTGCTGCCGCTGGTATCAATGACGAAATCCGCGTAGCGTTTCTTTTCCTCTAGCGATAACTGGCGTTCGAGCCGAGCCAAAACCTCGTCGCGGGTGATTCCATCGCGCTTCATACCGCGATTGATTTGCGCCTCCACATCGCAGGCCGTCACGATTAGCTTGTCGCAATGGCGGTACCGGCCTGTTTCTATCAGAATAGCGGCTTCCAAAACTGCGATTCCATGCGGATCTTGCCCTTCGAAATCAAGCAGCATCCGCTGCTCTAGCTCGAAGACAGCCGGGTGCACCAGAGCATTCAATTGTGCCAGCCGTTCGGGAGACGTGAAAACGATAGACGCCAGCTTCTTGCGGTCAATCTTTGAATCGGGCGTAAGGATTTCGGGACCGAAAAGCTCAACCACCGGAGCATACGCTACGCCTCCTGCTTGCAGCACTGTGTGCCCAAGCTTGTCGGCGAAAATAAGATGACAGCCAAGGCGCTCCAACTCATGCGCAACCGAAGTTTTTCCGGTGGCATAACCCCCGGTAAGACCTACTTTCAACATGGCGAGAGGTTAATGCATTTCGGCCAAGTCAACCGTGTTGACCATTAACATGGCAATCGTGAGAGGACCAACGCCCCCGGGCACCGGGGTATAAGCAGAACTGAGTTCCTGCATGGCGAGCGGATCGGCATCGCCGACGAGCACTGAACCATTTTTTTCAAAAGCCGCGAGACGAGATGGATCATGCGCGAAGAGCGATTGGACCAATGCCCTTTCTGTAATGCGGTTCATGCCAACATCGATGACAACTGCGCCAGGCTTGATGAAATCACGCGTAACTAGCGCCGTTTTGCCGATAGCCGCAACCAGAATGTCGGCCCGCTTACATTCTTCGGCCAAGTTCCTGGTCTTGGAATGGCAGATGGTCACCGTGGCATTTTCGTGCAGTAACATCAACGCCATCGGCTTACCAACGATGTCGCTACGGCCGATGACAACAGCGTGCTTACCCGCAACCGGAATCTTAGAGCGCTGCAGTAATTGCATAATTCCGGCGGGCGTGCAGGCGCGCGGAGCAAAACGGTTAACAACTAACGAGCCCAGGCTGTGAATACCGAAGCCATCCACATCGCGGAACGGATCCACTATATAAGGAATAACCTCTTCGGCGCGCAGTTGCCTGGGAAGCGGCATCTGCACGAGGATGGCGTCAATGGTTTTGTCCTTGATAATGGGGTCGGCCGCTTGAAAAAGATTGTCTGTGGAAATAGTTCCGGGGAGTTTTAGCTCAATGCTGCGGATGCCTAAGTCCTGGCCCGCTTTGATCTTGTTGCGGACATAAATTTGGGAAGCCGGGTCGTCGCCCACTAAAATGACAGCCAGACACGGCGGACGGCCGCGTCTTTTCGTAATCTCCAGGACGCGCGGTTTGAGTTCCGCGAGGATATCCCGACCTACTTTTTTCCCGTCAAGAACTACTCCGGCCATGCACTCGTGAGGATAACAGAGAGGATGACCGGCGATGAAAAGCCGTGGCGTAGGATTCTACTGCTTCGCTGTAGACCTGCCAGACGGATTCAAATACGCTATCCCAAGATTGTTTAAGTGCGTAGTCAATAGAGGCGCGGCGCATCTGCGCGTGCAGACTTGGTTGAGTCAGCAGTTTGTCCACAGCATCAATGAATTCGGTTTGATTCGCGGCCACGTACCCCGTGACGCCCGTTTCCACTAGGAATTTCGGGCCGCCTTGATTGGTTACCACGGCGGGGACGCCCGAGGCGAGTGCCTCTAATATGACGTTGCCGAATGTGTCCGTCTCGGAAGGGAAGACAAACAGGTCCATATCGGCGTAGGCCTGAGCAAGCGCCTCCCCTCGCAAAACGCCAGTCAGGCAGGCATCGGGAAGTTGGGCGCGCAACCTGCGCTCCTCGCTGCCTTCGCCGACAATTACAAATTCGAAGCGAGTACGGCAACTTTCCCGCAGGGCGGACGCCAAGGTTGTCAGGAAGCGGACATTCTTTTCGGCACTGAGGCGGCCGACGTAGCCGATTCGAAACACGTTGTTAACTCTGTTACGGCGCGCCGGATTGAACAGCTGGGTGTCTACGCCACGGCGCATCAGGTAACAAGGCCGATCGGACAGGGTATGAGTGTAATCGACGAGTTCCTGATTTGGAGCGAGAGTGATGGTGGCTCGCCGGTAGAAATGCCGCAAAACTTCCGCAGACAGGTGCCCGGCAGTGGCGCCAGCCGCATGGCTAAGGCCTTTGCCGAGAAAGCCCAGGAGGTTCTGCATCCTGGTAGCGGCGTACTCGTGAAGATTGGTATGCCAGGAAATCACTATGGGCAAGCGAAGCATGGCTGCGATCAGCAAACCCAGTGAACCAAGATCGCCCGGACCGGTGACGTGAATGAGCTGCGCACCGAAGTCTTGCACTTCTTTAGCGAGCGAACGCGCGTACCGCCAGATCAGGACATCGTAATCAAGGTTCGCGTCAAGGCCGATGCGGACCGGACCGCGCTCGAGTTCCAGAATGGAGACGACGCCATCGGTCGTCTTTTCCGTCTTTTTGCCGCAATGAACGCTCAGGAGTGGTGCCTGCCTGCGCCGCGCGAACGCTTCGAGATGCCTGGCGGTGTGGGCTACACCGTTGACTTCGGAAAACGTGTCGGGGAGAAAAGCAACCCGCGGATAGGCATTCAAATCGCGGCCTCCTGATCGGACCAGACCGCAGACCGATCGTCCAATGCGATTCTCAGAGCCGAGCGGAAGGGCGTCCAGCCTGCAATGCGCATGGCAGAGACGAAGTGTTTGACAACTGCGGGACCGCCATCGGGCCATAGTTCGGCGAGAGCCACGGTTGTCTTGGTTTCCGGGTCGCGGTAAAACACGCGGTCCGCCCAGGTGCGGCGTCCGGCGAAGTTTTCCGGATATTCGCGGACCACATCTACCATCGTTTGCAAAACGCGCATTTTAAGCGGCTCGTGGTATTGCGGCATAAAAACGACGTGACTGACCCGTTCGCGGCGAATTTCTTCGACGAATTCGGGGAAGTTAGCAGCTTTAGTGAGGTTCAGAATGGCGTTGGGCTCGCTGCCGTGACGATCACCACCCGCTACGACGGGTAGGTTAATTTGTTTGCCCAGAGCGATCACTTCTTTGTTCTCGGCCCAGGAACGCAAACCGTTGAGTTCCAATGCATGGAAAAACTCACCGAATTGGCTCAGCAAGGCTCGAAGTGCAGCGGCATGAAATTGACCGCCAATGCCCTTCTCGTCCCAAAGCGGGTGGTTCAAGACCATCAATACGTCTGGCATCGAATGGAGCAGTTGCAAAAGCCCACGCAAAACGCTTAGGTCGTCCGGCTGGTTGGTGAACGCCTCTAAGCGGCGCATCAAATCTTCAGAATCTGCCGGCGGAAGGTTGTGAACTCCCAAGTGGAAGAATGTATCAGCGAAAGGAATGGTCCATTCGGTAGAGATCGGGATGTTTTTGAAGCGGTCGATCACATGCAGATGCGAGCCGGCGCGGATATCGTCGTGGTCGGTGAGCGAGATGAGCGCGGGCAACTTGAATTTTCGTTGAATTTGCTTTTCTTCGAGCCGGTAGGCTTGCCGCGGAGCCAGTGGCGGAGTCCAAAAGGCGTCGCCAAAGCTGAATTGCTTTTGATTACGGTTGCGATACTCGATCTCCTGGCGTCGGATCGCATTACCCAAATAAGGAACCTTGGCGGTATACTTGGGCACCATGTCGAGACTTTCCTCCGAATACATGGTGTGGCTATGCAGGGAAACGCCGGAGCGAAAACCCGCGGGAACAGTGGGGGACTTCCAAAAGAGTTGGAAAGAGCTTCTGCTGGTTTCTGTCATTTTCGTTCGCCTTTAGTTCCACTGTCGGCCAATTGTGTTTACTGGGCATTTTGCTGGTGTGAATAAACGGTGAAGAAAGGCAGGGTAGGAACAAACTTAGGGTTCAAGACTATTGGCCTATTCACGCCCGAATCAATCACTGCTAGAGTAATCAATAATCCGGTAAAATACTGAGCACAAGCAAGCGACTCCATGAGACGAGGGGCAGTGGAAGTATCGAGTGGCGACGTGGTGGCGATCGATGCCGGGGAACGCACGATTGAAACCAATGAAGACACACTGGCTAGGCTAGAGGCCACGGTTGCCGAGTTGCGTGCGCTGGTGCGAGCGTATGAAGGCGTCTTCTATGGCAACCCAAGCCCAGCGATCATTTTTGCGCAAGATGATTTCAGCATTCTAGAAGCCAACAAAAACGCCATCGACTTGTATGGATATACGCGTAAGCAGATTTGCGAAATGAATGTGCTCGAGCTATTTGCGAATGAATCCGGCGATCGCTGGCGTAGCGTGCTTGAGGCTGAACTGCGGAAACCATACAACACGTTAGGGCCGTTTATTCATCGCGGCGCCGCGGGCCGTGAGTTGGTAGTAAGCATGGTGTTTTCCACTTTCACGATGAAAGGCCGGGAAGCGCGCATCATGCAGATTCAAGATGAGACGACGCGCCGCACTGCGGAGGATGCGGTGCGGGCGAGTGAAGAACGTTTTCGCGAGTTGTTCGAGAACGCCAACGATGTGATCTTCCTGGTGGATTTAAGGGGCCGCTTGATCGCGATTAATCGGGCTGCCGAGAGTTTGACCGGCTATGCAAGAGCCGAAGTTCTGGGCAAGAGTCTTGAAGAGTTGATTGCTCCGGAGCTGCGCCATTTTAGCCAGGACCGCATCCGCGCGCATTTGGGAGGAAGCCCGAGTCAGCACTTTGAACTGCGTTTGCTGCCGAAAGCCGGGGGCGTGCGGTTTGTAGAAGTGAGCACGCGTGTGATCTACCGCAAGGGTATGGCGGTGGCGATTCAAGGGATAGGGCGCGATGTCACCGAGCGCAAACAGGCTGAGAAAAAACTGCGTGATTCGGCGCGTGAGTTGCATATCAAGAATGAAGAGTTGAGCAACGCGCTGCAGTTGGCGCGGGAAGCCACGCAGATCAAAGAACAGTTCCTAGCCAACACATCGCACGAATTACGCACCCCTTTGAACGGCATCATGGGCATGATTAACCTGATCAAGACGACGGACCTGACTCGCGACCAACTCGAGTATGCCGATGCGATTGGCCAATGCTCAAACGACTTGCTGACGATTATTAACGACCTGCTCGACTTATCGCAGATTGGGGCGGGCCGTTTAGCCGTTGATTGCCGGCCTTTCGATCCAGCGGAGAGTTTGCGTTCCGTGCTGAAGATGTTAAGCTTGCGCGCCAGCTCTAAGGAATTGACGCTGACATATGAGATTGACCCACGTGTGCCGGCCACGATTGAAGGCGATAGCGTTCGTTTCCGGCAGATTCTTACAAATTTGATTGCGAACGCCGTGAAGTTTACGGTAACGGGCGGCGTGCATGTTTTGCTAACTATGAGCACCGACGTTTCACGAATTCGCTGTGATGTGGTTGACAGCGGAATTGGCGTGGAAGAATCACTGCGCGGGCGGATTTTTGAAGCGTTCTTCCAGGCAGACGGTACCAATCGCCGGCGTTTCGGTGGAACAGGTTTGGGGTTGACCATCAGCCGCCAGTTGGTGGAGTTGATGGGTGGCCAAATCGGAATGTTCAACAATGCGGGTAGCCGCGGAGCAACGTTCTGGTTTGCGCTTCCTCTCCGGTTAGAAGCTGCTGCCGCCGTCGCGGCAGCAGCGGGTTAGCCACGACGGAATGGGTGTTAACACCGCCTTCTGCCTGGTGATTTTTGGAATCCTCGGCGTCTATTGCGAATTTATCTGGCCGGGGCGCGTCTGGCAGGGTGTTCTCGGCGCGGCTGCGGCGGTAACCGGGGGATATTTTCTTTGGCGTGCAGCGCCCACTACCTTCGGTTTGACGGCGCTGGCTCTGGCCGCCGTGTTGTTTCTGCTGGATGCTTACCTGGAAACGCGCTTCGTGGCTGGAACGTTGGCGACACTCGCAATGACGTATGGTTTCATCGAGCTGCTGAGCGGGCCGCATGGAATCGATCGAAGGCTGGCAGTGCCTTGGTGTATTGTGTTTGGGGCCGTTACGGCGGGCTTGAATTGGGCAGCGAGAAAGGCACGCCGCAATAAGCGTGTTTCAAGCTAAAAACAAAAACGGCAATTTTAAGGATATCTCCAAAAGAAAAGAAAAGGGGTCAGCCTGATCTGTCCCCAACAGCAATCTGTATCGTTGCGAGAGGGGGACACATCAGGCTGACCACTTTTTGACTCGGTTCGCTGCTCGGCGGAATAGCTCGCTAGCTGGCTTGCAGCGCCTTTCAGACGCTTAGATGAGCGCGCACAACTTCGTCCGTTAATTCGCCGATGGCGCCGGCGGCAACTCGCCTGCCTTTGTCAAGAATGCAGAACTCACTTGCGACGCGCCGCGCAAACGGCAGCTTTTGTTCCACCAGCAGCACCGTTAGCCCTTCTTCCTGATTCAGCCGCAAAACGATGTCGCCAATCTCATGGACGATGTTCGGCTGAATCCCTTCGGTGGGTTCGTCTAAGATCAGCAGCTTGGGCTCAAGCACGAGCGCGCGGCCGATGGCGAGTTGTTGCTGCTGACCGCCCGATAGATCGCCGCCGCGCCGCTTCAACATTTTCTTTAGCACAGGAAACAAGTCATAAATACGGCTGGGGACGGTACGCGGTCCATTCTTCCGTACCCCCAAGCCGACCCGTAAATTCTCTTCAACGGTCAATTGCGGAAAGATCTCGCGGCCCTGCGGCACATACCCAATTCCTAACTTGGCGCGTTGCTCCGCAGGGCACTTCAGCAGATTTGTGCCGTCAAACATCACGGCTCCCGAACTCACCGCCTGTAGACCCATGACGCACTTGAGGATGGTTGTTTTCCCCATGCCATTGCGGCCCATAAGACACATGCGCGCACCTGGGTTGACCGTAAGATCTACATCCCACAGTGTGTGACTGCCTCCGTAGAACTGATTAAGCCCAGTAACAGAGAGCATGCGCATTACACTCCAAGATAAACTTCGATTACTTTGGGATCTTTCTGTACTTTATCCATGTCCCCTTCGGCAATAACATGGCCCTCATGCAGCACCGCCACGCGCCGCGCGATGGACCGAACGAACGACATATCATGTTCCACCACCATCACCGAATGTTCACCCGCGAGTGAAAGCAGCAATTCAGCGGTGCGCTCAATTTCGTGCGGTGTCATTCCTGCTACCGGTTCATCCACTAAGAGCAGTTCGGGATTCTGCATCAGCAGCATCCCGATTTCGAGCCATTGCTTTTGGCCGTGAGCGAGGATCCGCCCTGGAGATTCGCGCTGCGCCGTAAGGCCGATGATTTCGAGAACTTCGTCGATCCGCTTGTTCTGGGCGGACGTGATGCGCGCGCGCAGTGTTTTGAGAAAAGAGCGCTGGCCTGCGAGGGCCAGTTCAAGATTTTCAAACACTGTGAGTTGCTCGAAAACAGTCGGCTTTTGAAACTTTCTTGCGACGCCCGACGCCACAATTTCCGCTTCTGTCATGCGCAGTAAATCGATACCGCGGCCGAACCAGGCTGTTCCGGAATCAGGGCGAGTTTTGCCGGTGATCACATCCATCATGGTGGTTTTTCCCGCACCGTTCGGACCGATGATGCAGAGGAGTTCACCGGGGTCGACAAAGAGGGAGAGAGAATTAAGGGCCTTAAAACCGTCGAAGCTAACAGTGACGTCTTCAAGATAGAGCCGTTTGTCGCGCACGCTCACTTGTTCTTACCTCGCGCGGAAAGAAGGCCGACGATCCCGTTGGGCAGGAACAGAGTTACTAAGACGAACAGTGCGCCCAGCGCGTAGAGCCAAATTTCAGGGAAAGCGCCTGTCAGGTATGTTTTGGCGTAGTTCACCAGAATCGCCCCTAGAATTGCTCCGTAGAGTGTACCTCTACCTCCCACGGCTACCCAGATGACGGCCTCAATGGAGTTGATCGGCGCGAATTCGCCGGGGTTAATAATGCCAACGTGCGGCACATAGAGAGCGCCTGCAATACCGGCGATGATAGCGGAGAACACAAAAATCCAAAGTTTGAACGATTCGACCGGATAGCCCAGAAAGCGAGTACGGTTTTCTGCGTCGCGGATGGCTCGCATAACGCGCCCAGCGCGTGATTCGACAACGGTTCGGCAAGCCATATAGCTCGCTGCGAGCGCCGCCGCCGTGATTATCAAAAGCACAACGCGAGTTCGATCGGAATGGAGATCGAAGCCGAGAATATCTTTGAAGTCGGTGAATCCGTTGTTGCCGCCGAAGCCCATGTCATTGCGAAAGAAGGCGAGCATCAAAGCGTAGGTAAGGGCTTGCGTGATGATTGAAAAATAGACGCCAGTCACGCGCGAGCGGAACGCGAACCAGCCGAACACCAAGGCCAACGCCGCCGGCACGACGATCATCATGGCCAGCGCGAACGGGAAATGATTGAACCCATACCAGAACCAAGGCAGCGATTTCCAGTTCAGGAACACCATGAAATCGGGCAGAATCGGGTCGCCATACACGCCTCTGGGCCCAATCTGGCGCATGAGATACATGCCCATTGCGTAGCCGCCGAGCGAAAAGAAAGCGGCGTGCCCCAGGCTTAGAATGCCGCAATAGCCCCAAATGAGATCCACCGCCAGCGCCAGCATTCCGTAGCAAAGATACTTGCCGATGAGTGTGATGCCGAAGGCTGAGAGATGAAGTGGAGACGACGCGGGAACAACCTGGCTGAAGAACGGGACGGCAATCGCTAACAGGGCGAGTGCCGTTAAGAACCAGGCGCCCCTTCGATCGCTGCCTGTGCGCCAATTCCAGAAACTGAGCACCGCTATTTATCCTCCGCGGATCGGCCGGTCTGCGGGAACAACCCTCGCGGCCGAATCTGAATGAAGAGTATGAGTGCAATCAGCACGAAAATCTTCGACAATACCGCGCCGGCATAGGGCTCCAGCAGTTTGTTGACGATTCCCATGGACATACCGCCGATAAGCGATCCCCACAAATTTCCCACGCCGCCGAATACCACAACCATGAAGGAATCGATAATGTACGACTGGCCGAGATTTGGACCAACGTTTGTCAGTTGACTCAGCGCTACACCGGCCACGCCTGCAATGCCTGCGCCGAGACCGAACGTCATCGCATCCACCCATTCAGTAGGTATGCCCATCGCCTTTGCCATAGCGCGGTTCTGTGAAACGGCTCGAATATCGAGACCAATGCGAGTCCGCCGCAAGACTAAGAGAATAAGTGCGAAGATAATTAGCGTAAAGAAAACGATATATAGGCGGTTGTAAGTGATGGCGAGCGCATCGTTGATCCGCAGCGAGCCGCTCATCCAATCGGGTGTAATCACGGAACGGTTGAGCGCGGAAAAGATCGACCTGACGGTTTGCTGCAGAATAAGGCTCACGCCAAAGGTGGCCAGCAGAGTCTCCAAAGGCCGTCCATAGAGAAAGCGGATGATGGTTCGTTCCATCAGGACACCCACCAATCCAGCGACGATAAATGCGGCGGGGATCGCCACCAGAATCGAGATGCCGATATGTTCCGGCATAGCCGTCTGCACCGCATAAGTTGTGTAAGCGCCAAGCATCATAAGTTCGCCGTGCGCCATGTTGATAACGCCCATCACCCCAAACGTGATCGATAATCCAATGGCGATAAGCACCAGAACGGAGCCGAGGCTGAGGCCGAAAAACAAGGTTTCCAGACCTGCGTAAAAATTGCGCCACCAATCGATGTTTGCCAGTGCAGTGGATGCTGCCGCCCGGACTTTCGCGTCCGGCTCAGCATAACTGCCATCGGGAGATTTGTCGAGCAAAAGAGCGAGCCTGTTGCGCACCTCGGGGCCGACGCTTTGGTTCAACGTGGCGATCGCCGCCAGTCGTGCCTTGCTGTCCGTGCCGTCTAGCGTGGCGAGCGCAAGTGCCGTATCGATTTCTTTCTTAACTTGCACGTCGTGCTCCGCCGGAAGACGCTCGCGTAAGATCGCTACAGTTGATTCGTCCAGCGAACGCATCATGTCTCGCACTGCGTCGAGGCGAACATTCACGTCCGGACTCGCTAGGGCAAAATGCGCGACCGTCGTTCGCAATACGCGCCGCAGGCCGTTGTTTGTGCCGATTTTGGTCAGGCTATCGGCGGCGGCGGAACCCGCGTTCTTCAGAGTGGCGGGATCAACCAGAGCGAGCGGATCGGCGTCGGCAGTCTTTACGATGAAGATCTTCTGATCGCTGTTGCGAAAGTAAAGACGGTCTTCCAAAAGAGCAGTCAAAACAGCGCGAACGCTGGGATGGCCAGTCTTCCCAATTCGTTCTGCAATCGCTTCTTTGTCCGAGTACGAAGCATCACGCAATTCGCCAAGAGTCGATACGAAAGTTGCGTCACCGGCAGATTGCGCGTGTAGACACACCACTCCCAGAAGGGCGAACAGCAGCAATCCAAGCCACTGTCGCCCACCCCATGGGAGGTGTGGAATCACTTGTAGTTCTGCCCAGAACACTTTTTAGTGGCTTTATTGTAGTTGCCGCAATTCAGAGTCACCCAATCCGCTTCGATATCTTTGTCGCCTGGCAGATAATGCGACCACGCTTCACCTGGAACGAGTCCCGGCGACTTCCAAACCACGTTGAACTGACCGTCTGCCTTCACTTCGCCGATATAAACCGGTTTGGTGATGTGATGGTTGGGGAGTACTTTCGCGATGCCACCGGTAAGATTTGGGGTCTCGGTACCAGGCAGCGCCGCGAGCACCTTCGCTACATCCGTCGAGTTCGCTTTTTGCACCGCCTTTACCCACAGATTGAAGCCAATGTAGTGAGCTTCCATCGGGTCGTTGGTGGTCCGCTTCGGGTTCTTGATGAACGTGTGCCACTGGCTGATAAACGCTTTGTTGGCCGGGGTGTTGATGCTCTCAAAGTAATTCCAAGCGGCTAAGTGGCCGACGAGCGGCTTAGTGTCGAGTCCCGAAAGCTCTTCCTCGCCGACCGAGAAAGCAACCACCGGGATGTCCTCCGCTGAGATCTTTTGGTTTCCAAGTTCCTTATAGAAAGGCACGTTCGCATCTCCATTGATCGTGGAGACAACGGCGGTCTTCTTCCCGGCCGACCCAAACTTCTTAATAGCGGATACTCTGGTTTGCCAATCCGAAAACCCGAACGGAGTGTAATTAATGGAAATATCCTCGGGCTTCACGCCCTTCAAAAGCAGGTAGGCTTCGAGGATTTTGTTCGTCGTGCGCGGATAGACATAGTCGGTGCCCTCCAAAACCCAACGCTTGACGCCAACCTCTTTCATCAAGTATTCCACCGCGGGAATCGCCTGCTGATTCGGCGCGGCACCCGTGTAAATAACGTTCTTTGACGATTCCTCACCTTCGTACTGGACCGGATAGAACAAGAGCCCGTTATCTTTTTCAAAAACCGGCAGCACCGATTTTCTAGAGACTGAGGTCCAGCAACCGAAGACGACAGCCACTTTATCTTTCTCTAGAAGCTGGGCCGCCTTCTCGGCAAAGAGTGGCCAGTTCGAAGCTGGATCTACGACTACGGCCTCTAGTTTCTTGCCCAGCAATCCGCCCTTCTTGTTTTGGGCATCGATCATCATCAGGATGGTGTCTTTTAAAGTTGTTTCGCTGATGGCCATGGTGCCCGAGAGCGAATGCAGCACGCCAACCTTAATGGTGTCTGCCGCAAAGACGGTCGAGCACAACATCCCGGCTACCAGCAGCCACGCGGTCATGAAGCTTGCTTTTCGTTTCATATGTCTTGATCCCTTCTTTCTAGGTTGTGGGACGAATGCTTACATCTGTATCTGGAGGCCCACACCGGCCTGCCAGAAATTCGGTCTTACTTTGTCGAATCTTGTGTCTTTGTAGAACGTCATGATTCGCGCGTTGAACTGCTTGATTACATAGTTCACGTTCACTTCCGTTGTCTTTTGGTTGTAGTCCAGGCCCGTGGCGATCGCGGGGTGGGTGAAATCGGCGTAGGCAAACTTGCCCAACAGTTCAATTTTGCCCATGCCTACTTTCTTGGGAAAGAGATACGCGCCGAGTCCATACGCACCCTGGCTTTTTGTGTATCTTCCGTCGTAACCTCCCAAACCGCTGTAGCTGGAAAATTCACTTTCAATCGAAACAACGCCGGAGTTCGGCAGTTTTTTCTCCATTAGGAAATCGGCCGTGGTGGCTGTGTTGCCGCCTTGAAACTGAGTCGCGCCGCCGATGGCGAGCAGGTTCTTATCGCCGTAGTAGGTTCCGTTCAAGTAGTAGCCGTCTTCCTTGTCCCAGAAATCGATTTGCACGCGCGCGGCTCCCAGCACTTTATAATTCCCGGTCGCGGTCTTGCCATCGAACGCTCCCACCGACACCTTTATTTTCTTTGCAAAATCGCCCCAGTACATGACGCCGTTGTCGCGGCCATCGAAGACAAAGGGGTACCCGTCTTGGATTCCGTCTGAATACACGGCCCACTCGTGCGAGTAGTAGGGGCCGTATAGATTGGCGCGATCGCTCGGTGGCAGAAATCGCCCCACCCAAATATTCAACTTAGGAGAATCCGAAAACTCGGCCACTGCGTCCAGCACGCCAATCTTGTTCGTACCACCGTCATAATCGGTGTTGAACATGAACTTGATGTGGTCTGTTACCGGTCCGTTCACATACAAACGCACACTGTTGAGCACGAATTGATTTGTATCGGTGGCCCCGGTTGTGTTGGTACTCACGAAGCTGGTTTGTAGCCCAGCGCCTACAGTCACGGGACCCAGGTTGACCTGCGCCACAGACTGCCGGGCCAATACCGCAAGCCCTAAAAATAGAAACACTTGCTGATGATTGATTTTCCTCGTCACGAAATCCCCATTCCCGGTGGCAATCGCCACGCGATCAATGAGATCGGGCGTGCCCGGTCTCACTGCTTTTCAAGTTTGTTAGGTGCTGCAACGAAGGAGGCAACAAAGCCAATGGCGCGCAAAAACCGGCACGTCAAACGAGCGCTATTTTAGACGAGGAGCGCTCAACCGCTGTCGGAACGGCAATAACCGTTCCTTCGATGTTTCAGAAGTGTAACATGGGAATCCTACATATGTGGCATTTTTTATTCTGATCGCTCGCCAAAGGAAGTTTTATACGCGGGCCGCGCGCAAGCGACTCGCCCTCTACGGTATCGTTGACCTTGATCCGGCAGTTTTAATGAAAGACACAAACGAAGCCGATTTGTCGCGCCACCTCAAGCTCTTGCAACTGGTGGATAGCGGGCTGCCCATCGGTGGATTACCCCATTCCTTTGGGCTTGAATCCATGATTGAAGAAGAGCTTCTGGCGGTCGACAGTCTTGCCCGGTACCTGGAAAATCTGCTGCAAGAGAGTTTGCTTTTGGAAGCCGTGTTCTGCAGAACTGCCCACCGTTATGCCGAGTCTGGCGAACCGATTCAAACTTTGAATGCCTCTTTGAATGCCATGCGGCTGGCAAGGGAATCGCGCGAAGCCAGTCTCTCTCTTGGTAAGCGCTTCCTCAAATTGCTGGCGTCACTTGATCCGTCGCCCTGCATTCGCAAGGCTGCGGACTTGGGAGAAATTCATTTTTCGGTAGCGTTCGGCTATGCTTTGGGCGCGTTATCATTTGAAGCGGACGAGACTGTCGCGGCGTTTCTCCACCAAAATGTCGCCTCGCTGCTCTCGGCCGCCCAGCGTCTCCTCTCACTCGGACAAATGCAAAGCAGCCGCATCGCCTGGGATCTGAAACCGCTGATCGCCGCAGCCGTGAGCCGTAGTAGACCGCTTGATTTCCGCAGCGTGTCCGCGTTTTCACATCTGCCCGAATTGGCGTCTATGCGGCATCCTTGTCTTTCCACCAGGTTGTTTATCAGCTAGGCTCTTATGAACTGCGCTACTCTTTCGCTCCACTTTTCCAATGAGCGGGCACGCACCACACTACGCGTGCTGCGTCAGGAGCCGCCTTGGCGAGCCCTCCGAGCCTTCGCAAATTCTGCGGGTGAAGCGCTTGTCCATCTCCATAACCTCTCAGGAGGAGTTCTGGGAGGAGACTGCCTGCAGCTGGAAGTGAGTTTGGCCGCGCAGGCGCAAGCTCAGATTACCAACGTTGGCGCGACCCGTATTTACCGGCACAGGACAGGCAAAGGCGATGCAAAGCAAACCACAATTTGTGAAGTGGGCAGCGGCGGGCTACTCGAATATCTCCCCGATGCCGTGATTCCCTTCGCTGCTTCGCGCTATGCGCAGTGCACACAAATCCGTCTCGCTCGGGATGCGGGGTTGATTTGGTGGGAGACTCTTTCTCCCGGGCGCGCGGCTCACGGCGAATCCTTTGTGTTCGAGAATTTCTCTGTCAACACCGCGATCCACGGTCCCGATGGACCTATCGCGCTCGAGCGCTATTCGCTAACGCCTCAGTTGCAGGATGTTGCATCTCCGGCGCGTATGGGACCTTTTCAATACAGCGCTACTATGTATGTTTGCCGTGTAGACGCCTCGTCGCGCTGGCTTGCGCTCGAACGCGAATTGAACGAGCGGGCGCTCGCCTTATCCGGCATTGAAACTCGTTGGGGCGCCAGTTCACTCATATGTCACGGCGTGGTGATCCGTGGCATGGCCCGCCATGCTCACCAGATCAGCGAAGGTCTGCAGACGATGTGGCAAGCGGCGAAACGATCCGTTTGGGGGAGGGAAGCCCTGCTTCCCAGAAAAATTCATTGACTCTATGCACCTCACACAACGCGAACAAGAACGCTTATTGATTTTCGTCGCGGCCGATGTTGCCCGGCGGCGTAAAGGCCGCGGCTTGAAGCTCAACTATCCGGAGGCCATGGCCATTCTCACCGCTGAGATTCTGGAAGCCGCACGCGATGGCAAATCAGTGGCGGAGATCATGACGTTTGGCACAACCATTCTGCGGCGCGACGATGCGATGGAAGGCGTGGCAGAGATGATTCATGAGGTCCAAGTAGAGGCCACCTTCCCCGATGGCACCAAACTTGTTACGGTTCACGACCCGCTCCAATAATAAGAGGAAAATCAAATGATCCCAGGCGAGTATATGTTGGAAAGTGCCGATATCGAAGCGAATGCCAGCCGCGCCGAAGTGACTCTGCTGGTCACCCACACAGGCGACCGCCCGATTCAGATCGGCAGCCACTATCACTTTTTCGAAGTGAATCCGGCGCTGAAGTTCGATAGGGTGCAGGCGCGCGGAATGCGGCTCAACGTGCCTGCCGGTACCGGAGTCCGTTTTGAGCCCGGCGAGGAGAAGCCTGTGAAGCTGGTTGCTCTAGGCGGTCTCCGCCGTGTGTTTGGTCATCGCGCGGAGATCGACGGAGCACTATGAGCCTCAAGATTCCGCGGCGCGTTTATGCCGATCTTTACGGGCCAACCACCGGTGACCGCGTGCGTTTGGCCGACACGCAACTCATTGCCGAGATCGAAAAAGACTTCACGCACTATGGTGACGAAGCTACGTTCGGCGGCGGCAAAGTCATTCGCGATGGCATGGGTCAGAGCAGTACTGCCCAACGTTCAGTGGGGTCCGGAGTACTCGACCTTGTGATTACGAATGCCATCGTGATTGACCACTGGGGCATCGTCAAGGGCGACATTGGCATTCGAGACGGCAAGATCGTGAGGGTGGGCAAAGCTGGCAATCCGGATACTATGGATGGCGTCGACCCTGAGCTCGTCATCGGCGCGTCCACCGAAGTAATCGCCGGGGAAAATATGATCGTCACTGCGGGCGCGGTTGACAGTCATATTCACTTCATCTGTCCGCAGCAGATTTTCGAAGCTCTCTCGAACGGCGTAACCACCATGCTTGGCGGCGGCACCGGTCCTGCCACGGGAACGAATGCGACAACTTGCACGCCTGGCGCATGGAACATTGCCCGCATGTTAGAGGCGCTGGAAGAATGGCCTGTTAATTTCGGCTTGCTCGGCAAAGGGAACGCTTCTACAGATGGTCCGCTGGAAGAGCAAATCGCTGCGGGCGTTTGTGGATTAAAGCTGCACGAAGATTGGGGCACTACGCCTGCCGCGATTGATCGCTGCTTGTCTGTCGCGGATCGCTATGACATTCAGGTCGCAATCCATACAGACACAATCAACGAAGCCGGCTTTCTGGAAGAGACAGTCAAAGCGATCAATGGTCGGACGATTCACACGTACCACACGGAAGGTGCCGGCGGCGGCCATGCGCCGGACATCATCGCTATCGCCTCCCATCCCAATGTGTTACCGTCGTCCACCAATCCCACCAGACCGCTCACAATCAACACCATTGCCGAGCATCTCGATATGCTTATGGTCTGTCATCATCTCAACCCTCTGGTCCCCGAAGACGTCGCTTTCGCCGAAAGCAGAATTCGCCAGGAAACGATTGCCGCTGAAGACGTTCTCCATGACTTGGGAGTTTTCAGCATGATCTCGAGCGACTCGCAAGCCATGGGCCGCGTGGGAGAAGTGGTCACCCGTACCTGGCAAACCGCTCACAAAATGAAGGTCCAGCGCGGGCCGCTTCCCGCCGATTCCGCGCGTAACGATAACGCTCGCATCAAGCGCTACATCGCGAAGTACACCATCAACCCCGCTATCACTCACGGCATCGCGGCCAGCGTGGGCTCCATAGAACCGGGCAAGCTCGCCGATCTCGTTCTCTGGAAACCGGCATTCTTCGGCACAAAACCGGAAATGATCGTGAAGGGCGGTTTTATTGCTTGGAGCGTGATGGGAGATGCCAATGCCTCCATCCCTACTCCGCAGCCAGTAATCTACCGCCCTATGTTCGGATCATTCGGGCGGGCGCCGGGCAGCATCTCCCTTTCATTCGTTTCCAAGGCGGCGCTCGATGCCGGCATTCCCGCCAAGCTGGGCCTACGCAAACGTGCTGTGGCTGTCGAGAATTGTCGAAACATCGGCAAAAGTAATATGCTCCATAACTCCGCCATGCCGCATATCGAAGTTGATCCAGAAACGTACGAAGTAAGGGCAGATGGAGATTTGCTTACCTGCGAGCCCATGGCGGAGCTTCCTCTGGCGCAACGCTATTTCCTTTTCTAAAGGATTGCATTCATGAACACACAGCAAGACCACCCAAGGGCTTTTCGCATCGGCGTGGCGGGCCCTGTAGGCAGCGGAAAAACGGCACTGGTTGACTGTCTCAGCCGCCTCCTCGCGAAAGAACTGAGCGTTGCGGTTGTGACGAACGACATATATACCCGCGAAGATGCCGAGTTTCTCATCCGCCAGGGAACGCTGCCGGCCGAACGAATTCGCGGCGTAGAAACCGGCGGCTGCCCGCACGCTGCTATCCGCGAGGACTGCTCCATGAATCTCGAAGCCATTGCCGACCTCGAGGTTCAACTCGGGCACATCGATTTGATCTTCGTCGAGAGCGGCGGAGACAATCTCGCCGCTGCGTTCAGTCCCGATCTTGCGGATGTCACCATCTACGTCATCGACGTTGCCGGCGGTGACAAGATTCCGCGTAAAGGTGGCCCCGGTATCATGCGCTCTGACTTGCTCGTGATCAACAAAATCGATCTGGCGCCTTACGTCGGCGCTTCGCTCGAAGTAATGGAGCGCGATGCGAAAGCGAAACGGGTTGATCGGCCGTTTGTGTTTACAGATCTCAAAAAAGGCGAAGGAGTAAGTCAGGTCGTGACCTGGATTCGGAATCAGTTAGGGCAACCCCGGCGGATGCTTTACGAAGCCCAGTCCTACACTCCGCGAAAAGCCAAAGGTCATTCACACTGACTTAATTTGTGGTAGTCTCGCCAATGCCCATGACCCTCTCACTCGGTTGCTTTGATGCCAATGTAGACAACGCGGCTTGCCAAGCCTACGTCCAGGAAGTTGAGCAGATCACGCGTCTCCCCCTTTCGCAAGTCAATCGCGGTTTGGACAAGTTGAGTTTGCAGAAATATACTCCCTCCGGCCCGGGAGCTATGACTATCGCCGCCGTGCAACAGGGCTTGAAATCGATTGGCTTTTTCCCCATCGGCAAGGTTGACGGGATTTATGGATACCGCACTCAGGCGGCCATCCGTCTTTTTCAGGAATACGTCCGCTCGGTCGAAAAAGCCGCCGATCTGATTCCCGATGGGCAGTGCGGGCCTGTGACTCAGGGCCACCTGCAGCGGTGGATGAGCGGCAACCTCAAGTCGGAATGGGCGCAAATCATGGAAAGCTATGATGCGGCCGCACAAACGGAGCACAACGCTTGGCTCGCGCTGCTCGAAAAGGTAAAGCAACAGTATCTTGCGAGTCCAAGTAAGTTGCTGCAAAAGGTAGACGCGTACCCAAATCCAGTAAGCACCCGCAAAGTGGCTCAGTGGGACTTCAAAACGCCAGCCAACGTTCATCTGATTGGTGTTCGGCGCGATGGCTTCAGGGGAAAGTTTGAAGATGTTTTTGTTCTGCTCCTAAACGGACTTGTTTTCAAGTTTCAGGGATCAACTGATCCGGGCGCGGCAGGCGATCCCAGCGGCTTTCCGTTTCTTGTGCAAGGCCAGCACGATTATCATTTCGGCTGGCACAAAGAAACTTATCTGGCGCTGCGGCCGCAGAGCGAAGTGTTAGTGATTCGTTCGAAGGCCGACCAACTGACCGATGCGGCTTTGAGCCACCCGCTTGAGCCAAATGGAACAATTAATGTCCACTGGGGCGGCCCCGGCATGGCCAGGGACGTTACGAATTGGTCCGAAGGGTGCCAGGTGATCAATGGAACGGTTTATCTAAATCCTGCCGGCAATCTAATCAATTGTTCGGCATTCGCCGCCATCTCTTCAACACAGCCGACGACCGATTCAACGAAAACACGCGGTGCCTATAACGTTCTGCGCGATCTGGTTGCAACATTCGCGAACGATCCGAGTTCAGGGCTTCAGTACATGCTTCTGGTTGAGTCGGATCTTGACCTGGATCCCGCGCTCAAGCAGAATCTCGCAGATGCCCGAAACAAGGTGTTAGCCCTCATTTAGGGCGGCCCAATTCCACATTCGATATTCTGTATTCGGTATTCCTGACGGGAAATGTCCATGCGAAAAATTCAAGCCGTTTACTGTATTCCACTCTTGCTAGCTATGTCTGCTTCCAACAGCCCATCTGCTTCTTCCGCCGATGCGGGTTCCACCCCTTCCGGTTATCTTCTGACAGCCAACAAAGGCGATCAATCTCTCGGCATTATTGATCCTGCCGCTGCCAAACAAATCGCCGAAGTTGCGGAAGGAGGCATAACTGGCCACGAAGTGATCGCTTCGCCCGATGGCCGTCTTGCCTACGTGCCCATCTATGGCAACAGCGGCGTCGGTAAGCCCGGCACCGACGGCCAGCATCTCGTCGTTATCGACATCGCTTCACAGAAGGTCGTCGGCAATCTCGATTTTGGTCATGGCGTTCGCCCGCATTGTCCGATCTTCAACCCGAAGACTGGGATGCTCTACGTCACCACCGAACTCGATAAGACGATCAGCGTGATCGACCCCAAAACGCTGACGGTCATCGACACTGTCCCCACCGGACAGGACGAATCCCACATGTTCACGATGTCGAAAGATGGACATTGGGGCTACACGGCGAACGTCGGCCCAGGAACTGTCTCGGTGATCGATCTGCACGCCAAGAAAGTCGTCAAGATCATCCCCATCTCCAAGAACACTCAGCGCATCGCGCTTTCGCCCGATGACAAGTGGGTCTTCACCGCCGATCAAACCAAACCTCAACTCGCCGTCATCGACGCTCATAAGCACGAAGTGAAAGACTGGGTCGAACTGCCCGGCCTCGGCTACGGAACCGCTCCTACCAGCGATGGCCGATGGCTGGTCGTGGCCGTGCCCACTGTCGATAAAGTCTCTATCGTCGATTTGAAAACGCTGAAAGTCGTCCGCAATATTGATGTTCCCAAGGCCCCGCAGGAAGTTCTGGTTCGCCCCGATGATCAAGTGGCGTACGTTTCTTGCAACGCCAGCCACAAAGTGGCTGCCATCAACCTGCAAGATTTCACCGTGACGCTGATCGACGCCGGCAAGGATACCGACGGTTTAGCTTGGGCCAAACGCTAGTCTTAAGATGCACCGAATCCTTCTATCGCTGTCGTTTGCAGCAAGCTTAATGGCGCAGGAGAATGCCCCGCAAGGGCCGCGCAGAGGGGTCGAGCGTGGGCGAGATTTCTTAGGTCTCGCCGCGCCCGCCGATCCGCAAGCTGCTGCCCGCGGTCAGAAAGTTTTTGCTCAAGCCTGCGCCTTCTGCCACGGCCCGAACGCGACCGGAGCCGAAGGTCCTGATCTGTTGCGCTCCGCAATCGTTCTTCACGACGACAAAGGTGAAACGGTAGGGCCGTTTCTCCGCAAAGGCCGCCCCGATAAAGGAATGCCTGCCTTTGCCGACATGAGCGATGTGCAAGCCCGCGATATTGCCGAGTTCCTCCACATGCGCGTCGAAGCCGCCGCCAACCGTTTCGGCTACAAAATTCAAAACGTTGTCACCGGCGATGCAAAAGGGGGCGAAACATATTTCAATAGTCATTGCGAATCCTGTCATTCGCCAACCGGCGATCTCGCTCACATCGGCAAAACCGATCCCGCCGATCTGCAGGCGCGTTTTCTATACCCGGATCAAGCTGTTCCAAAAACCGAGGCGACCGTCACTCTGCCCTCTGGCGAAGCAATAACCGGTACCTTGAAACGCCTCGACGATTTTGATGTTTCTCTTGTCGATTCAACCGGCGAATACCACTCGTTCTCACGCGAATCCGCGAAACTATCAATCAAAGATCCCCTGGCGGGTCATCGCGCATTGCTTGCCAAATATACCGATGCCGATATGCACAATATCCTCGCCTTCCTGGTCACTCTCAAATGAACTTTCGTCCATTCGCCTGGTGCCTCGCGTTGACAGCGTGTGTAAGCGGCCAATTGCTCGACCCCGCGAAGCTGCTGCATCCTCCCACTGATTCCTGGCCCACATATAACGGCGACTATTCAGGCCGCCGCTACAGCACGCTCAACCAAATCAATGCGTCGAATGTCGGTTCTCTCGGTATTCAATGGATGTTTCGCACGAATGTCGGACCCATGCGCGGCGGCATGGCCCCTGCCCCCATCAAATGCGCGCCGCTGCAAGTAAACGGCATCGTTTATCTCACTTTGCCCGATCATGTTTGGGCGCTGAACGCAGGAACGGGCGAAGAGATTTGGCACTATAGCTGGATCGATCATGGCGGACACCTGCTGGGCAATCGGGGCGTCGGCATGTACGGCAACTGGCTCTACTTCCTCGCGCCTGATGGTTGGTTCATTTCACTAAACGCGAAAGACGGTAAAGAGCGCTGGAAAATCCAAGTCGCCGATTCCCGCATGCAGTATTTCACTACCATGTCGCCGCTAGTCGTTGGCAATCACATCATCGTTGGCGTCGGTGGCGATGCCATGGATGTGCCCGGCTATCTCGAATCGCGCGACCCCGAAACGGGAGCCCTCCAATGGCGCTGGAATTCCGAACCGCGCGAAGGCGAACCTGGCGCTGAAACTTGGCCGAACAAAGGCGCGATGGAACATGGCGGCGGCATGACCTGGATGCCGGGCACCTATGATCCGGAACTGAATCTCATCTACTGGGGCACAGGTAATCCCAATCCCGTTTACGCGGCGCAAGGAAGAAAAGGATCGAACCTCTGGACTTGCTCGATTGTCGCTCTCAACCCGGACAACGGTAAACTTGCTTGGTATTTTCAAGCGTCTCCGCACGACACACACGATTGGGATGATGTCGAAACCCCCGTCCTGTTCGACGCGGAGTATAAGGGTCAGAAACGCAAGCTGCTCGCGCAAGCCGCGCGGAACGGGTATTTCTTCGTGCTGGATCGAACTAATGGTAAGAATTTGGTTTCCGTCCCGTACTCCGGCGCCAACTGGTCAAAAGGTGTTGATGAAAAAGGCCAACCCATTCCGAACGATGCAAAAGAACCCAAAACCGATGGCGCTCTTCTCAACATTCCCGCCATCGGCGGAACGAATTGGTTTCCACCTAGCTTCGATCCCGAGACCGGTCTGTTCTACGTGAACACCGTCCAAGGCTACAGCTTGGCGTACCTCACTGACACCGACGAACGCCCTGAAGGGTATGGCGGCAGCGGTCGCACACTTCTCTCTCAATCGGTCGTTAAAGCCATCGATTACAAAACCGGCGAGACTCGCTGGAGCCATGAATTCCCTGGTCATGGGATGGTTGGCTCTGGCTTCCTCAGCACCGCCGGCCATCTTCTTTTCAGCGGCGACGGAGCGGGCAACCTGATCGCTTGGAATCCGAAAAACGGCGCCATTCTCTGGCACTTCCGCCTGCCTGCGCCCGTTTCGAACGGCCCGGCCACCTATCTCTTAGACGGCCGCCAGTACCTTCTCGTCGGCGCCGGCGACACCCTCTATTCGTTCGCGCTCACTAAGTAGCGGCTTAAGATAGAGGGAAGATTTTGCGAAAAGGCTGACCGCGCCACCACTAAGTCGCAGCCCTTATTCAGCGCCGCCTGTTTAAGCTCAGTCTGTACATGCGAAACGTAGCCTACTAGTTCAATGCCGCTCGTCTCCGGATCGCCCCTCAGGGTGCTTATCAATTCCAGTGCGTTCACACCGCTGTCATTTAAATCTAGAATCATAGCGGCAGGTTTCTGTTCCGCCTGTGCCAAGGCTTTCTCTTTTGAACTTACAAAGGTTACTTCCAACCCCGCGCGCTTAGCAGCCTCTTGTATTTTTACGGTAAACATGAGATCGCTCAGTACCGCTACAATTTTCTTTTTCGCATTGTTCATGAATCACCTATCATCAAAGAGGCTATGAGCGTACTTGTTCAATCCCTACCCGAAGTGAATCCCCTGCAAGATTCTCTTCGTTTCGCGAGGCGGGTGCCGCCTTGCGCAATCGTGATCTTTGGAGCAAGCGGCGATCTCGCCAAGCGCAAGCTGTTACCTTCTCTCTACCGTCTATTCTACGAACGGCGCATTTCCCAAAACTTCGCCGTGATTGGCAGTTCTCGTACGCCCATGTCGGACGACCAATTTCGCGAACGCATGCGGGAGTCCGTCTCAAAATTTCTGGAAGACGCGCCGTTCGACGAAGATGTCTGGAAATCTTTCGCGCAATGCCTTTTTTATGTGCCCGGTGACTTGAGCGAAGAAGCTTCCTACGACAGGCTAAAGGCCAAGTTGGATGAAGTTGAAAAATCTCATCAAACCGCCGGTAACGTTCTTTTCTATCTTTCAACGCAACCCAGCTACTATGCCGAAGCCATCCGCAAACTGGGAGCGCACAACCTCCAGAAAGGCAACGGTTGGCGGCGCGTCATCATTGAGAAACCATTCGGTCACGACTTGACGAGCGCCCGCAAGCTCAACGAAGAGATTCACCAAGTTCTCGATGAATCCGATGTCTACCGCATCGATCATTACCTCGGCAAAGAGACTGTCCAGAACATACTGGCCTTTCGTTTCGGCAACGGCATTTTCGAACCGTTGTGGAACCGCCGCTATGTAGACAACGTGCAAATCACCGCCGCCGAATCTATTGGCGTCGAGGGCCGCGGAGGCTATTACCAGGAAGCCGGTGCCTTGCGCGACATGATTCAGAACCACCTCAGTCAGGTGATGGCCACCATCGCCATGGAACCGCCCACCGTATTCGACGCTGCCAACGTCCGCGATGAGCGTGCCAAACTGCTGCGTGCCGTGCGCGTCGTAAAACCGGACGACGTCGCTAAGTATGCGGTCGCCGGCCAATATGGTCCGGCGAATGTCGGCGGTCAAGATTTGCCGGGCTTCCGTCAAGAGCCCAGTGTCGCTCCGGACGCCCAAACCGACACCTACGCGGCCGTCACCTTCTTCATCGATAATTGGCGTTGGGCCGACGTGCCTTTCTACATTCGCACCGGCAAGCGTTTGCCGAAGCGTGTCACCGATATTGCCATTCAGTTCAGTGCTCCGCCGCTTGGCCTGTTTTCGCAGGAAACCAAAGGCGGGTTGCGAGAGGCGCGCCCGAATTTATTGGTACTCCGCATTCAGCCCGAAGAAGGTATCTCGTTGCGCTTCCTTTCGAAAAGTCCCGGTAGTGGTATGCGCGTGCGGCCAGTTTCCATGGACTTCAACTACGGCTCCAGCTTTGGTGAACGCACGCCGACTGCGTACGAAACGCTGCTCGTCGACGCCATGGCGGGCGACCCCACTCTCTACACCCGCCAAGACATGGTCGATGCGAGCTGGCAAATTGTCCAGCCGATTCTCGATGTCTGGGGCAACACCAAGTTCGACTTTCCGAACTATGCGGCCGGCACCTGGGGCCCGCGCGCTTCAGACGAAATGCTGGCGCGCCAAGGCCATGTTTGGAGGGTGCCATGAGCAGCACCATCATTTTCCCCGCACAGCCTGAACAGATCCTGAAAGGCCTGGGCAAGCTCTGGACCTCGCTCGGCGAAGAGGAAAAACATCAGGGCAAGCCCACCGTGCTGCGGGCTTGCGCGATGACCCTGATTGTCGCCACCGATGAGCCCGACGCCGGCTTTGCGGCATCGCAAACGATCTCCGAGTTGATGCATGAACACCCAGCGCGCGGTATCGTTCTGGCCGTTTCCCAAGACGCCGAAAACGATTTGCAGGCCCGCGTGCTGGCGCAATGCTGGAAGCCTTTTGGCAAAGCTCAGCAAATCTGCTGCGAACAGATCGAAATCACCGCAAGACCAGGCAGTTGGCAGAACGCCGCGCCCACCCTCGCCGGATTGACCGCAGCCGATTTGCCTGTCATTTTCTGGTGCAGGCACCAGGGCGCAATCAAGAAAGATGCGTCCGCTTCGGATCAGGCGGCCCTCGCGGCAATCGCCAAACTTGCCACCAAGTTGATCGTCGATACAGCCGGCATGCCATCATCGGACGCGATCGCCTTCTTGACCAAGTGGCAAGCCGGCGGTCAGTCGGTTGCCGATTTGGAGTGGACTCGGCTCACTGCCTGGCGCGAGCCGCTGGCGCATCTCTTTGACGATCCCGTCCGCAAAAACAATTTCTCCCATTTCGACTCGCTCGAAATTGAACATACAGAAGCGAAACCGCCCATGCAGGCGCTGTATTTAGCCGGCTGGCTCTCCGCACCGTCCAAAGCGAAAGTAACGTTCAGGCAGGCGTCGGGCTTCGGCGGCGGCATTCAGCGGGTCAGTTTTCGATCCGATACGGAATCCATCGAATTCGAACGCACCAGCGCCGAGTGCGTCACGCTTTGGAGCAGCGCGGGGCGCGAGCGAAAGTACAGCTTCGGGCAGCCCAACGTCACTGCGTTAATGACGGAAGAATTAGCCGTGGCCGGCTTTGATCCGGCGTTCAATACCGCGCTCGAACGCGTGCGCGAACTTTTGGCATGAGACGATAATCGCCATGGCTCAAGAACCCCAACTGCGCGTCATCGAGACGCCTCAAGAATCGGCGCGCGATTGCTGTAAGTTTGTTCTGCAGGCACTCGGCGAAACTCTCAATAGCGCGCCGTTTGCGACGTTAGCAATCTCGGGCGGCAGCACTCCGAAATTGCTTTTCTCCGAGATGGCGCGCGCGGATTTCAATTGGGCCAAAGTGCATATCTTTTGGGTCGATGAGCGCTGCGTCCCGCCCAGCGATTCGCAAAGCAATTTTAAACTCGCCAACGACACTTTCCTGCTGGCCGCCAAAGTGCCGCTGCTCAATATTCACAGGGTCTATGGCGAGCTTGCGCCCGAGGAAGGCGCCGCTCGCTATAACAACGACATCAAGGGCTTCTTCGCGCTGAGCGATGGCCAAGTGCCGGTATTTGACGTCTTGCATCGCGGCATGGGGCCCGATTGCCATACGGCCAGCTTGTTTCCCGGCGAGCCGCTGATCGCCAATCGCACAGGAATTGCCGCGCATGTTTGGGTAGAAAAGATGAAGATGGATCGCGTCTCCCTTCTACCCGGCGTTTTAATGGCTGCCAAGGCTACAGTTCTACAGGTTTCCGGCGATGAGAAAGCAGATGCGGTACGGCAAGTGCTCAAAGAACCGGAAGATTATTTCCGGTATCCTTGTCAGATAGCCAGTAGAGACGAAAAGGCGATCTGGTTCCTTGATCGTGCTGCTGCCGCCAAGCTCTAGTGAGATTCCGGCTTTTTTTAACCGTATTCGCCGCTTGCGCCCTCACGACCTGTCTCAGGCCGAAAGTCAGGGATGTTGCTCCTCTTTTCCCTGCCAAGATTATCGTTGATCCGCAGGTCTATGGCTTTCAAAATCGCCTCATCTTCGCCGGTGACGTCATGTTTTCGCGCGCTGTCCGCCGCGAAATCCTGGACCGGCACGACTCGTCCATGCCGTTTCGCAAGATTGCGCCTCTTCTTAAATCGGCGGATGTCATTTTTGTGAACCTCGAATCCCCTTTTTCAGACGAAGGCCCGTATCATGAAGGCGGCCTGATTTTTCATGCAGCGCCCGAAATGATCGAAGGCCTCCAACTGGCGGGGGTCAATGTAGCGTCGACAGCCAACAACCACGCGCGGGATTGCGGACCGCACGGCGTCGAATTCACTTTGCGGTGGTTGCGTTCACACGGCATCCGGCCAGTGGGCAGCGCCGAAACGGCAAGGGCCGCGCACGAAGGCATCGTATTCGCCCGCAATGGCGTGCGCTTCGGTTTTCTTGGCTACACGTTCGACCAAAAAAACGGCAATTGGAAAGATATCGATCCGCGCATCGCGCTCGCCGATCCAGCGGTTGTCGTCCGCGACGTGCAGGAGCTGCAAAAGCGCTGCGACGTGGTTATTGTTTCCATGCACAACGGCATCGAATATCAACCCAGCCCCTCGGCAGCGCAGGTCACGTTTGCTCATGCGGCCATCGATGCCGGGGCGAAGCTTGTCATCGGTCACCACCCGCATGTGGTTCAGCCGAGCGAGGCATATCACAACGGCATGATTTACTACTCGCTCGGGAACTTCGTATTCGACCAATATCAGCGAGAGGCCACCCAACACGGCGAAGTTGTGGAAGTCTTGTTCGAGGGCCGGGAGATTCTCAACACCCGCGCAATGAAGGTGAAAATAACCCCGTCCGGCCCTGAACTCGAATAAGCTCTAGTTGCCGGTTTTCAGTTCCACATGTCCGCCAAATTTGAAACGCATGGCGGAGAGCACCTTTTCCGCAAACGTGTGTTCGCGGCGTGAACGGAATCGTGTAAACAGCGCGGACGCCAACACCTCCACCGGCACAGCTTCCTCAATGGCCGCGTTGATCGTCCAGCGGCCTTCGCCGGAATCTTCCACCGAGCCGCTGTAGTTCGATAGATCGGGATTTTCGACCAGTGCCATGGCCGTCAAGTCGAGTAGCCACGATCCAACCACGCTGCCGCGCCGCCAGAGTTCGACGATATCGCGAACATTCAGATCGTAGCGTTCATTCGCGGGCAGATCGGTTGAGTTCTTATGTACCAGCACATCCAGACCTTCGCCATACGCCTGCATGAGGCCATATTCGATGCCGTTGTGAATCATTTTGACGAAGTGGCCGGCGCCCGGAGGTCCGACGCGTAGATAGCCCTGTTCGGCGGTGCTGGCAATTTTGTCGAAACCCGGCGTTCGTTCAATAGTGCCAATACCCGGCGCGAGCGTTTTGAAGATGGGCTCCCAATGGTTGAAGATTTCCTGATCGGCGCCAACCATCAAACAATAGCCGCGCTCAACGCCCCAGACGCCGCCACTGGTGCCGGCATCGATGTAGCTGATGCCACGGCCTTTCAACTCGGCAGCGCGGCGAATGTCGTCTTTGTAAAAACTATTGCCGCCGTCAATGATCGTATCGCCCGGCTCCATGGCCGCCGCGAGCGTTTGCACGGTAGCCTCAGTAGGCTTGCCTGCGGGGACCATAACCCAAACGGCGCGCGGCTTGGCGAGTGTCTTCACCAAGTCCTCTAGGGATGTGGCGCCGGTTGAACCTTCGGCCACCAGTTTCTGCACGTTCTCGGGATTTAAATCGAAAACGGCGCATGTATGTCCACCTTTTTGCAGCCGGCGCACCATGTTCGCGCCCATACGTCCTAAGCCAACCAAACCTAATTGCATTCGTTTTCCTTATTGAGATTTAGACTGCTTTCCGTCCCACCTGATAGGTTAGCTTCTTTAGATCAATGAAACATCTCCGTATTCTTTCTCACGCCGCTTTAGCCGCCGTGCTGGTCTGTTTACTCGGTGCATGCAACCGGAAGCACCAAACCACGATTGCGGTCATTCCCAAAGCCAGCGCCGATATTTTCTGGCAAAGCGTGCATGCCGGGGCCGTGAAAGCCAGTTGGGATAACCACGTCGCAATCGTCTGGGAAGGGCCGCCGAATGAAACGGACATTGCCACCGAAGTGCAAATCGTGGAGACGATGATCAATCGTAGAGTGGATGCCATTTGCCTGGCCCCGTCGGACAAAACAGCCTTCAAGATTGTGGTGAACCGCGCCGCTCAGGCTGGGATCCCCGTTATTATTTACGATTCGGGAATGGATGGCGGCCAGTATCGAACATTCGTCGCCACCGACAACTACCTGGGCGGAAAAATCGGCGCCGAGCGCCTTGGAGAGCGCATGAAAGGCGCCGGCAAAATCGTCATGGTGAAGACCACGCCCGGCGGCGCATCCACAACCGCGCGCGAAGACGGCTTTCGCGACGGTTTGAGAGCCAAATACCCGAAGATTGAGATTTTGGATGAGCGTTACGGCATGGCCAGCGTCGCAATATCGCTGAGCGTAGTTGAGAATATGCTGACGGCCCATCCCGATCTGGCGGGGATCTTCTGTTCGAATGAATCGGGTTCGATTGGCGCCGCTCAAGCGCTACGAGGCCGCAACAAGAAACTGACCTTGGTCGGTTTCGATTCGAGTCCGTCACTGCTCGATGCTATGCAGGCCGGCTGGATCGACACACTGGTGATTCAGGATCCATTCAAAATGGGCGAGACAGCGGTATTGAGTGCCGTGAAAGCAATCAGGGGAGAGCAGACGCCTAAAAAACTGGCACTGCCTCCCCGCCTTGTCGATTTAGGGAATCTGCACGATCCCGCCATCGACGCCCAACTGCATCCGGATTTACGAAAATATTTGGATGCGCCGGGTTATTAATGCCGGTAGTAAGCCGTGAGCATGTCTCCCGCTTGCGGAGTTCGTGCTGATGTGAAGGTGACGGAAGAGCCGCTCAAGCTGTATTCAGTGCCCGCGACGAGGACGCCGTTGCGAAACAGGCGGAGACTCCCGGCCGGGTTCGGCGCCGACGCCAGCGTAAACGTCACGTTTGTTGCGTTAATAGTTCCGCCCGGCATTTCGGCATCGGTGAAATTCGTTGGCGATCCAGTTCCAGCCATGCGGTAGTAAGCCGTCAAGATATCGCCCGTTTGTGGCGGGACATTTGATTTGAAGGTAATGGCTGAACCGGCGAGTGTGTAATCTAGTCCCTGGGTCAAAGAAAGGCCGTTGCGAAAGAGTGAGAGGCTGCCCGCCGGCGCCGGCGTGTTGGCGAGCGAAAACGCCAGGTTCGTACTATTAATTGGGCCCGCGGGTGTCTCAGCATCCGCGAAAACCGCCGTCGTCCCAGCCGCGCTCAATGTGTTTACCGTCGCATTCAAGCCATTCACCAAGTTGGTCAAGCTTGTTACGTTCGAAGATAGCCCGCCCACCGTGTTGTTCACCGTATTGAGCGAGTTCGTGTTTCCGGAGACGGTCGTGCCCAAACTGCTCAAACTTGCCGTTAAACTGCTAATCGAGTTGGCTTGCGCCGTTACGGTTGTATTAACCGCTCCAAAGGAACTGGTCAACGATGCCAAACTCGCCACTTGCGTGTTCAAAGAGGACGTGAGTGAGCCGACGCTGGTGTTCAAACTCGATACGGACGCCGCCTGATTGGTAACCGTTGTGTTCAAACCGGCAATGGTATTTGACAAGGTGGTGAGAGTTGTTCCTTGGCCCGTCACGGTGCTGCTCAGATTGCCTAACGTTGTTCCTTGGCTTGTGAGCGATGTATTGAGACCCGCTAGCGTTGTGCTGAGGCCAGAGACAGTGGTCCCCAGCGCCGCCGCATTGCTTTGCAACGTGCCGAGCGTGGTGTTGATTGTGCTCAGGCTACTCGCCAGATTCGCGACCTGGGTGATGGCGACCGGCAAAGTGGCGTACTGGGTTGAACCCGTCCCGCCGGTAGGAGGGTTGGCTGTTCCTTCCGTGCTTGTTTGCCGCACCGCCGCAAGCGATAGGGCGGTGGTACTGGGCGGAACCTGCCAGGTTTCGGTCCAGGAGGCCACGCCGTTGCTGCTTGTGTAGACGACTTGGTAATACGTGCCAGGTGAAGCGGTTGTGGTGGGGACCAAAAGTACGGAGAGCGCTCCGTTATAAACCCGAGCTGTTGTGCTGAGCCGAGAAACTGTTCCGCTACCGCTGCCTGAGTAGCCGTTCCAAGTAATCACCACCGTTCCATTGAACGATGTTCCGTCGGGATTGGTAATGGTGTCTAGAATCTGAGTGAGATTGGTTTGCGCAAAAGCGCCGCTGGCGACAAGCGTCGCCGCGATCGAAATCGTTATGAGCAGTTGGCGGAATTTAACCATGATGCCTCGCGTGGAGAATGCCGTAAATATTTACGGGCGACTTCAGTCCACCATGCAGAGAGGCTTCTCTAAAATCGGCACAGCCGCTTTTTCGCCCGGCAAGTTCCCGGTAAAGGCATGATTCAGATGGAGATATAAAACATTTCAAAAATCGGGGAAGATCTGTGACTCGCCCAGGACGGCCTTTCAGTCCGCCGCAACGAGGGACCAAACAGGCCTGCGGCCAGGAGGACCCATTTGGGGATTTTGAGGAGGGTCGAGAAATTTATGTCGCTGATTCGGCGGGACTTAGAATTAAGTGTTAGGAAGGACTGTGCACGCAGGTCTCTCAAGGGAGGTCGTCAGGCTCGCTCCCCTTTCGCTCTGCCGGTTAGCCGCTGAATCACCGGGCGTATCGTAGAAGTATGCGGATCACGGTCGCTCACAACAAATCAAAAGATCAGATCATTAAGGCTGTCGACCGTTCTTTTGACGATCTCTTCAAAGGAACGCCTATGATACCCGTCCAGGTGACGAACGAGAAGCGGCAATGGCAAGGAAGCACGCTAGTCTTTTCTTTCAACGCGACGATGGGGTTGTTGAGCGCTCCGATCAAGGGCACAGTTGATGTCACGGATCGCGATCTTACGATTGACGCCGACCTCGGTTTGCTCGAAAGGCTGCTGGGCGGCGGTATGACCAAGGCTGTCGAAGGACGCGTCAAGGGATTGCTTACGTAAGAGCATTCTAATGTGCTGAAGCGCCCTATTTGCTTTTTGACGATTTGCCGATATTTCAGAAGTGGAGTCGGTTCGCCTTAGCCTCGTCCGAATAGCAGCGCTGTTCGCTTGCGTTATTGTAGGCGCTACGGCAAAGGCTGCTGTCTCAACCCCCGCCAAGCCGCTTTTGAGGAGTTTGGCGGAGGTGCTGAGTCTTAGCAATGACGAGGCGGATCGGCAATATCCATTTCACATTCGAGCCCAAGTCACGCTCTACAATCATAAAGCGTACTGGCTATTCCTCCAGGACGGCCCTAGGGGTATTTTTGCGCTTCGTCCCAATAAACAACTCAGCATCAAAGCTGGCGATTGGATTGAAGCGGAAGGACTCACTCGGCACGGTGGGTACGCGCCTATCTTACTAGTTCGAACGGCCAAAGTGGTAGGCCACGGACCGTTACCTGAGCTATTTGAGTACGGTAACCAATCGAAAGCTGTTCCCGAGGCAGCCAATATTTGGGCCACTTTGCGGGGCAGAATTCTTCGTTCGGAATTGCGGCCTGCGCCCGGCTACACGTTGCTCAATCTCGACCTGGGCATTGCTTCGCCTCGCACTAAAGTGAAGATTCTTCTCGGGTCGGCCGATGGTTGTGATCGTCAAAGACTGAAAAATGCAGTGGTTGAGATTCGTGGCGTTTTAGGAACGATATCGGCTGGAGCGTTTAACCGCCAATCGGACACTATGTTCGTGGCGGGGTGTCAGGACGTTGACGTAATCGCGCCTGCGATCGAAGACTGGTCGCTGCCCATAGTGGATATTGGCCGCCTCTTAACCTACCGTTCCGGTACCCAAATTGATGATTTGGTGCACGTGAGCGGCGTAGTCACATTAGTGCGCGGATCCGATCAATTCTTTTTGCAGAAAGGAACCAGTGGCATTCTTGTAGAACTGGTTAACGACGGCGCCGTGCCAAGCGCTGGCGAAAGTATTGAGGTTTTGGGCCGCGTGACGCAAGACGGACAAGGACAGCGGCGTCTGGTGGGCGCCAGTTTCCGGCGCACAACGCTGACAGAGCATTTCGAAATTCGGCGGCTGGTAGAAGATGATTTCGACGATCCCTGGCTCTCCAGCGCCATGGTTAGCGCGCAGGGAAAAGTTTCGAGGCGCGAATTGTTGCCAGGCGGGGCTTCGTTCAATTTCGAACTGGGAAAGGCGACTTTCAGCGCGGATGTGCCTCTCGCGAAAGGCTTGAGCACGGAAAAACTTCCCGAGGTGGGAGACAAGGTTGTAGTGACCGGGATCGCCCTGGTTCGGCTCGACTCGGACGAGCGAAGGTATGATGTGATTCTCTCGGTCGCATCTCCGGAAAGCTTGCACATCGTGGCGAAGCGGCCAATTCTCCAACGAGTTCCATGGGGGCCGGTTTGTGTGGCTGCGATGACGCTGATTTGCTGCGCTTTTTTTTGGATTTCAACCCTGCAAAGCCGCGTAAAAGCGCGCACCCGGCAACTGGAAGAGGCCAACGAGCGCGCGGAACGAGCACGCGCAATGGCCGAGCAAGCGAGCACGGCCAAGAGTCAGTTCCTGGCGAATATGAGTCATGAAATTCGCACTCCCATGAACGGAATCCTGGGTATGACCGAAGCGGCGCTCGATACTTCGCTGAATCCGGAGCAAGAAGAATTGATCGAAACAGCGCGAACTTCCGCCGAATCGCTGCTAATCATTATTAACGACATTCTGGACTTTTCAAAGATCGAAGCGGGCAAGCTTCAGTTGGATCACATGCCGTTCCCGCTGCGAAAAATGCTCACGAAACGCCTGAAGATCCACAATGAGGCGGCAATGCGGAAGGGTTTGAAACTCATTTGCGAGGTAGATGCGGGCGTGCCGGACGTCATCATGAGCGATGCCGGAAGGCTTTCGCAGGTGATTACTAATCTGGTCGGCAACGCTATCAAATTCACAGATGAGGGACAAATAGCGCTCAGAGTGACACTCGAAGACTTGCTTGGCGAGACGGCTAAGCTTCGTTTTAGCGTGCGCGATACGGGCTTTGGCATTCCCGCAGAAAAGCAGCGGTTTATCTTTGAAGCGTTCTCCCAGGCTGATGCCTCCACCACTCGAAGGTTCGGTGGCACAGGCCTGGGTTTGGCTATATCCGCTAACCTCGTGCAGATGTTGGGGGGAAAGCTTGAGGTTGAGAGCGAGGAAGGAAAAGGCAGTTGTTTTTACTTCACCATGCGGGCTCAGGTAGCTTCCGAGAAACCGAAGCCAGCACCGATAATCAGGAGTGCCGGGGAGCCGCTGCGTATCCTGTTGGCCGAAGACAACCCGGTTAATCAGAAAATCGCGCTGCGCATTCTCCAAAAACTTGGGCACACCGTGACACTGGCGGGTTCGGGGAAGGCGGCATTTGAACTTTGGCAAAAGCAGGCGTTCGATTTGATCCTGATGGATGTGCAGATGCCCGAAATGGACGGCATTGAAGCGACACGCGCCATTCGCGAAAGCGAGAGGACAAGCGGAAAGCACATCCCCATCGTTGCCCTCACTGCTCATGCTATGGCTGGTGACCGCGAAAGGTGTTTACAGGCGGGCATGGACGGTTATGCCACAAAACCGATCCGGGTTCAGGAACTGTGCCAGGAGATAGAACGTTTTCAGCCCTGCGCGCCGAAGCTTGGCCCGGCCTTAATCGCGTCCTAAAATTTTCTTCAAGTAGGCCAAGCTAGCTTCCAAAGCTTCTCGTTCTCGCCGGCCCTCATCACCCTTCTCCCAAGGCTCATCCTGGTAGGGCTTGCCTCGGTCGGCGATCTCCAGGAAGCGTTCGAATTCCCAGGCTGGGGTTTTGCGGAACGGCTCCCAGAATTGAGGGTCTTTGAAAGGCAATACTCGCGGGCCGAAGATGATCGATTCCAGCGATACCGCCCGGCCAGGGCATAATTCGACATATTTCTTGACGTAGCCTTCTATGTCGACATTGCCGCGGCCCATTTCGACCCACGTCACAGCCGCGCCTTGCGGCACACGCCAAACGGCGCTATCGCGAACGTGGCTGGTGAGGACAAAGGAATGCAGAACGTCGAGCGTGAGATGGGGATCTTCAATCGTCCAAAGTGGATTGCCGGAGTCAAGGCAAACGCCCACAAAATCGCGGCCCGCTTCTTCAATCAGCATTTTGAGTTCGCGCGCCTGCATGTCGCCGGCATGGTTTTCTATGGCGATCTTGATATTCTTATCCAGCGCTTTTGAACGGACGTTTTTCAATACCTGGGCGGTATCGGTAATGCGGGCTTCGATCGGGCCCGGCTTAACGCGATCTTCCCCGCTCCCGAGCACGGCCCGCACGATGCGGGAACCGACGACACTCGCTGAATCAATCATGCGTCCCAGTTGCTCTTCTGCGCTCCCTTCTTTCGGGTCGAACATTTTTGAAGTTGGACAGATGGATCGCATGCCGATTTCCACTTCAAGACCCAGGCGTTGTGCATGCTCTTTCACCTCGCGTAAGTGGCCGGGCTCCAAGTTGCCGATAAAACGGATCTCGGAAAAGTGGACCACTTGTACTTTTTGCGCGGCGCAGTAATCCAGCGCCTCGAACGGTGTCCACTTCTGAGCCCGCAGGCTGAATAAATCAATGCCTAACTTCACATTTTGGTATGTGTCCGCCATAACCACCGCTGGTAGGGCCGCCCCTCTTGTCAAGAAATCTCGTCTGCGCATCTCGTTCTGCATCGTATCAACACGAGCTCTGCCTTGGCCAGGCGCCGGGCTGGGTGGAGGGAGCCGAGAAGCTCATCGATGACCGTTCCACATCGGGCAATGGGATCTACGTCGACGGCTGAAACGTCAAGAGCCATTAAAATCAGCGGTCTAGCTGCGGCGGGCGTGTCTGCGGCTGCCACGACCCAACAGATCGGCTTGAAGAGTTCAACGGGAGTCATCACCAATATCCCGCTGACCGTGGTTTCGGGAAAAGCTGGAGTCTCGCCCAAGTAGTTTCCGCATGCTACCATCGTTGAGTGTCTGGAAGTTGCGGCAAAGAAAGCCTGCTTCCACGATTCTTAGGACTTTGAGCGGACATTGAGCCGACCGTACGGCAGCGCGTGCTTCAAATTCTTCCATCCATTTTCGCCGCCGATCTCACACGTCTGGGTGAAGACGTCCGCCGTGTCGAGGCGGTTGGTATCGAAATGCTGCACGTCGATATCATGGACGGGCACTTTGTGCCGAATTTTACTTTTGGCACGCCGATTACTGAATCCCTTAGACGCTTTACGAACGTCAAACTGGATCATCACCTCATGATCGAAGATCCAGACACTTTCGCACCCGTATTTATTAAAGCCGGGGCCAATTGCGTGAGCGTTCATTACGAAGCTTGCCGCAACCTCGACCGCACGCTCCATATGATTCAGGACAATGGGGCCAAAGCGGGCGTTGTGGTCAATCCGGCGACTCCCGTAGGTTTGCTCGAAAACGTACTCGATATTGTGGATTACGTTTTGGTAATGAGCGTCAATCCCGGCTATGGCGGGCAGAAGTTTATTCCAAACACCTTAAATAAGGTTCGCGACTTGGCGCGTGTGCGCGCTGAGCGTAAATTGGGGTTTGCCATCGAGATCGATGGCGGGGTAGGACCGGAGAATATTGCGCAAATAGCCCGAGCTGGCGTAGATTGGGTGGTGGTGGGGACTTCCGTCTTTCACGCGCCCGATCCGGCCCAAGCGATCCGCGATATGCTCAAAACCGCCGACGAGGCGTTGCAAGTAAAGGTATAGCACTTGATTGATATGCTTTCATCTCTTCCCACAGTAAAGCGGGCCCTGTTGGGCGCCTGTGCGTTCGCTCTGCTCTCCTCTTGTCTTCACAAGAAGTATGAGACGCCGATCGCCAAGAACACCCAACAGCCGGACAAAATTTTGTTTGATTCCGCCGTCCACGATATCGAACATGGGCGCTATGAGGTTGCGCGCATTTCGTTGCAGACTTTGATGAACACCTACGAGTCGAGCGAATATTTGGCCAAAGCCAAGCTCGCGATTGCCGACAGCTGGTTCCGTGAAGGTGGATCAAACGGACTCGGCCAGGCGGAAGCCGAGTATAAAGACTTTCAATTGTTCTATCCGCAAATGGAAGAAGCGGCGCAAGCCCAGGACCGGATTTGCGACATCCATTACAAACAGATGGACAAGAGCGACCGCGACATCATTCAGACCCTGCGCGCCGAAACAGAATGCAAAGACCTGATCACGCAATATCCGAACAGCAAGTTTGTGCCGGATGCAACCCAAAAACTGCGTGAGGTCCAGGAATCGCTCGCGGCCCACGAGTTTGTCGTGGGAACGTTTTATCACGCCAGGCAAATGAATCCGGCCGCCGCAAACCGCCTGAATGCGCTGGTGGATCAGTACCCGCTTTATAGCGGAGCGGGCGAAGCGCTTTATGAGGCGGGGGACTCTTACTCAAAGATGGGTCCGCGATTCCGCAAACAGGCGGGCGAGATGTTTTCGCGGGTTTTGCGCGAATATCCTTTGAGCGCTCGCGTGAAGGATGCGACGAAACGGTTGGAAGACCTGGAAATGCCGGTGCCCCAGCCAAACCCGGCGGCGCTCGAACGCGCTAAGTGGGAACAAGAGAATTATCAGAAGCAGAAGATGACCCAGCGGGCGATGGCCTTGGTCAAGAGTTCGCCCGACCTGACTCATGCCGCCCGCTCCGGTTCGCCTACGATGACAGATCCGAAGAAGACGCTGCCGGCCAGTATTCCAATCGTCAACGCGGCGGAGACCTCACCGGCTAGCGGCAGTGGCGGAACTGAAGCAGTGCCCACCAAGACCGAAGTAACGGCAGACACGACATTGGGAACCGGACTCGACAAGAAGCCGGCAACGGCGGCGGCGCAGCCACTTCCCACAAATCGGGACAAAGAGATCGAACAGATGAAGGCCAAGCAGAAGAAGCTGCAAGACAAGGCCGCCAAGAAGAGCAAGAAAAAAGTTCAGCCCGAGCAAGCGGTGCCGCCAGCCACTACCACTACTACGCCCGCAGGCGCCAGTTCGGCTGCGCCCAGCACAGCAAGCTCTCCGCAGTTATGAGCCGCATTCTGCTAGCGGACGACAACCCGCAAGCACTGCGCTTAGGCGAACAAATTCTCACCGCTCAAGGGTTCGAAGTCGTTAGCGTGACCGACGGGGCAGTCGCCATGCGGCGATTGAGCGACGTCAATCCAGACCTCTTCATCACCGATATTTATCTGCCCACAAAGAGCGGGTTTGATTTAGCCCGGTTCATGAAGGCTGAACCTGAATTCCGAGATATTCCCATTGTGTTTGCGGCGTCGCCCGCGGATGTTTTCGACGAGAAGGATGCGCGCAACGCCGGTGCGGACGCCATTCTGCGCAAACCGTTTGAAGCCTCGAATTTGCTGGATGTTGTGCATACGCTCGTTGAAAAGCGCGTGCTGGCACGCAAGAACTCACAGACGACCGAGCGCCACACCTTAGACCGGGCTAGCATCCGGGCGGCAGTCACTTTGGCCTTGGATTCAGCCATGCCGGCGCTTATTGAGGAACTGACGGAACGGGTGATCTTGGCGCTCTCCCACAAATAGGCTTGCATCCCCCATCCCCCCTGTGTATAATTAACAACAGAGATACACATCATGCGCACCAACATAGTTATTGACGACAAGCTTATGCGGGACGCTCTGCGCGTAACGGGGATCAAGACAAAGCGTGAAGCCGTCGAACTCGGCCTGAACACCTTGCTTCGTTTAGGCAAACAGCAAGAGATCCGTCAGTTGCGCGGCAAACTCCACTGGCAAGGCGACTTGAACGCCATGAGGACTGCTCGTTGATTCTAGTCGATTCCAGTGTATGGATCGACTATTTCAACGGGACGGTCACCGCCCAGACAAACGAGCTTGACGACTTGCTCGCCAGGGAGCCCCTCGTGATCGGGGATCTCATTTTAACGGAAGTTTTGCAAGGTTTCGCCGACGAAGCCGAGTTCAAGAAAGCAAGGGGTTTGCTAACGTCTTTGACGGTTAGGACGTTGGGCGGCCAAGATGTCGCCCTCAAGGCCGCTGGGAATTTTCGGGCGCTTCGAAAACTCGGCTTTACCGTGCGGAAGACTATCGACTGCATTATCGCCACCTGGTGTATCGAGGGCGGGTGTGCCCTGCTTCACAACGACGGAGACTTCGATCCGTTTGCGAAGCATCTGGGCTTGCGCGAAGTTTGAAATCGGCCGCATCCACCCCTTCCACTCCTGTATTCTGTATTTTGTAGCTTACGCCGTACCATGCCTGAAAATACCTTCGACATCGCATCCAAGATAGACATGACCGAGGTTCTCAATGCCGTTCAGCAAACCTCAAAAGAACTTCTTACGCGCTATGACTTGAAAGACAGCAAGTCTTCCGTTGAGCTGAATGAGAAAGACCACAAACTACTGCTCGCCAGTTCGGATGAATACAAGCTCAAAGCCGTCACCGAAATACTAGGCCAAAAACTGGTAAAGCGAAATGTGCCGCTGAAAGGTTTGACGTATGGTCCCTTGCAAACCGCGTCGGCGGGCAGCGCGCGCCAGGAGATCTCGCTGCAGCAAGGCATTCCGATCGAGAAGGCAAAAGACATCGTTAAGCTCATCAAAGACAGCAAGCTTAAGGTGCAAGCCAGCATCCAGGGCGATGTCGTCCGCGTGGCCGGCAAAGACCGCGACGTTCTGCAACAAGTCATCGCGCTGCTCAAAGGCAAAGATTTCGGCATTGATATGCAGTTCACCAACTTCCGGTCTAATTGATGGCGCGGCGCATTGAAACGCTATTCTTGCCCGGACTCGCCGGGAAACTGGAAGCGTTGTTGGAGGAACCGGAAGACGCCGATCCAGTGGAGGCGGCGGTCGTTTGCCATCCGCATCCCCAACACGGTGGCACAATGCACAACAAGGTGGTTTACCGCTTAGCGCGGGGATTGCGCAAATCGGGGTGCGTGGTGCTGCGCTTCAATTACCGCGGCGTGAATTTGAGCGAAGGGACTTACGACCATGGAGCCGGTGAAACGGAAGACGCACGAGTCGCGCTTCGTGAGCTGCAGACTCGCTATCCGTACCTGCCGCTTATGGTTGGCGGGTTCTCATTCGGCTCGCGCATAGCTCTGCGCTTAACGGCACAGGAGCAGGCCATTCGGCGAGTCGTGCCAGTCGGCTTTCCCACGGTGATTGCAGAGCGTGGGTTTATGAACGACGTTCACGTACCCAAGTTCTTCATTCACAGCACCCACGACAATTTTGGTCCCAAACCCGAGTTTGAAAAGTTTTTCGACAGCGTCCGTGAACCCAAGCAAGTGGAGTGGATCGAGGCCGAAGATCACTTTTTCAAAGGCGCCCTTGAAGAGTATGAGGCAGCCGTGATCCGGGTCGGCACGCAACGGTAGCGGGTTTCCCGCTTAGGCCTGGCGCATTTGGCGATGCACAATGCGGGCCGCCCGCTGGCTGATCAGATCCGCCACCTTGCTCAACAAGCTCGGCAAATCTTGGGGCTCGATCAGAACCGGCTGGCGCTGGTCGGGATGACTGTTGTGGCGATAGGTTGTAAGAATAGCGGTCGCCGGCTTGTATTCCATTAGCCGGGCATGGGCAATCACTTTCAAACCCGCTTGCGGGGATTCCATCCCCAAGTCGCTCAGCACGAGCTCATACTGTCGCTCGTCGAGCTTTCCTACCGCTTCGGCTGCTGACGCAGCGGAGTCGACAAAATAACCGCCAGCCTCCAGGACTGCTTTCAATGTCAGCCGGGAAGTCAAATCGTCGTCTACTAATAGCACGCGCGCTAGTTCTAATTCCTTACCAGGTGGTTTTCGTAAGGTCGCTTGCATTCACGCTGCTTTCTGGCGGGCTTCGCCGTCTCATAGTCGATCGCCAGCAACGCGTCAAGCCGGAGCTGGGAATTTTTCGGCGCTTGAACCGGCTGGAAACGGGCCAGCCGCCAAACTCCTCAGTAATCGTCCGGCAACGCACTTCGCGGTGGCTCGGCGATTGCTCGTCAGTGTTGACCGAGCACCGCTCGACTGCCAGACTAGTAAGTACAGTGTAATCGAAATCCTGCGAAATACCCATAACCAATTTGTATTGGTTACCGGTACACGCCTTACGGACTATCGGGGAAAACCCTGTGGAAAATGGCGCCGACGTTCTCAAGCTGGCGATTGACGTCGAAAGTGTGCGCCAGTTGTGCCCCGGAAAGATAGCGGGCAACGGTGCTATCTTGTTGAATCGCTTGCTGAAAGTCGCTTTCATCCTGCCACGATTTTAAGGCGTGCCCCTGAACGAGCCGGTAGGCATCTTCGCGCAACATGCCGGCAGCCGCTAGGTCCAACAGGAGCTGGCCCGAGAAGATCAGGCCCTTCGTCGCCGCCAAATTGCGCCGCATCCGGTCGACATTGACCACCAAACCACCCACCAGCCAAGTGGTCTTCGCCAAAAGGTAGTCCAACAGAATGGTCGAATCTGGAAGGATGATCCGCTCTACGGACGAATGCGATATATCTCGTTCGTGCCAGAGCGCCACGTTTTCGAACGCCGCTTGGGCATTCGAGCGAACCAATCGAGCGAGGCCACAGATCTGTTCGCAGGTCACCGGGTTCTTCTTGTGGGGCATGGCGGACGACCCCTTTTGCCCTGCCGCAAACGGCTCCTCTGCTTCACGGACTTCGGTGCGTTGCAAGTGCCGTATTTCAAGCGCAATCTTTTCAAGGCTGGCGGCAATCCCGGCCAGTACCGCAACATAATTGGCATGCAGATCGCGCGAGAGAACTTGCGAACTGATGGGTGCCGCCCGCAGCCCCAAACGGCCGCAGATTTTCTCTTCGGCTTCAGGCGAGAGGTGGCCAAACGTGCCGACGGCCCCCGACACTTTCCCCACCCGCATCTCTTCCGCCGCAGCCTGGAAACGCCGCTCCTGGCGTGCGAGTTCGTCCCACCAAAGAGCGGCTTTCAAACCGAACGTGATCGGTTCGGCATGCATGCCGTGGGTGCGGCCAATCTGTACAGTGTCTTTATGGGTGAATGCCAGTTTACGCAGCGCCGTCAGCAGTTGCTCCAAATCTTTCGCCAAAATCGCCGATGCGTTCTTGATCTGTAACCCTTGTGCCGTGTCGACTACATCGTTCGAAGTGAGGCCATAATGCAGCCAGCGCGACGATTCTCCGGCGCCTTTCGCTTGCATGCTTTCGGAAACGGCTGTGGTGAACGCAATGACGTCGTGTTTGACTTCGTGTTCTATCTCTTGAATGCGTGCGAGGTCAAAGGATGCGTTGGCTCGCAACGCTTGCGCGGCTTCGCGTGGCACTTCGCCTAAATCTGCGAGCGCTTCGCTTGCGGCCAGTTCTACCTCCAGCCAGCATTCGTATTTGTGTTGTTCACTCCAAATGGCGCCCATTTCCGGGCGTGTGTATCGCACAATCATTCTTTAACTAGGTTAGACGGCTGCTCCCGCACTTCCGCTTTTGCCCGGCACGTTATCTTAAAATTCAAAGATTCCCACTCAACATGCTTACTATGAGAAATTCGCCCGTTCTTTCCCGCTCCTTATTATTATTCCTTTCGTTTTGCGGAAGCGCGTTCGGGCAAGTTGAACGTACCGCGCTTACCGGCACAGTCACCGATCAGCAGGGCAAGCGCATCCCGCATGCCAAGGTCACGGCTTCAGAAACCAGTACCGGGCTTCGCCGCGAAGCGGAAACTACGTCGCAAGGAAACTACGAACTAGTCGACTTGCCCATCGGTATCTTTTCCGTTCACTTTTCGAAAGACGGCTTCTCAACGTTTGAAGCAGACCGTGTCAAACAGACGGTGGGACAAACCAGAACGCTAAACGCCACGCTGAAGGTGTCCGGCGGCAAACAGCAAACCATAAGTGTTACGCAACCTCTTGTAGACGTCGACCGTGTCGATGCAACCGTAGGTGCGCCGGTCGAACAGGAGCAAGTCAGTGAGCTTCCCATTAATGGCCGCAACTGGGCGACATTAACGGCGCTCGCACCCGGCGCGGTCGACAGTGGAGGTGGCGATCAGCACACCATCCGCTTTGCCGGCCACGGCTTGGATGACAACAATCTCACCTTGGATGGAGTCGATGCCACGGCGATTTTCAACCAAGAGCAGAGAGAGTACATGCGGCTCAACATTCCGCTTGATTCCATCGATCAGTTTCAGGTGCAATCCCAAGATTTCGGAGCCGCTGTGCAAAGCGGTACCGCGGGCGGACAGGTGTCTGTGGTTTCGCCGTCCGGCACAAACAGTTTTCACGCCGATCTCTTTGATTACTTCCGAAATGACGCCTTAGAAGCCCGCACGCCCTTCAATGGATCGTCCCCGAACCCCTTCCTTCTAAATCAATTCGGCGCGGCGGTTGGCGGCCCTATTGTTCACGGCAAAACATTCTTCTTCGCAAACTACGAAGCTCTGCGGCAACGGCTCGACGGAACCCAAATCGGATTGGTTCCCAGCCCCGCATTTCAACAGCTCGCGGAGTTGAAATCGCCTGCTTTGTCGCCGCTTCTGAAGGCTTTTCCTTTGGGCACCTCGCCGACGTCTAATCTCAACGTCTGGAATTACGTAGCGCCTGGCCGGCAGGTGGATAACGAAGACTCCGGCATGATCCGCCTTGACCAACATTTTTCCGAAAAAACCACCGCATTCCTGCGCTTCAATTCAGACGAGGCTGTAGAGCAAACCCCGACGGGCAATCTCACGATCAAGACCGGCTACGACACAAAATTCAACAACGGCGTAGTGGATCTGCTTCACGTTTTCACACCCACCCTCGTGAACGATGTAAAGTTCGGCTTCAACCAAACCCTTTATCACCAAGGCAATATTTCGCCACTTCCCTTTACCTTGAGCGTTTCCGGATTCAGTTCGCTGGGCGGCTCCAGCGCCACCGATTACCCTTCCAAGAGCCTCGACCTGCTCGACGACGTGGCGTGGTCGAAAGGTAAACATACACTCAAACTCGGTGCTGAAGTCCGCTGGATCTTTCTAAACCAGGGCAGCGGCCAAAGCGGAACTCTGACCTATACTTCCGCCGCCAAGTTCATGGCGAACCAGTTGGGTTCGGCTTCCTACACCGCGCTGTTGCCACTGGTCAGGCAACGCAAGAACGAATATTTTGCCTACGCCCAAGACGAGTGGAAAATCACCAGCGATCTAACCCTTACTGCCGGAGTTCGCTATAACGTATTCAACGCCTTGCACGCCATCGGCAACAACGACGTGCCTTTTGACTTTGGCACTTGCGGCGGTTATTGTTCGCGCACCGCTGCCTATTTCCATCCCCGCTATAACGACATCGACCCCCGGCTCGGCCTTGCCTGGTCCCACGGCGACACCGTTGTGCGCGCAGGCGGCGGAATCTATCACACCGACGGCCAAATTGACGACCAGAACCTGCCCATTAACAACACCGTCGATCGTTACTCTTTCAGCAACACTGCTTTCCCCACGCTTTCTTATCCGATCGATCCGTTCCTCTCGTATGCCGAAAATGGCGGCTTAGGCGTCGTCTCTCCGCGCGACCTCGACCGCAACCGTAAAGATGATTACGTCGCCGCTTGGACCGCCTCCATCCAACAAAAATTGCCGCTGAGCATCGTCGGCACTTTGAGCTACCTCGGTAATAAATCCACCGACGTTCTGACCACCACTTATGCGAATCTGGCGAATCCTGCCACCGGTCTCGCGCCTTATCCCGCCTTTGGCCCCGTCTCCTGGCGCGGCGATGTGGGCAACGCTACCTTCGAAGCCTTGCAATTCAATGCGCGCCGAGCTTTTCAAAATGGTTTTCTGATTTCGGCCAATTACATGTGGTCGCATTCGATCAATGACGGCAGTATTGGCGGAGGCGACTCCGATACGCCGCAGAATTCTTTTTGCCGCTCCTGCGACAAAGGCAGCAGTGATTTTGACGTCCGGCAGGCATTCAATCTTTCGGCAGTTTATGGCCTGCCCTTCGGGAAAGGGAAGCCCCACGTCAGCAACCCAGGCTTCGCACGAACGATACTCGGGAATTGGGTCCTGAGCGCCATTGGAACCGCCCAAACCGGTCTGCCGGTTAACATCACAATCGACCGTGCGAATAAAGACGTTCCTGGCCTCGATGCCATCAGCGGTCAACGGCCGAATTACAATTCCGGCGTTTCGCTGACTCCAGCGGCCGGATCGACGCCGAACGCTTGGATCAACCCCGCCGCCTTCTCGATGCCTATTTCGCAAACTTTTGGAAACCTGGGGCGAAACGCCTTCAGAGCGCCGGCGATTTCCCAATTGGATCTAGGTTTATCGAAATACGTGACGCTGACCGAGCGGATGAGCATCCGCTTTCGGGCAGACATGTTCAACACCTTCAACCAAGCCCAATATGGAGCGCCCAACGCAGACATCTCCCAAGGTAACTTCGGGACCATCACAACCACCATCAGTAACTACGCGACGGGCCGCGGCACACCGCGAGAATTTCAGTTGTCGGCCAAAATCGCGTTTTAGACGCATTTTGACCCCCCTTCCGCGAAGATTCAGGAGTAGGAGTCAATTACAAAAGTGGTCAGCCTGATGTGTCCCCCTCTCGTGACGATACAGATACCAGAGGGGACGGATCAGGCTGACCACTTTTCCCGTTCAGATTCAGAGAACGCGAGCGTCCGCACGTCACTAATACGTAAAAACTTCCGACTGCACCCCAGGCTCCGCCACCACCAACCGCGTCCAAAGCGCACGCCGGTTTAAGGCTTTCATCGCCAGGTTCCGCACCAGTTCCACATGATTATTGTGCTCACTGAGGTGTCCCAGGATCACCGTCGAAGCCCGCATATCCAGATCGTCGCGCAGAAAATCCGCCGCCACTTCGTTCGATAAATGCCCGCGGCGGCTCATCACGCGCTGCTTTACCGACCACGGGTAAGGGCCCACCCTTAACATTTCCAGATCGTGATTGGACTCGAGTAGCAACAAATCAGAGCCCCTGAGATGAATGCGCAGCGAATCGGTCACATAACCGAGATCCGTCGCAATGGCGACCTTAATTCCTTGGGACGTGAGCGTGTAGCCGATCGGATCGGTGGCGTCGTGTGGAATCGTGAAACTGGAAACGTCAATATCGCCAATCGTAAAACCACAGCCCGCCTGAAATTGCTCCACCACCGGCGTCGATTCGGCCCAATCGATATAGGGTGCGGTCTTCTGCGTGAGATAAACCGGAATAGGGCGCTCGTTCAAGCCTTTGGAGAGCGGAACCAGCCCGCAAACATGATCGGAGTGCTCGTGAGTGATCAGGATCGCGTCGACCGCGCCTAGGTCTTCGCCGATGGCCGCCAACCGCTTTCGGACCTCTCGGCGGCTTAACCCGGCATCCACCAGCAGACGCGTCCGGTCGGTGGCAATGAAGACCGAGTTTCCGGAACTACTGCTCGCGAGGATACAGACCTTGAGGATTCGAGATTCTCCTTATGAAACTAATCGTCCAGATTAGCCCTAGCTTATAAGACTTAGATTACAACATTTCACCTCCGTTTTGTTCTATTAATTTGCATCGGCGCTAGCTGCCGGCCGCCGCTTGGCCCTACAATGAAGGTGCCAGATGAAAGCGCGTGTTTACGTCACTATGAAGCCGACTGTGCTCGATCCGCAAGGCCAAACGGTCTGTTCCGCCTTGCAAAGCATGGGCCACCGGGAAATACTGAATGTCCGGCAAGGCAAGTACTTTGAAATCGGCTTTGCAGACGGCTTTTCCCATGAAAGCGCTGCAAAGATGCTCGACGAAGTTTCACGCGATCTTCTCTCCAATCCGGTGATAGAGGACTACCGGGTCGAGATCTTAGACTAACTTCTCTCTCTTTAACTCTATGTGTGGAATTGTAGGTTACATCGGCAGCCGCGAAGCCGTGCCGCTCATCGTGGACGGATTGCGCCGCCTTGAGTATCGCGGTTATGACTCAGCGGGCGTCGCAGTCTTCTCCGATAGCAACCAGTTGGAGATCCGCCGCGCCGAAGGGAAGCTGCGTAATCTCGAGGAAGTCATTAAGAACAAGCCGCTCGCCGGGTCTTACGGCATCGGGCACACGCGCTGGGCCACGCACGGCCGGCCAACGGAGGAAAACGCACACCCACACCGTGACTGCACGGGCCGCATTGTTGTGGTGCACAACGGCATTGTTGAAAACTATCTGGCGCTGCGCAAGCAACTCGTCGCGGAAGGGCACAAATTCATCACCGAAACCGACACCGAGGTCATTGCACATTTAGTCGAAAAATATCTCGCGGAGAACGCGACCCTCGAAGATGCGGTACGCGCCACGATCAAGCGGATTACCGGCGTCTTTGCGATCGGTGTGATTGCGGCCGCCGATCCGCGTAAAATTGTGGCCGCCCGTTCCGGACCGCCCGTTGTCGTTGGGTTGGGCCAAGACGAGTTTTTCGTCGCCTCCGACGTGCCCGCTCTGTTGAGCCACACCCGCGACATGATTTTCTTGAACGATGGCGATATCGCCGTGTTGACTCCGAGCGGCGTTAAGCTGATGGACGTTGACGGGAAGATCGTCCGGCGCCAAGTCTCCCACATTTTGTGGGATCCGATCATGGCGGAAAAAGGCGGCTATAAGCATTTCATGCTCAAGGAAGTCTTCGAGCAGCCGCGCGCCATTAAAGACACCATGCTGGGCCGCATCGGGCAAGAGAGCGGCCGCGTTTTTCTCGACGAAGTGGATATTTCCGAAGCGGACTTCAAAGCGTTCCAACAAGTCAAAATCGTGGCTTGCGGTACGAGCTGGCACGCCGGCCTGACCGGCAAATTCATCATCGAACGGCTGGCGCGCATTCCCGTGGAGGTGGATTACGGCAGCGAGTTCCGTTACCGCGACCCCATCATTCCGCCGAATACTCTCACCATCGTCATTTCGCAATCGGGCGAAACGGCCGACACCCTCGCCGCGCAACGCGAAGCCAAACAAAAAGGCTCCAAGACACTGGCGATTTGCAATGTCGTAGGGTCGATGATTACGCGCGAAGCCGCCGGAACGCTGCTGACCCATGCCGGCCCCGAAATCGGCGTCGCTTCCACCAAGGCGTTTACTGCGCAGATCACGGCGCTCCTCATTCTCGGAATGTATTTGGGCCAAGTGCGCGGCACGCTTTCACCGGAAGCCTCTTCCATCCTCACGCAGGAGATGATCCAGATTCCGGGCAAGCTCGAACAAGTGCTGGCACAAACCGAAATCTACGATGCTATGGCCAAGAATCTCTCGAAAGCGCAGGATTTCCTGTACCTGGGCCGCGGCATCCACTTCCCGATTGCGCTCGAAGGGGCGCTCAAACTCAAAGAAATTTCGTACATTCACGCCGAAGGCTATCCAGCCGGTGAAATGAAGCATGGGCCCAATGCGCTAATCGATGAAAATCTGCCGGTGGTTGTGCTTGCCACCAAAGATCCGGAATCGGAAGAAAGCAAAGTGCATTACGAAAAGACCCTTTCGAACATTCAGGAAGTCAAGGCGCGTAGCGGCATCGTTGTGGCCGTCGCTTGTGAAGGCGACGAGGAAGTGGCCAAGATGGCGGATTACTTGATCACGATTCCGGTGACTCGCGAACTGCTGCTGCCGTTGCTTGAGATGATTCCGCTGCAGTTGCTCGCGTATCATATTGCCGTGCGCCGCGGCTGCGACGTGGATCAACCGAGGAATTTGGCGAAGAGCGTTACGGTGGAGTAGCGGCGGGGTTCTACAGCAGTTCTTCACGCTTAGCCGCATCAAGGCGCTTCACAATCTTGCTGACATCCTGCGCACTACTCCGGCTCGCGACAAGCAGCGCATCGGCTGTATCCACAATTACAAGATTCTCAACACCAACCAGGGCCACCGGCTTGTGCGCATCAACGTAATTGCCCCGGCTATTTTCCGCGATGATTTCGCCACGACCAGCGTTACCATCGGCATCTTTCGACGCCAGATCGTAAACCGCCTCCCAACTGCCGACATCGTTCCAACCGATATCGTCCAGCGCGAGCCCGCATACGCGCTTGGCTTTTTCGATGATCGCGTAATCAACCGAAATGTTTTCACAAAGCGGATAAACTTCGCCTAACTTCTTAGTGAAGGTCTTCGAATCGATGGAAGGCAAACCCGCCAGCAGCGTAGCTGTTTTCGGCTGATGCTGGCGCATCATTTCGAGAACCGTCGATGCCTTCCAGAAGAACATGCCCGCGTTCCAGAAAAAATGGCCGCGCTCCACGAACTGTTTGGCGGTGCGCGGATCCGGTTTCTCGCGGAAACTTTTCACCTCGATGGGAGCATTGCCACCCGGCATGACGTTCTTGGGGAACTCAATGTAACCGTAGCCGGTCTCGGCCCAGCGAGGCTGGATGCCAAGCACAACCACGTCATTCGTCTCAGCGGCTTTGAAAGCGGCGCGGATGAAATTCCGGAAGCGGCCTTCCTTGAGAATCAGATGGTCGGCCGGAAAAACGCCCATGATCGCTTCCGGATCAACGTCCGCCAGAATATGCGCCGCCAAGCCGATACACGGCGCAGTGTTGCGCTGGGCGGGCTCGGCGATGATTTGGCGTTTGGGAATTTCGGGCAGCTGCTGGCGAATTTCCTGCTGCAAATAGTCGTTGGTGATCACCCAAAGATTTTCCGGCGGAACGATCGGACTAATGCGGTCGACAGTCTGCTGAATAAGGGAGCGCTCTCCAAAGAAACGTAAGACTTGTTTCGCGTTGCGCTTGCGGCTGCGCGGCCAAAAACGAGTGCCGCGTCCGCCGGCCATGATGAGGCCGTATCGGTGGTTTGCCATGGTGAAAGAATTTAGGATTTACGGGTTCGGGTTACCGCGGTTCACGGGGACTTCGCGATCCGGCAACCGCGAGTCGGGGAAGCCGTGAATGAGGTTCAGCGTGCGGCTCCAGCGAGTGCGCGAAAAGAAATGCTGCGCGAGATCGACTCCGTGCGAAACCAGTGAGCCGAAACTCGAGCCGGCGAGATCGTCGGTAGAAGCTTGATAAGACCAGTAGATCACGATAGGCTTGCCGATGATGTTTTCGCGCGGCACGAAGCCCCAGTAGCGGCTATCCAGCGAGTTGTCGCGGTTGTCGCCCATCGCAAAGTAGCAATTCGGCGGAACGACGACCTCGCCATTCACCACGTTTTCGGTCAGCATTTTGCGCTGCAATTCAGAGGCGAGCGGCGTCGACTGTTGAAAAGGACTCGGCTCGCCGGGAAAGTTATCGCGGTATTCGTTGTAATCGGCAAGCTTGTGATACACGTACGGCTCGTTCAATTTGGCCCCGTTGCGGTAGAGGACGTTCTTCACCATGTGGAGGCGGTCTCCGGGGAGTCCAATGACGCGCTTCACGAAGGTGTTCGTTATGTCTCCAGGAAAGCGAAACACAATGATATCGCCGTGCTTCGGTTCCTCGTAGGGCAGAATATATTTGCTGAAGCTGCCACTCGGCGCATAGGCGAGTTTGTCGACCAGCAGGTGATCGCCAATGAGCAGCGTGTCTTCCATCGATCCAGTGGGAATGACGAATGCTTGGACCAGCGTAGTGGTTCCGAACAACAGCAGGAGGATGGTGACGGCCCACTCCGCAACACTATTGCGCGGTGGTTCCTTCGGTTCGGTTTCGGAGGACGCTTCATCCGGTTTTGATTCTTTCACCGGTTTCGTATCTTTAATCTGCTCTGGCATCTTGGGGTGATTTCGCCGTAACCCTCATTGTAACGTTGGGCTTTATTCCAACAATCGAATTGCGTCGAGTCTTGCTTGTAGATCGATTGGCAAGCCCTCTTTAATCTTCGGCGTAATCAAGCCCACTCCGTTCATGTCCAGAATTTGAAGCTGGTCGCGCAGCCGATTCGAGGACAATTTCATAGCGACCAGATCGGCAACCGGGATCACCCAAAATTCGCTACCATGCAACTGTTCGCGCACCGGTTGTACCGGCGGATTTGCATAAGGTTGATCGGGGCGGACTTTCTCTCCGGCGAACACAAAATGCACCGGGTTCGCTTTAGCGCCTTTGAACAAGAGCATGTCCACTCCCGCGGCGTGCCGGAAAACAAAATCATACTTTCCAGCCACTTCAACGATTCTCTCAAGATCAGATCTGTGGATTAATAGATCCAAGTCTTTTGTGTTTCTAGCGGCGGCTTGGTCCACTTTGCGAACGTGGACAAAGACGGCCATCCCGCCGACAAGCTCGTAAGAAATGCCTGCTTGCTCCAAAGGCTTCACGACTCGGTCAAGAGCGCCGACCAATTCAAACACCCGCTCTTCGAACAATGTGTTGAGTATCTCCCCCTTCCGGGCCGCATCCTTTACGAACTCTAGGAAATTAGGCATGAACTACCAAATAAGGCGTCCGAACCAACATACTAGAGTCGAACACCCGGCAGGTGTTGCCGGGGCGTTCCTAGAGCTTGTTCCCGAGTACACGGTTCACGTTCGAACATATGGCCGCATGGTTCGGCGTGGCGGCTTCCGGTTCAAGCCCTTCCCCGTGATTGAAGAGAACATGTTCGTCCGTCCTATCGAGATAGGTGAAATATTCATTCAGATCGAGAAATCTCAAGTGCGGTGATTTGGATAAGCTAGCCATACACTTGTCCCGGACTTCCCCATATTCTCACGAAAACGACCTTGGACCTTTGGAGGAACTCGCGCAAGACGGGCGCGGTATCTGCCGCACCGCCCGAAGTCCGAACGAGTTCCTTTGCTGTTTGGCGGCGCGCATCCGACATCGTAGGGCGGGCCTCCTGGCCTGCGCGCGACCTCCTGGTCGCGCCGCGCTGTCTCGAACGCCACAAGTTCCCGCACGCTTTTCGGGGCAGCCGTAGTCAAAGCCCGTTCCCTCCGCCACGAACGAGTTGCTATGGTACCCTCACTCCGGCCATCCTGAAATAGTTCAACGCATCGCCTTGGTTGTTGAATTCAGTGTCATTGACAAAGTATGTTTTTCTGCCGGGATGATCCTGAACGAACTTTTCTGCGAGTGCCGCCGCGTTTACGTTGAGGGGATCGTAGCTACTTGAGAGTCCGGTTGGCTCATTCACGCCACCAAAGTGACGAAACCTGACCCACCCACCTTTAATCGCTCTTTCGCGCGCGCCGGGTACTGCGAAACCGTGTATGCGAGCAAGCTGCTCGTGCCCGCCATACTCTCGGCCATACACGATTTTGCCGTCTGGCTTGATAAAACCATAGTCGGATTCCGGCGGCTTTATTCTCTTCATTCAACTTCTTTCCCCGTTTTCACCTTTAGTGTAGTGACTGCATGCGCTATGTTCGTCTCAGACATGTTGATTTTGGCCTCGGCGTCGCCGCGCCGCCACGCACTTCTGGAAGCAGCCGGTTTGCCCCACATTGTTCGTAGTAGCGCCATACCCGAGGTCCGCTTGCCTGGCGAATCGCCAACCGTGTTTGTGCAGCGAATTGCCGAAGAAAAGGCTAGAGCCGTCGAGCGGACAGCCGATGAAACCATCCTCGCGGCCGATACAGTGGTTTGCCTCGACCAGGAAGTCTTCGGCAAGCCCAAAAGCGACGACGATGCGAAACGCATGCTGCGCGCACTTTCAGGCCGCGATCATTTGGTTTACACTGGCGTTTGCATCCTACGGCGTGACAAGATGATTCAAGATCTCGCCGCCACCAAGGTTTCCTTTGCGTTACTGACAGAACAGGAAATTGAGGAGTACACTCGAAGCGGGGAGACGCGTGACAAAGCGGGCGCTTATGCCATTCAAGGTTTGGCCTCGCGCTTTGTGACGCAAATACAAGGTTGCTATCACAACGTCGTGGGTTTGCCTGTATCGCTAGTCTATTCGCATCTCAAATCGCTATGAAGCGTTTTTGTACGGTTGTCCTGTTGCCCGTGCTGATCCTGGCGGCGCGCGACACTTCCATTCCCGATTGGAAGCAGCAAGGCGTGATTTTTCTGGCGGATTCTCCGAATGCGCGGCAGCACCCCGTTCCCGTGCAGGCCGTTCATATGGGTGACGGTTTTTGGACTCAACGGAGGCACGTGGTTACAGAGCGGAGTCTGCCTTCGCTGTTGCTGTTGCTGGAAGAGCACGGGGTGGTGGACAACTTCCGCCGCCTGGCCGGCCGCCCGGAACTGCCGAGAAAGGGCCCGCTCTACACGGATTCCGATCTCTACAAATGGATAGAAGCAGCCGCTTGGGCGCTGGCGTCGAATGAGACGGCAGATGCCCAGAAACTCCAGCTCAAAGGCGATATCGATTCGCTGATTGGGCATATTACTGCGGCACAAGAACCGAGCGGCTATCTCAACACTTATTATGTTGGCGACAAAGTTCACTTGCGTTTCACCGAGTTGACTCGTTCGCATGAAGACTACTGCTTAGGCCATCTCTTGCAGGCCGGCATCGCGTATTACCGGGCCACCGGGAACCGTCGCCTGCTGGAGGCGGGAATTCGCTTTGCCGATTATGTGGTGGATAATTTTGGCCCGGCGAAGCGGCCCTTTGTCACCGGGCATCCGGAACTCGAAATGGCGATGGTGGAGCTTTACCGAACGACCCGCCAGGGAAAGTATCTCGATTTTGCCCATTATTTGCTGAGTGGTGTGGAACGCGACCGGTTGAAGTTGAAAGACTCCGACATTCACTATATGTTCAGCGGAAAGCCCTTCACATCGCACACAGAATTTGAGGGCCATGCCGTGCGGGCGCTCTATGCAGCGTCGGGTGCAACCGATTACTTTACGGAAACGGGCGATCCGCCGTTCAAGAAAACGCTCGATCTGCTTTGGACGGATCTGACCATGCGCAAGATGTATATCACGGGTGGTGTAGGGTCTCGGGCGGGTGGCGAGAGTTTTGGCGATCCCTATGAATTGCCCAGCGAACAGGCTTATGCCGAAACTTGCGCCGCGATCGCGAACGTCATGTGGAATTTCCGGCTGCTGGCCCTTACTGGCGATGCACGTTACGCAGACTTACTGGAACGGGCCCTTTACAACGGCGTGAATTCCGGGCTGTCTCTTTCAGGAAATCTCTATTGCTACCGGAATCCGCTCGCTTCTGCGGGCGATAAGCTGCGCAATCCGTGGTACGACACCACTTGCTGTCCGCCGAACATCCAACGGCTGTTTGAGTCGCTACCTGGTTATATTTATTCGTCAAGCCGCGACGGCGCGTATGTGAACCTCTATCACAATTCGGAGCTTGACTGGCATTTGGAGGACGGTACGCCGTTGAAAATCACTCAGGCGACCAACTATCCTTGGGCGGGCGACGTGAAGTTGACGGTGACGCCCGCCCATCAAACGGATTTCACGCTTTATCTGCGCTGGCCGGCTTGGGCAGCTTCACTGGATATCCAGGTAAACGGCCAACCGTTTAACGTATCCAGTGCGGAGAAGGGCTCTTTCATTCCCATTACACGGACTTGGAAGACTGGCGATACGGTGACCCTCAACCTGCCTTTGCAAACTTTAATGATGGCCGCAAACCCCCGCTTGACCGACGATTATGGGCGAGTAGCCATACAGCGGGGGCCGTTGGTTTACGCCTTGGAGCAAATCGACCAGAACGGAATTGCCATTGCCGACGTATTTTTGCGAGGAGGCAGCAGCTTCACGGCTGACTATCGAAAAGACGTCTTGGGGGGGATTGGGGAGTTAAAGGTTTCCGGTTTTGTGGCCGAAAGGTCAGTAGGAGAAGAACCACTCTACCAGCCATATGGGGCAGGGGCTAATCGGCCAAAGCACATGGTGAACCTGACATTTATCCCGTACTACGCCATAGGAAACAGAGAGGCTACTCCAATGGAAGTATGGGTGCCGATATCGCGTGCCGAGCAAACTGTTTCATTCGGGGGAGTACTCGGTGGCGAAAAGCACTTTGAGAATCGCTAAAATCCTGCTGAAATCCCCAGCGAAACCGTGTAGAATCAAGGTAGTTCCCATATATCTTGTTGATTTCTTGAGGCCCATGCGTAAATTTTCCCTAGTCCAAGGAACCCCCGTTTTTTTGTCTTTATTCCTATTTTGCTCGTTGTGTTTTGCTCAGCAAATCCCCGTGGGAGCGAATCCCCAGTACTCAGATAAACCTACCCCAAGGGAAGATACAAATCGCAAAACGGCGCCTGAGAGTGGCGTGGGCGCAGCAGTCGATGCCAATACCTATAAGGTCGGTCCGGGTGATGTCTTGCAGGTCAACGTATGGGGAGAAGAAAAGTTCACCCAAAAAGTGGTGATCCAACAGAACGGAAAATTCACCATGAATCTGGTGGGGGATCTCCAGGGTGGTGACAACACACCCAAGCAAATTGAAGCCACCGTTGCCCAGGCATTGACCAAATATCTTAAAAAACCCCTGGTGACAATTACGGTTCTCGAAGTGGGCAGCAAGAAATATTACCTCGACGGCATGGTCAATCATCCTGGCGAGTACTCTCTGTCCGTACCGACCACCGTGCTGGAAGCGATCAGCAAGAGCGGCGGTCTGCAGGATTTTGCCAACAAGAAGAGGATATACATTCTGCGTGGCGATAAGAAAATTCCGTTTAACTATAAAGAGGTGATTAACGGAAAAGGTTTGGATCAAAACATTCATCTGGAGCCCGGCGACCACGTTGTGGTGCCGTAGGCGCTTCAGTGCAGATTCTTTCAGGAATGCAGATAAAACTATATGCTAGATAGACTTTCAGTACCTCGCCGGGCGTTTGATTTTGAGGACTACATCGATATCCTTCGCCGCAACGTGCGTTGGATCATCGGTCCCGCGTTTGCCGGTATTGTCATTTCGACGGTTGTTGCCTTCATGATGGAAGACACCTACGAGTCGAAGGCGCTGATTCGGATCGTTCCGCAGCAGATATCCGGCGAAATTGTCCACAGCATCAGCTCACAGGATGTAACCGACCGAGTGCAGAGCATGGCCCAAACCATTTTGAGCCGCAGTACTCTGACGAACCTGATCACAACCTACTCGCTCTATAAAGATGAACTGAAACGCGAGCCCATGGAAGACGTGCTGACCAAAATGAAGGAGGCCATAAAGATCACCCCGGCGGTGGCGGTTGGTAATCTTCAAGCTGGCAGAAACCTCCCGGCGATGCAGGTGCAATTTTCATACCGTGACCGCTTTGTAGCCATGAAGGTTTGTTCCGAGCTGGTTTCAAAGTTCATGAGCGCCAGTTCGCAAGAAGCGTTGGCAAGTCAGATTTCGGCCGAAACGTTCTTGAAAGATGAATTTGAAAATTCGAAGCGCACTTTGGACGCTGCCGATCAGAAATTGCAGGATTACAAGATTCGCAACCAGGGTAAGCTGCCTGAGCAAATGCAAACGAATATTGCCTCAATGACGGCGCTAGAGCAGCGTTTGAGCTCGCTGACGGATGCCCAGACGCGCAATACCGAACAGCGCGTGATGCTGGACACGCAACTTAATTCAGCCAAGAGCCGTCTGGCGGCAGTGAAAGCGACGAACGGTACTTCCATGGTTCGCAACCAGAAGTTGATGGAGACGGAAAAAGAGATCGAAGACTTGCAATCCCAGATTGCTTCCATGAAAGATCGCTACACGGATGAGCTTCCGGAATTGCAAACCGCAAAAGATCGCTTGGCAGTTTTGAAGCGCCAAAAAGACGAAGCCAGCAAATCGACAACCACGCTTCTCGAGGGAGGGCCGGAAAGCATCGCATCCGCTCGCGAAAGGCTGGATGCGCAAACTCAAGTCGATGCGATCCAGAGCACGATTAGTGCGCTGAAAGTGGCTGATGCCGCAACTAACCGGGACATTGCTGCGGTCAATGCCCAGCTTCACGCCTTTGAAGGCAGAATTCAGGAATCGCCGGCCGGCGAAAAGGAATACCTCGAATTGGAACGCGACCGCGAAGTGGCGAAAGCCAACTTCGAGAAAGCACAGCAAAAGATGCAGCTGGCGATGGACTCACTTTCCATGGAACGCCAGAAGCAGGGTGAAACGCTTGAGTTGCTCGATCCTGCCTCCACTCCGACTACCGCGACGGCGCCGAAACGGACAATCTACATTCCCGTAGGTTTGGCTGCGGGTCTCATGTTAGGTTTCATCTTGGTGGCAATCCGCGAAGTGCGTGATACCTCGCTCAAGAACTTGAAGGACGCGCGGCTCTACACCCAGCTCTCAATCTTAGGCAGCATTCCTTTACTTGAAAACGACGTTGTAGTGCAGCGTCGAAAGCAGGTTATGTGGGTTGGATGGGCAACCGCCACCATTCTGGGCCTCGCCATCATGGGTGCTTCCGTGGCCCATTATTTCTTAAGCAAAACATAAAGGGCAAACATCATGAGCCGAGTTCACGACGCGCTGCGCAAAGCGGCCCAAGAAACACCTGATCTGTCTCACCATTCCGCGCCGCCGACGCGGTCGGCACGATATTCGTCTGTCGATGACGCTCCGGAAGCGCGCCGCCAAGTCATTGAGCAGGAACCGATGGCCGAAATAGGCGACATCGAAGCCTATATCCAAAACGCCCGCCGTGTCGATTACACCCCTTTGGGCGATGCGCTCTTGGTCAATCCCTCTAAGCCGCGTGAAGGCCCCGCCGAGGAGTTTCGTACCCTCCGCACAAGGCTTAACCATTTGCAGACTCTGCAACCGATCCATACTCTTGTTGTTACCAGTGCGTCTCCGGCGGAAGGCAAGTCGTTTACGGCTGCCAATCTCGCCCTGACACAGGCGCAACTCGCCGACAAGCGCGTTCTCCTGGTTGATTTTGACTTCCGGCGTCCGACCGTAGATAAAACCTTCCAGGTTCCCATCTCGCCCGGAATGACGAATTACCTCCAGGGAACGGCCTCCCTTGGCGATATCTTAATGCGGGTGAACGATTCGAACCTCTACCTGATCACCGCTGGTGACGCAGTTCCGAATCCACTCGAACTTTTGAATCTCCGTGAATGTCAAAGTCTCATTGGTGAACTCCGCAGCCATTTTGATTGGGTCATTATCGACAGCCCGCCGTTACTTTTCGCCGCTGATGGAAACCTGCTTTCCACCATGTGCGACGGCACGGTGCTCGTGGTTCGCATTGGCACTACTACATTTGATTCAGTCACCCGCGCATTGCAGTCTTTGTGTGAAAACAATGTGTTGGGGATTGTGGTGAACGGCGCACGCCGAGGCGAGCTCTACAGCAAGTACACCTATTACCACGATTATTATTCCTACGGCGATGACGTTGACGAATCGAAGCCCACGAATAAAGTTGACCAACGAGAGTACTCGGAAGCCGAATAATAGAATAGGATGTGAGTACATTAACACCCTCTATTTCCTTACCGCCGGGTAAGTACGCTGAAACTGTTCCCGGGGTCGCCGAGCTTTTTCGCATTCGCTGGAGTCCCCGATCCTTTTCACCGCAACCGGTTCCAGCCGAAATTCTGGAGGCCATTCTCGAGGCAGGCCGCTGGGCAGCTTCGTCCTATAACGAACAGCCTTGGCGCTTCATTGTCGCTACCAAGGACACAGAAGCGTTTCAAGCCTTGGTCTCTGCGCTCGTGCCGATGAACCAGGCTTGGGCCAAGAATGCGCCTGTCTTAGTGCTGACGGCGGCGCGCTGCAACTTCTCGCACAACGAAACTGCGAACGGTTATGCGCTTCACGACGCAGGCGCTGCGCTGGCTTACATGATGCTCCAAGCTGCCGCCTCCGGAGTTCATTCACACGGCATGGGCGGCTTCGATCATGCAAAGGCGCGGGAAGTGGCAGGCATTCCCCCCGAATTTCAGGTGGGCGCCGTCGTTGCCTTTGGCTACCCGGATTCACCCGACAAACTACCCAACGATCAATTGAAACAGATGGAAGTGGCGCCGCGGAAGCGTAAACCGCTCTCCGAGCTGGCGTTCAATGGCCGTTGGGGCCAGCCTCTCTCAAAGTAATAACGGTGGCGCCCCAGCCGCCCGCCTCGGCTGGGGCGTCCTGGAAATCGATCACCCACGGCGTCCGCGCCAGGATTTTACGTACTGTTTCGCGCTGAACCCCGGCGCCTCTGCCATGGATAATCCTTAACGCCGTCAACCCTTTGCGGTGAGCTTCTTCTAGATACGCTTCAACCGCCGCGCGTGTGTCCTTTGGTGCAAATGAGTGCAAATCGAAAACGTCGGAAATGGGAAGGTCAACGGACTCCTCGTCCATCGTTTCCTCCGGCGCCGCTGCTGCCGAGTTCGTCGAAGCTAAAAAACAGCGGCCGGTCCAAAACCATTTCCACGGTCATGCCGCGTTGCAGGATAGCATCCGGACGCCGCGTCGCCAACACTGTGGCTAAACCGCCAGCGGCCCCTCCAGCTACTCCAATCACGCCGCCCATCCCAATATGGCCAGCCGCCGCCCCTATGGCCGTACCAATCGCTGCACCCTCGGCCGTCGTCACAAGCACCGTACCTGCGCTCTGTTTCCCGTTACCCGGTCCTTGAACCGCTCCCTTTTCCCGATTCAGCGTGCCACTGTTCGTCGCGTCCAGTGCGCCTATATCGGAACGGAAACTGCGAGTGACTCCGTTTGGTAAAGTGAGCGAGTCAAAGCGTACTGCGATTTCACCATTGCCCTTCAATCCGCGTTTGGGGCGCGTTACTTCGGTCACGGTACCTGTTACCCAACTGCCGCGCGGAACAACTATCTTGCCGTTGACAAAGACTGGATAAGCTGTTTCAAGATAGATGCGGTCACCCGCCACGGACTGCTTGGTGCTTACGCTGTTAATCACGCTCAAGAGCACATGCGTACCAGCTTCTACCTGAACGCTGTTGGGCGGCGTTTCTGGCCGCTCTTTCAACACGGGTGCAGCCGGTTGCTGCTGTGGTGCTTGCGCCTGCAAACATCCGGCTAAACAGAGAAACAACGTGGCTCGTCGCATCACCGTTATTTTCCCACGGATTTGTCAACTACGTGGAGGGCTTTTTTGAAAATAGTGCTCAGCGGTAAGTGAGCTAGCTCACGGATTTCCAGCCACTGGCAAGCGCCCAGTTCAGCCGAAGTTGGCGCCGGCGCGCGCCAAACGGTAATCCGGTAGTCATGCACCGTAATGCCGTGGCGAAACCCGCCCACTTCGCCCGTTGGCACGGCCGAAGGCAGATGCTCTTTTTCCGGCAACTCCCAAAAGCCGGGCATGAGACGGCTTTTGGCACTTCTTTGCCACGCCAGCACTTTGCCGCGGCGTTCAATCCAGAACAGCGAACGCTCAATCCGCTTGTTCTTCACCTTCACTTTCGGTGCGGGAAATTTGTCCTGCGCGCCGAGTTTGCGCGCGGCGCACATCCTGGCCACGGGGCAAAGCAAGCAGTGCGGATTCTTGGGTAAGCAGAGCGTAGCGCCCAGTTCCATAACCGCTTGATTGAAATCACCGGGACGCTGGCGGTCCAAAAGCTTATCTGCAATCAAGGCCAGTTCCTTTCGATCTGCGCGCGTAGCAAACAAGCGGCTGAGTACGCGAACCACGTTGCCATCCACCACGGCATGCGGCAGTTCAAACGCGATACTGGCAACGGCCGCCGCCGTGTAGTCGCCCACGCCCGGCAGGCTCAAAATTGTCTTGTGGTCGCTCGGAAACCCACCAAGTTTGCAAATCCGCTGCGCTGCTTGCTGTAGATTGCGCGCCCGGTAATAATAGCCCAGGCCCGCCCAATAGCGCAGAACCTCATCTTCGGGCGCGGCCGCCAGCGCGGCATAGTCGGGAAAGCGCACGACAAACCGTTCGAAATACGGAATCGCCGCCGCCACGCGGGTTTGCTGCAGCATGATTTCCGAAACCCAAATCGCGTAAGGATCTTTGCTCCGGCGCCAGGGCAAGTCGCGCTTCCGCTCGTCGAACCATGCCAGCAGGTTTGTTCGGAAGCGCTTTAACTTTGCCGCAGGCCACATCTGATTGGCATCTTATACTGGTGAGGAAAGCCCTGCCGACACCTAGTTTACCTTCCGTTCCCGATTCGTTCCCCGGTTCACCTGTGCTGGGTATCCGTGGTGCGCGTGTTCACAAC
>CAVXPI010000006.1:0-120651 GCA_963763615.1 Bryobacterales bacterium | reverse complement strand
CGATGATCGGTAGCCGGCCTGAGAGGGCACACGGCCACACTGGCACTGAAACACGGGCCAGACTCCTACGGGAGGCAGCAGTGGGGAATCTTGCACAATGGGGGCAACCCTGATGCAGCGACGCCGCGTGAACGATGAAGCCCCTCGGGGTGTAAAGTTCTTTCGGCAGGGACGATAATGACGGTACCTGAAGAAGAAGCTGCGGCTAACTACGTGCCAGCAGCCGCGGTAATACGTAGGCAGCGAGCGTTGTTCGGAATTACTGGGCGTAAAGAGTGTGTAGGCGGTGCTCTAAGTTCGGTGTGAAATCTCCTGGCTTAACTGGGAGGGTGCGCCGGAAACTGGAGTGCTCGAGCGTGGGAGAGGAAAGCGGAATTCCTGGTGTAGCGGTGAAATGCGTAGATATCAGGAGGAACACCTGCGGTGTAGACGGCTTTCTGGACCATTGCTGACGCTGAGACACGAAAGCGTGGGTAGCAAACAGGATTAGATACCCTGGTAGTCCACGCCCTAAACGATGCATACTTGGTGTCGGCCATTCAGTTGGTCGGTGCCGGAGCTAACGCGTTAAGTATGCCGCCTGGGGAGTACGGTCGCAAGGCTGAAACTCAAAGGAATTGACGGGGGCCCGCACAAGCGGTGGAGCATGTGGTTTAATTCGACGCAACGCGAAGAACCTTACCTGGGCTCGAAATGCTGCTGATCGGTGGTAGAAACATCGCCTTTCCCGCAAGGGACTGCAGTATAGGTGCTGCATGGCTGTCGTCAGCTCGTGTCGTGAGATGTTGGGTTAAGTCCCGCAACGAGCGCAACCCTTGTCCTGTGTTGCTAATCCGCAAGGATGCACTCTCAGGAGACCGCCAGCGATAAGTTGGAGGAAGGTGGGGATGACGTCAAGTCATCATGGCCTTTATGTCCAGGGCTACACACGTGCTACAATGGACGGTACAAAGCGCGGCAAACCGGCGACGGGGAGCTAATCGCCGAAAACCGTTCTCAGTTCGGATTGCAGGCTGCAACTCGCCTGCATGAAGCTGGAATCGCTAGTAATGGCATATCAGAACGATGCCGTGAATACGTTCCCGGGCCTTGTACACACCGCCCGTCACATCACGAAAGTGGATTGTACTAGAAGTCCCAAATTAACAGGCCCAAGGTATGATTCATGATTGGGGTGAAGTCGTAACAAGGTAGCCGTAGGAGAACCTGCGGCTGGATCACCTCCTTTCTAAGAGAGAAAGTGGCTGGAGTCACTGAAATATAGTAAGTGGCAGCCTTTCCAGTCCATAACTGTCTCCGGATCTCCACTCAGGAAGTTTGATCTATTTCATGCTAGCTGTGCGCCGGTCGCCACTAGCAGCGTCCAATCGGCCTCGAATTAGTTTTTCCTCCTTTTCTGGGCCTGTAGCTCAGTTGGTTAGAGCGCACCCCTGATAAGGGTGAGGTCGGTAGTTCGAATCTACCCAGGCCCACCAAATTCAGGGCGAATGCAGAAAAGGAATAAGGGGCTGTAGCTCAGCTGGGAGAGCGCCTGATTTGCATTCAGGAGGCCGCCGGTTCGATCCCGACCAGCTCCACCAGCTTTACAGAACCGCGCACGCATTAAGCGTGGTCTTCGTTGCACTGAAATACAGAAAAAAGCCATTACCATCGGTAATGTCTCTTTCCTGTAGTTCGGTCTATAAAACGTCCGAATGAAGGTTTCGCTCTTTGAAAAGCGGAGAGGTTCTTTGACAATTGAATAGTTATTGACGGGCAACTACAAGTTGCATAAGTTCTACCGTGAGAAATTCACAAATATACGGTAGAAGCGCGTAGTCCGGCTGATAAGTTCACTCTGGTCTGGAGTGAGCGCCATAGCCGGATGAAGAAGAGAATATTCGACTGGGTCTAGCCGAAAGGTGAAGGCCTAGTCCGTAGAGTAAATTTTATGGTCAAGCTACTAAGAGCATGCGTGTGGATGCCTTGGCGCAAATAGGCGATGAAGGACGTGGCTAGCTGCGAAAAGCCTCGGGGAGATGCAAGCAATCTTTGATCCGGGGATGTCCGAATGGGGAAACCCAAACCAGGGAACTGGTTTACCTCTCGGTGAATACATAGCCGATTGGAGCGAACGGGGGGAAGTGAACCATCTTAGTACCCCTAGGAAGAGAAAACAATAGTGATTCCGATAGTAGTGGCGAGCGAACTCGGAACAGCCTAAACCGGGCAATTCGAAAGGAGAGTCCGGGGTTGCAGGACCACAAAAAATAAGTGCTGTCTTTGATAAAAACTCAGAGGCGGTTCTTATTTTAACGAGGTTATAAGAAAGCATTACGAAAACGGCATGGGAAGGCCGGCCCAAGAAGGTGATAGCCCTGTATCTTAAAATGCAATTTTAGCTTCAAGTGGCTCCTAAGTATCGCGGGGCACGAGAAACCCTGTGAGAATCCGCCGGGACCATCCGGCAAGGCTAAATACTCATTTGCGACCGATAGTGAACTAGTACCGTGAGGGAAAGGTGAAAAGTACCCCTGTGAGGGGAGTGAAATAGTACCTGAAACCGCATGCTTACAAGCAGTGGGAGGACTATGGCCCTTTAAAAAGGCAATGTCTGACCTCGTGCCTATTGAATAATGAGCTGGCTAGTTAGTCTCAGTGGCAAGGTTAAGCGAAAGCGAGCCGCAGCGAAAGCGAGTCTGAATAGGGCGTTCAGTCGCTGGGATTAGACGCGAAGCGGGATGATCTATCCTTGGCCAGGATGAAATCCGTGTAACAACGGATGGAGGTCCGAACCAGTGTTGGTTGAAAACAGCTTGGATGAGCTGAGGATAGGGGTGAAAGGCTAATCAAATTCCGTGATAGCTCGTTCTCTCCGAAATAGCTTTAGGGCTAGCCTCGTATGGTCCGTCTTGGTGGTAGAGAACTGATTGAACTAGGGGCCTTTCCGGGTTACCGAATTCAGCCAAACTGCGAATGCCAAGAACGAGTAGTACGGGAGTCAGACGGTCAGGGCTAAGCTTGATCGTCGAAAGGGAAAGAGCCCAGACCAACAACTAAGGTCCCCAAGTACATGCTAAGTGGGAAAGGAAGTCGAGTTCCTCAGACAGCCAGGAGGTTGGCTTAGAAGCAGCCATCCTTTAAAGAAAGCGTAATAGCTCACTGGTCGAGGGATTCGGTGCCGACAATCCAACGGGGCTCAAGCATGTCACCGAAGTTTTGGACTCAATTGGAGTGGTAGGAGAGCGTTCCTAGTGGGATGAAGGTATACCGAGAGGAGTACTGGACTGCTAAGAAGTGACTCTGCCAGCATAAGTAGCGATAAGGCAGGTGAGAACCCTGCCCGCCGTAAGTCTAAGGATTCCTGAGAAAGGTTAATCCGCTCAGGGTTAGTCGGGGCCTAAGGTGAGGCCGAAAGGCGTAACTGATGGACACATGGTTAATATTCCATGACTACAACCGTTCGATAAAGACCGATGGGGGGACGCACCACGAAAGTGAGATCCGGAATGGCAAATCCGCCGGGTCGTGTGCCTGGAAAATCCTCTAAGGAGAATGAGTGTACCCGTACCACAAACCGACACAGGTGGACGAGATGAGTATTCTAAGGCGCTCGGGTGATGGAGTTGCGAAGGAACTAGGCAAATTAACCCCGTAACTTCGGGAGAAGGGGTGCCCACTTCGGTGGGCCGCAGTGAAACGCATCAGGCGACTGTTTAACAAAAACACAGGTCTCTGCTAAGTCGAAAACGACGTATAGGGGCTGACGCCTGCCCGGTGCCGGAAGGTTAAAAGGAGAGGTTAGCCGCAAGGCGAAGCTTTGAATTGAAGCCCCGGTGAACGGCGGCCGTAACTATAACGGTCCTAAGGTAGCGAAATTCCTTGTCGGGTAAGTTCCGACCTGCACGAATGGCGTAACGATCTGATGACTGTCGGCGCGCTCCGCCCGGCGAACTTGTGGTTCCGGTGAAGACGCCGGATGCCCGCCACTAGACGGAAAGACCCCGTGCACCTTTACTATACCTTAACAATGAACTATGGTGCGATCTGCGCAGCATAGGTGGGAGGCTTCGACCTCAGGCTCTTGGGCTTGAGTGAGCCAACGGTGAGATACCACCCTGATCGTTCTGTGGTTCTAACCTACTCCCGTCATCCGGGAGAGGGACATTGTTAGGCGGGTAGTTTGACTGGGGCGGTCGCCTCCTAAATTGTAACGGAGGCGCTCGAAGCTTAGTTCACTCTGTTTGGAAATCAGAGGTCGAGTGCAAAGGCATAAACTAGGTTGACTGCGAGACCTACAAGTCAAGCAGGTGGGAAACCAGGACTTAGTGATCCGGTGATTCTGTATGGAAGGGTCATCGCTCAACGGATAAAAGGTACGCCGGGGATAACAGGCTGATCGGAGTCAAGAGTTCTTATCGACGCTCCGGTTTGGCACCTCGATGTCGGTTCATCGCATCCTGGGGGTGTAGAAGCTCCCAAGGGTTGGGCTGTTCGCCCATTAAAGCGGTACGTGAACTGGGTTCAGAACGTCGCGAGACAGTTCGGTCCCTATCTGTGGTGGGCGCAGGAGATTTGAAGGGGCTTGCCCTTAGTACGAGAGGACCAGGGTGAACAGACCTCTTGTGATGCAGTTGTCAGCAATGGCACAGCTGCGTAGCGAAGTCTGGTCAGGATAAGTGCTGAATGCATATAAGTACGAAACCTTCCCTAAGATGAGATCTCCCCGAAGAGCCGTGATAGACGATCACGTTGATAGGACAGATGTGTAAGCACGGTAACGTGTTGAGCTTACTGTTACTAATAGCTCGTTCGGCTTGACCATGAAATTTATTCTATGTTCAATGCGCGTGTGCGTAAAAGCATGTAAATGCAGCTTGTCGTTGCCCGCCAATAACTATTCAATTCCGAAACCAAACAAGTTTCGGGTGATAACAGCGAGAGGGTTCCACCCGTTCCCATCCCGAACACGGAAGTTAAGCCTCTCAGCCCCGATGGTACTGCATGCGCGAGTGTGTGGGAGAGTAGGACGTCGCCCGATTAAATCATCAAAAAAGCCCCGGCCCAAACCCCGGGGCTTTTTCACTCATCTATCTCCCGTTATTGTTGCGTTGCCTGCACCTCAATATGCGCGCTCCCCGCCGTCGAACATCCCGTTAGCGTCAGCGTGTACGGGTAAGGGTTGCCCGCCGGACTCGCATTCTTATCGATAATGCAAGCCTGCGGTGTCCCCGGATGCACCGTCCCAAAATTATTCCCGTTGCTGCACAGTCCATTCGGCACCGTCACCGTCCACTTGATGTTGTCCGATCCCAGCTGCGACCACTGGACGGCTTGCCCGGCGGAAGGCTTGACCGGATCTGTCTGCGCAACGGCCTTGTTACCACTACCGCATACGATTGTCACGACGCCAGGACCGCCGTCGGCCGTCGACGTCGTTGGAACGTTCAACAATTTCTGATCCCCGTTCTTCTGGCTTTTCCAGTCGCATCCACTGCAATGATCAACTGTTACGTAATTGGTAGGAGGGGGGGTACCTGCACCACCACCCGCGCCTGTCCCCGCCGAACTTAAGGGCATGATCGTGTACTCGTACAGTCCTTCACTGCCGGCCGGAACCTTGCAAACCGCAGCATGCGTGGGTGTGCCTTTTAGATCGTCGTTGTTCCCGTTACAACCAAGTGAGGGCGTAAAGTGAACTTGAAAGTAAGCTCCCGGTTTGCCATGGCTCACGAACCGCAGTGTCCCTCCGGCGCTCACCGTAAGTGTGGCTTGAAGGGTAACCGGCACGACCAAGCCCGAGCTGTTGATCTTGACACAAGACAAGTCTGCGCAGCCAACGATGCAGATAAGAAGCGTGGCCGCCTTATTGATATTCATCACAGTACCTCCGTAACACTGGATGGTTAGTTGCGTGGGTGCGCCGCCGGGCTGGACGGAGCGCGTTCAGAGTTCGAGATCGCCAAATACCGGGGATCCCCTCTCAAGGATTGGAGGTCGGCTATCGAAGCGATCTGGACTCTCGTCGCCCCTTGCCGAAAGCAGCCAGCCAGCACCCCCAGCGCTTCCTCGCGCTGATTGGCTAACTCCAGAATTTGCGTTTTGAAGATTTGTGAATCCAACTCCGTTGCGCCCATCGACTCCGCCTTCCGCGCGGTCGCGAGCGCATCGTCCGGCTTGCCGCTCTTGGCTTGACACAGCGCCATCCGCATCCAACTCGGACCGTCCGACGCGTCTATTTGCAGGTGCCGCTCGGCCTCCTGAGCCGCTCGTCCGTAGGCTTCTCGCGCTTGCCGCCGATAACCTGCCAGAGCGTCATAGCAAGCCCCAAGCTCAAGCCAGTTCTGCTCATCTGTGGAATCGAGTTCTACCGCCTTCAGCCCATACGGCAGCGCCTCGCCACTCCTTCCTTCCACCCGAAAGACCCACGCCATGTTCGCGGCAGCCCACGCGATCGGCTTCAACCCAAGGCTCTTTTGCAAGCTTTCTTTAGCTTCATCCAATCGCCCTAGTTTAATCAGCACCGATCCCATATTACTCAGCGGCAAGGCGTTCTTCGGCTGTGCCAGGTTCGCTGTCCGGTATGCTTGCAACGCTTCGGTGTACTTGCCGTCGGTTTCGAAAACCGTTCCCAATTCGTTGTATGCCAGCCAATAGTTTGGCCGGGCCTTCAAAACCCGCCGGAACATCTCCTCGGCCCGCGCCAACTGATTCATCTCGATGTAAACCTGCGCTTGCCAGACCATAGTCCGGGCGTTCGTTGGATCGATTCTCAGCGCCTGTTCCATCTCCACAATCGCCGCTGCTCTATGCCCCGTATTTGCCAGTACATACCCGAGAATCGAATGGGCTTGATCCTGACTCTTGTCCAACTCCAGCGCGGTGTTCGCGTTGGCTCGCGCCAGTTCGAGCGCGGCCGGCTCGTGTCTCAGCCCATACAACCGGCAATAGGCGAGCCCTAATTTTGCGTAAGCCAGGGCATAGCGGTCGTCGTGTTCCACGGCCGTCTTATATTGCTCAATCGCCGCATCTAGCCCAGTATCGTTCGGCTGACGCCTTAACGCTTCCGCCGCCTGGAACGCTTGATAGGCCTCTGCCGATTTCGTGCTTGGCCGCAGCCTGCCGCTATCCTCAACATACCGGCTCACTCCTAACAGTTGCGCCGCCGTTCGCACTGCCTTCTCCGGAAGTAGAGCAACTTCATCACGGCCGCAAAACACGATTGCATGCCGGAGCGTCCGGTCATCACCGGGATCTACTATCTTTAGTGAAAGCTGAAGACGCTTATTTTGCGACGTAGCCGACGACGCCAGTACCAAGTTCGCTCCCAATGATTCCCGAATCTGGTTCAATTGATTCGGCTTTTGGTGGACCGACGGCGGTGCCGCCAGCACCAGCAAATCGTGGTCGAATGCCTCAGCACGGGACAACTCTCTCTCGATCGCATCGACGATTCCGCTCAACATCGCCGTCAGCGCGTTATCCGTTGGCGGAGGCCAACTGACCAAAGCCACAAAACGCTTTCGCGGCAATGGGCGAAAGACCGGATCCGTGATCTCATCCCACTTCCACCCCAGCCCCACTGCCAAGGCGCAACCGGCGGACGCCACAGCTCCGGCCATTTGGCGGCGGCTCCAAACCCGCCTGCTTCCGTAAGCGGAAAGCGTTTCCTTCGGAGTGATTTCCAGTGCCCTGAGGGCATTCTCGAAAGCCCGGCAGCGCTTCTGCGGATCGTCTCGCAGACACTCCGTAACGAGCGGAGCGATAAACGAGGGAACGCGAGAGGACCGCAGCTCGGCATTCGGCTTTACTTGTGGATACGCTTCATGACCCGACGGCAATTCACCGCCAAAAATCTGGTGAACGACCACCCCAAATGCGTACAGATCGCTGGCAGCCGTTGCCGGATGTCCTCTGACTAACTCGGGCGCCAAGTAGCCCCGCGTTCCCAAGATTTGCGTACCGCTTGAGATTGTTATGTCGCCGTTATGCTTCCGCGCCAGCCCAAAATCCGTGACCACGGCTTTCACGTCTGGGCCACTGCCATCCACCATGATGTTGCCCGGTTTCACATCCCGGTGAACGATCCCTTCGCCATGCGCGGCGTGCAGCGCGGCTGCAATCTGGCGAACCACAGGGAGAGCTTCATCTGCCGCCAGCTTTCCCTCACGCGCCAACCGCGCTGCCAGCGTCTCGCCGGGCAGCAATTTCATGGTCAGAAAACAAGCGGGGCCGCCCCTTCCCTCGTGGTAGCAAATATCGTATATAGGACAGACGTTCGGATGCGTGACCTGCCGGGCCAAGAGCACTTCTCTCTCGAAACGCTCAAGAGCGGAAGGATCCGCCGCCATCCTCAGAGATATCGTTTTCAACGCCACTCGCGCGCCTTGAAGCAGGCGATCTTCCGCTTCATAGACCTCACCCATGCCACCGCACCCAACAAATCGGATAATCAAAAAGCGGTTGGCAAGGACGTCCCCCGTCCCGAACTTTGTCTCGCGAGGATAGCCGGCAGGGATGGGTACGGTTGAGCGAGGGTTGCCGTCTTGTCCAATGGACTGTTTGATTTCAACGGGTTCGTGGCTATCTTTACCTGGCTCGGGACGCATCGGCTCAATCACCGCTAACAGCGAAAACCTTATCCCATGCCCGTTAAGGGCTAAGGGTAATCCCTTGGTGGTGCAATTACATCACCAACCCCTCGCCCTTTTCTCACTAGTACTTTTGTACCTTTTTCTTGTAGGATATAAGTCTCCCGGCCATGAATATCCACAAAATGATCTCCGACCTCCAGGCAGAAAAACAACTCCTCGACGCGGCCATCGGAGCCTTAGAGCGCCTCTCTGCAGGAGCCCGAGCCCGCCACAAACGCCGCCCTAAGCCCGAAAAGTCCCCGGAACCCTCAGCTAATACTGACGTATCTCATCCCCGCCCGCATTAGCTTGTCCTTGTCCAGCGTGTGCCGCCCGTCTAAAATCAGCGGCGACCGCATCTTCTTAGCCAGCGCTTCCCAGTCCAAATCGCGGTATTCGCTCCACTCCGTCACCAACACCACCGCATCGCACTCTTCCACCACCTGTTCTGCGTTCTGGCATAGTTGAACACCCATGTTTCCGTAGCTCTGTTCGAACTTCTCCATCGCGATCGGGTCATGCGCCTTCACCCTCACCCCGCGGTCGATCAGCTTCTGCGCAATCTCGATCGCCGGCGCTTCCCGCAAATCGTCCGTATTCGGTTTGAACGCTAAGCCCAACAACCCAACTGTCCGCCCCTTCAGAATCTTCAGCTCATTCAACAGCTTCTCCACCACTCGGTCCCGCTGCCGTGAATTGATCTTCTTCGCCGCTTCCACAATCGGCAAATGCAGCCCATACTCGCCCGCGGTCGCAATCAGCGCCGCCGTGTCTTTCCCAAAACACGACCCGCCCCAGCCAATCCCCGCACTCAAGAACCGTGGCCCAATCCGCGAATCCAACCCAATGCCGCGCCCCACTTCGTTGATGTTCGCGCCCACCCGTTCCGCCACCAGCCCAATCTCATTGATAAAGCTGATCTTCAACGCCAAAAACGCATTCGCCGCATACTTAATTAACTCCGCTGAAGCCAAATCCGTCGATAGCAACGGCACTGCCCCCACCGTCTCCGGCCTCGGCAGATAGTTTGGCGCTGTGAACGTCTGGTCTAAGATCGGCCGGTACAGCGAATAAAGCACTTCGAGCGCTCTCGTCTCGTCGGCTCCAATAACAATCCGATCCGGGTAAAAGCTGTCATGCAACGCCGAACCTTCCCTCAAAAACTCCGGATTCGACGCCACCGCGAATTGAATCGCGCTCTTATCCGCTCGCGTACTCACCGCCTCCCGCAGCAACGAATCCACCCAGTTCCCACTGCCAATCGGTACTGTCGACTTGTTCACCACCACCACAAAATCCCGTTTGATGTGCTGGCCGATGCTCTTCGCCGCCTGCGACAGAAACTGCAGATTCGGTGCGCCCGACGGCGTCGGCGGTGTCCCTACCGCTATGAAAACCACATCCGCATCCGGTATGGCCTCCGCGTAATTTGAAGTGAAAGTCAAATCCTCTGCTGCTTCATGAAACACGTCTTCCAAGAATGGCTCGTAAATCGGGATCTTCCCCTCACATAGGGCTTTGATCTTTGCATCGTCCGTGTCCAGGCACGATACTTTGTGTCCCATAAATGCCAGACACACACCGGTCGTCAGCCCGACGTAACCGGTTCCAATAATCGCAACGCGCATATAGCCTTAGTCTACGCGCCCCTCAATAATTTCAACTTCGGCACTCTCAGCGATACGTTTGCGCGCAGATCTACGTCTGGTCTATAGAGGTATTACGCAAATGACTTTACCTATGACAATAATCGCCGCCAATCCGCCGATTTCCCTTCCTAAGGTTCTTTTGGGCGACGATCATCCGTTAATACTCGATGCGTTGAGCCAAATGATGAAAGAACACTTCGACGTCTGCACCGTCGACAATTGTCAATCCTTTATTGACGCCGTCGATCATTTCCGGCCCGATGTCGCTGTGTTAGATATCTCCATGCCGGGCGGAGATGGCTTCTCCACCGCGCGCCGCGCGCTCGAACGGCGCCCCGATCTGCCGATCGTGTTTCTTTCGATGCACTCTGATTCGATCTACAAAGAGCAAGCCGCCAAAGTCGGCGCCAAAGCGTTTGTTTCAAAACGCTTGCCCGCTCACGACTTGCTGAACACCATCGAAAAGATTCTGCATCAGGAAGATCTCTCCTTTAGCGAACTGGACGCATTGCCTGAAGTCTCCGACGACAAGCTGACTTTGCGCCAACGCGAAGTCTTGCGCCTCATTGCCAGCGGTTCCACCGCCAAAGATATCGCGCATCAGTTGAACATCTCCGTCCGCACGGCTGAATTTCATCGCGCGGCCATTATGCATCGTCTCGGCATTCATTCCACCGCGCAAATGACCCGCTACGCAATCGCCGCCGGCTTGGCCTAATCTGTAAGCATGCGTGTGTTCGCCTTGGATGTAGGTGGCACGAAGTTTACGGTAGCGGCATTTTCAGATGGCAAATTAATCCTGCGCGAGTCTCGCTCGACAGACCGCGCAGGTGGCCCGGCGGCTTTATTTGCCGAGGTAGCAGGCATCTTCGCTGTGTGGCGGGATAGGCACGCCTTTAAACCTGATTTCTGCGGCATCGGTTTTGGTGGTCCCGTCGATTTTCCCACGCAAACCGTCACCCTTTCCACCCACGTGCCTGGCTGGGTGCAGTATCCGCTGGTAGCCAACGTGGAAGCACTCACCGGTGCGCCCGCAATTATGGATAATGACGCCAACGTCGGTGCCCTTGGCGAAGCTATCTACGGTGCCGGTCGCGGAACTGATCCGCTGTTTTATATGACGCTCTCCACCGGCATCGGCGGCGGCATCGTCATCGGCGGGAAAATCTACCGTGGTGCCGATTCTTACGCCGGTGAAATCGGTCACATGAATATCGAACCAAACGGTCCCGATTGCCTCTGTGGTTCCCGCGGTTGTCTCGAACGCATGTGTTGCGGCTTATGGCTGGAACGCGATTACGGCAAACCCGCCCATGAATTGTTCCAAGACCGCCACTTTGTCGCCAAATATGTAGTTCATCTAGCGCGCGGCCTGAAGGCAGCCTTGATGATCCTCAACCCCGCTAGAGTCGTAATCGGTGGCGGCATCGGCAAATCAGGCGACGCGCTCTTCGTGCCATTGCGCGAAGAGCTGAATCGCCAGATGACCGCTTGGTCAAGAGCCCGCCGCGACGTCGTTCCTGCCGAGTTGCAAGACGACAGCGTTCTTTATGGCTGCTTAGCATTATCTTTGCATTGAAAGTGCGATGATGGTTGGCGAAAGTTCCCGACGATGAGATTCCCTGTTATGGTTTCATTGCGTAAGAAAGCCTCTATTCTTTTTCTTTGCGCCATCGCCACGTCCGGTTTTGCCGCTGGGCGTGATCATTCTCGGAATTATGGCGGATTGCGCGATATCGTCGATCGTACCCAGAGCGATCTGCAAGCTGCCTCCGGCCTGCAACATGGCGACAAGCAACGGGCCCGCGTTCAACACGCCCAAGACGATTTGTCCAAACTCGACCGCAAACTGGTAAAAGGCAAATTCGATAGCAGCGCCTTCAAACAATCTTTAGCCGCGCTGAAATCGATTCTCGACCATAACACTTTGCCCGGCACCGGCCGCGACGCCCTCATGCGCGATCTGGCCGACCTGCAAGCAGCCCAAGAAAGACGCTAGTCCCACCCGCCGTTTCAAATCGACCACTTCCCCTCCGCCATTCCTCAGATCATCCCGGGCACGTAAGAAATCTTTCATTTAGGGCGAACTAGCTTTGTGCTTATGAAATTCCTGTGTGGTATCGGGGCCTTTGCTTTGTTCCTTTCGGCTCAGCAGCCCGATGCACCGACAACTCCGGTTAACTATGTCCTCGGCGCTGGTGATCAAATTGGACTCGTCATCCCGGCGCTGGCAACCGAGTTCACCGGCAAAAACTTTCGCGTCGATGGCTCCGGCGACCTGGCCCTTCCCGTAATGGGAACGGTCCATGCAGGCGGCCGAACAGTCCAGGCTTTGCAAGATGACATCAAGAGCCTTTTACGCTCGATTTTGCAATCGCCCGACGTGGTCCTTACCGTCACTGAGTTTGCCAGTCAGCCCGTTTCCGTCCTGGGCGCGGTGATCCAACCCGGTATCCGCCAATTGCAAGGGCACAAGACTCTCTTCGAAGTGCTTTCCCTTTCCGGCGGCCTCCGCCCCGATGCCGGCAGCACGGTGGAGATCACCCGCGATCTGAAACTCAACCCCATCCCCGTGCCCAACGCCGCGCTGAACTCCACCGGACAATTCAGCGTGGCCGTCGTGAAGCTCAAGAATGTCATGAACGCCTCCGCGGAAAACATCGCCATCCTCCCGGGCGACACCGTCTTCGTTCCAAAAGCGGATATCGCCTACGCGGTGGGCTCGGTAGTCAAGCCGGGCGGCTACACCATCGGCGAAGACGGCATTTTGTCCGCCTTGCAGATGGTCTCTCTGGCCGGCGGGGTTGAGCGGACCGCCGCTACCGACAAAGCAAAGATCCTGCGCCTTGTTCCAGGCTCAACATCAAGCCGCACGGAAATCAACGTCAATATCAAGCAACTCATGGCAGGCAAACTGCCCGACATCGCTTTACAACCCAACGACATCCTGTTCGTTCCCAACAGCGGCGCCAAAAGCGCAGGCTTTCGAACAATGGAGGCTATCGTGACCGCAGCTACCGGCCTCGCCGTCTACGGCAGTGCCCGTCTCTAGCTTTCTGTATGGAACAATTTAGCCTTCAGCCACCAGTTTCGGAACCAAAATCGTTGACGCTCCATCCTCATCCTGCGCCCTATACCGGCGCAAGATACGGCGCGGAGTGGAACGATGAAAGTCAAACCGAAGTTAGCGTTGTTCAGTACTGGCGCGTTGTCCGGCGCCACAAAGGAACGATATCGTTTGCGGCCCTCGCCGGCCTGCTTCTCGGTTTCCTGGCCGGTATCCCCATGAAGCCTGTTTATCGGGCTCGCACATCGCTCGAAGTCCTCAGCTTTAACGAAAACTTCTTGAACGCCAAAGAAACAAATCCTGTTTCCAGCAACGGCAATACGAGCGAAACCTCCGCCGAAGAAAACCAGGCCAAACTCCTGCAAAGCCGTGCACTGCTCGACACTGTTTCAAGCGAGCTGGGGTACAACAAAGCCGCGGCGGACGCGCAGCCTGACGTCGCCCCCACCGGCTGGCGTCACTGGCTGCATCTGCCCGCGCCCATTCCACTCACCAGGCGCGAAAGCCTCGTGAGCGCTGCCGCCGATAGCCTCAAAATACAAGTCACAACCCACACCCACATTCTCGAGGCGAGCGTCGAATCCACCGACCGCCATCTGGCCGCCGATTTCGCCAATACCCTGGCCCAGCAATTCATTCAGCAAAGCATGGACGCCCGCTGGAGCAGCACCGAACGAACCGGCCAATGGCTGCGGCACGAGATTGACGGTGCACGCGACAGGCTCCGGGCCGCCGAAAATGCGCTGCAAGCCTACGCCCGTGATTCCCGTCTCATCTTCTCCGACGACAACTCGAACGTAGAAACCGAAAAGATGAGCGGCATGCAGCAAGTCCTGCTGGCCGCTACTGCCGACCGCATCTCCAAGCAATCGCGTTTTGAGCTTGTTAAAGCCAGCCCTCCCGAAGCCCTCCCAGATTTGCTGACCGAAGACCCCAGCCTGCGCGAAATCACTTCCAAGATGAACGATCTGCGCCGCGAAATCGCCGTCTTAACAGCCGCCGTCTACACACCTAAATACAGCAAGGTCAAAGAGGCCCAGGCCGCACTCGCCATTCTGCAAACGGCCTTTGAGCGTAATCGCGCCGACACCCTCAAACGCATCGAAGGTGACTACCAGGAAGCGCTTCGCAAAGAGAACCTGCTAGCCGCCGCCTACCGCGCCCAAGTGCATGAAGTCACCGGTCAAAGCGAAAAGACCATTCAGTACAACATCCTGAAGCGCGACGTCGAAAGCAATCGCCAGCTCTACGACAATATGCTGCAACAAATGAAGCAGGCTGCCATCGCCGCCGCCGTGCACGTCAGCAACGTTCGCGTGGTCGATAAAGCCGAGGTTCCCAATAAGTCCATTTTGCCCGACTTCCGTATCAACTCCGCGCTCGGCTTGCTGGCCGGAGTGTTCGTCAGCGTATTCGCGGTCATCGTGCGCGATCAAACAGACCGCAGTTTCCGCCGTCCCGAAGAGATTAAGCTCTTCACCGATATGCCTGTGCTGGGGACCATCCCTTCCGCCGTGGCCGCGCTGAAACTGCAAAACCGCTTCCGCGCCGTTTTGTCCCAACCCGCAGGATTGCTTCCGCTCCATCATAAAGCAAGCCTTACCGCCGATGCGTTTCGTTCCACGCTCGCGTCCATCCTCTTCCAGGGCAAGAACAATGGTGCGAAGGTCCTCGTCTTTACCAGCGCCAACTCAGCCGATGGCAAAACCACCAGCACCACGAATCTCGCCCTCGCCGCCGCCGAGATCGGCAAACGAGTGCTCCTGGTGGATGCCGATTTGCGCCGTCCTCGGATTCACGAAGTGTTCGATCTGCCGAATGACCTCGGCCTCTCCAATCTGCTCTTAGAACAACTAGCCGAAGATCGCATGTTCACTTGCATTCAGGAAACAGCGATCCCCGGACTCGAAGTTTTAACCGCCGGATCCGCCATTGAATCGGCTCCGCACTTGCTCTACTCGCCTACGCTCAGCGTGCTGCTGCGCAGTGTGAGGACGCAGTACGACCTTGTGTTGATCGATACGCCGCCGATGCTGCAAATGCCGGACGCGCGCATCGTCGGAGCAATCGCCGATGCGGTGGTTCTCATCGTTAGAGCCTCACAAACGGACCGCGCCCTGCTCGTCGCGGCACAGCAGCGGTTTGTCGAAGACTGCACCAACGTTTTGGGCGCCATCTTGAACGGCTGGGACCCCACGCAAGAATTAAGCGGCTATTACCGCGAATATGAGCGCTACCGCGCCGCCGCGGCGAGTGGACGATGAAAGTTTCCATCATAATCAACAACTTCAACTATGTGCGTTTCGTTGAGACGGCCATCGAAAGCGCGCTCGCGCAAACCTATCCCGATTGTGAAGTGATCGTCGTTGACGACGGCAGCACCGATGGTTCTCGCGACCTGCTAAGGCGCTTTGCAGGGCGCGTGGTTCTTGTTCTAAAAGGCAACGGCGGCCAAGCCTCGGCTATGAATGCCGGCCTACAGGCAGCCAGCGGAGACCTGGTGGCCTTTCTCGATTCCGACGATGCGCTCTTCCCTTACGCAATCGAAACAGCCGTCAATGCCTGGCGGCCTGGCGTGGCCAAAGTGCAGTTCCCGCTGGAGGTCCTCGATCAGGATGACCAGCCAACAGGTCTGCGCATGCCGAGAGAGGCGCTCTCCGAAGGCTCGTTGATGGAGCCGTTTCTCCAAACGGGCCGTTACATTACATCTCCAACCTCCGGTAATCTTTTCGCCCGCATCTTCCTGGAAAAAATCTTCCCCATTCCGGAAGACGAGTTCGAAACCGGCGATGGCTATATCAATACCTGCGCTCCTTTTCATGGCCGAATCGTAGCTTTGGCCGAGCCGCTCGCTTTCTACCGTGTACACGGCCCAAGCATGACCAACGCTGCGCACAAGGGCTCCATCCGTGTCTCGCAAATGCAGAGGCTGATGCGCCACGCGATGGCTGAGAAACTGCTCCTCGAAAAACTAGCCCGCGACCGGGGACTCGAGATTTCCAGGCGCGCGGTCTTCTCCCATTGGATGCATCTCAAATTGAAAATGTCCTTGGATCGGCTCTCTCATCCCGCAGGCATCCGGCGTTTCAATGTTTTGGCCGAATCCGCGTGCAGCATGGTCATTTCCGTCATCCGCTCGCAGGAACTCACAAGGGTGCGAAAGGCGCAGCACGTGCTCTGGGCCTTTGGCGTGGCCACTCTGCCCTCTGGCCAAGCCACCAAGTTCATCGAGTACGCTTTCGACCGCGCCCCAAACTCCCGCGTATCGCGTTTCTTGAGGCGCATGTAACAAATGCACGTTGGGTTCACGCTTTCCACCATTCCCATGCTGTTGCTCGCACTCTTCCTGTGGCATCGCGCCCACGGGCAATTCCTGCCAGTCGCGATGTTCATGTCTGTTTTTCAAGCGGCATCGGTGATGGACCTCAGTTTCGGAAGCCTGGTAATCGGTGTCCAACCGACCTATCTTGTGCTCGTTCTCGCGCTGGCAAGCAGATTCACGCAAAGAAGGCCTTATCAAACGAAGACCTGGATGCCCGAGACCAATACCACCCTGTTGCTGGCCGCCTTCGTCGCGTACTCCGCCCTCAGCGCCTTTGTGTTCCCCTTTCTCTTCAAAGGTGTGCTCGTCTCGAACCCAAGAAGCGGCTTCGGAATGCCGTTGACTTGGGAACTGGGCCATTTGAATCAGTTGTTTTATCTCGTGCTTTCTTTCGCCATCTACCTTGTGGCGGCCTACTGGACCGCTCCCGCTGAATTAACCAAGTCTCTGAATTGGTTTGTGGGCGGCGTGGCATTCGCCTCGCTCATTGGTCTCTATCAACTCCTCTGCGCCAAATACGGTCTTCCGTTCCCGCGCGAAATCCTCGATACCAGTCCGACTTACTCGATATTCAAGCCTTACGAGATCGACGGTTTTCCGCGCATGAACTCCACTTTCACAGAGGCGGCAGCGGCTGCTTTCTCTATGAACGTCGCTCTCGCCCTTGTGATATGGCGCTTTCTAAACCGCGCCGATTCTGTGCGCACTATTTCTCGCGCCTTGCTAATCCTTGCCGGGCTGGTGCTTACCATCTCAACCACCGGCTACATCTGCCTCATCTTCCTTCTTCTTGTCGTAGCGTGCCGCTACGTCATGCCTTCTAAAGCCACCGCTGACGAGCACATCGCCAAACTCTTCCTGGCAATCCCGCTATTCCTGGTCTTATTGGCAGTGTTGGGCGTGCCCGCCCTTCGAAACTCTTTCGTGCGATTAAGCCACACTGTTCTGCTGGACAAGACTGCGACAAGTTCATACGAAACCAGAACCCAATGGAACCGCAACGCCTTTCAGACCGGTGCCGAGACGTTCTGGCTTGGCGCAGGCTGGGGCGTTTGCCGCGCCAGTAGCTTCGTCCCCACCATGCTGGGTAACGTCGGCATCCCGGGGAGCCTGCTGTTTCTGGCTTTTTGTATCAAACTCTTCTGGCCCGCTTTGCGTCCTTCGCGCCTGAAGGTGCCGATTCATGGCGCTGTCCTCATCGCATTGGCAGCCGTTTTGCTCGATTTGGCCGTGTCCGCCCCCGAAGTGGCGCACCCCATCATTTGGCTCCTCTTCGCAGTGGCCGCGAAGTTTGCCGCTAGCCGCCCGGCGCGGCCCGCGAAATTCGTCCCCGTTTATGCCGGACTCAGAAGTCTGAAAGCAACAGCCTGATGCCAAGTATCACGCCACGCTCGGCCATCCGTAAGGTTGTTCTGCCCATATGGCATTTACTACTGCGCACTATTGCTCCGAAGCGCACCTCGAATTCGCTGCGGGATCCTAGGCGAATCCTGCTTATCAACGGCGCGCATCTCGGCGACGTCGTGATCGCCACCTCGTTGATCCCTGTTCTGAAGAGTGCGTTTCCCAAAGCGCAAATAGGCTTCTTAACCGCTACTTCGTCAAATGTTGTTGTCCGGAGCCATCCCGATGTGACCTTTACCCACTGCGTTGATCACTGGCGGATGAACCGCAGCAGCGACAGCTTTCTTCAGAAGCGGCTCGACTACTGGAGGAGCCGCCGGCGGGCACTCAACGAGGTTCGCAAAGTGGGTTACGATCTCTCTGTCTCCATGCACCCTTGGCGCGCCGATTTCCTGCCACTAGCTTGGCAGGCCGCCATTCCAAGCCGAGCCGCCTTCAGCGAAGGCCTCTTCGCACCGCTGGCCACAGTACTGGCCGAATACCCCGAACACCGCCGCTTTATACATCAGGGCGAATGCCAGGCAAGGCTGCTGAGCGCGCTCGGCATTGAAGGAAAACACCTGAAACTCCGCCGTTCCTCGCTTGCGCCGAGCAGCCCTAGAGCCATTAAAGAAGTGTGTGGGTTGCTTGGCGTAAACGAGATAAGCGAGCTCTCCTACTGCGTCGTTCATATGGGCGCCGGCAGCGCTGTCCGCGAGCTTCCCACCGCATTCTGGCGAGAGATCGCCGGCCGTTTGTCCTCCCAACACTATGTCTTATTTACTGGAAAAGGCCCGCGTGAATGGACGAATGCGGCCGTCGCCGGCACTGGGTTGCCAAACTGCCTGAACCTGTGCGGCCACCTTTCGTGGGAGGGTTTAGTGGCAGCCATCCGTCACGCCCACGCGTTTTACGGGGTTGACTCTATGGCCTCGCACGTTGCAGCCGCCGTAGGAACCAACTGCGTCGCCATATACGCAGGCATGAACAATATAGCGCGTTTCCGGCCCGAAAGCAGCAAAGCCACCGTGTGGTCGAAAGCCGTCGCGTGCTCGGCGTGCGGACTCCAGTTTGGCTGCGCCGAAATGACTTGCATGCGCGGATTCGAACCCAGTCAGATTTTGCAGATTCACCTTCCAAAGATTCCCAAGCTCCCGAAAGTGAGGGCGGTCTAAATGCTTGCACTCATCGGTCTGCTGCCGCCGGCGCTCTTCGCTTTTCTCCCCGTGTCCCCCGCCGACTGCCGTGCCGATCCTACGGGCGCGAAGGACAGTACAGCGGCCTTTGCCGAATGCCTGGCGGCACACCCGAACGGCGACTTGTTCATCCCTGCCGGACGCTACAAGATCAGCGGCACCATCACCATGAGCCGCCGTCAAAGTCTCACGGGCATGGGTTCGAAAGCATCGGTGCTGAAATGCCAATCCACGACTGGCCCGTGCCTAGTCGCAGCTGATGACTCCGGCGGCGCCAACAACTACTCCGTCTCAAACATTCAAAACCTCGGGATCGAGGGTCCCGGCACCGGTAATACTAGCGTGGGCATATTTCTAGGCGGCGATCCATCCGGCAAAATCAACTCCAAACAATCGTTTGCCGATTCCGTCAACCTCGTAGGCGTGCGTGTGACCGGATTCAACCACGGCGTGGAGTGGGGCAGCAATGCCTACGTCAACAAAATTGAACGCAGTCTGATTTTTGGAAATGAAGTTGCTCTCTATGTCCGTGCCGGCGTTCGCAACGCCGGGGAAGCTATTGGCATCGCCGATTCCGTAATCTTCAACAACAAAGAAAGCGGCATCGAAGATCACGGCAACTTCGAATGGATGATCGAAAGCACCAGCTTCGATTACAACAACACCGCCATCCAGTTCTATGGGGCAACCATCCACGCCGTCAACTGCCATTTCGAGCAAGAGCGTGCCCAAGTGTTCTTTCAACCGTGGGGCAACGCCAACCTTTCCATTCGCGATAGCGAAATCCTGATCCAATCGCCAGACGGCAGCGAAAAGTACATTCTGAGCACCTGGCCCCAGTCCCTAAACCTGGTTGTGGACAACGTGAACATCTGGTCGAATCATGCTGTCCGGTATTTCATGCGCATGCAAGGTTCGGTATCCGGTACGGTCAGTAACCTGCATGGCAACGGCAACAAGAAGATCGCCGCATTCTCAGACGACCCGGCCAGACCATCGCTGAAGCCGAGCGAGGCGTTCTAAAGGTGTTTTTAATATGAACCACCGCAAAGTCTCCATTATCATCAGCAACTACAATTACGCGGAGTTCCTCGCCACCGCCATCGAAAGCACCTTGGCGCAAACTTACGAGAAGGTCGAAGTTATTGTGGTGGACGACGGCAGCACCGATAACTCGCGCGCTGTTCTCGAGCGCTACAAAGACCGGGTGACGGTGATTCTAAAAGAACACGGCGGCGAGACGACTTGCCGCAACCTCGGCTTCGAGCGATCAACCGGCGACATCATCGCCTTTCTCGATTCAGATGATTTTTACGGCCCTGACACCGTAGAACGCGTGCTCGAAAAATGGCACTCCTCCTATGCGAAGCTGCAATTTCAGATGCGCGTTGTCAACCGGCAAGGCGAAGGTACGGGCCTCCTCATGCCGCGCTGCCGCCTTGACGAAGGCCGTGTCGATCATCTTCTTTTGCGGACAGGCCGCTACATTACCAGCCCTGGCAGCGGCAATTTCTACTCCCGCTCGCTGCTGGAGCGCATCATGCCTGTGCCGGTGGCGGAGTGGCCGCAAAGCGTGGATAGCTATGCCGCGACCTACGCGGGCTTTTATGGAGAGATTGGCGCCATTCATGTACCGCTCGGGTTTTACCGCGTGCACAACGCCAACATGACGCGTTCCTTGGACGAAGATGCAATCGACCTGTCGCAAGTAGAACGGCTCATGGGCAGAGGACGTCGTCTGCGCACGTTGATCGAGAGCATCGCGCGCGATTTGCAGCTTCGCCCTAACCCCGGTATCGTGACGCGGCACTGGCTCTATCTCAAGCTCGAATTAGTCCAGTTGCGGCTCATGGAAGATGCGCCTGCTGGAAAGCTGTTCGCCAAAACCTGGCAAATGATTCTCTCCGCTTTGACCTCGCCCGAACTCACGCCCGTGAGGCGGGCGCAACTCATCGGCTGGACATTCGGTACCGTGGCGCTGCCGCGGCGCGCGGCCATGCCTGTGATTAGAACCGCCTTCGAGCTCGCGCCCACCGGCTGGATGCCGCGCGCGCTCCGCCGCTGGTAAACCATGAATATTTACGTCAATGGCCGTTTTCGCGCCCATAGGGTGACGGGTGTGCAGAGAGTGGCCCACGAAATCACGCGCCGCCTGCCAGGCAACGTCGAAATTTGCCAGCCTAAACGTAAACTCGCCGGGTGGCAAGGCCACCTGTGGGAGCAGACCGCGCTGCCACGCCACTGCCGCGGCGGCGTCTTGTGGAGTCCGTGCGCCTCAGGCCCCATCACCGCTGCCCGCCATGTGGTTACCTTTCACGACTTGTTTGTAGTTGATTCGCCCGAGTGGTACCAAGCCGCCTACGCTTCCTGGTATGGCTATACCTTGCGCAGACTGGCGCGGACCGCCCTGCACATCATTTCCGTCTCCGAATACACCAAGCGCAGGCTCGTCGCCAGATTTGCCGTAGATCCAGCCAAAATTACCGTGATTCACAATGGAGTAGACGCGGCCTGGTTCTCCACATCGCGCGTTGCTGCGCCCGCTGCCCGCGCAATTCTGCGCTTGCCCTCGGCCCGCTACCTTTTGTCTGTCGGCTCGCTCGAACCGCGCAAGAATCTAAAAACGCTCCTCACGGCTTGGAAGAACGTCGTAAGCGAACTGCCGGGAGACCTATGGCTCGTGATCTCCGGCGCCTGTGACGAGAACGTATACCAGAACGCCGGACTCGCCGAATTGCCGGCCCGCGTGTTCCGGACGGGCTATGTTTCCGAAGAGTGCCTGCCCGGCCTCTACGCCGGAGCACTCGGCTTTGTCTATCCCTCTCTCGCCGAAGGCTTCGGTCTTCCTCCGCTCGAAGCCATGGCGTGCGGTGTTCCCGTTCTGACATCCAACACCACCGCTCTGCCAGAAGTGTGTTCCGCAGCGGCACTCTACTTCGATCCCACGAGCTCTCACGATCTCGCGCGATCCATCAAGCTGTTCGTGAGTGATCAAAGTCTCCAACAAAAGCTGTCCCATCTTGGCCGCCAACAGGCTTCTGGTTTCAATTGGGAACGCACCGCTGAACAAACACTGGCGGTACTGAGAGCGATTGCCTTGCCCGCGCACTGTGTGTTTTGCTAGCGGCTGCACATATAACAAAACAAGGCACATCGGTCTCAGAAGGCGCGCCGGTGCTTACGGAAAACTCCGTGGATATGGGCCTCGCCAAACTGCGCGTCGCTATAGTGCACGATTGGCTGACCGCCTATGCCGGCTCCGAAAAAGTGCTCGAACAGATTCTTCTGCTCTTCCCCCAAGCGGAACTGTTCACCCTGGTCGATCATCTGCCCGCTTCGCAACGCGCCTTCGTCAAAGGCAGAGTCATCCACACTTCGTTCCTGCAACGCCTCCCTCTTTCGGCAAAACTGTTCCGCAAGCTGCTGTGGCTTTTCCCGCTGGCCATCGAGAGCCTCGATCTTTCCGCCTTCGAGCTGGTTCTTTCCAGCTCACACGCCGTCGCGAAAGGCGTCCTCACAGGTCCCGATCAATTGCACATCTGCTACTGCCACAGTCCCATGCGCTACGCCTGGGATCGCCAGCATGAGTATCTGCGGCAAGCCGGTTTGGATTCCGGCTTCACGTCTGCCTACGCGCGTTCCGCTCTCCACTATCTGCGGATGTGGGATGTGAGAACCGCTTCCGGTGTCGACCACTTTGTTGCGAATTCAAACTTCATCGCGCGCCGCATCGGCAAAGCTTATTCGCGCACGGCCACCGTGATTCATCCACCGGTGGAAGTCGACAAGTTCCCCCTGGTGTGGAACAAGAGCGACTATTATGTAACTGCCTCGCGGCTGGTTCCGTATAAGCGGGTAGACCTGATCGTGCGGGCGTTCGCCAGTCTTCCAAAGCGCCGCTTGCTTGTAATCGGCGACGGGCCGGACTTGCGAGTTTGCCAAAAATTGGCGGGCAGCAACGTCGAATTGCTCGGCTACCAGCCGGACGAACAATTGCGCAAGATTGTCAGCCGCGCGCGGGCCTTTGTGTTTGCCGCCGAAGAAGATTTCGGCATCAGCCCGGTGGAAGCGCAGGCTTGTGGCACGCCCGTGATTTGCTACGGAAAGGGCGGCGTGCTCGATAGCGTGATCGATCACTCTACGGGTATCTATTTTCGGGAGCAGACGCCCGAAAGTATTGTGAACGCAATCCGCCGTTTTGAAGCGCTGGACTCGCCGCTCGATCCATTTGAAATTCGCGCGCAAGCGGAGCGCTTTAATCCGCAAGAATTCCGCAATCAATTTCAGAGTCTCGTCGTTGCGCAATGGAGGCGGCACTGTGTCCGTCTCGCCAACGGCGCGCCACGCATCGCCGAAGAGACGCTCGCGGCGAGCGCCTAGCTGCAGCAAAGTATGACCCAATGAGCACTAGACCAGCATTTCTACCCTCCAGTCTCACGCCGGAAGCAGCGCATAAACTCGATATCCAATCCGATTGGAAAACAGCAGCCTGCATGGTGGCTTCCGACGCGGCGGCCTTAGCGCTGGTGTTCGGCCTACTCGTGGTAGCCCGGCATTTACTTAGTGCCGCGCACGGGATTAGCGAGGGTTTGGAGCTGTTGCCCTCTCTCGTTATCGTCATGATTGCCTTCTGGGCGCAAGCGCTCTATCCAGGGGTACTGCGCCATCCGGCGGAAGAGATGCGGCGCGTCTATACATCGGTCAGCATCGTCTTTCTCGCCGTGGCTGCCACCACGTTTCTTTGGCGAACCACGGAAGCCTATTCGCGCCCCATGCTGCTTCTCGCCTGGATCGCCGCGCCGCCGGCCGTTCTGCTGGCGCGCTATGCGTTGCGCCGTTCCTTTGCCGGCAAGCCGTGGTGGGGCGTGGGTGCCGTGGTGCTCGGATCAGGACCGACAGCGCAGCGAATTGTTAGCTTTCTTAGCAACGGCATGTTAGGCGTGCGAGTCACAGGCGTGCTGCCCAGTGAGCGCATGCTGGCTTGGTCTTACGAATCGCCGCGTGCCATGAGCGAGAAGTGGTCCAAGTCGCTCGAAGCCCAGGAGCGTCCGGCGCAATATGCGATCGTCGCCATACCGGAACGTTTGGCGGCCGAGTTGGGTGGCGCCGTCCAGTACTACTGTAAGGGCTTCAGCCATGTGATTGTGATTCCAGACATGCCGGGTTTGTGCAGCCTTGGCCTCTCGGCGCTCGATCTGGGCGGCGCGTTTGGCATTGAGATGCCGCAGCGCCTGTTTCACCGCGGCGCCGCCGCCGCTAAACGCTTAATGGATGCCGTGCTGGGAACGTTGGCGCTGGTTCTCGCCTCGCCGCTGTTGTTAGCCACGGCGCTCGGCATTAAGCTGACTTCCAAAGGGAGCGTTTTCTTCTCGCACGTGCGCGTGGGCCGCAACGGCGAAATCATCCGGACCTGGAAATTTCGGACCATGGTAACGAATGCGGACGAGGTTCTCAAAGACTACTTACACAATAATCCGCAAGCGCAACTGGAATGGCAGCGCGATCACAAGCTGAAGAACGACCCCCGCGTTATTCCATTCGGGCGATTCCTGCGCCGCCTCAGTTTGGATGAACTGCCACAGCTCTGGAATGTGTTGCGTGGGCAGATGAGCCTGGTGGGGCCTCGGCCCATTGTCGAGTCGGAGATTGAACGCTACGGCCGCCGCTATGAATTTTATGCGCGCGTTCGCCCCGGTATTACCGGCCTCTGGCAGGTGTCTGGCAGAAACAACACAACCTATGAAGAGCGTGTTTCGTTTGATGAATACTACGTACGGAACTGGTCTTGCTGGCTGGATGCGTATGTTTTGGTTTGCACGATCAAAGCCGTGATTAGCGCGGACGGAGCGTATTGAGCATGCGCTCGTTGACCCGGCAATTAGCATCGGGGTTCGCGTGGTTGCTCATGCAAAGCGGAGCAGCCAGGGTCATCGGCTTCTTTTCGCAAATCTTGCTCGCGCGGCTGCTGGCGCCTGCCGATTTCGGGGATATCGCGCTGGTAAGTTCCGTGGCGGCGGTGATCGCGACGCTGGTGGGCTTCGGGATAGATGATGTGCTGTTGTCACGCACGCGCCACATTCGTGTTTGGATCGCGCCCGCGTTCTGGGCAAGCCTCGGCTTTTCTTGTTTGGGTGCAATTGCGCTGATCGGCGTGGCTCCAGCCGCTGCCCATTTCTATCGAAGCCGGGCGCTGATTGGATTGCTGGCCGTGTTGGCTTTGAGTCTGCCGTTGGGAGCCATGGCCACCGTGCCGCGTGCCTACCTCCGAAGAGACTTGCGTTTCCGCTTTATAGCTACCTACGCGACGGTTGAGCTGTTGGCCACACAATTGTTGACGATCTGCCTGGCATGGCGCGGGTTTGGGGCTTACAGCTTTGTGATTCCTGCGCCATTAGCGGCGATTGCGCGGACGTTCATCTTTGGGCAGTCGGTGCGTCAACCGCAAAGAACACGCCTCCGTTGGTGGCATTTGCGGGTACTGCTCCGCAGTGGTTCAACCGTGTTCGGCCAAAAGCTGGTGACATCTTTGCGAGAGAACGGCGACTACTTGCTATTAGGTCTTGTCGCACGCAGGGCGGAGGTTGGGCTGTACTTCATGGCGTTCAAGCTGGCAGCGGTACCGGTTTACACGTTAGTCGGCAGCATGTCCGGCGTGCTATTCCCCGCGTTAGCGCAGCTTCGCTGCGAGCCGGCACGGCAGCGTGCGGCGGCATTGAGCGCATCGCGGGCCATCGCCTTAGCGGTAATCCCCATTTCGTTCTTGCAGGCCGCGGTTTCGGGCTCAGTTCTTCGCTTGTTCTTCGGCGAAAAATGGATGCCGGCCGCCGCCATGCTTAGTATTTTGACGGTTGGCTTGGCCTATGACGCCGTCCCTTGCGTAGCCGGCGCTTTGCTGACAGCAAACGGAAAATTTCGCGCGCAATGGAAGTGGTCGGTGGCCTGCACCCCGTTCTTCTTCGTGTTGATTGGGGTGGGCTGCAAAATGGGCGGCGCTTTGGGCGTGGCGCTGGGCGTGGCGGTGTTCTTTATGCTGAGCGCGCCCGCTTTCTCTTACTTTGCTCTCCGGATTTCTGGTTGTTCCTTGCGTGACGTGGCGGGCATCTACCTGCCGCCTACGGTGTGCTCAGCGGGTGCGGTCGCGTTCGGCCTTTTAATGGCTCGGCTGCCGCAGGTGCAAGGGCGCGACCTCGCGATGATCGCTGTCATTTGCGCTTTTACCGCAGTGACGTATACGGTCTCGGTCCGCTTGCTGTCGCCAAACGCAACGCGCGAAGCCATGCAGAAGCTCTCTTTGATGTGGGGTTGGAGGTAGAACAATGAGCACGAGTCTCGACCGTCTAGGTGTCTTGAAAGTACAGATAAAGCGCTGGGCCGCCGCGATTGAAAACCGGCGTAAGCTGGACGACCGCCACGGCCGGCGCAGGCGCACGTTTCAGAGTATCTATAATCGCGCCATTTGGGGAAAGGGCGATGCCTCGCCTTTCTATTCCGGCGTTGGTTCGAACGGACCTGCCGCCGAGTTCTATGTGGAGCGCATGAGCGCTTTGCTGCAGCAACACGCGCAGGAACTCGAACGCCCCCTCCGCGTGGTCGATTTGGGCTGCGGCGATTTTCGGATCGGCAAAGCTCTCATAGAGCGCTTGCCCGACCTTGAATATCTCGGTTGCGACATCGTGCCTGAATTGATTGCGCATAATACGGCCACACATGCGGCCGAACGTGTGACGTTCAAGACCCTCGACGCTGTTTGCGACCCGCTTCCAGCGGCGGATGTCTGCTTAGTGCGTCAGGTTTTTCAGCACTTATCGAACGCAGACATTCAAGCAGTCTTGCGCCAGATGAACTATTCGGCTCTGTATGTGACCGAAGGGCATCCTGTCCGCCAGGTTGGGCCGGTGAACCCGGATAAAGTGATCGGCGCCAGTGTCCGCTTCGATTGGAAGACGGGCCAGGGCAGGGGAGTAGAACTGAATCAAGCACCCTATAATCTGCCCTCTCGAGAAGTGTTTCGCTTCGCAGTTCCGCCAAATGAAGTGCTCATCACGGAGCGCCTTAACATGACAAAGGCTGCTAAGCGCAGCGCGTCCGCGGCTTAGCAGTGTTATGCCGGAAAGCGCCACTAAGCCGCCGCCCTCGCCCCCGCAACGTTTGCGCGGGCTGGATTCGTTGCGCGGGTTAGCGGCCCTGGCGGTTATGCTGTTCCATTACACTACCGGCTACGAGTGGCACTTTGGTCCCTATGTGTCGCGTCCATTTTTCTATGCGCCACACGGCCACTTCGGCGTCGAATTATTCTTCTGTATCAGCGGCTTCGTAATTCTGGGAACAATCCAACGTTCGTCCAGCATGACGCGTTTCGCCATCGCTCGCTTTGCCCGCATCTATCCGGCCTTTCTCGTTTCCGCCCTGATTTCGCTTTCGACAATTCTCGCGGCCCACTTCAACTTCCCCGGCCTGAACGGGACAAACCTGCTGTGGAACGCGACCATGCTCACTGGGCTGATCGGCTCACCCTCCATTGATCCGAGCTACTGGACCCTCAGCCACGAGGTTGTGTTCTATGCCGCCGCCGCGCTTGTTTGGTCATGTTGCGGAGGCCGGAAGCGCCTCGAAGTGCCTTGCCTCCTGTGGCTAGCTTGCTCGCTCGTGGGCCACTACTCTCCGTGGGTCTCGCAGCGTCACCGCCTCACCGTCCTCTTCAATATCGAATACGCCAATCTCTTCGTCATCGGCATGATGATCTATTACCTTTCCAAATCTTCGCGCACCTGGCTGACAATTCCCACGCTTACCGCCGCCGCACTGCTATCGCTATTTCACCCCGAATTTAATCAGGGGTACCTGCCCCAACCCGTCTATGTGGCCATGATCTTGATGTTTATCACTGTTCTCTGGCTGGTCGCACATAGCGGTGGGAGATTTCTAGACATTCGCCCACTAGTCTTCTTGGGGGAGATTTCCTATTCCTTGTATTTGATTCACCAGATGGTTGGTTTCGCCGTGATCCGCATCCTTCTTCGTGCCGGTTTGCCAACGAACGCGGCGATTTTGTTGACGATTGGGCTCATGGTCAGTCTGGCATTTTGTTTGCGTACGGCCGTCGAGAAACCAGCCGAACGGTGGATCAAGAATTTCGCCCGGGGCGACCGTACGCCCTGCATGGCCAGTAGAGAAGTTTACACATGTCTTCAGGATTGACTCTTTTAAAAGCGCAAAGGACGCGGATGCGCGCCACCCTGAGAGAAGAAACACTCCGCAGTCCTTCAGGTGGCCGCTTGACACCGCGCCCGTTTTGCGCGTGTTTCTTGAAAGCGCAAAGGGCAATCGCCTGCAGATCCGCTTAGCTGTTGGTTATGCAACAAAGCGCCAAAGTTCCTAAGCTGGCCGCCCCGCCCCCGCAACGTTTGCACGGGCTTGATTCGTTGCGCGGGTTAGCGGCTCTGGCGGTTGTACTATTCCATTACACCATCGGCTATGAGGTGCGCTTCGGCCCTTATGCAGCGCAACCGCTGTTCTATGCGCCGCATGGACATTTCGGCGTCGAGTTGTTTTTTTGTATCAGTGGCTTTGTGATTCTGGGGACAGTGGAGCGCTCCGCCAACATGTGGCGCTTCACCGTCGCCCGTTTCGCGCGCATGTATCCGGCCTATCTGGCTTGCGTCGTAATCTCTTTAGCGGTAATTCACGCCGCCAAATTTGATTTCGTGAAGTTAGACGGCGAAGATCTTCTGGTGAACGCGACTATGCTCAATGGTCTGGTCGGCTCGCCCTGCATCGATCCAAGTTACTGGACTCTGAGCTACGAGGTCTTGTTCTATGGGGCTGCGGCCGTTTTGTGGTGTCTGTGGGGCGCAAGCCGCCGTTTCGAATGGCCCTGCTTACTTTGGCTGGTCTTCTCCCTTGTGGGACATTGTTCGCCGTGGGTCGCGCGGCATCACGGCTTAGTTGTACTGCTCAATATCGAGTTCGCCAACCTCTTCGTCTTGGGCATGATGCTCTATTACTTTTCTCGAGGCTCGCGAAGCCGCTTGACGGTTCCTACATTCGCCGGTGCGCTGCTGATGACCGTGTTTCCGCCGATATATAACGGCGGGCACTTGCCCCAATACGCCTACATGGGGATGGTAGTGGTTTTCTGCGCCGCGATTTGGCTAGTTGCAAAGAGCGGTGGGAGATTTCTCGACATTCGCCCACTAGTCTTCTTGGGGGAGATTTCTTATTCCTTGTATTTGGTTCATCAGATCGCCGGTTTCGCGGCGATCCGCATCCTTTTGCGTGCCGGTTTGCCGACGAATGCCGCGATTTTGTTAACGATTGGACTCATGGTTGGCCTGGCATTTTGTTTGCGCACGGCCGTCGAGAAGCCGGCCGAACGGTGGATCAAGAATTTCGGTCAGCCGAAGGCACGCTTTGATTGGCCAGTAAGGACGTTTGCACATGTCTTCAGAATTGAGTCTTTTTAAAAACGTAGGCAATCGCCTGCATATCCGCGAGCGCTTCAACAAGCGCTTGTTTGCTCACGGACGCACGCTGCGGACCAATTCCTATATGTCGCATGTCCCGGACCGCTACGGCATTTCGTATGACAAGTATTTGGAAGCGGGTGGAACGTTTGGCAAGGATCTGATTCATAAGTATATTGCGGACAACCGCTACAACAACTCGGGCGATCTTGCGCGCTTTTTCTTCTTATCTCTGGCTTGCGACCAACTGTTGAAAGAAGGCATCCGCGGAAACACGGCGGAGCTTGGCGTTTACCGTGGCAACACGGCCATTTTCGCCGCCAAACTAGCAAAAGAGACCGGTGGCACGGCCTATCTGTTCGACACATTCGAAGGCTTTGCTGAACAGGATCTCAGCGGCATCGATAGCAATAAGAGCTTCGAATTCGCCGACACATCTCTAGAGAGAGTGAAGAGACTGATCGACTGCGAATCGGCGGTATATTGCCAAGGCTATTTCCCCGCAACGATTCAAGGAAACGTTCCCGGCGATGCAACCTTCAGCCTCGTTCACATCGATTGCGATCTGTATGAACCATGCAAAGCGGCCCTCCAATATTTCTATCCGCGCATGCTGCCAGGCGGCTTCTTGATCATGCATGATTACAGCAGCCTGTATTGGGACGGTGTCGAGAATGCCGTAGATGGGTTTTTCCACGATAAGCCGGAAAGCATCATCCCAGTTCCAGACAAATCAGGCACTGTGGCGATCCGCAAAGCGAAAACCCTTCAGGCGGCGCAATGATTGGCGGCTATGTCAAGAAGACGGTTTGCAGCAAGCCCGGTGTCATCGCACGCCGTTTGCGCCATCCCAATCCGTTTCATGCCCCCTGCCGCCAAACGAAACTCGATTTGGCGCGGCAAAAAGCGATGGGCGATGTGCTTCTCTGCACCCCGGCGTTGCGCGAACTCAAGCGCAAGAATCCCGGCTGTTTCATTCGATTCTTCACCGATTTTGTTCCCCTTCTGCGAGGCCTTCCTTATATCGACGAGGTGCATCCTATTGAAGAGGCCCCAGCCGGCGTGCGCCAAATGGGATACGAAGGATACACACCGCCGCGCGGGCACCTCGCAAGAATCATCGGCGATCAACTGGGCGTCGAGGTGACGGATATCAGGCCCGATTGCGTGATCCAGCCGAAGCTGGTGCGAAATTTCCGCGCTTTGCTCGACAATTTTCCCAAGCCTCATGTGTTAATTCTTCGGCGTGCGAGCGCCTGGACGCCTAACAAAGACTGGCCCCAAGTCTACTGGGACTTTGTGGTGGAAAGCCTAAGCCAGTCCAGTACCGTTATTGAAATTGGCAGTGTATTGGGCGGCGCTGCTGCCGGCACTGGGTCCTATCTTGATTTGCGCCAGAAAACGAGTGTCGAACAGCTTGCTGCTTTGATTTCCATCGCGGATCTCTACATTGGGCCCGTCTCGGGTCCGATGCACATCGCTGCGGCGACGAGAACTCCATCGGTTGTCATCTACGGCGGGTATGAGAGTCCGCTTGGCTACAGCGGATACGAGCAGTTGACGCAGATCAGTCTTCATTCGCCTCTCCCTTGTGCCCCATGTTGGCGAACCGACGAATGTCCTTATGAGCGAAAGTGCCTCACCATGATTGAACCCACCCAGGTGTTGGAATCGGCGCGCCGGTTATTATCGATATGATTTCCATCGCCATTTGTTCCCACGACCGTTCTGAAGATGTCGCCCTCTGCCTGCAGGCACTTGCGCCACAGATCGCGGAGCACTCCGCTGAACTTGTGATTGTGGATAGCTGCTCATCGCCACAACATGAGAAGGCCTTACGGTTGCTGGCGGGCGGCTATCATGCGCGGTTGGTCCGGCTAGCGACCCCTGGACACTCGTTGGCGCGGAACGCGGCTCTCAAGGAAGCTCGCGGAGAATGGGTTGCGTATCTCGACGACGATGCCGTTGCTTTTCCCGATTGGCTTACGTCACTGCACTCCGTGATTGATCAAGGCTCTCCCGATCTCGCGGCAGTGGGCGGTTTAACCGAGCCGGGTTGGCCCGATCAGCCTCCGCCCGATCACATCAGCCCGCGCTGGCTTTTCTATTTGTCTTGCATTCAAGACCCGGCTCGCCGGTCTGTCAGAAATGGGGCCAAGGTCTGCGGCGCGAACCTCGCCTTTCAGAGGGCAAGGCTTCTGGCGCTCGGCGGCTTTCGCAACGAACTAGGCCGTATCGGCGATCGCCTGATTGGCGGCGAAGAAACGCTGGCTGTCCGGTTGCTGCTTCGTCAGGGTTTCGAAGTGATGTATGAGCCTTCAGTCCGCGTAACGCACCGCATCCACCGCGAACGACTAACCCATGAATGGATCCAAAAACGCGCCTATTGGGAAGGCGTGACCGAGACAGCTATGGTGAAGGCCACAGGCGAGCCATTCCCGCCGAACCTAAGCCGGCCCAAGCTAGCAGTTTCGGCGCTCGTATTCGCCACTCTCTACGCTGCGACGGCGAATCCCGATTTCATGATTCGCTCCAGAATCGCAGCAGGCGCGCTATCGGCACGCCTGAAACCGCTGACTGCACCCTCGACTTTGGTCGGCGCTTTGCCGGCCAAAGCCAAAGCGTCCTCTAGCTTAGCTAGCTAACCCTGCGCAAGATCACAATCCTCAAGCGTCATACCGTTGAGATCCCGAGGCCTTAGCGGATTGTGGCCCGTGGAGTCGCCAAAACCATTTTTTGCATCCTGCTTGCAAAGCATACACCACTCGTGACAGTGTAAATAGTGTCAAGAGCAGATGGCGTGGCGCGTGCCGCCTATTGTCGCCCTGGATTGTACGCATAGTGAGCGAAGAACCCTCTACTCCATTAATGAGGCAGTATCAAGCTGCCAAGAAACAAGTACCGGGCGCGTTACTGTTTTTTCGATTAGGCGATTTTTACGAATTATTTCAGGAAGATGCCATTGCGGCATCCGCCGTTCTCGAAATCACACTCACCGCGCGCAACAAGGAAAAAGGCGAACCTATTCCGATGTGCGGCGTGCCGTACCACGCTGCGGAAGGCTACATCGCCCGCCTCATTCAGCGCGGCTACCGGGTGGCGATTTGCGAGCAAATGGAAGAGGCTGGACCTGGGAAGAAACTAGTTCGCCGCGAGGTCACGCGCATCGTGACGCCGGGTACCGCCACGGATGCGCATCTTCTGCGTTCGCATGAAAACAACTACTTGGGCGCGGTTTATGCCAAAGGCGAGCGCTGTGGCATCGCTTATGCCGATCTTTCAACTGGCGAGTTTCGCGCCACGGAGATTGCCGCCGGCGATTTGGCGTCCACTATGGAAACGCTGAATTTGCGTGAAGTGCTGCATCCTGAGGGGATGCCGCCCGGCGCATCCTGCCTCGAAACGCCGCTCGATAGCTGGGTGTTTGGCGGCGATTACGCGGGACGGCAGATTCTTGAGAACTTTAAACTCCTTTCTTTGGACGGTTGTGGCCTGAGCGACAAACCTCTCGCTACGGCGGCGGCTGGGGCAGCGCTCCATTATTTGCGCGAGACACAGAAATCCGCGCTGAGCCACGTCAATCTGCCGGCCTACTATCAACGCCATGACCATATGGTGCTCGACGGCGCCACGGTCCGCAATCTCGAACTCGTGGAACCCTTATTTGCCGGGGAGAGCCGCGACGCTACGCTGGTTCACGTGCTCGACAAAACAGCCACGGGCATGGGCGGCCGCCTACTGCGCAGACGGCTGCTCAATCCTTCCTGCGACCAGAAAGAGATTGAAGCGCGGCTGGACGCAGTGGGTGAATTATCCGCCAAATTGATCCTGCGCGGCGATCTGCGCAAGATCCTGGGCGGGATTCAGGACCTAGAGAGGCTGTTGGCCAAAGTAACCCTGGGCACCGCCTCGCCGCGCGACTTGCTGGGTTTAGGCCGTTCGCTCGCTCAACTGCCCGCAGTGGCGAAAATTGCCGGCCAGTTCGATACGTTGGCTTTGAAGCGTAAATTTGATCCGGTTGACGATGTTCGCGAAAAGATCCTCAGTGCGATTGCCGACGAGCCGCCGCCGAATCTGGCCGATGGCGGAACCATCCGCGATGGCTTCGAAGCGCAATTGGACGAACTGCGCGACATCAGCCGCAACAGCAAGCAGTACATTGCGGCCATCGAAGCCCGCGAACGAGCCGCTACCGCAATCCAATCGCTGAAAATTCGCTTCAACAACGTTTTCGGCTATTACATCGAGATTTCGAAGGCCAATATGGCATTGGTGCCTGCTTCGTACGAGCGCAAGCAGACTCTGGCCAATGCCGAGCGCTACACCACTCCCGAGCTGAAGGAACTGGAAGGCAAGGTTCTTTCAGCCGAGGAAAAGATCGTCAACCTTGAACGCGAGATATTTCAAGAAGTACGCACTTTCGCCGCCAGTCAAGCGGCACGCATCAAAGCCGCAGCCGCAGTGATAGCCGAATTGGATGTCGCCGCCGCCTTGGCGCACGTGGCCGTGGAAAACCGCTATCGCCGGCCGAAGTTTACCGATTCGGGGGAAATGCGGATCGACGCCGGCCGTCATCCGGTTATCGAGAAGTTGGCTGAAAAGGATGCGACCCGATTTATCCCTAACGATCTATACTTGCACTCGGGCGGGGACTATATCGGAGTCATCACCGGTCCGAACATGGGCGGCAAGTCAACCTACCTTCGCCAAGCGGCTTTGATTTTGATTCTTGCCCAGATGGGTTCGTTTATTCCGGCGGACGCAGCGCTGCTGCCGGTGGTGGATCGAGTGTTTACCCGAATCGGCGCAGCCGATAACTTGGCGCGCGGCCGCTCCACTTTTATGGTGGAGATGACCGAGGCAGCGGCCATCTTAAACACCGCCACCGCTAACAGTTTTATCGTGCTAGACGAGATCGGGCGCGGAACATCAACTTACGATGGATTGGCCCTCGCTTGGGCCGTTGTGGAGTACGTGGAAGGCAAAATTAGGGCAAAAACACTATTTGCCACCCACTATCACGAGCTTACGGAGCTAGCCGAGCAACTTTCTGGGGTAAGAAATTTACACGTAGCTGTAAAGGAGGCAAATGACCAGATCTTGTTCATAAGAAAGGTAGAACCGGGTCCGGCAGACCGAAGTTATGGTATTGAAGTGGCTCGTTTGGCAGGACTTCCTATGCAAGTAATTGAGCGCGCGAGGTCCGTTTTATTGCATCATGAAGTAAGGGAACATTCGGTACGTGAAAAACTGGCGCCGGATGCAGCTGACGCTCCCCTACAAATCAGGTTATTCGAACCCGTAAACCAGGGGTTCGCGGACCGGATTCGAGCTTTGAACATTGACGAGCTGCGGCCGGTTGAAGCATTGCAGATTCTACAGGAATTGCAGCAAGAGTTGCTAAAGAGATGAGAATAGCAGGCATCATGAGCGGGACTTCGCTCGACGGGATCGATGTGGCAATCATCGATATCACCGGGTCGGGCTTCAAGGCGAAAATAAACGTCTTGACTAGCCATTCAGTCCCCTATCCAAGACAGATCCGTGAAGCGTTGCTGGCGGTGTCAAACACGAGCACGCAAACGGGAGATATTTCCAGGCTGAACTTTTTGCTCGGGGAACTCTACGTGGAGGCCTTAGAGGAAACGGCTGAACGGGCGCAGATACCGCTTAACACGATTAAGCTGATCGGCTGCCACGGGCAGACTATTTTCCACGAGGGCCAAGGCGCACAGTATCTGGGTAAGAAGGTGGCGAGCACTTTTCAGATCGGTGAGTCTAGTGTCATTAGCGAACGGACGGGCATCGATGTGATATCCAATTTCCGCGAGCGGGATGTAGCCGCCGGCGGAAAAGGTGCGCCGCTTGTGCCTTATCTTGATTACTTATTGATCCGTCACCGCGGCCGCGGACGGGTTGCGGTTAATATTGGCGGCATCGCCAATCTCACCGCGATTCCTCCGAACACCAGTACCGATCGCGTGATTGCGTTCGATACGGGCCCAGGCAACATGGTCATTGACCAACTGGTGAGCCGTATTACGCAAGGCGGGCAGACGTACGACCGCGATGGCGCCATTGCCGCGTCAGGGCAGGTCGACCCCAAACTGCTGGCCAAGCTGCTGCGCGATAAGTATTTCCGCGCCAAGCCGCCAAAGACAGCGGGCCGCGAACAATACGGCGCTGAATTTGTTTCGAAATTGCTGGATACCGAATTGAGTAGTGAGGACCTGATTGCAACGGCCACAGCTCTGACGGCGGAAAGCATCGCGCTCGGCGTGCGGAACTTTGTGACACCCGAAATGCGGGTGGACGAAGTGTTCGTCTCCGGCGGCGGAACGCACAACCCAACTTTGATGCGCCTGCTGGCAAAGGCCATGAATCCAATTCCGGTTAAGGAAAGCTCCGAAGTTGGGTTGGATGTCGACGCCAAGGAAGCCATCGCGTTTGCGGTCATGGCTTATGAGACCGCCCACCAGCGGCCCTCGAACGTGCCCATGGCCACTGGAGCAAGGCGGTCGGTAGTGCTCGGGAAGCTGACGCCCAACGGCAACTCGCGGAACGGGAGCAACGGTAATGGTTCGTCTAACGGCTCAGCGGCGACGCCGATGAATGGCGTGGCGCATAAAATGAAGGCGGGCCGGCCTGCGAAAGTGACTCATACGCGAGTTGCGCCGAAGGCGAAGGCAGCGGCGCGGTAACAGGGCACAAAACCAGTGAGAACGGGGCACCTCAGACGAGTGCCCCGTTTTCGGTTTTAGGTTAATAGTTAATGTACGAGGTCGTGCTGGATACAAACGTTCTCGTTTCGGCATTTCGTTCCAAGCGAGGCGCTTCCTACGCATTGGTTCGTCCGGTCGGCTAAGCAAACTGGCGACCTGCAATTTTTCTGTTGCATTGGCCTTGGAATATGAGGACGTGCTGAAGCGGAGCGGTATGGTTCTAGGGTTCAGCGAGAATGAGATTGATGATTTTCTAGCCTACATCCTTAGCCAGGCTGAGTTAGTCTCGGAAGTCCTCCGTCGTCGGCCAATTTTGCCTGATCCTGACGATGAGCGTATTCTAGAAGTCGCGATTGCGTCTGGCGCGACGATTATCACCCACAACACGAAACACTTCGGCCGCCGCAGGAGCGTTATGGTGTTGCAACCCAAACAACTTCGCGGTTTTTAGGTCTATTGAGGAGAAATGTATGAGCGTCAACGTCAGGGTTCCAGAAGAGCTGTATGCCAAGGCGGCAGCCCTGGCGGCCGCACGAAAGGTGTCGGTGGACGAGGTCTTCGCTTCCGCTTTTATCGACCAGCTCACAGTTTGCGAACGCTTGCGTGCACGGGCCGAGCGCGGAAACCGCGAAAGATTTCTGGCTGTAATGGACCAAGTGCCGGACGTCGAGCCCGAAGAGGCGACCGGCTTTAGGGACCCGTTCAACGCAGGTAGCCATGGAAGTCGGGATCAAAGACGCTAAGAACAATCTGTCCATTTGGTGCTGCAGGCGCGCGCGGGAACGCGCATTTTCCTGACCAACCGGGGAAAACGCATGGTGGAACTGGTTCCTGTAAAGGAAGCGGATGCTGCCGTTACCAATTACGGCCTGAGGTGGCTTAGGGGCAAGGCAAAATTGCCCAAGGACTATCGGAAATGGAAAGAGAAGACCTCTAAGGCCGTAATGAGAGATATGGTCTTTGATTAAATGCGACGAGGCATCTGCTTTTTGATCTGCATGCAAAGATCATCACGACTCGTTTGATCGCCTACTGGTGGCACAGGCAGGCATTAGAAGAGGATTTCGTTTTAGTCGGGGCCGATCACAGCGCCGATTCTAAACGCACGAATCGGTTGATTCCCGGGGTACTATGAACTATGGCTGCTCGCGTTGAATCTTTGCTCATGACCGTGGAGCAATTCGACGCCTTACCCGAGCGCCAAGACGTGCTCGAAGAGCTTCACTGGGGACTCCTTGTAACCTTGCCAAGACCGAAAGCGTGGCATGTCAAGCTTCAAATGAAGTTGACACAGTTGCTTCAACCGGCGGCTGCCGAACGAGGTTACGTTGTAATGGAACTGCCTTTCCGAGCCGTTGCCGAATATGAATTGCGCGCTGCCGACGTCGCCTTTGTGTCAAAATCACGCTGGGACGAAGTCAACGACGGTTATCTATTCGGACCACCCGAGTTGGTGATCGAAATCATCTCGCCTTCCAACACCAAAACTCAACTTCGCGAATATGCCGCTCTCTGTCTGGCCAACGGCTGCGAGGAGTTTTGGGCCGTCGATCACAAAAGCAAAACCGTCACTGTGACCAGTAAGAACGGCCAGGCTGTGAAGTACTCGCCCGGCATGAATGTGCCCACGAAGCTGATAGGCGGCACGAGCCTGCCTATCAACCAGATCTTCTCCTGATACCGCCGCCAGCCCGCTTGCGTGATAACCTTTAGCTTCCTTCGCTAATATGGCAGATCAGAAGCTCCAAATCATCCCGATAGGTGGCTTAGGCGAATTTGGGATGAACTCCATGGCACTGCGCTATGGCGACGACATCATCGTAATCGACGCGGGGATGATGTTCCCCGATTCCGAATTGTTGGGTGTCGACATTGTCACCCCTGACTTCGCGTATCTGGAACAGAACGCCAAAATGGTGCGTGGGTTGATTCTCACTCACGGCCACGAAGATCACATCGGCGGCGTTCCTTTCCTTCTCTCCACGCTGAATATTCCCGTCTACGGCACGGAGTTTACGCTCGCCTTGGTGGAACGGCGACTTGACGAGCACGAGATGCTCGACGATGTCACCCTCCATAAGGTCAAGGCCGGCGACCGCGTTAAGCTGGGACCTTTTGAAATCGAATTTATTCGGGTTACTCACTCAATCGTTAGTTGCGTGGCGCTCGCCGTTACGACGCCGCTGGGTGTCGTTATTCACACAGGCGATTTCAAAGTCGACCCGACGCCAACCGATAACGAACTCTTCGACCTGCATACCGTCGCCGAATACGGCAAGCGGGGCGTTCTACTGCTAATGTCGGACTCCACCAACGTCGACCGCCCTGGCTATACGGAAAGCGAGCGGGCCGTTCGGCCACGGCTGGAAGAGTTGTTTTCACGCAGTGAACGCCGCCTGGTGATTTCCTGCTTCAGCAGTTCCATCCATCGCCTGCAACAGATTCTCGATCTGGCGGCCGAGTATGAGCGGAAGGTGGCATTTCTCGGCCGCAGCATGAACAGCGTGACGGAGATCGCCCATAGTATGGGCTTGCTTTCCATTCCAGATTCCACGCTCCTGCGGCCAGCAAGACATCATGCAAACGCCGCCGGAGAAAGTGGCGGTCGTAGTGTCGGGCACGCAGGGCGAGCCCATGTCGGCGCTTTCCCGCGTGGCAGTAGATAATCACAAACATCTCTACCTGCAACCCGGCGACACCGTGGTTCTCAGTTCGCGTATCATTCCGGGCAACGAAAAATCGATCTACCGCATGATGAACCATATTGCGCGGCGGGGCGCCGATTTGGTGTATGGCGCCATGAAGCCCCCTGTGCACGTTTCCGGGCACGCCAGCGAAGAAGAGCTCAAGCTCATTCTGAACCTGGTTCGCCCCCGTTATTTTGTGCCGATTCATGGCGAATATCGCCAGCTTTCGAAACATGCGCATCTGGCGCAGCACTTGCGCTTCGCCGGACTGGAAGAAAGCTTCGTCTTGGAAACTGGCGATACATTGGAAATCGACAAACGCGGCGCGCGGCGCGGCGACAAGATTACCGTGGGGCGCGTATGTATCGACTCAGGTTCGCTGGATGACGTTGTCGAGGACATGGTCATTCGGGACCGCCGCCACCTTTCCGAAGATGGTTTCGTCTTACCGATCATCGCCATCAACAAGCACACGGGCAAGAGCGAGGGCCTTCCGGAGATTGTCAGCCGTGGCTTCGTCACCGGCGAAAACAACGCGATTCTTCAGGAAGCACGCAACGTTGTGCGCCGTACGCTGGATAACTCAAGCGCGGAAGAACGCGGCGATTGGGGCGTGATGCAGGAAAAGATCCGCGCCGATCTGAAACGCTATCTAAGCAAACAAACGCAACGGCGGCCGCTCATCATGCCCGTTATTCTAGAAGTTTGATTAGCCGGCTGTGAGCTTGCTGCGCATCGCGTTTATCCGTTCGCGATTCGCCGCAACCCGTTTCCGGCCGTCTGGCGTGGCATCAATCAGCTTTTCCAGATTCACCAGGTAATGCGGCCCCCACTGGTTTCGTAAATCGGCCAGAAAAGGTTCAACTTTGGAAAATACGCCAATATGCTCGCCATTGGTGTCGTTAAACAATTCCAAGCTGATGGCTCCGTTGTTGACTAGCGCGGCGGCCATATCCCAATAGCTGACCACCATGCGCATAAACCCACTGTATGGGCCGAACAAGGCATCGTTGTAATCGGATAGGGATTCAGGATGGAACTGCCCAAAATACCAGTCGCGCGCCTTGCGCATAGTGTCTTCCCTGCGCAATTCATAGAGCTTCAAGATCAAGCCGGCTTCTTCTTGTTTCGACATAGCACCAAACCACTATTCTAGCGGGTGCCCGGACCCCTCGTAAAAACACTCCATCGTTTTCTCTTAGTTTTCGAGTAGAATAGAGGTCGACTCTAAAAGGAGTACGAATAAATGAAAAAACTCGTTATTGCTTCCCTGTTCGTGGCCTCTCTCGGTTCTCTTACGGCGATGGCTGAAGAACTGTCCGGCTACATCTCCGATTCGCATTGTGGCGCCAAGCATCATGAAGTCAGCGAAGCCAACACAAAGTGCGTCAGCGGTTGCCTCAAGAACGGCGATGCTGTTCTCGTCGTGGGCGACAAAGTAATGAAGATTGACGCTGATTCGCAAGCCAAGGCAAAAGACTTTGCCGGGCAGAACGTCAAGGTTGTCGCTTCGATGGAAGGCGACACCGTCAAAATCAGTTCGATCGAAAAGCAGTAGTTTTAGTGTTCAAAATCGAGGTTCAGCTTGCCCGCTGGACCTCGATACAAAACCGCCATATCCTTCAACTTGTGCTTCCCAACCAAGCGGAAGTACAACAATCCCTCCAGCGGTTCGCCCGTTTCCTTGTCAGGCAGCTGCCTCGCCTTTAGCGCTTCCAAGAGTTTTGGATTACCAGGAGCTTTGTCGTCGATTCTGGTGGCGAGTTTCACCTCTTTCGGATTACCAGGCGATGCCATGCCATTTCCGCCGCCTCCGCCGCCGAGCATAATGCCGCCCAAACCGCCGGTTGTGGATGTCTTATCTTTCTTCGTTTGCTTCTGATCGGCCGTATTGGTGACAACCAACGCCCCTTGACCGGCAATTTCATACGGCGTGAACGGCTTGCTGCGTTCGCCGTCGTTGTGGGCGAGCAGAATGAAATCGTCGGCTGCCACCGACACCGGCTTGTCCGTTTTCGGGACTATGCGCACTTTGAGAATGGCGATATCGGGCCCCGGATCCGTCCCTAACTCTTTTGTCGCCTCTTCTTGTGTCATGAAGATGGTGGCCACTAAATCGACTTCTTCGTTACCGGCGCTGCTTTCCGGCGAAATGACCTTCTTATTCGCGCCGAACGTAGGCGACGTTGCGAGGACAAGGACGGCCAAAACGATAGGGTTGAAAGCGCGCATAGAGATTTTCCCGCTGCTATTTTAAATTACATCATGGCGGTCGGGGGCGCGGGTTCATCAGGGCTGCCGGCAGCACCCAGGGGCCAGCGAATCATCAAGAAGCCTAACAGCAACATCACGGCGATTCCGAAAACATAGGATGGATTTGCGAAGATCTGCACTCTTTCCAGAACCGGCTTTGGAAGGAACTGCATGCCTGCCCAAACCAAGCCCAAAATCGCTTCGCCCGCGATCAATCCCGATGCGGTCAACACGCCGGCGTTTTCCACGCGCGCGCGTTGTGCTTCGTTGTAGCCGCGGCGCTGCGCCATTGTGTCCCCCAGCCAGCGAATGATGCCGCCGATGAAAATCGCAGCGGTAGTTTCAAAAGGCAAATACATCCCCACGGCCACCAGCATCGGACTTTTCACATTCATGGCAATGAAGCCAAAGCCGAGCAGGATGCCAACCAGCACCAGCGGCCAGGGCATATCGCCGCCGACGATGCCTTGCGCCAACAACGCCATCAATCCGGCTTGTGGAGCGGGGAGTTGCCGGTCGCCAAAGCCGGTGCCGCCGGTCATGATGTTGCCATCTTGCAACAGCCGAAGAGGAAAGTACATAACCAAGCTCGCGACTACCACGGCCAACAGCTCGGCGATTTGGATGTTTCGCGGCGTTCCACCTAAGATGTAACCCACCTTGAAATCTTGCAGCAGCTCGCCCGCTACCGCCGACGATACGCATACGACGGCAGCGACTCCCAACACCGCTGCGACACCGCCGATACCCGACACACCTAACGACACCATCAACAACGCAGCAATGAGAAGTGTCGAAAGGGTTAATCCAGATACTGGATTGTTCGACGAACCGATCAGGCCGCACAAACTGCCGGAAACGGTCGCAAAGAAGAAGCCCAGAACCAGCATCACCACCGCCGCGACGATGCCGCCGACAATTTGACCCGAGAAATAGATATATAGCGCGATCATCAAAGCGAACACGACGCCGATCAGACTGAGCACGACCTTCGTGCTCATGTAGCGCTCGGTCCGGTTCAGCGATATCTTCTGTTCGCCGGATTGTCTAGCCTCGCTGAGCGTACGCTTGAGGCCAATGACCAAATTGGTCCGCATTTTGAATAGCGTGTAGCCTGCGCCGACTAACATGCTGCCAACGGCGATCGGCCGCACAATGTATTTCCAGACAGCGGTCGCCATCGCGCCCCAGGCGTCGGGTTTCGCATCGGCAGGGAGAAACGCGTGGATCTGTGGTCCCATGAAATAGATAAGGAGTGGCACGAGAAAGCCCCATGCCAACACGCCGCCTGAAAATTGCAGTGCCGCCAGCCGTGGGCCAATGACGTAACCAACGCCGAAGTAGGCGGGGCTGATGCTCGGCGCCGCAAAGCTGCTCACGCCGCCCGTCTGCAAAATGTTGGTTGAGCCGGCGCCGCCAAGTCTCACTCTGCTGGTTCCTAATTGCCCGATGCGCACCGGAACTTCAGCGTCGGCTGCGAAGAGTTGGAGCCTGCCTAACAAGAAAATGAATCCGCCGATGGCGATATTCCAGAACAGGAATCTCGCCGCTTCCGCGCCGCGCTGGCCGGCTTTGTGAATCTCAGAGGCCGCGACCGATTCCGGGAAGGGAAGCTCGGCATCTTCCACCATCGCCCGCCGCACGAGCGAGATGAATAATACGCCCAACACGCTGCCGACCAAAATGAGCACTGACGTTTTCCAATAGGCGTCTACAAAGCCGAACGAAGTCCAGGTATGGGCGATGAGAAATGCTGGGATGGTAAAGATGGCGCCCGACGCGACGCCTTCGCCGATGGATCCGCTGGTCCGCGAGATATTTTCTTCGAGTAAAGAACCCTTCCAGGCACGCATGACCGCCATGCTGATGACGGCGGCCGGATAGGTCGCGGCGACGGTAATGCCCGCTCGCAAACCGAGATACGCGTTGGCGGCACCGAGCACCACAGTCATGCATAGGCCCAACATGATTGCTCGCAGGGTCAATTCCCGCATTACCACGTTCTCTGGAACAAACGGTTTGAAGGGTGCGCTCATAATGTGCTGTTATTGTACGAACATTGTTGGAAGTCTTCGGCCAACCCGTAGTACTTTCCTGTGCTTTCGTGACGTCAACCTCCAAACTTTCGTAACGTCTTAGCCTTGCTAGGCTTTTCAAAAATTACGGAGATTGCACACACCCACATGAAAATTTCGAAATACGTTTTGCACGCCGCCGCTCTGATCGCTTCTATCAGCCTGCCGGCATCGGCCAGCTCGATCACCACGACATTCGCCGGCGGCAACCGATTCACCGGCAACATGTTCAACGCCAGTATCGGCTCTAGTGCCATCGATGTGACAAGTTTGGACGTTAATGTCGACAGCGGAGCTATGACGATTGATGTGTACGTAAAAACGGGCACATACGCCGGCTTTCAGACGACACCTGCCGCGTGGACTTTGGTTTCGGCGACTGCGGTCACGGGCCTGGGGGTTGGAAAGTCGACGGCGGTCAATGTCACTCCCTTCGTATTGAGCGCGAGCACGACATATGGCATCTATGTAACCGTAAATTCCAACGTGGATGCCGCACCATACATGTACTACACGAACGGCAGCAATACCTATTCGAACAGCAATCTGACTCTTACTACGGGAGATGGACTCGGCGGGCTGTTCGGGTCTATCGTGGATAACTCGAGCCGCACTTGGGATGGAACCATTAACTACTCCCTCGCCAGCGCTACTCCCGAGCCGTCTTCAGGGGTTCTCTTGACGCTTGCCTTGCCTGCGCTGTTCCTGGTGCGCCGCCGTTATTTGCGCAAGTACTGATCTGTTCCGTCAATCCAATCTTGGCGCGGAGGAGTGAAGGTGTCGATCCCGACGCTGTCTTCGAGCGCCACGGCGGCGTGCGGCACGTTGGGTGGAATGAGCAGAAAGTCTCCCGGGTGCAGGACGATTTCTTTTCCTTCGATGGAAAACCGCATGGAGCCGGAGAGGACTTGGCTGATCTGCTCGTTGTGATGGCTGTGCTCGGGAACGACACAGCCTTTTTTCATCAGAATCCGGGCCACCATGACTTTGTCGCCCACGACAAACTGACGGTCGAATAAGGGATTTACGGTTTCAATAGGCAAGTCGGCCCAGCGAATGTGAGTTGACATAAGTCATTCGATCATATCGCTCTGCTTGGGAGCGGGGCGGGCGAATTAGGGCGCTGACGCTTCCGGCTCGGATTCGGAGTTAGCGTGGGTCAGAAAATGTAGATCCCGGTAACCGCCGGGGAGTCTATCTGAACACGTTTTTGGTGGGTACCTTTGCTTTGGCCGCGGTCAGAATTTCGCTGGCGTCGGCCTTTAACGCCATGGCGCGTGCATCTGTCTGGCGGCAACTTAAATCGGGCGAGCGCACTCCGTTGTATTCGATGAAAAGCGAGGCGCCAAATGAAACGCTCTTCATGCAATGGGCCACGGGCAATTCTTTCAGCGGTCCGGCCGCTTTCAAATCGGCCAATAAGCGTTTACATATCGCTTTGTCGAGCATGAGTTTCTGGGGCGCGCCGTTACGCGGTTCAATCAACGCTTGCGGCCCCGCTTTCTGAAGTTTCACGTTGAGGCCCGCGATATTGGTGGAACCTGAATCGATAATGGTGACTTGCGCCGCGCACAAACACCCACCGTTGATCAGCAGGAACATGAGAATGCAGTGACGTCTGGTCATGCCCCCATTCTGCCCTATTTTTTTGACTCTTGGATTCCGCTGGAAAGCAAACCTGAACACGCCACCACAAACTGGTCTTGCCCGAAGCCTTCGGCAAAAGGCATTTGCTCCAATTTCAAGGCGCTGATGCCATGGACGATCGACCACAGAGCGCAGGCCATAAGACGCGCGTCTCCCTGCCGAAATTCGCCTTGCGCCTGGCCTTCGGTGACGGTCTCTTCGAGAATGTGAAAGGCACGTTGTTCTGCTGCACACGCTTCTGGGGGCTCCTCTGATTGAGGCGCTGCGCTGAACATGACCTCGAAATACGCAGGATACTCGCGCGCGAAGCGCACATAAGCGACGCCCATGCTGTCGAGCCGCGCTTTGAAACTGACGGCGGAGAGGGCCCGAGCGGTTTCCAACGCAGTGGCGAACTTTTCAAATCCGGCAGCACGGATAGCCGAGAGCAGCTTGGCTTTATCGTTGAAATGACGGTAGGCGGCCATGCGCGAAACGCCGACACGCGCGCCGATTTCGCGCAGGGTCAGAGCGCGCACACCCTTTTCGGCGATTAGTTCCAGACCAGCTTCGATCAGCACCGACCGGAGATTGCCGTGATGGTAGCTTTTCTTGGCTGCAACGCCCATAGCAAGCATCTTGGCATTACAATGTTGACCCTGGCAACATTTTGGCGAGATGAATAGTTGCCGATTTGCGGCGTGGAAGGCGAAGGAAAGGCGTTTTTTGCAGAACATGTTTGGGGAGATAGGTGGCGGTTTACGCTTCGAAGCCAATAAGTAGGCGAAGAGGAGGCGTATTTCGCGGAACTAGCAGTCTGATTGGTTGGGAGGAGGTCTTGAAAAAACGAAGCCAACCCGCTGCCGCGGACGCCAACCGCGTTTCTAAAATACGAACCCAAGGCGAAAGGTGAGTTTTCGATTGTGAAAGAACTGAACCGGGGTGAACCCGATTCTGCGCAGAAGGGCGCGATCCACGGAAGACAGGAAGACGCCAGCAGACGACCGCGTGAACTGACTCGACGATAAGCCGAGTGCGGCGCTGCGCGAGAAGGAGCCGGGGGAGACAAAACGGGCAAGCGGCTTAGTTTTCAGTTCGATAGGGGGAGAAAGAAATTTTGAGAGACTCGTGACCAAGGCCCGCCGCCTAATTGGCCGACGGAATAGAAATGGTAAAGACCGCGCCATTTCCCCGATCTCTGTTCGCAGCCGTGACCCGTCCTGCATACTGTTTCACAATGGCCGCAACGATATGCAACCCGCGGCCGGAACGCGAGCGGCTTGTCTTGGTTGAAACATTGGTCCGAAAAATACGCGGCAGTAAATCGACAGGGATGCCCGGACCATTGTCGGCAACAGTAATGCACAAACCATCTTCCAGTTGCCTTGCTTCAATATCAATGCGGCCGGGTTTTTGCATGATTTGCGCCGCGTTAAAAAACAAGTTGAGGAAAACGCGTTCCCAATCCTTGGCCGAACCGGGCAAACGCGTATCGTTCGCAATCACCCGAACAAAGCGGAGACGCGGCTTGCGGGCGGCGATACAGTAATCGGTCACCGACTGTATCGCATCTTCCACAATCGCGGCTAAGTAGGGCGTGCTGTCCGGAATCGCACCAAGCAGACGCTTGCCGCGTGTCACACTGCGGCCAAGAGTCGCCGCCAAGCTCTTCCAGCGGCGATCGGTGCTCAGTAAGTCGGCGACTTCGGTGATGGTTTCGAAAACGTTATTTAAGTCGTGAATCAAATCTTCACGAGTCAGTTCCGATTCAGCGGCGTCGTCCATAAGCGGCATCCTTTAGCTCGCTGCTCAGCGCGCAATGTTGCGAAGAGTTGTGTAGAATTCAGGGTACGACACCGACGCCGCCTCCGCCTCGTGTATTTCGCTGGGGCCTGAGGCCGCGAGTGCGGCAATAGAGAAAGCCATGGCAATGCGGTGGTCTCCGCAAGATTGAATCTGCGCGGCATGAAGCTTTTGCTTCCCCGGGATTTCGAGCGTGTCGTGCGTGGTTGTGAGGGTGCCGCCCATTAGCTGAAGATTCGCCGAGATGGTTTCAATACGGTCGGTCTCTTTAACGCGCAATTCCGCGGCATCGCGCACAATCAAACCATTCTGGCTGAGCGCACCCAGCACGGAAAGAACGGGGATCTCATCGATGAGAGCGGCCGTCGTTGCCCCTGCAATCGTTCCCCCTTTCATGGCTGAGCTTCGTATTTGAAGATTACCTATCACTTCGCCGTTCACTTGCTCAATGTGCAGCAATCGAATATCGGCGCCCATCGACTTCAAAACGTCCAGCAGCGCGGTGCGGGTCGGATTCAATCCAACATTCGTGATAATAAGATCGCTTTCGGGCGTAATGAGCGCAGCCACAATGAAGAAGGCGGCCGACGAGATATCTCCCGGCACCACCAGTATTTTCCCGTGAAGTTTGGCGCCGCCGCGAACACGCGCCACGCGCGGCTCGACCACGATATCCGCACCTAGTTCTCGCAGGGCAATCTCCGTATGATCGCGCGTCGTGATCGGCTCGCGAACAACAGTTTCGCCACTCGCGTAAAGCCCCGCCAGTAAAATACAGCTCTTGACCTGCGCGCTAGCTACGGGAAGTGAATAGTTAATGCCATGCAGATGCGAGCCTTGAATAGTGATCGGAGGGAAATCGCCATTCGTTGCTTCAATGCGTGCGCCCATTTCCGCCAGCGGAATCATAATGCGGCGCATGGGCCGCTTCGCGAGTGATTCATCTCCCGTCACATGCGTGGTAAACGGCTGCGCCGCCAAGATGCCCGACAGCATGCGAATGGTGGAGCCGGAGTTGCCGGCGTCGAGCGTGGCTGCAGGAGCCGTCAAACCGGCGATCCCTTTTCCGTGAACCGTCAAAACGCGGCGTCCGTCAGTTTCGGCGAAAGAGTGGCTCACGCCCAGCGCCTGCATGCAGGCAAGAGTCGATCGGCAATCCGCGCCGGTAGAGTAATTGTGAATTTCGGAATCACCGTCGGCAATAGAGGTTAACATCGCGAATCGGTGTGAGATGGACTTGTCGCCGGGGAGTCCAACGACGCCATGAACGCCTTTTGCAGGCGAGACTTGCTCGGTCATTTGAACTTGTATTGTAACGTTGGTTGCGCATCGGCCTTGTGATACAAAACCAGTATCATGATGAATCGTCGCGAGTGGTTGAGCACTTCGGCCGCGTTAGCAAGCGCAGCAACTTCGGCAACTGGACAAACGGGGCCGCGAAAAAGGCCCATTGCGATTTCAAGCCCGAATGGCTTGGCCGCGGTAGCTAAAGCGGTGGAAGCGATGAAGGCAGGCGGCGACACGCTTGACGCGGTGATTGCCGGCGTCAATATTATTGAGCTTGATCCGAACGATACGTCCGTCGGCTATGGCGGCCTGCCGAATGAGGAAGGAGAGGTGGAATTGGACGCCAGCGTCATGCATGGCCCCACCCGGCGCGCCGGATCGGTTGCGGCCATTCACGGCATAAAGACGCCTTCGAAGATTGCCAAGCTGGTGATGGACCGCACCACTCACGTAATGCTGGTGGGCGAAGGCGCGACCAAATTCGCGCTCGCTCACGGCTATCAGCGCGAAGACCTGATGACCGACAAGTCGCGCACAGCGTGGTTGGTTTGGAAGGAATCTTTACGCGCGGCGGGAGGGTTCAACAATTGGACTTCGTTCGAGAGCAATTTGCGCGCCGACGCTGAGCCGCTCATACCGCGCCTGCGCGAGTCCTTTCCCAACGTGGATGAAGACACTTTGAAATGGGCTTGGCGAATGGCCACTCATCCTACTTACGGCACAATCAACTGCCTTGGACTCAATGAAAAAGGCGAGATTTCAGGAGTGACCACAACCAGCGGATTGGCATGGAAGATTCCGGGCCGCGTGGGCGACTCGCCCATTATCGGCGCTGGCTTGTTTGTCGATCCGGACGTGGGCGGCGCGGGCTCCACCGGCGTTGGCGAGCTCAATATTCGTGTGGCTGGCGCGCATACGATTGTCGAGGCGATGCGCCGCGGCATATCTCCGCGAGAAGCCGTTTTGGAAGCATTGAAGCGCGTATCGAAGTTGTTCAATGACGATAAGGCGTTGCTGAGTAAACTCGGGATTGAGTTTTATGCCTTGCGGACCGACGGCGAATATGCGGCAGGTTCACTTTGGAAGGCCACCGGAGATTACCAAGCATTCGCCGTGAATGACGGGGGCGAGAGCCGCCTTGAGAAGCCCGTGTTTCTATACGAGAAATAGCCTTCGCTCATTGCTGATATACTCTGGCGGAGATTGAAGCGTTTCAAATCGCCATGAGTACACATCACAAATTTCCCGCCGTTCACAATGCCATGTGGCCCGGACTGGTGGGTAAAGGCCCTGATTCCGAGCCGCCCATTGATTTGGACACCATGTTGAATCTGACAGCGGCTGCCGAAATTGATGGCGCGCGCTTCGACGGTGTCGATCTGTTCTTATCTTTGCCGCACACCGACATTGATTCCAGCGACGACGAATTGAAGAAGCTGGCCGATAAGCTAACCTCGCGAAATTTGTTGGCGGGCTCGCTCGTTGCGCCTGTTTGGGGCGGTACCGGCGGCGGATCGGCTATGGGCACTGAAGAGGAACGGGGCCTTTTCCTCAAACAAGTGCAGAAGGCTTGCGTGCTGGGAGGAAAGCTGCGCGACTTAGGCGTGCGCAAGTACGGAGTCATTCGGATTGACTCGGCTGCGAGCCCTTCAGAGTGGGTGAAAGATCCTGAGGGCAATACGAAACGCATCGCGCACACCTTTCGCGAGGCTGGTACGATTGCTTCCCACTTCGGCGAACGTTTAGCGGCAGAGGGCGAAATCTGCTGGGCAGGCATGCACAGCTGGCGGCGCAACGTCCAGCTTTTGGAAATGGTCGGCATGCCGAACCTGGTCGGCTTTCAAGCCGATATGGCGCACACGATGCTGTTCACCATGGGTTACAACGCGCCCGAAGACCGCTTGCTTCCAGAGAACTTTGATTGGGCGCAAGGCCATTTGCTGGCGGATGCATATAAGGTGATGGCTCGCGCACTGCGCTCGTGGACCATCGATTTTCACGTGGCGCAAAACGATGGCACGGTGAAGGGTTCAGGCACACACGATAAAACCGGCCGCCATTGCCCACCCAATGATCCGAACGGGAAACTCGACATCGTTCGCGACTCCGGCGCTTGGATGCGCGGCGACGACGACAAACCGACGCGAGCCTTTGCTCACATTTGTTGGGACGGCTGCATGTTCCCCAACGCCACGATGATGGATCCGCAAACCTGGAACGACGTGTTGCGTGTAATGCTGGCCGTGCGCGATGCGCATGGGTGGGACTAACAATGAAAAAACTGAACATTGCTGTCATCGGCTGCGGCTTCATGGGCCGCACGCATTCGAACGCGTTTCGCAAGGTGACGAATTTCTTCGACACGCCGTACCAGCCGGTTTTGAAAAGCATCTGTGCGCGAAACGGCGAAAAGGCCATGTTGTTTCGAGACCGGTGGGGTTATGAATCGGCCGTTACGGACTGGCGAACACTCATAGACGACAAGAATATCGACCTGATCGATATCGCCAGCCCGAACGACACGCACGCCGAGATTGCGATTGCCGCTGCGAAAGCCGGCAAGATGGTCATGTGCGAAAAGCCGTTGGGACGCAATCCTGCGGAATCGGAAGCGATGGTCAAAGCTGTGGAAGACGCCAAAGTGGCCAACATGGTTTGGTACAACTACCGGCGCGTTCCTGCCGTTACTCTCGCCAAACAGTTGATTGACGAAGGCCGGTTGGGCCGAATTTTCCATTACCGCACCGTGTTTCTACAAGACTGGACCATCTCAACCGACCTGCCGCAAGGCGGCGAAGGTTTATGGCGGTTAGATGCCAGCGTAGCGGGTAGCGGCGTAACCGGCGATCTGCTGGCACACAACATCGATACGGCCCTGTGGCTGAACGGCGGGATTGATGAGGTCACCGCCATGACCGAGACGTTCATCAAAACTCGCAAACACAATCTCACGGGCAAAGAGGAACCGGTGAAAATCGACGATGCGAGCGCTTTCCTGGCGCGCTTCAAGAACGGTTCGCTGGCGACGTTTCGAAGCTACGCGTTATGCGCGCGGCCACAAAGCCCTCTACACTTTCGAGATCAACGGCGAGAAAGCGTCTATCATTTGGGATCTTCACGATCTGCATCGCTTGCAGTATTTCGATCACGGCGACGTGAGGAAGCTGCGCGGGTGGCGCAGCATTCATGTTACGGATACCGAACATCCGTATATGAAGCAGTGGTGGGTGCCGGGACTGCAAATCGGCTACGAGCACACTTTTATCCACCAGGTTGCCGACTTTCTAGTTGGTCTGGGAGACAACACAAGTGCGTCTCCGACGTTCAGAGAAGCGCTCGCCACCGACTATGTAACCGCTGCGGTTCTGGAGTCCGCCGCCAACAAAGCCTGGGTGAAAGTTCGATAGAGAGGAAAGAATCGATATGCGAAATAGATTGATTGCAGCCGTTGCTGGAGCTTTGTGTTTAGCCGCTGGGGCGGCATGCCAGCAGGCTGCGCGTCCTGGCGGTGGCGGGCGGCCCGACATCACAAAGATTATTCCGCCGCTGGAGGAAACAGGATTCACGCCGATTTTCGACGGCAAATCGATGGAGAATTGGGACTGTGACCCGAACTTCTGGAAGGTGGAAAACGGCGAGATCATTGGCCACACGACACCTGACCACCAACCGCCGCAGAATATCTTTTGCATCTGGACCGGCGGACAACCCGCGGATTTCGAACTTCGCCTGCAATACAAACTCACTGGCGAAAACGGCAACAGCGGCATTCAATACCGTAGCGCGGAACTTCCGAAAGTCGCGAACTGGGTTCTGAAAGGCTATCAGGCCGATATAGACGGCAAGCAGATGTTCACCGGCCAGGTATACGAAGAACGCATTCGCGGATTCGTGGCTTTACGCGGCCAAATTGTCTACATTCCCGATGGCGGCAAGCCTGGTTGGATTGGCACGCTGGGCAGTAATGACGAGCTCAAGAGTGTCATCAAAGACGGCGATTGGAACGACTTGGATATCATCGCGCGCGGCACTACGCTCATTCAGATGATCAACGGGCGCGTGATGAGCATCCTGCTTGACGACGACAAGGCGCATCGCAAGCTGGAGGGTGAGATTGGCATTCAATTGCACCGTGTTCCGGGCAATGCGATGACAATTGAAACCCGCAATATTCGCATCAAGAATTTTTACGCGCGTTGTCAGTGGATGCCAACGATTAAAGAAGTCGCGGATCTGGCCGGCGTTTCGGTCGGAACCGTTTCGCACGTAGTATCGGGCACGGTGCCGGTGAGCGAACCACTGCGCCTGAAAGTTCAAGACGCAATTCGTGAGTTGGATTACCATCCTAACCACGTCGCGCGCAGCCTGAAAACCAGCCGGACTCGGACGCTTGGCATCATCGTGCCCGATATGACGATTTCGTTTTATCCGCTAGTCATTCGCGGTGCTGAAACGGCAGCTTGGAAACAAGGCTATTCTTTGATCGCGGTGAATTCAACCGATGGCGCAGAGCGGCAGAAAGAGTTGCTTTCCTTACTGCGATCGCAGAGAGTGGAGGGAATCTTGGTGGTGGTGGCGGCGGCACCCGTGCCCGTCGTGCAAATCACCCGTCTGATTGAGGCGGGCATTCCGGTGGTTTGTCTTGACCGCATCCCTGAAAAGCTGCCGGCGGATTCCGTCTCCGTGGAGGACGTTTCAGCCTCCGAGTTGGGCACCGATCATTTGATCGAGATGGGGTATCGGAAAATCGCGATTGTAACGGGACCTCTTTCGCTCACGAATGAGAAGAGACGGCTGCAAGGTTATGAACAAAGCCTACGGCGTTCAGGAATCGCCGTGGACCCTGCCATGCTTTGGCACGGCAATGTTAGGCCGGAAGACGTGGCCAGCCTTTGTACCCAGAAGATACGCTCTGGGCTTCGTCCCGACGCGTTTCTTTGCACCAATGGACCTACGGCGTTAGGTTGCCTGCGGGCATTGCGGGAGTGCGGCCTTAGCACGCCGGAGGATGTGGGCTTCGTGACTTTCGACGAACTCACGCTCGATGATTTGTTTAAACCTTCGATAACAACAATAGTCCAGCCCGCTTACGAGATAGGCTTTGAGGCGGCAACAATTCTATTCGAACGGATACAAGGCAAAAGTGGCGATGAGATTCACGCGCCGCGAACCGTGCGCTTGCCGGCAAGCTTAAAGATAAGAGAATCCACCCGCAGACCAACGGCTAAAACTGCCTAGTGTTCGTGGACGCACTCCGGGTAACTGGAGCGGACCGCGTTGCCTTTGTAACCTAGTTCATCAATGAGCCCCACGCGCGACGTGTAATATCCATCGGCGGTGAGCCGCTTGACCAACGCGAAAAACTGCACATTCCGCGCGGCCGTATTTTCGGTATCGGCTGCTTCGCAGAGCGGTTCAAGTATGGCGAGTTGACCGCGCTCTTCTAAATCCAAGAAACGTTCGGCGCCCTGCTGTTTCGCCTGCGCGTCAAGCCATCGCAGCCCATCCGCGACTACAGCTTGATGCTGGGATTCGCGTCCGACCACAAAATCGATGTATTCGGGGACGCCCGCCTGCACGGCTCCCGGCGTATCGGTAGCTGGAATAATGAGGTCGGCGATCCGCTCGATGGTGCGGTAATCCGTCTCGTTGAAGAATCGATTCGGGGACTGTGCCGGCCCATGCTCATGCACAGTTTGGCCATAGAGTTCGTCACCTGCAAATGGGTAGGCGCATGTCGCACTGATGGCGCCGAACAGTTTGAGCACTTGGCGGCGGTCTGAAGAATAGCTGGCCATTACACTTCCCTCTTTTCTAAGCGGCTGGCGATGATATCGGCTGTACGCGAGGCGAGCGCCATAATCGTGAGGGTCGGATTCTTTTCAGAAGCCGAGGGAAACACGCTGGCGTCGACCACATAGAGATTAGGCACATCGTGGGCACGGCACGTCGCATCGACAACGGAGGTGCGAGGATCGCTCCCCATCCGGCAGCCACCAATCTCGTGGTTCGTCGCAGGCTCTTCGCTGATAGAAAGAATTTGCGCATGGCTCGCTTCGAGTATTTCCTGGCAGCGGCGTTTCATATCGTTGTGAAGCAGCATGTCCATTTCAGAAAGCTTCCAATGCCTCCGGGCGCGCGGCAATCCATATTCATCGAGACGTTCTGTGTCGAGATCGATGTAGCTGTCGTCGTTCGGCAACATTTCCTGATACGGGCTAAAAGTCATGTATGCGGGATAGCGCGCCTTCACGGCCTCTTTATACGATTTGCCCATTCCCTTAATAGAGCGCGCCCAGCCCGTAGCGCGCCGGTTGTGATAGCCATACTGCACGCCGAAACTCCGTGCATAATCGCGTTTCTTATCGTGCATGAAGGATGGAACGTAACCGTGGTCCAAAAACCCTTCGTCGTTCTCGCTGGGCTTGCCAATAAAATCTTCGAGAAACAATTCGAAACCAGCCGTGATGTGGGGGATAAAGTTCAGCCCCAGTTGCCCGCTGGAATTCGCGAGACCATTTGGAAAGCGAGTGGATTTCGACATCAGCAGCAGCGCTACGCTCTGCGCGCAGGCACAGGCGACGACGACTACGCGGCCCCGCGCCGAACCGTCTTCGCGCGTCTCGCGATCAAAGTAGCGCACTTCGCCCACCCTGGCTTCATCCGTAATCGCCAGGTCGTGAACGATGCTATTGCCGCGCAGAGTGAGTTTGCCAGTCTTGAGCGCCGGAACCATCTGCACATCATAGGAGTTGTATTTGGCCACGACGTCGCAGCCAGCCATGCAATTGCCGCAGAAGTGGCATGCGGGACGGCTCGTCTGCGCGCGGCTGAGCGTGGCCTTGCGGACGTGGATCACTTTGACGCCAAGTTTCTCAGCGCCTTTTTGGATGGCGATGTCCGTACACTTCAGCGGCACTGGCGGCAAAAAGATGCCGTCGGGCAAATCGTCAAGGTGATCAAGATTGCCGCACACCCCCACCTCGCGTTCTACGCGGTCGTAGTAGGGAGCCATGTCGGCGTAATCCAGAGGCCAATCTTCCCCTACGCCATCGTGCCGGCGGCCCTTGAAATCGCGTTGGCTCATGCGCAGAGCAACAGCATTCCACAGCATGGTCTTGCCGCCCAAGCCCCGGCTGCGTTCAGCATCAAAACCAGGCTTGCCCGGGCGCATGGTCGGAATGTGCCGCGACGGGAATTCGAACGGAAGAGCGTGGGTGTTGAAATCGGTCCGCGTGTTGACCTGCGGCCCGCCTTCCAGCACCAGTACATCGGCACCCAAGTTTGCCAGGCGCGAAGCCAAAGTGCCGCCGCCGGCGCCCGACCCAATCACCACGACATCGTAGATTTTTTGTTGCATGTGACTCGCGCTACTTCGTCTTATTCTCAAACAGAAACAATCCGCTTTTACCGCCAACCACAAAATCCAAATCGCCATCGCCATCAATGTCGGCTACCGGGATTTGAATACCGCCACCCGTTCGGCCGCCGTAATCGATGATGTGCTTCACCCATTCGATATTCTTCGTCGCTGGATCGATTAGGCGTTCGTACCAGTAGACACCCAGCGGTTCGCGTGCGCCTGGATCATGGCCATTGTGGGCAAAGTAGCGCTTGCCGGTCAGGATTCCAAGATTGCCTTTGCCGCGAAAATCAACGAGCGTTGTCGCATGAGGTTGCGACCAGCTTTCGTCAATCATGTGTTTCTCCCAACTGCCGTCGGGTTTGTTTTCGAGCCAAAAGATACCGTAGTTGTGGCCCATGGAGGTTACGATGTCCGGACGCCCGTCCCCATTGACGTCGAACACATGAATGAATCCGAGATCTCCCAACTTCCAATCGGGATGGAACTGCCAATCGCCTGAGCGTGGGTCCGCTGGCGCTTCGAGCCAGCCATTCGGCGTCAAAATATCGTTGCGGCCATCACCGTTCACGTCGCCCGCGCCAATTCCGTGGCCGTAGCTGTGCGAGCTGACGACATGCTTGGCGATGCCACCTTTCTTGTCGCGTTCGTACCACGCCAAAGGCGCGTTTTCGTTGCCGAACTGCGGCAGAATTTCATCCGCTTTGCCGTCGTTATCCAGATCAACCAGCAGGGTGAACTCAATATTGAAGCCGGCCTGGATCACGTTCTCCTTCCACATTTCTCCCGTCTTGCCTGGATTGTGCCACCAAGCAAGCTTCTTGCTAAACCAGCCCGAGGTCACAAGATCGATACGCCCATCGCCATCCACATCAAGCGGCAAAGTGCTCAGATCGTCAATATAGTAGTTCGTGTAGAGCAGGTCGCGGAAACGATGCTTGATCCAGTTCGGCGCTTCATACCAATTTTCACCGGAAACAATGTCCGGCCGCCCATCGCCATTGATATCTGCAATCACGGCCGTCTCGCTCGATCCAAGGTCTATCGTGTGTTTTTCAAAAGGAATATCCTCGGGACGCGTGAGCTGATAGGCCAAAAGCAGCGAGCCTGCGGCCAGCGGTATGGTTCTGCGAACGAATGTCGATATCATTTGTCTTCTGCTGTCGTCTGAACGAACGCAGTCAGCTTATCAAAGATAGGAGAATAAATGAAATTCGGCGTTAATACGTTTTTGTGGACTGGCAATTTCGGACCCGAGCATTTTGATCTACTCCCGAAAATTAAACAGAACGGGTTCGATGGTATCGAGGTTGCGCTCATTCGCCCCGTTGATTTCAAGGCTGCGGAGATACGCAAGGCGGCGGCGGCGAATGCGTTGGAGTGTACTGTTTGTTCGGTGCTGCCTGGCGAGTTGAGTCTGATTTCTCCCGATGCGGAAGTGCGTAGTAAGACTGTAGCGCATATGTCGGAATGTTTCAAGGCTGCGGCGAAGCCGGCGCCAAGTTGATTGCAGGTCCGCTGTATTCACCCGTTGGTTATTTGCCCGGAAGGCGCCGAACCGCTGACGAGTGGAAAAACGCGGTGGATGGCTACAAGCAACTTGGGCCTGTGCTGTCTGCAAATGGCGTGACTGCTTGCATCGAACCGCTGAATCGTTTTGAGACTTACTTTCTAAACACCACCGAGGATGCTGTCAAGCTGTGTTCGGAGATCGATCACCCGAATGTCGGCATATTGTGGGATACGTTCCACGCCAACATCGAGGAGAAGGATCCGGCCAAAGCGCTGTTAACTACCGGCAAGTATTTGAAGCATGTTCACACCTGCGAAAACGACCGCGGCACGCCGGGCAGCGGGCATGTGGATTGGAAAGGCGTGTTCGCCGCGCTACGCGACATGAAATACGATGGCTGGCTTACAATTGAAAGCTTCGGCTTTGCGATTGGCGAGCTTTCGGCGGCAGCGTCTATTTGGCGCGATCTCGCCCGTACACCCGAGGACATTGCCTTTGAAGGAATTAAGTTCTTGAAGGCTTCAGCGTAAAATTCAAATTACACGATGGGAAAAAAGCAAGAGGCGCCGCCGGCAAGTGGCGTCTATGCCGCATTGGCGACGCCGCGCCCGCAGAATTCGGTTGAGGCAGATGCGGCGGCGCTATTCGACTACATTGATGTCATCACCAGTAAAGGGGTCGGCGGTGTAGTTCTGTTCGGGTCAACGGGCGAGTTCGTGCATTTTGATGTCACTGAGCGCATGCGCGTGTTGATGTTGGCCAAGAAGCGCTGCCGGATTCCTTTGCTGGTGAACGTCAGCCATTCCACCCTTGCGGGCGCGGTCGAGTTGGCGGAAGATGCGATAGAGGCAGATGTGGCGGGCGTGCTGCTGATGCCTCCTTACTACTTTCGCTATAACGCTGCACAAATTTCAGAATTCTACCGGCAGTTTGTCAAGGAGGTCGATGGCAAGACGCCGATTTACCTCTACAACATTCCGCAATTCACCAACGCCATGCCGCCGGAACTGCTGGAGGAGTTGTTGCTGAGCGGAGCGTTCGCGGGCATCAAAGATTCGAGCGGCGATTGGGCCTTGTTTGAGAAGCTGCTGGCACTGCGAGAAAAGCAGCCATTCCAGTTGTTAGTAGGGAATGACATCATTTATAGGCGTGCCCGACCGCTGGGCGCCGATGGAATCGTGTCGGGTGTTGCGGCGGCGATACCGGAATTATTGGTTGCGTTAGACCAAGCGATACTGGCCAAGGACGAAATTAAGGCGGACGCGCTAGACCAAGAGTTGCATGAGTTTCTGGGCTGGCTTGACAAGTTTCCAGCGCCTATCGGAATCAAACTGGCAGCGTGCGCGCGAGGTTGGAAGCTCGCGCACACGGCGGTGCCCTATGACGAACACACTTTGGCTTTGAAGCATGAATTTGAAACGTGGTTCAACCAGTGGTTTCCGCAGATGTTATAAGACAAGAGATGTCTCCCGATGAGTTCCGCAAGGCCGCGCTCACACACTCTGAGTGGATCGCAGAGTACATGGAGCATGTGCGCGACTTTCCCGTTGTGCCGGCGGTTGAGCCGGGAGATATTGCGGCAATGCTGCCTGCTGCGGCACCGGAGAACGGCGAAGCCATCGAGCGGATTTTTGCGGACTTTCAAGCAAAAATCGTCCCAGGGTTGACTCTGTGGAATCATCCGAATTTTCATGCTTGGTTCGCCGCTTCGTCAACTCCGCCTTCGATACTGGCCGAATTCTTAATCGCGGCGCTGAACGTGAACGCCATGCTCTGGAAATCTTCGCCGGCGGCAACGGAACTCGAACAGGTAGTGCTGAATTGGTTGCGGCAGTGGCTCGGCCTCGACGAGCGATGGTTCGGCATCATCTATGACACCGCCTCCATTTCCGTTATGCAGGCAATTGGTGCGGCGCGCGAGTGGCTCGCACCGGAGTGCAGGACGGAAGGCATGCGTCCCGGCTTAACCATTTATGTTTCCGAACATACCCACACGTCGGCAGAGAAAGCCGCCATCACGCTAGGCTTCGGAAAGAACAATGTTCGACGCATTCCCGTGGATGATCAATTTCGCATGCGGCCCGATTTGTTGGAGAAAGCGATACAGGACGATGTGGCCGCCGGTAAACGGCCTTGCTGCATCATAGCTTCCGTCGGCTCGACCTCGGCATCGGCCATTGAAGATGTCCCGGCCATTGCCACCATTGCTGAACGCTATAAAACGTGGCTGCATGTCGACGCGGCCTATGCAGGTTCGGCGGCCATCGTGCCGGAATTGAGCCATCTTCTCAAAGGCGTGGAACGGGCGCAGTCGTTTGTGCTCAACCCGCACAAATGGCTTTACATTTCCATGGATTGCAGCGTGCTGTACACAACCCTGCCCGAGGTCTTCCGGCGCGCTTCATCGTTGAGCGCGGAAATACTCAAGACTCCGGAAGACGGCCGCGTGGTGAACTTCAACGACTATGGCGTGCAACTAGGCCGCCGGTTCCGGGCGCTGAAAATTTGGTACGTGTTCCGCTACTACGGCCGACGGGGCATCGTAGCGATGTTGCGCGAATCGATCAGGCTCGCACAGGTCCTGAAAGGACTGGTGGAAGCCGACGCAGACTTCGAAGTTGCTGCGCCGGTGCCGCTCTCGCTGGTCTGCTTTCGGCATCGTAGCTCAAATGAGGCAAATCGCCAGCTCCTTGCCGATATCAACTCCAGCGGTAAGCTCTTTCTTTCGCAGACTATATTGCACGGCAAGTTCGTCTTGCGCTTTGCGATCGGGAATCATCAAACAACCGAAGACGATATTCGCGAAAGTTGGCTGCTCATTCAGCGGTGCGCTGCAAAGCAGGCGGCCGCTCATAAATAAATGTCGCTGGCGATCAACCTCTGCGGCCTAACCCTGCGTAACCCGGTCATTGCGGCTTCAGGCACATTTGGCTATGGCAGCGAATTTGCAAGCATCGTCGATCTGAATCGACTCGGCGCACTTGTTACAAAGGGGCTGTCGCGAGAGCCTATCGCCGGTAATCCCGCACCGCGCCTTTGGCATACCGAAGCCGGCATGATGAATTCCATTGGCTTGCAAAATGTCGGCGTCAAGGCGTTCATTCAAGATAAGCTCCCAAAACTGAAGCCGTTCTCCGTGCCGGTCATCGCCAATGTATTTGGTTATGCCGAAGACGATTACCTGGAAGTGATCCGGGCACTGGAAGATGCAGATGGCCTAGCCGCCTATGAACTAAATGTCTCCTGCCCGAACACGAAACATGGCGGAATCTTTTTTTCTAGCGATCCGCAATCGCTGGCAGCGCTCATCCAACAAGTACGCGCCGTTGCGAAAAGGCCGTTAATCGTTAAACTTTCGCCGAATGTCGCCAGTATTCAACCCTTTGCGCATGCGGCGGAGGAAGCAGGGGCCGATGCCCTATCGCTCGTCAACACATTTATATCTCTGGCTATCGATATTGAAACCAGAACACCGCGAATTGGAGCGGGTTTCGGCGGCTTGTCAGGCCCTGCGATCAAGCCTATCGCTCTTCGAATGGTATACGAAGCAGCGCGGGCTGTCAAGATTCCGGTGATTGGTTTGGGCGGAATCGCTAACGGCGAAGATGTCGCCGAGTTTCTGATTGCGGGAGCAAGCGCTGTGGAGGTGGGTACAGCCACTTTCGCCGACCCGAAAGCTCCGGAGCGCATTGCGGATGACTTGGGAAAAGTAGTGCGCAGGCTTGGTGCGGGCAGTGTAAGCGAGCTCATTGGCACAATTCGTTTTCCCAACAGTGCAAAATAGAGCAATGAAAGAAAGTATCTTTCCAAAAGACGGCCCCAAGCCAGTAGCGCCTTATTCGCCAGGCATGCGCGCTAACGGATTTATTTTTCTAAGTGGGCAGATTCCGGCCGACCCCAAGACCGGCGAATTAGTAACGGGCGATATTCAGGCGCAATGCGCGCGTGTGCTCGAGAACTTGAAAATCGTTCTGGCAGCCGCAGGCCTTACGCTGGACGATTTAGTGAAGACCACGGTGTTCTTGAAAGACATGAACAACTTCGCCAAGATGAACGAAGAATATGGCAAGTTTTTCCCGAGCAATCCGCCGGCGCGCACTACCGTTGAAGTAGCTCGATTGCCGCGCGACGTTGGAATTGAGATTGAGGCGATTGCGCTGGAGCGCAAATAAAGACTAATTCTTGGGCGGGTCCGCTGGCTTGAGTGCTGGATGGGCGCTGTATTGGCTCTGGGGCGCAGCAAGCTTGATATCCACAGTTTGCTCTTCCCCTGCCACGTCTAGCTCTTTTCCCCACGTTTGATACATCTTCTTGTTTACTTGAAGTTGGATCTTGCCTTCGGGTACAGGCGGGAAGTGAGCAAGCCCTTCCTGGTTGGTGTGAACTTCCCAATGGATTTTCTTCTTTAATCCGCCTTTCATGAATTGGCGGCCGCCGATGAAATCGAGAATCACTTCGGCATTCTCCACAGGCTTATCGAACTGGTTCGTGACGGCGATCTTGATCATGGTATGGGGAACGTCGGTGGCAAGCAACGCGAAGCAACTGAGCAAGAAGACGGCGGCAAGAAGAAGTAAAAGACGGGACTTCATGAGACGATTATTACACTCACGGTTCGGTTAGGCAGCGAGTTAGCACAGCCAATCTAGGGCGCTGACGCTTCCGGCTCGGATTCGGAGGCCGTATCGGAGGCTCTAGAGGGCGTGGCAAATAGCGGCAAATGCGCTCGATACACTAGAGGATTGAACACGGTTCGAATCATTGGAGCAGGGCTCGCAGGATGCGAAGCGGCGTTTCAGGCGGCGGAATGCGGAGTTCGCGTCGAGTTGTATGAGATGCGGCCCAACGTGCGCAGCGCTGCGCATAAGACAGATGCCTTTGGCGAATTAGTTTGCAGCAACTCTCTCAAGAGCGAACAGGAAAACTCAGCGCCGTGGCTGCTGAAACAGGAGATGCGGCGGTTGGATTCATCGCTTCTCAAAGCTGCTGAGATAGCGCGCGTTCCGGGCGGCCATGCCCTAACCGTCGATCGCGAAGTGTTTTCAGCCGAGATCACGCGGGCCATTGAAGGGCATCCAAACATCAGCGTGAAACGGGAAGAAGTGCGGTCTCTTCCGGCTGATGGCGTTGTGGTGATTGCCACGGGTCCGCTCACAAGCGAGCCGTTTGCAGAGGAGATCGGCCGCATCACTGGATCGGATCGTTTGTTCTTCTACGACAGTATCAGCCCGATTGTGGCCGCAGACTCGGTGGATATGGGCATTGCTTTTCGTGCGTCGCGCTATGGCAAGTCGTTAGACGGGACCGATGATTACGTTAACTGCCCGTTCAACAAAGACCAGTACAACCTCTTTATCGACGAGTTGTTGAAGGCCGAGTCGTACGAGCCCCACATTCCCGAAGACAAGACTCCTTTCTTTGAAGGCTGTCTGCCGATTGAAGAGATTGCGCGGCGCGGCCGAGATACGCTGCGCTTCGGGCCGATGAAACCCGCCGGTTTAGACGATCCGCGCACTGGAAGATGGGCTTATGCAATCGTGCAGCTTCGGCAAGAGAACCAGCGCGCTAACAGCTACAATCTGGTCGGCTTTCAGAATCACATGCGATTCGCAGATCAAGCTCGGGTGTTCCGCTTGGTTCCAGGCTTAGAGAACGCAGAGTTTGTCCGTTACGGGCAGATGCACCGCAACACGTACATCAATTCACCGGCGCTCTTGTGGCCCACTCTGCAGTTGAAGTCGATGCCGCGCGTGCTGTTTGCGGGACAGATTTCGGGTGTGGAAGGATACGCCGAATCGATCGCTACTGGGCTCATTGCGGGGCGAAATGCGGCGGCGCTGGCGCTCGAGCGGCAGGCTGTGGTTTTTCCGCGTGAGACTGCGCTGGGCAGCTTGTGCCACTACATCACCGCGGCCGACCCGAAGCATTTTCAACCGGCGAACATTACTTTCGACTTGCTGCCCGCGCTGGACGAGGAGGCGAAACAGAGGTTTAAGCGCGACAAGAAGGCGCGGCACCAGGAGATTTGCCGGCGAGCGAGCGTGATCTTCGACGAATTTAAGTATGCCAACCATTCGGCAGAGTATTGCAAAGTATCTGGCTGAGCTGGAGCGGCGCGGCGCTTCCAAGCATACGCTTCGCAACTACGGATCAGACCTGGAGCAGTTTGCCGGGTACTTCGAAGTGGCGGGCGCCGCGCCACCGGCCTTTGAGCAACTCGACCTCGCTTTGCTGCGCGAATGGATGGGTGGCCTGTATGACCACAAGCTGAGCGTGGTAACAGTGCGCCGCAAGCTGGCGGCGGTGAGGGCGGTTTTCAAGTTTTCACTGCAAGAAGGTGTGATCACTAAAAACCCGGCGGCGCGTTTGCGAACGCCAAAGATAAAGCAACGTCTCCCGGACGTGATGAGCGCGGAGAAGACGAACAATCTCATTGACGCAGTTGAATCGGGCGAAGTGGTGGAAATGCCCGACCAGCAGCGCGATGTGGCACTGCTGGAACTGATGTATGGTTGCGGCATTCGCGTGAGTGAGTTGGTGGGCATCAATTTGGAAGACATTGATTTACGCGGCGGCTGGTTGCGTGTGCGCGGGAAAGGCAACAAAGAACGGCAGGTGCCGGTGGGAGCGCGCGCGATTGAGGCGGTGAATCTCTATCTTGATGAACGGAAGGCAGCGGCACAGGAGCGAGCGCTTTTCTTGAACTCGCGGGGTGCACGGCTTGGGGACAGGCAGGTCAGGCGGCTGGTCAAGCTTTACGCGATTCTCGTGGCAGGCGATTCTACGGTTCATCCGCATAGTTTCAGGCACGCTTATGCGACGCACTTGCTGAGTGATGGGGCAGATCTCAGGTCTATTCAGGAATTGCTGGGCCACGCGAGATTGTCGACGACGCAGAAGTATACGCAGGTGTCGCTGAAGGATTTGCAGATGGTTTATGATCGGGCGCATCCGAAGGCTTGAATGTTAGATCGGAAAAGGCCGATCTAGGGCGCTTACGCTTCCGGCTCGGATAGTCGGGTTTGGATTCGGAGGTGGGTTTGGATTCGGAGGCGTCGTGCAATTCGGGTTGGGAATTTCTTGGTTAGCGCAGTTGGGATTCGAGGGCGTCGAAGCGGCGTTTGAGGTCGTCGAATTCGGAGCGGAGGTCGTGCAGTTCTTGTTCGAGCTGGGCGACACGAGTGGGGGGTGCTCCTGCGTCCGGGGTCGTTGCGGCAACTTCCGGTTCGCCTGAGAGCAAATGGGCGTAGCGTGCTTCCTTTTGACCCGGTAGGCGGGGCAGTTTCTTGACGAGTGTCGTTAGCTTCTCAAGGACGAGTTCGGTTTCGGCAAGATCGGTAAACGAAAAGATACGTTCGCTGCGGTCTTTGATCTCACCGAGCGTTTGCGGACCACGGAGCAGCAGGACGCAGAGGACGGCACATTCGCGGCGGCCGAGATTCAGTGTCTCCGATATCCGCTGTTGGTACTTATTCACCCGGCTGCCGCCTGTGATGGTGAGGGCGAACTGTTTCTCGCGCAAACGGGCGAGCGCGTCGGCTACCGTGTCGTCGTCGTAGTCAACCACTGGGTCGCGGTTGGATTTCTGGTTACATGCGTTGACCAGAGCGTTGAGGGAAAGAGGATAGTATTCGGGCGTGGTTGCCTCTTTTTCCATAAGCGCGCCGAGAACCCGCGCTTCGACTTGGTCGAGAGAATACATATCTATAGGGTACGCAGATGGAAGCCGCCATCCACGTGCAGGATCTGGCCGGTGCAGTAATCAAGCTTGCCGTCGGCGATGGCGCGAACCGCGTTGGCAACGTCCTTCGGTTCACCCATGCGCCGCTGCGGAAGCAAGCCGTCGGCGATGCGCTGGTCGTAGGCTGCGGCGACGGAGGCAATCATGCCGGTGCGAATGATGCCGGGTTCTATCTCGAAGACAGGAATGTTGTGGGGCGCCAAACGGGTAGCGAACAGCTTTGCCGCCATGCTCAAAGCCGCTTTGCTCATGCAGTAGTCGCCGCGATTGACGGAGGCGGTGAAGCTGGAAATCGAGCTGATGAACACGATGCGGCCGGAAGCGCGGGTTAACATTCCGCGCGCTATTTGTTGAGTCAGAAAGTATGGACCTTTGAGGTTCGCGGCGATGAGTTCATCAAAGCTTTCGGGCGTAGCTTCCAGAATGTCGCGCCGCTCGCGAGGGGCCATGCCCGCATTGTTGATCAACAGATCGATGGGTTGGCCGAGCTTTGCGAACAATTCGCGGCAGGAGTTCAGGTCGCCCAACTGGCACGGCAGAATCGCCGCACCTGTCGCCTTCGCCACGTCCTGAGCCGCCGCCAAGTTCGAGTTGTAAGTGGCGATTATGGAATGAGTGGATGAGAGCTCTTCGACAATCGCGCGGCCAATCCCTCGGCTGCCACCAGTGACAAGAGCAATGGGCTTCGACACAGGAAAGTTATTGATGCGCTTCCTTGTCGACGATCTTCGCCGCTAGATCAGGCCGCAGCATACGAAGGAGCTTCGCCGCTACACTCTTCCCCTGCTGGTATGCATCCGCATACAGCTTGTTGCGTTCTTCACGAGAGTAGGTGTAACCCATGCTGTAGAAGCGATCGAGCGAAATCCCAACAACCTTGGTACCCGCGTAAGCCACGCCCGCTTTTGCAATCAGACCGCCGCCGAAAGGAATTTTGCCGACGAGTTCGCGGGCGAGGGCGCGCCAACCGAAAGCGCTGCCGATCACCGCGGCGATCTCGCCCTTTTGCTCCATGTAGCCGACCTCACGGTCACTGCCGCCGGCGATCATGAACCCCATACGAATCTGGTTCATTGTCAGGAAGGCGCTATCGGAAGCAAATTCAGCAATCGCCCACGGAATGGAAATGAGCGACGGCACAATGTCCGGAAGAGCCGTGGCCAAAGAGAACAGAGTGTTCTCTTTGCAAACATCGGCAATCACACCTTTCACATATGGCTCGCGGAAGGGCTGAAACGAGCGGGCCAGCGCGATGCCTAAATCGGGAACCGCTTTCAGGGTCTTGGCCACGACCACGCCGGGCTGCTCTGGAACGTAAATGAGCGATTTCGAAGGCGCCTTCAGGTTGGCGTGATAGATATTTACAGCCGCCTGATTTTCCGAACTCGGATTGCGAACAAGCATATCCGCCGATTCCCGGCGGCGGGCAGGCTTGAGATCTTTGAGCAGGAAATTTTCCATTTGCTCAAAGCTTTGGCTATCGGGCGCGTGCAGCCCGATGTGAACCTCGCGCTGGCTCAAATCCCGGACTTCTTTCGGGCTGAGCATTCCGATCGCTTTCTTAATTTGAACTAATCCGTCGAAACTCATTTAACCGCCTCCTCCTCCGGAAGCATTAGAAGATCCATGGGAAATTGGTAGATCCGCACCTGTTAGACGCATAACGACTCGGAAATTCTTCCGCCAATCGGAATTAAGTCCTATTCTTTCTACTTCGATCTCGGGTGAGAAGTAGCGAAAAATATCGGTGTTTGAAGAGTGAAAGGCCATGGCTGGAGCCACTACAAATAACTTAGGCGGTCTGCTTTCGAGCACGGAGTCCGGGAACAAATGCCGCAACTCGTTGCGTTGAAGATGCCAGTCAACCCGCATCCAGTAGTCTAGCGCTTGCAAAGGAAGGTGGAGATCTTCCGCCACTTTCAGTTCGAGCAAAGCAAGGCGGCCTGTTTGCGAAACGGCGAGCAGGTCGATCAAATCGCGATCACCAGCGGCGAACGTAAGAACTTGGCCGTGAACAGGCTCATTCAGTAATCCGGGATCAATCGCCGATAAATGACTGCGAGTGAGTGATTCCAGCCAGCGCTCCGAAAATTGAGGAGGGGTCGCATCCGGAGCGCTGGTGGTGGCAGCGGACTGCTGCGCTGCTGAAAATGTAGACAATTGAGCCGCAAAATTAGTCACTTCAAAAATGCTAGTTACAGCGATTTCTTTTTTGTCTTCTATTCCCAAGAAGATACAGCCGCCTTCGAGGCGCGCAAACTCCAACCCGCGAAAACGAATGCTGATGGCGCCGTTCAGTTCCGGCAAATGGCTGACACCATCAAAAGATTTTAATTCGCTTAGCAAAGATTCCATCTCGGGAGTCAGACGCGCCGGCACGTAGATGGAAGCCAGCCGCGTTTGCAGATTGCCCAGGTCTTGCGGATCCACTTCGCCAGCGGAGCCATGTTCGTTAAAGCGAAAGAGACGCGGGCATGAGGATTGCGCAGTGAGCCAGCGAAGGCGATGCGCCGTGAGGTTGCCTGAGCCTTCCGGCAGGAAGAGGCAGAGCGAAGTTTGGCCGGGAACGCGCCGCCGCGATTGCAGATAGTGATGCCAGATGAGAGCGAAGGTGAGCAGCGCGGGTTCATCATCTGTTGAAGGGCACGCCATGGCCGCGAGTGTATGGCCGCCGCGAGTGACTTTGGCACGGGGAAAGACGGAAGAGAAGGAATGTTGAAGATCGAGCGCCGCCGATAGGGTTTCCACTTCCCAACCGGGAAACTGCCGCTGCAGCATGCGGCGGAACTGCTCTGCGAAATTCTGGCGCTGGCCCATGCGCCGGCGGTGTACGGTTTGCGGCTTGTCTAAATCGAGGAAGGTGAGACGGCTAGCTTGGCCGCCGAATTTTTGAATGGCGCAATCGAGAACGCCGGTGGTGTGGCGCTCGACAGACATGATGCGGCGGGACACGCTACGGGTTTCGTCCCAGATTTCGATCGACAGCCGGCCGGAACGGATTTCGAGAGCGTAACAGCCCGCGAGCAAGGGGATGGGGTTCTCGCCAAATTCGAGCGCAGCCTGCCGGCGGCAGGTGGCGAGAAAGGCTTCGATGGCGGCGAGGAGGTGTTCAGGGCCGGGATTGGTTGGTTGAGTCAACAAATGGTAGTGGCCGATTGCAGGGAAATAATTCATGTTTTCAAAGGAACGGTAAGAAGCCGGAAAACACACGTATCGCGTGGTTGTGGAGAGAACGGCGTCCGATGCGAGGCGGTTTCGGGGGATTTATGCGGCGGCCTCCTGAGATTTGGTGGTTTGGGACTCTTCGGCGAGGGCGTCTTGGAGGAATTTTGCCTTTTGAGCGGCGGTGAGGCGGCTCATATAAGAGGTGAAGCGGTCTTTTGAAAAAACGAACCCAAGGCCGGGGGTGCGGGTGAGCGGTTGGTGGCGGTGTTGGGCGAGAAGGGAGGCCTTGGCGGCTTCAGCGAGAGCTTCGGCTTCCTTGACTTGGCGCGCGGCTTGGAGACGCTCGAGTTCGGCGACTTCGCGTTCGCGGCGGCGGGTGAGGCGGTTCTCTTGCAGGTGCAGATTGCGCAGTTCCTTTTCGTGCTGACGGCGGGCGTTGACCTGGAGAATGGATTCGCCGCCGATGGCTGCGTAGCCGGGTTGTGCTTCGACGAGTTCCCCGCTGGCGAGAGTGACGATGGCTTGCTCGAGAGCGGGAATTCGGCTGAGACGCCACCAGGTGTCTGAAATGGATTGAACGAGAGCGGACTCTTGCGGGCCGACGGGGTCAAAAAGCGTTTGATAGGAAGTGATGTGGGCGAGGTAAGGTTTGGCTTCTTCCTCGGTAGAGAAAACGACGTGGACGCCGGTGAGATTGCATTTGACGGCGTTGAGGGAAGATATTGCCTTACCTGCGGGAGTTCGGGGCCCGGAGGATTTTTGGGCGTTCTCGCGGTTGGCTGCGAGACGGGCGTCGGAGATGGGTTCGGACATGTGTTTGGTTGCTCCTTGATTTGGAAATGAAAAGGGCTTGTGGGGCGAGGGGGAAAGCTCCGGCACCTCGGCGCGCGCACATGGCCGTACTCGGTTTAAGTTTCAGGGAGGCCGGGGCGAGGGGAGAACAGGGTGAAATGGGGTGATTTGGATAAGTGGTTTATTTGGATATGGTTAGGGGAGTAAAAATAAAAGTGCCGGGGCTGTGAACGCGAAAATCGCTGGTGGTTCAAGAGCAATCAAGGGACTTCGCTGGAAGACGTGGTGGTGGATCGCTAATTGGTTTGGAGACCATTGATCGCGATGATGCGTTGGGAGGGGGACTTCATAGGCGAAATGGTGATTGAGTGGGCTGGCGATGATTTCCATTCGGCGTATCGTTCGGTTACGCTGGATAGGGGAGGGCTTGATTCCAATGGCTACCTTACACATTGAGATTCCCGATCAGAAGGCCGCCGCTATCAAAGCGTATGCGCAGGCTCAGGGCCTCTCAGTCGAGCAATGGCTGACGCAGCTGGTAGATCAGGCCGCGCCCGTTGCGCCGTTAGATACACCGGCTGAGGATGATCGTCCCCTATCCGCCATCTTTGGTGAAATATGGGCCGAGATGCCGGATGAAGTCCGGGCGAAGCTGCCGAGCGATGGAGCCGACCAGCACGACCATTACATTTACGGCACACCCAAGAGAACAGTGTGAAGGCGGTTTTTGCCGATACGTTTTACTGGATCGCCCTTTCCAATCCTGCCGAGACTCGATACCGGGATGCGCTGGCGCTTGACGCCAAAATGGCGGGCCTCCTGATCTTAACCACCGATGAAGTGTTATCGGAATTCCTGACGTTTTTTGCCGGAGATCGCTGGTTGCGCGAGCGGGCAATTGCGGCGGTGAAGGGCCTCGCCCGAAACCGGAGAGTCCACATTATTCCGCAAACGCGCGAGTCCTTTCAGGCCGGGTTCGATCTTTACGCCAGCCGTCCCGACAAGGGCTACAGCCTCACCGACTGTATTTCCATGCAGACCATGCGGCGCGAAGGTTTGACCGGCGTATTGACCAACGACAAGCATTTTGAGCAGGAAGGCTTCCGGGCGCTGTTTCGCGACTCTTAAACCTGTCCCGGTGGGGAAAGCCTTCCCTCGCTCCGCCCGCCAAAGGCAGGCGGTTTCGGCACCCCCCTTTTGCGTATAGGCGTTAAAACGAGCATCGCGCCAAAATGATACAGCGGTACGATCAACGCGGGCCGCGCTTTCGCTAGCCTGCCAGCAAAGCCCGGTGGACTTGGATCGGCAGTCCGTGAAATGAAAATGTTGACCGATTTCGCTCCGCGGCCCCCGGCACGTCTGGCCGACACGACAAGATCTTGTGCATTATGGGCCAGACATACGGGCGCTGCAAGGCTTGACCGTATTACGAGTGGGTACGCCGAGTTTCTCCGCCAGTGGCTAGGGCAACTGGAAGATTGCGGAGAGAGGTATCTCTTTGGAGTTCCATCGCAAAACAGATTGTAGATGGAAGCTTTCGCTTTGGACGGGTTGGCCGAGGCGATGCACTTTGACTTCCTGTTTCTTAGGCTCGACTAGCCAAGTCTCGATGCCGTGGTCCACATAGATAGCAACTTTTTCGGCCAAGGGAGTGGGGCGGTTACTGGGGGAGATCACTTCGACGGCGAGCAGCACCTTGGCACCGTCTGGATAAATCTCGGCAGATCGGGCGCGTTGCCATTCCGCCAGGTCGATGACAAAGACATCAGGACTCGGCATACTGTGGACTTCGGGAAAGCGCAGGTTCATGCGTTGGCTGACTCTGTGGAGCTTCGGGTCGCAGGCGGTTTTTAATAGCTCGTAAATGTTATCAGCAACGTCAGAATGTAGCGGTTTCGCTTCGGGAGACACGATTATCCTTCCGTTGATTAATTCGTCGCGGTAACCGTTGGGCGACTCGAAAGCGAGGTACTGCTCGATCGTGATTGGAGGCGGAGAAAGTGCGGATGCCATCGCCTTTTTATTATAAAGCGATTGGCGATGGCACCGCGGGCGTAAACTCTACGGAAGAGGCCGGTGGCGTAAGCGGAAAGGCGTTGCGGATTTTCGAACTCAAGAAGGTAGGATTCGGAGGAGCGGAACTTCACGGGTATGAGGCTTCCGGCATTAATCATGCGATCCAGCCGCCGGAAAAAACAAGGTTTTGCTGTTTGCCTCTGGAACGCAGGCTATGCCGCGTCAATTGAGGTCCGAAAGCTATACGCCTTTTTGGATACCCGGATGCTGAAGCAAACAACCTCATTCGTGTAATCGACGAGTCGGGTGAAGATTATGTCTATCCGGCCCGCATGTTTCAGAAGCTGGTGCTGCCCGCTGAAATCCAGCGTGCCCTGCGCTTGGCATCCTAACGCGCGACTGAGAAATTGGGGGTCCGAGCTTCCCCTCTATCCCGATTTCCTTGGAACTTCCCTGGTCATTTTGCCGTTACTGAGTCTGTAAGGATAATTGGAATCGCTAAAGGCGGCATGAGCTATCCTACAGTTGCACTTGACCTAAAACGACGCCTTGCCATTGAAATTGATCTGTAACAAATGGCATTGGCATTGGGAGTCGCAAGCGAATGAGCCTCCGTAAGGCCCTTGGACCAGTACTGGCTCTTCTGTTGTTGCTGGGTGTGGCCATTGGCATCAGCGTTTCTGTGCGCGAGTCAAAGCAAGCTCATCTCGCCAGTCAAGAAGAGGCCGCGCGCATCACCGTCAGGATACTGACTGGTTCAGAAAAAGAACATTTCTTAGAAGATGCTGAACTGGCAAAGGTGCTGGGGGCGCAGGGAATTTCCATCACGTTCCAAAAGGCGGGTTCGCGGGAAATTGCCACTCGACCCGATCTGAAGAGCTTTGATATCGCGTTCCCCGCCGGCGCGCACGCGGCTGTCAAGATTGCGCAAATCACGGGTTCTAAGCGCACTTACACTTCCTTCTACACACCCATCGCGGTGGCGAGTTGGAAATCGTTGATTCCGGTTCTTGAGCAGTCGGGCCTTGTCTCGCGCAAGAACGGCGCTTATTTCATCGTTGACATGGCCAAGCTGCTCGCATTGATGGAAAAGGGCGAGCGTTGGAAAGACCTGCCGGGAAACACGGCGTACGCGGTGGGGAAGTCGGTTCTAGTTACTTCTACCGACGTTCGCAAGTCCAATTCGGGCGCAATGTACCTGGCGTTGGCCGCGTATCTGGCAAACGGCAACAACGTTGTGGACAATGATGCCGATGCGACGAAGGTCGCGGCCAGCATGGTGAGTTTATTCTCCCGGCAGGGCTTCCAGGAATCGAGCTCCGCCGGGCCGTTTGAAGATTACACAGCGATGGGGATTGGCAAAGCGCCATTGGTAATGATCTACGAACAGCAGTTTCTGGAATACGTTCTGTCGCACGCCAATCCGAATCCAGAGATGGTGTTGCTCTATCCGCAGCCGACCATCCTTTCTAAGCACACGATGGTCGCACTCGACGACAACGGCGCGCGCTTTGCCCAGGAAATGGTTTCCGATCCAAAAATAAGTTCAATTGCGCAACGTTATGGGTTCCGAACGCAAGACAGCAGCGAACTGTTTGCGGCAGTAGAAGCCAAGAAGTTGACGATCCCTCACACAATCGTGGATGTCATTGACCCTCCAAGCTATGACATTCTCGAAAAACTGATCAACCAGGTAGATGCAGGTTTAAAGCAATGAACCACGATTCTAAGTCCCCAGAATTACTAGCCGCGCCGGATGCTCCGCTCGCACTTAAGATGCCCGAACCAATGGCCGCCGTCAGGGAGCCAGACACGGCCGCCGCCCTGGTTCCGATGAAGGACGAAACAAAGGCCGCTACTGTCACGCAAGCGGATCAGTTTATCCGCGACCTTCTCCAAATGGATGTTACTTCCGGCGATTTCCGTGCGCGCATCGATAGCGCTTTTCGGCTTGGCCGGAAAGAGATTGCCGACAGCACTTTGCTGACCGGCAAATTCATGGAAAAGAACTTTGTGGGCGATGCCGACAACCCCGCCTTCAAAGTGATGAACGAGATGCGGCGCATCTTCGAAGATTTGGACCCCGGCAAGGAGGGCGACCTTTTCTCGCCCAACAAGTTGTTGGGGATGATTCCCTTTGGTAACAAGCTGCAGGCGTACTTGCATCGCTTCGATACCGCCAGCGGTTCGCTCCGCAAGCTGATCGATAACATCTACGCGGTGGAAGATGAGCTCTCGCGCGACGATCAGGAACTGTTCGCCACCATGAACAAGCTTCTAGCCGCGATGACCAAGCTCAAGGCGGTAGACATTTTCATTGAACATGTCGACGAGAAATTAACCGACGCTGTGGCAAAGCTGCGCGCAGGGGACCCGATACGGGCAAAAGCGATTGAACAGGAGGTCCTCTTCTACGTGCGCCAAGCGAGCGTCGACATCAAGACGCAGTTGCTGGTTTGCATCAATGGCTACAAAATGCTCGAGGGTTTGCGCAAAACAGGGCGCGAACTCCACAATGGCTGCGACCGTATGGCGACCATCGGCATGTCAAGCCTCTCTATCGCCGTTACGCTGGCCCGGGCTCAGGGTTATCAGATGAAGGTAATGGATGCGCTGAAACAAGGGTCGGCGGCTATTGAAGGTCTCATCGCTTCCACTTCGAAGATGTTTGGCGATCATGTTGATCGGGTTATTGAATTTCAATCGAATCCGCTGATCGGCGTCCAGACGCTCAAGGCATCGTTCGATACGGTCTTCGCCAGCCTCGACAAAATCGATGAGTTCCGCTCGAAGAACATCGAGTCGATGGGCGCGAACATCGCGACTTTGAAAGGCATCCTCAGCGAAGGCAAGGCCCGGATGAATCGGGAGAAGACGGCGGTGAAAGCGATCTCCGATGCGACGACGGGCGCGCCTTCTGGTCCGGTGACTTTGTGAACCGGCAGGTCCCCTCCGCTCTCCTCTGCGTTTGCCTGATGGCCCTGGGCTCATGCCGGAACGCTCCGGACAACAACGCTGCAGCCGAACGATTCGCGAACACATTCACGATTCTCTCGGGATCGGAACTGAAAGATATCGAGAAGGGGCTGAAAGACGACATACGCAGAGCCACTGGACTCGATTTGAAATTCACTTATTCGGGAACGCTGGATGCGGTGGACCGCCTTGCTGCCGGCGATAAGTTCGATGCCCTTTGGGTTTCTCACGGTAAGTATCTTGCCATGAACGACGCGATGAAGGGCCGTATCCTGGCGCAAGAAAAGACGATGCTCTCGCCAGTGGTGCTGGGTCTAAAAGCGTCGAAGGCGCATGCACTAGGATGGGATGCGCAGGAACCAACCTGGAAGGATATTGCCGACGCCGCGAAAGCCGGAAAGTTTACATTTGGCATGACGAATCCGACCTCAAGCAACACTGGCCTGACCGCTACCATTGGCCTTGCCGCAGCGCTGGCGAAAAATCCCGATGCGCTAACAGAAGCTGATTTGAAGAATCCGCGGTTGCAGGATTTCTTTAAAGGCCAATCGCTTACCTCCGGCTCCTCTGGGTGGCTTGCGGAAGCATATGAACATGATCAATCGAAAGTGGACGGCATCATCAATTACGAATCGGTGCTGCTTTCCTTGAACGCCGGCGGGAAACTCGCCGAGCCGCTCACTCTGGTATATCCGAAGGAAGGCATTATCACGGCCGACTACCCTTTGATGTTATTGAACGGCGACCGCCGGGCTGACTACGACAAGCTGGTTGCCTATTTGAGAAGTAAGGATTTCCAAACGCGGATGTCGGCCTTGACACTGCGCCGCCCGGTTAATCCCGATGCGACGGTGGCGCCGTCGATCCCGAAGCAGACGCTGATTGAACTTTCGTTTCCGGGTCAAGCGTCACTGATCTCCGCCTTGCTCGACACGTTTCTTTCCGACGTGCGTATACCTGGGTCGTCGCGCTATGTGCTGGATCTCTCGGGCTCGATGGAGGGAGAGCGAATCGATTCCCTCAAGCGGGCCATGCTCATTTTGGCTTCCGACAATCCGCATGGTTCTGATCGTTTCGCCAGATTTCAAAACCGGGAACAGGTTGGCCTCATCACATTTGCCAGTGTTCCGCAGCCCACGGTGCTGTTTCCGATGGGCTCAGACCCGGAAGACAACGCCAAGGCCCGTGCGGCAGTCACACAGTTTGTCAATCCGCTCTCGGCTGGTGGCGGCACCGCGATTTTATTCCGCCGTGCAGCAAGCGCTGGTCGAATTAGCCGAGGAGCGCAGCCGTGGAAAAGAAAAGCGCTATTACACGGTAGTGCTCATGACTGACGGTGTGAGCAACCACGGATTGACTCATTCTGAATTCAATGACTGGTACACGACTCAGGGCGCCGGCGTTCGTGGCATTCCGGTCTTTCCTATTTTGTTCGGCGAAGGAAACGCCGAGGAGCTTAAAGAACTCGCCGACCTTACCGGCGGCAGGCTGTTTGACTCCCGTTCCGTGGCATTGCCGGTTGTGTTCAAGGAAATCCGTGGGTATCAATAGACTCCAGCTATTTCTTTACAGCACGGGCAACATCGTGGGATCCTTGTTGGCCTTGGGAGGGCTCGGACTGTTCTTTGGCGGCGTGATTCATTCTTATTGGTGGGCGATTGTGGCGGGCTTGTATGGCGCCGGCGTGCTTGGTTGGCCGAGTAGCAGCCTCGCTCAGACGGCAGCGAACACAGAATTGTCGGTAGAGTTGTTGGCGCAGCAAGTTCGCAAACTCGTGGACAGCGTGGCTGCGGGTTTGCCCAAGGACTCTCTCGATTGTTTGCACAGCATCCAAAGGACTCTGACCGAACTGCTGCCGCGGTTGACTGATTTGCGCGATAGGGGCGTTATTTCCGCCAAGGATTCCTTCACATTGATCGAGACGGTTCGCCGCTACCTGCCCGATACGCTTGCCGCGTACTTGCGGTTGCCGAAACTCTACGCGCAGATGCAGCCCTTGGCAGATGGACGGACGGCATCACAAACGTTGCTGGATCAATTGCGGGTTCTGGACACGTCGTTAAAGGACATCGCGGTTAATGCTTTTGCGGGCGACGCGGAGAAGCTTGTGACCAACGGACAGTTTCTTCAGAACAAATTTTCGGAGAAGTTGGCGTTCCGGCCCTAAACGTATAGGCCCATGGCGGCTTTCACTTTGCGCACGGTGTCTTGCGCGATAGGAACGACGTGTTCTTTGCCACGAGTGAGAATTCCGTCGATGTAGGCTGGATCGGCCGTTACTTCGCGATAACGCTTCTGGATAGGCTCTAGACGGGCGATGACGGCTTCGGTGACGCGTTTCTTGAAATCGCCGTAGCGTAAGCCGTTGACACTTTCTTTTGTGACGGAACTGTCGCAGGCTTGAGCGATGGTCAGCAGATTGGCGACGCCCGGGCCCATCGTTTCGATATCGACGGCTGGTTGCGAATCGGTGGTGGCCCGGGCGATTTTCTTTTGGATGGTCTTTGGATCGTCGAGCAGAGCAATCGCGTGGCCTGTGCCGGTTGCCGATTTGCTCATCTTTTGCGTTGGGTCATCGAGGCCCATGACACGCGCTCCGACGAGGGGCAACTGGGTGGCGGGCACGACGAACAATTCGCCGTAGAGCGAATTGAAACGCTGGGCGATGTCGCGCGTCAGCTCCAAATGTTGCGACTGGTCTTCGCCGACAGGAACAATACTCGGCCTGGTAAAGCAAAATATCGGCGGCCATCAAAACCGGGTATTGCAAAAGGCCGTCGCCGATGGTTTCCTGCTTTTCCGATTTGGCTTTGAACTGTGTCATGCGCTGCAGCCAGCCGAGCGGAGTGACGCAGGTGAGCATCCAAGCCAGTTCGGCGTGTTGGGCGACGCTCGATTGCACCATGACCGACGATTGATCGGGATCAATACCGGCAGCGATGAAAAGGGCAGCCGTTTCGCGAATTTTGGCGGCTAGTTCTTTGGGGTCCTGATACGCGGTGACGGCGTGGAGATCGACGATACAAAAAATGCTTTCGTATCCGCCCTGGATTTCCGCCCAATTCTTGAGAGCGCCTAAATAGTTGCCAATATGCAGTTGGCCGGTTGGTTGGACACCGGAAAATACTCTTGCCTTCGAATTCATGGAAGTGAATCTCTATGCTAAAGGATGGCGATTACAAAAGAAAACCCACCGGTAGAGATAGAGATCGAAAAGCTGGTTTATGGCGGCGACGGTCTCGCGCGGCTGGACGGCCAAGTGGTGCTTCTGCCGTACGTGCTTCCCGGTGAGCGGGTCGCGTTTCGACCCCAAAAGATGAAGGCTGGTTTGCTGAAGGGCACGCAAGTTGAAGTCTTGAAAACATCGGCGGAACGAATCAAGGCGCGCTGCCCATATTACATGGCGTGCGGCGGCTGCCAGTTACAACACGGCGGCTATGAGTTTCAGGTAGCGCAGAAGGTGAGCATCTTGCGCGAAACGCTGCGGCGGATCGGCGGACTCGAGTATTCAGCGGAGATTGCCACGATCACTGGCGAGCCTTGGGCGTATCGGAATCGAGTGCAGTTGCATTTTAAGGCGGGGACTTGCGGGTTCCATAAGGCGGAGTCGCATGCGATTCAGGGGATCAGCCATTGTGATATCTCTGCGCCGCTTTTGAATGAAGCGATCGCCAAATTCCAGTCTGCGGTGAAGAAGCAGGAGTGGCCGGATTTCCTGCGGTCGCTGGAACTCTTTACGAACGGGACGGAGATTCAGGTGAATGTTCTGGAATCGAACCGACCGGTGGCGGCGCGTTTCTTTACGTGGTTGAAGGAGATGGTGCCGGCGATTGCTGCGGGGGCAATTGATTATGAAGCGGCGGGCGAGCGCTTTCGGATCAGCGGCGGATCGTTTTTTCAAACAAACCGGTTTCTGGTGGACACGCTGGTGAATGAGGTTTTAGGGGACGAGGGCGGGGAAGAGGCGGTTGATCTGTATGCCGGAGTTGGATTGTTCACGCTGCCGATGGCGAGGCGGTTTACGCGGGTGCAGGCGGTGGAACGCGGAGGGACGGCATTTCGGGATTTGGCGTTTAACGCGGAGGCGGCGAAGGTTACGAACATTCAGGCGAAGCGTGCGGGTGCGGAAGATTTTTTGCGCGAACTGCAAACGGCTCCGGGTTGGGTTGTGGCCGATCCGCCGCGTGCAGGACTTGGCAAGGAAGCGACGACTGAGATTTTGCGGCTTAAGCCAAGACGGTTTACGTTGGTGAGCTGCGATCCGACGACGCTGGCGCGGGATTTGAAGGTGTTGCTGGCGGGCGGATATAGGATAGGCAGACTAACACTGGTTGACTTGTTTCCGCAGACTTATCACTTTGAAACGATTGTACGGCTTGAGATGGAAACCTAGGTCGGTGTTGGTGGTGGACCGCAAAAGGGGACACGCCTGCACGTCGGACGCTTGAGACTTTCGTGTAAGAAGCCCGGAGTGTCCCCTTTTTGCTCCGGGTTAGGTTGACTTGAAGTTGGCTTTGAGGCCGCCCCATTTTCGGGCGACTAACTCGGCTACATTGAGGGCGATAGCTAGTCCAAGGAGGGCGGGCCATAGTTGCCAGACGGCGGAAACGGCACGGCCGCCAGTGTCGAAGATGCTATCGACCGGCGGGTCAACTCGGCCTCCGGTCAGCGTGGCGATTTGTTTGAGTAAGGTTTTGTTGGAGCCGTGGTCTTGCAGTTCCTCGCTTTGGCGGTAAAGGCCGACTTCCGGAAAGGCCGGTGTTTCTTTCAAGGGTCTGATGCGGAAGAGGCCGTGTGCACTACCAACGTGGAGGACGCCGTGATACGAGCGTGCGGCCACTTTCTTGATGGGAATCTGCGCGTGGAAATTATCGGGGCCGAGGACGAAGACGGGCGGGGCGGGGCCGGGGTCGGGCGCCTCGTCGGCGAGATGATAGGTGACGTTGATATTGCCGTTAGCCGCATCGAACTGGGCGCTGGCTTCGCTCAAATCTGCGTGAGTGAGAAGATCGCGAGATACGTTGGTCCAAAACTTGTCGAAGCCGGGCCAGGTCATCCAGTCAGCGGCCCAGCGGCTCTTAGCGTCGGAAGCAAAGACGGCCGAGCGGCCCAGTCCGTATTGCCAGCGAACGTACAGCGGATCTTTCTTGGTTGGGTCGATGCCGAGTATAGTTTCGGCGCCATCCTTTGCGGTGTAGCGAGCGTAGCCCTTTAATGCGGGCGCTTGTTCCATGCCGACACCTTCGAGCACTTCGGCTTTACGCTCGACGATGGGCGCGAGGACCGCTTCCACGGCGGTTCCACCCGTGTAGTCTTTGACGTCTTTCAAGAGGATTTGTTCGAGGCCTTGCGGCTCATTGAGAAAGTAGCTGCGGCCGTTTGAGGTAGCGGCGACTTTTTCGAGATAGGCGCGGTTGACATCTTGGCCCAGGCCCACCGTAGAAATGGTGACTTGATTTTCGGCGGCTTTCTTGGCGAGGTCCATGCTGTCACCTTCTTCGGAGATACCGTCAGTTAATAGAACGATGTGTTTGAAGACGCCTTTGGACGGCAGCACTTTGCGATAGGCTTCGGCGAGCGCGGGGGCGATTTGCGTGCCGCCGTCGGGGGTGATGCCAGAGATCAAGCGTTTAATGAGCGACTTGTCTTCAGCTCGGCGCATAGGAACGGCCCATTGAAACGAGTTATCGAAAATCAGCACGCCGATGTTATCCATAGGACGCAGATGATCGACGACGCCGATGGCGGAAAGGCGGGCTAGTTCAATCTTGCGGCCTTCCATTGAGGACGATTTATCGATGATGAGGACGACGCTGGTGCCTTCGGGAGATTTGGGAGGAGCGAGTTGGGCGGGTAAGGCACGATCGAGCGCGTCCATGCGTTTTTCAGGTTTGTAGACTTGACGCTCGCCGCCGATGAGGAGAAGGCCGCCGCCATTGCGCACATAGGCATCGAGGCGGTTCTTGCGCGCGGCGTTGACATCATTCAGGTCGAGGTTGTTTAAGACGACTAACTGGATGCTGTCCAGATCGCGATCAATGAGGGAGGCGTCGCGGGTGATTTCGAAGGCACTTTGCTCGAAGACGTGCAGAAGGTTGAGATCGGTTCCAGCGGGGTCGTTTGAAAGATAGAGCACTTTGGCGCGGCGCATGGCGATGGCTTGTTCGAATGGAAGGTCGCCGAAGCCTTGAGTGCGAATGGCGCCGGAAATGGTGGTGGCTCCGGTGATGTTCAAGCGGGCGTGGACGCGGAGCATGTTGACGCCGGTTTCGAGTTGAACGGTGTTGGAACCGAGCGGCTTGCCTTCGACCGCGACGTCGACTGTGGCGCGGGCTGGTGCGGGGGAATGGATGGTGAGATCGAGAGGAATCTGCTCACCGGCGTAGGCGATGTGGGGAATCGAAAGCGAATCGAGGCGCAGGGCGGTGGTGGGACGGCCAGTGATGGCGATGGTATCGACGGGCACATTGAGGCGGCGCATTTGTGCGATGGCGCGAGCGGAACTGCCTTCGTTTTCGTTACCGTCGCTGATGAGGACGAGGCGCGGAATGTAGCCGGCAGGGACGGCGGCCATGCTTCCCGTGAGAGCGGATTCGATATTCGTGGAATCGCCGCTCGGCGAAGGACTAGGCGACAAGTGGACGCCCTTTGCAACTTCACTGGACGAAAGCAGGCGAGGCTGGGCGGCGAATGGCACAAGCTTGACCCAGTTGCCGGCACGTTCGTCTTCGATATTTTCGGCGAGAGAGGAGGCGCGCTTTAGATCGTCGGGCGTAACGCTCAACGAGGTGTCGACTAAGACGACCGCGCCGACTTTGGTTCGCGGGAGCGGCACGGTTGGTTCGGCGAAGGCGATAAGCGCGGCGGCGAAACTGGCGGCTTTCAATAGGAGAGGCAGACGACGGGCGGTGGATCGCCAACTGAAAGCCACCCAGGCGAGCGGCGCGATCGCTAATATCAACCAGAGCGGGTGCAGGAAAGTCATTTGGCCACCAGTTCAGGTTGACGTTGGGTTGCGGACAGCTTATTTGCCGGCCTGCGGGGAATGGCGGCGCGGCGTTGCCTTCCGAACAGGAGCCACTCAGCTAATAAGCAACCGAGGCCGGCGACGGCGAGCCATTTCCAAAGATCGACCGGAGGGCCGGAAAGTTGCGAACGGCGGGGCATGCCTTGTGCAGCGGCGGTTGGTATGGGCCAGAGGGTCTCGGCAACTTCGGGCAGGGTGAGAGAGAGGATGCGCTCGCGGCCGGCAGAGTAGATGTGCAGAACGCTCGGTTCAGCGCTAAAAAGTTGCAAAGTCCCATTGCGAAAAGTGAACGGCGAGGCGAGGCCTTTGTCGTCGACGACGCGGATTTGATCGGTGCGTTCGTTGGGATCGATGGCGACGGTGGCGGTGCCTACGCTGGCGGCGCTGAGATCGAGAGTGCGAAACGATTCGGGCGAGAGCCAGTGCAGGAAATTGGCGAACAAAATGGGCGTGGTGACTGCGAATTTGAACTGGGCTTGGAGCGGATCGAAGCCAATGATGCCGAAGCGCGGTTGATGGGAGCCAGGGTCGCGGGCGATGACGATGGGGCCCCCGGAAGCACTGGCAACGGGGATATCGCCATCAAAGGATTCGAATAATTCAGCGTTGGGAATATGAGTTTCTTTGGCGTGCAAGCCAGCGCCGAGGATGGTTTCGTTGTGCCAGGTCTTGATGACGGAATCGTAGTCGATGCCTTTGATGGGGATGGGCGAACTGTCGCGGGGAGGATGAATCCAGAGCGACGGTACGGTGGGACGGAGGCGCGGCGAGAAACCATCGAGAACTACGACTTCGCCGGGTTGGGACGACGAAGGGTATTGCGAAGGACTGAAGAAGTGAGAGGACAAACGATGGTTGGCTTCGAGCAAGGGGCGCCATTCGTCGGGACGGCCGGTATAGACGGTGATTTGCAAGGGGCCGCTGCGGGGAAGACGAAGGCTGGCTTGGTGGTCGGTCAGCAGCGAATCGGAGGGGGTGAGGCGCGCGACGAGATCGCCAGCGGCGGGACTGGTGAATCTATACTCGGCGGTGGTTTCCTGATGCGCGGCGAGATTGATGAGGCGTGGGGCGAATGGCGTGCCTGCGTAGCGAGTTTCGAGACGGACAGAGTGAGGGTGCGCGCCGAAATTCTTGAGCGCAACGGTGGCATCCCAGGCGTTGGATTCGGCTGGATCTCGTTTGGCCGCGAGATGATCGATGCCGACGTGTTCGCTATTGAGATCGACGGGGAGAATGCGCAGGTTGGTTGGGACGGGTGCGGTGGGTGCTTGACCCGAGATCATGCGCGGACCGACATAGACAATTTCGCCAGGGATGCCTTCGGCCCAATTTTGCGCTTGGGTGGCGAAGGCTAGCGCCTGTGGGAGATTCAAAGCGGAGGACTGAGACTGCGACGATGAGATTGCAAGACCCAACTGATTGCGGTTGTTGGTGAAGGGAGTAACAGGCGTGGCGAGGCTATCGACACGAACGAGCATAACGCGATCAATTCCGGGGAGAGCGGCAAGATAGCTTGCGGCGAGGTGTTTCTCTTCATTTAGAACGGTGGAACCGGCAAAGACGGCGGCGGACCAAGCGGAGGTATCGAGGAGCAGAACGTGGTCATGACCGCGCCAGCGCTTGCTGCCCCATTGCAACTGGGCGATGGCGAGAAGCAAGAGCACGATGCCGAGCAACTGGAGGAGAAGAGACCAGGGGTCGCGCATGCGGCGGCGGCTTTGCAACTCTTCGGCCGAACGCGCGGGACTCCAAAAGCGCAGGGTTGAGACGACTTTCTTCCGCTTGCTTTTATCGAGCAGATAGAGGGCAGTGACCAGGCCGCCTACCACACCGAGCAGCGTGAAGAATTCGCCTAAGCTGAGATTGAGAAAAAACATGGCTGCCTGGTTAGTTCCCCTGCACCATCATGAGAGGGCCGAAAACAGCCTCTTCCAGAGCGATGGACGTTGAGATGCCGGCGTAGCGTCCGGCGTTGCGGATGGCGAGCTTGCGCAAAGCGGCGGCGTGTTCATCGAAAGCGGCAGTGTAAGACTGGCGCGATGCGTCGTCAAGGGCGATCTTCAGTTCGACGCCGGATTCGGCATCGGTCAATTCCATTTCGCCCTGGCCGGTTGGTACGCGATCTTCTTCGCCCCAGAGTTGGATGAAGAGAAGTTCGTGGCCGAAATCGGCGAGGTACTGGAGGGGGCGGAAGCAATCGCCGTCGTCTAAGAAATCGGAAATGAGAATGACCAGGCCGCGCTGCGGATATTCTTCCAAAAACTGGCGGGCGGTTTCGAGATAGTTGGTCTTGCCGGAGGGCGTGAGGCCGCGGAGAAAGTTTTCGGCGGGTTGGAAACGATGGCGGCCGCCGCTGGCGGTAAACGGATCGAGAAGGCGGGCGGAAAACGGCTGGAGGACTATGGAATCGAGACGCACCAAGCCTATGTAGACGAGCGAGGCCGCTAGCTTTCTGGCGTAATCGAATTTGTTCAAATGCTTGGGGGCGTGGCCCACGGTCATAGAAGAACTGACGTCCAAGAGCATGCGAACCGGTACGCGCGGCTCGACTTGAAACATCTTCAAGTAGAGTTTTTCGAAGCGCATGAAGGCGCGCCAATTGACGGCACGGAGATCGTCGCCTTGATGAAAATTACGATGGTCGAGAAATTCCTGGCCGGGTCCGGCAAAGCGCGAGACGTTGTGGCCGCCGACAAGCCCGTTGAAAGATTTCTGCCAATGCAGAGTGAGCCTTTCGAGACGTTCCAGAAAGCCGCGGTCAACAAGAGGCTCGGCCATAAAGAACCGCTAGACCGGGGTTACGCCTGCGAGGATTTTCTTCAAGACTGTTTCGGTGGTTTCACCGTCGGCGTGGGCGTCGAAGTTGAGAATGATGCGATGGCGGAGGACGCCGTGGGCAACGGTGGCGACATCTTCGGTGCTGAGATGCATGCGGCCGCGCATCAAAGCCAGGACGCGGCCACATTCGATGAGGGCCTGTGCGCCGCGAGGAGAACTGCCGTAACGAACGTAGCGATTGGTAATATCGGCCGCGCCTTTCACGCCGGGCTGGGTGGCCATGATCAATGAAATGGCGTATTCCTGAACATGCGGCGCAACGACGACCTGCCGGCAAGTGGCTTTGAGCTCGGCAATTTGGGAGCGGCCCATGACGGTTTGCAGGCTCACTTCGTCGTTCTTGGTGGTGACGTCGACGATGCGATTGAGATCTTCGCGGGATGGATATTCCACGAGGATCTTCATGAGGAAGCGGTCGAGTTGGGCTTCGGGAAGCGGGTAGGTGCCTTCCATCTCGATGGGGTTCTGGGTGGCCATGACGAGGAAGGGCGCGTCGAGTTGATAGCTGGTGGTGCCGCTGGTGACAGTGCGCTCCTGCATGGCTTCGAGAAGCGCGGACTGGGTTTTGGGAGTGGCGCGATTGATTTCGTCGGCCAGGACGAGATTCGAAAAAATCGGGCCGGCTTGGAAGCGCAGGTTTTTGTGGCCGTGTTCGTCGGTTTCCATGACCATGCTGCCGACGATATCGCCGGGCATGAGATCGGGAGTGAACTGGATGCGCGAATAGCGGAGATCGAGCACACGGGAAAGGGTGCGCAGCAAGGTGGTTTTGCCAAGGCCGGGAACGCCTTCGAGCAGAACATGCCCGCCTGCGACAAGGCAGATGAGAACGCCTTCGATCACGGCCGTTTGGCCGACGATGATTTTTCCAATTTCTTCGCGCACCCGAGACAACTCTGCCGTGGCGCGTTCGACGTCGGCGGTATAGGCGCTCAGTGTTTCTGCCATTTGAAATTTATTCTCAAGAAGAACGGATCTTTCTAATAGTGTACGAGGCGGGGGTTGGGGATAGTGATTTTAGGCTTGGAAGGCGATGGAGGATTGTGACTACCGCTCCCTGAAAACGCAGCACGTCGGCTTCTGGCACCGCTCGTTTGGTACAAGTAGACGCGGCCGAGCCGCGTTGACACTCGCGGTTAGAGGCTTGGCGTGTGACAGGAGTGTTTTCATCCCCATTGATGGGCCGCAGGACCATGAGGACTCCATCGCTGTCGCGGCTCGGCTAGAGGGTTGCCGGTGATTTGAGGGCGGGAGGGATAGTTCGGAGCAAAGTCCAGGCCAGAGGAAGGAGCAAGCCGTAGGGGAAATTTCAGTGGCGAAAAAAAGGCTGGAAGTGGTTGAGGGGGTGGATTCGGTAGTTGTGGTGGCTGTCACGGAATTACGGAATTACGGAATTACCGTCGAATTCGGTAGTTATGGTGGCTGTCACGGAAATACCCGGAAATGCCCGGTAGTTATGGTGGCTGTCCCGGAATTACGATGTGGAAATGGGCTAGGCGGAGACGGTGGAACTTCTTTCGTTTGCTTCGCGGGGAAACACAACGGTGAAGTAGGCGCCGGGCTTGGATTGAAGGGTGAGCGTGCCACCTAACTGGCCGGTAAGAATGCCGACGATTTCGAGGCCCATGGATTTGGGATTTTTCAGATCGAGGCCCAGCGGCAGGCCACCGCCTTCATCGGACACGCCGAGCGTCACCATTCCTCGCGTTTCGCTCAGTTCGATGAGTAAGTTGCCGCCGTTGCCGTCGGGATAAGCGTATTTGAGGGCGTTGGTGATCAACTCACTCAGGATGAGTCCACAGGGGATGGCTTGTTCAACGTTCAGGAACAGGGGCACCGTTTCGAAGCGGCTGACTATTTGGTTGGATCGATCGCCGAAAGAAAAGAGAAGATCGGCCACGAGCGTTTTGCAGTATTCTTCAAAATCAATCGCCTCCAGGTCCTCGTTGCTATAAAGCTGTTCGTGAACCAGCGACATGGCCAGAACCCGGCGCTGGCTATCTTGCATGGCCCCTGCGGCCACGGAATCGCTGAGGGTTGCCCGCTGCAGGTTCAGCAAACTTGAGATCACCTGAAGGTTGTTCTTTACGCGGTGATGGACTTCCTTCACCAGGGTGTCTTTGGCTACCAGGGCGCGGCTCAGTTGGTCGTTGAGCTCGGTTGCTCTTGCTACCGATTGCGTTTGCAGAATTGCGCCGTAGAGGTTGGCGACAAAGCTGTGGCCCAAGGCGGAAAGCAATTGGCCATAAACCGCGAGATCGGCGGAGCCGAGAGGCGAGCGCTTGCGCGCTAATTGCCAGACCTGTTGCGGAACTATACCGAAAGAGCGAGCCATTCTTTGCAAGGAAAGCGAATCTGGATATTGACTGAGAATCTGGCCAGCCAATAGCGTCCCAATGCAAACGCCGCCCAGTAGAACGGGTAAGGCTACATGAGAAAAGCCGGCTTCATCGCGTACCCGCACGAGAGACTTTGTGCGCCCAGCCTCGAGAACAGCAGTGCAAAGCGGTGTTGTTTCCAGGCAAAAGAGACAACTGCCCTCCACCGGCGGTTTAGCAGTTCGGGCAAGGGTCCAGATGGGCTGAGGGTTGTGGCATCTTCCCACCAAATGCCCGTTTGGATCGACCAAGGCCACGGCCAGTTTCATGGTGTGGGCATAGAGCTCAAGGATTTCGTCCCAACTTGCCGGATCGAGAAGGTCAGCGCACACGGCGGGCGTCAACTCGTCCGCCGAAAGGGCAACCGGAATGGTGAGCCCGGATTCGGTGATGTTGGTAGTGCTCATGATGGAGAGCCGTAGTTAGATGTCTTCGCGCGTTTACTCGCTACCGTTCTCCGGCAGCGGCAGCGCGCCTGAAACTGTGGCGAGTGGGCGCCCGGCTTATCACGCTGGAATAGCTTTCCAGCGGCGAGGGCGTCAACCCGACGCTTTTGTCGAGAGGGAGAAGATTGATTCCGCCTTGGCCTATGGTAAATTCACGAGTGTCGAATTCGTGCTTGCAGCCGCGCGCCTTCACGATCGAGATACTGCGATGGAGAGTGGTGCCAAGCTCGACGAGGGAAAGAACGATGATGTTATCGACAATGGAACTGACGGGGAATTCGGGCATGTAGGAAGAAAGTCCAAACAGCTCGGGATTCTCATAGTTAAAGAAAGTGGTCATCAATCGGCCTTTGGTGAAGGCCACGATGGCATGAAAGAAATCGCGGTAGGCACGCTGATCGTCAAGCGCGGTACTATAGCTGGTTACACCATCAATGACAAGCCGCTGGATGTCGTGCCGCTCAATGGTCTTCACTAGCGAGGAGTAATGCGCATCGATTTCCAGTTCCTGCGGGCTGTCGTAGAGAATATGGATAGCACCCTGGTCGATCAGCGTTTGCAAATCGATGCCGATCGTTTCAGCGTTACGAATGATTTGCGCGGGGTGTTCATCGAGAGACACCAGCAAGCCACGCTTCTCATGCTTGAGGGTTCCTTCGCGGAGGAGCTGGGTGCCGAGGACGGTTTTGCCGGCGCCTGAAATACCCACCACCATAGTGGTGGAGCCGTCGTAAATACCGCCGCCGATGAGATCGTCAAGCGCCTGCACGCCTATGACGGAGCGTTTGGCGGTGGAGGTGGGCTGCGCGAGATTAATCTTGATCGGGGCCTGTACGCGGCGAAAGACCTCTAGCCCCAAGCCGGCGGTGATTCTGAGCGTGTGCTTGCCGCTGACGAAATTCTGCCCTCTGCTTTTGATTACTTCCAGGCTGCGATGACCAAGGCGCGACTGGCGGTCGTGGGTTAATTCGATTAAGGTGTCGGCGAGAAACGACGCCATTTCCAAAGTCGCGTGCGAATCGGGCTGTAGAGCCATCTCGTGCGAGAACATGGCGCTTAAGTTCTCGCGATCGAGACCTTCCAACAACTGTTGCAGGAGTTCGCGGTAGGATCCCGCTCCACTCAAAGGAGGGGCGGCGGCGTTCGATAGGGGACGGAGCAGACCGACGCCATCGATAAAAATCCGCTGGGCACCGATCTCGGCGGCCGCTTCCAGCAAAAGGCTGTCGGGGGACCGCAACTCCAACTCCAGGACTTGGGGCGCGGTGAAGACGATTTTGAGCTTATTTTGCGCTTGTAACTCGATCAGATCCCAACCGAATCCGGCGGCGTCGCGCACCAGCTTGTCGGGCGTGCTTTCAAAGACTACGATGATGCCGGGTTGGTTGAATTGGATAATGCCGCGGTAGATAAACTCCACGCCCAGCAGCGTCTTCCCCGTTCCCGCCGCGCCTTGCACCATGATTGCGTTCGTTTTCTGAATTCCGCCCAGAAAGATGGAATCGAGCCCTGCCACGCCTGTTTCAATTAAACTGCCTTCTGTCATTCTTGAGTTTTCCTTGCCACTGCCGGTGATGCACCGTCCTGCCGCAGATGTTTGAGGAGCAGGAGGCGCCCAGACCGATGATGACCGATGCGAATCAACTGGCTAAAGCGAATCCGCGGGGCTTGCCGTGCTTCTGGAAATAATTGAAATAAATAAACGCCCTGGGAGGGCCGAGACCGTTGGACCAGTTTCTGGCTTTCCAGCCTTTCTAGCGCGCGATCCACAGCCTGATTCGGGTGTCCGAGAAGTTGCGCTATTTGCTCTGCACTCGCTAGGCTGGTATGGTGCCGGTATAAGAAGACCATTACATCCCACTCCGCGAGCGATGAAATTCCTAATTCCGTTAGACACTCTTCAACGAGAGTGTCGGGCGATAAATCCTGTTCTACCAAAAGAGTAAGTTCTACTGCGTTTAAGTATATTGGGATACGGGGGCGATAAATAGCAGTAAAAATACGGTGTTTAGAATTCGGGGATTTTGACGGGAGCGGGCATTTGCTCTTTGGGGAAACGGGGCACCATGCCGTCTCGATTAGCGAGGTGCAGGACAGCGGCTGCGACGATGGCCGCCGCGCGCTGGACATCTTCGGGGACGATGCGTTCAAAGGTGTCGAGATTGGTGTGGTGAGTGAGGGCGAAGTATTCGATGGGATCTTGTTGGAGGCCGATGCCCGGGAGGCCGGCATTGTTGAAGGAGGTGCTGTCGGTACCTCCCACGGCGCGGCTGGAGGTTGTGATGGCGCCGGCGATGCCCCAATCTTCAAACTGCGTGAATACGGGGCGGAGGATAGCGGCGGCTTCGGGGGGTCCGAAAATACTTGCGCCGCGCAGACGGCCGGTGCCGGAATCGACGTTGAAATAGGCATCGAGAGTGGACCATTCGGGCTTGGGATCTTCGGCGGTTCCGAAGTGCGCTTTGACATAGGCGAGAGAGCCGAGGAGACCTTCCTCTTCACCAGACCAGAGAGCGACGCGGATGGTGCGGCGCGGTTTGACGCCGGAATTTTGAATGAGACGCGCGGCTTCCATCATGATGGAGCAGCCGATGGCGTTGTCGGTAGCGCCAGTGCCGCCGTGCCAAGAATCGAGGTGGCCGCCGAGCATGACGACTTCGGAAGATTTATCGGAGCCGGGGATTTCGGCGATGGCGTTGTAGCTGGTTTTGCCTTCGGGGTAGAGGCGATTGAGAATTTCGAAATCGAGTTTGACGTCCTCGTTGTCGGCTAGCAGGCGTTCGATGCGGCCGAAGTCGTCGTTGCGAAGAATGACGGTGGGGATGGCGGTGGCAGGATCGTAGCCGCGGTGTTGCTGGGCGACGATGATGCCGTCGGCGCGGGCCGCGTCGTTGATGCGGAGCGCGGCGCCACCGGCGAGGAGCATGGCGTCGATTTTTGCGTTGGCCTCGTTGGGAGTGTAGCGGGAGGGGTCGGTAGGAGGTGGAGTGGGGCGGGGGAAGTTACTGGGAGACGGGTGGGTGGGATCGAACTGGGCTTTGACTTGGTCGTCGGGACGGCGTTTAGGCGATGGAGTGAAGTTGACAGGGATGACGGCGGCCTTACCGATGAGGACGATTTTGCCGCCCACTTTGGGTTGAGTGTCGGAGAGCCACTGGTCGAGCTCGGTTTTGAGGGGGCCGAGGCGGGCGGGCGCCGGGCGGGGAAAGGGGGAGCTCGTGGTTGTAGTGGGAGGTGCGGTTTCCGGGGGGAGCGGGCCTTGCGGAGGGACGATTTGGAGGGCGGAAGCGAGGATCTTGCCATTGGTGGACGGGGTCCAGGCGAGGACTTCGAATTTGATGTTTTCACGGACGGGGGAAGCGAGGTGGCCAGTGGCAAATTCGTTGAGCCAGCCGGGGTGGCCGAATTCCCAAGGTTCGAGGTGGGCGTTGGCGAGGCCCCATTTGGACATTTGAGAGAGGGCCCATTTAGCGGCTTGTTCGTGATTGGGAGTGCCGGTGACGCGGGGGCCGTAGCGGTCGGTGAGCATGTGCAGGGTGTGCATGATTTGCGAATGCTCGAGTTCTTCGCTGCGCATTTTGGCGCTGGTGGCTTCGTCTACCCGTTCCTGCGCGACGAGGGGAAGGAGCAGGAGGAGAGCGAGTAGAGTGGATTTCATGATGTATACAGAATAATAACTTGCGGAGTTCTTTTATCAGCCAGAGGCTGCGCTTTTGCCGTTAGAGACGCGCGCGCGCACCAGCCGCAGGAGAATCTCTTCTACTTCATCCAGCGATAAGCCTGTGGTATCGACAAGCTGCGCGTCCGGTGCTTGCACTAGCGGAGCTTCCGTTCTAGTGCGGTCTCGCTGATCCCGTTTGTGCAGTTCCTTAGCAACGGATTCCGCTTCGCCATCATGGCCGTGAAGCTCTATGGCGCGGCGTTTGGCTCGCTCATTAGGATCGGCATCGAGAAAAATCTTCACGTGCGCCTCCGGAAACACCACCGACCCAATGTCGCGGCCTTCCATGACGATGCTGCCTTTTTTTGCCATATCGCGCTGCATCTGCAGAAGGGCGCGCCGCACTGCCGGAATCACCGAAATCTGCGATGCCGCTTGTGAAACCTTCAGCTCTCGAATCGCCTCGCTCACATCTTCGCCATTCAAGAGGACGCGATTCTCTTCGCCGGGTAACAATTCGATACGGGCTTCTTTGGCCAGTTGTTCGAGGCGGTGCATGTCGCTTGTGGCCACGCCTAAGCGCAGCGCCCAAAGTGCCACCGCCCGATACATAGCCCCGCTGTTGACATAGACGAAGCCGAGTTTATCGGCGAGCCGTTTCGCTATCGTGCTTTTGCCCACGCCTGCCGGTCCGTCAATGGCAACAATAATGCGCTTATCGGCCATCAGTTCTGCACCGGCACCCACTCGTCCCGATAAACCTTCCCGTCTTTCATAACAAAGCGGACGCGTTGCAGTTGCTCAACGTCGGCGCGCGGATCGGAATCCACGGCAATCATGTCCGCGAACGAACCAATCTTGATCGTGCCGGCCTTACCGTCCAAATTTAGAAGCCGCGCTGCATTCACCGTTGCCATGCGAATGGTGTCAATCGGCTTAGCTCCAAACTCCACCATCGTCGCGAACTGTTTAGCATTGTCGCCGTGCGGGTAGACGCCTCCGTCGGTTCCAAAGGCCAGCGGCGCACCGGACAGATAAGCTTTGCGGAAATTGGCGCGCTGCAGTTTACCGATGGCCTTTTCCTTCTCAATCGATTCGGGCAGCATCCCCGCTTTCGCGCCTTCCTTCAAAATGTAATCGTCGTTGTAGATGTCGAAGACTAGGTAAGTGTGATGTTGTTTCGCGAGTTCAATGCCTTCTTCGTCTATCAAGCTGGCGTGTTCAATGGAGTCGATTCCCGCCAGAATCGCATCTTTGATCGCTTGCGTGCCGTGCGCATGGGCGGCCACCTTGCGGCCCAGTTTGTGCGCTTCGTCGGCAATGGCTTTCATTTCTTCCGGAGTGTATTGCTCCGCGCCGGGCGAGTCGCCTTTGGACAATACGCCGCCGGAAGCGCAAATCTTGATCAAGTCCGCGCCATATTTGATCACCTCGCGCACTTTTTGGCGCGCTTGCCAGGGGCCATCCGCTACGCCAAAGCCGGAGTAATTGAACTCCGGCGCTAATAAGTCGTTATCGCAGTGCCCACCGGTAATCCCGAGTGCGGGGCCTGAGACAAATAGACGGGGGCCCGGAATGTCACCAGCATTAATGCCATCGCGCAGGGCCACATCGCTGAAGCCCGCAGCGCCGACGTTCCGCACCGTCGTAAAGCCGGCGAGCAGAGTCACTCGTGCATTGCGCACGCCCTTGACGGTTGACCGCGGCACGGAAACGCCGAGCGATTGATAGCCCGAATCGGTCGGATCGCCCGTTAGATGATCGTGGACATCGATCAATCCAGGCAGGCAGAAGCCCTTCGATAGATCTACCTGCTTAGCGCCGGTTGGTATTTGCGCGGCGGCGTTTGGCGGGACGATTTGTTTGACGATACCCGCTTCGCTCACGACAGTTACGCCGCGCGAAACGGTGTCGGTTTCGGGGTCAAGCAATGCTCCGCAATGAACGGCTACTAGCGCGTCTTCGGCGTGCAAGATTGAACTGCAAGCTAGCACCGCTGCCAAGTATAAGAATCTTGTCAAAAGCATAGGGGGACTGGATAAAATCCGAGTATGGCACGGCGTCGCGGGAAATTTCGGGCACGGTGTAAGTGAGCAGCGCGAAAAGGGGACACGCCTTGGTACAAGTATGGGCGGGGACGCCGCCCTTTTCGCTTTCGGACTGACGTGAGTGTTTCTTCTCTCGCGCTAGTGAGCCGCGTCGAGCGCAGGTTTGCCCGCGCCGGCTTTTGCCCGCCGCATAATCCACGGCAACGGCGCCAGGCAGGCCACTACGATGGACATAATCCAAAACACGTTCATGAAGCTGATGACGCCGGCCTGCGCTTCGACGATTTGATACATCATGGCGAGCGCCTTCTTCGAAGCCGTTACGGCGTCGTAGCCCTGCCCGATGAACATGGCCGCCAGTCCGTCCAGCATGTGTTTGAAATTGCCGTTGCTGAGGTCGGTATGGCTGCCCATATCGTGAATATTGCGCTGATTCTGCCGCGACAAGTAGGTAGCCAGCAGCGACGTACCGATACTGCCGCCCAGGTTCCGCGCGAAGTTCGACATGCCTGAAATCTGGTTGCTCTTCTCACGCGGCACCCCAACATAGTTGAGCGTGCTGATCGGGATAAAAATGAACGGCATGAAGATCACTTGAATCATGCGCAGCCGCATCATGGTTTGAAACGGGATCTGCAGGTTGATGATGGTCATCATGTGCAGCGTAACGGCTGTTCCCAGAAAGCCAATCGTTACCAGCAACCTGGGGTCGATTTTGGTTGAGAGAAGCATACCCACTACGGGCATCATCACGACTAAAACCATGCCGGCGGGCGACAGCGCCATGCCTGCCCGCTCGGCTGTATAACCGAGACTGCTCTGCAAGAACTGCGGAATGAGCACGGTGGTGCCAAACAACACCATTCCCAGCACAAAGGAAAGGAACACGGCCGTGCCGAAATTCCGGTTGTACAACAGGCGCACGTCCACGATGGGGTGGTCGTGATACCACTCCCAGATGAAAAACGCGACCAATATGGGAACCGCGATACAGAAGAGCGTGGTGATGAAGTGCGAACCGAACCAATCGTCCTCCTGGCCTTTGTCGAGAACCATCTGCAGGCAGCCAAGCCCGATCACGATAAGTCCCAGGCCAATGTAGTCGACGCGAATGCCCGATTTCTTTTCTTCTTTCAGCCATGGCGGATCTTCCACCAGCCGGCTTGTGAGGAACAAAGAAAGGATGCCAACTGGAATATTGATAAAGAAAATCCAGTGCCAGTTGAAATTATCGGTGATCCAGCCGCCCAGGGTGGGTCCGATCGCAGGAGCCACCACTACGGCCATGCCATACATGGCAAACGCCTGCCCGCGCTTTTCGATGGGAAAGGTATCGGCAAGGATCGCTTGTTCCGACGGCTGTAACCCGCCGCCGCCCGCGCCTTGCAGAACGCGCGCGAAGATTAAGATCGGCAAGCTGGGCGCGATGCCGCACAAGAACGAGCTGGCCGTAAACAGAAACACGCAAAGCATGTAGAAGCGCTTGCGTCCGAGGACTGTGGAGAGCCAGCCGGAAATGGGCAGTACGATCGCGGCCGAAACCAGATAGCTGGTGAGAACCCAGGTGGCTTCTTCATACGTCGCGCCCACTGATCCGGCAATCTTATTGAGCGCAACGTTGGCGATGGAAGAGTCGAGCACTTCCATGAAAGTGGCCAGCGTAACGGTCATTGCGACAATCCAGGGATTGTGCGCAGGTTTCCAATTACGGTATTGCGGCGGTGCGGATAATGCCATGCGTTCTCTAATTCATCACGCGAACTTCAGGCTCAACGGACATACCTGGACGCAAACGGTCTAAACCCGCTTGATTCTTGTTGAAACGAATGCGAACGGGAATTCGCTGCACAACCTTTACGAAATTACCGGTGGCGTTTTCCGGCGGCAGAACGCTGGTGATCGCTCCTGTTGCGCCGCCCACATCGTCTACGTAGCCTTGAAAATCCTGGTTCAACGCATCGACATGAAGAACCGCGCTTTGTTTCGGGTGGATGTTTCGCAATTGCGTCTCCTTGAAATTCGCGGTTACCCATAAATCGCCGGTCTGAGCGATGGTCACCAATTGTTGTCCCGCAGCGACGTGCACGCCCACTTCGGCTGAGCGCTTCATCACGATTCCGCCAATGGGCGCCGTGATCCTGGTGTAATCGAGGTTCAGTTTGGCGCGCTCCAATTGCACTTGCGAGGTTTTGGCGGCGGCTTCTTCTGAAAACACGGCGGCGCGCTTGACGGCCAACTGTTCGGGCGCATTACTCTTGAATTGCTGCAGCTTGCTTTGCGATTGCGAAACGAGGGCGCGCTTTTGATTGACGATCTGCAGATCGGCTTCTACGGCGGCTTTAGCGGCAGCAACACTCGCCGCCTGCGCTTTGGCGGTAGAAGCGACGGCGTCGAATTCCTGTTTCGAAACCTCTTCTTTGGCGATCAGCGTCTGGTAGCGGGCTAGATCGGACTGCGCCTTTTCGCTGTTCGCTTCGGCCTCTTCGAGGTGAGCTCTGGCGGTTTCCACATCTCGCTGCGCTGTGGCAAGGGCGGCTTGCGCGTTCTCCAAATCTGCTTCACCGCCGGAAATGTTGGTGACGTTTTGCACCTGCGTAATCGGCACATTGGGCTGCTGAGCCGAAACCATGCTGTTGGCTTGCGCCAGCTGCGCTTCTGCTTGATCGACGGCGATCTGATAGTCGCGGGGGTCGAGATCTACCAGAGGGTCGCCGGCTTTGACCACTTGGTTGTCATCGACATACACTTTCAGAACGGTGCCTTCCACTCTGGGGCTGATGGCATTCAAGTGGCCATCTACCTCCGCGTCGTCGGTTGTTTCGAACTGCCGAATGTGCATCCAGTACAGAGTGCCGGCAATGGCTGCCAGGATTAACACGGCGAAGAAAATAGCGAACGCTTTGCCGCGTCCGCGCGTGGCCGACGGTGGCGGTGGTGTTGCGGTGGCTGCGCTTGCTTCCGCTGGGCTTGTTCCGCCGCCGCCTGATTGCGTATCAGGATCTTTTTGTAATAGGCTGCTCATTTGTGACCTTCGCTTTGCTGATTCGTGAAACTGTCTTCGGCGTCTCCCATGGCGCGCGCGAGTGCCAATTTTGCCAGTTGATATGAAAACAGACTGGAAATGGAATCGCTTTCGGCGCTAGCCACTTGTTGCTGCGCCTGCACCACTTCCACCGTTGTGGCCACGCCCGCGCCAAAGCGGTCGCGAGCCTGGGCCAAAGTGTCGTTTGCTAAATTGCGGCTGGACTCGGCCAGCTGTACTTGCCCCTTTGCCGCAGCCAGTTCAATCAACGCGGTCCGCACATCTTCTTCCACTTTGCCGCGTTCGTTCGCCAACTCTGCCCGCCGTTGATCCAGAGCCGCTTCTGCTTGCAGAATATCGCCCTTGACTCGACCGCCCTGCCAGATGGGAAAGTTGACGGAGCCTGTTACCGCGAATGCCCCGTGCGTCGTCGACGGGTTGGGTCCAATCACGCCGTAGTTTCCGCTTATGGAGGCCGTCGGTAGACGCTCGCCCTTGGCTGCCCCAAGCGCAATTTCCGCAGCCTTCACGCCCGTTTCTAACGCCTGTAAATCGGATCGGTGTTGCCAGGCGAGCTGAATTGCTTGATTTGTATCAGGCAGGGTGCCGGGTTGAATTGCTAATGGTTCAGACAGAATCAGTTCGCGATCTTGCGGCAATCCAATGAGCCGAGCTAACGCAATCTTTTGCTTTTGCAATTCGGCGTCTAGCGTGCTCAAGCGTTGTTGCTCGGTTTGCAACTCGACCGCGCTGCGGGTCACATCTATGCGCGCGTTGGTGCCGGCTTCTTTGCGAACTTGGGCTTGCCGGTTGATGGCATCCGCGTTTGCGACTTGGGCGCGCTGCGATTCTACCCGAGCCGCGGTGGCCACGGTTTGCAGATAGCTGCCGCCCACGGCGAGCACGACGAGTTCGCGGGCATCCTTGGCGTTCAACTGCGACACTTTCTCCGATTCCTGCGCCGACCGCCAGTTTCGCCGCGCGGTTGCATCATAAATAGATTGGCTGAGCGTTCCTTGCAAACTCGAGTAGTTATAGGGACCGACAACCGAGGGAATCGAGAAGCCCACGGAGGCCGGCACTTTGAATTGAAAGCCGAACGCCGCTAGATTGACCTGCGTGACGGTATCACTGGCATTGGCCGCGATGTTGGGCAGCATTGCGCTCAGTGCCTGGATACGTGATGCGCGGGCGGCGCGCTCGGAGTTGGTGGCGGTAATGGGGCCCAGGTTAGTAGCCAAGCCTCGTTTCACGGCGTCGGCCAGGCTTAGGGTAATTGCACCTGGCGCCAATTCCTTCCCCGGCACGCTGCCTGCAAAATTGCCGTTTACTTGAATGCTGCTGTTGATGGTGGCCGGTCCACTTCCCGCGACTGGCGTCTGCTGGGTGCCGACTGCTCCGGCTTGGCTACTCGCAGCCGACATCGGCAAAGGAGTAGGGCGAGCGGCGGGCACCGCACCGCTGCCGGAGGTTTGGGCTAACGAGCGGAGCCCGCCACAGGCAATAAGGACGATGGAAAAGGCGATGGCGCGTCTCATGAGAAGCAATTCATGCACAAATGTATCATATTGCATGCACGCATGTATATAATCAAATCAAGAGATGGTTGTCAACAAACATCAGCAGAAATCCGAGGCGACCCGCCGCAAACTCCTGGAGGCCGCCTCGCGCGTTTTTGCCCGCGACGGTTTTGAGGCGGCACGCCTGGAAGACATTGCAAAGGAATCTGGACACACACGCGGGGCTTTTTACGCCAATTTCGATACCAAAGAAGATTTGTTCTTCGCGCTTTTGGAGAAGCAGGCGAGTGAACGGTTAAAGGATTTGCAGCAACGGCTGGAGGCTTACGAGAGCGCGCCGGACCGGTTGCAAACGCTACGGGGGTTCTATTTGGAGCGGGCTGCCGACCGCCAATCGATGTTGTTGACGCTCGAATTTAAACTGTTTGCTTTGCGCCATCCCAAAATGCGCGCGCGTCTGGCTGGGGCGCACAGCCGCATTCGGGCTTCCTTGAATTATGAAGCGCTTAAGAAATTGCTCCCGGCATGCCTTGACAAAGATCGGAATGCGCTCGATAAAGTGCTGCTTGAAGTTGTGCTGGCTGGATTGGTGCTGGAGCATGCTTATGATCCGAAACGCATTTCCGCCAAGCAGACGGTGGATACGTTGGGACGGGCGTTTGATCTGCTGATTGCCCCGAATCGGTCGAATCGGTAGAGAAACTTTACTTGGTGTAAGCAATCTGCTAACAATAATCATTGAACGTCATTAGCAAGCCGGGTCTTTTGAAGATGGCAGGAAATTACCCGCAAACGCTTCCAGTGCTACGGTAAATTGTTGGCGGTGGAGTTGCCACGGCCAATTCAAAATGATCGCGAGTTTGAGCGCATGGCAGGGCGATTGGAAGAATTGGACTTCGCTAAGCAGAAGCTCACACCAGAAGAGAAGGCGCTGCGGGAAGTCTTGGCGGCCCTCATTGAGGTTTACGACGAGCAGCACCATAAAATGCCTGACCGGCCTCCCTATGAAATGGTTCTCCATTTAATGGAGCAGCGCGGACTGAAGCAGGCAGACCCTTTACCGGTGCTCGGTTCGCGCGCTCAAGTTTCGGACCTTGTGAACGGGAAACGTGGGATCAGTAAGGCGCAGGCACGAGGACTGGCCGAGTACTTTGGAGTTTCAGCGGAACTCTTTATTTAACGAGCCCAATCTGGCCTCTTGTGCGTGCTGCTTCCTTACCGCAGTTCTAGCTCTTTCAGCCAATCGGGCCGTTTCAAAACTTCGCGGGGCCGCGGGCCATCCGGCGGACCGATGATGCCGTCGCGCTGCATCATATCCAAAATGCGTGCGGCTCGTCCGTAGCCAAGTTTTAAACGCCGCTGAAGGGTCGAGGTCGAGGCCTTGCCCATTTCGACAACCACGCGGACGGCGTCTTCGTACATGGGATCTTGCCCGCCGTCGAACTCCTCATCGCCGCTGGCAGCCGCTTCCAGTTCTTCTTCAGTAGGCGGAGCCTTCAGGAATTTGTCGTCATATACGGGTTCGGCTTGATCTTTCCAGAAATCGACAACTCGATTCGTTTCTTGTTCCGTTACATACGCGCCGTGAACGCGGGTCAGGCGAGACGATCCGGGTGGCAGGAAGAGCATGTCGCCTTTTCCTAATAAGTGTTCCGCGCCCATGCTGTCCAGAACAGTTCGCGAGTCAACGCGTGTGGCCACGCGGAAACTGATACGCGACGGGAAGTTGGCTTTGATCAATCCAGTGATGACGTCGACGCTGGGACGCTGCGTGGCCAGAACCAGGTGCATCCCCACCGCACGCGCCATTTGCGCCAGCCGGGTGATGCATTCTTCCACGTTATTTCGTTCCAGCATCATCAAATCGGCCAACTCGTCAATCAGAATCAGAATGTAGGGAAGGTTCCGAAGATTCTCATCGTCTTCCACCTCATCGAAAAGACTGCGCGGCTCGGCCCGCAACTGCGCCATCTTACGGTTATATTGCTCGATGTTGCGTACACCTTGCCCCGCCAGCAGTTTCAGGCGGCGTTCCATTTCCAATACCGCATTGCGCAAAGCGTTGGTAGCCATTTTGGGCTCGGTAATTACGGGGGTGAGCAAGTGCGGGATGCCTTCGTAGATTCCCAACTCGACGCGCTTCGGATCCACCATGATCATCTTCACTTCATCCGGTGTCGCTTTGTAGAGGAACGACATGATCATGGCGTTGAGCATGACGCTTTTGCCCGATCCGGTAGATCCGGCGATCAGCAAGTGGGGCATGGTCTCAAGAGAAGCGCACTTGATGCGTCCATTAATATCTTTGCCGAGAGCAATCGTCATGCGCGATGGCGCGTCGTTGAACTCTGCCGATTCCAGAATCGCGCGCAGGCTAATCACTTCGCGCCGTGAATTCGGCACTTCGATGCCCACCGTTGATTTGCCCGGCAGGCGTTCGATCAAAACCGATTCGGCTTGCAACCCGAGGCACAAGTCTTCCATGAGCGTGGTGATGCGGCTATACTTAATGCCCGCTTCCGGCTTGTATTCAAAGGTGGTGACAACCGGGCCGGGGTTGATCTGCACTACCGATCCGCGAACGTTGAATTCGTCCAGCTTGGATTTTATTTTCCCGGCGACTTCTTTCAATTCGAAACTGTCGTAACCGTTGCCGGCCGGCGCTTCGTTTAACAGTTCGGTAGAGGGAAGTTCGTACGATCGACGGCGGCTCGCCTTAGGTGGGGGAGGTGTGAAGGGAAGCACACGTCCAGGCTGGGGCACCGGCGTACTTGGCACCGCCGATTGTTCCGCCAATTCGCGAATGGGAATCTCTTCTTCTTCTTCCTCCTCCTCCGGCTCGAATTCTTCCATTGCTCCCGGCATGTCAAAGGGAGGCTCTTCTTCTTTCGCGGCGCGTGCCCGGCGTGATGCCGAAGCGGAAGACACCGAAAGATCTTCTATGATGGAAGGCTCAAGCCGGGTTTTCTCGCCAGTTGCTGGAGCGCGTTTCTCATTGCGCCGCGCCGCGCGTTCGGCAGCCTTGGCTTTGGCTTTTTCCAAAGAGCGCGCGCGCTGCTCGGCTCTTGCCACGCGCCAAGCCGCAAAACGCGCGCGAAACTTGGTAATGGTTGAGCCAAACAGCCGGGTCAAGATGGCCACTTCAAATGTGGTCGCGAAATAAATGGCGACAATGCCGACAGCGGCGGTAATGATTGCGGCGCCGGCGAAATCGAAGCGTGAACGGAGATAATCGGCCATCACCAAACCGATGATGCCGCTAGGCCGAATCGCGCCACCAAGCAGCCAGTGACCCGACAGCAAAGCGCACGCCGTAGCTAGGCAAAACCAAAGACCGATACTCCCAAAGATGCGGAACCAAGCGGCATGCACAGGTGTGTTGCGTACCCACTTCCAGCCGAGCAGCCCAAGATGAATTGGCAAGAGAAAAATACTGACGCCGAAGATTTGCAGCAGAATATCGGACCAGACCGCGCCGTTGCGTCCGAGCAAGTTATGAATGCGCGCGGTCTCGGTGGCCGTATTCCAAGACGGATCGGTTGAGGAATAAGAAAGCAAACTCAGCCAAATTGCGAGGCTGAGAAGAAGCAATACAAACCCCACCGCCTCATTGAGCCGGGTATGCCGAGTTGGAGATAGGAAATTCATCCGCCAATAACGCGGAAAAACGCCAGAGCGATTACTATTATGCCAAAAAGGATCCGGTACCACACAAACAGGGTCAAACTGTTGTGGCGGAGGTAGCGCATAAAAAAGGCAATGACCAGCAATCCGACAACTCCGCTGACTGCGATTCCGACCAGGTAGGGGATCTTCATGTCGTCCGGAAGGCCATCTTTATGCAGTTCCCAGCCTTTTTTAGCGGCGGCGCCGGCGATGATGGGCGTCGAGAGCAGGAACGAAAAGCGCGCGGCGGCTTCACGGCTATAGCCGCGGAAGCGCGCCATGGTCAAAGTGCTGCCACTGCGGGAGACTCCGGGAATGATCGCCAGGGCTTGTGCAATGCCAACGGTGATGGCGTCGAAGCCCGTCATCTGATCGAGACCGTTGCGCGCCGTGGGTGCGCGGTCTGCCACCCACATCAAAATTCCGAACACGATCATCGCTCCGCCAATGATGTAAGGCGTGCGCAAAGCTTGGTCGGCATATTTTTCGAATTTCAATCCGGCCAAGGCAGCGGGAATGGTGCCCAACACGAGCAGCCATAAGAGGGAACGGCTGTTTTCGTCGGGGCGAGTTCCTTTGTAGGAGATGCCGATGCCGTTGAGAGTGACCTGTACCCAATCTCGAAAGAAGTAAACTAGTACAGCAACCAGCGTGCCCAAGTGGAGCGCGACATCAAACGAGAGGCCCGGATCTTTCCAGCCAAGCAGGTCTGGAATGATAGTCAAGTGAGCAGTGCTGCTCACCGGCAAGAATTCTGTAAAACCTTGGATGATGGCGAGGACAATCGCCTGGTATAAGGGCATAATTGAGTTTGTAAGTGAATTTCCTTTTTATTGCCTGGCTCTCGCTATCGTAGCGTAACTGGCCGATTTACAAAAACATTGATTTACAAAAAACACTTCTGAATGCGCGCCACTAAGATTGTTGCCACCCTAGGGCCTTCCACCGATTCCGACGCTGTCATGCGCTCTCTTTTCGAGGCGGGAGTTGATGTCTTCCGCCTCAACGCCTCGCATGGTTCGCAAGACGACCATGCGCGCCGCATTAAGAAGGTGCGCGAGCTTTCGACTGAATTCAAGAGTTATGCCGGCATTCTGCTTGATTTGCAAGGCCCGAAGATCCGGCTCGGAACTTTTAAAGACGGTCCGCAACTTCTGAAGAACGATTCTGAGTTCACGATAACCACGGAAGCGGTAGCGGGGACGGCGGAAATAGCGTCCACAAGTTATCCCGATTTTGCGCGCGATGTGAAGCCGGGCGACTCCGTGCTGCTGGCCGATGGATCTCTGCATTTGCGGGTGCTCGACACGAACGGGATTGCCGCGCGGTGTCTTGTGGTGAGCGGCGGAATGATCAGTGACCGTAAGGGTATAAATCTGCCGGGTGTCAAGGTGAGCACGCCGTCTCTTTCCAGGAAAGATGTGGCCGACGCGCATTTCGGGGTGGAGCAGGGGGTCGACTTTTTAGCGCTGTCGTTTGTACGCCAGTCGCGCGACGTTCTGCGGCTGCGCCATTTGCTGGAAGAAGCGGACGCGAAGCAGCCTATTATTGCCAAGATTGAGAAGCCGGAAGGGTGGCAGAATCTGGATTCCATTCTGGACGAGTGCGAGGGCGTGATGGTGGCACGCGGAGACCTGGGCGTTGAGATGGCGCTGGAGAAAGTCCCGGCGATTCAGAAGACGATCATCCAAAAGGCGCGTGCACGCGGCCGCTTCGTGATCACTGCGACGCAGATGCTCGAATCGATGATTGAGAATCCTCTGCCGACGCGCGCTGAAGTGAGCGATGTTGCCAATGCGATTCACGATGGCACCAGCGCGATCATGCTATCGGCCGAAACGTCGGCGGGCAAGCATCCCATTGAGGCTGTGAAAGTGATGGCGAAGATTGCATGCGAGACCGAAACGTCGATTAAACAACAAGGGTTTCAGGGAGCCTGGGAGTCTTCGCCCGACCTGACGATTCCCGAAATCATTGCGGACGCCGCCTACCATTGCGCACGGACGGCGGGAGTGGTGGCGCTGGCGGTGGGAACAACCTCGGGTTCGTCGGCAAGATTACTGGCGCGCTACCGGCCTCCCGTGCCCATCTATGCCTTCACCTCTAATGAAAGCGTGGCCCGGCAGCTTTCCATTGTGTACGGCGTGCAGGCGATCATTACGAAGGACATGACCTCGACCGACCAGATGTTAACGGAGATGGAGCACTCGCTGGCCGCGAGCGGGCGGGTCAAACCGGGGGACAATATTGTGTTCGTAGCAGGACAGCCGGTGGGTCTGCGCGGCTCGACAAATATGTTGAAGCTACACCGCGTCTCAGGCATCCGCTAAAGCAAGAGAGAATGTACGACGCAATTTTGCTGGTTTCCTTTGGCGGCCCTGAGAAGCGCGCAGATGTGATGCCGTTTCTGGAGAATGTTACTCGCGGCCGCAACATCCCGCATGAACGTTTGCTGGAAGTGGCTGAACATTATTATCATTTTGGCGGCAAGAGTCCGATTAACGAGCAATGCCGGGAACTGATTGCCGCGCTACGGCCGGAATTGGACCGGCATGCTATCCACTTGCCGATCTATTGGGGCAATCGAAATTGGGATCCGTTTCTGGCCGGCGCTTTGCGGCAGATGCGCGCGGATGGCGTGAAGCGCGCTCTCGGTTTGGTGACCTCGGCTTACAGTTCGTACTCGGGTTGCCGGCAATATCGCGAGAACATAGCGGCGGCTCAGGCGGAGATTGGCGAAGGGGCGCCGGCGGTTGATAAGATTCGTGTCTTCTACAATCATCCAGGTTTCATCGAAGCTTCCGTGCTGCGGATGCGCGACGCGTTTGCACAGTGGCCCGAAAGCGAACGCGGTGCGGTTCATTTTGTAGCGACGGCGCACAGCATACCGATGTCTGCGGCGGAGACGAGCAACTACGAAAAGCAATTACGCGAGACTACGCGGCTGGTTGCCGAGGCGCTGGCGATTCCCAGTTGGAATTTGGTCTATCAAAGCCGCAGCGGACCGCCGGCTCAGCCGTGGCTGGAACCCGATATCCTCGATCACTTGAGGAGCCTGCATGCGCAAGGAGTTCGCAACGTGGTGGTTGCGCCCCTGGGGTTTATTTCGGATCATCTCGAAGTGCTCTATGACCTCGATACCGAGGCGCAAGACTTGGCTGGCGAATTGGGCATGAAAATGGTTCGCGCAGGTACGGTAGGGACGCAGCCGGTTTTTATCGGCATGCTCAGGCAATTGATTGAGGAGCGGCTTTCACCCAACGAACCCAAATTGGCGATCGGACAGTTTCCCGCTAATCATGACGTTTGTCCGCTGGATTGCTGCCCCGCTCCGCAGCGGCCCGGTAGACCTCCCGCTTCGGGAGCCCCAGGCGCTTCGCGGCCATCTTAATGGCATCCATGCGAGACACTCCTTGCGCTTCGAAGCGAGCGATTTCCTCTATTGGATCAGCGTCACTGGGTGCGGCTGCTACGGCTTGAGCGATGACCAGGGTGATTTCGCCTTTTATGGAATCGCGCGCGGATAAGAGCGCGTGAATTTCCGGCGCTGAGCCGCGCAAGAACTCTTCGTGCAGCTTGGTCAGTTCGCGCGCTAAAACCATGGGCCTCGTTCCCATCTCCAGAGCAATGTCCTGCAGCGATTCCAAAATGCGGTGCGGACTCTCATACAGAATCAGGGTGGCGGTTTCGCCCGCGAGAGCGGCGAGTAGCTTGCGGCGCGCGGTCTGCTTCGGTGGAAGAAAGCCAATGAAACGAAATTCGTTCGCTGGCAAGCCAGAGGCTGCCAACGCGGCGAGCGCGGCCGAGGGTCCAGGGATGGGAACGACCGTCAATCCGGCTGCAATCACGGCTGCTACGACACGATAGCCGGGGTCTGAAATCAGCGGCGTGCCGGCGTCGCTGATCAGAGCCACCGAGTCACCGCGTTGCAGAATTTTGACAATCTCCTCCGCTCGCGACCCTTCGTTGTGCTCGTGGCAAGCCATCGACGGTTTGCGGATTTCGAAATGGTGCAGCAACTTTTGCGATTGCCGGGTATCTTCGCAGGCGACCATGGCTACTTCCTCGCGCAAGATACGGAGGGCGCGCAAAGTGATGTCTTCCAAATTCCCGATGGGAGTCGCAATCAGGTAAAGAATTCCCGGCAAGTACTTCAAAGTTTACCGTTTGGCGGGGAGCCAATCTATGGCGCTTACGCTTCCGGCTCGGATTCGGAGGTAGTCCTTACTCATATTATAGTTTGAGCGACCCAAAGTGAAAAGCGCCCAAACAATTCACCGATACAGCAGCAAATTCAGGAGGCTCATCATGATTCCCGTTCTCGCGGCCGCAGTGCTCCAGGCACAAAGTGGGGCCTCACTTCGCGACGTTGCGGAGCGCGCCTATGTCTATGCCTATCCTCTCGTGCTGATTGAAGCCACGCGCGGATCGACGCCTGTCAACCAGTTTGCGCATGTTCCGCAATTCCCACGTCCGGATACCCGCCGCATTGTCCGGCCCAACGCCGATACGCTCTATTCGACCGCCTGGCTGGATCTGTCTCGCGAGCCCATCCTCATTCATGTGCCCGATTCAGCGGGCCGTTTTTATCTCCTGCAATTCATGGACGCGTGGACGGAAACCTTTGCCAATCCCGGCAAGCGAACCACCGGCACGGCGGAGTCCTGGTTTGCCATTGTGGGTCCACATTGGACTGGCACGCTCCCCGAACATGTTACCCGCTACGACTCCGCCACCAATATCGTCTGGCTCCTGGGCCGTACGCAAACCAACGGGCCCACCGATTACGATCAAGTCCACGCATTTCAGAGAGGTATGCGCATGATGCCTTTGAGCGCTTATCCGAATGGTGAACAGAAGCTTAACTCAGCGCTGGCTTTCGGCAGCGCAGCGGGCGCTACACCGCCAGATCAAGTGAAGGCAATGGACCCGATGACCTTCTTCGCCGCTTTCGCCACGGCGATGAAAGCAAACCCGCCACATGCCGCGGATGCTCCCATGATTCAAGAACTGGGCCGCATCGGAATCGTCCCCGGCCGGGATTTCGACGCTTCTGGACTAAACGCGGAACAACGCCAGGCGATTGACGATGGCGCGCAGGCCGCGTCGGCGCGTATCGAGCACTTGATCACTGCGGCGGCCGCTAAGAAGCCGGGTTGGGCGGGATTTAATAAGACCATCGGCCGCTACGGAACCAACTATATGGCGCGAGCAGCGATTGCGCGTTTTGGCATCGGCGCAAATCCTCCCGAGGATGCGATCTATATGAACTGCAGCGGCGACGCGGCGGGCGATCCGTTAAATGGCGCTCAACGTTACCGGGTCCATTTCGCTAAGGGAAGCCTTCCGCCGGTGCGAGCTTTTTGGTCCCTCACCGCTTACGATCAAGGCGGATACTTTATTGCAAACTCCCTCAACCGTTACGCCATCGGCGATCGGGATGCTCTGAAGTTCAATCCCGATGGGTCGCTCGACATCTACATCCAAGCCCAAACGCCTGGCGCGGGTCTGGAATCAAATTGGCTTCCTTCCGGGGACGGTCCATTCAATCTGACAATCCGCCTATACTGGCCTGAAGATGCGATCCTCAACGGAAGCTGGCACCCGCCCGCTCCCGAACGCTCGCAGTAGCAGAGGGCTACGCGCCGCCGTTCGGCTGCGTCCCTTGGCCGCGGCGTCCCACATTAATGAGTAAGACCCAGGAGTTCACTAAACCTCCAAAAAAGGAAAAGAAGAATCCCGGCACAACCCAATACACGTTGTCCTCGAAGCGCAGCCATAGCTGAACGCCTGCCACAACAAACGGAACCGTCGCCAGGTGAGTCTGCGCGATACGAAAGATCAGCCACCAGCCGGGGTTGCCCAAACGAGCTCGCCTATACCTGGCAAACGTCACCAGCTGAATAACCCAAGAACAAAGGGCCACGACGAGAATTTCAGCCGCGAGTGCCCTTGCCGGCTGACGAGGGATCGTCATCATCATCGAGATAAACAAGACCTGCACAAACTGCGTAACGGTTTCGACAACCCGGCCCGGAAGGCCTGGCGTGACGACAATCTGCTTGAGGTTGATGGATGCGGCGACGAACACCAGACCAAGGAGTGTAGCGGCAGCACCCGCCTCCATTGCGAGATGAGCCTGCCATTCGGCGAGGGACTGAGGAGACATGAAGACAGGATATAGCGGCTCTCCACCGTTGGTATTTTCGGATTATCATGACCGAATGACACCTGTCAAAAGCTTTGCTGTTTTTGGTGAACCAGTTGAAATTCTTATTGCGAGCGAGACCACCGGTGGCCACTCCGCCACCATGACCCAGTCCTCGCCTCCTGGCGGTGGGCCGCCGCCCCACTCACATCAAAACGAAGACGAAACGTTTTTCGTCCTCGAGGGAGAGTATGAAATTTTAGTCGACGGCGTCTCCTACAAACTTTTGCCTGGTGATGCGCTTCATGCAAGGCGTGGATCGATCCATACGTTTCGAAATGTTGGGGGGAAGGTGGGTAAGATGCTGGTCCACATCGTGCCTGGTGGTTTTGAGAACTATCTCGAAGAGATCTCACACTTTTCTGTGCCGGAGGGAATGCCGCAGGTTCTTGAAATTTCTAAACGCTATGGCATCAAGTTTGTGTCTTGAGATGTGCCGAGTAGAAACTCAGCTTATTCTGAAAGGGGAATTATTGCATTGTGGTGGCAGGCACCGGATTGGCAGGCACCGGATTGGCACCCAGCTTCTCGAACCAATTGCGGAACTAAAGTTCGCGCGGACTCAAGTCCGCCCTCCGCCGAGCCACTAAAATGTAGAAACTCCAGTGCCGAGACGAGTCTCGGCGCGGCAGACAGGAGTGACCACCGGATTGCCTGCGGATCCTGGGACTGTCAAGCCAGCCGTGAAATTACGCTGAGCATGCGCCCGGGATTTTGCGGTTCGCGGCGGTAGGAGAAGAAATGTTGCGCAAGACAAATGGTACAGAGCCCCGAATCGAAGATTTGGGAGGCCGGAATGCCAGCAGCTTTTAGATGGCGGGAGTTCGCTTCCACTAGGTCGATATGCTGTTTGCCGGTCACTGGAGGTCAGTTCCGGAAACAGCGGACTGAACTGCGCCGCAACTTCGGGACCGACCTCATAACAGCATTGGCGGATGCAAGGCCCGAGCGCGGCGCGAATATCGGCTGGGTTGCTGCCGAAATCGGCGTGCATTTTTTCCATTGTGTTCCGCACGATGGCAGCCACCGTGCCGCGCCATCCGGCATGTACAGCGCCACGGCGCGTTTTCTGGCGTCCATCAGAAGAATGGGTACACAATCGGCAGTACGGACGCCGATGCGGCGATTCAGATCGTCCGTGATTAGCGCATCTCCTTCGCATTGCCGGTCAACGAGAGGATGGGCATTCCAAACTTGATCGGAATGGATCTGGCGAAGGGTTATATCCACCTCCGGACTCGCCATGCGGGTGCCGAAGCCATGACTTTGCCAGAGAAAATGCTGAAACTCGGCGCAACGGTAGATTCCGTCGGCGCCGAGGAGAAAATTCGAATTGCTCACGCGATGCTGCTCACTTAGCGGCGGCCAGTTGATGGGCTCGATACCATTCAAGGGTAAGGCGCAAACCTTGTTCAAAAGTGAAGCGCGGAGCGTGCCCGAGTTCCTGGATGGCCGCCGTCGTATCGGCTTGAGAATCGCGCACGTCGCCGGGACGCGGGGGGCCGTACTTTGCCGGAATATGCACACCCTCGATTTGCTGGAGCTGTTTCCAGGTTTCGTTGAGCGTGATGCGGCCGCCGTTGCCGGCATTAAAGGTTCTGCCTGAAACGCCTTCCTTCTCGGCTGCTTTCATAAGCAAAGCAACGACGTCTTCCACGTAAGTGAAATCGCGCGATTGTCCGCCATCGCCGTGAATGGTGGGACTGCGCCGTTCAAGCAGGCAGGTCATGAAGACCGACAACACGCCCGAGTAAGGGCTAGACGGATCTTGCCGCGGGCCAAATACATTGAAGAAGCGTAGCCCGATGGTCTGTAAGTGGAAGCAATCGGAAAAAACAGATGCGTAATACTCACCCACCAGCTTCTGCAGCGCGTAGGGAGACTTCGGTTGCGGGATCATGGTCTCCACTTTTGGAAGCACTGCGGTGTCCCCATAGGCCGACGAGGAAGCGGCGTAAATCACACGACCCACCCGGCCTTCCGCCGCTGCACGGAACACGTTGAAAGTGCCATTGATGTTCACTTCATGGCTCTCCACAGGCTTGTCAATCGATTTGGGAACCGAAGGAATCGCGGCGAGGTGGAACACACGATGCGCGCCGGCAATTACGGGAGCAATTTGATCATATCGGCAAATATCCGCCTTGTGGAAAGTCACACGGCTTGCCACTTCTTTCAGATTCTCAAGATTTCCCGAAGATAAGTTGTCGATGACATGCACGTCATGACCCTCGGCGAGGAGAGCGCGAACCAACGCGGACCCAATAAAACCTGCTCCACCCGTAACGATGTATCGATTCATATGGTTTGTATGGGTACCCCGGCGGACTGTGCCGCCTTCAAAGTTTCAATTGCGCGCGCGGCTACTTCGCGTGGATCCCTGCTAAAGTCAAACGCCTCTAAAGAGACCCAGCCGTCATACTTTAACTCGGCCAATTTCTGCAAAAGCTTTAGGAAATTGTAGTCTCCCATGCCAGGTTCGCGCCCGTCCATCTCATTGACGTGAATGTGCTTAATATGGGCGAAATACCGTTCGATCAAGACGGTGTGCGGTTCCGTTTCGCCGATCGCATTATGCACATCAAACATGGTCTGGACGGCTGGGCTGCCAATGTGTTCGACAACGGAAATCGCTTCGGCCAAGCTGGTCACCACGTCGGTTTGGCTCGGGGAAAGTGCCTCAACGAGTAAGGTGACGCCGCGCGACTCCGCATGCGGAGCGACGTCGGCCATTCCATCTTTGAAGTGCGAAACTGCTTCGCTGGGCGACGTGCCCGGCACGCTGCTGCGCTGTTTAGGAGAACCGAACACAACCACGGGCCGGTGCCGCCCGCCCGCTGTGGCTAAATCGGCGCACAAGTCAATCAAGCGCCGCACGTAATCCCAACTATGCAGGCGAACCGCCGTATCATTGGTAACAATTTGCAGGCCGGCAGGAGCCATCAGCAGCCAGTGCAGGCCAACAAATTCAAGCCCGTTGGCAATGATCGTTTGCCGCACTTCTGCCCGCTGCGTAGGCGAAATGGCGGCCGGATCTTCGCCTAAAGTAAATGGGGCAATTTCAAACCCCTGGTACCCCAACTCACTTACCAAACGGCACTGTTCCGCCAGTGGCATGTTCTGAAATAGTTCGTTACAGGTAGCGAAACGATAGTTGGCGCGCACGTTTCTCATTTTACCGTTTGACGGGAACCGCGCCTCTGGGATACTCAAGAGGAAATATGTGCAGGGACGAAGTGATGTTGGAATCGAAGTTATCGTTGCCCTTGGTGGGGCGCGGCAAGGTCCGCGATATGTACGACTTCGGCGATAGTTTGCTTTTTGTGGCGACAGACCGCATTTCGGCCTTCGACTGCATACTCGGGAGTGGCATCCCCTGCAAAGGCCGCGTGTTGAATCAGATGTCGCTGTTCTGGTTTGAATTTCTGCGCGACGTTGTCCCATCGCACGTGATCACGGCGGACACCAAGCGCTATCCAAAGATGAGCGCGCGCCGGAAAGCCATGAAGGGCCGTTCCATGCAGGTGAAGAAAGCCGACATGGTGCGCGTGGAGTGCGTCGCCCGCGGCTACCTGGCGGGGTCGGCGTATCGCGAATATTGTCTGCAGGGAAAAGTGTGCGGCATCCCACTGCCACCGGGCATGAAAGATGGCGATCAGTTGCCAGAGCCCATCTTCACCCCTGCGACCAAAGCCATTACGGGCCATGACGTGAACGTACCTTTTCGCTATATTGCGAACGTGCTGGGTGTGGAACTGGCGGGGCAGTTGCGTGACTTGACGCTCGAAGTGTACTACCGGGCCGCCAATTATGCCTTGCAAAGAGGTATTATCGTAGCCGATACCAAGCTGGAGTTCGGTTTTGTGGACAACCAAATCGTACTTGCCGATGAGGTGCTGACGCCCGATTCATCGCGTTTTTGGCCCGCCGATCAATACAATCCCGGCGGTACGCAGGTTTCCTACGACAAGCAGTACGTGCGCGACTATTTGGAGACGCTGCAATGGAACAAGAAGCCGCCCGCTCCGTCTCTTCCAGATGAAGTGATCGCCAAAACGAGCGCGAAGTACATTGAAGCGTATACCAAGTTGACCGGGAAGGATTTCCCGGAATCTGCCGCGTGAGGTTCGAGCATGCAAACGTTAATGAGTCTTAATTGGTTCGATATTGTTCTGGCGCTGATCATCGTCAGTTCCGCCATTGCCGGGTTGCGCGCTGGGTTTACTCGCGTGGTCATTGGGTTGGTGGCAACGATTGTGGGATTGGTAGCCGGGTTCTGGTTTTATCGAATGGTAGGCGAGCAGTTGCACGCGTGGATTAAGACGCCGGCTCTGGCAAACACTATCGGCTTCTTTCTGATTTTCTTTGGCGTGGCGCTGCTGGGTTCGATTATTGCGGCGCTGCTCTCGAAGATCCTGCGCTGGGTCGGGCTTTCGTGGTTTAACTATTTGCTGGGTGGCGTGGCGGGTTTTGCACGCGGCGCACTGGTGGTGGCGGTATTGGCGAACGTGTTGGTGGCGTTCGCACCGTCGCCCGTGCCGGACTATTTGCGAAATTCGCGCGTGTTGCCTTATGCGAATGGCGTGGCGACGGTTTTAGCGGAGATCGCACCGCAGCAGTTAAAGGATTCGTTCTCTCACCAGATGGAGAATTTGAAGCAGATCTGGGCGGGGCATGAGAGGCATGCTGGGTAGCGCCGACGACCAGAGGATCTACGCACCAGATGGAGGGAAAAAGGATACAGGGCATTTCCTTCCTTTGACACCTGGTGTTGTGAGAGCCTAATGTTAAGTACTATGGAAATTCAGCTTTCTCCCGAACAGGAAAACTTGCTCTCACAGCTCGCTATTGACAAGGGCAAGGCGGGGGCAAGGCGGTGGATACGCTCGCAACGGAAGTGATTCGCCAGTATCTCGACAACGAAACCCGGTTCATTGCTGCGGTGACGCTTGGGGAAGAGGAATTAGCGCGCGGTGAATACTTCACAAGTAAGCAAGTTGGCTCGCACATCGCGCAGCTTTTCAAGTCCTGATGGAAGTCCGCTGGACTCCAAGAGCCGTAAGAGACTTGGACCACATTTTTAGACGTATCGGGGAGGACAATCCGAAAACGGCGCGCAACGTCATTCAAACAATCTATGACTGTTGTCTATCCTTGGCGGAATTTCCCCAACGTGGCCGCCTCGGGCGCACGCAAGGCCGCCGCGAGTTTGATCTTTCCCGGTTTACCCTACGTTGCTGTTTACAAGCTCAGTGACTATGCGGTGGAAATATCCCGCATCTGGCACGGCGCACAGGATTGGAAATGAACTCCAATAACGGGAAGGGCTGTTTAGCATGAACGTATACGTAGGGAGCCCGAAGACCCCCACCAACGAACACAACTTAACTGAAGAAGAGCGATTTCGGACTTCGATGAAAAGCTGGTAACTTGATTCGTTTTTTCGAACATGAGTTTGTTTAAACGGTCCTGGGTGAAATGGGGGGTGCTTACGCAGCCCCGAAGAGCATATCAGCCCAGTGTTCAGGAACGTTTACGAGATCATTAACAGGCTATTTCGAGCTTATTCTCTGGTACTGTTCCTTGGAAGCGGCGTTCTAACCTCGCCGAGCCGCAACTCGAAGATTTAGAAGGAAATCAAACATGGCCGGCGTACCAGAACTGCTGGGTATTGTGGCCGTGGCGGGACCCGTGTTAATCCTAAGCAGATCCCTCGGGTGGCGGAGTTGAATAGAGAGGTTTAGTGTCTCATCGGTTAAGCGAAAACAAGGCGAATATTAGTGGTGTTAGGTGGCTGCGATGCGTGATCGCGGCCTTGGCAGTCGCGGCTGCCCCCGCCTCGGCCCAGGTAATTGGCAATCCAATGGCCACAAACGTGACCAGTAGCTCAGCCGTAATCACCTGGACGACAAACCAACCGGCATCTTCGCTGGTCAATTACGGCACCACTACCAGCTACGGCTCGTCGTCGCTTTTGGATCCCACGTTGAACACGGCGCACTCGGTTACCATCAACGGGCTCGCCCCGAATACGCTGTACAATTTTGATGTTGTTTCCGTCGGGACGGCCAATACAACTGTCACATCCGCCAACTTCCGGTTCGCCACCCTCAGCCTTTCCCCGATCATTGCCAATATCAACGTAATTTATATCGCGAGCACTAGCGCGACCGTCAATTGGACCACGGACCAACCGAGCACTTCCCTCGTCAATTACGGACCCACCCCCGCCTATGGTTCTTCCTCTCCGCTCAGTTCAACCCTGGTAACCGCTCACTCGGTGACCTTGAGTGGACTCTCCGCCAGCACGGCTTACAATTTCAACGTCGTTTCCTCCGGTTTGGCGAATGTCGCGTCGAGTTCCGCAAACCAGACATTCGTCACTCCCGCAGCGGCCGCCACTGCCCCCAATCTCAGCTTTGTCTCTTCATATGCCATAACGAATTCGAGCGCTACCCTTTCTTGGACGACGGACGTACCCGCGAATACGGTTTTGGCATATGGTACTAGCAGTTCGCTAGGCCAGCTCACCCCCGTGCAAACCACGCTCTCGACGACTCACCAAGTCGTGCTGACCGGTCTGAATCGGGGCACCACCTATTATTTCGCCGCTTTGTCTTTAGGTACTGGCGGCGCCATTGGCTACTCCCCGATTTACGGCCTAACCACCACTGAGCCGCCTTCGCTCGTGCCAGTCATCTCGAATGTTGCCTTCTCGAATCTCACCACCACCTCAGCGGTGATCACCTGGACGACAGACTCGCCTAGCACGTCCCTAATCAACTACGGGGCAACTCCCAGCTACGGCTCCTCGTCGGCGTTCGATGCGACGCTCAGGACCTCCCATTCGGTTACGCTGACCGGCCTGGCACCAGGCACGGTTTATGACATCCAAGTGGTCTCCGTCAACACCAATGGGCCTTCGATGTTTGGGGCGAATATGCCTGGGATCACGGTCTGGGCCTGGGGCGATTCGCTTACCGAAGGGTATGGAGATTTGAGTACAAATACATACCCGCTTTATTTGACGACCCAGATTGGCGTACCAGTGAATAACGAAGGAATTGGCGGCGCAACTAGCAGCCAAATCGCCCAGGCAATGCTGGCGACTCCAGCGTCATTCACCGCGGGTAACTGTAACGTGCTCTGGCCCGGAGGAAACAACCACAACGACGTCAGCACGGTTCTTTCCGACGTAGCCAGTATGGTGAACGCGCTGAATCCGCCACCCTGCTTTTTGGTTATGGGCGACATCAACAATGACTTGGCTCCCATCGGAACAACCGACTACAACAACGTTATTGCCACGAACGTGAGCGAGGCTGCGGCGTATGGGAACAACTATCTGAATATTCGAGAGTTGTTGGTTCAAGCCTACAATCCGGCGCTCCCGATGGATGTGGCGTCTCATGCGAACGATCTTCCGGCAGAATCGTTTCATGCGGTGCAGGCGCACGGCACAATTACTTCGGGTGCGCTCGATAGTGTGTCATGCGCGATTAGCGTTTCCAGTGGCACTGAGGGTGTCGGGACTGCCATTGTCATCGACCAAGAGACAATTCTAGTCAACGCGCTCAGCGACCCTCTAGATATTACGGCTTGCACTCGCGGGTACAACGGGACAGCGGCAGCGAGCCATGCGGCAAACGTAGGCTACTCGATCATCGACCCGATCCATCTTGGGTCGAACGGGTATGATCTTGTCGCCCTACAAGTCGCAAAGTGGTTTTCAACCCAGTTCCCGTTGAATTTCACCACGCCGACGACGAACACGCCGGGCCCGGTGATCAGTGCGGTGACGGCGTCAAGCATCAACACCACAACGGCAGTGATCACCTGGACGACAGACCAGCCAACGACTTCGCTAGTCAACTACGGCTCCACCCCTAGTTACGGCACAACCACCGTGCTGGACCCAACCTTCACCACTACGCACGCGGTGGTGCTGGCAGGGCTCGCGCCGAACAGCCCCTATAACTTCGATGTTGTGTCGGTGAACTCGGCAGGCAGGTCTTCCACTTCGCCGAACTCTTACTTCACCACCAGCAGCGCCGCTTCTCCAGTCATTTCCAGCGTTGCAGCCACGAATCTAACGCCCATCTCGGCGACGATCAATTGGACAACCAGTCAACCAGCTACCGCGCAAGTGAGCTACGGAACAACGACGAGCTACGGGACACTGACGCAGGCAACAACGGCTCTAGCCACAAGCCAGTCCGTGACACTGACCGGGCTGACGCCGAATACGACTTACAACTATCTGGTGATTTCCGCAAATTCGCTGGGCGCTTCTTCGACATCGACCAACTACACGTTTACGACGCCAACCGCATCCGGGCCGGCACCGAATGTCGGCTACGTTGCCGCTTGGGGGATCAACAACACCGGCGCCACCATCACGTGGTCGACCGACGTCAATGCGAGTACAGCGGTAGCATATGGCACTACTACGGCGTTGGGCCAGCTCTATACCAACACGTCTGCCGGATCTACCTCAACCACAAACCACGGAGTTACCCTGACTGGCTTGACACCGGGAACGACATACTATTTCGTCGCTCAATCCACCGGAGCCAACGGCGCCACTGGCTATTCGACGACTTACAGTTTCACCACAACAGGCACAGCGCCCATCAATCCCATCTTCACCTTGATCGCCACTAGCGCAGTGGCAAACGCGGGTTCGACCGGGACTTCCACTATCACGGTCTTGCCAGTGAATGGCTTCAACTCGGCGGTGACACTAGCAGCATCCGGCTGGCCGGCCGGGATCACAGGGACATTTGCCACAAATCCGACAACCTCTTCGTCCACCGTGACTATCAATGTGGGAGCGGTCGTGGCGCCGGGAACATACTCGCTGAGCGTGAATGGGACCAGCGGCAGTTTGTCGGCAAGCACGGCTATTTCGTTGACTGTGTCGGCTGCACCGAGCTTCCTGTTGAACGCGACCGCAGCCATGGCAAGCGCGGGTTCAACCGGAACATCTACCGTCACTGTTGCGCCATCGAATGGCTTCAGCTCGGCAGTCACGCTGGCAACGTCCGCTTGGCCGTCAGGCATTACCGGAACGTTCGGAACAAATCCGGTAACGGCGTCGTCCATCGTGACCATTAGTGTGGGCGCGAGCGTCGCTCCTGGAACGTACTCTCTGACCGTGAACGGCACCAGCGGCACGCTGTCGGCGAGTACAACGATTGCGCTGACCGTAACGGCGGCGCCCAGCTTCGCGTTGAGCGCCACAGCGGCAACGGCCAGCGCAGGTTCTAGCGGAACATCGACAATCACGGTCACACATTCGAGTGGCTCCAACCCAGCGGTGACGCTCGTGGCAGCCGGCTGGCCGGCGGGCATCACGGGCACATTTGTAACGAATCCCACGACGGTTTCTTCCCTCGTCACGATCAGCGTGGCGGCAAACGTGGCAGCGGGACCCTACACGCTGGCGGTGAACGGCACCAGTGGCTCTTTGGCGGCCAGCACCACAATCTCGCTCACGGTAACGGGAGCGCCCAGCTTCACATTGAGCGCGACGTCCGCCACGGCAACCGTAGGATCATCGGGCACGGCAACCGCGACTATCACTCCAGCCAATGGCTTCACCTCGGCAGTTACACTAGCGGCCTCGGGCTGGCCCACGGGCATCACAGGAACGTTTGGGACGAATCCGGCGACGAGTTCGTCGGTTGTCACCATCAACGTCGGTGCCAGCGTCGTGGCGGGACCATACACACTTACAGTAAGTGGCACTTCCGGCACGCTGACCAAGACGACAACGATATCTCTCACGGTAACGCCCATCGTCAGTACGGGGCCTTCCGCCGTCTTTACTGGAACGGACACTGCCACTCAAGGTACCTGGAGCGGGGTGTACGGGAGCCAGGGACTCTTGATCGCTGATGGCGCCAGCACTCTTCCTTCTTATGCGAACATCGGGTTTACCGGTGCTTTGACGTATGCCTGGGCGGGCCTCACGTACGACGTGCGAGGCTTGCAAACTTCCCAAGGCGCAACCGACCGCATTGCCTCCAGCTATTACTCGAACGGCGCGAGTTTCACGATCAACGTGAGTTTGAGCGATGGCGCAACGCACCAGGTAGCGCTCTACCTGCTGGATTGGGACACCACCTCGCGTGTGGAGAGCGTGGCGATAGCCGACGCGGCCAGCGGCACAGTGCTCGACAGCCGCAATTTCTCTGGATTTCATAACGGCGTGTATGGCCTGTGGAATATCAAGGGGAGCGTGAACATCACGGTCACCGCATCGGCGCTGAACCCCGTGGTGAGCGGGATCTTTCTGGGACCACCAGCCGCAGTAGCAACGCCGCCGAGTTTCACGCTCAGTGCGACGGCGGCAACGGCCAACGTAGGCGCTAGTGGCACTTCGACAGTGACCGTGACCCCGGCGAACGGCTTTAGCTCGGCAGTGACTCTCGCCACATCCGGTTGGCCTACAGGCATCACCGGCACTTTCGGAACGAATCCGGCGACCGCGTCGTCCCTGGTCACGATCAACGTGGCGGCGGGCGTCACGCCAGGTCCCTACACACTCACAGTGACCGGGACCAGCGGGACTTTGTCCTCAACTGCGACGATCCCGCTGACCGTGAACGCGGTCGTGCAGCCGAGCTTCACGCTGAGCGCCACGGCGGCAACGGCGACTGCGGGGTCCACGGGAACATCGACCGTAACTCTTACTTCAGCGAACGGCTTCAACTCGGCAGTGACGCTGGCCGCATCCGGCTGGCCGTCCGGCATAACAGCATCCTTCGGCACGAATCCGACAACCTCTTCGTCCACCGTGACTATCAATGTGGGAGCGGTCGTGGCGCCGGGAACATACTCGCTGAGCGTGAATGGGACCAGCGGCAGTTTGTCGGCAAGCACGGCTATTTCGTTGACTGTGTCGGCTGCACCGAGCTTCCTGTTGAACGCGACCGCAGCCATGGCAAGCGCGGGTTCAACCGGAACATCTACCGTCACTGTTGCGCCATCGAATGGCTTCAGCTCCGCAGTCACGCTGGCAACGTCCGCTTGGCCGTCAGGCATTACCGGAACGTTCGGAACAAATCCGGTAACGGCGTCGTCCATCGTGACCATTAGTGTGGGCGCGAGCGTCGCTCCTGGAACGTACTCTCTGACCGTGAACGGCACCAGCGGCACGCTGTCGGCGAGTACAACGATTGCGCTGACCGTAACGGCGGCGCCCAGCTTCGCGTTGAGCGCCACAGCGGCAACGGCCAGCGCAGGTTCTAGCGGAACATCGACAATCACGGTCACACATTCGAGTGGCTCCAACCCAGCGGTGACGCTCGTGGCAGCCGGCTGGCCGGCGGGCATCACGGGCACATTTGTAACGAATCCCACGACGGTTTCTTCCCTCGTCACGATCAGCGTGGCGGCAAACGTGGCAGCGGGACCCTACACGCTGGCGGTGAACGGCACCAGTGGCTCTTTGGCGGCCAGCACCACAATCTCGCTCACGGTAACGGGAGCGCCCAGCTTCACATTGAGCGCGACGTCCGCCACGGCAACCGTAGGATCATCGGGCACGGCAACCGCGACTATCACTCCAGCCAATGGCTTCACCTCGGCAGTTACACTAGCGGCCTCGGGCTGGCCCACGGGCATCACAGGAACGTTTGGGACGAATCCGGCGACGAGTTCGTCGGTTGTCACCATCAACGTCGGTGCCAGCGTCGTGGCGGGACCATACACACTTACAGTAAGTGGCACTTCCGGCACGCTGACCAAGACGACAACGATATCTCTCACGGTAACGCCCATCGTCAGTACGGGGCCTTCCGCCGTCTTTACTGGAACGGACACTGCCACTCAAGGTACCTGGAGCGGGGTGTACGGGAGCCAGGGACTCTTGATCGCTGATGGCGCCAGCACTCTTCCTTCTTATGCGAACATCGGGTTTACCGGTGCTTTGACGTATGCCTGGGCGGGCCTCACGTACGACGTGCGAGGCTTGCAAACTTCCCAAGGCGCAACCGACCGCATTGCCTCCAGCTATTACTCGAACGGCGCGAGTTTCACGATCAACTTGAGTTTGAGCGATGGCGCAACGCACCAGGTAGCGCTCTACCTGCTGGATTGGGACACCACCTCGCGTGTGGAGAGCGTGGCGATAGCCGACGCGGCCAGCGGCACAGTGCTCGACAGCCGCAATTTCTCCGGATTTCATAACGGCGTGTATGGCCTGTGGAATATCAAGGGGAGCGTGAACATCACGGTCACCGCATCGGCGCTGAACCCCGTGGTGAGCGGGATCTTTCTGGGACCACCAGCCGCAGTAGCAACGCCGCCGAGTTTCACGCTCAGTGCGACGGCGGCGACGGCCAACGTAGGCGCTAGTGGCACTTCGACAGTGACCGTGACCCCGGCGAACGGCTTTAGCTCGGCAGTGACTCTCGCCACATCCGGTTGGCCTACAGGCATCACCGGCACTTTCGGAACGAATCCGGCGACCGCGTCGTCCCTGGTCACGATCAACGTGGCGGCGGGCGTCACGCCAGGTCCCTACACACTCACAGTGACCGGGACCAGCGGGACTTTGTCCTCCACTGCGACGATCCCGCTGACCGTGAACGCCGTCGTGCAACCGAGCTTCACGCTGAGCGCCACGGCGGCAACGGCGACTGCGGGGTCCACGGGAACGTCGACCGTAACTCTTACTCCAGCGAACGGCTTCAACTCGGCAGTGACGCTGGCCGCATCCGGCTGGCCGTCCGGCATAACAGCATCCTTCGGCACGAATCCAACGACCTCTTCGTCCACCGTGACTATCAATGTGGGAGCGGTCGTCGCGCCGGGACCATACTCGCTGAGCGTGAATGGGACCAGCGGCGGTTTGTCGGCAAGCACGGCTATTTCGTTGACTGTGTCGGCTGCACCGAGCTTCCTGTTGAACGCGACCGCAGCCATGGCAAGCGCGGGTTCAACCGGAACATCTACCGTCACTGTTGCGCCATCGAATGGCTTCAGCTCCGCAGTCACGCTGGCAACGTCCGCTTGGCCGTCAGGCATTACCGGAACGTTCGGAACAAATCCGGCAACGGCGTCGTCCATCGTGACCATTAGTGTGGGCGCGAGCGTCGCTCCTGGAACGTACTCTCTGACCGTGAACGGCACCAGCGGCACGCTCTCGGCGAGTACAACGATTGCGCTGACCGTAACGGCGGCGCCCAGCTTCGCGTTGAGCGCCACAGCGGCAACGGCAAGCGCAGGTTCTAGCGGAACATCGACAATCACGGTCACACATTCGAATGGCTCCAACCCAGCGGTGACGCTCGTGGCAGCCGGCTGGCCGGCGGGCATCACGGGCACATTTGTAACGAATCCCACGACGGTTTCTTCCCTCGTCACGATCAGCGTGGCGGCAAACGTGGCGGCGGGACCCTACACGCTGGCGGTGAACGGCACCAGTGGCTCTTTGGCGGCCAGCACCACGATCTCGCTCACGGTAACGGGAGCGCCCAGCTTCACATTGAGCGCGACGTCCGCCACGGCAACCGTAGGATCATCGGGCACGGCAACCGTTACTATCACTCCAGCCAATGGCTTCACCTCGGCAGTTACACTAGCGGCCTCGGGCTGGCCCACGGGCATCACAGGAACGTTTGGGACGAATCCGGCGACGAGTTCGTCGGTTGTCACCATCAACGTCGGTGCCGGCGTCGTGGCGGGACCATACACACTTACAGTAAGTGGCACTTCCGGCACGCTGACCAAGACGACAACGATATCTCTCACGGTAACGCCCATCGTCAGTACGGGGCCTTCCGCCGTCTTTACTGGAACGGACACTGCCACTCAAGGTACCTGGAGCGGGGTGTACGGGAGCCAGGGACTCTTGATCGCCGATGGCGCCAGCACTCTTCCTTCCTATGCGAACATCGGGTTTACCGGTGCTTTGACGTATGCCTGGGCGGGCCTCACGTACGACGTGCGCGCCTTGCAAACTTCCCAAGGCGCAACCGACCGCATTGCCTCCAGCTATTACTCGAACGGCGCGAGTTTCACGATCAACTTGAGTTTGAGCGATGGCGCAACGCACCAGGTAGCGCTCTACCTGCTGGATTGGGACACCACCTTGCGTGTGGAGAGCGTGGCGATAG
>CAVXPI010000005.1:0-466321 GCA_963763615.1 Bryobacterales bacterium | reverse complement strand
AGTCTCAATGAAACCGGGCAAATCGATTGGCCGCGCATGGCGAGTCTCACCCGAAGAAGCATTCCCGCTCTGCAACACGAACTCACCGGCCTGGTGTTCCGCAATCCCGAGGGCAACGCCTGGGAACCCGCCGATGCCTACCTTTCCGGCAATGTCAGGCGCAAGCTCGAAACCGCCGAGGCCGCTGCCGCCGTTGCGCCCGAGTTCACCGCGAATGTACACGCCCTCCGCACCGTGCAACCCCGCGAACTCGAACCCGGCGATATCGATGCTCGCCTGGGTTCTCCCTGGATACCCGTGGCCGATATCCAGCGCTTCCTCTGTGAACTGTTGTCCGCCGAAGAGAAACACGTCACCATCACGCACGCCCAAAGCATCGCCAGTTGGACCGTCGAACTCGGCTACCAAGCGAAATACGCCGCTCCGAACACCACCACCTACGGCACGGCACGCTTCACGGCCGCCGTACTGGTCGAGCACGCCCTCAACAACCGCACCCCCACCGCCTATGACGAAATCACCGGTTCCGATGGCCAACCCAAGCTTGTCGTCAACCAGAACGAGACCCTGGCCGCCCGCGAACGCCAGCAGGAATTGAAAGACAACTTCCAGAAATGGATTTGGCAGGATGCCGACCGCGCGAACCGCCTTGCGCGCCAATACAACGATCAATTCAATCACCTGCGCCTTCGCACCTATGACGGCTCGCACTTAACATTCCCCGGTATGTGCCGGCATAGCCTTCGCAACGGCGAGCTGGCGCCGCACCAGAAGAACGCCGCCTGGCGCATTTTGCAATCGAATTGCACCTTGATCGGGCACGTCGTAGGAGCTGGGAAAACATTCACTTTGGTGGCGGCCGCGATGGAACTCAAACGGCTCGGCCTCGCTCAGAAAACCATGTTCGTCGTCCCCAATCACTTGGTAGACCAGTGGGCCACCGAATTCCTCAAGCTCTATCCGCACGCCAATCTCTTCGTCGCAGGCAAAGACCAGTTCGCCACCGGCAACCGCCAGCGGGCCATGGCGCGCATTGCCACCGGTAACTACGACGCCAACATCGTTTCCTTCCGCAGCTTCGAATATTTGCCGCTCTCCGATAACCTTTTTAAACGGTTCCTCGACGAAGAACTCAGTGAAATCGACGACGAGCTGGCACGCATGAACGCCAGCAACAACGGGGACAACCGCCGCATCGTGAAACAACTCGAAACGGCCAAAAAGCGCTTGAAGGTTCGTTTTGAAAAACGCGCCAATCGCGAGATAAAAGACGACGCGGTGACCTTCGAAGACCTCGGAATTTCCGAGTTGATGGTGGATGAAGCCGACGCCTTCAAAAACCTGGCGTACATCTCCAAAATGCCGCGTATCGCCGGCCTGCCGAATTCCGACTCGTTCCGCGCCTTCGATATGTATCTGAAGATCCGCTACATTCAGCAAAGCCCGCACACCCGCGGCGTGGTCTTTGCCACCGGCACGCCCATCAGCAACACCCTCGCCGAAATGTACACCGTGCTGCGCTATTTGGCCCCGCCTCTGCTCGAAAGCACCGGCACCCGGCACTTCGACGCCTGGGCCGCCAGCTTCGCCGAATCCGTCACCGCCCTCGAACTCGCCCCCGATGGCAGCGGCTACCGCATGAACACCCGCTTCGCCCGCTTCATCAATATGCCGGAACTGCTGACCATGTTCCGCTCGGTGGCCGATATCCAAACCGCCGACATGCTGCAACTGCCCCGGCCCGAACTCGAAACCGGCAAGCCGATCATCGAAGCAACCCCGGCGAGCGACACGCTCAAGCAATACATCCAAACTCTGGTCAAACGCGCCGAGGCCCTCAAGACACAGAAGATCGATCCCAGCATCGACAACATGCTAAAGATCACCGGCGATGGACGAAAAGCGGCTCTCGACCTGCGCCTGGTGGGACTCCGCGAAGACCCCGAGCACGACACCAAACTCAAGCGCGCCACCGGCCGCATCTTTGCCGTCTGGCAGGAAACAGCCGCCGAACGCGGCACGCAACTGGTCTTCTGCGATCTCTCCACCCCCGATCCGCAGCGCTGGAACGTCTACGACGAAGTGCGCGAGCACCTCGTCCGTCTCGGTGTCCCAAATTCCGAAATCGCCTTCATCCACGAAGCCGACACCGATGCCAAAAAGAAGTTGCTCTTCGATGCCGTCAATGCCGGCCGCATTCGCATTCTGCTTGGCAGCACCGAGAAGATGGGCGCTGGAACCAACGTCCAAAACGCCTCGCGGCGCTCACGCAACTCGATCCGCCTTGGCGCCCCAGGGACATCGAGCAACGGGAGGGACGCATCCTGCGGCAAGGCAATCGCTACGAAACGGTCCGCATCTTCCGCTACGTCACCGCCGGATCGTTCGACGCTTATATGTGGCAATTAACCGGCCAATCCTTGGAGCCGCAAGCCCAATAGCAGGCAGCGGAAGCGATATTCTTTTCCAGTTGAGACTTTTTTATTGGGAGGCGAGGACTCCGCTTTGGGTTTCAGATCTGGGCAGGTCACGCCCTAAGCGGAGTCCTCATTGCTACGATTCTCTTTATCCCACTTTCCGATGAGGAGAGCAACCCGGAGAATGCCTGGGCCGCAGATGGCACTGCGGTGATGCTGCGTCGATGCCCGGTTTGTGATCTCGACTCTATCGTCGGCCACGGCCGCCGCCGCAAGCAGGCTCACGATGAGCGTCATGACTGGATTGAGATCCGGCGCGGCATCTGTAACTGTTGTGGCATGACCTTCACCTTCCTGCCGGCTTTTTCTCTCCCCTACACACACTACAGCTTGCTGGCTCGCAGTCAGGCATTGCGGCATTACTTTGTGGATCGCTGCTCCCTGGAATCCGCGGCGCCCACCGTTATGGATCCCTGCCGGGTAGCCGATCCCTCTACCCTCCGCCGCTGGTTTCGTAGCCTGGATTGCTCGCAACCGTCGTTCTCGTTCTTGCGCCAGACACTGGCCGCAGCGGCCCAGTGTCTGGCCCGCGGCGAGATCATCCGTCACGGTGCTTTACGGTTGTCCTGGTCCACGCTTGCTCTTTTCCTGCAGCTGCTTTGGCCTCTGCGCCTATAAGAAAGTTATTTCACCCACCATCCTTGCCTGGGAAAGCGGTCCGATTCCTCGTAGCCTCGATTTTGGAAGGAAACGGCTTCATGGACCCGGACCTGGAACAACTCAAGCAGCACCTGCCAATGCTCGAATATCTGCAGCGGCATAACTGGACCCCTCGCCGCCGCAGCGCGCGGCAGGAGTTTGTGGGCCTGTGTCCCCTGCACGTGGAAACGCGCCCCTCCTTCTATGTCAATGCCGGCAAGAACCTGTTTTATTGCCACGGATGTGGAAACGGCGGCGATCTGATCCGTTTCGTGGAACTCTTCCTCCAGGTGTCATTTCGTCAGAGTGTTGCGCATCTGCAGCAGGAACTGGCAGCAAGGGCTCGCTCCGCGCCCGTCGCTGAATTGCTCGCGCAGACCGCCGCCTACTATCAGCTTCAACTTCATTGCGCCCCAGACGCGGTGCGCTATCTGGAACGTCGTGGACTGCGGGATTCCACCATCGCCGAGGAACTCGGCATCGGCTACGCTCCCGGCAGGACACTACGGCGTCATCTCTCAGCACATGGCTATCCGCTCGATCTGTTGCTCCACACCGGCCTGATCGACAACCAGGGCCGCGACGCTTTCTACCAGCGTATAATCTTCCCGTGCCGACAGCATGGCCGCGTCGTGAACCTCTACGGCCGTAGTATCGGAGACGCCTTCCCGCATCGTTTGCTGTCGCGCTCCAAGGGTGGCCTGTTTGCCTGGGAGTCTGTCAGCCAATACTCTGCGGTGATTCTGGTCGAAGGATTGTTCGACCTGGCTGTGCTGTGGCAGGCCGGCTTTCGCAACACCACATCCGCCCTCGGCACCCATCTTACGTCCGCTCAGCTGGATCAACTTTGCGACCAGCCTGGCCGTCTGATTTACGTCGTCTTCGATCAGGATGAAAACCAGGCAGGCCAACAGGCTTCTCAGCAGATCAGGCTTCGTCTGGAACGCGCCGGGGCGACCGCTCTCATAGTCCGGTTACCCGTCGGACATGATCCCAACAGCTACTTCGTCTCCGGAGCCACCGCTGCCGACTTCGCCGCTTGTCTCGAAGGAGCACAACCATTATGAAACTCTACGTGATGTATCGACCTTCCGCTCCCGCCAGCGCTTCTCCCTATCGTTTGCTCGATGAGCAAGGCGAGATCGCTTGGGCCAACTCTTTCCTCGACGCCCAGCGCATTCGCCAACTCTCGGTGCGTTCTCTGCGGGCTTACGCCTACGATCTGCTGCACTTCGCCCGCTGGTGGTCCCAACAACCATCGAAGCCTCTATCCGAGGTCACTGAATCTACGCTGCTCGATTACGTCCGCTATCAACTCGACCAGCAACCGAAGCCCACGCCTCAAACCGTAAATCACCGGCTGGTCGTGCTGCATTGCCTGTATCGCTTCCACCTTGGGACAGAGATTCCCCCCGGCCAGTCACACTTCCAGCGCACTTACACGAAGCGATCCCCGCTCGGCTATGGCCGGCCACGCCGCGCGATGGCACTGGGGCTGCGCTTAAAGCAACCCCGCCGGATTATTGTGCCGCTCTCCGCCGACCAAGTCGCCACGTTCTGGCACAGCTTTCACTCCTTTCGCGATCTCGCCCTGGTGGGCCTGATGTTGCTTGACGGCCTGCGTTCCTGTGAAGTCCTCTCCCTTCAGCTCGAAGATCTTCAACTGGCCGATGCGCAGATGCGAGTCATCGGCAAGGGGAATAAAATGCGCGTCCTGCCTCTGCCCCGTGAGGTCGTTGAAGTCTTGCAAAACTATCTGCGGCTGGAAAGGCCTTTGACCAACTCGCCTTCGCTGTTCGTCTGTTTGAAAGGACAACACCGCGGACAGCCCATGACCCCGGCCGGACTTCGCTCGCTGTTTCGTAGCCATCGTATAGGTTGCCAGATACCCCAGGCCAACCCACATCGCCTTCGACACACCTTCGGATCTGACATGGCGCGCGCCGGCATCTCCTTACCCGCCCTGCAACATCTTATGGGTCATTCGCAAATCCACACCACCATGCTCTACATCCAGCTGGCCCCTCAGGATGTTTGGCGCGAATACGCTCGCGCCGTCGAGAAGCGGGCACAGCTGGGATCTTCGCAGGTCTTATGAAAAAGTCAACGTCGAGCCTCGATCAAATCTTTGAAACGCACCTCAGTACTCTCGCTCTGACACTGCGCCCCAACAGTGTGACTGACTATCGCTGCGTTGCCAGCCGCTTTCTTTCCTGGCTCCACGCTGCTTTCCCGCAGGTGCGCCGACTCTCCCAACTCCGCCGCGATCCTCATCTGCTTGCCTGGTTCCGCCATCTGTGCGAACATCAACCGCCTTTGTCGAACCAAACCCGCCGCTGCTATCTGCTCGCTCTTCGCCGGATGCTCGATGATCTGGCCGCTAACGGCCACTCCCTTGCGCCAGACCTCATCCGCATCGAGGACTTTCCTCCCCTACCGCGCTATCTGCCCAGACCGCTTGCTCCACAGGACGATCAGCTACTGCAGAAGGAACTACGCCGCACCGACGACTTGAACACCAACGCGTTGCTTCTCATTCGTGCTACAGGTATCCGCATCCGCGAATGCATCAATCTGTCTTTGGATTGCCTGCGGCAGTTAGACAGTGACGCCTGGGCTCTGCATGTCCCGATCGGCAAGCTGCACAACGAACGCCTGGTTCCCGTCGATGCCGACGCTCGACACAACGTAGCCCGTCTTCTCGATCTGCGCACTCTAGCTTCGCCCGCACAACTGGCGAGATCGGAGGGCTTCTTACTCCCGCGTCTTGGCCGCAGCGATCCTTTGTATCACGGTCTTCGGAACGCCCTTGCGGATGCTGGTAAGCGAGCGGCCTGCTCCAGTCCGGTCACCCCGCACCAGCTTCGCCACACCTATGCCTCCGAGATGATCCGCCTCGGCGTCAGCCTTCCCGCTCTCATGCAACTGCTCGGGCACAAAGACGTTCGCATGACCTTGCGCTATGTCGAGGTTACTCAACGTGACCTACAACGCGAATTCCACGCCGCCCAACTCAATGCGTCTCACACGCATCGCTTGTCTATACCCTCCTTCCCCAATCAATCCGCCACCGCCGATCTTCCCGGAATCCGCCAAACGCTCGCCGCTGCGCGCCACCTGCTGGAGATGTATCGCCGTCAGCTTACCGACCCAAAGATCCAGCGGACGCTCCAGCGCCTCGACAAGCGATTACTCGCCGTCACATCGGAACTTGATCGGATTGAATAACCGAAAAATGACGAAAGATTGGCCGGTCAAGTGGCAATTGCTTGAGGTCAAAGCGCGCTTTATTGCCCAGGTCATGTGCGGCGATGTGTCCACGCGCCGTGTCGAAGATCTCGAGAACGCCGCGCTCACCTTTGCCGAAATCAAAGCCATTGCCTCCGGCAACCCGCTGGTGATGGAGAAAGTCCGTGTCGATACCGAGATCCGCAAGCTCGACGCGCTCCGGGCCTCGCATCAGAACCAGCTTTACCGGGTAACCCGTGAAGTCTCGGAACTGCCGTTCCGTGTCGAGCGCTCCAAGCAGATGATTGAACAGATCGAGGCTGATATCGCTTTACGCGAGCGCAACGATTCCGAATCGTTTTCGATGACCATAGGCAATCGGACCTTCACCGGAAAAGGGTCTCGCGAAGAAGCGGCCAAGGCCCTGACGTACCTCATCCTAACCTGGAAAGACGATGAATCCCGCCAAGTCCGGGCGCACTTCCACGGCTTTGACATTTTGAGCCAAGGCAAGCGGCCCTCCTTTCTGGAATCCGATCCCGTACCGTCGCTCTTCCTGCGCGGCAGCGGCACCTACTCAGCCAGTCTGAACCCGGCGAATCCGGTAGGCACCATCCAGAGCATCGAGTACACCCTGCGGTCACTGGAACGGACTGCGGAACGGGAGCGGGAACAGCTTCACCAACTCGAAGCGAACCTGGCGGCTTTCCGATGTGAATTGGCGAAGCCCTTCGAACACGAAGCGCGGTTGAAAGAACTGCTGGTGAAACAAACGGAATTGAATGACGCTCTCGACCTGCACAAGAACGATGTCCAAGCTGCGGTAGCAGATCAGCCGGAGCAAGCGCTCGCCGGCGACGCAGCCTAGTCCTTTAGGGGAGGGGCTTCTCCTCCCTACGAATCCGAACAACTCAAGAACAGGAAGCATCCATTGGCCGCCAGCCCAAGATTTCGCGCGTTCTCGTCAAAAGAGTGTGGCATGCGACGCGGGACCGGTTGGTAAATACTGCGCCGTCAGAACGAAGTCGCTTGCGCGACGGACGCTTCGCGTATACCATTTTGGCAGGGCAACTGCAGTGTCGGCAACTCGTTGTAATCGCGCTACTTTCCATACCTTGATCGCCGAACTCTGTTCTGCGCACAAGTTTCAGATTGAATACCCATAAGCAATTGCCCTGCCAAACCTCTAGGCGACTTCCTTCAAACGTCTCTATCTAAAAGTGATCCGGCCTGAAGACTCAGCACTGCCCGAGATTACTCTCCGGATCACTCCAGATAGAGTCCTAGCGTTAGGAAAGATCTATTTGTGATTACTCAGCTGAACCAATTTCGTGGTTTGTATATTGGCCAACCTCAACACGAAGGAGGGCCGAGTGTGTCACATTCGCGAAGTTGCTAAGGCACACCCTCGGAGAGATAATCTTTATCCTTTTGCGTCAAGGTAATCGCAAGACTACCGGCGATGACTTTAAGTATGCTTTTCAGACTAGATTCACCAGGGACGGGCAGTTGTTGCTCCAGCTCACGCATAGCCGCTTGTGGTGCAGAGAAGCGAAAGGAGTGGTCTTGTACTACCCAAAGCCAGTATTCTTTAATGAAAGGAAGCACTACAGTCGCATACGGAGTTTCACGTAACCACGGAACCAACTTCGGAAGAAAGCTGTACATCGTGATCTGAAACGCCTCGCGCGGTGGCGCGTTCATTAGCGCCGCTACTCGGAAGATCATACCTGCTAGGTCGGTTTCCTTGTTTTGTTCAAGCCTGACGGCTGTGTCAAAAAGTGTGCGCCAATCACCATCGTTTGTTGCAATCTGGTACATCGCACCGACGGCAGACGCCCAAAACGGGTCCGGCTCAAACCCTGATCGGCCTACCTGGTCTTCCAACTCGAGGATCACGCGCTTGGCCTCGTCGGCTCCCCGTTTGATGCGAACGGACCCTAACGCAAAGCCAATTAGAACAACTCCAATTCGCCTGTAATGTCTGCCTATGTCATGCTGACTCTGTACAGCAGAGTTGCCCCCGGTTGAGGCGCTCCAGGATTCCGAGAGGGCGCGCGACAAGGCCCCATCTCTCAAATGGGCTGCAACTCGGTATGGGACCATGAGGGCACCCATTTCTTGGCTGAACTCGGAAAGATTGGAGCGCCGGGCCCATCGTAAGGACTCATCGTCCAGCCCTAAATCCTCGGCTAACATTGTTAGTTGTGCCCCTATTACATATAGCTTGGCAGGGTCAAATTGGTCCACAACGGACGAGCTTTGATCGAAGACGCGGCCAGGAGCTGGTTTGGCGTACGGCCACAACTCGTCAGATTTGTTCCGAGCTACGTGCGAATAGTATCCAGTGAAGTTTCCAAAGATTGTGACAGCGGCTTTCCAGGCGTCATCCGCTTCCCTGACATTCAGCAGCAGATCCGCAGCCCGGCTCAGAGATGAGTAAGCCAGATTTCGTTGCTCGTGTCTCCATTGTTCGAAGGCAAGTTCGGTGTGGATGGAGGCGGCGAGTAAGGGAGATATTTTTGTTCGTGGTCGAAGCGCGAATTGCGCCGCGCGTTCGAGGAGCCCAACTGCGGAATCATCGCCCAGTTGGGCGGCGCTGATGCCTGCAAGGCCGGTGACATAAGCCCTCCTTTCGGGCTTCACTCTGGCGCTGGACTCAACGCAACGAACTAGGAAGCTCAACGCATCTTGATACCGTGCCGCGTACCAATATTGGCGACCTATAATGTCGTTAAGGAAAAAGATCGCCTGAGGGCTGTCAGCGCATTCCCGAATTGCTTGTTCTCCGAGGATGACAGCATCACCCAGCCGATTAAGATATTCCGCCAAGACAACGATCCTTCCACGCTGCGCCCACGCGGAGAGCAACGCGACTCTGTGTTTTATGGCCCAATCGCTGACGAACTCTAGATCTCGCAGCGCTGCGGACCACTGCCGTTCCACCGGCACTTTTAGGTGCTCCCTAAACCAGATCTCGTTGCAAACGAGTTCAGCCCCGGGATCGACATGTCTAGCATTGGACCAATCCAATAATTCCGAGATTTGTAGTTGTTCCAGGTTTTCAAGACACAAGTGAAGGTCCGTGCTTGTCTTAACCTGGGAGAAGGCAGACCAGAGCAGATTGTAAAGTTGTTTCCGAATCCAGTTTGATCGTTTACCAAAGATGTGAGGCGGGACGCTTTTAAGCGCAAGAAGCCCGCGAATAATGTGTTTGACAGCGTCCAGCGGCTTCTGAGACCACAGGTTAAACCCCGCAACACCGGCTAGCGCGACTTCGAATGACCGGATTTCTGGCGGTAAGCGCTCCGTTGCGAGTAGACGGTCGATATCAGCCAGAAGAAAGGATAGATCCTTGCCTTTCTCTTGGTATATAAAGAGCTGAAGCGCCCTGATACCCACGCGTAACGGCACTGGTATTTGTGTTGGCAGGCTTACGTGAGACCAAAGTTCAGAAAGGAGGAAATCGTCTTTGGGCTTTTTAGCTTTCGCATATGCCGCAAGGGCGAACAAAAAAAACTCACCCGCAGTTTTGTAGTCGCCTGCGGCGACATAATGGGTGATTGCCTGTACCGCAATTAACCCCGTGAGCGGGCGCTTTAGCGCCAAATTGGATGCAAGGTGGCTGTGCAACTGTCGCTCAGTTTCTTCACTAAGGCTGGCGGCGCTGAACCGGGAAGCCAATGGCGAGATCAGGTACCTGTCATGACCGTCCAGCTGTACCCAAAGGCCAATAAGAGATGCTAGACGTTCGGCGGGACGGTCAACGGATTTCGTCAGGGACGCGAGCGATCGAACGTCATCGCTGGAGAACGCACCGCCTACTAGACGCAAGCGGTAGAGAAGTTCCCGACTTTCAGAATCAGGAACTGTCCGCAACAGGTCATCTTGCGTTGGAGCGTCAAGGTTGATGGCATAGCGACCGCTGATGACTTCTTGGAAAGTCTGGGAGTCAATAGCCCATGCTTTAGTTTCCAGGAAACGTGCAGCCTCAGTAAGTAAGAGAGGATGTTGGCGACAGAACGTTGACAGTGTTGCTACCCAAGCGTGATTAAGAAACCCTGTTGGTGCTCCATGAGCAGCCAGAAGCTCCATGATTTCGGCCTCAGTAAAGGCTGGCACCTGCTCTTCCACAATCCCATCAGCCACGGCCCCCTTCGTTGTTGCAGACAGCGGGTGCGGTGAAGTCGTGATCAAGGTGGCCTCAGCTTTGCGCACGGCTCGACCAAGAAAAATTAAGGCGTCGTCGAGATCCTCCCGGCCTGATGTGCGAGGTAGATCGTCGATCACGAGGACCGCATCTTTTCCGAGCACGGAGCAGGCCTGTTCGTACCATGCCGCCCTAGTTTGTCCCGGTTGCCGGGCCTGAACTACACCGAGCGTGCCGTCAATCACAGAGAGAGCCTGCGCTGGCGTTCGGCCCCGCAACCGAAACCAAACGCACCTTCCGGCGTGCGCTTGCGCTTGTGCCAGGAGAACGGCCAAGTGCGTCTTGCCAGTCCCGATTCCGCCGAACATTGCGTACCAATGTCGGCCCGCCAGCTCCCGCTGTATCCGCGTGAGAGTTGCTGCACGGGCGGAGCATTTCTCGACTATCGGAGGGGGGGCATCCTCAAAAATTTCCCCCCGCAGCACGATGCTCTCAGAAGATTCGATCGCTGACCGAGTCAGACTCTCTTGCGCCTTGATGAAAGCCTCGATTAAGAGACCTGACGCGGTTGGTAATGGCGTCGGCGCTCCTAGAACCAATTTGTCAATGCCCTCACGGAAATACAGCTTGGGGACGTCCTCTTCTTCGAGGCCTTCTAGTCGGATTTGGTTGCGCCCCAACTCGAAAGCTGTCGAGACATCTTTTCCGTACGCAAGCGCCTGGTAGAACGACGTTGCGAATGTCCTGCTGGCACCAACGCTGATGGAGCCCTTCATTCCGATGGCGGAGTCAATGAATTGTGCGAGTTGACGGGCCTGTTCGTCAGAGTCACAGGCATTCAAAAAGACACACCGCGTTGAACTGCTGAACGATTTGAAGAGTTCAGACAGAGCGTCTGCTGTCACAGGTGTCAGATAGCCAAGGGAGTCTTCTAGGAGAATTTGGCCTTCCTGGTCGCCGTGCCCCGAAAAGTGAACAAGTTCTGGGCTGGCTTGCAGAAGTGATCTTTGCAAATCCTGCGGCCGGACCGACCATTTAGAGACAATCTTGATGGGATTATCGGGAACTGAAGAGAGAGTAGCTTCGATATCCCGGCATTCCTCGTCGAGCCGAATCTTGTCGGTATCAATAGGGTTAGCCGCAAGAAACAAAAGAGTTGGCATTGTTTGGGCGCGGAGACTTCAAATAGCCATTATGGCGAACACGGTCACTGGTTGGAGGCAACTGCCGGACTTACAATTCGGACGGTAGTTATCAAGAGAGTGGTTTAATCTTGCGGGGGGTCCGGCAGGATAGATCCTGCCTGGTCGCCAAGGGTTTATGAAATGCGCCGTTGTGATCGGCAAACGAAGCTGACTGTACGGCGAATTTCAAAGGAAGCATCCGATGGCCACAGCCGCCAATGGATGTCAAGTCACACCACTACCTTTCATACTCTTGATCTCACTTCTTGTGTCGGGAAGGGGGCGAAACGCCAACCCTTCCTGCGCTCGCACTCCGTCGCTCGCTCCCATCCCCAGCGCGACGTTCCCTCTCGCAACGCTCTCCCTTTCTTTCTTCTGCTCGCCCGCATCTCATTCATTGACTCCGGCACGCGGTCGTTCCGTCGTCTTGGCTAGCGTCGAAAGTTGACGGTCGGCAATGTTACACGCAAACCCTCGCCTAGAAATTTGGATTCGCTCTTGCGCGTTCTTTCGCGGCACTACAATCGATTGCCAACCTGCCGACGTGTTCCGAATCCAGTCGCCCCGGCCAACCCGATTCGCCGTCCAAAGAACTGGCACGGTTCCGTGGAGTCCGCCCCCCAATTTTGTCTTTCCAATTCTCTGGCCGCCAACCGTCACGAGCACCCCTTCATTCGAAATTGGTCTCTTCATCACCGCTCAAACAGTCGAGTTCCGCTTTGCATTCTCCGTTATGTCCGTTTCTTTCCCTTTCGCTTGGCACTGCTTCGGGCTTAACCATGCGCCCTGCACCACTCGCTCCTTCTGCTTTCCCGGCCCCGCCCAAAGAATTTCTTTTTCTAATCGTTCGCTCCGCTCCCTGCGGCCATCGGTTAAATTCTCCGGGTCCCCCCAGGAATGCATCCGCTTCGGGATTTGGGAGCATGCGCCGCTCGCTATTCCGTGCCCAAGCAAACGGGCACAGAAAGGACATTTCAATTATGAATTTCAATCAGCTTACCCTCGTTGGTTTTATTGGTCGCGATAGCGAAACCAAAACTCTCAAGTCCGGCCGCCAGGTGACCAAGTTCTCCGTCGCCACCAAAGAATCCTGGAAAGCCGCCAATGGCGAATGGCAGGAGGCCACCGAATGGTGCCAAGTCGTTGGGTACGGAGAAGGATTTGCCAAACTGGCCGACCGTCTTCTCAAAGGCAAACACGTTCTCGTGCAAGGCCGGCTTCACACCGACTCCTACGACCGCGAAGTCGAAGCCACCCACAAGAACAAATCCATCAAAGTAACTGTCAAGCAGACCGTTGTCGAGTGCATCGCCGATACCATCCGCCTTCTTGATCGCAAAGCCAAAGACGACGAACAGTCTCCTGACGAGCCGGAGGCTTCTGAATAGGGGCTTCCGCCCCTTTTTCGTGCGGTGTCGCTCCGCCTAACTAAGCTCCGCGAGATCAGGTTCACAAGCCAAGATTGCTTGGAATTCTTTTTAAAACCTAGACGGTCAGCATCGCAGAAGACTGGATGCGACCCAAAAGCAGACGCGGAACAGTTAGAATGGTCATTTTCAACAAACGAAAGGGTTGCATGCCAAAGGCTACCGTAGTGTTCCCGAATCAGTCGGAATTCACAATCTATGGCAGATCAGACGATGACGCATTCTGGGACTCACTCGGGCTCCGGCGGAGTCGAAAGAAACACTTCAATCCGATCAGTTTCTTCTCGAAAGTGATGATGGAAGGACGGGGCGCGCGCAACTGGCCTCGTGCTACGACCGCCGATATTTCGGCGTAACAATCCGAGCAGGGATAAAGCCAAGTCGGTCCAGCGAGCCAAATTGGAGCAATGATCGGGAGTTTCCTTCGGGATTCCGCCCGATAACAAAAGCGTCAGGTAGGTTCTTCATCGGCATCTCCGAGGCCAGCGAGATCGTCTGGCAGCAAATTTGCAACACAGGTCTAACATCCCCCGGTAATATGACAGGACTAGTTGTTATCTCTGGCGTAACAGGCTCCGGAAAGAGCGCTGTCGCGATGGCCTTCGTAGACCAATACCTCCGCAACCAAGAGAATCTCTCGACTGCCTATAAACGGAACACTAAGCTTCATCTGGTCACAGTTGAGGACCCAATTGAACGTTACATGTTCCAATCTCCCGACGAAACGAAGTTATTACCTATCAACTACACACCGCGCCAGATAGGCCGCGACGTTTCAAATCTCCAGGCAGCGCTTTCTGACGCCGTCAGGCAAGATCCCTCGATAATCTTCGTTGGAGAACTCCGGACTGCGAGAGACTGGGCCGTGGCACTCGAATTTTGTCGGACGGGCCATTTGTTAGTCACAACCTGTCATGCCGCATCCGTGTCTGAGACCTTGGCGCTCGCGTTCAGATCAGCGGCGGCGCGCACGCCCGTAGAGCGGCAACCAATCGTGGATTGCTTGCTTTCTGTCGTCAATTGCCGAGTTTTCCAACTCGCAGATGGTAATACAGAGACTCGCGCGCTGGTGCCTGCGATGTGGGTCCGCAATGACGCGTCAAGGACTTCCTTGTCGGCCGAAGGCCTTGCGTCTCTCGTGCCTGGACGCTCTGTAGACTTCGCCATACGCCAGTCAGGATCCCTGGGTCGAAGCTGGTTTGTGAGTGCTTTAGCTGTATCAAAGATTTCCGGTTCCCCCCTGGACAATCGCGTCGCCTCTAAGCTCGAACGGATGGCTATGGAGGCTGACCTCGATGGGATCTAACACCAATGCTTCTCCGACATTCTTACAATCGGGAATCGCCAGTATTGATACACTTCTCGGCAGCCGCGTTGGCATACGTGCAATAACAAATTCTACAACCAGTCTCTGCATTATAGGACCGCCCGGTTGCGGGAAGACCACCGTAGGTCTTAGCTACGCCGCATCGTTCGCCCGATCAAATCAACCTCAAGTTTCCAAACAAAGCTATACGATTTACATCTCAACCGACTTTCCATTCGCCTGGGCCTATGAAAGCTGGAGCAAAAATGTTCTCGAAAAGGGATTGGCACACTTGGAGGGCGCTAAGCCAGCATTGGTGCGATTTACCGCTCGTGGGAGCCAAGTAGAAGACGGTGCACAACCCCTCTCGGGATTATTATCACCCGATGCAGCCATCGAGAGTTTTCCGGCTCAGGTCGCATATGTTGAACTGGCCCAGAGATCCCAAGACGATTGGGGCTTCATTGATCGTGTGGTTACACTACTCCCAGACTTGAGCGCCCCCCACCTATTAGTTGTCGATGCTGTTGACGGATTGGGCAACTGGCATCCGGAGGAAGCCCAAGGGGAAATTGGAAGGTCCGCCAGAAATCGTCTAGTCCAATTTCTCCAGGCTGCCAAAGGAAGATGTCATATTATTTTGATCGCCGAAGAGCCCTCGCCCGGCACCTTCAGAATGGAGGAATCAGTTTGCGACAATGTTTTTAGATTTGGAAAGAGCCGGGCGGGTTTCTCAGTTGAAGTCGTAAAGGCTCGTGGTCAAGAGCATGTTCGCGGCTCAAGATTATTCCTCCGGTTTCCTGACGAGGAGGGCATTTCCACTTTGAGTGGTTCACCCGCTAGGAAAATCTTCATCGGCCACGGTCGTTCGGCGGATTGGCGAGACCTTAAAGATTTCATCGGTGAGCGCCTAGGACTCGAATGGATCGAATTCAATCGAGACCCGGTGGCGGGAATCACGACAACCGACCGCCTCGGTATGATGCTTGAGCAAGCCAGCTTTGCTTTCCTTGTTTTTTCAGCAGAAGACGAGCACTCAGATGGTAAAAAACACGCGAGGGAAAATGTCGTGCATGAGCTGGGACTTTTTCAAGGCCGACTGGGATTCCGTCGCGCGATTGTCCTCTTAGAAGAAGGGTGCGCTGAGTTTTCGAACATCCATGGTTTGACACATATTTCTTACCCAAAAGGTAATCTTCGATATGTCTTTGAGGACTTACGCAAAGTACTTGAGCGAGAAGGCGTTCTAGCCTAAGCCTAGTCGAATGCTGCGTTCTTCCGTCTGGAACACTACAAATCTCCCATGTTCTCCGTCGTACTCCCCAAGTGAGATAGTCGCACAGCACTGGATAAACTCACCCCTTGGCAGGCGTCCGCAATGAAATATGCGGCGACTGCCTTCCCTTCCGCGCATCGCGCCGCGCGACCCCGGACGCAAGCGCACGCCCTCCGGGTTTTCGGTCCCCCCAATTTTCCTTACTAAGACCAGCGCATAAACTGACATCCCTTTAGCGGAAAATCGGTTCCCCCGAAAAGCTCGCTCGCGAGCCGCTTAGCTTGCCGCCGGGGTGCCCCGCGCCGCGCCAAACCATGCGCGAAAGGCAGTCGCCGCGCCTTTTAGCTCCCGCCCGCCAGGGGGAGCTGTTCTTTTTTGAACGGCGGCACGCCGCGCGCTGTGCGCGGTTGCTTGATGCGGCTGCTGGCTTGCGCGCGCAGCCGTAAGGAATTCAACCACAACACCGAGCAAAGGAGCTTGTACACACCATGCAATTGATTCAGTTAGAAACCATCGAGGTTCCCTTCCGAAAGTTGGTCGCCTCAACCGAAAACGTCCGCACCACGCCCGCCGAAGAGGAAGCCACGCGTCAACTCGCCGCCTCCATCCAGGCCGTTGGCCTGTTGCAGAGCCTAGTCGTTCAACCCGCCGCACGCGGTAAGTTCGCAGTCGTCGCCGGAGAGCGCCGTTATTCCGCATTGACGCTTTTGCACGACGCCGGGCAGCTTCCGCAGAGCTACAAAGTCCCCTGCCGCCTGTTGCCGAAAGGCGCCGACACAACCGAAGTCAGTCTGGCAGAGAACGTTGAACGTGAAACCATGGACGCCCTAGACGAGTGTCTGGCTTTTCAACGTCTCGCCTCGAACGGAAAATCCATCGCGGATATAGCCGCCCGTTTCGGCTATTCCGAGATGCTCATCGAGTGCCGCCTCGCACTCGCGCGACTCAGCCCTGCGCTGATTGAACACTACCGCAAAGGTAGTGCCAATCTAGACCTACTGCAAGCCTTCACCTTGACCAGCGATCATTCGCTTCAGGAACAGGTCTGGAACCAACTCCCCGAATGGAATCGCAATCCCGCTACCGTCCGCCGTCTCTTGTCTGACAAAGATATCCCGGCGTCCGACCCGCAAGTTCGCTTTGTCACCCTCGCTGCTTATGAGGCCGCAGGAGGCCAGACCAAGCGCGACCTCTTCGCCGACGAAGACGGCAACGGCGTTTTCATCACCGACGCCGACCTGCTCACGCGTCTAGTCAACGAGAAGCTGCAACAAACTGCTGCGGCCACCCAGAGCGAAGGCTGGCGTTGGGTCGAGATCCATCCAGATGCCGATTACAGCACCCTCGCCAAGTTCCGCCGCATCCCCGGCGAACCCGAGCCTCTGCCGCGCAAACTCGAAGCCAAGCGCAAAGCGCTTCAGAAGGAACTCGATACTCTCACCGAGCAGCTTGACGGCCAGGAAGAGGAAACCGAGGAATGCGAACGCGCCTACGACCGCATTCAGCAGATCGAAACCGATCTTGAAGAAATCGAGAACAGCCGCCCCGTCAGCTACCCCGAAACCGTGAAGCAAAGTTGCGGTGTCATCGTGTCGCTCGATTCGAACGGCCAAGCGCGCATTCATCCCGGCCTACTCCGCAAGGACGACGAAGCCGCTATTCGAGCAGCTCACGAAGACCGTACCGACGGCGAAGCCTCCAATGATCAGACTGAAGGAACCCGCGAACCAGAAGCTGGTTATTCAGCCGCGCTCATCCAATCGCTCACCACTGTCAAGACTGCCGCCATTGCCGCCGAACTGGCGCAGCAGCCGCGCATTGCGCTGGCCACCGTCGTCTACACGATGATCCTGCAAGAGTTCAGCTTCGAACTCGAAAGCTACAAGTGGCACAGTTCTTTGCAACTTTCCATGACGCACACCGACCTGCGAGAGGCCGAAGATTCCACCCCCGGCAAAGCGCTCAGCGAATTGCGGCAATCTTTGCGCACGCAACTCCCCGCAGGTGCCGAACTCTGGAAGTGGTGCCTTGGTCAATCCGAAGAAACCCTGCTGTCGTTCCTGGCGTTCGTTACCGCTAAGTCGGTGAACGCCATTCAGATCAAGGGGCAATCCGATCACGCCCTGCGCCTGGCTCATTCCAACGCTTTGGCTCAGTCGCTCCATATAAACATGAATCGTTGGTTTGTGCCGACCGCCGAGAACTTCTTCAACCGCATCTCAAAACCGCAGATCGCGGACGCTCTCGCCGCCGCTGGCAAACCCGCCGATACCGCCAAGCTCAACCTAAAGAAGGCACAGCTTGCCGCCGCTGCCGAATCTGAAGTCGCTGGTACGGGCTGGCTCCCCGAACCCGTTCGCGTCCCGACGGAGACCGCCGAATGACAAGCAAGGCCGAGACGAGTGAGGGAACCCCCTCGCTCGTCTTCTTTCGCTCCGCCGAGGAAGAGACGCCGGATCTTCTTTCTTTTGTATGACTATCTCAACCGCCACGCCCCGCCAAGCATCCGGCCCCTGCTTTCGATGGAACTCCAGAACTTGGCCGGCGATGATCGTGAACCGGCAATCTGCGCTTACCCTCAGCGGTTTCAGTGAGCTCTCCGTCCACCGGCACCAGTCAGCCGAACTCTTAGCCTCAACTCTCTCTGTGCTGCTGCTGTTTTTCGATCATAGCGGACGGGTCAAGGGTAAATGGCACGTCGCTTCGCGCCGCCCTTGACCTCGCCCGCTCCCGCTCCGCTGTGCAGCTAGCACATCAGGAGATCAACAATATGTCTTTCGATTCATCCAAGCCTGACATCTACGAACAGGTCACCCAGGCTCTCATCACCGCGCTCGAAGAAGGCGCCGGAGAGTACCGCATGCCGTGGCACTCCCTCGCCCATCCGGTAAACGCCACCAGTCAGAAAGCCTATCGCGGCATCAACACCTTGCTGCTCTGGGCAGCCGCTCAGAAGCGCAAATACGAGTCCAACGAATGGGCCACCTACCGGCAATGGCAAGACCTCGGCGGCCAGGTTCGCAAAGGCGAACGCAGCACGCTCATCGTCTTCTGGAAATTCTTCGACTCCAACAAAGAAAGCGACGAAACAGCCGACGAAGACACCGATACCTCAACCAACAAGCGCTCCCGCTGCATGGCTCGCGCCTATCACGTTTTCAATGCCGCGCAAGTCGACGACGTGCCAGTCAAATCCCACGAAGACCTGCCGGAATCAGAACGCATCGCTCACGCCGAAGAATTCTTTACCGCCCTTCCCGGCAATGTGATCTACGACGGCGAATCGGCCTACTACTCACCGGCAAACGACAGCATCCACATGCCGCCCTTCTCGAAGTTCAAATCCGGCTCTGCGTTTTACAGTGTTCTCGGCCATGAACGAGCCCACTGGAGTGGCGCACCCGCCCGCTTAAACCGCGATCTCACCGGGCGCTTTGGTGATGCGAAGTACGCCATGGAAGAGCTCATCGCGGAAATTTCCAGCGCCATGCTCTGCGCGCAACTGCAACTTGGCTCTCGAACCTCGCGTCGATCATGCGCCGTACGTACAAAACTGGCTCAAGGCTCTCCGCAACGACAAACGTGCCATCTTCACCGCCGCCAGCAAAGCGCAGGAAGCGGTCACGTACCTGCAAGAACTCGCCGGCATTCCGGTCCCCCGCGCCGCCTAGCGGGGGCTCTCTTTTCCAGCATCTTCGGCGCTAACCAAAAATCCCCATGTCCTGCCTGCTCTGGCGATCTTAGCTCCGGGGTCAAGGGTAAATGGCACTCCGCTTCGCTGCGCCCTTGACTCCCTTCGCTCGGCCAGTTCGCTGTCCAGCAGGACAGAAAGGAATTCTTCCACACTATGACCACACAGCCTTTTCAATCGCGCAATGGCGAAACGCTCCTCAAGCCTGTTCTTACCGAAGAGGAATATCGGAGTTTCCAGAACGAATATGCCGGCTTCTGCCTCGCCTGCGGTGAGACTGCATACAACGTCGAACCGGATGCACGTCGCTACGTTTGCGAGAGTTGCAGTCGCCCTAAAGTGTACGGCTTCGAGGAGTTGCTCTTGATGAACTTGATTGTCTTGCAGTAACCACAATTTAAGCGATAAGGTGCACAATTCCGGCAATGCGAACAAAAGGCGAAATGCTATTCTTTTCCAGTGGCGTTCTGCCAAGTCAAATATCGCGACATCGAAGGGATTGTGCACCAAATCGATGTTCAGGCCGAAAGCTTGTTCGAGGCCGTGGCCGCCGCCGTCCATCAATTCCGCAAGTCTCACTGGTGTGGCCACCCACCTGGCCCCGGCTGCGAGTTCAGCGTTAAACTGCTGCCCGAAACGCCGACACAAACATACACCGTGACACTTAGCCAAGTCGAACAGTTCGCCAGATTTGGCGTTGCGAAAGGAGCACCCGGGGTTATTCGCAAAAACAAACTCCGCGAGTTGCTGGGCATCGTCGAGTAGGCTTGCAGCAAGAAAGCTCAGCCGGACAACTCCGTACGGAAAGACTCTGTGCCTGCTGCGTCGTCCCATTTTAGCTGGCGGTCAAGGCCAAGTTGCACTCCGCTTCGCTCCGGCCTTGACTCAAGCCAGCTCCTCCGGTCCTGTGCAGCGAGCACACGACAAAGGAGATCACTATGAATTCGGACATTCAGAACAAGAAGACACTCAGCGCTACTGACCTGGCGCAATTCACGGGGACGGAACAGTGGCACCGCCATTCAATGAATCGAACTGTACTCTACACAGACGGCGTTCGGTATGTCGCGGAGCACGGTCAGGCGTATTGGCTTCTCGACGAGATCGCTCTGATCCAGCCCTTCGACAAGAACATCGCCGCCGAAGAATTTCAAGTTTGGAAACTAGAAGTTCAGCCGGACAAAACTGCCACCCTCACTTGCGACGACGGCAACGGGCATGTTGTCTTCAGCAAACAAATCCCGTACACCGATTTTCCGCTGGAAACCATCACGCTTTATTTCGCAAATGATGTAATCCACTTGCCGAGCGAATATTGATCGCCGCCACTCGACTGCCACGTGAGGATTCTTCGCGTGGCAGTCAAATCGGTAACCCAAGTCGCCAGAAATCACTCATCTCAGCGCTAGACAACGGTTAGCTTCGGCTCGCCCGACACGCTCGGCGATTCAAAACGGCGCATGGGAAATAGCGAATACTTGCGAAGGGTTACCAACCCCTCGGATCTGCGGTCAGCTTGTGAGCCGGGGCAGTGCGAGTCGCGGCTGTGCAGGCAGTCCCTTCAACCGATGTTGCCCAGTTGGCTGTTGAATTTTTCGCAATAGGTCCGCACATATCTGCCACCTGGCGTGCTAGCGTCGGGCGTGTCGAGAACCACTGGCGAAAACCCACATCCGAATACGTGGACAAATCGCCGGCACCATTCCTCTCTATGAGCCGAATCACGGGCGATTCCTCGGCGCGCTGGTGAGAACACGAAATGATGCCCATGCACACCAATGCCACTCTAATCGTTTTAGTCACCTTCGACATCTCTATAATTTTAGACCTGATTTTTTTGGGGCAAGAGATCATGGTGCCGATCACCGAAAAACGTCGTTTTTCTTAGCGGCTCGCTGAAGTCGCGGACGGAGGACATGGATCAATCTTGTACCACACGAATATCACAAAAGGAGAACCCTGCGTCAATAAAGACCTAATATTCTCCACTTTTAGCTCCAGGTGAAAAAAGGAAAAACAGTAAACGCAGAAAACACCATGAAGCGAGGGATCTAGTTGCTTTTTGTTTCCCAGCATTTTTTCTTATTGTGCGCTGGAATCGTATGGTATAGTCTCCCCCATGACCCGCAGCGATGGGACTTTTTCTCAAACGATACCCCGATCCAAGCACTCCCTTCATCCATCCATGAAGCTTTCGCCTGGGCACCGGGCGGCGCTTCTGAATATCGTCGCCTCAACAATGCGCCGGAGATCACTCGCTCCCGCTGTTGCGCCCAGTGCAACAGGGGTTTACGACATTCCACTGAGCACGGTTTCCTTGAATTCGAACTTCGATGCATATATTAACGTTTCTCTCGCTGGCGCGCCTGCTGGGTTCTCGGTGTCGCTCCTGGTCGATTCAGGTAATTCAACTTTGGTCCTTCCACGTTGGGAAGATATCCGGTCCATACCGGGCTACCAGGGCAACTATACGGTTTTAGGACAGGCGAACGAACCCTGGGGCTGCCCTGCAAACATCGTCAGAGGGCCGATTGAACTGATTGGCAACAGCACGCCGTCTCCGGTATTAGAAAACTGCGTTTTCTACGCCTGTACCGGCAACTCGCCATCCGACGGTACGCGCACAAGTAATTTCGGAGTAGGCTGTCTGAATCCTTGGACTGCGAGCGCATGGAACACAGCCATCACTGGAGCCACCATGCAGTCGCCGTTATCATATTGCAATTTTCCGTGCGCCGAGTTTGACTACGCACCCGCTGAGCAAGTAATCCAGGGAAACGGCGCAAACGGGGCGACGGATGGTAACTCGCACCTGCGGCTGTATCAGACCGCCCCTGCCGGTTACACGATGTTTGACATCGTTAAGGATTCCATGTGGATGTGCCTGGTGCCAAAGGGTCTCCAAATAGCGGGAACGCCAACACAGTGGCCTGGACCCGAGGCGGCGATAGCCATGGTCGATACCGGCGGTGGCCCGGTATTCTTAAGCGACCCGGACGGCTACGTTTACCCTAAGCAGTGGCCGAATGACGTAACAAATCCAGATTGGGCCGCCGATTCAGTAAGCTGCCAGTCCACGCAGGCATCCGTGGGAATAAAACTGGGGGATGCAAACGGGTCGTACAGCTATGTGATCGACGACTCTGCATTCCCGCCTGCGGCACAAGGACTCACCCTCGTTATGTGCAAGGAAAATGAGTACATGATGGGCCAACGAGGGCTGAACACCGGCGGAATTTCTGCTCTCGCTAATTGTATTTTGATCGATTTTCCTAACAAACGAGTAGGTCTAAAGGCAAAGTGAACCGCCGCGAGATCCGATGCCGAGTAGCATTGAGAAGTCTTCGTTCAGGCGAATAAGGAGGGTTTTGAATAGTGAAGATCTTGAATTCTTTCGGTCGAATGGGCCTCGTTTTTATTTTCGCTGCAGCGGCATCCTGCTGCTTTGCGCAGCAGATCCGGGTCCCAACGCAGAGGCGCGCGGAACCTCGCACTGTTCCCCTTGGCCCGCGACCAGCGGTAGCCCCGGCAGAAGCTGGCTCCCTGTCAAAACTCAGTGTGCAGGTGGAGGAAAACGCGAAGGTTGGTGACTTAATCAGTGTCACCGTCACGCCCGTCGACGTAGATGGAGTGACCGTCAAAGGCTTTACTGATAAGGTTGAGCTCACCGTGTCCGGAGGCGACGCAAATGTGATCGCGGCGACCTCGGGAGGTACCGGGATATGGACGTTCACGGTGCAGTCCAAGAAGCCCGCGCAACTAACGGTAACGGCCATTGACACCACCAACTCCGCCATCACTAAGGGTCAGGCGACCGTGACTGTCGGTGAACCTCACTGCGAGTGGATACCGATCCGCGCGGATTGTAATGATACGATTGACCAAGTCAACGGGTTCTTCTCCACGGAATCGGGCGTTTCCTATTTCACGCAAATTAAGTCAATCTATAACAGTGCGTCTACCGCAGCGATAATTTCAGCCGACATCGCCACCCTCAACTTTCAGAAGGGGATGCAGCTTACGGCCAGTACGAATATCACAGCGGGCTCTTCAACCAGCCAATCGTCGTCCACGAATCCGGCAGCGGGGGGACTTCCAACATTGACTTCCGCCGGGGCAGCACAGGCGGCTCAGAACATGCTCAATGGAGGTACTCTTGAGCTATACGAGCGCTACCCCCTGCTCGGATATGGAGTGGCCAAATCGAACAATCCTGGAAACCTGGCGATAACTCTAGACCTGATCGCCAAGGAGGGTGTAGATATTCAGAATTTCAAGTCAGGAACCAGCACTCAGGTCAACTCGCCTCCCGTTCACGTCAGCGCCCAGGGCGTAGGATATCTGGTTTACAATGCAATTAATCCCCCTGCGGGATCAACTACCGGATTTGCAGGATCGGTTTTCCTCGGCGGAGCTTACGGCTACAGCTATACATCGCACGGGTACATCCTCGACTATGGAATCGCCAACAGATACAATCGGTTGGGCCAAGTGTCAGCCGGAGTATTGATCAACGGCATCGTTAACATCGCGGTCTCGCGAGGCTTCGGCCCATCGCAGACTTACTTTGACAGCACGAACGGGAGGACCGTCGTGAATAATTTCAAGGCGTGGTCGATCGGAATCAGTTATCAATCGGCTCCCAAGCAGCAATCATCTTCTAATTAGATGGATTCTGCCCCGCTAGGCGGAACTTTGTCATGGCTTGCGCAGCGAGCCGCGTCTAGTCGACAGTTTCGGGCCTTGGCTGGAATTCAGCTGGACATCAAAACCCAGGATGAACCTGAGCACGTTCCCAATGCGATACGCGGCGTTTCTGTAGATCCTTTAGCGATTGCTGTTTTTGCTCTGGGCGTTGCTCCGGGTGCTACACAGGAATTGGTGTAAGGACTGATGAAGTACCCGGCTAATGTAGAACGATTCGCCCAAGCGCTGGCGAAGAATTGGCCTACCAGAATGGATTGAAGGAGGAGGCGACGCTTCGAGGAGCCTTATCCTTTGGCGCGGCATGATAGTACAAAATCCGGCAGTTGACGCCAAAAAATGCCTCCATCCAAGAGAGTGTCGGCAAAGTGCGTGCCTGGCCTAAGCCTTGACCGCGGCACTCCTTGCCCTTCCAGTTTCGGAATGTGAGTTCTTAGCAGGTAGGCGCGGCAACGAGTTAGATGCTCGCCTGCTTACTGTCAATAACAACGTGCGATTCGATCAGCAGTAAAAGAAGGCAAGGGCGACGACTGTCTTGATGCGACTCGAGTGCTGGTTTGCCGTAAACGGATCTGTACCTCGTAGTCCACCGCCTGGCGGGATCGCTGTGAGAAGGTCTACCCTGTCATTGTGAGCGGCCGCGTAACGGCAGGATGCAAAGGAGCACAACACAACGGGTCAGCGCTTCTTCAATTCTGCAAGACCTGTTTCGATTTGATGCAAATGAAAGGTGATGTTTTCAACGCTATCTGTAGTATTTCGATTTTCCAAGACTTGGCGGTAGAACGATCCCAAAAGAAACAAGACGATCCCCAAGAGGCACACCCATAGCCATTTCGTCATCTTCTGTTGGTGAAGAAGTCGAGCATTCTCGTCCTCTATTTGCCGGGCTGTAGCTAGCAGCTTCTTTATTTCGCCAGAAAATGTTGCGGCAAGGGGTTTCAGTTCAGTACTGACTTCACCGGAGAGAGACTTCAGCGTGATCACCGCAGCTTTCAAAAGTGAGGCTGTCTCCTGCAATCCGGTGGCAGCCAATTGTTGACGAAAACTTTCACTCATGGCTTTGGCAACTGTAGCCGGGTCAAAACCGTCCGCTACCTCCTTGGGGAGATTAATCAGTCGTGCCTCTAATTTTGCGCAGTACTCAGCCTCCGCCTTGGATTTTGAGCGGAACTCTTCCAGGAATTCCGCGAGCGCATCAGGTATCCGCTCGCCCAGCAAAGACAGCAATCCGAGCAACTCCGCCAGTTGGCGAAATTCATCGCTCGGAGGCAATCGGTTCAAATAGCACATCAACGCGGAATAGGTCTCGCGATCCTGCGTGTTCGTTAGGCGATCTGCTAGGGAGGCGATGACGTTTGGTGCCGTCGGTGGCATCACAGCAGTAAGAGGCCCTTCACCCGGTCCAGTTCAGCGAACAAATTCCGGCGATAAGCCTGGGCACGCCAGACGCTGGCGGTCAGCTTCAACGCCGGCACATCGGTTTTACGCTCCGCGACCGCCTGTAGTGTGAGCCCATGCTCGCGTATTTCATGCTCGATTTCCGGTATCCGGTACTCCATGCTTATGACTTTGGGCTGAGCTACGCGGCGGAACGCTTCGGCTTCACTGTCGTTTTCCCAACAACTAAAGTCGGCTGGGTCGCTAATGGAGTTCTTGACGATCAAATACTCAACACGGTCCTGCAAGAATGTTCCCCAAGTGAGAATGCTGGATACGCTAGCTGGATCGGGCGTCACCAATCCAATGGCGGTGAAGACGACGCCATTGCTCTTGGCTTGTTCGTGCATGGAATCGAACCACCGGTGTGCAACTTCGCCTGCCCCTGCGCCCATGTCGGCGACGACGATGGGCGCACCTTCGTCCAAAACGTGAACGAAGTCATCAAGGCCCCGCGCTCTTTGAATATTCGCCTTGCGTGCCTCTGGGAAGAAGTGAGCGAGGGAACCGCGGGTCTTGTTCTCGCTGTCCATATCGATGAGTGCGAGCGGCGCCTTTTTGCTTGCGTACCACTCGACCAACAAAGTGCTGAAAGCGGTCTTGCCGACTCCGCCCTTGCCTCCTTGCGTGAACACGATTCGGCTCGTCGGCTTCGTTTGATGAACCGGCATTTCTACTACTGGGTTTGCTGTAGCCATTTTGGGAATTGCTCCTTAGAGTTTTTGAATAGTCCGCGGTTTGTCCACGTCGAAGTCCCAGCCGGGCTTCGGCTGTTCCTCTGACGTGGGCTGATTGAGAGAGCGAATAAATTCCACTTGGGCCGCGCGTTCTTCGGCAGTCAATTTTTTACCTTGCCTCACGACTGATTCTGGTTCCGATGCCGGAATCTGAGGCTGTTCGACTTCGGGTTCGGGCTTCGGCTTTCGCGGTCGAGACCGGCGCTGAACAAACTCGTACAGCGGCAAATATGTAATATCGACGCCGCATTTATCGCGTAACAGTTGGCAGATGCGCCGATAGCTTCTACCCTGTCTTCGCCAGCGTAGAACCAATTCCCGGTATGGTTCCAACCGTGATTTGGGTTCGTCTTCCGGCGCGCTGTCGAAGATTTGTTGGAGTTCTTCGTTCATAGGCAGAATCCGAGACCCGAGCAATCCGTGACCACGGGAGGCATATGACGATAGCGGCATCGCGGGTGCCCGGAACTACTAACTGCAAAAACACCATCCCTAAGCCTTCGGCTTAGGTCCGATTTACGGCTTGAAAATCCCGGGTTTTGATCTGCTCGTGATCTGCCTTTGATCTGTGTCTGATCTGCCTTTGATCTGCCATTGATCTGCCCACATTTTTGCCAGCTTTTCTGTGAGAGTGGAATACATTTCGAGGGTCTCTTGGGCGGGCAACTACTCGACTTTCTCGACAGTGATGGCCGTGATGGAAGGACCGGAGTACTGAGCTCGCGTTGGGTCCACGAACTGCAAACCTCGCCTCGTTCTCACTTGGCTGGACCAGCCGGAAGAGGCGCTCCGTTGCAACCGCCGACAGCAACGCGGCCAAACCGTGGCCGGTGACAGTGACCATGTGGGAGGCAAATACGATCTGGACGGCAGAATTGTCCCCCTGTGCGTAGACAGAACCGGAACCAGGGCAGGGCAAAGACCTCCCGTCGAAGCTGAACCACAAGGGAGGACGGCTTCGAGCCCTCCTCGGCCAAATGCCAATCCTCAGAGACTTGAATGGGGGCGGATGCTGGCATGATCTGAAACACTCTCCTTCTGATGAAATTGCGCCCAGTGCGTCTGGCTTTGCCGCTGGGCGTGATACTGGTGGAAATCTTCGGTCTGGGAATGCCGGGTATAGCGGCTCGCCTGAGCCATGGCCGAAGCGCGACGGGCTAATTCCGTGGCCGACTGCCGGTCCCCGGACACTCCGATGGATTCCTGGAGCGCCGAAGTGTCGCTGGTGACGACCGTGAGCCCTTCACGCGCGCGCGTGGCGGAAACGTAAAACAAATCCTTCGGCATGCGATCGGCGGCGATCACTTCGTAATCCACCGTCTTGCCCTGGCTGCGATGCGCGGTGACCGCGTAACCGTAGGTGAATTGCCGATAGTCTGCCGGCAACTCGCGACCATCCTGCAACTGAATGGCGCCCGGCTTTACCGCCGCCACGGTGACCAGCTCGCCGTTTGTGGCCTTGAAAGCGTGCTTACCCTTTTCTTTCCAGTTGGCTTGCAATAGCAGCTTGTCGCCTGCCGACACTTCGATCTCTTGCTTTTCAAAAACGCCGAATGCTTTCACGTGGCTGGACTTGATTTGTACTTCCTTGCCATCGGCGCGGCGTGCCGTGACATGCCGTTGATCTGAGCGCACCACTTCGAGCGATTCATTCTTCTTGGCGACACCTTTGACGCCCTGATGGAAGGCGAGCACCTGGCCCTGCTGATAGTTCTTGGTCCGGTTCTTTTGGGCTTCCGTCCAATTCAAAGGGTTATATTTCACGAAGGAATAACCGTCGCCGATCTCCCCGGCCTGCTTGCGATCCGCGCGAATGGCATGGGTGATACCGTTGATTTCGTCGTGCGTCGCCGCCACCACCAATACCGTGCGAGCCTTGCCCTTGGCGTTCAGCATTGCCGCCGCTTGGCGGTACTCCTTGCAGACTTCCTGCGCACGGAAACGCCAATCGACTTCACGAATGGCTCCCATTTTTTCGAGTAGCTCGTAGCCTTTCGCGGGGCGATTCCGCAAGGCCTCAACCGCCGCCTTATATTCGGCATTGGTCTGCCGTTGCACTTCGAGCAACGAAACACGCCGCAGATTCGATTCGCGCTCCAATACCCGGAGCGCATCGCCTTCATCCACGCTCTTGATTTGCGTAGTGTCGCCACTGAAGACGACGCGAGCGTCCTTCATCTTTGCCAGTGCAAGCAAGTCAGCCATATCCTGGCTTGAAACCATACCCGCTTCGTCAATGATGAGAACCTGGCCGCGCAATTCCGCCTGCTGCACCGGATCGACGAGAAGACGGGCAATCGTCATCGCGCCGGTGAACCCTACTTTTTGAAGTTCCTCGACCGCCGAGGCGGTCGGCGCAACCGCCACCACGCTTCGCCGAACTTCACGCAATCCGCGATGCAATTCCTGGAGAGTGACTGTCTTGCCAGTACCCGCCGCACCGCAGAGATTGAAGGCTAGATCCCGCGAGTCCAAAACCGCAAGCACGGCTTGTTTCTGTTCGGGACGCAAGCGATCCGAGACGACGAAGGGAAGCGAACGGCCCAGTGGGTCATATCGATTGATCCCCGCATTGATGGTTTGAACCATCTGCCGCTCGCGAGCCAGACTTTCGCGCGTCGCCACTTCGCCGCGTGCCGTCAACATCTCGCCGCTCGCCAGTTCGGCCTGCAGCGCCGCCTTAAGTTCTAGCAAGTTGACCCGCCCGCGGCTATGCCGCAAGGCTTCGGTATAAAGCTCGAACTCCTTCGCGACCGACACGCGCTCGAAGAGATGTTCCCGCGCATACTTGAGAGACGCCGCCGCTGGAGCTGGCTCAGAAATCGATCCCCGTTCCAGCGCGGCCTGACGCAACTCCTTTAATGTCGTTGCTTCGTCGGCGCTCAAGCGCGCTCGTTGCGCCGCTTTGACTGCTTCCGTTGTAATTTCCGTGAGCTTCGGCTCCCGCGTTTCACGAACCAGGCGCGCAATCTCATTGTCGGAAGGACGACGGCCGTTTTGCTCAATAAAATCCTGAATGGCCGCGTCGCGTTGGGCGCTCCGTTGCGAGTACTTTTCCAGAGTCGGTTCCTGAATGCCAACAATTCCAAAGCCGTTATCCTTTCCGCGCTGAAAACGATCCGCAACCTGATAGCCCTGGCTCATGACCACCCGCGCGACTACGTTGCGGTAAACCTCGGTGAGGTACTCGCGATGCTCGTAAATGGCAGACGCCTGCAGCGCTTTCCATTTGCCCTCAATGCCGTCAAAGGTAAGGTTCCCAGCGACTAGATGCGTATGAATTTGCGGATCGAGTTCGCGGCTCGTATTGTGCTCATACGCCGCAATCACAAGATTCGAAGTCAGGCGGGTATCGTTCGCTCCGAACTTGCGCACCCGCGCACCAGCAAGGCGTTCCATTTCCACGGCCATTTCCGCCACTCCCGCGCGATGCGCCTCGAATAGCCGCGGATCTTCCATCGCCTGCACCGATAGGGCTTTCGGTGCGCTCACCGTGAAGTCATATAGGTTGCGGCTGGTCTGGATCTTTTCGATCACCTCTTCGCCATTGCGTTCGACCGTTCCATAACGGTCCGCACTCTTCCGCTGCCGGAGGAATTCACCAGTCGAGGGATCAATCGCCTGGCGGATGGCGTCGAATTCTTCCATCGTCACCGCGCCTTCCAGGCCGAGAAGTTCCGCGCCACGTCCCATCCATTCCCCGGTCACCTTCTCACCGACGGAATAGTAGTCGTTGTTCGACAAGTGGTGAGAAGCGTAGCTCTCGCCTCCGGTCATGGCCTTGATGGTCAGGATGCCGCTACCGCTCCTTCCTTGTCGGGAAGATCCGTGCGGTAATCATCAAAGTTCCAGGGTGGCGGAATGGGAGCGTCCACCGGACAGATCACTTCGGTTTGCAGTGCGTTAACTGAAGTAGGCTCGGGCTCCTCGCGATAAATCAACGGCGGGATGATCCGCTGCACTGGCTCCGCCAACACGGCCTTTTTCTTCGGAGGCCGAAGCTTGAAACGCAACACTCGACCCTCTTGCAAGATGTAGCCTTCGAAACGGGGCAACGCCTGAATCTCCGCCGCCGTGACCGGCGCCGTCGTCGTCACTTGGTTGGTGATCGACCGCGCCCGGTGTCCCCGGTTGAACAACATCAAATGCCACGGGCGATTTTCCGTCACTCTGTCAATCTCTTCGTGACCGATCATCTTTTCGATATGCAGCGCTTCGCGCTCAGATCCGGTGCCGAGCACGATGTTGGTATATGCCTGCGCCGTGATGGTTTGCGCGCCCTTTTCTCCGTAGCGCTCTTCGAGTTGGGGAAGATCGTGGCATCCAAGAACAATGGGATTGCCCGATGCACGCTGCTTTGTCATCCCGCTTTCCAACTGACCGATGCGGTCTATTGTGGCGACCTCATCGAGCACAAACCACACGCGCGGCACGTCACGGTCGCGAACTTCCGCTTGCGTGTGCAGAATCGCCATGTCCACGATGGCCGTATGTAAAGGCAAAACGGCTTCTTGCGTTTCCGGCTCCGAGCAAAGGAAGATGCAGCCTCGGCGATCCTTTTTCCATTCCTTCAGGGAGAATGTCCGCCGCCCTTCCGGCGTCGCCGGCATCATGCGCAGCACTTTGGCGATTTTGCCCAGCGTTGAGAACAAGCCCTGTGACTGGTCGGAAATCTCGACTTTGGTAATACCGCCGCGATTCAAGCTGCGATAGTGCTCCGTCCCCTTAACTCGCGGCAGAATTTCCCGTTCGCCGTTTGCCAGCCAATAGCCGAGCTTGGCGCACGTTGCCGTGTCGCCTGGCTCGTTATAAGCCGAATACCGCGACATGAGGTAGGCGAAGATCGCTCGCGGAACTTCGATAAAGAACGGCGAAGAACGCGGCTGTCGAGGAAAGAAGCTCGACGCCCACGGAGTCGCCTCGGGCTCGTCGGCAGCTTCGTCTTCCATCGCCCAATACGGACACTCTTCTAGGCGCGGATCAATGGCCCAGTCAATGGCGGGTCGATAGAACTCGCGATAAAACTCGCGCTTCGGGTCGTGAATAACAAACGTCTCCCCACGCGCGCGAATCTGCTGGATCAAATTTCGCATCAGAGTCGATTTTCCGCGACCCGTGCTGCCAAAGATATTTAGGTGGTAGGACAGCAGTTCCTCACTCACGACTACCCGAGCCATGCGACCGATCTCAACGGCGAGCCCCGGCCCTTCCGCGCCTGGCCAGCGAACTCCGAGCTTTCGCACAGTTTGCGCAGGACGCCCACCCGCTGCTAAGTAACAGGCAGGCGTTGCTGCCAACCGGCGACCGCGTTTGATCGCTTCGCAAACCTCCGCCGAACCTAAACGTCCGCGCCAAAACAAAACCACCCACAGCCACCACAAGGGGCCCAATTCATACGAATTGAAACGCCTCCATGACACAAAGAGCGTGCCACGTCGATGAGTGCCATCCATCGCAGACAACCGGCGACGACGATCTATGTTGGCTCCGACAAGAAACAGTAGAAGGAAGGAGATTGTCTCAGCCGTCGCAAAGAAGCCGTAAGTGTTCAAGGCCGAGCCGTGATAGATTTCATCCCTCAACCATGCGTGAAACAGTTTCGGATTCACGAAACGACGCTCAACGCGCAAGCGGTTGCCTGATGCTTCTGCATCCTCCACGCTTGCTAGACTCAAACCCTTTTCAGTTTGTTCGAGCAGCAGCGCATATTCCGCAGGGAGCAGTTTGCCATCGCTTGTCAGTCGATAACTGTCTCGAAGGCTGGCCCAGTAAGTCCGCTCGTAGAACGTTTTGAGATAAGACCTTTGACTCAGACCGACCGTCCACCAAATCGGTATCAGTGCCGCTGCAACAAAGCAAGCAGCAAGCTTCCCAAGCGGTAACCGCAACGGGAATGCACCGAACGGTCCGGTTGTGCGACGCTCGATTGCTCCCGCCACCTACAGGCCCTCCACCCAGCCCCTCGCTGATCGAGAGACGAGGCGTTTCTACGACGTGATGGTTGTGATTCGCGGCGCTTTGCAGCAAGCCTGCCGCGTTGGCCATGCCTCTTTTGATGTCATGATTGGCTACAGCGAGAACTTCCTGCTGCTTGTTGCCGTGCGCGATGGCCTTGCCGTAGTCCAGCCGTTCCGTTTGCTTTTCCGCGTGGCGCAACACCGGTCCCAAGTTCTTTTGCAGATATTCGACTGCTTTCTGATGACGTTCTTCGGCCTCAGCCGGGTTGGTTGTCCAGTAGCGTTGAGACAAGTCGATCTGTTTTGTGCCCGCTTCGAGTTGGTTGGCCAGATTTTTGGCGATAGCTACTTCCGGCACGGCGTAGTCCTCTTGTGAACGGTCTTTCGCGAACGCACGAAGGATGCGAATGGTTTGTTCTCGCGAAGACTCTCCCAGTCCCTCGGTCTTGCGGCGCGAAAGGTATTCGTCGCGCAGTTCGTTCTCCCGCTTAGCGAAGGGCTTCATCTCTTCGCGGATTTTGGCGCGTTCTGTTCCTTCGGCCTTTTCGAGCCGTTCATTGAATTGCGCCAGCTGGGCATGCGCGAGGCGCGCCCCACTAACGATTTCTTCCCGCGTCATTTCGGTGATTGGCTTGTGCTGTACCTCTTCCGCCGAGGCCTTCTCGATCAGTTCGTTCCACTCCTGACGGCGCACGTAATCCTCGCGCAACTGCTGCCGCTGTTCTTCGGTGGGATTCCCCGGAACCCAGCCGCCATGAAACGCCGCCGACTCACGGATGATTTGCCGTTGTTCCAGTTCGGCTTCGCGGTCTTCCGCCGCGCGCTCCGTAGCACGCGTGAGAAACTCCTTGGTCCTTTCGATCAGCTCGCGCCTATCCTCGACGCCATCATCCGCTGATGCAGCGATTCCAAACCGTGGATCGAACTCCGGCGCGACTTCTTGTTCACTGAGTGCATTGCGCCTGCTCAATTGCGGATGAATCTCATCAACGGCTGCGTAAGCCCTGCCGTAGTTCTCTTCCGCCGCCTCTCGCGACAAGCGAAAGACATCCGGACTATCCAAGTGAGGAAAGGATGTGCCCGCGACCCAACTCCTCGGAGCATCCGATGGATACGACAAGTCCTGAAATACCGCGTCCCCGGCTGGATCGTATCCTAGAAACCTTGCTTTTTCTATGGCCATGCTTGCACCACCAACAATGGTTTGGCGTAAAACCGCACCTCTTTACTCGACACGGGTCCGAAATACCGCGAGTCGAAACTGTCGCGGCTATAACCTGAAATAGCCCACAAGCCAGATGTGTAGACACCGAACGCATAGTGCGCCAGTGGCTTACCCGCCGTGGAAAATGCCTTCGGGGCGGTATTTCCTATTGGCGCGCCCGCAATCGTGAAGCCTTGAGAATCCAGCACAATCGGAGATTCTGGCGTCGCCCGGTATACCGTTTTCAAGATTGGCTGATGCCCATCCGGGCATTCGCCAGGCTCCAGGTTCAAACCCGCATCGAAAGCCGAGCGCAAGGTTTTCGAGTTCAAGCAAATGCCCGCGAAAGGTGCGTTCGGTTCCGCTTGTGACCGATAAAGCCCAATCGGAACACTATCGCTGTAGTTGAACCGTAACGCCGAATGACGCAACGCGCCAGGCGCCGCCACCGCCAGGGCGACAAAAGCACCCCACGCGAAAAGTCTAGCTATCCTTGTCACTGTTCACCGCCAATCTTCATCGGCTCGTACGGACCAGGGAAGACCATCGACTTCTGAACCGAGACATAGAACGGCTCACCGGGCCGAATCTTCAACGTCGGCTGAACATTCAGATTCCGGCTAGTGATTTGCTCGCCCAGTTGCGCGGCCTGCTGCCCCACCGCCGATGCCGCAATCTGGGACGTAGAGGGGTAAGCCAGCGTACTATTGGTGCCGCTGTGATTCTGGCCGATCTGGATGCCAGCCGCGAAGATGGAACTTAGTAGGACACCACCGACCAACCGCTTGATGTGGTTGTCTGTTTGGTCCTTCAGTCCCACCGCACCATCGGCGGCGTGGGAGACGAACTTGTCGAGATTGATGAAACTCCCATCGGGGAAGCGCAGGTACGTCCAAATCACCTGTACGCGTCCTTGCCCATAACTCACGGATGAGTTGTATTCGCCAGCCAGCAACGCGCCAGCCGGAATCAGGATGAACTTGTGCGTCGGCGAATCATAAACATCGTCTTTCACTTCTGCGATGAGATCGCCTGGCAAATCGGAGACGACTTTCGTTGGCAATATCGCGACGATCCTGTCACCCCGCTCCACGACCCATCGCGAAATGGGAGGTATGCGTGTCGTCTTAAGGTAATCGCCTTCCTCTTCCTGCTGGAATTTCCGCTTGCCGTTCTGCTGATTGAGGTCGTACTCTTCGGAGACCGTGGCGGGACCGCCAACGGGCGGATAAGAACCCGTCACCATCGGGCGCGGAATGCCATTGGCACTTGCGCTCAGTTGCGCAATCCGGTCCAAATCCGCCTGAATTGGATCAACGGCCTTTGGCAAACCCGCAACGCTGCTGTTGGCGCTTATGCCGGTCGGTGCGTTGATCGCTTGCTCACGCCGTTCCAGCGCGCGAACCCGGGACCGCTGCACTGAATCATCCACCGCGGCCGGCGGCCCCTGGTACTGCTGCGCATAGTATTGTGGTTGCGGCGGGACGTAGTAGTAAGGCTGCGGTCCTGCGGGATTGCCGGGATTTTGTGGAAACGGATGTGCGTCCGTTTTCACCGCATCGGTCATCGCAGTTGTGGCGGTCTTCAAGAGTCCATCACCCTGCGGCGTAGTATTAGGTGCTGTGTTCCCAGTAACCGCGCTTAACGGCGTTGCCTCCGCGCGATTGCGCACTGCGGTCCGATTGCTTTGAGCAGCGTCATGCGCTACCGTTTCGCTGGTGGTTACCTGCGCCATCTGCTCTTTCTTCTTGATCCGCGTCCGAAAGCCGATAATCACCACACCCACAAATAGAACGACCAAAGCGACCGCCAACCAAACGATTCCGTTGCCCATTGGGCTGACAACTTGCGGGCGACGCCCCGCCAGATTCACCGTTCCCATCGCTATTGAGCCTCCTTTTTCGCCACGTCGTTGTGAATACACACGCGCTGCTGTCTTTTCCCAACTCCTTCCAACAGACAGCCACGATCAAAGAGGGCATCCACGATTAGCCGGTTTTCCTCCCAATGGGAATTGGCGGGAATTGGTCCTGTCGCACCAGCAATTTCGAGAACCGGCAATCCGACCTTGCGGACCTCCTGCGAAAGTTGGATGTACGTCCGAGAGCCGTCATCGCCGACGCTCAGCGGGATCATGTAGTGCGCATCCCTTCCATGAACCTCCAGAGAGTACTTCCAGTTCTTAATTTCCTTGTCGGGAGCCAGCGCCGCCAGGCGTGCAGCTTCCTCCACCTTTGCCTTGGCCAGTTGCTCTTCGGCTTTCTTGCGGTGCTCTTCTTCTTCCGGGTAAGTGAAAGAGATCCGCGCAATGTGTTCGTTCTGGGTTGCGATCAGCCGGAAGTAATACACGCGCCGGTTCGTGCCCACGGTCAACGTCGTTTCGACATTGGCCACAGTCGGCTTGATGATGAGGTAGTCAAACTCGGCGACCCGATCCGCCGCTTTGTGAACTGAGATGTGGAACTCGTCGTCGCCCACGTCCACGTCTTTCTCCGTTGCGTGTTCGCCTGGTTCCAAGTCAATCTCGGTCACTTGCAGCAACGAGCAAACAATCGGAGGAATACCTTTGCCCCAGGTGTAGATCACTCGTCCATCGGGCGACGGTTTCGGTTGCGGATCGATGTTCAAGACTGAATCCGACATTGCGAGCGCTGCCTTGACATTCAAGGGGAGCGGCGCAGTCCGGGTCAACGGCAACGGTTCAGCCGTGTCTTTGTTTGGCTTGTGATCGCGCTTTCCTGCACTCGACGGATTGGCCTGGACATTGGGACCTACGATCCCTCCCGATGCACCGAGCATCTTCAAAGCAGCATCGTAAGCCGCTGCACGCTCCAGCGCTTGTTGGCGCGTCATCGCCGGCGCTGGAGCTGCACTCGTGGGAGGCGCCTGCTGCGCGAGTGCGGCTCTCAAGAATGCCACCATAAACAGGCCGGAACAAAACAGATGAGATCTTGTCCTCATTGCTGCACCTCGTTGAATGTCAGTTCCGTCGCCAAAATCCCCATGGGATTCTCCGCTCGGGCCTGTTCGTTCGTTGGAATTTTCGTGGCATACACGATTCGTGCGTGCCACATCTTGTTGCTTACGGTCTGACCCGACAAAGCCGTTGTCGTTTCGGTCCACCAAATTCCATAGGTGTTAGCCCCTTCACGGTCGAAAGTCCTATACTGCACGGTCACGATTTCCCCCTTGCCTGCGCGTGCAATCGGGTCGTTGGCTTCGTACCACTTCGCAAGCGTGTCGCGGGCTTGCGATCCGTCCCCCACAAACGCAAACGCGCGGTCCCAATCGGCCTTTTGCGCCCCCGCGTCCGAGGTCACAGTTCGCCAGGAGGTGATGAATTTCTTCAACTCCTCCACACGCACGATGTCCCAAGTGGCATCGTCCATGTTGGTCGGCTTGATGGTTCCCGCATAGTTCACTTGGGAGCCCGTCCGGTCCAACATGTAAAGTTCCGTGCGGGAAGTATGCGCCAGGTGCCAAATGCCGTAACCGAGGCCTCCGTTAATCAGGACAAGCGCAAAGGCCATCAATTGCCAATTACGCCGTCCCGCCAGCAACGAGGAATACCGTTCTTCCCAATTTCTCTGGTAGCGGCGCTGTTTTTCCCGCGCCTCTGATTCGACCCACGCAGCATCCGCTGGTATCGACGTAGTCTTAGTCTCCGTCTCTAATAACTTCTGCATGTCTCATCTCTCCCTATGAATCCAATCCGCCAAAATCTGGACCGCGTCCGCTCCCGTTCTGATCATTTCCCTTGGAACTAGCCGATTGCATCGCTCCCGCTGCTTGTGAGCCACCGCTCGCTGTTGCATGCGAGGACCCTGCGACGGCACTTGCACCATTGGCCGCGCTGGGAGCCGTCGCTCCGGCCTTCATGGATGCACCTCCGGCCGCCGCCGCTCCACCCCCTGCAGCGGTACCAGCTCCCGCTGCCGAACCAATGCCGGAAGCAAGTAACGCCGCCGACACTCCCGCTTGCGCCGCCACACTAATTGCGCCCCAAATGTCGTTATGGCTGAGGTTGGGTCCGCCGCCTAAAATCCCGGCCGCGATGGCTGGACCGCGCCAGCAAATCATCGCGTAGATGACGGAACCGGCGCCAATCACCCAACACGCTAAGACACCGTCTTGCGATATAGGAGCATTTGCGGCGAGATTGATCCAGTTTTGGCTCAATGAAAAACCTGCTCCAATGAGCGCGTAGAGCATCATCAATCTGACACCGCTCGAGACCGCGTAAGAAAAATAACGCTCGACGTAAGTTCGAGTCCACGTCGAACCCCCAAAACCGAGGAAGAAAAGGCCAATTCCCATCGCTATGAAGGTTTGGACCTTCGTCACCACGAACTCGACCGTTATAACGACGAATGAAATCAGGACAACAATTGCGGCTAATACCATCGCCAAGCCTGTCAGCAAATCCGCGAGGAGGCCGCACTTTAATGCCTGCGCGAGCATCGAACCAACGATGTCAAAACCTCTTACGAGCACAACACTCGGCTGAATCACCATCCCGCCGCTGGCTGCCTTCCCGACGGTGATAAACATGTTCACGATATCGGCTACCCAAGTTGGTCCGTTCAACAGCAAATCGAGAAACAAGCCAATGAGGAGCAACCGGTTCGTTGTACTCAGAATCGCCGCCGTGATATCTCCCCGGTACTGTCGCCAGAGGCTCCAACCGAAGAAGGCGATATCGAGACCAGCCAGCGCAATAAAGAGATCCGTAGCAAGAGGCTGCACTGCCGCGATCCACTTAAGCTGGAGAGCCTCATAAGCCGCCGACAGAGAGGACGGATCTTGAACGGGCGGTGGTGGTCCTGCGAATTGCAAGAACAACAGCATGTTCATCGTCCCCTTTCTGCGGCATTCGATTGCATTGCGGCTGTCACCAAGCCACCGATGCCACGAATCAGCAAGCTGCCGACTGCGCTAAGCATCCAACACGCGCCAAAGAGCACTAGGAAGAAGGGCAGGAGGAACAACCCACCGCCGCGCCCCGCGCGGGCAGCAAGAAAAATACCGCCCGCGATTTTCTGAAAACTAGTCATGATTTCCTCGCTTTACCAGCCCTGCTGGTTGGCTGCAATCGGCACGTAAATGAACGCCCCTGCTTGCGCCTGCTGTGCCGTCTGTTGGGCGTTTAGCTGTGAAGTTGTGAAGGCAGCGTTGGAACCGATGTTCTGAATGAACAGCATGCGCAGCTTTTGCAGTTGCGCCACCGTCTCCAAGCCAATCGAGTTGCCAAGTTGAATACTCTGGTCCTGGCCGTTCGGCTGCTGATTCATCATGTTGATCGTGGCCATCCACTGCTGTTCGTTCTGGAGCATGTTGCCTTGATAACCTGCGCTGTTCGCCGCTCCCCGGACTGCATTTAAAGCTGTGGTGGCCCAGGTGTTGTACTGTGCGGCGTAGTTGACCAGGGGACTGGGAGAAAAGGGCGCAAACTGATTCCGAAATGTCACGTCCATTTGCGCCAGATTCAACGCAAGCCCTTGTGACTGAGCCAACACATTGGAGAACATCGCCAGATCTGCCGCGATGTTCGTACTGGGATGCGTCACCAACTGCTGCACCTCCCGCGCCATCATCGTCGCTTGCTGAAAAGTGCTCAAAGCCATCTGCACGTCTTTGATGTATTGGAGAAGCTGAGTCACGTGCGTGAGCATCGTATTCGTCTCCGTTCCGGGATCAGATACAACCCACTGAGCCTTTGCTTCTCGCATCGGCACCAGCACCAGCGCCGCCGGCAAAACGGCCAGCGCACCCCAGTAAGAAATACGAGACACTACTTTACGCATATTGCGCCGCCTCCTTAGCGGCTACTTCATCGCCATTCCAGGCAAGAAACTCTAAACGGTCGGCGCCCTCGGGCAATTGCTGTCGACGCAGCCATTCAGCCGCTGCGCGCGGTCGGCCATAGCGCTGGATCAAGCCATCCAAAGTGGCTCGTTCGTGATTCCCCGACGCCAATAGCGCCAACATCACCCGCCCGAGTTCGAGGGAAATGAGCCGATTACCGTCTTCGGACATCACGTAGTAATCGGACTTCGGCGTGCCCTCCGCAATCGCCGCGATGTCCATGCTGTTGCACCCGAGCGCCACGTAATTCGCGCGCCCTTCGAGGCTGGCTTGCGGATTGGGCAAACAAATCCTTGTCGCCGTTTGTTCGAGTACCGCCCCTTTGAGAGGCGAAGCCAAGGTTCGCGACAATTCCTGAACGACCAGCCAGACGGCCAAGTTCAACTTGCGGCCTTCGAAGAGATAGTCCTCGAAGGCCTTCGCCGCCAGTGGATGACTCAATGCCGCGCGGAACTCGTCGACGAACATGAATGTCGGCACATCCGAGCTGAGCCGTCTCCTGATCCGCTCGAAGATGTAGAACAGCGCTCCGTTCATGATCCGTTGATCGAGCGAATACAGTTGATCCATCTCGAAGGTCACGAAGCGGGACATTTGTAAGCCGTCCCGATCCCCGTCCAAGATTCCTTTCAAGTAGAACTGCAAAGCGTCCTTCAACGCTGGCAGTCCGCAGGCCATGTGAAACGCCGTCAAGCTTCGGGTGCCCTGTGACCGCGACAACAACCAAACCGCCTGCCGGATATCTTTCCGAATCTCCGGCGTGATCGTCAAGCCGTTCATCTCGGCCAGGAGAGCCACGTACTGCTCTGCCGCTTGCTTCTGGTCTTGCGTCTCTAACGAAGCCAACGGACACAGCTTTTCTTCCTGACTGTCCGGGCTGAGCTCGATAAACGTGCCACCCGCGCAACGGGTCAGCGTGTAGAGAGAGCTTTTCTTGTCGAAGGCGTAGACCTGGGCATTCTCGTAACGCAAAGCCGACATCATGGCCAGCGCTACCAACGAGGTCTTGCCCGCGCCAGTGGGACCGACTACTAACGTGTGTCCAACGTCTTCGACATGGCAGTGAAAACGGTACGGTGCTCCGCCCGCCGTCGCCGCGTAGAACAAAGGCGGCGATTGCGGCGGAAAGTATTTGGAAGGGTTGAATTCATGGCCGCGCCACGGTTGGGAGAGCGGCATCATGTGCGCAAGGTTGGCCGTGTTGATAACTAACTGGCGTCGTTCCTTGTATTGATGACCGGGAAACGAACCCAGCCAGGCGCCTACGGCATTCACCGTTTCAATGCGCGAACCAAAACCGCAATGTCGCAAGCCGGTCGTGATCGTCTGGGCCGCGTCCCGCAACGCCTCCATGCTGCGCTCCATCAAAATCACCTTGCCGGAATACCAGCAATTGATTTCGCGCCCGTGTTCGGCCTTCGACGCACCTTCTCTGGCATCCGCCGCCAGCTTCAGCGATTCATCGTCGAGATCATGAACATCGATGGAACGAAGCTTGGCCTTGATGCCGCCTTGCCCTTTGGACTTCCAGTTACTTTTCCGTTCCTTAAACAGGTCCGCCGCCTCTATGTCGCCCAGGATTTGCGCCTGGTGTGAAAAGCGGAACGAAAGCGGCACCGCATCCATCGCGCGAAGAATGCCAGCAAAGCTGACATCGGGGAAGGAATCGACTGCCAAAACTCGAATGAAGTAGCCCGGCAGAATTTCGTTCAGCGGGTCTCCCAGTTGCAATTCCGCGCCGCCCGTGAAATCGTCCCCGGCAATGTATTGGTTCAAATCGACCGGGATCTGCGGAACGGCAAACGGGAAGCGTTGTCCCGTCACACACAGTCGGATGTATTCGATCAATCCATCGCAGTGTTGCCGCGCGCCGCCAACGATTCGTGAATACCCCTTTAGTCGGCGAACACTGCGGAGATTCGTACGGAGCGCGGCGTCGATTTCTCTCACTTTCCGCTGGAACCGGGCCAAGGCAAGATCCGGCGATTCGTTGCTTTCTTCATTGCCGCCGATCAGTTTCTTGGCAACTGAACGCAGACCCCTCTCTTTCGCCTCATACGACAGGCAAAAGAAGTAACGGCTCAGCCGCGGAGCACCCTCGACACCCGTTCGAGTAAACCAGGCGCGACGTTCTTCCTCGACCAACTCCGCCATCGGGTCCGGCCACGAACCCGCGTCCTTTATATACTCGGCGTACTCCTCTCGAATCAGATCGCACTGCAGCGACCAACCCCTGCCGAGCGAAAAGACGCTGGCCAGACGGTCGGCAATGCCAAAACACTCTTCGAGCGGAAGCGCGTCCATATCGCGGCCAGCGAATTCCCACGCCGCTAAATAGACGCCGGTGGACGTTTCAACGACGCCATCGGCTGCAAGAGCAAAATAGTCGATCAAATCAGACAGGCCTTTTGCATCCCGCCGCGCTTCCCGCTGAAGAAACATGAATCAAATACCTCCTTTGTTTAGGTTGTTGCTACCGTGCGCGCCACCGGTACGCAAGGCTTGGTTTCGCCGTCCAAAAGCCTTGGCGATAGCGTTGGCTTTCGTGGTGGACCGCAATGAGATGAGGATCTTTTTGCGCCATTTCCTGTAAGAGCTGGCGCAAGAGTAAGAACAGAAGAATGGCTCCCCCGATGCCGTAGAGAGTCGGCACGGAGTAACCGATAACAATGCACAGCACCAAGGCCAGCATGAGAGCCGTCGGCTCGCATCCCACAAGTAAATGCGGACGGTTGGCCGATTGGCGGATCGGTGCGCAGAATTGCGCGGGGATTTGGATCTCCATGTCGTCCCTAAATCACCGCGCCGGCCACGCCGGGAATGAAGCCCAAAAGCGAAGCGGCTCCAAGGGCGACCCCACCGACAAACAGAATGCCCATCGCGCCCGTTTGCAGCGCGCCGGCATCGTGATGGTTTCGATACCAGCTCACCGCGCCCCCCACGGTTGCGATCAAAGCTAATCCATAGGCCAGCGGACCCGAGACTTCAGTGGAAAGACCGCCAATGGCCTGGGTTGCGGCCATGCGGCCACCACCGAGCGCCCACAAAGGTGAACTCACCAATGTCAGAAGAACCGCGTTGAATAATTTGCGTAGTTGTTTCACTTCCTTCCTTTCTTGACCGATTTACAAATGTGAAAGCTCGTAGTCCTGCCGTACAGCATCAAAGCCCCGGACGGCCAGCAACTGGCGAACTTTCCTCCCCGCAGGGACACGTTCGTCCCCATCAATGAAGATCACGAGCCCGATAGCAGCGGCGATCCGTTCGCGCACCACGCCATCGTGGCTTCCCAAGAAGCTTTCGAGCTTTCGGAGCCCGGAGAAGGCATCATCCGCGTGAATCGTGGCGAGACCGCCACTGTGTCCCGTACTCCAAGCTTCCAAGAGCACACGCGCCGGCTCGCTCGACCGCACTTCGCCCACCACAATCCGTTTCGGAATCAAGCGCAGCGCGGCTTCGAGTAACCTTGCTTCATTCGCCACCCGCGAGGCGCGAAGCGCCACATAGTTGGGCAAAGCACATTGCAGTTCCGGCGTATCTTCGATCATCACGACCCGATCACTGGGCGTTTGTTCAAACCAGTCCGCGATCAATGCGTTGCCGAATGTCGTCTTACCCGAGCCAGCGGGACCTACTAGCAGAATGTTTTGCCTGTACCGGTTCGCAAGCCGAATGACTCGCAAATGATCGCCCGAAACTTGATCCAGGAAACCCGCGCGATAACATTTCGCGTTGAGCGGGTCGTTGCTTTGACTCAACACGCCTTGTTGTGCGAAATCATCCAACGTGTAGATCTGCTTCGGCCGGGTGCGAATCGCGAATGCGGCTTCCGATACGACCGGACGAATCATACCCTCGATCCGGTCGCCAGTCAGCGAGAAAGTGGTTTCCAGAATTGGATGCGACGTGTTCAGCTCGCACCCTTGCTCTGTCGCGATCCCCGAAAGGAGCAACATCGCATCCGAAGGCGACATCACGCCCTCATCGCGGAATCCGCGGCCCAAACGGTTAACCCAAATCACGCCATCGGGGTTTACACACACATCCAACACGTTCTCTTCCGCCAAAAATGACGGAATTCGCCCGGCGTATTGGCCAATGATGTCGAGGGAGGTCACATTCATTCGGTTTGCCTCTTGAAGGACATTCAGTACAGCCTCCTCATTGGTGCTGGTGGACCTCAGCCGCAGTTTCGGGATCGACAAAGACCCAAGCGAGCCCTCGAACCGAATCGCTAAAGATCCATGGATTTCGGCCCGAGAAGTTCGTAAAGGCTTCGTCGCCGGTTGAAATTATTTGCTGAACATTCGCGCACTGTGTCGCCAAGAAAGGCTGTTTTTTGCAGTGACGTACAAAGAAACGAACAAAAAATGGCTTCAACGCTGGTTGATTCATTAACATCATGTGACGTGGACCGGTATTATGTTGTGCTTGCATACTGTACGAACATTATGCTAAGTTCTGAAGTGTGGTTCGCCCTCGCGAATACAGCCTCCAATCCGTACAATCAAAGATTGAAACAGCGAAAGACTGCCTCCAGATCGAAAGCGGCGAAAAAACGCTGGAAGGGCGTACCGCCAGAGGAGCGCTCCAAGCAGATGCAAGCTGCCGCGCGCGCCAGATGGGGACCCCCAAAGAAAGCAAAAAAGAAAAATGCTGCCGCTATTGCTCTCGTCGCCGAACGATGGAGCAAAAAGACTCCCGCCGAACGACGGAAGATCATGCAGCAAGTGCGAAAGGGCCGCGCAGATTCCACGCAGTTGACTTAAATGGCGACGGTCGTTCTCATGTCCGCCCATTCGCCGGTTTATTGTTTGGCTATCAAAACTGGAAGTCATCACGGCCCCTCAATATGAAGGTCTTGGGAATAACTGCTCGGGACAGAAATCGTAAAATATTTCTTTGTGATGTCTGTTGGTGGTTATGGGCCTAGTCGTCATTCCGTCGGACTTTGTTGAAGGGGTGAGCACGATAGTGCCGATCTATATTCAGGATCACGACGCAAAGGGAAAGCCGATCGCGCCCGGCTGGATTCATGCTGCCGCGCGCGTGGCGGGCGGCCTGCGCTGGCTTTCCAGGGAATTTTTGCAGGACGAGTGGAGAGCTTCGGAACTTGCCGATGAAACTGTTCAGGACCTATCTGGAAAACATGGTGACCAGCTAGGAGAGCGTCCCCACGATCAGGTATTCACCCACGCAAGGTGGAAGGCCCTTGACAAGAGTGCCGGTGGCATTCGCGCGCGGAAGGGGCTTGATGTCGAACTCTTGGAACACATTCTCTGTACGCTCGAGGAACCCAGAAATTTTGCCGAAGACGTTGAAGTAAAGCTGCTCTTGGATCGCTTGATCCAACGACTGAGCGATCTCGGCCTTAATGATGTGCAAAAAACCCTGGAATTGGCGTTGCACAACGGTGACTTCGAGTTTCTAAGCGAAATTGGCGAGTCGCGGAACACTGTCTCTAAGCGGTTCTGGCGGGCGATCCGCAAGGTCGCCAGAATGCTATAAACGCTCCATCTTGTTGAATGCAATAATGACTTTGGACAGATGCCAGATGAGAACGCGGAACAATCATTCAATAGGGCAAAAGAAATCCTTCAAGAAGCGATACTTCGCGACTACCCAAATCCCGAGCGCCGCGGTTGTCCCGGCAACGAAGTCTTAAAACGGCTAGCCTCGCATGACCTCCCGCAATCGAACAATCCCGCTTGGGATCATGTAACGCATTGTTCGCCTTGCTACGGTGAATTTCTCGCATTTCGGCAGCTAAAAAAGAAGGCTAGAAATCGGGCGCGCGTGCAACGACGATTCGCCCTTGCCACCGCAGCGGCTCTGATTTTAGCGTGCGGCGTCTGGATATTCCTGAATCGGTCCCCGAAAGGTAACGGCGGGCAAGAGGCGCAGAAACAGGCGCCGCAAATTCTCGCGAGGGCTGCAAAGAAGCCAGCGTACCTCGATTTTGAATCTGTGCGGACGAACAGGGGCGCGGTCGACACGCCGGATCACCCTCGACAGTACGCGCTTCCATTGGAAGATCTCGATTTGAAAATTCGATTGCCAATCGGGAGCGAGGACGGTGCGTATCAGCTCGAAATTCTACCGGAGCCCGGCCAGCCGCCCGTCGCGTCCGGCAAAGGCACGGCAACTTTGGAGGACCACAGCGTGTTCTTAAGAACTCAAATCAATCTGCACGGTTTGAACACCGGAAAATACTACATTGCATTTCGTCGATTAAATGAAGAGTGGACGGTTCTGCCTCTGAACTTGAAATAGGACGTAAGCTCAGAGGCACCGACTATTCCAGCCCGGAAGTTTCGTCATTTGGCAATTTTCCGCGCCTATAGTGGCTATGTGTCAACTGGATTACTCTACGCCGTTACACACGGGTGATCTCCTAAAATGAGGCTTGCGCCCGCGCCACCGGATCGGAGCTTTGTACGAGTCGCGTAATCCGCACGAAGCGCGTTCGATCCTTCCGCGAGCGGGGCGCTTGGTTAATCGGTCCGAAACAACGTTTCCCAAACGGATCCGGCTCTGACTTAGGGCCGATTCTATTGCGGTGCCCTCATTTTATAGAGAAATGCGGCGACCGGTGAGGAGCGGTCTATTCCCGCACTGCAGTGGAGTAGGATCGGTTTTGGCAGCTCATCAAAAGCGCGCAGCGCCTCCAGCCGCATTCGGGAAAGCTCCTCGGCAAAAACGGTCGCGTGGATATGGTTGCGGTGTGCGGGATCGTCCCAAGGAAGGTGGCTGACATTAAGACCCTGTTTTCGATAAAGTTCGATCAAATCTGACGCTCCTAGAGCAAGTTTTTCGTAATGCCGGAGCTCCTTCGGGTGCATCAGCGAAATGACAGAACGGATGCCGCATCCCTTAATTTGAGCGATCCATTCAAATAAACAATGTGTTGCCGTCGCCGGAAGATCTAGTCCGCTGCCCCCGAAGTGCGGATGATGGCGCAGCGGCCGGTGCGAACAAGCGAGAGAACCGCCGATCACCCAGACAAGAAGTTCTGAATAATCACCACTATCGAGCCTCTTGCCGAGGCAGCCGAGACTATCACGTAGTTCTCGCGCCTTTTTTCGGATCTGGTCATCTTCCGAGATCATGGTTGGTTGCCTTCTTCGGCGCAGCCTTACAACAATTTGGTTGCATCGATCGAGTATCCGGCATTCTTTAGCACCCTCGCTATTTTGATAGCCTCGCCTTTTAGATCTCGGACCTGTTCGTAGATCATCCCGTGGATGTCCGAGGGTACTTCCACGTCTCCATGGACGATTGCGCAGGTCCGGTCCCTTCCAAGCAGACCTATCAGGAGCCCGTGTTCGAACACCACGTTTTGTCGGCATCGCGCGTTCTCGACCGTCCCAGCTTGCCTACAAAAGTCGTCAGGAGTGTACAAAACGACAGCGAAGCCAACGTTTCCGGTATCACGCTCGAGCTTCTCTATGATGGTCAGGCTCCGGCTCGCCTCATCTTGCAGAACAATGGGCTCGAATCCTAGTTTTCTAAGAATTTCAGCCAAAGTATCGCGGAGGTGGTGATCGTGGCCGTGCACGATGAAGATTCGTCGTGGGTAAGCAACGGCAGAGAGGCTATCGATGATACGGAAGACATGCGAAAAGAACTCTTCCGCGGTAATGTTCAGATCATCCAAGACGTCCGCATCTCCCTCGGCAAGATACTTATACCCAGCGTCTCGATTTTTCCAAGCGAGCGAGGCAGAACACGGAACCGCTGAGGCTACAAAGACGGGCTTTCGCGAGAGAAACGCTTTCTCGACGCAGTCGAATGTTCCCCTGCCGCCTCCGACTGCAATCAGTACATCAGTGTTTTGAATGCAATAAGTGCGCTCTTCAATCCACCAGGATTTCTGCGGTATCCGGACTACGCGCCCTTCCTTAGGGATGACGTTCTCTCTTTGAGGAAGAAGAAACATCAGGTGGTCCTTAAGATTCTTTCCCTGATTCTGAGCGACCGCCGACATTTTTTGGGCCATAAACTTATCGAAGTCACGGTTTGAACCTAGAACAAGCGTGTGATTTCGGCGGACGACGTCTTCGGCGAGCGCAGTACAGTAAGCTTGGATCAATTCCTTACTATCCGGTGGATTTCGCCCTTCCTTCCATCCCCCTTGGAAAAGGATCTTCACTTCTGGCCTCTCTCTTAATGGCTCCGTTTGAAACTGGATTCGAGCCCGAAACGCCATTGTATACGGCATAGCACTGTCAAAAGCGGCGGTGGGAAAGCGTTGGCCGTCGCTACGACCGAATTGTCCGGTACTCTTCCAGAGCAACCGTGCGGGTTGCCTGCGAAACGGCAATCGACGAGTGCCGCGTTGTACGGACGAGGCGCGGTCCGAAACTTCCCCCAGCGCGACTTGCGCACAACGTCAGGATTCAAGTCGGCGAGATGCGCGTAAACCGTCCGGAACGGGATAGCGTCACACGTTCCTGTAGCGCCGTTCTCCGGGAATTGGCGATGTCGCGCGATTCTGGCCCTTTCGGAATAATTATTGCAATCTTAGATGCCGTTTTTCTGTGTCGGTCAGAAGACGTGATCGCGCATCCAAACGCACTTCCGCAGTGCCTTGTCGCACTCGTTTAGCAAGGTCGAATGCGCCACGGCTAAAGAGCGCTGGTCCAAATTCGTCTAGGAGCGTGGGAAGACTACGCGATGCATGCGCCATTGCTCCCGTAATTGCACCGACTGCGGGCGCGCCGTGCAACATAATAGCTGTACCGGCCCCTGCCGCCGCCACTGCTATGAGTTCCCAGAGCACACGCACGGGGCGCGAATAGTGTTCCGCCGGCTCAGGTGCAAATAACATGGATGCCTCCGACAGATTGCGGCGAATGTCTACCGCTTCGGCGAGTGTGCGTGCCGTTCGCAGTGCATGCAAGAGGCACCAGACCTTCTTGCGAGCGGCTGCCCATTCATCCCGCAGATCCCTGACAACGGCTTGCTCCCCTTCGTAGGCAATTATCGAACTTTTCTGAGCACCTCCGTCTCCGATTACGTTGAGCTATTCATCGCAATTTCAACAGTTTAGCCCTTGATCATTTTGTCCACAGCCAAGATCACTGATGCCGAATCTTCTTTGTCCGTGAGGACGTAGCTTAACCCGAAGAGATCAGTAGGGGCTTGGAACTGGCGATCAGCAACTAGCATCACTCGTTGACGACCCATACTTGCAACCGCCAGACCGAGCTCAAACATCATGTTCTGTCGCGCACTCTGAGCGAGGCGTGGATCATCCGAAGGTTCGATGAAGATTGCATGGTCGGCGCTCTTGAGCACTTCAATCAGCTTTTCCATCAGTGGCAGACCCGTGGCGGGGAACTCCTCCAAGGTAATCACCTCGAAACCTTTGCGGCGGAGATGTGCGCGAATGTTCACTGCCAGCGTAGAGTGTTGGGCGGAGCCGAGTATCAGAATTCTTTTCTTTCCTGATGACTGTTTGGTTTCCTCCAAATCCCGATTCAGCAGGATTCTGAGTTGGCCAGCCACGGACTCGAGTGAGTCGAATGGTATATCGATCGTCGCGATTCCTCTTGACTTCAGCAGTTCTCTCTCCATGGGTTCAGTAGATTGGGAAATTAGAACCCATTTGGCCGCATCACTCGCTCCAGCCTTGTAGGGGATGAAGAAGTTGTCCATTGCAGAACGGGCGCTATAGCCGATAAAAACTGCCGGCGCGCCAGACATTAGGAAACGGAGGTGGTCGCTGAGCGCAGATCTTGGATTGCCGACGACTTTGGCATAGTCGGTGGCGGTGAGGATGATTTCGCGGGTCGTGTCGATCGACCCGTGTAGCTTCAAAATCAAGTTGTTCCCAAGGGGCGTTGGAGCTTTCACATTCGTTGGGGAGCTCCAAACTGTATAGGGCTTATCCAACGAGTCGAGTGTCTGCTCTAAGAGCGTGTCGAAATTCGTCGTCACGATAGCGCGCCAGGGAAGTTTCAGAAGAGAAGCATGTACGGCTGTCGGATGGAGCTTGCCGTAGTGGCTTTTTAGGAATTCAATCGTTCGGGCTCTCCCAGCAACATGAGCGTGAAACTCCAGCGCCTGCGTGGGGTCTACGTGTTCCGGTGACTTTGTTTTCACATCGCGCATCAATAACTTCGTGAGTTCCATCCAAGTCGGTGCGCCAGCGGCAATGGAGAGGCCCGGCCCGATGCATAAGACGGGAGTGCTCCAGTTCCCGGTGTATTTCAACAAGCGCTGTGCAACTTTCCGCGAGGCTGTGCGCGTCATGATGTCTTCCTCGCAACCTGCTCCAACCGGCGGATAGCGGCGGGTATATCGGCATGGCTATCTACGGAGAGAATGATGAGTCCATCGCGTTCCCACAAACCTCGTTCAACGCCGTTGGCGGCAGTCATGATGGCATATGCGGTGTGTTTCGTGCTGTCGTACAGCTGCCTGGCGTCCTCGTAGATTCGACGAAAATTCAAGTCCCTCAGTCCGAATCCGATGAACAGCAAGGTGTGGTTGTTAACGCTCAATTGCAGCTCCCGAACGAAATCTTGTCGTCGCCGCTGGTACAAGGCATAGTCAGTGCGGGTCAAGACAAGGGTGCCGGGGTGATCGATGTCGCCGTGTAATTTGATGATCCGCGTCTCCGATCCTCCGATATAACCTAACTGTTCGGGATAGACGATCACTGCTGGATCGTTATAGCGTTTATGCCTGAACGCCACTTCAAGGAGCTTGTCGTAGTTGGTTGTTAAGATTGTGTTGATTGGTAGGCGGCTGATGAGCGTGTGGAGCTTACAGGGTGCGACATCCTTGCGGAATTCATCACGCAGGAAAGAGAAATATCGATGGTCTCGAACGGTTTGCCTAAACACTTCTGCGATGTCGAGATAATCGGCAGTCGCAAGGAACCGTTTAAGCTCAGATGACTCGTAAGTCCGATTTTCTTTTTTGATAGTGGCCTGCATGCTGCGGATAAGGTCATTCCATCCAAGCATCCCGGCGGCAGCCGATACACCCGAACCGATGAAGAGACGAACGTTACCAGACCTCAGGCTCTTCGCGAGGTCCTCAGGAATCTTGAGCATCGGTGTCCCTGTGGTCTCTCATTCGTCTAGGTGATGTGTTATCGAACACCGCGACCCGTAGTGGAGAATCCGGAAAGGCTAATAATATCAGTTTCTTACTTGATCCCGAGCGCGCTGGCTCGTAACGTCAGTCGATGCAGTACCCTGGCTTGTCGATGTTACCGAACGGCATGAACGGGTTCGCCTTCGCCAAGCACCGCTCGGCGAGCGGATCGTGAGCCCACGGGTCCTCAAGGTAGCCCATATCGAGCTCGATAAGGCCGTCGGCTCGCTTCGCGTGTGACATGCCGACGCAGCGGTCAGTGCGCGTAACGTACTTCGCTAGGCAGATCATGTTCTGCAGGAGAATGAATCGTTGCGCGTAGTCGTCGTCCGGCACCGCGATCCAAACGAAGCACGTGCCGCGCTGCGTGGCCATGACGACGGGCGGACGGTTCGATGCGTTCGCCAAGCTGTCGTTGACAATGCCGATTCTGATACGAGCCTGCTCTAGCTCGAACCGGTCCAACAGGACAAATTCCTGCAGGATGCTGTAGTAGGACCTGTCGTTCCCGTTATGGTTCGTATGAATGACTCGAGGCAGTTCCTCGAAGAACCACCGGATGTCGAAGCGCGACCGATTCCGGCGAAAGCGCGAGAACTCCTCAACGTTGCGCTCATCAGGAAGCTCGTCGACCGCGCCACGTAGGAACTGACCGAGGATTGCGCGCTCACTCAAAAAACTGTTCGCGCGGACGATTATCGCCCGAAACTCCAAGTACTGCGCAATCTCGGTCAACGTTATCAGCGTCCGGCACACATCCAGGATGTCCGATGCCCGGAGCAGGTGGATCAGTCCGGCCGTTCGACTGACATAGTGGTTAGGCCTGGCTCGGTAAATGACGGACGCGGGCTCGTCGTAGACGACGACCATGAACTTCCGCTTGAGCCTTGCAGGCTCCAAGCTAAACCGGTGTCCGCGCTGATTCTCGATGAGAAGCGAGTCGTACTTGCCCAGGAACGTGAGCGTATCCCGAACCTGCTTGGTCGCCTTCTTGAGGACCTTGTCCTCGAACCAGTTCGCCTCGGGCAGATTCGGCTCGCGCTCTTTCATCTGGATCGCGATCAGCAGGTCATCAGCCCACACAACATGATCCGCCAGCTCTAGCTGACCGACCTTTTCTACCTTGAACCGGTTCGCCGCGAACGAGAACTCCGGCAAAAAAATGGATCGGGCGATGGCGGCGATTCGCTTTTCGAGACTCATAGACGTTCACGGTCATCCACTTGCATTGCGTCAAATGTCGCCAGGAGTCGGGCGGCCACGATCTCACTGTAGCTGACCGACTCGCTCATTCTCGAACATGTCCTCGGGCATAAAGCAAGCGACGGCCGTCTTCACCCGGGAACAGGAGTCCGCCGGCTGCATTGCGTTCTGATCGACTGCCTGCGAGTTGGAGCTAAGAACAGACTTCCAATCGAACGCGTAATCTTTCGCGAGCAATATGAGCGGTCGAGTTTGTCTTGGCCCAACATGGATTCGAACCGCACGTTCCTGAAAACAGGAGGATTGCAGCCCAGCGTATTTTCCTTTGAGGAGAAGGGGCCGTGTTATCAATAGCTTGGCTGTGTGGCTCCCCATCGTGGATTCGAACCCACAGGGGACGTTGGCCGCAACACGGCGAATGAACTAAGGCGTAACCGTCTGTATTGTCCGGCACTCGTACATCGACAAAAAACGCCGCTCTAGTAAATTACTCTTCCCTGGTCGCTAAGGGTAGATCTTTCTGGATTTCTCAGTCGTCGCGGCGTACGGGCAACGGTCCAACCCGCATTTTGCCGATAGAGGCATAATCTTGTTTCGAAAAACCCTGGTTTGAGCCTCTTCCTTCGGTTCAGCCAAGCACACTCATAGCTTGCTCTAACTGGCAGTCGCGCCCTGCTTTCGCCGTTACCGCGTCAAATGGCACCTCGATCTTCGGCACCACACCGGTGCCTTCGAACGTCTTACCTTCCCAGGTCACATAATTCGAGACTGGAATCGTTACAAAATACCCGTGACCGACCGCGAATCGGGAATGCCCAAGCAGTCGCCCTCTTGTTCGTGTGCCAACTAGAGTTGCTAACTGATGATCGGCAGCGAAGCCCGCAACAATTTCAGCTCCACTTGTGGTGTGCTCATTGACAAGCATGACAATTTTTCCGTCATAAGGCCGTCGCTTTCGCCCCTCTGTAACTACGACGATTGACTTATCAAGCTTTCGATATTTCCAGACGGCAAACGGCAACGTCAAACGCGATCGGGGAATGCGCGTAAACTGTGGTAATTCCTCGCGGCGGTAGCCAGTTTCAGTCCGCGGCCGCGTCAGACTATACCCGACAGGAATTCGTTCTGGTGTTAGATGGGTCATAAGCCGCAAATTGGCAGTGCCTCCACCAGGATTGCCTCTGATATCGACAATTAGTCGCCCGCACTGCCGAACGCGGCGAAACGCCGCATCAATTTGGTTCGCCATGTCAACTCCGACGAGACCTGGAAATTCCGCGACTCGAACGTAACCGATGTTACCCGCCAAAATCGAGGCATGCGCGTATTCCCGGCGGTCGCGATGAAGCAGCCAATAAGCCAGAGGGTTCGAGCGCCGTGCGCCAAATTCGCTTGGATCAACTTTTAGTGCTTTCGTTCCATTCCCGTTCTTGAAAGCGAGTTGGGATACCACATGGGCGGGAACCGAAGGCTTTATCGGCGGTCGCACCGGGGTATCGTTGATGGCAAGAAGTTCATCTCCAGATTTGACGCCGTTACTCGCGGCTAGACCATGTGGATGAACATCCTGAAAGACCCAGCCCGGCTCGGTGCGTGCAACTTCATGGAATGTCGCTGAAATCAACCTTCTAAGCTCAATGCTCCGGTTCTCTTCGTGCTCAAACGCTGCTGGAAATATTCCAACCCGCAGCAGGCGCTCATGGATTTCATTCTCAAAACTTGGGGTTTCAAGCAGTTGCGGCATGTCCGCTTCCAGCAAGGGCCGAAGAGTGTCCCGGTACGCAACGTCGTACACCCTTGTCTCATACGTCGCCAGCAGGTTCGAAAGCACCTCACGGCGTAGATCGATTGACGGTTTGATATTGGTCATTTCGTTTACTAAGGGGAATGTGAGTAGCCGAATCGCCGGTGACAAAAAATCCCGCCCACAGCAGCGGCACTGCCTTTGCACCAAAGCGATCAATCATTTCGAGTTTCGCCGAACGCAAAGCACCACCGACCGGCATTCCGGCGGCCAGCCCTCTATAAAAGCGTGCCATGAGTGACGCGGTGAAGGTGTCATCGGCAGTCCACAAGCTCGCAACCACAGACCGCGCTCCCGCAAACAGAAATGCTTGGACAATACTGGCAATCCCATTCTGCCCTTCAAGCTTTCCCGCTCCGGCGTCACAGGCTGAGAGGGTCACTAGATCGGCGCGCAGGTGAAGGTCTCTGATCTCGCGAATCTGGAGCAGACCATCGTCACGTGTGACATCATCGAAACCGAGAAATAAACCAGACCTATCGGGAAATTTCAGATCGGCGAATCCGTGAGATGCGATGTGAATGACACGATACTGGTCAAGCTTGCGACTCTTAAACACAGATTCGGAGGCATTCGAGCCCAAGAGAGATTGGCTACGGCCCCCAAAAATCTCCGTTATGTTCTGAATCTCTTTATTAACTGATGGAAGACTTCCGATCGTTTCGGGATGTTCTGGGTCAAAAAGGCCGTGGGCAGCACGGCCAAATGACCTACGGTTAGAGTCTGGATCATTCGCGCTACCGACGGCCAGAAGCGTTGTTGGACCGCCCGGCTGTCGTTGGCTTCGAAGAAGTGCAAGAACAGTTGCGGATGGCACACCAGAAACAGTGTGACTCTGAAGGACATACTTCCCCTCATGGTCGATCAATGCGTCAAATGGAATAAATCCGAGTTGACCATCGGGGACGATCACTATTTGAGATTTCTGACGGAATTCGGCGATCGGATCGAATAGCTGACGATAGAGCACTCTGGCGGACGGCGAATCTCGCATGGCGTTCGTATCGTCAAGGTATTCTGCGATTGCCTTCTGAACAATGGACCGACCAACTAGTTCGTACTTTTTTACGGTGCCATTCGTTACAACCAGGCAGTAGGACTTCGGATCGTCCATCACATATTCCAAAACAGCTTCATTTGGTTGCAGAAGGTGTTGAAGAGTGGCCAGATCCACGGGTTTGCCGTGAATAGAGAAGCGCTGACGGTTTTGGGACAGGGTGGTTGCGTCAATATCTTCTTCGGTACGCTGAATCCTGTTTGCCAGTTGCCTGCGTTGCTCGATGTTCGTGGTGCGGAACAACTCGCTCTGGAGCCGATTGAGTTCCTGATATACGCGAAGTCTTTCACTGCTTTCCACGCCTTGTGGCCGAGCACGTAAATTGTCCGCCACTACCCGCCCACGCACGCGCTCAACAATTCGCAACGCACTATCGAGTTGGTTTTCGTGTTCCACAGCGAATTTGAAGTGACCGCGGAAGACGGCATCCATGGTCGCAATCAAGGATGCCTTTACGGAAGCGCTGGGAACATTCAGCAGCATTGCTTCTACCAGGTTCTCCGCTTCTTCATAGTCCTGATTAGCCTGTGGAATGTGATTCAGGTGAGCCTCTATCTCGGCTGCTAGCGCCAGGTGCTGAGGTAGGAAGTACATATCAACAAGCTTTCTGCTGGCCGTTATGCATTCGTTTATGGACGATTCGGCATCTGGGAAATCACCCGCACCCATGTAAAGCTGCGTCATTAAGAGCTGCGCAGTTGCATACGGCCTAGGCATCCCAGCGTTCTTTGACGCGGCGGCAGCCTGCTGCAGAAGCGATTGGGCAACCGCTATACGCTTTTCTTTGACCGCTCGGCCGGCGAGATCAAGCAGTAAGTCCGCTTTGTACACCTGCATGTTCGAAGCTTCAACATACTTGAGGGTTTGCTCCAGCAGCGCCTCCGATTCGCGCTGATTCCCTTGCGCTTGAAGAACTTCCGATTTGCCCATGTAGGCCATCAGCGGAAACCGGACGTCCGGCTCTGAACGTGCGAAGCTCAAGGCTTCGTTGAGTCTTATCAGTGCATCGTCAAAGCGCTGTTGCTCCAGCAATCCCACGCCGTCGAGAGACTTCGCGCGGATCTCCCCCTGGACATCGTTTAGGCTTTTCGCAATAGCGAAAGCCCGCGCGTTTAGCTCAACCGCTTTCGCGGTGTCCCCCTTGAGAAACGCCGTGATGCCCAGTTCGCCTGAAATCCTTCCAATCCAAAAGCGGTCATTAAGGCTCTCGGCGACATGCAACGCTTCGTCAAATACCTGGCCCGAGATCTGGGGATCTTTGCTGCTAATATCAGCCGCGCCCTTCACCACTAGACACCGCAGACGGAGTTCTGGATTTGCTCTGACGAGGGCAGTTTCCAGCAGTCGCGCCATCTCTTGTGAAACCGCAGGGTAGGACAGAATCGTTTCTGAATCGCCGCGGAGGCGGCTGACTCGTGCGTAAGTTGCTTTAACCTCATCGTGCTGTGAGGTGAACTCCGCTTCCGCCTTTATCCATAATGGGCGCGCCTTCGCATAGTTATCGAGTCGGAAAAGACGTTCGGCAGCGGCGAAATCAGCATCCGGTGTCCAAGCCCACGCCCGCGAAGTTAATACAAATACAGCAACAACCGCAATTCTTGTTCTCGCCATAACAGGGGACAAAATCGAAATAGATGCGCGAGATTCTGGTTCGATTTCGTGAATTTTCAAAGTTTTTTGATTAATTAAAACCCCCTATTTCGTGGGAGTCTTTCGCAACCGCGTTCAACAACCGACACGGCGTTCCGTCCAGGACACAGCTTGTTTCGCCAGAGCGGAAGAGTGAAAAATTGCTTCAATTTGTCCCGAGTGGCGTTCCTGGTGACCTCAAAAGTAGAGGGACACATGCAAAGCTCAAAAAACTTGCAAATAACCAGAACAATTCACAGGAGACCCCGCGAACGGAAATCCATTCCGCCGCAGGACCAGAGGTCCTGGCTTCTTCTAGTCGAGGCGGCGGTGCTCATAGGATGCAGCCACGCAACTATCCACCGCCTCCGCCGCGGTGAAATCGAGGGCATCCCGCGCTTGCCGGCAGTACAAGTCGGCAAGCGGAAATGGGTGGTTCTAAAAACATCTCTTGAACAATGGCAGCGCGAAAATGAAACGCTTTCCGCTGCCTGATATCTTCGAGGAAAGTCGAAAAGTGGCTCAGAGACGCACACAGGGAGTGTGTTAATGAGCAAGAAAAAAAGAACAAGAAGGTATCAACATGGTTCACTATGCGAATCACCCGATGGGAAACGATGGATCGTAAAGTTCTACTACGCCCCCGGTAAACAGACCACGAAGTCGCTCGGGCCGAAAAGTAAAATCAGCCGCAGGCAGGCGGAGCTGATGCGAGACGATTTGGTCCGGCCTCTAAATCAGAATCCATTTCGCAACCTTGGAGAGGAGACGTTCGAACGTTATGTCGAGGATGTGTTCTTTCCAATGAAATTGGATACAGACTGGCGGCAGAACACCGCCAAGGAGAGCATGCGGGAAATTCGAAAGCATCTCATTTCTGAACTCGGTGACGTCCGCTTCGAGGAAATCACCGCCGCACTGCTGCGCGCACTTCTGAAAAAAAAGGCAGAACAAGGTCTCGGTAAGGAGAGCGTGAATCACTTGCGGTTCTTCTTGACTGACATCTGCAGATCGGCAACCGCTGAAGGCTATCTCTCAAACAATGTCAGTGAAGGCCTGAAGGCGCCAAGCAAGGTCGTAAAGCCTGCGGTTCCCAAAACGACAGTGTCACTTGAGCAATATGCTCAGGTGTGGTCATTGTTGAACGAACGGGAGCGGCTCTGTTTTGATCTCGTGATGTTTGCCGGAATGCGCGAGTCAGAGGCGTTCGCCCTCTGGTGCGGGAACGTGGCTACCGACGGAATCTACATTGAACGGTCTTTCTACAAAGGGCTCTATGAACCACCGAAGACCGCCAAGAGTGATCGTCATGTGGGTGTTCCGGACGAAATCATGGAGCGCTTAAGATCCTGGATTTCGCGCCTGCCGTCAAACCGGCCAGACGACTGCGTTTTTCCCTCGTCGAAGCTGGCCAAACCCATATGGCCGGAAAGTGTTTTGAGCAAGCACGTGCGGCCCCGCCTACGGCCAGCCGGTCTTGCTTGGGTTAATTTTGCCGTGTTGCGACGGTCACATTCAACTCTGCACAAGCAACGAAAGTCGGATCTAAAGGTGATCGCCGACCAACAGGGGCACGGTATGCGGACGCACCTGGAGGAATATGTCCAGAGCGGGCTCGCGGAACGGAAGGCGGAAGCGTCAAAACTTTACGCCGATTTTTTAGGGGTGTTTAGCAAACGAGGTTAATCGAGGTACGTCAGTTTCGTGAGTGCTTGTAACTTATTGATTCTATGGAGCGGGAGACCGGGTTCGAACCGGCGACGTCCAGCTTGGGAAGCTGGCATTCTACCACTGAATTACTCCCGCTCTTTGGGTTTGTTGTACTTACCTCAACAGAAGCCACCTATGCTTCTAAAGATTCTCTTCTATCCGTCCGTACCGTCCATCGTACTCCGCCTCTTCGCGGCCCGAAATTGAGAGTAGCACAGCCACTGTCGGGCACTGTCGGGCCGAGAATTTGATATTGGTCGTCCATAGCATATCATTTGAGGTCCTCGTTGCCTATTCCGGCGAAGTTTAACAAGTTTAACGCGATTTCGGTAGGAAGCCGAACGGCATTCGCGGTAGGAAGGTGAATACCATCGGAGCGGAGGGGCAAGCCGGAAAGTTGGAACCAAATCCATTAAGCGTGAGTGCATTCGGCCGGGCGTTCCGCTCTCGCTCGATGATGCGGAACGTCTGATTGTGCAAGTACGTGCTTCAACTAGCAAAGACGGCATAGCTCCATCGGTTACATCACACCCAAACAAATGCTCTACGGACGCCAACAACAAATCCACGCCCGAGCGTGATCGCAACCTCGAACAAGCCGCAAACAGCGTGAAGAAACCGCTCGACTGCGACCTAGACTAATCCAGTAAAGAAAACGTCGCCCACCGCCCCACCGCCATTGGCAAAGGGGGATTGGCAAAGCGGCCAAAGGGGTCACCCCACCGCATCCTGCTATACTTTGAGTTTGTGTGTCTTGCGGAATCTGCGCTGGTGTCGAACCGGCGGGCCGGAGGATCTATTTGTGTGCTGATTTCCCTCCAGGAATTACAATTACATTCTGTCCGCTTTGGCGTTGACGTTCGGGCGGGCGAAATTGACTTTGACAACAAGATAACCCAGTCGTCGGCCTTGCATGCCGAAGGCGTGGCGGAACTGGTTGGCTATTCGCTGGGCGACATCCGTCTGCGGGGCCAGTTGCAAGTGACCGTGTCCGCTCCGTGCGACCGCTGTTTGGAGCCGGTTTCATTGCCAATTCAGAGTCCCTTCGATCTGGTTTACGCGCCAGCCAGCGAAGCGGCCGCCGGTGGGGAAGAGGAAATTGACGATGCTGCGGTAGAAGTCGGCTTCTACGAAGGCAGCGGCGTTCAACTGAACGACGTGCTGCGGGAAGTGGTTTTGCTGGCGTTGCCGATGCAGTTGGTTTGTATGGAAAGTTGTAAAGGAATCTGTCCGGTCTGCGGACAAAATCGCAATCAGCGGGAATGCGCCTGCCAGACGGCAGCCGCGGACGACCGCTGGAGCAAACTGAAAGATTTGCGGACCGAGATTGGTCCGCGACATTAAAATTTTAGCCAGAGATTGAGAAAGTAGGAAACGATGCCTAATCCCAAACGACGCCATTCAAAGCGCCGTACATCAACCCGCCGGGCCCACGACGCCCTGAAGATCCCGCACTTGTCGGAGTGCCCGAATTGCCATGTCAAGATTCGCGCCCACCGTGCGTGCCCTCACTGCGGCGTTTATAAAGGCCGCGAAGTGATTGAAGTCGTCGAGGCGTAGCTCCTCCCAAACCGCAAAACATGGTGACCATAGCCCTCGACGCGATGGGCGGCGATCATTTTCCAAAGCCGGAAGTAGAAGGCGCGGTTCAAGCGGCCAAGGCTTTAGGCGTCAAAGTGATTCTGGTGGGAAGAGAGGATGTCGTTCGGCAAGAGCTCAACAAACATCCAGGCTGGCAGTCGTTGCCGATTGAAATCCGTCACGCTTCCCAACAGATCACGATGGAGGATAGCGCGGGCAAAGCTGTCCGCTCAAAAAAGGATAGCTCTATTCGTGTGGCTTCCCGTTTGGTGCGGACAGGGGAAGCCCATTGTGTGGTCTCCGCAGGCAATACCGGCGCTGTCATGGCCACGGCCAAGATGGTGCAGGGAATGTTACCTGGCGTCGACCGCCCGGCACTTGCCTCTGCCTTTCCTACGCTCAAAGGCAGCGCGGTGATGCTGGATGTCGGCGCCAACGTGGATTCCTCGCCGCAGATGCTCGCGCAATTTGCCGTTATGGGCGATGCGTTCGCGCGCGTCATTTACCGTAAGTCACGCCCCCGCGTAGGCATTCTCTCGATTGGCGAAGAAGAACACAAAGGAAATGCCCTGACGCACGAAGCCTTTCCTTTACTCAAAGCCCTCGAAAATATCAATTTCATTGGCAACGTAGAAGGCCGCGACGTTTACTCCGGTGCGGTGGATGTAATCGTTTGCGACGGGTTCGTAGGGAACGTCGCGCTGAAGGTGAGCGAAGGACTGATTGAAGTTCTCTTTCGACAGATGTTGAGGCAATCGCTCAAAGAAACGCTCACCCGGAAGGTGGGTGCCTATCTAGCGCGCGGCGCATTCTCCGATTTCAGGAAGCGGGTCGATTACGCCGAATATGGCGGCGCCCCGCTTTTAGGCGTCAATGGTTTGTGTATGATCTGTCACGGCCGTTCCAACGCGAAGGCCATCCGCAATGCGATTCGCGTCGCCAAAGAATTTGTGGAAGGCCGTATTAACGAACGGATTGCAACGGAGCTAGACGGTAGAACATCAGCACAGGTAGGTTAACTCGAAAATGAAGAGTCTGTCATGGCTAGCGGTTGCGGTTTTGCTTACCCTTGGGCTGGTCCCTGTATTAAATGCCAAGGAGGATCCCGTACGCTGGTCATTGGCGCCCGCGAACGGTGAGTCGGTTGTTTCGCCAGGCGGCCTGGCCTATTTTGAGTTGAAGGCCACTGTGGATCCCGGCTGGCACCTATACTCGCCCACTACCCTGCCGGGCGGCCCCATCATCACCAAGATCCAGGTGAACCCCAACTCGCTGCTGAAGTCGGCGCAAATTTATCGGCCGCCGCCCGTTCGCAAGCTCGACCCCAATTTTCAAATCGATACCGAGACCTACACAGGGGAGGCCGTGTTCCTGGCCGAGGTGACCGCTGCGGATCACGCGGCCGGCCAAACGAATGTCGAGGTTGCGGTACGCTATCAAGCTTGTAGCGACGTGAAATGTTTGCCGCCCGTGAAGAAGGCGGTGAATACTGGCTTGGCATTTGCGAGCGGGACTGCTGCTTCTACCTACAAAATCCCCAATGGCTATGTGCTGGTGCCAGCCAGCTCGGCCAGCGCCGAAGCAACGCCTTCCAGCGCACAATCAAATCCGGCTGCGACACCCGCACCGAACACGGCTGCACAACAGGATATTCTGCCGTTCTTGCTCACCGCATTTGGTTTCGGCCTAGCGTCATTATTTACGCCGTGTGTGTTCCCCATGATTCCGATCACCGTTTCCTTCTTCCTGAATCAAGGCGGCGGCAATGCGGCCGCAGACATGAATACAAAGCGCGGGTGGACCCAGGCCCTCCTTTTCTGTAGCGGCATCGTGGTGCTGTTCACCAGCATGGGATTTCTGATCACCGCAATCGCCGGCCCCTTTGGCGTTGTGCAGTTGGGATCAAGCCCTTGGGTGAACGGCTTTATCGCATTAGTATTTTTCACCTTTGGCCTAAGCCTGCTCGGCGCTTTCGAATTGACGCTGCCTTCCGGATTGCTGACTAAGCTCAACAGCGCATCGCAGGGGAGCGGCCATTTGGCCACGCTCCTGATGGGATTAACGTTTTCATTAACCTCATTTGCATGCATTGGGCCAATCGTTGGCCCTTTGTTAATTGCATCTGTGCAGGACAAAGGCGCGAAACCGATTTTGGGCATGATGGCCTTCGCTATCGGGCTGGCGCTGCCGTTCTTTTTGTTAGCGCTGTTTCCTTCTTATTTGCGCAAGCTGCCCAGAAGTGGTGGCTGGATGGTTCGCGTCAAGGTTGTTCTCGGCTTCATCGTATTGGCGGTCATGTTGAAGTATTTGAGCAACGTCGATCAGGTGTTGCAAACGCACTGGCTCACCCGCGAACGCTTCTTGGCGGCGTGGATTGTGCTCTTCGCCTTGCCCGGCTTGTATCTGCTCGGGTTCCTTTTTATGGAAGGAATCAAACGCGACGAGAGCGTGGGCGTCAGCCGTGCTTTGATCGCAGCGCTGTTCCTGATTTTTGCGGTAAGTCTGGCGCCCGGGCTTTTCGGCGCGCGTCTGGGAGATCTCGACGCATTTGTACCGGAAGGCGGCTCTCCCACCGCGGCTGCAGCTTCAGGCGCGCCCTCCGTTCCCTATTTCAAGAATCAATTGGACGCAGCGCTGTCCCTGGCGAAAGAGCAGAACAAACTCGTCCTTATAAATTTCACCGGCTACGCGTGCACCAATTGCCACTGGATGAAGGCCAACATGTTTACACGCCCCGAAATTCAAGCGGCGTTGAAGGATTTCGTCATCGTCGACCTCTTCACAGACGGTACCGATCCCGACTCGGAGAAAAACCAGAAGCTGGAAGATCGACGGTTCGGTACGGCGTCCATCCCCTTCTACGCGATTCTCGACAAGAATCAGAACGTCGTGGCGACCTTCCCGCAACTCACCCGCAACCCGCAGGAGTTCCTAGGCTTTCTGCAAACCAAGCCGAAGATGTTACTCTAAAACTGATTTCCCCCGGCGCATGCGGATGTGGCGGAATTGGCAGACGCACTGGATTTAGGTTCCAGCGCTCGCAAGGGCGTGGGAGTTCAAGTCTCCCCATCCGCACCAATAACTTACGAGGAAGTGGGTACCCAGCTAGCGGCTTCAGTCCGCTACTTTTTCCGCTACTTTTCACTGCACTGACCTCCGTTTTGAGGATTGAGCGAGCGGGCGGGATTGGACGTCCGCTAAATACTTCTCTGTCCGCTTTCCTGCTTCGACGACATCTCGCGTGTCGGTGATGTCATATCGCCAGAGCATCGCGGCAGTCTTGTGGCCAGAGATCTGCATAGCGACTTTGTCGGAAACGCCGGCCCTAATCATGTTGCGCACCGCGCTGCGACGCAAATCGTGGAAGAGCAACTCAGGCAGACCAACAGAGGCACAGGCCGTTTCCCAAGAGCTACGAAAATCTTTGATGGGCGATCCATCTTCCCAAACGAATAGGTGCTTATCTTTCGGCGCGACCGACTGGCAACGGGTGAGCTGCATTTCCAGCCACGAGCGCATTTCGCCTTTTATACCGGCCAACTTCCGGTTAGCCGACAATGCGGACGGAGTTGGCGGACGCAACGGCGTTAGCGGAGTAATCCGGTCAACTTGCCAGAAGCGGACTTCGGCCCGCACCTGCCCTTCGATTTCCGGGTATTGCGGGATTCGATCGAAGGCCGTGGGTAAACTCTCCCAGGCGGCCTTTTGGATAGCGGGTCCGCTTCTCGTAACCTTGCCGACCGATGTCGCGGAGCGAGATCACCCAGGTATGGCGCTGGCATGGCCCGTATGAGATAGCGCCCAATCCACAAATTGGACGGTTGTTTGGTACAATCCTCGCGTTGGAGAAGGCAATTGGGATGGGTAGTCGGCCGATTCGCATTCTGAGCGTGGAGGATCATCCGGTTTTCCGCGAAGGCTTGAACACCATTATTGCGTCCCAGCCCGACATGCTGCTGGTCGCTCAGGCGAGCAACGGTGCGGAAGCTCTGGAGGAATTCCGCCGTCACCGGCCGGACATCACCTTGATGGATCTCCGCCTTCCCGGGATCAATGGCACCGACGCGCTCATCGCTATTCGCGGTGAGTTTCCCCACGCGCGCGTCATTGTTTTGACTACTTCAGATGCGGACGGCGAGATTCAACGGGCGCTGCGTTCAGGCGCCTCCGCCTACATGCTGAAGAGTATGCCCAAGAAGGAATTGCTGGCGGTGATTCGCGTGGTTCACGGGGGAGGCCGGCATGTACCCGCGGAAGTGGCGGCCCGACTTGCTGAGCATCTGGGCGACGATCACCTTACCGGTCGGGAGCTTGAAGTTCTCCGGCTCATTCGAGACGGACACCGCAACAAGCAGATCGCAGATGAGCTGTCGATCGCCGAAACAACTGTCAACTTCCATATCAAGAATCTGGTGGACAAGCTGGGCGCCAACGACCGCACGCACGCGGTCACCATCGCCGTCCGGCGTGGGCTGCTGCCTGTGGAGTGATCCTGTAGAAAAACACAGGTCCGCCCCTGAAGACCTCGATGGGGCAGTCCGGAGTTTAGGCGGTGTAACATGCGTTCGTTGTCGAAATCGAAGCCCCATCACGTTGCGACGGTTCTTGCCCAGTTCGTGTTGGTGTGGTTGCACGCGGCGTCGGCCTGGGCGTTGGATCCCGCGAGGCACATCACGCAGTACGCCCATACCTCCTGGCGAATGCAGGACGGCGCGTTCAACAGCGCGCCTTTGACGATCATGCAGACGCCAGACGGCTACATGTGGGTGGGCACTGCCGACGGCATCATGCAATTTGATGGCGTCCGCTTCGCACGGTGGACGCCCGGCCAGGGACAGCGGCTGGCGAACTCAGAGGTGCCCCGCCTATCGACGACGCGCGACGGGAGCGTATGGATCAGCGCCCTTGGCTCCATGAGCCGGTGGAAGGGGCACACCCTCACAAACTACGCCACTGGATCGAGGGGCGTCGTCTACGGGGCGGCCGAGGACAACGACGGGACGTTATGGCTCGGACAAACCTATCCGCGGCAGGGAACCGGACCGCTCTGTCAGGTGCGGGCGACGGACCTGCGATGCCTCGGCCCGCGAGACGGCATACCGTCCTTCAACGCAGCAGCTTTCCTGGCGGATCGGGACGGGACGCTCTGGGTCGGTGGCGACACCCTGCTGCTGCGCTGGACGCATGGAGCGCCGACGGTGTACCGGCCGCCAGGGCTAGCGGGGAACAGCGGAATGGACGGAATTGCGGCACTCGCGCCGTCGCCGGACGGCGGATTGTGGGTGGGTATCGCGAAGGCAGGCGCCGGCCTCGGCCTCCAGCGATTCATCGACGGACAGTGGCAGTCGTTCGAGACCCCCACATTCCACGGCAGCTCCGTGGTGGTGACGGCGCTCCACGCGGATCGCGAAGGTGCGCTGTGGGTAGGCACCTATGGTCGCGGTATCTACCGCATCCATCATGCTGAGAGCGTCGTCGTCGACCACTTCGACCGGACCAACGGTCTGTCTGGTGACTGGGTTCGCGACATCGCCGAGGATCGGGAAGGTGACCTCTGGGTGGCGACCACGCAAGGCGTGGACCGCTTCGCCGATACGCCGGTCGCCAGTGTGTCCGTGGCCGAGGGATTGTGCTCGGCGGAAGCGGAGTCGGTGGTCGCCGCCCGAGACGGGAGCATCTGGACGGGCGGTGACGGCGCGCTAACTCATCTCCGCGACGGCGCCGTAACGTGCTTTCGCAGCGGACGCGAACTGCCCGGCGTGCAAGTCACCACGCTGTTCGAGGATCACGCCGGCCGGCTTTGGGTCGGCCTCGACCAGGGCCTCTGGGTATACGACGGTGGCCGATTCCTGCAGGTCACGCGGCCGGACGCTCGTCCGCTCGGCATTGTCACTGGAATCGCCGAGGACGCCGGGCAACGCATCTGGATTACCGCGGCCGGGCCGCCTCGGATCCTGATGCGCGTCGAGGGTCTAATGGTGCGCGAAGACGTCCCGGAGCCGCCGATGCCGCGTCGCGTCGCCGCCGACCCTACCGGCGGACTGTGGCTCGGGCTCTTTAATGGCGACCTCGCGCACGTCCGCGATGGGCAGACCGCTGTCCATGCGTTCAACCATCCTGGCGGGGCGGCCATCCAACAACTCCTACCGGAGGCAGACGGCTCTGTCATCGCCGCCACCACCTACGGGCTGATCGGGTGGCGGAACGGAAAGGCATTGACGCTGACCCAGAAGAACGGCCTGCCGTGCGAGCGGGTCTATGCCATCGCCTCCGACCTTCGCGGCGACCTCTGGATTTACATGAACTGCGCGTTGGGCGAGTTGACCAGCGCCGGCCTCCAGGCCTGGAAGAAGAACCCCGGCATCGCGGTCTCCATACGAACCTTCGACGCGCTCGACGGCGTGCGGCCCGGTCGCCCGGCGTTCGTGGCAGGTGCGCGGTCGCCCAACGGCCGCTTGTGGTTCGCAAACGTCACGTCCCTGCAGGTCATCGACCCGGAACATCTCAAGCGAAACAGCGTGCCGCCGCCTGTGTACATTGAACAGGTGGTCGCGGACCGCACCACCTACCCAGCTCAGGGCGTGTTACGGCTGCCGCCGCTCAGCCGCGATTTGGAGATCGACTACGTCGGCCTCAGCTTTGTCGTACCTCAAAAGGTACGCTTCCGCTACCGCCTGGAAGGCCGCGACGACGCATGGCAGGAGGCGGGGACGCGACGTCAGGCGTTCTACAACGACCTCCGCCCAGGGCCGTATCGTTTCCGGGTCATCGCTTGTAACAATGACGGCGTCTGGAACGAGGCAGGAGCCTCCCTCTCGTTTTTCATCGCTCCCGCCTGGTATCAGACGAAGTCTTTCCTTGCCTCTTGTCTTATAGCCGGGGTTCTGCTCATTCTTATGCTTCACTGGCTCCGTATGCGCCAAGCCACCAATGCCCTGAGCGCCCGTTTCGACGAGCGGTTGGCGGAGCGCACTCGCATCGCCAGAGAGTTTCACGACACGCTCCTCCAGACGATCGAGGGTAGCAAGCTCGTTGCGGATGATGCGCTGGATCAGTCATCTGATCCGTCCCCAATGCGGCGGGCCATGGAGCAACTGTCTGAGTGGCTTGCTCGAGCCATTCAGGAAGGACGGGCGGCGCTCCACTCCCTGCGTACTTCTACGACGGAAACCAACGATCTTGCAGAGGGCCTGCGTCGCGCCACGGAAGAATGCCGGACGCTTAGCGCGATGAAGACCTCCTTGTCGGTGCAGGGTGAAACCAGGGAAATGAACCCCGTGGTTCGGGACGAAGTCTATCGAATCGCGTACGAAGCTATTCGCAATGCATGTGTGCATTCCAAAGCCAATGAATTAAAAGTGGAGCTGAAATACGCCCAGGACCTTTCGGTCCGCATTAGCGACAATGGCGTCGGTATTCCCGCGCCGCTCATTAGCAGCGGAAAAGACGGACATTATGGTTTGCAAGGAATGCACGAGCGCGCCGAACGCATAGGGGCAATACTGAAGGTGGTAAGCTCCGCAAATTCTGGAACCGAGATCACAGTTGTCATTCCTGGACGCATTATCTTCCTTCGCCCCGGCAAGAGTGCGGTGGAGAAGATTGCTTCGGTGTTTCGCGTGACACCATAACGGAACGCCTCTGTCTCCACGACACTCCAACCACTCCTCTGAATACCTCAAGAAAAATGCAGGTTCGTCTCTGTAGATCCTGAGGTTTCTCAAGATCCGCGATGCGATTATGATCGTCGCAGTTGGCACGGCTTAGGTGCTGGCAATCGATGAAAGGGAGAGACTCCGATGAAGAGTAAGGCAATGGCAAGAGGCCTCAGAACACGAATCAGTGCGCTGGCGCTCATGACAACCATCTTAGTAGGCACAGGAGAAAACACTATGGCACAAACGAACACATCGACACATGTAAAGAACATCGTTCTTGTACACGGGGGTTTCGTGGACGGGTCCGGTTGGGCGGGCGTTTACCAAGCCCTGAAGAAGGACGGTTACACGGTCGCAATCGTCCAGAATCCGACCATTTCACTGGGAGACGACGTCGCGGTTACCAAACGTTCGATCGCCTCGCTGAACGGCCCGGTGATCCTCGTCGGTCACTCGTATGGCGGAGCCGTGATCACGGAAGCGGGCAACGACCCTAAGGTGGTTGGCTTAGTCTACGTCACCGCGTTCGCGCTGGACAAGGGTGAATCCGTGGCGTCGCTCCTCAAAGATCCGCCGCCCGGCGCGCCTGTTCCGCCGATCCTGCCGCCTCAGGATGGATTCTTGCTCCTGGATAGGGCGAAGTTCCCGGCAGCATTCGCTGCGGATGTGAGTCCAGACGCGGCCGCGTTCATGGGGGATTCCCAGGTCCCGTGGGGAGTCGAAGCAGTCGGTGGCACGATTACCGAGGCAGCTTGGAGAACTAAGCCGAGTTGGTATCTGGTCTCGACCGAAGACAAGATGATCCCGCCTGACGCCCAGCGGATGATGTCCAAACGCGCAGGCTCAACGGTGGTCGAGGTCAAAGGCAGCCACGCCGTGTATGTGTCGCAGCCGCAGGCCGTCGCTCATTTCATCGAACGGGCCGCGACGGGTGCCTTGGCAGCAGAGCAACAAAAGGCCGCAACGGGTGCATTAGCCGCAAATTAGGCTGGCCGAGCTGGACGGAGCAGGAGGAGGCTTTGGAGGCGCCGGACGCACCAACGAAGCCTCCACCTTGCCGGAAAGTCCGAGAGGCAACTCGGAGAACGGGTCCTCAGATCCTCCCGGCGAGTGGAAGACACCTCATGACTAACTCACATACGTTTGCAACGAATAACGACCTCGCACAGGAGGCCCACATGACAGCAATCGCTCTGCTGAACCAACATTTGGCCGACATGGCCGATCTGTACAGTCAGATCAAACAGGCTCACTGGAACGTCAAAGGAATGCAGTTTTTCCAGCTGCATGAATTGTTCGATAGGCTCACGGGCGAAGTCCGCAACCACGTTGACCTGATCGCAGAACGCTCAACGGCACTTGGTGGAACGGCCTTGGGCACGGTACGAATGTCAGCCGCCGCCTCCCGGATCTCCGAGTATCCACTGAATCTTGTAGACGGAAGACGGCACGTCGAAGCCTTGACGACCCGCTTTTCCAGCTTGGCTAAGACCACCCGCGCTGCCATAGACGCGGCTTCCGCGTTCGGCGACGCCGATATCGGAGATGTGTTCACCGAGGTCTCGCGAAACCTCAATAGAGATTTGTGGTTCCTTGAAGCTCACCTGGCAAAATGACGAAACGAGTTTCGACCGAGGAAACCCGGAAAGGAGTCCAGCCTATGAGCACCGAGTTCGCGCTCCGCAATGCCGCTGAGCGGGCATATCTCACCGCGTTCCTGCTGACCGTCAATTCTCAGCTTGCCGAAGCCGCGGTCATGAAAAGCATTCGCGACATGGACCCCAGCCAGGCCTCCGGCGGAGCGTTGTTCGACACAGCCTTGCAGACAGCGATCGAGCTGGAGCGGTCCGGCGAATTTGACACGCTGGAAGTCGATGCGGCTTTTCCGCTTGAGTTACAGATCGTCGCCAACCTGCCGCCCTTACCACGGAGATGCTTTGTGCTTCCCGTCCTCGCGGGTCTGCCGAGCGAACTTTGCGCTCGACTGCTGCATTTGGAAATCGCCCAAGTCAAGGAGAGCACAACCATCGCTTTGTCTGAATTGCCCAGCGCTCAAACGCCATGCACGATTGACACATGACGACCAGGCGGCTCACAGCGGTGGTCCAATCACCCATATAGATCTTCTATCGCGATCGAACAGCTCCAGGTTGCGCTGACCGGATGCTTGTTTGCGATTATCGCGGCAACGGAAGACCCGCTTGCGGAGCCCAAGGTGCCCCTCATTACGAGAGCGAAGACGAAGCTACGAGGGGATTACTGAAATAAAGCGGCCAAAGTGTTTGACCTTAAATTTCAGCGTAAGTGACTTAGAATCAAATATTTTGGCCGCTTTATTTGCGTTTATCAGGTCCAATCTGTGCACGCGCTAGATTTCATTGACCTTAGATATCAGCGGGCATCACGATTGGCCGGATAAACGCGCCACTCGTACAAAGCTCCAAAAAAATGATGCGGGACGTAAGTCGCCTTGTGGGAAGCTTCGTTCTTCGGGCGGCGTTGTCGGTAGACCGCGCCTAACGGCGCAGGCTTTAGTAATCGCCGCAATGCCAAGCAATAGAGCTGTGGAAATGACATCCGGTGGAACGCCCCGAAGCGGAGGGGATTGGAACCGGTAGGGAGGCTACGGCCACTTTTCACGGTGTCCGGGTACCCGCCTTGCAGGGACTGGCTAACGATTTCAACAACAACAAACAAAACTCGCACATTTTTTATTTCCGCCATTTTCAGCCAATTAGCCGAAAAAACCGAATCGCCCCGAATGCCCGCCTCCAATAATCGGCTCAGGATTTCTATGATTCCAGACATTGAAAACCAGGACCTCTCCGAACAAGCTTGGCAAGACTCGTTCGCGTGCTGGCTCGCCTGTTATGGCGATCCGGCGGAAAAAACCATTCTCTATCGGTTCGTTGAATGGGCAGCGAGGACAGAATGGGCGCACCGCCGGACTCAGCGCGACTACGACCTTCTGCTCCTAACTGCCGAGGGGAAGCAACACCAGAATTACCAGTTCGCGAAGCGCAATCTCGCCATGACCGGCCGCCTATTCAAAAGCGATGAGATCACTCTCAAACACTTCTGGAAGAATCACTACAAAAAAGCGGACGAAGGAAATCGCGCCGACGGCGCTAAAAACAGGCGCGAAGTCTCCGCCCATCCCGACTTCGACGTGCCGACCCACCGCCTACTTGAACGGCTGTGGGCGCTGGTTCTCTGTATCAGGGATGGCAGCCGCAAGACTGGATTTACGCGAGCTTTTTAGACCTCGGCGTAGCGCCCAATTGCAGGATTGGAGTTGGCGTCACATGGACGCCGAGCGCCGCAGTTCAGTTCGCGCACTGGGCAAAGGCATCGCATCGGAGGTTTCACCGGATGGCCGAATACGAAGAGGCAATCCGCCCGTTCTTGCCGGTTTCACAAATTGCCCGCTGGATCGGCGCGACCCGCGCAAGCCGTGCCCCGAACTCGAATACCAAACCACACGCCCTCCCACGAAAACGGCAAAGACGCCGAACCCATGAAGCCTCGTTCAGGGGGGAAGGGAAAGTTGGTAAAGTTTACTCTATGAGCGCTGCGATTCAAGAACACCTGACGCTCGAAGAATTCCACGCCTTCGAGCGTTCCCGGACGGACGGGCCTCGTTACGAATACTGGTTTGGAAAGGCCGTTCCCAAGGCGACGCCTACTTGGCTGCACGCTACCTTGCAAGCGTTATTGATCGAACTTCTAGCACAACTCGGCTATAAAACAGGCGGGGAACTAGAACTTCGGATTCTTCCCGCTTGGCATCCCAAACCGGATGTCGTTGCTGCCACGTTCCGGGAACAACCGTACCCTACTAGACCAATCGAAATCGTGGCCGAAGTGTTGTCCCCGGCCGATGAGCCGGGGGAAATACACCAAAAATGCCAGCTTTATGAAAAGAGCGGCATCGGCCAGATTTATGTGTTCGACCCGGAAAAGCAGATTGCACAGCGCTGGCACCAGCAGCTTGACCGATTGGTGGCTATTGAGGCTCTTGCCTTGCCAAACGGCGTCGTCTATCCAGTGGCCGAGATCTGGGCGGAACTCGATCGGCGCATGGCTTGACTCATAACCGAACCCGCGAAACCCGGCGAAACCCGGGACAGCCTTCGCAATCCCAAGCGCACGTTCGCCGAGTCGTTACGAATTTTACTCGCGCGTGGATTGCGTTGGCTGTCCCAGCGGTTTCCTCGCAGCCGTATCCCCGTTTTCGTCTTCCATTAATTAAGCGCTAACGGCGCAGTTGCGCAAAACGATTTCAAAACCCGCAAATTTTTTATCTCCCCCATCTTCAACCAGTTAGCCGAAAAAACCGAATCGCCCCGAACGCCCGCCTCCGACAATCAGCTCAGAATTATGATTCCCAACACCGACAACCACGACCTCTCCGAACAAACTCGGCAAGACTTGTTCGCGCGCTGGCTCGCCTGTTATGGCGATCCCGCGAAAAAAACCCTTCTCTATCGGTTCGTTGAATGGGCAGCAAGGGCAGAATGGGCGCACCGCCGGGCTCAGCGCGACTACGACCTTCTGCTCCTAACTGCCGAGGGGCAGCAACACCGGTATTACCAGTTTGTGAAACGCAATCTCGCCGTGACCGGCCGTACATTCAAAAGCGATGAGAGCAATCTCAAACATTTCTGGAAGAACCACTGCAAAAAAGCGGCCGAAGGAGATCGCATCGTCCCCATCCACGACGACGTACTATCCGCCAGTTGGGATCGGTAGTCAATCCAAGCCCCAAACGCGCCAATTTGGGGCTTTTTCGGGACCAAGTAACCTCATCCCGTAGCGACCCATTTTCCCGATCACAGTCCAAGCACATTTATTTCTCGCCCTCTAACCGCAACAAACTAAATCCCTAACCAGAAAATCAACTTTCTTGCTCACCCCAGCCTCGCCCCTTCCGTCCGGGAAACTTAAACCGAGTAAGACCTAGTGCGCGCCGAGGTGCGGAGCCTTCCCCCTCGCCACACAGGCCAAAAACAAAAAAAGGAGCAATCCAATGTCTGAAGCAACCAACGAAACTGTCGATAACCAAGAGGCCAACGACCCCATCTCCGCCGCACGACTCGCCGCGAATCGGGAAAACGCAAAAAAATCCACCGGACCCACCAGTCCCGCAGGGAAAGCCATCACCCGTCTCAATGCCGTCAAATGCGGCCTCACAGGCACCAACCGCGTCTTCTCCAACAAAGCCGAAGCCGACCGTTACACCGCCCACATCCGCGACTACGAAATCCTTCACAAACCGGTCGGTCCCGAAGAATCCGCTCTCACGCAGTCCATCGCAGACCTTCGCTGGCGCGTCAATCGTATCCCCGCTATCGAACAAGCTATCCTCGCCATCGCCGCCTCAGAAGTCGTCCACGAACGGCCCGGCATGGCTTGCGATGAAGCCGAATCGGCTCTCCATTTAGAAGTCCGCCGCCGGCACGAAAAGGAACTCCGCAATCTCAACCTGCAGGAGAACCGCCTCAGCCGCCGCCTCGAACGCGAAAATGCCCAAATCGAACGCTTGCAAGCCGCACGCAAAGCCAACGAAGAACAAGCGTTGCGCGAAGGCGCCAAAGAAGCGCTTCTCTCTCAACATCACAAAGAACAGATCACCATCATCGAAGGTCTTGGGTTCGTTTTTTCAAGGCAGCGTTTCGATACCTATATGAAGCGCCTCACCGCCCCGCAACGCGCAAAACTCCTCCAGGAAGCTCTCGCCGCAGAGGGTGCAGAGCCAAAAACTGAGGAGGCCGCCGCCTAAATCCAGAAACTTGAGCGACTAGAACAACACCGCTCGGCACGTCAACACTCGAAGTGTGCGTCCAAGCCGGTAGAACTACTCTTCAACGGACAGCTTTGCGGCCGGAGCAGCACCCATAAAGCCATTCTACCGCCCAACTGCCGGTCTGCTAACCTCGAATTTACCCCTAAAATGTCCAGCTTTACCATCACGTTGCCCGACGGCAGCCAACAAACCGTTCCCAGTGGAACCAAGCCTCTCGACGTCGCCAAAAGCATCAGCCCTCGTTTGGCAGATGCCGCCATCGTCGCACGTGTCAACGGCGAGCTCTACGACCTCACTCGCCCCTTTGAATCGGATTCCAACCTCGAAATCCTCACCAATAAGAATCCCGAATCCCTCCAGGTTTACCGCCACTCTACCGCGCACTTACTCGCCGCCGCCGTCCTCGAGCTCTATCCCGAAACCCAACTCGGCATCGGCCCGGCCACCGACACCGGCTTTTACTACGACTTCCAGCGCGAAACCAAATTCACGCCCGACGACCTCGCAATCATCGAAAAGAAGATGCAGGAAATCCAAGCCCGCAACCTGCCCTTCGACCGCCAGATGACCGAAAAGTCCTCCGGGCTCGCCAAATATAAAGATGATTGGATGAAGCGCGAACTCATCGAAGAGCGCGCCGGCGACATTTTCTCCGAATACACTCTCGGTCCCCACTTCATCGATTTCTGCCGCGGCCCGCACGTGCCTTCCACCGAAAAGCTCAAAGCCTTCAAACTCCTATCCATCGCCGGCGCTTACTGGAAAGGCAACGAAGAAAATCCGCAGCTTCAGCGCATCTACGGCACTGCCTTCTTCACCAAGAAAGACCTCGACGACTATCTCAACAAACTCGAAGAAGCTAAGAAACGCGACCATCGCAAAATCGGCCAGGAACTCGATCTCTTCAGCATTCAAGAACTCGGCGGCCCCGGCCTCATCTTCTTCCATCCCAAGGGCGGCGCCATCCGCAAGGTCATCGAAGACTGGATGCGCAACGAATACATCAAACGCGATTACTCTTTGGTCTACACGCCGCACGTCGCCCGCAGCGATCTCTGGAAGACCTCCGGCCATTACAATTTCTACGCCGACAACATGTTCGCCCGCATGGAGCTTGACGACGCTGAGTATCAGCTCAAGCCCATGAACTGTCCGTTCCATATCCTCATCTATCGCGACCGCCTTCGCAGCTATCGCGATTTGCCCGTTCGCCTCGGCGAACTAGGGACTGTGTATAGGTACGAACGTTCAGGCACCATGCACGGCTTGATGCGCGTCCGCGGCTTCACCCAAGACGACGCCCACATCTTCTGTACCCCCGGCCAAATCGAAGACGAAGTCGTCGATTGCCTGCAATTTGCCATCGATACGCTCAACACCTACGGCTTCACCGAGTACGAAGCGGAACTCTCCACTTGGGACGGTGGCGTCAGCGGTAAATACGATGGCTCGCCCGACCAATGGGATATGGCCGAAAAGGCTCTTCATCGCGCCACCGATCGCCTCAACATGAAGGTCAAAGTTTCACCCGACGAGGCCGCCTTCTACGGTCCCAAAATCGACGTCAAACTTGTGGATGCCATCGGCCGCCTCTGGCAGCTCTCCACCGTGCAGTTTGATTTCACGTTGCCGCGCCGCTTTGGCCTCGAATACATCGGCGAAGACGGCAAACAACATCAACCACTCATGGTTCACCGTGCTCTCTACGGCTCCATCGAACGCTTCTTCGGTATCTTGATCGAACACTACGCCGGCGCTTTCCCGGTTTGGCTCGCTCCAGTACAGGCAATTGTCCTACCGATCACCGATAAGCAAGGCGAATACGCCAAAGAAGTCTACCAAAAGCTCAAAACTGCTGGCTACCGCGTCGAACTCGACGACCGCAGTGAAAAAGTTAATTTTAAGATCCGCGAAGCGCAACTAGCAAAAATTCCGTATATGCTAGTTGTAGGTGAACGGGAAGCGGCAGCTGGCCAAGTTGCCGTTCGTAATCGAAAACATGGTGATCAAGGCGCGGTGAAACTCGATGAGTTTCTGAGCCGTCTGTCTGACTTGGTCACTTCGCGCAGTTTAACGGAATAAGTAACCGCCCAGATTGGGGAATTTGGGCGTGCTGTACATGGGGTAACTTGGGGTGTATTTCGCTAGCTTAGTTTTGCTGGGCTGCTGGATCTATTGCGTTCTTGCCGTTGCGGCAGCCTATCGTCATTTGCACCAACGTCTGGCCAAACAGCCGGAAACCGGCGTTTGCGTTCCTATTAGCATTCTCAAGCCCTTGTCTGGCCTGGATGAAGGCCTCGAACAAAATCTTCGCAGTTACTACGAACAGAACTACGCCGATTTTGAAATTCTGCTTGCCGTTCGCTGGGAATCCGATCCGGCCGTGCCGGTCGTGCGCCGCATCATGGCCGAATATTCCGCAGTGCCGTCTAAATTGATTTTCACAGGTGAGCCTCCGTACGCCCACGCCAAAGTTTTCAGCCTGAAGCTCATGCTCGATCAAGCTCGTTACGATCTGATCGCCATGGCCGATAGCGATGTCCGTGTCGCTCCCGATTTCTGCGCCAGCCTCGCCGCTGAATTCCAAGATCCACAACTCGGCTTAGTAACTTGTCCCTATCGCGCCGTCGCCGGCAAATCCATCTGGTCCAAGCTGGAAGCCATCGGCATGAATACCGATTTTCACGCGGGTCTCTTCACTGCCGCCATGATGGAAGGTGCCAAATTCGCCGTCGGTCCCACCATCGTCGCGCGCCGGAGTGCCCTTGACGCTCTTGGCGGCATCGAACGCGTCAAAGACTATCTTGCGGAGGACTATATGCTCGGACGCCTCGCCTCCGATCACGTCGGCGTCCGCCTCTCTCCATATGTCGTCGAGCATCGCATCGGCAGTGAACCTGCTCTGAAAAACTTCGCTCATCGTCTGCGCTGGGCTCGCTCGGCCCGCCGCTCAAGGCCCCTAGGCTACATTGGTCAGTTCTTCACCCACCCCGTGCCCGTCGGCATCTTAGTAAGTTTGCTATGGCCGGCGCTTTGGCCGCTGATGGCAATTACCCTCGCTCTCCGCTCCGCTACCGCCTGGACCGTCTCCAAGCACATCCTCGGCGAACGCGTGCCTTGGCTCCTTCTGCCCGTGCAAGATATCCTAGGATTCGCCTTCTGGATCGCCGGCTTTTTCGGCAACTCCATCCACTGGCGCGGCCGCCGCTACCTACTCAATCGCGACGGCACCATGGAACTGGCCAGCTAATCTAACATACTCACCCACGACTAACACTAACATCCGAAACTCCGTATCCGCAACTCCGAATCCGAGCCGGAAGCGTAAGCGCCCTTGATTGGCCGTGCCTTGCCCGCGTTACTGAAAAGCCCGCACCTGCCGCCCTGCCTCCACCGTACGCAAACCCTCCGCATAAGTACGGTATAACTCCCGGAACACCATATCCCAGCCCTGTGTCTTGGCGAACGATTGCGCTGCTTCGCCCATGCTCTTCCGCAAGCATGCATCGTTCATCACCCGCTGCACATCCGCCGCGAAGTCTTCCGAAAGAAATCCCGATACTCCGTCCACCACGCCTGCCCTCCTTCCCGTTTCAGGCGAAAGAATCACCGGTACGCCGCTAGCCATCGCTTCCAGGATGACTAATCCGAAAGTGTCCGTGAGCGAGGGGAATACCAGCACATCCATCCGCCGGTAGGCTGCCGCCAGGTCGTCGCCGCGCAACACGCCCGCAATCTTCGCGCGCTGTAAATGACGCCGCAGCCAACGCTCTTGCCCGCCTTCGCCCACAATCAGGAATTGATAGTTCTTCTCGCCCGCCCCAATCAGCCGCTGCTCAATCTCCGCTAAAACTCGGACGTTCTTCTCCGTCGTCAAACGTCCCACATAACCGATACAAAATGGCCGCCCCCGTTGCCGGTCCGTCTCTTCTTGTGGCAACGGACGGTATCTCGTTAAGTCAACGCCGTGCAGCATCAGGTAAGACGGTCTCCGTGTCCGCTCGTGCAGTACATCCACCATCGCCTGGTTTGGCGCCAGAGTGAAACGCGCCGACCGGTAAAACCGCAGCATACCCCTCAGCGTCTCCCGTTCTAGCAGTCCCGTCGCTTTCCTGCACAACGTTCCTGGCAGCAGGCTTAAGGCCCCTTGCATTCGTCTCGCCAAATACTCGTGCGCATTGGTATGCCACGATGCAACCGACGGCATATTCAGCTCATGGGCCACGCGCACGGCCAGAAAACCTATATCGCCCGGACCCGTGAGGTGAATCAAATCCGGTTCAAAGCGCTGAAGATGATCGATCACCAATTGCTTATGGCGCATAAGCAGCGGATCGAAATAGAGCGTCTTGTCTATCGGGAACGCCGCCGCGCTGCGTCTCAGTTCCAGGGTCTCGAGTGATCCATCCCGCGTAAACTTTGTCTCATCGCCGCCTCGAACAACCAGAAAAGGGAAGTTTTGGCCCTTCGCAAATTCCGCCAATTGCCTGCTTAATGTGCCAACTCCGTTCGCCTCGAAAAATGTATCGGCGAACAGGGCAATACGCAGCGAATCATTGTCACAAATCTGCAACTTTGTTTTTACCATGGCCTTGCCGATTCACCCTTCGCCTCCACTGCCGCAAATGGATTTTTCCTTTGACAATACTGAACTAAACCGTTTAGTATAGTATTCAGCCCCGGAGTGTAGGCCAAATCTTGATTCACGTTGCATCCATTGTCAAAAAATTCGGCGATTTCACCGCCGTCGATCAAGTTTCGTTCGATGTCGCTCGCGCTGAAATCTTCGCCTTTCTCGGCCCTAATGGTGCGGGTAAAACCACCACTATCAAAATGCTAACCACCCTGCTCACTCCCACCAGCGGAACTCTCGAAATCGACGGCCTCAATTTGCGCACTCACTCAAACGAAGTTCGCAAGAAATTCGGCATTGTGTTTCAAGACCCGAGTCTCGATGGCGATATGACAGGCGCCGAAAACATGGAACTCCACGGCGTCTTTTATCATGTCCCTCGTAAAATCCGCCTCGAGCGCACAGAATATCTGCTGAAGTTGTTCGAGCTTTGGGATCGCCGCACCGCCGTTGTGAAAACCTATTCCGGCGGTATGAAACGCCGCCTCGAAATCGCCCGCGGTCTGCTGCATACTCCCAAAATTCTTTTCCTTGACGAACCCACGCTCGGCCTCGATCCGCAAACTCGCAATCAGCTCTGGACACACGTCAAGCGCCTCAATCAGGAAGAACAAGTCACCGTTTTTCTAACCACTCACTATATGGATGAGGCGGAACGCGTCGCGCAGCGTATCGCCATCATCGATCACGGCAAAATCGTCGCGCAAGGCACTCCGGACGAGCTCAAGCAACAGACGTCCACGGCGTCATTAGAAGAAGCCTTCCTTTCGTTGACCGGTTCCACCATCCGCGATGAAGCCGCCAACTCCAACGAGCAACTCAAACAAATGGCAAAAATGTGGGGAGGCAACCGTCGATGAGCGTCATTTTGATCATGTGGCTTCGCGAGCTGCGCCGCTATACTCGTTCGCGTGCGCAAATTGTCGCCTCCTTAGGCCAGCCGCTGCTTTACCTGCTGGCGCTCGGCTTCGGCATGGGTCCCGTCTTTCAGAAAGCCGGTCAAGGCAACTACGTGCAATTCGTAGCGCCGGGCGTTATCGCTATGACAGTGTTGTTCAGCTCCGTCTTCTCCGGTATCGGGCTTCTCTTCGATCGCCAGTTCGGTTTTCTCAAAGAAACGCTCGTCGCTCCTGTGCCGCGTTTTCAAGTCATGTTCGGCCGTACACTCGGCGCATCCACCGTCGCCGTTATTCAAGGCACGTTGGTCATGATCGTCTGCTTCCTCGCCGGCTTTCGCGTTACCAATTGGGCCATCTTTCCCCTCGCCTTCCTCTTCATGGGGTTGATCGCCTGCCTGTTTGCCTCGCTCGGCACCGCGATTGGCTCCATACTCGAAAATATGCAGGGTTTCCAACTCATCATGAACTTCCTCGTCTTGCCGATGTTCTTCCTTTCCGGCGCGCTCTACCCCATCAACAACCTGCCCAAAGTTTTCGGCTTCATTGTAAGCCTTGATCCCCTCGCCTATGGCGTCGATGCGCTCCGCACCATCCTCATCGGCCGCTCCTTTTACGGACTCCGTCTCGATGTAGCGGTGCTCAGCATAGTCGCACTTTTCTTTGTAGCCATCGGCACCAGAATGTTTTCCAGAATTCAGGTCTGATGGCGAGAACACGCAGCGCCAGCGCTCACGAAAAAGTGATCCGCGCCGCCGCCGAGCTCTTTGCGGAACGGGGCATTGAAGGCGCCAGCATGGACGCCATCGCCGAAGCTTCCACCGTCAGCAAGGCAACCATATATAAGCACTGGTCCGACAAGGACGCCCTGCTCCTGGAAGTTCTCGAACAAATCAACGGCTTAAAGACCCGTCCTTCTTTCGATTCCGGCAATATCCGCGCCGACATCACCGACGTATTGGCGTATCGTCCCAGCCAAGATCAGGAACTCCGTGACCGCATCATGCCCCAGTTCATGGCCTATTCAGCCAAGCACGTCGAGTTCGCCGGCCTCTGGCGCAAGCGGGTCATGGAGCCGCCCCGCCGCGAACTCACCCGCCTCCTCAAAGCCGCCACGAAAGCCGGCCAACTAGAGCCAATGGACCTCGAGTTCGCCCTGGCCCAGCTGTTAGGCCCCATCATCTATTGGTACGTCTTCCTGCGGCGCCTCCAAGAAAACCCCCGGCCGCTAGCCGAATCCATCGTCGACTCTTTTTGGCGCGCCTTCACCCCAAATCGCCAGCGCAGACGAGCCTAGCGTGATCGTCAGTTTCTACCGCCCATCAATCGCGATCCGCTGGCACAGCGCCGCACGTTGCTGAGCAGTGAACTCGGCGGCGCCAGGGCTCGGCGTCCGAAAGTCCCGTTTGCTCCAGACAGCACGCATGATCCCGCTATTGGAATGTTCCGTAGAGCCAAGCAAGACATGACCAATCTCGTGAGCGATGACGTGCCCGAGCACGGTGGCAAGATCGATGACGCCGGGCTCCTCCCAGCACTCAACACGGTCATAGAAGATGGTGGCGTTCACCCCCGTCTGGGCGTGAGGTAAAGCGTATCCCAAGGCGCCGGAATGAAACCAGCTTGGCATGCCATGCAAAATTCCAACTACGATATAGCCTCGGTAATCTTGGGCGCGCCGCTCAACCGTGGGCGTGCTTAAGTCGACAGTGTGGGCCTCATTGGAATCAGAACCGCGCTGCCAGGTTACATCCACTCCGGCGGCGGATAAGATTCCGCTCGCATCCCGGATAGAATGGTCCAGTATCTGCGACGGCACGTTAGCCAAATCGTAGATGCGGATTACTAGAGATTGGTCCGAAATCGCCTTCGCGTTGCGTTCGCCGAAGGCTAGCCAGTTGCCTGCCGCTGAAATCAGCAATATGAATCGGAGTCCTGAAAAACTGAGCACGCGCCGGCCCCCTCAGGCCACGCTCAGAATCGCCCAGGTCAGCGCAAGTCTCGATGGTGTGCATCTTATTCGGCAATGACATGCACCTGTCTAAGTAAGTACCTGATACTAAATCACTTTCCGCCGGAGCTGTCCCGCCGTAGACATTCTCCCGAGGACAAGTGCCGAGTTAGACAGGCTTACCTCTGTCTTTGCCTACTCGTGCATGCTAAACTTCTTCGCATGCTGGACACCGGCGCCTTCCCGTCGGTTTATCGCTTCGGAACTTTCGAGCTGGATCCTCGCACCGGCGAACTGCGAAAACGCGGCGTGCGCGTCAAATTGCAGGATCAGCCGCTTCACGTTCTCGTGCTTCTGCTCGAGCGCAGCGGCGAACTTGTCACCCGCGAACAAATCCAAAATAAGCTCTGGCCTCCCGGTACGTACGTCGATTACGATAACGCTATTAACAGCGCGGTACGGAAACTGCGGGACGCGCTCGGAGACGTGGCTGAGAACCCTCGCTTCATCGAAACATTCGCGCGCCGCGGATATCGGTTCATCGGAACTATCGAAAATCCCCGCCAGGTTGGAGAGTCAGCTCCGTTGCCGGCAGCACCCATACTCCCCACACTGGACAAGCGGAAAATGGCCCCTATCTTGTTACTTGGGGCCGCAGTTCTGATTATCGTGAGCGTCGCAGGTTGGTGGCACCTCAGGCCTCGCTCGCCGAGCAGCCATTTGCAGTTAAAATCTGTCCCGCTCACCGCTGCAGGCGGCTGGGAAAGCGAACCGAGTTTCTCGCCCGACGCTAACCAAGTGGCTTATGCGTGGGACGAGGGGGCCGGGCCTCAGCTTCGTCGGCACATCTTCGTGAAGTCAATTGGCGGCGGCAACCCTCTGAAGCTCACCTCGAGCGCGAATGAAGACAGGAGCCCGGCTTGGTCTCCTAACGGCCGATCAATCGCGTTCATTCGGGTTTTCAATTCAGGCCGAGGCCTTTACACAATCCCGGCTTTAGGCGGCGCGGAGCGGCAAGTTGCTAAAGGATACTTTGCAGTCAAGGATCTGTTTGCGCGCGCTATCTCCTGGTCGCCGGATGGCCGTTTCCTAGCCGTAGCAGAGAGCAACCAGCCCGATGCTTCCACATTTTTGTCCCTGGTGAACGTCGAAACCGGCGAGAGGCTGCGATTGACCACCACGCCCGGCGCCGCCACGTCCGATTTCAATCCCGCCTTCTCTCCAGATGGCCGCCGCCTCCTTTTCACCCGTTGTGCCGAGAATTGCGAATTGTATGTGCTGCCTCTCTCGCAGGACTCTCGAAGTGCCGGGCCGCCCAGTTCCCTGAAGCAGGTGGGACAGGATATTAAAGGAAATGCTTGGATGCCCGACGGAAAGGAGATTGTTTACTCGGTCTATAAAGCCGACTGGGAGGCTTCCCTCATGAAGGTCAGAGCTGAGCCCGGTGCGCCGCCGGAACGCCTGCCGTTTACCGACGAGTTGCCTTTCTCTCCCTTTTCCGTCGCCGTAGCGCCTCGCGGAGACCGGTTAGCTTACACTGCGATCCTCTATTTCGTTCAAATTTGGAAAGTGGAGCCCGGCAAAGCCCCGGAAAGCTTCGCCCCTTCTACTCGCTGGGATGTCAATCCCCAGTATTCACCGGATGGCCAGCAGGTAGTCTTTGTCTCAAACCGCTCCGGCGTAGTGCAGATATGGAGTTGCGATTCGCACGGCGGGAATCCGTTACAGATCACGCATTTTGATTCCGGATTCTCCGGTTCGCCGCGCTGGTCACCTGATGGACGCTCAGTCGCTTTTGACCGGCGTCTCCAACATGGTTGGGCATTTTTGTGATCGCATCCGACGGTAGCCGAGTTCGCAAACTTACGTCAGATGAGTCTCTCGAGCAAATGCCTAGTTGGTCCGCGGACGGGAAATGGATTTATTACACTTCGAACCGGAGTGGACAGTTTGAAATCTGGAAAGCACAAGCAAACGGCGGTAAAGGCACTCAGGTTACCACTAACGGTGGGTATACCGCTTTCGAGTCTGCCGATGGGCGTTCCCTCTATTACACGAAGGAAGGACGTCCTGGCCTGTGGGAACTTCCTGTGCGAGGCGGGAAAGAAAGGCTCTTGCTAAACGCCGATATAGGTATGGAATTTGCCGTGACAAAAGATGGCATCTACTACCTCCCCGTTGCCTCCAAATCTGTGCGGCTTCACAGGTTCGCAACAGGGAAGGAGGACGCGATCGCACTTCTGAATGTCGACGAAGCAGAAGGACTGACGGTCTCGCCGGACCGCAAGACGATTCTCTTTAGCGCCGCCCTCCGGCACGGGGGGAACGTGATGATTGTGGACAATTTTCGCTGACCGATGCCAGATTATTGATCTAGCTTGCTCAATTTGTTGTTGACAGCATCGCGTTATCGTGATTGTATGACTTGGGGGATGCATGTCCGATCTCATCAACAAGGTCAAAGAATTTTACACTGCGTTTAGCCGCGGCGATATAGAAACGATTCTCGCGAGCGTGGCAGACGACGTCAGTTGGGAATATGAAGCACCACCAGAGCTCTTGTCCGCCGGCATTCGTCGCTCACGGAAGGAGGTAGCCGAATACTTCTCGGCTCTGGCAACCCAGAGTATCGATCATAACCTGGAAATGACCGAGTTCTTCGCAACTGATGACGCAGTGGCGGCTTTCGGACGCTATCAAGGAACCGTCCAGCCTTCGGGCGTTCGCGTCGATACTCCCTTGGCGCATTACTTCAAATTCCGCGACGGCAAGGTCATCCGCCACATCCAGCTTAGTAATACCGCAGCCACTCTTGAAGCCATTCGGGGCCGAGCCGCCGGCGCTACTTCCTAACCGGGTTTCAAGGTTGGTAGCGAAGGGCACTTAATCGCAAAAACGCTGTAAGAAACGGCGCTAGGCGTAATTCTCCCCACGCTATTGGCTGTGTTGCCAGCGGTACGCCGCGCGGTAACAATCGATTCATCCGTTATGCTGCGCCGCCGAATGATTCACCGCCACTAATGCCGGTACCCCTCCCACTCCCAAGGCGTCACCGTATCCCCCAGTAGTCTTTCCAACAAAGCCTTGAACGCCCTCTCCCCGTTGTCGCTATTCGTCAAAATCACCATGCAGTCTTCGCTGCGCTCAAAACAAATCATGTAATTCTGCGCCCCGTCTCCATGCCCCTCCTTAAAAAACGCCGGCCCAAAACTCGTCTTCGTTAACAATCCCCAGCCCATCCCATAAGCCAGTCCCACACCCCGCGCCTCCTCACCTTCCGGCTCATCCGCTTTCTGCGGAAACTCATGCAACGTGCGGATCTGAACAAACGGCCTCAGCATCTCCTTCCTCGTCGCCGCCCGCAAAATCTTTCCGTCCAGCAGCGCCGTTAGAAACCGTCCCATATCGTCCACGCTCGTCGCCATATTGCCCGACGCCCGCGCCGGAAACCGCTTCGTCTGCGAGCGGAATTTCTCCTCTTCGTCATACCGGTCCGCCACATTCTCAGCCCACTCCTGGCGGTAAATCATCCCGCTCTGCTTCATCCCCAGCGGCTTGAACAGTGCTTCGTCCATCAACTCGTTCAACGGCTTCTTCTTCTGTTGCTCAATCACAAACTGCACAACATTGAGCCCTTCGCCCGAATACCAAAACTGCGAGCCTGGCTCAAAATGCAATCGCATCTTCTTATCTGGCTCAATAGTCGCGAAATTCCAAAGTCCTGACGTATGCGCCAATAACATCCTCGGCGTCACTTTGAGCCAGCGCGGATCTTTCACTAACTCGCTCGCCTTTTCCTTGTATGGTTCATACTGGTCCAACGGTTGCGCCAATTGCCGCGCCACCGGCGTGTCTAGCGAAAACTCGCCGCGCTCTACCAGCGTCATCACATATGTCGCAAACACACTCTTCGTGAAAGACGCCGCCCACGTATTCGTATCCGTCTTCATCGGCAATTCCGGATCCCGCCGCCGCAGTCCAAACGCCTCGCTCCAAACCACGCGGCCGTGATTTAGAATGGCAATCTCCGCGCCCGTCACATGCGCTTGCGCTAGCGTGGTGCGCGCGAATTCCGTTGCTTCCGCTTTCGAAATCTCGCTCCCATCCAAACGCCTGATCTCATTTGAACTGGCCGCCGAACATAGCAAAACTACCACCGGCAAAACGCCAACACTTTTCTTCATAGAATGCCTTAACATTATCTTTTGGACCCGCAATTCGAACAAGCCGCGGACGCCATCATCAACGGCGACTTCGCCACCCTCACCACTCTCCTACGCGAATCGCCCGCGCTTGTTCACGCTAAATCAACCCGCGCTCATCACGCCACGCTTCTGCACTACATCGCCGCCAACGGTGTCGAACAAGAACGTCAGAAATCACCCGCCAACGCTCCCGAAATAGCCCGCCTGTTGCTCACCGCCGGTTCCGAAGTCGACGCCCTCGCTCACATGTATGGCGCCGGGCAAACAACCTTGAACATGCTCGTTTCAAGCCACCCACCCGCCGTCGCTGGCACGCAACTGCCGCTCGCAGAACTCCTGCTCGATTTCGGTGCATCCAAAGATCGGGCACTCATCACAGCGCTCGCACACGGCTATCAAGACGCAGCGCAAGCCCTCGCCCGTCGCGGTGCAGAAACAAACACTCTTCCGGCAACCGCCGGTCTGGGCCGCCTATCTGACGCCACCCGCCTTCTTCCACTCGCCACCCCTCTTGATCGCCAAACCGCACTCGCTCTCGCCGCCCAGCACGGTCACGCGGAAATCGTAAAACTCCTCCTCAATGCCGGCGAAGATCCAAACCGCTACAACCCTCCCGGCTTCCACGCCCATTCCACGCCCTTGCACCAAGCCGCGTTGAATGGTCATACCGAAGTCGTCCTCCTGCTCGTCTCCCAATCCGCTCGTCTCGATCTCAAAGACACCGTCTACCACGGCACGCCGCTCGATTGGGCCAAGCACGGCGGCCGCACCAACCTCGAAAATTACCTCCGCGCCTCGTAACGATTCTGTCAGTCGATTCACATAACTACGAGCGGCCACGCTGCGCTGCCGTACCAAAACTTCTGGAGAATCTTAAATGCCTTCGCCCTCCCCTGTGAATCTACACACCGGTCTCGCCGGTGCCATTGGCTGCGATTATCGCGCCGCCACCAGCCAACTGATTTTCGTCGAATACGGAGGCAAGCTCTCCTCCCTCAAGCTCGGCGTGCCTCCCGCCGCCACTTACTCGGTGCTCGGCACCGGCTACACCAATCCCGAAGACGTGAAACTCAGCGTCGACGGCATCCACGCCTTCATCACCGAGCGTTCCGGCGACTTAGTCAAAGTCTCACTCGCCGCCGCCAACCGTTCAGCCGCCACCGTGATCGCCAGCGGTATGACCGCTCCTCAGCAACTCGCGCTCGACGAAGCTCACAACTCGGCTTACACCGTCGAGTACGGCGCCACTGGCCACCTGTATCGAATTACTTTGTCCACTGGCCTCAAAACGCCCATCGCCACCCTAACCTTTGCCGTCGGCGTCGCTCTCAGCGCCGACCTGCAATATGCCTATGTGACCGAGCAAACCACCGGCCCCGACACAGGCCGCGTCAGCCGCGTCCGTCTCAGCGATGGTACGCGCCAAACCATGGTCACCGGACTCACCGCGCCATTCTTCCTCACATGGGCCGACGCCGCCAAAACCACTCTGCTTGTTGCCGAACGCGATCCCGCCAACCGTATCACCGCCATCAACGCCACCACCTTTACTCACGTTGTCGTTGTACACGGCACCGCTTCTCGACCTTCGTCCGTCGCCATGCAGAACCCCGGCCGCGTCTTGATTTGTTGCGATTCCGTCATCCAGAGCTATGATCTCCTCGCCTTCGGTGCCTCCGCGCCTTTGTTGATGGGCATCGGCTTCATCCCCTTCGACAAGATCAACGCCATCAGCGGCCTCGCCAACACCACTGTCGACCCCACTTACTTCTACCAGGTCAACAACACGCCCTTCGGTGGAACGCTGCCCATCATGGTCAACTTTCAACAAGCCAACACACTCGGCCTGACTCACTACCGCATCAAGATCGACGGCGTCTACCGCACCGATTCCTACACAGACGAAAAATGGAACGGCACCTCCTACGTCGCCACGAATACATCGCCCGTTACGTTGGGCGGCCTACCCAGCTATCCGGTCCATCCCACCAGCGAACTCTTCCTGTGGATGAATCCCACGCTCGGCGGCCTGGTTGATTCCACAAAATTAACCAACGGCATCCGTCACCTGGTCTTGGAATTCGTGCCCGCCGCGCTTACGCCGGTCACCACCACCGAGACCATCACTCTGCGTATCGATAACAACAAGTGCATCGCCACCCTCGCCGTCCCGACGTTGCACGGCCACGGTGCGGACCCGAACTGCGGATTGCTCAAATACACTCCGCCCGCCGCCGATAACAACGTGTATATGTACTTCACCGCCAGCCATCCCAATGGTTTTGCAACCTACACGTTCCAGTTAGTAAAAGGCGTGAACACCTTGACCCCGCCCACCATCGGCGGCCCAGTCAGCAGTGCCTCGTCCCCCATCGCCGAATCTTACACAACCCTGTTGGGTGGCTGCGCCGCAGCCGGCGGTATTGCTGCTTTTGCCGAATACCTCTACGTTGCCGCCACCGCGAACAACGGCTGGAGCCGGCAAAGCCAATACGACGCGTCCGCGGCAGTCGCCTTCGTCTTAGCACCCTAATGTGCCTTCACCACGAAGGGCTTTCTCCTTCTAGCTCACCGGAAAGCCCTTCGTTGTTTTACGTCCGCATTAAGTTGCTACCATCGAATCTGCTCTTAGATGAATGGGTCGGCACTAATTCTTGTGTCCGTTCTTACGTTAAGGCCGCGCTCGTCCCTGCTCAAGCCGACACCGCCAAATCAACTCCCGGTGCTTATTTCAACGCCTTGTTAATCTCAATGTCGTGCTTCAACACGTCGGTCAAGAGTTCCGGCAATCCGATGCCCTTCTCTGCGGCCCTGCGTGAAAAGTATTGCCAAACCTCTTGCTCGATCGAGGTAGGCAGGAACACTTTTGCACTTAGTGGAATGTGATGAAGACCCCGAACGCCACCACTGAAATCGATCTCAGCGGGCATTTCGTCATCGTCGCAGGGCCGATCACTCATAATCCCTATTATTAACATAGCGTCGAATTTCGGTTTGAGTCGCGCGTCGTGCCGAGATAAGGCGGATCTTTGTGAGCGTCGGGCCGGATTCTAACCACAAATACACAACCGAAAGAATCGTGCCGTTACTGGCCCAACCAACGGAGAACCAGCGCTGCTCCGCTTCGCTGTGGGCCGAATCCGCCACCGTGAGCAACTGTGGATCGCGAAAGACTGTCGTCGCAAGCTCGAACACGACACCGTGCTTGCGTATGTTGACGGCTGCCTCTCCTCGTCCCAGTCGAATTGGATCAACTGCTCCTGCAAGGTCGAATGCCCTCTTGAGTCAGTCCTGCTAGCCCAAACTAAATCCTCGTCATACTGATCGCCCGCGTCGGACACGATTCCACCGCGTCTTCAATCTTTTCCACCTCGGCTTCGGCCAATTCAAACGAATACTCCGTTCCCTGAACTTTGCCATTCGAATCGGTCAGTTCAACGTACGATTCTTCACCAATCTGAAACAGCTTCGGTTCCATGCCAACGCAGTTCGCAGCCAAAATGCAGGTAGAAGGTTCAATCTTTACGGTAATTTTGGGCATAACCTGCCTTCTATCTTGCCACTTGCAAGTCAGTCACGTGCCATTGAGTTTTATTTTCCTTCCTAAGTGGCTCAAATCAAGGCTTTTGCCGTTGTATTGCGTTGCGTCCCAATTCAACTCGAGCTCGTAGAACAGTTATGTTTGAACAGTTGCAGCCGTTGTGCGGTTGGCGTCTTCGTTTCGATCGCGCCCCCCGCTGCGCCTGGGCCGTCCCAGGTCGATCATTGACAATCGAATATTTCGCGAATCCCGACCGCCACTGGCTTTGTTTTTTCAAAAAGCGCCTGTGCCTCCACGGCTGGCTTCGTTGCGCAAAATCCAACGAATCGAGCCGGGGAGCATCTGGCTTCAAACCGCAATCCGCACCTCGACCTACTTAAGTTCTGCAGAAAACGCCTTTTCTTCGCCTTCTCCGCCCAAATCGTACGAAAAAACTACAGCGTCGACTTCCCGCCCTCGCTTATATAATTCCGATTCCACCCCGGAATCTCCACCGTCACATCACCCTTCACCACCGCCTGACAGCCCAGTCGCGACCGCAAGGTCAACCCCGCCGCCATCTCCAACCGGTCCAATTCATCGTCTTCCGCCGGCGACAAATTCTCATCGCCTTCCTTCACAATCACGTGGCAGGTCGTACACGCGCAGCTTCCGCCGCACGCATGTTCAAGATGGACCCCCAGATTCATCGCAACATCGAGAATCGACTCCGGTTTCCCGTGGTCGTCATAAGGAAGTTTGCCGGACTCAAATTCAACCACTCTATTTTCCGGCAAAAAAGTAACTTTAGGCACATTCCATTGTAGATCCGGCATACTGGAGATCAGTGTTTGAGGAGATTGAAACTAAACTGATCGCCGCTCTGGAGCGGCAGCTCGTCGAAAAGTTCGACGTCCAGACCAAGGTCGTGCTCGAACAGCCCAAGCAGACTTCTTTCGGCGAACTGTCCATCCCGGTCGCCTTCCAATTGGCCCGCCAGCTCAAGCGCCCGCCAAAGCAAATTGCCGAGGAATTGGCGTCCGGTCTGGCAGGCGTCCCTGGCGTCGCGTCTTTAGAAATCGCCGGCAATGGCTATATTAATGTCCGGCTCGACCGCGGCCAATATGCCCTGAGCCTGCTTCAAGGCGGAGAAGTTGCGCTTACTCCCTCTCCGGAAAAAATCATCGTCGAACACACCAACATCAACCCTAACAAGGCCGCCCACATCGGCCACCTGCGCAACGCTATCCTGGGCGATACTTTTGTCCGTATGTTGCGCAATCGCGGCCGCAAAGTCGAAATTCAAAACTACATCGATAACACCGGCGTCCAAGTTGCTGACGTTGTCGTCGGCTTTCATTACCTCGAAAAGAAAACACCCGCCGACGTTCGCGCCCTCATCACCGACCCCGCCGTCCGTTTCGATTACCTCTGTTGGGACCTGTACGCCCGCACCTCGTCCTACTACACTGAGCATCCCGAAGCCAAACAATGGCGCGCCGATGCGCTCCACGCCATAGAAGCGGGCGAGGGCGACATCGCTGAACTAGCCTATATCGTTGCCGACGCCATCGTCCGCGCGCACCTGAAAACCATGCTCCGCTTGGATATCGAATACGATGTCCTACCCCGCGAAAGCGAAATTCTTCATCTCAAATTCTGGGCCGCCGCCTTCAAAACTCTGCAGGAACGCAAAGCCATCTATTTCGAGGAACAGGGCAAGAACAAAGGCTGTTGGGTCATGCCTTCCTCTGCTTTCCGCGATGCCGCCGCCGCCGCGGCAGACGAGTCCGAAGACGCCGACGACAGCAAGGTTATCGTCCGCTCCAACGGCACTGTCACTTACGTTGGCAAAGACATCGCCTACCAACTCTGGAAGTTCGGCCTTCTCGGCAAAGATTTTTATTACAAACCTTGGACCACGTATCCCGACGGCCACGAGGTCTGGGTTACAACCGACCAACCCAACACCGATCCCGCCGTCCCGCCATTCGGTCACGCCACCCGTGTGTTCAACGTAATCGATTCGCGCCAATCGTATCTGCAAGATGTCGTCGTCGCCGGTCTGCGCGCTCTCGATTTCCAAAAGCAGGCCGATTCCTCCATCCACTTCTCCTACGAAATGGTCGCCCTCACCCCGCGCACCTGCGTCGACATGGGAATCAACCTTTCCGAAGAAGACAAAAAGAAGCCCTACATCGAAGTCTCCGGCCGCAAAGGCTTAGGCGTGAAAGCCGACGATCTGCTCGACAAGCTCATCGAAACCGCTCTAGCCGAAGTTGTCTCCCGCCATCCTGAAGCCGATCCTGCCGACCGCCAGCGCGTAGCCGAAATGATTGCCGTCGGAGCCTTGCGCTACTTCATGCTCAAGTTCACGCGCAACTCAGTCATCGCTTTCGATTTTCACGAGGCCCTCAGCTTCGAAGGCGAAACCGGCCCGTACGTCCAATACGCAGTTGTCCGCGCTGCCGCTATCTTGAAAAAGTTTGGCGAGCCGCTCCCAGTCTTCAGTCAAGTTTTGAACCGTGAAGTCTTCGCAACATGCCTCGCCGAATCGGAAGATCTCTGGCAGTTGGTCATTTTGGCGTCAAAGGCGGACACGGCTGTCGAACGCGCCATCTCGTCAGGCGAGCCCGCCCACGTCGCCAAATACGCGTTCCAACTGGCGCAAAGCTTCAACAATTTCTATCACGAACACAACGTCATGGGCGAAAAGGATGCCAACCGCCGCAACTTGCTTCTCTGGCTCACCTTTTATGTTCGCGATCAACTACTCAAAACCCTGGCAGTTCTGGGCATTCAACAGCCCGCTTATATGTGAGGAGAATAAACTAAAAGCAGATGGCAAGTAAGAATTCGTTCGGTGCAGCATCGGTGCTGCGCGTAAACCATACCGATTATCAAATCTTCCGGCTCGATAGCGTAGAGACAAAAATACCTGGCGCAATACTTTCGCGCCTGCCCTATTCCATCCGCGTCCTTCTTGAGAATCTCCTCCGTTCTGAAGACGGCCGCACCGTCAAAACCAGCGACATTGAGTATCTGGCTAAATGGGACACCTCCGCTCCCGCCCAGGAAATTCAATTTCGCCCAGCTCGCATTCTTCTGCAAGATTTCACCGGCGTCCCCTGCGTGGTCGATCTGGCAGCCATGCGCGACGCGCTCAAGAAGCTTGGCGCTAAGCCCGAACTGGCCAACCCCTTGATCCCCGCCGATCTGGTCATTGATCACTCAGTACAGGTCGATGCTTTCGGTACCGCCCAAGCCTTCCAGGAAAACGCCATTCTCGAATTCAGCCGCAATCAAGAACGTTACGCGTTTCTCCGCTGGGGCCAAAAAGCCTTCAACAATTTCCGCGTGGTGCCCCCTGATACCGGCATCGTTCACCAAGTCAATCTTGAATACCTGGCCAGCGTTGTCTTCAGTCAAACCGTCGACGGCAAACTCAACGCCTATCCCGATAGCCTGATGGGCACCGATTCGCACACCACCATGATTAACGGCGTCGGCGTGGTTGGCTGGGGCGTTGGCGGCATCGAAGCCGAAGCCTGCATGTTGGGCCAGCCCATCTCCATGTTGTTGCCGCAAGTCGTCGGTTTCAAATTGAGCGGCAAGATGCCCGAAGGCGCCACCGCCACTGACCTCGTTCTTACCGTCACCCAGATGCTGCGCAAGAAGGGCGTCGTCGGCAAGTTCGTCGAGTTCTTCGGCCCGGGCATGTGTGCTCTTTCCCTGGCCGATCGCGCCACCATCAGCAACATGGCGCCCGAATATGGCGCGACCATCGGCTTCTTTCCGGTCGACGCTGTCACTCTCGAGTATCTGCGTCTGACCAACCGCAGCCCCGAATTGGTCAACCTTGTCGAGTTCTATTCCAAGGCCCAGGGCATGTTCCTTACTGCCGCTTCGCCCGACCCCGTCTACAACGACACACTCTCTCTCGATCTCGGAACCGTCGTGCCGTCTATGGCTGGCCCCAAACGCCCGCAAGATCGCATCAATCTTCCCGACGTCAAGCAGAACTTCCTCACTTCACTGGGCGGTCCGCCTAAGAGCGGCAATCTTGACGTCAACACTCATTACGAAAAGATGAGCGAGGGCGCGGTTGTTATCGCGGCCATCACCAGTTGCACTAATACCTCGAATCCATCTGTCATGATCGCCGCCGGCCTCGTTGCGAAGAAGGCTGTCGAAAAAGGACTGACCGTCAAGCCCTGGGTCAAGTCTTCCCTCGCGCCGGGTTCCAAAGTCGTGCTCGATTACCTCAATCAAGCTGGTCTCATCCCCTATCTCGATCAGCTCAAATTCAATCTCGTCGGCTATGGCTGCACCACTTGTATCGGCAACAGCGGTCCGCTGCCCGAAAACGTTGCATCCGTGGTAACATCTTCCAAACTCAACGTCGCCGCCGTGTTGAGCGGCAATCGCAACTTCGAAGGCCGGGTCAATCCCCTCGTGCGCTCCAACTATCTGGCCTCTCCGCCGTTAGTGGTCGCCTACGCCATCGCCGGAACCGTCGATATCGACCTTACTAAGGAAGCTCTCGGTCAAGACAAAGCCGGCAAGGACGTCTTCCTCCGCGACATCTGGCCAACCAACGAAGAAATCGATGCTGCCGTCAAGTCCTCCGTGCACGTCGAGTCCTTCCGCAAGGAGTACGCCGAAGTTTTCACCGGCGACAAGAATTGGAACTCAATCAAGATCCCCACTGGCGGGAATTACGTGTGGACTGACGATTCCACCTACATCAAGCGTCCGCCCTATTTCGACAAGATGGTCGATCCGGCCACCTTCGCGCAAGACATGCACGGCCTCCGCGCTCTCGCCGTTCTCGGCGATTCCATCACCACCGATCACATCTCCCCAGCCGGGTCCATCGCCTTAGACAGTCCCGCTGGAAGATATCTGGTTAGTCTCGGCGTCAAGCCCGGCGATTTCAATAGTTATGGCGCGCGCCGCGGCAACCACGAAGTTATGGTCCGCGGCACCTTTGCCAACATTCGTTTGAAGAACCTAATGGTGCCCGGCGTCGAAGGCGGCGTGACTCGCCACATGCCGGGCGGCGACCAAATGTTCATCTACGACGCCGCTCAGGTCTATCAAGCGGAAGACGTTGGCTTGATCGTCATCGCTGGCAAGGAGTATGGCTCCGGTTCATCGCGCGATTGGGCCGCCAAAGGCACCCTGCTTCTAGGCGTCCGCGCCGTAATCGCCGAAAGCTTCGAGCGCATTCACCGTTCGAACCTCGTGCAAATGGGTGTCATGCCGCTGCAGTTTCTAGACGGCCAGAATCGCGAATCTCTCGGTCTCACGGGTGAAGAAAGCTTTGACATCGCGGGCATTGCTGCGGCCATGTCCGGCAACGCTCCTATCGTGAAGGTCACGGTCACCGGGCTCGATGGCGGCCGTCGCAACTTCAATGCGAAAGCGCGCATCGATACGCCGCAAGAAGCCGAGTATTATCGTAACGGTGGCATCCTGCCATATGTCCTACGCCAACTCGTCGCCGCCAGCGGCGCCACCGCTTAGCCGATGGCTACAAAGACTCGCCCGCCGCTGCTTGTTTCGGCGGCGATCATTATTAAGGAGGGCAAAGTACTGCTCGGTCAGCGCCGCAAAGGTGACCGGCACCCTTTTAAGTGGGAGTTCCCGGGCGGCAAAGTGGAGCATGGCGAGTCGCCGCGCCAAGCTTTGGTCCGCGAACTCCGCGAGGAACTCCAAATTGAAGCGAAAATCGGCGACGAACTGGCCCGTTACGAACACGATTACCCCAGCGGTAGCCGTGTTCACTTGCTGTTCTTTGTAGTGAAAGAGTACAAAGGCGAGTTGCTGGGACGCGTCTTTGAACAGATCTCCTGGGTTAACTTAGTTGAGTTACCGACCATCGACTTTCTGGAAGGCGATATCGATTTCGTAAAGCGCCTGGCCCGCGGCGATTTCAACAAGCAACTGAATTGAATATGAAAAGATCCTGGCATTTGTGGGGCGGTGCCATGCGCTGCCCCAAACTCCCGCAAGTTGTTACTAATCCAAATCGAACGGACGCTTCGGCGGCGCACCCGTCTTGTCTTCTTTGGCCTGCTTCAACAATTCTTCGAACTTCTTCTCGCGAACCTTGTCGGCCGTGAGATGCGAGGCGAAGCTCTTCTCGAAAATGTCATTCCGGCGGGCGGCCTCTCCCTTCAAGTTCTGAACAGCCACGTTTAGATCTTCAATCGCGGGCTTCTTCTCCACCGCCTGGTGATGCAGCACGATCTGTAACTCGGGATCGATCTGCAGTGTCGCTTCACAACACGGACACTTCACTTCAAACGTGAGACTGTTCGACTTCGCCATATCCGAATCGTAGCGCAATCTTGTTATCCTTCGACTACCCTTCGCATGCAATCCATCCTGGCGTGGCTCACCCAGTACGGCTATCCCGGTCTGTTCTTCCTGCTCATGTTAGGCATCGTCGGTCTGCCCATTCCGGACGAGACCCTTCTGGTCTTCTGCGGTTATCTCATCTACAAAGGGCGTTTGCACGTTGCGCCCGCCTTTGCCAGTGGGTTAGCGGGCAGTATGTGCGGCATCACGTTGAGCTATGTTCTCGGCTTGAAGTTTGGCCGCGAAGTCGTCTTCCGCTACGGCAAGTATGTGTACATCACGCCCAAGCATGTTGAAGATGTAACACGCTGGTTCTACCGCTTTGGACTTTGGCTCTTGAGCGTCGGCTACTTCATCCCGGGTGTTCGCCACTACACCGCGCTTGTGGCAGGCATGTCCGGTCTGAAGATGCGCCGCTTCGCTGCCTTCGCTTATCCGGGCGCGGCCGTTTGGGTTGCCACCTTTCTCACGCTAGGCTATTCTTTCGGCGATGGTTGGGAACATACTTCCGAGCAAGTCCACCGCTATTCGCTCATCGCCACCGCCGTGGCCATCGCCATCGGCCTGCTCGTCTGGCTTGTGCGCCGCTTCATTTACAAAACAACGGGCCGCTGACCGCCAGCCACTGGCCCCACTCCATGCCTTTATCCGTCGCCACAAGTCGAACCCGTCTTGCGTGCGTGTAGATTCTCCAAACTGACCATAAATTGTCGTGGTCTCGAAATGGGAAATCGCCCAAAACCGTTCCTGTATCGGCATCGATAAATTGCGCGGACAACCCGCCGGTCGACGGCCCATGCAGAATGCCCGCAATCATGCAACCGTTGGCGGGCGGCGCGAACTCAGCTACGTATTGCCCGGTATTGTCGTCACGGAGTTGCCAGGAATTATAGGGTGTGGCCGGCGGCTGCCATCCCCAGCGCGGCGGATTCGGAACCTCGCTCTGCCCCCATGTTTTGTCGAAATGTATTGCTACGTCGGGAATCAGGCCGCCCACTTCATCCCCCGCCACGCCTTGTATCGCAGGCAGTGTTTTCACTCCTTCAATCGGCATTACAGGATGGCGCTTACCGTGCCCCGCAACCGCCCACGCCGATATAGTCTGGCTGGGAATCGCGGAATTCGCATAAGCGATCCACGCCTCGTGCGGTGGAGTTTCGGCAGTGAGCCAATCCGCTGGAAATCCAGCCGCTGGCCGACGTCCCCAACCGACCACTTGCCCCTTTTCATTCGCCAGGAGTATTAACGGATAAGGATTGCGCACATCATTCGAGTTCACCCAACCCACCACTTCCGTTCCTTTTTCAACCGCAGCAATATGAGTGATCGCACCCGCTATCCTTTGGTTCATGAGATCGCCGAAATCGCTCAGCCTGAGTCCTAGCCAGCGATCATGTTGGAGCATGAACATCGCCAAGTGCTGGCTTTTCAACGGCGGCATGAACATTTCTAAGAATTCGGGAGACGGAAAGATTCTCGCTTCCAGTTCCGGATCGGTTAAGCCTACATCCAGGTTTAAAGCCGCAACTTGCCCATCCGTAAACGGCGCTTCGTTCGCTTCGCGCCAGCTCCGCAATTTGTACAAGCCCATCGCCAGAAGCACAGAATACAGCGCCGTCAGCGCAACCGCATTGAAAATCCGCGAGTGCAGCCGCGCGGCTGTCCAGAAGCACAGCAACACCACCGCCGCCCAATTCAGCAGCGGAACCGTCAAGTACCGGCTGGCCGTCGCTGCCGTAAATGTCCGATCAGCCACATCCATCCGTCCAGCGGCAGTAATGGCAATCGTCAGCAGCGTAAAAACGTAAAAGCCAAAGAGAACCACCGGCGTGGTAGCGCCCAAAAGTTTCGACCGCCAAAGTTTGAGCGCCGAAAGAATCACAACTGCCAGATTCAACAATCCGAGCGTGATGCCGAACGCAGGAGAGATTAACTTGCCAAACGGCATGCTCAAGTAGGTTGCCGTGAAGCCAATAAAAAACAACGGATGCGAAAGCAGCGCAAAGATATTCGTCTGGCCGGAGAACTTGTAGCCTACGAAGTACAGCCCTACAAAGGCCGCTGCTGAGATCCCAAGTGCGATCATCAGCCTTTTATTGAGCCGAATCGCAAACGCGAGTCCAACCAATAGCGGCCACAAGAGCAGTGCATTCGCCGAAGAGTAAGTGGCAATCACGGCCGTCACAATTGATAGAAGCAGATGTAACGTCCGCCCGCTATCTGCCGTCTTCTTCAGGAAGAGGAGAGAGAGGACGACGCCCAGTTGCATCAACGGCCATTCCAGAAGAAATGGTTGAGCCAGCGCGAGAGTGGAACCTTGCCAGTATGCCAGCACTCCCGCCACTAAAATGCTGCAAGACTTACTAAAAATCGGGACTGCGCGATCTCTCGCAACCGTGGCGCACAGCACACCCCAGGTAAGCGCATAACAAAGAAAACTGGCAGCCGTGGGCAGAATCATCCGTCCCCGGGCAAACAGCATATCGAGCGCAAAAAAGATTTCGGGGAAAACGATGCGATGTTCGTTGTGCTGCTTCCAAAACACACCAAGCTGCAGCGTTTGGTAGGCTTTCAGGGACTCAGGAACCCGCCAGTAATCACCCATCGGAATGGGCACATAAAGAGCCATCAGGCGCTGCACAGTTCCATACAGCGTGAACGCCAGCCAAGCGGCTAGACAATAAATAACAATGAAACGGAGTTGCTGCGGTAACGCGGCGCGAAAGGCTTGGAGACGGGCCGTCTCGGTTTCATTGGTTGACATCCCTGGGCAAATAACATGGTAGCGTTTGTGGGGCGGCGCCATGCCCTGCCGTGCTAACCCGCTGCCGAAACCTTCTTCGACACCAGCTCAAATTCCGGGTCTTTGCGTTCGCCCGCGCCAAAGCCGAGTGCCTTGCGCAATTCAATCTCGACCCTCGTGCATAATTCCGGTTGATCGATCAGCGTTTGGCGAGCCGTTTCGCGCCCTTGCCCGATTCGTTCGCCCTTAATGCTGTACCAAGATCCGCTCTTCTCTACCACGCCTTGTGCCACGCCCAAATCCAGCAGGTCGCCTTCGCGCGAAATGCCCTTACCGTACATAATGTCTACTTCGGCTTCTCTGAACGGTGCGGCCAATTTGTTCTTCACTATCTTGACCCTTGTTCGATTCCCCACCACGACTTCGCCGTCTTTGATCGCAGTGGCCCGCCGCACATCAATACGCACAGAAGCGAAGAACTTCAGCGCGCGGCCGCCGGTAGTCGTTTCCGGATTCCCAAACATAACCCCGATCTTTTCACGCAACTGATTGATGAAAACCAAAGACGTGTTGGCGCGAGAGACGCCGGCCGTCAGCTTGCGCAGCGCTTGCGACATCATGCGCGCCTGCAAGCCCATATGACTATCGCCCATCTCACCTTCGATTTCAGCTTTCGGTGTCAACGCTGCCACGGAATCGATCACGATCACGTCAAAAGCTTGTGAGGTGACCAGCGCCTGGGCGATTTCCAACCCCTGTTCGCCGTAGTCCGGCTGCGACACCACCAGATTCTCAATATCAACGCCCAGGTTGTGGGCATACGTGGGGTCGAGCGCATGTTCAGCGTCAATGAACGCCGCCGCTCCGCCCGCTTTCTGCGCTTCCGCTATGACGTGCAGCGCCAGGGTTGTTTTGCCCGACGATTCCGGTCCAAAAATCTCAATCACTCGGCCGCGCGGTATGCCGCCCGTGCCCAGCGCGTTATCGATCGATACCGATCCGGTTGAGATTACCTCCACCGGCACTGCGGCGCGCGATCCTAGCATCAGCACCGAACCCTTGCCAAACTGTTTGTCCATCTGTGCCAGAGTCGAGATTATTTGTTTACGGCGGTCATCCATGTATCGAAGAAGTCACGGCACAAGGTCTGAAGTCTCTGAAACCAGCTCTCAGAAATGCTCTTAAAGGCTTGCCCTGTGAGAACGTTTTGGAGAAAAAACTAGGCACCATTACTCAAATCGTGTAATAGTACTAGCCAAGCAGCCTCCGAATTCAATATGCTTACCAATTGATGGCACATCTGAACAGGGGGCGTAAGACGCTGTTGTGTGGCTTCGCCTTTTCAGCGCTGTTGGCGGCTTGGGGCCATGGGAACAATAGCTTCGACGCGAAGCTCGACCGCTCCTGGAAGCACTACCGGAACAGCGAATACGGATACTGCGTCAGCATTCCTTCACGCTGGGTGAAGGGTGAGGCCTTTGAAGGCGCGGGCCTCTATGTTGAATCCGGCGTCAAAAGATATTCCCGGCCGATGGGCGCCATCGATTTCGAAGCCATCGCGCGCGCACCGGAAGACGCACGCATGCTGCCAGTCAACCTGGCGGAGAGTTTGCAGGATCATTTGGACGTTTTGCAAAAATTTGAGCGCGCCGAACGGATGGAAATTCTCGAGAAACGCAAACTCAGCATGCAAGGGAGCGATGCGCTTTTCACCAAGCATCGTTATTATGATCCGCAAGAGCGTGCCACCTGGATGGAAGAAGTACTCTTTGTAAACCGGAACGACACCGTTTACCGCTTTGAGCTAGACTGCCGGGCGGATCAGATCGAACGCTTTGCGGCGGTGTTCGAGCATCTGGTCGGCAGCGTTCAATTCGATTGCTCGAATTAATGCGTGATTTGCCGGATGAACGCAGTTTCTTCCGGCTTGTACGGCTTGCCATCCTCTTTGAAGATGTCGTGGAACCAAACGGGCGGCTGGCGGTCCACATAGGGTTTTTGCCACGAATCCCAAGGTAAATAGGTCTGCGATTTGCCGGCGACGAATCCCCAATTGATCATCGCCACCTTGTCGGCCTTCGCCACCGGAAGAATCGCTTCGAAGGTACTGCCGCGCGGGCGGGCCATGTATTCGGTGCAAATAATGGGGCGGCCGTATTGTTGCAGCCACTTTACTTCCGCGCCAAACTGCTCCGGCGGATCGTAGTTGTGGAACGAAATCACGTCCGAAAGTTCGAGTTGAATTTTCGCCATCGGCGGAATCTCAGACGGGTCGGCGGCCGGAATGTTGTGCCAGACGCCACTGGTTAAAGGCTGCGCCGGATGTTCGCCGCGCGCCCAGGCGTACACCCGCGGCAAGAGTGCTTCGATGAGCTGCCCTTTATTTTTCGGATCGCTGTATGAGGAATCGTTGCGATTATCCGGTTCGTTCCAGACATCCCACGCGAGAATGCGTTTGTCATTGGCAAACGCGCCCACCACGCCTTCCACATAGGCCTTCAGCCGCGGATACTGCGATTCATCTTCCAAAGCGTTTGCTCCCGGGCTTTGCACCCAGCCCGAATTGTGCACTCCCGGCCGCGGAGCGTGTTGCGTTCCGAGTTTGGGGTTGGGGTCCCAACACGAATCGAAGAGCACGAGCATCGGCTTGATGTGATGCTTGTTGGCGATCGTCAGAAACGTATCGATGCGCTTCTTAAAACCCGCGCTGTCCTGTTGCCAAGGCAGATCATGCAAGAAAACGCGCATGGTGGTCATGCCTAAGCTCTGCGCCCAGCCGAGTTCCAGGTCAATCCGTTTCGGACTGAAGGTATCGGCTTGCCACATTTCGAGTTCGTTAATAGCATTGGCAGGCAGGTAATTGCTGCCTACCAGCCACGGTTGTTTGGCATACCAGGCATTGGCTTGTTCTGCGCTCCAGCGGGGTGGACCCACGGGATCGTTCTGCATAGCGAAGGCCAGAATCGGAGTCAGCAGCAGCACGCCACAGGAGAATGATGGGGATTTGCTCATCTCGTTTGTTGTATCAAATGGCTTATGCGTCTAATGAATTGTGCGGATTCTTCTTTTCAGCGGTAAAGGCGGTGTAGGCAAGACGACCGTCGCGGCAGCCACCGGTGTTCATCTTGCGGCGCAGGGAAAGCGAACTCTCATCATGAGCGTTGATCCTGCCCACAGCCTTGCCGATTCCTTCGATCTCGACAGCACCCTCTTTCACGGCGCTACGTTTGACCCGGTCAAAGTCGCTGACAACGTGTTCCTGCAGGAAGTCAACATCAATCGCGAACTCAAACGGCACTGGAAAGATATTTCTAGTTACGTCACCAGCGTCTTGCGCACCACTGGCCTTTCCGGCGTGGAGGCCGAAGAGATGGCCATTTTCCCGGGCATGGAAGAGATGAGCGCCATGATGTACGTGAATCAATATCGCAAGTCCAACGATTTCGAAGTCATCATTCTCGATTGCGCGCCCACTGCGGAATCGCTACGTTTCATCAGCCTGCCCGCCACCCTCGATTGGTACATGAAGCACATCTTCGGCTTCCAACGAAGTTTGCTTAAAGCGGCACGGCCGTTGTTGAACGGTCTTTCTCCTGTGGAACTGCCGCCCGATAGCTACTTTCGCAACATACAGGATCTGTTTAAGAAGGTAGAAGGCATCGATACGGTGATGGAAGATCCCCAGCTCACCAGCGTGCGCCTTGTGACCAATGCCGAAAAGATGGTGTTACGCGAAACGCAGCGCGCTTTCGTTTATTTCACGTTGCACGGGTTGACCGTTGACCACATCATTGTCAACCGGCTTTTGCCCGACGCGGTGCAAGATAGTTTCTTCTCTGCTTGGCACGCTTCCCAACGTTCGACGTTGGCTGAAATGATTCTCTATTTCTCGCCAGTCCCCGTGAAGCAAGTGCCGCTCTTCCCGCAAGAAGTTCTCGGCTATGAACGGCTGCAAGGCATGGCGCAAAAGCTCTATGCGCCGGGCGAAGATCCGTCGGCAGTCACGCGCGACACGCCGCCGTTTTCTTTCGTGCGCGAAGCAGACCATTACGAAGTGCGCATTCAAATGCCTTTTGCGGTCAAAGGCGAAGTCGGTTTATTCAAAAAGAACGACGAGTTAGTGGTCGAGGTTGGCACCATCCGGCGGCATATCGGCTTGCCGACTACCATGACCAGCCTCACTCCCGTGAAAGCTCGCCTAAACGAGCGTATGCTGGTGGTAGAGATGAAGGAGCCCGTATGAGTGCAGACACCGAATCCCTTTGCGGAGCCTTCCGCGCGGCTTTTCACGAACTGGGGAAAGTGATGGCCCCGCCGGAAAAAGTCGAAGAGCATTTCCGCGAAGCCCGCAAGCAGATTCTCATGGGCCTGCGCGAAATGATTGACCATCGCATTGAGAAGATGTCGCAAACGCAGGCCAAAGGCACCAGCGTGCCAGTAGACTAAATTTCAGCGCGAAAGTTGTCCAGGAATTGACGTAACCGCGCGTCCCGTTCTTCTGCCATGCGCGTCCCGGTGGTGGTCTGAAAACTGCCGGCCAGCTTCATTAGTTTTGTATAAAAGTGGTCGAGGGCATAGCGTTTGTCGTCCAGCGTGCGTGTCTCGCCGGTCGCGTCCGCCGGATCGTAAAGAGAGCTTCCCATGCGGCCCGCCGTGTAGAAACAACGCGCCACTCCTACGAAGCCGATGGAATCCAAGCGGTCGGCATCTTGCAGAATCTTGGCCTCCAGGCTTTCCGGTTTGATCCCGCCCGAATAGCTGTGAGATTCAATCGCGTGGCCGACGGCGGCAATACGAGTGGCCGCCCATGCGTGTTTGGCGAGAATGCGAGACGCTTTTTCCGCCGCCAGCCAGGATGCCAGTGCCCGCTGAGGCGCATCTTTTTCTACCGCAACGCAATCATGCAGAAGCACGGCAGCGGCCAGAATTTCCGCATCGCCGCCTTCCACCGCTTGAATAGCGGCCGCGTTCTTCCAAACGCGCTGTAAATGGGCGGCATCGTGCGCGCCGTCGTCATGCTGGACCGCGTAGGGTAGCAAGGCAGTGGCGAGCTCTTGAAAGGGCTGAAAGGCTTCAGTCACACTAATCATTAGTCGGCGATGGTGATTTTGGGCCGCTGTTTTTGTTGGGTGCTTTCGGCGGCGAGTTTCACGATCTTTTGGGCCAGTTCTTCGAAACGCTTGGACTGCGCGTTGCCGGTGCCCAAAGTCGCTATCGGCTTTCCGGAATCGCCGCCTTCGCGCGTCGCTGGGTCGAGCGGAATTTCGGCGAGCAGCGGAACGTTCATTTTTTCCGCTGTTCGAGCGCCGCCGCCTTTTCCAAAGATGTAGAGCTTTTCGCCGTTGTGTTCCAGGTAGCTCATGTTCTCTACGATGCCCAGCACCTGTTCGCGAACCTGCTCGAACATGTTCACCGCTTTGCGCGCGTCTTCGAGAGCCACATCGGATGGGGTGGTCACGACCACTGCGCCTGTCAGCGGCGTGGTCTGAATGAGTGTCAGTTGCACGTCCCCCGTGCCCGGTGGCAGATCGATGACCAAATAATCCAACTCGCCCCAATCCACGTTGCGCAGGAATTGTTGGATGACTGAATTGAGCATCGGCCCCCGCCAAACCAGCGGTTTATCGCCAGGGTTCAAGAACGCCATCGACATCAATTTCACGCCATGTGCTTCAAGCGGCTGAATGCGCTGGCCGATGGCGTGGGGCGTCTGCTGAATGCCCATCATGAGCGGAACGTTTGGCCCATAAACGTCGGCGTCCATCAACCCAACCGCGTAGCCAAGACGCGAAAGTGTGATGGCTAAATTGACAGCCACCGTGCTTTTACCTACGCCTCCTTTGCCGGAGCCGACCGCGATGATGTTCTTCACGCCAGGGATCGGCAGTTTTGGTTGCTCGCCAGGAGCTTGAGGACCCATAACCTTCAAGCTAGCATCAAGCTTGCTTGGGCCTTGAGGTCGAAGCCGGCGAAGTCTGCGCGTTCGAATTTGGGGTAGGCTGCCGCGGCGATCATGGCGGCGTTATCGGTGGAGAGTTGCGGGGTGGGAAAGTAATATGTAAAACCAGTGCGCTGTGCTTGTGCGCGCAAGCCGGCATTGCAAGCGACCCCTCCGCCCACAATAATCGATTCAGCAGCGATTTGATCGGCTGCGAGCGCGGTATGGTTCAGCAGTTCGTCGATGACGGTCTGTTGGAAGCTGGCCACGAGATCCAGCGTTGTTTGCGACGAGGCAGCGCGCAGTTCTTCAATAGTGGGATTTTGCAGGGTGCGCCGGTGCGCGGTCTCGGCCTTGATATCGTGCTGCTCCGTCCAGCGGAGAACCGCCGTCTTGAGCCCGCTAAAACTGAAGTCGAGTTCGTTGCCTTTCATCCTGGCGAGGCTGAATTTCAACGCGCGCGGGTTGCCATAGGGCGCCAGCTTATCAATGATCGGTCCGCCCGGATAACCAAAACCCAGAAGTTTGGCGACCTTGTCGTAGGCCTCGCCCGCCGCATCGTCGCGCGTTTTGCCCAATAAACGGTACTGCCCGATGGCCTTCACTTCAAACAGATGCGTGTGCCCGCCACTGACGACCAACGCGAGCGCCGGAAACTGAATGTTGGGATTTTCCAGCAAGACCGAATGGATGTGGCCTTCTACGTGATTGACGGCGATAAGCGGTATCTTGAGAGCGAACGAAAGCGCTTTGGCGTAGGTCACACCTACGAGAAGTGAGCCAACGAGGCCGGGTCCGCTGGTGACGGCAATGGCATGGAGATCTGACTTAGCCACTTCGCTGTTCTCCAAGGCCTGACGAACGACTGCCACAATGGCGCGCAGATGCTCGCGCGAGGCGAGTTCTGGAACGACGCCGCCATACCTGGCGTGAGTATCCAGTTGTGAAGCGACGACGCTGGATAGAACGTGGTTGCCGTTGGCGACTAGAGCAGCGGCGGTCTCATCGCACGAACTTTCGATACCTAAGATAAGGGTTTGCATGGATCCGGCTTTTATTATGACGTTGCGTGGGAATTGATTGTTGGTGAAGCGGGGTAAAGGCGTTCGGCTTGGCGATGCTTCTGGTTTCAAACGGTTTGAGCGCCGAGGTTTTTCTATGCGGATACTCCGCAACTGGAGTTTCTTATTTTGTTCTCGCTGTGTTCTCACGCCAAGAGCAAACATCCGCTGACCACATTGTCTCGCTCAGAAGGTGGGGCAGGCTTCAGCCTGTCGAGCCGAGCACCGCTCGGCCATGCGGATACTCCTCAAAGCCTAATGATCCGCGACCCGCCGCTTTGCCACGGCACATTTGTTTGTTTCGCCTACACTTTTCTCACTATGTCAAGCGCCGGAGGTACTAATGAGCTAGCAACCCACTTACACTCCGGCGGTAAGTTAAGTACCTCCTTTGGATCAATTGACCCCTTTTGTAGGGCTCTGGTATCGTCGGGTTACTTCGCTCTAGAATCGGTAACTTTTCGAGCGTAGTGTCCGAACCACGCCCCAAAATACGTAAAGAGATATGACCCTTGATGACAACTCGATTCTGACTCGCCCAGGACGGCCTTTCAGTCCGCCGCAACGAGGGACCAAACAGGCCTGCGGCCAGGAGGACCCATTTGGGGATTTTGAGGAGGGTCGAGAAATTTATGTCGCTGATTCGGCGGGACTTAGAATTAAGTGTTAGGAAGGAATGGCGTCCATCCGATTAGCGGCGATATTCTTGCTCTTTGGATCATTCGGCTCGCTCGCCACGCCGAACCAAGCCATCGAACCGCGCGTCACGTTGGCCGTCAACGACGGCTTTTGTGAAGGCAGTTCCAATGTTCCGCTCGTTCCCGCCGCCGGCGATCCCCCGCAGATCCGGTTCTGGAGCCAGTTCTGTCACATTTGGGAAGATCGAACGACCTCCGCCGCGAAGACCTCACCCTTTATCGCTCCAAAGGTGTTGCGGCTCTATTCAATCGGCTGGACGAAATCGCCCACTCTTTCTCTGGAACGCATTTACGACGGAACGAAATTCCTGTCCTGTTCACCAGCCTTTGGAAGTTAGACTCCACGGGGCGAGCGGTCTTTCGTTCGCTACTCGTTCCTCTGCTCTTGGCGGGAGCAGCCGCTTTGCTGGTGCAAGCATCTGGATTTCTCTACGGCGGTTGGCAAGATCCTTTGAACAAAGCGAAGAGCCGCTACTTACCCCGGCTCCCGCCAGATATCGAATTGCCGCTACTGCTGGCAGAAGGCGCTCGTTTCCCCCACATGCCGAGTCCGCTGCAAGGGAATTGGTTATCAAGCGACCGCCCTCCGCTGCAAAGCGGAATCGTTTTGGCGCAGCTTCCGCGATTTTCCGCAATTCGCCTGTCGCGCGAGCAATCTTATGCCGTTGTCAGCGTGCTAGCGCAGAGTTTGTGGATTTTTGCGTTGTGGCTGCTGCTCGCGGCGTTCGGGTTGAATCCGCGTGCGATCGCATTGACACTCGCCGTCTGCCTTTTTTCGGGCTTCGTTTTTCTGAATAAGCTTTTTGTATGGCCCAAACTGCTGGCGGGCGCGTTCACATTCGGCTTCGTAGATGCGTTTGTTGGTCGCGGCCCAACAAAGCTCTCTTCCCTTGTCGCCGGGGCGCTTTTCGGGTTCGCGCTCCTCGCGCATGGCGGGAGTGTATTCGCGTTGCTTGCCGCAGTGCCACTCATCGCCATTTGGCAGATCAAACGCATATCGGCGGCTCTGCTCTTCGCGATTCTTCTTTATTCGCCATGGATGCTGTATCAAAGGTTCTACGACCCACCTGGTGATCGCCTCCCGAAAGTGCATCTGGCGGGAGTAGAAGCAGTAGATAGCCGCTCGTTCACAGAGACGCTTACCAATGCCTACCGCGCGCTGTCAGGGCGTCAAATCATCGATTACAAAATGCAGAACTTCCAGTTCGCATTCGGCGAAGGTTTGGATAGCCTTGAGAAAACCGCGCTTTTCTGCAAGGCTCTACTGACACCCGGTGGCCTGCCTGAAGCCGCCGAGCGCGGCCTTCATTTGCGCGAACAGATTTTCTTTCACGCAGCGCCTTGCCTGGGGCTCCTCTTTCTTGCGCCGCTCGCTTTGTTCGCTGGTTTGCGCCCGCGTTTTCGAACCGTCGAGTGGCGAACCGCTATCGCGTTCTGGATTTTCGCAGTAGTGGCGATGTCGCTTTGGTGCCTCTTGATGTTCGGACCGTCCACCACGAGCATTCACCAAGGCGCGTACGCGACGGTGCTGTTGGCAACGGCGGCAGGTGTTCTCTCTTTATGGGCATTGTCGCCAAAATTGGCCGTAGTTGTGGCGTTCGCGCAGATTGCCCTGAATTTCTTATTGAATGAACCACTCATTCGCGTGCCCTATCCAAACGGATTGCTGCCCGAAGGGCGCCTTCATATGGATACTTTGCTGCTGCTGTGCTGTTCCGGACTGCTTGTTTTGGGTTTGCTCGGGAAAATGGCGTCCTCGCGTTCTACACCTTAACCCAAGCGCGCTTGTCCGAACTCTCGCTCACCTTTTCAAGCAATATCATGCCTTTGAGGCCGTCTTCAAAAGTCGGAAAATCAACCGGCGCGGAAGGATCGGCCACTTTGGCATAAAAGCGTTTGAAGATTTGCTTGTGTGAATCGTCGTAACCTTCACTGTGGCCGCCGGGGAGATCCGCGAAACCCGCCGCTTCCGGATAAAAAAGCGAAGCGTCTTTGATCAGGACTTGATTCGGTTCGTTTCTGTGGCCTATCCAGAGCGAGTCAGGCTGCTCCTGGTTCCACGCGATACCCGCTTGGGTGCCGAAAATTTCGAACGCGAAATGATTCTTTGAGCCCGCCGAAACCTGGCTCACCGTGAACGCTCCACGCGCACGCTCGCCCAAATGCATCATAACCATGCCGAAGTCTTCTGTATTAATCGGGAAAGTTTCGTAGTCCGCGGGCGCCAGTTTCTTGCCCGAAAAAGTTTCTACGGAACCTTTGGGCTTTCTGCGGGTTTTGTGGAAGATCGTCAGGTCGGCGCACACCTCGGTAATGGACAAGCCGGTGAGGTGCTGGATCATGTCCATCCAGTGCGAGCCGATGTCGCCCATCACGCGCAGCTTGCCGTTCGACTTCGCGTCGAGGCGCCAATTCCAATCTGTATCGTAGAGCAGCCAGTCTTGCGAATACGTTCCCTGCACCACCAGAATCTCGCCCAAGTCCCCATGCGCGATCATCTGGCGCATCTGCTGGACAACGGGGTAGTAGCGCAAATTGTGCTGCACGCAATTCACGGCGTTCTTGGCCTTAGCGGCGGCGACGAGTTGGCGGGCCTCGTCGGATGTCATGGCCAGCGGCTTTTCGCACAGCACTGCTTTGCCCGCCTCAATGGCCGCGAGCGACATCGGGCAGTGGTCGACGTTCGGTGTGCAGATGTGAACGGCCGCAATCTCCTTGTTGTCCAGAACGTCTTTGAGATTCGCTGTGGCAAAAGGGATGCCCATCAGGTCGGCAAACTTTTGCGCAGTTTCGGGGCGGCTGCCCACAACCGCGGCAACATCCACGTTGCCCAGGCGGCGTACGTTTTCGGTGTGCACCTTGCCCATGAATCCGGTGCCGACTATCGCTGTTTTAATCTTCTTCATTCGTTGTTGGGTCCGAAGGTTAGTATATGCGAGTTGAATTTCCGCGGCCGTGCTGGCCGGCATGACAGCCCCACCGTAAGGGGCTGCGGGAAAACGCACCTGCAGCAAGGGGAATGTGCCTCTCTTATTCCTCTCTGCCCCTGAGAATTGCGGCCATGCCACGAGGGTTGCGCCGCCCATGCATTACAGCAACGACCCATAGAGGCTTTTCCTCTAGAGGCTTTTCCTCAGGCGCGTAGGCAATCAGATATTCACGAACGACGATAAATCGCAAAGGGCGTGAGGTGAGGTCCGTTCGTCTGTGCCCGACATTTGGAAACGGCGCCAATGGGCGAATAGCGGCTAGAATTTCCTCGCGCACCCGCCGCGCCGCCTGTGGATTGTCATCGGCCATATAGGTTCAAATATCGGCGATGTCTTGAGCCGCGAGGGGATAAAGGTCGAAACCTTGCCCTGCGGTCATTTTTTGTTCAACAATTCATCTTCACGATTGCGGAGGCTCTCAAAAAAGGCTTCACCATCGATGGGCTTGACCTTACCGCTTTTCAAGTCGTCGTAACGGCTGTTCAGCATTTCATGTGTCTCGGTGAGCTCGGCAACGTACCCGGCCATAGCATCCGCAAGGAGCTTATCGGGCGTGCGTCCGGTTTCGATGACTAGTTGGTCAATCTTGGCTTGCAGCTCTTGCGCGAAATGTACTTCCATACCTTCCAGAGTAAGGAAAAAGGCCCGCGAAGGCAAACGCTACGCTGCTAGTCTAAATTCCAAAGGCGGCTTGCGGTGACGTTGCTGATTCGCGGCAAACGAATACGGGTTCAGTGGGACGCGCCACGCCAGGATGCGTCATGGCGTGACCTGGCACTGGCAGCGGCTTCTCTGCTGGCCCCTTGCGCCCTAGTCGCATTCACACTGATGTGCTGGAGCATCGCGGCGGAGTTGCGTTGGACAGCGCGCTTTTTCGTGTCCCAAGGCTTCTTCTCGCATTGGCAAAGCTGGTTGATTGCTTCCGTTGTTCTAGTTCTTTTGTCGAGGCTGCTCACTCCAAAGAGTGATTCATCGGATTGAAAAGTACTACCAGTCCTATTAGTCCTATTTGTGGTTCAGCAGTACTCTAATGGATAGATACAATTTGTGCCATCCGACCCATCCGGTTATCCATATTTGCTTATGACTTTCCATTGTTTTTGAACCTGGCATTTCTGCTAAACTGTATACAGTTCAGAAGGTTGCGAGAGACAACAACTTTTGGCACCTGACATGCATCAGAGATGGCAGAAGGTTAATCTCAAATGATTGTCGAGCAAAGATCTACTGCGGTTGCAATGAGGGCAGAGAACATACGTTCCTGGTCCACAGCAGTACTACAGGGTAGTATTTTAGTTTTAGAACGCATCGGCGTTTGGGCTGCCGATACCGCCCAACAATTTGGGGCGATGGTGGCCGCCTTGATGGCGCCTGCGGTGTTGTCCGTGTACGCGGTTGTGGCCTGGAGCTTGGCCGCGAATTTAGGCTGGACCGATTCCTTTGTCTTCAAAACCGGGCCTTTGTCGAATTGGATGATTTGGATGAGCATAGCGGTTTTGGTGAGCTTAGCTGCGGACATTTTGCGTAAGCGCTCGCGCACCGAACAAGAGTAGCGGGAATTCGCTAGTTCGGAAGACGGCACGCTGGGGAGCCCGGCGTGCCGTTTTTGTTTGTTATCCTCAAGTAGCAAGGAAGCTGTAGAGTCAAGCCACCATGTCACTCAGTTCGCGTTCTTACGTGAATCGATATACACCCTCCAACCGTTTTCCCGCCGGGGTGAAATGGTTGTTGATTGTCAATGTAGTCATTTTCTTGCTGCATTGGCTTGGGCGGCCCATGAGCTTGATCTTGCAGCAACTGGCCCTCGTTCCCTCCCAAGCGCTAATGAACCTGCATCTTTGGCAGGTCTTCACGTATATGTTCCTGCACCTGAGCGTTTGGAGCCTCGTGTGGAATATGCTCGCCCTTTGGATGTTTGGCGCTGAGTTGGAGCGGACTTGGGGTACGCAAAAATTTGTTCGTTATTACGTCACTTGCGGCTTAATTGCCGGCATAGCCGTCATTGTTCTCACGTATGCCTTTCACCAGCAAAATAGTGTGGCGGTTGGTTCTAGCGGGGCTATTTATGGATTGCTCGCGGCCTACGCAATCGTCTTCCCCGATGCCACGCTGCTGTTTGGCTTCCTGATTCCGATGAAATCAAAGTACTTCGTGCTGATTATTGGCGCGATTGTCTTTGTGCAGACATTTCCAGCTTCCATCGCCGACACGGCGTTACTGGTTGGTATGCTGGCGGGGTATTTGTTGCTCCGAGGCAAAAACTTGCAAGGCCAGATTCGCCAGCCGGTTATCGCTAGCTATAAGGACTGGAAGCTGCGCCGGGCGCGCAAGAAGTTTGAAGTTTACTTAAAACGAAAGGATTCCGGCTCTGATCGCTGGGTGAACTGAGATATTCTCGTAGCCTTCGGCCGGTTTGCGCCGTCAAAAGGAAGCACTATGAGGCATCAACTTTTAATTGGGGCTCTCGGCCTCGCCATCGTCAGCTTTTGCCCAGCAAATTTAATTGGACAAGATCAATCGCAGAGTACGGATTCCGTAGCCAAGCCAAAGAAGCCGGCAGCCGACGGCGCAGAGACCCCCAAAACCGATAAGCCCCCGATTCCCTCCGAATTCAAGAAACCCAAAGACCCCGCCGCCGCCGGAGATGTTCCCACGTTTCGCACAACTGCCAATACAGTGGTGGTTGACGTCGCCGTCTTAGACGATCACGACAATTTCCTGCCGCGAATTCCGCAAGGCGCGTTCCGGATTTCGGAAGATGGCGTCCCCCAGCAAATCGCCCAGTTCGGCCAGAGCGAAGCGCCCATCACGATTTGCATGCTCATCGAATTCAGCGCCCGCTTCCAGGCCTATTGGAGCCGTGGCTGGTATGAAACATTGCAGGCCTCTTATGGTTTTCTCAATACGCTAAAACCGGACGACAACGTGGCCGTGGTGGCCTTCGATTTACACTCCACCATACTTTCCGATTTTTCCCCGGATAAGCGCAACGCCGAAGAGGCGATGTCCCGCCTGCGGATTCCGGGCTTTAGTGAGTCGAACACCTTCGACGCAATGACCGACATGGCCGACCGAATGACCGCGATCGAAGGCCGCAAAGCGATTCTCTTTCTAGGGTCTGGCCTCGACACCTTCAGCAAGTTGACCTTCGACAAAGCGCGAAAATCCTTACAGGAATCGGGTGTGCCTATCTATACGATCAGCACCCTGCAAATCGCGCGCATCGGCCTGGAAGGCAGAGGCGGTATGGGCGCACAAATGTTGAACATGGATTTTCTGCAAGCCGATAACGAAATGAAAACGTTCTCGAAAGAAACCGGGGGGTTGAGTTTCTTTCCGCGTTTCCCCGGCGAGTATCCACAGATTTTCCGGCAAATCGAAACGGCCATGCGCCAGCAATATTCGTTGACCTACCATCCGACCAATATTGCGCGCGACGGAAAATTCCGGCGGATCAAAGTGGATCTGGTCGATCCAGCGACCAACGAACCGCTGCGTGTTACGGACGCGAAAGGTAAGCCCATGAAGTTCCGCGTGATCGCAAAAGCGGGCTACAAAGCGCCGCGCGAAGTCGAATAGCGCTGCAACCCGAAAACGAATCGCTTGTCAAGGACTAGATGTCGCTTGCTTTGAGTTCGATAGCGAGTGATTGACACTTCGCGGGAAGGCTGTTACCTTCGGGAAGTCTTTCGATGCGATCCGTTTCTTCTCAACGCGCTCCCTCAACCGCTTTGATTCTTCTGGTAGACGACAACCGCGACGGTGTTCTCGCGCGGCGTTCTGTGCTGGAGGAATTGGGGTATCAAGTCGTTACCGCCTGCTGTGGCGTCGACGCTCTGCATCTGGCTGAGGAACGCAATCCCGACTTGGTCATCACCGACTACCGCATGTCTCCTATGGATGGTTTGGAGTTGATCGCGAATTTACGAAAACGCGAATTTCAGAAGCCCATTATCTTGTTGAGCGGATTCGCGGAAACGCTCGGCATGCGGTCTGAAAACACCGGCGCCGACGTGGTCATTCAGAAGAGTTCAAACGAAGTGGCCAACCTTGTGCGCTATACCAAGCGGCTGCTTCTTGCGCCTAAGAAGCCCGCCGGTTCAGAGAAATTGCACAAAGGCGCCGAAGCCCACGTTCGCGGCAAGTAGTTCGTGACTTTTCGGCAAGCCTGCATGACTAGAGGGGGATAATCCTGCTAGCGTCAACAGAAGGCGGGAGGCCGGAAGGAATGACGCGAGAGAGCTATAACAGCAGCTTCGACGATGTGGAAGAGCTAAGGAAGCGGTTTGAAGAGTTCCGAGGCAGACATCAGAGGCGAACGCGACTCCCAGAAGAGTTATGGCGGGCCGCGGCGGAGCTCGCGGAGCGGCGGGGAATAAATCTGGTTTGCCGGTGCTTACGGTTGGACACGAATAGCCTGAAGAAGTGGATGGGCAAAGGGGCGAGTGAGGCAATGCCGAAGCGTGGGAGGCGTAAACGCACAGCGAAGGCGCCGCCGGCGGCAACCTTTGTGGAACTGCTGGCACCCGCTTCTGGCGCTGGCGCGAGTTGCATTGTCGAAGTAGAGTCGGAACGCGGCGCCAAACTCCGTTTGGAGTGGAAGGGCGTTGCCACCAGCGAGATTGCCCAGTTGATTCACAGCTTCGCAGGCAAGTAGGCGATGCTGCAGCTGACGCCGCAGATGCGTATCCTGGTCGCCATTGAGGCGGTCGATGGAAGAAAAGGGATTGACTCCTTAGTGCAACTTTGCCGCGAAACACTCGCCGCTGATCCTTTCTCCGGCTGTGTGTTTATCTTTCGCAGCCGGAGCGCCACCTCCATCCGATTGTTGGCTTATGACGGGCAGGGATTCTGGCTCGCCCAAAAGCGGCTCTCGAAGGGGCGGTTTCGGTGGTGGCCCAGCGGCGAGGGACCAGCGCGCTCGCTGGAAGCGTACCAAGCCCAGCTATTGTTGGCGGCTGGCGATCCAGATACCAAAGCCGCACCCATGTGGCGCAGAGTGAGTTGATCGGATTCAGGAAAAAAGGCCTTGCGTTCCCTTAAGTTTTCTGTCACACTGCTGCTGTGGCGGCACAGTGGCGCTATCGAGGACGGAACCTTGGCGAGGAAGAGATTGTTTTTCTGCGTCAGTTCATCGCCGAACATCCGACCTTGAGCCGCTGGGCGTTGTCGCGGCAGTTATGCGAAGTATGGGAATGGAAGCAAGCCAACGGCGCACTGTGTGACGCGCTCTGCCGCGGACTGCTGTTGCTGCTGGAGCGGGGTGGCGCCATTGAGTTGCCGGCGGTGCGGGGCCATTTTCCGAAGCGCTCGGAGCACCGCCCCGAGCTGTTAGTGCCCGACAATCGGCCCGTGCGAGGCCCGTTAGCTGAGTTGGGTGCGCTGGAATTTCAGCAGGTGCGGCGCACCCCGCAAGAGGCGCTGTTCAACAGCCTGCTGGAGCAGTATCACTATCTTCGCTATCAGCAGCCGGTGGGAGAGCATCTGAAGTATTTGGTTTCGGCTAAAGGTCAAGTGATCGCTTGCTTGGCCTGGTGTTCGGCGCCGCGGCACTTAGCGAGCCGCGATCGTTTCATCGGCTGGAGCGCGGAAGCTCGGACGCGCAATCTGCGATTGCTGGCGTACAACACACGCTTCTTGATTTTGCCCTGGGTCGAAGTGCCGCACCTGGCCTCGCACATTCTGGGCCGCATGGCGAAGATCGTGCCGCGCGATTGGCAACAGATGTATGCGCACCCGGTGTACTGGCTGGAGACCTTCATCGATCCGGCACGCTTCAAAGGCACGTGCTATCGAGCCGCCAACTGGCAATGTCTCGGAACCACTACGGGGCGTGGGCACAATGCACGCACCAAGAAACGCACACAGCCGGTGAAAGAGTTGTTCGGGCTACCGTTAACACCGCGCTTTCGGCAGCTGCTGAGCGAGTAAAAACAGATGCGCCCAGCGAGCGAGTCCATCGATGTCTCCACCAGAGAACTGGAGGCTTTGCTGGAGCAAGCGACGCAGGCGCCGTTACAGCCAGAGGGTTACGAAAAGTTGAAAGCAGCGATCCGCACACTGGGGTACGTAACCGAGTTGCTGGAGAATCGCGAAGCAACGCTGGCAAACCTGCGCCGCTTGTTGTGTCAGTCGAGCACCGAGAAGACCGACCAAGTATTGAAGCAGGCGGGATTGGATGTCGGCGAGAAAAAACGTAAGCCTGCCGGCAAGCGGGAGACAAAACCTCCCGGACACGGCCGCAACGGCGCTGGCGCTTATAGAGGAGCTCACAGGATTCAAGTTCAGCATGCATCGTTGACAGCGGGCGACCGCTGCCCGGATTGTGAGCGTGGCAAAGTATATCCGCTGAGCGATCCCGGTGTGCTGGTGAGAATCAAGGGGCAGGCACCCATCGACGCGACCGTGTGGGAGCTTGAAAAACTACGCTGCAATCTATGTGGAGAAGTATTCACAGCGGAGGCGCCGGCGGGAGTCGGCGAAGAGAAGTACGATGCGACAGCAGCCAGCATGATTGCTTCCCTTCGCTACGGGAGCGGCTTCCCGTGGAATCGTCTGGAAGGTCTGCAAGAGAACCTGGGCATTCCTCTGCCGGCCGCCACGCAATGCGAGATCGTATCGGAAGTAGCGGCGGAGATTCGGCCCGCATTCGACGAACTCATTCGCCAGGCGGCGCAGGGTGAAGTGCTGCATAACGACGACACCTCCATGCGTGTGGTCGCACTCAACCGGGCACAGGCTCGGGCCGAGTTTGCCACCGAGCGGACTGGCGTGTTCACCAGCGGGATTGTGTCGACCGCGCCGGGGCGAAACATTGCCCTGTTTTTCACCGGCGAGAAGCACGCCGGAGAGAATCTCGCGGATGTGCTCCAACGGCGCGCAACCGAGTTGGGTGCTCCCATCCAGATGTGTGATGCCTTATCACGGAATCTGCCCAAGCTGCCGCCGAAGCTGGAGATCATCGTTGGGCACTGCCTCGCTCATGCCAGACGGCGTTTCGTGGAAGTGACACCCAACTTCCCCGAGGAGTGCCGGTTCGTGCTGGAAAGCTTGGGCGTGATCTACAGCAACGACGCATGGGCGCGTGAGCAAGGTATGACGCCCGAAGAGCGGCTTCTCTTCCACCAAAGCCGCAGTGGCCCGGTGATGGAACAACTGCGCACGTGGCTTCAGACTCAGCTAGACGAAAAGAAAGTGGAGCCCAATTCTGGTTTAGGCGTTGCGATGAACTATCTGCTCAAACATTGGCATCGGCTCACTCTTTTTCTGCGGCAACTCGGGGCCCCACTGGACAATAACGTTTGCGAAAGAGGATTAAAGAAAGCCATTCTTCATCGCAAGAACTCGCTGTTCTATAAGACTCGGAATGGAGCGCGAGTGGGCGACTTGTATATGAGTTTGATCCACACTTGCGAGTTGGCGGGTGCGAATGCGTTCGACTACCTGACGGAGTTGCAGAGGCATGTAGCGGAGTTGAAGAAGAATCCGGCGGATTGGATGCCCTGGAATTACCGGGAGACCCTTCTGCAGGGTGCCGCCGTGAACTCCGGTTAGCGTTATGATGATTTTCAAGCTGGCCGGAAACCACAGTATGCGGCCATACTAAAACATCACGCGAAAATGCCCGCAAAACGCACTTCCGGGAAAGCGAAAGCGAAGCAGGTTTTTGGCCATTCACGCAAACCATCTAGAATGTTGCGGGCAGGACTGTATGCGCGTGTCTCCACGCTCGATCAGCAGACTCTTCCCATGCAGATGCGCGCTATGCGCGAGTATGCAACGAACCGAGGCTGGACTGTCGCCATGCAAGTGAAAGAAGTTGGTTCTGGTGCCGCGCAGCGAGAGCAACGTCAACAACTGATCGATGCCGCACGGCGGCGCGAGATCGACGTGGTGCTGGTCTGGCGACTGGACCGGTGGGGCCGTTCTCCGCTCGACCTGGTCACCACACTCCAGGAACTTACTGATCTCAACGTCGGCTTTCTATCACTCAGCGAAGCGCTCGATCTGACCACATCCACCGGCAGAGCGATGGCCTGCATGCTCTCGGTGTTCGCAGCTTTCGAACACGACATCCTGCGCGAACGCGTTCGTGCTGGCTTGGAGCATGCCCGGCAAAGCGGCACCCGCTTCGGCCGTCCCGCCACCGCAGCAATCAAAGCCGCCGAAATCCGAAAACTCTTCCGCCAGGGAATCAGTAAGTCCGAAATCTCGCGGCGTCTCGATATCGGCAGAACCCCCGTCCGCCGCATCTTAGGTCAAAACAAATCCTGATTCTTGGGCTTTACGTACGCTCGCCGAAAACTCACGATAGTACGGCGCGTGCGCACAGGCATCATGTCGTAGTTCGGTGGAAGGCTGCATACCATCCCATTACCCCAACAGAGGGCGCGGCAACTGGCACTCTAGCTGCATATACGACTTGCCCACTGTTTCTACCATTGTTGAAAGCAGCTCGCGCCTGTGTTTGTTGTGAATCACCTGACCTCCGATGAGGCGAAGTGTGACCGATATGGGCAGCCCGATGATGGGTTCATGAGCGAGGGCCGCCACTGCCCAACCTGCTCCGCCAGCAACTAAGGCAAGCCCGCCACGCTCTGTTGCAATACGGACCAACTCACCCGTGGTCAGCCGATCTTGCCTGTATGCGCTCCAATTCTGCCCTATAACCAATCCGATGACGATGAGCGGGCCTAGAACCGGGAAATGGTCGGCCGCAGCCGCGGCATCGGCATGACCCACGGCACCTGCAAGATGGTCGTTAATGTGGCCAAGTGATTCGTTCCCATTCATGATGTGATCTATCAGCGTGTCATGATTCTCTAGCAATTGTTCGTAGAGTTCATGTGGCACAACCACCGGGATGTCCGGATGTGCCAAGATCGCTTCGTGAACGTATGAGATACTCGCCGTTGCCTTCAGTTGGAGCAGTTCAGACACGTGCCCGTGTGCATCCTGGATCGAAATATCCCACCCTGGATTGTTTGCGTGTTCAGCGAGGACTGCAGTGAAGCCGTTCGGCAGATGCCCATGGTTGAGCCACTCTGCATAGTCGATCTCGAACATCTTTCCCTTGACCCCGCTCACAAGACCCATAAGGCTGTCTGGTTCATTGTGAAAATGCTCGACTGCCTGGACAAAACTGCTCCCGTATTGCGGATATTGAGCATGGAAAGCTTCTAAGACGTTCGCAGGGATCTTTGATTCTTCAATCTTTCCGGCGAGAATATCGCTCAGCTCGACGCCGCCGATGACGGCAGAATCGATGAAATCCTCCGCCGAAAGCGCGCGCTTGGCCAGATCGGCGGGCCTGTTAAGCGGTCCTTGATGGTCTCTGATCTCTTGTTCCCAACGTGCTTGTTGTTGTGAGGTCACTCGGCTCTCCTTTTCACAAAGATCAAGGCAAGCAACACCATCGAAACAGTTAGTGTTATTTGCAGTGCCAACTGCGCTTTCACCGTGGGCAGTATCCACGGAGCCCAGGCTAGACTGATCCAGCAGATCGCGAGAAGGACGATTGCCGTCCGCGTCAATCGTTTCTCTTGCATGCGAATCTTCTTCAGAGAAACGTTGGCTGCATCGAGGTCCTTCTTGGCTGAATATGCGAGATTCTGCGCGAGACCCGCCTGTTCCGAAACCTTCGCTAAAAGCTGTTCGCTCCGCTCAACTGACTTTCTAGCGGCGAGGTGATTGGCCTCAGCAGCCTTCTCCGCCTTGTGGGCTATCTCTAGACGTTGTGAAGCCTCACCGAATCGAGCAGCATGCTCCAGCAAAGTTGTTTCAGCTTGCGTTACGGACTCAGCTTTTTGCAGGCGCGCGTCTGCCTTCCTTAGACTGTCGCGAATCTCGGCCTTTACATCATCGATCTTGTCCAAGAGTTCGATCAGCTTGGTTGAGAAAACGTCATTCCACTTGTCCTGCTCATTGAGCCTTTTTAGCGTTTTCTCGACAAGTTCGGGGTCATTGGGCGAAAGAATTTCGCCGATAGTTTTCATGATTCCCATACGAATGCAGACTCTCTCCGTACTAACTATCGCCCGATTGTCTTGAATCATTAGGATTTTCCAGGCATGAGGTTGCTCGGCATCACCGCTGCTATTCCATCCCGTCGCTCTGGCCTATAGCATCCAATCGGCTCCAGGAACTCACGGATCTCAACATCGGCTTCGTGTCACTCAGCGAAGCGCTCGATCTGACCACATCCACCGGCAGGGCGATGGCCGGCATGCTCTCCGTGTTCGCCGCATTCGAACACGACATCCTGCGCGACCGTGTTCGTGCTGGGTTGGACCATGCCCGGCAAAGCGGCACGCGCCTCGGCAGACCCGCCGCAGCCGCCGTCAAAGCCGCCGAAGTCCGAAAACTGTTCCGATCAGGGAATAAGCAAATCGGAGATCTCGAGGCGCTGGACATCGGCAGAACCTCCGTCCGCCGAATATCTAGTCAAAAATAAATCCTGATTGGTCGGTTTTACGCACGGTCGCCGAAAACTCACAGTAGTTCTGGGCACCAATGGCGATGAAAATTACTTCAATTACAATCCAGAGCCCCTAGCCGAGCCGCGAGTGTAATGTAAACGAGCGGTGCTGCAGTGTGGCGACTTTCAGGCGGGCGGCGTACGCAAACTTCTGCAAGTTCGTACAAGTTCTAATACCGTTGCACAATTATCTTCGTAAACCCGGCATTGCGCAAAGAGTCGCGCGTGGTGGATAGATCGCTGGTATCGCGCATCGGCCCAATCAGTACCCGATAGACATCACTCGCTCCAGGCTTCGCCACTGCATGCGCATGGAAGCCCTTCTTGCTCAAAACATCGGCCAACGCATTCGCTTCCGTGTGGCCAACTGCCGCCACCTGCAGAAACGTCTGACCGCTCTGTGGGCCTGAGAAGGGATCTCGGGTCTTCCCATGCCCGGAAGCCTTGTCCACCGGAGCCTGCTTGGTAGGCTGCGCTTCTTTTGCTTCGGCGGCGTCAGCTTGTTTTTTCGGATCTTCCCGAACGGGTACCTGCACAACATCTGGAACTGGTGGCGGCGGTTCCACCGTGCGGATTTGTGGGTCCGCTGGGGTAGTGCCATCTTCGTTTCCCGGTGCAACCACGTGCGACTCCAAGCTCGTGGTGGCTGCGACGGGGTCCGGGGCCGATGCGGATAGTGCGGCAGGCTTCTTATCGGACCCATTGCGGCCCACCATGTAGCCGCCAGTGAACGCAATGCCAAGCAAAACGGCTAGCACAAAGAAGATAGCCAACAGGTGCCTGTTGCCAAGCAAGATCTCAGTTTCGTTTTCGCTCGTTGACGACATTTCTACCTAAAATTGTACTGAACTAATGATCCTCTAAAAACTATGACGCGCGCTACAGTACTAAGGTAAGCTATGAAATTAAACTTTCGATACGTCTTCGCTGCCCTCGTTGGTGCGGGCGTAGTTGTTCTGGCGTTTGCGCCGAGTGCGCTGCCGGGTATGCCGCCCGTGCTCGATCCGAAGAATGTTTATTCTTCAACCGCCCCGGGCATGTTCTCGCCTGCGGTCGCCGGTTTCCCTACTCGCGTCTATGTGCCGAACACGAAAAGCGACACGGTGGATGTGATCGATCCGGACACATTCAAGATCGTCGATCATTTCGCGTTGCCGAAAAAAAATGGCAGGCTGATGGAGCCGCAGCACGTAGTGCCGTCCTGGAATTTGAAGAAGTTGTGGGTGGCCCAGGATTTGGGCGATCAACTCACGCTGATTGATCCAGCCACCGGGAAAAAAGGGGAGACCATTGCCGTCGACGATCCCTACAACATGTACTACACCCCAGACGGCAAGTATGCGATGGTGATGGCCGAACGCGAAAAACGCATCGATTTTCGCGATCCGGAGACCATGAAGATTGTGGCGCGTATGCCGGTGGATTGCAAGGGCGTCAACCACGCGGATTTTACACCCGATGGACGCTTCATGATTGCCACTTGCGAGTTTTCGAGTGAACTCGTCAAGGTCGATATTGTGGCGAAGAAGGTGCTCGCGCATTTGCCGTTGACCCCTAAAGGCATGCCGCAAGACTGCCGCCTCACGCCCGATGGCAAGCACTTCCTGATTGCAAATATGGAAGCCGACGGCGTTCATGTGGTGGATGCCGAGCCGTTTCACCAGATCGATTTCATCAAGACCGGCAAAGGCACGCATGGGATTTATTTCAGCCGCGATGCGAAGTTTGCTTATGTTTCGAATCGTGGCGAAGGGTCCGTCAGTTTGATCAATACCGACACTCTGAAAGTCGACCGAAAATGGCTGATTCCCGGCGGCGGGAGCCCGGATATGGGAGGCGTCTCCGCCGATGGAAAATCGCTTTGGCTGTCGGGCCGCTATCACCGCGAAGTGTATGTGTTCGATACATCCAACGGCAGGCTCCGGGCGCGAATTAAAGTGGGCGACGGGCCGCACGGTTTGTGCTTTTATCCGCAGCCGGGCCGCTACTCGCTTGGTCATACGGGGAATCTTCGATAAGAACGGCAGTGGACGCAGAGCCTTGGTTACGGGGTCCAATAGCGGGTGTTCATCCGCTCGTGATGCCTGTTTTCTTTAGTTATCAGCAAGTGCGGGAAGATCTGCGTAAACATATTGCGGGTCTCTCCGACGAACACACATGGCAGCGCGTGGCCGGCAGTTCTCTCGGGTTCCAGTTGAAGCATATTGCCGGCAGTGTCGACCGCATCACCACCTATCTCGCCGGCCGGCAGCTTGACGATGCGCAATTGGCGTTTCTGAAACAGGAGTCGCAGCCGCCGGGCAGTCTCACGGATCTGCTCGAAATGGTCGAACACAGTCTAAATCAATCGCAGAAGCAATTTGCGGCCGTTGATCCCGCGAAGCTCTATGCGGCTCGCACCGTCGGGCGGCGTCGGCTTCCCACCACTGTGATTGGCTTGATTGTTCATCTAGCCGAACACACCCAGCGGCACCTAGGGCAAGCCATTACCATAACGAAACTTCTTCGGCAGAGCGCTTGATGGCTGGATTTAGCCAACTGCTGGTTCGCAATCGCAACTACCGCTACACCTGGCTAGGCCAAATTGTAAGCGAGGTCGGAGATCACTTCAACAACATTGCGGTCCTCAGCTTGGCGGTTGAGGAGACGCACAACGGCTTCGCTGTGGCGGGGCTGATGCTCTCTCGCGCGATTCCAGCGGTGCTCGCCGGGCCCTTGGCCGGTGTGATGCTCGACCGCTTCGACCGGCGGCGCATCATGATCGCCAGCGACTTGATTCGCGGTATGGTGGCGCTTGGATTTATCTACGCCATTGGGCATCATCAAGTTTGGCTGCTTTATGTGTTGAGCGCGTTACTGATGTTAGCCTCGCCGTTTTTCACCAGCGGACGCTCTGCGATCTTGCCCTCCATTGCGACCGAGGACGAACTGCACACCGCGAATTCACTGACCCAGACTACTGGCTGGTTGACGCTCACGGTCGGCGCGTATTTCGGCGGCACCACGGTGGCGCGTTTCGGTTACGCTCTCGCGTTCTTGTTTAATTCGCTTTCGTTTTTCGTCTCCGCGTACTGCATATTCAATCTACGGCAGGCGAAAGGACATTTTCGCGCGGAAGATCGTGGGCTAAATGAAACCAAAGTAGCGCGGCCCTGGCACGAATACCGCGAAGGCTTAAGTTACATGTCGAAGACCCCGCTCATTCTCGGCATCGCTTTAATAGCGGTGGGTTGGGCGAGCGGAGGCGGCGCAGCGCAAGTTCTTTTCACGCTCTTTAGCGAGCTCGTTTTCAAACGCGGCGCACGCGGCCTTGGACAACTGTGGGGCATGGCCGGCGTGGGATTGCTCATCGGCGGCATTGTCGGAAATTGGCTCGGCAAACGCATCGGATTCGAGGCATACAAAAAGACGGTGTTCTTCTGTTACCTGTTGCACGGCGGAGCATATGTGGTGTTCAGCCAGATGGGCAACTGGGGCTGGGCGCTGTTCTTCATGGCTGTTTCCCGCGGCGCGGTGGCGGTGAGTTCATTGTTGAATTGGTCGAACCTGTTAAAGCACGTAGATGATCGCTATCGCGGCAGAGTCTTCGCCACAATTGAAACGATGAACTGGTCGACCATGATGCTCTCCATGCTCGCGGCGGGATTAGCGTCGCAGCATCATAGTGTGAGGCTGATAGGTGCCGTGTCGGGTTTAGCGAGTTCCTCGACGGCGATTTTCTGGGGTTGGGCGAATTGGACAGGAAAATTGCCGGAGCCGGCCGTGACGGAGGACGATGCGGCCGTAGAGATTCATGGGGACCCAACCGGCTAGGACTGCTTCTGGATAGCACTGGCCCGAAAGGACCCTGGAGTTGCTAGACTCTTGTGAGACTCCTCAGCACTTTTCAGACACATGTTTTGCTGGGTGGCGCAGGCGCTTTCGCCTGTGTTCGGTTTTTCAGATCGGATCGCAAGACCTTTATTCGCATTCTCAATCGCAAAGGTGGAGAACCGCCGCGAGAGGGCGACAAGCTCTAAATCCACTTCATGCGCAGGGCGCTGAAATTCGCTATCCTTTCCTCATGCGAGCTTGTTGCCTCACGGCAAGCCTCTTTCTTCTTTGCACGATTCCCTTGGCTGCCGACACATATAAGTTAACCAAGGTAACGTCTAATGAGCGAGAGATAGTCCTTGCCGAGTATCTGCAAGGCAAGAACTATCGGTCCGAAGTGATCGACCAAGGCCGTCCGCGCTCAGTAAGTATTCAAAATTTTTGCACAAAGCACCCAGTATGAGATAGACCCGCAAGCCCGCAAATACGTCGAGAGCGCTTACAAACCAAGCCTCATTCTTTCATTGGCCCAATGGGTTGCGCGTCCTCCGCGCGTTCACGAATCCGGCAAAACTGTCAATATCTACTACGAAACGATCGACACCGGCGAACGTAAAGAGTTTTTTGGACAAACTGCGAAACATCTCGTATTGCGGGAGCGCTATGTCGCCGAGGCCGGTGCTTGCGATGCTAACTTCCAAACCGAAACGGATGGTTGGTATATTCCGCGAAACGGTGCTGGAGATCAACTCCGCAGGAAAGCGAGAAGTCTTGGAACTCTCTACTACTCCGCTGGATCACAGTCTGTTCGAGATCCCGAGAGGATTCGAGAAAGTAGACGTACTGCCGGGGCGCCCTCCAGGAATGAGTTCAGAACAGCGGATGGATTGGGAGTGGACACAACTGGCAAACGCGGTCCAATCGTGGTTTCGTTAAAACTCAGCCCGGCTCGTCAGCTTCTCCAAATGCTTCGCCAGAATATCCACCTCCAGATTGATCCTGGCGCCCGGCTGGTATCCGCGTAGCGTCGTGTTCTTGTAAGTATGCGGAATGATAGTAAACGCCACATCTCTATCCTTGATTTCCGCCACCGTAAGGCTCATGCCATCCACCGCCACCGATCCCTTTTCCACAATGTAACGCTTCAAATCATCCGGCACCCGAATTCGTAACCACCAGTTATCGTTACCAAGCGCAGTGAGCGAAATCAGTTCCGCTGTCCCATCTACATGCCCCAATACAAAATGGCCATCGAGCCGGGCATTCGCACGCAGCGGCCGTTCGAGGTTCACCGCCGAGCCTTCGCGCAACGCGCCCAGATTGGTCCGCGCCAACGTTTCCGGAGCCAAATCGGCGGCAAAATGTCCCTCGCCTAACTCAATTGCCGTAAGACAAGCTCCGTTCACCGCAATGCTCGCGCCTAAACCCGCATCTTCCAGCACGCTGGCGCATGAGACAACTAACCGTGCCCCGGTGTTCTGCGCGCTGAGCGAAACAACACTACCGAGCTCTTCAATAATTCCCGTAAACATCAGGCCGTGGCACCCTTGCTAACATAAGCCTCTACTGCGAACTCGTCTGTTGAAACCGGATGCACGGTCAGCCGTTCCAGCATGATCGCGTCCACCCGCCGCTGCCTGCCCGTTCCGCCCGCGACCGGAATACTTTTCATCCCTCCTAAGATCTTCGCTGCGTAATAGAAGAAAATCTTGTCCGCAATCTGCGAATCGAGCATTGTCCAATTCACATGGCTCCCCGCCTCCACCATAAGTGAAAGATAACGCCGCTCGGCCAGATACTCGATCACTCTCTTCGGGTCGGTCCGCCCACCCTGTCCATCGGCCATCAATACCTGGATGCCAGCCGCCTCCAAAGCTTTCCGCCGCTCGGCCGGCACCACCGAAGTCCCCACCACCAGAACATCATTTTGGGCGCTGGTAATAATCTTGGCTGTCAACGGAACGCGCAGTTGCGAATCCAAGACAATACGCAGTAACGGGCGGCTCCGCTCCATGCCCGAACGGTCCGTCAGCAGACAATCGTCTTCCAAAACCGTTCCTAAACCTGTCAGGATGGCGTCCGAATAGTGCCGCACCAGTTGGACATCCGCGCGCGCAACCTCGCTGGTGATCCAACCAAAATTGTCCTGTGGCGCGGCAATCTTCCCATCAAGAGTCAGCGCGGCCTTAATGGTCACCAGCGGTTTGCCTGTCCGCATGAAGTGGGCGAAAGGCTCATTGAGCTTTTCCGCAGCCGCCGTGTATTCGGCGTCGACCAACACCTCTAGCCCCGCCTGCTGTAGCATTTCGAGACCTTTGCCGGCCACCAGCGGATTCGGGTCCTGCATGGCCGCCTCTACCCGTTTCACTCCGGCCGCAATAAGTGCCTCCGCGCACGGGCCTGTTCGCCCTGTATGCGAACAAGGTTCCAGCGTCACATAGATTGTTGCATCGCGCGCCTTCGCTCCGGCTTCGCGCAGCGCCACAATCTCCGCGTGATCTTTCCCGGCCCAAGTGTGAAACCCGCGGCCCACAATCTCGCCATCGCGTACCAACACCGCGCCAACCGCAGGGTTAGGACTTGTTCGCCCCCGTCCACAATAGGCGAGTTCCAAAGCTTGCTTCATGTAAGCGCTCATGAATCTGTATCCTGGCTACACCGTGAATTCGTGGCGACAGGGCCATGCCTTGTCGTGCCGACCAGACGGTCGGCCCATCCTCCCCTCTCCCCTTTACTAGTCAAAGAGCGATGCCACAAACTTCTCGGGCTCGAACGGAAGTAAGTCTTCAATCTTCTCGCCTACGCCAATGTAACGGATGGGAAGGTTTAACTCGCGCGCAATCGCAACCACCACTCCGCCCTTCGCCGTCCCGTCTAACTTCGTAAGTACAATTCCTGTAACTCCGGCGGACTCCGTGAATTTTCGCGCCTGTTCCAAACCGTTCTGCCCGGTGGTGGCATCCATCACCAGCCAAACTTCATGCGGCGACCCTGGAATCACGCGCTGGCAAGTGCGCCGCATCTTCTCCAATTCCGCCATAAGATTCTCTTTTGTGTGGAGCCAGGCCGTATCGACGATCACGTAATCTACCCCTTGCGATTTAGCCGCTTGCAAGCCATCGAAGATCACCGCGCTCGGGTCCGCGCCAGTCTTCTGCCGGATCATCTTAACGCCTGCACGTTCCGCCCAAACTTCCAGCTGTTCAATCGCCGCCGCTCGAAAAGTGTCCGCCGCACACAGCAGAACTTTGCGATTTTCGCCAAGAAAGCGATGCGCAAGTTTGCCGATAGTTGTCGTCTTGCCTGCGCCGTTTATCCCCACCACCATCACCACCGCCGGCGGCGTAGCGACTGTATGAATGGGCGTTTCCGAAGCCGCCAGAACTTCCAGAATCTGTTCTCGAATCAGGTTGCGAATTTCATGCGCATCGCCAGTTAGTTTACGATCAACCCGCGTGCGAATCCGCTCCAGAATATCTTCCGTTGTCCGAACGCCAATATCGGCCGTGATCAGCGTGTATTCCAGTTCTTCCAGCAGATCCGCGTCGATTTCTTTCTTGCCCGACAAAACGTCTTCCAGCCGGTCCACCAGGCCCGAGCGCGTCTTCTGAATGCCAGCCTTCAATTTGTCGAGCAGGTTCGGTTCGGAGGCGACGGAACCGAAAAGCGTTTGAATGGCCATTTATAAGGAGTTCGGTACCAAGTTTAGCAAGCGGGAATAGGCCGTAAGGCGGCATTAAGCACCACCCCCAAAGCCGGACCCCTGCGTCCGGAAGGAGATAGAGAGCAGCTTGAGGTAGGTAGTCCGAATCGGCGTCCGTTGAGAACGTTTCGCGACCATCCCCTTAATCGGCTAGTAAAAAGCTAGTAACAAGCTAGTAAAAAGCTAGTAAAAAGCTTTGCCAAATCGGCAACTCTACGATAAAATCACTGGCACGGAGGTTATTGGGTCGTCTCGGGCTTCCCTCATTGGGCCCGGAACTACTCTATCCATCTCCTCTACTCCCAGGAGCGAAACGCCGCCATATGCCCACCAGAGCTAGCCTTTTTGCCTTCACCCTCATTTCTCTGTCTATGCCCGTGTTGGGTGCTGAGTGGCGGCCTGTCACACCCGAAGAATTGGCTCTGAAGCAGTCAAAGTCTGATCCGAACGCCGACGCCGAATGCCTGTTCCGCGACGCCCGGATCGAAAACAGCCTTATAGGCTCAGTTCGGAACCAGACAACCAGTTACTTCCGCTACAAAATATTCAACGACCGCGGCCGCGAAAAGTACGCCAATCGCAAGATTGAGTACTACACCAAGACGCACGTCTCCGGCGTTTCCGCGCGCACAATTCATCCGGATGGCACCGTTATCGACGTCGCGAAAGATGCGATTTTCGACAAAGTGGAAGTGAAGAAAGGAGGCGTAAAAGTAAAGGAAATCTCGTTCGCGTTCCCTTCGGTGGAACCTGGTTCCATCGTCGAATACCGTTGGACCGAAGATGAGGGCGAAAGCTTATATCGCTACATTCCCCTCGACGTTCAGACGGAAGACCCGGTGGATGAAGTTACGTTTCACGTCAAACCGGCAACCAGTGTCTACGGCGCCATGCCTGCCATGCGCATCATGAATTTTGGCTGCGAGCCAGAGACAGGCGCACGCGATTCCAAAGGTTTCTATCCGTTTACCATTCGCAATGTTCCCGCCTATCATGCCGAACCTCACTCGTTACCCGGCCGCGCAGGCCGACGCTGGATTCTCATCTACTACGAAGAGAACGACAAGAACAGCGGCGACAAATATTGGAACTCGGTTGGCAAAGGATTCTACAGCGAAGCCAAAGAGAAGATTAAGATCAGCGGCGAAATGAAGAAAGCCGCCGCCGATATAACAAGCGCCGGCAAGACCGACGACGAAAAACTCGCTCTTCTCGCCGAGTATTGCCGCAAGAATATCAAGAACATCTGGGGCGACGACATCACAACGGAAGAGCGTGAATCATACAAGCCGAATAACAGTGCAAGTGACGCATTTTCCCGCGGCGTTGGCACAGGGGAAGATCTCGACTTCGTCTTCATCGCTCTGGCGCAGGCGGCCGGCGACGATGCCCGTTTGGCGCGCGTGGCCGACCGCCGCGATTTTCTATTCGACCCGCAGACGCGCTCCGCTTTTTTCATTAACAACCACGATGCCGCGGTCCTCCTTAACGACAAATGGAAGTTCTATGACGTGGGCGACGAGTTCGCACCGCCCGGCACGCTCACCTGGCGCGAGCAGGGAGTCTTCGCGCTCATTCCCGATCCTAAAAATTCGGAATGGGTGCAAACTCCGCTGTTAACCTCCGATCAAACCAAGGTTCAACGCATCGCCGATCTCACCCTCTCCGCCACGGGCGATATGGAAGGAAACATTCGCGAACTCTATTGGGGCAATGAATCGATCAACTGGCGGATCCAGCACTCTCGTCAGAACGATTCCGAACGCGAGGCTTTTTTGCGCGAAAGGCTCAAAGAACGCTACGCCGATTTCGACGTGACGGATATCAAAATTACCGTTTCGCCCGATGCCAGCCGTCCGGTCGGCGTCGCCTATCATCTAACAGTGAGAGGCTACTGCCAGCGTACCGGCAAGCGCCTCTTCCTCCGCCCCAGCTTTTTCACGGTGGGCGAGCCTGCTTATTTCACCGATGCGAATCGCACCAACGGCATCTATTTCGAATACCCTTGGAGCGAATCGGACTCGGTTGACATCGCCCTGCCGGCCGGTTTCGAGCTCGATCACGCCGAAGCGCCTCCCTCCTTCGAATTTGCGCCGTTGGGAAAGTATCTCGCTAAAGTATCGGTCACTAAGTCGACCAACAAGCTGCTTTACCGCCGCAACTTCATTTTTGGAAACGACAAAGTTCCGATATTCGGCGCCGAGAACTATAAGGGCTTTAAGGCTGTTTTTGATCAAATTCACTCAAGTGATGAACACTTGATCAACCTTAAACTCGCGGACGCTGCACTCCCGGCTGCCGCCACGGGTCAGGCTCAACAATAGAAGGGAATTAACATGCGCTTCGCGTACATTGTGATTGCCGCTCTACCACTGGCCCCCGCGCTGTGGGGTGCCGGCTTCGCCAATAACAAGGACATTCCCGACTGGGTGGAGGAGATTTCCAGCCGCAAACTTCCTGTATATCCGGGCAAGGTCCCCGCGGCAGTGTTACTGAATGAGCAACACGTCACGCTTGACCAAGCCGGCACGAAGACAATCACGGAACGTGGCGCTATAAAGATTCTGAATCAGCAAGGCAGAAACGAAGCCCGCGTGGCGGTTCATTACTGGAAAAGCCGCAGAGAGGTCAAAGACCTGCATGCCTGGATCGTGTCTCCCAGCGGCTTCAGAAAATCCTTTGACAAGGCTAGTGTGCTGGATGTCGGCGATTTCAGCAGCTACGCGCTGTACGAAGATGGCCGCGCGCGGCTCATCATGGCCGATAATCCTGAAATCGGATCCGTCTTTGCCTATGAATTTACCGTTCAGGAAAAGGCCTTGATCGCGCAAGACGAGTTTCTCTTCCAGTCAAAATTGCCGTCCGTCCTTTCGCGCTACATACTAACTCTGCCCAGTGGCTGGACGGCGAAAGGGATTCTGTTCAACCAATTTCCCGTTGAACCGCTGGTGAGTGGCTCCACTTATACGTGGGAAGTGAAAGACCTGCCATTTCACGAAGAAGAAGACGACTCCGGAGATACGCTCCCGCGCCTAGCCGTCTCATTTGTCCCGCCGGCCGGATCTTCCCCGAATGCCGTGGCGTTGAGTTCTTGGGCCGACGTTTCGCGCTGGGAATATTCCCTGGCACAAGGCCAGGACGAAGTAACTCCAGACATCGCCGCAAAAGTCAATCAACTGATTGCCGGTTCCAAATCCGACTACGACAAAATCTGCGCGATTGGGCATTATGTGCAAGGCCTCCGCTATGTTGCCATCGAGATGGATTTGGAAAACGGCGGAGGCTACGTTCCCCATTCCGCGGACGAAGTGTTCAGTAAGCAGTATGGCGACTGCAAAGATAAGGCTAACTTGATGCGCTGCATGCTCAAGGCCGCCGGTGTTCCTTCCTATCTAATCCTCATCTATTCGGGAGACAGCACGCACGTCCGCCAGCAGTGGTCGTCTCCGCACCAGTTCAACCACATGATTCTGGCGGCAAAGGTGCCCGACTCGGTTTCCGTGCCAACCGCTATTTCCAGTCCGTTAGGCCGCCTGGTGATCTTCGATCCGACCGACGAAAAAACTCCCGTGGGCGATCTTCCCTGGTACCTGCAAGCCAGCTATGCCGTGCTGGTTGCCCGCGATCACGGTGATTTGCTGAAGATGCCGGTAACCACGCCCGAGAGCAACCTGTATGACGTGATGGCCGACGCTACCCTGCAACCTGACGGCAAACTCTCTGCCACATTCCTTAACAGCAAGACCGGACAGCCCGCCAGCAAAGAACGCCATCTTCATACCCGCGAGAATGCCGAGCAATACAAAAGCGGCTACCAGCGCTTCGTGAACGAGAGCGCCAAAGGCTCGGTTATTTCCAAGCTCACCGCCGAAGATCATTTCGAACAAAACAAATTCGACGTCAGAATCGATTTTGATTCCGGCGATTACGCCCAAGTCATGCAAGGCCGCCTGCTCGTCTTCCACCCCTCTGTTGTCGAAATCCCACGCTCTATTTCGCCCATCTTTCCCAAAGACGAAAAACGCGTGAGCCCCATCGTTCTAAGTTCGGCGCTCTACCGCAAAACGGTTCATATCAAGTTACCGCCAGGCTTCTCGGTTGACGAAGCGCCTGTGCCCGTGAAGTACGAGTCCGAGTTCGGGCAATTCTCGCTCAACTACCAGCAAGAGCCGGGCGTGTTGACAGTAACCGAGGAACTGCGAACCGAGGCTGCGACCCTACCGCCCGATCAGTTTTACACGGTCAAGAAGTTCTTCGACAACTGCCGGGGCGCCGATCGCCAGCAGGCAGTCTTGGTAAAAAACTAGTAGTGAATAAAATTGCTCTCTTCAGCCTCGCGCTCTGCGTGAGCACGAATTTGTTCGCCCAGACACATCTCACTTGGGCGGATTACGGCGGTTCTCCCGATTCGGCTCAGTATTCGGCGTTGAAGCAAATCAATAGCGGCAACGTTAGCCGGCTCAAGATCGCCTGGACCTATCCGATTGCGGATTCGAATCATTACGCCTTCGGACCGCTGGTTGTTGACGGAGTGATGTACGTTCTCGCGCACAACAACGCCGTCGTAGCAATTGATGCGGCGAGCGGCAAAGAGATCTGGCGGCACACTGCAGACCCCGCTACCAAAGTCATCACCAATCGCGGCATCAATTACTGGGAGAGCAAAGACCGCTCAGACCGACGGCTATTCTTTGCCGCCGATCACGTCTTACGGGCTATAGACGCGCGCACCGGCAAGACAATCGAATCCTTCGGCAAAGACGGCCGGGTAGCTTTGAAAGAAGGGCTGGGCCGCGATCCTGAAAGCATCAGCTTGGTGCAATCGACAACACCCGGCCGGATCTTCGAAGACCTGCTCATTCTTGGCTCAGCCACGAACCAGGGTTGGGGTTCAGCGCCCGGCGATATCCGTGCCTTCGACGTTCGCACCGGCGCTATCCGCTGGGTCTTTCACACCATTCCGCATGAAGGCGAATTTGGCTACGATACCTGGCCCAAAGACGCCTGGAAATCCGTGGGCGGAGCGAACGCGTGGAGCGAAATGACGGTCGACCCGAAGAGTGGCATCGTCTTCATTCCCACAGCGAGCCCCAAATACAACTTCTATGGCGCCGACCGGCCGGGAGCGAACCTCTTCGGAGATTGCCTACTGGCGCTCGACGCTCGAACAGGCAAACGCCTTTGGCATTTTCAGATGGTGCATCACGATATCTGGGACTACGATGATGCCACTGCTCCAAAGCTCCTAACCGTGCAACACAATGGCAAGTCTGTGGAGATTGTGGCGCAGGTGAGTAAGCAAGGCTTCATTTGGGTATTTCGGCGCGACAACGGCGAACCGCTCTGGCCCATCGAAGAGCGTCCGGTGCCCAAGTCGGACATGCCGAACGAACACGCGTGGCCCACCCAGCCTTTTCCCGTAAATCCACCACCCTTCGCCCGCCAGAAATTCAGCGCCGACGACTTGAGCGCTCTCATCACCGACCCCGCCGAACGGGCCCGCATCAAAGACCAGATTCAAAGCGCCCGCAACGAGGGACTCTTCACGCCGCCCGGCTTGCGCGGTACGGTTCAGATGCCGGGCAACAACGGCGGCGCAAATTGGGGAGGTGCGGCGGTCGACCCAACAAACGGCACGCTCTACGTGATCTCAAAAGATTTGCCATGCATCCTGAAACTCGTGCCTGCTCCCAAGGTTGGGCCCGACCGCTATGAGAGCGGCTTCGGTTTCATGTCTACCAGCAGCGGAGTCTCTCCTATCGCTCCTCCGTGGACGTCCATCACCGCCTACGATTTGAACGCAGGAACGATTAAATGGCAGGTTCCCATTGGCGAAGCGCATCGAACCAAAAGCGGCCCGGTGGTCACCGCCGGCGGTCTGATTTTCACGGGCACTTCCGACAAGATCATCCGCGCCTTCGATGAACAAACCGGAAAAGTGCTTTGGCAAAAGCAACTCGAAACGCCTATCGGGGGAATTCCGGCTGTGTACGAAATGGCAGGCAAAGAATATATTGTGTTCTGCTCGGCCGATGCTTACGTAGCTCTGGCTATAGATTAATCCCAATTCGCCATAACATGAATCCAACCGCTTGCCGTAAATACCGCCAGCGCATTTCCTTCAGCGATGAGCTGCCGGCGGGCGGCTTCGGAGAACCATACACTTTGAAGCCCTGTGCCTCTAACAGGCGTTTTACGCGGTAGATGTGATAGCCGTCGCTCACCACAATGCAACTGTGCAGGTTCATGCGCCGCATGCTTTCAACCGCCGCATCCAGGCTTTGGCCAGTGGTCGAGCCCACCGCGTCGGTAATAATGGCTTCCGCCGGCACATCATGCGTAACCAGATAGGCGCGAGCCACTTCGCCTTCTGTAAAGTCGGGGTCGCCGCCGGCGCCGCCTGTTGTGAGAATGTACGGCGCCAGGTGCTTGATGTACAGCACGAGCGCATGGTTTAGGCGGCCCTGCAGTACCGGCGAAGGGCGACCGCGATACTCCGCCGCGCCCATCACTAAAATCACATCCGCGGGCCTGGATTCATCGACGAGCGACTGCCGCTCAATCTGTTGGGCTACATAGAACATGTAGCCTAATAGAGTGAGTATGGGCAGGACAACCAGCCAACCGATTATTCGCTTCATCCAAGGAGTTCGAGCGTTTCGTTCGTAGCTCTTAGTCTAGCCGGAATTCCATGCAACTCACCAGTGCCAAAAACCCTTTCCTGCAAAGCGTGCGGCGCGCCGTTACCTCTGGCCGCGCCTTGGAAGATGGCCGCGTGGTTATAGAAGGCCCCCATCTCGTGCGCGAAATCTTGCACAGTGCCTGGCATCTTGGACAGGTTTTAGTCACGCCCTCAGGGCATGATCGCCATCAGCAACTTCTCTCCAAAACCAGCGCTGAAATCACAGAAATACCCGTGCGCGCGTTCGAAGCACTGTCCGGCACTGAAACGCCGCAAGAGATCATGGCCTTGGTCACCGCGCCTCGCTACACTTGGAACGATTGCCTAGCCAAGCCTGGGATTGCCGTCATCTTGGATGGAATGCAAGACCCGGGCAATGCGGGCACCATCGTTCGCTCCGCCGAAGCTTTCGGCGCGTCCTGCGTCATCTTTCTGGAAGGGAGCGTTCGGGTGGCGAACGGAAAGTTTTTGCGCGCCACCGCCGGCTCCATTTTCCGGCTGCCCTATCTGGAAGGTCAAAATCGCCCCACATTGCTGGCGAATCTGCGTGCCAAGAATCTCACGCTCTTCGCGCTGACCGCAAAAGCAGATGTATCTCTCAGCCAGGCCGATTTATCTTTATCGGCGGCCATTGCCGTGGGCAGCGAAGCGCACGGTGTTTCCCCTGAATTGCTGGCCTGCGCCACAAGCCTGCGGATACCTACTTCCCAGGTAGAATCGCTGAACGCTGGCGTGGCTTGCTCCATCGCGCTGTTCGAGGCCGCGCGTCAAAGGGCAGACCGGTGAGCCTGTTCGATAACACTCCGCCGCCACTTCCGCCCGAACGGGACTCGGCGGGCCGTCCGCTGGCCGACCGTATGCGTCCGCGCGAAATTAGCGAATACTTGGGCCAGGAGCACATCCTTGGACCCGGCAAGCCGCTGCGCGCCCAAATGGATAGCGGCCAGCTCTCATCGCTGATCTTATGGGGCCCGCCGGGTTCAGGCAAAACGACCCTTGCCGCCTTGGCCGCACGCGCCAGTCACGCTGATTTCATCCAGTTCAGCGCTGTACTGAGCGGCATTAAAGAGATCAAAACGGTGATGGCTGATGCTGAGCGCGCTCGCCGCGTCGGCCGCAAAACTATCCTGTTCATCGACGAAATTCACCGCTTTAACAAGGCACAGCAGGACGCTTTTCTGCCCTATGTTGAGCGTGGCGACGTCGTACTCATCGGCGCTACCACTGAAAATCCTTCATTCGAAATCAATTCCGCTCTGCTTTCCCGGGCGAAGGTCTATACGCTGCACGCGCTTGATACGCCGCAAGTGGTTGCCTTGTTGCGGCGTGCCGTGGAAACGCCCGGCCGCGGCTTGGGAGATCTTCACCTGCAAATTGACGACGAATTACTGGCCGAAATCGCCGTTGCTTCCAGCGGCGACGCACGCTCGGCTTTGAACACCTTGGAACTGGCAGCCGGCCTTGCCAGCGACGGCAAAATCGACCGTCAAGTGATAGCCGACGCGCTCCAGCGGAAGATTCTGCTTTACGATAAATCGGGTGAAGAACACTTCAACCTGATTTCCGCGCTGCACAAATCCGTGCGTTCCAGCGATCCAGACGCCGCTCTCTACTGGCTTGCCCGGATGATGAAAGCGGGCGAAGACCGGCTCTACCTGGCACGCCGCCTGATCCGCATGGCAATCGAGGACATCGGCCTGGCCGATCCCAGAGCGGTAGAACAGGCAATTGCTTGCCAACAGACGGTCCATTTCTTGGGAACCCCCGAGGGCGATCAGGCCCTGGCTCAATTGGCTCTTTACCTCGCCTTAGCCCCTAAATCCGATGCGGCCTATCAAGCTCTGAACCTGGCAAATGCAACCATTGACTCGACCGTCGCCGAACCCGTACCCCTGCATTTGCGCAATGCGCCGACACGATTGATGAAGGAAATGGGATATTCGAAAGGTTATAAGCATGCCCATAAAGATTCCTCTGCCTTCACCGATATGAAGTGTATGCCCCAGGCTCTAGAGCAGACTTACTTCTACCAGCCGACGGAGCACGGGTTCGAACAGCGGCTAAAAGAGCGGCTTGAATGGCTGAAAAAGCGCCGGGCCGAAAGTGAATCCGGAAAATAACCAGAAATAATGTGCAGCGATTGTGTAAGCTTTAAAGATCGGAGTTGCTTAAATTGTGTCTTTAACTAGTATGACTCCGGAACTGAATAATTCGGAGCGGCGCCGGTCTAGCCGGTTTCCCATCGAACGCGAGTTGCGTTATAAAACGCTGAACCAGCGGGCTGAAATTCTCGCAGGTAGCGGGAAAACTCTGAATATAAGTAGTTCTGGCGTGCTTTTTACGTCGGATCATGATCTGCCTGTGGGGACGCGTTTAGAGGTTTCTATCAGTTGGCCCGCCCAATTGAACGAAAAATGCTTGTTAAATCTCGTCGCTCGCGGTCGTGTAACCCGCCATAACAAGGGCCAATTAGCACTTCAAATTCAGCAATACGAATTCCGCACCCAAAGCCGGCCAGGCAAGATTTAGGCTATTCGACCTATTTCGCAGCGCTGCGCATATGACGCATCACCTGTTCTCGCAAGGTGTTCAAACTCACCGTGAGCTGCTCGGTCTCCTGGTTAGAGGCCAAGAAGAATAAAGCCGCGGAAGCAAACTTCTTAGGCGGCAAGCTCAGTCACAACGTCAATGCGTTGCGCCCAAGCGACGGGTCGAATGTCGTAGTTGCGAAGCGCCTCAATGACTAAACCTGAAATCGGTTGCTCATCGTTGAGAATCGCGTAGGCTTTTGATTCAGGGGTGCGAACTTGGCGCGTATCGCCCCAAGCATTGATAAACAATAATGCTGTCTCGCGGGTTGGGCGGTTAATTGCCTGCAAGATGCGCCCCGGCTGCTTCTTCGATTTGGGAATGGCGAAATCAAAATGCTGGTCATAACCGCTGATACCGGTGAACTTCACGCTCGGTGTAAAGCGAATATCATTCGCCTCCAGCCAGGCAACCACGTCCTCGTAAAACAGGCTCTCGACGACGGGTTTGGCTAAGTAGAAAAGATCGTTAACGGCGAGCATGGCCTGAACGAGGTTATGCTTGCGTAGCGGAAAGTTTTCGGGAGTAGCCTGAACTTCAATCGCCTCGTTGTTCAGCCTCACCCCGAAGCCGTTAAGCGTCATTTTCAAAAGATCATGTTGCAATGCTGCATGAATGCCTCGAATGTCGAAAACAAGTCTTGCACATTAGGGTAACGCTGTGCCGGAGCCGGGATAGCCCACTTGTCTCCGTAGCCTTCGCGCTAAAGATGAAGGTGCGGACACGGTATTTCCCGATCGTCTGGGTTTCTATGAGGCGGGCCGTCGAGGTCAAGGCGCAATAGGACAATCGCCTGCCGCGCTCTGTTTTGGTAAGTCGCCTTTGTCAACTTGATCTGAGAGCGGGTTATGTCGAGCATGAAATTCTCGCGCTTGTCCTTGGAAATGAGGACGATACTCAGTCTCTGGCCCGCTTCTGGGAAAAAACAATCGCTAGTGTCTGCGCGATGTTTTTCCATCGCTATCAAAAGATCTGCCTCCGCCTGCGTGATGTCGAGATCAGCCATTCTCAAAGTCTCTTTCTAACGCAGAGCACACGTTTTGAAAGGTAGCCTGTTCGTCTTATCTCAGGTCGTATTGTGCCATACGCTGGGACAGGAAGGCGGCGAAGCGTTCGCGTGAGGGTGGTTTGTCGCATGTGGTCGTGCGGTACAGTTTCGTGTTTCCGGCCGCTTACTGCGTGCGCGGTTCTGTCGATATGGAAGGTGGTTCGGCTAGTGGATGTTGATCCTGAAAAGGCGGCCCCGTCAACTGGCATACTAAAAGCATGCCGGAAAGCAACGGGACTGGGCGACTGGATCGCATCGAGGCGCTACTCGACAAAGTGGGCGAACGGCTCGATAAGATTTCGCTGGTCCAGGAACGCGATCACGAAGAGTTTACGCGCGATCACAAACAACTCATGACCTGGCAAGTCCTCATGCACGAGAAGATGGACAGCTGGGCCGAAGATCGCCAAGCCGCCGAGAAACGCCTCAACGCGCTGAGTGAAAAGACGGATCAACGCATCGCCGAACTGGTGGGCGCGATCCGCATGGCCAAGGTCGGTCCCCTGACGTCCGCGTTGCGCGCGACTTAACTCGCCATCTGCTGGCCCACATATCGCATCACCTGTTCTCGTAAGGTGTTCAAACTCACCGTGAGCCTATCGGTCTCCGCCAGGACGTAATCGTCCCCCTGCGGCATATTTCGCCCCGCGTCCACCAGCCGGCGATGGTCTTCTCTCAATTGCGGCAGACTATCGCTCGCCGGCTTCGAGCCTCGGAGCGCCTCGGCTAGAAAATAGAGCGTCAGATCCACGTCATAGGCAAAGGTTTGCAGGGCCTCAGCCGTAGCCTGTGGCTGGAGGTGCAACATGCCCGCCTCCAGACCTACGATGGCCAGCATTAGCGCATGTGAACTGGCCAACATCGAAAGCAATGTGTCGCGTTTGAGGGCTGTGATCCCAGGTTCGGAAATCACTCGATCCACGGACGCCTCTACATTTGAGCGTGCCCGCCGCCATTTCAGCCGTTCGCGTTCCATACCCGGGTCGCGCTTACGTTTGCCGCTAAACAGGCCCTGCAAGTATAGGCGGCACGCGTCAATCATCTCCGCGAAACCATCCGAGACCTGAGTGCGCTCCCAAGTAGGCCAAATAGCGTAGGCGAGTAAAGCGAGCAGTCCCCCAGCCACCGTGTTCACAGCGCGTGCGGCCACGACCTCACCCGGCGAATTGCCTGCAGCCGCAACCAGGAATACCACCAACCCGCTAATCGAGACCGTAAAGATCCCGTAATTGGCCGGTCCCCAGTATCGCAAGCAAAACGTGAATGCTCCGACCAACAGCAACTGTGTCACTGCGGAAATGGGCAGCAGGTGGAACAACGCTGTCGCGAGAATTAAGCCGGACAGCGTGCCCAATAAGCGCAGCACCCCACGGCTGAACGTAGCAGTGAAATCGGGTTTAAGGATCACGGCCACCGTCATAGGAAGCCAATACGCTCTGTGCCACCCAATGCTGCGCTCAATCCCTTCCGCCGCCGCAATGCAGAGGCTCATGCGAATGGCGTGGCGACAGACGGCCGACCGCAAATCCATGTTCGCTCGCAGAGTGGACGCCCAACTGGAAAGCTGCATTCTGAAATCCGGCGCCCCGGGTCGATTGTCCGGCTTGCCCGTCTCCACTAATTGCGTTCGTTGAACTAATAGCACTGCCAGCCGCAACTGGCCTCCGAGTACATCGATACCGGAGGCGATCGCGGCTGCCGAGCGAAGAATTCCACGGCGCTTTTGTTCTTGCCCCATTTCGCCGAGCTGCCGCAGTTCAAGCTGGAGCGAAGCCAAATCCGTTTCAGACTTTTGCAGCAACTGATTTCCAAGCGCGCTGAGCAGTTTGGCGGTGGCGCGCAAGACCCTGTCTAACAGCTCTGCCGCGTCGCCTTCCTCTTCCGTTCGTTGGTCGTCCCGTTCTCCCAATTGATCGCGCAGCCGGACGAGTAAATATGTGGAAAGCCGCAGCCGGTCCACCTGATCAAACAGCAGCCGGAAACGCTCTCCTTCCACGGTGTGATCGTTGCCGAGCGCGCTAATCGTGTCCTGCTCGTCGGCGCTGAGCGGATCGAGAGGCGTGGGAGCGTGCAAATCTGAATCCGGATCTACCTCCTTGGCCAGCCCAAGGTAAACATGCCCTAGCGCCCGCCGCTCCGGATCGGATCGGCGCACCGGCCAAAAGGCCAGGCAGAATGCGCTTTGCAGCAGACCTCCGGCTAAAACCAAGAGGCCGGTATTCACAGCCCCGCGCAGCGTGGTTGCGCCACGCCCCGCGAACACAATCAACGCCACCAGCGTGTTCAGCCCCAGATCGCCCGCGCTTGTCCCGATAGCAATCAACATTCCGGCGAGCAGTGCCCAACAAGCCACAACCAGAATCGCCGCTATTTCCCTGCCGCTGCTGAGGCACCCGATAAAAACCGCGACAGCGCCGAGCAGGCTCCACGTAATCATGCGCTGCGCGCGCCGGAAATAGGGATCGCGTCCGTCCGAAAACGAAACGTTCAATGCTCCCGTTGCGACGGCAACTGCGCCCAGTGGATTGCCCAAAGCAATGCCTACCGCCAGCGGAACCGCGACGGCCAACGAGTTCCGCAGCGCCATCCAGCGATTGTTAATCTTGCCCTTGTCTATTTTCTTGACGGTGCGCCAAAATGCCGAACCGGGTTTCGGCTCCGCGCCTGCTGTCATAGGTGAGTCTTCGTTTACAGCTTCAAACCTACCAGACGAACTTACCGGCTCTTCGCCGGAATGAGCAACGAGATCTTTTCGCTTACACCGGATGTATTCGTATCTCCTAAATGCTCCAGCACATAATTACCGCTACTGTCCTTCTTCGCTAGCGCTTTCGGAAAATACAAATAGCCGGCTATCGCGTGATCATACTTCCCACTCGGCAATTGCCGATCGCGCAATTGTGTCTCCAGCAGCCTGCGATCTTCCGACGACGCGCCCGGCCGCGGATCATCAGGCGGCCGCACTGCGCCTCCATGTTCCACTCCCACCCCTGCGCCTGTGTATGTTCCATTCACGCGCCGTCCTGTCACGGGATCTACACCGCTCTCATATCCAACGTGGGTTTCGGTGTGAATTTGCGTATCGCCGCCGAGCGATTCCGCTCGCCTGGGCGCATTCTCTTTCTGAATTGAGCCAGCTACGGCCAGCGCGTCCGATCCGTGCGTCAGGTCGCCTTTGTCTCCGCGCTTAATCACGAAATCGTCGCTATCAAGCTCCACCCATTGACCATCTTGCGGAAAACAAGCGACCTCGAAAACTAGAAATTTCCCGGTAATATCCACCGCAAATAGTTGCTTTGCCTGCTCAGTGGGCACAAGAGAGGCGGCATAAGCTGCCCCTTTCGCTTCCGCCTTTACTGCATAATCATCGGCCGTGGCGCGCGGATGAACGCCCTTGCGTGCAGGCTCTTGCCCATAAAGACTGAACGCGCCCAGCGCTAGAACTACACCCAACCGCAACCAAACCTGCATAAAGGAATGCCTTTCTTACAAAGGTTAACGCAATCTTTGGACGGATGTGCCGGGGTTGATGGTGTTTTACGCAGCCAGGGCCTCCTGATTTTCTGCGTTTTCAATGGCGTTCTCGGGCATTTCGGCGGTTTGCGCTGCGGGTTGGGGCGGCGCTGAAAAACGAACCCATTTTCAGAGGGTGTGTTAACAGGATTGGGGGTCGCTGCGCTTTTCGCGGCCTCTTTGGTCTGCGTCTCGGCTGCTTCCTTGCGAGTTTGCTGCGAGGCACGGAGTTCCTTAGTTTCGCGTTCGCGGCGGCCGGCGAGACGGTTTTCCTGTAGGGCTAGATTGCGGAATTCCTTTTCGAGACGGCGGCGGATGAGGATTTCGAGAGTGGCTGGATCAGGCGTCGCGGCGACGAGAGCGGGACTGTCTTGGGCAAGTTCAGTCAAGAGGAGGGGCTTAAAACGAATATCGCCGCTCGATCAAGTTAATTTTTGCACAGTGTAAAGCAATGGTTAATAGAGCAGTTATAATTTTCTGTGGAAAACGGCGAGTGTTGTGACTGAAAAACTTGATCGCTACAGGATATAGGTTGCTGCGCGCCGTTAAAGCCCCAAACTTGCGCATGACAGAATGCCGGACAGATTTCCGCTTTCAGCGTTACTTAGCGGGTGAAGAGTTCGTCGATGCTTTTAGCATCGAACAAACGCATCGAAAGGGCCTCGACTTCCGATATAGACAGGGTTGACACGCGTTCCTCGACCCAGGTTGGGAGTTCGCCAAAGCGTTTGGTGAGCATGCGACGAAGGAGGGTCTGTTCACCTTGCTCCAGGCCCTTTTGTATGCCCTGCTCCAGACCCTTTTGTACGCCCTGCTCCAACCCCTTTTGCATACCTTCACGAAATGTCGGGCCGAGAACGTCGTGCTCCATAATGTCGTCTAGAATTGGCATATGTTTCACCTCCGCGCGAATCGTATCCCCCAGCTTACGAAGACCAGCCAGGATCATTAGCTTTTTGAACGCGTCATCACGGCGTCCACCTTCTAGTGTAGCGATTCGTTGCAGAATGCGCCGTATCGTTTCGCGGCGGTCGCGATGATTAGTGAGAATTACCATGATGTGATCGGAATCGAACGGGCTGCTGAGTAGGGATTCCTCGTCGAGCGTGCGGATGTCGACAATGGTGTAGCGACAAAAGAAAGTGGGGCCAACCAGTTCCGACGGCATGCGCATGGGGTCGTTGCCGACATAGAGGACGTATTGCCTTGGGAACAACTCGTATAGCCGGTATGTCCGCAAGGCGTACTCGGCCATGCGGAGCGGCAACTTCATATCGTTAGCGCTTTGCAGTTCGACGGCGGCTAAGTCCGTTTCGTGAACGGTGGTGACGCCCAGCATGTCGACTCGGGTTTGTTGGACTTCGGGGAATTCGACCTTCAGCCAATGGTCAATCCGCGCACCAATGATTTTTCCGAAGATTGTGGTCTGTGGGCTCTGTAACAAGGCTTTCAGAACGGTGTCGTACTCGTGCATTCACTCTTACTGTAACGGCTCACCTTGCAGACATCCGCTTTTCCATCGTCGGCACGTTCACGCCGCGCACCAAATAACACTGGCGGCGCCGGTCGAAATCCTGTAAGGTGAAGCTGTGAGACCACAACTCCGAGCTTGGCTACTGGCAACCTTGTTTGTCCTGTCGTCCTCTCGGATGGTAACTATCTCGACGGCCGCGACTAGCAACCAAGCCACTTATTCTGTTGTTTGCCTGGTTAGTGCTGCTGACCGCCAATGTAAACCGGCTTTTCATCCGAAGCCTCAACGTCCGCCATCAGTCTTTTCCACTCTGTTTGCCGCTGGCAGAACATTGTCAGGTCTGAACCGCGATTTCTTTCAACGTCCCCCGCCCGCCTCTTTCCTTCGCCGCGTTTGATCCCTACCAAGCCCGTAATCCAAGAGAAGAAGGAGAGGCCATGCGCCCACTTTTGAGAGAATTTTTTGCGCCTTCGCGTCACGATTCGCGCGATATCGCAGCTATCAACAAACTTCGCGAGCAATATGGACCTCTTACCGACGATGCCTTAAACCAGATTGGACAAAGTTCCACGGAGTTACTGCCATTTGTCGCCGCCACGGCTTCGATTGCGCAGCGCGTCTTGGGTGAACGCATGTTTGATGTTCAACTACGCGGCGCGCTTGCCCTCATTCGCGGCAGCATAGCCGAAATGCAAACCGGTGAAGGCAAGACTCTCACCGCCGTCCCCGCTATTGCCTGGTTGGCACGCGCCAGCGGCAGCGTCCACGTGATGACTGTGAATGACTATTTGGCGCGCCGTGATGCGCAGTGGATGGGCGAAATCTACCGCCGTCTCGGCCTCACAGTGGCTTGCATCCAACAGACTATGTCCGCCGCTGAACGCACTGTTGCCTATTCAGCCGATATCATTTACGCCACGGCGAACGAGCTAGGGTTTGACTTCTTACGCGATCAGATTGCCCTTCGACCTTCCGCGCAGGTTCATCGCGGTTTCAACGCCGTCGTGATTGACGAAGCAGATTCGATCCTCATCGATGAGGCCCGCATCCCTCTTATCATTGCGGGCGCAGGTCAATCCGATCCAGCTCTGGCTCATGTGGTGGATTCAATCGTCCGCCGCCTGTTGCCGCCCATTCACTACACATCCGACCCAGGCGGCCGAAACGTGATCTTGACCGATGCAGGCATTTACCTGGCGGAGAGCTTCCTCCGTTGCGGAAATCTCTTTGAAGAACGCAATTTGCCGCTGCACAGCATGTTGCAGGATGCTGTGCATGCTCATGCGCTGTTGCACCGCGATGTCGACTACGTCGTTCGGAACGGCGCAGTCGAGATGGTTGATGAGTTCCGCGGCCGCGTGGCGCTCGACCGCCGCTGGCCCGCCGGCCTTCACACTGCCATCGAAATCAAAGAGGGTGTCGCGACCAAGCAGCAAGGCCGCATCCTTGGTTCCATCACCATGCAGAATATGGTGGCCCTGTATTCGCACGTCTGCGGCATGACAGGCACAGCGGCCTCCTCGGCTGGCGAGTTGCAGTCAATGTACCTTCTCAATGTTGAGATGATTCCCACCAATCGCCCCATGATCCGGCAAGATCATCCCGCTCAATTGTTCCTCACCAAAGCTAAGAAATATCGAGCGATTGTCGAAGAGATTCGGGCCGCCCATCTCCGCGGGCAGCCCGTCTTAGTGGGCACTGCCAGCGTGGCCGAGTCGGAAACGCTCAGCCGGCATCTTATCGGTATTCCGCATGTTGTACTCAATGCCAAGAATGACGAACGCGAAGCCGAAATCGTCGCCAAGGCGGGCGAACGCGGCACCGTTACCATTTCTACAAACATGGCCGGACGCGGCACTGATATCAAACTGGGCGAAGGTGTCGCCGCACTCGGCGGCCTCTACGTCATAGGAGCGAACAAGCACGAAAGCCGCCGCATCGACAATCAACTTCGTGGCCGCGCCGGCCGTCAGGGCGATCCTGGCTCTTCGCGTTTCTTTATTTCGCTCGAGGACGACCTGATGGTCAAATATCACGATCTCAAACCACAATTCAATCGCGATCCAGATACCATCCAACGCTTGGTGGAAGGCCAACACCTCGATATGCGCATCATGCTCAACAAGTACGAAATGCCCGTTGAAGGTCAGCGCAACCACGTGCAGACTCGCCGCCAAAAAATCCTGACCGGTGAAACACCCTGCGCCTCCGAGCTTGAACGCACCGTCACTCTGCGCGCCATTGACGATGCTTGGTCTGACTACTTAGCCCAGGTCGCCGAATTTCGCTCGGGCTTACTTTGGCATTCCTGGGGTGGCCGCGATCCATATCAGCAGTGCATGAAGTTCATTCATAGAGCGTTCCAACACATGGAGGAATCTTTGCCACAGCAAATTGAACAACGTCTGGAAGAGGCGCAAGCTGGTATGGGACCCGACCCGAATGAGCGCGGCGCTGTTTGGACGTATGTCACCACCGACCAACCGTTCGGCACCATGTCGGAAAGAATCATAAAGGGCTTAGCGGCATTCCTTCTCTCATAATGCGGGCTTGCTGGTGCCTAACGCGGCCTCTGCTGCATGGAGAGTTGCCAGGGCTTCCTCAACAGAATGGCCGCTCAACTGCGCCGCTGTGTCGTTAATCAATGTCTTGGCGGCGCTCTGGTTGATCGCTTCCTGCGAGTTCTGGGTGCTCTTCGTCAGAGCCGGCAGCGTGTCGGCCCATCGTTTCAGCTCCTCTGCGGCGCTAGACGGCGACGTGCCTGCTGCCTGCGCCTTGTCGAGCCGGGCAATAAGTTCGCGCGTCGTCTTCCGCAGGAACTTCCGCCGCTCTACCAGTTGCGTCACCTTTTCTGCAACACCGCCTGTCGTGCCGTCGGCATAAATCGCTGCGGTCATCTTCACGTAGTTAGGCACCGCGCCTACAGTCATGTTTGAAATCGGAATCCGCTTCTCCGCATCGGGCGCGATCGGTTGACTAATATCGTCTTCCCAAAGCTGGTAGTAGCTGCCCGGATAATGCACCAACTCAACCAGGAATGCAGTCAACGCGGGTTGAGTGGCGGCATCGCGAACAAACAGGATAGACGATCCGGTGGCCGGTTCGACTCGCAGCGCCGGCAACGGAGCTTGCGCAAAGGCCATAACGCTCCAAAGTATCAACAGAAGAGAGAAGGGGGATTTCATATCACGTTATTATTTCCAATCGAAGTCTGCGATATAGTGCAATCGCGTATGCGCAAACTTCAAATCGCGTGTCTTGCCGCGGCTGTCGCCAGCCTTGCCGCGCAGGTCCAATTCAAACCGGATGTCATCGCCGTCACAATCGACGGTAAGCCAGTCACCATGTTTCACTACGGCTCCGACGCCGGGAAGCCTTATCTGGCGCCCATCTGGTCGGCCTCGGGAAAAATCATCACGCGCCGTTTCCCCATGGAAGAAATCGAAGGCGAAAGCCGCGACCATTTGCACCATCGCGGCCTCTGGTTTTCCTGCGACGAGGTAAATGGCGTAAGCTTCTGGACGAACGAATTGACCTACACCCGCAAGGAAATGGGCCGGATTACTGTCCACGATGCCAAATGGAAAGACGGCGAACACTCCGGCACCCTCACCGCCAACATGGATTGGCGCGGGCCCGATGGCCGCCTGATGATTCTGGAAAACCGCGAAATGACGTTCCCCGCCGATCCGAAACTGCGCATTCTGGACTTCCGCATCACCCTCACCGCTCAGGAAGATCTCACGTTTGGCGACACGCACGAAGGCCTCTTCGCGATGCGCTTAGCGGACAACTTCAAAGAGATCAAAGGCGGTTCCAGCGTTGATGCCGACGGGCGAACCAACATGGAGAACATTTGGGGCAAGCGTTCAAACTGGGTAGATTACACAGGCGTGATCGACGGCGAAAAGTTGGGAGTGGCGATTTTCGATCACCCTGAAAATCCGCGTCATCCTACTCATTGGCACGCGCGCGACTACGGTTTGGTAGCGGCCAATCCCTTCGGCGCACAAAAAGCCTTCGATACCGAGGAAAAAGAAGACCTCTTCAAACTGCCGAAAGGGCAGAAAGTCGTCTTTCGTTACCGCGTGATCGTTCATCCCGGCGACTCACATTCGGAAAACATCGCCGGTCTCTACGCGCAGTATGCGAAAACGCCTTAGCGGTTGTCTCATCGCCACGGCGGCTGCTCTGCAATCCCAAACGGTGTCCTTCGAGCCGCATACTCTTGCCGCCGATCTAACAGGCGGCTACCAGGTCATCGCCTCTGACGTCAACAACGATGGCAAACTCGATCTCATTGCCCTCGCCAGCGGCATGAGCGAATTGGTTTGGTTCGAAAACCCGGGTTGGCAGCGGCATGTGATCGCCACCGGCCTCAGCCGCATGATCAATCTTGCGGCCTGGGATATCGATGGCGACGGCATTCCGGAAATCGCCCTTGCCTCTGGATTCTCACCAAATGCGGCGCAAAGCGTCGGCAAACTCGCTATCCTTCACCACAAAGGCGATCCGCGGGAACTGTGGGACATGAAAGAGATCGATCGGCTTCCCACCTCCCACCGCCTCAGATGGGCGGATATTGACGGCAGCGGGCGCAAGGTTCTTATCAACACGCCTCTCTCCGCGGCCACAGCAAGCGCGCCTGATTTTCGCGGTCACGTCCCTCTCGTTTATTACGAACCCGGCAATTGGAACCGTAAGATCATTGGCGATGCGGAAGAAGGAATCGTGCACGGCATCTTCATAACCGATTGGGATCACAACGGCCGCGACTCAATCCTCATCGGAGGATTTCTGGGCATCCACCTTTATCGTTTCAACAAAGATTCCCAATGGAGCCGCGCTGAGATCGCGAAGGGCGACCCTGCGCCTTGGCCAAAAGGCGGAAATAGCGATATAGCCGTAGGCACACTTAAGCGCGAGCGTTTCATCGCAGCCATCGAGCCATGGCATGGAAATCAGGTGGTCGTCTACCGCGAAACGCACCACCGCTGGAACCGTGAGGTCATCGACGACACCCTCTTCGACGCTCACACCGTTGTCACGGCCGATTTCGACCGCGATGGTTCCGACGAAATCGTCGCGGGCTTCCGAGGCAAACCCTACGGCGTGTATTTGTACAAATTTGACGGCCATCGTTGGAACCGGCAAATACTGGATGCCGGAGACATCGCCGCTGCGGCCTGCGTAACCGCCGATCTCGATGGCGATGGCCGCCCAGACATTGCCTGCATCGGCTCCGCCACTCACAACTTGAAGTGGTATCGGAACCGGTGAGCAAAACAGGGACACTCCGGGCTAGCGTTGGGAACTTCTCAACCGTCCGAGTAGCAGGGTGGCTACGCCGCCCATACTTGTACCAAGGCGTGTCCCTGTTTTGCGCTGCTGATCGCCTCACCGCTCGTGGCTCAAGTTGATAATCTTTCCCTATGGATTGGTCCATGAACGGCGTAAAGATCGTACGCTCGAACGAGCTTGATTCAAACACGCCGCAAACGCCCGGCATGACTCGCGCGGCAGCAGTCACCCACGCCCGCACGGGTGCATCTAAGCTGTGGGCGGGCACCGTTGTGGTTCAGCCTGCTGCCAAAACCGGCCCTCATCATCATGGCGAGCTTGAAACCGTCCTCTACATCATTAAGGGCCGTGCCCGCATGCGTTGGGGCGATCACCTAGAATTCATGGACGAAGCCGGACCTGGCGACTTTATCTACGTTCCGCCCTTTGTGCCCCATCAGGAAATCAACGCCGAGCCGGACGAAGCTTGTGAAGCGGTAGTCGTGCGCAGCGGCCAGGATCCTGTCGTCGTTAACCTCGATATGCCGAGCCCTGAACCGTCCAGTGCAGGCAAGCCCACTCCTTTTCATCCAGAAAAACGCTCATGAAGCTACTTTCCCTCCTTTTCATATTTCTGTTGTTCGATAACGCCTCCGATCCTTGGACCGCCAACGAAATCGCCCAACCCAAGACTCTCGCCGGCCGCCTTCAGGCCAGCGAAAGGCCCCCGATCTTCTACGTCGGCTTCCCCGTTCTTTACCGCGACGGTGCGCACGTCGCCGGCGCTGCCTTGGCCGGACCTTGCTCTAAAGCCGAAGGACTCAAAGCACTCAAGAAGGCCGTCGCTGCATTGCCACATGACAAGGAGCTTTTCATCTATTGCGGCTGCTGCCCGTTCATCAAATGCCCTAATATCCGGCCGGCTTATACCGCGCTGCACGATCTTGGCTTCACGAACGTGAAGGTAGTGATGATCGAGACTAATTTACATACGGATTGGATCGAAAAGGGATACCCATCAGAGAAGACGGCTCGCTGAGGCCGGACGCATCGGACAACGCGGGGACTGTAGCGCTGGGCGGCGGTGGGATCTGTTTGCTAGGTGAGTTGGGATCAATATTGTCGTCTGTCCCCTTAACGCCCACGGTCAACTCAACCCCGGCAAACTCGCTGCTGTCGTTCATCTGCTCGAAGTCATGGTTCACGATGAGGACATCGAAGATAGCGATACACTCAGCCCTGCTGAAGCTAAGGCCATCGCCGAAGCCGATGAGTGGAGTAAACACAACCAACCCATCCCGCACGAAAAAGTTCTCGGCGAGTTTGGCCTTTCGATGGCCGACTGGGAGAAGATGAGCCGCGAGCCGTAAATTCGCGGATCTAATCAATGGCCAAACGTATCGTCTGGACCGACCAAGCCAAGACCGACATTCGCAGCATCGAGCAGACCGTCGCCATCCAGATTCTCAAAACCCTGGGGCCGCTACGTTCTTACCGGCGAAGGCGCAACCAAACAATTCAAGGGCGTCACTCCCCCCATGATTCGACTGCGCGCTCAGGACCATCGCATCTTCTTTCGCGAGCATGACGACCATTTCCAGATCGAGCGCGTGCTCGACCGCAAAGAGGCATATCGCTAAGTGGGCTACGAAGCTAAGAAGACCGAACACTGTGGCCCCAAACGCGGCAATGGAGCGTATTGGGGTTATAGGTGGGAAGCCAAGAAAGAAAGCAACCGCATCCGCCGCGAAAACTGGAAACGTGAGATCCGAATCGCGCTTCGCGATCAACCCCACGACTAACCGTAGCCCGCTCAAAAAATACCGTAGATCAAAAGCAGATCAGACACAGATCAACGGCAGATCACGAACAGATCAAAATGCACCGTTTTTGCTCGTTGACAAAACACCTAAAGCGAAGCTTAGGGATGGTGTTTTTTTGATTATCTTTTTGAGATTATCTGTTCACGGAACCCGCAATGCCGCTCCGATCATATCTCGCGAAAAATGTTTGAGTAATGCGCTGTCAGCAATTGCCCGGTTCCGCACGTCAAGGGCTAGACTTGAAGCCGTCTAGCAGCGCGCTTCCCTCCTTGTACTTGATCGCCGGAATCAGTATCTGTCCGTTGCCCAGATATACGAGTGGTACGAGTTCACCGCCAACCCACAGTCGGTGTTCCCGCGACTTGGCGGAGTTAATCGTTAGCTGGCTCGAAGGCACGGCAGCAGCTTGCCCGTATGGAATGAACTCACCCTGATAGAGGAGTACTCCATTTTGCGCGGTTAGCCTGCACTGATTGTGCCCTGACGCATCCGCCCAGCAGTTCAGCCAGTTACCTCGCCTTGGCGAAGGTAGCCCAACGGAAGGCGCCCACAAGAACACAGCACTGCTGGGCACGCCCATAGGCCGACTTGGCGGAGTGTTTGCCCACCAGTAGGCGCATTTGATTCCAATGACAAAAAGAGCTACCCCGATAACGAGCGCTGTGACCGATTTTTCAGGCAGCGTCATGATCGTTTGTTTGGATCAGTCCTAAAATGTTTTGGCGCGCTCCGCATAAGGGGAACAAAAGGGGAACAAAAGGAACAAAAGGGGACAGACGACAATATGGGAGAACCTGCCGCTTTGCCTCCCACCCATTTACCTGCCCCGTCGATCTCGTTTCGGCGTTCCCCACCAGGTGACGCAACGCGGCAACCACCGGCAAAACGTATTTCTCGCCGACACGGACCGAGTCCGCTACCTTGCCATGCTGCGGGAACATTCGCTCCGTCCTGACTTGCGCATTCTTGGCTGGTGCCTGATGACCAATCACGTTCATCCGATCACGATTCCCGACGCCGCGGAATCCATGTCGCTCGCCCTCGGCGAGACGCACTCCCGCTACACCTTGGAATTGAACCGGCAGCACCACTGGGGCGGGCATCTTTGGCAAGGACGATTCTACTCCTGCCCGCGGGGAGAGACGCATTTGATGGCCGCGCTGCATTATGTGGAACAGAATCCGGTTCGGGCGCGCATGGTGGACAAAGCTTGGGACTGGCCGTGGTCGAGTGCAGCGAGTTCATACGAATCTTGGCGAGAGAGATGAATTGCTCGATTGGAACTGGGTGAACTGGATGAAAGAAGCACGGCTTGGCGAGTGGAACCACGGGGAATGGAAGCAAGGCTTGGCGGGTGCGCAGCCAGTGGAGGAGTTGGAGAGAATACGCCGCGCGACGAGGCTGGGTGAACCGCTGGGTGGCGAGGCGTTCGTGGGCAGATTGGAGAGTAGATAATGTCGTCTGTCCCCTTTAGCCTCCATGAAACTAAATAATCTCGTCTGTCCCCTTTAGCCCTCCCGAATTACTGTCTGTCGCATCGATTACCGCAGAGAACCGGCCTTCGACGATCCAACCCTCCAGCTCTTGATCGTCATAATCGAATCAGGATTCCTTGCGCCGAGCTTTGTATAAACGAACTCGACAGGTCCGACAGATTTGGCGTAGGTCGTGATTGAAACTACCTGATTTGCTGCATCTGTTTCCTGAATCCGCACGCATTGGCCAAAGTGATGTCCGCCGATGATGCATTCCCTCGATTCAGATCTCACCTCGAATTGATCAATCGCCCATTTTCCACCTGGCCTTTGCAAACGAGCTGACCACTTCTGACCCATTTTGAGCTGGTTGCGAATCAGATACCTATCTGTGCCGCACTCGAATACCCCCTGTACATCGAAACACAGGTCAAGCGGCTCGTCGCCGTCTGCCGGCTCCGCCCAAGTGTGAAACACACTTTGGCCCCTAATCGATTCCTGTTGGGTGATTTTCCATGTCACGGTCGAAGCTCGAGATCCAGATGCCTGAATCGTATACGTCCATGCGTTGCCCACCGCCAGTGGATAATAGTCTGCCGCAATTGCGGAAAAAGCGCCCGGGGGTGGGGTCCACGAAACCGCTTTCAAAGAAAGCGCCAACACTGCGACCAGCAGCTTAGTTATTGCCATCGGAAGTCTTGGGCTGTTGATCGTCATGAGAGTAAACTCCCTTCTGATCTGGCGTCATGCCCTCGTGCATGAACACAGTCGGATTGCCGTCCTCATTCTTGCTGTCGAGATGCAAGTGCGCGCCTTGGGTCTGCGTGTTCGGACCGTGTTGAATAAGTCTAAAGCCGTCCGCAATTGGCGAAGCACTGTCCTTGAGCTCCGAGTCGGCTTTGCTGTCGCTCATACAGACAACGTGAAAGTCCGCCGCTTTCCCGACTAGATGCTCGCTGTTCTTCGCACCGCCGTGAGGGACGAAGTTCCTGTCGCCGCTAGTCACGTTCACGGTGGAACTCCCCAAATAAACGGAAACGGCAGCCAACGCCTTCGTCACTTTTGGGTCGCTCACCTTGTGCCCATTCATCTCGACGATCGCTGGTGTACCCGGCGGCTTCGCAGAGTCAGGCCTGGCGGGAGGCGGGGGTTCAGGCTGACACGAATTGCCGCGCGACTTCCCGAACAGGAAAACACATACGTGTCCGTCATCATCCCTTGTTGACTCCGGATTGTTGAGGACGTAGCCGTAAAGATTTAGGCTCTCGGGATTCTCAAGCTTGGCATATGGCACCGCTTGTGGCGATGCACTCCAATCCGGACTTGTCCACCTTCCCAGCGCGCTCCCGTAATACCTTGCCCCGAAGTAATCGAGCCCCGATTCCGCATCCCGCTCTTTGCCGGTAAACAAACCGGCAATCGTCGCGGCATGAAACCTGTGGTCAGAGCGCTGTGTCTCTGCGAAAGCCAACTCCATATAACCCTCCATCAAGACATCCGAGGGGAACAATCAAGCAGAGCAGTAGCAAGAAAGTGCTGGTGCCACTAGGAGCGGTTGCGGCGTACTGGCGATACAAAACCAAAATCGCGGACAAAAGAAGTTCGTTTGCTACAACCGAGAACGCGAGCGCCTTGCGCGAAACGGGTCTACCCAGCAGACTGAGTGAAAGGCCGCCAAGAGAGACTGCGGCAAGCGCGCCAGCTGAGTAAGCAACCAGTGGATACATCCAAATTGGCAACTGGATGAACTTGCCGAGGAACAGCGCAGCTACGGTCACCAACAGGACAACTGGCCACGCCAGCAAGCCTAAAGCAATTAGAGGACCAGATCGCCCTCCGGCGCTCCTTTTGACGGCCGCCCTGGTAGCGAGCCTTGAGGCTAGCCATAGCGCCAGAACGAACCAATAACCGAGCAATGCGTATGGCCAGATTTCATTGTCGTTGCGAACGAAACAAAGGCATCCAGCAAGGCTTCCCAATCCACCGAAGACTGCAAAGACAGGCCACGTCCTCATTGCGGTGCCACCTGCGGAATCGGCGTCACACGTCCGCGATTCAGATCATCTGAAGTCGAACTCTGCGGGGCATACAAGACTTGGGCAGGGCTTTGTCCCGGGGCGTATTTGTAGATTTCCAGAGCCGGATATGGAGTTCTGGTACCTCCAGCATCGGTTCCAACCTTGCCATCGGGAGTGACCACCAATTTCACATCACCCTGGATCGACCCGCTCCGCCCCGGCAGTCCGTTGGCCTGATACCCATTGATCGCAGTTGTCTGCAGGTCAATATGCATATTGCCCTTGTCGTCTACCTTCATGCTCGATTGAGTGTCTTGCTTCCCGGCCAGATCCGGGCCAACCATTGTCTTGCTAATACCCGGGGTCGCCTTCATATCCACCGATTGCCCCGGGGTGATAGTAAGTTGAACTTCGGTGCGATACCGGCCTTGCGTATCAGTTCCGGTCGGACCCCGATTATCGCCATAACCAAGATGGCCCAGTTTCATACCTTCATCGACATGCTTCGTTGAGATGAAATAGTCGATGCAGACGCCCACTTGCCCTGATTTCAGTCCAGACGGAGCCGAGCAATGGCCATCAGGATCGGCTTTTCCCAGGGGATTGTTCCGCACGTACGAATACAAGTTCAAACTTTGTGGATCTGCAAGGTTTGCGTATGGAACCGCTTGCGGTTTCGCACTCCAATCCGGGCTCGTAAACCTTCCCAGCGCACTCCCGTAATACCGCGCCCCAAAGTAATCGAGCCCCGATTCTGGATCTCTTTCCTTGCCGGTAAACTGGCAGAACTTTGCTGCGTTTCCAGCCAAAGCCTCAAGGTTGAAGGCTGCGAACCTGTTTGCCGACGCATCGTAGCCAAAGATCGGAATGCCTGCACTTTGGAATGACGAGTAGGTTCCGTCGTAACCATGGCTTGGCGTCACTCTTGGCTGGTGGGCGTTCATTGTCGTAGCGTTAGCAACGATTTCATTTTGGTGGCTGTTGCGGAAACCGGAAACTACGGAAACTATTCGTCACGGAAACTTCGTCCCTCCGGCTTCGCGCCGATTTTCAACTTTACGGTTGCCCCCTCTGGCAGATTACGCGTTTGAATCGCGAGATCAGCCTTGAGCCGCATGCCTTCCAAAGGATCGCCCGGCCAAAAATTTTCCGGGCTATATGCCCCGCCAAGGAAAAACGGCGTTTTCGGCATCAATCGTTTTCCGCGGCGCAGGGGACCGTTTTTCGCTTGCCACTGATCGAGTAACGGCCAACCCGTTTCCTCCCGGTAGTCTGAGAGAATCACGCCGGCCCACTCTTCGACCGAACTCGCCATAACGGAGGTTTGTCCGGTTTCAGCGTAAAAGCGCAGGACGGAGTTCTGTTTTGTTGACAGGCAGAACTGGTCTTGGAAGATATCTTCGGCAAAAAACAACAAACCCTCTGCCAAATCCCCGTACTCGCTTCGCCACAGCGAGTCTGCGTTCCATGCTTCGAGGCCGCTTGTTGGGTCACTCGTTAACGGGAGCACGTGCAATGCCGATTCAAACGCATAAAAGCCGTTTTTCTTCCGCAGCATTGTGAAAATCTCCGGCGCCAGGCTATACGCGCTTAATAGCTCGGGCATCCCTGCAGGGGAAGGAGCTAGCTGCTCCGAGGCTACCGACAGAAGCTTTTCGACGTTAGTCATCATTTAGTTACCTGTTGGCGGTTTGGGTGGTGGTGGCTTCGGAATTATTTTTATAGTCCCGCCGTCTGGCACGTCTCTGATTTGGTTCCCAACCGCAGCGCCCGCGCCTCGGTTATCGGAAGATGGAATATTTCTCACGCTTGCGTCTTTCCCGCCCTCGGCAGTTACCGCAGGCGGGTACTCGTCTCGATCAGTACCGGCCTGCGTTGGGTGGCCGTCAGTGGCCTGGGTTCGTCTGCCGGACGCTCCGGGGCGCTTAACTGTTAGGACGTCCGGCTGTCCTGCTGCCTGCGCGTCCGCCGCGTGGCCAGCTGCGGCGGGATACTTACTCGGGTCGATATAGACGTCTTTCGTCGGAGGAGGGGGCGTGGCGGCGTCGTTATTAGAGTTGGCGCTAGACTGGCTCGTGTGGAGGTGCTGGTACAGAGCAACTCCACCAACAACTATTGCGGTTCCAGCGAGAACCGTCCATCCGGGAGGACCTGCAAACAGTAAAGGACTCTCCTCGGCGAGTGCACCCCCGCCGGCGAGTGCCAGACAGAAGGGGCAGTGTCCATCAGAATCCGCTTTCCCAAGCGGATTGTTTAGTACATAAGCATACTGGTTAAGGCTCTGCGGATTGCTGAAATCCGCATACGGGACCGGCGCTGGCGTCGCACTCCAATCAGCGCTCGCAAACCTTCCCAGCGCACTCCCGTAATACCGCGCCCCAAAGTAATCCAGCTGCGACTCTTGATCCCGTTCTTTGCCGGTAAACTTCTGATTCACCACATCATTCCCAGCGCCCCACTGCCCGTTCCGTCCCGCCGTGTTCGCCGCAATCTCCTCGCCAAACGGCAAGTAATCGTGCCGCCCCACCACATTCCCCGACCCGTCCACCACCAGCCTCGTCGTCCCCAAATGATCCGCACTCAAATAACACGTGCTGCAAGGCGACCCGTTTGCCGCCGTCGAATACTCGGCCGCCATTCGTCCCATCGCGTCGTATACAAACACCGTCGCGCCGCTCGCCCCGGCCTTCTCGACTCGCTTGCCGTCGCCGTCGTACACGTAGAATTCACTCGCACCCGCGAACGTCACCGAAACTTGCCGGTTCTCCGCGTCATAAGCTTGCGTGTTGCCGTTCACTTGCGTCTGGTTACCGGCTTGGTCGTAACTCGTTCCAGAAAGCTGGTTTGTGTTCGCCGTGAACGAGTTGATACTGCTCGGCGTATTGCCCTGCGGCGTAATCCCCGAACTTGTACTCACCCACATATTTCCATACGCATCATAACCGAATCCCCGCGAATAATTCTGCGCCCCGCTGCCCGTCATCGTGTCGGTCACCGAGATCAGCCGGTTCACCCCGTCATAGAGATAGGAATCGGTGAACGACAATCCCGTACCGCCGTTCGCATAGATCGACCCTGCAAGTTGCCATTGTTGTCATTTCCGTTTTTAATCCAAGTCAGTGTCGCGTTCACGAATGCAGTGCCACTGCCGTTGTTTGTCTCGCTGAACCCAGCCAACTGAAGCCTTGGATTGTAAGTATTGCTCCGCGCCATTTTTCCGGTCAATCCCGAAACTTGGCCGTATTGATAAGCCTGCGGCGCCCCATGCGCGGCATAAGTCACATTGCCCACGTAGTTGGTGTTGACGCCACCCAGCGCGCCCGATACGCCAAGTTCCCGGTTCGCGCCGTCGTAACTGGTAGTCACCGTTCTTCCCGATGGGTACTGCTCGCTGATCAAGCTGGAGATGTTGTAAGTGTAGCCGAACGTGTACGTCTGGCCGTCTGTAATTTGACTGCTATTCTGCGCGCGGCCGAGCGCATCGAAATTGCTGTAGGTGGTAGTCGAATCGGCGCTGGCAATCGAAACAAGCTGGCCCACAGAATAGGAACCAACCGGATTAGCGACCGTCCCGTATGTGTATTTCACCGCCGCCGTTTTACCGTCGGAATACGTTTTCGCGGCCGTCCTGTTGAGCGCGTCCGGCGTGTAGGTCGTCGTGATGCTGCGGTTGTCGGTTCTCGTGAGCAGGTTGCCGTTGCTGTCGTAAGAGTAGTTGATGGTACCCGTTTCCGGGTTAGCCGCCGACTGCAAGCGCTTCGACGAATCGTATACGAACCCCCGGCCATGCGACGCGCTCGGCGTGCATGTGCCGCTGGGCGCCGATGTATTCTGGTTCACGCAAATCAAATTGTCGAGCGAGTCATAACCGTAAATAGTGTTGAAGCCAAGCAGGGAAACCCCGGGCGCTTCCGTCACGCCGGTCAATCGGCCCACACCGTCCACAAACGTCGTCCGCGCATTGTTGGCCTGATCGGTCACCTTGGTTGCGTTAGCGGGATCAGCGCTGTAGGCCGTACAATCCAAACAAAACCGCCCGTTTTTTCAGCACACAACCGACCTAAGCCGCAGGCTTAGGGATGGTGCTTTTCGAATTTAACGTTGCGGGAACAATCGATGTCGTGAGTGTCATATAGAAATCGTGATTGAGCGTGTGCTGACGACGATTTACGATTTCCCCGCTACTGCAAATTTCTCACGCTCGCCCGAGGCTCGCCGGCGACGTGAATGTCCGTATAAACGTAGTACGTATAACCACCTGACGCTCTGGGTGCGCGATACGCTCCGCGTGCGCCAATGATTTTGGCAGTTACGGCAGTCAATTCCCAGCCGTGGTCTACGCTGTCGGGAGATTCGGGCTTAGTGAGGTCCGGCAGCAATTCCGTTTCGCCGAACTTGCGGACAAGGGTCAATTGGGCTGTCCGAGCGGGAGGGACACTCTCATTAGCCCATCCCCACAGCCATGATTGCGATCTCGTCGAGGTAGTGCCCACAACTTGCACGTCGGCGATCACTTTTGGTCCCTCCTCATCAGAAAACGTGAGCGTGCCCCAGTCGGCATCGTACTCCCAACGCTCCCATGAGCCGATTGAGAATTCGCGCTTACACCGAGCATTAAGAGCCATGAGTTCATGAAACGCGTTGTGCCGGAACTCTTTGAACTGATCGTCAGTCATGTTTCGTCGTTTCTCTTCCGCTCAGCAGTTGCTATTGCGATATTTCATTGCGCTTTAAACTCACGATGTGCGGGATTGATTCCTAGCACCGTGGTAGCCCCAGTGGAACATTATTCGCCCTAATTTCCGTGTAACACTCACTACACACGAGACGGATGCCAATCGACGCCTCGCTTTCCTCGTCCCACTCGCCACCGTGTGCAACTCTAATTAATTCGCACTCCGAGCACCAAGCGTCGGGACACGGGCTACTATCAGCCAGGTCGAAATGGAAACCCAGTCCCTTTCCATGGAGGAGGTGTCCGCAGACGAAAGCTCGTTCCGCCTCTCCATGGCGCTCACATCTGATCATTTTGAACGTTTCCCTCTCCCATGTTGGAAGCTATTGTCATGGATTTGCTCCTTAACCCGCCCAGCAATCGCAGGCGGTCTCAACACCCGTCCCTCCTACAAGTGGATTGTAACCCGCAGCGCGATCTCGCTGGGCTTGAAGCGGCTACTGCCGAACTCCTCAGGAGCCGGGCGGCTTTGGCGGCGGTGGCGGCGGTGGCGGCGGTGGTGTGGAGCCCGATGCAGGCGGGTTTGGCTTCATCCTGTCAAGTTCCCACTTCGTTCCATTTGGGCTGGTGTCGGACTTCTCACCGTTGCAAGTTCTACAAGCGTGCGCGGCATTCTCGTCTTCGTCGCTGCCATTTTTGGATTTCGGCTCGTAATGGTCGGTTTGCCCTTCGTTTGCTGGGGGAGTTACGCCCTTCTCGGATTTCTTTGCTTTCACCGTTTCTTGACCACAGTACTCGCACTTGTTTCCGGCCTTATCTGCCGTTTTGTCTTTCTGTTTTGGCGAAAACCAACTAGCGACCGCACCTGTAACCACCGCAGCCGCCCTCTGGAGATCTCGCTGCCCAGGAGGAAGAGAGAAGTAGACAGCGGTTATTGCGACGGCACCGGCTACGACATACAAGGCGTCGTCCGCTATTGCGACGTGACCGTCCAGGTCTGGTTTTGCCAGCGGATTATTTAGCACATAAGAGTACTGGTTTAGCGTCTGTGGATTGCTGAAGTCCGCGTATGGCACCGGCTCAGGCTTCGCGCTCCAGTCGGGTGACGTAAACCTCCCCAGGGCACTTCCGTAGTAGCGTGCCCCGAAGTAATCGAGCCCGCTCTCCGAATCCCGTTCTTTGCCGGTAAACTTCTGCGTCACCCCATCGTTCCCCGCACCAAACTGTCCATTCCTCCCCGCCGTGTTCGCCGGAATCTCCTCCCCGAACGGCAAATAATCATGCCACGAAATGACATTCGCTTTCTGATCGGTAATCAGCCGCGCCGTTCCCAAATGGTCGTAGCTCAGGTAATACGTCGTACCGTGCGACGGATTCGCCGCATTCGAGTATTCCGCCGCCAATTGTCCCAGCGCGTCGTAGGCGTACACGGTCGTAGTCCCGCCGCCAGTCTTGGTAACCCGGTGGCCGTTGCCGTCGTACGCATAGGAATAGCCACTAGCCGAGGTCTGCCGGTTCTCCGCATCGTAAGCGAGCGTGATCCCCGGCTGGACGGCCTTCAGATTGCCGTTGGCGAAGTAAGCTTGGTCGGTGCGCTGGTTATTGGCGTTGAAGAGGCCCGTAGAGGTCGGCGTGTTGACGTTGAGAGGAACGCCGCTGTTCAGGGTAACCGCCATATTGCCCCATTGATCATAGCCGAAAGTGCGCGACCACCCGCCGGAGTCGGTAGCGTAGGTCAAACGGTTTTCTCCATCGTACGCGAAGCTCTCAGCGTACTGCGGCAGGTTCGCCGACTGATTCGGCCCCCCCGCCCAGACGGTCGTCCCCTGCAGATTCCCATTGTTCTGCCCACTGCCGTTCAGCCAATTGGGGTCTTCAATGCGCAAGAACTGGTTTGGATTATCGTTCACCGCATCCCAGTAGGCGGTCGGCTGCAAATGCCCGTTCACCGAGGAAAGCGTGCGCCACAATCCGTTCCCAAAGGCGGCTTTATAGGGCACGCCGTGGGGCCAATATTGAATCCAGTTCGTGCTGCTGCCAACATAAGGGGTGGCGGTGCTGCCGAGGGTACCTTTCAGGTAAGCAGGGCGATTGGCACCGTCGTAGGCGGTGGCGATCACTCGGCCGGAGGGATACGTTTCCGAGACAAGAGCGCCGGCCAAGTTGTACTGATAGGACGGAAAGTTAGATGTGGTGGACCCGGTGATTTGGTTGGAACTAGCGATCCGGCCGAGGGCGTCATAAGCCAGGTAGTTGGTAGTGGAGGCGCTGTTACTGACTTGAGCCAGGCGGCCAATGCCGTAGGGGGCAGAGTCGTAAGTGTAGTTGACTTGCGGCGTGAAGCCGTCAGAGTAAGTCTTGACCGTTGGCCGGTTGAGGCCGTCATAGCCGGTGGTGCAATTAGAGCCCGAGAGTGTCCCGAAACATGTGGTGACGCTGAGCGCGTCCGTCTTGCTGAGCAGATTGCCGACCGGATCGTAGCTGTAGCGGATGGTGCCCGTTTCCGGGTTAGTAGCCGCCGTGAGGCGTTTGAGGCCGTCATAAGCGAAGCTGCGGGCATGCGCCTTGGAGGGATCGCACGAATAGATGGAGGGATTCGCGGTAGCCGCGCCCAGAACGCCTTGGTTGACGCAGAGCAGGTCATCGAGCGCACTGTAACCGTAGGTGGTGAAGAATTTATCACTGTTGGGCGCTTCCTCCACTTGCACCAAGCGGCCCAGGCCGTCGGTCCAAGTAGATCTTCACAAACTGTGTCTAAGTGCTATGTCCCGAGTTCCCGCCCCCGAGTTCCCGCCCGCCGAGTTCCCGCCCCCAAGAATGGTGGTTGAGTGTACTGTCCTGAATTACCTGTCCTGAATTACTCCCGCCATGCGCATTTTCGATGGCCTCTATCGCTTTGCCGTTACCGGCGAGGGTGACGTCAAGGCCCTGCAAGGCAAGCACGCCGGCAAACTCCGCCTCCGACTCGGCGATTACCGCCTCTTCTTCCGCCCCGATGGACAACTCCTCCGCATCCTCGCCGTCAAGAACCGCAAAGAATCGTACCGCTGATTCGTAGTCGCGTGGCGGACAAACACCGGACACAAGCAGGACAAGTGCCGGACGAAGGCAGGACACGAGCAGGACAAAAGCGGCTGATTTTCAGCCCTCGAACCGGCATAAGGCGCAGCCTTAGGGATGGTGTTTTTTGGATTATTAGCTCCGCCAACCTGTAATGCCGGTTCGGTCATATCGCCCGAAAATGTGTTTGAGGCGACTGCCGAAGATTGCCTACGCAAGCCGGAACTTGATGGCAATGAGCACCAAGAGCCAACAGACCAAGCCCGTACTCAGGAGTGCGATACCCAAAGCGATACCGGCGCGAGCGATTACGACCGATCTCCCAGCGGCCCGCAAACGAATCAGCGGCATCATGAGTGTTATCGCCACTATTTCCAGGACCGCTGAAATCAAAGCAAATAATTGTGCTCGGTGCTGAGAGAACTCCGCGTCTTGGACTCTGGACGGTAAGCCGACGATGGCACTGTACAAGCTGCCCCATTGATAGTTCTCCAATAGCGCCAAGGCCGATAGAATCACCAAAACTGCCACAAGCGAGGCTCGCAACTTCCAGCGGGCGGTCGGAATCATGGCCATCAATTGCACGTTGTACCGGTCGTGTTGCCTTTGTCATCAGACGCACTCACGCAGGCCTTCACGGGCTTTTCGTTCTGCTGATTAAAATAGAGCTGGAACAAGAATTTTGTAAAATCCATGCCCACGTTTCTCGGATTTCCATACTCCCTACCGGGCATGAAAGAAGTGACTCTGTTCTGGATCAGGTTGTCGTAGCTACCTGGAAAGGCCGCTCCGTAGCTGGTAAACGCATCATTGAAAAAGGCGTCAGGACTGATGTCACCAAAGTCTAACCCCAGGTCATGAAGAACGGTCTCACAGACTGTCGTGCAGTTACTGGAAAAAACGGCGTAGTCAGGAGCATCGCCACTCTTTAACTTGTTGATCAGGTCTAGAACCTTCTGTGCTTCTTCCGGAGTGGTCTGGATAGTCAAAGTCGCAAACTGGGACGACTGAGCCGCTCGATCTTTCATATCGCCCTGATTGAATGCGCCGGGACCCTTCCCGCCATTCAGGCCGCCTGCTGGATAGAAGTCTAAGAACCCGGCCTTGCCGGTTGCCTGGTTTAGCGCTCCCAGGAAAATGTGCCCATAGTTACCTGTCGAGGGAGCGGCCAACCCACTCGACGGTCGGTAGAAGATTGTAATATCTTCGCCGTCCCTATCGACGAACTTGAACGGGTTGTTCGCAGCGTAGACATACTTGTTAAGCGTGTTGGTCGGATTGGACAGCCGCAGCCTCGTCAGATTTATGCGATCCGGACTCGTCCACCTCCCCAACGCGCTCCCGTAATACCGTGCCCCGAAATAATCGAGCCCCGATTCGGCATCCCGTTCTTTGCCGGTAAATGTCAGCATGGCTGCTGCGTTTCCTGGCCGAAACCCTAAAGTTGACGGCGCGAGCCAGGTCTCAGAAGCATCGTAGCCAAAGATCTGCACGCCGGTGCCCCGCGCTGAGGTGCGGGTGCCGTCGTAACCATAGGTTGGCCATGTCTTCAGTTGGTTCATAACCTCAGTGCACTTATCCATTCTGGCGGTCGTCACAGAAACGCCAATGCCATTCACCCAAAGCAGCGTCTCGCCCCGGCCACCCAGGACTCTCCCCAAACGACAAGTTCAAACTGGGCGGCCATGTCGTCTCTGTTCCAGTCGAGAAAAAGGCCATTCTTCTCGTTTTGGCTGGTAAGTTGAAGTGAATCGCCGTCGAATTTGAGTAAACCCCTGAATGCCGAAAGCGCTGGTGAGAGCGCGATCATCAGAGCTCCGACGTATTCGCTTTGTTTCGGCGTGTAATAGACAATCTCTCCTTTGAAAGATTCTTCAAAGCAATGAAGAAAGGCATCCACCTTCGCAGAGTCTTGGGCGGAAATGACAAGCCTTAAAGTCTCTGGCTTTGACAGTGTGGCTTTTCTATAAGCCGTCTTATGAAGCTCAACGATGTCATCGGTCTTCGGAAGTGAAGCGCACTCCATGATCGGATGAGCGATGAGGGCCTCGAGGGTAGACCGGACCTCGTCAAACATTAGTCTTCCCTTGTTCTCCCGGACCAAAAGGTTCAATTTATTGTTCATTGTCCTTCAGGTTTCTTGATGTTGATTTTCGTCTTGTCGTTAACCACCCTCAATCGTCCGAGCGAATCTGTCTGACCGCCGGCTTTTGCGTTTCCAGCCTCCACATGTGTCTGTCCCGGATGGCTGCTGTCGGCGTGGTTCACGGTGACCACTTTAGTTTGAGTGCCGCCGCCAGGTTTTGGCACTTCATATACAGCCTGGCGCCCGCCTTCTGTACTTGTTTGGGACTGCGGCTGTTGACTCGTTGGAATACCCTCCTGCCGCATTGCCTCTCTTTTCCCCTGTCTTACGGTGTCAGCTTCCTGCTCGCCAGAGTTCGCGTCACCTTTGTTCTCCTTCATGGCGATTTGGGTGAAGCCCCCGTCCCCCGCCATTCCGAAGTGGGAGCCAGTCATGGCCGGCGGATTCTCAAGGGCGGTGATTATAGCGTCGCCCTTTGCTGCTATGGCACTTCCAAGCACAGCCAGTCCGCCCATGATTACGTCAGACTTGGTGACGACCCACTCTGAAGCCTCTTCAATAGCTGGACCAGCTTCGGCGATGCAGGGGGGGCAATGTCCGGTGGGATCATTGAGCGAGACTGGATTGTTTCCCACGTATGAGTATTGGTTGAAGCTTTGAGGATTGTTGAGATTCGCATAAGGAACCGGCTCCGGCGATGCGCTCCAATCCGGGCTCGCAAACCTTCCCAGCGCACTCCCGTAATACCGCGCCCCAAAGTAATCCAGCTGCGACTCTTGATCCCGTTCCTTGCCGGTAAACTGGCGGAACTTTCCGGCCGATGCCTCAAAACTTGGCGCTTTGAAGCAGGTTGCGAACGCATCGTAGCCAAAAAACGGCGTGCCTGTCACTTGGAATGAGGCATAGGAACGGTCGTAACCATAGATTTGCGTCGTTGTTGGCTGGTGGGCATTCATTGTCGTGGCGTTAGGAATTTATTCGTTTTGGTGGTTGTTACGGAACCCCCCGTTGCTTCGTTGGCATGACGACCCGTGTCGAGTTCCCATACAGCCCGAGCTTGTAGCGAATCGCTAATTCGCCGCACCCACCGTGTTTCGTGCCGTTAATTACAACGGGTCGAAAAATCCAGTTGAGCAAAGCCGATTGCCCTGAATCCACTACAAGAGCGTGTCCCGATATCAACCGCAGGCATTGAACACGACCGTCCGCGCCGAACCGGATCGCAAATCTAATTATCCCCTTAAGGCGGAGGTTCTTTCCGTTAGGTGGAGTCAAAAGCGGCTGAATATGCTCAACGTGTTTTGCGATTGCTCGCTCGCTAAGGCAAATGGCGTCTTCCGACTTGCAAGCTGCACAAAGGCATTGTCCCTGATCGCTGGCCTGCGGTTGGGCGGCGCTAAGAGACGATAAAGAGAAAACCATCGCTACGACTAATCTGAGCATCAGTGTTCCTTTGAATTCTTGATTGCCTCTTGCTCAGCAGCCTTGGTTTCCCGGTCGACCTCATTTTTTGGCTGGCCAGGTTGGCTGTGCACCCCGAGTCCAACAGAGCGCCCGAAATCGCCAAGAAAAACGTGCCGCAGCTCGTGGTGGACGCTGGATGCCAAACTGTCACTGACGGAGGTGTTGATAAAAACTTCTGTAAAATTGCCGGTCGACCAAGGCGGGGGCCCATTCTGATGCGGGAAAAGCGTGTAGCCTTCCATACTCATGGGCGCTTTTCGCTTCGCATCGCCCAGTTGCATCTGCATTATTCCGAAGGAACCCGTATTGACGGACACATTGTCGGTCGGATTGACGATGTCGATCTTTGCGAGAGCCGAATGATCATTCGCCTCCGACTGAAGCACCTGGAAGTTTTTGGAACTGCTCTTATAGTCTGCATCAACGCGAATGCCGGTCAGGCCCTTTGCGAAACCGTTCTTACCGTTACCTTCCACAAAGTGGACATGGGAACGATCCTCCTTTCTTAGCCCATCTGTCACGGCGGCCTCACACATTGATGTCGTCATGCCGGACGCACAGCTGCTCAAGGCCACGTCCATTCCAGTCGGATCGGAAAAACGTAGGGGATTATTTCGCCCGTAGGCGTATAGGTTAAGTAGCTGCGGGTCGACGAGGCGATCAATCTTAACCCAGATAGGATCAACCGACGTAAATCGTCCCAACCCACCCCCGTAATACCGCGCCCCGAAGTAATCGAGCCCCGATTCCGCATCCCGTTCTTTGCCGGTAAACTGGCGAAATTTTATCGCGCTTCCGGGCGAAGCTCTAAAACTGGTTGCTGTGAACCATTTTGCAGATGCATCGTAGCCAAAAGATGGAGTGCCCATCACCTGGAACGAGGCATAGATACCATCGTAACCATAGCTTGGCGTCATTATTGGCTGCTTCGCACTCATTGTTGTGTCGATGGAAGTTATTCATTTTGGTGGCTGTCCATGAAACTAAATAATCTCGTCTGTCCCCTTTAGCCCTCCCCGAATCGCGCTTCGCGATGAAGCTCACCACGCTAAGGCGCAGGCTTAGGGCTGGTGTTTTTCGGATTATTAGCTCAGGCAACAAGCAATGCCGCGTACGTCATATCTCTCCGAAAAACAACGAGCCTGAAAATCGCGGCGATTCCCTAAAGCAACACGGCGCGGAACCCAAGGGCCTACGAATGTTCTGCCACCGCCCGTCGCCGAAATGCCCAGATCAGACAGATGACCAGAAGATGCACTGCAATCAAACCGCCGAGGATTGCCCAATCGCCGCTTGAAAACGGTACTCTGCTCACTTGGAACACCAACTCGTCCGGCTTAGGAGATGTTCCATTTGTTGCTGCGATTGGTGGCCCGTAACGCCAAAACTCATACACTGCGAGCGCGTCGATAAGCAGCAAGATCAGCAACACGCCCTTTGCCGCCCGCCTCAACCAAAGCATGGGTTTTCTCACTTTTGGGGCTTATTAGCTTCCGGATTTGCCGGAGCCGCATAGCGACGGGGTTCAAGACCCTCACGGTAACCAGTCTGGCTCACGCCCATCGACTGAAACGTGTTTCGGGAGTCAATGTTTGTGTCTCTCGTTATGTTGGTGAAAAAGTTACGGTTGGTGTTGAAAGGGTCTCCAAGGAACTGATGCCCAAGCTCATGCTCAGTAGTCGCACTCCCAACGAACCAATTCGTACTGGAGAGATCGTTGATACGCAAGAATGTGAGTGCGGTGCCGCCAACCTGAGTCGATACGCCGTTCGCTCCGTGTGCCTCGTCCGGGACGGCGGTCGAAGCGACAATGTTCAGGGCACCTTTATCAAGTCCGGTGATGTGGGTTTGACCGTTGTCATCCACGGTATACGATCCCTTTGTGTAACTAACATCCAACTTGATATTCGAATTTCCGAAATCTTTTTGAGCCTTCGCTATCTGATCCGACTGAAAGGCCTTTTTCTGGTCGTCGCTAAAGCCCTTCCCATTATTCACCGTTTGGTCATAGATGACGTTAATCTTAACCACGATCTGGCAGTTCTTGTTGTCGGCACAAGCTGCAGGAACTTCCATCCCATCCGGGTCGACAAATCGTAGTGGGTTATTCATGGCGTAGGCATAGCGATTCCATGATTGCGGATCGCTGGCGTGCGCGCTCGCCATCAAAGGATCAGGCGAGGTAAACCGACCGAGCGCCGATCCGTAGTACCGCGCCCCGAAGTAATCGAGCCCGCTCTCCGCGTCCCGTTCTTTGCCGGTATAACGGGATGCTGAAAAACACACTACGGATGCATAAACGCCGGAGCGTGTCGTATCGCTATTCTCTCCCGTCATAGGCTTACTGTGGCTTCGGCGGATCGACGCGGCTCGCCCTTGCGCCAGCTTGTTTGATTTCCGTAGCCGAACTCGCTCGGAAAACAGACCGACGGCGGTTGCGATATTCATCCTGCTGGTTGTACAGAAATACTCCGGTCAACGTCGCAGTCACGGGATGATCCGATAACCCATGCTGCCGTAGCATCTCAAGTAAACCTTGGATGCCCGTGTCAGACTTTGCCTGATCTTCGATTTGGAGCGTGAGTCCGAGATTTTTGCAACTCGAATTCCAAAGAAAGCTCCCCTCTTTGGTCGCTGTAATGCGAACAGTCATCGTCAGCGTTTTGCCGGAATAGTCCGCAGGACGGCCAAGAACATCGCAGAGCGCAACTTTAGGAGGAGCGCCACTACTTTCGGCTGTGGCGTAACCACATCCAAAGGATGTCAAAATCAGAAACAACACAGAGAGCGCCCATCTAATAAATTCGCGATTCTTCATGGATGGCATTGATCCCCACAATCTGCTTGGGCATTGGAATAAGCGTTTCTCGTCATGTTCGTTACATGCTGGCCGTATGACATTCCCGGAGCCCAGACAGGGCGATCACCATCTGATTCAGTTCGAACACCCAGACCTTTATCGACATAGGACTCGCTCTGATAAGCACGGTATTCGTAGTCAAAGAATCTCCAAAATGGGTTGGCGACCGGCCCCCGATTAGAGTGGTCATCCATGCCGTGTGTTCCCTCATGGGCGACCTCTTCCCCTTTTCCAGCTTCTCCAAAGTTGCCAAGCGCCTTCGTGTCAAAAGTGATCGTCGTCTTTCCGTTGACGGTCTGAGTCTCGCCGACCGCACCGTCCTTGCTCAAATCTGCAAACTGGACGCTCGGCCCTTTTCCATCGTTCTCGGAACCATAGAACTTCAAAACTGCGTCCAATCGTCCTCGTTCTTTGGAGCCTTCCTTCAAGGCAGAGTCCGCCTTTTGAACAATTGCCAAAGCGTCCTTGATTTTGCCGCACTCAGCCGCATGGTTCTTCGTGTCGCATGAGTAGTGTCCGTCTGGATCAAAGCGATTCATCGGGTTGTTCCCGACGTAGGCATAGAGGTTTAGGGTCTGCGGGTTGTCAAGTTTTGAATATGGGACTGGATACGGCTTCGTCGCCCAATCAGGACTCATGAACCGCCCCATCGAAGACGCATAGTACCTAGCCCCGAAGTAGTCGAGTCCTGATTCTGTGTCTCTTTCTTTGGCGGTATACTGGCGAAATTTTATCGCGCTTCCGGGCGAAGCTCTAAAACTGGTTGCTGTGAACCATTTTGCAGATGCATCGTAGCCAAAAGATGGAGTGCCCATCACCTGGAACGAGGCATAGATACCATCGTAACCATAGCTTGGCGTCATTATTGGCTGCTTCGCACTCATTGTTGTGTCGATGGAATTTATTCATTTTGGTGGCTGTCCATGAAACTAAATAATCTCGTCTGTCCCCTTTAGCCCTCAAAATGATCTATCAGCGCCGGATGTTGAACGCTGCGTCCCGAGTTTCCGACTTGCGGAGGGCCCAGACTCCTGGTGCCTGCTGAGCTCCGGTGCATCCTCCGACTCGCGCCAGACACCATACATTGATGTCATAAGCCAGCGCGATGTCATGCGGGGCAGCGCTCAAATCAACTGAATACACAACCGCCGGCGGTTTGCCAATTGGCTCCTGTCCAACGTGGACGCCATGAGCACCCAGTTTTGACTCGATCGCTCCTTTGTCAGTGAAGTGCACAAGTAGCTGCGTTGAAGCTCTCCCCGGTCCATCCCTCGGGTCGGAAATAATTTGTATGGAAGTCTGGCTGAGCTTACCGTCATTCGTTTCAATCGAGGCAATAAATCCTGCAGGCGGGGCAAGCCCGAGCGCGGAGAGAGGCCGATTAATAACGCTGGCATCGCTCCAGCACCTATTGCCATCACACCTGATGGTGCCAGCATGATCCGCGGCCCATTTACGGAGACGCTCGGCGGAAAATGGTCCCGCGTGAAACTCACGCATCTCGTTTCGGATTGAATTCGCAATCATTACTGGGCGCAAAATAAGGGCGGCGAAAACGAGAGTCGCCACGATGCAAGCAATCACAGCCAGGGCAATTAGTCGAGGTATACGCATTTCTTAGATCCCCTTATCAGTTACCGCCACCGGGCGGCGTGAGGTTCGTGGAGGTGACCTGTCTGCCGTTTACGAAGGTGTTCCCAGTTGCCGAAAAATAAACACCAAGAGAGTAGAAGTCGTGTCCTTCTTGGTCGCGGACATTAACCGGCTGCGGTGGTCCAAGCGGTTTCCCAGAGTTGTCCACTGGAACCATGTAGAAGGTTTGTATCGAATTGTTTGCTGGCCGCGCAACGCCGGGCTGTATTGTGTCCTGGAATTGATTCGTGTTTGAATCCTTCGAGGTTCCTTCTCCGAACTCCGAGTGTTGTCCCCCCGTTCTGTCCTTATTAGTTTCGGCCTGAACAATTGTGTAGTTGTTCGTATCCCCCTTTGCGGGCGTCAAAGTGTAGTCGATTTCCCCGCCCTTGGGTCCTCCCGAGGAGGTGTTGACCTCCAACCTTGCCGGATTCTTGTCGGCTGCGGCATGATTTTCAGGAGACGGCGTCAGGGGCGCGCCTGTTGTTGTCGTCTGGGTGCCGTTTTTGCAGCCTGGCTGACCCTGTGGGCAGCCATCGTGCCCGTCTGGATCGACCCCACGCAATGGATTGTTCAGGAGATAGGCGTAGAGATTCAATGACTGCGGATTTTCGAGCTTGGCATATGGAATCGCCACCGGCTTCGCCGACCAATCCGGACTCGTAAACCGTCCCAGCGCGCTCCCGTAATACCGCGCCCCAAAGTAATCCAACCCCGATTCCGCATCCCGTTCTTTGCCGGTACTACGAGATCCTCTGCCGTCGTCGTACAAACAAACGTCCAACCCGGTCGCGGTGTTCGAGTTAGCAAAGCGGAAAGCCCGATGCAGTTCGTTGGTGGAAGTGGCGAACCCCCGACGCGAGTTTTCGCTTAGCAACGCGGCGGCTAAAGAGAAAACAGATTCGTCTTTAGCCGCAGCCAGCATGCTTCGATTGTATGAAAGCGTGGCAGCACACAAGCGAAGTGCAAGCGCCTTTCCCTGCAGCTACTCTCTTACGGCAGCAGTCCTTGCCGTCAAGGGTTCACTCCGTCGCTGCGCGCCCTTGACTGCTGCGGGCCGCCGCCAAACACATCCTCATAGCAGAGAGACCTACTTGACCTTGCAGTACCGTCTCTGAGAGTATACGTAATACGGAAGCTCTGTCAACAACAGGCGGAAAGGATCTCGAAAATGGCTTTTACAATCGCGGATGCGATGCCCAGAAAGAAGTACGGCGAAACTACCTTTGGCGAACGCCTGCAGAACATCCGCAAAGCTCGCGGCTTGACGCAAGTCCAACTGGCCGAGGCCGCCGAGACGACGCAGCGGGCCGTTTCCTACTACGAGACCGAGGCTGGCTTCCCACCCGCTCCCGCAGTTATCAGTCTGGCCAAGGCGCTCAACGTTACCACCGATGAACTGCTTGGATTGAAGCCGCCCAAAGTCGCACTGGTCGAAGAAGATTCCGAGACGCGCCGATATCGGAGGCGATTCCAGATGATCGCGACATTGCCCGAACGCGATCAGAAAGCCGTCGTCCGTCTGATTAATTCTTTAGTCGCCGCCAGTTCTCTTCGCCGAAACAGCAGCGCGCCAGGAGGAGAACGCAATGGCCGTTAATACGCTCGAAGCCAAAGCCCATGAACTGCTGGGGCAACTCAACCCCGGCAAACTCGCCGCCGTGGTTCATCTGCTCGAAGTCATGGTGCACGATGAGGACGACGAAGAGGAACTGAGCGAGGAAGACCGCCGCGCCATCGCCGCCTCCCGCGAGTATTTCCGCCAAGGCGGCCAAGGAATCTCCTTCGAACAGGTCGTCGCCGACTGCGGCTTCACCATGGAACAGATCCGGGGCGCTCAGAAAAATTCGTGAAGGCGATCCGCTTCCACCCCAACGTTCCTGCCGACGTCCGCGCCATCGAGCAGAAAGCCGCCATGACCATTCTGGAAGCGATTCACCGCTATGCCGAAACCGGCGCGGGCCGCGTCAAGCCGCTCAGCGGCGAGTTCGAGGGAGTGCTTCGCCTCCGCGTCGGCAATCACCGCGTCTTCTTCGATGAGACCGCCGACACCATCACCATCCACCGCGTTCTCGACCGCAAGGACGCTTACCGCTGAACGTCGCCCCGCGCAAAATACCGCAGATCAAAAGCAGATCAGACACAGATCAACGGCAGATCAGGGGCAGATCAAAATGCGCCGTTTTTGCTCGTTGACAAAACACCTAAAGCGAAGCTTAGGGATGGTGTTTTTGAGATTGATCGTTGCGGGAACAAGCGGTACCGATTCGGTCATATCTCGCCAAAATGTGTTTGAGTGGGCTGCCGACGATTTCCGACGATTTCCATGCACCTGCGCTCAGGGGCCGGTATAGAGCACCTTCGTGTCAATGGATTTCAGGTTTGAAGCGTCATCAAAATGAAACTGAAGGCTAAGAGATTTGCTCGCTACAGTCGTGCTGCCCTTCAGTTTGCGTGCGACCGCATAGACGGACTTGGACGATGCTTCAAAACTGAATTCGATGCCGCGTTTGCTGAGAAAGTCCTGGACAGTAGACAGGGAGCTTCCTAACGGCAACGTGCCGCGAATCTCATGCTCAAGGGCCTCAGCGGTGACCCCACCGTTCGCCATAGTGGCCTGACCCGCCTTCTGATCCATGAATATGATGCGAAGCAACGCGATAAGCCCTATACCGATTGCAACTAAAATCAGTGCCTTAGTCCATCTACCCATAGCTGCGTTTTCCTCCTGATGCCGCGCGGTTCCGAGTTACTAGTTGTGGCAAGCTCCTTGAACCGAGCATGACGGCGGTGGCGGCGGAGCCGGAGGCGGCGGTGGAGGAACCGGTAACGAAGTGCCGGAACCTGGAGCATTCACAGATGGCTTGGGCACTGTCAATCCCAAGAAGTTCGCGGCGCCTGCGGCGTATGCATTGCTGTTGGTGCTGAGAGGATTGTAGGGGATGTTCGCTTGGTTGATATTGTTCGAGTATTGCGTTAGTTGGTCTATGTATCCTGCAGCCGGCTGATCGTTTGACAGTAACGTGCTTGATGCCGCTGGCTTCGTCTCGTAATCGACAGTTCCCGGCACATAGCTCCCACTATCGGCATGGAGTTGCCCGTACGGACCGGCATTGGCACCCGGACCTCCTGGGCCACTCCCTGGACTCGAAGAATTAGAGGAGTTCGAGCCAGAGGATGCCGATGAGCCCGACTGAGAAGATTGAGAGCTGGAACCACCGCTACCGGACGACAGCCCGCCGGAACTTCCCGACGAGGGACCTCCAGCCGATGGGCCAGCGCGAAAGTATGTTTTAGCCCCATTCGTGTCGGTCACAACGATGTACGAATGTGTGTAGCCAGGCCCGATCTTCGTGTATCGTATGTCAATTTGAGCATGCCCGTCCGGATCAGCCGCTTGTAGAGGATTATTCAATACATAGCTGTAAAGATTCAGTGACTGTGGGTTGCTCAAATCCGCGTAAGGAACAGCTTGTGGTATCGCCGACCAGTCCGGGCTGGTGTACCGCCCAAGCGCACTTCCGTAATACCTTGCCCCAAAGTAATCCAACCCCGATTCTTGATCCCGTTCTTTGCCGGTAAACTTCTGCGTCACCCCATCGTTCCCCGCACCAAACTGTCCATTCCTCCCCGCCGTGTTCGCCGGAATCTCCTCCCCGAACGGCAAATAATCATGCCGCGAAATGACATTCGCTTTCTGATCGGTAATCAGCCGCGCCGTTCCCAAATGGTCGTAGCTCAGGTAATACGTCGTACCGTGCGACGGATTCGCCGCATTCGAGTATTCCGCCGCCAGTTGTCCCAGCGCGTCGTAGGCGTACACGGTCGTAGTCCCGCCGCCAGTCTTGGTAACCCGGTGGCCGTTGCCGTCGTACGCATAGGAATAGCCCCTAGCCGAGGTCTGCCGGTTCTCCGCATCGTAAGCGAGCGTGATCCCCGGCTGGACGGCCTTCAGATTGCCGTTGGCGAAGTAAGCTTGGTCGGTGCGCTGGTTATTGGCGTTGAACAGGCCCGTAGAGGTCGGCGTGTTGACGTTGAGAGGAACGCCGCTGTTCAGGGTAACCGCCATATTGCCCCATTGATCATAGCCGAAAGTGCGCGACCACCCGCCGGAGTCGGTAGCGTAGGTCAAGCGGTTTTCTCCATCGTACGCGAAGCTCTCGGCGTACTGCGGCAGGTTCGCCGACTGATTCGGCCCCCCCGCCCAGACGGTCGTCCCCTGCAGATTCCCATTGTTCTGCCCACTGCCGTTCAGCCAATTGGGGTCTTCAATGCGCAAGAACTGGTTTGGATTATCGTTCACCGCATCCCAGTAGGCGGTCGGCTGCAAATGCCCGTTCACCGAGGAAAGCGTGCGCCACAATCCGTTGCCAAAGGCGACTTTATAGGGCACGCCGTGGGGCCAATATTGAATCCAGTTCGTGCTGCTGCCAACATAAGGGGTGGCGGTGCTGCCGAGGGTACCTTTCAGGTAAGCAGGGCGATTGGCGCCATCGTAGGCGGTGGCGATCACTCGGCCGGAGGGATACGTTTCCGAGACAAGAGCGCCGGCCAAGTTGTACTGATAGGACGGAAAGTTAGATGTGGTAGACCCGGTGATTTGGTTGGAACTAGCGATCCGGCCGAGGGCGTCATAAGCCAGGTAGTTGGTAGTGGAGGCGCTGTTACTGACTTGAGCCAGGCGGCCAATGCCGTAGGGGGCAGAGTCGTAAGTGTAGTTGACTTGCGGCGTGAAGCCGCCAGAGTAAGTCTTGACCGTTGGCCGGTTGAGGCCGTCATAGCCGGTGGTGCAATTAGAGCCCGAGAGTGTCCCGAAACACGTGGTGACGCTGAGCGCGTCCGTCTTGCTGAGCAGATTGCCGACCGGATCGTAGCTGTAGCGGATGGTGCCCGTTTCCGGGTTAGTAGCCGCCGTGAGGCGTTTGAGGCCGTCATAAGCGAAGCTGCGGGCATGCGCCTTGGAGGGATCGCACGAATAGATGGAGGGATTCGCGGTAGCCGCGCCCAGAACGCCTTGATCGACGCACAGCAGGTCGTCGAGCGCACTGTAACCGTAGGTGGTGAAGAATTTATCACTGTTGGGCGCTTCCTCCACTTGCACCAAGCGGCCCAGGCCGTCGGTCCAAGTAGATCTTCACAAACTGTGTCTAAGTGCTATGTCCCGAGTTCCCGCCCGCCGAGTTCCCGCCCCCAAGAATGGTGGTTGAGTGTACTGTCCTGAATTACTCCCGAAGTAGTCGAGTCCTGATTCTGTGTCTCTTTCTTTGGCGGTATACTGGCGAAATTTTAACGCGCTTCCGGGCGAAGCTCTAAAACTGGTTGCTGTGACTCGCCCAGGACGGCCTTTCAGTCCGCCGCAACGAGGGACCAAACAGGCCTGCGGCCAGGAGGACCCATTTGGGGATTTTGAGGAGGGTCGAGAAATTTATGTCGCTGATTCGGCGGGACTTAGAATTAAGTGTTAGGAAGGAACCATTTTGCAGATGCATCGTAGCCAAAAGATGGAGTGCCCATCACCTGGAACGAGGCATAGATACCATCGTAACCATAGCTTGGCGTCATTATTGGCTGCTTCGCACTCATTGTTGTGTCGATGGAATTTATTCATTTTGGTGGCTGTCCATGAAACTAAATAATCTCGTCTGTCCCCTTTAGCCCTCAAAATGATCTATCAGCGCCGGATGTTGAACGCTGCGTCCCGAGTTTCCGACTTGCGGAGGGCCCAGACTCCTGGTGCCTGCTGAGCTCCGGTGCATCCTCCGACTCGCGCCAGACACCATACATTGATGTCATAAGCCAGCGCGATGTCATGCGGGGCAGCGCTCAAATCAACTGAATACACAACCGCCGGCGGTTTGCCAATTGGCTCCTGTCCAACGTGGACGCCATGAGCACCCAGTTTTGACTCGATCGCTCCTTTGTCAGTGAAGTGCACAAGTAGCTGCGTTGAAGCTCTCCCCGGTCCATCCCTCGGGTCGGAAATAATTTGTATGGAAGTCTGGCTGAGCTTACCCCGCATCCCGTTCTTTGCCGGTAAACTTCCCGTTGATGTTGTCGTTTCAGGATCCAACGAATTCCATCAATCAAAATTTTCCGGTTCCAATTGAGTACCGATCGCGGTATTCGCGCGTCAATTTTTGCACTTCTATAATCGAGACAATTTGGAATTCAAACCGATCCCCCTCCGGGCCGAACGGACCACCGCTGGCAACAAAGCGACCGCGGACCACCAACCGGACTGCTCCGTATTTGCGCAGCATTCCCAGATAACGCTTATCTGGGCCGTGGACGTAGCCTTCGGCGAAACGAAGCCGTGCTGCCCCTCCGTGCTTCGGAAGTGGGCACTCTGGGTCCCAGAAATCGGTTTGATGAAAAGAGTTGCCTGCCACGCCGGTTGCCACGACATCCCGACCATCGAAGTCGGTCGGCGCTGAAAATATCCGGCATAGCGTGAGGGCTGCAGGCTGCTTCGGTGCTGCAACTTGGCCAAGGTTCAGCATCGGCGTTAGGATCAGGATCACTATCGAGGCGGCGCATCTAATCATCTGGACGATCCGCTTGAGGGAACTGTGAGCTGTTTGGGAAAATAGGTTCAAATAGCTTGTCTTTGTAAGCGGGGCTCGAAAGAAGAAACGCATCGACCTTGCCAACGTCGTTAGGGCCATACCGATCAAAGGTTGCCAAGTAGGCCTTTTCTTCTGTATAGAAACTCACAAAGTTTGTATTTATGTCGTACGTTTTTGTGGCCGGATCCCAGGAATTGAGGAAGGTCTGATCGTTCAGGACGTGGGTTCCTTCGTGGGCTATGTTAGAGCCTGATGCTTGGCCGTAGAGGAATGTGACGTCAATGTTGGTCTTGCCGTGGCCACTCTTGTAGGGGTCCGTATCCGCACCAGCGGTCGGCTCGCCCTTGTCCACGAACCATTGTTTGTTCTCAAACTTTACGTGAACGCCATTGTCCTGCCCTGGGTCTCCATAGGCCGTCGCCCCTGCTCGGACGTTATCGCGCTTGGATTTGAGGTCCTTCTGACGTTGCTTCTCGAATTTGGTGACGGCCTTGTTGCATTTCTTGTCATCTTGCGCACAGGTGTTTGTGTACATTCCGGTCGGATCCGTCAAGCTCAACGGATTGTTCCGCACATATGAATACATGTTCCACTGCTGCGGGTCAAGCAGTTTTTGCTTCATAATGCCAATTGGGTCAGGGCTAGTGAACCTCCCCAGCGCACTGCCGTAGTACCGCGCCCCAAAATAATCGAGCCCCGATTCCGAATCCCGTTCTTTGCCGGTAAACTTCTGCGTCACCCCATCGTTCCCCGCACCAAACTGTCCATGCCTCCCCGCCGTGTTCGCCGGAATCTCCTCCCCGAACGGCAAATAATCATGCCGCGAAATGACATTCGCTTTCTGATCGGTAATCAGCCGCGCCGTTCCCAAATGGTCGTAGCTCAGGTAATACGTCGTACCGTGCGACGGATTCGCCGCATTCGAGTATTCCGCCGCCAATTGTCCCAGCGCGTCGTAGGCGTACACGGTCGTAGTCCCGCCGCCAGTCTTGGTAACCCGGTGGCCGTTGCCGTCGTACGCATAGGAATAGCCACTAGCCGAGGTCTGCCGGTTCTCCGCATCGTAAGCGAGCGTGATCCCCGGCTGGACGGCCTTCAGATTGCCGTTGGCGAAGTAAGCTTGGCCGGTGCGCTGGTTATTGGCGTTGAACAGGCCCGTAGAGGTCGGCGTGTTGACGTTGAGAGGAACGCCGCTGTTCAGGGTAACCGCCATATTGCCCCATTGATCATAGCCGAAAGTGCGCGACCACCCGCCGGAGTCGGTAGCGTAGGTCAAACGGTTTTCTCCATCGTACGCGAAGCTCTCGGCGTACTGCGGCAGGTTCGCCGACTGATTCGGCCCCCCCGCCCAGACGGTCGTCCCCTGCAGATTCCCATTGTTCTGCCCACTGCCGTTCAGCCAATTGGGGTCTTCAATGCGCAAGAACTGGTTTGGATTATCGTTCACCGCATCCCAGTAGGCGGTCGGCTGCAAATGCCCGTTCACCGAGGAAAGCGTGCGCCACAATCCGTTGCCAAAGGCGACTTTATAGGGCACGCCGTGGGGCCAATATTGAATCCAGTTCGTGCTGCTGCCAACATAAGGGGTGGCGGTGCTGCCGAGGGTACCTTTCAGGTAAGCAGGGCGATTGGCACCGTCGTAGGCGGTGGCGATCACTCGGCCGGAGGGATACGTTTCCGAGACAAGAGCGCCGGCCAAGTTGTACTGATAGGACGGAAAGTTAGATGTGGTGGACCCGGTGATTTGGTTGGAACTAGCGATCCGGCCGAGGGCGTCATAAGCCAGGTAGTTGGTAGTGGAGGCGCTGTTACTGACTTGAGCCAGGCGGCCAATGCCGTAGGGGGCAGAGTCGTAAGTGTAGTTGACTTGCGGCGTGAAGCCGTCAGAGTAAGTCTTGACCGTTGGCCGGTTGAGGCCGTCATAGCCGGTGGTGCAATTAGAGCCCGAGAGTGTCCCGAAACATGTGGTGACGCTGAGCGCGTCCGTCTTGCTGAGCAGATTGCCGACCGGATCGTAGCTGTAGCGGATGGTGCCCGTTTCCGGGTTAGTAGCCGCCGTGAGGCGTTTGAGGCCGTCATAAGCGAAGCTGCGGGCATGCGCCTTGGAGGGATCGCACGAATAGATGGAGGGATTCGCGGTAGCCGCGCCCAGAACGCCTTGGTTGACGCAGAGCAGGTCATCGAGCGCACTGTAACCGTAGGTGGTGAAGAATTTATCACTGTTGGGCGCTTCCTCCACTTGCACCAAGCGGCCCAGGCCGTCGGTCCAAGTAGATCTTCACAAACTGTGTCTAAGTGCTATGTCCCGAGTTCCCGCCCCCGAGTTCCCGCCCGCCGAGTTCCCGCCCCCAAGAATGGTGGTTGAGTGTACTGTCCTGAATTACCTGTCCTGAATTACTCCCGCCATGCGCATTTTCGATGGCCTCTATCGCTTTGCCGTTACCGGCGAGGGTGACGTCAAGGCCCTGCAAGGCAAGCACGCCGGCAAACTCCGCCTCCGACTCGGCGATTACCGCCTCTTCTTCCGCCCCGATGGACAACTCCTCCGCATCCTCGCCGTCAAGAACCGCAAAGAATCGTACCGCTGATTCGTAGTCGCGTGGCGGACAAACACCGGACACAAGCAGGACAAGTGCCGGACGAAGGCAGGACACGAGCAGGACAAAAGCGGCTGATTTTCAGCCCTCGAACCGGCATAAGGCGCAGCCTTAGGGATGGTGTTTTTTGGATTATTAGCTCCGCCAACCTGTAATGCCGGTTCGGTCATATCGCCCGAAAATGTGTTTGAGGCGACTGCCGAAGATTGCCTACGCAAGCCGGAACTTGATGGCAATGAGCACCAAGAGCCAACAGACCAAGCCCGTACTCAGGAGTGCGATACCCAAAGCGATACCGGCGCGAGCGATTACGACCGATCTCCCAGCGGCCCGCAAACGAATCAGCGGCATCATGAGTGTTATCGCCACTATTTCCAGGACCGCTGAAATCAAAGCAAATAATTGTGCTCGGTGCTGAGAGAACTCCGCGTCTTGGACTCTGGACGGTAAGCCGACGATGGCACTGTACAAGCTGCCCCATTGATAGTTCTCCAATAGCGCCAAGGCCGATAGAATCACCAAAACTGCCACAAGCGAGGCTCGCAACTTCCAGCGGGCGGTCGGAATCATGGCCATCAATTGCACGTTGTACCGGTCGTGTTGCCTTTGTCATCAGACGCACTCACGCAGGCCTTCACGGGCTTTTCGTTCTGCTGATTAAAATAGAGCTGGAACAAGAATTTTGTAAAATCCATGCCCACGTTTCTCGGATTTCCATACTCCCTACCGGGCATGAAAGAAGTGACTCTGTTCTGGATCAGGTTGTCGTAGCTACCTGGAAAGGCCGCTCCGTAGCTGGTAAACGCATCATTGAAAAAGGCGTCAGGACTGATGTCACCAAAGTCTAACCCCAGGTCATGAAGAACGGTCTCACAGACTGTCGTGCAGTTACTGGAAAAAACGGCGTAGTCAGGAGCATCGCCACTCTTTAACTTGTTGATCAGGTCTAGAACCTTCTGTGCTTCTTCCGGAGTGGTCTGGATAGTCAAAGTCGCAAACTGGGACGACTGAGCCGCTCGATCTTTCATATCGCCCTGATTGAATGCGCCGGGACCCTTCCCGCCATTCAGGCCGCCTGCTGGATAGAAGTCTAAGAACCCGGCCTTGCCGGTTGCCTGGTTTAGCGCTCCCAGGAAAATGTGCCCATAGTTACCTGTCGAGGGAGCGGCCAACCCACTCGACGGTCGGTAGAAGATTGTAATATCTTCGCCGTCCCTATCGACGAACTTGAACGGGTTGTTCGCAGCGTAGACATACTTGTTAAGCGTGTTGGTCGGATTGGACAGCCGCAGCCTCGTCAGATTTATGCGATCCGGACTCGTCCACCTCCCCAACGCGCTCCCGTAATACCGTGCCCCGAAATAATCCAGCCCCGATTCCGCATCCCGTTCTTTGCCGGTAAACTTCTCCGTCACCGAAACCCTTCGCGAGTCGCGTAATGGAAAAGCTCGTCGTAGCCGAACAAGATGATGAACCGCGACAACACCCCCAATATAGCGATTAGACCAGCACCAAGACCCGCGACGGGACGTGATTCATTGGTGACTTCTCTTAGCATTTTGTAGCCGCAAAGCATCGATACGACGAAGAAGACCATTGCAAGGACGATACTCGCGACAACGCGAAAGTGTGGTGCGTGGAGTTTGTGAACTGCTCCAGGTATGATGATGGGATACTCTTCCAGACTGGCAACGCATGCCACTATCGACACGACGAGGGCGAGCAGCCAAACCGCGCTACGCCACCTAGCCAGCGTTATCATTTAAACCCCTCACTGGGCCATCTCGCAGAACCACACGGCGGACGCTTCACACCTACCTGTCACAGGTCGTCTCACCGCCTGCAGTGACGCAGGCCTTAGGCTCATGGATTTGTTGTTCCTCTTGCGCCCTCCTCACTTGCAACTCCCACAACCGGCTCAGCAGCTTAGTCCAATCAGCGCCTGGAATTCTTGGATTGCCGTAGTCCTTTCCCGCTTGGTGTGGTGCTGTGAACAGCAGCTTAAATGGATTCTCCTTTACATCTTCGGAGTGCTTATGGTAGAGATCATCCCAAAACGTTGACGGCAGCGAATCTCCGAAGTTCAGTCCGAAATCCTTCAGTACATCCTGCACCATGGTAGTGCAGTTGTTCGTGAACAAGGAGAAATCAGGCACCTGCCCATTATTGATGGCGGTGATCGCGTCGATTAGTGTATTGGCGTCTTCGGGGTTGGTTTGAATGGTCAAAGAAGATGAGTTATGGAAGTCAACCGGAAAGTTGAACTGGCCTGGAGTCCTTGCCACCAAATTCATATCGCCGTTCGCCGGCCCATAACTCAGGAAGGCAGACCGCCCATTGTCGGGGTTCACTACCGCGAGAAAAACGTGCCCGTAATCTTCAGGTTCGTAGAATATCGTGATATCTTTTCCGTCTCGATCGACATATTTGAGGGGATTGTTCCCGCCATACACATACTTGTTCAGAGTGTTTGTCGGATTTGCAATTCGCGCATTTGTCAGGTTGATCGGGTCCGGGCTGGCCCACCGTCCCAGCGCGCTGCCGTAATACCGAGCGCCAAAGTAATCGAGCCCTGATTCTTGATCTCTTTCTTTGCCGGTAAACTGGTGGAACCTTGCTGCGCTTCCCGGCAGGTATTCAACTTTGGTGGCTAAGAAGCAGTTGGCAGAGAAATCGTAGCCAAAGATCGGCATTCCCGTGCCTGAAACGACAGGGTGGGTCTTGTCGTAACCATAGATTGGCGTTTCCTCTAGCTGGCATGCGCTCATTGTCGTAGCGTTCGCAGTTTATTCATTTTGGTGACCGTCACGGAAACCCGGAAACCATCCCCCGTGCATCGAGGGAAGAGCGCAGATGAGAGTGTCATATCTCAGTGGTCGGAGTGGGCCATGGCTGCCCCGGGTTCCCCTTCCGCGCCTGAAGCGCCGCGAAGGCTCGCCATTCCGGCGTTACTGGCGGCCTGATCATTGGGAGCAGAAGACCTCCGCTTTGATACCAGTCGTATGCTGCTGGCCCTACATATCCGCTAAGAGTAGGGATGGGCGTTCTTGCGAAGTGCTTCCTCATCCATCGGCCTATAGCTTCGAACCAAGTGCGCAGTTCCCGGCTTGGCTGGTCAAAACTCGCATACACGCGCCCCTGGGTCAGCGCGGGTCGGCCGTCCCACGGCTCCTCTTGGGGCAAGAACAGCTCGATGACGGGAAGTGCGCTGTCGATTCGGTAGTACGGCCCTCTATTCGATTCCGGGATGTGCTTGCGTTGCAGCGAGGGAGTGATGTTTTGGTTCATCACAGAGAGAACCTGTCCGGCGTTGCATGGCGCTGTTGATGGCTTGATTTCAGGGATTCCGGAGTCCTTTTCCGCGATCACAACTGGGTCGCGGTCGCAAAGGAACCCCACAAAAGTGCTGCAGTCTGCCGGCAGCATGTGAAAAAGGATTTGTCGTCCCATTTGGCTACTGCGTCCCGTCTGGCTTCTTTAGTGGGCGAACTGGAATCATCGTTGGTTTTATGTCCGTTGCCTTTTGAATGTCAGCGGCGGCGTCTTTCTCTCGTTTCGGAATGTTACCTGCTGGCGTTGGCCGGTAGACTTGGACGATCTCGCCGTTCGGCTTACCGTTGGCATCTACCTGTGCCGCGTCGGCGCGGCGTGAACCTTTCTGTCCGCCGGGTGTTGGAATCGTGACCTCACGCTGTCCGCCTATGCGATCTGCCTCCTCGTTCGCCGTCTGCTGGTGGTCAGCCTTACCTAAAGTTCCGGGCTTAGGATCGTCGATCTTCAGTTGCTTGCTGAAGTCGCCGTACTGCCCACCACCGCCGCCAGCGTTTGCCATGAAGTCTCTGGCACCCTGCTGAACTTTCTCGTTGGTCAGTACTGTCCCAATCGTCGCGACACCAACTACCACTACACCCGCAGCCTTGGCCAGTGGAAACGGAGAGGCTTCGAGTTGCTGTCCTAGAACAATTGCGTCCTCGCAGCAATGCCCGTCAGAGTCTGGGTGCGCCAACGGATTGTTCAGAACATAGGCGTATTGATTAAGTGACTGCGGGCTACTAATGTCTGCATACGGCACGGGCTCCGGGGCGGCGCTCCAGTCTGGGCTGCTAAACCTCCCCAGCGCACTCCCGTAGTACCTTGCCCCAAAATAATCCAGTCCGCTCTCCGAATCCCGTTCTTTGCCGGTAAACTTCTGCGTCACCGCATCATTCCCCGCACCAAACTGTCCGTTCCTCCCCGCCGTGTTCGCCGGAATCTCCTCCCCGAACGGCAAATAATCATGCCGCGAAATGACATTCGCTTTCTGATCGGTAATCAGCCGCGCCGTTCCCAAATGGTCGTAGCTCAGGTAATACGTCGTACCGTGCGACGGATTCGCCGCATTCGAGTATTCCGCCGCCAGTTGTCCCAGCGCGTCGTAGGCGTACACGGTCGTAGTCCCGCCGCCAGTCTTGGTAACCCGGTGGCCGTTGCCGTCGTACGCATAGGAATAGCCACTAGCCGAGGTCTGCCGGTTCTCCGCATCGTAAGCGAGCGTGATCCCCGGCTGGACGGCCTTCAGATTGCCGTTGGCGAAGTAAGCTTGGTCGGTGCGCTGGTTATTGGCGTTGAAGAGGCCCGTAGAGGTCGGCGTGTTGACGTTGAGAGGAACGCCGCTGTTCAGGGTAACCGCCATATTGCCCCATTGATCATAGCCGAAAGTGCGCGACCACCCGCCGGAGTCGGTAGCGTAGGTCAAGCGGTTTTCTCCATCGTACGCGAAGCTCTCGGCGTACTGCGGCAGGTTCGCCGACTGATTCGGCCCCCCCGCCCAGACGGTCGTCCCCTGCAGATTCCCATTGTTCTGCCCACTGCCGTTCAGCCAATTGGGGTCTTCAATGCGCAAGAACTGGTTTGGATTATCGTTCACCGCATCCCAGTAGGCGGTCGGCTGCAAATGCCCGTTCACCGAGGAAAGCGTGCGCCACAATCCGTTCCCAAAGGCGGCTTTATAGGGCACGCCGTGGGGCCAATATTGAATCCAGTTCGTGCTGCTGCCAACATAAGGGGTGGCGGTGCTGCCGAGGGTACCTTTCAGGTAAGCAGGGCGATTGGCGCCATCGTAGGCGGTGGCGATCACTCGGCCGGAGGGATACGTTTCCGAGACAAGAGCGCCGGCCAAGTTGTACTGATAGGACGGAAAGTTAGATGTGGTGGACCCGGTGATTTGGTTGGAACTAGCGATCCGGCCGAGGGCGTCATAAGCCAGGTAGTTGGTAGTGGAGGCGCTGTTACTGACTTGAGCCAGGCGGCCAATGCCGTAGGGGGCAGAGTCGTAAGTGTAGTTGACTTGCGGCGTGAAGCCGCCAGAGTAAGTCTTGACCGTTGGCCGGTTGAGGCCGTCATAGCCGGTGGTGCAATTAGAGCCCGAGAGCGTCCCGAAGCAGGTGGTGACGCTGAGCGCGTCCGTCTTGCTGAGCAGATTGCCGACCGGATCGTAGCTGTAGCGGATGGTGCCCGTTTCCGGGTTAGTAGCCGCCGTGAGGCGTTTGAGGCCGTCATAAGCGAAGCTGCGGGCATGCGCCTTGGAGGGATCGCACGAATAGATGGAGGGATTCGCGGTAGCCGCGCCCAGAACGCCTTGGTTGACGCAGAGCAGGTCATCGAGCGCACTGTAACCATAGGTGGTGAAGAATTTATCACTGTTGGGCGCTTCCTCCACTTGCACCAAGCGGCCCAGGCCGTCGGTCCAAGTAGATCTTCACAAACTGTGTCTAAGTGCTATGTCCCGAGTTCCCGCCCCCGAGTTCCCGCCCGCCGAGTTCCCGCCCCCAAGAATGGTGGTTGAGTGTACTGTCCTGAATTACCTCGCGCCGGTGCCGTTATGGGATTGGCTGTGGCTTAGCAGGGATCTCTTCGTTAAAAAAATCCAGTTCGGTGAATGGACCTGGGCTGGCCGGACCGCGATTAACTCGAAGCTCAAATTTTATTCGCAAGAACCATCTTGGACTCACTGACCTGCGCGGAACGCTGAAAATCAGGCTCTTGCCGGGGGATATTATCGTGGCCGACGATAGCTCTGCGCCTGGGTACCCTGATGGCATGGCCTCACTGTTATTCTTGTCGGCCTCGTCGTTACTGACATTTGTATTGGCAACGATCATGGGCGGATCGATGGGGACCACCGAATAGAACACACCGATCTCGGAACTGTTAACAAAACCGTATGTTCCTATACTGATCGGAACTCTGCAGTTGTTCACGACTCTCAACCACAGCCCAGAAGGGTCTTCCCCTTCTAAAATCGGCTTTCTAGGCCCTATATGATCGAATGCCAAGTAAACATATGGTTTTGAGTGATCCAAAACAAAATCGGCGGCAATGTCCCTCACCTGAGGGCTGACTTGCAGTAGTATCGGCAGGAGCCAAGTGACAATCATTGCTTGCCGCCAGCTGTGTTCGCCTTAAATGCTTGCTGTGCCCAATTTGGATAGTTCCTCTTGATCATCAATCTGGTCAGTGCATCATTCACAGGTGGCAGATATTGTGATCGCCAAAAAGTGGTTGGTGGAATTGCACCCATCCACGCAGGAGCACGACCACTTAGAACTGTGGCCCCGAGCGCGCCGGCGATTGACTCAGTTACGCCATAAGCTCGAAACTCAGTTGCCATGTTGGTGGGACTCGCCGCATCCGTAAAGCCTGCCTTTGCCCAGTCTTCAGCATCGCCAACGTGAGATCCTTCATGAGCAACGGTCCATACCGCTGCGTTCTGATCGGGGCTCCCCAAGAGCCCCGAATTCAAGGTCACCTGAATGTTTTGACCGGTCGGGTCGAGAGCGGTTTTCGCATGCGAGTTGTCGGCGGAAGTAAAGCCCGGATAACCAGCCGTTGCGCCTATATTGATTTGGACACCATTATCGACGCCCTGTTTTCCGTATGCGTCAATGGCCCGCTGGGCATCCTGGTATTGCGTAGAATCCGCTCCATACTGATCTTTGAGTTTGTTGGCGGCACCCTGGGCCTGATCGAGTACGCCCTGAAATTGGTCACATTGCTTAGCACTTACAGAACTGCCACAGACATAGTTGCCGTCCGCGTCGACAAGCCCAAGCGGATTATTCCGAACGTAACTGTAAAGGTTCCAGCTTTGTGGATCTGAAGGATGTTGATCGGAACCATTATCAGGACTACTGAACCTGCCCAACGCACTGCCGTAATACCTTGCCCCGAAGTAATCGAGCCCGGATTCAGCATCGCGTTCTTTGCCGGTGAAGTGGAATGGTGGAAAACGCACTTTAGATGCGCATGCTTCAAAGTGCATCATAGTGCTATACCCTCCTGTCGTAGGCTCATTGCGGCTTCTGCGGAGCGGGAAGTTGGAGGCTAACAGGTTTCATGTGACGCGGAGATTGAGGCGTCGCCACGATACAGGTTGCTGTCCTATCGGAGCATTGTTCTTTGGCGGCCCTAATCTCGAATCGAACCTCTGATGCACTGTTTCCATTCAAGACGCCTACGATGTAGTCGCCAGCACGCAACTGGGCATCTACATGCCCTCCCGAATCAGTTTTTTGGACAGAGACCCGGTTGTTTTCCAGTGTCATCACGGCTGGCCGAATGACAACATTCTGTTGTGCCAACGGCTCCCCCGTGGAGTTATTAATCACGAGTTCTATGGTCACGGCTTTCGGATCGCCGACCGTGTCGATCAGCGGGCGTAATTGCATCACGAGGCTAAAGGAAGAACTAGAACTTGAGAACTCTGTTGTTCGGCCAGCAAAAAGCCCGTGCGGATCAAAGGCGCTGACAATACAGATTTCGCATTGCAAACCATGCGTCGTTGCCTCACCTTGTGCATTTGTCACCAATGCTTGCGATCTTCGAGCATCGCCTGGATTTATCAGAAGAACGACGCCGGAAATCCCTTCAACGCCGCTCGCATCGAGCACCTTAATAGTAGTGGAGGAATCCTGGGCATAGAGAAGATTGCCGACGCCTCCTGTCCACATCGCAACAGCTAATAAAAGCGTCCACGGGGAAAACTTATTCATCGTGAAAACTCCAGCGAGATTCGATCACTGAAATCAATGGCAGGCGCCCTGATTCTGTGAGCAGATGGCTGATCTATTGGATTGGTTTTGCCACTGTTGTTGCCCCGATTTCAATATCCCTTGAACCGCAGCACCTGCATCTTTCTTGCTCATATCAGTTCTTTGCCCCATGATTCCCTCAGCTCGGGATTGAGCCGTTCCGCCAATAGTGTTGTTCGCTCCAGGTGATGATGGAGCATCGCCCGCCGCAGCAGCTGCAGCACCTGCCTGAAGACTGCTCTTACCAGCGGTGATCGCGTCGTTTGCATGTTCCAACTCATGGCCCGTTGTGACATCGGCCGACACCTTACCTGGAGCCAATTTGCCTCCGGCCATCAAATCAGCATCAGTTCCTACTGTCACGTGTGCGCCAGCCACTCCCGCTTCACCTAATACAGCCACCGGGGTAGTGACACCAGCTTGGCCCGTATTTGCTGTATCCAAGGAGCCACGATCAAGCAACACAGGTTTGTCTGAGCTGGCCAGAGAATTAACTAGTTCTCGTCCGCCGGGTCTTCTGTAGAGATCGGTTAGGGCTTGTTGATAGAACTTCTGATCTTGCGCACCCACCACAAAGTAGTGCCCATCCGGATCGAAACTGCTGAGCGGGTTATTTCGAACGTAGCTGTAAAGATTGAGTGTCTGCGGGTCGTCAAGCTTGCTGTACGGAACCGGCTCCGCCTGTGCGCTAAAATCCGGACTCGTGAACCTCCCCAACCCACTCCCGTAATACCGTGCCCCAAAATAATCGAGTCCACTCTCCGAATCCCGTTCTTTGCCGGTAAACTTCTGCGTGGATCCGTCGTAAACATGGACGTACGAATCGACGACCGTCGTAGACTCATCCTGTAACATGTGGATTTCCCGCCGTCCGCTCTTGGCGCGGTTGGACAGTCAGAAGCTGGTAGCAGATTAGGGAAGCAAATCCAGCGGCACCGAGTGGAACGAGAACACCAATGAATGACCAGTAGCTCCGGGCCGTTAGTGTGCAGACATAGGCAACGCCCGCTGCGCTGATTCCAGCAACAAAGAACCGGGCGAGCATCTGGTTGCTCCATATGCCAGTCAATATTCGAGCGCCAAGCTCGGTTCCAATCGAGGCAATCAGCATCGCAACGAGAAGTCCTACCCACACATCCGCGCGGAAATCCAAGACATCGTGAGAACGGGCCACTTTCAAGTAGTCTGGCGAGTATCCCATTGCAATGGAAAATCCCGTCAGGGATATCACGTATGAGCAGAGGCATGCAGCAGAGAAAAGCGCATACCTCAATACAGGGTGATCGATCTGCAGATGGGACTTACTCAAAGCGGTGCATGTCACAACCGTCAATGCAAAGATCGGGCCGATGCCAACCGTCAGTACTATCGGAAACCGAGCGCCAATGGAAACGGTGAGCAACCCGGCCATCAACCCGGCGACGAAGTATGCTCCGAGCTGCCTTGTCATCGAGGGTCCACCGGAGCGATTGGTCTCTCCGCACCCTTCAAGTCGCTTACATTGCCCGACTCCTGCTTGTACAGGATCTGCTGCGATGTTACATTCCCTTTGGCATCGACGCTGTACCGAAAGATTTCTAAAGATGGGAAATCTTTAGCGGTGCTGCCAGGATCGATGCCGACCTTTCCGTTGGGTGTCACGTTCAGGTTGATGTGGTCATCGATACTGCCCAAGACCAACCCGCCTAGCGCGTATGAGCTGTGCGCATCCTGGCTTACCTGAAAGTGCGTGTCGCCCTGTTTATCCGACGTTGGGCTGCTGACCGTCGACCCGCCTTGTCCTTGTGGACCAACATCTTTGATTAGCAATCCGCTACGATTGATGGTTTCATTAGACTTTCTGACAGTACCAGTCGCAGGGTCCACGATCATCCGCGTTTCGATTCTGGACGTACCACCATGTGGATCGGCGTCCCGTCCATCGCCTCTCCCTATACCCCAGAAGAAACTTTTCTTTATAAACGATGCAACGCAAACGCCCACCTGTCCAGGCTTCAGTCCGGTAGGAGTATCGCAGTGGCCATCCGCGTCAGCCCGTGATAGGGGGTTGTTACGGACATATGCATATAAGTTCAGGCTCTGGGGATCGCCTAGGGCGGCATATGGCACCGGCATCGGCTTCGCGCTCCAATCCGGGCTCGTAAACCTTCCCAGCGCACTCCCGTAATACCTCGCTCCAAAGTAATCCAGCCCCGATTCCGCATCCCGTTCTTTGCCGGTAAACTGCGGCAGGCGAGAAAATAGTTTGCCAGGTTGTCCGCAAGGGTTCATCGTAGCGGTGCCTCGCGCATCGTAGCGTTATGGTGTTTGAGTGTCATGTCCCGAATTCCCGCCGAATTCCCGAATTCCCGAATCATGTCCCGAATTCCAAATAAACTGGCGGAACTTTACTGCGTCTCTGAACGAAGCCTCAAGATTGAACACTGTGAGCCAGTTTGCAGACGCATCGTAACTGGAGCCTGCCGTGCCGAGCGACGGCTGGGCGCTGTCGTAGCCATACTTCAGGGTGTTTTCTTGCGGGTATACGGTCATAGCGTTAGAAATCAATTGATTTCGGTGACTTGCCATGCGTAGAGCGCATCGGAACCGCAGTCCCACGGCAGAAGAAAGCCGGAAATTAGTTCTTGGAGACAAAGCGCCCGTGTCGATGTCTTGATCTGGCGGACGCTGCCGTCGAAGATAGCTATCCCGCCGGCAACCACGTCTGGGTCGAGTACTACTGTTGAGAGGAATTTCCCAAGCGAGGTTCCTGTGATGCTTTGTAAAACTTCTTGCGGAACGTCCATATTTCTAAGCTCGCTTTCGCTGAACGGTGGCGTAGACCCGGGAGCACTCAGCTTAAGGGCTCGTAGTGCGACATCCCTAGCCTGCAACCACGCAGATGTCAATTCCGACTCGTTGGGGCTGGAGGTCAGCGAGAAAGAGACCCCTGCTGGGCGCAGGAAACTTACCTCCTCAAGAACTCCCTCGTCCTCGGCGTCAAGGTTGAATCGCACGCCAAGGTTATCCTGAAGTGCCAGTTCACAGAGCTTCTGCCGACGAAGATCTTCTCGGCCGCCAATGAGCTTCCCAATGCAATAGGCCGACATGCGCTCAAAACATCTCCGGCGGGGGTATCGGCTCTACTGGCGGGGCTGTCGGTAGAGGCTCGCCGGTCGGTGGCGGCTCAGTGGAAAGGGACTGCTTGGGACCGAATGACTGATCATTGGCGTTGTAAGGATGCTCATGTGGCAGTTCGTCACCTTGGCGGCCAGCGAAATCCACTCGCTTTACAGCCTTGCCGTTTGCGTCGAACTCCGTACCTGAGTACGTGCGGGTTGGATCCTTTTTGTCCATCTGCAGCCTTGTATGGGCACCCTCGGCTTCTGGTAGTGGCTCGGGATTGTTCTTGTTGTCCCTGGGCGCGTTGGTTCTGTAAGCCTTCTGCCCATCGGTGTAGTTGCCGCTGAAGCGTCCCGAGCCTTCCCCCGTCTTCCCTGCATCTGCCATTCCAAGGAAAACGAGCAACCTGTGGGGCGCACTCAAAATTGCTGTAACCGTTGCGTCTAACGCCGCCTGGCATGTCTGCTTGTCGCTTTGACACTTAACATTCGGTGCAACGTGTCCGTCCAGATCAGGTCGGCTTAATGGGTTGCCCAGCACGTAGGCGTATTGATTAAGGCTCTGTGGATTCTTGAAATCGGCATACGGCACCGCCGTCGGCGTCGCACTCCAATCCGGACTAGTCCACCTCCCCAGCGCACTCCCGTAGTACCTTGCCCCAAAATAATCCAGTCCGCTCTCCGAATCCCGTTCTTTGCCGGTAAACTTCTGCGTCACCGCATCATTCCCCGCACCAAACTGTCCGTTCCTCCCCGCCGTGTTCGCCGGAATCTCCTCCCCGAACGGCAAATAATCATGCCGCGAAATGACATTCGCTTTCTGATCGGTAATCAGCCGCGCCGTTCCCAAATGGTCGTAGCTCAGGTAATACGTCGTACCGTGCGACGGATTCGCCGCATTCGAGTATTCCGCCGCCAGTTGTCCCAGCGCGTCGTAGGCGTACACGGTCGTAGTCCCGCCGCCAGTCTTGGTAACCCGGTGGCCGTTGCCGTCGTACGCATAGGAATAGCCACTAGCCGAGGTCTGCCGGTTCTCCGCATCGTAAGCGAGCGTGATCCCCGGCTGGACGGCCTTCAGATTGCCGTTGGCGAAGTAAGCTTGGCCGGTGCGCTGGTTATTGGCGTTGAAGAGGCCCGTAGAGGTCGGCGTGTTGACGTTGAGAGGAACGCCGCTGTTCAGGGTAACCGCCATATTGCCCCATTGATCATAGCCGAAAGTGCGCGACCACCCGCCGGAGTCGGTAGCGTAGGTCAAGCGGTTTTCTCCATCGTACGCGAAGCTCTCGGCGTACTGCGGCAGGTTCGCCGACTGATTCGGCCCCCCCGCCCAGACGGTCGTCCCCTGCAGATTCCCATTGTTCTGCCCACTGCCGTTCAGCCAATTGGGGTCTTCAATGCGCAAGAACTGGTTTGGATTATCGTTCACCGCATCCCAGTAGGCGGTCGGCTGCAAATGCCCGTTCACCGAGGAAAGCGTGCGCCACAATCCGTTCCCAAAGGCGGCTTTATAGGGCACGCCGTGGGGCCAATATTGAATCCAGTTCGTGCTGCTGCCAACATAAGGGGTGGCGGTGCTGCCGAGGGTACCTTTAAGATAAGCAGGGCGATTGGCACCGTCGTAGGCGGTGGCGATCACTCGGCCGGAGGGATACGTTTCCGAGACAAGAGCGCCGGCCAAGTTGTACTGATAGGACGGAAAGTTAGATGTGGTGGACCCGGTGATTTGGTTGGAACTCGCGATCCGGCCGAGGGCGTCATAAGCCAGGTAGTTGGTAGTGGAGGCGCTGTTACTGACTTGAGCCAGGCGGCCAATGCCGTAGGGGGCAGAGTCGTAAGTGTAGTTGACTTGCGGCGTGAAGCCGTCAGAGTAAGTCTTGACCGTTGGCCGGTTGAGGCCGTCATAGCCGGTGGTGCAATTAGAGCCCGAGAGTGTACCGAAACATGTGGTGACGCTGAGCGCGTCCGTCTTGCTGAGCAGATTGCCGACCGGATCGTAGCTGTAGCGGATGGTGCCCGTTTCCGGGTTAGTAGCCGCCGTGAGGCGTTTGAGGCCGTCATAAGCGAAGCTGCGGGCATGCGCCTTGGAGGGATCGCACGAATAGATGGAGGGATTCGCGGTAGCCGCGCCCAGAACGCCTTGGTTGACGCAGAGCAGGTCATCGAGCGCACTGTAACCGTAGGTGGTGAAGAATTTATCACTGTTGGGCGCTTCCTCCACTTGCACGAGGCGGCCCAGTCCGTCGGTCCAGGTTGATCTTTGTTTGCCTGCTTGGTCGGTCACGGTGGTTTGGTTACTGGAATAGGTTGTGGCTATCGACGCGCCATCCCCCTGGGTAGTGACTTGCTGTATGCGGCCAAGGCCGTCGTATGGATAGTAGGTGGTGAGCCACGATTGGGAGAAATTGCTGCCGGGAACGGCAGGAGTGCCGGTAGTGTACGGCCTGCCCATGGCGTCGTATGTTTTCAGAACCTGGATATAGCTTCCGCCCCCGACGAACTGGTCAGCCTCTACGTCCCGGCCAAAGCCGTCGTAGATAGTTCGCGTGTGTAAGGCTTGGTCGGCGAACGTAACTTGGTCGTTATATACGTCCACCGTGACCGGGGTGACGCCGCCCACGCTGTAAACAACGTTGGTTTGCGCTTGAACGCCGTTAATGCCGGCGGCCTTGGTGATTTGCGTGAGGCGGTCGAGCAGGTCGCTGGAGAAGCTGTAATCGGTGTTAACGCCGTTGACATCGGTTGCGGCCGTCGGTTTGCCGGTGCCAAAGTCGTATTGCCATTTCGCGGCCTGTGCCGTCGCCGATGAATTTGCTTTGGGATATTTGATTTGCGTGACGTGAGCGTAGCTGTTGCGTCCGTTGTTTCCGTCGGCATAGTTATCCACGTACGAAAGAGTTGCGGTGTGCGAATTAGCGTCCGTGATGCTATTCACGTTGCCGGCCACGTCGTACGCGTAGGTTGTGGCTTCCGCCGTGCATGTGGACAGGCCCACGCATTCCGTGATCGTGGTGCGGTTTCCTCGGGGGGCCGACGGTGCGATGTATCCGCCGCCTACGGTAGAGTATGCAGGGTTCAGCGGGCTTTCGTCATAGCCGTAGGTTGTGTCCGCCCATTTAATTCCGAAACCGTCTAAGACTTGGACTTCTGTCGGCAGGTTCAGAATGTTGGCATTAGTATATGCCGAGCCGGTGTTGTAAGTTGTCAGGATTTTGCGCTGAATCGGCCCGCCAGAGGAGCCGGATCCCCAGTCGGATTCGGTGCGGCTGTTTTCGTTGTTGTACTGGTCGTACAGGGTGACGGTCTTTTTTGAAAGGTTTCCTTCTGTGGTGGTTTCTTGCCACGGAAGGAAGTCGTGCGTTGGGCGAGTAACGTAGGCCACATTTGTGTTGGTCAGCCACCAACATGTCGGGTCGCCGGCGCAGCTCCGCTCCTGATAGGTTCGGCCGACTTGGCGGAGGAGCGTTGCGCCATCGCGGTCGTAGTACTGAGTCGAAGGCTCCTGGCCCACCGTTGGGGGGTCGTAGTCTATCGGGTCCGTCGACGGGGGAAATGGGCCTGCGACGACGCTGTGAATCGTCTTGGCCAACAGAACGGTCCCGGTTCCGTCGTAGTCGGAGACGGTAACACCGCCGGCAGGTCCGCTCGGCCCTGTTGAGAACGTTGTGACGCGCGACGGCGTCGAGTCGCTGGTGTGCAGGTACTCCCGGCGCTGAGTGAGGAGGCACCTCAGGAAGTTTTGATTGGGCGCTGCAACCCCACCCGGTATTGTATAATGGTCCCCGACCCAATCGTATTCGACCGCGCCGCCAGCAGGCAACTCGACCCGGGCCACATTGCCATAGCTATCGTACTTGAAAGCGTAGGACGACCCGTCTGGCAGGAGGATTTGCGAAATGAAGGTGCCGTCGACATATTGCGGATTCTGGGTGTAGCTAAGAACGTTCTGCCAAAGAACGCTCGATGACTGCAAACTCTGGGGCTGATCCTTTCTGAGCACGGGGACGAGGTTACTATGGAAAATTTTGATTGGTCTGGCAGCCCCGTTTGCGCCGGGATAAGTGAGCAGGTCGTAAGAAGTGGATAATGTGACCTTATACTGTCGGCCAGCCGGATCCGTGATTCCCGTCAAGAGGGTTCCAGAATTGGTGTAGGTGTAACTAATCGTATTCCCGTTTCGATCGGCAATCGACTGGGCATAACCATTTGCGAAGGTATAAGTTGTGCCGTCTCTTGTGACCATGATGCCGCTGATTCCAATGGGCTGTATGGAACAGTTTTGCGCCGTAGCCACGGTATCGAACACGTCCGGCCCAGTGGTGGTGAAGACAGCCGAAGTGCCGTCGCGTGTAACCCAAGAAGCTCCGCGGTCATAAAAGCCACCCTGCCCGATTGCGTATGGCTGCGGCTCGCCACCGGTTTTCTGGTCGACAAATTCCATTTCTGTGCCGTCCGGGCCGATGAATGTGAGGCGGCTCAGGGTGTTGCTGCTGTAATTCTGAACCAGGCTGCCCTGCGCACCTTGCGAGCAAGGATAGCCGCCCTGCCTCACCATCATGCGGGGAGCGCCGTACATAGAGGGCACGTGAGTTCCCCCGGGCGTGCTTCTCCCGATTGAATAGTTCCAGCCCGCAACTGTACAAACCCCACCTGGACAGTTCATGCCGGCGATGCTGGGATAGACAGTCCACTGAGAATTCACCGTAAAGTCGGGCATCATGACTGCGGAAACAGTTCCGCGCCCGCCAATTTTGACCAATGGAAAGCGAAAGTTGACGGAGAGGTTTCCGTAATTAACCGTATCGAAGCCGCTAAGAATGTAAGAACCCGCGGGAGTGCCCGGCGCGAGAGCGGCAGGAGTGAACGACTGCGTCAAAGGGGGCGGAACAATCGGTGACTGGGCATCAAGGTGAAACGGCGATGCGAGGATCGCGTACGAGGCAGCGGTCACGAAAATCGAAAGACGTATGAGGGCGTTTTTTTTCTGTATAAGCTTCATCCTGTTCCTTTGTTAACGGGGCCACACCATCGGGACGCATGCAAGGTGATTTGCATGCTCTCCGGCACCTCACTCTCAGTTCTCAATCGCAACCACCTTTCCGCCCAGATAAATGTATTCCTTAGTCAAAGTCGGCCCCGAGGAGACAGCAGTGACGGTGAAGCTTCGCGGGAATGGACTGGCGGCGGCCCAATTGATGCCATCGCCAGCTTGCGACCCCGTGACGGTGCAGCTTCCCGGTGCCAAGAAGGTTGCAGTTGCGCCGGAAACAGTGCAGACCGTGGGAGTAGCAGTCGAGGCGCTATAGGCCACCGTAAGTCCGGAAGAGGCTGTTGCCGTCAAGGTCGGCGGGATGCCCACCGTCTGGGCGGGGATCGGGTTGAATGTGATCGTTTGCGATCCCGGCTGAGTAGGCGTGGTGCCCGCCGGACCGAAGAAGATGCCGCTGACGACGGCATTGAGCCAGTTGTTGGTGCTAGTAATAATAAAGTTGACATTGCCCTTCACCGTGTAGGACACCCAGAGACGGTTGCTAAAATTTGCAAAATTCTGGGTCGGAGCGGTCGAAAAAGAGGCTCCGGTGGACGCATCTTGCACCGCAATAGTCTCCGACCGCTGCCCGCCGCTGTCCGCATCGAGCAGGTACAGCGCAACGGTGTGGCTATTGCCGTCGTTCAAGTTCACATTAATTGTGAAGTTGGTACCCGCAAAATACGTTGACGCAATGTAAGTACTGGCACCAGGGGACACTTGAAGAGCCGGAGAAGCGGTAGCGCTTGATGTAATGGTATAGGTGGACGCCGTAACGCTGACATTGCCATAGCTGATGGCCTTCATGTTGTTATCATTGGCGATCTGGTAGCCGTCGCCGCCATCCACCCCGGTCCATTTGCCGCCCGTAGTGGCATCTGACCCGGCGTAACTGGCCGTATTTTGCCCAAATGCCATGCACCCCGCTGCCAGAATAAATAGCAGTGAAACACGAATAAAGCAAAGCGTATGTGCCAATACATCCGGGCTAAATCCGGATTCACCAGCAGAGCGAAGTCTATTGAACAGGTTGCGGGGTAAAGTCTGCTTCGGATTCACAGCCTGGCCAAAAGCCATTCTTTGCAAACCAAGGCACGCAGCAACAAACGGGACACTGGTAATAAAAAACAAAACGCCTCCGAGATTCAAGCTTGTCTGTGAAGCATACCCAAGTTCACAGAATTCACAGCAGAACCGGTCTTCCAAAAAGTCCTACTCCTCTGCAAGACTAGGGTGGCGACTTAGACGATGCAAAAGTACCAAGCTGTTATGCGATAAGTTTACTTCCCATCCAAGCAACATTCTTATTTCCACCCAGAAATAAATCACCTGGCGGTAGGAGCGCCGAGCCAGTCACGGCATAAACCATTTTTAATCAAAATCGATATCCCCAATCATCCCCATCATTTACCGACACTTCTTTCCTCCACAAATTGCCCGCCCCGTCGGACCCATCTCCAACCACTGCTACTTTCAAACCAGCAATCAGCCCAGTGCGAGTTCCCCTCGCTCCTGGGCTTTTTCATTTCCAATCCGGAGTTTTCTACACATATGTCAAATCGAGCTATCCGCCGCGCCGCTGAGCGCCACGCACAAAAGGCTGCAGCCAAACACGAAAAAACCATGGCCGCTGCTGCCGGCGCCTCTCCCTCCCCGAACGTCGATTTCGCGGAGCAATCCACGCAAGACGAAGCCCCGCCCCCTCGCCGTCCTCCCACAGACGCGCAAATGGCCGCCAACAAAGCCAACGCGCAAAAAAGTCACGGACCTATCACTCCCGAAGGCCGCGCCAAATCTTCTCTCAACGCCGTCAAAACCGGCCTTACCGGTCAAACCGTTCTCCTCCCCACCGACGACGCCGTCGCCTATCAAGCCCACCTCGACCGTCACTTCACCCGCTACGCTCCAACCGCCGACGAAGAACATACCCTCGTCCAAATGATTGCGGACAGTGAATGGCGAATTCTCCGCATTCCCGGACTCGAAACCAGCATCTACGCCCTCGGCCGCATCAAACTCGCCGACCTTCACCCCGGCGAAACCGACCCCGCCGTTCGCGAAACCCTCATCCGCGGCGAAGTCCTCCTCACCTACCGCCGCGACCTCAGCAACCTCGCTCTCCAAGAGCGCCGCCTGCGCAATCAACACAAATCCGATCTCGGAAAACTCGAAGCTCTTCAAAAGGAACGCAAAGAACAGGCGAAGAAAAACGACAGAGGCGAAATCCAGGCCCGCCTGTTCAACGCTCTCAAAACCATGATGTACTGCGAAGAACACAACCAAAAGTTCATTCCCACCCAGTTTGGGTTCGAATTTTCAATTCCCGAACTTGAGTACTGTTTCGAAGTCATCCAGGAGGCCAGTGCGGCCAAAAAGCCTACTCCCTGGGCTGCCGACATCCTGGCTACCTTCCGCAGCGACATCAGGGACCCGAACGCGGGCTAAATTTTGCCGCAAATCGCAAGCCGTTTTCCACAACCACGCCCGATGTGTGCCTCTTCGGACATCCCGGCCGCGCACAGTCCGGTTCTGGGCTACCATCAAAGTGTCGTGAGAAAGCACCCTCTCGCATTCGTCGGGCTGTTAGCTATCTTTCTCGTCCTCCTCGCGTTGCTCGTGTGGCAGGGCTCCTTTAGCTTTCCGTTTTACCCTGCCGATTCTCACGAAACCATCGTTCTCTCGGCTGTTTCCATCATTCTTTTCATCCTCCTCGTAACTCTGGCGTTCATCCTTTTTCGCGACACCATCAAGCTCTACATCGACCGCCAAAATCAGCGCGAGGGTTCCCGTATCCGCTCGAAATTGCTGGTCGGCGCGATTTTGCTCACCGTGGCGCCTACCCTTTTCTCCGCCCTTTTCAACTACGCGGTGCTCAGCCGGACGCTCGACAAATGGTTCAACAGCCCTCAGCGCAGCATCGACATGAATCTGCAAGACCTTGATAAGTCATACCGCAAAGAGGCGCAAATGCGCGTGCAAGCCGAAGCGGATTGGCTCAGCTTGCTGCCCGATACCCGCGACGCGGCCGTGACAGGCCACGTAAACGCATCTTTTTTCAAGTCGATTTGCGAAACACGCGGTATTCGTCAACTCGCGCTCACTCGTAACACCGGCGTCCCGCTTCTGCTTTATCAGCTCTTCAAAGCGCCCGCAGCGACTGTCTTGCGTGCCGAGGCGGATGTGAAAGGCGTTACCGAAACCTTGGGCCGTCTTACGGTACTTTCGGCAATGACCGAGGATCCCTCGCAGAAAGAAGCGAACATCCTCACCTCCATGAACGAGAAGAGGAAGCTGAGCGATAAAAAGAAGTTCTATAACGATATCTACTTCCTGCTCATCTGTCTTCTCACCTTGTTTGTTCTTTTCTTTGCCGCTTGGACCGCCCAAATCCTTTCCCGTCAGATCAGTGTTCCCATCGCCGGCCTTCTGGAAGGGGCGCGCGAAGTAAGCCGCGGTAATCTCTCTTACCGCGTGCGCGTCGGCGCCATCGACGAACTCGCAACCCTGGTGCGTGCCTTTAACGAAATGACTAGCGAGTTAGAGGGCAACGCCAAGGAGCTCGAACTACGCCGCCGGTTTACCGAGGCGATTCTCGAAAGCATTCCCACCGGCGTCATCTCCGTCTCTCCAGACGAGCGCATCGAACGCGGCAATCGGGCGCTAGCGGGCATCTTCTCTCCGGAAACAGTGACGAATTCCAAACGTCTTGCCGATCTCTTCGCGCCCGACGATCTGGCCGAAATTCGTTACCTTCTCAAGCGTGCCCGCCGGACCGGAGCCGCCGCCTGTCAATTGGAAGTCCCGAGTGCTTCGGGCGTTCTCCACTTAGCGGTAACGGCAGCGTCTCTTGAGGAACGCCGCGGCTTTGTGATGGTCATTGAAGATACCAGCGATTTATTGCGCGCCCAAAAAGCTTCCGCCTGGCAGGAAGTGGCGCGCCGCATCGCTCACGAGATCAAGAATCCCCTCACTCCCATTTCCTTATGTGCCGACCGCATCGCGCGCCAGCTTCTGCGTGTGCCGCTGCCCGCCGAAAGCCGCGCCATTCTGGAAGAATGCACCCACATCATTCAACAAGAAGTCCAAACCGTCAAGACGCTGGTCGATGAGTTCTCGCAATTCTCGCGTTTCCCCACGGCACAGCCCGTTCCCGTCGACCTCAACGAAATTGTCGAAAGCGCCCGCAACGTTTTTGCCGGCAGACTCGATTCCATCGACGTCTCCGTTTCGCTCGATCGCAACATCTCGCCGGTGTTGGCTGACCGGGAGCTCATGAAGCGAGTCATCGTAAATCTGATTGATAACGCGGCCGAGGCGATGACCGATTCTCCCGTTCGCAAACTTCAAATCGCCACCTGCCAGCCTTCGCCCGACGTGGTGGAAGTTTCCGTTACCGATACGGGCTGCGGCGTTTCACGAACTGATAAAGAAAAGCTGTTCCTTCCTTACTTCTCGACGAAGGAGCGCGGAACGGGTCTCGGTCTCGCCATCGTCAATCATATTGTTTCTGAGCACAAAGGCCGCGTGCGCCCGGAAGACAACCATCCGAGCGGCACCCGTTTCGTCGTTGAGTTGAATGCCATCCAGCCCGCCGAAAATCAGCCTTCCAGTTACTCTGAAATAGTCGAGTCGAATGCCCAATAGCGGTCCGAAAGTCCTGATCGTTGACGATGAAGTGAATATCCGCCAGTCGCTGAGCGGAGTTCTATCGGATGAAAACTATCAGTGCACGGCGGTTGGCAGCGGAGAAGCCTGTTTAGAAGCGCTGTCGCGCGAATCGTACGAAGCGGTCTTCCTCGATATTTGGCTACCCGGTATGGACGGCCTCGCTGCCCTTGCCCGCATTCAGGAATGGCCCAGTACCGCGCGCCCGGCAGTCATCATGATCTCCGGGCACGGCAATATCGAAACCGCCGTCAAAGCCACCAAGCTCGGCGCTTTTGATTTTGTAGAAAAACCGCTCACCATCGAAAAAGTCAGCGTCGTCCTTAAAAACGCCGTTGAACAGCGCCGCATGGATCTCGAACTGCGCCGCTTGCGCGAGGATTCGGTCTGGCCCGAGATCATCGGCAACAGTGTCGCCGTCAAAGCGCTCCGCCAGCAGCTAAATCTTATGGCTGCCACTAATGGCCGCGTTCTCATCTACGGCGAGAGTGGCACAGGCAAAGAACTAGTCGCGCGCGCTATCCATCGCTCCAGTCTGCGCGTCAACGGTCCGTTTGTGGAGGTAAACTGCGCTGCCATCCCCGAAGATCTGATTGAAAGTGAACTCTTCGGTCATCGCCGCACAAACCTCGATGGCGCAACCGATCATAAAATCGGCAAGCTGCAAAAGGCGCACGGCGGCACATTTTTTCTGGACGAAGTGGGCGATATGAGTCTCAAGACGCAAGCCAAAGTATTGCGTGCGCTTGACGAACATCGCTTCGAACCAGTGGGCGCTCCGCAATCTATTCAGGTAGACGCCCGCGTGATTGCCGCCACGAACAAGAACCTCGAGAAGGAAATTGAACGCGGCAATTTTCGCGAGGATCTTTTCTACCGGCTGAACGTGATACCGTTCACCGTACCGCCTTTGCGCGACCGGGCAGAAGATATCCCCGCACTTGCCAATCACTTCCTGACCGAATTCTCTACCGCCTATGGACGCAAGCCAAAAGAACTTGCCGAAGATGCTGTTGAAGCGCTTATGAATTATAGTTGGCCCGGCAATGTGCGCGAACTCCGCAATCTGATGGAGCGGCTTGTCATTCTCCATCCGCAGCGCCGAGTGGAGCCGCGCCACCTTGCGCTCGACGGCAGCCGCAAGGCGCAGGGGCCCAGGAGTTGGGATTCTTTCGGCAGCCTTCACGAAGTGCGCGAGGCGGCCGAGCGTGAGTATATCCTGCACAAGCTAGATGAAACGGGCGGCAACGTATCGCGCGCTTCAGAGCTCCTTGGTCTCGAGCGCAGCAACCTCTATCGCAAGATGAAAGCTCTCGGCATCGCGCCCAAAGAATAGTCTTTATGGGAACCGCTTACGAATCTCGACGGTACGGTCCAAGTCATCCACCACTTGCAGCACTTTCAGTTTCAGATCTTCGTCAATGTTTGCCGTCGCCAGCCAGTCGTGAACAACTTTGGCAGACTCCGCTGAATGTTGCCCGCCGATAAAAGCATTCAGCCAAGCCAGCGTGAAAAAGATCTTGCGCTGCTGTTTAATCTGCGGCAAAGCATTGAGCGCCGGCGTCAAGTAAGGAGCCGTTAGCGCGCTCGCGTTCCATGAATTGAAGTTACCCAAACTATCCTGCACCCAGTCTTCCTGGCGCCCTGCGTTGTGCAAATAATCGTCGAAATACTTCTCCTTAGTCGTAGCATCTGGCTTGGCGGCTTCCGCCACATAGGCGTACTTAGGGCCAATCCCATTTGCATCCCGTTTGCTCTCTGCGACCAAGAGCGCGTCCGCATCCGGCCATTTCTGCGCGAGCAACGTGCCAACCATCCGCCACCGGTCAAGAGAACGTAGCTCCACCTCCGGCAAGCTCAGTTCGCCGCTTAAGAGCTGCCTGATAGGGTGAAGAGCCGTCTCCGTTGTCGCCAGCGACAGCAGTGTCCTGAACCACAAAATCCGTAGACCTTTGTCGGGAGCCTGCACCATCTTCGCCGCCGCCAGCGCTTCGAACTGCGGAGCCCATTTCTGCAAAGCATCGTCACTCAAGTAATCATGCAGGGCGGCGGCTGAGCGAGCGCCGATCGATCTCACCAGCGTCTCGTTCGTCTCCGTAGGCAACTCTCGTAGAGCCGTTTCTAAATACTCGGCTGGCGCCATCTCCGCCGCCCGTACTGAATCCCACAGCGCACCCCAGAGAAGAGTGCGCTCGAAAGTATCGCTCACGTCACCTATGTGCTGGCGGATATAGTCACGGCTCTTGTCGTCAAACAAAAACAAACCGTACGCATTGTCTTCATCGTTGGCAAACACATACGCGGGACAAGCCCGGTCGGCTTGGACCACCGCCGTCTGACCCGAGAGATTGGCACGCAAACGAACCGGCGGCGCGTTCGGATAGCCGAGCAGCACCTGCGTCGCCAGCGGCCAGGTCTCCGCCTTCTGCGTTAGCGTGAGCTTCGCGAGTTTGCCTTGGCTGCATTCCCAGTGTGTTCTTACCTCCGGCATCCCTCGGCGCGTAATCCAATCCTTCGCCCAAGTCTTCAAATCTTGACCCGACGAGCGTTCAAACGCGCTCACAAGGTCGCTCCATTGCGCATTGCCGTACAGATGCTCGCGCAAGTAGAGCCGCAATCCATCGCGAAAATGCTCATCGCCGATCAGGAACGCAAGCTGCTTCAACAGTGCCGGCGCTTTGGAATATACAATCGCACCATACGCCGACTTCGCGTCTTTCAAGTTCGCAATGTCCTGATAAATCGGCGTCGTCCCCTTGGTCACATCAATGCCATAAGCCGCCGGTTTGATCTGCTGATAGAAATGCGCCCAAACGTTCTGCTCTGGCTTTAACTCCGCGAGCGCGCGATAAGCCATGTACTGCGCAAAGCCTTCCTTAAGCCACAGATCGTCGAACCACTTCATCGTGGTTAGGTCGCCAAACCATTGATGCGCGAGTTCATGCAGCAACAGAGTGTTGCGGCCAAAGCGATCGTCTTCCGTCGGCGCGCTGCGAAACAGTACGCTATCTTCATTCAAGAAGGTCGCGCCCGCATGCTCCATGCCGCCAAACGGAAAGCCGGGAATCAGCACCATGTCATACTTCTGAAACGGAAACTTCTGGCCGAAATATTTGCCGAAGAAGTTGATCCCGTCCGCTGTCACTTGCTGAACCGCTGGAATCTCGCTGTGCGCCCGCGCCAGTTGCGACCGCCGCACGTACACATCCGGTAGTCCTGGCGCGCGATGTACCGCCTCAAACGGACCTACGGCGAAGGCGAACAGATAGGTGCTAATCGGCTCTGTCTCGGCAAACACCGCTACGTTGAATTTCTTGGTCGGTCTTATGTCAAGCACCTCGGCGGTATTCCCAACCACTACGCCGTTCCCCAGATTGTGGATCCTTAGCGTGAACCGCCCCTTCAGGTCTGGTTGATCAAAGCAAGGAAAAGCGGCACTCGCATCCATCGGAACGAACAAAGTGTAGAAATACTCGCTTCCGTCCTCTTTGTCCTCATATCGTGTGATCGCCTTGCCGGAAGGTCCAACGGGTGCATCGAACTTCAGACTCACCACGTTTTCTCCGCGGCGCAAAGCCTCACCCGGCAGTAAGATGTGGCCGTTTTCGGTTTGAACGAGTGTCGGCTGCTCGTTAATCAGGAGCGCCCGCGGATTGTCTCCGCGAAAATCGAGCAGCAACGAACCGTCTTTTGAAAGCGAAAATCGCAGTTCTTCGGCGCCCGGCGCAGAGTCTGTGTGAGGCGCAATCTCAAAAGAGAGTTCGTAGCGGAGATTCGAAATTGCCGCCGCTCGTTCCGCTGCCAGTTCTCTCGGAATCCCAACCGGCGCACTCGCCCAAGCCGTCACCGCGAACCCTCCCAAAACAACAGCCAAACGCAGCCACATGTTCAGCAGTGTATCTTGCGAATCGCTGCCAGCAGCACCGCCACATCATCCTCGTTGTTATAGAAGTGCGGCGAAATGCGCAGATACGCGCGGCGCGCCGAGATATTAATATTCTGCTCCGCCAGCATCTTCGCCATCATCGCCGAATCCACCCCCGGCAAACTCGCGGTCACAATTTGCGAAGGCAAACACTCACCCTTCGAGAGAAAAAACTCCGCGCCCATTGCCGCCAGTTCACTCCGTAGTAAATCGGCCAGCCCCAACACTCGCTTCTCAATCCGCGCCACGCCGATTTCTTCAATCAAACGCAGCGACGCATCCATCGCATACAACGATGCGAACGGCATCATGCCTGGCTCATACTTTTCGGCGCTCTCTCCAAAACGCGGCGCACCGTGATGCAGATGCGTCACATTGCGCCAATCTTTGTCACTGCGCCAGCCGAGTACGTTTGGCGGCAACCGTCTTCGCATCTCCGGATTCACATATAAGAACGTCGCCCCATTCGGCGAAATCATCCACTTGTAGGTGTCCACTGCAAAGAAATCGGGCGCTGTCGCTTCGCAGTTGAACTCCAGCGCACCCGCGCTTTGTGTCCCGTCTAAGAACACGACAATGCCGCGTGCCCGCAGGTCCTTCACGAGCCTCCCAAGATCTGGCCGCAGACCTGTCGTGTAGTTCACCGTGCTCAACGCGACAAGCCGAGTACGCGCAGTCACGTGAGCATCGAATTCGTGCCAATCGCACTCTACCCCCCGGGCGCCGACACTCGCATGCCCGTAAAGCTGATTGGGAAATTCGTGATGCAGCGTAAGCACCTCATCGCCTTCTTCCCAATTGATAGAGCTGATCGCCAATCCCAACGCATATCCGCAATTCGGCACAAACGCAATATCGTCGGCCGTGCCATGAATCAACCGCGCCACCAGCGCGCGTGTTTTGTCCAGATCGTCAAACCATTCCAGAAAATCGAGCGCCGCCGTCTTCTCACGCCGCTCAAAGTGTGCAAGAGCCGCTTCCTTCGTCCGCGTCGGCAACTGCCCGAACGTAGCCGTATTGAGAAACGTCCGCCCCTGCAGCGACGGAAACTCAGTACGAATTTCCGCCCAGTCACTCATATTTTCTGCCGCAAATAGCCAATGACTTCAGCGACGGGAATTTCAGAAGACGCTTTTGAACGCCGCTCCACGAACTCTACTTTTCCTTCGCTCAACTTTTTACCAACCGTGATGCGAAAGGGAATGCCGATCAAATCGGCGTCCTTGAATTTCACGCCCGGCCGTTCAATGCGGTCGTCGAGCAGCGCATCAATCCCCGCCAGCGCACATTCCTGATACAGCTTGTCCGCCGCTTCCCGCAACGCCGCATCCGCATAATTCACGGGCGTAATCACGACAGTAAACGGCGCAATCGAAACCGGCAAACTCATTCCGTCCTTGTCGTTGAACAGCTCAATCGCACAGGTCAGAACACGCTCAATCCCAATGCCATAAGACCCCATAATCGGCGTCACTTCTTTCCCGTCCTCACTCTGCACCCGCAGGCCCATTGATTCCGAATACTTGTAGCCGAGCTTGAAAATATGCCCGATCTCAATCGCTTTCGCAATGTCCAGCGCTCCACCGCAAGTCGCGCAGGTATCCGCCGCCGCCACTTGCCGCAGATCGAAATATTCAGGCTCGAAATCTTTGCCCGGCGTCACGTTCTTCAAGTGGTAATCGTCTTTATTCGCGCCGGCAATCATGTTACTCCTGCCTTGCAAAGCGAGATCGGCGAGTACCCGCATGTTCTTCACGCCCACGGGCCCCAGCGATCCCGCACTCGCCCCGAACCAATCGACAATCTCCGCCGGATGCGCCGGGCGCACTTCTTTTGCCTTCATCACTCCGCTGAACTTCGTTTCACTCATCTGATGATCGCCGCGCACCATCACGAGCACCGGCTTGCCGTCCGCCACCATCACCAAGCTCTTCATTTGCGACGTCTCTGGCAGCTTAGTGAATTCCGTCAGTTCGGCGATCGTCTTGAATCCCGGCGTATGAAATTCTTCTGGCTTGAAATCGCCCACCGGATCAGCCGCCAAAGGCGCACTCGCCTTCGCCACGGCCTTCTCCAAATTCGCCGCATACCCGCAGCCTTGGCACCGCACCACCAGATCTTCGCCCGCGTCCGACCGCACCATAAACTCGTGCGACTGGCTGCCACCCATCGCGCCCGAATCCGCTTCCACAACGCTATATTCCAAACCGCAGCGGTCGAAAATCTTCCGGTAGGCCGCATAGTGCTTCTGATAAGCAGCGTCCAAACCCGCGGCATCCAGATCGAACGTGTACGAATCCTTCATGATGAACTGGCGCACCCGCAATAACCCGGACTTCGGCCGCGGCTCATCGCGAAACTTGGTCTGAATCTGGTACCAAATCTGCGGCAGTTGCTTATAGCTCCGCAATTCGCCGCGCGCAATGAAGGTCATAACCTCTTCATGCGTCATGCCAAGGCAAAGATCGCGCCCAAAGCGGTCTTTCAGCCGGAACATGTTGTCGCCCATGCCTTCCCAGCGGCCCGACTCCTGCCAGACCTCCGCCGGATTCAACGCAGGCAGCAGCATTTCCTGCCCGCCAATGGCGTTCATTTCTTCGCGGACAATCTGCTGAATTTTGAGCAGTGAACGCTGCGCCAGCATCAGATAGTTGTAAATGCCTGCGGAAAGCTGGCGAATATATCCGGCGCGCAACAATAGTTTATGGCTAACGACTTCCGCCTCTGCGGGGTTGTCGCGCAGGGTAGGTATAAAAAGAGTGCTCCAGCGCATTAGGTTGTAATAGACAATTAGAACAGACCGTTTAAAGATCAATCCCATGAACGAACAGCAAAGAATGGCGCGGAGTCTCGCCGAAGTAGACCCAGAAATTTTCGCGCAGATCCAGCACGAAGTCGATCGGCAGAACACCAGGCTCGAATTGATTGCCAGCGAGAACTTCACATCGGAAGCCGTTCTCGAAGCGACGTCGAGCGTCTTCACCAATAAATACGCGGAGGGCTATCCCGGCAAGCGTTACTACGGTGGCTGCGAGTTCACTGATGTTGTCGAAAACCTGGCGCGCGAACGGGGCAAGAAGCTTTTCAAAGCCGAATATATTAACGTTCAACCGCACTCCGGCTCAACGGCTAACGAAGCGGCCTACGCGGCTGTGATGAAGCCGGGCGACACCATTCTCGGCATGGATCTTAAACCACGGCGGCCACCTGACCCATGGCCATCCGCTCGAATTTCTCCGGCAAGCTCTACAAAGTCGTCCCGTATGGCGTGCGCAGAGAAGACGAACTCATCGATTACGAAGCCTTGGCGAAACTGGCCGAAGAGCACAAGCCGAAGATGATCATCGCCGGCGCCAGCGCCTATTCGCGCGTTATCGATTTCGCGCGCTTCCGCCAGATTGCCGATTCCGTTGGCGCGATCTTTCTCGTCGATATGGCCCACTATTCGGGCCTGATCGCAGCGGGTGTTTATCCGAACCCCTGCGAATACGCGGATATCGTCACTTCCACCACCCACAAGACTCTGCGCGGACCGCGTGCAGGCATCATTCTCGCGAAAGAAAAGTACGGCGAAGCGATCGATAAAGCCGTCTTCCCTGGGCGCACAAGGCGGTCCGCTCGTGCACGTCATTGCCGCGAAGGCTGTATGCTTCCTGGAAGCTCTGCAGCCCGAGTTCCGCACGTATCAGCAGCAAGTCTTAAACAATGCCAAGGCTTTGGCCGCTTCCTTGCAAGCCGAAGGGTTCCGCGTTGTCAGCGGCGGCACTGATTCTCACATGATGTTGATTGATGTGTTCGCCAAAGGCGTAAAAGGCAAAGGAAGCGGAGAAAGCTCTCGACGAAGCTTACATTACGGCCAACAAGAACACCATTCCTTTTGATGCGAACAAGCCCTTTAATCCGAGCGGCATCCGCCTAGGTAGTCCTGCGGTGACCACGCGCGGTTTCACCGAAACTGAAATGAAAGAAGTTGGCCGCTTGATCGCACTCGTTTTGAGCGATGTCAAGTCAGAGCATGCGCTTAGCGAAGCGCGGCGCGGCGTAAAGGCGCTTACGGAGAAGTTCCCGCTCTATGCGTGGAAACAGCAAACCGTATCTGCTCGTTAAAAAACGCTTAGAATTCTCCGGCTGCGCAGCCACTCATCGTTTAGATGACTGCTGCCATTTGTGAAGGTATTCCCCCGAACAGGCGAATCTATAGCGAACAACCCGCACCGTTCAACCAAACCACGAGGCTAAGCGTGGTTCAAATCGGCTCCTATCCAGCTACCAATCGCGGAGCCCGTTCGAGTCTTTTCACGGTTCACGAGCGTCTGCAAGCACGCGGTCACGAAAGCGTCATCATCGATTTAACAGCGCCACGGCACCGCGCCGAACAGCCAGGCGTTCATTACCCTGGGTCCATCCTTGAGCTTGTGCGCCTTCTGCCTGACATTCCGGCCGACGTGGTACATCTTCACATCGGCGGCGGCCTGAGCATACCCAAAGTCGCACTTGCCGCGCTGGTAACCAAAATGTCCAATGCGAAGAAAGTATGCACTCTGCATTTGGGAGGACACTTTCGCCCCGAAAAGAGTTTGCGAGCCTGGCGTTTTGGCACGACAGGCATGGTCTTTCGCCGTTTCGATAGCGTGATTGCCATTAACCCCGAGACTGCTTCTTTCTTTGAACGTGTGGGCATCCCCGCCGAGCATAAACATGTGATTACCCCTTTCCCGCGCCTTCGAGTTGCCGACAGCGTAAGCTTTACGGACGCGGTCGAGGCCTTTTGCCGCCAACACACGCCGCTCATCGCCAGCGTAGGCGAGTTTGAGCGCGGCTACGATCTGCCGAAGCAGTTCGACATTTTGAACAAGGTCCGCGAACGTTACCCAAGTGCCGGACTGCTCGCCATTGGCACGGGCAACCTTCATTTTAGATTCATGTATGAGCGCGCGCTCCATCAGGACTGCAATCACATCGAGCTAACCGGAACTCTTCCGGAAGCAGCCATCAGCGAACTCATTCATCGCGCCAACGTCTTGCTGCACCCCGACGCATCCGATTCCCGATCGTTCGCCATTCGCGAAGCGCAAAAAGCCAAAACACCGGTTGTGGGAACGAATGAGGGACCCCGCCGCCCCGCCGCTTACTTATCGGCCAAAGGCGACGTCGACGTAGCCTCGCTCGAAGTCTTGCGCAGTTTGCAAATTGCTCGCCCACAATGCGACGACGCCCCTGCTGCCCTCAGTGATGGCGCCGACGATGTAATCCGCCTCTACAAGCAGCTCTCCGCCAAGCCCGAGGAAACGCCCGCGCTGCATCTAGTGGCTGGGCATGCATGAATTGCATGAATAGGATAGAAGACCTGGCGCCGAAACTGGCGGACGCTAGAACACTCGACGAGTTATTCTAAAAGCCTTCGTTTTCGCAGTTCATGATAGAGAAATGCGAAACAAACTGATTTGCGTCGCTGCCCTCTGCCTCACAGCTTCCGGCGAAACGCTCGGATACCTGGAACAGAAATTCAATTCCATCAACTTCGAAAAGGGTAAGTGGACGCGCAGCGAAAAAGCTGCGTGCTGGGTTTACACGGCCAAAGAGACCAATGCTTTCGTGGAGATCATGCGTTTCGGCACCAGCAATTTGGTACCCTTCCGCGCAACGAAAGAGAGTCTCACCGTCACCGTCTGTGGCTCAACGGCCGCTTTCGACGAAGGCTTTGAAGCTAGCGCCAAACCGTAAACGGCAATGCTTAGCCAAAATGGAAATATATCCGGCATTCCATCCGGCAATTCTCTCGTGCTTGCCATGATCTAACCCATTGATTATAATAAGCTTTTATCCGGCAGGAGATCCGGCAAATGGAAGCGCTTCTCAAAGACCTCACCCAAATGGACCCTATGATGCCGCCCGAGGGCCATCGTCAGCTCGAAGACCTTGCCTTCGAACTCGTTTCCAAAGCCAGTTCCCTTGCTGGACGCATGAGTCCTATCGTCACCACCGCCGTGGGCGAACTGGTGCGTTCCATGAACTGCTACTATTCGAATCTCATCGAAGGTCACAGCACGCGTCTGCGCGATATCAACCGTGCCCTGCGCCACGACTACGCCACAGAGCCCGAACGCCGCAAGCTCCAACTGGAAGCCGTGGCACATATTGAAGTCCAACAAGCCATCGACGAAGGCCGCGACGAACAAGCCGAGCCCACCTCCCGCGCGTACACGATGTGGCTGCACGGCGAATTCTGCAAACGTCTGCCGGAAGATTCCCTTTGGTTAGAAGACAAAGCCACCAATCGCATCATCCGCATTGCGCCAGGCGAATTCCGCGATGGCGAAGTGGCTGTCGGCCGCCATCTTCCGCCGCCCTTCGAAACGCTGCCGGATTTTTTCGCCAAATTCGAAAGCGCCTATCGCTCCGATGGTCTATCGCGCGTCCGCCAGGTCATCGCCATTGCCGCCGCGCATCATCGCTTCGTCTGGATCCATCCGTTTTATGACGTCAACGGTCGCGTCGCCCGTCTCATGTCCCACGCCATTCTGAAGCGTCTCGGAATCGGTAGTGCTCTTTGGTCTGTTTCGCGCGGCCTCGCCAGGAACGTCGACCGCTACAAGGCTCTGCTCATGGCCGCCGACCAACCCGAAAAGCGCGCGGCAGGCAAACAACTTTCCACCGAAGGCTTGGTGAACTTCTGCCATTTCTTCCTTGATGTTTGCCTCGATCAAATCGAGTTCATGGGCTCCGTGCTCGCCCCATCGGAACTCGCCCGCCGCATGGAGATTTATGCTGAAGATGAGATTCGCGCCAATCGCCTTCCGAAAGGGAGCTTTACTTTATTGCGTGAAGCTTTACTCGCCGGCGAGTTCGAACGCGGCGCAGCTCCATCAATCACTGGCTATAAAGAACGCATGGCACGCAACGTTCTCTCGAAGCTTCTCGAACTGGGCCTACTCACTTCTACGGGACCCAAAGCGCCTGTGCGCTTGGGTTTCCCAGTGGCTGTGATCGAACGCTGGTTTCCGTCGCTCTTTCCGGCCAACGCGATTTAAAGCGCCTACGGCTTCAGACTACCGCATAATGCTCAATCCACGCCCCGAACAACGGTACGGCTAACTTATCTTCCGCCGTCAACAAATACCGCTGCGCCAGCCAGCGTCGCGACCTCGCCGTTAAACCCACCGCCTCGCCGCGCGCTAACCCCGCCAGCGCCTCCCGCGTCTCCCCCACTGCGCTCTTGTACATATCCCGAAAGTACACCTCCGCCCAATCAATCGCCCGCGTCTGCACCGCCTCCACGTCGCCAACCCCGGCAACCTGCCGCTTCTCCAAATTCAGATGCTCTACCAGCAACGAACCAAAAACCTGCAGCAGGAAGGGCTGCCCGCCCGTCCGCCGAAACACCTCCAGCGCCACGCCCGCTGAGATAGCCCCCTTCGGAAAATCCGCCGCCGGCTGCGTCAGCAGGTCCACTGACGTCTTCTCATCCAAAAAAGGCAGCTTGATCTGGCGTGTATTGATGAAATGGTCGTCCCAAATACCGTCAAGCTCATCAAACGGCGCCGCGCCCGATACCAAAAGCCGAACATTCCGCCGGTGCTGAATGGTAGCGCGCAACAGCCCCATCAACTGCAGCAACTCCTGCTTGCTGAATGGGAAAAGGCCCTCCAATCGCTCGAACTCGTCGATCGCGATCAGCACGCGCCGCCCACCCGGCAAATGATCGAGCTTTTCGATCCACGCTTCCGCCGCCTCCATCGGGGAAGCACTTTCCGGCAGCGGCGGCAGTTCCACTCGGCGCTGCACCTTCGCCTGGACGATCGCCTTCTCCGCAAGGTTCTTCCAGAACGAGGCGAGCGAATCGGCGGGATTTGCCTGTAGGTCGAAGAACACGCAAACCGCGTCCGGCACTATGTCCGGCAGCATCTTAAGCAGCGACGTTTTGCCCGACCGCCGCGGAGCCAGCAGTTGCAGCGAAATCGACCGGGTCGAGTCGGAAACAGCGTTTTCGATATCACGAATCGCGGCTTCGCGGCCACGGAAGAGTTCACGGCCCGTTTCCGAACTCAGGGCATCACTGGGGTAGAACGGATTAGGAAGCAGCCCCGCGGCTTCCTTCTCGGCCTCAAGGCGCATCTCACGGGCGACTCCACGAAGCGCCTGTAACGAATCCTCAAATGGCTGTGTTCGCAGGTTGCGTTGCTCCCTTAGTTGAGCCTCAATCCCTTGTGCTTTCTGATCGAAACCCTTCAAATGATTGAGCCGGTGGAAAGCGCCAAACGATGCCTGAGCGGCAACAAGGTAACGTGCCGCCTCGCTAAATCCGGTCAGCAAGCTGTCAGCTCCCTCCAAACCCGGCAGCCACGAACCTCGTAGCTCCTGAATGTCCTTAAAGTCTTTTGCCTTCGCGAGGTGAGCAATCTCGCGAGCACGCAGCGCAGCTTCGGCTTCGATCCCGATCCGGCGTTGACCAGGTGAGATGGAGCACGCTTCCAATGCTCGCCGTGCTAAACCCGGATTCGATTCCCCAGTCTCGACAATTTGACGCCTGAGAAAGGGATGCGGAAGGTAACTAAGATTGTGGTACAGGATCGGGGCCCACTCCAGGTGCGATCTTCCACGACAAGCTACTTGGATAGAGACTTCGACCGGATAGATAGGAATTCGAAAGTAAGCCAAAAGGACGGACACAAACGCAGCCACGCCACTAGCCACGCCACCAGCCACGCCAAAAGCTACGCCAATAGCCACGCCACCAGCCACGCCAACAGCCACGCCACCAGCCACGCCACCAGCCACGCCAAAAGCCACGCCAACAGCCACGCCACCAGCCACGCCACCAGCCACGCCACCAGCCACGCCACCAGCCACGCCACCAGCCACGCCACCAGCCACGCCAAAAGCCACGCCACCAGCCACGCCAAAAGCCACGCTAACAGCCACGCCAACAGCCACGCCAAAAGCCACGCCAACAGCCACGCCAAAAGCCAGTTCGCTCCAACGGACGTGCACGCCAAGGACCTGAAGGATGATACCGGCCACAGGCGCCATCAAGAGGCCCACTAGCAAAGTTTGTCCGCTCCGGAGCAGCCACCAGTTTTCCGCCGCTGACCTTTCTTTCCGGGCTAATTGCCATCCCGATTCGTCAGGGTCGATTCCAAGGCTACGCAGAAGCCGGTGCAGCGTAATAGGCTGCATGAAGAACAGCCAAACAAACCGCCAGAATCCGGGAAGAACTTTCCCTTCGTCTGTCACGCGATTTCCCCGCGGATCCAAGCCCCGAACAACTCATTGAACGGCTGCCCCTCGGAGCCGAGCAATCCCCTCCGCTCCAGCATTAGATTGCCAGTCAGCACGCCACGCGCCGCATCTCGCAGTACCGCGTGCTGCGGTTCCGTCAAGCTCCGCCACAACTGCCGAAAGTGATTCACCGCCTCGCCCTTTAGATTCGCCAGCGCTACTTCCTGGCCCTGCCCAGCCTTCCTCGCATCCACCAAGTAAGAACCAAACAACTGCAGATAGAAGCAATGCCGTCCGCACCAACGCCGCATGAGATCTGCATCGCCCGGCCCCAACTGATCGGCCCCATGCTGAATGGTCGCCTCATCGCCGCCCGCCTCCAACAACCCAACCGGAATCGTTTGAAATCGATTAGTAATCGGCGAAGTCTTGTTGCTTGCGGAGAACACTTCATCCGGCGCCTCGCGCGATGAAAAGACCAAACACACCTCACCCATCAAATCGCGCAATCGCTCGAAGAACCGCACATCGCAGGTCTGCACAACGGACTCAACCTCATCCACTAAAACCACCGGCGGCAGTCCCGCGCACGAAATCGTCTCGGTCCAAGCCTTAAGCCGGTTGGCCGCGCCGTCAGCATCCGCTGGCGAATCAAGTCCAGTAACGAATTTCACAAAATCCGCAACCGAAATACCAGCCGCGCTCTGCCCGGAAACCAAACGCGCTGTGATTCCGCGCTCACGTAGCCGTTTCTCCCACGCCAAAAGGATAGTCGTCTTACCAATCCGCCAGTCACCTGTAAACCAAACACTCCGTCGTTCATCGAAGGCAGCCTGAAGCTGCCGAAGTGTATTCGCACGTCCGAAGCAATGCTCCGGTCTGGGAGTCCACGGACTATACGGATTCGGCTTCGCGGGCGCTGCGTGGTGAAACTTCCAAGTCAGCCGGCCGTTCTTGCTCTCGCTGTAAAGGCTGTTGTCATCAAACCAGTGCCCGCCCCTCGGCGAAAACGAACGCAGACGGACCATCGCCTCAATCGGACGCAGCTTCGAATCAAGATCCAGCCGAACGAAGTGACAGGAATTGCCATAGGTGTCAGCCAAGCCACCCTCATAGAGCGACCCAGCGGCCAGTTCCCGCAGCCGTCGATCCGGCTCAATCCACTCCACCACCTCCGTCTCATGTAGATGCCCACGCAGCACCAGATCCGCATGCTTGGCAAGCAACCGCTTAGAAGAAGACGCATCGGCCAAGTCGGAAATCGGATGATGCATCAACACAATCCGCAAGCCCTCCAGTGCATCCCCCGACTCCGAAGTCAGATGAGTGCCAAGCTGATTCTCGGTGAGCAGCAGATGGCCTTTGTCGGCATCGTCTCCGCACAGCCACGACGTGTCGACGCCGATCACATGCACCGGCAACGAGTAACCAGGCAAGTTCAGGCTGACACGATAGCCAAGCCCATCGGGCGCGAGCGCCGCCCGTTTCAAACCGTCCTTCACCCACGCGCGGTAGTGCCGCTGCCGGTCGAGCGTAGCATTCTTCCATGAATCCTCAAACCCAAGCGGCGGACGCTTGTCGATTCCGTTCATCCAGCGCGAAACTGAAAGCAGATCGCTCGACGCGGCCAGCTTCATACGCATCTTTTCCCAAGCCGTGCGCTCGATACCCCTGTCAATATCGTGATTCCCCGGAACAACGAACAACCGCTCGGAACTGACGTTAAGGTCAGCGAGCAAAGTATTCAGGAAAGCCGTGGTTTCCTCAAACTCATCAGGCTGTCCAAAATTCGCCGCATCGCCGGTGAAAAAGACGAAATCAATTTCACCTTCTTCGTTTAAGATGGTTTCCAGATTCCGCTGCCAAGCCTCGCCCAAAACCCGTCGTCGACGCCAAGGTTCGCGCTCCCGCGAGCCTTTCAAATGCAGGTCGGAAACGTGCAAAAACTTAAGACTATATTGGCCGAAAGCCATGGCGATTTAAGGGTCCGGATTACCGCGGTTCGGCGGCAGCGCATGGTCCGGCAGGCGATCGTCCGGAAACCCCCGCACCAGCATAAACGTGCGGCTCCAACGCGTTCTTGTAAAGAAGTGCTCGCCCACATCCAGAAAATGATGGAACATCGATCCCGCCGAATCGCTCAACAAATCTTCGGTGGACGCTTTGTAAGACCAATAAACCAACACTGGCTTGCCAATAATGTTTTCTCTGGGTACAAAGCCCCAATACCGGCTGTCTTCCGAATTGTCGCGGTTGTCGCCCATCGCAAAGTAGTGGCCCGGCGGCACAACAACTTCGCCGTTCACCACGTTGTTCTCCAGCATCTCGCGTTGCAGTTGCAGCGCCAGTTCTTGCCGGACATTGGTCCGCAAACCGCCGGGGAAGTTGTCGCGCTCGGCATCATACGTAAACTTTTGAAATGCGTATGGTTCGTTCAATCGCACGCCATTGCGAAAAACCACACCGTTTACGAGCTTCAACCGGTCGCCCGGCATGCCAATCAGCCTTTTCACATAAGTCTGGCTGATGTCGGCAGGGTAGCGGAACACAATCACATCGCCATGTTTCGGTTCCTGGTAAGGCAGTAAGTACTTGCTGAACGATCCTGCCGGCGCAAACGCAAGCTTGTCGACAATCAGATGATCGCCTATCAGCAAACCATCTTCCATCGAACTGGTGGGAATGACAAAGGGCTGCGCCAGCGAGGATGTCCCGAAAACTAAAAGAAGAATGGTAACGGCCCATTCCGCAACAGCGTTGCGATGAGGATGGCCTTCGCTCTTACTCATCTCTCTATCTTCTCAAGCCAAAGACTCTTTGGGTTGCGGGCGGAAAAGCTTGCGCATCATCCGGAAAATCCAGCGGATGAGGACCACGGAAAACACCACCGCGATCACCACCAAAACGCCCATGAAAATCGGATGCGCCGCCATCAGCAAGCTGCCCCCCACCGTTACGACATCTCCGGCGAGCCCCAAAACCACGTTAGACACAGGCTCGGGAGACGCATTGGCGGCCAGCTTGGTGGCGGTCTTGGCACTATGAGAACTTAGCGCAATTCCGCCGCCCACTAGCAAAGCAACAATCCGCACACCCGGATCAAGATGGGCAAACGCAGCAGCAGCCATAATCGCGCCCGCTGGAATGCGTATGAACGTATGAATCACGTCCCACACCGAATCCACCGCGGGAATCTTATCCGCAACAAACTGCACAGCGAACAGCGCGCCCGCAATAATCAAAACCCAAGTATGAGCCAAATATCCTAAATCGCCCGGCAAGCTAGCGAGATGAAAACGCTGTAACAAGCCTAGCGTGAGAACAGTCGCGTACAGGTTAATGCCCGAAAGCCAGGCGGAACCCATGGCAATACCAAGCGTGGTGAGATCCATAACACCTGTATAGACAATATCGCATCTCGGAAAGTTCGGGAAATCGATTGTTCTGAAGGAAGATTAATTACGGAATACGATTGGGATCAATAGCCGGTCTTTGCTGAGCGTCAGCTTCAGACGAAAAAAGAGTAGCGAAAAACTTGAGCCCCGGAATCTTCGCCAACCTGTTCAAAGCTTCCAATGTCCCGCCGCGCCACAGTTGAGCCGTTGCCAGCGTCAGCATCGTGGAAAGGATGACTAAATCCAGCCGCTGCGCCGCTACCTGCAAGCGGTGGTCGTCTCCGAACTCGCCTGCCGCAAATCCAGTCCATGCGGTACTGAGCGCCAGGATCGCCGTGGTCCAAGCGAGCAAATGCGAAAACGCACTGCGCCGCACATCCGCCCAGTTGCTTCGGCCTGTCCAAAAGATAAAGAGCGGAGCCGCTGCGCCAATCGCCAAAAACAGGTACTTCCATTTCTCGTAAGCGAAATCGCGCATCACCGGAACGGGCCCGGCGATCAAGTGCAATTCTCCCAAAGCCTGCAAAATGTGCCGATTTTCACGGCAATCCTCCAACGCGCCCCAACTTCCCGCGAGAATGGTAATCGCGCCGCCCACTTTACCCACCACCTGCGTGAAGATCGGCCACCGCTGCCAATAACAAAATCTCCAATTCACCACGCCCAGATAAAGAAAGAGAAGCCAGTAGATAAGGATGAACGCATAATCCTCATACTGCTCCTTTGTCAGCGCTGCCGCCTTATCCGGACAAATTGTTTTGCAGCCGGCTCCCACGTGGCACGCCTGGGCGTCGTTACTTTGCCCACAACTCGATGCCTTGCACGGTCCCACGATCGCTGCCACATCATCCCAGCTCCCCGCCACTTCAATCGCCAGTGTCGGATTCGTGAGCTGATTTGGTAATCCGCACGACCCAAGATGCCGCCCTAACAGACTCAGCATCACAACGCCCATCGCCAAAGAAGTCAAACCGAGCAGCGCACCCACGCGCGGCCACCAATAAGACCGGCCCCAAAGCGGTGGCAGCTTGTCTTCGGGACTATCTATTGCGGGCATGCCCCTCCCGCCAGGAAACTCTGCACGCGGGCAATATTTTGGCTGATCGCGTCCGATTGATCCCACGCCTTATCTAAAGCGTCTCTATCTTCTTGGGTCAGATGCCAGTTCAAAGGCTCGTTGCGCGGGCAGCCGAGCTTGTCAAGGTTGCTGAACTCAAACGTCGCTTCGCAAATTTGCGACGGATAAATCCGGTTCATCAGGTTCTCGTCGAGCGCATTGTGTGAAAGTTGTCCCGTGCCGCGCACGCTCGCCATCGTTTGCAACGGATTCGTTAACTGAAACAGCGCTCCGTAAGAAGAGGAACTCGGCCGCCCCTGTTGTCCCGTAGACGACGCGCGAATTTCGATAATCATCACCTTCGGGTGCAAAGCTGGGTCCGATTGCAATCCGTTGTTCAACCAATCCAGCAAGCTCGCCATGCCGTAATTGTCGTAATACCCGCCGTCCACAGCGTGCGGTTCTGGCCTATAAAAGCGGCCGTCTTTGCTGCGTGTCGCGTCGTTGCGCAACATGCGTGCCGCAGGTGTTACATAAGGGAACGTGGCTGAAAGACGCGCCGCCGTACGTACCTTTAAATCAGATTCTGGATAGAGCTTATAGAAATCCCAGCGACCTTCATATTGCTCCGTTCTCGTCTTACTTCCAACCGGTTCTTTAAAACCCGTAGAGGACAGTAAGTAACGATCCCCAGTCTCCACTAACGTCGAATTGAAGATCACGGCGGGTCTGATCCCGATTGCCGCGTCTGCCTGCCAGCCGATCAGCGTTGCGTCCGCCTGCTTGTCTGGAATCCTCTTCCGCCAGCTCTCTTCCAGCAGCCGGCCTCGGTCCATAAAGATGAAGCCGCTGTCGAACGTTCGTACCGTGCCTCCCGAAAAACCGATGCCTTTCAACCCAGGCAACAAAGTGAATAACAAGTCCGGATACGCCAAGCCCCACGTCACTTGGTCGAGACTTGATTCGTCGGCACTTGTCACAATAGCGCGCTCTTTGTCTTTCGCAACCTCGCCTTTCTCATACGCCGCGGTAAAATACATCGCGCCTACCGATCCGCCCGAAACAGCACTAATCAGTCTTACGTGGCGCGAAAAACTGCCTGCCACCGCAACCTTGTCGTTCAACCCTGTCAGCACCCGTGCCGTCCAGGCAGCCGATTGAATCCCGCCGCCCGTGGTCGCCACTAACACGATCGGTGTGCCCACATCAGGGCCATGTTCGTGCGCGTTGATGATATCTGCAGCCGTCAGCGGCGTAGCGGCTGAAACCTGCGCAGGACGCGGCAACCCTTGATAGAAATAATCGCTCTGCGGAAATTGACCGCTAGAAAAAACTAACACCGCCAGCGGCAACAGCAGCGGCACTCGATACCGATCCAGAAAAAAAGCGATCCCTGCCAGACCCCAACAGAACACCGTCAACATCACCAGTACAAGACTCAACGTCGGTACTAGAAAATGGCCGCCGAGCAGCGCAAGATCTAAACCCGAAGCGAGGCAGTAGCTAAGATAAGCCGCCAACGCCAAAGCGAACTGGTAAGTTGCAAACAAATGGCGCGCTTGAATTGTCCCTCTTACTGAATCGAGGTAACCCAGTTCGGTCTTGGGCACCCATCCGCCCGCCTGAAAGCGCCCAACGGCTCTTGAATGCAGCGAATTGACAAAGTCCCGTGCCGTCACGGTCAGCACATACCAACCTGCCCCGCCAAGCACGAGACCAGGCAGCTTCCCTGACCAAGGTGCGTCCGATCGATATAACGCCGTTCCCACTAACGCTGCGAAAGAAACGAAGGGAATCAGCCGGAAAATCAATTCCAGACCCGGAGTTAGCTCGGTAGGCGTGGCTCGAAAACGGATATGAGCGTTACAAACAACCAACCTGGATGACACCCCCATACTGGTTCCCGCCAGTAACGCCGCCAGCGTGACCGTTCCGAATTGGATGCACGTAGCAAACGTCGATGATTGTTTCGAAGCGACATCGAATATGCCCCGCAAAATCGGTTCCGCCACGGAGCCAGGAAACGAACCAACACACAGGGCAATCAGCATCGCCCATGTCAGCATCGGCACCCGCATCAGGTACACATAGCTAAGGAATTGTAATCCGCGCCCGACGAAAGACATGACTGTTTGAATTCCAAAGAACTAGCGTATCGATAACGGTCGCCAAAAGAAAGATGTTGACACTGTCAACATATGGGCGTAAGATGTCTTCATGGTCATTCACGCCATCTGGAAACAAAGCAGAATACTCACTGCCGCCGCGGCTATTATGCTGATTGATTTCATCTTTACGCTCATCGGACTGGCCTTTGATCCGCGCACAATCACCGGCGCACCAGCTTGGCTCAAGCCAGCAAAATTTGCCATCTCCACCACCATCTTCGCTGTTACCATTGCGTGGTTGTCCCAGTTCTTGCCAGCCTACGTTAAGACAATGCGCTGGATAGGCCCGGCCATCGCCGCCATTCTCATATTAGAAATTGCTATCATCGATCTCCAAGCGGCGCGCGGAACCACTAGCCATTTCAATGTTGGTACGCCAGTGGATGCGGCTCTTTACTCCATTATGGGTACCTCTATCGGCATTCTTTGGCTCTTGAGCGTTTGGATCGCCGTCTTACTTTTTCGGCAAACATTCAAAGACGCCGTGTGGGGTTGGGCATTGCGCTTGGGCATGCTGCTGACTGTGCTTGGTTCAGCCTCCGGCGGACTCATGACACAGCCCAGCAGTGACCAGCGAGCGCTGCTCACGCAGCATAAGAAACCTAAAGTGATTGGATCCCACACAGTGGGCGCGCCCGACGGCGGGCCCGGCATTGCAGGCGTTGGTTGGAGCAAACAGCATGGCGACCTGCGCATCCCGCACTTCTTGGGTCTTCACGCCATCCAAGTGATTCCGTTGCTCGCCTGGTGGCGCCGGCGTAATCGTACAAATCGCTTTGTGTTCGCTGTTGCAGGCAGTTACTTTGCACTTTTTCTGATTTTGTTGTGGCAGGCTTGGCGAGGCGAGTCCATCACTGCCCCTACTTCAGAAACCCTCTTCGCCCTGGGAGCTTGGTTCGTTGCCACCATTGCGGCATTGCTTCCCTTCCAACGGAATCGATTCACCAGTGTGGAGGTTTCTGCATGAGCGCCGATCAAGTCTTCTCCGCTTGTAATTCCGTTGCGTTGCTCGGTTGGCTCGTTCTGGCGATCGCTGGACGGCGGCGATGGGCGGCTAACTTAACGGCCGGCGTCATTCTGCCGCTGCTGCTAGCCGTTGCCTATGCAGTCCTACTCGCCAGCCATTGGGGCGAAACCAAAGGCGGCGGATTCGGCACGCTCACCGCCGTTGCCACGCTCTTCTCCAATCGCTGGGTTTTGCTGGCTGGCTGGATTCACTATCTCTGCTTCGACCTCTTCATCGGCTCATGGCAAGTTCGCGACGCCGAATCACAAGGCATTTCTCACTGGCTCGTGATTCCTTGCTTGTTCTTCACGTTTATGTTCGGACCTGTTGGGCTGCTGCTCTACTTCACACTCCGCACAACTCATGTCAAGAAGCTTGCTCTGTCATAGTCAAATCAACTCTTTTGAAAGCGCAGCACCAGCTTCACGCCCTTCGCCACAGCTTTCCAATGCTTCCGCACTTCCGTTAACCGCGCTCTTCCCTGCCCGGTAATTGCATAGAGCTTAGCCTTGCGGCCATTCTCCGTGGTCTGCCAAGTACCTGTCACCAGCTTCTGCTTCTCCATCCGATGAAGCGCCGGATACAATGACCCCTCTTCCACCCGCAGTAAGTTCTCCGACGCCGTCTGCACATGCGCCACAATGCCAAAGCCATGCTGCGGCGAGTAGTCGAGCGTCTCGAGTATCAACAACTCCAAACTGCCGTTGAGATTATCGACGTGCTTGGGCATGCCTGCTCCGATGGCATTTCAAACACAGCGTGCGCATGTTCGCGAGGTCGCATTCACCGCCGCCGTCCGCTACTGGAACAATGTGGTCGGCGTCCCACAAAGATTTGCGGCCTTTCAATCCCCACGCCGTTGCAGCCTTCAAACGTGCGCCGCCGCGTAAGCGTCTGATATGCGCATATTCCGCCACACAATTCGCCCCGCAGATCGCGCAAATGCCTTTGTCCCGTTCGAACACGCGATCCCGCAAGTGGCTGGGATTGCTGCGGAGGCGCCATTCCTCCACGCAGAAAGCCGAGCAGAACGTTTGCCGTCCCGCGGGCACTTCCAGTTGACACCAGCGGCAGAGACAACGTCCGTTCGGGCCCTTGGCTAACTCGCCTCTTTTCGCCCAGCCGCCTGGCATGGCGCGTTCAGTGCTCACAAAAACAGGATACCGGAAAAATGTTTAGCCGGCGATTCAGTCTACGGCCAAACTTGAAGGCCCTAAACTGCGCGGAAGATCGCGCGGAAACTATGTACCAGACACCGGTGCGCGACGTCGCATGATCAGTTCGGAAACGGCTATCGGAAACAACGGTCAGTCCGCTCATACTTCGGTCGCCGGATTATGTTGTGAACGTGCGATATCGCGGCGTACGCGCGCGACCACGTAGTCTGAGACGTAGAAATTGGTTTGCCGGAGATGGGAAAGCTTTTGCTCAAAATCGAGCAGGCCGGCGAGATCATCGATTAACAGACGGTCCGCTTGGAGCGATAGAGCCAATGTAATGGCTGCGGCCTCGCCCGGATCCAGAAAGGTGATGAGGCTCGGGTCAATGGGTGGGTCGGAGCGAATCTCACACCAGGCGGGCGGCTGCGCGATCCAGGCGCGGATTGTGGCTGGCGTGTTGGGCTGCTGCAATTCACGGGCAACTGTTTGCGGCACAAGCACCCGTTGATAGAGCGGCTCTAGCACGTCGACAGCTCCGATCCTGAGCAAATATTGAACGGGCCCGGCATCCGCCACGACGATCATGCCGATTGCTTAACCGGGTATTTCTTTCTGTGTTCCTGGATGTTAGCCCAATCCTTCTCCCACTCCTCCACGGTGTAGGTCTCGACCTTGTGCTCTTTTAAGAAGCCGTCGAACTCGTAGCGGGATTCGATACCGAGGAGGGTGCGGAGCTGGAAGCCGGAGAGGCGGTGTTGGCGGTAGACTTCGAGGCCCCAGGCGACGAGGGCGGCGCGTGCCGGATCCTCACCCGGAGCGGTCAGCAAAGGGGCGAACTCATCGGGGATCTCGAGCGAGATGTACATATCTCACGGTAGCGCAGGCTTCTGAGTAGTACGACGTAACATCCCTTGTATCGTGTAGTAATTGGAAACTCTAGTAACCTCAATCCGCTGGATGGAAGGGCGGCAGTCTTCGTTTGCATTCTTGCATTGAAAAATCGGAACGCAGGCGAAGCGACCCGCCTATGGAGCGCCACTTCCAAAATGCGCCCGCCACGTCTCCAAGAAACTCGTCACGGCATTGATCTTGGGCCTTCGTATGGCGAACAAAACAAGTCCACCGGCCGCCCACGCCAAGAACGCCCAGGTGATGTAGCGCCGCACTTCGTCGCCGAAAAATGCCGGCAAAACGAACTGTACGGCGAATAGCGCGAACATCGCAAGCGCCTCAAGCCAACTGAAATACATATTCAGCAGAAAGAGCATGGAAACGAAGCTTTGCCCAACCGTGAGCAGCAATTCCGTCCGCTGGGCGGGGTCTAACGCGAATCCTGAAGGCGTGCCCTTGCTCATTGAGTACACCACCGGCAGCATGGCTACCAATAGGGTCCACTGATTAATGTTGCTCGACGCGATGTTCATGAGCGCCACGCCCGCCTTCTCTTCTTGGCGCGCAAAATAAAACGTGGAAAGCAACTCCGGAAATTCGGAGATGACCGGCGCGAGCCATTGAATCACCAAGAAACCTGGCAATCCAAGCGCAGCGGCCAAAGCGACCAAACTGCCCAGGAATGGTTCGGCCGTTAAATAAATAAGCACGCCACCGACGAAGAAGCAGCCCAGAATCCCGGCAATGCGCCAGCGCCGTGGCGCGGTGACAATCGCGCGCGGAATTCGTTCCAGATCGTCAATGCCTTCCTGCTCCTCCGGCGGAAGCTTTAACAGCAGCGCTAAATACAATCCATACATCGCCAAAAGCGGAAGCGCGTCCCAACAATGCAGCACGCCTTTCCACCAAATGAACAGCGCATAGAGGAGCGGGAAAAAGAGTCCAATCACTTCCACGCTGTGGTGCGCATCCAACTTGATCTGCCTAAGCGGTTTGCCCGTGCTGTGCCGATGAACTACCGATGCCGTGAGGTAAATCAAAGGCCACGCAAGGCCAGTCAGCAATCGCAAGGCGCCCGTCAGATTCGCCAGGAGGTAGCCCGTCTGCTGTTTCCAGGCAAGCACCGCTTCCACCGCAAATTCAGGCAGCGTCTGCATCCAGGCAAGCATGGCCAACGCAAAACCTTGCGCCACAAAAAACTGCGCAGCTTCCGCCCCCCAAGTGATCAACAACGATGCTGCCAGGATGCAAGGCGTGGTCCAGAGCGCAGACCACGGCCCGCTTTGCGAAAGAGGAACAGCCGCAAACAACAGCGCAAAGCCGGCAAAGCAATTCAAGCGGCGTTGCCGGGTATCGACGCTAGGCAAAAGTAACGGTCTCATTACCCTTCACGATGATTGAATGCTTCTGAAATGCCGCCGACTTCGCGGGGAAATCAGTTCGATAATGTCCGCCCCTGCTCTCCTCGCGCGCCAATGCAGCCTGGGCAATGAGCAGCGCCACCTGATGCATATTGCGAAGCTCAAAACTAGCTCGGCCCGGCGATGTCTGCGCTCCTTGAAAATTCGCGTGCAGCCTTTTCACAGCGGCGTCGAGTTCAGGCCCGTTGCGCAATACGCCGCAAGAGTTCCAGGCAATCGCGCGCAAGTCGCGTTCACTCATTGCGGGGAAGACGGGCTTCTCGGGTATCGCACTAAACGAATGAATCTGAGCCATCTGACACATCGCCTTGCCTGCCCGTGCGCCGAACACGACCCCTTCGAGCAGCGAATTACTGGCAAGCCGGTTGGCGCCGTGAACGCCGGTGCACGCCACTTCGCCCGCTGCATACAAGCGCGGCAGCGTGGTTCGGCCATGCAAATCGGTTTTCACGCCGCCCATGGCGTAGTGCGCCGCCGGACGCACCGGCGCTTGCATCGTTTCCAAATTCACGCCATAACTCAAACACGTTTCGTAGATGCGCGGGAAGCGCTCGCGGACAAAACCGCCCGGAAGATGCGTCATATCGAGAAACGCGCTCGAATCGCCCGTGGCCCGCAATTCCATCACAATCGAGCGTGACACTACATCGCGCGGCGCAAGCTCTTTGAGCGGATGGTAGCGTTGCATAAATCGCTCTCCGCTGGCATTACGCAGATACGCGCCCTCACCACGCAGCGCCTCGCTCAAAAGGAAACGAGGCGCCCCGTCCACATACAGTGCTGTGGGATGGAACTGCACGAACTCGATATCCGAAATGGCTGCTCCCGCGCGATAGGCGCACGCCACGCCATCGCCTGTGGCGACATCGGGGTTTGTCGTATTCTCAAATACCCGGCCCAACCCGCCCGTGGCCAGCAAAACCGCCCGCGCCTCAATCAGCGCCGTGGCATGGGTCATCTCATCAAATGCCCATACTCCCGCCACTTCGCCTTCGTGAAAAAGAAAATCCGTGACCGCGGCAAAACTTTGAAACGCCACTCCTTCGAGAGAACGAGCCTGTTGCCGCAGCGTGCGGACAATTTCGCTCCCGGTGGAATCACCATGGGCATGCAACACGCGGTTCCGGCTATGCGCTCCTTCGCGGGCAAACAGCAACTTCGAACCATCGCGATCAAACGCCGTACCCCATTCGATCAATTGTTCAATGGCGCCGGGCGCTTCTTCTACCAAGGTGTGCACGGCTTCCGGATCACAGAGGCCATCGCCCGCCACCATGGTGTCCTGTTCGTGGAGTTCTATTTCGTCGTCATCATTGAGCGCGGCGGCAATGCCACCCTGCGCATATTCGGAAGAAGATTCGCGCAGACTATCTTTGGCAATGACCAGAACGCGGCCGGCGGGAGCCAGTTCGATGGCGGCGCGCAAACCGGCAACCCCTGCTCCTACAACCACAAAGTCGGTTCTAATGCGCTGAAACGGGCCGTTGATAAACCCATAATATAACCCGTGGCCATCGACAGCCCTGCCAGCACGCACGATACAATTGGCGTATGACCATGCCATCCGACAGCGCGCTCCAGGTTTTTTACGGAACTCTGCCCGTTGTTGGAGCGATCCTGATTGCCAACTGGAACAACAATAAGAGGCTCGACGATCTGAAGACCTCCCTCAACAAGCGCATCGACGATCTCTCGGCCCAGATGACTACGGGGTTCGGTGAGGTAAAGGCCAGCCTCGCGCGGCTCGAAACGCGCGGCTCCGAACTGGAGAAAGGCACCCACATCGTTCGATGAACGACAAGGTATTACCAATCGCGATCATCGCGCCGCTACATTCTCCAGCGCGCTCTGGCGGCTGCTGATCCATCGGGGCTTCTCTTGGATTGAATGCCACCGTCCGAGCCCTCTCCACGTCCGGTGGGTACCCTCGGCACGCGGGAATCCGCCACTGAAGGAGGTAGCGAGAACAGAGACAACCTCATGGTACAACGGGGGAGGAAATGCCAATCTTTACGGTGAAGACACCGCAGCACGCCTATCAAAATGTTGTAGAGCGCGGTGTCTTGCGGCGCTTGGCCGAGTTCATTCCGCCGCGTTCGGGCAGGATTTTCGTTGTTACCACCGAAGATGTCTGGCGCCTGCACGGCGACAAGTTAAAAGGGCAGTTCGCCGGCAAAGCGCCCGAAGTTCTCATTTTTCCGGGTGGGGAAGCGAACAAGCGGCTCTCTTCGGTGGAAAGCCTGGCCGAACAAATGCTCGACCGGGGAGCCGACCGCAGCAGCCTGGTCATTGGTTTCGGCGGCGGCATTGTCACCGATGTCAGCGGCTTCCTCGCGGCGATTTTCATGCGCGGGATTCCTGTTTTGCAAGTGCCCACCACGCTGCTCGCGCAAGTGGACGCGGGTACTGGCGGCAAGACCGGCGTGAATTTGGTAAGCGGGAAGAACCTGATTGGCAGCTTTCATCACCCTATCGCCGTTTTGATTGATCCAGAAGTGCTTTCCACTTTGTCCGCGCGTGAATACCGCGCTGGCTTGTTTGAAGTGATCAAATGCGGCATCATTCGCGACCGCAGTCTATTCGATTTGCTCGATCACCAGCGCGACGACGTTTTGTCGCTCAAGCCGAGTGTGACAGATCAACTCATTTCCGCCGCCGTGAACATCAAGGCGGAGGTTGTGACCGCAGATGAACGCGAAGGCGACCTGCGGCGCATTCTGAACTTTGGCCACACGATTGGGCACGCGATTGAAGCCGAAACCGCGTATGTTCGTTTGTTGCACGGGGAAGCAATCGCATGGGGCATGCTGGCCGCCACTCGTCTAGCCGAGCTAACGGGCAATCTGAAGGGCGCCGACGCCGACCGGATCGCCCGCGTGATTTTGAGCTATGGTCCGCTTCCTGCCATCGCCGATTTGCAACCCGATCGTCTTCTGGCGCGCCTTTCGCACGATAAGAAAACGCTGCAAGGCAAAGTTCATTTCGTTTTGCCGACCGGCATCGGCAGCGTCAAAGTCGTGTCCGGCATCGATCCGGCGACGATCCGGCAAGCTGCCGCGGAAGCATTGCGGAAAAAATCGTGACCAGTGCTGAAGGGACAACACCGCCGGGCGCGCCCGATGAACGGCAGGCGGCACAGTGGGTCAAACAGATGTTCGCGGATATTGCACCGCGCTACGATCTGCTCAATCATTTGCTTTCATTTAATATCGACCGGAGTTGGCGCAAAGCTCTGTTGAAACGCGTGAAACCGGTTCTGGAGCGGCGCGATGCCCGCGTTCTGGATCTTTGCTGCGGCACAGGCGATGTGCTGCTTGACCTGCAAACGGCAGCCGCCAGTACAGTGATAGGCGCCGATTTCTGCCATCCCATGCTGGTCACCGCAGCCGGTAAACTTCGTGCACGGTCGTTCGCCACAACGCTTTTTGAAGCCGACGCGCTGGAACTTCCCTTGGCTGCAAACTCACTCGATGCGATCACAATCGCCTTCGGTTTTCGGAATCTCGCGAACTACCGCGCGGGACTCGCCGAGTTCCAGCGTGTTCTAAAGCCCGGCGGGCTATTAGCGATTTTGGAGTTTTCGCATCCGCCTAAGTTTCTGCTCAGGCAGGCTTACGGTTTTTACTCCAAGGCTGTATTGCCGCTGGTGGGCGCGTTGATTTCAGGCTCTCGAACAGCGTATGCCTACTTGCCGGAGTCGGTCGCAAAATTTCCAAAAGCGGAGGAGTTGCGAGTCATGTTCGACGGGAGCGGGTTCTCAAACTCGCGCTTCGAACTGCTGTCGGGCGGCATAGCCGCGCTGCATAGCGGCGAAAAGCGCGCGTGAGCGCAAAGGGCACGTTCGTGCCGCGAAACAAGGTCATGAATTCGCGCGGCCTCGACGTGCCCGTTTTGCGCGAGTTCTTTAAAACCTACTGGCCTTTCATGCGGTTAATCTCGTCGCGCAAACGCAAATTCCGCACCAGGCGCAGCAGATAGTTCGGGTGCAAATTCAGGATCTTTGCCGCGCCGCGGTAATCGCCTTTGGCTTGCTTATATGCGTCTAAGATCGCCTCGCGCTTCGCGCCCACAATCGAATCTTCATATTTCGTTGTGGGGTTGTGGGGAGCGACGGCTAGCAGCGGATCGGGCAGATCTTCCGGCAACACCCAATCGGAATCGCCCAGCACTACTGCCCGCTCCATGGCGTTTTCCAACTCGCGAATATTGCCTGGCCAGTTGTAGTTCATGATCATTTCATGAGCCTCCGGCGAAATGCCGTTTACATGGCGCTTTGATTTTTCAGCCGAGCGTTGCAGAAAATATTGCGCCAACCGCGGAATATCGTCTTTACGTTCCCGCAGCGGCGGCGAATCCAGCGCCACCACGTTCAAACGATGAAACAGATCTTCGCGAAAGCGGCCGTCGGCGACGTCCTCGGTCAGATCGCGATTGGTGGCGGCTACCACGCGAATATCGAGCGGCCTCGATTGTGTTCCACCCACGCGAAAGAATTCGCGCTGCTGCAAAACCCGCAAAAACTTCGCTTGGAAGCCAAGTGCCAACTCGCCCACTTCGTCCAGGAAGATGGTGCCGCCTTGGGCCAATTCAAACAGCCCGGGTTTCATCGCAATGGCGCCGGTAAAGGCGCCTTTCTCATGCCCGAACAACTCGCTTTCGAACAGTGTGTCGGTGAGCGCAGCGCAATTCACGGCAATGAACGGCCGGTCACGCCGGTTGCTTTTCTCGTGCAAGGCGCGCGCAATCAATTCCTTGCCGGTTCCGCTTTCGCCGGTAATCAGCACAGTGGTGTCATGCGGCGCCACTCGCTCCACGCGTTCCAGCAAACGGCGGAGCAGCGGACTCTCGCCCACAATACCGGTTTTCGGCGCAATTTGTTGTTGTAAGAACTTGTTCTCGGCCCGCAGAATTTCCACTTCGCGATTTGCTTCAAAGCCAACCGACGCCAGCGCCGAGATAGCCGTTAGAGTTTCAAGATGCGCAGCCAAGTTCCGCCGCTCGCGATCCTGCACCTCGACGACCAGCGCGCCAAAAAGCCCGCCTGAAAGATACAGGGGCACGGCCACTATGCCAGATTCGCCGTCTTCAAACGCGCCTTCTTCGCAAACGTGCGCAATAGCCGAGCGCACATCGGGACGGTCTGCCGGCGCAACGCACCCATAGCGCTCCTCCAACTCACCGGCAGTCGATCCGATAAGCAGAAGTCCTTCGCTGTTTGGAATCAGATCGCCAATCAAGCGCAGAATCTGGGTTTGCAGAACATGCTTGTCTCCCTCGCTCGAAGCAAGAGCGCGAAATAGAAAGAGGAGCGAACAGGCGGCCAGCAAAGCTGGTTTGGTATCGGCGGCTATCGAGTGAGGATCGGAATCGCCGTCCGCTTCGCCGGAGCGGAACATGACAATCGTTTTGCCAACGCCAATCTGATCTTTCTCTTCAAGCCAGCGTTCAGCCGAGCGCATGCCGTTCACGTAAGTACCGCTCGAACTTTTGAGATCGGTCACCAGAAAACGTCCGCCTTGCATGCGAATTTGGCAATGCCGCCAACTTATTTCCGGCTCCGCTAAAACCAGGCTCGAATTCGGCGCCCGGCCAATCACAAAATCAACCTGTCCCAGCGGAAAACGGGCACCCGCCTGCGGACCATTAATGATGATCAGTTCCGGAGTCATAACGGTTGAAGCGAGCGTTGCGGTTTGCGAGGTCACAGCGAGTGCAATGTTATCAGTTCCGAGGCCGGTGTGCCGATTTCATCGGTGTTGGAGTCTAAGTTCAAAAATCTCGTGTCCAGCAAGCGCGACGTCTCAACGTTACCCATAGCGGACAGTAACGACTCTTTGAGAAAAGGATGCTCCTTTTCTATTTCAGAGAACATATCACGGAGTGATCGACGGACGGTGCCTGTTTTTTGCGAGCAGCCACACGGAACGACCGGCGCGCCCAAACTCGCAGCGTACTCGCGGGTCAGATTTTCATTCACAAAAACCAGCGGGCGAATTAAACGAAATTCGTGTTTGCGCGACCAGGCCACTGGCGGAAGGGCGCTGATTCTTCCGGTAAACATAGCGTTACGGAGAAAGGCTTCGCAGAAATCGTCGGCTGTGTGGCCAAATGCGACAACGTTAGCGCCTAAGCCGCGCGCTACCTCATAAACCGCGCGGCGGCGGAAGCGGCTGCAGACATCGCAACCGTGGTCAGGTTGATCGACGAGCAAATTTAGCGAAGGGCTGTCGTGGACGTATGTCCAATCCACGCCGCGCGCCCTCAAGAATTCGCCAACCGGGTGGATGGGTGCTAAAAACTTGCCCTGCTCAATGGTGAATGCGCAAACGGTAAAATTAATGGGTGCACGCTTCTGCAAAATGATCAGGGCTTCGAGCAGGGTGAGCGAATCCTTGCCGCCGGAGACGCCTACGGCCACGCGGTCGCCTTCGCGGATCATGCGGAATCGGCCTATCGCTTCGCCCACTTTTCGCAGGATTGTCTTTTCGATCTCCACTGTTATCTAGGATAAGCGACGGAAGCTGTGGAAACCGCAAAATCTATCTGGCCGATAAGGATCTGTGGGGCATCTGGCTTATTCCCCACCCAACAAGAGCATGCGGCTTCCACCACCGATAACAGTCTGTTTCGTCACCACAAAGGGAAGAACCAGACCTTTTTGCGTTCACCCGTAAACAACGCTTCACGATTATCTCAAAACCGAATACCTTGAGGCAGATTCCATGGATGGCGCAAATATTCATCGGATCATCTTGGACGGCGACGCGTTTCTTATGTGGAGTACACTGTGGAGTAGAGTCAACAATGGAAACAATTCAAGTTGTGCTTGATGCGAAACTCCTAAAGGCTGCCGATAGCGCCGCAAAACGCGGCAAAATAAATCGTTCCGCCCTAATTCGTAAAGCCCTTCAGGAGCATCTCAGGCGGCTTAAGCAGTTGGAGTTGGAAGCGCGCGAGCGCCACGCGTACTCGATCCAGCCCCAGGACATTGAGGAAGCCAAGGCGTGGGAATCGATCGCCGCGTGGCCAAGCGATTAAGCCGCGGCGACATCTATTTATGCCGCTTCTCGCAGCCAGACAAAGAACGGCCAGTCGTAGTTCTGACGCGTGATAGTTCCATTGGCCACCTGTCAACGGTAACAGTCGCGCCGATCACGTCGACAATCCGAGGTGTCTCTTCCGAGGTGCTGCTTGGCATTGATGATGGAATGAAGGGGCCCTGCGCCATTAATTTACACAATACAATCACGGTCACGCAGAATCGTCTGTTACGCAGGGTAGCTCATCTAGGTGCAGAACGAATGGAAGAAGTTTGCGCCGCGCTGGGCTTTTCACTAGGCTGTGGCTGACGAAGCCGATTCGTGAAGCGCATCCTGGGGCCTTGTGGGCCGCGCGAGTTGATGGCCGTAGTCGTTAGCGGTTGGGAGGATCGTTGCCGCTCCTTTGCTGTCAAGGAGCGGTGTACGCAAACTTCTGAAAGTTGGTACTACGGTTCCGTGAATTGCTGGTCGGGTGAAACAACCTGATTCCCATTCACATCGGTGCTGACGACCTGATAGTGAACGACGCCGCTTGGCACATAGCCCATGGCGGGTTGCGGATTCGTTGTCAAACCTGTGTTTGCGGAATACTTATTGTAAGCGGAAGTCGAGCCGAACTGGACGTAGCTGTATGTTGGCACCGAAGTCGTCCAACTAATCGTCGCCGTGTTGTTGCTGCCGGGAACGGCCGCAATTCCCGAGATTACCGGCGGACTGGAGCCCGTTGTCTTGAAAGTAGACGTAGTCGAGTATCCAGTTGCTCCGTTCGCACCGGTAGATTGTGCCGCGAAGTAATAGGTTGTCCCGGGATTCAAACCACTCAAAATCACACCGTGGCTCGGTGACAGACTCGTCTGGACCGGACTGAGTTGACCCAATGCCGGCGTTGTTCCATAGCCGACCGCGGTTGTCGCAGGCACGTCTGTCGACCAGGAGATGGTGACGCCCGATGGAGAAGCGCCCCAAGCTGCGACATACGATAAGTTCGGCGGGGTTCCAACCGATGACAATGTAGCGAATGTATGGTTGGTTGAAACAGCCGACAGGCTCGCCGAGTTAGTGGAAACGACTTCGTAGTTATAGGTAATTCCTGGAAGTAAATTCGTTAACGTTACTGAATGGCTAGTAACCAACGTAGTACTAAGCGCGGATGACAAACCATACGAAGCGGTAGTTCCATAATTCACTTGATCGGTGGCCGCCTGATCCGTGGTCCAAGCGATCGTTACAGATGTGCCGGTAATGTTCGTAGCGGTGACGTTCGCGATGGCCGGCGGTACGCCACCGGTAGCTGCAGTGGTGGCGAATGTGTAGTTCGCTGAGGATGCCGACGTTCCAGCCGAATTCGCGGAAACCGCTTGGTAGTCGTACGTGGTTCCCGGAGTGAGGCCGGTCAGCGTTACTGTGTGACTAGTTACTAGTGCAGTCCCGAGCGCCGACGCCGAACCGTATGAGGCTGTGGTTCCGTAATTTACTTGATCTGTTGCCGCTTGGTCTGTGGTCCAAGTAATGATGGCGGATGTGGCGGTAACGCTGTTCGCGGTCACCGCGGAGATCGCGGGTGCGGGCGTCGTCGCGGGCACGCCTGTGGTGGTGAAGCTGTAGGTGGTGGAGTGACCAGTCGCTCCATTAGCGGCTGTCGACTCAGCAACGAAGTAGTAGGTGGTGCCACTCTGCAAACCGCTCAAAACCACTCCATGGCTTGCCGTGAGAGCTGTTTGCACAGGTGTGAGCTGGCCCAGCGCCGAGGTTGTACCATAGGCCAATTCCGTGTTGGCAAGCACGTCGGTAGACCACGAGATGGTTACGCCAGAGTTATTGATGCCCCAAAAAGCTACATACCCAACGTAAGGCGGCGTTGCACCTGCTGCCATTGTCATGAACGTGGCGTTCGATGAAGTCGACGGGGTTCCCGATGAGTTGGCCGAAACTACATAGTAGTTATACGTCGTTCCTGGAGTTAGGCCTGTCAGGGTCACGGCGTGAGTGGTTATCAGAGCAGGGCTAAGCGCGGACTGCAAACCGTAGGAAGTGGTGGTTCCATAATTCACTTGATCGGTGGCCGCCTGATCCGTGGTCCAAGTGATCGTTACGGATGTGGTGGTAACGTTCGTAGCCGCGACGTTCGTGATATTCGGTGGCGCGCCCGAAACCGCGCTCGTGACAAATTTGTAGTTCGCTGAGGATGCCGACGTTCCAGCCGAATTCGCGGAAACCACGTCGTAGTCGTACGTCGTTCCCGGAGCTAGGCCGGTCAGCGTCACTGAATGACCAGTCGCCAGTGTGGTGCTAAGCGTGGATGCCGAACCATACGAGGCCGCTGTTCCATAGTTGACCAGCGAACTGCTGGTCTGATCGGTGGTCCAAGTTATGATGGCGGACGTTGCGGTGATGCTTTGCGCCGTCACCAAAGAGATGACGGGCGCGGGAGCCCCTGCCACGCCTGTTGTCGTGAAGCTGTAGGTGGTGGAGTAACCGGTCGCACCGTTAGCGCCTGTCGACTCCGCAACGAAGTAATAGGTGGTGCCACTTTGCAAACCGCTCAAAACCACTCCGTGGCTCGCAGTAAGAGCCGTTTGCACAGGTGTGAACTGGCCTAGCGCCGAAGTTGTGCCATAGGCCAATTCCGTGTTGGCAAGCACGTCGGTAGACCATGAGATAGTTATGCCAGAGTTATTGATGCCCCAAAAGGCCACATACCCAACGTTCGGCGGGGTTGCACCCGGCGCCAATGTCGTGAACGTGGCGTTCGATGAGGTCGACGAGAGTCCCGCCGAGTTAGCCGAAACCACGGCGTAGTTATACGTCGTTCCTGGAGTTAGGCCCGTCACGGTTACTGAATGACTAGTCACAAGCTGAGTTTGGAGTCCGGGTGAAGTTCCGTAACTTGAAGTGGCGCCATAGTTCACCGATGAAGTGGTGGGCTGGTCTGTCGTCCATGTGACGGTGGCGGAGGTTGACGTTATGCTGGACGCTAAGACGTTCGTAATAACCGGTTGTTGCGCCGACGTCATTAGGCCGTAAGCTATGAGTTGATTGAGGCCGACCAAAAAGACCTTACCGTCGGCGATCGTAGGAACGGCGAATTTTTGTGCGCGCCGGCCCCATCGCGGGAAGCAATCGCCGAACTGCTCCACAACAACTTTGAGACGTCGGTCGCGTCATAAGCGTACAGATATTGGACCGCCGCATAATTCGCCCCATCGTTTGCCCAAACGATGCCGTTAGTCGCGCCGTTTGCCGAAATAGAGGGAGTGGCACCTTTGAATGCACTGTCTCCAGACTCGGACTGTCCGCCTATCGAGATGGGAGCGCTCGATAGCAACCCATTGCTAAGACTGTATTGCAGTAAGCTCCCCTGGCTGGGCCACAAATAGACGCTGCCATTGAAATAAGCAGACGTGCCTAAGTATGGGCTGGCACTTGGCACGAATTGCTCCTGCAAAGCGTTGTCACTCGAAGCCCCATAACCACCAAGGTTGTCTCTATTCAGCAGATACATCACACCCTGTTTGCTAATAACTAAGCCGAGATGTGGATTGGCCCCCGGCTGATCCGGTAAGACCATCACGGATCCCGTCCCTATGTCAAGATCGTGCTGACTCAAGATATTTTGGTTGTAGGGAGTGAACGAGTCTTTTACCGAAATTCCGTTGGTCAGGCTCAGATTCAGGACACTATCGCTCCAGTCGCCCTGCGCATCAAAACTGCCGTTGCCCGTAGCGGCAAACATGCGCGGAATGCCGTTGATATTATCGGCAGATAGCCCGCCCCCGCTCATCCATATCCCCGCAGCGGAGCCATTTGGGCTGGTGAGGAAAGCGGTGGTTTGCTGCAAAGTCCCGGTAGAGGCGCTGTAGCCCATGATCCAACCGTGCCAAGGACCGACGTCACAGTGCGATCCCCAAGTTATGTAAACCGTGTTGTTAACAAAAAGCAAAGCGGCGCGTTGGTTTTCCCACTTCGCATCAAAAGATAAAGTACCTCCAGAACTGGCGGTACCAGCGCCGGCCGCCGTGGCCTGGATGGCTATGGGCCCGCCAAATTTTTCCGCGCCGCTGGTTATATCCAGGGCGTGCAGGCGTTGCACTGGATAAGTGCCCTCGTAGGTAAGGGAAACTACGTACAGGGTTCCTGTGGCTAAGTCTATTGTGGGCGTCCCCGTAATACCGTACTCGGGGCCCTGTGCGTCATCGCAAGCCGTGTCGGAGATTGGATCGGGTGTTGCCCCCGCTGCCGCGCCATGAGCCGCGTCCAAGAGACTCGCTTTCCATAGTGGTGCGCCAGCCGCGTTCGCATCGAGTGCATAAACGCTATCGTGTTCGGTGGCGACAAACACAACGCTATGCGCGACGCCTCCAATCTGCACGCTCGAGACATAGAGTGGTTGCGCAAATGCTGGGCCATCAAGCGCAACAGAGTAAAGCTTGCCGAAATTCCCGGAACTAACGCTTTGCGGGGTGAGCACCGTTTCCGTCAGGTTTTGGCCTGTGCGGCCAATGTCGTTATGCTGGGTCAAGACGTTGGTTTGCGCTTGACAAACTGAAAGCAGGCTCGAAATGAATGTGGCGGTCAAGAACGACTTCGACCTCTGGCGTCGGCTGGCCGATCCAGTATCAAGAGCATAACCGAAAAATTCCGCGATACACATGGCGTAGCGTTGACTATATCGGAAGGATCGCTCTCTCGGCAAGTCCTGTGAGTACGGTGTAGTGTGAGCATGGGAACCTGTAAGGCACTGCGCTCTCCCATAGGCTGTAGCCGATTATTCTATTTGCGAAACTTAAAGACAGAAAGTTGATGCCGTTGGTTGAAGTTTGGCGTTCGTTGAAGCCCGTTCACGAAGCGCATCATGGGGTCTTGTGGGCCGCCGTCTGCGCCAGTTTGATAGCAGTGGTTGTCGGCGGTTTCAACCTAAAATCGGGCTTCGGAATTGTTGTCGATTTAGCAGTTGTCTTCATAGGTGCGGCCATCGGCGTGCCTTTGATCGCGATAGCGGTTGTGCTTATATTGACACTCTTGCGCAAAATTCCGCGCCTTGCGGCGGGCGTTGTGTCAGGCGTGTTAGTTCTTCTGGCACTGCCTTGGCTCAATTCCTGGGGCTACTTACTGGGAGCCATCGTGCTGCTCATCGAATGCACTCTCGGCGCGAGCGTTGCCACTATCCTGCTCGGCGGGTTGCGTGAAGCGGCTCTGGGCAAGCGAACCCTGACTCTGGGCGCCGGCGGCTTGGCACTATTCGCTAATTTATGGCTGCTGGTGTTTTTGCGGAGCGACGGAGTGGATGAGCCTTGGCTGCGCATTCCAACGGCGGCAAATTTGCCTCCGCTCCTTTCAGCGCCTGATCCAACGGCTCGTGGCAACTATACCGTCGAGTCGCTCTTCTACGGGCACGGCGACGATTTGCGCCGTAGCGAGTATGGCCCCAAAGTCGCTCTTCGTACGAAGACGGTGGATGCGTCGCTTTTTTTTCCAGACTTCGGCGGCTGGAAAGCGCGCTTGCGGAAACACTACTGGGGTTTCGGCATGGATCGCTTGCCGTTGAACGCGCGCGTGTGGTATCCGCGCGGGGCGGGCCCATTTCCATTGGTCCTCATGGTTCATGGCAACCACCAGATGAGCGAATTCTCCGATGCCGGCTACGCCTATTTAGGCGAGTTGCTGGCCAGCCGCGGGTTCATTTTCGTTTCGATTGATGAAAATTTCCTGAACATTGGCCTTTTGCACGAACCGCCGGATGAGCGGCCCGTGCGTGCTTGCCTGATGCTCGAGCACCTGAAGCTCTGGGAGCAGTGGAACGCAACCCAAGGCAATCCGTTCTATCGAAAGATCGATACCGCGAACGTCGCCTTGATGGGTCATTCACGCGGCGGCCAAGCGGCAGCGCGCGCGGCGGTTTTCAATAAGCTCGCTTACGATCCGGACGATGCCTCTATCCGTCTTCAATATGGCTACCCCATCAAGGCTGTCGTGGCCATCGCGCCGGCCGGCGAAGCGTACGACTTAAATGACGTAAATTACCTGACGATTCAAGGCGCGCAAGACGCCGATGTTTCGTCCTTCCTAGGCAGCGCACAATGGGACCACGTGCACTTCAGCCGCATTGCCGATTGCTTCAAATCGGAACTGTACATCTACGGCGCGAATCACGGGCAGTTCAATACGGTTTGGGGGCGAAGCGATTCGCGCGGGCCGCAGAGCTGGTTTCTCAATCTTCGTCCGCTGCTGAGCGGCGGCGATCAACGCAAGATCGCGCAACTGTATGTGGCTGCCTTCCTGGAGGCAACGCTGCATGGGCGCAGCGAATATCGCCAGTTGTTTCGCGATTACCGTCAGGCGCGTGATTGGCTGCCGCAGACCAGGTACCTTGATCGTTATCTCGATAGTTCGAACAAGGTCATCGCCGATTTCAGCGAAGACGCCGATCTAACCACCACTACCCTGCCTGGAGGAAAACTTGCCGGACAAAATTTGAGCGAGTGGCGGGAAGGCAAGATTCCTTTTCGCAACGGCGACCGTGGCTACAATGGCGTTTTCCTCGGCTGGGTAAACAATACCGCCAGTTACTCCATAACGCTGCCGGAGCCGGGCCTCGCGGATGAAGGTTCGCTGCTTACCATGTCAATTGCCGTTACGGCAGGTAGCGAAAACGAAAGCCCCACTGATTTCACCGTTGCCCTTCAGAGCGATAACGGCGCGGAAGTAAGGATTCCAGTGAGCCGCTACCGGACCTTGTGGAGTTCTGTTCCAGTGCGCTTCACCAAGGTCGAATACCTTGACCAGCTGGTTTACAAATCGCCGAGCGAGCCGGTGTTTCAGAGTTTGGAAATGCCGCTGAAGGACTTCGCCGCGCTGAATTCGGGGTTCGATCCCAGACGCCTCAAGGTTATTCGCCTTTTGTTCGATCGCACATCCTCCGGTGAGCTGCTGATCAGTCAAGTTGGACTCGAACGAAGATAAGCTGGCGGATTTGCGAGAATAGAAGACAGAAAGCAGCTTCCGCATTCCGCCCTTGAGCTAGGCTTGGCAGCGAATCTGGCAGCCCAAATCTAACCTGCTGTGCATAACAATATTGAATTGCGTTTTGGACTAGAGTTTACAGACCTCTATCAGCGGGAAGGACTGCTGAAGCTCGATTGCGTTTTCCTTTCTCAACTGAAAGAACATGCGCCCGAGCTGCATAGCCGTCTGCTGGCCGCGCGCCAGAACCCTCCCGCTCCCCATGATAAAGCCGGCTCAGCGCTCATTATCGAATTAGCGCCACATGTTGAAGATTTCATCGGTTCATTGTTCGGCGTCGATTCGGCACTCACCGAACTGCGAAACCGGCATACGAAGCTGGCGCCTATCTACGCGGTCAAACGCAAGTTTGTGCAGCGCAAAGCGCTCACGGGTTATACGGAAGAAACGGCCAGCGCGATTGATGGCGAAGCAGTGGAAGCCAAGCTTTCGGCAGTGATGATGGAACCGTTCAGCGAGCTGAGCTTCGCCACAAAGGTGGAGCAGTGGCTCGAATCGGAAGCCGATCATGCCTCGCAGTTGACCCTAGCCACGCAATACACTGCATGGGCCACACTATCCAAACTCGGAAAGGCCAAGCACAAAAGCGGAGTTCTTTTCAAAACGCCGCACAAGATCGATCCTTATCATCTGGTGCCGGTTGAGAGGTCGAACAGCAACGGCTTGGTGCGTTTGGAGTTTGGTCCCGGCCATTGGCGGCAACGCGAAGGTTTTGAGCTGACGGATGTGGGCACCGATTTGACAGGTGCGCTTGACCAAGCCCATTACTGCATCAAATGCCACAACCAAGCGAAAGACAGCTGCTCCACCGGATTGAAGGAAAAAACGGGCGAGTACAAATCTAGCGTCTTCGGAGTGAAGTTGGCCGGGTGTCCACTGGACGAAAAGATCTCGGAGATGAACGTGGTCAAAGATCACGGGAATCCCATCGGCGCGCTGGCTGTTGTTGTAATCGATAACCCGATGGCCGCCGGCACGGGTCACCGTATTTGCAACGACTGTATGAAGTCGTGCATTTTCCAGAAGCAGGAGCCGGTAGACATTCCGCAAGTGGAGACACGTTCGTTGAAGGACGTTTTGGAGCTGCCATGGGGTTTTGAGATTTATAGTTTATTGACGCGCTGGAATCCGCTGAATTTTGCGCGGCCTTATCCGCGCCAGGCGACCGGATACAAAGTTTTGGTGGTGGGCTTGGGTCCAGCCGGCTTTACTTTGGCTCATCATTTGATGAACGATGGCCACACGGTGATGGCCGTGGACGGCTTGAAGATTGAGCCTCTGCCAGCCGAAATTTCGGGCGTGGATCCATACGGCAAACGGCTGCCGTTTCGTCCGCTGCGCGAGATCACCGATATTTACGAACAGTTGGGCGACCGCATCATGGCGGGCTTCGGCGGAGTGGCGGAATATGGCATCACGGTTCGCTGGAACAAGAATTTTTTGAAAGTGATCCGCCTGCTGCTGGAACGGCGCAGCGAATTCGCCATGTTCGGCGGCGTCCGTTTTGGCGGAACGCTTACGGTGGACAGCGCGTTTGCGTTAGGGTTCGATCACATTGCGCTTTGCGCGGGAGCGGGACGCCCGACCGTGATTCCGATGAAGAACGGCTTGGTGCGCGGAGTACGGCAGGCCTCCGATTTCTTGATGGCGTTGCAGTTAACGGGTGCGGCGAAGGCGGAATCGCTCGCGAACTTGCAGATCCGCATGCCGATTGTGGTAATCGGCGGCGGTTTGACAGCTATTGATACTGCCACCGAGTCGCTTGCTTACTATGTTGTGCAAGTAGAAAAGTTTCTGGCCCGTTACGAAAAGCTTGCGGAAGATCTGGGCGAAGCGCAGCTAAAGGCGCGTTGGAGCAAAGATGAAAGCGAAGTGGCACAGGAGTTTCTCGCTCACGCACGCGCCATTCGCGCAGAGCGGAATGCAGCGGCAAAGGCTGGCCGCGAGCCGGGGCTGATTGAACTGCTGAATGGGTGGGGCGGCGTGACGGTTGCCTATCGTCGAAGATTGATCGACGCGCCGAGTTACACGCTCAACCACGAAGAAGTGGCTAAGGCCATGGAAGAGGGCATGCGGTTCGCGGAATGTCTCGCGCCGGACGAAGTGGAAGTGGATGCGCAAGGGAGCGCGGCCGCACTACGCGTTGAAAAACACAAGTGGGACGAAACGGCCGGCAAGCTAGTGGCGACGGGCGAGAAGCTGACTTTACCCGCGCGTACGATTCTGGTGGCAGCGGGGACGCAGCCCAACACCGTGTTGGCGCGCGAAGACGAGCACAATTTCAAACTCGATGGGCGTTATTTCCAGGCGGTGGGTGAGGACGGTGAGCCGGTAAAGCCGGAGCGCGTTTCGAAGCCCGCAAATGCGCAGGTGCTGGTTTCGCTGCGCCCCGATGGCCGGGCCATCAGCTTCTTTGGCGATCTTCATCCGTCCTTCTCAGGCAACGTGGTGAAGGCGATGGGTGGGGCGAAGCAAGGGTATCCGGTGGTCTCGCGAGTGTTGGCCAAGCGAAAGGCGGAATCGCCGGCTCCTGCGGAACTCCTAGGCAGGCTGAACAATGAATTGCGCGCGGTGGTTGACGATGTGATCCGGTTGACGCCGAACATCGTAGAAATTGTGGTGCGCGCGCCCATTGCCGCGCGCGCGTTTCAGCCGGGTCAGTTTTACCGTTTGCAAAATTATGAATCGCTGGCGCCGCGCACACCAGACACGGTTCTCGCGATGGAAGGCTTGGCGCTCACCGGCGCTTCCGTTAATCACGAAAAGGGCTTGCTTTCGACAATTGTGCTGGAGATGGGCGGATCGTCGGATTTGTGCACATTGTTGAAGCCGGGCGACCCGGTGATTCTGATGGGCCCCACAGGCACGCCTACCGAAACACCAGCTAAGGAAACACTCTTGCTTGCGGGCGGCGGACTCGGTAATGCAGTGCTGTTTTCGATTGGCCAGCAAGCGCGCGCCAGCGGCTCTCGAGTCGTCTATTTCGCTGGCTATAAGAAGATCATCGACCGTTACAAAGTCGAGGAGATTGAAAAGGCCGCGGACGTCGTGATTTGGGTTTGCGATGAAGCGCCCGGCTTCACTCCTGGCCGCGTGCAGGATAGCGCATTCGTCGGCAACATTGTGGAAGCGATGGCGGCATATGGGCGAGGGGATCTGGGCGAGGCCGAAATCCCGCTACGGTCGGTCGACAGGCTCATTGTCATTGGGTCAGACGGTATGATGCGCGCGGTTCAACAAGCCCGCCACACGGTGCTATTACCTTATTTGAAGCCCGATCATCATGCCATTGGCAGTATCAATTCGCCCATGCAGTGCATGATGAAAGAGATTTGCGCGCAATGCCTGCAAATGCACAAAGACCCAGTGACCGGCAAGGAAACCGTGGTATTTTCGTGCTTCAATCAGGATCAGCCCCTTGATCATGTGGAATTTGGCAGTCTGCGCTCGCGCCTGATGCAGAACGGCGCGCAGGAAAAGCTGACCAAGCTGTGGATTGACCATTGCCTGCGGGCGATAGGGGCGCGGCCCGAGTTGGTAACAAAGTAAGTTCCTTACCTAACCGGCGGGCGGTTTGCCAGTCTAAAGAGCAGCCGGATGGAATGGACCGATGCAGAAGCTGCCCGCGAGGCGCGGCTGGGTAACCAGCAAGCGTTTCGCGTCTTAGTTGAACGGCATAGCCGCTTGGTGTTCCGTCTTGCCTATCGTATGAGTGGCAACGAACAAGACGCTGAAGATTTGGTGCAGGAAACATTCCTGCGCGCTTACAAGCAATTTCATACCTTTGACGAGCGCGCCGCGTTTGGCACATGGCTGCATCGAATTTGCGTGAATTGCTCGCTGGATCTGTTGCGGTCGCGCAAAACGAGGCGCGAAATTCAAAACAAAGTGGAAGACGAGCAAACCACCAGTTGGCTTGAGCAAGTGGCGGCGCCTGAGCCTTCGCCGGAGCGTTTAATGCAAAGCAGCCAAGTGGCGCAATTGCTTGAACCAGCGCTCGAAAAGTTGAGTGATAACGAGCGGGCGGCATTCGTTTTGCGGCATTACGAAGGATCGAGCATTGAAGACATCGCGCGCGTGCTGGGCATTCAAACGGGCGCGGCGAAGCATAGCGTGTTTCGTGCCGTGCAGAAACTGCGAAGGTCTTTGGCGCCGGCCTGGGGGGCGACACGATGAACCATCTGAGCGAAGAACAAATGGTGGACGCTTACTACGGCGCGATGACAGAAGACGAATCGCGGCATTTGGCCGACTGCGAGGAATGCCGGGCGGTATTCGAACAACAGCGCGAGTTGTTGGACGGTGTGCGAGCTTATCCGGTTCCCGAACGAGCGCCGGGTTATGGCGGCGAGGTGTGGACAAAGATATTGCCGCAACTGCCGAAACAAAATCGGCGGCAACGGGCTTGGTGGTTGTTGCTGGCGCCGGCGTTCGCTGCAATGTTGGTTGCGGCGTTCATGATTGGCCGTTGGACAAAGGAAAAGCCGCCGGCGGAATTGGCTAGCATCCCCGAGCAGGCGCGCGAGCGGGTGCTGTTACTTTCGCTAAGCGAACATTTGGAGCGGACCCATATCGTGCTGGCGCAGATTGAGAATGCCGGCGATTTACCGGAAGAGCGCGACCGGGCGCGGGAATTAGTGGGCGCGAACCGGTTGTTGCGGCAGACCGCCGAACGGCTGGGGGATAAGAAAGACGCCGCCGTGCTGGAAGATCTGGAACATGTGCTCGTGGAAGTCGCCAATGCGCCGGATGAGCCAAGCGATCACGAGACGCAGCGGGTTCAACAGCGCATTGCAAAAAACGAATTATTGTTCAAAGTACAGGTGGCATCAACGGATGCACGGGAAAGAGGATTGAAGTTATGAAACGGGCTTTGTTGATACTGGCGCTGAGCTTGCCGCTGGTGGCGCAGAACATCTCGATTGGAGACGCGCAGAGTTTCCAGGCGCGCGACGCGGGCAAGGGAGACGAAGATTACCAGCGGGGTTTGAGCGCGCTCGATTCGCATGATTGGGATGCGGCGATCGATGCGTTTAACGAATCGGCTTCGCACAAGAAGGGGAGCGCGCCGGCTGCGCTGTATTGGGAGGCATATGCGCAGAGCAAGGCGGGCAGGCGCGGCGAGGCAATGGAAACGATCGCCAAACTGCGGCGGGATTACCGAGACAGCCGCTGGCTGAACGATGCACAGGCGCTGGAAGTGGAAATGCGGGGCAGCGGAGCAGTGAACGCAAGTATGAGCTCCCAGCCCGATGAAGAGCTTAAGATGATCGCTCTGAACAGCCTTATGCAGGCGGAGCCGGATCAAGCGTTTCCGATTCTGGAAAGGCTGTTGAGCAACAGCAACTCAGACAAGTTGAAAGAAAAGGCGATGTTTGTGCTGACGCAGAGCTCGTCGCCGAAAGCGGCGAAGTTGTTGGGCGATATTGCTAGAGGGACGGCGCAGCCAGCCTTGCAGATGAAGGCGATCCGTTACATGGGGATGATGGGCAACAGCGAATCGCGGAAGGAGTTGCCTTCGATCTACGCGTCTTCGAGCAGCGTTGAGGTGAAGCGGGCGATTCTGCGGAGCTACATGATTTCGGGCTCGAAAGACTTGCTGTTGACTGCAGCGAAGACGGAGTCGAATCCTGAACTGCGGCGTGAGGCGATCCGGCAACTAGCTACTTCGGGCGGCAGCGACGAGTTGTGGCAATTGTATGGCAGCGAAGCGTCGCCAGAGAACAAGCGCGAGATCTTGAAATCGATGTTTATTACCGGGCGCTCGGACAAGCTGGTGGACTTGGCGAAGACGGAGAAGGATCCAACGCTGCGGGCGGAGGCAATCAAGTCTCTGGGGTTGATGGGGGATAACGGCAGAGGTGAAGTGCTGGTCGGCATCTATAAGTCGGACACAGATGTCCATGTGAGACACGCGGTGTTACAGGCTTTGTTCTTGCAGCAGAACGGGAAGGCGTTGGTTGACTTAGCGCGCAGTGAGAAAGACCCGGCTTTGAAGCAGGAGATTGTGAACAAGATGGCGCTGGTGCATTCGAAGGAAACGACGGATTACATGATGGAGATCCTCAAATGAGATATCTCATTGCGGTCTTTTTCGTAGGTGTGTTGGCGGCTCAGCAGACGGAGACAAGGGCGTTTTCGGGGGATTTGGCGGCGCAGTTGAAGAGCGACCGGGCGACTTGGTTCGGTTACTCCATCAAGACGGAGAACAAGTCCGATCAATCGTGTGAGGACCGCCCCAGCAATCCGGTTCACTTAGAAGGTTCGGATACCAAGTCCGTGCTGTTGAGGGTGGAAGGGAATCAGGTTCAGAAGCTGAAGGTGTATCCATCCGATTGCAGGTTGGATGCAGGCGGGCTGCCCTTTGTGTGGATTAGTGGAGTGACGGCGGACGCGAGCTTGGACTATCTCAAGAGTCTGCCGGGTGACCATGCGATGTTCGCGATCTCGCAGCATGCGGGGACGCGCGCGACGGATATCTTGATTGATAAAGCCAAGAATGATAGCTCTACGCACAACCGCGAGCAGGCTATCTTCTGGCTGTCGCAGCGGGCTGGGGTGAAGTCGGCGGCGGCGATTGTGGACGCGATTACGAATGACCCGGATACGGGCGTGAAGAAGAAGGCAGTGTTTGCGCTATCGCAGTTGCCGGCGGATGAGGGCGTGCCGAAGCTGATCGAGGTCGCACGGACGCAACGGAATCCGGAAGTGAGAAAGCAGGCGTTCTTCTGGCTAGGGCAGACGCACGATCCGCGGGCGTTGGCGTATATAGAGGATGTGCTGACGAAGTAGGGATGTTCTGGGCGCTAAGAAGCCGTGAAAAATCCCATCCGGAATCCCATCCGGTGCCTGCCACCACAATGCAACATGCCACCACAATGCAACAATTCCCCGAAGGGGGTATTCCGGTGCCGGTATTCCGGTGCCGGTATTCCGGGGTATTCCGGTGCCGGTATTCCGGTATTCCGGTGCCTGCCACCACAATGCAACAATTCCCAGAAATCACCCTATCCCCATTCGCAACCGCGGATAGACACTGTCGGTTACCCACTCCGCAACGATCTCATTGGTCACAAGCCTCTCAAAATTTTCCTTCTCTGCCCATCGAACTGAAAACTAAGCCGCTTGCCCGTTTTGTCTCCTTCACGCTTCCTCTCGCGCAACGCCGCAGTCAGCTTATCCTCGAGTCAGGTCACGCGGTCGTACCTGCCGGCGTCTTCCGGTTTTCCGTGGATCGCGCCCTTCCGCCCAGCGGTTTGCCCCCGGTTCAGTTCTTTCACAATCGAAGACTTACCTTTCGCCGTTTGTTCGTATTTTAAAAACGAGCCACTCGTACTGCGGTTGGTTTCTGCGGCAGCGGGTTGGCTTTGTTTTTTCAAACGGCGGCCCATCACGAGGGATTGGGTTCGTCGCGCAAAATGGCTACCTGCGAGAATCAAGCTCGCAACATCGGGCCAAGTTGGACCGACCCGGTTCGAGTTCGCTCATTGAGACCGCTACCTTGGCCGGTATATGGCTTCGAAGCGTAAAAGACCGAACTCGCGGCGATTGGCTTCGTTTTTTCAAAAAAACGTGCCGCAGTATCCGCTGGGTTCGTTGCGCAAAACGAAATGGCCGATGGGTTTGTTTTTTCAATCCAGCCCATCGGCCCAGCCGATCCGGGAAACCGCTCCTGGCTTCGAAGCGTAAAAGAGCGAATTCGTGGCGATTGGCTTCACTTTTCAAAAGCGTTCCGCCACGCTGGCTTCGTTGCGCAAAAGACACCTCAGCGAAACGGGTGCGCCTGCACGGCGCATTAGTTAGGAGTGCAGGTGTCCGAACTGAGGGGTGCTAACTCTGGCGTACGCTTCCATCTCGGATTCGGAGATGCCGAGGAGCCGGGGAGAAGAGGCGCGACCGAGAGTGTTTGAGATACGGCGTAATAAGCTCTTGGTATGGTCAGGCTGCTAGCTGCTTTCTTACTTTGTACACCGGCGTGGGGCGCCGATCCGGATTGGTGGCGGAACGCCGTCATATACGAGGTCTATCCGCGTAGTTTCGCGGATACCAATGGCGACGGCCTTGGGGACTTAAACGGGATCACCGAGCACCTCGATTACATAAAGGATCTGGGCGTAGACGCGATCTGGATCACTCCGTTCTATCCTTCTCCACAGGTTGATTTCGGCTACGACATCGCGGATTACCGCGGGATTGATCCGCGGTACGGGACGATGGAAGACTTCGACCGGCTGATGCGCGAGGCGACTAAGCGCGGGATCAAGGTGGTGAACGATCTTGTCCTGAACCACAGCTCGGACCAGCATCCTTGGTTCAAAGATTCACAATCGTCGCGCACGAGCAAGCGGGCTGATTGGTATATCTGGCATGATCCAGACGCCAAGGGCAATCCTCCCAACAACTGGCAATCTATCTTCGGGCACTCCGCTTGGCAGTGGAATGAGAAGCGGAAGCAGTTTTACTATCACGCGTTCTACAAAGAGCAGCCGGATCTCAATTGGCGGAACCGCGCGGTAAGAGACGCGCTGTACGACGTGATGCGGTTCTGGATGGATAAGGGCGTTGCCGGGTTCCGCTTGGATGCGGTGCCAAGCTTGTTTGAAGACCCACAGCTCCGCGATGAACCTTACGTTGAAGGGATTGATGCGTACGGCGAGCGCAAGGTTTCGAAGCAGTACACGGATAATCTGCCCGAAGTTCATGAGGTGTTGCGGGAGATGCGGCGAGTGACGAATGAGTATCCTGGCCGAGTGTTAATTGGTGAGACGTATCTCCCAGATGCGAATGAGCTGGCCAAAATGTATGGGAAGAACAGGGATGAGTTACAGCTCCCGATGGACATGCAGCTTGGGTTTATCAACCGGCTCTCCGTACCGGAGTTTCGTCAGAAGTTAATAGAGGCGGAGGCTCAGTTGAACGGGAACGTGCCGCTGTTCGCGTTTGACAATCACGACAATACACGCAGTGCCGACCGGTATGGAGACGGGCTGCACGACGACTTGATTCAGAAGCTGATTGCGACGGTGCTGCTGACGCCGAAGGCGACGGCGCTGGTTTATTATGGCGAGGAATTGGGAATGCGGACCAACACTCCTACGAGCGTAGAAGAAGTGCGAGATCCGATTGGCCGAGTGGGCTGGCCGCGGGAGAAGGGGCGCGACGGCGAGCGAACTCCTATGCAGTGGAACAACGACGCGAACGCGGGTTTCGGGGGGACGCGCAAGCCCTGGCTGCCGATTGGGGCCAACTATAAGACAGCGAATGTGGCGGTGGAGAGCAAGGAACCTAACTCGCTCCTGAACTATTACAAAAGGCTGATCAAACTCCGCAAAGAGAATGAACAACTGCGTAATGGCGATTTTGTGATGAGCAATGAGAAGAACATGGCGATTCTGTCGTATGTGCGGACTACACAGAATGGGCAGGCGGTGGTGGTGGCGATGAACTTCACGGGCGAGCCGCAGATGATGGGGATGGATTTGGCGAGCCGAGGCGTGAGGGGGAAGCATTTGAAGACGTTGGTGGCATCGTTTGGAGTGGCGGAGCATTCGGAATTGGGCCATGTTATGTTGCCGCCCTATGGCTCGTACGTCGGACAGGTGGAGCCGTGAGGCGGATTTGGCTGATTCTCATTGGCTGGGCGGTGGCTTATGCTGCACCGACAGTTAGTAAGGTTGAGCCGCCGAATTGGTGGCCGGGTCATACGCTGAATCCGGTAAGAGTGCTCATCCACGGGACCGGCTTGACGGGGGCGACGGTGAAGGCCGCCGGGTTGAAGACCAGCCATGTTAGAGTGAACGCGGCCGGGAGTTATTTGTTTGTAGATGTGGAAATTCCGAGGAGAGCGAAAGCTGGAAGTTATCCGCTGCAGATACAGACGGCGAATGGGAGTGTGCAGGCGGATTGGAGGTTGGATGAATCATTGGATGGGAGTGGGAGGTTTCAAGGGTTTTCGGCGGACGATGTCATTTACCTGATCATGCCGGACCGGTTTGCGAACGGTGACCCGGCGAACGACGATCCGGCGATCTCGCGCGGGATGTTCGACAGAAGCCGTGCCCGCTACTATCACGGTGGTGATTTGCAAGGGATTATCGACCATTTGCCGTACTTGAAGAGCTTGGGAGTGACGGCGATTTGGATGACTCCGGTTTATGACAACACGAACCGGTTGAACCAGCAGCAGGCGGTGGATGGGCAGGCCATTGCGGACTATCACGGTTACGGAGCGACCGATTATTACGGCGTGGAAGAGCATTTTGGAACGATGGAACTGCTGCGCAAGTTGGTGGATGAGGCGCACAAAGACGGGATCAAGGTGATTCAGGACCAGGTGGCGAACCATGTGGGTCCGGGGCACAGTTGGGTGACTGACACACCGAAGCCAACTTGGTTTCATGGCACGGCGGCGCAGCACGTGAATGAGACTTGGCAGGTTTGGAGCATAGCGGACAGCGGCGCGTCGGAAAAATTGAAGCGCGATGTGCTGGACGGATGGTTTGTTAATATCTTGCCGGACATGAACCAAGACGACCCGGACGTGGCACGGTATGAGATTCAGAATGCGCTCTGGTGGGTGGGAATGACCGGCTTCGACGGGATTCGGCAAGACACTTTGCCGTATGTGCCGGTGGCGTTTTGGAAAGAGTGGAGTGCGGCGCTGCACAAACAGTATCCGAAGTTGACGGCGGTGGGAGAGGTGTTTGACGGCGATCCGGCAGTAACTTCGTTCTTTCAAGGAAGCGCGGTGGATACGGTGTTTGACTTTCCGACTTACTTCAACATACGAGATGTGTTCGCTAAGGGAGGGTCGTTTGAAACAGCGGCGAAGACTCTGGCGAAGGACCGGTATTACGCGGACGCGAATGCGCTGGTGACGTTTCTGGGGCTGCATGATGTGGCGCGTTTTATGAATGAGCCGGGAGCGACGGTAGCGCGGTTGAAGATGGCGTTCGCTTACTTGCTGACATTGCGCGGGACGCCGATGATTTATTACGGAGATGAGATTGGGATGCGGGGCGGCGAGGATCCGGATAACCGCCGAGACTTTCCAGGGGGTTGGCGCGGGGATGCGCACAATGCGTTTGAGGCGAGTGGGAGGTCGCCGGAGGAGCAGGAGATTTTCGGCTATGTGCAAAAGTTGTTGGCATTGAGGTCGAAGACGCCGGCGCTGCGGAGTGGGAGGTTGCGGGATCTGACTGTGACGGAGAAGGCTTGGGCGTTTGCGCGTGGGGATGAGGCCGTAGTGGTGATGAATAGCGGGGATGATGCGGCTGATGTTGCAGTGCCGATGGGGGACGGAGTGTACCGGGCGGAGTTGGGCGCGGGGGAGTTGAAAGTGAGTGGCGGGAGAGGCGTGGCGCATGTGGGGGGTCACGCGGCGGAGGTGTTTCTACGGGTGCGGTGAGGCAGTTCAAGTGTAGCCTGAAGACGCCCAAGCCGGTTTGTTTAGCGAGTATTCTCCAGCCGGTAAATGGCAGAGTTCAGTTCCATAGCGCCGAATACCAAGCCGCCGCGGCCGGGTGAAATGCCGAATATCGAGGCTCCGACCGAACCCGGAATGTGACGCGCCATCCGATGGAGGTGGATCACGGGAAACGGCTCTCCAAAAGCATGTTTAGAGAAGTCTAGACGGACTGCCCAAATGCAGCGGTTGCCATCGCGGTCACTTATGAAAAAGACCGTCGCTCCGTCAGGCGACCAAGCGGGATCGAAATCGGGGTGAAGCCCGTCGGTAACGGGAATCCAATTGGCTTCGGGAGTGTTCCGGCCAGCTACGAATGGCGCGATAAAGATCCGGCGCGGCGATGCATCATTGCCGGTGTCGGTCAGAAACGCGATCCATCTCCCATCTGGAGAGAAGCGGCTCGAGTAGACGCGGCGGCTGTGCCCGGCAATCAGGTTCTTTTCGCCGGTGGTCAAATTCAGACTGTAGGCAGACCACGGGTCGCCAGCGTGGTAGAGCACATATTCGCCTTTGGGTGAAACATCAGAAGGCGTACCGCAGTCTTCACAAACCCTCTCGGGATTGCCGCCTTTTGCGCGGATTCGATACATGGGGTAGAGCGAACCGTCGCGGATGCCGTAGTAGATTGTGCCGCCATCGCTCGAGATCACCGGGACGTGCTCGGCAATGGAAGTGGCGGTAATGGGCCGCTCTAAACCGCTAGGCAGATCCTTCAGCCAAATGTCGATCTGCCCCGACCGGTCTGATAACGCGACTGCGGTGGAACCATCGCGCGAAAGACGCGGCAGAACGTAGCCGCCAGCGCCAGAAAACAGGTCTTGAAACTGGGCTTGGGGCAATCCACCCTCGCCCAAAGGAACCAGCACTGGCGTTAGCGTATAGCGGCTGCTGCAGTAGATAGTGCTGCCGTCTGGTAAAAGAACGGAGTCGTGCTCGGATGCGGCGCCGTAGGTGAGCCGGCGAGGCTCGCCTTCGACGAGGCCACTTCGCTCCGGCAGACGAATTTGCCACAGGTTAGCCACTTCTTGGGTAATGCCACTGAATTCGTTGAGCGCTGCGGTAGAAGCGGAGAATTGCAGGACTTGCCCATTCCAGGCAACTGATCCGGGCGTCGCGGATCCCTCGGCCCAAATCCTTGCACGGCGTAACGCGGCGGTCCAACCAGTTTCTGTACCTGTTCCGCCTCTGACCGGAACCAGGAACAGATCGGTGGGCCCCGATGCAGCGCCACTATTGTGCGGGGGAATTCGGCTTCCAAACACGAGTAGTGACTTGCCGTTCTCAGACCACAAAGGCCAGCGGGCATCGGCCAAGTCTGCGCCGATCCGCACGGCTTTCCCGCCGGCGGAAGGAACAATGAATACCTTGCCCTCGAAGTGGTGTTCCTGGCCTGTCCAATAGGCGATCCATTTACCGTCGGGGGAGAATTTCGGCGACTGACCGAAAGGCGCGATTAGATGATCAGGCCCACCGGCAGTAGGAACGAGATAGACTCCGCCGCTGTCACGCTCGGACCGAAATGCGACAAGAGTGGCGTCGGGCGAGAAGTCCGGGGAGCGGTCGATGGCCTCATTGCTTGTGATGCGCCGGGCGTTTCCGCCAGCGAGTGGACGCACCCAGATGTCCACATTGCCGGCTTGGTCACTCGCGTAGGCAAGGGTTTTTCCATCGCGAGACACGGCAGGCTCGAACGCGGCGGAAGCGTCCTTGGCTAGCCGGGTTACTTCGGGACGTTTCTGGGTGAGTGGGAAATTGTTCGCTATTGCAATGGCTAGGATGACGATTCCGGCGGCCGCCACAAGCAACCACCAAGGCCGCCGAAGAAGAAGTATGCGCGGTCCGGTGGGAGGATCGACAGCGGGCAACGACTCCGTTACGGTGATTAACGGAACATAGGTGCCGACTGGAAACTGAATGCGAATAGGATCGCGGGCACCTTCCAAAGCGTAGTATTGCTCGAGACGCTGGCGGAGACGGCGGGCCTCCACTCGCACAACAGCATCAACCTTCGGATCGTAAGAAGGGTTCCGATCAAAAACCTCGATTGCCAGCGCGTACTCTTTTAGGTCGCCGGTTTCACCGGTCAAGACCCGTTCAACCGCGTAGCTGAGAAAACGTTTCAGACGCTCCGACTTCTTAAAGCCGGGGCTGTTGGCGATTTTGCTTACGTACTGTCGCACCACGTCGGGTGACGCGTCGGATGGGCAACCTAAGCCCGAATCCGCACTTCGGTGCGAGGGGTTCATACAAGATACAGGACGTTTCTATCTTATGCCAAATTGTTACCTCAACATCGAGTGCCGTCTGGCATTCGCATGATTTGCCGCCGAAAGCCAGCAAAATAGGCACTTCTTACCCCAGCTTACGTCGCGTTAACTTCCGCTTACGCCTGGTTTTGGATCTACAGTGAGGCATAAGTTCGACAAACTCCAACAAAATCCCAATAAACGGGTGAAGGAACATCGATGTTAAAGCTACGTATTTTGCTCACTTGCGCTCTGCTGCTTCCCGGGATGCTTGCTTCCCAAACAGTCAAGTTGGGCGATCCTCTTGTCGGGACATGGAAGCTGAATGTCAGCAAATCAAAATTCAGCCCTGCACCTGGCCCAGCCAGTACAACCGTAATCGAAGGCGAGGACGGAAAGCTGCAAATAGAACGAGGATTTGCAGATGGCAAGTCTGTGAGCTGGTCTATTGTTCCGTCGAAAGACGGCTCGCCCGCCCACATATCGGGCGCCGGGGAAGATTCAACCTACTCTCGAAAAGTCGTTGATCGGCGGCACATTGAAGATCACTGGAAGACTCCGGGCGGAATCTCCGTGGGCCGAGGTACTTTTTCGAAAGACGGCAAAACGGTAACGTATGTGTTAACGGGCAGGGATCCCGATGGAAAGAACCCGTTTCGCTGGGTGGAAGTGTACGAAAGACAATAATGCCGGGTTCGGGTCGTTGCGGCGTCGTGGTGTCTCGGAGTTACGCTATTACGGTGGCTGTCACGGAATTGCGCGGGATCACAGGGTTAGCACGCGAATGTCGCTCAGATTCCGATAATCTTCAGCATAATCCAATCCATAGCCCACGACAAACTCGTCGGGAATCTGGAAGCCGATATACTTCACTTCCACTGGCACCAAGCGGCGGTCGGGTTTATCTAACAGCGTTGCAATCGCGAGAGACTTAGGATGCCGCTGCTCCAGGAGCCGCTTCAAATAGCTGAGGGTTACTCCACTATCGATAATGTCCTCCACAATCAGAACCTGCTGGCCTTCGATATTGACATCCAAATCGCGCGTGACCTTCACCTGGCCGGAACTGGTTTTCTGATTGCCATAGCTCGAAATACCCATGAATTCGATGCGGATGGAGGGCCGCTGCAATTCGCGCACCAAGTCGGCGACAAAGATAAAGGCCCCTTTTAGAATCGAAACGATGTAAATGGGGCCCGCCGGGTAATCCTGCTCAATTTGGGCGGCCATTTCGCGGACGCGCTTTTGGATCTGTTCTGAAGAGATAAGAACTCTATCGGCTGAGCCAGACATGAACCATCATCTTACCTTCAGGGCCAAGCCGACGGTCCGCGAACTCCCGGTACCCAAGTGGATGTGTGGCGCCGTCGCCGAACCGGGTACGGCTGCCCGGAAAGCGATGTAGGGAATCTGGTGATCCTCCAGGAAGTGCCGCAGCCAAATGCCCTCCGGGTCCTCGGGGTTCAATCCCACGTCGATCTTGCCACGGTGGTCCAGTCCCAAGGATCGGTGCAAGGAAGTCTGTCCGCGAGCCGTGACCGGCAAGGGGTAATGGAACTGCTGCTCGAATTCGCTGGAGATGATGGCGAATTCTTGGTGGCCGAAATGGCCGTTGCCATCAAATTTCAGCATGGCTTTCCGGGAAGTGCCGGATTCCAAGGCCCGTTCGAGGTTTTGTTCTTCGACGGCCATTTGACTTTGGATCTGCAGGCGGAGCCGGTCTTTGGCTAGCTCTAGCACGTGCCGCCTAGCTTCCATCTCTTCATTTACACTTTGCATCTCAGCCTTCGAGATGATTCCCATCTCCAAAAGCCTTTGACGTTCACAGAGAACGGCCGATTGCCGGTCGACCCGGCGCTGGGCCGCAGCCAACATTTGGGCGTGCTGGTCGGCGGTCAAATCCGCGAGTTTTATCGAACTATATAGAGTCTCCTTTAATGTGGCCTCATCGGTGATGTCGGCCAGGCGTGTTTGCGCCTCGTCTAAACTGCTTTGGGGAAGGCTGCCTGCCCCTACCAAGGTTTGGATTCGGGCCACATCGATCCGGGCACGGTCCACTGATTCATTTGAAAGCTCGCCTGAAGCAGGTAGGGGGGTCTCACTTCCGCGCGCAGCTTGGGCACCCAGGATGGTTACTACCAGCAAACAGCAAGGTAGGGTTCCGAACCGGGTGCGTAAAGTTGAGCGTTTACGCATCCTCCTCTATTGTAGTACTCTGAGTTTCAGGAGAGTACTACAGACGAGTCTGCCAAGCCGTTCCCAAACCACCGAGCCGTCCGAAGAACTTGCCAACTGGCTGATGGCGGTCCGCTGTGCGGAAGCCAAGAAAGCCACGGACATCAAAGTGCTTGATCTGAAAGAAGTTACCTCGTTTACAGACTATTTCGTTCTATGCACGGTGACGAACGCCCGGCAGGGGCACGCCGTTTGCGATGAGGTTGAAAAGGGTCTGAAGGAAATGGGGGAACGTCCGGTGAGCATTGAGGGTTACGATCCAGGCGAGTGGATCCTCATGGATTATGGCGATTTCCTGGTGCACATCTTCTCGGTGACGGCCCGTTCCTTTTACGACTTGGAACGGCTCTGGCGCCATGCCAAAACCATAGAGGTACCCGTCGATTAAAACTTTTCAATCGGATAACGCCTTGACATACAAGCGCTAATGCTTCACGCTCTATAATCAAGACATAAGCTGTAGCCGATAAGAAAGTTGTAGGCAGGCGCTCACAGACGCCAGTTCTGCCGGGTTGAATTAGACGATGAGCCATCTCGAGAATTTGACACCTCGTCACTTTGATGTCCTGCACGCCATCGTGCAGAACTATATAGAGACCGGAGAGCCGGTAGCATCGCGGAGTATCGCCCGCAAGTATCCAATGAGTCCTGCTTCTATCCGCAATATGATGGCGGATCTATTAGAAGAAGGCTATTTGTTTCAGCCACATACATCAGCCGGACGAGTGCCCACGGGAACGGCTTTTCGGAGCTACGTCAAAACGCTCTTTGGCAGCCGTATTGTGCAATCGGAGCTGGACCGGCTACAAGTCGAGATCCGTGGAGCTGGCGGAGTGGAAGCGCGCATTGAGCGGTCTTCTAAGCTGCTGACAGAGATTACCCGCAACTTTGGCATTGCGGCCGCTATTCCTACTGGGAACCAGACGCTGGATTCGGTGGAATTGCTCGCTTTGCCTGACCGCCGCATCTTGATGGTGGTTATGACTAAGGACCGCATGGTGCGGAATAAGGTGGTCGAAATGGACGAGCACATTTCGCAGGACGACCTCACCTCGATCCGGAACTATATAAACTACAACTTTGGCGGCTGGGTGCTGCCGAACATCCACCGCGAGCTAAAGCGGAGGCTTGAACTGGAAAGCGCGGCCTACGACGCGATTTTGAAGCGGGTTCGCTATCTTTATGCCGAAGGGCTGCTCGATTTGGGTTTGATGCCGGAAATTCATTTTGATGGCGCGGTGAACCTGATCGGGCTGGACTTGCACCTCACGCGCGAGCACATGCGTGAATTGTTCCGGACGCTGGAAGAAAAGAAGCGGATCCTGCAAATGTTGGAGCAGTTTTTGGAACAGCGCGACGGCGAGTTGGCGATTCAGGTTGGCCTGGGCGACGTACACCCGAGCATGAGCGAACTTTCGCTAATTGGCGTGCGGTTCGAGATGCAGAATGGACTGCGTACGCATGTGGCCGTTTTGGGTCCAATGCGCATGAACTACAACCGCGCCATTTCCGCCGTTCTCCATGTGGGCCAGGCGTTCCGTGGCGCGGCGTTTATTCAATAAACCACGTCCCTTGAATGACAAAAGGCAGCCAGTGCTATTTGAAGCGCTTGGCTGCCTTAATTAAGTCTTTGTTATTTACTTGCGGGAGGAAAGGAGATTCAGCTCATGAATCAAAGGTTTAGCAGCCTCGGGAACCATCATCTTCGAATCCATGATTTCCTTGTTGGAGATTGCTTTGCCGTAAAGTTCCCGATTTGCGTCTTCGTCGGTTGAGACGGCGGAACCGCCAATATCAAGACCGCCGAAAACGCCGCGTGAACGCGAGTAAGAAAGAATTTCCGCATGCATCTCTGCGTCTGTCATGGCAGAAGAATCGCGTCCAACGGGCCCCGCGGCGCCAGACGCCTCGCCACCGATTTCGAACTTGTTGCTGAGCAAATGATTCATCCCCTCTTTGTTCATGACAAGCATGATGACATCCGTCTCCTTGACGCCGATCAACAAACCGAACTTACCACCGGTCAGTTTGATCGATCCCGGGGCGTGCCAGCCAACGCCGTCAGCGCGGCGGCAGGTGAAAAATCCACGCCCATACTGGGCTCCTCCAATGAATCCGCCTGCCTTTAGATTGGGGACGATCACCAGGCAGGAAGCCTTGTTCAATAGGTCTTGAGGAATGCCCTTATCGGAGGCATTCATCATCTCTTTTAAATCTTCCGTGGCCGCATTTAAGCGCGCTTCGGCGGTTTTCTGGGCGAATGCTGGCATTCCGATCAACGCGGCCAGCAAGAATCCTGATAAGAGTCTCATACCCGTTAGACGCTTCTAGCGCAGATGTGTTGCGCGGCCTGCTTGGCGTGGCGCAGACAATCCGGAATACCCACGCCATCATAGGAGTTACCCACTAGAAATAACCCGGGGTAATTATTCAAATGTTCATATACGCTTTGGATACGGCGGCTATGACCCACAACATATTGTGGCATCGAGTTTGGCCAGCGGTAAAATGTGTGGAACAGAGGCGAGGCGTCAATTCCCATAAAAGAGCGCAGATCTTCGCGGACGAGCGCCAAAATTTCCTGTTCACTCGCTTGAGACAATTCGACGGCGCGGCGGCCCACGATAAAAACTCTTATGGCTGCAAGATTAGTTGGGTTGCGTCCCGGCCATTTCGTGTCAACCCAAGTGGCGGCGGCGACTGTCTTTCGTTCGCCCCTCGGCACGAGGAAGCCGAAGCCATCGAGGGGATGAGCCAGTTTCGCGCGGTCGTAAACTTGCATAACTAATATCGCGGACGAGTATGGAATGGCTGCCAGCTCATCGGCAATGGGTGAAACGTCTGCTTCCAAGAGGCGCGCGTTCACATGCGCTGGGCAACAAAGGGCAACATTGCTGGCAGTGATTGCCTCGCTGCCGACGCCGACGCTCCAACCGCCGCCTTGCCGCCGAATGTCACTCACCTCAGCGCGCACTATCTGCACGCGGTCGCCCAGGGCATGCAGCAAGGCATCGGTAAGAGTCTGCATGCCGTTTCGGAAAGACAAGAACAGGGAGCCTTGAGGACGCTCTTTGAGTTCTTGCTGGACGCCTTTGACCAGACTTCCGTATTTGCGCTCGTACGCCAGGAAACGGGGTAAAACACTTTCGGCACTTAGATTTTCCGAATCGCCGCCATAAACACCGCAAAGGAGCGGCTCGGTGAGATACTCCAAGACCTCCGGCCCGAAATGCTCACTTACAAACTGGCCGACGGACACGTCCTCATTGCGCTCAAACGGCTTGCGCTTAGTTTCGCCGTGGATGGCTTGCCTGGCGGTATCGCTGATGAGTTGGGATTTTTGCAGAGCGTCCCAATCACCCGGCACCATCATGACCATGCCGGGCGGCATAGGCAATAACTTGCCATCGCGGACAACAAAGATGCGCCGGCCGGCGTTGTTCGAGCCAATGATCTTCTCTTTCAAACCCAGTTCTTCCGCTAATTCAGTAAAAGCCGGCTTGGTGGCAATGCAACTATCGGGACCCGCTTCCAGACGGCAACCCTCGATCAAGTCGGTCTGGATCAGACCTCCGGTGCGATGGCTTTTCTCGACAATCGTGCACGGGATGGCGTAACGCGAAAGATGATAGGCGGTGGCCAAGCCCGACACACCGCCGCCGACGATCAAAACTCGATTAGACATAAAAACTTAATGCGGAAACTCGCGAACCATCTGGACCACTGCCTTTACATTCTCAACCGGGGTTTCCGGCAGAATACCGTGCCCCAGGTTCACAATGTGGCCCGGCCGGTTGCCCGTGCGGCGTAGCAGATCGTGTACTTTGGTCCGCAACTCAGGGAGGGGAGCGAAGAGTGCGACTGGGTCGAGATTGCCTTGAATGGCCGACCGGTAGCCGATGTCCATCCACGCTTGATCGATGTTGATCCGCCAATCGACTCCAATCACGTCGCCTCCGGCCGCATGAAGTTCGCGAATGAAGCCCGCTGCACCGGTGCCGAAGTGAATCACCGGCGCGCCCGTGGATCGAATGCGTTCAATTACTGCGCGCGAATAAGGCTGCACATAGCGGACATAATCTTCAGGGCTGAGTGCACCCACCCAGCTGTCGAAAACCTGAATGGCTTTAGCCCCGCCGCCAGTCTGCAGGCTGGCGAAATCGCCCAGCACGTCCACCAACTTGCCCATGAGCCGCCGCCACATGGTTTCGTCGGCATACATCAACTTCTTGGTTTTGAGGAAGGTTTTTGACGGCCCGCCCTCAATCATATAGCTAGCTAGGGTAAACGGCGCGCCAACGAAACCGATGACAGGTACGCGGCCCGCTAAAGCGCGCGTTACCAATTGGATGGATTCGGCAACGTAGCCCAGTTCGTCCGTGCGGCTGGTGGAAAGGCTGTCGATATCTTCGGGTTCGGTGACCGGGTTCGCAATGGAGGGGCCTTCACCTGTGATGAAGCTCAGTTTCAAGCCCATGGGCTCAACCGGCAGTAAGAGATCGGCGAAGATGATCGCGGCATCCACATCAAGAATTTCCACCGGCTGAAGAGTGACTTCGGCCGCGAGCTCGGGCTTCTTGCAGATCTCAAGAATGCTGTGTTTTGCCCGAATATCCCGGTAAGGCTTCATGTAGCGGCCCGCTTGCCGCATAAACCAGACCGGCCGAACGTCGGTACTTCTCCGGCGACAAGCGTCGAGAAATCTCCCGGCGCTTACTTGACCAACGCGCATTCTTCCCCCAATTTGTGTCGAAGCATTTAGCTCTTTGGCTGTTCCTGATCGCGGGGCCTGCCACGGCGAACGCGCTTCATCAACTGATCCATGCGGGCGTTGACGGCTAATTTGACATCCGCCTCAAAGTGCAATTCTGGAATCCGGAAAAGGTTCAAGCGTTCGGCCAATTGATGCCTCAGGAAACCGCGCGCACCCTCCAGCGCCGTGATTGTGCCCTTCTGCGCCTCTACATCGGAACTCATGTGCAAACGAACCTGGGCATGCCGCATGTCGGGCGAAACCAGAACCTCCGTGACAACCGCATCACCGATGCGCGGGTCGGAAAGCTCGTAAGAGATCATCTCACCGAGTTCCTCCCGTAAAGCCTCGGATACGCGTTCCGCCCGGTGATTTTCCATGACGCCCCCTCAATAAGAGTGTACGGCGTCGGGTTGCGGGGACTTTGGAAACACGCCTACGAAGGCCGCGGTATGAGCCTCGCGGACTAGACGCCGGGCTGATCACCACTTTTTTCGGGCATTACGGAATTAACGGAATTCGGAATTACGCAGTTTTCGTTTGCACTAGTACTATTGACACCGCCGGGAGTTCGGTCTTACACTGGGCAACAATCTAGTCTCACTCTTCGACCCGGATTACGGAGGAATTGCAATGAATTCTTGTCCCGCCACGCTTGTTAGGCTCTGTTTACTGACTTCTGCGACCATCGCGCCCGCTCAACTCGCGGCGCAAACGACCGTAAACATCGGAAGTACGGTTATCCAGAATCCAGTTAAGCGCTTTGGTATCAACCTGGGAACGCCGAATTTCTATGATTCCGGGCAGATGACGAAAAACCTGGTCTACACGACCAACCCGAGTTTTGAGGGTGAGATTTATCAGTCGCTGATTCAATGTGACGCCAATGGAACAGTGAATTCGTGCAACGATGTCAACGTCTATTCCGGCTTTCCCGTCAACTTTTGGCTGAACGCCAGTTACACCATGATTACCGGCGCCTCAGCTGGAAGAAGCGGAACCATCTGTTCGTTTTCCGGAGCAAACTATCCAGCTAACGGGGGCGTTTATACCTTCTGCGATTCAACAGGCACGGCCCCGGCCTATGGCGATTACATGCTCGTCAAAATCACGATGCCACCGGACGTGGGTTGGCCCATTGGCGGAGACTGGCTCACCACCGTTGGAACGGGTGCCTTTAATGCCGAAACCACTGACTTGCCGCCCGGGACGACGGGCAAGCAGTCTGGCCTTCTCACTGCAGCAACAGGAAACGACTCCGTCAGCGTGAACATGTTCTTCGACAGCACGGCGACCAAGTCGTTTATACAGCTCAACGGACCGTATGTATTGACGTTCAAGGCGAAAGGCGTTTCTGGAAACATGAACGTTGGCGTGAGCCTCACGCGAGGAGCGAATACCTTTATCACTCAAACCCAGCCTTTGACCAATGCCTGGGCCACGTATACGATACCGTTTACCGGAACCGAGAATGGATCGGCGCTGACGAAAGTCAAACTATCGTTCACCGCCACCGGGCCGGACACCATTGAACTCGATGATGTAAGCCTGACCAAAACCGGAACGGATCCCACCAACACGACGATTTTCCGCGACGAGGTTGTGCAAGCCTTGCAGGCAGCGAAGCCGGGCGTGCTTCGGTACTGGGTGGACCAGTTAGGCGACTCTTTAGACAATCTGCTGGCACCCGCGACAGGCAGGCAGCGGTCTGGCTATACGCCGTACGCGGGTTATGACGGCGAGAACATTACGCTTGTAGGCGGTGTTCCTACGATAGGCACTTATCAGACCCAATCGCTAAAAATCGGTTTGACGGAGTTCCTGCAACTCTGTCAGACCGTGGGTGCCGATCCCTGGATCGTAGTACCGTCGACTTTCAGTCTTGGCGAAGCTAATAACCTCATAGACTATCTGGCCGGTAGTTCTAGTACTACTTACGGCGCGATACGAATCGCTTCCGGGCAGACCGCCCCCTGGACATCGGTGTTTAACGTCATTCACCTTGAGTTCGGTAACGAAGAATGGAACGGGGGGACCTTTAAAGGCGGCGCCCTGGAGACTGGCAGCCTTTCTTATAGCCCTTATGGCCAGCGCGCGCAGGCTATCTTTACATCGATCAAGGGCAACGCTGGATATAGTCAAGCGAAGTTCGATCTAATCATCAACGGGCAGTCGGCCGCTCCCTTTTCGAATTACTTCACTCAGTTATCCATTAACACCAACGATTCCTTCTCGATAGCGCCGTACATGATGTACAACATCAATTCATGGTCCACCGTGGACAAGCTATTTGGAACCACCTTCGCGGAAGCTGAAGCGTTTGTGACTCCCAGCGCCAGCGCCGAGGGAGTCTCCGGCGGGTATATTACGGCGGAACAAAATCCTGCGACCGGCCCGGGCAAGCCGATTGTGACCTCCGAAATGAATCTAAGTCCAACGGGAACTCCGCCGAGTGGTGGTGACGGCCCGTTGACGCAAGCGGCTCTGAACGGGTATGCCTCATCGGTCGGAGCCGGAGTTGCGGTTCTGGACAGCATGTTCCAGCAGTTGCGGGCCGGTGTTCTCACGCAAAACCTTTTCGCCTTGCCGGGCTACGACGTCGCTACTCAGACTAATACCAACGCGTACCTTTGGGGTGCGGTTGTGGACATGGGTGTAACCAATCTAAAGCGTCCGCAATACCTGGCCCTGCAGATGGCCAATAACGCGATCGGCAATAAAACCCAGATGTTGCAGACAACGCATACCGGTCTGAATCCAACCGACACACAATACGACTTCGCTTTGAACTCGGTCACTTTAGCCACTTTCCATTTTCTGCAATCGTTCGCTTTCACAGACGGAGCGGGCAACTACTCGCTGGTTGTTTTCAATGTCAGTCCAGATTATGCCGAACCGATCAATTTCGCCGGCGCTATACAACCATCCGGCACGGTTAACGTGCAACAACTGACTTCGGCGAACATCACCGACACAAACGAAACAGCGAACGTGGTGAACATTCAGTCGATTGCCTTCGCTTCGACGATGACGTTGCCCCCCTACTCGATGACCACCTTCACTTGGGGCAGCGGCACGCAAGGAGCTCCGGTGATCTCGGGGGTGACTGCCACTGGCATTACCGCAACGTCGGCTACCATCAGTTGGACCACCGACCAAGCGTCCAGTTCGCAAGTGAATTACGGCATATCGACTGCTTATGGATCGCAATCGGCGCTGAACAGCACGCTGACGACCTCACACTCCGTGACACTGACGGGTTTGACGCCAGGCACAACGTATGACTTTGACGTGGTTTCCGCCAATAGTTCAAACGCATCGGCGACCTCGCCCAACTTACGTTCGCGACTACCGGGGCGGCGGCACCGGTCATTTCGGCAGTAACTGCCACCAGTATCACGTCTACCTCGGCCACCATTACTTGGACGACAGACCAAGCCGCGAGTTCGCAAGTGAATTACGGAACCACGGCGGCTTATGGCACGCAGTCGCCGCTGAACAGCACGTTGGTGACTTCACACTCGGTGACGCTGACAGGTTTGACGGCGGGCACCACGTACGACTATGATGTGGTTTCCGCCAATGGTTCGAGCCTCTCGACGACCTCGGGCAACTTCACCTTTGCTACGAGTGCGGCGGCTGCGCCGGTCATCTCGGCGGTGACGGCTAACGCGATAACCTCCACCTCGGCCACCGTCACCTGGACCACGGACGAACCCTCTAGTTCGCTAGTAAACTACGGCGCCACGAGTGCTTATGGTTCGCAATCGGCGCTGGTAACTGCGCTCACCACCACCCACTCGGTGACGATTACCGGTTTGACGCCGGCCACCACCTATAACTTCGACGTGGTCTCCGCCAATAGCTCAAACGTGTCTTCGACCTCGGGCAACTTCACCTTCGCCACTACGGCGGCCACCGGAGGCCCGACCATCTCGAGCATATCTCTTTACCCGATAAACGCTAACGATGCGTACATCAACTGGGCCACCGATGTCAGCGCCACCGGGCAAGTGAAGTACGGGCTCACGGCGGCTTACGGCACCACTACGCCGCTGAGTGCCACAGCCTTCTTCCAATCGTTCCATCTCACTGGACTCACGGCCGGAACCACCTACCATTTCGCGATCGTCGCGACAAATTCTTCTAATGCCGCGTCTACTACCCCCGACGCCACCTTCACCACCACGGGAACGCCGGTGATCAGCGCCGTGACCGCGACCGCGATCACAACCACGTCGGCCACCATTACCTGGACCACCGACCAGGCCACCACTTCGTTGGTGAACTACGGCACCACGGCTGCTTACGGCTCGCAGTCCGCGTTGAACAATACGCTGACGACAACGCACTCGGTAGTGCTGACCGGTTTGACGCCGGGCACTACGTATAACTATGACGTTGTCTCCGTCAATAGTTCAAACACTCCGGCGACCTCGGCGAACGCCACGTTCGCTACTACTGCGGGCGCGGGACCGGTAATCTCAGCGGTCACGGCGACTGGTATCACCACCACTTCGGCCACGATCACTTGGACTACGGATACAGCTTCCAGCTCCTTAGTGAATTACGGCACCACGGCGGCTTACGGAACCCAGTCGCCGCTGAACAGTACGCCGACGACCACACATACCGTGACGCTGACAGGTTTGATCCCGGGCACTACGTATGACTTTGACGTGGTTTCGGCTACTAGTTCGACCGCGTCGTCGACCTCAACAAACTTCACCTTCACGACGACGGCAGCCGCGCCAGTGATTTCGGCGGTAACGGTAACCGCGATTGGCACCACGTCAGCGACCATTACTTGGACGACGGATCAACCCGCAAGTTCGCTGGTGAACTTCGGAACCACCTCGGCCTATGGCTCCCAGTCGGCACTGCTCACTGCACTGACGCCCACACACTCGGTAACACTGACGGGCTTGACGCCGGGCACCACATATAACTTCGACGTAGTATCGGCCACTAGCTCAAGCCTATCTTCGACCTCGGTCAATTTCACCTTCACGACGACTGCAGCCGCGCCGGTGATTTCGGCGGTGACGGCGACTGCCATCGGCACCACTTCGGCTACCATCACTTGGACGACGGACCAAGCTTCGTCTTCCCTGGTGAACTACGGGACCACGACGGCCTATGGCTCAAACTCGGGAGTGAACAGCGCTCTGGTAACGAGTCACTCTGTGACACTGACCGGTCTGACGGCGGGCACGCTGTATGACTTCGACGTGGTATCCGCCACTAGCTCAAGCCTATCTTCGACCTCGGTTAACTCGACCTTCACCACGGCGGCGGGGGCGCCGACTATTTCGGCAGTGATGGCTACTGGAATAACTTCCACGTCGGCCACCATCACCTGGACCACAAGCCAACCTGCCACTTCGCAGGTGAACTATGGAACGACGACTTCGTATGGCTCGCAATCACCCGCGAACACTATATTGGTGACCGCGCACTCAGTGACGCTGACGGGTTTGACGGCGGGCACGCTGTATGACTTCGACGTGGTCTCCGCGAATGGCGGCAGCCTGTCGACGACCTCGCCCAACGCCACCTTCACTACGACGGCGGTTGCGCCGGTGATCTCGGGCGTGACGGTTAGCGGAATCACGCCCACTTCGGCCACTATCACGTGGACCACGGACCAAACCTCGAGTTCGCAGGTCTTCTATGGAACGACGACAGCCTATGGTTCGCAGTCGACGCTGAACAGTACGTTGGTGACTGCGCACTCGGTGACGCTGACGGGTTTGACGGCGGGCACACTGTATGACTTCGACGTGGTCTCCGCCAATAGCACAAACGTGTCGGCGACCTCGCCCAACGCCAGCTTCACTACCACGACGGTTGCGCCAGTGATCTCGGGCGTGACGGTTAGCGGAATCACGTCTACGTCGGCCACTATTACTTGGACCACGGACCAAGCTTCCAGTTCGCTGGTGAACTATGGCACCACGACGGCTTATGGCTCGCAGTCGGCTCCGAGCAGTACGTTGGTGACTGCGCACTCGGTTACGCTGACAGGCTTGACGGCTGGCACGCTGTATGACTTCGATGTGGTCTCGGCTAATAGTTCAAGCCAGCCGGCCACGTCGGCCAACGCCACCTTTACTACAGCGACAGTCGCGCCGACCATTTCGGCCGTGTCGACTACCGGAATCACAGGCACTACCGCGACGATTACCTGGACGACTAGCCAGCCGGCCAGTTCCCAGGTTTTCTACGGCACCACGACGGCTTATGGCTCGCAGTCGGCGCTGAGCAGTACTCTGGTGACGGCACACTCGGTTACTTTAACGGGCTTGACGCCGAGCACGCTGTATGACTTCGACGTGGTCTCCGCGAATAGCTCCAGTCAGTCGGCGACCTTGCCCAACGCTTTCTTCACCACCTCGGCGGTCGCGCCGGCCATCTCGGCCGTGACGGCTACCGCCATCACTTCCACTTCGGCCACCATTACTTGGACTACGGATCAACCGTCGAGTTCGCAAGTCTCTTACGGAACGACAACGGCTTATGGTTCAACTTCGGGAGTGAACAGCGCATTGGTGACGGCTCACTCTGTGACCTTAACTGGGTTAACGGCGGGGACGACATACAACTATGATGTGACCTCCGTCAATAGCTCAAGTCTGTCGAAGACCTCACCAAACGCCACCTTTGCCACGCTTGCAGCGCCGCCGACGATTTCGGCTGTGACAGCCAGCGGAATCACGACGACTTCAGCGACGATTACCTGGACGACGAACCAAACCGCCAGTTCGCAGGTGAACTACGGCACCACAACGGCCTATGGTTCGCAATCGGCGTTAAACAGCACTCTGGTAACGGCACACTCTGTGACGTTGAGCGGGTTGACGCCGGGCACTACTTATAACTATGACGTGGTTTCTGCGAATGGCTCGAGTGTCTCAGCTACCTCAGGCAACTTCACCTTCACCACAACTTCAGTTGCGCCCACAATCTCGGCCGTGACAGCAACGGCAATCACGTCCACTTCAGCCACCATTACCTGGACGACGAACGAACCCTCCACTTCGCGAGTGAACTACGGCACAACAATTTTCTATGGCTCCAACTCGGGAACGAACAGTACTTTGGTAACGAGCCACTCTGTGACGATTACCGGCCTGTCGGCAAGCACCACTTACGACTATGACGTGGTCTCCACGAGCAGCGGCGGCCAGTCCACCACCTCGTCCAACTCCACCTTCGCCACAACGGCGACACCGCCCACCATTTCGGCCGTGACAGCCAGCGCAATCACCACCACTTCGGCCACCATTACCTGGACGACGAACCAAGCTGCGACTTCGCAAGTGAACTACGGCACCACGACGGCCTACGGCTCGCAGTCGACGTTGAACAGTACGCGGGTGACGAGCCACTCCGTGGTGCTGACCGGTTTGACGCCGGGCACGCTGTACGACTTCGACGTGGTGTCCACTAATAGTTCAAACGCGTCGGCGACCTCGCCCAACGCCACCTTTACGACGACGGCAGTGGCGCCGACCATTTCGGCGGTGACGGCTACTGCGATCACCACCACTTCGGCCACCATTACTTGGACGACAAATCAAGCCTCCAGTTCTCTGGTGAACTATGGCACGACAACTGCCTATGGCTCGAACTCGGGAGCGAACAGCACTCTGGTAACGGCTCACTCTGTGACGTTAACCGGTTTGACGCCGGGTACGCTGTACGACTTCGACGTGGTTTCCACCAATAGCTCCAATCTGACGGCGACCTCGAGTAACTCGACTTTCACGACGACGGCTGTTGCGCCTACCATTTCGGCGGTGACGGCTACCGCCATTACCACCACTTCGGCTACCATCACCTGGACGACTAACCAAGGCTCCAGTTCGCAAGTGAACTACGGCACAACGACGGCATATGGCTCGCAGTCGGCGCTGAACAGCACCTTGGTGACTGCACACTCTGTGACACTTACCGGTTTAACGCCGGGCACTACCTATAACTTCGACGTCGTCTCGACTAACAGCTCCAGCCTGTCGGCGACCTCAACCAACGCCACTTTCACCACAACGGCAATCCCGCCGGTTATCTCGGCGGTAACGGTTAGCGCCATCACCACTACTTCGGCCACTATTACTTGGACCACGGATCAAGCCTCTAGTTCACAGGTGAACTTCGGCACCACGACGGCCTATGGTTCGCAGTCGGCGCTGAACAGTACGCCGACGACTAGCCACTCGGTGACACTGACGGGTTTGGCGCCGGGTACGCTATACGACTTCGACGTGGTTTCCACCAATAGCTCCAGTCTATCGGCGACCTCAACCAACTCCACGTTCACCACGACGGCAGTCGCGCCCACCATTTCTGCGGTTACGGCTACCGCCATCACCACCACTTCGGCCACCATCACTTGGACGACGAACCAAGGCTCCAGTTCGCAAGTGAACTACGGCACAACGACGGCCTATGGTTCGCAGTCGGCGCTAAACGGCACGCTGGTGACTTCGCACTCTGTGACACTTACCGGCTTGACGCCGGGCACCACCTATAACTTCGACGTGGTCTCCACTAATGGCTCCAATCTGTCGGCGACCTCGGGTAATTCCACCTTCACCACGACGCCGGTGGCGCCGGTCATTTCGGCCGTAACGGCTACCGCGATTACCTCCACTTCGGCCACCATTAACTGGACCACCGACCAAGCCTCTAGTTCGCAGGTGAACTACGGCACCACGACGGCCTATGGTTCAACGTCGGGAGTGAACAGCACTCCGGTAACTTCGCACTCTGTGACACTGACAGGTTTGACGCCAGGTACGCTGTACGACTTCGACGTGGTTTCCACCAATAGCTCGAGTCTATCGGCGACCTCAACCAACTCCACTTTCACTACAACCGCAGTCCCGCCGGTCATTTCGGTAGTCACGGCCACTGGCGTTACCACCACTTCGGCCACTATTACTTGGACCACGGACCAAGCCTCAAGTTCGCAGGTGAACTACGGCACCACGACGGCCTATGGCTCGCAGTCGGCGCTGAACAGTACACCGACGACTAGCCACTCGGTGACACTGACGGGTTTGACGCCGGGTACGCTGTACGACTTCGACGTGGTTTCCACCAATAGCTCCAGCCTGTCGGCCACCTCCACTAACTCCACCTTCACCACGACGGCAGTCGCGCCCACCATTTCGACAGTGACGGCTACTGCAATCACGACCACTTCGGCCACCATTACCTGGACGACTAACCAAGCTTCCAGTTCGCAAGTAAACTACGGCACCACGACGGCCTATGGTTCGCAGTCGATGCTAAACAGTACGCCGGTAACGGCTCACTCAGTGACGCTTACAGGTTTGGCGCCAGGCACGACTTATAACTTCGACGTGGCCTCCACTAATAGCTCGAGCCTTACGGCGACGTCTGGTAACTCTACGTTCACCACAGCGGCAGCCGCGCCAGTCATCTCGGCTGTGACGGCTGCCGGCGTCACCACCACTTCAGCGACGATCACTTGGACTACGGACCAAGCTTCGACTTCGCTCGTGAACTACGGGACTACCACTTCTTATGGCTCAAACTCGGGAGTGAACAGCACTCTTACGACTTCACACTCGGTGACTCTGACGGGTCTGACGCCAGGCACTCTCTATGACTTTGACGTGGTCTCCGGCAACAGCTCGAACCCCACGGCCACCTCGGGCAACTCTACCTTTACTACGACGGCAGCCGCGCCGGCTATCTCGGCTGTAACGGCTACCGCGATCACTACCACTTCGGCCACCATCACTTGGACCACAGACCAAGGCTCCAGTTCGCTAGTAAACTACGGCACCACGACCGCCTATGGCTCAACGTCGGGAGTGAACAGCACTTTGGTAAAGACTCACTCGGTGACGCTTACGGGTCTAACGCCCGGCACTACGTATGACTTCGACGTCGTCTCCGTTGTCGGCGCGAGCCTGTCGACCACTTCAAGCAACTTTACCTTTGCCACCACCGCGGGTCCGGTGCTCACCAACGTAGCGTCATATCCGGTGGCCGATACGACTGCGGATATTCTCTGGACCAGCAGCCAGAACGCCACTTCGCTGGTGAACTATGGGACGACAACAGCCTACGGATCCCAAACGACGCTGGACCCGACGATGGTCCTGTACCACGCTGTGCCGCTCTCGGGACTCAATCCAGGCACCACTTATCACTATTCGGTGGTCTCGATGAACTCCTCGGGCCAGACCACGGCCTCGCCTGACTTCAGCTTCACAACAACGGGAATCGCCACGACGCCACCGCCGGTTATCTCCGCCGTGACGGCAACCGCAATCACGTCCACTTCGGCGACGATCACCTGGACAACGGACGAGAGCTCGGGTTCGCAAGTCTCGTACGGCACCACGACGGCTTATGGCTCGCAGTCGGCAGCCAACAGCAGTCTAGTAACTGCTCACTCAGTAACGCTAACAGGTTTGACCTCGGGCACGACTTATGACTATGTCGTGGTTTCTACGAATAGCATCGGTGGATCGACAACCTCCGCTAACTTCACCTTTGCGACCACTGGGTCGGCTCCCGCACCGCCGGTGATCTCGGCTGTGACTGCGTCGGGGATTACTTCGAGTTCTGTGACCATCACCTGGACAACGGACCAAGCTTCGAGCTCACAAGTTTCATACGGCACGACGACCGCGTATGGATCACAATCTCCGCTGAACAGCGCGCTGATGACGGCACACTCGGTGACGCTCACTGGTTTGACGGGGGGAACGACATACAACTATGCCGTGACTTCGGCGATTGCTTCAAACGTATCGGCTACCTCGGGCAACTTCACGTTTGCGACGATGGCGGCGACAACCCCGGGTCCGGTCCTGACCAATGTAGCCTCATATCCGGTTGCCGACACGACGGCGGACATCCTCTGGACGAGTGACCAGTACAGCAGTTCGCAGGTGTATTACGGAACAACGACGGCTTATGGCTTGCAAACTACGCTGGATCCGACGTTGAATATCTACCACACTGTGCCGCTCTCGGGACTCAATCCGGGCACAACGTATCACTACATAGTGGTATCGACGAATTCCTCGGGTGTCTCTTCGACATCGCCGGACTCGAGCTTTACGACGACAGGGATTGCCACTAATCCTGCGCCTGTTATTACCCTCGTCACGGCGTCGGGGATAACGGCCAATTCGGCAACGATTACCTGGACAACGGACCAAGCCTCCAGTTCGCAAGTCACTTACGGACCGACGACGGCTTATGGCTCGCAATCGCCAGTCAACAACACACTAGTGACAACGCACTCCGTGACCCTGACCGGTTTGACCGCGGGCACGACCTACGATTACGCAGTAACGTCGAACAATGCGGCGACGGCAACGACGACCTCCGGCAACTTCACGTTTACAACGACTGGCACGCCACCGCCACCGCCCGTGATTTCGGCCGTAACGTCTACGGGCGTTACGTCGAGTTCGGCGACGATCAATTGGACAACGAACCAAGCGTCTAGTTCGCAGGTGTCTTACGGAACGACGACGGCCTACGGGTCGCAGTCGCCAGCCGACAACACATTGGTGACGGCACACTCAGTGACCCTCACCGGCTTGATTGCAGGCACGACTTACGACTTCGCAGTGACCTCGATTAACGCCCAAAACGGGAGCGCGACCTCTGGCAACTTCACCTTCACGACGCCAGCCAGTACGGCTCCGGCGCCGACGATCTTGTATCTCGCGTACTATGGCATCACTGGGTCGGGGGTCATCATCGGGTGGTCGACGGATCAAAATGCTGATACGGCAGTCGAATACGGGACCACGCCGGCCTTTGGTCAAGTGAGCCCGGTGCAATCCGACTTGACGATCTCTCACGGCGTGACATTGACGGGCCTAACCGGTGGGACGACGTATTACTTCCGGGCCCGGTCGACAAACAGCTCCGGGACGGTTGGCTATTCAGCAGCTATGAGCTTCACGACTCTGGGCACGGCAGCTCCGGTGCTTACGAACATCGTGGCAACGCCCTCTTCGGGAAACACGGCAATGGTTTCTTGGACTGTTTCGGAAGCAGCTACGACACAGGTGGAATACGGAGTGGATACCAGCTACGGGTGGTGGAGTCCCGCGACGACGACCACGTCAACTCCCCTCGGTTACGTTCCGAGCGGGACGGTTCATTACCGGCTTCACAGCACGGACAGCTTTGGGAACCAAACGGTAACTCCCGACATGACGTTTACGGAGCCATAGTAGCGAGGGTTGTGATGGCGCCGTTGTCTGATAACGGCGCCGCGCGCCTAGATATATCTAGAACAGATGGCCCATCTTTTCGCGCTTAGTCTTGAGATACTCGGTGGTGGTATCCAAAGGCGGCGCGATGATCGGAGCGCGCTCCACTACCCGAATCCCCGCTTTTTCTAACGCTGCGACTTTCTCCGGATTATTCGAAAGCAGCCGCACTTCCTTGATGTGGAAGTAATTGAGAATCGCCGCCGGCAGCGCGTAGTCTCGTAAATCCGCCGCAAAGCCTAACTTCTCATTGGCCTCAATCGTATCTAGACCGTCGTCTTGCAATTCATAAGCGCGCAACTTATTCAGCAGTCCAATGCCGCGGCCCTCTTGATGCTCGTAAATCAGCACACCGCGGCCCTCAGCGACAATTTTGTCCAACGCAATCTCAAGCTGCGACCGGCAATCACACCGCAAACTGTGAAACACGTCGCCCGTCAAACACTCCGAATGTATGCGCACCAATGGCGCAGGCGAATCCGGGCCGAGGCCGCCCATGGTTAGAACAACCGCCTCTTCCGTCTCCGTTGGACGCTCGCCGGTAAAACCGAAAATACGAAACTTTCCGAAGCGCGTCGGAAAATCCGCCTCGGCTGCTTTGTTGAGCTTTAAGTCAGTCAAACTCCCATTGTCGCAAGTCAGCTATGGTTCTTGTACGCATTTAATCGTACACGGTAGCCACAGTGCGCGGGGAGTCGCACGCGAGCGCGAATTCTCCATTCGCTCAGCGGTAGGGGCTGGCCGCAGCCGTCTCATCCGGCAATTGCTGACCGAAAGCCTGCTGCTCGCGTTTTTGGGATTGCTGGCCGGGCTAATAGCCGGTTACCTCGGGCTTCGTAGTCTCATTCTGTGGGCTGACTTGCCCGTTTGGCTCAATCCAACGCCCGACGGGCGAGTGATCCTCTTTGCCGTCGCCGTTGGCGTGGCGGCGGTGGTTCTATTTGCGTTAACGCCGGCATGGCATGTCGCCCGCCAGCGTTACCACACCACTACGATGCGGCAGATTTTGATAGCAGCGCAGGTTGCCACAAGCTGTGTGCTGCTGATTGTTTCCGGCCTTTTGATTCGGGCTCTCCAGCACGCCACGTCCAACTCTCCAGGCTTCGAATACCAGCGCGTCACCGCGCTCGAGCCGGGCTTCGGAGGTGCTTCGCCGAAAGAGGCGCGAGCTTATTTCGACACTCTCCACGCCAGGCTCGCTGCCGCGCCGGGAATCCTGTACACGTCGATGGCGTCGAATCCGCTTTTAGGGAATCGCTGGACAGTGGACAAGACCAGGATAAATGGAAAGGCGGTCAATATTCACTTCAATAATGTGGACCCTCCGTTTTTCCAAACGATGGCTATACCCGTGCTGCGAGGGCGTGCCCTAGAACGCAGCGACACACGGGAAATCGTCGTGAGTGAATCGTTAGCTCGAGCGCAGTGGCCAGGTGAGAATCCAATCGGCAAGCAGTTCTCGGATGCGAAAGATATTGTTGTGGGAGTTGTTGGGAATGCGCGGCTAGTGTCGCCCGAAGACTCGGATGCGGTAGAGGCGTACCGTTTAGCGAGGGAAGATTTGCTGCCCTCGATGGTGGTGCTCATCAGGACGGCGGGTCCCGCGGAAGCGCTGGTTCCTATCATTGCTTCTGTGTCTAAATCGATTGATCCGCAGCGGTTCCCAACGATACAGCTATTGCGAACATCTTTCAGCCGCAAAGCCGCCAATGCCCGTTACGCCGCGCTAACGGTGAGTGTACTTGGTGCTGTCGCCTTGCTGTTGGCGTGTCTTGGAATTGTCGGTCTAGTCATGTACGCGGTGTCGCAACGGACCAAGGAAATCGGCATTCGCATGGCGCTGGGCGCCCAGCCGTCGCAAGTGCTTTCCGTCGTCTTGCGTCAGTTCGCCAGTCCCATCGTTATCGGGTTGCTAGCTGGCATAGGCGGTGCGGCGGCGTTGTCGCAAATCCTGCGGGGAGTGCTCTACGGTCTCAGTAATTTTGATCCTGCAGCTTACGTGGGCGCAGTGGCCGCTTTCGCCATCGCAGCCGGCTTGGCAGCCTTGTTGCCCGCTAGGCGCGCGCTACAGGTTGATCCAATGCTTGCGCTGCGGTATGAGTAACGACGCCGGCGAGTTGCGCGCCCGCTGAACCTCTATCATAGAAACCAAAGCTTCATGTTGAACCAAGAGCAGCTCGCCGCGCTTTTGTTGAAGATCGCCGTGTCGACTTCACTCGCAAGCATCATCATGCGCTTTGGTCCCATGCAGCGTATGCTCTTGCGCGACGAGCGCACCCTGCGCGAACGGCTGCAGTTAGCGTTTATCTTCTCCTTGCTTTATGGCGCTAGCGCCGAATTCCGCGTTCTGAGCCATGCGCGCTACCAGGCGCTCGATCTCGCGCTCGAAGGTTCCATGATCGCCGGCATTCTGGGCGGCTACGTCAGCGGCCTGATCACCGGCCTGATCGCCTCCATCCCCGACATGTTCGATGGCAAATGGATGTCCATGCCCCTGTACAGCGCCGTCGGCATCATGGGCGCGCTCATCCACGACCTTGCGCCGCGGCCCGAAGACATCTGGGGGTTTTCGCCTTTTGTCGACCTCAACCTCTGGCGATTCTTCCGCCAGCTCCTCCGCCTCAAGCGCGATCTCATCCAACGCCGCTTGATCGAACTGGCCGCTTTCAATGTCGCTTGCAATTTCCTTGTTGTTCTGGTGGAAGCCTTGCGCTGGGGCGTGCGAAATACGTTCGACTTTCACGGCACTTTCTTCCTGTTCGAAAACGCGCCCAAGAAGGACTGGCTTTTGTTCGCCTATTGCGCCGGCACTACGCTTTTTTCGGTGTCGCTGCCCATTCGCGTCTGGGGCAGTTTTCGCGCCGAACGGCAGCTTGAGACCCAGCATGCGCGTCTCACGGAAGCGCGCCTCGCCGCACTCACCAATCAAATCAACCCGCACTTTCTCTTCAACACCCTGAACTCCATCGCCACGCTCATCCGTATAAACCCCGATAGTGCGCGCAACATGATCTACCGTCTTTCGAAAATCCTGCGCCGCCTGCTCCGTAAGGCCGAAAACTATTCGGTCCTTCGCGAAGAAATCGCGTTCATTGACGACTACCTCGCCATCGAAATGGTGCGCTTTGGCGAAAAACTCAAATTTGAAAAAGAGATCGAGCCCGCCACGCTCAGCCGTCTCGTGCCCAGCATGATTCTCCAGCCCATCATCGAAAACTCTATTCGTCACGGCTTGGCCAACAAAGTCGAAGGCGGCACCGTTCGCCTGCGCACCTGGCTCGATGGCACGCGCTTGAACATTTCCGTGGAAGACGACGGCGTCGGCATCAGCGAAGAAAAACTGGAAGCGCTCTTCGAATCGGGCATTGGCGTCAGCAATGTGAACGAACGGTTACGAGTCTTGTTCGGCGCCGGCTATCGCATAGACGTCGCTAGCAAACCGGGCGTGGGCACCAAAACTCGGATCGAAATACCGGATTTGGAAGACGTCGATACTGCATCGTCTCCCGTCGCGCTTTCGCGAAATTCCTGAGTAGCTGAAACTTTCTATGAGCCGTTAGCGTCTTCTTTGCTACTCGCTTGGTATGGATGACAGGCTCTTGGTGTCTTCTTCACTCGTAAATCGGAGAAGTGTTTTGGCTCTGCTAGCCACGCTCTTGGCAGGCGGTGAAAACGAAGCCCAAGAAAGCGGCAAACCCAAGGAAAAAGACAGCAAGCCTGCGCCCACCGTCTACACTCCCGGCGGTGATGTGAAAGCGCCCAAGGTCATCCACTACGTAGAGCCCGCGTTCGGCAACACTTCCAAGGACGCGTTCGTCGATGGCGTCGTCAGGCTCAAAACCACCGTTACACCCGAAGGCGTCCCCAGCGATATTGAAATCACCAAAGGTCTAAATTCCGAAGAAGACCACAACGCCATCGAAGCCGTGAAGCAGTGGCGGTTCCAGCCGGGCACCAAGGGAGGCGAAGCGGTGCACGTTCGGGTGAACATCGAAATCGCCTTCCACTTGATGTAAGTCGAAGCGAGAGTTACTTAGTCGGAGGCGCTGTAGCAGCCGCAGCGGCCTTCTTGAAATCTCCGGCCTTGACAATGGAGATCTGGCTCGGATCAATCACCGCCCGCATAGCGCCGTTGATCTGATCGGGTGTCATCTTGCGCACTTTGTTTTCGAGATCCTCGGCGAACGTGAATGTACGCCCATTTTCTTCATTGCCGGCAAGCATGGAAGCGAGGCTCCGATCATCCGACCGGTTCACCTGCCGGGATTGCAGCCAGCCTACCCGGTCGTTGTCCACTTCGCTTGGCGCGAAGCCGTCTTTCAAAGCTTTCGCCAGTTCCTCCTGAAACGCCGTTTCCACCTTCGCCACATTTTGCGGCGCGGCAATGGCGAACGCCATGAATTCGCCATCCGGCTCATGCGAAGAAGCGGTCACGCGCGAACCAACGCCGTAGCTCAAACCATCTTTCACACGAATACGCGTGGCCAGCCGCGAATTCAAGAATCCGCCGCCCAGCATGTAGTTCGCAAAGACCAAGCCGGGATAATTGGGATCGGTGTCGGACAGGTTCAACCGTTCGCCGGCTACAAAAATGGCATTTTGCTTGTCCGGCGTTTCAATTGTCTTATTGATCACCGGCGTTTTCTGAAATCCGAACTTCACGCGTTCGTAGGGCGCGCTGTTCGTGTAAGAGCCAAACAGTTCGGTCAGTGTCTTCTTAACCTCGGCCGGATCAAAATCGCCGACAATGGCCACTTCGCCGTGATTCGCGCCATAGAACTGTTTATGGAACGCGCGCGCGTCTTCCACCTTGGCCTTGCCGATGTCTGCAATCTGCTCTTCGAAAGTAACCGCGGCTCGCACATCGCCGCGCGGGAACGGGCGCAGCGCCCGAGTCAGCTCCAGCGGCCCAATCGCTTGTGGCTCCGACTTGGCGTATTCCAGCGACGTCAGTTCCTCTTTGCGAATCTCTTCAAATTCAGAATCGGGAATGGTGGGTTGCTCTATCACCTCGCCGGCCAGTTTCAGCACCGGAACCAGATTCGCGCGAACCGTTTCAATCGACGCCGAAACGCCCGTGGCGCTGCCGCCGATGTTCAATTGCGCTTTCAAATTATCGATTTGATCCTGAATCTGCTGACGATTCTTGTTGGCCGTGCCGCGAATCAGGGCACTGGCCGTCAATGAACCCAGCACATCTTTGTTCATCAGCGAAGCGACCGTTCCGAAATGCAGATTGATCACGGCATGCACCGTGCCGCCGCGAGTCTTTTTCTCGAGCAAAACAACCTTCATCCCGGAAGGCAAAGTAAAGCGCGTCGTCCGCGATTCAATGTTCGACGGCGACGGCTCGAATGCTTCCCCCTCCTCCATCGCCTTTTCGCCTTTGTAATCCTTCACTGCGGCAGCTACGTCCGTCTTAGCCGGAATTTCCGCACGGTCTGGCTTTGCATCCGGAATGAATTCGCCAATGGTCTGGTTCGAAGTTTTTAGATAGGCGGCCGCCACTCGCTTCACATCTTCAGGCGTCACGGCCTTCACGCGGTCACGATCCAAAAACAATAGACGCCAATCGCCGAGCGCCACCCATTCGCTCAAAAATAATCCAACTTGATCCGAATCGCTCAACGCCAGATCGATGTTCTTCAACAGCCTCGTCTTCGCCCGGTCGACTTCTTCTTTGCTCGGCGGTTCCTTCGCTACGGCGCTAATCACATCTAGCATCGTCTTGCGCGCATCGTCTATAGAGTCGGTTGTGCGTAGAATGGCGCCCGCGATGAATAAGCCCGGCTCGTTCATCTGCATCGAATCTGTCATCACCTGGGCGGCTTTCTTGTTGTCTACCAACGCCTTATAGAGGCGGCCCGATGACGGCTCACCCAGAATGCTCGCTAACACTTCAAGTGGGGCTGCGTCCGGGCTTCCACCATCCGGAATGTGATATGCCGCCAAAACTCCCTGGATATCGCCCACTCTCCGCACCACGGTGGTGCGTTCGCCATCTTGCGCCGGCTCCATCGTATGCGTCGGTTCCAGCACGCGTGTCGGGCGGGGAATCTTGCCAAAATATTCGTTCACCAGCGAAACAATCTGGGCTTCGTCTACCTTGCCCGCTACCGTCAACACCGCGTTGTCGGGTTGATAATACTTGTGATAGAAAGCCTGCAAGTTCGGGATCGGCACTCGCTCCACATCCGAACGGTTCCCAATCACCGGGCGTCCGTAGGGGTGAGCCAAATACGCCGCGCTCATCGTGTGCTGGAACAATACGCCGAAAGGATTGTTCTCGCCCATCTCAAACTCATTGCGGACCACTGAAAATTCCTTATCGAAATCTTCTTTCTTAATGAACGAATTCACCATGCGGTCCGATTCCAGATCCAACGCCCATCGCAGGTTCACATCCGACGCCTGAAATGTTTCGAAGTAATTGGTGCGGTCCCAACTCGTGGTGCCGTTCGGACGCGCGCCGTGCTCCGTCAATTCTTGCGGAATATTAGTGTGCTTCGTGCTGCCTTTAAACACCATGTGCTCCAATAAGTGAGCCATGCCGCCTTCGCCCGAGCCTTCATTGCGCGAACCCACCAGATACGTGATATTGACTGTGATGGTCGATTTCGAAGGGTCTGGAAACACCAGTAACTTCAAACCGTTCTCCAACTGATACTGGCTGATGCCTTCGACCGACGTAACTTTCGTCACGCCGGCGGGCAGAGCGGCATTCTGAGCGCGGACAAAGGGCGCAAGAAAAAACGCGAGCGAAACTGCTGTCGAAATAAGGTTGAACTTCTTCAAGGGCTAGCCTCCTGGCAGACCGAAACTTCTAGTCTAGCGAGATGAATTCTAGGAGCGCTAGGGCGCGGATACGCACCCGCCACGGAAAAGGAAACACCCTCGCCCTTGCGGCGGGGCGGTTGATACCGCGGCCGTCTTGCGCGTTCTTCAAGAAATCGCCCAGACCCGATGCCCGTTTTCCCAAACCATCTTGCGAAATGCTTTTTCCGAGGTAGATCGTTTCAATAACCCCAGCGTCTCCCGTGCCACGCATTTGCCCGCCATCCGGCTCGCCGTGGGGTTGTTGCTTTGCGAAATGCCGCCGCCCTTGCCGTCCGTGCAAGAGCAATCGCTGCCAAAGATCAGCTTGTCCTGATGACGCTTCAAGAAGTCGTGCGTGAACTCCGCATCGCGCGAGAGCGCATTGTTGCCTGAATTGGCCGAAAGATCGCCAAACAGATTCGGGTAGTCGGATAGCAACTTATCTGTGATGCCGCCGCGCTTGATCGGGCCCGTTGGATACGCCGCTTCATTCTTATAGTCCGCGCTCACATTGGCCCAGAAAGCATCCGCGTGGCCGACAAACGTTGTTTTCGGATACGCCTTCAGCATCGTTTCGAAGTGCTGAAAACCGGTGCTCCACTTTCCCTCGCCTTCAAAATGGTCGACTTCTTGAAAGTGGACGAGGATGGGTACGTTCATCTCCGCCGCCAGCGCATACATGCGGCGCAATTCGGGACCATCGCTCGCAACGTGGAATTTGATTTCACCAAACCCGCGCGCGCCTTGTTTCAGCGCGGCAGTGAGAACTGCTTCGGCGTCTGGTTTCGTGATGTCTGTTGAGGCCGCCCAGGCGAACACGCCAGGATACTTCGCCTGCATGGCTTGAATCTGTTCATCGCTGCCCGCGCGGGCCAGCAGCATCGCGTTGGAAACCTCGCAGCCTTGCATGTGCGTGTAATTTGCATCCAGGCCTTGGCGTAGATGAAAATGGCAGTCAATGACCGGCCCACCCCAAAGCGCGGAAGTCTCAGCGGAGGATGAAGTATGTGCAAAAGCGGCGGCGAGAGTCGTAGCCAGCGCCTGGCGGCGGGTGATTGGTGTGCGGAGCATCAGTGAAGTTGTATCACGGATGGCGGCACAGTTTTCTTTGGATTGTATGCACGATCTGTCGGTACAATAAAAACAAGGATGCTTGACTTCGACGATCCCGATCCAAACAAGGCGGCGGCAAATCGGAAGAATCACGATGGCGTCACGTTCGAAGAAGCGAAGACGGTATTCGACGACGGCGAAAATCTCACTGTGAGCGATTTTGAATCAGACCCGAACGAAGATCGCTTCGTCATGGTCGGAATGAGCGTCCGTGCCCGCGTGCTTGCGGCCGTCTATACGTACAGGGCCGAAAAGGTCAGAATCATTTCGGCGCGCAAAGCGACTGCAAACGAAGAAAAGGAGTACAGCGAACAATGAAAACCGAATACGATTTCAGCAAAGGCAAGCGCGGTGTAAGGGTGAACTCGGAGCCGCCACCCGAACCAGGAAAAGTCCGGATCACTATCAGGCTCGACGAGGATATTCTACAGCGCTTTTTTGAGATGGCGGACGACTCAGGCGGCAAGTCCGGTTATCAAACCCTCATCAATTCCGCGTTGCGCGAGTACCTCGACGGCAAGGCGCCGAAAATCGAAGATGCCTTGCGCCGCATTCTGCGCGAGGAACTTAGTCGGAGCAAGGTTGCTTAGGACGGCCCAACCGCAATGATTGGAGTGCCAAGGAACGCTTGGCTTCGAACTCTTGCTCCGACGGGGCGAGGGCGTGAATGCGAAGCGAGCAGGGATTTGAATCGGGATCAGGGAGTCCAGTCTCACGCCTATATATCGCCTCCCGTAGTCCGCAGCACCTAAAGTCTTCTCCGCATGCGCCGATAACACAAGAAGATGGGGTTGAATTCACTCTCGCGTTGTAAAGTCGAATCGGGCTACCGCCTGATGATTTCAACCACTACTCGAAAGGACATAAATGAAAACTCTGTTATCGCAAGCACTGCTTGCGTGCGCGTTTACGTTGCCGGTATGTGCGGCTGAGGCACCCGCCGAGAAAAGAATACCGGCGGGGTCGAAAATCTACATCGAAGCTGCCGACGGATTCGATACGTACTTATCAGCCGCACTACAGAAGAAGCATGTGCCTGTTTCAATCGTCGCCGATAAAGAGAAGGCTGACTATGAGCTCAGCGGCGTTTCAGATCACGTGAAGGCCGGGTGGGCAAAGATCGTCTTCGCTGGTCAGATTCACAGTGATGAACAAGCCAGTGTGAAGCTCGTTGATCTGAAGACTAGCGAGGTCGTGTTTGCCTATGCCGTGAACAAGAAGAATTCAATGCATGGACGCCAAACTGCGGCGGAGGCGTGCGCCAAACATCTGAAAGAAGAAGTAGAAGGCAAGAACTAGCGGCAAAGATCTCTGGAAACCGCTTGAATCAGGATTCATACGGCGTTACTCCCCCAATGAGATCTCCGTCAGCAAAGAAAGCTTTGGAACCGCTCCAAGCCAACATTCTTCAACGCCTTAGAGCCCATTCCAGTGGAAAAAACAACTTTGGCGTCCCCAAGGGGATTCGAACCCCTGTTATCGCCGTGAAAGGGCGGTGTCCTAGGCCGGGCTAGACGATGGGGACGCTAGAGGAAGGACTCCTCTAATTTAGCAAATCGCTTCTGCGTCTTCGCCGAACCATCACCAAGCCCAGCACTCCCGCCGCGCCCGAAATCATCGTGAATGTCGCCGGTTCCGGCACCGCTTGCAACGCTGCGTCCGCCACCAGAGATTGCGCCGCCGCCGTGGGATGCAGCTGATCCCAGAACAGATATTGATTTGGATTCGCGCATGGTGTTCCGCCTGCGTAATTCACCTCGCCCGTCAGACAAGGCTGCATTACGTTCGTGAAACCGTATGGGCCCGGCTGCGCCACGATCGAATCAATCAGCGAATACGCGTCCAAAGTATCGATGTTCAGTCCATCGAGCAGCGGATCGCCCCCCTTCACCGACTGCAGCAACGCCTGGTCAAACTCATAAGACAGCCCGGATGCCGCCGCCACGCCCAGCGGCCCTGTCGCGATCGCTGCCGGCGTCTTTCCCAAATCTGGAACCGTCACTACGAGAAAATTCTTGGCGCCGTCTCCCGAGAGAGTCGTAATGGCCGAATCAATATTGGCAACGACGGCGAGGGCTTCCGCCTGCGCTACGCTGCTGGTTGGGTTTGACGCGAGGATCGCCCGCAAATCGTTGGAGCCGATCCAAATCATATAGAGGCCGTTCGGATCGATGATCGTATTCTGCGCTTTGAATTGGTTTAGCTGGTATGTAAGATCGAGAAAAGGAGTCGCACTACCGCTTTCCGCGCCACCCACCGCATAGTCGGTTCCACCGGCATAGCTCGGAGTGACCGCGGGTAAGCCCAGCTTCGTAGCCATGTCTTGAGCCCAGATCGGACCGTTCGAAAAGCGTCCATTCGAGTAGGGGGCTGCCGGCTCTGCTCCGCCAGTAAGGATTGCAAGATTGCCCGCGTCCGACAAACTGTCCCCGAAGACGTAGAGGGCATTAAAACTGTCAGCTCTCGCTGACGTAACCACCGCCGCGAATGCAAAAACGGCGAGGCTCAACTGTCGCTGAAGGTATGAAGGCATGCCGACAGTATATAACCGGCTCCTTCATACCGCCAAATACCGCCAACCGCGGAGCTTCTACAACGTATGCAGGTACGCCAAAATGTTAGCCTTGTCGTCAGCCGACAGCATATCGGCATAGGCCGGCATGCCGTTGCCGCCCGCGTTGATCTGGGCCAACACGTTCGCGTCGTTCACGGGCTTGCCGCTGCTCAATGTCTTGCGTTTGAACAGGCCCTTCAGGGACGGGCCCATCTTCTTTTCGTCGTTATCGACGTTGTGGCAGATGGCGCATTGCTCAAACGCCTCTTTCCCCTTGGCGACATCGCCGCTTTTCGGCGCCGCGCCCGCCACCGAGAAACTCAACGCCAGCGTTGCGAACACAATCGCTGACCCGACGGCAAAAAACTTCTGACGAACCATGCAAATCCTCCTAAGAAATGATCGTGGGATCGAAACTAGAAATTACAGTTTACACAACTGTCCCAATCGTATAGACACAGTTTCTGCCCAAAAGGGACAAGAATGAACGGAGATTAACCCTACGAAAAGTTCACCTTGCGGCTACACCGCCTGAAATTCCTGAATTCGGGAATTCCATGCCGAATTCCGGAATTCCGGGAATTCCGTGCCTGCCACCATTGCCGGAATTCCGTGCCTGCCACCATAACTACGGAATTCACGAAGACGAACCCCGTTCGCGGCAATTACGGCGGTATTAGGTATTACGGTGGCAGTCACGGCAATCCGGCAATCCCCCCGGCAATGCCCCGGTGGCAGTCACCGCAATCCCAAGCCACGCCCAGGCTGGTGCGAACGCCGGGTTCTCTGCGATGCATATCCACAAAAGCCCTCTCGCTTGCTCCATCGAGTCGAGTGAACGCTGCGCGGTCAAATCCTTGGCACGCACCAATTTCGACGCCAGACATAACAGCGCGTCAAAACTCTTTGGGGGCATTGGTGCCGCTGTGCCGTTCTTCGTTAGTAGCCTTTGTTTCGGCTTCAATTCAAAGTCTTCAAACCGGTAACTGGCATCGTCCGCCCTTTGATTTTCGTTTGAATTTTTCTGCGTCACGCTTGGGACTTTCTGCGGATTCCCGCCTAAACTGGTCACATGAACGAAAACAAACACTGGTCACCGATTATCTTCGCGCATTGAGCGGCCAGGCGAAAACCGCGGACATCGTTGGAAAGTACGTCGCCGATGAAGCATTGGCCGCACACATAGCCGATATTGAAGCGGCCTTCCCAAGGTACGAGTTGCTCGCTGAAGAAATAATTGGCGAGGGAGATCTGGTGGTCGTCCGCGCCGAATTCCGAGGTGTACACCCGTCGTCCGTTTGCGGGGATTGAACCCAGCGGCAGATCTGTTTCAGCGGGTCTGATCGTCATCTATAAGGTTCAGAACCGGAAAATCGTAAATCACTGGCTGCAGTTCGACACGTTCTCACTGCTTCAGCAACTCAATGAAGCCCACCGTGCCGTCGGAGCGAGCTAGAGGTGACCCAATTCAGCCATCGTTTAAAATGTGTCGGCAGAAGGCGAAAGTAGCAAGACAATGCAAGCTACAGTTACTCAACCGCACCGTTCTTCGGGCCTGCCTCGAACGCGAGGTGCAGCCGATGGTGGGAGAGCCGTTATTTCTCGAATATGAGGACGTCCTGGCGCGCCCTCAACTGATGGCTCGGTCGCCACTCTCCGTCGTGGAACGACAGCGGCTATTTGCTGCATACCTCGGGGTATGCGAATGGGTGGACAGCTATTTTACCTGGCGTCCGAACTGGCTAGACGAGGGCGACAATCACTTGATTGAGCTTGCCGTCGCTGGCGGAGCGAGTTGGATCGTTACAAGCAACGTCGCGGATTTCCGAAGAGCGGAATTGAAATTTCCCCAGATTCGAATTGGTACATCGATGGAATTTGTGGCATTTTTAAAAGAAGAGGGTTTGTCATAGCGTTCTCACAATACGGCTACCGGAAGGCAAACATGAGCGGCTGCGGAATCTCGCGCGCTCCCGAGGTATCAGCGTCAACAAGTTGATAGAGGAACTGTCTACCGTTGCGCTAGCGCAACACGATGCCGAAGTACGGTTCCGCGCCATGGCCGCTCGGGGGTCAATCAAAGACGGGCTCGCTCTACTGGACAAGCTCGACAAATCCTTCTCCCGTTCGGCAGGCTAAGGCCTCCCGAACCCACGCCTCGCAAATATCCCTTGAGCCACCGGCCCTAACAAAAACTGCAAAAACAAATTCGCCTCTTTTTGTTTTTGACTCGCCGTCACCACCCCTGCCTTCTGCACAATCGGCCGGTGCCACTCCGCCGGAATCAACTGCGGATGCCTCTCGCTCACCAGCCCGTCCGACGTCAGCACCACATCCGCATTGCCGCTATCGAACAACTGCAAGGTCTGCCGCACGTTCTCGCCGTACACGATCTTCGCCTGCAATTTCGCCCAAAGATGCTCATGCTCCAGCGCTTCCTGGGCCGCCACGCCGTACGGCGCCAACTTGGGATTCGCCACCGCAATAAACTTTACATCGCTCAGCTCTAAGTCCTTTATAGTATGAGTCTTGCCGTCCCGCCATAAGATGGCCACCCGGCCCGTCGCATAGGCCGTCGCGCCCGCATTCACCTTCCCGGAAGCCACTAGTTTGTCTACAAACTGCGCGTTCGCCGACAGAAAAACATCATAAGGCGCGCCGTTCTCCACCTGCTGAGCCAGCATGGCCGAAGCCTGGGTCACGAACTGAACCTTCACCGCTGGGTTCGTTTTTTCAAAGCTTCGCGCCAGTTCAGCCTCCAGATTCGACAGATCCGATGCCGCAGCCACAGTCAAAGTGCTTTGCGCTACCAGGAAGTGACTAGTCATTAAAAAAATCAACGAGATTGGGAGAGAACTTGACAAGCGAACACTCATATTCAATAATGGAGCTGTGCTAAGAGCAGCCGGCAGCGATTTTCGTAGGTCGGTGGAGGCAAACATACCAATATGAGTAAGATTATCGGAATTGACCTCGGAACCACAAACTCGGTGGTTGCCGTTATGGAAGGCGGCCAGCCGGCTGTCATCCCGAACCAGGAAGGTGGCCGGACCACGCCGTCTGTCGTAGGCTTCACCAAGAACGGTGAACGCCTGGTCGGCAACGTGGCTAAACGCCAAGCCGTGACGAACCCGGAAAACACGGTGTACTCTATCAAACGCTTCATGGGCCGCCGCTTCAACGAAGTGAGCGAAGAAATGAAGCTGGTTCCCTACAAGAGCGTCTCGGGCGAAAACGGCGACGCGCGCGTAGAGATCCAAGGCAAGAAATATTCACCGCCTGAAATCTCGGCGATGATTCTCACCAAGCTCAAGGAAGCGGCCGAAGCCTATTTGGGCGAAAAAGTCACTAAGGCCGTCATTACGGTGCCCGCCTACTTCAACGACGCGCAACGCCAGGCCACCAAAGACGCCGGGCAGATTGCCGGACTCGAAGTGATGCGCATCATCAACGAGCCCACGGCGGCCGCGCTGGCTTACGGTCTCGATAAGAAGAAGGATGAAACCATCGCCGTTTATGATTTCGGCGGCGGTACGTTCGACATCTCGATCCTCGAAGTCGGCGATGGCGTTGTCGAAGTGAAATCCACCAATGGCGATACGCACTTGGGCGGCGATAACATCGACCAGCGCATCATCGACTGGCTCATTCAGGAGTTCAAGAAGGAACAGGGCGTAGACGTTTCGAAAGACCAGATGGCGCTGCAACGCTTGAAGGAAGCGGCCGAAAAAGCCAAGATCGAACTCTCCACCCTGCTCGAAACCGAAATCAACCTGCCGTTCTTGACGGCGGACGCCAGCGGCCCCAAGCACTTAAACATCAAGCTCACCCGCGCTCGTTTTGAGCAAATGGTAGACGATATTCTGCAACGCTCGGTGGGCCCTTGCAAGCAGGCTTTGCAAGACGCCGGCATTACGCCGAAGGATATCGACGAGGTTGTTCTCGTCGGCGGTTCCACCCGTATTCCCAAGGTTCAGCAGATCGTTCGCGATTTGTTCGGCAAGGAATGCAACAAGAGCGTGAATCCGGACGAAGTGGTTGCCATTGGCGCGGCGGTCCAGGGCGGTGTCTTGGGCGGCGAAGTCAAAGACGTGCTGCTGCTTGACGTCACGCCGCTGTCGCTCGGTATCGAAACCCTCGGCGGCGTCTTTACCAAGCTCATCGACCGCAACACAACCATTCCGACTCGCAAGAGCGAAGTCTTCTCCACCGCGGCCGATAGCCAAACCTCTGTGGAAATCAAGGTCTACCAGGGCGAACGCGCCATGGCTCGGGATAACCGGCTCCTCGGTGTCTTCCAATTGGTGGGCATTCCGCCTGCGCCGCGCGGTATTCCGCAAATCGAAGTGACGTTCGATATCGATGCCAACGGCATCCTGAATGTCACCGCGAAAGACCGCGCCACCAATAACGAGCAGAAGATCACCATCACCTCTTCTTCCGGCTTGAGCAAAGACGAAGTGGAGAAGATGGCCCGCGACGCCGAATCTCACGGCGTGGAAGATCGCAAGAAAAAGGAAGAGATCGAAGCGCGCAACCGTGCGGATGCCATGACCTACAACGTCGAAAAGATGTTGAAAGAGCATCGCGAAAAAATTTCCGATACCGACGCCAAACAGGTGGAAGCGGCGCTCGAAGAAGTCAAGAAAGCGATGGCCGAGGGTGGACTCGATAAGATTACGTCCGCCACCGATAAACTCACCACGGCGAGCCACAAGCTGGCTGAAGCGATGTACAAAGCCGGCTCCCCGTCGAATGGCGCAGGCACGCCGGGAGCAGGCGCTCCGGGCTCGGGTGTTCCGCCTGAAGCGGAAAAGCCGAAAGACAATGTTGTTGACGCCGAATTTGTCGACGTCGAAGACAAAAAGTAGGCTGTCGTCAGTTGGTTGGTCAGTTGGTTAGTCAGTTGGTTAGTTAGCTGTAACCTAGCGGCGGCTTGCATAACAAGCCGCCGCCGAGGCTTTATGTAACTGAACGGTACGCACCGGGAGGGGTGTGCACGCAGATCTCGGTGGATTAAACAATGCCTTCAGCATCCAAAAAGGATTATTACGAAACACTTGGTGTAGGCCGAAGTGCGGATTCGGACGAAATCCGCAAGGCCTACCGCAAGCTTGCGCGCAAATTCCACCCCGATCTCAACCCCGGCGATAAAGCGGCCGAAGAGCGCTTCAAGAAAGTGCAGGAAGCCTACGACATCCTCAGCGACGAAAACAAAAAGAAGGTCTACGATCAGTTCGGCTTTTATTCCGACAACATTCCGCCCAATGGCGGCCCAGCTAGTTCGGGATCCCCCGGCGGACCCAACTTCGAAGGTTTCGATTTTGCCGAGTTCCTCCGCCAGCAGCAGCAAACGCGGCCCGAAGGCCCTGGTTCCGCGCCGGGCTTCGAAGACGAGCGCGGCGGAAGCGGTTTTCGCGACATTTTCAGCCAGTTTTTTGGTGGACGCGGCGGCGCTGGCGCCGGCCGGCAAGCGGTTCACCCGGAGCGCGGGGCCGACCTGGAATATGGCCTAAACGTCGATTTCTGGCAATCCATTCGTGGTACCCAGGTCCGTTTGAACATCTCTCGCCAGGAAACTTGCGAAACCTGCCACGGCAGCGGGTCGGCCGGCAACGGTGTGGCCGTGTGTCCAGAATGCGACGGCAGTGGCACGGTGACGCAAATGGCCGGAGCCATGAAGTTCAACTTAACCTGTAACCGTTGCGGTGGCACCGGCCGCTTGAAAAACGCCTGTCCTACGTGCCGTGGCGAAGGCCGCATCAGCCGGCCCGATTCGGTCGAAGTCCGCATTCCCCAGGGTGTCGCGTCCGGTTCCCGGTTGCGTGTGGCGGGCAAAGGTAATGCGGGCACGGGTGGCGGCGCCGCTGGAGATCTATACATTACGATCCGCGTCGACGAACATCCTTTCTTCAAGCGCGATGGCGACAACATTGTGATCCAAATTCCGCTTACTGTCAGTGAGGCCGGCTTAGGCGCCAAGATCGAGGTCCCCACCATCGACGGACGGGCTTTGCTCAAGATCCCACAGGGCACGCAAAGCGGACAAAAATTCCGGCTGCGCGAAAAAGGTGTCCTCAACGGCCGCAAGAATACCCGTGGCGATGAGATCGTAGAAGTTTTTCTGAAAGCGCCGGATGTGCACGACGAAAAAACGCGCGAATTATTGCGCGAGCTCGCCCAGATTCAAACGGACGATGTCCGGTCCGACATCTGGAGTAAAGTGCAGCCGGCGGCATAGTGAACGAACCTAAGTAGGCAGCGAATAACCAATGACTAAGAGCAAGAGTAAAGCGGCTTACATGATCTCGGCGGTAGCCGAACAGTATGAAATCCACCCGCAGACTCTGCGGCTGTACGAACGCGAGGGCTTACTAGCGCCATCCCGCAGCGACGGCAACACCCGCCTGTACACCGATGAAGACCTCGAGCGGCTGGAGGTCATTCTCAAGTTGACCCGCGATCTGGGCGTCAATCTTGCCGGCGTTGAAATCATCCTCAATATGCGCGAAAAGATGGAAGCCATGCAGCAGCAAATCGAGGGCTTCATCTCCAACCTCAATCAAGAGCTTTCAAAACGCGCTACTACGAAGCCGAAGGAAGAGGATCGCAGCCTGATGCCGGTGATTCAAATCAGTTCGCTCACGCGCTCGGAAAGCAAGAAACCGAACGTCGAGAGTAAGCGAAAAGGCTGGCGCGGCTAATTTTACGGACGATCATACTCACTGCCCAGCCGCTTCCGCCAACTTCTTATTCCAGTATTCCGTTGCCTGCCGATTTGGCTCGACTTCAAAAAACCCCTTTTCATATCGGAAAATCAGTTCGTTTATGGCCTTTGCATCCCCAAGTTCACCAGCTTTCCGATACCAGTTCGCAGCTTCAAGCCTGCTTGGTAAAGTGACCAGTCCCCCGGAGCGGTGCGGATGTTGGGAGACGAACAAATGGAACATGATACATCCAAAGAACCGCTGGCAAGCGACCTCTGGGCGAAAGGGTTGATGGAGCGCTATGTGACGTGCGGAGATCCGTCGTGCAAGTGCGCGCGCGGCCCGCGGCATGGACCCATTTGGTATTTGTCGGTCACGCTCGGACCGGGGCGCACGGTGGGCAGCATCGTTCCCGACGAGAAGGTGGAGGAAGTGCGCGGCTGGATCGAAAACTACCACCAACTGAAGGACCAGTTGGAGAAGATCTCCGACATCAACCGCGAGTTGCTGCGGCGCGGCCGGGCGCGGCAGCGCAAACTGGAGCGGAAGAGATAAATGACGGGAGAAGGAAGGCGGGCAGGAGTTGTGCCTTTGATCTCGCAGTATAATCAAGGGTTTTATTTAGATAGTCGGTCGATTGACCGTTGGACCACGTAGGATCGGTGGCGCGCCAATCTCTGCTAGCGGTTGTTCTGTTTGTCAACTCAGGCCTTGCCTCCTCTGAGATCGGCAGTCTTGTGCAAGTGCTGAAGCTGACGAATGCCGAGGCGGCGATGGGACACGCGTTCCATCTGCGGGCGCAGGTGACGCTTTACTCGAAAGAAGCGGCTTGGCTTTTCTTGCAGGACGGGTTAAATGGAATTTACGCGGGTGAGGGTCAGCTGCGTGTGGCCGTGCGGCCGGGAGACTGGGTGGACGTGGAAGGGTTGACGGCGGGCGGCAGTTTCGCACCCAACCTCGAATTGCGCAGTATCCGCGTGATTGGGCATGGTCCGCTGCCGGTTCCGGTTCGGCCGCGGGAGGCAGGGCAGAAGATTCCGGAGTCGGCGAATGTATGGGCTATAGTGCGTGGACACATTATTCGAGCGCTAGGCAGCCACACGGATGATCGCACGCGGGTCAATTTCGATCTGGAATTGGAGTCGGGCGGAACGATAACGATCAAGATCGGGACGGCGGCGGGATGTGAGCTGACGCGGCTGGTGGAGGCGGATGTCGAGATGCACGGCGTGTATGGGACGAACGCGGCGGGTGCCGAGAATCGCAAGTCAGACCAAATCTTTGTGAGCGGCTGTGAGGATATTGTGGTCCTGAAGCCGCCTGAAGAAGGGTGGGAGGCGCCGGCGGCGGACATCGACCAACTGCTTACCTATCGATCAGGGCTGCATTATTACGATCTGGTACGGGTGCGCGGCACCGTGACTTTGGCGCGAACGCCCAAATGGTTCTACATTCAGCAAGGCCGGAGCGGCATTCTGGTGGAACCGATTATGCAGAGAACGGTTGAGAAAGTGGGCGACCGGATTGAGGTTCAAGGGCGAATCATGCAGGACGACGAAGGGAAAAGACTGCTGGCCGCAGCCCGTTTCCGGCCGGCGGCGAGCGCCGAACCGATTGAGACCCGGCCTATAGGTTATCGGGATCTGGGACAACCCAACTTTGGGGGTGCTTTTGTGACTGCGGAGAGCCAGGTTGTCTCGCGCGACATTACACCCGGGAACGTTGTATTCGGGTTGCAGATAGACCATCGCACGCTGACTGCGGAACTTGCGTTAGCCAAGGGCGAGGAAACAGGGAGCTTGCCTGAAGTAGGCGACCGCATTAGTGTGGCAGGCGTGGCGCGCGTTCATAATTCGGCGGCGGAAGGGCGCTACGTGGTGCAAATTGAGACGCGCTCGCCAGCCGATCTGCGGATTGTGAAGAGGCGGCCGTTGATGGAGCGGATTGCGTGGGGGCGGGTGGCCGGATTGGGCAGCGGACTGACATTGGGGCTGATTTTCTGGGTCGCCGCGTTGCGGCATCGCGTGCATGCGCGGACCAGGGAACTGGAGGAAGCCAAAGGGCGAGCCGAACAAGCCCGCGAACAGGCGGAACTGGCCAATAAATCCAAGAGCCAATTTCTGGCCAACATGAGTCATGAGATCCGCACACCGATGAACGGCATTCTGGGGATGACGGACCTGGTTCTGGAGACGGAGTTGAACGCGGAACAAAGGGAATTTGTGGAGACCGCTCGCTATTCGGCGGAGGGGCTGCTGACGATTATCAACGACATTCTGGACCTGTCTAAGATTGAGGCGGGAAAGCTGGAACTGGAGGAGACTGTCTTTTCGCTGCGCGGGATGGTGGAGCGGGCGATGCGGACGCATAGACTCGCGGCCGCTGTGCGGGAGATCGATCTGCGCTGGGAGATCGATCCGGAAGTACCGGAGCAGGTTATGAGGCGATCCGACGCGGCTGAGCCAGGTGATCACCAACCTGGTTGGCAATGCAATCAAGTTCACGAAGGCGGGTGAAGTGGAACTGCGCGTGGGCGTAGAGGCTGCGGGGATGTTTCACTTTACCGTTCGAGACACGGGTATCGGTATTCCGGCAGAGAAGCAGCTCTCGATATTCGAGGCGTTTTCACAGGCCGATGCCTCGACCACGCGGCGGTATGGGGGAACCGGCTTGGGTCTGACGATTTCCGCGAAGCTCGTGCAGATGCTGGGGGGTCGGCTGTGGGTGGAGAGTACGCCGGGAGAGGGAAGCTGTTTTCATTTCACGGTAAAAATGAGCGTAATGGCGGACCAGCCGGGCGCGGGTTTCGACGCGGCAGCGCAGGTGTCCGGCGGGGCGCGGCATGGGGCTGTCGCGGAATTGAATATTCTTCTGGTGGAGGACAATCCGGTGAATCAGAAGGTGGCGCTGCGGATATTGGAGAAGGAGGGTCACACGGTGGCGATTGCAGCGGGCGGGAGAGCGGCGCTGGCTCGTTGGGAGCGGCAAGCCTTCGATTTGATTTTGATGGATGTGCAGATGCCGGAGATGGATGGCTTAGAAGTGACCGCCGCTATCCGGCGCGCTGAGGCGGGGACCGGCCGGCATGTTCCGATTATTGCTTTGACGGCGCATGCGATGGCGGGAGACCGCGAGCGTTATCTGGCTGCCGGGATGGATGGGTGCGTACCCAAGCCGATTCGGGCGGAGGAGATTCGAAGTGAGATTCGGCGGCTGTGGCGCGAGCCGTGAGTGGAGCTAACGGGTGGTGGACGATGCTGCTAGCCTTTTGCGAAGAATTTGACAAGACGTGGCTGGCAAAACTAAGTAGTTACTAAGCAATAAGTAAGTCGAGCGGAGATTTCAACCGGCGCTCGCTGGGCTAAGCTAAGGCGAGCAGCGACAGGCTGAAGCCTGCCCCACCTTTCTGAGGCTTCGCTCGATGTGGCGGCGAGACGCGACAGGCTGGAGCGTGCCCCACCTTCAGGCATAGTACGAACTGCGATTCTGAGTGGAACTACATCGAAGATTTAGAGGGGTTTTACTCTACTCCGGAGCGGGTTAACCGCGCTACACTCAACGGAGCAACTAAGCCGGACCAGAACCGGTTTCAGGTGGGGGGTCTCATGCTTCGGAAGATTCTGTATCTTTTAGCGATTTTCGCTTGGATTCAACCGGCAAACGCCCAGAGTGTGCAGTTTGGGTACGTCCAGACCACGCTTCCGGCATCCGGACTCTCCGGCCCATGGCAGGCTGCGAAAGACGCGGCTGGCAATATTTACATCGCCGATTCCAATAACACCCGGGTGGTGGAGTTGCCCGCTGGCGGCGGACCGCAGATCACGGTTCCTCTTACCGGTTTAAGTGATCCAGACGCAGTCGCTGTGGACCAGAACGGCAACCTATTTGTTGGTGATTTCGGTAACGGCAGCCTATTCGAGCTGCCGGCGGGGGGAAGTCAGATGACGGTCGCCAGCGGCTTGGTCGGCCCCTCTGCTTTGGCCGTGGACGCGTTGGGGAATCTTTTTATCGCCGATGGTGTTGACGGGGTCTTTGAACTGCCGGCAGGTGGCGGGACTCTGAAAAATTTGTTCGCCAATGGAAGCGATATATTTGGCGTGGCGGTGGACGCATCCGGCAATGTATTCATGGCGGACACCAGTAAAAACACCATACTGGAACTAAAGTCGGGCGCAACTTCGCCCATCACGCTGCCGATCACCGGCCTGAGCAGTCCTTTTGGCGTAATGGTGGATACTGCCGGCAATATATTTGTGGCCGACACGGGCCATTTTCGTCTGGTGGAGTATACGGCAGGCGGATCATTGTTTACAATAGGCAGCGGAATCAAGGAGGCGCGCGCTCTATCTCCCGATGGAGCGGGCGGCGTTCTTGTTGCCGACAGCTTCGCGAACAATGTTTGGGATTTCAGCCCGGCTGCGGTGAATTTCGGTAGCGTGAACGTCTGCCCTGGGGGACAATCGACGCCCGCTCCGTGCAGCAATACTCTGACGCTGAACTACCTGGTTACAGCCAGCGGCACTTTGGGCACTCCGCAAGTTTTGGCAGGCGGAGTGGCCAGCGCGGACTACACAGTCGCCAGCGGCGGCACCTGCACTGGCACCGTGACGGCTGGTCATGTTTGTACGGTGAAGGTCACGTTCGCGCCGCAGTTAGCGGGGTCGCGCACGGGCGCGGTGCAAATAGTCGATGGCAGCAGCAATGTTCTATCGACAGTGTTGGTCTATGGCATTGGTGTGGGACCGCAGATCGCCTTTGGGCCGGGTGTGCAGAGCACGGTCGCGAGTGGCCTGAATTCCCCCGAGGGTGTGGCCGTGGATCAGGCGGGCAACGTCTTTTTTGCCGACGCTGAGGCCGCCATAGTGTATCGAGTGCCAGCGGGCGGTGGAGCACCGGCGATGGTGGGTAGCGGATTCTCCAAGCCCCTAGGCGTGGCGGTAGATGCTGCGGGCAACGTCTTCGTCGCCGATCACGGGGTCGGAAAAGTATACAAGCTGCCGGCGGACGGCAGCGCCCCGACCACGGTGGGAAGCGGATTCTCCGAGCCAGTAGGACTGGCGGTAGATGGTGCGGGAAACGTCTTTGTCAGCGATAATGGTTTCGAAAAAGTATATAAAGTGCCAGCGGGCGGTGGCGCACCGACAACGGTGGGCAGCGGGTTCTCTAATTCGCAGGGTGTGGCGGTGGATGGTGCGGGAAACGTCTTTGTCGCCGATGGTAACGCCGGAATAGTCTATAAATTGCCAGCAGATGGCGGTGCAAAGACCATAGTCGCGAGCGGATTTGGCTTCCTTACAGGGCTGGCGGTGGATGCGGCGGGAGATCTCTTCGTTGCAGTTCAAGGCAGAGTGTATAAGTTACCCGCCGACGGCAGCCCGAAGACCACAGTCGCCAGCGGATTCAGTGCCCCTGGAGGAGTGGCGGTGGACGCAACCGGCAATGTCTTCGTCGCCGTTTTCAGCGCGGCCGAAGTGATAGAGCTGAATCTCTCTCAGCCCCCCACACTGAGTTTTGCCGAGACCGTTGTTGGCAAAACCAGCACCGATAGTCCGCAGGCAGTCACCATTGAGAACATTGGTAACGCGGCGCTGACGGAAACGGGTCTGACCATCGGCACGAACTTCGCGCAAACCGCAGGCAGCGGAACGCCGGCGGATTGCAGCGCCAGCACATCGCTGATGCCTGGCGCGGCCTGTAACTTGAGCATCAGCTTCTCTCCTGTCCATGCCGGGACACTGTCGACGACGGCTCAACTCGTTAATAATGCCCTCAACGGCAATCCTGCAACGCAGAGCATTACGCTCAAAGGCACGGGTGATCCAGGGCCGGCGGCGGCCATGTCCGCGAACACGGGAACCACACCGCAAACGGTGGCGATCCTCCAGCCCTTTGCCGCGCTGGCCGTGACTGTGACAGATGCGTACAGCGATCCGCTGGCCGGCGTCCCTGTTAACTTCACTGCGCCCTCGACCGGTGCCTCGGGCGTATTCAGCAATACCTTGAAAACGATTTCGATCCAGACCGATTCCAACGGTGTCGCGACGGCTCCTTTTACCGCCAACGCAACGATGGGTGGTCCTTACAACGTGAGCGCGGTGGCCGGTCAATTGTCCGCCGTTTTCTTGCTGACAAACACGGTCGGAGCACCAGCCTCCATCGCGGCGAACCCGGGCACCACCCCCCAAGCGGTCAGCGTGAATGCGGCCTTTGTCAACTTGGCCGTTACGGTAAAGGATGCAGGCGGCGATCTGCTATCGGGCGTCAATGTGGTATTCACGGCACCGTCCACCGGCGCCTCGGGAACATTTTCGAACAACAGCAATACCATTACGGTGGCGACGGTGGCTGGCATAGCCACGGCCCCGTTCACCGCGAACGCCAATGGAGGCGGACCTTACAATGTCACGGCGTCTATCGGTGGGCAGCCGGCGCCTAACGGCGTGCCGCCGTCGACTACCGGCCCTGCGCTAAAGGCGGTGTTCATGCTGACGAATAACTTCCTAACACAAAGCATTCAGAATTTCGGCACTATTTCCACCCAGACGGTGGGGATTCCGCTAACACTCACTGCGACGGCCACCTCCGGCCTGACGGTGGGTTACTCGTCAGCGACCACGCTCTCGGTCTGCACTATATCCGGGAGCACCGTGACGTTCTTGATGCCCGGCTCGTGTACGATTACCGCGTCGCAAGGCGGCAACAACAGCTATTCCGCCGCTCCGAGTGTGCCGCAAACGTTCAACGTGATTCCCAATGTTCCAACGATCTCTAACATCCAGGCCATCAGCGTGGGCGGCAACTCGGAAGTCATTAGCTGGACCACCGACCAACCCAGCACCACCCAGGTGAACTACGGGCCCACGTCTGCGTATGGTTCATCTTCGCCTGCAAACAACGCTTTGGTAACCAGCCATTCGGTGACACTGAATAACCTGCCGGCCAACACCACTTACAACTTTGACGTGGCTTCAACTAACTCCACGGCCGGGACCGCAACCTCTACGAACGCAACTTTCACAACCACGCCATACGTGGGCTATGTGGCGTTCTGGGGAGTGAATAATTCGGGAGTGACCATTTCGTGGTCCACCGATGTGCCGGCGAACACGGTAGTGGCCTATGGCACGACCATGGCGCTCGGTCAGTTAACCACGGCGCAGCCCGCGCTCACGAACAATCATGGAGTTTTGCTGACTGGCCTGAATTCGGGCACCACTTACTTCTTCCAGGCGCTTTCGACCACGGCTGGCGGCAGTACGGGCGGTTCCACCATCTACAGCTTCACCACAACGGGCGCTCCGGCTTCCCCCGCTCCGGTGATCTCAAATGTCCAAGTGAGCGGTGTGACCACCACATCGGCCACCGTTACCTGGACAACGGATCAGGCCTCGACTTCGCAACTGATGTATGGGACAACAACGAGCTACGGCACGGCGTCGCCGGTGAATTTCAGCCTGCTGGTGACCAGCCATTCGGTGACCTTGACTGGCCTCACGCCGGGAACGACCTACGATTTTGAGGCGGTTTCGATGAACGGGACGGGTACGGCGACGGGTACTTCGAGTAACTACACGTTTACGACCACGGCCGTGGTATCGAGTGCGCCCACCATATCGAATATCAAGACCAGCGTCACAAGTAACTCAGCGACGATCACCTGGACGACGGATCAGGCTGCCAATTCCGCGGTGAAGTATGGAACCAGCACCAGCTACGGTTTATCAATTGGGCCCGACAGCAGCTACGTGACCAGCCATTCCGTAACAATTAACGGGTTGACCGCCGGCACCACGTATGACTTCGCGGTAGTTTCGGCGAACACGGCGGCGCTTTCGAGCACCTCGCCCAACGGCACGTTTATCACCACGGCCGCCAATGCCACACCGCCCTTTGTGGGGTATGTGGCGTTCTGGGGAGTGAATAACTCGGGAGTCACGATTTCGTGGTCGACCGATGTGCTCGCTACTACCCAGTTGGCTTACGGCACTTCGCCCGCGCTGGGGCAAACGACTCCCGTACAGAATGCGCTGACGGCGAGCCACGGCGTGGTGTTAACCGGCTTGAATTCCGGGACAACTTACTACTTTGTGGCGCAGTCGACGGGCAGCAATGGGGCGACTGGCTCCTCGACCACTTACACCTTCACCACCACTGGAGCGCCTTCGACACCGGCTCCGACGATTACAAACGTGAGCGTCCAAAACATCGGCAATACTTCGGCGACGATCACCTGGCACACCGATGAAGCGGCCTCGTCTCAGGTGAACTATGGAGTGACGGCGGCTTACACAGCGTCTTCGACACTGGATCCGACGCTGCTGAACGATCATTCGGTAACCCTGACGAACCTGTCGCCGGGGACAACCTATGACTTCGACGTGATGTCGGCGAATTCCTCGAACATTTCCGCAACCTCACCCAACAGCACGTTCCAAACAACCGGATCTTCTCCCGGGCCGGTGATTTCCGCCGTCAGCGCCAGCAGTGTTACCAGCGGGACGGCCCTCATCACCTGGACCACGGACCAAGCCTCGTCTTCGCAAGTGAACTACGGGCCTACGACAGCCTACGGGCAATCTACCACGCCGAATACCACGCTGGTGACCAGCCACTCGGTGATGCTGAGCGGCTTAACGCCGAATACAATGTATAACTTCGCTGTTGTTTCGGCGAATGGCTCCAACGTGTCGAGCACGTCCAGCAACTTCACTTTCACCACAGCCACTACTTCTGCTGCGCCGCCTGTTCTATCGTTCGTGGCGTTCTGGGGCGTTACAGGTTCAGGCGTGACTATCTCGTGGTCGACCAATGTGCCGGCCAACACGTCGGTAGCGTATGGGACAACGATGAACTCGCTGGGACAGACGAGTCCGGTGCAGACGGCGCTGACGGTGAGTCATGGGGTGACGTTGACGGGATTGCTGCCGGGGACGACTTACTACTTTGCAGCGCAATCGGCGGATGTGAACGGCAACACAGGATACTCGACGACCTACACTTTTACGACGATCGCCGGTGCGCCGACGATCTCGGGGGTGACAGTGACACCGGCCGCGAATCACACGGCGACAATCAACTGGACGACCTCCGCGCCAACGTATAGTTATGTCCAGTATGGGTCGGCGTCCGGTTCTTACGGGCGTTATTCAGCGCAAACCAGCTTAACGGCGACGCCGCAATGCACGCTGCCCTATGTGCCGAGCGGCACGGTCTACTATCAACTTGTAAGTACGGATGCGCACGGCAATCAGGTCGTGTCGCCCGAAGCGACGTTTGTGGAACCGTGAAGAAGAGTGCTTTGTGGGGCAGGCAGTTTTGCCTGCCATCCGGCGTTCGTTCCAATTGATGCCAACCGCGCAGCTAATGATCAAAGGGCTCGCCCGCGGCTGGCGATAAATACTAGGGGAAGGCGCGTATCGAAATCCGTTTCCGTTTGCATGCGAAATCTGAGTTCGCCATCCACTAACTTTCCAGAGTAATGGTGTCTCATTTCCTGCGTACTCTTAAAATCGGTCGAAAACGACTTTGTCCGAAACGTGATCTTGTTGCCGCTGATTTGAACGTCCTGAATGGCCCGCGCCGTTTCCAGGAAGGAAGCGGTGCCTAAGATCTCGCCGTCCTCTAACTCAAACCGAAAGACCTCGTTATGGGTAGCGCCCCACTCATATTTGACCGACGCCTGCCAGACCCCGGCAAAGTCCGCGGACGGCGGCGGCGGCGAGACGATTTGATCTAACGCTGCGTAAAGCTGGTTTACGTCGCGGTGAAATGTAATATCGCTCAGTACGAGCGCTTGTAGCCGCGCGAGCGGAGCCAGATCTTCCGGCAGACGCTCCTGTTGCGGCATAGTGGCCCCACCCACCAGCACCGGGAATATTTGCACTTTGCCCTGCAGTCCCGCATTGATCTCGCGCCGCACAAAATCTTGCGGGTCAAAAAGCCGAGGTTTACCCTCGGCAGAAGGAATCGTCAACCAACTGCGGCCGATGACGACGATCAGGGCTGCTGAGTTTTTCTCGCTGTCGTCTAGCACCTTAACGAAATCGTCGCCCGGCTTGATGCCATCTACATCCATGAACACTTTCTCGGCGCCGAAGCGCGCGCAGAGGCCATCATAGAGGCGGCCCGTGTATCCGGCGGAATCCTCGCGGCGATAGCTAAGAAAAATCGCAGGCATCTCCCGTCTATCCTCTCAGACTCGCCGCTTTTGTCATTGGGGGCATCGCTCGGGTTAGGATTGGTTATGCGCTATGTCATCCGCGAAAAGTTCTTTCGTATTACCGAAGATTCGGTGATTCAAGGCGGCGATGGCGCGCCGATTTACCAGGTGAAAGGAAAGCTCCTTTCCCTGCATCACACCCTGGTGTTGAAGGATCTCGCCGGTAACGAACTGGCAACCGTGGAAAAGCAGATCCTCTCCATCGCTCCCAAATTCCACATCACGCGCCACGGCGTAGAAGCTGCCACGGTCCGCAAGAAGTTGATCAGCCCATTCGTAGATCGTTTCACGGTCGATATTCCAGGGCCCGACGACTTGCATGTCACGGGCAGCATTTTTCAGCACAACTTTACGATAGAGCGCCAAGGGAGCATTGTGGCGACGGTCTCGAAGCAGTGGGTGGCGCTGACCGATACGTATGGAGTGGAAACCGCGCCGGGCGAAGACGACATTTTGATCCTTGCGGTAGTACTGGCAATCGATCTCACTGAAGACGCCGAAAAGGAAAGCACGTAGGGCGTTTCTATCCCCCTCGTCTTGTCCACTCCACGATGAGTCCGCACACGAGAACGACTGGAATCGGAACCCAGCTGAAGGTAGGCACCCACAGCGCCGCCACCAAACACGCCACAAAGACCGCCACCGTTTGTGCAGCTCGAAAAGTAAGAGCGAACATATCCTTCGGCTCGCAGCCGTGAATCAGTTCCTTGCGCTTTGCATAGTGCCAATGGGTATTCAACAGAATGGCAATAGCAAGTTGATTGCCGTAATAGAACAGTTGAGTGACCGGATGGACCAACAGGTGGCTCATCAGTCCGCAGGAGAAAGGCAGCAGGGAAACTAACATCAAGAAAATCAGGTTGACCCAAACCAACGGGCTGTCCACCTGGCGAATGAAGTGGAACGTTAACTGATGCAAAAACCAAAACCCACCGGCGATCAAAAAGGTCACCACATACGTCATAAAGGTGGGCGTCATTCCGAGCAACGCCTGGAGCATCCCTTCGTCGGAAGAATGATGCATCACCTCGGGCACTTCCAGTTTGAGCACCAGCAAGGTCATCGCTATCGCGAAAACACCGTCGCTGAGCGCCTCAATTCTCGACTTGCCTAATATGAGCGGCATGGGCTTTAATTCACAATAGAATAAGTGAGTATCGACAGCATCTGTGTCTATTGCGGCTCGAGCCCCGGCAGGCGTGAAGTCTTCGTCGAAGCTGCACAAGAGCTTGGCCGCGAATTAGCCGCGCGAAAAATCGAAATTGTATACGGTGGCGGGCGCCGCGGCCTTATGGGCGCACTGGCCGATTCGGCCCTCGCCGCCAGCGGCCGCGTTTCAGGCATCATTCCGCAGTCGCTTGTCGATGCGGAGATTGCTCATCGCGGACTGTCTGAGCTGCATGTCGTCCACACCATGCACGAACGCAAAGCTGAAATGACCCGCCGCGCCGGCGCCTTCATCATTCTGCCGGGAGCATGGGGCACGCTAGACGAGTTATGCGAAACGTTGACCTGGGCCCAACTCGGCATCCATCATAAGCCTTGCGGCCTCTGGAACGTGGCCGGCTATTATGACCTGCTCCTCCAGTTCCTCAATCACGCGCTCCAGGAAAAATTCCTCAAGCCGGAGGATCGCGAACTCTTGCTCGTCAGTGCCGAATTGCCTGATCTGCTAGCCAAAATTCACGCCTTCCAACCACCCTCGCGGCTGGTTCCCCCAAAGCTCGCCCCGGTTTAAGGAAAATAAGTGCGATAGTAGAAACGATAGGGGTTGTCATGATTCACTCGACCAACCGTCGTCTTCTACATTCTCTTCTCCTGTTCCCGCCACATTGCCTCGCGCAGAAGGTGGGGCAGGCTTTAGCCTGTCGACTCGTCTTTTTTTGCGCCCTTGCGCTCGCTTTAAGCGGATCGCGCGGTCTTGCACAAAAAGCTTCCGCTCCCGGCGCGGTCCCAACCAGCACTTCCGGGACCCTAACCAAAACGCCCTCCCCGAATCCGTCTCTCAACCCGGCCAACACCAACAATCCAAACAACAACGATACCTTCAACAGCCAGCCTATTTTTCTTTCCGGCAAAGTGATGTTCGACGATGGCTCGCCCATGAACAAAGACGTTCATATCGAACGCGTCTGCGGCAGCAACGTCCGGACGGAAGCCAACGTCGATAGTAGCGGCCGTTTTTCGTTTCAGGTCGGCGGTGCTGCCTATGACGGAAGTGTGATGCCTGACGCCTCCCAGTCTCAACTCAACTCCAATTCGGGCTACGGCGGAAGCACAAACCAGAGCTCGCTCGGCGGCGTCACCAATGCCGGCAACTCGCGGCGCACGAGTTCCGAGTCTGCCCTGTGGGGCTGCGAAATACGGGCCGTCTATCCGGGCTACCGTTCGGACGCAGTTACCCTGGCGGGCCACCGGTCCCTGGACGATCCCAATGTCGGCACCATCATTCTGCATCGCCTCGGCAATGTGCAAGGCACCACCATCAGCATCACCACCGCCGAGGCGCCGAAGTCCGCGCAGAAGAATTTCGACAAAGGTCTGCTGGCCATGCGCAAAGGCAATCTCGACGACGCCGAAAAACGCCTTCTTGCCGCCACCACCGAATATCCAAAATATGCAGTGGCGTGGTTCGCGCTCGGCCAGGTGCAAGAGCGGCAAAACCACGTCGACGATGCGCGCAAATCCTATCAATCCGCTCTGGAAGCCGACAAGAAATATGTGAGCCCGTATGAGCAGCTTGCCTTGCTCGCCGCGCACGAAAACAAATGGGAAGATGCCGCTCGTTACAGCAAGCAAGTGATTGACCTCAACCCCGTGGAGTTCCCAAGTGCCTTTTGGTTCAACGCGGTGGCCAGCTACAATCTCAATCGCGATGCGGACGCGATCAAGAGCGGCCGCGCTTTGGTCAAGCTCGATACGGCACATCGCTTCCCGGAAGTGAACCGCATGCTTGCTGAACTGTCGCTGAACGGCAAAGACTATCCCGCTGCCGCCGACTATCTCAAAACCTATCTGGCACAGGTGCCAATGGCCAAAGATGCCGATGCGCTAAAGCGGCAATTGCTCAAAATTGAAGAGGCCAGCGCACAGCCCCAGAAATAGATGAACCGACTACTCTTAACAGCTCTCTCTTGTACCATGTTGTGCTTGGGTGCCGATTCAAACGCCAACTGGCAGAAGATTCTAGCCGAACGCCTTCCGTCCTACGGGCACCGCAACTGGATCGTGGTGGCCGATTCCGCCTATCCCGCGCAGGCGAAAGACGGCATCGAGACCATCGTCGCCGACGCGGATCAACTGCAAGTTCTCAAAGCCGTGCTGGCGGCGCTGGCGAATTCCAAACACGTCACTCCGTTGATCCACCTGGACGCGGAACTGCAATACCTGGACGACTCACAGGCCGCCGGCGTAGAAGCCTACCGTGCTCACCTGCGGGAGATGTTCGGAGACAAGCCGGTCGATTCACTGCCGCACGAGAAAATCATCGAGCGCCTCGACGAAGTCAGCCGCACATTTAAGGTCTTGATCATCAAAACGAACATGACCGTGCCTTATACGTCGGTCTTTCTCCAACTCGATTGCGCGTATTGGGGTACCGACGCGGAAAAGGGGCTGCGCGCCAAAATGGCCGCCGCCGGCGTTCGCTAAAATCGCAGAGAATTTCCCGGTCCGGTAAGACTATGGTTTAGAGATCGGTTTTAGTTCGAAACCCGCAGCGAACGTGCCGAAGAGTATAAGTACACCATAGCGTAATATGCCATATTTCGGGGGTCACTTAACTATAACCGTTGGGGAGGCAAAGGCTTGGTCGCCGCGACGACAGCCCCTGGCTGAGCCGCAACCGCAAGGGAGCGACAACAGGAGAAGAAACACTCCACAGCCCTTCCGGTGTTACCGTGCCGATCAGATTCTTCCGGCCGGGAGTTCCTGGTGAGAGCCCAACGTCCGTCCGGGCCGGCAAACAAAATGCTTACCGGAATACGGGGATTCGACGAGATCAGCGAAGGTGGCCTGCCTCGCCAACGAACGACGCTGGTGTTGGGCGGGGCAGGCTGCGGAAAGACTGTTTTTGCGCTCAGCACGCTAGTCAATGGCGCCTGCGGAACGAAAGAAGCGGGCATTTTCGTCGCTTTTGAAGAGAATACCCGTCACATCGTCTCCAATGCCGCGACTTTCGGGTGGGATCTTCCAGCGCTCGAAAAGAAGAAGCTCTACTTCCTGGATGCGCGCCTTTCGCCAGACGTTGTGAAGGCCGGTGAATTCGACCTTGTCGGTATGCTGAACCTCTTGGAAGCGAAGGCCAAAGAGATGCACGCGGGATGCATTGTCTTCGACGGGATTGACGTGCTGCTGGGTCTGCTTGACGACCCGGTGGCGGAACGCCGCGAGCTTTATCGTATCCGCGAGTGGCTTTCGAAAACGGGGCTTACCGGCATCATCACTCAAAAGGCCGACGGGAACGAAATGGAGTCCCGTTACAACTTCCTCCAGTTCATGGTTGATTGTGTGGTTATGCTCCGCCACCAGGTGGTAGAGGGCTCGGCCTTCCGCAATCTGCGTATCGTCAAATACCGCGGCTCTAGCTTCTCGGGTGACGAGTTTCCGATCACGATTAGCGCGAAAGGCATGCAACTCACCAATCGGGGGCCCGCCGAACTCAAGTATGAGGTGACCAACGAACGGATTTCGTCGGGACTTCCTCGTCTTGACAATATGTTGCGAGGTGGCTATTACCGCGGCACAAACGTCCTTATCTCGGGTGCGCCTGGGACCGCCAAATCGACGCTGGCCGGGCTCTTCGCCGTCGCCTCCTGTGGGCGCGGCGAGCGCACACTCTACGTGAGCTTCGACGAAGGCGCAGCGCAGATCGTTCGCAATCTCCGCTCGGTGGGGATCCAACTCGCGCCCCGCCTTGCGTCAGGCTTACTCAAAATGTACTCCACTCGCACGCGTGGGCCCAACTTTGAGGACCAGTTCGGCGCTCTCCGAACGCTAGTGCGCTCGTTCCATCCTCGTTGCCTGGTGATCGATCCACTCTCGGCTCTTGCGGCGAAGCCGGCGCACCTCGCTTCGACCGATGCAGCACTGCGGTTCCTCGACTTTCTAAAGGGCGAGGGGGTCACGGTTGTGAGCACCTCCTTGATGGACGGACCGAGCACGGAAGAGTCTACGGCAACCGGTATTTCGACCATTGCCGATACCTGGATTCATCTTTCCTACATCGTGCAGGACGGTGAGCGAAACCGCACTCTTACTATCGTCAAAGCGCGCGGTACCGGACACTCAAACCAGGTTCGCGAGCTGAAGCTTTCGGACCAGGGAGTTACTCTGACCGACGTTTTTGTCGCCCATGGCAAAGTGCTCACCGGCGTGGCTCGGTGGGAGTGGGAACAGGCGGAGCAAACGGAGCGGCTGCGCGCGCAGGTTGCCGCGGAGCACAAGCGGCTGCATGTGCACCTCGCGCAGGCGGAAGCCGCCGCCCGGTTGCAAGTAATTCAAACCGAAATGCAGACCCGGGCTGCCGAGTTGACGCTGCTGGACGATGCCGCTGGATCCGCATCCACACTTTTGAGGACCGATCAGGCGACCCTGCGCAAGCTGCGTCACGCGGATGAGGAGGCCCCAGCCGTTGTCCGAACGGGCGGCAAAAAGATAGCCAAAAAGGGGGTCCTGTCGGATGGCTAAGGTCGCACCCGTAAAGGACACGCTGGCCTTACGGCTGTATGTCGCGGGAAACGCACCGAACTCGCGGATCGCCATCGCTAATCTCAAGGCGCTCTGCAACGAGCACTTCGCGGCTGGGCACGAAATCGAGATCGTCGATCTGTTCAAGCATCCACGGCGAGCTCTGGAGGATGGAATTATCGCGACCCCGACCCTTCTGAAGCTACGGCCGGCGCCGGTTCAAAGGGTTATCGGCAACCTAAGCAACACTGCTCTTCTGCTATCGGCGCTTGGTAATAAATAAGTGATTACGGTCAAAAGGTTACATACGGACGATGACCTTGCGCGCCGGCTTGCCGAGGCAGAAGCTACAATCGAGGCGCTATTCTCCGGCCAAATCGATGCGGTGGTGAATTCTAAGAACCAGACACCAGTCCTGCTTGCGGAGGCCCAAGAGGCGTTGCGGGTGAGCGAGGAGCGCTACCGCCGCATCATCGAAACGACAAACGAGGGCGTGTGGCAGGTCGACGCTGAAAACAAGACCACCTTCATGAATCGCCGCATGGCGCAGATGCTCGGTTGCGAAGAGGACATGGGCGCCGGCCGTTCACTCTTTGGGTTCCTTGATGAAGAGGGGCGAGCCAAACTTACCGCACTCATCCAGCGGCAGGAGCAGCAGCAAGTTGAGGTCCGCTACATTCGGGACGACCGAACAGCTCTCTGGGCCTTAGTAGGGGCAACACCACTCTTTAACAGTGCCGGCCGTTACGATGGGATGCTCTCCATGGTCATGGACATTACCGATCGCAAGCAGGCAGCGCAAGCCCTGGAAGAGTTATCGCTGCGAACTGAACGCCGCGAGCGGGTGCTTACCGCAACACTCTCATCCATCACTGACTTCGCTTACATTTTCGACCTCGAAGGGCGCTTTCTTTTTGCCAATCAACCGCTTCTTGACCTCTGGGGCATTACGCTGGAAGAGGCAGTGGGCAGGGATTTCTTCGACTTAGCATACCCCGCCGATCTAGCTGCCCTCTTGCACCGGCAGGTGCGGGAGGTGATCGAGACGAAGAACCGCATCATAGATGAGACCGCCTACACCAGTCCAACCGGACTGAATGGATCTTACGAATATATTTTTTCGCCTGTCATCGGACCCGATGGCTCGGTCGAGTCCGTGGCCGGGTCCACGCGGGACGTTACTGGACGCAAGAAAGCCGAGGCCGACCTTCGATTGCTCAACCAACGGCTGTCGCTCGCCACGGCCGCGGCAGAAGTCGGTGTCTGGGATTGGGACTTAGCCAGTAATGCGCTGACGTGGGATACGACGATGTTCGAAATCTATGGGATTCCGCCCGTCGGGGAACTGCCTTATGAAGCGTGGGCGGCAGCCGTGCATCCGGAGGATCTGCCGCCGCGCGAAGCCGTGTTGCAGAAAACCGTTGCGGAAAAGGGTCAGGCCTCGCCGAGTTCCGCATCGTCCTAAAGGACGGCTCCATCAGGAATATTGCAGCGGTTGAGAAAGCGGTTCGCGACGAGTCCGGAAACGCCATTCGCGTCGTGGGTGTCAACATGGACATCACCGAACAAAAGAAATCGGAAGCTGCGCTGCGGGCGGCCAAGGATGCCGCCGAGGCCGGCAACCACGCAAAGACCGAGTTTCTCGCGAATATGAGTCACGAGATTCGGACGCCGATGAATGGCGTCCTCGGAATGATCGAGATCCTGCTCGATACCGGGCTCACGGCCGAACAGCGGGAGTATCTCGACATTGTCAAATCGTCGGCCGACGATTTGCTGACCATCATCAACGATATCCTCGATTTTTCAAAGATAGGGGTGCGTAAACTTGTTCTCGACCCGATCGACTTCAACCCGCATGACGCCCTCGGAGATATCGCAAATGCCATGGTGTTAAGGGCTCAGGAGAAGGGGCTCGAATTGATCGTGGATATCGCGGCGGACATCCCGCAGAAGTTGCGCGGCGACGCCGGCGGCTACGCCAGATCCTCGTCAATCTGCTTGGCAACGCCATCAAGTTCACCGAACGGGGGGAGGTCGTTCTGCGCGTGAGAAGGGAGCCGTCAACGGCGGAGAACGACATTCAACTGCACTTCTCTGTAAAGGATACGGGCATTGGTATCAAACCGGAACGTCAGAAAAAGGTGTTCGAAGCCTTCACCCAAGGTGACGGCTCGCTGACGCGGAGCCACGGCGGCACCGGCTTGGGCCTGACCATCGCTTCGCAACTGGTTCAGTTAATGGACGGGGTACTCTCGTTTGAGAGTGAGGCCGGCTGCGGAAGTACCTTCTCTTTTAACGCCCATTTTGCGGCGGCCCTGGACTCAGAAAGACGGCCGGCGGTACCAGACGCGGCGGATCTGGCGGGCCTGTCCGTCCTCGTGGTGGATGACAATGCCGCAAACCGGCATTTTCTCGAACAAATGCTTAGCGGTTTGGGCACCCTTCCAACGCTGGCGGCCAACGTGCCGGAAGCGCTCGCCGCGCTCCGTCTCGCGCAAAAATCGGGACAGGCCTTCCCCCTGGTGCTAACCGATTGCCACATGCCCCAGGCGGACGGCTTCGTCCTGGTAGAAAACATCAATAAAGAGCCGGCGATCGCCGGCGCCGTTATCGTGATGCTGACATCCGCCGGCCAGCGCGGTGATGCTATCCGCTGCCGTGAGTTGGGTATTGCCAGCTATCTGCCCAAACCCATCAAACGCTCGGAGCTGCGCGATGCGATTCGCTTGGCGTTAGGCGCTCAGGCGGCGAAGCTAAACCAGCCGGCACTCATCACGCGCCACGTCATGCGGGAACAGCGCCAAACCGGCCGCATTCTGGTCGTCGAAGGCACCGGCGTCGAGCGATCGGTTGTCGCGCATCTGCTCCGAAAGCGCGGTCACACGGTGGTCCTGGCCAACAACGGACGGGAAGGGCTTACGATTTTGAATCGCGAAGCCGCCGATGGATTCGATTGCGTGCTTGTTGACAGCCAGGCAACGGACATGGACTGCTGCGAATTCACGGCGCGTATTCGCGAGAGAGAAAGGACAACGGGGTTTCATCTCGCCATCATAGGGATGACCGCAAATGGGATCGATGCCGATAAAAGCCCCTATCTGCAGGCGGGGATGGACGCGTTTCTGTCGCAACCGTTTGAGTCCGGCGATTCTGTTGACATCATTGAAAGCTGCATTACAAAGTTTAAGAAGTCCGATAGTTCGAAGGGGTCTCAGAACTCAATCCGCCGAGGATAGGATGTTCGCTGCATAGTCGGTGGTGCTTATGCTTTCATTCAAGAAGTATCTCAGCCAGGAGAAGGAAGACACGACCTCGTGGCTGATCAGAATTGTCATCCTCTTGCTCGACGCGACGGCACTGCATGCAGTGGACCACGATCCCGATGAACTTATAGAATTCCGCCGGCAAATCGCCGAAACGAGTGAGAAATTCGAACAAACGACAGTCAGCCGCGATACTTTGATTATCGCCGGCGAGGCAGTGAGGTCGCTCCAAATCTATAATCAATCGGTTGAGAAGTTCATCCGCAACCAGAGCGCCGAAAAACAAGCGATCATCTATTCCCTGACGGAAGCGCTGGCGAAACTCGCTCACACCAGCGAACTTTCCGGACAGAACTTAAGAAGCATCGAAAAGGAGTTAGCCAAGGCGGCCAAATTGCAGGATTTGCGGCAGCTGAAAGCTAAGATGCAAGATTGCCTGGACACGATCGGCCGAGAGGCGGCTCGCGAGGAAGAGGAGCGGGCCAGGGACTTGAAGACTCCAGGCAACAACTCAGTGATTGCGCTCGGTCCTTATGATCAATTAACCGGGCTGCCCACCTGGCAGCATGCCGAAGCTCGCATCAATGAAATGCTCGACGCCCGCAGACCGGGCTATGTCCTGGTTCTGATTATCAAGAATCTCGACATTGTAAATCGGCGCGTCGGGTTTGCGGTCGGAGACGAGATCTTAACGTTGATCAGCCAAAGCGTGGAAAAATGCCTGTCCGGCGCGGACCAACTATTCCGCTGGCGTGGCCCCTGCTTCATTGCGGTTATGGAGCGCTCGACGAGCCACGCCCAGGTTCTGGCGGAAGCCGCTAAAATCGGTTCAATCAACTTGGAAAAGGAAGTCGAGGCCCAAGGGCGGTCGATGTTTTTCAAGGCGGCTTTGGCGTGGACGCTGATACGATTTCAAGATACTTCACAAGCCCGCGAAATTTCCAAACAGATTGATGCCTTCGCCGCCGAACCAGACGGGCCCAAGTCCGGCGCTCGCTGAGGCGCCTCCGGCGAACAGGCGAATTTTTGTGTTATAGTCCTATCCACAAGGAGAGGATGTAATGCCTTCCGAGAACGAATCGCAACAGAATCGGCTGTTGGCTTTTGCCAACGTTTTTAAGGGATACATGGGTGTGATGCCGATTGTCACGGCGGCGCTGGCCCCAATTCTGACCGCCGTCAACGTGCTGCCGACTTATGAGTCGCAGCGAAAGCCGCTGGCGACGATGGCGGCGTTTCTTGGGTTCCTCTTACTGGCGTGGCTGTTCTATGTGCGGCGCACGCTGGCGCTCGGGAGTATTAAGAAGGGCTATCGGGTGTTCTTCAATCTATGCCCGCTGATTCTGGTGATGGGCAGTATTGTCTGCTATGTTTCGTACACGAATACGCTGGATTCCTCGGTGGCGAAGGCGCAGGGGCCGGCAGCAACGATGAAACGGGCGGAGGTGCTTGGCGTTTGGAGTCAGGACAACCCAATTCCCGATTCGGTGTCGTTGCAGATGTATTACCTGGGAATGTTTTTGCTCGCGGAATCGGCGTTCGTGATGATGGCGATTCGGGAATATGCGAATGATGTGCGGAAGATTACGGAGTATGAGTGGATTTTTGGAGAGCAGGATGGGACGGGGTTGAAGGAAGAAGTGAGTACAGCGGCAGGCGGCCGGTAGGGTATTCACAAAAGGCTTAAAGGGGACAGTCCCCTTTTGCTTATCCTAGTTGCATGCAGGCTCAGGACAACCCAGCGGCTTATAACCGCTTTCTCTTGCTAGTGGCCGGACTTGGCGGTTTGCTCTATGGAGTGGATGTCGGCATCATCGGCGGTGCTTTGCCGTATCTGGAGGCAACCTCCGGGTTAAACGCCGGTCAATTGTCGGTTATCGTCGCAGCTGTGCTGCTGGGCAGCGTCATCTCAACGCTCTTTGCCGGAATGATCTCCGATTGGTTGGGGCGGAAACCATTGATGGTGCTGAGTGGCATTACGTTCGTCGTCAGTATCCCGGTGATCGCTCTTTCGCACGGCTACGGACCGTTGTTTCTCGGGCGGCTATTGCAGGGGATCAGTGGCGGAGTGATCGGCGTGGTCGTCCCGCTGTACCTGGCGGAGTGCTTGTCGGCGGGAACGCGCGGCAAGGGCACGGGCATTTTTCAATGGCTGTTGACGCTCGGCATTTTTGCGGCTGCTCTAATCGGCATTTACTTTAGCTATCGCGTTGCCGATGTGGCGGCGAACGCCGATGCCGCTACTATTTTCGCCTTCAAGGACGAGGCCTGGCGGCGCATTTTTTGGGTCTCGTTACCGCCCGGCATTTTGTTCGTGATTGGCAGCTTCATGGTGTCGGAATCGCCGCGCTGGTTATTCCGCCGGGGCCGGGTAGACGCGGCCCGAACCTCGCTTCTGCGCTCGCGCACCGCTGCGGAAGCTGACGTGGAACTAAAGGAAATGGAAGAAACCATTGCCGCGGAAGAAGCGCAAGGCACAGCCGGCGTAAAGGCGAAAGAGTCGCTCCTCCACCGGAAATACGTGATTCCGTTCGCGCTCGCCTGCGTGATCCTTTTCTGCAACACTGCGACCGGAATCAATTCGATCATCGGTTACAACACCAACATTCTTCTGCAAAGCGGCCTTTCCGATCTTGGAGCGCACTGGGGCTATGTGCTTTTCACTTTGGTGAATTTCCTGATGACCATCGGTGGCGTGATGCTGGTTGATCGCAAGGGACGCAAGTTCCTGCTGACTCTGGGCACCGCTGGCATCATTGTCTCGCTCGCCGCAACGGGGGTGCTGTTCCGAAGGAATGAAAAGATCCACGTGGATACCAGCGCGAGCTTGCAGAAGATGGTGACTCCAGACCAAAGCCTCACACTGCGTTTCGATCCGGCGCAGGCGAAGGCGCTGCTGTCCGCCGAGAACTATAACGGCACGGTGATCGAAGCCGGCCGCGCGTCACTCACCATCGTGTATGCATACGGCGATTTCTCGGCCGCCACGAATGTCGCGCGTTCGGACGATCCCGCGGCGGCACTCAAAATTACACGCGGCGGCTGCGTTCCGGCGAACAAAGTGGAGGCGTTTTTCAAGAATCCATTTGCCGACATGGACGCCGCGCAGACAGCGCCGCTGAAGATACAAAAGGCGCTCATTCTTCCGGTACCTGACGAAAGCAATGGCAGGCTCGTGGCGGTCAGCCTTTATGTCTTCATGGCGTTTTATGCCATTGGGCCGGGCGTCTGCGTGTGGCTGGCGTTATCCGAATTGATGCCGACGCGGATTCGCTCGAACGGAATGAGCGTTGCGCTGGTCATCAATCAAATGGTTTCGACAACGCTGGCAGCGATCTTTCTGCCGGTCGTGAGCAACTACGGATATTCGACGATGTTTTTCCTATTCGCCGGCTTTACGTTGGTCTACTTCTGCACCGCCGCGTTTTTCCTGCCGGAGACCAAAGGCAAGACGCTGGAAGAGATTGAAGAGTACTTTGAACGGGGCAAGGTGGGGGCTAAGTAACTTTGACGCGCTTCCATTTCTTGCCGCAACGAAGCACAATGATACCCGATGCGCCGCTAAGCAAGAGTTCCTTGTGAATGGAACCGTTGACGGCGACGGCCCCCGCCTTTAATTTGCGAGCCGCGTCGCCCACGCTGTCGGCCATGCTAATCGTCGCGAGGAGTTTATCGACGCGAATGCCTTTATCCGTGACAACCGGTGGCGGGATATCGACGGTCTCGGTGTCGGCAGGCTCTTGGCCTTGGCGGACTTCGCGGTCGAAGGCTTCGAGAGCGGCATCGGCGTCAGCGGGCGAATGAAAATCGGCGACGAGGCGTTGGCCGAGTTCCATCTTCACCTGCATGGGATCTTTCTCGCCAGACGCGACGGCTATCTTGAGCCGCAGGATTTCGGGTAGCTGCAGATCGGTGAGCAATTCGTAATAGCGGTACATCAGATCGTCGCTGATCTGCATGGTCTTGCGGAACATGACCTTCGGCGGTTCGGTGATGCCTATGTAGTTGCCTTTCGATTTCGACATCTTGTCGACACCGTCGAGGCCTTCAAGGATGGGCACGGTAGCGACGATTTGCGGCTTTTGGCCGTAGTCTTTTTGAATTTCGCGGCCCACCAAGAGATTGAACTTTTGATCGGTGCCGCCCATTTCGACGTCGCATTCGAGCGCGACGGAATCGAAGGCTTGCGAGAGCGGGTAAAGCAACTCGTGCAGCGAGATCGGGATGCCTTCTTTGAATCGTTTGCTGAAATCGTCGCGTTCCAGGAGGCGCGCCACGGTGTATTTGGAGGCGAGAGTAATGACACTTTCGAGCGTCATGGGGCGGAGCCAATCGCTATTGAAACGGATTTCAGTTTTGTGTGGGTCGAGAATTTTGAAAACTTGGGCCTTGTAGGTTTCGGCGTTCTTGTCGATCTCGGCGCGGGTCATGGGCGGGCGCGCAATGTTACGGCCGGTGGGGTCGCCGATGAGGCCGGTCATGTCGCCGATCAGGAAGATGACAGTGTGGCCCAGATCCTGAAAATGCTTCATCTTGCGGAGCAGGACGGTGTGGCCCAGGTGTAGATCCGGGGCAGTAGGATCAAAGCCGGCCTTCACGCGCAAGGGGCGATTCTCTTTGGCCGACGTGGTCAAGCGTTCGCGCAAGTCTTCTTCGCGGATGAGTTCGGCGAGGCCTTTTTTGAGGTAGGTCAGTTGTTCGTCGACGGGAGGAAAGGACACAGTGTTCTTCTACGATTGTAGTCGTGAAGCTGTAGTGATTAGCGTTCGACGGAGATTGGCTCAGTTAAGGACGCGACGCGTAGCTTGTGGCGGATGGCGAGAGTTGTCAAATCGGATTGGTCGAGGACTTCGGTGCCGTCTAGGTCGAGGTAGTACATGACGGAATGGACACTCGGATTGTGCTTCAGGCCGAGCATGTGCCCGATTTCATGAACTGCGGTTAAGTAGAGTTCATTCGTGGTGAGAGGCGCTCGGGGATTGAAGGCGATCCAGCCTTGGAAGTTATCCCACTCCGTGAACTGCGAGCGAGCAACGATGCTGCTTTTCAAAATTGCGGGGGTGCCGTCGACGAGTTGCATGGCGCAGGATTCGGATTCATCCTCGTGCCAGTGCATGTCTACGACCGTCGACCAGAAATCCAAAGCTTGCCGGAACTCTTGCGCCAAGACTGGGTTTGACGTTGAGATTTTTACGCCCAAATTCATCGGATCCCGCTTCAACAGTTCGAGCTTTTGGTTACAGGGCGAAAAATCTCCCTGCCAGTTGCCAGTTCGCTGGTCGGCGAACGAAACCGGCAGCGTCAACACGGGTAGAATGGCAACGATTCGGATCGCGGCGCTGATTCGGAAGAACATCATCGGTGGCTTCTGTAAGGAATGTGGGCCACCAAGGCGTCCGCTCTCGCAGCAAACTACCAGAAAAATCCCGAACAAGGGATTAAATGCGAAACTTGATATTTTGAGGGGTCGGAAACGAGGAAATTACGCGGTGGGTGGCGTCCAATGGTTCAAAATCTCGAAGATTTCAGGGTGTTGCGAACCGTTGTAGGTTTTTGTTGAACCGTCTTTAAAAGTAACTTCTACAGTGTCCTGGGCGCTACCTGAAAAGTTCACTTCCAAAATATCGTCGACGTTGATCTCTTCCATATTCAATGGTAGCTATAGCTAAGTGAAGAACCGCGGGCGTTTTGGTGAGGCAACTAATCTTTTATTTCGACCTGCACGGTCTTCGCGCCGGAGACCGAATAGCCAGGCACGGTAATCGTCATCTGCCCTACTTCAGAGCCACGGGAGGCAACGTTGGTGGCGCTGCCGCTCGCAGAGGCGGAAGGGTCGGCCAAGATGAGCATCGCGGAAGGAGGCGGATCGGGCATTTCGTTGCCGGGGCCGGGACCATTTACGGCGAAAGCAGGCTGAGGGCGCCAGATGCGCACGTAGAGGCCTTCGCTCGAATGATATTGGTTGATGGCGTCGATCAGGCGTGCGGGACTTTGGACGGATGACTGGGCCATACCCGCAAACTCGGCGTAGTTTTGCAGCATGGCATCACCGATGGTGAAATTTAAGACGCCATTCGGCGCACCGACGGGGATTTGGTAGTGGACGGATTGCGCCGCCTCGTAGCCATTTTCGCCTTCAAGCTGAACAGTGAGAGTGAGGGTATCGCCGGGGCGGGCTTCGTGCGCGGAAACCCAGGCTTGGTTCAGGCGGAGCTGGCGCTTGGTGTCCAACTGCGAGACGGCGAAGGAGAGACTCTTGAGTCGAAGGTTGCTGAAACCGCTATTGACGACATAACCGAGCGGCACGATCGCACTGGCGGCGGCTTGCGGACCCAACGCGTTGTCGCTTACATAAACATCGCGCATCAGGAGCGCCGGCAACCCTCCTTCGAATTCGGCCCGTCCTTCAATGCGCAGAGTGCCTGCGCCCACGCTTCGTTCGCTGATATCGAGGCTAGACGTGAGGGCGGCTTGCGTCAGGAAGGGAGTGAGAATACGGTCGTTGACAACTTGCATTCGATAAGGGTGAGCGCCCGTGGTGGCGGAATTGACGGTGATGGTGAGCGGAATGGTGTTGGCGGAGCGGCCGATTTCCCCGGCCACGGCTGTGCTTCGATCGCTCAAGATCGCGCCAACCCACGCGTGAGGCGCCGAGATTTTAAAGGAAGAATTGACGGTCGGCACAGTGGCGATCACTTCAGAATGGGCGAACGGCATTTCAACCGGGCCCACATCCAGGAAACGATGTCCAAAGGCGTAGATGCGTTTTCCCTCGACATAAGTGACAGTGCCGTCGGCCGTCATGTTCATGTCGCCTGTAATGAGGCCGACGCTGATCATGGAGCCCGGAACGATTTCGCTGGCCGACCCCGGCTGCGGGGTTCCAGTGGGTTTAGCGGCACCTTGCTGTAAGCGGAAGCCGAGACTGCTGAATCCGGACGCATATGAAGCGATGGCAGTAGGCGAGAAACCAGAAAACGAAACCGGCACGGGCAGGTTGGACAGTTCGCCTGTTTGCGGCGGCATGGCGGCGGCGAAGCTTGCCGGAGATGGCAAAGCCGCAGCCAGTTTCGCGTCGGCAATCATGTTCTCAATAGGCTGAATTCCAGCGATCGGCTCTTTGGAAAACGGGAAGCCCAGGGCGACCGCACCCAGCAGTTTGCCGTCGATGTAGACCGGACTGCCGCTCATACCTTGAATCACCCCGGTTTCGGCAAGGGGTCCTCCGCTCAAGCGGGCTAGGACAATTGTCTGCTTCGGCGCGACATTCTCAAGAACACCCAGAATTTCTACCTGAAATTCTTGAATATTTTCGCCCTGGAAGACAGTCCGGCCGATACCACGGAGGCCCGGATGAACGTCTCTTAGAGGAAAGAAGTTTTGGGCGAGCGCCAGCTGGGCGAGAAAAAACAGCGAAAGGAACGATGGTAGGGACATTAAAACCGATATGGGTTGCAACTCTATGGTAGCGGTAGTTTGCCGCACAGTTGCCCTTACATCAAAGAAATGCGTTAACCTAATACTAAGTAAGCTCGGAGGGGAGCTTAGGGCGAGATTTTAGCCGATTTCCGCATACTTCCCTTAATGATCGAAGAGCGTAGCTGTGGGTGTGCCCAAATTGAGGAGTAGAGGACTTATATGGTAAGCGTGCCAACTGCCCCGCAGCAGACAAGCACCCAAAACAAAATCTCGTGGCCTACCATTGCCTGGTTCGGCGCTCTGCTCGTGCTTTGTTATTGGCCGATCCTTTACCGGATGGGCACACAATGGGCAACCGATGAAAATATGGGGCATGGTTTTTTCGTCCCTATTTTTGCGGGCGTAGTGGCTTGGCAGCGCCGTGAAGAGTTATTGGCGACGCCGCGCGAGCCGAATATTCTAGGTTTGTTCGTCGTGGTTTTGGGTGGCCTGCTTTCCGTGCTCGCTACACTGGGAGCGGAGCTCTTTACTGCCCGGCTGTCTTTTGTGATTGCTCTTTTCGGTACTGTCCTGTATCTCGGCGGTACGCGCTGGATCAAGATTCTCCTCTTCCCCCTGTCGATGCTGCTGTTCATGATTCCGATTCCGGCCATCATCTATTCCTCGCTTACCATGAAACTGCAAAATCTGGCGAGCGAGCTGGGCGAGTTAATGATCACTGCGATGGGAATACCGGTTCTGCGCGAGGGAAACATCTTACGAATTCCCAGCCAGCCGCTCGATATTGCCGAAGCCTGCAGCGGTATCCGTTCGTTGATGACCCTGCTTTTCATGGCGCTCATCATTTCTTATTTCACCGACAAAAAGGTTTGGATGCGCTGGGCACTGCTGATTGCCACCGTGCCGATTGCGATTTTAGCGAACGGAATGCGGGTGGCTATTACAGCGTACCTTTCGGAAATCGATACCAAGCTGGCGTCGGGCACGTATCATGAAGCAGAAGGGTTTCTCGTCTACTTTATAGATATAGCCGCGCTGCTGGCGGTGCACCGTCTCATTAACGTGGTAGGCAGGAAGATGGGAAAGGCGTAACAATGTCTGGTGTGATGGGTTCGAAAAGCTTTGTTATTCTGAGCGCTGTGTTGCTGGCGCAGGCGGGGCTGTTCTACGGCTTTTCGCGCAACGAAAAGATTCCCTCACGGCTTCCGCTGGCTGATTTCACTCTGACCGGCACAGACTGGAAAAGCATTCAGGAACTGGAATTGAGCCAGGATGAGCTGGACGTGTTGAAAGCCGACGATATTTTGTCGCGGCTTTACCGGAACCAGCACGACGGCACGGCAGCTACGCTTTTCGTGGCGTTTTTCGATACGCAAAGAACGGGGAAGGCGCCTCACTCGCCCAAGAATTGCCTGCCGGGAGCCGGTTTTGTGCCGTCGAGCAATGAGATTGTAGACATTCCGGTGCCGGGCCAACCTCAGCCCATTCAAGCCAACCGCTACATTGTGACGCGCGGCGATAGCCAAAGCGTAGTTCTTTATTGGTATCAATCGCACAACCGCACGGTTGCCAGCGAATATCTGGCCAAATACTACACCGTAACGGATGCGATTCGCTACAACCGTAGCGATACTGCGCTGGTCCGCGTAGTTGTGCAGGTAGGGAACAACGGCGACACTCGAAAGGCCATCAAGACGGCGACCGATTTCGCCATCGCCTTTTTTCCGCAGCTCAAGCAGCATCTACCCGCCTAACGCAACAGAAGCGAAACCTCTATCGCTCGTATGTCATCCTAGCAAAGGTAGAGATACACAATAGGAATAGTAGGAAAGCGATCCGCTGTGATTCAAATCGAAGCTAAACCGTGGCAAACCATGGTTTTACACGCTGAGCGGCTGTATCCCAATGAGTGTTGTGGGGCAATGCTCGGGCGCACGCAAAACGGCTCCAAACTGGTTACCGAGGCTGTTCCGTTAGAGAATTCTTTTAATGGAAAACAGCATGACCGGTATGAGTTGAAGCCTGAAGATCTGTTGGCGGCGGACCAAGCGGCACGCGCGCGCGGTTTGGATCTGATTGGCATTTTCCATTCGCATCCGGATTGCGACGCTTATTTTTCTGAAACGGATTTGAAAAATTCGTGTCCGTGGTATTCCTTTGTGGTGCTTTCCATTCGAAACGGAAAGTTCGATCATGCAAATAGCTTCCTGCCCGATCTAGACCAAACTGCGGCAGAGCCTGAGGAGATGAAATGGCCAAAATCCTGATTCCGACCGCGTTACGGCAATTTACGGAACAAAGCGATGCGGTGGAAGTATCCGGCGCGACAGTAGGGGAAGCGCTCGATGCTTTGACGGTGCAATATCCGGAGATCAAGAAGAACCTGTTCAACGATCAAGGCAAGCTGCGGAGCTTCGTCAACGTTTATGTGAACGACGAGGACATTCGCTACATGGATAAGACCGCTACCAAGCTGGAAGGTACCGAAACACTTTCGATTGTGCCCAGCATTGCCGGCGGCAGCACGGCGGTGGAAGAACAAGCACCGGTATTGACGAATGATGAAATCGCGCGTTTCAGCAGGCATTTGATTTTGCCGGAAGTGGGCATGCCAGGCCAAACGAAGCTGAAGAACGCTAAGGTCGCCATGATTGGCGCCGGCGGTTTGGGCGCGCCGCTGGGCTTGTATTTGGCGGCGGCGGGCGTGGGCCGAATTGGTTTGGTGGATTTTGACGTGGTGGACGTTTCCAATCTGCAGAGGCAGGTGATTCACGGCACGAGCGACATCGGACGCAAAAAGCTGGATTCCGCGGCCGACCGGATGAAGGAGATTAACCCGAACATCCGCATCGACAAATTCGACACTGGGCTTTCGAGCGAGAATGCGTTTGAAATCTTGCGCGATTACGACATTGTGGTGGATGGCACGGACAACTTTCCCACGCGCTACCTGGTGAACGACGCTTGCGTGTTATTGAAGAAGCCGAACGTTTACGGATCGATCTTCCGCTTTGAAGGACAGGCGACGGTTTTTGCGTATGAAGATGGCCCATGCTATCGCTGCTTGTATCCCGAACCCCCGCCCCCGGGATTAGTTCCGAGCTGCGCGGAAGGCGGCGTGCTTGGCATCTTGCCGGGTATTATTGGCGTAATCCAGGCAACGGAAGCGGTAAAGCTCATTCTAGGAATCGGCGACACACTCAAAGGCCGCTTGTTGCTTTATGACGCGCTTGGCATGAAGTTCCGCGAACTGAAGTTGCGGCGCGATAAAAACTGCCCGGTGTGCGGCGACCACCCCACCGTGACAAAATTGATTGATTACCAACAATTCTGCGGAATAACTCCCATGAGCAACCAGCCAGCACCAACCGACAGCGCCGTGATTGACGCGCTTGAACTCAAACAGAAGATCGATCGAGGCGACAAGTTTGTGCTTCTCGACGTGCGCGAGCCGCATGAATACCAGATTGCGCGCATTCCCGGTTCGATTCTGATTCCCCTGGGCGATTTGCCAAAGCGGCTGAACGAGCTGGATAAGAGCGCCGATATCGTCGCCCAGTGCAAGTCGGGCGGACGCAGCCAGAAGGCCATGGATCTTTTGAAGCAGAACGGTTTTCAGCACGTACGGAATATGACTGGCGGGATCACGGCTTGGAGCGATAAAGTCGATCCTAGCGTCCCGAAATACTAGCGGCTTCTTTCGATTAACGAGTGCCTTCAAAATAACTCTCCCATTGCATTCCCAGGGAAAGCGTGCGACACTTCCCTAGAAACCATAGGGGAACCTCACAAATGGGTAAAACCCAACTCGATCTCGTCCGCGGCACACTCGACGTTCTTATCTTAAAAGCACTAGTCTGGGGGCCTTTGCATGGCTATGCCATCACCAATCTCATCCGCCGCCAGACCGACGAAGCGCTGCTCGTCGAAGAGGGCACACTCTACCCCGCCCTCTGGCGTTTGGAAAAAAAGGGACTCGTGGAAGCTGAATGGGGATCATCCGAAAACAACCGGAAGGCCAAATTTTACAGTCTCAGTTCGGACGGCCGCCGCCAGTTACGTCAGGAGACCAAAACCTGGGAGGCCTACGCCGCCGCCGTGGGCAAATTGCTGAATGCCACCCAACCGCCAGTGATGGAGGAAAACTAAATGAGCGGCAAGACTCCTGTATGGCGCCGTTATCTGCGCCTCTTTGGCCCTGATCCAGCAGCCGACGTCAAAGACGAACTGCGCTTTCATCTGGAAGCCAAACTAGAAGATCTGGTTGCACAAGGCTGGCGTCCGGAAGCCGCTCGTTTGGAGGCCGAACGCCAATTTGGCGATCTCCAAGCCGTGCAGGCCGCCGGTGTGCAATTAGCCTTGGAAGCGGAGCAGACGCGCCGCCGGCAAGATCGCTCGGAGTCTTGGGGCCAAGACTTTCGCTACGCCCTGCGCACGCTGCGCCGCGATCGCGTTTTCGCCACTGTCACGATTCTCGTTCTGGCTCTGGGCGTCGCAGCGAACGTGGCGGTCTTTAGCGTCGTCAACACAGTCTTGCTTCGGCCGCTTCCATTTCCCGATGCCGAACGGCTCACTTGGTTCCAAGGTGGCAAGGCCTTGCCCGCGAACCTCGTGAAAGCGGCCGGCTTGAGCGCCGTCACTTACACCGTTTCCGCCTATGAGGAATTTCAACGCAACAATCGCTCATTCCAGAGCGTCACGAGTTACAACCCATTTTTCGGTAACAGCGAATACACGCTGACGGGTCACGGAGATCCGCAGCCTGTTGCGGGCGTAATGGTGGCCGAAAACTTTTTCCAAACGCTCGCCATCCAGCCGGCACAAGGCCGCGTTTTCGCCAAAGAAGAATGTCGAAAAGGCGGCGGCCGCGCGCTGCTGCTCAGTAATCGTTTCTGGCGCCATCAATTTGCATCCGACCCCGCAGTCGTCGGCCAAACCATCGCTCTTAACAAGAAGTCGTTCCTGGTTGTAGGCATCCTGCCGCCCAGCTTCGATTTCGGTTCGGTGTTCTCCCCCGGCTTCCAAGTCGACGTATATGTGCCCGCCGTCATGGATGAACTGCGTAATTGGGGCAACACGCTTGCTGTGGTGGGCCGTCTCAGGCCCGGCGTCTCACTTGCACAGGCGCAGACTGAAGCGGATGTGCTTTTTCCTCAGCTCAAAGCCGCCAACAAAGACTGGGAGATGGATTACTCCTCCAACATCACCAGCCTCAAAGAGTTCGTCAGCGGAACGCTGCGCCGTTCGCTGATTGTTCTATGGTGCGCTGTCGGCTTGATCCTGCTCATCTGCTGCGTAAATCTTTCGAGCTTGCTGTTAGCCCGAACAGTAGCCCGCAGCAAGGAATTTGCCCTGCGCGCCGCGTTAGGAGCGGGCCGCGGAAGAATCTTCCGGCAACTCTTCACCGAAAGCTTCGTCCTGGCGAGTGCGGGCTCCTTACTCGGTTTAGCTATAGCTTTTTTGATAACGGCCTATCTGGCGAAGCAAGACTCCATCGCACTCCCGCTTTTGAACTTTGTGAAGATCGACGCGTTCGCTTTGGCTTGGACTCTTCTGATCGCCATCGTTACCACCCTTCTCTTCGGCTGTATCGCTGGCCTCAAACTTGCCTCCGGCAGCGTGCAAGAATCGCTCAAAGATAGCAGCGCGGGCATCAGCTCCGGACGCAAACACGAGACGCTGCGAGCCACGTTGGTCATCTCCGAAGTCGCTCTCGCTTGCGTCCTGCTGATCGGAGCCGGCCTATTGCTCCGCAGTTTCTTAGCTGTGATCGATGTTGATCTCGGATTCCAGCCGAGCCAAGCCGCCGTGATGAAGATCGTTTATGACGACGGCAACAATCGAGGCAAGCGCAGCGCAATTCTGCAAGAGATTCTTCGCAAGGTCTCCACCATTCCCGGCGTCGAAACGGCAGGCGTTGCCGACATGCTGCCCTTGGGGCGCAATCGTAGTTGGGCGTTCGCCGTAAAAGGCAAAGTCTATCCGCCGGGCATCCCTGGTGAAGTAGGGCTCACACGCATTGTGACGCCCAGCTATTTCAGAGCCATGGGCATGCACCTGCGCGCAGGCCGCGATTTCTCTTGGCGCGATTCCGCATCCACTCCAGCCGTGATGATTGTCAATCAGGCCGCGGCACGCCTCTTCTGGCCGGGGCTCGATCCGATAGGGCAAAGCGCTTTCACCAATGGCGCAAAAGAAGAGACGCACGTGGTCGGTATCCTTTCCAACGTGCGGGAGGAGAGCGTCGAAGCACAACCCGAACCCGAAATCTATTTGCCCGTTATGCAGGCCGATCCGGAAGGAGCCGAGCTCGTCGTCAAGACACTGCTTCCGCCACCAGCGCTCGCCTCAAGCATCTTGAAAGCATTGCGCTCACTGAACCCAGCTCAACCCGCCAGCGAACTTATCCCGCTGCAGCAAATCGTCGACCGCGCGGTTTCGCCACGGCGCTTCTTTGTCATGTTGGTGGCAAGCTTCTCGCTGCTCGGGCTCAGTCTCGCTTCGTTGGGAATCTTCGGCGTCATCGCCTATTCTGTCAGCCGCCAAACAAAAGAGATCGGCATTCGCATGGCTCTTGGTGCATCCGCTCCCCAGGTCCGCCGCGCGGTCATGGCGCGGGCATTGCGGCTTGCATTGGCAGGCGTGGCGGCCGGAACCCTTGCGTCGCTCGTTGTGTCGAGGTGGATCTCTTCGCTCCTCTTCGCCACCCAGCCGACCGACCCCTTCACCTTCGGCGTCATCATCTTACTGCTGCTGACAATCGCCCTTCTTGCAGGTTACATTCCGGCGCGGCCCGCCTCGCGCATCGACCCGATTCTGGCGCTACGCGTGAGCTAACCGCGCTTCTCATTGAAAAACCGCGTCAACATCGCGCCCGCATCGGCTGCCAACAAACCTTCTTCCACCGTCACCTGATGGTTGAGCAGATCCGAATCCGCCAGCCGGAATTTACTCCGCACCGCGCCAAAGCGCAAGTCGCGCGCGGCGAAAACCAGCCGTTCAATGCGCGCATTGACCAGTGCACCCGCGCACATCGCACAAGGTTCGAGCGTCACATAGAGAGCCGCGCCCGGTAATCGATAGTTCCGGTACCGAACTGCCGCTTGCCGCAATGCCACAATCTCTGCATGGGCCGTTGGGTCATTTGCGGCGATCGGCTGATTAAACCCTTCGCCGACAATGCTTTCGCCCAGCACCAATACTGCGCCCACCGGAATTTCACCCTTGCTTTGAGCGTGCGAAGCTAGAGCAAGCGCCCGCCGCATAAATTCTTCATCCGCGGGCGTCCAGGGGTCATCCAATTTTCGTTGAACCGGTGATTCCAAGAATTCGTAATCTTCTTCCAGAACTGCCATTTAGGGTACCCTAACAAGACAGGGAGTGGCCGCCAAAATGTTCAGATACTTATCGCTCGCATTCAAAAATACCTTCCGCAATCGACGCCGCAGCATTCTCACGATTTCGAGCATCGCGGTCTCCTTGTGCTTGTTTGGCGTGCTGATCGGCATGTACCACGCGCTGTTTATGTCGCAACCCACTCCGGGCCAGGCCTTGCGCCTGGTCGTACGGCACAAAGTATCTCTCGCCCAGCCCATCCCTTTCGCCTACGAGGCCAAGGTCCGCCAGATGCCCGGCGTGAAAGAGATCTCTGTCTGGAACTGGTTCGGCGGAACCTATAAGGACAATCGCGACCAGCGCAACTTTTTCGCAAGGCTCGGTGTGGAACCCAAAGCGTTTCTCTCTATTCGCACCGAAATGAAAATGCCCGAGGACGAGCGGCGCGCCTTCCTCACAGATCGAACGGGCTGCATCATTTCGCGCGATCTATCTGAAAAGCTGAACATGAAGTTGGGCGACCGGGTCGTGCTGAAGGGTGACATCTATCCGTACGATCTGGACATGAAAGTCGTCGGCATCTTTGAAGATCCGGACGCGACGCAGTCGCTCTTCTTCAACTGGGAATACTTGCGCGACCTGCTGCCCGTTGGGCGCCGCTCGCTGATTAGCACCATGGCGGTCTTGGTGGATAGCACCGGCGATTCTCCGAAGGTAGCTAAGGCTGTGGACAACATGTTCGCCGAATCCCCCTATCCTACGAAGACGGAATCAGAAGGCCAGTTCGCGTTATCGTTCGTTTCGTTTTTAGGCAACATCAAACTGTTCTTGTTGATCATCTGCGCGGCCGTAACATTCACCATTCTGCTCGTTTCCGGCAATACGATGGCCATGTCGGTGCGCGAACGCATTAAAGAGGTGGGCGTGCTGAAGACGCTCGGCTTCAACAATGATGCGATCCTAGGGATGATTGTGGGCGAAGCAATTTGCATCTCCCTCATCGGCGGTGTGATCGGCTTGTTTTTCGCCTCTTTTCTCATGGTGGGCGTAGGCAAGGCTGCCGGCGGCACTATCCCGCAGTTGCACAGCCTCTCCCTCAGTTGGTTTACGGCGTTTGCGGCGCTTGGTCTGGCTTTCGTTGTGGGTCTAGTGAGCTCGTTCATCCCGGCGTGGAACGCGGCCAAGACCAACATCTTAGATTCGTTGCGGTACGCGGGTTAAATCATGGCCATTCCCATTTCCTACAACATTCGCAACTTGATCGTGCGCAAGACAACCACTCTCATGACTGGCGCTGGCATTGCCATGACCGTGGCGGTTCTGCTCGCGGTACTCGGCTTGGTTTCGGGATTGCAATCTGCCTTTGAAGCGAGCGGCGATCCGTTGCACGTCCTTGTCATGCGCAAAGGCGGGAATGCCGAGCTCACCAGCCTGCTCACGCAGGAGCAATTTCAGATTGTGAAGAACTTTAACGGCATCGCCAGCAAAGGCGGACAGCCCATGGCTTCGCTCGAAATAGTCACGGTAATCAACTTGCCAAACGTGGAGAATCCCGACGGTTCGAACGTGACCCTGCGCGGGCTTTCCCGCCGTGGCGTGGAAATGCGGCAGCTCACCATAATTGCGGGCAGACCCTTCGGTGAAGGGCAGCGTGAAGTAATGGTAGGCAAGTCCATTGCCAAGCGCTATCCCAACGCGCAACTCGGCAAACAATTGCGCTTTGGCCGCGGTCTTTGGACCGTGGTCGGCGTTATGGACGGCGGCGGCAGCTCCATCGATAGCGAAATCTGGGCCGACGGCCCGCAAGTGGCAACCGATTACAACCGCCCCGATACTTACAGTTCCGCGTTGCTGCAAGCGACGGATGAAGTGGCCGCAGCCGCTTTGCCGAAAGCACTGGAAGGCGACCGAAGGCTCAACGTAACAGTTGTGAGCGAAAAAGACTATTACAGCGCTCAAACGGCGGTTTCGGCAGCGCCCATCAAGTTCCTCGGCTTTTTCGTCTGCATCGTCATGGCCGTAGGCAGTTGTTTTGCGGCCATGAACACCATGTATGCCGCAGTCGCCCGCCGCGCGAAAGAAGTAGGCACGCTGCGGATTCTCGGCTTCACGCAAGGCAGCATCCTGCTGAGCTTTTTTTTGGAATCGCTGCTGCTTTCCCTGCTCGGCGGACTCATCGCCTGCGTTGTCGTGCTGCCGCTAAATTCGATTACAACCGGCGTGGGAAATTTTGCAACATTCAGCGAAACGAGTTTCAACATACATATAGGCCCGGAAGTGATGATTATCGGGGTGCTCTTTTCGTTGATTTTGGGAGCCGTCGGAGGTCTGCTGCCCGCACGGCAAGCCGCGAAGAAGGAGATTTTGACGGCGCTCCGCGAAGTGTAACCGTATGGAATTAGAACTCAGAAATCTTAAAATAGACCGCACGGCCCGGCGTGAGAAAGAAGGCAAGCCAGTTGTCAACATGATTGCCATCGCCGTACTCGTAGCGGTAGCAGCCATTGGCGCGCTTATGCTTTACCGGAAACTCAACGCGGCCACGCCGGTTCAGGTGATTCAGGTGCAATCGCCCATTAGCGTTTCTGCCGCCGGCGGGCAAACGATATTGAGCGCCACCGGCTACATCATTGCCGCGCACAAGATCGAAGTCGCCTCGAAGGTAAACGGCCGAGTTGCCTGGATCGGCGTTGATAAAGGCGACAAGGTGAAAGCCGGCCAGGTGCTCGTGCGCTTGGAAGACGACGAATACCGCGCACAGGTGACCCAACAGCACGGGCAACTGGCCAACCTCAAAGGCCGTGAAGCGGAGATCAGGAACGGCAATCGCCCCGAAGAAATCGAGAAGGCGCGCTATGACGTGAGCCAGGCAAAGGCGGACCTCGATAACGCCAAGGTATCGCTCGATCGAACCAAGCAGCTTGCGGATAGCGGCGTGTTTTCCAAACAGGCGCTAGACGATGCGCAAAGCAAATACGACAACGCTGTCGCCAAAGTAGCGAGTCTGCAGCGGCTGCTCGACTTAGAGGTTCTGGGCCCGCGGCAGGAACAAACCACGCAGATTGTCGGCCAAGTGCAGCAAGCGCGCGGTGCTCTGGAATATGCGCAAACGCAGCTCGATAACACGATTATTCGCGCGCCCATCACGGGTACGATTCTCGACCGCAACGTAGAGCGCGGCGAATTCATTACAACCGGTTTCGTAGGTGACAAAGGCGCCAAGGGCTACATCGTGACCATGGCCGACCTCAACGATCTGCAAGTGGAACTGGATATCAGCCAAAACGATTTTCCGAAGCTAGGCCCGAAGCAGAAAGGCATCATCACCACAGACGCTTATCCCGACCTCACCTACGATGGCGTGATTGAACAAGTTTCGCCGGAAGCAGACCGGGCCAAAGCGACGGTGCAGGTGAAAGTGAGAGTGTTAAAGCCGGATGACAAGCTGCGGCCCGACATGAACGCGACCGTTCGCTTTATTAGCGATGCTCCGAAAGAGAGCGGCGCATCCATCGAACCCAAGCAAGTGGTAATCGTTCCGGCCAGTGCGATACAAGGCGATCACGTATTCGTCATGTTAAAAGATCACGCCGTCAAACGCACGGTAACTACTGGCGGTTCATCGGAAAAAGGCACCATCATCAGCAACGGATTGTTTGGCGGCGAAGATTTGATTCTGAGCCCGCCCGCCGATCTGAAAGACGGCCAACGAGTGGAAGTAAAGCAGTAGTAGGAGAGCAGCTACAACCATGAGCGAACAAGTCGTAATCACCACCAAACTGAGCAAAGAGTATGTGCGCGACGAATTTCACGTGGCCGCTTTGGATGCCGTGGATATCGTCATCGAGAAAGGCGATTTCGTAGCGCTCATGGGGCCATCGGGCTCCGGGAAATCTACTCTGCTCCACCTCATTGCCGCGATGGACAAACCTACCGACGGCGAAATTCGTGTGCTCGGCGCTAATCTGCGCGAAATGAACGACAAGCAAATCGCTCATTGGCGCAACGAGCACATCGGCTTCATTTTCCAATCGTTCAACTTGATTCCGGTTCTAACGGCGCTGGAGAACGTCGAGCTGCCCTTGAAGTTGACTCGTTTGAACAAGAAAGAGCGGATCGAGCATGCTGAGACCGCGCTGAAGCTTGTAGGCTTGAGTGACCGTCTCGGACATTTGCCGAAACAGCTGTCGGGCGGTCAGGAACAGCGCGTTGCCATCGCCCGCGCCATCGTTACGGATCCCGACCTGATTCTCGCGGACGAACCGACTGGAAACTTGGACGCGGCAGCAGCCGAAGATGTGTTGACCATGCTCACGCGCCTCAACCGCGAGTTCGGTAAGACGATCATCATGGTGACGCACGACCCGCACGCCGCGAAGTTCGCCAAGACTATCCGACACCTGGAAAAAGGCCAACTGCTGCCGCTCGGAACGCTACCTGCCGATTGGGCGGGGGCGATGGCTGACCGCAAGTGACAGCTCCTAGTGGCGGAAGTGCCGGACGCCGGTAAACACCATCGCCAGGTTCAGCCGGTTGGCGGCAGCAATGACATCCTCGTCTTTCACGGAACCGCCCGGCTGAATCGCAGCCGTTACGCCATGCTTCGCCGCCTCTTCTAAACCATCGGCAAACGGAAAGAACGCGTCCGATGCCACCACAGTTCCTTTGAGCGGCAGTATTGACTTCAGCGCGCCGAACTTTGCGCTATCGACGCGGCTCATTTGCCCGGCTCCGACGCTCACCGATTGGCCGGCGTTTGCGTAAACAATTGCGTTCGATTTGACGTGTTTGCAAACCTTCCAGGCGAACAGGAGAGCGCGCATTTCTTCGGGCGTAGGTGGGCGCGTTGTTTTGACTTGTAGCTGCGATTCGACGAGGGTTTCGGAATCGGCTGTTTGGGCGAGCATGCCGCCTGTGATGGATTTGATCACCAGTTCCGGCTTGTCGAGCGGCTTCACTTTTACGAGCCGGAGGTTCCTCTTTGCCGTTAGAGTAGCGAGTGCCTCGGCTGAAAAAGACGGTGCGGCGATGGCTTCCACAAAGAGCTTGGCGACTTCGGCAGCCGTGTCCTTATCCAATTCGCGGTTGAAGGCGAGCACGCCGCCGAATGCGGAAATGGGGTCGGCTTCAAGTGCTTTCTTGTACGCCTCGACTTGGGTTGCCTGCTCAGCACAGCCGCAGGGGTTGGTGTGCTTGATGATGGCCGCAGCGGGATCTTTGAACTCCTGCACCAGCAACCACGCGGCGTCCAGATCAACCAGATTGTTGTAGGAAAGCTCTTTTCCGTGAAGCTGTTCCGCGCCCGCGATGCCGGCATCGCGCAGTCTTGTACAATGCAGCTTTCTGATGGGGATTCTCGCCGTATCGCAGAATGGCGGCGCGCGGCGCGGAGATTTGGAGCACCGCCGGGAATTCTTCCGCGGTAACAGTGTTGCCGGACGCATCCACATTCAGCAAGCGCGCCGAGACGGCTTGATCGTACGCCGCCGTGTGTAGAAACGCCTGCTGCGCCAAATGCCAGTGCGTAGCCGGACTCAGACCACTCAGACCGCCACCGTTTTGCGCCAGCTCGGCCAGGATCGAATCGTATTGGCCCGGTGAAACTACAATCGCCACGTCCTGAAAATTCTTGGCTGCAGCGCGGATCATAGTCGGACCGCCGATATCGATGTTCTCAATCAGCTCTTCGCGCGTTACGCCTGGCCTTATCCGCAAACTTCGAAAAAGCATAGAGATTCACGACCACCATCTGAATGGCGGGAATGTCGTGCTCGGCGAGCGCGCGCATGTGCTCGGGATTGCTGCGAACCGCAAGAATGCCGGCGGCGATACGCGGATGAATTGTCTTCACTCGCCCGTCCAGCATTTCCGGAAAGCCCGTCACATCGGCCACTTCGCGCACGGGAATCTGGTATTCGCGCAGCAATTTGGCGGTGCCGCCGGTGGAAATCAGCTCCACACCCATGGCGTGCAGGCGCTGGGCAAAAGGCAGAAGGCCAGTCTTGTCGGTAACGCTTAACAGCGCGCGCTCGATCTTAGGCATAAGAACTTATTCTGGCAAATCATAAAATAAAACGTGCCACACTATTGCACTTTGATACCCGGCGACGGAATCGGGCCGGAAGTCGCGCAAGCCGCGGTCCGCGCGGTAGAAGCCACGGGCGTTGACATTGTCTGGCGGCGCGCCGAGTTGAACGAATCTATCATCTTGGAATCGGGCAAGACCCTGCCGCAATATCTGCTCGATTCGTTAAATGAGACGAAGATCGGCTTGAAGGGACCGGTGACAACGCCGGTCGCGGGCGGATTTCAAAGCGTGAACGTGGCGCTGCGCAAGACGCTTGATTTGTTCGCCAACGTTCGCCCGGTGAAGACGCTGCCCGGGGTGAAGACGCGCTTTCAAGATGTGCAGATCGACATGGTGATCTTCCGCGAGAACACCGAAGATCTGTATTCGGGGCTTGAGCATGAGATTGTCAAAGACGTGGTTACGAGCCTGAAAGTGATCACGCGGACGGCTTCGGAACGCATCGCGCGCTACGCATTCAATTACGCCCAGAAGAACAATCGCAAAACGGTGGTGGCGATTCATAAAGCCAACATTATGAAGCTCGCCGACGGATTGTTTCTGCGCTGTTGCCGTGAGACGGCCAAGCAGTTCACGGATATTCAATACAAAGAGCTGATCGTCGATAACGCGTCGATGCAGCTTGTAATGCGGCCGGAGACGTTCGATATTCTGCTGCTGCCGAATCTTTATGGCGATATCGTTTCCGATCTAGCCGGCCGGTTTGGTGGGCGGGCTTGGCATTGTTCCGGGCGCCAATATGGGTGAGACGCACGCGGTCTTTGAAGCGGTTCACGGCAGCGCGCCCGATATTGCCGGCCAAGGCAAAGCGAATCCGACGGCGCTGATGCTTTCGGCGGTGATGATGCTTACACATATGGGCGAAAATACAGCGTCGCACAAAATGCAAAGTGCGGTGGAGGCGGTTTACCGGGAAGGTAAACATTTGACGGGAGATGTGGGCGGAAGCGCGTCCACCGGCGAGTTTGCCGATGAAGTGGTGAAAGCTATTAGAGGGTAGGCGGATGCTAACCGATCTGCGCTCGCGCTTCCCGATTCTCAGCGAAAAAACTTATCTATACAATTGCTCACAAGGCGCGCTGAGCGATGCCGCGGAAGCGGGGATGCGCAGCTACATGGAAAGCTGGCGGACGTCGAGCGCGCCGTGGAACGATTGGATCGGGGTTTATGAGGCGATGCGCAGCGAGTTTGCGCGCTTTATCAACGCAGAGCCGGACGAGATTGCGATTCTGACCAGCGCTTCGGCGGGCATCAACGCGATTGCCAGTGCGCTTGAGTTTACCAGGCGGCCTAAAGTAGTGATGGGCGAGTTTGAATTCCCCACGATGGGCCAGATTTGGCTGGCTCAACAACCGCGTGGGGCGCAGATTGAGTTTCTCCACGGCTGTGCGGTGGAAGCGTATGAACGCGCTATTAATGAAGAGACCGCTATCGTTCCAGTGACGCAAGTCTCTTTTGTTAATGGCGTGCGATCAGACGTTGCCGCAATTACTAAGCTCGCGCACGACAAGGGCGCGCTGCTGTTCCTGGATGGCTATCAAGATTGCGGCACACGGCCTATTGATGTGAAGGCGATGGATGTGGACTTCTACGTTACGGGAACGCTGAAGTATTTGCTCGGGCCGCCCGGATTGGCGTTTCTGTATGTGAAGCATTCGCTCATCGAAACGCTCACTCCTACTATCACTAGTTGGATGGGGCAGCGAGACGTGTTCGCGTTCGATACGCAGAAGCTTGATCCCGCATCGGAAGCCAGGCGGTTTGAAGGTGGTTCCCCGCCGATGCCGAGCATTTATGTGGCACGGGCGACGCTGGCGCTCCTGCAAAGTGCCGGCCTGGAGAACGTGGCGGAGCAAATTTCAAATTTAAGCCGTGCCTTCTTGCAGGGCGCACAGGCATTGGGCATTCCGGCTAAGACGCCATCCGACACGGTGGGTCCACTGGTGGTGCTGCAGTCGAACGATCCGTCCGCTCTGGTAGAAAAGCTTGCGCGGCTCGGCGTTCTGGTCTCGGCGCGGCGCGATGGCGTGCGGTTCTCGTTTCACGTTTACAACAATCACGACGATGTAGACAAGGCTCTCTCTGTGCTGGCTAGTTCATGAACGCCATTGAAGAAGGCGAGAAGCTTGCGCGTGAATTGAGCGCGCCGCAACTCGCCATGATCGCGATTGGCGGGGCCATCGGCACAGGCCTGTTTCTGGGTAGTTCGCTGGCGGTACATGCCGCGGGGCCGGGCGTGATACTGACTTACCTAATGGGTGCGGGCATCGCTTTGTTGCTGATGCGGGCGTTAGGCGAAATGGCGGTGGCGCATCCAACTGCGGGATCGTTTGGGGTTTATGCAGAACTTTACGTGGGCAAGTGGGTGGGCTTCACGGTTCGCTACACATATTGGGCGGCGCAGTGCGTCGCGATTGGCGGCGAGGCAACGGCCATCGCGATCTATTGCCAGTGGTGGTTCCCGCATACGCCGCAATGGCTCTGGATTCTGATATTCACCATCGCCTTGCTTTATGTGAACGCGCGCGATGTGGGCAGTTTTGGCAGCTTTGAATATTGGTTCGCGATGATCAAGGTGATTGCCATTGTCATGTTCATTGCAGTCGGCATGGCCCTGATTCTCGGTTGGGATCTGCGTCCGGCGATCGGCTTTTCGAACCTCACGAGCCACGGCGGCTTTCTGCCAATGGGTCTGCGCGGCGTTTGGATGGCGATGGTCTTTGTGATTTTCAGTTACGTGGGCACCGAGATTGTGGCCGTCACGGCTGGGGAAGCGAAGAATCCTGAAATCGCATTGCCGCGGGCGGTTCGCGCCATGGCTGCGCGGCTGATTCTGTTCTATCTGGGTGCGGTGTTTGTGCTGGTGACGATTGTTCCTTGGACCCAGATTCAGCCGGGCAGCGGGGTGACGGCAAGTCCATTCGTGAGAGTGTTCCAGTTGATCGGCATTCCAGCTGCGGCGCACATTGTGAACTTTGTGGTGATCACGGCGGCGGCTTCGAGCATGAACTGCAATCTGTACTTAGTGACGCGGATGATGTTCTCCCTAGCGCGTGGCGGCTACGCACCGCAGGATTGGGGACGGGTCTCGGCAAAAGGAGTGCCGGTGCGGGCGCTGATGGTGTCGGCTGCGGGCTTGGGTCTGGCCATGCTCGTATCGATTGTTTATCCGTCAAGTGCTTACGTTTACTTGTTCGGAATATCGCTGTTTGGCGGGCTCTATGCGTGGCTGGTGATTTTTGTGACGCATCTATTTTTCCGCCGAAGCAATGGGATCCGATGGTCGTCTGCTTTGGGCGCGCTCTCCATCGCGGCGATTCTGCTGACGACTTGGTGGGTGGAGGGCATGCGCATCACATTGATCGCGGGACTATCTTGGCTAGTTCTTCTTACGCCGTTGTACATTTGGATGAGCCGGCGGAGGACACCGTTGCGGATGTCCCCCGAAACGTTCTAGGTCGCTAACGCTTCCGGCTCGGTTTACAGGCCTTTCTCGCCGAAGAAGCCGATGAGATCGACTACGCGGCTCGAATAGCCCCACTCGTTGTCGTACCAAGCCACGACCTTCACGAGGTTGCCGCCGATCACTTTCGTAAGATCCGCGTCGACAATGGAGCTGTTGGAATTGTGCAGCATGTCGGTGGAAACCACGGGGTCGGTGGTGTAGCCGAGAATGCCTTTCAGTTCGCCTTCGGACGCCTTCAGCAGCGCTTCGTTGACGGCTTCGGCTGTGGTGTCTTTCTTGAGCACAGCCACAAGGTCCACCACGGACACGTCGGGCGTGGGCACGCGCATTGAATAGCCATCCAACAAACCCTTCAATTCGGGTAGCACCAGACCGATCGCCTTGGCGGCGCCCGTGGACGTGGGGATCATGTTCAACGCGGCAGCACGGGCGCGGCGCAGATCCTTGTGCGGGAAATCGAGAACAGGCTGATCGTTAGTGTAGCTGTGGATGGTCGTCATCGAACCTTTTTCGATGCCGAACACGTCGTTCAAAACCTTTGCCACGGGCGCGAGGCAATTGGTGGTGCAGGAAGCGTTGGAAACGATGTGATGCTTGGCAGGATCGTAAACTTTGTGGTTCACGCCGAGCACGACTGTCAGGTCTTCGCCTTTGGCGGGCGCGGAAATGATGACTTTCTTGACCGATCCGCGCAGGTGCTTTTTGGCATCGACGGCATCGGTGAAGCGGCCGGTAGATTCAACGACTACTTGCGCTCCTAAGCTCGCCCAATCGATCTCCGCCGGATCTTTAATGGCAAAAACTCGAATTTTCTTATCGTCAACGTAGACGCTATCGCCATCAGCCTTGATGTGGTGGTGCAGTTGGCCGAGGATCGAATCGTATTTGAGGAGGTGGGCCAACGTTTTGGTGTCGGTGAGATCGTTCGCCGCGACAAACTCAATGTTGGGGTTATTCAGACCAGCGCGGACTACATTACGCCCGATGCGTCCGAAGCCGTTGATTCCTACTTTAATTGGCATCCTTTTATTTTACGGGTCGCTGGGTTCGGAATTTACGAGTGGGGCGCACTACGGGACCGTGGCTACAGAAAACCGATTGAGTCAGTGCAGTGGCAGCCCCTTAGGGCTTTGCGGACGCCGGCTGCCAGAGCTCAATCTTATTCCCATCCAGGTCGTAGATCCAGGCGAAGCGACCGTAGGATTCATCCATTCGTTTGGCGTCAATCTTTACTCCCTCTTGTTTCAAGCGGTCGAGCAAAGCGTCCAAATCGTCCACGATGTAGTTGATCATCAACGGTTGCGTTGCTGGGATATAGCCGGTGGAGGCGGGGAAAATAGTCCAAACCGTAACGTGTTCCTTTTGCGGATCGTCGTGTTCGCGCCACGGAAGCATCGCGCCTCCGCCTTTGTCGGCGAGTCCAAGATGCTTCGAATACCAGTCCCGCATCTGATTGCGATTTGCGGATTTGAAGAAGACACCGCCGATTCCAAGGATGCGCCCGCGCTGCTCCATTTTGACAGGCGGCTTCAACTTTTCAGGTTGCGGAGATTGCCCTTCCTGTCCTCTTGAGCGCACCGGGATGAGCAACAGCGAGCCGAGCGCAATTGTGCTCCAGAGTATTCGTTGCATCTGTGGATAATACAAGGTTTCGATTCGAACGGCAAGGCTGACGGGATTACTTTGGGTTACGTTCGGTTACTTTCAGTGTTTAGCGGCCGAGTCCGGCGCAATTTTATGGCGGCAACATTGAGACACACTACAGGCGTTGTCAATCGGAGCTTTGAAAAAACGACGCCAACGCCGGGATATACACTGGAGCAATGACGAATCCAGAAGGCACGTTCTGAGAGTATGGTCTCTTTTGTTCATATCGCGGACAAAAAAGACGAGGAGTCGATCGTCAAAAACGGCATAGCGTCCACCAAGCGCATGACGGGGTTCAGAGGCGTGTATGCCGTTCCTGTTGTCCCGAGCTACGCCGCAACACACCAATGGGCGAGGGAATTGAAGAGGCGAGGAATTAAGACCTTGATATGTGTTCAATTTAGGGTGCCCAATAACCAGCCTGTCCTCGTTGGCAAATACAACGGCGAAAAGCTGGAGATGACGGCCGCGGAAGCACTGTCTGCAGTGATGAACCGCACCGACCCAATGGGATTAGAAGTAGTCATTCCTAGAAAGATTATCCCGAAGGAGATCACGCGCACTTACCTTGCGCCACGAATCATCGGTTGGCGTTATTACCCGCGTGCAAAGGGGAAAGAGCCTTACTGCCATTGCAAATGGTGTAACCGGGGTGAAATACGAGCCCAGCGTCTGATTCGAGAACATATGTAAGTACCACGTGGCTGCTCGGAATTCGGGTTTGCGACGGCATTTAGCGTTTCCTTCCCTTGAGAAGGTGGGTTGTTGTGCCGTCGTCAATTTGCCGGGTACCTCCCACTTTCCGATAAACACGCGTTGTGTCAAAGCACTACGTGCAGTAAAGACGGAACAGTTCTTCAAACGGATGGGTTATGGTTGGGTCGAATAAACCAGATTAGGAAAGGCCATGCATTGTCGCTCACTATTGAAATCTGAGATATACTGCCTTGCGTGGATCTGATAATCAATGATCGGGGCAAGAGACCCGAGACTTGGCCGAACCCCGGTAAGGGAATGGGATACCATCACGTCATCCCAGTCGATTTGCTCAAATCTACTTGGAATCGTCTGGTAGTTCTTTACGTTGATACGGATCTTTCGGACGCGCGAGTTGCTATGCGACAGTTTCTCTACCTGTCGACTAAAGGCAAGGATGAGATTGACGCTCTGATGGACAGAATGCGCGTCCACAACAACGCTGGAAGTAACGGAACAGCACGCATTGCGAGCCAGTACCGTCCCGCCCCTCTCGAAACTCCCGATTTTGACGTGTTGCGAACGCGAGTGATCTGGCCGCCCTGGAATGTAGTGGAAGGCCCAGAACCAGAATCCAGAAGCGACAACCCTGGGAAAGGTGAGTTTGATCGTTTTACAGTTGGGCTCACAGAGCAAGAGCGTGATCGGATGAAAGCGCTAGACCACCTTTTTACTGAGTTCGAGCTTTTTATCAATGCCGGCAAAACACCGCGAGCTGTAAGTCTGATTCTTCTAGCGACAGCGGCTTCAGCAGTTCGCGAACTCCTTAACAGCGATCAACCGATACTATTTCGTCCAGGAATGTGGTTTGACGAAGGCGGCGGGAAGTGGCGCAAACGGCGGTATGCCGATCTTATTTGAACCAAGTGCATTCGATGTCCATCACACGTTGAGCGCAAGACGGACAGAGAGCGACCGGCCCCCAATTTGTAGGTCGATCATTGCCAGCCACTGAAGGAGGTACTTTGGTATCTCACAGGCTTAGAAAGGAATGCTGGCGTTTACTTCTTATTTATCGTTTTGCTGCTGGGCGCGGTTCGTAATATCAACCTCTAAGCTTAGTTAGCCCAAGTTCGTCAGCAAATAGCGGCTCATGCGTCTGCGCTTGACGATCAAGAGCTGTTTTGGCAACATCGAAGGGCATCCGCAAATTGCGTGCGCCAAGGGAGGAATGCCATGAGCAAGGCTGTTTATGTCGCGGGAGGTCAGGGCCGCGAGTTCGCCTGGAAAAGCGACGACGCGTTTGTCAAACTGTCATCGGCAGATACAGGTGGGAGGTTCAGCCTGATTGAGGACAACCTGACCACCGGCTTCCGCCTGCCCCGTCATATGCATCAGGAGCATGCTGAAACATTCGTCGTCATCAGCGGAAAGGTGGAATTCGCGCTTGACGATCGCACGCTGATTCTTTCCGCCGGCGATGTACTTCACGTCCCGCCTGGGGAAGCCCATGCAGTGCAATGCTTGGAGCCGGCCAAAATGCTCACTCTGTATCAACCGGCCGGTCTGGAAAAACTTTTCGAGGCCTATGCTGCTATGACTGCCGAAGAAATGGTGGACTCGGAGAAACTAAGGGACGTGGATCTGGCTCACGACATGAACGCCATCCCGCAGTGAAACCGCGAAACATCTCGCTCATAACCCGGCAGAAGACGAAGAGGGCACTCGGCTTGCCCTGATTCCGCAGGCGACTCGTGCCAGACCATCCGACTCGACTGTAGTGTACATCATAATAGACTTTAAACCGGTTATACTAAAGTTTAGTGGACGTTATGAAAAAAGATGCCTCGCTTTCACATGCGCCCATGCCAGCGGTCCGCGCCCTGCGCAAGCTCGGCCACGATATTCGTGACGCCAGGCGCCGCCGCCGCATCCCTGTCGCGATCCTTGCAGAGAGAGCCTCAATCTGCCGTATGACCCTAAACAAGTTGGAGAAGGGTGACCCCGGTGTTTCGGCTGGCACTTACGCCACGGTTCTCTTCACCTTGGGAATGGCTGATCGACTCGCGGACGTGGCCGATCCCCGGCACGATGACGTAGGGCTTGCTCTGGAAGAGGAGCGCTTGCCACAGCGCATCAGGTTGCCACGCCGCCGAACTCCCAGGTAGAAGCAATGGATAACAACGTCTTCGTCTACGCTGACCTGCAAGGCACACCCCATCCGGTAGGGCAATACGGACGACCATCTCCGTAACCATGGCTTTCTTTGGGCAGGCCCGGCAGGGTGGCGGCTGTCGCCAGCCTATGATCTAAACCCGGTTCCTACTGACATCAAACCGCGTGTCTTGACCACTTCGATCAATCTTGACGACAACACCGCCTCTCTGAGGTTGGCGCTTGAGGTCGCTCCATATTTCGACTTAAGTCCGGGCGAAGCGCATCAGATCGCTGCTCAGGTTGGAAGGGCGGTTCAAAAGTGGCGGCGTCGGGCGGCCAAGCTTGGCCTCACGCCGGTCGAAATCGACCGCATGGCCTCGGCCTTCGAGCACGAAGATGCAAGAGCTGCGCTGGCGTTCACTTCACCAGCGAGAGCAATCAAGAAGTGAAAGTATTTGCAGTTTGATGTGGCTCGTGTCTGCAGACCGTGCGTCAACACTTTGGCTGGCTTTTACGGGCCGGCTCTCGCAAGTCCACGGGAAAGCAAAAGTGTGATTTGGTGCGGCCACGAGTCGATTTGAGATCTTTCAAGATTGGTGGTCCGAATCGCGTTTGTGAGCTTGAATCTAGGCTAACTCGACACTCCCGCCCGGACACCGGAGGTCGCCGCTGAGTGGCCCTTGTTTGCTTCTCCAAGTGCCCGCTGCTCGGTGCGTTCGCATGGTTGAAGAAGAGGGGGATCGGCTTTCCGCACCCTCCCGAGACAGAGTCAATTGAACGGCTACAATGGTGGCCGTGAGCACTGTATATGTCATCGGCGCCGGTGCCTCCTATGGAGAGTCCCTAGTGGAGCGATCCCCGAAGCTCGGCCTCATAGTCCCCCACTAACCACCGGCTTCTTCGGCAGTAAGTTACTAAATGCCCTCGGATACACGCAGGCGCAGGAGCATCTCAAAGATGTCATTTCTCACGTCAAGCGCACCAAGCTCCTGGCCGACGAATTCGGTACAGGCGAGTGGGAGCAACTCGATCTTGAAGAAGTGTTTACTGCCCTTGAGGTGGAAAGGGAATTCCACAACCCGGAAAGCGACGATGGTGCCCGCCTATTGTTACTTTAGAAATTCGCTAGTTCGATACATCCGACGTGTTCTAGGGCGGACAAGCGTCACCGGTTCTTCTTGGTTTACTCTTATCTGATTGTTTAGCGCCCAGAGACAAGCCCGATGCAGGTAATCCGAGTTCTTCACGCAGGACGCGACATTCAGAGCATCCTCGGATTGTCTGCCGAAAACAGCCCCTAAATCCTTGAAGTAGCAACTGGCTTCGTTGCGCAAGACCGCTGGCGGCAGACACCAAACATTCACCAACGTTAGATTAGACTGGGCAAGTGAACTTAGTCCAACGGCTGGCCTGCCTCGCCTTGCTGCTTTCGACGATGCTTCACGCAGCTCCTGTCGCCCAAGCCGGACCCTTCGAATTCCATTCCGATTTCTGGCTCAACCTTCACCACTTCCTCTACGAACAAGCTTCGTCTCACGCAAACCGTACGGCAGACCTCGCGGGTGACGAGAAGGTTGCTTGGCGCAAAGCTTTGGCATTCTACCGCCAGGCAATGATTACCCACGATCTGCTGTTCGATCCGCACATGCAATCTATCGATACTGAGTTGGCCGAAGATGAGACTCTGCCCAAGCTCGTCGTGAACGGCGCGGACGGCGCGTTATGGGACACCTTGAACTCCGCAGCGCCTATCTATCGCGCACACTGGTGGACTGCCCATGATCGAGCAAATTGCAAATACGTTGCGGCCGCTTTACCCCTCGTGCAACAGTACGGTCCGATGTTCGTCAAACAACTCACCACCGTGTATGAGACTGCCTGGCCCAAAGACCCAATCCGGGTCGACGTCGCTGAATATGCCAACTGGGCCGGCGCTTACACATACACCTATGGCTGGAGCCGCATTCATGAAATTGTTTCTAGCTTCGACGACGCGAATCAAGGCAGCGCCGCATTAGAAGTTCTTTTTCATGAAGCCACGCACGGCATAGTGCCCTCGAACTCAGGCCGCTTGGCTGACCAAATCTCGCTGGCTTCGAAGACTCACAGCCTTCAACCGCCCAACGACTTGTTTCACATTTTCATCTTCTACACCGCTGGCGAACTGGCCCGCCGTGATCTGGCTACGGCCGGAGTAAACGGCTACGTGCCCTACGCTATAAAGAAACATCTTTATCAAGACGAGTGGGCACGCTGGCACAGCAGCATAGCGGTTTATTGGAAGCAACATCTCGATGGCACGTTGTCGCTGAACGATGCAGTGAACAAGATTGTCGAGGAAACGGGGAATAAGCGTGTCAAATGAACTGAAGGCGCTGGTGACGGGCGCATCGCGCGGCATCGGCGCGGCTACCGCACTCAAACTGGCGCAGCGCGGCTACGACGTGTCTCTCAACTTTCGCAGCAAAGCGCCCCGCGCCGAACAAGTAGCTTCACAAATATCGGCACTCGGCCGCAAAGCCCTTATGGCCCAAGCTGATATCACCAACGAAGCCGAAGTCATTGCCATGATGAGCCTCCTCTCGCGTGAGTTCGGCCACCTGGACGCGCTCGTCTTGAACGCCAGCGGCGGTCTGGAAGCAGGGAAAGCCGCTGACTATGCCATGACGCTCAACCTTACGGCGCAAATGAACGTAGCCCGCGGCGCAGCCGAACTGCTCAAACGGCAAGGCGGCCGCATCGTTTTCGTTACCAGCCACTGGGCGCACTTCTACGGTACGAAATCCGTTCTGCCCGTTTATGAACCGGTGGCCAAGAGTAAACGTGCTGGCGAAGACGCCCTGCGTCACTACTCGCATGAACTGACGCGTCACGGAATTTCTTTGGTAGTCGTAAGTGGTGACGCCATTGAGGGCACCATCACTCCCCGGCTGCTCGAACGGAAAAGCCGTGGCCGCTTTGAGCCACCCTCACACGGAGACCGCGTCCTGCCGACAGTAGACGAGTTCGCCGATGCCATCGCCGAGGCAACCATCGACCGTAACCTGGTGAACGGCCAAACAATCTTTGTCGGCTCAACAGATTGGTAAAAAATACGCCTAACCGATCCGCCCTGCCACCGTCCAAATTCAGAGCCGAGGTGCAGACATGATCCTAAAAATTGTTTTCGCGGTGACGCTGCTTACCAATTGTTTAAGCGCTTCCGATGTCTTTAGCGTGCGCTCGTTCACTAAACCGGATGCGGACGCTAAAATCCCGGTCGACGGGATGCTGTTCTCGGCGGCTACCGAAGAGCTGAAGCGCTTGGCGACAAGCCTCGAAGCCCGCAGAAACCGTGAATGCTCAATTCCTCTGCTTATCGCGCGCACGTCAAAAACCAACGACAAGATGGGCATGTCTGTCGGCCAGCCATCGAAACCCGATCCACGCTCTGTTATTCCGCCCCCTGTGCCGGTCTGCAAGAACTGGCAATAGCCAGGCACCCTAATGCTATTCTGAAACTTCTTCGTGGCCGAGGGTTGCGCCGGTCTAGGCATTCTAGAGCAAGCCTCTTTCCGGGGTCTGTATGAATGGCGTCCTACAAAACATGGTCGTAGATCTGGCTCTGGCGTTTGCCTGTTGCCCCTTTATCTACTACCTGATTTCACTCTACAGCGCCTACTCTTTCTTCAAGACGAAGCAAACCCGCAACCAGCCCGGCTTTACCCCGCCCGTCAGTCTCCTGAAACCGGTACGCGGGAGGGATGGCGATGAAACCTACCGCAATTTCGCCAGTTTTTGCGAGCAAGACTACCCAGAGTACGAAATCCTGTTTTGTGTCGATGATGGGGACGAGGCGATACCGATTCTAGAGCGCCTGGTCAAAGATTTTCCGGACCGGAACATCCGGGTTCTTTTAGGATCGGGCCGAGATTGGGTAAACGATAAGGTAGCGAGGCTTGATCGTCTCACGCATGAGGCGCGTTTCGATCTCTTCGTAATTACGGACGCCGATGTGCGGGTTAGGCCCGACTACTTACGGTCCGTCGTCGCGCCATTCCGCGATAAGAGTCTTGGTGCCGCTACGTGCCTTTACGCTTCGGCCAGTGACCACACCTTCTTGGAACGCCTCCAATCGGTGTCGATGATCTCCGATTTTTTTGCCGGCGTTATCGTTGCCTGGAAGTTAGATGGTGTCAGATTTGCGTTGGGTCAAACGATCGTGACGACCCGGGCGAACGTAGCGGGCTTTGGCGGTTATGCGGCCATTCAGGATCGGCCCGCCGACGACCTCTACATAGGCCGTTTCGCCGTGGAGCAGGGTCTCGCCACGGCGCTTCTGCCTTATGTTGTGGAAACGGTGCCGGATTTCGGGTCGTTCGATAGCCTGTTCCGCAAGCGCGTCCGTTGGATGACTGTGATGCGTCACATGCGGCCATTCGGACACCTGGGCCTTATCTTCACTTGGGGGCTTCCGTGGTCAATCCTTGCGGTTCTGCTGCACCCCACTGCCATCGTGGCCGGAGCCTACCTTGGCGCGTACGTGTTGCTGCGGACAACCATGACCTGGCTGATAGGAATTTGGGGCATGAAACAACACGAACTTTGGGTAAAGATGCCCTTGATCCCCCTATGGGACTTAATGGCTTTTTGTGTTTGGATCGCTAGTTTTTGCCAGACCACCATCAGGTGGAGGGGCGTCGACTACACGCTCAGCGAGGGAAAACTAAGGCTCTGGCGGCCATAACTGGGCAATAACTTACTGCTCGGCCAAGGAAAGGTGCAAAGTCGAAAGTGTGGACGTCATGAATCGAACCCTGGGCATGGTGTAAACACCGTTGTTGAACCTCTTGCGAAAAAGTATCATCTAACGGCTATACTCTGAGGCTTCACAGTTAGTTAGCGATGACGAGACCAGCGGAGCGGTTAGGAGTTGTCAAGTAAGTTATTACCCGAAGGCGTATCCGCGAAACCGAGCAGCCCGCAAAGCTATTTGGCGCCATTGGTACTTCATTGGGGAAGACCTTGCACCCGGGCGGAGATGTCTTGATTGAACGCCCGTCCGGCAAAACACCATACCGGCTCTCGATTATGCCGCTGCGAACTTCCAACTTCGTCAGCGAATGGAAACAGGCGGTGGCGGCGATTTTCGTCACCGACCCAGAAGCCAAACCTGGACTGGATTCCAAATTCCTACAGAGCACTATGCCGTCACCAAACAAGAAGCCACCGTCGCCGCTCTCTTGGTACAGGGATTGAACGTGGATGCGATCTGCGGACAGCTCGCTGTGAAGAAAACCACCGTCCGTACCCAGATCCGTAGTCTCATGGATAAGTTTGCCGTGAAAAGACAAGTGGAATTGGTCTTGAAGCTCACTAAGATAGGCGCCGCCTCTCGTAACCTCACTTAGCAAGTCCCATGCTGTCACACATCGGAGCGCTTTCGCTCGAATCATTGCTAATTTACTAAACTAAACCGTTGGCGACTGCTCGTGGGTAATCATACGTTGCTTTCAATTTCCGCGTGGCCGGCGATCCGCTCAGTGCAGCCGTTGGCGGATGCAAGCGCCTTTCACAGCACTTACGCCTCATGGCTGCATCGAGCTGGGTCATTAGGCCGAGAGTGTCCATAATAGTGCGAGTGTCTTTGATACCCCGTTCTCGATGCGATCAATAACAATACCCCAGACGCGCACATGCCGGTCTGTTGCGGCAATCCCCAGGAAATCCCCCTTGTGGGGTACCGGTCCATGCAAAGCGGCTGTTTAGCGAGCTAGCGCCATTCCGTTCTCCTCTGGATTTCATGCTGGGATTGTTGCCATTGTACATGCGAACTCGCCCAGTTCACAGCCGACCCGGGTTATGTCCAACGAGGATCTAAGTCATCCTATGCCCTATATAGTTGCTCACTTCCGCTCACCCCTGCTCCGACAGCCCTTATAATCCAACAACTTCACCTCAGGTCGACCAACCAGCCTCGTGGAAAATAGCCGCCGCTTTTCCTCGGCAAGAGGTTAACACTTGAGCTTCGGAACCTCCCGATTTAAGGGCGGCTGAACCGGGGGCGAAACAGATTCTGCATTTGTCTTAGCGCTTATGCTGTGGCGCCCCATAGGCGCCAATTCACGAAGTTCGTGATTTAGCGATCTCCGGCCCTTCTTCCGCCGCGTACGGTAAGCGGGCTTCCGGTTCCAGATAGTATTTCTTCAGCCCCTCCTGCAAAATGCCCAACGCGTCGTCCGGCGTGTCCGCGAAACCGAACAGGTTCATATCTTCCTTCGAAATCATGCCGTATTTCAATAGTGCGTCGAAGTTCAGAATCTCGCGCCAGTAATCGGAGCCGTAGAGCAAAATCAAAATCTTGTTTTCCAGCTTCTTCGTTTGCGCCAGCGTCAGTATTTCAGTCAACTCGTCCAGCGTGCCAAACCCGCCCGGAAACACCACCAGCGCCTTGGCCAGATAGGCGAACCAAAACTTGCGCATGAAAAAGTAATGGAACTCGAACGAAAGCTCCGGGGTGATGTAAGGATTCGGACGTTGTTCAAACGGCAAGCCAATATTAAGACCGATGGTTTTGCCACCCGCGTCGCTGGCGCCGCGGTTAGCGGCCTCCATAATGCCGGGGCCGCCGCCCGTGCAAATGACGAAACGATGAGTCTTTGTACCATCGGGAGGCAAGGGCTTCGAGAGCGATTCCGCCCAAAGCGTCAGCAATCGCGCCAGTTCGCGCGCTTCGGCGTAGTAACGCGCCAAAGGGCCATTTTCATGTACGCGCGCCGATCCGAAAAACACAATCGTGTCGTGGATCTTCTCATCGTTGAAATGCGCTAACGGCCACAAGTATTCCGAAAGGAAGCGCAGCGGACGTGATTCCGGGCTCTGCAAAAACGCTTCTTCCCGATAAGCAAGAGGACGGCGCAAAGAATCGTTTCCAGTGGGTGGGGGCAATGTATCCTCAGACAGGCAATCTCGATTGTCGCACCGAGTCTGCAACTGGCGCTCTCTTCGATTGATAAAATTCGGTGGATGCCAGGCCGCAACGTTTACACGGTTTTAACAGAGACAGCAGTTCGTTGTGGAGACGCTGTGGCTTTGTATCAGCCTACGGGCCGAACCAAAGACGGTGCCTCCTATCGGCGCTACACCTGGAACGATTGGGCGAGAACGTCCGCTGAGCTTGGTTTAGGGCTGCGCGCGTTGGGCCTGGCAAAAGGCGATGTCGTCTGCATCCTTTCAGAAACGCGCGCCGAGTTCTACTTGGCCGATGTAGGCATCATGGCTTCTGGCGGCGTGGCCGCCGCTCTCTACACCGCGTATCCCATGGCCGATCTGGCTCGGAACATTCACGCTTCGAATCCGCGCTTCCTTTTTGTTGAAAATTCCAAGACCTTCGAGAGCCTCTCCAAAGCGGCCCAAGATCAAAACGTGGCACTGCCGGAACACGTGATCCTTATGACGGAATCCGCGCCGGAACATCAAACGCTCCAGTCGCTGGCCGAAATGGGTCGCGCTTTTCTCGCGCGCGATCCAGCCGCAATGGATCGCATTCAAGAGGAGATCTCGCCGCAAGACAGCGCCATCCTCTATCTAACCTCTGGCGCCACCGGCGAGCCAAAGATGGGCCTGACCAGCCACGCCGCCGTCCTGGCCAACATCGATATGGGGCCGGCCGTGCTGCCGATCGGCATTGAGGACTCGACCGTTGTCTTCCTGCCTTCTGCGCATATTACCCAGCGCATCGCGTTGCAACTTTTGCCCATGCGCATGGGAACGCCGGTCTATTTTTCAGAGAGCCTGTCGCGGTTGCCGGCAGAACTGAAAGCGGTCCGTCCCACCTTCTTCCTCGCCCCGCCGCGCGTCTGGGAGCGCATGTACGCCACTATCTTGAGCGAGGTGAAAAAGCGGCCGTTGATTGCTCGTAAGATCTTTCACGGTGCCTTGGGTCTTGGCGCCGAAGCAGCTCGCCTGAAACGCGAAAGAAAGCCAATTCCCGGTTGGATGAACGGCGCTTTACGCGTAGCCAACAAACTCGTTTTTCAAAAGGTTCGCGAACGCTTAGGTGGCCGCTTACGCATTGCCGCTTCGGGCGGCGCGCCGCTGGCCAAGGACCTGGCGGAATTTTATGCCGCGATTGGGATGCCTTTGGTCGAGGGTTACGGACTCACCGAAGCAGGCATAGTAAGCTTCAATCCTCTCGACCGGCCCAAGCCCGGCAGCATCGGAAAGCTGCTGCCCGCCGTTGAGGCTCGTTTGGCCGATGATGGCGAACTCCAACTCCGTTCGCCCTGCATGTTCGTAGGCTACTATCGCGACGAAGCGGCGACACGGTCAGTCGTCGATGAGAATGGTTGGTTCTCTACAGGGGACATCGCCGAAAGCGATCCCGAAAGCTATTGGTACATCACCGGGCGCAAGAAGGAATTGATCGTTTCTTCAAACGGCAAAAAGATCTATCCTTCGCGCATCGAGGGTTTGTTCAAGATGGAACCCCTCGTGAATCAGGTGGTGCTGGTGGGCGACAAAAAGCCTTACGTTACCGCTTTACTGACTCTGAACCTGGCCAATATTAAAGGCACGAAGAACGGCGATCATGCCGGCGCAGCCCAAAACGAGCCCCTTCAGAAGGCCGTCAAAGATGCCGTAGCGCGCGTCAATAAACACTTGGCCGATTTCGAAAAAATCCGCCGCTTTAAAGTACTTGAGCGCGATTTTTCGATTGAGAATGGTGAATTGACACCAACGATGAAAATTCGTCGTGCTCGGGTACTGGAGCTTCATAAGGATCTAGTGAGCGAACTCTACCTAGGGCGAGAAGAGAGCGCGTAAAGCTCACTTCCGCGAAAACGTCCGTCTTCTCCGGCTGCAACTGCAATGCCGGTGGCTGCGTTGCGCTTAATTCTATTTCTTGTTTCACTCGGTGATCGTCCAATTCGTTTAAGATGCGCGAAACACGGGTGTGCGATTCCCCCAGTCCGACCAAAGACAACGCACAGATCGCTACAAATACTAAAAGGCCAACCGCGATAATCATAGTTTGCTCCCGCTCATGACATCAGCATCCACTCATCGCCGGCCCATTGAGCTAGTTCCTCTGTTCCAGGAAAAAGTTTGGGGCCGCGAGAACCTGACTCCGTTCTATCCTAACCACGCCCTCATGAAGCGTATCGGCGAAGTCTGGTTTACTTTTAAGGACAACCGTACTAAATCTGGACTCGCCTTGGGTGACCTGATCGCTGCGCATCCGGAAATTCTTGGCAACACGCGAGATCCGGCCCACCCTAACCAATGCCCGCTGTTGGCTAAGCTGCTGTTCACCACCGAACGACTATCCGTCCAGGTGCATCCCCGCGACGATTATGCCTACCAGCATCATCAAAGCTTAGGCAAAACCGAGGCTTGGTACGTGGTAGCCGCCGACCCCGGTGCCGACGTCGCCGTTGGTTTTAAGGAGCCGATTACGGCTCGGCGTTTGCACGATTCAGCGCTCTCCGGCGAGATCGAATCGTTGCTCGATTGGCGCGCCGTCAAAGCAGGGGATACGATTTTTGTCCCCGCGGGAACCGTACACGCCATTGGTGCGGGCGTGATCATTTGTGAAATACAACAGAATTCCGATATCACCTATCGCCTCTACGATTACGGCCGTCCGCGCGAACTTCATCTTGAGCACGGGGTGAATGTTTCAGATTTAGGGCCGCATCACTACCAAGTAGAGCCTCTCAAACTGGGCTCCGGCCGCGAAGAGTTGGTGTCGTGCGATTACTTTCGAATCGAGAAACTTACCCTTGCCCGTTCGTTCACCCTTCGCGGCGGCGCGCCTTATTACATGCTGCTGACGTGCCTTAAGGGAAGTGGGCAAATTGCAGGCGAACACTACGACGCCGGAACGAGTTGGCTCATTCCGGCGTCGGTAGAATCATTCAGTGTTACAGGAGAAGATTCGGAGTGGATCTTATCCTACACATCGGCAGTAGCTGCCGATCTTTAGTCAATTAGTTAATTATTGACCGACGACTAACTCCGAATCCGAGCCGGAAGCGTGAGCGCCCTAGTCAATTAACTGCGGCGTCCCCCGCCTAAAACGCGCAGCAGAATATTCAAGGTGGCAACGAACACATTAAACATGCCTGCGAATAAGCTCAGCGCCCCGGGAATCGGGCTATCGCCTGCCGAAGAGCGAAGTACGCCGCTCGTGGAATAAACCAACGAGCACACGCCGAGCGCGCCAATGCCCAAGCTCACCAATATGCCGAGTGCGCCGATATGCAGGAAACTGTTCAAAATCATAATGGCGATGCTGGAAAAGAAGAGACCCGCCATGAGGCCGCGCGGCGCGGAAAAGCTACGGCCCGACATCATGACATATCCGGTTACGCCCAGGAATACGCACGCCGAGACCGCCAGCGCCATGAGGATCAACTGAGGATTAACCACGCTGGCAGCCCAAAGCAGCGGCGCCATGCAGATACCCGCGACAAAGCCATCGGCCACCAGCGCCGTTACGCCTAGCACCGGATTGTTGCGCGCCGACAAGGCAATATAAGGAACGGCGTTTAAAAGCAGCATAGCCACGATCCAACCAACGCCCGACGAGAAGAAATGGACCAAGGCCGGCGTGGTGGCGCCAATATAGCCGCCCACCAGCGCGCAAAAGATGCTGACCCCAAAAAGGAGGTAGGTCTGCTTGATGACCACTGCCTGCTGAGCCGTCAGGTCGATCGTGCCGGTCAGCTTCTGCAAGGCCGAAGGTTGTTGCTGATATTCATTCATATTTACGTTTTGCCTCCACTTATAGGATATGACGTGTGGCATTCGAAAGGGGTGCGCGTCAAATGAGCGTGTCTAAAGTGAAATAACTACTGCACCCTCTCAATTGACTTTAAGCATGCCGCCTTCTTTTCTGTCAAATCCTTCGCCGTTACCCGTCGAAGTGCTGCTTTCACCCTTAGCTTGTGATTAGCCACAACGTGTTTCGACGGCTCGATAAAAGGTACCGTACAGACTTGCTCCAACGGAAGGTCCGACCCGGCCATTCGCAACACGCCTTCAGGATTGTGAGTCAGTGCGACGGCCAAAGAGATCCGCAAGTCTTCGCTAGTTCCTGCATCGCTTCCCTTTAGAAGCTTCCCGGCAATGCCCAGCCATTCCGGGGAACCCAAGTCGATCCGTCTTACAACACGATGCCACTCTGCTTGATTGTGTGCGGTAAGTTTCTCAATAACGGCCTTCGCGCCTTCCTTCTCAATCTTGTCGTTCATTTGCTTAGCGGTTGGTGTAACCGTCTGAGCGTGCGAAATAAAACACACGGTCATCATGAGTAGAGCTTTAGCGCACGACATCGATTACATTATCTCCACTCCCTGAAATTTGATGGGGGATTTGTAGCGGCAAAATGATGCAGCCGGTTGAAGCAGTGTGGGTGCTGTTATCGCCGTGGATGCGGAAATCTGTTCTGCCATTAGCCCTATGTCCAAATGGTGTGAGATTCATCGTGTGCGGCCCGGTATGTGTGCCTTGATGCGGCGGGCCGATTGTGTAACGTCCGCGTGGAATCGGGCCTACGTTCGCTTGTGTTTCCGCATCTGGATTATTCCGGCCTGTGCCGCTGCCGGAGTAACCTTGGCTCACTGCGACGCCATTGTGAGTGAGTTGACCCGTGGTTTGACTGTAAGTCCATGGCATAGAAGACAATTACATCAAACGGGTCAGATTGAGTCAATGTCTTTCCCACAACGCTCAAGTCCATCATCAGCGCCATCGCCGAACCCCTGGCGCTTCGCCGGCCTGCCCAAGATCTACGGCCACCTCATCCAGATGCGTGACAACGAACGAAGTTCGAATTCCAACGGGCGAGACGACCAGTAGCACCAGTAGCCTAACAAGACCATCCGCCAAGCCATCGCATCCGGGCGCGTCCACCGCGCTGAAGAAGCCGTGCAGCAAGCCCTTTCCTTGTGGAAAAACAATAACGGTCCGCGTTGAGATTCTCGCCGCGCCGGACCAAGCCGAAGCCGACCCGAAACAGACCAGTACACCGACTGCGCCGATGCGTCTCTGCCGCTTCTCGCTGAACAACTCAAGGCCGAAGCCCGGGCCCTCCGTGACCGCAAACCAGCCTAGAGGACCTATCGGTTAATTCGCCTGGCAGAGCAGCCGAGCGGTACGCTATTCCTTGCTATCCTCGGCTCATGGAAGTCCATTTGCCCCACAACCAGGAAGCGCAATTAAACGACTTGGCCGCCCGCACAGGCCGGGGCACCGACGAACTGGTCCAGGAAGCCGTCGCGCGCTGGCTTGCGCACGATGAATGGTTCAAGGAACAGGTGCAAGTAGGCATCGACCAGTTCAGACGCTGCGAATTCATCGAAGAAGAAGAGATGGACACCCGCGTCGAGCAGATGCTTCAATCTTGAGGCGCAAAAAGGTCAGACGGCAATATCGTCCTCTCCCGCGCATCCAAACCAGTCCTTCAAGTCAAGGCTTCGTCACCGGTCGACGCACTTACGGCAACCAGTCCTGACATTTCAACCGAAGCAGATGGCGAACTTTTCCGGTCGTACTTCGCCCGGATAATCACGATAAACCCGCTCACTGACCCGATATTGGAAGATGTGGTCCGACGTACCCAACAAGAACTCGCTTCACACTCGGCAGATCCAAAAAATGAATCCGGGTATTGTCGCCCCTCTTGAGATGCCACTCAAAAACCCTGTCCTTCCCGTCCGGACAACGGAAAGTTCTTTGCTTGCTATACATCTGTAGAGTGGGGCCACTTTCGCCGGACGCGTTGACCAGTTGGTGAATATCAAAGTTCGGCGCGGTCCAATCGTCGCAGTATCTTTGCAAGTCGCGAAGGCCGCGTAGAACAGCCTTGAAGCGCGGCCCGGTGCCCCAAAGATCCCTAATCTGAGCCGCCGCTGAATCGCAGAAATCAAGGTTAGGAAAGAGAGTCTCTCGAGCATCCCAAAGCGCAGAGCCCGTCGTCGGCTGCTCCCGCCCCCTTTCTAGCAGCCATTGGGTGTGCGTTGCCAGATGGGCCGATTGACACGCATGCGGGACACTGAGAGCAGAGGTCTCTACGCTTTCCTTCCCGAGCCAGGACTTTTCAAGATCCAGCGCCGTAACGTTCCAACGCTCGGCCGACCAGAAGCTGACAGCTAAGCCCTCAACGAGGAACGCCAACGATAGACCCTGCGCAATCTCATAGCCGCACCTGTATTCGGCATCGTCGGACCTAACGGCATCGGCTTCGGAAAGTTCACTATAATGCTTACGGCGATCAAACAACAACTTCAATCTCGTTCGGGCAGGCTCCTCCTGTTTACTCTCCTTCAACCATCGGCCAATAGAAAAGCCTAGGCTAACTTGCGACTGAAGAAACCCCGGCGGCGTAACCAAGACTTTCTTGCCTCTGATGCGCTGATCCAAGAGCAATTCACCAAAACCATCCAGACGTTGTTTGCCGCTGACCGAGTCGGGCGCAATGGGCGAAGCCGACAACTCGTTGAATACCAGAAAGACTTCCATCTATTCATCAGCCAGCAGCTTGTCCATGCTCCGTTCGAACTCGTCGAAAAAGCCCTCCGGCCAGTCCGATAATCTACCGTCATCTCGAACATTGAGAAGCGTTACAGACGGGGACTCGCCGCCTGGCTCCCACTTGCTGTAATAAAGCGCAACACTGGTCGGGTCCGTCTTCTTTCCATGAACAGCCAGCCGAATCCCACTTAACACGTGATCGCTGTGCGTTTCAATCAAAACCTGTACACCAGCACTCGCCGCCAAAGACAGAAGCTCGCCCATCTTCACCTGGCCCCTTGGGTGGAGGTGCGCCTCTGGGTTTTCAATAACCAGCAGATTCCCCCTCTTTGCGGAAAGGACCGAGATAACAATAGGCAAAGCGTACGTGATTCCAAAACCTACATTAGTTGGGCGGTACTCTTCACTTGCCACTTGATGCCCCAAGGAATAGGCAACGCTGAACGCCATCAGATCCATGTCGGAGTAACGTTTGACGCTGAGACGAACGCCGGGACTAATCTCCGTCATCCACGCCTCAACTTGCGCCTTCAGCGTATTTGAGCTCGATGCAGGGTGTCGCAAGGCAGTCAATTCAACGGCCTCCGAACCGAAAAGGGAAAGAAATTGGACGGCAAACTCGCCACTCGACCCCATTTGGCGGTGATGACGAACCGCGTAGTCGGACATCTCAAAAGAAGTTCTCGGGCCCAGGCGCTCCGCGCGCAAATATTGAAAGCGGTCCTGAAACAGGCTGGTATTCCATATGTCCCCACTGTCTTTGCAAGAATTGACGGCTAAGACGTCGCTTTCCTCGCGGTAAGCAAAATAAACATTTAGCCCAGCGGGCAGATCGTCTACTAATTCAAAGCCGATCTCGTCTGCGTTCGCCCCTTCAAAAAGGGCGTCCTTCGCCGTTCCCAACTGCACTAAATTTCCATTCAGCGTCAAACCCACCTTCGGCAACATATTTTCCAAATAGGACTGCCTCAGCAAAAGTAGGGCCTGGATGATTGTCGACTTTCCGGAACTATTGAGCCCGGCTAATAGCGTGAGCGGCTTCAATACTACCCTCTGTTGCTGAAAGCACTTAAAATTAGTCAAACGAATTGATTCGATCATTGGAGCGTCTCCCGAATGATCTCCTCAACCCGGGAAAACCGGAGCCGAACCTTCCTCGGGTCGCCAGTGCCAAAGGATATGGCCCCCTCGAAATCCGGTTCATCAAGCAGGGACAGAAAGCGCACGCTCAAGTCGGCGCTACGCTCAACCAGCAGATCAACCTCCGTCTGCGTCAACGCGCCAATATTCGCCGACCAAACCTCGAATAACGCCCGGTTAATGGGCGAACGCCTTAGAGTTCCGCGCTTTTGCTTCCGAAATGCCCGATCCCCGAACAGGCGATAGCAATCCACTTGCGTACGCCGAAAACGCGTATCCAAATCATGCAACTCAGAATCCGAAAGGCCGTTCAAACTAATCATGCACTCATTCAGGAAGCCATCTAGGTTCTTCGAGCCATATTCCCGATAGGACGTTCTCATAAATGCCAACAGGCGCAATACGCACTCCCTGTCGCCCATTCGATCGTCTCGAATTCCCTCGTTGGTAACCGTCCGAAACTCTGCGCTTTCCGCCAACGTTTGTAGCAGCTTAGTAGCCTTGCCCTGATACAGCGCATGCCGAATTTCTTGGCTCGAGAGCGGCAGGCCGCCTGTGTTAATTCTCTTGAAAATGTTGAATTTTACCTCTGGGGGTGTGTTTTCCTGGATTAGGAAAACTGTCACTTGGGTCTCCAGTATGCGCCGTTGTAGGTTGCGCGGCAATTGGTCGAACTTCTTTCCAACGCACTCTTTCAGGAATTCTAAGCCCGTAAGAATCAGGTCCTTCTTAATCACAAAGCTTTTCAATGCCGAGAGCCGCTGTAGCCCGTCGACAACAAGCCACTTACTCTCGTCGCTTCCGTCCATATAGAAGGCTGGCAATGGAATACGAATCAAGAGCGACTCAATTAACTGGCTCTTGGCCTTAATGCTCCAAATACCGCCTTTACGTTGGAAATCGGGTGTTAGATCGATCTCTCCGTTACGCAGACGATCCATCAAAAGAGAAATTACCATCGGCCTGGTATCCACGCGAATCCGAGCAGGATCGAAAGGCTCCGTTATTTCGTATCCCCCTCCGGTATCCTCCTCTTCGAGCCCGGTACCGCCGGCCTCACCCAGTTCTTCCTCGTCCGAGCCATCGTGTAGAGGATCTGTTGATAAAGGTTGCTCGACCCGAGACCGATCACAGTCTTTGAAGCCATTTTCTGAGGCACTATCTTCCGGATAGATTTGTTGAATCGGCTGAGACTCCCCTTGCGCCGCCCTGCCTACACTGGTAAGTCCCGTGCTCCATACAAATCGCGAGGGCCACCCCCTTCTGCCCTCAACAAACTGTCCGCAACCTTGCTCCTGTAGCGTCCGGAAGAGGTCAATAATGTCCTTGCGCTTGATCTCACGCCCCTCCGCTCTCAAAACCACCAACATCCGGTCCACCTTGGTTTCCGACTGATCACGCTCACGTTGTGCGGCGTGGTCCAGAAAAGCTTTGGCGACCGGACTCTGCTTATAAAGCTGACGTAGTATATCGATATTCGGCGACGTCGAATCCATGTGTCCATTCTACGGCTTAGTGTCAGCTCTACGGCTTAAGGTCAGCGGGCTTCAGCTAACTCCACTAAGAACACCAGCGCCCGTTGTCCCTGGCAAAAGTCCACGAGCAAATCTACGAAGCCACCCGCCTCGGCGACAGGCTCCTTCTCATCCCCTCCTTCGACAGCGTGTCCAGCGAATGGTGAAAACCGAAATCGCCAGAGCCCGCAAACTTGACCTCACCGAAAAGCGCCGCATGCTCTTCCCCGTCAGCCCCGCGCCCTCCAACCGAAGGACACCCGCGTCGAGCGGATGCTTCAATCTTGAGGCGCAAAAGCTGATGCGATCTTTATCAGTCACCAATCTCCGCCAAACCCGAAAATATTTTTATCCCTAATCCTCCCAGTCCTTTACAGCCCTCTTTCCTCAACACCTCCAACCCGTCCCTTCCAGCACCGTCCTCCACCCCTGCTAGGTTCAAACCAGAAAAAGCCCAGTCGCGAGTCCCCTCGCCCCCGGCTTTTTCAATTCCAACAAACGGAGTTTTTGATCATGTCAAACCGTGCCATCCGGCGCGCCGCTGAGCGCACTGCAAAAAAGGCTGCCAAGCAAGAACAAAAGAACCAATCTGCGACAGCCACCACCGAAGAAGAACCAAAAACCAAGGCCGCTGCCGCTGGCGCTGCCGCTGGCGCCTCACCCTCCCCGAACGTCGATTTCGCGGATAGCGAAGAACAAGAAGAAACCGCGCCCCCTCGCCGTCCCCTCTCGGATGCTCAACTAAACGCCAATCGAGCAAACGCACAGAAGAGCACCGGGCCTACCAGTGAGGCAGGTCGCGCCAAATCTTCCTTAAACGCCATCAAAACCGGCCTCACCGGCCAAACCGTTCTCTTGCCAACCGACGACGCCATTTCCTACCAGGCTCACCTCGCTCGTCACTTCACTCGCTACGCGCCGGCGGATGACCAGGAACACACCCTCGTCCAAATGATGGCCGACAGTGAATGGCGAATTTTACGAATTCCCGGACTCGAAACCAGCATTTACGCCGTCGGCCGCAAAAAACTCGCCGATCTTCACCCCGACGAGCAAGATCAAAACGTCCGTGAAACCCTCATCCAAGGCGAGATCCTCCTCGCCTACCGCCGCGATCTAACCAACCTCGCTCTGCAAGAACGCCGTCTGCGCAACCATCACAAATCCGATCTCGCAAAGCTCACGACGTTACAAAACGAGCGCCAGGAGGCTGAAAAAAAGGGCGACAAACACGAAATTCAGGAACGCATGCTGAGAGCCGGCCGCTTATTGCACATCCACAACCAAAACAAGTGGCGCTTCGACCCCGCCCATCATGGGTTGGAATTTTCAGTTGCCGAAATCGAGCACTGCCAACAAGCTTTCCAACAGGCATACGACACGAAACAGCCTCAACCGTTTGCCAAAGACCTCCTGGCCGCCTTCCGCCAAGCGCCAAAGGAAGCGCAAGCCGCGTAAATTCCGCCTCGCACCGCCAACAGTCTTCCGCACCCACGCCACAGGTATGTCTATTCGGAAAACCACCGCCGTCTTGTATGGTGAAATCGTGTCGATGCGCCGAATTTGGCTTCTATTGGTGTTGCAAGTGCCCCTGGTGGCGCTCGACCCCGGCAAACCGCTCACCAGCTATCAGCGCCAAAATTGGCAAACCGAGAGCGGCCTTCCCCAGAACACCGTCCACGCCATCCTGCAAACACACGATGGCTATTTGTGGCTGGCCACGGAAGGTGGGTTAGTCCGTTTTGATGGTTTGAAGTTCACCACTTACGATTCGCAAAACACTCCAGCCCTCCACAGCAATAACATCCGCGCGCTCCTCGAAGATCAGCAACATGCCTTGTGGATCGGCACGGCCGATGGTCTCACGGAATTCGCTGCCGGCCGCACAGCAGTGTTCACGCGTGAGCAAGGTTTGCCGAACAACAGCATCTGGTCGGTAGTACAAACTGCCGATGGGCGTTTGTCCGTCCTGACCGCTAGCGGCTTGGCCGAATTCCAGAATGGCCGCTTCGCAGCCCGCGAGATTAAAGAGAACGTCGAAAGCGATAGCAGCGGTGCAACTTTGCAGGATAGCCACGGGGCCGTTTGGACGGTGAACCGCGGCGTCACCCGCACGGCGAACGGCAAGACCGAAACTTTTCCTTCAGCCGACGCGCTGGCTCATGACGTAATGCTCTCTGTCTTCGAAGACCGCGAAGGCAATATCTGGTTGGGCAGTGAATCGAACGGCGTCACCGTTTTGCGGGATCAGAAGATGACGACCTACGACGACGGCCTCGCACGCTGTGTTTATCAGGATCGCCAAGGCGCCCTTTGGTTTGGCACGAATGGCGGTCTTATCAAGGTGGCCGCCGGCAACACCTCCCGCTTGACGGTGGCGGACGGTCTCTCGAGCAACCTCGTTTTCTCTCTCGGTGAGACGCGCTCGGGTGATTTGCTGGTGGGTACGCAAGATGGCTTGAATGTGCTCCACAATGGCAAAGTCAGCGTGCTGACCACGGCTGATGGTTTGGCGGATGACGTGGTGCGGTCGCTCTACACGGATGCCGATGGCGCAGTCTGGATCGGCACCCGGCGCGGGCTCACGTTGTGGAAAGACGCGGCCTTTCATACGTACACGGAGGCGAACGGTTTAGCCAGCGACTTGGTCGGTGCCTTGACGCGCGGCCGCGATGGCGCTTTGTGGGTGGGTACGTTGCGCGGATTGACGCGCATCAAAGACGGCCACTTTCAAACTTACGCCGCCCGCGAAGGGTTGGCCAGTAATGTCGTGACTGCGCTGCATGCCGACGCTGCCGGCGTTCTCTGGATAGGCACCCAAGACGGCGGTCTGCATCGCCTGCAGGATGGCAAAATCTTCCACTATGCGCCGGGCGTGGGGCTGCCTGCCTCCATTTTCGCCATTGTGGAAGCCGGCAAATTTCTGTGGCTGACTTCGAAGACCGGTGTCTACCGAGTTGCCAAAGCGCACTTAGAAGCACGGGCGGCTGGCGTGGCCGGTTCCGTTTCCGTAACGCAATACGGCACGGCCGATGGGATGCGAGTAAACGAGTGCAGCGAGGGCGGGCATCCTGCCGCCTGGCTCGCGCAAAACGGTTCGCTCTGGTTTGCGACATTGCGCGGCGTCTCCACAATGGACGGCCGCACAGCGTCTGCAAACGGTGTTGCGCCGCCGGTGGTAGTGGAATCGTTATCGGTGAATGATCGCGCGCTGAATCTGGCGTCCGCGCAGGAGATTCCCCCTGGTCATGGCCGGCTGGCTTTCGAATACACCGGCATTACGTTTGTCTCGCCGCAGCGCGTGCACTTTCGCTACAGGCTCGAAGGCTTTGACCCGGACTGGGTGGATGCCGGCACCCGCCGCACGGCTTACTACACGAGTCTGCCGCCGGGCGGCTACCGCTTTCGCGTAACCGCCCGCGCGAACGATGGGGATTGGAGCGAAAAAGAAGCGGCTGTGTCTTTTCGTTTGCTGCCCCGCTTCTATCAGACATATTGGTTCTATCTGCTGTTAGCCGCGGGGCTTGCTGGTGCAGTCTATGCAGTCTACCGCTGGCGCGTCCGCCAGGTAGAAGTGCAATTCAATGCCGTTTTAGCGGAACGAAATCGCATTGCCCGTGAGATTCACGATACCCTCGCGCAGGGTTTCGTCGCCGTTTCTTTGCAACTCGAATTGCTGGCGCGCAAATTGGCGGACGCGCCTGAACCACTCAGGAACATTGTGACCCAAACGCGCGAACTGGTGCAGAGCGGCCTCGAAGAAGCGCGGCGTTCAATTTGGGAGTTGCGCTCGCAAGGTTCCGACGCCGGCGATTTCCGCTCTCGTCTCGCGCGCATGGCTGCCGATATTGGCAAGCGCGCCGGTCTAAATGTGCAGTTCAGCGTTTTAGGCGCCTATCGCGCTTTGCCCGCGAAGATGGAGAGCGAACTTCTGAAGATCGGCCAGGAAGCTGTGACGAATGTGGTCAGGCACGCACAGGCAAAGCAGCTTAAGGTCGATTTAGCTTATGAGGGCAAGCGCGTGCGGATGCTGATCGCCGACGATGGGCGCGGTTTCGCCGGCGATGTCAATTCGTCCGGGCCCGAGGGCCACTTCGGCCTGCGCGGCATGCGCGAGCGAGCGAAGGGGATCGGCGCGCAACTCGCGGTCAAAAGCGTTCCGGGCGAAGGAACTCAGGTGGAGGTTGAGAAGATAGTGCCATGAGTGGCGAACGAATCAAGCTTTTGGTGGTGGAAGATCATCATATTGTTCGCCAAGGTTTGGTGGCCCTGCTGGGCGCCGTTCCCGACATGCTGGTGGTGGCGGAGGCGTCCGATGGCGATAAAGGCGTCGCGCTGTTCCGCGAGCATCAACCGGATGTGACGCTGATGGATCTGCGCTTGCCCGGTATCGGCGGCGCGGAAGCGGTTGCCAAGATTAGGGGCGAATATCCCAACGCGCGCATCATTGTGCTCACCACCTTTGACGGCGACGAGGACATTTACCGTGCTCTGCAGGCTGGGGCCCGCGGCTATTTGTTGAAGGGCATGTTTGGCGACGAATTGATTGATGCCATTCGCGCCGTGCACGCTGGCAAAACGCGCATACCGCCGGTAGTGGCCGAGCGCTTGGCCACGCGCATGGGCGGATCGGCATTGACCAGCCGCGAACTGGCCGTTCTCGAATTGATTGTGGGCGGAAACAGCAATAAGGAAATTGGCTACCTGCTTTCGATTTCGGAAGCCACCGTCAAAACCCACATTAATAACTTGCTAAGTAAGATGGGTGTGACCGACCGCACCCAGGCGGCCACCGCGGCTATCCAACGAGGATTGGTTCACTTAAAGTAGGCGCTTATGCGAATTCTGGCATGCATGCTTCTGTTTTGCGCGCTCTCGCGGGCCGCTTGGCGCCAGGCTTCGGAAAGCGAGTTGAAGGCCCTGATTCCCGACCGCGCGCCGGTAGAAAAAGAGCGCATCGAGACCGAGTTTCGCACAGCATCCGGCATCACCAACGGCAAAGGCAAGTTCATTGCCGGAGTCGTGCTGATTACGGCGGGCTATGCGGCAGAGGGCAAATACTCGAACTTTCTCATTGTGCAAAGCAGCATGAAAATCGGCCGCGTTCCTTTAGCCCCCGGCGAGTATGTGTTCGGCTGGCGACGCAAAGACGATAATTCTCTGGAAGTCAAATTGTATGACGCTCATTCGGGCAAATTTATGGGCGATGCCGAGGCCAGGCGCCTCAGCCGCACTGGCAAAATCGAGTCGTTCAAAGTTTCCCCGCCCACGGCTGAAAAAGCGTTTATCGAGATCGGGCGCTTCGGTATGAGCTACTCTTTGGGCGAATAGCGTTCCACCTTAAGCAAGAAATCGTAGGCGACGTCCGTGGCGAGTTTTCGAGAGAATTATCTCCTTCACGGCGACTATGGCTTTGGGAGGTCGTGCGGCTGCTTGACGCAAGAGATCCCGGTCTAAAATTAATGAAAACATGCAGTTTCAGATTCTCTCACGCCAAATTTGCCGCTGTCTGCGTTTTGGCTCAACTGGGCATGCTGGCGCCTCTCGCGAAAAGCGGTACGCCCAGTCCGAGCCAGTTGTCGTTCATTAGCATTGCGCCGTGTCGCGCTGTCGATACCCGGGCCTCCGCCGGTTTCTCGGGCCAGTTCGGCGCACCCACCATGGCCTCCGGCGAGACGAGAAGCTTTCAGCTTTGGAATGGCGCTAATTGCACTGGCATTCCTTCCAACGCGCAGGCGTATTCGGTAAACGTCACGGTTGTTCCGCCAGGGCCGCTGTACTATCTTTCCACCTGGGCGACAGGCAGTGCGCAGCCCCTGGTGTCAACGCTGAATGCCCCGTTTGGTGGGGTTGTCGCTAATGCGGCTATGATCCCCGCCGGTACGAATGGCGCGGTTTCCATTTTTGTAACCAATACAACGGATGTAATCGTGGACGTGACTGGTTATTACCTGGCGACTACTGGAATCACCGGTGCCACTGGACCGGATGGTCCTGCTGGCCCCCAAGGTGCTCCCGGACCCACTGGAGCGACCGGACCTGCGGGCGCTACTGGCCCAACCGGGCCTATTGGAGTTACCGGTCCCGCCGGACCAGCGGGAGCAACCGGTTCAACGGGTGCGGCTGGATCAGCCGGACCAACGGGCGCGACGGGTCCGCAAGGGTTGACCTTCCGGCAAACCTGGAGTGGCGGCACCGCGTATTTAATCGGCGACGCGGTTTTCTACAACGGTTCGAGCTACATCAGTCTGACCAACAACTCGGCTATGCAGCCTGACATCTCCACCAGTGACTGGTCCCTTTTGGCGCAACAAGGTACCGCTGGGGCGGCCGGCGAAACGGGCCCCACGGGTCCGGCAGGATCTACCGGAGCGGTCGGACCCCAGGGCCCAAGTGGTTCTCCGGGAGTGGCTGGCGCAACAGGCGCTCCGGGTAGCAATGGCGCGACGGGTCCCACGGGCCCGGCAGGATCTACCGGTCCCGCCGGACCGCAAGGTCCAGCGGGCGCGGCGGGCGCGACGGGTCCCACTGGAGCGACGGGCGAGCAAGGGCCGCCGGTGAATTTCCGGCAAGCCTGGGCCAGCGGTACCGCCTATGCAATAGGCGACGCGGTTTTCTACAACGGTTCGAGCTATATCAGTCTGACAAGCAACACGGCTTTGCAACCCGACATCTCCACGAGTGACTGGTCCCTCTTGGCGCAACAAGGCGGAGTCGGCACCACCGGTACGGCTGGAGAGACTGGGGCTACAGGTCCTACCGGACCAGCTGGAGCAACAGGTTCCGTCGGACCGCAGGGCCCGCAAGGCCCGCAAGGTTCAACTGGTACCACCGGCGCAACGGGGCCGCAAGGACCGCCTGTTGCTTTTCTGGGGCCCTGGAGCAACGTAACTGCTTACGAGGTTGGCGATGCGGTTTTCTTCAACGGATCGAGCTACATCTGTACTGCTGCCCACTCCGGCCAACAGCCTCCTTCGGGCGCCTGGTCTTTGCTCGCGCAGCAAGGCACCGCTGGCGCAGCTGGCAACACCGGCGACACAGGGGCGGCAGGACCGGCTGGTGCGGCCAGGAGCGCAAGGCCCGCAGGGCCCTGCGGGAGCGACGGGCGCAACCGGGCCGCAAGGAGTTGATTTTCTGGGGACCTGGAGCAACGTAACTGCTTACGAGGTTGGCGATGCGGTTTTCTTCAACGGATCGAGCTACATCTGTATTGCTGCCCACTCCGGCCAACAGCCTCCTTCGGGTGCCTGGTCTTTGCTCGCGCAGCAAGGCACCGCTGGGACTGCCGGCGAAATGGGCGCCACGGGGGCGGCAGGACCGACCGGTGCGACCGGCTCAACAGGCCCGCAAGGCCCAACGGGAGCGGCTGGCGCGACAGGTCCACAAGGGCCGGGTTTCACTTTTATGTCTGCGTGGTCAGGATCCTCTACTTATGCCATCGGCGACACTGTGTTTTACAACGGATCGAGTTACACCAGTTTGGTAGGATCTAATAACAACGTTACTCCGGGCACAGATGGCACCAAATGGTCTCTGATGGCCCAGCAGGGCGCCCAAGGCATTCCCGGTCCAGTGACTAACATCGTTCCGGCTGATCCGATTGGCATCATCAACAACTACAACATCGCCGACAGCGACGCATGGGGTCTCTATTTAATATCGAATGGCAGCGCGACTATTCAGTTGCCTCATTGCTATGACCCCGGCATTTCTGTCTCCTATGACGGAAAGACGATCAAGTTTATCATTCCAACCGGCTTAGTTCAGACGCAAACCTTCCAAACGGCCTCTGGAACCGACCAATTCATCGATGCCACCAATATTTCTAGCTCTTCCATCTCCGGCAGCACGTTCTCATTGTCTTCTCGCTCCTACGAATTTGTTTGCTCCAACGCCTCGGGTACCTCGGTTTGGTATGTCACTTATCCATCTGGTGCAATTCCGCCAGGAAATTGAGGCAACTAGCCGGTGCAGTCAACTTATGAATCGTGCATTCGCTTGAGCGAATATTGATGAAAAAAAATACTTTCAGATTCTCTCACGCCAAATTTGCCGCTGTCTGCGCTTTGGCTCAACTGGGCATGCTGACGACTCTCGCGAAAGGCGGTACACCCAGTCCGAGCCAGTTGTCGTTCATTAGCATTGCGCCGTGTCGCGCTGTCGATACCCGGGCCTCCGCCGGTTTCTCGGGCCAGTTCGGCGCACCCACCATGGCCTCCGGCGAGACGAGAAGTTTTCAGCTTTGGAATGGCGCTAATTGCACTGGCATTCCTTCCACCGCGCAGGCGTATTCGGTAAACGTCACGGTTGTTCCGCCAGGGCCGCTGTACTATCTTTCCACCTGGGCGACAGGCAGTGCGCAGCCCCTGGTGTCAACGCTGAATGCCCCGTTTGGCGGGGTTGTCGCTAATGCGGCTATGATCCCCGCCGGTACGAATGGCGCGGTTTCCATTTATGTAACCAATACAACGGATGTAATCGTGGACGTGACTGGTTATTATCTGGCGACTACCGGAATCACCGGTGCCACTGGACCGGATGGTCCTGCTGGCCCCCAAGGTGCTCCCGGACCCACGGGAGCGACCGGACCTGCGGGCGCTACTGGCCCAACCGGGCCCATTGGAGTTACCGGTCCCGCCGGACCAGCGGGAGCAACCGGTTCAACGGGCGCGACGGGATCGGCAGGACCAACGGGCGCGACAGGTCCGCAAGGGGTGACCTTCCGGCAAACCTGGAGTGGCGGCACCGCGTATTTAATCGGCGACGCGGTTTTCTACAACGGTTCGAGCTATATCAGTCTGACCAACAACTCGGCTTTGCAACCGGACACCTCCCCGAGTGACTGGTCCCTCCTGGCGCAACAAGGCACCCCTGGGGTCGCCGGCGGCACGGGCCCAGCAGGACCCATTGGAGTTACGGGTCCCGCCGGACCAGCGGGAGCAACAGGTTCAACGGGCGCGACTGGCGCAACAGGCGCTCCGGGTCCGCAAGGGGTGACTTTCCGGCAAACCTGGAATGGCAGCACCGCGTATTTGATCGGCGACGCAGTTTTCTACAACGGTTCGAGCTATATCAGTCTCACCAACAACTCGGCAATGCAGCCTGACGTCTCCACCAGTGACTGGTCGCTCCTGGCGCAACAAGGCACCGCTGGGACAGCCGGCGAAACGGGCCCCGCAGGTCCCGCAGGATCTACCGGTTCGACCGGCCCGCAAGGCGCGGCCGGCCCGCAAGGTCCAACGGGGGCGGCTGGCGCCACCGGCGCTACGGGTAATACTGGAGCGACGGGTGAGCAAGGACCGCCGGTAACTTTCCGGCAAGCCTGGGCCATCGGTACCGCCTATGCAATCGGCGATGCGGTATTCTTCGGCGGTTCGAGCTATATCAGTCTGACCAACAACTTGGGTTTGCAGCCTGACACCTACACGAGCGACTGGTCCCTCCTAGCGCAGCAAGGCAACGCTGGCGCAGCCGGCGAAACAGGCCCCGCAGGTCCAACGGGTCCGGCAGGATCCACTGGTGCGGCTGGCGCGACGGGAGCCACGGGTACTACTGGCGCAACCGGAGCCACGGGTTCTGCCGGTGCAAACGGGGCGGCCGGTCCAGCTGGCACAATTTCCGTGGGGACCGTAACCACCGGTGCGGCAGGATCTTCGGCCAGCGTGACCAATTCCGGAACCAGCAGCGCAGCCACCCTCAACTTCACCATTCCGCAGGGCGTGGCGGGGTCGGCATCGGTCTACGGCGACGGCTCCGACACCACGACGGCCGGCGTCTGTGACATCACTTCCTCAACGAACTGGATTACGACCGATCCAGGAACGGGCATTCAGTGTACGGACTTTACCATCGCCTCCGGGCGAACGCTCACGGTTCCGAGCGGTACGATCATTCGCGCAACCGGAACGGTAACAATCACTGGAACACTAACAGTAGGGAACGGTACGCTTGCCAGCGGCGGAGGAGCCGGCTGGGTTGCCTCGGCCCCATCTCTGATTGTGTTAAGCAATACCGCGGAGGGCAATCCGGGAATCGCTTGGCCGTCTGCCACTTGGCGACATCTTCTAAAGCCCGGACCGACAGGGGGAGCTAACGGCGGTAATAGCCTCTATTCGGGCCCAGGAGGAGGCAGCTTGGTGATTGCCGCCGCAGGGGCGATATCGGTTTCGGGCACAATCAACGGTAACGGTTTCGCCGGCACTGACGATCCTCAGGGAGCGGCAGGCGGTGGTGGTGGTGGTGGCGTTGTAATCATAGCATCCAAAACGTCCGTCACTCTTACTGGAACCATCAATGCCAACGGCGCTAACGGTGCATCCGCTGTCGCCACCGCCAACACTTCCGGCGGCGGCGGCGGCGGGGGCGTCATCCATCTGCTAGCTCCGTCCGGCCAAGTCAACACTGCCGGGGGTACGCGGAATGTAAACGGGGGCAGTGGTGGAGGGACTGACAACGGTGATGGCAACGGCTTCGGCGGCGGAGCATCCGGCGGGAATGGTACCGCAGGCGGGACAACGAGCACCGCTTCCGCCGGTCTTAAGCTGATCACCTTGGTTGCAGATCCAAGCACGCTCTTTGTTCCCTAAGCGGGTCCCTTTTAGCGCGCGCTATCGATGAACTTGTGCAGGCGATCCAGTCCGCGCTCCAGCTCCTTCATCGAAGTAGCGTAAGAAATGCGGACATGATCGTTGGTCCCGAATGCCTCGCCCGGAACAACCGCGACGTGCGAGGCACTCAGCAGCTGGTTCGCGAAATCGAGCGAGTTCTTCACCTTGCCGCTTTGGTAAGCGACACTGATGTTCGGATAGGCGTAGAAAGCGCCCTTCGGCATGACAATCGATACGCCTGGAATCTGGCGCAGCCGGCCGATGACGAAATCGCGGCGTTTGCGGTATTCGGCCAGCATCACGGGCACTGAATCCTGCGGCCCGCGCATAGCTTCCACCGCCGCCTTCTGTGCAATCGACGTGGGGTTCGACGTGCTATGGCTCTGCAGCTTCATCATCGCTCCGATCACTGCCGCAGGCGCCAGCGCAAACCCAATCCGCCAGCCCGTCATCGCATACGTTTTCGAAAGCGAACCCGCCACCACCACGTTCTCCTTCGCGCCTGGAGCGGCGGCAATCGAAAACGGCGCGTCGTCATACACGAACTGGCAGTAGCACTCGTCGGTCAGCAGGAAGATGTCGCGCTTCGACGTGAGGCTGTGAATAGCGCGGAATTCTTCTTGCGACAAGACACCGCCGCTTGGATTGCAGGGTGAGTTGATAATGACCAGCTTGGTCTTCGGCGTCAAATGCTTTTCAATCAACGCAGCACTGACCTCGAAGCCAGTGCTCTCTTCGGTCTCCACAAAAACACAAACGCCGCCCGCGTAGTTGACAACGTCTTTGTAAGTCACCCAATACGGCACGGGAATGATCACTTCATCGCCCGGATTGATCAACGCCTGAATGAGATTGAAAATGGCATGCTTGCCGCCCACCGTCACCATGCATTCGGTAGCGCCGGAGTAGTTCGTATTAAAGTCTGCCCTGTGCCGTTCGCAGATGGCGTCGCGCAACTCGAGCGTGCCGCCGGTGTTGGTGTACTTGGTGAAGTTCGATTCCAGCGCTTTGATGGCAGCCTGTTTGATGTTGGCCGGCGTCGGGAAATCGGGTTCGCCCGCGCCGAAGTCGACCACATCCGCGCCTTCCTTGCGAAGGCGTTCGGCATCGGCGGCTACCTTCATCGTGGAAGAGACGCTAATCGTGGATATACGTTCTGCGAGTTCTGCGGTTGCTTGCAACATAAAAGTCAACTATTAATTTACCTTTTTGAGCGTCGGGAATTTTGCTTTGAGGCGGCTCATCACTGGTTCGGGTACGAACGCAGACGCGTCTCCGCCCAGCGTGATGATCTCTTTCACCATGCGCGAGCTCAGGAAAGTGTGCTCGGCGCCGGCTGTCAGAAAGATGGTTTCGGTTTCCGGACGCAGGCGGCGATTCAGTAGCGCCATCTGCGATTCCGTTTCATAATCGGAGATGTTCCTGATGCCCCGCAAGATCGTGTGGGCGTTGCGCCGGGCCGCGTAATCCACCAATAGACCGTCAAATGAATCGATCTCTACGTTGGGCAAATGCGCCACGCATTCTTGCAGCATTTCGCTGCGCTCGGCGGCTGTGAACAGCGCGTTCTTGTGCGTGTTTTGCAAGACGGCTACTATGAGGTGGTTGGCAATGCGCGCGCCACGCGCGATAAGATCCAGATGCCCATTGGTGGGCGGATCAAACGAGCCCGGAAAGATGGCGACAAGGCTGTTGGGCATGGAGTATCGAATTTTGAGTGTAGCGGAGTTGATGTGAATCCACAGGGTATTTTCGATTCGGGCGATGCCGGTATTTTCGCTGTGAAAACGCACGCGCCGGGCCCTGGCCGGGTCCTGCCCGTGACGGAAGAGATGCTGTTGCAGCAGCCTTCAGGCAATCTTTTCGGCTTGACGCAGAACGCGGGCATGGGTTGGGAACCGGCGGCGCTGGGCGGCCAGCAAGTGCTGATTTTGAGTACGCACGGCGGCGTGCGCGCACCCGATGGCACACCGATTGCCCTGGGCTTCCATACCGGCCATTGGGAAGTGGGCTTGCTGGTGGCGGAAGCTGCGCGCGAATTGAAAGCCATGCGCGCGGTTCCATTCGCGGGCGCTGTCACAGACCCCTGCGATGGCCGCACGCAAGGCACGCCCGGCATGTTCGACTCCCTGCCGTATCGAAATGACGCCGCGATTGTTCTACGGCGCTTGATTCGCTCGTTGCCGACTCGGAAGGCTGTGATTGGCGTGGCTACTTGCGATAAGGGCCTGCCTGCCATGATGATGGCGTTGGCGGGCATGCATGATCTGCCTTGCGTGCTAGTGCCCGGTGGTGTGACGCTCATGCCGGAGCAGGGAGAAGACGCGGGCAAAGTGCAGACTATTGGCGCGCGCTTTGCCCACGGCAAGATTTCGCTGGCTGAAGCCGCGCTCGAAGGCTGTAGGTCGTGTGCTTCGCCTGGTGGGGGTTGCCAGTTCCTCGGCACGGCAGCGACCGCACAGGTTGTGGGTGAGGCGCTAGGGCTAACACTGCCTCATGCGGCGCTTGCGCCTTCAGGACAACCGATTTGGCTGGATATGGCTCGCCGTTCCGCGCGTGCGGCGCTGCAACTGGTGAAAGCTGGCTTGCGCATTCGTGATTTGCTTACTCCGCAGGCGCTCGAAAATGCCATGGTTTTGCACGCGGCTTTCGGCGGGTCCACGAATCTGCTGCTGCATGTTCCGGCAATTGCGTTTTCGGCTGGCTTAAAGCGGCCAACGGTTGAAGATTGGAGCCGCATCAACCGCTCTGTTCCGCGCATAGTGGATGCGTTGCCGAACGGTCCGCGCAATCACCCGACCGTGCAGGTTTTTCTCGCGGGTGGCGTTCCCGAAGTCATGCTGCATTTGCGCCGCGCCGGCCTTCTTCATACCAAAGCGCTGACCGTGTCGGGAGAAACGCTTGATCAATCGCTCGATTGGTGGGAGCAATCGGAACGGCGCTCGAAGCTACGTGCCAAATTGCAAGAGCTCGATGGCATCGATGCGGACGACGTGATTCTCGCGCCAGACCGAGCGCGCGAACGCGGGCTAACCTCTACCGTTTGTTTCCCCACCGGCAATTTAGCGCCGGAAGGTGCGGTGGTGAAGGCAACGGCGATTGATCCGTCCGTGGTCGATGCCGATGGTATCTATCGGATGCGCGGTCCGGCGAAAGTGTTTCTGGCGGAGACAGACGCCATTGCCGCCATTAAAGCGAACAATATCAAAGAAGGCGATGTGCTGGTTCTCATCTGCCGTGGGCCGCTTGGTGCGGGCATGGAAGAGACTTACCAAATTACGTCGGCGCTGAAGCACCTGCCGTTTGGCAAACATGTTGCGGTGATTACCGACGCGCGTTTCAGCGGTGTTTCCACCGGCGCCTGCATCGGTCACGTCTCGCCGGAAGCGCTGGCAAAAGGGCCAATCGGCAAATTGCGCGATGGCGACATGATTGAGATCGTTGTCGACCGGAACAAGCTCGAAGGCAGCGTGAATTTTGTGGGCGAAGATGCGGCCACGTTCGCCGCGCGCCCCGTGCGTACAGATCTGCATGGAGATCCACAGTTGCCTGACGATACCCGCCTCTGGGCTGCCTTACAGCAGGTAAGCGGCGGGATTTGGGGGGGCTGTGTTTACGATCCCGATGCCATCATCAAGAAGTTGGCGGAGGGCTAACCACTATCTTCAAAATCTCTGCGCCATAGGTGCGCACGATGACCGGTCCAATCCCGGGAATCGCCAGCAAATCCTGATCGGTTCCCGGCTGCGCCACCGCTACATTGCGCAGCGCTTGATTGCTCAACACGCAGTACGGTGGCACGCTACGCTCTTTTGCTTTTACCGTTCGCCAGGCTTTCAAACGGTCTTCAAGCGCCTGGCTCGCCGGATCTTCCAGTTTCGTATCCAGCGAGGTTTTCGTTTTAGGAAACTCTTTCTTCGCGGTCTTGGCGCGCTTCGCGTCGTTGAGGGCGATTTCTTCCTTCATCAATACCGCCGCCAATTCGGTATCGCCCGGCACTGCTCTCGTCAAACGCGCTACGCGATAGGGAATCTCTTTGCCGTCTTTCTCGAAGCTCGCGTCTTGCAATTGCACCATGCCTGCACGCGCCAGGCTTCCCAGCAAGTCTTCAAAAGTACGCCGCGGCACTTCTTGATTGGGAAATACGTCTGCATAGAGTTTGCCTGTGGAGCGCGACCCGGCCGAGTGCAGCAGCTTGACGGTGCGTTTGAGCTGAGTCAGTTCGCGCGCAGATGCTGCACGGTACCGCTGCACTTCGCATTCGAGCGGCGCGCAGAAATCGCAAATCCCACAGGGGCTATGCGAGTCTGACAAATCGCCAAAATGCCGCACCAGCATCGCCATGCGGCATTGGTGATTCTGCGCCAATTGGATCATGGCCTCAATCTGCGCCGCTTTCTGGTCGCATTGGAAGAGATAATGAGTTCGCCAGTTGGTTTTACCGCGCCTGATTTGATCGTACTCAATCAGCGCGCCGCCATAAGTCCACAAGCGGTCTACCGATTTTTCGAAAATGTCGGCATCCAGGCCAAGCTTCGCGAGCAGCTCGTCCTTCGACACCGGCTCGTCTTTGAGGCGTTTGAAGATTTCGTCCAGAATGCCAACGTCTGGATAATCTTGTTCGAAAAAGAAATCGTGCGTGCGGCGATCCGAATAGGACTGCATCAGAATCGCGCGGCTGGGTTGACCGTCGCGTCCTGCGCGGCCGATCTCCTGGTAGTAGCGCTCCACGCTGCCCGGCAGCGCCACATGCACCACGGTGCGCACGTCAGGCTTATCAATGCCCATGCCAAACGCAATGGTAGCCACCATGACGTCTAAGTTGCCGGCGAGAAAATCATCCTGCACCTGCGAGCGCAAAGCCGTACTGAGCCCTGCGTGATAGGCCGCTGATTTGCCGAGGTCCGACAAATCCACCGCGAGCGACTCGGTCTGTTTCCGATTCGGCGCATAGACAATAGCGGGACGCCTGCGCGGGTCGGCCAGCAGTTCGCGGAGTAACTCCAGCCTGTCCGAAGGAGCCGCCTCCACCACTTCAATGGCAATATTTTCACGGCGGAAGCCTTGGATAAACCGCGCGGGCTTGACTAACCCGAGCTGCCGTTCTATATCGCCTTGCACGCTGGGTGTGGCTGTGGCGGTGAGCGCCATCACGGCGGCGGGGCGAAGCATGGGCAAATACTGCCCAAGCATGCGGTAGTCAGGACGAAAGTCGTGCCCCCACTGCGAGATGCAGTGCGCCTCATCTACCGCAACGAGAACCGGCTTGCGCTTGGCCAGCATTTCCGGAAAGCCCGTGACGCTCAGCCGCTCCGGCGCGATGAAAAGAAATTGAAGTTTGCCCTCCAGGTAATCGAAGCACGCCTTCCTGGATGCTTGCCGGTCGCGGCCTGAATGAATGCGCGCCACGGAAAGGCCCATCGCCTCCAGTTTCGCCGCTTGATCTTCCATCAGCGCGATGAGCGGACTGATCACCAACGTTGTGCCTTGGCGCGCCAAGCCCGGTAGTTGGTAACACAGCGATTTGCCGGAGCCGGTAGGCATCACCAGCAACACGTCGCGCCCTTCCGTTACCGCCTGGCAGACAACTTCCTGATTCGGACGGAACGACTGAAAGCCGAAGGTCTTTTCTAAGATCTCATGAAGTTTCTGCTTCAAGACAATTTTTCAGTTACGCCTGGCGGCAGGTAGCCGTGCCCGTTGCCGTTACGATGTGTGGCCGTAGTGGCGTCTCCTCTACGCACATCGCATGTGCAGCAATCGCTGCATTTGGCGCATCGCTCGCAAAGATGGTTGTCACAAGCGTCTTTTGTGCAGTACACGCAGATTTTCTCAGATGTACCGCCGCAAATCGAACAAACAAAAACACTAGCTTCCATTAATATTTACTGCTTCTTAGCGTGCTTGACAGGTTCCTTGCTGATGATACCGCGACAGCGCTGCGCTTCCTGATCGGCTAACTTGAAATTCGCTTCGGAACTGGCGGCCAAATCGCGAATGTAATCGCGAAAGCGTTCTCGCCGCGAAAAATTCCGCGCAATCAAGCCGCTCAATTGATCGGCGGTAAACCGGTCGCCATAGCGCATGACCGCTTCTTCGAGCGAGCGCGCGGTGACTTCCAGCGCTTCCAGCCGGAAATAGGTGTCCAGCGCAAGCGGCAAACTCTCTGTCTTCTGCGATAGAGTCTTGGCAGCCGCCATCGCCTGGTTCAGCTGCGCGTGGGCTGTTTGCCACTGCTGAACGTAAACATCCGAAGCGCCTTTCTTCGTAACCCACTCTTGCGGATTCATTTGCGCGAGTAGCGGCTCGAGCTTTTCGTTGTCTTTCAGGAGATCGTCAAGAATAGTGCGCAGGGTCCACGCGCTCTCAAGCCCAGCGGGTCTGGGCGTCTGCTGCGCAGGCATGAGAAGCCCGCAACTCAACATGCAACAAGCCACAGCGCCGTAGCGCGCAATTCTCCCCATTCGCCCCTATTGTAGCGGCCTCTCGCTAGCATTACTTGCCAGAAAATGGTTGCCCTCAATCGGCTCGCCACTACGATTGCCGTGGCCTGGCGTGACGGCTGTCCATAAATCATGCAGCGGCTTCACCGTGTAGCGATAAAGCGATCCTCGGTCCAAGCGGCGCGAAATTTGCTGGTCGCTACGGACCAGAATGGCGTCCACCGCCCGCACGATTGTGGGTTCACTGCGCGGCAGCAGAGTATGCTGCACCCTCACTTCGCCTTCAAGCACGTCAATCCGCATCGCGCCATCTTCGTCAATCGCAATCGCGACTGTGGCGTCCTGTATGGCGCTAATCCAGGCGGCCAGGCGTGAGAATGCGTTGCTGCGGTTGTTGAGGCTGAGGCTTCAAGTGAATGCGCACGCGCCCCGCCAGCACGTCGAGCAAATCCCCGGCGCTCGAGGCGTTTTGGCGAAAGCCCACGCGCGAATTGGCGAAGATATCAAACCCTCCGCCGCCCACTACTTCGAAGTGTGCGAAGCCGTCTGGCCCGGTTTCAATCACTTGCTGAATAGGAACACGCTCACCCGCGCTGAGCGCCCATGGTTGGGCATCGCGGCTGCGAATCACTTTGCCGGTAACTACCGTCGCGCGTGCCTCGTACTTCTGCGCAACGGCTTGATCCACCGGCGAATCTTGCAGCGTACAACCGCTAGCAAGCGCTGCCAGCGTCAGCAAAAGTGGAGGTAGCCTCCTCATCGGCACTTCTATGTATTACGCCTGGCGCTTCGAGAACGTTTCAGATTTAATCACGCCTTTGCCTTCGCGGATCGTGAAAAGGTGGTTTGCCTCAAGCTTTGTAATCTTTTCTACATTCCCGTTCGGCCAGCGGATATCCAAATCTACTTTCGCCACATCGCCTAATCCGAAATGCAGGCGCAAATCGTTGGCCGAATAGAAACTCGATTGACTCATCACTTCCTGCGCTTGCATCTTGCCGCCATAATGCGCGGTGACGCGAGCCCCGATGGCGCTGCGGTTCGAAGTAACGCCAATCAGCTTGACCTTAATCCAGTGGTTGTCACCCTTGACATCGTTGCGTAACAGGGAAGGCGCTTCGTTCAGATTCATGACCACTACGTCGACATCGCCGTCGTTGTCAAAATCGCCAAAGGCGCAGCCACGGCTCGCATGCGGAGCGATGATTCCAGGTCCGGCTTGCTCTAACAACTCCTCAAATTTCCCGTTCTTGAGATTACGGAACACAATGCGCGAGCTTTTGAAAGGATAGTTCGGAAGTACCTTTTCGACTTCTGGGTAAACGCTTCCAGTGACCCAAAACAGATCCGGATAGCCGTCATTATCGAAATCGAACATGCCCGCGCCCCAACTGATATAGCGCGTTTCCACGCCCAGGCCAGACGAGTTAGTGACGTCTTCGAAGCCGCCCTTGCCGTCGTTCTTATATAGAACCGCCGTGTCGTCGGCAAAGTGAGTTTTGAGAATGTCGAGGTTGCCGTTTAAGGCGTAATCGCCAATGCCGAGGCCCATGCCGGCTTGCTCCATGCCGTCTTCGTTCAGCGCCACGCCGCTCTCTAATCCAATATCGGTAAACGTACCGTCTTTATTATTCTTGAGTAAGAAGCTCGGGGTCGAATCGCAGGCGATGTAGATATCGGGCCAGCCGTCATTGTCGAAATCGGCGGCGGCCACCGTCATGCAATAGGCGCCTTTCACTTTCGAGAAGCCCGATTTTGCAGTGACGTCGCTAAATGTGCCGTCGCCGTTATTGTGATAAAGAGTTGCGTAGCCAGGCGGCAAACCGCGCGGACCGCAGTTCACGGGAATGCCCTTCCAATTACAAAAGCCACTCTCGCCGGGCTTGGGGATGTGAGCCAGATCGAGTTCCAGATAGTTGGCGACCACCAAATCGAGGTTGCCATTGCGGTCATAATCCACAAAAGCGCAGCCCGAACCCCAGCGCTTTCCGTTGTGCAGCAAGCCCGCTCTTTCAGTGATGTCGGTAAACGTGCCGTCGCCGTTGTTGCGATAGAGAACGTTTTGTCCCCAGCACGTGATGAAAAGATCGTCGAAGCCGTCGTTGTTGAAATCGCCCACCGTGACGGCGGAGGCCCAACCAACCTTCGTCAACCCGGCCTTGGCGGTAACGTCGGTAAAGGTGCCATCGCGGTTGTTTTTATAGAGCCGGTTCGTCGCGCCCGGCGGATCGCCATCCAAACGCGTGCCCGTCAAAGTGAAGATATCGAGCCAGCCGTCGTTATCGTAGTCGATAAAAGCGCAACCGCAGCCAACCGTTTCTAAGATATAGGTTCGATGATCTTCCGGCCCATAAATGAGCGGCGCGGTGAGTCCCGCCTTGTCCGCGATATCTGTAAAGCAAGCGTTGAACGGAATGCCGGTAGGCTTGCCGCGGGGCTGCGGCTTCACGGCGCGCGACGAAACACCTTGGCCGAATGCGTTGAAAAGGGGGGTTCCGCCCAGTAGGCTCAGCATGAGCCGCCGGGAGATGTCATTGCGCTTCACAATTTGAAGTCTAACGTAAGCTGGCATGAAGGAGTCATATGACGGCTAGATCTTCTGCTCCTTCCAGGTGCCCCGTCTGAAAAGAGCCAGCGCCGCTATGGTGAATACAAGGTCGGCAATCGGAACCGCCGTGAACGCGCCGCGCGGTCCCCAGCCCAGGTGAATGGCCAGCCAATACGCTATGGGAATCTGGCACGCCCAAAACGCGCCCAAGTTGATGAGAGTTGGCGTCAAAGTGTCGCCCGCGCCATTGAACGCCTGCATCAACACCATTCCCCACGCGTAACTGACAAAAGCCAAGCCAAAGATCGAGAGGCAAGAGACCGCTGGCGCCGAAACAGCCGGATCGTGCGTGAACACAGCGACTAGGATCCCTGGAAAGAATACAAATACAACAGAAACGAGAGCCATGTAGCCCATGTTGTAAAAACCGGTTCGGTAAACGGATTTCTCGGCACGTTCAGGCTTCTTCGCTCCGAGGTTCTGACCCACAAGCGTCGCGGCCGCATTGCTCAATCCCCAAGATGGAAGAATCGCAAACACCAGCAAGCGAACTGCGATGGTATAACCCGCCACCACTGCGCTGCCGAAGGAAGAGACAATCCGAATGAGCGCAACCCAACTGGCGGTGGCGACGAGGAATTGCACAATACCGGTGATGGAGACGCGCAGCAAGTGCCACATGACCGGCACGTTGAGGTGCATCTGCGCGCGGCGAATCACGATTCGGTTTGTGCCCGAGTTAAGCGCCCACAACTGAAAGAGCACACCGATTCCGCGCCCCGTGGTGGTGGCGACGGCGGCACCCAATACGCCGAGCCGCGGAAACGGACCCCAGCCGTTGATCAAACATGGATCGAGGATGATGTTGATGCCATTGGCTATCCAGAGAGCGCGCATGGCCAGCGAGGCATCGCCCGCTCCGCGAAAAATTGCGTTGATCAGAAAGAGTAAGAAGATAACGGCTGAACCGCCCAGCATCACCTGCGTGTAACGGGAATTAGCTTCGACGGCGGGCGTGCTTCCCATGATGTGAAGAAGCGCTGGCGCCTTCAAAATTCCTATGGCACCCACCACAGCGGAGAGCAGTAGGCCCAATAGGATCGCTTGCACTGAAGTTTCAGCCGCGCCAGCGGGATCTTTTTCTCCAATGCGGCGCGCTACGAAGGCCGTCGTAGCCATGCTCAAACCGATAGCTACGCCGAAGACGAGGGTCAGGAGAGATTCGGTAAGTCCGACGGTAGCGACGGCATCGGGTCCAAGCCGGGAGACGAAGAACACATCGACGACTCCAAATAACGACTCCATGATCATTTCAAGGATCATCGGGATAGCCAAGATGACGATGGCGCGATTGAGATCGCCTTCGGTAAAGTCGTAATTTGAGCCGAAAAGGGCTTCTTTCAACATCGCGAAAATCCTGACTCGGCTATGACAGGAGTAGAATGGGCGCAGCGCGGGTGCCTACCACTGTGAGACGACTTACTGTTATTGTCCTATGTTTGAGCACATTTTGTGAAGCGCAACAACAGAAAGCTGAGACGGCTCCGCAGGGCGGCACCTTCAAATTTGAAAGCAAAGTGAACGTGGTGCTGGTGCCGGTTTTGGTGCGCGACGCGCAAGGGAACGCGGTTGGAACGCTCAAAAAGGAAGATTTTCAAGTCTTCGATAAAGACAAACCGCAGACGCTAACGGGCTTTACGATTCAAAAACGCGCAGACGTGGGAAATGGTCCAGTAGAGGGTCCGGCCCAGCCGGTCGAGCCTGGTGGCACGCCTTCGCCCGTGGTCGTACCGGAGCGTTTCATCGTTTTCCTGTTCGATGATTTGCATCTCGAAACAAGCGATTTGGCCATTGCGCAGAAGGCCGCGACGAAGATGCTTAGCGGTTCGATCGCGGCAAATGACATGGCGGCGGTGCTCTCGATTTCGGGCAAGACGAACAGCGGAATGATTCGGGATAAGGCCAAGCTGGCAGAGGCGGTGATGAGTTTGCGCGAGCAGAGGGTTTACCGTTCCATCGGACACGGATGCCCGGACGTGAGCTATTACCAAGCCGATTTGATTTTGAATAAGAACGACGGGCAGGCCTTTGAAACCGCGGTACAAGAGACGTTCGCGTGCGCGAATCTCGATAAGCGAATGAGGGCTACGGCGGAAAGCATGGCGCGCTCGGCAGCTACGGAGGCGTTGAACGTGGGGGAGCAAGGAACGCGCGTGACGCTCGATGTGATCAAGCAGGTAGTGAAAAAGATGGGTGCCTTGCCGGGCCAGCACAGCCTGATTCTGGTTTCGCCGGGATTCTTGAGCGTGACGACAGAGGCGATAAGTGCGAAATCGGAAATCATGGACGCAGCCGCGCAGGCGAACGTGACGATTAGTTCATTGGACGCGCGCGGGCTATACACCACAAACATGGACGCGAGCGAAAGCGGGGGCGGCGGCGCAATGGTAACGCAGATGAAATCGACCTATAAGGCAGGCGGCATGACGTCGAACGAGGACGTGATGGCCGAACTGGCGGATGGCACCGGCGGAACGTATTTCCATAACAGCAACGATTTGGGCGCGGGGTTCCGAAAGCTCACACAAGCCCCGGAATATTTATATCTGCTCGAATTCAGCCCGCAAGATACGAAGCAGGATGGCGCGTATCACAAGTTGAAAGTGAAAGTGGATCAGGATGGTTTGAAATTGCAGGCACGGCGCGGCTACTTTGCGCCTAAGGTGAATAAGAAAAAGTCATGAGCGAAAATAGGATCGACGAGGACCGGAGAAGTTTTTTGAAGACTGCCGCGGGATTGGCGTTGGCGTCGCGGCTCGGAACGGCACAGCAGCCGCCGGTCGCCGGAGCGCCCGTGCCCCCGCCGAAAAAGGCACGCATCACGTCGAGTGTGATGTTGTGGACGCTGAAAGGCTCCTTCGATGAGAAACTTGCCACGGCGGCCGATGCGGGCATTCAATCCGTCGAACTAATCGATGAATACGAGGATTGGTCAGATGCCGACGCCGCCAAATACAAACGAATCGTTGCTTCGTATGGCATGCATATGGACACTATTCTCGCTTCGCACGATTGGGTGAAGCGGCCGGTTTCCCTGGTGAATCCCGCGCACCGCGAGGCGTTTCTGGGCGATGTGCGCCATGCCCTTTCTTGGGCCAAAAAGCTGGACGTTCCCCAAATCATTTTGATGAGCGGCAACACCCAGCCCGATATGACGCACGAAGCGCAATACGCCAGCCTTGTGGAAAGCGCCAAGCGTGCGACTGACTTAGCCGAAGCGGCCGACGTTACGCTTATCATCGAAAACCTCAACAGCAAGGTAAATCACCCGGGTTACTTCTTGACCAGCGCGGCGGAAGCCTTAAAAGCCGTAAAGGAAGTGGATCATCCGCGCTTCCGTTTTCTCTACGACCTCTATCACGAACAGGTACAGAATGGCGACCCGCTACCGATTCTAAAAGAGGCGCATCCTTACGTGAACGTTTTCCATGTGGCCGATGCACCGGGGCGGCATGATCCAGGCACGGGTGAGATGAAGTGGGCAGAGTTGTATACGGCGATCGGAAAGTCGAGCTACGCAGGATATGTGGCTCTGGAGTACTTGCCAGTGCCTGTGGATCAGACGAGTAGTTTGATCAAGGCTGTGAAGGCGATGCGCAGTTCTCTAAACGCGGCTGCGCCGACGACAGAGAAGCCGGTTTAGCCGAACAGCGACATTTGCGTCGGCTCGGAAAGAGCGGCGGCCATGCGGCCCGGGATTTGTACGGGTTGGTCCCAGTATTCGAGGATCCAACTGGTTTCCCACTCGACTTTCCCCAGGGCTGCCAGATCTCCACGCACTTGCATCGCGCTTGAGATGCGGGCGAGAAGATCATATGCTTCCGCGAGCCGGCCGTAGTCTTTCAACAACGCGACCGCTGCGGAACAGAGAGCGCACGCTTCCGGCCAGATTTCTTCTTGGAGGATCTCGGAAGAATCGAGATGGGATTCGACGTCTCCGAGCGCGGCAAGACATTTAGACGCGTTGCGCTTCCACGAAGAAAACAGGCGCAGAAGGTCGTTGAGCGGGAGGCGGGGCCCGGCATCCGAAGACTCGACAATCACAACCGACGCTTTGCCGCCGAAATTCACGGCCTCGGCTACGCCGGATTCGAGGTTCTCAAAGATAAGAAGTACCCGGTGTTCGGCGCAGTATTCTGTGAGGGCGCGGGCGTTGTCTTCCCAAGTGCCATCTAGCCGCAGAGCTAGGCCTTGTGTCAGATCTCCTAAAACTCCTACGCGCGAGCGGCGAGCGGCGTTCAACCAGACGGCGGCTTCGAAATCGGCGTGGCGCGCGTAGGCGAAGGCAAGAGCGGTTTCGCGATTCGGCGCTTGAGCAAATTCGGGCCAATCGGCCAGAGGCTCAAGTTCCTCAAATTCAAGGGCCACCAGACCCGGCGCGCGTTCGGGCAGGTGCGGAACAGGTGGAACGGGAGTGAGTTGCCCGAGGAGAAAGCGCTTGAGAGAGCGGCGCCCCGCGGTGAAATCGCGGGTGAGATCGAAAAATGTTTCTTTGCGTAGAATGGCCGGGAATTTGCACTCTTCGAGGAGCACATACACAATGCGCGTCCGAAGCTGCTTCGGTTGATCGAACAGTATTGATTCCCAACGCTTTCTCTGCCAGGTAGGTTCCGTGGAATCGGGCGAGAGCAAAACCAGCACGTAATCGAACGACAGACCGGTTTCGACTGAATCGAGTAGATCGGCGCCCATTTGCATCACACCGTCTTCGATGGAAACAGGACAATTTGTTTCGAGATAAGAGCGAAGTTCGCCAGCGGCACCCGCGTCAACGGGCGAATAGCATAGAGCAACGGGACGCATTAAGGGCTATTATGGCAGTCAAAAGCGTAAAGGGTGCGGATGCGCGCCACCATGAGAGGAGAAACGCTCCGCAATTCTTTCGGTGGCCGCTCAACACCGCGACCGTCTTGCGTGTTTCGTAGAAGGTTTTGCGACAATTCGGGGATGAACTTCACACGGCGATGTTTCCTGTCCTTAACATCCGGCGTGGGCGCGCTTTTCGGAAGCTCGCCAAATCAGTCACGGCGCTATGAATTCGAATATTGGGACGTATTCACACGCCACCAGTTACAAGGCAATCCGTTGTGCGTTTTTCTTGATGCGCGTGGATTGACGGACGGCGAGATGCTGGCGTTGGCACGCGAGACGAATCTTTCGGAAACAACCTTCGTATTGCCAGAGCAGCGAGTGCGGATCTGGACCCCCGTGGAGGAATATCCGTTTGCCGGCCACCCAACTCTAGGTACGGCGATGGCGCTGCGCAAGCCGGGCATGAAACAGATTGTGCTGCAAGAGAAGATCGGGCCAGTTCCTGTTGATTTCGACGAGCATGAAGATGGTCTGGTTTATGGGGAGATGCGGCAGCCAGCACCAGTCTTTGCGGAGGAGCATAACGCCGAGGACATTGCGCGGCTGCTGAGAGTATCGCCAGGTGACCTGCTGAGCGATGCTCCGATTCTGAACGTTTCCACGGGACGGCCGAATTTGATCGTCGTCTTCAAGAAGCTTTCGACGGTTAAAGATCTGAAACCGGATTGGGCGCGCATTCACGACTACTTCGCAACCGGGGACGTTCAGCGCGGTTTTTACTTTCTGACTCCGGAGACGGAAACTGCGGGTGCGAAATTTCATGCGCGCAAGTTGACGCCGCGGACGGAAGATCCCGCTACGGGTTCGGCAGCTGGGTGTGCAGCCGCTTACTTTGTGCGCCAAGGATGGATAAAATCAGGCGAACGTATTCGGATCGAGCAAGGCGCAGAAGTGGGACGGCCAAGCGAGTTATTCGTTTCAGCGGACAAGGCAGGTGGGCAGATTGGGAATGTGCGCGTGGGCGGATACTCCGTGAAATCGTTTCGCGGTGAGTTAACGGTCTAGCGAAATCCCGCCATTCCGCCGATTTCCCCTCTGTGGCCCTGTCTCATTCGCGCCGTGCCCTCATCCTCCTTTTATTAATCGCAAGCAGCCTCCCTGCCGCAACGGCCGTGCAAAATTTCGGCACAGTTACCCTCAACGCTTCCCCCGCCACTCAGACCCTGACCTATTTCTTTACAGGTCTCGCCGCCGCCCCATTCTTCGCCCTCAACTGGAACCGCGATTTCCAAGCGGCGGTACCCACCTGTACCGTCGCCGCCACCACCAGTTGCACCATCGTCGTCACGTTCAACCCGCTCCGCCCCGGCCTCCGCCAAGACGCGCTCACCGTCAAAGACCAAGCCGGGAACCTGCTGGCCGTTACCTCTTTAGCAGGCACTGGCACGTCCCCCCTCATCGCCCTATACCCAGGAACGATCTCTACCCTCGCCGGTAACGGTATCGGCGGCTATCAGAATTCAACCACTCCCTCTCAAGCCGAATTCTGGAATCCCGAATCCGTCGCTCTCGACGGCAGCGCGCAGTTCCTCTATGTTGCCGATTCCATCAACGGCGTAATTCGCAAAATCACTCTAGCCACGGGTGCAACCATCACAGTCGCCGGAAATGGAACCAACGCCTACTCCGGCGATAACGGCGCAGCCACCAGAGCATCGCTCAACACGCCAACAGGTATCGGCGTCGATGGAGCCGGCAACCTATATATCGCCGATCAGGGCAATAACGTAATCCGCCGCGTCGATGCTGTCACACAGGTCATCATAACCGTTGCCGGCGGATCCCCAACGCCGTCTGGCGCCGACACTTTGGGAGACGGCGGTCCCGCCACCAGTGCTGTTCTTTACGGCCCGCAGAGCATCGCCATCGACTCCAATGGCAACCTCTATTTCGCCGATACCTACAACCAACTTGTGCGAAAAGTGAACGCCACCACCGGAATCATCACCGCAGTCGCCGGCGGTGGCCTCGCCCCGGGCACCGACGGTTACGGCGACGGTCAACTCGCCACCAACGTGGAACTGGTCGACCCGTCTGGCGTCGCCCTCGATAGCGCCGGCAACCTGTACATCGCCGATACCGGCAACAATATGATTCGCCGTGTCAACCTGATCACTGGCATTGTGACCGACGTGGCTGGCAATGGCGAATGGGGCTATAGTGGCGATTCCGGTTTAGCCGCCTCGGCCATGCTTGCCGCGCCGCAGAGCGTTGCCGTCGATGCCGCCAACAATATCTACGTTGCCGATTACGGCAACAATGCCATCCGCCAAATCGCCGCTGCCTCGCAAAACATCTTTACCGTGGCCGGCCGAGGATCAACCGGCTACTCCGGCGATGGCGGTAACCCGACTCTCGCTTTTCTCACTTCGCCGATGGGCATCGCAGTCGACGAAAACGCCAATCTCTATATCGGCGATTCCGGCAACAACGTGATTCGCCTCGTATCCTTCGCGCCCGTCCCACTCAGCTTCCCAAGCGAACCAATTGGAGCCATCTCCCCTTCTCAGGTGGTCTCAGCTTTCAACGCCGGCAATTCTCCGTTGACGGTGACCGCCATTTCATTGAGTAGCAGCTTCCAACAAACCACCGCCGGCTTATCCGATTGCGCAGCCGGAACCGTGGTAGCTCCCGGATCAAGCTGCGATACTGCCGTGATCTTCGCTCCCAACCAAACGGGCGCCATTACCGGATCAGTGGCCCTCGCCACCAGTTCGCTCAACCATCCGGCAGCAATCGAAACAGTGAGCCTTTCTGGAACGGGATTCGGCGGAGCAGGCCCGCAAGTATCTCTCAGTGTTACGGCTCTCACCTTCGGCGGTCAACTCGTCGCCACGATTTCCAGCGCACAATCCGTCACCCTCACCAACACGGGTGGCGCTGCGTTTAATATTTCGAGCATCACCCTATCTGGTGCGCAAACGTCCGACTTTCGGCTCTCCACCACCTGCGGTTCCACTCTCGCCGCCGGTGCAAACTGCGGCGTAACCGCGACATTCACACCCACCGCCAACGGAACCAGAACGGCCAACTTGCTTTTCAACGATTCCGTTGTTGGTACTCCGCAAAGCGTAACTCTCACGGGAACCGGCAGGGGCGGCGCGGCTGTGCTGAGCAGCGCGACTCTCAGTATGACGGCATCGGTCGGTCTCACAAGCGCCGCGCAAACCGTTTTACTCACTAACAGCGGTACTTATCCGCTTCCTATTCTCGGCGCCAATATTTCAGGCGCGAACACCGGTGAGTTTCAAGTGTCCTCCACTTGTCCCGCTAGCGTGGCCGCTGGAGCCAGTTGCACTTTGTCCGTCACGTTTACCCCAACCGCCTCCGGCGCCCGCACGGCGACTCTCAATATCTCCGACGATTCTGTTTCCTCCCCGCAAACCGTAGCTCTTAATGGAACAGCCACCGTTGTCGTCCCAAGCTCGGGTCTGCGCTTTGTCCCGGCTACGCCATGCCGTGTTGCCGATACCCGCAATCCAACCGGCCCCTTTGGCGGCCCCATCCTTGTGGGCGGCGTGACGCGCAGCTTCGTCCTGCCCAATAGCGCCTGCAGCATTCCATCAGCAGCCCAGGCTTATTCTTTGAACTTCACGATTGTGCCGCCTGGTGGGGTGGGCTATCTATCTGTCTGGCCAACGGGCCAGCCGCAGCCCGGCGTTTCGTTGCTCAACTCAGATGGCCGCGTCAAGGCGAACGCCGCCATTGTGCCGGCAGGACTTTCGGGCGCGATCAACCTTTACGCTTCGGACAGCACCCACGTGATCATCGATATCAACGGCTACTTCGTGCCAGCCACTGACTTGAGCGCCTTGGGGTTCTATCCAGTCACCCCCTGCCGCATCGCAGATACTCGAAACACCACCCCACTATCGGCCGGTGAGTCGCGAAACTTTTCTCCCCTGAGCAGTTCTTGCGGCATTCCCTCAACCGCCCAAGCTTACGCGTTGAACCTGACCGCCATACCCATCAAACCCATTGGCTACCTTTCCACCTGGCCCACCGGTCAAACGAAACCACTCGTCTCTACACTCAATACCGTCTCGCTCGACGTAACCGCCAACGCCGCCATCCTTCCCGCCGGAACAAATGGTCAGATCGCTGTTTTTACAACAGACCCGGCTCACTTAGCCATCGACATCAACGGCTATTTCGCTCCAGCGATCACGGCCGGCGCACTCTCGTTATTCAACGTAACGCCCTGCCGCATCATTGACACAAGGGCCCTCGAAGGCGCATTCAGCGGCACCATCGTTGTTAACGTCGCGGGCTCTGCTTGTGCGGTCTCCACCGCCGCTCAAGCCTACGTCCTCAATTCCACCGTCGTGCCGAACTCCGGCCTCGGCTTCCTTAGTCTCTGGCAAGATAGCGTCCCTTGGCCCGGCTCGTCCATCCTCAATGCCAACGATGTTGCTATCACATCAAATATGGGCATCATCCCCACCGCCAACGGCTCCATCGACAGCCTGGCGTCCAGCTCCACCAACCTGATTCTCGATATCTCCGCCTACTTCGCACCGTAGACTACGTCGGCAAGATCCGTTCCCGCACCGTGTCAAAATTAATGCGCCTTCGCTCCACATACGAAATGTTTCCCAAGTGCGAAGCCTGGGCTGATCGGTGGCCGATCAGCACGTCTCCGTGCGGGCGTTGCCGGCTCCGCATGCACTCCACAAAATTGTTAACATGCTCCTGCGTTAATGGATCATTCGTCCCTGGCACCGGAACGGCTTTCATCACATCGCTCGGTTCTTTGGCATCGACCGGGTAAAACTCATAGCGCGAACGGTCTATCCAAAGCCGTCCATCGGTTCCACACATTTCGAGCGCTTCGCCTTTGATTCCGGGGACCAGCGTCGCTTCGAACGTTGCTGTAAAAGGATTCGGGTCGGGATATTCCAAATTGACGTTGATCGTATCCGGCGCCGTCCGCCCGTCACGATAGTGATATACGCCTCCCGTCGCGTTCGCGGAACAGGGAATCTCACGCCCCATAAACATGTGGACCACGTCGATCCAATGCGTAAACAAATCGGTCACTTGTCCGCCGCCGAAATCGAGATAGGCGCGCCAGTTGTAGAACTGCTGTGGGTCGTAATCGCGCCATTGAATCGGACCCACGAAACGCGCCCAATCCAAATTGTCCGGCTTATTGTGCAGCGCCGGCGGTGCTTTACGCAGGTGCCAGCCGTTGCCATACCACCAGGTCCGCGCCAGCGTGATCGCGCCCAGTTTGCCAGTATCGAAATACTTTTCCTTGGCCACCCGATAGTGCGTTCCCGAGCGCTGTTGCATCCCCACCTGGCAAACGCGGTTGTTCTCACGGGCAGCCTTCACAATGAGTGGACCTTCTTCCGGCGTGCGCGTTAACGGCTTTTCCACGTAAACGTCTTTTCCAGCCGTCAGCGCATCCACCGCAATCTTGGTATGCCAGTGATCGGGTGTCGCAATCAGCACTGCGTCTAAAGGCTTAACCGCCAGCAGTTCGCGATAATCGCCGAATCCGGCAGCGCCCGCAGCCTTTTGCTTTGTCGATTCAATCCGGTCGCCCCAGGCATCACAAACCGCCACAACTTGGATGTCGGGCCGGTTCTGGAAGAGGCTCATCACGTGGTTACCCCGGTCACCCGCCCCGATTAGTCCGAGGTTGATCCGATCGTTCGCTCCCATCACGCGCGAATAAGAAGCGGCTGTCACGGCAATGGCGCTCGTCGACGCCGAACGCAAGAAATCTCTACGGCTGTTGGAATCCATGAGCGAATTATACGCCCGCGCCTCCACTATCTGAACGACATGCGCCAATTCTTAGCCCTTCTTCTCGTTCCGTTTCTGTCCTTGGCAGCCGTCAGCCCCGTTTCGGCGCGTGCTGCGAGTTCGCCCACCAAAACAACCGCCGCCGGTCAACCGCACTTGTCCGTAAACGACGGGCAACTGGAAGCCACCATTCGCACCAAGCTAGCCAAATCGAAAATTGGCAAAGACGGCTTCCGTTTTCACGTACAACGAGGTGTTGTGACGTGGGAAGGCACCACCGTGATCGGTCAGCACAAGGGTGCCGCCACCCGTATGGCCCGAACGTCAGGCGCGGCCGGGGTCGTTAATAATATTCGAGTTTCCAGCGCAGGCAAGGAAACCCCGCTGCGAAAGGCCTACGTCCAACCCTAAAAGCGCCCCTCTATTGGGATTCTCACGTGCTAACGTGAAGATGACTTTTAAGAACTTGCGAGAATAATGAAAATCGGTTTATCCCTCTTACCCTTAAGTGTGTTCCTTTTCGCCCTGCCCGGTTGGTCGCAGACGCCTGCGCCCGTGGCCGCAGGTCCAGACCCCAACCGGGTCGTGGCTACCATTAACGGACAGAAAATCACCGCGAAACAGGCCAACGATTTGCTCAAGCTCTACACACCGGAACAGCGCAAACAAATCGATGCCAGCTTCGCCAAGAACTTTGAAAAAATCTACATGCAGCAGCAGTTGGCCGATGCCGCCCAAAAGCTAAACCTTGAGCAGCAGGCGCCTTGGAAAGATCAGTTGGAACTCAGCCGCCGAGGTATCCTCGCGCAAGCCTATGTGGCCCACCTCGCTGAAGCCGCCGGGAAAGAACCGGCTGAAGATCCGCAAAAGTATTACGATGCGCACAAAGCCGAATTCGAAACCGCCAAATTGAGCGGAATCTTTGTCGGATTTAATCCTCCCGGTACGCCGGCCAATTCTGGTACGCCGAACGCCCGCACCGAAGAAGCCGCGAAAGAAAAGGCCAACGACATCGAAAAGAAGTTGGCCGCTGGCGGTGATTTTGCCGCCCTCGCGCGCGCTGAATCGGAACACCAGACCGCTTCCAAAGGTGGCGATCTTGGCAGCGTTCCGATCAACGATCCGCAAGTTCAAATTCCAGCCGAGATCAAGGCCGCCGTTGCGAAACTCGAACCCGGTAAAGTGAGCGAACCGGTTCGCATTAATGGCGCATTCCTCATCATCAAGCTCGACTCGCGTGAAACGGTGACCTATGAAAAAGCCAAAGCCGGTATCGAGCAGAAACTAAAAGCGGAGCGCAGCAATGGCGTGGTAAAAAAAGAGACTGACAAATATGCGATCCATATCGAAGATCAGGATTTCTTCAACAATAGCGGTGGGACCGCGACCGCTGCCAACCCCAAAATCCCGAGCTTGCAAAGAACTACCCCTGCACCTGCACCTGCTCAGCCGAAGAATTAAAGCACATCAAATTGCTTCAATCGCGAGCGGGCTGCCTGTATTCACCGGTAGCCCGCTTACTGTTTCTACACTCCCCAAACTCACCGCTCATCGCGGCAAGCTTCTTTCAGCTAATCTCGCGCTAGGCGCGCCAGTACATGCAGCGGCCTTTATCCGCAGGAGAGAAATCGTACTTGAGACGGAATTACTCAAAAAGCCCGATTTGGGGCCGATTTTGGTGCACGAACTGTTTCACTTTGTTTGGGTCCGGCTAGGCAACGCGAAACGCGCCAGCTATGCCGAGCTACTGGCCGCAGAACGCCGGGCGAACGCTCACGGAGAACTGGGCGAATCGGCGGCAGTGCAAAAAGCGGCCAACAGTCAAACGCGCGGTTACGTCTGCGAAAGTTTCTGTGACACAGCCGCCTGGCTCTATACGCCGGCGCCAAACAACTCACACGCCAACCTTGGAAAGCGCTGGCGCGACGGCCGCAAAGCTTGGTTTGCGGCGAACATCACAGAACCCGTGAAGTGCTAGCATGGCAGCCGAGCGGGTGCTCGGGCAACACCGGCTAGAAATCGCCGAGCCTCCCGCGAGTGCGTTGCCGGCGATTACTTAGGAGCTAGAGGCGGTAGACTGGAAGGCAGGAGTCTTTCTGCTTGCGCAAGTCACTCGCTCTGTCGGCATTCGTCATTTTTTGTCTTTCGTCGTGCACATCTAAACAGACCGTGGCGGCAAGCGGCTCCAAGCACTCCATCGACCGCAAGCCTGCCGCCGATTTCACCTTGAGAGACGAAAATGGCGCTGCGGTCAAACTATCCGACTATAAAGGCAAAGTGGTCTTGCTCAACTTCTGGGCAACGTGGTGCGGCCCTTGCGGCGTTGAAATTCCGTGGTTCGTCGAATTCGAACAAAAGTATAAGTCTCAAGGCTTTGCAGTACTCGGCGTTTCGATGGACGAGGACGGCTGGCCGGCAGTAAAACCGTACGTGGCCGAACGTAAGATCAACTACCGGGTTTTGATGGGCAACGACACGGTTGCGCAGTTCTACGGCGGCCTTGATTCGCTGCCGACCAGCTTTATCATCGATAGGGATGGTAAAGTCGCTTTTCCTCCTCATATAGGTCTTGTCAGCAAAAATGAATACGTCAATGAAATTCAATGCCTCCTGGGCGGCAAAGCGCCCGCTTCTGTGCCTGTTGAGTCTGCTAGCACTGCCGCCGGCGCTGCCTGCCCAGCAAAATAAAATATCCATCGCGCCCAGCGACCCGCTAATGATAAAGCGCGGCGAAGCCGTCAAACAGACCCTCAAGGCAGTGGTCCTGGAGGGCTTTCACGTCAATAGCGACAAGCCTAGAGACGAATTCCTGATCCCGTTAAAACTTACCTGGGATTCGCCGAAACCGCTTGAAAGCAAAGCGATTACGTACCCGCAGCCCGAGGAGATAGAACTCAACGGCTCGAAAATGGCGGTCTTCACGGGCACGGTTCCGATCGAGACGGAATTCGCCGTACCGAAGGATGCGCCGAAGGGCCCGGCGACCATCACCGGCAAGCTCAAGTATCAGGCTTGCAACGAGCATATGTGTTTCCGGCCGATGACTCTCGATGTACATTTCGCAGTCGTAATCGAGTGAGACAGCTTGCACTCGTGGCCGTGCTGACCTCGCTGGCGGCTTGCACGCGGCCCGGGATAGCACCAGATATCGCGGCCGAGCTAGAACACACTAAGTCGATCGACAATCACGCGCACCCGATGTGCGTTGTGGGCGCAGGCGAGCAGGATCGGAATTTCGATGCGCTGCCTGCCGATGCGGTCCAACTCCCTGCTCTGCCGGTGCCGAGCCGGCCGGACAATCCTCTGTTCGCTCAAGCCAAGAAGGATATGTTCGGCGACGGGTCCAAAGCCGACATTGAGAAAGTAAAGGGTGATCTCTACCCCGTTTGGATTCTTAACCGTACAGGAACTGAAATCATGCTTGCGAACCGCATTGCGATGGGCCGAGGTCTATCGAACGATAGGTTCAAATGGGTGCCCTTTGTCGACATGTTTCTGTTCCCGCTCAACAATACTGCGCTCAAGCAAAAGGATCCAGAGCATGCGGCCTTCTTTAAGAATGAGGAAAAGCTGCTCGCCGGTATTCAAAAGGAGCCGCTGCTTGGGTTTGAAGATTATCTGACGATGATCACGCACACGCTTGAAATGTACAAATCGGACGGTGCGGTTGCGCTCAAATTCGAGCTCGCTTACTTGCGGGACCTGGAGATCGGCAACCCGAAAAAAGAAGATGCAGAGCGGATCTATACGATTTATGTGCAATCGGCAGAGCCTTCGGCGGACGAGTACAAAGCCTTACAGGACTATGTGTTCCGCTATATCGCTCATGAAGCTGGCCGTTTAGGGCTTGCAATTCATATACATACCTCGATTGGAGTGGGCAGCTATTTTCGTGAGGCGAACGCCAATCCACTCGCTTTAGAGCCGGTATTCAACGATCCGGAGCTCCGAAAAACGAAATTTGTGATGCTGCACGCCGCTTGGCCGTTCACCCGAGAAGCCGGGACGCTAATACTTAAGCCCAATGTTTTCATAGATTTTTCGGCATACAGTTACTTCGCCTATCCGGCACAGGCCGCCAAAGATCTGCGATTTTTGCTCGAAATGGCGCCCGAAAAAGTGTTGTACGGGTCGGACGCATCGCCGTTTACCGATGAAATCGGCTGGGAAGAGACCGCTTGGACGGGATCAAAACTGGGCAGGCAAGCGCTTGGAATGGCCATAACAGGCATGATTGACGACGGCGAGATCAATATGGAAGCGGGAAAACGCCTGGTCCACATGGTTTTGCGGGACAACGCCCGACACCTGTACGGCTGGTAAGTACATGAAACGATTGCTGATCCGCCCCGGGGCTATCGGCGACGTCATCGTCAGTTTGCCGGCGATGGAGTACCTGAAAGCTGAATACACTGAGGTTTGGGTATCATCGGCGGTGGTGCCGTTGATCCAATTTGCCGATAAAGTTACCTCAATCGCCAGCAGCCGAATCGACATGCTGACGGACGGTTTTGTTGAACGTTTTCAACAGTTTGACGACGTTGTGTCCTGGTACTGGTCGAACCGGGAAAGACTCATGGAAATCAACCCTAAGTCACGATTTTTCAAGGCGTTGCCGGATGGCGAGCTGAACGCCAGCGATTATTATCTGCAGCAGGTTGCCGCACCACTCGGGGCGCGACCAAAAATACGGGTAAAAAGTGTGCCACGTGAAACAATTGTGATGCATCCTTTCTCTGGAAGTGATAGAAAAAACTGGGATTATGCCAGTTTCAGCGAATTGGCAACCAAGCTTCCACTGCCCGTGGAGTGGGCTCAGGACAGGTTCGACGACCTCTTCGAACTGGCGGAGTGGATGGGCGGGGCGCGGCTTTATATCGGAAACGATTCCGGAATTACGCATCTTGCCAGGGCAGTTGGAACGCCTGTTCTGGCCATTTTTCGCGATACAAACCCTGCAATTTGGGGAAACCAACAGGAGAAGCTTTTACAAAACCCGACTCTGGAAGAAGTGCTTAACGCCGCCAACGAACGATTGGCTTGCGAGCGGCAGTAACTTCATCGACCTTTGGTGTGCGCGTGGAATGGGGCGCAGACTTGACCAGTTCGGGATTTTCTTCGACTTCCTTAGCGATGGAGATGAGCGCGTCGGCAAAGAGATCGAGCTCGCCTTTGCCTTCGGTTTCGGTTGGCTCGATCATCAAGGCTCCATGGACGATCAGGGGAAAGCTGACGGTGTAGGGATGGAAGCCGTAATCGATGAGGCGCTTGGCGATGTCACCAGTCCGGACACCTTTCGCGGATTGGCGGTCGTCACTGAATACGCATTCGTGCATCGAAGGAGCTTTGTAGGCTATTTCGTAATGAGGCTCGAGAAGCCTCCGGAGATAGTTGGCGTTGAGGAGCGCGTCCATGGTGGCTTGGCGGAGACCGTTGGAGCCGTGGGCCATGATATAGGCGAGAGCGCGGATGAGTACGCCGAAGTTACCGTAGAAAGCTTTGACGCGGCCGATGGATTGAGGCAGATCGTAATTCCAACTCCACCCATTGTTAGTAAGTTGGAGGCGGGGACTCGGTAAGAAGGGAGTTAGTTCCGTAACGCAGGCTACCGCGCCGGCGCCGGGGCCGCCGCCACCATGCGGGGTGGAAAATGTTTTATGCAAATTGAGGTGCATGACGTCGATGCCGAAATCGCCAGGGCGCGCGATGCCGACGAGAGCGTTCATATTGGCGCCATCCATATAGACGAGGCCGCCTTTATCGTGCATGATGGCGCAGATTTTGCGGATGTTTTCTTCAAAAACGCCGACGGTGTTGGGGTTGGTGATCATGAGTCCGGCGACGTCGCCGGTCATGGATTTGTTGAGCGCTTCGAGATCGACCATGCCGCGTTCGTTAGACTTGATGTTTTCGACAGAGTAACCCGCCATCATGGCGGTGGCGGGATTGGTGCCGTGGGCGGAATCGGGGACGAGAATTTTCTTGCGAGGGTTACCGCGGGCTTGGAGCGCGGCACGCATCATGAGGATGCCGGTAAATTCGCCGTGTGCGCCGGCGGCAGGTTGGAGAGTTACGGCGTTCATGCCGGTAATTTCGGCAAGCGCGCTTTCAAGAGCGGCGACGACTTCGAGACAGCCTTGGGAAAGCGAATCGGGTTGATACGGATGGGCCCAGGCGAGACCTTCGGTGCGCGCGACGAGCTCGTTGACGCGCGGGTTGTACTTCATGGTGCAAGAGCCGAGCGGATAGAGGCCGAGATCAATGGCGTAATTCCAAGTGGAAAGGCGGGTGAAATGGCGAAGGGTTTCGAATTCGCTGACTTCGGGAAAGTCTGCGATTTCGGCGCGGACGCGATTTTTGCCGAGGGCGGCGATGGGGTCGACGGGCGGGACGTCGAGCGGAGGGAGCTGGTAGCCGATTTTGCCGGGGGAAGATTGCTCGAATAAGAGGGGTTCGTTTTGGACGATGTGCTTGGAGACTTTTTTGATCATGAGTTTGGGGTGGCGGTGGAACGGATAAGTAAGGGATGAGGCGCGGGGTGCGGGGAGTTCATTATTGATGGTTTCGTGGGCCAGTTTTAGGGTAGCATTTCATCGGGGTTTCGACCGAGCTACGAGACCCACTCTCTCTATCTCGCGCACCCAGCCGTAGTCACAAACCCTGCACCTTATTTTCCTCGCCCTAAGCCATTCAAACGACAGCTCTTCTCGCAATTGCTGAATCCAACCCAGCTCACTCCAAACGCCGGCAGCACTATCTTCAGACTGTGGCAGCGGTTCTGTCTTCGCGTCTTCTCTGATCGCGCATCCCGTTGCGCCGGTTTTTAAAACCGGGCCGATCCTTCACAATCGAATATTTTGCGAATCACCCTTTAGCCTAGCTTTGTTTTTTTTCCACGGCGCTGGCTTCGTTGCGCAAAACGAAACGGCCGGTGGGTTTGTTTTTTCAACCCTGCCCATCGGCCCAAAGTGGCTTCGAAGCGTAAAAGAGCGAACTCGCGGCGATTGGCTTCGTTTTTTCAAAAAGACGTTCCGAGTAAGCGCTGGCTTCGTTGCGCAAAACGAGACGACCGGTGGGTTTGTATTTTCAATCCTGCTCATCGGCCCAAAGTGGCTTCGAAGCGTAAAAGAGCGAACTCGCGGCGATTGGCTTCGTTTTTTCAAAAGCGCTCCGCAGTGAGCGCTGGCTTCGTTGCGCAATACGAAACCGCCGGTGGGTTTGTTTTTTCAACCCTGCCCATCCGGCCAAAGTGGCTTCGAAGCGTAAAAGAGCGAACGCGCGGCGATTTGGCTTCGTTTTTTCAAAAAGACGTTCCGAGTAAGTGCTGGCTTCGTTGCGCAAAACGAAACGGCCAAACGGGCGCGCCTGCGCGGTGTACTAGAAACTAGAGCACGAGCGCCAGCACCACTTGTCTCCGGCTCGGATTCGGAGTTAGCCGGGTTAGAAGATGGCTTACTGGCCGGTTCCCGCCAGCACAACCCTGTGGGGCGAACCGGGCGACGAATCGGTAAACGTTAGCGTGGCGGTCCGGTTACCAGTAGCGGTCGGCGTGAAAGTCACGCCTACGTAGCAGTAGCTGCCGGGGCTCAAGGTGGCGCAGGCGTTGTTGTAAATAGAGAAGTCGCCGGCATTGGCGCCGCCGAGAACTACAGAACTCACTGTGGCATTTGCGGTGCCGACGTCGTAGACATAGATAGCGCTGTTAGAAGACGCGCCCACGTTGGTGTTCGTGAACGCGGCGGGATTGGTGAAGTTGAGCACTGCGCCCGATGCGGCCGTTCCGGTTCCGGTCAACGCCACGGTAAGTGGGCCGCCGGTGGCCGTGCTGCTAATGGTCAAAGTTGCCCTGGCCACACTTGTCGCGGAAGGACTGAAGTTCAGATAAATGTAGCAGGCGCTTCCGGGTGTTAGGGCGCCGCAATTGTCGTTGTATACAGTGAAATTCGCGGCGTTGACCCCCGTGATCGCCGGTGGGTAGATGGTAACCGTGGCGTCTCCGGTATTCGTCACCAATAACTGTTGACCGCTCGTTACCCCGATCAATGGCGCTCCGAAGTCCAAGCTAACGGCGCTCAGCACCAAGCTCTTCGTGACCGTCTGACCGACACCGATGAGGGAGACCATAACGGGCCCGCTGGAAGAATCGTTCGCTATCGTCAAGGTTGCGCTTTCGGCTGCTGTGGTGCTCGGGGTGAAGATAACGTAGATGTAGCAGGCCGCGCCCGGAGTCAGCACCGCCGGGCAGGTGTTGGCATAGGGGGATACGATTTCAAAATCTGCTGCATTCGTACCGCTAATCGTAATTCCGCTGATATCAACTTCGTCATTGCCGGTGTTGGTGATCTGCACGCTCAGATTGTTCGTCGCCACGCCTTTGTTTTGGACGCCGAAATCGAGCGTTGTTAACGACGCCGACAGCAACTGGCTGATAACCTGGCCGTTTCCAAACAAGGTTACCGTTTGCGGCGACCCCGTGGCCGTGTCGATGATATTCAGCGAGGCGGTCCGCGCTCCTGCCGCCGAAGGTGTGAAGGCCAGGTTCATAGTGCAACTTCCTCCGGCAGCAACCGTAACGCAAGTGTTCGAGGCGATCACAAAGTCGCCGGCATTTGTGCCGGTAATGGTGGGCAGGCTGAATTGCACGGGATCTGAACCGTTGTTAGTGACAGTAATGGGGGAAGTGTACTGAGCGCCGATGTTCTCAACGCCGAAATCCAGGTTGGCGTAGTTGAGCGAGAGGACCGCGGTGTTGGGCTGACCGGCGCCGGTCAACGGAATTGTTAACGGCGAACCCGGCGCGTCGCTGGTGATCACTAGATTGGCTGTCTGTGCGCCGACGGCAGTGGGCGAAAACGCAATGGTAATCGAGCATGAGGAACTTAGGCTGGTCGCGCAAGTGTTGCCGGAGAGACTAAACTCGGAAGCGTTCGCTCCGGTGATCTGAATGCTGCTGAGATTAATATTGGCCGTTCCGCCCGATTGAAGCGAAAGGCCATTAGCGCCGGTGCCGCTGTTGATGTTCACCGAACCGAAATCCAGATACGGCGTACTGGTGTAAAGGATCTCCGCCGAGGCTTGACCCGCGCCTATCAAGGCAACACTCTGTGGGGTGTTGGAAGCATCGTCGGTAATCTGCAGCGACGCGCTACGCAGACCTGTGCCGGAAGGCGTGAATTGCAAGTAGACGTTGCAAGATGCGTCCGGCGCTAGCGCAGTGGAACACTGGTTGGAGTAAATGCTGTAATCGGCGGCATTGGCGCCGGACAACTTGAACGCGCTGAAGTTAGCCGTCCCGTTGCCGGTGTTCGTCAATGTAACTCCCTGGTAAGAGGATGTCGAGCTTACATCTGTGTCGTCGAACTCTAAACCGATAGGGTCAAGGGCTAGATAGCCAGCGCCGCCGTTGCCATCTCCGGCGAGTGGCACGACTGCTTGGGTGCCGGTGCCGCCCGAGTCGAGAACCCTGACCGCCGCGGTGCGTGGACCAGGAGCCGACGGTTTGAAAGTGAGGTAAATGTAGCAGGAGTTGCCGGTCGCTAATGAGGTGGCGCAGGTTGTCGAGACGATCGAGAAGTCGGCGGCATTGGCGCCTATGATTGTGGGAGCCGATAAAGCGAGCGCGGTGGATGCGGAGTTGTAAAAGTAGAAATAACTTTGCGCGGACGTCGTATTTACCGGGACCCGGCCGAAATCTAGGCTGTTGTAAGAGATGCTGGCACTGGGCAGAATTGCATTGCCATTTAACAATACGTTCTGCGTCGTTCCGGTCGCATCGTCCGTGATCTGTAGCGCCGCAGTTCTGTAGCCTTCCGCTAGGGGCGCGAATGTCACAACAATATCGCATGCGCTGGTGAGTGGCGCCCCAACCGTACAACCGTTGCTGTAAGTTGTGAATTCTGAAGCATTTGTCCCCGTGATCGCCAAATTCGATAGCGTTACGCTGCCGGTGCCCGATGGCGTTAGTTGAACATATGTTCGATAAGTTGAACCAACCGCGGCGTTGAATTGCAGGTAATCGTTGCTCAACTCTAGGGTTGTTTGTATGCTTTGACCCAATCCTGTCAGGCTCACAGTCTGGGGAGTGGCGGATACGCTATCGGTGACATTCAGCGTGGCCGTCTCTGTGCCGGCCAAGGTCGGGGTGAATGAAACGCGCACATAGCAACTAGTTCCCGGGGGTAAACCGGTGGATGAGTAACCGTTAGCGCATTGGTTGTAGGCGCCGATGCTAAAGTCGGCGGCATTTGTGCCGGTGATGGCCGCGCCGGTGAAGTTTATATTCGCCGTTCCGGTGTTAGTGAAATAGACATATTTGGAGCCAGACACGCCAACATTTGAAGTGAACAACAAACTCGTTGGTGAAATTTGATCCGATGTCGTGACCACTTGACCTTCGCCCGTTAGCGCGATTGTTTGTGGGCTTCCGGTCGCGTCGTCCGTAAAGGTTAGAGTTGCAGTACGAACGCCAGTTGCGGAAGGCGTGAAGGTCACTTGCTCATAACAGAAACTGCCGGCCGGCAATACGTTCGAATAGCGCGTGCCGCTACATTCGTAGTAGTAGTTGGGGCTGGTAATGGCGAAGTCGCTGGCGTTTGCGCCCGAGATGGCATAGTTCGAGAAGGTGACGTTTCCCGTACCGGTGTTGGTAGCCGTTAAGTTATTGCTCACTACGCTCACGCCCACATTCGAAACACCAAAATCGTAAGAGATCGGTGAGATTGAAATGGTCTTCGTAACGCTTTGGCCCGTCCCTTGCAGGAAAACTGTTTGCGGGCTGCCAGTGGCGTCGTCGGTAAAGGTTAGGGTAGCCGTGCGCACTCCTGCGGCGGAAGGCGTAAAGGTTACTTCCTCATAGCAGAAGCCGCCGGCGGTGAGAACGTTCGAATAGCGCGTTCCGCTGCAATCGTAGTAGTAGTTGGGGCTGGTAATCGCGAAGTCGGCGGCATTTGCTCCTGAGATGACATAGTTTGTAAAGGTAACGCTGCCCGTTCCGGTGTTAATGACCCTTATATTATTGCTCGCCACGCTCACGCCCACATTCGAAACGCCGAAATCGTAAGAAGTTGGCGAAAGCGAAAAGGTCTTGGTGACGCTTTGGCCGGTTCCTTGCAGAAGGATCGTTTGCGGGCTGCCGGTGGCGTTATCGGCGATTTGCAAGGTCGCTGTGCGAAGTCCAGCAACTGAAGGGGTGAAGCTCAAATTCAGGTAGCACGAACTACCTTGCGAACTCAGCGTATTGGAGTAACCGGTGGTGCAATAGTTGTAGCTGACAGTAAAGTCGGCGGCGTTTGTGCCGGTGATCGTGTAGCCAGTCAGGGCGACCGGCGCATCCCCGGTGTTGGTGATGGACACAACGGTTCCACCGCTAGTAACGCCAACCGTGTAAGTGCCGAAGGAGAGGCTTGCCGGCGAAAGCGCCAGTGTTTGCGTAATGCTTTGGCCGGTACCGCTCAATTGAACGGTCTGCGGACTGCCCGATGCGTCGCTCGAAATTTGCAACGTTGCCGTGCGCAAGCCCGCTGCTGAAGGAGTAAATGTCACAATAAAATAACATGCGCTGGTGGACGTCAATACATTCGAGTAACTGGTTGTGCACTGGTTGGAGGTAATGGCGAAATCGGCAGCGTTAGCGCCCGTAATCGCGTAGGCGCTTAGATTCACGCTGGCGCTTCCTGTGTTAGTGAGTGTCACGCTGCCGCCGTTTGAGGCGACCCCCAAATTGACCAGGCCGAACGCAACCGCTTGGGTTACTTCCAGCGTCTTCTGCGAACCGCCGCCCGTGCCGTTTAGCGTTACGGATTGAGGCGAACCTGTCGCGTCGTCAGTAATGGTGAGCGCAGCCGCGCGCGCTCCACTGGCGGAAGGCGTAAACGTCACACCAACGGTGCAGGATGTGGCCGCCGCAAGAGTTGTGCCGCAGGAGTTAGAAGCGATACTGAAATCGCCGGCGTTCGTTCCAGCGACCGCAAAGTTAGTGAGGGTGATGGGCGCTGTTCCGGTGTTCTGAATCGTGATGGCTTGGGCGAGGCTGGTGATGCCGTTGCCTTGGGTGCCGAACGCAGCCGATGCGGGGGCCGATAAAGTCAGCGTCGGATTTTGGCCTGAGCCATTCAGCGCCACTGCCGCCGTTCCGGCGCTGCTGATGATGCCCAGGGTGGCGCTGGTGTTGGCGACGGCACTCGGCGTATAAGTGATTTGGAGGGTGCAGGAAGAGCCGGCGGCCAGTGTCGTGCTAGAAGCAGGGCAGTTGTAGGAACTGATGGCATAATCGGCTGGGCCCGTGATGGCCGCCGAAGTAATCGTGAGGGGCTGCGCGCCAGAATTCAGCAGCGTGACCGTTTGCGGGGCGCTCGCGATTCCATTGGCCTGCGAAAAGCTGAGGGTGGATGGGAATGCCGTGAGAAGAATATCGCCGCTAAGACCCACGCCGTTCAGTGCTACGTTTAACGGCGAATTAGTGGCGTTGCTGGTGATGGTTAGCTCGGCGGTGCGGTTGCCAGCGGCCGTTGGTGTGAAGAGAAAAGAGACGGAGCAGCTTTGGCCCGCAGCGAGAGTGTTGCTGTAGTCGTTAGCGCAACGATTCTGGGAGGTGTCGATGGAGAAATCGCCTGCGTTGGCGCCGTTGATGGCGATGGAGCTGATGTTAATGGTGGCGCTGCCGGTGTTGGTTATGTACGTGGATAGATCAGAGCTACTCGTACCCACCTCTACTCCGCCAAAAAAGACCGCCGGTGTTCGAACAGCGAGCGTCTCAGTTGCCGCGTGGCCGGTTCCACTGAGTGCCACGGTTTGCGGTGAACTGGCGGCATTGTCGGTAAATGTGAGAGATGCCGCGCGAGCGCCCGTAGCTGTGGGAGTGAAGGTAACTCCGACGTAGCATTGCTGGTTGGGCGCCAGCATGTTGGCATAGCTATAAGAGCAGCGGTTGGTGGTGATAGTAAAATCGCCGGCGTTCGCGCCCGTAATTGAGATAGCGCTTATGTTAAGCGGAACATTACCGGTGTTTTGGATGTAAACGTCCTGTTCGCTGCTCGCGACGCCGACGTCGGAAGTGCCGAACAAAAACTCGGTTTGGCTCAGCGTTGCGGCCGCACCCGGAGTGACGCCGTTGCCTGTGAGCGCCACGGATTGGGGGGAGCCTGCCGCGTTGTCGGTATAGGTCACTGCCGCCGTTCTGGCGCCCGTTGCCGCGGGAGTGAATGTGATGCCCACGTAGCAGGCTCGGTTCGGCACAAGGATGTTGCCGTACTGGCTCGAGCACTGGTTCGTGCTGATGGTGAAATCGGTACGATTGGGGCCGGTAATTGCGATCGAACTCAGGTTCACGGCCGTGTTTCCCGTGTTTGTTACGTTGACGTCCGCTTCGCCGCTGCTAGACCCCACGTCTTGGTTATTGAAGGCGAGATTCAGATAGCTGAAGGCGAGTGTCTGGGTCTGGGCAGCGCCATTGCCGCCTAAGAAGATCACTTGGGGCGAGTTAGCTGAGTTATCGGTAATGGTCAGGTTGGCGGAACGAGCTAGTGGGTAACTTGGCGTTAAGGTGATTGTTAGTTGGCAATTGCCGCCCCCACTCAGTGTGCTCGGGGCAATTGGGCAGGTGTTTGCGGTGATGGCAAAATCGCCGGGGTTGGCACCAGCTAATGCGAAAGAGGAGAACGAGGCCGCGGCAGTGCCGGTATTAGTGACGGTCAATGTTTGGGTGGAGGTTGCGCCGACATTCGTGTTGGCAAAAGAGACGGACGCGGGATTGAAGGTGAGTGTTGTGGTAGTCTGCCCCGTGCCGCTCAAGGCGACAGATTGTGGGGAGCCCGCGGCGCTGTCCGTTATGGTAACCGCCGCAGTCCGCGCACCGATGGCACTGGGCGTAAAGGTGACATAGACATAGCAAGAGGTGTTGGCAGGCAATGTGCTTCCACAATTGTTGCTGCTGACGGCGAAATCTCCGGCGTTCGCACCGGTGATGGCGATGGAGTTGATGGCGATCGCCGCTGTGCCGGTGTTCGAAATGTAGAAATACTGCGATGCGGTGGTACTGTTCAGGTTCTGGCCGTTGAAAGCTAACGCATTGGGGTTGACAGTCAACGTGGATGTGACGGCTTGGCCGGTGCCCGTTAACGCGACTGATTGCGGAGAGCCGGTGGCATTGTCTGTGAGGGTGACGGCCGCTGTACGCGTACCTACAGCAGTGGGTGTGAAGGTAATGAAGACATAGCAGCCGGCACTGGCAGGCAGCGAGTTCCCACAATTGTTTGTACTGACGGCGAAATCGCCCGCATTCGTTCCGGTGACAGCGACGGAACTGAAACTCAAAGCGGCTGTGCCGGTGTTTGAAACGATGAAATACTGCGAAGCGCTCGTGCTGTTCACATTCTGCCCGGAGAAGTTCAACGAAGCCGGGCTCAAAGATAAGGTTGTGGTGGTGGACTGTCCCGTTCCGCTGAGAGGTACGGATAAGGGCGATCCCGCCGCGCTGTCGGTAATGACCAGTGCCGCGGTGCGCGCTCCGACGGCGCCCGGAGTGAAGGAGACGTATATGCCGCAGGAAGCACCGTTGCTTAGACTGGTTCCGCAGTTGTTGCTATTGACGGCGAAATCGCCGGCGTTGGTGCCGCTGATCAAAATGGAGCTAATCGCAATAGAGCCCGCAATAGAGGCGCTGGTGGTGTTGGTGAGTGTGAGAGTGAGCGAACTTGGCGTTGAAACCGTAACTGTTCCAAAGGTCAGCGAAGTTGGGCTGGCCGTTTGAGTAGGCACTTGGCCGGTTCCGGTAAGGGACACCGCGAGCGGCGAACCCGAAGCGCTATCGGTGATCGTCAAGGTTCCGCTACGCGCTCCCACGGCGCCGGGCGTGAACGTGACGTTGATGGTGCAGGAATTGCCATTGTAGAGGTTGGTTCCGCAGTTGCTGTTTACTGCGAAATCGCTGGCGTTGACGCCGCCAACGAGTATGGAACTGATGGCGATATAGCCGCCAGAGGACGCGCTGGTGGTGTTTTTCAGTGTGACGTTGAGCGTGCTACTGCTGTTGATGTTCTGCGCGCCGAAGGCCAGCGGTGTGGGTGTGGCGGTCTGGGTGGGCACTTGGCCGGTTCCGGTAAGCGGCACGGTGAGCGGTGTTGTGGTTGCGCTATTTGTGATCGCTAGCGTTGCCGAGCGCGCTCCGACGGCGCTTGGTGTAAAGGTTACGCTGACTTGACAAGAAGTTCCATTAGAGATACTGCCCCCGCAATTGCTTCCGTTGACTGTAAAATCACCGGCATTCGCGCCGCTGACGGCGAGCGAACCGAGAGTGATGTAGCCGGAGATAGACGAACTGGTGGTGTTAGTCAGAGTAATGCTCAGGGTGTTGCTGGTGTTGTTATTCTGTGCGCCGAACGCCAGGGGGGAGGGTGTGGCACTCAGAGCAGGCGCCTGACCGGTGCCCGTGAGCGGCACGGTGAGTGGCGATCCGGTGGCGCTGTCGGTAATGGTTAAAGTTGCGGAGCGGGACCCAACGGCGCTGGGGGTAAAGGTGACGCTGATATTGCAGGACGTCCCGTTGGAGAGACTGCCTGCACAATTGTTGCCCACGGTGAAGTCGCCGGCGTTTGTGCCGCTGATGGCGATGGAACTGATGGAGATATACCCGGATGTCGCTGCGCTAGTGGTATTGGCCAAGGTGACACTCGAGGTGCTGCTGGTGTTAATGTTTTGAGCGCCAAAGGCTAACGCGGTTGGCGAGACGGACTGGGTGGGCACTTGACCTGTTCCGGTGAGAGCTACAGTGAGCGGTGTTGCCGAAGCGCTGTTGGCAATGGTTAGGGTTGCGGCGCGCGCTCCCACGGCGCTAGGCGTGAAAGTAACATTGACATTGCAGGAGGTCCCGTTCGAAACAGTGCCTCCGCAATTGTTGCCCACAGTGAAATCGCCGGCGTTCGCTCCGCTGACGGCGATGGAACTGATAGAGACATACCCCGAGATGGAAGCGCTGGTGGTGTTGGTGAGGGTGACGTTTAGGGCAGTGCTCGTGTTGATGTTCTGGGCGACAAAAGCCAGCGACGTGGGGCTGGCCGTCAAAGCCGGCGCTTGACCGGTTCCGGTGATTGGCACGGTGAGCGGCGAACCCGAAGCGCTATCGGTAATCGTCAAGGTGGCGGCACGAGCTCCCGCCGCGCTGGGCGTAAAGGTGACGCTGATATTGCAGGAGGTTCCGTTGGGTAGACTGCCCGCACAATTGTTGCCTACCGTGAAATCGCCGGCGTTTGTGCCGCTGACGGCGATGGAACCGATGGAAATAGATCCGGACGTAGAGGCACCGGTGGTGTTTTTGAGGGTGACGCTCAGCGTGCTGCCGGTGTTGATGTTCTGGGCACCGAACGCCAACGCGGTTGGGGAGACGGACTGAGTGGGGATTTGGCCGGTACCGCTCAGGGGCACGGTAAGCGGCGATCCCGAACCGCTATCGGTGATCGTCAAAGTTGCGGCGCGCGCTCCGGCAGCGCTGGGTGTGAAAGCGATACTGATGCTGCAGTTACTGCCGCTAGCGACACTGCCGGCACAATTGTTACCGGCTGTAAAATCGCCGGCATTTGTGCCGCTGACGGCAATGGAAGTGATGCTGATTGCTGTGTTGCCGGTGTTACTGAGCGTGGTGCTCAGGTTGGTGCTCGTGTTCACGTTGACCGAGCCGAAGGCTAGAGCGGTTGGGTTGAGGGTTTGGGTAGGGTTGGGCGTTTGTCCCGTGCCCGTCAAGCTAACTGTTTGCGGTGAACCGCTGGCGTTGTCGGCAATGGTGACGGCGGCGCTGCGGGTGCCTACCGCAGTAGGCGAGAATGCCGCGCTTAAGGAGCATGCGGCGCCCACACCCAGCGAGGTGGGGCAGTTGTTTGCGCTAATGGCGAAATCGCCCGGGTTCGTCCCAGTCAGCGCGATGGAGCTGATCGAAACTGGCTGATTGCCGGTGTTTGTAATTGTCACGCTTTGTGCGGCGCTGGTCGTACCGGTGTTCTGCGTGCCGAACGTGAGCGAAGCCGGATTAACAGAGATGGTTGTACTTGGAACCAGACCCGTCCCGCTCAACGTCACAGACTGAGGCGATCCGGTGGCGTTGTCGGTAAACGTGATTGCCGCCGTCCGCGTGCCTGCGGCACTCGGCGTGAAAGTTACGTTGACTTGGCACTGCGCTCCTACGCCCACAGAGGACCCACAAGTATTGGCGCTAATGGCGAAATCGGCCGCGTTTGTGCCTGTGACCGCGACAGTACCGATGATGAGCGCCACCGTGCCGGTATTCGTAACCTGAATGGCCTGCGCGCTGCTGGTGGAACTCACATTCTGGGCCGCGAACGTCAGCGACGTGGGATTCAAGGTCAACGTCGTCGTGGCTGCCTGCCCCGTCCCGGCCAGACTGACTGTCTGCGGCGAACCGGTGGCATTGTCGGTAATCGTAATCGAAGCCGTGCGCGCGCCCGTCGCGGTTGGCTTGAAGGTGACACTAATCGAGCAAGTGGCACTTACCGCCAGCGAGGCGCCGCAATTATTCGTCTCGGCAAAATCGCCGGCGTTGGTTCCGGCGAGAGCCAAGGAGCTAATCGTGACCACTTGATTGCCGGTATTGGCAATGGTTACGGTCTGCGCCGCGCTGGTCGTGCCTGTATTCTGGGCCGCGAACGTAAGCGCGCCCGGACTCAGCGAAATCGACGTTGCCGTCACTTGCCCCGTGCCACTCAACGTGACTGATTGTGGCGAGCCAGTTGCGTTGTCGGTGATGCTGAGGGAGGCTGTCCGTGTACCTGCGACGGTTGGCGAGAACGTTACGTTGATCGAGCACGTGCCACTGACCGCGAGCGAAGCCGGGCAATTATTCGTCTCGGTAAAATCGGCGGCGTTGGTTCCACCCAGCGCGATGGAACTGATCGTGACCGGCTGATTGCCGGTGTTCGTGATGGTCACGCTTTGCGCGGCGCTTGTCGTGCCGGTATTTTGCGTGGCAAAGGTAAGAGCAGTGGGACTCACCGAAATAGTAGTTGTGAGCACCTGCCCGGTCCCGGCCAGACTCACCGACTGCGGCGAGCCGGTGGCATTATCCGCGATGCTCAGAGACGCCGATCGCGTTCCCGCTGCGGTCGGCTTGAAGGTGACACTAATCGCACAAGTTCCACTCACCGCAAGAGAGGCCGGACAAGTGTTCGTCTCAGCGAAATCGGCGGCGTTGGTTCCCGCAAGTGCGATTGAACTAATCGTGACCGGCTGATTGCCAGTGTTCGTGATGGTCACGTTTTGCGCGGCGCTTGTCGTGCCGGTGTTCTGCGTGGCAAAGGTTAGAGCGGTGGGACTCACCGTAATAGTAGTTGTGAGCACCTGGCCCGTCCCAGTCAGACTTACCGACTGCGGCGAACCGGTGGCATTATCCGCGATGTTCAACGACGCCGTGCGGGTTCCCGCGGCTGTCGGCTTGAAGGTGACACTAATCGCACAAGTTCCACTCACCGCAAGAGAGGCCGGACAAGTGTTCGTCTCAGCGAAATCAGCGGCATTGGTTCCGCCCAGCGCAATGGAACTGATCGTGACGGGCTGATTGCCGGTGTTCGTGATGGTCACGCTTTGCGCGGCGCTCGTTGTGCCGGTATTTTGCGTGGCAAAGGTTAGAGCGGTGGGACTCACCGAAATAGTAGTTGTGAGCACCTGGGCCGTCCCAGTCAGACTCACCGACTGCGGCGAGCCGGTGGCATTATCCGCGATGCTCAGAGACGCCGATCGCGTTCCCGCCGCGGTCGGCTTGAAGGTGACACTAATCGCACAGGTTCCACTCACCGCAAGAGAGGCCGGACAAGTGTTCGTCTCAGCGAAATCTGCGGCGTTGGTTCCGCCCAGCGCAATGGAACTGATCGTGACCGGCTGATTGCCGGTATTCGTGATGGTCACGCTTTGTGCGGCGCTCGTTGTGCCGGTATTTTGAGTCGCGAAAGTCAAAGCGGTGGGGCTGACCGAAATCGTCGTGCTTGGAGCGGCCTGCCCGGTCCCCGTTAAACTCACTGACTGCGGCGAGCCCGTCGCGCTGTCTGTGATGCTGATCGCCGCCGATCGCGTTCCCGCTGCGGTCGGCTTGAAGGTGACACTAATCGCACAAGTTCCACTCACCGCGAGAGAGGCTGGACAAGTGTTCGTCTCAGCGAAATCAGCGGCATTGGTTCCGCCCAGCGCAATGGAACTAATCGTGACCGGCTGATTGCCGGTGTTCGTGATGGTCACGTTTTGCGTGGCGCTTGTCGTGCCGGTATTCTGCGTGGCAAAGGTAAGAGCGGTGGGACTTACGGTGATCGTTGTCGGAACAAGTTGTCCGATTCCGCTCAAACTTACCGATTGCGGCGAACCGCTGGCGTTGTCGGCGATGGTGAGGGAAGCCGTGCGCGTTCCCGCGGCGGACGGCTTGAAGGTGACACTAATCGAACAGGTGGCGCTTACGGCAAGCGATGGTCCGCAAGTGTTGGCCTCGATAAAATCGGCCGCATTCGTTCCTGCAAGCCCAATGGAGCTGAGCGTGATTGGTTGGTTGCCGGTATTGGAAATAACAGTACTTTGGGCGGTGCTCGTGGTTCCGGTATTCTGGGCTGGGAACGTGAGAGAGGCCGGGCTGACGGAAAGTGTGGTCAGGGGAACGAGGCCCGAGCCCACGAGACTGACGGTTTGCGGCGAACCGAAGGCGCTGTCGGTAATGCTTAGGCTTGCGGCGCGGGTTCCAGCCGCAGTGGGCTTGAAGATGACGCTGATGGCGCACGATTGTCTATCGAAGAGCAGACGGGGGCAGTTGTTGGTGGTGGTGAAATCGGCTGCATTGGTCCCGCCGATGGCGACAGAATTGAAGAATATCGGGAAGAAGCTGCTGGGCGTGAAGGTAATTGTCTGGGCGGAACTGGCGACGCCGATTTTCTGCGCTGCAAACGTCAAAGAACTGGGACTTACGGTGACGGTATCGAAGGAAGGAGGAGTCTGCGCCACCGCCACGCCGGCGGCGCCGAGCGTGCCAATAGCCAGCAGAGTGAGGCGCTTCAAAAGGGGATGAAACGGAAGCTGTAAACCCGCCGAGAGTGAGGTATTCATTTTGTGAGGCTTGAGCGAGGGTATCGCAGGAAGGTTCGGTTGTCGTGAGGCAAATGGGGCGAACGGGCTGGAAAAAGTACCGATATTCGGCTAGGACTAGTTTGAGTACTGGAAGGGATTGCGGGCTTGGGTGCGAGGAGAAGAAAACGCGGGAGTAGCAGTGATGATGCCGGTGTGGCCGTGCAGGGTCTGGGCGAAGCCTTTGCCTGGCGACAAGGGCAGCCGGGGAACGGGCAGACAGCCAGCTCTTGCGCTCGGAGGACCATGCCGTTTCCTGGAGGGAATTCGCAGCGGGGGCCAGGAAAGCTTTTGAAGCTGACACCGGTTTTTTGGAGAGCCATGCCGAGGCGGATGGCACATTGGTCGTCATAGGCGGCCTTACCGGTTGCCGTGTTCACGCAGGTCGCAGAGCCAGTGTGACGCCGGGCATGGATGCGTAGAAACCGCCTAGGCTCGGTTCGTTCCAGCCGGCACTAAGCCCCCGGATGCACCCAAGGTCCGCGATAGGCGCGCGCCAGCAGTTTGTTCGCCTCATCGTCGCCCACGACGCGGCGTTCTTTGATATCCCAACGCAGCGTGCGTCCCAGCTTCAGCGAGTTGTTAGCGAGGATGCAGGCTGAGGCCGAAATGAAGCCTTCCTCAATATCGGAAACGGGGCGCGACCGTGCGTCGACCGCGGCGAGAAAGTTCTTCATGTGCTGGCGGACCGCTGGCGCGACATGACGTTCGAGATCCTTTTCAGTCTGGTCTTCCGGATATTCAATCAGTTCGTAGGTCACCTTGCGGCGAAAGGGCTCACCACCTCCCAGCGGCGTAAATTCGTAGCCGTACACATCCACCTTCAGCGTCCCTTTGTCGCCATAGAAGGTTGCGCCCCAAGGCATGTCGGGATCAGCCGCTTCGCCCCAACTGCGGTGCTCCCAAACGACGCGCACTTCGGGAAACTCAAAAGTGGCGGTCTGGGTGTCGGTGATATTCGCCTTGCTGGCCTTATCCATAAAGATGCCGCCCGACGACGAAATGCGGGTAGGCGCGCCCAACTCCATCATCCAGCGTGTCATGTCGAGCATGTGCACACACATATCACCGACGATGCCGTTGCCGTATTCCATGAAAGCGCGCCAACTGCGGGGATGAACCAAGCGGTTATAAGGACGCATAGGCGCGGGGCCGGTCCACATCTCGTAGTCGAGGTATTCGGGGGGCGTGGAGTCGGGCGGATTCTCGGTGGCCCGCATATGGTAGTAACAGCAAATGTCCACCATGGCGATTTTGCCGAGTTTGCCTTCCTGTATGAAGCGCTGCTTGGCCTCGGCGATGTGGGGCGTGCTGCGCCGTTGCATGCCCACCTGCACGACGCGCTGGTATTGGCGGGCGGCGTCCAGCATGGCAGCTCCTTCGCTGACGTCAACGCTAATGGGCTTCTGCACATAAACGTCGGCTCCCGATTTCAGGGCTTCGATCATGGTGAGCGCGTGCCAGTGATCGGGTGTGCCCACAAGGACAATGTCGAGATCCTTTTCCGCGAGCATCTTGCGGTAATCGCTGTAGGTGCGCGGCGTCTTCTTCGAAGCTTGGCGGCTGGCGACGATTGCGGCGGCTTCGCTCAGCATGTTTTTATCGACGTCGCAGAGCGAGACCACTTCCACCGGCGCGACCTGAATCAAGCGCAACAGGTCGATCTTGCCGTACCACCCGCAGCCGATTAAACCTACGCGGCGCTTTTTGGCATCGTCGTAAGTTGCCGGTGCGGGCAGAAAGGCGCTCGCTTTTGCTGCTTTGGCTGAAGCGCTTCCGGCGGCAAGCGAGGCGCCGGTGGCTTGGATGAATTCGCGTCGGTTCACCACAATAGTTTACGCGCATGGCTTCTCGTTTTCGCGGTGGCGCGGCGGAAAGCAGGTGTTTTGAGGGCGTGAGAACGCGCAAAACCGCATGGAAAGGCCCTTCGGAGCATAAAACGTAAAAAAACACCACAAAAACGCGGGTTTTCGCGATTTTTTCCTTTACAAGCGATTCCCATGTCTCGTATGATCGGATTGACAAAAGAAGAGATCGAACATTTTCGCATCGTTTTGTTTTTGGGACCTGGCTTGGCTCCGGCGCGCGAATGTAAGATTTTCTTCCGCATCAAAGAGAGGATATAGGGAGATTCAATATGGCAGAAATAAAGAAGATGACGCAGACCGCGATCGTGAGAGAGTTGGCTGAAATCACTGGCGTGAACAACAAGGTCTCGAAGCATTATTTGGAAACCCTGGCAGAGTTGGCTGTTCGGGAGACGAAGAAGAACGGCGTATTTATCGTGCCTGGTATTGGCCGGTTAGTCCGCGCGGAGCGCAAGGCTCGCGTGGGCCGCAACCCAGCAACGGGTGAGGCGATCAAGATTCCCGCAAAGAAGGTCGTGAAATTCCGTCTCGCCAAGTCGGTGAAAGACGCGATCGTGCCGCCAAAAGTTAAGAAGTAGAAGTTTAGTGTAGAATCGAGTTCGATCCTAGAGCTTTGGAGCAGTTGAATCCCCGCAGCCCGCCATGTTAATTGGATGCTGCGGGTTTTTAATTCTATCTCTCGAAAGGGAGGTGGCAGTCACCGCGCATCCGCTTACCGGATCGGGCTCCGATCGCCATCTTTGTTTCTCGCGGATCTTGATAATTTAAGCGCATGGCCTCCGTCATTCCGTCGATAGTGCTCTCCGCGGTGGTTCTTGCGGGGGCCGTGCCGTCGTTCGCCGCGCCCAAGCATATCCTTTTCTTCTTCGACGTCGAATTAAGCCAGCAAGGTCGCCGTTGTCATTAATCCCATAAGCGAGTGTCCCGGAGGTATTGGCACCCCGATAGACAATAGCGGTGAATACGCCAAATCGAGGAGGGGCTTAATCCGGTTTCCCTGCGCTTGGCTGTGCTCGAAACACGGGCTGGCATTGTAACCACCAAGTGAAAACCGTCGACAAAGTTCAGCGGCACCGCTATCAATTTTATCTCTGGAAAGCTGCGCCTACCATGGCGAGCAGCACCCCGAAGATCCACAGAGGCAGCACAGCCATGAAGCCCTTCACCTTGCTCGTGCGAAACGCTGCGGCAAACACCAAAGCCATCATGACTACCCACCAAATCTGAAACACTGAAAACGAACCGCCCAGGGCCATCAGATATTTATTGGTTCCTTCCGGCATGAAGATGTCGAACCCCATGGCCGGCTTTAATTCGGCGGAAGTGGACACCTCGCCTTTGAAGTGCAGAATCACAGCGGTGGCGATAGACGCCAGGGTTTGAATCACGGCGCAGCCCGCTACTAGATTGAAAAGCTCTCCAAAACGCGCTTTCACGCTTGTGACCGCGGCAATGGCGAGCAATATGACCGCTTCAATGGCCCACACGATGGCCGCCAAAATCGGGCTCAAGTAGATTGCAATCTTGGTGAAGGTACCCACCATGCCAGCGGCACGCGCCTGTTGTTCCGGCGTCGCTCCGTCCGGCGGCGGAGCAAGGGCTGCCACATGCAGAATCATGGGCATCATGTACAAGCCCACGCCAATGCCGATGGCGCCTAGAACCAGCAGGGGCACAACCCAAAACCACTTGCTGTGAACGCGCTTGGCGGCACCTTCCGGATCGATCAGGAAGTTGAGCATCCCAGCCAAATCACTGGCAAAACCGCCTGTTTCGTAGGGTATTTCTTGATCTTTGGTTGTCATAAAAATGGTTGCGGCCATTATATCCGCAATCGCGCCCGTGGCGCAGCAAGCCCTCCGAGTTACGCTATGAATAAGCCGCTTGTGAAACCTTTTTTTATTCCCCTACTGCTAATGTTGAATCTCGCCTGCGCTCATCATGAGAAGCCTGCGCCGGTGAAGCACTATCAATTGACGGGCAAGGTCGTCTCATTGAACGCTAAAGAGCAAACGGCTGCTATTGATGCCGCGGCTGTCAAGAATTTCATGGAAGCGATGACGATGGATTATCCGATTCAATCGAAAGATGAGTTCGCAACTTTACATCCAGGTGACCATATTGCTGCCATCATCGATGTGAGCGACGATGGCAGTTACACGCTCTCCCACATCAAAATTGTGCCGCCGGCCGCTGCTGTTCCAGCTCAAAAATGACTCCCACCGATCCTAACTATTCCGCTCCGACTCGCATTGTGACTCCACCGCAGGCGGCGCAGCCCGTGTATGTAGATCTGCGGATGCAAGACCCGTTCAAGCCGGCGCCTCGGCTGCGCTTGGTCAGCCTGACGGCGGTGGCTAAGAGTTTGTTCGCGACTTTGCGTTTCCTGATGGAGACAGAGGTGCACGTTTACTCTTTTGCGGTATCGGTGAACGTGCTGATTTCGTTCTATCCGTTTATCGTGGCGATGACCTTAGTTTGTATTCACCTGTTCCACTGGCAGGCCGCGGCGAACGTCATCATACAAACGGTGAAAGACTATTTCCCGGGCGATTTCGGGATGGATATTGCCGGGTATTTGAGGGACTCCTCCCATAAACGGTTCAGTTGGTTGTCGATCTTTCTGCTCTTCTTTACGGCTAACGGAATCTTCACTCCGCTTGAAGTGGCCTTCAACCGAATTTGGGGCGCGAAACAGAACCGCAGCTTTGTGTGGAACCAAATCATCAGCTTGGGGCTGATCTTTCTTTGCGGTGTTCTCGTGCTGGGGTCGGCTTGTCTGGATACGCTTTTCGGAGCTGCCTTAGGATCAAGCGAATTCGCATCCATTGTGCAGAGTATTATTTTGCATGTGATCGCGCTGCCTGTCACGGTGGTCATGATCTTCCTCATCTACTGGTTGCTTCCCAACGCGAAGATTTCTGTTGGGCGATTGCTGCCTTCGTCGATCACGGTGGCTATTTTGATCCAAGTTTCCGCGTTCATCAATGTGCTGTTGTGGCCTTGGCTGCGCGACAAGTTGAGGGCGGACGTTCCACCATTCGTGCAATCCATCAGCATTATTTTCTGGGCTTTCATTGCCACAATGATCATTTTGGCGGGTGCTGAATGGGCTGCGCGCGAAAGGGATAGTTCACAGACTCAGCATTTCGATGCCAACCCACAGTACTGACATTTCCCGCCGTGCCGCTCTAAAAGCGGGTGCCGCTGCAGCCATGGCTGGGAGCGGTTCGGCACTTCTGACCGTCCGCGCGGCTGCCGACCCGATCAAGTTCGGTGTCATCGGCTTAGGTGAGCGCGGCTCTTATCTCGTTCGCCGCGTGGCACGGCTAGATATTGGCCGGTGCGTTGCTCTTTGCGACGTGAATCGGCAGGCGATGGACGATGCCGCACAAAAGCTCATCACGAATCCGAAGAAATATCGGGATCATCGCGACTTGCTGGCCGATAAAGAGGTCGAAGCCGTTGTCATTGCCGTCCCTCTCCATTTACATTTTCCGATCATGCGCGACACGCTCCTCGCGGGCAAACATGTCCTCTGCGAGCAGAGCCTTGTCTTCAAAGCAGACGAGGCGCATGCGCTGCGAGAGCTCGCTGCCCAGCGCCCCAAGCAGATTGTGCAAGTTGGTTTGCAGCGGCGCTATAGTCTCTACTTTCAGTCTGTGAAGCGGATGATCGAGGAAGGTGTGCTCGGCACCGTGACGCATATTCATGCGCAATGGCATCGCAACCCTGGCTGGATCATGCAGCCCGGCGGCAAAGACAATCCGAAAAACTGGCGGATGTTCCGCGAATTTTCCGCTGGGCTGACGGCGGAACTGGCAGCGCATCACATTGATGTGGCCACTTGGTTCTTTGGCTCGCAGCCCGAATTTGTAGTGGGGACCGGAGGTCTCGATTTCCGCCGGGACGGACGCGATGTCTTCGATAACATTCAACTGATTTACAGCTATCCGAATGGCCGTAGGCTGATGTATAGCGCGATTAGTACCTGCCGGCATCTGCCGATTCTTTCGTCTGTGCGGCCCGAAGTTGGCTTGGTTGTGATGGGCACCGGCGGCGCTGTGGAGATGACGTTTGGGATTGACAACGATCCGCCTACTGCTTTGTGGTTTCGTGAACCCGATTCGTCCGCTGCGCCCGCTCCGCAAATAGGCGTTCCGATTATGATGCCCAGCACGGAAGTGGATTGGAAGAACGATTCGTTCCTGGTACGAGAATCGAAAATTGCGCGGCGCTGGCTTTTTGATAAGGGCATCCTTTTGCCGCAGGAAGACCGCAACCCCGTTGATGTGGAGCTTGAAAATTTTTTGAGCGATGCGCGCGGCGGCCACCGTCCGCTGGCCGATGTTGAAGTTGGTTTGGCCAATTCGGCGGCCGTGATCTTGTCCAACATGGCGATGGATGAAAACCGGCGGGTCGCGTTCAAAGAGATCGAAACATTGGGTGTTGCGCGGCAGGCCCCGCCACCTGCGCCGGTGGCAACTCCAAGCATCCCGAATCCAACGGCTGCAGCTGGCCAGGTTGCGCCCGCCAAGCCGGCGGCCGCTCCGAAGAGGATCGTTCCTCGGGCAGTTCCCAATCCCTGAGTGTTAGGCTGAAAGGCGATGCTGAAGCCGTCTCCGCGGCTGCAACCCAGCTACTACGAAGCCTTCCGCTGTGTCGGTTCCGTTTGTGAGGACAACTGCTGTTCGGGCTGGCGTGTCCCAGTAGACAAAGAAACCTATCAAAAATATCAAGCCTGTTCCGATTCCAACTTGGGACCCAAGCTTCGCTCATTGGTGAACATCAGCCTTGTTCCCGGGAGTGAAGATAGTTGGGCCGAGATCAAACTGAATGAAGGTGTGTGTAGCTTTCTGAGCGACGGCTTGTGTGAGATCCACGGCGCTCTTGGTGCAGAGCTGCTATCGAAAAACTGCGCCACGTTTCCGCGAGTTATGACGAATGTAGAAGGAGTGCTCGAACGTTCGCTCGATCTCGCTTGTCCGGAAGCGGCTCGGCTCGCGCTGACAAATCCGGAACCAATCCAGTTCGTCGCGGTGAGCGAATTGGAAGACGACGCGCGAATCGGCAGCGTTGGATTTGTCGATACGACGAATCGCCAGGTCAAAGAAGTGCGCAATTTGATAGTCGCGCTGCTGCAAAATCGCTCCTACCCGCTTTCGCAACGGCTTCTTGTTCTGGGGCGGCTGTGTGACCAATTGGAGGCTGAAGGAGACGAAGCAGACTGTGGCGGGTTGCGTGAAATCATACAGCGACCTGCGCCCATTAGCGCCAGTAGGCCCTCCATGGCACCCGCGGCGCGATTTGAAACAGTGGTCGAACTGATTCTCGCCCGGATCGGTTCCGATGCCACCAGCCGGCGCTTTCTCGACTGCTATCAGGCATTCATGACGGGCCTGCATTGGAACATGGAGAGCACCATGGAGCAGGCGGCTGGGGCCCTGGACGCTGCTTTCGCCGGTCCGCTGGCGCGCTTTCGCAGTGAGCATGAGTACATGCTGGAACACTATCTGGTTGGCTATGTCTTCCGCACACTCTTTCCGTTCGGCTCCACGTCGGTGAATCGCAAACTGGCCGAGTACGGATTTATGCATTCAATTTCGCGGCAGTATCAGCTGATGGTCGTCAATTTTGTGGTGATCGAAACGCTGCTCGCCGGGATCGCTGCTTTCTATGACGAACGTTTTGGTGTTGTCGAAGCTCTGAGGCTGATTCAAGCGGCCACAAAGACGTTCGAACACAGCTTGTCTTATCCTGGGAAGGTGCTGGGTTTGCTCGCGCAAAAAGGAATGGTGGATTGCGCTTCCATGAGCATGCTGATCCGGGATTGAAGTTCCGGAAAGCACCGCAGTGGTATTTTGGTGGTATGAAGGTCAAGACATCGGTCACACTTCCAAGCAGCCTTTTAAAGGAGATTGACCGCCAAAACAACAATCGATCAGCCTTCTTGGAGCACGCGGCAAGGTTTTATCTTGCACAAACTGCGAAAAGGGTAAGGGAGTCGAAGGATTCAGCGATTCTGGAGAAGCACTTTGAAAGGCTGAACCGCGAGGCCGAGGATGTCCTGGATTACCAGGCCCTACCCGAGTAAATGCAACGAGGCGATCTATACTTGGTCCGTAAAGCTGGCCAGAGCGACCCTCGGAAGCAGAGGGTTTTTGTATTGGTCAGCCGCCAGTTCTTAATTGACTCGAAATTCTCTACGGTAGTTTGTGCGCCGGTATATTCACGCCGCGACGGTCTCAGCACGCAAGTCGATATAGGGGTTGAAGAGGGTCTTAAACATGACAGTTGTATTCACTGCGACGAACTCGTGAGTTTGGCCAAATCTATGCTGACGCGATTCGTTGGACGCTTGTCGGAAGAGAAGCTCCTTTTGTTAGATCTCGCTTTGGCCATTGCTCTTGATTTAGACGAGCCGAACGCGATTGTGAATTGAGGCGGGCTCGCAATCCGTACTTGGACTCGTAGGTCGTGAAAAATTAGGCCAGGCTGAGACATCTTCGCACACAAGCAACACCAGCGCGATCCAAAGTAAATCGGCGGTTAGAAGGTGCACGAACTGCATCCAGATGGGCGCCAGCAAATAGATATTGGCGAAGCCCGCCATAACTTGAATCAAGACCATCAGACTCACGCGCATGCCGGCAGTCCGCAGCGGATGGCCATCTTCGCGATCTTGCATCGCGGCAAACGCGGCCCACAATAGACAAATGGCGTTGAGGAGGGCGACCGCCGGATGCAGCAGGCGCAGACGTACGAGCAAACTGGAGCCGATGGCGAAGTCTTGCGCTACGCCGTTTGCCAAAGAAGTGGCGGGAAACAGGGTGTCTCCGAGCGCCGCGATCGCGCCGGTGATACTAACTATGAAAGTTGCGATCACGGCCAGCTTCAATTTTCCTGACATGGCGCTGAGTTTGATTGCGTTTTGTTGGCGAGCGGCCAGCCAGGCAGTAATTGTATACGCGCCCAGGAGCAACATGGTGTTGGTCAAATGCAGAGCCATGGACGACGCGCAGCCGGCCGAAGCGTCATGCGCCACATAGCGAAACAGAACCAGGCCAGCGCCGAGCAGAGCCTCGATGATTAGGAAGCCAACGGCCCACGAAGAGAAGCGGCGTACGGGGTGTTTTTTGGGATAAGCGAGAAAAGCCCACACGCAAAGGATGCCAGTCAAGACGGCATCGAGCGTGGTCATCATGCGATGGGTGAATTCAATGAGTCTGGGCTTGGCCATGGCGGCGGGCATAAGCTGTCCCGCGCAAGTGGGCCAATGTGCGCCGCAGCCATCGCCGGAAAACGAAGCACGCACGTAGGCGCCCCACAAAATCACGGCTAGGTTGTAGGCTAGAACCACCCAGGCTAGCCTCGCGAAACTCCGCCGTGATTCAGTGCTTGCCAGTTCCATTTACTGTTTCCCGAGCCGCTTCATCGCCACGCGCAGAATAGCTGCAATACTGCACACTTCTGTTATTCTCCCATCAATAGCCATGGCCACGGCTTCCTCAAAAGGCTTCCAGACGATGCTGATATCTTCTTCGGGGTCGAAGTTGGTGTTGGTGGCGGTGAGCCTGGTGGCGATGTAAAGGCTTTGCACGTCGTCGAGCACGCCGTTGCCCACATCGACAGTGCCCATTTCTTCCCAGTGCGCAGCCAATACGCCCGCTTCTTCCGCGAGCTCGCGCTCAGCGGCGCGCTGCATATTGGTTTCGCCCGGCTGCGAACCGCCGCGCGGGATCTCCCACGAATAGCGATTGAGCGCATAACGCCACTGGCCCACCAGCACAATCTCATCGCGTTCATTGAGGGCGACAACGCCGACGGAAGGCCTGATTTCCACCACGCCGTAAATGCCCGGTTTGCCATCCGGCCGGATCACCTGGTCTTCGCGGACGCGTAACCAGGCATTTTCATAAGCCGTTCGGCTCGTCAATGTCTTCCAAGGATTTTGATACACGAAAGTTTCTTAGGCTGCTTTGCAAATTTCGGAAAGGACGTCGAAATCAACGTTGCCCCCTGACAATATGATGCCAGCCTTGCGTATGCCGGCGGGAATCTTCTTGTGCAAAGCTGCGGCGGCGGGGACAGCGCCGCTTGGTTCGGTGAGAAGCTTGAGGCGCGACAGAAGAAACCGCACGGCCGTTTTGATCTCGTCTTCTGAAACGAGCAGAACGCCCTCCACCAGCTTTTGAACGATGGGAAACGGCACTTCTCCCGGCATCGGCGTTCGCAAGCCATCGGCAATCGTCAACGGCGGCGGAATGCTAATTCGTTTGCCGGTTTGCAGCGATTGATACCAATCGCTGGCTAACTCGGGCTCTACACCAAACACGCGAATGTTCGGATTGTGAGCCTTAGCCGCGACGGCGGTGCCTGCCAAGAGTCCGCCTCCACCAACTGGAACAAAAACAGCGTCAAGATCCGGCTGCTCGTCTAATAGTTCCAGCGCCGCTGTTCCTTGGCCCGCGACAATCCACGCGTGATCATAGGGAGGCACAACGGGCGAGTTGGTTTCGGCGGCGATCTTGCGCCCGATTTCCTCGCGGTTCTCTTTCATCCGGTCATAGAGAACGATGATTGGGTTGTATGACTTGGTTGATGCCAACTTAGCTTTCGGCGTATCTGTGGGCATGACAATGGTGGCCTTTACATTCAAATGGGCCGCTGCCATAGCCACAGCCTGCGCATGATTGCCCGATGAAAACGCGACTACGCCGCGCTGCCGTTCGTTTTCTGGCAGCGCCATGAGGAAGTTTAAGGCACCGCGAATTTTGAACGCGCCGCCGCGTTGCAGGTTTTCGCATTTGAAATAGCACTCGACTCCGCCGGCGGCTTCATCAAACAAGCGCGAATGCATGACGGGCGTGTTCTTCGCGAGTGCCTTGATTCTTTGCGCGGCTGCTTGCACGTCGTCAATCGTTACCGTCATCCGATTCCCTGGTCCAGCGTTGCCCATCGAACGTATCCCTCTCTTTTCCCCAAGTGCCGAACTTGCCGGACATCTGCCCGCCATCGACCAGGAGCGCTGCTCCCGTGATGTACGATGCCAGATCGGAGGCTAGAAACAGAATTGCTTGGGCGACTTCTTCGGGTTCGCCGCCGCGGCCTAGCGGCACGTGTTTGAAGTATCCCGAAAGTGTTTTTGGATCTGAGAAACTCGCAGTGGTAAGCTGCGTTCGGATGAGCCCCGGACAAACCGCGTTGACGCGAATACCGTATGGACCCAACTCGTTTGCCGCGGTGTACAGGATGCCGAGCAAGCCCGCCTTGCTGGCGTTATAAGCAATCAGATCCGGCTCACCATCATACGAATTGGTGGAGGCAGTTAGGACGATCGAACCCTTGCCGCGCCGGCGCATTTTTTTGGCAGCCGCCTGCACGGTATGAAAAGCCCCACTCAAATTGACGGCCAAGGTACGATCCCAAAGATCGCGCGGCGTATCAAGGAGGGAGCAGCAGGAGGCAATGCCGGCATTCACAACAACGATGGAGGGATCGGGGATCGACGCGAAAGCCTTTTCGATGGATGCGGGATCGGTCACGTCGGCGATACAGGCTTGAGCGCCTACGGTTTCCAGATCAACGATCCAAACGGCCGCGCCCGCAGCCAGGAACGCTTTTGAGGCCGCAAGCCCGATCCCGCTCGCGCCCCCGGTAATCACCACCGTTTTGCCGCTAAAGTTCAATAACCGGCCTTCTTATCCACAACATTTTCGAGGGGCTGGCCTTTTGTGAACCGCCAGAAGTTTGCGACGAAACACTGCATGCTTAAATCGAGCCAATCGGGATTTACGGTTCGATCGGTACAGTGGGGCGAAAGCAACACGTTCTCCATCCCCCACAGCGGGCTGGTAGCGGGCAATGGCTCTACTTCAAAGACGTCTAACGCCGCGCCGGCAATGCGTTTGGTTTGGAGCGCGCTGACCAATGCCGCTTCATCAATCACCGGACCGCGGCCTACGTTCATTGCTATAGCGGCCGGCTTCATGGATTCAAACGCGGATGTGCTGATTAGATGATGTGTCTCCGGCGTTAAGGGTGCCGCAGCCACTAAGAAATCGACCTCACTGAGCATGGTGTGTAATTGGTCGGTGGGAAAAATTTTGTCGAGCAGCGAATCGCTCGCGGATTTCGCCGGATTGCGGCGCGTTGCGTAAACCTTGACGCCGAGCGGCTTAGCAAGCAAAGCGCATTCGCGGCCGATTTCGCCATAGCCGGCAATGCCCATGACTTTGTTCTCGATGAACTCGGTGTAGAAATTGTCCCATTTGTTGGCGCGTTGATTATCGACCAAACGGCGCACACGTTTGGTGAAATAGAGCATTCCGAGTAAGACAAATTCGGCGAGCGAACGTTTAAACACGCCACGGGCATTTGTCAGCGGAATTGCACTTTCGGCAAAGGCAGAGAAGAGCAATTTCTCGACGCCGGCGGAAAGGGAATGAATCCATTTCAGTTGCGGAGCGGCGGCGAAAACGGCGGGGAAATCTACTGTTTTGCCGGTCATGCCGGAATAAAGAACGATGTCCGCGGTCTTGGCAAATTCTTTCGCCGCGCCCTCTTCATTGGTGATGAAGATGTGGGCGAACTCTTTGATTGGTTCCAGGTTTCGCAGGGCGTAATGATCGGGCGGGGAGAGTACAAGAAGATTCGGTTTCGACATCGGGACTACAATCATCTTAAACGCACGATGTCCAGCTCTCGGCTACAGACTCTGATTAACGAAATCGCGGCGGCGGCGAATCCCGAACGTGCGAAATCGTCTGTCTGGTTTTTTAAAACCGGCAAAGGCCAATATGGCGAGGGCGACCAATTTCTGGGCATTACTGTTCCGGCTCAACGCAAGATTGCGTTGAGAAATCGCGATCTTGCACACGGGGCGATTGAGAAACTGCTTTCCTCCAAGCTTCACGAGCACCGCTTCGTGGCGCTGGAAATCCTGGTCGCACAGTTTGAAGCCGGCAGTCCAAAGGAACAGAGCGAGATTTATCGCTTCTATCTCGCGCACACGGCCGGTATCAACAACTGGGATCTGGTTGATACGTCCGCGCCATATATTGTCGGGCAGTACCTGCTGAACCGGCCGCGAGCGGTGCTGCGCAAATTGGCTAAATCCAAGAATATTTGGGAACGGCGTATCGCGATTGTTTCCACGTTCGCCTTCATCCGTGCCGGCCAAACGGAAGATACGTTTGCCATCGCGCAAATGCTTCTAGCGGATGAGCACGATCTCATTCACAAGGCCGTCGGCTGGGCGTTGCGGGAAGCGGGCAAAACTAACGCCGATTTGCTGCTGGGCTTTTTGGAAGCGCACTATGACCGCCTGCCGCGCACGGCTTTACGCTATGCCATTGAGCGGTTCGCACCCGAAGAACGCAAACGGTTTCTGGCTGGAAACTTCGGTGCCGTATAGTGGGTAACGATGAAACTTGCCATCTCGCTCTTACTGTTTAGCACTGCTGCTTTAACCTTTGCGGCAGACCAACCTAGCTTCGCCAAAGTATTCGGTAATGACTTGAAGTCGGCTGAAGGGGAAATCGTCTCGCTGGCCGAAGCGATGCCAGCGGACAAATACAATTTCGCTCCCACGGCCGGCGAATTTACCGGCGTTCGCACCTTTGCGCTGCAAATGCGCCACATTGCTGCTGTTAACTATGAAGTTGCCGCTGCGATCCTCGGCGAAAAGGATCCGGTGGAGATGGGGAAGAGCGAGAATGGTCCCGATACGCTTGACAACAAAGACGCTATCGTGAAGTTTCTTAAAGACTCGTTCACGTATGGGCATAAGGCGATCAATTCGATTACAGCGGAGAATGTTCTCGGCGACGTGAAGTCACCGTTTGGCGGCAAGCCGACCACGCGCGCCTCGCTTGCGACGATTCTGACTTGGCATAGTTTTGATCACTACGGGCAAGCCGTTGTTTATGCGCGGATGAACGGAGTGGTGCCGCCGGCGAGCAGACACTAGCTGGGTGACAGACGCGGACGAATTCCAGAGCGGCTAGAGCGTCTTCGTGGTGGCGGAGTTTGAAAGCCACTTCTTGATGTGTTCACGCGCTTCGCTGGCCGAAACAAGCTTGCGTTGGTCTGCAGGCTGGACACGCTCCTTTAGAATCCTGCGAGTTTCGGAATCAAGCTCAACCGCCGGTTCTGTAGAAACGAACGGATCTATCGGCATTTCATGTATGCCTTAAGCGTAGCCCACCCTTTTCGCGCTATCGCAACTCACTCCGAACGCAAAGTCTCTCCCGGCTGGAGCCTGCTAATTCGCAGCGTTGGTATACAAATCGCGAGCCCACCAATCACTGCCAGCAACGCTGAGACTGTCGCTAGAGTCAGCGGATCGTAAATCTGCACTCCAAAGATCTGGCTTTGCAACACACGCAACGCTGCGAAAGAGAGCGCGATACCTACGACTAGACCCGCAAGTGTTGCCAGGGCGCCTGGCCAGCCGATGTCTACCATCGCCTGTTGAATCGTCGATCCCAAAATCAAGCGAATCCCAATCTCGCGTCTCCTCTGCACCACCAGATTGGAGACAAGCGCATAAATTCCCACAGCCGAGAGCAAAAGCGCTAAACCGGCCAAACTGGTCAACAGCAAAACTTCGATGCGCTGCTTTTGGAGTTGTTCGGCAAGAATCTGATCCATTGAATAAAAGCCTGAGAATGGCAAGTCGGGCGCCACTTTGGCGAAAGCTTCTTGCATTCTCTTAATCGTCACAGACTGGCCGCCACTGTTCGTGCGCACGATCCAGCTCGGCTGAAACCAGACGTGCGCCATGTTGACGAGTCCTTGCGCCATTTGCGTTGCGGGTAGGTAGAGAACCGACTCAGTGGCGATGGGTGGTCCTGCCTGCATCCCTAATTTCTTGGCAACGTCTGTCACCACGCCCACTACCATGTAGGCCTTGCCTTCCACTCGAAAATGATTGCCGAGCGGCGAGGCATCGCCCAAAAACCGTTTGGCAAATGTCTCGTTTACGATTGCCACCGCTTGGGAAGTCGAGGTGTCTCCTTCATTGAACTGCCGGCCTGCTATGAGCGGAATTCGCAGAGTTGTGAAATAGCCCGGCGTGACGTACGCTAAGCTCGATCCATCTTCGGCACCGGCGCGCTTGCCGTCGAGGATTTTGACCCCGTCGTTCAATCCGCGCTCATAGGGTACGCTCAAGCCGACGGCGACATCCTGCACGCCGACTGACTCCCTCATCGCCGCAACGCTCTCAGAAAGCAGCGTCTGAAAACGTGCGGCGTCGTGATAACGCACATCATCGAGCGAAACTTTTGCCGTCATTACGTTATGGGAATCAAAGCCGGGCGGCCGCGTCTCCAGGTGTATCAGCGTTCGCACCATCAATCCAGATGCGGCCAATAGCACCACCGTCAGGGCAACCTGCGCGGCGATGAGCCACTGGCGAAGCTTTCCCGAACCACCCAAAATCGCGCGGCTGCCGCTGACAATCGAGGTGCGCAAATCCACTCGCCAAGCTTGCGTGGCAGGTAAGGCGCCAAATAGTATGCTTGTCAGAACCGTAACGGCAAGGGTGAATGCCAGGGCACGCGCGTCCACTGCAAACCCTCCTACGGGCAACGTTTCAGGTGGAAGCAGCACTGCCAGCGCGTCCACAATCGCATAGGCCAGCCCGATTCCGACCGCTGCGCCAAACAAAGACAGCACCAAAGTCTCAATCCAGAGTTGCCGCAGCATAGCCCAGCTCGACGCACCCAGAGCCAGACGTGTCGCAATCTCAGATGCCCGCCGCGAAATGCGCACCAATGAAAGGCTCGCGAGATTCGCGCAAGCGATCAAAAGGATGAAGCCAACAGCCACCATGAGTACAATCACTTGATCGCGCTGCTCTCCCGCGAACGCCAATTTAAACGGCCGCGCTTCTATCCACGAGTGGCCGTGATACTTCTGGTTGAATTGCGAAAATTGCGGCAGACGGGCGTTATTCAATTGCGTTTGGGCTTGCTGCCAACTCGAGCCTGGTTTTAGGCGCACAAGAATTCCACAATTATTGCCGCCGCACTCGCCCGTGGCGGCGGGTTGCAAGGCTGTAAACACATCTGCGTTCCCCGGTGTGACCGCATTGTGTGAAAGAACGCCGATTACCGTATAGGGCGCGCCCTTCAGCAAAATTGCTTTGCCCAAAATTTGTCGATTAGCCGCGAATGCTCCGCGCCACAAGCGGTCACTCAACACTGCGGCTGAAGGGCCACTCGGCCGGTCTTCCTCTTCGGTGAAACTTCGACCAAGTTGTAGAGGTATGCCAAGCACGGAAAAATATCCGGCAGAGACGCGGCTGCCGAGCACGTAGCGCACAGCTCCCGAATCGCTCTTCAGATTGACACCACTTGTCATCCCGCCATAAGAGGCAAAGTTCAGAGCATCCACGTTCTGCTTGAGGAGAGCCCAGGTAGCGCCATCAAAGCTATCGTCCTCATTGACGGAAGGCTTTCCAGTCTTGGGGTTCACTCCCTGCTGATGCAATACCAGCGCACCGGCGCGCTCGGGTTTCGGATAGGGTAGCTTCTTCAGTAGAAACGCATCGAGCAAACTGAATACTGCCGTGTTCACTCCGATCCCCAATGCGAGAGTAAGGATCACCGCCGTGCAAAAGCTGGGAGCGATCCAAAGCTGCCTTACTGCAAACCGCAAATCCTGCAAGATCATGGGAAAGTCTCCGGGTTAATCATCACGTGTGCGCTGTTCTCAATTGCGCATCGGTTTCCCAGAATCGAACCGCGCCGCCACCCAGCAGCGGATTCTCATGCCCACGCGCGTGCACTTTCTCCACGCCGGTAACACGGCCGTCGACAATCATCAACGCTTCGTCGAAATTGTTCACCGATGGGCACACATGCCGCGGAATCAAATACAGGTTGTCGCCAAGGGCAGGCAGATCCGCACCCGCCGTCACTTCCATGGGCAAATGCTCTTCACTCGGTTTCAATGGCGCGAGCTCCCGGTGCCCAATCACCGCGCAGGTCGGCACGCCCGCATCGGCCGAAACGCTCTTGTGCCCGGCGTCGCAGGTGATTCTATTGGGCGCCGGATGACTAATGACGGTAGTCAATACCACTGCGGCGGCCTGATAACCGAAGCCGGCCAATTGCTTGAGACTGGACATGTCGTTGTAAACCACGGTGCCTGGCGAAATGCGCTGGACAAAATTCACATTCTGGAAACCCGCGTAGGCGGAGCCGTATGGCGCAACGGGCGTGCCCGATGTAATGACTTCGCCCACGATGCAACCCGCAGCTTCTACGGCTTTGAGAATTTCGATCAAACGGTCGTAGCCCTGGTAGGCGACGGCCTTTCGCTCTTCAGGCTCGCCGCTGGAGATGTGCCCGTCGTACCAGTGCAATCCGCGAAAGGCGGCGCCACTGGCTAGGCAGGTTTTCACAATCTCGGGGATACGATCGTTCGCCATGCCCGTGCGATTCATCCCCGGATTCACATCCACAAAAATGCCGATGGTGGTATCGCGCCAGGCGGCCAGTTGTTCGGTGGATTCTATCAATACCGACACTTTTGTCTTGGGAAATTGTTTTGCCAACTCCACTACGCGGCGCGCATTTGCACCTGTCATGGCAAAGGCAACCAACACATCTTCCGCGCCCACTTGACACGCCGTGAGGAGCTCGAGTGTGGTGGCACATTTGAAATTCCGGATGCCTTGGCCCACCATCTGCCGCATGACCGCACCCAATTTGGCTGTCTTGATGTGCGGCCGCCAGCGTTGCGGATCGTTGCCGACCATGCCCAACGTGATTCGTATATTCTGTTCGACGATTTTCGGATAGATCAATAAGGCCGGCGTAACGATCTGCTTTGCATCTTTCACAAGGTAGGTTTCCAAACGGGCGTCCATGGCGAACATTCTCTCACTCATAATAGAGTGAGATGAGTTTTCTGGACAATTTGGAGAGTTCGCTCAAGACCCTGGAATCGCAAGAAGAACGCGATCCGCGCGAACACCAACGCCGGCAAGAAGAACGCAAGCGGGCAGCCTCCGTTGCGCCTTGGGCCGAGCAACTGAAGGACGGCGCTTTCACGCAAAAGCTTTTTGAAGAAGCGGCCGCAGCAGGCCATAAGATCCGCACGAAGATCTACATGGCTTGGTTCGACGACATGTTACGGCTTGAAGCGCGGGAGCGCCGGCTCGAACTTCGACCCACGGCTGAGGGTATTGTTGCCGCCTTTGTTGAACCCGATGGCGCCACAAAAACCCGAGCCGTGAATCTCAAAAGCGATCCAGCCGTTCTGTTGCGAGAGTGGCTGGATTCCAACCCCAGCGGGGCCTAAATTTAAAAAGCGCCTTCGTCGGCGGAAGGGCCATACTGCGCCGGCACCGGGACGTCAATCAACCGCAGATAAACCGACAATTGGCCCCGGTGAAACACGTTGTGATTCATGATGAACGAACGCACGCAAACCATCTTGGGCATGCTGAAGACCTTCTCTCCGCCTTTGAGCATGGTCCACTCTTTCATAAAGTCTTGATCGCTTGCTTCAACCAGGGCCGCACGTGCGTCCGCTGAATTTTTGACGAATTTTTCGACCAGCTCGGCCGTTGTTTTGGCGGGATCTTCCTTGTAGGGCGGCGCGCCTGGAGGAGCAACGTCAAATACGTCTTGCTTCATGGTGATCAATGCCCAGGAAGGCAGGTTGGCTAAATGAGTCGCAAGAGAAACCAAGTCCCACGATTTCACATGCGGTTTGAAGTTGAATTTCTCTGCCGGACAACGTTCCAGAACAGTCTTGGTCATGCCGGCTTCTTGGTCGAACTCAGGGAGAAGACTTTCACTTATTTTCATTAGGGATAAACCTCTCCCAGAATCTTCTCTCTTTCTTCGCCCTGCGTCAAGACAAAAAACAACCGGTTCGGCGGAAATTTCTCCCGCGAACCGGTTGGTGATACAAGCTAGTCTTTGCGCTTCCGCGGACGGCGCGTTGCCCCACCGGTTCCGCCACCACTGGGCGGACGTTTCCGTGTGGCTACTTTCTTTGGCTTCGGCGGAGGAGGATTCGGTTCGAAGATAGTCGGCTGGCCCTCGACGATGGGCTGCGGCTCGTATTCTTCCTCTTCCATAGTGGGTTCAGGCGCTACCGGGGGCAACGCCGGCGGATAGAATTCTGCGCCTAGCTGCACCACCAAGCCGCGCTCTTCGTCGGGTTCCGCGCGCACGACGGTCTTGTCCTGGGCATAGTTCAGTAACTCGGTAAATCGTTGAAAGCCGAACTTAGCGAGACTGAACTCCGGATTCTCCGCCATCATCCATTGCTCGAGTTCTTCCGCCGTTGCTCCGCCTTCTTCCAATTCCATACGGTGCGTTTCCAACACGTCGCGCAACGCCGGCAAAGCGTCTTCCGGCCGCGCGGCAACCTTATCGGCGCCACCGCCGCGCCGCTCAATAATGTAGCGTCCGCCCGACCCGCTGACGTTAATGAAATCGGCCTTCTTCAGCTTCTCTACAAAGTCGGAGAAGCTCCCCGCGCCATAAGCGCGTTCGCTGAAGGCGGGATCAAGCTGTAGCATGGTGCTCTTCAATAAGCCTAACTGTGGCTGCACCGCGCGGCGTTCCAATACCTGCAAAGCGCGCTCCACTAACGGCATGGCTTGCGAAAGTTCCAGCGGCGCCGGGCGCTGGCCCTTATTGGCTTCGCGGTCTTTACGTTCTTTATCCTTGCGGTCTTGCCGGTCCTGCTGCCGTTCCGGACGGTCGCCCCCGCCACCACCACCGCTGCCGCTGTTGGTGCGCATATCGCGACGATCGGGCATAGGCTGCGGAACGATCCGGTCGCCGTCTTCGAGCAGCGATTCATAACTTACAAATTCGTGGCAGTTCTGCTGCAGAATTGTACTGGTGAACGCCTTACCGCCCACGACGAACACGGTCTTGCCGTATTCCTTCAGCTTGTTGACCAGCGGAATAAAATCGCTGTCGCCGCTGACAATCGCGAAGGCATTCACGTGCGCGTGAGTGAAGGCCATTTCGAGCGCGTCCAGCGCCAGATTTATGTCCGCGCCGTTTTTATCTCCGCGCGGCGACGGGATGCGCTGCACCATTTGCACCGCGTTTTCGGCCATCTGCCGCGTGGCGCCTTCCTGGCGGCCCCAGTTCGCATAAGCGAACTTAGCCACCAGGTCTCCGCGCTCTTTCAAAGCTCCTAACGGCAGCGATACGTCAAATTCGCGCCGTAACGTCGACTTCACGCCGATTTCAATGTTGTCGTAGTCGACGAACACGGCGATATTCAGTCTGTCTTGCATCAATTTCCTTTTCTCTCCGCTGTGCCGATTTATCTGCCGGTACATGGCGGATCTTTCTTGGTGCCCGAGTTTAGGCTCAGGCGGCCTCTTTTACCGATTCGCGAATGAAATGAACGATCTTCTCGAGAGAAGCGCCCGGCTGAAATACTTCCGCCACGCCCTGTTTCTTCAATTCCGCTGCGTCTTTGTCAGGGATAATTCCGCCAACAACGACCAACACATCATTCATCTCCTTCGCGTGGAGCAGCTCCATCACGCGCGGCACAATCGCATTGTGTGCGCCCGAAAGTATCGACAGTCCGATCACTTGGACATCTTCCTGCAAAGCTGCATTAACGATCATTTCCGGGGTTTGCCGGAGACCCGTGTAAATTACTTCCATGCCCGCGTCGCGCAGGGCGCGTGCAATCACTTTCGCGCCACGATCGTGTCCATCGAGGCCGGGCTTGGCCACGAGAACACGAATGGGGACGCTCATATCTACACTGTCCAGATTATAGCTTTAGCCATTTGATCCATAATCGCTACCGGTTCGGTAGGGCTCATAGATCCTCTTGGCAATTGTAATTGGGAAAGAATTCCCGAACTTTCTGGATTATAGCAGGGTTCTGGACAGCGATATACTTCAGGTTGCGGGGGAATTGTCATGAGTGAGCTGAAAACACCAACCAACGAAGAGCTGAACCGGTATTTGGATCAGCTTGGAGATGAACTTACTGGTGAAGAACCCGGCACTGACGGCAGATTTCCCGACGGCACCGTATACGATTACGATGACGAACTGGCGGCCACCGTCGAAACGGCGCCAGATGGCAGGCGCTATATCGTCAAATATCAAAATGGTCAAGGCCTCGTGCGCCTGAAGGAATTGGTCAGAGGCGCTGCATAGGTAGCATTGCCGGACCTAACCAAACCCCCGAACTTTATTGTGCTTGCCGGCCCAAATGGATCGGGCAAATCCACGCTGTTTGACCGCCGCCTCGCAAAGTGGAACCTGCCATTTGTGAACCCTGTCATTATTGCCAAAGAGATTGCTCCAGATAACCCGTCAGCAGCTCTGCGTGCCGCCCGTGTAGCGGACGTCCAGCGAAGACAATACTTGCAGGCGGGCACCTCCTTTGTGACTGAGGGGATCAGGCCCGATCCAAAACTCTTGAAAGAAGCGAAAGAACTGGGCTCTTGCTGGTCGACAACAGTGTGCGCCGGCGCCAACACCGCCTGATCGCCAGATTCAACCGCGGCAAGCTTGTAACTCTCCGAAACATCGTCCCCGCTTGGGCCAGCAGCGTTTTCGAAAAAGAGTTCTCGCAATTCCGAGCTTCGCACTCATCCCGGTCTATGTGATAGCATTCCCGCAGTTTGAAAGGGCACCGCTTCCTCCCCGTCGTCGTTCTCTGCGCCATCAATATCCTAAATTTCTATGACCGCAACGCGCCGGGGGCTCTCGTGGAACCGATGCGCAAAGAGTTCCATCTCTCCGATACGCAAATCGGTCTGCTGGGCGGTGTCTTCATCTGGATCTATGCTCTAGCCGGCGTCCCGCTCGGCCGCATCGCCGATCGCTGGAGCCGCAAGAAGCTTCTTGCTCTGGGCCTGTTCGTCTGGACTGCCCTGACCGCCATCGCCGGCGTCGCGAACACCTTCACCCTGCTGCTTCTATCGCGCATGGGCGTGGGTGTCGGCGAAGCTGTCTGCGCCCCCGCTGCTACCAGTTGGCTCGGAGATCTTTTTCCTCCTAACCGCCGCGCTCGCGTATTGGCTCTCTTCATGCTCGGTGTCCCCGTAGGAGGCGCGCTGAGCTACTTCTTTAGCGGGCCGATTGCGCAAGCCTTTGGGTGGCGGGCTGCCATGGTCTTCGCCGCTTTGCCCGCTATTTTCCTCCTGCCTTTGTTGCTGCTCCTTCATGAACCTGAATGCGGCGCATCAGAGGCGTCCTCGGAGGGAAGAGCTTCTCTGCGCGGTCTCCTCTCCGTCCCAACGTTCTGGTGGATCATTGCCTCCGGCGCATTCGTGAACTTCAACATGTACGCTATCGGCACCTTTCTGCCCGCATTTCTCAGCCGCTTCCACAAACTCTCGGTGGCCGACGCTGGTATCGCCACTGGTGTCGCGTATATAGTTGGCGGCCTTTGCGGCGGATTGCTCGCGGGCGATTTGGGAGACCGCATTGTCCACCGGCGCATCGATGGCCGCCTCCTCATGGCTTCTGGCCTTGCTGCCATTGGCGCACCGTTTGCCTTTCTCGGAATCATGCAGCCGGCCGGTTCGATTCTAGCGGCACTAGCGTGTCTCACCATTGCCTACGGCGCTTTGAATACTTACTACGGGTTTGTCTACTCTTCGATTCAAGACATCGTGCCGCCGCATCAGCGCGGCTTTGCCATGTCCATTTACTTTATGGCGATGTACCTGTGCGGTGCATCGTTCGGGCCGCTGTTAACGGGCAGTCTGAGCGATCGGTTCGCCAAACAAGCCATGACGGCCGCAGCGGCTACCCAAATGACCGAAGCCTTCAAAGCGATCGGACTTCATCAGGCCATGCTGATTCTGCCGGTTCTATCGCTGCTGCTGGCAGCTGTGCTCTATGGCGGTTCACGAACGATTATTCGCGATGTGCAGAAGCGCGAGCTGTCACGCGGCCTCAGTGCTTCTGCTTAAACTCAAGCTAGTGCTTAATTGCATAAATTGGAGTATCGTTGCCGCTCCTTTACAGTCACGGCTCAGTTAAGGCTTTCCGAGCCGTGACTGTAAAGGAGCGGTGTACGCAAACTTCTGCAAGTTGGTACTAGGTCCACCATGAGCGAATCCACCTTCAACGAACCGCGCCTCGCCCTCAACCGTATTTACACGCGTACGGGCGATAGTGGCGATACGGCCCTTGTTGGGGGCCAGCGCGTCCCGAAAGATCATTTGCGTATCGAGACTTATGGGACGGTTGATGAACTGAATGCGTTCATTGGCGGCGCCCGTGTCACGGCAGAATCTCTGCCGGCAGTGGCGGATCTCGCCGTCGTTCTGAAGCGCGTGCAGCACGAGTTGTTCAACCTCGGCTCGATTCTCGCGACTTTGCCCGCGGACGTCCATCCCAAACAGCCGCGGGTCACCGGCGCTGAAATTGCGCAACTCGAACAGGAGATCGACGAGGCTAATTCCGTTCTTGCGCCGCTACGTTCGTTCGTGTTGCCTGGCGGCAGCCGCCTTGATGCCGACCTGCATATCTGCCGCACCGTTTGCCGGCGGGCCGAACGATTGTTAGTTGCCTTGGCTCGCGTGGAAAGCGTGCCGGAAGAAGCTGTTAGATATTTGAATCGCCTGAGTGACGCGCTCTTCGTTTGGAGCCGCTGGTCGAACCATGCGCTAGGTGTACCCGAAACGCTTTGGGCACCCAACGCTTCTACAAGCGGGTCGTCTTAAGGCTGCACAGAAATGTGGTTGCGCACGCGCGTAACGCCATCCACCTGTGCGGCGGCTAATTCCGCCGCCTTCTTCTGTTCTGCGCTAGAAACAGTTCCTGACAGGGTTACCACGCTGCCGTTAACTGCCACGCTCACGTTGGTGAGTGTCGAAAGTCCGGCATCGGCGGCGAGTTTTGACTTTACTCTAGCGAGCAAACTCGCGTGGTCGAGCTTCTCGGGTTGGACCGCGCTATCCACTTTCCGGCCGAGTTCTTTGGCATCTTTCTGAATTTCATGGCCAGCTTTTTTCGCGTCGTCCGACAGCTCGTGACCGGCCTCGCGCGCTTGTTCCTGCGCTTTCCTCTGGTCGGATGAAGTACAAGCCACGCTCACACCAAGCACCAAAACCACAGCAGCCGTTAGTAGTCTCATTTTTCTCTCACAAAAGAGACATCCACCCAGCGTATTTCGTTTCCTAGGGCAGCAGTGTTTTTCAGTATTTCTGCGTAAGCGCCGCCCGCTCGGCTAGAGTCTTTGAAGCAATCCTGCGGTAAAGCGCCGGCCAAATGTGATACGAACCACCCGCACCCGCTGCCGCAGCAGCCAGCGAGAGCGATACCCGCCCCGCCTGCAGGTATGCGTTAAATTCGATAATCATTAACGGCACGTAAAGCAAGATCCCAGTCACTAAGCCGGGTGAAACCGTATGCGTTTTTACACTTGCCCACGCGTGCCACATGCCGTTCGAACAAAGCAGCGCGCAAAGCCCTAAAAGAGTAGCCGCGCCCCACTTCGTATCCGCCACCAGGGCGTAAGTTATGCAAGCCGCGAGTAACGCGATGTTGACAAACACCAACAGCCGCTTGGTGATCCGCGAAGGGTTCAACCGGTAGCGCCGATACCAATCTATAAAGCCGCCCGGCCAGACGAATTCCTCAAAAATATGGCAGCAAGCTGCGGCGAAGGGCGCCCAGGGAAGCCAGTCCATCATACATTCACACTACGTAAAGTAAGACGCCGGAGTTCCCGAATCGTTGATCGTTTATAGTTTTCCTATTGCCGCCTGAAAAACCGTTCGCTACACTCAATTCGCCAAACGAACATTGGGCCGCCCTCACCGCCAGCTTTCTCGGCTGGTCTCTCGACGCGTTTGATTTCTTCCTCGTGGTGCTCTGCCTCACTGCCATCGGCTCCGAATTTCACAAAAGTGACAAGGAGATTGCGTTCTCCCTTGCACTCACGCTTGCCTTTCGCCCTGTCGGCGCATTTCTTTTTGGCCTGTTGGCCGACCGCTACGGCTGCTGGCTGCCTTTGATGATTGATCTCGTCTTCTACTCCATCGTCGAAGTGGCGACGGGCTTTTCGCCAAACTTCACCACGTTCCTCGTCTTGCGGGCGCTGTTCGGTATTGGAATGGGAGGCGAATGGGGCGTGGGTGCGTCGTTGGCCATGGAAAAGGTGCCGATCAAGTGGCGGGGTATAGTTTCGGGCGCGCTGCAGCAGGGCTATGCCTTCGGTAATCTTCTTGCCTCTCTCGCTTATCTGTTTCTGTTCCCGCGCTGGGGTTGGCGGCCTATGTTTTTCATAGGAGGTCTGCCGGCGCTGCTCGCCCTCTTCGTCCGTGTGCGTGTCAAAGAATCCGAGATCTGGGAGAAATCGAAAGAGGAAAGCTGGGGCAATCTGCGGACTTCCCTCTTTCAGCATTGGCGCCTATTTCTCTACCTGGTTCTTTTGATGACAGGCATGAACCTGGCCTCCCACGGCACGCAAGACATGTTCCCCACTTTCCTCCAGCGCTTCTGGCATTTCGACGTTGAGCATCGCTCGCTGGCCTCCGCTGTCGGCAATGTGGGCGCCATGGTGGGCGGCACGTTCATCGGCTACATCTCCGATCGGCTCGGTCGCCGCCGCTCCATTGTGTCCGCGCTCCTGGTTGCAATCCTGCTGGTGCCATTGTGGGCCTACGCACCCCATATTGCGCTGCTCTTGGCTGGCGCGTTCTTGCTTCAATTTTGCGTGCAAGGTGCATGGGGAGTCATCCCCGCTCATCTCAGCGAGCTTTCTCCCAACTCCATTCGCGGCTTTCTTTCGGGGTTCGCCTATCAGTGCGGGGTGCTGCTAGCGGGTCCTATCAGTTATGTCGAAGCCGTGCTGGCCGAGAAGATGAGCTACGCGACCGCGATGGCTGCCACCGCTGCCTCGGTCTTTTTACTGACCGCTATCGTCGCTGCCCTCGGCCGTGAAAACAAAGGTGTGAATTTCTCGGCATCCTAGTCCCGGAATTCCCGAATTATCCTCTGACTGGTGGGCCGACTGGAATCGTTTCCAGATAGGCTGGCGGGAGGATGATCAAATGCTGAGTCCATTCCTTGCTCAATTGGTTGAGTACGGGCATACTTGGCACCCAGTGCCGAATGCCCGAGCGAACAAGGTAAATTCGTTCGAGTTGCGGCGTGTTGCCGATGGCGCGAATGAATTTTCCCTCGAGATCTTGTTGCAGCGAGCGGTCGGCGGCAGTGGCATGATGCAATGTTCCAGAGGTCAAAGCGCGATCATAGAGATTCAAGAACGCCGCCACACGGGGATCTTCGGTAATGGCGAGCGCGTCCTCTTCGCTGAGCTCGTGTTTCCATCTTTGGTCGACGAACGATTTCCGCCCGTTCGCGGCGTAAAATTGGTCGTCGTTTGTGGCGAAGCCCCGGACCTGCGAGACATGGGGAGCGGCATTGAGAAGCGGGCTGCTGGCGCCGTTCGCGGCGAAGCCATGGTGAGGTTTCTCCCAGTAACGCAAGGCGCTTGGCTCAAAGGTGCAATACAAGCTATCGCACAACTGCGCGAAGCCGGAGAGGGGTGAAGCCGCCAGCTCTTCGTAGAAAACGGTTGTCGAACGAATGTTGCTCAGCTCCAGAAAATTTCTGATCTGCAAATTCTGTTGAAGCCATTTTTCGATCATCTCGCCGCGGGCTTGCGGATGGCGCTTTTGCTCTGAGGCGTACCAGCCGCGGGGATCGCGAATTAAGTGGATGAAGCGAACCTGGAAGCGCGAGTCGGGAGCAATGAATCGCTCAGCCCAGTCCGTTCGCTTCGAGTTGTCGATGAGGATGTTTTTGCGCGTCCTCGAAAACACAATGTCGAACGCTTGATCGGCGGGATAGCGCTCGATATCCGTGAGAACGCCGCATGCTGGGCGGCCGTTCGCGGTACACCAGGCACACGTTTCCCGGAGGTCTTGATTCCACGCCCGGTAAAATTCGCCGAGAAAGGCCGATTGCGGGATGCTGCCGAGAACATATCCCAGCCATGTCGAACCACTTCGATCGCCGGAGAGGATGAAAACTACTGCGCGATCACTTTGTTGCGCCGGGAAACCGCCGCCGCTGACTTCGGTTGCCATATAAGCCAAACCTCAAAGTCATGGCGTTGTCGACCGGTGTTTCGATTACACAGGAGATTTTCGGATGGCGTTTTTGCACGGCGCAGCCGGAAATACGGACGAGCCGTTTGTTGCTTTTTCGCGGGACGTTAGCTCAGCGCTTGATCGAGATCCCACAGCAGGTCTTCGACGTCTTCCAGCCCAACGGAGAGGCGGACGAGTTCGGGCGTGACGCCGGCGGCTTGTTGTTCGGCCGCGCCGAGTTGCTGGTGGGTTGTCGAAGCGGGGTGGATGACGAGGCTGCGGGCGTCGCCGACGTTGGCCAGGTGCGAGAAGAGTTTCAGCTTGTTGATGAATGCTTTGCCTGCTTCGTAGCCGCCTTTGACGCCAAACGAGAAGACTGCGCCGGAACCGTCGGGGGTGTACTTTTTGGCCATGGCGTAATAGGGGCTGTCAGGCAAAGAGGCGTATTTCACCCACTCGACCTTTGGGTGAGCTTGCAAGTGTTGGGCAACGGCGAGTGCGTTTTGCAGATGGCGGTCCATGCGCATTCCCAGGGTTTCGATGCCTTGCAGAAACAAAAATGAATTGAAGGGGCTGACGCAAGGGCCGATGTCGCGCAGGCCTTCCACGCGGGCTTTGATGATGAAGCTGATGGCGGCGAAAGTGTCCCAAAATTTCATGCCGTGATAGGCGCGGGCGGGTTCGGTGAAGTCGGGGAATTTGCCGTTGTTCCAGGGGAACTTGCCGCTGTCGACAATAATGCCGCCGATAGAGTTGCCGTGGCCGCCCATGAATTTGGTGAGGGAGTGGACGACGACGTCGGCGCCGTAATCGATAGGACGGCAGACGTAGGGAGTGGCGAAGGTGTTGTCGATGACGAGCGGGATGCCGTGTTCGTGGGCGATTTTGGCGACGGCTTCGATATCGAGGACGTTGCAGCGCGGGTTGCTGATGGTCTCGCCGTAGAGGGCTTTGGTTTTCGGCGTGATGGCTTTGCGGAAATTTTCGGGGTCGTCGGGTTCAACGAAAGTGAAGTCGTAGCCGAGGCGGCGCATGGTGCAATCGAACTGGGTGTAGGTGCCTCCGTAAAGGGTGCTGGCGGACACGATGTGGTCGCCGGGCGCGGCGATAGTGTTGAGGGCGAGGAATTGCGCGGCCTGTCCGCTGGAGAGAGCGAGGGCGGCGACACCGTTTTCGAGTGAAGCGACACGCTCTTCGAGAACGCCGGTGGTGGGGTTCATGATGCGCGAATAGATGTTGCCGAATTCCTGTAGGGCGAAGAGGCGCGCGGCGTGATCGGTGTCGTCGAAGGTGAAGGAGGTGGATTGATAGATCGGCACGGCGCGCGCGTGCGTGGTGGCGTCGGGGTCGTAACCGGCGTGCAGGGAACGGGTGTTGAAGCCCAGAGGGCGCTGGATGTCTTTGAGAGGCATAAGAAAGAGGATATCGAATTGCAAAAGATGATGTTCGAGATGAAAGTCCCGCGGCTGCGTAAGCGCCACTCTTTCGCTACGAAAACGCTTTGATCAAGTCGCGTTCCTTTCGAACCAATTACTTGCGTTTTGACCGAGTTGCTGCCATCGACACTGGCGCTGTTCTCCTGATCGGCTCGGTGTTTGCATCTGATGCCATTTTTCGATGTGCCTCCCCAAAGGTGGAAAGAACCAACTCGGTCATGTTGGTGCTCATCCTGGCTGCAAGTTCTTCTTGCTCTTACCGTTTCCGAATACTCACCGATCGCTGAAAAGCTGGTCGAGCAGGATCACGCCGTCGATGCGTGGGTACATGAGAAAGATCCGGCGCCCCTTCAGAGGTTCCGACTAGACACTTTGGCCCGCGAACAACGGAAACAGGACAGCGTGAGGAACGATTCTATAGTCCTTTTGCTGTTCAGCTTGCTTACGGACTTGGGCGTCATTCTTGCGGTAAAAGAGAAATAGGAATACACGGAAGCGTGTACACCATTGGGTAATGGCACTTTCGATTCAAGCAATATGCGGCGCGATTATCGGTAGTGTCGTTTTTGCGATCGGCCTGACTACCTGGCTTCGTGATCGTCGTAACGACGACGCTCCTGAGGCAACGCCCCCCGTCGACAAACGTCCCGCCGTTCACACTTAATTTCGTCAACAAAAAGTCTTGATCAAGACTTTCCTTCTCACTTGCGTTGAGTTCCTATGTCACTGATTTTACAAGCTTAACACTCGGTGGAACAGTCCACCTCACGAAAACGCTGGGCGCACGGGCAGCCCGCTGAAATATCGTGGTGGTATGAAGCGGTTAGGAAGTCTCCAAAATTTTCACTATCTTCGGCGGTAAAACGATAAGCTATTAAGTCAGAGGAATGCTCGAACGTTGAGAATTTCTCGAAAATCCAAAGACTTCGTTTACAAAGCAATACCTCGTTTGAAAAAATGACAAAACGCCAACTTTTTCCAATATTCATTCTCTGTACGTCTGCACTGACACTTTCCATTGCCGGGGCGTTTGACGCGCCGGCGGACTGGCACATTACGGGTCCGTTTGGTGGCACCGCAACCAGTTTGGCTCTCGATCCACAAAAACCCAATTTTCTGCTGGCGGGTGGCATGAATTCATTGCTCTTCCGCAGCGAGGACGCTGGTGAAAACTGGACTGTGCTGGATTTTCCCAAGCACAATCTGACTGAAGTAACCTCTGTGCTGGTCGACCCTAGCGATTCAAGCCATTTCCTGGCGGGAATCATTTCGGCAGACGGCGGAGCAATGTATGCAAGCCACGACCACGGACACACTTGGAAGGTGATTCCCGATATTAAGGACTTTGGAGTGCGCTCCATTGTCGCCGCGCCGAGCAAGCCTACGCGATTTATCTCGGGGACGCTACGGGGCGTTTGGATGAGCGAGGATTCGGGCGCCAGTTGGTCGCGGATCTCGGACCCGAAGAACTTAGAGATGGGCGGAATCACGGCGACGGCGATTGACCCGAAAGACGCCGACATCATGTACGCGGGGACGTCGCATTTGCCGTGGAAATCGACAGATGGCGGCAAGACCTGGAAGACGATTCACACGGGGATGACGGACGATTCGGACGTGTTTTCGATTTACATCAATCCCGCCGATCCGAATAATGTGTTTGCGAGCGCGTGCAGCGGGATTTACACGAGCGGCGACCGGGGCGATCAATGGCGCAAGGTTATGGGGCTGACGTTTAGCCAGCGGCGGACGCATGTGATCCGCAAGGATCCGCAGGCAGACGGGCTGATTTACGCGGGCACGACGATGGGGCTTTTCAAGAGTCCGAACATGGGCGCTTCGTGGAAGTTGCTTTCGAAGGAACAAGTGAACGCGATTGTGTTCGACCCGGCGAACCCCGGAAGCATGTATATGGCGATGGAGTACGAAGGGCTGGGACGGGCGAGCGATGCGGGCGAAAAGATCAACATGCTCAACCACGGATTTGTGGACCGCTCGATTGCGGGCGTGGCCACGGCCGGGGATAAGCTGATCGCGCTTGAGACGCAGTTAGGTGAATCGAGCGGGATTTTCGTGAGCAGGGACAAGGGCGAGAGCTGGTCGCAACTCAAAGACGTGAAGGGATTGAACGCGGTGCATTTACGTTCGATTGCCGCGCTTCCCGGGAGCGAGAAAGTGATGCTGGCGTCGGCGGCGCACGAGATCTATAAGTCGGTCGATAGCGGGTATGTTTGGAAGCCGTTGCCGATTCGATTGACCACGACGGCTGCGGCGACTCCGGCTGCTACATCTCCGACTCCCCAGAAGGGCACACGGCCGGCTGCGCGAAAACCGGTGGCTCGTAAGCCCGTGGAGAAGTTGCGCTTGATTACGCCGCATGAAATTCATGGCGTTTATGCACTGAAGAACGGCAGCAAAGATCTGATTTTTGCAGCGACAGACCTCGGGTTGCTGAAGACTGCCGACGGTGGCGAGCGCTGGACGATGGCGGAGGTCGCGGGTTCGTCGCCAGTGACCGGACTGTATTTGGCAGCGAATGACGATGGCCGTTTGGTGGCGCGCGCAGACGCCGGATTGTATTTATCGAAGGACTATGGCGATCACTGGACGTCGCTGAACTTTCCAACCCCATCGGCTGATGTTAAGGATGTGGCAGTGCCGGCGGATGCGGCGGCCGCGATTCTGGTGGCGACGCGGTTGGGCCTGTATTCGTCCAATGATGAAGGCGGGAAGTGGTCGATGGCTCAGGGTGGATTGCCGGCGTCGACTGTGAATGCGGTTGTGTATGGATCTGGAACCCTGGCTTACGTTGTGCAGTATGGCAAGCTTTGGGAATCGAAAGACGGCGGCAACACATGGTCGCCTCTGACGAGCGCGCTGCCGGCGGCGCATGTCCGCAAGCTATGGATCCCAGATTTGGCGTCGAACCGATTGTTCGGGGTGACATCGGATGTTGGGGTGTTGTACCGAAACTAGGCAAAAAAATTCGCTAAGATTTAGGGTTAGTGATCAGCGACCTTTTTGTCAGAAGAGGAAGAAGAGGTATGGCGCGCCGCGAGTTGGTGCTGCCGTGCCTCTTTTGTTTTTTCAGCTGTTTGCTGCGGGGACAAGATGCGCCAGCGCGTAATCCCGATCTTTTCGAACTCAGCGCGTTTGGTGGGGTGACCTTATTCAAGGGTGTGGACCATGAAGGGTTCACAGAAGATCTGGTAAAGGGCGGCACGGCGGGTGGGCGCGCTTCGTGGAATTTTTCAAAATATTTTTCATTGGAAGCAAGCTACAGCTTCGCGGTGAATAATGCGAGGCTGGGCGGGAGTGCGAGCACAACGCCCTTGTTTCATGGAACATTTGGAGATCGAAGCCAGTCGCTGAGCGTGGATCCGGTTTATCACTTCGCGAAACGCGGCTCACGGGTGCGGCCATACATAACAGCCGGTGTGGGGACGAGTTGGTTTCTGCCAACGAAGAAGGCGCAGGGGCAGTTTCCGCAGTTGGAGAAGTCAACCGAACTGGTATTCAATTACGGCGGCGGCTTGAAATATCATTTGAATCCGCATCTCGGTTTTCGGCTGGATGCGCGCGGTGTGTTTCAGCGGAATCCAGTGTTTGGTTTGGTGAGTGCGCCGAGCGTGTATTTGAATGGTGTGCAGGCAACGGCTGGCTTGGTGTTCTATTTCCGGCAAGCGAAGGCGGCGGCATCCGGTACTGCCGCGCCGCCACCGGCACCAAGGCTTCAGCCCTTAAACGCGGGCGAACTGAGCGGCGCGAGCGGACAGTTGTGTCAGGGACGGGTGTTAACGCTGCATGCAACGGCGACCGATCCACTTGGCCACGCGCTCAGTTATCAGTGGAAGGTCAACGGAACACCGGCAGGGAGGAATGATCCGGATTTTTCATACAAACCGAACAATGCGGGGGATTTCGAGTTTGAAGTTCAAGTGTCGGATACCAGTGACGCGGCGCGGAGCGTGAGGCTGGGACCAAAGACGTTGGCGGTTCAGGATTATACGTTGCCACAGATTAGCGGTGTGACGGCTTCGCCGAATACGGTTACCGTGAGTAACGAGACATCTGGAAGTCGAACTGTGATTTTGGCGGCGGATGTGGTGACGAGCGCTTGCAACGGAAATTTGACTTATCAGTGGACGGTAAGTGAAGGCGCGTTGGCGAACGCGGCAGGTCCCAGTGCGACGTTTGATACGTCGAGCCTGAATTTCGATTCTGGGCTGGGGCAGACGAAGACGATTACGGCGACGGTGACAGCCACGGATGAAGCGGCTCACACAGCATCAGGAAGCGCAAAATTCCTGGTAGATTTCCCGGCGCAATATAAGCGGTTGCCCGACGTGATTTTCGCCAAGAACAGTGCGCGCGTGAACAATTGCGGGAAGCGGCTTTTGGTTGACCAGGCTGCGCCGCAGGCCGGAACTGCTTTTGATGTTTTGCTGGTGGGCCACAGGAGCGGCGATGAAGTGCCCGGCAGCACGTTGGACCGGCAACGTGTGTTGGCAGTGGCGGCGGTGCTAACGGGCGGCCACGGCGCGTGTGGGAACCTTGATCCCTCGCAAGTGCGAATTTACGCGGCCGGCATGGAGCGGATTTCGCCGCCGGATGCGGGCTTCTGCGGAACCTCCAACATTCCGCAGACAGCGGAACGGCGCGGCGCGGAGGTAAGCGAAGAAGACAAGGAGCGGCGGGTAGAAGTGTATTTGGTGCCCAAAGGGAGCCAAGTCTTGCCGCCTGCGGCACGAAATTCTGCCCTTGTTTCAAGCGGAAGTGTAAGAGCTTTAGGTTGTCCGAAGTAATATGGAATGAAATGAAAGGATTTATGTCGTAAAACAGTGTCGTAATGTTTTACGATAGAGGTTTGTCTATCTAGTATGGTTTTAATTTCTCGTTTGGAGGAGAAGCATGATTACTCGGCTCAGAGCTAGGCCGATCAGTTCAACAATTTTGTGTCTGACTGTGCTGTGCGTTGGCGGCGTGGTATTTGCACAAGATGCAAGCACCCCAAAAACTCCGGCCAAGATGGCGAACGGACAGGATCAATATCCCGATCTGTGGGAACTTGATCCCTTTGGCGGCATACAGGTTTACGGGCAAGTAAACCGCGGATTGGACACGAAGATGGCCAACGGCGGAGTCTGGGGTGGGCGCGTAGCCTACAATCCATATGAATATCTGGGCTTGGAGTTGTGGATGGACTACTCCGTGGCCAATGTGAACTTTGGATTATCGAATGGCACGATTCCAGTTGGGTTGGCAGGGGCTGGAGGACCGGTTCCTCCTTACGCTTTTGGCGCCCGCAACTGGACGTTCGGTTTTAACCCAGTGTGGAACCTGCGGCCGCGCGGTTCGAAGGTGCAGCCGTATGTGACCGTGGGTGTGGATGGCATTCAATTTACGCCGACGACGCAGGCGATCAACCTGGCAAATCAACCAAACAATATTTTGCTGTATCACGCGAACGCGCTGAACGACAATCTGCAGGTTGGGGCGAACTTTGGCGCTGGTGTCAAGTGGCACTTCACAGATCATCTGGGCGCGCGCTTCGATGTGCGCGGATTGATTAGCCGCAACCCGACGTATGATTTGCCGAACGCCTTTAATGGCGGCGGCGTTTTCATTCCGGGCAGAACAAGGGTGACCGGAATTCAGGCAACGTTAGGATTGGTCTTCTACGGCGGCGAGAGCAAGTGCCCCGAGATGCCGGCAGCGCCTCCTCCTCCAGCGCCACTGCCGAACGCCGCGATTTCAGGCGGTGACGGCAGTGCCTCTGGCGCATTTTGCGCGGGCAAGCCAGTGACGCTGCATGCGAGCATTCCAGCGCCAGACCGGAAACTGGCGTATGCGTGGACGGTGAACGGTCAATCGCAAAGCAGCACGACTCCGGATTTGACCTTCAGCCCCGCGACAGGAACGTCGAGTGTTCAGGTGACTGTGACGGACACGACCCCGCCGCCTCCGCCGATGGAACGGCCGAAAAAGTTCCCGGTTCGTTGCTGGGTCCCGCCGGCCGCCCCGGCTCCAGTGGCTCCAGTCATGGCAAATGCTTCGGTGACAGTCAGCGAAGCGGCTCCGGCGATTACCAGTGCAACGGCTTCGCCTAACGTTTTGGCGTTCAACGGCGAAGGGCCGCGTACGTCAAATCTCGCGGGGGTGGCACAGTCTTCTCCTTGCGGCGGAAATTTGACGTATAAGTGGACGTGCAGCGAAGGCAGCGTAACGAACGACAGCAGCCCGAATGCCACGTTCGACGTTTCGAGCCTAAGCTTTGAGCAAAGCGCACAGGCGCAGAGCAAACAGCTTACTTGCACGTTGACGGTGACCGACCAAACCGGCAAGACCGCGACACAAACGGCGAGCATCACGGCGAACTACACACCGCAGTGGGTGCGGTTGGACGACGCGATCTTCGCCAAGAACAACACGCGCGTCAACAACTGCGCCAAGCGCTTGTTGATTGACGACGCTGCTTCGCGCATGGCGAACGGCGACTACGACATCATCCTGGTTGGCCATCGCGACACGGATGAGAACGAAAGGATGGCCGCCGGAAAGAAGGGCCGTAAGGCTGCGGCAGGACCGAGTCTGGATGAGCAGCGTGTTCTGAATGCGGCCGCAATTCTAAGCGGTGGCACAGGTACTTGCGGTAAGGTCGATATCTCGCGCATCAAGATGGATGTGGTGGGAACCGACCAGACCTCCGAGCCGCGCACCGGCCAGTGTGGTACTTCAAATACGCAAGAGCGCAAGGGATCTGAGACGAGCGAAGCTGACAAGAATCGCCGCGTTGAAGTGTACCTGGTGCCCCACAACAGCACAGTGTTGCCGCCGGCCGTGAAGAACGCCCGCCCGGTGCCTGAAGCTGAAGTGAAGGCGTTGGGCTGCCCTCACTAAGAAGCAAGAAGTAAGAAGGAAAGGGCCAAGCGGCGGGAATGCTGCTTGGCCCTTTTTGCATTTAGTGGGTCGACTCGACCCCAACCGGCCGTAAAACGTGCTACAGTCTCCAATCGTAGGAGTCGCTAAGTGAGGAGACTCGTATGATCCGAAACTATTCGACTGCGGCATTTGTACTGGCAATTCTGGCATTCTCGATATGCCTTCCATCGAAAGCCGCTGAGTTGCCCCCCGGCACGTACATGCAAACCTGTACCCAACCCGCGATGCAGGGAAACACCTTGACCGCAGTTTGCCCAGATGTCATTCTTGGAAACCAGCGGAGCACTTCGTTGCGTGACGCCGATGATTGCAATTCCACAGGACACGACATTGCCAACGTCAACGGTTCCCTGCGGTGCATTTACGCGTGGGATCCAAACGGTTTCGGCATTATTTCGCGGCCGAAGGATGAGCAAAAAGACGGCAATGTCATCAAGGTCTGGAGAATTGATCAGCCGGGGGTAACATCACCAACAACCTACTACGGGACCATCGGCTTTAAGGCGGGCGACACGATTACGGTCAACGCCGGCGGCTGCGTGCAAACCGGAGGCAGCGGTTCGACCTGGAAATCATACACCTATCCCACGGGCGACGAGGCAGAGATCCTCTACAGCGGCATGATCTGGATTCCGGGCGTGATCAATAGCCCGGTTAGGATCGCCGGAACGATGGGCAGGGAGTGGCACGTTCGGACGGATCTTCAACCGCCGGTTTTAAAACAGCTTTTCCTGCGCCTTGGCTATCAAGATGACGCCTACGGCGACAATGGCTACTACGCGCACGACAACGGCAACAATAACCAGTGCCTTAATGTGAGTGGGGCTTGGGTCGAGATTAAGATTGTGAGGTCTCTGAAGACTCCGGACGACGATAAACATGTGTGGTCCCCAGCCAAGAAGCCATTTGACATGGTCTGGGACAAAGAAGATACGCAGGGACTGCCGCTGAACCCGCGCTGGTTCATTCAGGGAGAGAAGGAGCCTCATCCGCAGTCTATGCCCGATTTTGCGGATCACTGCGGAGCCGCATTCTCGGGCGGCAATACCGTCAACTACGCTGTGCTGGCTGAGAAATGCAGCAGTCAGATGCCATACATCGACCTGGACACGAGTCCGTTCGTTGGCTGGTCCAAGCCGTTTTCCGGTGGCCCCGGATATTGCACCGATGACGGGTTCCTGCACGGGCACCTCGATTGGGGCATCGCCACCTTCACGGGTACGGCGTTTTTTGAAAGTTGGACTACCGGCACAGGTGAAGACGACGATTACAATATGACGCTGCCGCGCGACGACAAGTCGATCGTCACGGTCGGCGACGACGAAGCCTCGCTAAACCTCGAGTTCAACTCCGACGAGAGCGTCGATCAGTTTCAGGATCCATGGTGGACGAACCTGGATTCCACAATCCATGGCCTGGCTGGTCAGAACGGCAAGGCCACTGTGCCAGCCAACACGCCGTTGGGAGAGCTGCTGGTGGGAAAGCCCGCAGTTACCATTGGATTGATCGGCATCGACGGCGTACACGGTCATGGTCACGCGGAATCGCACCCTGTCTTTGCTTTGGCCATTCAGTCTGCATCGCGTGAGGGGACGGACAGCCGCGACGAGACCTGGGACTTCTTCGTGCGCAATTTCGGAAACGAAGGCAATTGCAGTGAACTGATCCATTACTGGGAAGGGCTTGGCGGCAAGTATTACGTTCAGCTTCCCACGCCCCCTGAGTGGTCCGATGTCACGGGCGTAACCGTGCCTGCTTCTGAGGCGTGGTTGTGGAATGGGTCGTCGGAACAGGGATCACCGCACGGGGAGGCGAGCGTTGTGGTTGCGAAGGATTCGCAAGCCACTTATCTGGAGGTAGCGCTTCCTGCGGCTGTGGAATCGGGTTCCAACCAGGGCGGATGGGGCATCAATGGCGAGGTAACCATTCACTACGCTCTTAAGCCGGATCGCGTGCGCAAAAAAGAGGCAAAGCAGGAAGATCATCCGGCTCAAGTCACTTGGCAGAGGAAGCCTCCCGCAGACAAGGAAGTAGACTGGGAGGCGTTGCAGAATAAGATCTCCGACGGCGCCGTTAAGCAACGCATTCAGCAAGCCCTGCTGACAGCGTTCCCCCACGGCAAGGGGCCGAAATACCCCAACAAGCGCATCGACATCGACTCAAAGGTTCACGAGCATAAACCTTTGGTGGTTCATCATGGCGAACTCACGCGCCCGCACAGGGCCCGCGATCCGAGAATGGAAAGACTGAATACGCAGCTTCGGCAAGCCGTGGCCGGGATAGCGCCGCCCCCTAAGAAATCGGCGGCGCCCAAGGCCACGCCGCCGGCGCAGTAGCGACCGCGAAGAGCAGATCGCGCTATATCGAACGTTGCTGATAGTGCTGCTGTTCGGCGTGTCTTCCCTCAGCGCCATGGCGGCGGCCAGCGGCGCCGTCTCCCATGGGTTGTGGGTCTGGAAAACCCCGTCCGTGTTGGCCGCGCCGCAGGGACCCGAGGTGTTACGAGATTTCTGCCTCTCAGAACATGTTAGCGAAGTGTACGTTTCGACGTCTGAAATTGGATCCCCTTCGCAAGAGGACAAACATTCGCGTGGAAGCGTTGTTTTCGAGCATCGATGCCAACGAGCCAGGCAGCCGCCGGCTAAACCTCTTGCAACATGTTCAAGGAATTGTGCGGTTTAATCGGAATCACCCGGCGAGCCGATTTGATGGGATTCACCTCGATATCGAACCCCAACAACGCACCGAGAACAAAGGCGCGGGTAACCTAAGTTTCCTTCCGGGCCTGGTGGAGGCGTACGCCGCCGTGCGCGCGCTCGCGGACCCCGCTAACCTGACGGTGAATGCGGATATCCAGACCAAGCTTCTGAAAGGCACCCTCGACCGACGCAAGACACTCTTATCGTCGCTCCCGCGCCTGACCCTGATGCTCTACGAACTGAGCAAGCCAGCGACGGCAGCGAGGAAAAGACAGAAAAACTGAAAGCGGCCAGCCAAAAGTTCCTCGATATGGCCTACGACGGTCTCAAAGATCGAGGGCCCGCCAAAATCGCCATCGCCCTGCGCTACCCCGATTACGGCGACACGCTGCCCGCGATGCTCAAAACGTTGGACCAGACGCATCGAACCAACCCGCACTATCTGGGCTGGGCGTGGTACTCCTACAACGACTATCTGGGCGCTGCGAAATGATCCTCCGTCCCGGCCGCAGACGCGCCCGCCGAACGTTAAGTACCCGAGCGGCGGGCATGGGCTCGGGGAACTCGTTATGATCAGGTAGAGAAAGAGCCAGATGGCAAACGCCCCAAAGACAGTACAGCAAAAGACGGTCGTGGAACCGCAAGCGGAAAGCATCGTCATCGAGCCGGGGCTGTTAGCCCTGAACTGGTGGTTGCTGCGGCGCGCTTTCATTGCGGCGTATGAAGACAACTGTTTCGGAATTGCGAAGGGGGCGGCGTATTCAGGACTGCTGTCGCTTTTCCCGATTCTCACTATTCTGACGGCGGTTTTGATTCAGGCGAACGCCCAATCCGTGGTGCATGTGTTTGAACGTTTTGTGCAGGATGTGCTGCCGCCAGGGACTGAGGATTTGGTGCTTTCGCGGCTACGGGATCAAGCGCACCGGGGCATCTCGCTGCCTTTAATCGCGGTGGTTGGCGCGATCTGGGCGGGTTCAGGGGCGATGTGCAGTTTGATGGAAGGATTTCAAGCGGCCTACCGCATCCCTACCGGCAGGCCTTTTGTGCAGCAACGGGCGATGGCGATTTTCCTTTTGCTGATAGGCGCGATTCCGGCGGTTGCGGCGTCGACCTTGATCATCTTTGGCAACCGAATCGAAGCCGTAATGGTGCAATGGGCCGGTATCTCCGAATTGAGTACGCCGCTGGAGTGGGCCTGGAAGTTTGCGCGCTGGATGGTGGCCTTCGTAGCCACCACTTTCGTGACGGGATTGCTTTACTACTTCGGTCCGAATTACCGGCCGGAGCCGAAGAATTTGGGGAGCAAACAACGCTCACGATTCTTGCGCGTGTGGCCTGGGGCGCTGGTAGCGACCGTGCTCTGGTTAATTGCCACGGGCGGGTTTGCCATCTACGTAGGACGTTTGGCCAACTACAACCTCTTCTATGGAAGCGCGGTTGCCGTTATCGTGCTGCTGATCTGGCTCTATCTCATTGCCTGCATCTCCTTAATAGGCTGCGAATTCAACGCGGAGAGGGAACGCATTGATCAACTGGCGATGCCCGATTGATGTGGGGCGGAGTTTTCCCTTTATACTGAGGGCGTGCCATTCAAACTGGGAATCGATTATCAGCCGAGAGGCGATCAGGCTACCGCTATTGAGCAGTTGACCCGCGGCTTGTTTGAAGCTGAACAGCATCAAACCCTGCTGGGGGTGACCGGATCGGGCAAAACGTTCACCGTTGCCAAAATTATTGAGGCATGCGGGCGGCCGTCTCTGGTGCTGGCGCATAACAAGACGCTCGCCGCGCAGCTTTATCACGAATTCAGAACGTTCTTTCCGGGCAATGCGGTTGAATATTTTGTCAGCTACTACGATTACTATCAACCCGAGGCTTACATTCCCTCGGGTGACATCTACATCGAAAAAGAAGCGACGATCAACGATGAATTAGACAAGCTGCGGCTTTCGGCCACGCGTTCGTTATTTGAGCGGCGCGATTGCGTCATTGTTGCCAGCGTGAGTTGCATTTACGGTTTGGGCTCGCCGGAAGCCTATTACGGCATGTTGCTGATGCTCGAAAAAGGGCAGAAGATCAGCCGGAAGGAGTTGCTGCAGCGGTTGGTAGAGATTCTGTACGAACGCAACGACCACGATTTCAAGCGCGGAACTTTTCGCGTGCGCGGCGATGTGATCGAGCTTTATCCAACCTATGACGACAATGCGTTCCGCATCGAGCTATGGGGAGATGAGATTGAGTCTCTCAGCCAGATCGATCCACTCCTGGGGCAGGTCAAGCAGACTTATTTGCGATTGCCGATCTATCCGAAGACACACTACGTTATGGACGCGCCCACCCGCGAACAGGCGATGAAGAGCATTGAGAACGAGCTGCAATGGTGGCATAAAGAACTGGAGACGAAGGGCAAGTTAATTGAAGCGCAGCGCCTTCACCAGCGCACGATGTTCGATCTTGAAATGATCAAGCAGATCGGATATTGCCACGGAATTGAAAACTATTCGCGGCACTTTTCGGGGCGCTTGCCGGGTGAAGCGCCGCCGACGCTCCTCGACTATTTACCAAACGACGCGTTGATTTTCATTGATGAGAGCCACCAAACGATTCCACAGTTGCAGGGGATGTATCACGGCGATCGTTCGCGCAAAGACGTGCTGGTGGATTATGGTTTTCGTTTGCCGAGCGCGCGCGACAACCGCCCGCTGACCTTCGAGGAATTTCAGAATCGCGTGGCGCAAGTGATTTATGTTTCGGCCACGCCCGGACCTTACGAGTTGACAAAGTCGGCCGGTGTAGTGGTGGAGCAGATTATCAGGCCGACGGGTTTGGTGGACCCGGAGATTGAAGTGCGGCCGATTAAAGGGCAAGTCGACGATTTGCTGAATGAAATTCGCATTCGCGCGGAATTGAACGAACGAGTGTTAGTGACCACTCTGACGAAGCGGATGTCTGAGGATCTGGCCGAATATTATGCGGAGGTCGGCGTGAAATGCGCTTACTTACATTCGGAAGTAAGCACACTTGATCGGATCAAGATCTTGCGAGACTTACGCAAAGGCATATATGATGTTCTCATTGGGGTAAATCTATTGAGGGAGGGGCTCGACCTACCGGAAGTCTCGTTAGTGGCTATTTTGGATGCGGACAAGGAGGGCTTTCTGCGTTCGAGCGGGTCGCTGATTCAAACCATTGGCCGTGCCGCTAGAAACCTGCGCGGGCGCGCCATTCTCTATGCCGACGTGATCACCAGGAGCATGGATCGAGCCATGGGCGAAACGGGCAGGCGCAGGGCTATACAAACGGCTTACAACGAAGCGAACAATATTACGCCTCAATCGATTGTGAAGCCCATTGATATGAGCCTGGTAGCGATTGCAGAGGCTGACTACGTGACGGTTCCCTTAGACGACGAACCCGAAACAGGCATAGAATTAACGCCCGAGCGGAGAACAACGCTCATTGCCGAGCTTGAAGCGAACATGAAAGCAGCGGCAAAGGCTTTTGACTTTGAAAAGGCGGCGCAATTTAGAGACCGCATGCGGGCAATGAAAGCGAGCGTCGTTCATGAAGAAGCAAATGCGAGTCGGCTTGGTGGTGGAGGGTAATGCGACTTCTTCCCCGGTTTTGCGGTTGAGTCACTTGGTTGAGGAAATAGGGCCGATTAAATCGGGTGGGTTGCAAGTGGCCTGCCGAATTTCTAATTTCCTCCGTGCGGGCTATGCGGTGACGGAATTTCAAGATCTGGATTGTGCGCAAATCGTTTTGCTGCGCTTGCCCGATTCCCAAGTTCCCAAGATCGTGAGTGAGCTCTGTAACACAGGCTTGCCTTTCGGCGACATGGCGTTTGTACTTTGCGAGAGTTGGCTCTCCACCGACACTCTCATTCCGCTGAGAAGGCAAGGCGCGCAGATCGCGAGTCTGGTGAATGTGGGGCCGCTTTCGCAGGATTTTTTCGTTATCGAAGGAGACGCGGCGGCTGTGCGGAGAGCAAAACGGCTCCTGATAAAGGGGAATGTGCGAGTGATTGAGATCCGCGCCGGCACAAAGCCGCTTTACTTCGCAGCTAATCTTCTATCGGCCGCCGTGCCGATTCCGGTTTTGCAACTGGCGCAGCAAGCCTTGCGCGAAAGCGGCATTTCCGGAAATGAGTTGACGCTCTTAACCGACGAGTGGGCTCACCTCTTAAATGACCGCGTGAGAAAGGGGGGACGAGGAACGTGGGGCGGTCCGCTGGCTGAATGCAGCGAAGAGACGGCTAACGAATATTTTCGGCAATTGGCGGTGCAGAATCCGGAACTGGCCGAAACATTCCAGAGTTGGCTTGATTTAGCGCGCAGGCAGATGAGGAAGAAGGCGAAAGCGCAAACGGCATAGGCGCAACTTCAAGTTGCGTCGCCGAAGACGATGGAACGAGCGAGTATCAATTGAGCGACGCTCCAGAGTTGTGCGGGACAGCCGCCGGGGTGCTGCGGCGCATCACCGTCGTAAACTTCGCATACTGAACCTAAGCAACACGCTTTCAGTTGGCCCTCCAAACTGTCCAACAGTCCCTGGCAATAGGCAAGGCTGAAGGAATTATTGCCAAAGGCGTAGAGATAAGCGGCGATGAATGGGCCAGTGAGCCAAGGCCACACTGTTCCTTGATGATAGGCGGAATCGCGAGCGCTCATATCGCCTTCGAAACGGCCGTGATATTCCTTCTCGTGTGGCGCGAGAGTGCGAAGTCCGAGGGGCGTCATAAGTTCGTTGCGAACCACCGAGACCACCGCTTGCGCCTGCTCCTTTTCGAGCAGCGGAAACGGAAGAGAAATACTAAAAAGCTGATTTGGACGGATGCTGGCGTCGTTCGACGGTTGTGAAAGGACGTCGTAAAGGCAACCGGTTTGCTCATTCCAAAATTTGCGCTGGAACGAATCGCGGGTGGCCTTCGCTTGGGTGGTGAATTGCGAGCAGTCTTCTGTGCGGCCCAACATTGCCGCCCAACCGGCCGCGATTTTCAGGGCGTTGTACCAAAAGGCGTTGATCTCCACCGGCTTGCCGATGCGCGGAGTCACTACCCAATCGCCGATTTTGGCGTCCATCCAAGTAAGTTGAACGCCGGGAACTCCGGCGAATAGAAGATTGTCGACGTGGTCGTTCTTAATGTTGAAGGCGGTGCCACGGTTGTGCCAATCAATGATTTCCAGAGCCGCAGGATAGAGGCTTTCCGAGAGGAATTCGACATCGCCCGATCGCTGTATGTAATCGTGGGCGGCTATGAAGAACCAAAGGGTGGCATCGACTGTGTTGTATTCAACGGTGCCATAGCGATCGGGAAAGCGGTTCGGCAGTAAGCCTTGCGAGCGGTTCTCAAGGAGCATGTTTAGAATCGCTTTCGTTTCGGTTGCTGGAAAGCCCGCCCTCGACAACGCGGGGAGGCTAATCAGTGTATCGCGGCTCCAATCGGTAAACCAAGGATAGCCGGCGATCAGAGAAGGGCGGTTGTTTTCGCGGATGATGCGGAACTGATCGAGCGCGCGGGTGAGTGGATTGCGGAAGGTGCGGCGCTTGGTCTCGGCGGCGACGATTGAATCGATGGCTGTACCATCAATCTGCCTGTCCCAGGCATCCGCTTCGATGCTCGCGAGGAGCCAGACGCGGCCATTGGCAGGAAGTTCGAACAGAAGGGTACCCGGCGAATAGAGATCTTCGCGAAAATCCATGCCACGGTCTAGCTCGCGCAAATATTCGTTATCGAGATACCACTGCATTTGCGGCTGAAACGATTGGCCGGAGTGGAGGATGGTGAGGGCAGGCAAGGCTGGGTAGGGAGTGAAGCTACATCGCCCGGGAGCAAAACGAGGGGGTGAGGAAAGGTTGTGATCTACCTGCGCAAGTGAGTGGTAATCACGCATGGAAAGCATCAGTCGAACTTGCATTTGGCAGGCTTGCGAGGCGCGGTAGGACAATAAGACGCTTTGTTCTTTTTCGAGTAAGCAGACGGTCTTTTGGACGATGACGCCCTCCAGGTTGTAGCGCCAGGTTGGGAATGGATCAACGCGAAACTCGTCGAGCAGGGAATAGCCGCGAGGCGCGACTGCGCCGGGATACTGGGCGGTAGCCAACTCGAACTTTTTGCCGGACCAGGTGATGGTTTCTTCGACTCTGGAAAGAAAGGAAAAGCGATCGGCCGGGGGATTTCGGGATGCAATCAGCAGCGAATGATAGCGGCGTGTATTGACGGCGGCCACGGTGCCCATGGCGAATGCGCCTGTGTGGTTGGTATCCAGCCATTCGAGTTGGGATGAGCGAGCGAAGTCTTGGCAGGTGTCTTTTGAAACAATCAGAGGGGTTCTGCTGTTGGAGTCTGCCACACTCATAGTCTAGGGAATGCAAAAACGGTATCAGTGGAAGTTAAAGCATCGCGAGTTGAATTTAGGCGAACGGACGCTCATCATGGGCGTGTTGAACGTTACGCCCGATTCGTTTTCCGATGGCGGGCAGTATGCCGATCCGGAGCGGGCTTTTACACGCGCTTTAGAACTCGAAGAACAAGGCGCGGATATTTTGGACATTGGCGCCGAATCGACGAAGCCTGGTTCCCAAAGAGTGAGCGAGGCCGAAGAACTACGCCGGTTGATACCCGTTCTGAAGCGCCTCAAGAACAAACTCAGCATTCCTGTTTCAGTGGACACGTACAAGTCTGGCGTAGCCGACAAAGCTCTTGAGCATGGTGCGGAGATTATTAACGATCCGTCGGGAATTCTGCTTGATCAGAACTTGCCGAAAATTGTTACCAAATACGACGCCGGATTGATTATCAATCATATGCGCGGCAATCCCGAGACGTGGGCGAAGCTGCCGCCGCTGAAGGATTTAATGCGGACCATTGTGATTGATTTGGACGCGGCGCTAAATCGTGCCCGGCTGGCGGGCGTGACCAAACAACAACTCGTGATCGATCCTGGTCTGGGCTTCGGAAAGCGGCGAGAGCAGAATTCAGAGATCATCGCGGGGTTGGGCCATTTGCGGGGTTTTGACTTGCCGATCGCCATTGGGCCGTCGCGCAAGTCGTTTTTGAAGACCGCGAAGAGCTTGGATGGGAGTACTGCGGCGAACGACCGGAACACTGAGTTGGACACGGAGTTCGCGACGGCGGCGGCAGTGGCGGCGTCTATCCTATGCGGGGCGCATATCATTCGGGTTCACAACGTGCGGGCGATGAAAGTTGTAGCTGAAACGACCGACATCGTTCAGCAGGCGCGTGAGCAGGAAGAAGAACAAGAGCGCATTCAAACGGAACCTGCGCCTCGTCCGCGCGTACGGCCAACGGATTCGAACGACGGAAGAGAGCCGATGAAACGTTTGCGGCCACGGTTGAAGGACGCTGCGCCTTCGTCCGCGCCACCGCCCACGCGTTACGACCGCTGACAACGCGGGCAGAAATGTGTGCCGCGCTGGCCCAGCACGATTCGGCGTACCGGTGTTCCGCAACGCGGGCACGCTTCGCCTGTTCTGCCATAAACGTTGTGTTGGGTTTGATAATCTCCACGGGCGCCATCGCCGTCGACATAATTCGAGATGCTTGAGCCGCGGTGTTGGATGGCTGAGTGTAAAATCGCGAGGATTTGGCGGTGAAGTTCTGCGGCGCGCGCTTTTGAAAGACGGTTCGCGCGCGTTCGCGGATGAATGCCGGCTGCGAAGAGAGATTCATCCGCATAGATGTTGCCGACGCCGCCGATGAAGGTCTGATTCAGAAGCAGCGGCTTGATGTGACCGCTATGCCGTTTGAGCCGGGTGAGGAATTCTTCGGCGGTAATAGTGAGAGCGTCGGGGCCGGTTTTGGCGAGAAAATCGGGAACTTCGGGATAGAACTCCACGCGGCCGAATTGCCGGACGTCGTCAAAGATGAGAGTGCCGTTATCGAGTTCAAAAATCGCCCGCGCGTATTTGGTGCGCTCGCCATTCCAAAGAAGCTTGCCGGTCATGCCGAGGTGGATGTAGAGGATGCCGCGGTTGAGTTGTACGAAGATTTGCTTGCCATGGCGACGCACGCTTTCGATTCTCTTGGCAGTGAAAGATTTCGCAGTTGTGGCTAAGGGCGCCCGAGTGACTCGATGGGAAAAGAGTTCGGCATGCAGGATGGTGTGGCCCGTGATATGAGGCGAGATGGAGCGGACCACTGTTTCAACTTCGGGGAGTTCGGGCACGGACGATCTTAGGATAACGGGTTGCATGAGGAAACGCCTTTGGTGGCGGATTTGGGGTCGGATTGCTAGGATAGAGGGAGTTAAGTTCTTGAGAAGCCACCCTAGCTCAGTTGGTAGAGCATCTCATTCGTAATGAGAGGGTCGTCAGTTCGATTCTGACGGGTGGCTCCAGATTTTCCAACAACTTAAAAGCGCGTCTGAAAAATAGGCACGCTTTTGTACCGGCGCCTGCAAGCCCACAAGTGAGGACATCCCAAGGGGGCGAATGAGAATAAGGATAGACTGAAGTCAAGGCGCTTATGAAGGAATTTGTTGAGCAGCGAGAGGGAAGCTACTACCTCATCGGGAGCCGCGTGCCGCTCGCTTTCATCGTTGATGAATTTATGGATGGGGAAGCGCCTGAAGCGATCCGGGCGCACTACCCCACACTCAGCCTTGAGCAGGTCTACGGCGCCATCGCGTTCTATCTCGGCAACGAAGAAGCGGCCAAGCAAGACCTGGCTGAACGCCGTCGGCTCGAAGATGAATTCGAGAGGGCGAACCCGAATCCGCCGGAAATCGTGGAAGAGTTTGAGCGCATGCGACAGCAGATGCTGGCGCGTCGAAGCTAGCGGATGGTTCGCTACCCGGCGGACGCAAGTATTCACGATGGCATCGTCAGCGGCTGCCGGCGTCGCGAGCCGACGATGGACTTTCAGTCGGCGAATGAAGCCATGCTGGAGGGAGTTAAGGATCCTGATGTTCTTGCATTGGTATCGAGCACCTCATCCGCGTGTGGGCGACTTCGGACGCTGAAAAGTGGAAGAACCGGATGACGTGGATCACACGGCAAGTGATCTGAGTAACCTTTCTCTCAGCGCTTCTGTGGGCTTGATCGTCTTCATGGCTCAGAGGCTCTGCACCTAGTTCACGATCCTAGGGCAGAGGCCAACGGTCAGACGTTGGAAACAAAGAGGAAAAGTGTTGGGATAAACCGGAAGCGCTAATTCGTAATCAGCAGGTCGTCAGTTCGATTCTGACGGGTGGCTCCAGATTCTCAAGCGCCTAATCGCTCTCTCTCACTGAATTCGCATTCAAATTGATTCCGCGAAACCGCCGTGGGAGAATCACTGAGAGCAGAGGCGCCCAATTGAGCTATTACCTCGACGACGAAATACCCAATCTGGAAACGGCGCTAGGCTCCCTGACTGTGGAAGACCTGAAGAAGCTGGCAGCCCTCACTGGGGAGAAGGTGCCCATCAGGAAGGACGCGCTCGTCGCAGTCATCGTGAATTACCTGGCAGGCGATCGGTTGCGCAAGGTTTGGGATGGTCTCGATGAGTTGCAACAGGCGGCTGTGGCCGAGGCGGTGTATTCGCCGTTCTCGCGATTCGAAGCGGGATTTTTCCGCGCCAAGTACGGCCGCGAACCGGACTGGGGACGAAGCACCGAGTCGGCCTACAGACGCGAGCCTTCGGCGCTGTGCCTCTTCTTTTTCCGGGACCGATTGATACCGGAAGATCTCAGGGCACGGCTGCTGGAGTTCGTTCCCGAACCGCGCGAGACTGCGCTGGAAACGTTGGATCAACTCCCGCCTGTGCACCCACGCCCGTTCGCGCGCTGGAATGTTGAAAAACGGACCAGGGAAGAAGGAACCGAGGACGTTCCTCTGACTGTGCACCAGACCGAGCAAGCGGCGCAGCGGGAATTGCTCGCCATCCTTCGCCTGGTGGATGCCGGAAAAGTATCTGTGAGTGAAGCGACGCGCCGTCCTTCAGCGGCCACAGTTCAAGCCATCATCGCGATGCTGGATGACGGCGAATATTACGAGTATGTGCCTCCCAATAACAAATGGAACGATCAGAACGCCGGACCCATCCGCTCTTTCGCCTGGCCGCTGCTCATTCAAGCAGGAGGCTTCGCGCAGCTCTCGGGGACACGCCTGCATCTCACCAAGAATGGCCGCCGCGCTCTTTCCGAACCAGCCGCCGCGTCGCTTTTCACGCTTTGGAATAAATGGGTAGGCACGACGATTTTCGACGAGTTGACACGCGTTGAGGCTGTCAAGGGCCAAACGGGAAAGGGAAAGCGCGGACTCACGGCTCCGTCCGATCGGCGTGCGGGCATCGCTCTCAGTCTAAAGGAGTGCCCTCCGGAAAAATGGGTCGCCATCGAAGAGTTCAGCCGGTACATGAAGGCTACCGGGAGCGAGTTCTCGGTGACCCGCGATCCCTGGCGTTTGTATATTGGCGAGCAACAGTACGGTTCTCTCGGTTATGACGGTGGCGCGGAACTTGTGAACCATCGCTACATGTTAGGCTTGCTGCTCGAATATGCCGCCACGCTGGGCATGATCGATGTGGCCTTGATTCCACCAGCGGGGGCGCGGCGCGACTTCCACAACTTTTGGGGAACAGACGATCTCCCGTTCTTCAGCCGTTACGATGGGCTCATCTACTTCCGACTCACGCGCCTGGGAGCCTATTGCCTGGGTGCGGCCACCGCCTACCAGCCGGCACCTCTTGAAGTTAAGCCGGTGCTGCGCTTTCTCCCCAATCTGGTGATCGAGTCCGATCCAGAGATTGAGAAGAGCGACTTCCTTGCCCTCAACTCTTACGCCATGCCGGTGTCGGACTTTGTTTGGCGTCTCGAGCCGGGGCAGTTGCTGGCAGCCATTGAGGCGGGCAGACAAGCGGAAGAGATAAGCGCTTTTCTGGAAGCGCGCTGCGGCGCGGCTCTGCCTGAAGAAGCCATGCGCTTGTTTGACGATCTTGCCGAGCGAATCACCAGTGTTTACGACCGCGGTCCGGCCCGCCTGATTGAATGTGCGGACCCGGCGCTGGCTGCGCGAATTGCCCGCGAATTTCCAACTCGGAAGCACTGCCTGCAAGCCGGAGACCGCCATCTGGTGGTGTCGGCCTCCGCCGAGGCGGCGTTCCGGCGCACCTTGCAAGAGGTGGGCTACCTATTGAACGTGGACGGAAAACGCCCGGTAAAACGGCGCAAGAGTGCTCAGGCGGCGAGGCAGTAGCAGGTGTGCTTCGATGCGGACGCGGCGGCGCCGGCGCAGATGACACGCGCCACCTCTTATCGCTATCCTCGATAGAAAGGATCCCCGCTTCATGCCCAGAACGAAAGAATTCACAGTTACCGTCGAAGACAAACCAGGCGCGTTGGGAAAACTCTTTCAAGCGCTCGCAGAGCAGAAAATCAACATCCTCGCCTTCCAGTCTTATGTCGAGGGCCCTGAAAGCCTCACCCGGCTGCTCGTCGACGATCCCGCCGGGGCGAAAGCCGTCCTCGGGAAGCTAGGCATGATCTTCGAGGAAACCGACGCTGTCTTTGTCCGCCTACCCCACCTTCCGGGTCAGCTAGGCCGAGCCGCAGCCTGCTTGGGGGAAGAAGGGGTTAACATCGACTATTCCTATTGCGGATTGGAACCCGGTTCCAGCGACGCCCTCTTGGTTTTTGGTGTCGATAGCCTCACCAAGGCCGCCGCCGCCCTCGACAAGTTGTAAGCTGGCAAACGATGAAACTTGCGCTGGCTTTCTTGTCCACGTCATTGGTAGCTGTGGCGGCCGCTGCGCCACATTGGGTGGCTACTTGGACGGCAAGTCCGTCGCCGCAAGAGACTGAGACTGAGATGCGGGCGGCGCATTTTGAATTTGCGAATCAGACGCTCAGGGAGATCGTGCACGTTAGCTTGGGCGGGAAGAGTGTGCGCGTGCGCGTCTCGAATGTCTTTGGCAAAGAGAGCGTAACCTTGGGCGGTGTGCATGTCGCTGTGGCGGACAAGGATGCGGCGATTGAGGCGGGCACCGACCACGCGCTGACGTTCAATGGCCGGGCGAGCGTGATGATTCCGGCGAATGCGATTCTCTTCAGCGATCCGGTGAGCTTAGAGTTGAAAGCCGATTCGAATTTGGCGATCAGCGTTTTCGTGCCCGGGACGCCGATGGGAGCGGGGATTCACTACTCGGCGGAGCAGACGTCGTATGTTGGCGCGGGCGATCAGATGGGGGCTCCGTCGATTGCCGATCCGCAGAGTATTGGTTCATGGGTTTTTCTAGCGGGCGTAGATGTGGAGGCTCCGGCGAAGGCGGGGGCGATTGTAGCGTTTGGGGATTCGATTACGGATGGAGCGCGGTCGACGTTGAATGCGAATCACCGGTGGCCGAACTACTTGGCAACGCGGCTGTTGGCTCGTAAAGGGCGCGGCGGGTTGGCGGTGGTGGACGCGGGCATTGGCGGGAATCGGATTCTGCATGATGCGCAAGCCCAGATCCGGTTTGGGGTGAATGCGGTGGCGCGGTTTGATCGGGACGTGCTGGAGCAGCCGGGTGTGAAGTATGTGGTGCTGATGGAGGGGATCAACGATTTGGGGCATGCCGGGACGTCGGCGCCGATTACCGAAACGGTGAGCGCGGAGGATCTGATTGCGGGTATGCAGCAATTGATTGAGCGATGCCATGAGCGCGGGGTGAAGATTTTTGGGGCGACGCTAACACCGTTTGAGGGGACAGTGTTTCCGGGTTACTTTTCAGCGGAGAAGGAAGTGAAGCGCAAGGCGGTGAATGAGTGGATTCGGACGAGCCATGCGTTTGATGGCGTGATTGATTTTGACGCGGCGGTGAGGGATGCTGGTCATCCGGACAAGATGCGCTCGGAGTATGATTCGGGGGACCACTTGCATCCGAAAGATGAAGGGTACAAGGCGATGGGCGAGGCGATTGATTTGAAGCTGTTCCGGTGAGTGGCAGAAGTTGTCGTTTTGGTCTCGGATTACACAAATTTATAGTAATGATGGTCAGTATTAGATATGATGATAACATCAACGCTCTAAGTGGCTGGCGTTATGGAACTATACCCTCTCAAAGTCTTCCTAACTGTCGCAACGGAACGGAGTTTCTCACGTGCTGGCGAGAAACTTTTGCGAACACAGCCCGCTATCTCCATTGCTATCCAACGTTTAGAGAGCGACCTCAAAGAAAAGCTCATTGATCGCTCGGGCCGCGAGCTGCTGTTGACGGATGCCGGTCGAGTAGTGCTGGAATACGCCAAGCGATTTCAAAACCTTGAGGCGGACCTGGAAAACTCGTTACGCGAACTGAAGGACAATTACGCTGGAAGGCTCGCGATAGGAGCTAATGAGTCGACCACACTCTATCTAATTCAGCATATTGAGCAGTACCGGCGCCTGTTTCCGAAGATCAAAGTGCAGGTGAGGCGGTCGGAGTCGAGCAAGATTCCGTCGCAGTTGCTCGATGGCGAGCTGGAGCTGGGGGTGATCAGCTATGATCCAGGCGACGAACACCTGCTTTCGCAAATCATCTATACGGACCGGTTAACACTGATTGTTTCGCCACAGCACCGGTTTTCGAAACGGGCAGATGTTTCGATCACGGAGCTGGATATGGAAACGTTCATCGCGCACAACGTGATTTCGCCGTATCGCGAGACGGTGATTCGCGAGTTTCAGCGGCATAAAGTGCCGTTGAACATGGACGTGGAAATGCCTACCGTAGAGACCATTCGGCGGCTGGTGCAAGACAATGAAGGTGTAGCATTCCTGCCGCGGATGTGCGTCGAACAAGAGTTGAAACAGGATTTGTTGCGCGAAATTCGGGTGAACGAGTTGAACGTGGAGCGCAAGATCAGGCTCGTGTATCCGGCGCGCCGAGCGCTGAGCCATGCTGCGAAAGCGTTTTTGGATGTTGTGAAACATGCCAGCGACGAGCTTGAGGCCGCTGTTCGAGAAACGGCTTAGGCGTGCCGTCTTCTGCGACCATTGCCATTGCAGGCGGCGGCATTATTGGCCTCTCGACGGCGTGGCGCTTGGCTCAGCGCGGATTTTCCGTCACGGTTTTTGACCAAGGAACATTAGGCTGCGAAGCGAGTTGGGCCGGGGCGGGCATGCTGGCGCCGGGCGGCGAAATTGATACGCCCTCTGAACTGGCTACGTTAGCGCTCGAATCGAGACGGCTTTATCCTTCCTTTATTCGCGAATTGACGGAGACGTCCGGGTTAGCGATTGATTTTCAAGAGCTGGGCGCGGTGGATCTGGCTTATTCGGCCGATGAGCTGGATGCTTTGGAAGCGCGTGCGGCGCGGCAAGCCGTGATTGGGATTGAATCGAAGGCGGTACTGCCGGCGCGTGTGGCGGCGTTCTGGCCCCGAGTGAGAACCGACCGGTTAGTGGGTGCGCGTTTTTATCCGGGGGATGGGCTGGTGAATCCGCGTGAAGTAGTTGTCGCGTTGTGTGCGGTATGCCGGGGGCTTGGCGTCCGGATGGTTCAGAACTGCGCAGTGCGGGAGATAGAGGATCGCGGGGGAGAGGTGCTTGTTGGCACGGCCGAAGGTTCGGCGACGTACGATGCGGCGCTGGTGGCGGCGGGGGCCTGGAGCGGGTCGATTAGGGTCATCCCTGGCGCGCTGCCTGCGAGCTCGCCGGTGAAAGGGCATCTGCTGGGGTATCAGCAGCCGAGCCAAACGTGCAATACGATTGTGCGGCATGGACACACTTATTTGATGCAGCGATCAAGCGGGCTGTTGATTGTGGGAGCGTCGGTTGAGCATGTGGGGTTTGATCGCGAGGTTGATGGGAAGATCGCGGCGAGGTTGGCGGAGAGTGCGGGATTTGTGGTGCCGCATTTGCTGGAGGCGGAACCGACGGAGACGTGGGTGGGATTTCGGCCGGCCAGTGACAAGCTGCATTTGGGCCAATGGCAATCCGGGCGGGTGTATTTGGCGTATGGCCATTACCGTAATGGCATTCTGCTGGCTCCAGTTACGGCGGAGCGGTTGGCGGCAGAGATCACCGCCAATTTGGGAAAGCGCTAGCGCGTTTACTGCGCACGTCTTCGATGAGGCGGGCGACCTTTCCGCGGCGCTTGAGCAGGTTTTCGAGTAACTGTTCCAACGCATCTTCATCCTGGTCAAGCCATTCGCGAGGGATTTCTTTCCAGGCGCTGTCAATCACCTCAATCGGAAAGTTGGCGACCATGTCGAGCCAGGGTTGGAAGGAATCGAGCGAGGTCACTTCCTCATAAACCGATGTTCGGAAGTACAGGCCGTTCAGGGGCGTATCGTTATATTCCCAGTGGGGGCCGTTGAAGGCGAAGCCATGGTCGATCATTTGAGCGAAGAAACCGACGCGAGCGGGGGCGTCCCCTTTGAGAGGAGTCCAGACTTTGGCTTTGGCGCGGAAGAAGACGGCTTGACGGGAGTCGGCGTTACCGACCCATTTATCGAAAACCAGGGTGCCGTGGAAGTCGACCCGGTTCTCGATTTTGCCGAGCAGTTTTTCGGGCAGGAAGTCAAAGACGGCGACTTTATCGGGGTTGACCGACATTTTGGAGCCGAAGTGGAGGCCGGGCAGGGGCCGTTCGTGGCGGGAGCCGAGGGTGAAATAGACGTCTGGATTTTCGGCGAGGAAGGATTCGCTGACTTGGATGAGCGCAGTTTGGGGAACGTGGATTTGTAGATAGCGAAGAAAAGCGTTGGCGAGCCACTCGTTTATGAGAATGCGGCGATGCTGCGGGTTGTTGGTGAACTTAACCACGTAGTGTTCGCCGTCTTCGCCTGCGATCAAATGCGATTGCGCGCCACCACGCATTTTTCGGATCAGGTGGCGGGCGCTGACGGGCATTGAAGGTAAGCTGGGAGAGTCAATCTAATCCGGCCGCGTAACAGCGCCGGGGAGGTTTGTAAGGAAACTAAGGAGCAATAAAACCAGAATGGCTGAAGAGAATTCAGAGTCCTCCGCCCCAAAAAGCAGTAATCCGGACGAAATTGCGCTCGAGCTGATGAAGTTCATAGCCGTGAGCACTGGGTATGGCAAAGGTATTCCCTCCGCAGGCTTTGGAGGAAAAGAAAAGACCGGACGCTCAGCGGACGAATATGCCGAAGCTCTGCTGGAGCTGTTCGACCGATGCCGTTCGGCAGTGCGCAAAGTCCCTAAGTAAGACGCGGCCGGAATTTTTCTTTTAAAAAAACGGGAGGTCTGTCTGAGGAACGACGGCAGGCCTTCCGTTTTTTGCGTTCCTTTAGTAGCGTTTTTTCTTGGCCGCCTTCTTGATGGGCGCGGCTTTCTTTTTCGCGGGCGCGGCCTTTTTCATGGCCTTCTTAGCCGGCGCCTGCTTGATTGCCTTCTTCACGGCTTTCTTGGGCGCGGCTTTTTTCTTGGCGGGAGCTTTCTTTTTGGCCGGAGGGGCCGCCTTTTTCTTTACCGGCGGCGCAGCCTTCTTCATGGGCGCTGCCTTCTTCTTCGCCGGGGTCTTCTTCTTGGCGGGAGGGGCCGCCTTCTTGGCGGGAGCGGCAACGGGCTCAGCCACAACCGGCGGAGCCGCTGCCGCCGCAGGCTTGGGAGCCGCCGCTTTCTTCTTGGGGGATGGTTTGGGCCTAGCGGGCTTTGGCGTTTCCTTGAGCGAGAGCTGGGCCGGCGGCTCCGGCGCTTCTTCGTGATGCTCGTCGTGGTGCTCGCTGTGTTCGTGTCCGCCATGCTCGTGGCCAGCGTGTTCGTGCCCATGCGATGGCTCATCATGGGTTGAGTGATGGTGAGCAGGGCCCTCTGGCCGACTCGCTTCGGTGCCAGTTTTCACTGGCAGTTCTTCGTCCAACTCGTCCTCCTCATATTCGTCCTTATCGGACTCCATCTCGACGTGTTCGTCTTCGTAGTCGAAATCGTCATCGTCATCTTCTGGCGTGAGCCAGTAGTTCAAAGGCAAAGCGTTCTCTCCTTTCGCACATCCCTACTATGCACCGAGATGATGCGTGAAGCAAAATGATTTCACAGGTAATTGCCTCCGCGCAACACTCAAACAAAAAAGCTTGATCATGCGACCAAGCTTTTAAGTTACTACCTTTTTGTCTGAGAGTCTCAGTTTATCTGTGCAAGCCCGCCGGATGAACCGCTGCTTTGCGATGAAAAACGGGGGTGGGAACACGCCGCGCTGCCGCGACATGGCCCGCATGTTGGGAGATCGTGGAACGGCTGGATTGTGCGCGAGCCAAGCGATAGCGTCCACGGCCAAAGCGTTGGCCCTTGGCGGCGGCGCGCGAAACGAGAACCGGGTCGAGCGCCGGGATCAGGAGAGTATCGCCCCTTTCAACCGAATCGGCGCTGGCGTTAACGGCAACGATTCGTTCCGGTGCGAGGTGGTAAACCTTGGCGATATCGGCTATAGTCTCGCCAGACGATACGTGATGGAGGCGCCAAGCGTTGCGGCTGTCGGCTGGCACGGTTTCCAGCGCTTGTTGCGTGGTTGTGGCCATTCCCTTCGGTACGTGGACCTGGAAACCAGCGGGGGCTAATCTGCCCAGCAGGGAAGGATTCAGATCTCGGATAACGGAAACGGGCTGTAGAGTAGCGTCAGCGATCAGGCCGACATGCGTGGGTGCCGTCAAACGAATGGAATCGTATTCGAGCGGCGACTCCATGGTGATGCTATCCAGTCCATAATCCTGCGGATTCTTGGCAATGATCGTCATCGCCAGAATGATGGGTACGTAGTTAGCAGTTTCCTGCGGCAGAGCGCGGCGGCGGAGAAGCTCCCAGTAATCGGCATAGCCTGTTCGCTCGACGGCGCGGTCGACGGCGCCGGCACCGCAGTTATAGGCTGCCATCGCCAGATACCAGTCGCCATAGTGGCCATAAAGGAACTTGAGGAAGCGCGCCGCAGCACGGGTGGCCTTTTCGGGGTCCAAGCGTTCGTCAAAAGCGCTTGAGCGTTTTAGCTGATAGATGCCGCCCGTTTCGGCGATAAACTGCCACATGCCGACGGCTTTCTTATTCGAAACCGCGCGAGGGAGGAACCCGGATTCGGCCTGTGCCAGGTAAATCAATTCCTGAGGGACGCCCTCTTCGGCCAAAATGCGCTGGATCAACGCACGGTAGCGGCCCGACCTCTGAAATCCGGCCAGCAAGGCGCGCCGGCCCGAATCCGTCGTGGTGAAGTAATGAATCAAACCGGCGACGGGTCCAGCCAACTCGAGCGGAATACCGGACGACACCTGCGCCAATTCGCTTTGGAGCTTGGGCGCCAGTTTCTCATCCACGCCGAAGGTCATGCGGCTGATGGCATCGATGGGCGCTTCATCGAAAGCGGCCTTTTCCTCGTCGGCTTTTTGCCCGGCGCCAAGTTTTTCGACATCGAAGCGATAAATCAGATTGCAGATTTCGTCGAGCCGGCGTTCAATCCGAGCGTGGTCGGGCAGTGAATCGGGAGCTTTTAGGAGCGCATCTACCGCTTGATCGAATTCCCGGCGCGCTCCAGCCAAGTCACCTTCGAAATAGAGCTGCCTTCCTGCATTGAAATGGCTATCGGACAGGCGCAAGGACTCCTCGGCCAGCGCGGTCCGTGTAGTGCCGTCTGTTGCGGCTTCATTGCCGTTGCTGCTTGTGATGACCGGAGAGGCGTTGGGAGTGGCCGCCGCCTCTTCTTCCCGATTTGCACTTTCCAACAATGCGGTTTTTCCCGCAGCTTCCGTCATCAGCGTGAGACCCGCTGAAGCCGAACTCTTGTGACTTGCGGCTTGAGAAACTCCCAAAGGCAAAGTCAGAAGGACAGTGAGCAGGGCCACCTTAGGGCGCGATCTTTTCATCATGCGATAAGCGTCTTTTATAGTTTAGCTCAAACCCAACGGAAAAATCACTCTAACCCAGCTTCCCGATGACGGTCAATCCCGAATGTCCCGAAAATCTTCCAAAAATAATATTCGCCTTTTTGCCAAGTACCAACGGCAAACCCGCTCTTGTTTTACATCGGCGACGCAGGGCTGGAACGATAGAATTTCTGCGGAAATTGTTAGGAAATAAGACACTTATATGTAAAACAGGGTATCGTTGCAGCCTTTTTTCAAAGACTTGCAATGATACCCTGGTGCGCGAAAGAGTCCCTAATTCTCTCCAGAATTTGGAATATCTACAGTCAGCGGGTTGGTACTGGTTGAGGTTGACGACTGGAGATAACCCGGTCGATCATGCCGTACTCGAGGGCTGCTGCCGGTTCGAGGATGTAATCACGGTCTACATCACGGGCTATCCTGTCGATAGGTTGACCTGTGGCGTCGGCTAAAATTTCATTCAAGGACTGGCGCATACGGAGAATCTCTCGCGCATAGATATCAATATCAGCCGCTTGTCCACCTAAGCCGCTCATAGAGGGCTGGTGAATCAAAATGCGCGCGTTGGGCAAACTGAACCGCTTGCCTTTCGTTCCGCACGCCAAGAGGACGGCGGCCATAGACGCGCACTGGCCCAAGCAATAAGTTACGATGTCCGGTTCCACCAGGCGCATCGTATCGAGGATCGCCAAGCCGGCGGTAATCGAGCCGCCCGGCGAATTCAGGTACAGGGAAATGTCGCGCTCGGGGTCTTCAGCGGCCAGAAACAGCATCTGGGCTATCACTAAGTTCGCGACGTTGTCATCTATCGGCGTGCCGAGAAAGATAATGTTTTCTTTTAACAGGCGCGAGTAAATGTCGTAGGCCCGCTCTCCTCGCGACGTTTGCTCGACGACCATCGGCACGAGTACGGAATTGTTCATCCAAAACTCCTTAAATACTGCACAGCGCTCCATGATTCATGAATATTCTGGGCAACCTACCCATGATATAGGATTGTGAACAGGCTTCGGCTTTTGTCTTATAAGAAAACCGCGCAAGACGGGCACGGTGTCAAAGCCGCCACCGGGCGGGGCTGAAGACTCTGTAAACTCCTACCCACGCCAACGGAAAAGGGTTTATCCTGGTGTGCGAGGCTGTTTTTCCCGAACGACTATGGCGGTTCAAAGAATGAGTGCCCTGGCTTCGGCATTTATTTCCGCCGAAGTTAATCTTTCGATCGTTTTCAGACGAAGAAACCTTAGCAGGGCATAACACTTGAACGAGCGTATGAGGGTTTTGATCGCCGATGACAGTGCCACATCGCGGGCCATGTTGCGTAAATCTTTAGCAAAATGGGGCTACGAGGTGGTGATGGCGGAAAATGGCGCTGAAGCGTTAGACATTCTGGAAAGGCCGGACGCCCCTTCCATGGCCATATTGGACTGGGTGATGCCGCATTTGACTGGCCCCGAGGTGTGTAAGAAAGTGCGGGAAACGCGCCGCGAGCCTTATACTTATATCCTTTTGCTAACCTCTAAGAACAGCAAAGACGAGACGATTGAGGGCCTTGAAGCCGGAGCGGACGATTACATTGTTAAGCCGTTCGACCAGCAAGAGCTTTCCGTGAGATTGCGTGCCGGAAAGCGCATTATTGATTTACAGTTGAGTCTAATGGAGGCAAGGGAGGAGTTGCGCGAGAAAGCCAACAAAGATCTGTTAACCAAGCTACATAACAGGTCGGCAATTATGGCGACTCTGGAGACGGAGATTGCCCGTTCGCATCGCGACCAGCGTTCGGTGGGTTTGGCGCTTTTGGATATCGACCATTTCAAAAAGGTGAACGATACTTACGGGCATTTTGCCGGAGACGCCGTGCTGCGGGAAACGGCGGCCCGGCTCAAGAGCAGCATGCGCGCCTACGACCAAGTGGGCCGTTATGGCGGAGAAGAGTTTCTGGTGGTTTTGCCGAACTGCGACATGGAGCAGGCGGTGCAACAAGCGGACCGGATGCGGATGCGGCTTCAGGAATCCAGGATTCTGGCGGATGCGGGTGTAGAGATTCCCGTGACGGCAAGCTTCGGTGTGACGATTACAGACCTTTCGGACCGCGATCCGGACGTCTTTATTCGCGTGGCAGACGAAGCGCTGTACCGGGCTAAAGCCAATGGACGCAACCGCGTAGAGAGCATGTATTACAAAGATTCGGAATCGAAGGCGTCTTAGTTGCCGGCAGCGGTGCAGGGCGTTGCTATACTAAGTCTCAGTGTGCGCCCGTAGCTCAGTTGGATAGAGCGTCTGGCTACGAACCAGAAGGTCGTGTGTTCGAATCACTCCGGGCGCACCAGTTTTCAGTAGTTTACAGATCACGACCTGATTATACCCAATCAAAACCCAATCATTAAGCGTTCCGTTTGCGAGTTTTGGGGGCCTTTCCCGGGCGGTCTGGGTGCTTGTTTGGCATCAATTCTTCGTCCCAACTGGTGACTCCTTTGACTAAACTCTCTTCGATAGTCTTCTGGTAGTACTTGAGCGTGGTGGCGGCATCGGTGTGCCGAAGCAGCGCCTGAACGTCTTTGACACGGCCGTGGCGCTGCAACTGAGTTCCGGTTGTGCGCCGCAAAACTTGAAAATTCAGTTTCGAATCGGGTTTGCCATCCTCGCCTATGAAAACGTCGATTCCGGCCTTGACCCCGAGCGGTTTCAAAACCCGGTCGAGATAGTTGTCGTGGCTGATGGCGGTTCCAGTCGTACTCGGAAAAAGCAGATCCGTGAGCTTCTCGTCGCGAATCCAGCTGCGGATATCGCCATCAAGGGCAGGCGGTAGCGGCACGAACCCTTCGGATTCTTCCGTCTTTGTACGGTCGACTACGCCCTGGGTAGGAATCGCAGTTTGATCGATACGAAGAATCCGGTCAGGCAAGACGTCGTCGACACGGAGCGCAAACAATTCCGAAGGTCGGAGACCGCAGACGAAGAATACCCGCAGGATGAGCCGGTCGCGGCGACCGGCCACAGCGAGTAAGCGATGGCATTCGGGCAGTTTCAGAAAACGTTCGCTGGCTTTGCGAAGGCGCGGCAGTTCCGCCTTTTTAGCGGGATTTTTTGGGATTCGGTCCTCTTCCAGCGCCAATTCGAATATTGCTCGGACGAGAGTAAGGCTCTTGGTGACGAGTGAACGAGACCACTCACCCCCGGCAATTTCGTTGATCGCCTGTTGCACTTCGCCGAGTTTGATCTCCGCGGCGGGGCGTTGGCCTAGAAGAGGCAAAATGTGATGTTGCAGTAGTCCTCGCATCGTATCGGCCCACTTCTTTGAGACTTGTCCGTCTTTTACGCGAAGGTACCAGTCGGAAAGTTCAGCGAAGGTCGCGAGCTGTTCCGGAGGCCTGGCGCCGCGCGCCAGCTCCCGCGCTTGATCCTCGGCCTCGCGCTTGGTTAGATCGGATTTCTTGCCGACGATTTTCGTGCGTTGACGGCGGCGTTCGCAACCGTCAACGAACAGATACTCATACCAAACCGCTTCCCACTGTTTAACTTTGCCTTCGGCTACACGAACGAAGCCATTAGCAAACCCGCGCTTTCGAGACATATGACGGCAAATTTTAGCAAGGTCGAGACCTGGCGGTAGGCCAAGTTGGGGCACAGGTGATTCGAAATTGTCGTTCATACTGCTGTTCCGTGCGCCAGGTTTGTGAGCCAAGTCCGAATGTCGCCCACACGAAAACGCCATTCTCGGCCGATTTTGAGGGCTGGCAGTCGAAGCTTGTGACGGCGGCGTTGGTTGGCCGTTTCGATCACCCAACTACGTTTTTTGCCTAGCCATTTCGCCAACGCATCGGCGTCGATCACCGCGTCGTCCGGCAACTCGTAAGCTTCTCGGCTCGGAGTGGCCGGCTGCGGGCTTCCGGTTGGCCAACGGTTTTGGTAGATTTGTGTCAAGCGCCTCCTTTTGGCCCACGCGACCGTGCTTCGCGCGGGAAATTCTCGCGCAGCCAGGAATTGCGGCCATTCATCCAAGCGTTCCGAAGCAAGACCTTCAACTGCTTCAGAGTTAGCTGTACGGTTCGCCGACGATTTGATGAATTTCTATTTGATCCGCCCATCGATTTGCCCAAAAATGAAATTGCCTCAGAGCCATCAAAACCGGTATTAGTGCGCATCGAACACGAATAGGCGACGCATTGAGGCGCAGCGCAACGCAACAAGACTGCCGTATTCGATACGGCCAATGATCCTAGCGGCGATACAATAGTGCCCGCCAGAGTTGGAGGACGACGGACGTGTTGGATAAAAGCAAGATCGACAAGGAACTCACGCGAAGGCTTTCCGCCGCCTTCATAAGCAACCAGATGGGCGTCAGCATTAGCACCCAGTACAAGAAGACGCCGGAAGACGTCGGGGATTTGTGGTACTTCTTAGCCGCTTTGGCAGACAAGTTGGCAAGAGAGGGACAAGAAGGCGTTTACCGAGATTGGGGACGCCTGGCTACGGAGATCATTCAATAGGAATTTATCCATTACCAGCATGCGGCTGGTAGACGATAGGTCTTGGCTCGGGGCTTGTTAAGAGTCTCGCTCTGCCCCGAGCCGTTCCTTATCAGGCGAAACCTCACCTAACGCGGTTTTCGGACCCCTTTCGGCGCTTTCGGTCAATCCCACGATAGCCGAATTTACAACCAGTGAAGCTTCCCAGAAGGAGACTTTCGGCCAACGTCGGAATTCAAATCACCGCAATGCCCGTTACACGTCATGGTGAGGGCATCTGTGACCTTCGCTGTTGGCTTGCCGATTGACTGGTGCGACGCGCAGAAACACTAACTATCAGGATGGTTGTCTACTTCCCATCCGGATCGTCTTCTCCGAACTCTTCCAAATCAGCGTATTCCAAACAGTAATCGCCGTCTTCGTTGAGGCTTTGTAGCAGACGCTCCGCCACTTTACTGATGGCTTCTTGATGCTTTGCCACGAATTCGGCGGCTTCTCGCCGATAGGATTCAAAATGTTGAAGTACATCTTCTTCGGTCTGAACTTTGTGAAGCCGCCGAATGAGTTTGCACGCTTTAAGATAGTCGATATCCCAGCCGGCAGTTTCAGGAGTCAATGACGGATCGAAGAGCCTCTCAGCCTCAGGACCAGCTAGAGCCAACAGGATTTGCTCGCGCAAAGCAGGAACGATCGGCTCTTGGTAGTGACACCTACCATAGGTATAGCCGCGATTTTCCAGATACTGAGGAGAGGCGTAAACCAATACACTTTCGAATTGGAAACACGAATGTCGTAAGGAAAACATAGCGTGTCCGCATTCGTGATAGGCGGACCTTTCATAGTGAGGTTCTTCGCGAGTCAGTCCGTTATCCATTGATTACGACTACCACAGTCAACATTCTGCGTCACCTTGTCGCGGCGCAGGAATGTAAGCTGACGAGTAGTCGCCCGGGGAAGTGCGAAAAAAACACGCGCGAACATGGAGAATGCGCCGGCGTTATAGCGAGAAACTTTTGGCTGCGGCCCGCGCCTGTTCCGCTCTGGTTTGTGATTCGGAAATGATCGCGTCTAATGGTCGGCAATCAGCCCATCGGTGAATGATCCGATGACAGTTAATTCACCGATCTACGCTCTATAGGCCCACCGCCGAAATGAGCGGCCATCCTGCGAACACCCTCTTCGGGCAGATTGATTTCGGAATGGGCTTCCTTGTCAGATAGCATTGCCACAATGGCCTTATGTTCAACACGGAACGGCTTGCCAGTGACTTTGCGTCGCGCGCTCCAACAGATCAGATCGGCAGGTTGTAAGGCCAGTTCGTTTTCATCGTCCTTGAAGCAAAGACTGCCAAGATTGCGCGGCAAGCCCTCTTCTGGCGGAATCGCCTTCATTTCCCTGTGACCACGCCGGACGCGCTCAGCATTAGGATTGCCTTGATCCATCACAATCGCAATCGGCTCGGGGTAATTGTTATGGGTAGCCATTTTTCCATTTGCCAAAGCCGCCATCAGGAAGCAAAGCTGATACTGACTGTGATACTTCTTCGCTTCATCTGACATGGCATCATTGAAAATGTCATTGGGAAGACAGCAGTACAATGAATAGATTTTGTATTCATTAATGATGTCAACAGCCCTCGAAAAGATCGCTTTTCTCTCACTAACCGTCCGATCTCCGAAACGCCCTTCTTTCGAGAACTCCTTCATGTGCAGCCCCGGCCACAACGCGAACTGATCGAGAAACGATTTCCAATCCTCCAAGAACAGTTCATGCCCGATCTCGTTGATCAGAAGACCCCCCACGACGGCGCGCGGGGTCGATCCATCCGTGGCGCTTTCGTCAAGGAAACAGGTGACAGCGACTGGCTTTCTCTCCACGACCCAGTATCGTCTAATTCATCACCCCGATGCTGCTTCCATTCCTATCTCCCGATAAACCACTTTCAGCAACCCGCGTTCTGACCCGTCGCGGGCCACGGCAGATGATGCAACCCACTTCTGAAGCGAAATCTTTGGCTTCAGCGAATTCCATTGGAGGGAACCCCAAACGGCGTTGGGTGACGATTCCGCCAGCAGCAGACTTAATCTTCCACAACGCGACTTCAGGACACAACGTCGGAACTCAAAGTTGCGGTTTACATTTTGTGGGCGACGCTACGCGATTTCTGAGACTAACAATCTGGAGCGTCATTTGCTTTTGCATACGCATGCGTTACACAGCGAATGAAGCCCACATTTCTGGAAACACCAACCGCGACTAGGCTTTCAGTGAAGCCGTCCCAGGTCCGTAGCTCAACCCCTAATGTGCTGAGATCAGCAACTTTCGCTTCCCAACGCGCCTTTCTCTTTAGGTTTCGTTGCAGTTCTTCGCGTCTACCAGCGACTAGAAATAACTTGGCGCGACGAAATGTTGGAAATCCCGTTATCCATCCGCGATCAAACAACGGTTCCAGCGACTCCTCCAAAGTGTTTTGATTCTGCAAAATCCAGTTTGGCCAATCCCTAACCTGCTGCACAGAATGGTTGAATGGTTGACCGAACTCATCTGAAGCGGTAAATGCCCTCAGCTTAGGACTCTCGATTTCAATTAGCTCGATGAACTCTCCTCCGGAGTGGCGCCAAAAGAATACGAAATCCGGGCGGAACTCTCTGCCAAGTTGGAATTGGGAGATAACCAAGGGTGGATCGGCACTACGGGTGCCTACAATTAGCCACGGGTGAGATTCTAAGTGTTTTTGAACCTCCGCCTCGCTAACCTCCGCCTTTAGCAACCGCCTCAGCTTGGTGAGACCAATCATAGGCTTGGTGTAACGGGCCGCAATCTTCCCTTCCTTAGCGGCTCATTTCCCTCACATTAATTTCTGTACGGACGGGCGGGATCGTGGCCGAAACCGCGAAGCAAACGTGACGACGGCAGTAGGATCGTCGGAGCAAAGACGCTAACCCGGTGCGTAATCCGAAGCAGTCGTTTTGAAGATAGGATGGCAGGGTTGGTGCGGGAGAGCTCCGAACGATTTTCAGAGATCCAAAGAGCTCGCCCGCCGAGACCAGATCTGAGAGGTTGACGCTTCCCAGATGGGATGATCCTATGCAAATCCTACACCCATTCCTCGGCTCCGTCCAGCAGTACGATGCAGAACTTTCCGATCCCGAACGCTACCGGCAGGGCCACTGCCCGCAGTGCGAGGCTAAGCGTCCGCTGACCGCCCACGGATTCTATTGCCGCACGTTGGAAGACGTCGATTTCGACGGCGTGATCCGCGTGCGGCGCTACTTATGCGAAAGCTGCCGGCGCACGGTGTCGCTGTTGCCGCAGTTCGCGCTGCCATATCTGCGATCCAGTCTGGCATTAATCGCCCTGTTTCTGGTGGCGCGTTTACTCCAAGGGCAAACGCTAAAGCGAGCCGCCGCAGCGATGGCTTATCAACGCGGCCAGTTCTGGCTGCGGCGCTTTCGCCACCAGGCCGAATCGTTGTGCGCCTCGCTGGCGGCTTTGACGGCGCCAACGCCGGCGGCGAACTTCGTAGAGCGGGCGCTGCGCATGCTGGAAGCGAGCGGCTGGATCGCCTCTCACCGCTTCTTGTTCGGCCGGTTGCGGGCGCACTTGCTGGGCTGGCCGCCCAGTCTCGCTCCCATCGGCCGTCGCGCCACGCTCTCTGCGGCGAACGCCATGGGCTGATGGTTCCCACACACCTCTTGTCTTTCGCGCGGCGGCGTTTCGACCTACGCTTTCCGTGGGAGGAAAAACCTCGTGAACGACAAGCCCGAAAAAATCGCCCTCTTCCGCTATGGCCTGATCGCGCCGCTGATTTTAGAAACATTGCCGCGCGGCGAACTCACCCGGCGCGCCGAGGAGATTGCCGCCCGTGCCTACGACATCCCACACTCGACCCGGCGCACGGTTTCCATTGACACACTGCTGGACTGGGCGCTGCGCTACCGCCGCAAAGGTTTGGAAGGGCTCACGCCCCAACCGCGGCAGGATCGGGGCCAGGCGCGTGTCGTCGATTCGCAAACCGCCACGCTCATCGAACGGCTGAAGCGCGAGAACCCGCATCGCACCGGGACGTCATTGCTGCGGCAACTCGCTTCCTCGCAAGGACAGGAGAAAGCTGCACTGTCGGCTTCCACGCTGTATCATTTCCTGCGGCAGCACGGTCTCACCACCCAGCAACTGTTGAGCGAACCCACCACCGCGCGCAAAAAGTTTGAAGCGCAGTTCGCCAATCAGATCTGGCAATCCGACATGCTCTTCGGTCCGTGGGTGGAGCGGCCCGGCGGCGGCAAGCGCCAAGTGTTTCTGCAGGCCCACGCTCCACGACGCCAGCCGCCTTATCCCGCACGCCCAGTTCTATCCCGATCAAGGTCTCGATTCGTTTCTCGATTGCTTGCGCCAAGCCATCGCAGCGCGTGGTATCCCGGTTCGCCTTTACATGGACAATGCCAAGATCTACCGCTCGCCGCAGTTGGCGCGCATTGCCGCCTCCATCGGCAT
>CAVXPI010000004.1:0-293037 GCA_963763615.1 Bryobacterales bacterium | reverse complement strand
TCGTTTGGCCGAGTTGGTTGGCGGCGGTGCCGAAGGCCACGGATGTATTCGACGGCACATTGGTAGACCATGAAATGGTCACGCCTGAACCAGTGATACCCCAGAAAGCAACGTTCGAGACGACCGGCGCGCCAGCGCTTGGTGTGGAGGTGGTGAAGGTGTAGTTGCTCGATGTGGTGGACACGGTGGATGCGTTGGCGGAGGTCACGCTGAATGTGTACGTCGTGTTCGGCGTCAGGCCAGTGAGCATGACAGAGTGACTCGTTACCAGTGTCGGATTGGAGGTGGTGCTGGTTCCGTAGTTCACCACTGAGGTTGACGCCTGGTCGGTAGTCCAGGTGATCAGGGCCGTGCTGCTGGTGATGCTGCTGGCCGCTACCTTACTGATTACCGGCCCCGGCGCCGAGCCGGTGGTCTGGAAGGTCGCGTTGGGCGAGGTGGCGGACAGGTTGGACACGTTTGCCGACATCACGTCGAAGTTATAAGTGGTTCCGGGCATCAGGTTATTCAGGGTAACCGAGTGTGAAGTGGTCAGTGTTGGGGAGAGTGTGGAGGATGAAGTGTATGTGGTGGTCACTCCATAGTTCACTTGGGAAGACGCGGCCTGATCGGTGGTCCAGGTGATAGTGGCGGAGTTCGTGGTGACACTGGTCTGGATGTTGGAGATCATCGGGGCTGGTGCTGAGGGTGAGCCGGTTGTAGTAAAGCTATAGGTGGTGGAGTAGCCGGTGGCTCCGTTGGCGCCGGTGGATTGAGCCTGGAAGTAGTAAGTCGTTCCGCTATTCAAGCCTGTAAGGACCACACCGTGGCTGGCGGTGAGGGTGGACTGCAGCGGGCTGAACTGGCCGAGCGCCGAGGTTGTGCCGTAGGCGACTTGCGTATTGGCGAGGACGTCGGTAGACCAGGAGATGGTGACGCCGGAGTTGTTGATTCCCCAGAAAGCGACATAGCCGACGTATGGTGCGGCGGCGTTGGAAGCCGTAGTGAGGAAAGTGCCATTCGGCGAGGTCGTGGACAGGGCTGCCGCGTTGGTAGACACGACGGCAAAATTGTACGTCGTACCGGGGGTGAGATTGGTCAGCGTCACAGAGTGGCTCATGACATAATTGCTGTCCGGCGTGGTGGCGGAGCCGTAACTGCTGGTTGCCCCATACTTTACTTGCGAGTTGGCGGCCTGATCGGTGGTCCAGGTAATGGTGGCGGTGGTGCTGGTGACCATGGCCTGGATGTTCGTGATCGCAGGCTGTGTGGCAATGACACCGGTAGTGGCGAACGTGTAGTTGGTCGACATGCCGGAGGAGGTGCCGGAGGAATTGGTCGAGATCACGTCGTAGTCGTAAGTGGTGCCGGGGGTGAGTCCGGTGAGAGTGATGGAGTGGCTCGTCACCAAGATGGAGTACAGCGGCGACGAAGAACCGTAGGCTGTGGTGGCTCCGTAGTTGACCTGCGAACTAGCAGCCTGGTCGGTGGTCCAGGAGATGGTGGCCGAGGTGGTGGTGATGTTGGTGACGGCCACCTTGGTAATGACGGGGGCGGGCGAGGCCGGTACGCCAGTCGTCGTGAAGGTGTAGATGGTTGAACCACCGGTGCTGCCGCCAGCAGTGGTCGATTCGGCACGGAAATAGTAGGTGGTACCGGGGTTCAGGCCGGTGAGCACGACGCCGTGGCTGTTGGTGAGCGCGGATTGGACGGGACTGAGCTGGCCGAGGGCGCTGGTGGTGCCGTAGGCAACGAACGTGTTGGCCGGTACGTCAGTGGACCAGGAGATGGTGACACCTGAGTTATTGACTCCCCAGAAAGCGACATAGCCGACATAGGGCGTGGGTCCCGTCTGTTGCGCGATGGTCAGATTGAAGACTTTAGTGGCGGTGTAGTTGCCGCTATCGGTCACTTGAATCTGGACTGTGCCGCTGAAGGGCGCGGTTGGACTGCCGGTGACGGTCCCATTCGACTGCAAGACGAGGCCGGCAGGGAGCGCGTTTGGGGAGGTCGCCGTGCCGGCTGGAACACTCCATGTATAACCAGTACCCGTGCCGCCGAAGGCTTGCAGGGTTTGTGAATAAGATGCGCCCACATTCCCGTTCGCTAGAGCCGGGGTAGAAACGGTAAGCGAAACGGCGGGCGGGCCACTGGCAGCGTTGGTGTTCTTGGCGGCGCTGATCAGGACCGGAGTAAGTGCCGTAAGCGGATTGTAGTGGGTCAAGGCCGCGGCGTTATTGCTGGTGGTTGAGTCATAATCGCGGATGGTGACAATGGCCTGCTCGCCGGGGGCAAGTGTAAAGGAATCCGCTGTCGAAGTGGTGAGTGCGGCTGTATTCAGAGCGCCAGGCGTGGTCACCAGTGCGGGCGACGTATCGTTTACCAGCGGCACGTAATGAGCCTCCACCGTCAGACTGCAGCCGTTTGCCACTGGTGTCGTGTAAACACCCGAAACAATCACTTGTAGGGTGACTCCCGAAGGGGGGGCCTGGTTTTGAAGTAATTGAAGGCTGTAAGAAGAACTGGTATTTCCGGTGTTAGTAATTGTGTAACTCGCATCGGAAATGGATGTGTTCAGAATGTTGGGATTAAGGATGTTCGGGTTGAGGATGTTGGGATTGAGAATATTCGGATTCAAGATGTTGGGGTTGAGAATATTCGGGTTGAGGATGTTTGGATTTAAGATATTGGGGTTTGCAACGGTGATATTCGAGATATTCGGATTTAAGATGTTGGGATTCAAAATATTGGGATTCAGAATGTTAGGATTCGCGATGGTGGGATTCAGAATGTTTGGATTATAGACTTCGGCATTCAAGATATTGGGGTTCAGGATGTTGGGGTTGAGGATGTTCGGGTTTTGAATCGCAGGTGTGTTGGAATCGGGATTGAGAGTGATACTGCTGCTTAGGCCGCCGGATAGAATGCTGGGCGCTCCTGGCGCACTGATTTGTTGTGCGTTGACCGGCACTGTGGCGGTGGCATTTGAAGACAATACAAACACCGGCCGCGAGGCGCTGGAGAGCGCCGGTATTGTGATATCGAGCTGGGTGAGCGGTTGACCGGCCGGGAACGTTTGCACGAAGGACGCGCTTCCACCGGCTGGTTGAGATCCAATAGTCAGCCGGTAACTGGCGGCCTGGGTGCTGGGGTTCTGAATCGTTACTGCAAACTGACGTGGAAAGCTGGTGTTGAGCGGTTTGGTATTTCCTAGCGCTCCCATGATCAGACCTGGGCTGAGAGTGGCTGTGTAGATGTCCTGGTTACGCATGCCGGTTTGCCCAACGGTACAGGAATTGGCGATTGTTTGCGAGGGGTCAAACGTGCTAGGCACACCGGCCGAGAGGTTCACGGGCGTATAGTTCGCCCAGTTACCGTCGGCCGGCGGAACAACGTTGCGGTTATCAGCCCACACAACGTGTGTGTAGTCAGGGTCGGTAGGCAGGCTGTTGTAACGCCAACCATTTACGGGATCGTTAATAAAAGTGGGCCCGGCGACATCAATATAGTCACCCATGAACGGGGCGTTTCCTTGTTCGAAGAGGGGAAGGTTCGGGGCATCGAATTCAAGTTGTTCGATTAACGGCGATGGTGTTGAACCGGCGGCGGGAGCGGGTGTTCCATAGGCGTATTGTGAAACTAGAACGGACGAGGTTGTCATGGCCGGGCCCTGAAAGGCCACCCCGTATGGGGAGGCGACAACTTGAGCCGCACGAATGTCTACCGAATGCCGCAAGCCGGCACCAGAGGGATCGGAGATCTGCGCGGCGAACTGCGATCCAAAGGTGAAGCTGCCATCGGGCTGAAGCGTGAAGGTGTATTCGTTAGCAGGGTTGTTTGTGGATGTGTAGACGAATTGTTGCTCATCGTCGCGGAAATCGTACCAGGCGACCGTGAGTTTTCCGGCCGAGAAAGCCATCGCCGGCATGATCTGGTGTCCGTACTGTCCGTAGTTATCAATCAGATAAGGCGAGAAAGGGTCAGGGAAGGAAAGGGCGTGCGGGAGCTCAGGCCCCTCCCAGCAGTTCGTACAATCGAAGTAACTCATATTGATGGTTTGCAGCTCAATGCGAGCGTCCTGGTACGCATCGGGTTCGCGCTGAGCCCAAGCAACATACAGGTTGCTGTTATTATCCATGGCAATAGCCGGGTAATCGTTGGTGCGGAACGATGCGGAGCTGGTGCCTTGGTCAAACGCACTGATTGGCGAGTAAAGAACGGTGCTCGGAAATTCAGGATGAACGAAACCGTCCGTGCCCCAAGGGAAGAAGACGGCGCTGATAGTATCTACATCGCCCGTGGCGGCGTTGGCAAAAACGCGCCAGGCAACGAACACATTGCCGTTGTTGGGGTCGATGGCGATTTGGGCGCCTTGATTCGTGAAGGGATGCACCAGTACGTCCTGCGTATTCGGGAAGCCCTGTGAGACCGAGTTCCAGGTTTGCCAAGTCACACCACAATCCTGCGATTGAGCAAACATGATCTGGCCGTTATTGCTCGATTCGGGCAGTACGAACTGGGTCCAAGCTAGATACACGTTGAAAGCGGGGATCGTTTGGCTGCTGCCATCGGCGTTGGGAATCGTGCAAGTGGCAGTGCCGCGTGGCATGTCGACCGCAATGGCGGGCTTATCCAGAAATGTTTTTGGGTAACATTCGCCGAAGTTGCCGCAGCCTTGCGCGATGATCTGCGTGTCGAGATAGCGTATACTGTTGCCGCCTTCGATATTGTTGTCGTCGGTATAGCGGGCAAGGAAGACGGCGCTATTTTGCTGGTCGCGATTAAAAGCGAGGCCGGAGTAAAGGAACATTCCACTGGGTCCCGATCGAACTCCCGGATCAGCCGCGGCCTGGAAGCCGCTGATGGGAGAAGCGGTGCCTTGCGCTGAAGTGTCCTGCGGATAACCGGGAACCAAAGTACTGGACCAAGTCGCGCCTCCGTCGTTGGAGGTGAAGAATCCCAGCCATGCGTCGCCGTTCTCGTCCGCGCCTTGCACGAAGGGCAGGTCAACCGTGCGGTAATCATTGTCTCCGGCGACAACGTGCATGGGATTGCGCGACGAGACTGCCATGGATGGCTCATTCTGGCGCTGCAAGAAAGGGTCGCCGTTGGGCCACTGCGTGCCGGAAACCATATTGGTGCTGATACCGGGAACCTGTGCCTGACCGATAAATGGCAAAAGAGCAGTAAGAAGAACGCCTAGAATCGCGTGTTTGAACATTTTCGAGCAGCACTCCAACGGACGGAGACGCCGTCCTTTACCTATCATTAGGTAAAGGCGTGATTTGTTCAATCAAACGATCAAAGTGGCGTACTGGTACGTTGTGTTCTTTAGCTCAAAGCCACGGCCGAGCCACAAATTGTGGTGGACGCGCTTTTAGCGGCCGCGGGCGGCGGCTTTAGAGACGACCGTATCAATTGGCGTAGGGGGTGGCGTGGGCGTATCCGTTTCGGCCGCAGCGCTCTTAGAAAGGCCGAGGGCTTTACGCAACTCAACGTCGATTTTGGCGCGGATGTCGGGGTTGTCTTTGAGGAACTGGCGGGCGTTTTCGCGGCCTTGGCCGATGCGTTCGCCTTTGTAGCTGAACCACGAACCGCTTTTTTCGACGACATTGTGCGTGGCGCCGAGATCGAGCAGGTCGCCTTCGCGGGAGATGCCTTCACCGTAAATGATGTCGAATTCAGCTTCGCGGAAGGGCGGCGCGACTTTGTTCTTCACTACCTTCACCTTGGTGCGGTTACCGGTGACGGTTTCGCCATCTTTGATGGCGGCGATGCGGCGGATATCGAGACGAACGGACGAATAGAACTTGAGGGCGCGGCCGCCGGTGGTGGTTTCGGGATTGCCGAACATGACGCCGATTTTTTCGCGGATCTGATTGATGAAGATCAGGCAGGTGTTCGATTTGGAAACGATGCCGGTGAGTTTGCGCATGGCTTGCGACATCAGGCGGGCTTGGACGCCCATGTGGGAATCGCCCATTTCGCCATCGAGTTCGGCTTTGGGAACGAGGGCGGCCACGGAATCGAGGACGAGCACGTCGATAGAACCTGAAGTGACAAGAGCGGCGGTGATTTCGAGAGCTTGTTCAGCGTAGTCGGGCTGGGAGACGAGCAGGTTATCGACATCGACGCCGAGGGCTTTGGCATAGATGGGATCGAGCGCGTGTTCAACGTCGATGAAAGCGGCGGTGCCACCCATTTTTTGAGCTTCGGCAATGACTTGCAGAGCGATGGTGGTTTTGCCGGACGATTCAGGGCCGAAGATTTCGCAGATGCGGCCGCGGGGAATGCCACCCACGCCGAGGGCGTAATCGATGGAGATGGATCCAGTGGGGATGGAGGAGACGGGAACAATGGCTTCTTTCGCGCCGAGGCGGAGAATGGAACCTTTTCCAAACTGTTTTTCGATTTGGCCCAGCGTGAGGGTCAGGGTGCGTGATCGCTCTTTTTCGTCCATGGGGGATCCTTTCAGGAGAACTCAGCGGGGGAAGCCGATTCCAGTATAGCTCGAAACAGGAGAGCGCTCAAATGTTTTACGAGCGGGCAATTCTGGGGGACGTGAGTTCGGGTATTGCGGTGGCTGTCACGGAATTCGAATTAACCTAAACAGCAGTAGCGCCGGTGGCCTCGGCGGCTTCCGCTGCACCGTATTCCTTGAGCTTGTTGAAGAGCGTTTTGAGGCTGATGCCGAGGATTTCGGCAGCGCGCGTTTTGTTGTTCTTCGTGTGCTGCAAGGTGACCTGAATGAGAGCTTTCTCCGCTTCGGCAACGGTAGTGCCTACGGCCAGGCGGACGCTTTCGGGTTCGAAGATCTGGCCTACGTGCCGTGAACCAACGGAGACGCCGAAGTCGTAAGGAAGGTGCGTCATCTGCACGGTGTTTTCACCCGCCATGATGACAGCGCGTTCGAGCACGTTGCGAAGCTCGCGGACGTTGCCGGGCCAGGTGTATTTCTTGAAGGCTTCCATAACCTCGTCGCTGATGTTGGTGACATTGCAAAGATGTTTGCGGTTGAGGTTGGTGATGAGCGCTTCACACAGCACGGAAAGATCGGCCAGGCGCTGGCGTAACGGCGGCAGAGAAATTTGGAAAACGTTAAGGCGGTAGAAGAGATCTTCGCGCAGGTCGCCTTTTTTGAGAGCTTCGTCGAGGTTGCGATTGGTGGCGGCTATAACGCGGACGTCGACGGAGATTTCGCTTTTGCCGCCAAGCCGGCGGACGCGCGAATCTTCGAGAACGCGCAGCAGTTTGGCTTGCGTACCCGAAGGCATTTCAGCGAGTTCGTCGAGCAGCAGAGTGCCGTGTTGGGCGAGTTCGAAACAGCCGGCGCGGCGCTCGAGCGCACCTGTGAACGCGCCTTTCTCATGGCCGAAGAGTTCGCTTTCCATCAACGTTTCGGGCATGGCGGCGCAATTAATGGCAACGAAGGGGCCGTTGCGGCGCGGACTGAGTTGATGGATCGCGCGCGCGACGAGTTCTTTGCCGGTGCCGCTTTCGCCGACGATTAAGACTGCCGCTTTGCTAGGCGCGACCTGGCGTATGACCGAGAAGACGCCCTGCATTTGCGCTGAAGTGCCGACCATATCAGCCAGAACGCCGGTGTATTGGAGCTGGCGTTGGAGGCGTTCGGTTTCTTCGGTGAGTTGACTTTGCGAGGCGGCGCGTTCAATGAGGAAGCGCAAAGGGGCGGGTTGGATGGGCTTTTCGAGAAACCAGAATGCGCCCAGATCATGAGTGGTTTCGATGGCGGTTTCGATGTTGCCAAAGGCTGTGAGTACGATGGCGGGCGGCATGTTGCCGTCGGCGGCGAGACGCTTCATGAGTTCAAAGCCGTCCATGCGGGGCATCATGAGGTCGGTTATGAGAACGTGTGCGGAGAAGCCGGAGAGCTTTTCGAGGGCTTCCTGGCCATCGGCTGCCGTTTCGGAGTGGTAGCCCCAGGAGTCGATCATCGAGGCCAATGAGTCGCGTTGCGACTCTTCGTCATCAACGATTAGGACATTTATCGGTTGGCGCGCCACAGTGCTTAGTCTACCGAATGACGGTAAAAGTGCTCGCGTTACGCTATCCTAAAGTTCGCCGCAAGAGCCGCATGCCAGACCCACAAACGCGCCCTGTTTTGGATGAACCGCCGCCTTTTCTGGGTTCCTGGCGAAACGTCTACATTGCGGTATTGTGCTACCTCGCCGCGCTCATCTTTGGCCTCTATTTATTCACCCAGGCGTTTGGGCATGCGTAAGTTATTGGAGCTAATTGTGATGTCGGCGGCGGAAGCGCTCGTTGCCGAAAAAGGCGGAGCTGACCGGTTAGAACTGGTGCGCGATCTCGACACGGGCGGGTTGACTCCGGAGTGGAATACCGCGCGCGCGGTAACCGAGGCAGTGGCGATTCCGGTGCGCGTGATGTTACGCGAGAACGCTTCGATGATGGTGGGCAGCGGGGCCGAGCTCAAAACGATGGAAGAGAAAGCGGCGGAGTTGCGGCGGCTGCGGATTGACGGGCTGGTGATGGGTTGGGTGACAAGTGCGGGAGTGCTTGATATCAATGCGCTGCAGGCTGTTGTGAACGCGACGGGCATGTGTAGGGTCACTTTTCACAGAGCGTTTGAGCATTTGGCGGATCCGTTTGCCGGACTGCGCGAATTGAAGCGGCTCGGGCAAATTGACAAGATATTAACCGGCGGCGGCAAGGGTTCGTGGGCGGAGCGCAAGCAGCGATTGCGTGAGTGGAGTGCGGCGGCCGAACCGGAAATCGGAATTCTGGTGGGAGGCGGATTGACGGATGCGGAGGTGGCGGAATTGATGGCGGACCCGCAGTTTCCCGAGGTTCATGTGGGTCGAGCAGCGCGGAGGCCGCCAGAGAACGAAGGCGCTTTGGATGCGGCGAAGATTGCGGCGATGAAAGCTTGGGCGGCGCGTCCCCGCGGCAACGCATGAGACCCGTTGACTGGTTAGTGTTTCTGTTGTGGCTGGTTTCGCTGGTGAGCTATGGCTTGTACCGCGGACGAGGCAGTAACACGGTGAGCCAGTTTTTGCTGGCGGGGAAGTCCATGCCCTGGTATGCGATGGGGCTTTCGATTCTGGCTACGCAGGCGAGCGCGATCACTTTCATTTCAACGACGGGCCAAGGATATGTAGATGGGCTGCGCTTTGTGCAGTTTTACTTCGGGCTGCCGGTGGCGATGGTGATTTTATCGGCCACAGCGGTGCCCATTTTTCACAGGGCTAAAGTTTACACCGCTTACGAGTATCTTGAGCACCGGTTCGATTCGAAGACACGTGCCCTGACAAGCGGGATTTTCTTGATCCAGCGCGGACTGGCTGCGGGGATTGGATTGTATGCACCGGCGGTGGCGTTGTCGGCGGTGCTGGGATGGTCGGACCGCTGGATCACGGTGCTGATTGGCGCGCTAGTTGTGTTGTATGTCACGACAGGCGGCATCAAGGCGCTTACGTGGGCGGACGTGCAGCAGATGACGATGATTTTTGTGGCGCTGGTGGTTAGTTTGGTTGTGGCGTTGCAATCGATGCCGGCGCACGTTTCGATTTTCGACGCGGTGCATCTGGCGGGCGCCGCCGGGCGGCTGAACATTGTGGACACGCATCTTGATTGGAGCAGCCGGTATAACGTGTGGAGCGGGCTGATTGGCGGAGCGTTTTTGGCGCTCGCCTATTTTGGCTGCGACCAGAGCCAGGTGCAGCGCTATCTCACGGGGAAATCGATTGCGCAAAGCCGGCTGAGTTTGATCTTTAACGCGAGTGTGAAGATCCCGATGCAGTTGTTCATTTTATTTATCGGGGCGATGGTGTTTGTGCTGTCGTTGTTTGTGCAGGAGCCGATGGTTTTTCATCCGTTAGAAGCGGCACGCGCGGCGCAAGAGAAGGACTGGCCGAGAGCGGAAACGAATTACGAGCGGGCGTTTGAGGCGCGGCGGGTGGCCGCTTATGAACTGACGAAGCAGACAACGCCGGAGACGGTGGCGCAGTTCAGGCAGACGCAAAAGGAATTCGACAATCAACGGCGGGCGGGGCTCGGCATTGTGGAACGTTTGCATGGAGGGGCGCGCTTCGACGATACGAATTACATTTTTCTTTCGTTTGTGAAGAAGTTTTTGCCTGCGGGTCTGGTAGGGCTGTTGATTGGCGTGATTTTTTCAGCGTCGATGGGTTCGACCTCGGGCGAGATCAATTCGCTGGCGACAGTTTCGGTGGTGGATATTTACGGGCGCTATATTGCGCCGAACAGAGACGACCGGCATTACCTAATTGCTTCGCGGTTTCTCACCGTGTTTTGGGGGGCGTTCGCGGTGGGATTTGCGGCATTAGGGGCGCGCGGGTTCGGGGCTTTGATTGAACGGGTGAATATTGTGGGGTCGCTATTCTACGGCGGGATGCTGGGCGTGTTTGTGTTGGCGTTTTTCTTTAAGCATGTGCGCGGGACGGCAGCGTTCTGGGGTGTGATTGCGGGTGAAGCGGCGATTTTCACAGCGGCGCGGTTCACAGCCGTATCTTTTCTCTGGTACAACGTGATCGGCTGCGTGGTGGTGGTGGCGACGGCGCTGATTTTGTCTGTGTTCGCGCCGAAAGGGCCAACGGCGACGTAAATTTACTTGGCGGTCAGTCCAAGGCGGTCTTCAATTTCCTCACAGAGGATGTGGCCGAGCAGTATGTGCATCTCCTGAATTCTTGCCGTTGTGTTACAGGGAATGATTACGAGCGGGTTGGCGATGTCTTTCAACTTACCCCCGGTTTTCCCGCTGAAGGCTGCGGGTATCATTTGCATTTCGCGGGCGGTTTGCAAAGCGCGCAGAACGTTTGGACTGTTGCCCGAAGTAGAGAAGCCGATGGCGACATCACCGGGCCGCCCGATCGCTTCGATCTGGCGGGAGAAGATGGCTTCGAAGCCGAGATCATTGCCGCACGCGGTGAGCGCGGAGGAATCGGTGGTGAGCGCTAGCCCGGCGAGAGCGCGCCGGTCGGAAACGAAGCGAATACTGAGTTCGGTGGCTAGATGCTGGGCATCGGCAGCGCTGCCGCCATTTCCAAAGAACAGAATTTTGCAGCCGTTTGACAGGGCCGCGACGCAGTGCTGTGCCAGCGCTTCAATAGACGCGCTGCAAGAAGACTCCACAGCGGCAAGGAGCTCGGCATGTTCGCGAAAGCAGTTGCCGTAAATCTTAGTGGCGGACGCTAGAGCTGTCTTGTGATTGTTCATGAATAGTTACTCCAAATGCTGGCCGACCAAGCGCACCATGCGGAACTGGCTGTTTTCGAAAATGGGTGTGAACCGGGACGAAGAGGAGGCGAGAACGGGAATGAGAAATTGACGGTCATCCGGGTTATTTTTGTCGGCAATGATGTAGTTCGGATGGACGCGGTCGAGATACCGAACGACGGCCCCAGGTTGATTGACGGCAGGCCAGCCGCTGGCCAATCTGGTAGTGGAGAGGGCCAAAACTCTGGGATTCCAGAAGATAAGGAGAGCGCTTTTCTCAGTCTGGTTGCGGACAACGGAACATAACTCCTCAAAGTTCGGGGCGGTAACTAAGGTATGCGCGGCATCCGGCCTGAAACGTAAGGCGTTGGCCACGGGCACAAACAAGAGCGACGCCGCAGCCGTGGCTTTGAGCGGCAGACTCAGACGCGGCGGGAAACGCTGCGCGAGAGATTGAAAGCCTTCAAACATGTAGACCAAATAAATGGGGATGATGGGCAGAAGGTAACGGGCGGTTGTGCCCCAATAAACACAATCGACGGCAAGAACCGTTAGTAAATAAAGTTCGGTGATGCCCCAGGAGCCGCGGAGTCTTTTGAAAAATCCAAGCAGAGCCGCTAGCAGAGTAATGGCCCAAATCAAATAGCGATAGCGGTTGCTGACGGGATTCAGGAACAGATAAGAGGAAAAAGTAGCGTATTCGAGAGCGTGATGAAAGACGGCCGAGATAGAGGAAGAAATTTGGTGAGTATAGCCGCCGTCAGCATGAAACAAGAGGTTGTTCAGCATCACGAGCGGCACAAACGCAATGGCTACTGCGACGGAGAAGGCCGAAATTTTGCGTTTTCGCAGGATCTCCAAAGCGCCTATTGCGATTAGAAAAGACAAGCCAATGGGCCGAAACAGATAAGCGCCGGCCATGCTGATGCCGGCCCACAGGCCCCAGGTCCAAGGGCCGGTAACGTCCCAGCCGCGATGGTAAATTCGCAGGAGCAGGAGTAACACCCAGAGGGAAACGAACAGGTAAGGTGCATCTGAGCCGAGGAGGTCGAAGTTGCTGAGGAACATCCACGAGAGACCCAGCGCAACGATCAAGACCAAAGACGAGAGGGGGGGAAGTGTTCGGCGGGCGAATAAGAAGGCAGGCCAAAGAGACAGCGCCAAGAAAAGACTGTTGAGCAGTTTGTAGTGTTTGAGGTTCAGACCTTCGGCGGCATAAAGAGGAGCGAGGAGAAGAGGAAGGCCGGAAGGATAGGCATTGGCGCCGACTTCCGTGGTGGACTCGGGTTGATAAACATAGCCGCTCTGCGAATAAGGGTGGCCGGTAACTATATTCCGGGCATGCGTTACATACATCACCCAATCGGACGCATCGGAAGGCATACCGGGCGTTAATTCCGCTGCAAAGAAAGAGAAAAGACAGGCCAGGAATGCTGCCGCCGCGGCAGAAACAAGGAATTTTGAGTTCATCCTTTAAACACCCAGGGCTGATTGTGCGAAACGGGCGCGGTGGGATCGACCGCTAGACGCATACAAATGTTCTCACCCTTGCAAGGGGCCTGATGGGAATGATGAACGCATGGCGAGCAAGGGATTCGCACGTAATGAATTTCATCAAGAGCGGGTGGGCCGGGGCGAATACGGGTTGCGGGGTCGGTGGGACCCCAGAAGGATACGGTGGTGCGGCGCAACAAACGGCTGAAATGCAGAAGAGCGGAATCAATGCATAACACTTCGTCGACGGCGGCGACGATCTGAACCGATTCATTTAGCTTGGTTTTTCCAGCTTGATTAACGACGCTGGCGCGGGCTCCGAAGCGTGCGTCGAGTAGACCTTTGAGTTGCTCGAACTCCTGGCGATCGGACGGCGCGCCAAGCAAATGCATTTCTACCTGAGCGTCGGGTTGCAACTTAGCCAGGCGGCTTGCGACGATTTTGACCCACTCCTCATTGCGGAGCATACGTTCACGGCCCAAGCCGGAACAGGCGGGAGCGAGTGCCAGGCGGAACGGCCCGTTGCCGGCGAATTGCCACTCGCCGAGTTTGCTCCGGAACTCGCGTTCGCATTCCACGACATCAACGGGTTTGGTGGCGAAAAGGGCGGCGAGCTGATCGTAAAAGTTATAGATGCCGTTAGTGACATTGCAGAACAGCAGGTGGGTGTTGAGATGGCGACGCCAGTAAGAGATGCCCGTGAAGAAGCCGATGCGATTCCGAGCCATGGTCAGCAACGCGAACACGGTTGTGAGCCGGCTGTGAATTTCCAGATCGATGATGGCGTCATGGCGGTATAACTTCTTGAATGCCTTTAGAGAATCGAAGGCCAGCGTAAGCAACCCGCTATCTTCGCGGACAACAATGATTTCGTCAAAGATGCCGAGCAGCTTGCCGAAGGGGGCAACGGCAGGGCTGGTGATGAGTGTGAGCTTTTGCAGGTTAGGGAGGCGGCGTAAGGCCAAGAGCGCTGGAAAGGCAATCACCAAACTTCCCCCGCCCAAGGGTTTTAGAATGGCAATTTCGCGGCACTTGGACAAATCATGATCGCGATGCAGAACCTTGCCTAATAAAATCGCCGGGATTCTGAGGACAAGGTGGAGGAAGCCTCCGATATAGTGATCGAATATTAGCTTTTCGCGGAGCTTCATTCTAAAGTGTCAGACGTGGATTCTTCAAGAAACAGGAGGATCAGAGTAAGGTATGACGTTCCTCTATTATAGTGGGCGCTCCCTGGCGGCCGGCGGCTCAGCAACGGGGCCGCTGTGGCGGAACTTACTTAGAGCCGGCACGCGCCATCTGAGGGTGGCTTAACGTGTTGGCGTATTCGGTGACGCCCTTTAACAAAGCTTCGGCGATCCGTTCGCGCTGATCGTTCCGCTTCAGCAGTTTCTCATCATGCGGGTTGGAAACGAAGCCGATCTCCGCCAGAATCGACGGCATGGATGCGCCGATGAGCACGACAAAGGGCGCCTTACGGATGCCCCGGTCGTGCGCATTGGAGTTCATCTTGATGGCATTCACCGTGAGGGCTTCCTGGACTTTTTGTGCAAACTCTTTCGACTCTTCTAACTTAGTTTGCAGAACGGCTTTCTTGAGTAAGTCGTTAAGATCGGAAATGGCGCTTTCGTCGTTAGCGTTTTCGCGCATTGCCACGTCGGTGGCCTTCTTATCGCCATGCAAATTGAAATAGTAAGTTTCTACACCGGTGGCTGAAGAATCGGCGGAGGAATTGGCGTGAATCGAAATAAACAGGTCCGCTCTGGCGCGATTGGCAATGGCCGTGCGCTCATCGAGCCGGATGAAGCTGTCGTCGGAACGGGTGTAGACCACGTCGGCGCCCAGCTGTTTAGTGATGAGTCTTCCAAGGCGCAAAGCGATATCCAAGACGAGATCTTTTTCGTAAAGGCCGTTGGGACCAATGGTTCCGGTATCTTTGCCGCCGTGCCCCGCGTCAATTACGACGCGGCCTAGCTTCAGGCCGAGAATGCGGATGAGCGATGGATCGGCTCCGCTATCGCCAGTGGACAGAGGTTTCGCCGGAACGGTGTTACTGATACGCGGAGGCACGATCGAAATGGCGGGCGGAACATCAATGCCCTTCGGCAGGGGCTTTTCGATGGTCGCGGAGACGGGGCGAACCACGGGGGGGGGAGGCAAATCTTTGTCGGCATCGAATGCCGGCGCGGAAAGATTCACGCGCTGCGCTCCGGTCAAACTGTGCCCCATGGTTTGGGTGAGAACAGGAGGAGTATCTTTGGGGCGAATTTCCACAATCAACCGGTCGGGATTCACTAACTGCGACGAGGCCACGTCGACTGCGGCGAGAACGTCGAATACGATGCGCGTTGTGCCAGGAATGACTTCGGCGATGCGAATTTGTTTTACAAAGCGATCGCCCACTGGAATGGTTTGCATGCCGCGGTGCACCGTTGACGGAGGCTTGAGGCCATTGAGATCGAAAAAGACGCGCCGTGGATTATCGACGGAATCGCTAGTGAAACGGTAGTCGCCGACAGTCTCTATGGCGATCCGCGTGACGTCGCCGAAAGACCAAAAGCGGACGACTTCCACATGTGGCCCCGCGACCGTCTGCGCACTCAACAGAGGGGCGGCGGTAAAACAAACAGCCAAGATTGACAGAACAGCTGAGCGGGGGAGGAGCATAGCCGTAGAGCCCTTTTGGACTAACCTAAATCGCGTAAGTACAATTGCCTTTCCCACACCGCGCTCATGCTCACCAGACGACTGATGTTCGGCATTGGTTGCAACACCACCATTATAGACGCAATTAAACCCTGTTTAGAAACGCTTAAAAGAAGGGCGCGGCCTCTTTCGCGGCAGCGCATGGCGCCGCCCCACAAACGAGATGCTACGATGCGGGCATGCAGCGGACGGCGGGTTTCGTGCTGGTGGGCGGCCGCAGTTCGCGCATGGGAAAAGATAAAGCGCGGCTTAGAATGGGCGCGGATTTTCTGGTGGAAGTGGTGGCCCGCGAGGTGGAGGAAGCGGCGGGCAATGTCATGCTGGTGGGCAACCCCACGGCGTTTGCCGATCTGCCATATGCTTGTTTGCGCGATATGCGGCCGGATTTGGGCCCCGTTGCCGGTTTGGAAGCGGCGCTGGCAAGCGAGCGTGGTGAGTTTAACCTGGTGACTGGCTGCGATATGCCCGATCTGCAAACTAGCGATCTTGCGCGTTTGTTGAAGGTTGCTGAGGAGACGAAAGCGCTGTGCACTTTGGCGAGAGACCGGCGTGAAAGACGGCACCCGCTGTGTGCCGTTTACCGGCGTGAAGCGCTGCCGTTGGTTCGCGCGGCTCTGGACGCGGGACGATTGCGCTTGTTGGAGCTTGTGGAAGAATTAGAGGCAGTAGAAGTTCGTTTCGATTCTGTCTTGAGCAATCTGAATACGCCGGAACAATGGGCTGCCTGGCAGGCCAAGCAACCGGCCTGAAGGAGCTGACACCACACGATGGCGGCCAACGGAGCACTAACTCACTACATAGAATTCAAGAACGTCTCGAAGCAGTTTGACCGTCCCGTTTTGACGGATGTGAGCTTCTATGTGGATACGGGCAAGACGCTGGCGATTATCGGCCGAAGCGGAGTGGGAAAATCCGTGAGCCTCGGCCACATCATGGGTTTTCTGAAGCCGGATGCGGGGCGCGTGTTTGTGGCGCACAGCGACATTACGGATATGGGCGAAGATGAACTCCGGAAGATCCGCAAAAAGGTGACGATGGTGTTCCAATCGGGAGCGCTATTTGATTCGCTCACGGTGGGAGAAAACGTTCTGTTTTCGCTTGAACTGCGCGAAGATTACGACGAGCAGAACAAAGAAGATGTGGTGGACGGCCTGCTGAACATGGTGGACTTGTTGCATGTGAAAGATCTTTTTCCTACCGATCTTTCCACGGGGTATAAACGCGCGGTGGCCATTGCGCGTGCTCTGGCAGCTCAGCCCGAGTGCGTCCTTTACGATGAGCCCACAACGATGGTAGACCCAATCATGTCGGACGAGTTGCAGAACCTGATGCTGCGTTTGAAGAAGCAGTTAGGGTTGACCTCGATCGTGGTCACGCATGATCTGGACCTGATGCGCAAGGTAGCCGACAGTGTCATGTTTCTGTATAAAGGTGAGGCTATTTATTTCGGTCCGGTGTCGGAGTTGGAGAAGTGCGAACATCCGCACGTAAGGCAGTTTTTGGCGATGGATAGAGTTGAGATTGTCGGCAAGATTGAAGATGTGATGTAGGTATATCGGTTCCGCGAATGGACACTCCCGGTCTAGCGCAAAACGACATATACTAAGTTGGGTTAGCTATGACAGTGCCCTTAATCGGACTCTTCGCGTTCTTACAATCCATTAGTTTCGACGTTAGCGGCCCGCAACAAATGAAAGCGCCGGCCAGCACGACAGCTGAGAAAGACCGGTGTGTCGTCAGAGGGCGGGTATCGAGCATGCAGACGGGCGAGCCGTTAAAGAAAGCGACTCTGCATTTGAGCCTGCGCAACATGCCGCGAAACAACAATGGCGTCTACGAACAGACCGGGTACAGCGGCACGTCGGAAGCGGATGGCAGTTTCAAATTCGAAGGCGTCGAGCCCGGCGAATACATGCTGAGAGGCGAGAAAGCCGGTTACATCCAAACTAGCTATGGAAGTAAGACGGGTATGATGGGCGGCACCACGCTCACTCTTCAACCGGGACAACAACTTGTTGACTTGAAGCTTCAGTTATTGCAGCAAGCGGTCATCACAGGGCGAGTTTTAGATGAGGACGGTGATCCGGTGCCGAATGCCTCCGTCCAAGCGATGGCATCTATGCACACCCAGGGGACGATGCGCTATTTCCCGAGAGGACAGGCGACGACCGATGAGACAGGGGCGTATCGGATTGCTAATCTAACCCCCGGCAAGTACTACATAGTGACTCAAATGCAGAGACGAAATATGGGAGTACGGGAAAAACCAGCGGCTCCCGGAAAACCGGATTTGCAGCCGGTGCCGACGTTCTATCCGAATTCGCTCGACCGGACAGGTGCGAGTGCGGTCGAGGCGAATGCGGGACAAGAGCTGCCGGGAGTAGACATTCGCCAGCGCACACTTCAAACGTTTCATATCCGCGGAAAAGTTGTGGGCCAGCCGGGCGATGAAGACAAGGGCCAGACTATGCTCATGTTGCAGCCCGCCGATAGCGACGCAATGTTTTTTGGCAGCGGAATGACGATGCTCGGAGGCGACTCTACTTTTGATATCGCGAATGTGGCGCCGGGATCTTACACGCTGATTATGCCGCCCTTCAATGGGGGGAAACAGACGGCCTCGCAACCGGTAGAGGTGGGTTCGGCCGATGTGAACGACGTGATTGTGAGTGCCCGCCCGGCATTCACGATTCATGGGTCGAGCGAATTGCAAGGATTGCTTTCGGGTAGCGCGAAGGAAAAACCGCTGGAGAATTTGCAGATATTTCTGTCGCCGGACGGCTTTTCGATGTTCTTCGGTGGCGGCAACGCCACCACCAAGGCGGACGGCACATTTACATTGGAGGGTGTAACGCCTGGCAAGATGCGGGTAAATGTGACGAATGAACCGGAAGGCGCTTATGTGAAATCTATTCGCTTTGGCAACCAGGAAGTGTTAGGCAAAACCTTGGATCTGACACAAGCGTCCGGTGGGGATATTCATGTAGTTCTGCATGCCGGCGCGCCGGAAGTGAGTGGAACCGCCATGAAGAGGCAGGAAGGCAATAGCGCCGGCGACAGTGCCCCACTGACGCCCGCAAGTTCGGCTACGATCCTTTTGATTCCTGAGGATTTGACGCGCAACGGCGGTAGCGTCCATTTCACCAACACCAACCAGAACGGGGTCTTCACCGAAAAGGGGCTGACACCCGGGGTTTACTACGCAGTGGCTTTCGAATCGGAAGATTTCCGGAGTTGGGACGATCCCGCGTTACTCAAACAACTCGTGGACAAAGGCACGAAAGTTGAATTGAAAGAGAACGACAAGAAGCAGGTGCAGGTGACGATGATGGCCGCTGAGGAATTAGCGGCGGCGATGGCAGCCGCAGGTACGCCCAACTAGCGCCGCCACGCGAGCAAGATTGCAAACAGCACGATCCACACAAAGCCGAGGTAGTGCCAGAACAGCGCAAGGGCATTCGTATAGGCGCGTGTTGTCATCTGATAGCGAGGTCCGCTGACGGGTTCGCGGGCGCGATACAACAAATAGCCCAACGCACCCAGGCCCGCCAGAATGTGGATGGCGTGTAAGCCGCTAAACAAGAAGATGAACCACGAGTGCTTATCTTTGGCGAGTACAACGTTGGAGTGCATGACTTGCATCCATGCCGCGCCCTGGCCGAATAGGAAGAGTACGCCAAGGCCGGTGGTCCATTGAACAGCGCGGTAGAACGGGGCGTGTCGATCGGCTTTGACGGAAGCGCGGGCGCGTTCGAGCATAACGCTGCTGGCGATGAGGATCGCGGTGGTCAGCCAAAGTAGCGGCGGGATGTGCAGATGATCCCAGAGATATCCATTTTGCGACCGCCACCAGAAGGCGAAAATGAGTGAACCGAACGTTGCCGTGACGATAACTAGGAGGACGATTACGGTCACGATGTACAGCGAATTGAGTTCGCGCTCGCGCGCGGCCATCTCTGGAGCGGTGGTGGTCACTCATTCTATTTTGCCTCTTCCACCGGGAGCGTACACTAAAACAATATGCGCGTTTGGCTGCTTAGCATTGCCTTTTCTGTCTGTTTAGCCGGCTCGTTAGCGAAGGCTGCTGACGACCACCGATTGGTTGGGGCGACTCGTGAACCTGGCGCAAATGCCGGGTGGATTCAGGTTCATTTGCAAGGAGACGCGCCGACGCGCGGGTATCAGCATGGTTATCTCTTAAGCGCCGAAATTGAGGACGCGAAGAAGGCGGTGGAGTTGAGCGTTACCCATGAGGTCAAACACGATTGGCCGGAACTGCGAACGCTTGCGCAGAAGATGTCTTGGCCGCACATTCCCGACGAATACCGGCAGGAGCTACAGGGGATCGCGGACGGGCTGAAAGCGAAGGGGTCGAGCCTCGACGTTTACGATTTGGTGGCGATGAATGAGTGGATGGAATTTTCGTATTATTACGACGAGGTAAAGAAGCGCAGCGGCGTGGCGCTGACGAGCAGCGTAGGGGAGCATTGCAGCGCCTTCGTGGCGACGGGACGGTATACCAAAGACGGGCGCATTGTGATTGGCCACAACAACTGGACCGATTATCTAACGGGCACGCGCTGGAAAGTGATTTTCGATATCGCGCCGGCGACCGGGCACCACTTCATCATGGATGGAGTGCCAGGGCTGATTCACAGCGCCGACGACTTCGGCATCAACGACGCGGGCATCATGATCACCGAGACGACGATTTCCGATTTCCATGGCTTTGATGAAAACGGGATTCCCGAGTTTGTGCGCGCGCGAAAGGCGATGCAGTATTCGGAATCGATTGACGATTTTGCGCGCATCATGGAGGAAGGCAATAACGGCGGTTACGCGAATGCATGGCTAGTGGGGGACCGGAAGAACAACGAAATTGGGCGGCTGGAATTGGGGCTCAAGAACGTGATTCTGGAGCGGACGAAAGACGGCTACTATGTGGGTTCGAATTTTCCGGTGAACGACAAGCTGGCGCGCGAGGAGACGTCGTTTCCAATGTCGGACCCGAACGCGCCGAATCAATGCCGGCACAGGCGCTGGGATCAATTAATGGAAGAGAACAGAGGGAAGATCGACGTGGAGGCGGGCAAGCGTTTTGAGACTGACCACTACGATGTGATCACCAAGGAGTTCGATCCGAACGAGCGCACGCTGTGTGGGCATATTGACAAGTCGAGCCGAGGTTTACCGGGATGGCAAGGACCGTTTGGAGCGGCGGGCGCGGCCGAGGCTAAGGTGGCGGATTCCGCGATGGCGGAAAAGCTTTCGTTTGTGGCGGGAATAGGGCATCCGTGCGGGGTGGTGTTTGATGCGAAGAAGCATTTGAAGGAGCACCCGGAGCAGGCTTGGCAGGCGAGTTTGCTCGAAGATGTGAAGTCGCCTGGCTGGGCGGTGGTTACGGCGACTCACTAATGATGTAGAGCGCGGGCCAGTTTCCGATTTCTCTTAAAGAGAAGTGCCCAAACGGTGGGCACTTCTTCCACGGGAGACATTTTCGATGCTGGACCGCTTTTGGGTTTTTGCTCTTTTTTCTATTTCTGTCTCTCCTGTCGTTCTTTTGAGCCAGAGTCCCCCGGGCCAAAAGGAATTGACGCAGGCGTACGAGGCGCTGCAGAAGAAGGATTACGATAGCGCCATTGAGTTTTTCCGCCAAGGCATTGCCGTGCAGCCCGGCAACGCGGGTGTTCACAAAGACCTGGCCTATACGTTACTGAAAGCCGGCGAGAATGCGGCAGCACGCGACGAATTTTCTGCGGCGCTCAAGCTGAATCCAGAAGACGAGACCGCGGCGCTTGAGTTTGCCTTTCTGGCATTTGAAACGAAGCAGGCGGTTGAGGCGCGGCGCATGTTCGACAAGCTGCGGAAGACTGGATCGGCGGGTACCCGGCAGACGGCGGAACAGGCTTTTCAGAACATCGATAAACCGCTGGAGGCAAGCATTGCGCGCTGGTCGCAAGCGATTGCACAATCGCCAAGGCCGAACGATTTGAGCATGTTTAGCGCGCACTGGGAACTGGCGCAAACTGCGGAATTGCGCGATGAACTGCCGCTGGCCGCGCGCGAGTATGAGATCTGCCGCGATTTGAAACCACAGATGACTGAGTTGCTGCTGCATCTGGCGGGGGTTTGGAGACAGATCAATCGGGGCGAGGAGGCGCAGGCGGCTTTGCTGGCAGCTTCGCGGTCGAGCGATTCGCGCACTGCGGAGCAGGCCCTCGAGCTATATGGCACGCGCTATCCGTATCCTTACGAATTCTTGAGCGCGCTGAAGCTGGATCCGCATAACGCCAATTTGCGGCGCGAACTGGCTTACCTCTTTCTGGCCATGAACGACAAAGCGCGAGCGATTGAACAACTTGAGTTGCTCTTGAGCATGAATCCGAAGGACTGGCCGGCTCGCGAGCAGTTGAACGCGCTACAAGGATTTAAGACTCGGCCGGAAGATATTCCACACCCTGCGCCTGCGCCGAGTGCGTCGGCGGTAGATCCGAAAGCCATGGGACTGAAGAGCTTGGCAGCGGGTTATAACAATGACGCGATCAAATATTTGCAGCAGGCGGCGGAGCAGGATCCGAAGGATCCGGAAGTGATGCTCAAGCTGGGTTGGGCGTATAACGCCGCTCAACGCGACGACGAAGCGAAAGTCTGGTTCGACAAAGCGCGGCACGCGGAGGACAAAGGCATCGCGAATGAAGCGAGCAAGGCGTTCCACACCTTGAATGGCGATGCGCTGCCGCAAACGACGGTGTGGGCGTTGCCGATGTTTTCCACACGCTGGCACGATTTGTTCACATACAGCCAGATCAAGCGTACAATTCCGATTCCGGGCTTGGGCCGCGTGAATAAGCTAGTTTCGTTTTATGTTTCCACACGGTTTACGGGCGATGTGAAGAGCGGGCTGATTAGACAGAACGTTCCGTATCCGCAATATCTTTCGGAGAGCTCGTTCATTGCAGGCGTAGGCGCTTCTTCGAAAACGTGGCACCGGCTGACCGGTTGGGTGGAAGCGGGCGAATCGATCAAATACATCGATTTGAAGAATGTGGGAGCGGCGATGCCGGATTATCGGGGCGGTGTAAATTATGCGCGCGGATTCGGCAGCCTGGCGGGCAGCAGCAAAGCGGGCTTCTATTACGAAACCGCCGGCGATGCGATCTACGTGAGCCGTTTTGGCAAAGATTGGCTCTTCTACTCGCAGAACCGGACAGGGCGAACGGTGCCGCTCGGTGAAGGGAACACGCTGCAATTCCTGATGAATGGCAATATCGTGGCCGATGTGCAACGCCAGTATTGGGCGAATACTTTCGAATTCGGGCCGGGCATCCGCTTTCGACCGAGTTGGCTGCCAAACAATGTTTACCTTTCGGCAGACTATATGCGCGGCGTTTATCTTTCGACGCAGCGGCCGCAGTATAACGATGTTCGAGTCGGCTTCTGGTACGCGAAAACAACAAAATGAAACATAGATTTATAGGTCTGGTGCTTTGCTGCGGCGTTGCGCCGATGTGGGCCGCCTCGTTTCGTGTGGATGGGGCGAATCCGGTGACTTGGACGAAGATTTTGGGTTCGGTCGGGATTGAACGCGCGGGGACGAACTCGAACATCGTGATTGCTGGGGCATCCGCAGCGGCGGGGACCACCGCGCAGATTTTGATTCTCGAAGGAGATAGCCCAGCGGCGCGGAGTTTGGGCATTGTGCCGCAAAAAGAGCATGTGACGGTGCGGCAGATTGTGGACATGCATGGGCCGCAGATGCAAATCATTTGGGAGCAGCCGGCGGAGATTGCGAAAGTCCAAATTCCCGAAGGCTTCACGGTGTACGCGACGGAGCGGTGGAAGGGCGCGCCAGTTCTCGCGGGCAAACGGACGGAGAGCGGCGCGATTTTGTGGATGGCCACGGAGCCGGGGCTGAGCGGCATTGAGCGGTATCCGTACTTGATTCAGGCGCTGGTGGATTTGGGTTTGGATCTGCCGCTGCATGCTACGAATTTGTGGGCGTTTTTTGATTCTTCGTATCGGATTCGTGCGGATGTGGATTATCTGGCGCGCCGGTGGCGGGAAGCGGGCGTAAGCGTGCTGCATGTGGCGGCGTGGCACACTATGGAACCGGATGCGGCGCAGGATGAATACATGGCGCGGCTGATTCAGGCTTGCCATAAGAACGCGATTCTGGTGTACGCGTGGTTAGAGCTGCCGCACGTAAGCGAAAAGTTTTGGGCGGATTATCCGGAATGGCGCGATAAGACAGGCGCGGGGCAGGATGCTCAGCTCGATTGGCGAAAGCTGATGAATTTGCAGAATGCGGATTGCAGCGCGGCGGCCGCGAAAGAGATCGCAGATCTGTTGACCCGTTTCGATTGGGACGGCGTGAATTTGGCTGAGCTTTACTTTGAGTCCTTGGAGGGCGCGAGTAATCCGGCGCGCTTTACGCCGATGAATGACGACGTGCGGGCCGAATACAAGAAGCTGAGCGGCATTGATCCGAAGACGCTCTTGGAGTCTGGCGCTCAGGCGGAGGATTTACGGAAGTTTCTTGATTACAGAGCTGGCTTGGCATCGAACCTCCAGGCGAAATGGCTCGACGAGATTGAGAAGACGCGCTCGCAGAAACCTTATCTCGATATTGTCTTGACCCATATCGATGACCGTTTCGAGCCAGGAATTCGCGACGCGCTCGGTGCCGACGTAGCGCGCAGTTTACCGCTGATTCAAGCGCGGAAGAGTACGCTCCTGGTGGAAGATCCCGCGACGCTTTGGAGTCTTGGGCCAGAACGGTATTCGAAGCTGGCGGAGCAGTATCACGCGTTGACTTCGGATCGGGCGCATCTGGCGGTGGATATCAATGTGGTGGAGCGCTACCAGGATGTGTATCCGACCAAGAAGCAGACAGGCGTTGAGCTTTTAGAACTTGTGCATGAGGCGGCAGTGTCGTTTTCGCGGGTAGCGCTGTATTTTGAAAATTCGCTTGAGAAGCAAGATTTGCGATTGTTGCCTGCGGCGGCGAATACGGCGTCGGCACAGTTTGATAATGCGGGTGTTTTGACTCTAGACGCGAATCAGCCGACGCGCGTGGACTGGCAGGGCTCGGTTGAAATGGATGGCAAACTATGGCCGGTGCAGAATGCACGGACGATTTTAGCGCCGACGGGGAAGCATAAATTCGAAGCGAGCGCACTGCAGCCAGGCGTGGCGATTACGGATTTCAATGGAGAAATCCGTTCGGCGGCTGGCGCTGCAGATAGGACGGATGTGGCTTATACGAGCAAGAGCCGGGCGGTGGCGGTGCTCGCGAGTGGCGTTTCGCGCATTGAGGTGGACGGGGTAAAGTTCGCCGAAGCGAAGACGGGAGAAAAGCTGAACTCGGTAGTTCTGCCGGCGGGCGATCACAAGGTTATTTTTTACCGGTAACCGGCGCGGTGGTGATGATGTGTCCGCCGTGCGACGAGAAATCGTCGATGAGATCGTTTTCGGCGGCAGGGTCGAGGGTTTGAATGGCGTCGGCAACCAGCTCAACACGCGCACCGGTCTCGAGCAAACCAATGGCGGCGCATTTGACGCAATACTCAGACACAACGCCGTAAACGACGTAGCGTTCAGCGGCCAACGATTTGAGCAGAGGGCGCAGATTAGGATTCGTGAAGCAATCGAGCATTTGCTTTTCGACGATGATTTGCGGCGCAGGAGCCACTGTGGCTCCGGGCGTGGTGGTGAGAACTTTGTACTGCGGAAGGAGAGTGGCCGCGCACTTTTGCTGCCCCACTGTCCCGGCTACGCAATGCGGCTTCCAGACTTTGAATTCGGGGTCGTCTTCGGTATGCGCGTCGGCGGTGGAGACGATTTGATAGGAATGGGCGGCGGCGTAGCTCGTGAGCTTGCTTAAGTTGGCGACGATGGTTTCGGCGCCAGGAACGTAAAGCGCACCGGCGGGAAAGATGAAGTCGAGCTGCGTGTCGACGTCAAAGAAAATCGTTTTCATGTGCGGGCAGCGGACTGCATTTCTTCGCGCAGACTCTGCGTCATCTCAACCAAACGCGGCGAGAGCTCGACGGCGTAGGGATCAACTGCGCCGAGTTGGCGAATGCGTTCCGGCAGAGCGGCGATCATGGCTTGCGAGCGCTTTTGGATGTCAGCGGCAGCAGGCAAGCTCTCCACCAATTCACCGCTGGTGAGAATCGGCCGGAGCAGCGGTTCGCCTTTGAATTCGTTGCTGCATTCGCTGTAGTGAGCGACTACGTCGTGGTCGGCGTAGCGGTAAATCTGTTTGGCTCCGGGCAGCGTGCTCTTGTCAGCGCTGAATTTGGCGGTATAGAAGACTTCGCCGTCACGTTTCAACTCGACCATTTTGTAGACGGCGGAGAGAGCGGGGGCATCGGCGGAAGTAGCCAACTGTGTGCCAACGCCGAACGCATCGATCGGCACGTTCGCTTTGACGAATTCTGAAACGCGGTATTCGTCCAGATCGTTTGTGGCGAAGATTTTGGCATTCTGCAAGCCAGCATCGTCCAGAATGCGGCGCACTTGCTTGGCGAGTTCGCCGAGATTGCCGCTATCGAGCCGAACGCCCCAGATCGGCTGGCCCATCTCAGCGGCCAAGTGGGCACCGGCGATGGTGTCGTAGGTGTCGATGAGGAAGACCGTGGATTCGCCCAGCAGCTTTTGCAGGGCGCGGAAGCTCCGCTCTTCGTCACCAAAGGCCATGGTCCAAGAATGCGCGGCTGTTCCAAAAACCGGGATGCCAAAACGCATGCCCGCTTCCGCGTTGCTGGTACCGGAGCAACCGCCGATGAAGGCAGCGCGCCCCGCGAGGATACCGGCGCCTGGCGAATGAGCGCGGCGGCTACCGAACTCCACAATCGGGCGCCCCTGCGACGCGAGCACGCAGCGGGCGGCTTTGGAGGCCACCATTGTTTGAAACACGAACGTGGATAGAAGGTAGGTTTCGACAAGCTGTGCTTCCACTAGCGGCGCGCGAATGATGGCGATGGGTTCGTTGGCGAAGACCGGTGTGCCTTCGGGCAGGGCGAACATGTCGCCAGTGAAGCGCAACTTGGCAAGGAAGTCGAAGAACTCGGGCGGCGTGTGTTTGAACTGCGCGAGCGAACGGAGGTAATCGATGTGCTCGGGAAGGAACTTCAAATCACGCAGATATTCAACTGCTTGCGCGAGGCCGGCAGCTATTAGGAAATTGCGGGGCTCGGGAAGGCGGCGAACGGAGAGCTCAAACGTAGCGATCTCTTGGGTCTTCCGTTCGGCGAAGTATCCCGCCGCCATAGTGAGCTGATAGAGATCGGTATTGAGTGCGGACATTCTGGGGGCAAGCTACTTCTTGGCGGCCGGCTTCACCTTGGTGCTTGCTTCCAGGATATCGTTAACGGCCTTCGCGTCGAGGCGGTAAAGGCCCGGTTCCGAGCCCCGGCGGGCCAGGTAGCCATCGGGGGTCTTGGAAAACTCCGCCTTTTCAGTACGTTTACCGTCGTTCGAAACGATGGTGATGAAGGCGGATGTGGTGGTGAAACCGTCAGCCGCAAACGAGGTGGCGGTGAGCTCGCGAAGCTGATCGATGAGAGCTTGCACAGCGCTAGAATCCATGACCTTGCCATCCACTTTCCAATCGCTACCGCTCTTGAGGTACGTCTTGCCCTGAATTTCGATGCGATTGGGATCGCTAAAACCGAAGTCAAAAATCTTCTTGTTGCGGAAATCGTTGAGCGGTTTTTCGAGCTGCTTGCCGAGGTCGGCGGAGAGCTTGAACGAACCCGGCACGACGCTGCTCTTGCCGAAATAATCTTCGCCGCTCTTGCGAACTTCAAAGCTTTGCGTGCCGCTTGAGTCGATCAGTTTTACAGTTGCCACGGGCTTGCCCGACGAAAAGCCCTTCTGCGCTTTTTCGGTATCGGCGGGGGGAGCAGCCAAATCCATCTTGGATTCGCTCAGCTTGCGCAGCAGTTCTTCCACTTGAAAGTTGTCGGCCCGGTAAGGTTGCGGCTGCACGATGGTCCATTCGCTCTGCGAATTCTTGCCGAATTCAATGTTGCTTTTGCCGGATATTAAATCGACTCGCGTGAGTTGGCCTTGCTCAAAGGTCAAGAGGCGTTTGTCGCGCAAATCGTTCAGGCTTTTGTCGAAGCTTGTCTTGACCGCTGAAGCCACAGCGTAAACTTTTGGGTTCCCGCCGACGCGCAGGTAGTTCAGAGAGCCGCCTGGGATATCGTCGCCGAATAGAAGCTGATCGGAGCGGCCACCTTTTTCGTGAATCGAAACTGTAAGTGAAGGATTGGTGAGGCCATATTTGGCGACATCGCCAGGCTTGTCGTCGACGACACTATCGGCGTTCACCGGCGAAAGGGCGGACGCGATGCTTGAGACGGCTTCCTGATCGGCCGGGTACGGCTGGGGTGCGGTGATGGTCCACTTGCCGGATTTACGTTCGAGCGACACCTTGGGCGCATCTTTTTTCTGCAGATCGATGCGGTCAAGCGCGGTATCGGAAACGCTCAGCAGGGGCGGGACGGTAGCGGCTTCGTCTTTTTTATCCTTGCCCCAGTCGGGATGCTTGTTGCTCCACCACAATACGCCGCCGAGCGCGGCCAGCACGACTGCCGCGATGAGTAGTTTTTTTAGGCCCATACTATCTGCGCTTCATGAAAACTGCGATGCCGGCCGCGATGATGAGCAGCGGGAGGCCGAAGAAATCGGAGACTTGGATTGGTCCAATCGCCTTGGGGTCGAGCTTGCGGTCTTCGGGCTCTTTGGCGCGGATTGAAATCAGATCTTCATCGGACGATAGCCAGTTGATGGTGTTCAGAGCGAGATCGCGATTCAGCATGGCGCTGATGGTTTCGTTGGCTAGGAAGCCAGACGTTCCGATTACGACGAAGCGGCCGTTTTCGTTCGGCTTGCCGGTGTCGTAGGTACCCGCTGCTCCGAGTACGAACGGACCTTTCTTGTTGTTGGGATCGTCAAAGCGGACGCGGCCACTGGCGAGGTCCGAAGTGGCCACCGCGCCGTCGGAAGAAGAGAAGAGCTTGCTTACGGTTGACTTGCCGGCGTTTTTGACTTCGAGTGAACGAACGATCGGCAGGATAATGTAGTTGCCTTTGAGATCGTTCACAATTGGATGATCTTCGTAGTGATTTACCGGTGGGTTCGCGGGGCCGTAAATCGCAACGAGACCTGTGTTCTCTAACACCAAGTCTTTGTCTAAGGTCACGCCCCAGGATTCGAGGAGCTTGGCCACGCCGGTGTTTTCCGAAATGTGCTCGCCGCGAATATCGAGCGGCGGATCCATAAGAAAAAGGGCGCGGCCTCCGCCTTCAACGTAGCTCTTCAAAGCCGACACTTCGTTGGCCGGGTAATCGGCGCGGGGACCAGCGACGACGGCGACTTTACAATCGCCGGGAACAGCATTCTTGTCGATCAAAGTGATGGCTTCCGGCTGATAGTTATCGCGTTCGAGCAGAGTTTTGAAGCCCGAAAGGCCAGGGCCTTCGGATTGATCGAGCGAATGTTCTTTGCTGCCGGTGACGAAACAGACTTTGCGAATACCTTTCGAGATTTTGAGAAACGCGCCGGTGATGCCTTGTTCATCGAGAGACTTGGCCTCTTCGCGCTGCTGGCCTTCCTCTACAAAGGCGGTGCCTTGAAAGCGCACGCCGTATTCGCGGGCGCGCATGGGCTCGCGGCGCAGGTCGACATAATCGACGTGAATTTTGGTGGAAAGATTCTTATAGCGGTCGAGAATGCCCTTGGCTTGGTCGAAATGGGTGGAAAGATCGAAGTAAGTGATGGTGGCATCCTGCTTCAAATTGCCGACGATCTTTTGGGTTTCCTGCGAGAGCGTGTAGCGTTTGTTGCTGGTTAGATCGAGCGGTTTGTTGAAGCGCACGCCGAGATAATTGACGGCGGCTAAGATGCCAATGACTAAGACAGTGTAGAGCCCGGCGGTGGCGCCAAAACGCGCCTGCTGTTGGGCGACGGAATTCTTTTCGGCGGCCATAGCTATGCCCTCCACCGAAGCGATTCAAGCGAACGGGTTGTTAGAAACAATCCTAAGAAGATCATGGAGAGGTAATAAATCAGGTCTTTGGAATCGACGACGCCACGGGAGAAACTCTCCATGTGACTGACGATGGAGAGATAGCTGACGATGCGGATGGCAGTAGAATCGCCAAGGGATGTTGCCCAGTTGATGATCCAAAGCAAGAGCGCTAAACCGAAGCCGACGGCGCCGGCGACGATTTGATTTTTGGTCAGCGTGGAAATAAACGCACCGAAGGCCAGCAACGCCGCACCTTGCAGAAGAAGTCCGGCAAAGCCCGAAACCACGGGCTTCCAGTCGGGCGAACCATAAATGAAGAGGAAAGAAATATCGAAGGCGAGGACGGCGAGCAGCGACGCATACATTAGAACTGCGGCCAGCCATTTGCCGATGACCACTTCCAGATCAGTCACCGGCGAGGTGATCAAAAGTTCGATTGTGCCCTGGCGTTTTTCTTCGGCAAACAAACGCATGCTGATCAGCGGAATGAGGAACAAACCGATGACGGCAATATTGCCGAATAAAGGAGCGATGACCATCTCATTCACGCTCATGGGAACGGCTTGCCCGCGCATCTGGGAAGCCATGGTGTCCTGCACGAAATAGGAACTCGACAACCAGGCGAACCAGCCGCTTAAAAAAGCAAACAAAGCGAGTAAGACCCAGGCGATGGGCGATACGAAATACGAATAAAGTTCGCGCCTGCAAATCGTCCAGACGTTTCTCATTGCAGTTGTTCTCCGGCGGTTACATGCTCGGGCGCCCTTTGGTCGGCACCCGTCAATTCAATAAAGACTTCTTCCAAGGTGGTACTCGATTTCATTTCCAACAGATTCCATCCGGCCTGCACTACGGCGCGCGCGACATCGGGCCGCACATCCGATCCGGCAAGACTTTCCACGTCGAAGGCCAAGCGTCCGGCAGTGGCTTCACGGTCGACCACTTTGCTCACGCTGACGACTTGTTCGAGCTTCTGCCGCACAGCGACGGCGTCTGCCCCGCCGTGTGTGTTCAACTCGATCATGAACGCGGCGCGGTTTTTCAAATTTTCCACCGAGTCGGTTTTGACTAGCTTGCCCTTGTTGATGATGATCACTTTTTTGCAGATGGCTTCCACTTCAGGCAGAATGTGGGTGCTCAGAATGACAGTGTGATCGCCGGCCAATCCCTTGATCAAGTCGCGGGTTTCTAAAATCTGTTTGGGATCGAGGCCGGAGGTAGGTTCGTCGAGAATCAAGACATCGGGATTGTGCACGATGGCTTGCGCCAGACCAACGCGTTGCCGATAGCCTTTTGAAAGCTTCGAAATGAGTTTCGTGCTCACATCGGCCACGTTGCATTTTTTCATGGCTTGCTGCACACGGTCGGCTACATCGGCGTTGGGAATTCCCTTCAGGCGGGCGACGAAAGTTAAGTAATCGACGACGTTCATTTCGGGATAGAGCGGCGGCGCTTCGGGGAGATAGCCGATGTGTTTCTTGACTTCGAGGGGCTGCTCGAAGACATCGTAACCAGCCACCGTTACCTTGCCCGCAGTGGGCGGCATGAAGCCGGTGAGCACACGCATGGTGGTGGTTTTTCCCGCGCCGTTTGGTCCTAGAAAGCCGACGATGTCGCCCTTGTCGACGGAGAACGAAATGTTATCCACCGCAACATAATTTGCGTATTTCTTCGAAAGACCTGTGACTTGAATCATAGTTTTGGCGGTGATGGCACTACTGGAAATAACACTCGAAACAACCAGGATAATGAAGCTGAAAATAAGGTGTCAATGAGGAATCGTACATCTACTCACTAAGCCCTATACCGACAATCTGGAATCCCGAATCGACGTATACTATGTTTCCAGTAACGCCGCGGCCGAGGTCGCTTGCGAGGAAGACCGCGGTATCGGCCACTTCAGCGGTCTCGGTGTTGCGCCGCAACGGAGCTACCGCCGCCACGCTTTCGAGGACTTTCGAAAAGTCTTTGACGCCGCGCGCCGAGGTTGTCTTTATGGGTCCAGCGGAGATGGCGTTCACTCTCACGCGCTTCGGACCGAGGTCGCTGGCAAGGTAGCGAACGCAGGCCTCGAGCGACGCTTTCGCGATCCCCATGACGTTATAGTTTTGCACTACGCGGGTGGAACCGAGATAAGTGAGGGTGGTGATGGAGCCGCCGTTTGTCATGAAAGGAGCCAACGCGCGGGAAACGGCGACTAGTGAATAGGCACTAACTTCTTGGGCGAGAAGAAAACCGTCACGGCTGGTTTCGAGAAACGGGCGACTCAAATCTTCGCGGTTGGCGAAAGCGATGCTATGGACCACTACATCTACGACGGGCGACGACTGCTTTAGTTGGGATACCAGCGCTTCGAGCTCTTCCGGCTTGGTGACGTCGCACGGATAAATTTTCGATGCATGCAATTCGCCGCCGAGTTCTTCGACCGTTTCTTTTTGACGTTCGCTTTGATAAGTGAGAATAAGCGATGCGCCTTCGCGTACAAAAGCGGAGCTGATCGCGTAAGCGATGCTCCATTTATTGGCGACACCCAAGACGAGCGCGGTCTTGCCCTTCAGCAGTTCTGCCATGCAGAGGTTATTGTAACGTGCGGGGTCGGAATGGTTATGGAGCAGGGTGGCGATGAGCAGCGCGAATCCAGGGGACACGCCTGCCTATCGGACGGTTGGAAGATGCGTGTAGGAAGCCCGGAATGTCCCCGATTCGCTTTCGGGCGGTGAGCAGCGCGAATCCAGGGGACACGCCTGCCTATCGGACGGTTGGAAGATGCGTGTAAGAAGCCCGGAATGTCCCCGATTCGCTTTCGGGCGGTGAGCAGCGCGAATCCAGGGGACACGCCTGCCTATCGGACGGTCGGAGAATGCGTGTAGGAAGCCCGGAATGTCCCCGATTCGCTTTCGGGCGGTGAGCAGCGCGAATCCAGGGGACACGCCTGCCTATCGGACGGTTGGAAGATGCGTGTAAGAAGCCCGGAGTGTCCCCGATTCGCTTTCGGACCTACGCCCCTTTGTGCTTTTTGCCGAAGAAGTCGAAACGGCGGCCGAGGATCATTTTGATGAGCAAGTGGTCGGTGCTATGCGTAGCGCCGACGCCTACGCCGAAATTGAACTCCCAATCGGGGTTGAGATCGAGATCGATGCAAGGGACGAATTGCTGCTGTTGCTGACCGATGGGATCGAAGCCTGTGATGGGTCCGTTCGACGCATAGTATTCGAAGCCGCCCGCGATTTTTTTGGTGAAGTTGTAGCCGACTTTCACGCCGGGCTCGAAGACTAAACCTTGCGAGACGCTCGGACCGTGAAAGCTGCGGCTTGAGGCTGGGTTAAATGCGAGGTACCAGGGCCCGATTTGCTTGTCGATGATGGGGCGGATTTCGAGAGTCCAAGTGTCGGCGGAAAATCGGGCGCGCTGGTAGCCGGCTTCCAGCGAGAGGCTGACCCCAACGGGCCATTTCCATTTTTCGGGAACGCGCACACGCGGGCGGACGTGATCGCCGACCCATTGGTAGCCTTGGCCGTTCGGTCCGATACTGGTAAAGATGTAAAAGCCGGTTTCGAACCAATCGTTCCAGCCTTGGGTGATTTCGACGGTCTCGTGTTCCTGGTGGTTGGTGGGGTAGGTGCCGTCGGTAGTGAATTTGCTTCCTTCGGCGGTGAAGTTGCTGTGGAGTTCGACCATTGTGTGACCGGGCGCCATCGTGTCGGAGCCGTAGATCTGGACTTCGTAATTGCCTTGTGCGAACGCCGCAACGCTAAATAAACAGAGGATCAATGCGATGCGCGGGAGTGGCAAGATTGATTCTACTCATTAGTAAACGGCGAAAAAGCGAAGGAAAGGCGTTTTACGCAACGAAGCCAATCGGCGGGATCGGTGGAAACGAAGCGACATCCCACGGTTTACCCTACGAACCCAAGATCGTGGAATGCGGTTTTGAAAAAACCAACCCAATTGGGATACGGGTTGGTTGTGTGTTACGCAAATAACGTATATAATTACGCAATATGCGGACCCTCGATGCACTGCTGCCGAAGACCCGCCAGGGAATACTGGCGGCCACACTCGTGCAGCCCGAGAAGGCGTGGTATGCCTCGGAGTTAGCGCATCGGCTTGGCGTCCCCTCTTCCAGCCTGCAGCGAGAGTTGCACGATTTGAGCGAGGCGGGCATCCTCAAGACCTACCGGCAGGGGCGCATGGTCTACTACCAAGCGAATCGCGACTCGCCTGTCTTTCCCGATCTGCGCGGCCTGCTGCTCAAGACCGCGGGGCTAGTCGATGTCCTGGCGCAGGCGCTCAAGCCCGTTGCAGCGAAGGTGGCGATGGCGTTCGTCTACGGCTCCATCGCCGCAGCCCGCGAGGAAAGCGACAGCGACATTGACCTGATGGTTGTGGGTCGGGTATCGCCGGAGGATCTCGCATTGCCGCTCAGGCGCGCGCGGCAGTCGCTCGGCCGCGAGATTAATCCGACGGTGTACACTGCTGCGGAATTCGAGCGGAAGCATGCGGCGAACGACCCGTTTCTGAGACAGGTATTCGACAATCCCAGGCTGGTTGTGTTAGGAAACAAGGATGAGCTGGGCAAAGTTGCTGGCGGATGACCGGGTAACCGCGCTCCCGCCCAGCAAGAGAGAGCTCGACAATTTGCGCTCCATCGTAGCCCGTAGCCTCAAGGACGTAACCTCCGTGGGCCTTTCCGCCGATTACCGCTTCGTCATGGCCTACGATGCGGCCCGGACGTTATCGCTGCTGGTGGTGCGGGCGGCCGGTTATCGGCCCCGAGCGGGGGGCGGCCATTACAACACCTTCCTGGCACTTGAGGCGGCCGACCCAGCCTTCGCAAAATTGTCTGCTTATTTCGATGGCTGCCGGATGAAGCGGAACCAGTGTGAATATGATTTTGCCGGCGGCGTGACCGACACGGACGCCGACGCTCTACTCAAGTCCGTTAATCGGTTTGCCGTGGATGCCGAGGCCTGGGTCAAGGCGCGCTATCCCCAATTGTGTTAATCAACAAAGCTTGGCTACGGCCTGCTGCTATGAGCATCCGAGATGTCGGCCAAGAGAATATTTGAGGAAGCATTGACGTGCATTGGCTGCCTATTTAGTTGGCGTCGTTGCGCGCCCGTCGCGCTTCGGGTTTGCCTGCATCTAAATCGTTCCAATTGAGGATGGCGTTGAAGGTTCCACAGGGGCCGTGCGAGGAGTCAGAATGAGTTGCCGTTCTAAAAAGCTCGGGGGATCTTAATCTAAGTCCATGATAGTCTTGCTTCGGGAGAGGAACTCGTGGCTACTGAGATGAAGATTTGGCGGGTTTCGGACAACAAGAAGTTGGAAGCAGTCCCGGACGCAGGCTTCGAGCTAAGTCATTTAGAGGAAGACTTGGAATCGTGGATCGCAGCAAGTCCAGACATTTTGGGCGAGGAGTTATTGGTGGTGGCTCGTCAATACAATACCCCCGTCGGCAGACTCGACCTTCTCTGCGTTGACAGCGATGGTGTTCCGGTTATCGTAGAGTTGAAGAGAGATTCCACTCCGCGCGAAGCGGTAGCGCAGGCTCTCGACTATGCTTCGTGGCTTGACTCCCTGAGTGTTGAGGAATTTAAAGAGTTGGCTGCACAATATCTGGGGAAGCCCCTTAACGAAGCGTTATCGGAAGTATTTCTCGAAGAAGCCATAGATCTTTCGGCAATTGACTGCCAAAAACACAGAATTATATTGGTTGCGCCGAAGTTGGATGCCGCCGCCGAAAGAATAATCACCTACCTTGCCGGACGGCATCGCATTGCCATAAATGCAGTGTTCTTCAAATATGCCAAGGTCGGCAGCGAAGAGATACTGGTGAGATCCGTGTTAGTAGCGGAGGATGTACGAAAGGAAACGAGCGGGCGGAGTGATCGTGGCCCCCGCCTGCAACCACAGAATCTACTGGACCTCGCCCAAGCAAGACAAGTGACGGCACTGGTGGAAATCTGCCGACAAGCGAAGACCATCTGGGATGAAGTGGTCACTCGCACTCACGGAGGGTCCTGGTTGTATTCCCTTTACACCGATCACGGTTGGCGTTCGTTTTTTGGCATCAACGTCTCTGGCAAACTGATGGGGACTCCGGTGGGAGAACTGGACGTTTGGATTCGCACAAAGAATCTTGCTGAGGCAACTTCTATTGATGAGAGCGTGATTCGTGAGGCGTTCACACCGATCACCATCAAGAGCGGAAACTGCATTATCCGCTTGCGCTCCAGCAGCGAAGCCGAAAAACTCGTCCAGCAACTCAAGCAATGGACTTCGTCGGTTTCCGCGCAATCAAACGCGGCTAGCGCGTAATGCATCGCGCTAGCGAGCCACGCTTTTTATTCCGTTTTATTCCGTTCCCCAACCGCTTGCTGTTATTCCTCCCAAAAAGTTAGTTGGAACATTAGCGTTAGCACTCAGTCATGCGGAGATCCTACTGGACCGTGTTGTTGGTACGCGCGCGGCGCGGTTCGGGTTTGCCTGCATCCAAATCGTTCCAATTGAGGATGGCATTGAAAGGCAAGAAAAACGTGCCTTGCGTTTGCCAGCGCCAGAAGGGGCGTAGAGCGAAGACGACGATGTGGCCTCTACCTAACGGGACATCGGCGACAAGGACGCGGTTGGCGAGCGCCTGGCCGCCGTCGAGCATGCCGGAGAGGAGCATGTCGTCCGCCTTTGGGGGGAATTGCATGACGACGCGCGGATGGACTTCTTCGGCATCAGGGCCTTGCGACCAGGAACGCGGGCGGGGGCTGTCGTCATTGCTGGTTTCAGATGGCTTAGCGGGTGTTTCGCTGGCGTCTAAAGGCGAAGTGTGAACGGGAACGGAATTGGGCGTGATGTCTTGGCCAAAAGCGGAAGGGGCATTGGAAGACCCCTGCGCTAATGCGAGAACCGGGTCTTGGTTAAAGTACACCGGCAAGTCTTTGCCTTCGAAGCCATAGACGAGCGGGCTCTTGTGGTCGGTGATGATGCCGCGCAAAATAGTACCGCGAGCGGCCAACTCGGCAGGGTGTTCGACGGTCAAGCCACCGGCAATGCCGTAATCGATCATGAGCGAAGCAGTGGAACCCTCTGTAATGAGCGTGCCTCCTGCGCGCACGAACTTGGCGAGTTCGGCGAGACCTTCGAGGCCCATGCCGCCGCGAATATCATCGCTCTGATCGTTGAAGCCGAGGTTCGGGGTGATCTCAGAGGTTTTATAGGGAATCGGATCCCGGCCGGTGACAGGGATGCCGTTCACTTGCGATTGGGAGGTGCCGCCGACATGCGGAAAGAGAATCACGTCATACTTGGCGCGCAAGTTTGGTTCGCGCAACTTTTGGTCGGCAAAGTAGGTGTACGGCACGCCATAAGAATCGAGCGCGGCACGTACCCAGCCTTCATCTTGCGTGCGCGACCATGAATGGACGTAACCGATGCGCGGCACGTCCAACTCATGGGTTTTCACAGATGGGACACCGGTCACGGCGTAGGCGGCGAGGCCCAATTCCTGAATGGCCGGTTCGAGTTTGTTGCGATCGACGGCGGGAATAATGAAAGCACCCGCATGGAAGGCATGGCCAGCGGCTTCAAAATCGTCTTCCGCCGCGAACATCTTCATGGCGGCGAAGCGAAAGCGAAAGTCCATGAGCGAGTTGTCGGTGGTGTGGTCGATGACCAAGGTGTCGCCACCATTGCCTTCTATGGCGCCTTGTACCTTGGCGTCGGAGGTGAGCAAAAGCATCGGCAAATCGAGCAGGGCTTTGACGCTCACGGCGTTAAGCTTTACGTTGCGCAAGTATTGCATGGTCCAGCCGGTATCGTCGTATGCGCGTGGATTGGCGACAGGGTAGTTCTGCACCGAAAAATACATGTCGGCCAAGGTGCGGTAAGGCTGATCGGCGCGGATGATGTAATCGCCCGGGGCCACGTCTACCGAACCGGCTTTTAACGGCGCCGTCGCTTGATGGACTTCCAGCCCTTGGCGCCGAAGAGCATTCACCATGGCGGCGGCTTCCACGCGGCGACGCTGGGCGGCGGGGATGACCCAACCGTAGAGCGGGCCATTGCTTCCCCTCTCCACCGAACGTTTGTTTTTGAGCCAGTAGTTTTCGAGGTAGAGCTCTTTCGATTTGGCAACTTGATTCAAAGCAATGAGCAGAGCCGATTCCTGGATATTGACGTTGTTGCGCGGGCCCCAAGCGATGGAGGGCAGCGGCGGATTGGGGCGAAACCATTCGCGGCTAGTGGTGCTTGGCGGAAGACGCAGATTCTTGTTGATATCCGGGCCGTAGCTTTGCACTTCGTAGAAGCGGCCAAAGGAATTGTGGGTTACGGCAATCCAGAACAAGTAGTTGGGAACCCAACCATCGTAGAAGCCGTAAGTCCAAACGCCGGGCACGCCACGCTTGGCCATCTCCATGACTTCGGTTTCGGCGAGCAACCACCACTCATCGCTTTGAATGGGATCGAGCGAGAGGTTGTAAGGACCTGTGCCGGTCGAGACATAGAGATACGACTGCGCCTCGTGAAGATCGTGCAACACGGTGGGGTGCCATTGGAGAAAAGTTTGGGTGATGTTCTGCGTGAGGTTCAAAAACTGGCCGATGCCATCGCGGTTGTTGTCGTGTTGCACATACTTGCCCCAATACATCAGCGGCGGGCGAGGCTTGCCGGTTGTCTTGCCGTAATAGTAAGTATCGACGGCTTTCTCGCGGCCATCGACTTCGACGACGGGTGTGATGAAGACGATGGCGTTATTGCGGATGGTTTGGATAAACGGCGTCTCTTCGACGATGAGACGAAAGGCAAGCTCCATCAGCATCTCGGGGCCGCCGGTTTCGGGCGAGTGAATGCCGGAAGTGATCCAGTAGATCGGCTTGGCGGTTTTGATCAAACGCTGCGCTTCTTTTTCGGGAGTCTTGCGGGGGTCTGTCAGTGCGGCTAGCATGCCCTTGTAGTCGTCGAGGTGTTTGAGGGTGGCTTCGTCGGCGATGGCAAGGACAACCTGGTCGCGGCCTTCTTCGGTCTTGCCGATGGCCCAATAACGGGCGCGGGGTGAATTGGCGGAGAGCGCGTCGAAATAACGGTGGATGTCTTTGGCATAGGTGAGTTCGCCGGGAGTGCCGGGAATACGGCCGAAGAACGAGAGAGGAGAAGGGACGGTATCGGAGGCGGGCAGGTGATCGACCAGTTCGGTAGTGATGCGCGGATCTTGTAAATATTCTTTGATCAGATTTGTATAAGCGACATCTTGCTTTTGGGGAGCGGTTTTTGACGGAACGGTTTGGGTGAATGCAGAAAGCGCAGCGACGAGGAAACCAAGAATGCGGAGCGAATGTGCTATGCGGCCGAACTTTCGTAATATCATCTCCGAGCCCCCTTGTTTGTCAATGTTACACAACGAAAAACGGCAGCCAGCGATTTGCGCCGGGCTGCCGTTCGTTTTAGAGAGGCGAAATTGTTTAGGCGACTACCGATGTACAGTGTGCGCACTTGTGTGCTTTAATCGGAATCTCGCTCAAACACTCGGGGCACACCTTGGTGGTTGGATCGGGTGGCACTTCGCCGCGCTTGACACGCGCTGTCATGGCGTTCACAGGCAGGACGACGAAGAAATAAATAGCGGCTGCCGTGAGGACGAACATCACGAGGGCGGTGATGAACCCGCCGATTGGGAAAACAGTGCCGCCGATGACCGGCTTAATGTCGTTGAAATCCGGCTTGCCGACAAGCAAAGCGATCAACGGGGCGATGAACCCATCGACCAATCCCTTCACGACTGCTCCAAACGCGCCACCGATCACGACGCCGACTGCCAAGTCGACGACGTTTCCGCGCATGAGAAATTCTCTAAAACCCTTCATTTAAAAGCCTCCTTTGATTTGTTTTCTGTTTTACAATCCGGCTAACCGCGCGCATTTGTATGCGCTTAACTGTTCTATCTTATCGCTAAGAAAAAATGCGTTGGCCGCAGAATGAACAACTCGGGCAGCGCCTGGCGCCGCCCCACAAACGCCAGGCCCGTGAGAAGTCCATTGCGCTCTAAGCGTAGGCGGAAATCGTCGCCTTTCGAGAGAATCCGGTGATTTCTTTCAAGAAGTGCAGCCCCGACTGGATGGCCAGCTCCACATCGGCAGGACTCACCTGCATGCCTGGATGTTGGGATAAACCATCAGGCGTGCGGATGAAGATCAGGGCTGCGGGAATTTTTTCGGCAAGGATCATGGCGTCGTGGCCATAGCCGCTCACCAAGTGGGACGACGGACACCCAGCCAGCCGCATGGCACGTTCGGCAACGTGGACCAAGCCAGGATGCATAGCCACTGCCTGATGATCGAGATTGCGGTGCACGTCGAAACGTAAGCGGCGCTTTTGCGCCACGTGCCGGGCTTTTTCGAGCAAACGAGCGATGGTTCCGTTCAGAGTTTTATCGGAGTGGTGGCGCATGTCGAGACTCATCGTCACGTTTGAGGGGATGACCCCGGTAGCGCCGGGAAAGACCTCGACCTTTTCAACGGTGGCGAAAAGGCCGTTGACGGAACGGGCTTCCTGCTCCACCATGCCAATCCATTCGGCCGCGCCGCTTAAAGCATCGCGCCGCAGGTTCATGGGCGTGGTGCCTGAATTGCTGGGCTCGCCGATAAACTCGACGGTAAAGCGGCTGCGTCCGACGATGGCTTCGACTACGCCTAGCGGTTTGTGCAGGCTTTCGAGGACCGGCCCGCGTTCGATGTGAAATTCGAGGAAAGCGAAGGTATCCGGCGTGACCACGGCGTCGGGCAAATTTGCGTCGTCGAGACCATACTGTGAAATGGCTTCGCGCAAAGTGATTTCGGCGATGTCGCGGGTTTCCAGCAGGGCTTCATCAATACGGCCGACGAGCGCTCTACTGCCAAGAAACGCGGCTCCGAATCGCAGACCGCTTTCTTCCGAGAAGCCGATCACTTCGATTTCGTAGCTAAGGCGCTGGCCTTCGAGCGCTTCGATCACTGCAATCGCCAGCGCGACACCTAGCACGCCGTCATAGGGCCCGGCGTTCGGCACGGTATCGAGATGGGAGCCGATCAGTAAACGCTCGCCAGAAACGCTTTCGCCGGAGTAGACACCGCGCAAATTGCCAATGGCGTCCACGGACACGCGCATCCCGAGCTTTTCCATCCAAGAGCGTAAGACCTGGTGACAGGAGCGCATGCTTTCCGCAAACAAAGGGCGGCTGGTAAGACCGTCCGTTTCCGTGAAAGTGGCGATTTCCTGGCAGACTTGAATAACTTTTTCCGAGAGAAGCACTAAAACTAAGGTACCGAACCCATACCCGGGTTCGTCAACTTTCCGGAGAACTACTGCCACAAAACTGGCTGGCAGTAGCCATGGGTAGCGATCAAACCACAGGACACCGCTTACTGACGTGCGCGGCTCGGAACGGAGGAAGCGCCCCGAAGAATTACGGTGGCTGTCACGGAATTGCGACGTGGTTGTTGGCCTGAACGATGTGATCCTTCCCGCGCAAAATGGCTTGAATCGTCCAGTAGTAGAAATTTTCACGCTCCACGTGATTCCGAGCTTCGAGAATCATGCGGCGAACGAGACGAGTTGCTGGATTGAGAGGCTTGCGAAAAACGAAAGGAGGGGCCTCGCTGGCCTTACAATCGGTAAGCGAAAGAACAGAGGCGGCGCCGTCGGTGAAGCTGTTGGAACGGTCGAACCCATTAGACTCGGCAGCCGGACGATCGACGCGCATTTCAGGATCGGCACAGCCGGCAAAGGCCATATCGGTCACAACCTTATCGCGTTCTTGGTCGACGTTCGGGTCGATTTTGTGAGTAAAGCGGAAAGCATGGAAGCTGAAAGTGCCGCCGGTATCGTGCGTGGCGGCCCCGAGCCACAATTCGTGGCCGTCGACGACGCCGGCATACCAGACGCGGATGTGATGGCGTTTGATGACGGTGTTAAGCGACTTCTCGAAGACCATTTCAGGCAGCATTCCCTTATAAAAAAGGGCTGAGACCGGGGCGGCGGCATAAGCCCGCATGGCGTTGAAAGCGTAGTACGCCTGTCTTTTTGTATGCCGCGTTTGCGGATCGGCTTTGGCCCAGCCAGCGGCGCTAAAGGCATTTTCCAATTGCTGGCGGGAACCAAGGAATGCCACGTTCACAATATCCCCGACCGGCCGATTGTGGAGTGGATCGACAGCGAACGGTTCTTTACTCAGCCACTCGGATACGCCTTCGGGTGCGGTAGCTGCTGCGAGTGGCGCCGTCTCCCCCACTCCTTGTTGCGTAGCCAAATTTACTTTCAGACGCATATCCGCACCCGGAGCGTATTGAATTTCGGGTTCGGGGAAACGGAACAGAGCGAGGCGGAGCACCATTAATCCACCAGCTCCGGCGGGTCCCAACCCCAGAGACGACGAAATTTCATGACTAAGGCCTGTCAAGCCGATAAGGCTGTTCGACACCATGGTGACAGACGGGGAATGCCACATGCCGAAGTACAGTTCATTCGGTTGATTAGCCGCGATCACTCCGCGAATGTGGCCTGCCTTTACCTGTTCGCGAGAATTATCAACCGCTGCCAGCTTCGCGTCTAAGGGGAAGGTGCGGCCATCGGGAGTGGTGAAATTTTCAAATGCGAGATCGATGGAGGCGCGTTCGTGCCGGATTCCCAAACCCACCGATGTTACTTTTCCGACATGGCCATGCACGGTGGCACCTTGCGGAATAACAATAACATCGTTTGAAATGAGAGGGCGGATTACTACGCACTCAAACGGGGTACCCGGTTTGGTTGAATAGCTGGTTAGCGGAGTCTGAAGACGAATCTCCAAGTCACTGTCGGCAATGGATGCGAGTAGTGGGCGAGGACACGCAAGGGCCGAAAGGCCCAGCAAGGCCGAAAGAAAGGAAAGGGAGTGGCCAAGGCGAGAATCTCGTCTGAGGCGCTGACCCGGAATTTTGCGCAAGCTGGTTTTGGGCAATTGGAACAAGCTTCTGAACCTTGGAACAATTCCTTAGAGCTATCGGTTTTTTGAGCGTATCACGTGGGCGTCACCGAATGCCATGGAGAAGCCAAAAGTTGCAAATATTTAATCAGGAAAGAATACTAGGACTATTTTACGGAATTACTTTGCGGAAGACCGGCGCAGCGTCAGCGCATCCGGACGCAACGTGGCATTTTTCAGCTTGTGCCAGTCGTCTGTCACGTGAATCAGCTTGCCTGTAATATGGTTGCTCTGTTCCGAAGCGAGAAAGAATATCATCGCCAGTTGCGACTCTGCGGAAACGCCCCCCGTGCGGCGCGTCTCTTTCGCAGCAGCGACGACTGGCGCTTCTAAACGGCTTTCTGCCCGAATAATTTCATCGGTCAGGTTAGTATAAGCCGGGCCGGGGTCGAAACAATTGATTTGCACATTTTGGTCGGCCACTTCCGCCGACAGGGCTTCCACAAACCTCACAACCGCAGTCTTCGATGTGGTGTACGCCGAAAAATTCGTTTTGGGCAAGGAATCGCTGTCGCAAGTGAGAGCAATGATCTTGCCCGCGCGCTTCTCAATCATGGCAGGCAGCGCGGCCCGGCAGGCATGAGCAATACCCAGTAAATTAACTTGAATCGTCTCAGCCCATGCCTTAATGGAGGTTTGCAGGAACGGTTGCAGCGGACCGGGGATGCCCGCCGCGCACACCAATACATCAATCGGCCCGCCAAACGCGACAGTAGAGCGGTTGACGGCTAGGGTCAGTTGTTCATGATCTGTCACATCGGCCCGGATACGCAGGGCATTGCCACCGGCCTGCTCGATTTCGATATGGGCTAAATCAATCTCCGCTTTGCTTCGTCCAACAAGAGCCACACGAGCCCCTTGGCGGGCAAATCCTAGAGCGACCCGTTTACCGATTCCCCGGCCAGCGCCGGCGACCAAGACGTTCTTCTTTCGGAACTCACCATTCGCCGCGGAGCCACTCATTTGTCGATACTTCTTCCCGAACTAGGTTAGAACAAACGAATTGTCGTTAATTGATAGCGATGCGCGTGGGACTGCTGCGAGAATGACGGAGAAGGAGCAAAAGGGCGCGAAAGCGTGACACCAAGTGAAGAGAAACACTCCGCAGCCGTTTCGCTGGCCACTCGACACCGCGCCCGTCTTGCGCGCGTCCCGAGGCATGAACACTTCCTCTTCTGATTGGGCCACCACACGCGGCCAGAAATGGCGCACCCAACTGGCCGGCATGGAGGCGATGATCGCGCCGGTCGATGAACCGCTCATCCGCGCTCTGCACCTCGATGCGCCTTATCGTATTGCCGATTTAGGCTGCGGCGGTGGTGGAACCACACTCCAGATCCTTCGCCAAGCCCCTGCGGGAAGCGTTGTTCACGGCTTCGACATTTCTCCTGCATTGATCGATGTCGCTCGCTCCCGCAAACCATCCAATGAAAGCGGCATCGTCTTTGAAGTGGCGGATATGGCAACGGCCCCCGCGCCCCAACGGCCCTATGACCGGCTGCTCGCGCGCTTTTCCACTATGTTCTTTGATGATCCGTCCGCGGCCTTTGGCAACTTGCTCCGCTGGCTCGCGCCGGGTGGCCGTTTTGCGTTCGCCGTTTGGGGCCCAATGAACGAAAATCTGTGGACGACAAGCGTTCGCGACGTCGCCGCCGAAATTATCGAATTGCCGTCGCCCGACCCCGAAGGACCGGGACCGTTTCGCTATGCCGCTGCCGAAACATTGCTGGCCCTGCTTGCTGGAGCCGGTTTTACCCAACTTGAGGTGAATGACTGGCGCGGAGCGCTTCCCATCGGCGGCGAATTGCCGGTCGCGGAAGCCGTGGATTTCGCACTGGCGGGGTTCTCGAAGTTCGGTGACCTGCTCGCGGAAGCAGGCGAAGAAGCTTTCCATGCCGCTCGCCAATCATTGATAACACGTTTTTCGCGGTACGAACGCGAGGGTGCCGTCCGGCTCGATGCCTGCGTGCATATCGTCACAGGCGCGAGGCCGCGGTAGACCCACCTCGCGCGTATTGCTGCCATTGCACTTCTCTGCTTTTGGCGCCGTGTAGGCTCTTTCGGCTGGATCGGGGTGAGCAGTATTCAGGCCATAGGTCGCTTGGGCCTTTACGCCGCGCGGTAAAAGCTTTTTACCCCTTCTTTTTGCGCTATACTCTCCGATAGCGGATTTTTAGCACCCTTACGCTGCTTTAAACAACCCGCATTCCAATTTCTGGGGGCGAATGAGTAAAGAAGATAGCATTGAAGTAACAGGAACCGTGGTTGAAAAATTCCCCGCCGGGCTGTTCAGCGTTCAGTTGGATCAAGATCGAACGGTATTGGCCCATCTAGCTGGCAAACTCCGGCGTAACCGCATTAGAGTTCTGGCAGGCGACCGCGTCACTGTGGAGATGTCGCCATACGACCTCACTAAGGGACGCATCACCTACCGTCACAAATAAAAGCAACATCATCCCCAAGCACCACCACACCAAACCCCGCGTTTTAGTAGTGTTCGGAACACGGCCTGAAGCTATTAAGCTTTGCCCTCTTGTTCAGGCGCTCCAACAGCAGAGCGATTGGGAGACGATTGTGTGCGTTACCGCCCAACACCGGCAAATGCTTGATCGGGTGCTGGCCGCGTTTGGCGTAAAACCGGATTTCGATCTCGACTTAATGAAGCAGGGCCAGACACTCGCAGCCCTAAGCGCGCGTTTGATCGCCGGTCTCGAAAGAGTATTCGCGGAAGCCCAGCCTGCGCTCAGCGTGGTGCAAGGCGACACGACAACCACCTTCTGCGCCGCGCTTTGCTCGTTTTATGCGAAGGTGCCTGTAGCCCATGTCGAAGCGGGACTGCGGACCTTCGATCTCCAAACACCCTTTCCGGAAGAAATGAATCGCGTAGTCACGGCGCGCCTGGCCGCTCTCCATTTCGCAGCGACGGAAGTCTCCGCCCAAAATTTGCGGCGGGAAGGAGTTAGCGCCGGCGATATCGAAGTTACCGGCAATACGGGAATTGATGCGGTGCTTGCCATTCGCTCTGCTCTCGAATCCGGCACTGTCAAGAGCAACCTCAACCTGCCACTCGATCCCCGGCGCAAACTTATTGTTGTTACCGCTCACCGCCGCGAAAGCTTTGGTGAAGGATTCGCTAGCATCTGCCGCGCTATCGCGGAAATTTCCCGCCGGCCGGATACGCAAATCGTCTGGCCCTTGCATCCTAATCCAAATGTGCAAAGAGCCGTAGATGAATCGCTGCGCGGCAATCCCAACATTTTGCTTACCGATCCTCTCGACTATCTGCCTTTCGTCGACCTCATGCGGCGTGCCTATTTGCTTATCACCGATTCGGGCGGAATTCAGGAAGAAGGTCCGTCTCTGGGCAAGCCTATCCTCGTCTTGCGCGATAAAACAGAGCGGCCGGAAGCGGTGAGCGCAGGCACAGTGAAACTGGTAGGCACGCACCAGGCTTCTATCGTTCGGGAGACCTTTCGCTTGCTCGATAATCCCGGTGAATATGCAGCGATGGCGCGCCTGCACAATCCATACGGCGATGGCGATGCCAGTGCCAGAATCGTCGCACGAATCGCAAAGTATCTGCAGACAGGCTAGGAAGCGAACCGAATGTTACCCTTAAACTTTACTCACGGCCCATGTCCGACACTACAGACCTAAAGCGGACTCCGCTATTTGAAACCCACCTCGCTTCAAAAGCCAAAATGGTCGATTTTGGCGGCTGGCACATGCCCGTGCAGTACTCCAGCATCATCGAAGAACACCACGCGGTGCGCAACGCCGTTGGCCTTTTCGATGTAAGCCACATGGGCGAAATCGAGGTGCGCGGCCCGCAAGCGCTCGAGCTTGTCAACTACGTTGCCACTAACAACGCCGCCAAACTCAAGCCATGGCAAGCTCACTATTCGGCGCTCCTTTACGAACACGGCGGGACGGTTGACGATATTCTCGTGCACCGTTTGCCGGACGGCAACATGTTCCTTTGCGTAAACGCGTCGAATCAGGAAAAAGATTTCGATCACATCAAGTCGGTTACCGCCGGTAAGAACTTTGACGCCGAGGTGGATCTCGCCAGCAGCCGTTACGCGCAGATCGCAGTGCAAGGGCCCAAAGGCCTTGCTACGCTGCAAAAACTCACGCGAACGAATCTTTCCGAAATCAAATATTATTGGTTCGCCGATGGCGCTGTTTCCAACACGCCCGCGCGCATCGCGACGCACGGGTTATACCGGCGAAGACGGCTTTGAGATCTACATCGCGCCGGCAGAAGCCACGCGCTTATGGAACGAACTGCTCAAAGCGGGCGAAGAGTTCGGCATCAAGCCTTGCGGCCTTGGCGCGCGCAACACCCTGCGCCTGGAAGCAGCCATGGCGCTATATGGCCACGAACTCACTGCCTCTATCAATCCGCTCGAAGCCAATCTCGGCTGGATCGTCAAAATGGATAAAGGCGATTTCGTGGGCCGCGCCGCACTCGAAAAGATCCAAACCGCGGCCTCACCCGCACTCTTGTCGGTTTTGAAATGAAAGAGCGCGGCATCGGCCGCGACGGTTACGAAGTTTGGGTTGATGGCAAAACGGCGGGTTGGGTCACCAGCGGAGGCCCATCCCCCACGCTCAACAAAAACATCGGCCTCTGCTATTTGCCCGCGGCAAAAGCACAGCCCGGGCGTCCCCATCCATGTCATCATCCGCAATTCACCAGTCGAAGCAGTCACTGTCCGCGACACCCTTCTACAAGCGAGCCAAAGCATGAGCTATCCAGAAAATCTCAAATACACCAAAGAGCACGAATGGGTGCTGGTTGAAGGCGACCACGGAACCATCGGCATCACCGATCACGCGCAAAGCGAACTCGGCGATATCGTGTTTGTCGATCTGCCCAAAGTCGGCACGAGCATCACGAAGGGGACATCGTTTGGCTCGGTCGAGTCGGTGAAGGCGGTGTCCGATATTTATGCGCCGGTCTCCGGTGAGGTTGTTGAGATTAACGGCCTGCTGGGCACGGCGCCAGAGAAGCTGAATGCCGAACCTCACGGAGCGGCCTGGCTGATTAAGGTGAAGCTTGCTAACCCCAGCGAGACGGGCGAACTTCTCTCTGCCGCGGATTACGAAAAGTATTTGGGCGCTTGAGCGCCGACCTGTCAATAATTTAGTGGCCCACTCCGCTTTTCGAAGTCTCTGGAGCAGGCACTGGCTTCGCATTGCTGTATTCCGAAGCCAAGTAGTCAATCAACACTTTTCGTTCCGATACCACCGCGCCCCAGCCGATCATCTTGTCCACCTCTTTCTCCCAGGCGGTGGGCGAAAGCCGTTGTGATTCGACGATTCGCAAGCTGTGGCAAGCCACGCAAGCCGTTCTTTCGGCTTTCTTGCCCGCATCGTTCGCAGTGCTTTGGGCCATCGCTGTGGCACACGCCATGCCAATCAAGCAGGTAAGTTTCAGCAGTTGCCGGTTCACGCCGCACCTTCCACAATTAGCCCAATCCGATCTACCGCATTAAACAAGTAGCCCGAAGGATTCCACTGCGCCACAAAAGGCTGAACTCGTCCGGCGGAATCGGTGGCGCGCGACATCACCGTGTAGTAACCCGGCTGCTTGGGGCGCCATTCCGCACTCCAGAGCCGCCACGTAAAGGGAAGATCCTTACCCGGGAGTTCAGCGGGCATCCAGATGCTGCCGCCATCCGTCGAAACGTCCACCTTCACGACGCGCTCTTCGCCTGCCCATGCCATGCCCCGTAATGTGACGGCTCCCACTCGAACTTTTTCTCCATCTGCGTGCCCAGTGATATAAGACTTCACGGGCATGCCTTCAATCACAGCCAGGTCGGCGCGGTCCACTGGTTGTCCCGGCGCACCAGGATGTTGGGGAAACCGATAAGCTGGATTCATAAAAAATCCTTGATCCTGCTCGTTTGCCACCGTCAACGAATTCACCCACTTCACCCAACTCGTCCCATCCCATCCGGGCACGATTAAGCGCAGGGGGAACCCATGAAGATCAGGAAGAGGCTCGCCATTCATTTTGACGGCGAGGAGCGTGTTCTGGTCAAGCGCCTTTCGCATGGGCAGCGAACGAATGAAATCTGGCGTCTTCGCAACCCCTATATCCGCACCATTTAGCGTGACATAGGCCGACCCCAAATCGGCGCCTGCCGACTTCAAAACGTCGCTCAACCTTGGCCCGCTCCACTCGGCATTGCCAACTGCGCCACGGCCCCATTGAATTCCGGGAACGCGCGGCTGGAAAAACCCCCTGCCATTTCCTGTGCATTCGAGCACAGCCGGCACCGAGTACTGCGGGAGTTTGCGAATGTCAGCCAACGAAAGCTGCACAGCACGCGCCGTGCGGCCCGCTATAGAAAGACGAAAGCTCGCCTCATCAATGACTGGCCGAGGCAAGTGCTGCCGCACGAAGAAGGCATCTGTCGGCGTCAGCCAGCGGTCAAAATACGAGAGTGGGGTTTCCAAATCCTCCGGCCGGTCGTTGTGCAAAATCATGGCACGCTTGCCGGGAATCGTAACAGCTTCTTGCGCTTGCGCTGCCGCGGCCAAGGCGAAAAGCGATGCCATGGCGGTTTGTCTATTTGTGAGCTTCGTCAAAATGGCAGTTTAACAATTTGAAGCCACGGCATAAGCTGTAGTAGCATCGCTTTTAGTGGATAGACGCGATTTTCTAGGCAGTTTGGCCGCTGCCTTTATACCATCCAACAGGATTGAAAACGGCTGGCGGGCATTCGAAGTCACTACAAATATAGAAATCATCAAGCCCTCCGGCTCGACGCGCATCTGGGCGCCTCTGGCGATGGCGGCTAGAACTCCCTACCAGAAGCTGCTGTCGCAAAGAATAGAATGCACAGACGGCGTCGTCAAGATGTTTGAAACGAAGCAGGACTCGCTGGCCATAGTGCGGGCTGAATTCGCCGACGGCGCAAAACCAATTCTCACCGTGATCAATGAAGTTGCCACGCGCGACCGAGCGACCGATTTTTCTACGCGCGCCGCTCACCAGAAACTCCCGGCGCCAGAACGTAAATACTGGCTCCGCTCTACGAAACTTATCCCCACGGATGGCATCGTCAAAGAGAATTCGCTGGCCATCACCGCCTCTGCCAAGACCGACATCGAAAAAGCGCGCGCGATTTACGAGTGGATCGTCGAGAACACTTTCCGCAGAGCGGAAACGCGCGGCTGCGGCTTGGGCAACATTCGTTACATGCTGGAATCCCACGATTTGGGCGGCAAATGCGCCGATCTGAACTCCCTCTTTGTTGGCTTGGCCCGCGCCGCTGGTTTGCCCGCGCGCGATCTCTATGGGATCCGCGTCGCAAAATCCCAGTTGGGATACAAGAGTCTTGGTCCGTCATCGGAGAACATCACTAAAGCACAGCATTGCCGCGCCGAAGTTTACCTCGACGAATACGGCTGGGTGGCGGTCGACCCTGGCGATGTGCGCAAGGTCATGCTGGAGGAGCCGCCAGGAAACCGGCCGCCCAGCGACGAAATGGTCGCCTCGGCGCGTTCGCGGCTCTTCGGATCTTGGGAGGGCAACTGGATTGCCTATAACTCGGCACACGACGTCGCTTTGCCCGGCTCGCCGCGCGCCGCCATTGCTTTCCTGATGTACCCGCAAGCCGAAACGGCCGACGGCCCGCTCGACAGCCTCGCGCCAGATCGCTTCCGGTACGAAATCAAAGTAAAAGAGGTCACCTAAACATTAAAGGCCTTGCGTGACCGGCTTCGTATAGTGCGAAGGTGCGCGGCCTTCCACGGGCAAGCTAAAGTGAAATGCCGCGCCTTCCCCCACTTTCGCTTCGGCCCAGATGCGTCCGCCGTGGCTTTCAACAATGCGCCGGCAAATGGCCAGCCCAACGCCCGTACCTGGAAACTCACCGCGATTGTGTAATCTCGTGAACGGCATGAAAATTTTGGCGGCGTCTTGCTGATCGAACCCAACTCCGTTGTCTTTTACAGAAAGAATCCAGTAAGAGCCTTCTTCGCGTGCACTCACGTGAACTTCCTGCCGTAAGCCGGGCTTTCTATACTTCAGTGCGTTCCCCACGAGGTTCTGAAACAGCCGCACCATCTGTCCTTGGTCCGCCGGAATTTGCGGCAGCGGATCGTGCGTGACGATCCCATCACACTCTTCAATCGCCGTTTTCAGTTGTGAAAGCGCGGTCTCCAGAACTTCATCTAACGATGACGACGCCGGCCTGTCCTGTTCCGTCTGCACGCGCGCGTAGAGCAGCAGGTTCTGCACAAGCGCACTCATTCGCTTGGCGCTCTGCCCAATCAAATCGACGACACGCTGGCCTTCCTCATCCAAATTCGGGCGGTAGCGCCGCGCTAAAACTTCCGCATAGGAAGAAATCGTGCGCAGCGGTTCCTGCAAATCGTGGCTCGCCACATACGCAAACTGCTCGAGCGCGGCGTTCGATTCCGTCAACGAATCCTGCAATTTCTTGTTTTCGGTTTCGTCCGAAAAAATCTTGGAAAAGCCGAACAGATGGCCGCCCGCATCGCGCAGCGCCGTCATGCAACCTTGCCCGAAAATCTCGCTTCCGTCTCTCCGCAAATGCCAGCGGATATCGGACGAGAACCCTTTGTCAGCGGCCAAATTCATCTCAGCTTGACAAATGTCGCGTCCGTTATCGTCGCTCGTAAAAATAATCGAAGCGTGTTTGCCGACCCATTCGTCTTCCCGATAGCCCAGGATGTTTTCTACGCCCGCATTCCACGAAAGAATCGTTCCAGAAGCGTCCAGCGTGAACATCGCATACTGGGTTACTTCCCGAACTTGGATTCGGTACAACTCGTTGTTTGATACCCAACTCGGAAGAGCGAGTGGCGCCAGTTTTTGGTTTTTCTCTTGCTCGCTCAAAGTTGTGCCGAACTCCAGCTTACAACCAGGCACTTCAGGAATGGAATGCGACACGGTATTTTTGCATAGGAAGACTGGCCAAAAGAGATGAGGCACCCGTTAAACCGACAGTGATGTATCAAGGCGCTTTTCTGTTACGTTGAAGGCTAATGATCATTGACGATCAATACGAGCCTGGATTTGATGCGCCCGACCTTACCGACAAGCAGCGCGAAGAAGCGGAACAACGCACTTCGGTCAGCGTCGATGTAGTTCACGAAGCGATCCGTCACGACGGAGAAGAAGAATTAAACCGGTCGGTCTCCGCTCTCGCCTGGTCCGGTCTCGCAGCCGGCCTCTCCATGGGATTTTCGTTCGTCGCACAGGCGCTGCTCTATTCGCACCTGCCCAACCAACCTTGGCGTCCTTTGCTGGTGAACCTCGGATATCCAGTCGGCTTCCTCATCGTCATTTCAGGGCGTCAACAACTCTTCACTGAAAACACTCTGACGGCTATCATTCCTTTGCTGGCGAAGAAAACAATGGGCACGTTTCTGCGGGTTATCCGTCTGTGGTCGGTCGTTCTAGCCGCCAATCTCTTGGGAGCCCATCTCTTTGCCTGGGTTCTCGCAAATACACAACTCTTTCAACCGGAAGTGCAGGGCGCGATGTTAGCGCTAGCCAAGGATGCCGTTGAAGTCGGCTTCGGAACGGCGATTCTACGCGGCATTTTCGCGGGCTGGCTCATAGCGCTGGTTGTCTGGATGCTCGCGGCGGTCGATGGCGGCCGCATCGCCATCATTGTAAGCGTTACCTATCTCGTGGGTTTAGCGCATTTAACCCACATCGTTGCGGGCGCCGTGGAAGTGCTCTTTTTGCCGATGGCCGGCGCGGCGAGCTGGTTCTTCGTGGCTGGCCATTACTTGCTGCCGACACTGATCGGCAACATCATCGGCGGGAGTTCTCTCACGGCGGCGCTAAACCATGCTCAGGTTGTGTCCGGCATGAAGGCGAAGAAACAGTCTCTTCTGCTGGTCTGAACTTTCACCCTCTGCGCTCTCCGTAACACTTAGGTCCGATTCCGCTTCTAAGGGATGAAGGAGATCACCACTCATGTCATTCTTAGCGTGGATCGTACTAGGCCTCGTGGCTGGATTTATCGGCAGCAAAGTCGTCAACAAGGGCGGCGAAGGCGTCATCATGGACATTCTGTTGGGAATCGTCGGCGCGGTCATCGGCGGTTGGCTGTTTAACACATTTGGCGCAGCGGGTGTAACCGGGTTGAATCTTTATAGCCTATTTGTTGCCGTTGTTGGCTCAATTCTTTTCCTGGTCGTTTATCACGCCATCGCCCGCCGCGTCTAGCCTATTGTCCGGCGCACTGTTCTCCTGTTTTTGTGCGCCGGGTCTTTCTCTATTTGGCAGCTCAAATGCTGTGCAATATTGCGGGAGAGCACTACATGGCATCAGCAGTTCAAGAAACGGGTAGAAACCTCAGCTTTCAGTGCAGCTTGATTTGGCATCACTTCATCTCCGGCGGATCGTTCAGCATCGAATGGCATCGCGATTGTTTACTGCTCTGGCTTCGCTCGCAGCGGCTGCCTTCCGCAGCCAATGATCGAAAAGTTCTCCCAGGACTAATTGGTGAGCGCGATGGCGGTTTTCGCTTTTGAACTCTTGGCCAAAGCGCAAAGTCCTTCAGCCAATCGGTCGTACCCATCAAGGTCAATTGGCTTCTCCAGAATGAGTGCCCCACACTGCTGTAGTTGATGGCTCACCGGCGGCGGCAGCGTAGAAGACAAAACAACCACAGGAACTTGTTGAATAACCGGGTTTCTCAGGAATTCCCGGGCGATTTGGTCGCCGCCAATCCCGGGCAATCGCCAGTCGATCACAACCAAATCGAACGGCCAGCTTTCGACACTCGTCAGCAGTGCCAATGCCTGAGTGCCATCTTCAATAGGGGTGATTTGCGCTTGCGTAGTCAGTGCGGAACGTAGAAGAGCCACGTCCTCGACACTGTCGTCCACAACCAAGAATTTCATTCCACCTTCCATGGCTGACGCTCCTAAGACATGCTCGGCTGCAAGCTTTACCACCCTTCAATAGCAGAAGGTTAGCACATCCTTTTCCCCTAAGCGCCAGAGTTGGGAAGTTTCTTCCCTGTCTCTCGTACGATGAAACCTTTCGAATCAGTTCGACTTACCCGGCTGGAAAAGTTTCCCTAAATCTCTTTTGTTTGCAGCCATTTGCCTATTTGGCGGTTCAGATGCCTGTAGTTTTCCATAATGACCCAAGAATACTTTTCCGAGGCGTACAGAAGAGGCCTTCGCCTCACCACGCGGTTGCTGCTCTCCAAAGGCCTCTCAATAGAAGAAGCCGAGGAATTCGCTCAATCAGCCTGGGCGCGGGGTTGGGAAGCCCGGCATCAGTTGCGCGAGCCCGAGAGAATCACAACCTGGGTGAATACCATTGCCATTCACAAGATGTATTCGGCTAAGCGCACAGGCAACCGCGAAGAGGAACTGCAAGACAATCACGTCTATGATCCGCCTCCCGTGGTTGCCAAGATCGACGCCGAAAAGCTCTTGGATCGGTGCTCGCCTCTCGACAAAACCTTGATCCTCTACCATTACTCCAACGGATTCAACATGGAAGAAATTGGCCAAATGCATGGCATCAGCGGTGCCGGCATCAGAGTGCGAATTCACCGCGCCCGCACTGCGCTTCGCCGCTTCGCGACGGCTGAACCCGCCGCCTCCATTGATCGGGCAGCATGAACTCCAGTTATATCAAAGCCACCGTCTCTCGCCTTTGGTTTGCGCCCCGCACGATAAGATGGACCGCAGGCTTAGTTAGGCCGCAATCCGTATGAACAAAGTGGTGATCTTGGTTGAAGACAACTCCGCCGATGTGTTTCTTTTACAGGAAGCCATGAAGCTTCATAGTGTGGTGGTCACTCTGGTTGTCATCGACGACGGCGAAAAGGCGATCCAGTGGATTCAACAAAACGATCTGGCCGCCCAGCGGGTCTCCCCCTCCGCTGTGATCCTCGATCTCAATCTTCCGAAACGGAGCGGTTCCGAAGTGCTCGATGTGCTGCGCGCCTCGGAGTCGCTCAGTCAGACACCCGTCATCATATTTTCATCCTCTAACTCGCAGCGCGACCGCTCTTTACGAAATCGCTATCCACACACAAGTTACGTATGTAAGTCGGCCGACTTTGATGAATTCGCAAATATCGGCGGCGCTTTGAAACAAGTACTCGAAGCGCCTTCCGCGCCGCACTCATGACCCTCCCCCTTTGTGCGAAACTGGGCGGGTCGGTCAGAGAGAGCGTTTGAAACTTCTTATAGTAGACGACGAGAAACAACAGCGCGATTCCATCGGATCCATCGTGGAAGCTTGGGGACATGAAGTTGCCGTTGCCGCGAACGGCGTTGAAGCGCTGGAAGTAATGAGCAGCTTCGCCCCTGCCGTCATCATCACCGATCTGAAAATGCCCGTGATGGACGGCTTCGAATTGCTCAATAAGCTTCGCGAATCCGGCAATTTTCCGCCAACCATCGTGCTCACGGCTTTCGGCAGCCTGGATCGGGCGCTCTCCGCCGTGCATGATCTCGGAGGTTTTTGGTTTCTCGAAAAACCCATCAGCGTTAGCGCTCTCGAACTGCTGCTAGCGCGCGCCGGAGCGCAATCGAAACTCGTCGAGGAGAACCAACTCCTCCGGCGAGAGCTCAGCCGGCGCGGCGTCTTGTGCGAGTTAGTCGGTATTTCGAAGCCTATGCAAGAGGTTTTCGATACTATCCGCCAAGTGGCGCCTACCGATGCGCCCGTTTTGCTCACCGGCGAAAGTGGCACCGGAAAAGAGCTCGCCGCGCGCGCCATCCATTCCCTCAGCGCCCGTAAACACGGCCCCTTCATCGCCTTGAATTGCGCCGCTCTGCCTGAAGCTTTAGTCGAAAGTGAAATCTTCGGACACGAGAAAGGCGCGTTCACGGGCGCGGTCGACCGCAGAATCGGCTGCCTTGAAATGGCCGAAAAAGGCACGCTCTTTCTCGACGAGCTCGCCGAAATGCCGATACAAATGCAGGCCAAACTCCTGCGCGTGCTGCAAGACTTTCGCTATCGCCGCGTCGGCGGCAAGCAGGAAATGCAGGCCGATGTCCGGGTCATCGCCGCCACCAACCGCCCTCCCCGAGAAGCCATCGAACAAGGTAATTTGCGGGAAGATCTTTTCTACCGCCTGACCGTTTTTCATATCGTTCTCCCTCCGCTGCGCGAGCGCCCCGACGATATCGACTGCCTGGTCGAGTTCATGATTCAGGATTTCAATGCGAAATACGGCACCCGCGTCACGGCCCTCAGCGGCAGCGCGCGCGACTTGCTCAAATCGCTCCGCTGGGATGGCAACGTTCGCGAGCTGCGCAACGTCATCGAGCGCGCTGTGATCGTGGCAGGCTCGGGCGAAATCACAGACGAGCACTTCCCGAGCAGCTACCGCACCGCCACCAGTTCTACCCAAAGCCACCCGGCTAACGGCAGCGCCAGCGGCGGTGTTGGGGTGGATATCGGCATGACTCTCGATGAAGCGGAGCAATTGCTTATCGAAGCCACTCTCAAGCATACGGGCAACAATAAAACCCGCGCCGCCGCCATCCTTGGCATCAGCGCAAAAACTTTGCATATTAAGTTAAGGCAGTATCGCGGTGCCATCGCTGATGAGTCTGAATGAATATGGATGCGGTCTCTTCGCCCCTCACAGACGATTTCCTACTCACTCTTGTGCATGATCTTCGCTCCTACGTGCGCAGAAGCCTTTCCGGTATCCAACTCGCCGAACGTTCGCTCGGCAAGCTTCCCGACCCCGATTTCCGCCAGCGCTTTGAGCAAGTCATCAACGCAAATAGGGACCTCGAAAAGTTCCTGGCACGCATCGCAGACTATGCCAACGCCGGTCACCCGAGCGGCGGCACCCCGCTTCCTTTATCTGCCGTTGTGCAAGCCGCGCTCTTACACCATCCTTCATGCCCAATTGAAGTAGGCCCTTTCCCCCCTGCCGCTCAACGAGTGAAAGTTCCACCGGAGATGGTGCGGGTCTTCGCTGAATTGATCGACAACGCTCTGAAGTTCTCGCGCAACGGCCCTGTCTCGATTTTGGTTTCCGAGACAGACGGCGACATCTGCGTGATGGTTTGCGATTCCGGCATCGGGATCCCAGCCGGCGAACAAGAGCGCGTGTTCGATTTACTCATGCGCCTCCACTCGCGCGACGACTATCCCGGTTTTGGTCTGGGACTCCCCATTTGCCGCCGCACCGCCGAATTAGCCGGCGCCCTTGTCAGCCTGGCCCCCAATCCCACCGGCGGAACCCGGGCCGGCGTATCCATTCCAACGACACTGCACTCAGCCACACAGCACCCTGGGTAAGCGACCCGGCAACACGAGCCGCCGCCCGGGGAGTTACGAAACTACCCGGCATCGCCGCTGCACATATTACTTTTCGATACGTTTGCTCAGAAATGCGGGGGAGCAAGTCCGACTGTATGCAGTGATGGTCCTTGGCGTGCTCCAATGGTAAAGACAAGGAGAGTATAAATTACAACAATGATTTCAAGAAACGACGATTCAGACGTCAGCCAGACCTTAGCTGTTTTGATAGCGGGCGTTGGCATCGGCTTCGCCCTCGGGATTTTGTTTGCCCCGGATTCGGGCCGCAAAACCCGCCGCGCCATCGCCAAAACCGCCGATCGAACCCTCGACCAATTGAAGGATCACGTTGACGATATTCGCAGCTCCGCCTCGGACCTTCTCGATAAAGGCGTCAAGACGGTTCAGACGCATAAAGACAACGTCGCGCGCGGCATCGACTCCGCCAAGAAAGCTTATCGCGAAGTAGTCGGTTAAGAAAGAGGAGAGCTGGGCCGCCAGCGGAAATAGATATGAACGTTTCACTCGCAACCACCGAACCGCGCACAGATGAAGATGCCGCCAAGCTCGACAAGTTGAAGTCTCTGGTCGAAAACGTGCGCTTTTGCATGATGACAACGGCCGGTTTGGATGGCGCTCTCCACAGCCTGCCGATGTCTTTTCTCGAGTGGGCCTTCGATGGCGCCCTATTGTTCTTTACCAGGTCAACGTCAAGCGCGCTTCAGGAGATCAAACATCGAAACGTTGTCAACCTCAGCTTCTGCGAACCCGCCAAGAACGTTTACGTCTCGTTGCTAGGTGAAGCGCAGGTCGTCACTGATCAAGCGCTGAAAGAAACACTCTTCGCGCCCATCATGAAGAACTGGTTCCCCGGCGGCCCCACCGATCCGGACCTGCGCCTTCTCTCCGTCAGTATGCTGCGCGCCGAATATTGGGATGGCCTTAGCGGATTCGCGCTTCTGATTTCTTTGACTAAGTCTCGCTTCACCAATTCAACGCAGCCTCTTGGCGAACATCAGTATTTCCAGCTTTAAGACTCGCGGAAGTCTGGGTACGCCGCTCGATGGTCCTTCGGCCCGATTACCAAACGAGCGGTGCCGAATGCCGATATGCCGCGATTTTCAATGGAGCGGCAATCAATAGTCCAATTCATGCCGCCTTCGCGGCGCATGCCACGGCTGCCGGCGCATTGCTGGCCTTCAAGGTCTTTGCCGCCCGTTCCCTACGAAGCCTGGACGCTTTCGGAGTCGCCAAGAACAAATGTTGCATACGCTTCCGTGCGCGCAACAAACGAATGCGGGCCGCCGTCTCCGACCAGTTGTTTTGCCGCGCGATCTCATCTAACTTATAACCGCAAATATAGTGGCCTTCCAGCACAATCCGGTCACTCGGCTTGCACTCATTCAAAATGCGCTCAGCATCAATCGCGGCGGCGTTCATCAATTGGCCGGGCCCTTCGGTGTCTCCTAACGATTCCGTCAAGCGATCTCTTCGCAGCGTGGATCGGTAGACGTTTAGGGCGATGCTGTTCACCCATGTAAAGACGAACGAAGGATTGCGAAGTTGTGCGCGGCGTTCCCATGCCTTCGTCCACGCGCCCTGCGCAGTATCGAGCACCATGTCGGGCGGAATGCCGCGGGATGAAAGAAATCGCACCGTTTGCTGAAATCCCTTTTCGTAGGCGTGGGCAAAGGACTGTTCAGTGATCGCTGCCATCCGCTGCGCTGGCTCGGCTGGAGAATCAACCGTGTGAGCGGCCTCGGCCAACTCTTCCGCGTGCATTTTGTTGGGTGTCGTCGCTGTCATGACCCTGTTTGAGCACTTTTGCGGCCAATAACACACACTGGCGACAACGCTCAATCAGGGCGCAAATTTCAACAAGGTGATGAGAAAATCAAGTGCCGCACCAAAGCCGCCCGCTACAAAAGGTCACGGCTCCGTGTTGATCCTTCGCTGTGTGAGTCTTCAAGACTCGGCAAACAGGAAACGAACGAAAAAATCTTACACTACATTTATTCACGCTGTTACCTTTCGGCACGCTGAAAGCCCCTTACATCTGCCGGTAGTTCCGCTGGCTTTTTCTTCTAAATACCTGCTTTTGCAACCCGGCTAGGAAGTGGCCTTGTTCGTGCTCCTCTCTGATCCTGAAAGGGTAAATCACACAATGCTCTGGTACACATGGGTATTTTTGGTCGTAGCTTTGCTGGCGGCCCTACTCGGTTTCGGCGGCGTTGCCGCAGCAGCGGCAGGCATCGCGAAAATTTGTTTCGTCCTGTTCCTCGTCCTGTTCCTCATCAGCATCATCGCCGGACGCCGGCGTGCAATATAGACCACCAACCAAAGGAGAAATGTATCAATGTCTAACACTGCGGTCTTCGGCATTTACGCAAGCGTCAGCGAAGTGGAACTCGCTATCGACGATATGAAAGAAGCGGGTTTTCGCGTAGCGGATATTTCAATCCTTTTTCCCGAAAATGTGGGCTCCGAAAAAGGCACCAAAGCCTCTGAGGGGACGGCGACTGGCGCTGCCTCTGGCGCGGTCATTGGCGGTGCGCTGGGATGGCTGGTCGGCATCGGCGCCCTCGCTATCCCCGGGCTCGGACCATTTATCGCCGCCGGACCAATCATGCTGGCCCTCGCAGGGGTCGGAGTGGGAGGCGCGGTCGGCGGCTTTGCGGGAGCCTTGATCGGTATGGGCATCCCCGAATATCAGGCCAAGCGCTACGAAGGTTTGGTCAAAAACGGCAGCATTCTTCTATCCGTCCACGCCGACGATTCGAAGTGGACCAAGCTTGCCAAAACAATCATGGAGAAAACCGGCGCTTCGGAAATTTCTTCCACCGGCGAATCCAAAGGCGATTATGCCAACGCCGACAAACCTCGCAGCATGAATGTAAATGCGTAAAACAACAAATTTTAAACTTGGAGATTTCACAATTGACTAAGCAACGCCAAACATCGTCAGAATCGGCAATGTCCTTACAAGAATTATTCGTCGACGCACTAAAAGACCTCTACAGTTCCGAGTCGCAGCTTATTAAGGCGCTCCCCAAAATGGTCAAAGCGGCTAAGTCCGCGGAACTCAAGGAAGCCTTCCAAACCCATTTGGGCGAAACCGAGCATCAACTCGAACGGGTCAAACAGGCCTTCGAGAGCGCAGGCGAAAAGGCCAAAGCCGAACTATGTAAGGGAATGCAGGGCATCGTCGCCGAAGGGGACGAACAGATTGAGAAAAAGACTGGCGATCTTGGCCTCATCGGCGCCGGCGGGCGCGTGGAACATTACGAGATGGCATCTTATCAGAGCGCCATCAGTCTTGCCAGACGACTGGGACTCGATAAAGCGGAAGTACTTTTGTCTGAATCGCTGAAAGAGGAAGAGAACGCCGCCAAACTTCTAACTCAACTTTCAAAGAAGATGCTCAGCGACTTGAGTGTCACCACGAGCGCATAAGGAGAAACACGGTCTCCCTTGAAAAATGGCTCCCAGCCTGAAAACTGGGAGCCTCTTTTTTGCGCCCGCCTCGAACTAACGTTGAACCGAACCGGCCTGCGCCACCATAACGGCGCTCTGTTCAGGGGTTTCACGCACAGTTAACAGTCTCCGTTCCGCTTCGAGCCAGTCCCGCTCCGCCGAATCCGCCACGCAGCCGCCCTCCTGCCACAATTGGTAAGCCATCGCCGCAATCTCCTCATACGATGGGTGATTCAGACTTTTCGGAAATTCTTCTCCCTGTCCATTCATCTCGGGATAATGTTCTGCGTCGACAGCGGAGGAAGTCTTCGATTTTCCATCATGATCGCCAAAGAATTTCATAGTTCTTTCTTAACTCTCCTGCTGTTAGAGCAGGATGGCTCGCCTTTCATAACACAACTGAGTTAGTTTCCTGCGGGTCTTTGGCAATCCTGCTCGGATATTCTGAGAGCCGCGTAAACAACTTGTAAAAGTATTCACAGCCTCTTTCATTGCCTCCTCGCTTCAGCTACATTGGCACTGGCAGTGATTCTCACTGCGGGAAAAGAAAAGAACATGAAAACCATCTTCAACCGCTGGCTTGTCGCCGGCACACTCGCGTCGCTTTACAGCGCATCGGCATTTGCTCAGCATTTCGTCCAGACTAACTTAACCAGTGACACTGGGATCGGCGGCACCAAGAAAGACGCGGGCCTGGTCAACCCATGGGGCATGTCGCGCTCGTCCGGCAGCCCGTGGTGGCTTGCCGATAACGGCTCGAATCTGAGCACGCTCTATGGCGCCGACGGCACTGCCGTCCCCCTCGTAGTCAGTGTTCCCGGAGGCCCTTCCGGCACTGTCTTCAACGGCACTGCCGATTTTCAACTCAACGGTAAGCCCGCCGTCTTCTTGTTCTCCACCGAAGGCGGCACGATTCTCGCTTGGAACGGTGGCCCCGCGGCCACAGTCGTCGCCTCTAAAACAGGGGCCGTCTACAAAGGGCTCGCGCTCGCCAGCGTAAACGGTGTCAACTATCTTTACGCCACCGACTTTCATCACGCTAAGGTCGACGTCCTCGACACTAACTTCAACTACGTCGACCGATCGGCATCTCACGACCATGACCATGACGCCGATGACCGCGCCTTCGACATCGACGGCCTAACTCACAGGGGCTTCGCACCGTTCAACATCCAGAACATCGGCGGCAATCTGTACGTTACTTATGCCAAGCAAGACGGTCCGAAACATGATGACGTAGCCGGGGCAGGCCTTGGCTTCGTCGCAGCATTTACGCCAACGGGCCGGCTTCGGCAAGTCCTCCAACACGGCAATTGGCTCAACGCTCCGTGGGCTCTAGCGGAAGCTCCCGGCGACTTCGGCCCGTTCAGCCACACCCTACTCGTAGGCAATTTTGGGAGCGGCCAAATCGCCGCGTACGACACGCTCTCCGGCCGCTACCTCGGTTTGTTCCAAGACGCCACTGGCGCCCCTATTGCAATCGATGGCCTCTGGGGTCTCAGCTTCGGCAGCGACGGCAAAGCAGGCAGTGCCACCGCGCTTTATTTCACTGCTGGGCCTAACGGCGAAAACAATGGCTTGTTCGGAACACTCACTCCCACCGCCGGCGATCTGACGCAAGGCAACAGTAACTAGTGCTCCTCGACATTTTGCGAGATTCCTGAGCACTTTTGAGACACATGTTTGGTGGCGCAGGCAGTTTTGCTTGGCAGTTTTGCCTGGCAGTTTTGTCTGCGTTCCGATTTTCCAATGCCTGAATACAGACGAAGACTGCCGCACTTCCATCCTGCGGATTGCTGCCTATTCCTCACGTGGCGTCTTTGGGGATCGCTTCCCATCAGAACGCCATCCCGTGGGTATAGGACTCCCGGTCACGCCTTCGCAGCAAGCAACCGTGTCGCGGATCGGCTCACCTCCGGCCCACTGTTGCTCCAGGACCACCGCATCGAACGGCGGCATATATTGACGGAAACCCAGTGTACGCCGGGTTGGTTCGTTTCGGGCCGAGCAATGGCCTTGGTCCAGCGCCGGATGGCAGGCAACACTGCCTGGCAACACTGCCTGCCCCACCCGGTAAGAACATGGGTCTCAAAAGTGCTGAGGAGTCTCACAAAATATAGAAACTCCAGCGTGGTGAATCGTAAGCAATCCCCATCCCCGCCTTTGTTAACCTAAAACTGTCCCCGATTTTCACGCTCGACGAAGAAGAATCTATCGCCGTTGCTGGCCATCAAAGGATGTAGGTACGCTCGTACGCGTCGCTTGACCTGCCTTTTTTCAACTGGAGTAAAGAAAACCGTTGCGATATCTACCAAAGTCAGACTCTGAGCGCCGCGAAATGCTAAATACCATCGGCGTCGCCTCGGAAGAAGCATTGATTGCCCATCTTCCGGCAGACGTTCGATTCAACACGCGCCTCAACATCAAAGACGGTGTGAGCGAATTCGAAATAGTCGATTACTTCAAACAACAAGCCGCGCGCAACGCCAATGGCTACGCCACCTTCCTCGGCGCTGGCGTTTACAACCATTTCCGCCCTGTGGTCGTTGACGCGGTAGTCTCCCGCGGCGAATTTCTAACCTCTTACACTCCCTACCAAGCCGAGATCTCGCAAGGCACCCTTACGAGCATCTTTGAATTTCAAACCATGGTGTGCCAGTTGACGGGCATGGATGTGGCCAACGCCTCTATGTATGACGGCTCTTCCGCCATTCCCGAAGCCGCCATGATGGCCGTGCGCATCACCAAGCGCGATAAAGTTCTCATCGCTCGCACTGTTCATCCCGAATATCGCGAGGTCCTCAAGACCTCCACCCAGCATCAGGGCATTCCCGTCGAAGAACTCTCCTACACCAAAGCCGGCCGCCTCGATCTCGACGATCTCAAAAGCAAACTCACCGAGCAAGTGGCCGCTGTTATCGTCCAATCTCCCAACTTCTTCGGCATACTCGAAGAGCTCGAAGAAATCGCGCCGCTCGTGCAGAGCAAAGGCGCATTGCTGGTTGTCGCTTTCACGGAAGCGGTCGCCCTCGGTTTGATTGAACCACCACGCGAAGCGGATATCGTCGTCGGTGAATTGCAAAGTTTTGCCATCTCCCCTAGCTATGGCGGACCTTACGTGGGGATCATCGCCGCGCGCGAAAAATACATTCGGCAATTGCCCGGCCGTCTCGTTGGAGAGACGTTAGACGCTGCCGGCAACCGCGCCTTCTGCCTCACTCTGGCCACTCGCGAACAACACATCCGGCGCGAAAAGGCGACCTCTAACATTTGCACCAACCAAGCGCTGCTGGCGCTCATGGCGACCGTCTTCATGAGCCTTTACGGCAAAGAAGGTTTACGCGAATTAGCCGAACAAAATTTGGCTAAAGCCCATTATCTCGCCGGCAAGCTCCCGCTCGCTTTTGACGGATCGCCCTTTTTCAACGAATTCGTTATCAACTTGCCCGCCGGCAAATCGCCCAACCAGCTCAACGCCGCGCTCGCCGAAAAGAAGATCATAGGAGGATTGCCGCTCGGGCGCTTCTATCCGGAGCTCAAAAATTCCATGCTTCTGTGCGCCACTGAGATGAACAAGCGCGAAGACATGGATGCCCTTGCGGCCGTTTTTCAAAGCTGAAACGCCATGCGCAAGGCCATCCTCGCTCTCTCCTTCTTTACCGCCGCCGCGTTCGCACAGACGCCCGAAGCTCGCGTCGAGCAAGTCATACAATCCTACGTCGCCGACAATACATTTATGGGCACCGTCCTGATCGCAAAAGGCGGCAACATTATTCTCGATAAAGGCTACGGCTACGCTAACCTCGAATGGCAGGTCCCCAACACGCCGGAAACCAAATTCCGCCTCGGCTCCGTCACTAAACAATTCACCGCCGCCTCCATTCTCCTTCTTGAAGAACGCGGTAAGCTGAAAACCGGCGACTTAGTCAAGAAATATATCCCCGACGCTCCCGCCGCCTGGGACAAGGTGACGATCTTCCACCTGCTCACCCACACTTCGGGTATTCTGAGCTTCACCGGGCTACCCGAATACCCTTCGCTCGAAAAGAATCCGGCCACACCGGAAGATCTCATCGGCCACTTCAAAGACAAGCCGCTCGAATTCGAGCCGGGCTCCAAGTTCAAATACAGTAACTCAGGTTACTTATTGCTCGGCTACCTGATCGACAAAGTCAGCGGCCAGAAATACCCTCAGTTCGTCAAAGAAAACATCTTCACGCCCCTCGGCATGAGAGATTCTGGCTACGACTCGAACGCCGCCGTGATTCCTCATCGCGCCTCTGGATACACCAAGCAACCTGGCAACAATGAAATTCAAAACACCGGCTACATCGACATGACCATTCCTTATTCCGCCGGCGCCCTGTATTCCACCACGCACGATCTACTGAAATGGGAGCAAGCCCTCTACGGCGGCAAACTCTTAAAGCCCGAGTCGCTCAGGAAGATGACGACGCCCTACAAAGACAGTTACGCCTTCGGGCTATTCATCTCTGAAGCACAAGGCCACAAGAAATACGACCACGGCGGCGGCATCGAAGGCTTCAACACCGAACTCGCCTACTATCCCGACGATCATCTCGCCATCATCGCCCTCGCCAACCTGAACGGCACTGCCCCCAACGAAATCGCTGTAAAAGCCGCGACCCTTGAATTCGGCGGCACGGTGCAACTCCCTTCCGAACGGACCGAAATCACTTTGAACCCCGAGCAGATCAACGCTATTGCGGGCACCTATGAACTGGCCCCCGGCGTCGACTTATCCGTGTTGATCGACGACGGAAAAATCATGACCCAACTCACCGGCCAGCCCAAACTGCCCATCTTTGCAGAAAGTCCGACCCTGCTCTTCCTCAAAGTCGTCGACGCGCAACTCGAATTCGCCCTCGGCCCGGACGGCAAAGCCACGCAAGTCACCTTGCATCAAGGCGGCCGCGATCAGGTGGCAAAGAAAAAATAATTTACCTCACCTCAAGCCGAAACACATCTGGCCGGTTGTAGTGCCCCGCCACATCCAAATCGTATTTCCCACGCGGAATCTCGCCCAAATCTAGATCCGCAAACAGCATCCCTTCCCCTTCCTGCGGTCCCGCCAGCAACTGCCCGAACGGCGAAACAATCGCGCTCTTGCCAGCAATCTCGCCGCCGGCCGTGCGCAAATCCTCGGGCCAATCCGCTTTCGTCAACACCTGGCACGCGCTCAACACAAAACATCGCCCTTCATACGCAATGTGCCGCATACTCGTCTGCCACATCTCGCGCGCATCCACCGTGGGCGCGCACCACAACTCCACTCTCTGGCTATAAAGATGTTGCCGGTAAAGCGGCATGTAATTCTCCCAACAAATCGCCACGCCAATCCGGCCAATCTCCGTCTCGGCCACCTGCATCGTCGATCCGTCTCCCAGGCCCCACAACAGCCGCTCGCTCCCGGTCGGCATCAGCTTGCGGTGTTTCGAAATTAGTCCCCTATCGGGCGAAAACACCAGCGACGTGCAATAAAGCGTTCCGCCCGCCCGTTCTACAACGCCAACCACTATGTGCAGCTTCAATTCTTTCGCCCAGCCCGCCATCTGCTCCGTCTCAGGCCCCGGACACTGCACCGCCGCCCGCGAATATCGCGCGAACTGATCGCGCCCTTCTTCTGTGCGATTCCCAACCGTCGCCCCGAATGTGAGCCCTTTCGGATAGCCTCCAATCAATGCCTCCGGGAACACAATCAACCGCGCACTACTCGCCGCCGCTTGCCGGCAACTCGCCTCCATCCGCTGCAGCGTCGCCGTGGTATCGAACAGCGCACTACCCAACTGCGCTACGCACACTTTCACCATGTGTCAACAATACCGTGAGGCCGCTTTCGAATCTGTGCTACCATCAGTCGCAATTCCAAATGAATAGACGAAACTTTCTCGCCCTGTCGGCAACTACGGCCGCAGCCGGTTTCCCCCTTGCACTCCGCGCCCAACAATCATCCCCCAAAACCGACAGCGCCGACATCTACATGATCGGCCCGCGAGAGGGCTATTCTCCGCAAATCGGCACGCTCGTCTCCATGATGATCAACATGCGCTCGCAGGTCGTCCACAACGTCCAGGGATTGTCGCAAGCCGATCTGGATTTTCTACTCGACAACAAAGCCAACAGCATCGGCGCGCTACTCCTCCATCTCGCCGCCACCGACACTTACTATCACCTCCACACCTTTCAAGAGAAGGCCTGGGACACCTGGGACGAAAGCATCAAAAAACAGTGGGACATTCCGATGAACCTCGGCGAGCCTGCACGCCAAGCCATAAAAGGCCACAATCTCCAATACTATTTGGACATACTTGAAGAAACCCGCGCTAAAACCTTCGCCGAATTCCGCAAGCGCGACGACAAGTGGCTTCTATCCCGCGATAAAGTTAGTCCGGATTGGGGAAACTATTACTCGGAGTGGTTTCACGTTTGCGAACACGAATCCAATCACGACGGCCAAATCAAATTCTTGAAGGTGCGTTTACCCGGTGCGAAATCCGCTCACGCCGCGCTATAAGGACACTCAGATCCCGGCATACCACGCGTAACCGCTCTCCGGCGACGCCGAGCCCAAGCCCTTGCCAAACTTTTTCAAATCGTCCGTCACCGTCAACCGCGTAATATATTTGACGTTCTTATAACCAAGTTGTCGCGGCACTCGTAACCGCAGTGGGCCGCCATTCCCCACCGGCAACTCACCGCCATTCAGCCCATAAGCCACCAGTGTTTGCGGATGCAACGCATCGGCCATATCAATGCTGTCCCACCACTCCGGATCAATCGAAAAGTAGACGACATATTTCGCGCCCGGCAAAATTCCCGCTGCGTCCAACACATGCGCCAGCGGCGCGCCAGTCCACTCCGCAATGTAAGACCAACCCTCTTCGCAAGCCAAATGCGTGATATGGCTCTTCGAAGGATAGCTCTTAATTTCGCCGATCGAAAATGCTCCGGGCCGCGCCACCATGCCATCAATCGCGAGCCGCCAATCGGCGAAACCGCCCGCCTGCAGCTTCTGAAAGGCAGCTAGCTTCGGTGGATCGCCGTTCACAAATGGGACCTTCGAAATCTCGCTGCGCGGAAACTCGCGCGCCATCGAATGCCGCGTCAAAATCCGCTGCGCGGCATAAGTCAGAGTTTCCCCTGGGCCGTAAAAACCGCTATGATCCGGTGGAATCAATCCGTAGCGTTTCACCACCTTCGACGCCACGCCCGCAGCCAGCCCCGACGCGCCTGCCGCCACGCCCAGCCCAATCAACTTGCGCCGTGAAACATCGCTCATTTCGCCCTCCCTGTAATCATCGCCCGCATCCGGCTCTTAAAGCCAGCCACGCAAATCATCACCACGTGAACGATCAAAAACAGCAAAAGAAGAATCGACACGAAGAAATGAATCGTTCGCGCCGATTGCTGTCCTCCCAACACACTCACCAAAAACGGAAAGACGGACATAATCGCGGGCGACATCGCCAGCCCGGTCCAAATCACCAACGGGAACAATCCGAAAATCACGGCCAGATAGGTAATTCTCTGCAGAACGTTATAAGAGCCGGCCTCGCCGCTTGCGGGCTTCAACCGCAAATGGCTCGCGACCGTATTCGCCAAACCTCGCGCCGTTAGTTCGCCCCGGCCCGGCAGCAAGTCTCTCCGCAGGTGCCCGGAAAACAAACTCCAAAGCACGTACAGCAATCCCGTCAGCACCGCCACCCACGCGCTTTGAAAGTGAAGGTACCGGCTCCAGCCATTTTGATCCGGCATCACATATCCATAGCCCGTCGGCACCAACGGCCGGGAAGCCGGAATCGGCAACTTAAACAGGGGCGTCATCAAGACGTTGCCCGCTTCGCCCCAATAAAACCGTGGGTGCGAAATCACAATTTCCGCACCCGTCACCAACAACGCCAAAAAGCTCAGCGCCGTAATCCAATGCGTCACACGGACCAGGGCCGAATGCCGCGGCGGCGCGTACACTCTCACGTCTGGTATCGCGGTGGAAGCAACGGAACTGGGAACCCGCACGGAATCGCCCATGGGCGAATGGTAGCAATTAATTCACGTGTCGTGCAACGCTTTCTCCCGGCGTAACCACCCCATCCCCGGCCGCGTCTGTTAAGATACGCTGTGCGAAATATTCAAAGCGGCCTATCCCTACTAGTTCTATCGTCCCTTGCGATCACTCGACTTTTGCAGGCGCAGACCCCGCCTAAGCGCGCCGCAGCATTGGCCGAATATAGCGCCGCCATCGAAGAACTCATTGACTCCGCCAGCCCCTCAGTCGTGCAAATCGATGTCCACTCCCGCGTCGCAGTCGATTCCGACGAAGGCCGCCGCACGGGCTTCTTCGCTAAACAGTGGGGCAGCGGTTCCGGCGTCATCATCGAACCCAGCGGCTTTATTCTCACCAACTCCCACGTCATCGAAGGCTCCAGCGAAATCGACGTCAGTGTCGCCGACACATCCAACCCGGCCAAAAAAGACGCCCATAACCACTTCCCCGCCAAGGTCGTCGGCTTTGACAAAGAAACTGACCTAGCCGTTATTAAAATCGAAACTCCCGGCGGCAAACTCCCTACCCTCGCCTTCCGCGATTCCGATAAACTCCGGCAAGGTGAAATCGTATTTGCGCTAGGCAGCCCCCTCGGCTTGCAGAACACACTCACCGTCGGTTACATCAGCGCCCCATCGCGCCAACTCGATCCCGAGAAAGCCATGTCTTACATACAAACCGATGCGCCCATCAATCCGGGTAATAGCGGCGGCCCGCTTCTCGATGCGGATGGAAAAATCGCCGGCATTAATACGATGATTTATTCGAAATCGGGCGGCAGCGAGGGAATCGGCTTTGCCATTCCCGCCAACGTCGCGCAACACGTTTATCGGGAGCTGCGCAAAGAAGGCCACGTCCACCGTGGCACCATCGGCGTTATCTCGCAAGACATCAATCCGATCATGTCGCAAGCTCTCGGCCTCAACCGTCATCCGGGAGTCATCATCGCCGACTTGTTGCCGCACGGCTCCGGCGAAGCCGCTGGCCTGGAAGCGAATGATATTGTGCTTGCCGTCCAGGGCCGTGAGGTTACCGAAGCCCGCCAAGTGCAGGCGGAGATCTTGCAGCACTCCATCGGCGATCAAGTCACTCTCGACATTCTGCGCAACGGCAGCGAAAAGTTGCAGAAGACCGTCGTCATTCTCGAGCGCCCCAACTCCTCGGGCGGCTTAGTTGACCTAGTAAACAACCAATCCAATCTTGTCCGCCGCTTAGGTATCCTCGCCCTCACCCTCGACGAGAAAGTAACTCCGCTCCTGCCCCCAACCCGCCGGCTCGATGGAGTTGTCGTCGCCGCTATCCCCATCGAATTCGCCGCCTTCAACCCTGGCCTTAAAACCGGCGACATCATCTATTCGCTCAACAAAAGCAAGGTCGGCTCCCTCGAAGACCTCCGCAATGCTCTCAAAGCCACGAAACCTGGCGACCCCATCGCTATGCTTGTCGAACGCGACGGCACCTTGGGTTATGTCTCTTTTAACCTCGAATAAGCCGCCGGCGCCAATTCCGCTATAGTATAGAAATTCCGATGCGTCCCCTCTCTCTCGGTGTTCTAACCCTCGCCGCCGTGGTCTGTTCCTCACAAACCACGCCTACACCGGCACCCTCCGCGTTCTCCCTCAAAGAGGTCATGATCCCCATGCGCGACGGCGTCCATCTGCAAACCGTCATCCTCACTCCGGTCGACCAATCCGCGCCCCTGCCCATCATTCTGGAACGTACTCCCTATGGCGTCCCCGACAAACCGCCATCGCCCACTCCCGGCCGCTGGATCGAACTTGCCCATGACGGTTACATCTTCGTTCTCCAGAATCTCCGCGGCCGCTTCAAATCCGAAGGCGCTTTCAATCTCTCTTCCTACGTCAACCTCGCCGACCCCAAAGCAACCAACGAAACCACCGACGCCTACGACACCATCGAATGGCTCGTCCACAATGTTCCGCAGAACAATGGCCGTGTCGGCATATACGGCGTTTCCTACGATGGTCTGACTGCCGCGCTCACTCTCCTCCATCCCCATCCCGCTCTCAAGGCCATCTCCGAACAAGCCTCCCCCGCCGATCAGTGGATGAATGACGACGACCACCGGTACGGCGCTCTCCGCCTCAGTTACGATTTCGAATACGCCGTTCTCGAACAAGCCGACAAGAACGCGAACACCCACTTCGCCTTCAACGTCTTCGATACCTATGAGTGGTATCTCAAACTCGGCCCGCTTTCTAACATCAACGCCAAGTATCTCCACGGTTCCATCCCTTACTGGAACGACTCCGTCGCCCATCCCAACTACGATGAGTTCTGGCACAAAGAAGCTTGGGTGAATCAACTCCATTCGAGCCCAGTCCCCAACCTCAACGTGGCCGGGTTTTGGGATCAGGAAGACCCTTGGGGCCCTTGGCAAATCTTCCGTAATTCTGATAAAGACGGCGTCTCTGCCGATAACATTATCGTGGCTGGCCCGTGGAATCATGGCGAGTGGCAATCGCTCAAAGGCAGCGCCATAGGCCCGATTTCGTACGGCGGCCACGAGACGGCCCGCGAATTTCGCGAACAAATCGAAGCGCCTTTCTTTCGGTATTACCTTCACGGCGAGGGCGAAAAGATAGCTTGGAAAGCCAGCACTTTCCAATCCGGCTCCAACACCTGGCATACTTACAACGCTTGGCCCCCACAAGAGTCCAAGCCCACAAACCTCTACTTACAACCCGACGGAGGGCTCTCTTTCAACCCTCCTCCGTCCACCTCCACAACTTACGTTGAATATATATCCGATCCGGCGAACCCAGTCCCCTACCGGCCGCGCCCCATCTCTCCCACTTACCCGGGTGGGGACTGGCGCGATTGGGAGGTGTCCGACCAGCGGTTTGTCGACCACCGTCCCGACGTTCTGTCTTTCGTGACCGCCCCTCTCGATCATGACCTCACCATCACCGGTCCCGTCTCCGCTCAACTCTACGCTTCGACGTCCGGCACCGATAGCGACTTCATCGTCAAGCTCATCGACGTCTACCCCGACAACGCCGTCAAAAACGATTGGGACGCCAATGCCGGCCCCAAACCCGGCGACTACGCCAAATCCCTCAATGGTTACGAACTCCCTATCGCCATGGAAGTCCGCCGCGGCCGTTTCAACAAGAGTTACGAAAGCCCTGCGCCTTTAACACCAAATCAGCCGGTTCTCTTCGCTATCCCCCTCCGCGACCGCGACCACGTTTTCCTCAAAGGCCACCGCATCATGGCCCAAATCCAATCCACTTGGTTCCCGTTGATCGACCGCAACCCGCAAAAGTTCACCCCCAGCATCTACACCGCCACCGAAGGCGACTACAGCAAAGCCACCCAACGTATCTACTGTTCTCCGTCACTCCCCTCTCACATCGAACTCCCTGTGAGGTAGCGCGCGGCTGGGAAGCCCTTACTGAGCCGCGCGCGCGAGCAAGCGCAACGATAGGTCCAATCTGTTGTAATTTGTAATTGGCTCAATCTTTACCGAATGGTGTCAACCAGCGACTGAAGCATCTTATTAAGCTCTTCATCGCGCTGGCGAAGTTCTTCAATTTTCTTTACCGAATGCAGAACCGTTGTGTGATGTTTGCCGCCAAAATAGCGGCCGATTTCGGGAAGCGAAGCGTGGGTCAGTTCCTTCGCCAAATACATCGCCACTTGGCGAGGATAGGCGATTTGACGCGTATTACTTTTTGTCTTGATCTGCGCGGGCTGCATGTTGAAGCGTTCCGCCACGGCGCGGACGATGGAATCCACCGAGATTTTGCGCTCAGGCGCTGAGTTGAGATGTTTCAGCGCCTGTTGGGCCATCGCTAAAGAGATCGGCGTGTTCGTCATGGACGAAACGGCAATGAGCCGGGTGAGAGCCCCTTCGAGTTCGCGGACGTTTGATTTCGTCTTAGTGGCGATGAAGACCCGGACATCCTGCGGGAGTGCTATGCCTTCCGATTCAGCCTTCTTGTCGAGTATCGCCATTTTGGTTTCGAGGTCGGGTGCTTGGACATCTACCATCAGCCCCCATTCGAAGCGCGACCGCAAGCGTTCCACCAGCCCTGGAAGCTGGCCGGGAGCGCAATCGCTGGAGATCACGATTTGCTTGCGATGGTCATAAAGTTCGTTGAACGTATGGAAAAACTCTTCCTGCGTGCGTTCCTTGCCGGCAATGACTTGGATATCGTCAACCAGGAGAACGTCGGCCGACCGGTAGTGGCGGTGAAAAAGCGGCATGCGGTCGAGCTTGATGGACGCGACCATTTCGTTAATGAAACGCTCACTCGACGTGTAGACTACGTTGAGACCGGAGAAACGATCGAGCAGGCAGCGGCCGATGGCGTGCATCAAATGAGTTTTGCCCACGCCTACTCCGCCATAAATGAAAAGCGGATTGTAGCTTTTGGAAGGCATTGTTGCCACCGCATGCGCCGCGGCATGGGCGAGTTGGTTTGATGAACCAACCACATAGGCATCAAACGTCAGACGTGGATTCAACCAACTAGCCGTGCTTTCAAACAGTGCATCGGGCGACGGAAACTGAGGTGAAACCGCAGGAGAACTGGCAGAGCCGCCGCCCGACGAAGCTGCGGCAGCCATAGCCATGGGCTGGCTGCTGTATTGCAGCTTACGAACGGGCAGATTCAATTCCCGAATAACGTCGAGAATTTGCATCGAATATTCCTGCTGGATCCACGCTTCGGTGGTCGGATTTGGAACCTTAACAGTGAGTTCCCCGTTCTCGAATGAGGCAAGAGCCGTGCCAGAAATCCAATTCTGGTAAGCACCTTCCCCCAGCTTTCCCGCGAGCCGCCCTTTAATTTGTTCCCAAGCGTCAGCCAAGTTCGCGCCTTTTCCTTCAACCCTAGTCGGTCCAAAAAAAGGAAAAAGATTCCCACACGTTTTCCACATCTGTGGAAAATCCTGATGATCGCATGCCTGGTTGGGGCTGGACTGCCGAGCGGCGCGCCGACAGATTCGAACTGTGGAAAAATCCTTCCGCTTCTCGCGGACCAACTCAGAATAACACAGGGAACAGATTTTGAAATAGAAATCTGATGTTTTTGTAACGCTATATTAATCAATAACTTACGAGTGTAACAATCGAAAGTTCTAGTCTGAATTGAAGCATATTTAGCGTGTGGACCGTGGTAAAAGATCAACTGTTGCAAGCAGATGAATTGACTTCCGAACAAGATCATTGGAGAATGTCAATTGGGCTTCTTGCAGTACTTAAGCGGGAGTAACTCAGCTGGTAGAGTGCAACCTTGCCAAGGTTGATGTCGCGGGTTCGAATCCCGTCTCCCGCTCCAGATAAACACAAAACCCCAGTTTTCAAAAATCCCATCCCGCTTGTCTGTTCGCGCGGTTTTGAACACACCTATCCTCACGGCAAATACTTGAAAAGTGGAGGTTTCTATCCTTTTCCACAATTCCTCGGCGAACAGCCTGTGATCATGTGTTCAAGGATTTGTCCTAGGTAGGTTTTAGAGAAAGGGCAGATCGGAAAACCACAGGGTCACTCTCGGCCAACTGTAGCTTTTTCAACCGCTTAGCGAGAAATCCACATTTCCACAGATCCTATTAATAGTGTTGTTCTTATAGTTCTTATATATAAGTTCTAAGAATAGTAATGAGCCTCGCCGATGAGGAAGTGGATGAAGTCTTCGATTTCTCTCATCTCCACTGATCTTCCTGTTTGGCAGGTTCCGGAACGGTCACGGCGGCCAACGGAGTTTTCGCTGCGGGTGGCGGAAGTAGTTTCGGCGCTGTCTCACGCCTTGGATTTGGGAACGGGGCAACCGGTCGGGCATTCGGTCCGCAGTTGTTTGCTGGCGATGCGCATGGCAGAGGAGATTGGGGTATCTCGAACGCTGCGGCAAGATCTTTTCTATGCCACCTTGCTGAAAGATGCGGGCTGCAGTACCAACGCGTCCAAGGTGTTCCATGACTTGGGGTCGGATGACATCAGAGCGAAGCGCGAAGTGAAGCTTACGGATTGGACTCATACGAGTTGGGAGACCATTTCCTATGCCTTGCGTAACATAGCGCCCGATAAGCCGCCCATCGAACGAGCTGCAGCTTTATGGCGCATGGCTCGCAATAGCGGCAAACACAGTTGGGAGATCACAAAGATTCGTTGCGAACGAGGTGCGGCCATTGCTCGTCTGGTGGGCTTGAGTGAGATTACCGCAGATGCAATCGCCAGTCTGGATGAGCACTGGGATGGGAAAGGGCAGCCGCGCGGGTTGCGGAAAAAAGACATTCCGCTGCTGTCCCGCTTGATGCTTTTGGCCCAAACACTCGATGGGTATTTCACTGCGCGGGGCGCGGGCGAGGCCATGGAGGTGGCGCGGAAGCGTAGTGGCTTTTGGTTTGATCCCGATTTGGTGAAGGCTGCCAAGTCTTTGGAAGCACGCAACGCTCTCTGGACCGATTTGAGCGGCGAAGAAGTATACGACGTCCTGCTCACCCTGGAGCCTGAGCCAAAAGAGATGGCGGAAGACGATCAAACCTTTCGTTCGATCTGTGTCGCTTTTGGCCAGATTGTGGATTCCAAATCGCCTTTTACTTTTTCGCACTCGGAGAACGTGGCGCAAATCGCGGTCGCTGTCGGGGAAAAGATGATGCTGGAGCGCCACCGTTTGGATGTTTTGCGCAATGCGGCGCTCCTTCACGATCTGGGCAAGATGGCGGTATCGAATGAAATTCTAGAAAAGCCCGCGGAGCTTGATGAGGACGACTGGCGCGTCATGCGGCTGCATCCGTTCTACACGTGGAAGATTTTGCATGCGATCCCGCGGTTTGGAGAGATCAGCGAAATTGCCGCCTCGCATCACGAAAAACTGGACGGCAGCGGGTACTTCCGAGGCCTAGGCCACAGGCAGCTTTCTTTAGAAGCTAGAATTCTGGCTGTGGCGGAAATTTTCGACTCGTTGACTGTCCGCAATCCCTATCGAGAGCCGCTTAGCCACAAAGCAGCCAGTAGCGTGCTCCGCAAGGAAGCCCGCAATCAATTAGACCCGAATTGCGTCGCGGCCATCGAGGAAATTAATTTCGCCATCCTGAATTAATGAACTGAGCCGGGCTTGGGCGGATACTTAGCGAGCGACTTTTTCACCATGTCGTCCAATTTGCCCGCAATCTTATCTGGATCCGGCTTGTCTTCATGGGCAATGGACCGCCAGACCAGCGCGTGCACAGAGGTGTCGCGCAAATCGATCACAAGCGTGCCTTCCGTATAAGGAATCCGAACTGTTCGCGTCCGCATGCCGTACCAGCCTGCTGGATAGTGCTCAATCTCCCGCTTGCGCGCTGAGCCGAAGTGATAGCGCACGTTGAGGTCAGGGTGGCTCAGCACCTCCGTCATGCCCTTGGCGGCCAGGTAGTGGGCAATGGAGTCGTCTATTTTCTTGCGAACCAAATCGCTATTCAACGCAGGATTGCGGCTATTGAGTTGGCCGTCCGCCAAAGCGAAGGTGTGATAGCGGGAGAAGTCTGCCGTTTGGTCAAATTCAACGGTGACTTTTTGCGCGAGGATAGAGGTCGCCGTTAAAACTGCCAGAGCGAAGATCTTCATACTACGCACTCTAGCTGATTGCGACTCGTGTATCGTGGGACAAAATGCCTTCGTGGTCGAAAATACTATATTCACTCGCGATACTCGTCGCTATCCGTCCCGTTGCCGCGCAAGTAGGGGGTTCAATTTCCGGGCGTGTCGAAGACAAAAGCGGTGCTGGCGTTGGTGACGCGACTGTCACCGTCAAGAGCCTGGAAACAGGCGCCAGCCGTGCGGTAAGCACCACGGCGGAAGGCTATTTTCGCCTGCTGGCGCTGCCGCTGGGGCAACAGGAAGTGCGGGTCGAGAAGGTGTCGTTCCGGCCCGTTGTGCGTAGCGGCATTCACTTGGCCGTTGGACAAGAAGCAGTCGTGGACATTCAACTCGAACTTGGCCCGGTGACGCAAGAGGTCGACGTTTCAGCCGATGCCCCGCTGGTCAACACCACCACTGCCGCCATTTCGGGCTTGGTGACTCAGCGCGAAGTGAAGGATCTTCCATTGAACGGCCGCAGTTTCGATTCTCTGTTAACGCTCAATCCCGGAGCAATCAACTATGGACTGAAGAGTCCGCAAACCAGCACTAGCAACGGCAATACGTTTAGCGTGTCAGGCCGGCGGCCTCTCGATAACCTGTTTCTGCTGAATGGCATCGAATACACCGGGTCCAGTCAACTCGCGGTCACGCCTGGCGGAGTGAGCGGAGAGTTGCTCGGCATTGATGCCGTGCGCGAATTTAACGTCCTCACGGACACCTACGGCGCGGCTTACGGGAAACGCGATGGTGCGCAGGTAAGCGTGGTCACACAATCGGGTGGAAACGCGCTGCACGGTTCGCTTTTTGAGTTCCTGCGGAACAGCAAGCTCGACGCGCGCAACTTTTTCGATCAGAACGCCGTGCCGCCTTTTCGACGCAACCAGTTTGGCGGCGCGTTGGGCGGTCCTCTCAAGAAGGACAAGCTATTTCTCTTTGGCAATTACGAAGGATTCCGGCAAGCACTGGCAATCAGCAGCGTAAGCATTGTTCCCGACTCGCTAGCCCGCCAGGGTTTGTTGCCAACGGGCAAGCCGGTCGCCAATCTCAACAAAGCCATGCTGCCGTATACGGCGTTTTGGCCTTTGCCCAATGGCGCTGAGTTGCCGGCCGTAGCGGGACAGCCGGGCGCAGCTCTTTCTTATAACAATCCGGCGCAACACATTCGCGAAGACTTCGGAACGTTACGCAGCGATTATGTGAAGAGCGACCACGACACAGTTTCCGCCGCATATACGATCGACGACGGCAATAATCTGCTGCCTCTTGCCGATCCGTTGTTTGGCTCGAATGTGACACTGCGCTCCCAGGTGGCGAGTCTTCAGGAAACGCATATCTTTGCGCCCACTGTTTTGAATACGTTTACCGCTGGATTCTCGCGAGCGGCTTTCAGCTACGCTTCGTTCCCCTTTAGCGCGTTCCCGTCCAATCTTTCGTTTGTGACGGGCGCCGACCCCGGCGGCATTACCATTGGCGGCGGCGTTACCACAACCGGTGGCGGAACAATCACGGCTGCCGGCGCCAACAACGCGTCGAACGTTTGGAATCGCCGCAATCTTTTCACTTACACGGACAATTTGCAAATCACCAAAGGCATCCATCAACTGAGCGCCGGCGTCTGGTTTCAGCGCATGCAAGACAACGAAGACTCGGCGTCACGCCAGTTGGGGCAAGCGACCTTTACCAGCCTCACCACGTTCCTGCAAGGGACGGTCAGTTCTTTTCAGGTCGTGCCGAACGCGAACGAGCTTGGATGGCGAAGCTTGTTCGGCGCTTTTTGGTTGGAGGATTCCGTCAAGCTGAGTCCCCGTCTAACCATGCGCTTCGGCCTGCGCGACGAATTCACTACAGGCTGGAACGAAGTTTCCGGCCGCGCTGCAAATTATGTGACGGGCAGCAGCGGTTTGCTCGTAACAACCCCAACTCTCGGCTCTGCTGCGTTCACGCAGAATAATGCGACCCGCCTCTTGAGCCCGCGCCTTGGCTTGGCTTGGGATCCATCTGGCACCGGAAAAACCGCCGTCCGAGCCGGCTTCGGTACATATTATTCGCTGATTGACGCGTTGAGCTTCTTGCTCAATTCGTTACCGCCGTACAACGGAGCCATTTCTCTTTCAGGACCGTTGGCTTCCATAACGCCCATTAGCCGGTCGGCGATCATCGCTCCTTCGTGCGGTCCGGGAGTGCCGACACCGTGTACCACTTACGCCCCGCAGGGTGTCCAAGCGAACGCTAAAACACCGACGGTTCAGGAATGGAACTTCAGCGTTGAGCAGCAATTGAAGCGCGAAACAGTGTTACGCGTCACTTACTTGGGATCGTTCGGCTATCACGGTCTGTTGAGTGTCGATCCGAACACTGTGCCCGCGCAGGTTTGCCAAAACGCCAAGGGTTGTACGGCTGGCGGAACGACGACGGGCGGAGCAAAAGCACCGGTCGCGAGTCAGAGTATTGTCTCCGCGGGTACTCCCTATATTCCGGTTTCCACCCGCCCCAATCCTTATCTGGGAGCCGGCTTCTTCTGGTTTACGGAAGGCAACAGTAGTTACAACGCTCTGCAAACAGATCTGTCCAAACGGCTCAATAAGGGGCTGCAATTCCGCGCGAACTTCACTTGGTCAAAGAACCTTGATCTAAATTCAGGCTTGACTGGCGCGCAATCGAACAATCAGGCGCAGATGATTCTCGACCGCAACAATTTGCGGCGCGATTGGGGTCCGTCCGCGCTCAATGCCAAGTATCAGGGTTCGATTTCTGTCCATTACGAGTTGCCGTTCCGCTCGGGCCCAACCCTGGCGCGGCGCACCTTCGGTGGCTGGCAAGCGGATTGTATTGCCACCCTGTTGAGTGGCTTCCCCTTTACGCCGCAGGTCGGTTCAAATCGGTCCGGCGATGGCGATACGCGTAACCCGGATCGCCCATCTCTCAACCAGGCCTTTGTGGGCCCGGTGGTTTTGGGCAAAGCCACAGAATGGTTCAATCCGAATGCGTTCACCCTGCCTGCTTTCGGGACCTACGGCAATCTTGGGCGAGGAACATACAGCGGTCCTGGGCTGGCGGACTGGGATCTATCGGTGCTCAAAGATACCCGGATCACGGAGAGCACAAAACTTCAATTCCGCGCTGAGTTCTTCAATGTCTTGAATCGCACAAATCTGGGAACGCCAAACGCGACAGTGTTTTCGAATGGAGCCGTCAGTTCATCGGCTGGGGTGATTACTGCGACGGCTACCACGTCAAGACAAATTCAATTTGGGCTTAAGTTGGTGTTTTGATTAAGAGGTCCGAGCGTTCCTCAATGTATATACGTCGCGATACACTATCGATGTGGCCCAGGATATTGAATTTGGGTGGGACAATGAAAACAGAGAGCACCTTGCGGCGCACAAGGTAGCGCCTGCCGAGTTCGAATACGCGCTCACCAACAATGCGGTAGATCTGGGTTATGAATTGATCGATGATGAAGAGCGGTATCGCGCGGTTAGCCCGACGAGTGCCGGCCGTTTGTTAACTGTGGTGTGGACAACCGCGCAATGGCAGCGTCCGGGCAGTGACTGCGTTCCCGGCAACTGTTTCAGATAAGAAAGCTTTTCTGGAGATGTCTCGATGAAGAAACAAGTAAAGAAGCCAACGAAGCGCATCGTGCCTACTTTCGCCTCCGAAGCGGAAGAAGCCGAGTGGTGGTACGGGAATCGCAATGCCCACGGCAAGGAATTACTGACGGCGGTGAAGAGCGGCGAAGCGCGAATTTTAACAAAGGAGAAGTTGCTCGCCCGGTTGGCAGCGTCGAAGAAGGCGCCGGCACCGGTCGTTGCCTTGCGCATTCCGGCTGCAGATCTCGCTTTAGCTCGAAAGCAGGCGGAGCAGAAAGGTCTGCCGTATCAAACCTACATTAAGTCACTCTTACATGAAACACTCGCCGAACGCGAAAAGCGTAGAGTGGGATAACAGAGCCTTCCTCTTTTCCTAGGAGGCAAATCTCAACTCACCCTCTTCATCATTCGCAGCGTCACAAAACCCATGGCAACCACCGCCGCGACCAGCGCGCTATTGAGCAGCCAGGGGTTGCGGTCTGTCCAGGGGCGCTCCGGTAAGTGAAACAGCGGATTTACCCCCTCGCCGCCTAACTCGGCGGCGGTAGGAACGCCGTTCGCCGGCATCACACTCGCGAAATCGTAGGAAGGGCGGCGAGCGCTAGGATTGCCGACATACACGAAATATCCGCCCGGTTGGTTGGCAGGAAACTTTACAACACGGCGTATGCCACTCACGGTTACTGCTCCAAAATGGAGTGGCGCGCTGTCCGCATTGAAAACGATGATTCGCAAATAGCGGTCGATTCTCTCCGGAAACTCGAGCGATACTTGTTTCACTTCGACTGTTCGAGAAATGACTCCGCCGTAACTGGGATACCAACGTTGCGAGTCGTTGGTGGTTGCGATTTCCACCGTGCGGGAAAAGAAGCCTGGGTCGACCGTGAGATCGACATGATCAAACGGCTGCCCGGAAAATCCAAGGTCTAACGTGAGTTCAGTCGTCTGACTCTTGGAATCCTCGCGAACGCTTGGGGTGAGCGTGGCCACCCTATCGCGCGTGGCGCCCGTCTCCTCGTAATGCGCAATCCATACCTCTTGAAGATTCGCCGGTTCCGTCCATCCAGGAATAGTAAGCCGGACGTAGCGCCGGGTCGAGGTTGGATAAGAAACCGTCGTCTCGCTTGCATTGTGATCGTCGCGTGCCACATCGAAGATCACCCCGCCCGATTGAACGACAGCCCATGTTCGCGCATCGTCGCTGGTCTCCACCCGCACCGTCTCTTTGAAATTATGCAGCAATGTGGCGATCCGCAAACGGTTGTGTTCCGCGCGGCCCCTCAGATCGAGAGTCGCTTGCACGCCGCTATTGGGAACGTACGCTTTGTCTAAAATGACCGCCGGAGATTCAATCGCCTGGCGGGAACCGCTGAGCGCTAGAAGGACATGGGGAGTCTCAGTTTGATTCCATACGATGCGGAGATCATCGAGGTTCGCCCCAGAATCGCGATAAAGCGCCGCGTCTACGGTGAACTGTGAAACCGGCGCAGGCGTGCTTACCTTAAGCGGGCGCCGGTAACGCCACGCGGGTGCGTTGAAATCGGCTGTTAGAAGCGAACAGCAAGCCAGTCCGCTAAGCAGCAGTTTTGTCATCTTTCCACCAGGTTTCAATCAACCGCCGGAAGTGCGAATAGAGGAACGATGTGGCAATGAGCAGGATGCCCAAGATTACGAAAGCCGCGATTTGATAGGGCCGCCCCAGTTGCCACACATCGAAGAAATAGAGCTTCAGAACCACGATGCCGATAAGCCCCAGGCCCGCAATCCGGTTAATGGCCGTGCGCGTGGCGACTCCCGCACTCACTAGAATCACGGCGTAGACACCGAAAAGACTCGAAATCGCGATCGTTTCCACGCTCAAACGATTCTCCGGTGCTGCGGTCCGTGCCGTCCATCCGAAGATTTCTAAACACAGGCCCCACAACAGGCATACGTGACCGGCAAAATAGGGAGCCAAGGCGGCCGGCCGCATAAATTTCGCAGCCCAGTAAGAAGAGAGCAACATGGCAACGGCGGCAACCGCGAACGTGAAGAAGCGCGAATTCGCCAGCAGCGTGTAGGCGGCTGGATCAGGCAGGCTGTCTGCTTCAAACAGAGCCAGCCGGGCGACGCCGAGCGCAAACACGGTCAACGCCGCTACAACAGCACGCTGGCTAGTGAGGCGTGCGCCGATCCATGCCAGTGCCGCCCCTTGTATGGCCCATGCGATCGTAATTGTGAAGCCTGTGAACTGAATGGGTATCGCCAGCGTGAGAAAACTAATGGCTATACCAAACGCTAAGAGAATGGGTCGATTGTCCGAGCCGGACGCCGCCGATTGGCGCTGCAAAAGCAAACCGAACGCGAGATAGACCCCCGCAACGAGCGCCGCGAGCGGACCCAGCCAGATGTGGTGAGCGGGTTGCAGCAGCGTATATGAGCGGGAATAGAAGACCACCCCGTTTAAAGCGAAAACAGCCAGCACCAAAGTAGTGGTTGCCGCACGCTCGGTGATCAGGTGCCAGTAGCTCCACGCCAGGAATAGCACGAATCCACAACTGATCTCGAAGAACAAAGTGACAGGTTCGTGGACGGAGAGAAAATGAATTGCGTACGTAAACCAGAACCCGATAAAAGCTGTGAGAATGGAATACCGGTATTGGCGCAAATGCGCAAACGCGAGTCCACCCATAGCCACCAATAAGGAAAGAGCTAGGAACAGCGCCTCTTCCGGCTGCCAGATCACGGACAAAGCGCACGCCGTAAGTAACTGCGCGAGCGCGAAAAGAAGCGGCGTCTGGGTGAACCAGCGTTGCGCCGTGAAGGCAAGTGGCGCTAGTGTCGCGATCTCACGCTTCTGTGGTTGTTCTCCACGCGCAAGGAGCCACGCTCCATAGATGAGCGTGGTGGCGCCAAAACTCATCCATTCCAATTTTGGCCAGCCGCCACGTTTCCCCAGTTGTGTTGCCGCGAAGTTAAGGAGCAGCAGGTAGCTGAAGAGAAACCATGGATGATCTTCCCCCGCGCTCAGTAAGAGCGGAGTGGCGTAGGCACTAGCCAATCCGAGGGCCGCGATGGCGACGGATTTATAACGTAGCGACAGCACACCAGCCATCGCCGTCGTGGCCGCCATGAGGACGAATGCCGCCGACTGTGGAATCAGATGGTAGAAATCAAAAGCGGCGTAAAAGGCCAGATACAGGATCGCGATGCCAGTCGCGGTAATGCCTTGCGCGAATATGTCTTGGCGTTTGCGCCAAATGAAATCGCCCGTAGCGAGTGTGGCGAAACCCGCCAACAGACCTAGCAGTACCCGCCCTGCTGGCCCAATCCAGTTGTTATCAACCGCCCACTTGAAAAAGAACGCGACTCCCAACACCAACGTGATGACACCTATGCGATTCACGAGCGTGAGACCGACTTTCGATTCAAGTCCAGGCTCTCTTGCAGAAGGGGCGATGGGCGGCAGTGGAGCAGGCTCCGCGACATTCGCTTCGGCGACAATGGCAGGTTCACTCTCTTTGGCAGTCTGAGGCCTCACCCGCAGTAGGTCCTCTAAGTGCGCCAAGCGCTTTTCAATAAGCGTCTGATTCTTGACCAGCTCATTGAGCGTCGCAGCGATATTGTCAAACCGACTTGAGTCGTTAGACTGCATGGATCGATCAACCGAATGTTTCTAATAATACGCTAGGACCCCAAAAAGCGCTTCACGCGTTTGCTCAATGCCCGCTCGTCCGCCGTAGCGCATTCCCAGATGACGAGGGGCTTCCAACCCGCCGCGATCAGCTTCTCATTGTTCTTCCGATCGCGCGCTTTAGTACGCTCCAGCTTTGGTCCCCAATACGCAGCGTTCGACTTCGGCGTGTGCGACAGTTTGCATCCGTGCGAATGCCAGAAGCAGCCGTGAACGAAGATCACCTTGCGGCGCGCGGCAGAGACGAGGTCCGGCTTTCCCGGCAGATCCTCCCGGTGAAGCCGGAACCGGTAACCCAGCCGATGAACGAGACTGCGTACCGCCAGTTCGGGACGCATGCCCTTGCTGCGGATGGCTCGCATATTGTCGCTCCGGTCCATCTCTCATAGCTCCGCGATAATCGCCTGTTCGTAAACCTTGGCGGGAGGAAGGTTGCTGGGAGCGGTGAAGGCAAGCGCCACCTGATCGATAGTTGTGGTGGATTGGCCGCCGAGCTCGAGCGCGCGGATTTCCCCCTCTTGCACTGGCGCGCCGATGTCGTACCACATGATCGTGACTGATCCAGCCTGCTGGTGGATTTCTGTAAGGTTGCCGCCGAGGCGCTCGGCGATCTTGTGGTAGACCGGCGTCGGGCAGATGAAGAAAAGTCCCTTGTGGCAAAGTGGCTCCCGCCGGAGTACATGGCCCTTGTAAATGATCTGCGGCAGAATGCGCTTGTTGACGTTCTCCGAGTTAAGCGCAAAGGGCGCGGATGCGCGCCACCATGAGAGGAGAACACTCCGCACCCCCTTTCGGTGGCCGCTTGACACCGCGCCCGTCTTGCGCGTGTTTCTTAGAATCCCTGCGGTGCTCTTTCCCGAAAAGGAGGCGTTCTCTTCCAGATACGCGAGGCGCTCGGCCTGATAGTTGCCCGTCGTGTCGATGGACTGCACTTCGATGGCAACGAAGCCGTGTAGCTTCCCGGCCGCATCGACATGCGCAAGAATCCAGTCCACGAAATAAGCGCCTTTGCTGCCGCCTGATTTCTTCGCTCTGCTGGGTAGTCTAAGCTCTTTTCCCCAGCGCTTTCCGAAAACAATCACCGACGGCTTACCTGGATTTTTAGCCCGGTAGCTGGCCGTGTCACTCCCAATCATCAGATCAATCCCTGCACCGAAAGCCTGCGCCGCCACGTCTTTCAAAATCTGGTACTCGCCTGCATAAAGACGCACCGGGCAGCAGATCACAGGCCCGCTAGTCATTGGCTTGATGGTGCATACGCCGCTGATGGAGCCGTCGTTAAGGGTCTTAGTGCAGGTCTGCTTAAGGAAGGGACACTCCAGCGAATCCCGGGCTTTTTTCGCTGCGGGAGACTGATCGCCGGGACTGTAGCCAAAAAACTCGATGATGTTGCTAGCCATGGGCTGCTTCCGGCAACGCCGCCGGAATGGCCCCATGCGCTTCAAGATGTTTGCGGATTTGCGCCGCAATCGCCTTCGCCATCAATACCGGAACGGCGTTGCCCACCTGCTCGTACTGGGAAACACGCGGCCCGAGAAACTGATAGGCGTCAGGGAAAGACTGGAAACGCGCGGCCTCACGCACCGTCAGCGACCGTTCCTGGTCTGGCAGGAAAACTGTTCCCCAGTGGGGATCGCACTTCGTCATGACAGTTCCAGCAAGGCCGTCATTACGCAATCGGCCATAGCGTTTTGTGTGATCGGATTTGCGAGCGCGCTGCATCCCCTTGGGGAGAAGCTCATGCGGGATATCGCGCCATGAGCCTCCGGGCTTCACGAACTTCATGCGCTCGACATTCTGTTTGGCGAGCTTTGCGGCGAAGTGATTGTAGGTGACACCTTCGGCATTTCGCATCAGCCGGGCGTAGGCGCTGGGTTTCGCGCCCGTATAGCCGATGGTCTCAGCCCCCTCCCCCATGGTGAGCCGTGGCAGGTCGCCAATTGCCTCGCCCACCGTCACGGCCGGCAGAAGTCGTCGCTTGTCCGACTCAGTGAGCTGAAAGGTCAGCACCCCGCCCCCGCCTCGGAAATTAGCTCGGCCGCTCGCGTAGTGCGTCGGCTCCGGCGGCGCAATCTCACTGAGTTTTGAACCCAGCAGAATCAGACGCCAGCGTTCCTGCGGCACTCCATAGTGTGCGGCAAAGAGAATCTTGACTGTGACGTGATAATCCAGGCGGACGAATTCAGCTAATATACGGTCGAGCACTTTCCCGTCACCGAGCGAAAGCAGGCCGGGGACATTCTCAAACAGGAACGTCTTGGGCTCGAATTCTTCGAGGAAGCGGACATAATCCTTAAACAGCTTGTTGCGTGGGTCCTTGAGGAAGCGGTCCGGCGCATTGATCGAGAAACCCTGGCAGGGGGGCCCACCGGCCAGCACGTCCAACTCGCCTTTGGCAATGCCCAACTCCGCGCGAATGGCGACCGGGTTCACCTTCTCGATGTCACCGTAATCCGCCCACGCCTCGGGATGGTTCAACTCGAAAGTCCTAATGGCCTCCGGCATTGAATCGTTGGCGTAGAGGCATTCATATCCGGCCTGCCGGAACCCCTCGGTGATGCCTCCGGCCCCGGAAAACAGGTCAATGGTTCGAAGCGCGGGCATTGTGCGCACAGGTACATTGGGCTTAACGAGTTCAAGACGAGTCTGCTTGTTCCTGCCGCGTGCGATCATCTCTTATCCCAAAATTCAAAAATTAAGAATTATTCACCAATGGTGGGGAGGTTGATTCTTGGTGCCGGCGGGAGGAGTTGAACCTCCGACCTACGGATTATGAGACCGTCGCTCTAACCACCTGAGCTACACCGGCGCACTCAACAGAGTAGCAAACGCGATCGCTATTTCACAATGACCGAGTATATGCGGTCCAGATCTTCCTGGGAATAGTACTGTATCTCCAGGCGCCCCGAAGTGCTCGAAGTCGGCACCATCTTCACCTTTGTACCCAGCGCCATCTCCAGTTCCTCCATAGCTGCCCGGACGTTCGGATCGATCTTTGGCGGTTCCTCCCCCTTCGGCGCGGGTGGCGGTGTTGCCGCCTGCTCGGTCAGTTTTTTCACTAGTGCCTCGATCTCCCGGACCGAGAGTTTCCTTTTGATGATCTCGCCACAGAGGCGCGCCTGCTCTTCGTGGTTCTCGAGATTCAGCAGTGCGCGAGCGTGTCCGACACTAATTGTGCCTGATTTGAGTTCATGCTGAGCGCGTTCCCCGAGTCTAAGAAGCCGCAAGAAGTTGGTCACCGTGGAGCGTTCTTTTCCCGTCCGCTCCGCGATCTGTTCATGGCTCAAACCGTGGTGGCTGGCGAGCCGGTGGAAGGCAGTAGCTATTTCGATCGGGTTGAGATCTTCACGTTGAATATTCTCGATCAGGGAGAGTTCGAGCAAACTATTGCGGTCAACAGTCCTAACCAGCGCGGGAATCTCCGCGAGTCCGGCTAAACGGGCGGCCCGCCATCGGCGTTCACCGGCGATGATACGGTACTGGTGTTCCTTATCTCGGTAGACTACAATCGGCTGCAGCACGCCGTGTACCCGGATCGACTGCGAGAGTTCGTTAATTTTGTCACTATCGAAAACGTCGCGTGGCTGCTCTTCACCGGGATGAATCTGGTCAAGCGGGATGTTGTGAAACTCCTCGAAGTTCTCCGGCAGGATTTGTTTGGCTGGCGCGGCGGCGTGGGCCTGCTGTGGCTGGTTTTGACTTTCGGCGGGTGTCGGCGACTGACGCTGTGGCAGAAGGGCGGAAAGGCCCTTACCCAGCACTCTGCGCGGATTCCGTTCTGGCTCTTTGCTCATTAGCCAAAATTTCCTTTGCTAATTGAATGTATGCCTCGGCGCCGCGGGAACGCGGGTCATAGGCAAGAATCGTTTTTCCGAAGCTGGGTGCTTCCGCCAAACGGACGCTGCGTGGTACTACTGTCTGAAAGACCTTGGCGCCAAAAAAATCCCGCAGGTCCGTCTCAACTTGGCGGGTCAAGTTATTGCGGTCGTCGTACATCGTCAGGAGCACGCCTTCCACCTCAAGCGTCGGGTTGAACGCCTTTTTTGTCCGGTCCACGGTGTCCATCAACTGCGAGATCCCTTCCAGGGCGAAGAACTCACATTGGATCGGAACCAGGACCGAATGGGACGCGACAAGAGCGTTCAAGGTGAGGAGGTCGAGCGCTGGGGGACAGTCGATGAGAATGTAGTCGTAATCTTTTTCGATGGGGGCCAAGGCGGTCTTCAGCCGGATTTCGCGCTCTTCCTGGTCTACAAGATCGAGGTTAGTTGCGACGAGGTTTTGATCGGCAGGCAGCAGTGCTATTCCGAACTCAGTCTGCAGAACAGTTTCTGCGGCGGTCCCTTGTCTGAGCAAAACGTCATAAATCGTCTTGCGTTCCTGATCTTTTGAGATCCCCACGCCACTCGTAGAATTACCTTGGGGGTCGGAATCGATCAGCAGAACCCTAAGTTCGGATGCTGCGAGGGCCGCAGCCAGGTTGATGGCGGTCGTTGTTTTGCCGACTCCACCTTTCTGATTCGCTATAGAAATGACGTGAGCCACAGTTCACAGGTCAGCCTACCACGTTTCACGTGGAACATTCACTTTACTGAAAAACTTCATGTTTCACGTGAAACATTCTGGAGGCTCAAATACACGTCCAAAACGGCGACCGCCGCTGGAGTAACACCAGGAATTCTCCCGGCCTGCCCCAATGTTTCGGGCCTCACGCGGCCTAGTTTCTGCCGCACTTCCGTAGACAAGCCCGGAATAGCCTCGTAGGGGAACCCAGCCGGAATTTGCCGGTCTTCCGAATCAGCCAAACGCCGAATCTGCCGGTCCTGCTGCTGCAAGTACCCTTCGTACTTCACTTCGGTCTCAACCGTGGCCAAAACCCCGTGTATAACGGGCTCGCCCAGCATTCCCTCGAACCACGGCTTCAGCTGCACAATCTTAGCCTCAGGCCGACGCAGCCAAACCCGCAAACTCGGGTTATCGGTGGCGGCATCCAGCCCAACCACCTCGGGTAGCGCGCCACTCCGCGTTTTCTCCAGCAACTCCAGAATCCTGCCCTTCTGTTCCCGCTTGCGGCTAAAGTTGGCCCAGCGACTATCGTCCACCAGACCCACCTGCCTCCCAATCGGCGTCAGCCTCTCGTCCGCATTATCGATACGCAAATGTAGCCGGAACTCCGCCCTTGAGGTAAACATCCGGTAGGGTTCGTCCGCCCCCTTGCTGATCAGGTCGTCCACCAGAATTCCGACATACCCGTCGCTTCGGCTTAAACTCATAGCCGGATTCCCTTTGACTCGCGCCGCCGCGTTCAAACCGGCAATTAAGCCTTGGCAACCGGCTTCCTCATAGCCGGATGTCCCATTGATCTGCCCGGCTAGAAACAGCCCGGCTATCGCTTTCACTTCCAGCGAATGGTCCAACTCTCTCGGATCAATCGCGTCATATTCAATCGCGTACCCTGGTCGAATCATCTCCGCCGACTCCAAACCAGGAATCGAAGCCACCATCGCCGTCTGCACATCAATCGGCATACTGGTCGACATGCCGTTCACATACACTTCATGCGTATCCAGACCCTCTGGCTCCAAAAAAATCTGATGGCGGCGCTTTTCCGGAAATTTGACGATTTTGTCCTCAATCGAGGGACAGTACCGGGGTCCGACGCCTTCAATCTGGCCTGAATACAGCGGGGACCGGGCGACACTCTCGCTCAGAATCTTGTGCGTCTCTTCAGTTGTATAGGCGAGGTGGCAGCAGATCTGTTCCCGCTCAATCTTCTCCGTCATGAACGAAAACGGCGTTGGCACGGCATCACCGGGCTGTTCTTCAAACCTGGACCACTCAATCGTCCGCCCATCCAGCCGCGGCGGCGTCCCGGTCTTCAACCTTGTCCATTGCAGCCCAAGGGTCCGCAACTGAGCGCCGAGGGTATTCGACGGTGCCTCGCCACTCCGTCCACACGCATTCTTCTCCGCTCCGATATGGGCCAGCCCATTCAGAAACGTCCCGGTAGTCACCACCACTGCCTCCGTGAGCAGGTCGCGGCCATCCTTCAACCGCACCCCGACGATCCGCCGCCGCCCATCTTCGGCAAGTTCGATCCGCAATTCGCCCACTTCTGCCTGCAAAATCCTCAAGTTCGTTTCGCATTCCAGCCATTGCCGCATGCGGATGCGGTATTGCTTCTTGTCGCACTGTGCCCGTGGCGACCACACTGCCGGTCCGCGGCTGGTATTGAGCAGTCGAAACTGGATACCGACGGCGTCGGTCAGCTCACCCATCACGCCACCCAAGGCGTCGATTTCGCGAACGAGGTGCCCCTTGGCGATACCCCCAATGGCCGGATTGCACGACATCTGGGCAATCAGGTCGATGTTCATGGTGACCATAGCCGTATGCAGACCCAGCCGCGCACAAGCCCGAGCCGCTTCACAACCGGCATGTCCGGCGCCAACTACCACAACGTCATACTTCTTCTGCATGGGGGATATCCGCTATTCTAGCTGGAGTACAAAGCCTTGAAGATACTAATTATCGGCGGCGGCGGCCGCGAACATGCCTTAGCTTGGCGCCTCCAGAAGTCACCGGACGTCAAAGGCATCTGGGCCAGCCCCGGAAACCCAGGGATCGCCCAAGTTGCCACCTGCATCGCGCCCCCGCCCGGTGGCTATGTCGCCGGCTATGCCGACATCGCCCAAGCGCTCCAAATCGACTTGACCGTCGTCGGCCCGGAAGCCCCGCTCGTCCAAGGCATTGTCGATGAGTTCCGCAAGCGCCGCCTTCGCATCGTTGGCCCCACCCAAGCCGCCGCCCGCCTCGAAGGCTCGAAGATCTTCGCCAAGCAATTCTTCGAACGAGCCGGCATCCCCACCGCCCGGTCGAGCCAAGTCGGGACTTACGATGAAGCCATCACAGCCTTGAAGCAATTCTCACTCCCGGTCGTCATTAAAGCCGATGGTCTCGCTGCCGGCAAAGGTGTCGTCATCGCCCAAACTCAGCCGGAAGCCAAAGCGGCCGTCCAAAAGCTCGGACCCTCTCTCGTGATCGAAGAGTTCCTCGAGGGCGAAGAGGTTAGCTTTATAGCAGTCACCAACGGCGACCTCCTCATCCCGTTCGTCCCTACCCAAGATCACAAGCGTGTTTTCGATGGCGATCTCGGCCCGAACACAGGCGGCATGGGTGCCTATTCGGATTGGCGGATTCTCACTGACAAGCAAACCGGAATCATCCTCGACGGCATCCTGCTGCCTACCCTCTCGCAAATGCGGGAAGACGGCACGCCCTTCACCGGCTTCCTTTATGCGGGTCTCATGATGACTGCCGCCGGCCCGAAGATCCTGGAATACAACGTTCGCATGGGCGACCCCGAAACCCAAGCCATCCTTCATTCCTACAGCGGCGACCTTGCTAACCTGCTAGACCTCATGGCGGGCGGCGCCGGTGGCGTCAACCCGCCCGAACGAGATGGCTGCTCGGTCTGCATCACCCTCGCCGCGAAGGGCTACCCGGAAGCACCACTTCTTGGTGATGCCATTAGCGGAATAGCTCAAGCCGAAGCCACAGGCGCCACGGTTTTCCATGCCGGTACTAAAAACGAGGGCGGTCAACTGCTCACTAGCGGCGGTCGAGTCCTCGGCGTCACGGCTGGCGGCTCCACGCTAAGTGATGCCATCGACGCTGCCTATCTCGCCGCTTCGAAAATAAGCTTCGCCGGTTGTCATTACCGCAAAGACATCGGCCAAAAGGGTCTCAAACGGTGGAGTGAGACAACAAGTGTCGGTTAACTAACTCATTGGCTTCGGAGCGTACCGCCTCAGCTCCGCCAAAGCCGTTCAACCAATGCAAATCTCTTTCCGCCCGAAACCAAGTCATCTGGCGTTTGGCATATTGCCGCGTTCGGACTTGGAAATCCGAAACAGCCGACTCTTTGCTCATTTCCTCTGCTAGCACCGCGACGGCCTGTCTATAACCGAGCGTCGCCAGCGATCTTGCCGAAGCCGGAACGCCGCTTTCCAACAGCGCCTGTGTCTCAGCCAGCAAGCCGTTCTCAAACATCCACGCACTGCGCCGGTTCAGCTTTTCGTACAGCGCCTCACGCGGCGGATTCAGCCCAATCTTCAAAATCCGAAATCCTTGCAGGCCGCGGGGCGCTTCTCTGGCATAGCCCGACATCTCAATCGCCCGTATCAGCTTCTGATGATCGTTCGGATGAATGCGCGCCGCCGCTTCCCCATCCCGCTTCTTCAGAAACCTGTGCAGCGCCGCTGGTCTTCTTTTGGCCAAAGCCGCAAGCCTATCGCGCAATTCCGGGTTGCGTTGCGGCGCAGGCGGCAAACCATCCAACAATGCCCGCAAATAGAATCCCGTGCCGCCCGCAATCACAGGTAAAGTACCGCGCCCGCGAATCTCTTGCAGTACGGAAGCCGCTCTGCGGGCATATTCACCCGCTGTCATCTCGCTGCTGGGCGGGATCACGTCAAACAAATGATGCGGAATGCCACCGCGCTCAGCTTCCGGCGTTTTCGCCGACCCAATATTCAGCCCTGCGTACACCTGTACCGAATCACAATTCACGATCTCGCCATTAAACCGTGCGGCCATATGCAGAGCAAGTTCGCTCTTTCCTGAGCCTGTCGGCCCCACAACTGCGACGAGTGGATGCGCGTCAAGCACTGGTGTCTGTTCATTCAGAGTTATACTCAAATTGGATCAGCCTATTCAGTCGCTTAGGTTGAGAACTCGTCCCATAAAAAGCAGTTGAATGCCCCACTCCCACTTTAGTTCGCTGACTATAAAATATCTTTTAGCCGCCGGGCTCGCGGCGACCGCTGTGCCGGCCACGGCCGCTCAGAAATCGGAAAACCCAATTCTGCCACCTGCCAGCAAACAGGCGAACTCGCCCAAAGCTGCCGCGTATTATCACTACTCACTCGGACATCTCTACGCGGAGATGGCGGCCTCTTACGGCAACCGCAGCGACTATCTGAACAAAGCCATCGACAATTTTCGGTTGGCGATGAAGGAAGACCCGGAAGCCGATTTTTTGGTTGAGGACATCGCTGAGCTTTACCTTGCCGCAGGCCGTGTCAAAGACGCCGTGGAAGAAGCCCAGAGCGCGCTGAAAGCCAATCCAAATCAAATCAACGCGCATCGCGTTCTCGCGCACATCTATCGCAACCAGATTGGCGGCGATGGCCAAGCGCGGCCTAACGAAAGCATGGCCAAGCGCGCGTTGGAACAATTTCAGATCATCGCCGAAAAAGATCCGAAGGACATGGAAGCGCTCGTCATGGTGGGTAGCCTCAACCGCATCCTCGAAAATTCAACCGACGCCGAAGCTGCCTTTAAAAAAGCGCTCGAAATCGAACCGGACAATGAAGACGCGCTGGTTGGTTTGGCCGGCGTCTACGGTGAACGCGGCGATACCAAAGCCTCTACCGAACTGCTCGAACGGCTCGCCAGCAAGAATCCTTCCGGCCGCGCTTACGCGATGTTGGGACAAAATTACGAATCGACGAAAGAATACGCCTTGGCCGCCGCCGCTTTTCTAAAGGGCTTCGAACTCGATCCCAGCCAGTTGGAGTTTCAATCGGAGGCCGCGCACGACTTTGCCATGGCCGGGCAATATGATGACGCCATCAAAAATTTTCAGCTGCTGGCGGACGCCAAGCCGCTGGAAGCCGCGCCCTACGTGAGCATGGGACAGATTCGCCAGGAGCAGCACAATTTCGACGAAGCGCGCCGCTACATTGATAAGGCAAAAGAAATCGACAAGAACAATCCGGAAGTCCGCCGGGCCGATGCTTTGCTCTTAGCGGATGAAGGCAAACTGCCCGACGCGATCACCACGCTGAAGAGCGTCATTGACATGATCAACCGGCCCAGCAGTGATCCGGGTCAACGCTCGGTACGCGCTTCTTTGCTCGAAGAACTCGGCGGCCTTTACCGCCGCAACGATCAATACGATCAAGCGGTCGACACTTTCAAGCAAATGATCGCGCTCGATCAGGATCGCGCCGCCAAAGGAGCCGCTCAGATTATCGAGACTCACCGTGAAGCCAAGGACTACGCTAAGGCTCAGCAGGAGTCCGATGCTGCAGTTGCCAGTTATCCCGATGATGCCGGCATTCGGAGCGAGCGTGCCCAGCTTTTCTCGGATATGGGCAAGACCGACTCCGCGGTTGCCGAACTGCGCAAGCTTTCCAAAGGCAAAGACGAAGATCTCGGCGTAAATCTTGAAATAGCCGAAATCTATGAACACGGCCACAATTACATGGAGGCCGGCAAGTCATTGGATGCTGCCGAAAAACTGGCCAAAGACGATAAGACGAAGGTCGATATATTCTTCCGCCGTGGCGCACTCTACGAACGCCAAAAGAAATTTGATCTAGCCGAAAAAGAGTTCCGCCGCGTGCTCGATGCCGACGCTAAAAACGCCTCCGCCCTCAACTATCTCGGCTACATGCTTGCCGACCAGAACGTTCGCTTGCCGGAGGCCCAAGATTACATCAAGCGCGCCGTCGATCTGGAGCCGGCAAACTACGCCTTCCTCGATAGCCTTGGCTGGGTCTATTTCCGCCTCAATAAACTTGATGAAGCCGAGCGGCAGCTCAGCCGCTCGCTGCAGTTGAGCGCGGAAAAAGACCCCACCATTCACGACCACATGGGCGACGTCTATTTCAAACAAGGCAAATTGAAGCTCGCTATTTCCCAATGGCAGTCTTCGCTCAAAGCCTTTAATCTGAGTGCGCCGGGTGACGTGGAACCTGACGATGTCGCTAAGGTTCAGAAAAAGCTCGACAGCGCTCGCGTCAAGCTCGCTAAAGAGGAAGGTCCGGCCAAGCGGAACTAATTGACGCTGTAAGAACTACTTAGTACCCGCCGCCGCTTATTAAGCCTAGTTAAGGCAGTTACCCGCTAAGTACAATCAGCGTCTTCTAGCTGGAAGGACAACAATATGTCTAAGTACAGAACTGATTTCTTGCTAAGAATTTTCGCAGTGGCCGGTTTGGCGATGGCTACGGCGTCATTCACTTTGGCGCAGCACGGCGGTGAGGAGCATCACGGCGGCGGCGGCAGGGTCGGCGGCGGCTTCGTTCCCGCTCATGGCCCCGCCCCGAGCCACGAAAATGCCGCCCCCAAACAGGAGGAGCGCCACCTATCCGATCACGAGGGGCACCCGGAAGCGCCCCACGTTCACAACAATGGCCAATGGGTTGGCCACGACCAGGGCCGCAACGATGCTCGCTTTCATCTCGACCATCCCTTTGAGCATGGCCGTTTTCCCGGTGGTTTCGGGCGTGGTCACGTTTGGCATCTCGGGGGCGGCGGTCCAGACCGTTTCTGGTTCAACAACTGGGCTTTCAGCGTTGCGTCGTTTGATATTGCATACTGTAACGGTTGGCTCTGGAATAGCGACCCCATCGTCATCTACGACGACCCCGACCATGTTGGCTGGTACTTGGCCTATAACAGCCGCTTGGGCGTTTACGTTCACGTGAACTATCTCGGCGTTATGTGATTTGACACAACTTTGGGGAGATAAAAATCTCCCCATCAGGGTCACGATGGGAATCGTTGGCCTGTAGCCGTTCCCTTTTTCTTGTCGTCGGCTGTTCAACCGAAAGATTGATGTGTTCTGAGGCGTCGCCGTCTAAGATGGCAAAAGACGCTTTGGTTACCGGCTAAGTACGACTACCGGAAAGGGAGACTTTTGAAACCTAGATACTTTGTTGCTGCTGCCATGGTCTGTCAGACGGCAGCGCTTCTTGCGCAGAACAGCTCGCCCGCCGCTGCCCCAGCCGGCAATCTAATGTGGCAACCCACCGCGGAACTGAACGAACGGCTTCCCAATTGGCTGCGGTTTGATGGTAGCTACCGTATTCGCGTCGAAGACCAGAACGGTATCGGTTTCAAGAATGTATCCGATACCCATGCACTCGGCCAGCTGCAATTCGGCGTGAAGATCCAGCCTTTGACTTGGCTCAGCTTCTACGGTCAAACGCAGGACTCGCGCATCTATCTCGATGGCCCTGTGGCCAAAGCCCCTCCCTATCAGAACACCTGGGATATCCATCAAGCCTGGGGCGAAGTGGGGAACCTCACGAACTATCATTTCAAGATCCGCGCTGGCCGTCAAGTCTTGAACTTTGGCGAACAGCGTCTCGTGGGTGAATCTCCCTGGTTGAACTCACCGCGCGTCTTTGATGCTGTGCTTGCGACCGTTGCCTTCTCCGGTGTGCAAGTTGATAGCTTCGCGTCGTCGGTGGTCAATTCGGTAGATGGCACGTACGATCATCACAAGCAAGGCAATCCTTTCTATGGCATCTATAGCAGCCTCACAAAGTTAGTGCCGAAGGCCACCGTTGAGCCCTACGTCTTTTGGCGTCTGGCCCCGGTCGGCTTCGCTGCTGCGTACGCCAATGGCTTAAGGGGCAAGCTGGACGAAAAAACCTACGGCTTCCGCTTCGCCGGTACACTCCCTGCTCAATTTGATTACGCTGCCGAAATGGCCCGCCAAAGCGGAACTCTTGGCATCGATTCCATCGGCGCTTGGGCTGGCCACTGGGTCGTCGGCCGCACCTTTAGCCTCAAATTCAAACCGCGCCCCTTCATCGAATACAACTACGCCTCGGGCAACGCGAATCCAACCGGTACGCATCTTTCCACCTTCGACCAGCTCTATCCCAGCGGCCACGACAAGTTCGGCGTCGTCGATCAAGTCGGCTGGCGCAATATCCGCGATCTCCGCGCTGGCTTACAAGTGAAGCCCGTTTCTAAACTCACCGTCTCGGCTGTCTATCACGATTTCTGGCTCGCCAATGCACACGACGGATTGTATGCCGCCACCGGCGCAGTTCTCGCCAAATCGCTCAACGGTTCCGCAGGCACACACGTGGGTCAGGAAGTCGATATTCAGGGTTTCTACAAACTAAACAAAGCCGTTCAGTTTGGTTCGGGCTTCGGCCATCTGGCGCCCGGCGCATTCCTGAAGGCAACTACGCCCGGCCACTCATACAACTACCCCTTCGCGGTGTTGACGTACGCGTTCTAGGGTAACGCTACATCCCAATCCAATCTAATTGGAGTTTGGGTATGGATCGAAATTCAGGGTCGCCCGTCATCAGGCCACAGTTATGTCGCAACGCAAGAGAAGCGGCGAATGCGTCCGCGTACGAGATAGGGTACGTTGCTTTGAGATCAGCCGCTCGCAAAACGTCGTTAAGATTTGGCGAGTGAATTTGAATGGGGAGTGCATGCATCATTTCATCTCCCCATCGCTTCGCGTCCGCCATGGATTTGCGTTTGGCCAGAATATAGTAAACTTCCCCGACATTTACAGCACTCATCAAGAGTTCAGCCATGCCATTTTCGGCTTGTGTGAACTGGTTGAAAACTGTGGTGGCTGCGCCTTCTTTATTAAGAAATGCCAGCACTGCGAACGAGTCGAGCACCATTGTCGTCATTTGCTGTCTTCCCGTTTGCGTTCTTCTGCCCTTTCATCGAGCAAGGCTTGCGTTAGAGAAACATTCGACCGCTTAAACTCTTCATAAATCGTTCTCCAGTCTGGCGTGGGCGAGAAGACGATATCACTTCCTCGCACTTGAACTTCAAATTTTGCACCGTCTTTCAAATGAAGCGATTCCCGGATTTCCTTAGGAATGACGATTTGACCTTTTGAAGACATGATTGTGGTCATGGTGCAAGCTTACCACGGTAAGCCTATCTGGATCAATCAAATAGAGGCAAGCCGGTATTCCGGGTGAGCGTTCATCGCACGGTCAAGGATCGGTTTCACGGAAGTCTTTTGTCAAAGCCTTTTTTTAGCCGCGGTCTTCTGTCGGTGCCGCACGACTTCGCCCACAATCATCACAGCGGGACCGCTCACCTCAATGCCACCCTTCGCCAGAGTGCCGAGATCTGTTTCTACCACTCTTTCCTCAGGCAGCGAGCCTTGTTCCACAAAGGCGACAGGTTCCGTGCCGCTCCGCCCTGCCGCGATCAGTAACTCGGCAATGAATGCTCTTTGCTTGGTCCCCATCAGAATGACCAGCGTGTCAATCTTGGCGTAGGGTGTCCAATCCATGTTGGTCCCGCTCTTCCAGTGCCCAGTCACCACAGCAAAACTGCGCGACACCTCGCGAAACGTCAGAGGAATACCGGCCAATCCTGGCACCGCGATCGCCGAACTAATGCCCGGCACCAACTCCACCGCGATCCCGTGTCGGCTCGCCACATCCCACTCCTCTGCCCCGCGGCCAAACACCAGCGGGTCTCCGCCCTTGAGTCGCGCCACTGTCCGCCCGGCCTCGGCATGTTCCAGAATCAGATCGAAGATCCGAGCCTGTTCGCGTTCTTGCTCTCCGTCATGCTTGCCTACGTAAATCAATTCGGCGTCAGGGCGCGCCATTGCTAGGATTTCGGGCGTGGTCAGCCGGTCATATAACACGACGTCGCACTCCCGCAAGACCCGCGCGGCCTTCAGCGTCAGCAATTCCGGGTCACCAGGACCAGCCCCGATCAAATACAGTTTGCCTGGCTTCACCTTCTTTATCTTCGCAATCTCACAAGCGCATCCCTATGATGGAGTTTTGACCATGCGTATTGCCATATCTTTACTAATCCTGTGCGCCGCAGTTGCCGCCGCCGCCGATCACCATCAACCCTACCGCCGTCTCTATGTGTTTGGCGACAGCTTTTCCGATATCGGCGAAGGCTACCTGGATGGCAACGGCCCGACAGCGGTTGCTTACCTGGCGGAAAAGTTGGGATTCAAACTTCTACCCTCGAACTCACCACAGATCGCAGATGCCAGTCTTGATTTCGCCATCAGCGGGGCGCGCACTGACGAAAGCCCCGGAAACAAAATCGGCGGCTTTCTACTGGGCTACGGTATGAAAAACCAAGTCGCCGATTTCGCCGCGCTCGTGCGCTCACACAAAATCAAGTTCGCTCCGAAGGCCACGCTGTTCTACATCGCCGGCGGCTTGAACGATAGCAAGCTCTCCACCGAACAACCGTCGCCGATCTGGAAGACGAGATCAAGACGCTCTATTCGTTAGGTGGCCGTCACTTCGCCGTTGCGTTGCTCCCGGCGGCTATCCCAGGATTTAGTGAGTTAGGTCAGCGGCTCAATCCGGCCATCGGATCGATACCGCAACGCTTAGCAACCGCGCTTCCGAAAGCCCATATCGTCATCAGCCATTGGGGACCTTTTTTCGATGAGGTATACAGATCGCCCAAGCAATACGGCATCTACAACACCACTGACGCTTGTGCCGGGCGCGCGCTCTTTCATCAAGACACCACGGAATGCCATTCGCCCAGTGACCACTTCTTCTATCATGCTGAGCATCCCTCTACCGCTGTGCACAAGATCGTTGGCGACAAAGTTTATCGCGAACTTGTCACAGGATCGCTTCCACCAGACGCGGGCCATTGAATCGTAAAGCCGCGCTGAATTGATCCATAAACTCGCGTGTAGTTGTGCGCGCGATGCTTCCACTCCGCAGCCTTCCGCCAGTTCGACCGGATGCCCGAAGAGGACGCCCAAGAGATGAAATCCGCGCCCGCGAAGCCAGATTGACCGGCGAGATTTTATTGCCGCCGTGCATGGGGTTTCCATGATAGTGTTAGGCCGTGCATACGGCGTTTGCCAGAAAAGTAATCACATCACAGCGCCGAAGCGCCGGGGCTTTCGCCATTGGCGTAGCGCCAGATATTTCGTAGTCTGGAAACATGGAAGTGCAATTTACCTCAGACCAGAAGGCATTTGCCCGCCGCGCCATTGAAAGCGGACGGCTCCACACCGAACAGGACGCGGTGCAGGAAGCCCTTGCCTTGTGGGAAGAACGGGAACGCCAGAGAGCAGAATTTCTTGTGACGCTCGAAGATGCCAGAGCATCCCTCGCACGCGGTGGGGGCCGGGTCATCACGCCAGAGTCCATGCGCGAGTTGGCGGGCGAAGTGAAGGAGCGCGGACGCGCCCGGTTGCTCGCTGAACTGGCGAATTCCCGCTAATGGCGCGCCGTGTTGCGCCACGGGCCGAGAGCGATCTTGACGAGATCTGGTATTACGTCGCCAAGGAAAGCGGCAGCATCGAGATTGCCAACCGCCTGATTGACAACATTACCGGCCGATTTTTCTTGCTGGCCAGCTTTCCATATTGGGCCGTTCGCGTGATGAAGATTTGGCGTCGGTTCCCGCAGCTTTGCGGTCGGCGATTATGTAATCGTGTACAGCGCCGAAGGCGAGGACGTTCTTATCCTGCGCGTCGCCCATGGCCGACGTGATATTGACGCACTGTTTCCGCGTTAATCAAGCTGTCTCAAACAAGGTTAGGTTTTGAGACTTGCTCCTAAGCCGCGCGTTCCATTAAACGGTCCTTTGCGACTCCCGCGCGGCCCGTTCTTATTCGAGCCAAGCGCCTAGCTCGAATAGGTTTGTTATGTTTGCCAACGGCGGTCGCGTAAAGGGTCCTTTGTGCAACGAGCGACGCAGCCGTGAGCGATTGCACTGCCCAGAGAGAATTAGAGAGAATAGACTTTAAACATGTCAGCAGAAAACAAAGTCGTAATGCGCCGTTTCGCGGAGTTCATCAACACCGGCAGCGAGAAACTTGCCGAAGAACTTATCACGCCGGATGCGTTATTCCATGTGCCGGGGCGTCCCGAACCCTTGCGCGGCCCGACTGGCTACCTTGCCGTGATCGGGATGATGCGGGGCGGCTTTCCTGATATTCAATGGACGCTTGAAGAGATGATTGCTGAAGACGATAAGGTTACCGCCCGCTTCACGATGCGGGGGACACATCAGGGCAGTTTTTTCGGTGTGCCGCCGACCGGAAAAACAATTGCAGTTCAAGCGATGAATTTCTATCGCCTGTCAGGCGGGCAATTCATCGAGGAACGTGGCCAGCCGGATTTACTTGGGTTGCTCCAGCAAATTGGTGCAGTGCCGCCCCCCGGAGCCTAGTCTCCCAAAGGGCAAGTTTCGAGACGGGGCGTTTATGCTACGAGCAGGTCTATATTTTCTTAAAGAAGCCGTGCGCCGATGTCAGCTTCTGCAACCAAGTTTTTACAATCGTTTTTCCACGGAACGCGGGCCGCTCTCGAACCCGGCGATCTGATTGTCGTCGGCTACCAGTCCAACTTTAACGAAGCTAAGCCACTGTCCTGGGTATATTTCGCCGGTACACTGGACGCTGCGATCTGGGGCGCTGAACTGGCCGTCGGAAGTGGGCGAGAACGAATCTATATCGTGGAGCCAACTGGGCCAATCGAAGATGATCCCAATCTCACGAATAAGAAGTTTCCCGGTAATCCGACGCTATCTTATCGCTCCCGCGATCCGCTCCGCGTCATCGCCGAAGTTATGAAGTGGCAAGGACACCCACCTGAACAGCTACAGCAGATGAAGGACGGTGTGGCCCGTTCGAAGACGAAGGGTGCTGATATCATCGACTAACATTACTTGGAGCGCGGAGGCTTCCAGCCTCCAGCGCATGAAACCCGTTATTCAGATAGCGTCGCACCAAGGGTAGGTTCCGGGACAAAAAACAAAGCCAATGAAATCAGGGCTTGCAGCGTCCCGAATATCTGTCCCATGATGAGACCGTGAAAAACCCGCCCGAAGACGACCCGCCACCCTTGCCGGAACTCACCGACGATGAAGGCCCGAAGCCACTAGCATCTTCCCTTCCCCGAAGCTCTCGGAAAGGAACGCATTGAGATTTCGTTGACGTGCCGCCAGTGCAACGCCGCCAGCACTTACGAAGTGTGGGAGTACGCCGGTGACATTGCCCGGAATGCGGAGGGAAACCGGGAGGCGCACGATCATCACCGGCAATTACTCCTATTCCGGCCGGGTAACGGGCCGACGGTGGTTGCTTATTTGGCGGAAAAGTTGGGATTCACACTTCTGCCCTCGAACTGCCCAAAGATCGCAGATGCCAGCCTTGATTCGCGCTCGTGCGCTCACACAAAATCAAGTTCGCTTCAAAGACCACACTGTTCCATATCGCCGGCGGCTTGAACGATAGCAAGCTTCCATCGATACCGCAGCGCTTAGCAACCGCGCTTCCGAAAGACCAAATCGTTAATCAGCCATTGGGGACCTTTCTTCGACGAGGTATACCGGTCGCCCAGGCAGTGCGGCATCACCGACGCTTGTGCCGGACGCGCGCTCTTTCATCAAGACACCACGGAATGCCATTCGCCCAGCGACCACTTCTTCTACCATCCCTCTACGGCCCTGCACAAGATCGTTGGCGACAAAGTCTATCGCGAACTTGTCACAGGATCGCTTCCACCAGACGCGGGCCACTAAATTGTAAAGCCGCGCTGAATTGATCCATAAACTCGCGTGCCGTTGTGGCTCGAGATGCTTCCACTCCGCAGCCTTCCGCCAGTTTGACCCAATTTAAGTCCGGTCGTCCGATATCCAGCATGTTGTTGGCAAGCGGACCTAAAGCGCCCGAGCCTGTACGTTGCATTTCCACGTCCAAGATCCGGTAGCGGCGATTTGAGAAGATCACCACGGTTACGTCCAGCCTCTCCCGAGCCATCGTCCAAAGCGCTTGCAGTGTATACATGCCGCTGCCGTCAGCCTCGAGCGCAACCACTTTCCGATCAGGACAAGCAATCGCCGCTCCTACGGCCACGGGCAATCCTTGACCAATCGAACCTCCCGTCACGGGCAAGAAGTCATGCTGTTTGGCAGCGCCGAGCAGCGGAACAACCGCTTCTGACGACGAAACCATCTCGTCCGAGACGATCGCCCCTTCCGGCAGCAACGCCACAATCGCGCGGCCCAGGGACTCGGTCGTTAAAGAACCATCGCCGATTTCCAATACGCCAATCTGACCGTTCGCCGCCGTCTCATCCAGAGCCGGGAAGCAATCCGCCAGCGCTTCCAACGCGTAGATCCCATCGTCGTCTATGCCTGCCAGAACCGTTACCTCGCAATCGTCCGGCAACAGCGTGCTCTTCCTTCCTGGATAGGCGAAAAACGAAACGGGCGCCTTCGCCTCAACCAGGAACATGTGTTTGATTCCGGCAAACTGCGCCTCTGCTCGTTCTGGAAAATACGCGACGCGCTGTGGTGCAAAACGGTCTACGCCTAAAGCGGCCCGCGACGCGTTTCGATCATAGAACAACCGAGCGCCACTGCCGAGCGCAATCCGTTGCGCCGCTATCAATCCCGCATCGACTACAGTCTCGCCGCCCATCAAAACGCCCGCCGCTGGTCCCAACTTCCGCAATAGTTGCGCGGCGTCGTTCACGGCTTGATCTGTCGCTCGGGGCCGTCCAGGTGGCGATGCCATTCCTCCTAATTCGCCCGCATCGTTCCAGGAATAATCAGCGGGCACGATCAATGTGGCCACCCGTCCAGGCGGACCCATCGCCGCTTCCACGGCTCGCGTCGCGCAAGCTCCCATCTCCCGCCCGCTGCCCGCCACTTGAACCCAGTCCGATACGGTTCGAGCAAACGCCCCCACGTCCGCACTCAGAGGAGCGTCGAAGGCCTGATGCGCTGTTGCGTGATCGCCAACAATGTTCACGATGGGCGAACGAGCCTTGCGTGCATTGTGAAAATTGGCGAGAGCATTTCCTAAACCCGGTCCCAAGTGAAGCAACGTCGCCGCCGGCTTGCGAAGCATGCGCGCATAGCCATCCGCTGCGCCCGAACACACGCCTTCAAAGAGCCCAAGCACCGGCCGCATGCCACTCACCCGGTCGAGCGCCGCCACAAATTGCATTTCCGAAGTTCCGGGATTCATAAAACATACATCCACCCCGTTCTTCAATAGCGTGCGCAACAGGCACTCCGCGCCGGTCATTTTCACTTCTGGATTATACTGGCAAACCTCTGCACTATAGTGGGATTGCGTGGTTACTGAGGTGGATACGGAGATCAAAAAAAGAGTTCTCGATGTGGGCTGCGGCGTGAACAAATTGCCCGGCGCAGTTGGGATCGATCGCAATCCTGCTAGCCGCGCCGATGTAATCTGCGACATCGATTGTTTCCCATACCCGTTCGCGGACAATTCCTTCGATCACATATATTCATCGCACGTGATTGAGCATGTGCGCGACGTGATGGGCACCATGGAGGAGTTCTACCGTCTCCTAAAACCCGGCGGTACTATTTTTCTTGCTACTCCACACTACACTGACTTTTCTTCCTTTTGCGACCCCACTCACCGCTGGCATCTGAATTCGTATTCCTTCCGCTATTTCGGCAGCAAGCACGGCGGCTTCGACTACTATTCGAAGATTAAGCTGCGTGAAACCAGGGTGCACGTCAAGCTCTTGATGCTGTGGAGATATCTTGGCTTCGAGTTCCTGGTAAATGCGTGGCCCCGGTTTAGACTTTTCTGGGAGCACTATCTGTGTTTTGTGATACGCGGGAAACTGATTGAATTCGAATTTGAAGTGGTGAAGGCCCCTTTAAGCTGATGGCGGTCGATGGAGTTAGCCCTAAATTCATCAGCCTTGCAAGAAGAATTCTTGGTGCTCACCCAATCATCTGCGATATCGGCAGCAGAGACGCCCTAGAGGGCATTTCTCTTTTCCGGCAGTTGCAAGGCGGAGCGTTGCACGTATTTGAGCCGAATCCCGCTGCGGCGGAAATCTGCCGCAAAAACCTAGCCGAATTAACTCATGAGACCAGCGTGGCTTTCAATCAATTGGCAGTGGCGGACAAACCTGGTCAATTGAAATTCTACCCGGTGAATCCAGCTCTCTCCGACAACAAAGATATCGGATTTTCTTCCCTCTTCAAAATCAATCCGGACTATACCAAGCGGCGCGGCCAGGTTGTTCAAGATGAAATTGTGGTGACTGCCACCACTCTGGATGAATACTTCGCCGGCAAGCAACCGCCAGATCTTCTTTGGATTGATGTGGAAGGTGCCGAGCTCCAGGTTTTCGCGGGAGGCGCAACCGTTCTCCAAGGCGTTAAGCTGATCCACGTCGAGGTATCGTTTCGGCCAATGCAGGTGGGGAAGCCACTGTTCTGGGAGATTTGCGATCACCTGCAAACGCGCGATTTCGCATTCTACGGTTTCATGGAAGTGTCAGCGTTCAGAGGTTTTCTGTATCGGCATAAGTTGTTGCCGAATCTCCCCTGGCGGCTTAACGCGGTCTTTTGCAAGACAACCCGCGCGAGCTAACCAACTAACTTACTTACTTAGAGAGGTATGTTCCCATGTTTCTTGCGTGGCATAGTGTCGGTCTTGTTCGCCAATAACTTAAGCGCGCGGATTACCTTAGCGCGCGTCTCGTGCGGCTCGATAACATCGTCTACATACCCACGTTCCGCCGCGATAAAAGGACTGGCAAACTGATCGCGGTATTCGTCAATCTTCGCTTTGCGGGCCGACTCCGCATCGCCTGGCGGTCTGCAACTCGCGCTTGTACAGAATATTCACTGCGCCTTCGGGACCCATCACGGCAATCTCCGCCGTTGGATACGCGAAATTAACGTCCGTCCGTAAATGCTTGGAGCCCATCACGCAGTAAGCTCCGCCGTATGCTTTGCGAGTGATCACGGTGATTTTCGGAACCGTCGCTTCGGCGTACGCATAGAGCAGCTTTGCGCCATGGCGGATAATGCCGCCAAACTCCTGCGCTGCGCCCGGCAAGAATCCGGGCACGTCTTCAAAGGTGAGAATCGGTATCTGAAACGCATCGCAGAAGCGCACGAAACGGGCGCCCTTTGTTGATGAATTGATATCTAGGCATCCGGCCAGGTGCGCCGGTTGATTGGCTACGATACCGATGGTTTCGCCCGACATCCGCCCAAAGCCAATCACCATGTTCTGGGCAAAGTATTCGGCAACTTCAAAAAAGTAGCCTTCGTCCACTACGTGCCGAATGACGTCTTTGATGTCGTAAGGCTTATTCGATTCCGTCGGAATCAACGTGTCCAATTCTTTATCCGCACGGTCGTCACTGTCTTTCGTCGCAACCCGCGGCACTCCGTCCAGATTGTTCTGCGGCAAAAACGTAAGTAACTCGCGAATATGCCGCAAACAGTCCTCATCGTTCGCAGCCTTAAAATGCGCCACGCCGCTGATCGAGTTGTGCGTTTGGGCGCCACCCAGGTCTTCCTTTGTCACATCTTCGTGCGTAACGGTCTTGATCACCTCTGGCCCCGTCACAAACATGTGGCTCGTGCCGTCCACCATGAAGACGAAGTCCGTCAGGGCTGGTGAATACACAGCGCCACCCGCACACGGCCCCATGATGGCCGAGATTTGCGGCACCACACCGCTAGCGAGCGTGTTTCGCAAGAAGATATCCGCGTACCCAGCCAAAGAAGCGACGCCCTCCTGAATGCGCGCGCCGCCAGAATCGTTCAGTCCGACGATCGGCGCTCCCGTCTTCATGGCAAGATCCATTACCTTGACGATCTTTTGCGCATTCGTTTCCGACAGCGAACCGCCAAACACTGTGAAGTCCTGGGCAAAAACGAACACCGGGCGGCCATGCACCAAACCGTAGCCGGTGACAAACCCATCGCCATCGACGACATTGTTCTGCATGCCGAAGTTTTGGCTGCGGTGCCGCACCAATTTATCTAACTCTTCAAAGGTGCCTTCGTCGAGTAACTGCGTGACACGTTCTCGAGCAGAAAGCTTACCTTCGGCGTGTTGGCGTTCCTGGCGCTCTGCTCCGCCTCCTGCCTCGGCGCGCGCGTGTCTCAGCCGTACTTCTTCAAAACGGTTCGTACTCATGCCTGTACCATTAGACAATCTCATGCCCGCCCGACTTGTTATCGGCACCGCCGGCCACATCGATCACGGAAAAACCTCACTCGTCGGCTCCCTCACTGGGATGGATACAGACCGCTTGGCAGAAGAGAAACGCCGCGGCATTTCTATCGACCTGGGGTTCGCTCATCTGACTCTGCCAGGCGGCGCACAAGTAAGCTTTATCGACGTTCCAGGGCACGAGCGATTCATCCGCAACATGCTCGCGGGCGCAGCCGGGATCGAAGCCGTGCTTTTGGCGATTGCGGCGGACGAATCGGTAAAGCCACAGACGCGCGAACACTTTGACATCTGTAGGCTGCTTGATATTCGTCGGGGCATCATCGTCTTAACCAAAGCGGATTTGGCGACGCCCGTGCAGCTCGAACAGGCCCGGCACGATGCGCGGCAATTGACTAAGGGTTCGTTCCTGGCGGACGCGCCGATGATTCCCGTGAGCTCGGTGACAGGCGCGGGTTTGAGTGAACTGAAAGAGCAATTGGCCACGCTGGCCGCGACCATCAGACACCGCGACGCTACCGGCTTGCCGCGCCTGCCAGTGGATCGAAGCTTTGTGCTGAAAGGATTCGGCACGGTCGTCACTGGCACACTTTGGACGGGCACGCTGCGAGTCGGAGATACCGTTCGTATTCACCCAACCAGCGCGGAAGCGCGAATTCGCGGTTTGCAGCGGCATGGCGAGGCTGTTGAAACGGCACTGGCTGGTGACCGGACTGCCGTCAATCTGGCTGGTATCGATCATTCCGAGATCAAGCGCGGTTTCACTTTGACGTCGCTCAACGATTTAGAGACAACGCAGACGATGGATGTATCACTCAATTGGCTGCATTCATCGAAGGCCACCGAGTTTCTGCTGGCAATCGGTACTTGCGAAGTTCCGGTTATGTTGAAACCGCTGAAGGAAAACTTTGCGCGTCTGCATCTTGGGCAAAAGGTTCTGGCTCTGCCGGGAGATCGTTTTGTCTTGCGGCGGCCATCGCCGGCCATGACGGTGGCAGGCGGAACAGTGCTGGATGCGTTTCCGCCACCACGTCTTAACCGCACGAAGACTTTCGAGCGCCTGGCTAAGCTCGCCGCCGCGTCGATCGCAGAACGGGTTGAACTGCTCACGCAGGAAAGCGCCAGTGGACTTTCGGTGAATCAGCTAGTCCGTTTGACGGGCGTCACGCCGCCTCCGGTTAGCGAAAATCTCGTGCTTGTGAACGGCCAACAAATGGTCACAAAGCAATGGATCGAACAACGCCGCCAAAAGTTGGTGGAATGGCTGAAAATGTTTCACACCAAGAATCCGGCCGCGCCGGGTGCGCCGGTTTCGCAAGCGCGGCTGGGCCTCGACCCGGCTTTGCTGGCAACAATTTTGAACGGCTTCTCGCCGGTTGTGGTCCGCGGCGAACAGATCTCGCTCGCCACACACAGGCCGCAGATTTCAAATGCCGATGCTAAAGCGCTGGCGGAGCTAGAGCTGGTGTTCCGGCAAGCCGGTTTTCAACCGCCTGCACTGGAGAAGATGGCGCGTTCTCACCTTGAAGCGTTGATCAAAAGCGGCAAGCTGGTTCGCGTTTCCAGCGATCTCGTTTTCCACGCCGAGGCGATCGGGCAGATTCGGCAATTGCTCACTGCGCACAAAGGCAAGCGGTTTGCGGTTCCAGATTTCAAATCCTGGACGAACATCTCGCGCAAGTACGCCATTCCGTTGCTTGAGTATTTCGACCATCAACGCGTGACCAAACGGGATGGCGACTCGCGGGTTGTACTGTAAAGGCATGTCGATGCTGAACGCGGTCCGTGTGAACCGCAAAGCCGCCGAGCGCTTGCACGACGGTCACTTGTGGGTTTTCGCGTCCGATATCATCGACCGTGGCGAGGCCCAAGCGGGCGACTTTGTGAAAGTCGTCGATCAAAAGGGAAAGGCCCTTGGCACAGCCCATTACAGCTCTTCGTCGCAGATCGTGCTGCGTCTTTTGAGCCAGCGGGTGGAACCGATTGACGAGAATTTTCTCTTCAAGCGCTGTGAAGCCGCGCTGCGCTTTCGCGAGCAGGTTGTAAAGGGCACAAACGCCTACCGGCTGATTCACGCTGAAGGCGATTTGTTGCCCGGGTTAATTGTTGACAGGTACGCCGATTATTTGGCCGCGCAGTTTCTCGATCAAGGAATGGACAAGCAGACGAGCGATGTGGTGAAAGCGCTGACACGGCTGATCTCGCCGCGCGGGATTGTGGCTCGCAACGATGTGGCCGTACGAAGCAAGGAAGAGTTGCCGCTCGAAACGAAGGTTTTGGCGGGCGAGATTCCACCGCACATCGATATCGAAATGAACGGCATTCAATTTGCGGCAGATCTCATGGGCGGGCAAAAGACAGGCATCTTTCTTGATCAACGCGAAAACTATTTGGCCGTACGCGAATATGCGCGAGGCGGCAGAGCGCTTGATTGCTTTACCGGGTCGGGAGGATTCGCGCTGCATTTGGCGACGGCCTGTGCGAGTGTCGAAGCGGTTGACAGTTCGGGAGCGGCGATTGAGATCGCGCGCAAGAACGCTGCGGCGAACCAGATCGGCAATATCGAATTTCGCGAAGCCAACGCCTTGCAGTACCTGCCCGGCTTGGTGGCGGCTCGGCGCACGTTCGATTTAGTTGTGGTGGACCCTCCGGCCTTTACTAAATCGCGCGAGTCGGTAGACCAAGCGGCGCGTGGATATAAAGAGGTCAACTTACGCGCTTTACGGCTTTTGAACCCCGGCGGAGTATTGGTCAGTTGCTCCTGTTCCCACCATATGAGCGAGGCGCATTTGTTCGAAACAGTGGCGCAAGCGGCTTTAGATTGCGGTAAACGCCTGCGAGTACTGGAACGTCGGACCCAGGCGAAGGACCATCCAATCGTACTGACAGTACCGGAAACTCACTATCTCAAGTGCTTGATTTTTCAGGATTTGGTAGTTAGTTAGTACAATCGATAGTTTGTTGAGGCCGATCTTAGCTTGTGCTTTACACCGTAAACGTAGTATCACGGTAGTGAACCCCCACGTTCGGAGAAACTAAAGGCGACTAGTGTCTTCACGAGTGTCGTCAAAATATTTTGAGGGAAAGCACAACGATGCAAACTGACCAGCGCTCTATTTTTGGTGAGAAGCTAAATCAGCAATCTTTTCCGTTACCGGTACTCCCGGCCGCGCCATCCGCACTTCCGTGGTTTGCGCTCAGAACACGCTCAAACTTTGAAAAGATTGCGGCCATTGCCCTAGGAAACAAGGGCTTGACGTCTTATCTGCCGTCCTACAAAAACCGCCGCCGATGGTCTGACCGCGTGGTGGTAGCCGACAAGCCGTTATTTCAGGGCTATGTCTTCTGTAGGTTTGATCCGCTTGATCGTTTGCCCGTGCTTACGACGACTGGCGTGATATCTATTGTTGGATGCGGCACAGAGCCTGCGCCCATTGACGATCACGAAATTGAAGCCATTGACGCCATTTTGCGTTCGGGCCTGGCCACGGAGCCGTGTCCGTTTCTCCGCGAAGGTCAACGAGTCAGAGTCAGACAAGGATCACTAGAGGGAGTGGAAGGGATCCTGACCAAAAAGAAATCAGATTTCCGCTTGGTGATTTCCGTCACCATGCTACAGCGGTCGATCGCTGTAGAGATCGACCGCGAGTGGATTGAAGCCCTATAAGCTTCTTTAGAGCGCAAAGGACGCGGATGCGCGCCGCCCGAAGAGAAGAAACACTCTCAGCCCTTCCGGTGGCCGCTTAACACCGCCTCCGTCTTGCGCGTGCTTTTTAGACGTCGAGGTTGCGCACATCGAGGGCATTGTCTTCGATGAACTTGCGGCGGCTCTCGACGTCTTCGCCCATCAAAGTAGAGAAAATCGGCTCGGCCTCCACAAAGTCGTTCAGATCGACCCTGAGCAGCGTACGCGTATCGGCGTTCATGGTTGTGGACCAAAGTTGCTCCGCGTTCATTTCGCCGAGTCCCTTGTAGCGTTGCACGTTAACTTCGCGGGTGCCTTCGGTCTTAACGGTATTCAGCAAGTCGCGCCAAGTCGCCATCGTCTGCTTTTGGCCGTCTTTGACGATGGTGAACGGTGGCTTGTTGAATTTTGATACGAGTTTGGCCTGCGCACGGGTCTTGCGGAATTCCGGCAGCGAGAGGAACTCGGTATTGATCATGCGCATGGCATTGGTAGGGTCGCGATAGCCGATCATCCAAGCCGAGTGTTCTTCTTCCTTCTCAATCACGGTCTCGAGCTTGGCTTGTTTGAACTTCTCCGCGACGGCCTTGACGTTCTTCTCGTCCTGCCAATCGGTCTTGTTGTCGATGGCAAGACTGATATCGCTTAGGATTTCCGCCACGATCGGCACGCGAACGCGGCGGACCAGGCGGCGCGAGATTCCTTCCAGTTCATCCAACTGCATCAGGAAGGTGCGCAGCTCGCCGCCTTCTAACTGAACTGGTTCGGCTTTACCTTCCGGCGCCAATTGGACCGCGAGGTTTTCGGTAGCGCGGCGCAGAATTTCGCGCGTGAATTCCTTATCGTCTTTGATGTACTTTTCGCTTTTGCCCTTTTTGATACGGTAAAGCGGCGGCTGTGCGACGAAGATTTTGCCGCGCGTGATGAGCTCCTGCATGTGGCGGAAGAAAAAGGTGAGCAGCAGGGTACGGATGTGAGAGCCGTCAACGTCGGCGTCCGTCATGATGATGATCTTGCCGTAGCGGAGCTTGGCTAGTTCGAAGTCCTCACCCTTGCCGATGCCGGTGCCGATAGCTGTGATCATGGCGCGAATTTCTTCGTGGCCGAGCATCTTGTCGTAGCGAGCTTTTTCGACATTCAGGATTTTACCTTTGAGAGGCAAAATAGCTTGATAGCGGCGATCACGGCCGGATTTGGCGGTACCGCCTGCCGATTCGCCTTCAACGAGAAACAGTTCGCAGCGGTCTGGATCGCGTTCCTGGCAATCGGCCAGTTTGCCGGGTAAGCCGCCGGAATCGAGAGCGCCCTTACGGCGGGTTAGATCGCGCGCTTTGCGTGCCGCTTCACGAGCGCGGGCGGCGTCAATGGCTTTGCTGATAATTTTCTTCGCGACCGCAGGGTTCTTGTCGAAGAACTCGCCGAGTTTCTCGTTGACTAACTGGACGACTTGGCCTTGAATATCGGAATTCAGTTTGCCCTTGGTTTGGCCTTCGAACTGAGGCTGCGGAAGCTTAACGCTGATGACAGCCGTGAGACCTTCGCGCACGTCATCGCCGGTGAGATTGTCCTTGGCGTCTTTGATCAGGCCTCCAGAGGCCGCCGCTGCGTTGATAGTGCGGGTCAGGGCGCTGCGGAAACCGCTGAGGTGCGTTCCACCATCAACCGTGTTGATGTTGTTGGCGAAACTGAAAATGCTTTCCGAATACGTATCGTTGTATTGCAGGGCGACTTCGATATAGAGCTTGCCGCCGTTGGCCATATCGCGGTCGCCTTCGAAATGGATTGGCTTCTCGTGCAGAGTAGCCTTACCGCGATTCATGTGCTTAATGAACTCGGCAATGCCGCCACTGTAAAAGAATTCTTCGGTGCGGATGTTTTCCCCGCGTTCATCGCTCAAAGCGATTTTCAAACCACGGTTCAAGAACGCCAACTGGCGCAAGCGAGTGGCCAGGGTATCGAAATTGAACTCGCTGGCGTCCATGATGGTCGTATCGGGCTTGAAGGTGATCTTGGTGCCGGTTTTATTCGACTTGCCGGTCTTGGCGAGCGGGGCTTTGGGTGTGCCTTTTTCGTAATCCTGTTCCCAGGTGGCCTTGTCGCGCCAAACTTCCAGGTGGAATGTTTCCGAGAGTGCGTTAACGCAACTGACGCCGACGCCGTGCAGGCCGCCGGAGACCTTGTAAGTGTTGGAATCGAACTTTCCGCCGGCGTGCAGTTTGGTCAAGACCACCTGAGCGGCCGAGACGCCTTCTTCGGCGTGTATATCAACCGGGATGCCGCGGCCGTTATCGACGACGGTCACGGAGTTATCGATGTGAATGGTGACACCGACCTCGGTACAGTAACCTGCGAGGGCTTCGTCTACGGAGTTGTCGACGACTTCATAGACGAGGTGATGGAGACCCATCTCACCCGTGGAGCCGATGTACATGGCGGGGCGCAGACGCACTGCTTCCAGGCCTTCGAGGACTTTAATACTAGTTGAATCGTAGTTATCGTTACCGTTTTGATCTTTAGCCAATTTAGCCACACTTTCAGCAGAGGCCCGCGGGGCTACCGGCGAGCTTGCCAGGAATTTCGAAGTTTGTTGCGGTCCGGTTCCAATCTCAAATGCGCATGGGCATTACCACATAGCGGTAGACAGTATCGCCATCTCCGCCATGCGGCCGTAATTCGCCCGCGTTGTTGGAATCCTTAAAGTGAAACGACACTTCACTTTGACTAATAGTGCGCAGGAATTCGAGCATGTACTGCGCATTAAAACCAATTTCGACCGCCGCACCGCTATAAGTGACGGGCAGCGTTTCTTCGCTCTCACCGGTTTCGGAGATCGACGAGTGAACTTTCAATTCGTCTTTCAAAACTTGCAAGCGGATGGCTTTTGAGCGCTCGTCGGCAAACTGGGCGACGCGTTCTATGGCGGCCTTCAGCTCATCGCGCTGCAGGACGATCTGATGAGGATGATCTTTCGGGAGGACGCGCTCGTAATCCGGGAAATTGCCTGTGAGCTTGCGGCTCAGCAAGAGGCGCTTCTCGATGCGGAAGAACAGATGATTCTCGTTGCCTGAAAACTCAACGGTCTTGTTGGGATCGTCACTGGCCAGCTTCTGAATTTCCGCCATAGCTTTGCGGGGCAGCAGAGCTTTATACTGCGCGCTGAGGCCGTCGAGTGGAACGTGCTTTTCGATCAGCGAGAGGCGGTGGCCGTCTGTCGACACCATGACGAGGCCGTCTTCCCGCAGCAAAAGCAGAGCGCCGTTCAAGGTGAAGCGCGATTCTTCGGAGGAGATGGCGAAGATGGTGCTGTTGATCATCTGCGCGAGAATATCTAACGGAATCCTGGCGAGCGGCTCCGGCATTTCCGGCAACTCCGGAAAACTTTCGCGCGACATGCCGGCGATGCGGGTTCGGGAGCGGCCGCAGATCAGGCTGGCCCAATGATTATCGGCCAGCTTCACTTGCACATCGGCGTCGGGCAAGAGGCGAACGTAATCGAGCAAACGGCGCGCGGGAATGGTACCGGCGCCCTCTTTTTTCACACGGGCAGGGCAAGCGCAGCGAATGCCCAATTCCAAATCAGTGGCGGTAAGCCAGATTTTGTCTTTGTCGGTTTCGACCAGAATGTTCGAAAGGATCGGGATGGTCGTTTTCTTCTCGACGACACCTTGCGTGAGGCCGAGTTCCCGCACGAGATCTGACTTACTTACCGAAAATTCCATGATTATCTTTTGGAGCTCCTTACCGGGCTATTCGCCTTTAATCCAGGACCGGAACCGGCACTGGAAAACAAATCGTATCAGCAGGGAACCGCGGGGGATACAAATTCCTTCTAAATTATAGCAAAAATGGCCTCTTCCGGGGGAGAAGAGAGCAGTGTTTCTGGCGCTATAGTTACAGGCACACGGCGGGTTTGAGCGTTGGCTGCGGGCGGATCATTTGAGGTGAGTTTAAGCGGCTGCGGCGTGAGAGTCCTTTCAGGCGGAGCGCCATTTTTCGTGCAAGATCGGAGCGAATAGTGTATTTGAACCTAAATTTATAAATGTCCCATCAAATTCTATGGTAGAGATCCTTCGCACGACCGTTCAGCCTTCTTTGCCATCACCCCGGGAACCAAAAATATACCCTAAGATGCTGGCGAAAACTGGCAGAAGCACCTTGACGACCGTCATTTCGAAAAGAGCGGTATATGGCTCCAGCGCAATTTGCTGGACGGCTCTGTAGTTCTCAAGGATTGCCTTTACTGTCGCCGCTTCGGCGGCAGCAGGAATAACCGGTGGTGGCATTGCTGGCGCGGACCAAACCGGATTTACCCTTGCCAGTTTCGTTGGCGGCTTGATATTCATCATCACGGTAGGTTTGGTCGGGAAATGTCCGTTGGAGGAACGAATCTTTTACGGGCCTATCTGCGCCTGCGGCGGCCAATATCTCTTGTGACGAAACGGTCTGGTCATCAGGCAACAGGGCAGAACAATTTCCTTGTGGAGTTTGGCGTTGTCGGTCACGACAACCTTGGCATCTTTATTCTCTTGCTGAGCCTTTTCAGGTAGCTATAACTTGCAACAGCTCGGCGAATTACGTCTGCCTTTGTCGTAGCATCTGTACTTTCTAGTAGGTCGGAAAGAGACTTGCCGAACTTGTCGTCAAAGTCAATTGTATAGCGAGGCATACGTAAAATATACTGCATTAGTACTGCGTTGTAAAATCGTCAAGTGTCAAGGCGATTTGCATGGCAAAGTCTCACAAAGACCCTTTTCGGAGACGTGACGGCCCGGGCTACGGGTTGGCTGGCTTATCGCGTTTGGGTCCCGGAGGTGACGCTTCTTCCAAGACGCTCAGGTACTCTTCCAACGTTGCCTCCAATCGCAGGTGCATGAATGTTTGGAAAGGGTTTAGATCGTCATGCAGCGAACCGTGTTGCAGTGTGTCCAGATAGTCTTTGCGGTCTTCCGGCCGCACGGCAACGGGCGGGTAACCCTCACGAAGCAAAAGCAGGTTCATCAAGAGCCGCGCCGTGCGGCCGTTACCGTCGCTAAACGGATGAATGGCGACAAGGCGGAAATGTGCGTCAAAGGTGGCCGCCGGTGTGGGCTCGGCTTTGGCAAGCCATTCACCATAGTCCTTCATCAATTGTCGAATTCTCGCCGCGTTCGGCAGGACAACGGGCGAACCGGCGATACGGCGAGGCAAGGTGCCGTAGACACCTCCGATTCGGGCTGGCTCCGGGCAACAATGCGACGGTCCAACTCGCGAACGGTCGTCTCATCTATTGGCGTGGTTTCCCGTGCTAATTCACGGACCCACAAAACGGCGTTGTAATGGTCAACGGCCTCAAGATGATCGCGTAGGGGCTTGCCGCCAACCGTGATGCCGTGTTCTATGACCTCCGCCGTTTCACGCAACGTGAGAGTGTTGCCTTCGATAGCGTTGGATGTATAGGTTAGATCAACGTCATAGGATTTCTGCAAGGCAAGCAAGGCCTCACGCGAAACTGGACGCATTGCGTCGAGCCGATGTTTCTTTTCGGCGATGGAGGTTAGCAGTTCATCCATGCGTTTTTAGAGATAGCACGGCACACACGGCGGTTCAACGTAGGCGTCGTCGGAACGAGCGATCCAAAATGGCGGAAGCGTGTTGCTAGTTGTACATGTATCGAGGAGAGGAATATGCCGAAGAAACTATCCCTATCATCCCAGCCCGAGCGGCGCAGAAGCATGACGTCGGAAGATATCGCGAACAGAAAATGGACTGATGTGGAAAAGAAGGCCGTGCGTGGTACTGCAAACCGTCAAGCGGCAGAGGACGACTCGCAGATCAGTTTCAAAGATATCCCGCCGCTCACTCCAGAACAGTTGGCGGGCATGACGCGGCTGCGCGATAGGCGCCTCAAGATTTCGGTGAGCGTGCGGTTGGATGCGCAGGTTGTGGACTGGTTGAAAAGCAAGGGCGAGGGGCATCTGACTAGGATCAACGATATTTTGACGAACCTTATTGAGTTGGAAAGTAGGCGATAGTGCCCAAACCTGATCGCGTTTGAAGGCAAGATCCGGATGGATCTTCTGACGTTAGTCGTTCATCATCATATGGGGCAGGTTTTAGACTGCAAAGACTTAATATGGCGGCAAACATAGATCAATTCATGCGGGAACAATTGCTGGACCGGCGGGACAAGCTGGAGCAGGCCGATCTCCACGTGGGCGGTTCCGAGCGAGTGCGCCTTCTCTTGCAAGAGGTGGATAGCGCCTTAGCCAGAATTGATGGCGGCTGTTACGGGACTTGCGAAACCTGCCACGACTCAATCGAATGCTCCCGCCTCATCGCCGACCCCTTGGTCCGCTTTTGCCTCGACCATCTCAGCCGGCACGAGAAGTCGGCGTTAGAGCAGGATTTACAGCTAGCGAAGCGTGTCCAGGAGGGCTTGCTGCCCAAATGCGGCCTCAATTATGACGGTTGGCAAATCTGTTATCACTACGAGCCCGCCGGCATGGTAAGCGGCGACTATTGCGACGTGATTGACTCGGGCAAGAACGGCCTCTATTTCATGGTGGGGGATGTTTCGGGAAAGGGCGTTGCTGCTTCCATGCTCATGGCACATCTGCACGCCATGTTTCGCACGCTGATTCCCGTCGGTTTGTCGTTGCCCTGCATGCTCCAGCACGCCAGCCGCGTTTTTAGCGAAAGCACTTTGCCGAACCAGTACGCTACGCTAGTCGCCGCCCGTGCGTGGCCGGATGGACGAGTCGAGATCTGCAACGCAGGGCATCCGTTTCCAATGGTTGTCCGCGGCGGAGAGGTGCAGGTACTGGAAACTTCGGACCTCCCGATTGGTCTATTCGGCAGTGAGGAATTCACATTGACGGAATTGTCTCTCGAACCTGGCCATGGTTTGGTGATCTACTCAGATGGGGTTTCGGAAGCAACCGATTTGTCTGGCAGAGAGTACGGAGTGGATCGCTTGCGAGAACTGATCGGCCGCAAAAGAGGTATGGATGCCTCAACGCTTGTGGCCGCGTGCCGAGGAGACCTAGAAGGGTTTCGCGGCGGCGCGGTGAAGACGGACGACGTAACCTTGTTTAGCTTGGGCCGCCTATAGTTTAGTAACCTTGAACAACCAAGGAGAGAGAGATTGATGAAATTTTCGAAAGCGGCGCTGCTTTTCACTCTGGCGCCGTTGATGGCCACGGCCCAAGTCAACGTGGGCGAACTGAAACCCGAAGCCACTCTACCCTTCACGATGACCACGGTGGCCACCTTCAAACTGCCGTGGCGCCTGGCGTTCCTGCCCGATGGCCGGATGCTGGTGACTGAAAAGGTTGGGCCCGTTTGGCTGGTATCGCAGCAAGGAGAGAAAATCCAGGTCGGTAACACGCCCGCTGTTTATTTTGAAGGCCAGAGCGGCATGCACGGTGTCTTCCTATCGCCGCATTACGCGACGGACCACAACATCTATCTCACATACGCTGAGCCCGGTGACTATGGCGGTGGTTTGGCTCTCGCCCGCGCCAAGCTGAACGCCACAGCCACTTCGGCTCAACTCGAAAACTTCCAGGTGTTGTGGCATCAGATGCCCAAGGGCAAGGGCGGCCAAGAAGGTGCGCAAATCGCCTTTTCGCCCGACGGCCAATATCTGTTTCTAACTGTTGGAGATCGCCAGCGCTTCACTCCCGCTCAAGATCCAAACCAGCCCGAAGGCAAGATCCTACGCCTGACGCTGGATGGCAAACCCGCGCGCGGCAATCCTAATTTCGGAAAAATCGGCGCTGCCACCATTCCTCTGATCGATCCGCCGAGTGACACCGAGGCGGCCAAAACTGCCGACGTGGTCAGCAACTATACCTTTCCGGGCCCGAACCTGACTCCGGCTGAAACTTGGGCTAGCGGCGTCCGCACACCCTACGGCTTGGCGTTTTCACCCACTGGCGAATTATGGGAGGTGGAGCATGGCCCTCGCGGGGGCGACGAGTTGAACTTGATCGAAAAGGGCAAGAATTATGGATGGCCGCTCGTCTCTTACGGTATGAACTACGACGGCGTGCCGATCCCCAACCCCGACACCCGGCCAGACCTGGCGAAGCCGGTTCTCTATTGGGTGCCCGTGATCGCGCCGGGTAATCTGATGTTCTACCGTGGCAAACGGACGTTTCCAGAATGGAATGGCAGCGGCTTCATCAGCGGCTTATCCACCAATTCGCTCAACCGTATTATTTTTGACGGCCATGGCGGCGCCAAAGCCGCCGAGCGTTGGGATGTCGGCCACCGCATCCGCGATGTGGAAGAGGGCCCCGATGGCTCGCTGTGGATGCTGCAAGACGCCAATCCCGGCGCACTGATCCATGTGACACCCAAAAAGTGACCAACTGAATTGGTGTTGTCGTTGACGGCACCCGGCTCATGCCGGCTCATGTTCATCAACAAGTTTGGTATTGGCGTCAAGCTCCGAGCGAGAAACGATGAAGCTTTGAAAATCGTTGCATCCTTTTTGAAGACGATAAACACGCACATCGCCGGGACTATCGGTTGGCTCCATGCGTTCTTCTACGATTTCGTCCAGGGCTGCAAGCTCAAAAGTCTTGGTGCCCGGGTATCTGAGCTTCAACGGCACATGGACTTTCCAGAGTTTTTTGGGCATGGTGGCGGGTTCAAAGTTCTACAGAGGTGGGCGCTCCGATTTATGAACGCCGATAATCTATTTTACTTGGTGGCTGGCTAAGAAGTCCGGTGTCTTCCCGTTTTGCTGCAAAGGAGGTGAGAATATAAAATAAGCGATGCACATTCCCAGTCAAATCCTCGTCATTTTGGCGCTTTCATCCGCTGGGCCGGCTTTGCGGGCCGAAACGCCAGTCACTTTCAGTAAAGACGTCGCGCCGATCGTCTATCAGCGCTGCGCGACGTGTCACCGGCCTGGCGAGGCCGCGCCCTTTTCACTACTGAGTTATACCGATGTCGCGAAGCATGGCAAGCTGATCGGCGCTGTGACCGCCGCCCGAATCATGCCGCCTTGGAAAGCGGAGCCAGTTTCCTATGAGTATCGCGGTTCGCGGCGGTTGACTGATGCCGAGTTGAAAACGATCCAATTGTGGGTGAAATCGGGCATGCCGGAAGGGGATCGCGCAACCGCCCCCGCTGTGCCGCAGTTCACTGCAGGCTGGCAACTGGGAACTCCCGACCTGATTCTCAAGATGGACAAAGCCTTTCCCGTGCCCGCGGACGGGTCCGACATCTATCGCTACTTGCGAATCCCTTTGAATTTGCCGGATGACAAGTGGGTTCGGGCTATTGAACTTCGTCCTTCGGCGCGCACGGTGGTTCATCATGTGCTCTATTTCGCCGATAGCAGCGAGGACGCCAAGCGCATTGAAGCCGAGCAGGATGCGAGCGGTTCCAGAATGGCGGGCATGCGCATCAACCGGGACATGGTGCCTCTGGGTGGGGTGGCGGTGGGCGCGCAACCACATCTCTTGCCGGACGGACTGGCGCTGAAGCTGCCGAAAGGAACCGATCTGATGTTCCAATATCACTTTCACCCGGCCGGTAAAGAAGAAGCCGAACAATCCACGATTGGCCTTTACTTTGCCAAGCAAGCGCCGGACCACACTTTAATGAGCGTGCAGCTTCCAGTGGCGTACGGACTTTTTTCGTCACTTGATATTGCCCCTGGCCAAAAGGATTTCTCGGCGCGTGATTCGTTTGTGCTGCCGGTGGATGTGCAGGCGGTGAGCGTTGGAGCGCATGCGCACTACATCGGCAAAACGATGAAGATGACGGCGACCTTTCCGGACGGCACTGTGAAGACCTTGCTGGATATTCGCGATTGGGATTTTGCCTGGCAGGACCGGTATTTCTTTGAGCACACGATCCTTTTGCCGAAAGGAACGAAACTCGATAGCGAAGTGACGTGGGACAATTCGCCCGAGAATGCGAAGAATCCGTCGCGGCCGCCGATTGAAGTGAAGTGGGGCGAACAGACAAAAGATGAGATGGGCGCGGTGGGTTTGCAGGTCTATCCGGCCGTTGAATCTGATTTCGCGGCGCTTCACACCGCATACCGCCAGCATGTGCGTGAGATGGCGCGCGAGCAGATCCGCAAGGATCCCAGCGTGATGACGAAGCTGCGTGAATTACTGGGCAACTAATGAATCCGCCGGTCATATTTGTTCTTCTGCTCGTCGGCCTGCTGGACGTGAATGGTGTTCAGCGCCATCCGCTCAAAGTGGGGGAGGGCCAGCAGGCGAACGCGCTCTTCTTCGTTACCAACGACTGCCCGATTTCGAATTCGTTCGCTCATGAGATCGCACGGATTTGCGCCGATTACCGGACGAAGGGCGTGGCTTGCACGCTTGTGTATGTTGACCCGGCAATCACGGATCAACAAGCCAAAGAGCATGCGGCGGAGTATGGGCATGGAGATTATCCGAGGATTGTCGACCGGAGGCACGAATTGGTGAAGGCGGCCGGGGCGACGGTTACGCCTGAGGTGGCGGTGATTGATCGCGCGGGCAAGATTGTTTATCTGGGGCGGATCGACGATTCCGTTGGCGCGTTAGGGCAGCCGCGACGGCCTGCGAGGAGCCTCGATCTGCGGGACGCGCTGGATGCGGTTTTGGCGGGTAAGCCTGTAAAGATGGCGCGGACAAAGGCTTTGGGTTGTTATATCTCGGATCTTGTGGCGAAGTGAATGCCGGGTACGGGAGAGGTTTCGTGGATCTGGATTGGCTTTCGGTTCAAGTAGTCTGGGTTCCACGGGGACCGAGCCGGATCGCTTCTAGCTGGCTGACCTTCCCTGCGGACACCGCGAAGCGGAGGATTGTTCGTTCTTTGTGCCAGCCGTGGTGTCCCGCGGAACCGGGGTTCATGTGGATGAGATGGCGTTCGGGCTCGCGGGCGACTTTCAAGATGTGCGAGTGGCCGCAGATGAATAGGCCTGGGTGATAACTGTTGATTTCGCGGCGCACATGGGGAGCGTTGCCGACGTGGGTCATGTATACGCGAAGGCCTTCGCATTCCCATTGCAAGTCGCTGGGGATGGCGGCGCGGATTTTATCGCCGTCGATGTTGCCCCAAACGCCGCGCAACGGTTTGAAGTTTTCCAATTCCTCAAGCATTGAGAATGGCCCAAAATCGCCGGCGTGCCACACTTCATCGCATTCGGCAAAGTAGTTGAAGATCGCCGGATCGAGAAAGCCGTGGGTGTCCGAGAGAAGGCCGATGCGCATTCATTCATCAAAACAAAAAACCCGCCAAGCTTTCGCCTGACGGGCCTCTCTCTTCCCTTTGCAGAAAAGCGGATTCTTAGTAATCCATCTCGGGGCCGTGACCTGCGGGCGGACCGGCAGCAGCCTTCTTCTCGGGGATTTCGCAGATCATCGCTTCGGTGGTCAACATCAACGCGCTGATAGAAGCGGCGTGTTGCAGAGCGGAGCGGGTGACCTTGGTAGGATCGATGACGCCCGACTTTACGAGGTCTTCGTAATTGCCCGTGGCGGCATTGAAGCCGTAGTTCGGATCGTCGTTGGCGCGAACCTTTTCGATGACGATGGCGCCTTCATAACCGGCATTGCCAGAGATCTGGCGAAGCGGCTCTTCCGTTGCCTTGCGGATGATGTCGACGCCGATTTGCTCGTCGCCACCCATCTTGAGATCGGCCAAGGATTTGCCGGCGCGCAGCAGCGCCACGCCGCCGCCGGGCACAATGCCTTCTTCCACAGCCGCGCGAGTGGCATGCAGAGCATCTTCCACGCGTGCTTTCTTTTCCTTCATTTCGGTTTCGGTGGCCGCGCCGACCTTGATCACAGCCACGCCGCCGGCCAACTTGGCAAGACGCTCTTGGAGCTTCTCACGGTCGTAGTCGGAGGTGGTCTCATCGATCTGGGTGCGGAGCTGCTTGATGCGGCCTTCGATGCTCTTCTGCGTCCCGGCGCCATCGACGATGGTGGTGTTGTCTTTGTCGATCGTGACGCGTTTGGCGCGGCCGAGATCTTCGAGCCGGACACCTTCGAGCTTGATGCCGGTTTCTTCCATGATCGACTTGCCGCCGGTCAGGATCGCGATGTCATCCAACATGGCTTTGCGGCGATCGCCGAAGCCCGGAGCCTTAACGGCGCAGGCGTTCAACGTGCCACGGAGCTTGTTGACGACCAGGGTGGCGAGCGCTTCGCCTTCCACTTCTTCAGCAATGACGAGAAGCGGCTTGCCGGCGCGAGCAATCTGCTCGAGCAGCGGCAAGAGATCCTTCATGTTGCTGATCTTCTTTTCATGGATCAGGATGTAAGGATCTTCGAGAACGGCTTCCATGCGATCGGGGTCGCTCACAAAGTAGGGCGAGAGGTAGCCGCGATCGAACTGCATACCGTCCACGGTTTGCAACTCGGTGACCATCGTCTTCGATTCTTCCACCGTGATGACGCCGTCTTTGCCGACCTTCTTCATGGCTTCGGCAATGATATTGCCGATGTTGGAATCGCCGTTGGCCGAGATGGTGCCCACTTGGGCAATGGCATCGCCGGAAACGGGCTTGGAGAATTTCTTGACGCCTTCAACAACCGTTTCCACAGCCTTTTCAATTCCGCGCTTCAGGGCCATCGGGTTTGCGCCGGCGGCTACTGATTTGACGCCTTCACGGAAGATGGACTGAGCGAGAATCGTGGCGGTCGTGGTGCCGTCGCCGGCGATGTCGCTGGTCTTGGAAGCCACTTCGCGCACCATTTGGGCGCCCATGTTTTCCAGGGGATCCTTGAGTTCTACTTCTTTGGCCACGGTGACGCCGTCTTTGGTGATGGTGGGCCCACCGAACTTCTTTTCGAGCACAACGTTCCGGCCCTTCGGACCGAGGGTCACCTTCACGGCATCAGCAAGCTGATTCACACCGCGCAGAATGGCCTGACGAGAATTTTCGCTATAGACAATTTGTTTTGCAGCCATGGTTATTCTGTTTTCTCCTTACTTGTGTCCATTGGTTGAAATCACGCCGAGGATTTCGTCTTCGCGCATGATCAGATATTCGTTGCCGTTCAGCTTGATGTCTGAACCGGAGTATTTGCCGAAAAGGATGCGGTCGCCGGCTTTGACATCGCAGGCAATCACTTTACCGTCGTCGGTCTTCTTACCGTTGCCTACGGCAACAACTTCGCCTTGCTGCGGCTTTTCTTTGGCGGAGTCGGGAATGATTAGACCACCCGTGGTCTTCTCTTCACCTTCTTCAAGCCGTTTCACCACTACGCGGTCGTGTAGCGGACGAATTTCCATACGTTGAACCTCCACTGAGTTTGTTGAAATGAGAATTTGTTGGGATCGCTGGACTGGACTAGTACCGAGTTTGTTGTTCGGCTCTACCAATCTTGTCCCAGCGACAGTTTTAGCACACTCGGGCGGAGAGTGACAAGACTATTTTTCAAGTTGTTGATTGTAAAAGGCATAAAGTGTTAGCAGTTGGCGGGGTAATGGTGGTTGACTCAGATTTTATGAACGAACCAGCGCAAAGGGCACGTCCGCGCCGCGAAACAGAGTCAGGAATTCGCGCGCCCTCGGCGTGCCCGTTTTGCGCGAGTTTATTAGGAGATCCATAGGGTTTTGATCGGGTATTGCTGGATGAAGGTATCGGGCGTAACGAGGGTTAGGCCGTGCTCGATGGCTTGGCAGATGAGCATGCGGTCGAAGGGGTCGGAATGAAGCCTGGGGAGTTTGAGGAGCTGCATGGCTGCATTATCATCGAATGGAAGCGACGTGACGCCTGCTGGACCGGTGCGCAGGTCGACGAAAAACTGAGTTGGCTTGTTCGGCAAGGTCAGCCTACCCGTTTGCCATTTAACAACGATCTCCCAGGTGGACGCAGAACTTACGCAAATAGTGTTTTCGCGGTCAGCGAGAGTCTTGAGCAGGCGCGGCGCAATTCGTTTCGGCTCGAGCATTAGCCAGAGCACCACGCAGGTGTCAAGCAGGAAGTTCATTTAACGTTTTCGCCAAAAGCCTCAAGCAAATCGTCGGGGAGTGGATCAAAGAAAGACGCGGAAACACCGAATCCATCGTACATACCGAACATGCGTTCGCCTTGCTCCTGGCTAGTGGGCTTTTCAATAGCGCGGATTTCGGCGATGGGCTTGTTGTGGCGACACAGGACGATCACCTCACCGTTTTCGACCTCATGGAGATATTGAGACAGGTGCGTTTTGGCGTCCTGAAGATTGATCGATTTCATGATCCCAGTGTAGCAGTAGAATGGGCTGATTTCTGGTCAGATTGACAACCATTTTAGTAGGCTGACTCTTCTGTTAACCTAAAAAAGAGAATATTCCCAACATGCGGCGCGCCTCTTCACTTCTAGCCCTTGCCGCCCTACTGATTACCGCCCTGGTCGGCATTACCTACGCCATTCGACGCTCGCAAGCCGAGCACAAGCCGCGCGAACTACCGCCCGAACTGAAGAATTCCGAGGACGGCCTCGCGCTGCAAGGTTGGAAATACAACAAAGACGATCCGCAAACGAATAAGCCCGTAGTGCGGCTCTATGCCAGTGCGTTCCGAGTGACGAACAACCCGTCGGCATTTGAGCTGCAGGGGTTGGCGCTGAAGCAGTTCAACAAAAAAGACGCGAACTACACCTACATCAAGGCCGATAAAGCGCATTTCGATCAGCGGTCGGAAGTGATGACGTCCGAAGGGCCGGTGAGCATTGTGATGAACGTGCCGGTGGATAAGGATGCGGAGAACAAAGACGAGTTAGCCAAGCGGGTGCAGGTAAAGACGTCGGGCGTCACTTACGACACCAAGACTTTCAAAGTTCAGACGGACAAGCTTGCGACGTTCATCTTTCCAAATGGCAGCGGCACAGCGGTAGGCGTTGAGTACGACCCGCATACCAAGATTCTGCATATGAAATCGCAGGTTGTGCTCGATCGCAACGGGATGCACATCGAGACGAACGACCTGATCTATAACGAAGCCGAACAGAAGATCTATTTATCGCCCTGGTCGAAGCTGCAACGGCAGACGATGAACATTCAGGCGCAAGGGTCGGTGGTGACGTTGTCGGATGACAAAGAGAATCGCGGAAAGGTGCGGCAGATCGATTCAGACAAGCCGCTCGGCACCGACAACCGCAAAGGCCGGCAGGTGGAGTATTCGGCGGATCACATGACGGCGCATTTCGACGAAGACGGCAACATGACCGACGTTGCCGGAACGCACAATGCGCGCGTAGTCTCGGTGCAGGAGCGGGCAAAGACCGTGATCACCGGTGAGCGCGCCGACTTGCATTTCGGGCAACAGATGAAGGCGGGCAAAGACCAACCCGATAGTTACTTGAAAACCGTGGTGGCCGAAGGGAACGCCGTGGCGGAGTCGTCTCCGGTCGAACACCTAGGCGCGGTGCCTACGGAGACCCGCATTCTGCGGAGCGAGACCATCAACTTGGATATGAAAGAGGGCGGGCAGGAAGTGCAGGAGATTCGCACGCCTTCTAAAGCGCAGCTTGAGTTTAAGCCGAACCGGCCTGAGCAGGTGCACCGCGTGCTGGATTCGTCGAAAATGCGGATCATCTATGGCGACCATAGCTATGTAGATACCTTCCTAGGCTGGAATGTGGCGACGCGCACGGACAAGCCGCCGGCACCTGGGCAGAAGAAGCCGCCCGAGCCGGCATTCACATGGAGCGACGAAATGACGGCGAAGTTTGTCCCGAATTCCAGCTCGATTGACCATATTGAGCAGCGCGGCAATTTCCGTTATAAAGAAGCCGATAGGAAGGCTTCATCGAACAAGGCGGTTTTGGAGCAGAAGATCAACCGCATTACGCTGATCGATAAGGCAAAGGTTTCCGACGATACGGGTTCGACGCAAGGCGATTTGATTGTGATGGACCAAACGACTGGCGACATGGATGTGACGGGCAAAGTGCTTTCGGTGAGGGCGCCGGACAAGAGCCAGAAGCCGGGCACGTCGATGCTCGACCAGACGCAGCCGTTGCAAGCACGGGCGGACCGTATGCGTTCCCGCGAAAATAATTACCACATGTTTTATGACGGCAATGTCGTGATGTGGCAAGGGGCGAACCGGATCGTTGCGGACAAGATTGAGATCAATCGCGACGATCAGACGCTGCTGGCTTCAGGTCATGTCGTGAGCGAGTTGGTGGATAACAAGAAGGCTCCCGCTCCCACGGCTGCCGATGACGGTAAAGCGAAGATCAAACCCGTTGTGTCTGTGGCGCCGGCGAATCCGGTTTATACAACGGTTAAATCGCCGAACATGGTGTATCACGATGACACGCGCGTCGCCTTGTATAGCGGCGGCGTGACGTTGTTGCGCAATGCGATGACGGTGACCTCGGATGAGTTGCGTGCGTTCCTGACGCCGAAAACAAACGACAACAGCAGCGATTCTTCGTTAGATCATGCCTTTGCCGATGGTGGCCTGGTGGTGGTGGATCTGCTCGGTCCGAATCATAAGCGCACGGGGAGCGGCGACCACGGCGAGTACTACACCAAAGAAGACAAAGTGATTCTAACGGGAGGCGCCCCGCAAATTATCGACAGTCTCCGCGGCGTGACGAAAGGCAAAGAGATTACTTACTTTAGCGGTGACGACCGGTTGATTGTAGAAGGCGATGTCAAGAAGCCGGCCTTTAGCAAGATGGTAAAAAAATAGCTCAGTCGTTTCTCTGGTAGATGGCACTGAGGCGAGTGCGTGCGGCTTCGTGGTAGTGAGTGAGCAGAGAACGCATTTCGGGGAAGGCCTGCGGTTTCAGCTTCGGATTAAGCAATCCGAGGCCATCGACGAAGAAAGTTGGACGCGACGCCTCGACTGCTTCGAGATGAGCGGTGGTCTTTTCGCTGGTGATTGGTGATTGCGCGCTGAGATGACGGTCGGCGGCAACGCCGGTAAGGGGCTGCGAATCCCAGATTAGACTCGAAGGGCTGAGGCGGGTGTAGACGTACATATCGGGCCGATAGCCCCAAACAAAAAGAGTGTCGCCGGGTTGTTTGAGTGCGTTGATGCGTGCGGCGACTTGCTGGCTATCGGAATTGAGCGCAGTGTCGCTCCACGGGGCGTGCATTGCAACCAGCGCGTAGCGGGGAGCGAATCGGGCAAAGGGAATCAATAGCAATAAACAAAGGGCGGCGATTGTGAAGCGCTCGCGCTGCTGGAGTGAAAGAACGATGCCACGGCCACCGACGACCGCTAAAGGCGGCAATAGCTGAAGAAAATAGCGCGGTGCAAAGTGGTTACCGAAGCAAACGGCAGCGAATGAGAAGGCGAGCCAGGCAATGAGTTTGAAGCGTTCAATGCGAGACTGTTGCCAGATTCCCTTCAGCCAGCTTAAAACTAAGGCAAGGTGAAAGCCAAGCCAGTGGCCGATGCGTTCCGCAGCGATTGCTATCGGATGACCAACGGGCGACCCAGGCGCATAGGCGAAACCCCAAATCCAAACTTGCTCCCAGTACCCGAGGAAGGCGGAAAACGTAGCCAGCATTGTGGCGCCGATGAGAACTATACCGCCAAACCCGAGCAAAGAAGACACTCCCCACACGGCACACGCGGCTAAAACGAAGAGCGCTTTTACATTGATCCAAAAACCGAGACCGCACAGCAGACCCGCGGCTAATGGTCTACTTCGTTGCGCAAAATAGATGGCGGCTAAATGGGGTGCGATCAGCAGCGCGTCGGGAGCAAATGGGATCACTGCTGAGGGCAAGTAGAAGGTGGTGAAAAAGGCAATCAGCAGGGCCGTCCACAGGCCCTCGGCTTCGCCCCAGAAACTTCGCGATAGCCGAAATCCAAGCAAGCAGCAAAGCAGAATGTAGGCGGCATCCCAGAGACGCAGGAGGGTGCCGGGCAGCCCAGCGATGGGCAGATAAAAGAGCGCCGCGAGCGGGGGTTTGTCGTACCAAAAATCGCGGTATGGCATCTTGCCGTGAAGAATGTCGATAGCCGCCGCCAAGTGATAGTCTTCGTCAGACCAGAGCACGTCCCAGAAGCAGGCTCGCAAACAGGCCAGGACCAATAAAGCGCTCCAAAAAGCGTAGCGCTTGCGAATACCCTCGGCAGTCTGCATCAACGCGTATCATAAGACATAGATAGCTTCATGCGCACACTGCAAACCGACGAAATTTCAAAATCGTATAACGGCCGCAAGGTGGTGGACAACGTAAGTATCCGCGTGGAGCAAGGGGAAGTGGTCGGGCTGCTCGGTCCGAACGGCGCGGGAAAGACGACCTCGTTTTACATCACAGTGGGTTTGGTGAATCCGGAATCGGGCGACGTTCTGCTCGACGATGAGACGATTACCCAGTTGCCCATGTACAAGCGCGCCCACAAGGGCATCAGTTACCTGCCGCAGGAGCCGTCGGTTTTTCGCAAGCTGAGCGTGGAAGACAATCTGATGGCGATTTTGCAGACGCTGCGGATTTCCGGCCATGAGCGCCGCGAACGGATGAACAATCTGATTAGCGATCTCGGCTTGGAGACGGTGCGGCACAGTAAAGGCTACATGCTTTCGGGCGGCGAGCGGCGGCGTACGGAGATTGCGCGGTCGTTGGTACTGCAGCCGGATTTTATTTTGCTCGATGAGCCGTTTTCCGGCATCGATCCGATTCAGGTTCTGGAATTGCAGCGGATCATTGGCGACTTGAAGCGCAAGGGCATCGGCATTTTGGTGACCGATCACAATGTGCGGGAGACGCTGGCGGTGACGGATCGGGCCTACATCATTAGTAGCGGGCGCATTTTTCGCGCGGGGTCGCCGGATTCGCTGGGACGCGATCCGGAAGTGCGGCGCATTTATCTGGGCGAGAATTTTTACTTCGCCCCAGTATCAACCCCAAGAAACTAGCCATCTTGACACATCATGATTTATCATGATAACCTACGATTGCAATGGCTCCAGCAACCGTAACCGCTCAAACTCGCGAAAAATTCGCCACCCAAGTCAATTCTGAACTCCTCGCCACAGTCCGTAAATTATCAGCGGCCGAAGGCCGTCAGCTCCAGGCTGTCATTGAAGAGGCTTTAACCGATTTAATCGAAAAGCACAAGAAAGCCAATCCGCGGGCGCACGTAATGGGTGCCTATCTAGCCAGTCACGAAAAATACGGACCGCTTTATACCAAGCTCGCTAAATGACCGGCTACCTCACAATGGTAGAGGTGCTGGCTATCCACAGCGATCAGATCGAACGTTACAGTGGTTCGCACGGAGTCAGAGATCCGGGATTGCTGGAGGCAGCGCTCTATCGGCCGCAGACGGGTTACTACGCTGATCTGATTGAGGAAGCCGCAGCGTTGTGGGAGAGCTTGTCGCAGAACCATGCCTTTATCGATGGCAACAAGCGTACGGCGTTTGCGGCGACATATACGTTTCTTGCGATCAACGGTTTGCGCCTAGCTGCCGACGCTGAGGCAACCTATTCTTTTCTCTCTGCTCTTTATGAAAGCAATCAATTCAGTTTTGAGAGGCTAGTGCCGTGGCTACGAGAGAACGTTCATCCACAGAAGTAGATCCATTCCCGGATTTTCACGCCCCCTCCCCGGTAAACCCGTGGAAAATCAGCACAATCCGCTTTTTCCACAGGACGGAATAGCCCGTTTCGGGTGGTAGACTGGAGTTCGAATGAGTGACTTCACGCAACGCCTGAGCTTAAATCAGTCGCAGCGTCAGATTTTGACGCCCGGGCTAATGCAAATGGTCGCCGTTTTGCAATTAAACCGCCTGGAATTACGGGAAATGATCCAAAATGAAGTGGACGAAAACCCAGTCCTGGAGGAAGCCGGCGAAGCAGGTGAGGATCTAACCCCCGCCGAATTGCAAGCGATGCTCGAACAAGACGGGCGGCGCGATCCGGCCGATGCGGCCCTGCTTGAGAAAGTAGATCAAAGCGACGCTGAAGCGTATGCCGATCCGCCCTTGCCGGAGGGTTCGCTTGAAAGTGTGTCCGTCGCCACGGCCACCGCGTTAGAAGAACCTCCCAAAACCGAGACGGATCCGTTCGAAGAAATCGATTTCGGCAGCTTCTTTGACGATTATCTCGATCCGGGTTTTAAAAGCCCAGCGTCTGAATCGATTGAAAAGCCGTCGTTTGAAACATTTCTGTCTTATCCGGTCCGCTTGAGCGACCATCTGCAATCGCAACTCAGTGTCGAGGTTTTGCCCGAGCGCGTGCGCCAAGCGGCCAACGGCATCATCGGGAATTTGGAAGAGACCGGCTATCTGGAAACCCCGATTGAGGAAATCGCCGCGGCGGAGGGTCTGAGTCTGGCGGATGTAAAGGCCGGTTTGAAAGCTGTGCAATCGCTCGAACCGACCGGTGTGGGTGCGCAAAACTTACGCGAGTGCCTGCTGCTTCAGTTGGAAGCGCGCGATGCCAAAGATTCGGTCGCCTGGAAGATCGTACACGATCACCTGCGCATGGAAACGCCGCGCCAGCTTTCGCTTTTGGCAAAGGCGATGGGGCGTCCCTTAGAGCATGTGCAGATTGCGCTGAACGTCATCCGCCATCTCGATCCGGCACCCGGACTGCGCTTCTCCGGACCGCCAGCACAAAAGGTTGAGCCCGACGTCTACATCTTCAAGGAAGGAGATGAATACGTCATCACGCTGAACGACGATGAAATTCCGCAGTTGCGTTTGAAGGCGGATTACCGCTGGATGATCGACCGCGGCCAGCAGCCCGACAAGGATGTTCGGAACTGGGTAAAGGAACGCTATGCGTCGGCCTTATTGCTCATCAAAAATATCGAGCAGCGCAAACAAACCATCTTGCGGGTTTGCCAATCGGTGGTGCGCCCGGCAAGGCGAGTTTCTGGAGCTGGGGATAGACGCCCTCAAGCCGATGATGATCAAAGATGTTGCCGAGGAAATTGGCGTCCACCCTTCCACTGTGAGCCGCGCCGTTGCTAATAAATACGCTCATACGCCGCAAGGTATCTTTGAATTACGTTACTTCTTCTCAGAAGCGGTACAAGGACCGGTAGGCAGCACGACGCCCCTCCTGGTGGTGAAGAAACGAGTTAAGAAAATGATTGTGGAAGAGGATGCATCGCATCCGCTAACCGACGAACAAATCACGGCCCGCTTGCAGACCGAAGGCATACAAGTTACCCGCCGCACCGTGGCGAAATACCGGGAGGACATGAACATACCTTCCACGCACCAGCGCCGAATCCGTCCCGACTAGACTCTTTCAGCGCTGCGTGGCTCCGCGTTTCCTTTTTACACGAGGTTCAATTATGAAACTCATATTTTCCGGAAAGACGAAAGACTTTACCCCTGGCTTACAAGAGAAATTCAGCGCTAAGCTAGCCAAGATCAGCAAGCTGGTCGAACGCCGGGGAGAACGCGAGGCGCATGTGATGCACCAGATGCAGCGCCATTTGCACCAAGTTGAAGTGGTCGTCAATTTCTACGATCACGCTCTTGTAGGCGAAGGTTCCGACGCTGATCTGGATAAAGCGCTCATCGGCGCCGCGAACAAGCTGGAGAAGCAGGTTTTGAAGCTGCGGGGCCGGTGGCGAGATACCCACCGCGACGCAAAATCTGTTCGTTCGAACAAAGAGAGCGGGCAGGATGGGCCTTCCCCCAACGTAATCGCCCGCGAAAAATTGGCGGTGGCCCAGCCCTCGGCCAAGGTCAAGGCGAAAGCGAACGGCGTCGCCAAATTAGCCAAACCAAAGATTTATCGAGTGAATTATGGCGACGACCGCAAGCCGATGTCGTTAGAGGAAGCGATAATGGAGATGGATTCCGCTGTGAACTATTTTGTTTATCGCGATGCTAGCCGAGACTGTTTGTCGGTGCTTGTGCGGCGAACGGACGGTAATCTGGATTTAATTGAATCTTAGAACTTCCAAGAAAGACGCGCAAGACGGGCTCGTGGCTGAACCGAAGCCCGTTCGCGCGCCCGGGCCTGCCCAAATGTCTGAAGGCAATCAGGCGCTAGCGGCGGCGGATTTGGTCATTATCACGGGCATGAGCGGCTCGGGCAAGCTCACTGCGCTCAAGACTTTCGAAGATCTAGGTTTTTATGCGGTCGACAACCTGCCGATCGCACTGGTGCCGAAATTTGCCGACCTGACCCACGACGCGAAGACGCCGAGGCGAGCCGCCCTTATTATCGATATTCGCGAGGGCGATCAGTTGCGCCAATTCCCGCGGATCTTTGCCGCTCTTCGCAAACAACTCGATACCCGTATCCTGTTTTTGGATGCCGACGACGAGACCCTACGGCGCCGCTTCAGCGAAACGCGCCGGCCTCATCCACTAGGCGCTGAGAGTACCGTTCTTAGCAGTCTCAAAGACGAACGGGCGCTCCTAAAGCCGATTCAGAAGTTGGCCGACCTCTATATCGATACCAGCAAGTTGAACGTGCACGAACTGCGCGCTTTGATTTCGTCGAAGTTCCAAAGTTCGCTGCAGAGCGGCGCGATCGTGGTCTACGTGAATAGCTTTGGTTTTCGCCACGGCGTTCCCACCGATAGCGATTTGGTTTTCGACGTGCGGTTTCTGCCGAATCCGAACTATATTCCAGAGTTTAAGAAGTTGAGTGGGCGTCATCCGAGCGTGGCTCGCTACATTCGGTCGTTTCCACAGACGCTTGAGTTTATCAACAGAATTTCGGAGCTCCTGATCTATCTCTTGCCGCATTACATTCGCGAGGGAAAATCGTATTTGACGATTTCTTTCGGCTGTACGGGCGGACATCATCGCTCGGTGCTGATCGCGGACGAGATCTACAAGCGGTTAAAAAAGGCCGGTTTTACGGTGAAAGAACAGCATCGCGATATCGGGCGTCCGTAAGCCCGTTCTATTTCGAGGCAACGGCGCTGCCGCACAAGCGTTCGATTTCTAACTTCAATGACTCGGGGCGAATGGGTTTGGTAAGGAATGAATCCATTCCAGCGGCCAGGCATTCGTCGCGGTGGCTGTCCATCGCGTGAGCCGTTAAGGCAACGATAGGAACGCGCGTTTTGCCGGCTTCAAAAACACGAATCCGCCGCGAGGCTTCCAGGCCGTCCATCTCCGGCATTTGCACGTCCATTAAAATGAGATCGAACGAATGATTGTGTAAGGCGGCGAGGGCGTCCAATCCGTTGCCGGCCAGAATCACGGAGTGGCCCAGGCGTTCCAGCATCCGCGCGGCAACTTTTTGGTTTACCGGATTGTCCTCGGCCAGCAGAATTTTCAGACCGCTGAGGGCGGGCGGCGAGGGCGCGCCGTTTTCAACGTTTTCCGCCCCTGCCGGGATACCAGGCGCGCGAGCCAGTTTCCGAATTACGTTAAATAGGTCGGAATTCTTGATTGGTTTGGAAAGGTACGCCTCGATCTTGAGTTTCAAGCAGCGCTCCGCATCGCCGCGATGACGCATGGAGGTCAAGACGGCAATCTTCATAGCGGTCTTAGGCCAGCGAGTGCGAATCGCTTCCACCAGTTCGAACCCGCTCACGTCAGGCATCTGAACGTCAAGTAGCGCTAGATCGAAGCTTCGGCGTGCCAGGATCTCGAGCGCAGCGGCAGCGGATTCTGCCGCGGCCACTTTGATACCGCGCCGCGTCAGCGTCTCGTAGAGAATCCGCCGGTTTGTCGGATGGTCGTCCACGATCAAGACCTCCAAGTCTTGAAAGTTGACCGCCGCTGTTGTGTCGTTCGCCAGCGAGGGAGCGGCGCCAGTCTGGTATTCAAACTCGGCCGTAAAGTGAAACGAGCTTCCCACTCCGAGGGCGCTTTCGAGCCAGATCTTGCCATTCATTAAACTGACGAGTTGTTTCGATATCGACAATCCCAGGCCAGTACCGCCGAATCTGCGTGTGGTGGAGGTATCGGCTTGTGAAAAAGCTGCGAAAACCAAATCCTGTTTTTCCGGGAGAATGCCAATCCCGGTATCGCGAATGCAAAAGTGAACAACAACACTCTTGGCAGTCTTTGATTCGAGCGTCGCACTGACGGCAATTTCACCTTGCATCGTGAATTTAACGGCGTTCGACACGAGGTTGAGCACGATCTGACGCAAACGGCCGGCATCTCCAATCAAGTTGTCTGGAATTGCTTCATCGATCTCAAACACCAGTTCAAGACTCTTCTCCTGTGCATGCACGGCGATTGTCCGCAAATCGTCCGCCAAGCCATCGCGGAGTTGAAAAGGAACAGGGTCGAGGTCAAGCTTGCCCGCTTCGATCTTTGAAAAGTCGAGGATGTCGTTGATGACGGTCAGCAAAGCGTCCGCCGATTGCTTGGCGACCGAAATATATTCGCGCTGGTCTTCAGTCAGATCGGTTTCCAAGGCTAATTGCGTCATCCCCAGGACGCCGTTCATGGGCGTGCGGATTTCGTGACTCATGTTCGCCAGGAACTCGCTCTTGGTGCGGCTGGCGTCCTCCGCCGACTCCTTGGCCTTTCGCAAATCGGCGGTTTGTTGCAGAACGCGGCGGCGCAAGACGGCGATCCAGGCAAATGCGGCCAGGATCAACGCCAGCCCGGCCGCGATGAGATTGAACATGCGTTCGGTGGTCCACCAGGGAGCTGGACGCAGTACCAGAATGTCGCCAGGCGAGCGCAGCAACAGCGAGAAGCCAACCGGCAGCAAGAACTGATCGGCGCTTTCCACCCGCAGCACGGTGAGACCGCTCACCCGCAGCAGAGAGCCTTTGCGCAAAGCAGGCAGTTTCCCATCGGGAAGATGCGCCTGGAAAATGCGGTCGCCGGCTTCGAGAATCAGTGTTTGTTCCCCGGCCCCGCTCGAATCGTTGACCAGAAACCCGTCGAGCTGAACGAGTTGCGCCTCCACGCCATTCGACAAAATTTCCTCCGCGGTCACAGCCAGCGGCTTGGGAGGCTGCAAGGAGCCGAGTACGTAAAACCCGGCGTCTTCTAAATACGGCGCGAAGTCACCGAGGCGCATGGTGCCTGTGACTTCAACCAAGTCGCCGATCTGAAGGTTGGCGGCGTTGTGCGTTTTTATCAATAGACCAGCCGAAGAGTCGCGGATGTATGTTGGGCCGGATGGATGAGTGAAAACGACGGTGCCTTGTGTGCGCGCCCGCAAATCGACGTTTGCATCTGGGGAGAACTGCAACAGCTGCTGGATTCTGAGCCGGGGCAGGTGATCGGACGTCAACGTACCTTGCCGCTGGACAAAGGAGATGTTGGGGACGCTGAACTGAACGCCCAGAAGCTGGCCTTTGAAATTGGTCACCGCGCCGCAAACGCCCCAGAACCGTACTTTTGAATCCAAGAGCCACGCCGGAACGCGTGTCGTCCCTGCCACAAAAACGGCAAATCGATGAGACCCCAAGGCGACATCGAGCCGCAAGTGCCCAAACTCGGGTTTCGCGGAACGGACAATTCCCTCAGCCTCTGCCCATTGGCTATCCGCGACGCCCGTCAGAAGCTGTTCCATGTCCAGGGGCAGAGGTTTGGGAAGCGCATGAGTGCCGAGGATTTGAACCTTGGGCTCGGCGATAACCGGCGCAAAACCGCCGGGACTGGCGAAACCCCTCAGCTTCACATATTGGCCCAATTTTAGATCCAAGCTGCCGCCGGTGGGCGAGAATACAAAGATTCCGCCGGTCTCGTCTTGGATGAAGGTGTCGCGAACACTAGCATCGGAGTAGGTAACCGTACCGGTGATTTCAACGGGAAAGCCGCGGTTCAATTCCTGATTCGACAGATGCTGGATCTGCTTGACCGTAGTGAGGATTTTGGGCGCTGCCGCGTTGGCATCGCTATCCAGGAGGGAAGCATCAATCAGGACGTTGCGGCCGTTTTCACGCCACACGAATGCAGCGATATCGAGGTCGTGGCCTACGAGCAAATTACGGGTGGGATCGGGCGACAGAGATATCGTTCCAGACGCGTCGCGAAATAAAAAGTCCGTGCCACCTGAAGACAACGACCCGTGCAGCCTGATTCTATGAGACGGCAGAGTGGCAACCCGGAGCACTTCGGCGGCTTTAAGCGCGGGAATTCGAGAGCTTGAGGGCGCAGGCTCGAGAACTTCCAGATCATCCGTGGCTTGTATGGCCAGATCGGCGCTTGCTGGTTGGCCCGCCGCATCCACATTAAGTGAAAGAACGCCGCGCGTTCGTATCCTGGCGTCAACGAAGCGGGTGTAGTCTGCGCCGGCGGCATTGCGAATCGTCGCCGTGATATTGCGGCCTAGAGCGAACAAATCCAACACAGTTCTATCACCACTGCCGGTGTTGGCGGTACGAACAATTCCCTCCAATTCGACAACCTGGAACTGCCAGCGCAAGGAATCTAGATCTTCGGCTTGCAGTTTCGCTGTTTTGCTGAGCGCACGCGGGGTTGGATCGAGGATGCGGATCGTCAACCCAGTCATAGAGGGGTAAGGTTCGGTTCGCGTAACGTTTCCTCTAACCTCAATTTGCTGACCGCGATTCAGATCGACATCAGCGTGGGGATGCTCAACCAGGATTCCGCCGGTCTCATCCTGTAAATAGAGCGAGCGAAAGCCGTCCACCCAGGTGATTTGCCCCGTGATGCTCGCTCGAACGTGGGAGCCCGCGAAACTTTGGGCGTCGAGCTTGCGCACTTCGCCCACCTTCGTGAGGACATTCGCTGGCGGCTGGATTGGCGAATGCGTGCAGGAGGATACTCCTGCTAATAGGAGATAGGCTAAGCGATAACGGTTAACACGCAGACGCACCCGTTGGAATTATCGGCGGTAGTTCCTCACCGCCTTAGGTGCAGGTGTTTTAACAAGTCACTGATTTTCGTGGAAAAGCGTGGGGATCCTTTTCCTCTTCCGGGCCATCTACGCACTCCAGGTCTTTTTCGATAGATACTTTCAGGCCGGGCTCAACGTTGAAATAGAAGCCGGTCTCATCGCCTCGAGCCCACAGCCGGAGAGCAGCCGTCACGCGTATGGTTTTGCCGTCAAAATCCGCCGAGGAAGGGGACCCGTCGAGCGCGGGCGCGAGAACATAGGTTAGCGCACTGCTGCCGGGAAACGTGATGCTTTCCACCAATTCTGCACCAGCCGCAAGACTTTCCACTTCCTTCTGATTGACACGCAGGCGCAAACTATTTCCGCGAAAACGCAACTTCATCTATCTATGAGTTTATCCGCCATTCGCCGGAATAAATGTTGAAGCGGCTCTCGCGCACGAAACCCACCAATGTCATTTGCAGCTCGCGCGCCGTTTCAATCGCCAGGCTGGAGGGGCCGCCCACGGTAGCGAGTACCGGCGCTCCTGCCATTGCCGCCTTTTGCACTAATTCAAAGCTGCCACGGCTGCTCATAAAGATAATTCGATCGCGCAGAGGCAAGCGGCCCTGCAAGAACGCCCAGCCTGTGAGTTTATCGAGCGCGTTATGGCGGCCGATGTCTTCAAATGCCGCTTCGAAGCCGCCGTTACCCGTGAACAAAGCTGCGCCGTGCAAGCCCCCGGTCTCCGCAAAGCCAGGCTGCTGTTTTCGCAGAGCCAAGGGCAGCTCATGAATCAAGGAGGCGGGCACCCGAAACCGATCCGGCTCCAGCGGCAACATGTCCAACTGCATTGCTTCGCGGCTGCGCTTGCCACAAATACCGCAGCTCGAACTCACGAACCCGTTGCGTGCGGCGCGCCATGCTTCAAAATCGACCTCCTGCGCCAGTTCAACCAACACTTCGTTGGATGGCGCACTGCCTAAGGGACGCACGTTGACCAAATCCGCGCGCCGGCGGAGGACTCCCTCGGCTAACAGCAAACCCACCGCTAGCTCCGGCTCGTGCCCAGGCGTGCGCATCGTTACTGCCAGATTGGCCGTCTGGGGCGCGTCTTTTTGCCAGTACTGAACAACAATGGCAAGCGGTTCTTCCACGGCAACCTGATCGTTCACGCGTTGCGTCCCTGCACCGTCGAGACGCCGAATGCTAAATGCGCGCAACGGGCCCATCGCAGTGTTCAAGCGGCCACGGGAAGCAGCTCGTCGGATTCTTGCGCGTGCGGTTCTTCTATCCGCTGCGTTAAGAGTGCCGCCAGAATAAAGCAGATGCCGCCAACCACCAGCGCCGCCATGCGGTTATTGTTCAGCAAATGATTCATGATCCAACCAAACGCCAGCGACGCCGTGATTTCAGGAAGCACGATGAAGAAATTGAAGATACCCATATAAACGCCCATCTTGTTTTGCGGAATGGCCGACGAGAGGATGGAATAGGGCATCGACAGGATGCTGGCCCACGCAATACCAACGCCGACCATGGGCAAAAGCAGCAGCCACTTATTGTGGATGAACGGGATAGAGAGAAATCCCGCCGCACCTGCCAAGAGGCAAAGGGAATGCGTTCTAACTTTGCCGACGCGCTCCACGATGGAAGGCAGAAATGGCGAGATCATGAAGCAGATCACGCTATAGAATCCAGAACAATAACCTGCCCACCGAATGCCTTCTGAATAAGCCGGGTCGCCTGGGGAGGTTGCGCCAAAAACGCTGCGCGCGACTGCGACTGAGAAATAAAGAAACAGACAGAATAGGCCCACCCAAGTCACAAACTGCACCGCAGCAAGCTTGCGCATGGCTTCAGGCATCAATACGATGGCGCGGTACACTTCCCCGGGGTCAAATGCTTTGGCAGTTTTCAGCCGCTGCTTTTCAGCCTCGCTCGGCGGGTACTCTTTGGTGCGAACAATTGTCCAGAGAACGGCGCAAAGGAAAGACGCCGCTCCCATCCAGAAAGAGACCCGCACCCACATGGGAATCGCGCTCTTTGAAACTCCTCCCCACGCAGGATTGAGCCAAGTCACTAATAGAGGTACAAATGAAGCGCAAACGCTGCCAATACCGATAAAAAAGCTCTGCATGGTAAATCCGCGCGGCCGCTGTTCATCAGGCAGCATGTCGGCTACAAAAGCACGGAATGGCTCCATGCTGATGTTGATGGACGCATCTAAAATCCATAACGCGCCGGCCGCCATCCACAGCGCACTGCTCATAGGCATCAGCACCAGCATGCAGGAACTGAGAATGGCTCCTACCAAGAAGAACGGCCGCCGGCGTCCCAGCCAGTTCCAGGTGTTGTCGCTCCAAACTCCGATGAGCGGCTGCACAAGCAGCCCTGTGACCGGTGCGGCCAAGAACAGAATGGGCAGTTGATCGGCTTTGGCGCCCAAAAACTCATAGATCGCGCTAATGTTGTTCATCTGCAGCGTCCAGCCAAACTGAATGCCCAGGAACCCGAAGCTCATATTCCAGATTTGCCAAAAGCTGAGACGTGGCTTGACCATTAGCCGTACGTTATCACGGCGTTTGTCATCATCGTAGGATCGATCTATGCTGGATTCGGCCATCGGCAGCCTTGAGCCATTGTTCCTGCTCCTGCTTCTGCTCGTCTCCGCCTTGGCGATTCTGGCCAAGCGGATGCGTATCGCGTATCCAATTGTGATGGTGATCGGTGGCCTCTGCCTAAGCCTTGTGCCGCATGCGCCGCGGGTCTCGCTCAACCCGGCCGTTGTCTTCCTGCTGATTTTGCCGCCGCTCCTCTTCGTAGCCGCCTTTCATATTTCCTGGCGCGAGTTCCGGCGCAATCTGCTGAGCATCGTCATGCTCGCCTTCGGGCTCGTCGGTTTTACGATCTTCGGTTCGGCAGGCGCCGTTCAACTGCTGATTCCGGGGTTCGATTGGCATCTGGGGCTGGTTCTTGGCTCGGTGATTGCCGCCACGGACGCGATTGCGGCCACCGCCACTGCCAAGCGCCTTGGCTTGCCCAGACGCATCACTGAGTTGATCGAGGCCGAAAGTCTGGTCAACGATGGCAGCGGATTAGTGGCGCTGCGGTTTACTCTGGCCATCGCGCTGGCCGGAACCAATCCAACTTTCGTGCAAGGCGCAGGTACGCTCTTCTACTTAATCTTCGTGGCGATAGCGGTGGGCTTGGTCGTGGGCGTCGCGTCGCATGCGGTTCTTCAGCGCATTGTCGATTCGCCTGTCGAAATTACCATCAGCCTTATCACGCCATACGTCGCCTATCTCGCGGCGGAAAGTCTCCAGTGTTCCGGTGTGCTGGCCACGCTCGCCTGTGGCATTTATATAGGGCGGCGTAGCTCGGGCTTCTTCTCTCTGCGTGCGCGCATCGAAGGCTCGGCCGTTTGGAACACGCTCGATTTCATTTTGAACGCGTTAGTGTTTTTAGTTTTAGGCTTGCAGTTGCCAAGGATTCTGGCGGAGATTCGCGGGCAGAGCCTCATCCGGCTGCTCGTGGCTGGAGCGTCATTCAGCGCGGCCGTCGTAATTTTGCGCTTGCTATGGGTCTTGCCGGGAGCCTGGATCGCCTCGCACCTGCCTTCGAACCGCGATGCGCTCTCGCCAAAGTCGGCGTTTCTTGTGGGCTGGGCGGGCATGCGCGGAGTCCTGGCGCTCGCCGCTGCCTTCTCGCTGCCTGAAAATCTGCCGCAACGCAGCATGATCGTCTTTCTCACATTCTGCGTGATCTTCACGACATTGGTTTTGCAGGGCTTGAGTATGCCTTGGCTGATCCGCATTTTGGGGCTGCGTGGAGTTTCCGCCAGCGACGAGGAAGAGGAAACCTGGGCGCGGCGCCAGCTCATTGAAACGGCCTTGGCTAAACTGGCGAGTCTGCGCGGAGAAAGCGATGGCCAGCATCTGGAGGCGTTTGAGCGGCTGGAAGAATACTACCGGAGGCGCCTGCTCTTACTCGAATGTCACGGCACGGATGTCCATGAAGCGGACTTCTATAGCGCGCTGGCGCAAGATCTGCGAAACGTGGAACGCTCGGTGGCGAACCACCTGCGTATGGGAAACAAAATCCACGATGAAGTGCTGCGAAAGCTGGAACGGGAACTCGACTTGATGGACTCGCGGTTCGCGCCGCGCGATGTTTAGTTAGATTGTCAGAAGCTCCGCGCCTGCGTGGGCGGGACCAAACGGAGAGAAATTGGAAAAGTGGTCAGCCTGATGCGTCCCCCTCTCGTGACGATACACATTTACCTGTGGTCGGCCTTTGAAATCGTGAACCCTCCGTTCCGAGCCACAACCGTCAGCGCCCTCAGTCGGCCCGCAGGTTAAAAATAAGTAGTTATGGTGACTGTCACGGAATTCCGTCCAGAGTTATGGCGACTGTCACGGAATTCCGAAGCGTTTTCTGCGCAACGAAGCCAGCGCGGCGGAACGCTTTTGAAAAAACGAAGCCAAATCGCCGCGAGTTCGCTCTTTTACGCTTCGAAGCCACTTTGGGCCGACGGGCTGGATTGAAAAAACAAACCCATCGGGCTTTTCGTTTGCGGATCGAAGGCAGCGCTTACTGCGCAACGTTTTTTGAAAAAACGAAGCCAATCGCCACGAGTTCGCTCTTTTACGCTTCGGAGCCATTATGCCGGCCCAACGTAACGGTCTCAAAAGGGCGAACTCCAACCCGGTCGGTCCAATTTGGCTCGATGTTGCGAGCTTGATTTGGGCAGGTAGCCATTTTGCGCAACGAACCGATATCCCTTGTGATGGACCGCCGTTTGAAAAAACAAAGCCAACCCGCTGCCGCAGAGACCAAGCGCAAAGCGAGTGGCTCGTTTTTAAACTACGAACCCAACGGGGAAAGGTAAGTGTTCGATTGTGAACCTTACTTTGGCCCGCCGGGCCATCCCTGCGGATGAAATCGGCGGGCCCAGGGACACACCAGGGTCGTGGCGAAGATCCTGCGAATATTGAGTTTTCAAACAACCGTCGGCCAACACTTCGAACACCTTGCGGCGAGGAGAGATTGGCACGCACCTCGAAAGTAGTTTCGAGGCAAAGAACTGAACCTAGGGGGCGAACCCGGGGCGAACCCGGGTGAACCCGATTCTGGGCGGAAGGGTGCGATCCACCGAGAACAGGAAGACGCCAGGCAGGTGCAACCGCGTGAACTGACTCGAGGATAAGCTGATTGCGGCGTTGCGCGAGATGAAGAGTGAGCGAGACAAAACGGGCAAACGGCTTATTTTTCAGTTCGATAGGGGAGAAGGGAAATTTCGAGAGGCTCGTGACTGATAGATGAGATCGTTGCGAAGTGGGCATATTTGACGCGACGAAGCCAACTCGTCCGGGAGTTGTTGCAATGTGGTGGCAGGCACCGGATTGGGCACAAATTGACTCGATTTACGGGCATGTCTGGCGTAAGACGTTCAAAGGACAAACCGGCGATGCCATCTTCATACTGCCTCCAGACCCGATCCCCTCCAAGAGGGCTACGCGCTGCCTAACGCGCTCTCTTGAGGTAACTAGAATCCCACCATTGCTTCCCGTCTGGCGTGACACCGGAGCCGTAAATGAGAAGCGCATGGCCGCCCGGCTCAATGACAGTTACAAGCCGCTCGATTTCAGTGCCAGTGTCCTGAGCAATTACATGCGCGTTGGAGACGTCTGGATTCCCTGTCGGTTCATATTTGATGATGAGTTTGTAGCTCCCGAAAGCAGCGGTCCCGGTTTTCTTATCAAACAAAACTTCGGTGGTCTTACCCGACGCGTCAATGGATTTGTGCATGCCTGCCATCATCACGCGAGTAAATCGGCCGATTTCGCGCTCGTGACGCTCGGAGGTCTCGGCGAGTTTGTCGATGCGTAGGCCGAGAGCGTCGAGCTTTTCGGTAGCCGCGTAGCCGTGCAGTGGGTTGCGCGCGTCTTACTAAGGAGCCGGTACCTTCGCACTGGTTAGACAGCCGCAGTCGCGGTTTGCTCACCAGCCATCAATTCTTGTAAAGCCGCAAGCGCCTTGGGACCGTCGGGCATTCCCAAGTTAACTCGATCTACGGGCATGTCCGGCGTTCGCGCACAAGATTGGCACACCGCCGTCTGCACTTGTTGCACAGTGGCTTTGGGGAAGGCCTCTATCAGTAACGCCGCTAAGCCCGTCAGGTGCGGGGCCGCCATAGATGTGCCGCTGTCGAGCCGGAAATTCCCTTCGCCCGCGCTCGCCGAAACGATATCCACGCCTGGCATAACCAAAGCCGGCACCCGCGGATTCAATTTGCGCGGAAACGTTTCGCTGCCCGAACTGGGATCGGGATTGCCTTCATCATCCACCGCGCCTACTGACAGTGCTTGCGGGTAGTTTGCCGGTGAGCAACTTGTCCCCGGCCCATCGTTGCCTACCGCAAACACAGGCAAGACGCCTTTGCTCAGAAGTTTATCGAGCAGCGGGATGTATTGATCGAAATAACCGGGAAACCCGAGTGAAAGATTCAGCACGCGCACGGGAAAATTGAGCATCCAATCTACACCCGCCAACACGCGAGCCACCTGGTCTCCGCCCTCAATCACTGCGCCGCAAACCAACTGGCATCCCGGCGCAACGCCAATTTGCTGCCCTTGATAGGGCCGTCCAGCAATAGTGCCCGCTGTGTGCGAGCCGTGTACGTCGGAATCGGCTACGGGCGCGCCGTCAATCACATGACCGGTCGCATCGAAGTCCGCAAACTGGGCGATGGCGGGCTTCAGCGATGGATGTTCGCCGTCAATTCCTGTATCCAAATGCGCCACCAACACGCCTTTGCCGCTTAAACCTTGTTGCCAAAGAGCGGGCGCGTTGATCTTGGCAACTCCCCAGGCGATTTGCGGCGTTGACGGCGGTACGGCAGTCGACCCCAGTGCGCGAATGGCCTGCATGGGTGCGGTGCCGGCAAATTCGTCAGACGTGGCGATCGCTCCTTGCAGTTGTGCCCAGCCCTTCTTGCTCACCTGCCCATACATCACTCCAAGATTTTTCAGATAGAGCGCCGGCGGGTGGCCATGCTTTCGATAAAGCCTCCCTCGACCCGCGGTCATGCCCACTGCGGCCACAGCCTGATTTTGCTCGGAATGCTCAAAGCAATCGCCTAGAGCCGCCAGATATTTCTCCGATTTCGCTTCGCCACTCAGCAAAACAAGCACCGACGCTTTGCCCCGTCTCCGGATTTGCTGCTGTATGTATGTTTTCGACATCGCGCTACTCCAGACGTATAGATGTGATGGTCACTCCGCCGTCAGGGAGCTTGCCGATCGGGACAAACGTCAACCGCATAGTGCTCTGCCGCCGGAGCGCTGTTAACGCGGCGGCCGGCATTTGCAAAATGAAGTTAGCAGGTTTCGGATCGCGCAAAGCTGTGTTCGCCGGCGAATGGATAGAACCCACAAAATGCAAGTCTTCGACCGACGTCGCCGCTTTAGAGAGATCCCAAAAGACGTTCCAGTTAGCAGGTGCGTCGCGGCGCATGACGACTCCCTGCAAGCGCAATATAACGGCCTGCGCGTGCCGCACGGGCTCAGGCACCGCTACCGTGATCGTAACCGGTTGATCCACCAGCACTGCTAGCGGCAACGCCGCCAACCCCAGCAAACAAGCAGCCGCAGGCCAAACCATGACTCGATCTTACTCTTCAGTCAAATAGGCCGCGGTGAATGCGAGCGGCTCACCATTTGCCGCTCCGGCGGGAGCAAACGTTAGCAGAGCGCCGGTGCCTCCAGCGCTTTGCAGAAACGTATTTGTCGCGTTCAACACCAGAGAGCACTTCTGATCATGATGATGCTCGCCCACAATAATCCCGATATAGCCGACATAATTCGCTGCGCGAAACTGGTCTGCGCCCGCGGCGGGTGGGTCGCCCACAAAGACGTTATACGAACCGCTGCTCATGGGAAGTTGCACGTTCTTTACAACCACAGAACGCTGACGGGCAATCGCTGCCACTGGCGCGGGCAGCTGAATCAAGTGCGTGACGGAATCGTATTTCAAACGCGTCCACTTCGGCTGCTTTTTTGCAGCAAGCTTGGAGCCTGGCCGGTAACTGAAGCCTAGCGGCACGGGGTCTAAAACATCCTGCGCGCGAATGGTAACCAACTGCTTGTTCTCATCGAAGAACTGAAAGCTGCGCGTGAGGAAATCGGGATCAGACGGGTTAGCGTGTGCGGCCGGGTTGCGGCGAACGAACTCCGCCCAGAGCCGGTCGATGTTGCAGTGATGCGCATAGAACAGCGGATCGCGCGCCGCGGTCGAAAGGTCCGACATATCCCCGTACGGCGGCCGCTCACCGCCGGACCACATATGAATGGCGCCATGCGGCCCGAATTCTAGCGAGCCCCCGCCATCGGAGCCGCCCCCAAACGCTTCAAAGTTAGCCGAGTTCATTGGATTCTGCTGAACAGGGAAGATCGAACCCGGCATCGATTTGCCCGCGATCGCATCACTCGAACGGTTAGCGTCATACAAAGAATTGGCGGCGCTTCCAACCTGAGCCGGACGGTAAATCGTTGGCAGGTTGCGGTAATTGGTATCGTCCCAGCTCCAATAGGGAAGGCGGAACGAATTGTCCTTCAGCAACTTGCATAGAATGCGTTCATGAAAATATAAGTACGCTCGGTGCCACGGAAGAAACGTCCACGAGCCGTGAATATCCGCGCCGGAACCGCCGCATTGCCAGCAGTGAACATGCGCCTGCTGCATCCAACCGCGCGGATCGCCCGGATCTGAAGTCGTCAGATCGCGCAAACGCTGATAGGCCAGACGAAGACGCGCCACCTCGCTTGCAGTCAGTTCGGCCGCCGACTTACGGGTGATATTTTGCGCCGCTGTAGGAATGACGAAATCGACAGGCGTCCCCGAAGGCGGGGCACAATCTTCCTGTGCCCGCAGCAACCCGCTGGAAATGGAAGCGGCTGTTGCGCCCGCCAAAACCGCGCGTCCAAACTCCCGCCGTGTGAATGAAGACATACGCTTAAACCCTTCTCCTATACCCGTGAATTTTGGCGATCCAGCGTTTCACTAGATTATTCTCGATTTGTATTCCACGTCAAGGGCTCGCCTGTGCAATCTCAACACTCTCATACGGGAAGCAAGGGTTGCCGGGTTTAGGCCGAGCAACTCAGCCGCTCCGCCTTTTCCTGAAACGCGAAAGTTGGCGGCTCGAAGAGCTCTGATCAAGTTCACACGCTCCATCTCACGCCATTCGCTTTCCGGAATCACTCTCTCTACAGTCGAATCCAATGCGCCTTCTTTAGCCTTTTGCACAGGCCGCGGCGGCTGATCGATCATGTCAAAATTCAATTTGCCGCCATGCGACACTATGACCGCGCGCTCTACGACATTCTGCAGCTCGCGCACATTGCCCGGCCATTCATATTGCTGCGCACGATCCATCTCGCGCTTCGGCACAACCGGCTCAGGCAAGTGAAAACGCCGGCAAGACTGCCGGATAAAATGGCTCACAAGCTCGGGAATATCGTCTCTTCGATCGCGCAAGGGCGGTACTTCAATGGGAAACACGCTCAATCGATAGTACAGATCGAGCCGAAAGCGCCCCCCGGCCACTTCCTTTCGGAGATCGCGGTTTGTGGCCGCGATCACGCGAACACTTACCCGCCGGGTCGCTTCATCGCCAACGCGCTCGAATTCCCCTTCCTGCAACACTCGCAACAGCTTGGCTTGCAATTCGAGCGGGATCTCGCCCACTTCATCCAAAAACAGCGTGCCGCCGTCTGCCAGTTGAAAGCGCCCGGCTCTGTCGCGAATCGCCCCGGTAAACGAACCACGCACATGCCCGAAGAATTCGCTTTCGAACAATTCGCGCGGTATGGAGCCGCAATTGACCTTCACCAGCGGCTTGCGCGCCCGTGGGCTCCGTTCGTGAATCGCGCGCGCAATCAACTCCTTACCGCTGCCGCTTTCTCCCAATACCAGGACATTCGCGTCAGTGGGCGCCACCATTGCGACTTGCTGCAGCACCCGCGCCAATGCCGAACTCCGCCCTAGAATTTCGCCGAACGCACCGCTGACTTGCACTTCTTCGCGCAGATAGTCGCGCTCTTGTTCCAGTTCGCGGCGCAGTGACTCGTTCTCTTCAAAAGCGCGCGCATTGGCAATCGCCACCGCGGCGGCATTCGCCATGGTTCGCAGCCAGGAAAAACACGCGTCATCGGCCTCGGCCCGGCGGAAGACTGCCAGCACACCAACGGGTCCGCCGCGAAACTTCAGGGCGTGACCGGCGAAACTCACCAGCCCTTCAGCGTGCGCCCATTCCGGGTAGCGGATCCATTCGTGATCGTCCTGCAAGCGCTGGATACGGATCGATTCGCCGGTTAGCGCCATGTGGGCGATTTTCAAATTGCCGGCGGTAAGACCGATCCGATGAAATGCTCCATTGATGCGCGACCAATCGGCTCCTGGCGTGAGCGCGGTTCCGGCGCTAGCCCGTAAATGCAAGCCCGCGCCCGCAGTTCGTTCTTCCTTCGCGGTGCAGATCGGACATCCCTCGTCTTCCGGCTCCCGCAACCATAACCGTGCCAAGGCGACACCAGGCTGGCGCGAGACAGTATCAATGATTGTCCGCAAGACTGCTTCAAGTGATCGTTGCTCGGCCATAGCCAAAATGATGGACGGCAGCGGCTCCCAGGCGTACGACTCGCTCATACTGGCATGATAACGTGAAATTCAACAAAGCACTCGTTAATAATCGCGAGTTGTTAGATTTAACAAGCGTCAATATTTTCCTAATCATAATGAATACAATCACTTACAGTTTGGCACCGCCGTTGCACACCTCAGGAGCATGCAAAGACTAATTGCTGTAAACCCCACTGAGGCCACAGGAAAGGCCAAACAACTTCTTGACGCCGTCCAGACGAAACTCGGCATGACCCCTAACTTAATGAAAACACTGGCTACCGCTCCGGCGGCGCTGGAGGCCTATCTGAACTTTGGTAACTCCCTTGGGACCGGCCACCTTGATGCCAAGTTCCGCGAGCAGATTGCCCTAGCCGTCGCCCAGGCTAACTCGTGCGATTATTGCCTTTCCGCCCATTCGGCGATCGGCAAGATGGTAGGCCTGCAAGCTGGCGAAATAGTCGCGAGCCGCCAAGCTCATTCGGAAGATGCCAAACGCGATGCGGGTTTGCAGTTCGCTCAGTCGCTAGTAGTGCAGCGTGGCGAGGTTTCCGACCAAGCCGTGGCCCGCGTTAAAGCTGCTGGTTATACCGATGGCGATGTGGCGGAAATCGTTGCTAACGTAGCATTGAACATCTTTACCAACTACTTCAACCACGTGGCGCAGACGGAAGTGGATTTTCCGAAAGTTTCCGCGACTGCGGCATGAGGCAGAATCTATGAACCCCATCAAACCACCGTTTACGCCAGAAACCGCCTTGCAAAAGGTGCAAATGGCCGAAGACGCCTGGAATTTGCGCGACCCCGAGCGGGTCGCGCTCGCCTACAGCGAAGATTCACATTGGCGCAATCGCACCGAGTTCTTGCGGGGGCGCGAGGAGATTCGCGCTTTCCTGCACCGGAAGTGGGCCAAAGAGCTGGACTACAAATTGAAGAAGACTCTTTGGGGATTTCGCGGAAATCGCATTGCGGTGAGTTTTGAGTATGAATGGCACGACGAGGCAGGCCAGTGGTACCGATCCTATGGAAACGAGTTGTGGGAGTTCGATGACGAAGGACTGATGCGGGAGCGGCGAGCGAGCATCAACGACGCAACGATCGAAGAAGCCGACCGCCGCATTCTGTGATCGCTCCAGCGGATCGAAAGTGGCCGAAACGGTGGACTTCTGTTAGGGCCGCGATGCCTTTATCTTTCGTTGAGTGTCCTGCTCCGAAATCAACGCGATTTTTTTCTCAAGCGTTTCACTTGAGATAATCTTGCCTTCCCACTTAAGGAGGTAGTCTTTCAAGGCCACAAAGAGATCGGCGGACTCGTGGTCCCTATCCAGGATTTGCAGTAGCGCGTTAGCCTTGCGACGAAGATTGCGTCTGCTGAGACTGGCGACAGCGGCTCGCCTTGTGCCAATAGCGCCTAGTGCGCCGGTTGGAATTGAATGTCCGAGATCAGCCCCGTGAAGAAAAACTGTCGCAACGGCTCCGGCCGCGCCCCCGAAAAACATCGCCGTCCAGTCCCAAGGATCTTTCAACTCCTCCAGAACCTGCTCGACCGGAGATTTCTTGTCTTCGCCCAAGCACCTAGTCTCCGTGGCCCGCCGTGCCTCGGGATTTTCTTTCTGGTATGTAAGCCACACCCTCCCATAAATGAATCGGGGTTTGGCATGCAGGGCACACAATGTCAATGGCTCTTCCGCTTCCAACCTTCGACAACGCAGCAAAATAGAGCAAAGCGAGGCCTACAAGGAAGCCAATCACCGTCGCCGCGATCGGCCCAATTGCCGCCGGGAATAAGTAACTTGTCGCAAGTGCTATTCCCGCGGTCGCGAAAGGAAGCGGGATCTTAGTGCTATCTGAATCCGTTAGCATAGGTGGTCCAACGCTCTATATGGTCACAGTCTGTCACAAGTTGGGAGCGTGACCACCCCCACTACAAAGCTTATCGAGACGAAACCGCCCCTCCTTTAGCCTAGCTCAGAACCACTCCCCAAGCACCTTTCTTGATCGCTTCGGCCTTCGCAGTGGGCAATCGAAAGGTTCAGTCACAATTCCGAGGCCTATTGGCTCCCAAAAGGGCGAAACGGCATGTCGCTAAACGTAGCCAAAGAATGCAGTTGACATGCAAGCCGATTGGTTGCGGGGGCAAGATTTGAACTTGCGACCTTTGGGTTATGAGCCCAACGAGCTACCTGACTGCTCCACCCCGCTCTATGATGGTATCAACCGCAACGGGCTAGGTCAATAAGTTCAGCCATCTGCGCTGCATTTGTTTTGCGGAAGGCGCTACATTAATAAATGCAGCAACGAACTCCCCCAGTATGTCCGCCGAACCTAGCAAACTGCCCACCGTCGTCCGTCGCGAGCCAAGCAATTCGCCGCGCCTCGATTCTCCTGAGTTATACCTGAATCCCCACCTGGGACTGCTGGCGTTTCAGTGGCGCGTCCTGGAAGAGGCGCAAGACAAACACACACCGCTTCTCGAGCGCATCAAGTTCGTCTCCATCCTCGGCTCGAATATCGACGAATTCTTCATGGTGCGCGTCGCCAACCTGTGGCAGCAGTTGGAAACGCGCACCACCGAACTGAGCATCGACGGCCGTTCGCCGCTCGAGCAGTTGGAACTGATTCGCGTGGAAATCACCAATCTCATGAATGAGATCTATCGGCTTTGGTCGGAAGAGTTGCTTCCAGAGCTCACCAAAGCAGGCATCCGCATCTTGAAGTTGGACGAGTTGAATTCCACCCAACGCGCATTTGTCGACGACTACTTCGCCCGCGAAGTCTATCCCGTGCTCACTCCCTTGGCGGTCGATCAAGGCCGTCCCTTTCCGCATATCTCCAATTTGAGCCTTAACATTGGCGCAACCGTCACGAACGGCGATGGCTTGGAGCGTTTTGCGCGTATCAAGGTTCCCGGCACCCTGCCGCAATTGCTGGCCTTACCTGCCGAGCCGGGCGAACTTTCTTTTGTTTGGCTCGAACAGGTGATCATCGCGAATCTCGGCATGCTGTTTCCTGAAATGGAAATCCTCAACGCCACGGTCTTTCATGTCACGCGCGACGCCGAACTGGCCATTCAGGAGCTGGAAACGGAAGACTTGCTCGAATCCATTCAGGAAGCCGTCTGGCGCCGGCGTTTTCGCGATGCCGTCCGCTTGCAGATCGAATTCGGCATGCCGCAAAAGCTTATTGATCTGCTCACCAGCAACTTAGAGCTGGATCAAAACGATGTTTATCGGGTGAACGGCCCTGTCGATATTGGCCGCGTAAAAGCGTTGCTGAGCATTGATCGGCCCGCACTGTACGACAAGCCGTTTATGCCTTCCATACCGAAGGGCTTTGGCGGTCCGCGCAATGAAATCTTCAAGACGATCCAGGAGGGCGATGTGCTGGTGCATCATCCCTTTGAATCGTTCCAACCGGTCATCGATTTTTTGCGCGCTGCGGCGGAAGACCCGGACGTACTGGCAATCAAGATGACTCTCTACCGCGTGGGCCGCAACTCGCCCATCGTTGAGGCTTTGCTCGACGCCATCCAAAACGGCAAACAGGTGGCCGTGCTGGTAGAACTCAAAGCGCGCTTTGATGAAGAAAGCAACATCGAGTGGGCGCAAAAGCTCGAACGAGAAGGCGTGCACGTCGTCTACGGCCTGCCGAATGTAAAAGTCCATTGCAAGATGGCCATGGTCGTGCGCCGCGAAGGGGAGCGAATTCGCCGCTATCTGCATCTCGGCACCGGCAACTATAACCCGGGCACCGCGCGTGCCTACACCGACTTGGGCCTGTTCACCTGCAACGAAGAAATCGGCGCGGATGTCAGCGATTTGTTCAATCACCTCACCGGCTATTCCGCCAAAAAGTCCTATCGCAAGCTTCTGGTCGCCCCACACAGCATTCGTAGCGGTTTAGAGAAGCTTGTGCGCGCTGAAATTGACAGGCACGCCCAGCATGGCGATGGCCACATCATTTTCAAAATGAACGCTCTGGAAGACGCCGGCATGATCCGTTTGCTGTACGAAGCGTCGCGCGCCGGGGTGAGTATCGATCTGATCGTCCGCGGTGTATGCTCTCTCAGGCCCAGCGTTCCAGGCGTCAGTGAAACCATCCGTGTTCGCAGTATCATCGGCCGTTTTCTGGAGCACAGCCGCATTTACTATTTCCACAATGGAGGCGAAGAGAAGATTTATATCGGTAGCGCCGATCTGATGCCGCGCAACTTGAATCGCCGTGTCGAGGTTCTCTTCCCCATTGAAAATGCCCGCATGGTGCGCCGCATCCGCGACAAGATCCTGGAAAAATATCTGGCTGATCAAGGCGCGGCACGCATTATGCAGCCCGATGGCACTTTTATTAGACAGGTCAACAAGCCAGGGCGCAAAGTGCTCACCGCCCAAGAGTGGTTCATGAAGCACGAGGCCTGAACGCAGGCCGTACCACATGCAGAACACGCTCGCGAAACTGCTGGGAGCTTGGTGTGTCCTCATCCTTACGCTGCCCATTGCTTATTTCTGGTTAAAGCCCGGAATCGTTCCCGGTCACGGCGTTGAGATCTTGCTCAAGCTGTTCTTGTTGCTGGCAGTCGTGGGCGCCACCGGGCTGGCCTTTACCTACGCTGTGTCAAAACGTTGGGCGCAAAGGACTGCGCTGCTCGAAAATTTTGTAGATGCGTTGCCAGGGAGTCACGTACCGCTTCCCGAAACCGGACCCGACGAAATGCAAAGCCTGGCTCGTGCAATGCGCCGTATGGCTGCACGCGTGCAACAACTGGTGGAGCGGGCCAATCTTGAATTGTCCCGCCGCGAAACCATCATGGCCTGCATGGCGGAAGGCGTTTTGGCCGTGGACAAGAATCTTCGAGTCAACTTTTGCAATTCCGCGTTTGCCGAAGCCTTCAGCACGCGCGTGCCGGAAAGCGAAGGCCGCTCGCTTTACGAAGTGGTGCGCGAACCGGTATTGCGCGACATTCTGGAACGCGTTGCCAAGACCGGCAAGCCGGAGAGGGATCTACTCCGCCTTCCTAGCGCCGCTGGCCGCTGGTTCGACGCGCGCAGCCTGCCCTTGGGCGAAGAGGGCCGCCGCGGCGCGGTGATCGCTCTGCACGACGTCACCGACATCGAGCGCCAGGAAGAAACCCGCAAGCAGTTTGTCGCCGATGTTTCGCATGAACTCCGGACACCCCTGGCGGCCATTCGAGGCTATGCGGAAACGCTACTCGATGGAGGCCTGGAAGACGACGCGAACAAGCGCAAGTTTGTTGAGATTATTCTCAATCACGCGATTCGCTTGAACAACATCGCCTCCGATTTGCTGGTGATTTCCCAGCTCGATTCCAATACGGCTCCATCGGTCGCGCCCGAACGAATTGCGCTGCATGAAGTGGCAGTGAACGCCTACCATAGCGTCGAGCGAACAGCGGCTGCGAAAAATATTCGCATCGATCTTACGCAATGCCAAGCTTCCTGGGTAATGGGTTATCGCTTCCGTTTGGAACAAGTGATGGTCAACCTGCTGGAGAATGCCGTGAAGTTCAACAGGAACGATGGCGAAGTGCTGGTGGAGTGCGCGCCGATGGCTGATGGCCGCGTTCGTCTTTCTGTTGCAGACACGGGCATCGGCATCCCCAGCGAAGATCTAAAACGAATTTTCGAGCGCTTCTACCGCGTCGACAAAGCTCGCGCCCGCCCGTCCGGTGGTACCGGCCTCGGCCTTCCCATTGTGAAGCAGGTCGTCGAGCAAATGGGTGGCACCGTCACCGTGGAAAGTACGCTTGGGCGTGGCGCCAAATTCATCGTCGTCCTCAAAGGAGCTTGATCGATCCTAGATGCAAGATCGCGAAAAGTTTTCGTCCGGCGCAAAATGGGAAGACATTGTCGGCTACAGCCGTGCGATTCGTGTCGGTTCGCGTATCTACGTAACCGGCACAACTGCTACTGACCCAGAGGGCAATATTGTGGGCGAAAGCGACGCGTATGCCCAAACCGTGCAAGTGATTCGCAACATTGAAATGGCTCTCCTCAAGGCCGGCGCGACACTTGAACACGTCGTCCGCACGCGTATGTTCGTCACAGATATCAAGCGTTGGGAAGAGTACGGCCGCGCGCACGGCGAGTTTTTCAGCAAGATCAAGCCGTGCGCCACGATGGTGGAAGTGAGCGCGCTGATTGACCCACGCATGCTGATTGAGATCGAAGTCGACGCGGAGTTGTAGAGCGCGTGAGACAAATGAGACGATGACACTCATTTGCTACGATCATAACGATGGCCACGAATCTGGCAACCGTGAAGGAAGCGGCGGCGGCACTAGGAATCTCGCGTTCCACCCTCTGGCGGCGTATCCGGAGCGGCGACATTTCAAGCATCTCGCGTGGCGGGCGCCGGCTAGTGCAGTTGCCGTCGCGCCGGGCTTCTGCGCGCGCAAAGTTTGCGGGCGACATTCCTCCCTTTACGGAAACCCATCCGATCTTCCGCCTGATGGGTGCAGGCCGCGGTAGCGGTCAACCGGGCGCGCGTGACAAACACGCGATTCTGGACGAATGAACGTCAGACAAGCCGTCCTCTGGGACTCGAGCGCTGTTCTTGCGCTGCTCGACGCCAATGACGCCGACCACAAGTGTGCAGCTACAGTTGCCGGTCAGATTGCTTCGCAGCGTCGGCCGAGTTTCATCACCAACTACATCGAGGTTGAAGCTCATGCGCTCTTGTTACGCAAATTGGGAAGAATGCTTGCCCGTGAGTGGCTACTGACGGGTGGTCTGCCGGTTGTACGCGCCCTTCCGGCAGAGGAGAATCTTGCCAGAGAGATCGTCGCGCGGCATTCCGATAAGAACTGGAGTCTTTGTGACGCCATCTCCTTCGCCGTTATGGATGCTCGCGGCGTTAAGCGGGCTTTCACGTTCGATCATCATTTCCTTCAATATAGCCGGATCGAGGTATTAGGGCTTACTCGATGAGCGCTGCTGCCTCCCCGTCTCGAGACGGATCGGATAGGGAATGTCTCGCTTACCATCGCTACCCCCTACCGGTTGGCAACCCCGCGCGACAAATCTCGCCGTAGGATCCGTAGAGCGTTAGCCGCGTTGCCTAGCTATAGCTTAGCTAAAAGCTAGCCAAACATATTTTGAAATTTTGAAACCACCGGTCGTTTATTCGATGATCTTGTTAGCGAGACGAGAACAAAGGAGACGACCGATGGAGACGTTCACAAAGCTGTTTGGCAGCCTGCTTGTATTTGTATACCACTGCTTCGACCGCATCGTGATCAACGGATACCTGAACGGGTTGTCGCGACCCGAGCAGGTGGTGTATTTCGTTCGCGAGGTGCTGGGCGTTCCGGTGGTGAGTAAGGAAGTTCTCAGCCAGCGGACCAACGATTACCGGGACTGGGTGGAGCGCTACGCGCGCAACCAAAAGATCCCGATTGAGTGGGCGGGAAAAGGTGTTCGTAAGGAAGACTATGTGCTCCCAGCGTTACGGCGGATGGAGAAGAAGAACACCTATGGAGTCTACTTCATCTTCAAGAGCATGGAACAGGGTCGGACTTTTCGCATCAGCGTGCCGAAGTATCCCACGCAGGATCCCAATCACCGCATTCTGGCGCATCAAACCAGCCGCTTCACCCATTACTATTTCTACGTCCGCGATGCCGTTCTCGGGCCGATCATCATCCGCATGGCATCCTTCTTTCCTTTTCAGGCTACGTATTGGCTCAACGGGCATTCGTTTATCGAGCAGGAACTAAGCCGCGAGCAAATCGGTTTCCGCAAAAACGACAACGCTTTTCTGGCGGTGAACGATGTTGCCGAACTGCAAGCCGCCGCCGACCGGCTCAGTCCCCAGATCATCCGTAAACAACTGGATTACTGGACCCTGATCCTGGGACCGAAGTTTTCAAACAAGGAACGCGGCCAGATCAGTTTGTCGCGCTTCTACTCCATCGCGCAAATAGAATATTGCCGGAACTTCATCTTTAAACGCCACTTCCCCATCCACAAAATCTTCGAGCGCGGTTGCGAGATCGGCCTGTGGCGGCTGACCGCCAACCGCATCAGTGAGATTTTCGGTGTGCGGCTCAACAAGAAGATGCACGGCAAACTGGCCACCGTCATCGATCAAATCGAACACGGCCATCATGTCTTCCGCGCCTATTGGAAGAACTCTTTTCTCAAGCAATACGAAAAGTTCTCCTGTTTTCTGCGCAATGAACTCTGTTCCAACAACCTGCGCGACTTCGGCTTGAAAAAAGGACTCGACCACCTGGAAGCCGTCCGTCAGAGGTTCCAGACCATCACGGACCGCTTCGCCACCTTCCAGTCGCAATCCCTCAACGTCCATGTGGACTTTCCCCTCTTGCAACGCATCGCCCTGCCCATCACCGTCGGTTCGGTTCGTTACCCCGGCATCAAAATCCAAGATGTGAGAATCATTCGGCTGCTGGAAGTTCTCTTGCACAACGGCAGCACCGTCGGTGGCTGGACGGCCAAACAGATTCACGAGGCGGTTGTCACGACGTTCCAAATCTCCCCGAAACAATACGGACTCAACCAACTCCGCTACGACCTCCGCAAACTCAAGGGCCACGGTCTGCTCACACGCGAGGGTCGCCGCTATGCCTACCGTCTCACCAGCAAAGGCGTTGATGTCGCCCTCTTGTTTCTGTTCTTCCACAAGCGCCTTTGCGGACCCCTAGCGAACAGCCGCTTCCACCACAAACCCGATCCCCAACACCGGCCTAACAGCAAACTCGAAGCCGCCTACCACAAAGCCGACAAAGCCATTGATAATATCGTGAACCTCTTACAGGCGGCTTGATGTTACATTGCCATTGTTGAAGTATTTTTGTTTATGAATGAAGACTTAAGAATCTAAGCTAGTCCACCACCCGGTACGGTAAACCGATAAAACGCTCTAGCAACCGCTCTCTATAGACAATCACCTATCCGAACACACCGTGTTCGATGCGGCCCAAGATGTCTTCGACGTCGCGTCGGCCCAAGGGCGTCGCGACTACATCCATGGGCCTTTTTCCGTTCAGCCCAGGAATCGGTGAACGAAGCCATGCAAGCGCTTTTTCCTTACTACCGAGAACTTCCATCGCGCGTACAACAAGATCGACTGCTTGCGTGTCGGCAAGACCGGTTTCCAGATCGGCTGCATCGAGTTCCAGCACCACGGCGATCTGCTTGCCATCCGGTAACTGAAGAGTACCGTCGAGTTGCACTAAGTTCCTGCTCTCCCTCTTCTACTATTATTGACCCTGCGTCATTCGAGAAGCAATTAATCCTTGTCGCTGTCGATGTTCCGGGGAATTGAACGTGGTCTGGGCGCCGTATGACCTCCGGGACCAGATCGTGGATTTCGTCCGGAGCTGGCCTGAGAAAACCGGGTTGGGTCGATCACAACTCGTCAAAATATTTCTTCTCCGTCATTCCAAAGCGTTTAACTCCATTTTTCCCACACACTCGAACTTGCCCTCCTCCCACCCCTGCTAATTCTTGAACAGCTCATCAGAGCCATATCTACTTAGCAAAGAAAGAAGAACAAAAATGTCTCCACGCAATATCCGCCGTGCCGCCGAGCACGCAGCCCGCAAACAGGCCCGCAAAGCCGGTTTCCCTTCTGAACCGAAATCAACCGCGGCCACCCCCCAACCATCGGCCCCGCGCACAACTTCCGAAGCTCAACGCGCTGCTAACCGCGCCAACTCTCAGCACTCCACCGGCGCGAGCAGCGCGGCAGGTCGCGCCGCCTCCTCACAAAACCGCACCGTCCACGGCCTCGCTCGCCATAACCATTTGTTTGTGGTCCTCGATACCGAAGACGAAGACGATTTCGTCAAGCTCAAAGCCAGTCTTATCGAAGAATACGAACCTGTCACCCCGACAGAGGGCATCCTGGTCAACACCATGATTGAGTCCCATTGGCTGGCAAACCGTGCCATGTTCCTCGCTCAGACGGCCACCAACCTGGAAACCGGCCTGATCGAAGATCCCCACATGTTCAGCCTCTATCTCCGCTACGAAACCACTCATCGCCGCGCCTTCCACAAAGCCATGAACGATCTTTTAAAGCTCAGAAAAGAAATGCGGAAGGCTGAAAATGGCTTCGAAGCGCAGAAAAGCGCTGCACCCCAAACCAAAAGCGAGAATGAAACACAAAATCAGGCTGCTGGCGCGCAAAATCCCGCTCCGCAAGCCGAATTCGACCCCTCCAACCTTGACGAATACGTAATTGACGTCCCAGAGCAACCCGAAGAGGAGGGAGAAACCCAAAAAGCGGCCGCCTAACAGGCTCCAACATCACATTGCTCGCCACGCACGCACTCATCGTGTGTGTTCGGACGTTGCGACTTTACCGTTCTTTCTTCTTTGCGGCCTTTTGATCGAAGATCCCCTACGTTCAACCTCTATCTCCGCTACGAAATCACCCATCGCCGCGCTTTTCACAAGCCATGAACGGTCTCCTAAAGCTCAGAAAAAGAAAGGCGGAAAGCCTAAAAATGGGTTCGTTTTTGCAAAAAGCCCGCAAGCGCCACCCTCCTCGCCTTCGCCAAGCCCGTCTGGCCCCGCAAAGAAAGCCCTTTCTTCGCATTTGCCCACATCATCCAATACCTATAGGAGGTTAATCGAGCCGACAAGATCTGTTTTTCGCGCGAGAAAGAGTTCCCAAGAGTTCCCGGCTCGGCGAACACTTCACGAACCCTTCCGCCCAGGAAATCCCGTTGCGCACAGGGGGTTGCACGCGTCTAATGCGTTTGGCTCGTTAAGCCAATATAGGCATATAGCGCCCGCCGGATGAAGAAACTCACGTGGCTGCCGACTCGGGTTCCCGGCGAGGTGAAGAATGCCGAAAAGAGAAGCTCTTAAACGAGAACCAAAATCCTGCTCCGCAACCCGAATTCCACCCCTCCGACCCCTGATCGCGTGCCGTCGGGCCTGTGACTTCACCGTTCTTTCTTTCTTCTGTCCTTCTTTCTTCTTCGCGGCCTTATACGCTATGCTCAAAACTTCATGCGAACCCTCCTTCTCTCTCTATCCTTTGCGTTCGCTCTAAGCGCACAAACCCCGGTCACCGTCCTCAAAGCCGCCCGCATGTTCGACGGCAAAAACGGCCAGATCGTCTCTCCGGGCTTGGTCGTCATTTCTAACGGCCGCATCCAATCCGTCGGCGGCGCTGCTCCCAGCGGTGCAAAAGTCATCGATCTGGGCGACGCCACGCTGCTCCCCGGTTTTATCGACTCGCACACACACCTCACCATGGATTTCGATCTCGATTACAACGCCGCACGGCTCAAAGCTCTGGACCGTACCGTGGCCGAGTCCGCCATCCGCGCCACAGTCAACGCCCGCAAAACTCTGATGGCCGGTTTCACCACGGTGCGTGACGTTGGGTCTTCAGATTTCCTCGATATTGGTCTGCGTAACTCTATCAACAATGGCATCGTGCCAGGCCCGCGCATGCTGGTAGCAGTGCACGCACTCGGCGCGACGGGCGGCCATTGCGATGATGGCGCTGGCTTCAAGTATGGTTTTCTTAATCACGAAATGGGCCCGGAAGACGGTGTCATTAATTCTCCCGACCAAGCCCGCTTTGCCGTTCGCTGGAACATCAAATACGGTGCCGACGTCATCAAGACATGCGCCACCGGCGGCGTCCTCTCACCCACCGATGACGTCGATACCCCTCAATTAACGCAAGCTGAACTCGATGCACTCGTCACCGCGGCCCACGAGCTCCGCCGCAAAACGGCGGCTCATGCGCATGGATCGGAAGGCGCTCGGCGGGCGATTCTGGCGGGCATCGATTCCATCGAACACGGCACTTTTCTTGACGACGCCACTTTGCGTCTCATGAAAGAAAAGGGCACCTACCTTGTGCCTACTCTTTCGGTCCGCAGCGGCATCGCCGAAGCCAAATTTCCCCCGCTCGTCCGAGAAAAAGCCGACATGGCAATGAAAGCGCAGGATTCGCTCGTCCGGCGCGCCTTGGCTATCGGTGTCAAAATCGCGCTCGGCACCGACGCCGCTGTTTATCCTCACGGCGACAACGCACTTGAATTTGTTCTCTTTAGCGGCCGATGGCATGCCCAATGCGCAAGCACTCCTGGCAGGCACCTCCGCAGCCGCTGATCTGCTCGGGCTCTCCCACAAAATCGGCACTCTCGAAAGCGGCAAACTGGCCGACGTGGTGGCGGTGCCGGGCAACCCGCTCGACGATATCAAGCTCACGCAAAGCGTGTTTTTCGTGATGAAAGATGGTACTGTTTATCGCAATGACCGCGCCAAATAGTTCTTTATAATCATTAGTTTGCGTATGATTCATACGTTTGTAATCTAATCTTCATATCCTGTTGATGACACCTTATCGATACTAAGTGAGGTAATTGCCACCAGGATTGGCGCGCCAAGGCGTAAGGGTAAAGGGTGCCTGCCGCCAAAACGAAATTTCGATAAGGAAAAACGAATGAGATCTCACACATTAGGGAAGAAGGTAGCGGTCGCAGCTGGAGTTCTCGCGCTTGCCGCAATGGTAGCCGCCGCAGACACAGTTCAGATGACAGGTGCGGGGGCAACATTTCCTACGCCTATCTATCAAAAGTGGTTCAACGACTACCAGTCCGTAGGCCACATCCAATTTAACTACCAGTCAATCGGTTCCGGGGGCGGTATCAAAGGTGTTACGGAAGCAACCGTTGACTTTGGAGCGAGCGATGCAATTCTTTCGCCGCAACAATTGGAGACGTACAAGCAGAAGAATGGCAACAATCTATTGACCTTCCCGACGGTACTTGGCGCCGACGTTCCCAGCTACAACCTCCCGGGCATTACTAAGGAGCTGAATTTCACTGGGCCAATCCTGGCCGATATTTTTCTGGGCAAAATCAAAAAGTGGAATGACCCGGCTTTGACAAAGATCAACCCCGGCGTGCAATTGCCTGACATGGATATCATTGTCGCCCACCGGTCCGATGGCAGCGGCACTACCTACTGCTGGACAGATTATTTGTCAAAAGTGAGTCCGGAATGGGAATCAAAAGTCGGACGGAATGCTTCTGTCAATTGGCCCGTCGGCCTGGGTGGGAAGGGCAATGAAGGTGTTTCCGGTTTGTTAAAACAGCAAGTGGGGGCGCTAGGCTATATAGAACTCATCTATGCCGTCAAAAATCATCTGGCTTATGGAAAAGTTCAAAACAAAGAAGGCGAATTCATTAAGGCCGATCTCAAAACCGTTTCAGCGGCTGCAGTGTCAATGAAGGAAATAGCAGCCGACAGTCAAATCTCAATCTCGAACGGCCCGGGCAAGGGCGTTTATCCGATTTCGACCTTCACATGGCTCCTGATCCCCAGCACTTTTAAGGACCCAGCAAAGGCCGCTGGCATGAGGGAATTCTTGAAGTGGGCTATGACCAAGGGTCAGGACGAAGCGGAATCCCTGGACTATGCCAGACTCCCCAGAGCAGTGGCTGCTGAAGTTGAGAAGCGAATCGCACTGATTAAATAAAACTTGTGGCCGCTACTAGCTTCATCTCCGAAACTTTGAATCGCCGTACGGGCCGCGGATTTTTCGCGCGGCTCCGTGGCGGCGATGAGCTTGCTTATCTCATCACCTTTGTATGCACGGTCTTTACGCTGCTCATCGTTGTCCTGATTGTTTTTGAGCTGTGGTTCAACTCTCAGGCTACGTTCAAGACTTTCGGTTTTCGGTTTCTTGCCACCTCTGTCTGGGATCCGAACGCGAACGTCTACGGTGGCCTTCCCTTTATCTACGGAACCTGCGTCACAGCTCTGCTCGGCTTGCTCGTGGCCGTACCATTGGGTGTCGGTTCGTCCATTTTTCTGGCGGAGATGGCGCCGCCCAAGCTCTCGAATATCCTCACGTTTCTGATTGAGTTGCTGGCGGCTGTACCGAGCGTGATCTATGGCCTCTTGGGGATCTTTATCCTCGTGCCCGCCATGAGACAGTACGTGGTTCCGATGTTGAAACGCCTGTTTGGAGCCTTGCCAATCTTTCAAGGCACCTTTTACGGGCTGAGTTTCCTTTCTGCGGGAATCGTCCTCTCCATCATGGTCGTGCCCTTCATTATTTCCGTTTCTCGCGAAGTCCTGCTGGCCGTTCCCGTTGAACAACGCGAAGCCGCCCTCGCCCTTGGCGCTACGAAGTGGGAAACCACTTGGGATATCGTCCTCCCGAACGCGAGCACCGGTATTTTCGGGTCCATTTTTCTGGCTCTTGCCCGGGCTCTTGGTGAAACAATGGCCGTCACGATGGTGATCGGCAATACGCCAATCGTCTCTGCTTCTTTGCTCTCCCCGGGCTATTCAATCGCCGCGGTCATAGCCAACGAATTCGCTGAAGCCAGCGGCGATTTGTATATCTCATCGCTCATCTTTATGGCGTTGGTGCTTTTCGGATTGACCATTGTCATCAATGCCGTGGCGCGAATCCTCATCATCATGACCACGCAGAGGAAGGGTTAGTAGCCGATGAAGGAAATCTCTATTTCACGGCGGATTGTTAACGGCGTCATGCTGACCCTCTCAGGCGTGTGTACGGTGATGGCGGTCAGCGTCCTGTTTTTCATACTCGGATACCTCTTCATCCACGGTGCGGCATCGTTGGATTGGAACTTTTTTACCAAACTTCCCAAGCCAGCCGGTGAAACGGGAGGCGGCATGGCGAACGCCATCCTCGGAAGCGGAAAGGTTCTGCTTCTGGCAACATGCATCGGCGTGCCGATCGGCTTCTTGGCGGGCACCTATCTGGCGGAGTATAGCGGCAAGACGTTTGCCTTTACTATCCGATATGTTGTCGACTTGCTGAACGGCGTACCCTCTATCGTGATCGGGATCGTAGCCTATACGCTAGTTGTCAGGCCGATGAAACACTATTCAACCCTCGCGGGAGGGATTGCACTTGGAATTATGATGATTCCCATTGCCGTAAGGACTACCGAAGAATTTCTGCGGGCGGTGCCCAATTCCATGCGCGAAGGAGCTGTAGCTTTAGGCGCCACAAAAGCCAAGGCTATCTTTACCGTGGTGGTGCCTGCCGCCATCGCGGGACTCACCTCCGGTATGATGCTTAACTTAGCGCGTGTCGCCGGAGAAACGGCTCCCCTAATATTCACAGCCCTCGGTAATCAGTTTTGGAGTCAAGGTTGGCTTGCTCCCACGGCCACGCTTCCCGTGATGATCTACAACTACGCCCTCGACCCCGCGGAAGATCTTCACCAACAAGCCTGGGCCGCCGGCTTCGTGCTGCTCAGTCTTGTCCTCATCATCAATGTAACGGCGCGCCTGATCATCTCGCGTGGACCCGCGGCGCAAAGGAGATAACCCATGGCATCGCCCCAACAACAACAACAATCCATCAAAGATTCCGTGACGGACACTAAGGAAACGCCTTCCCAACCGAAGACGGACGCCAACTCAAAGCTGACGGCGCGCGACGTCAACTTCTTCTACGGCACGTTCCAGGCGCTGCATGGCATCAGCCTTGATATTCCCACCAACAAGGTCACTGCTTTCATTGGTCCGTCCGGCTGCGGCAAGTCCACGTTCTTGCGCACTATGAACCGCATGAACGAGACCGTTCGCAATACGCGGGTCGAAGGCGAAGTGAAACTCGATTCCGAAGACCTCTTTTCCATGGATGTCACCGATGTTCGGCGCCGCGTCGGCATGGTGTTTCAAAAGTCCAATCCATTCCCCAAAACCATTTTCGATAACGTCGCGTACGGCCTGCGCGTCAACGGTATCAGGAAGAGTTCGGTGCTTTCTGAAGCGGTGGAGCGCAGCCTGAAGCACGCTGCGCTATGGAATGAAGTGAAAGACAAGCTGAACAAGCCAGCCTCGGCCCTGTCCGGCGGTCAGCAGCAGCGCCTTTGCATCGCCCGCGCTCTGGCCGTTGAACCTGAAGTTCTTCTGCTCGATGAACCCTGTTCCGCGCTCGACCCGATTGCCACCCTCAAGATCGAAGAATTGCTATTCCAGATCAAAGACATTACAACCATCGTTATTGTTACCCACAACATGCAGCAAGCCGCCCGTCTAGCCGACTTTACAGGCTTTTTTCTGATGGGTAAATTGATCGAGATCGACGTAACGAAGAAAATTTTCCAGAACCCCGGCAAAAAAGAAACCGAAGACTACGTCACCGGACGCTTTGGTTGATGCGATTATCTAAACAAGAGTCGATGAGGAGACTGTGCGGCATTTCGAACAAGAATTAGAAAAGTTAAAAGGCAAACTTCTCGAGATGAGTGCACTCGTGGAAAGCGCCATCTACCGCAGCGTTCAGGGAGTGGTCGAGAAGAACGAAGAACTAGCCCAGCAGGTGATTCGCAACGAGAGCCGCATCAACGACCTCGAAATTGAGATCGACGATCTCGCCATTAGTCTTCTCGCGCTGCAAGCTCCGCTGGCTGCCGACCTGCGCCTCGTCACGGCCGCGATCAAGATCAACAACGACCTGGAGCGCATGGGCGATCTCTCTGTCAGCATCGCGCAAAGCGCCATGGCGTTGTTGAGGGAACCCGTTATCCGGCCGTTGATCGATATCCCGCATATTGCCGGCCTTGCGCGTAGCATGGTCCGCAAGGCGCTGGACGCGTTCGTCAACCGCGATGCCGATCTGGCGCGCAGCGTGCTGGCCTCCGACGATGCCGTGGACAACATGCGCACCGCTAGTTACCATGAGCTCATCAGCTTCATGGAAAGCAACCCGCAGCAAATTGGCCAAGCCCTCTATCTGCTTTCGGTTGTGCGCAACCTGGAGCGGATCGCCGATCATTCTACGAATATCGCGGAAGATGTCCTGTTCCTGGTGAAGGGCATTGATGTCCGCCACCATAACGAAGAACGCACACAAGCGGCGGCCAAGCAAACAACGAATTAAGCCTCCTTGTCCTGAATTTGTGCGACAAACCTGGGAACGGATTTGGCGAGACGGTCAAGAAGATCAGAAATAGGAACGCCAATATCCTTCGCCTGGTCGTTGAGCCGCTCTCTCACAAGCGCCTCATCAGTCTGCCAGAGTGTCTTAAGAAAGACCGACGGACCAACTACCTTCGCCGTGTACTCCTCAACGGATTTGGTGGGAAAGTCTTTCAGGTTCAGAGTAACAAGATAGTCCGCTCGACATCGAACCGCAGCAGCCAAAACGTGCCGGTCTTTAAGATGGTTCTGCATTTCGGGAACATGGCCTTCAAAGTCTTGCACCAACGCATGCGGAAAATGCGCTCGCATTGCCTGTTCGCGATATGCCGCCTTCTCTACCGATTTGCCGAATCGCCCGCTCAACGTCCGGCTCATCTCTTTCAAGATCTCGTCGCTCCAGCGCGCCTTATATAAAGCGGGATGTTCGGCCAGTCGTAACAGAGTATCCGCCAACGGCATCGGAGCCAAGACACAAGCGTCTAAAACAGCAACCGGAAGATCGCGAGCCAAAGCCTACTCGTCGCGCTGGCCGTCGGTGAGCCCAATATGGCTGTCGTAGAGCCCCGCTGCGAAAGCATCTTGGGTCATCCGGGTGAGGGCTTGTTTGGTTTCCGCGCGCTTCTTTGCAAATGCTAAAACATCGCGGAGTGCAACGCGGCGGTGCTTGCCAACGAGATGGTACGGCAGCTCGCCGTCATTGAGCAAGCGAATCAAATAGGGGCGGGACATGCCAAGCAATTCGGCGGCCCGTTGCGTCGTTAATTGCTGGTCCTCCGGCATGAGGACCATTGATCTTCCGTCCTCTAGACCGCGAACTATGTCTCTCAATAGAGTATAGAGCGACGCTGGAATGGACGCATGTTCACCGCCAGGGCCTTCAATAGTAGCAGTGCCGTTACGCAAAAGCCGGCTCAATTTACCTAGTGCTGCTGCGTCATGCGGTTGGATGAGAATAGCATCGTCTACCATAAGAACTCAAACATCAATCGTATCAGTCAAGAGAAATATTCGCAATAACCGCAACACTGTAAACTCTAGCTCAGCCTTTTCTTCAAAATCTCCGTCACCACCTGCGGATTCGCCTGCCCGCGGCTAGCCTTCATCACTTGGCCCACCAGGAACCCCATCAGCGCCGTTTTGCCGCCCTTATACTGCTCCACCTGTTTCGGATTGGCGTCAATCGCGTCATCCGCCATTCTCTCAAGCGCGCTGGTATCCGAAATCTGCTTCAGCCCTTCGCGCTCCATAATCGCGAGAGCTGGATCGCCGCTCTCAAACATCTTGGGCAGAATCTCTTTCGCCAGCTTCCCCGATAGCTCGCCCTTATTGATCAGCGCGACCAGTTCGCCCAAGTTCGCGGCGGAAATGGGCGAAACTTCAATATCCTTGCCGGCCGCATTGAGCAGGCCCATCAAATCGCCCACTACCCAGTTCGCGGTCGTTCGCCCATCGCCGCTCGCTTTGGCCGCAGTTTCGAAGTAATCGCCTGTCGCGCGCGTCAGACTCAATACCTGCGCGTCGTATTCACGCAAACCATACTCGCTAACAAAGCGGTCGCGGCGTTTCGCTGGCAATTCCGGCAAGCGCGCTTTCACTTCGCCAAGCCAGTGATCGCTTACCCGTAGCGGCACCAAATCCGGCTCCGGGAAATAACGGTAATCGTGCGCGTGCTCCTTGCTCCGCATGCCGATCGTTACTCCGTGATCGGCATCATACAGGCGGCTCTCCTGATCAATTGTTCCGCCGCGTTCAACAATCTCGACCTGCCGTTCAATCTCATACTCAATCGCCTGCTTCACAAAGCGGAACGAATTGACGTTCTTCACTTCTACCTTCGTCCCAAATTCCGGCGCGCCCTTCAGCCGCACGCTGACATTAGCGTCGCAGCGCAACTGGCCTTTTTCCATATCGCAATCGGAAACGCCAATGTATTGAATCACCTGCTTGATCTCCGTCAAATAAGCGTGTGCTTCATCGGCAGAACGCATATCCGGCTCGCTCACAATCTCAATCAAGGGTGTCCCCGAACGGTTCAAATCAACATACGTGTATTTGTCCGAATCCTTGAAGCCATCGTGAATGCTCTTGCCTGCGTCGTCCTCCATGTGTACGCGCGTCACGCCAATGCGTTTCTTGCCCGTTTCGGTGACGATGTCCAGATATCCGTGCTCAGCCAGCGGCTGATCGTATTGCGAAATTTGGTAACCCTTCGGCAGATCGGGATAAAAGTAATTCTTGCGCGCAAACCGCGAAAACGGATTGATCTTGCAGTGGAGCGCTAACGACGCGCTGATCGCCAACTCAACAGCTTGCCTGCTGAGCACCGGCAAAGCGCCGGGCAAACCTAGACAGACGGGACACACGTTCGTATTCGGCGCCGACCCGAACTCCACCGGGCAACTGCAGAAAATCTTCGTCTTCGTGCCCAGTTGAACGTGTACTTCGAGCCCGATTACCGGCTCATATTTCGTGATGACGCTGTGCTCGAGCGTACTAGCGGACATGTATTAATTGTAGTAACCTGCGCCTAGTTCGGCCGGGCTTCGATGCCGCCCTGCATGCGCGAGATAATATCGATGAGTGCGTTCAACTTATCGTCAAACTCGTCCATCTTTTGCCTATGCAACTTCATCGAGGCCTCTTGGCCTGCAATGAACTCCGCGTGCTCCTTCACCCGAGCCGCGGCCTTTGTTTCCAGGTGCGTCATCACAATAAACGAATCTTCGAGTTCCTTGCGGGCCGCTTCCAGCCTTGTTAACCGCAGCTTGTGATCGTCTAGCCGTTCGTTCTCAGCCATGCTTTGATCCTACCAAGCCCAGCCACCTACTTGGCGCACCGAAAACTCTCGGCCTTCTTCCAGTCCCCACTGCCGTCGTATCTCGCGGCCTCCGGATAAACACAAACCGGCCGGGTCATCTCCGCACCCATCGCCGGATCATCCTTCACATACTTCGTCGCCACAATCGCACCCGGCGCCGAGCCGTTCTCAACCCAATCCACCAGCGCCGTAAACACATCATGCTGGGCGTCGCCCGGCTTCAAGACCGCGAATTGTCCAAAGTAATTCGGCCCCGGACCGCCCGCGCAGTGCTGCATTCCTGGCGCCATATACAGCCGCAAGAAGCCACTCACTGTGTCGCCGCCCATCGCCTTCACCACGTCGTCGTAATAATAAATCGCGTTCCTCGGCGGAATTCCCGAATCACTCCAGCCGTGGTACAAAATCAATTTTCCGCCACGCGCTTGAAACGCCCCTAAATTGGCCTCTGTAGCATTCAGAGTCGCAGCCATCTTCGTATCGGCTGCGTCGAGCGCTGTTGCCATGTTCGTCTTTGCATACGTCCATGTCGAATCGTTAAACACCATGTTGCGCTGAAACCCCTCGCTAAACAAAACGCCTGCGGCCGTTCCTGGCTTCGTCCCTGTGATCCAGTTCTGCCAACCGCCGCCGCCTTCTTCGCCACCCGGCTCATATCCCGGATAGATTAATTTGCCATCGCCATTGCGCGCGCCATCATACGCGCGCCGCACGGTCGCCGCCTGCAAAGGCGTCAAGCAGCTCTCCGTCTCCGGCCCTTTGCACACAATCACCGCCGGATCGAAGTGGCACGCCGTCGGGTCGCTCACAATCCCGTCCTTCAATCCATCCGCCGCATCGCACGCCGCCAGCACCGCGTTCGCCAGCGCCGGAATCTTCTCCTTCGGCAAATAGCTCGCCGGATTCTCCAGCATCGGTTTCGCCGACGCATAAAAATTCGCAATCAACAAATGCGTCCAATAGTTCGCCGGCGCTCCCGCCACGATGCCGTCGTAATCGTCCGGAAACCGTTGCGCTTCCATCAGCGCCTGCCGCCCGCCATTGGAACAACTCGAAAAATAGGACTTCTTCGGCGCGTCTCCATAGAACGCCTGAATCACACCCTTGGCCTTCACCGTCATCTCGTGAATGGCGCGATATCCAAAATCTTTAATCTTCTCCGGATGTCCGAGCGCCCAATCCGCATCAATGCCGTTGGCGCGATGCCCGGTATCTGTCGACGCCGTCGCATAGCCGTCTCTCACGGCCGCCGCCATCTCCCCATAATTGATCGACCCCGCGAATCCACCGTTGCCCGTTCCGCGAAACTTGCCGTTCCATCCTGTTTCCGGCAACCACACTTCAAAATGAATCTCCGAATCGCTCGACGGCGTAATAATGCCTCCCACCCTGCAAAAGGCTGGAGTCTTCACCAAGAAACCGCCCGGCCCGATCATCGTGGCCGCTGCCGTTTTCTCGGCGAATTGAATTTCAGTATTCGGCAGCGTCAAACTCTCAATCGATGCGCAAGGCGTAGCGGCTGTCATTGGCAAGGAGAAAAGGAATACCAGAAGAGGTTTCATGAGATCAGCAGACTCTCCAGACTTGTATCACAACCAAGTCCGGCAGCCGTGTTCCCGATCCCAGGAAAATCGACCGCCGCAGCCACTGCAATTCAGCCGCATCCGTCTCGAACTGTGGTGTCGACCAAAAATAATACTCGCTCGCGTCCACCGGTTCGCCTCTCACCAAGCGTTGCATCACCGCGGGCTCGGCGTAACGAACACCGCGATTTTGCACGTAAATTCTTACACCTTCATGCGTCAACAATGTGTAGCGCGCATCCAGCGCTGCCACATTGTCCGAGCGAATCAACTGCCAATCCGCTCCGCCCGCCTCGATCGTCCCGCGCAAAAGCGGCCCGTCGAACGACCCGCCCAATATCTCGATGATGCGCCGCTGGCCCTCCGCCAATCGGCCAATCTCAACCGGCGGCGCCACCTTCACCCTCAGTTCCGTCACAAACTCAAGTCGCGGTTGATCCATCTTTATCTAATTCTGCGAAGACTTCTTCCGCTGCATGAAACGCTGAATTGGCAGCCGGCACTCCGCAATAAATAGCGGCTTGCAGCAGCACTTCTTTCATCTCGTCGCGCGTCACGCCGTTGTTGAATGCTGCACGCACATGCAGCCTAAACTCCTCGCCGCGATTGAGCGCCACCATCATGGCCAGCGTAACCAAGCTGCGTGTGTGCCGAGCCAAGCCTGGCCGCGTCCAAATCTCACCCCACGCATAGCGCGTGATCAAGTCTTGAAACTCTGTGTTGAATGGAGTGATTTTCTCCAGACTGCGGTTCACATGCTCATCGCCCAGAACGGCGCGCCGCACGTCCATCCCACGCTCGTATCGCTCGCCTTGGTCCATGGCTCTCCTCTAGGCGTTCAAGAAATACCCAACGACGTTATTGAAAGTCTCCGCCGCCTCTATGTTCGACAAATGCGCCGTCGGAAGCTCCGCATACTGCGATCCGCGAATCGCCCGCGCGATCTCTTGCCCCATCGCCGGCGGCGTCGAAGGATCGTATGTCCCTGCCACTACCAGCGTCACCGCCCGGATCGTCGAAATCTTCTGGCGCTGATCCATATCCCGTATCGCCGCGCAGCAGCCCGCATAACCTTCCACTCCAACTTTGAGAAAGCTCCGCTCAACGCGCTTCACCACCTCGGCTGCCCTCGCGCGAAATCCTTCCGTAAACCAGCGCTGCATCATCAGTTTCGCCACCGCCTGCATTCCGTCCTTGCTCACAACGTCAATCCGCGTGTCCCAATTCTCGCGAGGCCCCAGCATCGCCGACGTGTTGCACAAAACCAATTTGCGAATCATCTGCGGCTTATGCGTCGCCAGCCACATGCCCACCATTCCGCCCAGCGACAATCCACAAAAATGCGCAGCACTCTCTCCCACGTGCTCTATCAACGCCGCCGCATCGCCCGCTAAGTCGTCAATCGTGTACGGTGCCTGCGGTGCGGTAGACTCCCCATGCCCGCGGTTGTCATACCGCAGCACGCGAAAGCATTTAGAAAACTCCGCCGTCTGCGCGTCCCACATACCAAGCTCCGCGCCGAGTGAATTCGATAGCACCAGCAGCGGCGCACCCTCCGGCCCTTCCAACTTGTAATGAATGTTGTAATCCGCTCGCGCTAATATCGGCATAAATTTCTACTCCTCGAAACTCCCAATCGCCCGCGTGATGAATTCATCCGCCATGCCTAAATAGGCAAGTGGCTCGAACAATTTTGCAATGTCGCTATTCGCAAAATGGGCCCGTACCTGCGCCTCTTCCATCAACACATCCCGCAAATGCTTCTTGTCTTTCACCGCGCGCCCTGAAGCCTTCTCCACCAACTCATGCGCCGCTTCCTTGCCTATCCGCGTGGCCAGCAACATCGCTGCACTTTCCGCATAAACCAGCCCCTGCGTCACACCCAGATTCGCCAGCATCCGCTCGCTATCAATTTCCAAGCCGCTGATCAGCGCCGTCATGTGCTGCAGCGCAGTACCAGTCAGGCAAATAATCTGCGGCAAAGTCTCCCACTCTGCCTGCCATCCCCCCAACGCGCGTTCCTGTTCCTGAACCATGGCCGCGAGCATCGTGCTCACCAACCCAGGCACGCGAGTCGCCGTTGCCAGCACGGCCGCGCAATTCACCGGATTGCGCTTTTGTGGCATTGTTGAAGATCCACCGCGCCCAGCCACCGCAGGCTCCGCAAGTTCTGCGACTTCCGTTTGCGCCATGAGCGAAATATCGCGCGCCATTTTGCCGAGCGTGCCCGCCAGCAAACCGAACAACGTGGCCGCTTCCGCCACTCGATCGCGTTCCGTGTGCCACGGCATTGAGGGCAACGCTAGCTTCAAGTCGGCGGCCAGCGCCTCACTCACCGCGAGACCCTTATCTCCCAGCGCCGCCAAACTCCCCGCCGCGCCGCCAAATTGCAACACCAGAATCCGCGCCGCCGCCTCCACCATCCGCACACGTTGCCGATTTAACGCATCCAGCCATCCCGCAAACTTCAACCCTAACGTGATGGGAACCGCTTGCTGCATCCATGTCCGCGCCGCAATTGGTGTTTTCCGATGCGCTTCAGCCAGCTTCGCCAAAATCCCGCAAAGCGCCGTCAGTTCATGGTCGACCAATCCAAATGCCTCGCGCAGTTGCAAAACGAGGCCCGTGTCCATCACATCCTGGCTTGTCGCGCCCCAATGCACATAACGCGCTGCATCGGTGTCTATTGCCTTCACTTCCGCGGTCAACCGCTTCACCAGTGGAATGGCCATATTACCGGCCCACTGCGCGGCATCCGCCAATTCCCGCGCGTCATACAACTCCGCTTTGGCAAACCGCGCAATCTGCGGCGCCGCCGTCTTCGGAATTACACCACTCGCCGCCTCCGCTCTCGCCAGGGCCGCTTCAAAATCGAGCATACGCTGCAAGCGCGCCTCTTCGCCAAAAATTGCCTCCCACGCACTAGATATCGAAGAAGACGGTTTCATCATCGCCCTGCATCAGCACATCCCAGTGGAGCACACCATCATCTTTTTTCCTCGCGATGATCGTCCCCCGCCGCGCCTCCGGTACAAGGCTCAAAATCGGATCAGCCGCATTCGCCGCCTTATCCGGAAAATACAAGCGCGTCGTTAAATGAATCAGAAGCCCGCGCATAAAAATCCTCACTTCCAAATGAGGAGCCTGCATCGTCCCCTTCGGCCCAGGCACCGGTCCCGGCCTGATGCTTGTTAGTTGAAACGCGCCATCGCAATCTGTCGCCACCCGCCCAAAGCCGCGAAACGCCGCATCCCCTTCAGTCGCATACTGGCCCGCCGCATTCGCCTGCCAAACCTCAATCACCGCATCCGGAATCGGCTTTCGGTTCGCATCCAACACGCGGCCCTCGAGTGTGAATCGCTCGCCAGGTACACCCGGTCCCGCCAAGTCCGGCGTGATCAACAAGCCAAGCCCAATCGCAAAAAACGGCCCAACCGTTTGTGACGTCGTTGCGGGAACCATCGCCTATTCCTCCACCGGCGTCGCGTCGCGTCCGCGCAGAATAATGTCGAACTTATACCCAAGCGCCGTCTCCGGAATCGTCGTTTCCCAATCGAACTTCGAAATCAACCGTTTCCGCGCCTCTTCATCGGCCGTGCAATTGAAAATGGGGTCAGACGACAATAACGGATCGCCCGGAAAATACATCTGCGTCACAATGCGTGTGGCAAACGCCGGACCAAAAACTGAAAAGTGAATATGCTGCGGCCGCCAGGCATTGTAATGGTTGCGCCACGGATAAGCACCCGGCTTAATCGTCACAAAGCGGTAGCGCCCTTCCTCATCCGTCAACATATGCCCGCAGCCCTTAAAATTCGGATCTAACGGCGCATCATGCTGGTCCACTCCGTGCAAATAACGGCCAGCCGCATTGGCCTGCCAAACTTCCACCAGTGTCCGCCGCGCAGGCCGCCCATCCTGGTCCATTACCTTGCCGCTCACCACAATTCGCTCGCCCAGCGGCTCGCCCAGCCCAGCCTTCGTCAAATCCGCGCTACTGTTGCGCAAATCCTCCAGCGTAAACTGTGGCCCCGTGATCTCCGACAACGTATGCGGAATCACAATCAACGGCTGCTTCGGATGCCGTTCGATAGAAGACACATAGGGCGGATGGTTATGCGAAGGTTGACTGCCCGCCTGGTAACGCCTGTACGCGTTCATGCAAGTTAAGCCCTCTCGAGAATCATCGCGATGCCCTGGCCCACGCCAATACACATTGTGCATAAAGCGAACCGGCCCTTGCCCCGCGCCAGCTGATACGTTGCGTGCATCACCAAGCGTGCTCCACTCGCGCCTAGCGGATGCCCAAGCGCAATCGCACCGCCGTTCGCATTCACATGCGCCGCATCGTCCGCCACTCCGAGTTCGCGCAGCACCGCTAAACCCTGTGCCGCAAACGCCTCGTTTAACTCGATGACATCCATCGCGTCGATCTGCAAATTCGCCATCGCCATCGCCTTGCGCGAAGCCGGCACTGGCCCCATGCCCATGACGCGCGGCGCCACGCCTGCCGCCGCTGCGCAGACCACCCGCGCTTTCGCCGTCAGCCCGAACTTCTTTACCGCATCTTCCGACGCCATTAGCACCGCGCACGCGCCATCATTCACGCCCGACGCATTCCCGGCCGTTACCGTGCCCGCCTGCTTCACTACTGGCTTCAGAGCCGCCAGCGCTTCCAAAGTCGTATCCGGCAGCGGATGTTCATCTTCCGTCACCATCTTCTTCGGCAACACTACCGGCACAATCTCTTCAGCCAAAACACCATTCTTCACCCCGGCCGCCGTTCGCTGCTGGCTCCGCAGCGCGAAAGCGTCTTGATCCACCCGGCTAATCTTGTATTCTTCCGCTACATTCTCTGCCGTCTCCGGCATCGAATCCGTGCCGTACATCGTCTTCATCAGCGGATTCACCAAGCGCCAGCCGATTGTGGTGTCTTCCATCTTCATGTTCCGCGAAAAAGCTGCATCCGCCTTCCCCACCACAAACGGTGCGCGAGACATGCTCTCCACGCCGCCCGCAATCATCATCTCGCTTTCGCCGCTCTTGATCGCACGCGCCGCAATCGCAATCGCGTCCATGCTCGACCCGCACAAACGATTCACCGTTGTCCCCGGAACCTCCACAGGCAGTCCGGCCAACAACCCTGCCATGCGCGCCACGTTGCGATTATCTTCACCGGCCTGGTTCGCGCAGCCATAAATCACATCGTCGAGTTGCTGCCAGTCCACGCGCGCATTGCGCGTCAGCAGCGCCTTGATCGGTACCGCCGCCAAATCATCAGTCCGCACGCCGGACAGCGCTCCGCCAAACCGTCCGAAAGGTGTCCGCACCGCATCGCAAATATAAACCGTTCGCAAGCAACTATTCCCCTTCGCCAGAAGTGCCATGCGCCGCCGCGGTCCGCGCATACAGATCACGCAACGCTATTAGTTCAGCGTCCGTCGGCGCCGGCGTCGCGTTCAACCTCGCCGCAACCTTCAAATCCCAGCCCGTTGCTTCTTTGACTTGGTCCACCGTCGATCCCGGATGCAAAGCCGTCAGCGTCAATTCGCCGGAATCCGCATCCGCCACCATCACACCCAAATCGCTAATCACGCTCGTGGGCGCACGCTTCTTGCCGCTCCCATTCCCCGCCGCCGACGTGCAAAAATCCACCTTCTCGACAAACATCCTCTTGCTGTGGCTCGCAATAATCCAAATCTCTCTCGCCCCACTCGCAATTTCCGGCGCACCGCCTGCTCCCGGCAAGCGCACCTTCGGCTGCTCGTAAGTCCCGCCAATCATCGTCGTATTCAAATTGGCGAACTTATCAATCTGCGCCGCTCCCAGAAACCCCACATCCACGCGCCCGCCTTGCAGCCAGTAGCGAAAAATCTCCGGCACCGAGACCACCGCCTCCGCGTCGTCCGCCAATTCTCCATCGCCAATGGAAAGCGGCAGCACATCCGGCTTCGCGCCAATCGTGCCCGATTCGTAAATCAAGACCACACCCGGCGCATGCGTGATCCGCGCCAGATTCGCCGCCGCGCTCGGCTTGCCGATTCCCACAAAGCAAACATCGCCATCGCGCAGCTTGCGCGCCGCCGCAATAGTCATCATTTCATCGGCAGTGTAGGTCACGCGAGACTCCGCTTAAATTCCACAAAATCCGCCGTGCCCATCACATGCTTCTGCATCCACGCCAGGAACGTCTCGCGATTCCGTGAAATCCCATCCCACGCCTTGCAAAACGCATTGTCTCGCTTGTAGTAGCCGTGCGCATACGAAGGATGCGCCCCGCCCGGCACTAAACAAACTCGTTGCACCACCCAATGCGGCAGCACACAAGAATTCATAGGCGCATCCAGCTTGTCGACAATCTCTTCCACCGTCACAATCGCGCGCTTCGCCGCCAGCACCGCTTCCTTCTGAATGCCGATAATCCCCGAAATCAGCACGTTCCCTTCGCGGTCAGCCTTCTGCGCATGGATCACCGTGACATCCGGATTCAGCGCCGTACTGGCCGCCAGTTCCTCGCCTGTAAACGGACACGTGATCGCTTTAATGTTGCGGTTGTACTTTGGCAGATCGGAACCAATATATCCGCGCACCACCGCGAACGGCAGCCCCGAAGCTCCTGCCTGATAGCGTGCCGCCATATCCGCATGGCTGTGCTCTTCGATCTCCAGCGGTTGCGGCCACCCCGCCTGAATCGCCTCGCGGAACCGGTGCAGCGACCCCACCCCCGGATTGCCGCCCCACGAAAAAATCAACTTCTTCGCGCAGCCCATGCCAATCAGTTGGTCGTAGATCAAATCCGGGGTCATGCGGATCAACGTCAGGTTCTTCCTACGCTGCCGGATCACTTCATGCCCGGCCGCAAAGGGAATGAGGTGCGTAAACCCTTCCATAGCGACGCTATCGCCATCGTGCAGCAGGTCGGCAATTGCGTCTTTCAATCCGCTAATCTGCGCCATCTCCGTTGGCGGCGCGGTCGGCGCCTATTTTGAACTCTTCGGCTCGTCGTCTTCTGGAAACACCGCATAGCCATCCGGCGGCGGATACATTCCCTTGAAGAAATTCAGCCGTTTCCGCAAATGCCGGCTCGGCAATTGCCGCGGACCTGTTTCTACATCAATGTCGCAGCAGATGCCGTGCAAATAAAGCGTCAGCGTGTCGATAAAGGACTGCCGCGCGTACTCTTCAAACAATCGCGTATCGCGCTTCACCCCAGTCTGACGCCGCAGCAAAGCTTGTTTCGCCTGCCAGCTTTCTTCGTCTACTTCACCGTGAACCGCATTGTTCAATTCTTCGCGCATGTTCGCCTTGTAGCCGTTCCAAGGCTCTTCGGGCAGACTATCCGCAATGAGCGTGGCCAGCCGCCGGTACAAGCGGTAATGATACTCAGCCACATCCTGCTCTTTAAAGGCGAACACCAGCACGGTCTCATTTTCAAACCGCACTTCCGAAGCCCACGATTGCTTGCCTTCCGCCGGCCGTTCTTCAACAACGAACTCGCCAACCTTCTCCGCCGCGCGCGAAGAAGACACGCTTCCCTTGCTTTTGGCTTTCGCGGAAGGCCGATCAGGCGACCGTTCCAAGTAAGGCACCAGCAAAATCGAAATCCGCGGCAACATGCTGGCGATATTTGTCGGCAAAGCCGCTACCGGCTCTTCTAAGTACTCTTTGAGCACTTCTTCGCTCATGGGCAGCGATGCGCAGAAGTAACCAAACGTGTTACTCAGCGGGATCACTTCCGCTCTAAAACGCTCGGCAAATTGGCCGACGGCCACCCTGGATACGTTTCCTTGGACCACAATTCCCGGCGCTGGCTCTCGTTGGCTTGACATCTACGATTTCGTTCACTATGCTAGCAAAGCGACCTTCGCGAAAACCCCGCGTTGAGGCACCACACCTGGCGCGGCGCGCAATGCGGCTGAATGGAAACGCCACGCTAAGGCCCTTCTTGTCTCAGCCGCATTCGCGCTATCCGCGATCTATTCTTCGATCTTTAGGTTGTTGGTTACCGAAAACACTCCGCGCACCCCGTTCGCCATCAGGTTGGCAACATTCTTTTCCGATTCGTTTGCGAGCACCCCTTCGAGGGTCACATGCCCATTCTTTACGATGATGTGAATCGGCGGTACCGCCTGTAAAGCATAACGCTTCAACATAGCCTGCGAATAGATGATGCGGTATTCAGCCAAGCGAATCCGATCGTCGTTCGGAGAGGCAGGCAGAACCTCGATTTCGTTATTGACGGTCTCAACACCCTCAATACTCTTGATTACATTGCCAGCGTCACTCTTTAGACTGGGTCGAGCAACTTGGCCCAACAGAGTGACGGTGGTCCCGTCTACACGATAGGCCAGATTGTCAAAAATGCCATAGTACGGCAGCATAACGAGTTCGTGCCGTACCTCGCGCTCGATTCGCGTTTGAGCATCCGCCTTCCGGGCGGGGACATCCGATGCTGCCATAGCAAGGGCACCCGCGATAAATAGCCCTAACACGATTGTGGGCCTCTGTACTTTCTTGAAACCTGTCTTGAACACTTCTCTTTCCTTTCTGTTGTTGAGGGTTAATGCCAAGTTACTTGCGGCTCGAATATTGATTCAGAGCCGCTACGAATTCCCTGGCGGCGCTCGGGACAGGAAGCTCCTGCCCGATAATCTCCCGATTTTCGAGAGTGTGACCGTAAAGCTCACGGTTATCGCTCACGTCCTGACGAAGCGTTGCCCCCTGCAGCGATACGCCCGCGAAAACACCGCGCGACACAGACCATGACAGGAGTTGCGCGGTCATGAACGCGTCCATCTGAGCGTTTGCCGCCCGGCCAACAGGGCCAGCGGCCACTTCAGCGGAACCTCCCAGGGTGAACTGGCTGGTGAGGAGGCGATCCACTCCTCTTTGATTCATCACAAGCATCACGATGTCCGTTTCAGATCCACCAATCTGGAAGCCAAAGCTGCCGCCTTCAATGCGGATCGTGCCCGGAGCAGTCCAACCCACGCCGCTCTTGGTGCGGCATGAGATGTAGCCTTTGCCGTAACGCGCGCCAAAAATGAAAGCGCCGTGCTTCACGCCGGGCACAATCACCGCGCACTGGGCGTGGTCGAGAAGTCCCTGCGGAATAGCCTGATCGGGGCTCGTCCCCATGGCCGCATCTAAGACTAACTCCGCTTCGTGTAGCCTCTTTCGATGATCTGACAAATCAAAACCATAAGACACGCTTGTGGCGGCAAAACTAGCCATCAGTAAATAAATAATGTTTTTCATTTTGTTTGAGTTCTTTGTATCTCGAATCATGGATCCTAGGTACCCGCAAAGATTAGTCCGGCGAAATAGACACGAACGAATCTCTGCGGGATAGCCTTGAACCGAGGTTCATTAGTGCCTGGGTAACTTCAATCCCGCCTCTTCCGCCTGCCTGTGGGCTGCGGCATAGTCGCCGGCGGCATCGGAGGTCTTCACCAGCGCCTCAGCGTGTTCGGCAATTCTGCTCACCAGTTGTTTGTATTCCGGGTTGATCATCGTTGGAACACTTCCGTTGTCGTTCTGGTTCAGAATCGCCGCATTCGTATCGGCGGCGAGCGTCTTCGCGGAAGCAAGCATTTTGTCGATGACGTCCCGATGCCACTCCTTGAGCTCCGGCTGGATTTCAGTCAGCCGTTTCAGCGCCGGCTGCAATCCGTCGTTGACCAGTTCCCTGATCTGCATCAAGTGATGCTGACGGGTGAACTTAGAGGTGCCGTGACCAAGGCTATTGAGCCGATCGGCATTAAAGTGAACATCGCGCGCAACATCCTCCAGTTGACCGATCAACTCGATCCCTTCTCTTTGCATCTCAAGCTTTTGGGTTTTGGTGGGCTCCGCTGCCGCAAATCCCGCCGTGAGCAAGCCGGCGATGGCCAGCGTGGCAATACTTCGTGAAATTGAATTGAATATCATTGTCTTAGTTCTCCTTTTTCGAACGTTAATTGTTAGTAACTCCGTCTGCGGCAACCGGCGGCTGTAACTCCGCCAGAGGCTCCCGCAGAAAAACATGATTACCGTGTACCGCGTGGCTTTGAACCTTGACTCACACTGGCAACCGGTACAAACTCAGTTTGCGCGTTTTGCGCATTTGTTCCTATCCCGAATTCACAGGAGAGTCGCTACCCTAATCCACCAGAAACGGCCTATTCGTGGTTTCGTCTTTCTAACTGCCAAATCCCACGCATGGAGAAACTCCCAATTACCGGTGAGCAATTCACCAAGTCGCGCTTCAGCCTGCGATAGGCCTCCCTCCACAGGGACAAAACCAGCAGCGAGGACAGACCGGTTGCGCAGGCCATCGCGAGAAGTTTGGCCAGAAACCTGGAATCGGTCACCGCCAAGTGCCGGAACAGAGTCCTCGATATATGCACGTTCACGGGAGCGAGTGTCAATCGGCGAATCAACATAAAAGAACACCTTTCTGCAGCCTTTGAACGGAAATGCTTTTCGGTTTCCAGAACCGGAATCACTCCGTGATCGACCGCAAAACCAGTTTGCGTGTTTTGCGCGTTCGTTCCCATCCCGGATTCACAGGACTACAGCGGCCTAAACTCACCAGGAACCTGGGTTTAGTGCCTATCCCGGCAGCATCTACGGCCTTTTCGGGATGTTGGATCCGGTGCCGGCCGCAAGACCATAAAAAGGAGCCGCCCCTATCGGCGAGATACGAACCAACCCTTTATCATGAGTGTGGCCCCTATGCGCAAGCGCGCCAGTCTTGTCTTGGCATCCATTGTTCTGATACAGATCACGCTGCTGGCCGTCGCCTTGGGCTTCTTGATTCTCAAGCTCCAACAGATTCATGCCGCAGTCGTTGAATTTGGCCATGAAGAAGACTCCTTTTTGCGCGGACTGGCAGACGCCGAGAGTGACTTATACCGCACCTCTCTGTTGCTTCGTGACGACCTGGCCCTGGAGGGCGTCGAGCAGGTCCGTGCCCGCCAGGAACTCATTGATCTGCTGGCGCATCTCTCCAAGCATCCCGTGAGCCGCCCGAATTGGATTTCTAAAGACATGCGCCAGGAACTCGACACGCTGGAGACCCTGAGGCGAGACTATGTCGATCGAGCCAATATCGTAACCGCCTGGCCTGAGCAAAGGCGCAAGCTCCTCGGGATTGTCTATCTGTCGTCTCAACTGGCCCCCGCGCGTGAAAACTTTGTATCGGCCGAACGAAAACTCGCCTCTCTCGTGCGCTCATTGAGCGATGAACATGATCAGGAGACTGCCACCGCCATCGAGCGGATCGAACGGCTGATCGTCCGAATCGTATTGGGTGCCGTGCTTCTGAGTCTGGCCTTCACAGCCTTGGCAATCTGGCGCTTTGGCCGCTATGAGAACGAGAGGGAATCGCACCTTGTGCGCCTGCAGCACGCGGAAAGCGACCAAAGGGCCCTCTCTCAGCGGCTAGTCATGTCTCAGGAAATAGAGCGCAAGAAACTCTCGCGCGATCTGCACGACGAGGTGGGCCAGTTGTTAACAGCCCTCCGGGTTCAGCTTGGCCAGATTGAACCTGCCGACGCGTCGCTGAAATCGCATTGGGCTTTGGCCTCTGATTTAGCCGAGCGTTCGCTCCGAAGCGTGCGTGGCATGGCTCGTGGGCTCCGGCCGGCGATGCTGGATGACCTTGGTCTTGCGCCCGCTCTGAAGTGGCTCGCTCGCGAACTCTCAAAAAGTACGCCTTTGAATGTTGAAGTCGAAGTGGAAGGCGATGTGGGGAGCCTGAGTGAACAGGCTCGAACGGGTTTGTTCCGCGTTGCGCAAGAAGCTTTGACGAATTGCTTGAAGCATGCCGGCTCGGCGGATGCCAAAGTCTTGCTGCAAGAAAGCCCCGCGGAAGTTGTGCTTACCATACAAGACAATGGAAAGGGCTTCACGGCTGGCTCAACCTCAGGGATCGGATTACTGGGAATGCGCGAACGGATAGAAGAACTGGGCGGAGCGTTTGCCGTGATTGCTTCGCCCGGAGGCGGTACCCTCATCCGTGCGACTCTTCCGAAAACGGCAATGGAGCGCCAATGATTCGTATTTTGATTGCAGATGACCACGGTATTGTTCGCCATGGGACGCGTTCCCTGCTCGAAAAGGAAGCCGACTTCGAGGTCGTGGGCGAGGCCGAGGATGGACGCGCCGCCGTCGAAATGACCGAAGCGCTGAATCCGGCGATCGTTGTGATGGACATCGCCATGCCTCACCTAAACGGCTTGGACGCTGCCGCTCAAATCGGCCGCCGCCATCCCGATGTCGGCGTCATCATCCTCAGCATGCATGAAGAGGAAGATTACCTGGTACGCGCGCTCTCTGCTGGAGTCCGCGGTTACTTGTTGAAAGAGACGGCCCAGGTCGATCTCGTGCGCGCCGTTCGCTCCGTCGCTCAGAAAAAAGCTTTTTTCAGCCCCGCCATCGCCCAGATGCTCGTAGAAGATTTCACTCGCCAGATGCAGAAAAAAGGCGTGGCCGACTCCTATGAGCTGCTGACGGAGCGCGAGCGCGAAATCTTACAGCTGTTGGCAGAGGGCAAGTCCAATAAAGAAACGGCCACGATTCTCGATGTTAGTCCGTATACGGTAGAGACGCACCGCACGAATCTCATGCAAAAGCTCAACCTCCACAATACTGCGGAAATTGTGCTCTACGCCGTGCGCAAAAAGATCATCAGTTGAGACACCGCCGGCGGCGCGTGTTGGCAAAGAACGAATGCCGCACGGACTTACAGCCTGGCCAAAGCACGGAAAGCTGTGTTTTGTGCGGGTTTCGAAAAACTGAAAACCCACCACCCAAAATAAATGCGGGGGACGCACCAATGCGCCAGAAAGGGGAGAAGGGCGACCCTCGTGCGAGTTTCATTAACGTCGGCGGTCGGCGAACGCGACGCTTGTAAGCGGGCTTATTCTCTACCTCTGAGGATCGCGGCCATGACGCGCGGACTGCGCCTTCCCATGCATGACATGACGCGATAACCCACAGTGGCTTTTCATCCGGTGCATAGGCAATGAGGTAATTGCCCGCTGTGGTGAATCTGAGGGGCCTCGATGTAAGATCGGGCCGACGGTGGCCCTGACTCGGGAACGGTACAAGGGCTTCTGTCGTGGCAACGATCTTGTCAATCATGCGGTCGGCCACATCAGGGTCATCTTCGGCTATGTAAGTCCATTGATGTCGTCTTCGGCTTCGGGGTGGAAATCATACGTTCGCATCGCGGCTCGCACGGTAAGCCGCGCTTTTCGCTCGAAGCCGCGCGATGACTTCATGACCGGGAATCAGCTCTACCTTACCGCTTGCGAGATCGTCAGAGCGCCGGTCGAGCGTTTCCCGCGTCTCTGCAAGATCGCCGAAGTATTCCTCGACGACATCCTGAAGAAGCTCGTCAACGTTTCTGCGTTCGCTCTGCGCGGCGAGGTTTTTGAGCTTCTTTTCCGTCTCGGGGGTGAAGTGTACTTCCATGCCTTTCAAGTTACGCGAAACGCGAAAAGACGCAACAGGGTTATCGGGCTTGAAGACAATATGGCGTCACTAGACGAGGCTCGGAAATATGACTCAAGTCAAATCGAAAAAGCCGGCTTTTCTTATTCCCGCCCATTCCTCTTTATCAGTCCCGCCAACCTCGCCTTAACCTCTGGCCATTCAGACGCAACAATTGAAAATCGCGCCGAGTTCCGGGGCGTGTAATCGGCAGCCATTCGATGCGATCGTAAAATCCCCTCAAACCTTCCGCCAATCCGTTCAATCGCCGCTCGCGAGCGCGTGTTCCTTTCGTCCGTATGCAAACAAACCCGCAACACCTGCCACGTCTCAAACGCATGCGTCAGTAACAGCGTCTTGCTCTCGGTGTTGGCAGCGGTTCTGATCGCAGAGTTCGTGAGCCACGTATATCCGATCTCGCAAGCATCGGGAAACTCGCGTCCATGCCGCGCATGGCCTTCCGGCCACAACCATTTCTCTACGTTCCAAAACCGCGTCGAGCCAATCGCCTCACCGTCGGCTAACCGCACAATCGCAAACGCCGCCGCAGTGTCTTCCTTCTTCCAAGCGAGCGCCGTTTCTACGTACCGCTCAACCTCTCTCTCGCTCGTAGGAACCAAACTCCACTGGAAGAGATCGCCGTTGTTCGCAGCCGCCTTGATCAAGCCCGCAATGTGCCTCACCTCCAGCGGCTCAAGCCGAACCTTCGCCCCTGTCAGCAAGACGTCATCCATCTCCTCAGTCTAAAGTCCCTAAAGGTGATTGACCAACGCAGCCGGCGGCGCCGAGCGCCGATCTCCCGTCAGCCACTCCAAACGCTCATTCAACTCATTCGAACGAATCTCGCCCAGCACTCGCGCCACAATCACGCCATTTTCATCGACAAACGCCGTGTCGGGCACTCCCTTCCCCAGACGAAGCTTGTCGAGTTCATCGGTTGAGGCACCGGTCCAAACTGGAAAGCCCACATGATAGCGATCGAGAAATGCTGGAACTTCTCCCTTCGACTTCTCGTCGTCGAGCGACACTGCAATAAACACCACGCCCTTCGCTGCCCAAGCTTTCTCCGCCTCCACCAGCATCGGCATCTCCTCGCGGCAAGGTCCACACCATGTCGCCCAAAAATTAAGCACCACAATCTTGCCCCGGTAATCGCGAAGCTGCACTCTCTTACCGGCCATATCTTTCAGCCTCAAATCTTGCGGCTTCTCTGCGGCGTCAGTTACGCCGAGGCAAAACACGGACAACGCAACCAGTATGCGAAACATAGCTTCTTGTGTAACGCGAATCGAATCGCCGCCGCAACTCTTTTCGCATTGGTACATACACGCTCATCCAAAAGACTGACTCAAAGATCAATCAACTTACTGATGACAAGACCTACCAAAATCCACTAACCTTGCTAAGTCTCCAAGTTCACATAAAGGAAAAATATGATCTATCCAACGCTCCGTGCGCGCCTCCTCTTTACCCTCGTCTCGGCTTGTTTGCCGCTGCTTCTTTCCGTTTCTCACGCCTCCGGCCAGGGCTGCATCGTCGCTAGGTCGAACGGAGAACAAGGAGGGCCCGAAAGCGACGGCGGCTACCTCGCTAAAGGCGACTGGGAGTTCGGCGTCGGCTATCGCCATCAGTTTTCCTACATTCACTTTGTCGGAGCCACTGAACAGAACTACCGCACCCAACTCGGCACGCAGGTCGAAAACAAAATCAACCTTGAAAACCTGAACGCCACTTATCAAATTACTCGCCGCTTTAGCATCACTGCCGATATTCCACTGCTCACGGCCAGCCGCCACACCAACAATTCGCCCATTGTCTACACCTCCGCTGGCATCGGCGACACATCTGTCCTCTTGCAAGGATGGCTCTGGGATCCCAGAGAGAAAGCGCGCGGCAACATCGAGCTCGGGTTGGGCGTTTTGTTTCCCACCGGCAAAGACAACGTCCAGAATACCGTTTCATCCAACGGTGTTACTCAAACAGTTCCGGTCGACTATTCTATTCAGCCCGGACAAGGCGGTTGGGGCATTCCTTGGGAATGGGTCGCTTACAAAGATTGGGGCTCCAGCCAGCTCTATTTCAACGGAAGTTACACGATGATGACCAAGGATCTTGGCGCTCGTCGCAGCAACACTAACAATCCGGTCACGCTTACACAGTTCAATGCGGTTACCGATCAGTATCTCCTGGAAGGGGGAGTGGCGCATCCTCTGCACTCGGTTCGCGGTCTGACGATTTTGTTTGGACCCCGCATGGAGGGTGTGCCGGCGAGGAACTTGCTGCCGGTTGGAGATAACCTAGGCTTCCGGCGGCCCGGTTTTGCCGTCTCGGTGGAACCAGGCATTCAATACACCAGAAACGGCAACATGTTTTCCTTCACCATCGCCCGAGCCATCTATCGCGACCGCACACGCAGCGTGCCTGACACCCTGACCGGAGGCCACGGCGACGCCGCCTTCGCAAACTGGGTTTGGTTGGCCAACTATACCTTCCGCGTTCATCGGACCACAACTACTACCCTCTAAGCCCGTTGTAAAGCCGACCTCCCAGGCCGGCCCGTCAGTGGCTTCGTTGCGTAATTCGGCCATCGAAGCCACTGAGGTAAACCACTCGCTCGCGGTCGTGGCTCCGTTCCGAGTCGCGCTAGTGTAGAAAAAGTGGACCCTTCCTCCCCACCGCCTCCCACTTTCCTCGTCTCCGCAGGCGAAGCATCGGGCGACATGTACGCCGCCGCCCTGGTGGGTTCGTTGCGCAATTCGCTCCCGGAAGCCACCTTCTACGGCTGCGCCGGTCCCAAACTCCAATCCCAAGGCGTCAAAACCGTCATCGATGCCGCTAGCCTCTCCGTCGTCGGCCTTGCCGAAGTCGTCTCCCACCTCCCCAGAATCTACGGCCAGTACCGCAAACTTCTCCGCTACATCCGCGCGCACCCTCCTACCGCCGCCATCCTCACCGACAATCCCGATTTCCACCTCCGCCTCGCCCGTCACCTGAAAAAGATGGGCGTACCCGTCTTCTACCTCGTCGCCCCGCAAGTCTGGGCCTGGCGTCAGGGGCGCGTCAAAACCATCCGCCGCCTCGTCGACAAACTCTTTTGCCTTTTCCCCTTCGAGGAGCCCTGGTTCCGCAGCCGGGGCGTCGACGCAACCTATATAGGTCACCCGCTCGCCGGGATGGTTCACACTTCAACCGACCGCGCCACATTCCTCACCGCCCACAACCTTGCCACCGAAGGTCCGTGGATCACGCTACTGCCCGGCAGCCGGCCCGGCGAAGCCTCGCGCCACATGCCCGTCTTGCTCGCCACCGTTGCACTCCTGCGCCAACGCTTTCCACGCGCCGCCTTCATCCTCGCCACCCCAAAAGGATTCGCTCAGCTAGGAGTTTTTACGAATTTTCGGGAACGAATTGCCGCCTTATCCATCAAACTAATTGAAAACGAGGCTTGGGACTGCATAGGCCACGCAAGCCTAGCCCTCGCTGCCAGCGGAACGGTCACAATGGAGGCAGCCGTTCTCGGCACGCCCATGGTCACCTTTTACAGGGTCACTCCATTAAGCTGGTGGGCTGGCCGGCATCTCGTCAAAGTGCCTTATCTATCAATGGCTAACTTAATTGCGGAGCGCCTTATAGTGCCAGAATTGATTCAGGACAAGATGACCCCCGAGAACTTGGCCGCGGCGGCGACAGACTTGCTCACGTCCGATGCCAAGATGGCCCAGATGCGCGCCGATCTAGCTGCCGTTCGTGCCTCGCTCATTCGCCAAAGTTGCGGCGCGGATGGGGCAACGGCCGCCCATCAACCGTTAACCTACGCCGCCGATCTGATCGTCGCCGCTCTGGCACATCGTCAAAACGTTCGGGAGACAATGAATTAATGAAGCGTGTTGTTCGATCCACCCATTTGCTTGCCGCGCTTGTATGCGTTTTGCCATTCACCCTTTCGGCAGACGAGGCTCGCACCAAAATCAACGTTCAGAAATACACCCTCGACGCAGCCATTAACCCCCGCACGCAATCGATTGAGGCGACCGCGAAGATCGACTTCACACCGCTCGAAAATGCCAATCAAGTGACTTTCGAGTTGAACAACGCGCTCACCGTCTCAAAGGCAGTTGACTCTACCGGCGCCACCATGCCCACGCAGCGCGACGCCTCCGATTTTTCAGTCCGCATCATGTTTCCCGCTGGCCTCATGAAAGACAAGCCGGCATCCATCTCCATCAGTTACGACGGCAAACTGACAGGCAGAGAAGATTCCCCTATCTCCGGAATCACCTTCGCGGCTCTTCAGCCGGATTACGGCTTCCTTCTCTACCCGGCGCGCTGGTTTCCGGTGAGCGGTTACTCCAGCAACCGCTTCATGTCTGATATGCGCATAACCACGCCCGCCGAATATCGCGTCGTCGGCAGTGGTGACGTCAAAACCGAAAAGGGCAAAGACGGCGGTATGATTTATTCGCTCAGCTACGACAAGCCGAGCTTTCCCGGCTCCATCGCTATCGTCAAGGGCGAGCCTGAAAAAATCAGTTCCGAAGGTATCACTACCCAAGTCTTCTTCCGCTCCGACAAGCTCGATCTGGCTCGCCAGTATGGCGATGAAACCGGCAAAATCGTCACTTTCTTCACGGCCGAATACGGCCTGGCGCCATCCGCGCGCCTGACGTTGGTCGAAACGGCCGATGGCGCCGTCAATGGCTACTCGGCACCCGGCATCGTTTTCCTGGCCCCAAGCACCATCACAAAAGTAACCAATACTCGCTTGCTGTCGAATCAACTTTCGCGTCAATGGTGGGGCAACCTTGTTTCCCCCGCGAACCGCAATCATTTGTGGCTGCAAAACGGCCCAGCGCGTCTTTCCGAATTGCTTTATACCGAACATACCGCAGGCGTTTCCACGATGGAAGCCGATCTTCACAACACCTATGTCGAGGCCATGACGGTGAAAGACCCGCCTGTTTTGCAAGCATGCCGGCTGGAAGATTACTCGCCGGAGTACTGGGCTTTAACTGCCGCCAAAGGCGCGGCCATTCTCAATATGTTGCGCAACGTCGTTGGCGATGAGAATTTCAAAAAAGGCATCAAAGCGTTCATGGATCAATACAGCGGAAAGTCGTTCCTCACGGAAGATTTCCGCAAAGTGATGGAGCGCGTTTCTAACGAGGAACTCCGTTACTTCTTCCTGCAATGGCTCGATTCCAGCGGCTCGCCCGAATTCAAACTCGAATACACCGTGTTTCGCACGCAAACAGGCTTCCGCGTGGTGGGAAAAATTACCCAGGATCTGGATACCTTCCGCATGCCTGTAGACCTGCGTGTCGAGACCGAAGGCAACCCGGAAGACAAGAAAATTGAAGTGACCGGAACTTCTTCGGAATTCAGCGTTGATACCTTCGGCAAACCACGCAGCTTGACTCTCGATCCTAACCACGTTTTACTTCGTTTAGACGGCAGCATGCAAATTGCCGTCGCCATCCGCCGCGGCGAACAATTCGCGGCCATCAACGATTATCAAAACGCCCTACGGGAATTTCAAAAAGCGCTCGAAGTAAACAAGAACAGTTCGCTCGCCCATTACCGCATTGGCGATCTGTTTCTAAGACAGAACAACTATCAATCGGCCGCCAACGAATTCCGTTCTGCCATCAATGGGGATTTGGACCCGAAGTGGACCGAAGTATGGTCGCACGTGAATCTTGGCAAGATATTCGATGTGACCGGACAGCGCGACCGTGCTGTGAATGAGTACAAGCAGGCGCTCCGCACTCACGACAATACCTTCGGCGCCCAGGAAGAAGCGACTCGCTATTCGGCCAAACCGTACGAGCAGAAAAATAGCGAAATCTAGCAGTGTCGAACATCGTCAGACTTGTGGCGCGTGTTGTTTTGGCGGACTAATCCTATGGTCCGAATTGTTGTCGGTCCAGCACTAGTACTAAAGAGGCGCGATCCGATGGTATGCCGGCGGGTTCTTTCCGCTCATATGACCTGGTTTCAGTGATAATCTGAAGGTGCCAGGAAAGGGGTTTTTTTTGGACGAAAAACTAAAGGAGTTAGTGCAGGAACTGGGAAATGCAATCAATGAATCCCTTTCCGACTCCGATCGTATCGCCGGGGCCATCGGCGAAATCAAGCGCGCCGGTTATGACGTTTTCCTGGTGCTCGAAGCCACCATTGGTTTCAATAAACGAGATGAGGAAGAAGAAGGCGGTTCTGGTTCAGCCTCAGATTCGCCGGGCGAACCTGTTCGCTACGAAGCTAACGGCAAAATCCGCCTTACTACGCAAGACCAGAAGTTTTTGCGCGCGTTGAAAATTTCAGTTGAAGAAGACCACAAGACTTCTTCCTGATCTGTCACTTTCTCTCAGCAACACCGGCCAGAAATCGCCAAGGCGGCTCGGCCGCCTATACTTTGTATGAGAGCCTCTCCGCGAGTGCGTTGCCGGCGGCTCATTCGACCCTACCTACAGGACGAACCCACGAAATTCTGATGACAAAATTCGTCAAATTCGTGAAATATTTATAACCCGCATGCCCTCAATCACCTGCCGCCTATCTCGCCGCTGAGATTCACGCTCACCGTTCAATCCGCCCCCGCTCACCAGTTATGTTGACCCCGAAGTCTGACCACGCGCGACTGCGACCGTCGCCTCGCGGGCTCAGCCCCGGATCTTGCGATCAAAAAAGAAAGGCAGCTTGAGTTTTATGTTTACGAAGAACAGTCTCTCCCGCGAACGCGCCGAAATCAACCACACCAGGCATGGGCTCGACATGCCTGTCTTCTGCGCGGTTCAGTAGCGGCCGGCTTCAAAGCGCAAAACCCGCAACGAGACGAAATGAGACGAAAAAACAGCACAAATCCCGAATTCTTAGACTTGGCGACGCGCCTCGACCCCGCATCCAAGGCCAAAGGTCCACATTCCCAAGCCACAGCCGCCTAAACAGGCAACTGCGAGCCGCCGTATGTGCCCCAATCGCTACGGATCATCCTAGCTCCCACAAGCCATCTCCGATTTTCCGTCAAACTGCTAAATAGCCTACCCCGTACTGGTCATAAATCTAGTACTCCCATTATTCTAATAACTATTGACTAACCCCCGGGGGGGCTATGATCTCGTTAGCCTAACTTGCACTCGACTGACTATTAACAAGCCGTCTAGTTACTAAATCCATCAACTCGGAGAGACTTACCCATGACGAAAGGCCCACGACGAGCCTTAGCAGGCGCTTTATTGCTTTTTTACCTTTGTTGCCTCACCCCGCGCAACACCTTCGCCCAGCTGCAAACGCCGGTGGTGACGTCCGCTACCAACGTCGGCACCATTGCCGTCCGCGTAACGCGGTTCGGCCCCTACCCGGCATCCTTCACCGTTCCTGCCGGTCCCATTCTCCTTTACGTTTCAAACCAATCAGGAGTGCTGCTAGACGACTATTCCTTCGTGCTGAAGAGCTCAACGCCTGGGCCGATCGCGTCAGTGGCGTCCCTGTTCGACCTCCATTCCGACAACACCAAGCATCGGGATCGCGCCATCATACAGCCCGAACCAGGTCAATACGAACTGCATTTCAAGTCCCACCCGGATTGGATCGTCAGCATCACGATCACGGCAAAGTAGCGAGAGGCGGAACAATCCATGACCAACCTTAAACACTATCTCTTTGCCGTTGTGGCCACGCTTTTACTGCTGTTTCCGGCGCCAGGATGGACACAAGCGAGCATTTCACCGCTCGATGGATACACCCCGGGCCAAGTGTTGCAGGGCGGCCCTGCCGGTTCGATCCCTCTCAGCAACTTCGAGGTCTTCAATCCCGCCAACTCCCAAATCAGCATCAACATTCCGCTGCTGACGGTCCAGGGCCGCGGGCCGGTCAGCGTGCCATTGATCGTCCCGTTGACCAACCCGGTTTGGGAGTCTTTGGCCGTCCAATACCGGTACAATTGCCCGACCCCCTGCACGACCGGCTACGGGTATATCGTTCAGACAACGGGTTGGAATCCCTTTCCGGCCACCGTCGGCCAAGGCGGCAGCATGGTGATGCGCGGCAGTGGCGACTACTGCAACGGCTCGGCCTGGCACTTGACTCTGACGCGCGGCACGTTCACCGCTCCAGACGGTACGCAAATCGAATTCATCGACCAAGCCACGAAAGGCACACCAGAGAGCCAGGGCTACAATCGCGGCACCGCCTTCATTGCCGACAACGGTTCCAACGCCAAATTCGGTTCCTCCAGCGCCATCGTCGATCCGACAAGCTGCGGCGTCTCCGCCGGCAATCCATCCGGCACCATGACCCTTTCCAATGGAACCGTCTACACAATTAATAGCGGTTTAGTCACCCAGATCGAAGACTCCAATGGAAACATCACAAAGTTTTCAGCGGGCGCAATAACCGACAACCTCGGCCGCAGCTACAATGTCGCCACCGGCAGCGACTCCAACGGCAACTACGACGCCATTACCTATCATGGCTACAACAACAACACCGGAAAAATTGACGTTCTGGCGTACAGCGGCGGCGCAGGAGCTTTCACTGCGGCCTACGGCCAGTTGTCGGCGAGCGACCAGCAGCGAGTCGGCAATATCCTGTACGTCTCGCCGGGAGCGGCAGGCTCGATAGCCACGAACGACCAAACCACCGTTGTGCGAGGAAGTGACTTAGTGGACGTGTCGGCAATGCTCGGGACCGCCTACCCGGCAGGAACACCCACAGCCCAGGCGGCGTGCGATCACCAGGATTTCGCTTGCCTGTCAAACTCCCCAGGCGCGGTCGCTGCGTTCCAAGCGATGGAGGCGAACGGCCCGTGCACGAAACCGAAGGTGTTTTCCCTTCCCCCCGTCAACACAAAATCGACGCTTGGTGGCAAGGGCGGAGCCGTGTCGGTCATGCTTGGAGGCGGGACATTAGTCTGGAACGAATTCGACCTTCTCCAGATGCTGTTGAACGGTTATAATGTGGCGAATGCGCCAGGTGGGGGATATACACTTTCCTATAGCCCGCGTCCTTAGTGTCCCATGGGTCCGACTTGGCGGGTGGCCATGGGCCCCCAAACACAATGAGAGAAGCTGAAATCCAGCGCTCAGCCTCCCACTGACCGTTCAGCCCCGGCCACCCGCTTTCGAGAGCCTTTCGCTGAAATCAACGTCGCTGATGTAAGTGAGCAAAATGGGGCCCGAGAAATGTAGTGACGGGAATAAAGATGCCGAATTTCACACTTTCGGAAAGCAATCGAAGGAGCCCAGTGCTCTTATGGGTATTACACTGGCTTGCGTCGGTCGTTGTCCCCCAAATCGCGATGGCACCCTTGGCAGACCCGCTGTACATCGGGACGGCCGCGGCGTCGCCTCCCCACGAGATTCTGTTCCTTTGCCTGCTCTTTGGCGTGGCCTTAGGATTGGGAATCTTGGCAGACCGCATCGATCCGGACAGCGGCCGCGTCGCAAGGAAAACGTGGATCTTTCCCGCAGCTCTCTTTGTCTTTGCAATTTGCCACGACTTCTTTGCGCTCCCCGCCAAGTGGCCCTGGATTGTCGACGACTATTTGCTGCACCTGCCCGGCTCTCCGGGCGGCGGGCCGGGAATCGGCTATATGGTCTTCACTTTTCCGGCACTGACTTCCGTGGGATACTCGCTGGGCAGCCGCCTTCATCGGTGTTACGTAGACGCCTCACGACGCGAGTAGGAAGAATTAGTGAAAAATTAGGAAGAATTAGCAGGGAAGAATTAGAGAATTAGTGCCTAGAGAATTAGAGTAGAGAATTAGTGCCAGAGTAGAGAATTAGTGCCAGTACACTCGGTCACGATTTATCTCGGCGTGCTCCAAGGCAACCATAGGAGTAATTCGGGGGTACTTCGGTCATGACACTCACTTACCAATCTTCCCAGTGCCTTACCAGTACAATCTTGCAGGCGACCTCGTCAGCGAAAACCTGAATAGTCGCCGAACGCTCACCACCACCTACGATAACGTTCGACGCCCCCTGACCCTTGCCAGCAGCACCACCACCTACGTTTCCCAAACCGCCTATTTGCTTTACGGCTTGCCCTGGTACTTCGTTCGCGGCAACAACGTCTGGCATGTCCGGTCGTACAATAATCGTATGCAGCAGACGGAGAGCTACGAAGCTCTCAACAACAGTACGTATTACTTTATTTCCTGCCCGAACTGGGGGCAGGACACGAGCAACTACGGCACCGGCAACACCTGTCCGCATTACAGCGGCGCCAACGACAACGGCACGCTGCAAAGCTACCGGGAATATCTCGGCAATTCGTCCAATGCGGCTTCACTGTCTTGGTTCAATGACGCTTACACGTACGATGGACTAAATCGAGTAAACACCGCCACCGACAAAGACCAAAACAATAACTTGGAGTGGGCGCGCACCTATAATTTCGACCAGTGGGGCAACATGTGGGAGCCCAACCCTTACGGCAACCCATGGAACGGCAGTACTCCGACCACGAACCTGTACGCCGGCAACAACAAGAATCAGAATGGGAACTTGAGCTATGATCTCGCCGGGAATGTTTCCTCCGTGAACAGTTTCACGGCCAGCTACAACGCTGAAAACCAGCTCTCTTCGTTAAGTGCCACCATCGGCGGCGGTGCGGAAACTCTCTCTTATGACGCGGTCGGCCAGCGGGTGCAGAAAGCTATCTCTGGGGGCACCTCGACGGTCTACTTTTATGACGCCTTCGGTCAACTCGCCTCCGAGAGCCTGAATGGCAGCTGGTCCAGAGACTACATTCGCGACGGTACGGGCAATCTTGTGGCTACAGAAAACTCAGGTGGGCCATGCACCACGTGTTACTTCTCTTACGATCACCTGGGCAGCGTGCGTCTCGTCACCGATCAAAACGGCAACGTTGTCGCGCGCCATGACTACCTGCCTTATGGCGAGGAAGTGAGCGGGTATTCGGGCCGGACAATGGCCGGTTTCAGCATCCCCGGTGGTAGCGTGCCGAACGACGTCACGCAGAAATTCACCGGCCAAGTCCGCGATCAGGAATCCGGGGAGGATTACTTTAATGCGCGTTATTTCACACCCGTGTTTGGAAGGTTTAATAGCCCCGATCCGCAGAATGCGGGGGCAAGTTTGTTGAGTTCGCAGAGTTGGAACGGTTATGGGTATGTGGGAGCAAACCCGCTCGGCGCTACGGACCCGAGCGGAATGGACGAATGCGATAGCACGTCGCCCGGGACTCTCTTTTGCGTTCAAAGGAACGAACCCACATGCAGCGGCGATTTCTGCGAAACCAGCACGACATCCGCGAACCCTGCGCCTGTCGGGACATGGGCTTGGTGGATGGACGGTGGCTGGCGAATTCTCATCAACGGCGGGAACACTCCCTCACAGGTAACTAGCGGCGGAGGGTCCAGCACCCAGCCGAAACACGACATCAACAAAACATGGTCGAAAACATTTGCCTGCAATGGAAATGCACAACAACTGATGGCGAGAGTGCAGAATGACATGGGCGAATTTGCCGACAACCGCGGTACCCTTTTCGCCACCGCCTTCCCGCGCCAGCCTCTTCGTCTGGGTTCAAATTACGCCATCATGCCGGGCCTTAATACTCACAGCGGAGGCAATGAATTCCCAACTGCAATTCTTGCTGTTACTGTGACTTCGCAGTCAACCACTGGATGGACCTTTACCACGAACCCGGCGCAGCACTTTTTCGACGGCACCGTTTCGTTTTCAGCAAACAACGCCGGGAACGGGAACGTCACGTTCTCAATCAATGCCCAAGCCAACTATTCCAGCGAGCTAACAAAATACACACTGGGTCCGCTGATCGAAGCTGGCGAGAACTCAAACTGGAACAACATGTTGGCCGCAGTTCAGGGCTATTGCCAAGCTATCACATTTTGACTTCCATGAAAACTGAAGCAGAAAACGCGTTCCCACAGTTGCGAATGATCGTTCGAGTGACAACGCTCCTAGACTTTTTTCTCGCGCTTCTGATCGTAGTGCCTGTGGCCCATCGCTCCGTGGACCGCGGCTTGCACGCATTGAGAGGTCTCGGTCTCGAAGACTTAGTGGGTTGGGCGATTCCCATCTGGATCCTTGGATCGACCATACTTGCAACTCTACTCTACGTCTGGATATTGTGGCGGCAGCCGAAAGTGTTGTCATCGGCACGTTTGTCACTTGAAGGGAAACTGATTATCGCCTGGTGGATCACTCTCTCAACCCTCGTTATCTACGGATATTCGCTGGGCACAGGCAGTTGACGGCAATTGGACAATTTGGTGCCGCGACACTCAATCACCATTCTTACCGCCACCTATCCGGACAAACGTTATTAAGACTTGTCAACCTGCCCAATTTCGACCAGTGGGAAATTACTGCCAGTATACTCAGTTACAATTTCTCCAGGCGTGCTCTAAGGCAACTATAGAGTGATTCGGGATACTTCGGTCATGACACTCACTTACCAATCTTCCCAGTGCCTAACCAGTACAATCTCGCCGGCGACCTCGTCAGCGAAAACCTGAATAACCGCCGAACATTGACCACCACCTACGATAACGTTCGACGCCCCCTGACCCTTGCCAGCAGCACCACCACCTACGTTTCCCAAACCGCCTATTTGCTTTACGGCTTGCCCTGGTACTTCGTTCGCGGCAACAACGTCTGGCATGTCCGGTCGTACAATAATCGTATGCAGCAGACGGAGAGCTACGAAGCTCTCAACAACAGTACGTATTACTTTATTTCCTGCCCGAACTGGGGGCAGGACACGAGCAACTACGGCACCGGCAACACCTGTCCGCATTACAGCGGCGCCAACGACAACGGCACGCTGCAAAGCTACCGGGAATATCTCGGCAATTCGTCCAATGCGGCTTCACTGTCTTGGTTCAATGACGCTTACACGTACGATGGACTAAATCGAGTAAACACCGCCACCGACAAAGACCAAAACAATAACTTGGAGTGGGCGCGCACCTATAATTTCGACCAGTGGGGCAACATGTGGGAGCCCAGCCCTTACGGCAACCCTTGGAACGGCAGTACTCCGACCACGAACCTGTACGCCGGCAACAACAAGAATCAGAATGGGAACTTGAGCTATGATCTCGCCGGGAATGTTTCCTCCGTGAACAGTTTCACGGCCAGCTACAACGCTGAAAACCAGCTCTCTTCGTTAAGTGCCACCATCGGCGGCGGTGCGGAAACTCTCTCTTACGATGCGGTCGGCCAGCGGGTGCAGAAAGCTATCTCTGGGGGCACCTCGACGGTCTACTTTTATGACGCCTTCGGTCAACTCGCCTCCGAGAGCGTGAATGGCAGCTGGTCCAGAGACTACATTCGCGACGGAGCGGGGAAACTTGTGGCTACAGAAAACTCTGGTGGGCCATGCGCTACCTGTTACTTCTCTTACGATCACCTCGGCAGCGTGAGACTTGTCACGGATCAAAATGGCAACGTCGTCGCGCGGCACGATTACCTGCCGTACGGCGAGGAAGTGAGCGGCTATTCGGGCCGCACGATGACGGGTTTCAGCATCCCTGGTGGTAGCGTGCCCAACGACGTCACGCAGAAATTCACCGGCCAAGTCCGCGATCAGGAATCGGGCGTGGATTATTTTAACGCGCGCTATTTCACACCCGTGTTTGGAAAGGTTTAATAGCCCGGATCCGCAGAATGCCGGAGCAAGTTTGCTGAGTTCGCAGAGTTGGAATGGGTATGGGTATGTGCTCGGCAATCCGCTTATGTTAGTGGACCCTACGGGAACCGACCCGGCGTGCGGGCCGGGCCGCAGTTGGACTGGGGAGGGCTGTAGCGGCAGCGATGCAGGGCTCCCCTCTTACTATGACCCCTACCAGGTCTATTCTTCGAATGGGTCGCTGGTCAATACTGGTTCGATGTTAGGCAAGGCACCCATTTCGGACCTGCTGCAAGGAGAGGCCTCGTATCTCGGGAATGTCCGCTCTGTTGTCGGCTGGGTCTCTGGCGACGACCCAATCAGAATACTGGCGTTTTACGGGGTGGATCAGGCCACGAAAGAAGTAGACGGAACGGCCCTTCAGTTCCTCAACCAGATTCTGAACAACGCTAACTGTTCCGGACTACTTAATTTGGGAAATGGAACCTCTCCGCTTAGTTTAATTCCGATGATGAAAATTGGGAATGGCGCCATCACAAACAACGACGTCGATGACCCAGAGCACACTATGGCCGTGATCAGCGGGAATCAGGTAACCATTAACTCTTATGCCTCTAACGGGATCCTTCCGCCGAGTCCTTTCGGTACGCTGCTGAAGGGGCAGCCTATCCAGGCAGCCCAAACCATCATCCACGAGATGCTGCACTTTGCATACGGCCAATTCGGACCCTCTGCCGTAAATCCCGGACCGCTGGGGCTGAAGTGGGTGAATAATGATTTGAATGACCCAGTAGCGGAGGGCATCAACAACACTATCGTTCAGGCTTGCGGAGGTGGCGGTGCGCATTGAGATTTTAATTTTTTTGGTGATCGGTCTTCCTGGTATCGCCGAGCCGCAGGCCCTTAGTGTTTGCGAGGTACTGGATCATCTCCCAGAGCTTAACGGAAAAACGATTCGGGTCCGCGGAGCTCTTTCGCGACACGACAACGGGACTCTAATATGGGCCTCGTCTGCGTGCCCGCATCCGATTGTCTACGACGGGTGGACGTGGCGCGAAATCATAAGTGTGATTGTCTTAGGCGCAGGGCCAGAACTTCAAGCGGAGTTAGACCAGTGGTCGAGCATTGTTAAGGGGCTTAAGGGGCGACCAGAACATTCAATGATTTTGGCTACGCTAACGGGTCGTCTGGAGACACGCGATCATTTCCACGTCCGACTATCCCCGCACGTTCCGAAGGCGTACGCGGGGTTCTTTGTCGCCCAGATGACCTGTTGGAAAATAGAAGATCTGCAGGCTATGCCCTTCACTGCTGCGGAGTCTGAACGCGCTAGAAAAATGGGTGAGAACCCGTTCCCGGCTAGAGTCAAGAAAGGAAACTAGGGTTACGGAATTCCCGCCGGGGATCGTCGGCAGGAGGCTCAGTCACCACTCACTAGCGCCCCTGTCCACACCGACGATAATACAATTTGCCACGCTACGCCAACTTCTAGAGGGGGAATCGGAGGGGGGAATCGGGGGGGGGGAATCGGTGCCAGTCCACTCATTCGCCCTTCCTAAGAATTAGCCTAAGAATTAGTGCCAGAAGAATTAGGCAAGAATTAGTGCCAGTACACTCGGTCACGATTTGTCTCGGCGTGCTCCAAGGCAACCATAGGAGTAATTCGGGGGTACTTCGGTCATGACACTCACTTACCAGTCTTCCCAGTGCCTTACCAGTACAATCTTGCAGGCGACCTCGTCAGCGAAAACCTGAATAGTCGCCGAACGCTCACCACCACCTACGATAACGTTCGACGCCCCCTGACCCTTGCCAGCAGCACCACCACCTACGTTTCCCAAACCGCCTATTTGCTTTACGGCTTGCCGTGGTATGTCGTTCGCGGCAACAACGTCTGGCATGTCCGGTCGTACAATACTCGTATGCAGCAGACGGAGAGCTACGAAGCTCTCAACAACAGCACGTATTACTTTATTTCCTGCCCGAACTGGGGGCAGGACACCAGCAACTACGGCACCGGCAACACCTGTCCGCACTATAGCGGCGCCACCGACAACGGCACGTTGCAAAGCTACAGAGAATATCTCGGCAATTCGTCCAATGCGGCGTCATTGTCCTGGTTCAATGACGCCTACACGTACGACGGACTAAATCGACTAAACACCGCCACCGACAAAGACCAAAACAATAACTTGGAGTGGGCGCGCACCTATAATTTCGACCAGTGGGGCAACATGTGGGAGCCCAGCCCTTACGGCAACCCTTGGAACGGCAGTACTCCGACCACGAACCTGTACGCCGGCAACAACAAGAATCAGAATGGGAACTTGAGCTATGATCTCGCCGGGAATGTTTCCAGCGTGAACAACTTCACAGCCAGCTACAACGCCGAAAACCAACTCTCATCGTTAAGTGCCACCATCGGTGGGGGCGCGGAAACTCTTTCTTATGATGCGGTCGGCCAGCGGGTGCAGAAAGCTATCTCTGGGGGCACCTCGACGGTCTACTTTTATGACGCCTTCGGTCAACTCGCCTCCGAGAGCCTGAATGGCAGCTGGTCCAGAGACTACATTCGCGACGGTACGGGCAATCTTGTGGCTACAGAAAACTCAGGTGGGCCATGCACCACGTGTTACTTCTCTTACGATCACCTGGGCAGCGTGCGTCTCGTCACCGATCAAAACGGCAACGTTGTCGCGCGCCATGACTACCTGCCTTATGGCGAGGAAGTGAGCGGGTATTCGGGCCGCACGACGACGGGTTTCAATGTGTCCAACGACGTTACTCAAAGATTCACGGGTCAAGTCCGGGACCAGGAATCCGGGGAGGATTACTTTAATGCGCGCTATTTCACAGCCGTGTTTGGAAGGTTTAATAGCCCGGATCCGCAGAACGCGGGAGCAAGTTTGCTGAGTTCGCAGAGCTGGAATGGGTACGGGTATGTGTCCGGTAATCCACTGAATGCGGTCGACCCAAGCGGAATGAGCAACCCGTGCCAAAACAATAACGCCTGCATGGCACAAATACCCGGTTGCTTAAGCAATCCCACCCTCTGCGCACAGCATTTTTTCTACCCGGACGCCATCCTCTCCGGCATCGACCCATTCGGACTGCTCTTTAACGACGTGAAGATTTCGCCAGAAACGGGAATGCCTTACAACCTACTGTGGGGCGGATTTGTTGACGCTAGCAACCTGCTGGGTGGAACGAGTGCGCCGCCAAAGTACGACGTGGTAAAGAACCTAACTTGCTCAGCGGCAAGCGTGGCAGGAGTGCTGGCTGCTGCCCAGATCACTCAGAGAGTAGCAGGATTAGGTGTGTCGGCAAGCGCCGGTGCTGGCTTGCTACTCGGGATGGGCGCATCATTGGGCGTTCAACTTGTGGCGGATCCGCAGGGCAATGTCGGTATAAGTTTGAGCGGGAATATCAGTAGTATCTTGATTGGCGCAGGTGCAATGGCCGGTTTACAAGCGACCGTGACCAATATCAGGAACATCAATGCCTTAGCCGGTCCATCGGGAGGGTTGGATATAAGCGCAGGTTCTGGGCCCGCGGTCGATCTTGGTGTTCAGGTTGGAACCTCGCCGAATTGGCAGCGTCCTGTTGGACCAACATCCGTATCCACGACGGTCGGCCTAGGCGTCGGAACAAAGATGGCGGTCTTTTCGATGGGAGGAACACAGGTTTGGCCTGTCACGACCTGCGGTACGAGGATGCAGTGACATGGACGCGCGATCTAATCTGCTGCTTGTTCTTGGGCTCGTAATATTTGGCGTCGGAGCTCTGGCCAGGACTTATATGAATCTTCAGATCCGGAAATTTATGCCGTCCCGTTCTGCATGGGCTTCGACAGAAATCGGGTATTGGCGGCTCGTGAAGGAAAAGCGAGCGCTTGTATGGCCTTTGATTGTAACCGTTATATGCTTGCCGGTCGGCGTTATCACAGGATTTGCAAGTGTGATTATTAGCCCCTATGTGTCCCGCTGAAGGCGAGGAGCGCATTAGCGTAATGGAGCAGGCCGGGGAGAATTAGCGCCAGCACACTCGGTCACGATTTGTCTCGGCTTGCTCCAAGGCAACCATAGGAGTAATTCGTGGGGCCAGGCAGCGGGAGCACTAGCGGAGGTTAATCGGCATGCCAAACTCCAGAACGGACCGACCTGATAGGGAATTAGTGCCAGTACACTCATTCACCCTTCCTATCCGCTCATTGCGAAGCTGCGAGGAGCCCAGGTCCGATTCTATGGCTTTCAGAGCTGCAGATCACATGGCGAACGATAAAGGCGGCGCACGCCATTTCTCCTCATCACGGCGCCGAATATCACTGGCGGCTGGCCGCTCGACACCGCAGACCGCTTTGAGTGTGTACTTCAAAAACTTCCAATGCCAGTGTATATTTGTTTTTGAGTCCTTTTGGGGGGACAAAGACAGGTATGCGCGACAAATTGTTTCTTCCCTGCATTCTCCTTCTCACGGCCTTCTCGTCGAGCGGCGCGCTAGCCCAGACCGCCGAAGCGGATCTCACGATTCGTGGCGACGTTCCCCAAGTCCTCGTAATAAAGCCATCCGACCTTGCGGCCATGCCTCGCGAAACGGTCTCCGTTGCAGAACAAGATGGGGTCAAAGTCGAATACGAAGGCGTCCCCTTGCGTGAGGTTCTCAAGCGCGCGGGCGTGCCTCTTGGCAAGGAGTTGCGCGGCAAGATGTTGGCCAGCTACCTCATCGCTAGGGCGCGCGATGGCTACCAGGTTGTGTTCTCTGTCGGAGAGATCGGTTCCGATTTCGGCAACGAGTCTATTCTCGTAGCGGACAAGCGCGACGGTAAGCCTTTGTTCCCCTATCAAGGTCCGATGCGCCTCGTTTGCCCCAATGACAAGGCCGGCGCGCGCTCGGTGCGCATGTTGGAGTCTCTGGAGTTCGTTCGCTTGCAAAAGTAGGTTGCATGCGCGCCATCATCCTTCTCGGCGTATTGGTTCTTGCTGCGCCAGCGGCAGCAGAAGACTACGCGTGGGACCTGCCTAAAGGCTTTCCCAAACCGCGCGTACCGGCTGACAATCCGATGACTGCTGAGAAGGTGGAGTTGGGCCGCTACCTGTTCTACGACACGCGCCTGTCGGTGAACGGAACACAAGCCTGCGCCACCTGCCACAAGCAAGAGCTCGCCTTCACTGACGGCCGCCCGGCCGCCATTGGCGCGACGGGCGAGAAGCATCCGCGTGGCTCCATGAGTTTGATCAACGTTGCCTACAGCTCGGTCTTGACTTGGGCCGACCCAACCATGACCGTCTTGGAGCGGCAAGCCTTGGTGCCGATGTTCGGCGAGCATCCAATCGAATTGGGCCTGCGAAAAGACGACGGCTTCCTGCCGATGCTTCGTTCCGATTCCACCTATCGAAACCTTTTCATCAAAGCGTTTCCCAGTGACCCCGATCCCTTTACGATCACCAACGTCACCAAGGCAATCGCCTGTTTTGAGCGCAGCATCATTTCCGCGCGTTCGCCCTATGATCGTTACCACTACGGCGGCGACGATAGCGCCATTTCCGATTCGGCCAAACGCGGTGAGATGATTTTCTTCAGCCAGCCCGCAGCCTGCTTCCAGTGCCACGGTGGGGTCGCCTTTGGGGGAGGTTTCCACGAAGATGCCGGCCACCTCAAGGCTCCAACGCTCCGGAACATCGCCCTCACCGCGCCCTACCTGCATGACGGCAAGGTGGCGAAGTTGGAGGATACTTTGGAACACAACGCCGCTGGCGCGTATCATTTGTCCCCCGGACAGCGCCTGGATTTGTTGGAATTCCTCAAGTCGCTCACCGACGATGAGGTGTTGCATGACCCACGCTTCGCGAACCCTTGGGGTAGAGCGCGCTAAACTCGAATCTTGATGCGACGCGCCGTAGCCATCCTTGTTGCCATGCTGTTCAGCTGGATGCTGATCGTGCCGGCCCTTGCGAGTCCAGCCGCATCCGATGTTCCCGCTTGTTGCCGCAACAATGGCAAGCACCATTGCCAGATGAAGCCGAGCGCTGGGTTCGCGGCCGTTGGGGAAAAGTGCCCCTTCCTCCCGCATGCCGCCACGCTCTCAACTATAAGCACGTTCAATGCCGCCAAGCGCCCGGCTATCTTCGGTAGCTTTGTTTCACATCATGCCCTTGCAGCTCGAGCCGAAGCGGGCTATCGCGTCTCACACGCTCGCGCTAAGCAAAAGCGCGGCCCGCCCTCGTTCCTCTCGTAAACCCAAACCATCGTCTACATCTTTGAGAGGAAACCATGAACCAGAAGTGTGTTTTGGCGGCTATCGTGGCCGTTGCCGCTGCCTTTGCGCAAGAACCCGGAAAGCTGCACGGTGTTGTGCACGATCCGCAACATCGTCCTATTGAACACGCCCGTATTTCCGTCAAGAGCGTCGGCGGATCTTTTTCGGCCTCCGTGCAAGCCGACACCAACGGCGAATTTGAAGTGTCTCCGGTCCCAAACGGGACTTATTCCGTTGAGGTGAGCGCGCCAGGGTTCCGCACGCTGGAGCAGCCGCTGACCGTCGTCGCAGGCAAAACACCAATTCTGCATCTGCAATTGGAGCTGGCTGCGTTGAACCAAACAATCGAGGTCTCGGGCGCGGGCGGCAAGCTCGAAACGCAGACCTCAACGGTTCAGGTGGTGGTAACGCCTCAAGAGATCGCCGAAACACCGGGCGCCACTCAGACCAACAGTCTCGCCATGATCACCGATTTCACTCCAGGCGCCTACATGGTGCACGACATGCTCCACATGCGCGGCGGCCACCAAGTCAACTGGTTCTTCGACGGCATCCCAGTGATTAATACCAACATTGCCGCCAACGTGGCGCCGCTGATCAATCCGAAGAATGTCGAAGAGCTCGAAGTGGAGCGCGGCGGCTTCTCCAGCGAATACGGAGACCGCACCTACGGCTTCTTCAACGTCGTCACTCCTTCCGGTTTTGAAAAGAACAACGACGCTGAACTGATTGCCTCAGGAGGGAACTTCTATTCCACCGACGACCAATTCGACGTTGGCGGACACAGCGCCCGCTTCGCTTACTACGGGAGCGTAGATGGCAACCGTTCTGAAATCGGTTTATCCACGCCCATCTCTCAAGTGGTTCACGATCAGGAGAGCGGCGAAGGTGGCTTTCTATCGCTGCTCTACAACCCGACTCCTAAAGATCAACTCCGTTGGATCTCCTCCGTTCGCAACGACCACTACCAGATCCCCAGCACGAACGATGTGGACTTGGAAAAAGACGCGCTGGTTGGTTTCAACTGGGGCCACAGCATCGCCGATGGCATCGTCTTCTCGCTCACCCCTTATTACCACCACAACACCGCGCAGTATTTAGGCGATGCGCTGAACGACAACGTCCGCGCCGATTACTTTGGCGTGCGGGGAGTCTTCCAAGTAGAGAAGAAACAACACAACGCCCGTATCGGCTTCGAGACTTGGGAACAACGCGATAACGCCTTCTTCGCTATTCCGGACACGCTGAACCAGACGGCGCTCCATTGGGCTAATTCAGAATCGTTCTTTGTCGAAGATCAGTACAGAGTAACGCCCTGGCTTTCGCTTGATCTTGGCTTACGGTTACAACGCTACGGCGCTCTAGTGCATGAGGCAGCCGTTGATCCCCGCGTCGGTGGATCGATCCGCATCCCCCGCCTGCGCTGGGTTCTCCACGGCTATTACGCTTATTACTATCAGCCGCCGCCGCTCGATAGTTTGGCCGGACCTTCTCTCCAATTCGCCACCGATCAAGGCTACGGCTTCATTCCACTCAACGGCGAACGCGACATCCAACACGACATCGGCCTCAGCATTCCGTTGCACGGTTGGTATCTGGATTTGGACGAATTCCACACCAGCGGCAAGAACTTTCTCGATCACGACGTTATCGGCAACTCGGGCATCTTCATTCCGCTGACTGATTTGGGCGCCATCATCAGCGGTTCCGAAGTCACCGTTCGTTCGCCGCGTCTGTTCAACGTCGCGCAATTGCGCTTGGCGTATTCCAACCAAACCGCACAAGGCATTGGCCCCGTCACTGGCGGTTTGCTGGAGTTTATCCCGACCGGCAATTTCCTGCTCGATCACGATCAACGTAACACCGCCACTGCTGTGCTTTCGCTGAAACTACCAAAGAACGCATGGGCCACGCCGGCATATCAGTTTGGTTCCGGCTTCTTAACGGAGGATGGCCCTGCGCACCTTCCGCCTCATTCTACTTTTGATCTATCCCTGGGAAAGAAATTCGGCGAACGGTGGTCGCTTTCCCTTAACGCCGTGAACATCGCTAATACCCGTTACCTGCTCGACAACAGCAACACATTCGGCGGCACGCACTATATTGACCGGCGGCAGATTTACGCTGAGGTTCGCTATCACTTCCATCTATAGGCCACTTTCCGGAGCTTCCTGGCGCGGCAAAGACCGCGTCCAAGCGCAGGGCACGACGCCGCTGGGCCCATCGGCAAGGAAGCCGAGCCGTTGTTAAGCGAGGAGTTGCAAGCCCTGGCCGTCGGGTTGTTCGGAAGACCGTCGGCGTGACGGAAACGCTGATGAGACCCTTTTGACGCCTAACTAAACTCGAACCATCCCGATTCAGAGCGGCAATCATCTCACGAGCTTTGAGTGACCGCAACGCATGGTTCGCGCATTGCCCCGCACTGGAGAGCTTGGGTGCGGCGGCTTCGGTGCGAACGCCAGAGGAAGCGTTGCGGAATGTCAACGAGATTGTTCGAATGATTGTCCAGGAGTTTGTGGAGGACGGAAAGGCGCTGCCTGAAGGACCCAATGCTGCATTGCCCGTTGCGTCTTCATCCGATTCTACGACTGCCTTGAAGCTATAAGTTTTCATACTACGCTTTCTGTATACGTTGCCTGCCAGATCCGGTCACACCGCATGCTCCATTAAGTGATAGCAGAGGTGCGCGTCAGCTCCAGGCGCACGCGCTCACTTACCTATACAAAACGTAGAAAAGATGCGGTTCAAAATATCATCCGCCGTCGTCGCTCCCGTAACCGCATCAAGCGGCCGCAGCGTCGCGTAAAGATCCAACAGCAGCATCTCGTGCGGGAGTCCAAAGCCAACCGCGCGGCCGGCATTTTCTAAAGCAGCGACGCATTCCTTTAGCAATGCCTCGTGACGGATGCTCGTGATGGCGCCGCTTTCGGGAGCGGCCAAGCCCGCGGGTGCAAGCCGGTGGAGAATCGCCTGTTGCAATTCTTCGATGCCCGCGCCCGTCGCTGCCGATACTGGCAGCAGACCATCCTTACCCTCAAAACGCGCTGGCAGATCGCTCTTATTGCCCACCAGCAGCGGCTTCCGATCAACCAATTTCTCGCGCAGCGCTCGATCATCCGCGGTTTCTTCCACCGACAGATCGAAAACGAGCAACGTCAAATCAGCATCGGCGACGGCTTGATGCGTTCGTTCAATGCCGAGCCGTTCTACCAGATCGTTACCTTCGCGAATGCCGGCGGTGTCGACCAGCTTCACGGGAATTCCGTTGAGTGAAGTGCTTTCAGACACCGTATCGCGTGTGGTGCCAGGGATGTCGGTGACGATGGCGCGATCATGCCGCAACAGCCGGTTGAAGAGACTGCTTTTGCCCACATTCGGCCGGCCCGCGATAGCCAGGGTGAAGCCGGCAAATACCAGCTTTCCAGCAGTGAAGCTGTCGCGCAGCGCGCGCAATCCTTCTTCAATCGGCTCGATACGTTCCAGAATCTGCTCCGAACTGGCTACGCTAATGTCGTCTTCCGCAAAATCAATGCCCGCTTCGAGCAGCGAAATCAGTTCCAGCAGTTGTTCTTTGATGGGCCGAATGCGCCGCGAAATCGAGCCTTCCATCTGCTGCGCAGCCACGCGCGCCTGGTAAAGCGTGGTCGCGTCGATCAATTCCCGTATAGCTTCAGCTTGCGGCAGATCGATGCGGCCCTGCAAGTAGGCGCGCAAGGTAAACTCGCCCGGTTCCGCCAGCCGAGCGCCTAACGCCACAGCGCGCTGCAGACACAAGTGCAGGACTACGGGCGCACCATGACACGAGATCTCGACTACATCTTCAGCGGTGTAGGAACGCGGTCCGGAAAAGTAGGAAACAACGACCTGGTCGACGGGCGACTCTGCTTCATCGAGCAACACCGCCAGCTCGCTGCTCCAAGTTTTCCACTGCGGTTCATGGCCGAAGCGGAGCAACCCTTGAGCAACCTTGCGGCTGTCTGCGCCGGAAAGACGCACCACACCGAGACCGCCACGTCCCAAAGGAGTTGAGATGGCGACGATGGTGTCGCGCGTGTTCATGAGGTTGGGGGCGTTCTAACGGCCGCGTCCGCCGCGTTGGGGACGATTGCCGCCTGCGCCACGATGTCCGCCACCGCCGCTATGGGGACCGCGATTCCCACCGCGGTCAAAGCCGCCTCTGCCGCCACCACCAGGGCCGCGTCCTCCGCCACCGGGACGGCTGCCGCTACCGCCCTGGAAAGGGCGGGCCGCTGCTGCAGGCGGAGCTGGCGGAGTTGGCATATCAGCCGGCACGACAACCACCGCGCGTGCCGGACCCACCCCCACGCTTTCACTGCGCAGTTCCTTTTCATCGCGCAGCGCCAGATGGATCACCCGCCGTTCGCGGCTGCTCATCGGATTGAAGAAGAACGGAGTGTGCGTGCGCTTTACTTTTTCCGCGGCGGCTAAGGCGCTCATCCGCAGTTCTTCCATACGCAAAAGCCGGTAATCGTTGGCGTCAAACGAAATCAACGAATGGTCTTCGGGCGGCAAGCGCAATGCTTCCATGGAAAGATGCTCAAGCGCGAGCAGCAACTCGGCGCGATTCTCCAGCAGCAGTTCGACGTCCGGCCCGGAAAAGTGCACCGTGACTTCCGGATTCTCAACCTCCGGATGGGGATTTTCGGGCGTCTTCAACTCGAAACTGAGATTGAATCCGGCGTGCGCCAAAACAGGCTTCAGAAACTCTTCCAGCTTCGGTTGCAATACTTCTTTGGTGTATTTCATGCGGTTTTACTTTTTCACCGTGCTTCTCACCGGCGCCTTCGGAGATGGTGGTGGGGGTGTGGGCACCGGCATAAAGCGATTCACAATAAGCTGAAACACGATTCCGACTAAATTTCCCGTCAAATAGTAGAGTACTAATCCCGCGGACAGATTATAAAAGAAGAAGCCTAGCATCAAAGGCATGAACATGAACATCTTCGCCTGCGTGGGGTCGACGCCTACTTGCGGTGTGAGCCGTTGCGTCAGGAATTGAGTGGCGATCATGATGATGGGCAGGACGTGGATGAAGAATACTTCCGGTCCCGACAGATCCGAGACCCACAGCCAAGGCGCGTGCCGCAATTCGATGGCGATGCTAAGAACCTTATAGAACGCGTAAAAGAACGGCAGTTGCAATACCAGGGGCAAACAGCCGCCGACAGGATTGACGCCTTCTTTCTTGTAAAGGTCCATCACCTCCTGGTTCTGCTCGGCTTTGCGCGGATCGTTGATTTTGATGTTCTTGTATTTTTCGTTAATGGCCTTCAGTTGCGGCTGAAGCTTTTGCATCTTGCGGGAAGATTTCAAGCTCGATAGGCGGATGGGGAACAGGGCGGAGTTAATAATCAACGTTACAAGAATGATGGCCCAGCCATAATTGTGGCTTGTCCAGTGATCGGCAACATAGTTCAAAGACTGGAATAAAGGCTTGGCAATGATGCCAAAAAAGCCCCAATCGATGAGCCTATCCAGCTTTGGATTTACGCCTTGCAGCAGATGCGTATCTTTAGGACCGACAAACAACAGGAACGAATTCTGCGGCGCAGTACCAATGCCGACGCCCGCATACTGTTCGGGGTCGCTCTCGCCAGGAACTTTGACCCCATCCGAATAGGTACGAACTTCGAGAGGCGTGTTGTCGGGCGGAAGAACAACGGCGGCGAAGAAGCCATCTTCGATTCCGCCAAACGCGAAATTGCCTGTCTCCGACACGGGGCCGTTTTTGGCCTTGCTGGCTGCGTAAGTGACGAAGCTCTTGTCCGCCCACAAGAAGCCCGCGCCGGCGGGGTTATAGAAAACGGTTTGAATCTTTGAAAAAGCTTTAAAGACTTTGCTGTCGCCAAAGCCGCCGCGCCAAGTGAGCAAATGCGGCAGGTTGACGCTGCCATCCAAAACTGAAGACTTCACGGTGGAAAGATAGCTGTCTTTCTTGAACTCGAAGGATTTGTGAATGCTGGTCTTGCCGTCGGAATAAGTAAAATCGAGCGAATCGCCGCCATCTGAAACCTGCACTTGATAAAGCACGGCATTGACGTCAAACGCCGGCTTTTGGCCTGTGAAGTCAAGTGCGAAAGGCAAAGGAAGCTGCGAATCTGGGGTAATAAGCTGCAGCGGTTTGCCCGCATCGTCTTTGAACTTCTTGAGCACCCAACTCTTTGCCACTGCTCCGCGATTGGTGAAGACGATGTGATAGAGATCCGAATCAATTTCGGTACTGCTCTCGGTGCCGCCTTGTACAGGCGCGAGTGCCGCAGCTTGGGCAGTTTGATTCGCTGCGCTATCGGCGGCCGGTTTCTCGCCGGTCATCTGGACGGGAGGCGCTGCGGACTTGGTCGCGGCGGCCGCTGGAGAAACCGCCGGCTTAGGCGCAGGCGCGGGCTTGAAAAAGTATTGCCAGCCAAGCAGCACCAGCATCATCAAAGCCAACGCCAACGGAAGGCGCTTTTCAAAAGAAGGCGGTTCGGGTGGAACGGAACCCGGACTAGTAGACATAAATAATTGTTCTCACAGGAAGAAAATGTTTAGCGGACTGGGTCATAGCCGCCTTCATGAAACGGATGGCAGCGGCCAAGGCGCTTCAAGCCCATCCAGACCCCGCGAAACGCACCGTGCGCCGCAACGGCATCCATCATGTATTCCGAACAGGTGGGCCGGTAGCGGCAGGCCGAGGGCAGCCAAGGCGAAATCCACAGTTTGTAGCCCTTGAGCAGGGCGATCAGGATTGCTTGCATCGCTCTAAAATTCGACCTACCTCGCGGCACAAATCTTCAAACGGAGCTTCCGCCGCGTTGCGCCGAGGGTTAAAGACAATCGACCAGCGGTCCGGAGCATTCTTGATTTGGCTTCCGATCGCTTCTCGCATGCGGCGCTTCAAGCGATTACGAATCACCGCTTTCCCCAAGGCGCGTGGCGTGGTAAGGCCAAAGCGCGCGGGTAACGGTTCAGTTTGTTCCGGCGAACGCAGGCAGAATGCGGCAAAGTAGCGGCTGGTCATACGAATACCGGTTTGATAGGCGGCACGAAATTCCGCTGGCCGTAAAAGGCGCCTTGGTTTTGGAAGTGACAGCGAAAAAATCGCCTAAGCTGGACGAGTTAGTGCGACTCGCGCACGGCGCGTTCATCGCTCACGGTCAGCTTATGGCGCCCCTTAGCCCGGCGGCGCGAGAGAACTTCGCGCCCGTCAGCCGTCTTCATACGCTTACGGAAGCCGTGTGTTTTCGCACGTTTGCGATTGTTCGGCTGAAAAGTACGTTTTGGCATTACAGTTCCTTTAGATTGGTATGGTTTGGGACGGTAAGGAAGAGAACGCCTGCCGAAACGGACTCGCGGAGACGCACTACTACTGATCCACTGAACCTAAACATTTAGTATACCGCCTCAGTCCGCGAGAATTGGCCAAAAAGAGGGAGGACCGAATCGCGTCCGCCCCCTTTTGCGCTTGTTTAGCGCATCCAGTGATCGTGATTGGCCCGATAATCCCGCAAACGGTTCAAATCGTCGTTCAACATCTCGCGATCGCGCGGCGCCAACCTTTGGTCATTGGCGGATTTCACCATCGAATCGATCACATCGTTCAATTCGTGCTCATTGTAGCGGCCGCCTGCTCGCAATTGGCCCTGCAAATCGGCTAGTTCTCGTTTAGTCGTTTCCAGGCGTCTGCGTTCGCGCGGCGCGGCAAAAATGGCGCTACCCACGTGATCCAGATCCATTCTCACGTGTTCGAACAGATGGCCGCGCCATCCCTCGCCACGAAAGCGCTCATCGCGGTCGTGATACCAATCCTGAGCGACGGCAGTCATGCCTAAAAAAGCCATCAGGAGAAAACCAGCTGTGAAAATCTGCTTCATAATTTTGAAAAACCCTTTCAAATAATTATTATCACGCACTGGCGGCAAGCTGGCCGGGCGGGCTAAAGGAACCCTCGTTTACATGTACTTCAAACTTTGACCCACCAGGCTCGCTGTACCCGCAAACACGTCTCCAACGGCCGTGTCGAATTCCATGGAGAAATACCCCTGGTAGCGATTCTTGCGAGCCAAGGTAAACATTCGCTCCACATCAACCCGGTAAATCATTCCGTCCTTTGTCCGCAACGCATCCTTTACGTGAGACATGTTGTACGCATGCTTGAACATCGCATCGACGGCCTTTTCGTTGTAAGCCGCATCATGCCCACGAAGCGAATTGCCGAAATCCGGCAAAGCGCGCAGGTAGGGACTACTCACCTTGCTCACCACCTCAACGATGAAGAAGGGGTCCTCCGCACCGGGACTATCGTTCTCCAGATTCACGACAATGTTCTTCCGAGAGCCATAATCCGCCAAACGCCCCAGGCTCTCAACGGAGTTCTGCACCGATGGAGCCGCACCTGGCTCGGTGCGGAGGTGTTGGCGGACACTAGGCGAGCCGACAAGGGCTGCAATATCAATCCAGTGCTGGCCGTAAGCCACAGCTTCGTCGCGCACGGATCTATCGGCGTGGCCGAAATCCTTCCCCCCAAGGCCTAAATCGACTACGTGCGACTCCGCGGAATCTACGGCTGCGCGGAACTCCTTCAGATATCCAGGGTCAATGGACCGGAGATGGTCTCCCAGCGGGTTGATGTTGTGAACACCGAAGCGCTTCGCAACCATCGCGGGAAACTCTTTCAAATCCATACCCTTCAGGCTTTTGTCGCGCCCCGGATTAGCCGGGCTCTCGATATAAGCGCGAAATGGGTACGACGTAACGGCGAGCCGCTGCCTTGGTTCCATTGGAAACGATAAGTGTGGCCCCCTGGAGTCAGGAACAAGCAATGGGGCGGCGGCAGCGGCGTTCAAAAAAGTTCGGCGCGTGATCATTTGCGCAACTCCAACTTGGCTATTGATTCCAGATGCACTTCATCCGGTCCATCGGCGAGGCGAAGCGTGCGGATATTCGCCCACGCACTCGCCAGAAAGAAATCGTCCGATACGCCGGCCCCGCCATGTGCCTGAATCGCACGGTCCAAAACCCGCAACGCCACATTGGGCGCAACCACCTTGATCATCGCGATTTCAGCGCGGGCTTCCTTGTTGCCCACGGAATCCATCATCTCGGCGGCCTTCATGGTCAGTAGGCGCGCCTGATCGATTTCGATGCGGGATTGAGCAATGTCTGCGCGGATAGTGCCCTGTTCGGCCAGTGGTTTGCCGAAAGCGATTCGTGCCTTAACGCGCGTACACATCGCTTCTAGAGCACGTTCGGCAGCGCCAATACAGCGCATGCAGTGATGAATGCGTCCCGGGCCCAAGCGGCCTTGTGCAATTTCAAAACCGCGTCCTTCTCCCAGCAGAATGTTAGACAAGGGGGCGCGCACGTTGGTAAAACTTACTTCGCCATGGCCGTGTGGCGCGTGATCGTAGCCGAAAACCGTGAGCATACGTTCAATACACACGCCTGGAGTATCCATCGGAACAAGGATCATTGACTGTTGCTTGTGAGCGGGCGCGGCCGAGTCTGTCTTGCCCATGAAGATAACGATTTTGCAGCGTGAATCGCCCGCGCCCGAAGTCCACCACTTCCGGCCGTTGATGACATATTCGTCACCTTGACGGACAATGCTGGCTTGAATATTTGTAGCGTCAGACGAAGCCACCGCCGGTTCGGTCATCGCGAAACAGGATCGAATCTCTCCCGCGAGAAGCGGTTTAAGCCAGCGTTCCTTTTGTTCGGGCGAACCATAACGGGCGAGAACTTCCATGTTGCCGGTATCGGGGGCCGAGCAGTTGAATACTTCCGGGGCCATGATGCTGCGGCCCATGATTTCGCAGAGGGGAGCGTAATCGGCGTTTTTTAAATTCTCGGGCAGAAAGAGATTCCACAAACCGGCCGCACGCGCCTTCGGTTTCAGCTCTTCGATAACGGGAGATACGGCCCAACGGTTGCGCGTGATTTCCTGGTAGTAGCGCTTCTCGTTGGGGTAAATATGCTCGTCCATGAAGCCGAGCAGTTGCTGGCGTAGGGGATGCACGGCTATCTTCCGGTAAAGCGCGGCGTGCGTTTCTCGCGGAAGTGCGCGACACCTTCCTTAAAGTCCTCACAATCGAGACTCTGCAATAGCTCTCGTTCAGCGAGCTGAGATGCCTCGGCGAGTGTTTGCGCGAGACCTTGGTAGATCTGTTGTTTCATCACGCGAAGCGAGCGCGGACTCGAAAGCGCGACCAATTCGCGGACGTATTCGGCAACCTTGGCCTGAAATACATCTTGCGGAAACACCTGGTTTACTAGACCCATGCGTAGCGCTTCCGTGGCGTCTATAGACCGCGCGGTGAACAACAGGTCGAGTGCATTCGGCAAGCCAACAATGCGAGGCAGCATCCAGGCTATGCCGTATTCGGCAATCAGCCCGCGGCGGGCGAACGTCGTGCTGAATTTAGCGGAATCGGCGGCGATACGGAAGTCGCAGTAAAGCGTGAGGATTAAGCCAAGGCCGACCACCGGACCATTGATGGCGGCTATCACGGGTTTCAAAAGCGCCGGAAAGTAGGAATATTTCTGAGCAAAATCGCCGGTAGTATGAGTGTGCGCGATCCGGCCGGCTGACCCTTGCTCCGCCACGCTTTGGAGTAGCGACATATCTGCACCCGCGCAAAATCCGCGGCCCGCGCCGGTCAGCACGATCGCGCGCACGCTGTCATCTTGATCCGCTTCGAGCATCGCCGCGCGCACTTCCTGCTCCATAATCTCGGTCCAGGCATTGAGTTTGTCGGGGCGATTGAGCGTGATGGTGGCGATGGAATCGGCGATTTCAAATTTTGTTTCGAGCCGCTGCATTGTGCCGTGATTGTATCGAAACTTGATTGCGTGTGGCGGCTACGGGTCATTGTCACCTCAACGATTGAATCTCTTGCTGGAACTGGCGCAAAAGCGCTGGCGATATGCGGAAACCGATCCGTTTCATTTGATCGAGGACGTGCAACGGGTCTAGGACTAACTGTTGCCGGTAACTCTCGAGCAGAAGGCCTAAAGCACCGATCACGTTAAGGCCGAGGGATAGAGCAGCGCGGCGGCCACTGCGGGAGGAATCTGCAACTGCCGAAATACTTGGCCGACAAGGTCCGCTTACCCAACGGCGATCAAATAGCGGAGGGGCGAGGTGTTGGACACCACCATCAGCGGGACGAGCGATTGCCGTACGCCTCGAACGCCTGTGCTTCGCGCCGCAGTTCGCTCGGGTCAGAGGTGTAGAGATCGGCATGCCGGGCCAGGAAATCTTCGGTCTCGATGCGGCTAAGGCCCAGGAGCTGCCCAACTTGCAGCTGACTTAACGATTCTTGCTGGTATCCGGCGACGGCCAAACCCTCGAGGGCGCGACGCGAGAGGTCCTCGCCGTGCGCGGCTAGGGCCTGAGCGATCTCGTCGGGAAGTTCGAGCGTGACGATCATGGCGTAAGCATACCACCAAGATTGGAGCACACTCGAACTTTGTCGAAAGCCCGTTCCTTCCAACCATCGAGCCGCCTAGAGAGAAAGAACCCTTAGCCCCGGAATCATTTGAAAGTGGCGGACATTCCGGGTTCCTATGGCGTAGCCATAATGCAGCGCCGTCACTCCGATCAGCAGATCGGCCGTAGCGATCGCGAGTCCGGTCCTTTTCATATCGGCGTCGACCTTTGCGGCAAGGATACCCATCTCACGCGTGAACGGCTCGACGGGGAGAATCGCCATGAGTTCGTCCAGATAGCGGCGGCGTTTGGCGGCGATTTCTGGCGTGTTAGCGCGGTGCCAGCCGTGCTCAAGCTCCATCACAGAGATGGAAGACAGCAGAAATTTGGTTTCGGAGTAATCGGCGGAGAGCGAAGCAAGGAGCTGGCTCACCGGCCGCTTTTCGCGCTCCCCGGCGATCAGCACGCTGGAGTCAACGACTAATCCCATGCGGGCGGTTCGAACGAATCACGACGCGAATCGATACTCGCTTGCACGTCCCTTGCGAAGTCAGCATCCGCGACCGGCGCACGGCCAAGCTTTTCTTCGTAGGCTTTTGCCAACGCGATGCATTCGCTCAGCTTGCGCCCCGGACCGCTAGATTGCGACGGCTTGAGCACCGCAACGGGACGGTGATCCTGCTCGATGACGATCTCGATGCCTTGCTGTACCTTGACCAGCGCAGCGTGCAGGTCTCGAGCCACTTCGGCTTCGCTCATGTGAACAGTTGCCATCCGTTCCCATCATCCCACGTCCGGTTGCGATGGAATCGGCGATTTCAAACTTTGTTTCGAGCCGCTGCATTGTGCCTGATTGTATCGAAACTGTCTTTGATGCCGTACGCCTCGAACGCCGGTGCTTCGCGCCGCAGTTCGTTCGGGTCAGAGGTGTAGAGATCGGCATGCCGGGCCAGGAAATCTTCGGTCTCGATGCGGCTAAGGCCCAGGAGCTGCCCAACTTGCAGCTGACTTAACGATTCTTGCTGGTATCCGGCGACGGCCAAACCCTCGAGGGCGCGACGCGAGAGGTCCTCGCCGTGCGCGGCTAGGGCCTGAGCGATCTCGTCGGGAAGTTCGAGCGTGACGATCATGGCGTAAGCATACCACCAAGATTGGAGCACACTCGAACTTTGTCGAAAGCCCGTTCCTTCTAACCATCGAGCCGCCTAGAGAGAAAGAACCCTTAGCCCCGGAATCATTTTTAAGTGGCGGACATTCCGGGTTCCTATGGCATAGCCATAATGCAGCGCCGTCACTCCGATCAGCAGATCGGCCGTAGCGATCGCGAGTCCGGTCCTTTTCATATCGGCGTCGACCTTTGCGGCAAGGAAGTTTCCGGCTAGAATGGAACCCATGCTGCAAATCGCCGCTTATGTGGAACTGGCCCTCTGCTGGGTAGCCTGGTCGCTGGCCTTCGTCAAACCGAGCAAACAGGCCGCCAATCAGAATGAAGTGGCGAGCGCGCCTGCGTCGCGGTGGGGCATCTTTCTGGTGATGGTAGGTTTTGCGCTGGCATGGGTCTACGTGCGGCCTGTGGGCTTTCAAAAATCCGCCGCAGCGCTCATCCTCTCGATGATTCTCGGCCCGCCATCCGTCGCTCTGGGGTGGACCGCAGCCCGCCATCTAGGCAAGCAATGGCGGTACAAGGCAGCGCTCAGCCGGGACCACGAACTCATTCAGACGGGCCCCTATCGCTGGCTGCGCCACCCGATCTACGCCTCAATGTTGGGCATGCTGGTGGCGACTCTGGCCGCCTGGACTTGGTGGCCAATGGCAATCGGGTCAGTGATCGCATTCCTTGCCGGCACCGAGATTCGTGTCCGTGCCGAGGAGCGCCTGCTCGCCGATCACTTCCAGGATTCTTATATTGCTTACCGCTCGCGCACTTCGGCATTCATTCCATTCATCCGCTGACCGCAGCTAAGAAGCCATAGGAGGTCGAAGCCGTTGTGGCCTTGTGCGTTTAATAACTGAGGAGGGGCTCTCGGTTTTGTTGCCGGCTAAAGAGAAAGAACCACGGAGAGGGAAGACAGCAGTTCGTTCGGGTCAGAGCTGTAGCTTGTGGCCCGTCAGCCCGCTGCTGTTCATTTGTGGTCCCCCATCATTTCGTAAACCTTGCCAGTGAGCAGCTTTACATCGTTCCTGATCTCACGGATGTCCTCGCGGATACCGGAGATCTGAAACAGGCTGATCACAAGGCTAGCTACGACCGTAAGGCACGGCAGGCCGATTGCGAAGTATAGCTGCGTGTTTGTCATCGTTTAGACTCCTGCCTTTGTCATGCCGTCCGCTCCCATTATGGCGCGTCCTCGTGAGAGTCATAAGAAACCTTCGAACGTATCGGCCCCGTTCTTGGAAATCCGAAAAACACCGCAGGCATGGGTGGACAATCGAAAGGTGAATCCTCTCCGCATTTCGCTTCCTGACCTCAAGGCCCACATAGGTCAAGAGCTAGCTGTTAGCGACTGGTTTCCCATCACGCAAGACCGTGTTCAACAGTTCGCCGATGCTACCGGCGATTTGCAATGGATTCATCTGGACGAAGCGCGCGCGGCGAACGAATCGCCTTATGGCGGCACTATCGCGCACGGGTTCCTGACGCTCAGTCTGCTCAGCCAATTTATGAAGCAGGCGCTGGACATCCAAGGCCTCCGCATGGCCATTAACTATGGCTTGAATCGAGTTAGGTTTCCGGCAGCGGTGAAAGTAGGCGCAAGCATTCGTACGCGCTTTACGCTCCTGAGTGTTAAAGATTTAGATGCCGGAGTAGAAGTTGTCTATTACGCCACTCTGCAAGCCAACGACGGGGGTGAAAAACCATGCTGTGTCGCAGAGTGGGTCGTCCGCTACTACGCGCTCTAAATCTCATCGGTTACGCAGCCGTGGCTGGCGTTCTTGACCAGGCGAATATATTTTGCTAGCGTTCCCCGTTCGGCTTTGTAAGGCGGCATTTTCCAAGCAGCGCGGCGTCGTTCCATCTCATCGGCAGGAACATCCACCGAGATCTCGTTGCGCTCCGCATCAATAGTGATCGTCTCGCCGGTACGCACTAACGCAATCGGCCCGCCCTCTTGCGCCTCAGGCGTGATGTGCCCCACCAAAAAGCCGTGCGAGCCGCCGGAGAAACGGCCATCCGTGATGAGTGCCACGTCCTTCCCCAAGCCCGCGCCCATGATGGCCGAAGTCGGCGTAAGCATTTCTGGCATACCCGGTCCGCCTTTGGGGCCCTCATAGCGAATCACCACCACGTCACCCTTCGTAATTTCACCGCGCTCGAGGGCGTGCAGCATGTCTTCTTCCGAATCGAAGACCTTGCCAGGCCCCGAAAAACGCAGCCCCTCTTTGCCGGTGATCTTGGCTACGGCGCCCTCGGGGGCCAAATTGCCTTTCAGAATTTGCAGATGCGATGAAGCTTTCAGCGGGTTCGACACCGGTCGAACAATCGGCTGACCCGGGCTCAATCCCGGCAGATCCTTCACATTCTCGGCGAGCGTCTTGCCCGTAACGGTGAGGCAATCGCCGTGCAGCAGCTTATGTTCGAGCATCAACTTGCAGACGGCCGGAATCCCGCCGACAGCTTGCAAATCTTCCATGACGTACTGCCCACTCGGTTTGAAATCCGCTAGCAGCGGAGTGCGATCGCTGATCGCCTGGAAATCTTCCATGGCTAGAATAATGCCCACCGAGTGAGCCATCGCGATCAGGTGAAGAACCGCGTTAGTGGAACCGCCCATCGCACAGGCGATCGCGAAGGCATTCTCAAACGCCTCCCGCGTCATGATGTCGCGCGGTTTGATATCGCGTTCTAGCAGCGTGCGGATAGCCATGCCAGCCTGAACACATTCTTCTTTTTTTTGCGGATCGTCGGCAGGTGTGGATGAGCTATAGGGCAGCGACATGCCCAACGCCTCAATAGCCGAAGCCATAGTGTTCGCCGTATACATGCCTCCGCACGCACCAGCGCCAGGACACGCGTGCCGAACAATCTTCTGACGCTGCGGCTCTTCAATCTTCTTACTTAGAAACTCGCCGTAACTTTGAAACGCCGAGACGATATCGAGCTTTTGCGAATCGGCGTGGCCGGCGCGAATCGTTCCGCCGTACACCATGATGGACGGCCGATTTAGCCGGCCCATCGCAATCAGGCAGCCGGGCATGTTTTTGTCGCAGCCGGGAATGGAGATATTGGCGTCGTACCATTGGGCGGACATCAAAGTCTCAATCGAATCGGCAATAAGGTCGCGCGATTGCAGCGAGAAGCTCATACCGTCAGTACCCATCGAGATACCGTCGCTTACTCCGATGGTGTTAAAACGCATGCCCACCATGCCGGCGGCCTGCACGCCTTCCTTCACCTTCTCGGCGAGGTCGAGCAAATGCATGTTGCATGGGTTGCCTTCGAACCACATGCTGGAGATGCCCACTTGCGGCTTCTTAATATCTTCTTCATTCAAGCCAGTGGCATAGAGCATGGCTTGCGACGCGCCCTGCGATTTCGGTTCAGTGATAACGCGGCTGTAACGATTGATTGGTGAGCTCATTGGTTCTGGTATAGAGATCCTATCGCAGTGGTGCTTCAGCGGTGAGTGCGCAGGCTTGCATCGGCCAAATGCGGTGTGGCGTTAAACGTGAAGAGGCGAAGATTGCCATCGCGGAGCCGAAAAACGCTGTAAGACGAATTCTGGACGACGCCCGCGAGACGGATACTGCGCTGATCGAAAATATCGAGAGCCAAGCCGCCCCAGATACCGATGGGCGTTGCCGACGTGAAAACGGCGACGTGCTGGCCGGCTGGAATCTGTTGGATTTTAGCGAGGCACGCGGCGATGCGGTCGTGAAACTGCTGCCATGTTTCACCGTTTTGCTGGTACCGGCCGCTCATCCATGCTTGGACAACCTTTGAGTCGCATGGGTGCCACTGGCGGTGGATGGTTGCCGTGGCCGAGCCTGGCGCTGGCGAGGATCTGTTCTTTCATCGCCTGATACTCACGCGCGAACTCGGCATCATCCGCACAGAGTTGCGGCGCGATTTCACGGTAAACGCGGGTGAGATCGAATTCGTCCCAATCGGCGTCGATGGTCATGGCGGGAAACGAAACGTTGGCGGCGTAATAGGCTTGAGCGACAGCCTCAGCGGTTTGCCGCTGGCGGTTGAGCGACCCGGCGATCACCGTGTCGAATGTCAGCTTTTGAGATAAGAAGTATTCCCCCAAAAGTCGGCCTTGCGTGCGGCCTAATTCCGAGAGCACGTCATAGCAATCCCGTGTTCCGGCTTGCCCGTGCCTGATCAGATAAACAGTGCTCAAACAGCCTTCTCCACCAGGCGCGCTGCGAGTTGCGCCAACGCCTGCACGCGCCTTCCGAAGCCTTCGAAACGCTGGTCTGCTGTTTGGCCGCGTTTGTAGCGAAAATAGATCTGTTGAAGAATCACGGCGAGCTTGAAGATGCCGAGAACCTCGTAATAGTTGATGTGCGAGACGTCGCGGCCGCTGAGTTCCGAGTAACGGGTCACCACTTGCTCACGTGTATGCCAGCCGGGCTGCGAAGTGATGGAGGGCGCCACTGCGCTCCGCAATTCCGGCAAATTTGCCCATGACCAATAACACAGAGTCAAGCCAAGATCGGCGAGCGGATCTCCCACCGTAGTCATTTCCCAATCGAGCACGGCCTCGATCCGGTCGATGCTTGCGAGCGGCAGCATAACGTTGTCGAGTTTGTAGTCGTTGTGAACGACCGTCGGTGTTCCCGATTCGGGCCGGTGTGCGCGCAGCCAGCGGACGACATCGTCCATGAGATTGATCTCTTCGGTTTTTGCGCGCTGCCAGCGTTCGGTCCAACCTTCTACTTGGCGTTCGAGGAAGCCCTGCGGCTTGCCGATCGTGAGTAAGCCCGTCTGCGCCACGTCGATCGCATGCAAGCGAACCAGGCACTGGATGAATGCCTCGCTGATTCGCGCCGCATAGTTTGGCATGGTGGAGACCGCTTGCGGGACCGAATTCCGCAGCACACAGCCGTGACGCCGCTCCATCAAAAAGAAGACCGCGCCTATAACGGACGGGTCTTCACACAAGTGAAAAACTGGCGGAGCTTCCGGAAAGTGTGGGTGAATGGCTTCCAGCACGCGGTACTCACGCGCCATATCGTGCGCCTTGGGAGGCGCCGGACCCAGCGGCCCGCGCCGCAAAACGTATTCGTGCGAGCCCGCCGTTAAGAGATACGTAAGATTGGAGTGGCCGCTCGGGAATTGACAAAGCGCGATGCCGTTCTCTGCGCCGTTTACCTTGCCGCGCAGGTATCGGGCAAGAGCCTCAAGGTTGAGTTCTTCACCGGGCCGGACGGGCTTCGTATCACCAGGCAATTTGTCCACCATCCACCACGAGCGTGTGGCCGGTTACGTAGTCGGACGCTGCCGAAGCGAGAAACACGGCCGCACCTTTCAAATCATGATCACTGCCAAAACGGTGCAGCGGGATGCGCTTCATCAAACCCTCCGGATCGCGGCCAATCACCGCGCCAGACATATTGGTAGGAAACCAACCGGGTGCAATGGCATTGACGTTGATGTTGTGCAGCGCCCATTTACAAGCCAAATCCTTGGTAAACGCGATAACCGCACCTTTACTGGCTTGATAGCCGATGGCCTGAAATTCCGGCGGCGAACCGCGCAAACCCGCCACCGAAGCGATGTTGATAATCTTGCCGCGCTTTTGCCGAACCATGACGCGTCCCACTGCTTGGCAGAAAAGGAACGTGCCTGTGATGTTGGTTTCCATCACCTTGTTCCATTGCTCAAGCTTCATCTCTTCCACCGGAGCGCCCCACGAAGTGCCCGCGTTGTTGATAAGAATGTCGATGCGCCCAAAACGTTCGACGGCTTGATCGACAACGGCCTGTATGCTTTCGGGCTTCTTCACGTCGCAAGCCAGCGAAAGCACGTCTGCGCCCGTCTTCTTCAACTCCGCCGCCGCTAAATCGCAACGCTCTTTATTGCGCGCGCAAAGCACCAATTTGGCGCCAGCTTCAGACAATGCTCCCGCCATCTGGCGGCCCAGGCCGATGGAACCGCCGGTGATGATGGCAACGTGGCCACTCAAATCAAACAGCTCTTTTACATGCATAGCGAACCCCGTTCATTTTATCCGGCGCGCATAAACTAGGTTAGAACCCGCAAGATGCCTGGATCTTCTTCATATGACGATGTCGCCGCGATGTATCACGCCCTTTGGGCCAATTCCTATCTGCCCCTGGCGCTGCCGGCCTTAGAGCGTCTCTTCTTTTCGAGGATTGGCCCTAACACGCACATTTTGGACGTGTGTTGCGGCTCCGGGCATGTGACTGCCGAGTTAGTGAAGCGCGGTTATCGTGTGACCGGCGTCGATAGTTCGGCGGCGCTACTTGAAATCGCGCGGCATGATCTGCCGCAAGCGGACTTTCGAGTGCAAGACGTTCGCAATCTGGATATCAAGGGACCGTTTGCCGCCGCCCTTTCAACATTCGATTCGCTGAATCATATCCTCTCCTTGGAGGATTTGCATGCTGTGTTCGTCGGCGTCTACTGCAGCTTGGAACCGGGTGGCTTATTTGTTTTCGATATGAATCTGGAAGAAGCCTATACGCTCGATTTACATCAGTGGACGGTGAACATTCGCCACGATTCGATAGGCCTTTCGCGCGGGATCTATGATCCAGTGACGCATACGGCCCACACCGAACTCATCTGGTTCAAGCAGAGCGGCGGTTCACCGGATTGCTGGCAAAAGCGCCACAGCATTGTGGAAGAGCGTTGTTACGAAAAGCATGACATTGATCAAGCGTTGAAGTTCGCCGGGTTCCGCAGCGTGGAAGTTCACAACGCGGTCGATTTGAATGTTGACAAGGAATTGGGTTACGGCCGCTATTATTTCTCGGCGCGCCGCTAACTACGCCAGCAATCCCGCCGGCTTCGTCTTCTCAAACCCCGGAAACACAAGCGCCAAATCGCGATTTCCCAATTGCCCTGCTACTAATTCACTTAGTACGGTGCGGAAGTCGGTTGTTACATTTAGATCGCGGCCTTCATAAAGCTGCTCGGGCTGCAGGCCGGGCCATTCGCCGTAGATCTTACCGCCGCGCACATTTCCGCCGAGCGCGAACATCACGTTCGCATGGCCGTGGTCCGTACCGCGGTTGCCGTTTTCGCGGGCCGTCCTGCCGAATTCCGACATAGTCACCACAGTGATATCCGCCATGCGGTCGCCCATATCCGTTGCGAACGCCGCCAAACCATCGCCAAATTCGCGCAGCAGTTGGGCCAAGCGCCCTTCGTGCGGCTGTCCGCCCACTTCGTTCACATGCGTGTCCCACCCGCCGATATCCGTGAACGCAACCTCCAAACCGACGTCGGCTTTGATGATCCGCGCAATCTGTTGTAAGCTCTGGCCAAAACGCCCGTTCGGATACGCTGCGGCGTTTGCGGGCACGTAGGGTTTGCTTTGAATTGATTTCACTAGCCGCACCGCATCAAACGTTTCGTGCGCCGTTGTGTTCATAACCTGATCGGTTGAGACACCGTACATGCTTTCAAAGGTGGCCGCCATGCGCTGGTCTTTCACCTGAAAATCGTTGACGTTTCCAATGGCCAAAGCCTGATTCTTGCCGCGCAACGTGCGCGCCACCTCTTCTCCTAAGCTGACCGCGCGCACGGGAGAGGGCTTCGCCTCAGGGCATAATGCGCGGTTCAGCCAGCCGTCATAAGTGGCTTTCAGGCCTGGGGTGCCCGATTCCATATAGTCTTGCGCGTCGAAATGGGAACGAGTCGGATCGGGCGAACCAACCGCTTCCACGATCGCCAAACTCTTGCGATCCCAAAATGGCTTGAGTGCGCGCAAGGACGGGTGCAAGCCGAACATGCCATTTAGATCGATCACGCTGTTGCCACTGCCGTTGGGGCGGGACAGCGCGATGCTCGGCCGCAACGCATAGTAAGCAGGGTCGCCATGCGGCACCACCACGTTCAAGCCGTCCACAGCACCACGCTGAAATACAGTGATGAGGATTTTATTGCGCGCGGGCGCGGGTGCGTCCTGCGCATAGACGGCGCGCGAAAGCCACAGCGGCGCTGAGCCTACGCCGAACATCGCTAAAGCGGAACTTTTCAAAAATAATCTACGAGTGGGCATGGCACTTCTCCTAACGACGTTGAAACTCTGGTGAACCTAAACTCAATCCTCCGATGAGGCTTGGCACCTGCGGTGGCCCGGCTTTGGCGTTCTGCGCCAATTCCTGTTGCAGATCTTTGGCGGCGAGCATCTTTTCGATGGCTGACTTCGTTTGCTCGCTCGGATCTTGTTCAAGAATCGTGCGCGCAAGTTCAAGCGGGTCTCGCTTGCTGATGCTTTCCCAATTCGCTAAATCGACTTTCACGCCAGGCACTCGGTTGTGCGCCAGCGCCAGCGCGAAATTCATGCGGTCGAGCAAGCTGGCGGAACTGACCCAATCGGCGTTCGCGATCGGATATCCGTTAGGCTCCACTTTTCGATACAGCGGCTCGCCCAAGCGTTGAATCTGGTTGTTTAGCAAGAAGGCTGAAGTGACGTTGGCGTCAGTTGCCCGCACTGCACTCACTACCATTTCAAAAGGAGTTTTCACCTTGGCGCGATAGCTGCCGGGCGACCAGAACTCGCCTGAATAAAGCATGGTCTCCATCACTTCCCGCAGGTCGCCACCCGTTTTCATGAACGTATCCGCCATGCGATTCACCAGCGAAGGCGGCGGATTATCCGCCACAAAGCGCTGCGCCAATCGCAGAGATATGAAATGAGCGGTGGATGGATGATGCGCCAGGATGCTAATCACTCTTAGACCATCGCTCATGCCGCCGCCCGCTGGTATGACCTCACCGAGCACGACTTTCTTCCCGTGATCGTGAACCTTGTCGTTGTATTCGAAATCGCCGCCTTTCCGAGGTCCGGCGATCGTCCATCCGGTAAAACAACGCGCCACTTCAATCACGTCTTTTTGTGTGTAACCGCCATCCACGCCTAACGTGTGCAGTTCTAACAGCTCACGGCCATAGTTTTCGTTCAGTCCGCGTTTGGGTGCCTTCTTGGCCGCGGGCCGTGCCGAAATCTGCTCTGGCCCGACAGACTGCCAGTTGTCTAAGTAAAACAACATGGCTGGACTCTTCGCCGTGGCCAGCAACAGATCGTAGAATTTTCCAAACACATGCGGACGGATGGCGTCGCGTTCGTAGCTGGTGATCGAATAGCGGTCGGCGCCCTTGTCGATGTAAACGTTGAAATGATTGAACCAGAAATCCACCAACAGTTCCTGCAATTGGTGTTCGCTATAAACGGCGCGCAAAATCTTCGCTTCGGTGAGATCGGATGTGACCACACCCTGCGGATTGTTGGCAAGCATCAACTGCCGCCGCAATCCAACGGGAGCTACCGCAAAAAGCTGTTGCCGTTCACGCCGCGTCAATGCCCACGAAAAATCGGCCCAGCGTGCCGTAGGAATGGTCTCTAAGACGGCGCGCTTATCGTCGGGCTTGCCATTTTTCAGAGCGTCAATCTGTTCCGGCTTCAGAGTATCGGCAAGCTTCATTTTCAAACCCAGGTCGGCGTCCTCGTCTTGATTGAGCGGCGCATTAGCCGGCAGATTCTTTCGTTCCAGATAGCGATCGGCCAAGCGCACCACGATGGCCCGCAGCTCAGGATCGTCGGGCAGCGAACCCTTTCCGCGCGCCACAGCAGCGATCATTTGCGGTGGGGGGTAGCGCGCGTATGTCTCGTGAATACTCAAACGCAGCGTTTCAAAGGGAGCGAGAGCGGACAGCAACACTGGTGATTCCGCAACTTTTTCCGGATGAAGCTGCCAATCCAGCCACTTTTTAAGCCCGAGAGATTGAATTCGCTCAAAATCACCAGGCCTGGGTCCAAAAGTAAGGCGGTCTACGGCGTGCCGGAAACGGTCTTCCTTTTCCAGCTTTTGGCTAAACGCCAAATAATCCGCGCTATTGGCATTTGCCTTGATCTGTTTGATTTTTCGTGCTTTTGCCCAACCCAGCGGCAGCGACGAAACCAAAAGTAACGCCAGCGCCCCGCGCAAGAATGGTTTGGCTTTGACGAATGGGCTCACATCTAACTCAACGGCTGTCGAGCTACAAAGTTGACCAATCCTTGATTACAGTCGTGATTAAAGGATACCGCTACTACGACTCCTCTAGACCCGCCCTGCTCAGTAGTCTACGTAACGCATGCTCCCCAGCTGCGCCATGCTGACGGCCCGCGACATTGCCCTCTCGATCAAGCAGCACGTATAGCGGATATGTTTTAGCTTCGCAGATGGCCGCCAGCGTTGTATCCTCGGCCAGCACAACCTTTGACGAACGTGGATTCTCTTCCAAGTACTTCTTCACCTTGCGTTTCGGTTCGCCCATGTCGACGGCGAGCACCAACAAGCCTTTGCTCTCGAAATCTTTGATCACGTTCTCAACCGCACGCTCGTCGCTTTTGCAGTACTGGCACCATGTCGCCCAGAACTCAATCAGCACTACTTTGCCTTTGAGAGACTCGCTCGTGTACTTGTCTCCGTCGATCGTTCTAGCGACGAAATGTAATGGCGGTTCCTCTCGTTCGCGAGCGCCGGCAAGTGCTAACGGCGCAGCCGCTGCGAGATAAGTTTTGAGCGCGTGACGGCGAGTGAGTGTCCTTCCGAGAATCTCCATATTGAAAGGATCATAGAGCGATTTTGGACGCGATGCAAGAGAAACTTTCCCTGGAGTTTCTACATTTCCGGCCTACCACAACCTCCGAATCCGAGCCGGAAGCGTCAGCGCCCTAATTTGGGCTGGCCGCGGACGCGGGAGTGTGGGCCAGTTCACATTGCGTCAGTCTTTCGGCGCTACCGTCACATCCACGGAAAGATCGGCTATCGGGCCGCCCGGTCCATTGATCGCCACATGCACTGCTTGCGCGGAGCCAATTTTCGCGGGCGCGGCTACGGAAATCTCTAAGGCTCGATTCTCGTGCGCCCTCACCGGATATCGTCCCGCCCCTTTAGGCGATCCCTATCCCGTGGGTGCAGCCACCGCTACCTCCACCACCGCATCATGTTCGGTTCGATTGTAAATCAGCACCGGAATGCTTGCCTCGGATGATAGTTCCGCCTTCATCTGCGGCGCAAAGATCTGTTGCACGCCAAGCAAGTCATGCGCCTTCCAAAACCGCCGGTAGAACGCCCACGGGCCGCCCAACTCCGCCGAAAGATCGTTCGTGAGTTCAGGCTCATAACCGTGGATCGGCTTGAATGCGATCGAACCAGGAACCGTTCCTTCCAATACGTCGCCTAAAGTCGAACCCGCCACCAACGACTTGCCCAAAACCAAGCGCGTGCGCATTTGTTTCAGAGGTCCAAGATCGTCTTTCTTGAGGGCTTCCGCCGCCATGAGCCCCGGGTAGTCTTGCGTTCGATGGTTCGCAATCGATTCCAATGCCAGCTTTCCGTAAGTCACGCCTCGCGAGGGTGAGACTTCTGCCCAAGGGTATTGCGGCCCTTTGCCATCCAGCGCTGTGGGATTGGCCGCATCGGAAAAGAAATATAGCTTTTGCGCCTGCCAGGGCTGCAATCCTTCGGTCAAGTTTCCATCTTTCGTATGGTCGGCCGGAGTTGCCACTTGTTCGGGAAATACCGTCGGGTCTGCGGCGGAATCAAACGCTTCCGTTGCCAGAACGGCCGCCGCTTGATGGTCGCCATGATTTTCTCCCACCGAATAAGCCGGCAACCACGTCATATTTGTGATGCCGAGCGAAGCCACTGCTTTGCGGGCTTCGATTTCACGTTCCGCTCCAAGCGCCGCCGCTTGCTCTAAGCCAACAGCATTGCCTCCGCCATCGCCGCGGGTCCCGTAAACCAGGGCCACTCGCTTATGCTCATCGAGCACAGCTTTGGCAAGATATCCGATCACCATACCCTCGTCGTCAGGGTGCGCCACGATTAACAGGATGTCGGCCTTATAACGATCATCAGGTTCCGGCGACGGCGGAAACAGCGCTTGTGAAAAAACTCGCGTTGGCGCTGCCGCCAAAAACAACATGAAAATGAGAAACCGCGTCATCTATCCGTCCCCCGTGTCTGTAATTGAAACAACTATACGCGATATTATCGGTGCTTATGAAATCTGTGGCCCTGAGTGTTGCCTTTCTGTCCTCTGTGTTCGGGGCGGCTATCCCTGTTGAGCCGTCTGCGGCGCTCTTTGAGAACGATCAAGTGAAAGTCGTGCGCGCTCTGGAGAAGCCGCATGTAAAGGGCAAGTTTCATGAGCATGCGCGCAATCGCGTGATGATCTATTTGCAGCCCGGCCTGCAGCAGTTCGATTATCAGGACGGCCGTCAGCGCGAAGTCTTCGAGTGGAACGAAAAGGAAGTGAAGTGGAGCGAAGCCTCCGGCATGCATTCCCCCGAAGTGATCGGCAACAATCCGTTCAATATCATCGAGATTGAATTGAAGACGTCTGGCGGAGGCAAACCGATCAGGAGCGATCTCGACCCCGCCAAAATCGACCCAAAGCACTACAAAATCGAATTCGAAAATTCCCAGGTGCGCGTCCTGCGGGCAAAAATCGAGCCGCACGGCGTCGCGCCCATGCATGAACACGCGCTGAATCGCGTGACCGTTTTCATGACCGATCAGGAGTTTCGTGTTACCGATTCCCAAGGCAAAGTGGACATCGTCAAACACAAAGCCGGTGAGACCATCTGGGGCACACCCATCACCCATACCGAAGAGAACCTGAGCGATCAACCGTTTGAAGTCATTGCTGTCGAGATTAAGAACTAGGCAAACGCCAACGGCCTAATCGGAGCGCCCGTCGCTCCGCGAATATTCATGGGCGCAGCGACAAATTCGAACTCATAAACACATTCGCGCGCCAATTCTTCCAAATTCAGAACTTCAATGATATGGATCCCCGATTCCACCAACAGATGAACGTGAACCGGCATCGACGGGTTGGGAACCTTTTCAAAAGCCACTGTATCTGAACCCGCAGCGAAGATCTTTCGCGAACTTAACCAACGCGCCGCTTCTATCCCAATTCCCGGCGCCACCAGGTTGTTGATGTATCTCTTCGCATCCGCAAAATACTGCGCCCATCCTGTCCGCAGCAAGACGATATCGCCTTCTCCTATTTCGCAGCGGGACGCTTGGCTCAGATGGTCTGGAGTAATTCCGAAGTCTGCAGGAAGCGCCTCCACGCCCGCAAGCCCCGCAATATCCAGCAGCACGCCGCGGCGCACAATCGGGGCGATGGAGTCCACGCCCAACCTCGACATTCCGCGTTCGTAACTCTGTTCCACCTCGCGGCCGCCAAAGCAAATTCCATTACAAGAAAAGTGGCTTAACGCGTCGATATGAGTCCCGACATGCGTTCCTAGCGCGATGGCATCCGCCGCGGACGTGGACCCATCGCTATACCAGATCTCTCCATGTTTCTTGGTCAAGCTATAGAGAAAAGGAGGATGCGTGGGGTAGTGCGGCATCCCCGGAAAGTATGGCTGACCTAGATCGAAAACCTTCCTGTCAAGAATTGTTTGCGAGTTCATGTCGAACACCAAGATATCGCCTTCGCGCAAACGAGACGAATTCACATCTGCAGCCACTCTGCATTTACGGTAAAGTGTGGACAAAGAAGCATCCCAACCTAAGTGCGACGAGCTTGCCGACCGGCGATCTTCATCGGCGGCCGCACGGCTCTGCGCCGGAATCTTTCTCCTGTATCAACGTGCCACCGGCGCACGCGCTTCCGACCGGTTTATTCGCGACGACCAATCTTGGAGCGCTTTCGAACAAGCAGCCTTGCCGGAAATGTGCTCCTTTTCTTACTTTGATCGATCCAAGAAGATGATGAGGACACCCAACTCCGTTTTGGCCGACGTGATGGGCCAGATCTGGATAGCCGAAAAGCTGCCTCACACTTCGGGAATCCCCACCACGATTCAAATCGTTACGGAACTGGCGAACCGCATCGCCGCGGCTTATGAGATCGACCCGGTCGAACGGCGTGGCCGCAAACGTGCCTCTCTCGGCCTGAACCTCTTGGCGTAACATAGGCGTCTAACGAAAACTAACCTCGTTCGTCCAACGAAGAAATCGGGTTAGTTTTCGATATCATCGGGAGATCTTATGATGCTTCAGGTTGTTCGAGTAGTCTTCGTGTCGCTGGTCGTCTGCATCGCGCCCGCTGTTGCGCAGACGCCCGCACCCACTTTCGACGTCGCCTCCGTTAAGCCCAACAAATCCGGCGATATGGGCACCCGCATCATGTTTCAACCGGGCGGACGCTTCACTGCCAACAACATCACTCTGAAAATGCTCGTACGCCTGGCTTACGACGTACAGGATTTTCAAATTAGCGGCGGACCCGCCTGGATTACCTCCGACAAGTACGACCTGGAAGCCAGAGCCGAAGAAGGGCCGCAAGGCGACATGCGGAGCTTGACGGAAGAGCAGCGCAAGGCGGAAATGGATCGCCGCCGCCAAATGATTCAGACGCTTTTGGCCGATCGCTTCAAGCTGACTCTTCACAAGGAATCGAAAGAAGCGCCTATCTACGCTCTCGTTGTGGCAAAGAACGGGCCCAAGATCAAAGAATTGCCGCCCGAAGAACCAAAGCCTTCCGATCCAAAAGACGCGCCCGATAAGCCGGATCCGAAACATCCGGGCCGCGGCGGAATGCGCATGGGGCGCGGCGAGCTGACTGGCCAGGGGATCAAACTCTCGTTCCTAGCAGAGGCGTTGTCGAACCAAGTCGGCCGCACTGTCATCGACAAAACCGGCCTTAAAGGCGACTATAGCTTCGAGCTGAAATGGACTCCCGATGAGAGCCATGATCTTGGTTTCAAGGGTCCAGGCGACGCCCCTCCTCCCTCCGATGCCAACGGCCCCTCGGTTTTCACGGCCCTGCAAGAGCAATTGGGATTGAAGCTTGAGTCCGAAAAAGGTCCGGTTGATCTCTTAGTGATCGACCATGCCGAGAAAGCCTCCGAAAACTAGGAGATTGCTGTGAAAGGGCTTGCCGCCGGATTGTTGTTCATTGCAAGTTGTCTCGCGTCCGAACATTCCGGCTACGTGACCCTCGCTGGCTTGCCGGTTCCTGGCGTCACGGTTACCGCCGCTCGTGGTGAGAGGAAGTTAGTCACTGTTACTGATCAGGAGGGTGGCTACTCCTTCTCTGACTTAGCCGAAGGTAATTGGACACTTACCACGGGGATGACAGGCTTCTCTCCCATGAGCCGGCAGATAACCGTCGGCTCCAACAATCCGGTTGAAAAGTGGGAGATGAAGCTCTTGCCCTTCGATCAGGTTAAAACAGTTGCCACTGTCGAAACTCGAGTTCCGAAAGCCACTCCTCCCGCAGCATTGCCCAAAGAGAGCGCGCCCAAAGAGACCAAGGCCGAAGAAGAAAGTTCTGGCCCGGCCGACGGATTTCTCATCAATGGAAGTACCAACAACGGCGCCGCTTCTGCCTTTGCGCAATTCCCCGCGTTTGGCAACAACCGTTCCGGGCGGCACGGCCTTTACAACGGCGGCATAGGCATTATCGGCGATAGTTCCATTTTCGACGCGCGCTCGTTTTCGTTAACCGGCCAAGACACGCCCAAACCTTCGTACACCCGTCTCACCGGTGTTGCTACTTTGGGAGGTCCGCTTAAGATCCCTCATCTTCTCAAGAACGGCCCCATACTCTTTCTCGGCTATCAGTGGACGCGCAACCGCGACGCCAATACTGCCACCGGACTCATGCCTGCACTCGCAGAGCGAAACGGTGATCTGACGCAAACGCCATATGGAAGTGTGATTCCTGCCAGTCGTATCAGTCCGCAGGCCCTCGCACTTTTGAAGCTTTATCCACAGCCTAACTTCACCGGCAGCTCGGGCTACAACTATCAGGTGCCCTTGGTCGATGCCACTCACCAAGACGCGCTTCAAGCTCGTCTTAACAAATCCATTGGCCAGCGAAATCAACTGTATGGCCGATTCGCATTTCAAAGTACTCGCTCCAGCAATCCGAACCTCTTCAACTTTCTCGATAGTGCAGACGTTCTCGGTTTGACGGCCGACGCAAACTGGTCACATCGCTTTGGCTCGCACGTCTTCACGAATTTAAGTTATCAATTCAGCCGCCTCAGCACTCACAATGCAGCCTCTTTCGAGAATCGCGAAAACGTTTCGGGTCTCGCCGGTATCTCGGGCAACAATCAATCGCCGGTAAATTGGGGACCGCCGAGTCTCAGCTTTTCGAGTGGCATTACTGGACTTTCAGACGGTTCGCCGGCTTCGAACCACAATCAAACCGGGGCTATTTCTAACTCCACGTTATGGATTCGAGGTCCCCATTACATATCCATCGGAGGCGATTTCCACCGCCAGCAATTCAACTATCTCTCTCAACAAAATCCTCGTGGAAGTTTTGGCTTTACCGGAGCGGCTAGCGGATCCGATCTTGCCGATTTTCTTCTCGGTCTTCCCGACACCAGTTCTATTGCTTTCGGCAACGCAGACAAATACTTTCGAGACTCCGCTTACGATTTCTATCTGGCGGACGATTGGCGCGTTTCGCCTGAACTTACGTTGAATCTCGGCATGCGTTGGGAATACGGCGCGCCCATCACCGAGCTTTATGGCAGGCTGGTCAACCTGGCCGTCTCTCCGGGCTTTACTGCCGCGGCGCCCGTTGTCGCAAACTCGCCATTCAGTTCGTTAACCGCTCAACATTTCCAAGCCTCGTTGATTCAGCCGGATAAACGCGGCTTCGAGCCTCGTCTCGGTATGGCGTGGCGGCCGATTTCAGGCTCATCCCTCGTTGTGCGTGCTGGTTACGGTGTCTACTACAACACATCTGTCTACCAGAGCATCGCCTCTCAGATGGCCCAACAGGCACCGCTCTCGAAGAGTTTCAACATATCGGCTAGCGCCGCGAACCCATTGACCCTTGCCAATGGATTCAATATTCCGTCAACTACCATTGCGGACACTTACGGCGTGGACCCCAACTTCCGTGTCGGCTATTCGCAGAACTGGCAGTTATCCGTTCAACGAGATCTGCCCGGTTCGCTGCAACTCCTGGCTACCTATTTAGGAATCAAGGGGACTCGCGGAATGCAGGAGTTCCTCCCCAATACCTTGCCCAGTGGAAGCATTGACGCCTGCGCAAGTTGTCCCAGGGGCTTTATCTATCTAACTTCGAATGGAAACTCTACTCGCCAAGCGGCTCAAATCCAATTGCGCCGCCGCCTTCACAGCGGCCTCACAGCTACTCTTCAATACGTCTTTTCGAAGTCGATTGACGACGATTCTTCCTTGGGAGGTCAAGGCTTCACCCTGACTCAGAGCGCCGCCGGTTCCGCCAGCGGTTCTCCCGGTGCCTCTCTCATGCCTCCATCGGCAGCCAGCGCGCCCAGTGCAATGATTGCCCAAAATTGGCTCGACCTTCGCGCCGGCAGGAGCCGTTCCAGCTTTGACCAGCGCCATCTGCTCAATGCCCAGATCCAATACACCACTGGCATGGGTCTCGCGGGAGGAACCCTTTTCACTGGCTGGCGCGCAGCACTGATCAAGGAGTGGACGTTTGCTTCGTTAATCACCGCGGGCAGTGGCTTGCCTGAGACACCGATCCTCCCGTTGCCTGTTAGTGGAACGGGATTTATCGGCTCCCTGCGCCCTGATTACACGGGAGCCGCGTTGTACTTTGCGCCGCCGGGCCTGTTTTTAAACCCAGCCGCGTACGCGACGCCCGTTCCGGGCGAATGGGGAAACGCTGGTCGAAATTCCATCAACGGCCCTGCACAATTCACCTTGAACGCCTCCCTGGGCCGGACATTTCGATTGAACGATCGATTCAATCTCGATCTGCGCTTCGATTCTTCCAATGCGCTGAATCATGTTGTCTTTACTAGTTGGAACACGACGTTTGCCAGCTCTCAATTCGGCCTGCCTATCTCCGCCAACGGGATGCGGAGCGCGCAAACTACGCTGAGGCTGAGATTTTAGAAATGCGGCTCCTGGCAAGTTTGCTGGTAACGGCTCTGTGCGGCGTGCCGCAACAAGTTACCTTTTCGGCAAGCAGCCAATTGGTTGTAGAAACCGTCGTAGTCACGGATAAGAATGGCAACCCTGTCTCGGGCCTGAAGGCCGATGACTTTGTGGTGACGGAAAATGGCGTCCCGCAAACCATTCGCGTCTTCGATTTCCAAAATCTCTCTAAGACTCCCGCCACAACTCCAACGGTTCGCACTGAGCCCGAGCAAGTCCACATTTTCGACAAGCTTGGTAAGACGCATATCTCGCCCGAAGCCGCCGGTAGCGTCAAATACAAAGATCGGCGTCTGCTGGCTTTGTACTTCGACATGACCGCTATGCAGGAAGGCGATCAGATACGCGCCTTGAATGCGGCAAAACATTTCATTCGCACGCAGATGCAGGCACCCGATCTGGTGGCCATTATGCGCTACTCCGGAGGTGCGGCCGACGTTTTGCAGGATTTCACCGACGATCGCAATCGCCTCTTGAGCATTATCGGAACGCTGATCGTCGGCGAACGGGAAGGTCTGGATTCTTCCACCACAGACGCGAGTGCCGCCGACACCGGAGCCGCTTTTGGCCAGGACGACAGTGAGTTCAACATATTTAACACCGATCGGCAACTGTCCGCGCTGCAAACCGCCGCCACGATGCTGGGGCAGTTGAGCGAGAAGAAATCGCTGATTTATTTTGCCGGCGGTCTTCGCTTAAATGGGATGAATAATCAGGCGCAGCTTCACGCCACGGTCAATGCCGCTATCCGCGCGGGCGTTTCTTTCTGGCCGATTGACGCCCGTGGTTTGGTGGCGGAAGCTCCGCTGGGTGATGCCACAAAAGGTTCGCCCGGCGGGCTCGGTATGTATACGGGCAATTCAGCCTTAGCGGCAACCGCGAACTTTCAGCAGTCGCAAGACACGCTATTCACACTCGCTTCAGACACCGGCGGCAAGGCGCTGTTGGATTACAACGATCTGACCAAGGGGATCGTGCAAGCCGAGCAGGCTGTTTCCAGTTATTATGTCATCGGCTATTACACAAGCAATGAGGCGCTCGACGGTAAGTTTCGCCGCGTCAAAATCACTTTGACTAAGGATCTGTCCGCCAAATTGGATTACCGGCAAGGCTATTTTGCGAGCAAGGAATTCGGCAAATTTACCGCTGCCGATAAGGAAAGGCAATTGGAAGACGCCCTGATGCTGGGCGATCCAATTACTGAACTAACCATCGCGATGGAGATTAACTATTTCCAACTGAATCGCGCTGAATACTTTGTGCCCATCTTCGTGAAGATCCCGGGACGGGAGTTAGCCCTAGTGAAAAAGCGCGGTGGCGAGCGGACCCTGATCGATTTCATCGGTGAAGTGAAGGACAATTACGGCTCCACTATTTCGAACGTGCGAGACAAAGTGAATATCAAGCTGAGCGATGCCACTGCCGCCGAATGGGCAAAACGTCCGATTGAATACGATACGGGCTTCACTCTCCTTCCCGGCAAATACTCCATCAAGTTTCTGGCGCGTGACGATGAGACCGGCAGAATCGGCACTTATCAGGCTTCGTTTGTCATTCCGAACTTAGTCAAAGAGGAAAAAAGGCTGCCCATCAGTTCCGTGGTGCTGAGCAGCCAGCGGGTTGATTTCAAAGATGTCGTTTATAACGCGGTAAAAGACAAAGCGCAGAAAGACGAGCCCGCTAACCCCTTAGTGGAGGACGGCCAAAAGCTGATTCCCAGCGTCACGCGTGTCTTCAGCAAAGGTCGTGAGATGTTCGTGTATCTGCAAGCCTACGAACTGGGGGTCGCAAACAGCCAGCCGCTGCTCGCTTTCGTCAGTTTCTACCGTAATCGCCAAAAGGTATGGGAGACGCCGCCGATAAAAGTTACAGAAAACGTGAACGCTCGTCTGAAAACCATGCCGATTCAGTTTACCGTTCCTCTCGAAGCTCTGACCGCCGGTCAATACGATTGTCAAATCTCCGTGCTCGACGACGCCGCCCAAAAGGCCGCCTTCTGGCGCGCTCCCATCGCTATTGTGCCCTAGCTGGCTATACCGCGAAAAGAAAAAAGAAAGGTGGTCAGCCTAAGAAAGGTGGTCAGCCTGATGTGTCCCCCTCTGAAAAGAAAGGTGGTCAAGAAAGGTGGTCAGCCTGATGTGTCCCCCTCTGAAAAGAAAGGTGGTCAGCCTGATGTGTCCCCCTCTGGTGACGATACAGGGACAGATCAGGCTGACCACTTTTTCGAATCCCCGTCCCCGACCATTACTATGTAGATAGCTTGCAACTCCGCTTAATCACCGCTTTCGGCATACTCTCTCTCGCCGCCTTCGCCGCAACCAGCACCGTTTGGGAGGTCAACGGCTTTACAGATCTCCTCAAAGGACGCCTCGTCAATCTTTCTCTCACGGCTGACGGCATCCTCAAACCTGGTCCGCCTGTCCGCTGGTCTACGTCGCTCGATCAACCTGCTCTTTGGTCTATCGCCGCGGCACCCGGTGCAAGCATGTTTGCAGCAACCGGCCACTCAGGAAAGATCTATAAGCTGACTGCCGATGGAAAGTCTTCCCTCGCTTGGTCGGCCCCACAAAGCGAGGTTTTCGCCATCACTTCCGATGCGAAGGGCGTTTTGTTTGCCGGCACGTCGCCGAATGGCAGCGTTTATCGCATTGAGGGATCGAACGCGACAGAGCTATGGCGCGCCCCCGCAAAGTATATTTGGGCCCTCCAGTTTGGGCGCGAAGGCGAACTCTATATAGCGACCGGCGAACCGGGTCGAGTGTACCGCCTTGCCGCTGGCGCCACTACACCTGAACTTCTTTTTGAAACTGGGCAAGCGAATGTCACTGCCTTAGCTCTCGCAGCCGACGGTCACGTGTTGGCCGGGACAGATCCCAACGGTTTGCTCTACGAAATCACTGGCCTGGGGAAAGCCAACGTTTTGTATGACTCTTCGCTGCCCGAGATCCGCGCGATTGTAACTGACTCCAAAGGGTTCATCTACGTTGCCGCTATGGGCGGCGCGCTTTCCACGCGAAACGGTACTGCTTCAACTGCAAACTCAACAAGCACGGCTGTCGTTGCAACCACTCCTACCGTGATCACGGTAAACGAAGCTAAAGAAAACGAGCAGAGTGGCGTTAGAATCTCAACCGACACCGGACGCTCCAATACAGCGACACAATCGTCTGGTGCCACAAACTCGGCTCCAGTGAGCGAAACCGCCGGCGTCGAAAAGTCGGCGATTTACCGAATCTCGCCAAACGGCGGCGTTGAAACGATTCGCACATCCAAAGAAGAAAATGTTTACGATCTTCTGCTCGACGGCGACGACCTCCTATTTTCAACCGACGCCAACGGGCGCATCTACCGCTGGCACGAACGGCAAACCAGCCTGATCTCCGAACCTGGCAATGGCGAAACTACGCGGCTCTTCAAATCGAACGACGGTCTGTTCGCGGCCATGAGCAACCCTGCTCGTCTACTCGCCTTCGGCGCGCCCGGCAGCGCACCTTCTTCGTATGAATCGGAGGTGCACGATTCCACCAGCGTCGCTCGCTGGGGCCATTTGCAATGGCATGGTGCCGGCGCGAAAATCTCTTTTCGGACACGCACGGGAAACTCGGCGCGTCCTGATAGCACCTGGAGCGGCTGGTCTGAGCCGATGAACGACCCCACGCAGGCTCTCATTAGTAGCCCTGCTGCGCGGTTCATGCAATGGCGCGCCGAATGGCCCATCACCAGTACCGCCACAATTTCTACAGTCGATATCCCTTATCTGCCGCGCAATGGTCCGCCCGCCGTTCACAGTATAAGTGTCATCTCGGTGCTGGGGAACACTGCGCAAAAATCAGGCAACACCGCGGCAAGTTCGTCCGCTGCTTATTCAATTACCGTTACCGATACAGGCGAAGCGCCAGCCGCCAGTTCGGCTTCCTCAGCTTCACAATCCACCTCTCGCATGCAAGCCGCCCAGACTCAGATTTCCTGGCAAGCGGACGATCCCGACGCCGATCGCCTCGTTTACTCGCTCTATTTCAAGGCCGAGGACGAGAACAACTGGCACCTCCTGCGCAACCGCATTTTTGAGAACTCCTTTTTGCTCGACCCCGACCTTTTTGCCGATGGCCGTTACTATTTCAAAGTCGTCGCCTCGGATTCCCCGGCGAATAGTCGAGAGTTCGCGATGGAATCGGAGTTGGTCAGTTCACCTGTGCTCATTGACAACACCCCGCCGGTTGTTACCTTTGGCAGAGTAACTCGAGACGGCAACATACTGGATGCCGATATCGATGCCGACGACAAGACAAGTCCACTACGGTTGTGTGAGTTTGCGATGGATGCCATCGGCTTCTGGCAGCCCATTGAAGCTGTGGATGGAGTTACGGATTCGCCCCACGAGCGATTTCATCTTCACTTGGAGAACCTCAAAGAAGGCGAACACTTGTTAGTTGTTAGAGTTTTTGATACCTCGAACAACGCCGGCCTCGCACGCACTACGTTGAGGTGAGAAGTTGGGGGGCAATTCGGTGCCTGCCACCACAATGCAACAATTCCCCGACGGATTGGCTTCGTTGCACAAAATTGGACCAATTCCGTGACTGCCACCACAATGCATCAATTCCCGAGCCGAGCCGTTGGAGCCCCAACGCATCCGGTACCATGTCTTAAGGACTCACCCTTCCTTCGGTAACAAACTTCGCCGATTTATTTTCGGCGCGTAACCAATTCAAAACAAGCCTGCTGCCCAATTTCGACTCCGCCAGCCCAAACGAGCAACGCGCTAATCTTGATCCGTTGATCAGTTCCAGGCGGAAACGGGAGCCTTTCGCACCCAGCACGAATCGCTGCCATTTCGCCAATGCAGATCACCAAAAACGTCCTGCAAGCTCTTCGAAATCCGAATATATTTCCCATGGCGACCGCCTAGGCGCCTAGGCCGCTAGTTGGCTTCGTTTTTTCAAATTGCCACCCTTGGCTTCGAAGCGTAAACTGGCATCTTCCCCCGCCGCGTTGGGTTCGTCTCAACCAAGACCGCCTCATCCCCTGGCTTCGAAGCGCAAAATCACCAATAATCACGTTGGATGTTCTGCAAAATGCGCTTTCTATTCGCCCACTCATTGGCTTCGTAGCGTAAACGGCAATTCCGTGACAATTCCGTGACTGCCACCACAATGCATCAATTCCGTCCGATTCAAAGGTCAATATAGTGACTGCCACCACATTTCCACGTCCCGGCCTCACCTCACCTCAAAACCTCGAGCCGAGCCCTTGCAACCCTACCGCATCCTGCGGCATGTCTTAAGGACTCACCCTTCCTTCGGTAACAAACTTTGCCGATTTATTTTTGGCGCGTAACCAATTCAAAACAAGCCTGCTGCCCGATTTCGACTCCGCCAGCCCAAACGAGCAACGCGCTAATCTTGATCCGCTGACCAGTTCCAGGCGGAAACGGAAGCCTTTCGCACCCAGCACGAATCGCTGCCATTTCGCCATTGCAGGATCGCCAAAAACGTTCTGCAAGCTCTTTGAAATCCGAATATATTTCCCATGGCGACCGCCTAGGCCGCTAGTTGGCTTCGTTTTTTCAAATTGCCACACATAGCTTCGACGCGTAAGCTGCATCTTCGCCCGCCTCGTTGGGTTCGTTTTTTCCCAGACCGCCTCATCCCCTGGCTTCGAAGCGTAGAAGGGGAAACTCGCGGCGATTTGGCTTCGTTTTTTAAAAAAACGTTACGCAGTAAGCGCTGCCTTCGTTCCGCAAAACGAAACGGCCGATGGCTTTGTTTTTTCGGGCAATTCCGTGACTGCCACCACAATGCATCAATTCCGTCCGATTCAAAGGTCAATATAGTGACTGCCACCACATTTCCACGTCCCGGCCTCACCTCACCTCAAAACCTCGAGCCGAGCCGTTGGAGCCCCAACGCATCCGGTACCATGTTTTAGGACTCACCCTTCCTTCGGTAACAGACTTCGCCGATTTATTTTCGGCGCGTAACCAATTCAAAACAAGCCTGCTGCCCAATTTCGACTCCGCCAGCCCAAACGAGCAACGCGCTAATCTTGATCCGTTGATCAGTTCCAGGCGGAAACGGGAGCCTTTCGCACCCAGCACGAATCGCTGCCATTTCGCCAATGCAGATCACCAAAAACGTCCTGCAAGCTCTTCGAAATCCGAATATATTTCCCATGGCGACCGCCTAGGCGCCTAGGCCGCTAGTTGGCTTCGTTTTTTCAAATTGCCACCCTTGGCTTCGAAGCGTAAACTGGCATCTTCCCCCGCCGCGTTGGGTTCGTCTCAACCAAGACCGCCTCATCCCCTGGCTTCGAAGCGCAAAATCACCAATAATCACGTTGGATGTTCTGCAAAATGCGCTTTCTATTCGCCCACTCATTGGCTTCGTAGCGTAAACGGCAATTCCGTGACAATTCCGTGACTGCCACCACAATGCATCAATTCCGTCCGATTCAAAGGTCAATATAGTGACTGCCACCACATTTCCACGTCCCGGCCTCACCTCACCGCAAAACCTCGAGCCGAGCCCTTGCAACCCTACCGCATCCTGCGGCATGTCTTAAGGACTCACCCTTCCTTCGGTAACAAACTTTGCCGATTTATTTTTGGCGCGTAACCAATTCAAAACAAGCCTGCCACCCGATTTCGACTCCGCCAGCCCAAACGAGCAACGCGCTAATCTTGATCCGCTGACCAGTTCCAGGCGGAAACGGAAGCCTTTCGCACCCAGCACGAATCGCTGCCATTTCGCCATTGCAGATCGCCAAAAACGTTCTGCAAGCTCTTTGAAATCCGAATATATTTCCCGCGGCGTCTGCCTTGGCCGCGAGTTGGCTTCGTTTTTTCAAATTGCCACACATAGCTTCGACGCGTAAGCTGCATCTTCGCCCGCCTCGTTGGGTTCGTTTTTTCCCAGACCGCCTCATCCCCTGGCTTCGAAGCGTAAAAGGGGAAACTCGCGGCGATTTGGCTTCGTTTTTTAAAAAAACGTTACGCAGTAAGCGCTGCCTTCGTTCCGCAAAACGAAACGGCCGATGGCTTTGTTTTTTCAATCCAGCCCATCGGCCCAAGGTGGCTTCGAAGCGTAAAGCCGCCCCTACGTCGGAATTGTGTTGCGAAATCAACACCCGATCCGGGAGACCGCTCCTGGCTTCAAAGCGTAAAAGGGGAAACTCGCGGCGATTGGCTTCGTTTTTTTCAAAAGCCTTCCGCCGCGCTGGCTTCGTTGCGCAAAAAAGCTTTAGCGAAACGGGTGCTCCTGCACGATGTATTAGTTAAGAGCGTAGGCGTCCGAACTGAGGGCGCTTAGCCCTTCCGGCTCGGATTCGGGATCGACGCGCTCGCGTTATCCCGACCGATGCACCGCATCCAGAATGCCGTTGATGAACGAAAGCGATTCATCGCCCGAGAACTGCCGTGCCAGCTCTAACGCTTCATCAATCACCACGGGACCGGGCAACTCATTGCGTTCCAATTCGTAGATCGCCAAACGGAGGATATTCCGATCCACGATAGCCATCCGTTCCAGCCGCCAGTTCGCCGCTTTGGCTTCAATCTTCTTGTCGATCGCCTCGGCATTTGCCACCGTGCCGCGCGCCAACTCTTCCATGAATTTATCGGGCTTCAACTGTACCGGCACTTGTGTTTCTTCGGAATGAAGCGTGTCGTAGTAATGGGCAATCGCGCGGTCAATCGGCTCGCGGCGCAAATCCCATTCAAACAAGACTTGCAACGCCCGCGTTCGCGATCTATGGCGCGCGGCCATAACTAGCGAATTTCCTTTAACTGCTTCACTAAGTTGGCCAGTTCAATCGCCACTTCGGCCGCTTCCGCACCCTTGTTGCCGCTTTTTCCGCCAGCGCGGTCCATCGCTTGCTGCATATCGTCGGTAGTCAACACCCCGAATGCCACGGGAACACCTGTTTCCAGAGCCACACGATTCAAACCATCCGCCGCGCCTCCAGCCACATAATCGAAGTGTGGCGTATCGCCGCGAACCACGGCGCCAAGCGCGACGATGGCGTCACATTTCGGCGCAATATGTTTCGCAGCCGCTGCCAGTTCCCATGCACCCGGCACTTTTACAAAAAAAACATTTTCAGGCAGGCAGCCGTGCTTTTCAAGCACCTGTAACGCGCCCTTCGCCAGTTGCTCAGTTATGAACTCGTTGAAACGGCTTACAATCACTGCGATTCGCAGATTGCCGGCGTCGAGCGAGCCTTGGAAAGTCTGATATGACATGAATGCGGGGGCGGACACTCGCTATGGGATACTTGGAGTTTACCCCTCAGTCTACCGCAACATGGACCCCCGCTTCATACGCAATTTCTCTATCATTGCGCACATCGACCACGGCAAATCCACGCTCGCCGACCGCTTGCTGGAATTTACCGGCGCTTTGTCACAACGTGAAATGATGGAACAGGTCCTCGACAGCATGGACCTCGAGCGCGAACGCGGTATCACCATCAAAGCCCACGCCGTTCGCCTCAATTACCAAGCCGACGACGGCAACCTTTACGAATTGAATCTTATTGATACTCCCGGCCACGTAGATTTTACTTACGAGGTTTCGCGCAGCTTACAAGCTTGTGAAGGCGCGCTGCTGGTGGTGGACGCCTCGCAAGGTGTGGAAGCCCAAACTCTTGCGAATACTTATCTGGCGCTCAACCACAACCTGGAAATTATTCCGGTTATTAATAAGATCGATTTACCTTCGGCCGAGCCCGAGCGAATTCGCGAGCAGATTGAGCAACTGATTGGCCTTGATGCGAGCGAGGCAGTTCTGGCCAGCGCTAAGAACGGCGTGGGTATCAAGGAAATCCTGGAAGAAATTGTCAAGAAGGTGCCCGCGCCCAAAGGCGATCCGAACGCTCCATTGCGCGCGCTTATCTTTGATTCCTGGTTCGATCCGTATCGCGGCGTTATCATCCTCACGCGTATCGTGGACGGAACTTTGCGCAAAGGCCAGAAGATCCGCCTTTGGTCGAACGGCAAGGTGCATGAAGTAGATGGAGTTGGCTTCCAATCTCCCAAACCGGTTCCGTGCGATGAACTAGGCGCCGGTGAAGCAGGCTTTCTGTTTGCGAACATCAAAACCGTTTCGGACGCCATGATCGGCGACACGATCACGGATGAACCCACCACTGTTAAAGAGCCGTTGCCCGGTTTTCAGGAAATCAAGCCGATGGTGTTCGCGGGCTTGTATCCGATTGAGTCTCACGAGCACGGGCTTCTCCGCGATGCGCTCGAAAAACTCCGTCTGAACGATAGTGCCTTTAACTTTGAACCAGAGAACTCGGTTGCGCTTGGATTTGGTTTTCGCTGCGGGTTTCTCGGTCTGCTGCACCTGGAAATTGTTCAGGAGCGGTTGGAGCGCGAGTTTCAAATCGATCTCATCACCACGGCGCCCGGCGTTCGCTATCGGGTGACTACCACCAATGGCGATCTGGTGGAAGTCGATAATCCGCAAAAATTCCCCGATCCGGCAAACATTGAAAAGATCGAAGAACCGATCATCGACGCCACCGTGATTACGCGCGAGGAATACATTGGCGAGATTCTCAAGCTGCTCGAAGAAAAGCGCGGCATTCAGAAAAAGTTCGAATACATCGGCGGCGGCCGGGTGCTTCTCATGTATGAGATGCCGTTGAATGAAATCGTGCTTGATTTCTACGACCGGCTCAAATCGGCGAGCCGCGGCTACGCATCGTTGGACTACCATTTATCCGGCTATCGCGTTTCACCCATGGTCAAGATGGATGTTCTGGTTGCCGGCGAACCGGTGGACGCACTCGGCATGATTGTTCATCGCGATTTCGCGTACGAGCGCGGGAAGACTCTGATCGAGCGTTTACGGAAGCTGATTCCGCGTCAGATGTTCGAGGTGGCTCTGCAGGCCGCGATCGGGAACAAGATCATTGCCCGCGAGACCATCGCGGCGATGCGCAAAAACGTGCTCGCCAAGTGTTACGGCGGCGATATTTCGCGCAAACGCAAGCTTTTGGAAAAGCAGAAGGAAGGCAAGCGCCGCATGAAGCGGGTGGGCCGTGTGGAAATTCCGCAAGAGGCGTTCCTGGCTGTGCTTAAGGTAAGTACGGACTCGGGCGAATAGCCGCCACTGCTAGTAGTTTCACGCAGACGAGAGAATAACCTCCCTCCGCGAACACTTCGCTTTAGGAGAAACTTCCTTGAAGCCGCAAATCTACAAAGTAGGAACGAACTGGATCCTTTGGCTACCGGGCGTCCGCGTCTATCGGTTCAGCAACTGGAGTGAGGCGGTAAATTTCGCCCTTGATCCGGCATCGCGTCGAATCGCGTCAACTGGCGTTTCAGCCCTTGCCGCTAGCAACGCGGCCTAGCGGCGTGTTGCAAGCAAAAAGCGGGACAGTCATAGCGCCCAACCCAGCTTCCTTCCGCAGCCCAATGCCCAGCTATCGCGTACTGACTGTCCCGTTTTTTGCGCTGCTCAGGGCGAGTAACTGTTACTGCTTCTGCGCAAAATCCCAGGCGTCGCTCACGATTCCGTCCAAATCGCCGCGCTTAGGCCGCCACCCCAACATTTTCTGAAGTTTAGTCGAGTCTGCCAACAGGCTGGGTGGGTCTCCTTCGCGGCGTGGGCCAATCGTGCGCGGCGCCTTCTTCCCGGTCACTTTCTCAACTGAGGCCAGTACTTCCTTCACGCTCCGTCCACCACCCGTCCCCACCTTAAAGACGTCCGCCGGCCCTCCTTTTAAGAGATGATCCAAGGCGGCGATATGGGCTTCTGCGAGATCGCTCACGTGAATGTAATCGCGGATACAGGTGCCGTCGGGGGTTGGATAGTCCTCGCCGAACGGCGTGACCGGCTTACCGGTTTTCGCGGCGCGCAAAATCAATGGAATGAGGTGGGTTTCCGGATCATGCCGTTCGCCCAAGCCGCCAACGTTGTTGTTGAAGTAGAGTTCGGGCCGCTCGGTGGATTCGCCCACTGACATATATGCCGCGAAGTGGATCACGGCGTCCACTTTCTCATCGTGCAAGGTCTGCTTCACCTTAGCGGAATCGCGCAAATCGATTTGCCGCAACAGACCCACCGGTACCGAGCGCGCACCACCGTCGTGTGTCCGCTTTTCTCAAGAAAGTATCGCGTATGCGAGCCAATGTAGCCCGCTCCGCCCGTAACTAAGATTTTCGCCACGCGATTATTCGGTCAACACCACGACTAGCTCCGAATCCGAGCCGGAAGCGTAAGCGCCCTAGATTGGCTGTGCCAACTCGCTGCCTAGCCGCAACGGATTTTGCGCGGTTCCTCAATAGATTTTAGCCAGCAATTGTTGCGCGCCTTCATGCGCCAACAGCCAGCGCTTACGTTCCATGCCGCCGCCGTAGCCGGTGAGCGAACCATTGGCGCCGATCACGCGATGGCAAGGCACCACAATCGCAATCGGATTCGAACCGTTTGCCAACCCCACCGCACGGCTCGCGCTCGGACGTCCGATACGCTTCGCCAGTTCCCCATAGCTGATGGTTGTGCTCGCACGAATATGGCGCAGCTCCGCCCACACCAGCTTTTGAAACGGTGTTCCTTCCGTCCGCACCGCAATGCCGTCCACACTTGTCAGGTCGCCCGCGAAATACGCTTCCACCTTGCGCTTGATGTCCGAACTTTCCTTGCTTCCGGCAATGGGTTCTTGGTCTCCGTAATGTATCCGCAGCAGCCTTTCCATCCGTTCTTCGCAATCCACGAAATCCAAAACGCGCAAAGCCTCACCATCGCTGATGAGCACGATGTTGCCAATCGGAGATTCGAGTTGATCGAGAAACAAATCCACGGCGCGTCAGTATGAAAAACTATTTTAGTGAATCGCCGTGACTTCTTAGCATCCTCTTCTGCCTTTATGCTCAATGCTCTGCCGCAATCTCCCCCTACACGCCGAGTCATCATTGACACCGACCCAGGCACCGATGACGCCCTCGCCATCTTTCTCGCTGTAAATTCGCCCGAACTCAAGGTAGAGGCTCTAACGCCTGTTGCTGGAAACGTGCCACTAGAACTGACTCTCCCCAACGCCTTGCGCCTACTTGAGATCGCGGGCAAATCTCATATCCCCGTCGCTGCGGGCGCGGACCGCCCATTGGTTCGACGCCTCATCACCGCCACTTACGCGCACGGCGAGAACGGTCTCGGCGGCATCCAGTTTCCCGAGCCAACCACCAAGCCCGTTGCCGAAAGCGCCACGCAGCTCATCCGGCGGATGGTGCACGCGTCGCCGCACGAAATCAATATCATCGCTCTGGGTCCGCTTACTAATATCGCGGCCGCTTTTCGCGACGACCCAGAATTGCCGCGCCTCATTCCAAACCTCACGATTATGGGAGGTTCTCTTTCCGGTGGCAACATCAGCCCGGCCGCCGAATTCAACATCTACGTCGATCCGGAAGCCGCCCAAATCGTGTTTCGTTCGGGCGTGCCACTCACCATGGTCGGCTTGGATGTAACCAGACGCGCTATGCTGCGCGAGGAAGATATTCAACGGATGGAGTCTTCAAGCAAACCCGAAGGCCGCGCCGCCGGAAAGATTGCTCGCGCCTCTATGAATCATGTGCGTCAGACCTCAGCCACTGGCGGTCCAGCTATGCATGATTCGCTCGCCGTCGGAACGTTCATCAATCCCAGCATCGTCAGCCTTCAGGATTTGTATGTGGAGATCGAGACTGCGGGCACCTTCACAGCCGGCGAAACCATCGGCTATCGCAAAGCGCCGATGCGCGGTTCACCGCCGATGGCCAACGCGCCAATTGAAACCCCATCCCAAGAATTCAGGCCGAACGCCCGCGTTGCGCTCGATGTCGATGTGGAACCGTTTCTAAAGCTGCTGGTAGACCGGATCGCTGGTTAGTATCCTGGAGACAATCTCTTCCTGATGGCCATCCTCGAAGCCCGCAGTGTCGTCAAACTATACCGAACCGAAGGCTCTACAGTCACGGCACTTCAAGATGTTTTCCTTTCCGTCGATCCCGGCCAGTTTGTCGCTTTGGTAGGCCGAAGCGGGTGCGGAAAGTCGACGTTACTCAACCTCTGTGGCGCTATGGATTTCCCGACGTCCGGCGAAATCTTGATCGACGGCCAATTCACCTCGAGCCTCAACGATGCCGGTCTCACCGCCCTTCGCCGCGAAAAAATCGGCTTCATTTTTCAATCTTTTCAACTCCTCCACACTCTCACCGCCATCGAAAATGTAGAGCTACCTTTGCTTCTCGCCCATCATCCCCAAGCGCGCCAACTCGCCGCAGAGCGTCTGCGTTGGGTAGAATTGCAAGACTTAGCAGATCGCTTCCCGCACCAACTGTCAGGCGGCCAACAGCAGCGTGTGGCCATCGCCCGCGCACTCGTTCACAATCCGCGCCTTCTTCTCGCCGATGAGCCTACCGGCAACCTCGACAGCGTCACCGGCGATCTGGTTCTCGATCTTTTGCGGCGCACTGCAACGGAGCTTTCCGTCGCTGTCATCATGGCGACCCACGCCATCGAAAGCACATCCATCGTCGACCGCATAGTCCGTATGCGCGACGGCCGTATTGAAGCATGAGCGCTATCTTCCGCCTCTTTTCGCAGCTCATTTTGCGCCCGCTCAAGCGCGAACCGGTACGCACTGCGCTGACCGTTTTCGCCGTTGCTCTCGGTGTCGCGGTTGTCGTCGCCATTGAGCTTGCCTGCCAAGCCGCAGCGGGGAGCTTTCAATCTTCCGTGGAGTCGCTCACGGGCAAAACGGATCTCATCCTTTCCGCAACCGGCGGCATCGATGAGAGTCTCCTCGCTTCGCTCGACCAACTTCCCTATCCGCTCGATTTTGCTCCCCGCATTGAAGATTTCGCATCTATCGACGGCAAAGGCGAAGCCATTCCGTTCATCGGCCTTGATTTGATCGGCCATCATTTCTCGCAGTTTGACGAGCGGGATCCCGAACAAGCCGCCATACTCCTCTCCGCGCCGAATCCTATCTGGGTAGGTGCGCGGCTCCGGCTACAGGCAGGCGACGTTGTATCTCTTCTTATCAACGACGTTCTTCGCACTTACACAGTCGCCGGCGTACTTAGATCGCAAGCTGGCGAACTCGGCGATCAGAACGTAATCGTCGCCGATATAGGCATGGCTCAACTGGTTACCGGCAAAACAGGCAAGCTCGATACTATCGACGTGCACGTACCCAGCTCCAAACCTGCGGAACATTGGCGTCAACTGATCGCGGCACGCGTGCCTGCGTCCGTTGCAGTTGCTCCGCAAGGCGCACGCACCGATGAGAACCGCAAGATGCTCTCCGCCTTCCGCTGGAATTTGCGGGTGTTGAGTTACATCGCTCTCGTGGTAGGCGCGTTCTTGATCTACAACACCATCTCCGTTTCTGTCGTGCGCCGCCGGCACGAGGTTGGCGTGCTGCGCGCCATCGGTGCCACGCGCGCAACCATCGCCCTCGGTTTCTTGGGCGAGTCCCTCTTCTTTGCGATAGCTGGAAGCGCTCTTGGTTTATTGTTGGGCCGCGCCATGGCGGTGGGTGCTGTCGCGCTCATCGGTAGGACCGTCGAATCTCTCTACGTCAGCAGCGAACCATCCCCCATTCATCTCACCTTCGAAAGCGCCTTTGCCGGCGCTGCCATGGGCGCCATCGTCTCGCTCCTAGCCGCTCTGGCACCAGCCATCGAAGCCGCGCACGTTGAGCCCGTTGAAGCGATGGCCCGCGGCCGCTCCGATTTCAACGCAGCCCGGCGCAGCCGCGTCATGATTTGGTGGGCGTTCCTCATGCTTTTAACGGGTGCCGCTCTCACACAATTCCCCGCCGTCAACGGCACGCCGCTCGCCGCTTATGCCGCCGTCCTTCTTCTTATCTCGGGAACGTCAGCAGCCATTCCTACCATCGTCGTTCTCTTTTCCCGCTTAGCCGCCCGTCCGGTCGAACACATTCTAGGCGTCGAAGCAATGCTTGCGCTGCGCTCACTGCGCGCCTCACTCGGCCGAACCTCGGTTCTCACCGCCGCTCTCACAACTGCCGTTGCCATGACCGCCAGCGTCGGCATCATGGTCGGTAGCTTCCGCCAAACTGTTTCTGTCTGGATGGATAACCAGCTCAAAGCCGATTTCTATTTGCGCCCCGCCAGCAATTCTTCCGCCGACCGCCACCCCACCATGTCCGCCGCCATTGCCGACGACATTGCCAAACTCCCAGGCGTTGCCAGTGTCGACCGCTTCCGCGCTTATCCAATCTCTTACGAAGGTCTCCCCGCCACCCTTGCCAGCGGCGAATCCAAAACCTCCACTCACTTCCTCCCGGGCGAAAACAGCGGCGCAATCCTGAGCGTTCTTCCGACAGGCGACTACGCTGTTGTCAGCGAACCCTTCGCCAGTAAACACAACATCCACATCGGTTCCTATGTAACGCTTCCGCTCGCGGGAGCCAAGCGTTCTTTCAAAGTCCTGGGTATCTATTACGATTACTCCACCGAACGCGGCTACGTCATCCTCTCGCGCTCCACTCTTCTCAAATATCTGCCCGACCCTGCTTCTTCCAATCTCGCCGTGAACCTCAAGCCGGGTGCAGATCCTGCCGCTGTCCGCAAAGCAATCGATGAAGTTATCTCCGGCCGCGCTGTACTGGTCTTTCCGAATACCGCCCTCAGGCGCGGCGCAATCGAGCTCTTTGATCGCACTTTCCGCATCACCTATGCGCTCGAAGCCGTGGCCATCTCCGTCGCCATCATGGGCATCGCCGGTGCCTTGCTCGCCATGGTGATTGACCGCCGCCGCGAATTTGCTCTCTTCCGTTTTCTCGGCGCCGCGCAGCCCCAAGTGCGCAGCATCATTCTGTTTGAAGCAGGACTGCTAGGGTTGCTCGCTAACTTAATTGGCTTGCTCCTCGGCGCAGCACTCTCGCTCATTCTGATCTTCGTCATCAATAAGCAATCCTTTGGGTGGACCTTTCAGTTCCACTGGCCCGTTGCGATGTTACTTTCCGCGCTCACCGTCGTCTTTCTATCCACCGTTCTCGCCGGCTGTATCCTGCCCAAACCGCACTCCGCATGAAGCCGATTGAGGTGATCCATGAAGCTTAATCCTATCGCCCTGTTGCTCTCGATGTTACTTTCGATTTATCTCACCGCGCTGCCCGGCTACAACTACCAATTCCCTGCCGACCATTTCAACCATCCCGCATTCCAAACTGAGTGGTGGTATTACACCGGTAACCTGCACGATTCATCCGGCCATCGCTACGGCTTCGAACTGACATTCTTCCGCCAAGCCCTGCAACTCCCGCAAGCGGCAGTGGAATCCACCGGACCAGTCTGGCGGCCCGATCAAATCTACCTCGCCCACTTGGCCCTCACCGATATCGATGCGCACACCTTCTATCACACCGAGCGGCTAAACCGTGCAGGCCCTGGCATTGCAGGAGTGGACATCAACGCCCGTAAATACTGGAACGGCAACTGGCAAGTCTATTGGAAAAATCTCGCTACATCTGAGCAGCAACTCCAAGCCACCTGTGATCGCTTCACTCTGACTCTCGACTTAGCGTCGCTGAAGCCACCGGTCATTCACGGCAAAGACGGAGTCAGTCAGAAGGGGCCAACTCCCGGTGAGGCGTCTCATTACCTCTCCTTCACCCATCTCAACGCGCAAGGCCAACTCGATGGAGTGCCCATCTCCGGCCTCGCCTGGATGGATCACGAATTCTTCACCCAACAGCCGAATCCTACACTTGCCGGTTGGGACTGGTTCGCGATTCAACTCGACAACAACGAAGAACTCATGCTCTACCGCCTGCGCAATAAATCAGGTGAAATCAGCCCCTACTCATCCGGTACCTATATAGACGCGAAAGGCGCCGCTCATCACATTGAAGCTAGTGACGTGAATTTTACCCCCGGCCGCCCCTGGCACAAATATCCAGTCGATTGGCAAATCACAATTCCAAAGCTGGGCCTTCAACTCGCCGAGCGCACAACGCTCGATGAGCAAGAACTCTCTACGCCCGGCAGTCCCTCACCCGCCTACTGGGAAGGAGCCGTTACTTACCACGGGACGATTCACCAGCAACCCGCGAACGGCGTCGGCTATCTGGAAATGACCGGCTACGGACAACCCATTCGCCTGGGCCACTGACCGCCGACTACCCCTTCAAACTGTCCCTATTAAACGCACTCGATGGCAATTTTCAGGTAACTTTCGCTAACAATCTACGTATTAAGCATCGATGGCATCTCATTCGGCGAAGGCACAAAGGGAGGGCACACGATGCTCTCACACCTGAAAGAGGCCCTGCGGCAGCTTCGGCTAGCTCCGGGTTTCACTCTGACCACGGTGATCACGCTGGCGCTCGGAATTGGCGCGACGACGGCAATCTTCACCTTGGTGCACCAAGTCATGTTGAAGTCGCTGCCGGTGAGCAAGCCGGAAGAGTTGTGGAGGATTGGAGACAAAGTTCGCTGTTGTATCTGGGGTGGTTACAACCAGGGCGAGGATTCCGATTTTTCGTTGTTCTCGTGGGAAGCATATCAGCACTTTCGCTCTCATACGCCGGAGTTCGCGGACCTCGCTGCGCTGCAGGCGGGCAGTTCGCAACTCGGCGTTCGCAAAGCGGGATCGCAGGCGCAGGCGGATACGCGCACTGGCCAATATGTCTCTGGAAATTTCTTCCGGACGTTTGGAGTGAGTCCGTGGATCGGGCGGCTGATGACCGACGCCGACGATCAAGAGGGCGCGCCGCCGGTGGCGGTGATGAGCTTCCACATTTGGCAAGAGAAGTACCGCTCTGATCCATCAGTCGCGGGCGGGACTTATCAGATTAACGGGCATCCGTTCACCGTGATTGGCGTCGCGGCGCCGGGATTTTATGGGGCGAAGCTGGCCGGATGGGGCATGCCGGATTTCTGGCTGCCGGCGACGACCGAGCTGATGATTGACGGACCGACATCGCGGCTGAAGAGGCCGGACAGCAACTTTCTGGACCTGATTGGCAGGGTTCGCCCGGGAGTGAATCCCGAGTCGCTTGAAGCAAAACTGAGGGTGGAATTTCACGATTGGCTGGCGAGCCACGTGCCTGATATGGACCCCGGTGATAAGCAGCTTTGGCAGAAGGAGACGCTGCACTTGATTCCAGGCGGGGCCGGCGTAGAGGTCATGCGAGATCAGTATCAAGCGGGATTGAAGTTGCTGCTGATTGCGGCGGGATGTGTGCTTCTGGTGGCGTGTGCGAACCTAGCGAACCTCACGCTGGCGCGGGGTTTGAAAGACCGGCAACAGACTTCGCTTCGCGTGGCGCTGGGCGCTTCGAGGGGGCGGCTTGTGCGGAAGGCGCTGCTGGAATCGGTAACTCTGGCAATCATAGGCGGTGCGTTCGGTATCGGCGTAGCGTATGCGGGAACGCGGTTGATTTTGTACCTGGCTTTCCAGACTGGCGGGCCGAATCGCTACGTTCCTATTGACGCCAGCCCCTCCTGGCCGGTGCTGCTTTTCACACTAGGCGTATCGGTGTTGACCGGGGTGTTATTCGGGATGGCGCCCGCCTGGATGACTTCCCATGTGGATCCGGTCGAGGCGCTGCGGGGAGCGAATCGTTCCGTGAGCGGTGGACGTTCCTTCGCGCAGAAGTTGCTGGTGGTGGTGCAGGCGGCGATGTCGCTGGTGTTGCTGACGGCGGCGGCCCTGTTGGGGCAGAGTTTGCGAAATCTGGAACACCAGAATTTTGGGTTTGAAACGAAGGATCGGTACATTGCCTGGATCAATCCTTCGCTCAACAACTACCAACTGGCACAGATGGAGCCGCTGTTCCGGCGAATTGATGCGCGGCTGTTGCAGATTCCCGGTGTGCGTGTGGCGGCGCCTGCGCTTTATGCGCCGATGACCGGCGATAGCTGGAATGACGGAATTCGCGTGGAGGGGCGGCCGGAACCGGGGCCTCGGGAGGACATGGGTGCAGGCTTTGTGCGGGCCATGCCCGAGTTCTTTGAAGCTCTGGGAGCGAAGATTGTGCGCGGCCGAGCTTTCGGAGAACAGGACACGGGCGCGACACGCAAAGTGGCGGTGATCAATGAAGCTTTTGCGAATAGATTTTTCAAAGGCCAGAATCCGGTTGGACAGCATTTCGGGCCAAACAGGATAAAGTATTCCGCGACCTACGAAATTGTGGGGGTTTCGCACGATATGCGGTACATGACCTACGATTACCGCAAGCCGGTCGGCCCCATGTTTTGGTTGCCGGAGACGCAAACCGTGGCGTGGGATGATCCGGCTTTCCGGAGCGGCGAGATCTGGTCGCACTATTTGTACAACATCGTGATCTGGGCGCCGGGCTTCCGAGGGGATTTGGAAGCGCCTGTCCGCAAGGCAATCGCCAGCGTTGATCCGGGGCTCGTGGTTTCAGGAGTTGATCCTTACAGCAAAGTGGTGAGCGCGGATTTTCAGCAGGAGAACATGATTGCCACATTGACGACTTTGTTCGGCGTGCTTGGGCTGATATTGGCAGCGGTGGGTTTGTACGGAGTGATGGCCTATACAGTGGAACAGCGGACAAGCGAGATTGGCGTGCGCATGGCGCTGGGGGCGGATCGCGGAGGTGTAGTGAAGATGATTCTGGGCAGCGCTTTTTCGCAGGTGGGTGCGGGCTTGGCGCTTGGGATTCCGGCAGCGATTGGCGCGGGCAGGTTGATGAGCGATCAGTTGTTTGGCGTTCGGCCTTACGATCCCCTGATGCTGATTACGGCGATTTTGTTGCTGTGCGTAGCGGCGCTGTTGGCGTCGGTGATTCCCGCTTCACGCGCCGCGGGCGTGGACCCCATGGTGGCGCTGCGCAACGAGTGATACCTGGCCGCCAGGAGGAATGTAGCTATTAGGTAAACTGTTTGCGTAAGGAATCTCCTGCTGAAAAGGTCGCTCTTGCGCGGTTTCTCTGGCAAATGGGTAAGTCTGATAACGGTCGCGCTGCTGCTGGCGAGTGCGCGGGCCGGCATGGCGCAACACTTTACAGGCGGAGAGAACCAGTTCAGCGTTAGCCAGACTTTGTTTGCCACCCTCGCAGCCATCAATGCCGCTGGGTACGACACAGGCATCGATTCGCCGTTGAACGACCAGTACAAGCTGCGCACGCAGCTTAGAGAAGAGCTAGCCAAGCGCAAGATTCCGAGCTTGCCGGAAATCCGCGATTTCTACCAGGCGCATAAAAAGCCGTCGGGCGGTGCTGATCTGGGCCAGTACATCTCTTTCGCGCTGCTGGCTGGAGAGCCGCCGAAGTTCGACCTTCCTACCATTGAACTTCCCGCGGACGCCGAGGCCATGCGGCCGTTTAGCGAGTTGCTGGCGCGCTTCTATAAAGAAGCCAATCTGGAAGAATTGTGGAAGCGATCGCAGGGCGCCTACGCAGCCGCCATGAAGAATTATCAGGACGAAGTGATTAACACTTTGTTCGAAACGAACGGGTATCTGCGCAACCCGTCGGGAAACGAAGGGCGGCGGTTTCAGATCTATTTGGATTTGCTGGGCGAGCCGAATCAGGCGCAGGTGCGGAACTACCGGGCGAACTATTTCGTGGTGATCACGCCTAGCAGCGAATTGATGGTGGATCAGATTCGCGACGCCTATTTGACCTACCTGGTAGACCCTTTGAGCTTCAAGTATGCGGCGGCGATTACCGAAAAGCGCAATCAGGAAAAGAAGGTTTTGGAGAAGTTTGCGCAGGAAGCGCCATCGCTCGATTTGGCTTATAAAGACGACTTCCAACTACTGGTGACCAAGTGCATGATCAAGGCGATCAACAGCCGGATGATGCACGGCGGCGCAGCCAAGCGCGCTGAGTATGTCAACCAAGCCATGCGCGAAGGATTCGTCTTGACCGCTGCCTTCGCCGAGGGCTTGGAGCGTTACGAGAAGATGCCCGATGCGTTCAAGCTTTACTATCCGGATTTGATCGCCGGCATTGACGTAAAGAAAGAGAAGAAGCGGTTGGAAGAAGTGCAGTTTGTCGAGGTAGCAAAGCCCAAGGTCATAATGGCGCCCGCCAAGATGGAGATTAATCCGGCGGAAGAGTCTCTGCAAACCGCCGAGGGTCTCTACGAACAGCGGGATCTGGACAATGCGGCAAGAGCCTTCAAGAAGGTGTTTGAGCAGACGGCGGATAAAGGCATGCAAGGCCGGGCCTATTATGGGCTGGCGCGTATTGCGATACGGCGAAATCAATTGCATGAAGCCAAGCAATTGTTTGAGCGAACCGCGGACAGTGGAACAGCGCCGCCGGTTACCGCTTGGGCGCACGTATATCTAGGACGAATTGCACAGGCTGAGCATGACGACAAGAAGGCCAGTGAGCAATTCAAGATCGCCTTGGCGACCGAAGGAGTTTCGGCGATGGCGATGGAAGCGGCACAGAAAGGGCTCGAGAGTAGTTCAACGACAGGAGATAAAGCGAAATGAGACTAGGTTTGTTCGGAATGGCCGCTCTTTGCGCGGCCGCATTGCCGCTAGCGGCGAATCAGGGTAAACAGCCCAAGGTATCACCCAAGGAACAGGAAGCGTTGATGCAGGTGCAAAGCGCCGCTCAAGCGGGCAATTACGCAGGCGAGCTTTCCGCCATCACCAACGTACTCGAGAATTATGCCGATACAAAGTTCAAGCCCCAGTTGCTGGATATGGCGATGGACGCGGCACAGCGGACAAACGACCCGGTGCAGGTGGCGACGTGGTACGACCGCGCGATTGCGAATGACCCGAACGACATTCCAGCGCGTGTCATCTTCGCGGAGGTAACCGCAGCGCAGATTCGCGAAAACGATTTGGATAAAGCGACCAACGTCAAGAAGGTGAATGAACTGGCGCACAAGGCGCTGGATTTGATTCAAGCGGGTGGCACCGCCCCCGTGGCCGTGCAAGCGGACCAGGTGGATGGATACAAGAAGGAATTGGCCGGACGTTCCTGGACCGCGATTGCACTAACCGACGCCGTGGACAAGCGGCCCGCCGATGCGGTTGCCGATTACAAGAAAGCGTTCGATGCTTTTCCGAATTCGATTGTGGCGGCGCGCCTTTCGAAGGCGTACGTCGACAACAAGCAATATGACGATGCCATTGCCATGGCGGACAAAGCGATGACGATGCCAGACACTTCGCCGCAGGTGAAGAACTTCGCCCAAGCGCAGAAGGATCTCGCCACTAAGCTCAAAGGGGCAAAGTGAAATAACGGTACAAAATATGACCCCTCCAATCGAGAGATTGGAAGAGAAGCTCGGCTACCAATTTCAAGATCGGGAGCTTCTCTTGCGCGCTCTCACGCACCGCTCGTGCGCATCTGAGTTTCCGCCAGACCAGTGCCCCGATAACGAGCAACTCGAGTTCCTTGGCGATTCTGTGTTGGGCTTCGTGGTGAGCGAAGCCCTGGTGGAACGCTATCCCAAGGCAAGGGAAGGCGATTTGTCGCAATGGAAATCGCATCTGGTCAGCGCGGCATACTTATATCACCGGGCGTTGAATATTGAGCTTGGCGACTTCTTGCGTTTGGGCAAGGGCGAAGAGCGCAACGGCGGCCGGGAACGAAAGACGGTACTGGCCAATGCGTTTGAAGCATTGATTGCGGCGATTCATTTGGACGGCGGCATTGACGTGGCGCGGGCCTTTGTCAGAGCTCATGTGCTCTTCGAGATCGATGAGATGGACGATGGTTCGATCGAACTGCTAAATCACAAAAGCGTATTACAAGAACGGACACAAGCCATGGGATTGCCCATGCCTCGCTATGCCACGGTCGGCACAACCGGGCCGGAACACGCCAAGGTATTTACCGTTGAAGCGCGCGTTGGCGATGTTCTGAGCGAGCGGGCAACTGGATCTTCCAAGAAGGCAGCGAGTCAGCAGGCTGCGGGAATGTTGGTCGTCAAGCTGAAGGACTTCGAAGGCACAGCGCGCTAACTATCCTGGAGCAACGTCAGCAGGTCTGTCAGTTCTTTGCGCAGTTCCTGGTAGAAAGCTGGGGATCCAGAGAACAATTCACCCTGCTGGCGGCGGGAGGTGGCGGTAGCTGCGGGCTTTGCCCCATTTTCGGCGCCGCGTTTTGGCTTCGCCTCCAAAATCTTGCGCGCACCTTCAATGGTGAAGCGCTTTTCGTAAAGCAGCCGTTTGATTTCGAGAACGAGCTCGACATCTTTGCGGCGGTACAAACGATGCCCAGTGCCGGATTTCTTAGGTCCTAGGCCGTGAAATTCCGACTCCCAAAAACGCAACACGTATGGCTTGATGCCGGCGAGTTTGGCAACTTCGCCAATCCGGAAATACAGCTTATTCGGGATCACCGGATCGATCAGGGGCTGTGAGGCCAAATCTTCCATCTGCCTAGCTCTCAAACTCTAATTGTAACGGCACTTTTGCCTTTTGGCGAGGGTTTAGTTGCTGAATTTATTGGACTTCGAGCGTCACGGTCACGGTCGCTTGGATATCGAGGTCGCCAGGTTCGATGGGAGTGGGCATCGCCTGAGGCGCAGCCATAGCGGCGAAAGAGCGACTGAGGGGCCTGAAAGTGGGCACTTGCGCCGTCTCCGCTTGCAGCACTCCGACGACATGGACGTTCAGCGCCTTAGCGATCGATTCAGCAGCAGCTCGCGCTTTGGCTGCCGCTTCGGCGAGAGCTTGGTTGCGTACGTGGGTTTCGTCTTTGAGGCTGAACGAGACGCCGTTGATGTTGTTGGCGCCGGAATCGCTGGCGGCGTCGATGACTTTGCCGAGCAGTGAAAGATCGTTTACGACGATCAGGACCGTGTTGCTGGCTTGATAACCGGTGATTTTGGGCGAGCGTCCGGCGGTGTATTGGTACTGCGGCTGGATGGAATAGCCGGTTGTTTTGAGTTCCCCCGCTTCCCCGAGGGTTTTCTTGATGGCGTCGATCACTTGTGTCGTTTGAGTAGCATTGGCGGTGGCGGCGGCTTGCGCGGTGGAGGCCTGGGTGATCGCGCCGATGGAGACTTGTGCCCGGTCTGGCCGCGCGGTTACGGTGGCTTCCCCGGTGGCGCGAACATAGTGAACTTTAGAAGGATCTTGGGCAAGGGTCATGGTGGGTAGCAGAAGGGCTATCGATAACAAACATCGGTTGACGCTCATGGAGACAAAAGTAGCAGAAAGCCGAAGCTTGCGGAGGCCTTCCATGGCGAGAATACAGAGCGGGGGCACGATAAATACGAGTTGCCTAATGGCGAAGAAATAGCGAACAAAGATGTCGCCGAAGATAACAAGCGGCACGGGCACGAGAATGCTGAGTAGAAGAAGTTGGTGGTACGGGGTTTGGCGATAGCCGTAGACGGCAAAGGCAAACAGCGCGCACGTGAGGAAGTATCCGCCGCCGGAGAGTTCGTGCGGGATCATCAGCAGGGTTTTCCAGGTGAAGACAGATGGGTAACCTGCTTTGACGATGGCTTGCACCCAGAAAGTGCGCGCGTAGAGGAACCAGGGTAGGAAGAGCAGCAGGCTGGTGGCGCAGGCAGGCAGAACGTAGCGAGCGGAAAAACGGCGGAGGCTCCAGAGCATGTGGGCGAGGATGACGAAGGCCAGGTACGGATGTGTGTAGAGTCCGAGAACGAGGACAAAGCAATAGATAGTGGCGCGGGCGGGGTTGGGGAGGTCGTCGAGCCAAACGAGCAGAGCGGTAGCGAGGATGCTGAAGGCGAGCGCAGGACCGTATTGGCGGATTTCTAAGGCGTAACGGAGCGAAATGGGGAGCAGAGCGTAGCAAAAGGAAACCGGGAGCCAGGGGATTTGTAGAAGCCTGGCGAGCCAGATGAAGCTAGCCATGCCCACGACAGCAAAGAGGATGGAGAGCAAGCGCGCGGAGTAGAACGGATGGCCGAGGCCGTTGACGAAAATGTTTTGAAGGATGTACGAGAGCGGCACGCCGCCGGGGTTGTGGGCCACACGGTCGATGGTTTGGTGCATGGTGTGGTGATAGGTGTCGGAGAGTTGCAGAACCTCATCAAGCCACATGGGCCGGAACGGAGCGATGCAACACAGCACGGCCGCGTAGATGGCTACAAACCACCTACTCAACTTACGACTTCCGAATAGCGGTGTTCCGGCTTTGGCGCGGCGGGGCTGAAGCACTGCAAATGTTCGTTGAATCGTTGGCCCGGGAGAGTGGCGAGAGAGGCAGTGAAGATGGCTCGCAAGGGTTCGGGATCGGCGATGGCTCGGAGGTTGAGGCGGATCTCGTGTTCGGATTCGGGCGAGGCGGTGAGATCGCCAGTGACGGATGGCTCGCCGGTATTGCTGGTGAAGGCGGCTTTGAGATAGCTGTTTGGGGTTTGGTCGAAGACTTTCAGGTGAACGATTTTCGGAACGGCTTGCTGAAGGTGATCGAGCCAGGGGCCGATGAGTGCGGCGGGAGAAAGAGCGGGTGAGAGTTGGAGAGTGGCGCTCCAGTTGAGCCAGCCGAGGGCGGCTTCGGCAGTGGCGTATCTTTGGTAATCGATTTCGAGAAGCTTGCCACCTATAGGATGAGTGCCGCTGAAGACTGCATCGAGCCAATCGGCAACGCCGTCTGCGTCGGGCCGGTGGGGGAGGATGATGTCGGCCTCGGCGCACTGTTGTTCAAAGAGGAAGGCGATGTTTGGGTCGGAGCGATCAAGGGCGGGATCGATGAGGACGGTGAGTGGGGCGAGGCGATAGTCGCCGGCGAATTCGTGTTTGAGGGGTTGGAGGATGGTGGCGGAGAGATCGGTACAACTGCCCACTGGCTCGATGAAGATGACGTCGGGGGAGAGGGCACGGAGTTCGGCGGCTTTGTCCATGAGATCGGAGAAACGGCAACAGAAGCAGCCACCGGTAACGTCGTTGGCAGTAATGCCTTGGGAGGAGACGTAGGCGGAGTCGACGAGATCGCCCGCTTGGTCGTTCATAATGGCGACGCACTTCATGCCGCGAGCAGTGAGGATGCGGGCTGCAGCGAGGATGAGAGTGGTTTTGCCGGCGCCTAAGAAACCGGCGACAGGGATGAGCCAAGGGCGGTTCATACAGAGAACGACTCACCCTCTTGGTAATCGTTGCCGCCGACGGGCAAGTGGCCGTAGAGGACGTGGACTTCGGTTTTGGTTACTCGTTTGGTGAAAGTGCCCCAGCCGGTGCCGGTTGACCAGAAGGAGCGGAAGTCAGTGAGTTTTGTGTTCGGTTGGATGGATAGTTTGCCGGCGTTGTAGCGGAAGCCGCTGAGTGCGACAACGGCGGACCAGGCGGCCATGGCACGGGCGTAATGATGGCCGCACTCGGCTTCGTCCCAAGGATTGCGGCGTTCGCCATCGTAACGGCGGCGGGTAGCGGAGATGCATTCTACACCCTCGTTGAGCATGCCTTCGAAGAGCATGTGCGAAGCGGTGGCGTATTCGAGGCCGGTGAATACTTCGGCGAAATAAGGGAACGGGATACGCGGCCGGGTCGTCTTGCCGTAGTCGCAAACTACCAGCGCGGCTTCGTCGTTGAGGACGAACGTGCGTTGGACGTTGTCGTGATGAGCGAACGATTTCTTGAAGTTGTAGCGGTAGATGGATTGCAGAGTGCGGCGGATGTGATCGGGTTTGAGGAGTGGGCCAAGTCCGGCTACGTTGGCGAGTGACTGACCGAGGAGTTGATCGACGAGACAGCCTTTCCCGAGTTGGTATTCGGGATGTTCGGGATCGTCGGCACCCATGTCACTGCGCAGGGACTTGGCGATCTCGTTGTTCTTGAACGAGCGGATTTGCTGTTCGTAATACTCGCCGTTGAAGAGATTGGCGTCGATCCACTGGCTGCCGCTAGTGAAAAGCCTGCGGCATTTGGTGGAGAACTCAGAATCTCCGACAACGCGCGCCATCTCTTCGCCGGCACGCAGGGCACCGAGATAATAGACGCCACACAGTGGGTTGGGGCCGTAGAATTCGACGTCGTAGGTATTGTGTTGGACGCCTTCCATGACGCCGTCTTCATTGGCGTCCCAGCCGCCAGGGATCCAGGCAAACTCGATACCTTTTTTGATGCGCGGCCAGATGCCGGTGAGCCATTCGCGATCGCCAGAGAGAGACCAATCAAGATAGGCGTGGATGATTTGGCCCATTTGACCGTCGGCTGCGGCGTAACCGCTGCGTTCTTTACCGTCGGGTAAGACTTGACGGAAGTGCATGGCGCCTTGTTCGTCTTGGGAGAAGCCGAAGGAGGCTTTGCGGAGGGAACGGGCAAAGGAGGGGAAGATGTGCGCGGTGCTAGTTTCGTAGTTCCAAACGTGGGTGCAATTGCCGAAGCAACAGCCGAGTTTGTCGTCGACACCTTCGAAGCCGTGGAATTCTCCATCGGCGGTACGGAAGGAGGTGGTGGAGCGGAGGGTGGAGAGATTGGCCATGGCGGCTTCCAGAACGACGGGAGGAAGGGTAGTTTCACGGATGGCTTTAACGAAACGTTTGGTTTGCTCTTCGAGCTTTGGGAGGTTCTGGGCGGTGTATTCGGCAGCGGCCCAAGCGTCGGGAAATTTAGTGCAATACCAGTTGCCGATGACGGTGTTTTCTTCGCCTTTAGGAGCTTTCCAGCCGCAGCGGGCGGGAGTGCGATTTGGGAAGTGCCAGGCGAGGATGAATTCGTAATTGGCGGATTGGTGGGGGGCGAGAGTGCGTTTGAGACAGAGAGCGCCGACTGAGTTGGTGCGATCGGGTTCGGGGCCGAGTTCGCCATCGGCAGAGAAGTCATCCCAGAAGAGGAGGGGGGAGTTCCACCAGCGGCCGGCGGGCCAACCTTTTAAGTGAGTGAGGCTGCCGCTGCCTTGATTGAGAACTGCGAGGACGAAACTGCCGTGGAAAATGTCATCCGAGGGGAGCGACGGGTTGGTCATGGAGAGACCGGAGAGAGTGCCTCTATTGCGGAATTCGTTGACGCGCTTATCGCCTTTGCCGACGGGGTTATCGATGGACCAAGCGATGGCTACTTTGGCGGGGTGAGGGTTGGGGTTGGTGACGCGATAACGGAGGATGGCGACGGGGAGACCGGAGTCGTCGGGGTTGTGCGGGATGAAAGGCGAGAAGGCTTCGAGCGAGACGTGGACAGGGAGGGAGTCATCGGAGAAATCGATGTGAGCGAGGGGGAATTCACCGGTGAAGGTGGCGGAGGCGAGGCGGGAGAGGCCGGGAGCATTTTGGGAGCCGAGGCCGTCTTGCCCTTCGTAGGGAGGTTGATAGCGGGCTTCGAGGACGTGGGCGATGGGTTTATCATCGCCGATTTGCGTCCAGATGGAGGGGAGGGCGTAGGAGAGGTTGTTGCCTTTGTCGGGGCGGTTGAAGATTTCCCAATCGCGGAGTTGACCGCGGCCGCCGAGGCTCAGAGAGCCGGCGGCGACACCGCCGAGGGGGAAGGCGAGCATGGAGAGGTGACGGCCCGTGAAGGTGCGGGCGTAACCGGAGGTGAGGGCCGATATGGGCGCGGCAGATTTAGCTATGGCGGCGGCGACGGCGGCAGAGCCGAGGAACGTTCGACGAGAAGGGTGCATCGGGACTAGGGTATACCAACGTCAAGCGGTTTGTTCCGGCAACGGGTACAGTGATAACTCTGGCATTGGAAAATGCTTACGGTTACTGGTGACTAGGGTAAGGCTTTCGGTTAAACAAACAGCAGCGATGATAGTGTCAGCCAATGAAAGGGTATGGCCTTTGCGAACCCATTCGCGCTTCAACTCTCCAGCCAATTTGGCCGCTTCCCAACGGACTGGAAAGTAGAGCAGTTCCTTCAAAAGCGCTTCCGTTTTCTGCGCTTCTTTTTCGCGAAGTCCAACGAAGACCTCGGCTACGTTTATGGCGCAACAAGCGAGGTCGTCACCACGGTGGATGAAATCTTCCATCGCATCAGGGCGGCCGCGCTTGTTGTTTAGAACATCAATCAGAAAATTTGTATCGAGCAACAAGCGCACGACTATTCGTCATCCTTGATCTCGAGCGCGTCGAGACGGCTATCGTTTTCAGCGCGAAGCCGATCGACAAAGGCGTCGGAGCCGTTCGCAAGTTCGGGATGGTCTTCGTCGTTCCAAGACCCTTTGGCTTCGAGGAATGCGGCCAACAATTTTCGGCGCTGGACCGCTTGTCCGACGACTTCGGTTAGGAACGCGCTGCGGCCGCGTTGACCCACCAAGGCGTCGACTTCGGCGAGAAGTTGTTCCGGAAGAACTACGTGAGCTCGTTTGCTTGCTGTGCTTGTCATTTGTCCCACTGGAGATGTCCCACTGTTAGTGTGACATGGTGTTGGGTGGAATGTCAAGAAGGAGTGGGCGGTGAGGGCGGTGAGCGCGCCACGTGTCTCCGACGGGGAGATTTGGTGATGCTAGGCCGCCGCCTCCTGGGTTTGGGGTTGCTCGGGGGACTCGGCGAGGGCGTCTTGGAGGAATTTTGCCTTTTGAGCGGGGGTGAGGCGCCTCATGTAAGAGGTGAAACGGTCTTTTGAAAAAACGAACCCAAGGCCGGGGGTGCAGGTGAGTGGTTGGTGGCGGTGTTCGGCAAGAAGGGAGGCTTTGGCGGCCTCGGCGAGGGCTTCGGCTTCCTTGGCTTGGCGCGCGGCTTGGAGACGCTCGAGTTCGGCGACTTCGCGTTCGCGGCGGCGGGTGAGGCGGTTCTCTTGCAGGTGCAGATTGCGAAGTTCCTTTTCGTGCTGACGCCGGGCGTTGACCTGGAGAATGGATTCGCCGCCGACGGCGGCGTAGCCGGGTTGTGCTTCGACGAGTTCCCCGCTGGCGAGAGTGACGATGGCTTGCTCGAGAGCGGGAATGCGGCTGAGACGCCACCAGGTGTCTGAAATGGATTGAACGAGGGCGGACTCTTGCGGGCCGACGGGGTCAAAAAGAGTTTGATAGGAAGTGATGTGGGCGAGGTAAGGTTTGGCTTCTTCCTCAGTAGCGAAGACGACGTGGACGCCGGTGAGATTGCATTTGACGGCGTTGAGGGAAGATATTGCCTTACCTGCGGGAGTTCGGGGCCCGGAAGATTTTTGGGCGTTCTCGCGGTTGGCTGCGAGACGGGCGTCGGAGATGGGTTCGGACATGTGTTTAGTTGCTTCCTTGATTTTGGAAATGAAAAAGGCCTGTGGGGCGAGGGGGAAGGCTCCGGCACCTCGGCACGAACACATGGCCGTACTCGGTTTGATTTTCGGCTAGTTGACGGCGAGAGGCGGACGAGGCACAATGTGGGCGTTCTGCTTAAGTCTATTTTTTATAATGAGTTACGGGACAAAAAATAAATGTACAGGGTTTGTGATTGAGATTTGGGGCGGGGATTAGCGGCCAGCATACGCGTTAAACCAAGAACATTTCGTGATGGAGATGTTAGGAAAAACGCAGGCGAAACCGCCTTGAGCACTCGGCGATGTATACTATACATCATGAGGCGTACCCAACTCTACCTGGACGATGATCTCTGGAACGCTCTTCATGCCCGCGCCCGCAGTCAAAAGACAACTATCTCGGAACTCGTGCGCGCATCCGTCCGCGAGCACTACTTCGGCGTGAGTGACCAAAGGGCGAAGGCCATGCAAGACTTCATTGGCATTCGCAAGGACAGCCCGGAAGCGCAAGATGCCGCCGCCTATGTCCGAACCCTCCGCCGAGGCCACCGTCTTGACACGCTCATTAAAAAATGACAGTCCTTGTCGATTCCGACATATTGATCGAAGTCTCGCGCGGCAAGAACTCTTCCATCATTTCCAAATGGATCGATTTGGCCAACTCCGGTGCTGCCGTTTCGTACTCGCCCGTCAGCGTAGCTGAACTTTGGGCGGGTGCGCGCCCCAATGAGCAGGCCGCTCTGCATAATCTTTTTGGCGCGCTGACCTGCTGTGCCATCAATGAAGAAATAGGTTTCCAAGCCGGCCTCTATCTGCACAAATATCGAGCGAGCCACGCGGTCGAAATTGCCGATGCCTTGATCGCCGCCGCTGCTGCGGCAAACAACGCCCAACTCTGGACCAGAAACCGTAAGCATTACCCGATGAAGGAAATCTCTTTCTTCGAGTGAATCTCCCGCCGGACGGATAGCTCTCCGCAGAAGGGCGCTGATCGAGAACGGCGCTGGAATCGCGAAAGACGACGAGGCCGTTGGGAGTTGCACCTGCGTTTCCGCTCCCCTTTATTTATTTTATGCGGGAGGGGAGCTCGCCGCCAGGCTGAGCTTTTGCCGCTAGCTGACGGCAGGCACGAGCGCCAGCGCCATGTGTCTCTGGCAGAATGTAGAAAACTCCCGTGCCGAGCGATGCTCGGCTTGACCGCGCATGGCGCCGTCCTACAAGGACCCAAAGGGAGACATAAATGGCGGTTTGGTGATGCTCCTAGGCGGCGGCCTCCTGGGTTTTGGGCTCCTCGGCCTGCGCGCTGCGAGACTACGTTAGACTCTTTGAAGATGGCAGCAATTACGAGCACGCCACAGGTATCGGTTGAGGAATACATTGCACGCTTTGTAGAAGGGGACGAAAAGCCCATCTGTGAGTACGAAGATGGCGTGCTGATTCCCAAACCGATGGGTACGAAGAAACACAGTCAAGTTCAAGTGAATATCGCGACGTCGATTCGCACAGGCTACGTTGAAACGCTGAATCCGCTAACAGAGTTGACGACGCGCCTCAGGGATGGTCAATTCCTTGTTCCCGATCTAGCGGTCGAAGATTTGGCTAAGCCGATCTCAGGAAGATATCCAGGAAAGAACGATCCAGTGTTATTGTGCGTCGAGATCGTCTCGCCACCGGACCGCGTTGGGAAGCTCTTTGGGAAGTGCGAGGATTATCACAAGTGGGGCGTACCTTACTGCTGGGTGATCGATCCGGAGCGAAAGTTGGCATGGGAGTATTTTCCGAACGACCTCGACCCACGAAAAGTTGAGGACGTAATTACGGCTGGCGCGATTCGATTGGCGCTAGTCGATGTGTTCTTTCGGGTTTAACTCGGGACCGCTTCGGCTTTGTCGGCTAACACTCGCACGTGGTTGTCGAAGACTTCGACGAAGCCGCCTTCAATGTTGAGAACTTTTTGAGCGCCGTTTTCGGAGTAGGCGAGACGGCCGATACCCAGCACACTGAGCAAAGGCGCGTGATCGGGGAGGATACCCATATAGCCGTCTTTGCCGGGTAACTCGGCTTCGGTGACTTGAGCGTCCACTAACAGACGCTCAGGGGTAGCTACTTCCAATTGGAATGTATGGGTGGCGGCCATGTTACTTCAGCTTCTGGGCGGCTTCGACAACGTCGTCGATGGTTCCCTGCATGTAGAAGGCGCGTTCGGGGAGAGCGTCGTGCTTGCCGTCGACGATTTCCTTGAAGCTGCGGATGGTGTCGGCGAGCTTGACGTATTTGCCCGATAAGCCGGTGAACTGTTCGGCGACATGGAACGGCTGGGATAGGAAGCGCTGCAAGCGGCGGGCGCGGGCGACGGTTTGCTTGTCTTCGTCGCTTAATTCGTCGATACCGAGAATGGCGATGATGTCTTGCAGATCTTTGTAGCGCTGCAAGGTTTGCTTGACGCGCTGGGCGACCTCGTAATGCTCTTCGCCGACGATGATGGGATCGAGAATGCGCGAGGTGGACGCGAGCGGATCGACGGCGGGGTAAATGCCGAGTTCGGAAATGGCGCGCGAAAGCTGAGTGGTGGCGTCGAGGTGGGCGAAGGTGGTGGCGGGTGCGGGATCGGTGTAGTCGTCGGCGGGCACGTAAATGGCCTGCACAGAGGTGATGGAGCCGCGCTTGGTGGAAGTGATGCGCTCCTGCAGATCGCCCATTTCAGTGGCGAGGTTGGGCTGATAGCCGACGGCTGAGGGCATGCGGCCCAAAAGCGCCGACACTTCGGAACCGGCCTGGGTGAAGCGGAAAATGTTGTCGATGAAAAGCAGCACGTCTTGGCCTTCTTCATCGCGGAAGTATTCGGCGACGGTGAGGCCGGTGAGACCGACGCGGAGACGCGCGCCGGGGGGCTCGGTCATCTGGCCGTACACGAGTGCGACTTTCGATTTGGTCCAATCTTTGGGATCGACGATGCCGGATTCCTGCATTTCGAGCCAAAGATCGTTGCCTTCGCGGGTGCGTTCGCCCACACCGGCGAATACCGAAACGCCGCCGTGCTTCATGGCGATGTTGTGAATGAGTTCCTGAATGATAACCGTTTTGCCGACGCCGGCGCCGCCGAACAAACCGATTTTTCCGCCGCGCAAGTAAGGTTCGAGAAGATCTATGACCTTAATGCCGGTCTCGAACATTTCGAGTTCGGTGGCTTGTTCCGCGAATTCGGGGGCAGAACGGTGAATGGGGAAATGCTTTTCGGTGTTGACGGGGCCCATGTTATCGACGGGCTGGCCGAGCACGTTCAGCACGCGGCCGAGGGTCTGCTTGCCCACGGGAACGGTGATGGGTTGACCAAGATCGTAGGCTTTCATGCCACGGACCAAACCGTCGGTCGGCTCCATGGCGATGGTGCGAACGCGGCCTTCGCCGATGTGCTGCGCGACTTCGGCGGTGATGTCGATTTTCGTGGGGACATCGTAGCCTTCGCTAGTGACGCGAATGGCGTTGTAGATCTTGGGGATGTGCCCTTCGGGAAATTCGATTTCGATGGTGGGTCCGGCGATCTGAACTACGCGGCCTTCAACCAAAGTATTTGTCGGCATAAAAAAGCTCCAGTAAACCTATACGGCAGCGGCAGCGCCGCTGACAATCTCGATAATTTCGCGCGTGATGCTGGCTTGGCGCACGCGATTTAAGTTCAAAGTCAGGGTTTGGATAACATCGCCGGCGTTGGAGCTAGCGGCATCCATGGCGGTCATGCGGGCGGCATGGTAGGCCGAGAGAGACTCGAGCATAGCGCGGTAAATGGACATTTCGACATAGCGCGGCAGCAGGTCGCTAAGTATTTCAATGGGCGATTGTTCCCAGATGTAGTCGATTTGTTCGCCTCCCTCGGCGGGGAGTTCCACGGGCAGAATCTTTTTGAGCACGAGATTCGGCGCCATGACGCTTTTGAATTCGTTGACGGCGAGATAGACGGCGTCGACTTCGGCTTTGCTGTACGCCTCGATCATTTTCGCGGCGATTTCGCGCGCCTGTTCGATCTTGGGCTTTTCGACGATGCCGACGTACTCGCCGCTAATGTTGTATTTGCGTTTGCGGAAGTAGTCGCGCGATTTGCGGCCGATGGTTTCCACTTTGATATCGGCGCCCTGGTGATCGTCAACGAACTTTTGGGCCAGGCGCAGGAGGTTCGAGTTGAAGGCGCCGGCGAGACCGGTATCGCTGGACACGACGATGAGTTGGATGCGCTTCTCATCGCGAACCTGAAGCAAGGGCAGCAAGGACACATCGTCGCTGCCGACAGAAGCGGCTGCGATATTCGAAAGCATGCGCTGCATGATGCGCGCATAGGGACGCGAAGCAACCGCACGCTCTTGGGCGCGACGCAGCTTGGCTGCCGAGACCATTTTCATGGCCTTGGTGATCTGCTGCATGTTCTTGACGCTGCGGATACGGCGCCGGATGTCGATTAAGCTCGGCATCGATCAGGCCTTGACTGGCACCTTTCCAAAGCGAACCTTCGCTTCGTTGATGGCCGCTTTCAGTTGGGTCTTGATCTCGTCGGTAAGTTCTTTTTTGTCGCGAATGGCGGCGAGGAGTTCGGGCTTGCTGTTATCGAGGTAGTGGTACAACTCCGCTTCGAAACGGCGGATATCTTCAACACGCATGTCGTCTAAGAAACCGTTGCCGCAGGCGTAAATGATGGAGACTTGCTTTTCGACGGGGATGGGCGAATAAGGACCCTGCTTCAGAACTTCGACCCAGCGTTTACCGCGGTTGAGTTGATCTTGCGAGGATTTATCGAGGTCGGAGCCGAACTGGGCGAAGGCTTCGAGATTGCGATACTGCGCGAGTTCGAGGCGCAAGGTTCCGGCGACGGAGCGCATGGCTTTGATTTGGGCGCTGCCGCCGACGCGGCTGACGGAGAGGCCGACGTTGATGGCGGGGCGGATGTTGGAGTTAAACAAATCGCCTTCGAGATAGATCTGGCCGTCGGTGATGGAGATAACGTTGGTTGGAATGTAGGCCGAGACGTCGCCCGCTTGCGTTTCGATGAATGGCAGCGCGGTGAGAGAGCCGCCACCTTTTTCATTGCTGAGCTTGGAGGCGCGCTCGAGCAAGCGGCTATGAAGATAGAACACGTCGCCCGGGAAGGCTTCGCGGCCTGGGGGACGGCGCAGGAGGAGAGAAATCTCGCGGTAAGCGGCGGCGTGCTTGGAAAGATCGTCGTAAACGCAGAGGGCATGGCGTTTGGAATCGCGGAAGAATTCGCCGATGGCGCAGCCGGCGTAAGGCGCGATGTACTGCATGGGAGCGGGATCGGATGCGGTGGCGGCGACGACGATGGTGTACGACATAGCGCCGTGTTGTTCGAGGGTTCGGACAACCTGCGCGACGGTAGAACGTTTTTGGCCGATGGCGACGTAGATGCAGATGACGTCTTGGCCTTTTTGGTTGATGATGGTGTCGAGCGCGACGGTGGTTTTGCCGGTTTGCCGGTCGCCGATGATCAATTCGCGCTGGCCACGGCCGATGGGCACCATGGCATCGATCGCTTTGATGCCGGTTTGCAAAGGCTGTTTGACGGGTTGCCGGTCGACAACGCCGGGGGCGAGAGCTTCAAGCGGGTTGAAGGCGGCGGTGGCGATGGGGCCCTTGTCGTCGATGGGTAAGCCGAGGGCATTGACGACGCGGCCGACCATGGCATCGCCCACGGGAATGGACATAATGCGTCCAGTGCGTTTGACTTGATCGCCTTCTTTGACGTTGCCGTAGTCGCCGAGGAGCACAACGCCGACTTGATCCTCTTCCAAGTTGAGGGCGAGGCCGACGGTTTGCGGACCGAACTCGACGAGTTCGCCGGCCATGACGTTCTCTAAACCATAAATACGCGCGATACCGTCACCAACGCTGATGACGGAGCCTGTTTCGCTGACGTTGGCTACCGCATCGAAATTTTCGATTTCGGCTTGCAAGACGCGCGAGATTTCATCTGCTCTAATCTGAGCCATACTGTTCCTAATCCCTCTAAAAAGTTTCTAATGCCGGAAGGCCAAGCGCTGGCGCATGCTCTCCAGCTTGCCCTTAACGGTGGCGTCGTATTCGCGGGAAGCAACGCGGGCGCGAATGCCGCCAATCAGCGCAGGGTCAACCTGAAAATTGGACCGAAGCGATTTACCAAGCTTCGCCGACAGCGAGCGCTCGATTTCCTTCTTTTGATCGTCAGTCAGTTCTTTGGCTGAAGCGATTTCGGCCGGCAGCCAGCCGAGACGTGCGTCCACGGCCGCCTCAAACGAGCGCCGGATGGCCGGAATCTCGTGGGTGCGGCGATGAGTGACCACCACCAACAAAAAATTGCGAATCAAACGGTGGAGACCCATTTCGTTGGCCAGCTTTTCAATCACCGTTTTCTTGCGCGCCTTGCCGACAGCGGGCGAGAGCAGCGCATGTTCTAACTGTTTTGAGCCCGTAAGAAGCGCTTCGGCGAGGCGCATTTGGGCGATGGCTTCCTGCGGAGTGATGCCGGCGTTGGGCTGAAAGACCGAATTGGCCAGCGCGGCGGCGTAGTGTACCGAAAGGGCGCCGGCCATTTAGTTTTTGCCTCTTTCGACAAGCCGCACGAAATCGTTCAGCAGATCTTTTTGATCGCTGGCGGCAAAGCGGGTTCGCAGGCGAGCTTCAGCTAAGGCGAGAGCTTGTTGAGTGGCGTGGACGCGAAGTTTGTCCGCTCCTTCGCCGCGTAGAGCTTCGATTTCAGCCGCGGTGCTGCGCCGAATGTAAGCAATCTCTTCGCGCGTCTGGGCGTTCATACGGGCGTGTTCACGCTCCATTTCGCCCTGGGCTTCGGCACGAAGCCTCCCGACTTCGGAAGATAGATCTGCCATTTTACGGTCGATTTCGGAATAGCGGAGGTCGGCATTCAGCTTGAGTCCGGTGGCGTCTTGGATGGCTTTTTGAATGTCTGCAGAGCGGGCGTTGAAGAAGGAAGGCGCGAATTTAACGAGGGCGTAACCGATGCCACCGGCGAAGATGGCAAAGTTAGCGACTTTCCAAATGAAATTATCGGCTGCGGGAGCGGCTTCCGTCTTGGCGGCGGGTTCCTGCGCCGAAAGCAGGCCCAAACCGGCTAATAAGAAAAGGAAGAGAAAACGGCGCGGCAACATCAGGCGGCTCTCCGTTTGAGCAGAGCATTCTCGATTTGGGAGCTAAGTTGATCAACGGCTGCGCCAATATCGGATTTGGCGTCTTCCAGTTCTTTGTCGATATCGAGGCGGGCGGCGGCCACCTGCTTTTCAGCAGCGGCGCGAGCGTCGGCTACCAGTTCAGCTTGTTCATCGGCCCACTGGCGGCGGCGTACTTCGTTTTCCTGCAGGATTTGGGCGCGAACCATTTGAATAGCGGTGTCGAATTCGGAAGATTTTTTGTCGGCGGCTTCATGGGCCCGCTGCGCGAGATCTTTCATACCCTCTGTTTGTTGGCGGCGTTCCTCAAGAATCTTCGCGACGGGAAGAAAATAGACGCGCTTCAAAAAGTGGGTAAGGAAAATGAAAAAAAGGACGGTGGGTATTGCTTTAACGGCGAGGGCGGCGAGCGCCTGTAACATGGCATCCATTGCTTAGATTTCGGGCTGGGAGCAAAAAGAGAGAAAGACCGGTGTGCGAACGCAGTACGAGCGACCTCGGACTTACCCCAAAGCAATACGCTAACATATGGGCCGTCAGAGATTCAAATACCGGTGAAAATGGGAGACTTGCTTCAAATGTAGAAACATCAGGTTCTCGACACGAGTGTCGAGACGGTGTGCAGCGCCACGTGTCTCCGCGTGTTAAAGTCGGATATACCGCCGAAATTCAGGGAACAACTGCGCTTGGGTTTCCGTCTGAGAATTTCAGCCGGGGAGACCGCATTTGAAAAAGAAGTGGAAAGTTGTCGTTGGATTACTGCTGTTGATACTTGTCGCCGGCGGAATTTTCGCAAGCATCAAGTACAGTGAGCGGGGGATCGTCACGGTGCAGACCGGCAAGGTCAGCAAGGAAGACCTGATGGCGATAGTAACCGCTTCGGGCGAGGTTAAGCCTCGGAATTACATCAACATAGGCGCCAACAGCCAAGGCGCGGCGCCGATTACCGAGATTTTGGTAAAAGAAGGCGACCATGTGAAGAAGGGCCAAGTCTTGGCCCGGCTGGCCGCTATCCAACCGAAGGCGGATTTGAATGCGCAAGAGGCTTCGTTGAATGCGGCGATGGCCGACTCGGGCGCGAGTGAAGCGGCGGTTAAAGCGGCGGACGATAACATAGCTGTGGCGCAAGCGCAGGTGGAGCACGACAAAGCGGATCTGGAGCAGAAAAAGATCGACTTGAAGCGCGCTCAAGAGTTGTATGACGGCAAGCTGATTTCGGCGCAAGATTACGAGGCCAAAAAGGTTTTGTACGACTTGGCGTTGAGCACGCTGAATTCATCGATCACCAAGGTAAAGCAAGCGGAATCGCAGCGCATCCAGTATTCCGCGCAATTATCGTCTTCGCAAAAGAAAGTAACGCAAGTGCAGGCGATGGTCATGCGTTACAACGACGTGCTGAAGCAGTATGAGGCGACGGCTCCGCTGGATGGGGTGGTGACGAATCTGCCGGTACGCGTCGGCGAAACGGTGGTTCCCGGTATCCAAAATTCGACGGCATCCACGATTATGACGATCGCGGATATGTCGATCATCACCGCGGAAGTACATGTGGACGAGACGGACATCGTGAGCGTGCGGCTCGATCAACCTGCAGAGGTAACGATCGACGCCATTCCGAATCAGACGTTCAAGGGAAAAGTGATTGAGATCGGCGATACGGCGATTGTGCGTTCCACTGGGGTAGCGGCGTCGCAGAGCCAAACGTCGAGCCAGGAAGCGAAGGATTTCAAGGTGGTCATCGCGCTCGATATTTCGGAGGATCTGGTACGGCCTGGCCTTTCTTGCACAGCCAAGATCACGACGGCGGTGCGGCCACAGACGCTCGCGATTCCGATTCAAGCGTTAACGATCCGGCAGAAAGGGCAGTTGGAGACACCGGCGCCCGGGAAACCTCCGGTGACCGATCCGGCCAAGCTGAAAGCAGCGAAGGAAGAGTTGCAGGGCGTTTTTGTGGTGGCAGGGGGCAAGGCAGTGTTTCGCGAGGTGAAGACGGGAATTAGCGGCGCAACCGATATTGAGGTGCTGCCCGGATCGCTCAATGAAGGCGATGAGATCATCACAGGAAGCTACCAGGTGATCCGCACGATTCGCAATGACGCTAAGGTAAAGGTAGACAACAAGCCGCCGGTGGTTGCCTCCACACCGAGCTAAACTACGGACCATAGACCGAATCCACCGACCATTATTTATGGCACAGGCCCAATCCATTCTTGAGGATCTTGATCCGAAAGAGCGCGAAGAGCGCGGCGAAAAGCTTAAGACCGAAGGTATTGTTATTCGCACCTACGATCTTTGGAAGACGTACATCATGGGCGATCAGGAGATCAATGCCGTTTCCGGTGTAGAGATTCAGATCAAGCGCGGTGAGTATGTGGCGATCATGGGTCCGTCCGGGTCTGGGAAATCGACTTTGATGAATTTGATCGGTTGCCTGGATACGCCGAGCAAAGGCTTGTACTATTTGAACGGGAAGCTGGCCAGCGATATGGACGACGACGAACTGGCGCGGATTCGGAATAAAGAAATCGGCTTCGTTTTCCAGACGTTTAATTTGCTGGCGAGATCGTCGGCGCTGCACAATGTAGAATTGCCGCTGATTTACGCGGGCATCAGCTCGGTTGAACGCATTGAGCGAGCGAAGGCGGCGCTGCGCGAAGTGGATCTGGAACAGCGCATGGATCACAAGCCGAATGAGTTATCGGGAGGACAAAGGCAACGCGTGGCCATTGCGCGAGCACTGGTGAACCGGCCGTCGATTCTACTGGCCGATGAGCCGACTGGCGCTTTGGATACCAATACAGGCAACGAAATCATGGCGTTGTTCGAGCGTTTGCATCAGGCGGGCAACACCATCATTCTGGTGACGCACGAGTTGGATATTGCTAGTCAAGCGCACCGCGTGATTCATATTCGCGACGGCAAGATTGAGCGAGACCACGCGACACCCAAAGGGCAGCAGGCTTCTTAAGCCGGTACCGTCCCAAACAGTGTTATCGTAGGGTACGCGCAGTGGTTCGGGCGGCCCGTTTGTGAAGGTCGGACCAAGAGCGCGCAGTTCGTTCGGCTTCTTATGTGCCAGGCTATTTCCGGCAACGATGCCCAGGGCAGCGTTGACGATTCGCCAGGGTCATCACAACCGGTGCCGCCGCGCATCTTGATGGCTGAAGACAACCTGATTAATCAGCGGGTAGGCAAGCTCATCTTGCTGCGCGCGGGGTTTTCTATCGATCTGGCGGCTGACGGGGTGGAAACTTTGGAGGCGCATAAGAAGCAGCCCTACGATTTGATTCTTATGGATTGCCAGATGCCGGTGATGGATGGTTTCGAGGCAAGCCGCGAGATTCGCCGGCTAACACTTCCTCAGCCCGCGATTGTTGCGGTAACGGCGAATGCGCTGGTGGGCGAACGCGAACGCTGCCTCAGAGCGGGCATGGACGATTATCTTTCAAAGCCGTTTCAGGCGGAGCAGTTAGTAGCAGTGGTGCTCAAGTGGATCACGATTCGGAAAGACGGAAAGATCTCGGAAGCGGCTACGGCTTGAGGGCGATTTTGAGAGCCGCGCGGTCGATGGAAGAACCGAGGCGGCTGGAAAGCCGCCCCGCAGCCAATAATGGCCGCCCTACGACGGCGAGACACTCGCCGTGCCGGAGTTACGGTGACTGTTGGGGAATTAACGGAATTACCGTCAATGCGAGTTGAAGCGACTGGTCAGTGCGCTCCACTGCTGCCGGAACCAGTTGGGATGGGCTTTCGATTCCATTTTGTTGGTATCGAGCCCGTTCGGTTTCGTTTGTGTGACTGCGGTGGACGGATCACCCGATAAATCTTCCGTGCCGGCTAAGTGGACAAGCGACCCATCGAAATTGTAAGTGCGCTTACGGAATTTTTCATCGTCGTCTTTGGTAATGATGTGAAAAGTTCGCCCGATGGTCTTCCCGTCGGCAGGATCGACCATGACGGGAAAGTAGCCGGAGACATCGCGCTTGCGGTAAGACGTTTCGTAGCGATGGTGATGCGAATTCCAAATGAAGACGCGCCAGGAATCGAAATCGAGGGGATCGCTGCCGGCGAGCGTGGTCCAGAGCCAGTGATGCTTCAAACCTTTTTCTTCGTCGTTGACGGAGCCTAATTCGAAATAAGAAGTAATGCGCTTGCCCTCGCCATACTGGGCGACTTCATCGGGGATGGAAATTTGCAGATTGCGGGTAAGCACCCAGCCGGTATCGCCGGCTTTGGTGCGGATGAGAGTCCAATCTTCCATAACGACGGGCTTCTTGGCGGCGGCTTCCTTCTGGGCGGCGAGTTCTTGCGCCGCTTTCTTCTTTTGAGCGTCTTTGACGGCATCTTTCTCTTTCGGCGGGACAACGCCATCGATGCGCTCGGCTGACAAATCCATCCAGTTAGCCGGGGGCTTGGGCGGGGCGGGTTTGGAAGGTGGCCTAAAGGTGGCGCGGCCCGGCTGCTCTTTCCTGGGACGTTTCACGGGCTGGGGACGTTCGACGACCAGCGAAGATGTCTTGTTGGGCAGAGCGTTTTTCGGCGCGCGCATGCGGCCGAGCAGAACGACTCCGCCGCCCTCGGCTATCTGTGCAAAGGCCGGGGAACGGCGGCTGGGCTCGATGTGAACATTCAGAACCTCGAACGCCGTCGCGGCCCCCTGCGCAGGCAAAGCACGCTGGCGCTTCCGTTCCTCTTCGATTTGGCGCATCTGATCGGGGCTCAACAGATCCGTGGAATCGACCCATCCTTCGTTGCCGGAGGTGGTTTCGACTCTCACCATTCTGCGCTGCACGTCGATGATGGTGACGCGGTCGCCATGCTTCAAGTTAGTGACGGAACCGCTTTTCGCGGAAATATCGCTGCGGACGGTGAGGGTTTGCGGGGCGACGTAGGCTTGCCCTAAAGTCTGGCGTTCTTCGGCGCAGCTCACGAGACAAAGTAAGGCGGCTAGGGTGGTGGAGAATCTAACAGCCGCGGACGAATCCATGCGCTTAAAACCTCGGCAGGAGCCTAGCGAGTTCTTTGAGAATACAGTGATCCATCACCACAGGGACTCCCGCCGCCTCGGCTGTTCGTGCGGCTTCAGGATGGATCACGCCTTCCTGCATCCAGATGCAACGCGGGCGCTTGGTGAGCGCATCGGCGACAACCTCAGGCATGAATTCCGAACGGCGAAACACATCAACGATATCGACTGAATCGGGAATATCCTGCACCCGCGGGTAACACTTTTCGCCGAGCACTTCGGTGAGAGCGGGATTGACGGGAATGACACGAAAGTTCTGCCTCTGCAAAAAGCGCGCGACGCCATGGCTGGGCCGTGCCGGATTATCGGACAGACCCACCACGGCAATCGTCTTCGACTCTTTGAAGAGGCGCATCAAATCGGTATCGTTCATTTAGCGGGCTCTTCTTCCATGTGCATCAATTTCTTAAAGCGCGATACCTCCGTGTTAGTGAGGGTGCGGTAGGCACCGGACTTCAGCGCTCCCAGTTCCAGAAATCCGATCTTCACCCGTTTCAACTTTTCGACCAAATGCCCAAAATGCTTAAACATGATACGGATCTGGTTTTGACGTCCCTCTACGAGCCTCACCTCATACCAGGGGTTATCGCCCTTTTTGATTAGTTTCAACCCGGCGGGCGCCGTCTTTTTCCCGAACATCGAAATACCCTGGCGGAATTCTTCTTCCTGCTCGGCCGTCAGCATTCCTTTGGACTTCACCAAATAGGTTTTCGAGATATGGCTGGCGGGAGCCATCATCTTATTGGCAAAATCGCCATCGTTCGTCAAAAGCAGCAGACCTTCGCTCGCGTAATCCAAGCGGCCGACCGGATAGATACGTTCACGCATGCCCTTGAAGAAGGACATGACGGTTTCGCGGCCCTCAGGATCGTGAACGGTGGTCACGCAGTTTTTAGGCTTATTCAAAGCTATATACAAATGATGCTTCGGCGCACTCAACACCCGGCCGTCTACTTTTACTTTGTCAACTTCTAGATCGGCTTTCGAGCCCAATTCCGTTACGGTGGCGCCGTTGACAGAAACGCGCCCGGCTACAATCAACTCTTCCGCTTTTCGGCGGCTGGCAATGCCGGCGCGCGCCAAAATTTTCTGTAGTCGCTCTTCAGGCATCGGCTTCGGTGGCTTCTTCGTTTTCTTCCTGGTGCGCCGGTTCGGTTGAGGCGGCGGGTTCCCGACCTTCGTCATTGAGAGCGAAGCGGCCGAGTTCTTCGAATTCCTTCAGGGTGGGAAGTTCCGCGAGGGAATTGAGGCCGAACTGAATCAGGAATTCGCGGGTGGTTTTGTACAGGATCGGCTTGCCGATCACTTCTTTGCGCCCGGCAGCGGCGACAAGTTTGCGGTCGAGCAAGGTTTTCAAAACGCCCGCACCTTGCACGCCACGGATCTCCATTATTTCAGGCGCGGTAATGGGCTGTTTATAGGCGACGACCGCGAGTGTTTCCAGGGCGGCCAGCGACAACTTCAGCGGCGCCTGCAATTTTTTGACGAACTTGCGAATGGATTCATGATGCTCGGGCTTAGTGGCCATTTTGTAGCCGGCCGCCAGCTCGCGAATGGATAAACCCCGGTCGCCCGCAGCGTATTCCTTCACGAGTTGCGCCAGAATCTCTTTGATGCGATCAAGGGGTTGATCGAGCGCAGCGGCCATTTGCTGCGCGGTGAGAGGTTCGTCGGTGATGTAGATAGCCGCTTCCACTACGGCTTTCAACCCCGCGGCGGCATCTTCGGTTGGGACGGGATCGCTGATGGCTTCGGCGATTATCACGTCGTCGGCATCGTCGAGCTCGGCCGATTCTTCGGGTTGTTCGTGCAGATTCTGTTCTTGCGGTTCGTCCATGCTGCCTATCAGTGATATTCCTCTTCTACGGCTGAAAGATCTTCAATCGCCGCCTCTGCTTCTTCAAACCCGCTGCCGCGCTTCAAACCGATATCGCCGAATGCTTCGCCCTGGGTTAGCTCCACGGCCTGGCGCTTCACTAATTCGAGTATTGCCAAAAACAAGCAGATCATGGCGCGCGGGCCACGTTGCTTTTCGAAGAGTTGGGTGGCCGAGAGCGAATCCTTGCGCAGGCTCTTTAATTGCTGACGCAAGTATTGGATCATCTCAGGAACGCTGACTGTTTCTTTGCCGATTTCGTATGCCGGCCGGCTCTTGACGCGCTCCAGTATGGTTTGGAAGGTCTGGACGAGATCGAAAATATTAACGGCGAGCCCAGGACCCTCATCTTCCGAAATAAACTGCTCGATTTGCGGGTTTGACCAGACGGCTTCTTCGATGACGCGCTTTTGCTGCAGCATCTCAGCGGCATTCTTGAAGCGTTCGTGCTCAAGCAACTGGTGAACGAGCTCCTGGCGCGGGTCTTCCTGGGGTGAAAGTTTATCGAGTTCGGGATCGCGCGGCAGCAGCATTTTGCTCTTGATGTGGATGAGCGTGGCGGCCATGTAGACGAAATCCGAACTGAGCTCGATATCGAGCGCGGTCGCCTTTTTCATGTACTCGAGGTACTGCGAGGTGATCTTGGCGATGGGGATGTCTTGAACGTTGATTTCCTGCTTGCGGATGAGGTCCAGGAGCAGGTCGAGCGGGCCTTCGTACTGTGCAAGATGGAAGTTTAAAGGCGAAGACACTAGCTACACCATAACATGCAAAATGAGCTTGTTTGCGCGGTAAACACGCCTCAGCCGGGCAGCATCCAACGGACCGGCGTGTGTTCTTGGATGCGGGAAAAGTCATTCGGGTTCGCGGTGACCACAAGAGCACCGGCGCGGGTGGCAGACACGGCAATCAAAACATCGTTTATGATTTGGCGGCGGTGAGCTTTGGCGATGCCGTCTGCGGCGAGTCCGGCTAAAACCCGGCCGGCCTCGCGGAAAGCCGCTTGGTCGGGCGTTACGATTCGGCCCGCTTTCTCGAACGGTTTGAGAAAGCTTTCGAGGGCCTTCTCCTGCCGGCCGTCTCGGCAACCGGCATAAAGCTCGAGCGCAACCACTGAACTCATTAACAGGAGGGGGCGGCGTGTCCGCGATTCGAACTCATCCTTTTGGTCAGGGTTGCGAAAGAAAGCGATGAATACGTTGGTATCGAACAAAACCTTCATCGTTTTCGCGGAAGGACGGAATCAGGGAAGACTTCTTCGATGCCCGAAAGCACCCGGCCGTGGGTTCGGAATGCCTTGTCAACTTCGTCGCGAACCAGGATTTCTTGTAATGCGCGCGTCACGGTTTCGGTTTCGCTGCGCGCGCCGCAGATCTTCCTTGCCTTGCGGACAAGAACGGGGTCAATGAGCCAAGTTTTCTTGACGGTGGGCATACGTATGATTTTAACAAAGATACGGCAAACGAGCACGGTGATTTGTGGAAGACGGAGGAATAGGCTACGCTAAAAGTATTCCTGTCGAGGAGCGCACACCATGGGCACAAGAACGCTGATGACCACCGAACAGTACGCGCAACTGCAAACTTCGGAAGGGGAGAGTTATGAACTGGTCGACGGAGAATTAATTCCTTTGCCGAGTGCGGTACCACGTCACAACAAGATCCGGCGCAGGCTTGAGCGCTCCCTCGAAGACTATTTGGCTAGAAATCCGGCTGCCGACATTTACGACGAAATCGATTGCCGCATCGCCGACGGCAACATAAGGCGGCCTGACCTTTCAATCTTTCTTCGTAGTACGCAACGGCTGATCGACGACAGAAGGACGCCGATCCCGTTTCCGCCTGACATAACAGCCCAGGTGCTTTCTCCCTCTGAAAGTGCGATGGATGTGAACCGCAAGGTCCGCGACTACCTTGGCGCAGGCAGCAAAGAAGTGTGGATTCTCGATCACGAGAACAACGAAGTCTTCGTTTACACAAATGCGGGCATTCGAATGCTCTCCGGCAAAGATGTTCTCGCGTCGCCGCTGCTCCCCGGCTTCGAGGCAATGATCGAAGATCTCTTGGCTGGGCTTTAACAAACAGACGGAAATCCTAACGTGGAATAATTGGCGTGTCCAAGGGGCGCGTCTGCGAAAGCATTTTTGCGCTATTGACAAATATTCCCATACAGGAATATGATATTTAAAGAACTGGAATCGCTGCGCACCGCCTCCATGAAAAACCTCTTTGATACTGCAACCAGGGACGACATCAAACAACGACTCGGCCGGTTGCGGCCCGACAGCCAGAGACAGTGGGGAAAAATGACGCCGGCGCAAACGATGGCGCACTGCTCCGCGGCTATCGAGTTGGCGATGGGTGGGAGGCTCATGCCGCCTCGGCTCTGGATTGGCAGGCTGCTCGGCCCGATCGCCAAGCGCTCACTGCTTGTTAAGGGCGAACCGATGCGCCGCGACTCGCCGACGGCCGCGAGCGTATTGATTCGCGATGACCGCGACTTCAGCTCGGAGCAGCAGCGCCTCAGCGGAATGATTGAAGCGTTCGCGGCGGCGGGCCCGGATGGCTGCACAAAAGAGCCACACTTCTTTTTTGGCCGTCTGACTCCTACAGAGTGGGCAGCCCTCATGTATCAGCATTTAGACCATCACTTTCGACAATTTCAGGTATAAGGAGCCAATAAACTATGCGAATCGCCGACGTCCTCGTTCAAGAGCTAGAGCAAGAAGGAAAAACGACCCGCCGCGTGCTGGAGCGTGTGCCGGATGCCAGCCTTGCTTGGAAGCCACACGCGAAATCTTTATCTTTGGGGCAATTGGCCTTGCACATCGCCCGCATCAATGGAGGGATTTCGGCGATGGGTGTGGAGGACACATTCCAGATGTCGCCCAATGCATTTCAGTTCGCGGCTCCGGCATCGACGCAAGAGATTCTGGAAAGTTTCGATAATGGCCTAGCGCAAGCGAAAGAGCGGATTGGCGCGATGGATGACGCAAAGATCATGGGCATGTGGGCCATGAAAGGCGGCGACAAGACAGTGATGTCGATGCCGCGCCTCGCGCTTTACCGCGCTATTCTGTGCAGCCATCAATACCACCACCGGGGGCAACTTACCGTTTATTTGCGGTTGCTTGATGTGGAGGTGCCTTCGATTTACGGGCCCAGCGCGGACGAAAATCCGTTTGCGTGAAGTAGAGAGCGACGCGCTCTGACTTCTGTGCTGAGGTCGGCTACGGGACCGCTTTGCGCTTCGGCCTGGGAGGTCGTTCGGGATCTGGCATGGGCTTGCCAGTATTGAAAATCCGAGGGTCAAAGAAGAATGGAAGTGTCTCGGCCAAGCTCACTTCTGTGAACCGAGGGTGTTTCGGGTTCAGAATAAGGTTTCGCTCCAATGGGATGATGATGGAAGGCACTTCCAGCGCAATTGAATCATTCGATCCAAGCCACTCGGTACCTAAGTGCTGGGTCTGAACCTCAACATATGCCCAATTTCCGGGAAGGGGTCCACTAAGCCGCTGTTCAATAGTGGCGAGGGAATCATCAGGAATTTCGATCTTCATCAGAACCGAATCTGCAGGGCGCACGGCTGAGTGTGCAGCGTATTCGAGCGCCGCCAGCGCTATCGATGTGGAAGCGTAAATTACCTGGTAGCCTGCTTCATGCCAGCGCCCAGAACCATGCATTCCCCCGGCACCGCTGAGATCAGCGTATTTTTTTCTAACAATCCGCCAGCAAAACACTTGATTTAGGCGATCATTCCGTAGTCAATACAGTTGAGTATGCGCTCGACTTCGGCCTCGTTGCCAGTCTTTTTAATAAAGCCTGCAGGAGTCTCATTATTGAGGGCACCGCACTCGATGGATAGCCATTCTAGGGCGACTTCCTCCGAACCAAAGGTCTCAGTCGCGTGCTTCATCAAGGGGGAAGTTTTCGGAAATCGTGGAGCGATTTCAACGGCTCCGGCGACAAACTTTCCCATTCGCTGCCTCTTCTTCACGGAGATGCGATACAGACCTTCTTCGATCCGGCCGAATGACACACGGTCGCCAATTTTCAGGTGCAGCAAATTCACAGAGCCTTTGTTCGGTAAACCTCGCTTCTTCACACCATTGACGAAGGCTATAACGCGCCCCTCCGCGTCTACGACGATCTCGCGAGTGTCTTCGCTGGATGGCATCAACACCATTATCCACCCATTCAAGGGGCAGATGGACATGATTTAAGGCCCCAGCTCGGGCGAAAATTCGTTCGCGAGTTAATCGAACGACGGGCGGGCGGAAAGGGCGTTAGCTATCTATCTATCTAGCCAGCGTTGTTTTCTGCTGCTGTGTTTCTTCGTTCAGTTGCCGCTCGAAGTTGGGAATAATGCGGTTGAGCCGCTCCATATCGTCACAGGCGATAGGCTGCTTGTCCTCGCTTTCGATACCGGGTGTGGTGGCCGCGAGATGTTCCCTGTAGTGCCGAACCGCCGCGAGCCCGTGCGCCATTCCGTAGACTTGCTTTGAAGGCTGGATTAACGGGCATTGTTCATAATCTCCTGCGGTGTGAGTTTGACGGAAACCTGCGGGTTTGTCGCCATTTCTGCGAGCAGCCCGGAAACTTCTTAAACGGCATGTTCGTCGCCGGAGCAAACATAAATGGCCTCGTTGGTCGTTGGTCAGCTTGATTTAATCAATGCACATATTGAGGCCGAAGCCGTAAGCCACGATGCAGCGGCAACTGTCGCTACGTTTCGGCATCCGCGTTACGAAGTCCCTTCTTTAGGGGCAATCGTGGATGGAGCCGAGGCGGTCAATGCGTTGGTGAGCAGCATCGTTTCAGCGTTCCCCGACTTCTATCTGCACAAAGATACGCTCCATCATGCCGACGATGCAGTTATTGTTGAGGCGCGATTCGGCGGGACTCAACGTGGCACTTGGGCAGGGATTGATCCGACTGGAAAGAAAATGGAGGTACAGGGCGTATTGATCTTTGTTTTTGAGGGTGACGACTTGGTGTGCGAGAAAGTGTATTTCGATCACGCCACTATCTTGCGTCAGCTTGGGGTGGCCGCTTAACGCTCCAAACTCAAACGGCTGGCTGCTGTGCGTTGTCTCACAAAGTTCTGACCCAATCTCCAAACCCCTCTGAATATTGGCGGCTTGCGTGGGTCAAATGTCATGTTATAGCGAAGGCCATGAGAGGTGGCTATGCGCGCGAGCCTCCACGGAAGAGCAAACACGGGCAGATAAGCGGCCTGTACAATCGACTCGAAACAGGCACTCCCCCACGAGACTTTAGTTGTTTGCCAGTTCCCGATAAACCGCGTACGTTTCGTTCACTGCCCTGCTCCAGGGAAACAACGCGGCACGGGCCCGGCCAGCCGCGCAAAGAGCCGCACGCCTTTCCGGATTCGCGATGAGTTCCGACAGCGCCCCGGCGATAGACGAGACGTCGAGAGGATCAACAAGCAGCGCCGCATCCCCCGCGACTTCGGGGAGTGCGGAACGGTTGGATGTGACGACGGGCAATCCGTGTGCCATCGCTTCAAGCACCGGGATGCCAAAGCCTTCATCAAGCGAGGGGAAGGCGAAGATGGCGGCGCGAGCGTAGAGCTGTTCCAACTGTTCTGCAGAAACATAACCGGCTATGCGAATGCGCTGCGCCGCTGGACTAGCTGCGATGCGTTGCAAAATTGGCTCGGCGGCATAACCCGAAGCGGCTCCAGCGAGCACTAAGCTCCAATCAGACGGCAGGGATTCAAACGCTTCCACCAGACGCGCGGTATTCTTACGAAGCTGAATGGCGCCGACCGAGAGAATCATCTTCTCTTCCTTAGTTTGCAGCCCGACGGGCAAATGCGTGCCATGGGGAATCACGCAAATGCGCGCGCGCTCAATGCGTAGCAGTTCGTGTACTTGATTCGCGGTAAAACTGGAGACGGCGATGATCTTATCGGAAATTTCCGCAGCGTGGCGCGCTTGCTGGGCGAAACGCTGGCGAAACTCCGGGGTTGCGTATTCGCTGGTGAGGACGAACAGATCGTGAAAGGTGGTGACAACGCAGCGGCCGATGCGGCGATCGACGCGCTGGTTGAGTGCGTGGAAGATTTCGGGGCGGGTGAGTGCGCCGTTAGAAATGGGCAGAAGCAGGTGGCGGGGCTTCGCGGCTTGGCGGAATTGTTTGGGGCGGTAGTAGTGAAGGAAGGAATCGGCGGGGTAGGCGGGGGAAAGTCCCTGTAGAATTTCGCGCGAGTAAACGGCGATGCCGGAAGGATGGTTGTCTATGGAATAGGTGGCATCCAGAGCGATTCGCACGCTTTCAGTCTTACATTCCGTATTCTTTTAGTTTGCGGTAAAGAGTGGTGCGACCGATACCGAGCATACCGGCGGCCATGGTGCGGTCGCCCTTGGTAATTCGTAAGGCGCGCAGGATCGCGCCCTTTACGGTTTCTTCGAGCGGAAAGATCTGGCTATTTTCGTGAACTTCTTCGATGATAGCGGGCGCTTGCGCATCTTTCTCTGCGGCCTGGTTGAGCAACCCGCTGGGCAAATCGGCTGAGGTGATCCATGGGCCGGTGTTCATGGCCACCATGGTTTGCACGGCATGTTCTAATTCGCGGACATTGCCGGGCCAATCGTATTTACAGAGCTGTGCCATCACTTCGTCCGGCACTCTGTGGCCGTTGCCGTGGCGATGCATGAAGTGGGCGATCAGTACGGGAATATCTTCCCTGCGGTCACGCAAAGCCGGAATGCGGAGCTTCATCACGTTCAGGCGGAAGTACAGATCCTGGCGAAAGCGTTTGGCGGCGACCTCGGCTTCCAAGTTGCGATTTGTGGCGGCTATGACGCGGAAATTCGAGCTGCGGGTGGCCAGTGCACCGATCGCGCGATATTCTTTCTCCTGCAACACGCGAAGGAGCTTCATTTGCAATTCGAGAGGAAGCTCGCCGACTTCGTCGAAGAAGGCCGTGCCGCCATTGGCTTCATCGAGCAGACCTAACTTATCGGCATGTGCGCCGGTGTAAGAGCCGCGGCGATGCCCGAAGAGATCGCTCTCCATTAAGGGTCCGACGAGAGATGAGCAATCGACAACGACGAAACGCCCCTTGCCTTCTAAATTATGGATAGCTTGGGCGACGACTTCCTTGCCGGTGCCGGTCTCACCTAGGATTAAGACGGGGTAACGGGACTTCGCCATGCGGATGACAAGCCGTTGGACATGCCTCATGGCTGGGGAGTTTCCAACCAGGGTGTTCAGGGGAGAGGCAGCAAGTGCGATTTGTGGCGTCACGAGTAGGTCTTTAAGGTTAGGTGGGCCCTAAATAGAAAGTGGCGCACGGGGTGCGAAGTTCTCGCCTACCGTTGGCCTCTAGGGCGGCCAGGACCCTTGCGTACACCGCAGGCCCATAGAGACTCCTTCACAGTCGCGGCTCGGAAAGGGAGCGGCAACCTTAGTTAGGCGGCTGATGAGGTGAGGGGGTGGTGCTTTCGCGCGGGTCGAAGGTCACGTTCTCAGGAGTTTGCCAAAGTTTGTTTGTCTCGATGACGGCTGGCGGAGGTTGCGGTGCGGGAGCGGGCAGCTTTTCATCGAGACGAGTGACGAAGACGTCGCGATTTTCAGCTTTGAGCGTATCCGCCAAGCGCTGCGCACCTTCAACGGTGGGTTCTTTGCCCGCCAGGACGCGCCAACGCGGAGAAGTACCGAGCATGGGGACTACCTTCGCGGTTCCGAAACGCTGTTCAAGCGCAGCCCGCAGGCGTTCCGCGTTTTCTACGACGGAAAAGACGCCGACTTGCACTGCATAGAAATCATCGGCGGGAATATCCGCGGGTGCGGCGATGACTTCGAGGCGAACAGGGCCGATGCCGGGCCCAAGCAGATCGATTTGACGCGCGGCCGCTTTGGAAAGGTCGATGATGCGGTTATCGACGAAGGGGCCGCGATCGATAATCCGCACGGTCACGATTTTGTTGTTCGAGAGGTTGGTGACTTTGAGCCAGGTGTTAAAAGGCATTACACGGTGGGCGGCGACGAGCGTTTCCATGTCGTATGTTTCGCCGTCGGCGGCTCTTCGACCGTGATAGGGAACGCCGTACCAACTGGCGACACCTTCTTCGATGTAGCCAATGGGCAGCGGTGCGACTGGTTTTTTCGCAGATTGCTTGCTGCTACCACTGGCAGCGGGCGCCGTAGGCGATGCGGGAGCAGGAGCGGAGGGTACGTTGGCTACTCGTTTTGTCTTTCGCGCGCAACCGCCGGCGAAAAAAATGCAAGCGGTGATCGTCAGCGATCCGCACGTGGCAAGAAAAACTCTACTCACTTCCTCTATCGTCCTTCAGAAGAGAGTTGGATGCAACTGCGCGAGGAGGCACGCAGGAGCTTCAGGGGAGCAAAAACATAAAGTGAGGTCTACGTTTCGGGCTTTTGGAGGGCAATTTGGTCTCCAAAGGACGTCAAGTGAATTTTTTTCTTGACTTGTGCCGCGAACCATCTTATATATGAATCACGACTGCGATCTGCATAAGATTGCAAATTTATACGTTAGGGAGAATCACACGATGAAGAACGCAACTAAAAAAGCAGTGAAGAAGGCCGCCAAGAAGGCCCCTGCAAAGAAAAAGAAGTAACAACTTCCGCCCGCACTAGCGGGTTTCCAAAAAAACAACCGGCCCTCGGGTTAACGCCTGAGGGCCTTTTTATTTGTGCGGAAGTTCGCACCTGCCACTTTTGGCGCAACTCTCGCAAATTGGCGGGGCGACCGACGCAGTCGGGCTTAGTTAAGTTAGTTAGCTTCGTTCAAGCGTCCAAGGTGTCCCTTCAGCCGGTGGCGTCACTGTAGCCCAGCGCTCGGCGATCTTCCCTTCCTCAAACCGCCACATCACGAAACCGTGGAATTGCATCTTCTTACCGGATGCAGGGTCAGTCCACCTCCAGATGTTGCGGCACACTACTTTGTCGCCTTCGGCAACCATGTCTTCGATAGTCAGGTGAAGGTCCTGCATACGCTCATACATCTTCCGCATCATTTCTTCGTCGCCATCGACGCCAGCCGGTTTGCCGCCGGGGCCGTCGTGATCGTAGAAATTTGGCGTCATATTCCTATGGATCACCGCTGGATTTCGCTCATTCACGAATTCTTTAAAGTGATCCGCAACGAATTGCTTCATTTCGTCTAAGGTGAGGTTGTTTGGCACGTCGTGCTCCTTCCATGCGGCAATACGTAATGATGAGATTTTGCGCGCGCAGGGCGCATCAATTTAACGGGTTTCGCCGGTTTGAAATTGCAGGCTGGCGATGGCAAAGCTATATTGCGTTCGGGCATTGACATCGCCGATGGCCGCTTCGGTCTGTTGGAGTTGCGCTTGGCTGAGTTCCACGATGGAACTGAGACCAAGTTTGTAGCGCGTTTGAGCCAGGTCGAGGGCAGTGTTCGATTCTTTGAGCAATTCAGCAGCGACGGAGACGCGCTGAAGGGCCGTGCTGGCATTGAGCCACGCCGTTCGCACATCGCGAGCGATCTGTTCACTGAGCGCACGTTCACGCTGGCTCTCGACCTTTACCTGCAGCGACGCTTCCATAGCTTCGGAAGAATAGCGGAATCCATTGAAAATCGGAACACTGACGTTGATCCCGGCCGCGCCGTACCACTTGGGGCTGAAGTAGAGGCTCGACCCTAGCGGCGTGCTGCCGACTACGCCGAGGGCGCTAACAGTGGGCAGGAGTTGCTGGTGTTGCGCGCGGCTGAAGCTCTGCGCGGCCTGAGTGGAAAGCCGTATCGACCGCAATTCGGGCCGCTGATTGAGAGCAATTTGCACAAGCGCCTCCCTATCAGGCGGCAGGGGCGCGGGATCTTTTGTTTCGTCCACCAATTGGTAATTTGCTTGCTTATCGAAACCGAGCACTGCACTGAGCGCGGCCTTGGCAGCGTCCAGGTTGTTACGCGCGTCGAGTTGCAGTAACTTTGCTTGCGAGAGGCTGACTTGGGCGAAGCTGAGATCGAGGTCCGATTTGAGTTTCGATGCGGTGAGCGCGCTGACTTGGTCGACGAGGGATTGCCTGGTTGAAACCGTTTGCGTTGTGACGGCGAGGGTTGCTTGCGCTTCGAGGGTTTGGAAGAAGACTTGATCGGCGGCGAGAATGATGTCTTCGCGAGTCGCTTGGGCATCGGCGCGACGGGCTTGTTCGGTTAGACTTGCGGAAGCGATCAGATTTCTAGTGCGGCCGAAGTCAGTGATGATCTGGTTTACTTCGACACCCGCGCCCGCATGGGTCAAGAGCCGAGGTGCCCCGAGCGACCCAGTGGAAAGGCGGCTTGCTTCATTCGCTTCGACACCCGTCAGGTTCCCGTTCACGCTGGGCAATTCGTAAGAGCGAGCTTGGCGGATACGTTCGTGTTGAATTTTCGCCTGGAGTTCGCCAATCTGGATACGGGGATTGTTGGCGAGGGCGATTTTCTCGGCTTGTAGGAGCGTTAGCGTTGTGGGAGGTGTTTGCGGGTAGAAGGCAGCGGCGGCGCAGGCATGGAGCAAGAACATTTTGACGATCACGACTTACGCCTCCTCTTTCGCAATCGGCGAGGGTTCGTTGCGATGCCACAGTAAATAAGCGGCGGGCGCCAAGAAGAGAGTAACCGTGCCCGATACTGTTAGGCCTCCTAAGATGGCGCGGGCCAGAGGCGCATACTGTTCGCTGCCTGGTTCGAGCGCCAGAGCCATTGGTATGAGACCTAAGACAGTGGCTAACGTGGTCATGAGAATAGGACGAAGGCGCACTTTGCCCGTCTCCGCCAGGGCGGCCTTTAATTCGAATCCATCCTTGCGTAAGGTTCCGGCGAATTCGACGATTAAGATGCTGTCGGAGACTACGATGCCCGTCATCATCACCACTCCCATGAGAGACATCACGTTCATGGTGGTTCCAGTGAGTAGCAGAAAGATCAATACGCCGGAGAGGCCGGGCGGAACAGCCAGCAGAATGATGAATGGGTCGGAAAAGGAAGCGAATTGAGCCATGAGGATCAGGTATACCAACACGACGGCGAGGATGAGTCCAACGGCGAAGCTGGAAAAGGATTGCTGCATGTCGCGAACTGCGCCGCGAACGTTAACGGTGACACCATCAAGCTTTGGGAGTTTGGCGAGTACGTCTTCGACGGCGCTGTTAGCGCGGCTGAGATCTTCTTTTGTGGGCATGACGTATATGTCGAATTTGCGGCGCAGTTGATAATGGTCGACCTCCGTCGCGGTGCTGATTTGCTTGATGTCCGCAACCGATTCGAGAGGTGTGGTCTGCAGGCCGCCGGGCGAACGAAGAGGGATTTGCTTGAAGTCGGTCATGGTTTGGATCTGCGTTTCGGGGTATTGGACTGTGAGCAGGTAGCTGTTGCCGGTTTTTGGATCGACCCAGAAGCTCGGGGCAATCATGCCGCTCGAGGTGAGGGCGGTAATGACGTTATCAACCACCGTTTGCGGGGAGATGCCAAGGAGACCGGCGCTTTGACGGTTGATATTAAGTTGCAGGCCCGGATAGTCGAGGTCTTGAGGGATCAGGACGTCGTTGATCGACGCCAGCCCACGAAGTTTAGCGGCGACGGTTTTGGCCAAGTCATAGCCTTGTGGCAGATTGTTTCCGCCGATCTGAATATCGATAGGTGCGGGCTTGCCTTGATTGACGACGGAATCCACCAAGCCGCCGGCTTGAAAATAAGTGGCGACGTCGGGGAAATCGTTGCTGAGTTTGCGGCGGGCGCGTTCCATGTATTCGTAGCTGCCGGTTTTATGGTCCTCCTTCAGACTCACTTGAATGAAGGCGGTGTTCATGCCCGAATTAGAGGTGTAGATGGCAGACAGATCGGGCGTAATGCCGATATTCGAGACGATCATGTTCAAGTCTTCAGGGGTTACTATGCCTCGGAGGTCTTTCTCCATTCCCGCGATGTATTGATCGGTCCATTCGATGCGGGTACCAGCGGGAACGCTCACGTTCACGACGAACTGGCCTGGATCAGTACGTGGAAAGAATGCTTTTCCGAGGAAGGGGTAGAGCGAGAAGCTGAGCAAGACGAATAGCGCGAAGCCAACGACCACGGGGATAGGGTAATCAAGGCAGCGGGCCAGAAGTTTTTCGTACGCCTTTTGTAGCCTGTTGTAGCCTGCATTGAACGTTTCGACGATTGCCCCGAAGATACTCCGTTTGGGCGCCGTGTCGATAGAGTTAGGCAGGTCTTCTTCCCGTTGGGCATCGTCGCCGTGGACGTGCCCAGGTTGCAAGCGGATGAACTTTGCGCAGAAGAGCGGGACGACCGTCATGGCCACCAGATAGGAGGCACACAAAGCGAGGACAACGGCGAGAGCGACCGCGGTAAACAAGTATTTGCTGACTCCATAGAGAAGCACCACGGGAAAGAAGACGATGCAGGTGCTGACGGTGGCCGCCAGGACCGCCAGTTGCACTTCTTCGCCTCCGCGCTGCGACGCGAGAACGGGGTCTTCCCCCATTTCCATGTGGCGGAAAATGTTTTCGAGCACCACGACCGAGTTGTCGATGAGGCGGGAGAGCGCCAAGGCGAGGCCTCCCAAAACCATAGTGTTGATGGAACTGCCTCCGAGGTTTAGACCCAGAAAAGTGGCGAGGCAGGAGATCGGTATGGAGAGCAGCACGGCGATGGTGGCTCGCAGGTTGCCCAGAAATAGCAGAATCATCAGGGCCGTCAGAAGTAGGCCCAGCGTGCCTTCGTTGATGACGTTCTTGACGGCGATTTTGACGAAGATGGATTGGTCAAAGACGACCTCGGTTTTTAGAACCTTCGGAATGTCGAGTAGATGGGACACGGCGCTTTTCACGCCTTCGACAATCGTGATGGTGTTCGAGTTACCGCCTTGCTTGAGGATAGGAATGTAAACGGACCGCTGGCCGTCGACACGGACGATATTGGTTTGCAGTTGGCCCGCGTCTTTGGCGCGGCCAATGTCAGCGACCATGACTGAAGAGTTACCGACAGTCTTGAGTGGGAGGTCGTTGATTTCGTCCACTACAGCTACTTGGCTGTTGGGATAGATGTTGTAGTCTTTTTCTCCAATGCGGACGTCACCCGCAGGAAGAATGAGGTTCGATTCGTTGAGGGACGTAACAACATCCATCACGCTCATCCCATGGGCTTCGAGTTTCATGGGATCGACGTACACCATGATTTGGCGGTAGCGGCCTCCGTAGGGCTGTGGCACCGAAGCACCGGGGACACTGGCAACTTGATTGCGCACGCTGAACTGCGCCAGATCTTTGAGCTGAGTTTCGTTCAGGCCTTCGCCTTTGAGAGTGATCAAGCAAACGGGCAAGTTGGCAGCGTCAAACTTCAGCACGACGGGCGGCAAGGTGCCGGGAGGCAAGCGGCGAAGATTCGCCATGGCCAGATTCGATATGTTGCTGACCGCGGCATTGGCATCGGTGCCCGGCTGAAAATAGATTTTGATGAGACTGACACCGGGGAGAGAGCGTGATTCGATGTGGTCGATGCCGCTGCCGAGGGTGAAGAAGCGTTCGTAGCTGTTGGTGATGTTCGATTCGATCTGCTCAGGGGGCATACCCGCGTAAAAAGTTGCTACCACAACGACCGGGATATTTACTTCGGGGAAGAGATCGACGGGCATGCGGACGACGGTGGTAACGCCCACCACGATGACAATCAAGCAGAGCATCAGAATGAAGAACGGGTATTGGATGGCGAACCGTGACACTAGCGGCTTCCTTCCGGGGCAGTGACGGAAGAGGCTTACGGCCGCACTTTTTCGCCTGCTTGATAGTTAGTTTGGCCGGATAAGACGACCGTTTCGCCCTCCGCCAAACCGCTGAGGATCTCTACTTTGTCCGGACCCTGAATACCGAGCGTAACGTTCTTTTTTACGACCTGGCTATTGTCGACGGCGAGAACGTAGTCGCCGTTTTCGCCGTGGACGACGGCTTCCGCAGGGATCGTAAGCGCAGCGCTTCGTTGCTGCAAAGTGATCTCGGTTTGCGCATACATGCCGGGGCTTAGCGTGAGGGCTGGATTTTCGACGTCGACCTCCACGACCATGGTTCTGGTGGCGGAATCGAGAGCACGGCTGAAGCGGATGATTTTGCCGGTGAACGTTTCGCCGGTAGCTTGTACCCGCACTTGCACTTCGCCGCCTGTGTGAATGTAAGACACATCCGTCTCAGGAACAGGCATGCGAAGGCGGAGCAGATCGCTTTGGACGAGTCTGACAACGGGCATGGCTTGGGTATTGGAGGCCGTACCGGCTTGAATGAGAGAGCCTGTGTCGGCATAGCGCTTGGTAATCACGCCGGTGAAGGGGGCGGTGACCACTGAGTAGTCGGATAAGACCTGGACTCTCTGATTGTCGGCCTTTGAAACTCCGAGCTGTTGTTGGGTGGCGGCGAGAGCAGATTTAGCGACCTCGATCTGCGCTTCGGCTTCCTGATCTTTGGCGCGGACGTCGTCTAGTTCCTGTTCGGCGATTAGACCAGGCCGTTGCGCCGATGCTTGCGCGAGCCGCTGATAGGCGCTGTGAAGGGCTACGTGATTGGATTCCGCGCGGCTGATTTCGCTTTGCGCGCGGGCGATCTCAGACTCGCTGTGACGGACCTCCGCTTGGGCGCCGTTTACCTGAGCGTTCAACTCGGGCACCTCGAGCCTGGCGATCACTTGTCCGGCGCGGACTCGGTCTCCTATATCAACGTTAATGCGGCGGATATAGCCGGAGACTTTGGCGTGGAGGTCGACCTCTTGATACGGTTCAAACTGACCAGCCACCTTTAGCGTGCTGGCGAGATTCTCGCGAGTGACTCGTACGACTGAGGCTCTTGGCCAAGTTGCCTCAGTACTGGCCGAAGCGGAGGTACTTCGCCGACAGGCACAAAGCGCGCTGAGCAGTAACACCAAGACCAGAAATTGCACAACAGAAGTAATACGTGCTTGGCACATGGATCGACACCTATTCAGAAGTTAGACTTGAATGACGCCGTGCAACCGGCGAAAAAAGGGAAAGAGAGTTAGGCAGCTGCGGGAGGCGGTCGAAACGAGAATGCCGTTAGAGCGATTCGGATGCGCTGTTTCCATGGAATCGCTAAGTTGGAACTTATGGGAACTAGGGTTAGGGAACTGGCCCAGCGCAAAAGCACAAGCCAGATAGCCAGGAAAAGTGCGGGCGCGGCCTGGAATTGCCATGCAAGAGTAGTGGAAGGAGCAACAGTTTTACCGGTCCACAGTTTGGCGGGTGCTTGCGCGGCGTTTGTGGACGTTTGATAGAGGGACATTTTGTACTGCAGCCCCCAATTGAATACAGCGAAGGCAAGCAACAGAATTCCGATGGTCAGCGCAAACAATCTGGCGTGACGGAGAATTGGTTGCATAATTGAGATGCCAACGAACTTAGTCACCTAAAGATTAACATCTCCTAAAGCAACAGCGTCATAGGCGCGCCGCAAATTGGCTCTGGCTTCAGCGGCCAGCGGAGCGGGCAGAGCATCCGGTTTGAATTCGCGGCACAGATCTACCGATTTGCGAAGCGACTCAACGAATTCCACACAAGGGGCGCAGCCTTCGATGTGTCCCGAAAGCTTTTCACATAAATCCGGGGGCAATTCGGCGTCGAGGTATTCAGAAAGCAGGGCGAAGATTTGCCGGCATGATAAATCGTCAAGCTTTGAACTGTTGTTCGGCTCCATGTTCAGATGTCCCCAGCCTTTTGAGATAGTTGTCTAATTTCGCGCGCACGGCCAAACGCGCGCGATGCAGCCGCTGTTTGACGGTATCGCTGCTGATTTCCAAAACCTCGGCCGCCTCGTCGGTGCGCAAGCCTTCCACATCGCGCAACAAGAGCACTGAGCGATACAAGTCCGGCAGTTCGGCAATCGCATTTTTGAGAACAGAACTCAGTTCGGCGCGAAGCAAATCGTTTTCCGGCAGATGCGACCAATCGGCAATATCGATGTGACGATGCCCGCCGTCGTTGCCGGTGCGGGCCGGCAGGTAATCGGTCAACGACAGTTCGCGAGCGGGAGCGAAGGTGCTTTTGCGGCGTTTCATGAGACAGGCGTTCTTGGCAATGCGGAACACCCAAGCTTTGAGGCGTGCCGGGTCGCGTAGTTGATCCAGCCGCTTGAAAACATGCAGTAAGGTGTCCTGCGCCACTTCCTCGGCATCTTCGCGCCTGCCGCATGCCAGATAGCTGAACTGAAAGAGCTTGTTGTGATAGAGGTCCACAAAGCGGTCGAAAGCTCCGGGCTTGTGGGCAAGCAAGTCGGCTGCCATCTGCAGATCTTCGTCTTGATTCAATTACAACCATTGTAGGGACGCGGCATTGATTTGATACGTTAAGCGCTCTTAAGCTCCTTAACTTCGGCAGTCAAAGCGATTTCGAGCGAAGGCGTATGTAGCATGGTGTTATGAATAAGGCAATTCTTGGCGGCGCGGACCACGCCGTCGCGATGCCGCGCATCATTCAAACCGGGAACATCGATCAGAATGCGAAAATTGTCGAGCCTTGCCGGCTGCGTTGCCTTGCCGGCGTTGACCTTCACCGTTAGCCCTTCAGTAGCAAGCTGGCGCGCTCTCAGATATTGAACGGCGTAATATCCGGCGCACGTCCCGAGGGCGGCAAGCAAGAATTCAGGCGGCGTCATACCCGTATTTTGGCCGCCGTTTTCGGTGGGCTGGTCGCATTGAACCGTAAGCCCCCGAGACTCAGCCTCAAAGCGGACACCATCCAAGAAGCGAACTGTAGTTTCCATAGCTAGGAAGATGCAGGAAAGGGCGAGAGGTGACAGGAGCCTGCGT
>CAVXPI010000003.1:0-203555 GCA_963763615.1 Bryobacterales bacterium | reverse complement strand
CTCCAACCATGGAAAGCGGAAGCGTGCCGGAACGCGGAATGTTGCACTGATTGCCGCCGGGCTTGGGTTGGCGATGGTCGGAATATTTGCCGCCGGGAGGGCCGTGCGTCGACCGTCAGTCACGGCCGAGCCCTTCAGCACCGCACACGCCCGTGAGCAACTCGCAGCACCGGCCGTTCCATCCCCGCTTCCTCCATCGGTGACCGTGAGCAAGCCAAATTCAAGTCAGGGCACGGCGCCCGAGAAGGGCGCTGCGGCCGAAACGGCGGCTGCATCAGCGCCGCCTGACAGTCATGAGGAGAAATCGAAGCGAGGCGAGCACGCGCACGCCCGACGGAAGGCGACCAAGCCAGCGGATTGGGCGACAGACCCGAGCGGAAATCCGATTCCGCCGATGTGAGGCGTGAGTAACAATCAATGAAGACTTCCAGACTATGGCTCGGGCTCCTCGCGACCGGATGCGTTGGGATCCTTGCTGGATGCCCAACGAGAGAGAACGCAGATGCGTCGGGGCTCACATGCGATCCCGCGACGCACATCTGTGTCGGAACGCTGGCGATCACCAGCCCGAGTCAGACCGCCTACACGAATGGCATGATCACGATCCAAGTCGCCGCCACGCCCGGAAACAATCCTCCCGCGGAGGTCGAGATCCGTGTAGACGGCACGATGCTCACCACGGTTCAACAGCCTTTCAGCTACGCGTGGGACACGAAGAACGCGAGCGAGGGATCGCACCAGGTTGATGCGACTGCCACGATCGGCGGCACCACCATCACCTCAAAACCTGTGACGATCTGGGTCGATCGCACGCCTCCCTTCATTGCGATGCGGACGCCCGCGCAGAACGCGACGAATGTCGCGCTTTCCGACCCGATCCAGATCGTCGTTTTCCGAGGCGCTCGATCCGTCGAGCGTCTCCAACGCTTCGATATCGCTCTCGTCTGGGGGAACAACCCTCAGCACGACCGCCAGTCTCGGTTCGGACGGACACACCGTCGGCATCACCTTGGGTGCCCATTCCACGCTGACCTTCCCGGCGACTGTCATCGTGTCCGTGAACGCGGCCATCAAGGATTTGGCAGGGAACGCCGTCGGTTCGCTTCCAAGCTGGTCCTGGACGGCCCCTTTGTGGGTGAAGATGCCGAGCCTGGCCGCGACCCTTGCCTACGTGGCGCTCGATCCCACCGGACGCGGGAGCGTCGCATACTTGTCGGATTCCACCAGCGGCGGGGCTCGGACGCTTGCGGTCGCTCAATATGCGGCGGGGGCGGTCTGGGACATGACCGTCGGCTCCCCCACAGCTACGGCCACGGCCGCCGCCTTCGCCGTGGGCGCCGACGGGGCGCCCGTGGTTGCCTGGTCGGATAGTCAGGCCAGTCACGCTCTGGCGGCGCGATGGAGTGGAACGAGCTGGAACGCGATCGGAGGGGACATCGAAGCCAGCGTCCCTGCCGCGGCCAGCGTGCAGGTCTCCTCGCTGGTGATCACGCCTTCCGGCACACCGATGGTTGGCTGGAGTGCCCCGCAAGGCACCAACAGCTATGGATACGTCGCATCCTTCTCGAGTACGGCCTGGCAGGCGCTCCCCCCTGGAGACTTCGCAGGTGTCGGGAGTCCATTGCTGCGGCTCGACAGCAAATCCGTACACTCGGCGCAGTATGCGAGAAAATAGCAGTTCACGCCGCATACCGGGAACGAGTTGCTATTCAAATTGAACTTGGTTCCATCTCTGGTCACAAAAGGGGCTGGCATTGTTCCGACCTTTTTTCGCAAAAGTTATCCTTCTATTAACGCATGCGACCCGCTATTTTTCTGGACCGCGACGGAACGCTTAATTTCGACTACGGCTGGATCACGTCACCAAGTAAGATTGAACTTCTGCCGGGCGCCGGGGAGGCGGTACGGGCAATCAACGACGCGGGTTATCTGGCCGTGTTGATTACAAACCAGCCGGTGATTGCGCGCGGAGAGTGCACGATTGCCGAACTAGACCAGATTCACGAGAAACTGAAAGCGCTGTTAGCGGAGGCCGGGGCGCACTTAGACGCGATTTACTATTGCCCTCATCATCCGGATTTGGGGATAGCGGGAGAAAGGCCAGAATACAAGATTCGTTGCGATTGCCGGAAGCCGGCGCCAGGCTTGTTGGAATCGGCGAGCCGCGATCTCAAAATTGACGTGGAGCGGTCGTGGATGATTGGCGATTCGGAGCGGGATTTGGGAGCGGCTGCCGCTTTTGGCATTCCAGCGGTTTTATTAGCCAGCAATCAGCAGGGTTTCAAAGAAGCGATTTCGTCGAGATATGCGTTTCGCGCCGATTCGGTACACGAAGCCGTCAAGCGAATTTTGGCCGGGGGCGCGTCGTAAGATCCCCGTGGTATATACCATGGCATACTACAGATATGCCGCTAACGACAACAAAGCCAACAGCGAAAGTGTTCAGGACTGGGAGAAGCCAAGCCGTTCGTCTTCCAAAGGCATTCCAATTCGATGTGCCTGAGGTCTTCATACGGCGGAATGAAACCACCGGAGAGGTGATCCTTTCGGCCAGAGATCCAGGAGAGGCTGCATGGAAAACACTTCTTAAAGAAATGGAAACTCTTTCCGAAGAAGAACGCAATCAATTCCCGGAGCGAGGCGTGATCGTGACTAAACGCAGAGAGCGGTTATTCTAGTGTTCCTTCTCGATACGAACACCGTTAGCCGATGGGTCAAGGCGCCCAACGCCGCGTTAGTGCGCCGCTTCAACCAAGTCGCGCTGTCGGACTTAAGGGTTTCAGCTATCACTGAGGCTGAGCTTCGGCACGGTTTAGTCAAAGCGGGAATCACAAAAGGCAGAGTGGGGGGTCTGGTTGACAAACTCTTATTCATCGCCGAGATTCTGCCTTGGAAGTCCTCTACCGCTCAGAGTTTCGCGCAACTGCGTACTGAATCGGAAGCCAAGGGTATAACCGTCGATATCGTGGACCTCATGATTGCCACTCATGCCAAAGAAGATAAGAGCCTCACTTTGGTGACCAATGATGGCGCTTTGCTCAAATTGAAGCCGTGGATTAAAGTTGCGGATTGGACCGTCTGATAGGCTGCGGGCCTGCTAAGATTGCGTTGCGGGCCCTTAGCTCAGCGGTTAGAGCAGTGGACTCATAATCCATTGGTCGTAGGTTCAAATCCTACAGGGCCCACCACCACATCCCAATTCCCTTTTCCCGCTTATGAAAAAATCAATCCCTTTTCTTCTGACATCCGCAGCAGTGATATTTGGCGCATCCAGCGCAATGGTGGATCATTATTCCGCTTCTGATTTGACGGCGATTCAAGACAAGCTTAAGGCCGCTCATCAAACTTTCAAATCGGAGCAGTTGAAGCAGTACAAGGGACACTATACGATGGTGGCTCATCGCGAAGGCACCGGCTCGTCTGAGGTTCATGAGCATGAGGCGGATATTTTCGTGATTGAGGATGGCGAAGGGACGTTGGTGACGGGAGGGAAGCTGGTGAACGCGCGCGTCGAGAAGCCCGGGGAATTGCGCGGGACTTCCATTAGCGGCGGCGAAAAAATGCACTACGGGCCGGGCGACATCATTCACATTCCGGCGGGCGTGGCGCATCAGATGCTGCTGGAAAAAGGACAGCAGGTGACATATTTCGTTGCGAAGGTTACCGGTCAGTAAATGGCGGCTGCGGTATTACTCACTTGCCTCGCGCTATTGGGCGTGGGCGGTGGCGTGCTGGCGCATCGCAGTCTTTCAAGACATCTGGCCGCAGCTGGGGGAGTGCTGCTTTTTGCGATTGCGTTTATCTGGATTGTGCCGGAGATTTCGCATGAGTGGGGATGGCCGAAAGCAATTCTTTTTGTGACGCTCGCGGCGTTACTGCTCGCGCTGGCGGATTGGGCCTTGATTCAGCTGGGGCACTCGCCAAGGCATGGAGTGATGGCACCGCTGCTCGTGGCGACGGCGATTCACAGCTTGCTGGATGGCTGGAGTATTCGCGCACTGGCGGGACAACCAGTGCCTGCCGCGCTTGTGCCAGTGGGGCTGGGGCTTCATAAGATTCCTGAAGGATTCGCGCTGGGATGGGTTCTGCGGCGTAGTGTGGCTTCGCACGCGACGGCGATCGGGTTAGGCGCATGCGCGGAGTTGTTCACGCTGGCAGGGGCGATTTTGCAGCCTGGAACGGATCGATTAGGGATTCAGAGATTTGGCGATGCTTGGACGCCCGCTGTGTTGTGTTTGATTGCGGGAGCTTTTTTATTTCTAGGTTGCCACGCGATGTTGCCTTTTTTTGGAAGGCATCAGCATTCCTAGGTTACGATCTTGCCAGGTTGTTGCCGGTGGAAGTTGGTGCGTTTTTGAAATTCGACACCAAGCGCGAGAATGCGGTTTTCGGAGAATGGGCGGCCGACGACTTGCAGGCCGATGGGCAAGCCGTTTACGAAGCCACAGGGAATGCTGAGCGCGGGCAGACCGCACAAATTGCTCGCTTGTACTAGACCGGCGAAGACACCTTTTACATCGGGCCGCTTGGGAACGGTTTCGTCAAACGGGCCATCGGCTTTATCGGGCAGATCGAGTTTCGTGGGCGCTACGAGAAGATCGACGTCGGCGAAAAGACCGCGGAACGCAGACTTGATTTGCGTGCGGACGCGCATGGCTTTCAGGTAGTCGACGGCGGAGTAGTTCATTGAGGCTTTGAGACCTTCGATCTGCCCCTGGTCGGCCAGTTGATCGATGCGCCCGCTGCGGATCAGGGGCTCGAATACGGAGGCCGCTTCGGAATCGATGATGCAACTGATAATGGGGCCGTAGGGGAAATCGGGCAGCTTGGTTTCGACCATTTGCGCGCCGAGCGATTTGATGATGGTGAGCGCCTGGGCAAAGGCGGGACGCAAAGCTTCGGCTGGCCACTCAGCAAAATCAATTTCCGCGTAACCAATTTTGATCTGAGTCAGATCGTTGTAGTATTGCGGCGAATAATAAAAGCTCTTTTGAGCGGAGCCAGGGTCATTGTCGTCCGAACCGGCGGCTTCGTGAAGCACTAAGCCGCAATCCTCGGCAGAATGGGCGAGGATGCCGATTTTGTCAAGGGTCCAAGATAGCGCCATGGCTCCATAGCGGCTGATCATGCCGTAAGTGGGACGCAAACCGCTCACGCCGCAATAGCAGGCGGGCGTCATGATAGAGCCCGACGTTTCTGAACCGAGCGCGAAGGGCACGAGCCCTGCACCCACTGCCGCGCCCGAACCGCTGGAAGACCCTCCCGACCAGTATTGCTTGTTCCAAGGATTACGGCCCGGACCTTGCAGCGAAGCACTGGCGGAAGTATAACCGCCGCCTCCTGCGAGTTCGACCATGGAGAGCTTACCCAACAGAATGCTTTTGGCGCCTTTCAGCTTTTGCACGGCTGTGGCGTCATAATCGAAGACTTGATCTTCGAAGGGCTTGGCGCCCCAGGTGGTGGGATAATCGGCAACGCTCAGCAGATCTTTCACGGCAAATGGAATGCCTTGCAGCGGACCGCGAAAACGATCGTGCTTGAGGTCCCAATCGACGTTCTTGGCCGGCTTCTTTGCGTCCTTCAACAATGAGAGCGCGAGGGCGTTGTATTCGGGGCCTTGTTTTTCGAGGCGTTCGCCAAAGAACTTGGTGAGTTCGAGGCAAGAAATGCCGCGCTTACGAAGGGCTGCACCGATCTCGCCTATGGTGGCGAAGGGGAGAGAATTTTCGTCGATGTTGATTTTGTGTCTCCGCATGAGCTAGGCCATGAAGCGAAAAGACGGCTCGATGTTCATGGGCATGGTAATGGCAGCGAGTTTATCGCTCACTTCGCGGACATCGGCCTTGGCTTTATCGGCGCGCTGGGCAGTGGTTGGCGCAGGAGTTTGAATGGCGGTTTGGGCGAGCATAGGAGCGGCTCCCATGAACAGCACCCAATGGCGACGGCTTAAGCGCAGGGACATGTTCGCATTATAGACAGTTTGCCTCGGCTGCGATATGTTGCTGTACTCTGAGGAGATTATGAGTGCGCTGGCTATTTTGCGAATGACGCCGTGGGTGCGGTGTTTGCTCATAGTTTTTGGGCTGGCATTTCGCGCCCAATCGCAGCCGGTTCCAGTTACGCAGAGCCAACCTGCTACGCCGGCTGGAGAGTTGATACGGGCGGCGGGACGTCCTGAAATCTATCTGCTCACAAACGGCACGAAACATCACATCGAAAATCCTTCGTGGATGGGGCAGAACGGTTTTGGCGGAGTGCCGCCTCATGTCTTAACAGAGAGCGAGGTCAACGCGATTCCGGTTGGTTATCCGCTGCCGGAGGGATCGGGCTTGCCGGGCAATCCGGGAACCACGGGGCTGGAAGGAAAGCTCTTGCAAGATGAGGTGGGCCGAATCTATGTGGTGCTTCACGGGCGAAGGCATTTGAATCTGGATGCCCGTTGGATTGCGGAGAGCCCTTATGCACGGCAACCCTTGATCCGTTTGACGGATTCACAGTTGGAAGCAGTGCCGTTGGGCGGCAATGTTGTTTATATGACGCCGGCGGAGAAGATTGCCCTGCCATTCTTGGCGATGGGCATGTTTGCGTTTCTGTTTTTAGCTGTCAACGGACGGCTGAGGGTTTTGGGAGATGGCCCGGCGGCCCGCGCTGTCTTGGCGGTGATTTTCATTGCGGCCATCGGTTTGCGAGAGCCCTATTTGTTGCAGCATCCAAGATTTTGGGCAGAGGAAGGGTTGGTTTGGTTTCAATACGCGACAACCCACTCGATTTTCAAAAATTTGCTGTTCGTCGATCAAGTCGCGAATTACGTCAATCTCACGGCTAACATTGGAGCGATCCTGTCTTCCCGAACAGCGGCCCATTTCGGTCTGCTTTACGCGCCAATCGCCCCCACACTGCTCGCCTACTTGATTCAGGCGCTGACAATTGTTTCGATTCTTTTCGTCAAATCGAGATTGTTCGATTCGCCGTGGAAAGCAGTTGCGGGCTGCCTGATTGTTCTGTTCGCTTCGACCACAACTGACGAAATCTGGCTCAACTCGATCAACTCAATGACCTTCCTCGGAATGCTGACGCTGGTGCTACTGTTTGCCGACACCGAGAACTGGCCTAAGTGGCTTGCCTGGTTATCGAGAGGCGTGCTGGTGCTTTGCGCACTTTCCTCCCCCTACTCTGTAGCGCTGCTGCCGCTATTCTTCGTTTTCGCTTGGCGGCACAAAATACCGGAACAAAGAATTCAATGCATGATTCTCTTGTGTTGCACATTGGTGCAAGGCGGCGTAGTCCTGCAGAGTCGAAGGAAGATCGCAAAAGCCCGAGGCGACCCGAAGCGAGCCACGATCTTGCAGTGGGATGCTTCGGCGGTAAACATGTTTGCGGAGCACATGCTCTATCCCGCGCTAGGATCTTCGCTGCGAGAGCGCGTGCTGGAGGTGAGTGGATTGAAAGAAGCGTCCTTTTCGGCATCCAGCTTTCCGCCGAAACCATTGGCGAGAACGCTGCGAACGGGGGGCTGGCTGTGTGTTCTGTTGATAGCAGGAACACTGGCGCTGCTGAGGGGACCAAGTGTCTTTTCGACAACAAACATGCTGATGGGCACGTTTTTGGTGTTATCGACGTTCACCTGTTTGACCTCTTTTTATTCGGTACCAACCGGCAGGTACGCCTTCCTGCCAGGAGTGAGTTTTTTGCTGTTACTGTTGATGAATATCGATTCCCCGAAGTCCCGGATACACCGCTACGTTTGCATGTTTGTGCTTTCGTACGGAATCGCTGCCGGGATGGTAGCTTATCAAGAGCCCAAATTCCAGGAAGGACCGTCCTGGCAGGGCGAGGTTGAAAAGTGGGAGGCAAACCCATCGTATTCGCTGCATGTTTGGCCGTCCTTCTTCGTGGGACCGGTGAACATCACCTACCCGAGGCGGGTGGCAGCTAAATGAAATCACAATGGGTTGATTTCTACTTTAGTTAAGAGGGTGAGCGAATTGATCGAAGGTATCGGCGATCGTGGGGCTGCGCCAAGGGCGGCCAAGCGATTGGCCGGGGCTAGAACCCTGGCCTTTCAATCCTGCTTGCCGCAGGAGGTGATGTTACATGCACCTCAAGGTGAAGGTGGTTTCGATCTTCGAACCATCGTGCTGAAGTTGCGGTTTAAACGCCGCTAATCAACCGGAAGGCGGCGGTCGTACCCGCCGTGTTCTTTCACCACTATAGCAGAAATTAAAGCCTTGATTAAGCGCTGATCGCTTTCGATTTTTCGGCTTCGGGATCTTGCAGGTACTCAAAGATATGCTCCGCCTCGGTGGACCAATCGAGGTATTCGGAACGGACCATCCCGAGAGCAGTGGCGCGAATCTTTTCGCGTAGCGGAGCGTCGAGAAGCGCACGCTCGACGGTGCCTGCAATTCCGCTGGCTGTGGCAGGAGCCAGCAGACAGTTCTCGCCATCCTTAAGGAGCCAGGAAGTCCAAGTATTCACGTTAGTCACAGGCACACAGCCACAAGCCATGAGTTCCAGCGGAATATAGGACGGGTGACGAGTAAGCATCATGACAACTCCCACCTGACTCTCTTGATAGAGCCGCGCGGAGTCTTCATAGGACAAGAGACCCAAGTTTTCGATGATACCTTGCAGGCCGTATTCGGAAGGCTGCCACTCATCTCCGGCACTTACAATGCGAATGCGGTCTCCCATTTTGGATTTGAGCTGCCGCATGGCTTGCTGCACCAATTCGAAGGCGTTGCGAGGATGCTTGGGGCGGCCGTAACAAAACACTTGGAGGGGACGGAGTGGATTGGGACTCACTGCCGGCTCAGGCGGGTGAAAGACAGCCGCGTTGATGCGAGGCGTGAAGTAAGTGGCTTTGCCGCCGTATTCCGATTCATACATCCGCTGGAGACTAACTGTATTGGCGATCCCGTAAAGTCCCATGCGGTAAGTGCTCTCGACGAGCGCGCTGACGGAACCTGCGGGATAAAATGCGGGCTCATAGTCCTGAATCAAATAGAAACGGCGACCCACCGCCTGATGGTGAAGCGCGAAGTAAGGGGTGGTCCAGAGAGTGCAGATGCTGACGTCGACCTTGGGAAGGTTGGCGCCTTGGTTGACATTGTCGAGAACGAAAACCTGGCCGTCTTGCGCGGCGGGATAAACCTGACGAATCAGTGACGCTATTTTTAGGTGGTCGGCAGAGCCACTCACAGCGAACAGAATCTCAGTGTTGTACTGGCGGTGCCAGTAGTCGCACAGGCGCAGGATGGTGTAGATGCCGCCGTAGAAAGGCACCTCAAAAGGGGAAATGAACCACAGGAGCCGGTTGACGGAACGCTTGCCTGAAATCTTCGCATTGTGCTGGCGGATGCGCTGGAATTGCTCGGCGCTGCAATCGAACCAACTGACCCAAACGTCTTCGTCAGTGCGAACTGGCGCGCGAATCGCGGTACTGACACTATCGACATGCCTTTCGGCGCGGCCAATCGCCGACTCCTGCTTGCGATAGTTAAAGGCGGGCTGCTGCGACCACGGAGAGAGATTCGGATTCCAATAGGGGTCGCCCGCGAGGATCCAGCGGCGGTAATGTTTGATCGACTCGGCGAAGTCTTCAGGCGGAATAGCTGTGCCGCGGGTTTGGCGTTCGTGGTGAATCAGTTCGGCGAAGGGATTGAAGACAACTCGATAGCCGCGATTGTGTGCGCGCAGGCAGATTTCAACGTCGCTGCCGCATAGTACAAAATTTTCGTCGAAGCCGCCGATTTGATTAAAGACTTCGTGACGCATCATCATGCAGGCTCCGGTGACGGCGAGAAAATCGCGGTACCAGCCGGTGCTGCCTGCCATGCCGAAGGTGAGAGCGGGGCCATCGGCGAAAGGATGATCGGCGAAACCGCTCATGCCGAGCACAACGCCTGCATGTTGGATAGTCCCGTTGGCGCGCAGCAGTTTGGCGCCGACGATGCCCACGGGGGCAAGATTAGCCCAAGAGACAAGTTCGGTCAACCAATCGGGCTGGGTGATTTCGACGTCGTTGTTGAGGAAGAGTAAGAAATCGCCAGCGGCTTCGCGGGCGGCGCGGTTGTTGACGGTGCTGTAGTTGAACGGGCCGGGGTGCCAGAGGATGCGGATGCGTTTATCGGCGGCGAGGCTTTGGAAATATTCCTTGGTGGCGGCTTCTACGCTGCCGTTATCAACGATGATGATTTCAAAATCAGGGTATTGTGTGCCGTCAAGCAGAGTGGAGATACAGCGGCCCAGAAGATCGAGGCGATCTTTTGTGGGAATGATGATGGAGACTTTCGCGGTGGGCGGGTGGATGAAACGTACGTGAAGCAAGCCGTTGGGCATGACTTCAGGCGTGGCATCCATACCGAGGCGATCCATGTGGGAACTGAGCGCGAGCAATTGAGCGTCTGAGGCGTAGTTCTTGGCTGAATCGTTGTGGGCGGTGGACGCGGGGTGCATCCGCCAGTGATAAAGAATCTTGGGAATATGGGAAATGCGGCGCGTTTTTTCTGTGATGCGCAGGAAGAGGTCCCAGTCTTGCGCGCCATCAGTGGCGGGGTTGAAGCGGCCGGCTTCGTCAAGCAATGAACGGCGCACTACTGTGAGATGAGTGATGTAATTCGCCGAGAACATGATGCTGGGAGACCAGTCCGGCTTGAATAGTGGCTGGCAGCGGAGGCCGGTACTCGGATCAAGGTAATCGTGATCGGAATAGAGTAGGTCGGCGTCGGGATCGTCTTTGAGCCGCGCGGCTATTTCAAAGAGGGCAAACGGTGCGAGGGTGTCATCGTGGTCGAGAAACGCAACAAATTCTCCAGTCGCCTGCTCAAGGGCGGAGTTAGTGTTGCGGGAAATGCCGCCGTTTTCCGGGAGTTCGAGAAGGTGGATGCGGGGGTCCTGCTTGGCGAGAGCACTGAGGTATTTGCGGTTTTGCGAGTTCTTGTCGGGCGTGATAGCCGCGCATAACTCCCAGCGCGGATAGGTTTGTGCCATGACGCTCTGGATGCACGCCTGCAACATGGCGTGATCGGTTTGATGCACGGGCACGATGATGCTGAAAACAGGACCGTCGGCGGATTGCCGCTGAGCTTCCAAAGCTTCTGGAGAGGGCTCGTATTCGTCAATCCAGCGCTGATAACAGGGTTCTAGCGAGGGCGCGGCGGGGTGACCATCGTCAGTGGGGGCGGGTTCAGAGGGAACTGGCGACGCAGTGGGTGGCGTATTGCGGCCTCCGCGCCCAGTGAGGGTGCGGGCCACGAAGCGCGCAGTTTTATGAACAACGGGCCAGTCTTCCCGCAATCGGCGCAGGGGCACGCGGCACTTCTCAGCCATGCGCCAAGCTCTACTGTTCAAGGCGGCATTTAGAGCATTTTGGGAATGGTTGAGGCGATCGGCTAAGACGTTGCGGTCATCGACAAGGCGATCAATTTCGTGGAGGAGCCGGTCGCGCTCGGCAAGCGAGCTACGCATGGATTGCTCGGCGACCAGGCGGTCGGCGACACTCTGCTCGTGCTGCGCATGCAGATTCTTCAGTTGGTCATTCAGGTTACGAGCTTCGCTGGCTTTGGCTTCAAAGAAGATTTTGTGGCGAACATACTCGGAGTAAAGGACGAGGTAATCGTCGGGCGGCGGCGCACCTTTGCGAAGCAGCATCGCATAGGGCGTGATGTACCCGGCATCAAAACGCGCGTCGGGCCAGAAGCCAAACTCGCAGAAGAGCTGCAGCCAGTAAATGGGCGGGCGAACGTTGTAATGAGTGGGCTCGTCGAATTCGTTCGGGGTGGAGGAAAAGAGAATTGCTTCGGTAGCGCTGCAGAGATTGGCAACAGCAGTGCGGACCACTGTGGGTGTGAGGTGCTCGAGAACTTCGATGCAGGTGATGAGATCGTATTTCTCTGTTAGCGGAGAAGTGAGGGAATCAACTTTACAGTAAGGTTGGATATCCCGGCGGACTTGGGAAATAGCATACTCAGAGATATCAATGCCTTCGCAATAAACGCCGCGGTCCCAGAACTGCTCGACCAGGAATCCCATGGCGCAGCCAGCGTCGAGTACGCGGCGGGGACGCAAACCTCGAACGGTTTCCTGGGCAATGATGGAGAAAAAATGTTGCCAATGCCACGAGCGTTCGTAAGGGATGGAACTGAGGCGAGAGGAGTAGTAATCGGGGCCGTACTCATCCAATGATGATTTCTCTTCGTTTATCACTAGGTTTAACGATCACTATGGTAACGCGGGGAATGGGCTTGAGACGGGCGAGCAAGTAGATTTACGCCCTCGCGCTACGGGAGGGCAAGGTAGACCGTCGAATGAGTGTGAGCACAAAATTCGCATTTACGCTTGGCCTGTTCGCGATTTGTATGCAGGGCTTTGGCGCCGGAACTCCGGGGCAGGCCGATCCGCTGAGGAGACTCAATCCGCGATCGGCGGTAACTGCTTTTTTGGAGACCTGCCACCAAGATGACTACGAGACGGCGGCGCAATACTTGGATCTGAGCCGCATACCGGTGCGTCAACGCGAGACAGAGGGTCCGGAGTTGGCGAAAGACTTGGAATCGCTTCTGAATTCGGCGGCGCGCTTCGACGTGCTGAAGTTGAGCCAAGATCAGCAGGGAAATTTAAGCGACGACCCAGACCCGAACATTGAGCACGTGACATTGATTGGCGTGAGTGAGCTTCACTTTTCTATTGAGCTAGAGAAAAAGCAGCAAGCGAAGGGACCGGATATCTGGATATTTTCGGCGGAGACCGTGCGCGACATACCCGCGATGATGCCGGCGTTGTCCGAAACTGCATCGAAAATCCAGTCGCATCTGCCGAGGTTTTTAGTACAGAACCTGTTATGGGAGACGCCACTTTGGAAATGGGCTGCATTGCTACTGGTTGCACTCCTACTGTTCATTCTCTTTAGACTATTGGTGGGCATTTTCAATAAAACGGTTCGGAGGCTGCCGCTTGCGAGGACGGGAGGATTAGCCTGGATTCAGGCGATTGTCGATCCTTTGTTGGTGTTGTTCAGTGTGGCGTTATTCCGGTTTATTGAGGCAATGATAGGGCCGGCGGCGCTGAGCCGGCTGTACATTGGCCGATTTCTGCTGTTGGTGGTTGTGGCATCTTTCGCCTGGGGCTTGATTAATCTGCTCGATTACTTGATCGTGCATCTAGATGCGGCACTGAACCACCGGCAGCGAGTGGTTTCGAGTTCGGTTATGTTTCTCGGACGCCGGGTGCTCAAGACGAGTGTCGTGGTTTTTGCCATGATTCTGATTTTCGACAATTGGGGCTTCAACATGACCACGATCATCGCGGGCCTCGGGGTGGGCGGTATAGCTGTGGCGCTGGCGGCGCAACAGACGATTGCGAACGTTTTTGGCGGCGTCTCCGTGATAGGCGACGCGCCGGTCATGCTGGGCGATTTCGGGAACTTCGCCGGGGTAACGGGAACGGTGGAGCAGATCGGTTTGCGTTCGGCGCGTATTCGCACGCTGAATCGAACGATAGTCAGTATTCCGAATTCAGCTTTTGCAGGCGCTAACCTTGAAAACTACGCCTTGCGCGACAAAATCCTATTTAACCCGACCTTTCAGATCAAAAGAACCACCCCGAAAGAGCTGATTCGACGATTGCTGAATGAGACGCAAAGCATGTTGAAGAGCAACCAGCATCTGGAAGTTGGTCCGGCTCCAGTGCGGATTAGTGGATACTCGGCGGCCTCTTACACGATTGAGATTTTCGCGTATGTGCGCACACCGGATATCGACGAATACTATAAGCACCAGGCAGAGTTGTATCTGGCCATTGATGAGGTGGTCACCACGGCCGGTGTGGAACTGGCCTGACGTTTTTGGCGACCGGAAAGCGAGAAGTGTACCTTAAGAGACAAGGAAGGTTTACCGCCACATGTATTCCAAACGGGTTTTGTGGTTTCTGCCGGCTACGGCATTTTTGTTGGGGATGGGGACGAGGACACTTCTCGGACAAAAGGCACCCGGGTCAACGGGCGCAACAGGAGGCTTGACAGCGGAACAGTATGTCAAGAATTGCGTCGATCGCTATGAAAAACACGATTTGACGGCAGCGTTAGCGGATTGCAATGCGGCGCTCAAGCTGGATCCCGAGTCGGCTGTGGCGTTCTATAACCGGGGTGTTGTGGAATTCGCATTGGGGAAGTGGGCGGATGCGCTCAAGGATTACAACGAAGCGGACCGTCTCGATCCGGAAGAGCCAAAGGTCTTGTTTGCGCGCGGAGTGGTGAAGTTCAAGATGGACGATAAGTCGGCCATGGCGGACTATGACAGGGCCATTAAGCTTGGTATTAAAGATCCGAACGCTTACCTCGACCGAGGACTGGTGCATTTCAGGAACGACGAGTTGGAACTGGCCGAGCAGGACTACAGCGAAGCGATCAAGAAGCGGCCCGATTTTGCGAATGCGTATTTAAACAGAGCCGAGGAGCGGAGAAAACGCAACGACCTGGCAGGGGCGACGGCGGATTACGACAAGGCGGTGGCTCTAAATCCAGACGATGCCGCTACGTTTTATAACCGCGGAACAGCACGCTTTGAGAGGAATGACCTTGACGGAGCCATTCAGGATTATGCAGATTCGATTCGGCTCGATCCGAACGACCCGAGGGTATTTTACGATCGCGGCGTAGCTTACCAGCGAAACAAACGCTTCGATGAGGCCATTCAGGATTATCGCGTAGTGGTGAAGTTACGGCCGGAGGAATGGCAAGCCTACTGCAATCTCGGGGAAGCCGAATACGAAACCGGCAAGTATCGAGAAGCGGTGGATGACTACACTCAAGCGCTGCGGATCAAACCAGACTGGCCAGAAGCGCTTTACGGCCGGGGCCTGGCATACGCAAAACTACGCGAGTACAGCGGCGCAATCAAAGACTACACGGCTGCCCTGGTTGGGAAGCCTGGCGATCCGGAAATCTGTTATCACCGTGCCGTGGCATACCAGCAGACATACGATTCAGACCACACCAGAGCGGACCTGCTGGCAAGTGCGATTGAGGATTACAGTGCGGCCATCAACGGCAAGAAGGACAGTCCGGAGGTTTATTACAGCCGCGGTTTTGCTTATCAAAGCGCAAACAAAATGGACGAGGCCCTGGCGGATTACGATACGGCTCTGAAGACGAAGCCCGACTACGCAGAGGCCGTCCGGCAACGCGGTGAAACATACGGCGCGATGGGAAGGGCGCACTACGGTAATAAAGAGTACGACAAAGCGATAGCCGATTACGGACGAGAGATTGACAGCAACGCGACGGCCGAGGGTTATTTGCGGCGGGGAACCGCCCGTTACTGGGCCAAGGACGTGCCCGGTTCAATCGAGGATTACAACAAAGCGATTTCCATGAAAAGCGATTACGCGCTGGCTTACTGCGATTTGGGCGCGGCGTATACAAAGGCCGGCCAATACGACAAAGCGGAAGAGAGCCGTGCGAAGGCTATAAGCCTTGCACCGGGCGATGCCAAGACTTACTGCAAAGGAGAAGTGCTGAGCGAATCGGACGCTGCGGCGCGGAAAGAGTACGATCTAGGCCACTATTCACAGGCCGCGCAAGCTTACGGCGAGGCCAGTCAAAAAGATCCGGCAGATGCCTTAGCGCACTATGGGCGGGGCGTTGCATTGTACAAGTTGCACAAGAGCGCCACCAACGAAATGGCGGGAGCGATTGCGGAGTTCAGTTCGGCCATCCAAATTAAGAACGACTACGCCGATGCTTATAACGGCAGAGGGATAGCCTATCGCGCGCAAGGAAATCTGGCGGAAGCGGAAAAGGATTTTCGCGCGGCGCTTGAGAAACAACCGAACTTTCCGGCGGCGCTGTTAAATTTGGCGGAAGTCAGCGTATCGCAACTGCAATGGGCTGAGGCGGCCGCGTTGTACAAAAGGCGGACCGCCCTTCAACCGGCAAGCGAGATCGCTTGGGAAGGAAGCGGACTTGCTCGCTATAAGACAAACGATTGGGACGGAGCCGTTGCCGACTATACGAAGGCGATTGCCATGAACGGCGACACCGTGAATTCGTTTCTTGGACGCGGTGACGCCTATGCAAAGCAGGGCAAATGGCCGGAAGCAGAGGCAGACTACGACAAGGCGTTGGCGAACTTCAACCGCGCGAACGATCTAGGATCGAAGACTTCTCCTGTCTTAGCCGCCATTCTATTGGACCGCGGAGTTGCCCGCTACCGCAACGGAAACAAACAGGGAGCGATTGAGGATTACAACAAATCGCTGAAATTGAATCCTAAAGATGAGCCGGGATTCTACGACCGAGGTTATGTCCGTCTGATGGAGCAGGATTTGGGAAAGGCGCTCGCAGATTCAAGCCGTGCCGTGCAATTGAGCAAGAGTAAAGACGCCGATGCGTACGCCGTTGAAGGCATTGTGCAAGGAGACCGGCAGCACTTCCGAACGGCTCTCGCCAATTTCAACGAAGCGCTGAAACTGAAGCCGAACGATCCGGATCTGCTGTTCAATCGAGCGGCGGTACGCCTCGCCTTGAACGACTGCGCCGGTTCGCTGGCAGACTACGACGCCGTGATTCAACAACGGCCAAAGGATGCACAGGCGCTTGATTGGCGTGGAATTGCGCACTGGGTGAAGGGCGATTCTAAAGCTGCTATGCAGGACCTCAACGATGCGATTGCGTTGAAACCGGACTTCGGGGAGGCCTACGCACACCGTGGCGATATGCGGGCGATTCTTGGGGACAAGGACGGCGCTGCATCCGACCAGGAACAAGCGCGCAAATTGGGCGCCACCGACGCGAAGACGCTGACGGGCCGTTAATCACCGGGTCAGTGAGCCGACCGGCGGCGTTTTCCAAGAAGCAAGAAGATCGATCAGCGGCGCAAATGTGCCTCCTGAGGCGGCTGGAAAGGCGCCTAGCAGCCATGAATGGCCGCCCTACGAAAGTGTGACACTCGCCGAGTAAAGTTCAAACTTGGCGATCACCACGTGCTTGCGAGAGGATTGTGAGAAAGCTCAACGCGAAGAGCGCCGACGGGATGCCAATTGCGAGATAGAATTGGGCGTCTGTCATTAGCTCTATTATCCTTTAATCGCCTGTTGGACTTCAATAATACGAGTTTCGCCAGGAGCGTGGGAAAGGTGAATTTCGATATGATCGGCCGGGATGATCTCGGGGAAGCGTTCGCCCCATTCGATCAGGGTGAGCGCGGGTTTATCAAAGAGTTCTTCTAGTCCCAGGCGGCGGACTTGTTCGGCGGTATCGAGACGGTAAAGGTCGGCATGATAGACCTTGACTGGATCGCCGTACTCGTGAATCAGAGTGAAGGTAGGGCTAGAAACTTCATCCGCCGAAGCTGCGCCGAGACCTTCCACGATGCCCTTGGCGAGAGTGGTCTTGCCCGCTCCAAGCTCCCCGATGAGGAGGACGACTCCGCGCAATTGCGGAGCGAGCCTGCGGCCTAACGCGCGAGTTTCATCGTCGGAGAAAGTCTCAAAGAGTTGGGCGGAGTTCATTCATCGCCTCCGGCAGATAGTTGAGTAAGTCCGTGGCCAGAGTCGATTCTTCACCCCAATGGGCGCCCGCCAGTTCGCCAGCTCGGCCGTGCAGCCAAACGGCGGCAACGACGGCGCGTTTCCAATCTTGCGGATGCTGAGCGACGAGTCCGGCGATGATGCCGGTTAGGATGTCGCCAGTTCCACCCTTGGCGAGCGCGGGGGAGCCGGTGGGATTGATCCAAGTTTCTGAATCGGGGAAAGCGATAATGGTGCGGTCGCCTTTCAAGACAACGGCTGCGCCACTTTGCGAGGCAAGGGTTTGGGCCAGGGCGAGACGGCCGGACTGAACCTCTTTAGTGGATTTGCCAACCAGACGGCCCATCTCGCCGGGGTGCGGCGTGAGAATGCGGATCCGGGAAGTTTTCGGGAGCCCGCTCGCTAAGGCGTTCAGGGCGTCGGCGTCAACAACAGCGGGAAGATCGGCCTCTTCGTAGACTTGCTTGACGAGACGTACAGTCTCCGGTGCGGTTCCCAGGCCGGGACCAAGAGCAAGGACCGTCATTTTTTTCAGAAGAGTTAGTAATTGGTTGGCGTCGACCAGAGGCTCGGTCATTAACTCTGGATGATTCGCGGGGCCGCCGGAAGATGCGGCCGTAACAAGGCCAGCGCCGGCCCGATAGGCAGCGAGGCTCGTCATAACAGGTGCGCCGTTCTTGCCAGGGGAGCCTCCGGCGACAAGCACGTGCCCGTACATACCTTTATTGGAGTTGCGAACTCGCCTGCCGAATAGTGTACGGAGATCATCGGGCGTGGTTAGGTTGACGGTACTGGATAGCAAGAGCTTGCCGGGCGAACCGATGGGGACGACGACTAACTTCCCCATCCACTCATAGCTGGGCGAAAGACACTGGCTGATTTTTGCAGCGGTGAAGGTAACGGTAAGGCCGGTTTTGACGAATTCGCCGGGAGCGTCTGTAACGTCTGACGGCAAGCCTGACGGGATGTCAACGGCGACTTTCTTGGCGATCGGGAAACTGTTGTTGATGAGACGGATGCCTTCGAGGGCGCGATCTTTCGCCGGACCTGTGAGTCCGGTTCCAAGAACTGCGTCGACGACGATAGTGGCAAGGTTAGCGTTGGCTGGAAGATCGCGCAAGATGGGGCAGCCGGATGCGGCGAGCATTTCGCGGTTGGCTTTGGCGTCGCCGGAGAGCGCTGATTCTGCGAAGAGTTCCAGCACAGTCAATTCGCGGCAAAGCGCACGGCTGAAAAGCTGGCGAGCCATAACGAAGCCATCGCCACCATTGTTTCCCTTCCCGCAGATAACAACGATTCGATGCTCAGACAATGGCGCGAAGTGTGCAAGCAAGACGTCGACGGCGCGGCAGCCGGCGTTTTCCATCAGGATGATGCCGGGAATGCCGCTCTCGATCGTCAGCCGGTCGACTTCATGCATCTGGCGGGCAGTCAGAACCTTCATACAGGGCGAACCTCGCGCGCGAGGAGGAGTGTCATATCGTCTTGCAATTCGGGAGAGCCGGTCCAACTGCGGACGGCTTCGAGGATAATTTGCAGGATCTCGCGGTCGTCGCGTTGGACATGTTTCTTGACGAGATCGATGAGGCGCTCTTCGCCGAACATCTCGCCGTAAGGGTTTTCGGGTTCGGTAATGCCGTCCGTGTAACACAGCAACAAATCTCCAGGCTGGAGGGTGATGACGCTCTCGTCATAAAGGGCTCCCGCGAAGGCGCCGACAACGGTGCCATTGGAATCAAGAGACTGGACCTCGCCGTGGCGGAAGAGCAAAGGGGACAAATGGCCGGCATTGGTATAGGTCAAAATGCTCGTGGCCTCGTCAAACGTGGCAAAGAAAAACGTAGCGTATTTTTCGGGAGATGTGTTCGCGAAGATTTGTTTATTCAGGCGCGAGACGACAAGGGAAACGCACAGCTCTGTATTCGGCTGGTTCAAAGAAATTTGCGCGCGCAGACCGGCTTGGATGGTGGCCATGAGAAGAGCGGCGGAGATACCCTTACCCGCGACGTCGCCGATGGCGAACGCCATTTTGCCGCCGGCGATTTCCTGATAGTCGTAGTAGTCGCCGGAAACCATGCGGGCTGGATCGCAACAGACGGTCAGTTTCAAGCCGCGCATAGGAGGTGCTTCTTTTGGGTAAAGCTGATTCTGCACTTCACGCGCAATTTCGAGCTCGGTTTGCAGACGCTCTTTTTCTTTCTCCACCGAGAAAAGCCGTTCCAGATTGCTGGTCATCTGATTAAAGGATTCGCTGAGGTCGCCAAGCTGGTCTTTGTCGCGAACGGGAATACGATGCTGGAAATCTCCAAGCAATACGCGGCGAGTGCCTTCATATAGCTGATTCACGGCGGTGGTGAGGCGATGGGAAAGGGAAACGCCGATGGTGACCGCGATGGCTTCGACAATCAGAAACAGAATCACGACGACCACAAAAAGAACCGCCAGGGTACCGCGCAATGTTTCCGATTTGGAAAAGAAGGAAGACAACACCGCGGAAGGACGGGAGTAAACCCAGAGCACGCCTTCGTGCGTGCGATTGGGCGTATCGAAGTGATAATGCTGAACGGTGGACGGCAGGAAGACGGGGATGTCAAACGTACTAACGGCAGGGGGAAGGTGGAGACGGAGGCGGGCCGGAGATTCCGAGTTGCCGGCGGGATCTTCCAAACTGAGCGAGAGTTCAGGCCGACCCTGCGAACCCTTGACTTCAATCAGCGCGATGACGCCTAGGTTCGGTACAAGATTTTCGACGAGTTCGCTCGAAAGCGGAGCAAGAGCGGAGACTTGTGTTTGTCCGTCGGCACGTAGGGCCCAACCATAGAAACGATTTCGCCAGAAAAGCAAACCATGGGCATCGCGCCAGGAAAGATCGAGGTTGAAGTCAGGGCTATCTAAGGGATAACGGCGACTGCCGTTTTCGTCGCGAACATAGATAGCAATGCCGGGAAAAGTTTTAGCGAAGGCATATTCCATTTCGGCGGCCACCAGATAGCGCTGTTGGGAAGGCATGCGCGACAAACCATCGACCGCGCCGTTGAGGGGATCGAGTTTGCGCTCCAAAGCGGAGGTCGCCAAATAGACGGCAAGATCGTTGGTCAAACCCCAGAGACTGAGGCCAACAAGAACGAGCAAAAGGAGGATGGGCAGAACGCCGATCAGTCCGTAAACGAAGAGCAGCCGATTGCGGACACTCCAGAGGGAATGGCGTTGGACGAAACGCAATGCGCGAAAGAGCAGCACGGCGCCTAAAGGCACAAGAACAAACAGAGTTAGAAAAGCCTGAACCACATGCCCCGATAAGTACAACGCCCAATAGAGCGCCAGTACGATCAGGAACGCGATGCCAGACTTGCCGAGACGCCTCAATACTTGGCGAACCGTAGTCATCACCTAGACATTATCGCGGGTTTGGGGAATGAAAGACGAATCCGGCGAAGGGATTTACGCGGCCTTTTGAACTTTGCCGTCGCGAATGCAGGAGGTACAGGCGCGAATTCTCTTATTGGCGCCTTTCACAACAGCGCGGACAGATTGCAGGTTCAGATCCCAACGGCGCTTCGTCACGTTGTGCGCGTGGCTAATTTTGTTGCCGAATTGCGGTCCGCGACCGCAGATATCACATACTTTTGACATGGAAAGATACTCCCGCGCACTCAAGATTGGGCACGCAAACTCTAAATATAGCATGCCCGGCTTGGCCTGGCTTGATGGATTTATTCGGATGTCGAAGAGCTGGGGCCGACCCTGGTACGAAGTAAGGGCGGGGACGCCGCCCTGGACGCCGCCCCATTTTTGCTCGATTTTTGCACGGGCACACTTAGGGCATTGGCGCGGAGAACAGGGGCTAGCCGGGGGCGATGTTAGGCGGCGGCCTCCTGGGTTTTGGGCTCATCGCCCTGCTCGGCGAGGGCTTCTTGGAGCAGTTTTGCGCGTTGAGAGGCGGTGAGGCGCTTCATATACCGATCAAAACGCTGCATTGAAAAAACGAACCCAAGACCGTCGATGATGGCGTTTTTTTCTCCGTAGTGTTGAGAAAGGACAGCTTGTTTGGCGCCTTCGCGCAAGGCTTCTTCTTCGTTTGCTTGGCGCAAGGCCTGCAAGCTATTCAGTTCGGCGGTTTCGCGTTCGCGGCGGCGGGTGAGGCGGTTTTCCTGCAGGTGGAGATTGCGCAGTTCCTTTTCGTGCTTGCGACTGACTTCTAAAAGGAGAGTGGATTCGGCTTCGTCACACGCCATGCCGGGAAGTTCTTGGACGACTTCTGCGCCAGCGAGGGCGAGGATGGCTTGTTCGATAGCGGGAACGCGATTCAATCTCCAGCGCAGGTCGGCGATGGATTGGGTGAGTGCCGTTTCCTCGGGGCCTACGGGCTTGTGAAGAAGTTCGTAGTCGCGGATGTGCGCGGTGTAACGATCAGCTTCGGCTTTGTTGGAGAAGACGCGGTTGGTGCCCGTGAGGCCACACTTGACGGCGTTGAGACGGGTAATAGCTTTACCCGCCGTACTGGTGGGCCCGGTGGATTTTTTCGCGTTTTCCCGGTTCGCGGCGAGTCTTGCGGCCGAGATGGGGTCGTTTGGTTCTGGATTGTTATCGATCGTTTCGTTTGTTGCGTCTGACATTCGCATTGCTCCTCAGTTTTTTGGTTTTTGGGCCTGTGTGGCGAGGGGGAAGGCTCCGGCACCTCGGCGCGCACTCCAAAGTAATTCGCCGGGCAACGCACTTCGCGGAGGCTCGGCGAATTTCTTGTCGGTGTTGTCCGAGCACCGCTCGGCTGCCCGGCTAGGTCTTACTCGGTTTCAGTTTCCAGGAAAGAGTGGCGGGACGGAGGCGAATCAGAAAGTTGATTTTTAGTAAGGGGTTTAGTTTGTGATGGTTAGGAGGGAAAAAATAAATGTGCCTGGGCTGTGACCGTGGAAATGGCGGGAAAGAAGAAAGCTTCCGGAGACCACTATGCTGTCGGGTACTTTTGGCAAAGAAAACCGTTGGCACCTACGACTCCGTGATGAAAGATCTGTTCCAGCGCGATCGGCCAAGTATGTTGTTGGACTGGCTGACCGGCGGCGTACCGGTGCGGCAGATCCTGAATGTGGAAATGGCAAGGGTCGTGGAACGGCGAGCGGACGCGGTGTTTCTCTTGCAGGACGACAGCATTTTTCATCTGGAGTTCCAGACTCGCAACGACAAGGAAATGCCCTACCGCGAAGGGATCTACTGCTTACTGCTGGGCCGCAAGTACCGGCGCAGGATTCGCCAGGCCGTTCTGTATCTGGGTCAGGAAAGAATGCGGATGGCGAACAAACTCGATCTGGGCGAGACGAAAGTCGCGTATACTCTGATCGACATTCGTGAGATTGATGCCGCGACACTAATGGACAGCGGGCGGCCCGCGGATCTCGTGTTGGCGATGCTGGCGCGCGGCGGGGCAGAACGGCTCGCGGAAATCGTGAAACGGGCGGCTGGTTTACCGAGTGGCGAGCGCGAAGAAGTGATTTCCGAGATCGCCGTACTCTGTGGCTTGCGGCGCTTACAGGAACCGCTGATAATGGAGTTAAAGAGTATGGCAAGTTTAGGCACCGACATTTTTCTTAGACTTCCGCAGGTCCAGGATATTGTGCGCGACGTTCGCGTCCAAGCCGTCCAACAGGCTCGCATCGAAGTACTGCGAGACCTGCTGAAGGGAAAATTCCACACTCTGCCCGCATGGGTGGACGACAAGCTGGAAGCGGCCACGACCGTTCAGGTGCAGCGTTGGTTGAAGAAAATCCTTACCGCAGATACCTTGGAAGGCGTTCTCGGAAAAAAGTAGGCCCGGCGTCGCGCTGAACGAGATCGTGAAACGCGCGACTGGCTTACAGAGCGGCGAGTGGCCGCTCAGCCCTTTGACCCCGCCGAGTTTCCCTTCGCCTTTCTCGCCGCCTTCGGCAATAAAGAAACCACCATCAAGCGCCTTCGCAAGGGCGACTCCAACACATCCGACGTCCCCGGTGCCGTGCTCCAACGGAACAACATCCATATCGCCGTCTGCGAATCGGGTGCCGTCTCCGCAACGCTGAGACCCCTGCGCGACAGGCCCAAAACCGCCTCTGCGCAAACGCATATCGAGAATTCGCGTTTTCGATCGAAGAGCGCTAGAACGCTTCCGGATATTTCTTCACGGCTTCGGCCTTGAGAGGTGTGCTGCGCAACAGAGGCGTTCGGATCGCAATGCCAACTACGCCGGAGCAGATTGATCTGTGGCGGGCGACGCCAAAAGAGACGCAGAGGCTTGAATTCAAAGAAGCCAAGAATCAGTACGACACCCAGAAGTTGTGTGCCTATTGTGCCGCCATCGCCAATGAAGGCGGCGGCCGCTTTATCCTGGGCATCGCCGATCAACCACCACGAGCAATCGTAGGTACAAGCGCTTTTCCCGATTCCAACGACATCGCTGAAAAGCTATTCGCATGGCTTGGATTTCGGGTTGACGTGGATGCAGTAGCGCATCCCGTTGGCCGCGTTATCGTATTCCAGATCCCCTCCCGCCCACGCGGTACGGCATACCATCACAATGGAAAATACCTAATGCGCTCCGGCCAGGAAACTGTGCCGACGAGCGAAGATCAACTGCGAAAAATCTTCGCCGAAGGGCAACCGGATTGGTTGGAAGAACCCAGCCAGAGTGACCTTCCCGCACAACAGGTCGTTCAGCTTCTCGATACGCAAACCTACTTTGACACTGAGGAAGCTGCCCTATCCAACCGATCGGGGCGGGGTGCTGGATCGCTTGTGTCAAGACCGGCTTATCGAGAAGTCTTCGGACGGCAGTTTTGTTATCCGTCGCATCGGAGCGCTGCTGCTGGCTAAGAGGCTGGAGGATTTCGCGGACATTGTGCGCAAAGCTCCCCGCGTCGTGGTCTATCACGGCCGGTCCAAGATGGAAACAAAACTAGATCAGATCGGAGGCAAGGGATATGCAGTTGGGTTCCAGGGGCTAGTGCAGTATGTGATGGCCCAACTGCCGAAGAACGAAGTCATTGAAGATGCGATCCGGCGCGAGCACAAGCTGGTTCCAGAGATTGTCATTCGAGAGCTCGTTGCCAATGCTCTTATTCACCAGGATTTCTCGATGACCGGCGCTTCGGTAATGATCGAAATCTATGACAGCAGGGTAGAGATTTCAAATCCAGGATCGCCCATCGTTCCGGTCGAACGCTTCATTGACGGTTACCAATCCAGAAATGAACGGCTCGCCGACCTGATGCGGAGGATGGGAATTTGCGAAGAAAAGAGCAGCGGCATCGACAAAGTGGTCACAACCATCGAGATGTATCAACTGCCCGCACCTGCTTTCACCGTTAGTCACCAAAGAACGGTTGTGATTATTTACGGTTCCAGACCCTTCGACGAGATGCTGCGCGATGCGCGCATCCGCGCCTGCTATCAAAATGCGGCGCTGAGGTATGTCATGTCGCAACCAATGACGAATCGTTCCCTGCGAGAGCGGTTCGGTTTGCCCGAGACAAAGAGTGCGAGCGTTTCACAGGTGTAACGGTTCACACTGTTCACCCCCTTTCCAATCAAGCTAATTGATACTGATGGGTTCACACAGGTTTCCGGCGAGGCCGGGGGTGGTGGAGCAGAGTTGGGATAGGATACTCACCTGTGTAGGCAAAAGCCGGTATCCCAAGCGGTGCCAGTTGGAAAAGGGATGGAGCAGTTCACAGGGAAAGGCCCCGACGAAAAACCCGTCGGGGCGTCATCGCGTTTTTATCTCCGAGGCTAAAGCTCGGGAAACTGTTCCCAGTTGCTGAGGCTGGTAAGCCAAGACCAAGACAGCAACCCCGCCGGAGAGTAAGTCCGGCGGGTGCGACTGAAGTACGTTTCTGGGCTACAGAACCGTCGCCTCAGCCTCGGACCCCGCTGACCCGCGAGGCAGGGTTTGCGGCGGCGCGACCCGCGCACAAAACAAAGAGCGCTCAAAGCGGCAGCCGGTATTGGCCGTCGGCCTGCACGATGACGCCGTCGCGGCAGGCGTCGGCGATGGCCAGTTGCGCGGTGCGTTTGGAACAATCGGTGAGATCCATGATCTGCTGGCGCAGTTGGTTGTATCTGGTTTGACTGCCCAGTGCGCCGAGCGCTTTGGATACATCCTGCTGTTCGACTTTGGAGCGCGCGGGAGCTTTCGCAGGTGTCAGGCCAGCGGCGGAAAACCACAACGTTTGCGGATCGAGCGTCAACAATCTCGACGGCTGCTGCGCCGCATAGCGAAACTGAAAACGCATCTCGACCGTAGCTTGCGGCAGATGCGCGGAAGGCCGCGCCAGCAACAAGTAACTATCGCCCACCGCATGCAAAGCCGACGAGCCGCGAAAGGCGCTGCCGATTTCGTCGCGGCCCACCGACTTGCGCACATGATGCACTACGATGAGCGCGACCTTGGAAGTCTCACGCAACTTGAGCAAGCTTTGGCACAGCGCCGCCATGGCGCGCGTATCGTTCTCATCCTGATCGTGCGCCGAGTACAACGGATCGAGGACAATGACCTCGGCGGCAGCAGTTCGCGCAGCGTTGAGGAAGTGATTCAATCCTTGCGGGGCACTGAGCAGATGGCCGGTGGCGCGTGTATCGACCAACAGATTCTGGTCGGCGGCTGAACCGAAGGCGCGGCGCATGGCCGCTAAGCGCGCCACAAACTGTGGCGTGGGCAGCTCGAACTGGCACATCAACACACGGCGCGCAGCGGGCGCGGCGAAACCCGCGCGCTCTTTGCCGGCGGCCAGCAGTAGCGCGAGATTGGCGACCAACAGACTCTTGCCCACCTTCGGCTCTCCGCCCACAAACAGAATGCCTTGCGGCGGCAGCAAGCCCGGTTCGATCCAACTCGCCGGCGGCGTGGCCGGCTGCTGGGCGAGCAGTTGTGCCAGTGAGAGAATGGCGGTTTCAGGTGCTTTCTTTGCCGCAGCGCTCATAGCAGCACCTCGCCCACCGCATCCAGCAAAAGCGCTTCGTCCACAGTGGAGGCTTTGCGCTCCGCCGCCAGCCGCAGAGCGCTCACCGCGAGTTTGTTCACTTTGCGCAAGAGGCCGCGCGTGGCTTGATATAGCGCCTGGCGGGCGGTCTCATCGAACAACGGCTGCGTCACACCGGCGGCTTTGAGTTGATGAGCGAGATAGGCGTCGAGTTCTTCGCGCGTTACTCCCTCCAAGTGATAATGCACACTAACGCGCTGGCGCAAAGCTTCGTGCAGTTGCAGCGAGAGAGTCCGGCGCAACAAGGGCTGCCCGATCAAGAGCAGAGTGAGGTAGCGGGAGGAATCCATGTCGAAGTTCAACAACAACGGGAGTTGTTCGAGCGCCGGATGGGGCAACAGTTGCGCTTCATCGCAGATCAGCAAGGGATGCTGCTTCTTGGCTTGGTTGAGACGCACCACGGCTTCGGCGATCTGGCGCACCAGATCGCCGCGCAAACGCGCCGGTGTCAGATTCAGTTCCAAGGCGATCTGACGCAACAGATCGAGCGCCGAACCGGCGGAGAAGTGCACATAAAGAATCTTGTACTGGTTGGCAGGCAGCGCGCTGGTGAAGGCGCGCGCGGCGGTGGACTTGCCGGAACCCACTTCGCCGGTGAGCAATCCCACGCCGCGATGTTGCGCCAGAAACTCCAACCGCGTTTTCACTTGCTGCCAGGCCTGCGAGGCGAACAGCTGTTTGGCGTCTGGATTGTCTGCGAACGGCGTTTTCTTGAAACCGAAGAATGTTTCCCACATACTCACCGGCCCTCCCGCTTCAGTGACGGTAGTTGCGCGTTCACAACCGCATCGACCAGACGCGCCGCACCCTGACTCTGACCTTCGTAATAGATCTCCAGTTGATTCCGCTCCAGCGGATCGAAGCGCACCTCGATGCGTTTGCCCGCCAACTGCGGCGGCGCTTCGAAGAACCGGTTGTGCAGCAGGAAGGTGGAATCGCGGCGCACCAGGCGATCCACGCGATGAAAGAACAAGCGGCGCAGATCGCTAGCGGGCGGCAGTTGCCGGACCTGTTCGATATCGCGCTGCCAGCGCAGCAGCGGCGTGGTTTGCAAAGCGCTGTGTTCGGCGCAGTGATAAAGATCGATCCACTGCCCCAAGCGTTCATTCAACTGCTCCAGAGTGAGCAGCGTCTTCGGCTCGAAATCGGCCAGAAACTGTTCCCGCACCGAACGGAAAAAGCGCTCGATTTTGCCGCGCCCTTCGGGCTGATAGGGCGGCGTGTGGACGATGAGAATGCCGATGGAGGCGGCAATGCGCGCCAACTGCGGCGAGCGGTAGATCTTGGCATTGTCCATGTAAAGGCGAACCGGGATACCACGCGCTGCGATGGCTTGGCGCAAGCAATCGAGAAACGAATCGAGACCTTGATCGGGATAGAACTGGGCGTGCGGGATGAGGCGGCTGGCGTCGTCGAGCGTGGCCTGCAGAAACACTTGGCGCTTGCCGCCGCCGGGCCGCTCCACCCACGGACCGAAGAGCATGTCGGATTGCCAGATCTGATTGGCGAACTGCGCTTCAAACTTTTTGCGCGCGGTGGTGGGTTCGCTCAACAGTTGCTGGGTGGTGAGACCGTGCTGCCGCAGGAAACGATACAGCGTGGAAGCCGACAGTGCAGCTTTCTCCTGTCCTTGCGAGGAAGCGAGTTGCCGCAGCAATGACGTCCCGGTGCGATGCGGGTTCTCGCGCTTCAGCCGTTCGATGAGCGTGGCGGTTTGCGAATCGACGACACGCGCCTGGCCCCGATCCTGCCGCGGTTGGGGCGTGAGCCCTTCCAAACCTTTGCGGCGGTAGCGCAGCGCCCAGTCCAGCAGTGTGTCAATGGAAACCGTGCGCCGGGTCGAGTGTGGGATGTCGTAGGCACGGGCGGCAATCTCCTCGGCGCGCCGGGTGAGTTCGCCGCGCGGCAATGTTTCTAAAATCAGCGGCGCGATCAGGCCATAGCGGAAGAGGGCGATTTTTTCGGGCTTGTCGTTCACGAGGTTTTTCCTCCCACGGAAAGCGTAGGTCGAAACGCCGCCGCGCGAAAGACAAGAGGTGTGTGGGAACCATCAGCCCATGGCGTTCGCCGCAGAGAGCGTGGCGCGACGGCCGATGGGAGCGAGACTGGGCGGCCAGCCCAGCAAGTGCGCCCGCAACCGGCCGAACAAGAAGCGGTGAGAGGCGATCCAGCCGCTCGCTTCCAGCATGCGCAGCGCCCGCTCTACGAAGTTCGCCGCCGGCGTTGGCGCCGTCAAAGCCGCCAGCGAGGCGCACAACGATTCGGCCTGGTGGCGAAAGCGCCGCAGCCAGAACTGGCCGCGTTGATAAGCCATCGCTGCGGCGGCTCGCTTTAGCGTTTGCCCTTGGAGTAAACGCGCCACCAGAAACAGGGCGATTAATGCCAGACTGGATCGCAGATATGGCAGCGCGAACTGCGGCAACAGCGACACCGTGCGCCGGCAGCTTTCGCATAAGTAGCGCCGCACGCGGATCACGCCGTCGAAATCGACGTCTTCCAACGTGCGGCAATAGAATCCGTGGGCGGTCAGCGGACGCTTAGCCTCGCACTGCGGGCAGTGGCCCGGCCGGTAGCGTTCGGGATCGGAAAGTTCTGCATCGTACTGCTGGACGGAGCCGAGGAATGGGTGTAGGATTTGCATAGGATCATCCCATCTGGGAAGCGTCAACCTCTCAGATCTGGTCTCGGCGGGCGAGCTCTTTGGATCTCTGAAAATCGTTCGGAGCTCTCCCGCACCAACCCTGCCATCCTATCTTCAAAACGACTGCTTCGGATTACGCACCGGGTTAGCGTCTTTGCTCCGACGATCCTACTGCCGTCGTCACGTTTGCTTCGCGGTTTCGGCCACGATCCCGCCCGTCCGTACAGAAATTAATGTGAGGGAAATGAGCCGCTAAGGAAGGGAAGATTGCGGCCCGTTACAACAGGTGATCCCGGCCACCATTGACGAAGGGCTCATCAAACCCGACGAAACAGCCGGGGATTCCCGGCGCATGGCCCGCTACCTACCTTTTTGGGCGTGAATGGTTATTTAAAACATGGGCCATTCCCGAGACCGGAGACTCCTTATCTCCTTGCATTCATAGGGTTTTTTTATTTAAGGGTTTGCCTGACTCATACCTTTCCCTCCTCCCGCCCGCACCTACGGAAACCCCGACCGTCCGAGGCCGCTCCATTGCCAGCTTCGCCGTAACTAAACACAAAGGCGCTATCATCGTTACGCCCCAGTATTCGCTGGCCCCAGCACCCGCTCCATCACAAACCGCCACATGAACGCCGTAGAAATTGAGGCCGCCGTCTCCGCCTTGGCCGCTCAGCCCTTTGACCCCGCCGAGTTTCCCTTCGCCTTTCTCGCTGCCTTTGGCAACAAAGAAACCACCATCAAGCGCCTCCGCAAAGGCGACTCCAACACATCCGATGTACCCGGCGCCGTGCTCCAACGCAGCAATATCCATATTGCCGTGTGCGACCCGGGCAAGGTCGGCGAAACCCTCAAGGCTTTGCGCGACAGCCCAAAGACCGCTTCGGCCAAGGCCAAGTTCATTCTTGCCACTGATGGCGAGACGCTCGAAGCGGAAGACCTCACCAGCGGCGAGACCATCGCTTCCCTCTATCCCGATTTCGCCCGCCACTTTGGCTTTTTCCTGCCCCTCGCCAGCATCTCCACCATTGTCAATTTTCCTATATCGTAAGACTTTGCGAGAATCTGATCACCGATACCGGGTTTTTTCCTATTTCATAAGACACAGGGATAGAAAAACGGCGGAAACATCGGGTTTTTTGATGGACGCGGTCGGCAATTCGGCCCTCCCGAGTCTTACGATACCGGAAAAATTCTTACGATATAGGATCAGGGCCGCTGAGCCCGGATTTTGGTAACTGCCGAGAAATGAGAGAGTTTACCAAAACCGAAAGTCTCACGAATTAGGAAAATTGACAGGCGCTGCCGAATACGCTGCTGTTGGTAACGCTGGCGTCGAACTTCGGTACGTTCCTGCTGTACATGTTGAGCTGTTTTGTCTGCATGGTGGCGTATCACAATCACCAGAAGTTCAATGCGCTCAAGCATCTGGTTGTTCCGGTGTTCGGCTTGGCGGCTAATCTGGCTTGTATGGTGTTCTATCTGATTGGGCCGTTTATGGGCTATGGCTCCAAGATGGAACCGTTGCTGGCCTTGGGGATTGCCGCGGTTTGGGCGATCTATGGCGGAATTTACTTCTTCCGCTCCAGCAAGGCCACTGGCAGGACGACGCTGCTGCCGAGTCAAGCCAAAGCAGCGCATATGTAGCTCAAAACGAGTCGGCTGGCGTGACTTCCACTTCCACGGCAGCCGATTCAACTAATTCCCAGTCCCTTCCAGTTCTAGATCCTTCACCGATACCACCACTGCCGATACTTTCTCAAGCTTGTAACCCAATCCTGTCAACTTTCCTTCATAACTCGCCGCCATACGGGCATTCTCTTCCGCTTTTGATTCATATTCACTGTATTGCCGAGCCAACGCGTCGGCCCGACTCACCGTCTTGGTTGCCATTGGATAAATCGCCGCGTCTCGACAGTATCGATCAATCAGTGTCTGCGCCCTCATCCGAAACACCAACTCCTGATGATGAAAGTAGGTAGCCACGCGCAACCACTCTTTCGCCTTTGTCGCAGCCTCATCCGGGGAACGTCGGAGTTCTTGCCGGTGAAGGAGCTCTTGTGCACCTAGTTCCCATGCTCCAACGGTAAATGTACTCATCGCCAGAAGGCATAAACGGATTATCACTTGTAACGTATTGGTGGCCACACAAGACCTCCTGTACCCTAGTGCGATATCGGCTCAAAACTCCTAATGATTTATCAAAAAAACAAAATCATATCTGCTGCAAACATCAATTGGCTCTTTTTCGTCCCGTTGTTATAGGCTGCCGCGTCATATGCGTGCTCGTATCGCAGCTCCGGCCGGAACACCAGAGTCGAGCCAATCCAGTGGTTCCAGGAAATATCATGTTCCGAATATTTGGAGACAAACCCGGTACGCTGGCCCTTGCTATCGTCCAGGTACTCATTGCGCACAATGATCGCGTTGTGCTTCCCAAACTGTCGCGTAATGTAATGCACTGTGGCCCAATCCGGCGCAAAGCAGGTCAACTCAGCTGTCGTCTTACATACCGCCCCGTTGGAATTCTCAACCAAAAGGGAACTGCTTGCCGGATTCTTCAAATTCGGCGTGTCCCGCATGTACTGGTACCAGGTTTCCCAGTCCATGTGTACGTTTGATTTACCGAACTTGTGGTACCAAGTCGCATAGTACGCCGACAAATTGTTGTAGTCATACTTGCCGTCGTTGATCGAATTCGCGCAAATGTAAATATTGTCTCCGCCGTCCGACCACGTGTAGCCCGCACAAACATTTCCTGTCAATTTCGCATCCTTGGCCCACGGCGCTGCTTCGCATCCGCCCGAAATCCCTACCTGCGTGGTCCAGTGATTGCTCCACTTGGTGGTCATGTTGACCCCTGTTTGCGTATAGCAGTCGTAGGTATAGGTAAGTGAGTGAGTGTACGTATAGTTGTTCGGGGCGAGTTGCGCCTCGATGTCCGGTAATGAGATGTAACGGCCCACCCTTACGTCAGTTCCCTTTCCGAGATGCGGAAAATAAAGGTCTACATAAGCCATGACAGGGTCATAGCCATATTTGTTACCAAGTGTGCCGTTCGCCTTTGGGTTGTTCAGCAGTTGCTGGCTGAAATAGCCTTCTGCCGTAGTGAACCGATAATCTAACCCGTAGAGGTTCGTGAACCGAAACCCCCAATCGAAATGATCGGTCTGGATCGTATCCGGCGTCCTCTCAAAATAGAGCGTCGCTTGGTCGAGTTGAAAAGTGTTCGGCACTTCCGCATACGCCGCCGGCAGATTCCCATAAGGTCGGGCGCTCGACGTGCTGAGGTTCATGCCAACATCCAACCAGCCATAAATCTGGATGTTCGCTTTCTTCCACCAATCCCCATGCGGCCCGTTTTGTAAAGCCGTCGTCAACGGATACGCTGTGGCATTCGGGTATCCGATCAGTGGCGTTCCGCCGATAGGCCACACGATGAAGGGATACGGCGGATTGGAGATTGGCGCCGGATATCCCCTATGTGGCGCCGCCGTATCCGGCCCCGGAGTCGGATGCCAATCGTCTTTGTACGCTTGGATAAACCTGTCGAAAAAACCTTTGCCAGCCTTAGTCTCGGAGGAGGCCGGTGCATCGGGCGACTGCGCGAAAAGTGTAGCTGCATTAATAATCAGGGCAATGAAAAAACTGCTGCGAAATTTCATAAAGTGAGAGGCCGACCCTTGGCTTCACTTTGACTCTAGGTCTGCACTCGCAAAGAAACCATAAAGAAACTATCAACGTTTCCTCATCGAAATGTCGTTCTCGATTCCACCGGCCAAGAGCGACTAGCGTCCAAACAATTTCCACAGTCCAAAGGGCCAGGCCCCATAAGCGCTAACCTAAGGCTTGAAACATTTCGACCACTTCCTGTAAGATCGGGATATGCCGAACGAGACGGAAGAGGATTGGGACGTCTTACGCTCGCTGTTTCCGGAGGGCTGGGAGAAGCAGGCCAAGGAAACGGGAGCGATGGAACGTCAGCGCGGAATCACAGTTCCAGAAACCCTGCTGCGCCTGTTCTTGCTGCATGTGGCGCGCGGTTACTCGCTACGCGAGACGGTGGTTCGAGCGAAGGAATCGGGTCTGGCGACGCTATCCGATGTGGGGCTTCTCAAGCGACTGAGGAGGTCGGAAGACTGGCTGCATTGGCTATGCGCACAGTTGGTTTCAGAAAATGGCGTACAGATGCCGCAACGGAAAAGCCAGGGCGCGGTTCGGATTGTAGATGGAACGATCATCAAGGAGCCCGGCAAGACAGGCAGTCAATGGCGGATTCTATACAGCATGCGGCTGCCCGATTTGCGTTGCGATTATTTTGATCTCGGCGCCACCACCGGTGCTGGCACCGGCGAGTCGTTCACTCGGCTGCCAGTGGTGAAACACGATCTAATCCTGGGTGACGCAGGTTACTGCACGGCGCCTGGCATCAAGTGGGTGGTCAGCCAGGGAGGCGATGTGTTGGTTCGCCTCCATCCGCAAAGCCTTCCTCTGCAGAAGAGGAGTGGAGGTCATTTCGACCTGCTGACTCGCTTGCAGACGCTGAAAAAGCCGGGCGTAGCCCGGGAGTGGCGGACCCGCCTGCCAGGCACGGCGATTGAGGGAAGGGTATGCGCCTTGCGTAAGAGTGAAGAGGCAATTCAACAGGCCCACCGCCGGATTGAGCGCCGGGCGATCAAGAAGCAGACGAAGACAAAGCCGGAAACCTGGGAACATGCCAAGTATGTGATCGTGTTCACCACCGACCTGATCACGCCAGCCGAAACGATCCTGGAGTGGTATCGGGTGAGATGGCAAATTGAACTGACATTTAAACGGCTTAAGAGCTTGGCGCAACTGGGACACTTGCCTAAGTACGATGAGCGGAGTTCGCGGGCCTGGCTCTATGGAAAACTGTTCGTGGCGCTGCTGACTCAGAAATTGGTTCGCATTGGACGCGAAATTTCCCCCTGGGGCTACGTTCTGCAGCGACCTGCGACAGCGTAGTGAATGGCGCGAGTTCGGCTTTGTGTGGCACCAGATTCAGAATGCCATCGAACCGACACTGCCTCTCGCCAAAGTTCTGAATGGATGGAATTCGATGGCCGCAGCTTTGGCCGAAAACCATCGCCAACGGGTGGCCCAGAAGCGAGATCTACTGAAATAGAGCGTGTTTGAATGCCAACACAAAAACACTCGCGAATGAGAAACGCGGTAGCCGTCCAATCCTCGCTTCTGGCCACAGTGGCGTACGACAGCCGCCGGTCGATTCTACAAGTGGCTCTTCGCGACGGATCTGCCTATCAATACACCGGCGTTCCCATCGACACCTACCGAGGTTTGTTGCAGGCCGACTCCAAAGGAGCCTACTTCAATCACTGCATTCGCGACCTCTATCCTTACGAAATGCTCCGCTCTAAAAAGCCCGTCACTTCCGGTTGATCTCCTTACCTCAGCAGAACACTCTGACGGCGGGTCATCCTTAGGTTAGCGCTTATGGGGCGCAATCCCCGTCACTCGACCCGATCCAGGAGGCCCGCCCTACGATTAGGAGAGGTAGACATGTTAAAGAAACGGAAATTGGGAACACAAGGGCTGGAAGTATCGATGCTGGGGCTGGGGTGCATGGGGATGAGCCAATCGTACGGTGTGCCGGACGATGATGAGTCGATTGCCACTATTCATAGGGCGCTTGAGCTAGGAGTGGACTTCTTTGATACGGCCGAGGTGTATGGGCCGTTCATCAACGAGGAGTTGCTGGGGAAGGCGTTAAAAGGCAAGCGCGAGCAAGCGGTGATAGCGACCAAGTTTGGCTTCCGCCTTGTTGAGGGAAAGAATACTGGTGTGGACAGCCAGGCCCGAACATATTCGGGAGGTGGCGGAGGCATCGCTCAGAAGGCTGCAGACAGATCACATCGATCTCTTCTACCAACATCGATTGGACCCAGGTGTGCCGATTGAGGATGTCGCGGGAGCGGTGGCGGATTTGGTGAAGGCGGGGAAGGTGCGGTATTTCGGGCTGTCTGAAGTGGGCGAGAAGACGATTCGCTGTGCGCATAAGACACATCCCGTGAGCGCGCTGCAGAGTGAGTATTCGCTGTGGGAACGGAATTTAGAGCCGCAGATTATTCCTTTGCTGCGTGAGTTAGGGATCGGGCTAGTGCCGTTTAGCCCACTGGGCCGCGGGTTTCTGACTGGCAAAGCGAAGCGCGCGGAGGAGTATCCGGAAAACGATTACCGGCGAGGCGATCCGCGATTCCAGGGTGAGAATTTCGATACGAACATGCGGGCGGCGGCATTGGTAGAAAGGATTGCGGAGCGGCGTGGATTGAGGCCGGGGCAAGTGGCGCTGGCGTGGCTGCTGCAGAAGGGCGAGGATGTTGTGCCGATTCCGGGGACTAAGCGGAGGAGCTATTTGGAAGAGAATGTGGCGACCGGGGCGGTGGCGCTTACGGCGGAGGAAGTGGCACAGTTAGATGGCGCATTAACGCGGGACGCGGTGGCGGGGCAACGTTATAACGAGCGGATGATGGCGCTGGTAGAGAGGTAAGAGGCGGACCGGGAGGTCCGCCGCCGGCCAGAAGGCCCGCCCCACGGGGAACGGAGTTAGTTGAGTTCGCGAATCCAAATGTTGCGGAAGCTGAGAGGCTCGCTCTTATCGCCGTGGGCTTGGAGCTTGATGGGCGCTGACTCGTAGGCCTTGTAGAAGGGCTTGCCGATGTAGAGCGTCTGCCCTTTCAACTCAAAGTGATTTTCGACGAGTACGCCGTTCAAGAAAGCGGTTACGTAAGCCGGGGTCTTGAGAGTGCCGTCGGAGTTGAAGGTGGGGGCGGTCCAGGCGACATCGTAGGTTTGCCACTCGCCGGGCTTGCGGCTGGCGTTTGCGAGGGGAATAGCTTGTTTGTAAATGCTGCCCACCATGCCGTTCACGTAGGTCTTGTTTTCGTAGCCATCGAGAACCTGCAATTCATAGCCGTCATCGCCGGGGCCGGTGGAGGCGAGGAATACGCCGCTATTGCCGCGGCCTTGGCCGGTGCCGGTGATGTCGGCGGGAATCCGGTACTCGATATGGAGCTGATAGTTCTTGAACGAACGTTTGGTCTCGATGTTTCCGGTTTTTTTATCGACCTTGATCTCGCCGTCGGCGACGATCCACTTGGCCGGGGACTTGTCTTTTACGGTGACCCACTCGTCGAGATTCTTGCCATCGAAGAGGACGATGGCGTCGGAGGGAGGCGTGGCCATAGTGGTGCCAGTGCCTGGCGTGACGACTTTGGGGACGGGCTCCCAGATTTCGGTCTCTTCGGGCTTGGGCTTTACGTCTTGCGGAGCGGCGAGGAGTTGTTGCCAGGCCATTAGGGTGGCAAACGCGAGGAGTTTTGAAAATTGAATTCGCATGGTCTCAGATGATCATACTCCCGGACGGGATCGGAAGGAGGGGTGCGGCGTCTTAGTCAGAGGCGCCGCGCCATGTCGTTGCTTTCAAGGTTACTTGTAGCTTACGGCGATGGGCGCTGTTTGTAATGGCCTATTGGATTGAATTGATTCTCCTACTTTGGGTGGATGCCGGGTGACGAAAGCGATTTACGCGGCCATGGCGTCCTCCTGTTCGGAAGGTTGCGGGGCTGGGACCGGCTGGGCGGCAGTTGAAAATACAAAGCCATTTTTAGAAGAAGTGTTGACAGGCTTGGGTTTAGTGGATGCTGTTTCCGCCTCTTGGGCCTGAGCTTCGGCGGCTTCTTTGCGGGCTTGCTGCAAGGCGCGGAGTTCCTTGGTTTCGCGTTCGCGGCGACTGACGAGACGGTTTTCCTGCAGGGATAGATTGCGGAACTCTCTTTCGAGACGGCGGCGGATGAGGATTTCGAGAGTGGCAGGATCGGGAGTGGCGGCGACAAGAGCGGGGTTGTCTAGGGCGAGTTCGGTGCGGCCGAGTTGGACGAGTGCGTATTCGAGGCCGGGGATGCTATCGAGGCGCCAGCGGAGATCGATGAGGGACTGGACGAGCGCAGTTTCTTCGGGACCGACAGGTTGGAAAGTGTTTTGATAGCCGAGCATGAGAGCTTCATAGGCGGGGGCGCTATGGGCGGAGATGAGGATGGTGCGGCCGGTAAGGCCCGTTTTGACGGCGTTGTAGGAAACCTTTTCCTTGCCTGCCTCGGAAGTTGGGCCGTGACTGTGTTGGGCGTTGGCTCGGTTGGCAGCGAGTTGGGCCTCGGAGATGGTTGACTCGGTATGTGTCGATGTCTGAGCAGACGTTTTGCTTTGGGATGCGAGGCGTTCGGCGGTGCGGCGTTGAGAACGGTTCATTTGAGTGGTGCTCCTTTTTGCTTGAGTGAAATAAAAATGCCCGCCGCGAGTTAACACTCGGGCGAGCACGGTTTTACGTTAGCAAGAGGAGGGGCTAAAACGAACATCGCTGCTCGATTAAAATGGTTTTTTCACAGGGTAAACCAATGGTTAATAAAATATTTATAATATTCTGTGGAAAACGTCTAGTGTTGTGATTCGCCCACGACGGCTAGGCGCCGCCGCAACGAGGGATGAAAACAAAAGCGAGAAGAGAGATGCTAGTAGTGTCTGCCGGGCGACCCAAAAGCCGATCTCGGTCTGGGCCCTCACCAGGAGCCCGTTTGTGAATCTGGTCGGACGCTGAAGTTTTGGCACAACGCAGTGTCGCCTTCGCCGCCAAGGCGGAGAGCACGAGAAGGAATGTCTGTTTCTTTGTCTGCGTCCCCGTCCCGGCGGCAAAAAGGAGCGTTATGCAGATACTATTTTCGCGCGTCTGCGGGATCGATGTCCACAAGGACATGCTCGCGGTATGCGTTTTGATTTATCGGGAAGGTAAGAAGCCGGAAGCTCGCTACAAAGAGTTCGCTACGCATCAGAAGGCGCTGACGGCTTTAGGCAACTGGTTGAGTGCGCAAAAAGTGACGCACGTGGCAATGGAGTCGACGGGCGTGTACTGGAAGCCGGTTTGGTATGCGCTGGAGGGTCGTTTCCAGTTGCTGTTAGCCAATCCGTTTCAGGTGAAGGCGCTGCCGGGCAAGAAGACGGATAAGAAAGATAGCCACTGGCTGGCGGAGTTGTTGGCGCATGGGTTGATAGCCGGCAGCTTCGTGCCGCCGGAGGAGACCCGCGCGTTACGCGATTTAACACGCTACCGGGTGAAGTTGAGCGAAGAGCTGAACCGTATCCACAATCGCATTCACAAGGTGTTGGAGGATGCTTCGATCAAGCTGGACACGGTGGTGAGCCACATTATGGGGGGCACCGGACGCAGCATCATCGAAGGAATCATCGAAGGCAAGGAATCCCCCCGGCAGTTGGCGGAACGGGCGCAAGGCAGTTTGCGCGGCAAGCGGGCGCAGTTGGAGTTGGCTCTGCACGGGCGCGTGAGCGAGCACCACCGGTTCCTGTTAAAGGAACTGCTGGAGGACTTCCAGTTTGTCGAAGCGAAGATTCTGCGTTTGGACAAGACGCTGAGCGGCAGCGTGGACTGGGGGCAGGTGGCGCGTTTGTGCACGATTCCGGGGGTGGATGTGATCACGGCTTGGACATTGCTGGCGGAATTGGGTTCCGACATGCGGGTGTTTGCCAACAGTAAGAAGGCCGCCAGTTGGGCGGGGTTGTGTCCCGGCAACAAAGAAAGCGGCGGCAAGCGGTTGAGCGGACGCACGCGCAAAGGCAACCGCTGGTTGCGGCGCGGGCTGTGTCAGGCGGCTTGGGGAGCCAGCCGTAAGAAAGATTGCTTTCTGAATGCCTTCTTTCAACGCCACAAAGCTAAGCAAGGCGCGCAGAAGGCGATCATTGCCACGGCGCACCGCCTGTTGGTGATCGCTTACTGCATCCTGCGTGATGGCACGACCTATCAAGAGCGGGGCGGGGATTTCTACGATCAGCTCAATGCCGCGCGCACCCGCGAGCGACTGATAGAACGGTTGCGGCGGCTGGGTGTTCCGGTGACGATTTCAGCGCCCGTGCTGCCTGTCCCGCCAGCGCCCACCAGTCAGGAGTTGGTTCCGGCGCCATCGGCCCAAGCGCTCACTTCGCCGCCAAACAGCCAACCGTCCGCTTCGCTACCAACCGTCAAGCGCAAGCGCGGCGGCCCTGCAAGTGCGCCGAACGTGGGATACCCTGCACTCACCAGATGGCTATCGCACCAACACCCGTCGCGACGCCTCCCGTCGCGATTCAGCCGTAGTCCACACCAGGCCGAATTAATTTATCTCGTTGATTCGGCTCTGGTTATAATTCGGAGTTTTCGAAGGAACATTGTTGCATTGTGGTGGCAGGCACCGGATTGCAGGATTGCACCGGGATTGCAGGATTGCACCGGGATTGCATGGGTTTCGATCCATAAATTGAAGGCACCGGGAATGACTTTCGTCAGTTGGACGGGCAACAACCGATCAAATGACGAGGACTTCTGCATTTTGGGGGAATGCTATGGTTATTTTGCGGAACGAAGCCAAATTGTCCGGGAATCGTTGCATTGTGGTGGCAGGCACCGGATTGCCGGCAATGTGGTGGCAGACACCGGATTGGACGCGGGGTGGAATTACTGCATTGTGGTGGCAGGCACCGGATTGGGCACCGGATTGCAGGCACCGGATTGCACCGGCACCGGATTGCATGAGTTTCGATCCATAAATTGAAGGCACCGGGAATGTCTTTCGTCAGTTGGACGGGCAACAACCGATCAAATGACGAGGACTTCTGCATTTTTGGGGAATGCCATGGTTATTTTGCGGAACGAAGCCAACTCGTCCGGGAATTGTTGCATTGTGGTGGCAGGCACCGGATTGGCAGGCACCGGATTGGCAATGTGGTAGCAGACACCGGATTGGACGCGGGGTGGAATTACTGCATTGTGGTGGCAGGCACCGGATTGGGCACCGGATTGGCACATTATTATGGTGTTGAAGTCGAGCATGAGCGCTTCGTTTGCGCACTGCAAATTTTAGCCAGCGGACTGAATGGCCACTGCGGACTTGGCATTCAAAAGATTCTTGAACTGCTCGCTGAGCCTTAGAAGCTCTGCGGGAGAACTCTCGTCGTCGCAGTTCGATTCAAAAAATGTCATCTGCGGCCGCCGGAAGTGCATCCGCTGCTGAGCTCGGTCCATCTCGTCGCTGCCGGTGCAACTCTTGCTTAAAATGACAACATCGATATCGCCTTCGTACAACTCCGAGATCCAGGAAGCTTCTTCCGGAGTGGCCGCTCCGAGCAGCAGAACATTCTGGTCGAAACTCGCGCGCAAATTTTGAATGGCATTGTCGGGGAATGACACGAGCATCATAACTTGCGAATACTCGTTGGCTGCCGCCGCAGCGGCGATCCGAGACTCATGCCGGGGGAGAAAGACCTCAATTAGAACCGTTGATTCATCCGGCTCGGTGACGCGCACAAAGCCATCTGAAGCAACAGCGATGGTGCGAACGATGGTCAATCCTAAGCCAGGCAGATCGCCCGCAGTGGGCAAAGTGTTTGCCGGCGGCGCTTCCGGCTGGGCCGCCTCGTCTTTGGCCCTTTTCTCGGCTTGTAAAGAGATCCGAATATACGAACCGGCTTTTACGCCCGAGACCGCTATGGTTTGAATATCGAGGCCGAGAGTCATCTCCCCAGGGCCTTCCAGGCGGCGTTTGCCTTCCAGAACCATGTTGACTACCAACTGTTCGAAATGGTTGCCTGTGCTGAGAATGTAGCCGACATCCAACTCCGACGAGATGAGAAGTTTAACGTCTTTGCCGCAGATTCCCTGTAAAAGAGTTTGCGAGGTTCGAATGTATTGAGTGACGTTGACAATGTGAGCCGCGCCATTTCCTTCGTGGAATTCGAGTAGCTGAGTTGCCATTTCATTGCCGGTGTCGCTGACGGTTCGAATCAACTCAGCCTCATCGGGGTCGGCATTTTTCGATATGCCACCGACAGCTTCATCGACCAAGCCAAACATGCTGTAGAACTCAAGGGCGATGCCATGGGCCAGTTCAGCGGCAACGAACATCTGGCGCTCCTGGCGAATCCGCTGCTCTTCGCGGTTTTGCACGGTCACGTCCTGCAAGCTCATAAAGACGCCTTCGGCGCGGCTGTCCACCGCCATGATGGAAAGCTGGCCGGCAATGTCGACTCTTCGGCCGTCTTTGGCAGTAAGACTCCACCCTTGAGGAATGCGAATGGGCGTGGATGTCTCGCGGCCACCGCTCAACAGTACGTCTAATGTGACGTGATTTCCTTCGGGAGTTTGAATCGCTGCCACCTCAAGAATGTTCCGGCCGACGGCTTCGCGGAGTGTCCATCCGGTGGTGCGTTCCGCTACGTGATTCAGAAATAAGACTTCGCCGGAAGCGCGCGCGACAAGCACTGCGTCGGGCAGGCCATGCAAAATAGTGGAAAGCAACTTGCGGCTGTTTTCGAGTTCGCGTTCCATCCGATGCTTGTGAAGAGCCATGGTGATGGCCGCTTTCAAGCTGGCGCTCACCAGCGGCTTTACTAAGAAACCGAATGGTTCGGTATCCTGAGCCCTTTTCAGGGTCGCTCCATCGGTGTGAGCGGTCAAATACACGACGGGCAAGGAATAGCGGCTTCGAATGATGGCCGCCGCTTGAACACCGTCCATTTCCCCTCTGAGCCGAATATCCATCAGAACAATATCCGGATGTTCCCGCTCAATCTCGCGAAATGCGCCTTCGGCTGTCTGCGCTTTGCCGGCAACGGTGAAACCGGCGGTTGTCAGTTGTCTTTGAATGTCTAAAGCGATAATCGCTTCGTCTTCAACAACCATTACCTTCGGAGGTTGACTCACACAATACCTTCTCTCTTTAGAAACAAGCGCAAGACGATTACGATACCAAGCACGATGCCGAGAGCTCTAGCTTGCTTCTTTTTACCGGCTACGCGTCCGCGCACTTTGGCACGGATATAGAAATATCATTTAGTTCCGCGGCGCAGTGTTGGATCCACTCCAAAGTGCCAAAACTAGTATGACGACTTGTTGGGCTACTCAACTCGCCAGCGGCTCAATGCGCGAGTGCCACGAACTGTACGACTTTATTATCCTCTACTGTAACGGCCAAGACAAGCTTCAGCGCTCCAAAAATGATTGCGGCACTGCGAACTAAGTCTCTTTGCTGCCGTGCTTTACCGTCCTCGATTGACGGTCCTGCGCCTCATGGCTGAAGTGAAAAGGCGTAGAGCGAATCGCCAGCGCCTGCCACCAAATATTGCTGGCCATCGAGTGTATAAGTGATGGGTCCGTTTGACAAACTGTCGGCCAAACCGGCGTGCCAAAGGATGCCGCCATTAGAAGGGTTGAAAGCGATCAGGTTCTGATTGCTGTCTCCGCTAAACAGGAGCTTGCCGGCAGTGGTGAGCATGCCCACCGGTCCCCAGCCGTAGATGTAGCGGTGCCGCCAGGCGACTTTGCCGGTTTTGTAGTCGATGGCATTGAGATAAGCGCCAAAATATCCCGCGTCACGCTCGGCTGCGCCCCAACCTTCGGGGTGCGGGTCGGTGTCGGTGAGGTAAAACATGCTGAAGGTCTCGGCAGTGCCGACGTAGAACAAACCGGTTTCAGGATCGAAACTGGGCGGGGGCCAGTTGGTAGCGCCGCCGGTATTCGGCGAAACTAAGACGCCTGAGATGGTGGCTTCTTTGCCAGGATCGGGCATGGGCTGGCCTGAAGGTGAGATGCCTTTGGACCAATTCATAGTTTTGATCATGGGAGCGGTTACAATGCTTTTGCCGTTGGTCCTATCTAGGAGGAAGAAATACCCGTTGCGATTGGCTTGCGCCAGAAGCTTACGCGGATGACCGTCAATCACACCATCGATCAGCACGGGAGTCTGGGCTGCGTCCCAGTCATGCGTGTCGTGTGGGGAAGGCTGGAAATACCAGGCGAGCTTTCCCGTATCCACGTTCAACGCGACGATAGAGCAGGTATAGAGGTTATCACCTGTGCGGCTTTTACCGGTCAAAACGGGATTGGGGTTGCCGGTGCCCAGATAATAAAGATGGAGTTCCGGGTCGTAGGTGCCTGGGGCCCACGTCATACCGCCGCCGTGGCGCATCGAGTATTCATCGGGCCAAGTCTCCCAGCCGGGATCGCCTTTCTTGAGCGGTTCGCTCCACCACTTCCATTGAATGGCGCCCGTTTCCGGATCATGCGATTCGAGGAAGCCCGGCACATCGAGTGAATCGCCTCCGGTTCCCACCAGCACATGGTTACCGACGATGATGGGTGCCGGAGTGGAAAAGTATTCTTGCTTTACATCTGCAATTTCGGTGTGCCAGCGTTCTTTGCCGGTGCCGGCATCGAGTGACACAAGGTAGTTATCGGGCGTTTCAAAAAAGAGCCAGTTGCCATACATGCCCATGCCGCGGTTGCCAATGTGAATGCCGCCTTTTGTTTTCCAAAAATAATGCCAGATTTCGCGGCCGGAATGGGCGTCTACGGCCCAAGCGTTATCGGGTGTCGAGAAATAAAGGATTCCGTTCACCATGAGCGGCGTGGCCTTGATGGTGGAGACGCCGGGGTCGGTGGGTGGTCCATCGGGCATTGGTCCGACGCCGCCTATGATGGCGCCGGGAGTGGGGCCGACTCTCACGCGGAAAATCCAACTCAGCGATAGGTGCTTTACGTTTTCCTGGTTTATTTGCTTCAACGTGCTGAACCGCCGGCCTGAATAATCTCCGTTGTAGGTGGGCCAAGCGTCGGTAGCAGGCTTGGTCAGCAATGCGGGATCGAGCATTTGCGCCGCAAGCGGGGCGACGGGCGAGAGCGTGAGGGCCAAGGTGAAAGCGGTGTAGATCAATTTCATTTGAGAGTCACCAGGTAGGCGGTCAGGTTGTGAATGTCGGAGTCGGAATACTGCATGAGTTGGTCGAGGTGTGCCTGCAGCTTGTTTTTGATCTCGACGCGCGGCGAGTCTTTGTGACGGGCGAAGGAGCGATAGGTTCCGTCGGCTTCGCGTAAAGAAACGGTGAAGTCGTCCGCATAAATGGGCGTGCCGGTGATTGATTCGCCTGAAGGCAAGGTGACAGTCACGCTGATGGCGGAAACCTGTTTGGCCGGATTGCCCTCGGTCCAACTGTAATCAGGCTGAACCATCTTGCTTTGCAGTTTGATTGGGTCGTACTTAGCACCGATGCCTTTGAGATCGCGTTCGACGGAATGGCAAGTGGAGCACTTGCCTGCGCCATTGAAATAGGCCTTGCCGGCGGTAGCGTCGCCGGTGACGATATTCAGGATCTTGTAGTTGTCGCGGTCTTTGGTGGCTTCAATGGAATTGTGCAGGAAATTGGCGATGTCGGCGATCTGTTCGGGCGAGAGGGGAAAGCGCGGCATGCCACGCTCTGGGCGTCCTTTCAATATGACGGGGCCAATACTCTTGCCGGCTTCATCATCGAGCACGAGAACGGACCGCAATAGATCAGGGCCTTTCTCGCCGCCTTTAGCGGTGGCCCCATGGCAAAAGCCGCAAGTGGAAGCGAAGTTCTGTTTGCCGCGTTCGACGGAGGCGGGGTCGTACTTGTGAGGTGCGGTAGGATCGTCGGCCCAAGCGAACGATGCGGCGATCAGGGATAGCGCGCACACCGCTGGCAGATTTGTCTGCTTCATATGATTTCAGTCCGAATGAAATGCCTGCGTTGATAGTTTGAAGCAGGCATCATTAGCATAACGAACGGGTGAAAGCGGAAGTTCCGATTCGGGGGGAACAAAAGGCGTTTTTTGCAGAACTAGCGGGTTGGTTTATATAATGCCCAAGTGAATCGCAGACAGTTTCTTCAAAGCGCGGCCGGGGGTGCGGCTTTATACGCTTCGAACCCAATGGTGGTGACGGCGGTGGCCCAAGGCATTCCGGTGATCGATACGCACATTCATCTCTTCGACGTGACGCGGCCGCAAGGAGTGCCTTGGCCTGCTAAAGACAGTCCGATCTACAAGACTGCGCTACCGGACCGGTATCGGAAGTTGGCAACGCCGCATGGGGTGGTGGGCGCGATTGAGATTGAGTGCAGTCCTTGGTTTGACGACAATCAGTGGGTGTTGGATGTGGCGCAAAAGGACCCCATCATGGTGGGGACGATTGGCGATTTGGAGCCGGGCGCAGCGGGCTTCGCTCCGAAGATGGAAAGGCTGCACCGAAATCCGCTGTTTCGGGGCATGAGGTATGGAAACATTTGGGACCGGGATCTGGGGAAGAAAATTGAGGAGCCGGGTTTCGTGAATGATTTGAAATTGCTGGCATCGGCGGGATTAGTACTGGATACCGCGAATCCGGACGCGGCGTTGATGCGGGCAGCAGTGAGAGTGGGGGATCAGGTTCCGGAGCTGACGATTATTTTGGATCACTTGCCGGAACTGGCATTGCCGAACGATGCGGCGGGACGCAAAGCTTGTGATGCCGATTTGCGGCGGTTGGCGGAGCGGCCGAGAGTGTTTGCGAAGATTTCTGGAATTGTGAGACGGGTGGATGGGCGAGTGCCAATGGAGCTTGCGTTTTATCGAGACCGGTTGGATCATATCTGGGAGACTTTCGGCGAGGACAGGTTGATGTTCGGGAGTGATTGGCCGAATAGTGACCAGTGGGCGGAGTATCCGGATGTGTTCAGGCTGGCGCACGAATTTATTTCGACCAAGCCGAAGGCGGTGCAGGAGAAGTTCTTTTGGAGGAACTCGCTGAAGGCGTACGCGTGGGTGAAGCGGGATGCGAGTCAGCCTGCCGGCTGACTCCAGAGCCGAGCGACATCTACAATGGAGGAGTCACGTTTGTTTTGACTACTCGTACCATTCCAAGCGGCACAGTTGAAATTGTTGAGCGAGATTTCTGGCTGTGGCCCAATCTCTTAACTCTGCAAGCGCCGCTGGTGGCGGTTTTGTGGCAGACGCTGCTGGCGAAAACCTTACGAGTTGCTATCAACCCCTTTGCGCCTTGCGCACTAGCTTCGGCGGTCTGGCTGATTTATGTAGCGGATCATCTGATTGACACTGCGCGGCTGCGGGGCCATCTCTCGGAACCGCCGCGAAAAAAATTCTGCCGAGGGCACTGGGAGAAGTTCCTGGTGATGGCTATTGTGGTTGGCTGTGTTTTGGCGGCAGGGGTGAGCCGTTTCCTGTGGGAGGTGGCGATGCGCGTGGGGTGGCAACTTTCGTTAGGAGTTGTTGGCTATTTTGCGTTGATCCATTTAACTCCCAAGAACTCGCGAAGAGAGTGGCCGAGAGAAGTGGTGGTGGCCATGATATTCACACTCGGGACATTTGGAGCGGTTTGGTTAGCGGATGAACAAAAGAGCTGGGCAATGCTGGCGCCTGCTTTGTTGTTTCTGGCATTGTGTTGCACGAATTGCTCGGTGATTGAGACTTGGGAATGGGAAGCAGGCGGTTCTTTCGAGGAAGAGTCGCCGAACTGCTTGGCGGTTTGGTTGGCCGGGCATTTGCCGCATGTAGGTTTGACGATTTCGATGGCGGCGGGCATTTTAGTGTGGTTATCTTTTGTGCCGCAAGAATTTGCGCTCGCGGCGGCGTTGAGTGGTGCCGGGTTCGCGTGGCTTGCGCGTTTACGATTTCGGCTCCCGATTCGGTTTGTGAGTCCCGTCGCCGATCTGGCGTTGTGCTCGCCGATCATCGGCTTGGCCTTGACACACTTCGCCCGATAGACTTAGTGAGCCGCCCTCTTTATGGAGAGAAGGCGGCTCTGTCTTTCTAAAACGCTAACTTGAGTGATAGCTCGATGACTCGCGGGTCGTAAGTATCGAGGACCTGGCCGAAATTGGATTGGCCGAGACTCGTGTTTACGTCGTGGAATTGTGTGTGGTTGAAAGTGTTATAAAACTCAGCGCCGAATTTAAGTCCCATGCCTTCGCGGGGCAGGCGGAAATTCTTATACATTTGCAGATTGAAGTTGACGCGGCCCGGTCCGCGGACTGCGCCTTCTTGAGCGTCGCCATATGCTAAGGGCGCAGGAGTGCTGAAAACACTAGTGTTGAACCAGGACTGCCAGGTGCCTGGATAAGTAACTGCGCCGTTGATGTTGGGCCGGTTGGTGGTGTTGCCTCCTAACCCCAGAGTGTCGGTGCTGACAGTGACGTTCAGCGGCAGCCCCGTTTGGCAGAGCGTGATGCCAGAGAGCGTCCAGCCGCCTAGCAGCGAACCAGTGATACCTTTGCCGTCTTTGAAGAAAGGCAAGGCATAGATGTAGTTCAGTGTTAACGTTTGACGGCGGTCGAGACCGGTGGGGCCGTAGTCGTAGTAACGGTTATAAGGATCGGAGAGGGTGTTGAAATCTCCGCCGCCACCGGGTGCGATACCGAGGCTGTGCGACCAAGTGTACGAGCCTTGGAATGTTAGACCGCGCCAATTATCGAGACGGTAGTTGAACTGCAGCGATTGGTAGTGAGTGTTGCTGGCACTCTCTCCCAAAGCGATATTGCTATAGCCCAAATAAGGGCGGTCGAGATTGGCGTTGTAATTGCCCGAAATGACGGCAGACCGGTTGGGATCGTTGAGGCCGAGCGCATTGATTTCACGTTGGTCGCGCTGATGATAATCGGCGTTACCTACGTAGCCGACGGCGACTACCGACTTATCGGAAATCTGGTGTTGAATGCCGAAGTTCCATTGCGCGGAAGTAGGTGGTTGGTAGTTAGTGAAAGCCAAGGCGGTGACCGTTGCTGGATAACTGGGTACGGCGGCTGTTCCGCCTGTGATGAGGCTTGTGTTGGGATTAGAGAAGTAAACGCTATTCAAGCTGGCGTTGTAACCGAAGGGTGGATTTGGGCCCATGTTGTACACGTCGTTGCCTTGGATACGCTCGAAGAACATGCCGTAGCCCGCGCGAACGATGGTTTTGCCACGTCCGGTCAGATCATAGGCGAAGCCGATGCGCGGGCCGATGGTGCCGTAATCGTTCTGAACCATGCCACGAGGTGTGCCGTTCTTACCGGCAATCACCAAGCCGTTAAGGTAGAACGGAATGCCACCGAGGGGCACGTTCGGAACGGTTGTAAAGCCAGGGCCGGATTGGTTTAAGCTGCCGCTGCCATCGGTGTTGAATTGTGCGGCGCTGGCCGGATTGTAGAGATTGGGATAGAAGTTCGCCAATCTGTTCTGCACGTCGTAGGCATGAGGGATGATCTCCCAGCGACCGCCTAAATTTAGCGTAAGTCGTTTGCCCACGCGCCAGTTATCGGTGAAGTAGAACGAGGCAGTTGTGGTGCGAGTGTGGGTGCTGTCTTCCAGATCGAGCTGGCTATAGTTCTTGGCATACCCCAGAAGCATGTCAGCGACGGCATTGCCAGTGAAGCTGCCGTCAAAGTTGTAGTCGCCTTGAGTGTCTCCGAAGATGTCTTGGTTTTTCGAATAGCGCATGAACTGGCCGCCGAATTTCATGCTGTGCGCGCCTTTGATCCAAGAGACATCGTCGCGAACCTGTTTATCCCAGGCGGCGTTGCCCCAGGGCCAGGATGCGGGGTCGTAGTTGACGCCATAGCTGCCGCCCAAGCTAATGGTGGGGAGGCGATTCAAGGCGTTATGTGAGAACAGCGACGCGGCGGTCCAGCCAGCGGGCTTCTGGTAAATGCCAAGTGGCGTGAGGCCGATCCAGTTGCCGTTCAGGTTAAAGCCAACCTCGTTCAACAAAGTCGGACTGATGGAATAAGTGAGATGGACAACGCCGCCCCAAGATGGATTCTTGAAGTTGGTTCCGATGGTGGGATAGGTGTCGCTGCTCCAGAGGGAAGTGGCGAGTTGCTGGTCGGTATTGTCATGGATGTAGTGGCCCATGATGGAGAGTTTGTCAGTGAAGTAATGATCGAAACGGAGGAGGGTTTCGGGGACCACAGTAGGCGCGCCCTTGGAACCGGAGTACTGATTGTTGGCGCCGTTAGGCAGCGGCATTGCTCCGGACGAGAAGAACAAGGCGGCGTTTGGATCGATGAGAGAAGAGGGGATTTTGTTGCCTGGAAACGGGGAGCCGGGTGTCAGGCCGAGATTTGTAAAAACCGCATTCTGAGCGGGATTTTTCAGCGTGTTTGGCACGTTGATGGGGGTTGATAGCGCGCTGAAGTCGCCGTTGCGCTGGGCCTGTGGGACGGCGGTTGCGGTGACCTGGGTGCCAACGACAAACTTGCGCCATTCCTGATTCCAGAAGAAGAATGTCTTCTTGCGGTCTTGGTTGTAGACCTTCGGAATGAACACCGGGCCACCGACGTTCCAGCCGTAGATGTTGTAGCGGAGTTCGGGGACAGAAGTGCCGAATTTATTGGCGAAAAAATTGTTGGCGTCCATGGCGTCGTTGCGGAAATATTCGTAGACTTCGCCGTGGAAGGCGTGCGTGCCGGTCTTGATGGCCATGTTGATGTTGCCGCCGGAGCCAATGCCGACGTCGCTAGCGCCGTTGCTGGTGATGGTGTTGAACTCTGCGATTGCAGAGACGGCAGGCATCATAGTGACGCAGCCGCCGCAACCGCGATCGTAGTTTTCGCCGCCGTCAATCATCCAAACGTTGTGTTCGGGGCGCTGGCCGTTGAAGCTGATATTGGTGCTGGCGGCGACAGAGACGGGGAGATTGAAATCGGGGAGATCAGAGGAGGCGCCGGGGGTGAGGATGGCGAGCGCAGCCATATGGCGGCCGTTAATGGCCAACTCCTCGACTTGTTTGCCGGAGATGAGATCACTGATTTCGCTCGAATCGGACTCCACCTTGACGGCTTCGGCGGCGACGGTGACGCTTTCAGAGATTTGGCCAACTTGAAGAATCGCGTCGACGCGGACGACGTCGTTTGAATCGAGTTTCAGGCCAGTGCGTTCGTAGCGCTTGAAGCCGGCTGATTCGGCGGTAACTGAATAGGGGCCGATGGGAAGTTCTGGGGCGACATAGTTACCAGTTGAATTAGTCTGGATCACTCGTTTAGCGCTGGTGGCTGTATTAGTGATCGTGATGGTAGCGGTAGGCACGACGGCCCCGCTGGGGTCGGTCACGGTTCCGAGAACGGTGGCCGTCTGGGCGAAAGCGGCCACACTCGAAAATGCGAGAAAGACAAAAACGAGACACGGTTTCTGCATACAACTCTCCTGGAGCCCTCATAGACGGGGCTTTGAAGAGAATACAACAAACTACAAGCGCTTACAATACAAAAATACCAGTGAAATTTACGAGTATTGGAGGATCGTGTGGGGTGGCCAGGAATGTGTTTTGCAAAGCCTTACATTGATTTTCACGAGCCGGACGGGTTGGATACCCCGCTCCATGGCTGTCGCGGCTCGGCTAGGGGGTTGGGAGTGGTTTGAGGGCGAGAGGGATAGTTTGAAGGTGAGTCACAGGTTAGTATCTCAAGCCGGCGAAGTAACGCTGCGGACGGGGGGCATAGGCGACACTGCGCCTGCGGGGAGCAGCACTTCAAAGCGCGAACCCTTGCCGGGCTGGCTGTGGACGTTGATTTCGCCGCCATGAGCCTTGACGATGGCGGCGACAAAACTAAGACCGAGGCCCAAGCCTTTTTCGGGGTTGGGATCTGGGACGCGGTAGAAGCGGTCAAAAATATGAGCGATGTGACCGGCGGGAATGCCGACGCCGGAATCTTCCACCACCAGACGAACTTGGTGGCCAACCGGTTCGGCGTAGGCTTTGACCCAACCGCCTGCGGGCGTGTACTTAATGGCGTTTGATAGGAGATTGGTCACAACACGTTCAATTTGCGTGCGGTCGACTTCGCAGGGGACGGGCTGGGTAGTGGTGTGGAGAAGTTCGAGGCTGCTGGCTTCAGCGGGGATTTGAAATTGATCGACGATGTCTTCGACGAGGCGGCCGAGATCCAAGCCGTTTTTGTGCATGGGGATTTGGCCGGATTCGGATTGGGAAAGCAGCAAAAGGGCGCGCACAAGATTCGCGAGGCGCTCTACGTCTTGCAGAGCGTTTTCGATGGCCTCTTTGAGTTGCTCTTTTGTGGTGGCGGTGAAGAGCGCGACTTCGAGTTGGCCTTGGATGGCGGTGAGAGGCGTGCGGAGCTCGTGCGAGACGTCAGTCGAAAATTGGCGGACCTGTTCGAACGAAGCTTTGAGGCGGCGGCTCATTTCGTTGAAGGAATCGATGAGGCGGTCGAGTTCATCGTCGGCGCCACGGCGAGGAATTTGGAGACCGAGGTTCGAGCCGGTGACTTTCTTGGCGGCGTCATCCACCGACTGGAGCGCCCGCAACGCGCGCCCGGCGGAATACCAACTGACGATAGCGCACAAGACCAAGGCGAGCGGGAGATAGATGGCTAGATTTCTGCGAAACTGCCGGCGCACGTTGTTGTCGTCGATGAGAGCGCGGCCTTCAGCTACGTACCAACGCGCACCGGTTTCGGGATCGCGCAACGTGCTGGTGATGACTTGGTAGGGGACTTTATCGGTGCCAACGACGGTCTTAAAGAGCGGCGCCTGGGTTTTGCGGATTTGGTCGAGTTCGGTAAGGATTGTGTTGCGGTCGCCCAGTTGAGCGAGAGAACGGGGGACGGAGGAGAGGTAATAGAGTTTTCCCTGTTCGTCGGCAATGATGAAAACATCGCTCAAACGGGCGCGGATACCTTCCTCCTCCGGATCGCTGCGGTCGACGAACCAATAGGGCTCATGGCCTTCAAAACGGATATAGCCTTTGAGCGCGCCTAACTCGTCGTCGAGCGACTGGGTGCTCTGATTATCGAGTACGCGGTTAAGATTGGTGGTTCCGGCGATGGCCACCAGGACAAGCACAAGGGCAAAGATAAAGAGGAACGTGCCGGCGAGTTGGAAGCGCAGCGTGCGGAAAAGCTTCGGTTGTAGGAAGCGGTCCCAGAACATAGCTGAGGATGTCAGGCCAATTCAGCGGGAGCTGCGCTTGCCTGCGGCAGCGCGGTTTCGGGGGCATCGAGCATATAGCCAATGCCGCGCACGGTGTGGATCATCTTGAGCGGAAACTTATCGTCAATTTTGCTGCGCAGATGGCGAATGTAGACGTCGACGATGTTGGTGAGTCCGTCGTAATCCATATCCCAAACGTGTTCGACGATCATGGTGCGGCTGAGGGGACGGCCGCGATTGCGCATCATGTATTCGAGGATGCTGAACTCCTTGGGCGCGAGTTCAATGTTTTCGTTGAGGCGGGTGACTTTGCGGCGAATGCAATCGAGGGTGAGATCGCCGACGAGGAGCTTTTCGGGGGTGGGCTGGCCGCGGCGGAGAAGGACTCGGGCGCGAGCGAGCAGTTCGACAAAAGCGAAGGGCTTGACGAGATAATCGTCGGCGCCTTGTTCGAGGCCCTTCACGCGATCGTCAACGGAATCGCGGGCGCTCAGAATGAGCACCGGCGGGATGACCTTGCGGTTGCGGATTTTTTCAAGAACCTGGAGGCCGTCCATATCGGGCAGGCCCAAATCTAAGACAACCAGATCGTATTCAGTAGAGTGAACCATTTCGACAGCGTCGCCGCCGGTGTTCACCGTATCCACCGCATAGCCGGCGCTTTGCAAACCGCGCGACAAGAAGTCGGCTATACGTTTTTCGTCTTCCACAACCAAGAGGCGCATGAGTTTTGTTAAGAATCGCTGACTACGAGTCTAGCGGAAGAGGTAGGTCAATCGCCGGAGGCGCGGCCGGGTTGGGGCAATCGAGGGGCTTTGAAGATCCAGCCGAGCTCCTGATAACGGGTCTGCAAGACCGATATGCCGACCATGAGTGCCAGGATCCCCGCTGTCACGAAAAGGACTGGGATGACGCCGAGGCTCTCTTTGAATACGGCGAGCCAGCGGCCATAGACCAACTCAATGTGGACCCAATAGACCAGAAGCGAAGTAGTGCCGAGTTGGCGAAAGATACTCCACTTTTGCGTTTCGAGGCCGGCGTTGACCCACAAATAACCGACGGCGAGGGTCGAGAGAACCACGCCGAGTTTGATGAGCGCTAAGGCCGGGCTATCGAGCCAGAAATCAATTTTGGGATATATGGAGAAAGGCAAATCGGCCGCGTACCGCGCGGCTATGATCAAGCCCAAACCGACGGCCAGCATGCCGAGCATAAGGCGTGGCATGTCTTCGTTCTTTGTGATGCGAATGACACTGCCGGCAGCCATACCGAAGGCCAAATACGCTGCCCAGGGAAGGAATCCAAAGGCAGTGAAGCTTGGTACGAAATAGGAGCGAAGCAGACCGGTGGCCAGCCCGGAAGAAGGGCCGGTTTGGCTGAGGAACGGCGCTAAACCTGCGATCAACAAACCGAGAATCGTACAAAGCCGGATGCGTTCGCGGGTAGTAAAGACGGCCATCGGCGATAGGAGGAGCATGGCCAAGCCCATGCAGTTGAGAATGTCTACGCGTAACAATTCGCTAGCGGGGCTGGTTGGATAACCGAAAACAAAAAGCTGCAGGCGGAAGAGGAAAGCCAGTATAAACAAATAGCGCGAACGTTTGAGCGCGGCGACGATGCGCCTCCAGCCGGATGGTTGTTGGCGATCTTGACTATCCATCAGGAACGAAAACGTGATGCCGGTGAGGAACAGAAAGATGGCAGGAGGCATGCCTCCCAAGAACTGGGAAAGCATGAACGGACCTTGCTGCTTGAGGTTCGCGGCTGTAAACGAATCAAAGGTGTGCCCTTGAATCATAATGACCGCCGCCAGGCCGCGCGTCCAATCAATAAATGCTAGTCTGCTTCCTTTGGGTTTATTCTCGTTCATTCACCACGTTCAACAAACAATCGGCGCTTATTCTTTATCGGTCCAAAACTACTCTTTCTTAGTGCCGGCAGGCGGCTTAAATTCTAGACTCCGTTTGAGGGGAGGATTGATCACAAGGTCGCTATAGGTAGTAATCCGGTAATTGCCATTCGGTTCGAAAAACTGTTGCTGCACCGGATACGCTTTGCCAATGGGGAACCAAACCTCAACCTTGGCGATCTTCTCTTTCACTTTGTCCGACTTCGGAAGGAGTACGAAATGTGTCGTTTCTTGCCCCGAAAGTTTCTCGGTTCCAGCGTTGTTGATGTCGTAACTTTCCACTAAGTCTTTGCCGGACGAGCCAAAGCCAAGGAGTAGAAACTGCTCGAGAAGATCACTACTCTTTCCGACGCTGTAGTCCTTGATCAGTTTCAGTTTCGGCGTGTACACGCGCACGGTGTTGTCGAACAGGAATACAGTGTGCGAATCGGTTTGACCCGAAAGCTGCAGAAGTGCCCGCGTAGCCTTGCCAGGCAGGCGCTGCATTTGCAGAGTGCCGTTCTCGACTGATTTATCGTCGATGATTTTGGTGTAGACCGTCATGCTGACGGAGGCGGACATCCCTCTGAAGCTGAGCGCCACTTCGTTCATGCGCGCGAGGACAGTGTCGGTATTTTCGGCCGGCAGCTTGGCAACGCTCAGCGACAGAGCAACACACAACACGAGTAGCGGGAGTTTCATAGCGATGGAGGAGGGCACTGATTACCGGGCTTGGTCTGTATAAGCGATGAAGCCTTTGACTTCCTGCGCCGCTTCATCGCGAATGGGTTCAACGCGGCCCACATGCCAGGATTTGCCAGTGCGCTGGTGGATGAGGAGTTCAGCGCGGCGGGCACGTTCGGCTTCCGGAACGGTTTCGAGCAAATCCGTGGCGATAAAGACACGGTTGGAACCCGGCTGGGACGACATTAGAATGATGCTGGAAGGCTTAGGCTGATCGCGAAACCAGTCTCGCGGCGTGGCGAAGATGAAGACGAGAATCAAACCGACAACGACGTCATATTGCCAAGACGCGCGCGCGAAATCCCAGAAGATCAGGCGACGGCCAAGGCTTGGGGCAGAACCGCTATTTGTGATGGTTTGATCGGCCACTTAACATGATTTTAGCATTCTAGAAGCTAGGCGAGCTTCTGGGGCAGCAGGATTGAATAGGCTGTGGCCACCGCTCCCATTGCTGTCGCGGCTCGGCTCGAGCTTTGCGGTGGTTTGCGGGCAAGAGGGACCGTTTGCAAATTTTCCCCGGAGTCAATCGGGAGATTAACTGTTTCTCGACATTTTGAATTGAACCCCTTTGAAGTTAATCTAAATATCTTGGCGGCGGAATGAGACGGTTTCGGCTTTCTGACTGGAGGAAAGAGGAACTGTTTTGACGTTGAGGGTTTTGCCATCCACGGTAATAGTGAGACGTTGTTTGACCGTGTCACTTCCGCGTTCGGAAATTTTTACAAGTGCGTCGCCATTGAAGTACAGCATTAGCTTCGCGGAACGCCCATCTTCCTTGACTGAGCATTCCTCGCCGCTTAACGAACACGTGAAATCGGCCTTCACTTTGTCACCGGCAACCTCCTGGATGCGCATTTTCCCATCCTTTTGGTCAAGTATCCATTTCAACGAACTGTCTGAATCGGAGATCCAGGTCCCGGAAACGTTCGGCGTCTGGGCCGCCGCAGCGCTTGCGAAGATCACTGCAAGAGAGAGGCTACAGAGTATAGGGGTTGTATGCAAGGCCACTCTTAGCGCAAAAGGCACGTTCGTGCGGCGAAACAAAGTCATGAACACCACCGCTACTCGCCGGTGGCAACTGGCGAGGGTCGGAACGCCGATCAAGGCAAGGCTTCCGCCTGCCGTGAGTTTCATATAATTTCCTCCATGTCTTTACTGTAAAGAGAGCGGAGGGACAAAGCCATCCGGTCGAGACGGTACTTTTTGCCACACAAAATACGGTCTCGACGGGATGCCAGCGTAGAAGGTTAGTCTATGCGGCGGCACGCAATTCAGCGCGAACTTGGAGGCCCGTGGCTAGTGGTTTTCGGAGCGGCATCCAGCGTCTGAAGGCCTGCCCCGCGAATCCACTGAAGAATCGTCTCGTATTGCCAACTCGATTGATTGCCCGGCCATCTTTGGCCGCCGTTGTGCGTTGCGAGGTAGTCGGCAACGTCGCCGGCCGAATCGGTGGGCCGCGTAGGTTTGATGAGTATCAAACTATGCTCGGGATCGTTGATATCCACCACCCGCATGGCATATTTGTAATTCTCTTCGCTGTCCTGGGGCGAGAATTGCCCTTCGGCGTTGGGTGGCAGCAGTTTGAAGATGACGTGCGAGGCGTGGCACATGACACACGCTTTGCCGTCGGCGCCGGTAGTGGCGAGAATCGGCTCGACTTTCGCGACAAAGTAATTAAAGTCGAGAACGGAGCCCGGCTGCACATCGCGTAGCGCATCGGCCAGCTTTTTGCCGGACAACACATTCGTGGCGATCAACTTGAGCCGCGAGTTGGGATCGTTCCGCATGTGCTCGAGCGCGGCCCGGAATTTCGGGTTAGCGTCTATCTCTTCCGATTTTCGGAGCAGATCGAGCGCAGCGGCGCGGACGTTGGCGTCGGAATCGGTGAGACTGGCGAGCACCGCAGCGAAGACCACGGGTTGTTCCAGCAGCCTTGTCGAAGGATTGACTCTCTTTTTAGCGGCGATATACAAGGCATCCTGCGAGATGGCGCCACCGGAAACGCCGTGGCGACGAATGAACTTGGGATCATTCACCTCTTCGATCAGCACACTTCGCTGGGCACTGCCGAGGTGCGCAAAGATTTCTGTGGAGAGACTTGCTTCGTTCGGATCCGCTAATCTATCCAGTGCGATCTGGATGGCGGCTCGGCGGATATCGTGATCGGGATCGCCGATGGCGGCGAGCATCTGCCGGTGGATAGCGGGGTTATTCAGCAGATCGGGAAAGGCCGCCGCTGCCGTCAAAACGTGAGCGTAATTGCGGCTGCGTGGTTCCCGGGTAATGAGCGCTCTCAACGAGGCTACGACCGCCGGCTGTCGCGTCCAAGCGGAATCTTCCGGCAAACCTGCCAGCAAGGGCAGGACGACATTCTGCGCGCTCTCGTCAGAGGAAGCAAGGATCGTGGTTACAGTGTGGAGCAAGGCAGGATTAGGCTGCGCGGCTGCATCGATGTTGAGGCTGCCGCGCTGGCCGTTCTCGTATACATAACTAACGGCTTCGCGCACTTGTTGGTCGGGATCGAGCGCCAGTTGCAGAGCGGCCTCGGCAAAACGCTCGCCGCCGGCGGCACTGAGCGTACTGCCGGCTTTCAAAACATTTATCTTCAAATCGCTGTTGGCGCCTTTTAGACAGCCGATCAAGGCGTCTTCCAGTTCCGGGCCAGAACTCTTGTAAAAGTGAATTAGATCGCTGTCGTTTCCAACGCGAGTCTGGAAAAACCCGTTGTGGACGTCATAATGAAAGTCGGCAGTGTCGCGGTAGGGTTGGTATTCGTAGCCGGGGACGTGCAGATCGGGTACGCCCGAAACATATTTAGTGAACACTGCCGGGAGCGCAACCGACACTTGACCTTGTTTCAACTGAGGGAGAGAGTAATGCCGGATGTGAAAATCCCAGAGAGAATCGAGAATGCCCTGGCGGCCGAGCGGCGTAGCGGCGCGCAATACGCGGGCGAGCACCTGCGACTGATCATGCACGACGGCTTCGTATCCCTCGCGAATGCGCGCTTGATCGCCGGAAGTTCCGGCGGCGTTGATCCACGCGTCGAGATAGCCGGTATTTTCGTCGAGGGTGGAGTAAATCGCTTCGTGCACCGCGCGGCGTACCGTGGGTTCCGTTTCAGTGTTCAGGCGTGTAGCTAAAGCTTCGAGAATGGTATTCCGCGCCTCTTGGTCGTCGGCGCTCCAGTAAGACCATTGCCAAAGACCGCGCGCCGCATTGAGGCGCACACCGGGCGCAGGATCGTTCAGATCGTGGATTAGGGCTTGCCGTAAAAGGGCATCTTGCGCCACATATTTAAAGTGCTGATTGAAGAACTGACTGGCGCCCCAGCGGGTGCGCGCATTGGGAGACTCCAGCGCCTCTGTTAACGAGGCGCGTCCTTGAGCAGCCACTTCTGGCCGGCGTTGGAGAATCATGCGCAGGGCCCACGCCGCTGTTCTCTGGACCATTTTGTCGGGATCGCCGAGAGCGCCGATTAGTGGAGCGATGGATTCTCCGTCCGCCATATGCCCGAGCGCGCGCGCTGCTGCCTCGCGGGCTAGCGGTTGATCGCTACTGCGGAGCACTCCGCGAATTTGCTTGAGTGCGGACGGCGGTGCTAGATCCCAGAACTGATCTAGCTGGGAGAGTAGGAGGGGGAGGTTTCCTGTATTCAGGGTGGCAGGAGGCTTTGGGAATGCGTCATCCCAGCCCTTTTCGGCGGACGGTTTCCCGTTGGGGCCGGGGTAGAGAGTGGAGAGAGCCATGACCGCGAATTGGGTAGCCCGAAAAGGGGTGTTGAAACCTTGATAGACGGGATCGCCTTCCCAACTTCCCTCCGGCCGTTGGGCTTGCAACATCGCAGTAACGGCGCGTTGCAGATTGGGATCTGTTTCAGGCCGCCGCCCTGCCAGAGCGAGTGCGAGAACGGCGTGATAGGAGATGAAATCCGATGGCTTAGCTTTCTTATCGAGCAGCATCCCCCACATCCCGTTGGGTTGCTCATAACTATACAGTTGCTGGATAAGTTCCGCTAACTGGGAAGCATATTCGTGGCGATCAACCGTTGCCAGGAAGTGAATTTTCCAGTTGAGATCGATGATGTTCTTCGGCTGGTAGGGGAGCGCCAGGCGCATGACGATATCGCGATGATCGAGCCATTCTTTGTTGTGCGTTTGTTCGTATAGAAGATTGAAGGTATCCCAGCTTTGCGAAGCGATTTCAAAGGGGCTTACATCGGGTTCGCAGCCGTCAGGTTCATCGCCGGGCATGGTTGCACGGTCCTGGTAATGAATTTTCAGGTAGTTGGCAAAGGGTATCTCAAAACTGTTTATCCGAGGGGCGTCGTGGGTCACATTGGTTTCATACAGGTGCTCGATGAGGGGTAAACGGCTAGCGACGGTACGCGCGGTATAGATGACTCGCACCCAATCAGCGCCGGGCTCGCCATACAGCGGCCGTTCATTGTTATAAATGCGGTCGGTTATAAACTCCAGAGCTGTCCGTTGGGTGGGGGCATAGCCATGTGAGACTGCCGTGAGATAGCCCCGGGTTGTGAACTGCGAAGGATGACAGGCAATGCACTGCTTGGTATCGCCATGATTCATGGTGGTGCGGAGCGCGATCGCTCCGCGGCGGGGCGTGTTCGACAACCAGCTATCCCCCATATTGATCATGAAGTCCATGCCCGTACGAACGGCTTGGCGAGGGTCAGTATAAGGCGGAACGGGGTAGGCGAAAGTGCGTAATTGGTAAGACGGATGGTTGGCGTCGACGCGAACATAATAGGTTTGTCCTGGCTGTAAGATCCGTGTCCGGAACTTATAAAGCCCTGGATAGTTCTGCGTTGCTTCGATCTGATAGACGAACGAGCCATTCAAATAAGGTACGATGCTCGGCTGCCCGCTCGAATCTCGGCCCGGCGTGAATACGTCGACATCGAGGGGGACATCGCGGTCGGTAATGTCGACCACGAAATAGACTAGCTGCGGCCGCTCGCCGGGGTAAGTGAATTTAAACCACTGAAATCCTTTTATAAGTGCGGCATAACGATCTTCCTTGGGAGCGGGCGCGTATGGCCTTTCGTCTGCCGCTCCGTAAACAGTTTGGCCGAACTTTATGGTTTGTGCCGTTTGCCAAGTGCCATTAGGTTGCGCCGCAATGACAGCCGAAGCTGAATCCGATTCGGCGATGCGGTGGAAGGCGACTGTCAGTTGTGGTTGTGTTTGGCCCGCGACAACGTGCAGGGTAGCTGTGACCGGTCCGGTAGAACGTGGGCGCATAGTTAAGTAAAGATCGAGATCTTGCGCATGGAGCCATTTCTCGGCGATGGATCCCTGGCTGTCGGCAATAGACACGTGAAACTCGGACTCGGCTGGAAATTGAGCCGGATCTTTGACGGCGATGGTGACTGCATACAGGGAGCCGGGTTCTGCTTCGCCTAAAACGATCTTGCTATCGGCAGGATCCGATTTGGCGCGCGGCGCCATTCCCAGCAAGAGGGCACAGACAGAGATGGAGAAAAGCGTTGGTAGAGCGTAAGGACGGGTGCCTCGATCAAATAGATTTCGCATGTGGAGATGACAAAGGCTCCGCAAATTCAGTTTGGCCGGAAATTCGACCGATGCGGCGCCAGTTAGATTGTAGGGGGCTGGCATGAGAAACGTAGGAATAATATCGCGTTTTGTTCTTGGTCTCGCCAGATGAGACGGAGAACTTCGTTCAATCTCAGAGAAGACCTAATTTTACAGCGGCTTTCCCTTTTCGCGTTGATCGGACCGCACGTGTGAAAATGAAAGCAGATGTCTCGCATGGCAAGACTGGAGACGGCCGAGCCGGTTAACCAAGTACGGTCGGTGGCGCGGGCCTGTGACATTCTTAAAGCATTTCGAGGCGAGAACGAGCCCTTGCGCATCAATGAGCTTGTCGAGCGCACGGGTCTTCACAAGGCCACCGTATCACGGCTGGTGGGAACACTGGTGGCTGCAGGTCTGCTGCGCCGGGGCTCGCTGGGCGTCTACTCTTGCGCGATTCAGTTTGTCGAAAGACGACACTACAAAATCGGTTACGCGTCGCAAACGGAGAATTCCACATTTGCTCAGGAAGTGACCTCCGGTCTTCGCCACGCTGCGGAGCACGCCGGTTTTGAAATCATTTCCCTGGATAACCGGCTGAATGCAAAGATCGCGATTGCGAACGCGGAACGGCTTGTGAAAGAAAAAGTGGATCTTGCTATTGAGTTTCAGACATTCGATGCGGTGGCGTCGGTGGTTTCCTCGATTTTGCAGAAAGCGCGGATTCCAGTGATTGCGATTGACGTGCCGCACCCTGGCGCCGTTTACTATGGAGCCAACAACTACGAGGCCGGCCTGATCGCGGGGCGGGCGCTGGGGCAATGGGCGCGGAAGAACTGGAATGGTGAAGTGGATGAGGTGCTGCTGATCGAATTTCTTTCTGCCGGGCGTTTGCCACAACTCCGTTTGACCGGTGCGCTGGCGGGCATCCGCGAGGGACTGCCGCATTTCCCCGATTCGCGCGTGGTTCGGCTGGAAGGACGCGACACCTTTCGCCAAAGCCTGATCAAAGTGCGCCAGTATCTGCGGACTCACGGCCAGCGGCGAGTGCTTATCGCGGCGATTAACGATGACTGCGCTTTGGGTGCCTTGCGAGCGTTTGAGGAAGCGGGCGTGCTGAAAAACTGCGCGGTTGCCGGGCATGGGGCGGTGCCCGAGGCGCGGGATGAGTTAAGAAGTGCGCGTACGAGGCTGATTGGTTCGGTGGCTTTCTTTCCGGAAAAATATGGAGCGGCGTTGATTCGTCTGGCCGAGGATATTCTTTCGCGTAGGAGTACGCCGCCGGCGATTTTCACCGAGCATCAATTGATCACGGGGCAGAATGTGGATCGTTTTTACGGTGCTGATCCGGTGCCGATGAGACAGTAAACCGACTCTCGCCAGACCGCTGCCGCTCGTTTACACTTACGGTTCGGCTAGGCTTTCGCCCTCAATACTTGCGCATGACGGCGAGCACGCGGCCTTGGATCTGTAAGTCGGATGGGTTCACAAAGATCGGGGCCATGGTGGCGTTGGCGGGTTGGAGCCGGATGCGCCCGTCTTGCTGGTGATAATAGCGTTTCAGCGTCGCTTCGCTGCCATCGACTAGGGCCACAACGATATCGCCATCGCGGACCTTGTCCGTTTTCTCGGCCAGCACGAAATCGCCGCTACATATATGATCGTCGATCATGGATTCGCCGCGAACTTCTAGGGCAAATGTCCCGCTGCCCTTGCCGACGAAATCGGAAAAGTGCAGCGTGGCCTGGTTCTGGATTGCCTCCACCGGAACACCGGCGGCGATTCTGCCGAGCAAAGGAATCTCCGGCGCAGACGACGTATTGCGCCGCCGCGTTTTCTCTTCGCTATTGAACCGGTCGCCGACTTCGAGCGAGCGGCTGTGGTTGTAGCTGCGCTTGAGATACTGCTTCGATTCCAAGGCTTGAATATGTTTATGCACTGTCGCCAGCGACGCCAAGCCCAGCCCAGAGGCAATCTCCTCATAACTGGGACTGTAACCATTGCGGTCAATAAAATCCGCAAGGAAATCCATCACTTCTTTTTGCCGACGCGTTAATGCCATGGCGTACGAAAACCTCTCCCATCTAGTGTTGGCGAATAAAGGCCGAAAGTCAAGAGGGAATTCGCTGTCCGGTAAATTTGCATGTTGTCCCAGTGGCGGAATTGTGAGAAAACGGGTGCATACAGACTTGGGTTTGACTAACCGCCGCGCGAGATATTTTGCGGTTAGTGCGGTCAGCAGGCAATACCACTTTCGCCATGAATCAGCGGGTTTTACTCTACGTCGAAGATGAAGACGCGGCCGTTTTCTTGTTGGAAACAGCTTTGAAGGAAGCCGAAATTGATGTGACGTTGTACCGCGTGGCTGATGGCGATGAAGCAATGGAATTTCTGAAAAAGACCGGGCCCTATCGGGATATGCCTCGCCCAGACCTTGTCTTACTCGATTTGAATCTGCCGCGCCGGACCGGCTTGGAAGTACTTTCGGAAATGAGAGACAACGCAGATTTAAAGTCGTTGGCTGTGGTTGTTTTTACTTCTTCCTCTTTAGCGGTGGATAAACGAAAATCGATGGCGCTTGGGGCACAGGACTACATCACCAAACCCGCTTCCTTTGATGGGTTCGTGGCCGCTGTCAAGAATGCATGCACCCACATGGCGAATGGCCACCATCCAGTTCATTAGGCCACTCGCTGCAACTGTTTCTTCTTTAGGGTTCGATAAACGTCATGTCGGGGGTCACAGTTTGGTTGCCAAAGCTGTCCATGCTGTGAAGCCGGTAATGAACCGTGCCACTAGGAACATAACCCAGGGGAGTTGAGTTGCCCGTGGTGGCGGGACTCCACTTTCCGTAGCTGGCGTTCGCTCCGAATTCCACCTGTGTGGTGGCTGCTTCCGAGACAGTCCACGCAACCGTGGCGGAATTCCCCGTAGCGGGCATTACCACAATGTTGGTAAGGACGGGACCTGCGGTGGGCAGCGTAGTGAAGCTGAAAGTTGCAGAATAGCCGGCGGTTCCGGAGCTATTCGTTGAGACCGCTTGGAAATAGTAGGTTGTCCCGCCAGCCAGGCCTGTCAATGTCACACCGTGCGAAATCGTCAACGCCGGCTGAAGCGGGCTGGTTTGGCCGAAGGCCGGGGTGGTGCCGTATTGAACGGCGGTGGTCGAAAGCTGATCCGTCGACCAGCCGATTGTAATTCCCGTGCCGGTAATGCCATAGTAGGCGAGATCGAAGATCATTGGCGCGGGAGTCGTACTGGCCGTTGTGGTGAAGGTGAAGTTGGCCGAGGTACTCGACGAGGTCGGGGAGCTAGCAGAGGTCACCGCGTAGTCGTAGATAGTGCCGGCGGCTAAACCGGTCAGGGTCACCGAGTGCACCGTTACCAGCGTGCTGTTGAGAGGCGAGTGCGATCCATAGGCCGTCGTCGTTCCGTAAGAGACCTGAGAACTCGAGGCTCGGTCCGTTGTCCAGGTGATCGTCACTGAACTTGATGTAATAGCGGAAGCCGTCACGGCGGAAATGACGGGTGGCGGCGGTGGCGTTCCGGTGGTGGTAAACGTGAAATTGCCGGACATGGTGGATCCGCCGGTGCTGTTGTTCGACGTGACCGCGTAATCGTAAGTGGTCCCGGCAGTCAAACTGGTCAGGGTCACGGAGTGCGTCGTCACCAGCGTGTTGTTAAGTAGCGATTGCGATCCATAAGCCGTCGTGGTTCCGTATGAAACTTGCGATGTAGAGGCTTGGTCCGTTGTCCAAGTGATTGTTGCCAAATTGGCCGTTAAGCCCGATGCCGTAACGAGCGTGATGACCGGCGAAGGATTCGGTGCAGTCCCCGTCGTAGTAAAGCTGGAGTCGGGCGATGTCGAAGAGACACCCGAGGAGTTCGTCGAAACGACCGAATAGTGATACGTCGTTCCTGGAGTAAGTCCAGCCAGTGGCACAACGTGGTAAATGTTCAGCGTCGGATCGAGCGTAGTTTGGGAGCCATAAGCTGTCGTCGTCCCGTAAAACACCTGCGAACTGCTGGACTGGTCAGTGGTCCAGAGGATGGTGGCTGTTGTGTTGGCGACGGGATAGGAAGCTACTCTGCTGATGACGGGACCCGGGGTTGTGGACGCTGTCGTCGTAAACGTGAAGTTGCCCGAGGTGGCCGATGCGTTTGAGCTATTGGCGGAAACCACGTCGAAGTCGTACAGCGTGCCAGGCGTTAACCCGGTCAGTGTGACCGAGTGTGCCGTCACCAGTGCGCTGTTCAGGGGAGATTGTGATCCATAGCTCGCCGTCGTGCCGTATTTCACTTGCGAACTGGAAGCTTGGTCTGTTGTCCAAGTAATGGTAACCGAACTCGAAGTAATCGCCCCGGCGGTCACAGCCGAGATGACGGGGGGCGGCGGCGCCGATCCGGCGGTTGAAAATGTGAAGTTAGCCGAGGTTGTCGAGCCGCCGGTGCTGTTGGTGGAGACTGCCGCATAGTCGTAAGTTGTGCCCGGAGTCAAACCGGTCAGCGTTACGGAGTGCGAAGTTACCAGAGTGTTGTTGGCCGGCGATTGCGAGCCGTAAGCAGTCGTGGTTCCGTACAAGACTTGTGAACTAGAACTCTCGTCGGTCGTCCACGTGATCGTTGCCGAAGTCGATGTGATGCCGCTTGACGCTACAGCCGTGATAACGGGCGCCGGTGTCGTGGCTACACCCGTTGTTGTGAAGCTGAAGTCAGGCGAGCTTGTCGTCTGGCCCGAGGCGTTTGTCGAGACCACTGAATAGTGATAAGTGGTGCCTGGATTGAGTCCCGACAACGGCACAACGTGGTAGAGGGTCAAGGTCGTGTTCAGCGGTGTTTGAGATCCGTATGCCGCCGTGGTCCCATAATTCACTTGCGAAGTGGCGTTCTGACTGCTGGTCCAGAGAATGGTACCCGTCGTATTGGCGACGGGATATGACGCAATGTTGGTGAGGACGGGTCCCGAGCCAGAGGTTGTGGTGAATGAGAAGTTGCCCGAGGTCGCCGAGAGATTCGAACTATTGGCGGAAACCACGTCATAGTCATACGTGGTGCCTGGAGTCAGACCGGTCAGCGTCACAGAATGTGCAGTCATCAGCGTACTGTTTAGCGCAGAGTGCGAGCCATAAGCGGTCGTGGTTCCGTAGTTGACTAGCGAACTGGAAGCTTGGTTAGTCAGCCAGACGATGGTGGCCGAAGTGGACGTGATCGCGGTTGCCGTCACCGCCGAAATGGCCGGGGCGACTGCCATTGTAGTGAAGGAAAAGATGTTCGAGGTCGACGACAGATTCGAGCTATTGGTGGAAACCACCTCGTAGTAATAGATCGTTCCCGGCGTCAAGCCCGTAAGTTGGACCGAGTGACTGGTCACGAGCGCATTATTGGTTGCAGGCGACGCGCAGGTGGGTGGCGTCGTAGTTCCGTAGCACACCTCCGATGTGGAAGCCTGGTTCGTCGTCCAGGTGATGGTGGCCGAGGTGGTTGTGATCCCACTAGCTGTTACAACCGTGATCACTGGCGCGCCTGCTGTTGTGGTGAAGGTGAAGTTGCCCGAGGTAGCCGATAGGCTCGAGCTATTGGCGGAAACCACGTCATAGTCATACGTGGTGCCGGGCGTTAAACCGGTAAGTGTCACAGAGTGCGCCGTCACGAGTGTGGTATTCGCGGGAGATTGCGAGCCATAGGAAGTCGTGGTGCCGTAGTTGACTAACGAAGTAGAGGCTTGGTCGGTTGTCCAGGTGATGGTGACGGACGTGGAAGTAATTGCAGTAATTGTTACGGCCGAGATGACCGGAGCTTTATTCAAGTTGTAGCCGACCGCATCGAGCATTGCAACTTCGGGTCCGGGCGTGCCGCCGGGACCATCGTTCGTGATATCAAAACTGTTGGCGGCCAGAATGCTGGACGGGCAAGCTTCGGCATCCTGAACGAAGACGCAAATCTGGCTAAAATCGCCCCAGTCTCCGCCCCCTTGGGTTGTGTTGTAAGTATTGCTGTCGAGGTCGGTCACGCCGCCGTCGGCCGAGAAGTAAGAATAGGCAAAAGTATTGAAAATCCTCACTCCCGGCGAGGTATACCGGAACAGGTCCTCCGCTGAGACACAATTCGGGGTAGCGGTCGTTCCAGGACCAGTGTAACTTACGCACGAGGCTGTTCCGAGAACTTCGTCCGTTTCGTGTTCGACAACGCTGAAAAAATCGTAATTGTCCGTGGTGCCGTTAGTACTTCCACTGAGGCTCCGATAACTTAAGCCCTGGCCGCCCGTTGCGGCTGCAAGGGCTTCAGGCGTAACGATATGAATAATGGCGTCGTAACAGTCACCCACGCCAGGGGTTGAACAGGAGTCCCCTTCGGCCGTTATACTTGTAGCGCCACTTATGCCTAAGTGCCGGGCTAATGCGCTAGTGATGTTAACCGGGAGGGTTCCGAAAATTGCGGGCTCCGCGGCTGGAACGAAAGCGGCGGCCGGGTCGGTAGACTCGCTCAAGAGCTTGGCCTGATAAGCGGAATAAGTTACGAAGTTGGGATATTGAACGCTTTCACCAAGCCCTGCAGTGGGGTCGAAAAGGATGTAGATGCTCGCGCTCGCATTGGTAAAGGTGCTGCTGTAGATAAGGGGAAGAATGCTGTTCAAGGCAGCGCACAACCCGACCGGGCCGTAGGTTGAAAAGTTGGCGTCACAGGTGTAGGTAATGCCTTGCGCCGGGTTGGTAGACCCCTGCAAGCTCGATTGGGCAAGCGGGAGCGGATGAACTGTGACTGCGGAAACCGCTGCCGGCGTACTCGGATTGGAGGGATATGCGCTAACTCCGTGCCGGACTTGGGCAGCGGCCGTCGCCGCAAATCCAACAAATAGCAGTGCGGCGATCGCGCGCACTTGTCTCGCTTTGTATCTTTTAGTACTTAATGTCATATCGGTAGCTTTGAACTTGTTTCTTTCGGTTTGCTGGAAAGGCGTGAACGTAATCGATGCTACAGGCACCAATAGGCGATCCGCTATGGGACGTTAGTCCAGTGCCTGGAGTTTCTACATTTTTGAAGCGTCTGTATCTACCCGTAACGGTTCGCGACTGAGATTTACCAGTATAACTGTCGGATGGAGAAATATCGCAAACTCTGGTACTGATCGAATATGGCTCTGGTACTGGTTATGGATTTCGCTTGAAATTCATCGAAGATTCACGGTAAGCGTCTCGTCTCGCGTGTACGAATGCACGACAAGGGACTGTTAGGACGTGAAACGTTTAATTGAAATTCATGCCGCACATGCCGCTTTGGCACGCGCCTGATCCACACATGCCAGCGCCACAATCGGCGGCTTTGGCTTGAGAGGCACCTGACTTTGCATGAGCGGCAAACGTGGAGTATTGAGTGGTTAAGTGTTCCTGACCGCACGAAGGGCAGCGGACTTCATTTGCCTCCGCCGAGCGGCGCAAAAGCTTTTCGAATTTCGTTCCACAATCGTCGCAAGAATACTCAAAAATCGGCATGTTCTTAGGGTAGCGCAATGGCAGCTAGCCGAAGGCAGGCGAAACCGCCCGCGCCACCCGGCTTATGTGTTAATTCCTCAACATGACGAACGAGTAGAGAGTGTCGCCCGCGCCAACAACCAAGTATTGCTTTCCATCCAATTCGTAAGTGATCGCCGCGTTGCTCAGTCCTCCCTGGCCCAAGTTTGCATGCCAGAGAGCCTTACCTGTGGTGGCGTCCAGTGCCACAAGGTTGTTTGCCGTATCTCCCGCGAACACCAAGTTTCCCGCGGTGCTCAGCAGGCCTGAACGCACGCCTGCCGACTCCCACTTATGGCTCCAACGAATCTTACCCGTTTTGTAGTCGATAGCTTGAAGCATTGATTCGGCCCAGCCGCCCTGGTCGTTTCCGCCCCAACCTTCCGGCTTGTCGTTGTCGTCGTAGATGTAGTAAACACTGTATGCGCGCGTAGCGTTCACATAGAACAAACCGGTAGCCGGACTGTAACTGGGAGGCGGCCAATTCACTCCTCCTCCCTGATTGGGAGAAACCAGCGCGCCATCCGGTTGCGGCTCTTTGGCCGGGTTCGGAATTGGTTGTCCTTTGGCGTCGACTCCTTTTGCCCAATTGGTTTTGACGTATTCGGAGGTGACGATATTCTTGCCGTTTGTCCGGTCGAGCACAAAGAAGTAACCGTTGCGGCTTGCTTGCGCAAGGAGCTTGCGCGGTGCGCCGTTCACAACGCCATCGAATAAAACAGGTGTCTGCACCGCGTCCCAATCGTGCGTGTCATGCGGGGAAGGCTGGAAATGCCAAACGAGCTTGCCGCTGTCGAGGTTGAGAGCGACAATCGATTCCGTGTAGAGGTTATCGCCTTTGCGTGCCTTACCCGCGATCACTGGCTGGGGGTTTCCGGTTCCTACGTACACAAGGTTCAAATCCGGATCGTAAGTGCTTGGCACCCACGTCATCCCTCCGCCGTGCTCCATCGCTTCCGCCGTGGGCCAAGTCTCCGAACCGGGCTCGCCTGGCTTCGGCACGCTTGACCAATGCCACTGCAGGTCTCCCGTCTCGGGATCGCGCGATTCCAGATATCCGGGAATATCCAGGTCGTCGCCGCTCACTCCCACCAGCACGTGATTCTTTACAATAATGGGCGCTACGGAGGCGTAGTAAAACTGGTCGATATCGCAAATCTGTTTATGCCAGCGCTCCTTGCCGTTCTGAATGTTGAGCGAAACGAGATTACAATCGGGAGTTTCGAAATAAAGCCAGTTTCCGTAGATTCCAACGCCGCGATTTCCCAAATGGATGCCGCCCTTTGTGTTCCATTGGTAGTGCCAGATCTCCTGTCCCGAGCGCGCGTCAACAGCCCAAACGTGGTCGGGGACGGTGAAGTAAAGGACGCCGTTGACCATGAGTGGAGTTGCCTTGATCGATCCGGCCGGCACCGCCCGCGCCGGCGCTTAAGCGATAGGCCCAGGCGAGAGTCAGCGAAGTGACGTTACCGTCGTTGATCTTAGTCAGGGGACTAAATCGCCGGCCTGAATAGTCTCCGTTATAGGTAGGCCATGTATCAATAGGTTGCTGAAGCAGCTTTTCAGCCGCCAAACCTTGGGCAAATGTACTGGCCGCGCTCAAGATCAAAAGGACTAGTGTCTTCAAATGCATCATCACTTCAACGTCTCCAAATAGGCCACAATGTCGTGCATGTTCTTGTCGGTGTACTGGTCCAAAAGTTCGATATGCGTTTGATACGGATCGTTCTTTTGCACTCCCAAGTCCGCTGTGCGGGTCCACGAGCGATAGTCTCCGTTGCTATCACGCAACGCTACCGTGAAGTCATCCATCCGCACCACGTCTCCGCTGAACGTCTGGCCGTCAGGTTGGGTGATGGTCACCGTAACTGCCTTCGTTTGGCTTCCTCCTCCACCGAAGCGAGCGCTCTTGGGAAAGAGAAACCGTAACTGCAGGGCTGGCGGGTCATACCTGCTGGCGATATGCGCAAGATCTCCCGTGGCTGAGTGACAGGTGGCGCACTTGCCTGCACCATTGAAGTAGGCTTCTCCGGCTTTGGCATCTCCGGTGAGCACGTCCAGTGGTTTTTCGAACGGTGCGCGGTGCAGTGTGTCTTCAAAGCGCTGATGGAGGAAGTTTGCCAGATCCTGTACCTGCGCAGGATTCAGTGCGGCGGATGGTCCGCCGTTTTGCATAGGATGTCCCTTCTTCAAGAACGGTCCGAGTTGACTTCCGTAGCGATCGTGCAAAACAACCAGCGACCGCACCAAGTCGCTTCCTCTTTGTCCTTCGGGTGCATTCGGACTGGCGCCGCGGGCCTTGGGACCGTGACAGTTAATGCACTCGCGAAAATAGATGGCCCTCCCAAGGGCGGCGGAAGCTTCGTCGACAACGTGGCGGTCTTGCGGGCCGGCGGAGAGCCCCCCACTCGGCTTGCGGCGCTGAGTCGTTTGAGAAGCGCCATTGGCGGGCAGGGCAGTTGCGAGATAGTCGACAACTTGGCTGAAGTCTTCGGTGCTGCCTTTGGCACCCTTCGAGATCATGTCGGAAACCACTTCGCCCCATTGATCTCGCGTCATGCCGCGGCCCAAGACAATTGTCGGCGCATGGCAGGTGCCACATAGTTTCATAGCTGTTTCTTTGTGCGGTCCATCGGGCAGTTGCGCGTAGGCCAGCCCGCCGCCGAGCCAAAGACTTAACAGCCACACGATTCGCGGTGTGCTCATAAGATATTGTTCAGCTTATCGCGTTGCCGTTTTAGTGACCGGCACCGAGCGGCACGGAACGCAAAGACTCCGCTTTGCTGAGCTTGGGCCAAGCGAAACCGTAGATGGCCACCAGCACAAAACAAAACATCGGCACAATGAAGCCGCGCGACATATCAAACTTGTCGGCTACGTATCCCATCAGCTTCGGCAAAATGGCGCCGCCCATAATCGCCATCACGATGTACGATGAGGCTCTCTTTGCGCGCGTCCCTAGTCCAAAGATCCCAAGCGCGAAGATCGTTGGGAACATGACGGACATCAGGAAATAACTCAAGAAGACGCAGAATGCCGAAAGCCATCCGAACTTGCAGAACACGATGAACGTGACAATCACGTTGACCGCGGCATAGATTCCCAGAATTTTATGCGCCGAATATTTCCGCAACAAGCCCGCGCCGGTAAAGCGGCCTAGCAAGAAACAGAAAAAGGCCAGCGAGGCCAAGTTCGACGCGCCTTTATCGCTAACGGCGAGCCCACCGCTCTTCGCTGCAACAAACCAGCCGGACAACCAGTCGTGCAGAAAGCCCGCGTGGGATGCGAATCGATCCAACGCTCCGCTCCAGCTCTGCGGAACGGCAGGAATTTCCGTTGTCATGTAATTGATGAAGAAGCTGAAGATTCCCGCCTGTGCAGCGACGTAGAAGAACTGCGCGGCTATCGCAAAAACGAAGTGGCTATGCGACCAGATAGATTGTTGGGAGCCCGGTTCGGCGTCATCAAGATGATAGTCGTCTTCGGCCTTGATGTCGGGGACGGGCGCGAAGTAGAAAACCACCGCCAGCACGAAAACCACGGCAGCGATTCCGGCGTAAGGTATGTACAGCGTCTGATTGCCCGTGCTTTGGCCCAGCGCGTTGGTGGAATAGAAGAACATGCTCCCGGCAATGGGCCCGAAAATCCAACCAATTCCGTTGCACGACTGCGCCAAATTAATGCGCGTGGCCGAATAGTGTGGGTCGCCCAACACGGTTGTGTAGGGATTCGCAATCGTCTCAAGAAACGTCAAGCCGGTGGCTATAATACAAACTCCCAAAAGAAACGCCACGAAAGCGGTTGTCGGCGACACGCCGCCGCTTTGAACCATTTCACTGATGTGGGTCGCCGGCATGAACCAAAGTCCGCCCAAGCATACAATCAACAAGCCCATGATGATGCCGCCTTTGTAGCCAAGCTTGGTGGCGAGCCAGCCAGCGGGAATCGACATCAAGAAATATCCAAGGTAGTGCGCGAATTGAACGGACGCGGATTGCGACTTCGTCAAGTGCAACTCGTTTTGAAAATGCTTGTCCATGGTGTCGATCAAGCCGTTGCAAAATCCCCACAGAAGAAAAAGACTGGTTACGAGAATAAAGGTAAAAGCGACATTCTGGCCTGCGTTCGTGATGAACAGGCCCTTTCGATTGATTGCGGTAGTGGTTTCCATTGCCACCTGCTACTGTATCGTTAACGTGAGCCGTTGGCACAGGGAGGGTTGCGGCAAGATTGAGATTTCTTGCGCCGAATTGTTCGCGCAGTCGTAGCCCTTCTCCAAAAACTAGCGAGCCAATATGCAAAAAGCTCCATTTCGCGCCGATCAGGTAGGCAGCCTTCTCCGCACAAAAGAAGTGAAAGACGCCCGCGCGGCGAAGCTCGCCGGGGCCATCAGCCCAGCGGAACTAAAGAGCGTTGAAGATCGAGAAATCAAGAAGCTCATTACTCGTCAGGAAGAGACCGGGTTGCGCGGCATTACCGATGGCGAGTTTCGCCGCTCGATGTGGCACTATGATTTTCTGGAATTGTTAGACGGTGTGGAGCCGTATCAGTCCGACCACGGCATCGCGTTCAAAGGCGGTATTGCCACCAAATCGAAAGCTCTGCGAGTGGTTGGCAAACTCGGTTTCTCCGGTCACCCCATGCTGGAGCACTTTCGATTCTTGAAGGAAAACGCGCACGCCACGCCGAAGATGACTATTCCCTCGCCCAGCGTGCTTCATTTCCGCGGAGGCCGAAAGGCTGTCAGTGAAACGGTTTACCCCGACATGGCAGAATTCTTTTGCGACCTTGGGCAGGCTTATCAGAAAGCTGTGCGGGCTTTTGCGGAAGCCGGCTGCCGCTACTTACAACTTGACGAAACGAATCTTGCTTACCTCTGCGACCCGGAACAGTGCGCCCTGCTCCGCGAACGAGGCGACGATCCAGAGAAACTTCCACTCGCCTACGCCGGCATGATCAATACAGCGATTGCCGGCCGTCGCGCCGACATGCGAATTACCATGCACTTGTGCCGCGGCAATTTCCGCTCCAGTTTTATAGCAACAGGCGGCTACGAGCCTGTGGCCGATGTGCTGTTTAACGGCATCGACGTTGACGGATATTTCATGGAGTGGGATACCGACCGCGCCGGCGGCTTTGAGCCGTTACGCTTGCTGCCCAAAGATAAAATGGTGGTGTTGGGACTCGTCACATCGAAGACAGGAACGCTCGAAACGAAAGAAGATCTGAAGCGGCGCATCAACGAAGCGGCGAAATATGCGGACGGCGATCAGTTATGCCTCAGTCCTCAATGTGGTTTCGCGAGCACGGAAGAGGGCAACATCCTGGCGGAAAATGAGCAGTGGGCCAAGCTGAGTTTGATTGTTGAGATCGCGCGTGAATTGTGGGGCGGTGTTTAGACTCCTTGCTCTATTTGGAATGCTGGCAGCGCTAGTTCCAGCGCAGTCTATTCAGTCTGAGGCGTGTCCCACTAGTCTTTGCAGGTTGGTCGCGCACGGCCGCGCGCCGGATCTGCGCTTTCCCGATTTTGTGGATTTTCGCAGCCTCCTGGTTGCTTTCTACGCTCCCTCTTATTCCGCAGTATGGCTCACCGAAAACGGCCCGACGCCGCAAGCGCTCGCCATGATCGCGATTCTCAAAGCGGCAGCGGTGAAAGGACTCAAACCGGAAGACTATGACGCTGATTTGTGGGACGAACAGATTGCCCATTTAGATCGTTCGCAGTTTGATGTCTGCTTGACCGTTAGCGTGATGCGCTATCTAGCCGACCTGCACTTCGGTAAAGCGAATCCAGGTTTTTTTCACTTGGATCCTGAGTATCACGATTTTGATATTGCCGCTTTCCTCAAACTCAAATTGCTTGGCGCGCATGATCCGGCAGCATTAATCGCCGAAGAAGTGGAGCCTCCTTATAAGGGATACAAGCGCAGTCAGAACGCGTTGGCCGATTATCTGGCAAGGTCTAATCAACCGGAAGTCAAGGTGCCTGGCGTGCTTGCCACAATTGAACCCGGCACCCGTTATTCAGGCGTGAGAGTGTTAGCGCAGCGTTTGCAGCAACTCGGAGACTTGCCGAAAGATGCAGCCATTTCCCAGAACTCCGAAGTCTTTGCCGGCGTTTTAGTCGAGGCTGTAAAACATTTCCAGGCACGCCACGGCCTTGAGCCGGATGGCAGGTTGGGCAAGGCAACAGTTGAACAGTTGAACGTGCCATTGTCGCAGCGGGTTGAGCAACTTCGCCTTGCACTTGAGCGCTGGCGCTGGGTTCCTCATGCTCTTGGGCATCCTCCTATTGTGGTCAACATTCCGGAGTTTACTCTGCGCACGCTCGATGCCGCGTATGAGACCGACCTTGAGATGAAAGTCGTGGTTGGTTCATCCTATGACAACCAAACCCCGGTTTTCTCTGCCGATCTTGGTTACCTTACCTTCCGGCCGTATTGGAACGTTCCGCGCAGCATCCTTGAAAACGAAATGCTGCCGAAGCTGGAGAAAGAGCGCGATTACCTGGCGATTCACCGCTACGAAGTTGTTAATGCTGCCGACAAAGTTGTTCCTGCCCCGCATGGATTGACAGACGAAATTCTACGAAGACTCAGCTCCGGAAAATACCGGATTCGCCAGATGCCCGGCCCCAATTGTGCGTTGGGCCTGCTGCGTTTCGGCATTCCGAACGCGCACAATGTGTATTTGCACGACACGCCCTCGCACGAACTATTCGCCAGAGCGCGGCGCGATTTCAGCCACGGATGCGTGCGCGTCGAACGTCCAGTACAACTTGCCGAATGGACTCTCCGCGAAACAGATTCTTGGACAGCCGCTAAAATTCGGGTAGCCATGCACGGCACGAAAACGTTTCAGGTTGATCTCAAGAATCCAATCCCCGTGTTGCTCGTGTACGCTACAGCCATCGCCATGCGAAACGGGGAAGTGCACTTTACGCCCGACATCTACAATCAGGATGCGTTGCTCGAAAATCAGTTGGCGCAAGGTTATCCCAGCCGGACGACTGCTCAGTAGGACTTCACAAAGACCATACCACTCGCTTACCGTTTTCGACCGCCGCCGAAATTAATGGGCCGTAGTGCGCCTCCAAAGGAATCCGCCTAAGCTTGAGAGTCGGAGTGATAAACCCAGACTCAATTGTCCAATGATCATGTACCAGCGCGATGAAAGCCAGGTGCTCATGCGCTTCTACCTGGGCGTTGACCTTGTCCAGGAGTTCTTGAAACGATTTTTCCAACTCAGTTCGCCCCACCTCTGTGGAAGCTTGGCGCACAGCATCTGCTGTAAGCACTGCGACTGCGCACGGTGCATCTTTGTTGTTGGCTAAGACCAGGCAGTTCTCAATGGCGGGATGTGTGCTCAGAAGCCCTTCGATCTTCGAAGGAACAACGTATTTCCCTTTCGCCGTTTTGAATTGCTCCTTAATGCGCCCGGTAATTTTCAGCCAGCCGTCGGGAGTTATTTCCGCCAAATCACCGGTGCGAATGAAGCCGTCGTCTGTGAAGACCAGCCGCGAATCTTCAGGGTTCTTGTAGTAGCCCAACATATTCATGGGGCTCCGCAAAAGCAATTCTCCCCCTTCGGAAAGTTTGGCCTCCACTCCCGGCGTGCTTTTCCCCGCATAACCTGGACGGCTCTCACCGTTGGGGGACGTGTGAGTGATGCCGGTCTCAGTGGTCCCATAACCTTCCGTGAGCGGAAATCCCAATGCCAGAAACCAGCGCAGTACCTCCGCTGGCAGCGCTGCAGAGCCGCAGGCCGCGAATTTGACTTCGCCGAAACCCATGCTGCGCAAAATGTACCATTGCACCGCCGTCTTGATCATGGGCATTCGCAGCAGCATGTCGAGCGTGCCGGCCGAGATCTTCGCGAATACTTTCTGCTGAAATTTCACGTAAAGCCTGGGGACCGAAAAGAAAACGGTAGCGCGTGCTCGTTTCAGGTCGGTTAGAAAGGTGGCAGTGCTCTCGCTAAAGAAAACATGGCAAGAATAATAGATTGCCGACGTTTCGGTTAGGCCCCGCTCGGCAATATGCGCGAGCGGCAAGTATGACAGTTGACGCTGAGGGTCTTCGCCCGCCACTTGAGAAATGGCTTTCGCAAGGTAAGGGAAAGCCAAGAATCGGTGCATCGCGCCTTTCGGAGAGCCCGTTGTTCCCGAGGTGTAAATGATGGTTGCAATCTCGTCGGCTGCGCGCTGCGGATTCGCCATCAGCGGTTCGGTTGCTCTCAGAATCTGGTCCCAACTGTGCGCGCCGTCCGACTTACCGGCGTTCGGGAAGCTGATGATTTCCAGGCTGGGCGGCATCTCCGAAGCCGCGAAGTTCGGCACGTCTACCGGCCCAAGAAAACAGGCTACCGGATCGCAATGCTCAAAAAGCTGCCTTGCGGACTGCTGCGTGAGTGAGGGATAGATGGGAACCGTGACATGGCCTGACATCCAAATGGCCAACTCCGCCATGATCCACCACGAGCAATTCTTGGAATAAATCGCGATATGCGAGCCGGGAGGCCAGTTTTTGGAAAGCAGATAGTTCGCCACTCGCCGCGCTTCATCCATGGTTTGCGCCCACGTCCAATCACGCGCGATTCCATGAATCGGCTGTGTCAAGAATACTTCGTCTGGGCGTGTTCGCTCCCAATGGTAAACGCGATCAAGGGGAAGATCGATCATGGTTGTCGTTCAGGTTGTTTGGGCGGCAAAGATTTCGCCGCGATCTGTGCGATGTCCAACAGTTGTGGCGGCGTATTCGAAGTGGCCGCCAGCGCATCTCGCAACATCGTATTGCAAAACGGGCAGGCTGCGCCGACAACGCCGGCTCCGGTGGCAGCCAGTTCCTTGGCCCTCGCATGGCTCACGCGTTCGCCTTTTTCCTCTCCTAAAAACGCTAAGCCGCCGCCCGCCCCGCAGCAAAAACTCCGTTCGTGATTGCGCGGCGCTTCCACAACATTGCCGCTGAGTGCGATGACCTGCCTCGGTTCATCGTAGATGTTTTGGTACCGCCCCAAGTAACACGGATCATGAAACACTACATCCGCGCCGTTGCTCTGCGGCAGCTTGTCCTTGTGGCGCGCCATGAATTCGCTGTGATGCTCAATCTTAGGGGGTGTGCCGAAATCCTGCCAGTCCTTGGAAATCGTTCTTACACAATGCGGACAAATCGAAACGATCTTCGTAACCTTGTTCTGCTTAATATTTTCCAGATTCTCTTCTGCCAGTTGTTGGAACACAAGGTCGTTCCCTAGACGCCGCGCCGGATCGCCCGTACACTTTTCCTTTTTGAGCACTCCAAACGTCGTGCCCAGGTGATTCATTACTTGAGCGAACGACGTAATAATTTCGCGGCCCTGCGGATCATAACCCCCCATGCATCCTAGCCAAAGACAGTATTCCTGGGTGCCATCGAAGATCGGGAACTGTTCCCTCTGAATGAATTTTGTCCGCTCGTTGGCCGAGAGTCCCAGCGCGTTGCCGTTCTTCTCCATCGCCAGGAAGAGTTTCGTGCCGTATTCGTCTTCCCAGGTTCCCGTGTTCACGCTGCCACGCCTTAGACCAATAATGATAGGCAGGTGCTCAATCCCAACGGGGCATTGAAACTCGCACGAACCGCATGTGGTGCATTGAAAAGCGGCTTCCTGTGAGTTGTATTTTCCGAGCAGCGGTTCTTCCGACTTCGGCCCAAGGTCGTTCAAATAGTTGCGGACGCCGAGAATGATCTCTTTGGGATTCAACTCCTTTCCAGTGTTAGCCGCTGGACAATGCTCCGTGCAGCGCCCGCACTCTACGCATGAATAAGCCTGCAAAGAGATTAGCTGCGTGAGGTCGGTTCCTTTGACCAATCCGAAGTCTTCATCTCCCTCCAGTTTCGGAATGTCGCTAAAGCCTCCACGCGAAAGGAAAATCGTGAGTGGGCTTAACACCAGATGCAGATGTTTGGTGTGGGGAATAAGGGGGAGGAAGACAAGAATCGAGAGCGAATGCAGCCACCATAAGACTTTGGCCGTCGCACCCGCGTCCGGTACAAAAAAAGCTCCGAGGTACGTCGCCATCAACAGAAAGATCAAGCAGGCGATGAAGCCCGATTCGTAAGAGACTTTCTTTCCCAACCAAATGGGATGAATCACGAAGCGGCGGATGAATAAGCCGAAAATCGAAACCGCCACCAGCAATGCAAAAACTGCGGCGAAACCAAAATAGATCCGGCCGAAAAAACCGTTTGGCGAGAGAAAGCCCAGTCCGAGTCCCGCCGCGAAATGGTTAAGCGAAACAAGGGCGAAAACACAAAATCCCCAGAAGACAAAAGCGTGGGCGAGTCCCGGCAATGGGCGTTGCTCAATCACTTTCGCTTGGCAGATTACTTCCCAGAAGAAATCCCAGGCTCTCCTGCCAATCTCGCCCAGAGTAAAGTCGGCGTCTTTTTTTGAAGCTCGGATCTTAGCCACAACTTGACCGAAGCGCGCCCAGAAAAGGCCCAGCGAAGCAACGACGAAAACACCGAGTAACACCGTCTCCAGAACGGAAAAATGCGGCGGTTCCGCATAGCTAAGAGCGAGTAAGGCGAAGAAATTGCTAGCCAACATTGGGCGCCGCCGAGAGCAGGAAAATAACCACTTGCGTTTTCCTTACCGATGAGTAAGATATCAAGAGGGGGACCTCTCTGTCAATAGCGGCTCGAAAGCGAACCAATCCGGCCGGCAAGAAGGCGGCGCGCGCATCCGGCGCCTTACCGCATCTGGCCGCTTTTGCCGACCGCCGGCGCGACCCTAGCGGCAAGAAAGAGGCTGTTCTGCAAACCGCCGTCCAGCTGTTCATTGAAAAAGGTTACCGCCAGACTTCTTTGGATGACGTGGCCAGAAAACTGAAGATTACCAAGCCCGCCCTCTACTATTACTTTCACAACAAGGAAGAAATCTATCTGGAGTGTTACCGGCGCGGCATTGCGTTGACTCAGCGGAGCCTGGAACAAATTCGCGCGCACGATGGAAGCGGCCTCGAAAAGGTGGCAGGATTCATTCAAACCTATACGGTTATCATCGCGAAAGATTTCGGCCGGTTTCTGGTCCGGCAAGACGACCGCGAGCTTTCCCCAAAAGCGCAAGCAGAGGTGCGGGCAGAAAAACGTAAGATCGACCAGAGCTTGCGTTCGTTTATAGAGCAAGGTGTTGAAGATGGTTCAATCCGTTCTTGCAGCGTGCGCCTCGCCTCTTTTTCTTTAGCAGGAGCAATCCATTCATTGGCAAATTGGTTTGAGCCGGGTGGCGCGCTCACTGCGGAGCAGGTTGCTTCCGAATTTGCCCAAACTTTGACTCAAGGCTTGGCGAACCGCCGCACCGCCAAATTGCGTGTGCCCGATTTCCAGCCCGTTGACATTCCAGCAAGACTTCCACACGGAGAATTGCGGAGTTAGCTCTCCGCCACTTACTTTCAGCCATGATCGCCGAAACAATGGAAAGACCGAAGACGCTTGCAAGGCAGACAAGTGCATTTCTGATTCGAAAGGTGGGTATTCTGGGCGCCGGTAATATGGGATCGCGCATTACGGCCCATATCGCCAATGCAGGGCTTCCGGTTGTGCTTCTGGACATTGTGCCCGCCAATGCCCCAGCCGATAATCGAGCGGCGCGCAACGGAATTGCTACCGCTGCTGTGGAAGCTTTGAAAAAAGCCAAGCCTGCGGCATTTTTTGATCCGCTTAGCGCGCGACTCATTCAAACCGGTAACTTTGAAGATAACCTCGATCTATTGCGCGATTGCGATTGGATCATTGAGGTCGTAGCGGAGAATCTGGAGATCAAGCAGGCTCTTCTTGCGAAAGTGAACCTGTTCCGCCGCGCCGATTGCATTATCACTACCAACACCAGCGGTCTGCCTGTTTCTCAAATCGCTCAGAGCATGGATGCAGGTTTCAAAAAGCATTGGTTCGGCACCCACTTTTTCAATCCGCCGCGCTACATGCGCCTGCTGGAAGTGATTCCCACGCCTGATGCCGACCCCGCGGCGGTTGCGGCCATCGAGCACTTTGTAGACAAGCGGCTGGGCAAGGTTGTCGTCACCGCGAAAGATACGCCGAACTTCATCGGCAATCGTATCGGTACTTTTGCAATGATGAACGCAGTGCGCATCATGCAACAGATGGATATGTCCATCGAGGAAGTGGATGCTCTCACCGGCGCTACCTTGGGATGGCCTAAATCCGGCACTTTTCGCTTAAGTGACATGGTCGGAATCGACGTGCTGGCTCACGTCGCCAAGAATTTCTTTGAGCGTGTGAAAGATGAACGGCCTGATGTTGCGCCGCCGCCGTTTATCGGGCAGATGCTCGAAAGGAAATGGCTAGGCGATAAGGCTGGTCAAGGCTTCTACAAGAAAGTCAAAGGGCCAGGGGGCGAAGAGGAGCGCCTCGGGCTCGATTGGAAGACGCTAGAGTACCGTCCCTCTGTGCGCGTCAAATTTCCGTCGCTCGAATTGACCAAGAATACAGATTCGGTTGGCGAGCGGTTGCGAATGGTTCTTGGTAACGATCCGAAGAAAGATCGCGCGGCCGCATTTTATTGGCAAGTGCTACCGGAGTTGTGGAACTATGCGGCACATCGCGTGCCCGAAATCTCCGACGACATCGTTGCAATCGACGAAGCGATGAAGAACGGTTTCAATTGGGAGCTGGGCCCGTTTGAAATGTGGGATGCCGCTGGCGTGGCCAATGCTACGGAAAAAATGAAGGCCGCCGGCATGAAGCTGGCTCCTGCCGTCGAAAAACTGCTGCAGAGTGGTAAAACAAGCTGGTATCAAGACGACGCCTCAGTTCCCTCAGGGCGCCGTTTCTTCGACGCCGCAACTGCAACCTATCTACCCATCCCCGCGGTGGATGGTGTCACGTCCGTTCAGATTCTTAAGAAGGCTCATGGCGTCGTAAAGAAAAATTCTGGAGCCTCGCTGATCGATCTGGGAGATGGCGTTGGATGCATCGAGTTTCACAGCAAAATGAATGCCATTGGAGGGGATATTGTTTCCCTCATCACGCAGACTCTGAAACCGGGCAGCGAGGCGCTGGCCCAGTTTGACGCCTTCGTGATTTCAAACGATAGCGACAATTTCTCGGTTGGAGCGAATGTCATGCAGTTGCTGCTTGGCATTCAAGAGCAAGATTGGGATGAGATTGATATGGCTATCAAGTCTTTTCAAAAGATGACGCAGACCATCAAGTTCTGCCCAAAGCCCGTTGTGGCAGCGCCGTTTGGAATGTGTCTTGGCGGCGGCTGCGAGATCTCATTGCATTCGGCGGCTCGCCAACCGCACGCGGAACTGTATATGGGTCTGGTGGAAACGGGCGTCGGCCTTGTGCCCGGAGGAGGCGGCTGCAAAGAAGTCGCTTTGCGCGCCATTGATGCCGCTGCCGCGTTCCGGGATGCCGGCCGCAATGAGTCTGTCGAATTGATCGAAGCCTTGCGCCGCGGCTTCGAGAATATTGCGATGGCAAAGGTCTCAACCTCAGCCCCGGAAGCGCGCGCGCTGGGCTACTTATCGGCCAGTGACTTGATCACTATGAATCGCGACCGCGTCTTGTTGGATGCGAAAACTCGTGCCCGCGAGCTGGCCGACGCTGGCTATTCCGCGCCGTTGCCGCGAACCGATATTCCCGCGCCCGGCGTGAATATTCTGGCGACGCTGAAAATTGGCGTCCGTTTGATGCGCGAAGGTGAGTTCATCAGCGACCATGACGTGAAGGTCGCCAATCATGTGGCCAATGTTTTGTGTGGGGGGAAAGTTACGCCCGGGACTCCCGTAAGTGAGCAATATTTCCTGGATCTCGAACGTCAGTCGTTTCTCTCTCTGTGCGGCGAGAAGAAAACCGCGGAACGAATTGCCCACACGCTGAAAACCGGCAAGCCTCTTAGGAACTAATTATGAAGAATGCTGTGATTGTGAGTGCCGTGAGAACGGCTGTGGGAAAGGCTCCCAAAGGTGTGTTGCGCTCCACACGCCCCGATGACTTGGCAGCCATCGCGATCAAAGGTGCGCTCGCCCGTGTACCGCAGTTGGATTTGAAAGAAGTGGAAGACGTAATTATCGGCTGCGCGATGCCGGAAGGCGAGCAGGGCATGAACGTAGCTCGTATCGCCGCTTTGCGTGCGGGCCTCCCGATTGAGTCGGCGGCATTTACGGTAAACCGTTTTTGCGCGTCGGGGCTGCAGTCGATTGCGCTCGCGGCTGATCGCATTCGCGCGGGCGGTGCGGACGTTATCGTTGCGGGCGGTGCAGAATCGATGTCGATGGTTCCCATGGCGGGCAACAAGCCTTCGATGAATCCCTGGCTCGAAGAGAACTTTCCGGGCACTTATACATCGATGGGACTTACCGCCGAACGAGTGGCCAAGCATTACGGCATTACGCGTGAAGAATCCGACGAGTTTGCTTTGGCGAGCCACAAGAAAGCGCTCGCCGCACAAGCCTCCGGCAAGTTCGACGACGAGATCGTTCCTGTGCCTGTCACCGTGACCGTACCCGACGAGAAATCGAAGCTCAAGACAACGGAGACTCAGTTTAAGACGGACGAAGGTCCGCGCAGCGATACGTCTCTCGAAGCTCTGGCCAAACTCAAAGCTGCGTTCCACGCGAAGGGTGTTGTGACGGCGGGCAATTCATCGCAGACTTCCGATGGTGCGGCAGCTGCTGTCATTGTATCCGAAGAACGTGCAGCTGCTTTAGGATTGAAACCGTTGCTGCGCTATGTCTCGTTCGCCTACGCCGGTTGCATGCCGGAAGAGATGGGCATTGGTCCTGTGTACGCAATTCCGAAAGCGTTGAAGATGGCTGGCTTGACTCTCGATCAGATCGACCTCATTGAGTTGAACGAAGCCTTCGCCGCTCAATCGCTTGCCGTGATCAAGACGTTGGGCATCGATCTTGAAAAAGTAAATGTGAATGGCGGCGCCATAGCCTTGGGCCACCCGCTGGGGTGCACCGGCGCGAAACTTACGGCGACACTTCTCCGCGAGATGGACCGCCGCAAAGCTCGCTATGGCATGGTGACCATGTGCGTCGGCGGCGGTATGGGCGCGGCAGGAATTTTTGAACGTGTGAATTGATTTGAGAAGAGAGCATAGGAAGAAAGTATATGGTTATTAGCGTCGAAACAAAGGTGAAAGCGGCCAAGGGCGGCAGCTTTCTCATTGAATCCATCCAGGCTGACGAAGTCTTCACGCCTGAAGATTTTTCCCAGGAACAGATCAGTACGGCGAAAACGGCTGCTGAATTTGCAACGAATGAAGTGCTGCCAGTTGTTGCCGAGATTGAAGAGAAGAACTTCAAGGTTACTAAAGGGTTGATGCGTAAGGCCGGCGAGTTGGGTCTTCTCGCGGTAGACATTCCCGAAGCGTACGGCGGGCTGGAACTTGATAAAGTCACCTCCGCACTGGTAGCTGAATCGTTGAGTAAGAACGGCAGTTTCTCGGTCGCGTTTTCCGCGCACACGGGCATCGGCACGCTGCCTCTTGTTTGGTATGGGACGGAGGAGCAGAAGAAAAAATATTTGCCCAAACTGGCGACAGGCGAATGGGTTGCAGCGTACGCACTCTCGGAAGCCACCTCCGGCTCCGACGCCATGAACATCCGCACGAAAGCGGTGCTCTCTGCCGACGGAAAAGAATATATCCTCAATGGCGAGAAGATGTGGATCAGCAACTGCGGCTTCGCGGATCTCTACACCGTCTTCGCCAAGATTGATGGCGACAAGTTCTCTGCTTTCTTAATCGAGCGCAACGCGCCGGGGTTAACGGTTGGCAAAGAAGAGCACAAGCTCGGTATCCGCGGCTCTTCGACCTGTCCGTTGATCTTGAACGATTGCCGAGTTCCTGCTGAAAATCTCTTGGGTGAAGTTGGCAAGGGCCATCACATTGCTTTCAACATTCTAAATATTGGCCGCTTCAAGCTGGGCGCGGCGGCCGTTGGTGGCGCGCGCACTTCCTTCCACCACGGTTTGCAATACGCGAAAGAACGTAAGGCTTTCGGTAAGCCAATTTCCGAGTTCGGTCTTATTCAAGAGAAACTAGCGGATTGCGCGACCGGTATTTACGTCGGTGAGTCTTTGAGCTATCGCACCATTGGAATGATTGACGCCTCCTTGGCAGATGTCGACCACCACGCGCCCGGTGCCTCGCGCGAGATCCAGAAAAAGATCGAAGAATACGCCGTCGAATGCTCCATCCTCAAAGTATGGGGATCGGAGATGCTCGACATGGTTGTCGATCATGTGGTTCAGATCTATGGCGGCTTCGGTTACGTGGAAGAATATCCCGCCACACCCGCGTATCGCGACGCGCGAATCAATCGTATTTTCGAAGGCACCAACGAAATCAATCGCCTTATCATCACCGGTTGGTTGATGAAACGTGCTGTCGCCGGCCAACTCCCACTTTTGCCGGCTATCAAGCAGATCATGGATGAAGTAATGGAAGGACCGACGCCAAGTGAAGATTTAGAAGGGCCATTAGCCGACCCGCGCAAAATGCTTGAAGTCGCGAGGAAGCTCAGTCTTTTCGCTGCCGGCGCGGCCTCCCAAAAGCATATGACCGATTTGCAGGATCAACAGGAAATCATGGGAGCACTCGCGGATACTATCATTGAGGTTTTCGCTCTTGAATCCTGTTTATTGCGCGCTGAAAAGCTCGTCGCCAACAAGGGCGAGACAAGCGCAAGAAATGCTATCGCGATGACCAAGTATTATGCCGCCAAAGCTCTACAAGTTGTAGAATTATCGGCCCGCAAAGTAATCGCTGCGGTTGCGGAGGGCGACATGCTTCGCACACAGATAGCTATCCTCCGCCGTTTGGCGAAATATGAGCCAGCGAACACAGTTGCCTTGAGCCGTCAAATCGCCAAGCAAATGATCAGCGCAGGCCGTTATACGCTATAAACAAAAAGAAACTGGGCCGATCGAGAAGACTTCGAGCGGCCCAGTTATGTTTCGGCGGCTAAACTCTATCAGTAACCTGACCCGGCTTTAGCGGCCGCGACGCCCGAATCCGGATGCGTCTTATAAAAGTCATCAAGCTCCTTCTGTGCTTCTTCTTTCTTGACGCCGTAGCGCTCTTGAATTTTTCCAAGAAGCTGATCCTTCTTCCCTGCAATCAGAGTCAGGTCATCGTCGGTGAGTTTGCCCCACTTTTCTTTGATCTTTCCGGAAAATTGTTTCCAGTTGCCTTCAACTTGGTCTGAGTTCATTATTGAACCTCCGCGAAATACAAGTGCACGTCTCTAGCCACCCTGCGTACTTCATCAATTCAACATGTTGCATGCCAGCGGCATTCTCAATCCCGTGTCAAAAACACCCGACTGGCACGTTTCGTTAAGAGATTTGACACCATTTGGTCAGCGGCCTCGGAAATGCAACGACTTTGGAAGTTTATGTCTAAGATGACCAGCCGGCTTTTGGATAGCGATACTCTGTGGGGTTGCCGCGATTGCGGTATTACTTTTTGTAACGGCGCGCGTCCTCGCCGGTAAATTTAAGCCCGAGGTTCATGCACGAGTCGTTGCCTACCTAGAGCAGCGCTTTGACAGCAATGTCGTACTGGGAGATCTACAGATACAAATCCCAAAAGTGTCCCCTCTTGATTTGCTCTTGCTTGGCGGAAGCGGAACGGTTGCGCATGTGGAAGGGCATAACCTCATTCTCCGTCACAAAGAGCACCCAGCAGATCCGCCGATTTTTGCAGCCGATTCCTTCTCCTTTGACCTAGATTTGGGAATGTTGCGCCTCGCTGAGCCGAGAGTCCCTCATGTTGAACTGCAGGGCATGACAATCACTGTTCCTCCAAAAACTGATTCGCCAGCGGCTAACTCTTACGATGTTTCCGAAATGATCGGCCCTAACGTTGTGATCGACAGTGTGGATATCACTCACGCTCGTCTCGTAATCCTCCCAAGAAAAAAAGGCGCGAAACCTCTCGATTTCACTCTCCAAGCCATTCACCTCAAATCCGCCGGGGTGCAACAACAGCTCGCATACGATGCGACTCTCACCAATCCCCGGCCGCCGGGTCTGATCCGCTCGAAGGGGACCTTTGGTCCTTGGAATAGCAAGAACCCGGGCGATACCCACCTCGAAGGGGACTATGATTTCTCAAACGCCGACCTCGGAGTGTTCCCGGCAATAGCTGGCACCTTGCACTCCAGCGGTCATTTTATAGGAACGCTTTCGGCCGTTCGCGCTCGCGGCGAGGCCACTGTGCCTGATTTCCGTCTTAAATCCAGCGGCAACCGTGTTCCGCTGGAAACTCAGTTTGACGTGATTGTTGACGGCACCAACGGCAACACAGTTCTTCAACCAGTCCATGCCCGCCTGGGCAACACAAGATTTCAAACCAGCGGCGGCATTATCAAGCACGAAGAGAATGGGCGCCGCGCTATCAATCTCGCCGTGTACATGCCGCAGGGTCGTATCGAAGACTTGTTGTTGCTCGCCACGAAGGGAAAACCGTTCATGTCCGGATCGATCCGCATGGACGCGAGAATTTCAATTCCTCCCCTCAGTGGAACCATCAAAGAGAACCTCCTTCTGACCGGCACTTTCGAGATTGCAAAAGGAGAGTTTTTGCAAGATGCCGTCCAGGACAAAGTAGACGAGCTGAGTCGAAGAGGGCAGGGAAGACCCAATGATCGGCGGGTTGATAACGTCTTCTCCAGCATGACCGGGAGTTTTCGGCTGGAAAGAGAAGTGCTCACCTTCCAGCGGCTCAGTTTCGAAGTGCCCGGAGCGGCCGTAGGTCTTCACGGCGATTATCAAATGGCGAAAGGCACACTCGATTTTCATGGGGATCTCAAGCTAAAGGCCAAAGTGTCGGAGACTCTCGCAGGATGGAAACACTGGCTTGCGAAACCGTTCGACCCCTTCTTTGCTAGGAATGGCGCTGGCACGTTCTTAAGGATTCAGGTTGGGGGGAGTGCCGGGCAAACCTGAATTTGGCCTAGACAGATGAACGGTGTCTGCGCGCTGATCATATAACACCGAGGTGGCGGCCTGGTTCTGGCGGAGTGCCGCGCATGGGGAAGATTTGGGAGACGAAATAGCCGAGGGCGTCGGAGAGGTGGGTGCGGGCGCGGTCTTTTTTATCGAGGTCGCGAGTAGGGGCGCCGGTGGAGCCGGTAGCCCAGGTGACTTCTTCGAAGTCGCGGATCAATTCTTTGCAGCCGGGGCTGAGGAACAAACGTGATTCGCCGTGGTTATTGCGGAGGCGGGCGTTGACGCAATTGACGCGGTCGCGAACCAGAGGATTGATGTTGGCGAAGTGGCAATGAATTTCGAGGGTGCCTTTGTGCATGCGGAAGAAGTCGCGGATTTGATGCCAATCGGTTGTCGTGCCGGCGGTGCGGCGCTGATGACCGCTGGCGTCGCCGTAGATCTTCAGTTGCAGAGGCGCGTGCTGCCAATGGACGGCCGTCAGGTAAGGCTTGGCGCGCTCCATGAACACGTGACAGGCTTTTTCGGTGGTAGCGTCGGGGCGAATGACGATTTCTTCGAGAACGTGGATGTCATCGCCGACTTTCTGCATGAGGAGCATACACATGGGGTCGACGTTGAAGTCGAGAGACCAGACCAAAGGCTCTGTTCCTGCGAAACGAACTTCGCGGACGTTTGCCGAGCGGTCAAAAGAAAGATAGGCGCGGTTCTTGCCGATGCTGGTGAATTGGGCATCGAATTCCTGGCGGAAGACGTTGGCATCCATCTCGCGGCCGGCGCTTTCCAGTTCGGCTTTAGTGACTAAGCCGCCTTCTTCTGTTGTGAATTGGAAAGACTCCCACTCTGGATTGGTCTTGGCGAGTTCGAAGTAATCGTAAAGACGATTGCGGCCTTTAGGGGTGCCGATGAATAGGGCGCGGCCTTGGCGGTCGGCAAGGCAGGGGCGCAGAACGTGACTCCAAGCGGAAGGTTTGAGATCGGCGACTTCGTCGAGGACGACGAAATCGAGACCTTCGCCCCGGAGGGAGTCGGGATCGAAGGCGCCTTTGACAACGATGGAGGAACCGTTTCTTAGATCGATACGGCGTTCGGATTCGCTGGGTTTGTGGGCCCACTTTAACCGAGTGATGTGCTTAAGGCGGCGCCAAAAGACGCGTTTAGCGAACTTGTCGGAAGGGCCGACATACCAGACAAGACGGTTGGGGGCATCGGTAGCGGCTTTGACGATTTCGGCGAGGGCGAGCTCGGTTTTACCGAAGCGGCGGCCGGCGACGAGGACGCGGAAACGTTTTTTGGAGTCGAAGACTTCAAATTGGCGGGAGTGCAGACGCACTTCGAGCTCGGCCGGTTTGGGTTCGTGAGTGGGGGGGTCAAGTCTCATGGTGTGACTACAGAACGCCAGACTAGGTCGCTCACGCTTCTGGCTCGGTTTCGAGGTACGTTCGCGTTAGCGTTTGCGCTGCCTTTCGCCCCAACTGGCTGGGTGATTGGGCGGATATTTGCCGGGAATGATGGGTTCGGGTTTGAAATCGGGGCGAGGGGGATATTTGTTGCCCTGCGCGTCGCGGCGTTCGCCGGTTTCACTGTGGACGAAGAAGATTTTGGTGGGGTCGTCGTCCGGTTGCGGATCGGGATCGGGTGCAGGCGCGGGCTGTTGTGCCGGCGCGGGGGCGGGTTTGGATGCGCGGTCTCTGGCCTCGGCGTCCGCTTTGTGGTGGGTTTTGAAATGATGTTCGAGCATGCGGTATTCGCGCTGAACTTTGCGTTCGGCGGCGGTGACGTAGCGCATAACGAGATCGTGTTCTTTGTGTTTTTCGGGTGACCATGACTGCATCGGGACGTAGTCCATACACTGGAACATAAAATCGTATTCGCGGTTTGCTCTCATGCGAAACCATTCAGCCTGAGTGGTTTTGAGGACAAATGTATAGAGCAGGGTGTTTTCGGCGGGGTTGCCATAACCACTGAGCCAGTGAGTTATTAACTCGTGCCAATCCTCTTCACTTTCTTGCACGAGAATCAGGGTTCTGGAGCACATCCCGTGACGGGTTGCGTTGCGGGCGGCGATGGCACGTCCGACGTTTGTTTTAGGCCCCGTACGTCCACAGTTGCGTTTGCGGCGTTCCGGGTCGACCTTGTCGAGTAGGTCGCGGTCGCGGGGATCGCTGGGGTCTGGATCAGGGGGGAGGTGTTCGTCTTCCTCGAATAGCGGTTGATCGGGTGCCGGCTGATCTGCGTTTTCCGGTTCCGCGGCGACAGCGTTGTGGGGATTTTGATTTGTTTGGCGCGGCTCGGCGGCTGCGTTGTTTGTTTGTTGGTTGTGCTCAGAAAACATAAGATTCTGAGTTGATTGTGAGATAGAGCCGTGCGGCGCGATTGATTTTTGGGAGGTAAGTGGTTGATAGGAAGGGAGAAGAAAAATGTGGAAGATTTGAACTGCTAGCCAGCCTCTGCGGGGCCGGTACCCGGACGAGATGAAAAGCGGTCGACAGCTTTGGAATCCAGCCAGAATTTTGGAGGGTTCGTGGATTTCTATGTTACTGATTCAATAGCGGTTAATAATCGCTACTTTTCGTAGGACTCAAAAACGGCGAGTTAGTTAGGCGGGGTTTATGGGTCCTTTGTAGCTGGAAATTAGGGATGGAGTGGAGACTGGAGGAAGACTTGTGGAATGTGTTCTTTACGAATCGAACTTGGGTTTGGGTTGGTTTTGCGGGTAGGTTGGCGGGTTTTTGCCGGGGGCGGGATTCGGGCCGTTTGTGTGGCGATGGCTGGCGTTTGAGGAGAGCGAGCAAGACGGGCAGATCGGGCCGCGGAGCTACAAACTCTGTTTCTGGGCACGAATACGGCCTTCTCAATTGGGAGCGACGATGCAAAAAACCGAACGCCCCGATGAGAAGGGGACTGAAGCAATTCGCTGGCGCCTTGAGTACTTCAGTCCCCTTCTAATCGTGGCGTTCAATGTTTCTAGCTACTGGAACGGCTCGGCGGCGGATTCGGTTTCAGTCCCCTTCTAATCGGGGCGTTCAATGTTTCCACGAGTGAAAGCGCCGACGCCAAAAGCGTGTCGTGTTTCAGTCCCCTTCTAATCGGGGCGCTCAATGTTTCCGTACCGGGCCACAACGTCAATGCCGCGCCGGTGATGTTTCAGTCCCCTTCTAATCGGGGCGTTCAATGTTTCCTTGTCAGCAACGGGCTTTGCATAAACCCTACCACTGTTTCAGTCCCCTTCTAATCGGGGCGTTCAATGTTTCGGCTTCAGCTCCGGAACTTGCATCACCGCTCCCACGAGTTTCAGTCCCCTTCTAATCGGGGCGTTCAATGTTTCACTCTGATTTTCTTCGGAAAGAAGTCTTTCGACCAAGTTTCAGTCCCCTTCTAATCGGGGCGTTCAATGTTTCCACTTGAATTCGCGCCGGTACCCGCCAACATCTTCAGTTTCAGTCCCCTTCTAATCGGGGCGTTCAATGTTTCTCTTCTTACACAGGCTCTAGATCGTCAACAGCGATCGGTTTCAGTCCCCTTCTAATCGGGGCGTTCAATGTTTCGTCCTGACGCCGCAAGCCCCATGAAGCCGCGTATATCGTTTCAGTCCCCTTCTAATCGGGGCGTTCAATGTTTCGGTCGGAACTTCGGACAGTACGTTCGCGGTCTACAAGTTTCAGTCCCCTTCTAATCGGGGCGTTCAATGTTTCGCCGCCGGGATGCCTGCCGCACTGAATGCTTCGCAAGTTTCAGTCCCCTTCTAATCGGGGCGTTCAATGTTTCTGTAGAGGCTTGAGAGTGGCCCGAGCGTCTTTCATGGTTTCAGTCCCCTTCTAATCGGGGCGTTCAATGTTTCGCCGAATATCCAAGTAAGCGTAAAGGACGCCATTTAGTTTCAGTCCCCTTCTAATCGGGGCGTTCAATGTTTCAGAGACCGTCCCGACCGAGGCCAAGGTTGAGCCAGCGTTTCAGTCCCCTTCTAATCGGGGCGTTCAATGTTTCTCTCGGACGGCTCACGGGCTGCACCTGTGGCTCTAAGTTTCAGTCCCCTTCTAATCGGGGCGTTCAATGTTTCACGGCTCCGAACGACATCGACCTGTCTATCGTTGGGTTTCAGTCCCCTTCTAATCGGGGCGTTCAATGTTTCCGGCACAACATGGCGCTGTTCAATCTAATGCTCCAGGTTTCAGTCCCCTTCTAATCGGGGCGTTCAATGTTTCCCGGGACCGGGCCGAATCCGCCGGTGCCCGGCGCGTGCGTTTCAGTCCCCTTCTAATCGGGGCGTTCAATGTTTCTTAACCGCTTTCTCTAGCAGTTCCGCCATCGTCAGGTTTCAGTCTGTCAGCGATCATCTGAAATCGTCGTTTTCTGAACTTGGGCCGAAGTAAGGCCAGCAACATCATCCGCGCCGCAGGCGCGAATCATCCGTCCAATCATCTTCGAAGCGGCCAGCGTTGTAAAGTTTTTCCTGGAAGGCGGGAGTAGTGGATTGGGGACCGGCTGTTGGAAGCAACCGGTCTCCGATTGGCAACCTTCAAGCAGGTTAAACCAACAAACGAACTGTTTCTAACCTGCCATGATTTTGCGCCGATGTCCAGCCCCGTTTAGGGGCGATGGTTCATCATGGCGAGGCGGTTCTCCGTCAGCGGGTTTGCTCACACGAGGAGTGCCGGGCGGTTTTCTGGATTTGTGAGCACTGTGATCGGGGACAACGGTACTGCCGTTCCGCTTGTCGCACGGAGGCACGGCTCAAACAGCGGCGCTGCGCCAACCGCCGCCACCAACAAAGCCCGGAAGGCCGGCTCGATCATCGCGACCGGCAACGGGAGTACCGGCGGCGGCGCGGCCACGTGACGGATCAAGGTTCCGTTTCGATCACTTTCCCGGCATTATGCAGGAGTGAGGGGACGACACCAAGCGCAGCCTGCTCCAGCAGCAGCGCCACTTTCAGACAGCCTGGGCCTGGACAGCGGTTGCTTCCATTCCTACGCTGTATCGTTTGCGGGCGCAGCGGACCCTTCGTCGATCCTTTCTCACAAACTTCACGATTCAGAAGAGAGCGCAGATGAGCGGCGAAGAGCCGCTCTCACGCCCGTAGACGGGAAACCATGATTAACCCCGAAACACGCATGCAGATCCGCCGCTATTTTTATGCCGAGCACTGGAAAATCGGCACCATCGCGCGTGAACTCAACGTTCACCCCGATGCCGTTCGCAATGCCATCGAAGCGGAACGTTTCCATAGTGGTCAAACGCTGCGTCCGAGTCTGACCGATCCTTACATGGACTTTGTGCGCCAGACCTTGGACCAGCATCCACGGCTACGCGCGACACGCTTGTACCAGATGATCCGCGAGCGCGGTTATACCGGCAGCGTCGTGCAGTTGCGGCGCGCGGTAGCGCAACTGCGTCCCCGTGCGCGAGAACCGTTCCTACGGTTACACACCTTCCCCGCCGAACAAGCGCAAGTGGACTGGGCCCACTTCGGCCAAGTAGCCGTGGGCCGTGCCAAGCGCAACTTATCCTGCTTTGTCATCACATTGTCTTGGTCACGCGCCCTCTATCTGGAGTTCTTCTTCGATCAAACGATGGAGAACTTTCTGCGCGGCCACGTGCATGCTTTCGATAGTTGGGCGGGCCAGCCGCGTGTACTTCTCTATGACAATCTGCGGAGCGCGGTGTTGGAACGGCGCGGCAGTGAGATTCACTTCAACCCGCGCTTGCTGGAGCTATGCGCCCACTATCACTTCGTCGCGCGTCCTTGCCAGGTGCGCGCGGGCAATCAGAAAGGGCGTGTGGAAAGAGCCATTCGCTATGTGCGCGAATCGTTCTTTGCGGGCCGCTCGTTCACCACGCTTGCCGAAACCAACCGGCAAGCGCTGCTGTGGCGCGATCAAGTGGCGCATCAACGTCCGTGGCCGGGAGACGATGCGCGCACTGTGGAACAAGTGTTCGCCGAAGAGCAACCGCGCTTATTGTCTCCGCCCGCTCATCCCTTCCCCACCGATCTCGTCTTGGCTGTCCGCTCGGGGAAAACGATTTATGTCCGCTTCGACCTCAACGATTATTCGATTCCTCCCGAAGCGGTAGGACGTCCGTTGACATTGGTCGCCTCCGACACGCGCGTGCGCATCCTGGATGGCGCAGTGGAGATCGCGCGCCATCGGCGCAGCTATGACCGCCATCAGCCGGTGCTCGATCCCGCTCATCAAGAAGCGGTGCTGAAGAGCAAACGCAAAGCGTTCGATGCTACACCCGGTGGCCGCTTGACGCAAGCTGTGCCGGAGAGTGAGACCCTGCTGGACTTGGCCTTCGCGCAGGGCGAATCGGCGGGCCGTCAAACCAAGGAACTGCTCAAGCTGCTCGATCTGCATGGCGCCGCCGCCTTCCGCCGCGCCGTCCGCGAAGCGCTAGAACGCAACACGCCGCGCGCTTCTTCCGTGGCCTTTCTGCTCGGCAAACAACAGCGTTCCGCGCCCGCGCCTTTGGTGTCGGTCGATCTCAGCCGCCACCCTGCAGCCCAAGACGTTCAGGTGCAGCCACACAACTTGGAGACCTACGATAAACTCGCCCGCCGCGAAGGAGATACCGATGAATAATCTGGCAGCCGAACTCAAGCGCATCGGTCTGCGCGCCTTACCCGCCGGTCTTGACGACTTTCTGGCGCACGCCACCAAAGCGCGCTGGTCTCCGCACCAGTTGCTCGAACAACTCGTACAGCTCGAAGCCGCCGAAAGCAGCCGCCGTAGTCTGCAGCGGCGGCTTCACCTGTCTGGTCTCAAGCGCTTCAAGCCACTCGCCGACTTCGATTGGACATGGCCTACTAAGATCGAGCGCGAGGTCATCGAACGCGCGCTCACCTTGGACTTCTTGCCCGAGGCTCGCAACCTCGTTTTGATCGGCTCCAATGGCTTGGGCAAAACGATGATTGCTCAAAACATCTGTCATGCCGCCGTGTTGGCGGGCCGCTCCGTCTGGTTCCGCACCGCGCCGGCCTTGCTGGAAGATCTGCACCGTCAGACGACACCCGAGGGCCGACGCCGCAAACTGCGCGGCTACGCCAACGTCGACTTGCTCTGCATTGATGAAGTCGGCTATCTTTCCTTCGACGATAAGGCGGCTGACTTGCTCTATGAAGTGATCAATCGCCGTTACGAACGTAAGCCCGTGATCCTCACCACCAACCGCGCCTTCAAAGAATGGAACGAGGTCTTTCCCAACGCCACTTGCATTGCCACGCTGCTGGACCGCTTGCTGCATCACGCCGACGTGACTGTCATGGAAGGAGAAAGCTATCGAGTGCGGGAAAGCGAACTGGAAACGGCCGCGCGGAGGAAGAAGAAATGACCGCGGCTGGCTCCGATCCGGCGCTCTACGTCGCTACTATCATCCTGCTCTACGTTGATCTGCCGGACACGCCGTTGTCGGCCAGCCTTATGGATCACGCTCAGGCTCGTCGCCTGCATGATCGCGGCATCTCCTTGGCGCTGGTTGAATCGGCGTTTCTTCTCGCTTCGCTTCGTCGTCTCGCCCGGCCAACCGATGCTCCCCCATTGCCGCCGATTCGCTCCCTCGCCTACTTCCTCCCAGTCATTGAGGAACTCCTCGCTCAACCAATGCCCGAAAATTACTTAGACTATCTGCGACTCAAGCTGCGCAACTTGGCCGCTCACAAGCCGCTCTCGGCCGACGTCCAGAAAAATACGTTCTCTGATGAGCGCTAACATTCAGTCCCCTTCTAATCGGGGCGTTCAATGTTTCCAGCTTTGCGGCTGCAACAGCATGAAGGTAACGGGCGTTTCAGTCCCCTTCTAATCGGGGCGTTACATTTCACGGATCGCCGAAGCCCATCCTCCTGAACGCTGTAAGTTTCAGTCCCCTTCTAATCGGGGCGTTCAATGTTTCCGAGGGCCGGTCGGGTTGGGTCCGCTGGTGCCTTCGGTTTCAGTCCCCTTCTAATCGGGGCGTTCAATGTTTCTGGTGCCCGATCCCGGCGCATCGGCCGGGACCACAGTTTCAGTCCCCTTCTAATCGGGGCGTTCAATGTTTCCTCATCGCGACTTTTACGCGGGCGGCATGCCGAGCATGTTTCAGTCCCCTTCTAATCGGGGCGTTCAATGTTTCGCGAGACACGGGGAGTGATGGGTCCAATGCAATCGCGTTTCAGTCCCCTTCTAATCGGGGCGTTCAATGTTTCTGTCAAGGGCCTTCCGGCCCTCGATCCCATTTTTCTAGTTTCAGTCCCCTTCTAATCGGGGCGTTCAATGTTTCTTTGCAAGCCTACCGCGCAGCAGGTTTCCGCGTTATGTTTCAGTCCCCTTCTAATCGGGGCGTTCAATGTTTCCCCTTCATTCCAAACCGCCAGTTCCACCAATCCCTAAGTTTCAGTCCCCTTCTAATCGGGGCGTTCAATGTTTCTCTCTTAGCAGCGGTTTGACTCCGCAGGAAGCAAACGTTTCAGTCCCCTTCTAATCGGGGCGTTCAATGTTTCATCAACTGGAGAGATCACTCAAGCATACGCTGGAAAGTTTCAGTCCCCTTCTAATCGGGGCGTTCAATGTTTCCGGAATGCCATTCGACCCTGCCAAAGGATTTGTTGAGTTTCAGTCCCCTTCTAATCGGGGCGTTCAATGTTTCGCCCTACCACCCCACCCTCCCCATAACCCTTTTGTTGTTTCAGTCCCCTTCTAATCGGGGCGTTCAATGTTTCGGTGGTTTCGGGACTAATAACGGCGGCGTCCGTGGGTTTCAGTCCCCTTCTAATCGGGGCGTTCAATGTTTCGGTAGCCGCGTGCGACACCGATAGGCGATCGCGTTCAGTTTCAGTCCCCTTCTAATCGGGGCGTTCAATGTTTCGGCCGACACAACACACTCATCCCAACAGTGGGCACAGTTTCAGTCCCCTTCTAATCGGGGCGTTCAATGTTTCGTCTCGCGGCGCAGGCCCCCCGAAAACCGAATGCTCCAGTTTCAGTCCCCTTCTAATCGGGGCGTTCAATGTTTCGTTATTTCGTTGTCGGCACGGCTCATAGCGGGGAGTGTTTCAGTCCCCTTCTAATCGGGGCGTTCAATGTTTCGTGTTATCGACGAAGTGCAGCGTGTTGCCTGTTGCGTTTCAGTCCCCTTCTAATCGGGGCGTTCAATGTTTCGACCACTGCCAAGATAACCTCGGCAATACTCGGGGGTTTCAGTCCCCTTCTAATCGGGGCGTTCAATGTTTCTGAACTGGGACAATGGCAGGGCACCGGTGCTCTGTGGTTTCAGTCCCCTTCTAATCGGGGCGTTCAATGTTTCAATAGCGGGTTTCGTGGCCTATTACCGGGTTTCGAGTTTCAGTCCCCTTCTAATCGGGGCGTTCAATGTTTCGCAGGCGTTGGCGTTGCGCCCTTGGGTGCAACAGCGTTTCAGTCCCCTTCTAATCGGGGCGTTCAATGTTTCCCGGTTTTGCGCCATTCGAGGCGCGCGGCGGGGTCTTTGTTTCAGTCCCCTTCTAATCGGGGCGTTCAATGTTTCTTCCATGGATAATGGAGGGGTAGCTCCGGTGTCTGGTGTTTCAGTCCCCTTCTAATCGGGGCGTTCAATGTTTCCGTACAAGCACAAACAGAGCCGCCTCGACGAGCTGGGTTTCAGTCCCCTTCTAATCGGGGCGTTCAATGTTTCTCCGAAGACCGGGTTTACCGCCAATTCTACTTTGGTGTTTCAGTCCCCTTCTAATCGGGGCGTTCAATGTTTCGTTCGGGATAGCAAGGTGACCCACTGGCGAAACCGTGTTTCAGTCCCCTTCTAATCGGGGCGTTCAATGTTTCTGGCCGGGCGCGGCGCGATTGACGCCGTCGTAGAAGGTTTCAGTCCCCTTCTAATCGGGGCGTTCAATGTTTCGGGCGCGCTCGATTGATTGTCGAGTAGTTGTTGTTGTTTCAGTCCCCTTCTAATCGGGGCGTTCAATGTTTCTGTGATAGGTGCGGGAGAGGGACGGGACAAAGTTACGTTTCAGTCCCCTTCTAATCGGGGCGTTCAATGTTTCCCGTGGTGGCGGTCGCACCGCTCGAAGACGATGAACGTTTCAGTCCCCTTCTAATCGGGGCGTTCAATGTTTCTCATCGTCCCGATTTTAAGTATCGTGTTAAAGCTATGTTTCAGTCCCCTTCTAATCGGGGCGTTCAATGTTTCCATCTTTACCGATCATGGCTAATCCGAAATTTATTTGTTTCAGTCCCCTTCTAATCGGGGCGTTCAATGTTTCCCGAACTCCGCACGGAATGCGGTTATCAGCGAATACAGTTTCAGTCCCCTTCTAATCGGGGCGTTCAATGTTTCCACGAGCGCGGACGTCGGCAAAGCGATTCAGGTCATGTTTCAGTCCCCTTCTAATCGGGGCGTTCAATGTTTCCGTGGCAGCGAACGTGGCAGCGAACGTGGCAGCGACGTTTCAGTCCCCTTCTAATCGGGGCGTTCAATGTTTCGCCGACTATCAGCACGTCGATATATTGTCGCTGTGGAGTTTCAGTCCCCTTCTAATCGGGGCGTTCAATGTTTCTCTTGTCGAAGTCGCCGTTCTTTGTGCTTACCTTGCGTTTCAGTCCCCTTCTAATCGGGGCGTTCAATGTTTCTTGGCTTGCTCGGATGCGATGGATTCAGCCGCCGCGTGTTTCAGTCCCCTTCTAATCGGGGCGTTCAATGTTTCTGAATTAACCTCGAAATGCCAGTATCATCACGGTAAGTTTCAGTCCCCTTCTAATCGGGGCGTTCAATGTTTCTCGAGGGGTCTCATCATCGGAGCGTGTGACGTCTGTGTTTCAGTCCCCTTCTAATCGGGGCGTTCAATGTTTCTTACGTTTTAGGATGTGTGCGCGTAAAAGTTTCTGCGTTTCAGTCCCCTTCTAATCGGGGCGTTCAATGTTTCACGCCATCGGCCTTCGCGCAGCGAACGATAAATCTCGTTTCAGTCCCCTTCTAATCGGGGCGTTCAATGTTTCTCATACTGCCACCTTCTTCTTCCAAGGTTTTTATCGGTTTCAGTCCCCTTCTAATCGGGGCGTTCAATGTTTCGTGGAAGCTGAAGATGCATCGGAAAGATTGTTCGCGTTTCAGTCCCCTTCTAATCGGGGCGTTCAATGTTTCTTGTGCCACCGCCAGCCGCGCCGAGCGTATCCATCGGTTTCAGTCCCCTTCTAATCGGGGCGTTCAATGTTTCTTAAAGAAAATCCCGCCGATCCGCGTGGGCGCGCCGTTTCAGTCCCCTTCTAATCGGGGCGTTCAATGTTTCGCCACCGATTCGGGCACAATCGTTCTACGTAAAACATTGTTTCAGTCCCCTTCTAATCGGGGCGTTCAATGTTTCCCAACGCGCTCTGTTTTCCTGAGAAGGTAGACCAATGTTTCAGTCCCCTTCTAATCGGGGCGTTCAATGTTTCTTTCTTTCTAGGCGCTAACCCGGCAGAGAGCAAAAGTTTCAGTCCCCTTCTAATCGGGGCGTTCAATGTTTCTACCGTAAGCTCTTGAGGTTCACCCAACGATCCATGTTTCAGTCCCCTTCTAATCGGGGCGTTCAATGTTTCAATGCTGTTCGGCTCAACAGCCAAAAGGGGGTTGATGTTTCAGTCCCCTTCTAATCGGGGCGTTCAATGTTTCTTATCTAAAATGACATCCACCATTTTCTTCTTTCGGTTTCAGTCCCCTTCTAATCGGGGCGTTCAATGTTTCAGCGCCCCTTTCACGGAGGCGGCCAAAGCAGCCAGCGTTTCAGTCCCCTTCTAATCGGGGCGTTCAATGTTTCCACCTATAACGGGGCGTGGCCGGCCAACACGACGACGTTTCAGTCCCCTTCTAATCGGGGCGTTCAATGTTTCCTCGATTCGTGGGGCGCGCTGCAGAAGTATGCCTATGGTTTCAGTCCCCTTCTAATCGGGGCGTTCAATGTTTCCCATTATAGCGCTTTATTGTCGATAGCTATTTTGCATGTTTCAGTCCCCTTCTAATCGGGGCGTTCAATGTTTCCCGTGCAGATTTTGCGTGGCACGCCCAAATACCCTTCGTTTCAGTCCCCTTCTAATCGGGGCGTTCAATGTTTCCCCCCGACGATATCGAAGGAATGCAGGACCTTGGCGTTTCAGTCCCCTTCTAATCGGGGCGTTCAATGTTTCTTTCGCGAAAACCGATGGCGGCGCGGCAAAGAGCTGTTTCAGTCCCCTTCTAATCGGGGCGTTCAATGTTTCTGGCAGTAACGGCATTTTTAATAACTTGCTTGTTTTGTTTCAGTCCCCTTCTAATCGGGGCGTTCAATGTTTCGTGTGGGCCGAAATCGATAAACAGGTGCGTTCCGGGTTTCAGTCCCCTTCTAATCGGGGCGTTCAATGTTTCTTGGCGGGCGCGCTGCCGCTCGCCGTGAATGTGCTGCGTTTCAGTCCCCTTCTAATCGGGGCGTTCAATGTTTCTTGAGAACTTCTGGTCGCTGTTGAAGCGTGGGTTGAAGTTTCAGTCCCCTTCTAATCGGGGCGTTCAATGTTTCCATAAATCGTCTCGCGGCAGTTCTTCACCCGGCAAAGTTTCAGTCCCCTTCTAATCGGGGCGTTCAATGTTTCCTTTTGTCGTGGTCGTACTTTGCCGCCGACAGATCGAGTCGGAAACATGTTTCAGTCCCCTTCTAATCGGGGCGTTCAATGTTTCGGCTCGCTAACTTCAACAATATACACGGTTTTTTTGGGGCTGTTGCCGGCGAAATCGCGCGGATTCGGGAATTGCGGAAAAAGGGCGGCAATCTGCGAAGTTTTGGGCGTCACCATATGTCGGCGCAATAGTTGGCGAATTCGCATTCGAGGCAGCGGCCGCGAACGGGGGTTGGTGGTGGGCAGAGTTGCTGGTCGGCCATGAGGCGGATATCGGAGATGGCTTTGGTGACGGCGGCCCGCAGGTTGGGAGTGATTTCGACGGGGAAAACGCGGTTGTCCGGGATACGGAAGAGGAATGCGACCGGCGCGGGGCGGTGGTAGGCGATTTCCGCCAACATCGAGTAGCCGGCGAGTTGCATTCTGTGATTATCGCCCACCTCGCCGGCGGTGAGTTTGAAATCGACGACGGCGATGCGGTCCGTTGATTCCAGAAGCAAATCGGTCTTGGCGGAGAGACCGAGAGCTTCGTCTCTGAGCCAAACGCCAAACCGGCGCTGGGCGGATTCAAGGCCGTAGGCTTGCAGGCTGCGGCGCATTTCGAGGCCTTCGATGAGATCTTGGGCGGCGATGGCTTCGCGCATCTTGAACGTGGCCTTGCCGATAGCGGGCATGACGCGGTGATAGTAAACAATGCGCTGGCAGTAGGCCCATTGTTTGAGGTCGGTGACGGGGATGGGGTCCATTGTGTTCATAAGATGCGGAGGGTTTGAGGCGGCAGGAAAGCCGCCTCCGCTCGGCTGAGGCGAGCAACGACAGGCTGAAGCCTGCCCCACCTTATGGACGAGACAATGTGTTTGCTCTGCAGTGAGAACACAGGAGTAGAAAATGCAGAGACTCGAGGAGGCGGCTGGAAAGCCGCCTTGCTGCCAAGAATGGCCGCCCTACGAAAGCGGGACAGGGGGAGGATGAGGTCTGTGGTATTCATGCGTCCTGGGTTAACACTTTGAGGTGGGGCTTGCTTGATTTGATTTCGACAATTTCGTTGGGGCGATATTGATCAAGAACCCACATATCCTTTAAATCGGCCTGGCAGACGGGGATGATTCGGACTCTGGCCGATTTTGTACCGAGTTCGCGTTGGAGGCGAAGGCAGAGTTCCTGGCGGAGATTGCGGTTGAGTTTGCCGAAGAAGGCGCTGAATTGAATGCGGTCGAGGCCGTAGTTGAGGCAGATATCGGCAGCGCGGGTGCGGAGCTTGTCGTCCTCGATGTCGTAGATAAGGAAGCAGGAGACTTCGGGGCTGCCCCGACCGAGGGCTTGAGGTTTGAGGACGCCGGAGTAGCGATTTTTGCGGGGCATGAGTATCTGCTCTTACCATTTGAAGGAGAAGGAGCGATAGGGGCGGAGGCCGCGTACGGCGCTGGCGGCGAGACGGGCCTGCATCTGGACGATGGAGCGGATCTGGTGTTGTTTGCCACGGTGCTGCTCAGTAGCGTTGAGGCGGAGGAGGACGCGTGAGGCGACTTCTTCGCGGGAGGGGCCGTCGAGCATGCCTTTGACAAGAGTGAGCTGGCCGCCTTTGTTGAGCCAAGAGAAGATGGCGCGGTCGACAACGGGCTGGCGGAATTCTTCGATTAGATCTAGCACCAGGGACGGCTTGCCGGAGCGATCGACATGGAGGAAGCCGGCAAAGGGTTCGAGGCCGGCGTTCATGACAGCGCCCCAGACGTGGGAGGTGAGGATGCCGTAGCCGTAGTTGAGGGCGGCGTTGACGGAGTCGGAGGCGCCTTGGTGGGTGCGGCCGGTGAAGTTGAGAGTGTCGGGCAGCATGTTTTGAATCTCCTTCCAGTACATGCGGCCGCCGGTGCCTTCGAGGCCCATGAGTTCGTTGCGGACTTCGGCGGGGGATACGCCTTCGACGGCGAGGGCGGAGCGGCGGAGATGGCGCAGAGATTTGGCGGCGGTTTCGAGGGAGGTGTGGCGGTCGCCGTCGCGGCTTTTGGCGAAGTAGCGCATGAGCTTTTCCTGGTTGTGGAGTTTGCCGGCGACGATCCAGCGGCAGAGGTCGGCACCACGGGCGTTGTTGCCGGATTCCATTTGGGCGCGGCGGGTTTCGACGGTGGCGGTGAGCATGGGGGAGGTGACGAGGGCGAAGGGTTTGCCGCTAGAGGAGAGGAAGGCGATGCGGATGCCGCGTTCGCAGAGTTCTTCGATGAGGTCGGAGGAGAAGCTGACGCCGCGCGAGGCGATGATGATTTCCTGGAGGCGGAGGAGGGGGATTTGGGCGCAGATTTTTTTGTCTTTGCGGACAACGACGCGTTCGGATTTTTTGCCGACGAAGAGGCCGAAGCCAGAGATGAAGAGCTGGGAGCCGGATTCGGTGGCGAGGAGGGTGACGGTGTCGTCTTTGGGGAGGAGGAGGCCGGCGTCGGGGTCGGGGGGTGGGAGGGGGAGGATGAGTTGTTCGGGGGAGATGTCGAGGTGGCCGGTGACCCAGTTGAATTGGGCGGAGGCGGGGGGTTTGCGGAGGGTGGGGAGTGGGAGGGGAAGAGTCGCCATATCAGAGTTGCGTTTCCTGGACTGGTGTTTATTGATTCGGTGAAAGGTGTTACTTGTGTTTCCGGTAGATCTTTCCGGCTCGAGTTCCCGTAAAGCTGCCCGGAATCAAAAAAGGAGAAAGATCCGTGTTGGACCCGCCCGCCATCCTCCAATGGGCAGATGACTCATCGCCGAACTCGGCGGATGTAAAGCGCGAAAGTGTGACTATGCTGACCGGGCCCGCGCTGCCAATGCGGGGAGAACTTGTGTCTAGCGCTTCGTATAGAACCGCGTTGGGCTCTTCAACTATTTCGACGTCGCCGAGTAGTGAGCAGAGGGAATCGTGGGTGCCGACGTGGCTTCGGTTCCTTAGTGCATCCATGGCTAGCGATTTCTGATTTTCCGGAACCCCAACGTAAATTGTCATCGGCCCCTGTAGTAAGGCATATTCGCGGGTGCCCTGATTGATTTCGGTGAAACCGATACCAGCTTTCTTCCCCTTCCCTTTGTCCTGCTGAGTCACATATCTTCGAAGTTGGTGAAAAGCGCGAAAGAATACGGCCCCGTCCGGAGCCTCGACCTTTACCTCGCATAGGTGGATATTCGCTAGGAACTGGTCGGCCTCCCGATTTTGTCCGATTTCGTAAAGTGTAGAGCAGATGCCTAGCAAAACTGCCGTCGGCGAGACGACAGGTAACGCGACGGCAACCGAAAACGCGGCCCGTGGATCTCGATACGAGAAAGTGTGGAATTCGTATCGAGCGCGAAGCCAAGTTAGCGAAACCGATACGGGATCAGGATTACCCGCTTTGTCGGGCTTGGGAGCCTTAGTTCCTGCCATCCATTGGCTCCACCAGCTTTTTCAAAATCGCTTTGCCTGCCTCCAGTAGCGTCTTTACGTCCGAAAAGGGCCAGCAAAATGTGTCATTCTTGTTTGCGTCGGCGAGATCTTTCATCCGCGACTGGTAGTCGTAGTCGCGGGCAATGGGATTCTGGTCTGGGTTAGCAAGATCCATCTTAATTGGGGAGGCAAATGGCGCGGTCCTCGTGGAGGTTAGTAGGATGACTCCCTCGGTCTTGAATACGTGAGGTGCCCATCCCGCGACTTTGGCGCCGGTGGGGGATGCTAGGTAGTCGATCATCGCTTGGGTCAACGCTTTCTGCCTTTGCGATTGATCTTTAACCGCCAGACGGCTGATTTTCTGCCCGTTTTCTCTCTCCAGGTACCAGTAGTCGTCCGTGCCTATTCGGTGGAGATCGGCCCTCATGACGCCTGCGTAGATGTTCGACCGCATCGTTTGGCTAAAGAGGCTCTGGTCACCAGTTGGCCGATATGCGGCGTGTTGTGTGATCGTCATCTCTTGTGGCTCTTCGCTTATGAGCCAGCCGACATCAAACACAGAGTCCCGCTTGACCGTGTACGGGCGGTCATCACCAGTCGCAACAGTCGCGATGGCTTTTTCAAGCTCTGATTCTGGAATTCCTCCCCCGCTCGCTTCCTTCGAGAATGCCGCCAAATAGCCTCCTACGTCGATCAGTGCGCATTTCTCTAATGCAAGTCGCGCGGCTTTGAAGATGTTTTTCTTGTTCAATGTTTCGCTCTTCAGGTCCTCCTTTGCAACGTGGCGGAGAGCGATAGGTCCCCGATCAGGGTGAAGAGCTTCGCTTGTCGGCAGGAGGTTGATCTCGCCATTTTTGCAGAGGCTGACGAAATTCTCGAGGACGTGGCGCCTGATCATCTCGCCGCTAATGCCGTCGTATGTAAGTCTGCCGACGTCGATTCTCCTTGGTTGCATCAGATTGCTCCCGTCTGCGCCCTCGTTGTTTAAAGCATGGAAGGCCAGACCGAGTCTGTATGAAAATGAAATGCTCCACATCATGCGTCTTCTCCTTTGTCGCCCTCGGTATCGTCCGCGTGGCTTGTTGCATCCGAGTCCAGATCCGTTTTGCCCTTCGGTGCGCTCTCTTGAATCAGGTACATCCTAAAGCAGTCTCTGAATCTTTCAAAGCTCGGGCGATCCTCGCCCATTGATTCGAGTACCCGTTTCGGGTCGAAGGTCTCGATCCAAGAATTCTGAGCTCGCCCCTGCTCGATCAGAGTTAAGATCTTGTGACGGAATGACTCCTTTGTCGGGGCATTGCGGAGCGCAACGACCTCGTCGTACCAGCGCTTGCGCTGGCCCTTTTTGTCTTTGAGGCCGAGCCTGTAGATGGCTGAGCTTGTGGTCTTAGCCAGCTGCCGAACCGCATCGTAATCGATGTCGTTTTTTGGGTATGTCATTGCGAATACATTCCTCACGTTTTCGGATATGAGAAGAAGGGGAAGATCGTCGTCTCTTATCAGGAATTCCTGCGCAGCGATCATCGGACCAAGGGTTTTTGGGAGCGGATGCATTAACCATTCCGCGACGGCCAGCGCGTGGGTTGCCGAGGCCGTTGCTTTATTGTTCTTCCAGCCATTTTGGACCAATCTGCGGAATACCCGATGGATTGTGGCGCAGAATTCGGCATTTTCGATCTTCCCGATGGCGGTGCTGTCGATTAGAATAATGCCCGAGTAGTTGAAGCTCGTCTTTGCGGTCCTTTTGCTGTAGGTAACCGCTGACAGTGCTCTATCGTACCCTTCGGCCCAAAGTGCCGTCTTAAGAGACAAGAGCATTAAAACCTGGGCGCAAAGTGGATTGGGTATGTTGAGCCAAGCCCTGAGTGGGCTGACCAGCTTCCCGAGGTCGATGGGCCCTTCAAATACCGGCAGGAACCTGATTTCGCCAACGCTTTCTGTGCGGCGGCGACCCGCATAGGCGTGTAGGGCCTCGGAGAGCGGAACTTTGGCTTTGCAGCGGGGGTTCGAGCTCGAATTCATCGAGTCGTAGTCGGCGGCTGAAACTCCCCTAATTCCAGATTGGAGGGCCGGATCAAGTTCGGACGGCGCCTCTTCCTTCGGATCGTCGCCGGGTGTGAGTCTTTCTCCTGACAGTACTGCGGTCCTTAGCCGGTCACAGAATTGGCTTGGGTTTGGTTTCTTTTTCCCACCACGGACTTCAGAAAACGCGCGCATGTCTCGACCCTCAATGCGCTTCAAGCGTGCGCGCGCTTTCACCAGCCAACGGTCCCCGGCATCGCGAATGCAAACGTCCTCGCGCGTGCCAATGTAGATATCGATTGCGCCGTAAAGGCGAAGCGCGTCGTAAAAGGGTAGCCCGGTTTTGTGCACCGTCAGATTGATTAGAGTTCCTCCGAAATCGGCGAAGATGATGCGAGACTCGGTCCACTGAAAGTCAGGCATTTTGAGTAGACCGCCAGTCTTCAAGGCTCTGCCCGGCGGCGTCCTCTCTATCGCTGATAAGAACGGCGCGGCCCACGAGAGCATAAATTGCGAATAGATCGTCGTTGGGCAGCATAAGGGGAACGTCACTCGCGGTTCCCCCGGATCTGGCGGCGTGGAGTATGGTGGCGGCGTCAAGGTTCAGGCCGACCTCTTTCAGTACTTCGGCGACGAAGCCACTAGAAGCTTCTACCGGCTCGAACTGATATCCGCGAACGCGGCTGGGGTCAAGGAGGCTGCTGTGATGCCGGGCGGCGGCGAGGGCAATGGCGCGGACTAGGTGATCGGCTTCTGGCACGTTTTTGATCGCCGCGTTGCAGGCGGCCACAGATGCGTAAAAGCCCGGGGGCGTATGTGGAATTCCAAACTTCTCTGTCGTGTTTGCGGTGCGGCCGATCAGTTCATCCTGAGAGTTCGGGTCGATCTCGTGGGCGCGTTTCTGCCAGCTTCGTCCGCACTTCCCGAGGTCGTGAAATCCCGTCGCGAGCACTGCCAAGCCTGCGGTTAGGTTCGCCAGATCCAGGCTGTTCTTCTCCGGCTCTAGGTGCTCTAGGATTTTCAGCAGAGCTGACCTGTAGTCTCCATCGTCTAGGAGTTTCTCTCGAACTCCGTTCATCACGCCTTTCGTGTGCTTCCAAAGACTTTGTGGGTTTGGGCCATTTGCCTGCTGTTTTTGTCTCTGCGGCTTGAGTATTAGCTCACTTTCCAGAATGGAATCCAATGCCTGCCTGCCGTCACCAAAACATAGCCCCTTGGCGGCATGAAGGTACGCTACCGATGCAGGAACGATTAGCAGTTCGCCAGGGAGGAGGTATGAAGGATTGGTTTCGACCACGAGTTCGTCCTGCTGATAGCGCACAACTCGGGCTTGGCCTTTTGCCGCAGTGAGGAGTTGGTAACCGCGTTTCATTGAGGATGATGAGGAATCGAGGTGGTAATTTGACTTCAGCTTACCGAGCAGTTCCTTGTTCGTGAGGGATTCGTCGTCTTTTGCGACTGCGACCTCTGTGCTTAGGATTTCTCTGAAGGTATTGGCGATCAGTCCGGGGCTCTTTTGCTGTGATGCACGGTCAAATAGATTAAGGGCGAAGGTCGTCCTCTGAAGACACTCGGTTACGAGTTCTGCTCCGGTTTTCTTTTTGTTGCCCGACCAGGCTTTTTCGATCCATTCCCGTTCAGCGTCCCAATTCATGGTCGGCCGCTTCTTGATGATCGACGATAGTTCACTCAGCGCAAGTTCGACGGACGCGCCGCGGTATGGTAAGGCCCAGTCGGGCAGATGGGCTTTCGCGGGGGATATAACGGTGAATGTTCCTTCGGCCGGGCCTTTCCGGAACCACCGAGCGCAACGGCCCGCCCGTTGGACCAATGTGTCTACGGGTGCCGGGTCGGACATGACTAGTGGTGCAGAAATGTCCAGTCCTGCCTCGGCGACCTGGTTAGTCAGAAGCAGCCATGGGCCGTCGACTCCGTCCTTTCCGAAGCGCTCCCGGACCTTCTCTTCAGCTTTGACCCGCCATGTGCCGGGCATCCGGTTGTGTAGTACCGTAACCAGGTTCATGTCGTAGCCGCGCTCTTGAAGAAGATCGTACATGCGTTGCAGACGGTCAACTGTGTTCGCAAAGTAGATTCGTTTGCCGACTGCTTTCAGCAAAGCATCGACCAGTTGGGCCAGATCGACTTTGTCCTCGTTGCTCTTTCGGCCTTTCACCGTCGTCAGCGAAAAGATCACCTGCCGATTCGCGTTGCGGAGCAACAAAGCTTCATCGTTTTTTGTATCTTCGTCGCCCGCGATTATAAGCTCCATCTTCAATTGGTCTGCGATGGTCTTGGCGACTTCTTTAGGCATCGTGGCTGTCATCAGAATTGTCTGCAGTCCAAGATTCTGTCGAAACTCTACGATGCCGAGCAAAATCGTAAGCGCTTCAGGGGATATGCCCCAAGCCAAGTGGGCTTCATCCAGCACCAGCCTGGACATTAGGAGCGCGCCAGCAACTGCGTGCCCTGCACTCAATGGAAGACTCAATGGCAAACCGGGGACGGCACAGACGATTTGGTCGTAAGTTGTAACGGCTACTTCTTCGCTGAGAAGCCAACTGTCTTGGACACTGCCGTGGTGGACAGCAACCTTAATGGGCTCTCCGTTACGTTGGAGCTGTCTTATCTCATCAGCGATGCTCCCAGCCAACGCTCGTAGGGGTACGCCGTAAATTGTTCGCGTCCTTCGAGAACCGAGGTCAGCAGTCACCGCCAGAGTTTTGCCGAGTCCGGTCGGAGCTACCAACAGCACGGATGAGGCAACACTGTCCGCGCTTTGGAGTTTTTGCTGTACAACTTCTTGGAACTTAGTTAACTTCACTGCGATCCAAGGTTACTCTATCGTATTCGTTGTCTGCCGTGTCGGAAATGTTACGCCACGGGGTCGGGGTCAGTGGCGTTGTCGTGGGCGCGAGTGCTGAGGCGTCCGCATGAAAGTCAAGGTTAGTCTTTGGCCCGGTTAGGTCGCACCTAGGAGCTGATTCGCCTTCGTTTCGCGAGACTTCAAGAATTTGACGGACGATTGATTTGTAGATCTCTTCGTTCTTTCCGGACTTCTTGTACGCAGGGAGGGTTAGGGGGCCGTTCGTCCCGAAAGCCATTGTGAAGCATCTTAGTGATTGGTTTTGGCGCGCTAGTTGGTCGCCGTTTCCGAAGACAGCGGCGATGGCGCTGAGATCCAATTCCTTGACGGACTCTTTGCGTGCGCGAACGGCGGGGGTCGTTATCCCGGTGTCGACAAACGGCTTACGGGTAGGTTCCATTACAGTCCCCTTCTCATAGGGGAAACGGAGATGGGGAAACCAACACAGATTCAGTTTCAGTCCCCTTCTTTTAGGGGTAGTCACACGTTACCCGCATTAGCCGGGAATATAGGCTCACGTTTGTTCTTTATAACAGACTTTTCTCCGGGGTGAATGGCATTAAAACTTACACATATTAGTCGCTAATCAAGTCGGGAGAGGAGCTTGAGGCGTTGGAGGTCCGCTTCCGTCCAGCGAGCCTGCTCCTCGATCATACTTCGGAGGGTTTTGGGTACGAATGTTGTGTTGGATCCGTGGAAAGGGACGGTAACCTTCCGACCGTCCTGATGCAGATAGCGGCGATGGCTGCCGCCCTTGCTCTTTCGTAATGCAAAGCCATCGGCGAGAAGAGCGCGAATTATTTCGGCTGCCGTGAGTGCTCTAATCTTCGAGAAGTCAATCGGCCTGGGCCTCAACTGCATTTGTTAACTGGCACACTTGTCGTACATAAGCCCACGTGCATAAGCCGGGCTAATTTACTTTATAACAGGTTTCGATCGACCAGTCAAGAGCAAACCACACAAATTCAGGGATTCCACATATATGTCGAATTTTGCCTGGAGTCCGAAGCGTCGTGAGATCCGATCATCCATCTAGGAGCTATACGGTTATCGCGACTCGCGTACCGTCAAATACTTCGACATCGCTGTCGGAAACGGTCGGTAACGGGATACCGTCTTCCTGAATCTCATCCATAATCATCTGGACGACTTCACTGATGTTCTTGAGAGCCTCTTCAGGAGTGGCACCTTGGGTTACCGCGCCGTACTGGCGTAATGCGGGGCAGTAGGCGTGGTAGCCACCTTCGTCCGGCTCGACAACAACTTTGAAGGTGTAGGTCTTCATACGGTGGAGGCTTCTTAGCTGACTCTTTTAGGGTACCCTATTATCACTTATATGTCCTGCATGGAAAATCGGGCGCTCCGCGCGCCAGCTAGCGAGAATGCCAGGCTGAGGCAGCTCTTCCCTGAACCCACGTGGCTTTGATCCGTCCGCTATAGAGCAGTTTTCGGTCATCCGCATTCCGAATCGATTTCAATGACGGAGATGGGCCGACTAAGAAGCTTTTTGTGATGATTGGGCACGAGAGCGACTGTTGTATTTGTGTAAAAGCCACCTCAAAGGTTGGTGTTTTTCGTGCAGACGATCAGTTGCTGGCGGGAGTTGTTTTGTTCAAGCCGGGAGAGGAGTGCTTCACGCTTGAGACCGCGATCGATCCGAACAATATCTTCGCGAGTTACAGGTCGCGCCGAGACTTCGAATTGGTGTGCATTCTGGGCGGGGAGTTTAAGCAACGCCTCGCTAAGGCGATCAGAAGTTCGATCACGATACCGAAGCTTCGCAAGCCAAGAATATTAGCTGTTGTAGGAAGCGCCTGAGGCTGCTTCAGGGCGGGCAATCTCAATTTCGCCTTTGCCCCAAACGGTTTGGCGGCCGACGCCGGTCCATTTTGCTGCGATTAAGTAGGGGACAAATTCCGTAAGATCGCCTTCGTATTCGGCTTCGCCGATGAAGCCGCCGATGGAGTGAGTCTGCCCGGTGCGGGTGCTGCGGCGTTCGAGGGCGACGTTGTGGATTTCACAGCGGGTCATGATGATGAGCGCGGCGCGGTTGCCGAAAGCGCGGAAGTCGATGGGGAGTGGGCCTTCGCCATAGAGTTCGCGGAGGGTGCTGATGCGGTCGCGGGCGCGGGTGGCGAGGATCGGGAATTCGGGGAGGGCGGCGAGTTGCTGGGCGCTTTTGAGTTCAGTGGGAGTGATGAACTTGATGCGGAGGTGGGAGGTGGGTTTGGAGGTGTTGGGTGTTAGGTCGAGGGTGAGTGGTGGGAGGTGGTCTTGGTTCTGAATTACACCGTTTTGGTAGATGACGGATTCGGGGTGACTGAGTTGATTGAGCTTGGCCACTGTGGTTAGATCGACTTTGCTGCGCTGGGGGCCGAGGCCTTCGCGGGCGAGTTGGGCGAAGGTTAGGACTAAGTAAGCGATGGCGGTGGGGTCGGTGTCAAAGAGGTTGAGGTCGAAGTGGAAGGGCTGGCCTGGGGCGAAGGTTTGGCAGTCGAGGTGGAGGGCACGAAAGACGAATGGGCGGGGATGGTCGGCGAGACCGGAGGGGCCGGCGATGGCGGCTGATGGTTCGAAGAGGCGGGCGTAGGGGCAGGTGAGCCGGTGGGCGCAGGTTTGGGCGTTCTGGCAGTGGGGGAGACAGGCGATGCGGCGGAAGATGGTGCCGAATGCACCGCGGAGGATGTTGGCGGATTTACCGGCGGGGAAGTGGATGGGTTCGAGAGCGAGGAAAGAGAAGCGGAGAGGTTCGAGGCGAAAGAGCAAGATGATTTAGTTTACGTTGGTGACCATGTGTGGAATTGTTGCATTATGGTGGCAGTCACCACAATGGGCGACAATGCGGGGAATCAGGGGATTGCGGTGGCAGTCACGATCCGGTGCGATCCGGTGGCGTACGTGGTTGAGGGCGATGGGGGTTTGGGGCCTGACTTTTGTTTGCGGAGAGACACACCACATTGGCTTTCGCAGGAATCGAGAAAGGAATCGCCGCCGAGTGGACGGCTTGTTCGTGTGGCCGCAGTGAGTCGGGCGCTCAATTCTGCTTCGTTGAGTCCGTCTTGCAGGGCGATGCGCCAAGAGGCGGGTGTCCAAACTTGGGACCAAGGGTCGAGACGAAGCCACTCGTCGTGCGGCAGTCGCAGTAGATGGTTGCGCGCGCTACTCCAGCGCCACTCGGCACAGTCTTTGAGGAGGCCGGCGCGAACGGGGTTTCTTTCGACATACGCGAGAACGGCCCACAAATAGCGGAATTCGATGGGGCAGGAGTAGTAACGGTTCTGCCAGACGTGACCTGATTCCTGGCGGCGGATATTGAGCCACCGAGAATAATCGTTGTGGGTGCGGCCGAAGGTTTGAGACAACGCGTCTGCGGTGTGAGGGGAGGCGACGACATGGATGTGGTTGGTCATCAGACAATAGCCGAGGATATCCACGGCGAATTCTGAGGCGTAACGCTTCAGCAGGGTGAGATACATTTCGCGGTCGGTGTCGGTGAAGAAGACGTCGCGGCGATTATTGCCTCTCTGGGTGACGTGGTGTGGGCAATCAGGGATGACAACGCGGGTTCGTCTTGACATAACAGGAAGGTGGGCGAGGGAACGGTGAATTCTCGCATTGTGGTGGCAGTCACCGCATTGTGTCACCGCATTGTGTCACCGCATTGTGGTCACCGCATTGTGTACAGATGGAGCGAGAAGCGGTAGAGGATATAGACCACGGGGAGCGCGAAGAGACTACTGTCGACGCGATCAAGCATACCGCCATGGCCGGGTAAGAGATCGCCACTATCCTTAACACCAGCGCCGCGCTTGAGAGCGGATTCGGCTAAGTCACCTAATTGCCCGGCCACACTGGCGATGGCGGCGATGATAGCAACCTGCCAAAGCGGAATCTGCGGAACGAAGCGGCCCAGATAAAATAAGCCGAAAACGACAGCGCCGAGAACGGAGGCGATTGCACCCTCCCAACTTTTGCCCGGGCTGACCACTGGCGCGAGCTTGTGTTTGCCGAAGGCCCGTCCAACGTAATAGGCGACGCTGTCGCCCACCCAGTTCAACGCCAGGGCGAAGAACAATAGATGCACGCTTGAGGCGCGGAGGTCGATGGCGAAGCGCCAAGGCGCGAACGTGTAGAAAGCGCCCATAAAGGAGGCGGCCACGTCCGGGAGGACCGCGCGCAAATCGTCCTGCCGCAGGGCTATGACGAAGCTGCAGATCAGAAGAAGGCTCGCACCGGGCAGGGTGAACTCGGGAAAGAAAATGACCAGGGCGCCGGCGAGCCAGCCGAGAGCACCGGGGCGCGGAACGGCCTGAGCGGCCACGAGTCCTGAATACTCCCAATAACAAAGCGCCGCAAACAGCAGGGCACCGGCGATGAAGATAGGCTGGGGCGCAAAAAAGATAAGATAGACAGCGAACGCAGTAAGTGCCAGCGCGGTGAGGATGCGGTTCATTTGCGATCAGCCCAGTTGGGCCAAAGGCAATTCTAAACCTTCGTCATCTAAGAGCAACGATTCCTGTGAATCGGCCACAGTGGATGGGGTGGGCGTGCGGGTCAGTCCGCCAAAGCGGCGGTCGCGGCTTTGGTACTCGCAAATGGCTTCGAGAAGATCGCGGCGCCCGAAATCGGGCCAGAGGGTTTCGGTGACGTAGAGTTCGGAGTAAGCGATCTGCCAAAGAAGGAAATTGGAGATGCGCATTTCGCCCGAGGTGCGAATCAGCAGATCGGGATCCTTTTGTCCGGCGGTGTAGAGGTGTTCGGCGATTGACTCCTCAGTGATTTCGAGGGCGTTGAGGTTGCCTTCGTTGCGCGCATTTTCGAGCATTGAATTGACGGCGTCGACTAACTCGGTGCGGCCGCCATAGTTGATGGCAAGATTGAGCCGCATGCCGCGGTTGTCAGCGGTTTTGGCGATGGCGTCTTGCAATTCGGCTTGCACGGCTTCAGGTAAGGCTTCCACGCGGCCGATGGCCTCCAGTTGAATATCGTTGCGCATCATCTTAGGTAACTCTTTGCGTAGATAGAAACGCAATAAACGCCACAGGCCTTCCACTTCCAGGCGCGGACGTTTCCAATTCTCAACGGAGAAAGCGTAGAGAGTAAGTGCTTCGAGCCCAAGTTGGGCGCAGGTTTCGACAATATCGCCCACGACATTCACCCCAGCGCGGTGGCCTAAGATGCGGGGATAATTTCGCTGCTTTGCCCAGCGGCCGTTGCCATCCATAATGATGGCGATGTGGGCGGGTAAGCGGAGCGGGTCAAGCTGGTTGGCAATACGCCAATCGGGGTCCCCGGGAATGAGGGCCTGAAGCAGTTCCTTCATATCGTAAAGTTCTATGGTACACCAAGGAGAATGGTGATCGCCACAAGAATAGTGAAGGAAATTGCTTAAAATCTCGTGAAAAATGGAGCTACTGCGGCGGCAGCGCAATAGAAGCTTCCTAAGGGCAATTCGTACTCGCGAGCCTTTTTCTTCATGATGAAAATGTAGACAGCACCGATGACAACGCCGATTAGACTGCCCATGAGTAATGTCTGAATTCCTGTTTCCACACCGAGAAATAGACCAATGCAGGGGAGCAATTTCACATCGCCTAAGCCAAGAACCTCGCGTTTGGTGACGCGCCCCCAAATGAGCCCGAAAGCAGCCAGGGGAATTGTGAGCACGAAGGCGCCGGCCAAAGCTTCGAACAAAGATTGATTGCGCGCGCCGGCGGAAGGAAAAAGCAGATCGCCCAATTCGCCTGGAACCTTGGTAAAAAATGCAAAAACGAAGCCAAGAATGCTGCCGCCGATGGTAAATTCGTCGGGCAGGATGCGTTCTTCCAGGTCGACCCAGAAAAGAACGGTCATGATGGCTTGGAAAAGGCACCATTTGAAGCCGTTCAAATTCCAACCGAAACGATAGACGCTGGCGGCGAAGAACAAAGCAGTAGTAAGTTCGACGAGCGGATAACGAATGCCGATCGCTTTTCCGCAAGCACGGCAATGGCCACGCAGACGCACATAACTAATAACCGGAACGTTGTCATACCAAGTTACAGGCTTGCCACATTCGGGGCAGAACGAGCGCGGACGGACAACCGATAAATCGCGCGGCACGCGATAAATGCAGACGTTTAGAAAGCTGCCGATGAGAAGGCCGGCGAGCGCGGCGAAGATGACGTGCAGTGTCACTTCAACCGGCAAGCGCCCTCCGGTAGGAAGCCAAAGTGTTTTCTACCATGTGTTCGATTGTGAAGAATTCGGCCACGTGCTGTTTGCCCCGTTCTATTAGAGTTCGCCCCAGGGTGGAATCTTCTCGCAGATGATTGATGGCGGCGGCGATTTTCTCGGGGTCGTTGGGGGTGAGGAGCCCTGCTTGGCCATGGGCAAGGGCTTCAGGTAGGCCGCCGATGTCGCTGGCAATGACGGGTATGCCCATGCTCATCGCCAATAGAGTGGCGGAACCGAGGCCCTCAGCGCGCGTGATGTATATAAACATGGATGCGCTCAGCAGATCTTTGGGTAAGTCTTCGGAATACACGATGGGGAAATTGGCTAGCTGCGCCGCTCGAGCCACGAGATCGCGGCCTTTGGCTGGGTCGCGGGAAGCGAGGGCAACCGCGGGGTTGGTGAGAGTCCAGGTAGCCGGCGTGATAGCGGGTTGGACGCAATCGTAGACTAAGTCGATTTTACCGTTCGAAATGCCGGACCTGGCCAATTCCGCAGCCACGAATTGCGAAACAGCCAGGTAGCGGCTGGCTTGACGGTATTTCCATTTGGAAAAGGGTGAGCGCTTAATGGGAAAGGCCACGCGGCGGGAGACGACAAACGGCGCACGGGAGCAAAGGGAGGCGGTGGTATGAGCATGCGCTTCGTGGGCGTGAACGATATCGGCGAGTTTCGACTGGTCTCGCAGAATTTTCAGCGTAGCGGAATAGACGGGAACACCGAGGGCGGCTGCGCTCTGAAACAAAGGCGAATCTGTGCGCGCGAGGAGAGTGGATTCTACGCCAGCGGCGTGCAAGCCTTGCAGGAGAAATAAGACCTGGCGTTGGCCGCCGCGCAACTCGCGCCCCGTGTCGATATGCAGCACACGCAATGCTAGATCTTTCGGCCGGGGCTCATGGAACGAGCCTTGGCATATTTCACGAAATTGTAGAGTCCGGCCATATAGGCGATGGAGAGGCCCTCGATGCCGTCGAGGAAACCGCGTTTCACGACGTAGGTGCGGAAGAACGTCCAGGGAGGGTCGAGAAGCAGGCGGGCAAAGCCGAACGATTTGCCGCGGGTGACGATTTCTTGCGCGGCCAGAGTGGTGTACGAGTCCATGGTGCGCAGGTGTTCGCTGAGGGAACTACAAGTGAAGTGAAGAAGATTCGATTCGAGATGGCCGACGGGGCCATCCACTTCGACGGATTCGTGTACAAACTCGCCCACCCACCGAGCCTTACGGCGATCGAAGAAACGAATTTTGCGATCAGGGTACCAGCCGCTGTGTAGGATCCAACGGCCCAGATATTGAGCGAGGCGAGGCATCGTGTAGCCGACATATTGAGCGCCGGATTTCTTGATGTGCCAGATCTCGGCTTCGAGGGCTTCACTTAGGCTTTCATCAGCGTCGAGGGCAAGAATCCAATCGTTGGCGGCGAGTTCGGCGGCAATGTTTTTTTGGGCGGCGTAACCGTGCCAGGAGGCTTCTTCGACGCGGGCGCCGAGTTTGCGGGCGATTTCGACGGTACGATCATTCGAGCCGCTATCAAGCACGAGAATTTCGTCGCAACAGCGCAAGCTTTCAATGACTCGGGCGATGTTACGTTCTTCATTGAAAGTGATAATCGCAGCGGAAATCTTCATAGACTAAATGCGGTGGGAACCAGGGAGGCGCAAAGAACGAAGATAACCAATGCAGCCAAAGCTAGCAAGCGGCGGGGGCCAGTAAGCGGACGATTGTCGTAGACCAGGGGGTGGCGGCGGCCAAGGAAAAACATGACAAGGGCCCAGAGCCACCAGGGGGGATAGAACTTGCCCATGATGACAAGAGCACCGACCATGTAAGTCGAAATAATCTTATGCCAGCGCTCGCCGAAAACGGCGTAGAGGATGTGGCCACCGTCCAGCTGGCCGAGAGGCAGCAGATTCAGCGCCGTGACAAGCATGCCCGCGAGCGCGGCGACGGCCATTGGGTGCAGCAGAATGTGACTGGAATCAAGCGTTCCGCCAAAACGAAGCCATTCGACAGCGCGCAAACCGGGCGGATGGGCGATCAGAATGGCATGTTGACCTCCCGCCGGCAGGGGATGCGAAAGCCATACGCCGGCAAACAAAAGAGGCAACAGCGCCAGGAAGCCCGCAATGGGCCCGGCACTGCCGATGTCAAAAAGATCGCGGCGGTTATATATGGGCGTTTTGAGCCGGATGAACGCGCCCAGGGTGCCGAACAAGGTCGGCGACGGCATGAAATAGGGAAGAGTCGCATCGACGCCGCGTTTGAGACAGACGAGGTAGTGGCCCATCTCGTGGGCCATCAGAATGAAGAGCAACGGAACGGAAAAGATCAGCCCCTGTGTCCAACGGAGATCGCCCCGGAAGAAAACCTGAAAGCTATTGACGAGGTCGTTGGCGTCGAATGGACGCCCTTGCGCGAAGCTGACGACCAAGGCATAGCCGAAAATGGTGGTGGTCACGATAGTGAATAGAAAGAGTATGAGGTTGAGCCACCAAAGGCGCGGAATCGACCAAGGGAGTGGGCTGGCAAAAGCTTCGACGGCGCAGCGCAACTGAGGACGCTGGGGGTCCGAAGGCCATTGGTCGTCGAGAGGGCCTAGCAATCCCGGCTGTTGTGACACACCTGTAATTACTGCAGCGCCTGCAGTTCCTTACCCGGTTTGAAGCGCACGGCCTTGCCAGGCGGGATGGCCACCTCGGCACCGGTGCGCGGATTACGGCCAATACCGGTTTTGCGGGGCCGCACATTGAAAATGCCAAAGCCACGCAGTTCGATCCGGTCACCGTCGCTCAACGCTTTCTTCATGGTGTCGAAAACAGTTTCGACCGCCATCTCCGCCTTCGTTTTGGTGATGCCGGTTCGGTTGACTACTTCGTTAATAATGTCTAACTTGATCAAACAGCCTCCAGGCTTTGCGCAGCAATGCGTATCCGCGCCCTTTGCGCTTCTGCCGCAATGTATAGCTAACAAAGAGTTTAACGCATTGAGGAGCGCCGCTGCCGACTTTCTCGCGGGCGGAGACACGGGCTGGCAATTTTTCTGTGAATGGCTAATTCTTACACATTGCGAGAAAACTCCGCAAAGCTTAAGCCGTTGAAAACAAATAGATTTCGAGTTTTGGACGGTTGGCGATCCAAGTGCACTTAACTGCAATACAGGTTATGTACTCTCTTTATTCGCGCGACATTCGGATACTGCTCGTCGAGGACAATCCGAGCGATGTTTGGCTGATGCGCGAGGCTTTCCGCGTAGCACAAATTCCGGTTAGCTTAACAGCGGCACGCGATGGGTTGGAAGCGAGCCAATATCTGCGCCAGTTTGAATCGGGTGCCGGTGGGGAGCGCCCGGACTTAGTTTTGCTGGATCTCAACCTGCCGCGGAGAAACGGGCGGGAAGTTTTGGCGGACATTCGGCGGTCGCCGGTATTGCATGCGTTACCGGTAGTGATTGTGAGCAGTTCGAACGCGGAAGAAGAGCGCAGGCAAGCGCACCAATTGTTAGCCAATGGTTTTATGACGAAGCCGAGTAGTCTGCCGGCTTATGTGGAAATGGTGCGCGGAATCGGGTCGTTTCTCGGCGACGATCTGGTGTTAAGACGAACGGCTTGAGAACGCGCCTTCACTCTGCCAGCGCAGGCGTATAGGTCGAGACCGCGGTTCACGCACCTTCCGTAGACGCCATTTGCCATACGCTAACCGCGACTGTCCACCCAGAAATGCCGGTAGTCAAAGGAGCACCGGTCCCGATGCCCCTTTTCACTGACAGTGGAGACGAAACGTAATAGGGACCGAAGATATCGAATTAGAGATGGGGGCAATGGCGACGTGGGGGATTTCGCTGGGTTCGATTGCGCTGGTTTTGATACGTCCAAAGGGTTGGCCGGAAGCTGTGTGGGCGGTAGGAGGCGCGTGTGTGCTGGTGGCGTTTGGCTTGATTCCAGGTGCGCGCGCGATGCAAGGTGTGGCGGCGGGGACGGATGTTTACCTTTTTTTGACGGGGATGATGGTGATCTCAGAGCTAGCCCGGCGGCAGGGGGTTTTTGATTGGGTGGCGGTGCACGCACTGCGAGCGGCGAGGGGGTCGCGGGGGAGACTGTTTGTACTGATTTACGCGGTGGGGATTGCCGTGACGGTGTTGCTGTCGAACGATGCGACTGCAGTGGTGTTGACGCCGGCAGTGCTGGCGGCGGTACGCGCGGCGGAGGCTAACCCGTTGCCCTACCTGTTGAGTTGCGCGTTTATTGCGAACGCGGCGAGTTTTGTGCTGCCGATTTCCAATCCAGCGAACTTGGTGGTGTTCGGCGGAGATGGCGGGATGCCTCCGTTGGGGAGATGGATTGTAACGTTTGGGGCGGCGTCCGTGGTGTCGATTGGGGTGACTTTCTTGATTTTGCGGAAGATGGCGGCGCCTTTGTTGCAGGGTCGAGTGAAGACGGAGATTGAGGGGAAGGCGTTGGGAGTGGGGGGGAAGGTGACACTCGGGGGGATTGGGTTTCTCGCGGCCGTGCTGCTGACCACTTCGGCGATGAATCGGGATTTGGGCACGCCGGCATGTGTGGCGGGCTTGTTGGTAGCTTTGGTGGTTGGACTGCGGGACAGGACGACGTGGAAAGATCTCGCGACTGGCGTTTCTTGGAGTGTTTTGCCGCTGGTGGCGGGGCTGTTTGTGATTGTGGAGGCGCTGAAGGGGGTGGGCGCTTTGCAGAATGCGGCCGGGTTACTGACTCACTTACAGGAATGGCCGCAGCAACGGCTGGCGGCACTTACTGCCGGGTTCGGAATTGCGGCGATTTCAAATCTGGTGAATAACTTGCCGAGTGGTTTGATTACAGCGGCGGCATTGAAGGCGGCGCATGAGGAGGGACTGCTACGGGCGGCGGCGCTGGTGGGAGTGGACTTGGGACCGAATCTTTCGGTGACGGGGTCGCTGGCCACGATTTTGTGGCTGATTGCGATCCGGCGCGAAGGGCTGAACGTGACATTTTGGGATTTCTTGAAATGGGGTGTGTGGGTGATGCCGCTGGCGTTGTTACTGGCGATTTTGGCCTTGTTCCTAACTTAAGGTGCCGGCGGCTCAGTGGTTCCGTTGTGTGCACTTAATTCATCGGATTTCTCGGGCGAGCCAAGTCTGGAAGAAGACCTGGCGACTTCAGTAAAGTAGGGGCGTTGGCGGGGCAAACTGAGTAAAGGTCTTCTTCAGGATCTTGCAAGTTGTTGAAAAGATGGAGCGGGAGACGGGAATCGGACCCGCAACCAACAGCTTGGAAGGCTGTGACTCTACCATTGAGTTACTCCCGCGCTCTTGCCTTTATTTTACCAATACCTGTTCTCGACGCCGAGTAATGGGTCGTTGCTGGGGTTTAGAATTGCAGCTTCGCGATGGCGTCGCGCAGGTCTGAGTCGAGGCTTTTTTTGCGCTGCATTTCGGCGTTGCGCTGGTCGCGCAGCTTCGCTAATTCGACTTCGTTGGCGCCAAGTTGGCTTGAATATTGGCGGACCTGATCTTCCTGGCCTTTGACGCGGTTGAGGCTGTCGATGTTCTGGCGGAGGCGGGTTTGTTCTTCGGAAAGTTCGCTGTTGCGAGTGTTAAGAGTCGTCAAATTCGCTTGCAATTCAACAAGCTTGGATTTCAGATCGACAATGGATTGAAGCTGGCGGCGGCCGGTGTCGCTCAGCTGCTTATTCTCAACGATGGCTAGCAGCGAATCAGGGGTAGCCCCGGTGACAGCGGTTGTCTCAGATTCCAGTTGTTCTTGCTCGACTTTCAACTGCTGAGTACCGTTAGCCGGCAAATGAACCTCAAAACGATATGCCGTTGAAGTGCGCTCCAGAGGCTTCGGCGAAAGCACCTTGTATTGAGTGCCTTCCTGTTGGACGATGAGAGTCTTGGCCTTTGGATCGACATTCTTGACGTCGTAAGTAGTGGTTGAGCGCTCGGCGTAACGGATGGTGATCACGCCGTCTTTGGCGGTTACTTCCCGCACGAGTTTGGCGCCGTCGTCTGAATCTTTTTCGACGAGAGTTCCGTAGTCGACGGCGTAGCCGATTAAGCGTTTGTCGCCGGCTTTGAAGGTTTCGACGAGGGCTTCACCCGCATAGGCGCCGTCGTCGTAGACGGTGATTGGTCCGCCGTCGAGAGTTTTGGCGGTATTGTTAGTAACTTCGGCGGCGTTGACAGGGTGGTCGCCGTCGCCGTCTTTGTAGATGAGCAATTTGCGGGCGGAGATTTTGTCTTGCAGGAACGGCAGCATCGCCGATTGATTCTTTTTGATGGTGACGGGGCCGGCAAAGCTGTATTCGAAGAGTTCACCGAGGGTGGCGCCGGTTGCGCCGGAGACGGTGCTCGCGGTCACTTCAACCATTTGGGCGCTGGAACGCGGCATCAGTGCATTTGCAGCGAATTGTCTTGTCTTGGCCAGTGGTGGCGGGGGAGGGGCAGTTATACTGCCAAGAACGCCGCCGATGACGCCTGTATCTGTAGCTCCCGAATAGACGACCGGACCGGCTGCCTTGTCTTCTGGCAGCTCGGCGACTTGTCTGTTGCCATAGCGCGGCGTATCGAGCAAGCTAATGAAAGAAATCGGGCGGCCTGAGACGACGGAGAGTTGAACGTTACTCCAATCCTCGTCTGTCGTGTTATCGACGATGGCCCAACCTTCGAGGCGTGAATTCGCCGCATCAAGGCTTAGGCGGTAAGACGATTTCCAGATTGCCACGGGCGTGATGTAAGACAGGCGCAGATTTCGGCTGGCCGCGCCGTTTGAATCCACATAAATGCTGCGCTTGTCTTTGGAGTTTGCCTGCGCGACGGTTTTCAAATACTGCTTCAGCTGGTCTTGGAGGTGGGGATCGAGCAATTGCATAGTGCGGATGCCAGCCATATCGAAATTGGCCAGCGCGCCAGAATCGAGCAAAAGCGTCAGTTGTTCGCTGGTTGTTTGACGATTTTCAGGACCGGCGGCCCCGATGGCACGAGCACCAAGGATCGCCCCGGTTTGCTTGCTATCGCCGACGCTGATTTCCATGCGCGCGCCTTTGATGCGATCCAGAAAGGCGCTCAGCATCTCGCCGCTGCCGATGGTAAACGGATACTTTTCAAGCTGCTGTGCGAGAGTGGCGTTGGAATCGTAACGAATGCCCGAAATCTTTCCGCCGTTGGCGTCGTTGACGATCAGCGATTTCAAAACGTCGTTCATATCGGTGTTTTTGAAATCGAGGCGCACTTCTTCGCCAGAGGGAACGGCTCCGGCGCGCTCGAAGTAACCGATGCCATGCTTGTAAAGAGTAACTTGTTTGACAGGGAGGTCAGCTGATTGCAAAAGCACACTTGCCGTAAGCAGAAGAGAGACGGAACTAATTCGCATATTGATACGCACCCTTTGAAGTTAGAGGCCGGTTAGATAGATCCGGTTCCCGGAATTGCGATGAACTCGCCTTCACACGCGACGGTGGTGGCGGGGAACAGTTTTTTCGTCTCGCACAGAATATTATCCATGGCGGCGTCGTCGTGTTCGGGGTCGTGATGGAATAACAGCAGATTTCGGACGCAGGCGTCGGCGGCGACTTCGGTTGCTGCTAGAGGCGTGCTGTGGCCCCAGCCGGCGCGAGTGGCATATTCGGCTTCGGTGTATTGGGCGTCGTAGATCAAAAGATCGGCATTCTTGGCGCGTTCCCGCAGAAGCTTGTCGAGAGTGGGGTGGCCGTGCTCGACGTCGGTGGCGATGACAACAGATGCGCCGCCGCTTTCGATGCGGTAACCGCACGCGCCTTGCGGATGATTGAGCGGGAAAGATTCCAAGGTGAGGGAGCCGAACCGCATGACAGTGCTGGTATTTTTTAGAAACTCACGATCTGCTTTGGCGGCGTTGAAATCGAGGGTGAAGAAGGGGTCGGACATTTGCCGTTCGAGACGGGCGCGGGTTTCGTTTGGATCGATACAAGCGTGGAACCGGAGCTTGGCGGTTCCTTGAATGAACGGGGCGAAAAAGGGAAGTCCTTGCAGGTGATCCCAATGAAAGTGGGTGAAGAACAGATTGATTTCGGGCGTGCGCGGATTTTCGGCGAGCAAAGCGCGGCCGAGTTTACGGATGCCGGAGCCGGAATCGATAATGATGCGGTCGCCTGAAGCGGAACGCACGGAAATGCAAGTGGTGTTCCCGCCATAGCGCAGGGTGCCCGGGCCGGGCGTGGGACTCGACCCACGCGCACCCCAGATCTCAACAACCAGCTGAGGAAGAGGCTGGCTCATTGGGGCTCACTCGGAGTGATGACGGCGACACGCACGTTGAGGAACTCATCAAGCACTGCAGGAGCTGGGAACGAGCGGGGCGATTCGCCGAAGGCCTTCTCATAGGCGGCTCGGAATGCTGCCGGCACGCCGTTCACGATCGCTCCTTGCAACAAATCTAGTTTTGGACCAACGGCGAAATACATTTCCATCTCACGGCCTTCTTTGATGCGGACAGGGCCGCGCGATTCGCACTCGATGAATTGTTCGACACGGCGATAGGTGGTTTCTGAGAGATTCACGCGGCCCGGTTGGCCGGCGGATTCCATGCGCGCGGCGAAGTTTACGGTGTTGCCCCAGATATCGAAGGCGAATTTTCGGACACCGACGACGCCGGAAACGACGGGGCCGCTGTACAGGCCGAGACGAATTTTCCAATTTACGCCCTGCTCCGGTTTGGAAAGGCGATTGACCACCGCCGACATTTCGAGCGCGGCCAGAACGGAATCTACAGCGTGTGAAGGACGGATATTAGGGAGGCCGCCGGCAAACATATAAGCATCGCCGATGGTTTTCAGTTTTTCAAGGCCGTAGCGGCCGATGATTTCGTCGAAGGCTGTGAAGTATTCGTTGAGCGCGTTGATTAGGGTTTCGGCCGGGAGCTTTTCGCTCGATAAAGTGAAGCCGACGAAATCGCTGAAGCAGACAGTAGCGTCGTCGAAACTCGTGGGCTTGACGTTGCCGTTGGTTCTGAGTTCGGCGGCGACGGGGCGCGGCAAGATGTTGAGCAGCAGTTCTTCGTTTTGATCGCGCTCTTTGCGCACTTCAGCGGTGCGCTCTTCGACGACGCCTTCGAGCCAGCGATTCTTGGCTTGCAAAGCATTCAGACGCCAGCGAAGGATCAGCCAGCCGGCAAAAAGGAAGGCGGCTGCGTAGGTTGTGTATGCGTACCAAGTGCGGTAAAACGGCGGCGCAACAGTAAACGGGAAAACAACTTCGCCGCCGATAGTGCCGTGGGGGTCGCGAACGCGAACGTGAAAGCGATAAGCGCCCTCGAACAGGTTCGTGTATTCTTTGTGAGTTTCGGTGGTCCAGGCCGACCAGTTCTTTTCGTTGCCGTCGAGTTGGTATTGGTATTCGAGTAAATCGGGTGCGTCGAAGAAGGGCGCGGCGTATTCGAAGCGAAGGGCGTTGTCGCGGTATTCAAGAGGGAGCGGTCCGGCGATGGCAGAATCGCCCGCGAAGAGCGCGTCTTTTTGGCCGATGACGCCGACGCGGCGCAAAAGGAGTGGCAGCGGCTTACGGCTTTGTTTTAGGTCAAGTTTTTCGAGGCGGAAGAGAGTGCCGTTTGGATCGGAGGCCCAGCAGACGCCATCGGGCTCATGGAAGATATTGAAAAGCTCATCGGCGCCAAGGTTAATGAATGGCGAGGAAAAAACCTGAAAGACGCCGGCGGAATCTTGTTCCAGAATTTCGTGATAACCAGCGCCGGTAATCCAGACTTTGCCGAAAGCGTCCTCCCGCAACAGGAAGACCGGCCGGCTACCATTCGCATACTCGCCACCGAGTTCATCGTCTCTGACGAAACGGCCGCTCTTTTCGGCGAAGCGCAGAATACCTCTCTCGGTGGTGACGACGAGATGGCCGCGAAACAGGTAAGCATATTTCCGGCCGGGGGGAACGCCGCCGCTACCGCTGAAGGTTTGAACACGGGCGGGCTGGGTTGCAAAATCGAAATGCCAAATCGCAGCATCGGTGGTAGACCAGACGGTGCCATCGGGATCTTCAACAACAGAGAGAAATTCCTGGCGCTTTAGGTCAACAGGTTCGGAGGATTTCCAAGTATTGCCTGTGCGTTCCCAGCGGCGAACGCCTCGCTGTCCCGCGCTGTAGAAGACCTTAGGGTCGTGCGCCGAAAGTGCCAAATCGTAGACAGCGCCGGTATCGGCCGGGCCGATGTGATCCGCCTTGCCATTAGCGATGCGGTAGACGCCGTGATCGCCACCGGCGAATAGGTCATCGGGGTAGGCGGCGAAGGCAAAAATCTGTTCGTGAAGATCTTTGATGGCTTCAAAGGTAGGCTCGCGGCCGGGCACCGCAATCATGCGGAATGCTCCAAGAGCTGTTCCGAGGTACATGGCACCGCCGAAACGCGTTTCAGATAGCACAAAACCATGGACACCCTGCGCTTCGCCAAAGCTAGACAGCGAGGGAACAAAGCGCACGAGGCCGGTGTTGGTGGCAAGCCAGATGGCGTGCTGGCGATCTTCAAAAATCGCGGTGATCCAATCGCTCGCGAGACCGGATTCTTTATGGATGATGCGTTCCAGGTTGCCCTGGCGGTCAAGCAGAACGAGCCCACCGGTGCGGGTTCCAATGGCGACATCGCCAGCGGAGAGTTGGCGGATACAATAAGCCTCGTTTTGGTTGATGTAATCGCTGGCGCGATTGGCAAAGGGCGTGATTTCGCTGAGAGAGAAATCGAAGAGAGCATGCCTGCCCGCGAGCAGCTGGCGGGTCGCCGGGAGCAAACGAGAGACGTGCGCCAAGAAGAGGGGAATCGCCGCCTTGTGGGCCCGCGACAAAGTCATCACCTGCAAGGCGGCGCAGACCGTTGTCCACTATTGCGACGAAGAGCTCGCCATACGCGGCAAAGATCCGGCCGAAGCGTTTTTTGCTGCGAAACACCGTGATTTGGCCGCTATTCGAGCGGAAGAAAATCTTGAAATCGGTGCCGAAATAAACGCCGGAGGAAGTCGGGACAATGTTCCAAACATCGAAAAAATCGGTATCGCCTTTGGGCGCTTGGAGTGGGACGAAGTGCGACCAGCCGTGGACATCGGGTTCGAGGTAGCCGAATTCGCCGCGGCCACCGACGTAAATGCGGCCGGTGGCATCGACAGCCAGGGCACGAACAGCGGAGCCGGAAGTGAGGCGAATGAGACGCCAGAAGACCCCGTCGAATTCGAGGACGCCGTCGGTGTTGCCGAAATACATAACGCCGCGCGAATCTTGGGCGATGGCCCAATTTTGCGGGTTGGCTGAATAGATTTTTGGCGTGTAGGTTTGGAAAACGAAAGAACCCGCTTCAGGAGACAGCGCGGCCAAGAGCGGGTGTGCCGTGATCGCGGCCAGTAACACGGCAGCGAATCGCGGCTGGAGCCAAGCCATAACTACATTCTTTAACGATTGGAGCGTTTTCCCAGTTTATAACCGCCGGCGAGAGTCGCGATCCCAAATAGAGTGAAGGCTATTGAAGCAGGCTCCGGCGCGCCGGTGACAATGGAGGCCGAATTAAGGCCGTCGAAAGAAGCACCATCGGTGCCGCCAATCAAAGTAAACACGATGCCGACTTCTTCACTCACGTGGGCGGGATCGGAAAAAATAATGCTCTTCGTATTGGGCAAACCGTTGCCGTTACCGACTTGCAAGACATCGGCATTGTGGCCGAGACACAGACCATCGCCCAAGTAACGGGAATCGTTGCAGAAGTACTCAGTGACCGTAATGTTACCAGTAACATCGAGACCGAGGTTATCGCCGGTGATTACGGGAACCGGGTCGATATAGATTTGGTAATCGATTTCAAAGGAAACAGTTTGTCCGGGTGCGGCAGAAACTGGACCGAAGGTGAAACCCTGACCTTCTGTAGCGACATTGATGGCGCTGGCTGCAGGTGCGTTCGTACCCGGCAAGTAAGCGACATTGTAGTAATCGAGAATGCCGATAGAGCAACCGCCCGAGGGCGTTGCGGTGGTGGCGATGTAGCTAGCCAACGAGGCGGGGCCGCACCCAGGGATGGGAGTGCCTGAGGCAAAAAGAGTGGAAAGCGAACCGACTGCAAAAAACAACGCCAGTAACTTCAGACTTAGAAATCTTTGTGGGCCGAGCAAAAGCTATCCCTCCAAGAACGCTTTAAGACACTTAGATTGTAGCAACTAATCGATCCAGATCATTGGTTTCAGTACTACCTGAACTTAAGTCCTCTTTAATGTAGCGGCCCCGATGAAAGCGCCGCATACCGGCATTCGGTACCGCTCGTTTGGTACAAGTAGACGCGGCTGAGCAAGCGTTAACACTCGCGGCTCGGCTCGAGGCTTGACCGTGTTAGGAGGTGTGTTTTTATTATCATTGGTGGGGAACAGCCCCACTAACACTCCCCTCAAAGACGCGGCTCGGAACGCTCTTCAGGAGGCTATTCGCATGGCAACGATTGTCATATCATCGTGCTGTTCGGCACCGTTTGCCCATTCGTCGGCGGCTTGAACCAGAGCGTCGTTTACTTGTTTGACGGTTTCAGCGCGATGTTCCCGCAGGACTTCGTCGATGCGGGCTTCGTCCCAGAATTGGCCTTCGGCGTTCTTGGCTTCGCTGATTCCATCGGAGATACAAACGAGGAGCGAACCAGGTTTGACGGTAATCATGCGCTCGGAATAGTTACCGCCTCCGAGAATGCCGATGGGCAGATTCGTCCCGATGGGGCGTTCGATCTTGCCCTCGCCAGTGACGATGTAAGCGGGAATGTGACCGGCGTTCACGTAGCGGATTTCGCGGCGGTCGGCGCTCACAACACCACAGAACAAAGTGGAGAAACGGTCGTCACTGGAGCTGCGGTGGACGGCTTGATTGAGTTCTTGAACGACGTAGCGCAAGTCTTCGGAGTTGCGGCTCAGCAGACTGCGGAGCAAAGTATGGATGCTGGCCATGAGAACGGCCGCGGGAATGCCTTTGCCTGAGACATCGCCGAGGGTGAAGGCAAAGGAACCGTTTTCGAGGGGCAGCAGATCATAGTAGTCGCCGCCGACCATGCGGGCGGACCGGCAAAAGCCGCTGTATTCGATGCCTGCCGCTTCACCTTGGACAGGGGGGAGCAAGCGCATTTGGACGTCGCGAGCGATGTTGAGTTCGTGGCGGAGAAGACGGGCGGCGTCGGCTTCACTGCGTAAGCGTTCGGCTTGGATCGCAGACGCGGCGTAAGCGGCCATGAGACTAAGGAGTTCGGCGTCTTGATCGCCGAACCCGCCGGGCTTGTTGAGAACTTGGAGGGCACCGATCACTTTATCGCCGGCGCGAAGAGGGACGCAGAGGATGGACTCGGTTTTATAACCGCTGGAAGCGTCCATTTGGCGGTGGAAGCGGGGATCGTTGCTGAGATCGTTGGCGACGATGATTTCGTCTTGCGATATGCAGGCGCCGACGAGGCCGCTGGAGCGAGGGATGCGGACTTCGCCAATGCCATCGGCGACGCGAGTCCAGAGTTCGTTCTTGACTTCGTCAATCAGCCAGACGCTGGACCGGTCGCCATCGACGAGGTCGCGGGCCAAGGCGGCGTTCAAACCGATGAGCGCAGAAATGTCTTGTTCTTTGCTAATGCGTGCGGCATGTTCAAGAATGACGCGCGTAATATCACGCCCAGCGCCGCCTCCATTCGCCCGATGTTCGATTTTTGGCTGCTCCATTTGAGTCAATGGCTATGCTTCCATTGTCTCCCACTCTTAAGAGAGACGCGCAAAAGACTCGTCCTGGAAAAATCGTTGGGCGGTTCGGTCCAATGAAAAAATCGGAACGCAGGCGAAACCGCCTACGCCACCCGGCACGCTAGATTACCGACCAGTAATAGGTGTAAAACCCGATCCAGCAAGCGGCCAAGAGACTCAGGGCAACGAGCGGACTAGCCTGGATTTGGCGGCGGAAAAGCATCCCGAGGAGAGAGGCGCAAGTCCAACTAACCAGAAAGCGCGAAAAACGCGCGGGAACGCTCGCGGCCAGGAAGACTTCTAAAGCGGCGTGGCGGGGAGCGTTGACGGCATAGGTCTTATAAGGAATACCGGAGAACGATCCCAGAACAGGGGCCAGCACGCCGCGGTCTTGCCACTGGTGCTCGGACTGGTCGAGCAAGTGTTCCTTGATGAAGGGAACGCTGAGCACAATACTCTTAGCTTCGTCCGGAAATTTGTCTGCGGCGGTGTAGAGCAAGGCTCCGCCGATGAGAGCGCCAATAAGGACAGCGACGGTTTGGAAGAACGATCTTCTGGGTGAAAAGAGGGCGGAGGCGGTAATTAAGATGTCGGGAACCAGAAAGAAGATGGTTGCTTCGGCCAAGCCCCATAGAACCCCGAGCCACAAGCGGGAGAGGCTTCGGCCACGGGCTTCAAATCTTTCTAATTGCGTTTCAGCACTCATACGACGATGGGCGGCGAGTCAGTTTGAACAGCGACAAACACTCAAGGAGTTCAGACTAGCATTAATGCGGGCCGGAATGCATCAAGAAATAGTAAGTTTACGACAAATAGCAGGCTCGACTAACGTTCCAGGATTTCTTTGAAGGCATTGAGTTCCATTTTCTTGGGCGCTTCGGCGAAATCGAGATCGTAGGATTTTGTGGCATTGCCGATGGCCGGAATTGGCCGAGCCGGACAAATCCTTTGCCGAAATCGGCAAAAATGGGAACAGCCATAACGAAATTATCGCTAACACCGCTTTGGGTAATGGTGAGGTGAATGTGAGTTTTACCGCCGGGGCCGGGCGATGTTTGGTAATCGAAATCGTAATGCGGCACTTCGGTACCGTAGACCCATTCGCGAAAGAACCAATCGAGGCGGCCGTTGTTCTCCAAATCGAGGGAGTGGGGCATATGTTTTTCGGCGATTAGTTTGAAGGATTCGGTGGAGGCGGGCATATCGCGATGGGTATCGACGAAATCGTGCATCATTTCGATGAAGGCTTTATCCTTATCTTTATTTGGTATAAACAGCGAGCGCAGCATGGATAGGACGTAGGCGCCTTTCGGATAGGTGACGAATTGTAGGCGCTGGGGCGAGCGAGGCGTGCATGAGGCGGATGCCCAGCCAGAGTGGACCGGCATCATTAGGGCGCGACGCCGAATTGGTTCTTTTCGAGAATTTGCTTTCTGCTGGCGCTTCCCAGAACTCGATGTAATCCTTTTGCCATTTCGGACCAGTGGCTTGCTTCAAAAACAGGCCAGCGGAGAACTCGGCAAAGCCTTCCGAGAGCCACTGGTCATGATAAGAAGCCCAGCCGACGGTATGACCCCACCATTGGTGCGCCACTTCGTGCGGCGTCACTTCCTGGACGAAAGCCGTAAATTTGTTATCGATGTTATTAAAGAGTTGCCAGCGTTGAGTGGAATCGAGATAGGCGGAGATGGGCAAGTAAACTAAGTTGGGCCAAGACTGACCGAAGTTGAAATCGGGCTGTTCGCTTATGGCCAAGGTGTTGTAAGAGCTCTTGCCGAAATACATTGTGCAGATCTGCAGACTTCGGCGCGAGTTTGGTCGAGAGCGTACTTGGTCATGGCTCCGGGCGCCATGCTTTGGGCGGCTTGATTGTGAGCGAGGATATCTGGAAGTTCCGGAAGATAGAACCCGGTAAGGTCATAGCCGGTTTGATCGTCATGGAGCTGGGTTTTCTTGTAATCGCCAAAGTTGAAGCCGGCCACGTAAATTGGAACGGGAGTCACCCAGTGAGTGACGTTCTGTCCTTCTTCGATTGATTCGCTTTGCAAAGTACCGACACTTATCAAGTGATATTTCTTGGGAATCCGGAAAGTGAGGTCATAAAGAGCGCGCTCCTTGAAGCCGTTCAAGTTGGGGTACCAGGCTTCGCGAGCGGCGATATAGAAGCTCCCGTTACCCGCTTTAGTAACGACTTTATCGCCGGCATATTCGACAGTGACCGAAATTTCCTTTTTAAGCTCGGCCGGCACGGGCAAGATGATATAGAAGGAGCCGTCGGACTTGCGGCTTTCCTGCACGAAGGAAAGTTCGGCACCATCCGCTCCGGTGACTCGGGAGACGCGCAGGTTGGGCAAGAGCTGAAAGCGGACGACGCGTTCTCCAGCGATAAGCGGTTCGAAGGTCACGGTAGCGACGCTGGTGAGGTGGTCGTTATTGCCGAGAACAGTCTCCACTTTGAATTTGTGGGCGGAAACGAAGCGGCGTTCTTGTAACGAATCGGCAAGATGGGCTGGATATTCGGGTTGCGCGTGAGACAGATACCAGATGCCATCGTCAAGGCTTTCGGGGTCGTAATTCACGAGACCAACTTCTTCGGGCGAATCTACACCGGAGATGGCTCCGCCGCGGGCGCGGACGTAAAGGCGAAGATCTTTGTGTTTATCGCCATGAATGTATGCCTGGAAAAACGCGCGTTCGGGGACGGGGTTGTAGACGGCGGCGAGAACGTCGGCGTCAATGTTATCCATGTCGGCGTCGCTGAGAAGGTATTGGGTGAGGCTGACGGGAGTTTCGCGGCGGTGGCGCATTTTTTCCTGCCACTGGGAAAAGACGTTGGCGGCGGAAGGTTGATCCGCCTTGCCTTTGACCGCGCCCGCGAGATTGCGATTGAAGTTGGGGGAATAGCGAAAGACGATGGTGGAAAAATCTTCGTCGATTTGCGGGGCGTGGGCGCGGCGAGCGAGCTCGCGGGCATCCAACGGCTGGGCGGGCTTTAGCGCAAAGTGGCCTTGCCCGACGAAGATCGCTCCCGTGACGAAACCACGAACGGGTTGAAGAAAAGTAAGGGTGCCCTGGGTGAGATGAAATGAAGCTACGTCAAGCTGAAAATCGAAATCGGCGATTTGAAAGGTTTCGCCGACGCCACAATCGCGAAGTTGGCGATAAACGGGATCGCTATTGGCGCGGGCGCTCGAACCTTTTCCTTCGACCGTGACTTCCTGATGAAGAGTAGATACCTGCAGAGCAAGGACGAGTGGCGCGACAGGTGTGGTGGAGACAACCAGGGTTTGGTTGACCGGTTCAAAGCCGGTAGCGGTAATTTTTAGAGTGTAGGAGCCGGGCTTCAGATCGGGAGACGTGAAGCGGCCCTGCGAATCGGCATCAATAGCGATGGGCGAGGGGAGAGCGCCGCCTGTGATTTCGATATGAGCGCGCGGTGTAGAAGCACCGGACGCATCTTTGATAGTGCCGCTAACGACGGTCGCAGAGGCGAGTGTGGGAAAGAAGACGAAACCCAGCAGAAAAGAGCAGCAAGCAGCGTAATACCGCGACGACCGAGCGCACGACATGAACTTACCCTCCGGGCAAAGTAACTTTTTACGGTTCGAAACCGACGAACTAGCTCTAGCCATGAGACCACAAGTGAGATGCAGTTGGCGAGGGGAATTTCGGGCGAAGAGAAGGCGATATGTGGCGGGGAGTGGTGGGCCGGAGATTGAACGCGGGAAAAAGAGGAGGATTTGGGCGTTTTTGAATGAAAACGGGCACACGCCGGGTGTGGTGGGTTAAGTGGGACATGCGATGGAGCGGTTTTATCTATTGGTTACGCGGCTGCTCGCGTGGTTACGCGGCTGCTCGCGCCGTTGGAGTTGGCGGCGGCGGTGCTGCTGCTGGGTTGTGGCGCTCCTCCTGTGGTTGTTGAGTGTGTGGTTGTTGAGGCGCGGCGTTGGTCTGTTTGCGTTGTTGTTGCTTCGCGGCACGCGCTTCTTGTTTGGCAGCGATGCGTGCATCTCTTTGTTTGGCGAATTCGAAGCGCTCGCGCTGGAGTAGGAAGCGCTGGCGTTGGAGTTCCAATAGATCCTGACGGCGTTGTTCGTTGCAGGCAGCTTTGCGAATGGCCCCGACGTTATCGAGAGACCGTTTGAAGGCTCGCTCGGCTTGCGTTTGGTAGCGGTCGAAGAGATTCAACTGGTGGAGATCGACGGGAGTCCATTGAGTGATGTCTGGCCGGATGGAATAGAGGCGAACGGCGGGATGGGAAATTTTGATGTAAATGGTTGAAAGTAATGGAGAAGAAAAATGTGGTTCAGGGGTGTGTGATGACTTTTTGAGGGATGGGTTAGTGGGTGGGCCGAAGGGATTGGAGGGAACGGGGAGTAATACCGCTACCTTCTTCCCCGTTGGACCCGGGCGGTTTTGTAACGGTGCCGAGGCGGTAGTGTCAAGTCTTCGGTATCTATCACCGCCTGAGCCGGAAGAAGGCAAACTATTAATGTTAGAGCCAGCCAAGGGGTCAGGCTGGGCTCTTAGCGCAGGCCCTCTCGGTCTTTTAACTTTTAAGGGACTCGCGCAAACCGGGCGCATTGAGGCCACGCGAATGCCTGACTATGTTTCGTGGCACAAAGGTGCCCTTTGCGCTTTTAAGGGACTTTTAATGCACCTTCTTTATGTCGATGAGTCAGGCGGTGGCGATGCAAATTCGTCTGATGAAATGTTCGTACTTGCGGCATTTCAGCGTTTGAGCGCGTCCCGTATCATTTGTCTGTAGATATCGATGGAGTCCGACAGCGGTTTTTCCCTCAGGCTACTGAACCGATCGAGTTTCGCGCATCCGCCATTTGGAACGGCAACGGTGTGCCGAGGGATTCGATGTCAAGATCGGATCGGACGGAGTTGCTAAAGTCCATTTACAGTGTCCTCGCACGAGAGACCAAGGGCGTCAATCCCTTTGGCATCGCTCTTAAGAAACATGATTTTCCCGTTAGTACGCCTATTCAAAAAACGCGGGGAAATGGCGGGTCATTTTGATGCTTATTTGCAGGGGCTAGAAACAGCAGCGGGGAAATGGCGAGAAACAGCGCGGTCTGGTGATCTTTGACAAGTCTCGTCATGAGAAAACCGTTCAAGCGCTGCTGACTCAGTACAGAACACAGGCGAAGGTTTGGCAGGATACGCCACTTGGCCGAGGTGCCGCTATTTACGGACTCAAAAATAACCAGACTTCTTCAGTTGGCAGATTTTGTGGCGTATGCGATCTACAAGCACTACGAAAAAGGCGATGCTCGTTTTCTTGATATGATTCTGCCGAGGTTTATGAAGCTGGGGGCAAGATTCACGGTTTGGTGTACGTAACTTCGATGTACAAGACGTGCCTTTGCCAAGCATGTTTTTCGAGGCGGTACTAATGCCACGAACTAGCGACAACACCCGGATCGCGCCGCCCGAAGATGAAGCGCTCCGTCTTGCATTGGCGTTTCCGTCCCTTTGTGCTGCGACGCCCGGAAATTGGGAGTGCAGTTGCCGCCGTTGAACTGGAGCTTCGCATTTCTTCGGACTGGGAGCCAAAACCAGATGTTGCCGCGGCTTTGCTGGTTGAAGAACCCTATCCCACGCGAGCCATTGAAATCGTGGCTGAAGTGTTGTGGCCGGAAGACAAGCTTGGGCGATCTTGAAGGCATTGAGCGCCTGGAATTAGGGAACGGTACGGTGCTGCTGGTTTCGGCATTCATTCACCAGCAATGAGCAGGAGTCGACCGGTTAGGCCGTTCTTTTTTATCCTTCCAATTTGGTTGTTGGCGGTTGCAGCGGGCGCGGTTTTGTTGTTCGTGAAGAAGCTTCGGTGGCTGGCGGTGCAAGCGAACGGCGCTTCGGTTCCTTCTGCCGAGCAATGGGCTTTGGTTTGAAACGGCCGAAATTAGGGCGCTGACGCTTCCGGCTCGGATTCGGAGTTAGTCATGGTTGGGGGATTTTCAACGCCTTCGTGGCACGGGGCAAATTTCTGGGGCAGAATGGGATGGTGAGCAAATCTCTAAGAGTGCTGGTTATTTTGATCGGTTGTCTGCTAGTTGGCTGTGGTCCGAAAGGTGCGGCGGACCAGAGCTTGGCGGCGGACATTCAAGCGAGGCTGGCGTCGAACGATGCGACGCGGGCGGCGAATATTAAGGTAGCGGTGGTGGATGGAGTGGTGACGTTGAGCGGCGATGTGCCGAGTTCGGACGCGGCGCTGCAAGCGATGACGGTGGCGAATAATACGACCGGCATTAAGAGTGTGAGTAACCAAATGAAGGTGGCCGTAGAAGCGTCGGCGGTTGCGCCTCCTTCTCCGCCAGTTACTGTAGCGCCGGGCCCACCGCCACCGCCGGCGGAACCGACACCCATTCCGCCAGTGGCAAGGGAAGTGAGGGAGGCGCGTCCGAGAGAGCCGGAGCACCGAGAGCCGGTAACGATTACAATCCCGGCGGGGAGCGAGATTTCGATTCGAATGATCGATAGCATCGACACGTCTCGCAATCGTGAGGGCGAGACGTTTCGCGCGTCTTTAAGCGCGCCGATTACGGACGGCGACCGAGTGGTTGTGCCGGTGGGCGCGCCGGCGGTGGTGTTGCTGGCATCGGCAAGGAGCGCGGGCCGCTTGAAAGGGAATAGCGAGTTGGAACTGAGACTGAGCAGCATTGTTTATCGGGGCGAGAACGTGCGTGTGGCCAGCGGCGTTTATGAAGCGAAGGGCGGCTCGCGCGGCAAGCAGAGTGCGGTGCGAACGGGGATTGGCGCGGCGGCCGGAGCGCTGATTGGCGGATTAGCAGGCGGTGGAAAGGGCGCGGGGATTGGGGCTGCGGCTGGCGGGGGCGCGGGTTTGGGATTACAGCTTTTGACGCACGGTCAGCAGATCAAGATTCCTTCGGAGACGCAAATCTCATTCAGTCTAGAAGCACCGCTGGTACTCACACGCTAAAGGGAGCGGCAGGCACCCAGTATTTCCCCAAGAGAGACCCAGAAATAGCCGACAGCCCTTTGCCCAAATTGGTTTGTTGGTAACCTAGTTGATTAGGGGATCGCATAGCGCTCAGTTTTGTTACGCTAAAAGCTCCGGCAGGGGGTTCCCGTAAGTTTTCTTCTATCGGTCAAAGTCTAATGCAAGCAGATAATGAGAATAATGCTGTCGCTGCGGAGGACGCTCAACAGGAGCGTACGAGCGATCCAGCAGAACACGCAAGCAGTTTTAGCAACTCCGGTTCGGATGCGGGCGAGCGTGAACGTTTGGCGAGAGAAAAAGCGGAATACCAAGATCTGCTGCAACGGCGGCAGGCCGAATTCGAAAATTACCGGCGGCGTAGCGAACGCGAGCGGGGCGAGTTGCTTGAGTTTGCGGCGATGGACACGGTCAAGGCGCTGCTTCCGGTGCTTGACGATTTCGAACGCGCGCTGAAGGCGGAGTGCGAAGACAAAGAGTATTCGCGCGGCATGGAACTGATTTACCAGCGGTTGTATGAGGCGTTGAAGAAGCTTGGTTTAGAGCCGATTGCTTCGGACGTGCCCGTATTCAATCCGCACATCCACCACGCCGTGGAAATGGTGGACACCAAAGACCACCCCGATGAGACTATCCTTGAAGAATACCAACGTGGTTATTACTTTAAGGGCCGGCTCCTTCGCCCCGCCATGGTGAAGGTGGCGGTGAATCGTTAGCGGTTTGAGGCCGCGTTTTTGACGAAGGGATCTATACAGTTAGATGGGTGTCGCCAAACGCGATTATTATGAAGTTCTCAGCGTCTCGCGCGATTGCGACGAACAGACGCTCAAGACTTCCTATCGAAAGCTAGCATTACAATTCCATCCCGACCGTAATCCTGGGGACCGTGACGCGGAAGAGCGGTTCAAAGAAGCGGCGGAAGCGTACGCGATTCTAAGCGACTCGCAAAAACGCGCCAGCTATGACCGGTTTGGGCATCAAGGCGTAAGCGGGGCGGGCGGCAATCAAGGTTTCGACGAAACGACGTTTGCGGATTTCAACGATATTCTGGGCGATCTCTTCGGGTTGGGCGATTTGTTCGGCGGCCAACGAGGTGGCGGACGGCGAGCGCGGGTGGTGCGCGGCGAAGACATTCGCTACGACCTGGAAGTGAGCTTCGAAGATTCGATGAAGGGCCTTTCGGCGGACTTGCTGATTCCGCGCATGGAGGCTTGTACGAAGTGCCAGGGAACCGGGGCCGATCCGAATGGCGGTTTGATTTCCTGCACGACTTGCCATGGACGCGGCGAGGTTCTGTATCAGCAAGGCTTTCTTTCGATCCGCAAGACGTGCCCGAGTTGCAGCGGCCGGGGCAAGTTGATCCGGCAGGTTTGTCCGCAGTGTAAAGCGGAGGGCTTCAACAAGGTTGAGAAGCGGTTGAAGGTGAATATTCCGGCGGGCGTGGACAATGGTACCCGTTTGCGGCTGGCGGGTGAAGGAAATCCGGGTCCTCCGGGTGCGCAGCCGGGCGACCTTTATGTTGTTATTAAAGTCAACGAGCACCATATTTTCGAGCGGCGCGAAAATGATTTGCATTGCACGCTGCCGATTAATTTGGCGCAGGCCGTTTTAGGCGCGGAGATTGAGATTGAGACGTTCGACGGCACACAGCAGATTTTGGTGCCGGAAGGAACGCAGCCCGGGGCGCAGTTCCGGATACGGAATCTGGGCGTGCCGATTTTGAATAGCCGGACGCGCGGCGATTTGTTTGTGCATTTGGATGTGCAGATTCCGAAGAAGCTGACGCGGGAGCAGAGGAAGTTGTTTGAGCAATTGGCGACGTTGTTGCCGGTGGAGAATTCGCCGCGGGAGAAGAGTGTATTTGAGAAGGTTCGGGATTTCTTTGGGTGAGTGAGCCCTTACCAGATTTCTAGTTCAAAGCTGCGATAGCGCTTGATCGGTTTGAAGTCTTTAGCGTTCGACGTAATGATTCGAGCGCCGAACGAACGAGCCGTTAGAGCGATCAGGACGTCAAAATGAAGATCGCGCGCGAGCCGAGCACCGCGCGAATCAGAATATTCGCGTCGAGCACGAGTACGGTCAAAGCTTCTGGATTCGACGTTCGTGGCGCAATTTTTTGAAATCCGCCATGAGTTCATCCTCGGAAGTTCCCGCGGCCGCGATCAACGCCTGCATCTTCTCACCGGCGATACGAAGGGCATCGAGATCGGCTTGGCTCGGCTTAGGCTTCGTCGGGACATAGATCCCGATAGTCGCGCCATGACGCGTGATGGCGACAGGCGTCTTCGATTCGAGGTAGTCCGCAAGATTCTCGCGAAACTCCCGAATTCCTACTTCAGTCGTCTGCATAGAGATGGGGAGCGAGTTGCGTACACGATGTGACACAAAATGCCGGCGATGGGCCTCTCTCATTTTAGCGATGGGTAAGTTTTTTCGTACTTATTGCGCTGGTTGAAGATTTCGAAACTGCCGTCTTCGTGGGCGGTGAGTTTCAAAAAATATCCGGTGTCGGCTTCATCGACGTTGGCGACGAACGGGTCACTTGTGTTGTGTTCACTGCCGCCGGCATCGGCGAAGTGGAGCTGCCAGATGTCTTGCAAGCCGGGAGAAGATTTGATGATGTCCCAAGCGCTGGGCGCGTTGCCCTTCTTGGTGCCGTTGTCGATGATGGCGACGCGGGGTTGCAGGCCGTGAACGAGAGCGGGGCTGTTGCTTTGGTCGATGCCGTGGTGAGAGGCGATGTAGATATCGGCTTTGCCCAGTTTGTTATTGGGGCACATCAGATCCAGTTCCTTGTTCCAGGTGAGGTCGCCTAGATCGACGATGCGGAGGTTGGCGAATTCGATGACGGTGCCGAGGGAGCGGGCGTTTTCGGAGGGGTCGGTGGCCTTTTGCTGTACGCCGGAACAGGCGTCATTGCTGCCGCCGGCGCCGGGAAGGGCCTTGTCCAGGACGTTGCCATCGCCCGAAACAGCGGTCACTTCCATACCTTTGATGGGCAGTTTGTCGCCGGGCTTTAAGACGATGTGGTCGTGGCCGGCGATGGCGTCCTGGTACTCCTTATACAGCGTTTGGGTGGCTTTCGATTCTTCGCGGTTTATGCCGTGGTCGACAAAATGATCGACGGTGATTTTCTTGACGAGCTGGGGAACGCCGCCGACGTGATCGGTGTGGTAGTGAGTGATGAGAACGTAGTCGATTTTCTTGATGCCGGCGAGTTTGGCGGCTTTGTCGATGCGGATGGCGTCACGGTAGGCGTTGTAGCCCCAGCCGGTGTCGATGAGGAGGGATTGCTTTTCGGGGGTAACGAAGAGGGTGGCTTGGCCGCCTTCGACGTCGATGAAGAAGATTTGGAGGGCTTTCTTTTCGCGGGCGAAGGAGGAGGAGATGAAGAGGAAGGCGCAGAGGAAGATGGAGAAAAAGGACCGCATGAGGAAGATGCTATCAAAGGCGAGAAACGGTTAAAATTATCGATACCCCAGAAAGCGACATTGCCGACATACGGAGGTTGTAGCGAGTAGTAAGACGGTGCCAGGCGGCGAGATGCGTCACGAATGGCCCGTTACATCCGTGTAGCTGCTAGGCCTTCTAGCCGCGCTTCCGACTTATTTGCGGACAAGCGGGCTTTCAAGCCGGTCAATCCGTTCGTCGACGCGTTTGAATTCGGACTTCATCAGGTCTTTGAGGTCGTCAAAGCGCTTACCCATATCGTCGAAGCGCTTGTCGAAGGAGCTTTTCATGTCGTCGAAGCGCTTGTCGAAGGAGCTTTTCATATCATGAAAGCGGCCATCCATCGATGATCGGAGGTCCGACATGCGGGCGTTCTGATAGAAGAGTCCGATGATGACTGTGAAGCAAACCAGAAGCGCCGGTCCCCACTGGCTTAGGATAGTGTTGGCGGTTTGCATCGTCGGCTTAGAATCCCTTAATTGTCTCACGGGACGCGGCTTCCATTTTGCGGAATGCGTAACGGAAGCTGTTGATTTGACACTATACATGGACGAAGCAAACGAAGTTGCTTCCCGAAATGATTCCATCCGCCAACCCTGGGAGGGTCCATGAAGCCGAAAAGTGTTTGTACAACAGGTACTATCTTCATTGCAGTCTTCGCCTTAAGCTTTACCGCTCAGGCTCAGAAGGACGGTCCCATCGGGCAAGTCTCTCAACCACTCGTGGGAGGCACATTAGTTGCGCCGGAGATGCAGCGCCAGTTCGGCCTCCTCACTCTTTCAAACCCAGCGGGTACCTGCAGCGCCTCCATGCTGAACGCCTTTTGGGCAATCACCGCAGCCCATTGCGTCTACCCGTCCACCACAACACTGACGGCTCCTTTTGCGGCCAATCAAATTACCCTGACGTCGAACTGGCCCGGCAATTCGCGAAGTCGGCGAAGGCGCGGCAAGTGATTCCCTTCACTACTTTCCCGTTTTCTCAGGGCAGCGATATCGCGCTGCTCCAAATGGGCCGTCTCTCGGATTCGACCAAGATGTTTTCCATCAGGTCGAGCGCCGGTCTTGCGGCGTCGGTGGAGGTGTCCGATTATCAGCATGTCACCGCAGGGCAACTGCTCGCTCGTCTTCGTGATGAGGATTTTCGCGCCGAGGTAGATCAGGCGCAAGCCAGCGTTCAAGCCGCGCAGGCGGATCTGGTCAACAACCAGAGGCAGAAGGAACTGCAGGACGCGCGCATTGAACAGGCTCAAACGGGGATCACTTCCGCACAAGCGGAAATCTCGGCTGCGGAAGCCGGCGTTCAGGCAGCGAACTCAGCAATGGCCAATGCCCGCAGCGGACTTGCAGCGACTCAAGCGGACGTGCAACGCACTTCTCTCGAACGGAAGCGTCAGGCGGCGCTAGTTGCCGCCGAGTCGGCGACTCGGCAAAAGCTCGAACAAGCGGTGGCGGATGAAGCACGCTTTCAAGCGCAGCAAGCCAGTCGACAAGCGGAAATCGATTCAGCAGCTGCCCAACTTGCCAGTCGCCAGGCTGACCTTCAGCGGGCGCAGGCTCATCTAGGTAGTGCCCGCGCCGAGCTGGAAGCTGAACGGCGTCAGCGCGCGGTGCTCGACGCCCAGGAACAAGCGCTCAATGCGGACCTAAACGCGCGCCGGGCCTCGCTCGAATTAGCACGGAGCAACCTTGGATATACGCGGATCGTAGCGCCACAGGACGGCATTGTCGGCGAACGAAAGGTCCGCGCCGGACAATTGGCAAGCCCTGGAACGCAGATCGTTTCTCTTGTCGAGAAACAGATCTGGGTTCAGGCAAACTATCGCGAAACTCAGCTTTTGAGAATTCGTCCGGGTGACCCGGCGGCGATTCGCGTGGACGCATTTCCCGGCTTGGTTCTGAAGGGTCACGTCGAAGAGATCGCGCCAGCGAGTGGATCGCAATTTGCGCTCCTCCCGCCGGACAACGCAACGGGTAACTTCACAAAAGTGACGCAGCGCGTCCCGGTCAAAATAATCCTCGACGATCGTCAGAGCGGGATGGACCGATTGCGGCCAGGGACTTTCCGTGGTCGCAGTCATTAGAGCAAAGGGTTGATTCAAATGACCGCCCCCGCACAACAGCCGTCCGCCATGGGATCTCTACCGGCGATCGCAACCAACCCATACGTCGGAGTACTCGGCGTGTTTCTCGGGGCATCGGTAGCAACGCTAAATGCCCGGCTCGTTAGCATCGGATTGCCGGACCTGCGCGGCGCGCTCGGCTTCGGATACGACGATGCATCCTGGATTCCCACCGTGCTCAACATGGCAACGATGTTCATCGGGGTGTTCGCGGTCTTTCTGGGAACCGCGTACGGAGTCCGGCGTGTCTTGCTCGTTACCGGAACGATCTTTACGCTGGCATCGCTGGTGCTTCCCATGTTCTCCGAACTTCCCGCAATACTCATGTTGCAGGCAATCGCCGGAGCGTCCTCTGGAACCTTCTACACCTTAACGCTCACGTTCGTTGCTCGCAGCCTTCCGCCGAAACTTCTTCTGTGGGGATGCGGGGCGTACGCGATGGACATCGTGGTCACCAGCCACGTCGCCGCCTGGATCGAGGGCTGGTACATCGACCATTTATCATGGCATTGGATTTTCTGGACCGCGGCAGTTATTACACCCGTGATGATGCTGTGTGTCTATTTTGGGATCTCGCCCAATGACAACAGCACCCGTCCGAGCTGGCGCGGATTCCTTTATGCGAGCGCGGGTTTTGCGCTGATTTATGGTGCTCTCGACCAAGGTCAGAGGTTAGATTGGTGGAATTCCGGCGTATTCCTGGGCATGCTGACCGGAGGAATCTTCCTTCTGTTGACTGCGTTCGTACGGCGATCCCGGCAGCCGAATCCCCTAATCAATCTGCCGTTTTTGAATGCCCGCAACGTGATTATAATGGGCCTCGGAATTGTCATGATACGGTTCTCGCTGCTCGCGCCGCTGGGCGCAATTCCTGGGTTTCTCGGCAGCATCGCGCAGTACCGGCCCGATCAAACCGGCGCCGTTTTGGCATGGGTCGCAATTCCTCAATTCATGCTCGTTTGGGTCGCCGCCATTTCCACCGCTTTCATCCAACCGCGCATTGTGATGGCTGCCGGATTCGCCACCATCGCCATCGCGTGCTGGATGGCAGCGCATCTCGACTCCCAATGGGCGGGGACGAATTTCCAGTTGTCCGGACTCATGCTGGCTATGGGAATCGCCGCAGCACTGGTCGCGCTCGTCGTGAATCTACTTTTGCTCGCGGTTGAAATGGGCGCCGCCACTAACGTTGTGAGCGCTGCGACCTACGCGGGATGGATGCACACGATGCGGTTGATGGGGGGTGAAGTAGGGACAGTGGTCTTTGGCCGCTTCGTCACTGTAAGGGAACAACTGCATTCCAATCTACTGGGCTATCACGTCGCAGCCGGTAATTGGATCACCGACGACCGGCTGCGCAACGTGGCGCTTTCCTTGACTCCCTCATCGACGGGGCCGGAGGAAGCTGCCGCTCGTTCTGCAGCAATCCTCGGCGGACAGATCCGGGTGCAGGCATTATCGCTGGCTTGCTCCGATGCGTTTCTGCTAATTGGCTGGGCGATCGCCGGCTATCTTCTTTTGCTGCTGTTCATGCGGCCAAGTTCCATCAGCCTACGCGCCAAGGAGAAGAACTCATGAGCTACCGGATACTCGCCGTATTAATGCTCTCGATTCCAGCCGCCGCGCTCGCCACCGATGTCATGCCCCTAACGCTTCCTCAGTCGGTCAAACTGGCGCTTGCACAGAACAAAACCATCAAGCTCGCGCGATTGAAGGTAGAGGAGAAAGAGCAGAAGAAGGCTGGTTCTAAGGCGGATTACTTTCCGATGCTGAAGAACGAATCCGCATTCGCGCACGTGACTTCCGTCCAAAACGTCGAGATTCCGCGCGGCGCGTTCGGAGTAATCCAGAATTCGGGACCTGTGCCGACGCATGACATTCTCATTGGCCAAGGAGGTTTGACTGCAGAGACCATCGGAACATCTCTGATCCAGCCCTTGACGCCGTTGATTCGGATACGTCAGGAGAATCGCGGCGCCAACTCGGAAGTGGCAGCGTCCCGCGAGGAGGTAAGGAAACTCGAGAACCAGATAGCAGTGAATGTCCATGAAGCCTACTACGGAATATTGATCGCACAGCTCCAGAAACAGGCCGCGGAGCGGGACAGAGCTTACGCCACAACTCGCTTGAGCGAAGCCCAGGAGGAAGTGCGCGACGGAAGTGCTCTCAATCTTGACGTACTCGATAGCAAAGCGGGACTCCTTCAAAGTGAGCAATCGCTGTTGACGATCGATCTTCATTTGGCCGATTTGAACGCCGAATTAGACGACCTGTTGGGACTCCCGCTAAACACCCGGCTCGTCTTGAGTCCGGCGCCGGTGAACACTCCAGCCGATCTCTCGCGCAAGGAAATGCTGGCGATCGCATATGCCACAAATCCTACGATTGGCTCTGCAATGCAAGCTGTCGAGCAAGGCAAGGCGGCAGTCACGGCGGCCAAATCCGCCTACATTCCCGACATTGCCATCATTGCCAGGCAGAGCTACCAGAACGGGATAGGGTTCCTGGTGCGAAATTTCGGAACGTTTGAAATCCGCATGAACTATGATGTTTTCGATTTCGGCAAGCGGCGCGCGGCAGTTCGGGAACGCGAAGCGCAACTTGCCCAGGCACAGCAGAACGTGGAGCGCCTGAAGGACGCAGTCGCCGTTGAGATCGAGCAGAGTGCAAACCGGGTAGAACGAACGAGGAAGATGGTTGATGTAGCCTCCGAAGTAGTCAGACTTCGCACAGAAGGCGAGCGCGTTGCCGAAAACCAGTTGAAACAAAGAGTGTGCTCGTTTCGACGCGGCGAGCGGCATCGGCGGCTAGCTATAAAGCGCAGGCAGATTTGCCGCAGGCCCAATTAGCCTATATGCTCGCTCAGGCCGAGTTGCAGCAGACGAATCGGCCGCACTCCAGATGAGTGACCATTCCGATCATGGAAACCCTGATACTGACGCGGTCGGAAGTTGAGCAGGCGCTCTCGCCTCTCGACCTGCTCGATGCGCTCCGAGACGCCTTTGCCGCCTATTCCACGCAGCGAAGTGTCGATGCGATGCGCGTCCCGGTGCCACTACCGCACCAACCGGCGGGAGCTTCAGGCATGCTGCTTGCCCCGGGGCTGGTTCCAGGAATCCCGGCCTATTCCGTGAAGGTTCATGCGAAGTTCCCAGGAGAGAATCCGGCCATCCAAGGCGTACTCATCTTGCACGACCTCAAGACTGGTACCCCTCTCGCGATCATGGAGAGCAGCACCTCACCAGCCTCCGCACAGGATTGGCAGGCGCACTGGCAGCAGATGTGCTCGCGGTGGCTGAAGCCCGTTGCGTTGCGATCATCGGAGCCGGCGTTCAAGCACGCTCCCAATTAGCAGGCTTGCGCATGGTGCGGAAGTTAACGTCGGTGCGGATCTTCGATTCTTCCTTGGAGGCGGCGCACCAGTTTGCGCTTGATCCCGCATGTTCAGGTCTGAACGTGGCCGTGGCGGATTCCGTTGATGGCGTGCTGGCAGGTGCCCACGTTGCCGTCACGTCCACCTGGGCGCGTCAGCCATTCTTGTTTCGGCGTCATCTTCACCCTGGCTTACACATTACGACACTCGGCCCGGATCAGCCCGGAAAGTGTGAAATTGCTGCCGACGCTCTAACCGCTGCACGTGTCGTGGTAGACGATCGAAAGCTCGCATTGGAAATGGGAGCAGTGGGAGGCGCAGGATTGGGCGCCAGCGCAATTCATGCTGAGCTCGGAGAAGTCATTGCCGGCCTCAAACCGGGCCGGGAGACGCCAGAACAGGTCACAATCTTTGGCAGTGTCGGTCTCGCGTTTCAAGACATGGCCGCCGGTTGGCTTGCATACAACTCGGCCCGTAAGATGCAACTGGGACGCGCAATAAATCTGCTGAGTTGACTTTAGTCTTGATCCCGGATTGTTTGCGCGTAGGTTTTGCCGTATGGATAAAACAATTCCTTCCGGCCCTCTTTCCAGGCGAGCCGCATTGCCGGCGTTGTGATATCCCAATCCGGGCGGCCTTTCTGAACGGCACGCAAGTCCTGGCGAAGCTCCTCCATCGTCGGCCGGCCAAAGAACCAATAGCCGTTGTAGATCTTATAAACGATGAGGCCCGGCTCAAGAACAATCACGTGCGGGATCATAGGATTGTGCAAGGGGTCCGTATATTCCGCAATATCCAAATCCTTTTGCACGATGCGCGCTGGATCGGAGAGAAATGGCCAGTGCGCATCAACGCCCGAGCGGTTTTCGTTCGTCTCTGTGATGCTGTCAGTGCTGATCGTCACCAAACGGCAATAGCCAACTTCCATCTCACGGTGGAGCTGAACAAGTCCTTCCGACTGCCGCCGGTCCTTTGGGCAGAAACCGCCGCGGCTCAACACAAGCAACATCGGATCCTCACCCTGAAGTTCCGACAACTTCCGCCGTTTGCCGCTATGATCGGTTAATTCATAATCCGGAAAATGCGCTCCGGGTACGATCTCGCTTCGCATAGTTTTGAATTGTTCCTTTTCAATTACTCAGCTCTTCGCCAGACTGCTCCCGCACCAGATATTGCGCGTACCATTCGGGCCAGTTCGGATCGGGCTGCCCCACCCGCGCCTCGTGTTGGCCATGAGCGGCAGCCGCACGTCGAAGCGCGCCAGCCAGATCGTTCGCCGACACGAAGGCAGTCACCGCCGTGTCGATTCGGCCAGGCAGCCGCTTCGAGACCTCCTGCAGAAGCCAACGGTTGCCATCCGGGTCGCTGAAAGTGGCGAAAGAGCCGTAACTGGCGTGATGGGGCTCCGGCCCACTAAGCCTCCCACCTGTTCTATCGGGCTGAAATTGAGCCCCTGGCGCGCCGGGATGAAATACTTCTGAGACATCGGCGCCGCGTGCCTTTAGCTGCCCGCGCGCGGCCTCAATATCCGAAACAACCAGATAAATGCCTTGAGCCGAGCCAGGCGCCGCGCATGTGACTTTGACGCCGAACTGTACTGAGCAAGCCGAACCGGGCGGCGTGAACTGGACGATGCGGAACCCGTTATCAAATCGGAAATCGGCGTCCAGCCGCCATCCCAGCTTGGCGTAAAAGTCTTTTGCCCGGTCGACATCGGCGACGGGAACCACCACCGCTTCAAGCTTCTGATCGATTGTCGCCACGCGCTCGTCGCCGATCGGCTTATTTCCTTGGGTTTCATTTGTCATTTGTCATGCCCTCTAATTTGTTATGCATCGGAGTGCCGGCTAGCCGGCTTGCAAGCCGAGACGCGGCCGCTATCGTAACCAACCGCAGTGTACGGCTTGCAGGTTCCGGCAGTTCCTCTATCGACTCGAATTCATCGAGCCAGTCCCCCGCTGCAATCTCGGCCTCTCCGGAGTTGTACATCTCCGTCACCACTCTCATGAACGCGCCTAATTCACGTTGTGTCATGCATGCCAGCTCTTGAGCCATCTTTGTCACTTTCCAGACCTTCGGGATTATTGGTGCAAAGCGTGGCCCATTTCTAACCGGTTGAAAACACGCTCAAGGCAGCGAGAGCCACGTCGCGACTCAGGCAAAATGCCGAATATTCGACACAGAACCGTCGGAGCGACGACTACCGCCGCCTGTCGTCCTACTTCACGCAGACACTCGCTCTCTTTCCGCGCCACTCCTGGCTTCGATCGCTTTGACAGAGTTTTCAAAAGCTGTTTTCAAAACACCCTTACCGATGGTCGTCAACACCAAGCCGAGCATCCACCCCTTCAGGTTCTTGCCTTCGCGTATCGTTACTAAGTCAATATCGGTCAAGCCATCGGGGCGGCGGGTGAGCGTATAGGTATGACCGGAGTCACCTCCCCACGCGTTTGAGTCGGTAGTCGTGAGGACAACCCGGTGGAAATCGGACCAGTCGTAATGCAGTCGTTCCCAAATCCCACCGGAGCCTTCGGTAACATCGGCTTCCAAGCGCCCACGGTAATGCACTTTGAGGTAGTCGTCGGCAGAGTTGGGAAACAGTTTCGAGCGCCCAGGCCCGAAGTCGGTGAGCCCCGCCACGAACTGCTCTGGCGTCGCGGTGCTGATCTGATGAAAATGGATTCCTGAATTTGTCATTGTCGTTCTCCTTTCGTTGGAACGGTCACAACAAGACCATGCAATCATGGCTCCATTTGTAAATTATTGAAAAAAGAGCAACGCGGCCACCAGATGCGCGGCCATGCTCGGAAAAATGACGACCCATCAGAAAAAAGGCTTCGGGTGCAAACCATCGTCCAAAACTATTTCGAGGCTGGGCGCTTCTGCCCGTACTTATCTATTCCGAGCCGCCGGATCTTGGAGTCCAGCGTTTGGCGCGGAATGCCCAGTTTGGCTGCTGCGCCCGAGGGTCCCGATATCCGCCCATGAGTTTCGGCGAGAACTGCTTTGATCGTCTCCGCTTCACGAGCGGCAAGCATCGATAACCCCGCTTGCGGCTGCGGCGGCTCTATCGAATCTCGCCTTAGCCAGCTCTCGTCAACTACAAACGTGTCGGTGTCGGCCAGAATAATCGCGCGCTCCACAATGTTCTGCAATTCGCGGATGTTCCCGGGCCAACTGTAGCCCCGTAGTTGGGCGAGCGTGTCCTTGGAGACGCGCCGGATATTCTTGCCCGCCCCGTTCCCATAACGCGCAACAAAATACTCCACCAGTAACGGGATATCCTCCACCCGCTCACGAAGCGGGGGCACCGTAATCGGAAATACGTTGAGCCTGTAGAAGAGGTCCTGCCGGAAAGCTCCGCCCGCTACAGCGGCAGGCAGATCTCGATTCGTTGCCGCAATGACGCGCACGTCCACCTGGAGTGTTTGATTACTACCGACTCGCTCGAATTCGCGTTCTTGTAGCACGCGAAGCAGCGCGACCTGCGTCTCCATCGGAAGCTCGCCGATTTCGTCCAGGAAAATGGTCCCTCCGTTGGCCGCTTCAAATCTCCCCACCCGCCGTTGCAACGCGCCTGTAAAAGCTCCTTTTTCATGTCCGAACAACTCCGACGCGAGCAACGATTGCGGAATCGCCGCGCAGTTCACTCGAACAAAAGCTCTGCTTGCCCGCTTCGATCTCCGATGCAGCGCACGGGCGATCAGTTCTTTGCCCGTGCCGGTTTCACCCAGAATCAGGACCGTTGAATCCGACGGCGCCACCTTCTCCATCTGCTTTACCAATTGGCGCAGGGCTTTGGAAGAACCGACAATTTCTTCGAACATCGAAATGCGGTCGATTTCCTCTCGCAGCACCAGGTTCTCGTTCCGCAGCCGCTCCTCCGTTCGCTTTTGGTCCTCGATGTCAGTCGCCGTAGCGTACCAGCGGATCACATGGCCGTGGTCGTCCTTTGAGGGGTTGTACTGAATCAGTTGCCAGCGATATTCTCCGCTCTTCACCAAACTGCGCATTTCCAGTTCGAACGGAAGTCCTTCCAGCAGTCCTCTGTTCCGTTCCTCTCGAACCCGCGCTAAGTCCTCGGGATGGAAGGCCCGTGCGAAGAAGCCTTCTTCAATCAATCCGCCGGCAGCCAGTCCCGTGAAATCGAGCGCCACGCGGTTTGCGTAAACCGTCGCGCCATCGGGCGCCAAGACCACGATCGACTGGCGAATGGCATCGGTGATCGTGCGCAGATCCTCCTGGCCTTGACGCAACGTTTCTAAAGCACGCTTGCGATCGTCGATATCGGTGTCGACCCCATACCAGCGGATCAAGTTCCCCTGCTCATCCTGGACTGGTGATGCAACCGTCTCGAACCAACGATACTCTCCGTCAAAGTGGCGTAGGCGCGCTTCAAACTTGCCCACATCTCGGGACTGCTCCAGATGCCTCCACCAGGTCTCGAGTTCTCGGACGTCGTCCGGATGGATCGCCAATTTCCAGCCCGATCCCCAGAGCTGCTCCGGCGAAAGCCCGGTGTAATCACGAAACGATTGATTAAAAAAATCCCGCGAGCCGTCCGCCCGAGCGGACCAGGCAAGCGCCGGCAGGCCATCTATGAACGCAGCGAACTCTAAAGTGCTCAGAGCGCGTTACTCCCGAGATAGGAATTATATTACCTCCCAATCGGCTTCAACCAGCGGCACGGACGAGGCCATACCTTGCGGCCGGTTCCGCATGAGACAAATTGGGCACCAGAGCCTGGCGCGCAGCTTCATAAGATTCCCATTGCGCCGCATCCGGAAGCGCGGGGATGGTCACAAACTCGCCCTGCTCGAAGCCTGCCAGAGCCGCATCCACCATGTCCTCAGCCGACATCACAATTTCCTTCGGCAGAGACTCGACGGGTTTACCGGAGAGGCGCCAGAAATCCGTGGCTGTCGCCCCAGGGAGAACGACTTGAACTTTGATTCCTGTGTTTGCCAACTCACGCCGTAACGATTGGCTAAAACCGAGCACAAAGGCTTTCGTTCCCCCATACACGCCATTAAGACGTTCGGGCGCCACCGCAACGATGGAAGCGATGTTGATGATGACGCCACTGCCGCGCTTGACAAAGGCGGGCACTAAAGCGTAAGTCAGCCTCATGGGCGCTTCCACATTGAGCGCGATCATGCGGCTCATTTCGTCAACGTTCGAATGCAATAGTGGCGCCGTAGCGCCCATGCCCGCGTTGTTGAGCAGAAGCGTGATGCTGGAATCATCACGAAGGATTTGCTCCAGCTTGGCCAAGTCGCTGGAGTTCGTGAGGTCGGCAGCCAGGATGTCGACTTTGCTCTTCGTTTTGTTTTCCAGTTTCTTCGCCAGATCTGCCAGCAGCTTTTCGTTCCGCGCAACCAACAGCAAATCGTAGCCGCTCTGTGCAAGCCGGTCGGCGTAGATCGCGCCGATGCCAGTAGACGCTCCTGTAATGACCGCTAGTCCTTTCGATTTTCGTTCCATACTCGTGTTCCTTTCTCTTTCCGCTTCCGTCGAATCACTGCTGTCAGTCCGACAACAATTTGCACGCACGGCAAATGCCAGCTCCAAGTAACTGAATCCCAAAGAGTCGATACGGCAGTTACAGAAACCAGTGCCGAATTCGGAGCAAAATGACGAGCCGTCGGCAACGAAAGACGGCGACAATTCCCGCCGTCCCGCTCCCCATCATGTAAGCGGCATACCAGGCCGGCCCCGCCGTCTAAAGTCAAAGAAATCTTCCCGCTTTAGGATAGAATAAGGCATATGACGCTGGAAGCGCAAAAGGGAAGCTACACGCCGGCGCAGGTCTCTGTCCTCACTGGACTACCCCTGACCGCCGTGCACAAGGCGATCGAGTACCGGTTGATCCGGCCCAAACGTATTCGTGAAGGGAAGGCGTTGATTCGGCTCTTTTCTGAGCCACAGGTTCTCTTCCTGTTCCTTGAAGCCAGGGGCTTGCGTTCTCTACCTCTTCCGGCTCGGCGCGAAGTAGCCAAGGCCCTTGAACGGAACCCTAGCGTTGATGCACTGCATATTTCGGAAGGTGGGGTCATCGTCATTGAATGCAAATCGGCGCGGAGGGCGGTCGAGACGGGGCTTCGTCGATTGGCTGAGGCGGAAGTCATGGTGGAATCCAACCCGGATGTCATGCTTGGCACTCCCGTTTACCGGGGAACAAGGATTCCGGTTCCTTCCTAACACTTAATTCTAAGTCCCGCCGAATCAGCGACATAAATTTCTCGACCCTCCTCAAAATCCCCAAATGGGTCCTCCTGGCCGCAGGCCTGTTTGGTCCCTCGTTGCGGCGGACTGAAAGGCCGTCCTGGGCGAGTCACGCGATCGCTGATATGCTCGCCCAGGGCGCCACGATTCAAGAGATCCTCGAAGGGTATCCGGCACTTACTCGCGAAAAGATCGAACTGGCGCCCCTGTACGTAAAGGCATTCCCCCGCAGAGGGCGCCCACCCGCACGGCCATGGGCTACCAAGGAGCCTCGCCGCGTGAGTCAGCATCGGCTCGACAGTTAAATGAAATTCCTGATCGATGAGCGTCTTCACAGCTCGCTCGTGACGGGTGGCCCACAGCAAGGGCTATGTCCGTGATCACGTGAATTTTCTGGGACTCGGCAGCTACAAGGATTGGGAATTGATGACCAAGATTCGCGATGGTGATTATACGTTCGTTACCAATAACAGGTCTGATTTCACTGCGCTCTATCGAAGACAGGAGCTTCACGCCGGACTGGTGATTCTAATCCCAAATGTTACGCCTGCCCGGCAGCAGGAAATGTTTCGAGCGGCACTCATCCACATTGGCAATCGCGAGTTGACAAATAGCGTGGTCGAAGTGGGCATTGAGGGTAGTCAGATCACTTGTCGAGAGTTTGATTGGCCGCCTTCTTAGGCAAGGGTAATTAGTCGAATCATCGTGGCCAAGAAGCTCATTCACGCGGTGTTTGTTGTGCATGCAACGCCGCACCGAGGACATTTAGAACACCTACGGCCATCGCCATGCTGCGGCGCGCGTCTTTTGACATTGCCTGTTTGACAACCGCAAACAGCGACGGCGCTTCGGTGCGTGACTGGGAGACCACAGCGCTGAGCTTATCCGCATCGACTGAGCTAAGCACGTTTCCGAAGATGAGCCCAATGCGAAGCGCGGTCACCATCTCCTTGGAACTGATCGCATCGACGGCCCGATCAACCACGCTATCGCCGGCACTGAGAAGACCATTCAGCAAGTCGATCAAGCCCTTTTCGTGGAGCCGCTGCAGCAGATCGTAAGAAGCGAGTATGGCTTCCGCGTGCTCGGCTGGAGCTTGGTCGATCTTGCGGATGAGATCGTCGCGAGAGTCGCGTGGTGTAAATTCCCGGAAAGAGACCGCCTTCGCCATAGATTATTTGCCTTTCTTCGCTTACTTTTGCGCCTGAATCTGAATTAGTTGCCCACCGCCAGGCATGTGGTAGTCTTTGCGTTTCCACTTACGCTCGACTTCGACTCCGGGCTGTGGCGTTGGCTTCCCGGAGTAGCGAAAATTCAACGGTTTGAGAGGGTTCACACCTTGCTCGGGAAGCGGCTTGATGTTCACTGCCGTCTCCTTGAAAGCGGGAGTGTTTGTAGCCACGTCTGCGTGCGAGCCGGTAAGAACGTTCATCGGTTCATCGCGCGAGAGATGCGGCAGGTAAACCTGGTTTCCCTGCACCCGCCTTGTAACCAAAACCTTGGTGAGCAGTGAGCCGTAGCGGCTGGTAACGCGTACCCAGCGTCCGGATTCGATATTGCGCCCTTTCGCCAGTTCCTCTGAAATTTCGAGGTAGCGCTCTGGCGTCTCTTCGCGAATGCCGTTGACGCGGTAAGTCATGTTACCTTCATGAAAGTGTTCCAGAAGGCGGCCATTGTTCAGGAATAAATCGAACTCACCGTCCGGTTTTTCAGCGGGTTCGTTGAAGGAGACCGGATACAATCTCGCCTTCTTATCGGGGAAAGCAAAGCCATCGAGATAAAGGATCGGTTCGTCTGTTCCGTCGGGCGCAACCGGCCATTGCAGCGTCTTATAGCCTTCAAGGCGTTCGTAGTTGACACCGGCATACAGAGGGGAGAGCGAAGCCAACTCATCCATAATTTCGGAAGGATGCCGGTAATTCCAGTTGGCTCCCATGCGATTGGCAATATCTTGCGTGATCTTCCAATCGGCCTTGCTGTCGCCCAACTCCGGAAGTGCCTGATACAACCGTTGGATACGACGTTCGGTGCTGGTGAAGGTGCCGCCCTTCTCGAGTGCAGGAGCGCCCGGAAGCACTACGTCGGCGTAGCGGCAGGTTTCACTAAAAAAGATATCCTGCACTATAAAAAAGTCCAGCTTTTCGAAGGCGCCTGCCACGACGTTCGCGTTGGAGTCGGCCGAGATCATATCTTCACCAGCCAGATACATCGCATGCAATTTGCCTTCGTAGACAGCATCTACCATCTGGTGATTATCGAGACCACGCTCAGGCGGCAGTTTGACGCCCCAGGCCTTTTCAAAGCGCTCGCGGATTATAGGGTCTGTAACGCTCTGGTAACCGGGGAAAAGATTTGGCGCTGCGCCAATGTCGCCTGCACCTTGCACGTTGTTGTGGCCGCGTAAGGGGTAGGCGCCGCAGCCGGGGCGCATATAGTTGCCGGTCACCAACAGCAGATTCGAGATAGCCGTTGACTCGTCCGAACCCCTAGTGTGCTGCGTGATGCCCATCGCCCAGAGAACGCACATGCTTTCGGCAGCCGCGATCTCCTGTGCGGCACGCTCCAGTGTTTCGAGCGGAACCTGGCAGATTTCTGCCGCGTACGTCATCGTAAACGGCTCAAGGCTTTTGCGGAACTCAGCAACGCCGTTCACCCATTTTTCGAGAAAATCCAGTTTGGCGTGACCGTTGTCGAACAGGTAGCGAGTCATGGCCGAGATCCAGACAAGGTCCGTACCCGGGCGCGGCTGAAAATGGATGTCGGCGCGCTCTGCCATCTCATGCGTGCGGGGATCGGCAACAATCAGCCTCTGCCCGTGTAGCTTGTGAGCCCGTTTAACGCGCGTCGCCAACACTGGATGACTTTCCGCCGTATTGCTGCCGACAATCAAGACGAGGGCCGAGGTGGCAATATCCTCAATCGAGCCCGAATCTCCCCCATAGCCGACAGTTCGGAAGAGGCCCGTGGTCGCCGGCGACTGGCAGTAACGAGAGCAGTTGTCGACGTTGTTCGTGCCGATGACCGCACGAGCGAACTTCTGCATCAGATAACCGTCTTCATTAGTGGTTTTTGATGAAGCAATTACGGCGATCGAATCAGGACCATATTGTTGCTTGACGCCGGCTAGTTTCGCTGCGATAAGATTCAAGGCCTCGTCCCAGCTTGCCTCGCGGAAGCCGCTTCCTTCGCGGATAAGTGGCTTCTGAAGGCGGTCGGCGTGATTGACGTAGTCCCAGCCGAACTTCCCTTTGACGCAGGTTGAAATCTGATTCGCCGCCCCCTGTAAGGGAACGATCTTGAGAATTTTGCGGTCTTTAGTCCAAACATCGTAACTGCAGCCGACACCGCAATAGGTACAGACCGTTTTTGTTCTCTTAATACGCTCTTCGCGCATCTTGGCCTCGGTCTGCGAGACCTGCATGATGGCGCCATAGCCCGTCTCCGGTTCCACGGCTTTGACCACGTCGATCATCTTATCCAGGGCTTTTTTAGGCAGTCCGCTCAGGAAACCGGCCTCGCCAAGCATCGACTTTTCCATGAGGGCATTGCAGGGACAGACCGTAATGCAATGGCCACAGGAGACGCAACTTGAGCCGCCGATTTGCATGCCGCCATCCCAGAGTACGCGCGGATGTTCGAGTTCCCAGCCGATGGAAAGCGTTTCGTTGACCTGTACGGTCTGGCAAGCCTGTACGCATTGCCCGCAGAGAATACATTGGCTGGGATCGTAGCGATAGAAGGGATTCGACATATCCACTTCATATGGTTTTGGCTGGAAGGGACGGTTCTGGTGCTGAACATTCAATGCGAGTGCAGTGTTGTGAACCCTGCAATTTTCATTGTTGTTGTCGCAGACAGTGCAGTAGAGCATATGATTGCCCAGAATGACGTCGAATGCTTCGGCACGGGCGGCCTGGGCCCGTTTTGAGTCCGTAACCACCTGCATCGCGGAGGTCGCCTTGATCCCGCAGGAGCGTACCAGCCTGCCATCGACCTCAACGAGGCAGGTGTCGCAGGTTTGGATGGGCCCCATAAGAGCGGAGTGATAGCAGATGTGCGGGATCTCCTTCTCGCGGAGAATCGCTTCCACCAGCAACTCGCCTTGTTTCGCGGAAATCGTGTGCCCGTCAATCGAGATATTCAACGTTGGGTTATCGGCGTGCGCTTTCGCCGTGGGTCTCGTTGCCGTTTCAATCGAGCTCATCAGTCCTCCTTGATTTCACCAAACCGTTAGGATTCTGCGTCGCTTTTTGGATCACCGCCATGCGAATGTATTTACCATATCAGGAGCAATCGGTGTGCCATCTATGGTGCTGTAGAGCGGTCCTTCGGCCCACCAATGGGGATGAAAACACTCCTGTTACACCATAAAGCATCTAACCGAGATGGGAGTGTCAACGCGGCTCGACCGCGTCTACTTGTACCAAACGAGCGGTGCCAGAAGCCGACATGCTGCGTTTTCAGGGGAGCGGTAACGATACTCCAATTTATGCAATTAAGCATTAGCGCCATACTAAGAGCAGGGATGCGCAAGATTTTACTAGGCCCCATCGTGGCGGTGTCCGGCTCGCTGGCGATTGCTTCGGTCTGCTTTTTCCTGTTGCATACCAATGCGACAATTGCGGCGCTATTCCTGCTGCTGGGAGTGGTGCTGGCGGGCGCTTACGCATCGCGCTTAGAGGCAGTCGCAGGTTCGATTGCCGCCACGCTGTGCCTGGATTACTTCTTTATCCCCCCCATCGGACAGATCAGTATCGCCGATCCGCAAGGATGGTTGGCGTTAGCCGTCTTTCTGGCTGTCTCGTTGATTGCGACGAACCTTTCGGCGCGCTTGCGGCAACAGCGGGATGAGATGGCGGCGCGCCAAGCGGAGGCGGAGAAACTGCATGCGCTGAATCGCGCCATTTTGCTAAACGATGGCGGCGCGGAGGATATTCAACGCACTCTTCTGAACAAGTGCATGGAACTATTCGGGTTTGAGGAAGCTGCCTTGTTTGACAGCGCAACCGGCATAGTGCACCGCTCTAAGCAAGAAGGAGCCATCACCGAGGCTGAGTTAAGGCGCCTGGCAAATTACGGTTCGGTGGAGACAAGCGGGCGTCGAACAGGCATGCCGATTGCGTTGGGGAACAAGATTTACGGGAGCTTCGCGTTTGAAGGCGAGCCTTTGCCGCTTGGTTTGGTGCAAGGGTTGGGGAACACTATCGCGGTGGGCTTGGCGCAGGCGCAGACTCAGCTCGCCGCGAATCGGGCCGAGGCAGTGAGACGCAGCGAAGAGTTGAAGTCGGTGATGATTGACGCGTTGGCGCACGAGTTGAAGACGCCTCTGACGGCGATTGAGGTAGCAGCGGACATGCTCAACGGACGGCGCGTTTCGGCGGAGCAGCGCGCTGATTTGATCGATATTGTTCAGCAAGAGGCGCAGCGGCTGCGGCGGCTGATGGGAGAGGCGATTCACTTGGCGCGCATTGAGGGGACGCGTTTCAAGCTGGAAAGACAGGCCGCTCCAGTAGACAAGCTGATTCAGAACACGATTGAGGCACTGGGGCCGCGGGCGAACACACATCCAATTGAAGTACAGATTCGCGGAAGCGTTCCTGCCGTTTGGGGAGATCCGGAACTGCTTGTCGATTTGATCAAACAGTTGCTGGACAACGCGCTGAAATACAGTGCGGCGGACAGACCGATTTCCGTGGGCGCCGAGGAAGAGAATGGCCTGGTGAGCATCACGGTGCGCGACGAAGGACAAGGCTTGACGGAATTGGAGCAGAGTCGAGTTTTCGAGAAGTTTTACCGCGCGCGGCGAGATCATAGCGGGGTGCAAGGAACGGGCATGGGCTTGGCGATTGCACGAGAAATTGCCGAAGCACACGGCGGAACGGTGCGGGTCGAGAGCCGGCTGGGGCAAGGGTCGCTGTTCACGGTGACGCTGCCGATAGCGCCGGTTTCCGCTGCTGAGCTTAGCAAATCATGAACACAGCGGAGAGAATTCTAGTGGTAGACGACGAGCCGCAGATCCGGCGGGTTATGAAGACCGCGCTGGCGTCGAACGGCTATGAAGCCTATGAAGCGCGCACGGGAGAAGAGGCGCTGGAGTCGCTGCGCGCCAATCATCCCGACTTGATTTTGCTGGATATGAACATGCCGGGCATGGGGGGCATGGCGGCGTGCCGCGAAATTCGCGCTATTTGCGAAGTGCCCATTATTATCCTCTCCGTCCGCGACAGTGAGCACGACAAGATTGCGGCGCTGGATGCAGGCGCTGACGATTATATGACGAAGCCGTTCAGCGTGAATGAATTGTTGGCGCGGATTCGAGCTAACCTGCGGCGCTTTGGCGGACCAGGGTCGGGAGCGGAAGAGACCATCGTGGTAGCGGACGATTTCCTGGTAAACATAGCGGCGCGGCAAGTGACGGTGCAAGGCAAGCTGGTGAGGCTGACTCCCAAGGAATTCGACTTGCTGCGCTATCTGCTGGCGAATGCGAACAAACCGATACCGCACCGCAAGCTTCTACAGACGATCTGGGGGCCGGATTATGGCGACGAAGTGGAGTATTTGCGCGTATTTGTCAGCCAATTGCGCAAGAAGCTGGAAGCAGATCATACACACCCGCGCTACATTGTTACAGAGCCCTGGATAGGATACCGTTTTGTATTACCGCAAGCGAATGCAAAGCCTACGAATGAAGCAGAAGCTAATGACGCAAAACCAAATGACGCAAAATCCAAATAAAAAGCAATGAGTAGTCCCGGAAAACTGAAGATCTTTCTTGGTTACGCCGCGGGTGTTGGCAAGACCTACCAGATGCTGGACGAGGCACAGAGCCTAAAGGCGAAGGGCGTGGATGTGGCGATCGGGTATTTTGAACCGCACGGACGGAAAGACACGATTGCCAAGACAGACGGCCTGGAAACTGTGCCGCGCAAGAAGGTGGATTACCGAGGCGCCACGTTTGAAGAGATGGACACGGAAGCGATCATCGCACGCCATCCAAAGGTGGCGGTGGTGGATGAGTTTCCGCACACTAATGTGCCCGGGTCGGCGCGCGAGAAGCGCTGGGAGGACGTGTTGTACATCCTGGAGCATGGCATTGATGTGCTGACCACGATGAACGTGCAGCACCTGGAAAGCTTGAACGACCATATGGCGCATGTGACGGGCGTCAAGGTACGCGAGACCATTCCGGATTGGGTTGTGAAGCAAGCGCTGGAAGTGGTGATGGTGGATTTGACACCGCGCGCTCTGCTGAACCGCCTGGAACGCGGCGTGGTGTATCCGCAGGATAAAGCCAAGCGCGCGATGGAAAATTTCTTCAAGGAATCGACTTTAGTGGCGCTGCGCGAGATGGCGTTACGGCAGACGGCGATGGAGGTGGAGGAGCGGCTCGAGCAGAGCGATGCGGATATTGCCAAAGCGGCTTCGAACACCGGACAGGCGGGCGGAGCACCAGCGGAAAAGCGGGACGCCATTGTGATCTATATCAGCGACGACCCTTCGACGGCGATGCTGATCCGCCGCGGCAAGCGGGTGGCCGATGTGGTTCATGCCGATTGCTTTGCTATTTTCGTGACGGAGCATAGCGATTTGAAGAATCTGCCGGCGCCCAGGCGCGAAGCGGTAGAGCGGCACTTGAACTTTGCCCGAAATTTACATATTGAAACGCGGGTGTTGGTGGGCACGGATCATGCGAAGACTATCGTGGAGTTTGCGCGCATGCACAATGCCCGGCAGATCTTTTTGCCGAGGCTCGTAGGCAAAGGGATGGACCGTATGTTAGGGAAGAATTTTGTGCAGCAAGTTGTGGGGCTGGCTAACGATTTTGAGGTGACGATTGTCGCCGATCGCAAGCAGGAACGAGCGGCTGGTTAAGCGCTTTTTATCAAGTGCGGTAAAATCAAGGAGTTTCGGGCTGTGGCGCAGCCTGGCTAGCGCGCTTGCTTGGGGTGCAAGAGGTCCCGGGTTCAAATCCCGGCAGCCCGACCATTATCAATAAGTTAGAGGGTAGTTTGACAGTGATTCGCAAACTACCCATCGATATCTGCTCCGCAACACAAGTTAGGATTGCAGCAAAAAGCCTCTAGACCTCTTAACACTCACGCTTGGCCGCATCCGCATCCGCCGCCATATTGAGCAAGAGCTTTGCGAATGCCGGTGGTTGGCCTATGAAGAGCCCCGATGCAATGAGGAAATTGGCTGCGCCTATGGCATCGATTTGTCCTGGATCGGTTGGGCGAATCACCGCGCAATGAGGCAGCTCCGGACTGATGAATTCGCACGGAACGGGAAAGATCAGATTGGTCTGCAAAAGCGGGTTCCCAGTCGCGTTGAAATCCGGAAAGGTCAACCCGGTTGCCGGATCGGTTACCGGTGCAACGGGCGGCTGCACCGCATTCCCCGCAAAATCGACCCATTCCAGGAAGTGTGCCACTTCGTCCCCGCCGATAGCAAACATGATTTTCAAGACTTCCAGACTCGTCACCTTCTGACCGAGAGTTGGGTAAAGACTCGAACCACCCTGCTCGATCGACGCGAAGTGAAAAGCCGCTGCGTTGGCAATCGCCTGGATATGATCTGGATCGCCGAAATCGGCATTTGTGCGTGGGATGGTTGTAACTCGCGTGGCAAACAAGGCGGGCAATGCCTGTGGGAAGGTGGCTCCAAAATCGGGATTCTTTGCACTGCGATACCGCGTGAACCAACTCGTGTCTATCTTGAGCTGCGTCAGATTTGTGAGCCGGCCAATTTCCTGTGCCCCGCCCGCCTGACTACTTGGCAAAGTACGAAACCGGTCGAGATCGACAGGCTCATCGCCTTTTGAAATTAAGTAGGCATTGAGAAATTCCGCGTGGCTCAACTCATCCAGCGTATTACTTGTAATGTATTGCTGACCATCGCCATCGAGATTTTGAAAAGCCAGCTGGTACGAATTCGCAGGCTCTGTCGTCACTCCCCCTAGCTCCGCATACTGAACCCAGAGATCGGTTTCGATCAGCTCCGCCGCAGCGACGAACCGTAGGACTGCGGTATCACCTTTTGTTAATCTGTTGTTCTCTTTCGCAAAAAGGGTGCTTTCACCGAGGATGCTTGAGCCAGCCCCCGTCGCTCCCACTGCGATGCTGCTTCGCAGAAAAGAACGGCGATTCTTTGCTGGCTTTGAATTATTCTCTTTCATACAACTCTCCTTTAGATAGAGTGCGCCTTCATTCTTCGTTTGGCACCCCGTTTTCAAGGTTGCGGCATTAAATTCGATCAGTGGTGGATAACCTGTAAATCTTTTGTAATTACCGATTCCTGAAGTTGTATGGCGCGGACCGGCTCCTGTGCCGAAGTTGTAAACGTATTGTGAAATCACTTATTGCGGCCTCATTCCGCGCGGGCTGGACGCAAGTTGAAACAGTTGAAACAGACTCTCCGAACTACTACACCGCTGCCTCTAATCTATTGCGAAGATATCGGCACTAACTCCCCGACTGTGCCCAAGTAGCTGCATAGTCGCTTTGTTGCGGCCAAGTTCGAAAAATTTCTACAGGCTCGCGCCGAATCGCGGAGACGTACATCAAGGTGGCTGCGCCAGTTCTGATCTCGTTTCGCGCGCCATTCTTGGCGGGATCGTCCAGCTCAACGATGCTGGATTCGCCAATTCTGAGGAACGCATTCTGGAGCTCATACCCGTTTGCCGGCGACAGCGCCCTAAACATGAGCTCCGGGCTAATTTGATAAAACCCGTGCCCGCATTGATTGTCGGCTGGCGTGATGATAGTTAGTTTGCCGCCGCGGCGCACCATTTCCATACAATTCCGTAATCCAACCGGGTAATTAAAGACATGCTCCAGCGACCCACCGTCAATCACCAGATCAAACCGCTCGCGCAAACTTCCCGGAATCGGATCGCTTAAGTCGTGGAGAATGGTGGCTCCTTCGTATCCTGAATAGTCCAGCGAATCCACCGACGCCGCTCCTAAATGGCGCAGCAGGCCTTCACACAACCCTTCACTCTCAGCCCGGATCCCTTCAAAATCTCCGATTCCGATACCCAGCAACCGGCTATAGTCGGCATTCTCTCCGAATAACGCCTGTCTGCCGATGGTCAGCACCGCGCCGGAAACCTTCTGCTCGAGTAAGAATTTCGCGGAAAAAACGTCTATCCCCATTGTTCCCTGCTTTCCGTATCCTGGAAGGACGGCAACCGCTCTTTAGGCCAGGACCGGCGCGCCGAGTTCATCAGCCAGATAGAAGAGCATCTCTGAATTCTCGTTTTCACCGCCGATAGCCAGGTGGTTAATCCGGCCGTAATCCGGAGCACCCCTTAACGTGCGCAACTGATCGACGGAAAAGTTGTAGACATTGCAACCCGGTTTAACATTGAAAAGAAATTCTCCCACGTGCGCGTACTGTTGCGTCTTAGTATCCTGACCGGCGGCAAATCGCAGGTTTCCAGAGTTTCCCTCCACGATCACCACGAGTTGCAAGTTCTTGTTGCGCAAATCGAGACCGTCCGGTGGCTCTAGTTTTTTCTCCACATCTTTCCACGTCCGCTCTTTGAAGGTCAGCGTCGCGGCTGCAGAGATGCCCAGACGGCCTGCTGGTAGCGCGGTAATGAAGCGCTGCAAGTCCAAAAAAATACGCTGATTCCTGGCCAGCGCACGCTCCAAAACCGGAGATTCGTCTATGGATTTTGATTTCTTCAGCATGAACTGCCCAATGCTAAGTTCTGGGGGAATGTTTTCGTTTTTAAGCAGGATGCAAGCTTCAACCGGGACGCAGCCTAGATTTCGAAAGCATTGAAGCCAATCCTCTTTTGACCGCAATTGCTGATGGGTGGGATCTTTTCTAAGTTGTTGCCGGACCTCGTCCGGTTCGCCGTCGTAGGGAGGAGTACCAATCATCGGGAGTAAGTGGAAATGAAAAGTCGAAGTTACCCGGTTTATCTCAGCGAGGGAGCGTTCAAAAACGGCAGCGGGAAGATGTTCCATTGAATGGCACGAGATGACAAGATCGAAGAATCCATCGTCGAAAGGCAAGGCGTCCGCGGACGAGAGCCGGACATTGCGGTGTTGAGCATTGTGAACGGCCCACTTAGAAACGTCGACTCCATGCGCCTCGCAGCCAATTTCGTTGAGCCACCGAACGATGGCCCCAGTGGCGCAACCAACATCAAGCACCCGTCTAGGCTGAAATACTTCCTTTATGGCGTAAGCGATTTCCCGGAACGTTTTGCTTTCTCGAGAGCCTTTGGCGTAGTTCGAATACGCGGTTCCGCGCTTTTTCCCGTCTTGAAAATAGGCTTCGTCAAAATAGCTATAGTCGTTGGCACTCATAATAAGTCCGCGCAAAACAAGTCGATTTCAGTGCGGCTGTGCACACCTCAGGCTAGTCTAGCCAGCGTCTCGCAACTCGGTTCCATCCCAGCCATTAACAAGCCATTAATCACAAAAATACCTTACCACTATTTGCTTGCCATCGTTATAATCGGGTCGTGAAAAAGCTCTCCATTCGTGATATCTCGTCCCCCCAAATATGGGGCCTTTTGGGGCACGCACTCTGGGTTACGAGTCTACTTCTGAGTTCCGCCCAAAGTTCGGCAGCGCTGGATCGCGCCGCAGCGGCCCTTCGAATAGCGAACGATCTTGGAATTCCACACAATAACGATCCGAAAGAATTGTACGGCCTATTCCCCAAAGTGTTTCCAGGCGGATACAACGGCGAGCTGGATGTAAGTTATTACCAAAAGGAGACAACTTGGGAACACGTCGTCGTGGCATTGGTAAGGTGGAGCGGCTGGGATACGGTGCATTACGATATCGCCGAGATAGATCGAGTAAAGCCCTACGTAAGCCCGGAAGGTTTTCCATATTACAGTCCAGATCCAACGCCGCGCTCAATTCCCTACGTAATTGTCGCGCTTAGGCGGGGTCTGATATCAGATCCGCTCCTCCGCAGCCTACGCAAATCTGTAACTGCCGAAGACATAGATAGTCTTTGTGAAAGAGTAAAGAAGCTCGCGGCTCAAGAAGATATTCTCCCCACACTTACTTTAGATGCGGGCGGCATGCAACACCTGAGCGACGCAAAGAAACATCCCGGACAGCTGGTGTTGCTGCCGACGGGATTTACTCATTATGAGGTTCTTGGAGATCTTCCCAATCGCATTTTAGACCTGAATTCGCCGAGCTTGCGCCTTTTCAACGGAAGTGACTCATTGGCAAACGGGAAGCAGGATTACTTCCCGTTAGGGCCGCTGGAGACGCAGTTGTCCGTTGGTCTCAAGGTGAACAGGAATTCCTTCTCTCACCAATCGGAGTCGATCTATGGGTCCATTGAGAACGAATCCACTACGGCCAATGCGGTCGGCATCTGGGGGTCGGCGTCATCGCTGGAAAGGAACGCGCGGGTTTGGGGCGGATTCCTCGTAGGTAGCACAGCGGAAGGAAGCAAAAAAGATGCGCAAGTCGTGGGACTCGAAGTGGATGTGGTCAATAAGGCTTTGGCGGGACTGGCTCCAAACCGGAGCAAGGTTGGGATCCAAATAGTTGGCATCGGAAGTCAGCCGTTAACGAATGCGCTTGAAGTTATCGGGGCAGGCCAAGCGAAATGGGCGAACGGCCTTTTGTTCGAGAAGGGGGCGATTTACCCTGGCGGGGCGGTGATCGCCAGCTCGGATAACGGTGAATTAGCCAGGGGTATCGATTTTTCGCAAACGCATTTTCGCGACTCGGCATTCTCGCTCAGCCAGGGATCGCGAATTACCTTTAAGAATAAGTCAGGCGCTGCGAGCATGCTCTACACAGACAATTTCGATCTCGGTCATTTAGTGGTTCAGGCCGGCGTCTCCGGACTTCGCATCACAAGCAATGACGATTCCAAGAATCTCGCCATAATCGATGCCGCCGGCAACATCACAACGCCTAAAGGGGATTTGAATCATACGATGGATGACGTAAATGAATTGAAGCGGCAGGCTGTCACGGCCCCGCCGAAGAGCTCACATGATTCCTGCATGCCCGGAGCCCGATCTGAGGACGCCGATTATATTTACGTCTGTGTTGCCATGAATCAATGGCGCCGAGCAAGGCTTGCCGCTTGGTGACAGAGCGTCTGTCGGCGGCTTGGGAATTATGCGAAGATGGGCACATGTCATTTTCGCGACTGTCTTTAGCTGCCGCCTCACTTGTTTTATTTGTAAGCAGCGGGTGTGATAAGCGAGGTGCCGAACAATCGGCTGACGCGTCAGCGGTTGAGGCTACCCGCGCATTGGAGGGAAGTGTCCTGCAAGCAGCAGAGAGTCAACGCGTTTACCTAATAACCCATAGTAAGCGCCATTACATTCCAACACCCGCAACTCTACAGGCTTTGGGAGTCGCGAACCAAGTGAAAACCGCTTCCGACTCACTCCTGAATGCCATTCCTTTAGGCAGTGACCTACCGGCGTTGGACTCTCCGCTTATCCAGAAAGCTAACACTGGGGAGGTGTTCATTCTTGAGGCGGGAAAGCGAAGATACATACCGAACACAGCAACGCTTGCAGCCGTGAATATAGCGAAACGGCAAATACGCGGGGTTAGCGGCGAAGTGGCGGACACGATACCGCTGGGCCAGCCGGTACCGCCGACGCCGTAACATTAACTCCCAGCCGCTTGCAGCGCTGTCTTCTTTTCACTCATACGGGCCAGGATCAACTCTTCCACTCTTCTCGCCATTTCCTCTTCTGAGGGAAACGTCTGCACAAATTCCAATCCCCTTTGCGATCGAGCCGACAATTCTTCGGGGTCGGACAACAAATCGCTGATTCGCTTCGCCATGGCGGCAGGATCGGGGTTCGCCAGCAAAGCAATATCTTTACGTCCTCCATAATTGGTCTCATTCCCCGGCCGGTCCAGATCCACTATTGGCAGTCCGCACGCCATCATTTCGTAAGGCACCAAGCTGGGATTGGTCGTCGAAAATACCAGTCCAAGATCGGCATCGGCATACATCTTGGCTAAGTCGTCAATGCCTGGCAGCAGCGATCGCACGGTCGCTGGAAAGGGGAGCGGTGCGATGTTAGGAGTATTGGGGCTACCCACGCGCCGTATTAGGCTTCTCACCGGCGCCGGCAGCGGCAAGGGCTTGCTTTCCAGGTGAGACGAACCGAACAAAACGAGTTCAACCTCAGGCCGCAGCCGGTGAAACTCTTCCAGGGCCATTACGCCGAGTTCGAAACAACGCCGGGGCATCTCGGGCTTGGCAAAGAACACAATATTGGCTCCTCGCTTTGAGCGAGGCCGAGGGTGATAGATCGACCGATCTACGGGAAACAAAAAATGATCGGCCTCACAACCGAATTGCGTTTTGAGAAACTCTTCACACCATCGGCCGGAGGTGATGGCATAAAGGCCAAGACGATAAGTGTTTTCGGCCAGTATATATTCGGTCCCCATCGGAGCGAAGGCAGGTTCGAAGTCCTGGACGAAATAGATGATCTCGCGGGCGGCTGACCGGCACTTCATGGCTGCACTGACAGTGGTCCAATGGGTAGCAAACAGCACGTCCGTCGGCCGAATGGCGCCTTCGTATCGCTGCATCGGACACTGCAGCGGATAAAAATGGGTGCGCACGGCTTCTGCCAGTTGATTGGCATTTAAGTCCGAATCGGTGAAGTAAAGTTCAAGCTGGTGCCCGAATTTCTCGAGATGGTAAGCCGCGCGAAGAATGTTGCGATGCCCCCCGCCGCCGATGATCAGTTTCGGAACGATCCAGGTGATTCTAAGACGCGAATTGGTATTTCGATAGCTGGATTCCAACTGCTCGTCTCCTGTAAGTAGGTCATAAACGGTCTCGGCCCGGTGCGCCACCACTTCGGCTCCAAACTGCGAGAGTGCTCTTTGTCTGGCACGCTCGCCCATTGAACTTCGCAGATCTGCGGATTCAATCAACTGTTCCAACGCCGCGAGCCATTCCTCGGGAGTCGAAGCCAGAAAGCCGTCCTTTCCTGAGCTAATCGCGTCGGAGTAAGCCTCGGTCGCTGAAGCGATTGTGGGAACTTTCACGGCCCCTGCTTCAAATATTTTCAGCTGACTCTTGCAGTGCGCATAAGGATTGCCTAGTTCAAGCGGCGCAAGATTAATGTCAATCGTCGAGATCACCTTTAGCAGCTCGCCATGCGGCAGCATGGGATGGCGTTCAATCCTGTCGGCGAAGCGCTGCCATTCCGGTGCGAGCTCCAGAAGGCCGCCTAGCACAAAGCGCACTTCGGGGCGGCTATCCATCACCACAAGCAACGCCGGCTCACAGGATTCAAAATCCACTTGATGCGTGTTGCTGCCGCTGAAATAGCCGATACGAACTTCCTTGGGGTTGCGAACAGCCTTAATGGGCAGTGCGCGGGCAATCGCCAGTTGCTCGCTGTTCAACGAGTTGGGAATGACATCCGCCCGCTTGCCCAAGCGCTCGATGCGCTGCGCCAGGAAAGGCGTAGTGCACGTCGCCCGGTCGCATGCCAGCAGGGTCTGGCGGTAATGTTCTACACCATCTTTGTAAAGCGCGCGCTCCGCGTCGTTAAACGTCTTTACGACGTGAACTAATCCAATGCTCTCCGGCTCGAACACCAGATCGTCAATGTCGAAGATTGTTTCTATTTTGTTCTCATCGCAATAACGCAACAGCTTATCGATAGTCTCATCAAAGGCGCAGCGGAACAAAACCACTTTGTTCGCCCGAAAACGCCCGCGAATCACGCTGGGGATTTCGTCCTGGCGCACGCTAGCCGCCGAGTAACCAAGCTGACTCAATCCATCGACGAGGTTATGAACGCGATAACGCTTCGACTCACCGTCATGGCATCCGATCACGTACAGCACATCCAGAGGGGACAGGCGTCTAACGCTTTCGTCGCCTGAGATTTGAGCCTCCGTCCCGTTTGAAGGACTTGCTATTTCCGCCGGCAGAGCCGCCAGGCCTACCGGCGTACCGGCCACGTCACGTCCACCACGCGCAAGAGCGGCGAGAGAGCGCATGGGCGCGGTTATGCGCCAACTACGCGACCGGCAGACCGCCTTTATTTGCTCATCCCTCGCCATGGCCGCACTGCGCCATTGCCCTACCTGTGCTTGTGAAGACTCCAACTCCCTTCGGGCGTGTAAATTGAGGGGAGACTCCGCCTGAAACCGGGCTAAATCGCTGAGCAGGCTCGAGACGTCTTCTTTGTAATGCCGCTGCGCCCGCTGTAGACTTGCTTTTGCGCGAGCCAACTTGCCTTTGAGATCTAGAATTTCAGCGGCCTGTAACCCCGACTCGGATTTATGTCTTTCGATTTCACTCTCAAGCAGCTCCGATCCCGCTTTCAGTCTGTCGATTTCCGCGTCCAGATGCTCAGTAGACGGAATCTCCGCGGGTTGCACTTCCTTTGGAACCGAGGCCTCTGCCAATTTCTTTTTGAGATCTTCCTCCGCCGCACGCAGGATCGCCACGTCGCGTTCGAGCCTGCGCACATAAGCGTCGTCGTTCAAAACCAGCTGATCGCGAAATCGGCTTCTATCAATCGCACGCCGGCTGGCAACGGCCACAAAGTAATCCGCTTGTCCTAGTTCGAACTGCGGATGGAGCGCGTAAATCTCTTCAATCGTTTTTGGAGCCGCCCCCGCTACCAGCGACGCAAAGTGATTGTTCTCGAAAAACCATTCGACGAAAGGGAAACGGTACCCCAGTATGCGCGAGAAATCCAAGAGACTCAATTCGCGCACGTGAAAGGCCGAGCGCACTTTGTCCAGCGGCCGTGGCGTCGACATCACCAGCAGCCCGTCCTCCTTAAGCGCCGCCGCAATGTTTTCTATAACGCGATGCTGGTTCTCCACATGCTCGATCAGTTCGAAGCAGGCGACGACATCGAATCGCCGGCTGAAACTAAAATCCTCCGCCGACGCTACAGAATACGTGAGGTTTGGATGAGGATAATAAGTAGCCGCATGCTTGATGGCGTCTGCCGAGATATCGAATGCCGTGACCGACTCCGCGCCCCTGGCGGCTAGCAACTGTGACCCATAACCCACGCCGCAGCCTACATCCAGAACGGCACGGCCTGCCGCCGCCTGTGAAGCAAAAAGGTAACGGGCGCTGTGCTCTTGATACATTTTCAGAGCGAACAACGGCTCACAATTCGAGGCCTCGGGTACGATTCGTTCTCCACTGAAATTGAGCATATGTTTGTCGTCGGCGAGCTAGTCGATCCACCAGTCTCGCGGATCAAGCAAATTATAGCTTTCCCGGCTCTGGCTGTTACATCGGCTTCAGCCTTTGGCAGGGCTGTTCAGAGACCTCCTAACCTGCTACAATAACGCCTAATATAGCGTAGTTGCACGCAATTATTAACGTTGCTCCGGAGTGGGGCTCTGTCTATCTATTGTTGAGTGTTAAGAAGATTACAGTTCGAATACAAAACAGAGCAAGGATCGAAAGACAAAGATTGAATCTCTTAGGTGGTCAGGCAGGGATGAAGAATTCCCCCAATCGTACGGTTCTTGTTACTGGAGCCGCGGGCTTCATTGGCAGTCACTTGGTTGACAACCTTCTTGATCGAGGGCAGTCCGTGTTGGGTATCGACAATCTCTCCCGTGGAACGCGCGGCAATCTCGCAGGCGCGCTGAAGCGGACGGGATTCGAATTTTTCCAGGCAAACGTCAACGACCTGCCGGCTCTGCGAGACATCGTGCGAGATCGCTGGGTTGAAGTGGTCTGGCATTTAGCCGCGAACTCGGACATTGTCGCCGGCATGACCGACCCCGCGATCGATCTGCAAGATACCTTTCTGACCACCTTCAATCTTCTCGCCGTCATGCGCGAGTTTGGCATTAGGCGGATTGCCTTCGCCTCCACCTCCGCCGTTTACGGAATCCATGATAAGGCTCTGGCTGAAGATACGGGCCCGCTCACTCCCATCTCCAATTACGGTGCGATGAAGCTCGCCTCAGAGGCCGTGGTGAGTGCGGCCGCGGAACATTTTCTGGAGCGCGCATGGATATTTCGTTTTCCCAACGTCGTCGGCTCGCGAGCCACTCACGGCATTATCTTCGATCTATTAACCAAACTGAGCCGCAATCCCGCCGATTTGGAAGTACTCGGGGATGGTACCCAACAGAAGCCATACTTGCACGTTTCCGAACTGCTTAATGCCATGTTCGTCATCTGCGAAAAATCGGCTGAGCGATTCAATCTATTTAATATCGGTCCTGCCGATCAAGGCTCGTCGGTCCGGCAGATTGCCAATGCGGTCTCCCGGGAGGCCGCCCCGTCTCTGCCAATTCGTTTCACAGGAGGATCTAAGGGCTGGGTGGGAGACGTTCCCCGGTTTTGGTATTCGATTGAGAAGTTGCGGCGTCTAGGATGGTCTCCCTCCCTTACCTCGGCCCAGGCCATTGAACGGGCCGTGCATGAAATCTGCGAGGAGTTTGGCGCACTCCAGCCGAGAGGATAGATGCAAGCCGTTATTATCGCCGGGGGGAAAGGGACGCGCCTGCGGGAGCTCAATGGCAATTTGCCGAAGCCGCTCGTTGACATTGGTGGAAAGCCACTGCTCGAACACCAGATTCTCCTCGCAAGAGCGCACGGCATCCGTGAAATTCTGCTGCTGACCGGATTTGGAGCGGACGCCATACAAGATTTCTGCCAAGACGGCGGTAAATGGGACGTCGAAATCAAGTACCACCGCGAATCACAGCCCCTTGGCACGGCAGGCGCTGTACTCGATGCATTTGATTGCTTGAAACGAGACTTCATCGTTCTTTATGCCGATACAATGCTGAATGTTAACCTGCGCCGGATGTGTTCGTTCCACAAACAATCAACCGGACTTACTTTGTTTCTCCATCCGAATGACCATCCGCACGATTCAGACTTAGTTGAAATAGACGAAACAAATCGAATCGTCCAATTCCATCCATACCCTCACCCGCCCGGCGGCTACTTTCGGAATCTTGTCAACGCCGGTCTGTACGTGGCGCGCAAAGAATGTCTCGAGCCTTGGTACGAGCGCCGCGCCACCCTGGCATACCCGTTTGACTTTGGGAAACACCTTTTCCCTGAGATGCTTGCGGGCGGTTGTCACATGCTTGGTTACGTGAGCCGCGACTACATTAAAGACGCGGGAACGCCACAACGCGTTTATCGGGTTCGCGAGGATCTTCTCTCAGGCCGAATTGAAGCCGCATCTTGGAACTGCAAGAAGCAGGCCGTGTTCCTTGCTCAAGAGGGAATGCTGAACTCGTTCTCGGATCGGCTTAACTTTGCGGATGAGTCGCAATTGCGTCCGGGGGCTGCTGAAGCCGTGCGGACCGTCAATGAATCGGGGCGGCTGGCCATTGTCGTCGCAAGCCACCCAGTTTCCGCTCATAGCGAGTATTCACAAAAGGCCCTTAGAGAGATCCACAATAAATTTGAAACACTGCTTGGGAACGAAGGCGCTTTTGTCGATGGCATCTATTACAGCCCGCACCGAACCGGCGATGATCGCGCGGGTGAACGCTTTGAACCAGTCCTGCTTGAGAAAGCGGCAAGCGATCTCAACATAGACACTAAACATTCCTGGATGATCGGCGGTGACCGCGCAGATATCGAAGCGGCTAGGAGATTTGGCATCCGCTCTATACTTATTCAGAATGGCCGTTCAGATGACCACCTGCCAAACCCGCCCGACTTTGTTTGTAAAGATGTGCTGAGTGCCGTGCGGCTTATCGCCGTGGAGCAAAGACCGCAATGATTGTTACCGAGACCCCTTTGCGCGTGAGCTTCGCCGGCGGCGGCAGCGACATGCGCAGCTTCTACCGTAAGTTTGGTGGTGCTGTCCTGAGCACTGCGATTGACAGGTATGTCTATGTCACCGTCAATAAGAAGTTCGACGATTGGATAAGAGTAAGTTACTCGCGAACGGAAGAAGTGGAATTCGTCGATGAAATTCAGCACCCTCTCGTGCGCGCAGCTCTACGTGAATTATCGATCACCGGCGGCGTCGAGATAACTTCTGTCGCCGATATTCCCTCCAGAGGCACCGGCCTCGGGTCTTCAAGCTCTTTTACCACCGGGCTTCTCCTGGCGCTCCACGCTTTTAAATCAAGCTATATTTCGCCGGGCGACCTGGCTGCCCAAAGTTGCAAAATTGAGATCGACCTTTGCGGTGAGCCAATCGGCAAGCAGGATCAGTATGCTGCCGCTTTCGGCGGCTTGAATTTCATTCGCTTCGAGCCAGACGATAGCGTGTTGGTAGAACCGATCCTTTGCTCAAGTGAAAATCTTCTGCGGATCGAGTCTTCGCTGCTTACTTTCTATACCGGTTTAACGAGGCCCGCCTCAAGGATTCTCGCGGAACAAACCGCCCTAACTGAGACCAGCTCAATAACCCAAGCTTTGATTCATCGCATGGTCAGCCTTGCTTGGCAGCTTCGTCATGAATTAAACAGCGGCAACATCGATGCTCTGGGCGAAGTGATGAACGAAGGCTGGCGCCTGAAACGGGAAATCCATTCTTGCGTGAGTAACAGCGGCATTGATAGCCTCTATGACACCGCCAAACGCGCGGGCGCCATCGGTGGCAAGCTCTTAGGAGCCGGCGGTGGGGGCTTCATGACTTTCTTCGCTCCGCCGGAACGGCACGACCGGATAGAAACCGCCGTCGGACTCAGAAGGGTCGACTTTTCGCTCGCGCGATCCGGGAGCCGGGTCTTGCTTTACCACAAACAGCCCGGTGAATCTCGGCGTGAGATGCGGGTGGCTGCCACCGCCTAGCTCCGTTGCTCAGCTACAATAAGGGTTCGTTTGATTTGAGTCTTTTTTTGAATGATTGAACTTTTCCGCGATACCTTTCGCTACCGTGAGTTGATTTGGGCTCTCGCAGTGAAGGAGCTCACGATTCGTTATAAGCGCTCCATCTTGGGCTTCTTGTGGGCGCTGTTGAACCCGATGCTGTTAATGCTGGTGCTGTCGGTTGTGTTCTCCAAAATTTTGGTGTCGGCACAACCGCACTATGCCATTTTTCTGCTTAGCATGTTACTCCCCTGGACTTTCTTTTCACAATCGCTTTCCTATGCGGCCGAATCGATTGTCGGGAATGCCGATCTGATCAAGAAGGTCCGCGTCGCAAAGTTAGTCTTTCCCATCGCCGCCGTCGTCTCGAACATGATCAACTTGCTGCTCTCGTTTATCCCATTGATCCTGATCGTAATCGTGATGCGGCACCCGTTCTATTGGACGTGGTTGTACCTTCCCGTGCCGATTATCGCGCTGGCGGTGCTCACCTTAGGAGCCACCTTCTTCTTTGCCACGGCGAATGTTTACTATCGCGACGTTTCTCACATCCTACAGATTGTTTTGCAGGTGTGGTTTTATGTGACGCCCATTATTTATTCGCTTGAAAATTTTCCAGCGAAATATCGCGTTTTCTTCAAGTTGAATCCCGTGATTTACGTCCTCAATGGCTTTCGTCTGGGCGTCTATTACGGGCAACTGCCCACGCCCACGTCTGTCTTTGCCTCTTTTGCCTGCGCTTTCGGCGCGCTCTACATCGGCTTTCGCATATTCCGCAAACACCAAGACGAATTCGTCTTCTACGTGTAACCATGAATGACGCATCACTCGCCATCAGCGTTAAGGAAGTAAGCCAGCGCTTCAGGGTTATTCATGAACGGCCTGACACGGTCCGCGAACTATTCGCAAAATTAAGGCGAAAGCGTATCAGTTATCACGATTTTGACGCCGTCAGGGGCGTTTCTTTTGACGTCCGAAAAGGCGAAACTGTCGGTCTGATTGGCCGCAACGGCTCAGGCAAGAGCACATTGCTCAAAATTATCGCGGGAGTTTACCGGCCAACCAGCGGAACGGTGACAGTGAACGGTAAGCTCGCCCCGTTAATTGAATTGGGGGCCGGCATGCACCACGAGCTCACGGGCCGCGAGAACATCATGTTGAACGGTCTGCTGATGGGTTACTCAAAGGAAACCATGCGCGAGCGTGAGCAACAAATTATCGAATTCGCCGATATTGGCGATTTCATAGACGCCCCAGTCAAACAATACTCTTCTGGCATGTATATGCGTCTCGCTTTCGCCGTTGCTACCGAAATTGACCCCGAAATTTTGATTATTGACGAAATTCTGGCAGTCGGTGACTTTCTGTTTCAGCAGAAGTGCGTAGCTCGCTTGCGCAAATTTCGCGCCGCCGGCAAGACAATCTTTCTGGTCAGCCACAGCTTGCCGCAAATCGAAGAACAGTGCGACCGGGCTATCCTTCTCGAAAAAGGTAAACTAGTTATGGATGGAACGCCCAGCGAGGCCATAAAAGCGTATTTGAGCGGTCCTACAGTGGAAGAACCGGTCTTGGTAGAAGCTCCATTTCCCAGAGCTTGAGAAGCTCCCTTCAAACTATCCCTCCCGCCGTCAGGCCACTGCCAACCCTCTAACCGAGATGGGAGTGTCAACGAGCGGTGCCAGAAGCCGACGTGCCGCGATTTTCAACGGAGCGGCAGTCACAACCCGTTCAATACGGCGCCACCAGAGGCTCGGCTATCCAAAAGAATCGAGAGCACCCCTCAATCAATTGCCCTAGTCCCCAAAGTACTTATCGCGAATCGATGTGGCCAGCCTATTTCCACATAGTCGTGATAGGGTTATATCATTATGAGACATTCTCTACTATGTGGATGCCTGTTGGCGTTGTCTTTCATACCCGGCAAACTTAGTGCGAGCGTCGTGTTGAGCGAGAACTTCGACGAGTTAAGCGAAGGGCTTACTGTCACGTAGGTAGGCGCCTTCACCGCGGTTAACGGCACCAATGTAGACGTTGTTGGACCCGGCTTTTCCAACTATTGCGCTGCACCGGAATCGGGAAACTGCATAGACATGAATGGCTCGGGCGGTAACCCACAAGGGCAGTTGCGGTCAACTATGACGTTCGCAACAGGCAACTATCTATTGAGTTTCGATCTCGTCGGCTCGCAACGTGGAGTTACGGCATCAGTGACCGTGACGCTTGGCAATTACAACCAGACATTCACGTTGGCAAGCGGCGATGATAGCGGTGGAATTTTGGTAAATGCTCCAGTAACTGTGACAACCGCGGGTCAATTGATGTTTGTAAGCAATACGGCCGGGGATGAAGGGCTGTTGCTCGATGACGTTGCTGTGAATACGTCGGCTATTTCAGGAGTGCCTGAGCCGTCGAGCGAGTTGTTGATGGGTGCCGGGTTGCTTGCGGCGGCGTGTGCCCTAGCCCGCTGGCGTTCGAATTCCGCACATTAACGGCGGCGACCGAAACCGCGTCCGCTAGGATGAAAGCCACCGCCTGACGGCCTGCCAAACTTCTGACCCATTGGCGAAGACCCGGGTTGGCGGCCAAAGCGTTTGCCCGCATTACTATTACCGTTCGAGTTACTAAAGCTCGAAGGCCCGTGAGGCTGCGAGGCCGATGGGCTGCCGCCGGCAGATGCGTAGGCCGAGCCTTTGAAACCTCCCGATTGCACATAGCGGCTGTTCGCGTAGTGCGTCTGCGTGAAGGTTCCGTGGCTACCATACGTTGGTGGCGCATCTGGCGTGCGCTGGCCGTAATAGCTGGTGCCATTGCGTTGCGCCATGCGATAGGCGCTGTAATCGCCCATCACCACGGGTTGGTAGGAGTGATTCCACAATAACTCGCGCAGTATTAGATATTCGGGCAGCCATGTCCAGACGCTATGGCCGTACGGATCGTGATTCCAGTATCCGTACTGATTTGAGCCGACCTCGGGCGGAGCGATGTACGAGTAGCCAGGCGGTTGGGGGACGGTTTGCGCTTCGGAATCGAAGTGGCCGGCGTCTTTGTGCGCGATGGCCATGCCCATGTCTTTCTCCACCGCGCGGAAGGCTGGTTCGGGAACGGTGGTCCAATGTTCTTCGCTGTGAGTTTCAGTCTTCTTGGCGGCAACGTCGGTGTAGTGGGTGCGAACAGTTTTGATGCGTTCGCGATAGAGGGAATCGCCGCCATAGTGAGACTGGTCCAAGTCTGTGAGGATTTTGTCCCAGGTGTCGTAGAGCTGGCTGCACAAGCCGCCCAACTCGGCAGGGGCATTCGCGAGGCTTTGCGATTGCTGCGAAAGAAGAGCGTCCGTTTCGATGAGAGTCGCGACTTCTTTGCCCGATGCTTTCCCGGTTGCGGCGTCCTCACGCGCGGTGGCGATGGAGATCCATTCAGTGTCGGCAGCTTGCGGAAGAGCGCGGAGCGCTGCCAGACGGCCATCCAGATAAGTTGCTTTCGCCGGCCAATCCTTTCCCGCTTGCGCAACGGTTTTGGCGACGGCGGACAAGTCGGCTGAGTGAATCGTTTGGTATTCGCGCTTCATGGCGTCGAGCGAAGCCGGAAGGTTTTGGCGAAAGGCAATCCACTTATCCGCGGAGGCTTCGGTTGCTTTGGCGGTGGCGACGGCGCCTTCGCGTTGCGCGCGCTCTTGGGCTAGTAGGCTGCGGGAGCGGGGCACTTCTCTGACGCGAGACAAGTCTTGTGCTTCGCGCTTGGCGGAAGCCAGTTTGGAACGAGCGGAAGCGAGGTCCGCTTTCCATTGGGCCGTCTCAGTGGCGGCGGCAAAAAGATCTGGGGCTTGGGCAAGATCGCGATCAAAGGCGTCTTGCGAGCGCCGAACTACCTGCTCGGCAGTGGCGAGTCTACTATTTTCGTCTGAAATTTCTCGCTGCAGGGATGGCGGTAAACCACCGGCGCAAGATAAGAGAAACAAACATAATCCGAAAACTGACAGCGCGCCGTTACGGCGTTTCATTAGGTACTCCGGTAAACAGTTACGTCACTCGGCTGGATCTTGTTCCAAATGGCGGCGGCGAAGGGTTCGCCCTCGTACTTCCTTACATTGAGGAAGCGCTTGCCATCTTGTTCCTGAAATTGCCAGGCATAGAAACCGCGGCCGGTGGCGTTTCCCTGGGTGAAAATTCCTATTTCGCGGCTAAATCGATACAGCCAAAACTTGCCTTCGAAATCGAGGAAATCGGCGGGATTCTGGCGCGCATCAATCTCGCCGAGATCGGCTTCCGCGAGGCCAAGTTCGTCGAGCGTAATATGGCGTCCATCGAAGTTGCCGAACACTTCGACGGTGTCTTCGTTGTGAACCTCAAGATAAACACGATGGTCGCGCCAGTTGCCGGTCAGCTCCACCCAACGGCGGCTGCCGGCTTCCAATTGATCGCAACGATCAACGGTGAAATCGAGATCGCTGAAATCGGGTGCCGCGCCGGAGACGGAAAGAACATCACCCAAACGGGCATCTGTCACTTTCAGATTCGCGAGATCGGGTTGCGGGCCGGCGGCCTTCGGTTTGTGGTCGAATAACATGCTAACGACCGGGGGCCGGTGGCAGTTCCTTGGGCAACTCTACGCGCTGCAAACGTTCACGCTTGAGTGCCGCGAGATCGGCATCGACGGTGTGTCCCTGCAGCTGGGCAAATTCCGCTTCGAGATTGGTATCTTTGCCCGCGCTGGCTAATTGATCAAAGGCCTTGGCGGTGGCTTCTTCCTTGGCAACCGATTGTTCGAAAGTCGTGAGTTGAGCGAAGGCGTTGTCGGCTTTACCCACACCAGCGAGGGCCTCGGAAACTTTACGTTGGGCCAAGGCGGCGTTCTTGCGCGCCACTAAAGTGGTAGCAGTACGTTCGCCTTCTTCGATTTTGTGTTTCAAGTCGATGACTTGCTGCTTGAGAGATTCGCTGGCGCCACGCGCGGAATCGATCGCGGTCTGGAGCGAAGCAACTTGCTTATCGGACTCGGCTTTCTTGGCCAGAGCCTTCTTCGCCAAATCTTCATTGCCGGCATCGAGCGCTTGTCCAGCGCGATCTTTCCACTCTTGCGACTGCCGCACATACTTTTGATATTCGGCATCGAGCTGATTATAATTACTCATCGCCATAGCGGACGACTGGACGACCTTGTTCAACTCGGTCTTCATGTCGGCCACAGTTTGGCGGACGGTTGCTTCGAAAGTCGCGTCTTCAATTGTGTTCATGCCTTGGTTGGCTTGTCCGCGGGCGACGCGGCCCGCACGCGAGAAAATGTCCGAAAAAAATGCCATGATGGAGTTCGTTCCTTCCTTATGCAGACTGCAGATCGGCGCCAATCAATTCCTTGGCATGCATTACGTCGGCCAACAGAAAGCTGACGCACGAGAGGATATCGTCCTCATCGTCCGCTTCCATATCCTGCAGTTTGCAGAAGTTATTGAGAGTAACAGAGATGTTGCCATTGCCGACGTCATAAAGCTGAAAATGCGAAGTAGAAATACCATTATCCGCTGCCAGCATCTTGTGCATGACTGGCGCGGTGATTTGGGCGCTGGGGACGGTCATACAGACCAACGACAGAAAAAGAATATCTCCCTCCAGAACGGCGCGCAGCGAGATGCCGCTTTCGAGTTCCTCAATTTTGAGAACGCTGTCATTCAAGTCTGTGACGCCGTAGCGTTTGTTAGCCAGCAGGGCGTGAATCTGCCCCAGGCGGGAAATTGCGGTTTGCGGCATGATGTCTTCCTCTGTTCAGTACGTATAGCAGATGGGATTTGTTCGATGGATCGCAAGGTGGCGGCCAAGCATTTCCGGTCACTTAAAAGGACGTGCGTTGTCGAGGCGAACGTGATCTTAATATCCGATGTGCGCGGCATGGATTTTCTCCTCGAATTTATTGGCTCTTCTCGCTGATATGATGTCATCTCCAAAAAGTGGTCAGCCTGATCTGTCCCCCTCTGGCAAATCTGTATCGTCACGAGAGGGGGACACATCAGGCTGACCACTTTCTTCAGAGAGGGGGGCACATCAGGCTGGCTACTTTTCTTTTTAGGAAGGACTCCAGGATATCCTTAGACTGCCGTTCTTAGGACGAATGAACCTAGAAACGGCGGTCGATGGTTTACCGTAACGACTCATTCGTGCACGCTCATCGCTGTGCCGAGTTGCGGCACAGAAGCGTCTTTCGGCGCCACCGATAGTGGTTCGGTTTTCCAAACCATTTGCGTGCCTGCGGGGAGTTCGGTGACAGTGGCGCCGAGATCGATTGTGGCCACGCCGGGGACATCAGCGTGAGTCGGTGGGCGGACTTGGGCTTGAGAAGTACTGAGCCTCAGTAATTGAGCATAGAAAGGAGCCCAATCGCCCGACGATGTTTGGACGCGGTCGAGCTGGAGCATAACGCTATTCTCTCCACGGACGAGGCGAGCGCGCCCTTCGACGAGTGCGCCGGCTTTTAGCAGTTCGCGGCCATCCTGCATTAAGGGCTTGGCAATGGTGGCGGTGATCAAATCGTTTTCTTCCACCTTGGCAAGGTTGAGGGGCGAGTTGAGCGAAACTAATATTTCCAGATTGAGTGGAAGGTGCGGGGGCTTGGTCTTTTGTTGTTGCGCAGCATTAGCGTTTTCGCCGAACGAGAGGGCCGATTCAGCGGTGAAAGCGCGGCAGTGATCAAACGATAACGCACTCTTGCGCTTGGTGTTCGACCGCTCGTCCACTTCGATATTCGCCGAAATCGGCAGCAAGACGCGGTGGCCGGCGAGCGTCTCCGGCTCATAATCGATCAAAGCAGTGAGGCTGACGATCTTAAGGTTTCTGGGGATATTGGTGGCCGCAACAAAGACGCGGCGCAGAACTTGACTCTTGCTTTCTATCAAAAACCAGCCTTGTTCGGCGGCAACTCCGAAGTCTTTTCCGTAAGAAATGTTCCAGCCCGCTGTGGTGGGCAGCGAATGGAAGTTATAGCGAATCAGCGTTTCGCCGTTTGCCTGCAACTCGCCGGCGGGTTGAATCGAAAATTGATCGGCGGCGATCAGGGTGTGGGCGATAGAACTGAACAGACCGGTAGTGGCGAAGCTGTAGCCTAGCAATTCATGTTCGGCGCCATTGGCGAAACTCTTGCCGTCGGGTGAGCCGTAGATCTCTTTGCGATCGGAGGTGGCGACGTCGACACGGAAGGTTTCGAGTTCAGAGATGTGGCCGCGTTGATCTACTTTGGCGGGCGAGATACTTTCGAGACACGTGTAGGCAGAGGAATTAGACAACAGCGGAGCGTTGTGAGCTTGCAGCAAAGCGATAGCCGGCGCGGATTGAGCCGTCAATGGGGTGATGCCGGCTTCCGTCGGTTGAGGAGTAACCACCGCATCGGCTAATTGCATTTGGGCGAGTTGGTTTTCCGCGGTGGCGGCGTTGGGGCCGTTCGGCGAGTGGGCCACGTAATTCTGAAGGTGCTCTTTGGCTCCCGCCTGGTCATCTTTCGCGAACAGAACGACGCCGAGCGCGTATTCGAGTTCCGGATACTGATGCGTTGTGTCGAGGGCAAGTCCGGCGCGGGCGCTTTTTTCGGCGACATCCGCTTTCTCGGTACTTAAACCTGCAATGGCATTGAGCGCGTAAGCGTCAGGGAAGGCTTTGGGATTTACATCGATGGCCTTCTGCGAATGAACGAGAGCCGCCTGCATGTTGCCGGCTGCCTCCTCGATGGCCGCCGCGCGAATAAACGGCAAAGCGAACTTCGGATCGCTACGCGCCGATTCCAGAAACGCTTTTTCGGCGGCAGCCAGATTGCCGGTTTGCTGCCGGCAAAACCCGAGGGCGAACCAGGCAGCGCTATAGTTGGGATCGGCGGAAGTGACTTCTTCCAGAGAGACAATGGCACTATTGCAATCCATCTTGGCGGCTTTATCGAAGGCTTTTTCGTAGAGCTTGCGCTGGGGTGAATCATAGGCGCTGGAGAGGCCAGCGGAGTCGGTCGTTATAGGCTGGAGAACGATCTTGGCTTGGCCCTTGTTGGTTTTCGGGGTGACAGACGAAAGCTTGATAACGTCGGAACGGTAACCCTCGAGAGAAGCGTACAGGCTGCAGTTCTTGATCAGACCGGCATCGGATTCAAGGCGCGAGTCGTATTCGAAGCTGAATTTTCCTTTGATATCGGCGACGGCCATGAGACGGCTCGCTGTGGGGCAAGTGGCGATGATCTCGACGAGCTGCGCGGGCGGGTCTTCGGTTGAGAGTAAAACGAAGCCGCGAATACGTTCGTTGCGTAGATGGGTGTCGGTCTCTTCTTTGCGGTGGCCGCTAGAATCGGTCCGATCTGTTTCGGCGGTGGTACGGTGCATGGTGCCTTGGCCGTAACTAGGAGCACTGGCCATTAACAGTAACAGGGAAAGCGCGAGTAATTTCATATGTTACTGTGCATGCAGTTTGGTATGCGGCGAACGCTTGCCGACTTCGAGTAGGACCAGAGCATTGGGGCCGAGTTCGAGATCGAGTTCTTTGGTTTTGAGCGGATGAACCTTCGGCGGTTCGAGAGCGGTCATCGTGTTCAGTTTTTGCACTTGCGCTTCAGTGGGATAACGCGGGCTGCCGATGCTGCGATAGGCAGCCAACGTGTTGCTGTGTTCGTCGTCGACGCGAGTTTCGCTAACTTCCGAGCCAGCGACGACCATGTTCTCGAAGATCAACCGGTACTTCCTGACGCCGCCTTTTTGATCGGGCTCAACGTAGTTCCACAACGCGATGACGAGATGGTCGTCTTTACGCCTGGTAACTATGAGGTTTAGGTTGTCGTCGGCAATACGGGTGTCGCCGAGACGGTGCAGCAAAGCGAAATCGTAATAGCTAGGTTTGTTGATACCGTATTCGGCGCGAAGACCGAAGTGGCCCTCGAACGGCTCGGGAATGGGGCCGCCTTCTTCAAAGACGTCGGAAAAAGTCCAGAAGGATAATTGAGCGCCCAGGTCGGCGCAGCCGCGAATCGTGTAGGCCAGTGCAGGCCCGACGAAATCGGTGTCGCGCACGCCGTTCATGCCGGGGACGTTCCATTCGGTCCAGAACAAAGGAAGATCGGCTTTGCCCGCGGCGGACATCTGGCCTTTTACTTTGGCGATGGCTCGGCAAACGCGGTCCTTCATATTGATGTCCTCGTTGGTGCCAAAGAGGTTCTCCACAGTGTCGTCGGCATAGCCGTGGCTAGAAACGAAATCGACAGGGACGTTCTTTTCGGTAGTGTGCTTGAGAAAATCATCCACCCACGCGGCGGCGGCCGTGGCGGGTCCGCCTATACGAATGCGCGGGTTGACAGCCTTTAGCGCTCGGGCGGTGTGGTCGTATAACTCAAAGTAACTGCGCTGCGCGGGCACTCCGCCCCAGAAATCGATATTGGGCTCGTTCCAAACTTCGAAATACCATTGCGAGATCTCCCCTTCGCCGTAGCGCTCGATCAGATGCAGGCCGAATGCCGTGATTAGGCCATCCCAGCGCTCCATGCTTTTGGGAGGCGAAACGTTTTGCTTGTACCAGAACGGGTGCAGCGCGTCGGGATTGAAGGCGAGCTTCTTAGGCATGAAGCTGATCTCTACGAAGGGGCGTACGCCGTTTTTCAAAAGGCCGTCGTAGATCTGATCGACATAAGCGAAGTTGTAAACAGGATTACCGTGTTCGTCTTCGTTGTAGACGCCGACTTCGTCGTGAAAAATGGCGTGAAAGCGGACATAGCGGAAGTCGGCGACTTGTTTAACGGCGCGCAGGTCTTCGCGATAGCTTTCCCGCAGGGCGAGGATGGCACGGCCGGAGCCAAACACCTGCTCCCAGAAGTGCGGGAAGGGCGTGGCTTTCGCGACGGCGTCAATCTTGATTTCTTCCTGGGCAAGGCAGCGGGAACAGGGTACGGCGGCAAGAGCTACTAAGAGGAGCCTGCAACCAAGTTTGCTAGATAACATGATGTTACTTTCCTTCTATCGCGTGCAAGGCGGCTTGCACTTGCGGATCGCGCTGTGCCAGAATCTCGTCCCCTTTATCGACGCCCTCAGCTTGGGTGACAATCTCTTCTTTGAGACGAGACTTGAGCCAAAGCGATTCCTGGATCCACTCGCCGGCGCCCGGTTGGATTCCACGAGAAGCTAGTTCCACTTTCAATTCGTCGAGCAGCTCGGGAGTTACTTCGAAATTATCCGGCAACGGAGAGTGGTTCGCCAGATAGTGAGTGGCAAAAGCGGTCATTAGTCCACTGGCATCCAATATACCTTCCAGGCGATTGAGCACGGTGGGCGGAACTACAAGATCGGGTACGATACCGCCCCCTCCGGTGACGGTGCGGCCTTTGTCCGTTTTGAAGGTGGGCGGCGCGGCAGTAGGTTTTTCGGCGAAGGTGTCGGATAGAGCGGAATTACGGAGGGGCTTTTGGATGGTGCGGCCGCTGGGCGTGTAGTAGAAGGCTGTGGTGATGGCGAGACCCGTTCCGCCGGAAAGAGGCATCACGCTTTGGACGAGGCCTTTGCCATAAGTGGGAACGCCGACAATGGTGGCGCGGTCATGATCTTGCAGAGCACCGGATAGAATTTCGGACGCGCTGGCAGTTTTCTCGTTGACAATCAGCGCGAGCGCGAAGCGGTACGGCTGCGCGTTGGGCGGTACGTTGGCGCTGTCCACCTCTTTGGACCGGCCGCGGGCGGTGAGGATACGCTGGCCTGGTTCGAGGAACATAGTCGCGGCATCCAGGGCAGCCTTGACGATCCCGCCTGGATTATTGCGTAGATCCAGGACGAGCCCTTTGAGAGCGGCCGGCGAAAGTTTTTCTATAGCGTCGTGCAGTTCCTTAGAGGTGTGCATGTCCCAACTCGCGACTCGGATGTAGCCGTATCCGCGGCGAAGCACGAAGGTGCGGTCGACGCTGGGCGCGTCAACAAGTTCGGGAGTGAGCACGAATTGAAAGAGATGAGAGAAGCCCTGACGGCGGATGAAAGCGGTAATTTTTTGTTGGCGGGCTTCGGTAAGGAGTCCGATGATCTGGTTCGGATCTAAAGATTGAATTGCTACGTTGTTAATGGCGATAAGTTCGTCACCGGCCTGAATGCCAGCTTTGTTGGAAGGCGTTCCCGGGAAGGTTTGCAGGAAGATGACTTGGCCAGGCAACACGGAGACGACACTGCCAAAACCTTTTTGTTCGGAGTCTTGCATCTGCTTCAGTTGCTGGAACTGAAGCTGGTCGAAGAATTGCGTGTGCGGGTCAAGCTGGCGCAGCATGGATGGAATGGCGCCTTCGTAAATCGTTTTTTCGGCAGAGGCAGGGTCGGCCGCGTGGGACTGGACCGCAGTGAGAACGTCGACAAACTGTTTGAGATAGGGGTCGAGTTCTTGTGCACGATTGTCTTGCGGTGAAGCGGGAGGCTGTTGCGCCAACGCCAGGCATGCGGCCGCGGCGAAAAGAAACAGACGCTTCATTTGGCGTATTGGGTCGCCTGGCGTGTCTTAGCGCGCAGCAAGGCCAAGTCAATCAAAGAGTCGAGCAACTGCGCGTAGCCGATGCCGCCGTATTCGAACATCTTGGGATACATGCTGATGGAGGTGAAGCCCGGGATGGTGTTGATCTCGTTGATGTAAAACTGGCCAGTGGAGTTTTCCATGAGGAAATCGACGCGGCCCATGCCTTCGCAGGAGACGGCCTCGAAACACGCAACGGCGAGGCGCTGCATTTCCTTGGTTTGCGCGTCGCTCAGTTTTGCCGGCAGCTCGATGCGGGCCTTATCGAGAAGGTATTTGTCTTCGTATGTGTAGAACTCTTGCGAAGGTATGATTTCGCAGGGTGTGGAGGCCCGGGGAGGGTCACCGTCTAAGAGGGCGCATTCGAATTCGCGGCCAGTGACGCCGCGCTCGACAACGAGCTTGCGGTCATAATGCGCGGCGGTTTCCAAAGCGGCTTCCAGTTGCTCGCGAGTTTTGGCTTTGGTGATGCCGACGGACGAGCCGAGATTGGCCGGTTTGACGAACACCGGAAAATCGAACGGGAGCTTGAGAGTTTTAGGATCGAACTCACCGCGCGTGAGAGTGAGATGTTCGACGACGGGCAGTCCAGCTTGCATGCAAAGTTTTTTAGTGACGGCTTTATCCATAGACACGGAGGAGCCGAGCACGCCCGCACCGACATAGGGGAGGCCGGCCAGTTCGAGTAGGCCTTGGACAGTGCCATCTTCGCCGAAGGTGCCGTGCAGCAAGGGAAAGACGACGTCAATCTCGCCGTTGGCATCCGGCTCCGGAAGAATGGGCTTGGGATGCCACTTGCCGGCTTTATCGATGAAGTATTCGACGACTTCGTATTTGGCCCGGTCGAGGGCTTTCTTAACGGAATCCGCGGATCGAACGGAAATTTCGTGCTCGCCGGAGCGGCCGCCGAAGATGAGGGCGAGGCGGGTTTTGTGGGTCGGTTTGGTCAAAAACCATTGTCGCGCGAGAGTTAGGGAGGAAGTGAGTTCGTAAGCGTTAAAACCGCCTGTTGCTGTTCCAGACTTCAGGACAGCTTGAGTCCCGTTCCACGAGTAGCGCGTTAAGCGGACAAGTGTAGCTACCGTCGCGAAACGTTGTGCATCGCTTCGCTTGGTCACAAAAATCTCGCACTTGAAACAATGCCTCTGTGCCAACATAAGAGGGCGGAGCGCCGCTACAATGACGATTGAAATTCGCAGGCCGGAGCTTGAAGCACTCATCATGCAGCGCATGAAAATGGGCGGGTTTAACAACGTCGAAGACGCGCTTCAACAAGCTTTGGAAACATCGCCGGTAGTGGTGACGGATGCAGCCACGGCACCGAAACGCTCTGGCGCTGATCTCATCGCGGCCATGCAGTCATCCCCTTATCGAGAAATCGAGATTGAGCCTGCACGTTATCGCATGCCGGTGCGCGACGTTACGTTCTGATGGCGTGGCTTCTCGATACCAACATCCTGTCAGAATTGCGCCGAGTAAAGCCAGAGCCGAAAGTTCTGGCGTTTGTCGCCGCCCATCCGCTTTACGAGCTTTATATCAGCGCGGTGACATTGGCCGAGCTTCGTTTCGGCATTTGAGATTTTGAGCGAAGATAGCGGCCGCCGCGCCGAGTTGAACAACTGGCTTACGCGCACGATACGGCCCATGTTCGATAAGCGGGTTTTGCCGGTTACAGAAGACATCATGCTCAGATGGCGGCTTGTGGTGGAAGAAGGCCGCAAAGCTGGCCACACCTATTCACAGCCGGATCTGATTATCGCCACCACTGCCCTTCACCACGGTTTTACGATGGTTACGCGTGATCGTGGCGATTTCGAAAAAGCCGGTGTCCCTGTTGTCAATCCTTGGGATGCAACCTAAGAACCCCTGGAGCAGCGCTATTCGCGCTTTTAAAGATTCTCTTTAAGGGTAGTTTGTGAGTGAACAAAATTCCAGACCAATCAAATCAGCGCTTGCAGCGTCCCGTATGTCTAGCCCAAAATAGAATCGTGAAATACGGATATGCCGCGTAGAGTGGAGACGTCCGGCGTGAAATCAAGACGGCTCGTCGTATTGTCGTACCTTGCTAAAGCTTTAGGACAACCGGAAGATTGCGGATAGAGGCACTGATTTGCCGTTCCATTGCAAAACAGACTGGAGACGCAAGCTAGCGCTGACGAGAGGCTCGCCTCGGCGATGTACTTTCACTTCCTGTTTTTTAGGCTCGACTACCCAAGTCTCGATCCCATGCTCCATATAGATGGCCACCTTCTCACGCAATGGAGTTGGCCGGTTACTGGGGGAGATCACTTCCACCGCGAACAGCACTTTTGAACCATCTGGATAGACTTCTTCAGTGCGAACCCGTTGCCATTCCGCACGGTCGATGACGAAGACATCAGGGCTCGGCATACTGTCAACGTCTGGGAAGCGCAGGTTCATCCGTTGGGCCGCTTTGTGGAGTTTCTTATTGCAAGCCGCCTTCAATAATTCGAAGACATTCTCAGCGACGTCAAAGTGAAGCGCTTTTGGTTCCGGAGACACGATGATCCTTCCGTTTATCAATTCGTCGCGGTAACCGTCCGGCGACTCGAAAGCAAGGTACTGCTCAATCGTGATTGGAGGCGCAGAAAGTGCGGATGCCATCGCAATTCAATTATAGAGCGGTTCGAACGTAAACCGAGCGCGGCCTAGCCCATGACGAAGTCAATCTCCGCCGCCTGCGGCTTGCGAGCGAGTGCGTTTCGCGAGAAGTTCCGCCGCGCGCGCGAAGACCGAGTGACCGCCGGCTAAATCATCAAGGCCGTGCAAGCCTTCAAGGTGAAAAAGATTGCCGTGTTCCGCGATCTCTTGAATAAGGATTTCTTGCAGGGACGCGTTCGCGTTTTTCAACATACCGATTTTCATCCCGACGGCGGCATCGGGATCGGAATCGCCCACGAATTCAGAAAGCTGGTAGCGCACTTCTTCATCCGGATCGCGCGCGAAGGAATCCAGGAGGCCGGGAAGCCGGTCGGGGAAACAGAGGTGGAGGTAGCGGATGGCTTCGCCGCGGTTGGCCGCCCTGGGATTCATGAGGCAATCGAGCGCTAGGTCAAGCGCTTTCGAGGAGGGAGCGCTCTGTTGCAGAACAGACCAGTAGTGGCGTTGCTGCGCCGGATCTGGTTCGGACGCAAGGGCACGGCAAAGCTGTTCGATCTGACTGGTTGGAACAGTGCCTGTTGCGGGAAAAAATTCTTGATTTTCGTGATTCATGCTAGGTTGGCCCTCCGGGTTAGAACCAAAACGCAGTAATGGCGACGTTACCTAAAATCTATCAAAAATAGAATGGATCCGCGAGAGCGGCTGGTACTATTTTCGAGTCGCGGCTGGAGGCCGTCGCAAAACTGGGTCCTTCGAAAACTCCGAATTATAACCAGAGCCGAATCAACGAGATAAATTAATTCGGCCTGGTGTGGACTACGGCTGAATCGCGACGGGAGGCGTCGCGACGGGTGTTGGTGCGATAGCCATCTGGTGAGTGCAGGGTATCCCACGTTCGGCGCACTTGCAGGGCCGGCCGCGCTTGCGCTTGACGGTTGGTAGCGAAGCGGACGGTTGGCTGTTTGGCGGCGAAGTGAGCGCTTGGGCCGATGGCGCCGGAACCAACTCCTGACTGGTGGGCGCTGGCGGGACAGGCAGCACGGGCGATGAAATCGTCACCGGAACACCCAGCCGCCGCAACCGTTCTATCAGTCGCTCGCGGGTGCGCGCGGCATTGAGCTGATCGTAGAAATCCCCGCCCCGCTCTTGCTAGGTCGTGCCATCACGCAGGATGCAGTAAGCGATCACCAACAGGCGGTGCGCCGTGGCAATGATCGCCTTCTGCGCGCCTTGCTTAGCTTTGTGGCGTTGAAAGAAGGCATTCAGAAAGCAATCTTTCTTACGGCTGGCTCCCCAAGCCGCCTGACACAGCCCGCGCCGCAACCAGCGGTTGCCTTTGCGCGTGCGTCCGCTCAACCGCTTGCCGCCGCTTTCTTTGTTGCCGGGACACAACCCCGCCCAACTGGCGGCCTTCTTACTGTTGGCAAACACCCGCATGTCGGAACCCAATTCCGCCAGCAATGTCCAAGCCGTGATCACATCCACCCCCGGAATCGTGCACAAACGCGCCACCTGCTCCCCGTCCACGCTGCCGCTCAGCGTCTTGTCCAAACGCAGAATCTTCGCTTCGACAAACTGGAAGTCCTCCAGCAGTTCCTTTAACAGGAACCGGTGGTGCTCGCTCACGCGCCCGTGCAGAGCCAACTCCAACTGCGCCCGCTTGCCGCGCAAACTGCCTTGCGCCCGTTCCGCCAACTGCCGGGGGGATTCCTTGCCTTCGATGATTCCTTCGATGATGCTGCGTCCGGTGCCCCCCATAATGTGGCTCACCACCGTGTCCAGCTTGATCGAAGCATCCTCCAACACCTTGTGAATGCGATTGTGGATACGGTTCAGCTCTTCGCTCAACTTCACCCGGTAGCGTGTTAAATCGCGTAACGCGCGGGTCTCCTCCGGCGGCACGAAGCTGCCGGCTATCAACCCATGCGCCAACAACTCCGCCAGCCAGTGGCTATCTTTCTTATCCGTCTTCTTGCCCGGCAGCGCCTTCACCTGAAACGGATTGGCTAACAGCAACTGGAAACGACCCTCCAGCGCATACCAAACCGGCTTCCAGTACACGCCCGTCGACTCCATTGCCACGTGCGTCACTTTTTGCGCACTCAACCAGTTGCCTAAAGCCGTCAGCGCCTTCTGATGCGTAAGCGAACTCTTTGTAGCGAGCTTCCGGCTTCTTACCTTCCCGATAAATCAAAACGCATACCGCGAGCATGTCCTTGTGGACATCGATCCCGCAGACGCGCGAAAATAGTATCTGCATAACGCTCCTTTTTGCCGCCGGGACGGGGACGCAGACAAAGAAACAGACATTCCTTCTCGTGCTCTCCGCCTTGGCGGCGAAGGCGACACTGCGTTGTGCCAAAACTTCAGCGTCCGACCAGATTCACAAACGGGCTCCTGGTGAGGGCCCAGACCGAGATCGGCTTTTGGGTCGCCCGGCAGACACTACTAGCATCTCTCTTCTCGCTTTTGTTTTCATCCCTCGTTGCGGCGGCGCCTAGCCGTCGTGGGCGAATCACAGAAGATCAGGATTTATTTTCGTGCTCGCCCAAATCCCCGCAACCCCCGCCAAATCAGAAGCCTACGGGCACATAAACGCGCTTTTTGCTCGCGCAAAAACCCGCAACTGCGAACGGCCCGACCCTCGGCCTGCGCTAATTTCAGATCGCTAGAGCAAATTGCGGCAGCGAGCGGAGAAGCATCCCAAGACCTCAACTCAGACGCCTGACGCAGCGCCGCTACCTGGCTGATGTAGAAGAGTTGCTTCCGAAGAAGGTACCACATGCGAACGAACACCGTTTTGGGGCGAAACAAACGCCCCTCTCAGCCAGAAGAGTCGGACGGATTGGCTTCTCGTCTAACCGAATTGCTTGTCGGTCAACCGGAAGCGATTGAAACGATCGTCCCCTACATCCAAATGCACCAAGCCAGCCTCGCGCCGGATGGCCGCCCAATGGGTGTGGTGCTTTTGCTGGGGCCTACGGGCACCGGCAAGACGCGCACTGTGGAAGCGCTGGCGGAAGTGTTGCACGGCAACAATAAGAATCTACTCAAGGTCGATTGCGGTGAATTTCAAATGGAGCACGAGGTAGCCAAACTCATTGGCGCCCCTCCCGGATATTTGGGTCATCGGGAAACGCAGCCCATGCTCAGCCAGGCCAAAGTGAACAGCGTTAGCAGCGAAAACAGCGACATCTCCCTCATCTTGTTCGACGAAATCGAAAAAGCCGCCCCGTCCATGACACGTCTGCTCCTCGGCATTCTCGATAAGGCCGCCTTGCGACTTGGAGACAACTCCACAGTGAACTTCGAACGCTCCATGATCTTCCTCACCAGCAACCTCGGCGCCAAATCGATTCGGCGCGCCACGCGGCCCGATTTTGGTTTCGAAGCAATGATGCCCGTTGATCACGCCAACGAGCACGGCAGATTGCAAAGTATTGGAATGTCCGCCGTACGCCGCAAGTTTTCACCGGAGTTTGTCAATCGCATCGATTCCGTCATCACTTATAAGCCGCTAGACCGCGCCGCCTGCGAAGAGATTCTCGATCAAATCATGGCCGGCTTTTCGCGCCTCATCCAGGCGCGTTTGGGAATGCGTGCCTTCCGTTTGACAAGCACGCCTGCGGCTCGCAGCCAAATATTGGATATCGGCGTGAGCCTCGAATTTGGCGCGCGCGAACTGAAGCGCACCGTTCAGCGCAACTTCATCCAACCCGTTGCTTCGCTCGTCTCGCAAGGGCAAATTCCGCCCGGCAGCACTGTCTTATTAGACGCCGGCAAGAATGGCGAATTCAACATTCTGCTCAGACAATAGGCAGAGACTTATTGCTCATTCCAATCAAACGTTTGCGGTGGCAGCTTCGCATCCGGCGATTCCAGGACCAGCGAAATGTTCACGCGATTGGCTTGATGTTGGTAGTCCACCTCGCCCAGCCTCAGTTCGTCCGGGCCAAGGTGGATTTCACGCCGGCTTTGGCCGTCGGCAATCGTCAAAACCGCTCCCCTTGCCCGCGTCACGAATGGAGCGCTGTGGTCCCACGAGATTTGCAAAACGTTGCCCCCGTTCGTCGTGACGGCCAAGTCAAGTTTATTCAGAAGCCGGCCGGAACAGCCGCGAAAATCCGCCCGCAAACGCCCCCAGAATCAGCAAAATTGCCAGTGCGCCAAAACTCGCCACCGCGAGCCAGCGATACCTTAAATCGCTGTTGCCTTGTACTTGCAACAGCTCATCGCTGCTCGGCTCCACATCCTCACCGGCCACTTCGGGCAAAAATTTGAACTCGCTAGCGTCGAAAAAGAATTTGCGGACTGAGGGCTGCTCGGGCAACTGCCCGTTCGCCGACACAAAAAAACAAGCCGTCCGCGGATTGCGGCTTTGAATCAATAGAAACGCAAACAGAGTCTGGCCGAACTGTTCCGTCATCAGAGCCTTGTCCGCCACCGAAGGCTGCAGCGGGCCCGGCCGCAAATGGCTGCGAAAGAAACCCACCGGCACGCGGCCCTGCAGTTGGGCATTCTCGCGAATTTGCGCGAAACGCTGGTGCTGCCCCGGCTCTAACATGTAGATGGCGCCATCTTCAAAACGCCGGCCGATCATCGCTACATCGTCAATGCGAAGCGTCGGAGATTCCGCGCCGGGCAACGTGCCAAGCAGCATTCCGCCGATCTCTATTCCCAAGCTTTCTGCGTGGGCGAGCTCCGCGCAAATCTGTGCCACTAAGTCGAGTCGCAGCTCAACGGCGTGCGGAGAACGATCCGGATTCCACCGAACATACAGGGGGACTTGCTCCCTGAGGGTCAAGGAACTTGAGTCTTGCATCTACTAAACCCAAGTTTACAGGTTTTGCCTCAGCCCAGGATAAGGCCGCCCAGCCGCCTCACTAGCGTTTCTGCATTTTCTGACCCATGACTAAACTTCGAATCCGAGCCGGAAGCGTCAGCGCCCTAGATTGGCCCGCAGCTTTGGTTTAGTCAACGAATTCAAACAACAGAGCAATATTTTCAAGGTTTTGACGTTGCGAAACCCTATTGCTTTACTAAAGCGAAAGGAATTTGGATGAGCGTTTGTTAAAGGAAGCATGCTAGCCTGTTATGTGCGAATTCCCCATCCCATCCGGCACCGCCCGGTTCTGAATCGCTTTTACACAGGAGTTTACAAAGTAATGTTCTCGCATTTTCGGAACGTGCCGCTCTTGGTTGCCGCTGCCACACTTCTGGCCGCCCGCCTTCCGGCACAAGAAATCCCTCCTTCCAAGGTCGCCATCATCAACCTGCAAATGGCGGTGAGCCAAACCCAGGAGATCAAGAAAGACATTGCGGCTATGGAAGCCAAATACAGCCCCCGCCAAAAGGCCATCGAGTCCCTGCAGAAGGACTTGCAAGGGATTCAGAAGGAAGGTTCGGCGCCCAATCTGCAACCCGCCCGCCAGGCGGAACTCCAGGCGCAATTTACCTCAAAACAGAAGCAACTTCAACGCCTTCAGCAGGATCTACAGGCTGATGTAGATGCTGAACGGCAAGATGTCTTGGGTCACGTGGGCCGTCAAATGTCCGAAGTCGTCAAGGGCCTGGCGCAGGAAAAAGGTGTGGACATCATTATTGAAGTCTCGAACACGCTCTATTTCAAGCCGGCTTTGGATCTAACAACCGCGGCTACGGCCGCTTACGACAAAGCTTATCCAGCCAAATGAAGGAGTGAATGTATGGCCAGTACATATCTCGAGGGTTATGGAATAGAGGATGAACGCCGCAGCAGGGTTATTCGTTACATTATCTTGAGCGCGCTGGCCGCCGTTGTCCTGGTCATTATTGGCTACTTCGTTTTGCACGATTATAATGAAAAACAGGTAGCCAAGCACTTTCTCTCCGAGTTGAACGCCCACAACTACCAGGCGGCTTATTCAACCTGGTGCCCGAAGCCCTGCGAACATTACGACTACGCGCGTTTCGCGGCCGATTGGGCTAACAAGAAAGTGGCATCGGATTGGAAAATTGATTCCACCGACAGTTGCAAGGCTTTTCTCACTGTTAACGTGACGGCCGACGGCGCTGAGATCCAATCTCTTAGCGTGGAGCGCGCCACCAAGGAACTCAGCTTTGCGCCCGCCCCCGATTGCCAGGAATACAAGTGGCACTGGAAGCAGTTCTTCCGGCGCATCTTCCACGGCGGCGGAAGCTGATGGCAATCCGACTCGCGAGCCTGGCCGATGGTCCAGCAATTTTGGAAATCATCGAACCGGTCTTTCGCCAGGGTGAGACCTTCACCGTTCCCCGCGATCTTTCCCGTGACGAAGCCATCGCCTATTGGTTTGCCGATGGGCACCGGGTTTTTGTTTACGAAGAGGAAGGCCAGATCCTTGGCACCTATTTCTTGCAAGCCAATCAGCGGGGTGGCGGAAGCCATGTAGCCAACTGTGGCTACATCACTCATAAACGAGCAACCGGCCGTGGAGTTGCGCGCGCTATGTGTGCGCATTCGCTAGAACAGGCAAAGGCCCGAGGCTTCCATGCCATGCAATTCAACTTCGTGCTGTCCACCAACGAACGCGCAGTGAAGTTGTGGGAGAGTTTTGGCTTCGCCACAGTAGGGCGACTTCCAAAAGCCTTCCTGCACCCGACGTTTGGTTACGTGGATGCGTTGGTTATGTTCCGCGATCTCTCAGAATAGCCTTAGGATACGCTATTCCTACTGTATAATTCGCAAGAACCGTGTATCCTAAAAGTGTCCTAAAATTTAATCCCCCTCCTCCTTTTCACCGATGAGTCCACTGGGGAACCACATTGGAGCACCACTACATGCCGCAGCCGCAGCCCGCCCGGGGTCCAATCGCCGACGTCTTGTCGAACGATCCGCATCTCCAGGAGCGATTTGAGTTAATTGCTAAGAAATATTCCGTAGGCCTAGAGCCCCACGAGGCTAGGCGGCTCTCGGACATTGAAGAACTGCTTGATCAACAAGACTTCGCTCTGGCCGATCAAATGGACGCCCAAGGAAACGAGCGTATGAAGCGAATTGACGCCATCTTGGATCGGGTAGAACTTGCCATTCGCGAAGCTAATAAACCACACTGATGGCTCGGTTTGTCCGTTCCACCGGCATCGTTCCTCAATTCGCCGATTACACTCACTACAAGCCTTATCTTCGAAGAGACTTCGAGTTCCGTTGCGCTTATTGTGAAATGACCGAAGCCTGCGTCTTCGGAATTCAGACCTTCGGCATCGATCATTTTCGCCCCAAGAAACTGTTTCCTCATCTTCTGTGCGACTACCAAAATCTCTACTATTGCTGTAACGATTGCAATCGCTACAAAGGTCCGGTGTGGCCGTCGGACGAGCGCATCGCAGAAGGCCATTTCTTTCCCGATCCGTGCCAATGTGACCCGCGAGTCGAGCACCTTCGTGAGTCCGAAGACGCCACCCTGGCGCCCATTACGAAAGCAGGCGAATTCAGCTTGGAAGTCTTGCGTCTCAATCGCGAACCCTGCCTCCGCTTTCGCAGAAAACGCTGCGCCATACAGCAAAGAATCCAGCATTACCGAAAAGCACTCGCTGCAACCACACCTCACGAGATTCGCGACTTGCTCCTTGAAGCGATCTCCGAACTGCAGCGTGAGTGTAGCGATATCTACGGCTTTTCCTTCTAGCCCCGTTAGTTAGCCTCAAGTTTGAAGTACTCCCAGCACTTTACTCGCTTCTCATTCGCGGGTAGACTCAAGCAACACGTTTCGAGTACTCACCAACGCTTAGGTACCAGTACCACCGCACTGAGAGGGTTTTCCCGCGAGAATCCTGTCCTAGATTTGACAGCCATTTCAGGGGGAAACCACAAGCATGTCGAAAAGACTGTACGCCGCCGCAAGGGCGCGAACGAGCGCAGTATTAGCACCGGCCCTGTTTCTACTAGCGTGCGCCGGCTCCCTGTTCGGCCAAGCCGCTAACATTACGGCCACGTCCGGCAGCGGCCAGACCGCTCTGCTGAACTCCCCATTCGCCAACGCCTTGGTGGCGACCGTTACTGACGCGTCCAATAACCCAGTCTCTGGAGTAACCGTCACCTTCTTCGGCAGCGGCATCGGCCCCGCCACCGCACTCACCGCTCCTAATGGCCAAGCCTCGGCCGCGGTCGCCGCTAATGCCGTGCTCGGCGGTTTCACCGTCGGCGCAACGGTATCGGGCGTCACCAATTCCGCCATCTTCACGTTGAACAACGCCGATACCCCCACGTGCGTCCAGACCTTCGTCGTTACCGATCTCGGCGACGCCACAACGGGCAGTCTGCGGCAGGGACTGGCCGATGTTTGTCCCGGCGGGACGGTCGATCTCAGCGGCCTTACGACGCCAGCAACGATAACGCTAGGCAGCCGGCTGTACCTCAATCAGAACGTCACCATTCAAGGCCCGGCGGCGGGTACCGTCACCATCAGCGGCAATAACGTTACGCGCATTTTCTTCATGCAAAGCGGCACCATCGCCATCAACAACTTGACGCTGGCAAACGGTTTAGGCAAGGGCGGAAGCGGCGGCGGCGGCGCTGCAGGCATGGGTGGCGCGATCTTTCAGAATGGCGGCAACCTCACTATGACGAACGTGGCTCTAAGGAGCAATAGCGCGGTGGGCGGCGCCGGTGGCACCAGCTGTTGCAACGGCGGCGGTGGATTTGGCGGAAATGCGAATGGCACCGGTACTGGTGGCAGTGGAGGTGATCTTGGCGGTGCGGGCGGATCAAACGGCGGTGCGGGCGGCCAGGGCGCGGGCGGCGGTGACGGAGCAGTGGCAGGCCCCGGCGGGTTTGCCGGTGGTGGCGGCGGCTCCGGCGGCAACGGGGGAAACGGCGGCTTTGGCGGCGGCGGAGCGCCAGCCGGAATTAACGGCATTTTAGCGGCTGGCGGCGGGGGCGGATACGGGGCAGGTGCCGGTCAAAGCGGCGATACCGGCGCTGGCGGCACTGGCGGCGGCGGAGCCGGCTTCGGTGGGGCCATCTTTGCGCTCAACGGCACGCTAAACCTCAACTCGGTAATCCTTGACAGGAACGCCGCGGTCGGTGGAGTCGGCGCCCAAAATGGCCAAGCCAAAGGCGGCGGAATCTTCGTCTATTCCGGCGTGATCGCTACGGTAAACCTGTACACCTTCTCTAACAGCACTGCGGCCAATGGTGGCCAGCCCGGCATCGGCGCTTCCGCCGCTCCTTACACCAACGGCGCACTCTGCCCCGGCCAGGACAACGCCAACATCTGCGGCCAAATCTACACCATCAACTCTCCTGACCCCGTCCAAACCGCACTCCCCGGCGGCACATTCACGCCGCTGGGGGTCGGCTTCGGCACCAACATTATTCCCGACGGCACCAACGTCACCTTTACCGCTCCTTCCTCCGGAGCATCCGGCGTCTTCACTAACGGCACAAACACCATCACTGCCACCACGGTCAATGGCTACGTGAGCGTTCCCTTCACCGCCAACGGCATCACCGGTTCCTACACCGTCACCGCGACCATCGCGAACGGTCCAACCTTCACATTCAACCTCACCAACCAATGTTCGAACTCGATCCCCGTGACCAGTCTCTCGGACACGGGCAAAGGCACTCTGCGCGCGGCTGTGATTGGCGTGTGCCCCGGCGGAACCATAAATTTGGACTCCCTACCCGATCATTCGACGATTACCTTAGCAAGCCGCATTTATATCAACCAGAGTATGACCATCCAAGGTCCGTCCACCGGCACGACCGTGACGATCAGCGGTAACAACGTCACCCGAATTTTCTTCGTGCAAAGCGGCACAGTCGCCATCAACAATTTGACGCTGGCGAACGGCTACGGCAAAGGCGGGAACTCGGCCGGCGGTGGCGGTGCAGCCGGTATGGGCGGTGCGATCTTCCAAAACGGCGGCGCGCTCACGTTGACCAATGTGACCTTGAGCGGGAATCAGGCAGTAGGAGGGAACGGCGCTACTGGGTCCGACGGTGGCGGCGGCTTTGGGGGCAGCGCTACCTCTGGCAACGGTGCTAACGGCGGCGATTTGGGCGGAACGGGTGGCGGACTAGGAACATCGGGCACAGGCGGCAATGGCGGCGCGGGCGCGGGCGGCGGTGCCGGTGTGTTGAATAACGGCGGTTTAGGCGGCTTTGGTGCAGGCGGCGGCGGAGCTTACACTCCTTCGTTGACCGATTACAGTCCGCATAACGGCGGGGCCGGGGGGTTTGGCGGCGGTGGCGGACAGGGTTGCTGTTACGACGGTGCTAAAGGCGGCGCAGGAGGTTACGGCGGGGGCGAGGGAACCTTTGAGGGATCCGCCAATGGCGATTCCGGTGGCGGCGGCGCGGGCCTCGGCGGAGCGATCTTCGAACTAAATGGCACTTTAAATCTCAACTCGGTGACCTTTACCGCGAGCACTACCACTGGCGGAACTGCCAGCGCAGTTCCCTACACCGGCCAAGCAAACGGTCAAGCCAAAGGCGGGGCTCTCTTTGTCTATTACGGTGCCACCGCGAACTTTAGTAACGTCACCTTTAGCGGCAGCGTGGCAGCCAACGCAGGCCAACCCGGCAGCGGCAACTCCGCCGCTCCCTACACCAACGGCGCGACGTGCCCTGGCAAGGACACAGTGGACATTTGCGGCACAGTCTCGATACTTACCCCACTTACGCCCGAGTTAGTAATTACCAAATCCCACATCGGCAATTTCACACAAGGCTCAACCGGCGTTTGGACCATTCACGTGATCAACACCGCCGGCGACGCCTCTGCCGTCACCAACGGTTCCACCGTCACCGTGCAAGATACCTTGCCGGCAAACTACACCCTCGCTTCCTCCTCAGGCACAGATTGGTCTTGTAACGGCACCAATATCGTTACCTGTACCAACACAGACGTTATCGCCGGCGCCGGTGCATCCTTCCCCGTCCTGACCCTCACCGCAAACGTACCTGCTAACTCGCCCACCAGTGTCCGGAATAACGTACTGGTCTACGGCGGCGGCGATCCCAACCACACGAACGCCACCAACGCGGCCACAGCTTTCGACACGGCGACGGTAATTAGCCTTACCAGTGTGACCATCAATGTCCCAGCAGGCGTCGGGCTCACATTGAACAGTGTGAGCTATACAGGGTCGCAAACAGTGTCGTTAGCCCCGGGACAATACACGCTCACAACCACGAGCCCACAGTCTTTGGGCGTCGGATCGCAGGCGGTGTTCTCGTCCTGGTCGGACAGCGGAGCGTTGTCGCACTCGATTACCGTCGGCTCGTCGGCCGTGATAATCACCGGAACCTTCACCACCCAGTATCTACTCACCACAAGCGTGAACCCAGTCAATACCGGCACCGTCACCGGCGGCGGCGTATACTACAACGCCAATTCCAATGCCCCGGTAAGCGCCAACCCGGCTGCCAGCTACATCTTCTCCAGTTGGACCGGGGCCGTCGCCTTCAGCACTAGTGCCACCACTACCGTTTCCATGACGAGCCCGCAAACCGCCACGGCGAACTTCGCTCCGAACCTGCCGGTTATCTCCAACCTGCAGGCGGTCTCAGTCGGCGGCAACTCCGAGGTCGTCTCCTGGACCACCGACCAGCCTTCCACCACCCAAGTCAATTACGGCCCAACCTCCAGCTACGGCTCTTCCTCGCCGCTGAACGGCGCGCTGGTGGCTTTCCACAGCGTCACTCTTAGTAACCTGCCGCCCAACACCACTTACAACTACGACGTGGTGTCGACGAACTCCACTAACGGCACTACCACTTCCACAAACGCGACATTCAAAACCACGCCCTATGTCGGCTATGTCGCTTTCTGGGGAGTCAATAACTCAGGTGTCACCATCTCGTGGTCCACCGACGTACCGGCCAATACCTTCGTTGCCTACGGCACCACCAGCGCCCTCGGCCAGCTCAGTCCCGTCCAATCCGCGCTCACCAACAGCCACGGCGTCGTGCTCACCGGCCTGAACCCCGGTACCACCTACTATTTCCGTGCCGAATCGACCACTGCTGGCGGCAGCACCGGTGGTTCAACAATCTACACCTTCACGACGACTGGCGTACCGGCCTCGCCCGCCCCCGTCATTACCAAGGTGGCCGTCACCAACATCACCACCACCTCGGCCACCATCTCCTGGACCACCGACCAGGCTGCTAGTTCGCAGGTGAACTACGGAGCCACCACAGCCTATGGTTCTTCGTCGCCGCTGTACTCCATCTTGGTGACGAGCCACTCCATCAATCTCACCGGACTCACCCCCGGCACCACTTACAACTACGACGTGATCTCTACCAACTCCTCCGGCACTTCTTCCGGTATGTCGACGAACTACACGTTTGCCACCACCGGCATTATCGCCACACCACCGGCGATCACGAACATTCAAGCCATGGTCACCACCACGACGGCAACCATTACCTGGACCACCGATCAGGCCGCCAACTCGCAAGTCAAGTATGGGGCAACCACCAGTTACGGTTCCGCCACCACGCCAGATAGCAATTACGTAACCAGCCATTCCGTGACGCTGACCAACCTGGCCCCCGGCACCACCTACAACTTTGCCGTCGTGTCTACCAATGCGGCAGCCCTGTCCACGACCTCGCCGAACGGGACTTTCCTCACCACAGCCTCCAACGCGACCGCACCATACGTCGGCTATGTCGCTTTCTGGGGAATCAACAACTCCGGCGTCACCATCTCCTGGTCTACCGACGTCCTCGCCAATACGCAAGTCGCCTACGGCACAACCTCGGCGCTCGGCCAGTTCAGCCCGCTGCAGTCCACCCTCACCGCCAGCCACGGTGTGGTCCTTACAGGCTTGAACAGCGGAACGACTTACTACTTCCAGGCTCAATCCACCGGAACCAACGGAGCCACCGGCTACTCCACCACCTATAGCTTTACTACAACCGGCTCACCCTCAGCACCAGCCCCGATGATCTCCAACATCCAGACCAGTGTCACCACGAACTCCGCCACTATCACCTGGACCACCGATCAGGCCGCGTCTTCCCAAGTGAACTATGGAGTGACCACCACATACACTTCATCCTCCACACTCTCCCCCACACTGACCACTTCACACTCGGTTACCCTGAATAACCTGATGCCAGGAACCACTTACAACTTCGACGTCATGTCTTCAAACGTGGCGAACCTGTCCGCCACCTCGCCCAACGCGACCTTCCAGACCACCGGATCGGCGCCGGGACCGGTAATCAGTAAGGTAGCGGCCAGCAGCATCACCAGCAGCACGGCCCTGATCACCTGGACTACCGACCAGGCGTCAACCTCAGTGGTGAACTACGGAACCAGCACCACCTCCAATCCGACACTGGTAACGAGTCACTCTGTCATGCTCACTGGCCTGACGCCGAACACGACGTACACCTTCAGCGTGACCTCCGCCAACGCATCCAGCGTGTCCACCACGTCGAGCAACTACAGCTTCACCACCTCCACACCAAGCGCTGGCGCGCCGGTCGTCTCGAACGTGGCGTTCTGGGGTATCACTGGTTCAGGCGTGACCATCTCATGGTCTACCAATGTGCCGTCGAATACATCCGTGGCTTTCGGCACTGCCGCCAACCAACTCAGTCAAACCAGTCCTGTACAAACGCCGCTGACAAACAGTCATGGAGTAACGCTCACTGGCCTCAACCCTGGAACGACTTACTACTTCCAGGCGCAATCCGCCGATGTGAACGGCAACACCGGTTACTCCACCATCTTCAGCTTTACGACAATAGCAGGCCCTCCCACCATCTCGGCTGTCACGGTTACGCCGGCAGACAACCATACAGCGACCATCAGCTGGACCACCTCCGCGCCGACTTACAGCTACGTGCAATACGGGCCAGCGGCCGGCGTCTACGGCCGATACTCGGCACAAACCAATCTGACCGCCACGCCGCCCTGCACGCTCGGCTATGTGCCCAGCGGCGTGAATCACTATCAACTCGTAAGCACCGATGCCAATGGCAATCAGGTTGTCTCGCCGGATGCTACCTTTATTGAGCCGTAAGCGGCGCGGAATTTTCGACGAAACGAAGCGGCGGACCGTGAGGCCCGCCGCAGGGTGTGCCCAGCATGGGCAGAATCTAGTTGGATGAAAGGAGCCAATCGGAGCCGATGACGGCAACCGTAGCGAAACGCAAGGCGTAGCCGCGAGGCGAAGCTGAAAGAAGCGCGTAGCAAACTCTCGACCGTAGGTACACGAACTGGCAGTGAGGCCGGGTGTGGGCGGCAAGCTGGCCCTGCACAGCAAAGCCCAAGGATCATCAAGACGCACAAGGTAGAGCCAGACGGCACGAGGGGACAGATTCTGCTCCTTACCTGGGGAGATCTCGGCAATGAGAGTTGCCGAGAAGTCAGCAGAGGCCGTAGTGTGTGCTGAGCAGTACATTGCTCATGTGGGTTAAAGTCCCACTGTCGCTCAGATGAGGAGCGATATATCCAAACGCGGGAGTAATGTCTCGCGGGCCGGAGAGAGGAGAAGGTATGAAGAAGCCTAAACGGGCACGAAAGCGAAAGCTGGAAACAGCCAAGGCGGATCTGGAGCCGCTTCTTGTTGTTCTCTGGAGGGCAGGGTGTCCATCGCGAGGTGGAATCCGAAGGGCTTGAGGAGAAGTGCCGGGCTGTAATCGATGAGGGCTACCTCAAAGATGAACCGGTCGGCCAAAGGTGGGGCAAGGTCGAGCCTGCACTATGGAGGCGAAGGCGTTACTCATTCACCCACCGTACCAAGGTGTTTGCGGATGGCACGGCACGGAAGAACAATGTGTGACCTCAGGAAGACTGATCGGGTCTCCGGGTGGCTCCTGGAGTGAGCAAGCCGATAAGCGAAAGCGAAACGGCGAGCGATGCCCGGCCAGTTTGCGGATGGCTGCGTAGTACCTGAAGCGGGGCGACAAACCTCGTGACCGAGCAATCGGCGGCGGAATGGGCCGGGGAAGGCGGCTGGCGAAGACGGAAGGGAAGAGAAAGAACGCAAGTGAGTAAAGACGCGCTGGTGGAACAGTTCCATGAGTGAAAGACCCGTACAGGCGCGGCCGAGGAGACTGGCGAACTGGATCAACCCGACGGGAGCAAAGAAGAACCATTCATTGATCGATAAGGTTTACCAGAAAGAGAACCTGTCGATGGCCTGGGAGCGGGTCAAGGAGAACCGCGGTAGTGGAGGTGTGGATAGACAGAGCGTGGCGGGGTTCGAAGCGCAATGCGATCAGCAGTTAGATCGGTTGCGGGAAGAGCTTCGTGATGACTGCTATCAGCCTCAGCCGGTTCGACAAGCACCGATCCCGAAAGCGGGAAAGCCGGGCGAGATTCGCACGCTAGGCATACCAACGGTGTACGACCGCGTATGTCAACAAGCGCTGCTGCAACGGCTGGAACCGATTTTCGAACCGGTATTCGATCAAGCCAACTTCGGATATCGGCGAGGGCGGTCGACGAAGGATGCCCTTACGAAAGTGTGGAAGGAGATCGAAGGTGGAAGCGAGTGGATCGTGGACGCGGATTTGAAAGACTTTTTCGGATCGGTGGATCATGAGAAACTGCTCACGCTAGTAGCCCAACGCGTAGCTGATAGCCGGGTGTTGCGACTGATCAAGTCAATGCTAAAAGCTGGAAGTTATGGAGAAGGTCGACTTTTTCCCACTGAGCGAGGGACTCCGCAAGGCGGAGTGGTTTCACCCCTGTTAAGCAACATACTCTTGACGCCATTTGATCAGGAGATGAGGCGCAGGGGATATCAACTGACGAGATACGCCGACGATGGTGCGCCACGAGCGCAGAGGGCCGAGGAGGGCCCGAAGTGTGTAACTGCTTGACTGATGAGGGAAGGCCCCTCGGAACCGGCTTACAGGAGCAGGTTTCAAACCACCTCTGGCGGCTGCGGACAAAAGCCGTGGTCGTGAGCGCAGAAGGAAAAGGTCTGGGAAGAACCAGATCAGGTGACTGGCAGAAAGAGGACCGCAAGGGAACCATTGATGAAGTGTCGAAAGCGTAGGGACGATGTCAAAACCGCGGAGAGTCGTTGCCGCGGGATTAGCTCCGGCGAAACCTGTTTACGGACGGAGCGGCATCCGGCATTGAGGTGGCCTGAGTCTGTCGGAAGGCGGTTGAGCGGAACGTGGGAACCTGTGGCTCCGATGTTAACGAAGAAGCTCAAGCGGAAGAACCGTGAGAGCGAGAGTACGGATGCGGAGTCCAGGGGCGGAACAGCCCGTAGTAGCGGTGAAGCCCTGGAAACAGGGTGGAGCAAAGGGGTTGTGTTGAGGGAGCCGAATTCAATGTGCCAACCAGCAATGGGAGGAGCCGATGAGTGAGGCAAAACCGTTTGTGATTTCCAAGTGGGAGGTCTGGGAGGCGTACAAGCGAGTAAAAGCGAACCAGGGAGCGGCAGGGGTCGACGAGCAGTCGATTGCGGTTTTTGAAAGGGACCTGAAAGGGAATCTGTACAAGATCTGGAATCGGATGTCGTCGGGCAGTTACTTTCCAGCGCCGGTGCGGACGGTGAAGATACCGAAAGCCGATGGCGGGGAAAGAAAACTGGGCATACCGACGGTGGCTTCATATTGCACCTCGCGCAGGCTGGTTTAGGACTGCGTTGTGATTCTGTATTTTGCTAGAGTGGCGTACCCAATCGCGAAGGCGTTGTTCGTCTGGCGGGCTGAGTGTAATCCAATAAGGACTCCCCGAGTTCGTTCGGCGCGCCTGGATCACGCCGTGTGTGATCCAGTAGTAGACGACGTTTTCGCTAACTGCGAAGTCAGCGGCCACTTGTTGAACCGTTAACTCCTCGGGCTTGCGAAGCACGGCCGGCGCGATCTTATGACGGCACCGAATCCACTGGATGATTTTCACTGTATATGGCTTACCGGTGGCACTAACAACCTTTTCTCGATTGAGCTGTTCCGCGATTTGCGCGTCAGGCAAGATGCGAGCCAGATCGCGAACCCGATCGACAATCGCGGTTGGATATCTTACTTGGTCGGCAACGCGCGGCGGCAGCGGCACGGTGAGATCGCTGCAGGCGCCCCCCTGCCAACGGATGTGAACGGAGAGCTTCTTTTCCGTGAGCGATTTGGCAACCGTGATGTCTTTGACGAGTAGTCGCAGCATACGCTTGCGATCCTTGGCCTGAGTAGTGGGAGCATGCCACAAGCGAGGTAAATCTCTGGCTAACGCCAGCACTTTGGCTTTTTGCTCGGGGGTAGCGACGTGGGCTTCTTGTCGCTGAACCTCGGCGGCCTGCTTTTTGAGATCTTCCCAGTGAAGCAAGGCCTCATTCCAGCGACGTTCCAGTGTGCCCGCTACCAGACGATTCGATGGGTCTACTTCCTGATAGCGCCGTTCGGCGAGAGCGGCTTCATATTGAGCGCGCTCCAGTCGCATCTGCCATTGGCGGAGGATCGTCTGGTCGCGCGACTCCAACTCTCGCAGAGCTGCCAATGCGAGTTCTAACTCGGCTGGTTGAAGAGCCCGCAACACTTGTTCAGTGATCGCGCCATCCAGCAGGTTACAGCGAAAGCTCTGGCAATCTTTGGTCGCCAAGCCTTCCCGACGTAACCAGTTGCACAGATAAATCGGATAGATGCCGCCGTTGCCGGTATAGCGCACAGTTAGAGCCCGTCCGCAATGACCGCACAACAACAACCCTTGCAGTAAAGCCAAGCCTTCGCGTGCCGCGCCACTCAGCAGCATATCGTCACCGTTGGTGCGGTTCTTTTCTAAGCGGCGTTGATTTTCAAAAAACTCTTCCAAACTGATGTATCCCTCGTGATGCTGTTGCAAGTTCACGCGCCAATTCGGCATAGCGACTGCATGCATCCGCTGGCAAACTTCACCCTGCGGGCTGATTTCGCGGCGATACTGATAGCGGCCAAAAACATACATGCCAGCATAGGATGGATTTTTGAGCAAGCCGAGTACACGCGAGTGACTCAGCCGCCCCCATATAATCTTGCCATCCCAAGCCCCACCATAAGCCCGTTTGGGAAATCGCAAAGCGCCTTTCACGAAGCGCTGCATCACAGCATAGGCGGTACCCGTTTCGCGAAAGATGCGAAACACCAGCGCCACTGCTCCCCGCACTTCTTCATCGGGATCCAAAGTGATGCGGCCTTGTTCGTCGTAGCTAAAACCAACGGGCAGTGGAAAACGCAACTCGCCTTTCTTGGCTTTGTTGAGCTTACCGCCTTGGAGGCGCGCGCGCAGGAAATGGAGTTCTGCCTGCGCCATGGTGCCCTTCAATCCGAGCACCAGACTGTCGTTGAAATCGGCTGGATCGTAGCAGCCATCTTCGTCGATGACGAGCGTCTGGGTGAGGGCACATAGCTCCAACAGTCGATGCCAATCCAAGTTCGAGCGTGCCAGTCGCGAGGCTTCCAAAGCAAACACCGCGCCCACTTGCCCCATCGAAACATCCGCTACCAAGGTCTTGAAGTCCTCGCGCCTGGTCATCTCCGTACCCGTCTTCCCCAGGTCCCGGTCGAGGATGCGAATCGCGGTCTCGCTCCATCCCAACTGCAGCGCCATCTCCCGCAACGCGTACTGACGCTCGGTACTCTCCTGATGGTGGCGCACTTGGCCCGGCGTTGACTGACGCAGATAAATGTAGGCAGGTTTGCTCCGGTGCTGTTCTGCAATCTTTGAGTTCATCGGCCACCTCCGCCGCGGTGAAGAAGTGCGGGTCGCTGGCGAGCCACGCTTCGAGCATATTGGCGAGGAGCACACCACCCAACCCGGCATCCAGCGGGGCGGGAAGAGTGGGGAGTGCTGTGCTCACAACGATCCTTTACAGCGCCTCGCGGCGGCGCAGGAGTTCGCGGTTGATCTCGCAGATCTGTTCTAAGAGCTCGCGCGCTCGCTGGTAGTTGGCCAGGAACTCGCTGGCCTGCTCGAAGCACTCCTGCGGCACATAATCCATTTGCGGCCGCAGGCCCGGGTAGCTTACCGAAAGATAATACTTGGGACCATGACCGCGGCCATCGGCACACTTGCATCCGAGCTTGCCGCAGCGTTTGTAGCGCTCGATGAGAGAGCCACGCAGGATGGCATCGAGCGGTGGCAGTTGGCGCAGCAGCGCTTGACGGCGTTTGCGCAAGGCGGCGGTCGATTGTTTTGGTGTTTCCATCAGACCACGTATATGACT
>CAVXPI010000002.1:0-603691 GCA_963763615.1 Bryobacterales bacterium | reverse complement strand
ATCAATGCAGAGCAAGTCGACGTTGGCGTAGCCGCGCAGTTTGCGGCGTCGGCCCTCGGGTGTCGTCTGACGGTGCAGATCTTCCAGCAAGGCCGGCGCGGTGCGGAACCAGACGGAGCGGCCCGCCAACACGGCGGCATGACAGATGTTTTGAGCAATCATCGTTTTGCCCAAGCCATTGGAGCCGATCAAAACGAGGTTGCGAGCCTCGGGCAAGAAGTCCAAGGTGAGCGCGCGTTCGATGACCTCGCGCTCGATCTTAGTAGGCCATGTCCAATCGAAGTCGGCGAGTGGCTTGAAGCGCTTGAGACCAGACAGGTGAAGCCGCCGCTGCAGACTACGGCGGCTGCTTTCGGCGGCTTCGAGCTGTACGAGTTGTTCGAGCAACTGGTGCGGAGACCAGCGCGCTTTGGTGGCGTGCGCCAGAAAGTCGTCAAGACCGGCGGGTAAGGCGCGCAGACCGATGCGCTTGAGTTCGGCTGCCAGATTATTCATCGGTATCTCCTTCGCGGCGGGCGAGTTTATCGTAGGTCTCCAAGTTGTGTGGCTGCACCTGAACGTCTTGGGCTGCAGGGTGGCGGCTGAGATCGACCGACACCAAAGGCGCGGGCGCGGAACGCTGTTGTTTGCCGAGCAGAAAGGCCACGGAAGAAGCGCGGGCGTGTTGCGTTCTAGCGCTTCGCGGACGGCGCGGCGGAAGGCGGCGGCGCCATGCAGATCGAGCAGCTTGAGCAGTTCCTTGGTTTGACGGCCCGCCGATTCGCCCTGCGCGAAGGCCAAGTCCAGCAGGGTCTCACTCTCCGGCACAGCTTGCGTCAAGCGGCCACCGGGTGTAGCATCGAACGCTTTGCGTTTGCTCTTCAGCACCGCTTCTTGATGAGCGGGATCGAGCACCGGCTGATGGCGGTCATAGCTGCGCTGATGGCGCGCGATCTCCACTGCGCCATCCAGGATGCGCACGCGCGTGTCGGAGGCGACCAATGTCAACGGACGTCCTACCGCTTCGGGAGGAATCGAATAATCGTTGAGGTCGAAGCGGACATAAATCGTTTTCCCCGAGCGGACAGCCAAGACGAGATCGGTGGGGAAGGGATGAGCGGGCGGAGACAATAAGCGCGGTTGCTCTTCGGCGAACACTTGTTCCACAGTGCGCGCATCGTCTCCCGGCCACGGACGTTGATGCGCCACTTGATCGCGCCACAGCAGCGCTTGCCGGTTGGTTTCGGCAAGCGTGGTGAACGAGCGGCCCGCAAAGAACGATTCGCGCACATAGCGAATGGCTCTTTCCACACGCCCTTTCTGATTGCCCGCGCGCACCTGGCAAGGACGCGCGACGAAGTGATAGTGGGCGCATAGCTCCAGCAAGCGCGGGTTGAAGTGAATCTCACTGCCGCGCCGTTCCAACACCGCGCTCCGCAGATTGTCATAGAGAAGTACACGCGGCTGGCCCGCCCAACTATCGAAAGCATGCACGTGGCCGCGCAGAAAGTTCTCCATCGTTTGATCGAAGAAGAACTCCAGATAGAGGGCGCGTGACCAAGACAATGTGATGACAAAGCAGGATAAGTTGCGCTTGGCACGGCCCACGGCTACTTGGCCGAAGTGGGCCCAGTCCACTTGCGCTTGTTCGGCGGGGAAGGTGTGTAACCGTAGGAACGGTTCTCGCGCACGGGGACGCAGTTGCGCTACCGCGCGCCGCAACTGCACGACGCTGCCGGTATAACCGCGCTCGCGGATCATCTGGTACAAGCGTGTCGCGCGTAGCCGTGGATGCTGGTCCAAGGTCTGGCGCACAAAGTCCATGTAAGGATCGGTCAGACTCGGACGCAGCGTTTGACCACTATGGAAACGTTCCGCTTCGATGGCATTGCGAACGGCATCGGGGTGAACGTTGAGTTCACGCGCGATGGTGCCGATTTTCCAGTGCTCGGCATAAAAATAGCGGCGGATCTGCATGCGTGTTTCGGGGTTAATCATGGTTTCCCGTCTACGGGCGTGAGAGCGGCTCTTCGCCGCTCATCTGCGCTCTCTTCTGAATCGTGAAGTTTGTGAGAAAGGATCGACGAAGGGTCCGCTGCGCCCGCAAACGATACAGCGTAGGAATGGAAGCAACCGCTGTCCAGGCCCAGGCTGTCTGAAAGTGGCGCTGCTGCTGGAGCAGGCTGCGCTTGGTGTCGTCCCCTCACTCCTGCATAATGCCGGGAAAGTGATCGAAACGGAACCTTGATCCGTCACGTGGCCGCGCCGCCGCCGGTACTCCCGTTGCCGGTCGCGATGATCGAGCCGGCCTTCCGGGCTTTGTTGGTGGCGGCGGTTGGCGCAGCGCCGCTGTTTGAGCCGTGCCTCCGTGCGACAAGCGGAACGGCAGTACCGTTGTCCCCGATCACAGTGCTCACAAATCCAGAAAACCGCCCGGCACTCCTCGTGTGAGCAAACCCGCTGACGGAGAACCGCCTCGCCATGATGAACCATCGCCCCTAAACGGGGCTGGACATCGGCGCAAAATCATGGCAGGTTAGAAACAGTTCGTTTGTTGGTTTAACCTGCTTGAAGGTTGCCAATCGGAGACCGGTTGCTTCCAACAGCCGGTCCCCAATCCACTACTCCCGCCTTCCAGGAAAAACTTTACAACGCTGGCCGCTTCGAAGATGATTGGACGGATGATTCGCGCCTGCGGCGCGGATGATGTTGCTGGCCTTACTTCGGCCCAAGTTCAGAAAACGACGATTTCAGATGATCGCTGACAGGGGAAATTCGTCGATCTTAAAACGTCGAAGGATAACACCGATGCCGGTGAGGCGCCGGTCTCCGGTTCTGGTGGTCGAAGGACCACCGGAGCAATCATTCCGCATGGTCCTAAGTTTCCACATGTAGAACTTGTGTCCATTACTACCCACCCGTAGCTGCCGAAAGAACATTGGTCCGGACGACGTAAGTTTCACGGCCAGCGCGGCGAGCAGAATGAACGGCGAAAGCAACAGGAGCAAAACGGCGGCCCCAAACATGTCGAACACTCTCTTGTTCTTGGAACCACACCACGCGCTGGCGGGCAGGTGGCTCTGGTCAGCTACGTCTTTAACTACCTCTCGTCTGGGACTCACCGGCAGGTCTCTCACAATACGGAGGAAAGCTGAAGCCATTTGTCTCACATTCACTGCGACAAATTCGTCGTCGCAGCCACTGTTCTACTTTAGATGGGACTTCCCCTAATCCATAGGCCACGGGTAACAGGTGTATTGCTTCTATACTTTTTTCTGTTACCAGCAGCTATTGCCCAACCCCAAATTAGCCGCTCGTTAATTTCCACGCCTGATGATTTCTTCAACATCGGCCCGGAGTTCCGACGGAAACCGATAAACATCCAGAAAATGCCCGCGCTGATCGTGGAAGATCAGAAAAATCTCTGGACCAGCCCGCTGGGCATTAAAAAGGAAAACCTGAAATGGCTGCTTCCGCTGGCTGGAATAGCCGGAGCGCTGGTGGCGGCGGATCATCACACCATGACGCTGATTCACTCCGATGCGGCGGTAGAGAGCCGAAGTAGCAACATCTCTAATCTGGGTGTGGCGTCGTTCGGCGCCGCATCGATAGCCTCATTCGGCGTAGGCGCATTCACACGCAACGAACATTTGCGCGAAACCGGAATGCTGGCCGGGGAAGCAATGGCGGATTCGTTTCTGGTTTCCGGGGCATTGGAACTTGCCACTCAGCGAAGCAGGCCGGGAAGCGGTTCCGCCGATGGGCGCTTCTGGGAACAGCCTTCCCTGAGTTCTTCTTTTCCATCGCAGCACACAACCCTAGCCTGGTCGGCGGCCGCTGTCTTGGCCCGCGAGTATCCCGGGCCGTTGACAAAATGGGCAGCATACGGGTTAGCCTCTCTGGTCACCGTCACACGAGTTACCGCCGAAAAACACTTCCCCTCCGACGCCGTGGTGGGTGCGGTAGCTGGTTACCTGATCGGCCACTACGTCTACAACTCGCATCACGACGACCGAATGACGGATAAAACCGGATCGACCCCCGTCCACCAGGGACCCTCTGTTCGAATGCTCACGCCCGTGCGGCGCAACGCCGATTCGCCCACCGGTCCGGTCTATATACCGTTAGATAGTTGGATTTACCCGGCTCTGCGCCGCATTGCCGCGCTGGGATACATTCCCGATCAAGTATCGGATACCGCCCCTTGGACCCGCGCGGAATGCCTGCGTCAGGTTGAAGAAGCGGCTGATAACGCTTCCAGACGCGGAGCGCAGAACCTGGATGTGCTCGGTCTTCTCGCAGACTTGAAAAACGAATTCAGCCAAGAACCCACTGAAGAAAACGCGGTCAGATTGGAATCCATTTACACCCGGATGACGGATTTTAAGGGCGCTCCGCTGCGCGACAGCTACCACTTTGGACAAAGCATCGACAACGACTTTGGGCGACCGTATGGCCAGGGAATCAATAGTATAACGGGCGTCTCTGGATATGCCGTTTCGGGGAGATTTTCGGCCTATGTGCGGGGCGAGTATCAGCAAGCCCCCGGAGCCGATGCCTACAGTTTGCCGGTCCGCCAATTCATCGCCAGCGCAGATAGCAATCCGCTGCCAGCGCCGGCTTCAATTGCCAGGACGAACCGTTTTGAGCCGCTGGAGATGTACGCGGGCTTACAGTTCGGGTTCGAAAACGTCACGTTTGGTAAGCAAAGCCTGTGGTGGGGCCCAGGTGACCAAAGCGCGTTCAGCTTCAACGACAACGCTGCCCCCTTCTATATGCTTCGTCTCGCGCAGAACAAACCGCTGGTGCTCCCCGGTCCTTTGTCCCGGCTTGGAAAAATACGCACGGAGATCATTTTCGGGAAGCTCTCCGGCCACAGTTGGCCCGCGCGCCCGTTCGTGAATGCGCAGAAAATCAGTTTGGATCTGACAGACAATCTAGAAGTCGGATTTACACGCTCGGCCTTTTTTGGAGGCGTAGGACATCCGTTAACTTTTGGCAGCCTAGCAAGCAGCCTGGTAAGCGTGAGCAGTGTTGACTACGGCGTCTATGGATCACCTGATTTTCCCGGCGACCGCCACAGCGGTTTCGATTTCCGTTGGCGGATACCTGGGCTGCGGCGGTACGTCACCGTTTATTCGGATTCCTATGCGGACGATGAGCCGAATCCAATCGACAATCCTAGGCGTTCAGCGTGGGCTCCGGGTTTATATATCTCGCAGCTCCCGGGTTTGCGGAAAATGGATTTCACCTTTCAAACAGATTCTACTTTGCTTTATCGCAGGGACTACGGAGGAGAGTTCCTCTACTGGGATAACCAGTACCACGATTCCTACACGAACGACGGAAATCTCCTGTGCAATTGGATCGGGAGGGATTCGCGGGCTTATTCCGTCACCGCTACCTTCTGGCTGTCGGCGAAATCGAAGTTCCAAGGCCAGTACCGCCAGAGCAAGGCCGGAACCGAGTTCTTGCCCGGCGGCGGCACCCAGACTGAGGGGTCTCTGACGGCGCAGTTGGCGGTCGGCCATGCCTGGCTCATCAAGGCCGAGGTGCAGGTGGAGCGCTACTTTATACCCGTTCTGAGCGGACCAACCACCGACGTTATGACGAGCCTGCAGGTGACATTCAATCCGAAAAACTGGATTAGGAAAAAATAACCGTCCTACTGGAGAATTCCGGTGGGGCCAAGACACTCCTTCAGAGACACCACGTGATGATTCCGACTACTTTCTCGAAGCCATTTACAGCCGGTCATCTGGGGATGGTTGTGCTCGCCGCCGGCTCCGTCTGTTTGCTGTCAGCCTCACTTACCGCGCAAATCGATCAGTATCGCCTGCCGTCTTCCAGCAACCTGCGGGACTATTGCGAAAACAGTGAGAACTTAAAGCTGTCGGAATGCGCAGCTATACCGTTGGCCGCCGAATCCTCGCCGGATCGAAGCTCGATAGCGAGGCCGCCTCAGCAGGGGCCAGACTTCAATAGCCAGCGGCGCATCACGCCTGCTCCCCAACCCGAGTCCCGCATAACCGAGCGACCAACCGAGTTCCAACGCTTTGCGATGACTTCAACCGGGCGGATGCTTCACATCTACGGCGCCTCGCTCTTCGAGCACGTTCCGACAACCTTTGCCCCACTCGATGCATTGCCGGTTATGCCCGATTACATACTGGGTCCGGGCGACCAGATCGACCTTCGGGTATGGGGACAGATAAACTTCAACGAGTCGCTGACCGTTGACCGCTCGGGAGATGTCTTCCTTCCCCTGGTAGGCCGGATCAACGTGTCGGGTCTCAGGTTCGAGCAGGTGCATGACGTTTTGAAATCCGCTATCGGTCGCGTGCACAAGAACTTCGATTTAAGTGCGAACATGGGGCGGCTGCGGTCGATTGAAATCTTTGTGGTTGGCCAGGCCTCGCGTCCCGGCACTTACACGGTCAGCTCGCTCAGCACTTTGGTAAATGCTGTGTTCGCGTCAGGAGGCCCGTCTTCGCGCGGCTCCATGCGCCGAATTGAACTGAAGCGCTCCGATAAGCTCATTACGACTTTCGATCTCTACGACCTCATCATGCGAGGGGACAAGTCGAAGGATGTCCGTCTCCAGCCGGGCGACGTGGTATTCATACCGAAAGCGGGGCCGCGCGTCGCCATCAGCGGAACGGTGGAAACCCCCGCGATCTACGAGATCAAGAACGGCACGTCGCTTGGGGACGTTCTCGATGATGCGGGTGGCCTTTCGGCGGTGGCGTCGGGCAAGCGCGCTATCCTTGAGCGGGTCAATCAACACTCGGCACTGCAGTCCAACGATATTGAACTCAATGCGGAAGGTCTTGCGAAGCTGCTTCAAGACGGAGATATCGTCCGGCTTCTTCCCTTAATACCGCGTTTTGAAAATACGATTATGCTGCGGGGCAATGTGGCCGACCCGGTTCGCTTGCCCTGGCACGAAGGGATGCGGATAAGCGATGTGCTGCCGGACAAAGAGGCTCTTCTCACACGTAACTACTGGACTGAACGGAACCGGCTGCGAGACGAGAAGCAAGAAAAAGCGGAACTCGCAACCCGCGATGCGGACCCCAACCCCGCCGCCACAATGACGCCAACTGCTCAGGCCTTCCATGAAGAGGCTCGCAACACAACATCTGACAAATCGCTTGCCGCAACCGTTTCCATTGAGGACAATGCGCCCGTGCGCTACTTCGGGCTTCAGAACGACGTCCAGCCCCTGGCCCCGGACATCGATTGGAATTTCGCCTCCATTGAGCGTATCGATAAACAGACGCTCACCACCCATTTGATTGCCTTCAATCTCGGCAGAGTCGTCATTAATCACGACTCATCGTCTGATATGGTCCTTGAGCCCGGCGATGTGATCACCATCTTCTCCCGCGCCGACATTGCGACGCCTCGTTCCGAGCAGACCAAGTACGTCAGGCTCGAGGGCGAAATCAACATGGCGGGAGTCTACTCCGCTCAACCCGGTGAGAAGCTGCGGCAACTCGTGATGCGCGCGGGAGGTCTCTCGGCCAACGCATATCTGTATGGCTTGCAATTCACCAGGGAATCGACAAGACGTGAGCAGCAAAAGCGCTATTCCGAGTTCCTCGATCAGCTTGAACGAGACATCAATCAGAGCGCATCGACGATCGCCGGTAGAGTTTTGTCATCCGATCAAGGCGCGTCAGCTCAGGCATCCGTTGCCAGCCAGCGCGCCATGGTTGATCACCTTCGTCAAGCTCCATCTACCGGGCGAATTGTCTTCAATTTGGATCCCGGTGCCGACGGTGTTTCCTCCTTGCCCGATCTTCCCCTTGAGAACGGCGACCGGCTATTTGTACCCAGCGTTCCATTGACCATGAACGTCGTGGGCACAGTTTACAACCAGTCCTCGTTTCTGTTCGCATCCGATCTTCGATTAGGCGATTACCTGAAGGAAGCTGGCGGACCGGCCCCGTCCGCGGATAAGAACCATATTTTCGTCATCCGGGCTAACGGTTTCATCGTGGCGCGCGAAACGCGCTCCCGTCCCTTCAACGCCAACTTCGAATCCCTTCGCATGTATCCGGGTGACACGGTGGTGGTTCCAACCAACTTGACGAAAACGACGCGGATGCGCGAACTCCTGGACTGGTCACAGGTGTTCAGCGGCTTTGGGCTCGCCGCCGCCGCGGTGAATGTTTTGAAGTAGGCATCCTATGACGCCAGTTGACACTGAAATTCCGGGGAGTGTGGTCGCGTTAACTGCGTCCGAGCCATCTCTCATCGACCTGGTCACGATAGTGCTGTTGAAGAAACGCTTTATCTTAGCTGCATCGGTGACGTCCGCGATCACGGCGGCAGTCATCGTGTCGTTCTTACCCGTTTCCTACAAAGCCGTAGCTGTCATTCTTCCTTTTCAGCAGGCTCAGTCTTCGTTGGCGGCTTTTGCCTCTGGCGCGCTCGGCGGCCTAGCGGGTTCGGCCGCAATCAACCAGATCGGACTCAAGAGCCCCGGTGATCTTTATGTGGGACTGCTCGGAAGCTCCACCATCGCCGACGCGGTTGTCCAGCGGTTTCACTTACAGAGCGTCTACAAAACGAAACTAGTGTCTGACGCGCGAGCGGCTTTGTTACAGCACGTCACGTTTGTCAGCGGCAAAGATTCGCTGATTAAAATAACGGCTGAAGACCGCGACCCGAAACGCGCCGCCGATCTGGCCAACGCGTTTGTTCAGGAACTGCACAGACAGAGCTCCCGTATCACCGTTACCGATGCCGCGCATCGCCGCCTGTTCTTCGAACAGCAACTCGCGACTGAACGAGATGCCCTGGCCGACGCTGAAATCGGTCTGAAGAAGACCCAGCAGTCTACCGGAATGGTGTCCCCCAGTGGTCAAGCCGATGCGGCGTTTCGCGCCACGGCCGAGCTTCGCGCTCAAATCGTAAGCCGCGAAGTTCGACTACAGGCAATGCGCTCATTCGACACTGACGACAATCCGGAATTGCAGGTCTTGCAGGAGGAAATCAAGGGGTTCAGGTCTCAGCTCGCGGGCTTTGAAGAGGCTGGCGCATCCAAATATGAATTGTCCGCCGGAAAACTCCCACAGGCAAGTCTTGAATACATCCGAAAGCTCCGCGGTTTGAAGTATCACGAAACTCTCTACGATGTACTCGCCAGGCAATACGAAGCCGCGCGTATAGACGAAGCCAAAGAAGCGCCGCTGATTCAGGTGGTGGATAACGCTACGGTCCCGGACAAGAAGACGTGGCCGCCGCGAGGATTATTCACCGTTGCCGCTGGCGTGGCGGGGCTGGTTCTGTCGAGCGTGTGGGTATTGATCGCCAGAGTCATGCGCCATCTTGCTCAAACGCCCGCACATGGCGTGCAGCTTAAGTCGCTGAGGAATGCGCTCCGGTTCTAGCGGCAAGCATGAGTCCGGCCCTAACCATATTTAAGAACGCGGCCTCCAACGTTATCCGTGGCTGCGGGTCGGCGTCGGCGTCCATCGTGATGCCGTACTTCCTGGTGCGTTCCCTGTCCGCGAGTAATTATGGAGCTTGGATACTGGCGCTTCAGATGAGCGCGTACTTTAGCTACCTCGATTTTGGCTTGCAGACAGCCCTCGCCCGTTTCGTCGCTCAAACACGCCCATCGGAAGACCTCGGCCGGCGCGATCAAGCGGTCAGCTCGGCGGGATTTCTGTTGCTAATCATGATGCTGGCCGCAATGGCGGGATTGGCGCTGCTGGTTGCCTTTGCGCCTACTCTTTTCCGAGATGCGGCCAAGCACGACATCGGCAACTTGCGGCTATGCATGTCGCTGGTAGGCGGATCCCTGGTCATCGGTCTTCCGGCGACGGCATTGACCGGAATTCTTGTCGGCTATGAAAAGAACGAGATTCCCGCTTTGGCGATCGGGGGCTGCAAGCTAGCCTCCGGAATCGTGGTTGTTCTCGCCGCTCGCCACACACAAGGCATTGGCATACTCGCCGCAGTCGTCGGCGCTTTCAACCTTTTCTCTTATGCGATCCAATTTCTGGCCGTGCGGCGGATGTTGCCGGCGTTGCGCGTTTCGAAGTCGCTAGTCAATCCAAAGGTAGTACGCGAGTTCGTCACTTACTGCGGCAGCCTGATCACCTTCACCGTCGGGACGCTGCTGATCAGCGGTCTGGATCTGACCATTGTGGGGCATTTTAGGTTCCCGGACGTGATCGCTTATTCCACAGCGGCAACTCTCGTCATGTTTCTGGCGGGAATCAACATAAGCGTGTTCAACTCATTGCTCGCTCCGGCCGCGAGATACCACAGGGGCTCGGAGAAAAAGCGTCTGGGAGAACTGGTGTCCTACGCCACGCGCGCGGCGGTATTCCTTAACGTGCTCCTAGGTTTGCCGCTGGTCGTCCTGGCAAGACCGCTGTTGCGTCTTTGGGTCGGCGACGCCTACTCGGCATCCGCGGCGCCCATTCTTCAGGTTCTGGTCGCCGCCAGCACCATTCGCTTAGTGTTCATTCCTTTTACGGTGGTCGTTCTGGCTACCGGCGAGCAGCAGCGGCTCATCCTTTGGCCCATCCTGGAAGGTGTGGTGAATTTGACCGCGAGCATTTTCGGAATGATCCACTGGGGAACGATAGGCGTTGCGTTCGGAACACTGGTAGGCGCAATTTTCAGTCTGGCATGGTTCTACTTCTACAATCTGCGGAAGGTGGAAGATATCTGCCTCGACCGTGCCGGCTTCCTGCGCGACAGCCTGGTGCGGCCAGTGTGCTGTTTCCTTCCCGTGGCCGTTTTGTTCCCCTTATTTCGCAAGATCACAGCCGATTTCTCATGGCTGCCCTTGTCGCTATCGCTGTGTCTGTCGATCATGCTGATCGCGCGATGGGGTCGCTTGGGCCAGCCCGGAGCGTGGGCGACCTAAACTGGGCGCTGGCCGGTTATTCACTGTTACTCGCCGCATAGCATGTAAGGTTTCACCCTTGGAAATAGAAGAATTTCGTTATCCGTTCGCGTCGGCTGTGGAGTTCTTCGGATCTCATTGGCGCGAAATTGAGTCCCTTCACCTCTGTTTTGCTTGGGTAGCGCTCCTGATCGTTGCAAGCCTGCTTATTCTCAGCCGCAAGGCTCTTGGCCTCAAGCTTCTGGCGCTGTACTTCGGTTTGACGATTTTTAATAACCCAGCCTTCCAACTAGTTCCGGGCGCAACGTTGGGCGATGCCTTCGGTGTTCTCTGTGTGCCTTGCTATGCCTTCGATCTCGCGGTAAATCGAGGGTTCAAGGTTCGCTTCTCGGCGCCAGGATTTTCAATTCTCTGCGCCACCGTGCTCATGGCGCTTCATGCCCTCGTGGTGCATTTGTTCTATCCAGTTTTGAACGAAGACGGTGCCGGTTTAACTCGATGCCTGATCTTCCTGAAGGTCTTTGTGCTTGGCATATGTTGTTTTATGTTCGAGGAGTACGTCGATGATTGCGATTGGCTGATCAGACAAGTCGTGAACTTTGCTCTGATCGGCATCGCCTGCTATCTCATACAGGCCGCCATGCTCCTTACCGGACATCTGCCTTACGGAACTTTTCTTGACGCCGGTTATGTTGGGTTGCCTGCTTTCGGGAGCGTCTCCATTGAGCGCGGCCACTTCGGAAAGTTCTTGACGCCACTTTTTCCGTTATTCCTCTTAACATTCCTGAAACATCGCAGACGGTTGGCGTTCTTTTCGTTCACGCTAGTGACCTTAGCTAATTTTTCGGCTTCTAGCCTCTCCTACTTCGCCTTTTACGTGGCTCACACTTTTGTTCAATTCCTTGCGAACATCCTCAAGGCTCGTTATGCCGCCCGCGCCTTTCTCGCAGTCGTTGTGCTTTGCGCATTGGCGATTTGCGCCTGGCCTGTTTGGGTTGGACTGTTCGTCAAGATAAACGATCAAGCACTGCAAGGCGGGGGCGGCCGCAGCATCAGTCTCTTGATTACCTACCTGCAGAAATTCCCGCTGGGGCTGTCGTATGGCGGCAGCTCGCTACGGACAGCCCCGGGCCTCGAAGAAATGAACAGTGGCCTCTATTCGTTCATTGCCCAGGAATCGGTTTTCGCTTTCCCTTTGATCGGGGCTTTCTTTGCCTTGCTATATGCGTCGATTTGCAGGTGCGGCCAAATCCCCGACCTATATACGAAAAGGGTGTTCAAAACGGGCATCCTCATCATGCCGTTTATCTTTTTCAGCGATCTGCTGTGGTTCACTCCCACAATTTGGCTGCCAATGCTGCTTGTTTTCCGGCTGACCCAAGTGCAAGACTTGGTCACGTCTGAAACAGGCCGCCTGAACAACCTCTGCACTCCCAGCCACAGTCTGATCGGCGCGGCCGAACGGCTCCTGGGCCATGTGAGAGGAACGGAGCAGAACTCTCACTAAAGGAGAAGACGAATGAGTGCATCCTTCGCTAACACTCGCTTCCTGTGGCTGCCGCGCTTCAATGCCATAACCCGCCATTTGCCGGCGGTTCGCGGACTATCAATTGCGCGAGAATTTTACCGCAGATTCGTACCGGCCGGTTCACGCTTCCACATTTCGGATTTCGATGGAGACTTGCACCTCGATGTTGATATTCGAGACCATTTTGGCGTCCTCCTCTGGCATACCCCGGAACTCTTTGAGAAAGAAGAGAGAGCCCTTTTCTGCTCGGCCATACATCCGGGCTCTGTCGTTTTGGATGTTGGCGCCAACATTGGAGCCTTCAGCCTCTTGGCCGCAAAACGCGGTGCGCAAGTCTTTGCTGTCGAAGCCGACCCTACGAACGCGGAACTCCTCAAGAAGCATGTCGTGATGAATCGTTTTAGCGATCGGGTAAATATCCTTGAAATGGCCGCGACCGACGAGCCCCGCTCACTGACCATCTATCGCAATCCCAAAAATATCGGGAACTCGAACATATTCTCCGGGGAATCTCCAGTTTCGGTGGAAGGCGCAACCATCGATTCTTTGAGTCTTCCGCCAATCGATGTTTGCAAGATGGACATCGAAGGCGCGGAATTCCCGGCATTGCTCGGAATGACGGAGACCCTAAAGCGTTCCCCTGGCATGAAGCTGCTGATCGAATATTTTGGCGAGCGCCAGAGTTCCGGTGAACTGCTCGCCTTTTTGAGAAGCCATTTCCGGCACATTGAAGTCGTCGGCGAGGGAATTCTCAGCGGCGCCCCGCCCAAAATGTCGAACCTTTGGTGTTCCAACTAGCCGCTCTTGTTCCGCCTCAGTTGGAAATGGGGAGGGGCGTTCTACCGTTAAGATAACGGAGAGAAGGCGTGAAAAAGGCACGAAAGCATTACACAGCCGAAGAGAAAGTCGCCATACTGAGGCGGCATTTATTGAACCAGGAGCCGATTTCTAAGCTCTGCGATGAACTGGGACTCCAGCCGACCGTCTTCTATCGGTGGCAGAAAGAGTTCTTCGAAAACGGGGCAGCCGCGTTCCAGAGCAAGGTGCGCTAACGCGCAACCCGAGCAAGAACGGATCGAGTATCTGACCAAGAAGATCCAGACCAAGGATGAGGTTCTGGCCGAACTGATGGCGGAGCACGTCGCGTCAAAAAAAAGTCTTGGGGAGATCTGAACGGGGTCTGGGTACCGCACGACCTGCGGGACCAGATCGTGGATTTCGTCCGGCGCTGGTCCGAGAAAACCGCGATCGGCGTCGGGCGGTTCATGGCGTGGCTCGGCATCGCCGCCAGCAAATTCTACAACTGGCGGGAACGCTACGGCAAGGTGAACGAACACAACGGTTGGATTCCGCGGGATTTCTGGTTGGAAGAGTGGGAGAAGAAGGCGATCGTCAATTTTCATTTGAAGAATCCGTTGGAAGGCTACCGGCGCTTGACGTTCATGATGCTGGACGCAGACATTGTGGCGGTGAGCCCGTCGAGTGTGTGGCGAGTACTGGGACAGGCCGGGTTGTTAGCGAAGTGGAAAGGCAAGCCTTCCAAGAAAGGCACGGGATTCGAGCAGCCGCCGCAGGCGCATCGAACATTGGCACATCGATGTTTCCTACATCAACATCAGCGGTACGTTCTACTACCTGTGCAGCGTACTGGACGGCTACAGCCGCTCCCTCGTCCACTGGGATTTGCGTGAGTCGATGACCGAGGCCGAGATCGAAATCATCCTGCAGGGGGCCAAGGAGAAGTACCCGGAGGCCAAACCGCGGATCATCTCCGACAACGGGCCGCAGTTCATCGCGCGGGACTTTAAAGAGTTCATCCGCATCTCGGGTATGACCCACGTGAGGACGTCGCCCTACTATCCGCAATCCAACGGCAAGATCGAGCGTTGGCACAAATCGCTCAAAGGAGAATGCATCCGGCCGGGAACGCCGTTGACGAAAGAGGACGCGCGGCAGTTGATTCAACAATACGTAGACCACTACAACACCGTGCGCCTGCACAGCGCCATCGGATTCGTCACGCCGGCGGACATGCTGGCGGGCCGCCAGGGGGAGATCCACACCGCGCGCGACCGCAAGTTGGAAGAGGCGCGCCAGCAGCGGCAAATCCGCCGGCAGCAGGCGGCATCAGTTAAGCGAGATACACTGAATTTGCCAGGTGAAACGGAAGCGGGCTCTGCAGGGATGCAACCATGCTGAGGGATAACTTGGTGGGCTCATCGAGACGATGTTCTAGGGCGCGGAAATTCTCGTTTCGCGCTCTTCCCAAAATCGCATCGGATCGGTAGACCCTTATGCCTTGAAAATCCCCGCCCCAAAGGGCGGAATACTCACTAACGGAGACCGCTCATCTCTCCATTTCACGCTGAACCGGAACACTCTGAGAACGGGCGGCGCTACCTGTTAGTATTTGGTCGAAGACGCTCGAAAAGCCGGGTTCGTCAGTGCGCGTTCGTTCGCTGGCCGCAAGCACACTTCTAAACAGCAGCGTGTCCTCACTGGCGCCTAAGGCCTCGAAATTAGCAGCGAGTTGGAAACAGTTTCCGGCTTCAAAATTGAAGACATTGGCGAACGGAGAACCCCAATAACGGCACCAGACCGGACGATATGCGAAGTTGCACATGACATAGGTTGGCACGCCCGAAAGACCCGCCAAGTGGGCCGAAAACGTATCCGCGCTAATCACCGCAGCGGCGCGACTAATCTGACGGATAGGCTCAAAGCGGTCGGAAAATCCGGCAGTTTCAACTTCCAACATTCGATAGCGATCCGGATACCGGGTAAAGATTCGGATCTGGTAATCGGAACGAAGCTGCCGCACAAGGTATTCAACTTGACCGAGAGTCAAGTTCCTGGCAAGCTGCGCCGTTTCGGGAAACAGGAGCAAAAGGCTGCGCTCTCTTGGCATGGGCGGGCAGAGCGTCGAACAAGCGTCCGACCAAATTTCACGATACGCCTCAGGCAGATTCTGCCCGAGTCCCAGTTGCGCAAGGCAATGCCTTTGACGGTCCACAATATGCGCGGGGTTTGGATGAATACCCTCACGGTAGCGAAGCAGACGATTAGGCCCTTCGCGCGATAGCATGCCGGAGTTTTCCTTGAACGGAAAGAGCCAATTCCCAAGTGTTCCCTTGTCTAGCAACGACAGGCGCGAGCCAACCCATGATCGACCACGTCATTCGTGAAGGATGCCAGGCAACCCCCGCGAAGTTCATAAAAAGCCCTCCAGAAATCAAACTCACCCCGGATGTGCAGACCCGCCGAGACATCGGTCAGGACGCTGCATACGGGCACATGTCGGACGCCGAGAAGTTCAGCGAGAAACGCGGCGTACCGGGGAGCGAGAAGAACTGGCCCAATCCCAGAAGTGTGGCGCTGAACGTATCTCGCAAATAAAGCGTGGTAGAGAACGTCGCCAAGGCCGCCGCGCGGCAAGACCGCGAGCTTAGCCGCAGCGCGATCTTGGCCATTTTCAGATCGTTGCATGATGACTGCTTTGCCAGATTAGTCAGCCTTGATCCGGAAAATTCTCGCAGGGATTTGGAGGGAGAGCTTTCTATCTCCTTCAGCCACTGTAGTTCCGAGAGAAGCGTCGCGCCTTAAATGCGGGAAAAACCGAGCGCACTAGTTTTTTATCACTATCTTTACCCTGACGTTGTTAGTGCTGTTCTTATGGGTGAACTCTGCCAAGGCCTGGTCGAGCGAGGGTGGCAAGTTACCGCTCGGCCATGCAATCGAGGTTGTCGCGTTGAGGGACGCACTTATCCATCCAGCGAGGATTGGAACGGCGTCCGCATCAAGCGCGTCAAGCGGCCCCGCTTTCGGCAGTCTTCGTTTCTTGGGCGGAGCATCAACATCCTCTGGATGCTGGCAGCCTGGAGCTTTGATGCGCTTCGAACCTGGCCGACGCCAAACGTTATCGTAATAGGCACAGATCCGGTCTTGAGTGTTCTTGTTGCCATTGTCTGGAAAGCTCTCCGGCCGGGAACCCGCATCGCGCACTGGTGCTTTGACTTATATCCGGAGGCGGCGTTTGCCGATGGCCTGCTTCATAGGGACGGCCTTATGGGCCGTTTTCTGCGGGCACTATTGCGACGTGCGTATCGATGTTGCGATTTGATCGCCGATGTCGGCTCCTGCATGCGGGCTCAGCTGGAAAGTTATGATACGAAGGCGCTGGTAGTTACGCTCGTCCCGTGGGCGCTCGAAGAACCTGCGGAGCCCGTCCCGATTTCCGAACACGAGCGCTCTAATGTTTTTGGTACCGCCAGCCTCGGCCTAATGTATTCCGGCAGCTATGGGCGCGCTCACGCTTGTTCCGATCTGCTGACCCTTTCCCGGTCGCTTCTTCTGTCGGATGCCGTCCTGGCGTTCAGCGTGCGGGGCAATCGCGTTGAGGAGTTGAAGAGATCCATCGCCCTGGGCGATTCCAACATCCGTCTCGTCCCGTTTGCAACACCCGATAAACTACAAGAACGTCTATCAGCGGCTGACATCCATCTGGTAAGTCTGCGCGACGAATGGACAGGTATGGTCGTGCCATCGAAATTCTTTGGCGCCTTGGCCATCGGCCGCCCAGTGTTATTCTTTGGCTCGCGCAAATCCAGTGTTGCCGAACTCATTGAGAAGCATCGTATCGGTTGGGTTTGGGACCCGGAGAATACGAGCCGCAACATCTGCGGCCTGGCCTCTGATCCCCAACAGATGGCCGCGCTGTCCAGGCACTGCCACGCAGTTTATCGCGCACACTTCTCTCGGGATCGCATTCTTAACAAATGGGACCAACACTTGAGGCAGATACTGGAAGTTATGCCGCCTAACTGAATTGGGTGCGTCTGAACTGGCTCCCGACGCTCGTCGAACTGCGCGATCGTCTTCTGGGTCAGTTTCGGTACCACCGTGTCCGCATATATAGTCAAGGAACGCCGAGGCTTTATGGCGTCTGACCATCGGGATAGCCGTTCACATTGCAGGGGCGCCTATAATTGCTCCCCGAAGGTGTTCAACATAGCTTTATGCCGGTCATGAAATCGCCTTCCCGTCTCCTCGGCAGTCGCCGTTTCAACTAACAACTTCAGCGCGCGGGTAAAGCCGCGTGGCAAGAGTCGTGTGGACCCGTTTCTTCATGATGAGATCTCGTCCAATTCAGGTGTTCGCTCTCCTGCCAGGTTCTTCTCCAGCGTCAGACGGCCACCTTGCAACCGGTAGCTGGCGGTGGCGTAGGGTGGTATCGCCTGGTCTTGCGTAATGATTAGAACGGCCGGATTTCCCTGCAATCCAGTCAGATTGCGCATCAGCTTTTCAGCCGATTCGGGGTCCAGGTGATTTGTCGGCTCGTCCAGAATTAACAGTGTGGGCAGGCGGGCGATTGCGCGGGCGATCGCAATTTTCTGACGCTGTCCGCCCGAGAGTGCCGCGCCGCCCTCTCCTACCGGGGTGTTGTACCCGTCCGGAAGCAGGTCAACGAAACCCTTCACCAGTGCAATCTCGCAAGCCTGTCCAACCCGTTCTTCGCACCTCCCCTCTAGTCCGTAACCGATGTTTTCCCAGATGGTTCCGGCAAACAACTCCGGGTCTTGCGCGGAAAATGAGACACCCTTTCGGAAGTGTTCCAAATCGATCTCGTCAAAGGGAACGCCATCAACCGAAAGGGTACCTTCCGACGGGCGGTACAAGCCTAGGATCAGCCGCGCGAGTGAGGTCTTGCCGCCCCCATTTTCGCCTATCAGCACCGTAACCGTGCCGCGCCTCAATGCGAGCGAGAGACCGTCCAGTATCTTGTTCGACCCATAGCTGAACGAGATATCGCTGATCCTTATTTCATGCTGAAGTTCGACTCGCTCCGCACCGCGATATGGATGGCGCGTCTGAAGTTCGTCGAACGCATGCAGCGCGCATAGCGATTCGAGGCCGGTTAGGAGCCAGGGAATGGCGGACACCGCCTGCGAGGCGCAATTGGTGAGAAACAGCGTAGCTGCGTAGAACGACAACAGTGTGCCGGTAGACAGCTCGCCGGCCGCTACTTGCATTCCTCCAGCCACCAGTATTAGAAGACCCGTGACGCTGATAACCGCCCCTTGCGCCGCCCCATAGAGCGCTTGCAGCAACCCCTGATGCCGTTGCGTAGTATGCACATCTTCAATTCGGCACTGGTGCCTTTCGATCTCGAGTCCCACCGCGCTTTGATGGTGCGTTAGATCCATATTTTGAAGACCCGCTTGCACACCACCGAAAAACTTTGTGAATGCCTCGCGCTGCACAACCGTTGAGCGCCGCACACTAGCTCCAATACTGCGGCTGAAAAGCCGCATTGCCGGTGTCGCGATCAGTACCAGGCACAACAACTTGGCATCCATAAATGCAAGAATTGGCAGCAAAGCCAAGCCTTGCAACGCGGCCGTCGCAGCCGGGATAAGTGCGCCGATCATCAAGTCCACCTGCTGAGTGTCCTGGACAATCAGGTTGTGCAGCGCGCCGCGATCCGCTGTGTCGTGGAAGCTTCGCGGCAAGCTGTAGATTCGCTGAACGAGATCGCGCCGTATCCCGGCTACAATCTCTTTCGTGATCCGCAAGGAAATCACGCGCGACAACAGGCTAAGCCCGTTGGTCAGCAGCGTTACCGCAAGAATTCCGCCGGCCGTGAAGACCAGCAGCCGAATGTCGTGCGATGGAATAACCTGGTCGAAAGCCCGGCGGATCAGCCAGGCCATGGGAATCAGCCCCGCGCTCTGCAGTATGGCCAGCAAGAGGCAAGAGGCAAGCCGGAACCCCGTTCCTTGCGCGTAGCGCCGCAGGTAGGCGGCAACCTGTCGTAGTTCGGTCATGACATCAAAACAGCCTCGGCGCGCCGCCTCCCCTTGCGAGAGCTTCAGTATTCGAATGATGTAGGGGTGGCCAGGTCAGCGTTGCCGATCTTTTCGGATACCCAGCGATACGCGAGCAGCGTGTCCACTTGGTTGCCTTTCAAGTCTTCGTGCGGCGTATGTCGCCATCTTCTTGCACCGGATCAAGCTAATGCTCCTGGGCGATGCGGCCGTCTTCCATCTGCGATAAGCAAGCTGAGTGCTCTTGCCACCCTCGGACGCCAGCGCCGATGAGGAGAGTAAAGTGTTGCGGGCCGTCAGGAGCCTGAGCGCATTGGTCAAGCAAGCAAGTTAGTTCTTTTTGAAATAGTTAGATCTCAGGTCTGAGAGCAATTTTTCCCTCGCCAACTATATAGGTGGTGTCACCAAGTTTGGGTGTTCGCTGGCAATCGGCGGTCCTGGCGCTTGCCCTCTTCCTCAGCTTCGCGCTTGTTAGCACGCGAATCTTTGAGCGTTCGCCCTTCGGTGATGAGGTGTTGGTTGCTGTGCCAGCCTGGAATCTGGCGCTGCATGGCTATGCCGGAACCACCGTTCTCGCGCCCGAGACTCTACCCTGGAAAGGGATCGGCCAGCGCACGTACAACGTCCTGCCCGGGGGTCTGCTTTACCTCGCTCCTTGGTTCTTGGTCTTTCCGGCCACAATCACAGTTACCAGACTCGCCTTTTTGCCTTGGGCGGCTGTTCTGCTGGTTAGCTGCTTCCTATTTCTCCGCGGGCTCACCGCCAGCCGGACACACGCTGCCCTGGCCGTAATTCTGTTTTCCCTGCATTTTTCCTTCATCCTGGCGGCATCAAAGGCGCGCGTGGATGTGATGGCGGCCGCACTCGGCATGGCTTCCCTAGCCAGCTATGTCGAATTCCGCATATGTAGTTTGAAACTGTCTGCCATCGCCGCTTCTGCGCTCGCCGTGGCCGCCTGTCTGACGCACCCCCAGGGGGTTCTGTATGCCGTCTGTCTAGTCATTCTCGCCGTCGCTCTCGACCGCCGGTCGTTCTCACCTGTTCATTACGCGCTGGCCGCAACTCCACTCGCCGTCTGCGGAGCGGTGTGGCTCTGGTATGTGGCCCAAGACCCCGCGGCCGCGGTTAGCCAACTCATCCAGAATTCTAGCAGTCAGGGCCGCTTCCCGCTATCCTTCAATCCCTGGCATGCTCTATCGCGCGAGATCTTCCAACGCTATCTGAACCGCGATGTCGGAGCCAGCGGCACACCCGTCGGCAAGCTGATTCTTCTACTCATCACCTTGGCCTGCGCCGTCATTATCTTGCGGACACGCTCCCTCCGACAGCAGTCCGGGGTACGCTGGCTTCTCTTCCTCAGCGCCACTATCCTGGCCCTTGAAACTCTACTTGAGAACTCAAAAGAAAGGGCGTATCTCATCCACCCTGAGATCTTTTACTCCGCGCTCATCGCGGCGTGTGCACTCCATTACTGGCAGGCGGGACGGTGGCGGAGACACCTGGCAATTCTGGCCGTAGCTGCCTACCTGGCGATCAACGTTGGGGGAGTGGCCGTTCGTTTAAGAGAGGATTTCAACGATTCATCCGAAGCGGGCTTCCGCTCTGCCCTCGCCTTCCTCCAAACCCACGTGTCTCCCCGAGATCTCGTTTCCGGCAACAGAACACTCTGGTTCGAGTGCTGCGGCGCCGGTCACAATCTGGTCGAGGACCCCAAACTCGGAATTATAACTGGATCGCCACCGCAATATTTCGTGAACGACCTCTTCTTGAAGACCGAACGGTTGACTGCCTTGGAAGAGTACCGCAAGGAAAACCCGGCGCTTCTACGGTCATTTCAGGAGCGCACGAATCAATTCCAACTCATCTACGATTACGCCGGCTATCAGATCTACCGTCGCCGCTGAAACTCAGGTCGCGCGGTAGATTTGTATCAGATTCTCATTCAGTTTTCGAATGTCGTGCCTTTCCCGCATCGCCGCCCGGCCCCGCGCACCCATACTCTCCCGCAGCTCCGGATCTCGCACTAGCCGCTGTAAGGCAAGTGCCAGCGCCTCCGGTTGCCGTTCCGGAACAAGAAAGCCCGAGACTCCGTCGTCTACAACCTCTGGTATTCCAGCATGCCGCGTTGAAACCACCGGCACACCACAAGCGAGCGCCTCCATAATTACCACCGGCGTCCCTTCCTCATCGCCGCTTTCCGACGTAACGCTCGGCGCCAACAGAATGTCGGCCTCGCTCAAGGCCTTAACCACTTCGGGCCGCGCTTCCCAGCCGGAAAAGCGCACGGCATTCGTTATTCCGAGGCTCCTCGTCAGCGCCTCCAGATGCGCGCGCAACGGGCCGTCGCCGATGATCATATATTCTATAGTGCTGTGTTCCCTGAGCAGCGCCGCGACTGCCTTCAGAGCGCATTCTATTCCCTTTTTCGCAACCAAGCGGCAAATCGTCAAAATTCGAACCGAGCGCGAGGGCTGCCATTCCCGTTTCGCGGGGAACAGCGCCGGATTGATACCTATACGATGCACGACAATGCGTGTGGGCGGGCAGCCTAGCTGAATCAGCTTCTGTTTCATGTCGTGGCTCAACGCCAGAAAGAGATCGCCGCGCGCGAATAATTTCGCGTAGGGATTGCGTCGTCTCTGCTGTGGGAACTCCGAGACGTCATATCCATAAAACGAAGTAATGAGCTTCGTCCCCTGCAATGCGCCGGTATCGCACAAGTCGAGCCCGCGTACCCCGTTCGGACCGAAATGGCAATGAATCACGTCGAAGTGCGGGCGATTTCCAAACGCCATCGTCTCGAAGAAAAGACGCAGCGAAGCCGCCGGCGGCCCATACCGGAAAACGTTGAGCGACCGCAAATGCGGCCGTCCCAGCGCGCATCCCGGGCGTGCGGCCAAACGAATTGCCTGAAACGGTCTCCGGACAAAGCTCTCAGGCATCGTCGGCACGTGCCGCAGCTTCATCAAGCCGTACTCGTCCACTTCAGGATGCAGCGACGCGGCGGTCTCGGGTTGGGCCGCAAAAATCTCTACCTCACAGCCGAGAACAATCAGCCCCGTAATCTGGTCGAGGATGAACGTCTCCGATATGGTTGGAAACGCAATTACGAGAAAGGCGACGCGCATTCGCTATTGCGTTCGCCGCTCGGCTCGAAGGCCCTGGTCGCTTACGCTTCCGGCTCGGATCGGGGCTGTGCGGCGTGGCAAGGAAGGTTTCATTGTCACTGGTGGGCCGCAGGGCCCTTTGGAACTCCCGCCAGAAGTTGCCTCGCGCGGTGACCCCAATATTGAAGCGGCGCGGGGAAACGTTCAGTCCAGCGCAGCTCCTGCGGCACGCGAATTTTGCCCAAAGGCCGGCGGAAGGCTCCGCTTTGCTGTTCATCGAACGCTTCTCTGAACAACTGGATGTAGCTATCCGCCATCTGCTCAATCCGGTAGGGCCCGGAGGAAGCCTTCACGTATGCGGCGAAGGCCATTTGCCTTCGCATGACCGGGTTCCTGTACAAAGCGGCAAGGCGCGCCGCAAATCCATTTATATCGCCCACTGAAACGCGAAACCCATCCGCGCCATCGCGAATCAGCTCGGGGATGCCGCTGCGGATGTTGGTTACTACCGGCACGCACCCCTGGCCCATCGCTTCGACCAAAGATATCGGCAATCCCTCAAACGCCGACGTAAGTAAAAAAACATCTTGACGGGCGAAAATTTGTGCCATCGCGCCGTTGTCCACGGTCCCTAAGAACTCAACCATATGGCACGCATCGAGGGAACAAAAACCGGCCCTAAGCTGCCTCATGGCCGGTCCGCTTCCCGCGATGGTGAGGTGCATGTGAACTCCCAACCTGGCTGCGGCGCATAATATCTTCGGCAGGTCCAGCACTCGCTTTTGCGGTTGATCCAGCCGGCCCGCATAGATAACTCGCAGCGGCTGGTCAATCCCGCATGGGCGATCCGGGAACGCCGCTGCGGCGGCAATGCCGTGCGGAATTACCGAAATGCGTCCGGCCAGTGAAGGCGCTGACTTAAGCGTTTCCACGGCAATCGCCGAACTCACGGCTACGGCTCGATTCCAGTAACCACCCATCCGTACGGCGTGCTCATAGTGTTGCGGATCGTCGCTATGAATAATTCCAACCGTGACGATCCCGTTTGACAATCGAGGGCCAACGCAGGAGTGTCCGAAATCATGATTCGGGATGTAAATGCACGGAGAGTGCTCCTCCAGATACCGGATCATTGTTACGCAGCGATTGCGGAAGCTTACAAAAGGGGTTACCGGCAGTGTTCGGAATACTATATCGGCAGGCTTTGGTAAGGGCTTGGCGTCCACCCAGTCGGGGCGCGTCAGCACAATATGCGCCGCCATGCCCCGCGCATTCAATTCACGCGCGAGGTCAGCCGAGAAAACATTCGGACCGCCCAGGCTCCACGTAGGAGCGGCCAGGATGACGTTGGCGTGCGAAATCATGGACGCCGCATTTCCCACTCAAAACGGACCGCGCCGGCGGCTAACGATCCCAGAAAGCCAATATTTGTAGCGATTGAGACGCCGAACTCCCGATTGATCCGGAGCGCCAATTCCAGACGTTCGGCCAGCGGTAAGGCACGCCGGTTGGCAACGCCCCTTTTCCCATCTACCCGGCCGTAAATACCCTTTTTTCGGAGGTAATCCGCCACTCGCGAAATCTCAAGATGCCGGACCACAACATCGGCAGCGTAATGCACGGTTGAAGGGCCTTCGCGGTCCACGGCAGCCCGTAGAAATAGTGTGTCCGCGCCGCGCTGGAGGTGTCTAAATCCACCCAGAGACTTCAGCAGGGACATTCGCACCGCCATGTTGTTGGTGTAAGCGTAATAGCAATCCACCTTCTGCGTCTTAAAAATGCGCGCGCCAACCGATGATTCGTAAGCCGCCAGCATGCCCAGAACATCCGCATCTCCGCCGAACTGGCGATCGCCGAGCACTATGCCAACTTCCGTGCGCTTCATGGCGCCGTAAATTTTCTCAAGCCAGTCGGATTGCACCTCGCAATCGGGATCGGTGAAAGCGATCAACTCGCCTCGCGCCGCCCGAATGCCCGCGTTCCTGGCGGCGTACGACCCTTGCTCGGGCTCGTGCAGCAGTTTCACTGCCTGAAATTTGGCGGCGATCGCGGCAGACTGGTCGCTGGAATTGTTATCCACTACGATAATTTCGTAGCGTTCCGTTGGATATGTCTGCCGTTTGAGTGAGCGCAGGCAACGCTCCATAAAGGGCTCGGCGTTAAAGACCGGCACGACAATTGAGAAAGCCAGTTCCGTCATACGTTGGCAACCTTCCGCCCCGCAGCGCGCAGAGCGGCATAGAATCCCGTCGCCCAGGCGGCATTGGCGACTAGGGAAACTGGAAGCGTTACGAAGAAGCGCAGCAAGTCGCCGATCCGCCGCCGCCACAGGATGGTCCAGCCAATCCAAAGCATGACGCCGAAAGGTAGCAGAAAAACAAGCAGAGGCAGCGCTTTAAAAAGCCGGATGGCCGCCGGCGAGTAATCGCTGCGGTAAAAATATGCGCCAGCGCCCAGTTGCCGCTGATGCTGGACAACCCTGCGAAGGCCCCGGCGGTTTTGATGAGCCACCGACGCCGCCGGCACAAATAACAAATGGCGTCCGCTTTCAATTAACTGCAAGCTGAACAGAAAATCCTCACCGGCTGACCGGTCGGCGTAATGGGTTCCAGCCAGTGTCTCGCGCCGGAAGCCGCTATTACCGCTCACTAGAAGGGAGGCCGGTTCAGGCGCCCCGCGATAGGTCAGAAAGCGAAAAAACTCCAGATAGAACCCGCTGGAACCCGTTATGCTCCAAGGCGTTCCATTGCTCATTCCCCCGCAAATACCATCAGCGCCGTTGTTCAAGGCATGCCACATCTGATCGATCCAGGTAGCGCAGGGAATGGTGTCGGAGTCGATGAAAAGAATCGCCTCGCCATGGGCTGCTTCGACGCCAATATTTCTGGCGGTTCCAGCCTGCCGGCGGTCCGCAAAGTGAAGCAGTCGCACACCCGGAAACTCCCGCTGAACAATAAGGTCGGTGCCGTCGCTAGATGAGTCTACAACGATAATTTCGTAGCTCGCGGACGTCTTCTGAGTCTCTAAAGCGTGGAGCGCGGCGCGGATATGTTCCGCCGACTCATAGCACGGCATCACGACCGAAATTTGGGGGTCAGTACTCATTGCTCCACGAGATATGTGCCAAATCGGTTTGTAATATCTCACAAAAAGACAAGCGTGGTAAGAGACTTTACCAGAACCAACAGCACTGTTATGTTTAGTGCTTTCGGTCATCGTGTCTGTCCATAACGGAGGCGGTTCGCTTCGCGAATGCCTGGCGAGTCTAGCGCGCCATCGCGAACAGTTTTCGGAACTCATCGTCGTAGACGACGGTTCCACCGATGGTGCCATCAACTTCCCTGAAGACTTCGGCGCTAGAGTGCTCAAGGTGGGCTCGCGCAAGGGACCGGCAAATGGCCGCAATCTCGGAGCCCTAGCCGCCTCCAGCGAGATTCTGTTGTTTCTGGATGCGGATGTCTGCATCTCTGAGAATACGATCCCTCGCATCCGGCGGCGATTTGCCGAGGACGCCGGACTCGGTGCCGTGTTTGGCTCTTACGACGACGCTCCGCACGCCACTCAACTGGTCTCTCAGTTCCGCAATCTGCTGCACTATTTCGTGCATCAGACCAGCCGCGAGAGTGCCTCCACTTTTTGGTCGGGCTGCGGCGCGATCCGCCGCGAGATATTCCTCGAAAGCTCTGGCTTCGATGATTCTTACACAAGTCCATCCGTCGAAGATATCGAACTGGGCAGCCGCCTGGTGCGCAGCGGGGTGCGCATCGCGCTGGACCCAATGATCCAGGTAAACCACCTCAAGCGCTGGACGCTCCGTAAGATGGTGATGACCGATATCTGGTGGCGAGGCATGTGCTGGACCCGCCTGATTCTTGCCTCCGGATGCATGCCCAACGATTTGAATTTGCGCTATAGCAGCCGGATCAGCGTGGCCCTCACCGGCTTATTGTGTGTCCTTGCGGCGGGCAGTTTCTTTTCCTGGTACGCGGCGTCTCTTATTCCAATAGTCCTTGTATCGATTCTTGCGCTCAACGCACCTTTTTACCGTTTTCTTGCAAGTCGTCGCGGCTATGGGTTTGTAGCCGCATCCGCACCCCTTCACCTGCTCTATTTCTTCTGCTGCGGTGCCGGCTTCTGCCTCGGTGTTGGCGGTCATTGGTCCTCCCGGCTCTCGGTACGAATAAGCCCAATCTCGCTGCCCCCGGCAGCTGCGATCTCGACCGAAGAGGCCGGCCAAACCATCGAAGCGGCGCTCCGAAAGTTTCTCCCCCAAAGTGGGACCGGCAAGACCGGAACCCTAGATCAGGCACTTCAATACGCGCTCTTCCCCGGTGGGAAGAGACTGCGGCCTCATCTGACAATATTGGCCGCACAGATCTTCGGCGCGCTCGATGAACGCGTTCTCAAAGCGGCGTGTGCGGTTGAGTTCGTGCACGCCAGTTCCCTGATCATTGACGACCTTCCGTGCATGGATGATGCCGATCTCCGCCGCGGCAAACCGCCCTTGCACCGTGCCTTCGGGCAAGACGTCGCCTTGCTGGCAGCTTTCGCGCTGCTTAATCAGGCCTACGCGCTCTTTGGCATAACTTCCCCACTCATTCGTGAAGCCACCGAGTGCATCGGATTGGACGGGATGATTGGCGGTCAGGAAATCGATTTGTCAAACCATGACGGACACAGTTCTCTCGATGAGCGTGACCGGAAGACATCGGCTTTGATGCGGCTCTCCCTCACTGCGGGCGCACTCGCCCTGGGAGCATCTCGTGAAAGAGTAGAACCTTTGGCGGCAGCCGGCCAGCGGTTGGGCCGCGCTTATCAGATCGCAGACGATCTACTGGACTTGGGCACGCCGAATCAGCCTACCGGCAAGACGACAGGTCAGGATTTACGCCACGGCCGCCCGAGCCACCACGGCCGGATCGACATCGATGCGAGTTACGACGAAGTGCGGGGTCAGGTCCAGCAGGCCAGGCATGCCCTGATCGAAAGCTTCGGACCAAAAGACGAGGTTGCCGCGCTCATCGGGTTCATCGACAGCCTTTTTGCGGCCCATTGCCGGAGTTTACGCCAAGCGTGCTAGAAGGAATGCATTTTGAGAAAGATATTTCACGACCAAACCCTGCAAGATCACTTCATAAAGACCGGCTACGCGCGCTTGCCCATGCTCGACACCGCGGAAGTGGCTGCTATGTTGGCGGGGGTTAACACTCTGCGCCCCGCCGACCACTTCGCGCCTACAGGAATAGCGCAAAGCTATCACTGCTCATTCCTGGATGCGAACGCTCAATACAAGAGGCAGGCGTTCGATCTGATTCAGCGGTTTTTTGCGCCGCACATAAGCCGGGTTCTGAACGGCTATAAGATCCTGAACGCCAACTTTTACGTGAAGCCGCCCGGAACCGGCGAGTTCGTGATACATCAGAACTGGCCCGCCATCGCCGATCTAAGCGACACCACCGTGACCGTATGGTGTCCGCTTGTCGATGTTGTCGAATCGAACGGCGCGCTGCAGGTTGTTGAAGGCAGCCACAAGCTTTTGCCGCACGTGGAAGGGCCCAACTGCCCAGGCTATTTCCGCGATTTCCGCGCCGAACTCATCCGCCGCTACCTCAAGCCCATCCCCATGACCGCGGGCGAAGCGCTAATTTTCGACGATGGCCTGATCCACTGGTCGGCCAACAACGATTCCAAAATCGCCCGCTTCGCCATTCAGATTCTCTGTGTTCCCGCCGACGCCGAGCCCGTTTACTTCTTCTTCGACCCAAAGAAACCCGAGCGCTTTGAACTAATCGCCGTTGACAGCGAATTCTTCATAACCGCCGACATCGGCGATTTGACCAAGCGGCAACCGCATTGGCGCAGCCTTGGTTTCGTTGGCAATCGCAACCGTTACTTGACGGAGCGCGAGTTCGCGTCCCTGCTCGCAAAGGGCGGCCAGATTCGCCAGGAGATTTATGGCCTCACCTGCCGCTAGCAGCCGGTGGCGCGCAGACGCTTCCGCCCCCGTCCCCTGCGGCTCGCCGTTCTTTGACCAACCCTCCAACGCATGGCTGATCACTCGTTACGCGGATGTAGAAGGCTTGCTCCGCGAGACACGGGTCTCCAAAAACTTTCAGCGCGCGATGCCCACCCCGTTTGAGTCGTCTATCCTCTTCCAAAATCCACCCGATCACACCCGCGTTCGAACAATTCTGAATCAGGCTTTCGCCGGCGCCACGTTGGAAGGTCTGGAGGGCCGTGTCCGCGCAATTGCAGATAGCCTGATTGACCGGATGCAATCCTCCCCAACCTGCGATTTCATCGCCGCCTTCGCGATGCCCCTTCCATCGTTAGTGATTGCGGCGCTGTTGGGCGTTCCACTAGCCGACGCCCGCGAACTCAACCGCCTTTCTTCGGAATTTATACTCGAGGATGGTATTCCGCGGAAAGAAGCCGACCGCCGGCAAATCGAAGCCATCCAATCGCTGTCGGATTACTTCCGGCGCTTGATTGAGAACCGTCCCAGCCCGCCTCAACAATATGTATTGAGTACCCTAATAAGCGCTCACCGCGAAGGCCGCCTAAGTACCGATGAACTCATTGGCAACTGCATTCTTCTGATGATCGCCGGACACGAAACCACCGTGAACCTGCTGGGAAACGGCCTCTATCTGCTCCTCCAGCATCCCGATCAGTTACGCCCCATCCAGCAAAAACCGGAAATCTGGTCCTCGGCTATCGAGGAGATTCTTCGGTTTGAGTCGCCCGTCCAACACGGCACATTTCGGGTCATCACCGAACCTATCGATATCGCGGGGACACGATTGGCCGCCGGCTCCCGGGTAACCGCCGTTATCGGTTCGGCGAATCGAGATCCTAAGCAATTTCCAGATCCCGATTACTTTGACATTCTGCGTACGCCCAACCGGCACCTTGCATTCGGACTAGGATCGCATTTCTGCCTCGGCGCTTCACTCGCCCGCGCCGAAGCCAGAATTGCCTTCACTCGACTGTTTGAGCGCTTGCCGAACCTGCGTCTTGCATACGCTCCCGAAGCACCCCGGCACATGAGACGCCTGAAAAGCATGCTGCCTTGGTTTGATAAAAGTCCGTCCGCGCCCCGTTGGCGAACCAACGCGGTTACGCGCGGCCTGGAGAGTCTGACGGTCTTGGTTTGACGGCTGAGATCAACAGATAGTTCGTCACGCCTTTGTGCAACTCACCGATATGTTTTCGCCACCATTTTCGCTGAACCTCGTCAAAAGCGGGATTGTTTCGCGACCATCTTTCCAGGCCGCGGCAAAAGCCGCCCCAGCACTGATCGGTGACCGATTCAATGTTTATGTCCTTAAAGCCCGCGCCGCGCACGATGGCGTGGTACTCGTCCCGATCATTGAGGAAATTTTCCTCGGGCACAGTGAAGCTGAGAGGGCAACCGGCACGCGAGAGCAAAATGTCACTCAGGCAGAGTACACCGCCTGGCCGAAGAGTGCGTGCGCATTCGTTGAGAAAATCAACGCGTGTGCGGAAATGCAAGGCGGCTTCCACGGAAATAATGGCATCGAGCGAGGAAGACGCCAAGCCCAGGCGCGCGGCGTCCATCTGAAGAACTTCCGCGGCAGGACACACCGTGCGGCAAATCTGAAGCTGAGCGAGTGAAAAATTGATGGCAAGGACGCGGGATTGGGGCCGCATTTCGCATACCCGCCGCGTGGTGGCTCCCAGCCCACAGCCGACATCCGCGATCAAACTGGCCGAGCTGGGTATTTGCGCAATCAGGCGGTCGGTTAGAGTGCGGCTAGCGTGGCTCGACTCGCTTGTCTCGGTGCCCCAATACCCGGCGTTGTAGTACCCGTCCGGGCCGAAATAATCGCGCAGAACCGGGTCGAAAATCAGCTTGTCATAGGTGAGGTCAAAACCAGGTTGCCAAGCCACCCGCGTCTCCTGGCGACCAGCCTTCGCGCGACGGAAATACTGCCCCACGGCCAGCCCCCTCAAGCGCAAGACTCGCACCACAAATTCAGCCCGGCCCCACGCCGTTCATCACTAGCATTCATATCTTCCCTGAAATATGTGGCTTCGATGCCTGAGCATTCTCGCAGCCAATCTGTGAGAAGTTTTAGCGCGGCGGCAACTAAGTGTTATAGCCCTGCTAACCGGATTATTTCGTGCGAAATGTCACCACTTCGAATACTCATCAGCGAACCCCACGCCCCCGATTCCGTCGTTCTCCCCTACGTTTCGTCCGTCCTCAGAACCTGGTGCGACCACAATGCTGCTACGCCGGAGGCTTTTGAATGGCTGGAGCCAATCTGGCTCCGGGACACCGCCGAAGGCGATCTGGACGACTATTGCGGCGCGCCGCCGGCTGTTCTCGGGCTCAGTTGCTATACGTGGAACTGGGAACTCCAGTGCAAGGTGGCGCGCTGGGCCAAGCGCCGGAATCCCGATTGTCTGGTGGTAGCGGGCGGACCGGACCCGGACTATAAAGACCCCGCTTTTTTCCGCAACCACAGCTACATCGACATGATCGTGGTGAAGGATGGCGAGATTCCCTTCACCCGAATACTCGAGACATGTCTCGGCGGCGGACGCGATTTCCGCCATATTCCAGGCCTTTACCTGCCCTCGTCGGGCTCTTCCCTGCGGTTGCTGGGCCAACCGGCCGCTTCCCACCTTTATACCGGACCAGGGGAGGTGACCCAAGTTTTTGAACACAGCCCCTATCTCGAGCACACCGGAATGTATGAGCGGCTCATGGCCGCGCACGGCGGCCAATGGATCACAGCAACTCTGGAAACCAATCGCGGATGCCCGTACTCCTGTAGTTTTTGCGACTGGGGCTCATCGACAATGTCGAAGATACGGAAGTTCGACATGGCGCGCGTCGAGGCCGAAATCGAGTGGCTGGGGCGGATTGGAGTCAAGTTCGTCTTCCTGGCGGACGCCAATTTCGGAATTTTGCCCCGCGACGTGGAAATTGCCGGCCGGCTGGTGGAAACACGCGCGAAATACAATCATCCCCGTGGACTTTATTACTGCTCCGCGAAGAACAACCCGGATCGAACAGTGGAAATAGCCAGGCGCACCTATGATGCCCACCTCACGCTGGGCCACGTTTTGGCAGTGCAACACACGGACAGCGAGGTGCTGGCGGCAACCGATCGAACCAATATCCCCGCCGCGAAGTACCGCGAAGTGGTGGCAAAACTAGCCGCGCTCGGAATTCCCTCGGAGGTGCAACTGATCCTCGGGATTCCCGGGGATACGGTGGAAAAGTGGAGGAACTGCCTCGCCGAACTTATGGACTGGGGTATTCACGACAACTTCCAGGTTTCTCCTTACGCGCTGCTCCCCAACGCCCCCGCCGCCGAGCCGGACTTTATAGCGAAGTGGCAGATTGAAACGGTAGAGCGCGGCCTGGTCCCATACGGCGGAATACGGGGAAAAAACGGCCAGTCCTACACCAGCAGCAAGATCGTGGTGGGCTGGCGCGGCTTCGGCAAGGATGACTGGGTTGAAGCCAGCACCTACACGGCGTTTATCCGGGCCTATCACAACCGCGCGCTCACGCGGCTTCCGGCGATTTATCTCAGGTTTGTTCACGATGTCCCCTACCGCGAATATTACGACGCCGTGGTCGATGGCTTCTGCCGCGATTCGCCGCTGATCGCACCGCTTTATCAGCGAGTTCGCGCGCTGTATCGGGAATTTCTGGTGAACCCGGAACTGACCGATGCGATGGAGCTGGAGGACGCGCCCGGGTGTTCCTTCCTGGTCGATCCCAGCAAGTGGGTCTTCTGCCATACTTGCCTGCGGCTGGATGAGTTCTACCACGAGCTGTCACGTTTCCTGGTGGCGAGATTTCCCAACGCGGGAAATTTGGCGCCTGCGATCCAATACCAACAGCAACTGGTCGTCACGCCGGACTATTCCAGCAGAAAAGGAAAGTCGTTCCCGATCGACCGGAATTGGCCGCAATTCTTCCAGACGGCGCGTGGTCTTGTGGACAACCGGCGGCTGGAAGAACCCACCCCTTTCGTTCTGCCAAAGATAGTGGAGGTACCCAGGGATCAGCGCAGCGGCCGGGATCGGATACTCGATTTCGGTGACGGAAGCCCTGTGGAGCGGCGGCTGCGCTGGCTGGTACAGACTGTGAAACAAGCGAACGCCGCGCAATTCAGCAATTACCCCGACCCCTGCGTCAAGCGGGGGTACGGTCGGTTTTCTCTCGGCTTTGGCGCCTGATTCGTTCGTGAGGGCTTCGCAGACGGGGCTAACGTAGCCCGACGACGGGACCAGCGGAAGGCAGCCTGTCTTGATCGCTAGTCGAGCACATCTTCTAATATCGCGGGCGGAGGTCCACTCAGGCCGATCAAAACCGGTATGCATCGGCTTGCGAAAAAATGCGAAAAAACTGCAAAATGGCCACATCCTTTCCAGAGCTCCGGGAGGCTGAACGATGGCCTGCACGATCCGGACTTCTCCAGGGGCAAAAAGGCTTCGGCCCGATTCTGAACAGAGGAACGATGGCGGTTGAGTTCGACATTCTGAGGGCCTACAACGCATCTAGGCAATGTGTAGATAAGGGAAGCCTTTGCCATGCGCCGGAGAGCAGCATGTACTTTGGCCGTGACGGTTTGGTCAGCGCCTGCTGCTACAGCAGATCGAGTGCGTTAGGCCGATATCCCCAACAATCGATTGAGGAGATCTGGCTTGGCGCACAAGTTAAGTCGATGCGGGCCGCGCTGCGGCGGAACGAGTTTCCAGGCGGATGCGAGTTGTGCGCCGACCAGCTTAATGCGCGGAACTTTAGCGGTTTTTTAGCGCATGGATTCGATTCGAATGCGCGTCCTCTCCGCGTGCGGTTGGCCTCGAGGGCCAGGGCGTTCCTGCAGCCCGGAGGTGCCCAGCGACATCCCGCGCGTTTCGAATTCGAACTCTCGAACAAGTGCAACCTCGAGTGCTCAATGTGCTCTGGTTTCCACTCGTCGAGCATCCGGGCGAACCGCGAGAACCTACCGCCGCTGCCGCAAGTGTACGATAAAGCGTTCGTTCAACAACTACTTCCGTTTCTTCCCCACCTAACGAAGGCAAAATTCCTCGGCGGCGAGCCTTTTCTGGTGGACCTCTATTATGAAATCTGGGACCGCCTGATCGAGCTAAACCCCAAGTGCGTTGTCTCGATCACGACCAACGGCACGGTATTTACCGGGAAAGTCAAACGCGTACTGGAGAAACTGAACTGCGAAGTGATTGTTTCGCTCGACAGCGTGACGAAAGCGACATACGAATCGATTCGCAGGAACGCATCGCTCGAACGGACCCTAAGCAATCTGCAAGCCTTTTCCGATATAAACCGGCTGAAGCGCAAGTCGCTCATGCTGGCCATCTGTCCCATGACGTCCAACTGCCGGGAGATTCCGGGACTGGTTGCGTTCGCGAACGAGCGCGGCATAAGGATTTTCTTCAATACCGTCGTGTTCCCGGCCGATCACTCGATCATGACCTTGCCGCTCGAGGTGCAGCGGGAACTCGTCGACCTCTACCGCAAGAGCAACCCTCAGCCACATACAGAAATTGAGTCCGCGAATTTCGAGGCCATCGAAGGCCTTTGCCGCCAAATTAAATTCTGGATGAAGGAGGAGCCTTCGGCCGCGCGGCGGCCACTGGAGCAGCGCTGCGCCGAACTGCTGGCAAGCCGCAGGGAATCTGGTTCGGTGGCCAGTGTACTCTCGGATTTGGCCGGCGACAATGTGGGGACCGGTGCTGGCGTCGTCCACATCGAAGGGGCCGATCCGGTTCATGAACTGAAGGCTTATTACCGGGCGGTCTGTACTGTGGGCTGCCTGCTGCAATCGTCGGGACTGCTCGCGGATCTGCGTTTCGACCCGGTTGATCTGCAGGTTCTCCTGCGTTATCTCGACCGCACCGTGAGCCCGCAAAGAGCACGCAGAATCCAATTTGAATTACGGCGCTTCCCGAAGCAAACGCTCCGCTATTGCGGCACTTTTTCGGCTGAGAGGCTAATAGAGCTCCTGGACGCCTCGAGCCTCTGACCGCGTGGACTCGGGTACTTGTCTCCTGCCCTGATCTGCACGCGCCTGATCGGCTATCACTGGCCCCCGAAAACGGTCTCACTCAGTCCGAGAACCGAAGTTGAATGAGAGGAAAGACGTCTGCACCGGTCTTCCTAGTATGGGTGTTAACGCTCTTCAAAGCAAAAACGGCATTCCTGAAGCCACATCACACGATCTCCCGCAGCGTGGCTACACGGTCCAGCCGTTTCTCGACGGCCCGGAGATTGAGGCGCTCAAACACCTGTACCGCGACACGACCCCGGATGTTCCTTCAGATTTTTACATCAGCGCCTTCGGTAACGATTCGGCGGTTAAACGCCGGATCTTCGAAGGCATCAGCCATGTCGTTCAGCACAAGATCAAACTAGTGGCCTCCGGCTACAGGATTCTGCTGGCTTCCTTTGCTATAAAAAAAGCCAAGAGCCGGCATGGGACGCTCGGTCTTCATGCGGACTATTCGCTAGTCGATCACGCGCGGCACCTTGGCCTGAACTTGTGGTGTCCGCTTTTGGATGTGCACAATCGCAACGGCTGTCTTTGCGTGGTGGAAGGCAGTCAGGTCCTCGGCCAGATTGGCTCCACTCCGCCCGCTCCGAGTCCCTTTCAGGGGGTACTCAGTCAGTTGGAGTCGAAATACCAGATCGAAGTCCCTATGACTGCGGGATCCGCCTTCTTATTCGATTCGCGCCTGTTGCACGCCACCGGCGAGAACTTCACGGACTCGGTCCGGATCTCGCTGCAGCTATCGCTGGTCCCGGAGAACGTCAACGCGCGTTTGTACCAATGGGACGCCCGCCAACCGCAGAAACTCGAAGTATACGAAGTCGATACCGAGTTCCTGTTGCGGGCTGCGCCACACCAATATATCGAGCATCCGGAACAAAAAGGCGCGAAATTCCTGGGCTTTGTCGATTACAACCTTCCAAATTTAACGGCGTCCGATCTCGAGCGGATGCTGCCTCACCCCAAATCTCCGCCGCAAACCCCCAGGACGCAGGCAGGTCTCTCGCGGCTTTGGCGCCTGATTCGCTCGTGAAGGTTCAAGCCGTTCAACGCCGTCACGGAATTTCCATCCGCTTCCGCAATGCGCCAACCAGCGCCCGGCGTTCGGTCGCGTTCAGCTTGCCGTCTCGATCCGCGTCAAAGGTAGTCACAGCCTTAACCAGCCACGCCCGCTGCGATGCATCGAGTTGGACGTTGGGATAGAGGAACGCGGGGTTCGCTCCCTGCTCCAGATATTGGTCGACGTATTCCACAGCCATGAGTTTTTCGAAATCCGCCTCGGTAGTGCCCGGAGAAAGTATCAAATGTAGGTAGACCAAAGCCATTTCGTCCGTAGTCCGTTCTCCCGAACGCACCCGGACGGGCGGATGCGAAGGGTTTCGCGGATTCTTCTCCGAATTGTCGTAGGTATAGTCGAACTCCACCCGCGTGCCCTTTGGCAGACTGACAGGCTGTTCATAAAAGTATTCGGATTGCCAGTTGAAGTCCCATTCCTTGATATGGATCAGCGATTGAGCCCTGCCGTCCGGCAGCCTGGCCGTCACCTCCATGTTTCCGGCAAGGTAATGGGCGTGCGGCGCAATCGCCAGCACCTTCACGTCCTCGGGAATCGTGATACCGGTCCTGACCACATAATGCGCCGCGCCAGCCGGGATATCGAGATCGCGCAGCAGCAGCAATTTGACCCACCGGCCTGCGGGAGCGCTCTCCGAACGTCACGCCCAGAGAACTCCAGTCCGACTCCGGCTTCCGGACGGATGATAGTGAAGTTGCAGCACCAGCCTTGATCCTTTTGGAATCCTGATCGTGAATTCCTTGTCCAGGACGTCGGGGCCGCCGCCCGGACCCCATCCACCCAGCACTACCACAGGGGCGAAACCTGGGCCGCCAGGGCACGGGTAGTTCGTTCCCGCCTTCTTGGCGGCAACGCCACTCGGGTCCAGGTAGAAGGCAGCGTGGTGTACGATGCGCCGGTTTTCGGGGCGGAATTCAAATGATTTGATGTAGGTGTCACGCGTTTCGTCCATCGGGATCACAAAACACTGGAATCGATCCAGACTATCCGCCGCCAGGTTGAACCTGGTGGGCAGAGTGAAGACTCTGTCGGGCCGTCCGGCCTGCCAGCCTGCCGGGAAGACCGGAGGCACCGGCCGCGCCGCGGGATCTCCCTCCGGTGTCCCATGCGCCACCCAATTGCCGATCAGCGCGATCTGCCGGTCCGTCAGTCGCCGCTCGTTCTTGAACCGTGGCCCGGGCTCGGCCTTCCAGGGTGGCATGATCCGCTGACTCGTCACCGCGACAATCGTCCGGGCGTGCCGGACCGCGTCCTGATAGGTGATCAGTGAGAAGGGAGCCACCTCGCCGCTACGGTGACATGTAGCGCACTGCTTATATAGGATCGGCGCAATATCCCGATTGAAGGTGGGAATCGCTGCGGAGGGGCGCGCCTGGAGAAGGAGGCAGAAGGCAGGCAAAACGGCTGCCCTGCTGAAGGCTGAGGAAAGATTTGTCACCTATGATAGTGCTGTAAAGATCGAAATTAAATCAGTTAATACTGTCGCTGCCGCCACTCACTGCGCCGCCCTGGCTTTGTCAGTGGAACAAACGGCAGCCTGACCATCTGGAGGTCTACGAAATCAACATCGACTTCGTGGTGCGCTTTAAACCGATTTCAACGACCTCGGACGCACCGCTAACCGCACAGCGCGACCATCCACTGGCATAGTTCGTCGCTAGCTAGCTAGCTCCTAATTTGATCGTGCGGATTTCGCCGATTGGAATCGGTGCGAGGCGGGCTACGCCCGGCGGCGCAACCATCGAAGGTATCGGTGCATTTGCGTTTGGCCCTCCGCGGCGGGCCGCCCCGAACGCTTTTCGAGCATGTCCTCGACGTCGCGGGCGAGACTCCACCCGGGCCGATCAAGACCGGCGCGCAGTATGTGCAGGAACGTGGGGCGGACAGGCGCCACCGACTTGTGCAGCGAGTAGCCCGCCGCCCGATCAAAGCGCACATAAGGTTTCGTCAGTTCGAGGAGAAAGTTGTATTCGGGAGGAAGACAGGTTTGGTGCTGCAACCCGAGCTTCCAGACCGTGGCGATAAGTGTGCCCTGGTCTCGAACCTTCCAATACGGGTCCTCGAAGATCTGCATGGTCAGCGTGTGCCACATCTCCATGAATGTGAGGCCGTCGGCACCAAAGAGGAAGAGTCCGCCATTCCAGTGAACCCACTCGTCCCGTACAGAGACACCGAACTTGCGCTCGATGGCCTGAGCGAGATGGGAACATCGGGGGGCGCCACTTTCGAGGCAGCAGCAGTTCATGGCGTGACGGCTGAAGGTGGCAACGCAGCTTTCCAAGAAAGTGAAGTCACGGGCAAAGGTTACGGGGCCTGACTGCCGATCGAAAATGAGATCGACCCCGTCGTTTGCGGCGATGACGTCGGTATCGAGGTACGCGTACTCAAAATCGGGGGGAAGAACCCGATGCAGCCCCGTCTTGAGAAAGATGCTGGCCTGGTGATGGCTGAAGTGGTGCGGGGTTTCGACATCGATCACGGCCGGGTGATCGATGGCGATTTCGTTGCGGCGGGTGTCCGTGACAACCATGATGGGCAGAGCGGTTCGGGGACGGAGATATTCAAGTGACCGGCGCAGCGTTCGGATGTAAGCCGCACCGCCGCAGGTGGCGTAGACGAAGGCGCGGTTCCTAGGCAAGACGACGCCTCATCCTCGCTATCCCTCCGCAGAGGATGTGCCCGAGATCGTGGCGGAAGAAGTGGCCGAGACCGGTCTTGAAGAGCGCCAGGTGCATGCATCCAAGGGCTAGATACAGGGGATTGCGAAAACACAATGCGGCCAGCATGACGACGGGGAACCAGGCCCGATAGAAATCCCCCGCCAATCGGAAGCCGTACAGAGTGACGGCCTCCTCGGAAGACAGACGCCACGGCAGCCTGACCGGAACATCCCAGAGCCAGGCGAGTTGGGAGGTTCGCCAGCAGAAGAGCAGCACGACGATTGGAAAGTAGAACTTGAGCTCGCGCGAAAACGCGAGAGTCATGAGCGCGAAGGAGGCTATTTCGGACGGAACAACAACCCGCGAGAGCAGCCAGAACGTCCGTGCGTGGCCGTACCGCGTGACGAATGTGCCCACCGCGGTTGCGGCGTCGTTTGCGGCATCGACATCCTGATGCACAAGAATGCCCTTTATGCCGGCGCAGAGAGACCAGGGCATCAGCGCGGCGAGAAGAAGCGACTGGGGCCTTGCCGGCCCGCCCATGCCGCTTCCACGTGGTCCACGTGATGAGCATGGGGACGGTGTAAGCGTAAAGGGCATCGGTAAGGACGCCAGGAATGGCGCGAGTCTTGAGCCGCAGCGGCGGCGCGGCGTACACAGTAAGCAGCAGCAACTGGACGCCGATGAACGTGAGGTTCCAGCGATTGGCGGGCAGGATGAGCCAGGGCAGCCATGCCATGGCGAGGAGCGCGGCAATGATGAGCGCGATCTGCAAACGCGTTCTTCCTTGCATCGTATTTGGTTTACCGGCGGCGCGGTCAACCTCGAGATCGCCCAGATCATTAATCACGTGTCCGAATCCGGCGACGCCGATGAAGGCGACTATAAAGGCGAGGATATCCAACAGAGCGCGGCTGAGAGGGACGGTTCCGGCGCCAGCGGCCAGCAGGTAGTAGGCGAGGCCAAGTACCGGGGGCGCCTTGTCGTTCCACCATTTTTCGGCCTTCAGAATTTTGCCGGGTGTTAGCATGCATGTCCTTCCATCCAGAGAGCCAGAACGAGCAGGCTCCAGGTCTGTTGCGTGTTTCGCGCAACGAAGCGCTGAACGCCAGCGAAGTCGAGCAGGTTGAAGATCCGCTGGCCGCGATCACAGAGGATGTCCCGTTTCAGAGCGGACATGGCTGGTGCCTCAAGCCACGCGGTCACGGGGCCGCCAAAACCCTGCTTGGGGCGGGCGCGGATTTCGGGCGTCCACATGACTTCGTAAGCGCGCCGCAATGGAAGTTTCTCACGATCCGCGTCAACCTTCAGGCTGTCCGGGAGGGACAGGCAAAAACTAGCCAGGTCCACATCGAGGAAGGGAGCCCGCAATTCCAGGCCGTTGGCCATGGAGGCTCGATCTGTCTTGACGAGGACGTCGCCGGGCAGATAGAGGTCGATGTCGAAGCGGAGCGTATCGCCGACGCGTGTTCCGCTGGTAGCGGGAGTAATCGATGAGTTGTTCCTTCTCAATAGCGAACCCCAGCCTCCGTCGTTCCGCGGGTGTGAAGTAATTACGGTAGCCCTGCGAATAGCGCTGAACCAGGGGGCTGCCTGTTTGGCGGCGGCCAAGCCACCCGGCGAGCCGTTGCATTAGCGATTTCATCTTCAGGCGCGCGCCAGGTTCGAGAAATCGCCGGGTCCAGGATACGTAGCCGCCGAGCAGTTCGTCGGCACCGTCGCCGCCGAGAGCAACTGTCACGTGGCGGCGGGCCATTTCGCAGACCAGAAAGGTCGGGATATTGGAAGAGTCGGCAAAGGGCTCGTCGTAGATCGTCTGCATGCGCCGGAGGAGGGCGGGGATGTCTGCGCTGTCGTCAGCGAGCTCGTAATGAGAAGTTCGACAGCGTTGGGCCATGCCGCGTGCGAAGGGAAGTTCGTCTTCGACGCCCGCTCTGAACCCGAAGGAGAAGGTGCGGACGCCCGGTTGACGCTGGCTGGCAACCGCGGCAACGGTGCTCGAGTCGATGCCGCCGCTCAGCAGCACACCGACAGGCACGTCGGCCACGAGCTGCTTCCGAATGGCCGTATCGAAGAGATGGCGGAAGCGCTCGACGGCCACTTCAGCGGCGATGCCTTCGACGATGTCCGGGGGCTGCCAGTAGGGTTCGACACGAAGGCGCCCGTCCTGAAATCGCAGCACATACGCCGGCGGCAGCGCATGAACGTTGCTGTAAATAGTTTGCGACGGATGAACATGAAGCCGCGTGAGATAGTGGCCCACGGCCGCTGGATTCAGGACTGGCGCTACCAGGCCCGAAGCGAGAATGGCCTTGATCTCCGACGCGACCAGGAACTCACCCCCTGTACCAAATGCATAGTAGACGGGCTTTTCACCGAAGCGATCCCTGGCGCAGGTTAGTTTCTGCTCGCGGTCGTCCCACAGGGCAAACGCGAACATGCCAGGCAGATGGCGAAGGAAGCCGTCGCCGTGCCTCGCGTACAAGGCGAGAATCAATTCCGTATCAGTGCCGGTTTGGAATGGATAGTCGCCTAGATGAGTCTTCAGCTCGCGAAAGCCATAGATGGCGCCGTTGAAGGTGACGCCCAGAGCGGCGTCCCGCGAAAGGATCGGCTGGCGGCCGCCCTCGACGTCGACGATGCTTAAACGGGCACTGCCCAGAGTGCAGCGGCTGAAGTGGTACACGCCTTGGCTGTCCGGTCCACGGTGGCGCAGAGCGGCGACCATGCGGGGGACGATATCCGGGGAGACGCCTTCCTGGGATGTCACCAGCGCGGCTATGCCACACATGGGAACCTCTGGGTGGTCTGGTGTGTGGAGCGGACCAGTGCTTCGAGGCACAGGCCCGTCGTCAGCTCGGCCGACCCCCAACTGACGGCCTTCTTGGGCCCGCCGTAGTAGTACGGCGCGCTGGGCCAGCTACCGGCAGCCGACTGGGTAGCGAGTAGATAATCGAGCGCCCGGGCGATGAAAGCGGCATTAGCCTCGACGCCGAGATTGAGCATGGTGTTGACGGCCAAGGCAGTCTGCAAGCAATTTTCACCGATTTGCCCAGTGCCCGCTGCGGCGCCGCGCAGCCTGGCAAGGATCTCGGGTACCACCACACCGAGGGTGCGAACACCGGCCCAGTAATTGCGAGATAGCGCGTAATAGAGGCTGAAGGCGTCACGGTACCACTTGTCGCAAGTTGCTTCGCGGCCGGTCTGGACGATCTCGATCAGCCAGTGCACGATGGCCGCGGTCTCGGGGCATTCGCCTAGATAGAGCAAGGCGTTGGCGTTGACCACGCCGTCGATATCGAGATACCCGGCTTCCGTGGTTTTCCAGAACAGCGTGGCGCGCTCGACGGTAAGCTCGCGCAGCATCGTCAGCCAATACCGCGGACTTAGGGTGGGCGCCGGGCGCAGCATCAGCCAGGTGTAATAAAGCCCGGCCCGGTTGCGGTTCAGCAGCATGAGCGGACGGTTATCCGGAAAGGGCACGCCGTGGCGGCGAAGCAAATACGAGACGTTTGCCGTATCGTCGAGATCCGCTGGAATAAATGCGCTGATCTCGCGTCCTCCCCACTTTGCGTCCCTGTTCCAGTAGCGCCATAGGCCCCGGCCAGTCATCTCCGCTGTGAAGTAGCCTAAGCCCCGCGCGATCATGCCGCGCGTCAGATTTCCAGGCACGAAAGCGAGCGAGTACAGGATGTGTGTCGTGGCAAAGAGCGACTGATCCGGTCTTGTGACCTGCTGACTTTGAATGGTTGCCTCGACGGGAAACTGGCCGGACGGGAGTTGGCGCGAGGCGAGGAACGACAGACCCCGGTCCGCTGCACTGCTTACATTGGGCCGCAAGCCGAATCCCGGTTCTTCACGAACCCGCCGCCAGCGCAGAGGCGTCTGCTACCCGATCGGCAACTTCACACAAGCGGGCGTTGTATTGCATGATCGCCTCGAGAAGCGGCGGCCCGCCGAACGGCTTCATTAGCGCCACCATCGCCGAGATGTCCTTCGGCAGGCACCGGCCGCGAAAGCCTCGAGCCTCTGTTACCGTCGAATGCGACGAACCGATACGGGGGTCGGCGAGCCAAAGCAGGCGCAGCTCGCTGAAATCGACATCCAATACTTGAGCGATGTCGAAGAACTGATTCACGAATGCGACTTTCGTTGCGAGGAAGCAGTTTTCCATGTATTTGCACAATTCCGCGGTACGGGCATTCGTGCAATAACATTTGAGCTCTAATTCCGGGATTGACCGATATGCGGAGAGGACAAGTTCGCAGGCGGCGGGAGACCCCCCGACGATCAGGAATCCAGAATCGCCCTCATTTCGCCAAGGGTGTCCCGGTTGTTCGCCAAGATACTCGGGACTGAACACAATGGACTTCCCGGTAGCAGCGGCCAGACGATCCACCGTGCCGGGCGGAATCGTGGATCGAATGCAGATGGGAGCGTCGATCCAGGAGACACACTCCTCGACCGCGGAAACGTCGCAACACCCGCCATCCTGCCCGATTGGGGTGGGCACGCTGATGAAAACCAGATCGCAGGCATTTACCGCGGCTTTCTGGTCGGGGTGGTTGTGCGGGAGCTGGAACTTGTCGTAGATCGCTACGTCGGTGTCGCGCTGGGCGGAGAAGAGGCGCGCCACCGCCGATCCCACAACTCCGTGGCCCACAATGCCTATCTTCATGTGTGTCTTGAGGAACGCACGCCGAACGGCTGCGGTGTCGAGCACCTCGCCGAAAGGACTGATGTGTTCCCTTCTCCCTTGGCGGCGAGCAGCCACGCCCTCTGCATTTTTTGAGATTTCACCAGAATTTCCATGGACTAGAATCCCTTTGCCTCAAATGAAGTGAAGGTTTTCGGTATTCTTCTCCGTTAGAAACTTCCAAATCTGAGGGTACACTCGAGATGGTCGCTCCATGGCAGTTGGCGGAGCCAGGATATGTACGGGCGCGGCATTATCGAATTGCTCCGAGCTCGCCTCTTCCCACTCAAATGAAATGATCGGCTTGCAACAAGTGTGGGGGAGATCCGGAATAAGTGGGTCTTCCTCACTTTGTGGGCTGCTCGTTGCAGAACAGAGGCAGGAGTCGAGCGCGTAGCAGTTCCGTTCCTGCGCGTCCATACATCTGGCGTTTTAGAGTTTTGAGCCGATTGATGTGACCCTCAGTTTGTCCGTTGCTCCAACGCTCGCTTATGGCATTCCGAACTGTGGCGAGATCATGGCGAACGGTATAGGCGAATCGGCGCAGTCCGTACATGCCTGATCGGTGGGCATCGTCCAACCAAGAGTCGAGTTTGGCCGAGTCTCGGCCTTGCAGGATGCCGCGGAACCGCAGGGCTAGCTTTCGCATAGCAGCGAAGATGGGTACTTTCTGCTTTAGCTGGGCGACTTTCTGCATTTCCTGTTCTGTCATCAACCCGCGCGGTTTCACACACAGATAAGAAGCCGGTATCGGGGCAACTTTGAGTGAAACCAGAGACGCCCCGCCTCCTCCCTCATCGGCGCTAAGGGCCTGCACGGATGGACCGCGTCGAGCCCGCCGCCACTCACTCAGCAGACGCTCCAGATGCGTCAGGCTGCCGGCATAGCCAAGCTTTTGGATCTCCGCCAGCAGGTGACGCGCGGTCCGAAAACCCTCGGCCCACCGTTGAGCCAAGTAGCTTTCATATTTTCTTGGCGTTGTCGATTTGGGACTCATGCTGCGGCGTTCCGGCCAATTCATCCAACATCGCCCATGCTTCAGCAGTTCAGGTTGTCGACCATGGCTGTTAATGTCGGGGGTTGCTTCGATGTCGGTGGAGGGAATCTCGGTCTCAGCTAATACACTGGCTTGCGAGTAGCCCCGGCTCAGCTGCCGTTCGATGGCCTCTCGCAAGTTCTGCAGCAAATGAAAGCGGTCCGCTACCTGCCGAGCCTGCGGCGCTCCGCGGCGCGCACCTTGCGCGTAGAGGCCGCAACGGTCCCTGCTGACGATCTCCACTTCGGGGTGCTGCTGAAGCCATTGCGCGGTCGCCTCAGCCGACCGTTCCCCTAATACGTCCACCACTTCTCGCCGTTCCAAGTCGACGACGATGGTTCCGTAGCTCCGTCCTTGCTGCCAACTCCAATCGTCAATGCCCGCCACCCGCAGCGCCGGCTTTCTCCGACTGGCTGCGTCGCGCTTCACTGTACGGAGGACGGTATCGTCACTCTGCGGGATGCCAAGGCGAAACAGCAGTCTTTCTGCTGCCAGTCCTCCTGTCGCATGCCCAAGCAAACGAGCCAGTTCACTGACCCGGCGAGTCCGCCTGGCATGAGATGGCGCGCTCTTTTCCAGCCCCTCCACAAAACTGTGGCGATCGCACTCGTCATTCCGGCATCGCCATCGGGTCATCCGCACTTCGAGTCGAACGGCCATGCCCTGAACGGGCAGATCCTGCAACTGCCGAACATATCCGCCTTTGCGCGAGGTGGATGCCGTTCCGCAGTCTGGACATCTCCTTGCGCCTAAACCTGCCGCTGTCACGACGAGAACGTCTTTGTCCTTGACGGTCTTTAGGATGCGGATTTCAGGCAACGGTGCCAGCAGTAGTTTTGCGCTCATCCTACTAGTGGAACATTTGGCGCAGCTCGCTGTCCTCCCGTTACTTGCCCACAAAGTGAGGAAGACCCGTTTAAGTACATCAGTCCTCGATTCAAGTGCAACGCTATTGCAGTTGAATCGAGGACAAGCATTGAAAACATTAGGTCGCCAGTCCGCAATTATAGGATTATAGTGCAGCGCGACAGTTGTGAACCCGCTACGGCCGAACCTGTGAGCACGAATCCCTTAGAGTCGCGCTCTACCTCCGCCGGCAACCAATCGGTTCGCGGGGTTGCGCCGATGAAACTAAACACAGCAGGGGTATCGATTGTCCGCCGGTGATTGGTCGCGCCGCTTACAATCTCGATCGCCTTCAGGTGGCCGTCGCCCACCATTTGTTGGAACGTTGTTGGCTTCAAACAATGTGGTTCCTTGCGAAAACCTTGGATCGTCGTATTGGGCACGACACAAACTCACTGATCCTCTGCAACCCGAACAACCCGACCGGCAACGTCTGGACCCCGGAAGAACTCACCGCAATTGGTGAATTGTGCACGCGCCGTCGCGTAGTTGTCCTCGACGATGAAATTCACTGCGATTTCGTTACGCGTGGACACAAATATACGCCGTTCTCCACTTTGCCGAACCGTGATGTTGTGATGAACAGTATTACGTTCAAATCCGCCAGCAAATCGTTCAGCCTTTCCGCCATGAAGTGCGGCTGGATGTTTTCCGATAACGCCGACTATATCGCGCGGATCGCCGCCACCGGCCACAGCGGTAACATCAACACGCTGGGTGTGATCGCCGCTCGCACAGCCCTTCTAGATGGCGAACCTTGGCTCAACCAACTTATCGAAAACATTGACGGCAACTATGACTTTCTCGAAACGTTCATCCGCGAAAAGATTCCTTTGCTTCACTACCGAAAAGCCGAAGGCACCTACCTTGCTTGGCTCGACATTACCGGCCTCATTGAAAAAATGGGGCTGCGTGCACAAGCCGAGACCGCGAATCAAAGACGACCGGCTGGCGCACGTCCGGTAACCGCCGAACAGATTGTGGAAGAATTTCTGGTCAAGAAGGCAAAGGTGCAGATCAACCCGGGCACGAACTATGGCTTGGCCGGCGAAGGCCACATACGCATGAATATTGGCACTTCACGCCGCACCCTGGAACTCGCTCTTAGAGACATCGCGCAAGCTCTCGCTTCTGTTTAGACTTTTCGTCCGGAACATACGAGTCGCGCCAAATCAGCACGCCGGGATAGCCGGGCCTTAGCTTAACGGCCGCATCCACGGTTCTAGATATCCTCGTCGGGTATCCACGTTTCATCGGCGGGGTCGGAGAGGATTGCATGGCAATTGATCTTGAGAGTGCGTGGCACCTGGATCCGATGAAGAGCGTCTATACTTCTTTTCATGACCTTGAAAAATGTGGCACTGCTGGCGCTCCTTGGAACTCTACTCCTGACGATTGTCGTGGCGTTCGATTTTGTTAATGTGGCGTCGGGCGTTTTGCGTGACATCGTTCCGCCCGTGACTGTTCTGCGGTCGCTGATTTATCTATTCGCTAGCGTCAGCGTGACAGTGTTTTTCTATGTCTTCTTTAAAGACCAATCACGGTGAGAAAATGGCCAGTGCAATGGCCCAACGGACCCCTGCATGGGAAATGGCCAAATAGGTCCCCGGACGCCATTGTGGACTGTGAATTTTCGAGCAGCCTGCAAGCATGCGTTGTGCTTCGAGCTTTCTAGCGGCATTGACGGCAGATACAATGGCGGCGAGATGAACAGGAAGGAACAGGCATGCTGCACAAAAGCAAAATAGACAAAGAATTGGCGCGACGACTTTGCGCAGCCTTCGCCAGTCGTCAAGTGGGGTCACCATCGCCACCCAATACAAGAACACGCCAGAAGATGTCGGCGATCTTTGGTACTTCTTGGCCGCCCTAGCGGAGAAACTTGCAAGGGAAGGTCAGGAACGCTTACTGAAGAACATCGACTGTTTGGCGACTGAGCTGATTCAATAGGCACTCGCGGATCTTCATCAGTGAATCGAAGAGTGCTCGCGTGGTTGTGAGGGACCAGTCTCAAGATACGCGCTTATCGGCCGAGATGATTTCCTTGTGTTCCCAACAAAACGAAACATGGCCATCGGGTCCCGAATCTTCTAACTCAGAAGCGAAGTCCATGCCAAAGTCTCGTCCGTTGGCACCTATGACCCGTGTACGGGTTTTGTACCGATGACGGTCTTTCTTGACCAATTGAGCATTCTAGGCCTTTTTGAAATCTGTAAGTTGCAGATTCTACATGACTTGGTTAAATCGTGGTTCGAATCCATGTCGGGGAGCCAACCTTTAGATTCAATGATTTAAAGGCGCAGTGAACAGTTATTGTACAGATTTTGTACTGGGGTGTTGTTTGGACCCGCAGAACGTATTGAATCTTAAAGACGGAAGCGATGAGCATGGATTTGAGACATGTAAATCCATGCTCCATGAGAAAAGCTTAGAGCCTTTAGGTATTAATTAAAGCCGTGAGCGCCGCTGGTTGCTGGCGACGGCTCGGGTAAAAGAGGAAGAACCCCGCGAACGGCTGACACCAGTCGTCCAGGACCCTAATAAGTTCCCCGCTCTCGATTTGCTGTTCGACACGCTCAAGTCCGCCACGGATGGTTGCGTCCTCGTCGTCGCTCGAAAGAAAGACCGACCCAGTGGCCGGCCTTGACGATCGGATCGGTAGCTGTAGCGGCTTGAGATCATAAATCGTTGTGCCTGAGAACAGCGCCACTTCCTGCTCACATTAACTGCGACCAGGGACCCGGCTTCAACCCACATTACGTGAGAACGTGCCCACATTAACTGCGACCAGCCTGAGATCATCCGGCTTGTGCCCACATTATTTGCGACTCAGGGCGGTTCGGAAAAACGTTCGTTTTTTCGAACCCGTTGTCGCTGCCCGTTTCCGAGTTCAAAACCGGCTGTGAGCCCGTGCGGAATACCGGTTCAGGGAAACAGAGTTCGATTTACACTGAAAAGTTGAGTTATCCAAACCTGGAGGAAGCAGCGGGCCTTTGGCTTGTCGTCCAAATCTAATGGATCAGCACCGTCAACACAAACACACGGCTTCTGCGAATCTGGCCGGGTTTCGTTTGCCACCGGGTGTTTCAATCACCAAACAGACCGTGTCCAACGGCTGGGCCTATTTATTTCGCCATCACAGCCTTGGTCAATTGGGCCGGATCGTGCTACGGGCGACTGCGGACGGCCGCACTCACATTTCCTGCGAAGTGGCTGGCGATGCCCATGATCCCATGACGGCTCAACGGCTGGCCGTCTTCCAGCCGCTGAGTCTTAAGATCACCCAACTCATGGGCGGCGGCAGCAGCGAACTGCGGGACGGCGGCGGATGGGCGGAGCCACCGCAAGCATTGCCCCCGGAGCCCACCACAGAGGTGGTGGAAAGTAAATTGATCTCTTGCGAACGCTGCGGTGTCAAACTGGCTATGCTCGTCTTTGCGCCTGGCGCAACGGATGCCGGGCGCTTCGAAGACTATGCTCGCAAGATGTACTCCGAATACGCGCGCCTTAACGTGCAGACCTGGATCATCGGCCCGGCGCTCGGTGGCGGCCCACTGATGGAGCGTCCGGCGGACATGCTCAAGGTGTGGCCAGTGCGCGAACCGCTGTACCGACAGCCACCGGCACCATTCAATGCCATGCTGGACCGGCTGACGAGCGAGCATTGCCGGTAGTGTAAAGTGTTGAATTCGGGCCGGTTCGCCCCGAAACTCCTGAGTCGCAAATAATGTGGGCACAAGCCGGATGATCTCAGGCTAGTCGCAGTTAATGTGGGCACGTTCTCACGTAATGTGGGTTGAAGCCGGGTCCCTGGTCGCAGTTAATGTGAGCAGGAAGTGGCGCTGTTCTCAGGCACAACGATTTATGATCTCAAGCCGCTACACGTAGCCACGCCGATGACCAGAACGCGGTCTCCCTGCGCCACGTATTCGGGAGGGGTTGGATATGTCATTTCTATCTCTTCGGACGCCTTCTGACGCACCTCCGCCAATCCTGCGAGCCCGCGGTGCGTGCCGGCCAGCGGCCAGTCCTCGCCCGGAATGACCCACTCAATATCTTCGGCAACCAGCGTGAGCAGGCCTTGCTTGTCGCCGCCGCCCAGTGCTGCAAAGAAATCTTTCACAACCTGAACATTGTCTTTTGTGCTCATCGGAATCTCTCCTTTTCCTAACATCCGGCCTAAGCCCAGCGACCGGCTTCCTCAAAACTAAGGCGAGGATTGCGCGGAAACACGGAAGCCGGATCGCCGTAGCCAATGCTGCATATAAAGTTCGACTGAATTCGCGTGCCGGAAAAAAAGGCCTTATCCACGCCAGCGTTGTCGAAGCCAGACATGGGGCCGCAGTCCAGTCCCAAGGCCCGTGCCGCGATGATGAGGTATGCGCCTTGCAGCGTCCCGTTCCGCATTGCCGTCACCTCGGCCACGCCGGGTACCGCAAAGTACTGCTGCATGATCTCGGCAGCGTGAGGCAAAAGCTTTGGGAGTTGGCCGGCGAAATCCAAATCGTGGCCGATAATAACCGTGACGGGAGCCTTCAGAATTTTCGCCTTATTCGGTTCCGCAGCAAGCCCGGCGAGTGTGGCCTTTCCTTCGGCACTACGCACCCAGACGAAACGCGCCGGGCCGGAGTTCGCAGAAGTTGGCCCCCATTTCATCAGGTCATATACTTCGCGCACTGTACCTTCGTCAACGGGACGATCTGACCAGCCGTTAAAGGTGCGAGCGGAGCGAAAAATCTGATCAAGCGACTGACCGTTTAAAGCTGAAGTCATAAATAAACCCCAAATCATTGAATAAATGAAATCATGAAACGATTCGATCTCGATTCACTTAGTCGAACTTGACCAAGTCCTTAAAGATCAGCCGACCCCAACTATTTCCCCGCGCCTGCACAAGCAGCCCACCTTCCGCAAGCCCGCCAAGTTTGATCGGCGAGAAACCGAGGTTTTCTGCAAGCTCACCAATCTCCTCTGCAGCACCGTCATCGTCGCTCGCCAGGAATACGACTCTTCTGCCACCCTGTACGGTCGGATCCTGGTGGAGTGTGGCAGCCCCCAAGTGGTTGAAGCCCTTGACCAGCCTGGCGCCGGTGAAGACCTGCGCGACGAATTTGGAAGAAGGTTGCCCTCCCAGTTTCTCCGGCGGCACGCCGTAGGCATTGGTCACATCGATGATGGTCTTTCCCTTCCAGCTCGGCAGCGCCTTCGCGACATCCGGGTGCGCCTCGAAACGGACGGCCAAGAAGATAATGTCTGCCTTGACCGCTTCCGCCAGTGTTTTGGGAATGATCTTGGGTCCGATCACGGCCGCGTCGGCCGCAAAGCTTTTTGGGTCGCGCGTGGTTGCCACGGACACTTCGATGCCCTTGCGGGCAAACGCCTTGGCAAGAGCGCTGGCCGATCTTGCCGAATCCTACAATCGCATAGCTCATAGTGTTTCTCCGATCTTATGTGAGAACCAAAGTTTAAGAAGCATCGTCCCGCGACTGGCCGTGCTGGAAAGCCAGCCGCGGGACTCGTGATTAGTTAGACCTGCGCCATGCCGCCAGCGACGGCGAGCTCCACGCCGGTAATGTAAGAACTTTCATCGGAGGCGAGGAACGCGACAGCTGCCGCGATTTCTTCGGGCTTGCCTCTGCGGCCGAGCGGAACCTGTGTGGTGAATCCCGCTATCGCTTGTTCGAGCATTTCAGGGGGGATGCCCGCTTTCTCAAGTGCCGGAGTTTCGATTGGTCCGGGGCTTACCGCATTCACGCGGATTTTGCGGTCTTTCAGTTCCACGGTCCAGGCACGCAGGAAACTGCGCACAGCTGCCTTGGCCGCGGCATAGACGGCAAAGGTCGGCAATCCCATTACGTTTGCGACCGAAGTGTTCAGGATGATCGAACCTCCATCTTTGAAGAGGGGAATGGCCTTCTGCACGGTGAAGAATGTTCCCTTCGCATTTAAATCGAAGGTTTTGTCGAAATGAGCTTCGGTAGCCGCCCCAAGTGGTGCGACTTCACCCCAGCCGGCATTTGCGAAGAGTGTGTCGATGTGCCCGTGCTTCTCTTTCACAACGGCATAGAGCCTGTCCAAATCCTCCAGGCGCGTTATGTCGCCCGTGACCATCGTGACGTTTCTTCCGATCAAGGCTGCCGCCTCTTTCAGCTCTTTCTCTCGTCGGCCAGTGATCACGACGTGTGCACCTTCTTCCACGAAACGCTTGGCTGTGGCCAAGCCAATCCCGCTGTTTCCACCCGTGATGACTGCAACCTTACCGTCTAGCTTTCCCATAACTTTCTCCTTCTGTGGCGTCATAATTCGCCACTGTTGACACTTGCACAAACGTGCTATAAGTGGATCGTTGATCCAGATACATATCAGTATATATGGATCAGTGATCCGTTTGTCAAGGTCGATTATGCGAGCCGACGCCAGAAAAAATTACAGCCATATACTTGCGGTCGCGCGCGAGGTCGTCACCGAGCATGGCGCCGACGCGTCCATGCGAGACATCGCCCGCCGGGCCAAGGTCGGGTTGGCTACACTGTTCCGCCACTTCCCAACGCGCGAAGCCTTGTTCGATGCGTTGCTGCGCACGAATGCAGACGCCTTGACGCAACTGGCAGCCGAACTCGAAACGTCGAGGCGACCTGACGAAGCACTGGTGTCCTGGTTTCGCGAGGCGGTGGCCTTCACGCATACTTATAGCGGCGTTTGCGCACTGATGGCGAACGCCCACGCGGACCCGGACTCCGCGCTTCATGCTTCAAGCACAGCGATGTGGGCAGCGGGCGCGCGATTACTGCTCCGTGCTCAAGCCGAGGGAACGGCGCGCGCCGATATGAATGGCACCGACCTGCTTGCCTTGGTGACGGCGCTCGCCTGGCTCGCTGGCCAACCGGTATTCGCGCCACGGGCAGACAATCTCTTTCACCTAATTACTTGCGCCATCCTCACTAATCGGGCTGGCAGCGATCTCAAGAAGGCATGATTGTGCAGACGCGGGCCAGCAGAACTGAACAGCCCAGCCCAGCGAGTTCCATCACCTTCTTGTTCGAACGGCCCATGCCTCGCGCATTCGGCACCTTCAGAACGTCGGTACCGATATAGGCATCCAGCATTTTTGTACCGATTTTGTACGGAGACCCTGCTTTTGATGCTTTTGACGACTTCAATGACTTTGTAGAATCAATAACTTCCAAGCGATCAGAATCTTGTCAAGTTCGTGGTTCGAATCCATGTCGGGGAGCCAAGTTTTAGATTCAATACTTTAGAAAGCAACTCCCGTTTCCACGTACGAGTTCTGTACCGGCTCTTCGACCCAATGCGGCTGAGCCACACATGGCGCAACCCGTTGAGGGCAAGCTGTTCCGCCCGTACAGCGCTGTCGAGGTGGCAACGCATTCCTGCGCTGTCGTCAGAAAGCTCGATCCGGCGGGCCGGTGACCCGGATTTCAAGGAACACGTCGTCGTTCTCGTTCGCCTGAATGATTTGGAGAGCTTCATCAATCAAGGCCATTCTCATCGCACGCCATTGAGCCGGGCCCGGGGTTGACTCGCTGTGAGGGGTGAGGCTTCCAACCGCTGTTCCTGGGAGTTCTGATGTTCATGTTCGGATTCCTCAAATTCTTCCAGCCATTCAGTGGATGGTTTGATATCCAGATTCAACTGAGTCATCTACCCCACGAAGCGGTTCTCGCGGGCAAACTGGGGGAAATGCTCACTGGGTGCCTGTTCTTACTGCCGTGGCCTCGTAGATCGATGACCGTAAAAAGCAGAGATCAACTCCTCCTGCTCGCGTGTTCGATCCTCGTTGCTCAGATGGGCACGGCAATCTATGTCCACCTCCAGCCTCAGGTACCTGCTAGCGTTCTTCCTCTCGGTATTAAGCCACCTGTGATTCCCTTTGTCGTTCTCCTCCTCGCACTGCTCACTGCTTTTGCTGTTTGGAAGGAGCGGCGGGCAGAGAACGCTAGCAATATGCCGACTCAATAACAGAGTTCGAACCGATGAACACAGGTACGCCAATTTCAGAGTCCCCAGCATGACGAGCCTCTACGACCGGCTGGAGGATAACATCCCAACGAACGCGCGTCGCGCCAAGAGGTGCCAAATTTTCAGTCAGAAACAAACTTTCCCCCGCCACGAAGTACAGGGCAAAGAGGGGGTTGTGCCACATCAGATTTGACGACAGAGAAGTCGCGCCACAAAGCACCGCGCTCTTCAATACGTTGGGGTAGAATCCCTGTGAGAAGGCGAATATTGACGATCAGCCTTCTTCAAAGTCGCGTTGGCCGTCTGAGGCTGCCAGAAGGCAGGGTTCGAGCTGACGCCAAGGAAACCGGATGCTCAGTGACGTCGTCCATGCAAAGCCAGGAGTAGCGTTGGATTGCGGGATCCAAGAAATAGACGTCCTGTGGATCAATGCCGGTTTGAGCTGCGATGGCGACACGATCGCCATGACCGCAGCCACGCAGCCGAGCATCGAAGATTTGGTGCGCGGAGGTTTGCCGTGGATTCCCAAAGTGAATTTTCACAACCTCTTTCTTGCGTACGAAAATGGCGAGGATTTTATCGGCCGCTTCCATTTGGCCGCCGAAGGAAAACTTGAACCTTTCATTCTCGTGGTGGAAGGATCTATTCCCAACGAGTCGAATAAATCGGAAGGATACTGGGCCTCGTTCGGTACAGACCATGAGACTGGCCAGCCGATTACGACATGCGAATGGATTGATCGGCTAGCGCCCAAAGCTTGGGCGGTCATGGCCGCCGGAACTTGCGCGACGTACGGCGGAATTCACGCGATGGAAGGCAATCCGACTGGTTGTATGGGGCTGGTGGATTATCTGGGGTGGAAGTGGAAATCGAAAGCTAATATCCCGATCGTCTGCGTCCCCGGATGCCCGGTGCAGCCGGATAACTTCATGGAGACTCTGCTGTACCTACTTCAGATGGCAGCCGGACGGGCGCCGATGATACCCCTTGACGACGCCCTCCGGCCGACTTGGTTGTTTGGCCAAACCGTTCACGAAGGCTGCGACCGGGGTGGATATTACGAACAAGCTGAATTTGCGGAGGAGTATGGCTCACGCACCTGCATCGTAAAACTCGGCTGTTGGGGGCCGGTCGTGCAATGCAATGTCGGAAAAAGGGGCTGGATGGGAGGAATTGGTGGTTGCCCGAATGTTGGCGGAATTTGCATCGGTTGCACCATGCCCGGCTTTCCTGACAAATTCATGCCCTTTATGAACCAGCCGCCTGGATCGTTGCTGTCTTCGAAGGCGGTCATGACCTACGGGCGAGCGATTCACGCGCTTCGACGCTTTACCCAGGCATCGTTGAATAAAGTACCGAGTTGGCGTGCGCAGGCCGATGAAAAGGGGCTAGATTGAATCCGGCCTCTGCTCCCGCGCTGAACGATTCCGCCTTTACCTTTTGTGGCGTCGACGACGCTGAGACGGTTCTGGCGAATCTCGCGGCAGTGTTTTCTCAGGACGGACAGAGGGATTCTAAATCCGCGGGGGGATCCGAACTCGGGCCGACATTAGAGGCGCGCTACCGGGTTTTGCTCGATCAGATTCCTGCGGTGGTCTTTATGGCCTATTTGGATCAAGGTATCGGCGAAGCGTATGTAAGCCCTCAGATTGAGGCGACGCTGGGCTTCTCACAAAAGGAATGGCTCGAAGATCCCGTTCGCTGGTATCAGCAAATCCATCCGGATGACAAGACTCGTTGGAATGAGGAAGCGGCGGATATGTTTCTTTCGGGTAGGCCGTTGCGCTCCTCTTATCGCGTGATAGCGCGCGATAAAAGAGTCGTCTGGTTTCATTGTGAAGCACGCCTTGTTCGCCGCGATGATGGCGAACCGTGGTTCATCCACGGCGTTGGGTTCGACATCACGGAACTGAAGCAGGTGCAAGAAGCACTACAAGAGGAACGCAATGTCGTCTCTGCAATTTTTGACACGGTAGGTGCGATCGTAGTCGTGCTCGATCGGGATGGAAGAATTGTGCGCTTTAACCGGGCCTGCGAGCAGATGACGGGTTACTCGGTAGAAGAGGCCCAAGGAACTTGTGTGTGGGATTTGCTGGTTGTCCCCGAGGAGGCCGCCGAGTTCAAAAAGCTGTTCTTCAAAATCCGCGATAACCTGAGTCGCATCGAATACGAAAGCAGTTGGGTGACGCGCGATCGGAAACAGAAACGAATTATTGCATGGTCGGCGGCCGTGCTTCCCGGTACGACGCAGACGCCGACATATATTATTACTTCCGGCACTGATGTGACCGAGCAAAGACGGGCGGAGGCAAAATTCCGCGGATTGTTGGAAGCGGCGCCCGATGCTGTTGTGGTGGTCAACGAACGCGGAAAAATCGTGCTGGTCAACGCTCAGGTTGAGAAGCTGTTTGGCTACAAGCGGCAAGAGATTCTGGGAGAAGAAATGGAAACGCTGGTGCCTGAGCGTCTGCGCGGCAAACATCCAGGCCACCGCAGAAGTTTTATTGCCGAGCCGCGCACGAGACCCATGGGGGCGGGCGTGGAACTATACGCCTTGCACAAAGACGGTCACGAGTTTCCGGTTGAGATCAGCCTCAGCCCGCTGGAAACAGAAGAAGGCGTACTGGTTTCCAGCGCGATTCGCGATATCAGCGAACGCAAGCGCCTGGAAAAAAGGATAGTCGAAATTGGTGAGGTCGAACGGCGCAGAATCGGCCAGGATTTGCATGACGGTCTTGGCCAACATCTAACGGGCGTCGCTTTCATGGGAAAGGTTCTTCAAGAGCGGCTGGCGCAATCCTCGGCCCCCGAAACAGCCCAAGCAGCGAACATCGTCAAACTACTGAACGAGTCTATACGAATGACGCGAGACTTGGCGCGAGGACTGTTGCCGGTGGTTTCCGAAGCCAACAGTCTGCCGATCGCGCTAGAGCGCTGGGCCAGTGAAGTAAAAGAGCTGTTTCACGTCGAGTGCCGTTTCGAGTGCTGCGATTCAATCTTAGTTGATGAAATTGTTGCGGATCATCTCTATCGTCTAGCGCAAGAGGCAGCCACCAATGCGGTTAGACACGGGCGTGCCAGAAACATCACCATCAGCCTCGCAGTGGTTAAAGGAGGCGGCGTCCTGACGATTCGAGACGACGGCTGTGGCTTCGATCCCTCCGAGAAGAGCAAGACAGGGGCCGGTCGACGGATCATGAACCATCGAGCGAAACTGATCAACGGATCGTTAGCTTTGCAATCCACACCGAATAGCGGAACCGCCGTCACTTGTTGGTTCCCAATCAACCATGCCAGTGCTGGAGACGAAAATGATTGTCGGATCTAATGTCACAACAACCGTGTCTAAGCGGACGGTCTTTCTTGTCGACGATCATCCGATGGTAAGAGAAGGATTAGCTCTGCTGATTGACCGCGAGCCGGATCTCACGGTTTGTGGAAATGCAAGCGATGCGGGTGCGGCCTTGAGATGCATCGAGGAGCTAAAACCGGACATGGCAATAGTGGATATTTCTCTCAATGGACCGGACGGCCTGGATTTGCTTAAGAATATTCTCGCCCGAGATGCGAATTTGCCAGTGTTGATGCTTTCGATGCTCGATGAGTTGCTTTATGCCGAACGCGCTCTGCGTGCCGGGGCGCGTGGCTTCATCATGAAGCAAGAGGCAACGGAGCGTCTACTGACGGCGATTCGCCGGATATTGGCCGGCGAAATCTATCTCAGCGAGCGGATGGCCAGCCTGATGTTGCATCGCTACGTAGGAGGCGGAGCAACGGGAGAACGGCCTCCCATTGCAGAGTTGACAGACCGCGAACTCGAAGTGTTCCGATTAATCGGCCAAGGCCATGGCACACGTCAGATCGCCGAAGAACTTCATATCAGCGTGAAGACCGTCGAGTCTTATCAGGGCCACCTGAAGGAAAAGCTGTCGATAAAGACGTCTCGAGAGTTGGTTCAATGTGCCATTCATCGGACGCTTGCCGACGGGGAATCCAGCCCTCGCAAGTAATTCACCCTATCGAACTAGTAGCGGCACGCAAGTAAGTTAGCGATCAGGGAATCCCCGGTTCACTGCTTGGGATTTTCGATTACCCATAAATTAGGCATTGCTCCACTTGAGAAAAAGCGGTCTTAGCGTTTCAATAGAGCGGTAGCAACTAAAACGCTAAGTTGCAAACCACGAGCCCTGAACCGCGAAGTTTCAAAAAGGAGCCAGGAATGCCCACCGAAACTGTTCCTTACGGCCGGAAGACCCAAAAGCCGTCGCCCGTTGCTGAAGTTCATATCTTATGGATCACTGCCGGATTAGGATGCGATGGAGATTCAGTCTCCATTACAGCGGCAACGCAACCCAGCATTGAAGATGTCATTCTCGGCGCCATCCCTGGCCTTCCCAAGGTGCATCTGCATAATCCGGTGCTTGCCTACGAGAATGGCGACGACTTTCTCAAGTATTGGTATCTGGCGGAAAAGGGCCAACTCGAACCTTTTGTTCTGGTAGTCGAAGGCTCTATCCCGAACGAAAAGATCAAGAAGGAAGGCTACTGGGCCGCGCTGGGAACCAACCCTAACACGGGCCAGCCAATCACAACGAATGAATGGATTGACCGCCTCGCGCCGAAAGCTTTGGCAATCGTCGGCTGTGGCACTTGCGCCACGTATGGTGGCATCCATGCGATGGAAGGCAATCCTACCGGCTGTATGGGACTGGCTGATTACCTAGGTTGGGATTGGCGATCCAAAGCCGGTCTGCCAATTGTGAACGTACCAGGATGCCCGGTCCAACCAGACAACTTCATGGAAACTTTGCTCTATCTGCTTTACCAAGTGGCGGGTATCGCTCCCATGATTCCCTTGGACGATCAGCTTCGTCCGAAGTGGCTGTTCGGCAAGACTGTGCATGAGGGCTGTGATCGCGCGGGCTACTACGAGCAAGGCGATTTCGCCGAAGATTACAACTCATCGAAGTGCATCGTTAAACTCGGCTGCTGGGGACCGGTGGTGAATTGCAATGTGCCCAAACGCGGATGGATGAACGGCATGGGAGGCTGCCCGAACGTTGGTGGCATTTGTATCGGTTGCACGATGCCTGGGTTCCCCGACAAATTCATGCCTTTCATGGACGAACCTCCCGGCGCAAAACTTTCGGCTGGCACGATAGGCATCTACGGCCGGGCAATTAGGGCGCTGCGTGCCTTTACCAACGACACCGTCAATAAAGAGCCCAAGTGGAGACATCCACGAGCCGAACTGACAACCGGCTACAGTTCGAGATCCTTTTGAGCAAAGAGAGAATTCATCATGAGCACAACTACAGCACCTGAAGTTAAGACTCCCGGCAAGTCGGGAAACCTCGTGGAGATGAATTGGGATCCCATCACCAGGATCGTCGGCAGCCTCGGCATATTTACGAAAATTGATTTTGAGAATCGCCGCGTGGCCGAGTGCCACAGCACTTCCTCGATCTTTCGCGGCTACAGCATTTTCATGAAGGGCAAGGACCCGCGCGATGCTCATTTCATCACCAGCAGAATTTGTGGCATTTGCGGCGATAACCACGCCACTTGTGCTACCTATGCCCAGAATATGGCCTTCGGCGTTCGTCCGCCCGCTCTCGGCGAATGGATTGTCAACTTGGGCGAGGCTGCCGAGTACATGTTCGATCACAACATTTTTCAGGACAACCTGGTTGGAGTCGATTTTTGCGAGCAGATGGTCAAGGAAACTAATCCGGCTGTGTTTGCGAAGGCGGAAAAGACAGCTTCACCGCATGCCAATCTTCATGGATTTCGCAACATCGCCGATATCATGCGGGCGTTGAACCCCTTCACCGGATCTTTCTATTTAGAAGCTTTGCAAATGAGCCGTTTGACTCGTGAAATGTTTTGCCTCATGGAAGGCAGGCATGTGCATCCATCGACTCTCTACCCGGGCGGCGTCGGCACTGTTCCTACAATCCAACTCTTCACAGACTACATCGTGCGCTTGATGAAGTACGTGGAGTTCATGAAGAAAGTAGTGCCGCTGCACGACGATCTCTTTGATTTCTTTTACGATGCCCTGCCCGGATACGAGGAAGTGGGCCGGCGACGGATCCTTTTGGGCTGCTGGGGTTCGTTCAACGACCCTGAATACTGCGATTACACATATAAGAACATGACCAACTGGGGCCGTAAAATGTTTGTCACCCCAGGCGTTGTCGTCGACGGCGAGCTTGTGACTACAGACTTGGTCGACATTAACCTGAACATTCGCATTCTCCTCGGCAGTTCCTACTACGACGATTGGCAGACTGCCCAGACCTTCGTGACTCATGATCCTTTGGGAAATCCAGTTGACCAGCGGCATCCGTGGAATCAAACAACCACACCGCGGCCGCAGAAACGCGACTTCAAAGAGAAATACACCTGGGTGATGTCTCCGCGTTGGTTTGATAAGCGGACAGGTGATTATCTGGCGTTAGATACAGGCGGCGGGCCAATCGCCAGATTCTGGGCAACCGCTCTCGCCGGTTTGGTTGATATCGGCTACGTGAAGTCTACCGGCAAGAGTGTGAAAATCTATCTGCCCAAAACAGCTTCTCTTCCTGAAGTAGAGTTCGAGTGGAAGATCCCGAAGTGGAGTAACGCAATTGAGCGTGATCGTGCCCGCACCTACTTCCAGGCGTATGCCGCGGGTTGCGCGCTATTCTTCGCCGAACAAGCTCTCAAGGAACTGCATGGCGGTCGAACACGTACTTGGTCTGAGTTCACCGTGCCCGACGAAGCCATCGGCTGCGGCTTCCATGAGGCTGTTCGCGGTGTTCTTTCGCATCACGTTGTGATACGCAAAGGTAAAATCGCAAATTATCACCCGTATCCACCCACCCCTTGGAACGCCAATCCGCGCGATATCTATGGCACCCCGGGACCGTATGAGGACGCGGTACAAAACACTCCCATCTTCGAGGAAAACGGGCGTGACAAGTTTAAGGGCATCGACATTATGCGCGCTGTTCGAAGCTTCGATCCCTGTCTCCCCTGCGGCGTCCACATGTTCGACGGCGGAGGGAAGGTGCTCGAAACTATACATTCACCCATGTTTGGCATAAACCGCTGAGTACGAGCCTCAACTAGGAGAACTCATGCTTGCACAACCGGAGTTCCAACAGAGGCTTCAATCGATCGAAGTTCTGCTTGGCGAAATCGAGGCGGCGGCAGACCCTAACGTGCGTACCAACGTGCGGCAATTGGTGCAGTTAGTTATGGATTTGCACGGCACCGGGCTTGAGCGGATTGTAGAGCGGATTCGATCCGTGGACGAGAGGGGCGAAACCATTCTCGACGAACTCATTCGGGACGAACTCGTTTCGAGTCTCTTGGTGTTGCACGGGCTTCATCCGCATGATGTTGAAGCCCGCGTGACAGAGGCCCTTCATAAAGTTCGGCCGCGCCTGCAGCCGCACGGCTATGAGGTGGAACTACTCGGAATCCAAAACGGTCGAGTGCGGTTGCGGCTGCGCGCCAATGGTCATGGATGCGGTTCGACCGCCCGGACCCTCAAGGAAATGGTGGAAAATGCGATCTACCAGGGAGCGCCGGACATCACATCTTTGACTATCGAAGAAGCGGCGGAAAAGCAAGGTTTTGTGCCTTTGGAGATGCTACAACGTTCCGGGCTTGTAGTGCCCGTTTCGAATACTCATGCGCTCGAAGAGGGAGCGCTTTGAGCGACGCCTTCCAACCCGCTGCCTCTTTCGGCGCGTTACGCCAGTTTGTGCGCAAACCGTCTACCGCCGAGACATGCGAAATGTGTAGCCGGGAATTGGCGCTGAATCACCAGCACCTCCTTGACCCGCTCAGCCGCAAACTTATTTGCGCGTGCGACGCCTGCTCGATCCTGTTTGGTAATCAAACAAAATATAAGCGCGTACCGCGCCGCAGCCGGTTTCTGGCCGATTTTCGGATGACGGAAGGCCAATGGGGCACCCTTATGATGCCCATCAATATGGCTTTCTTTTGCAAGAGTTCGCCGCAAGACCGCGTCATAGCTTTGTATCCAAGCCCAGCGGGCGCCACTGAGTCGCTACTCACTTTCGATTCTTGGGGCGAGATAGTGCAAGAGAATCCGGTCTTACTTGAAATGGAGCCTGACGTAGAGGCCTTACTGGTGAATCGAATCGGACACGCCCGCGGATTCGCTCAACCCGAGTACTACATAGTGCCCATAGATGAATGCTTCAAGCTTGTGGGCCTCATTCGAAGCGGTTGGAGAGGCCTGTCCGGTGGCGCCGAAGTCTGGCGCGAAATAGCCGAGTTCTTCAGCTCCCTTAAGGCCAAAGCGCGCTGCGCTGGGGAGGCCGCTCATGCCTGATCTAACGATCACCGTAGATAGAGCTGAGGTCGTTCCATTCGCAGTCGCACCTACTCTTGCCCTCAAACTGAATGTAAGGAACGCTCATCCGACGGAATTGATTCATGCCGTCGTTCTGCGTTGTCAGATTCAGATCGAGGTGACACGTAGGAGGTACACCGCCTCGGAGCAGGAAAGTCTTCGCGACCTTTTCGGCGGGCCTGAACGATGGGGTCAAACCCTCCGCAATCTACTGTGGACCAACACGAGCATGGTCGTCCCGCAATTCAAGGAGAGTACCTCTGTTGACCTGCAGCTGCCCTGCACTTTCGATTTCAACGTGGCCACGACCAAGTACTTCACTGGCCTGGAGAGCGGTGAGATTCCACTTTGCCTGATGTTTAGCGGCACGGTCTTTTACGCGAACACCGTTGGAGCTTTGCAAGTCGCGCCAATCTCGTGGGAGAAAGAGACCAAGTTCCGCTTACCGCTCAAAGTTTGGAAGGACATGATGGACGCCTACTATCCCAATAGTGCGTGGCTCTGCCTCCGGCGGGACGTCTTTGAAGATTTGCACCGGTTCAAAGTGGAGCTTGGAATTCCTACCTGGGAGCAGGCCTTCGAGTTGATGCTTGCTAGTCTGGCAGCCGAGCGGGTGCTCGGTCAACACTCACCAGAAATCGCCAAGGCGGCTCGGTCGCCTCTACTTGTACCTGAACCTCCAGCGAGTGCGTTGCCGGGCGCGTTCTTAGGAGTGTCAGAGAAAGAGGTGCGGTCATGAAGCTGGACGCGGTTGAAAAGATTGCCGAAGCGGTACTCTACGAAGGCTACATACTCTATCCCTACCGTCCTTCCGCCACAAAAAACCGGCAGCGCTTTAATTTTGGAGTACTGTATCCCCGCGATTATTGCGATCAACAACTCGGAACCGAAGCCTGGGAGATGAAAACAGAATGCCTGGTATTGGGCGGTGGTTCAACCCTAATCGAATGCAAGGTTCGCTTTCTGCAGCTAATTGAGTTCCGAGGGTGGCAAGAAGGCATTGATCGAGCAACCACCGCGCCGGCATGCAGCTTATTTTCCTTGGCGGCGCAGCCCTACCGGCAATCCTTTTCGTTCGGGCCCTTGAAAGATACTAATCGGTCGTCCGAGACATTAGACGGCGAGTTTGAACTTCGTGCGGTTGAGTTAGACAACGAAATATTTAGAGTCTCCCTTGCTATTCGTAACCTCTCTCATTCGGAACTCGGGGGCGACTCAAGTAGGGACAGTACGCTGTTGCATTCTCTAGTTTCAGTTCATAGCATCCTCCATGCCGCCAATGGAGAGTTTATTTCCATGATCGATCCACCGGACCAACTGAAGGCTGCCGCAGCCGCATGCCGCAACGTCGGGACTTGGCCGGTGCTGGTAGGAGAGCAGGGACAGAGAGATTTGATTTTATCCGCGCCCATTATTCTGTATGACTATCCGCAAATCGCGCCCGAAAGCGCCGGCGACCTCTTTGACGGCACGGAAATCGACGAAATTCTGGCGCTGCGGATTTTGACGATGACCGACGAGGAAAAACGTGAGGTGCGCAATGGAGACAGTCGTGCGCGCCAAATCCTCGAACGAACCGAGGCGCTGCCGCCAGAGCATTTTCAAAAGCTTCACGGAACCTTGCGCAACCTGCGAACCAACTCCACGGAGTCGCGCTCATGAACGAATGGGAGTGGCAGTTACTGGAAGACAAACCAGCCCTCAACGAAGTTGTCGTGGGTGGCATCATATTCAAGATTGGCGACCGGGTGCGTCTACGTCCTCGTGCGGGCGGCGACATTATGGACGTCGCTTTGTCGGGCAAAATTGGCGTCATCGAGAGTATTGAACAAGACTACGAGGGTGAACTTCAGCTAGCGATTGTAGTTGAAGAAGATCCTGGAAAAGACCTGGGCATGCTGCGGCAACCCGGACACCGTTTTTTCTTTCGGAGCCAGGAGATCGAATCCATATGAGCCATCCGCGAATTTTGATCGCATGCGTAGGAAACATCTTTCTGGGCGACGACGGCTTTGGCGTGGAAGTTGCGCGCAAACTGGCGGAACGTTCGTTACCGCCGGAAGTATTGTTGGAGGATTTTGGGATTCGTGGACTCGATCTCACTTATGCGCTCCTTGATCCGTATGAAGCCGTGATCTTGGTGGACGCTTGCCCGCGCGGCGGCACACCCGGCGCGGTTTATCTAGTGGAACCCGATCTGGCAGAGTTAGCCGTTGCAGAAGACTCTCTCGCCCTTTTGGAGGCGCATTCGATGAATCCCATGCATGTGCTTCGGGCCGTAGACTCCATGGGAGGTGTCCTTGGCCGCATTCTAATTGTGGGCTGCGAGCCGGCCGAATTTGGATCCGATGAGGGCGGCCAACTCGATTTGAGCGATGTAGTCCGTCCTGCCGTGGGCGAAGCCGTGATGATGGTCGAGAGACTGGTCTCATCGATTCTGAACGGCGGGGAGGAACACGATTCGTCGCCGCGTCGACAGCCTCTGGCTAAGCCGCGACCGCAAGGGAGCGACATGACTCCGCAAGGTTTTTGAAATAACAAGGAGAGCATTCAATGGAACTTACACAACATACGAACGGTCAGGAATCCGATTCGAGAGATACCCTTTTCCTGCTGGGAGGCGCCGCGCTAGTTGTTTTTGGTGCTGGGCTCATTCTGTCGACACCCATGGTGCGCCAAATGCTCGGTGGCATTAACATTGGAAATCTCTTGGGTGCCGCCATCCCAAAGGATATGGAGCGCTACATGAAAATCAGGTCAATGTGACCCAGCCACAGCCTGGAATTGCCGTGGCGCAGTACATTCTAGATAAGAGCGCGAGCCGGTTCACGGTGCGCGTGTTTGCGAGTGGCGTGCTCTCAGCGGTCGGGCACAATCCCACTCTCGCGATTCGGGACTTCACCGGAGAGGCTAATTTCGACCCAGCCGCCCCTGCCCAAGCGTCGTTGCGAATCCAGATTCGCGCTGATTCCCTGGAAGTGACCGATGAAATCAAAAACAAAGATCGCAAAGACATCGAGAGCAACATGAATCAGAAGCTGCTTGAAACCTCTAGGTATCCGTCGATAGTCTATGAAAGCACTCAAGCCTCGGCCGAACAGTTAGGAGAGGGACGATACCGGGTTTCGATGAGCGGAAATCTCTCCCTGCACGGCATCACTCGAACGGTTCCCTTGATCGCACAGGTGGCATTGTTCGGCGATACCTTGCGGGCTTCTGGTGAATTCTCCCTGTTGCAAAGCAACTACGGCATAGCGCCATTTAGCGCGGCTGGCGGTGGGCTGACCTTGAAAGACGAACTGAAATTTTCCTTCGACATCGTTGCTAGAAAACAGGAGTAGAACCCATGTGCCTTGCCATACCTGGAAAGATCGTTAATCTACTGGAGGAGGATCGCGGCTTGGCCGTGGTAGATGTTTTGGGAGTGCGCCGCACGGTAGATCTAGGCTTGTTGCAAGAAGAACCTCCCTCCCCTGGCGATTGGGTTCTTATTCACGTCGGTTTCGCCATGAGCACCATCAGCGAAGCCCATGCCCTTGACCAACTGAGGATGCTGACTGAGTTAGGAGAAAGTGAAGCGGCGCTGCAAGAAGTCCAGGGCTATGGTTTGAATGATTCGGCGCCAATGCCGGGTGGAGCCGCGCCCTAAAGCCGAGGGGCCTGAGACTGATTCTGGAGAACAAACACTATGAGATTTGTCGACGAGTTTCGCGAACCCGAGTTGATTATCAAAACTGCGGACGAAATCCGCCGGCTGGCTGGCACTAAGCGTCACTACCGGTTCATGGAGGTCTGCGGCGGACATACTCACTCGATCTATCGATTCGGACTGAAGGATCTGTTGCCGTCTAACATCGAGCTTGTTCACGGGCCGGGCTGTCCAGTCTGTGTGCTGCCCATGGGAAGGATCGATGACGGGCTGGCGATCGGGCAACAGCCCAACGTAATTTTTACTGCGTTCGGCGACATGATGCGTGTACCCGGCACCAGCGGAAGTCCCCTGGAACATAAAGCGCGCGGCATGGATGTCCGAATCGTTTATTCGCCTACGGATGCGCTGAAGCTGGCACGGCATAACCCCGACAAGCACGTCATGTTCTTCGCCATTGGTTTCGAGACCACCGGACCCTCAACGGCGCTCACATTGATGCGAGCCAAGGCGCAAGGGATCCGTAACTTTTCTGTCTTCTGTAACCATGTGACGATTATTCCAGCAATTCGGGCCATTCTCGATTCTCCCGATATGCGCATCGACGCTTTTGTTGGCCCGGGTCATGTATCTACTGTGATTGGCTGCAGGCCCTACTTGTGGATCGCCAACACTGAGGGAAAGCCGATAGTCGTCACAGGGTTTGAACCTCTCGATATTTTGCAGTCCATTGCCATGCTTCTCCGTCAGTTGAACCAAAACAATGTGACTGTCGAGAACCAGTACAAGCGTGCCGTTCCCTGGGAGGGAAACCGCGCCGCACTGAAAGCCATGAGCGAGGTTTTCGAACTGCGCCCCTACTTCGAATGGCGAGGGCTCGGTTTCATCTCGCAGTCTGCTTTGCGTCTTCGCGAGCCCTATGCGGAATGGGACGCTGAGCGGAGATTTTCAGTTCCTGGCATCCGAGTCACCGATCCTAAAGCGGCTCAGTGCGGCGAGGTCTTGAAAGGTGTGCTGAAGCCTCAGCAATGCAAGCTCTTCGGCAAGGAGTGCACACCCGAGCACCCAGTCGGAGCGCTGATGGTGTCGTCGGAGGGATCGTGCGCCGCTTTTTACAACTATGAGCACCGCAAAACTCCCGCATTGACTACCTTGACGGTCAGTGCCTGACCGAGGTCTCTATTCCATGACAACCGTCGTCTCCAATATCCGCTTTAAAGATCCTCAAGTCGAGATGGCTCATGGAGCCGGTGGAAAGGCGAGCCGAAGGCTGATCGACGGATTGTTCGCTCCTATTCTTCTTGGGTCGGTTCCAGCGCCGCTTGGCGATGCGGGTCACGTGAACGTCAACGGTACATGTGTAGCTGTCACCACTGATAGTTTTGTAGTCAGGCCACTGCGCTTTCCGGGAGGGTCTATTGGAGAGCTAGCAGTGAACGGAACAGTGAATGACCTGGCAGTCTCAGGAGCGAGGGCGCAAGCGCTGGTCGTGAGCTACGTTTTGGAGGCCGGGCTATCTACCGAAACGCTGGAGGCCGAAGTGCGCGCTATGGCCGCCGCGGCAAAGGCGGCTGGCGTCGCCATCGTCGGCGGCGACACCAAGGTGGTAGAACACGGCAAGGCGGACCAGATGTATATCACAACTTCGGGGATTGGTCATTTGATTACTGGAGTCAGCATCTCGCCTGCTGCCGTGCGCCGCGGTGACAAGATACTGCTTTCAGGACCAATTGGAGATCACGGTATCACTATTCTGTTAGCGCGCGGCGAACTGGATCTCGCTGCGGACCTCCGTTCCGACACTCGCTCCGTCTTGCACTTGGTGGAGGCACTCGCAGAGACTGTAGGGGCCGGTATTCATTGGATGCGCGATCCCACTCGCGGGGGTGTTGCGACCTCGCTCAACGAACTCGCGCAAGACTGCGGTCTTTCAATGCTGCTATGGGAAGATTCAATTCCAGTGCGAGACGAGGTGCGTGGCGCTTGCGAGTTGTTAGGGCTTGATCCGCTTCACATCGCCAATGAAGGTCAATTCCTCGCCGTCATCGCTGCGGAACAGGCTGAGGAAGCACTCCAAACGCTGCGCCGTGCCCCAGGTGGAGGCGCGGCCGCATTGATCGGGGAGGTCGCCGAACAGCCCGCCGGCGCGGTATTGGCCACCACTCGATACGGAGGCAGCCGCATTATCGACATGTTGGTGGGCGATCCTCTGCCAAGAATCTGCTAGGAGCCGAATTGTTAAAAACATGCCATTCCGTGAGTGACGTCCATGACCGGCTTCTAGAGCGGAATCGGATTTTTGAAGACTTCTTCGCGGAGCAGGCGCGTCCGCTCGCCATCGCTTGCCAAGAGATGTCCGGTCGGTTTCTCCAAGGCGGGCGTTTGCTCGCCTTTGGACGGGGCCCCTACGCTACCGACGCCCAACACGTCTCCGTTGAGTTTGTGCATCCCATTATCGTTGGCAAACGGGCGTTGCCGGCATTGGACCTATCACTTCTCTCTCGGCCGTGGCTGAACGCGATCCTCCAGCCTGAGGACATCGTCATGGGATTCGGACCTCCCGAAGGAGATCAGGAGGTCGCCGACTCACTCGCTTCCGCTCGCCGGCACGGATGCATGACCTTCGCATTGCCCGGCTGCGGATCTTACTCTTTCGAGCCTCCAACCTGGAATCCGTTCATCCATCAGGAGTTGATAGAGGTCCTCTATCACACGCTCTGGGAGACAGTGCATGTTTTTTTTGAACACCGCGAGTTGGGATACGATGTCGGCGATTCGGGGTTTCTCTATCCGTTCCTGGGTGAAGAAACGCAGCGCACGGCCGGAATCGTGGACGATGTCGCCTCGTCCATCCGCGCGAAGGTGGCAGAGGACGCGAAGTTGCGCTCACGAATCGCGCACGACGAGGCCGAACAAATACTCAACGCGGCCGAGGCCATCGAACAACGGCTTAGGCTAGGCGGCAAACTGATTATTTTTGGCAACGGCGGCTCGGCCACCGACGCCAACGATTGGGCGATTGACTGTGTGTGTCCTCCAGCGGGGAATCGCTCGATTCCAGCCATTTCTTTATCGATGGAGCCCGCCATCTTGACGGCGGTTGCCAATGATGTCGGGAACGAGCTGATCTTTCTCCGTCAAATCGTCGCACACGCCCGCAAGGAAGATGTTGCGATTGGAATCTCCACCAGTGGTGGGTCCCGCAACATTATTCTCGCGCTTGAAGAGGCACGCAAGCGCGGATTGATGACGGTCGCTCTCCTGGGGTATGACGGCGGAGAGATCCTGCGCCGCGGGCTCGCTGACTTCCCGCTGTTGGTCCGATCCGATTACATCCCCCGTATTCAGGAAGTTCAGGCGTCCACTTATCACTTGATTTGCGAAACGCTAACGGGGGGCAATCGTGACTAAGTTTGAAATATACGGAACTAAGAGCTGTACTTATACACAGGAAGTGCGCGAGTGGCTCGAATGGAGAGGGCATGACTACACCGAATATGACGTCGAATCGGACGGCGAGGCCCGTGCCCGTATGATCGCCATCTCTGGTGGACAGCGTTTAGTTCCTGTCCTCGTTGAAGATGGGAATGTTGTCCAAGTAGGTTGGCAGGGTCGCGGCTGCGTTGTCTCTGGGTAGGTGTTTGGGAACGAATGTATGACCAGTGCATGGGATATCCGAGTTCGCGGTGTCGTCCAAGGCGTCGGTTTTCGTCCCTTTGTGTTCCGCTTAGCCCAGGCAAACACACTAGCCGGTTGGGTGGTGAACGACGAAGCAGGTGTGGAGATTCATTTGGAAGGTCCCGAGTTCGCTTTCCGCAAATTTGTTCAATCGCTTGTCGCGGAGCGCCCTCCAGCCGCCAGTATCGAGACCATCGACTTTCACGCCACCCATTCGGCGGGGCTCAAGGAATTCACGATTCGAGATAGCCAACGCCGGGGTCAGCCTAGCGTTCGAATCTCGCCCGACTTGCCCGTCTGCGACGCGTGCCTGGAAGAACTCTTTGATCCAGCGAATGTGCGCTTCCATTATCCGTACATCAACTGCACAAATTGCGGCCCGCGCTATTCCGTAATCTTGAGCCTGCCTTACGACCGTGGCAACACGACCCTGCGAGAGTGGCCTTTAGATGAGTTTTGCAGCCGGCAGTATCACGACCCCGCTGACAGACGCTTCCACGCCGAACCGGTCGCGTGCCCTGCTTGTGGGCCGCATTATTTTCTTCGAATCGGCGGCCAGCTTTGTTGCTGGCCACGAGAGTATTGACGCCGTGGCCACCTTGTTAAGAGAAGGGCGGATTGTCGCAATCAAAGGCCTGGGCGGATACCATTTGGCCTGCAATGCCCGAAACCCCGCAGCGGTCAGGTCTCTCCGCGAGCGAAAATTTCGCAAGGAAAAACCGTTCGCGCTGATGGCGAAAAATATCGAAATTGCCCTTGAAATTGCCGGACTCGACGCCGCTGAATGCTCCCTGCTGACTTCCGCCGCGCGGCCGATAGTCCTTGCTCGCGCAAAAGTCAACCTCGCTTACGTCTCCCCGGAGAACGACGATCTGGGCGTAATGCTGCCATACACTCCTCTGCATCACCTGCTTTTCGCCGCCGGCGCTCCAGACATACTCGTCTTAACCAGCGCCAACCGCTCCAGTGAGCCCATTGCATACCGGGATGAAGCCGCGGAAAGCTTGGCGGAAATTGCCGATGCGTTTCTCATCGGTGCCCGTCCCATCGCACGTCGTGTTGATGACTCGGTGGTCCGTGCAGGTCCGTTCGGGCCCATGATATTGCGGCGGGCTCGTGGTTACACCCCGGCTGCGGTAGCTACGATTCCAACTGAAAGGCCGATCCTCGCCGTTGGCGCCGACCTGAAAAACGCCATCACTCTGGTCGTGAACAATCGAGCAATCGTGAGTCAGCACATCGGCGATCTCGATCAATATGAATCCTTCCAAGCCTTCCGCGAAACGATCAATGACCTTACCTCGATGTACGAAGTCCCCGAGCATGAGCTGATCGTCGCTCACGACTTACACCCACAGTATGTCTCCGTGAATCACGCAGTCGAACTGGTCAGTGCGGAATCGCATGCCATCCAACATCATCGCGCCCACATAGCCTCCGTGCTCGCCGAGCGAGAAGCGTGGGACGAAAGAGTCCTGGGAGTAAGTTTTGATGGAACGGGCTTCGGAGACGACGGGACGATTTGGGGAGGCGAGTTCTTTATCGGGAGTGTAGCGAACGGTTTTGAGCGGGTGGCGCACCTCCGCCCGGCCGTTCTTGCCGGAGGTGATGCTGCTGCCCAACACCCAGTCCAGGCCGCAGCTGGATTTCTGTCCCAGATTGACAGCCTGCCCGATCTCGGCGGCGAACCATTCTGTTTTCCTGAACGGTATGAGAAGTCGTTGGATTTGCTCAGAAAAGGGTTGCGCACATTCGGCACAACGTCGGTAGGCCGCCTCTTTGATACGGCCGCTGCCTTACTCGGGTTCACATCTGAAGTTACATTCGAGGGTCAAGCCGCCATGTGGGTCGAGTATCTTGCCAGAAAGGCCAATCTCACAGAGCCATATGAGTTTCCGTTGCGCGATCGCCAGTTGGATTTTCGGCCGCTCCTCGAAGGCTTGGCGCAGGACCGCTACCGCGGCAGAGATCCCGCACTGTGTGCGCGCGCTTTTCAGTTAGGGATCGCAAAAGGGCTCTGCTACGCACTCGGTGTCTTGTGTGAAGCCTACCGGACGGATATCGTCGTGCTTTCCGGTGGAGTTTTTCAGAACGAGCTTCTGCTCCAGAATCTAAAATCACTCATTGGCGCCCGGCATCTGGCAGTATGGACAAATCGCTGTGTACCGGCAAACGACGGCGGCATCAGCCTCGGGCAAGCTGCCATCGCAGCTTTCCTTCAACCAAACGAATCGCGTTCACATCATGCATGAATTATCCATCGCAATGAGCATTGTCGAACTGGCAGAGGAACAGATAGGGCCCAGCAGTGGCATGCGTGTGAACGCGGTGCATCTTAAACTCGGCGCGCTCGCCGGCGTTGTCAAAGATGCCTTGCTTTCTTCCTATGAACTGGCTTGTGAAGGCACAGGCTTGCAAGGGTCCCATCTCATCATTGAAGAAGTTCCGGTCGAGGTCTATTGCCAGCAGTGTCAGTCGCCCCGCACTCTACCGTCGATTCAATGGTTTGCCTGCCCCGCGTGCCAGAGCCCCGTCTCCGAAGTGATTCGCGGACGTGAACTGCTGGTCGTCGCCATGGAGATCTGCCAATGAGTTCCCAACCGCGCATGGTCGAAGTTAGACAGAACGTTCTCAAACAAAACGATATTGCGGCCCGTGAACTGCGTCAACAGTTTCACCAGGCCGGAGTATTTGTGGTGAGTCTCGTGTCGAGTCCCGGCGCCGGAAAAACTGCCTTCCTTGAAAAGACTCTTACTCTTCTACGCACAAATTATCGCGTTGCCGCTCTAGTCGGCGACTTGGAGACTGAAAACGACGCAAAACGGCTCGCCCGGGCGCAAGTACCCGTTCGACAAATTACGACCGGAACTCTTTGCCACCTGGAAGCGGCCATGATCCGAAGCGCCGTACAAGATTGGGAGCTAAGTCAGTTAGATTTTCTCTTCATAGAGAACGTTGGGAATTTGGTATGCCCGGCCTCCTACGATATTGGTGAGGATCTAAGGGTGGTTCTGTTGTCGGTAACCGAGGGCGAAGACAAGCCTCTGAAATATCCGACTATTTTTAACACCGCCGATGTAGCGGTCCTCACCAAAATGGACTTGGCTGAAGCTGTTGAATTTGATTTGGCGGCGGCGGAAGGGAACGTCCAATGTGTCCGCCCCGGCATGCCCCTACTGAAGGTTTCTTCGAAGACCGGGGAAGGCATGAGTGACTGGTTGGGTCTTCTCACTGGTTGTGTCAACGCCTCCGGAGCAAGGCCCAGGAATATTGCGGGGTCTCTAATTGATCAGGGTGACGTCTAATCTCGCGGGGAGGAAATGTTCGTATGACGAAAAAGGCGGCAGTTGGGCTTCTAACAATTAGCCTGTTAGCGTGTGCAATTGTAGCGATCTTTCCTGACATCAGGCGATACATAAAAATCAGCACGATGTAGTTCATGGTGGCGCGGGCGGTTTCGCCAGGCGGAACTGCCCGATGTCATATAGTTTTCGTGGCGAGGCTTTGCGGGCAAGGGGATCGCTACGCAAAGCTCTGGCGTATGAATCGTTGAATTCAGAGACTAGTTCCGACATGCGAGACTTGCTCAGCGCGGAAGCGCATGACTTGCGGGCGGCGGAAGCAGTGGCGCTGTTCTGCTACCAGGCTAAGAAGTGGATAGGCGCGTTCACCGCCGCGCTCGGCGGATTGGATACTTTGGTTTTCGCCGGCGGTATTGGGGAAAACGCGCCCCTCGTTCGCGCACGGATCTGCGAGGGCCTCGGTTTCCTTGGCGTCGAGGTGAACGATTTGCGCAATCTGGAGACGACCGGAATCGTTTCCGCGCAGGGAAGCCGCGTAACCGTTCGAGTGATTCATACAGACGAAGAACTGATGATTGCCCGCTCGGTAGACCGCATTCTTAAATCCGCCCCTGTAAAGAAAACAGCTTGAGACAAGTCCTTAAAGGAAGAATTCAAAATGAACGAGCAACAATTGATTGAGACCGCGCGTAGGATGGTGGCTAACGACAAAGGCCTGCTAGCAATGGATGAAAGCAATCCAACCTGCAACAAGCGATTTGCCAAGTTGGCCATTCCGCAAAATGTGGAGACGAGACGTGCTTATAGGGAGTTAATTGTAACCACGCCCCATCTAGGCGAATGCATTAGTGGCGCGATACTTTATGACGAAACGATCCGCCAGCACAAGAAGGATGGCACGCCGTTTGTCAAAGTCCTTTCAGATGCCGGCATCCATTCCGGGCATCAAAGTCGATAGCGGGGCGAAAGATCTGGCGGCTCATCCCGGGGAGAAGATCACCGAAGGGCTTGACGGATTGCGCGACCGCCTCAAGGAATATTTTCAGATGGGTGCGCGCTTCGCCAAGTGGCGCGCGGTGATCGCCATCGGACCTGGAATTCCCAGTTTTGGTTGCATCGAAGCCAACGCGCAGGCGCTGGCTCGCTATGCCGGGTTGTGCCAGGAGGCAGGGTTGGTACCGGTGGTTGAGCCAGAGGTGTTGATGGAGGGCGATCATTCCTTGGAGCGCTGCCGCGAAACGACCGCGGACGTCTTGCGGACTGTTTTCAGCCACCTCTACACACAAAGAGTGATGCTCGAAGGGATGATTTTAAAGGCCAATATGGTACTTCCGGGACTGGCTTGTCCGAAGCAAGAATCAGTGAACGAGGTGGCGGACGCAACCGTAAAGTGTCTATTGCGATCCGTTCCTGCCGCGGTTCCGGCGATTGCGTTCTTGTCGGGTGGCCAATCCTGCGAGCTGGCTTCGGCGCGCTTAAACGCCATGAACGCCGTGTCCAAACCGTCTTTGCCTTGGGCTTTGGCATTTTCCTTCGCCCGCGCCATCCAGCAGCCGGCTCTAGAATTATGGAAAGGCGACGAGGCCAACGTGCGGGCGGCGCAAGACGCTCTTTATCATCGAGCCCAATGTAATCGGGCGGCGCGCCGTGGTGAATACAGCGCCGCGATGGAAGAGACATCGGTCTTGACGAGTGTGTAATTTGAAACGATTACGCAACATTTAGACGGGGAGAAATAATTTGTGAGTGAGAGTAAGCATAGTCACCACCCGCACCAAGAGTCAGTTAACGCGCTTCCCTACTGGAAGTGAGCGCACCAGGATTGGCGTTTCTGGGTCGCGTTGGTGCTGATGTTTTTGGCGATGGCAGTGTACATTCTGAGCGACAACTTGGCGTTTGTGAATCGCTGAGGCTGGCCGGGCCAGATCGAAGATCGACAGATTCGACGATCAGTCGCTCACAAGGAAGAGGCGTGGGTGCTCCTGGGGCGCCTTCGCCGCCTCCCAAAGATGTTGCAAGATCGTGTAAACCATCAGACCGGTTTCACCTTCGCCCAGCAGAAAGTAGCGAAAAGATTGCCGCATCAAATTCTGCCCGCTCAGCACAAGATAAATCGCAATCGGCTGCAGCTGCTGGCCAAGATACGCGATAGCGTTCGCGGTGGCGACCGCTTGGGAAGCTTCCACAAGATACTGTTCGCCCTCCTGCCGGACGGAGATTCGCAGAGGCGACAGAAACTCGCTGCGATTGTCGAGAAGAGTTATGTGGACGAACGCGAGCGCACCGACGACTTTGTAGTATTGCCGGATTCTCCCGGCCCGGGTGGCGCGGAGTTCCGGGTCGAGACTCGGTACCGGCACCATATTCACATTTTGCTTGGCGATTACTTTCCACAGGCGCTCCGATTCGGCGTCCGAGAAACGGCACCCTCCCACGCGCAGCTCTTTGGCCCGCCAGTAGCGGCTAATTCCGCTCACGAGCAGGATAAGGACGACGAAGCAACTCGCAATGACAATGCCGTCCGGACGTTCAGCGACATTAGTCAAAGTAGTATAGGCAAAAACCAACACTACTCCCCAACAATAGACACTGAGCGGGTAAGAGCGTTCCTTCCAAAGTGTGATCGCTGCTGCGCCGGCGGCGGAAAACATCAAGACGAGAACACCAGTCGCATACGCTCCGCCTTGGGCATCGACATTCGCCCGGAAGATCAGGGTCACGACGACATTCGAACCGAAAAGCAGCAGCACCAGCGGACGCGTCGAGGCCACCCATTCGGGCGCCAGACCAACACGCGGCAGGTATCGCGGCACTAGATATAGCAAGCCGGCCATCGCTGAAGCGCCCGCGAACCACAGGACAAGAATAGTGGAGACGTCGTAGAGCGAACCAAAAACATTGCCTAGATACTTATGCGCCAAGTAGGCTATGGCTCGACCGTTCGCCGGACCGCCTTCGCGATACGCTTCTTCGGGAATGAGCAGTACCGAGACGAAACTTGAAGCCAGCAGAAGAATACTCATAATGAGCGCGGCCGTCGCAAGGAGCTTGCGCGTATTGCGGATGCGCCCGCGCGGCGGGTTAGCGGTTTCATCGCCCGCAATCAGCGGCATCACGGAGACGCCGGTTTCGAAGCCGCTCAAACCGAGCGCCAGCCTTGGGAAGAGAATCGCCGCCGCGAGCGCGATGTGATGCCAATCCCCGTGTGCCTTCAGGCCATCCCGCCAGTGCGGCAACACGCTGGGATGCGAGGCCACCTCGAAAAGTGTACGAATGAGCACCGCGATATTGAGCAGCAGGTAAGGAATGCAAACGGCGGTTGCCAGACCGATTGCTTCCTTGAAACCCTTGAGAAAGACAGCTGCAAGCAGCACAAGCAGACCGATGGTCACCCGCAGGTTCGCATCGCCGAGAAACGGATGCAGATACGGATTTTTCGTGGCGTGCAAGGCGGCGTCGGAGGCGGACAAGGTCATGGTGATGACGAAATCCGTTGCTGCGAATCCCAGCAGCACCAGCACCATGAGTTTGCTCCACCAGCCGGGTAAGAGTTGTTCCAGCATGGCAATCGAACCCAGTCCCGCATACGAGCGGCCCGCGACTTGGAAATAGACAGGCAAAGCGCACAGTAGAGTCACTCCTACAAGAACGGCAGTTGCGATTGGGGAGATCGAGCCGGCTGCCAGCAAAGCGATGCCGGGTTGGTAGCCGAGAGTAGAAAAATAGTCGACACCCGTCAACCAAATGACTAGATACCAGGGATGGACGCCCCGTCCTTGAGCGTGGTGATCAACGGCTTCGTCCTGAGACAACCAGTGCCGACAGGCAGACAATAACGGTTTCTGCGGACCCTTGGTCTCAGACGGAAGCGTGGATGCCATATTTTCTATTGTGACGGCCGCAGCATTTTGACGGCATTTTGACAAACTTCAATTCAAAATAGCAACAGAGTGATCAGTACCGAACCGAATGAAATCGACGGGTTTAATTCCCTGGCAGGCTTGGCCCTAAATTTGCGTTGGTCGTGGAATCATGCTACCGACGAAGTTTGGCGGCAGCTCAATTCGGAACTTTGGGAAATCACGCATAACCCATGGGTCGTTTTGCAGACTGCTTCCCGAAACAAAATCAAGAGTTTACTAACCGATCCCGTTTTCCGCAAGAGTGTCGACGGGCTTGTTGAAGCCAGACGGAAATCGTTGGAGGCGCCTGCCTGGTTTCAGAAGAGCCATGAAAAAACTCCGCTAAGCTGCGCCGCCTACTTCAGCATGGAATTTATGTTGAGCGAAGCTCTGCCCATCTATTCGGGTGGCCTGGGGAATGTGGCTGGCGACCAACTAAAAGCCGCCAGCGATCTGGGTGTGCCGGTAGTGGGCGTGGGATTGCTGTATCAGCAGGGATATTTCCGCCAAGTCATCGACAAAGAAGGAGAGCAACAAGCGCTCTATCCGTACAACGACCCCGGCCAGTTGCCTATCAAGCCGCTGCGCCACCCGAATGGCGAGTGGTTACGTTTGGAGGTTGTGTTGCCGGGATACTCCGTCTGGCTGCGCACGTGGCAAGTGCAGGTAGGCAGGGTAAAGCTTTATTTGCTCGATAGCAACGACGCGGCGAACTTTCCGGCGCATCGAGGCATTACAAGTGAACTCTACGGAGGAGGTCCCGAGCTTCGCTTGAAACAGGAGATGCTGCTGGGAATCGGAGGATGGCGTTTACTCGGCGCGCTCGGCCTCAAACCTGAGGTCTGTCATCTGAATGAAGGGCATGCCGCCTTCGCCGTGTTGGAACGTGCCCGCGGCTTTATGGAAGAGACGGGCCAGCCATTCAAAGTGGCACTAGCCGCGACTCGAGTCGGCAACCTCTTCACCACTCACACGGCCGTCGCGGCTGGCTTTGACCGATTCGATCCAGCCCTGATCGAGCAATACCTCGGCGGATATGCCGAGAATAAACTCGGCATTACGCCCACTGACCTCCTCGCTCTCGGCCGCCAAAACTCTCAAGACTCTTCCGAACCTTTCAACATGGCCTATCTCGCCATCCGCGGTTGTGGCGCCGTCAGCGGCGTCAGTGAATTGCACCGGCAGGTGAGTCGCCACATTTTCCAACCGCTCTTCTCTCACTGGCCGGAGAATGAAGTTCCTGTCGGCTATGTGACCAACGGAATTCATGTGCCCACTTGGGACTCCGCCGCAGCCGACAACCTTTGGACCGATGCTTGCGGGAAAGACCGCTGGCTCGGAACGGCACAAAATTTAGAGCAGGATATTCGCCGTGTCTCCGACGCAAAGCTTTGGCAATTCAGGATTGCTGCGAGCAAGTCTCTTGTGGAATACGCTCGCCAGCGGCTATCCCAGCAGCTAGCAGCCTCTGGTTCGCCGCCCGAGACTGTTGAAGCGGCCAAGCATCTTTTTGACCCCAACATTCTGACATTAGGCTTTGCGCGCCGCTTCGCCACCTATAAGAGACCGGACTTGTTACTGCACGACCCGCAGCGGTTGCTGCGAATATTGAGCAATTCCCAGCATCCTGTGCAACTTATCATCGCGGGGAAGGCGCATCCGGCTGACCGTGCTGGACAAGAGCTTGTCAAGAAATGGGTGCTTTTTATCCGCCAGCCTGAGGTGCGTCCCCACGCTATCTTTCTGAGCGACTACGACATGCTTCTGACTGAGAATCTTGTCCAAGGCGTCGATGTTTGGATCAATACGCCAAGGCGTCCTTGGGAGGCTTGTGGGACGAGTGGGATGAAGGTGCTGGTGAACGGCGGTATCAACATATCGGAATTGGATGGCTGGTGGGCGGAGGCGTACACACCAGAAGTTGGTTGGGCCTTGGGAGATGGCAAAGAACATGGCGCGGATCGCGCCTGGGACTGTGCCGAAGCGGAAGCGCTGTATAGCCTCCTTGAGCATGAGGTAGTGCCGCAATTTTATACCCGTAACGAACAGGGCATCCCTGCTGCTTGGGTGGCAAGAATGCGCGAAAGCATGGCGCGGCTAACACAGCGCTTTTCAGCCAGCCGCGCGGTGTGTGAATACACCGAGAAGCACTATATTCCAGCCGCCGCCGCGTACCTGGCACGCGCCGCGAACAAGGGCGCTCTGGGTAAGCAAGTAGCCGATTGGCAGCGAGGGCTCGAAAAGCGTTGGACCAACCTGCGATTTGGCGCGATGCGGGTGGCTGCTGAGGCGGAGGCGAACGCCTTCGAAGTAGAAGTCTTTGCCGGTGAATTGGATCCGAAGTCAGTGCGAGTGGAGCTTTACGCGAATGGAGTGAATGGTGGCGAGCCGCTTTTGCATGAGATGAAGCGCCTCCGCCAACTGCCGGGCAATGCCGGCGGTTACCTTTACGGAGTGGACGTGTCTGGAGCGCGCCCCGCTACAGACTACACAGCGCGCGCGATACCCTGTTTCTCCGGCGCCGCGGTTCCGCTGGAAGCCGGGCAAATCTTGTGGCAGCGTTGATGAAAATGCCGGCACGTCCACAGCTGGATCACCTTTCCGTTCATAAACTTCTTGTTCTGATCGTGTTCGCGGATACGTCCCGCCACATCATAAAGCAGGCCGCCTGGTTAGCGCGCCGCCTTCATGCGGAGATAATTCTGCTTCATGTAGTGACGCCCTTCAACTATCCCGCTGGTATTTTCGAGGCGGGAGATGAAATCACTATCCAAGATCTGACCTCCTGTGTCGTTTCCGGGGCACAACGTGATCTGGACCAGACTCTTGCGCCCGAGCTTGACGGAGTTGCGGTCACACGAGTACTCCTCAGAGGCGACCCGGCTCGGGAAATCGTGAAGGCAGCATTTGACCGGAACGTCGATCTCATCATGATGTCTACCCGTGGCCATTCAGCCTTCTACCGCTTTTTACTGGGCTCGGTGACCGCAAAGGTACTGCACGAAAGCGATTGCCCGGTCTGGACAGGAGCTCACCTGGAAGACCCGCCGGCGGGTGAGTTCGCTGTTCGAAACGTTCTCTGCTCAGTGGATCTTAGCCATCACAGTTACCGGACGGTAGCGCTGGCGGCCCAACTGGCAACATCGATAGGCGCGGCTCTTACCCTCGTTCACATCACTGAGAGCGTCGGGATCTATGGTCCAGGAGGATTACGTGTCGACCCCACTTGGAAGGAGACGATCGTCGGTTTTGCGACGAAAGAGGTGGATAGGCTGCAACAGAGTGCGGGGACTAAAGCCGAAGTGATCATCGAAAGCGGCAACGTTTTGCAACTAATCGGTGAGGTGGCAGACCGAACGAAAGCTGATGTATTGGTCATTGGACACAGTCCTGTCCGTGGCCACTTGGGAGACAACGGTAATGGATATGCGATTATTCGCGAGTCTCGGATTCCGGTGCTAAGCGTTTAAAAGACGAGGGTGGCTTAACAACACTTCTTTCACCCTGCTCACCAATTCGACCGCGGTAAAAGGCCTTGGAAAGATTTCAAAGTGCTGGACAGCTGCGCGCGTTTCGAGATCAATATCATCAAGCAGGCCGGCCACGATGAGAACGGGAAGTCCGGGACTCTTCAGGCGCAATTACATTGCGGCATTATGCCCGGAAACACTCTGCGTGTAGGGACGGACAATGAGTAGGTCGAATTTATATTTCTTCAGCAAGTCCGCGGCGGCTCCAACGTCCGCTGCGCCCAACACGGTATAACCCGTCGATTCAAGTGCCTTTTCAATAACACTTCGGATACGCCGGTCGGATGCAAGAAGCAGAATAGTTTCGTTCATCGAGGTCACTGGTGGATCGATAGGCGGGACCGCAGAAACTTTCACGTTGCCGCGGTCGTGGCTTTTAGTTGGAGGACGTCGCTTTCTGATTCTTCACTTGTAGTTCGTTGACTACCTGACTCACATTTTGGATGGCGGCGGCGACTTCTTGACCATGTGCCCGCTTAGATTTGGAATCAACGTCGCCGGTGAGAGTCACGACGCCATTTTTCACCGTAAACTTCACGTTGTCGTCAAGCTTGGCTTCGATCAGCGCGGCACTCAGGTTTCCCCCAATGCCTTTGTCAAGGTCGGAAGCCACTGTCTTGGCATCTGGCTGGCCTGGAGGAATCACCGCAATTTGATTGGCCACCACTTCGGAGCCTGCCACTGACTTGGCAAGATTTTCCGCCTGCGCTTTGTCGCTTTCGGCAGGAACGTGTCCGCCTAAAGTAATAACGCCTTTTTCGGCATCTTGGTTCGACGTCACGTCTTTGAGGCCCGCTTGGTCGAGTGATGTACGGAGCGTGGTGTTTAGGTCGGGAACTTTTGATGCTGTACTTGAGCATCCTAGGAGCGACCCGAGAGAGATGAGCGCCGCAAAAGCGAATGCCGGTTTGAGATTCTTCATAATATTTCCTTTTATTGATGGAAGTCGTCTAACTACCTTGGCGCAAAACTGTAGTCACATTTGGTCAAGTGACGGCATATGGCCGCTTTCCGATCGCGCGGCTGTTCAAGTGGCAAGCGCCTCAACAAAAAGGAAGGACTTGCCAATCTTAATCATTTTGCCGCGACCGCAACGGCTGGATGCGTGGACTTCTCTTGCGCCAGCGTTGATGAAGCGAGCGCCTTTGCAGAATGATCCAAAGCTTCTTTAGCGTGCTGCTGACACGCTTCGTCATGTCTCTTGCTGCAGTATGCGCTTCAACAAGTGGTTGTCTTTGCTGATTGAAATACTCCTTTGCCGATGCCCCGCGTCCGCATCATCTCTGAAGTTGGTGCACGCCGGTGGCCTTCCGAGCTGATACCGTTTTGAATTGCTTTTGACGTTATATTGACGATATTTCCATTACAGTAAGGCAAGTGAGTTCATTACTAGACATCAACGAAGCTGCTAATTCGCATTCCGTGATGCGCTTGCCGGTGATGGGCGCGAATTGGAAGCTGCACAAGAACCCCGCTGGAACGGAGTCGTTCTTCGAGATCTTCCGATCGCTCGTAAAGGATTTCGGATACTGCGAGATCGTGATCTGCCCATCGTTTTTGGATATCCCAACCGCAGTCGGCGCTTCCGAACAGACCACAATCCATGTTGGCGCACAAGATCTCTACTGGGAGACGGAGGGGGCTTTTACCGGGGAAGTATCCGGCCCGATGATCAAGGCATCCGGCTGTTCGCATGTGATCGTTGGACATAGCGAAAGGCGTCGTTATTTTGGAGAAACGGATGCGGGCGTGTTGAAGAAAACAGTGGCAGCGCTAGACGCCGGACTCATCCCGATCGTCTGTATTGGAGAACGGGAAAAGAAGGACGTGGAAGCGGTGCTAAGGGAGCAGTTTAACAACGGCATCGCGCCGCTTTCGGCTGAGCGGTTCGCGAACATTATCATCGCCTACGAGCCCATTTGGGCGATTGGCGCGGGCGAAACTGCCACGCCCGAAGTGGCCGCCGCTGCCCACCGGGTCATTCGCGAGCATGTCAAAGAGCGTTTCGGCGCAGAAGCCGCGAATAAGGTCCGTGTGATATATGGCGGTAGCGTCAAGCCCGACAATGCCGAGAGTCTCATGGCAGAGACGGAGATCGATGGCTTTTTGGTAGGTGGAGCCAGTCTCGATCCGGTCAGTTTCGCCGCGCTAGTGAATCTTAGAAAATCGACAGAGGAATTTCAAGCAGGATTAGGAAAAGTCAAAACTATGTCTAAAACCGCAGTTGGTTTGTTTCAAAATGCAGGCGTTGCCGACCAAGTCGTTCACGATCTTGGCGCCAATTCTTTTCCGTCTAACGATATCCGGGTTCTGCAGGAACCGTTGGATATGCCAGTCACGGGAGTGATGAGTGTTCCACATACCGACTTCCAGGTGCGTTTGGAGATGGAGCTGAAGGCAATTGGTGCAACCACGCCGGAGGCGAGTGCCTACGCTCAAGGAGTCAGGCGTGGGGGAGTGCTGGTCTTCGCTACAGGATCGAATGAAGAGGTTGACAGCGCGAGTGAAGTCATGAATCGGCACGGTGCAATAGAAATGGAAGAACTCACCGGCAGTGCACCGAACTTGGCCGGCATAATCGGCGGGGGTGCGCCTCTTGCCTACGCAGGCTCAACAGCCCAGACGGGCAGGACACGCCAGTCCGGCGGCGGTGCCCGCATGTTTGTTTGGTAGCTTGTCGACTCTGGCTACGCTCCAAATAATCACTTAGCTACCCTTCCCCGCTGATTGCGTTTGACCTTATACGCAGGTGTCCGAATTGCACTTATCGAAAGACCCGGGGCTTTTAGTTTCTCTTGCAAATCCTTGGCAATCATACTCAACGCGATTGGATCAAGCGCACCTTCACTTTGATATCGGACATCGAGAACCACACTGTCCTCGCCAAACGCCAGATCAAAATCCTTCAACGGAGCCTGTGGCGGCCAAGTCGCAGTCAAAACAGGTGTAAGCCGGGCCATGAGTTCCCCGCGAATTTGCGTGAAAGTCCTTTCCACGGAGGCGGGCTCAGGCGCAGTCGGTGCGGGTAATATAAGCCGCTGCCTCAGGTCTTCCAGCTCTGACTGGCTAGCAATGGTCGCCACAGTGATTTCCGTCTTCCGTCCCGAGCGCCGCTGTATCTCCATTTCGGCATCTCTTAATTTGCGATCAGACACGTTCTTTGTCGACACTAGGCGCACGAGGACATTTCCCCGTCCGACCTCAACCTGCTGGGACACTAGCGCGCTCCGCGGGAGTAGGCCGCTCAACACCTGCTGGACCGCGCCTCTGGCCACGGCTTCGCCGGCCAACTGAAGCAGCGCCGTTCGTAGAGGAAGGGCTATCGCTCCCAGCAATACGGCTAATATGAGAACGCGCCAGCGTAATTGTCCGCCGTTTAATAAGGCTTGCGACAGGGGGCTGCTCGAAAGCTTCTCCGCCAGCACTTCGCCTTTCCGAAATAGCTCCATCTGCGCGCGAATTTCCGGCGCATTCATTCCGATCAACAGAAACACCGCGAATGCGCTGGCGACAATCGCGACCAGATTTGTCAGAAACAATAATCCAGCACCGCCCATGATGCGCATATTTGCGCCGCTGCCCAAGCCGAAGCCCATGGTGCACAGGGGTGGCATCAGGGCTACGGCAATCGCGACCCCCGGTAAAGTGGTGACTCCGCCGGTTCCGCCGGCGCGAGAAACGGCTACCGATCCCGCCAGCCCGGAGAATACCGCAATTCCAAGGTCGAGCAGGTTGGGGTTTGTTCGTGCCAAAATCTCACTGGTGGCTGAGTGAAAAGGTAGCAGCCAGACAATGAAAGCTGAGAGAGCAACGGCCATTGCGACACTCACAACCAAGTTACCTACCGCTTTAATGGACAGGTAGAGGTCGCCCACTGCCAGCGATAAGCCGGTAGCCATGATGGGGCCCATCAGCGGAGAAATAAGCATTGCGCCGATAATGACTGCGGGGCTGTTCAATACCAGACCGAACGTGGCTATGCCGGCGGAGAAGACGATTTCCAGCCAGTAATTCAGGCTGGAAAACTCAGCCGAGTTGTAGATTTGGCTGCAAATCTGAGGCTTGTGCTTTGGATCGAGCCGCAGCCAATCCTGGAATCGGCTTCGCGGTAATGGCTGATCATTGGATTGGTTAGACATTTGTTAGTCACTTAGTATCGTAACGGAGTGTGGGAATGTAGCTGCGCCTGAATAGGTTCATAAATTGGGTGTAGGCTCGGACGGCACCGTCTTTCGAATTAACCACGGCACCGTCGGTGCCTGGAACAGGATCGAAAAAGCCACAACTCCATAGGTTGCGACAACAAGCGGGTCATGTTCGCGGCCGGGCGGAAGAGTCAGGGCGAGGGCAATAGATATGCCGCCGCGGAGCCCTCCCCATGTCAGGAGAGGAAGATTTAGGCGGACGTGTCCAGAAAGACGCATGATAGCGGCTGGAAGCGCGAGACTGAAAAAACGGGCGAGCAAGCACAACGGGAACAAGCAGGAACGCGGACAGAATGTAGATGGGCTTGAAATCCAGGACGAGCACTTGCAGACCAATGAGCACGAACAACATAGCGTTCAGCATCTCGTCCAAAAGTTCCCAGAAGTTGTCAAGGTTGGCGCGGGTCTGCTTTGACATGGCAAGCCGACGCCCATAATTTCCTATCAGCAGTCCCGCCGTCACAATCGCGAGCGGGCCGCTTGCATGAATCGTTTCCGCAACCTGGTAACCGCCGCTAACATGGCAAGAGTCAGCATCACCTCGACATGATAATTGTCAACGGTCTTGAGCAGGAGGAAGCAGACTCCGCCCAAAGCGGCGCCCAGAGCAAGACCGCCGCCTACTTCTTCCAGCAGAACGAGCGAAGTGTGTTCCCAACTGAATCCCTGCAAGCCGCTGGGAAGCAGCCGGAACAAAACGACAGACACCACGATGCCGACGCCATCGTTAAACAAAGATTCGCCGGCTATCCTCGTGGACAGTACCGCCGGAGCATTAGCTTCTCTTAGCATTCCCATCACTGCGATCGGGTCGGTAGGTGAAATCAACGCGCCAAAAGTCAGACAGGCAACTAGAGGTATTCCAAGACCAAGCCAGCCGAATAGCAGCCAACTGGCTGTTCCTACAAGCCCAGTTGATACCAGCACTCCGGCAGTCGCAAGCGTCGCTACCGTGCCCTTTTCATCTCGCAACTGGTCGATGTCGACATGCAGCGCGCCGGCAAATAGCAGGAAGCTCAGCATTCCGCTCAAGAGCGTCTCGCTAAAATTCACTTGCATCAGGGCGTCCGATGCCCACGACCGCAGTGGCAATCCCAACTCCCCGATTGCCACAAGAAGCAGCGAACCGGCCAATGATAAGGCCATCAGTCCAACGGTGGATGGCAGCCGAATAAAACGGTTGTTGAGGTAAGCGAGCAATGCCGTCAGGGTGAGCAGCAAAGCGATCAAGGAGAAAGCAGTCATGCCGATACTTTACTCATTCGGTCATCTTCTCAGCATTGCTTTAGGCGATTGATTTGTAATGAGTGGTCTCCAGTTGGGAGAGCTTGCTTGAGACTTCGCGCCTCCTACTCAGGTGCCGGCTTTGCTGCGAGCCATGATCAGGGAGCGGGGCGGAAGCACGTACGAATCCTTCAACAGACCGGGCGCGGCCTCGCGTCTTCCGCTAGGTTCCTCCGTGTCCAAGACAATCTCCCAAAGCTGCTGCGGGCTGCTAGCTGGGAGGACAAAGGAAATTGCTTTGTAATAGGCATTGAGCAGAATGAGCAGCGTGTCGTCGACAATCAGGTCGCCGTGCTCGTCGGTCGCCTCGATCGCGTCACCTGCGATTCGCTCACCGATGCAACGTGTTTCCGGATTACGCCAATCTTCGTCAGCCATCTCGTTGCCGTCGGGTCGGAACCAACTGATGTCCTTTATCTTGTGATTGCGAATCTTTCGGCCATAGAAAAATGTCCGGCGACGCAGCGCGGGGTGCTGGCTAAACAAGCCCGTCAGATAGCGGGTGAAATCCAGCAACTGCTGTTGAGGCGCGTCCAACTTCCAATTTACCCACGAAATCTCATTGTCCTGGCAGTACGCGTTGTTGCTCCCCTTCTGGGTGCGGCCCATCTCATCGCCAGCCACCAGCATAGGGACGCCCTCCGAAAGAAAGAGAGTGGCCAAGAAGTTGCGTTCCTGACGCGCGCGTAGCGCTAGAATGGCAGGGTCACCACTGGCTCCTTCCACACCACAATTCCAACTATCGTTGTCGTTGTTGCCGTCACGGTTGTTTTCGCCGTTAGCCTCGTTGTGCTTGGCATCGTAACTCACTAGATCTCGCAGAGTGAACCCGTCGTGAGCGGTGACGAAATTGATGCTAGCCTGCGGACGTCTTCCACTGTGGTCGTATAGGTCGCTGCTGCCCGTCAGCCGATAAGCCAGATCGGCAGTTTGCCCTCTATCTCCTTTCCAGAAACGGCGCACCGTATCGCGATACTTACCGTTCCACTCTGCCCAGAGAATCGGAAAGCGTCCAACCTGATAGCCACCTGGACCTAAATCCCAAGGTTCGGCGATGAGCTTCACTTCCGAGAGGACCGGATCTTGCTGGATGATGTCAAGGAACGTTCCCACCTGATCGACGCCATGCGGCGTGCGCGCCAAACTCGAAGCTGCGTCGAAGCGGAAGCCGTCGACATGCATCTCTTCAACCCAGTAGCGCAAACTATCGAGGATGAGTTGAAGCGTGCGCGGGTGCATCATGTTTGGGGAGTTACCACAACCCGCATAATCGCGGTAATAGCGGAGGTTCTCGGGCACCAAATCGTAGTAACTGGCGTTATCAATGCCACGAAAGCAGAGAGTCGGCCCAAGTTGGTCGCCTTCAGCGGTGTGGTTGTAGACAACATCGAGGATAACTTCAATATTTGCGGCATGGAAGGCCTTCACCATGGTCTTGAACTCCGCCACCTCCCGACCTGGGAGCTTGTCGCTGGCATAGCGCCCTTCAGGCGCGAAGAAACCGATGGTGTTGTATCCCCAGTAGTTGCTCAACCCGCGATCCACCAAGCGCTGATCTTGGATAAACCGCTGGACCGGCATCAATTCGACGGCAGTGATTCCCAACGAGTGGAGGTAGTCAATAACAGCCGGACAGACCAAGCCGCCATAGGTGCCCCGCAATCCTTCAGGCACGGCTGGGTGGCGGACGGTAAAGCCCTTTACATGCATCTCATAAATGACCGTCTTGTTCCAGGCGGTGCGAGGGTGCTTGTCATCCTGCCAATCGAAGCGATTGTCCACCACCATGCATTTGGGCATGCTGGCAGCGCTGTCGCGGCCGTCGCAAGATAGGTCGGCAGCAGGGTGACCTACGGTGTAACCAAAGAGCGAATCATTCCAATGAAGGCTGCCGGCGATGGCTTTGGCATAGGGATCGAGCAGAAGCTTAGCTGGGTTGCAACGATGACCCTGCGCCGGCTGGTAAGGGCCGTAAACCCGGTAACCATATAACTGGATAACTGGCCGGGACGCACGTCCGGCAGACAGACATGCCAGACTTGGCCAGTCTGTTCCGGAGCCGTAATGCGCGCCGTTTCTTGATTTCCTTCAGGTGATGCAAACAGGCACAACTCGACCTTGGTAGCGCGTTCGGAAAAGAGCGCGAAGTTCACGCCCGCACCGTCCCAGGTCGCACCACGCGGAGATGAACTTCCAGGCCATATTTTCATAGAGTCATTCAGGTGCTTCAACTCTAGGGGAATCCTCGTCAAGATGGTGTCAAAGAATCGGCTCGTATGGATATGGCCGGATTCGACCATCTGACCAAGGGCAGTCAGTGCCCGAAGACGCTCTTCTTAACGATGGCTTACGTCAACCACGACCTGTTTTGCTCCGAGGGACATAAAATCAACCAGATAGGTGGCGACCCCGGGTTGCGATGCAACGATGGCCCGCAAACTGCTTAAATCCACAGTGTGAACCCTCCGCAAGACCAATGGTGGGCATTCACGAGTTTTAGAACTTGAAAAAAAGGAAGTTGATTTGTCATGAATAAGTTCAGTGCTTATGCCGTTGCAGCTCTCGTAGTTACGGCGTGCGGGCTTACAGCTTGTGGGCAAAGTAAGGTTTTCGCGCAAACTAAGGCCGATCAGGATGCGGCCAGGCTGTCCAAAGATGGATACGCTGCCATTCGCGATATCAGTCAGGCCCGTCTCGCCATTTTCAACGGGCAGCCTGGCCAGGCGAAAACATTTACCAATGAAGCACAGACGGCTTTCGAGAAGGCTCAGAGAGATGACCGTGTCTTCACGAAGGCAGAATCAGATCTGAGGGCCCCTGCGGGCAAGACCCAGCCTGGATCGGGCACAGGGGCAAGTACCACCCCGATTGCCTGGATTCCTGTGGACGGTTCGCTGACGCTCAGTGAGGACTACGTTGATACACCTGAAAAGGCCGCTGGCGTCGCAAAGGCCAATAAACAGTTCAAGGAAGGCGATCGCAAGCATGCTGTGGAGACCCTGAAAATGGTTAACATCGATGTTGGTTTTGTGTCGGAAGTGGCGCCCGTTGATAAGACTATGGCTGGAATTAAGAAGGCGGATCAACTTATCGGCGAGGGCAAGTATTATGAAGCGAACCAGGCTTTGAAGGGCGTCGAGGATGGATATCGGTTCGACGTGACAGACGTCGATGCTGGACCGGAAGGTGCTGCAAACAAAACGCCTAAGGCGACGGCCCCTTCAGCAATCAAAAAGTAGTGAGGGATCGGGCGAGCCGGGGGATTGCAACCGGATATGAACCCACTCGCGGAAACCAGATCAAACCTTACGCGGGTCTCTCGCTGCGTCTCTATTGCTAAACTCTACGTTGACGAATGTCAAGATCCCGTCAAAAATGTAAATTCGGAAAACGAAGCGTTTGTTCCTCTTCGCGCGGAGCATCACGGGCGGTGAAATCTGGTGGCGGCAGTGAGCACAATAAAAATACCGCCAGTTCGCCAGTTGCTGGCGGCAGTTCCCGTCCTGGTCTTGTTTTTTCCGGGGTCCGGCGCTTGTCAGGAAGCTCCGGCCAGCCGGGTAGCCGCCGAAGCGACCCACTTCGACTATTCAAAAAGCCATAGCTTTCCCAATGTTTTCTCGCCTTATAGAGTGCCTGCGGTCGGCGAACCGCGCTTGAACAACGGGCGACGGCTCCAAGACCTGATTGTCGAGGGCAAACTGCTGCTGACACTCAGCGACGCCATCGCGCTGGCTTTGGAAAATAATCTCGCTATCGCAGTGGCCCGCTACGACATACCCATTGCCGAAACGGATCTGCTGCGCGCAAAGGGCGGCGGCGCCACCCGGGGCGTGGCGGGGGCCTATCAGTCAACCACCATTTTTTCCGGCAGTCTGGGAGGCGGCGTCGGGAGTGCCGGCGGCGTCGGGAGTGCCGGCGGCGTCGGGAGTGCCGGCGGCATCGGTCCGAGTGGCGCGGGAGGAGTGTTGGGAGGTGGCATTGACCGAGTAAGCTCTTCACCCTGCTGTGACCCAACTCTGCATGTTAGCTATGGCTGGAGCAATGCACTTACGCCGCTGAACTACACGGTTGTGAGCTGTGTGCCCGTGGACATCACTCATCAGACGGCGGTTTCCACGGGCTACAGCCAGGGTTTTCTCACCGGCACATCCGTTTTCGTGTCTGGGAGTAGCTCAAGTCTCTCTTCGAATACCAGGACCAGCATTTTCAATCCCGAGTTTGTTTCCGACCTCTTCGTCGGGGTGAACCAGCACTTGTTACGCGGCTTCGGCGGCAAATCCAACGGCAGATTCATTCGCATTGCCCTTAACGATGTGAAGTACTCCGCCAGCGTCTTCCACCAGGACGTAATGGTTGCAGTAGCGGCCGTGCAGACCGCCTATTACGAACTGCTTGCCGATCAGGACAGCATTCGCGTTGCAGAAGGAGGTTTGGTGTATGCGCAGAGGCTTCTAGCGGACAACCAAGCGCAAGCGAAGACCTCACCCACAGCGGATTATGATGTTCTTCGCAGTGAGGAGGAAGTCGCTTTACGGCAGCAAGATTTGCTGGCAGCCCGCAATACGTTCTCTCAGGACGCCCAATCGCTCAAGTCGAAAATCTCACGAAGCTTCAATGAGCAGTTGGCCGCGGTGGAGGTTGTTCCCACCGACAAACTGCCTGAGCCGAGCGCCGCCGACGTGCCCTTGCTGGCCGACGCCCTGCGGGAAGCTGCCAGGCGGCGGCCCGAGATCGAGCAAGTGGAGTTGAACCTTCTCAATCAGCAGGTTGTCATTCAGTCAATTCACAATTCGCTATTGCCCTCGCTCGACGTCTATGCGTCTTATTACGCAGCGGGACTCGCCGGGTCGCTGCGTCCAACCTTGACCAATGTCTTCCACGACGACTTCCCTAACTTTTCCTATGGCGTGACGCTCGACCTGTCCATACGCAACCGCACCGCGCAAGGGGACGCCGCACGCGCGCAGTTGGAACAACGCCGGCTGCAAATGAAACTGCAGGATGCCAAGAACCAGGCTGTTTGGGATGTCAACAAAGCGGTCAGCGCGGTCCAGCAGGCCCGCGACCAGTTTGAAGCCGCCGTGAAGCTGGCAAGTTTGGCGCATGAGGTGCTCAAAATGCGGCAGCGCAAATACACGCCCTCTTCAGTAGTGCTGGAAGACGTCATTACCGCACAACGCAATGTTGCTATCGCGGAAGGCCGTTGTAAGAGCCCGCGCCTCTTATGCCAAGACATTGATTCAATACGAGCAGGCGACGGGAACCTGCTGGAGAGGAATAACATCGAGATGTCGGAGGCGGTAGATGGCATTGTCAAAGACCGTAAATAGTTAGTTCATTCACCAGGAGATTTTCCGCTACAAGCTCGGCGCGCGAGGATTTACGCGGGCCGTCGCCCTGAATTGAATGAACTCTCTTCTAAGTCCGCTAAAGCGAAAGAAATTTTTTCGAATCAGCATTTTTGATGAGATTTTGACCTTTTCCAGCGTAAAGTCTAACAATAGGCAGCCGCCGCCAAGAGATGGGCGTAACAACGCCACGGCAAACAGGAGCGCACGACATGAAATCGAGTGAACGCACCTCACGCTGTCATCGCTGGGGTTTGATTTTAGCCGGAGGCGACGGAACGCGTTTGCTCCCGCTCACGCGGCGCATCACAGGCGATGATCGGCCAAAGCAGTTTTGTACCGTCATGGGTAGCGAAACGCTGCTGCAGCAAACGCAACGGCGGCTTTCCAAATTGATTCCAGCGTGGCGGACGATGCTCGTGTTGACGGCGAAACACGAGCCCTTCTACGCCGCGGCAGTTGCGGGAATTCCAACCGCCAGACTGGTGATCCAGCCCGCTAACCGCGGTACGGCTCCCGCGATTCTAAATGCCGTGCTGCGTGTCCGCGAGATGGACCACAAGGCGATCGTCGCTTGCTTCCCCTCCGACCATCATTTTTCCGATGATGCCACTTTTGTTCGCCATATAGAATCCGCCTATGCCGTGGCTGCATTTCGTCCTGAGACGGTCGTTCTACTGGGTATTCCAGCTCAAACTCCGGAAGTGGAGTACGGCTGGATAGAGCCTGGCATCCCTCTAGAGGCCCCTTTGGCGGAATCGGTATGCCGGGTAAGCCGCTTTTGGGAAAAACCTACAGCGCCCATTGCTTCGCAGTTGATGGCGAAGGGTTGTCTGTGGAACAGCTTCGTTATGGTGGGCCACGTTCAGACGTTCGTAGACGTGGTCAAGCAGGCGCTGCCGTGCATGAGTGAGGCTTTTGAAGGTACTCGGCGCTCTTTGTTTACGGCACGAGAGGGAGCGGCGTTCAGCGAGCTTTACTGCGAGATTCGCAATACGGGTTTTTCTCAGCATGTCCTATCGGTTCAGCCTGACCGCTTGGCCGTGCTTTACGCAGCTGGGCTGGGTTGGAGCGATCTGGGAGAACCGGGCCGCGTCCGTTCCGTACTGGAGGGCATGGTCGTCCGAACGGAGCAGCGGCTGGAAGTGGACGCGTGCTTGGCGGCGCATTGAGTTAGCTAAGAAGGAACAAGCAAGAGGAGATGATAAGTGACCCAACGACAATTTGGAAGGCTCAAAACGAAGCTAGAGTCGAGCCAAAAGGACCTCCAGGGCAGTCTACAAAATCGTGGAAGCATTGCCGTCGAGAGAACTTCGGATTTGACAGATAACGCGGACCTAGCCGGAGAGCGGGATATTGCACTGTGGAGTCTGGATAGCAACTCTGTGCAGTTACGGCTGGTGAAAGCAGCGCTAGCGCGAGCTGCCGACGGTACATACGGCTGCTGTCTAAAGTGCGAGGAGCAGATCAGCTTGAAGCGATTGGCCGCTTTGCCGCATGCGGTTCTCTGTGTGACGTGTCAGCAGGAGGAGGATCAAGGACGAATCAATCCGGGCGGATCCTGGGAGGGCGGCAGCTTAAACTCGGCGCCCGAAAAACAGAAAATCCGCGCTCTTCGAACGCATAGCGCGGCGAATGCGTAGCATCTTGAATCTTCCGAAGGAGGCAATCGGTGATGTGTGACTATTCATTGATGGCGATTCCGAACCGCTTGGCAGTTCCCGGAGACGATCTCGTCATTTACCGATTTGGGGAAGGAGCCTTAGGCATGGCTGCGGCTTTCGATATCAAAGAAAAAAGAGTGTGCCGCAAGAAGCAACGGTTCTGGCCGAGACTGAAAGAGTTTTTCAACCGAGTTCCGGGCATTCCGGCAGTCTGTATCCCGCCGGGTTCGCACTTAATCGTGCGGGACATTCCTCAAGATCTGCAGCGCAAGTGCGGTCTCAAAAGCCACATTGGGGAGGCCGTTTTCACCCAGCTTACCGTCGAGGAAGGTGCTTTTCGGGATGCGGTCCGCTTTAACAATGGGACTGAAGTTCTTTTGCAGAGATTCGCCGAGGGTCAACGCGTCCGCGTATTGAGCGTTTCTTCCGGCGAAGAAGAAACGGCCCCAGAGTATTGGGGGGTTACTGTGCGAACGGCATAGCGCTTACCAACTGACTGTGCCAAGAATTACTTGCCGCATGTTCGGCCTTGGCTAAAACGAGAAAATCATATGCATACACCTGATCATTCCGCACCCGGTGGCGGCGGAAGCCCGGCACGTTGGACTTCCAGCGCGAAAACCGGTGTTGGTACAGCGCTTAGTAACAAGAGCAACGTGTGGTTCACGCTCAGCCACGGGATCTTCAACGAAATCTATTATCCCCGCATCGACCAGGCGTGCATACGCGACATGGGACTCATTGTCACGGATGGAGCGGCTTTTTTCTCGGAGGAGAAACGCGACTGCGAATCGAAAGTTCACGCGCTGTCCGATGGTGTGCCCGCATTCCGGTTGCTCAACACCTGCCGCGATGGCCGGTATCGTATTGAGAAGCTGATCATAAGCGACCCGCAGCGTGACACTGTTCTACAGCAGGTCCACTTCATCGCGCAGCAAGGCGATTTATCCAGCTACCACCTCTATGTCCTGTTAGCGCCGCATCTGGGGAACCATGGCGGAGGCAATACAGGCTGGGTGGACGAATTTGAGGGTCGGCCCATCTTGTTTGCGCGGCGGGAGAATAGCTCGCTGGCGCTGGCATGCTCGGCTGCATGGTTGAAGCGGTCTGTCGGCTTTGTCGGTTCCTCTGACGGCTGGCAGGACCTGAAGGCGCACAAGCAAATTACTGCGGAATACACCCGCGCTGAGAATGGCAATGTTGCCCTGATTGGCGAGATCGATCTCAGCGCGTCACAAGGAAAGTTTACGCTTGCGCTTGGTTTTGGCAGCGAGCCGGGAGAAGCCGCTCGCAATGCCATTGCCAGCCTGCACGGCGGTTTTGACAACGTGCAGCGCGACTATGTCGCTGGCTGGCAGGAATCGATTGAAAGCCACTCGTCCCTGCACAAGAATGGAACGGGTGCCCACGATCTTTCCAAGACCAGTCTCGCCGTGCTGCGCACCCACGAGTCTAAGACAGCTCCAGGAGCTTTCATTGCCAGCCTATCGATCCCATGGGGATCAAGCAAGGGTGATGCCGATCTAGGCGGTTATCATCTCGTTTGGCCGCGCGACATGGTGGAAACGGCAGGCGGCTTACTCGCTGCCGGCGCGCACGAGGGCGCACGCCGAGCCCTTTCCTTCTTGCAGAAAACTCAGCAGCCGGACGGACACTGGTCGCAGAATATGTGGGTGAACGGCTCGCCGTATTGGGACGGAATCCAGATGGACGAGACGGCCATGCCGATCCTGCTAGTGGATCTGGCCCACCGGGAAAAGGCTTTGGACGAAGCGGGCGTGGCACAATTTTGGCCGATGGTTCGGAAAGCCGCAGGCTATTTGGTCCGCAACGGCCCGGTGAGTCCGCAGGATCGCTGGGAGGAAGATCCCGGTTATTCCCCGTTCACAGTTGCCGCGGAAATCGCCGCACTCCTGGTGGCCGCCGATCTGGCCGACCTCAACCGCGAAGCACCGATTGCGGAGTATCTCCGGGAGATTGCCGATGTTTGGCACACCTCCATCGACCGTTGGATGTATGCATCGGGCACAAACTGGTGCCGCCAGTTTGGCGTCGCCGGGTATTACGTCCGCATCGCACCAACCGCAAGTGGAGAAGCCGGTTCAAGTCTGCAAGAGGATGTGCAGGTCAAGAATGTAAGGGCGGCCGAGGATAGCCGCCGCGCCAGTCATCTGGTGAGTCCCGACGCGCTAGCGCTGGTGCGTTTTGGCTTAATCGCGGCAGACAACCCACGTATCCGTGACACGGCAAAAGTGATCGACGCTTTGCTAAGAATCGAGACGCCGTCCGGGCCCACTTGGCACCGCTACAACGACGACGGCTATGGCGAACATAAAGACGGCAGTCCTTTTAATGGGACGGGCATTGGGCGCGGATGGCCACTGCTTACAGGCGAGAGGGCTCACTACGAACTTGCCGCCGGTTGCATCGGAAACGCGAAACACTTGCTGACCGCCATGGAGTCTTTTGCAAATCAGGGGGGCTTACTATCGGAGCAGGTTTGGGACGCTCCCGATATACCCGTTAAGGAACTTCATGTTGGACGGCCCTCCGGTTCGGCCATGCCGCTAGTGTGGGCCCACGCTGAGTACCTCAAGCTGAAGCGCTCGCTACACGATGGGCGGGTCTTCGACATGCCGCCGCAAACAATCAAACGATATCTGACCGACAAAATCGTTTCTGAGCGCATGGTGTGGCGTTTCAACCATAAAATTTGTTGGATGCCCGCGGGAAAAACATTGCGGATTGAGACACTGGTGCCGGCAATCATCCACTGGAGCGGCGACGATTGGAAGACGGTTCACGACGTAACTGCGCGCGAAGCCGTATTGGGGATGCACATTGCCGATCTCGAGACCCGAACCCTGGCAGAAGGAAGGGACGTCAAATTTACGCTGTACTGGCCCGATGCCGAGCACTGGCAAGGCGAAGATTTCACCGTTCGTGTCGGCTCGCCACCACAGAATGTGCCTTCGGCTGCTGGAAAGAGCCAATGAGTAGCCCAGCTAAGGCCGCACCAACGGCAGTTGCTGCGCCCGTCAAACCCCTCGTCTATTTAGCCGCCGCTATCTCGGCACTCGGCGGCATGCTTTTCGGTTATGACATTGGTGTCATCTCGGGAGCGATCCTGTTCATCAAGAAGCAATTCTCTCTTTCCCCCGGCATGGAGGAAATCGTCGTCAGTTCGGTGTTACTCGGATCGCTCATTGGCGCGGCGGCTGGAGGGGTGCTGGCCGACCGCTTGGGCCGCCGGAGGCTATCGATTGTCACCGCGATCATCTTCTGTTTGGGCGCGGCGGGCGCGGCGCTGGCGCCGGACACGGCCTGGCTGATTATCGCCCGAGTGCTTGCCGGCGTCGCCATCGGTGTCGCTTCGTTTGTCTCTCCACTCTATATTTCTGAGATTGCCCCGGTTGATATTCGAGGAAAGCTGGTCTCGATCAATCAAGTCGCTCTCACAAGTGGGATTGTCATCTCCTATCTGATCGATTACGCGTTTGCACCATCGGAAGACTGGCGTTGGATGTTTGCGCTGGCGGTGATTCCGGCGGCCGCCTTTGGAATTGGGCTCTTCTTTATTCCCGATAGCCCGCGATGGCTTGCTGGACGCGGACATTTGGACCAAGCGCGTGAGGTGCTGAAAAGGATTCGCAGCCCGGAACAGATGGAGAGCGAAGTCAAAGAGATTCAGAGCAGCGTCTCCCAGCAAAAGGGCGGCTGGTCCGAACTATTTAGCAAACTGCTGCGGTCCGCGATGGTCGTGGGTATTGGGCTAGCCATCGCGCAACAAATTACCGGGATCAACACCGTAATCTACTACGCGCCGACGATCTTCAAATTTGCCGGCTTGTCTACCGCGTCCGCGGCAATTCTCGCCAGCGTCGGAGTGGGAGTCATCAACGTTGTCTTAACGGTAGTGGCGATGCAACTGATCGACCGGGTCGGGCGGCGCCCACTTCTATTGATCAGCCTAGCCGGAATGGCGGTGAGTCTCTTCGTATTGGGCGGGGCATTCTTGCTTCCGCAATTCAAGAGTATCCTTGGATGGATTGCTGTCGGAAGCCTCATGACCTACGTCGGATTTTTCGCGGTTGGGCTGGGGCCAGTTTTCTGGCTCATTCTTTCCGAGATTTACCCTCTGCGTATCAGAGGTCGCGCGATGAGTGTGGGTACGGCGGCTAATTGGCTCTCTAACTTGATCGTGGCACTCACGTTCTTGACCCTGACGAAATCCATTGGCAAACCCGGCACCTTCTGGTTGTATGCGGCAGTTACCGTCGGGGCATGGTTCTTCGCGTGGTTTCTAGTGCCTGAGACCAAGGGGAAAACGCTCGAGCAGATTGAGGCGCACTGGCGAGCGGGGAAGCATCCGCGGGCACTGTGAGAATACGGTAGGGGGGTAACATGATGGCGCTCTGGAAAGGCTTATGCGCGGGTATGTTCGGACTGGCAGCATCTGCAACATGGCTTCCCGCCCAAAAACCCCAGAGAGTGCACTCGCTGGAAATTGTCGATCGAGTCGCAAGGTTTAAGGCGTTTTACGGCGAGGCGGCCGCTACGCCGCTCGACGAAGGCGCGCGGTGGGCGCTCTGGAAAAAGGAGTATGGCATTGCCGCGGTGCCGCCCGGACCGGACGTCGATAAGATGGCGCGGCAACTCCTTGATAGTGCCTGGGCAAAGTATCCTGCCTTGATGCCGAAGATCCCGGCGCTGCAAAGAGAAGCGGACGCGGACGCGTACGAAGCGTTCGATAAGATCAACGTGCTATTCGAAACGAAGAGCACACAGATCCATTCACGGCTGGTTCTATATGTCGGTCAGTTCGACGACAATGCCTACACGGCGCCACCGATGGACGGACACGTGGCAACAGTGATGATGCCCATCGAGACTGCGCAATTGCGGCTGGCATTGGCGCATGAATTAACGCATTCGGTGAATATCCAGCTCGCCCATGTGCGGAACGGTTTTGGGGCGCCCCCTGCGTCCGAGACCATGACAGAATCTCGGCATGCATTTGAGCGTCGGTTTGTGCTGACGAGGAGCGTCCAACCGGCCCCGCCGCAACAGAAGCGTCACCACCCAAAGTGAACTTACTCTCCAGCAGTTTATTTTCTCCGCCTTTGTTCATGACAAGCATGACCACATCGGTTTCTTTTCCGCCGAACTGAAAGCCGAAGCTACCGCCTTCGATCCGGATTGTAGCGGGCGCGGACCAGCCGATCCCACTTGCCTTGCGGCAAGACAAGTATCCTGTTCCAAACTTAGCGCCCACCAAGAATGCCGCACTCTTCTCGTCAGGAACTACGACGATACAGTGCGCTTTTTCCAATAAATCTCGTGGGATCGCCTTGTCGGGCGTCGCCATGATTTCGGACAAGACCATTGTCGCTTGGTCGAGTCGCTGTGCTTGTTTGCCTCCTTCGGCCATCAATGGTGCAATTGCCAGGGCAGCTACTAAAATGAATCGCATTGTTTAACCTTTCAGTCAACCCGATGCACCGCTATGCCTCGTGGCGGACACGGTTCTTAGTGCACGAGTCACGCCAGTCTTTTCAATCGTTGAGCCTATTCACCTGAAAAGGGTCGACGCTTTCTATAGGGGGAATCGAAGGGTAGGCAAATGACCGCCAGAGGTCAGCTGACGAGGCGCGGTCACCAAATCACTACTAGTCTTCTTCGGGCAGTCCTTTACAGGCCAGCCTTTGCCTTCCATGGTTCATAAGCTTGTGTCGATTGACTAACAACTGCGCTTGCATTACGCAGCCAGGCGGGCCGCGGTGGTTCGCGCCTCTTTCTAGTGCATGACGTTGACCAATCTTTCCCTCAAGCCCACGAATCGAGATGGTATCCGGTCACTTGACGCAGGTTGTTACTAAAAAACGCTCCACGAAGAACCTTGCGGGATAACCTCTCCGAAAATAAGTTGGCGCTACGCGTGCACTGTAGTCTTCGTTACACGTCTGGAAAGAGGAAAGAAAATGTCTGAACAGAACTCAGTGGTGGCGGTATACGGCTCCCATACTGGAGCGGAAGAGGCGGTAAAGGAACTTCAGCGCGCCGGAATTGATATGCATAGTTTGTCGATTGTCGGCAAAGACTACCATACTGACGAAAACGTCGTGGGTTATTACAACACGGGCGACCGGATGAAGTACTGGGGCAAAATTGGAGCCTTTTGGGGAGGATTCTGGGGCCTGCTGTTCGGGTCAGCCTTCTTCGCCATTCCCGGCCTGGGCGCCGTGCTTGTCGCCGGACCTCTCGTTGCATGGATCGTCGGAGCTTTGGAAGGTGCCGTTGTTGTTGGCGGTTTGAGCGCAGTCGGTGCGGGACTCGTAAGCATCGGCATTCCGAAAAATAGCGTTCTGAAATACGAAATGGCACTCAAAACGGACAAATTCCTGCTGATGGTGCACGGTTCATTAAAGGACGTCGAAAAGGCCAAAGAGATTCTTGGAAACACGCAGCCTGAGACCGTCACATTCCATTCAGTTGAACTTGTCGGCGCGACCGCAAGATAGCTGTTCCAGAAAGAAGAAAAAGACAATATTGAGAGATGCTAGCGAGATAAAAGGTCTTGCGATAAGAGCCACTGATGGCGAGCTTGGAACCGCAAAGGAATTCGACTTCGACGACGATTCGTGGGCCATCCGTTACCTGACGGTGGAAACGGGTGGCTGGCTCAATGGCAAGCAAGTGCTGATTTCGCCGTACTCGATTGTTCGAACGGACTGGGACGCCAGACAAGTAGATGTGGCACTGACCAAGACGCAGGTTGAAAAAAGCCCGAGCATCGATACGCATAAGCCCGTCTCCCGTCAGCATGAAGTTGCATATCTCGGGTATTACGGCTATCCCTACTATTGGAGTGGTCCTTATCTTTGGGGTCCCGCATACTATCCGTCGGGTCTGGCTGTACCGGGAATTGCTTCTCACGAAAACAGGACCGGCCAAAACCACGGGGAGGCAACCGAAACGCACCTGCGCAGCACTGCGGCCGTGACTGGTTATCACATTGAAGCGGTTGACGGAGATATAGGGCACGTGCACGGATTCGTGTTGGACGAGGAAGCCTGGACGATCCGCTATATTGTAGTCTCAACAACCAATTGGTGGCCCGGGAAGGAAGTGTTAGTGTCACCCGCCTGGATTAAGAAAGTGAGCTGGGGTGAATCCAAGGTTTATACCGGACTGACCCGGGAAGCGATCAAGGACGCGCCTGAGTACATCGAGTCGAGGAAAATATCTCGCGAATACGAAGACGATCTCTTCGCACATTACGGCCAACCCCCATATTGGCTGCACGAAGCCGACCAGAAATCTCCATTTTCGCTGAGCAGCGTTTAACGTTTGGGCGTGGGCATCCCCCGGTTAAGGAGGATGCCCCACGATTTCTTGCGAGCATGAAAACTAGCAATCGAAGCAGTGCTCAGCACTGGTCACGGAAGGAACACTATGCTTTAGACAATTGCCTGTGTGCCAGTCGTTGTGTGGTTGCTGGGGTTTATCTTTGGCGTTGGCGGAAGTTTGATTCACTTGCTTTTGGTTATCGTTTTAGCGGTGGTTGTTATCAACTTAGGAACAAGCCTCCGGAGAATCGTTTAGTTGGAAGCAGCACAGTGCAAATTAGGTAGTTGTGCTGCCAACTAGGTTATGTTAGCTTCATCGTGCCGTGGCCTGGAAGTCGTAATACCAATCTTCCTCGGCTGAGCTCCGTTTGATCAGATGTAAGACCTTCGCACTCGAGTGCATTGAAAAGTGTGAGATCTGCCAGATGCCCGCGGCCACTGGGATCTTCTCAATTTCAAATCGTGTGCCTGGTTCCACTTCGGCGAGAAATCCTTCAATCGACACCGGCCGGATCACTTGGGCGGTTACCTTGACCCACTCGTAAGTCTTCTGATCAATCCACATTTCCCCCTGCATGCCTGGCAACACTTGGCAGTCCATATTCGGCGGCTGGTAGCCGGCCCTTGGGGTCGCACTCAGAATCCAAACGTTGCGCCCACCGACCGCTCGAGCGCCGCCAATTTTGAAGTCGAATCCCTTAGAAAGCTGCGGCATCATCATATGAGCGCTTTTTCGCTGTTTAGTGTAGTTGGCGATTCGCCAGGCTCCGCTGTTCGGGAGTTTGGGCGTGTCGCGCGGCGGCAGTCTTCTCTTCTTTCTTCAACTCCGCCGCTGCCTGCACTGGCGAGAGCGGCTTACCGATAGCCAGTAAACGCTGATAGGGTGAACCATCAATAATAGTGACTTGAAAAGTCTTCGTGGTCTTCCCGACGTGATCTTTCTCCTGGTAATTGAATTGGGGTTCGGCAGCAAAGTCTTTATCATTCGCAGCAACTGAACGTTCAACGATTGTCTTTACGTCCGGCTGCGCCTGGCCAGCGAACATCGCCTCGCCAATCATGGCGAAAACAAAGAGATGCCGCCAGACCCTCCAAAACGATTCATGATGTTCTTGCTTCAAGTTCCGGCTCCAAGAGATATGGCGGCTCACGTCGTGGGAAGGTTCTTAGCATTAAGACCTGTTTCAACCTTATCGGAATGGTCCTCGGGATTAGACATCCATATACTCCGAAACATAGTCTTTCCATACGCCTTCAGGTGAGGAGATGCGAGGGGGAGCGGGATCAAGCGCATGTTTACTTGTTCGAACCCACTGCCACGCCTGTCGGATCTCAGACGGTTGGAAGTAGAGCGTCTCCGCCTGCAGCAGAGCGGCCGCAACAACAAACATACTGCTCACTCGCTCCCAAAGGTGAGCTCCAACCACCGCCATTCGGGCAATATGAAGGTTATATTTCTGCAAGAATCGGATCTCCTCCCATCGCGCCTCCAGGTCAATACCATCCATGGCCGAAAGATCGACGAGGATTCCGATCGGCCGTTTCCGGCGGGAATGAATCAGAAACTGGATCTGCTGTTCCATCGTTTCATATTCTTCTACGGTGACCTGTCCAACGGCTTTGAAGCCAATCACACCACCTGAGCTTTCGATGAGTCTTTCGATCACGACCTTTAGTTCTCCTGCGCGCACTAGATATGACAACAGGGTGAGAGCAATTGTGGAACCACTGTCAGTCGTTCCGACTGATGAGATTTAGACCTTCGCTTTTGGCGAATCGGCAAAGCCCTCCGCGGGCAGAAATTCCGGCAAGTCAAGTCCCGCCACACCGATGTGGTTGTCGGCCATCCCGTAATAGATATCAAAACGATCAGGCATGCCGAGATCGTCGCATCTGTCTATGCCACTGGGAAAAACGACATTAGCCACCGTCCCCTGGCACTCTTGCGGAAGCGTGGGTGTTAGAACCGGCTCGGTCGAGCGATAGCGAACGATTTGCGGGTGCTCCCTTGAGAGCATCATCGCGCCAGCCGAGTAACGCTGGAGGCGTACCGCCGCCGATTTTAAGCCGCTCCCAGGAGGACACAGGCGTAGCAAGACGATGATGAGAAGTAAACTTGCCGATGAGTTCTGATTCGGGGCCTTCCCGCGATATAGGGCAATAGGAGATCCAGATACTTTCCCGGTCAATATCAAGTTCGCGAGAAGCCGGACGACAGGCCGTTTCCTCTGGCCGAGTGCCAGGAAAGAGCGGACGGTGGAGAATTGCCAACTCCGCTTTTCCAGATGGATTCGGGATGGCAACGGGGAAGAGGCAGGCATCTTTGTCATCCACGTCGTTGAACTCAACGTCATGATACGGACCGAAAGTGGCAAGGCCCATACGTTGCCAGTGGAAGAGATCCTTTGACGTGGCCAGCGCGATTCTGGGACCTTTAGCCGAAAATGCCGTATAGCTCATAACGTAACGCTGGAGTGGTTCGACGAAAGTGATTCGCGGATCCTCACAGCCCCCACCATCGGGGCGTTTTTCGTAATCGGCTTCCGGCTCTAAAGCGATGCCTAGACGCTCGACGCTTGTCGGATCGCCATCGTCATTAAAGCGCACCCGCGCGATACCAATGCGGGAATAATTGCCGCGAGCTGTGAGCCGCGGGAAAATGTAGAGGCCACCATCAGGACCACGAATCGCTGCCGGATTGAGAACTCCTTCAACCTCCTGGGGATTACCTGGCTGCGGCTCCATCAACATCCCCAAGCGTTTTAACTTGAGCCCACTCATCAAATCTTGTTCGACAGTCATGATTGCTGGCTCCCGTCTAAACAAGCGATGATTGCTTCTGTGACAGGTTTGGTCTCATTCGGACCGCGCACCGGAATGGAGACGACGCCCGTTTCTTCGGCTGGATAATCATTTCCGCCCTTGAACAATGCGTCACCGATATAAACCATCTCTTTGATGGAAATGCCTAGCAGGTCGCGCAGCTTTCTAATTCCGTACGCCTTATCAATGCCGGGCTTAGTGACATCAATGGAAGTAGAGCCACCCATACGGACCGAAAAGTTCGCAATGAGTGGCTCAAGAATGCCTTTGATCTTCTTTCGCTTGGCGTAATCAGGATCCCATTTCTCCTTTTCTTCCGAAGGAGCCTGCTGCCCTAACGCCGAAAATGTGATTTGGCTGCCGCGATCTTCAATCACCTCACCCCAGACTTTTGTCGCAGTGAAGCCGGCTTCGGCCACGGCCCGCTTCAGAGAAGCAATGATCTTGGTTTTTTGGCTTCCGGTGAAATCTTCTGAATAGATTTTCTTCCATTCGCCTGAGTAACGAAAGAACTTTGTCCCGCATGTTGGAAGGAGAGAAAGATTCTCAAGACGTTCATCATGAGGCAGATGGGAAAGCACTTGTTTTTCGAACTGCGGCCAATCGCCGCCAGAAATGACAGCCACTCTAACGACACCAAGGAGGTCATGCAGGAGGCCCGCCATTTGTTCGTCAACAGACGATTTACTCTCTGCCAGTGTGCCGTCCAGGTCGTAAACGATTAGTTTCTTCATACAATGTCACTCCGCCGCGCAGTTGAAGATGACATACTCCACGCTCGGCCGGCAAACGGGCTCGACGCGCGCGAAATGCTCTCGGTCCAGGTTCATCCTTCCGATATCCAAACTGAACACCCTCCGCAAGGCTTGTATTGGCAAATCGAACGAATCGAAGACGATGCAGTCTTCTCCTTGCGAGGAATTTCTTATGGCTAGAATCGTGAGGTGTGGCGACGTCATTTCAGTTCCTTTCTGTTGTAGTTGCACGATTGGGACCAACTTTGATCGTCATCCAGCTGCGGATTTACATGTATGAGAAGCAACCTATCGACGGCATTTGGTCATCTGACCGGATACGGTTAAACCTACTTTACTTTGCGGCGTGCCTTCGCTGCCAGCGGACGAAGTTTTTCTTCCTGACTCTCCGGACTTAACTCAATAAACGTCCCGCCCGAGCAGCGGGTCAGGGTGTAGAGCGACCGCTTTTTGTCGAAGGCGTAGACCTGGGCGTTCTCATAACGCAAGGCCGACATCATGCCCAGCGCCACTAGCGATGTCTTGCCCGCGCCCGTTGGACCAACCACCAGCGTGTGGCCACGTCCTCCACATGACAATGAAACCGGTATGGTGCCCCGCCCGCCGTCGCCGCGTAGAATAGCGGCGGCGATTGCGGCGGAAAGTACTTCGAAGGATTGAACTCCTGGCCGCGCCACGGTTGCGACAGCGGCATCATATGTGTCAGGTTGGCCGTGTTGATGACGAGTTCGCGACGCTCCTTATACTGGTGGCCAGGAAACGAGCCGAGCCAGGCTCCCACTGCAATCACCGTTTCAATTCGGGAACCAAATCCGCACCGCCGCAACTTGGTCGAGACGATTTGCGTTGCGTTACGCAAGGCATCCAAGCTGCGCTCCATCAAAATGACCTTGCCGGAATATTGGCAATTGATTTCGCGTCCTTGCTCGGCTTTCGACGCTCCCTCGCGCGCATCCGCCGCCAGCTTCAACGATTCATCGTCTAAATCGCGTACGTCGATGGAACGGAGCTTACCCTTGATGCCGCCTTGCCCCTTCGATTTCCAGTTACTCTTCCGTTCTTTGAAGAGATCCGCCGCCTCCATGTCCCCCAAAATTTGCGCCTGATGCGAGAAGCGGAACGAAAGAGGAACGGAGTCCATCACCCGCAGTATTCCGGCGAAACTGACATCGGGAAACGAATCCACCGCCAAAACAAGAATGAAGTATCCGGGCAAGATCTCGTTGAGCGAGTCTCCCAACTGCAATTCCGCCCCGCCTGTGAAATCGTCTGCCACAATGTACTGATTCAAATCCACCGGAATTTGCGGCACCGCAAACGGAAGCGCTGCCCCGTCACACACAACCGGACGTATTCCAGCAACCCGTCGCAATGTTGTGGCACCCCGCCGACAATCCTCGCGTATCCCTTCAACCGGCGAACGCTGCGAAGATTCGTGTGGAGTGAACCCTCAATCTCGCTCACCTTTCGCTGGAAGCGCGCCAGGGCGCGATCCAACGATTCGCCGCCCTCTTCCTTGCCGCCGATCGGTTTCCTCGCCACCGACCGTAGCCCTCTTTCTTTCGCTTCGTAAGACAAGCAAAGAAAATAGCGGCTCAGCCGAGAACCCTCGATCCCCGTCCGGGTGAACCAGGCGCGTCGTTCTTCTTCGACAAGCTCGGCCATCGGATCAGGCCAACAACCCGGAGCCTTTACGTACTCGGCGTACTCCTCTCGAATCAAATCGCACTGTAGCGACTAACCCCGCCCCAATGCAAACGCACTCGCCAGCCGGTCTGCAATTGCGAAGCACTCTTCGAGCGGGAGCGCGTCCATATCCCGGCCGGCGAATTCCCACGCCGCCAGATACACGCCGGTGGACGTTTCCACAACCCCATCGGCCGCGAGCGCAAAATAGTCAATCAAGTCAGACAGGCCTTTTGCATCCCGCCGCGCTTCCGCCTGAAGAAACATGAATCAAATACCTCCTTTGTGGTTTTCGTTGTTTATCGCGCGCGCGCCAACGCCCTGTCTGTATCTCTGGCTCTCGTGATGGACGGCAATGAGGTGAGGATCTTTTTGCCCTATTTCCTGTGGGACCTGGCGTAAAAGAAGAAACAGAAGAATGGCACCCCCGACGCCATACAGAGTCGGCACGGAGTAACCGATGACGATGGACAGCACCAGCGCCAGCATGATGGCCGTCGGCTCACATCCCACAAGCAAATGCGGGCGGTTGGCCGATTGGCTGATCGGTGCGCAGAATTGCGCGGGAATCGGGATTTCCATGGCTTCCTAGATCACCGCGCCGGCCACACCTGGAATGAAGCCCAAAAGCGAAGCGGCCCCCAGTGCGACTCCACCGACAAAAAGAATTCTCATCGCGCCCGTCTGCAAAGCGCCGGCGTCGTGATGGTTTCGATACCAACTCACCGCGCCGCCCACGGTCGCGATCAAAGCTAATCCGTAAGCCAGTGGCCCCGAGACTTCGGTGGCGAGTCCACCGATTGCCTGCGTCGCTGCCATCCGGCCACCGCCCAGTGCCCACAGTGGTCTTGTGTACGGACCCGTACGAACGGTTGGTGTGGTAGGGGTCGGTGGGTGACCGCCGCCCCTATGCCGATGATGCTGTTGGTTGCGAGTCGCTTCTCGCCTCCAGCGAGGTGTTTCAACAAACTTGAAAACAGGTCCTGGTGGGGCGTTATATGCCAGAGCCTTCAGGGAGGATAAAAGTTTCGACCCGGTCGCGACCGTAAGAAAGCTGCTTCGAATCAGTCATCGGCTTTCCTTATCTTCGAAGCCTCTATGCTGAAGCAACCGATGGTTTCCCAAAGTGTAGCGCTTTCGATAAAGCGCGCATGAACTAACCGCTTATCGGTACGGCGGTCGGCGATTCCAGCGTGCAATAGCGTGCAATGGTCTGAGGGATCGTTGGCAAGTTTGGCATTGTGGGCAATGTGGAATGTACAACTTACACACTCCGTTGGACTCTCGAAGCTTCAAATCTCACCCTCACCGCCAGAAAATAAAGGACTTAGCTCGGCGGGGCTTAAGGGGACAAAACAGCAGGTTTGGCTCCCGTGCAGATGCCAGATTCATTTCGCCCCCTGTACCTTTTTAGCTCCTTCATTGGGGTCTGTCCCCTTTTTAGCTGTCCCTTTTTAGCTCTGTTCCCTTTTTAGCTCTGGCGTCACCAGGGGAGGGGTTGACCCATGTGGAAGAAGCCGCCTGTAGGGCCTCTTTCATCAAGAAGGGCAAGCGCAACGCCGGTTTTTCCACCGTCGGGGAGTTCCATTGGCGCGTCGGTTCCCATATCGGTCTTTACCCAGCCTGGATGAGCGGAGTTGACTTTGATTTTCGTGTCCTTCAACTCGTATGCGAGATGGATGGTGAACGAGTTCAGCGCCGCCTTTGAAGAATCGTAAGACAGGGACTTGAAGCCGTATATTGGACTGCCAGGGTCGGCATGCAAGGTTCGAGAACCGAGGATGCTCGACATATTCACAATGCGGCCGCCGTCGCTCTTTTTGAGTAAAGGCAGCAACGTTTGCGTTAGGGCGATGGGAGCGAAGAAGTTCGTTTCAAAAGTGTTCTCTAATGCTTCCCCGGTGGTATCGCTGACGCTGGTGCCTGCGATGCCATCGGCGGCGATGCCCCCGCGCTATTGATTAAAATGTCTAAGCCATACCCCCAGTAGATGGACAAACGGGGCGGAAGATTCAGGTAAGTTGGCCGGCGCAGGACTTCGTGATTTGTCCTATCATGCCTCGCGCAAAGCAACGATAGGGTCGACTCGCATGGCGCGGCGCGCGGGGATATAACAGGCCGCAAGCGCCACAATGACGAGGACAACAGTAAGGCCGATAAAGGTCGGAGGATCGCTGGGCGAAACGCCGTAGAGCAATCCCGCCATCAAGTGCGACACAATCGATGCGCCGACAACTCCTACGGCAGCGCCAGCCAGGGCAAGTGCGAGTACCTGGCTCAGAATCATGTGCAGAACGGTCGTCCTCTGTGCGCGCAGTGCGATGCGGATGCCGATGTCGCGTGTACGCCCGCTGACAACATAGAAAATTGTTCCATACACGCCGATGCCCGCGAGCAACAACGCCGTGAGGGCGAAGAGCAGAACTATTTCCATGGAGAAGCGGCGTTGCTCGAGAGAGCCGGATACGACATCGGGGAGTCTTTTCGCGCCGAAGACGGGAAGCTCGTTGTTGAGCGATTGAACCAAAGCGCGTACCTGCCGCGGAAGCTTGGTGGGATCGAGGCGCCCGCGCAGGAAGATGGCCAGATCCTTATCGGTTCTCTGCCAGGAGCTTAGATAGATTTGTGGAATGTTCGCATCTTCGAGAGACTCGGTGCGGGCATTGGCGACAACGCCCACCACTGTGGTCCATGAATCGGCAGCGCGGCCGAGCTTGATGCGCTTGCCGAGGGGGTCTTCGTCCGGCCACCAGGTCCGCGCAAATGCCTCGTTGACCAGGGCAACGGTGGGCGCTTTCTCAACATCCGTTTCGGTGAACAAACGGCCGCGGAGAAGGGGGATTCCCAACAGGTGAAAATACTCCGGCGTCACGCTCGATCCCTCGACCTGATGGGGCAGGTTGCTGCGCGTGGTGCTTCCCTCCAACACAAGCGGGAGCAGATTGTTATCGTGATTCAGAGGAATCGAGCCCGAATTGCCAACGGCAATTTCCTTCACTCCCGGAAGGGATTGGCCGCGGCGCAATAATTCGCGAACGAATTGCGCCTGCTGAGAAGGCGTTCCATAGATCATAGATATCGGTGCTTGGATCGTTAGGCGCAGGGAGCCATAATTTCGCGGCAATCACATTCTCTGGATCGAAGCCAAGACGCACTTTGAACAGATCCCAGAAACTGTGCAACAGAAGGCCCGCTGCAATCAGAAGCACAAGCGAAAGCGCAAACTCGGTAGCCATCAAAGCGCTGAGCGTCTACCAGCGGCAGATCGGGAATAGGCAGCGCCCGGGCACGTCTGGCTTTTTGATCCTTTCGAGCCGCGGCCTTCCTGCCGCAACACATGGATGGGATCTTGCCGGGAGGCCTGCAAGGCCGGAGCGAGACCGAAGAAGACTCCAGCGAGGACAGAGACGCCGAGCGCGAAGAGCAAGACTGTCCAATTATTCGAAATGTCGTTGGGCCGTGGGAGGGCTTCGGGAATCATCTGCAGCAGGAGCTTCCTGGTGAAAAAGAGAACCGCCAGACCAGCGATTCCGCCGAGCAGCGAAAGCAGCAAACTCTCCGTAAGCAGTTGGCGAATGAGCCGCACTCTGGGCGCTCCCAGCGCTTGACGAATCGCCATTTCTCGTCCTCTCGCGCTAGCGCGCGCCAGCAGAAGATTCGCGACGTTGACACAGGCGATAAGCAGAACGATGACCGCTGCGCCCAGCAGCAGCAGCAGCAGCTGCCGGACATTGCCGATCACCGTGTCGCCCAGGGGAAGAGGACGGACGGTCTACGCGCTTTCGGGCGGATAGTCCGCGGGAAACTGTCTACGCAAAGACGCAATCAGTACGTCGAGCCGGCTCTGTGCGGCCGCAACCGTTAGTCCGGGTTTGAGGCGTGCGATAGCTGTCCGCAATCTGCGTGCACCGCGGGTTGGAGGCGGCGAGGGCAGACTGGAAAAACCATTTGCAGCCCATATTTCGGTGTTCCTGATGTCCGTCGTGCGGCCCTGATCGTGAAAATCGGGCGTCATGACTCCGACGACATGGTAGGGGTCGTTGTCGAGCCGCAGGGTTCTGCCGAGAATATGCCGGTCCGCGCCGAAGTCCCTCTTCCAGAGTCCGTCGCTAACAACTATTTCAAGGTTAAAGCCAGGTGCAGGATCGTTAGGATTGAACACGCGGCCTAACTCCGGTTTCACGTCGAGCAACGCAAAATAATTCGCCGCTACAGACTTAAACTGGATGCGAGTTGGTTGAGGCGAGCCAGTGACATTGACCGACCCGCTTCGCTCCGGCGCGACGTATTGGAAAATTCCTGAACGCTCGAAGTCCCTCCACTCAGGCACGGACAAGAAAACGTCGTGCGCGCCAATGCCGGGAAAATCGTTCACAATGCGGACAAGTTGTTCGGGCTGGGGGTAAGGCAATGGATGCTGAAGCACTGCGTCGACGACGCTGTAAATCGCAGTCGTGGCGCCTACACCCAAAGCGATTGTGAGAATCACGACGGATGCGAAACCGGGAAAAGCCGCCAGTTGGCGGACCCCGTAGCGCAGATCTTGCCCGAGTGTCCAGATGAATGGCAGGCTTACTTCGCTGAGGTACTCCTCGCGGATCGCCTCCACGGCGCCGAACTTGAGCACGGCTTGGCGGCGCGCTTCTGTAGCGGACATGCCGGCGCGGACATTGTCCGCCGTTTGCTGCGCGATGTGTTCCTGTATCTCTTCGCGCAAACGCTGATCGGCGCGGCTGCGGGCTCCGAGGTTCGAGAGGCGCGCGAAAAAGCGCCGCAGGAACTTCATGACAAATCCTCCCCTTTGACCGTGAAGAATCGAGCGATGATGGCGGCCGTTTGCTTCCAATCGCGGGTTTCGGTCTGCAATTGCTTGCGGCCGGCCCTCGTGAGGCGGTAGAAGCGCGCGCGGCGGTTGTTCTCCGAGGTGCCCCAATCGGAGGCGATCGCGCCTTCATGCTCCAGCTTGAGCAGAAGGGGATACAAGGTACCCTGGTTCATGGCAAGAAGGTCGCCGCTGATCTGCTCAATGCGGCGCGCGATGCCATAGCCGTGGAGGGGCCCGAGCAGATCAAGGGTTTTGAGGACCATTAGGGCTAGGGTTCCCTGCAGGACGTCGGTTTTTTCGGGCATTGGGGAAGCACCTCTTGGTTTCCAACATCAATATGCCACAATACCTTTTGGAAAGCAACAGGAATGTGGCCGGCGGCCTGGGTCGCGGTGGCAGAACAATCCGGGAAGGCGCGGTAGCATGTTGGCGTGTGCGATTGCCGAGCAATGAGGCGCATTCTCTTATCGTGGAGCAGTGGCAAAGATAGCGCCTGGGCACTCCATCTCTTGAGACAGAAGCCCGGCGTGGAAGTAGCCGCGCTCGTCACTTCTTTTAACCATTCGGCTGACCGAGTGGCCATGCATGCCGTGCGGCGGCCGCTGGTGAAGGCGCAGGCGGAGAGAGTGAGCCTGCCGTTGTGGCAAGTGGAACTTCCGTCGCCTTGTACGAATGAAATGTATGAGGAACGAATGCGCGCCATCTGGGAGCGAGCCGTGGCGGAACGCATCACGGAGGTCGCATTTGGCGATTTGTTTTTAGAAGATATTCGCGCGTATCGGGAGCGGCAATTGGAAGGGACCGGGCTCGCACCGTTGTTCCCTTTGTGGCGATTGCCAACTGGCGAACTGGCGAGAGAGATGATCCAGGCAGGGGTCAAGTCGAAGGTCACTTGCGTTGATCCAAGGAAGCTTGATCGTTCGTTTGCAGGCCGCGAGTTTGATATGGCGTTTCTGGAATCACTGCCGCCGGGGATTGATCCGTGCGGCGAGAACGGTGAATTTCATACGTTCGTATACGCTTCACCTGTGTTCTCAGGCCCCATTTCTGTGAGAAACGGCGCGATTGTCGAGCGCGATGGCTTCGTGTTCGCCGATGTTATGCCAAGCAGCGGCGCGCCTCAGGCCGGTTTGTGCGAGACGTGCGCCCACTCGAAGATCATGACCTCCGATCGCGGATCAGTTTTCTACCGGTGTTTGCTTTCGGATAAGAGTTCGCAGTTCCCGCGGTATCCAAGGCTGCCGGTACTCAGTTGTAGGGGCTGGACGGCAAGATGACCATCCCCATCATCGTCGTCCCTGGCACGTTTTGGAAAGATGTTGCCAGTTGGGCGGAAACGTACTCGCTAGCCAACAAACCCATGCAAGCCATCGCCAAGATCTTCGGCACCACGCCTATCCTCTTCGATTGGTCGGGCGCCAATTCCGCGAACGAGCGGCACGCCGCGGCTGAGAAGCTGGCCGAATACATTCAAAAGCACCGCGCCTATAGTTCACTTACTGGGCTTCAGCCACGGCGGCAATGTTGCCAGTCCGAAGCCGCGGCGCACTTGTCTCCCAAAGTCGATCTGCTAATAACCATTGCCACGCCCGTGACCGGCAACTACAAAACCGGCGGCGCGCGGCGGCACATCCATCTCTATAGCCCGCAAGATCGCATGCAAATTCTCGGCGGCGAAGGCTTGTTCGGCATCCCTGCGCGCGCCGAGCGCGAGTTCCCCGGCGCCACCAACGTCGCGATCGATAACATCCTCGAGCAGCGATATAACCGGCTCGCACGGCAATATCCTTTGGAGCGACGAAACCTGGCGGATTCTCGAAACGCTACACTAACCTTTGGCCTCAAAACGCGAGTTTGTGAGCGCCGGATTCATTTATGAAAATTCACGAGTATCAGGCGAAAGCGATTCTCGCCAAATACGACGTCCCTGTGCCGCGCGGCGAGGTCGCCTACACCGTTGAAGAAAGCGAAGCGGCTGCCAAGAAGATTGGCGGCAGCGTCGTAGTCAAAGCGCAGATTCACGCCGGCGGCCGCGGCAAAGGCGGCGGTGTAAAAGTCGCGAAAGACGCTGCGGAAGCGGTGGAGGTCGCCAAGAAGATTCTCGGCATGACGCTGGTCACGCATCAAACCGGCCCCGAAGGCCGGCTCGTGCAGCGCCTGCTGATTGAAGAAACGCTGCCCATTGAGCGCGAACTCTATCTCGGCATTGTGCTCGACCGCGAAACCGGCCAGAATCGGTCTTCATGGCCTCGAAAGGCCGGCGGCATGGAGATCGAAGAAGTCGCCGCACAACACGCCTGAGCTGATTCTCAAAGAACAACTGATTCCCGGCCAGCCGCTGCAGCCGTTTCAAGCGCGCAAGCTCGCCTTCGGCATGGGCATTCCCGCCGACCAGCGTCAACGCAGCCGCAGCGCGCGATGATCGCACTCTCCAAAGCCTACGACGCGATTGACGGTTCGCTCGCCGAAATCAATCCCTTCATCCTCACCAAAGACGGCAAAGTCTTCGCGCTGGACGCGAAAATCACCTCGACGACAACGCTCTTTACCGCCACAAAGATCTGCTGGAACTGCGCGATCTGAACGAAGAAGATCCGCTCGAAGTGGAGGCATCGCGCTTCGGGCTCAACTACATCAAGCTCGACGGCAACATCGCCTGCATGGTGAACGGCGCGGGCTTGGCGATGGCCACTATGGACATCATCAAATACGCGGGCGGCCAGCCTGCGAACTTCCTCGACGTCGGCGGCGGAGCCAATGCCGAACAGATCAAGAATGCCTTCCGCATTCTTCTGTCCGATCCCAGCGTCAAAGCCGTCTTAATCAACATCTTTGGCGGCATCCTGCGTTGCGACACGCTAGCGAATGGGGTCGTTGCCGCGGCCACCGAATTCGGCATCAAGATTCCCGTTGTGATTCGCATGGAAGGCACCAACGTTGAGCTCGGCCAGAAAATTCTGCGCGAATCGGGCTTCAATTTCACTGTCGCGGACGGCATGAAAGACGCCGCCGAGAAAGTGGTAGGCTCGCAAAATGAGCGTACTCGTCAACGAATCCACCAAGCTTCTTTTCCAGGGTTTCACCGGCCGTGAAGGCACCTTTCACGCTGAACAAGCAATCAAGGCGGGCACCAACGTCGTGGGCGGAACCACTCCCGGCAAGGGCGGCCAAACACATCTCGATCGGCCGGTCTTCAACACGGTCGAAGAAGCCGTCAAGGCTACCGGCGCCAACGCCTCCGTCATTTTTGTCCCGCCACCATTCGCCGCCGACGCCATTATGGAAGCTGCCGACGCAGGTCTGCCGCTCGTGGTTTGCATCACGGAAGGCATTCCGGTGGCCGACATGATCCGTGTGCGGGCCTATTTGAAAACGAAGCCGGCAACACGTTTAATTGGCCCTAATTGCCCCGGCGTCATTACCCCAGGCAAATGCAAAATCGGTATCATGCCTTGGCATATTCATAAGCCGGGCAATGTGGGCATCGTCTCACGCTCTGGAACGCTGACTTACGAGGCTGTGGGCCAACTTTCGCGCCTCGGCATTGGTCAATCCACCTGTATTGGTATCGGCGGCGATCCGATCATCGGCACAACGTTTACGGATGCGATCATGCTTTTTAACGCCGACCCCGATACGCACGCCATCATCATGATCGGCGAAATCGGCGGCACTGCCGAAGAGACCGCCGCGGCTTACATCAAGGCAAACGTCAAGAAACCGGTTGTTGGTTTTATCGCCGGACAAACCGCACCCCCCGGCCGGCGTATGGGTCACGCCGGCGCCATCATTTCCGGTGGCTCGGGCAAGGCCGAAGACAAACTGGCCGCCATGGAAAGCGCAGGCATCATTGTGTGCCCGTCGCCCGCCATGCTCGGTGAAAAAATGCAACAAGCTCTAGCGAAAAAATAAAGGATAGATTTCAAGAATGGCATTGGAACGTACCTTCGGGATCATCAAGCCCGACGCTGTAAAGAATGGTCACGCGGGTGAGATTCTCACTATGATTCAGAAAGACGGTTTCCGGATCGTCGGTATGAAGATGCGCCGCTTGGCGAAGCATGAAGCAGAGGGTTTCTACGCAGTTCATAAGGAACGCCCGTTTTACGCGGGCCTGGTGAGTTTTATGACGGAAGGGCCGGTTGTCGTTATGGCTCTGGAGCGCGACAACGCGATCGCCCGCTGGCGCGAACTGATGGGCGCGACGAACCCCGCCAACGCCGCCGAAGGAACGATTCGCAAGAGGTTCGCCGAAAACATTGAGCGCAATTCCGTTCACGGTTCAGACGCGCCGGAAACGGCAGCACAGGAAATTCCGTTTTTCTTTAGCTCGTCTGAGCTGCTCTAGCTGTGGCGCGGTGCGCTGCTCTCAAAACAGCGCACCGTGATCCACCTGGCGATGCTTGCCACAATCGTTGCCGTCGATCTGAGCCCGGCTTAGTTTAATTGTTGCTTGCGACTTTCTTGGTGGGGAATGCAGCCTTCCCGAAGATTCTCCAGAACGGCAACAAAAACACGCCAAACATGATGATAAACAAAATGACAATCAACAAATGGCTTGGTTGAAGCAATTCGCCCATAAGTGCCTCCAGCGCCAAATTCTATCAGGCGTTAGTTAAACCCCAACCCGCAGCTTCTCTTCCAAGCTTACCCGCGCCTTCAGCAACTCCCCCTCCAACCGAGCCACCAACTCCGCCACACTTGGCACTTCGTGAACCGCTCCTATGCCTTGCCCACATCCCCAAATATCCCGCCAAGCCTTCGCCTCCATATTTCCGCCACTTCCAAAATTCATTTTGGAAGGATCGCTCTCTGGCAGGTTCTCCGGGTCTAGTCCTGCCTTTGCTACCGAAGACTTCAAATAATTTCCGTGCACCCCCGTGAAGAGATTCGTGTAGACGATGTCAGCGGCACTCGCGTCCACAATCGTCTGCTTGTAAGCTTCAGACGCATTCGCCTCGCGCGTTGCAATGAAAGCCGACCCCACATAGGCTAGATCCGCCCCACACGCCAGTGCAGCCAGAATAGATGCTCCATGCGCAATCGCACCAGCCAACGCGACCGGCCCGTCGAACCACTCACGAATTTCGCGCATCAGTGCAAACGGCGAAAGCGCTCCCGCATGGCCGCCGCCGCCCGCTGCCACCGGGATGAGTCCGTCCGCACCCTTCTCAATGGCCTTGTGCGCAAAACGATTGTTGATCACGTCGTGCAGCGTGATGCCGCCATAGCTATGCACAGCCTGATTCAATTCTTCGCGCGCGCCTAAAGACGTGATCACAATGGGCACCCGGTGTTTCACACACACCGCCACATCTTCTTCCAGCCGCTGATTCGATTTGTGAACAATCTGATTGACCGCGAAGGGCGCAGACGGGCGCGCCGGATTGGCACCGTTCCAGGCAGACAGTTCTTCCTGGATCCGAGACAGCCACTCGTCCAAGACGCCGGAAGGCCGAGCATTCAGTGCGGGAAACGCACCAACGATGCCGGCCTTGCACTGCGCCAGCACAAGATCCGGCGTTGATATTACAAAAAGGGGAGCACCTATAAGGGGAAGACGTAAACGTCCGCGCAAGATTTCTGGCAATGCCATAGCTCTTGCATCTTAGCGGAGGCGCGGCGCTTCGTCTATGCGACTTTCGCTTCGAACAGCTCTAGATCAGTCACATCAGCCAGAGCCTGTTTGGCTTTTTCGGCAAGCCCACGCAAGCTCGTGTGTTTGGGGCGCATCAACTTTCGCTCCACGGTTCGCCGCGCTCTAAGCAAGCGAATCCGCACGGCGGTTTCCGACCAGCCATGCTGCCGCGCAATCTCCTGCACCTTGAAACCCTCGATATAGTGACCTTCCAAAACGGCGCGGTCATTCGGCTTGCACGAGTTAAGAATCCGCTTCACGTCGATGGCAGCCACATTCATGCGCGCTGGCGCCTGCAAATCCGGCAGCGTTTGCGTTTGCGGTTCGCGCCGCAAGTACGTTCGGTGGATGTTCAACGCGATACTGTTCGTCCAGGTCAAGACCAGACCCGGGTCGCGTAATTGCTCCCGTCTTTCCCAACCTTTGGCCCAAGCTGCTTGTGCCGTATCTAGCGCCGAATCATAAGAAAGTCCGCGCGAAACCAGGAAACGCACCGTCAGGTTAAAGCCCTTTTGGTATGCCCGGCCATATTCTTCATTTGTCATTAAGCTCACCGCTCTAAAGTTTTTTGTTCCCGGCATCCGGCCCTTCTCTTTGATCATTACGTGATAAGAGGGCCTTGTAACATGCCTAGGACTACGATCCCTTGTGCAGTTTGATGGCCACTGCCTCCCCTCGAGGCTAAGCCACTCAAACCATTGAAAATAATGGTTTTATTAACAAGCTTTTACACGAGCACAGCGCAGCAATTCTTGCCGATCTACGCAAAAATTGCTTGGTGAATATGCGCCAATGTCTTGGATTGTAGAAAATGCACAGGGCGCGCTGAGGCACACCAGTAGCCAACGAGGAAGATGCTAAGGCCGACCAGAGGGTCGACCGCGGACGAGGGTGTCCTCGCCACCCAGCAAGCCCTTCAAATGATGAAGAAAAAACTTAGGCCTTGTCGGCGGTTTCGGGCTGTTTAGCGGTCTTAGTCTCAATTTTGTCGTGATCTGAGTTGATCTCGCGCATGCTTTCTTTGAACGACCGAATACCTTTGCCCAAGCCGGCTCCGAGTTCAGGCAGCTTTTTACCGCCGAAAAAAACGAACGCCACTAGCAAAACGATCAACAAATGCGAGGGTTGTAGAAGTTCGCCCATATTACAATTCTCCGCTCTTGGCAGAACCCGCGGTTCTGCTCTCCTTGAGTATATACGAATACCACCGCGCTGGCGAAAGAACAACCCCTGTTCGACGCTCCCCCCGAGCGCTAGAATTTCGCCGGAACACGCCTCGACTGCGGTTGACATCCAGAAATGGGTCGGCTATAGTTCCTAAAGTACTGAACTATCAACTAGTTGACGCCCCGATCACGGTCTTTTCATGAGAAAATTTTCAGCCTGGCAGCTTTGGTTTACACTAACGGGATACCACCCCTGCATGGCGCCGAGCCGCAGCGGGCGGTTCGACACGTATACAAAGACCCACCAGGAAAGTGGCCTCTGATTAGGTGGCTTGTTAAATGATCCCCGAGCAAAACGATTCAGCTTCAACCAACCCAAGTATCGCCGGCTCCACTGAAACAGTGGCGGAGACGCCTGCAAACGTTGACACGGCTGACTATCAGGCTTTCCTCGACGACTACAGCAATCAGTTTTCGTCTCATGAAGGTGAGGTTCTGCATGGGCATGTGCTGACGGTTTCCGATAAAGAGGTTATCGTCGATATCGGCCGCAAGACTGAGGGCCTGGTCCCCGCATCGCAATTCGCTTCGCTCGACGGCAAGCCCGCGGTGAAACCCGGCGAAACGATTGAGGTGATGATTGACCGCAGCGGCAATCAGGTGGAAGGCTACATTTTGCTTTCCTACGAACGGCCGCACCGGTTGCACATCTGGGAACTTCTCGAAAAAGCGGTAAACGACGGCACGCCTGTCACCGGAAGAGTGACCAATAAAATAAAAGGCGGCCTGACGGTTGACATTGGTGTAGTGGCGTTTCTGCCCAGTTCGCAAGTGGAGGCGCGGCCCGTTCACAATCTCGATAGCTACCTTGGCAAAGACATTGAGGTTAAAGTCCTCAAGCTCAACAAACGCCGCGGCAACGCAGTTGTTTCGCGGCGTGGCTTGCTGGAACAGGCTGCCGAATCTCGCAAAGCCGAAGCCCTCGCCAACATTCAAGAGGGCGCCACCGTCAGCGGCACCATAAAAAACCTCACCGATTACGGCGCTTTTGTCGACCTCGGCGGCATCGACGGCCTGTTGCATGTGAGCGATCTGAGCTACGGCAATGTGACTCATCCCTCGGCCATCGTGCATGTCGGCGATCAAGTTTCGCTCAAAGTCCTTAAGTTCGACCGCGAAAAGGAACGTATTTCTCTCGGCCTGAAGCAATTGCGGCCAGATCCTTGGCTGGATATCGAAACCCGCTATCCGCCGCAGAGCAAGGTACTCGGCCGGGTGGTCAGCGTCACCGACTACGGCGCATTTGTCGAGTTAGAGCCGGGAGTCGAAGGCTTAATCCACATCTCGGAAATGACATGGAGCCGGCGCATGAAGCATCCGGCCAAAGTCGTCAAAGCGGGCGATCAGGTCGAAGCCATCGTGCTGGAACTCAAGCCTAAGGAACGCCGCATCTCTCTTGGTATTAAGCAGCTCGAAGCCGATCCTTGGACTACCGTTGCCGCTCGTTACAGCATCGGTTCGGTTGTCGAAGGCCGCGTGCGCAAGCTGGCCGATTTCGGCGCTTTCGTCGAAATTGAAGAAGGCATCGATGGCTTGGTGCATGTCTCCGACCTCTCATGGACCGCGCACGTGAAACACCCGTCTGAACTCTTGAAAAAAGGCCAAGTGGTGCAGGCCGCCATCCTTAATATAGACGCGGTCAACCGGCGTCTTTCGCTCGGCATCAAGCAACTGCAGCCGGACGCCTGGGAAACATTTTTCCGGACTCATCAGGTGGGCGATTCCGTGCGCGGCAAAGTGTGCCGCGCCGCGCCGTTTGGCGTCTTCGTAGAATTGCTCCCGGGCGTGGAAGGCCTTTGCCACCGCAGCGAGATTTCCGATGAAGCGGGCAAACGCCGCAACTTGAAGCAGCCGCCCTCCGCCGAAGAACCCGCGCTACCTTTGGGCCAGGAATACGATTTCAAAATCATTAAGCTGAATGAAGCGCAGAAACGTATCGGTTTGAGTTTACGGGCCGTGGCCGACGACGACGAACAAAGCCGTCTGCAAGACTATAAGCGGCAGGCCGCTGCGGCCACGTCCACGGTTGGGGACGCCATGAAGCAGCGCCAATCGGAAGAGAAGAAGGATTAGGCAGGAACGTTAGGTACAGATGAAGAGCGAGAGTATATGACAAAGGCTGAGCTCATCGAAGAAGTTTCTAAAGTTGTCGAGATGACGCGTAAAGACTCCGAGACCATTGTGGAGACCATCTTCGACAGCATCGTGAACAGCCTTCACAAGGGTGACAAGATTGAGATTCGCGGATTTGGCAGTTTCCGCACACGCCAGAGACAGCCACGTATCGGGCGCAATCCCAAAACCGGTTCGCGCGTCGACGTGCCCTCCAAGCGTATCCCCTTCTTTAAGCCCAGTAAAGAATTGCGCGATCTGGTAAACGGCAGCGCTGAAAAATCGGTAGAGCCGAAAGCTAACGCCGCGGACCGCGTTGTGCCCCACGGATAGAAGGACGGCGGAAAGATGGATCACCTGTGGGCACCCTGGCGATCCACGTACATGAAGACTAAGCGTGATCGCAGCAAGTGCATCTTCTGCGCCGCTGCCGCTGGCGGCAATGATCGGGAAACCCTCATCGTCCATCGCGCCCGCCACAACTTCGTCATCCTCAATCGCTATCCGTATACCAGTGGCCACTTGATGGTGGCTCCCTATGAGCACGTCTCGCGCCTCCAGCAAGTGGATGAACAAACGGTCGAAGAAATGATGCGCCTGGCCCGCGCGTCTGAACGCATTCTCGAAGAAACCTATCGGCCGCAAGGCCTTAATCTGGGAATGAATCTGGGTGAGGCGGCCGGCGCGGGGATTGAGCAGCATATCCATTTGCACGTTCTGCCACGCTGGATGGGCGATGCTAATTTCATGACCTCCGTCGGTGAGACGCGCGTACTGCCCGAGGACCTGACGAAGACCTTCTCAAAGCTCGAGCCGGCGTTTAAGCTGATTTAAATTTCAAGAAGTGGTCAGCCTGATCTGTCCCTCTCTCGTGACGATACAGATTTGCAAGGTTTGCCAGGGGGCACAGATCAGATGTCGCCAATTCTAGGTTTTTCCCTATAAAACAGCCGCTGGCTCGGCACCCCCAGCTTTTTCCTGGTCGATTTTCAGTCCTTTCTTGCGATTCCTTGCCGAACGGATGGACACCTATGCTGCATATGCCAAGAAATCGGCGTTGCATCGCGCCGGGAATTCCACTCCACATCACTCAACGAGGGGTAGACGGTCGCGAAACGTTTTCGACCGACGCAGACCGCGCCACCTACCTCAAACTGCTCTTCCATCTCCTCCCGGAAGCCGGGGTTCGCCTTTGGGGGTGGTGCTTAATGCCCAACCACGTGCATCTGATCGCGATTCCCAACGAAGAAGATTCCTTGGCCGTCCTCCTCCGGCGCCTCCAGGGCCGCTATGCGCAATACTTTAACGCTGCCGCCGGACGGATGGGGCACCTTTGGCAGAACGGCTACTTCAGTTGCATGCTCGACAAGGCCCACCTCGCGTGCGCGCTTCGATACGTCGACCTAAATCCCGTCCGCGCGAACTTGGTCACGAGCGCCGAGACGTACCGGTGGTCTAGCGCTGCCGCTCACCTTTGCGGGTCGGATGACTCCGGGCTGCTCGATCTAAAGGGCTGGCAAAACTTCGCCGCGAATCTCGATTGGGCGAACGAACTGCGCACCCATGAGACGAATCTTAGGGAGTACCGCGATTTGCGCCGATGCACACATGCCGGACAGCCCTTCGGCGCTCCCGCCTTTGTGGGAGAAATGGAGACTCGCTTTGATCGCAATTGGCAGCGCGGGCCTCGACCAAAAGCCACTGCCCAAACAGCAAGCCTTTGTTAACGATGCCCCAGAGCATTGCGCAGAATGACCTGGGGCCTAGAAAAGGTGCCACATCAGATCTGACGGCTTTTGCGGGCAATTTCTTAACTTCAGAAGCCACCGACGCGACTATCGGAGAAAACATACGTATCGTCCCACATCAGGCTGACCGCTTCTGATGAGATTGACCGCTTCTGATGAGATTGACCGCTTCTGATTGACCGCTTTTGGCGACCACTTTTTCGCTTTCTTAAGCCGCCGCGCCCTGCGCTGCCTTCAAAAACTGTAAATCAAACTCAATCTTCACATCATCGCCCACCAGCACACCACCGGTTTCGAGTGGCGCATTCCAACTCAACCCGAAGTCGCTCCGTTTCAGTTTGCCCTTCACGGTTGCGCCAATCTTGATGTTTCCCCACGGGTCTTTCGATTCGCCCGAAATCTCTTCTACCGAAAGGGTCACTTCTTTCGTGACACCGTGCAAGGTCAAATCGCCCGTCACCTTCTGCGAGTCCGGTCCAGTGCTTTCTACATGTTTGCTCTTGAACGTCATCACCGGATAGGTGGCCACATCGAAAAAGTCCGGGCTCTTCAAATGCCCATCGCGTTTCTCGTCGTTGGTGTTTACGCTGCTCACCTCGACGGTCGCATCGATCGATGTCTCTGACGGCTTTTCGGGATCGTAAGAAACCGTTCCCGTCACACCGCTGAAGGCTCCACGTACGTTCGAAACCATTAAGTGGCGAACGCTAAACGTCAAGCTTGAATGTGCTGCATCAATTTGATAAGTGTTCTTCATATGTTCCTCTCTATCGTCTTGCTGTTTAGGTGGTCTCGCGGAGGTGCTCCATCCACTCAACCAGTTGTTTCAATTTCTTTTCACCAAAACCGGCAAACTGCCGGCGGTGATATTCCAGAACTAAGGGCTGCAGTGCTTCCAAAACACCCAAGCCCTTCCCCGTAATCTGCGCTTTCACCACGCGCCGGTCTTGCTCATCGCGCGCACGGCTGATCAATCCGCGCACTTCCATCCGATCTAACAATCGCGTAATGTCGGGATCGCGGCTCACCATTCGCTCCGCAATCTGCCCGCACGCCAGTGCTTCTTTGGCGCCGCGTAAAATCCGCAATACATTGTATTGTGACGAACTCAAATCGAACGGCTTCAATAACTCCGACATTCTCTGAAACATAACATCGGCCGTCCGCACAATGCTAAGCGACGCCTCTTCTTCCACCAGCGAAAACGGCTTAGTCATCTTGATTTCGTCAGCCAATTTCGCCATACCCAAATGTTAATCGTTGTAACGATAATTGTCAAGAGGAATAAGCGGCCCGCTCTTTTGAATGAAGTTTAACGTTTTGACACTAAACCAACGCTGTTCGGCTGCGTTACTAAGTAAAGGACAATCGCACCATGAAAAACTTGCTTCGTTCGCTTTTCCTCTGCATCGCGCTTTCGGCGTTCGTCACGCTCGCCGCTCCCCAACAATCGCCATCTGACCCGAAGCCGGCCACCACTCGCGAAAATCCCCTCTATCAGAGACTCGCCCTGAGCCGCGAACAAAAGGCGCAACTTCACGCCATCAACCGCGAACGAAAGGCGCAAATCGAGGCCGCAGAGGCCGATGCCTCTCTCTCGACGCGCTCCCGCCGCGAAAAGATCAGGGACATTCGCTCCGCCACCGAGACCAAGATCCGCTCCATTCTCAATCAGAATCAGTTGGAAGAATACGACCAACTTAAACGGGAGCGCCACGAACGGATGGTCCTCCAGCACGAAACGACGCTGCAAACTCCACAATAAGAGGACTCCATCATGCGGCCGAGAATTGTTTTCAGCCGGCATGGCGGCCCTGCTACTGAGCGGGATGCCACTCTCAGCCCAGGCGCCGTCCAACGGACAATTGGCGGGTACGATCTACGATCAGGCCGGCGCCATCCTGGACCAAGCAACTGTGACCGTTCGCAATGCGGAGACTGGCGTCGAAAGCGCAACTCGCGCTACCAACAAAGGCGAATACCGCTTTGAAAGTCTGCCGATCGGCAAGTATTCCGTCCGCGCCTCCGCTAAAGGGCTGACCGCCGTTCAGATCAACGATGTCTTGATACAGCCCAACAAGGTCGCCAACATTAACGTCACTTTGCCCGAATCGAGCGCGACTCCTATCTCGGTTGTCGAGGTCTCCGAGGCACCGGCTCCTCCCCAGACCTTTCCCCAAAAGACGCCAGATGCCGCCTCCTCCGAAGACGCCAAACTTGTGGACCCCAAAGTCATCGTAGGCGAAGTGAATGCCATCCGCGACAGATTAGCCCTTAGCGCCGAGCAACAATCTAAAATCCGTGCAATTTTCCAGCAACGCCAGGAGCAAGTCGCCGCTATTCGCGCTGACAACTCGCTCACCCCTCCGGCCCGCCGCGAAAAAATCAAGGCGACTCGCCTTGAGGCCGACACGAAATTCCGCGGCCTGCTCAATGAAGACCAGTTGGATGAATACGAAGAAATTTTGCGTGAGCGGCGCGAACGCGCTATGAAACTCAAACAAGAAGCTGCCGCCCTAGCTCCGCATTGACGACGTTATTTGTGGCTTCCGCCACCGCCGCTACTCGTGTGCCCACCGCCGCCGCCACCCATGCTGCTGGCGTGGGAAACAGAACCGCCACCACCACTGCCGCTCACTCGGCTGCTACCGCCTCCGCCGCTGGAGCCGCTGCGCGAAACGGGTGCGCCAGACCCCGTGTGTAATCCGCCGGTCGCTGCGATGCTGCGCGACGTTTGTACTCTCGCCGCCTCGAAGCTGGCGGGCGAAGCTATGTTTGCTCCGAGAGCCGGCATATGCCTCGGATCCACCGGCACAGTCATACCCGCAGTGCGCGGCCCAGTAGCCACGAGCACGGGTTTGATCGGAGGCTTAACCGGCTTGCCGCCCACAAATGTCCCGCCACCGGGAATTACGACGACAGGCGCTCCATAAACGTAACCAGGGCCGTAGAAACCCCATCCGAAAGGACTGTAAAACTCACCGCCCGGCATCCAGAGCCATGAATTAAACCCGTTACTCCAAAGCCAGCCTTGCCCGTAGTAACCGCCGTAGCCATAGCCGCCATACCCTCCGCCATTACCGCTGCTGTTGTAAGCGCTCTTCGCGGCTTGGTAAGTCAGGCTCGCGTTATATTGCGACCGGATGTTGCTCCAGGCGAACAATTCATCCTCACGATTCTTGTCGAATTCTTTCGGCTTCAACAACTCCGCCAAGATCACTTCGTGGCCTTTTCCTAAACTGGTGTGCTTTTCGCCGAACGACACCGACGCTTTGCCGTCAATTACGGCGACCGACGCAACATCATCGGCTGCAAACCGATACAGTCCGATCTTTTCGATTTCCGTGATACCGCCCCGCATACTCACGGTCAATTGGCTTGCTTTGACGAATTGATCCACTTCGATCATGCTCTCGCCCGCCTCAATCGCCAACTGCGTATCAATCAGCGAAGGCTTCAGCATTCTCACTCGGCTATGGTCCCCCACGCGCAGAAAAACACCCGGCGTTAACAGTACCTCAGCTTTGCCTGCCTGCGTTTCCAGCAAACCGCCCGCATTCAGAAACGTGGCCTTCAGGCTGCTTGACTCCACCGCCTGCCCGTCCACCGTCACGTCTCCCTCTATATAGTTCACAGCTCCCGGCTTGGCTGAGATCGTGTAAGACTGCGGTAACGCCGCCACGGCCACGGCAAACATTCCGCCCAGGATCTTCGCGCTAAACGACGACGCTCTTCGCATAATGACCTCTCTTCCGATGCACGGTCCGGACTTACCTGCCCGTACACGTGAACCCAACCCTATTGTACGCCTGTTTTTGCACTACTTGACAAAGGTTTTTCTTCACCCGGTACTTTTGGCGCCGGTCTGGTGTTAGCTGCATAACGTTCGAAGAATTCAATGATGCGCAGCATGTGGTCCATCCGCTGTTGAGGCGCCCCGGAACGAGTGATCTCGTGGCCCGCGCCCGGATAACGGACGTACTCCACAGGCCGATTGAGCTGTTTTAGGGCCCGAAACAGCATCTGGCCCTGGACGATACCGGTCCGGTTGTCCGCGCTGCCGTGAATAATCAGCAGAGGCGTTTTGATATTCGCAACGTAGGTAATCGGCGATTCTTTATCCAACAACCGGCGCGTTTCCGGCTCCCACGGATACCCGCCAAACTCCTCCGGCACCAACCTATACGCATTTCCTTCGCCAAAAAACGTCGCCAAATCGTACACTCCGCGTAATGCAGCGGCCGCCTTGAAACGATCGGTGTGCCCAACCATCCACGCCGTTAAATAGCCCGCGTAAGAGCCGCCCGTTAGGAAAAGCCGTCCTTGGTCCATCATCGGTTCCTTCGCCGACGCATCGTCAAGAGCTGCCATCACGTCGCCCATTGGCCCGTCGCCCCAGTCTTTGAAATTCGCGCGCTGGAAATCGTATCCGTATCCGCTTGAGCCGCGCGGATTGCTATACACCACGCCATAGCCGAACGAACAGAAGATTTGAAACTCATGCCACATCGTGAACTCGCCGGGTCCCCACATTGCCGAAGGACCACCGTGCATGTCCAGCACCCAGGGATACTTCTGCCCGGCTTCCGCATGGGTGGGCCGCATCACCCAATACTGCACGCGCGTGCCATCCGGCCGCGTAATCCAATGCTCTTCCGGCAACGAAATCTCTTTTTCTTTGAGCCAGTCTTCGTTTAGCGCCGTCAACTGTCTGCCGGCGTGCTCGCCCGTTAAGAACAACTCGTTCGGATTCGCCGGGCTCACCCGCGAATACACAACCTTCCCGCCACCCACTCCAAACACGGGTACGCCAACGGGCGCATCCACCAGAACAGCCGTCTTGCCCTCCTCGTTCAGGCTCACCAAACGCTGGCCGCCGTGAAAGCTCTGGTTGAAATAGATTCGTCCGTCCCCATCAATCTCTACGTGCTGCACTCCGGGTTCGCTGTCGTTCGTCAGCCATTCTAAGTGCGAACCATCTTCGTTGCAGCGTCCAATCATGGTCTGCCGGTAGCCCACCGCATCGTTTTGCATGCCTAGTAAGACGATGTGCTTCCCATCCCGCGTGAACCTTGGCTGAAAAAAACTGTAACTCGGCGAACTCAGTAGCAACTTCTCCTGCGATCCATCCGCGTTCATCTGCCAAATCGCGGACTTGCCATCCGCCCGATCGGGATGCTCTTTCGCATCCGGATCAGCGGCAAAGAGAATGCGGTCGCTCGCGGGCGAGTAGGTTGCGGCCTCATGATCGCGAAAACTTTCAGTCAGCTTGACCGTCTTGGGATCGCCGCCGCCGTGCTGCAAATCAACGCGGTATATCTCGGTTTCTTTCAACTCGCCGTTCAGTGAAAGTTCACCTAGGAAACCGATGCGCGTCAAGTCGCTCGGATCATTGTGCTCGCTATTGTGTTCCAGCCAATCCCGAATCTCTTTCAAATCTCCGTCGGGGCTTCCCCGCTCCGCTTCGTCCTTCTTGTTGCGGTCGAAATCGAGCCAGTCTCGTCCCGGACGTTCCAGCGAAAATTCTGGCTTTCCGGGTAGTTTGGCGATTGGAACCACACTCTCCACCAGCAATGCTTGCGAATCGGGCCGCCAATGCGGAGCGGCGGCGCCATTCTCTAAGTCAGTAACCATGCTTGGCTCGCCCGGCAGCGTGAGAGGCATAACCCAAACTTGCGGATGCTTCTTGGCGTCCACTCGGACGAATGCTAATTCGCGCCCATCAGGGCTGATCGCTAATCCGGTGTCGGTCCTATCTCCAAACGTGAGTTGCCGTGGCTTGGCAGAGGTATCGCGCAAATCGATGCTCCAAAGATTGACTCGATAGCTGTAGGTGGGCTCGGCAGTTGGAGTCGCCGCGGGTTCGGTATGAATCGTTTGGACACCGTAAACCGCTAGCCCGCCGTCCGGCGTGACCTGCACTTCCGCCACGCGCGCGATCTTCAGTAGGTCGCCTTCTACGATCGGCTGCTTGGCCCAAAGCGCTGCACAGGAACACAAAACAATAGTAAAAGCGGTTTGCCGGAAACGCATGGTCTCATTGCAACACAGGTAAAGGCCGGAAGATCAACGTTCGGAAACTGTATTAACGGAGCGCACGAGCTAGAATCAGCAGATTGCCGCCGACAGCGAGGGTATCGGCGAAATAGTTCATGCCGATACCAATATCGTCCGGCTTGGCCGCGAGAATTGGCGCATAGACAAACAAAACAGTGATGAGCACTACGATTCCCAGCGCGGTTGCCGCCGTACGGGCATGCCAGTTCACAATCATTAAAAGACCTCCAGCCAGCAGCGCCGTCCCGGCCGCACTGCTCCATAGAAAGTGAAAGGGCATCCAAGCGGGCATTCGCAACTCAAGCGGCACAACAGGTACGAAGCCGGGATGCAAAAAGTGCTCAACGCCAAAGAAGAGCAGAGAAATGGCGACAACGGTGCGCGCCGTGGCAATCAATTTGGCGGCCATGCCTGGCGGCTCCAACCCTTGCGCGGCGCCGAGCGAGAGTGCGCCCGCGCTAAACGCCAGGTCACGAAGAATGACCGCGATGGAAATGCGATCAGCCGGGTTGGCCATGAGACGCGGCCAGTGAATGAGCACGACAAAGCAAAAAATCATTACGCCGAGAAGAGTAGCAGCGAGGTCAGCAAAGCGGTGAACCGCGATGCTGAGCGCCGCCGCCAGCAGCGCCGCACCGACAAAATAAGCCCAAAACAAATGGCCCGGGATCCACGGTGGGATGGCGGCTCCGATCGCCTTAGCCGCGGTGAAATGCTCGCCGCTGAAAACCGCAAAAGGCACGGCAAAGAGGAGTGGACCAAACGGTACCACCCGTTCGATGGCATGCTTCGGCTGGGACGGCAACCGCCACTCGCCGCGTAAAACGGCCGCGATCCCCAGGGCCAACACGGTGATGCCGAGCAGATATGGCAAGAAGACGGCAGGCGCCAGCATGCTACAGAGGTTTCGGGTTTTCGGCCAACAATTCGATAAATGCAGAGTCGGCCTTAAGTCCCGCGAACTCTGCCATGCCCATGATCTTCTGCTTCTTGATTCCTTCTTCCATAGCTTTGCGCAAGTAGAGCAGAACGCGCGCTCTCTCGCCTAAGCGGATGTACATTTCGGCCATATATAAATCGAAATTGGCACGGTCTTCCACTGTGCGTTCCAGCATTAGGGTGCCGTAGTTGCTGTGCGATTCGAGAATATCGGGATCCAGTTGGAGAGCGCGCTGGTAGGCGGCGGTTGCCAGCTTATACTGCTTCTTGCCAAAGTAGGCAGCACCCAGATTCGAAAACACCGAAGCGCTGTGCGGATCTTGCCGCAACGCGCGTTTATAGAATTTGATGGCCCTGTTGAAATCTTTCAAACAGTAATAGATAGTGCCCAGATTGTTCACAGGCTCGGGATATTTGGGATCAAGCTTGATGGCGCGCTCGTAGTTCTTCATCGCCAGTGGCAGCTTCATCATTTGATGGAAGCCGATGCCGATTTTATTGGCTAGCACGGCGGAGTTGGCCGGCCCCTGGCGATACATGTCGATGGCCTCGCGGTACATTTTCCGAGCCATGTAGATATCGCCGCGTGTTTCGTACGAGAGGGGCAGCCGAGCGGTGGTCGGGTCGTCAATGCCGGTATCAGCAGAGCCTCCGCGCAGTGCGTTGCCCCCGTTTATTGAAGAGAGGGGGGCTTGTGCGCTAGCGAAAGCCAGCGATAGGAAGATCGCGAAATACCGGCACGCTTGCTGCATGTTTTCATACTGCGCTCCAAAGTGGTTCGGCGCAATAGCCACTTCTGTTTGTTTGGTGATAACCACTTAAGATGGAAACATGAAGGTTGCGGGTGGTGGATTTTCTCCGTTGATCCCAGTGAATGCGCAGGCTGCGAAACCACTGCATAAGCAAATCTATGATGGCTACCGGGCTCTGATTGTGGACGGCAGTTTACGTGCAGGCGCACAGATTCCCTCCACGCGCGCTTTGGCGGTAGATCTCGGCATTTCACGCCTCCCTGTTCTGAACGCCTATGCGCAATTGACGGCTGAAGGATATTTCGAAGGGCGCATTGGCTCTGGGACGTTCGTCTCCGCTTCCTTACCCGAACAGTTGACGTCGTGCACACCAGTAAAGGGGCCGCCGCCGGCGCTGGCGATTTCAGGACCGCGGCCTCTTTCGCGCCGAGGCGGCTCGCTGCCCGCATGGACTCCGGGGAGGCTTGGACGCGGGGCGTTCGCCATCGGGCAGTTGGCATTTGACCAATTTCCATTTCGGGTTTGGTCGACGTTGGTGGCCAGACGCTGCCGCGGCATCTCGGAGAAAGAGCTGAACTATTCCGATCCAATGGGGGTGAAGGAATTTCGCGAAGCGATTGCCGGTTATCTGCGAACGGCACGGGCGGTGCACTGCGACGCGCAACAGATCATGGTGGTGAGCGGCTCACAGCAAGCGCTCGATCTGACAGCACGCGTCTTGTTCGATCCCGGAGATACGGTTTGGATTGAAGACCCTTGCTACGAGTTGATGAGACAAGCGCTGCTGCTAGCCGGCTGCGTTTTGGCGCCGGTTCCCGTGGACAGCGAAGGTTTGAACGTAACAAGCGGTATGCGGCGATGTCCACAGGCGCAGGCGGCGTTCGTGACGCCGTCACATCAATATCCGCTGGGCGTGACGATGAGCGCGCCCCGCCGCCTCCAATTGTTGGAATGGGCAAATCGCGCGGGCGCTTGGATCATTGAAGACGATTACGACAGTGAATATCGTTACGAAAATATGCCGATTGCTTCGCTGCAAGGGCTTGACCGGAACGCGCGTGTCATCTACATCGGAACCTTCAGCAAAACGTTATTTCCGTCGTTGCGCCTGGGCTACATTGTGATTCCAGCTGATTTGGTTGACCGTTTTACGGCAGTGCGAAGGGCGATGGATATTTTCCCGCCAAGCTTTCAACAAAGCGTGATGGCTGACTTTATCAACGACGGGCACCTTTCGCGGCACATCCGCAAAACGCGCGTCGTGTACGGCGAAAGGAGAGATGCGTTGGTAGAGGCTTTGCGGACTGAGTTCGATTCTTTCTTTGAAATTCTCGGCAAAGAGGCCGGCTTGTATCTGACAGTAACATTGCCTAAAGGATTCCACGACCGGAAGATCGCCGCGCTCGCGGCCGCGCAAAGGCTTTGGCTTTGGCCTCTTTCGCCCTGCTATGCCGACACTGCCGGCAAACAAGGTTTCATTCTCGGGTTTGGCGGGACACGGGCGAAGGAAATGCGTGCCGCCGTGCGGCGCCTAAAAAACTTGATCACCCCTTCAGCGTAAGATGGAGAAACTCCCGATGACCCGCCGCGACACACTCAAGCTCGGCGTCAACGCCACGCTCGCCACCATGCTACCCGCCAACCCCGCCAACGACATCTGCTTCATGCGCGCCGTCGATCTTCTCGCCGCCATCCGCGCCAAGAAAACTCTCCGCCCGCGAAATCATGGAAGCCCACCTCGAACAAATCCATCGCCTCAACCCCAAGGTCAACGCCATCGTCACCCTCGTGCCGGAAGATCAACTTCTCGCGCAAGCCACCGCAGCCGACGAAGCGCTCGCCAAAGGCCAATCCGCTCGGTCCCCTGCACGGCCTTCCCGTCGCCGTCAAAGATCTCCATGAAACCGCCGGCCTTCGCACCACGTACGGCTCCCCGCTCCACAAAGACTACATCCCCGATTTCGATTGCCGCGTCGTTCAGCGCGAGAAATCCGCCGGCGCCATCGTCCTCGGCAAAACGAATGTCCCCGAATTTGGCCTCGGCTCCCAAACCTTCAACAAGGTCTTCGGCCCCACTCACAATCCTTACGATCTCGCGAAAACCTGCGGCGGCAGCACGGGAGGCGGCGCCACCGCTCTCGCCTGCGGCATGACTCCGCTCGCCGACGGCAGTGACATGGGAGGTTCCCTGCGCAATCCTCCCAACTTTTGCAATGTGGTCGGCCTCCGTCCCTCGCCCGGCCGCGTCTCCAATGTGCCGACTCGCATGGGTTGGTTCACCTTCTCCGTTCCCGGCCCCGTCGCTCGCAACGTCACTGATTGTGCTCTCTTCCTCAGTGTGCTCGCCGGTTTCGACCATCACTCTCCCATCTCCATCGATCAACCCGGCGCTCCCGTTCGCCCAACCGCTCGGCCAGCGCAATTTCAAAGGCGTTCGCGTCGCCATGTTCCAAGACATGGGCCTTCCCTGGGACCCCGAAGTCAAGGCCGCCGTCCAATCTCAGCGCAAAGTTTTCGAGACCGCTCGGCTGCACCGTCATCGACGCCGAACCCGATTTCACCGGCGCCAACGAATACTTCATCGCTCTGCGTCATTGGTCGAACGAGCTCTCCTTCGGCGATCTCTTGCAAACGCAAGGAGACCAACTGAACGAATACATTCACTGGCATGTCGAAGAAGCCCGCAAACTCAGCGGCCCCTATCTCGCGCGGCTCGAAGCCAAACGCACCGCCTTATTTCAACGTCTCTCCAACTTCAAAGGCGAATTCGACTTCTTCGTCCTGCCTGTCAACCAGGTACTCCCGTTCGATGTCAACACTCACTTCCCTACCGAAATCGCCGGCGTGAAAATGGAAAACTATATCGCGTGGATGAAATCCGCTTACTACATCTCGGTCACCAGCAACCCCTCTATCTCCGTTCCGTGCGCCTTCTCGGCAAGTGGTCTCCCCATCGGAATACAGATCGTCGGCCGTCATCATGATGACTGGGGAGTCCTCGAACTCGCCTACGCCTTTGAACAGGCCACTAACGTCGGCTCCCGCCCGCCATAGTCGCCAACTAGCGTAAGCAATGGTCCGAATCGCCGTTCTCGTTTTCACCTTCGCCGCCGCGTTGCTAAACGCCGCACCCTCGCGCCTCGTCAGCGGTCATACCAAAATCGTTCTTATCGCTGGTGAAAACGCGCCGCACCTGGAGTCAGTTGGAAGATGGCTCAATCGCGCCTCCGAACCCCTCCCGCAACCCTACGAGTGGCGCTTACAACGCAATAAACTTCAAGTCACTTCCTCGCGCGTTTCCTTTGTTTACGAAGCGCGCAATCCCCATCTCCGCCTCTATTGGGAATGGCGAATTCGATCAGCTCCCGGCCCCATCGAACACTCCATCCGCATCCGAAACCTCAGCTCTTCGGCGGTGTGGCTCTCACTGCAAGACAGCCTCCGTTTCGATTTCCGCATCCCAGCCGAACAATCACTCACCCAATTCTGGGTCGAGAAGGGCGCCAGTTCCCCCTCCGACGAAGGTACGCACTCTGTGCCGTTACTACCAGGCGCTGACTGGACCGGCACCTCCAGCACCTACGCCCACCCGCTCAAAGGCGAGCCGCGCGAAATCATCCCATACCTTCTTTTGCAGCGCCCCAACAACGCACTCTATCTGGGCATCGAGTTCAGCCGCCGCACCCGAATCACTCTGCGCCGCAAAAACGACTCAGTCTCCGGCGAAGTAGGTCTCAATCCCAATCCCGGCCCCTATCGCACAAGCCTCCTCCCTGGGGAAATATTTGAAACTCCCACTGTCTTCTTCGGCTCCTCCGTTGACGCCGACGACGCCGGCAACACACTCCGCCATTGGATTCGCTCCGCCCTCAACAATCCACTCACTCTTCGCAATCCCCACTACCCGTTGCTCGTCAGCAATAGTTGGGGCAGCGGCATGGCCATCAACCAAGACCAGGCCCACCACATGATCGACGACGCCTCCGCCCTCGGTCTCGAAATGTTCCACCTCGATGCGGGCTGGTTTCGCACCATCGGAGACTGGACCGCCAACCCTGAGAAGTTTCCCTCCGGCATTGCCTCCATCGCTGCCTACGCTCACAAACGCGGCCTTCGCTTTGGCCTCTGGACCGACTGGACCCAAGCCGGACTATCAAATATCAACGACCCCAAAATTCGCGAATGGCTAACCACCACTCCACCGCCCGGTTGGAAGCCCGAAGAATTCAAGGGAATCACTGTCGATATCGGCGTTCCCGCCGCCCGCGAATGGGCCGCTCATCAAATGACCACTCTCATTCGCGACACTCATCTCGACATGCTTGAGCACGATGGCTACATCGTCGCGCAGGGCTGCGACCGTCCCAACCATCCGCACGCCCCCCTTGATCCCTCCCAAGCCAGACACTACAAAGACGAAGGCTTCCTTTGGGTCGAAGGACCAAACGACACTGACGTCAGCTACTATGCCACTCGCGCCTATTACCAGGTCCAGTCCCAACTTCGCCGGCAGTTCCCCAACCTACTTTTCGAAATCTGCGACGACGGCGGCCGCATGGTCGATTTCGGCAGCGCCGCCAATGGCGATTACTTCTCAATCACCGACGCCTACGATCCCCTCTCTAACCGCCGCGCTTTCTACGACGCCAGCTACGTCCTGCCCTCGGCCATGCTCGAAACCTATGTTCAAAAATGGCCTACGCCCAACATCGAAAACTTCCGCTATATGTTGCGCAGCGGCATGCTGGGCTGGTTCTCCCTCATGATGGATTCCAACACCTGGACTCCAGAACAACACGCCGCTGCCAAAGCCGAATTCTCCCTATACAAGCAACGCCTCCGTCCCCTCATCCGCCAAGCGAATCTCTACCACGTCTCGCCCCGGCCCACGCCGGAACATTGGGATGGAATGGAATACTTCGACCCCACTTCCCAAAACGGGGTCCTCTTCGCATTCCACGGCACTGCGGAAGGCGAAGCCACCCACACCTTCCCCATCAAAGGCCTGAACCCCCTGCGCTCCTACCGCATCTCCTTCCAGGATCACCCTACAGAAAACTACACAGCCTCGGGCGCGCATCTCATCAAAGCGGGAATCACTGTCCACTCACCATCTCCCAACTCATCGGAACTCATATTTATTTCCGCCCTTTCTTCGCCTGCCAAACCTCCCAGTACTCGATTACCCGCCCCTTTTTAGCTATTGTGTTTAAGCGCTTAACCAACTGCGATACAATCGCCACGGGGCAATACTTCTTTGACATTACGAGCCGTTGACTACGTTAGTCTCGCCATCTATTTCGCATTTGTTCTCGGCATTGGCTGGATGGCCAAGAAAAAAATAACAAGCAGTGCCGACTTCCTAACCTCCCGCCATTCCGTGCCAGTCTGGATCACCAGTTTGGCCTTCATCGCCGCCAACCTCGGCGCGCAGGAAATGATCGGAATGTGCGCTTCCGGCGCCAAATATGGCATCATGACCGCTCATTTCTACTGGCTCGGCGCGGTGCCGGCCATGGTCTTCGTCGGTTTGTTTATGATGCCGTTTTATTACGGCAGCCGCGCCCGCAGCGTACCCGAGTACCTGAAACTCCGCTTCGACGAAAAGACGCGCGGCTTGAACGCGATTACGTTCGCCATCATGACCATCTTTTCCTCCGGCATCAGCATGTACGCCTTGGGCCAACTCTTCCAACTCGTTTTAGGCTGGAACTTCACCCAGTCCGTATTGCTATCCGCAGCTATCGTCCTTGTTTATACACTCCTCGGCGGACTCACTAGCGCTATCTATAACGAAGTTGTCCAGTTCTTCTTAATCGTGCTCGGCTTTGCGCCATTGTCGTTTCTAGCCGTCCAAAAAGCAGGTGGCTGGGCCGGGATTTCGAGCCGCCTGGCACCCGTCATGTCCCACTCTTGGAAATATCTCGCTAAGCCCGCCGATAACCCAATGGGAGTCGAAGCGTTCGGCCTCATTGCTGGGCTGGGATTTGTGCTTTCGTTCGGTTACTGGTGTACAAACTTCTTAGTGGTGCAACGCGCCATGGCTGCGGATTCTATGGCCGGCGCACGCCAAACTCCCTTGTTCGCGGCCTTCCCCAAGATCTTTATGCCATTCGTAGTCATTCTGCCCGGCATCGCTGCCGTCGCGTTGATGAAGCAACACATCGGTTATGACATTCCTCTGCAAGCCGACGGTTCCGGCCCCGATTACAATCTGGTCCTCACCACACTAATGGCCAAACTCTATCCTTCCGGCATGCTCGGCATCGGCCTCACAGCTCTAATGGCTTCGTTCATGTCGGGCATGGCCGGCAACGTCACAGCCTTCAACACAGTCTTCACTTACGACATTTACCAAAGTTACATTCGTCCGAGAGCCCACGACGATCACTATCTTTGGGTTGGCCGCGCAACAACTGTAGTGGGCGTCGTTCTGTCTATCGGCACTGCCTATCTGGCAGCTTCCTTCAATAACATGATGGACTTTCTGCAACTCGTCTTCGCTTTCGTCAATGCGCCGTTGTTCGCCACGTTTCTACTCGGTATGTTCTGGAAGCGCACCACGGGCCACGCCGCGTTCGTCGGATTGTTAAGCGGAACGAGCGCCGCGGCATTGACATGGCTCCTGACAGTCGCGGAAAACAAAGGCGGCTACCTCGGTCACGTTTACATATTTCACTCTACTTTGGCCCAGAGTTACTGGATCGCCATTAACTCCTGGACTACCTGCTTCGTCATTACGCTTTTGATCAGCCTTGTCACGAAACCCAAAACGGATGCCGAGCTTCATAACCTGGTCTACGGCATCACAGACGTCCCACCCGAAGACACCGCGCCTTGGTATAAGCGTCCAGCCCCGCTGGCCGTGATCGTCATCGCTGTTCTTGTTATTGTTAACGTAATTTACTGGTAACCATATGGATGACTTACGCCGGCCTACCGGATACTTATTCAGCCTTCTCGGCTTGATTCTCACGCTCTACGGCCTCATCAGCCCCGGCGTTCAAGCTCCATTGGAGCCCGGCGTCCCGGTAAACCTGTACTGCGGCGCCATGCTGTTGATCTTCGGAGGTTGTCTGCTTTGGCTTTCGTTCCGAACGAAATCATAAACGGCTTTCGGAAGCAATTCGACACTGCGGAGACTCCGGCGCTTTACCGCGCTCCCGGCCGGGTGAACTTGATCGGCGAACATACCGATTACAATCTCGGCTTCGTGTTTCCCATTGCCCTCGAGATGGCGTGCTATATAGCCATCGCTCCCGCTAGTCACGGCAGCCTGCGCGTCTACTCGCGCGACTTACGAAAAGAAAGTTCTCTCCCAATTGCCGATATCGCAACCGCTAAACCGTCCCAGCAGTGGAGCGACTACGTCTTCGGCGTCGCTCAAGAATTAGTAAAAGCCGGTTTCTCCATCGCGCCTTGTGATTTGTATGTGGCCAGCGAAGTTCCCGCGGGATCGGGGCTAAGTTCTTCCGCCGCTCTCGAAATCGCAACTGCCGTTGCGCTGTTCGGCGGCCGCGATTTTCCTAAAGTCGAGCTAGCCAAACTCGGCCAGCGTGCCGAATCTCAATTCGTCGGCATGCCCTGCGGCATCATGGACCAGTACGCCGCCGTGTTCGGCCACGCCGGAGCCGCACTCAAGATCGATTGCCGCAGCCTGGGCCATGAATATGTCGAACTGCCCGCTGATGTTCGAATCATCGCCGCCAATTCGCTGGTTAAGCATGAACTAGGCACATCCGCCTACCGCGAGCGCGTCGCCGAATGCCAGCAAGCTGTAGCCGCGTTACGCGAGTTTGACCCCACAATCGAAAGCCTGCGCGATGTCTCGCTCGATTTCTTCGGACGAGTCCAAGACTCCATCCCTATGCTCCCGCGCCGCCGCGCCCGCCATATCATCTCCGATACTCAGCGCGTCGTCGATCTCGCGGCCGCCGCCCGCAAACACGATCTCTCCGAAATGGGCCGCCTCTTCGTCGCCTCCCATCGCAGCATGCAGTACGACTATGAAATCAGTTGCGAAGAGATTGATTTTCTGGTCGACACCGCCATCAAAATCCCCGGCGTTTACGGTTCCCGCATGACCGGCGGCGGCTTCGGCGGTTGCACTGTCAATCTTGTTGCGCCTGCCGCGGTAGACACTTTCCGCCACGGTCTCAGCAACGCCTACCACGAACGGTATCAAAAAACTCCCGTTTTCTACAATTGCCTTCCCGCCGAAGGTGCCGGCCCAGTTTAATTTAACGCCTCTGAAACGTATACCTCCGAATCCGAGCCGGAAGCGTCAGCGCCCTAGTTTGGTCTTTTGCGAGTTACCGCGGTCTTCATCCATCGCGTAGCGCCGCCAACGGCTCAACCAACGCTGCACGCCGCGCCGGAACAAGCGCAGCCACGAGGGTAAGAAGAAATATCGCAGCAGCCGCGCAAACCAGAACAACTCGATCAAGCGGTTCCACTTGAAACAGAAACGACCGGATCAAACGTGTGGCGAAGGCCGCCGCGACAAGGCCGAGAACGCAACCGGCCACTCCAAGTTTGGCAGACGCACCTAAGATCAGCCCCATCACTGTCCCTCTGGGCGAACCAAGCGCCAAACGAATGGCCATTTCCTGCGTCCGTGCCGCAGTAGAAAACGCCACCACACTATAAACGCCCAGAAGCGCCAGCAACAACGCTGCCCCGGCAAAAGCCGAAATCAGCGCCGTATTGAAGCGGCGGGGCGCCTGCCCTTCGGAGACAACGTGGTCCATCGATTCAACGTTAGTCAGCGGAAGCTGCGGATCCAGCGCATTCACGACGGCGCGCAAGGCACCGGCAAGCCGTTCCGGAGGCAACGCCGCGCGGACAACCACAGAGCCATTAGTACCCGTGAGCAAGTCAGGTGCGGCGAAAGAACCAACAGCCGCCCTGCTCTGCTCCGAAGGCACAAAGATTTCGTTGAGCGCCGGTTCATCGGCAAGTTGCTTAACGCCCTCAATTTCGCCAACAACCGTGAGCCACGGGAGCCGGGCCTCGGCTGGCCCGCGATGAAGGCGCTTCCCAATCGGATCTTCGCCCGGCCAATATTTTTCAGCAAGAGCGCGGTTGACGATGATAACCAGCGGCGCGCCATCGCGGTCAGCCTCCACGAAGTTTCGGCCCCGCAGAATCGGAACCCCTTGCGCGGCGAAATAGCTGCCCATCACTTCCGGAACCCAAGCAATATTCAGCCGCACCCGTTTGGGAGCAACATAGCCTTCCGGTGTAAACGTTGCCAAGTAGGTAGTGCCGGAAGCGGGCAGCAATGACGTGATGCCGACAGCCTGCACACCGGGAAGTTGCTCGAGCCGGGCACGGAGAGCCCGGTTGAACGTATCGACGGCAGACTGTGTAGAATACTGCTGACGGGGCAAGCTGTAAGAAGCGGTAAGAGTATGATCCTCCGCGAAGCCAAGCCCCGCAGAGCGCATCTTTTGAAAACTGCGGAGGAGCAGGCCCGATCCGGCGAGTAAGACCAGAGCGACGGCCAGCTCCACAATCACGAGTGCGGATCGAAGACGCGCATGGCTTGTTCCCGTTGTCGCGCTGCGGCCACCATCTTTTAGCGCATCGCCAATCTCCGTTCGTGCGGCAGCGAGACCGGGTATAACCCCGCAAAAAAGCCCTGTGAGCAAAGTAATAGCCGAGGCCAAGGCGATGACGCCACGATCTAAAGCGATTGAGTTGATGCGCGGAAGCGTTTCTGGAAGGAAGCTTATGCCGAAAGGCAGAGCCAGCGCGGCCAAAGCAATGCCCACAACGCCACCGGACAGACTGAGTAACAGCGCTTCCAGTAGTGGTTGGCGAACAACGGCCATGCGGCTCGCGCCAACCGCTATCCGCACCGAAATTTCGCGGCGCCGCCCCATAGATCGCACAAGCAACAAGCCAGCCAAATTCGCAGCGGCGATGAAGAGAACGACAACCACCGCCAGAAAGAGCGTGCGGATGAGGGAACGAGCTTGCGCGACGGTCATGTGATCGAGCCTGCGAACCGCTGGACGAAGGCGGCGGCTTGAAAGAGCAGGTGGGAAGCTGCGCATGATTTCTTGCGCGGCCGGCGTGGCGTCGTGTTCCGCCTGCAATGGAGAGAAATCGGGTTTCAGCCGGCCCACTAAATAGTAACCCCAGTTGCCCGCCCCTTGAATCAGTTCCGCTTGCGTGAAGTGCAGCGGAAGCCAGAGTTCGGAGCGATTCAGACGGCCCGGCACCAGCGGGAATTCGAAATCGCGCGGCATAACGCCAATGACCTGGTATGGCTTGCGATCCAAGAGGATCTTGCGTTGGAGGATTTGCGGGTCGGCATTGAATCGGCTGTGCCAGGTTTGGTAGCTGAGGACAACGACAGGAGCATCCTCAGTCTCCTCCTGCCCGGAGAACGCCCTTCCGAGCAAGGGCGAGACTCCGAGCGTAGTAAAGACACCCGCGGTCAGCCGCGCCGCGTTAACCTGCGCCGGCACAGTCAGGCTTGACAGTTCGTAAGTAAACGTCCGGTACGCCCCGAGACTCGAAAAGTCATGGGTAGAGCGCATGTAAATGTCGGCTCCGCGAGGGGTGACACTCGGCGCTGCCGATTCGTCATGATCTACACCTTCGAGGATGTCGCCTAGAAAAACGAGGCGAGCCGGATTCAAGAATGGCAGGGGACGTAATAAAACCCCCTCCACTATTGAGAAAATCGCAGTGGTGGCGCCAATGGCGAACGCAAGAGTCAAAACAGCAGTGAGAGTGAAGCCGGGAGATTTGCGAAGCTGGCGAAGAGCGTGGCGTAAGTCTAGAAGAAACGAGCCCACGTCCTTAGTCCCGTTTCATCCACTTTTCATATTCCCGCGTATGCCGGGATTCCAGCGGCACGTCCCGCCCGGCGATAAACATCTCTTTGATATTTGTCTTCGCTTCCATCGGGTCGCCGTCCGTCAAAATCAAGTCGGCCCATTTTCCCTTCTCAATGGAGCCAATCATCGCCCCCGCACCCATGATCTCCGCGCTGTTAATCGTCAACGCCTTCAATGCCTCCTCGCGCGGTAAACCAAACGCCACAGCCTGCGCGGCCTCAAATGGCACATTCCGCGCAAACTGCACATCAAACGTTCCAAAGCAAATCTTCACTCCCGCTTTGAAAAATTCCGCAGGCAAAGTGTACGCAGCGTCGTAAGGGTCGTCTTCGTGGAGTGGCAACTCAAGCGTTTTGCCCAACACCACAGGGATGTGCCGTTCTTTCAGCATGGGCCCCGTGCTACCCAACTCGAGCGGTCCGGCAATAATGATTTTCACCTTCTCCTTATCTGCAAAAGCAATCGCGTCTTTGATCATGCGCTCGCGCTCGGCCCGCACAAAGATCGGCTGCTTCCCGTCTATCACTGGCAGCATCGCTTCCATTTTTAAGTTAATACGGAAGTCGCTGCCGCCCGCCTGTTTCGTTTGACGGTACTTGCGCACGTCTTCGAAGAAGTCGCTCATTTGCTGCAGCCGCTCTTTATATTGTTTTTCCTGCTCCTGGTAAGTGGCCGTAGGTGTCCCCATCATCGCTGCCAGCTGACGCGGCATGCTCGATTGCACTTGCGGAAATTCCATTTCCATTACCGCGCTGGGTTTAACCGCCATTTCTTCCCACGTCCAACCATCCAAATGCATCAAAGCGCCTTGACCCGTGATGATCGAGCCGCCGCCACCGTTGCGCCCGCCCCGCGAACCGCTGCCTGGCAAAGTAATCACGCTAGTGATGCCGGAAGCACGCGTCACTTCAATGTGCTCACTCGATGGATTAAAAGCGACCTCCGCGCGTAACTCAGGATTGAAGTTGCCAATTTCATCCAAATCCACCGTGTCGCGCAATGCTTCGATTTCAACCAAACCCACGTTTGTCGCCGCGTTGATCATGCCCGGATAGAGATGCAACCCTTGCCCATCCACCACACGGGCTCCTGCACGTGCAGCCAAGTGCGAACCTATTTCGGCAATCTTCCCATCGATCACCAAAACGGAACTGTTCGGCATGTCTGGGGCTGTAATCGGATGCACGGTCACATTGCGAATCAGCACCGAATTAGCCGTCGCCGCGCTCAATGCCCATGCACACGCAAACAATAGAATGACGTTCTTCACTTGCTCTCCTCCCGGTTCGGCGGCACGTTTTCGTCGGTGCTTGCGCCCTTTCCGTTTCCGCGACTGCTGGGCGTGGCCGCCGCTTCCTTATCCTGCAAGGCCTTTTTCTTCTTTTCAAATTCAGGCCGCGTCTCGATATCTTTCTCCCTGTCGAAATACTGATGCCCGTCAATCCACACCTTCTCGGGTTTAGAGAAGCCCGAAAGGGGATGCTTGTCAAAAAGCACGAGATCGGCTGACTTGCCCACTTCAATCGAGCCAACCTTATCGTCAATCCCCAATTGCTTCGCCGGATTGATCGTCACCATCGCCAGCGCTTCGGTTTCAGTCAGGCCCCCATAGCGCATGGTTTTGGCGGCTTCCAGGTTCAAGTGGCGCTGCAACTCATCGGAATCGGAGTTCAAAGAAACCACCACCCCCTTTTTCGCCATCACCGCCGCGTTGTAGGGCGATGCGTCATAAGCCTCAATCTTGTAAGACCACCAATCGCTAAAAGTCGAAGCGCCCGCCCCGTGAGCCGCAATCTCTTTCGCGACCTTATAGCCTTCCAAGACGTGCTGGAACGTGCGAATCTTGAATCCCATTTCATCCGCTACTCGAATGAGCATCAAAATCTCATCGGAACGGTAGCAGTGCGCATGCACATAGCGCTTGCCTTCCAGCACCTCCACCAATGGCTCCAACCGCAAATCTTTTCTCGGCGGAATCGGATGCTCTCCTTTTGCTACTTTCTCGTTGTAAGCTTTCCAATCGGCCTGATAAGCCTTTGCTTCAATAAAACTTTGCCGGATCACTTCTTCCACACCCATACGCGTGCCCGGATAGCGGCGATCTGCCGCAGCAGCCTGATTCCCAAACCCCTGTGCCGGATATCCTTGCCGCTTCGGATTCTCGCCTAGCGCGAACTTAATCCCTGGCACCGCGCCCTCAAATATCATTTCCTGCGCCGTTTTTCCCCAGCGCAGCTTAATCACCACCGTTTGACCGCCAATCGCGTTAGCACTCCCGTGCAGCACGTTAGAAACCGTCAGACCACCCGCCAAGGCCCTGTAGATATTAATGTCTGTTGGATTCAGAACGTCTTTGATATCCACCATCGAAGAATCCGAGACGGTACCTTCATTCACGCTGCCCTCCACCGCAGTGTGAGAATGGCAATCGATAATACCGGGCGTTAGAAACTTTCCAGAAGCGTCAACCACCGCCGCATCCGCCGGGGCATTGAGATTCTTGCCGATTGCCGCAATCTTGCCGTTCTCAATCAGCACGCTGCCGTTTTCGAGCGTGCCTTTCGTCACAGTCATCACTGTCGCATTGCGAATGAGAATTGTCTCTCCGCACACAGCCGTCGCGCCAAGGGCCCACAGCGCACACGCCGTCCCCAGCCAATTTCGGGTTTTCATTACTGTAACTCCTCCGCTGGCGTAGTGCCTTGTTTTTTGCCCCCGCCCTTCGGGGGTCCCTGCTGCAAATCCTTTGACGGGTGAAATTCCTGGCCGTCTACGAACACGTACTCCACCGTCGTCTTCTCCTCAAAGGCATCTCCCTTCATCACCACAACATTGGCGATCTTTCCTTTGTCAATGCTCCCCATCCGATCCGCCACGCCATAAATTTCCGCCGGGCTCAACGTCAGCGCGCGAATGGCATCGGCGCGTGATAGGCCGGCGTCCACTGCCTTCTTCAAAGCCTTCTTCAAATCGGCCGCACTCTCTATCCCATCTGAATAAAACGCGAACCGCACTCCCGCTTTAGCCAGTAATGCGGGAACGGCCGGCGCTTTGTCGCGCATCGTCAATTCGCGGAACGTCGGAACCTCGGCCGGATCGCCGTCCTTCGCCTTCTCCGGCCATTTCAAACTCACCAGCAGGGGCACGTTCGCCTGTTTCAACAGATCGATCCGTTCGTAGGCCTCGTGCAGCCCGTAAAGCAAGAATGGCTTCTTCAACTCGGGTGCGAACTTGAGCATCCGGTCGATCTGTTGCACCTCCGCCGCCGGCAAAAGCAACCGGGGAGATTCCGCCAATCCTTCTAGTGCGTGATCGTATTCCGGCCGGTGATTTCCCGCTGGGTTCGAAGCGTAAATTTGCTTCGCTTGTTGGTATTGATCCAAATCGAGGAAGAGCTGCCGGACATAAGAAATATTGCCCATCAGCGAACCCGGAAAACCCGTTCGCCCAAAAGCTCCCTGCCGGAATGAAATCTCTTGTCCAATCGGCTGCGCAATCACCATGTCTCGCCCCCGCTCACCGGCCAAGTCGACCATTGCGCCCAATCCATGAAAAATCCCCTTGGTTGGATAAGTAGCGGCGCTGGTAAATCCAACCGCTCGCGCTGTTTCAAGCCGGCTGTCGCTTGGAGACACTTCATCCGCCGCGCGGTCATAAGAAAAAGTTTGCGGCCGGTCTTCTGGGCCGCGTGCTTTAGGTTCCGCAGGCGCTGCAGCAACAGGCGTAGCAGCCGCCGCAGCGCCCGTTGCGCCCCGGTTCGCCGCCCCTCCTGGCGCTGGAATGCCCCACGAACTCAGCGCGTCGATAAATCCCGGATAGACCGTAAGACCATTACCGTCAATCACCCATGCATCGCCCGGAAGGCTAACCGCCGTCCCAACGTCGCTAATCAATCCGTCGCGCATCACAACTGTAGCTTTTGGCAGATCTTCGCCGCTTACCGTGACAACATGCGCATCCTTAATCGCCACGGCAGCGTGTTTCTGTGCGAACGCTCCACCACTTAAACCAACACCCATCAGCAAACACGCGAGGGGTTTTTTCATGCCTGTAGATCTCCAGTCACACGTTTTGTCGGAATTTTCATATTGTGGCACAGATTGCCCAAAAGCACTTTATGTGCAATCACTTACTGCCCGGGCGAAGCACCGCTTCGGGCGATTTATTGGTAATCGCCGCCCCGCCCCGATTGCTAGCTTCGATGCATGAAAACAAAAACGAACGCCCAGGGCAGCCCTATTTCGGGGCCGTTACTGGAAAAGGTTGTAGCGGAAAACAAGGCCAGATTTGCGGCTAATTTTCCTTCGCCTACCGTGAGCGAGACGCCGCTTCCTTCTTCTGATCTTTATCAGGATTCCGGAAGTGGCTACAACAAGAACTTCACATTCCCGCAAGAATAGCTAGGGAAGAGGGCAGGCCGTTTGGTCTGCCCATTTTTCCTTTCGATAAAATAATCTTTTCAGTGAGTACCTCAACCACGTACCGTCAAGCTGGCGTTGATATCGATGAAGCCGAACGCGCCGTTCTCCTCATCAAGCGCCATGCTTCTAAGACACTAACCCCACAAGTTCTTACATCCATCGGCAGTTTCGGCGCTGGTTTCTCCCTCAAGGGCTGGCGCGACCCTGTTCTAGTCAGTTCCGCCGACGGCGTTGGGACCAAACTCAAGGTCGCATTTGCCACCGGCCAGCACGACACTATTGGCGAAGACCTCGTCAACCATTGCGTCAACGACATAGCGGTGCAGGGCGCAATCCCGCTTTTTTTCCTCGATTATTTTGCGGTCGGCCGGCTCGAATCGGAAGTATGCGGCAAGGTCGTCGGCGGCATCGCGCGCGCTTGCAAACAAAATGGCTGCGCGCTGATTGGCGGCGAAACGGCGGAAATGCCCGGCATGTATGCGCCCGGTGAATACGATTTGGCTGGTTTCATCGTCGGCGCCGTCGAACGGAAACAGATGCTCACCGGCATTACCATCGAACCTGGCGACGTCATTATCGGTTTGCCGTCACAAGGTCTCCACACCAACGGTTATTCTCTGGCCCGGAAATTACTGTTCGAAGTCGCGGGTCACGCGCCCGACGCACGCTTGGCGGAACTGTCGGGCACCCTCGCCGAAGAGTTATTGAAGACCCACCGCTCCTATCTGAAACCGTTGCAAGCTCTCCATAAAGCCAAGCTGCTAAAGGGTGCGGCGCATATCACAGGCGGCGGCATTACCGATAATGTCCCGCGCATTCTTCCCCGTGGCACCAGCGCCATTATCGACCGCGAATCATGGCCCAATCAGCCAATTTTCGAATTGTTGCGCCGCCTCGGTAACATTCCCGAAGAGGATTACCGCCGTACCTTCAACCTCGGCGTCGGCATGGTCGTGGTAGTCGCGGAAAAGAAATTTGGGTTCGTATCGCAAATATTGAAGAAAATGCGCGAACCGTTTTACCGCATTGGCCGCGTGGCCGCCCACAAGAGCAAAACCCCGCGGGTTGTGTACCAGTGACGAACTGGCGGCCGCGCCTCGGAATTCTGTTGTCGGGCCGCGGATCGAATTTTGAAGCCATTGCCGCCAACGTGTTATCCGGCCGGCTGGCTTGCGACATTGGGTTCGTTTTTTCAAATCGCCCCGAAGCGCCCGGCCTCGCCCGTGCCCGCCAACTGGGCTTACCTTGTGCTGTTTTGCCTTCGGCGGGCGTTGAGCGAGCGGCTTTTGACTCGCAAGTGATTGATTTATTGAAGGAAAACGGCGTCGATCTGGTTTGCCTCGCAGGCTATATGCGCCTTCTTAGCGGTGGGTTCGTTGCGCAATTTCCGCAGCGCATCCTGAACATCCACCCTTCCCTGCTCCCGGCCTTCCCAGGACTCGACGCGCAATATCAAGCGCTCGCCCATGGCGTAAAAGTCGCAGGCTGCACCGTTCATATGGTCGACGAAAACCTGGATAGCGGCCCAATCCTTTTGCAATCCGCCGTCCCGGTGCTCGATCAGGATACTCTCGAAACCCTTTCATCCCGCATACTCAAAGAGGAACACAAACTTTATTCTGAAGCGATCGCCTGGATCGCGAACGGCAACTTTCGCATCGCAGGCCGCCGCGTTTTGAAGACATAAGACAATTGTTGTAAGCAATGTTGAATCGATTACTCGCAGCACTCGCGGCGCTCCTTGTAGCGGCGTTCCTTTTATTCTGGTTTACCGGCAAGAAAGCCGAAATCAAGCTAGCTAAACCCGTGGCCGCCATCGGCACATCAACTACTATTAGCGTCCAGACTGACGACCCAGTTGGCGTAAAGGCATTTTCCGCGGCAGTCGAACAAAACGGCCAAACCCAAACCGTTTACGAAAACAAGACTGTCTCCGCGCAAAAACTGATGATCTACACTTTCAGCGCCGGGAAAAAGCAAGCCGACTTCCTCAAGGAAGGAACCGCCAAATTGATCGTCAAAGCCAAGACGAACGACCTGCGCGGCGCAACCACAACATTCACCCAGGATGTCAACGTCGTTCTTCGGCCCCCAACCATCGTGGCTGATAGCAAGCAGCACTACATCAACCAAGGCGGCATGGAACTGGTCATCCTCGATGCCGGCGGAAACTGGACGGAGGCTGGTGTCCGGGTGGCCAACTACAAAGTAGGTAGCTTTCCGATGCCCGGTGAACCGGAGAATAGCCCGCACCGTTTCTCCATGTTTCCATTCCCTTGGAACGTCGCCGCTGATGCGATTCCTTTGGCTTACGCCGCCAATGGTGCCGGCACGGAAGTGACCACTACCTTCTGGACCAAAATATTCCCCAAAGCCTTCCGTTCAAGTGACATCACCGTCACCGATAAAGAACTAACCAAAGTCGTCGGCGAACTCGATCCCGATGGACCCGGCAGCCTGGTGGAACGCTTCGTCAAATTGAACAAGGAGATGCGGCAAGCGAACACGCAACAAATCTACGAACTTCGCAAGAAAACCGAGAACAAAATCCTGTGGACGGGACCGTTCATTCCCATGAAAGGAACCCGCGAATCTTATTTCGCCGACCGCCGCAGCTACTACTATCAGGGCAAAAAGATCGACGAGCAAATTCACCTGGGCTACGATCTCGCGCAGACCAACAATACGCCGGTCAAAGCCGCCAATTCCGGCCGTATTGTTTGGGCCGACCGCCTCGGCATCTATGGCAACTGTGTGATCATCGATCACGGCTATTCCCTGCAAAGCTTGTATGGCCACATGAGCCGCTTAATGGTCAAAGAAGGCGACATGGTTCGGAAAGAGCAGCAGATCGGTATTAGCGGCGCCACCGGCATGGCGTTCGGCGACCACGTCCACTTCAGCATGTTGATCGACGGCTACCAGGTCGACCCCAAAGAATGGTGGGACGAGCACTGGATTCACGATCGGATTTTGAGTAAGATCGGCCCCGACGCGGCGAAGTAGCCTAGCTTAGCTAACTGCGAATCGGTAGAACTCGATCAGGAAATCCGAGAACGCATCGCTCGCTCGCGCCATCGAGATGAACCGTTCTCTCGCCGTATTGGTAACAGCGAAAAGGTTCCAGCGGCAGAGAGCGCAGAGCTCGGCGATACCGTAGCCGTCAGTTCGATACTGGGGTACTTGGATTCTTCGATGCCCGGAGCGGCAATGTTTCGGAATCCGCACGGGATTGCGGCGGATGGAGAGGGAAAGAAGTCATGGGGAATGGAAGCCCCAATGTTCTAGACCTCTGAGCTAACCACGCCAAAACCGCTTGCCCAGCGACGCATGGACATTCTCCTAGCCGACAAATCTGCTCCCCCTTGTTTCAAACAAGAGCAGACTCGCGTGTTTTACGTCCAGCACCGTTTTTGCTGCCTGTGGAAATGATTCCGGTGCGAAGGTGAAGGCCGATTCCGGCCCCGGCCGAAAAAATGTTCGGCTTCGTCACCGGAACCGCGTTCACCTTGCCGCCGGAATCGCGTTCGGATTCGGCAGGATTCCTCACCATCGATAAGTCGCGTCATCAATGGCTTATCTAGCCTTAGAACCCAAAGATTACACGAATGACCGCAAAGAACCGGTCAAAAATAACAGGTGGCATCATTTAGTTTTCTCACTTCTGGGTCAATGTCGGTGACGGGGAGCATCATTCATCCCAAGCCCCACTACTAGAACCTCTACATTAGTACTACTGGTACTTAATGTAGTATGCTTAGTACTAACAGATTTTAGTATCGGGTTGCCTTTTGCGGCAAACGAAACGACGAAGAATTTCAGGCTTAATGATGAAAAATTCCCTTATCTAACTGAAATATTTGGTGATAGTCTCGCTCATAAACCCCCCAAAGGCAGTCGGCGGAGCTCAAGGCAACCAGAGAGATGGGGGCCTATTTCTAGGAGGAATCAATTTTTCGCCTTTCCTCCATGGAAATCAGTTTTTCTAAAACGCCGATCCTCCCGAGGAATTAGTGGGCTTTGCTCACCCTCGCCCAAGGCGTCCTTCTCCCTTTATTCGCCTTGGGCGAGGCATACTGGCCGTCGGCCTGTACGATGACGCCTTCGCGGCAGCGTCGGCGGTGGCCAGTTGCGGTGCGTTTGGAACAATCGGTGAAAATCCATGATCTGCCCGCGCAACCGGTTGTAACGGGCCTGGCGGCCTAAAGTGCCGAGCGCCTTGGATGCATCGTGCTGTACCACCTTGGCGCGGGCGGCAGTTTTCGCCGGCTGCGGAAAACCACAACGTTTGCGGATCGAGTGTCAACAGCCGCGAGGGCTGCTCCGCTGCATAGCGAAACTGAAAACGCATCTCGACCAGTAGCTTCCGCCAGATGCGCTGAAGGTCCGTTCAAGGGCACACCCGGCTCGTGGGGCTGATAGCGTTCCCGATATAGTCGCATTATGTGTTTAGCAACATAAGGCGGCGATGTCGACAACAACAGGGCAGGTAAGTTGTTGAGCCAATAACACCGTTCTGGGACCTCTTTGCAGTTTTCTATTAGCTGTTCTGGGATGACCACCCGCTAGTCGCAAGTTTGGCTGGAGTTCTGAGGATTGTCAAATGGACTTGGATCGCCAGCAGTCACTGGGTCTTGGCCCCACCGTCGGCACCGTCCTCTTGCTTGAGAGACAGCGCGTAATCCTTCAGTTCGTTACGCCGTTTCTCCCACTCCGTTTTGGACTGCTGCTCATGTGTGTGATCCATGGTTTCGTTCGGGTGTTCAATCAAGTAACGGACCTCGCGGATCGCGTCATCGAAGTTGGTTGTGAGAATCGCCCTCCGATTTCGCAGGAACGGAGGTAAGTCATGCGTGGCACCACCAGGCTCAAGAATTACGGGGATCAAAGGCTTATTTGATTCCCAATCGTTTCGAAGGAGTGATCGCCATTCGGCACGGACCTGGGGATTTTCCGACGCACCGGCACCGAGGAGGAAGACGTAACCGTCTGCGCTGGCGCTTTTTTTGTCGATTGCTTGTGTCAAGTCCTCCCCTGGCGCTATATCCAGCGCTGACCACGTATCGATATTGTTGCGCCGCAGTGCCGCCTCGAGTTGCGCAGCCAGATTGGCATCGTCCTGAGCGAAAGAAATGAAGACGCGCATAGGGGACCTGTTCTTAGTCTCTCATTTCGGAAAATCGGCCGCGAGATGCTGCCGGGCTACTATGTGCTCCAAATGGTAAGCAAATTCACACTATTCTTGTCGGAGCCGGCAGTACTCACAGCGATCTCCAGCCCGCCTGCGTACGCTCTCGCGAACGGAGTCAGACTTCACGCCGCCAAAAGGTGCTGCGCCTTCAATTTGAGAATTGTGATCAAGTCCGCCCCGTCGATCAAGGCTTCATATTCGGCGTCCTCATCGGGCGTAAGTTCTCCGTCGTTCGCGCGTTTCGCCAAGTAGTCGATGCGCCTGCACTTCAGGGGAAATTCTGAACTCAATAATTTGGCGTAGTGCCGCTGGGTCCAGCGAAGAGGCCAAAGGGTCCAGAAGGCCATCCAGAGGGGCGGTACTCATACTTCTCAACGTTAGCACCATCTAATGCTCGCCGAGGCATCCGCCCGGTTCGAAGAGGGTCCGAAGGTCGGGGTAGCCGGTCAGTGGCGTATGCCAGTTGCCCGCTTGTAATCGCCAAGGGTAGACCGATCTTTCGGATCGGACTGGGACGCAGAACGCGCAAGCCGCGGATTTGAATTCCTAAGGCTCTTCGGGAACGGCCGAAGGTGAAATCGTTTACACTCTCGCCGTCATTGACCACAACGCTACTTGGGATGGGTTGAACCAAGGAGTTGGAGATGGTCCAAGGTGGCCGGTCGCAACTCCACGGCGTAAACTGAAATAAGAATGGTTCAGACCGATTCTCGATCCGCAGCTCACGCGGAAGTTTTGCGGCGCGTGTTCGATCTCGCCGGCCTGGATTGACTCGACCGCTAGCGGAAAGCATTCTAGCTCTTGATTTTCCCGAGCACGACGCAGAACGTATTGTGGAGTTAAGCGGAAAAACAAACGAGTTAGCGCTGACCGAGACTGAAGAGGCCGAGTTGGAGGCTTACGTCAACGTCGGTGATTTGCTGGCTTTGTGGCAATCCAAAGCTCGACAGGCGCTACAGCAACCCGCGTGAGCGATCTCGCGAACAAAGTCCGTAGTCGCAGTGCTGGACTTTGCGGGTATTGTCGAAGGCTTGTCGCACGTAGTTGAGTGCAAACGTAACAGCGCCACTTGCAAATGGATAGCCTCCGCGCGAGGATGCAAAAGCTGCATGAGCATTGGCTTTCAATGCATCTGTGTTCCAAGCGCGGCTGCAGAAGGATGCTCTGAGCAGGAGATTGAGGTCAGTTCGAACCCCTGCCGGCCGGATCTACATTTCGTCTGTCGGGAGGCCATGGTGTGCAGTAGGAACATTCGTCGAAACGTCCGCGTTTATCGGTTTTGGAAGCGCTCAAGTGCACACCATAAGATCAGGGCTTACCGCCAGGCCCAGATATGGGTCCATGCACGTGCGCCTCTCAAAAATTATCTCTCAGTTGCGAATAGCGATGTACAGTTGCAAATAATTGTGGATCTTACACAAATATTGGAGTTGTCTACCATTTTAGCAATCCTGCAACCTTGTTAACTGCGGAGCCGCCCGCTTCTTTTTGAACTTGGATCCGCGGGCTGGCCCGGCACACTCACTTTTCCACCGATCTTGTGCGGTAGCCAAATGCATGCAGTCGGCGGAAGTTGAACAGAAGCATTCTGTCATTTCGGCAGTCATTTGGCACTTCGCACTTTTGGTGCGTTTTGTATTTAAGCTGTCAAAGGCAGCGTTCGTGATCGAAGATATTGAAAGCCTGTCCGCCTGCCCATACACTTGACGTATTCGCACACTAAATGTTGATATCGTTTACAATATCATCGAGTGCTGAAGGTCGTGCTGGATACCTGCGTCATTATAGCCGCAATCAAAAGCCGAAGGGGCGCGTCGTTTCAACTGGTGGAGTTAGCAGCCATTCGTAACGACTACTTCGAAACAGTCTTAACAGCTGCACTCATAAGTCAATACGAAGATGTGATTTTCCGTCCCGAGCACCGGTTACCGGGATGGCGGGACGAAGATTTGCATGCTCTGATCTCTTCGTTGTTGGTCCCGGCCGATTGGGTGGGCACAAGCTTTTCCATTCGGCCCACGCTGAACGATGCCGGGGATGAGCTTGTACTTGAGGCTGCCATAAATGGCCAGGCCGAGATGATCGTTACTTTCAATACGAAGGATTTCCGACCCGCTAAGCAATTTGGCATCAGGGTGTTAAACCCGGGAGACTTGCCGAGAATTTTGATCGACAAAGGATTTAGATATGGAGAAGAGTAATTTTGCGTTACGATTGTTGCCGTCACTGCACGAAGACGCACAGCGCGTTGCGGATCGTGAACAGTGTTCATTGAACCAGCTCGTCAACTTGGCTCTGGCTGAAAAAATCGCTGTTCTCGAAGCGGATTACTGGGGAAAGAGAAAAAAGGCCCCCGCGAAGGCGCCGAAATCAAATGTATTGCGGCGGCTAGCCGGAAACGAACCACCCAGGAAGGGCGACGAACTGCCGCCGACGCTGATTATCAAACGGAGCCCTGTCGAGCGAAAGACTCTCATCGCTGGTGGTGGCTAATTGACACATCCTTAAAGACTATTTGAGCAAGCTTCCCAACGCGCTGCGTGAACGGGAACTACCGGACGGAAGCAAGGCGATGGAATGTGTGTACACGCCGCACTCGCTCAGCGCCACGGCGGCCACGCGCCTGCTCGACTCCGGCGTGGACACCGTGGAGGTCAAAGAACTGCTCGGCCACCGCCACGTGACGACCACTCAGATTTGTGACAAACGGCGGCGTGCCGCTCGCGAAGGTGCCTCGCATAAAACGCCGCTGTGAACAACTAGCTTGCGATGTAAGATCGGCTAATCGGAGTTTCTGTCGAATTTTCCTAACCCAACATTTCGGCCTTGGGGCCGACTCACTTGTAGCTTTTTGGCAGTCGTTATGCCGATATTTCTTTTGGCTACGATAACTCAATATGACTCAATATCAACATTTACTTTTAGGGCGTCAATGATTTCACCGATTCGAGTGAGGTCTGCTCCGTCGTAATCAGTCGCTTCATAACGCTGTATTTGCTGTTCCTCCACGCCGATTCGTTTAGCCAAATCTTCCTGTGTGAAGCCTGAAGCAATACGCGCCTTTATCAAGGCGAGAGGAAGAGCGGCTACGGAACGAATTTTGACAACTTTGATTCCACCACTCTGTAGGGCTGCATATTCAGCGAGTTGCTCGTTGAGATCTTCAAGCTGGCTTTGCATGCTCTCCAGTTCGGCCTTTCGCAGCAATGGGTGCATACCCTTGGCGGGTGATGCTTTCAACTCCTGAATAGCCGCCGCAAACTTATCAGCCTGGCTCTTAGTAATTCTTAACTGTCGTTCGTTCTTGATCACAAGTCATTCCTTCTTTCCATTTGCAAGTGCAATAGCCTACTCATCATTTCGGAAGGCGTCGAAATCCATGCCTTCGTGAATCGCTCGATGCGGCTGATGTTATCCAGAATGTCTTTGAGCGACCGGCGGTGGTCCCTAAAAGGCAACCACTGCCTCAGCTTCGACGCGTTCCCGGAGGCCTTCTTTGAAGGTGCCTTGCTGAATGAGTTCCACCCTGCGGCCCAACAAGCCATAAAGATGACGTTCCAGCTTAGCTATATCGAGGAGTGTGAGATCATCGAAATTTTCAAAAGCTGCTTCAAGGTCGATATCGGACTCCGGACCCGCCTCATCTTATGCGGGTCTGGACGAAACCACCGGCGGTGGACTGACTAATAAGCCAGTGGAGTCCAATTGCCCGTTTAGGCGAGTTGGGTGTGGAATCGCTAAAATTCACGGGAAAACGCTAAGAACGGCCGCCATGTGCGCACAATGACTAAAGCCCATATTCCGATGAAATCATCCAACACCGTTAAAGTCAATCCAAAAAAGCAATAAAGAAACACCCCAAACACTAAAGATGACGCAACCATATCGTCTTTGGATTTATGGAGCTTTGCGCTCTCGCTTAGGCGCGGGTGCGGCTGCGGGCGCGATGGCGACAGCCTCGCGGATGTTGGGCAATAGGCTTGACATCCCCAGCTTGACGGTGGGATCTTCCACGTTCCACTGATACAGGTGTCCGGAAAGAGCGAAGGCGTGGAGTTCGCGCTCGTCCGAGTATTCGAGGCTCACGATCTCATCCGCTCCGTCGGTTTCAAAGTTGACAATGACTTCTGCCGCTGTAGCTGTCCCGATCCTCAACACCCTCCCAAAGGAACGCTGGTCCGCCTGGCGTGCTTCGTTGTGCTCGCGATTGTGGCGCAGCTGGCATGGTTTATTCGCGGTGGTAACGCTTCCTCTGTGCCCGTTGTTGCTTGGGCGTTCTGGACGCGACGGCAGGCACAGGAAGCCTTGCGAGACGCGCAGCTGCCGGCCGGCGAGCTGGTGTCGATCGACACGCAACGGGTGAATCTGGAAACACTTAAATAGCAGAATTCTGTTCGGCGCGGTATGGGCTGTCGGCCTGGCTGGAACGAATTATGCGAACTCCGCATGGCATTGTGCCGGTGAAATTGAAGAGTGGCGCGAACGCCCCAGACGGGTCTGCATGAGGCGCAATTGGCGAGGGCATCATTGAATATTCGGATCGAGCGTTTACGATTCCGTTTGACGACTCCCGACGCAAGTGGGTCCTCGCTCTGATCGCGGAGGTGAAAGGGGCGAAACGCGTGCAGGCGGAGCCAGGGCGCAGTCATCAGGAGGTGGGACGGTACCGGGCGTGCGGCTTCCGTGATGATTGTTCGGGGGTGTTGGCGTTGGTGAGGGCGAGATCGAGAAGCCTGTTTTTCCGATTCTCGCGGCGGATTTTCTGAACGGCGTGCATCTCTGGATAGCTAGGGTAACAGCCGTTGGATGGAGCTGCGCTGTTTTCCTTTCGATCCAAAGTTCATGCCGTGGGAGCGAGCTCGCCCACGTCCCACGGCTGGGGATTCCAATCCGGCACTTACTCTTCTGTGTGGTTCACCTCCTTGTTTTCGTCGTCCCGGGCGAAGGTGGTATCTTCCGGTCGCTCGGGCGCGATGCGGATGGGCTCGGGCAACCATCCGGTACCTTTGAGAGTGGTTTTCTGCGAATTCGGCTAATGGGCCTTTTTTGAGGTTGGCGGCGGAGCGGGCGTCATCGGATTTGCCTGCTTCGCTCATAGCATCGAAGATACGGGTTTTGGAGACTTTGGAAAAGAAGTTGGCGGCGGTGGGGATGAACCAGTACCGCATGTCGATATTCAGGGCGGTGGCCAGCACATCGGCGTGGTGGATCCGCTCGGCATCGGTGTCGTTTTTGCGTTGGACGGCGTTGAGGGTGAGGGCGGAGCAAAACGCCAAGAGAGACAGAAGAGTGTCTGTTGAAGCCGACAAACACCGCTGCCAAAGGGCCTTGGGGGTCTTGGGCAAGCGCTTCAGCCAGGCTGTGACTATACCCATATCATTGCCGTTGCGGCAACTTTATGGGGTCCAATCGCCAGAAAGATGCACGATTTCCCAGCTTCCGATAACGTCACTACACGGCCACTGAGGCGATTGTTTCCGAGTACCCCGTGATCCAGGAGCAACCTGGCTGCCTCCGTACAACTCAGCTAGCTGACGTGGCATGTTGATTCGCGCTAGGGCTGCTCGCTTCCCGCCCCGACTGTTTTGGGCCAGTGACCTGTCCACGGTTTGCGGCAATGGAACCGCCACCTATTTTGCACGGCAATAAGAGGATTCTCGGCGGTGAGAAGAAGCGCAAGGGATCAGGAGAAGGATGGCAGCAAGCGCCTGAGGATCGATCTGCATCGTGCTCAACAACCCGAACAGCAGTAGTTAAGTTGCGCGGCTCGCGAAGGGCCGATGGCTTTTGAGCACTAGCTTAATTCGAGCGGACATAACGGCGGCGGATGATGCCGGCCGCGACGATAACCGTACTCAACGCGCCGAAAGACGATGGCTCGGGCACGTTCGTGGTGTTCGTAACAACGAAGGAACTGAGCACTGCATCAGCGGAGTTTAACGAAGAATCGTCGAGAATCACGCTAGTAGACGTAAAGTCGGTGGGAAAAGGAAATGGAAGAGACAGGGCTTGGAATGCAGGGTTAGCGGAGCCGAAAAAAGAGACAAACACATCTCCCCCATTCAACGGCCCCGTTCCAGCCATCGATTGCCCACCGATTTCAAGTTTGCCGAACGAGACGATCTCGACGATATCCGGAAAGGCGCCGGAACCAGTATTGGTAACCGTGTTTCCGTCGATAGTAAACGTCAGAGCTCCTGGGGCCAGCGCAAAATCCACGAAATTTCCACCGGTAAACACCACTCCGGCGGTCGTTTGATATGTAAATGAGCCCGAAAACGAATCGCCGGACGCAATCCCTCCGATCAAGCTTGAAGAAATGCTACCCGAGAATGTTACGTTGACGCTATCAGCATAACTGCAAGCTACACAAGCTGACAGAGCGAGGATGAATGGGTAGAGGCGCATGCCATGTATCCTACCAGAATGCGTTTAGTTAGTCGGTGTGTCGACAGCGTGGGTTGGGTGAAGCCAGCCGGCGTTCCAACTCCGGCAAGGTGAGCCGTTCAAATCTGCCGTGCGGAACAGGCGGCGAGTTAAGCGAGATTCCGGTCCTCTCCGTCAATGTGGAGCGGGAGGTGTATGACTACATTCGTAATTGTCCTCACTTATACAGCGAGGATGACTTCAGCGTCCTGGCTTTTTCTGTCCGGTTGGTCGTTTTAATGTGGCCAAAGTTCTCATTGAGGGTCGGGCATGGACCGGGGAGTGAAACGCTTTTGTACCGGTTGGCGGGAAGACGCGCAACGGAGATCAGGAGCCGTCCATCACCCACACGTTCGCCTCCACGCTCGTGGCGAAGATGGCCAAACGGCGGCCGTCAGGTGAGGCAATGCCCCATGTGTTCAGAGGTTGGGGCTGGCGCCAAATGGGTTGTGTCCTGCCGCTCAGGTCAATGTGTAGCAGAACGGAGCCTTCAGGTCCGGAGCTTCCAACAAAAACGCTCTTGGAATCCGGGGCCCAATCCAGCGATCGAAGCTCTGCGTAACCGCTGACGGCGATAGCGCGATTCTCGCCGCTTTGCAGGGAAAAGAAACGGATCTGGTTTGAACCCCATTCACTCTTAAGCAGGCCTATCAGCAGACCATTGGGAGATAGGGCCCAGTGGTAATCCGATTTGGGTTCGACGGGGATTCGCAGCAACTCGCGCACATGGGCAGAGAGAAGATTGAAAGATTTGATGATCAATTCCCTGTGATCCGGGCTCTCCACTTGATAGGCGCAAGAAGCGGCGCCCCCACTGACGCAGCGAAAGTCGCCGCAGACATCGCCCTCGGGGACGAATATCAACCGGGCGCCGCCGCCCCCTACCGGCAACTGGTAAAAAGCTTCCCGCGTGGAGTCACGAGCGCGCCCTCTGGCAATCAGAGAGGCGCGATCGGGGGCCAAGCGCACAGCTTCAAAATCGATGGGAGGCGCAGAGCTTATGAGCCGCGGGGGATTTGCTCCGTTGAACGCCTGGCTGTAAATCTGGGGAACCTGGGTTCGGCGTGAAAGAAAGATCACCTCCTGGGAATCGGGCGTCCAAGTTAAAGGAACGTTGCTGTGGTCGTCGGTGGTCAGCCGGCGTATGTCGAGCATTCGATCACCGTGGTCGGCCAGGTCCCCGACGATGACGGAATGATGATGCGCGCCGCGCAGGAAAGTGAGACGCCTTCCGCTCGCGGTAGCGGTTATACCTGTTAGCGAAAATCCGGACCAGTCCGTTAACCTATGCGGCGATCCTCGCAGGGCGCCATTCTTCGGATCGAATCGCAGCTCCCACAGATTGTCGGTACCGTAATCGCTGTTGTCGCCCTCCATGCTCTGCGAATAAATTAACCGGTCAGACGAAACGAACACGAAATCCTGAAGTCCGCGATTGGAGACAAGGGTCACGCGGTTCGCCCCGTTCAAATCTCTGCTTTCGACCGATAGCTGGGCCGTTTGGCCTTGTTGGCGCCAATATTTATAGGCAATCCGGTCTGCTCCCGGGAGCCAAGCAATGCGCTCGAAGCCCGATAAATCGCCAGCCGTCATGATTCTGTGAGGCGTCTCTCCCCGCGACCCCATGAGCCAGATCTCTCCCGCTCCGACCGTGTAGGGATCACCGACGTTGTTTCCCAAGAAGACCGGCTTCCTTAGAAACGCGACGAGCGTCCCGTCGGACGAGACCCGCGATCCGCCATAGGCATCGCCAATCAGCTGAACAGGCGTTCCCTCGAAAAGTGGGACGGACCAAAGGCTGGCGGGGTTTTCGCGAGCGACAAAGCGGGCGATGAAGCGTGTAGAATCGGGATACCACGATTCGAAGTCCCAAGACCCTTCCGCACGCTCGACAGCGGGCGGCCATCTCGCACTTTGACTTTGCCCTGTATCCACCGATTGCAGATGGATTCCTTGTCGATCGCTGTAACCCAGGTACTTGCCATCAGGGGAGATGGCAGCATGGGTCACAGGGTTATCGGGAAGATTCGCCGTCAGCCTCCGCTGCTTGAACTCAGGCCACGCGTCCGGATGCCGGGCAAGCCGCCAGGAAAGACTGGCGGCTAGCAAACCTGCGAAGAGAGCCGGCGCGAGCCAAAGAGCACTGCGCCTGGCAGCGCGATTGTCGACGGCCGCCGACTTGGGAGCCTCCGTTGCCAAACGACATGCTTCCCGCGCTTCTTTTTCGTCGCCGATCTCATTCACGGTTTCAATGAATTGGTATCCCCGGCCGGGGACAGTCAAAATGTAGCGCCGCTCCCGGGCGGAATCTCCCAATGCCTTGCGAAGTACGAAGATGTTTTGGCTCAGATTCGACTCTTCCACGGAACTGTCCGGCCACAGGCTATTCATCAACTCGTCTTTCGAAACGATGACGGCGCGATTCTCAACCAGGACAATGAGCGTTTCCAGTGCCTTGGGAGTGAGTAAGACCGGATCACTCTCCCGCAGAAGCCGCCGCTTCGAAGCATCCAGACGAAATGGTCCGAACTCGTACAAACGCCTGGTCTGACCGGGTCGGGTGAGCATTGAAACCATCCTTTTGAGAAACTCTGAAGACCATTCTAAAGACTTTTGATAAGGACTTGGTGCATTATCCGGGGTGAGGCGGGCGAATTTCCTAAAAATAGTCAGGTGCAGGAAAAATATCGGCTGATGCTGACCGCAGTCAGGAGATATCGCTTCCAAAATCTCTTTATGGGTGTCTAATGAAAGTGCGAACTGGTCATTTCAAAGGAACTTCGATTCCATTCCACCTCGCGGCTTTGGCCGTGCTCACAGCGGCACTAGTCACGAGCCGGGCGCAAGACAATCCCGTCAAGGCTGCCCCTGAATTGCCCACGAATCTGGCTTCTACCCTTGAGGTGGTTCCCGGTCGGGCACTGCTGGCTACCAAGATTCGTGTCAAAACGGCCGACCAGACGCACCCGCCCTGTACTGCCGATTCGAGTTCCACGTATTACGAATGCCGCATCACCACACCGATCACACTCTGCACAAGCGGGACGCTGGTCGCAGTATACGATCAGGCGTTTTTCTCTAAAGACGCGAAGATCGCTCATTTCAAACTGAGCGGCGCCCCCGGAACCACGAAGCCGCCGGCCACTCTTTTTCATTTTCCGATTTATTGCAGTACGTCCGACGGTCCATGGTCCGCGTCACTCGAATCTGACCGGGAATGCGCCGGCGTCTGCAGCCCACAGAATAGCCTTCAGGTTCTAGGAATCCCCAACCTCGTTGAATTCTTTTGGGGCGGCGCGTTTGGCGTTCCTCCCGCGGGCGCGACTTTCAAGTTTGTTGCCGGGTCGATCACCAAGATTGATTTCGTCGACAGGGGCAGATGCCACCCGAATAATTGAGCGGCGCAAGCGGCTCAGTGTAAGAGGCTCTTTCACACACTTGGCCACCAAAGGAGGGCGACGGTAATGCCGTGGGGACACAATAATTTGATGCAATCCGCCGCAGTGCAGAATTTGCCGGTGGGCGCGACAGCCATTTCGAGCTACGTGACCAGCTGGAACAAACAGGAACACGTTGTTTACGTTGATCAACATGGCCGCGTGCATGAGTTGTATTACCTCGGCGGAAGTCATTGGGGACATAACGATCTTCTGACCAGCGCCAAGGCGGGCGGGCCGCTTGCGCTACAAACATCTATCGCCGGTATTGCATCGGATTGGAATAAAACCGAACGCGTTTACTACGTTGGCGTGAACGGCCACCTCTGCGAATTCGCTTACGATGGGATCAGCTGGAAACTCTATGACATGGCGACCGCCGCATCTGGCGAGTTAGGTTTTCCCGCTGACGCTACACCGCTAAGCGGCCACGTCACGCCCGCTACCGAGCAGACGCACGCAATTTATACGCACAGCTCCGCGGACGTTCGAGAGATCTTCAACGATGGTCATTGGTATCCTCGCGACGTCAGCAAACTCGCTAAAGTTGACAGCTTCGGGTTGCTTGGGCCGCTTGCGATCACGAGCTACATTACCCCATGGAACGGACAACAGCACGTCGTCCTTCGCGAACAAGGCGCTGCTAATTCCGCAGGCCGAATTATCGAGCTGTACTTCACCGACCACTGGGGCTTGAACAATCTTGGCAGCGCTCACGCTCTGAGGAAAGCTGCGATCCAAGGGTATGTCACGCCCTGGAACAGACAGGAGCACGTGGTGTATGTGGATGGGCAGGGACACGTCCAGGAGCTTTACTACCTTGGCAGTGGCAGTTGGAACGACAACGATCTGACCAATCAGGCGCATGCGCCGATTGCCGCTCAAGACGCAATTACGGGATATGTCACCGCATGGAACTCACAGGAGCACGTAAACTATCTCGATGCGCGAGGCCATGTTAACGAGCTCTATTACTTAGGGAGCGGAAGCTGGCACCCCAACGATTTGATGGTGCTTGGCAACGCCACTGCCTTTCCCGCCGCGAGAAATGTGCTGAATGGATATGTGACGGGTTGGAACTCCCAGCAGCACGTTAATTATGTGGATGCTCAAGGAAACATCCACGAACTGTATTATGCGGAATGAGAGGGAGCCTTGACATAACGGCTTGTGTATGTGGACGGGTCAGGAACAGGTACAGAGAACTCGTTCGCAAGATCAGCGAGGGAAGATATTGCTAACGTTCGCACATGTCGAAGCACCTTGATGAAATGAGAATAGCCGACGCGGCAACGGAGAGACGAACGGATTAGTCCCCTTATGTCGGCTTATCGACTGGAATCGTCGGCATGCTCACCGGCACGAATCGAGGTTCGAGCGGCGTCTCTCGGGATTTCTCAGGGGCGACAGGTGGTCTTGATTGATCGTTCCGAAATTCCTCCTTGCCTCTTTAGCCATCGTTCGGCCAATTAGCTTAGGGAAAGCGAAAGACCGTGAAGATTCCCACGCGGAACATAAGAAGCGATCTGATATATAGTGGCTACATCTCGTTCCGGTTACTCTCGTGAGAAACTTGGCGCACCTTCTCGATGAATTAGAGGCCTACTACGGCGAGAAGACAGTGAATTGGCCAACGGATCCTTATTTGTACTTGGTCTGGCTGCATTGCGGATATCCTGCGAGTGACACGAGGTGTGCGAAAGGCTGGGATTCACTTACTAGCCAAGTCGGGGTCGATGTCGAGAGGATACTCGCCGCGACACCTGAACAACTGGCAAAATCGTTGAAACCGGGGGGAATCGTCCCTGAACTCCGGGCGATGCGCCTCAAAGAGATTGCGGAACGGATCGCCAAACAGTATGGGGGCGATCTACGTTCAGGGCTAAACGGTCTCTCCGTTGCGCAAGGACGAGCCGCGCTCAAACAATTTCCGAATATCGCAGAACCGGGGACGGATCGAATTCTCCTATTTGCCGGGATTTCACCGGTGGCAGCGGTCCCGTCTAACTGCCCACACGTTCTGGTCCGCATCCAAGTTGGTGCTGAGCGCGAAAACTATTCCAGAACCTATCGCGAAGCGCAACGGATGATTGAAGATGGCCTCCCGCCTAGATTCGATTCTCGGGCTCGCGCTTACCTCCTACTTAAGAATCACGGACAGCAACTGTGCAAGAGTTCGAACCCCAAGTGCGACGCTTGCCCAGTCGCACCGAACTGTTCATTCGCAGCCGGCAAGCTGCGAGGTCGACTAAATCCCGTGCAGCAAAAAAAATAACTCGCGGTCAACGGCGATGTTTACGGTAAAACCTTTCCTCTAAAGATACCTATCCCAAGTCAAGTATCTGCCTGTTGGAAAGATCCCGCGAAGTCGGCCAGCGTCCTTCGATTTAAGGGTCAACAGGTTCGATACCGATAGAATCGTTGACGGCGTTCTTGAACCGCTGTTTGCATCCTAAATACCGTTCCGTCGTTTGAACCGAAACGTTACCCAGAAGAAACTGAATCTGTTCCAACTCTCCGCCAGCCTGATGACATAAACGGGCGCAGCTTCTTCGAAGGTCATGGGGAGCGATCACTTTCAGATCACGGGTGGAGGCGATTCGCTTTACTACGCCCCAGATCACTTTCGGGCTAAAGCCCGAATCCCCTATTTTCTGGCCTTTATTGATTGGTCGTAACAACGGGCCGGTTTGGATGCCGGCGGCTTGCGTCCAATCGTCGATTGCTTTCTTTACCCAGCCGGGAACCGGCACACTTCTGATATGGCGACCCTTGCCAACCAAATCAGCGATGATCCAATGCTCTTCTCGTTGCTGCAGATCTTCAATGCGGAGCGCAGTCACCTCCGCTCTTCGTAGCCCGCATCCAAGCAGGATCGCTAGCGCGGCATAATCGCGTTTGCTGCGAAGGCTGTCACCCCGCCCAGCAGCCAGGAGCCGCCGCCCTTGTTCCGCGGTGAGCCAGTTCCCGACTTTGACGCCCAACTTCTTGACACCTTTCACTCTCCGGATGCCGGCCGCCAAGTCTGAACTAAGAAGACCGCTATCGGCAGCTTCATAGACCAGCCTTCGCACGGCAGCGAGGCGTAAATTGATGGTAGATGGCGCGTAATGCCGCTGCTCTAGTGAAATCCGGTATCGAGTGACCACAGTTTTGTTAAGAGCCAGACGCGGCTCCGAACAATACCATTCCACAAATTCTTTGATGGCGTGCTCGTAGGAGCGTTGAGAACTGGAGGACGTAAGGCTCGTCAGGACGGCGGATTTAGATTGCTCCAAGTCCGCCAATTTTAGAGAGTTTTTGGGTACACGCTTAGTTTTACCTTTTGCCATTGTTTGCGGCCTCCACATGCCGCAGCCAAAAGCACGGCGCAAGTCGATCAAACTTCCCGTCAAATCGGCATTTCAAATCCTATCCAATGTTCCGCCGCTGCCCATGATTTACGGCATAATCCGGCGAAGATGCCTTCGCACGTCGTCGCCGGTATATGTTTATGAAACTACTTCGAAGCGAGAACTAGCGACCGAGAATCAGCAATCGATTCGGCGCGGCTGGCAGTTCAGCTATGCGGATGGCATTCCGCCTAATCACGTCCGCCGCCGTTTCAGTTGGATAGTCGCAGGAACGAAGAATCACGACATAAGCGCGAGGGAATTGGTTCAAGAGCCGTTCAAAATCGCTATCGGTCGCGACGAGGACGAAATCATTCGCATCCGCGTATTCCAAAATGTTTCGGTCACCCGTACGCGCTAGGCCATTTCGAAGAGCACTTTCCGAATTCGGGAAGAGATCGCTTAATAAATGAACCAACCGTGGCGACAGGCTTTCATCGAAGAGGAGCTTCATCCTCTAGAGACTTTGGTGCCCGCCAATTTGGCGGCATACGCGTACACAGCGAGGAAATCCTCTGGCTGAAGTTGCGGATAATCAGCCAGGATCTGGTCCTGCGAGGCCCCGCTCGAAAGCCACTCCAAGACCTCCTGAACGGTGATCCGGTGGCCTCGGATGCACGGTTTGCCAAACCGGACGTCAGGATCCGTTGTGATGCGCTCCAGTAGCGAACTGTAGACAACCGCCATTTAGCTTCCTGACGCTATTGTAAACCCCCAATAGCAAGCCGAACACTTGCGCTTCGAAACTGCGCTGCCGCCAAGGTTACCGCAAGAGAGACTGTTGCGAACACTTCTTGACTACCACTCGCCCACAAAGGCGACATCCGACTGGCCAACTACTTCACTTGCCGTTGGGGGCGTGAACGGCGTTTATGGCGACTAATCCATCGCCGCTAGACCCGCTCGACTGGTCCGGCAGTGATTTCTGCGAATTCCGGAATTTCGATGGCGAGTTTTGAAATCGCCTCCCCTAGATCGCTCACTTGGATGGGCTTCGAGACGAAATCGTCCATGCCGGCCGCAAGGCACTGGTCGCGATCCGACGTGGTGGCATGGGCGGTTAAGGCGATAATAGGAATTCGTCGGCCGCCCGATTCCCGCTGACGAATTGCCCGAGTAGCGGCCAGACCGTCCAAATTAGGCATCTGAACATCCATGAGGATCAAGTCGTAGGTGTTTAGTTCGAAGGCCGCAACGGCTTCGATGCCGTCGCATACAACGGTCGCCGCGTGCCCTTCTTTTTCAAGCAAACGGCGCGCCAGCGCCTGATTCACCTTATTGTCTTCGGCAATTAAGATACGAAGGTGGCCCGGGAAGTGCGACTTGCTTTTACTTTCGCGCAGGGAATGGAGGGTTAGCAGTTCGCGCGGGGCCTCGGTCTGGAGCCCGCTTTTAGCGGCGCAGAGTCTTCGAATGACCTCGAAAAGATCAGCGCTTTTCAGTGGCTTGGAGAGATAGGCTCCGATCATCAAGTCACGGCACTGAACGGCATCGCCGCGCTGTCCAAACGTGTGTCCCGCTTTTCCGACGATATCGACAATCGCCCAGTGTTCTTCTCGCTGCTGAAGATGCGAGAAGTCCAGATCAACCGCTTCGTGCCTCCTTAATCCGCAGGCCAGTAGAACAGCCAGAAGGGCTCGATCACGTTTGCCCTTGAGTCGCCCGGCATTGGGAGACCGCCATAGCCTTTCGCCCTGCTCGGCTGTTAACCAGTTGCCCAAGCGCACACCGCGTTTCTTGACGCCTTTCACTCGCCGAATACCGGCCGCAAGATCTGGACTAAGAAGACCGCAATCGGAGGCCTCATAGGCGAGACGCCGCACGGCGCCGAGCCGCAGGTTTACGGTTCCTGGAGCAAGCTTGCGGGATTCCAGGTACATGCGATACCGAAGAACGACAGTTTTGCTGAACGACAGTCTGGGCTCTGAGCAGTACCATTCAATGAACTCATCGATAGCGTGGCGGAAACCACGCTGTGCGTCCTGAGAACTCAGGCTGTTCAGAACAGCCGATTTTGCCTGGTCAAGATCTGGCAAGCGCAAGACAGTTTTCGGAACGGCTCGCGCTTTTCTCGATGCATGTTTTCTTGCCATCGCGTAGCGGCCTCCTCGACCGCCAAACGATATCCAATCATGCGGGCGTTGGTGTACGGATACCCCGTGATTCGGCCACAAACCGCAGTGAGGGTCCCAGTTCAGCTTACCCGAAGTAATCCGACATCTCTATTCGCCACCGAAATACGCGCATTTCTTCTGCGCCCAAAACGGCCGTCAGAACAATGTTGCCCGATGATGACGCGGCCCCACAGTCCCTCCGGTATATTGGATTCATGGCGACCGCTCCTCAATTCCTCACAGTTGAAGAATTTGATAAGCGATACGGCAGTGAATCCGGCTGGGAATATTGGTATGGAAAGGCGGTGCGCAAGCCTGTGCCTGATAAGCTGCATGCTTTGCTGCAGAAAATCCTGATGCGACTGCTCGACGCAGCAGGGTACGAATCCGGAGGGGAATTCGACTTCAAAGCAAGGCGTGATTGGCAGCCTAGACCCGATGTGGCCATTCTTCCTGAAGGAAATGAACGTTATCCAGCCAAACTGTCGTTGGTAATCGAAATACTTTCTGACGATCAAACCAAACAACTGATCGAAAAGTGCCGAAACTACCAACAGACGGGCGTTTCTCACATCTTCGTTTTTGATCCGACAGGGCAAGTAATTTATCGCTGGAAAGAGGGTCTCGTCGAAACGCGAGATCTTGAGTTGCCGAATGGAAGTTTGATTGCCGGCGCTGCTATTTGGCAGGAACTGCAGGCGGCCAAAACTAGACTTAAAATGACGCTTTAATGAGCGTTTTCAATATTTGTTAGATACGCTTGTCATCTGTCCCACCTCAAATCTGCCAATATATTTACGAGAGCGAAAGTTTAGTCAGGGTTCTAGCTTTGCGGCGCCCGCCGACCTTCAAAGATTGGCTATCCTGGCCCGGTAACCAATCATTGTCGTCACAACATGGCAGCATTGGAAACCACGAGGAGAGCCCACGGCCCTCTCTGGCCGGATAAACGCGCTACTCAGGGAAAGCTTGATCAGGGCGTGGGCCGAAATAGGTTTCTAATAGATTGCCCCGGCCTAACGGCGAAGGTAGAGCGATCGGCTCAGCTCCCGGATTGTCTTAGGTCAGTATCTAAAGCGATTCGGCCCTGCGCGTCTCTCCCACACTCTCAGGTGTATCTTGCCGAATCGCTCCAGATACTGACCTAAGACTTGCGAGGAGTAATCGGCGTTAATGAGCGGCTTGGCGCTCATTAATGCCCGGTGAAAGATGGAAGAATTTAGAAGCGTTCCTCGTTCTTAATTGTCGATGGTCCCGCCAGTTGCCAGCGCAATCTTCTTCGTGAGTGTCATGTAACGAGAACTCCTCCTGGCATCATCGGTTCGTCTGCTTGCTAATGGGAGGTAAAGATTCTACGCTTATGGCTGATCCGAAGTCCGATTCACCACTTGCTCAATCCACGCTTCCATCGATTTCTTCGGCTCGCCCATCGCCGCATTAGACAAGTCCTCCCACGCTTCCCAGGTCTTCAGCCGCTCCGCATACGCGGCGCGCGCCCGGGGCAGAATGGAAGTGCCCAGGCCAAGTCGCAGCGGTGGATTTTCCGCGTCCACCAGCTTTAGGATCGCTTCTGCCGTCGCCTCTGGATCACCGAGTTCAACATTCGCGAGTTGCATCAGAAACTGCTTCCGGAACTCCGCATATGGCTCCAGAACATCCGCGATCCGTGAGGACTTTCCGAAGTCGGTTGCGTAGGCTCCGGGTTCAACAAGTGTCACCTTCAACCCGAACGCCTTCACCTCCGCCGCCAGGGATTCGTGGAGCGCTTCGACAGCCCACTTGGTGGCGGAATAGAAGCCGATAAGTGGCAATGCCGCTATCCCAAGCCCGCTCGAGACACCCAGAATGTGACCGCTCTCTTGTTTCCGCAGCAAAGGCAGAGCCGCTCGCAGTACTCGGACCATGCCCAGATAGTTTGCATCGAAGAGATCGCGGATCTGCTCGTCGCTCGCTTCCTCGGTTGCCGCGAACAGGCTCACGCCGGCATTGTTCACCAGGACGTCCAGCCTGGCGAAGTGGGCGTAAGCTTGCTGAACCACCTCATGCACCTGAGCGGAGTCGGTAACGTCGAGCGCCAGCGGCAACACCGCATCGCCGAAACGTTCTGTCAGATCGGCGACGTCCGCCAGTTTGCGGGCGGTCGCTGTCACCCGATCACCGCGTTTAAGCGCAGCCTCGGCCCAGATGCGGCCGAACCCGCGCGAGGCTCCAGTGATAAACCATGTCTTTTTCATGTCGATTTCTCCTTGATTGTGGGGGTTAGGTTCAGACCTCGGAATAGCGCATATTCGCGAGATCGGTGAGAAGTGAGGGTCCTGTGGGCTTCCAACCCAGCTTTTCGCGGGTCTGCGCACTGGAGGTGAGAGGGTCCCTCCCCGCGAAGAAACCTAGGAAGCCGAAATGTTCCTGGGCCTGTTCCCGCGAAATGGAAATGACCGGCACCTTGAGGCCGCGGCCGATAGCCGTGGCAATGTCTTTGAGCGGCACACCCTCTTCGGCGACCGCGTGGTACCGCGCTCCCGCTGTGCCTTTTTCCAGCGCAAGCAGGTAGAGTCGCCCCACATCCGTCACATGCGCGGCAGGCCAGCGGTTTTGACCCTCGCCAATGTACACCGAGACTCCCTTTGCGCGTGCCACCGCAATCAGCGGTGTGACCAAGCCCTGCTTAACGGTGTCGTGGACCTGCGGCAAGCGCATCACAATTGCGTTTACTCCGCGCTCCATCAGTGCCACCGCCGTCGTCTCCGAAACACGCGGTAGGGATGGGGAAGTTAGCGGCGGATCATCCTCCGTGGCGGCCCGGCCCTCAGCCACTCCCACTCCAGAGCTAACGATGAAAGGACGGCGTGTGCCCTGCAGCACGGCGCCTATGGTCTCGATGGCGCGCTTGTCTAGCTCGCAGCTCTCCGCAAACCTCGACCAGTCATGCCGGAAGGCGGTGTGTATGACGGCATCGGACGCGGCTGCTCCGCTGCGCAGGCTTTCCAGGTCCTCCAGATCACCTCGATGCGCCTGCGCGCCGGCGGCTTCAAGTGACTTTGCGCCCGCGTCCGCACGCACCAGTCCAAGAACGTTGTGGCCCGCGCCGGCAAGTTCTTTCACGATGGCGGAACCGATGAATCCGGTAGCGCCGGTAACAAATACACGCATATGTGCCTCCCTGATCTGAGTCGAGCCAAAATTGACAAAGGCCGCCGCTTTGATTTAAAACGGACACAGCCTCCTGTTTAAAGAGATTATCGGAGGCAGCCTCCGGTTGCAAGAGTTTTGCATATGACGAAAAGCCGTTCGACGACCGCCCGCAAACCGCGTACCGACGCGCTGCGCAACCGCGAGCGCATTCTCGAAGTCGCGAAGGCGGCCTTTACCCGACAAGGCGCCAATGCCAGCTTGGAGGAGATCGCAAAGCAGGCGGGCGTTGGCCCTGGTACCCTCTATCGCCATTTCCCTACACGTGATGAGCTGATCGAAGGTGTTTACCGCAACGAAGTGGAGAAACTCGCGGCGGCCGCGGCCCGTTTCGCCGAGACCATGTCGCCTCTTGAAGCGCTTCGAACCTGGATGCTGCTGCTGGTCGATTACATTGCGGCAAAGCACATCATTGCGCCCGCTCTCAATACCATTGCCGGAGGCCCATCCAGGCTTCATGAGGGTTCACGTACCATGATCCATGCCGCGATCGATGGCCTGGTGATGCGCGCTAAGAGGAGTGGCAATCTGCGCAGAGACCTGGATGCTGACGACCTGCTTCTAGCGCTGATCGGCGTCTCGCATGTGGGCTCCGGCGCCGACTGGCAGCAGAGCGCCAGGAGATTGGTAGACATACTCATCGCAGGCTCACGCCCGCTCAAATAGACCGAATCGCGCAGCACACGATCTCTGGCAGGGGACATCCGTGCCTTCCTCATACAACCGCAACAGCAAATGCCAACCGTCCTCACGCTTTCGACTCGTCCTAACAGCGCACATCACCCATCCAGTTTCGGTTTAGGCTTCTTGAGAATGATTAGGAACGAAAAACGCCTATAGCGACTGGAATCCACTTGGCTTATAAGTCGGCATGTGGTTAACTGGCCAGTATTAACGCAACCACACGACCTACGATGCGAGCGTTTCTGTCACCATCTTTCCGTGGCAGAGCACTTTGACCGATTGGGTCGGACCGATAATTCTTAGTGGAGGGCAAGTGAGGCATCAAATCCAACGGCGGCAATCGATCCGCACGTCGTTTCGAGGTCTTTGGGGAATCGTTGTGGTTCTGCTTATGTGTCTGATGGCCGCGGCGCAGAGAGCGAACCCAGCCGAACGTCCTCGATCTGCCGAAATTGGTTTAAAGGTTGGCGTATTGCCCGCAGGCCCGCTCGACGCGATAACAGATGTTGCAGGTGTGGTAGTTGGCCAGACGACTATTGTCCGAGGGGATAACGTGCGTACCGGTGTTACCGCGGTTCTGCCTCACGCTGGGAATCTCTATCGGGAACGAGTCCCCGGCGGAGTCTTCGTGGGCAACGGCTATGGAAAGCTGACCGGCTTCACACAGGTGGACGAGATGGGAGAGATTGAGACGCCAATACTGCTGACTTCAACCACAAGTGTGCCCCGTGTTGCCGACGCACTGATCAGCTACATGCTTTCGCTTCCGGGCAATGAGAACGTCCTTTCGATCAACCCGATCGTAGGGGAGACGAACGACGGATACCTCAACGACATTCGCGGCCGCCACATCGCTCCGGAAGATATAGCCAACGCAATCAGAGATGCCAAGAGCGGCCCCGTCGAGGAAGGCACGGTTGGCGCCGGTACCGGCACGGTGGCCTTTGGTTGGAAGGGCGGCATCGGAACGGCGTCACGGCGCCTTCCAGCCCTCCTTGGCGGATACACAGTCGGGGTGCTGGTGCAGTCCAATTTCGGCGGAGTCCTCACCATCAACGGCGCGCCTATAGGTCAGGAGCTGGGGCAGTACTATCTGCGAAATGAAATTGGCCAGATCGAAAGGGTCAAAGATAAGGCCGACGGCTCCTGCATGATGGTGATCGCCACGGACGCTCCGCTGGACGCACGCAATCTGAAACGGCTTGCGGCAAGAGCATGGGTTGGGATGGGCAAGACTGGCAGCTCCGCCTCAAACGGCAGCGGAGACTACGCCATTGCGTTCTCCACAGCCTCCCAGGTTCGCATAAACATGGGCGATGGATCCACCACACGAAAAACAGAGGTCCTCACCAATGACGCGATGTCTCCTCTTTTTGAAGCCGCGATCGAAGCGACGGAGGAAGCCATTTATAACTCGATGCTCAAAGCTACGACGGTGAGCGGCAACGGACATACGGTGGAAGCGCTGCCGATCGACAGAGTCCGTACCATCCTTAAGGAGCACAAGCTCACGAAGTGACCGGGGCAGAAACATTTGGCCACGGAAGCGCTCATGATGTCTGGAATCCTCATCGCTGGTTAGTCGGCTATGGTGAGATCTGCCTTTTGAACGTGTCCTTTCGGCAAGCCTGCTTGCGTGAGAGGTCAATGAAGTGAATTGGAGGTCAAAACCGCAGCAGGTGACTGGGAAGCCGGTTTGCGGGCACGGAATCTTTTCTGGAGGCGTTGGTTGACGGCGGCAGTAGAAAATGTTTCGGGATTAAACGGACCGCGCCAGAGAAGCATGCTTTCATGTTCACTATTGGTAGGATCGGCGATGGCCGCTAGGTAGTCTTCAAAGCCGAGAGTTCCGCCGACGTCTTCTGGAGGTGTACGGCGTTCGCCGGCAACACATCGCGGATAGCGGATGTTGGGCTGGGGCATGAGAATGGCCTCCAGTAGAAGATCATGTCGCCAACTATCACCGAAGTCATAGAGATATTCGAAATGGCTACCCACGCGCGGCACGACATCGTAAAGCCGCGCGAGTTTTTCATCCAAAACTTTGCGCTCGTACATATCATCGTCGGGATCGGGCACGCTATAGCGGCGGCGGCCGATGACGAAATCATGCAGATGATAGTCTTCCCAATCCATAACGATCTGCAGCAAAATGTGCAGTTGGGCTAAAGTGATGTCTTCCCAGACTTGGATACGCCGCCAGATGAGCGGCTGAATGTCTTGCAAAGTAATTTTCAGCTGATACAACGCTCGATGGTTCGCCACAGTTTGCTCGCTTTCGGCTAGCATACAACTCTGCCGATGTTCAATCGCGCGTGGTCGTGCGATCAGCTAGCGTACAGGCAACGCTTCACGGTAATTCCAAGGCATCCAGCGCGCAGGCTTGCCGGCTAACTGGCTCGCATGTTTCTGCAACTCGGCGAGATAGTCGAATGCGTTTGCGCCACACAACTCGCAGCTGTGAATGAGACTCATGAACAAGTCGCCCACCTGTGCACCGTTGAGAGTTTTATAGAACAACGCATTCTTGCGATGCAGCACTGCGCGCTTCAAAGCTCTTTCACAAAGGTTGTTATCGAGAGGTGCATTCGCCTCGCGTAAAAAAGCTGTCAGCCCGCGCCAGTGGCGCAACAGATAGTTAATCGCCTGACCCAAGCCAGAGTTGGGCTCCACTCTTTTTTGTGCGAACTGCGTTTCCAGCCAGCGATGCAGTTCTTCCATCACTGGACTACTGTGTTGTTGATGAAACTGCAATCGCTGAGCAGGTGTAAGCCCACGCTCACGCGCATCGGCATCGTGCGCATACACACGGCCTAGCATCTCCAACACATAGAGACACTCATCGGGAAAGTTCTGCGCAATGTCCACAAACTGCCTTCTCCCGTGGGCAAGGCAGTTGGCGATCATGATGTCCACGCCCGGCGCCAGCTTCGGCACGTTACGCGATAGCGCATCGCACATCTGAATCGGCGGACGTAGATCCGCCGCGCGTTGCTTCAACACGTCGGCCAGGTTTTCGCCCGCATGCTGCCGGCCGGTGAAATACAACGCGATCTTGTGTCCTTGCTGAGTCGCCACAATACCGCTGGTGAAAACACCCGTGCGTTTATCGCACGGCTCGCGCGCCAGTCGCAAAATACGCATGCTGGTGTCGTCGTTGTGCAGCACTTCTCCTTGCGCCGCTTGCCGGATCAACTCTTCCAGTGCGGACTTGATGATCTCGGCGGCTTCCTCGACGATCTCCCACTGTGTCGCTGCCGGCATGGGAATGCCCAAGTTGTCTTGCAGTTTTTCCAATCGGTAGAATGGCACTCCGCTGCCGTACTTGAGCTGTGCGATGATCGCGGCCGTCGTTTCGTCGTACTTCTCCGGCCCTACCTCTTCCGGCTCTTGCGCCGTGAACACTTGACCGCAACCGTTGCAGCGCAATCTCTCCAACTCATAAAAATAGTGGCCGCCAAAGGTGCTTGGCCGATGATTCGCACCAATGGCTTGGGATCTCTCTGCACATACACTTTCCCTTTTTCACAGCCAGGACAAAGATCGCCGGCCTTTAACTCCGCATGCGAAATGGCAACTTTCGATGCACCTGTATAATCGGCTGCTCCGTTTCGTCCATGCCCCTTGGGCGGTGCTTTTTTATGCTTGATGTCGTCCCCTTTTGACGTTTCGCCGGCTGTGTTCGGCAGCACCGCATTCGTCTTCTCGTTGTTCCGCGTGGGAGTCAATAACTCCGCCAACGCATGCAATGCACCCTTGAGTTTCTGGCCATCCGACTCGCTCAGCGGCGCGTGCGTGCCGTGGTCGATAATCCGGTCCAGTTCGTCCAGATTTACGTCGATGCGCTGCCGCGTCTTCTTCATAGCCGGCCCAGTAACTCGCGAAAGCGCGGCGTCAACGGCAAGCCGAATAACTCTTTTACTGGCTGCGTACGTTTCTTGGTGGGCGCATTGTGACCGCGGCCCGTTGTACTACCGAGATGCAACCAGTTGGCCGCCCGATAACATGTCCCTTTAAAACGCGCCGGGTCGATGAACGTTTCTAACCAGTAGACCGGATGCGCATACCACCGCTGCCAATCGATCGGCACAATCTTTGCCATGCGTCCCAAGATGTGCGATGCCAAATGCGGCACTTGGACCCACGGCAAAATCAGGAAGCGCGTGTTGTACGCAAGCAAGTGCAGATTACGCTTGCGTGTTTCTGTATTCCAGCCTATAAAGCGATCGCGGCCAGCCAAGTGACGCGGCGCGGAACACCAGGCCACGCACGCGATCACTTGGCCATGCGCCGACACCAGATACTTCAAGTGCTCACCGACTGGTTGTTCGTAGCCGAGATAGTGATACTGCTCCAGCAGACTGTTGAATAACTCCTCTTGCGGCGTGCGCCGCACTTGTTCAAACGTCAGCGGTGTGAGATTGCACAGTGGCCCGCGTACGGGACGATTGTCCGGCACCACTGGTTCTGGCCGCATCCGCTCCGTGAGTGGATTGCGTATCGTGCGTCGTGCCGGCGGCAGTTCAATCTGTCCCGCTCGCTCCAGCGCGAGCAGGCAGTTTATCGCCGATCACCCGGCGATGAGCCGCTACGCTTTATCCTGTGGCATCTGCGAAGCGTGGCAATGGAAACAAGCCAACGGCGCTTTGCGGGACATGGTGTGTCGTGGTTTACGCAGAAAGTAAGGGAGCAACGCGCCGCGCGCCGGAAGAGCCCCGAAGCCAAGCCAAGAGGAGACGGTCAGAAAGAAGAGACGACGGACATGGACGGAACGGCAAACAATTGGATCTGCTGTCAGGAAAACGTGGGTCGATTCGACGCATAGAGCGGTTTGCCTGGTAGTGCGTCCGGAGCTCACGATGCTCGTATCCGTTTACCGAAGAGCTGGAAGCACGGGACGCTTACGATGTGGCGCTGAAGCTTTACGAGGCAGGGGTCTTTACAGGTCAGCTTTTCGACAAAGCCAGCGTCGGCCAGCTGGCAGGGCGTTAACACCTAGCATCGGCAAAGGAGGACGCGGACACGCTTCAATGCGTTCGCGCGGCCCGGTGAAACCCACTCAAGTGAAGTCTCGGCGCACCGCGATAAGAACTTCCTTGTCAGACATAGGCGCAATTCTTAACGACATTCGGTTAGGTCGCTCAGTAGGACTGTGCCGGACGTCGTGAACTGCGCAATTTGGCTTTTCCGTATTGATCGAATCGCTCTAATCTTGACCCGGTTCGCTGACGTAAACTGGAGTCATGAGCGTTGATAAAGTGAGCCTTGACTTTGAGCCCGGCCATTTGGGCTCGACTCATCAGTTCCTGCGGCCACATTCCTGCGGCCACACGTGACAGATTGGATTAAATGCTCTATTCTGAGAGAGCGGGATTTTTGAGGGACCTAAAGCTATGACTGTGATCGAACTTCCGGACGATCAGGCGGCGACGCTGGCAGGGAGGCGTCCGAGAAGACCTTAGCCTCAGGGACTGGCTTAAGAAACTGGCCATCGACGAAACCTAGATAGCTGCGCCCCCGAACCACGACGACCTGCCAATTTGGAAGATCATCATGAACAAATGAAATACATCCCGGATGAGGTCTTCGACCGACTGCCTAAAGATGGTACGCCGTTAAACTTACGGCGAGTACTTCCAACATCGATCCTGTCCAGGCCGGTTCCGCTAGCAGGGTACAGTGAGTTCAATTGAGTTAGTTCCAAGTCAGAAAAGAGATGCTAATTGGTTCTTGATTATCGTTCGATCCAAGAATGAACGGAAAGTTGATCGGTCCCTCAAAGCCAGAGGATTCGAAACCTTTCTTCCTATGCGCGTCTTGCGGAGACAGTGGTCAGACCGGGTGAAGATCCAAGATGCACCTCTATTTGCTTGCTGCCTATTCTGCCGGTTGTCGTGGGCCGAAACACTAGGCGCTTTGAAGACTGCCGGCGTCTTTGATTTTTATCGGAGGGAGGTCAGCCGTTCCCGATCGCCGAAGAGGACATTCGAGTCCTGAAGGTAATCTCAAATCCAGATCTGGACGCGGAAGAAACACCGTTGCCGATTTTGGGAACGCCCGTCGTGGTTCGGATCGATAACGATGATACCGACCTACACGGAACGCTGGTGGAGCGAGGCCCCATTTGTCGCGTGGCACTTACTTTCAATTTCCTCGGACGTGCGGTTATAGTGAGGGTCCCATTGAACTGTGTCAAAGAAATTTTAAGATAACGGGCCGCTAACTGTGTGATTTTCATCAGAGTACCGGGACATTGTTCCCGAACCCCGCACGGTCAAGATCCCTCAGGTTGGTTACGACCGGATCAAGCCATAAGAATTAACAAGGGAGGCCCGATGAAAAGCGTGTCGGGACAATTTCGCGTCTTAATCAACTCCGAGGCCAACGCCCGCGAAACTGTTCCCAGTTGGTGACAAGAGAATGGCCACACGCTGACTCGTTGTCCCAATCCGGGGGGACAAGTCCAGCCGGCATTCGTGGATTCGTTGACGCTGCCGAAGGGACATTGTCTTGTTCGCTGGCGTCGTGCCCGATCCGGTTGGCTACGTACCGGTACGTTAAGTATGGAGTGATTCAGTAGTCACTGCGCTCAAATCGTTCGCGTTTAACGCCTGAGGTCTTGCAGGAGGCGGCGGTAGAAGGCGAGGGTGACGATGGTGCGGAGGGCGGAGCGGTAGGCGCCGGGGGTGGAGAGGATGGCGCGGAGGAGCCGGAAGCGGCGGGAGAGCGTGGAGAGGATTAGGTAGGCGGGGTCGATGAAGCGGAGGGCGGGGTGGCGGTCGAGAAGTCGGCGGCGGAGCCAGCGGAGTTGTTCGAGGAGATTGAGGGTGATGGGGATGGGGCGGGGGAGGCCGAGGGTTTTTTCGACTTGCAGGAGATGCAGCTTGAGGGTGGTGAGTTGGCCGGCGGCGCGGAACCGGGATTCGATGGAGGGCCAGTTGATTTGATCGGCGGAATAGTGGCAGGTGAGGCAGAGCAAATCGTACATGCCTCGGAGTGGGGGCCAGATGCGGTCGGCGTATTCGTGGCGGATTTGGGAATGGACGATCAGATGGGTGACTAGATGTTCGGGGGACGGGATGCCCAGCTCGAGATTCGCGTGGCTCAGGATTTCTTTAGACGGTAGAATGCGCTGCGGGAGGCCGAGGCCGATGCAGTGATGCAACTCGATGGAGACGCCGCCGGGGCGAAACATGGGAGGCGCGTGATGGCGGAAAGACGCGACGCGGTCTAACTCGGCGGGCGGGGTGGTGTAGCCAGCGGAGGAGAGAGCTTGGACGGCGGTGGGGATTTGGGATGCGGGGATGAGGAAATCGAGGTCGATGAGGAAACGCTCGGCGGGGTCGGGGAAGATGCCGGCGAGGAGATAGGCGAGACCCTTGAGGGCGACGGGTTGGATGCCGGCGCGGTTGAGGATGAGGACGGCGGAGCGGGTGTCGGAGAGGATGGCGGCGTTGCGCTCGCGGTTGAGTTCGGTGGTGGCGGAGAGGAAGTCGGTAAGGGATTGGGGGAGAGTGGGGAGGAGGTTGAGGGCGGAGAGGCGAGGGTAGAGGGCGGGGAGGATGGATTCGGAAGAGGCGAGGGCGAGAATGGGGTCGGGGTGGGAAAAAAAGCCAGCCGAAAAGTGAGACACTCGGGGCGCTAGAAAGGCAGCCAGAGCGGCACGGCCGATAGGATTGTGCACTAAGACGATACCCGCATTTATAGCTCTCCCTGGCAGTAGGGAAGTTATCGCTCGACGAGGTCACGGCATACGTCAGCCCGCGGGCCAGCTAGGGTAGCGGGCTAGGATGACAAGCAGCAGATAGCCGAGGCTCGCGCCGCACGCATCGAGCATGATGTCTTTCGTTTCGATCATCTGGCGGGACACAAAATGTTCCAAAAGCTCGAGCAGCACTCCGAAGGCGGCAGCTTGGAACAGTACGATGAATCGAGGCGCTGAGGACCGGACAGTGGCCCCCAACAGCGCCGCGAGCACGGCGAAACAAAAAACGTGGAGCGCAGGATGGATGAATCTGTGATTGGCGGTGGTGTGGAGGGCGACCTTAAGGGACGTCGGCAACAAGGATCCAGCGAGAAGCGCGATAGCCCAAAGGGATGCTGCTGCTTTTAAGGACTGGCGGCGGGCGTGTACCGCAACTGGGGACGGCTCGGCGGTTGCGGATGAGACACTCAGGATACCGACTCCGACTGAGCACTCTGCGCCTGTGGATGGATCTCAGTAGCAGTTTCCTCGCGTTTATAGTCGCCTCGGCTGAAATATCTTTCCAGCCAGACATAAAGGCAGATAAAGAGGTATCTGCTTCCCATTTCTTTTATTTTTAATTTGGGCATGCCAGTACGGCGATTACGCCAGGTAATGGGGGTCGTCGTCCAGGTATAGCCTCGGGTCATTGTCTTGAGCGGCAGTTCGACTGTCAAATTGAAATGGGGCGATAGGAATGGACGGCATCCCTGAATCACTGTTGAACGGTACGCTTTGAATGCGTTCGTCGTGTCGTTCAAGCCACTAGCGAACAACATGCGAATGAAGAAATTGGCTAACCGATTGATCCGGAGCTTCAGCCAAGGGTAGTCGATCACGCCGCCGCCCTTGACGAAGCGGGAACCGAAGACGGCATCCCAGCCTTGGTTGAGCAGCTCCCAGTAACGGACGACATCGCGGCTATCGTCGGATTCATCCGCCATCATGATTACAACGGCATCGCCGGTCATGCTATCGAGACCGTGAATGATGGCGCGGCCAAAGCCATGCCGGCCGTTATTTTGGACCGGCTTCAATTCAGGCAGATGGGCCGCAAGGTCACGCAGCTTGACCCAAGTCGAGTCGCTGCTGCCATCATCGACCGCAACAATCTCGTGGGGAATAGAGTTCAGGCGCAGCTCAAGATGAAGGTGCTCGACCGTAGATACGATGCAGCCTTCTTCGTCCCGAGCGGGGATAACGATGCTGAGCAGCTTAAGCGGCTCGCGCCACGTTGGGGGTTGGGCATTCATACAGGACACGTTCTCTCCAGCCAGCCAGGATTGCTCGCGACATGATGCGCAATCTCGTCAAGAATTGAATTGAGGGAGCGCTTCGCCACCCAAGATAAGGACGACGTGGTCGAGCGGGAATCCATGACGAGCCACGGAATTTCGAAAGGTCGAGGTGTGTCGTCCGGCTGCGGTTGGTGTGGGCCGAAACGGCCGTCACACCATTCTGTGAGCTGGGCGAGGGACATCGAGTTGGCAAGGCCACCACCAGCATGAAAAACAGAATCGGGCAGGGACTCTCGACTGTTTGGTGGGCGATTTAAATCGGCCAAGTCGTCGGGGTGAAGCGCATCGCGCACCTGGAGCCCGCGTCCACCAAAACCGATGAAGCGCAAGGGACGGCGAGCTGCGTGGGCACGCAACCAGTAAGAAAAGATGCGTTGTTCGGCGGTTCCGAACTGGCCGGCTCCGGCGATGACTCCGCAGCGGTTGATCCAAAGGGGAAAACCAAAGGCGAGGCTATACTCGCGGACCATGATCTCGAAGGCGAGTTTCGTGGCACCGTACAAAGAGATGGGCTGACTCGTGGAGAAGGTCGGATCAATTCCTTGCTCGGTAACGCCTGGAATTAAGCTGGTTTGGGTCGAAATCCGAAAGGCTTTGTTCTCTTCACGGACGGGAATAGCTGCAAGCTCCTTAACTGAATAGACGCGGCTGGTGCTCAGAAGAATCAGGCCTGCCTTGTGCTGGCGACAGTAATCGAGGAGGTTGACCGTTCCAAAGAGGTTGCGCTCGGCGAGCTGGCGCGGGCTAGAGCGTCCATCTAAACCGGCCAACACACTGGGGTGAGCTGCGGCGTCGATAACCCAGTCGGTGGGGCCGATGGCTTCCAGATCGCTGGGCATTCTGAGATCGCCGTGAATAAAGCGGACACCCAACCGGGCGAGATTGGCCCGATTAATTTCCAAGCCGGGGCGGAGGAGGTTATCGATTCCGGTGACCGACAGGCCCGGAATTTGGAGCATCAGGCGAGAAGCGAGCCTGCTTCCAACGAACCCGCAGATGCCGGTGATGAAGAGCTTCACTGTTTTGAGTACACACCCAATACGGGCACCATATCGGCACACCGCTCGAAGATCCAGCGAGACTTTCGACTTTGTGGGGGTGCGTGTCCGCGCCCTTTGCTTCTCATCTGGCCATCTGCAAAGTGTGCTGTATCACTTTGCGCTGCCAAGACTTCGCGATTTCCTCGAAGACGCTCTGAGTGTCTGGGTGATACCCAAGTCGGGTAGTCGGCTTTCATACCATCGCGATGAGGGAACTTCCGACCGCTATGACGACGATAATCCCTTGTTCGAAAATGGCATAGAGTTTTTCACCGACCAGTCGAACAACTCTCATTTTGGCGCTCCCAACGTTGCGCAGATGTCATGGCTCCAGAGTACGGGCGCTATTTCGGAATGCCGACCTGCTGTCTCCGTGGTGGCTGTCTCACCGGTCCGAACCTTCGTGGCCTCTGACAAAGACGACGCAGCCCCAGCTCCAATTCCTTCGCGTGATTTGGCGACCGAGCACAGTGATGGCAACAGGATTGCCTTCCGCGTCGAATTCGGTCCAGGCCTGGGGCCGGAGAACGGGGTCTAGTGGTTTGGCGCGAGCGTCGAAATAAAGCGATGCCGTTGGACAATTCACGACTGCTGCGATTTCGGAGAGGTCGTGCCGAGACGAAAGGTATTCGGGGTTGAAGATATTGTTAAACAGAGTCTTGTATAGGAAGTAATGAGTCGCGGGAACCACTACGACTTTATCCTGTTCGTCCATAGACTTAAGATACTGATGCACTCTATGTGCCTGGATTTGCTCGCGCTCGAAACTTGGCTTTGTTTCATACCTAGTCAGTATCGTGATCAATGTTATCGGTAGTAGTAGAGACAAGTTAACCGCTAAAAGTGCTGTGGGAGCCCAGTGAGGGCGGATGCCGGTTCTGCAATCCGCAAAATTTAGCAGTAGGCAGAACGGCAGCAAAGTTCGGCCAAGAAGTAGATAGTTGCCTTGGAGAGGAGCTAAGACGAGAGGCAGCAAGAGAGTAGCGCATCCGACACAAAAGAGCGACAGGCGACTTCTGAAATTGCCTCGCATCGCCGCGACTAGGCACAGCCAAATCACGATCGCCACCAAGCCGCCGCACCAAGCCAGCAAGCCAAGCGGTCCGAGGGCTAGTTGGAAGAGCGCAGCCCTCTTGTACTTTTGTACGAGCGAAGGCCGAGTCAAACTTTTTGGCGGCGAGGATTGGACTTCGCCGGATACTTTGGTCGACACCTCGCGATCGATACCACCCACTTTGGCTTGAACTAAAAAGCGTTGTAGACTTGTGTTGTCTTCATAATAGAACGTCAGAGCCGTAATCGCGACGGGCAATACAAAGGCCGCAGCTATCAGGGCGCCCTGTCTTAACATCCGAGCGAAAGAGGTCCGATCCCAGCTCTGGGCAATCAGAGTCGCAGTAGCAATCAAGGCGGCAGCGACCAGACCAGCGAACGGTTGCGCAAGGAAGAGTAGACCGCCCAGGAGACACGCGGGCACTAGCTGCCGCTCGAGGGTGAGGACCTTCAAGAGCACTAACAGTCCGATAAAGGAGAGAGCCTCGGGCCGTTCAGAAGCGCCTCCAACAAAGCCAACGGGAAAGACTGCGATCATTCCGACTAGTAACGCTGCGCGTAGCTTTCGTTGGGGGACGGCTGGCAGGGCGAGGGTGGCCGCTATAATCAGAGCAAATGATGAGAGCAGGAAGGTATACACTTGGGCGGCCAGTTCCGCGTTCCGGAAAGCCCAACTGATCGGGATGAATGCCCATAGTGACCCTGGAGTGTAACTTGAATATAATTCCGGTTTGAAGCTAGCCGAATGTTCGAACGATGCAGTTTGAAAGCCCCTACCATGGGCGAAGTTAATGGCAGCATCGCGGAACAAATAGGCATCAGTGGCCCCGGCCGGTGGCGACAAGCGAAGGAATATACCCGCCCACAAAAGGATTGCGAGGCCGATTGTGGCCCATTCCGATCTGCTCAGAGCGAGAAGTTCCGGCCGCGGTTTAGGTGGCTCTAAGCCGGAGGTACTGGAAGCATGGGTGTCTTTTGCTGTTTTAGGCATGGGATCTTTTCGTTTTGAGTCCATCGTGGACTTACGGCAACGTTGGGGCTAGGAGCTTAGTGACCGCAGGGAAAGGATGGATGAGAAGAAATACCATCACCAAGACCGTGAGAACAACACCAACCATAAGCCACGGCTGCTTGTACAGCTTCTCTGGATTTTGAGCGGCGCTGTCTTCCTCGTACGAGAGGTTAAAGTAGGCCGCCATCAAATAGCCGACCAATGGAAACGCCAACATCAGTTCCATCCGGTATCGCATGGAAAAGGCACCGAAGAATAGCATCGAAGCCGCCGAGTAAAACACAACCGACACCAACAGTTTCCTTTCGTCGTAGTGCTTGAAAGATTCACGATAGGATGCCGCGACGGTCGCCTTGATTGAACGCAACTCGCTGTAACGCTTCAGCGCCATGAAGTAACATCCAAGCGACCAGTAAGACAGGAGCAATGAAATTGGCGGAGTGAGCGCGCTCGTTACCATGAACCAGCCCAGAAGGAGTCTCAAGGGATTGTTTATGGATTCCGTAATTACGTCAAGATAGGCAATATCTTTGGTTCTAAACGGGCGAATGTTATAGAAACAGCCCATAATCCACAAAGCAGCCGCAGTTAAGACAAAGGGCTTCGAAATTTTTGTTCCGATCCAGACGGCAACTAACATCATAACAACCCATTGCACGTATGCAAGAGGTGGACGCACTTGTCTGAGGGCTGCAGGTCTACCCTTCTTCTTTGGATGTAGGCGGTCAAAAGGAGCGTCCAAAATTTCGTTTATCACGTAATTGCTACATGCGATCAGTGTGACTGCGGTCATGCCAGCAATGATCCGCAGGACCAAGCCACGCTGGACGAGGTCGGGTCTTACGCTAAGCGGAATAACGATGCCGGGTAGAACAAACAGGTTCTTAATCGAGTGGTCTAACCTAGTGATGGCAATATGTGCTTTGATTCTGGTTAGGGAATCCCAATCGTTGGACCCAGCTATAGGGGGTGGGTAAGCGGCGTTTTCTTTCTGTAAGGAGTTGATGATCTCCATTTATCTATTCATTCCTAAGTTTTTAAAGTATTTGCTTTCTGGTTAACAGTTCATCCAGTTCTCGATAGTCACGGAGTCCGGTAACTCCGTCACCTTTCCCCATGCGCCTTCGGATGATGATGGCATGGACACCCGCCGCATGTGCGCAGACGGCGTCCACATCCGGCCGGTCCCCGATATAAACGGTCGATTCGGGAGTAACACCCAGCAGTTTTAGAACAGCGAATAGGCCGAGCGGGTTGGGTTTCAGGCAGCCTATTTCTGGGTCCGACGAACTTAGAACGGCGTCGAAGTAGCTGTCGAGTCCTAAGGCTTTTAGTTTTGCGAAGGCAGGGTAATCCGATAGCACTCCGAGCGCTAAGCCTTTTCTCTTCGCTCGGTGGAGGGTCTCTCGAACGGTCGCATCTCTTAATAGTGCTAGATGGCGAAGGGGCTCGTTTTCGAACCAGCGGCTCAGATACTCCTTCGCTTCCGCAGCCGTCACATTGCTTTTCTGACAGGCCAAGTCCCTCTGGTGTTCTACAAGATCCGACCGACGCGGCGCGCCTCTCATTTCCTCATGGGAAAGGCGATATGCGCTCAAGAAGCGGATCATGCGGCTCCCTTCCAGGGGACTCACAACAGCATGGGCTAGCATGGATCTAAACATCCTGACGCGGAGGGCACGTTGGCTGTAGAGGGTGCCGTCAACGTCGAATACGAGCGCCTTTATTGTGACCGGAAAGCTCAGAGTGGTTTCGCTTTTCTCAAAAGCGGGCTAGCCCCTTCGGCGAATCGGGTAAGGACCCCCGCGATCGCTCCCCAACGGTTGATCCAAAGGGGAAAGGCAAGGGCAAATATACTCCTAGGCCGTGACTTCGGATGCCGGTTTGGTAGCACCATAGAGAGACGTAGGTTGATTTGGGGAAAATGTCGAGTTAATTCCCCGCTCGGGGACACCCGAAACGAGGGCAGTTTGCGGAGCAACCTGGAAGGTACCGTTCTCGTCACGGGAAGGGCGGTTAGCGCTTTGATCGAATAGATTTGGCCGGTGTTGAGAAGAATCAGGCATGCTTTGTGCTGGGGACAGTAAGGTGACGATGTTCACCCGTTTCAAAGAGGTTGTGATAGCCCAGCTACTGCGGGCTGAACCGTCCGTTCGCCGCGCCCCGAACGCTGGGTCCGCGGCGACCGCCGGGGCGAAGGAGGTTATCAATTCAGGTGATTGACAGACTCGGAATTTGGAGTATCAGGCGGGAAGGCGGCAGTTCCCGACGAACCCCGCAAACGCCGCTGTTGAAGAGCTTCATGCGGAAGTTGCGGTGATTACCGCAGACGAGTGTGAGAGGCGTTCGTTCCAGGCTTCGACGATTTCCTCAAGGACATTTTCAATGCTTCGTACTATATCCCAGTTTGGAAAGTGGGACTTCATTTTGCGAAGATCGCTGTAGTAACAGATATGGTCGCCGATTCGGTTCTGATCCAAGTAAACGTATTTTTGTGGTTTACCAGTAAGCTTCGCAACCATCGCGAACGCTTCCGTAATGGAGCAGGAGTTCGCTTTTCCTCCGCCAATATTGTAAACTTCGCCGCACCGTGGTGCCCTACAAAACTCAAGGATGAAGTTGGCAACGTCTTCGGAGTGGATATTGTCGCGAACTTGCTTTCCCTTGTAACCGAAAACCTTATATTCTCGACCCTCCACATTGCACCGCACTAAGTAGCTCAAAAAGCCGTGAAGCTCCACACCGGAGTGATTGGGACCTGTGAGACATCCGCCGCGGAGGCAACAGGTTGGCATTCCAAAATACCGGCCGTATTCTTGGACCATAACGTCGGCGGCGACCTTTGATGCGCCAAAAAGGGAATGCTTGGATTGATCTATCGAGAACGTTTCAGGTATGCCGTTACTATATAAAGGGCTGTCATAATCCCACCGGCTTTCCAATTCCCTCATAGCTATGGTGTTAGGCAAGTCACCGTAGACCTTATTGGTGGACATATGGACAAATGGCGAATCGGGACAGGCCTGGCGAGCGGCCTCGAGAAGGTTCAGAGTCCCGACCGCGTTCGTGTCGAAGTCATCGAACGGTATGGAAGCCGCGCGGTCGTGAGAGGGTTGAGCGGCAGTGTGGACAATCGCGTCAGGCCGAATTTCCTTGAAGACACGCCCGATGGCCGCCCGATCTCTAATGTCAATTGCGGAGTGGGCGTAATCGGGTATTTGCCTTTGAAGCCTCGAAAGAGACCAACTCGTGTCTCCTTCCGGACCAAAGAAGACCGCGCGTTCGTTACTGTCGATTCCAAATACCGTGTAGCCGTTTTTCGACAGATGAATACATACTTCAGACCCAATCAGTCCACAGGACCCGGTGACCAAGGCTCTCTTTTGATCGTTCATTTTAGTTCGTTTCTTTGAGATTTCTAACGTTCAACGGCGCGATTTTTAGAAATGAGTCGAGAGGCTATCTAGGAGCTCGCAGTGAGGACTTTTCCCATCCATGCGCTTGTGAGACTGAGTGGCACCGCGCGAGGTGACAACTGAGGCGGCCAGAACCATGACAAACGGATCGATTATGATCTTGTAGCGCGGAAGGGCAAAAACGACCATGCAAACTGAAACCGAGAAAAGGATTGATACAAAAACAAAAATATCTTCCTCCACTAGCTTTCCCCCCCGCATGACCGCACCGTAGAGCGCAAGCAAAGTTACGACAACGGATGGCAGCCAGTAAGCCGGGTTTCGGCTTTTCTGATGAGCTGGATCAAAGACAAAGAAAATCCATAATTTTTTGGTGGCCAGTTTCAATTCAGCAGCGATGTGACTTTTGATGTAGTTAAGGGCGATTCGTTCTAATGCGTCGTCCCTTTGAACCCGTTCGAGGGGACCCGGGCGTATCTTGTCAAAGACACTCTTCACGTCGGCCGGCAGTGGGTTAGCATAGTCATAGTGTTGGCTTCCGGTGGCTCGAGGATTGTTGCCCACCCACAGATTGTAGCCAGCCGATTTGCAAACGGGAATAACCTGATGGAACGTGAGGTAATTGCGAAGCGTCCACGGCGCCAGGCAACTGAAGGCAACTACAAGGAAGATCATAACGGGCCAAAGGGCGGCGCGTCCATGCCTTAGAAGGACGATAGCAGCGAATAACATTGTAAGCGCGGGCGCTTCTCCCCGAAAGAGCATAAGAACCCCCATACTGAGCCCAGCGATCACCATGTATTGCAGCTTGCTATCGCGGTTACAGTACGTTGTAAGGAACAGGACTGAGGCAGCCGTAGGTATTATGTAGATACTTATGCCGTGAAATTCATTGCATGTGTAAATTTGTGTAGGGAAAATGGCAACCAAAAGGCTCGCGGCCAAGGCACCTCGACGGCCAATGAGGATTGACGCGAGCCGGTAGATTATGTAGATTAAGAGCACGCCGCAACCCGCTTGGAGGATCTCTAGGACTGCGTAAGTTAGTGGTCGTTCCCCTCCTACTTTATAGAAGGCAGCGAGTACGTAGGCATAGCCGGGCGGCATGAAAACGGCGGGAACTCGCATGCCGTTGTCTAAGACTTCTGAGTAGCCGAAGCCAGTGGCAATACTTTGGGCAAGTGGCCCGAACTCCCATGTCGTAGGATGAAGAAAGCTTCGAACGAGTGCGATTGAAGCAAGACGGAGGATCGCGGCCAATACGAGAATAGTTCGGATCGACGGCAAGCGTAATTTTGATGATTTGCTGAGCAAAAGAGGTTTGTGGTTCATGTATTATTTAAGCCTCGAGCGGCTCTCTTACGATGGTGCTCGAAATCAGCAGTGCGACGAGGCCGATCCAACCTCCCAAGTCAGACTAATAATTTCTTACCGATGCTGGTGAGCGACGACCTCAAAACGTATTAAGACGACGGCCACAACGTGGAGGTACCAACGTAACAAGGCAACGGGAACGCGTTTTTTCGTGACGAGGACTCTGAACCAGAAACAAGGCGAAAGACTCCATCAAGTATGAGCTGGCGCGCTCTGCTTCCTTATGACTGCAGTCCCAGATTTATCGGGAGCGAGAATTGGTTTTTCTGGCCGATCTCTGAAGAATTCGTCGATGGCCCGGGTGGCACCGGGCCACAAACCGGATGAATAGTCGTGAAGAAGCATCAGGCCCCCGGGTGAGAGGAGGGGATAAAAGAGTTCAAGGCCTGCCTTCATGGGCTCATAAAGATCGCAGTCGATGTGGACGACCGATAATCCGATGGGCATCTGTGTTTCGGCAATTGAGGACGGAAAAAATCCCTTTACATAAGTCACCCCTTCAATACCGACGAGCTTCTGAACAGCGGCTAGAGATGTGTCGCTGAACTGAACGGGGTGCTGGTGATCGATCCCTTCAAGGTCACGAGGGTCGAATCCCTCGAAGGTATCGAACAGGTAAACACGCCTACCTCCTTTGCGAGCCATCGTGGCAAGCATAGCGGCGGAATTGCCCTTGTAGACGCCGAGCTCAACAAAATCTCCCGGAACGTCATCCTCCAGGATCTTGCTGACATTGAGATAAATCATGTAGAATCGTGCCAAATCGCCGCAGTTCCGATGGCGATTATTTGCTAGCCACGCCGGCATGAGTGCCTCATAACCTTCGATCAGGCGTGAATCGACATGGGAATCCGGACGAAATTCGAGCATAAAGCGATGAGGATGGCGATTGAGCCAATACCCCAGTGTCGAGTAGACTAATTTGGAGGCGGTAGCGCGTGATCGGTTGCGGATTCCGCTTTTGATCTTTTCGTTTCGTTCTGCTCGAGGAAGTTTAAGGATCGATCCAATCTTGGTAAGCGTAGTCATTCTGGGAATTTCAGGCTGGGAGATATTCAGTTCACGGGAGTTACACAATTCTTGGGGTTGTGCATCAACGAATGAGGGCAATATTCATCAGGCCTAGGAACAAGTTCTTGGTTCGTTTAGTTCGCAAACTCCAAAGACGGGGGTTTCCGCCTGATACTCTTGCAAATCGTGAGCTCAGCGTGAGTTGAGAGATCGTATTCAAAATCACTGACTGCTTTGAAAAACACGCGCTCACAATCGAGCCCATGCAGTTCTATACATAAGTTGCGCACTTTCTCGAGCCACAATCTGGAACCAGCGCCGAACAGCTCAAGTTCGCTTCGTTCGATGTCTATTTTTAATAGATCTATCTGCTGCTTCCCTGCGAGCTGCAAAAGGGACTCAACGTCCCAACCCTCTACGGCTTCCTCATCTTGGGCGTCCTCGACCGGCAGGACCTGGGTCGCCCAGTCGCGGCCATCGGCATAGCCGCTTCTGGCGAGCTTAAGCCTGCACTGTTCTGACCAAATGGCTCCCTTTATGATACGAGCACGGTTGCCGTACGGCGCGAGGTTGCGACGACAGATTTCAACATTGCGAGGATCAGGCTCTACAGCTATTACATCGGCCGATGGAAAACAAGATAGGAAGTAGGCACTGGAATATCCGACGTTTGCACCGAGATCGAGTATTAGTTTGGGGCACTCAATAGAGCGGAGAGGCGAGTATTCGTCACACAGGAAGATTTGATCCAGAACGCACATATCACTAGACGCGCCAGAACGGGCAATCAGAGGGTGTAGCGCCCGCCGGGGTTTAAGGATCATTGTCGGAGGCTGCGGCAACTTTAGGATTGTTTTCATCCTGTTATTGTTCCACTTGAGCGCAGCAGCGAGGCCGCCATTCTTCGCTCTCGTGATCGTGCGAATTGCAAAGTTTGCGGCGCGGTCTAGCGGTGTTTTGGATCGTGGCTCCATATTCTTTGTTCGCCAGACTTTTACGTCTAGGGGGTGGTAGGCAGGCTATTTTTTGCGGCTTGTGAGTCGTAGCGCACCAAGGAGTTCAATAGGCTCCTTCAGCGGTAAGTACGACCTTTATTGTACACACCATTATGTACGTGTCGAGCCAGATAGACCAATTGCGCACATAGTACTCGTCATATGCCACGCGTTCTTCGTAGCTCGTATTATTTCTGCCGGAAACCTGCCATAAGCCCGTTAAGCCAGGGCAAACGCGTGAGTACAATTCGAAACCACGGCCATATTTTTCGATCTCGGCTTTGACGATCGGGCGGGGGCCGACCAGACTCATGTGGCCGGCGACGACATTCAGCAACTGCGGTAGCTCATCGAGACTCAGACGCCGCAACCACTTTCCGACCTTAGTGATCCTTGGGTCGTTCTTAAGCTTGTGGTCACGCTTCCATTCGAGGAGGTACTCGGGATGGTCGGCGAGGTAATCCGCAAGTACGGTGTCAGCACCCTGAATCATTGTGCGAAACTTCAAAGCGTTGAAGCCTTCTCCGGCCTTTCCGAGCCGGGCCTGCCCATAAAAAATGGGGCCACGCGATGTAACCTTAACCGCAATGGCAATGAGAAGAAAGAGGGGCAAGACAATCGTAAAGGCTAAGGCACCTAAAACTATGTCTAGAGAACGTTTGATGACGGAGGCGCTCGTGTGAAAGAGCCTCTGCGGGAGTTCGAAGCCGAGTTCGCCACCGAGTTCCCGCGCCGATATACCGAGACTACACATCCCTGGCATGTCGGGGACTAATAGGACGTGACGAAAGCCATGGCAATAATCCTGGATGACATGGCGCAGCTCGGAATTTGATTTTTGCGGGAGCGCGACGATGCAATATTGGGCAGCACGCGTCGTACCGTAGAGGTTGGCGGAACGGAGGGTCCCGACCACAGGCGGAAAGTCGTCGGGCCAGGACGAAACTGGATCATCAGTGAGAACGCCCGTTACCCGCACGCCGAGTATGCCATCTTGCAATTTTCGAACAACACGTTGGGCAATGGGACCTGAACCAAGAACCACGGCCGGAATGCCCCACCAAGGCTGTCTGGCGAGCACGCGACGAACGATATAGCGAGTGAGCAAGACCAGGGGCTCACCCATTGCCCAACTTACAAGAAATGCCGAACGGGAATAGGATTGGGCATTGTGCCAAAGAAAGGTGGAGGAGGCCATGAGGAGGAATACGGAGGTAATGCACACGAACACGCGGCGCATTTCCTCGGCTGGATGCAGGAGAACACCCGGATAAAGACCCTTTGCCCCGAAGGCGACTAGAAGCATAACCAAACAGGGAAGCATTTCTAGACAAGAGCGGAGGTGGAAGGTTGGATTGAGCAACTGACGTCCCAAGACGGCGAGACCGAAGACGAATGAGAGCGTGATCAGATCAGCCGCGAAGAGACATGCTGGAGCCAGCCACTGGAGATTAGCGGCTCTTTGGGGAAACTCAAGTATTTCGGTTGGAGAAGTGACGCTAACTGGTTTTGCAGCCATTGCAGTGTTTCTAGACCTTAGGATTGGACGCGATTACTTGGTTCGACTCGGAATCGATGCGGTTCGGCGGGCGCTCAGTTGAAAGAGGCGGCGGCCTTGCTTTTAGAAGGAGAGGGTACGCTTAGAGTGTTGGATTTCGCTAGGATCTCTTCGAAAGCATTCGCGATACGGCGTATTTCGAATGTCTTCTCTGCATAACTGCGCGCGCTGGCCGCGAGAGTCGCGCGCAAATCCGGCGACTCCGCGAGGAGCCTGGCAGCGCTGATCCATTCCGATGGTTGATCAGGATCCACAGTGATTCCGCCGCCGCTCTTTTTGACGACTTCGCTGGAGAGATTGGCAGGCGGGGCGGCGAAGAGGAGAGGCCGCGAGGAGCAGAGATAGCTGAGGATTTTTGACGGAACCGCGAAAACTCCAGCATCGGCCTCCAAAGTCGCCAACAAGACGTCTGCGGACGCCAGAACTTCCGACAGGCGATCATAGGGTTGGAAATCAAAAAGGCGCAGATTTGGCAGAGGTGGCTGTGCCTCGAGATACTCGCGGCCAGTACCCTCGCTAATGACCACCACCTTGCCCTGCGGCCTCAGGCTTTCGGCCAATCGGTAGAGCAGGTCAGGTCGATGCTTTAGCCCGAGCGTCCCCGAATAGAGAAAAACAGGGGATTCGCCAAGGCCATGCTCTTTTGCCCAAGGATTGCGACGGGGCATGACTTTGATCTCATCCAAGGGGGCCCAGTTCTCGATCACGGAAACTTTGTCTTCCGGCACGCCCCAATCCGCTAGGACGCCGCGGAATGCTTCTGCGATGACAACGTTGGCATCGCTCGATCGGGCGACAAACTGCTCTATTTTGCGGAAAGGATAACTCAGCGGCAGACCCAAGAGAGGCAGTTTCTTGCGCAAGAAGAACTCCATCGCCTGGGAATATACGTCTTGCACCCAATGGACGAAACCGATGGAGCGGCGACGGCAATGCCACAGAAGCTGAGCTTGGACGTCTATGGGAGTGTTGCCGGAGAGAACGACGTCAAAATGTCGGGCGCAAATGAGTGTCTTAACGTCGTAAGCATACTTTCGATGGGCAACGAAGCGCCTCGCCGCCGAATACTTGCGGAATGTGGCGGAGAGCGGGATGCCCGTAATGGTCAAGCTTGGTGGATCATCATTGGTCGGGCACAGCCGGCCCTTGGGGCCTTGTAGCCCGATCGGGTAAGCATGCGTCACGGCGTGGCCACGAAGTGCTAGCTCACGGCTGAGCTGAACTTGGAACGGATGGCCTGCAAAGTCGTGAATTAGAATGCGCATGGGTGATAGGAGTTATCTGTGGCTGAGAGCTTAGCTCAAGCTACTGCGACGGTTATCCCGGCGGCGGCCTTGGCGACCACTTGCTCGCTAACCCAGGCGTAAGTTTTCTGCAATCCTTCGCGAAGGGGCTGGCTGGGCCGCCAGCCGAGCTTTTCGGCGATCAAGCGATTATCGGAGTTGCGTCCGCGGACGCCCAGCGGCCCTTTGATGTGCTTGATGGTGAGTTTTTTTCCACCAATCTCCATAGCCATTTCGGCCAGCTGGTTGATGGTAACCATTTCCTCCGACCCGATATTGACCGGGCCGCAGAAATCGGAATCCATAAGACGACGCACGCCTTCGAGACATTCGTCGATGTAAAGGAAGGAGCGGGTTTGTTTGCCATCACCCCAGATTTCGATTTCGCCTTTATCTGGAGCTTCCGCAACCTTGCGGCAGAGGGCGGCGGGAGCTTTCTCGCGGCCTCCGGTCCAAGTTCCCTCCGGGCCGAATATATTATGGAAGCGTGCAAGGCGGACCTGAACGCCGTAGTTGCGCATAAATGATAGATAGAGCCGCTCGCTAAAAAGCTTTTCCCAGCCATACTCACTATCCGGAGCAGCTGGGTAAGCCGACTCTTCCGAGCACTTCGGGTTGTCGGGGTCGAGTTGGTTGTGTTCCGGGTAAATACATGCAGAGGAAGAGTAGAAGAATTTCTTGACCCCGGCGAGACGGCCGTACTCGAGTATGTTCAGGTTGATCGTGGCGGAGTTACGCATCACGTCGGCATCGTGTTCGCCCGTGAAAATATAACCAGCACCACCCATGTCGGCGGCAAGCTGGTACACTTCGTCGATTCCCGTTACTGCTTTTCGCGCGAAATCCTGGTCGCAGAGATCTCCCTGAAGAAATTCATCGGCTGCCGTGGCCCGATATTCGTGTGTTTTGATATCGGCGCCTCGGACCCAGAAACCGCCCTTCTTGAGGCGTTTCACGAGGTGACCCCCGATAAATCCGCCGGCGCCGGCCACAAGTATTTTCTTGTTCATATTAAATATGGGGTTTTCCTTTTCGATTAATTTGTTTTGGAGGCTGGAGGGTTAGATCCGCTTATCGAGCCTCGGTCGCGTAGGTAACGGGCAGGATTGCCGCCCCAGACTTGGAACGGTGGAATGATCGTGGTTACTACGCTGCCGACAGTCACAATCGAGCAAGTCCGGACTGTAACTCCAGGACACAAAGTTGCCCGGGCACCGACCCAGGATCCGTCTTCCACTTCAATTGGACGCCGGAACAGCTTCATATTGTGAGTGGACCAATCGTGGTTTCCAGTGCAGAGATACGCTCCCTGGGAAATGCATGTATTCGCCCCGATGCGGACATCCGTGAGATTGTCTATCCAGACGTCTTCTCCAATCCAGGAATAGTCTCCAATAGCGAGGTACCAAGGGAATTTCACTCGGACACCGGCTTTCAGATAAATTCGCCGGCCTAGTTTTGCACCGAACAGACGAAGGACGGCGCATTTTAGAGAGGAAAAGGGCAACATATTTGCCCGTACGACCGGCGAACCAATGAAGTACCAAAGGGCTTGAACAAATTTGGATCGCCCTTTGGCGTATGCTGAGTTGTCCGGAACCGAGAGGTCGACAGGACACGCAATCTCTTCGGAATTGAGGCTGTTATTATGCACTTTGTTCCGCGAGCTTCGGCGCGGTAGCTCTGCTGTCAAGAAGGTGAAACAGTTTGTGACTGGTATTTGAGATATCGAATTTCTCGTTGAAACAGGCGACCGCGTTGAGCTGCATCTCGCTCTTGGCTGCGGCTGAAAGCGTCACCCAATCCCGCAAAAGGCTTATGGTTCCGGTCAGATCATCAGGCGCGACGAGGCCGGCTTTCGCAGATAGAATTTCTCTCCACGTATTTACTTTGTCCGAGATCAAAACGGGAGTACCGCAGGCAAGTGATTCTACAACGCTGATACCGAAATTCTCTTGATGGGAAGGAAGGATGTAGGCATCTGCAGCTTGCATAGCCTGCCATTTTGCTGCCCCATAGAGTGGGCCAGTCCACACGACATCTTCTAAAAGATGAAGGGAGGAGGTGAGTTTCTTCAGCGAATCTTCGAATTCCGTAGTTTCCCCCTTGCCGGATCCGGCGATTACCAGGGCGGAATTGGGTAAGTGCGGTTTCATCGCGGCGAAGGCCTTCAAAAGAAGGTCGATGCCCTTTTTTTCATGCAGCCGGCCTAAGAAGAGAATGAAGTTTCTATTCTTGAGGGACGGGTGGAGCAACGTCATGCTGTCACGCTGCGTTTCCTTGGTTAAGTCGTGTCGGACGGGCGGTTTCTCGATTCCGTAGCCTGTCACTTGGGCACGGCATTGGTAGGGCACAAAAGCGTTGTCGGCCAACAACATCTCTTCGTCGGTAGTGAAAAGCACCCGCTCAGCATCCCGGAGGACATTGGATTCTATCAACTTCCAATAGATGCTCTTCTTAATCTGTTTAAGTGGGTACCGGCCCCTGAACCAGGGGTCGAGAGCGCCATGGATGAACAAGTAGTAAGGGACATTAGTTCCACGCGTTGCTTTCCAGACGGCGTAGCTGAAGTACATCCAGATGCTGTGGACAATTACAGCGTCAAATCGCGCAAGGTTGGTCTTCAGCCAAACATCAAGCTGTGGCGAAAATCCGTACTGTCGAAACGCGGGGCCGATCAAGTGAATTTTGGGGACCCAAGAGTGAAGCCAAGGCGACGCAGGACTATCTAAGCACACGATTTCTGGTTCGTGCCCGCGCGCAATGGCTTGCAAGGTAATGTTACGGGCGCCCTCGACTGGGCCACCCCAGGCGGGATCGAGAGTCCGTATTGCGTGAAGTATCCGCATGCAGAGACACGAACGGCGAACTACGAAAGCGGGTTGTACCCGAGAAGGTAGATGTTAGAGCAAAGGGAGGGTCGAAAGCGCAGAGCTTGGTCAACGAAAGGAGTGATAAGTCGAACCGCTTGGCGACCGTTGGAGTAGCCGAGCCAATTCCTTCCTAAGATGTTTGGGTTTATGAGCTGTAAATCGCGTGCAATGTATTTGAGGTCATCGACATCGGGTTCGCAGACGTGGCCGCGAAACATTTCGGCTTCGTACCAGTCGCCCATCCTACTCCACTTGCCGATCCCCAGCGGCACTGTAATTCGCTTTCTCAAATTCACACAGTTCGGGACGGAAAGGACGAACAGGCCGCCAGGTTTAAGGGCAGCGAGCAAACGGCGGAATAAGGCTTTGGGCGATGAATGCCAGTGTTCCATGCTATCGAAGCAAGTGATTACATCCAGGCTTTGAGAAGGGAGAAGAAGGTCATCTCTCACAACGTCACACGATCCAATGGTGACGCCTTGCCGGCGATGGAGTTCGAGGGCCTGCTGTCCGATGCTCAGATTCACGGAGTCGCGGAAGTCATCAATGAGGGTCGCTTTCATGCCAACGGCGGCACACCCAAGGGAGAATAGCCCTATACCGCCGCCGATATCTGCAACCGCCGGGCTTCCGCCCTTAGAGTGCTTTGCAACCAAGTCAATATGAAACGCCATCCGGGGAACATCGCGGACCTGCGACTTGATCAGAGGCGCGGGGTATTGACGAGCAAGAGATGTCAAGATTTCTTGGAGTGCCTGTTTGGTCATGGTAATGAAACGGATGCCGGCGGAAGTGAGTGAGTTTTCTTGCAGATCTTTTGGCAAAAGAGGAACCCCGGTGAGCTGATTGACGTGCCGCTTTGTTTCGTGAGCGAGCCGAATGAACGAGGGCGCGCAAGACTCTACCTGAATTTACTCAGGCTCCAGCAGGGCGCCGTTCCAGCTTTCGGAGAAAGAGGTATTCGTGTCGCCCAGTTGGGAGTCATTCAGCCTTGCGAGAGCCGCATGGATAATCTGATCGACGGTTATCTCCGTCATGCATGGGTGTCCCGGCACAGAGCACTCCGCCAGACGGCAGCCGGCGCAAGGCACCGAGCGATAAAGGATCGTTTGGTTTTGGCCCAACGGGAACCAACGGCCAAGTTGCTTGTTCATACGGCTGAAGACCGCGACGAGCGGAACCCCGAGAGCGCCGGCTAAGTGCATCGGGCCGGAATCAACACAGACTGCGAGATCACATTTCTCTAGAAGCGCAGCGGATTCTTCGAGAGTAAAAACGCCGCAGCCGTTGAGCCCAGTGTGGGCTGCGGCAATTGCTACTTGACATCGGGCAGCATCTTTCTTAGCTCCCACAAGAACAACCTCGGAGTTTAGCGAAATCTTCAGGCGCTGGATTAACCGGATAAGCGCCGCAGGATCGAGGTCCTTCGATGCTGAGTTCGAGCATGGCGCAACAGCCACCAAGCGCCGAGTTGGGTGATGCCGCGCTTCCCTGAGCCACCGGTGAACCCGCTCTCGCGCTGGTGCTCCGGGTTGCATGACGGGCGTCGTCGAGAAGGTTCGATAATTCTTTTCGGCCGCTTGGCCCCAAAGCCGTCGGAAGCGGAGGTAGGCTTCGGAGTGAAGAAATGTGGGCGGGGCACTTGCTTCCAGTTCGTCACTGGTTAAGCTTCGAAAGCCGATCAACTCGCGTACGCCAGCTGATTTGAAGAAAAGTTTATCGCGCGAAAGCTGAGTCTCTGAGCGGTCCACCGGCATGAGGTACGCACAGTATTTTGGTTTGTAATAGCGTAATTTCATTGCTAACGGCACTGCGGAGCACGCTTGGCGAATTTTCGAGGAATTGCCGCGATAAGTGAATTGTCGTCTCGGGCTCCAAGTCATATCAAATACTTGGCTTGGGAGTACCCGGGCAGATCCATCGATTCTGTTCACCAGAATATATTCAGAGACGTTAGGGAGTAGAGAGCGGACTGAAATAAGAGCGGGGATCGACACTATCGAGTCGCCGAGCGAGCCTATTTGGAAGACAACAGCTAAATCAGACATTCAGCGTATACGAAAGACGGTAGCAAGCTAAAGAAATAGCTGCGTCACGACGTGGCTTGCCTCACTCGCGTTCTAGCCGGTTAACGCTGTCTTTTTTCGCCATTGCGTTTGGATAGCGCTAGCGGTTGGAAAGACTAATTCTGCCTATAGCGACAGCGCGGCTCATTGATCTTGGACGTGCACACTCAGCGAGTTTTTCACATCTGGACGTTGATCTTGGCTCGGCGCGCGGAGGAGGGCATGATTTGAAGGAGGATGGGGGACGCCTTTCGGCCATTTGACATTAGCGTCAACGTGCACATCCGAGCAAGTTCCGAAACATCCAACCGGTGTATTATATTTTTGCTGGCGTTCGACCGACGTTAGACGAGGAATGTAGCTATAGCCCTTGACTTCAATATGATCGGAGTCCTTGATTAGAAGAGCCGAGACTGCATTCGTTTGCCCTTTCCTATAGGTGGGTGGGGTTTCTATCGTAATTCCATTCACGTCAAAGTGGCTACCAATTAGTTGGACGAAGATTGGCTCGATGGTTGACTTAAACGCCACATTAGTGAATTTGTCGTTTCCATTTAGGAGATCTTCCTTCGTCATTACGCAATTAATGACGGGGACGCCGCATGCGGCTGCTTCCTGTTCGCCGCACAGGTCATAATCCGTCGACCACCGCATGTCCTCGAACGATACATTCTGGACGGCTAACATCGATTGGATAAGGCCGGCGGGATGCTGTGAGAATACATGCTGGAAGCTTCCCCCGTTAATATATTTGAGTGCGAGCGTCCCGAATGACACGACATTACTAAGAGTGTGTGGCCCTTCCGTAATATTTCGGACCGTGACTTTTGAGCTTGATATTCTCTTGACGGAACCATCTCGTTCCCAAAGATTTCCGGCGGTGAAATAGATGACATGCCCGGGCGCCATCGCCTTTGAACTGCCGCGCCAATCAGCGTCTATGTTTTCTATGACCACGTTACTTTGCGCGTGCGGAACTATGCCCATGAGGTAGTCGCGCAAAACGATGTTGGTAAACGTGTTGCCTTCAGCGGCTCGGGAGAGACCGCTGGTGGGCCCTAACTCAAGGCCCGCTCCATTGATGTTAATCGCGATTCCGAGCGCACGATTATTATCCTGTGTTTGCGAGTCGAAGATGAGGGTGTCAAACGTGCAGTGTTCGGAATTAAATAAGTACACTGCGGAAGACATCTCGTAATTTCCCCCTGACATTTGGTTATAGTGGGGAAACGTGGGGTAGAATCCAAGAGCTTTTAATAGTTCAATGTCGCCGTATGGATATCTGGTTGGCAAACTCCCTATGAACCGGAGATGCAGGTCGCGCATTCCACTAAATGAGCTGCTCGCAAAAACGAAAACAGGTACACTAGTGATTTTCCATTCGATGATCGAATCCGGCACGCCTTTAGGGTTCAAATGACCTTGGATGGTAACGCGCGATGGCACAGAGATTAAAGTGTTCGGCTGGATCGGGGGGCCGTTTATGGCGTCATTGGCAACATCAGGGAAGTCGATAAGAAAATTGCCAGGAGGAAGGACGAGAGTCCCACCGCCCGCTTTTTCGACCGCTCGAAGGCCAGTTTGGAATGCCAGACGACAGTTGTGTTGTGCTTCACCACAAGCGGCGTCGAAATCCCTGAGGTTTAAGGTCACTGCGAGAGAGTTGCCTGTGAACATGAAAACTTGAAAAGTGATTGCCGCGGTGATTCTCAGGAGATTAGCTTTTGGTATGGGCATGAGATTCAGCTTTCTCTGTAGTTAGAGCTAGAAATTGGTTGAAGTTGAAGCCTTCGCCCACCGGGCGGGCCCGAAATTTGGTGCTTTCCTACACCCTTTTTATGGCAGAGACCCCGACTGAACCAGTGAATGACCCACAACGCCGGCAACAGTATAACCAAATTGCGGCAGAGCACGAGGTAGGCGGCGGAGCCTGTTTCGGTTTGCCACATCAGATTGATGATGGCAAGAATCGTCAACAGCCGGATGGCTTCCGGCACCTTGCTGTTCCATCGTCGAACGAAAAAGCTCACAGCCAAGCAAAACCCAACCGGGTAGACCAGAGCTCCAGCCAAGCCGAAATCCGATACACCGGTAGTGAGTACCGAATTTGCCTCATCTTTTACTATCAGGCCAAAATTCGGATTTGCCAACCCTTCTTCAGCTCCGGTCTCAATTACAGAATCCTTATTCGGGTAGATGGCCGACGGGATGCTTAGCTTTATGCAGAAGAAAAGGTCTTCTCCGAGCAGCAGCGGATGGGTCCAACTTGCCGACAGAAGATCAGAGAAGTAACGCAAAACGAACGTTCTATCTCGAAGGTTTTGGGATACTTGTTGGTCAAATTGACTGTCGTCGTTGTTTTCGAGGAGATTCGTTGCCCGAGAGGTCAGCATCGATAGAGGCGCTTTCTTCCCTCCTCCCCCCATTTGCCACGCTGAGACTCTCAAGGCATAGAAGAACGTAGTCCCGGCGTAGAGGATCGGAACGAGGCAAACGACCAAGATTCCTTTCCGGAGCAATCCGGTTGGGCGATTTTCCGAGCGCAAGTTGTAGGCGATTACAACCAACAGCAAACCATAGATCAGGGTACGACGGCTTTGTGGGACTAGGGCGAGAGTCCCAACGCCAAAGAGGAGCCAACAGAACAACCGTTGGCGGACTGAGCGGCATTTGCGCTCGAGAAGGAAGGCCATTGCTGGCAAAGCGGGCGAGATTTCCGCCGCGAGCATAGCGATAGGAGAAGCGTGATTTCCCCCCGAGGTTGTGGCACCCATGTAGCCGAGGCCACCCGTGAGAAATGCGATTCCGACGACTGCTACTCCGAAAACTACCAGGGCTAGGTCGCGCGAACTGAGTTTCAGCGGATCGATCCGGACTGGCCTTTCGAAGGCTGCGCCAACGAAAAATAAGATCGCGCTGGCCACTAGACTCAGGGCCAACGCCATTGAGAGTTCACTTTGAGGACGGAAAAAGTAACGTGCCGGTGTCGTACCTTCAAGAAGGAGCCGGATCGTAGTGTTGAAGCTTCCAGTCGAGTAGCCGAGAAGCAAACCATCGGCCAAGGCCCAACAAAACCGGATTTGTTTCAGGCGAAGAGTGAGGAAATACCCAGCAATCACCATTAGGACCGAGCCAGCCAGCGACGCCACGATAAAGCCAATGTTTGTCTGCACCGCGAAGGACTCAAAAGCTGCCAGCAACAGGCACACTGGAATCCGCCTGCGCAGCCATGTCCTCACTATGCGTCGTTCCGGGTCACGCCCCTCTCGGACCTGTATGCGAGAGCTGGTTTGGGGGGGAGGTGGAGTCTTTAGCATAAGGAGGCTGTGGTTATAGTTGTCTTGCAACTAATCGAGTCGACGATGGGCGTATCTCTAATCTTTGAAGCCGCAGCAAGGACTTGCCCTAGTATGGATTCGTTTGTACTTCGATTTTGGAGGCACCGGATCCGACCATTAAGCGCTAAGGAATCACGAAGTTCCTGGTTTTTGAGGAGCCTTAAACATTGTTCTACACATTCGTCGGGAGTATTCCAAAAAACGGCCTCCAGGTTCTCCTTATAGAGAGCGCAGTGTTCGGTCGTCCTTTCAGCGCACAAGACACCTCCTAAGTGTGGAACTTCGAAGCTCCTGGTAGTGCTGAGGTCGCGGTTGCCCTTGGACACCAGCCCCAGGCAAACTTTCGCGCACTGTACGGCCTTCGCGTATTCATCGCGCCCAAGGGCGGCTCCCCTCCACTGCTTTTGGAGGATCGCCCACTCTTTCGCCCTGTGCCAATTTTCGCCGAAAATTGTGAGCGGCACACCCGACCTAACCAATCCAGCGAGAAGCGGTCCGCGCTCGGGCATCCATGTCCCAATAAATACAACGTCGGATCCCCACTTTACATGGTCATCCTGGTCGATTCGCCGTGGAGCATGCGCCAGCTCATCGGCAGACATTGTAACCCGGAGGACATTTGTTGCCCCAGCCGCTCTGGCCTCACTTACATTGCATTCCCGAAGGACCACGGTAAGGTCATAAAAGGGCAGCGATTGAAGGTAAAGCCTCCACTTTCGACCATCCCTACCGCCGAACGGGTCGTCGTTGTTGTAATTGACGATCGGGCACTGATACTTATCACGAAGCCTAACTAGCACTTCGGGACCCAGTAGCTGGCCTCCGTTTACCCAAATGAAGTCAACGTTCCGGTTCGGGCAAACCGCGATCAGCCGACGCTCCGCTGCTCCCGACAGAAACATAGCTCCGCTATGGTGGAGCCATGACTCAATCCAGGCGCTAGCGGGAAGAAAACGCCTCTCGTTGATGTGATGGACGCGGCAGCCTAGACGTTCGAGGGCCCGGGCCCGGTGAAGGGAGGTGCCTGAGTCCGCGCCAAGGTAGAGTATTGAAAGATCCATCAAGATTTTGCGATTTCCATGTCGATGGACTTGGACGCCGGGCGTCGAAATTGATATTTGGCGAAGACAGCGGTAATGAGCGCCATTGGTGTGTCGTGAACCTGCTTTAGAGCCGCCCTAAGGACAACCCAGCACATGCATGCGTCGATGATCAAAAGCGCGGACGCGCCGCCGGCAATGCCGAAAGCGCGAGTTAACCCCCAGGCGACCCCCAGTGAAAGTGCCGTTGCTACGAGGTAAGTGAGGGTTAGCCGAAGATGCCGGTTCGTCGACATGGGAACGACAGAGCTCGTGTACCAGATGGCGTTAGCGATGCTCACCAGCAAGAAGATATGGAAGGCGGTCCGATTGAACGGGACAGCATTGTGAATCCAGGTACGGTAGACAAACGGCCCAGCAATCCAGAGCGCGGAAGCGCCAGCGATTGACATAATCACACCGACTTGATAGGCGCGCCGGTGAAGGCTTCGGGCCAATGATATATTGCCCGCACCGAATGCCCGGGACAACTCCGGCCAGAATGCAAACATCACGGTAGTCAACATTTGGAAATTAACGCGGCTCAGTGTTCGCAAAGTAGAGAACGCGGTGACGGCTACAGGACCTGCGATACCACCGACGAGAAGTGTGAAGCCTTGCAAACTTAGAGCTTGGCCTGCGGGAAGAGCAATGAAGCCGAACGCTGGCCCTGCGAGGCGGCGGATTGTTCGAACTTGAGCGTGCGCTATTCCCAGGCGCAACCAAGGTACTTTGTGGTAGAGCAGCGCTGCGTACGCGACAGTGAGGACGACGCGGGCGCAAAGGTAGGTAAGTGCAACAAGAACCAGGTTGCCCGTGAGAACTCCTACCAGCGTTGCAACCACAGCTTCCACCAAGCGAATGAAAGTGCAACCAAGCTGACCCAAGGCAAAGTTGCCACTGCACTTGAATCCGCTCTCAAAAATTCCGTTTTGCTGGCCGATCGCCACGTATAGGCCAAGTATCGCCAATATCAAGGCGGCTGTTTGAGAGGTCAGGCTGGACAGTTTTAGCAGGTGCTGCCACGGGATCCACCAAGATATCGGACTGGCTAAGGCAAAGACAATAAAGGATGTGGCAGTGACGAAAAGCCATGAGCTTTGAAATGTCTCAATTGCCGCTTCAGCGTCTCCAGCTCCGACTCGCAGAGTCATGTCGCTGCCGGACGCGTCCCCGAGCCCCATGTTAGTAAGTCCCAGATATGCGGGAATTGCAGAGAGGAGAATCCAATCGCCATACTTCGCAGCTCCCCAAGCCCTTAGTAAAAGGGGCACGGTGCCTAGCTGGATGAAAACTGTCGCCACCGGGTTTAAGGCAGTGGCTGCCAAGCCTTGGAGCACCCTTCGTTTAGGAGTTGCTTGCGCGTTTACGGGCGAGAGCATCTGTTTGAATGGCTGAACGTCTTCGGGCTACATTGCTTTCAAGTCAGGATTATCGACTCTTCGACCTTCATGGTAGTGATTGGCATGGTAATAGTTGTTGCGGTAGTAGCCGTAGTAGCCATTTGGGGATTGCTTTGGATTCCAATCGTTCAGAATTGTACCGAGGACGGGAATGCGATCCTCCGCGAGGCGATCGCGCGCCGCGATCATGGCGTCGCGGGTGGTCAAGTTGGAGCGGGCGATCAATACCACTGCATCGGCAGAACGAGCAGCGACGCGCGCATCAGTCATTTGCAGCATGGGCGGCGTGTCGATTAAGATCATGTCGTATTCCTTGCGGAGCCGAAAAAGGAGAGCCCCCCACGCCGGTGAGTAGAGAAGGTGCGAAGCGGCATGTGTCGGTGAGCCAGCCGGGAGAATAGAAAGGTTCTTGACATCAGTAGATCTGATGACGTGATCGAGGTATTCTTCGGGGAGCTCATCTGTCAGTAAGTCTACTAAGCCTTGGTTGTTGTTAACTTCAAAGACCTCGTGCAAACGAGGGCGGCGAATATCAGCATCGATGAGAAGTACCTTCATGCGAATCTCTGCGGCTGCAATCGCGATGTTGCTCACGACGGTGGTTTTCCCATCTGCAGCGTTGGCGCTGGTAAACACTAAGACTCTGGGCCGATTTTTTTCCTCGGAGATGAAGAGAATGGAAGTCAGGGCTGAGCGGAATGCTTCGGCACTGATACTCGAGCCTTGTTGCGCGAGAAGTAGTTCGGCTGGTTTAGGCAGGCTTAAGGATGAATTCTTACGCGGTAGCTTTTTGTGGCCTTTGGAGCCCGCAGCTGGGGAGCCGTACTGATAACCAGCACCGCGAGAGCCGATGGCGGCATTTGGAATTACACCCAGTTCGCTCAATTCGGTCCAGAGCTTGATGTCACCAGGCTGTTGGAGAGTGCGGTCTGCTTGTTCCCTCATGGTGACGATGGCCATGCTAGCAAGGAGGCCAAGCACAAGACCCATCGCGGAGTTGACTTTGAAGTTCGGGGAGACTGGCAGGTCGGGAACCTGGGCGGGGTCGACTACTCGGACGTTACCGGCGCGGATGGCGGAAGAAATGGACGCCTGCTTCATTTGCTGAAGCATAGTGTCATAAAGCGCTCGATTGCTGTCAACGTCGCGCTTCAGGATATTATACTGAATCGCTTTTTCATCCTGTCCTGTGACTTCGTGCACTTGAGCGTCGTAGGCAACCGCAAGAAGCCGCTCCTTGCGTATGGCTTCGGTGTAGTCATTTTCGATGCGCTTGATGATGTCCGTCGTCTCTGACTCGAAGGACGCTCGAAGGGCAGCCAGTTCAGCTTGCATTCGTTGAATCTTGCTCGATTCGGGAGCGAAGACGGTCGAGGCATCGGCAAGTCTGCCTTTTAGATCATTGATTTTCGTTGACGCGTCGCGAAGGCCATCATCATTTAGTACGTCGCCCAAAGACTCCGGGGGGGCTTTCTGGGCAAGCTCGAACCGGGCTTGCTTAGCGATACGGTCGGCAGTGGCGGTGGACAGATTCTGCTGAACCTGCTGTAGCTTTTCGGTGGCGAGGTTTGTATCTTCATCGTGGCTGGTAAAAATCAAACCGGATGTAGCCGCGTAGCTCTGTAGTGCGTTTTCGGAGTCTCTAAGTTTAGACCGCGCGTCTTCGAGTTCACGATGGAGCCATTGACCGGTGCTCTGGGTTGTATTGTAGCGAGCCTCGATATTTTGAGCGATGAACTCTTGAGTGAGGGTGTTGGCGAAATCCGCCGCCAGTTGCGGGTCCGTTGAGTCGACGGTAATTTCGAGGACACGGGTACGGGTGGTTGGGCGGACTTTCAAACTGTTGGCCGCCTTTGCTAGTAATTTTTGCCTAGGAGTGGGTTCAACGCGTTCGCGCAGATGGACCCAGCTTCGCCAGCCCGAGGTCGCAAAGGGAGGCAGGCCCGTTTTTTTGACGGCGCTGGGATCAAGCTTGGCAATCACTCGGTCCAAGAGAGCGTTGCCTTCCAGGAGCTTAGCTTGGGTCTCTTCTTCTGAGGTATCGAAGTTACCGTCGCTGGTGGAGGTGGGATTTGAGGACTTTTGGTTCATGAAGTCACCGTTTAGGGTTAGAACTTCGAGGGTTGTCTCAGCCCGGAAGACTGGCTTCATCGGGATGCCGACGGCAAAGCCGAGAATCAGTCCAGCGAGCGCGCCGAAGACGATGGCGCGTTTGTGGCGGGCGATGAGCCGCCAATACTCAAGAAGAGTACTGTCGGAGTCATCCTCCTCTGTACTGCCCAGAGGGACCGAGTTGTATGAGGGGTTAGCGATGTACGTGTTTCGTGCCGCAATAGCTGTTGTGATGGGCGGGTTTTCGGCAGGCAAGAGTGGCACTCGTTCGTTCTGGTTGCTAAGTGGATAAAGTTCTCGTTTATTTTCCATATGCAGCTTTCACACGGAGGATGCTAGTGATAAGGGAGTTTTGCTTTGCAAAAAGTCGGCAGATTCTCGATGAGTCTCGGCTTAGTAAGTCGTCCGAGAGGCGAAAGTTGCCGCTTCAATAATTGCATCGATGGTTCGATAGCCAGCGGACTTCGCGCTAGAGTTGGGGACGAAAAGAATATCGTCTGGCTCGAGTTGTACGTCGGGTCCTTTGCCAGCCATAAGCAGCTTCAGATTAACAGGGATTTCGGAACGGGTTGGAGAACCTGACGCGACTCGTAAAATCTTGACCTTGTCTAGAGCTGCAGTTCGGGTCACACCTTCGGCGAGGGAAACAACTTGCAATGCTGACATGGTTTCGTGGCCGTTCAGAGGAAATGCCCCTGGCATTTTGACAGAACCCACTACAAAAACTCTCTCCGTTGGCGGGACAGACACTGTATCGCCCGGAAAAATCTGAATATTTTCGGCCAAATTGGAGGATGTAAGGAGCGTTTTAATTCTAATGGTAGCTATGGAATTTCTACCGGATGTATCCGTGACAGCTTGTGGCAACTGAATCGCCCCCCACTTGAGATCTCGGGTAACGGTTACCTCCGAACCGGCCTCGGGCAACATTCCACCTGCGAGTGATAGGGTTTGAAAAAGCGTTTTATGGCCTTCGAGTTGGTAGAGGCCCGGCGTATTTACCGCGCCGAGAACGGAAACCGTTTGGCCCCCATATGCTGCGAGGGAAATGGCGACTTGAGGGTTCTTGAGTTCATGGACAAGTGCGGCTCTAGCTTCGTCTTCTAGTTCGCGTATCGTCAGGCCGATCGCGTGGAGGTGACCTATAACGGGGAGAGAGACGTCGCCGGACGGATCGATTCTGAAAGTCTTCTCGCCGAACTCATCCGCAAATTCGTTCACACTCACGGAGATCTGGTCGTTTGGACCGAGGATGTAACCGGTGGGGGTTGGGGGTCGCGGGGGTTGTTGAGGCTGATTTTGGGCTAGGAGCAGGCACGGCAACAACGAACTGAGGAGAAAGAGAACTGGGGGTGGGATGGTTTTCTTCATGGGGTTACAGAATTACCGACGGTCAAGAAAGATGGACGTTTGTCTGCGATGAAAACCGCTGGCTGCTGATTTCGGAGACGTTGACGACGGCGTCGGGGTACTTGAGGATGGGGCTGAGGTGGTCTTTGATGCTAGTTTCGAGAGCGGCGAGGGTGAGGCCCCCAGCGTGGAAGCGGGCGATGAGGAGGAGGGAGACGTCGACTTGGCCGTCGAGGCAGAAGGTCTTGTCGGAGAACTCGTCTTAGAATCGCCGACCATGACGGAAATCTGGTTGAAGGGGCCGAGGATGAAGTCAGTGGAGGCGGGTGGTTGCAGCGCCCGTTCTTGAGCGAAAAGGCAGAGCGAAGTGGAATTAGCGAGGAGAACGAAGAGGAGGAACGGAGTCTTTTTCATATCATTCAGTTCTTGAACACTCGAATTGCAGAAACTTAGTTGAGCTAACTGGCATTTGTCGCCGTGGTTGTCAAATTCGAGTTCTTGCTAGATCTAATCGACTTGATTTCGTTCGACAGAATTTGCAAACGAGCCTCAAGATCAGCAACCCGTACGTCCATCGCGGATTCAGTCCGAGCGGGTTCGTTCATGAACCTGTTCATAGCGACCCGGGCCAACTCAGAAAGAGAGGGGATGCCATGAGCAAAGCAGATATCGCGGAATCGGTCATATTCTTCCGCTGACAAGCGGAAGGAAATCATGCGGCTTCGGTGATCAATGGACATAGGGTGAAGGTGTGGCCAAACGTGAGACGTCTTGGCCCTGGGACTACTGGAGAACTTGGAAACTGCTTCGGGTAGACTACAGAAGTTGGAGTTCTGCGAGATACAAATTCAACGCGGCATGCTCCCGCCTTTTTAGTCACATGTGACTGATCGAAAGTCAGATGAGCGGTAGTCCTTGTTTTACCACGATTACTCTTCGAACTGCAAGGGGAATTCTTGGGCGAGGACAGCCTACACAGGAGCGTAGCAATGAGCTGTTTCTATCAGAAATCCTTGTATACTTCAAATCGCTCCTGTGTTTGCACAGCGCTATGCTGGCGAAGCGGGTTGTTGGGAGTTCTATCCAACAGGTTCTCCGTCGAGAGCTGGTTGCTTTCTCGGAACGTCGCGGAGAAAAGCTTCAAGGGCGGCAATCGGGACAAAAAACCGGTTGCCGATTCGCACGCTCGGTAACTGTCCATTTTTTAATGCCTTATAAGTTGAGCTGCGCCCGAGGCCTAAGTACTGCGCGGCTTCGCCCGCCGTCAAGGTAACTTTTTTCAAATCATGATCCTCTTGATTATTTTTATAACATGCTAGTTTTCCTATTGCAATGATAAACAACAGCCGCTATACTCGATTTAAGCCAGACTTTACCATGGTGTGTTTATTGATACACTGACGTGGTGAAGAACTTGCAAGAAGATCTGGCTGGAGCAATCAAAGTGTTGCGACAGACTATGGGTGAAACACAAACCTCATTGGCGACGCGCCTGGGCATGAACGTGTCATCGATTATTCGTTGGGAAAATCGGATACCGCCTACCGGGGAGGTGCTTATAGAGCTCGCGAAGCTGGCCGACTCGGCAGGTCTTCCGAAGGAAGCGGCAATGTTCCGAGCAGCTTTCGAGATGGAGGTGGCCGATCTCACGGCTACCGCGAAGGCAATTCGAGGATTGAGAGCAAAGCTTCAGCTCACACAACAGGAAATGGCGAGCCGTTTGGGCATCTCGATTAACTCTGTTTATCGCTATGAAAATAACGCGCTGCCAGAATTGCCGATCTTTGAAAAGCTTTCGGCCTTAGCAGAATCAAATGGCTTTCATGACGAGGCTGCGATTCTACAACGCAACAAACTTTTGACCGAAATAGGGGCCTTCCTTTCAAAAGCGGCCTATGAAGACGTGTGGGTTCTAGCAAATCTCTTTGACTTCATAGCCCGCGGCGAAACTGCCCGAAGAGAGGATCCACCACTAACAAATTTCAAAGATCTTCCAAGCTCTGGTATTGAGTCAAATGTGAATCGCATGCTCAAGGATTTCGGTCCAGTCGGCCCACTGCAGGCGCGTGAACGAGGCTTGAACCGCTTGGGTCTGGCAACGAAACGCCTTTTAGGGGCAGTTCAACGACTCACGCAGGCGATTGAATGGGAAAGGAGCCTAGCCCAGCATCTCATCGAAACAGAACTTGCCGAGATGTCAGACCCTGAAGCGCTACATTTTGGCCCTACGGGAGTCGAGAAGATGAAACCATCAGAGGTGCTTACGACATTAAGCCAGAAAACAGCTCGGGCAGAGAACGATCCAGATACTACGGAAAAGGAGACCAGACGGCGCAGCCGCAAACGGACGCCGAAGAAAGCTCTTCGCAAGAAGGAATGACCTTGAAGAGCGGAACGAAAGTGAGTAAGTGATCAGAACTCTCAGAAATGACGGATTAATAATCGAATGCCAGCCTCCACGCCCAAGACCTCTTCAGCGCAATGGTCAAGGCAGCTTATCAAGCGGCTATTCTCGGAAATTATCGGTATTGTTGGCGACGTTTTCTCCCCGCCGCCTGTTTTCTGTCCAGGACCGGGCTGTGTCTTTGGAGCTTTCGGAGCGGGAAATCTATTACATGATTTCAAACCGCGAACTCGCCGGCGTTCGGCACGGCAAAGAGTCATTGTCGACCTGGGCGACCTCGAGTACTGGATCTCAACGCACGCTGAAATTTGTTTTGTTGCGCGTGCCCGAAATGCGCGCGTTTTCGACTCTTGACTGGTAGAGGCGTTCGATGGGGAGGCACCTTTGTATATAGATACACTTTTCGGGAGTGAAAAAAGTTGAGGATTTTTGTCACGAAGGTGCCTTGCCAAAACTTACGAGCCAGAGGCTATTTTCATTGAATCGAGTAGCCGGAACTCGAGGAGATGGAAAAAAACAGACTGTTCTTGTCACAAAACACAAAAAATATGCGTTTTTGTTTATAGGGGCCTAATTTTCGAATTCGATGAGCACGAGGTAAGCGGTCCAACCAGGAGACATCATGAACTCTTTAGCTCGACTTGACCACCGCAAGATGGGAAACACAAGCGATTCACCTAATCAGACGGCAATCGGCCTATCGGTTTTGATCGAAAAGGCTTGTGAAATTGTGATTAGCCGCGCGTTGCGGAGCTGTCATATTATTCCGCGACGATTATTCAACCCAGACGAAGCCCCACTGTATCTTTCCGTTTCGGACGAGGAAATTCATAGATTGATTTCCGCGAAACAGCGGCGCCCGGTGCGCCATGGAAGGCGTGTCAGAGTGGATGTCCACGATCTGGAGGCTTGGATTCTGATACATAAGGAAAGGAATCTCGTGAAGGGATCGTTTCTGGAGTCTGAACATGTGATGGCACTTTTGTTTGAACCATTTCAACAGCGTCTCGGTGGCCTCCAAAAGTTAATTCGATTGGGCCTCTGCTTTTTCCGTCATCATTGCTCAGACAATACCGGCTGCGACATGAAAAAACAGACCCAGAACAACGATGACAAGCTTACGAAGTTACCCTTCCTTTTTCGCTTTTGCCCAGCGCTTAGCCGCCGCGCGACGCGCGATGTCTTTTCGCTCGCTTGCCGTCAGCTTCTTGGCTCGCCCAGCGCCACCGGCTTCTCCACGCGCCTTCTTTTGGGCGGGAGTCATTCCGGCAGCGGTGCGGGTAGCCAGCGCGCTCATCATCCGTTTGAATACGGCCAGAGACTGAGGGTCATCGAAAGGGTTGGATGGCGGGGTTCCCGATCCGAGCGCCATCGATTTGGCGCTCGCATGCTTCTGTTCAAAAAGCTGTATCGCCTTCTCTATGATGCTCTCCGGGCTCTCCTTGAGAGCGCGCGCAAGTCGATTGATCTGCGCTATCACCCTGGAAGGCAAATTGTCGAACGCTTTTCGGTCGCGATCGGTCATTCAGCACAAAGCTTAACAATCTTTCTCATGCACACTTTAAGAATTGGCTTGATTATGATAATCAAGCATGCTAAATTGAACCTCATCGAAGCCGCTTCCGCCGAAACGGATTTCGGTGACTTGAGTATGTGCGTCACTTGCCCTGGCAGCTTGAAGCGATTTCTCGTGCCGCAAACGACGACGGCACAGGGATTTCAAGGGGTGTGTTTTGAATAGTGTAAATTTGAAAGCTTGGCGCGGGTCTGAAAACCAGGCAGAGTCCCATTCGGCCACGAATTTGCCGACATCCTCACTCGAACCGCATTACTCGGTTCAGGTCCTGGCGGAACTGTGGAGGTTGGACGAATCGACTATACGGCGTATCTTTGAAGCTGCGCCCGGCGTATTACGGCTTGGCAACGATAAGCGCCGCAGCGGGAAGCGAGAATATTTCACGTTGAGAATTCCCGCTTCCGTTGCGGAAAGGGAATATCAGCGCCGCCTTGTCGCGACTGCGGAAAAGAAAAGCGGCTAAGCGATGAGGGATCTTTTTCTAGTACGGAACCATTCCAGCAAATGCCCTCATGCAAACAAGGGCCCGCGTTTCTTGAACTGCAAATGCAACCTGGGTGTCGACGGAGAGATCAAGGGCTCGCGCTACCGCCGTTCGCTGTTCACTCGTAACCTGGACAAAGCCTATCGCAAGCTCGCGGGTCTAGAACGACCGGACTACCGTGAACCGAAGCTCCTGGAGGATGCCATTAACGCATTCAAGGCCGCCAAGGAGGACATCAGCCACAGTACCAAAAGAAATCATCGGAGGGCGTTAGACAATTTTCTTGCGATCGCCAAAACTGCGAACATCACGCGGCTCGATGATGTTGACGTTGAGACCATCGATCTGTTTCGGGCGAAACGGCCGATTTGTGCGCTGACCTGGACAAAGGAGCTCGCCATTTTGCGGAACTTCTTCGGCTTTTGTGTCAGCCGCAAATGGTGCAATTACAACCCGGCCAAAGAAGTGAAATCGCCAAAGGTGAAGCCGAAACCGAAGGAGCCCTATGCCGAGGAAGAGGTCGGCCAGATCCTAGAGGCGTGTACCAGACTGGGCAGAGGGTCTTACGAGCGGGACAGGGCCGAAGCGATGATCTTGTTGCTTCGTTATACGGGTCTCCGCATTAGCGATGTCGCAACACTCTCGCGAGACCGCTTGAAAGCAGATCGCATTTATTTACATACCATGAAAAATGGCAAGGCTCTACACTTGCCGCTTCCTCCCCTCCTCAAAACGATTCTCGACGCTCTTCCCGATCCAAAGGGAGCCATCGGGAAATCGAAGTACTTCTTTTGGAGCGGAAACGGAACCACTCGCGCAGTCATTCGTGGAGCGACCCGCACGCTGGGCCGCGTCTTCGAACTCTCCGGCGTGGCGGGTGCTCACGCGCACCGCTTCCGCCACACGATCGCAACGGCGCTACTGGAAAAGGGCTGGACTACGGAGGATGTTGCAGACGTCCTCGGCAGCACTCCAGAGATCATCCGGAAACATTATGCGCAATGGACAGTTCAGCGGCAGGAACGGATTTCGAGCCTGGCGCAGGATGTATGGTCTGGCAAGTTTTTGGCAAGCTCAAAAAAATTGTCTGTAACTGTTGATTCCAAAGGGGATAATTTGGTGGACGGCATGGGGTTCGAACCCACGACCCCCACGTTGCGAACGTGGTGCTCTCCCAGCTGAGCTAGCCGCCCACTACTCTCGTGTTCCGGATGGAACGCTCCACCAGGATAGCATTCGTTGCTTGCGGGAGAGGACCTTTGCGCGTGTTAGGATAACGGTTCAAATCTTATGGTTCTTTCCGATGTCGACATTCGCCGCTATCTAGCGTCGGGCAAGATATGTATCTCGCCCGATCTGCCGCCCGAACAGTTCGGCAGTTGCTCGGTTGACTTCCGCTTAGGGACGGAATTCAGCGTCTTTGAACATAGCCGCCACGCCTTTATCGATGTGCGCGATAAGAGCGCGATTCAAGACATCATGCGCAGCGTGCATGTAAAGCCCGGCGATCCATTTGTGCTGCAACCACGGGAGTTCGCGCTGGCGATTACGGAAGAAAACCTGGAATTGGACGATGACGTTTTAGGACGGCTGGAAGGGCGTTCGAGTTTGGGGCGCATTGGGATTATTGTGCATGGCACAGCGGGGCTGTTCGACCCCGGCTGGCGCGGGAAAGCGACACTGGAGTTGAGCAATCTGGGTATTATGCCGGTGGCCCTTTACCCGGGCATGCGCATTTGTTCGTTCACGTTTGAACAGCTGTCGTCGCCGGTGTCGGTTCCCTACTACAAGAAGGTGGGGAACAAGTATGCGGGGCAGACGCAGCCGTTGGCGAGCAAGTTGACGAGCGAGACAAAGAGCGGCGAATAAGAAATCAGTCCAGATCGGCAAAAAGCTCGGGTAAAGGAATCCGGATCGGTGTGTGCTCGGCTTCGAGGACTTGACTTTCGGGTTCGCGGAAATCGCCGTGCATGCAGACGTAGGCCCGGCGCTTCACCGGATCCAAGACCCAAATATTGCGAACGCCAAAAGCCCGGTAATCGTCCACGCGATCCTGCATACTGCGCAGCGTGTCGTCTTTGGAAAGCACTTCGATGCAGATGAGCGGTGGCTTTGTGAAGACCGGCTCGAGCTCTTGGCCGCGGGAGACGACACGCACGTCGGGAACGCGAAAACGGCTGGTGGACACGCGCATGCGTTGTTCCGGCAGGACGCGGATATTCCATTCGCGTTGCCGCCGGCGCAAGCACGCCACTAGGGCGCCTTGCATATTGCTGTGATCGAATTCGCCCACGTTCCGCTCAACTAGTTGGCCCTCCAGCATCTCCTGGTCGGGACGGTAGGTTGTGCTCAAATATTCGCTAACCGACACGAGTGCTGAAGTCGCCATATCTTCCCTCTTAATTATGACTGTTTGCTAGCGGCCGGAGGAACCGAAGCCGTCTTCGCCGCGGTTGGAAGTTGCGAGATCCGTTTCATCCCACGTGATGGCCTCGTACTTGCTGACCACCATTTGCGCGATGCGATCGCCTTCTTTGATCTCATAAGGCATTTTGCCGAGGTTGATCATAATTACTTTAAGTTCGCCGCGATAGCCAGGGTCGATGGTCGCTGGAGAATTAGCGAGAGTGATGGCGTGCTTCAGCGCGAGTCCGCTGCGTGGGCGCAATTGGACTTCGTAACCAGGCGGGATTTCGAAGGCCAAGCCGGTGGAGACGGCTATGGGAACGTTCGGCAAGAGCACCACCGCTTCAATACCGCGCAAGTCGAGGCCAGCGTCTTCTTCAGGGCCGTGGGCATACTCGGGCGTGCCGGCCTTTGGCGACAGTTTCTTGATCTTAATTTGCATGCGACTCCGCTATCATAACGTCTTGCCGCCGGATTCTGTTCGAAAACGCGTGCTCACTGTGGCGCCCATGCCGCCCGAAAAGCTAGCCTATGCACTGGCGCGTTACAGCCGTTCGCCCGATTCGATTCGCGATTCGGTGGAGTGGGTGCGTACCCACGATTCCGCCAAGTTTTTGGAGAGTTTCTACTTCCAATATGGGCACGCATCGATTGCGGATCTGGGGCACGTCACGATCTGCTTCGAAGGCGTTTCGGAAATTGCCGCGACGGAAATTGAAGACGAGCAGCTTTGGGATGGGCAGGCGCGGAGTTCGCGGTATCAGGATCTTTCGAAGTCGGGTGTGGTGGCGCCACCGGAGTTGAGTGCGGATGAGCGCGCTGTGTATGAAGCGGCTTCGGCGGGGCTGCTGCGGGCTTATCAGACAGTGCAAGAGCGCATGGCGGCGCATCTGGAAACGCAACTGCCCAAGCCGGACGATATGAAGCCGGATGCGTATAAACGGAACTTGGCAGCGCGTGCGTTTGATGTGGCTCGTTATTTGCTGCCCTTTGGAATTCCTACTGGTGTTGGGCAAGTGACGAGCATCAGAACGCTCGAAAAGCAGATACGACGGTTGAAGGCGTCGGAGTTTCAAGAACTGCGGGAGATTGGGCAAGAACTGGCAGTGGCTTGTGCGGCTGCGCCCGAGTGCACCTGGCATGACGATGCTGCTTTTAAAGAACCGCTGGCGCCTACTCTTGCGCGGCATGCGGACCCCGATGAGTACACAACGCGGTTGCGGGCGGATTTGGCGGAATGGGCGGCGGATCGCTTGCCGAAGACAGGGCCGGCGGGGAATGTGCCGGTTGACCTTTTGCAGCCAAGCGATCATTTGGCGGATATCTGCGCGACGTTGTTGTATCCAGTGACGGAGCGGCCCTATCGGGAGCTGTATGAATTGGCGCGTTCATGGACGGCGGGACAACGCAAGGAATTGATTGATGTGGCCATGGGCCCGCGCAACCGGCGCGATGAATTGCCGCGGCATTTTCGCAGTGCGCCGTATGTGTTCGATTTTGTAATGGATATTGGCGCGTATCGGGACCTGCACCGTCACCGGCGCTGCCAGCAGTTCCGGCAATCTTATACAAATAAGCTTGGGTATGAACGGCCCGCTGTGGTGGATGCGTGCGGGGCGGCGGAAGCCTTTGACGGGGCCCTAAGAGTGGTTGGCGAAACGATTGGCAAGTTGCCACAACCGGCTGCGCAATATCTGCTGCCGTTTGCAGCGCGTTCGCGATTCTTGTTCAAGATGGATTTCGCGGAGCTTGAATATATCTCGCGGTTGCGAAGCGGGGTGAAGGGACACTTTTCGTACAGGCAAGTGGCCTGGGGGATGAAACAGGCGCTTGAGAAGTTGGACCCAGCGTTAGGTTCACTGGTAGAAGCGACTCCGCCTTGGGTGGAAGATCCGCTGAAACGATAGAGCACACCGATTTTGAATAACGAAAAGGAAGGCAAGATCTTGGGCTCCGATTCCCGCTTCATAAGCGAGGTTGCAAAGATGATATCTTGCAGCCTTATAGTCCGCTCTCGTGAATGTAGGGAACTCACCGCACCAAGCAAACGAGTCAAAAATATAAATTCACTGTCACAAAGAAAAAGGATTACGATAAAACCCAATCTTACGATTGCGGTGGCGATCGCGTGGTTCAGCACAGGTCTCGTTGTCAGAGCCCAGAGCACTGATCTAGACGCCGTAGCAGCGAGCTCTGCGCACGCTTGGCATATGAAGGCGTTTCCGAAAATACGCGGCGCTCAACGAAAAAGCTCGCGGACTCAATATTCACAATGACAAGGCGATCTCGGACCTTGTGGATGCGGAGTTTAACGTTGACCACGTCTTCCCCTACGAGATCCCTGCGTCCACGTTGCCCGTACTCAAGGGGCCGCTTACCAAAGTAGAAGCCGCCTATTGGCGTCACCCAGGAAAGGGCGTTAGCGAGACGGATATCGTTGCCGCCGTCAACGAGGCGAGTGACTCCCTAAGCTACCCGAGTTCGCTAAGACTACTCAGAGCCAAGTGAGGCATTTGCGCATGCAGCTAATCACGGTCAACACGGTGTTTCTCGGAAAGGGAATGGTAGTCAGGAACGCGGTGACTGGAATGCTCGAAGTGTCGTCGGTGATGTCGCCGTTGCAGGCTGTTCATATCTTCCGCGGCGTCTACGACATCAAGAGAGCCAACCCCGCCTACCAGCAAACCCCTGCGGAATGGGAAGAGATGGTTAAGAATCACCCCCAAGACGAATACCCCAGCAAGACCACTGTTTCCCGGGCTCAGAGTCCCCGACTCGTTCAACTGGATCGGGCAGTGTTGTCCGGCGTGAATTCCTTCTCAATGACTGATGGCCTAGCTCTTATGAAAAGCACGTTAAATCACTTAGGAGTGACACAATAAAGACGACCACTATCATTCAATGGGCGGTGGCGGCTGCGCGCAAAGGCGGCTAGCGATGCTAAAGAAGTAACGCGGCTAACCGATATTCAACGTCTTCGCCATAGTGCCGCGCGAAGCCTGTATCTTTTCCTGCAGCAGCATGATGGCGTAGATCAACTGCTCGGGCCGCGGCGGACAGCCGGGGACGTAGACATCCACCGGAATAACTTGGTTCACCGGCACTAACGCATAGTTGCTGAACACCCCCGTGGAAGTAGCGCACGCGCCCATGGAGATGACCCACTTTGGCTCGGGCATTTGGCGGTAGAGCTGACGAATGACCGGCGCCATTTTGTTGGACACCCGGCCGGCGATGATCATCAAGTCCGATTGCCGGGGCGAGCCGCGAAAGACTTCCGCGCCGAAGCGGGCGGCGTCGTAACGCGAGGCCATCATCGACATCATTTCGATGGCGCAACACGCGAGACCAAATGTCATAGGCCACAGCGAATTCTTGCGGGCCCAATTCAGAGCGCTGTCAAGAGTGGTGGTGATGATGCTGTCGCCAAACTCGCTGGCTGGATCGTCAATCCGCGAGAAGAGTCCCGGCGGTTGGCTGATTTCAAAACGTTCGGAGTCGCCCACGAATTTATTATCCCATGTACCTAGCAGTTAGTTCGAGCGATCGCCGCAGGCTTGGTGAAATCGATTTAGGACAATCGAATTATCACTAATGGCGGTCCCCCAACTTTTTTTCGAGAAATCCACTCACCTTGAAGACGCACTCGGCCGGGCGGCAGCCGAATGCGGAATTGACCATCAATACTGGGATATATTCGGGCACAGCCATGAAGCGTCGCCTGAGGCGCTGAAGAGCATTTTGCATTCGCTCGGTTGGGACACAACGAGTGTTGAGACGATTGACGCGAAACGAGCGCAGCTGTTCGCTGGCCTTTACACGGCGAGTCTTCAACAGACGCTGGTGGTTGGCGATTCGGAACGTTTCGTTCCGCTCACCCTGCCGGCGAATACGGTTTCCTTGGTCACTTACGAAATTATTCTCGAATTGGGCGATGTAGTAGCAAGTGAAATTGCTACGGCGCAGTTGCCGCTCCTTCGCGAAGTTCACTTCGATGGCAAGGTCTGGCAGACTTACCAGTTACCGCTTTCGGCGCAATTGCCTTTGGGCTATCACCGATTTACCTTGAAACTCGGCGGATCGGACGCGGTTGTTTCAAACTTGATTTTGTGTCCGGATTGCGCTTATCTTTCCGGCCGGTTGGCGCAAGGAGGTAAAACAGCAGGCTTCAATGTAGCTCTTTACGGCTTGCGTTCGAAGCGGAATTGGGGTTGCGGTGACTTCACCGACTTGCGCGCACTCATTGACTGGTCAGTACGCGAAGTCGGCTTTAGTTTCATTGGCGTGAACCCTTTGCATGCGCTGCATAACCGGACACCGTATAACACCAGCCCTTATCTCCCACTTTCGGTGTTTTACAAGAATCTGATCTACTTGGATGTCGAAAAAGTGCCGGAGTTTGCGGCCTGTCCGGCGGCATCGGCATTGTTCCAATCCGAGGAAATGCAACGACAGATTCAGGGCCTGCGCGCTTCTGCGTTTGTTCAATACCAAGGAGTAGACTCGCTCAAGAAGCGCTTTCTGCGGTTGCTTCATCGGGCATTTCGGGATGCGAAGAATGCAGATTCGCCTCGCACCCGTTCCTTTGCTTCATATTGCGAACGAGAGGGTGATTTGTTGCACAAGTTCGCCCTCTATTGCGCACTCGATCAAATTCTGCATGAAGAGGATCAAAATCGTTGGACCTGGCGCGATTGGCCGATCGTTTATCAATCGCCCGATTCGCCGGAAGCAAAAGCGTTTGCCGATCAACACGCGAGCTCGGTTGAGTTTTACAAATATGTGCAATTTGTGATTGATGAGCAACTCGCAGCCACGCAGCAGTATGCCAAAGAAGCAGGCATGCAGATCGGGCTTTACCACGATTTGGCGGTGGCTACGGATAGCTGCGGCGCCGATCTGTGGGCCCATCGTTCCTTCTTTGTGAGCGGTTGCCGGGTGGGTGCGCCGCCTGACGATTTTTCTCCCAAGGGGCAAGATTGGGGCTTTCCACCGCCGAATGTGCTTGAGCATCGCGCCACCGGGTACCGGCTCTATCGCGAAAGCATCCGTAAGATTCTCGAAGCCGGCGGCGCGTTGCGGATCGATCACGTGATGCGGTTAATCCGCCTCTTCTGGATTCCGGCGGGCATGGAAGCGGCGCAGGGGACGTATGTTCGCGACAACGCTAGCGACTTGATGCACATTCTTGCGCTGGAGAGCGTTCGTTCGGAATGTATCATCGTTGGCGAAGACCTGGGCACGGTGACGGACGAGATGAGAGCGATGCTGGCGCACTACCGCATTCTCAGCTACCGCGTTTTCTATTTCGAAAAGAATCGGGATGGGTCGTTCAAACACAGTTCGCTCTATCCGGCGCTGGCGCTGGTTGCTTCCACGACGCACGACTTACCGACGCTAGCGGGTTTCTGGATCAACCGGGATATTGAAGCGCGCAAAGCCGCGGGCCTGGCTGACGAAGAGGGGTACCGCCGTCAATTAGCAGATCGCCAGCGAGAGAAACAGCACATGCTGGACGCTTTGCTTTTCGAACATCTCTTGCCCGATAGTTATGAGCGCAATGCCGCGAACCTGCCGGAGCTGAATGGCGAACTGCACAACGCGGTCATTGGGTTTCTCATGAACGTGCCTTCGCAAATCTTGCTGATCAATCAGGAAGATTTCACGAAAGAGACCGAGCAACAGAACTTGCCCGGCAGTACGTCGCAGTACCCGAACTGGCAGCGCAAGATGCGCTATTCGCTGGAAGACTTATATTCCGGCGAAGCCAAGGGCTATGCGCAAATGTTCCGAGACCAATTGGTGCGAAGCGGCCGCGCCTGATCGCGTCTACAGCTATATTTCCAGCAAAATCAGCTAGTTACCAATCATTAAAACCGATTCTTCTTGACGCGTATAGCAATTTGCAATATTCTGATTGCGTATTGCTATATGACGGCCGGTGAGAAAATTCGCCATTTACGATTGATCGAAGGACGGCTCCGCGGATTGGACCGCGAAATGACCCAAAGCGAACTGGTGGCGGCAATCAAGAAAGAGATGAAGAAGACGATTAGCCAGCCTTATCTTTCGCAACTGGAAAGCGGGCGGCGCAGACATCTCACCAACACGACTCGCCTGCTGCTGGCCAAGTTTTTCAGAGTGCATCCGGGGCATTTGGTGGACGACCCGGAAGGGTTTCAAACCGAACTGATTACCGATTTTTCGGAACGGGAGGACAAGCTCGATTTATGGCTGATTCAAGGCGCAGAACGGTTTCGGCGCGATGCACAGTTGGCAGGAGCGCTCCTTAAGTTAGCGCGGCATTCGGACACTCGCCATTGCTTGTTGTTGCTGGCGCGCATTTTGGATATGCCTGAACTGGCGACGCGTTTGTCTGATGCGCTGCCAACGATGGGAGGAACAACCCTATGAATTCGTCGGAAGTTTATTTGATTTGTTTCGGCATCGGCACGCTGTGGAGCGTAGCTTCGCTGCTGATGGGCGGCATGCATCTGGGCCACGGCGCGCACGGTCACAGCATCGGGCATGGTCACGGCGGACACGGTCACGGCCACGCTCACTCTGGATCGTCGTCTGCGCTGGGAACCTGGCTGGGGACGTTACTAACGCCCGGTTGTATGGCGGTCTTTCTCGCGTGGTTTGGCGGGATTGGTTATTTATTGACACGCCATTCCGAGCTCGGGAAATGGGCCGATCTCGCTGTCGCCATCTTTGTCGGTTTAGTCGGCGCGTTTCTACTGGGCGCGTTTTTGCGCTGGCTGCAAGCGCATGAAAAACCGCTGGAACTGATGGACACCGACATCATCGGCATGCTCGGGCGCGTCTCCTGCACGATCCGCCCAGCGGGCGTGGGCGAAATGATTTTCGTACGCGATGGTTCGCGCCGGTCTGTTCCGGCGCGCAGTGAAGACGGTAGTGAAATTTTGCGGGAGGAAGAAGTTGTCGTCACCCGCTATGAAAAAGGGATCGCTTTTGTACGTACCTGGGCGGCATTGACCCAGCCGGAACGCTGAATTCGGGCGGCCGGGAAATTCTGCCAAAAGGAGACTTGTATGTTGAACGAAGTGACGTTGATTGTCGTGGCGAGCGTGCTGACATTGCTGTTCTTAATGATGGCAATGGCCACGCTTTTTCGAAAGGCGGGCCCGCACCAGGCACTCATCGTGTATGGTTTACGCGGCACTCGCACACTCATTGGACGAGGAACCTTAATTCTGCCAATGATTGAAACTTATAAAGAACTCTCGCTGCAGCTTATGTCTTTTGACGTGGCGCCGCAGCAGGATCTTTATACCAAGCAGGGTGTCGCGGTCACAGTAGAAGCTGTCGCGCAAATCAAAGTGCGGAGCGATAACGAATCGATTCGTACAGCGGCGGAGCAGTTTCTGACCAAAACGGATGAAGAACGCGAAGGCCTAATCCGCCTGGTGATGGAAGGCCACCTACGCGGGATCATCGGCCAACTGTCGGTAGAACAAATCGTAAAGGAGCCTGAAATGGTGGGCGATCGCATGCGGGCGACTTGCGCCGACGATCTGAGCAAGATGGGCCTGGAGGTGATTTCTTTCACCATTAAAGAAGTCCGCGATAAGAACGAGTACATCCTGAACATGGGCCGCCCGGATATCGCCCGCGTTAAACGCGATGCCGATGTCGCTACCGCCGAAGCTGAACGCGACACGGCCATTCGCCGTGCGGAAGCCACCCGTGCCGCTGCGGTTGCTAAATCGCAAGCCGATCAGGAACGCGTTCTTGCTGAAGCGCTCTCTCTAGCGGCACAAGCGGAAGCGCAGCGAGATTTGGAAATCCGCAGGGCGCAATATGTGGAAACCGTAAAACGGCAACAGGCGCAGGCCGACAAGGCGTACGACATTCAAACAAACATCATGCAACAGCAGGTTGCGGCTGAAGCCGTGAAGGTTCGCCAGGTGGAAAAAGAAGGCGAAGTGAAGGTGCAGGAATTTGAAATCTTGCGGCATGAAAAGGAACTGATTGCCACTGTCTTGAAATCTGCGGAAGTGGAGCGTAAACGTATTGAAATGCTGGCCGAGGCTGCCCGTCAGAAGATGACGATTGAGGCCGAAGGTTCGGCCGCCGCGACCCGCGCGCAAGGTGAGGCCGATGCGGAAATTATTTTGCGGAAAGGTGAAGCCGAAGCCAAGGCGATGAATGTTAAGGCCGAAGCGTATCAGGAATGGAACCAGGCTGCCGTTGTCGACAAGCTCATAACAAGCTTGCCGGAAGTGGTACGCGCTCTGGCCGCTCCGTTAGCCAACATCGACAAGATCACGATTGTTTCGACTGGCGACTCGGGCGCGGCGGGCATGCATAAAATCACCGGCGATATGACTAAAATTGCCGCACAAATTCCGGCGTTGTTTGAATCGTTATCGGGCATGCAAATGTCTGACTTGCTCGGCAAGGTCAAAACGATCACCGACCGGACGGACACAACCACCAAACCGAATGGCGCTACGCCGCAGAACTAAGAGAAGGAGTTCAGGACCATGGCTTTGTTAGAACGAGTAACCACACTCATCAGAGCGAATTTAAACGATCTGATTGAGAGAGCCGAAAATCCGGAGAAGCTGCTTAAGCAGCTTCTCCTGGACATGCAGAACCAGTTCATGCAGGTGAAGACGCAAGTGGCAATGGCTATTGCGGACCAGCATTTGCTTGAAAAGAAGCAGAAAGAGAGTCTCACTTCGCAGCGCGAATGGCTGCGCAAGGCGGAACTCTCTTTAGTTAAACAGGAAGAGGGTCTCACGCGGACGGCGCTGGAGCGCTCGCTCGCGTATGAAACGGCCGCCGTGAATTTTGCCCAGCAAGTAGAGGAGCAATCGCATCAGGTGCAGTTGCTGCGCGACGCCATGCAGCGTCTAGAGCAAAAGATCACTGAGACGAAGATCAAGGCGGACCTGTTGATAGCGCAGCACAGGCGGGCGAAATTGGCGGAGCGCGCCGGCCTGCCGCCAACCACGGAGTTTAAGAACGACGCCCTGTTCGAGCGCGCAAAGGCAAAGGTGGATATGGCCGATGCGATCTCGGCTGGGCAGCGCGGCGTTGTAGCAATGGATGCGAGTCGGCAGTTGGAGTCGATCGAACGGGAATCGGATGTCGAGCGCCTCCTTACCGAACTGAAGCAAAGAACGCCGCGTGCGTTGGGCCCGGCGAGTTCCTAAGAACCGCCGGGAAAACTCATTCACCTGTCTACCTGGCGGTCGATGGCTAGCGTATCTTGCGCCCGACGTAGACACCAAAGCCAACAAAGCTCAGGGTCAACAAGCCAATCGGCCCCGGCTCCGGGACACTGCCAAACACTTCAACTTGCGAGACAGCGTAGTCGCCATCACCGCCGGTTGCGAAGATTTCGACGCCGAGCGCATTGACCGTCGGCAAAGTCATGATGGTTGTCTGGTTGGCATTCGGACGCGTGACCAATCCGAAGGAACTGATAGTTGGGATGCTCCACCAGAGGTGATAAAGGTTATCAGTGCCAAGGTAATCGAGTTCATAAGTATCGTTGTCGTCGGCTTGGACAATGGCGCCGTTGATGGAGAAAACGCTACCAAAGCCGATCGCGATGGAGTGAGTCGTATCACCGCCGGCCGCTCCCTGCCAGTGAATACCGGATTGATAACAGGTTGTTTCCGGCTGAAAGACACCGTTGTCGATGCTGCTAGCGGCGGGTTGTGGCGACGGTCCGCAAACCGACGTAAACGCCGGAAATGTTCCATTCAAAGTAACAGGATCATTCAACGAAACAATTCCTGCCTGGGCGCATGTTGCAATTGCAATACCGAGCGTAAGTGCTGCAAAATGCATTCTCATAATTCCCTCCTCGAATATAGGCTGAACAGGCTGAACAAACAGCAGAGTTAGTTTATCAGGGAGGGTTACGACTTTGGAGGTCGAGCGAAGTTCACAATGTTTTCCCACTCGCTCGCGTCTGAGCGCGCCACCACGGCCATCACGGGCTCGGTATCGCTCATGTTAAACACTTCGTGCGGAATGCCGGGTTCGATAAAGATGAAATCGCCCGCTTCGTTTTCGAGCTTGTGCTCCAGCGCGGGGCCGTATTCATGCCGCACGCGGCCGGCAAGGATGTACAGCATCACTTCAAAATCGACATGGATGTGAGCGTAAGCCACGCCGCCTGGCGGGATGGTGGCCACATTCATGGAGAGCTTCTTGGAGCCTACGTTTTTCGCCGAGAGGCCCGACTTATAGCGGATGCCATTCCAGCCACGCACTGTGCCGCTGCCTCTAATCGTGAGAATCCCTTCTCCGCCCTCTACTGTGCCGAACTCTGGTTCTTTATCCATCCCATCATTTTATGCACTCGCCGCTTGCTTTTCATTTTAGTTTAAACTAAAATTATAAACTAGATGCAGCCTGCTTTGCTCGATGCCATTGCTTCGCCGCGCCGGCGCGAGATTCTACGCTTGGTGTGGCAGCAAGAACAAACGGCAGGCGCGATTCACCGCGCGATGCCGGATGTGACCTTCGGGGCGGTTTCGCTGCAGCTGCAGAAGTTAGTCAAAGCAGGTCTGCTTGTATCGCGCCCACAACATCGCAACCGGTTTTACCGTGCGCGCCGCGAAGCCCTCGGGCCGCTGCGCAAGATTCTCGAAAGCATGTGGGATGACGCATTGTGGAAACTGAAACTGGCTGCCGAGTTGGAAGAAACACGGCGTGGCCCGAAACGGCTTACGAAAGGTTGATGGCCATGCAGGACTTGCCGTACCGGCTTGAACGGACTGTGACGATACACGCGAAACCGGCAACGGTGTTTGCTTTCTTGAGCGAGAGCGAGCGCTGGGCAACGTGGTGGGGTCGCGATTCCACCATCGATGCGGTACCGGGAGGGAGGGTGTACATTCGCCATCCCAACGGCGTTGAAACTTTGGGCGAAGTGTTGGAGATCATGCCGCCGGAATTGATTGTTTTTACCTACGGCTACGCGACTGGCAAACCGATACCGCCGGGAAGCTCGCGCGTCACCATTCGGCTGGCTGCTCACGATAGTGGGACGCGCCTTCATCTTACCCACGAGTTCGCTGAGGCTAGCGCGCGTGACGAGCATGTTCAGGGCTGGCGATTTCAGTTGTCCGTCTTTGCCAATGTTGTCTCGAACGAAGTATTCGCCGGCGCAGCAAATACGGTGGACGCTTGGTACCAAGCCTGGGTCACCGAAGATGATCGGGCCCGCGAAGAGAACCTCTCGAAGATCGTCACGGCCGGAATCCGTTTTCGCGATCGCTACAGCTTACTGGAAGGGATTGACGATCTCTCGGCTCATATCGGCGCAAGTCACCGATTCATGCCCGGTATCGGCTTGCGCCGCAACGGAGATGTCCGCCACTGCCAAGGAACCGTCCTTGCCGATTGGGTTGCAGCCAACCGCGAAGGCAAAGAGTTGATGAAAGGAAGCAGCGTCTTCACTCTCAGTCCGGATGGAAAGATTGATTCAGTCACAAGCTTCGCTAATTCATAAGGAGGAATTATGGGTCGGCCCTTTGCAGTCTTGTTACTTCTCTTAGCCTCAATTGGCTCTTCCGCTCAGCAACCGGAAACCGTACTGATTACGTTCCACGCTAAACCGGGGAGCGAGGCGGAACTGGCCCGGGTGATCGCAGGCCACTGGACCACTGCTCGGAAGTTGAAGCTTGTCACTTCCACACCCCACGTCGGTTTGCGTGGCACGGAAGAAGGTGCGAAGCCCTATTTTATTGACATTTTCACTTGACGCGATGCCGGCATCCCCGATTCTGCGCCCGCCGCTATTCACTCGATTTGGAACGAAATGAACCGGCTTGTGGAAGACCGCGGAGGACATCGCGGCCTCGATATTGTGCAAGTATCGGAGTTGAACGCCCCTACGCGTTAAGGAACGGCGCCTTTTTCGGGCAAAGCCGGAAGAGTTTCGGGCTTCGGCGCGATAGCGGCGATTCGATACCATCTCTAGTGATGAAAGCTCTGTTGCTCACTGAATACAGCAAGCTGGAAATGGCCGATCTTCCGGTGCCTCAGCCAGCCGCTCAAGAAGTTCTGATCCGCGTGGAAGCCTGCGGGATTTGCGGAAGCGACGTTCACGGTTACGACGGCAGTTCGGGCCGCCGCATTCCTCCCATTGTGATGGGGCACGAGGCAGCGGGAACCATCGAAGCGGTGGGCTCGGGCGTCGGCGATTTTCACAAGGGCCAGCGCGTCACGTTTGACTCCACCATTTATTGCGGTGAGTGCGAATACTGCCAGAAAGGGCAGATGAATCTTTGCGGCAACCGCGAAGTGCTGGGCGTGTCTACACCCGAATTCCGCCGGGCTGGCGCATTTGCCGATTATGTGGTGGTGCCCGCGCGGGTTCTCTACACGCTGCCCGATAGCGTTTCGTTCGCTGAAGCGGCCATGGTAGAGCCGCTCTCCGTTGCCGTTCACGCAGTGGCGGTGAGCGATATTGCCAAGAGCAGTACCGCGCTGGTTGTGGGCGCGGGCATGATTGGACTGCTGGTTTTACAAGCTCTAAAAGTGGCGGGCTGCAAGCAGATCATCGTGTCCGATATAGACGATACGCGCTTGAAGCTCGCCCGCGACATGGGGGCGACGGCCACCATCAACGCCAAGACGACCGATGCGGTAGCTGAAGTGAAAAAGCTCACCAGTGGCGCGGGTGTCGATACGGCTTTGGAGGCCGTGGGCAGCACGCCAACGATTAAAGCGGCTATCGAAAGTGTGAAGCGCGGTGGCACGGTGACCCTGATTGGCAATATTGCTCCTAACGTGGAGATCCCGTTGCAAGCTGTGGTGAGCCGCCAAATTCGCCTGCAAGGCTCAGCGGCTTCGGCGGGCGAATATCCGCAAGCCATTGATTTGATCGCGCAAGGTGCAGTTACAGTGAAACCGCTCATCACCGCCGTAGCACCCCTTGAAGACGGTGCCCAGTGGTTTACCCGCTTGCATAATCGCGAGGCCAACTTGATGAAAATCGTTCTCAGTCCCAAACTCTGATGGCGAATCCTCTGTTTGACCTCACAGGCCAAGTTGCGATCGTCACCGGCACATCGCGCGGGCTCGGCCAGTATTTTGCGCGCGCTTTGGCCCGCTCGGGAGCTGACTTGGTCGTCACCAGCCGCGACACGGAAACCCTCAAACCGTTTGTTGGTGAAATCGCTCAGTTGGGTAGGCGCGCGGTGCCCATCGCTCTCGACGTTTGCAACCAAGCGAGTATTGAGGCGATGGCGGAGGCCGCGCAAAAGGCTTACGGCAGGATTGACATTCTGGTGAACAACGCAGGCATGAACATTCGCAAGCCCGCGCTCGATGTCCAGTGGGAGGATTGGAACAAGATTCTCGACACCAACTTGCGGGGAACGTTTTTTGTGGCGCAGGCCGTGGCCAAACGCATGATCATGCGTAATTACGGGCGCATCATCAATATCGGTTCTGTGACCAGTGTGGCCGGATACGCCGGACTTGGCCCATACGGCGCCAGCCGCGGCGGCGTGCGGCAACTGACAATGAGCTTAGCGGATGATTGGGGACCGCACGGCATCACCGTCAACTGTCTCGCGCCCGGCTGGTTCAAAACCAGTCAGAACAAAGTGATGTACGAAGACAAGGAATGGGTTTCGTATCTCACAGACCGCATTCCGGTAAAGCGGCCGGGGCAACCGGACGATCTCGATTCGGCCGTGGTGTTTCTCGCGGCGGAATCGAGCCGTTACATTACGGGCCAGACGCTTCTTGTGGATGGCGGAATCTCTACTGGCGCGGTTCGCGCTTTGCCGAAGAAGCCCTAACCCTCGACGCCAATGTAAAGATCAACGCCGTTTTCGTTGTACGATTCGAAATCGGTCTTGTACGCACGTTGGATTTTGCCGGACTGCGCGGCCTCCCACACTTGCTGCCACAACCCGACGACCGCTTCCGGCGAAACCGAGCCTTGAAAGCTCAACTGCCAGTACTTGCCTGGCTCAATGGTGCGATGCGCCAACTGTTTCGATAGAGTCTCATCGTCCGCCGCTTTTCTGCCGAGCAGATAGTCATACTCGCCGTCTTGATCGGACTCGTAGCCGCTGTAAACAACCACCACGGCACCGGTGGGAACGCCTTTGCTCCACATGGCGCCAATCACACCGTTGCCGCTCCTCTCTTTAGCATTGCTGGTTCGTGCCTCGCGTCCCACAACTGTGAAGGCTTCCACTTGAACGGTGTTCACTATTGCTCCCCCTGCATCACTCTATCCTGGCTCCTCGACGTTTCAACTACAAGCCGCAAACGGGAGGGCAATTTGGAAATCAGCGAGGTGAGTAAACGGTATCGCCAGCCGGGAATCACGTAAAGTTGGCCATTTCGCAGACCTTTGAGCGAGGCATCAACAACGAAGTCCGCCGCCATCCATAGACTTTTACCGGCTACGCGCTCACGATCAATCCCCATGGCGTCATGAAATTCGGAATAGGTGAAACCAGGGCAAAGAGTTTGGACGGTAACGCGCGAACCCATGCCCCGCAGTTCCACATAGAGGCCTTCGGTGAAGATATTCATCCAACTTTTGGTGGCGCAGTAGCTTACCGAACCGGGGCCGCGCACGAATCCCGCAACGGAGGCAACATTGATGATGGCTCCTTCATTGCGCGGTACCATGTTGCCGAGCGCGGCATGAGTAAGCCGCACGGTTGCCATCACGTGGAGTTGGTGCATATCCTCCTGACTCGCCAAGGTGGCTTCCCAAAAGCGCCCTTTGGTTCCGAAGCCAGCGTTGTTCACGAGCAGGCCAAGATTACTTTCGCCAGAGATTCGCCCCGCTAGTAAAGTAACATCGTCGGGCTTCGATAAATCAGCAACCCAAACTTCAACCTCACGGTTGTGCGGCGCACGCAGTTCGATTGCCAGTTGTTCTAACTTGTCCTTGCGGCGAGCCACCAACAGCAAATCATGCTGACTCGCGAGTTTTCGAGCAAAAGTTGCACCGATTCCGCTCGACGCACCGGTGATCACCGCCAATGAATGTGCCAACTAAGCAGTTTACGCTGGTACGGCCTCCCGGAGTAAGCTGGGCTCTTTCACAGCTTCGGTTTTTTCCGCGTACCGAAGACGCCGGAACTCCGAATACATTCCGCGCTCGGCCTCTAAGCGCACGCGCCGCGCCCGCGCCTGCTTGCTGATAGCGACTGATCTGATTGTTTCCGGGTTACCAACCAGCGGGCAGATCTGGTAAACGCGGCCCCCTGCGAGGTTGCCGTGACCCACATATTCGCAAAGAATTCGCTCTACCTCCTCAAGGCAGGTTGCATTTAGTGAAAAACTGCGGTCCGTCGGCAAAACGATGGTTCCCGAATCCAGGCAGCCATCACGATCTCCACTCTCAAATGTCCTTATCTTGTATCGATGATTCACAAACTTCATATCGGATACAAGAAGGCTAGTAGTTCGAAAAAAAGACCGGGGAAATGAGTGCATTGCTGTAACGCTTTGGCCAGCAGCGCCACTGTACAACTTGTGAGCCATACGGCGAGTGTTATTCAAATTACAGAAATAAAGATTTCAAACGCCTCCATGCCTGCAGTTCAGCCCCAAACCTCGAACAGAACCGCCAACCGAACCGATGCTCCGCGACCGTTGTACCATCGAGTCTACCGGGTCGGGGGGGATTCGGAGCGAAAGGTGTTCGACCAAGACTATGTAGACCGGCTCACGCGCGGTGATTCTGAAACCGAAACGCACTTCACCAATTACTTTGGCGTCTTGTTGGTGATTAAACTTCGCGGACGTCTGCGCTCTCCGCAGTTGGTGGAAGATGCGCGCCAAGAGACCTTCTTACGTGTGTTAAACGTGTTGCGGAATAAGGGCGGCCTTCAGCATCCGGAGCGCTTAGGCGCTTTTGTGAACGCTGTTTGCGAGAACGTTCTGTCTGAAACTTACCGGTCCTCGTCGCGTTTTCAGCAGGCTCCGGAAAATGCCGTCGAACCGGCGGACGAAGCGGCCAACGCTGAATCGCAATGCTTGAGCGAAGAGCGCAAGACGATGATCCGCGAAGTTATGGCAGAGTTGGCCGCGCCGGATCAACAGATTTTACGCAAGTATTTCCTAGAAGAACAAGATAAAGATGAGATTTGCAAAGAGATGGGAATCGACCGCGACTATCTCAGGGTGCGGCTTCACCGCGCCTTGAACCGGATTCGCGCCGCCCTCCAAAAGCAAACCAATGCTTTTCCTAAAGGAAGTGCGGCAGCCGGGTGAAACGTTTTGCCTGCCTCACTTCACAAAACACTAGACGCTATGGACCACACATTGGCACAACAGACCAAAATTATCGATAAATATCTTTTAGACGAACTGTCTCATGAGGAGCGGTCGGCCTTCGAAGAGCATATGTTCGACTGCCCGGCATGCGCGGCTAGAGTGAAGAACGACTTCGCCATGGTTTCCGGCTTGAAAGCGGTACTGGCTGAACCAAGACCGCTGCGCGCCGATCTGCCGGTAAAAGCCGCGGGTAGATGGCGAGAGTGGTTCCGGCCGATAACGCTGGTGCCGGCATTTGCCTCGCTGGCGCTGGCGTTCGTTGTGAGCTATCAGAACATGGTTTCGATCCCCGCCATGCTGCGGCCACAACTGCTGGAGACGACCCCGTTTGTTTCCGCGACGCGCGGCGCATCCACGCAAACGGCTGTGGTGAAACCAGGCGCGGCGCAGTTCCTTGCCGCCTTTGACGTTGCGGCTCCAATGGCCTACCCTGCGTATGTTTGCGAATTTCGGGCGGAGGGGAAAGGGCAAATCGCCAATATGAACTGCGGCAAACATGCCACTGCGGAATTTACGCTGAATATCCTTTTGCCTTCCACTAAGTTCCCTCCGGGCGGATATACTATGATCCTGCGGCCAGCCTCAGACTTGCACGCCGAGGTGAGCCGTTATTCTTTTGCAGTGAAGAATGAGAGCCAGTAGAGAACCCAAAAATGGATAATACTCTTCCCGTCGAAAAACGTTATATCTTTGATGCCAGCGCCGTCGCTTTTGCCGCTCACGTCCGCCGCCCCGCCGATTTCCAATTCAAAGCGGTGGCCAGCAGCGTGATTCCCGCAACTGGCGGTTTAGCCGAAGCGTCATCGGGGCCACAGAGCCATCAGGATGTCATTTCATTTCAGAGTGCGTCAACCAGCGTTTCGGGAGATTATGCGGATACGCGCCGTGCCGCCGATTTCACCAAAGGCAACTTCGCCGATAACGAATTGTCGACTCAAACCTTTGTCGATGCGCGCCTGAGCGGGCTGCGGATTATCGGAGCGCGCGATCAAGGAAGCACAGGCTTTGCGAAGCCGATCACCTTTGTAGCAAAGGAACTGCACGCACGGGTGGAGAGCCATTCCGATAGGCGCGGTCCTAACGCTTTTCGCGGGCTCGAAGCGAACTTTCAAGGTATTTCGGTGGATGGCAATGAGTTGATTGTCACCACTGCGCCGGAAGTGTGCACTCATTATGAGACCTACGAAAAGCTGGTGAAGTCTTATCACGAGGATGGCGATTTCCGGAAACGATATGGGAGTCTGTTTTATCCGACAGGCCACGAAAAGACCGGAATTACTTCGGTTCTCTCAAAGCCCGAGATCGGTGAAGGCGGGACAGTTGTGGGAACGGTTGTTAGCAGTCTCCGCTGGGCAGGAACGCCGCCCGTTGGCGCCGAGATTCGCGGGAATCGTTTGTTTGTACCCGGCATTGGCACTATTTTCTTTGGCGAGATTGTTTATCAGCCCAATGCACGAGGGCTGACCTTGCTACGATTTCAGCTTGGATCACCAACTGGCGGAGAGGGGTCAGCCTGTAGTACGAAGTCGGGCGGGACGGGCGTTCCGCCTTCGGGGTCGGGCAACTGAGAGCCGAATTATTCTTGGGGCCGCCGTGCTTTTGTTCGCGGCGGCCTGCCAGCGCGATCCGGAAATTCGCGATGCAGCGCGTCTGAATCCAGAAACTCTTTACAACTCGGGCAGACTCGGTTTTAAGGAAGGTCGATTTAGCGATGCAGGGAAGATAGCCGAGAAGGGCTATCGAACGTTTCTGGGTTCCCAATCCGAGTGGCACTGGAAGTTTGCGCTATTGTTAGCGGAGATTAGGATATACGACTCCAATCCCGCCGGTGCCACCGATCTCCTGTTAGACAAGCCACCTGCCCGCTTCGCATCGCTAGTGGCGCGGCATGAGATGTTAAGCGGCTATACGCATGCGTGGGCCAATGATAAGGGGGTCCAGGCTAAAGCCCTGATGAGCGGGGCAATTACAGACGCTAAAAACGCTAATGACCCGGAAACCCAAGCGGATGCTTGGCTGTGGTTCGGAATGGCGCAAAACGACCACGGCGAAACGCAGGCTGCGAATGCCGCCTTTCAGCGTGCGCAGGAACTCGCGGACGCGAATCACCTGGATTACCAGCATGCTCAGGCAATGTTGAATCGCGGGTGGATCCAAACCAACATGGAGCGGTATGCCGCCGCCATTCCTCTGCTCGAATCGGCACAGCAATTGGCGGAACGGGCGCATGCCCGGTTGCTTCGCGCGGCTGCGTCAAACGATCTGGCATTGTGTTACGAGAACCTGGGCGACGTCGACCGGGCGTTAGAGCTCCAGGAAAAAAACGTGGCCGAGATCGAGCAAGTAGGTCTGGAAACTTACCGCAGTATTGCTTACACAGAGCTTGGAGCCATCCGTGCGCGGAGAAACGAATTGCCGGAAGCCACGCGCGCCTTTCAACATGCCTTTGATGTCGCAAGAAAAGGTTCGCCAACCTACGCCCTTGGAGCTGAAAACCTGGCGGCTGTGCTCGAACAAACCGGGAACCTGGGCGAGGCGGAACGTTACAACCGGATTGCGTTCCAATTTTCTAACCCGCACGATAAAAGCAACTTGGGTACCCTTACCTTGACTCAGGCTATGATTGCCGAGCATCGGGGACTGCATGACGAAGCGATCGAGACCTATCAAAAGGCGCTAAGTATCGGGAAGGATGCGCCTTCTGTCCTTTGGCAAGCTAACGCCGGATTGGCTGGTGTGTACGCTGCCAAAGGCGATGTCCAACGCGCCGACGCAAGCTTTGCCAAAACCATCAAGATCATTTCTTTGAACCGCGCGGATCAGTTAACTGCCGACTACAAACTTACTTTTCTTTCCAATCTGATGCGCTTCTATCAGGATTATGTGGACTTCCTCATGAAGCACGGGTCCATCGGCCACGCGCTGGAAATTGCCGATTCCAGCCGTGCCAGCGTTCTGAGGGAGGATCTCCTCGGGCAAAGTGAACCTAGCCATGCGGGACTTACTCAACAGTTGCAGAGGGCGGCGAAGGTCAGCCATGGGGTGTTCCTTTTCTACTGGCTTGCGCCCAAGAACTGCTATTTGTGGGCCATCAGCGGAACGCAAAGCAAAGCGGTGCCGCTGGCGGAGCAAAATCAGATCGCGCAAGACGTTACATCCTATCGAGCATTGGTTGAGGAGCAAAAGAAGGATCCGCTTACAATGGCAAGCCCGGCAGGCGCCAGGCTCTACCAGGAGCTGATTGCGCCAGTGGCTTCGCTGGTAACCGCGGGCGCTCATGTTGTCGTGGTTCCCGACGGCGTTCTGCATAACTTAAATTTCGAAACACTCTTAGTCTCAACGCCGGCGCCGCACTACTGGATTGAAGACGTCACTATTTCGGTGGCTCCTTCCCTCGGCATTTTGCAGGCAGCTAAGGCACGCGCGCAAACAAGCCCCAGATCTCTGCTGGCGATGGGAAACGCGGACCTTACAGGAACCGGATTTCCTCCCCTCCCTGAAGCGGAAGCGGAGATCGCGAACGTTCAACGGCAATTCCCGGACGCCGATTCCAAGGTGTTCACTGGGCGCAATGCGGTTGCCGACGCTTACTTCGCGGCACAGCCGCAGAAGTTCTCAACCATTCACTTTGCGACGCACGTGGACGCTAACGCGCGGAGTCCGCTCGATTCGGCAATCATTCTTTCGCCGCAGGCCAATGGTTTCAAGCTGTATGCGCGCGACGTGGCGCGAACGCCCATAAATGCGGACCTGGTAACCATATCGGCCTGCCGTAGCGCCGGAGCCACCACCCTCGTCGGCGAAGGACTTGTCGGCTTCGCTTGGGCTTTTTTTCAAGCGCACGCGCAGAACGTGGTCACCAGCCTTTGGGATGTGTATGACAACTCCACGGCCCAATTGATGGCTGATTTTTATAAGGGTGTGGTCGCCAACCAGCCGTACGCCAGCGCGCTTCGCGGCGCAAAATTGAAAATGCTCCATTCCAATTACACCAAACCCTATTACTGGGCTCCTTTTCAACTCTATAGCCGCACACTCAACTCCGTAAAGTAGCCAAGATGAGTGACGAGAACAGCCCTCCATCTCGGTTAGAGGCGCTGTGTTGTAAGAGGAGTATTTTCATCTGTTGAGTTAGGCTGTGATAATCTTTCGCACATGAGAGTAGGCTGTTTCACCCCGTTGCTGTCACAATTTCCGTTGGAAAAGGTTTTTGACAAGCTTAAGAAGCTCAACATCTCGACAGTCGAATTGGGCACCGGCAATTATCCGGGCGACCCGCATTGCAAGCTGTCGATGCTCGAAAATGAAAACGAACTCAAAGAGTTCAAGAAGAAACTGGACGATCACGGCTTCACGATTAGCGCGCTGAGTGCCCACGGAAATCCGCTGCATCCGGATGCTGCCACGGCCAAAGCGTATGTCGATACGAGCAAGCGCACGGTCGAACTGGCAGCCAAGCTCGGCGTGCCGGTGGTGATCGATTTTTCAGGATGCCCGGGCGATAGCGACGGCGCGAAGTATCCGAACTGGGTCACTTGCCCTTGGCCGCCTGAGTATTTGGACGTACTGGAATGGCAGTGGGATAAGAAAGTGACGCCGTATTGGCAGGCGCAGGGGAAGTTCGCCAAAGACCATGGCGTGAAGATTGCCATTGAGATGCACCCCGGCTTTGTGGTTTATAACCCGGAGACGATGCTGCGGTTGCGCTCGATTGCCGGCGACGCCGTTGGTTGCAACTATGACCCGAGCCACATGTTCTGGCAAGGGATTGACCCGATCAAGGCGATCCGCGTGTTGGGCGATTGCATTTTCCATGTGCATGCGAAAGACACGCAGATTTATGACGCGAATCTGCCGAAGACGGGCGTGTTGGACACGAAGAAGTATACGGATGAAAAGAACCGTGCCTGGATTTTCCGCACTTGCGGTTACGGGCACGCCTACACATGGTGGTCGGAATTCATTTCAACCCTGCGGATGTTCGGCTACGATTACGTGCTTTCGATCGAGCATGAGGATACGCTGATGTCGCCAGATGAAGGGTTGACGAAGGCGGCTGGGTTTTTGAATCAGATCGTCATTCGCGATCAACCTGCGGCGCCTTGGTGGGTTTAGTCTAGCTTAGATTAGAACGGTTCTTCGGGAAGTGGCGGAAGAACAGGCGTGAGTTTCCCCCAGCCTTGATCTTTCGCCAGCTTCATATCTTTCACCAACTGATCGGGCAGCTTGCTGTTCAAAGCGGGGCGGCCTGGCTGGTTCGCGAGTGTCCACGCGACGGCCGAAATCGTCTTCGAGACGATCAGCATCTGGTGGTAATCAAGCTTTTCGGGAGAGTCGCTGACACGGTGATAGTCGGGGTGCACACCGGTCGTAAAGAACGCGATGGGAATACCGGCTTTGGCAAAGTTGTAATGGTCGCTACGGTAGAAGATGCGCTGACCGCGCGGTTGTGGGCCAAGGTTGTCGTGCGTCTTATCGGGCGCGGTGGCGTCGTAAAAGTGGTTGAGGGTTAACTTCTGATACGCGTCGTTGGTGGTTTCGATGGTTTTTTCCAGATCGTCGCTCGAGATGTTGGGGCCGATGAGAAGAATTTCGCCGGGATTGACCAAAAGGTGCGTGGCGTCGGCATCTTTGTAACCGGGGCCTTTGGCGCGCCCGATCATGTCGATGTTCAGGTTGGCGACGATCTTCGTGATATCGACCGGCGGGAACTCGGCGAAATATTGTGAACCCCACAAACCTTTTTCTTCGCCCGCGTTCCACAAGAAAATGATGCTGCGTTTGGGACGCAATCCTTTGGCTGTGCCTTCGGCATAGGCGCGCGCGATGGCCAGCAGGGCAGTGGAGCCGGAACCGTCATCGTCGGCGCCATTGTTGATGTTGTCGGCGGGAGGCGAGGCTACAGAAAGGCCAATGTGGTCGAGGTGCGCACTGATGACTATATACTCGCTCTTGAGGACGGGGTCGGCGCCAGGCACCATAGCGACAACATTTTCCGCGTGGCTGGCCTGCGATTTTACGCCGATTTTAATATCGATTTTCTTTTCAGCGCTGAGGGCGAAAGAATCCTGTTTGGCTGGACCGCTCGCGCCTGCGAAAACCTGTTCGCCGTTTTGCTTCTCGCCTTGAAAAAGTGACGTGGCCATGGACGGGCCGATGACGATAGAGGGGACCGCGGGACACGCACCGTTGGGAGGAAATTTGGCGACGTGGTACTGCGGGCCGTTGGGGCCGGGCGTCGCCGGAGACACAACCGACGAGCCGAAGCCATTCGACAGTTGCTGAAAACTCGCCAAATGAACAACTGCCAGTGCGCCGCTGCGGGCTGCCGCTTGTTCCGGAGTTAAGAAATCGGTGCAAGGTTCACCCAGCGGACTCGGCGCGAATGGACTAGCTGGACGTCCGCTAGAGGCGAGTGCGCGAAGCTCCTCAGGCAATCCAGCGACTACCACAATTTTGCCTTTCACCTCGAGGCCATCGAATGGGTCTATTTTGGTTTTATTGATGACGTAACCATTGCCGGCGAAGGCGAGATTACCGGATAGGGTGAGCGCTTGCACCGGCGGCGCGCCGCGGCCACCGGGTGAGATCACCCAATCTTTGCCGTATTCGAAGTGGGTGCTGATAGGGTCGGGAGGTTTGCTTTCCGCTGCGGGTTTTTCGTTCGGCAAGACGACTTTGAGTGGACGCCCGGTGATGCCCACTTTGCTTTCAGGCGGGTTGACCTGCGTGGCCACCAATTCAAACGGCATGAAGTAGGGCTGCAGCGGGCCGTTCGTTCCGGTGGTGCTGCCGCCAGGAGCAAGGCCCCATTCAGCCAAGTGAGACGCCACGTACAAAGCGGCCGTGTCAAAGCCGCGCGAAGGCAAATTGCGGCCCTCGAGCTGGTCGGACGCGAGAAAGTATTCGTGGATGCGGAGTTCTTGTTCGGTAATGGCGTCTGAGTTGCCGAAGGAGGGCGCAGCCACTTTTTTATGCTTGGGCTGCTGCCCGCTCACAACTAAGACAAGGGTAGAAAAAAGGCAAATGAATGCGCGGCGCATGGAAAGCTGAGTGTAACAAACAGTTGACGATTGGAGTGCCATTTCAAGAGTGGATTGGGTGGGCCGCGCAAGATATCCAATTTGATATGGTCGGACGTGTCGAGTCTGAAACCCATTGTTTGGCTTCATCATGAAATCCACTAGAGCCACCAAGTTCACAGAAGGCAGCAACGACGCCTTGGCCGACCTCGGATTTTCCCCGTCGGAGTCCAGCAATCTTCGCCTCCGTGGTCAGATGATCACGGCGTTGCGCGAGTTCATCGAAAAAGAAAACTTACCCAAGCCGCAGCCGCAAAGCTTCTCAAAGTAACTCAGCCGCGCATCTTTGACTTAACCCGCGGCAAGATCGGTAGGTTCTCTCTCGACGCTCTTGTCAACATGTTGACGAATGCTGGCCTTGAGGTTGCCTTTCGCATCGGACATTCAACCCGCCGCGTGGCATAAGCAAGTCCATTCAAGGGATGGTTGCCACAAACCGGACGATCCGGCATTCCCCAACCCCAACAGCTAAAATAAAAAGGTTTCACAGCAATCCAAATTGACAGGAGAGTCATGAGCGGTAAGAATATTGGCATCTTGACGGGCGGCGGCGATGTGCCTGGCTTGAATGTCGTCATTAAAGGCGTGGTGTACCGCGCGACCACGGATGGCCACAACGTAACGGGCATTCGCTTGGGCTGGAAGGGCTTGACCGATCTCAACTTCGACGATCCGGAAAGCTTGACGCGTTATATCCTTCCGCTCACGCGCGAAAACACGCGGCGCATTGACCGGACGGGCGGCACTTTCCTGCACACCAGCCGCACCAATCCGTCGAAGATGAAAAAGATTCCCGATTTTATTAACAAGGCCGAGTTCCCGGGCGAGCCACCGTACGACATGACGCCGCGGGTGTTGGCGAATCTTGAAAAGCTTGGGCTCGATTCGCTGGTAGCCATTGGCGGCGACGATACGTTGAGCTATGCGGCTGTGCTGAATTCCAAAGGATTCAAAGTAGTGGGCATTCCCAAAACGATGGACAACGACGTGCGGAACACGGAGTATTGCATCGGTTTTTCGACGGCGATTTCGCGCGCGATGGAAGCCATTCAACGGCAGCGAACCACCGTGGGCTCACACGAGCGCGTTGGCATTTTCCGCGTTTTCGGACGCGATGCCGGGTACACAGCGCTCTACACGGCTTATGTCACATCTTTGCGCTGCGGTATTCCGGAGTACAAGTTCAATTTGGACAAGATGATCAATATGATCATGATTGACAAAAAGAATAACCCAAGCAATTACGCGCTGGTGATTCTTTCGGAAGGCGCAGCATGGGAAGGATACCAGATCAAGGAATATGGCGAGCCGGATGCGTTTGGCCACCGCAAGAAATTCAGCGTGGCGGAAGCGTTCAGCGACGAACTGATTGCTCAGACCAAGGCGGAGACGGTGGTGAGTGACTTGACTTACGACTTGCGGTCGGGCGCGCCCGACTTCCTGGACAACTTGGTGGCCACGACCTTCGGAACGATGGCGTACGACGCGATCACAGGCGGCAATTTCGGCAAAATGACGGCGATTGCGGACGGCAAATTCGCGATGGTGCCGATCCCGGATCCGAAGCTAGGGCCACGCAAGGTGGATCTTCCGAGCATGTTTAACACCGATCGCTATCGGCCCACCTATACCAGCAAAATGGGCTTGCCGGTGTTTTTGACGCATGCCTGAGCGTATGAGTACGCTGGCGGCCGCAACCACAACGCAAAACGGGATGCCCTTCACCGAAACAGTGGAGGCGCAAGGGCATCTCATCGACTCGCACATTATGGAGCGGATTTTCGATACGGTCGTAGAATTTGGCGGCCGTTTCGAAGTGGAGCATTTTTCAATAGGGCGTACGAATAGCGACCCCTCGCGTCTTCGGCTGCGCATTGAAGCGCCGAATGCGGATGACTTGGCGAAGATGATGAACCAGCTGCTGGGTCTGGGTTGTGCGGCAGTGGATTCGGGCGATGCCGAACTACAGATTGCGGACAAAGACCGTTGCGCGCCGGAAGATTTTTATTCCACGACGAATCAGCGGACGCAAGTGCGCGTGGGTGGACAGTGGATTGAAGCGGCCAGTCAGCGGATGGACGCGCTGGTAGTGGTGGGCAGTGGCACCGCGGTTTGCAGGCGTTTGCGGGATGTAAAAGCGGGCGACAAAATCGTGGTGGGCATGAAGGGCATCCGCGTCATTCCCGAATCGAAAGAACGCGACCGCTTGCAATTCGCGTTCATGAGCAATGACATTTCCTCCGAGCGCCAGGTGGAGACGGCGGTGGGCCAAACCGCCGCCATAATGCAACAGATGCGGCGCGAGGGTAAAAAGATTATCGCGGTGGCGGGACCAGTGGTGGTCCATACCGGCGGAGGCGTGCCGCTCTCCAGGCTCATTCGGCATGGCTGGATCGACGCCGTGCTGGCGGGTAACGCGTTGGCGGTACACGACATTGAAGCGGCTTTGTTAGGGACATCTTTAGGCGTGCGGACCTCGGATGGACGGCAAGCGCAGCATGGGCACCGCAATCACATGCAAGCGATCAATGCCATCTATCACGAGGGCAGCATTGAGGCGGCGGTGGACAGCGGGAAACTCACCAAAGGCGTGATGTACGAGTGTGTGAAGGCGAAAGTACCGTACGTGCTGGCGGGGAGTTTGCGCGACGATGGTCCGCTGCCTGGCGTGCTCACGGATATGAATGAGGCACAAGATGCGTATGCCGAACAGTTACGCGGCGCCGGCGTGGTGCTTTGTTTGAGCTCGATGCTGCATTCCATTGCGGCGGGGAACATGCTGCCTGCCTGGGTGAAGATCGTTTGCGTGGATATCAATCCGGCGGTGCCCACCAAGGTGAGCGACCGGGGAACGGGGCAAGCGACGGGCGTGGTGACGGATGTTGGTTTGTTCTTAGAATTGCTCGCGAATAAGTTGTTGACAAAATAAATGAAAGACAAAAGCAAGAAGCCCGCTGAATACACAGACGAACACGCCGAGGCGGGCGTGCATGCCGAATTGCCGGAGATCGAGACTTGGCCGAATCAGTTCGGCGGGTATGAGATTGAGATCGTCATGCCGGAGTTTACGTCGGTATGTCCGAAGACGGGTTTGCCTGATAGTGGAACGTTGACGCTTGTTTATATGCCGGATAAGCGATGCCTGGAATTGAAGTCGCTGAAGATGTATACGCTGGCGTACCGGAATTTAGGGATTTTTCAAGAGAATGTGGTGAACCGCTTTTTGCAGGATGTGGTGAAGGCCGCGGAACCGCTAGAGGCCGAGGTGCATGGCGACTTTGCAGCGCGCGGCGGAATTACGACGAGGGTGACGGCGGTTTATAAGAGGAAGAAAAAGTAAGCGTTTTGGCTGCGGATCTCCCCCGGATCTCCGGGATCGGATCTCCGGATCTCCCCTTAAGTTCAGAGCCTTGAAAACGGCCTGAAACGTGGGGCGATGGCGTAGTTCAACTGCACGAGCACGATGAAGCCGATGCTCCAATACGTATTGAAGAAGCAGAGCAAGGCTCCGAAGGCGTAGAGGGATTGAGCGATGAGGATGCGGCGTTCGATGGCGCAGCGCACGTCGTCGGAATCGGATTGAACCATGCCTGAATGGGCGGCGTAGCGCCAACTCGCGTAAAGAATCAGTCCTAGAAATAAAATGTTCGCCCAATAGAGAAGCAAAGCAAGGCGGTACTCGATGAACTCGGCGAGCAGGCTCGTCGAGAAAGGCATCACCGAAACCAGTGCCAGAAAAGCAATGTGGATCCAGGTCAGGTGGCGGTCGGATTGGGAAAGCTGGTTGAATTGCGTTTGCTGGCCGATCCAGAAGATGCCGAGAGTCATGAAGCTCATCAAGTAGACGAGGAGCCGTGGCGCGAGATCGCGTACGGCGAGCCAGAGATCGTTCTCGCTATGAATCGCGTGCGCGGCAGGAGCGTGAATATCGAGCACTAGGAGCGTCATGGCCACCGCAAAGATGCCGTCGCTGAGAGCGGCGAGACGTTCCAGGCTTTGACCGGCGATCCGGTTGTACCAGGTCGGCATGATTACAACAGTGTAATTACTGCAGGTTGAGGAGCGGGGTAGCCTGGCGGTGAAGAACGCCGAGTTGGGCGATCAGTTTGTCAGAAAGGTCGGCGGGGAGGTCGGCCTGCACGCGGACGACTTGCTTGTCTTTCGAAATAGAGATGGCATCCCACAGGCGCAGCAAGTCGAGTTCGTTGTCCTTGGTGCTGAGACGGGCGAGGCCGATGAGGCCGCGGAAGGAGTCGTTCACGCGCTGGGCTCCTTCGGGGGATTTGCAAATAATGCGGGACTGCAGATGAGAGCCACTATCGAAGCGCAGACCGAACGATGTGCCGGTCACGGCAGAGGCGAAATTCGAGAGGATGGAGTCTAGGTCGGCGCGCATGGGGAAATTGGCGGTGGGGAGACCGCCGCGGTTGACTTCCCAAATCTGCGAATCGGCCGGGACTTCGGCGAGCCGTTCCTGGAGTTCTTCCGGGATCGCTCCCGATTTGGATGAGAGCAAGTCGAGTTCAGACTTGACGACTCCGGCCGACGATGCGACGGCAACCCCCTCGCCGGGAAAGGCAACCGCGGCGCCCCCGTTCTCCTCGAACAGAGTGAAGTTTTTGTATGGCATCCGTACTGCGCCGCCGGCGAGCATTTTGTCTTGCATTTGGGAAGTAGAGAACGTGCCTTTGGCGAGGAGAAGCAAGTGCTTTCCATCCCAGACAAGGCAGAGGCTGGTGACATCGCGGCGCGGATCGAGTCCGGCGCGGCGCGCTAGTGAATCGAACTGCGGCAAATCGAGCAGTTGCCGGTGAGTGCGGTAGAGTTCGCTGGCTTTCACCTGATCGAGCCTTACGGAGACCAGAGTTTGGGCGTCGGGCGAAATGCCTGCGCGGAAGGCGGGGTCGAGAAATCCGCCGGTCCGTGAAGTTTTGGAACAAGCTACACACAGCATGATCGCGACAGTGGCCAAAAGAGGTTTCAACGAACAGTGTTTCACTAATAATCTCTCTTGCGGAAAATGATGACAGAGCCGATCAGGACGGCGAGGCCAAAGACGGAAGAGGTCCAAATAGGCGTGGTCCAATCGGTGGGCTGGTCAAGAAGAATCCAATCATGGAGTTCTTTGCCAAGGTCAAAGACTTTGGGGAGTACCCAATAGAAACCCATCCATAGTTTGCGCGACCATTCGGAATCGAGCAGCCTGATCATGAACTGGCGTTGCGCAAGAAGGGCGCTGAGAAGGCTCAGGGCAACCGGCACCATGACCGCCAGCGCTGCGCTTTCGGACACGACACCAACCAATATGACCACACAAAGAAGGACGGCGAAGATGAAGATCATGACGGGAATGGCGAGAAGGAAGCGATATTCCCAGATGTTGGTCTTATACGCAATGATGAGCCAGACTCCGGTGACCAGATAGATGGTGTTCAAAGTGACGATAAGGAGGGTTCCTACATAGCGGCCCAGCAGGAGGACGGTGCGGCCAATGGGTTTCGAAAGCAGCAGCGCGATACGGCCGGGTTCCAGAATGCTGGGAATCAAGCCAGCGGAAGCGAAAATCGCGAGAAAGGTGCCGAAGACGTAGATGCCGGCGCCTACCCAAGAATACGCAATCTTCACGAAGTGCTGAATGCTGTAAACGCGGCGGACAGTGGACTGGACACCCATGGCGGAGACAGCGCCCGCTGCAAGGTCGACCTGCAGAATAAACAGGAAAAGAAGAATCATCATCGAGGAAAGCGAGAAGAGGCCCCAAAAGAGCCAACTGGCGCGCGCTTCCTGGAAAGTATCGGCGAGGAGGGCGAAAAAGACGCGGGGAGGGGACATGCGGCGGGCGGGGGTTTAGTCGCCCCCCTCGGTCGTGGCTTTGAGGAAGAGATCTTCGAGGGAGCCACCCGACGGAGCGAAGCTTTCGATGGATCCGCCGGCGGCGCGGATTTTGTCCATCACGGCATTGGCGGAAACGGTGGTGGGGATTTGAAAGGCCACACCGTTAGCGGTGCGCAGTGTGGTTGCACCCGCGGCGCGAATTTCGTTGATAAAGGAACCGGCAATGCGCGAGGCGGTGATGGTGAAACCGGTTCCGATCAGAAGGTCGCTGATTTTCCCTTCGAGCGCGAGTTTGCCTTTGCGCATGATGGCCACGTACTCGCAAAAAGATTCGACTTCGCTGAGCAGATGGGAGTTGATGAAAACTGTGACCCCTTTGGCGACCAGACGGTCCAGTATTTCGTGAATTTCACGGCGGCCGGCGGGATCAACGCCGTCCGTCGGCTCGTCAAGGATGAGCAGGCGCGGATGGTGGATTAGCGCTTGGGCTAAGCCTAGTCGTTGAAGCATGCCTTTGGAGTATCTCTTGATTCGAACCCGGCCCCAGTCTTCCAGGCCGACGAGCCGGAGCATGCCGGGTATGCGTTTTTGGCGTTCGCCACCAGGAATACCAGCGAGGGCACCGTAAAAATCGAGCATGCCCACACCAGTGAGGTAAGTAGGAAAACGGTGATTTTCTGGCAGATAGCCAATGGGGCGGCGGGATTGAGGGAAATGGGCATCTTTCCCAAACAGTTTGGCCGAACCGGCCGTTGGGTGAACAGCGGACAGCAGCATCTTGACAAAGGTGGTCTTGCCGGCGCCATTTGGGCCGAGTAAACCATATTTGACGCCTACCGGAACGCGTAGGGTCAAATCAGAAACAGCTTTGACCTCCCTGCCCCGGAGACGAGCGCGATAAATTTTCTCAAGACCATCGGTTTCGATGGCGTAGTCAGTAGGCACCTACCTTTAAGGATACGAGAAGGAGCAAAATTTCTCGACTGGGTGTGAGGGGTATTTCTGTCTGTCGTGCTAGGATGTCCCTCGGAGGCTATGGCTACTAAATGACACTAGACGAACTAAAGACTAAGTACCAATCTGTTCTGCAAACGATTCAGGACAAAGGGGTTGTGCTCTCGCACATCAATATGGACGGCGCCAAGCTGTTTATCCAGGGTGCGGCACCGTCGGAAGCAATTAAGAATGAAGTTTGGGACAAGATTAAGGCAGTGGACGCAACATTTGCCGATTTAAACTGCGATCTTTCGGTGGACACGAGTTTGCCGCAACCGGCTGCTCCTGCGGCCGCAGCGGGCGCGGGTGGCCGGACTTATACTGTGAAATCGGGCGATACCCTTTCGAAGATTGCCAAGGAGTTTTATGGCAATGCGAATGAGTACAACAAGATTTTTGAAGCGAACAAAGACAAATTGAGCAGCCCTGACCTGATCAAAGTGGGTCAGGAACTGAACATTCCGTAGGACGTTCTTCGGGTTTGTTGTGAAGGATGGAGCCGGTTCCCTTAGCGGGGACCGGCTCTTGTCATTTGAGGCCGCTTACGTTTTCAGTCTCAGTGAGAGAAATCGCTTGGGATTTAGAGCCGGGAGCGGGATGGACTTCGACATGGTCGAAAATGGCGTCTTTGACTTGGTCGAGAGAGAGGCCGGTAGTCCAAGTCGGGGCGTATGGCTTTTCCCAATCGATTTCTAGGTTGCTCAAGCGGACGCCGCGGGCTTGGCGGAGGGTGAGGGCTGTGGCGGTGTGTTCGTATGGCGCGGCTGGATCGGACGAGACGAAGAGTTTCACGTTATCAAGTCGGATGCCTTCGAGCCAGCTATCGGGATGGCCATTGATGACGGAGGCACCGGTGCCGTGGGCGATCACGTTTTGGATGATGACGTTGCGAATTTTGCCGGCGGCGGGTTCGTTGGCGCGCTTGTTGCCGTCGACTTCGCTGCGGCGTTTGATGTTGAAATGCAGTGGGTCGCCATCGCCCCACCAGAACCAATCGAAGCGGCGAGTTTCGATGGTGAGGTTCGACAGCACGATGTCTTCGACGATGCCCCCATCGAAAACCATGAAGGCGATGCCGCGATTGGAGTTGGTGATGACGACGTTATCGATGTTCACGCGGCGAATGGCTTTGGAGTTGCCGTCGCAGAACTTAATGGCGCTCGACGCAGACGACAGGCGGCAATTGGTGACGGTGACGTTTTCGACGGGTAAGGCGGGGCCCCAAATGTCGGCTGAGTAGAAGACGAGCGCGTCGTCGCCGGTTTCGACGGTGGAGTTGGAGATGCGGACATCTTGGCAGCCATCGGGGTCAATGCCGTCGGCCCAGACGCCTTCCTTCTGGCTGGAATAGATGTAGATGCCCTCGATGAGCAAGCGTTTGCAGGCGTAGGGGTTGATGGTCCAACTGCGCGAGCGGAGGAACTTGAGGCCGGTGATACGAACGTCTGTGCAGCGTAGTAACAACACCATCCGCGGATAGATTTGTTCCTGGCCGAAGCCGCGGGGGAAAGGACGCATGAGCGGCTTGCCGGTGGCTTCCATGAGGCGCTGGTTGGAAAGGATGTAGAAATCGGTGAGGTTGTTGGGCCGCCATTCGTAAGAGGATTGGCCGTCGAGAGTGCCACGGCCTTCGAGAGCGATGTCGTGGAGGTCTTCGCCTGAGATGAGAGAGGATTTGGGCGAGGGGTCGAACTGGGCGCCGTCCAGGGAGGCGAAGAGAGTGGCGCCTGCTTCGAGATAGAGGCGCACGCCGGAGCGGAGGTGGAGTTGGCCGGTTGTGTATTCACCAGGACCGATATAGACGGTGCCGCCACCGGATTGGCCGCAGGCGTCGATGGCTTTTTGCAGGCCGGGACGGGCGTTATCGGACTTACGGCCGGTGGCGCCGAAATCCTTTACGTTGAAGACGGGTTGGGCGGAGAGAAGGGCTGAGGCGAGGATGAGGAGCGATAACAGCCGGCGGGGCATCGCTTGAGAGGGTATCAAACTACGGCGTTCAGAAATTCGCGATTTCTATGCGCTTAGCGCTTTTACCAGGAAAGGCAGCCCTTCTTTGCCGTGAAACGAATGCTCGCCCGCAAAAATCTCCTGCGCGGCGCGCTCCGGCACGCCTAACACCTCATATACGTTCCGCACCTTCGCAAAGCTCAACCGGGTCGCAGCCACTGGAAAGATTGGGTCTTGGTCTCCGCCTTCCGAAAAGAAATAACGCGGCGCAATCAAACCGGCCACATCGTAATTCTCCGCCCAATTCAGAATGCCAGGCACGTAGTTATCCATACAGTGCGCAATGCTCAAGATGCTGTCGCGAAACGTATTGAGATAGCCGCTTACAAAAGCAGCCTTGATCCGCTGATCCAATGCAGCGGAAAATTGCGTGCAAGTTCCGCCACCCGAAATGCCCATACAGCCAACGCGTCTGCTATCGAGCTCGGGCCGCTGCTCAATCCAGTCAATCGTGCGCATCACATCCCAAACGCGCCAGCCAATCATCGTCTGGCCAAACAACAGTGCGGCTCCTGCGGCGGGTTGGCAGGCACTCTGCCCTTGTCCTTTTTTAATATTTGCCTCATCGCGACGGCAACCAAACGCCATCGGCTCTATCGCCACCGCCGCCAAACCATGTTCCACTGCCTGAATCGCGAAGTCGTGCTGATAGCCATCCTTATTAACCCGGTCCGCCCCATGCTCATCGATACCGACGATGTCGTCCACGCCGCGGCCGTGTCCCGGCACACAAATCACCGGGGCGAACGGCGGCTTGCCGTCTTTCGGCGTCAGCAAATAGCCAACCACGGCCACGCCGGGCCGGCTCGTGAACATAAACTTTTCGCGCGTGTAGCCTGGGAAATCACGCGTCTCCATCGTTTGCGGATTCAGCGGGACGCGCTCGTGCGGAAATCCGCCTAACAATTCCACCAACTTCGCCCGCAACGTTTTCTGCCAGCGTTCGGCTTGTTCTTTATTTGTTGCGTTGAATGTCAGTTGCAGGGGTGCGGACTTGTATGATTCGAGAGCCCAATGCACTGGATCAAGCTCTCGCTTGGGTAGAGAAGTGTCCATTGCGGTTAGAGGCGCCAAAGCCCCACTAGCAAGCGCAGCCTTGCCTAAATCGCGGCGCGAAAGTGTTTGTTTCATTGATGGCCTCCGGTGGAGGTAAAGATCTTGGCAACTGCAATCGATTTAGCACCAAGCTCGATCGGCAAAAGAACGGCGTCGTCCATTGACAAGCACTGCGACGCACGCGCGGTATACCAAGAGACGGTCTTCGTTTCTGGATTCACGATCCAATATGCCAGACACCTTGGGTCCGCGCAATAAATCGAGCGCTTCTCTTCTTCCAATTCAGAATCTGTCTTGGAAGGGGAGCGTACCTCGATTACCAATTCCGGAACTCCTTCCGGATAACCAATTGTTTCCTTACCTTTCTCCCAGCGTTCTTTGCTGATAACGAATACATCAGGCCGTGGACCCTCATCACCAGCCACGTACATCGTGGTGTCGCGGTGGGCAACGAATGCCGCCGGAATCAGGACATCCAGTAAACGTTCCAAACGTTTGCAGATCTCCTGATGATTGATCTTCGGACTAGCGGTCAAAACGATTTCTCCGTGGATAAGCTCATCTCGGAATCCAGGCGGCGCTTGGTACTTCAGGTACTCGGTAAATGTCATTGCCTTGTGTGGCCCTGTTCTTATTCTCCCAATTCCGAAGCGTCTTGTAATGACGGAGATATAATCACTGCAAACACATGCGTGAGATTGCGCTGCTTTCCCTTGCGCTGGCTGGCGCCGCGGCGGGCGGTTTCGCTTATCGACAAACTGAACCAGCCAACACCGAAAAGAAGATCGATTTCGTCAAGGATGTCCAACCCATCTTTGCGCGCTCCTGCGTCATGTGCCACGGCCCTAATACGCAAATGGCCGGCTTGCGGCTTGATGCTAAACAAGCCGTTTTGGCCAAAGTCGTCATCCCTGGCCACGCCGCCGACAGCGCTTTATATAAGAGGGTCGCCGGTATTGGAGACGTGGCGCGCATGCCCATGGGCGGCCGCCTTGCCGACGGCCAAATCGCCACTTTGAAAGCGTGGATCGAGCAAGGCGCCGAGTGGCCCGATTCTGTCGGTGCCACGGTTACCGCGACAAAAACGCATTGGGCCTTCATCCCTCCCGAACGTCCCGCGCTGCCCGCTGTGAAGGACGCATCCTGGGTGCGCAACCCGATTGACCGCTTCGTTCTCGCCCGCCTCGAAAAAGAAGGACTCTCACCTTCACCCGAGGCTGATCGAATCACTTTGTTGCGCCGCCTCAGCTTGGACTTAACGGGCCTGCCTCCCACCGTGGAGGAGGTTGACGCCTTTGTCCGCGACAAAAGCAAGAACGCCTACGAAAAGCAAGTCGATCGTCTCCTGGCCTCTCCTCACTACGGCGAGATGTGGGCCCGCCATTGGCTCGACGCCGCTCACTATGCCGATTCCGATGGTTACGAAAAAGACAAACCGCGCGAAGTTTGGTTCTATCGCGATTGGGTGATCAATTCACTCAACAAGAACCTCCCCTACGATCGCTTCATCATCGATCAGATCGCGGGCGACCTGCTGCCCAATCACACGCAGGATGAAGCCGTAGCCACTGGCTTCCTCCGCAACTCCCAAATTAATGAAGAAGGCGGCATCGATCCCGAACAGTTCCGCATGGAAGCCATGTTCGACCGCATGCACACGGTGGGCAGCGCCATTCTCGGTCTGACCATTCAATGCGCTCAGTGCCACAACCATAAATACGACCCGCTCAAGCAGGAAGAGTATTACAAGATGATGGCCTTCTTGAACAACACCCACGAAGCCAACATCGCCGTGTACACGCCGACCGATGAAATGAAGCGCACCGCTATCATTCGGCGGACTCACGAAATCGAAGGCACCTTGCAGCGCCACAACAAAGACTGGCGAGCCCGCATGGCTGCCTGGGAGGAAAGCGTAAAGAATAACCAGCCGGAGTGGATTGTTGTTCGTCCCGAGGTGGACGATATGTCCACGGGTGGCCAAAAGTATTCCCCCTTGAAAGATGGCTGCTTGCTCGCACAAGGCTATGCGCCCACTCGGCACACGGTCAAGCTTACAGTGAAAACGGACGTTCAAAACATCCGCGCCTTCCGCCTTGAGTTACTCAAAGATCCAACCTTGCCGCGCGGCGGTCCCGGCCGTTCCACCACCGGCATGGCAGTGTTATCAGAGTTCAAAGTAGAAGCGAACAAAGCTCCAGTCAAAATCGTCAAGGCAACCGCGGACGTCAACCCGCCGGTAAAAGACCTGGAAACGGGGCACGATGAGAAGAGCAAGGAACACCGGGTTACTGGCCCGGTGGAATTTGCCATTGACGGCAAAGACGACACGGGCTGGGGCATCGACGTTGGCCCGGGCTTGCGCAATCAAGCGCGCAAAGCAGTCTTCAACGCCGCCGAACCCATCAGCAATCCCGGCGGCACAACTCTTATCTTCTACCTCAAACAAAATCATGGCGGCGTCAACGGTGACGACAATCAAGTTAACAATCTAGGGCGCCTGCGCCTTTCCATCACCACTGCTGAAAACGCCGAGGCCGATCCTCTGCCGGCAGCCGTTCGTGAAATCATCTCCATCCCTTCCGATCAACGCAGTCCGGAGCAAGTGGAGACTGTCTTCTCTTACTGGCGCACCACGGTACCCGACTGGCAAAAACAAAACGAAGAGATCGCCGCTCTGTGGAACACGTATCCAGAGGGTAACACCCAACTCGTCTTTGCGCAGCGCGACGATCCGCGGCCTACACATGTACTTACGCGCGGCGATTTCCTCAAGCCCGACAAACTGGTCGAGGCCGGAACTCCCGCCTATCTGAATCCGCTTCCTCCCGGACCCGCCGACCGGCTGAGCTTCGCAAAATGGATGGTTGACCGCAAAGCTCCCACCACTGCGCGCGCTCAGGTCAACCGCGTTTGGCAGACTTATTTCGGCACCGGCATTGTTGCCACAAGCGAAGATCTCGGCCGCCAAAGTGAGACGCCTTCTCATCCCGAACTTCTTGACTGGCTCGCGGTGGAGTTCATGGACCGCGGTTGGGATCTGAAAGCGCTACAGAAGCTTATCGTCACCTCGGCCACCTATCGCCAAAACTCCAACTCAACACCGGAGCTGACCGAACGAGATCCCTATAACCGTTTGCTCGCGCACGGCCCGCGCTTTAGAGTGGAAGGCGAAGTGGTTCGCGATATCACTCTCGCTGCCAGCGGGTTGCTCAACCCTGCCATCGGAGGCCGTAGCGTTTATCCGCCTGCGCCAGCCTTCCTGTTCGTGCCGCCGGTGAGCTACGACAAGAAAACTTGGTTTGAATCGAAAGGCCCCGACCGCTACCGTCGAGCGCTCTACACATTCCGTTACCGTTCCCTGCCCTATCCGATGCTCGATACGTTCGATGCTCCCAACGGCGACAGCGCTTGTGTGCGCCGCGCGCGTTCCGATACCCCACTGCAAGCTCTGACCGCTTTGAACGAACCTCTCTCCATGGAGACCGCTCGAGCCCTCGCCTGGAAGACTCTCCGCGAAGGTGGGCAAACCGACGAGGAACGTCTCACATACGAGTTTCGCCGCTGTGTCTCTCGCAAGCCAGAGGCTAAAGAAGAGGCCACGCTCGAAGCGCTCCTGAAAAAAGAAGAAACGCGCTATTCGGACGGCAAACGCGACCCTTGGGCTCTCGCTGCCGATGACCCAACCAAACCGCCGACACTACCTGATGGCGTCACTCCCGCGCAAGCCGCCGCGTACACTGTGCTGTCGCGCGTCATGCTCAACCTGGATGAAACCATTACCAAGCAGTAGATAAGGACACTATGAACTGTCAAGACCGTTTCTGGCAAGGCCAAGATCCCAAACAAGTCAGCCGCCGCTGGTTCTTTGAGCAATGCGGCGTGGGTCTAGGATCTATGGCGCTGGCGAATCTGTTAGCCGAAGCGGGGCTCGCCGACACGCCGCGCACGGATCCACTTTCGGCGAAAAAACCGCCACTTCCAGCGAAAGCGAAGAACGTGATCTTCCTTTTTATGGCAGGAGCGCCAAGCCATTTGGAGTTGTTTGACTACAAGCCGCAACTCGCTAAATTCGACGGTACACTTCCTCCTCCTGAACTACTCAAAGGCTATCGGGCCGCGTTCATCAATCCAAACTCAAAGCTGCTCGGACCTAAATTCAAGTTTGAAAAATACGGGCAAAGCGGCGCGGAGGTGTCGGAACTGCTTCCGCATTTCAGCAAGATTGTTGACGATGTAGCCATTGTCAAATCCATGGTCACGGATGCGTTTAACCACGCGCCCGGCCAACTCCTGATGAACACCGGAACCCAGATCTTTGGCCGCCCCAGCATGGGAGCTTGGGTCACGTATGGCCTGGGCAACGAATCGAAAGACCTCCCGGCGTTCGTCGTTTTCAGCTCCGGCAAAAAAGGACCGAGCGGCGGCAATTCCTGTTGGGGCAGCGGCTTCCTCCCCACCGTCTATCAGGGCGTGCAATTTCGCGGCAGTGGAGATCCGGTCCTTTATCTATCGAATCCTCCCGGCATCGATTCAGACGTGCAACGCGACTCACTGGACACGATCCGAAGCATGAACGAAATGCGCCAGGGCATTACCGGAGATCCCGAAATCGCTACGCGCATCAACTCTTACGAGATGGCGTACCGGATGCAGAGCAGCGCTCCCGAACTGATGGATCTCTCTAAAGAGCCGCAACATGTACTGGACATGTACGGCGCCGAACCCGGCAAACCTTCGTTCGCTAACGATTGCCTTCTCGCCCGCCGCATGGTGGAACGAGGCGTGCGCTTTGTCCAGCTCTATCACGAGGCGTGGGATCAGCACGACAACCTGAAAAAAGACATCACAATCAACTGTAAAGATACCGATCAGGCGTGCGCTGCACTCGTTCAGGATCTGAAGCAACGCGGCTTGCTGGACAGCACACTCGTGGTTTGGGGCGGCGAATTCGGCCGGACGCCGATGGTGCAAGGCGGCAGCGACGGCCGCGATCATCATCCAAACGCCTTCACTATGTGGCTGGCGGGCGGCGGTATTAAGCCCGGTATCACAATTGGCGAGAGCGACGAGCTCGGCTTCAATGTTACAGCGGACAAGGTTCATGTGCATGACCTGCATGCGACAATCTTGAAACTGTTGGGCTTTGAACACACGCACTTTACTTATAAATTCCAAGGACGAAACTTCCGGCTGACCGATGTGGCCGGAAACGTCGTAGACAAGATCTGCGCTTAAATCATGAAAGCTGAAAAAACGTACGATGTGGTCATTGTTGGTTCCGGCGCCGGCGGCGGAATCGCGGCCCATGTGCTCGCACAAGCGGGCGCGAAGATCTGCATGCTCGAAGCAGGCGGCTGGTTCGATGGAACCAAGCAATCGCATATGTTCGAGTGGCCCTATCAAGCGCCGCATCGCGCCGCTGGTTCCAAAGACAAACCATTTGGCTATTTTGACGCGACTCTTGCCGGTGGATGGGAAGTCAAGGGCGAGCCCTACACCAGCGCTCCCGGCTCGGATTGGAAGTGGTGGCGCGGCCGTATGCTGGGAGGCCGGACGAATCACTACGGCCGCATCTCGCTGCGCATGGGTCAGTATGATTTCAAGCCCTACAGCCGCGATGGCAAAGGCTTCGACTGGCCGATCTCCTACGACGACCTCGCTCCTTACTACGACAAAGCCGAAGAACTCATTGGCGTGTTTGGGACTCACGAAGGTATTGAAAATACTCCCGATGGGAAGTTTCTCCCTGCCCCGGCTCCAAGGGCTAATGAACGCATCGTCAAGATGACGTGCGACCGGCTGGAGATTCCCTGCATTCCGTCGCGGCTTGCCATTCTTACTAAGTCGATTCATAACCGCGCCGCTTGCCACTATTGCGCGCAATGCGGACGCGCCTGCGGAACGAACTCCAACTTCAACTCGCCGGGCGTTCACATCTTCCCTGCCATGAAGACCGGGAATTTGGAAGTACGAACCGGCGCTATGGTGCGGGAAGTGCTTGTCGGCTCGGATGGTATGGCTCGCGGCGTTTCTTACGTCGATACCAAGACTCGCCAAGACGTCGAAGTCAAAGCACGGATCGTCGTGCTCGCGGCAAGCTGCTGCGAGACCGCGCGCTTGTTGCTCAATTCGAAGAGCAGCCATTTCCCGAACGGCCTCGCAAACTCTTCTGGGCTGGTCGGCAAGTACATTATGGATACTGTCGGTTCCGATGTCGCCGGCTATCTGCCGATTCTGGAAGATATGCCGCCGCACAACGAAGATGGCGTTGGCGGCATGCACATGTACATGCCGTGGTGGCTGTATCAACAGCAGAAGCAAGGCAAAATGCCGTTTGCCCGGGGATATCACATTGAGTTCGGAGGCGGCCGGAGCCAGCCCGATGCGGGCACGTTCGACGGCTTCGAAACGATTAACGGCGGCGGCTACGGAACCGGCCTGAAGAAGCAGATTCGCAAAATGTACGGCGCCAATGTGGGCTTCTCGGGCCGGGGCGAAATGATCCCGAATGAAGACAGCTACTGTGAGATCGACCCCAGCGTGGTGGACCAGTGGGGAATCCCCGTACTGCGTTTCCATTTCAAATGGAGCCAGGATGAAATTCTGCAGGCGAAACACATGCAGGAGACCTTCAAAGAGATCATCGAAGCGGCCGGTGGCAAGGTCACTTACAGCGCCGACGAGAAATCGAATTGGGGTATCAGCCGCGGGGGCGAGATTATTCACGAGGTGGGCGCCACGAAGATGGGAGACAATCCCAAGACGTCGGTGCTTAACGATCATTGCCAGGCTTGGGATTGCAAGAATCTTTTCGTGACGGATGCGGCACCGTTTGTTTCCAATGCGGACAAGAATCCTACGCTTACGATTACGGCGCTTGGCTGGCGTACGACCGATTACATTGTCGACGAAGTGAAGAAGTTCAACGTAAAGGTGTAGCGACAGCGCGCTATGAGTGCAAGACTTGCCGTGGTTCTTATTGCAATCACTGCTGGCGCTGCCGATTTGCGGGTAGACCATGTCACGATTGCGGGGCGCGATCTGAAAGCGCTGAGGACGCAGTTTGCAGACGCGGGGATTCGTACGGAGTACGGCGGCAAACATACCAATGGGCTGAGCGAAATGGCGCTGGCCAGTTTTGCGGACGGATCTTATCTTGAGTTGATCGCGGCCCAAGACCCAGCGAAGGGCGCGCCGGGCCACTATTGGCAGAAGTTTATTGATGAGAACGCCGGACCGTGCGCTTGGGCGATTGGCGTTACCGATTTGGATGCGGAGGCGAATCGGCTTCATGCGAAGGTCACGGCGAGCGGACGGGCAAGACCGGACGGGGTGGCGCTGAAGTGGCGGAGCGCATCGATTGGATCGGAAACGCAAGGGACGTTTTTTCCGTTCATGATTCAGGATGAGACGAATCGGGCGCTGCGGGCTTATCCGAGCGGCAAGGCGACGATGCCTGAATACAGAGGCGTGGCGGAGGTTTACATTGCGGTGCGGAGTTTGGATCACGCCGTGAAGCGGTATCGGGAAGCGTTTCAGTTGAGCGAGCCGCGGCGATCTTTTGACAAGAGCCTCGGCGGGCAAACGGCACGGTTCCATGGGACGCCGGTGGTGTTGATTAGCGCTAGCAAAGGGTGGATTGCGGAACGCCTGGCGAAGTTTGGCGAGGCTCCGTGCGCTTTTGTGATTGCGAAGGCGATGGATGGGCACGGGCGGGTGAAGTGGTTGGGGATTGAGGGGATGAGGGTTGGGGTGAGATAGCGTGGGGAAGATTTGGGAAAAGTATGGTTGATTCAGGAACTTTCGCGGGTCGGCAACGTTCTATACAACAGGAGTTTACATGCGTCATTTTGCAGTGGTAGCATCTGTTTTCTTGTTTGCCGGGGCGGTTTCGGCACTAGCCAGCGTGGATAGCGGACTTTTGGCGATGGTGCCGGCGGGGAGCAAGATTATCGGCGGCGTGGATGTGACAAAGGCACGCAACTCCGCGTTTGGGCAGTATGTGCTGGCAAAGGCGCAGGCGGATGATGCTCATTTTCAAGAAATGATTAACGAGACAGGGTTCGATCCGCGGCGAGATTTGCAGAGCATACTGTTTGCGGCCAGCGGGCCGTCGGGTCAGTCGTCGTTCGCAATTTTGGCGCGCGGCACGTTTGATCAGAGCCGGATCAAGACGTTGGCTGCGGTCAAAGGCGGGGCAGGCATTATGACGTATGGCGGCGTGGACATGATTGTGGATAAGAAGAACGGCGCAGGGATGCAGAGTGCGGTTGGATTTTTGGACACGGGCGTGGCGGCCATGGCGGATTTGACCACGCTGAAGCAGATGATTGACAACCGGGGACTGCCCACGATTTTGGATGCGGACCTGAAGAGCAAGATTAATAGCATTGGCAATGCTAGTGACGTTTGGTTTGTTTCGCTGCTTGGTGGCGCGGATTTTCTGACAGAGCATATGGGCGGTGGTGCGCAAGCCAAGACGTTGCAGGGTGTGACCCAATCGAGCGTTGGCGTGAAGCTGGGATCAACGATTGACACAACGGTTGATGCCGAGACGCGGTCGCCGCAGGATGCGCAGGCTTTATCGGACGTGATCCGCTTTATGACGAGCATGGTGCAAATGCAGCGGCAGAGCGACGCGCGGGCGGGCGTATTGGCGAATGCGTTGGACGGGATGACGCTGCAAAATACAGGGACAAGTGTGCATTTTGCGGTGTCGGTGCCGGAAAAGACGTTGGAGCAGTTGGCGGAGGCGGGAGGAAAAGGGGCGGTCGGTCTGAAGGGAAGCCACACACCAGAATAGGCGCAATCGCATTCAGCTTAGAGGGTTGGGGCGAGCGACCCAAGGGGTCAAAACCGTGTAAACGGGTACGGCGGTGGGGCGGGCCCGGCGTCAATCCCAATCCGGTGCCCAATCCGGTGCCTGCCACCACAATGCAACAACTGACGAAAGTCATTCCCGGTGCCTTCAATTTATGGGGTCGGCTCGAAACTGGAGTCGGTACCTCGGCTTCTGAGATACTGACAGCCGAAGGTCCAAAAATTCGTATTGGTCACAAGCCCTCGAAATTTCCCTTCTCCCCCCTATCGAACTGGAAACTAAGCCGCTTGCCCGTTTTGTCTACTTCACGCTTCATCTCGCCCGACGCCGCCCTCAGCTTATCCTCGAGTTAGTTCACGCGGGTCGTACTTGCTGGCGTCTTCCTGTTTTCCGTGGATCGCGCCCTTCCGCCCAGGATCGGGTTCACCCCCACGGTTCGCCCTCCAGGTTCAGTTCTTTGACAATCGAAGACTTACCTTTCGCCGTTGGGTTCGTATTTTAAAAACGCGCCACTCGCTCTGCGGTTGGTCTCTGCGGCAGCGGGTTGGCTTTGTTTTTTTCAAACGGCGGCCCATCCTTCCTAACACTTAATTCTAAGTCCCGCCGAATCAGCGACATAAATTTCTCGACCCTCCTCAAAATCCCCAAATGGGTCCTCCTGGCCGCAGGCCTGTTTGGTCCCTCGTTGCGGCGGACTGAAAGGCCGTCCTGGGCGAGTCACAACGGATTGGGTTCTTAACTGGCCAATCGTGATGCCCGCGCGCACCTAAGTCCAATCAAATGAGGCGCGTGCACAGATTGGACCAGTTAAGGGTAAATCTCCCGGCCAAAATCAAGCTCGCAACATAGGGCCAAGTTGAACCGCCTCGGTTGGAGTTCGCTCTTTGAGACCGCTACGTTGGCCGGTATATGGCTTCGAAGCGCAAAAGAGCAAACTCGCGGCGATTTGGCTTCGTTTTTTTAAAAACGTTCCGCAGTAAGCGCTGGCTTCGTTGCGCAAAAAGAAGCGGCCGATGGGTTTGTTTTTTCAATCCAGCCCATCGGCCAAAGTGGCTTCGAAGCGTAAAGCCGCCCCTACGTCGGAATTGGGTTCGTTGCTAAACTAAATCACACCCGATCCGGGAGACCGCTCCTGGCTTCGAAGCGTAAAAGAGCGAACTCGTAACGATTGGCTTCGTTAATCAAGCTCGCAACATCGGCCCAAGTTGGACCGACCGGGTTAGTTGGAGTTCACTCTTTGAGACCGCTACCTTGGCCGGCATATGGCTTCGAAGCGCAAAAGAGCAAGCTCGTGGCGATTTGGCTTCGTTTTTTCAAAAAACGTTCCGGCAGTGAGCGCTGCCTTCGTTCCGCAAAATGAAACGGTCGATGGGTTTGTCTTTTCCACCCAGCCCAATCGGCCCAATTTTGGCTTCGAAGCGTAAAGCCGCCCCTACCTCGGAATTGGGTTCGTTGCGAAATCACACCCGATCCGGAAGACGCTCCTGGCTTCAAAGCGTAAGAGAGCGAACTCGTGGCGATTGGCTTCGTTTTTTCAAAAGCGTTCCGCCGCGCTGGCTTCGTTGCGCAAAAACCGCTTCAGCGAAACGAGTGCGCTTGCACGGTGTATTCGTTAGGAGCGTAGGCGCCCGACCTGAGGGCGCTCACGCTTCCGGCTCGGATTCGGAAATATCGCGGAGTCGGAGTTGATGTTACCGTCACGGCTCGGAAGATGAAACTTAGCTCTTGAGGAACGTGACGTAGTCGCTGAACTGCCAGTAACCGACGTAGTCATAACCGTTCGTCACCCGTTTAGTGGCGGATAAACGAATCTCGTACGCGCACTGGACGGGCGGAAAGGTGAGTGGCGCTGAGACGACGGTGCTGGCGGTGCCTTGCCAGTCGCCGCCGGGATAGCCGACCGACGTGATCGGCGCGGATTGGTTCTGACCGTAGTAACCGCTCAGAGAGTAAGCGAGAAGGTCGCCGGGGGGATCGTAGGCCTCGATGGTGATCTCAACTGGAGCTGGTGGGGCGGCGATGGTAACGAAGTTACACGGTGTTACCGTTGCCCCTTTGTAGCTCATGCTGAGAATCTGGAGATTTGGAGCGGCGTTGTCGATCAGCAGGGTCAGAGTCTGAGCCGGTGAGGCCACCGGAGCGTTGGCCGCATTGAAGAACTCCACCTGGAACTGATGGACGGCGTTTACCGCGCCGAGCGTATTCCATTGGAGTAGCAACTTTTGAATGGAGTAATCGTCGGCGGGGTTCAGGAGCGGATACATATCCGCTGCGTCGGGGCCGAAGGATTCGAGCACATAGGTGGAGCCAACCCAATGATAGTTCGACCATGTTTGACGGAAATCGGTAAATGCACCCGTAGTGCCTTGGCGGTGAAGGACGCGATACTTGCGGGCGCCGGCCGTCCAGAGGCTCTGCATGGTGACGTTGTTGCCAAGGATATTCAAGACGCCTGAAAAAGCCGCGTTTTGGACGTGCGGAACATAGGTGGCCGCAGTGGTGGCGCGGCCGTCGGCACCGATAGTTGTGGCCGGGATGTTGCCGACGCCGCCCATGGTCACGCCCGCCAGACCACCGAAGGGATCGACGGGGCCGAGAGCGAAAACGAGATCGTTGAGGTGCGAGAAATCGGCACTGAAGTTGACCGGGTTATCGACGGTAAAAGACGGAGTGCTTGAGGCGACGCGGATACCGAAGGGGAGATCGACAGGGAGGGAGCCGAGAGTCACCGGGATTTCGGCCAGTGGGATGCGCATCTGCCAGATGCGATGCGGGGTGGCGGAGGCCGGAGTGGGTCCGAAGGTTTGGTGGACGAGCGCTAGCGACGGGCCGGGTTGCAAACCGGTCCAGGTGTTAGCACCGAGGTAAAACTGGTGGCCGATCCTGATAGGAAGAGTTGGGTAGGTGCCGTAGTTGATGTCGACGTTCTTTGTGATGCTGCGGTTGCGATCGACATCGAAAGTTAGCCAGAAGTAGTCGGCAGTGCCGGGGCTGTTGCCCGTGTCGCCGGTAAGGTCGAGCGCGATGTATGCGAATTTGTTGTCGTTTTTGACGAGCATTGACCCCACCGTCAACGCCATGTGGCCTGCGCCTGCCTAAACAGCGGGGTTATAAGCGACAGTGACGTCAATAGGGGACGCCGTCCAGGAACTGTGAATAGTCGACATGGTTTCTTCTCCGTGGACGGCACAGCCGCCACGGTGGTTAGTGCGGTTACCAAGAAAAACGTTACACGCAGAGTTTGGGTTAAGTTGCCGGCCTCCGAAGCCAGTGCAGCCCTTCGGTTTTTGAGGAGAGTATGACGCCATGGAGCATTTCCGCGATGATTTCCGCAGTCGGGGAGATGGTCATGCCGGAGCGATTGAAGAAGAGATTGCCATCGGCGAATATGAGGTTGCCGTTGCGCACGGCTTGCAATTCGTGCCACCAGGGGTGGCGTTCGAGGATGGCTCGGTCTTGCAAGGAGCGCTGTAAATTGAAGCCGCAGGGAGCCACGATCAGAAACTCGGGGTCGGCGTTACGGAGTTGCTCGGCGGCGATGGCAGTTGAATATTCGCCCTGGTGGCTGAGAAGCGACTCGCCGTTAGCGATGTGGACCAATTCCGGACCCCAATTTCCCATGGCGAAGATAGGGTCGGTCCATTCGATGGCGACGACGGTGGGCCGGCGGAAGCTTTCGGTTTGTTCACGCACTGCGTTCAGCCTGCAGCGCTCGCTTTCGACGAGTTGGCGGCCGCGGCCGGCGAGGCCGATGCGATCAGCGACTTGCTGGATACCGGCGAGAATTTCCTCGATGGAGGAGGCCGAGAGCGAGAGTTGATCGAACGCGATGTTCCGCGACCCACTGCGTTCCACATCTTCCGGCGTGATGGCACAGACTTGGCAATGAGTTTGGGTGATGACGAGATCGGGAGCAAGGCTCCGGATGATATCGGAGTGAATGGTGTATAAAGGTTCGCCGGCGTGAAGGCGGCGCCGCACTTCAACATCAATCTCGCCACTGGAAAGAGAAATATCGAAAGCGGGTTCGCTGCAGGTGGGGAGACGGCGTACCCAGGCCGGATTGTCGCATTCGTGCGAGCGGCCGGCCAGCATCTCGCCAGCGTCGAGGGCGCAAACGATTTCGGTGGCGCTGGCGAGGAGTGAGACAATGCGCATGTAAGAAGCTTCTCATTTGCGTAGGCCTTTTACAAAACGCCAAAACTTGTTATGGCACGTTCTTTGGAAAGACGGTCGTTTCGACCATCTGTTTGAAGACGGGGTCGAGGTCAGGTGCGCCTGCCGCAGGGGAGGCTTGCGCGATGTACCAAAGGCCGGCCTGTCTCACTGTGGTGTAAATGTAGACGACTTGATCTATCTGGTTCGAGGTTTTTGTTGCGGCCCTTGTCAACAATGCGCGGTTGCCATCGATCGATAGTTCGGTTGAGCGTTCCACCTTGAAGTTGGGGTCGCCCTTTTTTAGGCCGTCGAGGAAATCGCGAGTGGATGCGTCGAGACGCATTTCGGATGCGCCCTTATCGGGAACGTAATAATCGACCATGGCGCCAATTACTAACTCGACCGCGCCGTTTTGACCCTTAGCGGCTCCATCTTGAGGAATCAGATAAACACTGCCGCCCTGTGCCACTTGGCCCGCTTGCCAGGTGGACGGGAAACCGATAGAGAACCCCTTCGCGCTGTAATCCTTGAAGCCTAGCGGGAGGTTGGTGCGCGGGTTGGTTTGGATTGTGGACAAGAGCGCCGGCGGCTTCAGCTTAGGGGGCGGGATGGTGTTGATGACTTGTTTGATATGCGCGAATTCGCCGGTTGAGGCGGGGTAGTTCTTTTGTTCGTAAAATTTGATATCTTGCGAAACGTACTCTATGCGGTTACCGGTGGCTGGGTGCGAAGACATCCAGAGCGCAAGACCTTTGGGTTCCGCGGCGGTGCCCATGGTTGCTTCGAGTTTCTGGAAGAACGTAGGCAGGCCCATGGGATCATAACCGGCGGCATTCATCATGCGTGCGCCGTTGATATCGGCGTCGTGCTCATAGCCGCGAGAAAATTTCATTAACAATGAGTTACCGCCCAGACCGATGCCGGACGCGGCGGCCTCGCACAACATGCCGCAACCTTTGCCCGCCATGGCACCCGCGCCTTGCTGGAGAACGCCAAAGATAGCCCCCCAGGTTTGCGCTTTGCTCATTTGAGCCGCGCCGTGACGGAGTGCGACGTGAGACATTTCATGGGCGAGGACGCCGACGACTTCGCCTTCGCTATCGGCGGCTTTGATCAGGCCGGTGTGGACAAACATCGGGCCGCCGGGCAATGCGAAGGCGTTGATGGACTCTTCGTTCACGAGCTTGAAGTAGTAAGGGTAGGCGTTGGCTTGTGGTGTTTTAGCCAGGTTTTGGCCCAGTTTGTTGAGCCACGCCTCAACAGTAGGGTTGTTGACAACCTCCATCTCTTTTTGAACTTGGGCGGCGGCTTGTTGGCCCATTTGCGCCTCTTGTTCTTTGCTCATGGAGGTCTTTTGAACGTTCACCACTACGGGCTTGGGTGTTTTGTCTTTTTTGTCATTCGCTGGTGCGACGGCAGCGCAAGCCAGCAAAAGGATGACATAGTACTTTTTCGTGTACGGCATTGATTAATTCTGGCATGCTAGTAGCTAAAGCCGTGGATCGTCAGGTTTTGTATTGCTTGCTGGCGTTAGGGATGGGTGTTGGCTCTGTTTGCGCCCAGCGAATGCGTGACTTTCATATTGATCGGCCAGTGACACCGGGATCGGTGATTGTTATTGGTTTCCTGGGCGGGTTCGAACGTTGGAACGATCCGCACAGAGGCGTGCGTAAAGTGGCGCTGGATTTACGGGAACTGGGCGTTCCCGATCTTTATGCCGAGACGATCGAGAACCGGCATCGTGATTTGGCCGTGAAGCTGATTCGGCGCGCGACGACGAGCAAAGGCGGCCACGGAAGGTCAGGGTCACGGGTTGCCAATGTTCACATCATTTTATACGGACAAAGCTGGGGTGGCGCGGCAGTGATTTACACGGCACGCGATCTGCAAAAGTTGGGGTATGACGTGGATCTATCGGTACAGGTAGATAGCGTCGGTTTGCGGGCTACGGTTGTTCCGCCGAATGTACACGCAGCAGCGAACATGTATCAACACGATCCGCTGACGATTGAGGGCGCGCAGGAGATTCGCGCGGAAGATCCGAGCAGAACGAAAATCGTTGAGAACTCGCGGCACACGTACGCGACCCGTTCATTCGATACGCTGGCGAAGCAAGACGCATCGTGGGCGCGCCGCAGACTTGGCGGGAGTCACGCCAAAATGGAAGCAGACGAGGAGGTGTGGCAGCATGTGGAGGATCTCATTTTGGGTACCGTCAGATGACGATATGATTACGAGGAGATGCGCCATTTTTTGTTTTGCCTCATCGCCGCCGGCAGTCTTTGGGCCGCAGAGAAGAAAGAATTGGATATCAATGCCAATCAAGTCTGGACCGATACCGGGATCGATCTGAAGCCGGGCGATACCGTAACTATTACAGCTACGGGGACGATTCAAATCGATGCCACACGAACAAGCGGCCCTGAGGGAGTTGCTCGGGGATGGGCAGATCTGGTGATGCAGTATCCGGTGACGAATTCAGGGCGCGGCGCCTTGATTGGGCGCTTCACGGACAATCCGGCGGCACGGGCTTTTTTGGTGGGTCCGCGCAGCCAAAGAACCGCGCCGGTGGCAGGCCACTTGTTCCTGGGCATCAATGAACAAGCGGGGATGATGGGTACGGGCAACTTCCATGCGACTGTGGAATGGACCAAGAGCACGGCTAAGGCGAGCACCGCCGCCGCGCACCTTCCGGTTCTGACGCAGCAGATGATCGATAGCATTCCGCCACGCGTTTCAGACGCTCAAAACAACCTAGGCGACCGGGTGAACTTCATTATTGTCGGGTCGCAGGAGAAGGTGCAAGCGGCGCTGGCGGCGGCCGGTTGGGTGTTGGTGGACAAGACTAAGAAAGACGCGGTGTTGCATGGCTTACTGACGAGTCTGTCGAAGGAAGGCTACGTCACGATGCCGATGAGCGAGCTGATGTTGTTTGGACGGGTGCAGGATTTTGGATACGCGCAGAGCGATCCGCTGAAGGTGGTGGCTTCGCGGCACCATTTCCGTATTTGGAAAGCGCCTTTTACCGTTGGCGGTGAGGAGGTGTGGGCCGGTGCGGGAACGCACGACATCGGCTTCGACAGAGACAACCGCAACAACGGGATTACCCACAAGATCGACCCGGCGACCGATGGAGAACGAGAGTATATCGGGCAAGGGTTGCAAGACACGGGGATGGCGGTGAAGGAAGAGTATATAACCGCCACGAACACGGTGAAAGACGCGAAGACAGCGACCGGCAGCGGGTTCACGTCAGACGGCCGGACGCTGGTGATCTATCTGGAGCCAAGCGGCAAGGATTATGCAGGCAGCTTTGCTTCGACGTTTTGCGCGGTGCTGGCGCAGAACAACCCGGATGGGGGCACTTGGGATGGTTGCGCAAAGTACCTAGACGGTGCGGACACGGTGCGGCCCGTGGCCATGATGCCGTTAACGGCTCAGTATCACGTGGTGATTGTGCCGGGCTTTTTGAGTTCATGCTTTTCGGATGCCCCAGCATTTTCGAAAGGGCAGGCGTTGCACGATAAGTACGGATATCCGGTGGATTTGATTCCGGTACCGAATGATCCGAGTTCTGCGAACGCGAAGATGATTGCGCAGTTCTTGCAGACGCAGGTGACCGATGGTAAGAAGATCATTCTGATCGGTTACAGCAAGGGCGCGCCGGATATTTACGAAACGCTGGCTACGAATCCGGAGTTGGCGAAGCGCGTGGCGGCGTTTGTATCGGTGGCGGGCGCAGTGGGTGGATCGCCGATCGCGGGGGCGTTGCCGGCACAGGCGGACAAGTGGATCAAACAATTTACGATGAAGGGCTGTCAAGGCGATATCGACAGCGGATTCAAGAGTCTGGCGCGGGAAGCGCGGCAACAGTTTTTGGCGAGTTATCCGCGATTGGATGTCCCGACTTATTCGATTATTGCGGCGAGTAATCGGGCGACGACGTCGAAAAGCTTGCTGGAGTCGTGGATCATGCTTGGATCTTATGGCTCGGGGGAGGATGGGCAGTTACTGAAAGAGGATGCGATTCTTCCGGAAGCAAGGTTCTTAGGAACGGCGATCGCGGATCATTTTGCAATAGCGCTGCCGTTTGAATCGTCCGGGCAGAAAGTCTTCGCATCGGAGATGGATAAGAACCACTATCCGAGAGCGGCCTTGCTTGAGGCGATTGTGCGGTATGTTACGGATGATTTGAAGGGGCAGTAGTACGGGAAGTCCGGCTAGATCTAGCCGGCTATGGGTTAGAGTTTCCGTGTGGGCGGAAGAATGGTAATTGAGTGCTCTGGCACCGATTTCTACTCCGATTTCTACTCCTTTTTCGTTTACCTTAGCCTGTTGAACTGTACGGGGTAGTCCGATTCGTTGTGTTTTGTGGGATAATCGGATATTAAAAGAGAGGATTTGGACGATAATTTAGTTGGGTGCTTAGGATTGGTAGAAAAAATATGAAGCCAGCGCACAAATTCGAGTCCGACACGGCAATTACAGTCGATTTTCCGGCAGATCTCTTTCAGGACATACGACGCATAGCCGATGAAGAAGGTTGGCCTCTTAGCAAAGCTGTCATACTTCTCGCCAAGTTGGGCGCCAAAGCACAGAGGCAAGCCGAACAATCCCTGCACTCAACCCATGAAGCGTTCATGAGTGAAACTAGCCCGCAAGCGCTCGACAAACGCGGTGACGACATGATCCGAGCGATCTTCGGACCCGACGCTATTGGCTAAGATCAGCTTCCGGGGCCTGCCGCTCCAGCTTCGTAAACACATAGAAGATCGCGTTCGCGATCGGAACATATCGGTAGCAGATTTAGTGAAGTTACAGCGGTGGCTGGCACTTGAGCCGGAAGCGCCCGAGGGAAATTGGTTCAAAGACTTCGGGACCTTTAAGCTTTGTGGGACGGCTGAAATGCCAAAGACCGTTCTCCTTCCCGATATGAAGGCGCATGGGGAAGAGATCCAATAGGGAGACGCTCCCCGTCCTAATTCGGCAAGGCGAACGAAGTAACAGTTTGGCCGGAGGCGATGGTGACATATTGTTTGCCGTCGAATTGGTAAGTCATAGGAGAGGCCTTCCAATTCTGGTTGGAGCGGAAGTTCCAGAGAGGTTTGCCGGAATCGGCGTCCAGGGCCATGAAGAGGCCGCTGTCCTCGCAAAAGAAGACGAGACCGCCGGCAGTGGCTAAGGCCCCGCCCCAGGTTTCGCCGTGGCCGGCTTCCGGATATTCCCAAGCGATTTTGCCGGTTTGGATGTCCAGGGCGCGCAAGAATTTCTGCGGTACTTCGCCCGGAGCCGTGCGTTGCGAACCGCCGAGATAACCTTTTCCCTGCTCCCACTCGACGGGGCCGTCGTCTGTGTAGACGTCGCATTTTTCGAGCGTTTGAAAATAGAAGAGACCTGTTTTTGGAGAGAAGGCCGATGAGTACCAATTGGTCGCGCCGTCTTGCGATGGGCAAACCTTAGTGCCGTTGGCGCCCACCTTCTCAGGCGTGGCTAACACTGGGCGGTGATCGGGGCCAATTCCGGTCGCCCAATTGAGTTTCTTCACAAACGGCTTGGCTAATAAGAGCTGACCCTCTTGGCGATCGAATAAGTAGAAGAAACCGTTGCGATTGGCAGTTAGTAAGAGCTTGCGAGGCTGGCCGTGCCAGATTGTGTCCACTAAGAGAAGCGGTTCGGTGGCGTCCCAATCATGGGTATCGTGCGGGGTGAATTGGTAATACCACTTGAGCTTGCCGGTTTTGCGGTCGAGAGCGATGACCGAGTCGGAATAAAGGTTGTCGCCTTCGCGTTCTTTGCCGTTGTAATCAGGGCCAGGGTTGCCGGTTTGCCAATAGATCACTTCGGCCGATGCGTCATAGGAACCGGTGAACCAAGTAACTGCCCCACCGTGCGCGATGGCTTTGCCTTTCCAAGTTTCAGAGCCAGGCTCGCCGGGCGCGGGGACGGTCCAGAATCGCCACACTTCTTTGCCGGTTGCTTTGTCGAAGGCCGCGAGAAAACCGCGTGCGCCGCCTTCGCCACCCGCGGTCCCGGAGATGACGAGATCCCCCGCTATTAAAGGAGCGGAGGTTGTGTCGTAATTCTGCTGCCAATCGGCGAGCACGGATTCCCATTCGACTTCACCGTTGAAACGGTTGAGGGAGAGGAGATGGGCATTGTCGGTGGCCATGAAAATGCGATCGCCCGACCAGGCAATGCCGCGATTGATGCCACCACCGCCTCCGCCGCCAACGCCCTTGGTGCGGTCGCGGTGGAAGTGCCAGAGTTCGCGCCCGCTGCCTGCATCAACGGCGTAGCATTGATTGGCGCTGGTGAGATACATAATGCCTTCGACGACCACGGGAGTTGTTTCTAAGTAAGGGGCATCGGAAATTGTGAACATCCAACTCGGCGCAAGGCCGGCAACCTTTGACTTACTGATTTGATCGAGCTTGGAATAACGGTTGCCGCTGAAATCGCCGTTATAGGATGTCCAGTCCGTTTGCGAGGTGACTTCGCGATATTTGCCGCCGGAAGATGGGCGGAAGAGATGGATTCGCTCGTCGGGGGTGCGGAGTGCGAGGTCTTGCAGACTCTCGTTCAGCACATCGCCTTCGATGGTTTTTCCGGCGCTGGTCTGCACGGTTTTGTGAACGAAGACGACTTTGCGTGAGGATTTAAGTGTGTGGAGAAACGTCACGAGATCGTTGACCTGCGGGCCCGTCAAGGCGGGAAAAGAAGGCATGCCACGGCCGGGGCGGCCTTGATGGATTAACTCGGCCAGAGCGGAATCTTCGATGCGGCGAAGGCGGCGGGCAATTTGCGGGCCATGCTCGCCGCCGAAGCCATCGCCTCCATGACAGACAGAGCAATTGTTGTCGTAAACTAGGCCGGCCTGCTCATCGCCGTTCTGGGCTACGGCAAAGCCGGAAAAGACGAACAAACCAAGAAGCACGAACGCGCGATTAACAGCCAAGTATGAGTCCTTTCGGGCAGCGTACTTGCCCCGGATAAAGTGTACGATACAGGCTGAGCGCGGCAAACCGCAGGCCATCGGTTCCAGTACGGAACGAGGCTTCGGAGCGGCGAAAATTAAGCAAACTTCAGGAAACTTTTCGCGCAAGCCTGTAGAATTACGGTGGTTAGGCGAGTGTTTTGTGATTTCCAGCAAGTTGAGCCAATGCCAAATGATGTTTCATTAATTTGGAATCAGTGACTTGGGTGGCCACGGGGATGTCTGGGAAGGTGGGACAAAGCTATTGCCGCGTCGGAATAAAAACAGCAAGGCGAGTTTTGATTAAGGAGAATCGAATGAGAAATTACTTGAGATTGATGGCCGGTGCCACGGCGCTGGTTCTTGGATTAGGAACGGTCAGCGTCTTCGCACAAGCTCCGGCCACACAGACGGACAGCTCAACTAGCAGTTCTAAGAAGCGCAGCCGGAAAGCGAAAGCGGCCGACACAATGAGCGCCCCAGCGGCTGCGGCGGCACCGGCAACAGACACCACGTCGACGCATCGCTCGCGCAAAAAGAAAGCGGCCGACACGATGAGCGCCGCTCCGGCGACGCCCGCTCCCGCCCCGGCACCCGCTGTGAAGCCAGCCCCGGCACCGGCGGCCCCGGCTCCCGCGCCAGCCGCTGCTCCTGTTGCGGCGCCAGCCAAGAAAGCCGCGCCTGCTCCGACCAACAACGCTTCCACAGGCGACATCGCAGCGGCGCAAGCAAAGGGCATGGTTTGGGTGAACACCGAGACCAAGGTCTATCACAAAAGCGGCCGTTGGTACGGCAAGACGAAGCAGGGCCAATTCATGACGGAATCGGCTGCGCAAGCTGCCGGATACAAAGCGGCGAAAGCTGAAATTGGCGAGAAGAAGTAACAGGCGCTAGCGATAAGCTGGTAGCCGGGCTGAGTGCCTGTACGAGCCGAAAGCAAGCAGGCACTCAGTTTGATCCCAAATAAAAAGGAGACCTATAAGAAGATGAGCTTATTAGATATCGCGGCGCAAGCCTTAGGCGGAGCGGGCGGGGCTGGCGGCAGCAATGCGGCCATCAGCGAAGTCATGAATATGGTGAACAGCTATCCCGGCGGTGTGGGCGGCTTGGTGGCGGCGTTCGAGAAAAACGGCTTGGGCGGAGTGGCAAGCTCATGGGTTGGGACAGGCCCAAATCAACCGGTGACGGCTCAGCAAGTACAGACCGGTGTCGGCAGCGACGCGATCTCAAACATCGCATCGAAACTTGGCGTATCGCCGTCTGTGGCCAGCGGCGTGGTCGCACAGCTATTGCCGCATGTGGTGGATCACATGACTCCGGGCGGCCAGGTTCCGGCTGGCGGCACAGACATGCTATCGATGGGTGAAAGTATTTTGAAGGGCTTGTTGAACAGGTAAGAATTATGAAATCGACTCGATCGCTTCTACTCTTAGTCACGCTCGCGCTGGGCATGCTGACGCTGCAGACGTCGGCGGTTGCGGGCCAAGCGACCACTTCCGCCGCCAAGAAGAAAGCGGCTGCGGCAGCTCCGGCGGCCGATTTAGTGGATTTGAACTCCGCTACAGCGGCACAGTTGAATGCGTTGCCCGGCATTGGCGACAAGTATGCCGACAAGATCATCAAAGGACGCCCTTACAAAGGCAAGAACGAGTTACTGACCAAGAAGATTGTTCCCGCGGCGACCTACGCGAAGATTAAGAATCTGGTAATCGCGAAGCAGTAAACAAGAAAATCGAATAGCACGAAGGAGGGGACAGGTAGTAGATCTGTCTCCTCTTTTTTTGGGGTGGGGGCTAACGGCGGATGGGGTGTTGTTGGGGTTTGAGTTGCACCGATTCCTTTGCTAAAGAGAAGGACTCGCCGCGAACAAAGTTGCGGGTGATGGTGCGATTTCTGAACCCTTCCAGCGATAAAGCAAGGGTGTGGGGGCCCGGAGGGACGTCGGCGGTGAAAGCGCCATCGGGCGCAACTTCGCCGAAATCCTCTCCGTCTAAGGACACCCGCGTGTGAGGAAGGGCGCCCTGAATCTGGATTTTCGCCAGCGCGGCGGGCGGGTTTCCAGAAACCTTCGGCATCAAGGGAAGCGCGCGGCCGTTGTCCTGGATATGGGCGGGTTCTAACGCCGCAGTCACGTTTATCGGGGCTGAATCGTTGTAGGTGACCTTGATGGGCACATCCTTCGGCTCATAACCGGGCTTGCGAAGCTTGACGGTGTAATCGCCAGGCGGCAATGAAAACTTACAATCGGGAGAAAGGCAAGTTTGGCCATCCAATTCGACGTTGGTTTGATCGGGAGCCACAACCACTAGAACCGGCACCACGACGTGAGACGAGGGCCGCGACAAGAAGAAGATCAATCCCGCCACAGACAACAATAGAATGGCAGCCGTGACGATCACGCCGAGGGAAAAAATTCCATTGCCTTTCGGCGCGGCAGCCCGGTTGCCCGCTTGGCGCGGCGTTTCAAAACCGCTCAGACTCAAGTTCACTTTGCGAAGCAGTTCGGCGGCGGTGCGTCTTACATCCACATCGCGCGAATCCAATAGCCGGGAGGCTTGCAGCTTCTTACCGACCTTGGAAAGAGCTCTCTTCGAACCAGCGTTATCGGCTGCCCTAGCCAAGTCAGCCAATTGGTCTAGCGCCTCGCATACGTGCTCGCGCTCGGTCTGGTTTTCCCTTAACTGTTTGGCGAACGCTTCTTTCAGATCGGGCGGAAGGAAGTGATCGGCACGCACGTTTTTCAGATAAGAGACGAGAGTCTCGCACAAAGCGATATCGGAATTCATCTTGGCGCGAATCTGCTCTACAAAGAGGAGGCCAATAGCATTTGCTTTCTGCTGATCTTTCGGCTGAAGCTCAAACGCTCGAAAAATGGCTTTAGCGCCTTCCACTACATCGCCATCTGCGAACAGGGCTCTGCCTTCGCTCAGCTTGGCGTCGGATTGCTGCTTATTCTTTAGGCCTTCGGCTAGCTTCTCTTCCAATGTTTTCAGGTCGCGGCCAGACTGCTGCTGGGCCGCCTGGCGAAGCATGGTGGAGGCAGTATCGTAATCGCAATTGTCGATGGCCGCTTCTACCTGACTGAACCAGCGGTCGAGAGCGTCCTGCTTTTCCTTTTTGCGGAGGTCGGAAAGGCGTTCCATCTCCTCAGCCGGCGAGGGATCGGTGAGCCACGGATAGTCTTTGGCGATGTTTTCCCATTCCAGCCCGGCGTCAACCAGGGAATGTTCAACCTCTTTGTTCTTAGCAACCTCAATGCGGCTGTTTAGCTTGGCTAACCCGGCGTTGACTTCCGAAGTTTGGTCGAGTAAAAAGCGGTCATCGGGAAAGCGGAGTAGTGCTGCGCGCAGGATGGCGGCCCGGTTTTGGAGGTCGTTTTCAGCGACCACGCGCCGCTTGACTTCGTCGATATCTTCCGCCGCCGCCGCGGCTTTCTGCTTCTCGGCTTCAGCCAAAGCAGCTTTGAAAAGAGGGTGGTCGGGAAACGTTGCGAAGGCGCGCGTGCATGCGTCTTCCACCTTTGATAAGGCGTGGGCTTGCAACAGGCCCCGGACCTCGGCCAGTGCAGTGAAGAGAGCATCCAGCGTTCCGGCGCGCTGATTAATCTCTTCATCGCCCGGATTGGCTCGCGAGATTTCCAAGACGTGCCGCCGCGAGCTTAACAGCTCCGTTGGCCCCATGTCCGCGGCATTCAGTTCCATTTGCCGGAAGTCGTCCAAGGTCTGGGCTCGCGCCTGCTGCTTACGCTGCTGCTCGATCTCCGCCAGCAACTGAACGCGGATCGACTCAACCTGTTTGACACGCGGGAAATTGGCCAAGAGGGTATCGGCCGCAGCCAGCGCGCCGTCGAGGTCACCCTCTCGATGAAATGCCTGAATCGTTTTGAGACAGTCGGCGGTATCTTCCGCCTTGCGTGCCTCTGTGATCTTGGCGCGCATTTCTTTGGGAACGCGCAACCCTTCGTCTAAGCGTTGCGCCAGATCGACCATGGCTTCGGCCAGCTTCGGACCGGCAGGCAAAGCAGAACGCGCAGCCGCCGCTAGTTGCGGCGCGGCGTAGCGCAGTAACTCGGGAATCTCGCCGCTTAGCTCGGACGCTTCACGAATGGCTTGGTAACCCTGCTCGAACTCGCCGGCAGCCAGGTGCGATTCGCCCTGCGAAAGCAAGTGTTGGGCCCGAACTTTACGCTGCGCCCGATCGATGATCGATTCACAACGGGAGATATCCTCATTCAGACCCGGATAAGTGGCGTGCAAATTGCGAAGCTGCCGCCATTGGGCCAGCGCCTCGGGTACTTGACCGCGTTTTTCCAAATCGCGAGCCTTGGCAGCCAGCGATTCCGCTAGCGCTTTTTCGCGTTGGAGATGCCGTAGTTCGTCGGCGTAACGAGTTTCGAACGGATATTCTTCTTGCGCGCGCAGCAGAATGAGTTCGCGCTGATAAACGTCGGGCTCGCTCATCAGCCAGCGTTCGACACGCGCTAAATACTCTTCGCCGAGCTGATGGTGCCGATTGGTGGCTTGATCTCTCAGCTTTTGAAAAAGCACGTGTCCGGGGTAACGTGCGATCATGCTGTCGCAAATCGCGAAACAGTCTTTGATGCGGTCGCGCGTCAGGGCATTGGCCGCTTCCTCAAATTGCGCGCTTTGCTCGCGAATGGCGTCGAGATGCGCCGCAATCGTATGATCGTCGGCATAGGACGCAGCCAAACCTTTTGCGCGGATATAGGTATCCCAAAGGCGGCGATGATCGTTCGCGCCAGCCAATTCCTGGCACATCAGCGCTAGTTCCGCCGTGCAACTGCGCTTCTCATCAAGCAAGCGCTGATCGAGCAAAGCCGCATCGATCAGCCGTAAGCGCTCCTCTATGCGCGCTTCATCGGGATACCTGGCATGGGTGGCCGCCACACGCTCGCGATAGGCTTCGAGGTTTCCTTGTCCGTTGCGCTCTTCCCCCAGAACGCCGTTCACTTCTTCTTCGCGCTCTTGGCGAGCGATCTTTTCACGGAGGGCCGCGGGTACGATACCGAGTTGGGCCACCGCTTGCGAAATCTGCTCAGCCACTCGCCAATTGAACCCCGCCACGCGCACAGCAGCGGCAGCCAAAAAGTCGAAGGCGTTGGCGCGCAAAGGTTCAATGTTCCGGCATAGCGGCACGATTGCATGGCAGGAGGCTGGAATATCAACCAAGCGGCGCTCACTTTCCGCCTTCTGAACGCGGCCCAGCAAAGCAGCTACTTCTTTATGAGCCTGGGCTGATTTTTGCGCAAGCTCTTGAACTTCAGTGAAGTCCGGGTCGCCGTCGAAATCGGCTTTCGCGGCTCGCAGCAGCTCTTCAGCATGGCTCTGGTTGCCCTGCGTCAACGCGTCGGTCACCATGGAACGCAGTTGCGCTTTGCCGGCAGCCCGGGCGGTTTCCCAAGCTTCTTTAACGCGCGCAAGCTGATCTTGCAAACCGGGATAGGCGGGCTGCAGATCACCCACACACAGCCACTCTTCGAGCGCGTATTCAAACTGACCCGACGCCTCATACACCTGCGCTCTTTGCACTAACTCCGTAATCTGCTGCAGCAGGGTTTGCAGTTTCTGACGTTCCTGTTGGAAATACTCGTCGGTGGGCCGGGCGCGAACGGCTTGGGTCAAAATATGCAGCCGCGCACTGAGATCGGGTTCGCTTTCAACACGGCTCAGGATGCCCCGCCGGTACTCTTGTTCGCGGGCCTCCCGGCGGGCGGCGATATCTTTGCCGAGCGCGGCGACAGCCGGATCCTGCGGACACTGCTCGCGGAGCCGGCCGCTGAGGATAAACGCGCCATCCAGGTCGTTATTGGAAAGGAGTTTGCGGGCATCGGCAAGCATCGATTGCAGGGCGTCGTAATCGCTGCGCACGCGCTTATAGAAATCCTGGTATTCGTTGACACGGGCGCCAGCGGCTTTTGACGCGCTAGTCATTTCAGCCAGTTGCTGGAGGCTGCGTAATGACGTGTCGAAGCGCCCGTCAAAATAGGCGGTTTGGGCGAGTTGAAACAATTCCTCCTGTTTCTGTCTCTGAATAGGCCAATCAACGACGCGTTCATCAACCTCGCGCAGCAAGCGCTGGGCCTGCGCGTTTTGCGGTTGCACTTCGAGAGCGTCTTGAATGTGCCGTTTGGCTTCGGTGAATGCACCCGTGTCAAGATGGCCGGCCGCTCGCGTTAACAAATCGTTTGCCTGAATCTCGTTGACCTTGTCTTCAATCTCGCTCTTGAAGGCCAGCGCTTCGGGATGAGATGGCACAGACTGCAGAACTTCCGCCACGCGGCGCAACGCCAGCAGGTATTCTTGCTCGTCAAAATAGCGCCGCGCAGTGGTCAAAAGGACGCCGGATTGTTTGTTGCGGACGGCTTCGGCGAGCTGGCTGCGCAATTCGGCAATTTCCGGGCCATCCACGCCCTCAGCTTCCAGTTGAGCCAAAATTTCCTGGGCGAATTCATAGTCGCCACGGGCAAAGTTACGCTGCGCGCGCGCCAGGCGGTTTTGTGGGTTGGTGAGTGGCGTCACGCCAGGCCGCTCGTTGCGCAATCCGCGCTGCAACGCGTCTGCGAAGGCGGCGGCAGATTCGAAACGATTGCGTGGATCTTTAGCCATTGCCTGGGCCACAGCCTGCGCCAGCGGGCGGTTGACCAGCGGGTTTAGTGCACAAACCAGCGAGGGTGTGTGTTCTGCCACCGCCGCCGCCGTCTCAGCCTCGCTATTGCGCGCAAAGGGATGGACCCCGGTTAACGCTTCATAGCAAACCGTGGCGAGTGAAAAGATATCGGAGCGCGCTGTTAGCGGCTTCATGGAAATCTGTTCAGGCGCCATGTATTGAAGAGTGCCCAGCGTGCCCGCGGAGCCAATGGTTTGGCTGCCCAGCAAGCGCACAACGCCAAAATCAATCAGCTTGACGGCGTCGTCGCGCATCACAAAAATGTTACGCGGCTTGATATCGCGATGCAGCAGCCCGCATTCATGGGCGGCGTGCAGTCCGCGGCAGGCTTGCGAGACGATATCGGTGCACCTGTCAACGGGGAGCGGGGTGCCACTCGGATAGATGAGGTCGTACAGGGTGCAGCCGGGAAGCAGCGGCATCACGAAGTAAGGCTTCAACACGCCTTCTTCTTCGAACTCACCCATGTCGAAAATTTCGACGATGTTGGGATGGACCATCGCTGTGAGCACGGTGCATTCGCGATAGAACAAATCGACGAAAACAGAGGTGGCAATGTCGCGCAGGGTCTTGACGGCTACTTCGCGGCGCATGAGCGTGTCATAAGCCTGATAGACGACACCCATCCCGCCGCGCCCCAGCACGTCTTTTATTTGGTAGCGATTTTTAATTAGGACTGGTGAAGCCACCGTTATCCTTGGACGCCTCGCAACAGATAGCGCAAGAGCCATTTTAATCTGTTCGCATTTCTTGAATCGGCGAACGACTAGTTTTGATACATTAGCTGCATTGCATCTTTGGAGTTTGGCCGCTCCGGCTAGGATCCGAGGGAGCCAGACAAGGATGCTGAAAATTAAAAATAGAGAGGATAAAGGAGACAGAGATGATTAGCTTAATTGAGTGGCTCATTTTGGGTCTTGTGGCTGGATTCATCGGCAGCAAGATCGTGAATAAGACCGGAGAGGGCGTTCTGATGGACACCTTAATTGGCGTGGTGGGCGCGGTGGTGGGCGGTTGGGTTGTTGGCTTTCTGCATTGGGGGCCGGCCACAGGATTGAACATTTACAGCCTGGTGGTGGCCGTGATCGGTTCAATCATTTGTTTGTTGATCTATCGCGCGGTTCGCAGCGCGGTCTAGAATTTTTTCTGGTGTGATGCGAATTGGCTTCGCCGCGCTCGGTCCGGCGAAGCCAAAGTTTTCTTCAGCAGCAGGAGACAGGCTTTGGGAAAAGAGCGGCGATAATAAGGCAATGATGTTTTTCCATAAACGAGTGACGCTTCCAGGAAGCGAGAGGACTTTGCCGCCCAACTGCGAACAACTGGGCCCAGCGGACGGCAGTTCCGTGGTGACCGTAACGGTTGTACTGCGGCGACGGGGCCAGCAACCGAATGTTTCGTATGGATCGGTTCCGCGCGTTTCGCGCGAGGATTTTTGTCAACAGTTGGGCGCCGACCCCAAGGATGTGAAGGCGGTTGAACAATTCGCCCATCACAATCATCTGAGCGTGGCGGAAGCGAGCCAGGAAAAGCGCCGCGTTTCCCTGCGAGGAACGGTACAAAACATGGCGAAGGCCTTTGGCACAACGCTGATATTGTGCAAGGACCAAGCGACCAATGCAACGTTCCGCGGGCGGACCGGCCCGCTGACGATTCCAGACGAATTGAAAGATGCGGTGATTGCGGTTTTGGGCTTGGATGACCGTCAGGCAGCGTATGCGCACTTTCGAGTCCTCGATGTAGCGGCGGCTGGGGGCGGCACATTCAACGCGCGCGATCTGGCGGCGCTTTACAACTTTCCGCCAGGATTGGATGGCACTGGGCAGACCATCGGCATCATCGAACTGGGCGGCGGCTACAACACCGCGGACCTGCAGAGCTATTTTCAAGGCCTGGGCATTGCCGTTCCATCGGTCAGTTCAGTCTCGGTTGACGGCGGCACGAACACACCGGGCGGCGATGCCGACGGCGAAGTGGAGTTGGATATCGAGGTCGCCGGCACGATTGCGCCCGCTGCGAGCATCGCAGTGTACTTCGCTCCTAACACAGATCAAGGATTTATCGACGCTATCACAGATGCGGTGCATGACGCGACTCGTAAGCCTTCGGTGATCTCCATTAGCTGGGGAGCACCCGAGGATTCGTGGACAGCGCAATCGCGCACGGCCATGGATGCGGCACTGCAAGACGCCGCGACGCTGGGTGTCACGGTTACGGTGGCCGCGGGCGATAACGGATCGACGGACGGCGCGGGCGATGGTAAGCTACACGTTGATTTTCCGAGCTCCAGCCCGTTCGCACTCGCCTGTGGTGGGACAACGCTCGAAGCAAGTGGAGGCAGGATCACCTCAGAAGCTGTTTGGAACGAGGTCGCCAACAAGGAAGGCGCGACAGGCGGAGGCGTGAGCACCGTATTCGCGCTTCCTGTTTATCAACAAAATGCGGGCGTTCCGGCGAATCCGGAAACGTCGTTCGCAGGCAGGGGTGTGCCCGACGTTTCAGGCAATGCCGATCCTTCGACCGGCTATCAGGTTGTAGTGGATGGCAAAAGCATTGTAGTGGGCGGCACGAGCGCGGTGGCGCCTTTATGGGCCGGCCTGATTGCGCTCCTGAACCAGAAGTTGGGTTCGCCGGTGGGCTTGCTGCAACCTAAGCTTTACGGCTTAGGCGAAAGCGTCTTCAACGACATCGCCAGCGGCAACAACGACGATAGCGGCTTAGGTTTCTATAGCGCAAAATCGGGGTGGGATGCGTGTACCGGTCTTGGCTCACCGAACGGCACTGCGTTGCTTAACGCGCTGACTGCGGCCGCCAGCGCGGCCGTGAAAGCAGTCAGCACGTAACACTAACAACAACAGGGAACAGCCATGATCCGATACCCGCTAAGCAGGCTTGAGCCTAGCGTCGACAAAAGGCACAGGTGGTGCAAGGCTACCGCCTGAAGTCTTCCGAACTATACTCAATACCTTAATCTTCAATCTTCGGCTGTTTCTTCGAACTCAGGTTTTGGCCTTTCGCATCGAACGACCAATAGACATAAAGCCTATCCGAAATATTTGACGCGAAGAAGTCGCCCTTTGCATGAGCCGAGCCAATGATAGCTTTGTCGTAGGGATTGCTGGCAAGACGTTCCAGGAATTTCCCTGCCCGGTCCTATTCAGACTGACAGTCCGTCGAATTTAAGCGCGTCGCTAACGGCATTATTTCATTCGTGAGCTTCATGGCCTGAACTGAGGGCGAGACGATCTCGATAATGGATCGGTGAAGTCAACTCGAAACGTAGTTTTTCGCTGAATAGGATAGGCTGAACGCGGGTAATGTCGCCTGTCTCCTTTGCCCAGTGAAATGCGCGAACGCCGGTCTAGGGCGCTAACGCTTCCGGCTCGGTTTCGGGCGTTTCCGTTTTCATTGGAACAGGTCGCATTTATGGAAAAGCGGTTCATCCTCCCAGGCAGCGAAGCCGACCATCCCGACGGCGGAAGCTGGCTTCCCGCGGACGCCGGCCAGAAGGTAACTCCCACGATTATTATTCGTAGAGCGCCCAGGGCCGGGGATTTGAGACAAAAGCTTCTCTCCGGCTCACTGCCTCCCATGAGCCGCGAAGAGGCCGAGAATCTTATTCGCGTCGATCCGAACGATTTAGCAGCGGTGCGTTCGTTCGCGCAAAGCAATGGACTGACGGCGATTGCAGAGAATGCGGAAGCGCGTACGATGCAAGTAGAGGGAACTGTGGCACAGGTAGCAGCGGCGTTTGGCGTGACGATCGAATGGAGAATCGATCCCGAGGGGAAAAAATATCTGAGCTATCTGGGGGCGATCACGTTACCTGAAAGTGTTGCCGGCATTATCGAAGCGGTTTTAGGGCTGGATCAGCGGCCGCTCGCGCGGCGCGGCGCGGGTCAATAGGAGCCTCAATATAAGGGCGGCTCACCGGTCGGCCGCGTTTTCCAACGCCGGTGAATCCACATCCACTGATCGGGATTGCGGCGGATCGCCTGCTCTAAGACGGAATGCACTCTTTGCGTGTCGGCAGCGGCGTCGCCGGTGAGCGCCACTTCGGGTAAGAAGTGCAACACATAGCGCCCGGTGGCTTCGTCCCATAACGCAAAACCGGGGATCACCGGAGCTTGCGAATGATAAGCAAACTTGACGAACGCCACGCCCGCGCAAGCAAGCTTACCGAAGAAATCGATAAACACGCCTTCAGAAGGCGTCGCGTTCTGGTCAATCAAAATGCCAACGGGTTCGTTCTGCTTCAACGCTCTCAAAACGGAGCGGGCGGCGTCTTTCTTGAAGATGAGACGGTTACCGCTCAGCGTGCGGCGCGTCTCCACAATTTGATCGACGAGGGGATTGTCCAGCGGACGCACCATCACATTCATCGGCTCGGTCATGAGTGCGTGGGCAAAGGCGCTGAGTTCCCAATTCCCCAGGTGCGCGGTTGCAATCAGAACACCGCGCCCTTTCCGCTTAGCTGCCTGGTAATGTTCCAGACCTTGATACGAGATCCAATCTCCTACATTGCCCTTGTTGATCGCAGGAAACTTTGCGAGCGCCACAAGCAAACGGCCAACTGACCGAAATACGCCATCTGTAATGCGGCGCGTTTCAACCGGGGCCATCTCCGGAAACGCCATGGCCAAATTGCGCGCAGCGACTTTGCGCAATTTCGGCAGCGAGAGGTCTAGCACGTGGGCAACTTCATACCCGGCTCGATAAGAAACATTGAGCGGCAAGACGCGGAGGAGGCCAAGCAGACCCTTCGCTATGGCGTATTCAACGCGCTGCCGCATCAACCCTTATTCGATCCAACCGCCGCCGAGAACCAAATCGCCATCGTAGAAAACGGCGGCCTGCCCGGGCGTCACGGCGCGTTGCGGACTGGCGAACCGGACTTCAATGCGCGATGGATCGCCCGTTGGCAGCAAGGTGGCTTGTGCGGCCGCGTGCTTGTTGCGAATCTTCACTTGCGCGGCGCGCGGTTCAACCGGTGCGGCAATGGAAAGCCAATTCACATGTTTGGCAGTGAGTTTGTCTTTCATTAAATCCGTACCGCGGCCCACTGTCACCCGCTGCGAATCCGGCTCGGTAGCGATCACATATAGAGGTTCGGCCGCCGCGACGCGCAGCCCGCGGCGCTGGCCGACAGTGAAATGATGAGTGCCCGCATGTTGGCCCAACACCTTGCCCGAGGTATCGACGATCTCGCCTTGCGTTTTGGATGGATCGATTCCCTGCTCTTCGAAATAGGCGTCCATGAACGCTGCGTAATCGCCGTTCGGAACAAAGCAGATTTCCTGGCTATCGCTCTTTTCAGCGACCGGAAGGCCGAGCTCGCGGGCCAATACGCGCACTTCAGGCTTGATCATTCCGCCGAGCGGAAAGAGCGTGCGGGCGAGCTGCGGCTGCGTAAGGCCGAACAGGAAATACGTTTGATCCTTGCCGTTATCGATACTGGTGCGCATCTGGTAACGGCCCGCCGCTTCGTCGAAACTCAAGCGAGCATAGTGCCCAGTGGCGATTTTTTCGGCACCCACGCTGTCGGCCATTTCGAAGAATTGATCGAACTTGATGAAGTTATTGCAAAGGGTGCAGGGAATAGGCGTCCTGCCCGCCAGATAGTCATCCACAAATGGCTTTACTACATGCTTCTCAAAGCGGTCTTCAAAATTTACGACATAGTAAGGAATGTTCAGCACCGACGCCACGAAACGTGCGTCGTACACATCGTCGAGCGAACAGCAGCGGCCAGTGGCGCCGCCTTCGGGTACGAGCGCGGGCAAGCGCCGCTGATTCCAAAGCTGCATGGTAAGGCCGACAACCGTATGGCCCTGGCGCTGGAGCAACCCGGCTACGACGGAGCTATCCACACCGCCGGACATTGCCACCGCAATCGGTACATTATCCGGCAAGACGGGCCTCCTTCATTGAGCGATGCCGAAGCTTATTCACAGAATCGACCACCGCGTCGACCAGGGCAGATATCTCGGCCGGCGTATTGTAGCGACCGAAAGAAAAACGGATGCTCGAACGCGCTTCATCGCGATTCAAGCCCATCGCCAAAAGGACGTGCGAAGGTTCCAACGAGCCGCTACTGCACGCTGCCCCTGTGGATACGGCCATCTGGCGCATATCGAGAGCGATCACGAGCGCTTCGGCCGAAACGCCTCGAAAGAGAATATTGCTGGTGTTGGGCAGGCGCGGAGTTTGAGCGGCGTTCACATGAACATCGGCAAGACGGCCCAGGAGTTGGGTTTCGAATTGATCGCGCAACGTTGCCACCATTTCGCCCTCGGCCGCAGCCATAGCCAGTTCCACGGCCTGCGCGAAACCGATAGCTGCCGGCACGTTTTCGGTACCCGGGCGGCGCTCGCGTTCATGCCGTCCGCCGAATTGAATTCGCTGGAGCGGCGTATTCTTTTTCACGAACAACGCTCCAATGCCTTTTGGTCCGAAAATCTTGTGCGCGCTCAGAGAATACAAATCGACGCCCAGGCGCTGCAAGTCCACTGGAATCTTGCCGAAGGCTTGTACGCCATCTGAATGGAGATAGATGCGCTGACCAGTGGCGCGGCGCGCCGCCACGAGACGCGCAATTTCTTCGAGTGGCTGGATCTCGCCTGTTTCGTTGTTGGCGTGCATGACGGAGACGAGAGCTGTGTCGTCGCGCACAGCGGACGCTGCCGCAGCGGACTTCACGTAGGTCACGGCCACACCTTCGAGTTCCATTTTACGGAAGGGCTCAAGAACAGCAGGATGTTCGATGGCCAGCGTGACGGCGTGTGCCGGCTTCAGACTACGAAGGAGTCCCAGAATTGCCAAATTGTTCGATTCTGTGCCGCCGCTGGTAAAAACGATTTCGGCTGGAGAGGCGTGTAAAGCATCGGCAATGGTGCGGCGGGATTGCTCAAGCCGCTGGCGCGCGATTTGTCCGGCCCGGTGCGTGCTGGAGGGATTGCCGTAGAGATCGCGTACGGCATCGGCGAACGCTGAAGCAAGTTCAGGCGCGAGCGGAGTAGTCGAATTGTGGTCGAAATAGGGCAACAGGGAGGGAAAACTATCTTTCATCCAATTTTAGCAGTGATTGCAAGCGGCCGCGATCGTTAGGTATTGTGGAGTTTACTCCCTCATGGCCACCATCGCCGGCACTGCGCGCCCGTCCGTGCAGTTCATTAAAGCACTGGGCGCGATAGATGTCGCCTCTTTAGTAATCGTCTCTGTGGTGACTCTCCGTTGGATACCGCGCGCCGCACGCGCCGGTTGGCCATCGGTCACGCTATGGTGCTTGGCCGCACTGCTCTTTTTCCTGCCGCTGACGATGGTGGTGCGGGAACTCTCGGCCCGCTATCCCGAACAGGGCGGCCTTTACATGTGGGTGCATCGCGCCTTTGGACCCAGGCATTCTTTCTTCTGCGCCTGGTGCTTGTGGCTGAACCAGGTTTTCTATTTTCCCAGTTACCTGCTGTTCGCGCTCGCTAATTTTTTCGTTGTGGCTGGGCCGCGATCTCAGCAGCTAGCCAGGAGCCGTCCTCTCACGGCAGCACTCGTGCTCGTTGGGCTTTGGACGCTTACGCTGCTCAACATTCGCGGCTTCGAACTAGCGAAATGGATGCAGAGTTTAGGAACGGCTGCGATTTGGGCGCCGGTGGGCTTGCTTTTCGCAGCAGCGGTATTCACATGGTCTCACGGCGCCACGGGTACGCCGTTTCACGTGGAAGATTTAGTGCCGCGCCAAGATGGGTTTGGCGCCTTCGCTTTGTGGTCGAGCATGTGTTTTGCGTTTTCTGGGTTTGAAATTGCAGGCTTCGTTGGACAGGAGATTCGCAATCCGGCGCGTTCTGTTCCGATTGGCCTAACGCTGGCGGGGCTGGCGATTCTTTTCCTCTATTTGGGTGGGTCGGGCGCGATCTTACTCGTGACGCCGGCCAGCCAGATTGACGAACGCACCGGAATTGGCGATGCCATTCAAGCCGCTTTGCATTCGCCATACGCCGGAAGCTTTGTGGCGCTGTTGATGGCGATAGCAACGATTGCGGCAACAAGTTCTTGGATGGCGGGCGCCGCCCGAGTTCCTTATGCGGCTGCCGTAGAAGGACGGCTGCCCGCCAGTTTCAGCAAACTTCATTTGAAATACCGCACGCCGCAGGTGGCACTGGTTGTGCAATGCGTGTTTGCTTCGCTGACGCTGTTACTCAGTCTGTTCTTGAATGTGGATAACAAGCATACGACCGTGGAAGAGGCGTACGACGTACTAGTGAACCTTACGATTCTGATTTACTTTGTGCCGTACCTGTATTTATTCCTGAGTCCACTGGTTCTGGCCGCGCGCGAAATGCGCTGGCGGTTTGTGGCGGTAACGGGGGTTCTTACCACGCTGGCGTCTATCGTTCTGTTATTTATCCCGCCTCCAAAGACCAAGAGCGTGGCGACGTTTGAGACCAACATGGTGTTGCAATCGTCGGCTGTATTTGCGGCGGGACTCTTGATGGAGAGATTGTACAGGCGGCGGGCGTAAAAGTACGGTTCGGAAAGTGTGAGCTAGATCACACAAGTGGGCATTCCTCTATTCTTTCGTTGTACTGAGTTGGCGTTTGGCGTATAGTCTTCTTGATCTACTCATCGATTGGGTAGAAAAGGAGGTTCATATCAATGAAAAAATTACAGTGTTTGGCTTTGTGCGCCGTCGTGGCTGTTGCGTTCACGCCGGTGAGTGTTTTGGAAGCCCAAGAGGGCAGCCAGAAATTCCTGCTGAAAGAAGGATCGGACGTAAAGCTGAAGTTTGCGCAAGAGCTCAGCTCCAAGACGGCCGCTGAGGGAGACCCGGTCAATTTTATAGTGGATGAAGACATCAAAGTGGGCGACGTCATAGTGATCAAGGCTGGAACAAAAGCGGTGGGCACTGTCACGAATGCGAAGCGGGCCGGGATGATGGGCAAAGGCGGCGAATTGAACGTGCGGTTGGATCATCTAAGGGCCGGCGATGCGAAAGTCAGAATTCGCGGCACCAAGGGCAAAGAGGGCGACAGCAAGACGGGAACGGCAGTGGCGTTAACGGTATTGTTCGGCCCGATTGGTTTAATTAAGCACGGCAAAGAAATCGTCGTAAAAGAGGGAACGCCGCTGGCGGCCTTTGTCGACGACGATGTCACGCTTCCGCCGGCATAGTGAGGCCCCGCACATGGGCAGAGAGGCCGCTGGGTCGAGTTGCTCCGATTCGTGGCCGCGACGACAGCCCCTGGCTGAGCCGCGACCGCAAGGGAGCGACAAAAGGGCGAAGAAAACACAATTGAAATTCACATCGCGGGTTTCAATGGGCCGATGGGTGATACCATCGTCAGGTTTGACAAAAAAAGACAGCGCGCATCGGGTGTGAGGCGCGCTGTTTGATCGACGCTATGAGCGGTAAACCCGAAATCTGGTGGAGAACCTCCGAGGATTCCCACCAAATCTGAAGGGTACCTTTCTATATGCAATTCAAGCGCCGATGCTAATCACTGCCCAAAACCCGGTTTTTTGACCCCCGTGAGCGATTTTTAGGACGAAATGGATAATTTTTCGATAACCAGTTGGATAATGGACTGTCAACTCCACTTGGTGGAGCGAAATCAAAGAATGGCGCTGAAGAATGGCTCTGACGGTAACGAATAAGGTAGACGATGGGTTCGGCATTCTGATTTTGACAGGAAGCCTGACGCTAGGTCCATCGCTGACCGCTTTGCGGGAAGCCGCGCGTCAACTGCTGGCGGCGGGCAAATTGAGCGGTTTGATTTTACAGGTAGATGAGGTAACGAGCGTGGATAGCGCCGGCTTGGGAGAGTTGACGATCATCTACAACTTCGCCAACCGGCAGCGCTTGAGGATTCGGTTGGTTGGAACCACGCAGTCGCTAGCGAAAATGTTGGAGATGACGCGCCTGGAAGAGTTGCTTCCGACGTCAAGGGATCTGCAAAGCGCGCAGCGTGAACTGCTGGGAAATAAATCATAAATTATGTCGATTCAGGGTAAGAATTGGATTGGGTTTGAGCAATCTGCCCAAGGTGAGAGGATGTTTCGCGGATTTGACCCGCGGACTGCAACAGCGCTAGAGCCGGACTTCCACGAAGCTGTGCCGGGCGAGGTGGACAGGGCCTTGACGTTAGCCGCCGAAGCCGCTGTAAAGTTGCGGGGCCTCAGCGCGGAACAGCGAGCTGCGTTTCTGCTGGCGATCCGCGACGAGATCGTAGCGTTGGGCGATACTTTGGTGGAACGCGCATCGCAAGAATCCGGCTTGGATATCGGCCGCCTGCAAGGCGAGCGTGACCGCACCACCAACCAGTTGAAACTGTTTGCCGACATTGTGAAAGAAGGTTCGTGGGTGGATGCCCGGATCGATACGGCGCTGCCCGACCGGAAGCCACTGCCCCGCCCCGATATTCGCCGCATGCTGCGGCCAGTGGGACCCGTAGCGGTGTTTGGAGCGAGCAATTTTCCCTTAGCGTTTTCGGTGGCGGGCGGCGATACTGCGTCGGCGCTGGCGGCCGGCAATCCGGTGGTGGTGAAAGGCCACCCGGCGCATCCGGGCACCTCGGAATTAGTGGCCGGCGCCATTGTGAAGGCGGTGAAGGCACAAGGCTTGCCGGAAGGCACGTTTTCGCTGGTGCAAGGCACGTCGCCTGAAGTAAGTTTGGCGGTTGTGCGTCACCCCAACACCCGCGCGGTAGCCTTTACGGGCTCTGAAAGAGCTGGCCGAGCGTTGTTCGACGCGGCGGCGCAACGGCCTAATCCCATTCCTGTTTTTGCGGAAATGGGCAGCGTGAATCCGCTGTTCGTTTTGCCAAGCGCCTTGCAAGGGAAAGCGGCCGCGCTGGCCGAAGGCCTATTTAAGTCTGTGACTCTGGGCGTGGGACAGTTTTGCACTTGTCCGGGATTAGTGTTCGGGGTGGAGAGTGCGGACCTGGCCAGTTTCGTGGCTGCGCTAGCCGGATTCTTCGAGCAAGGAAAGCCGGGGACCATGTTGAACGCCGGCGTAGCTAAAGGGTATGAAGATCGTTTTCGCAGCGCGGCCGGAGTGGCGGGTGTCGCGGTGCATCAATCGGCGCAAGCGGCGGAGCCTAAGCGGACTGAAGGCCAACCGGGCGTGATTGTTACAGATGCAGAGACGTGGCTGGCGAATCATACACTCCACCAGGAGATCTTTGGTCCCGCCACTGTGATTGTGCGGTGCAAGTCTGCGGCGCAAATGTTGGTATGTGCCGAGAAACTCGATGGCACTTTGACGGCAACCCTGCACGGCAACGCGGATGAACTCGCGGCTCATGCTGCCTTAGTGGATCTGTTGACGCGCAAAGCGGGCCGCGTGATCTTTAACGGCTTCCCAACCGGAGTGGAAGTGGGCTACGCGATGCACCACGGCGGCCCCTATCCGGCGACAACCGATGAGAAGTTTACGTCGGTTGGTTCTGCGGCCATTTTTCGTTTCGCCCGGCCGGTTTGTTTCCAGAACTTTCCTGAAGCCTTATTGCCGGTTGAATTGCAGAACGCCAATCCACGTAAGATTTTGCGTAACGTCGACGGACGCCTGACGCGGGATCCACTTTAGGTTGTCAGGGAGTGCCTCGTGATTAAAAAGAAGAAGCAACCGTCCGGGCAAGAGCGGCGAGAAGACCGATTGAGCCGGGGCCAAAAACAGCGAGACACGTTGGGCCGCACGGAACTTGCCGATTTCGAGCCCAAGAAACGTAAGACTCCCGCTCTGGACGTTCTGCTAAACGCGACCGAAGGCAGAGAGCCGAATCTTTTGCCGGAGAAGTACCGCCGGATGTCCATTTCACCCTTCGCGTTCTTTCGTGGCGCGGTATCCATCATGGCCGCGGATTTGGGGGCACATCCTAATACTGAATTGATGGTTCAGTTATGCGGTGACGCACATGTGCAGAACATGGGATGCTTTGCCTCGCCGGACGGACATCTGGTTTTCGATATCAACGACTTTGACGAAACGATTCCCGGCCCCTGGGAATGGGACGTCAAACGAATGGCCGCGAGTCTAGTCTTAGCGGGTTTGGAATCCGAGCACAAGTCGCCAGGTTGCGAAGAAGCCGTGGAAGCTTTTGCCGACGGTTACTGCTCCACCATGGAGACGTTGGCGGAGCAGCCTTTGCTGATCGCCGCCCGGCATCTGATTCGGCGTTTGAACAAAGCCGAAGCGGTGAGCGCCGCATTTAAGCAGGCGGAACGGGCAACCCCGGCGGATCTTTTGAAGAAGTACACGGAAAAGGACGGCAACGGCCACCTGCGGTTCAGGCCGGTAGAACACGTCTTATGGCGTATCGGCGGTGTGGATAAGCAGAATGTGCTTGATTCGCTGCCTGCTTACGCCGAGACACTCGCCCCAGACCGCCGGCACCTGTTCCGTTTCTTCAAAGAGCGGGATGTGGCTTTCAAGATCGTGGGAACAGGCAGTGTTGCCTTGCGCGACTATGTGGTCTTGATGGAAAATGGCCCCGATGATCCGTTGTTTCTACAAATCAAACAAGAAGTGCATTCGGCTTATGCGCCTTACCTCAAGCACACGCATTACGACCATCAGGGGCAGCGCGTTGTCGAAGGGCAGCGGCGAATTCAAGCTCTTTCCGATTTGTTACTTGGGTGGACGCGAGTGTCCGATAACGACTATCTGGTGAGACAGTTGAACGATCACAAAGGCGCGGTGGAACTCAGCACACTGCGCGGTGAAGGCTTAAAGAGCCTGGCTGGCGTTGCGGGCGAGTTGCTGGCTCGCGGGCATGTGCGCTCGGGAGACGCCTTAGCGATCAAAGGCTACATCGGGAATCCCGGCCGGGTGATCAAATCCATCAAGAAGTTCGGGATGCGGTATGCCGAAGTGACCCACGACGATTTTCAGGATTTCAAAAAGGCGATCAAAGCAGGGCATGTGAAAATCGCAGGCGCGGCTACTAAGAAGAAGTGAGCTTCCGGTGAAGGTGCGGACGCGACCCGCTGGAGATGACGGCGCCCGTTGAACCGTTTTGCGCTTGAAGACCGTTTGTGAGACCAAGACCCGAGAGATAATCGAGGGGCGTGGGTGAAGCGGTCCAAACCTATGTTGAGTTTCGTTCGAGCCTATTCCCGGCGATTGACGGAGAGGAACAGCGGGTCAATCCCGGCCTCTGGGGCAAACGGCTCGCTGACTTTCTGTGCGAGAAGCTGCGCGATGAAGGATTTGAAACCGAGACTCCCTTTGCCGAAGACTGGGGCTGTTGCGGTAGAGCCTGAAGAGGCGGTCAAAAGCATCGATAGCGCCTTTTCTATAGCTGAATGGAGTATGCGGTTTTTCGATCTTCTGACCAGCGTGTCTTCCATGATCTTGACACCCTGCCAATAACACGAAAGTCCCTCGAGGAAGTGATACCGTTTCATGTAGCAATTATCATCTGAACGGGGTACGTACGGAGGATCCAGATAAACTAGGTCGATTCCTCTCGGCGTTAGGTCAAACACATCGGCGCGATTGCTGAAATGCCGGTGGCCGTTATCGAAAACCACACGATTGAACGCCTGCACTTGCTCGAGAAAATGCTCTTCGATGGAAAGCCTCAAGTCGCGGCGGCCGTCATCGTAATGGGAAAGATCCCCGGAGACGGTGAAAACACCCCGCGGCTGTTTCTTAAGGCAGGACCGAATCAAGGCGGCTCTAGCTAAGGCGCGCTGATGCCGGTGTGGCAGGCGTTCAAGGTTGGCTGAGACGCGATCAAGAAAGCGGAGATCATCGCGAGTGAAGAAAATCCCCTCGAAGGTCTTTTCGATGAAATCCGGACCTTGACGCAACGGCGCCAGCAGGCGTTTTACTGCTAGTCCATCAAGTTGATATTTGCTATTTGCGATTGTTGCTTCTGCCACAACAGATGGAAAATTAAGAAAATCGGAGGCCGTGACCCGCTTGCCCATGGCTTTCAGCAAATAGGACACACAACCGCTGCCAACAAATGGATCCGCAGCCGTTGTCGAATTTTAACGTCCGCAGAACGCCATGGATCCAGGCCAACAGCCGGTGCTTAGATCCCATATAGCGAAGCTACGGATATTCGGCCACGTGGTCTGGCAAAGGCACATCGTTGAAATCCTCCTGGCTGTAAAACAGGTTCAGTTGTGTTTTGGCGGGTACGGTAACAGCGGAGGCGACCGTTGGCATCATTCGTTCAACCTTTCGCGAAGACGTTCGTTATCTGAACCTTAAGCTTAAGCCATTGAAACACAATTAAACGGAAATGTTTATTGTTTTGATCCTGATGAGAATCGGGGGATCTTTCAATTCCATTGTGTTCCTTTTCTCGTGTTTCAGCTTAGGGGCTATCCGCATGCCGTCAGTTCCAAACGTAACGCGGCTGTCTTCCGGGGCAGAGGCTTCATCGCCCGTTATCGCTCTGAACGTTTTTGTATCGGCGGCAAGGGACAGGTCTTTCGCGCACAGACCTCAGGCGTCGCGGGCAAGGTTTTTCAAGCTTGCGGCAGCGCGCCGCCGCCTGCCTTGCGCTCATGCTGAGCCTCGCCCCAGTTCGATGCCGGTGGACAAAAGGCGTGTCACTAGGGCATTTTTGAAATTGCAAACCACTGAAAAGGGACAACTTCCGCAATCATGGTCTAGAAGTCGAGCTAGAGGAGAAGGATCTCGCGTCAAGTTTGCGGCTGACGCATAGTCCTAGCGGCTGGGCAGCTTCGGGCGAACCAATCGCCATGCTTATGCTCCCCAGGGGCTAAAATGCAGCCGCTAATATTTGCTTAAGAACTCTTCCAAGCTTGGCAACTGGGCTTCGTGAGTCGCGATGCAAATGTCTATTTCCTCCAGCGTTTCGGTTAAAGTGTGGCGTGCGCCCAAAAGTTTATCGACTTTGGGATCGAAGAAATTTTTCAGTTCGGCCTTGGACTGGGCATCGCAAAACGAAGTGCCTACGTTTGGAAAAGCGGAGCTGTAATCAAAAATTCCCATGGGTGGCCGTTTTGCGAGAATTTGGTCATAGTGGGCTTTGATGAATTCGAAGGGCATTTTTCTGGTTGCTTCGGACGCCCGTCCGGCCACAACGAGCAGATAGAAGCCCCCATCCGACAATGGGACCTCTTCCGCGAGCACACTCTGCATGCCGTCGTTAACAGCGTCCGGGTCGCGGAAGAAAACCATGGCAATCAAAAGCTCTCGACGAACTTGCCGGTCGGTAGTGTTCTTCAATGCCGTGAGATAGCGATCCATGAGGCTCTTATCGCCGTAGTAGGCGGCGGTGCGGAGGACGGGCCAAACGATGTTTGGGTTAACCGAAGAATGATCTGCCAGCCACGCGGCCGCTAAGTCTTGCCCTTGTTTGGCGAGTTCTTGATCGCCGCCATACATCGCCACAGCGGCGAGGAGAGAGGGGCGCAGGAGGCTGATATCATCGGGCTCGCCGTTCTTCGGAAGCCAGCCGATTTCATGGGCCCGGGCACCGAAATTGGCTTTAATGAAGCGCTGGTAGTTCGTGGCCAGGTTCGCGGGTACCCACTGTTTTGGCACCTGATCGGAAGCCGCTCGCTGAATGGCAATGCCAATGGCAGACTGAGCGACGTGACGGTCGGAATCGGCGTGAAACAACTCCACCAGTTTGAGTTGGTCGGTGAGTGGCAAGCGGCCCGCCGCGACACCAGAACTGATGTTGCCTACCAGATCGATGCGCTCGGCCGCACTCGAATTGGCGATGGCTTCGTTGCTGGAAAGCTTTTGAAGGAGATCCCCTTGATAATCGACTTGATAGTAGCCCACGGCCTTATCGTTCATTTGTACCCAGGCGGGACAGCTTTGGGCGCTGAGTTTCATATCCAGCGTGGGCTGGTCGAAGAGGAAGCATGATTTCTCGGAATCGCCGGCGGACTGGTAGCGCATGCAGACGGGAATATTCCATGTGAGGGGCTGATCGCTCTTGGTGCCCAGCGGCAGCGAGCGGCGCTGTTCCAGGTGCAAGACGGGCGCAGCTTGGCGGCAATCGAGCGACGCGGAAACGACGGGTACGCCGGGCTGATTCAGAAAGGTTGAAAATGCCTTTCCGATATCCTTCTTGCTGGCGCTGCTAAGGGAATCGAGGAATTCAGGCGCACTGGCGTTTCGAAAGGCGTATTGGCGAAGGTAGCTTTGGACACCTTTGCGGAAGTCGGCTGCGCCCATATAGCTTTCAAACATGCCAATCACGGCAGCGCCCTTCTCATAGGTGATTCCATCAAAGGCATCGTCGATATCGTCTTTCTTTTTGATCTCCTGGCGAATCTTGCGGGCGGACACAAGACTGTCGTTTTGCTCGGCGCCGAGTTTGGAGGTCACGTCTTCAAGGCGAGTGTTCCACTCCGGCTTCCATTCGGCAATTAGTTTCTCCTCCATCCAAGTGGCAAAGGCCTCGTTCAGCCAAATGTCGTTCCACCAGGCGGTAGTCACTAAATCGCCAAACCATTGGTGAGCAAGTTCGTGCGCGGCCACGGAGGCATACCCTCGCTGGCGGCCGGTGGTGTCGCGCGCCGGATCGGAAAGTATGAGCGTTTGTCCATACGTCACCATGCCGGGATTTTCCATCGCGCCGAAGCCGACAGGCATTGCAACTTGATCGGATTTTTCATAGGGAAAAGGAATGCCGAAATAATCTTCGAGGCGCGTAAGGATGGTGGCGGTTACTTCAGCGGCGTATTTTGCTTCATTGGCGTGACCCTTGGGGACGACGATGCGAACAGGGAATTGATTCTTGCCGGCCTTGCCCGCGTCGACGTATTCGAAGGGGCCGACGGCAAAAGCAACAAGATAGCTGGGCAGCGGCTTGGTTTGCTTAAACACGTAGGTTTTGAGGGAACCATCGGTATGCTCTTGATCGATAGGAGTGTTGCTGATGCCCGTATCCGCCGCCGGAACGTGCAAGGTAAGCTGCCACGGCACTTTGTACGAGGGCTCGTCGAAACAAGGAAAAGCGCCTCGGGCATCAGTTGATTCGAACTGGGTGAAGATGTATTGGTTTCCGTTATCTTTGCCGAGGAAAATTCCAGAGACGTTATCCTGGCGAACTTTGCCTGTGTAGCGAATGTTGAGTTCGCCCACGCCCTCGGGAATCTCGCTCGCGAACTCCAGCGACAAAAAGTCTTCGCCGGGCGGCGAGGCTTTGGCTGCCAGCGTCTGGCCGCCCATTTTCAGAGTGGCTTCGGAGACGGAGATCTGTGCGGCGTTGAGCCAGATCGTTTTTACCCTTTGTTTGACATCAAGTTTGATAGAGATCAAGCCGGAGAAGCTGTCTTTGGCTGGGTCGAGAGTTAGTTCGGCACGGTAGCCGGTGGGAGCTACTGATTCGGGTAGTCTGAGTTGGGGCTTGTCTTGCGCGTGGGCTTTGAGCGAGAAAAAGAGAATGCAGAACGAAACAGAGACGAGCCAGCTTTTCCGAGAGTAAGCCATGAAAGGTATATTGACACAAAACCGAGGGTGGTTTCAGAGAATACTTTGGTGGATGGCGAGAGAAACGCAAAGTGCAGTCACGGCTGCAGTCCGTTACAAGATCGGCTTCAGGACCATCCGGCCATACGCGACGAACGCCATGAGGAGGCCCAGCACGCCGCTCAAGATAATGGGCGGAATCTCGCGGTACTTGACGTGCACCCAAACGAACACGAGGCTCTCGATCGCCAGAAGCGTGGCGGCTACCACCGTGAGCGCTGGCTGCCAGTGGAAGGCGTCGGGGACGATCAGCCCGGCCGTGCAGACGAGTTCGAGGATGCCGAGGGCGGTCCAGGCTTCCCGCGGCAACGCACCAAACGACTTGGTCTCCTTGCTTACCTTGTCGAACATGAAGACCTTCATGACGCCTGACGCTCCGTACAGGAGCGCGGCGAGGACCTGCAGGACCCACAAGAGGACGTTCATCGTGTACCCTCGCTCGGATAGTTGAAGAGCAGTTGATTGCCGTCGAGATCATCGACCACCAGAAGTCGATAGCCCCATGAACCATCCTTGACTACAACGCCTTTGGCCTCGAGTTCTGCGCGTAGCGCATCCAACGCGGAGATCGCGGCCTCAGGCGTCGCCGGCTCGACGTTCAGGGAAATGAACATCACTCCCTTGCCACTCTTCTCCGCAGCCAGGTTGTTGGCCAGTATGAGGGCACAACCCTGCCGGTCGACTTGTGCGACCCGCGCTCTGCCTTCCTCGTCGTAGCGCCATGGGCTTGTGAAGCCAAGCAACTTCACATAAAACGCGAGCGAGGCATCGACGTCCTTGACGTGGAAGACGGGGCGCGCGAACCAGTCAGTCATAGATTACGTATCCTCGAATTAGCGTCTCGCAAAGCGAAGCGATTGAAAAAAAGGCGATTAGCCGGTAGACGTGTAATTGATTCATTTCTTGGCACGCGCCTGATTTCATTACATCACTCAGCGCGTTGTTAGCATAGGCGATTGACTTGATATGTCTGCGAAAAGCCCGACCCGCGTCTCACAAATTACTCTTTGTTTTGTGAGACCTTTGCCTTGGCGGGTGTTCTAACCCCGTTTTGGGTGTGCTTTTTTCCACACGCGCTTGCACGACCAGATCTTCTAAATCCGTAGATTTCCTTCGGATACGATCAAGCGCAGCATCTACTTCTCTTAACCCGGCTCTTCGCTCGGTCGATCCCCAACACCCATCTTGGCGCAACTAGCAGCAAAGGCCTTGCTTTACCGGAAGGCCTTAGGGATCATCCCGGAAGAGAGCGCGAAAACCTTCCTGCTCAAAATGCTTGTCGTTGGTGAGAATATCGGTCAACCCTTGGCGGCGCATCGTTTGCATCGAAACACAGTCGGTGAGACTGTAGCCTTTGTCGGGGCGGGCGGCATAAAGCTCAAAGCCGCACTGAAAAGACTCACGGCTCTGGGGAACGATGAGAATGTTCGGATCGCTTTCCAGTTCGCGAACTGTTTCAACGGCTGTGCGACGCAAACGGAGACTACTGCCAAAAAACGAGAGGAACTCACCGAGAACCTCGTCTGTCGTGACGAGGGTTCTGCCGGCTAACAAGGCTTCTATACGAACGGCGCGTTCGTACAATGCGTCATTTGGGTCTGTCAATGCCACCTAATAAAAGGTGTCGGCGAAAACTGCCGTCATCGTTTCGGTAAGCCGTAAACGTGACGGTCAATTTGAAGTGCGCCGCCTTCGGGATATTCGGCAAGTGCCTCAGCGGGCATGTCGTTCCAGATTTCGCGTATTCTGGCCGAAAGCGGGCGGGATTGCATGAGGCCGGAGACTGCGGCTTGCTCTTTGAACGGCCGCAGATTCGGGTCAAGCACCTGTTCAAGAACCTTCTCGACAAACCCGGCTTCCGAAATTCCGGTCGCTCGGGCTTGCGCTTTGAGCGCCGCGTCCAGCTTTTCTGAAAGATTGATGGTCAGAGTCATCGGGGAAGCTCCTTGTGTCCTGTTCCCAGCGTAACGAACGATACGCTAAATTGCTACCGATAGTAAGAAAGAAAGACGTGCCCGCGTTTCACAAAGGAGCCCCCGTGGTAGAGGGCGCTTATTTGCGGTAGACGCATAAGCCAACTCCAAAAGCTAAACAGCCCCACGCGAACCAATCGCCGTGTTGCGTGTAAAACGTGAGATCTTGCACGGTACCGTAGCGAATGATTTCCGCCATCTGCCGAAATGCCGGGAAACGCTGGATCATTTTGCCTGATGGATCAATGATCGCGCTCAACCCATCGTTCGTGGAGCGAATCAGGAAGCGGCGGTTTTCCACGGCGCGCATGCGGGCTATGAGCAAATGCTGACCGCGAGCGGACGTATGGCCGAAGTAGCCATCGTTAGAAAGATTCACCAGGACGTTAGCGCCTGCCGCTGCGAACTGGCGAACCAAATCAGGGAAGGCAGATTCATAACAAATGAAAACGCCGAGCTTTTGGGATCCGGCAGGCAGGACCTGAACCGCCTCTCCCGGAACGAAATCCCCCGCTTCTTGGGTGATCCGATTCACGAAGGAAAAAAGCGGCGGAACGTATTCGCCGAAAGGAACCAGATCGATCTTGTCGTAGCGGCCGAGTTCGCCGCCATCCGGACCCAGCAAGACAGCCGAATTGAGCGGATGGTGTTCATGGTTATAGGCGACGGTCTCAAAAAGAAAGTAGCCATGAGAGCGAGCAATCTCGGTAGAATCGCGATGGACATCAGGATCGCCGTAGTAGTAAAGAGGCGCGGGCAACTCCGGCCAGATCACTAACGGAGCAGGAACAAAGTTTGAGAGGTTTACCAGATCATGCTCGGTTTGATCTTGTGTGGTTGGCGTCCATACAGTTTCAGGATTCACGTTCGGCTGCACCATCAGCGCCATTTTATCGGCCTTCATCCCTTCAGGAATCCTCGGCAGAAGCCACAGCAACGGCAGAAACAAGAGCGGCGCGAGATGACTGCGCGGTTGACGCAGAATTACACACATCAATCCTACGCTCAACATCGCGAACACGAACGACAGGCCGTAGACTCCTAAGAACGGAGCGAGCCGCAAGGGTAGCGACATCTCGATGCCTGCGTTGCCTAAATCGAGCCAGGTGAAGCCGAAGGTGGAGTGAGTTCGTTCAAGACCCGCCCAGAGTGCGGCGACGGCGAGAATCGCATAGCTGCGATGGATGAGGAGCCCGGCTAGGAAACTGAAGACGGCCATGTGCAGCCCTTTGAGAACCGCGAATAAGGCGAACGATGCCCAGCCGCCCCAGCGCCCCATGCCGCCATCCACCTCAAGTACGAATTGAATCCAGTTGCAAAGAAAAAACCAATAGAGAATACCGGCGGCCCACCCCATGGCAAAGCGTTGCCAGCCCAGCGGAGTGCGTGCGAGCGCAACCAAGAGCGGAGTGAGCGTAACCGGCGCAAGCCAGTGAAGATCGAAGTTCGGAAAAATCAACAGCAGCAGAATTGCTGTAAGCAGAGCCAAGCCGGTATTCAGGATGAGGGGCCTGTACTGCGGTTCAGCCATGAGCTTCTTCGCTCACACGATCGGCCATGTACGAACTGCGCACAAACGGACCGCTGAACACCATCTTGAAGCCGAGGCTCATGCCAAACGTGCGATAGCGTTCAAATTTTTCAGGCGTCACATATTCGGCCACTGGCAGATTGCGGCGCGTGGGCTGTAGATATTGGCCGATGGTGGCCACGTCTACGTTCATTGAGTGAATATCGCGCAAAAGTTGCTGGGTCTCTTGTTCTGACTCGCCAAGGCCGGCCATCAAGCCAGATTTTGTCAGCACTTCGGGCCGGTATTCTTTGGCGAATTTCAGCACAGCGAGCGACTGCTGATAATCGGCTTGCGGCCAGGACCCGGCGGTACAACCGTTGGATGGTTTCCATGTTGTGGTTAAACACATGCGCGCCGGCGTCGAGCACGCGCGCCACCGCTTCCAGATTGCCTTCAAAATCAGGGGTCAACACCTCCACTTGCGCGGCGGGCAGAGCTTCCCGCACGGCGCGCACTGTCGCGGCAAAGTGAGTAGAGCCGCCATCGTCCAAATCGTCGCGGTTCACGGAAGTAATCACTACGTATTTGAGCTTCATGTCGGCGGCCATTTCGGCCACATGCCGCGGCTCCTCTGGATCGAGCGAGAATTCCTTCTTGGCCGGCGACCCTTTCGGAACCGAACAAAAACCGCAGCCGCGCGTGCACAAATTGCCCAGAATCATGAATGTTGCGGCGCCACGGCTGAAACACTCGTGAATGTTCGGACAGCGCGCCGATTCGCAAACAGTGTGCAAACGACGCTGGCGCAACTGCCGCTTTAAAGCGTCAACCGCTTCAAAATGCGTGCGGCCTTTACGAAGCCAACTCGGCAGGCGCGGCTGCGCGCAGTCAATTTGCACTAGGGATTCGACGGACACAAACACATTGTCGCATCGCAGTGACTCCTCGCGACTGTCAGGTTTGCTGGCGAGTCCTTATCCCGAATGTTTGACTGAGAGTACTTCGCTCTCGTAAGTACTTACATTTCTATAAGGTAGATAGCGGAGACACAGTCTTGAGAGTAATATGGTTGATTAGGCTTTTGGCGGATAGGCGGAAAACGCCGTAAACAGATGAAACAAAAAGATCTGGATTTGAAAGTGAGATCCTAAGCAGGAGAGCTTTTTGATGAAAGTCTGCGCGCTATTACTCCTTTCCTTCGCTTTCGCCGCTTTGGGCCAAGCACCCAAGCATTTGACGCTGGATCAGTTCCCCAACGCCGATCCGTCTGCGGTCGCGCCGCTGGTGAATGTGACGGAGATCCCAACAAACCCGATCGCCAGCCAATCCGATGCGCTGCCCTCGCAAAAACTCGGTCCGGGAGATTTGATTTCGGTTTCCGTTTCCGATTTCCCCGACTTGACCAGAAATTTCCGCATCAGTTCAACGGGAATGTTGAAGCTGCCGCTTCTAAAAGAACCGATCTTGGCCGCCGGCAAGGATGCCTCCGACATTGAAGATGAATTGCAGCGGGCGCTCATCAAGGACGAGATTTTAGTGCAGCCCGTCGTTTCGATAGCCGTGTTGGAATACCGCAGCGTGCCCGTAAGTGTAACGGGCGCGGTGAAAAAGCCGGTGACGTTTCAAGCGGTAGGCGTTGTGAAATTGCTGGATGCACTCAACAAGGCGGAAGGCATCACTCAGGATGCCGGCGCCGAAGTTCTGGTAACGCGGCCCAACCCCGCAGGCAGCGGCCCGGCACTAACCCAGAGGATTTCGTTGAATGGCTTAATGAGAGAAGCAGACCCGGCGTTGAATATTCGATTGGTGGGCGGCGAGGAAATCCGCGTGCCACCGGCGGGCAAAGTTTATATTGTCGGCAATGTGAAAAAGCCGGGCGTTTATCCGATTCAAGACAATAACAACAACACGGTATTCACGGCTTTGGCGATGACCGAAGGCCAGTTGAGCTTTACTTCCAAGAAGGCGTATGTTTACAGACATGAGGCCGGTAAAGCCGACCGGGTTGAGATTCCTGTAGAACTGTCCAAGATCATCGATAGGACCGGGCCCGATTTTGAGCTGCAGGCGAACGACATCCTCTATATCCCGGAAGACCGAAACAAGAAGCTGACCAGTTCAATTATTGAGCGCATAGTGGGTTTCGGCACCGCCACCGGGACCGGTATTTTGGTTTGGCATTAGATTGGGTATTCAGTCAGAAAGAAGCAAAGTGAGCATCCGATGAGAGAACTAGAGAGGCCGCCACAAGATCTGGCCGAATACGGGCGCCTTCAGCCGTATGTCGTCCCCGGGCAGTATCCGGAAATGGAGGCCGCACAACCTGCGGTCTCGCCGACGCACTACCTCCTCGTCATTTGGCGTCAGCGCTGGAAGATTCTGGCGTTTGTTGCCAGTTGTATGCTGGCTACCTATATTGTTTCGTCGCGGTTGACGCCCATTTACGAAGCCACCGCCAAAATCGACGTCGATCGGCACCTCAATACCAGCGTAGTAGGACCAGAGACCGATCCTGTTTCGCCCGGCGAAGACGCGGAAGCCTTTCTGGCCACGCAAAAAGAGATTATTCTTTCGGATGCCGTCGTGCGGCCCGTCGCCGAGCGCTACGACCTGCTGCATTTGGAGAGTCAACTCGATCGATTGGGTGGCGAGAATATTCGCCGCAAATTGGGCGCACCGATCACGCTGAAATATTTGGATGTCACGCGGCCCTTAAATACCTATTTGTTGGATATCAACTATCGCTCGCCCGACCCGAAATTAGCGGCAGACGTGGCTAATGCCGTAGCCAATTCTTTCGTTCAGCACACCTTCGACATCAAGATGAAGAATTCCGGCTATCTCTCGGTCTTCATCGAAAAGAATTTGGAAGAGCTGAAGGCCCGTATGGAAAAATCGAGCAATGCTTTGGCGGCGTTCGAAAGGGAAATGAACGTTATCAATCCGGACCAAAAGACGAGCCTGACGGTTGAACGAATTAAGGAACTCGATCAGCAATACATGCTGGCGAAGGGAGAGCGCGTTCGCAAGGAAGCCGATCTCAATGCGCTGCAAAATGGCGGCGTGGCCGCGCAAATGAATGCGCAGCAAGCGGAACTGTTGAATCGCTTACAAGAAAGGCTCAACTTGGCGCGGAGCGCCATGGCCGACACAGCGAGCATTTACGGAGCGAACGCGCCGCAATATAAGAAAACGGCTAACGACGTGGCGGAACTGGAACGCCAGTTCGAAGAAGCGCGCAAAAACGTAAATGCGAGAGTGGATTCCGATTATCGCGAAGCCGTCAACAAAGAGCAAATGCTGGCCAAAGAAGTGGCCAAAGAGAAGGACGAATACGAGAAGCTGAATTCGCATTCGTTCCAATACCAGCAATTAAAGAGTAGCGCCGAAAACGACAAAACGCTCTACAACGAAATGGAAAAGCGCATTCAGGAAACGGGTATTAACGCGGGGTTCCAGAACAACTCTATCCGCATTGCGGATTTTGCGCTGCCGCCGGATTCCCCGGTCTTTCCGCGCACTCGTCTCTTCTTGCTTTTAACATTTATCGGTTCTCTGGTCTTGGCTATCTGCACGGCCATCTTGTCGGACGTGATGGATAACACCATCCGCGACCCGGAACAAGTGGCGCGTGCGTTAGACACGAGCGTGCTCGGCACATTGCCGACCGTGAAGGAAATGCGCCGGCTCATTCAACCAGGCGCTAGCGCCAACTCGCTCGACGCGATCCCTGAGCCCACCGAAGAAGAAATACTGCTCGGACAAGGCGTGATCCGCTACAAGAAGGAAGAAGCGGAGAACAAGAAGAAGAAGATGCGCGGCGCGAGTCCGAATGCCCACTATGAGGGCATTTCGTCATATGAGGAAGCAATCCGCACGCTGCGGCATTCGATCCTGCTGCCCGATTTGGACCGCAGCGTAAAGTCTCTTTTGATTACCAGCGCCACACCGGGCGAAGGCAAATCCACCGCCATCATTCACCTGGCAATCGCGCATGCTGAGCAGGGGAAAAAAACGCTGATCATCGATGCCGATTTACGCCGCCCCAGCATCCACAAAAAACTCAATCTGAACGGATCGCTGGGTCTCTCAAACGTACTGCTCGGCGAGTTCCGCTGGAAGGAAACCATCGTCAATAACGAACAGTGGCCCAATTTGGACGTAGTGCCCTCGGGCACCGCATCGCGCCGCGCCTCCGATTTGGTGGGCTCGATGATGATGGACATTCTCGATGAAGCATCGAAGGAATACGATTTGATTTTGGTAGACGCACCGCCGCTGTTGGGTTTTGCCGAGGCGATGCAGGTGGCCAAATCGGTGGATGGCGTGGTGGTCATGGCGCGCGCCGGTCAAACCAGCCGGCGTGCGGTAGCGACTGTTCTGGCTACGCTTAAGCGCCTGCGCGCCAACATCATCGGCCTGGTATTGAATGAAGTCGATAAAGGCAGCACCAACGATTACTACTACTACAGCGATTACCGCAAATACTATTCGAATCCTGAGCAGCGCGACTAAGCGGCCGCTGTGCATTCGTGCGCGGTGCTGGTGGTTTCGTCGGATGGCTATCAAGATCTCTGGCGGCCTTTTTTTCACCTCTTCCGGCAGCATTGGCCGGATTGCCCTTTCCCGGTGTATTTGGGCGCGCAAACGGCGGTAGGCGATTTCGCAGCGGTGACGATGCTGCAGTCCGCTGACGGTGAATTGTGGAGCGGGAGTTTGCGCTCTTTCCTGAATCAACTGAATTGCCTGAATGTACTCCTGCTGCTCGAAGATTTTTTCCTCTGTGACAAGGTTTCAACAAGCGACATTTTGGAAAAGCTGGCAACATTACGCGAATTAAAGGGCAATGTCTTACGGCTCGTGCCCGATCCGCCTCCATCCATTAGAACCGCGAAAGCGGGCATTGCCGAACACATTGGCGAACAACACAGGCTCGCCCCTTTTCGAGTGTCGCTACAGGCATCCATCTGGGATAGACAAGCGCTTTTGGAGTTGCTGCGCGGCAACGAAACGGCGTGGCAGTTCGAGTTGAATGGCACATTGCGGTCGCAAAAGTGGCCGCGCGGCTTCTACTGCACGTTCCGCCGCGCTTTTCCATACAGGCATGTCATAGAACAAGGCCGCTGGTTCTGGAACGAGGCACGACGCTACCGGCGACTTAACATAGGTTGCGACTTCACAAAGCGGCCTGTCATGGATCCGTTTACCGCGCTGAGCAAATATCTGACGGTGAATTTACGGCGCTGGCGAGGGCGTTTACTCATGCTGCCCATGCGCTCACGCGAACTGGACCCCTACGCACCTGCCGTCCCATGCTCCAGTTTGCGGGTGGGCTTCTTGACCAATCTGATTCCCCCGTATCATAAGCCAGTTCTGCATCTCCTGGCCAAGCGCTATGGAGCCTTACGTGTCTTTGTATCCACGCCTATGGAATCAAATCGCCCATGGAAAGTGGATTGGGAGAATCTGGATGTAGTTGTGCAACGCACATACACGGCAAAAGGCGTGTGGCGTCATCCGCGCGGCTTCAGCGAAGACTTAGCGGTTCACATTCCACTCGACACCCTTCAGCAATTACGGCGTTTTTCCCCTGACGTTATTATCTCCGCGGAGATGGGCGCGCGAACGCTGCTGGCCATCTTGTTTCGCAAACTGAATCCGTCAACCAGATTGGTGATCTGGGCAGAGGCTGCGGAATCCACGGAAAGCGGCCGTGGGCGGGCCCGGCAAATGGCTCGTAAGATCATCGTGCGGAACGCGGACGCGTTTCTGGCGGTCGGCTCGAGCGCGGTCAAATATCTGCAAGGCATTGGCGCGCCGGCGCACGACGTCTTCAAAATCGCCTACACAACCGATGTCGTGCGTTTCGCGCAAGGCCCAATCAGACGCACCCCCGAGCGCGCACACCGCCTTTTGTATTGCGGCCAGTTCGTCGAGCGCAAGGGCCTCGTTCCGTTCCTGAAGATACTCTCGCGCTGGGCCAAAGATCATCCTGGTCAAACAGTGAACTTGGCTTTGGCGGGAAACGGTCCGTTATACGAACGGCTTTCCCAATTTCCGGCCGCCTCCAACGTTAAGCTGGAGTTTCTGGGCGTTTTCCAATATGACGATCTACCGGAGATCTACCAATCCGCCGGGGTTTTCGTTTTGCCAACCCTGGCGGATACTTGGGCTGTGGTCGTCAACGAGGCGCTGGTGGCCGGACTGCCAGTGCTCGGCAGCGTTTACGCGCAGGCGGTTGAAGAATTGATTCAAGAAGGCCGCAACGGTTGGATCTTCCGGCCGGACAGTGAAGAAGACACCTACCGCGCCATTGACCGCATGATGAAAACGAGCGCGGAGGAACTAGACACGATGCGCGGCTACGGGCGGGCACTGGCTTCGCAGCTCACCCCAGAGCACGTAACCGAACTGATAGTGGCAGCGGTGAACTCGTGCGTGGATCACTAATGGAATTCCTCCCCTACGTCCTCTTCTCCTTCCTCTTTTGCGCTGCGCTGTTCGCGCCGTTGCGGTGGGCCATTGTCGCCTACCTCGTTCTCTCCGCGGTAGATTTCAACTCGGGCGATAGTGGCATCGGCATTCTCAACACGATGAAGGGAATTGGGAATCCGATCGTTATGCTGTGGCGCTTGAAGATATATTCGGGGCACGGCAGGTTAGTTCTGGCGCCGGTGGCGTGGCTCCTTCTCACCATTTATGCCGGACTGGCAGGCTTCTGGTCGCTGTTTCCGCTTTCGGCCGCCAAGCTCACGGTTGAGATGCTGGGTTCATTCCTGATCTGCCTCGCATTCATGAGAGCTACTAAGGGCGGCTATCTAACGCCTTCTTCCATCCTGGTGCCGACAGCCATCGGCGTCCTTGCCACGGGTGTTTTGCGGTCGGTTTTTCTGCCGGAATGGGGAGATTCGCCCTATCGATTTACCGGTTTCACAACCGCTCAAGGATATGCGTCGCTGCTGGCAGCGCTTTTCGCCTTGGCCCTCGGCGCGCGGACTCTGAAATCATGGGTGCGCTGGGTCTTGTGCGTTTCGCTCTTCACCGCCGTGGTCTTGGACGGTAGCCGCATCTACGTAATTGGCTTGATTCTCGCGACCATTGTCGCCTTGCTGGTTTCTTATTCGCGCCCGTGGCTCAAAATCCTCGGTGTCGGAGCTGTCATTTTGCTGGTTGTGGGTTTGGTGGCGGAAAAAGGCTTTCTCTTGCAGATGATGTCCGAATTTGCGCCGAGGAATCGCGTGGCCGATACCATCAACGCCGTTTATGAAGGCAACATGCGCTCCACAGGCGTGGGCACGCTGGTTTTTCGCCGAAACCTTTACCAGCGGGCCTTCCGGGCGATTGCCGAGTCTTCTCTGTTGGAACTGACATTTGGACACGGCACTTCCAACGGACGTTTGTTGCGCGGCACTTTAGCGCGCGGCGTGGGCGATCCGAATCGCGCTGTACACAACGAGTGGCTGCGAATTTTGTACGAGTGGGGCGGCGTAGGTCTAGGCCTGTGGTTTGTTTTCATTTTCTCGGTGATCGTATACGCCATCCAAGGCGTAAGGCAAGACAGGCTGGGCCACGCTCGGCCGCTGCTGATTTTTCTTCCGGCGTTTCTATGCGGCTTCTCCACCGAGAACATCTTGGCCGGGGCTGGGCATGCCGAAAATGTAGGCTTCGTTTTGCTCGCAGCGCTGGCGGCGGTCTCGCATCGAAGACGAACCATTTACCTGCCTATTTCCACGCCCATTCCCTACGTTCAGCCCGATGCAAGGCCGCGCCTGGCTGCGGCGCCACGTCCCTATCTAGTACCGAGTTCCGTGCGCCGCCAGGCGTTATGAAGATTCTCCAGGTTCACAATTTCTACCAGCAGGCCGGAGGGGAGGATCGCGTTTTGGCAGCCGAACAATCGTTGCTTTTGTCACGCGGCCATGACGTTTTTCGATACACCGTGCACAACGATTCAGTCGGCCAAATATTGCCGCTGCAATTGGGCGGCCGCACGATCTGGAACCAGCAGACCTACCGCGAGATTCGCGGTTTGCTCGCGGACAAGGAGATCGATCTGATGCACGTTCACAACACCTTGCCGCTCATCTCGCCGTCTGTCTACTGGGCGGCAGCTTCGCAAGAGGTGCCCGCGGTACAAACCCTGCACAACTACCGTCTGCTCTGTCCAGCGGCAACTTTCTACCGCAGCGGAGCCGTTTGCGAACTCTGCTTGCATAAGACGATGAAGATACCCGCCATCACAAACCGCTGCTATCGAAACAGCACCGCTGCGAGCGCAGCGATAGTAGCGATGCTGGCCACTCACGGGGTTTTCGGAACCTATACGAATAAGATTCACACTTATCTGGCCCTTTCCGAATTCGCACGCAACAAATTCCTGGAAGGCGGTTTGCCGCCCGATAAAGTGAAGGTCAAGCCGAACTTTCTGGCGGGCGATCCAGGGATTGGAAACGGCGCCGGCGGCTTCGCGCTCTTTGCTGGACGGCTGACAGCAGAGAAAGGGGTGGCCCATCTGCTAGACGCCTGGACACGAAGCAATCGAGGGATTGCTCTGAAAATCGCCGGGGATGGTCCAATGCAAGGGTATGTTCGAGACGGTATCGCTGGCCTGCCCAACGTCGAATATCTTGGCCTATGCGAGCAAAGCCGCCTTACCGAACTCCTGCAACAAGCCGCGTTTCTGGTCTTCCCATCGCTCTGGTATGAGGGCATGCCGATGATCCTACTGGAAGCGATGGCTTGCGGCACGCCTGTGGTAGCGTTCGCGCTAGGCTCCATGAACGACCTGATCGTAGACGGATTAAACGGCACAAAACTACCGCTGGAAAACCGCAACGCCCTCAAGGACTTTTTCGATAATCCCGGCAATTTGGCTGATATGGCGCGCCTAAGGGCCAGCACGCGAGGCTATTTCGAGCGCCATTTCACTGCCGATTTAAACTATGACTTACTGCTCAATATCTATGAAGAAGCATTAAATAAACCTCGTCCGATAAGCTAATCGATGAAAAATGAAATGTTCAGGCTCAACGAATGAGTGCCGCGGCGGCTGAGCAGATTCTCGTTCTGCCCGAGGTCAAACAGCGTTCCTGGGCCACGGCGGCCATCGTACTGATTGACATGGTCGCGCTGGAATTCGCCCTTTTCACAGGCTGCATTGTGCGCTACTATCTGCATTCCATTTTCCCGATTTCTTTGTCGCGCGCGCAATATCAAGGGCTGGCAATTGGCGTTCTCACGCTGCCGCTTGCTTATTACTGGATGGGCCTGTATCCGGGTTATGGCATGGGAGCCGTGCAGCGTATCCGCGGACGGGTCTATGCAACATTCAGCATCTTTGTCGTTTTGCTCATTTGGAACTACGCGTTTCAAGATCACCAGTGGTCGCGCGGCGTACTGCTGCTGACCATGTTCTTTGCACTGATTCTCGCGCCCGCACTCGAATCGCCGCTGCGCAGAGTTCTGATTGCGCGCGGCATCTTGGGAGTGCCCATGGTGGTTTTAGGCGCGGGCAGCACCGGAGCCATGGTGGTTAAGACGCTCAAGAAAGAAAGCGACCTCGGTTTGGTTCCCATCGGAATTTTGGACGACAACCCCAGCAAATGGGGCACTGAAATTCACGGCGTGCCTGTCGTAGGGCCTCTGGCGGCGGCGGACGCGTTCTGCGGGACGCGCCAAGGTGGCGCTCGTCGCTCTGCCGGGAATTAGCCGCGGCCATTTGTCGCAGTTAGTGCAGGGCCTTTCTTTCGCCAACATCATCATCGTGCCCGATCTATTCGGCATACAAAGCCTTTGGATTACGTCGCGCGATCTGGGCGGCGTTCTTGGACTGGAAGTCAAAAAGAATCTGTTAGTGCCTGGCAATCGTTTTCTCAAGCGGACGCTCGATCTCGCCATTGCTCTACCCGCCTTCATCGCTTCCCTGCCCGTCCTCTTGGTCGCCGCCGTTTGGATCAAAACCGTAAGCCCCGGTCCTGTGCTGTTTCGCCAGGAACGGGAAGGGCCCAACGGAAGACGCATTTCCATGCTAAAGCTGCGCACCATGCACCGCGATGCCGAACATTTATTGGCTGACTATCTTGACACTCATCCCGAGGAAAAGATCAATTGGCTGCGTTTTTTCAAGCTGAAAAAAGATCCGCGCATTTTGCCGAAGATTGGTTATTTCTTGCGCCGCTACAGTTTCGACGAGCTGCCGCAGCTATGGAACGTGTTGCGCGGAGACATGAGCCTGGTTGGGCCGCGGCCGTTTCCGTATTACCATCTCGCTGAATTCCCAGCCACTTTTCGCAACTTGCGAGCGAGCGTCATGCCCGGCATAACAGGCTTGTGGCAGGTGACAGCGCGGAGCGACGGCGACTTAAAAGTGCAAGAGGTGGAAGACACCTATTACATCCGCAATTGGTCTCCGTGGCTCGATATCTATATCCTCCTGCGTACTCTTCAGACGGTGATCAGCGCCAAAGGTGCTTATTGAGTGAGCCGGATCAAACCGCTTTTGAGTGGTGTCTTCGCTAGCATCGCGGATCAAGCCACTTTCTCAGGAACTAATTTTGTCCTCAACGTAATGCTGGCGCGCTGGATTTCCGGCGAAGAGTATGGCGCGTTTTCGGTAGCGTGGGCGGTTTGTATGATCCTGGCGGCGGTTCACAACGCACTCATCCTGGAGCCCATGACGGTGGTAGGCCCTGGCCGAGTTCGGCAGCCGTTTGGGCAGTTACTTGACAAGAGTAACCAGACTCAACTTCGTCACAGTCTTCCTCATGGGCCTGCTGGCGGCAGGAGCCTCGGTTTTCTACCGGAGATTGGACGTGCGCGATGCTCTGTCCGCGTTGGGATTGGCGCTGCCAGGTTATCTGCTGTTGTTAAGTCTCCGCCGCGAGCAGTACATCATCGGCAGGCCCATCCGCGCGTTCTATCTCAGCCTCGCGTACGCCGCGCTGTTAGGAACAGCATTGGTCACCTTGCACGGCACAGGCCAACTGTTCGCGTGGAGCGCTGTCTTGGTTACGGGCGTGAGCGTTCCCATCGCGTTGTGGGCGATCCTGCGCCGCAACCTTCCCTTTGATTATCAACCATCTCCTCATAGCCTCACAGAGATTTCTACCGCCCATTGGCAATACGGCAAATGGCTCTTTGCCTCGGCCCTTCTCGGCATCGGCATTTCCGATTTACAGGTTCTTCTGCTTTCGAAAATGGTGGATCTCCATTCAGCGGGCGCGTTAAGGGCACTCATGAATTTCACTCTTCCCGTGGGCCAGCTGTTCACCGTGCTTAGTGTTTTCTCACTGCCAAAACTGGCACGGCGCATGAAAGAACGAGGCGTTGCGTTAGGATTGCGGCGTGCGGGTTTGTACGCGCTGTGTGTCATCGCCATAGCAAGCGGCTATAGCGGCGTGCTCCTGATCGCGGGACGCCCGTTGGAACATCTCCTCTACGGAGGGCGGATGGCAGGCTACCTGGACGACGTTCCCTTCCTCGCTTTAGTGGTTCTACTTTCCGGCATCAGCATGGCCTTCACTACACCACTGCGTGCCGCGCAGGATTCTCGCCACGCGCTGTTTGCCGGCATCGCTGCAACCGCCGTTGGCATTGGCAGTTCCTTTCTTCTTCTCTCTCGTTATGGGCTGCGCGGAGCCTTCGTGAGCCTCGTCTTAGCGAACGCTGCCAGCGCGCTGGTAGTAGCGGGAACGTACGTCTGGATGTTGCGCACCAACCCCGTGGATTGGGCCGGCATGGGGCGAGCCCTGGTGATCTTAGACGAGAATCTAATTCCCACCAGCCCCGTGGGCAGTTGCCTTTTGAAGGTTCTGCGGACCAATGCCGAGCGCTATCCGCTGCATGTTTACTACAACCGGCTCGATCCCGCCGAGGGAGGACTTACCGACCGGACGCACATCCCCTTGCCCACTGGCCCCGTGATCCTGCGCTCAGTGCTATTCACCTTGCTGGCCAGCATCGGCTACTGGTACCAATTGGGTAAGAGGCCCACTCTTCGAATCGCCGCACAAGGCGTTTTTCCGTTTTGCCAAATTTCCTACGCGCAATTCTGCCATCGGATCTTCCTGCGCGACCATCGCGCCAATATCGGTGGTGGTCCGCTGCGGAAAGCGGCGCGCTACCTGATCCACATTTGGGGATCGTTCACGGAACGAATGGCCTTTCGGCGTGCCAAGACTATCGTGGTTCCTTCGGAAGGTCTGGCGTATGAGTTGCAGATGGCATATCCGGAACTGGTGGCAGGCAAAATCAACATCATTCCCAATCCGGTAGACACTGAATTGTTCCGCAAGCCCGCCAGCTTCTCGCCCGATTCTTTGCGCCTCGACTTAGGCTGCACGGCAAAAGAGTTGCTGCTCTGTTTTTGCGCGCTGGGCAATTTTGAGCGCAAAGGCTTGCGCTATGCCATTGAAGCTTTGGCAGAGCTTGGATCTTCGAAAGCCCGGCTGGTGGTGGTCGGCGGCAGCGAAAGCGAAATTCACGAGTGGGAGAAAATCTGCAGCCGCGCGCAGGTAGGCACGCGCGTACGCTTCGCCGGGATGCAGCACGACATCCGGCCTTATCTCTGGTCGTCGGACGCTTTTCTTTTTCCATCAAGCTATGAAGCATTTCCGCTGGTCTGTTTGCAAGCGGCCGCGGCGGGGTTGCCGTTGATCGCATCACGCGTCTATGGTGTGGACGAATTCATGATCGACGGCCAAACCGGTTGGATCGTGCAGCGCGACGCAAAAGCCATTGCCTTTGCCATCGCACAAGCCGTTCGTAATCGCAGCCAAGTGGCAGCGATGGGTATCGCAGCCCAGGAGCGGGTCCAAGAGTACAGCGAGCCGGAATTTTGCAAACGCTGGCAGGGTCTGATCGGCCGTCTATGGTCTGAAGAAGAAGCTTGAGGGGCTATTCGTCCGAACCGAAGAACGCACCAAGATTGCCGCTGGCCAAGGCACCCAACGGATTGCTCATTTCCTGCCCCGCACCGCGATGCTCCGCCGGAGCCAGTTCGTGCCGCAAACGTTCGAGGGTCAGGCTTTGCAGAATAACGCGGCCAGGCCCGGTTAGTGTTGTGAGAAACAAGCCTTCGCCACCGAATAGCGCGGTGCGAATGCTGCCGACCATTTGGATATCGTAGTTGACTGTCGGCTCAAACGCCACTAAATGTCCCGTTTGCACCTGTAGTGTTTCGCCAGGCGCAAGGTTGAAGTCGACATGGTCCCCGCCCGCGTGGATGAACACGAGGCCCGGGCCGACCAATTTCTGCAGAATGAACCCTTCGCCACCGAGCAGGCCAGCACCTAAGCGGCGCACCATGGCGATATCGAGCGTGACTGTGCTTTGCGCAAAAAGGAAGCCATCGCGCTGCACCATGATTGTTTGTCCAGGTGCAAGGTCGAAGACTTGAATTTTTCCGGGGTAATGGCCGGCAAATCCGACTTCGCCCGGTACGCCATTCGAGCGAAAGTACGTAAAAAAGAGAGAATCGCCCATCATTTTGCGTTTCAACGCGCCGAGGATCTTATCGCCGATGGATTGCCCCGTCATCCGTGTAGTCCAGTCCACGTTCGACGATTTATAAATCATCTTGCCCGCTTCGGCGTAAATTTCCTGGCCAGGCTGCAAATGGACGCGCGCAATTTGCAGATTATGGCCCTCCACGTCGTACTTCAACGGAGCCACTGGCACGCCCGCGGGCGATGCGGGGCGTGCCGCACCGGGAGCGGCTGCGCCCATCGGCGTGCCGCAGTTCACACAAAACCTCGAAGTATCGGCCACTTGGCCGCCACAATTGGTACAAAAAGCCATAGGGTTTAGTTAGCTACTCCACTCTCACTATGCTACGAAAATGACATGACAAGAGTTCACGGGTGACGAAAGTTTTCTGGATCGCCGCCTTGCTTTGGCTTGCTCTGAATCTGCTGACGCTCACCGGCTACCCGGCCGTTTGGGTTGACGAAATTTTACTTTCCGACGCCGGAATACACCTGGCCTTGGGAAAAGGTTTCGTCAGCACGGCGTGGTTTAACCAGCCAAGTTGGGAATTCTGGGCAGGCTACACGCCGCTGTATTCGTTCGCAGTCGGCGGTTGGCTAATGCTGCTCGGCATTTCATCCTTCGCCGTGCGAAGCTTCGGACTCGCGATGGTTAGCGGATCGTTACTCATGATCTGGCGATTCTTGAAGCCGCTGCAGGACGATTCGGCGCGCTGGACCATCATTCTTGCTTTAGCCGTATGTGAGCCGCTTGCATTTCTTGAACGAGCGGGAAGACCGGACAGTGTGTCGCTCTTGTTGTTGGCCGCCACAGCATTAGTGTTCAGGGAGAAAACGTGGCGCGGGCGAAGCTTCGCGCTGTGGCTTCTGGGCGCGTTGGCCATACCTGCGGCATTGCAATACACCGCGGACATGCTGGTACTCGCCCTGTTAGTGCAGGTTTGGTTCCAAGCAATTCAACGGCGCGATGCGATGCTGTGGGCTACAGGCGCAGTTACCGGCGCAGGTGTGCTCGCCGCTATTTATGCTATCCATCACGTTCTCAAAGTGTTCATTGAAGTGACTCTGGTTTCGAAGCACAGTAGCGCTGGACGTTTGCTGCAGAATCTTATTCTTGGCCACGGAGAAGCGCCGTTCGTTTTCTCGGATATCGCCACAGCGTCCTTTGGCGACTTCGCTACGCCTGTGCTGATTGCAGGCGGCTTCACAATCTGGCTACTGGCAAGGCGCCAGAACAATTCTGCCGCAATGAAGCTGAGTTCTTTCGGACTCGCCTGCGCAATCTTGATTCCGTTGGCCATTCAACTGTTGGGAAAGTATCCGCTGTACTACACATACATGGATGCCGTGCCAGCCATTACCGGGGTGTTGGCGGCGGGTTCGAAGCTGAGGGGCCGGGCACGTTTCGTCAATGTGTTGATATTTGTGCTTCTGCTGGCTGGAGGGGCTGGACGGTTTTGGTGGAAGGCCTGGCAGCAGGGCACACAAACCATCGTAGAGAGCGCTCAGCTTGTTTCGCCAGCGGACGTTTTGGTGGCCGATTACCCGGCGTACTATCAATTCGTTAGCCAAGCTCGCGAGTTGTTTGCTATCGATTATGCAGGCGGGAAGCTGATGCCAACGTTTCCAGCCAGTCAAGCCGGAAGAGTCACGAAACTGATCGTTCGCGATTCCAGATTCAATGAAGTTGCGAAAAAAGTGGGCGGTGAGTGGCGCCGCATAGGCGATGTAACTCTTGTCAGAAATGGCGCCGCAAGTCGTCTCGCGGTGATTGACGACGACACGCGCCACCCGGTGTTGGAGCCGCTCGGCGTCTACATGCGGTCAACGGCTTTGGGGAGGAAATAGAAACTTAAGCGCACTGGGAGCCCTTTGCCCCCAAGCCCATTCATTGTGGCCGCCGCCTTGGTCTTCGGTATAGGCCAACTCGTCACCGAGCCTCCAGCCCTTTTCGATCAGGGCATCGCGCAACATCCTGACGTGCGCTACACAAACCTCAGGCTTTGAATCTTCCCGCGTCCCCACATCCAGCCAGATCTTCTGCCGGATCTTGTGGCGTATTCGTGAAACATCCTTAAGGATCGCGGTGTTCGCCCACCAAACGGAAGGCGACATCACGAGCAGTTTGCCGAAGATTTCAGGGTGCTTCAAACCGAAGTAGATGCTAACCAATCCACCCAACGATGAGCCGCCAATGCCGGTGTTCGCCGCATCGGGTAGAGTCCGAAACTCGCGATCGACTAACGGTTTTAGCTCGGCCACGATGAGCTTCCCATAAGCCCGCGCACGCCCGCCGCGGCCGCGTTTGTCTTTGATGGGGGTATATTCCGCCATACGCTCCATGCCCGTGTTGTAGATGCCAACTATGATCAACGGTTCAATTTCGCCACCACGGATCAGCCGCTCTGCCGTCTCGTCGAGCCCCCACTCATTGCCCATGAACGCCGTAGCCACGTCGAAGAGATTCTGCCCGTCATTCATGTAGAGCACAGGGTACCGGGCCGCGCTCGACTCATGGTAATCGGGCGGCAGATAGACGATGATGTCGCGCGGACTCTTCAGAAAGCGCGACCGAAAACCCGTCAGATGTTCAAAATGTCCGGTAAGGGTATGGTGCAAACGAAGCGGCTAGCCTTTTACAAAGTCTAGCGAGACGGAGTTCATGCAATAGCGCAATCCCGTGTGTTCGCGGGGGCCATCGTTAAAAACATGCCCTAAATGACCGTCGCACTCCGCGCATTTCACTTCCGTGCGGATCATGCCCAGACTCATATCCGAGTGTTCCGCGACGTTTTCTTTGGCGATGGGAGCCCAAAAACTCGGCCAGCCGGTGCCCGATTCAAACTTTGTTTCCGAGGAAAAAAGCGCGTTGCCACAGCAGATGCATTTGTAGATGCCATGCTCGTGGTTGTTCAGGTATTTGCCGGTGAACGGGCGCTCGGTGCCCTCGCGGCGGGTTACGTCAAAGGAATCCGGCGACAGTTGAGCCTTCCATTCCGCGTCGGATTTGTGCACTTTTTCGATTTCAATCACATCTTTACGCTGGCCCGCGGCGGTAAACTCCACGATCTTGACCATCTTGGGTCCTTTGGCAAATGCTTGCGCAAGTCTGTTACCCACGGCTAGTGAAAAACTAAGGCTGAGAAATGTTCGGCGTCGCATATCTGCATTGTAATTCGGAAGAACGGCAGTCTGAAGTTACGGTCGGGGTTTGGAGTGTAAGAGCCGTTCGGTGGTGGTTTCGTTGGCGGGAGCGAATTGCAAAGCCGCAGCCCGCAAATAGGGGCCGAATTGCTTGCGCCAATAGGCAAAGAAGCCTTCGGATGCGATTTCGTTCAGGGCCAGGACGTAATGGTCGAGCAAAGTTTCGCCCAATAGTTGTCCGGTGCGTTTGGCCGCAGTTTGGGCGGCTCTGGATAACCACAAGACGTTAGCGGGAAGTTCAGCTAAAGTTCCGACCGCGAGAGTCGAGCAAAGGACAAATACGGATTGATGCTCGGCGGCCGAGGCAGCTAGCAGCTTAGTCCAGAGTGTTTCTAGAGTGACGAGATTGGGCAAACTCGCTGCGGGAACGTTCGGCAATACCTCTTTGAGCTTCTCCCATTCGCGGCGCAGCCCGGCCAATGTCACCGGTGGCATGTTGAGCGTATCGGCCAGATGAGCGCTGGTTTTTTCCAAGCCATTCAAAACTTGATCCAAAGTTTCGAATTGCGAGTCGCGTGCGAGCAAACCTTCCTGCTTGAGAGATTCGGCAATTTGCTGAATCAAGGCATGGCCTGCGCCTGTTGCGTCGGCTAATGCCGCGAGCACCCAGATGGGAGAGACGTGCAAGGTTAGGAGACCGAGGAGTTCGATGCCATGGCTAGCGGTGCGCTTAACGAGAAAATCCTCGAGTTCGGCGCTCTTTGGGTAAACTCCTTTGACGCGGCCGAGTTCTTCAATGAGAAAGCGGAGGGTGACTTCGACCATGACTCGATAGAGCGCGGTGCGGCGGAGACGCGTTGGCAAAAGAATAACGCCGGCTTCGCGGAGCAACCCTCCAGTGAGTGCGCTGATGGAGCGAACCAGGCGCTCCGGGAGTGAGAGGACGAATGAATAGCCGAGACGGGAGTTCACATTGCAGTATCGCGCTTTGCCGCTCGCTGAAGTAAGGAGCCGTGTGGAAACCAGGCTTCATCCTGTTTTCCGCTCAAAGCCGCAAGCGCTCGCGGTTTTCACGGAGTTGATGGCGGCCCACAAATCGGGTAATCGGATCGGTTTCGAGACAAACGCGTCCATTCCGGCAGCAAAGCAATTGTCGCGATCGCCCTTCATCGTTTGCGCCGTCATCGCGATGATGGGAATGCGGGTACCGCTTGCCTGTTCAATCCGACGGATCTCTGCGGATGCCTCGAGGCCATCCATCTCCGGCATCTGCACATCCATAAGGATCAGATCAAACGCACCTTGTTCAAACTGCTCGACCGCCGATTTGCCATTGCCGGCCACAGCTACCTCGTGGCCATGTTTTTTGAGGAGCTTGACCGCAAGCATTTGATTGACCGGATTATCCTCGGCGAGTAGAACCTTCATGGCCGGCATGGCAGCCGCCGAACCCCGGGCGGAGGCGTCGCGATTGGGATCTCTTCGCGAGGCTGCGACCTGGAGCGAGAGAAACACGGTAAACGTGCTGCCTTTGCCTTCGGCGCTTTCCACTTCAACACGGCCACCCATTAGGCCCGCCAATTTCAGGCAGATCGAAAGGCCCAAACCAGTGCCGCCGAACTTTCGCGCGGTGAAATCGTCGGCCTGGCGAAACGCTTCAAAAATCTGCCCTTGTTTTTCGGCCGGGATGCCCATGCCTGAATCGCCCACAACCAAACGTAAATCGACGCGGTCACCCACCTGTTGTCCAACGGCCGCCAGCGAGATCGTCCCTGCCTGTGTAAACTTCACGGCATTCGAGAGAAGGTTTAAAAGAATCTGTCTCAGCCGGAAGGCATCTCCAATTAACAAATCCGGCAAGCCGCTGCCGACCGAAACCGCAAATTGCAGATTCTTTTCCCTCATACCGAAGGCGAACACCTTGCCGGCGTCGGAAACCAATTTGCGCAGAGAGAAGGGGGCCTCCTCAATCTCAAACTTTCCCGCTTCAATCTTTGAAAGGTCGAGGAGATCGTTGAGAATAGCCAGCAAGGCATCGCCAGAAGAACGAATGGTGGACAAACATTCCTTCACTTCGGCCGGCGATTCCGATTGCATGGCCAACTCCGCGAAGCCAAGAATTCCGTTCATGGGGGTGCGAATCTCATGGCTCATGTTGGCGAGAAACTGGCTTTTCGCGGAACTGGCGGCTTCCGCCTTTTCCTTGAGCCCTTCGACTTCGAGCAATTTCTGGCCGATCAGTTGCGTTTGCCCCGCTACCCGTTTGCGCAAGGACGCTACCCAGACCATAGCAGCCGCAATGAGCAGCGTGGTAATTCCGAGAGCCCACAATGCGCGCTGCTGCGTCATCCATGGCGCCGTTTCAATTACTTGCACCGCCGAGGGTGAATCGACTCTAACCTCAAATGAATTGGGAACCAGGACGCCACGAAAACGTTTGGCAGCGACAGTGCAGATACCCGAAAGCCGCAAGACGCTTCCGATGTCGTACGCCGGCAACTGACCGTTTCCTCTGACGCTGAACGTAGCCTTTCCATTGCGCAATAGAAGGGTTTGCTCCTGGCCACTCTGGTACTCGCTGATGAGACGCCCTTCGAGAGTGACCAATTGCCCATCGACGCCCTGAAACAGCGCTCGCTGCGGCGTTACATCGATTGGGGCAACGGGTGGTCCAGAGGAGCGCTTGCGAATCACGCCTTCATGAATCTCGACGGCAAAGGCCCCAGCCACGGGAAACCCAACCACATCGACGACATCGCCATCGGCTAATGAAATTTCGTTATGCTCACGAATCGCCACAGCTCCAGAATCGTCTTTGATCCAGGTAGGACCGAACGTATTTGTAGCCAGTACCTTGCCGCGCAAGTGAACCCGGTGGCCGGGCACCTCATCGGGGTGAAACTGAAGGAGCTCATCGATAGGCGTGGCTGGCGGTTCCCCGGCGCGGGCGGATACGGGGTCAGGCAGTCGCTCTAATTGATCAAGTCCTTGAACGAATAGCTGGACTCCCAGCACCTGGCGCTTCCCGTTGAAGACGGTACCGGCCGCACCGCGTACTCTGAGCCGCGCATCGATCCAGCCGGGTGTGAGCGTGATGGCCGGCGGAAAGATAATTCGGTAGTTATGGGAGCCATAGGACAGCTTGGCCACGGGGTGATGGCCATCGAAATCGAGGCCCTGCACAATCCCTTCCATGGCAACCCACTGGCTATCGGCTTGACCGGAAAGAACCATTTCGGGCGGAATGGGGTCAGGCGGTGGTAAGCCCGGATGCCCTAAGAACTCGAATACCGGCGCTTGCACCACGGGAGCGAAATCGCCAGCTCCACTGAAACCACGGAGCCGCACGTGGTCACCGGCGCGAAGATCCGGGAGGCGTCCGCTGCCATGCAGCGACACATACACGCCACCTGTAGGGTCTCGTACAAACGACGCCTGCCATGTCTTGTCGTAATAGGTGACAATACAATCTAACAAAACCGGTCGTTCCTTGCCGGCTTCTTCCGGTTTGAGGGCATGCAATCCGGCGACAGTCGTCACAAGAGACGACGGGCCGTGCTGGGCCACCACGGCAACCTCAAAGGTTGGTTTGACACCGTTTAGGGACCACTTGTCCGCGAAGCGATCGACAAAGGCAACTATATCTTGCGGTCCGGTCAACCGAGTGTCTAGTCCATCGACACTTGAGATTGGCAACGTGGTGGACCCATCCGAGAAACGAAGACCCCTTCCTTCGCCGGCCGTCTCAATGCTGCCTCGCAGCCGCACGCGATGGCCATGAGAAGTAGTGGCAGAAACGAGGATCTCTTTGAGAGTTCCGATGGGCAACGCGGCCGGCAACGGCGCGAGTCGTTGCACCTGGATGGCTCGACTATCGGAAGCGAAAATCGTGAGATCCGTAAGGTGGCCATGAAGGTCTACATCCGTTGAAGCCACGCCGATTACCCGAACCTCCGCGTCCGCGAATTCTCCCGCAGTCAATCCATGATCTTCCGTGAACCGGACCGCCACTTCAAATGCACCGATCCGCACTGGCACTACAAGTTGACCATTCGCATCCACGAGCCCGGCCCGAGCGATCCCAAGCAAACGCACAAGTTTCCCATCGTACGTATCCTTTTGGAGTTCTTTCGCGGAAATCTGGAACGGCTGCGGCGGTGTCCCGATTCCCAAGTCCCGTACCGAAGCATCGGAAATCGTGTCGGTACCCGATCCCGCCGGCTGAGATCCGGTGATTTCTACCCTATGCCCGGTCAGCGAACTGTCGAAGAAGCGGGCCGCCTGTACACGAACGCCGGCACTTTGATCCTGTACAACAAGAAACCCAAAATTAGGATTCACAACGGTGACGACGCCCTGAAAACGCACTTGGCTAGCGCGCTCGCCGTGAAACGAGGACTTGATGTCGGCAATGGAGGAAAGCGTCTGTTTCCGATTGCGGCTTGTCCTGCCGCAGCCATCAAAACAGAGGATCACGAGGCAAAAGATCAGCCCCTGGACACCGGCCCATTTTGTCTGCCGTAAGTTCACATTCCATCTGTCGGCTCATTTCGGGCGTTTATGTATAGTTCGAGAAGTCGTTTCCATTAGACATGGATCAGCCCTGCCCGCCACGTCTTATGTCAGGATGGCCTTCACCGGAGACGCCTCTTTCTCAACGCCTGTCAGCCGTTGATCGAGCCCCTGATATTTGTAGCGAAATCGCTGCGAGTCAATGCCAAAACGATTCAAAATCGTCGATTGAAAATCGCGTACGTGCACTGGATCTTTGACGATGTTGTAGGAGAACTCATCGGTCTCACCATGCACCACGCCGCCCTTAATGCCAGCCCCCGCCATCCAAATCGAGTAGCATCGCGGATGGTGGTCGCGCCCGTAATCGGTCGCCGTCAACTTACCTTGCGAGTAAATCGTGCGCCCAAATTCCCCGCCCCATATCACCAGAGTGTCGTCCAACATGCCGCGCTGCTTCAGATCCTGCACCAGCGCCCACGCCCCTTGGTCCACATCTTTGCACTGGCTCGGCAGCACCTCCGGCAAATCGCTATGGACGTCCCAGCCGCGATGGTATACCTGCACAAATCGCACCTCGCGTTCCATCATGCGGCGCGCCATCAAACAGCAATTCGCAAAAGTCCCACCCTTTTTCGCATCCTCGCCGTACATCTCAAACGTGCTCGCCGGCTCTTTGCTGATGTCGGTCAAATCAGGCACTGACGATTGCATGCGGAACGCCATCTCATACTGCTCGATCCGCACGCGCGTCTCCGGGTCGGCGATCTTCTCAGCGGTGATCTCATTCAATTCGCCCAGCGCGTCCAGCATGCGCCGCCTGATCTTGGCGGGAACACCGTCCGGATTGGAGATAAACAGCACAGGATCGCCGCTTGACCGCAACGCCACGCCGGAGTATTTACCTGAAAGAAAACCCGAACTCCACAGCCGCGCCGAAATCGCCTGCACATTGGCCTTTGGGTTCGAATGCGTCGCGTTCAACACCACAAACGTCGGCAGATCCTTATTTAAGCTCCCCAAGCCGTATGACAACCACGAGCCAATGCACGGCTTTCCGGAAATCATGAAGCCGGTTTGCAAAAACGTGACGGCCGGTTCGTGATTGATCGCCTCGGTGTACATCGTGCGAATAATCGCGATATCGTCCACCATCTTCGCGGTGTGCGGCAATAACTCCGAAACCCATGCGCCACTCTGCCCATGTTGGGCAAACTTGAATACGCAAGGCGCAATCGGAAAGCGTGTTTGGTTCGACGTCATCGTCGTCAGCCGCTGCCCTTGTCGCACCGAATCCGGCAAGTCTTTGTCGAACCAGTTCGCCATCGCCGGCTTGTAGTCGAACGTTTCCATCTGCGGCGGCGCGCCGAGCATATGCAGATAAATCGCCCGTTTCGCCTTGGCCGGAAAGTGCGGCAGGCCGGGAATCGCGCCTTGTCCGTTCTCCGCGAGCAGCGACAGGAGCGCCAGCGATCCCAGCCCCCGAGCACCTCGTCCGAAGAACTGCCGTCTCGTTTCCGCTAAAACCGTTTCGTCCGATGGGTGCATCATTTCACCAGTACCTCGTCCATATTTAATAACTCATTAGCCACCATTGTCAGCGCGGCAAACTGCGGCTTCGGCAAGGCTTCATCCGCCTTTGAATCGCCTACCGCTAGCAGCTTCTTAGCGTCATCCGGCTTGCTGTCGTAGTAAGAAAGGTAATCGCGATAGGAGCCCAGCACAATCGCCATTTCTTTCGCATCCAAATCCCGGCTTAGCAAGCGGTCCGCCATGAAGTTCACTTGACCCTCAATGTTCGGCTGCTTCAACGCGTGCTGGGCCAACCAGCGCGCTGCCTCCACAAATTGCGGATCGTTCATCGCCGCCAGCGCCTGCAACGGAGTATTCGTTCGTTCCCGCCGCACGATGCAGCTCTCGCGCGAAGGCGCATTGAAAATATCCATCAGCGCGGGCGGCGCGCTCCGTTTCCAGAACGTATACAGACTGCGCCGGTATAGCGCATCGCCCGAATCCTGCTTATAGAAACGCGTATTGCTGTCATCCATGGCAACTGTTTCCCAAATATTGATTGGCTGATACGGTTTCACGCTCGGGCCGCCGATTTCAGGCCGCAACAGACCGCTGGCAGCCAGCGCACAATCGCGAACCATCTCGGCGTCCATGCGGTAGCGTGGACCACGCGCCATCAAACGGTTGTCGGGATCTTTGCCGAGTTTTTCTTCGGTCGTGACCGCTGATTGCCGGTACGCGGAAGACATCACCATCAAGCGGAATAACTTCTTGACGTCCCAGCCGGAATCGCGAAACTCAATTGCCAGCCAATCCAACAATGCAGGATGCGATGGCGGCTCGCCCTGCGCGCCAAAATCTTCTGACGTTTTAACGATGCCGGTGCCAAACAACTCCTGCCAAAACCGGTTGACCGTCACGCGCGCGGTCAGCGGATTCGCCGGATCGACAATCCATTCCGCCAAGCCGAGACGGTTCCGTGGAAGAGAAGCGGCCATGGGCGGCAAAACGGCCGGCACACCTGGGTGCACCTCATCTCGCATTTGGTCGTACTGTCCGCGGTACAAAACATGGGCCACCGGTTGCGTATCCGTCCGCTCTTGCATCACAAACGTCACGGCTCCACGGCGCGCAATTTGCTCTCGTTCGGCATCCACCGTATGCAATCTGGCAACGGCTTTGCGGCTCGCCGGATCGGCTTCATACGTATAAAGCTTTCGTCGCCCGTCCCGATCGCCAAACGCGGCTTTGTCGGCATCGAAATTTTCTTCGGCTTGCACTTCATCGGAGTGAATGTTAAGAATCCTAAAACCGGCGACGGCCGCTCCGGAGAGCTTCACTTTGGCGGCCGCAGAGATCGGTTCAGTCAATGGATTGTTGTCCGAGCCGTCACCGTAGGTCGGCACGAAAATTCCGTTGACGTATAGCGCAAGCCCTTTGCGGCTGCGGCTTCCATCGTAGGTAAATTGCAGGTGATACCAGGTTTCGGGCCTCAATTCGTAGTCGGCCGCGGGCCGCGCGGAAATGTACTTTCCATTCACCGCGTTCAAACGCAATTCCGGTGCGCGCCCGCTAACGTCCAACGCCCCGCCGTTCACACTCAAAGTCCAGCCATGCGATTTCCCTTCTTTCGGCTCTTCACGCTGGCTCGCGATCATGAAATTCTTTTTGTCCTTCGGAACCCAAACCCAAACCGCAATGGTGAACGGCTTGTCGGCCTCAAGCGCCGGGATGTCCATGAGAAACGAAGCGTCTTTTTCGAAGTGCAATGCCTTTCCAAGGCCCGGCGGCCCATCGCCAACCGTGACGCCCTTGGTCAAGTCGCTCGGGATCGTCCAAGAAACCTCAGCGGGAGGCCACCTTTCAGCCTTTGCGTCATTCGCAGCTTCCCGTTTGGCGAGTGCAGCGCGTAGATTGGCTCGCTCAACGCTAAGGTCTGTCCAGCGCTTCCAATCTTCTTGTCTTGGCACTACAACGGTCGGCGGCGTATCGGGAATATTCCCGTCCAGCGCCAGTTGTGTCGTGTTGCGGAAGAACGCGGTCAGCGAGTAATATTCTTTCTGCGCAATGGGATCGAATTTGTGGTTGTGGCACGTCGCACAACCCACCGTTAGGCCCAGCCAAACGATGCCAGTGGTATCCGCCCGGTCTTTGGCATACATCGCCTCCACCTCCGCCGGAATCGAGCCACCTTCGTTTGTGGTGACATTGCAGCGGTGGAATCCGGACGCGATTTTTTGCTCGAGGGTGGCATTTGGCAACAAATCACCGGCCAGCTGTTCCACAGTGAACTGATCGAACGGCATATTGCTGTTGAAAGCCCGGATCACCCATTCGCGATAGGGCCACATTTCCCTGTAATTATCGATGTGCAGTCCTTGGCTATCGGCGTAGCGGGCGGCGTCAAGCCAATAACGTGCGCGGTGTTCGCCGTAACGCGGCGAGGCCAGCAGGCGGTCAACAACTTTTTCGTATGCTTTGGGGGATTTATCGTTGACGAAGGCATCGACTTCTTGCGGAGTAGGCGGCAGTCCGGTCAAATCGAGGGTTACACGGCGAATCAGCGTGCGGCGATCCGCTTCCTGATTGGGCGTCAGTCCTTCGGCTTCTATGCGCGCTAACAAAAACTGATCAATCGGCGTCCGAACCCACGAAAGGTTTTGAACAGCGGGAGGGTTTTGCTTCACCGGCGGGATAAAAGACCAGTGTTCCTTCCACGGAGCGCCTTGTTCAATCCACTTGCGCAGAGTGTCTTTCTGCTCCGCCGTCAGGGTTTTGTGAGCCATGGCCGGCGGCATGCGGAAGGAGGCGTCTTCCGAAAAAATCCGTTTGATGAGGAGACTCTCATCCGGTTTGCCGGGAACAATGGGCGTTCCGTTCTTACGGGCCGCCAGCGCGCCGTCTTTGTTGTCGAGCCGCAAATCCGCCATGCGCGTACCCTTGTCGGGGCCATGGCAGAGAAAACAGTTGTCGGAGAGAATCGGACGGACTTGGCGTTGGAAATCGACCGTCGGCACATTGGCAGCTGAGCCGAGCGAGACGCAGAACAAGACAGGAAGAACTTGGCGCAATTTGGATTGCTCCTTCCCCAAAATGGTTTTTGTGGCTGAGCTTTAAGGTATCAGAATACAAACCAAGAGAGAAGGAGCGCCGAAAACGCACGTTTGTTGTTGAATTGGTTTTACTATTAGGGGCTGGTGGACGAGGTCTGCAAAATGGCATCGGTCGCCAAGCCTAGACCCGCTAGCGCCCCGCCTGTCGCCAGATAAAGGTAGGCCAGGCGCCGCTTCTTGTTGTTGTTGTCAACGCTGGCGCCTGACGGAAGAGTACCGAGGCCCGATTGGAAGGAGGAAGCAGTTCCGGCCGCAATCCTCGTTAGCAAGACGCCATTTTCATCGAAGACGTTCAGGGCCCCGGAAAGCGCGGCCACTTCAACGCTGCCTTTTTGGAGCCTGACAATCGCCTGGGAGGAAGACTTGGCCTGCCGGATATCGTACCGGTCGGCATGAATGGTATAGCCCGTAAGGTTGTCCACTTTGGTTGCGCCTTGGCTCAGCGTAAAATGGTCTCTGTAGATAGTACCAGCGGAGCCGACTCCCAGTACGAGGGCGGCACCGTTCATCAGATACACTTTACTAGAGGCTTTATCAGTCGTTATGCGCGAACCATCAAAAAGATTGGCGTTGCCTTCCACTTCGGAATTATTGAGCGTAAAAGTTCCGACGGCGGAAGCGACCCCAATGGCCGGTGACGCAGCTAGGACGTATGAAATTGAAACTGCCGCAACCACGAGGAGCTTGGGAAGTTTATGTAGCGTCATTATCGGAATCGCTAAGTAGTGGCCCTTTCAGGGTTACAACTTTTCGATTATATCGAAATCGATTATGATGATCAAACAGAAGAATTGCGATGAACTATTACGAGGAACTCGGAATTAGATCTGACGCGGACGAAGAGGAAATCCGCAAAGCGCATCGTCGGTTAGTCAAGCTCATGCATCCGGACCAACACCGGGATGCCGCCCTGAAGGCGCTGGCGGAAACGCAAATGCGCCGCTTGAACTCAATCGTCTCGACTTTGCTCAATGCGGAAGAACGCGAAGAATACGACGAACAATTGCGCGGCGGCGTAAACGGCAGCGACCCTTCCAACCACGCGCCGCAACAAAGCACATGGCGGTCGATTCCCTGGTGGATTGCGAGCACATTGGGCGCAATTGTGTTAACGGTAGGCGCCGTTTGGTTTTTTGCCGACCGCCTGGGCAGTTCTTTTACCGCGCACAATAATCCGCCCAAAGTTGACGTTGGACCAGGAGATTTCTCCACGCCACCGGAAGAGCCGAAACCAGAGGCCCCAAAACTTCCGGAGGTAAAACTTCCGGAGGTAAAACTTCCGGAGGTAAAGCCACCGGAGGTCAAGCCGGAGGTTAAGGTTGAAGAAAAAAAACCAGTTCCTCCGCCCCCGCCTCCGCAGGTAGTAGTAGCAAAAGAAATTCCCAAGGCTCTGCCCAAGCCGGCGCTACCGCCGCCCACCGCGCCGGCCAAAATCGCGAAAGTCATATCCCCGCAAGTTGTAGCGAAGCCGCTTCCAAAAAAGGTCAAACCTCAGCCGGTGGTAGTGGCAAAACAGCAGTCTCCTCCCCAGCAAAAGCCGGCTATAGCGGTTCAGCCGCCGCCGGCTGTAGTGACTCCGCCGCCAGCGCAGCCGAAGAAAGAACAGACGCTCGAAGCGGTGAACGCGCCTCCGCCAGCTCCCACACCGACACCCGCACCAGCGGCTCCGCCGCCAGCCGCGCCGAGCGATAATCCCAAGCCGGAATATCATGCGCCGACTGCAGCTCCGCCAGCGACGACGTACAACGGCAGGAATCACGATCCGCTCGAAGGGGAATGGGTTTATGCCCCAACCGAGCCGCCGAAACGCAAGCCGGGCTTATTTCCCCCTGAATTCATTCAGTTAAAGCTCGTTAAAGACACCAGCGGGATGCACGGCGAATACAGCGCCCGCTACAACGTGGACAAGCCGGTATCGCCAGACGTCAATTTCGTCCTCAAAGCGACCGACGATACAGCCATGAAATACATCTGGACGGCAGCAAACGGGGCCCACGGATGGTTTGTGATCCGTAATCTGGAGACCGACACCATGCGGCTGGAATGGCGGGATACCAGCAAGCGCAACGGTCAACTGGCCCTTACATCGGGCATTGCGACACTCGTTCGAAAGAACTAGTACTACTTAACTGCTAGGTTGTGAGCAGTTGCTCCGGCGAAGACTCCGGCTTCGGCGAAATTGCTCACAGCAAAAGCGAGGTGCCAATCGCGGTGCTTGCGGAAAAGAATCTGCGGCACCAAAATTGCCCCTCCGATGGCGGACTTAAGCGCGACTCCCTTGACCCCGAACGTACCGTCCGAGGACGCCAACAAACCGTTGCTCTCGCGTTTGTGCCAGGAGCTGTAGGCATCGGCGGCAGTGCTTCCAGTCATGGCAGCGATACTGGTAAGCCAAAGGACGCGAATATGGTGTTCGCGAGGCGTTTCGATCACGTTGGCAATCGACACCTTGGGGCTGTGCAAAACCGGGCTAATAAACGAACTCTGGGCCCGAAGGGTGCACGCCGAAAACAGGACGGCGGCAAATCCAAGCGGCTTGAAAACTTTCATGATCATTCTCCACAGGAATGATCGGCAAAAGTTCGCTCAGGCTTTAACGCGAGTAAGTTGACTTACTTTTTGCCGCCTATAAAAATGGGCGCCGACCTGGGGGAGGCCAATTCGGCTTGCGCGAGTTCGAGGTCGGAGTCGACCATCATTTGGACCAATTGGCGGAACGAAGTTTTGGGCTTCCAGCCGAATGTTTTCTGCGCTTTAGAGGGGTCGCCGAGGAGGTAATCGACTTCGGTGGGGCGGAAGTATTGGGGGTCGATCTCAACGTACTCTTGCCAATCGAGGTGTAAGTAACCGAACGATTCTTGGAGGAATTCGCTCACAGAATAGGCTTCACCGGTGGCCACAACGAAGTCGCCGGGTTCGGGTTGCTGCAGCATCATCCACATGGCTTCGACGTAATCGCCGGCAAAACCCCAGTCGCGGCGGGAACTGAGATTGCCAAGATAAAGCTTCTTTTGAAGACCGGCCTTTATACGGCCGAGGGCACGGGTGATTTTGCGCGTGACAAAGGTTTCGCCACGGCGCGGGGATTCGTGGTTGAACAAGATGCCATTGCAGATGAAGAGATTGTAGGCTTCACGGTAGTTGATGGCCCACCAATGAGCAGCCACTTTTGCGACGGCGTAGGGACTGCGGGGATAGAAGGGCGTGGCCTCACTTTGCGGCGGTTTAGCGGCGCCGAACATTTCAGAGGAGCCCGCTTGATAGAAGCGGACCTGGCGGCCGGAATGGGCCATGTGATCGCGAATGCAATCGAGGAGGCGAAGAGTGCCGACGGCTACCGAATCGGCGGTGTATTCGGGGTTCTCGAAAGAAACTTTGACGTGAGACTGCGCGCCGAGATTGTAGACTTCGTCGGGCTGGGCGATTTCGAGAATGCGGCGGAGACCGGTGGAATCGGTGAGATCGCCGTAGTGAAGGTTGAGGCGGCGGCCCGCGGCGTGGGGGTCCTGATAGATGTGGTCAATGCGGGAGGTGTTGAAACTGGAGGAACGTCGAATGATGCCGTGGACGTTGTAGCCCTTAGCCAGAAGGAGCTCGGCGAGATAAGAGCCGTCTTGACCGGTAACACCGGTGATGAGTGCAGATTTATTCATGAGATGATGCCTCTTTTATTGCAGAGTGTTCGAAAGCAACGAACGCGGGGCAATCGGGGGTAAGTACAAAATTAGCAAATGCGGGGCGATGTTTTCGCCGGGAGGGGCGGATTGGGGGCAGGATTTGGCAAAGTAGCAACGCGGCGGTGGTGAGGGAAGACCGCCTCTCCGATTCGCGAGGGCGCGAACAGCCCCGCACATAGGGCGTTAAAATAAGCTACAAACTGCTGAAAGCATTGGTGGCGCAGGCGGTTTCGCCGGCGTTTTTTCCCAACATTTCCACCACGAAATGTTCTTATTCTAACGGCTATGACAGTCCCGCACCGCTCCCTCCCGGACCGTTAAAGCGGCGGATGGGGTATTGAGCGGGCCGCGCGGGTTTGCACCCAGTAAACGACGGCGCTTAGGCCGATGAGTCCGAACATGCCGAGAATTTCGGTGCGGGACGCCAGGGCAATAAGGGCCAGCATGCTGCCGATACCGATAAAAGCGGCTGCGCCCAGCCAGCGGAAATTCAAGGGGGCGCCGGCCAACGCGACTCCACAGCGTGCGAGGCGCAAAGCCGCCGCACAACCACCGATATACAAGGTTGCACAAACGAGCGTTGACAACACTGCCAGTTCGACGAATGACCCGCTCAGTGAGAGGACGATGGCCAGCGCAGCGTGGCAAAGAATAGCCGCGTTTGGTGTGTGAGTGCCGCGATTCACTTTGCCCAGTGCGCGCGGCAGTAGGCCATCGCGCGAGAGGGCGAGCAGAATACGCGGACTGCACAACATGTCGGTGCTAATGAAACCGAACATCGAGAGTGCCGCACCGGCGAGCATCAGCAGGCGCAACGCTGGACTAATGGGCGCCATCGCATCGGCCAGCGGCACAGCGGAATAACCAAGCGCGGAGCCGAGCATTCCCTGGGCGATTATCTGAATGGAGACATAGAGAAGCGTTAGGACCAGCATCGCCATGAGGAGTCCTCGCGGGATTGTGCGTGCCGGCTGAGCAACCTCGCCACTCGCGCAAACCGAGACTTCCATACCGGTAAAGGCGAACAAAGCAAGGATCACGGCAGGACCCAGTCCGGTGGTGGTGGGCGTAACGCCCTGAAAAAACTTAGTGCGCTGAAAGGCGCTAGCCCCAGCGAGGAGGAACACAGCCAATGGAATTAATTTCAGCAGGGTAGATGCATTGATGAGTTGTGCGCCGCGTGCGGTACCAGTGAGATTCACCAGAGCGATTCCTGCGATGACGGCGATGATCAGGCCAGCGTGAGCCACATTGGTCCAGCGCGGCGGCAATATCGTTACGACGGTGTCGGCAAGAGCCGCCGCGATACCGCTACTGGCAAGAAGGTTGCTGAACCACAAAACGGTGCCGGCGACGTAACCCGCCATCGGTCCGAAAGCAGCTTCAATGTAACCGTAGGCGCCCCCACTGGTTGGTACACGGCTACCGCCCTCGGCGAAGCAGATCGCAATAGCGCCAATGGCTATCGCACAGGCAAGTAAGGCAAGAGGCGCGTAGGCTCCCAGGGAAGCGGCGAGCGTCGCGGGAACGACGAAGATGCTAGCGCCGATAACGGCATTGATGGTACTGGCCGCAAAGCCCCAAGTTCCCACGGCGCGTAATAAGCCTGCGTCACGTCGATTCTCTTCCAAGGCTTACGCTAGCACGGGGGAACACACATTTTTCCTACGCGTAAAATACGACTATTGCCCCCGAATCTGCTCGCTCATGTTACGGCCTATCTCGAGCGCTATGAAATGCTCGCGCCTGCTCCGCGGAACATTGGCGTGGCCGTTTCGGGGGGCGCGGATTCGGTGGTGCTGCTGCACATCCTCTATCGACTGCGCAGCCATTTTGCCTGTCAGTTGCATGTGCTGCACGTAAACCATCAACTCCGCGGACAGGCTTCCGATGCCGACGAAGCTTTTGTGCGAGGGTTTGCCGCGTCTCTTGGGCTACCCGTTATTGTGGAACGCACAGCGCCTCCTGCCAACCAAATCGAACAACAGGCTCGCGATTTGCGCCGTTCTTTTTTCGCGCGAGCGATGAAAGAACACAAATTGCAGGCGATTGCGCTGGGGCACACACGGTCTGATCAGGCTGAGACCGTGCTCTTCCGCCTGTTGCGCGGCACGGGCATTACGGGGCTCGCCGGTATGCGCTCCGTTACCGGCGATGGCCTCATCCGCCCGCTTCTCGAGTGCTCGCGGGAAGAAGTGCGCGCCTGGGCTAAATCCGAAAATATCCAATGGCGCGACGACTCAAGCAATCTCGACACCACATTCACCCGCAACCGTCTCCGGCTCGAGACGCTTCCCTCTCTCGCCCAAACTTACAACCCGAACCTGGAAGCCCTCCTCGCCCAATCGGCCGATCTCGCGCAAACCGAAGAAGACTATTGGCATCGCGAGATCGAAGCGCTGTATCCGCAGCTCGTCACCGAGTCGAAGCGCGGGCTGCAGATCGGGCTCGGCAAGTTCGCGCCGCTGCATCTGGCTTTGCGGCGCAGGCTGATTCGCCGCGCTCTCTTTGCCTTGCGCGGCAACCTCAAGCAGATCGATTTTGAACACGTCGAATCCATTCTCAAGCTCTGCAATTCTTTGGAGGGCCATAACCGCGTCATTATCCCCGGCATCGACGCCATGCGCAGTTTCGACCAGCTTCTGCTCAGTCCTGTCGGCTTGCGGCCTGCCGAAGAACGGGACTTTCACTTTGAGCTCAAACTGGGCCAAGAGATCGAATTGCCCTATCAAACCGGATTCCTCTCCGTCCAATCACTAAAATCTGATGCTGCGGGAAATATTTGTGTTAACTTCAAGAAAGAACTAGACGAACAGGTAGAAATTTGTGACTGGGATGGCGATCTTCTTGCCCCCGGCGGGACACTACCTTCTTTATGCGTTCGCAATTGGAGGCCTGGCGACGCTTTCCAGCGTGTTGGCCACCATTCTGCCGAAAAAATCAAGACGCTCTTTCAATCGGGCAAGGTTCTGCTCTGGGAGCGCAAACATTGGCCCGTAGTACTGGCGGGCGCTGAAATTGTCTGGGTCCGCCAATTCGGGGGCTCGGCCACTATGACCGCAGCGGGTGGGAGCCGCCATATAATCCGATTGATCTATCGCCAAGCTTGAGTCCAATCAACGCAGATGATCTATGAATCAAAAGCTATAGCGTTTACGTCTTGTAAAGAGAAGGTTTTGTCTGGATCGGTTGGTTTGGCTTTCAGATGGAGTGGGTCGGTTGCCGTATCCTTGTAGATATAGGGAATCTGGCTAGACCCGCAGAAAGTAAATTCTCATGAGTTCAAACGTTAAAACAGCAGTCTTTTGGGTGGTCATCATCTCGGCCGTGCTTTTGGTGTACATCGCCATTAAGGGCGGACGCGGAACGCCGCCCAAGTCCTTGAACGCTGGTGAGTTCGTTCAGCAGATTCAAGACGGTAAGGTGAAAGACGCCGATATCACCGGAACAGACGTCACGGGTACATACATTAATAGCGCTGGGCAAGCCACGCCGTACCACACGGTGATTCCAGCCAGCTATCCAAAGATTTACGACCTGATGTCCGAAAAGAACGTGCGTTACAACATTGAAAAAGAAACCACGAGCGGTTGGATCGGCACGCTGCTGAGCTTCATTCCGATTCTTATCTTGCTCGGTCTGTGGATCTTCATGATGCGCCAAATGCAAAGCGGCGGCAATAAAGCACTCAGCTTTGGCAAGAGCCGAGCCCGCTTACACTCTTCGCAGCAGAAGAAGGTCACCTTTAAGGATGTTGCCGGGGTGGACGAGGCCAAAGAAGAGCTTCAGGAAATTATTGAGTTCCTGCGCGAGCCGCAGAAATTCCAGAAGTTAGGCGGGCGCATTCCGAAGGGCGTGCTGCTGGTTGGACCTCCCGGCACCGGTAAAACCTTGCTTGCCCGCGCCATTGCCGGCGAAGCCAACGTTCCGTTCTTCTCGATCTCGGGATCGGACTTTGTCGAAATGTTCGTCGGCGTGGGCGCGAGCCGCGTGCGCGATCTTTTCGAACAAGGCAAGAAGAACGCACCTTGCATCATCTTCATCGACGAAATCGATGCGGTGGGCCGTCATCGTGGAGCGGGCTTAGGTGGTGGCCACGATGAACGTGAGCAAACCCTTAATCAGTTACTTGTTGAGATGGATGGCTTCGAATCGAACGAAGGCGTCATCCTGGTCGCGGCAACGAACCGTCCCGACGTGCTCGATCCCGCCCTTCTCCGCCCGGGCCGTTTTGATCGCCGCGTAGTTGTGGACAGGCCCGACGTCCGTGGCCGCGAAGCAATTCTCAAAGTACACACGAAGAAATCTCCTCTGGCCGACGACGTCAATTTGAGCGTCATCGCGCGCGGCACTCCCGGCTTCGCTGGAGCCGACTTGGCCAATCTCGTGAACGAAGCAGCCCTGGTGGCAGCCCGCCAGAATCGCAAAGTGGTTACCCAGTATGACTTCGAATTGGCCAAAGACAAGGTACTGATGGGCGTAGAACGCAAGAGCATGATCATCAGCGACAAAGAAAAGCGCATGACCGCTTATCATGAAGCGGGCCATGCCACTGTCGCGGCTGTGATTGAACACGCCGATCCGCTGCACAAAGTCACCATCATTCCACGCGGTATGGCGCTTGGCCTCACCATGCAGTTGCCGCTTGACGACAAACTGTCGCACGACAAGAAGTACCTCGAAGCTCGCTTAGCCATCCTAATGGCCGGGCGCATTGCCGAAGAGATCTTCCTCGATCAAATGACCACGGGTGCGGGCAACGACATCGAGCGCGCCACCGAAATGGCGCACAAGATGGTATGCGAATGGGGCATGAGCGAACTCGGACCGCTCAGCTTCGGCAAGAAAGATGAGCAAATCTTCCTGGGCCGCGAGATCAATCAACATCGCGATTACAGTGAAGAAACCGCCATCAAAATCGATCAACAAGTTCGTAAACTCGTCGAAGACGGCTACGACCGCGCTAAACGAATCATATCCGACCGTTCGGATGCCATGGTTCGGATTGCCGAAGCGCTGCTCGAACGCGAAGTGCTCGACGGCGCGGAAGTGAATGCGCTCATCGAGGGCAAAACGCTGCCTTCGTTGCCTACCACTTCCAATCAAAAGCCCACCAATACAGACGGCGGCATGATAGCTCCGACTCCGATGCCCAACGCTTTGCCCGGCTTGATGGGTGGCGAGAGTCCGCAGCCCGCTTGATTCCGGCCTTCAAAGTTTACCTGTTCGACGTAGACGGCACCCTGGTTGATTCCGCGATAGATATCGTGGGAGCCATCCAGGGTGTTTTGGCGTCTACTCCCAAACGTGACGTCCCGTTCGATTTCATCAAGGGTTATATCGGGCGTCACTTAGTCGATTTATTTCAAGACTTGTTTCCCGGCTACACGCCGGAACAGATTGATGCGCTCGTTGTGGAGTACAGGCGGATTTATCCGCTGCGGAATCATGCAGCCACGCGCGCCTATCCGGGTGTGGTGGAAGCGCTGGCGCAGCTCGGCGGCCGGAAGTCGACCGCGACGACCAAGGGCACTCCCACGACTCGCATTGTTCTTGAGCGCTTTGGCTTGTTGCCGTTCTTTGATCATGTGCAGGGGACAGATGGTTTTCCCGCGAAACCAAATCCGGATGTGATCTTCAAAGCCCTCGAAGGTTTGGGGGCATCGGTGGGTGATTGCTTGTTCGTCGGCGATTCCCCCGCCGACATTGAAGCCGCTCATCGCGCCGGAGTCAAAAGCTGCGCTGTAACATACGGTTACGGTAAGCGCGAAGATCTCGCTAAGTGGCAGCCCGATTACTGGGCCGCCAGCCTGTCGGAACTTTTAGCGAAACACTACGCCGCCATCTGACCTCTCCTATGTAGTGCCTGGCTGGAAGCCTGTTTTAGGCGCAAATTACACGAAAGAACACGTAACTTTTCGCGTCTGGTCGCCGGATGCGGCGTCGCTGCACCTGGCAGTGGGTGCTAACTCAAGAATCGCCATGACCAAGTCTCACGATGGCTATTTTTACGCCATCGTGACAGATATTCCAGCGGGAGCCAAGTATTCTTTCTATGTTGATGGACGTGGCCCGTTCCCCGATCCCGCCTCGCGCTATCAACCCGAAGGAGTGCACGGCCCTTCTGCCGTTATCGATCCCGCAGGCTATCAATGGGCCGATCGGGATTGGATCGGCTTGGCATTGCACGATGTGGTGTTGTATGAATTGCACGTCGGCACATTCACGCCTGAAGGTACTTACCAAGCCGCGGCGAAGAAGCTAACTTATCTCAACGATCTGGGTGTAACAGCGGTGGAGCTAATGCCGCTAGCCGATTTTGCGGGTGATCGTAACTGGGGCTATGATGGCGTCGCTCCCTTTGCTCCCGCTCGCTGCTACGGAACTCCGGATGACTTGCGCGCCTTTGTCAACCAAGCTCATCAACTCGGCTTAGCGGTCTTCCTCGACGTGGTCTATAACCATTTCGGCCCAGACGGCGCCTATCAAGGAACGTTCAGCAGTTACTATTACACAAAGCACCATCACACGCCTTGGGGAGATGGCATCAACTTCGATTCATCATTGAATGAACCGGTCCGGCAATACGTGGTTGAGAACGCCTTGCGCTGGATCTACGAATATCACCTTGACGGCTTGCGGCTCGATGCCACCGACACGATTAAAGACGATAGCCCACGCCACATTCTGGCAGAGTTGAACGCCGCTGTTTCGCATGCTTCGAGCGAACTGGGCAGGCGTATTCACGTGATTGCCGAAGATTCGCTAAATCGCGCGGTAATCGTGCAACCGGAAGGCCTCGGTGGCTTCGGATTCGCGGGCGTCTGGGCCGACGACTTTCATCATCAGATGAGGCGAACGCTTACCGGCGATTTTGATGGCTACTTCGCAAGCGTTGACGGCTCCGTCGCGTCCATCGTAAGAACGATTAAGCGCGGCTGGTGGCGCGGCGCCAGCGACACTACCGGCATCAACTATTTCCAGTTCGTTTACTGCATTCAAAACCACGATCAAATTGGCAATCGCGCGCTGGGCGACCGCCTCCATCACGCGTTAGATTGGGCGGTCTATCGCGCGGCCAGCGCTCTGCTCCTGCTGTTACCGCAAACGCCGCTTCTCTTTATGGGACAGGAATGGGCCGCGAGCACGCCGTTCTTATATTTCACAAACCACAACGAAGAATTGGGCCGCGCGGTCACCGAGGGCCGGCGAAAAGAGTTCGCGAGTTTCACAGGCTTCTCGCAAACGCAGATTCCTGATCCGCAAGCGCTTGAAACATTCCGCGCCAGCCAACTGCGCTGGGAGGAACTAACGAGCGAACCGCACGCCTACATGTTACGGATGTATAAAAGCCTTTTAAGGCTGCGCCGCAACGATCATGATTATTTGCTCAGCGCCCCGAATTTACAGATCGAAACTCTGGACGAACATACCTTGCTGCTTCGGCGGCCTCACCAAACCGCCGTCATCCGCCTGCACGGGCAAAGCGAAGTCAAGCTGTGCAGCAAGCTGAAGCTCGGCGAGATGCTCTGGAATTCGGAAGATCCAGCGTTCGTTCCTGACAGCCGCCCGATTCACGTCGACGGAGACGGATCGAGAATCATCTTCGCGCGCCCAGGCGCCATCGTTTTTGCAGCCAACTACAGAGAGGGAGTTTGATGGATCCGCCGGTTTCAACCTACCGCCTGCAGTTCAACAAAACGTTCACGCTGGACGATGCGGCAAACATCATTCCTTATCTGTCCGATCTGGGAGTTACCACCGCTTACGGCTCGCCTATCTTAAAGGCGACACCCGGAAGCATGCACGGCTACGACATTTGCGATCACACGCAAATCAATCCGGAGATTGGCGGCTCAGACGCTTTGCTGCGCATGTCAGACGCGCTCCACAGGCGCGAGATGGGATTGATTGTCGACTTTGTCCCGAATCACATGGGCATCAATGAGCGGGAGAACCTTTGGTGGCGGGATGTACTCGAAAATGGTCCTTCCTCTCAACATGCGCGCTATTTCGACATCGATTGGACGCCGCTTAAATCCGAGCTGCGCGATAAGGTGCTGCTCCCGATTTTGGGGGAACAATATGGCGTGGCGCTCGATAGCGGTAAGTTGCAAATCGCGCTGTCCGAAGATGGTTTCTTCAGCCTACGCTATTTTGACCGCGACTTACCGCTCAATCCGCGCCAACTGGTCCTTCTGCTCGGGCACAACTTAGACAAGCTAAAAGCCGCGTATCCACCGGAGAGCCCCGAGCTCACAGAATACCTGAGCACTCTTTTCCATTTGGAACATCTTCCGGCAACGGAGCAAACGGACATGACGTCGGTTAGCGAGCGCAGCCGGGAGAAGGAAGTAGCGAAACGCCGGCTTGCGACGCTGGTTCGCGAATCGGCGGACGTTCGCAAGCATGTTATGGAGAACTTGGCCGAATTCAATGGGAAACCGGGGGAATTGGCTGCCTTCGATTTGTTGCACAAACTCCTGGAAGTGCAGCCTTACCGGCTGTCTTCCTGGCGAACGGCTACCCATGAGATCAATTACCGGCGGTTTTTCGATATTAATGAGTTAGCCGCGATCCGTATGGAAGACGCTGAAGTTTTCGACGCCACACACGCGCTGACCCTCCGTCTTATTCAAGATGGCGTAGTAAGTGGACTCAGACTGGATCACGTCGACGGCCTATTCGACCCTCGCGCTTACTTCGCGCGCTTGCGCGAGGCGGTTGGCTCCGAACGACCGTTTTACGTTGTCGTGGAAAAGATTCTTACCGACGGCGAAAAGCTCAGCACCGATTGGGCTGTGCAGGGAACGACCGGCTACGAATTTTTGAACTCGCTGAACTCCCTGTATGTCGATAAGAGATCCGCCCGTGAATTTCAGAAGCTGTACGGCCGGATCACGGGCGACCGGCGATCATTCAAAGAAGTTGTCTACAGCAGCAAGAAACTCATCATCGAAACTGCGATGGCAAGCGAAATGCATGTCTTAGCGCATGAATTGAATCGCATTTCGGAAAGCGATCGCCACTATCGCGACTTCACCCTTCTGAGCTTGCAGGAAGCGCTCACCGAAGTCATCGCCTGCTTCCCTGTTTACCGGACATACGTCAGCGAAAATGGCGGCGGTGAGTTTGACAAGCGGAATATCGAAGCGGCCATTCGCGACACTTTGCGGCGCAACCCCGCGCAGGAATCGTCCATCTTCCGGTTCATTCGGAAAATGTTGATTCCGGTGCAGCCGGCCCGATCTTTCATCGGACGAGCACGCGCGCCGGCTGCGCTTCGCCATGAAGGTACAGCAGTACACTGGGCCCGTGCAGGCAAAAGGCGTCGAAGACACCGCCTTCTATCGATATTCGCCCCTCCTATCGTTGAACGAAGTCGGCGGAAACCCGGTGCGCTTTGGCGGCAAGACCGAAGAGTTTCACGAGGCAAACATAGAGCGTGCCGAACGCTTTCCGCTGGCGATCTCCGCCACTTCGACGCACGACACCAAGCGCGGAGAAGATTCCCGAGCCCGCCTGAACATTCTTTCTGAAATTCCACAGCTTTGGGCGCAGCAGGTGAAGCTATGGACACGCATCAATTCATCGGCCCGCACACGCGTTCAAGACGAATACGCGCCCGACCGTTCTGACGAATACATTTACTACCAAACTCTATTGGGCGCCTGGCCTGCCGATCAAGACGAACCGAGCCGTGAGTTTGCAGATCGCATGAGGCAGTATCTGGCCAAAGCAACCAAGGAAAAGAAAGTCCATACGAGCTGGATTACGCCTTCGCCGGATTATGACGCAGCCATTGCGCAGTTCATTGAGAGCACGCTGGTGGGGACCCGAGCCAAGCCGTTTCTCGCGCAATTTTTGCCGTTCCAGAAACGTGTAGCGGAATTGGGGATGATCAATGCGCTATCGCAGCTAACGCTGAAGATGACGGCTCCGGGCGTACCCGATATCTTCCAAGGCAGCGAACTTTGGGATCTTAATTTAGTCGATCCGGATAACAGGCGGCCTGTCGATTTCGCCTCGCGTCAAAGCATGCTCGCCGATATTTCGGCCAGGCTCGCCAGCGCGTCGCCTTGCTGCGCGAAACGCAATTTGGCAACGCAGTTGTTAGCGGATTGGAAGACCGGCGCGGTAAAGCTTTTTCTCACAGCACACGGGCTTGGGTTGAGAAAACGCCGGCCAGACGTTTTCTTGCGCGGCGATTATCAGCCGCTCGCAGCCAGCGGAACGTTCGCAGCGAACCTTGTCGCCTTTGCTCGTACACTCGAGGGCACTGCGGTTATCGCCGTGGCGCCGCGCCTGATCACCGGGATCACTGGCTTTGAGAACGGATTGCCGCTCAGCGCAGCATGGGGCGATACCGAACTAGAGTTGGGCAAATTATCGGCGCTCCCTTTACGCAATGTCTTCACGGGTCAGCAGGTCAACGGACGCCTCAAAGTCCAAGAACTGTTTAGCTCCTTCCCGGTGGCGATTCTGTCGAGTGGTGAATCGGCATGAAAGCCGGAGGAAGCGCGTCTGACCCTCTATGGTTCAAAGACGCGATCATCTACGAACTTCACGTCCGTGCGTTTTTCGATAGCAATAACGATGGCATGGGCGATTTTCAGGGCCTCACGCAACGTCTGGATTATTTGCAGGACTTAGGAGTGACTTGCCTTTGGCTCCTGCCCTTTTTTCCGTCGCCGTTGAAAGACGATGGCTACGACATTGCCGATTACCTGAATATTCATCCTGATTACGGAACGCTTGAAGACTTCAAGGCGTTTCTTGACGCCGCACATGCGCGTGATATGCAGGTCATGATCGAACTGGTAATCAATCACACCTCCGACCAGCATCCTTGGTTTCAGCGGGCGCGTCTGGCTCCCGCGGATTCTCCCGAACGCGATTTTTATGTCTGGAGCGATACCGAAAAAAAATACGCCGGCGCACGCATTATTTTCACCGATACCGAAAAATCGAACTGGACGTGGGATTCCGCTGCCAACGCCTATTATTGGCACCGTTTCTTCTCTCATCAGCCCGATTTGAATTACGACAATCCTTTGGTGCTCGAAGAAGTTCAGAAAGCCATGCGCTACTGGCTCGATCTGGGAGTCGACGGACTGCGTCTGGATGCCATCCCCTATCTTGTGGAACGCGACGGCACGAATTGCGAGAATCTACCCGAGACACACGTCGTGATTAAGCAGATCCGCCGCGAAATGGACGAGCTTTATATAAATCGCATGATTCTAGCGGAGGCCAACCAGTGGCCCAGCGACGTGCGCGCCTATTTTGGCGACGGCGACGAATGCCACATGGCGTTTCATTTTCCGCTCATGCCTCGCATGTTCATGGCGCTGCGTCTGGAAGACCGTTTGCCGATTACGGATATCATTTCGCAAACCCCGGCAATTCCCGAAAGTTGCCAGTGGGGTTTGTTTCTGCGCAACCATGACGAGCTCACTCTTGAAATGGTAAGCGACGAAGAGCGAGACTACATGTATCTCGCGTACAGTGCCGACCCTCGGATGCGCGTCAATGTGGGCATTCGGCGAAGGCTCGCGCCGCTCATGGATAATAACCGCCGGCGCATTGAGCTTCTCAACAGTTTTCTGTTTTCCTTTCCTGGCACTCCTATTCTTTATTACGGCGACGAGATCGGCATGGGCGACAACATTTACTTGGGCGACCGTAACGGCGTACGAACACCGATGCAATGGAGCGCGGATCGCAATGGGGGATTTTCGCGGGTGACGCCGGCGAGGCTGTTTAATCCGGTGATTATGGATCCGATCTATGGCTACAACGCACTCAATGTGGAAGGCCAGCAGAGCGATCCATCTTCTCTCCTGAGTTGGATGCGAAACATGATCGCGCTCCGTAAGATCTTCCAGGTCTTCGGACGAGGCTCAATCGAATTCCTCAATCCCGCGAATCGCAAAATACTCGCGTACTTACGCCGGTGGCAGGACGAACAGATCCTTTGTGTCGCGAATTTGTCGCGCTTTCCACAACCCGTAGCACTTAACTTAGCGCCGTTCGATGGAGCCAAGCCTGTTGAGATGATGGGGTACGTAGAGTTCCCACGCATTGGCAAACAACCTTACCCGCTAACCTTGGGCGCTTACGAATTTCTTTGGTTCGAATTACACAAGCAAACTGAAAGCGAATCGAAACCGGAGGATGTTGCGGTCATGATGGAGAGCGGCTGGCTGAACACTTTGGAAGGGTCTACGTTGGACACGCTTGTGCTTCGGGAATTGCCGGATTTTTTGTGCAAGCAGCGCTGGTTTGGCGGCAAGTCACGCAAGATCGCTAAAATCGATTTGGTAGATTGGGCCGAACTCCCGGCGACAAGCGCGGCGCTGACTCTGCTTGCGATCCAGTTCGAAGACGGTAGTTCGTCCAGTTACTTTCTAGCGCTAGACAAGAAGTTCGGGGCATCCGCCGACAAGATTCGCAGCGATTTTCCGAACTCGGTGATTGCGAAGATCGCGACAGGCAATGAAGATGGAATCCTTTATGACGCCGTTTTCGACGATGACGCCTGCGCCGCTCTGCTCTCTTGCATCGAAACGAATTCGGTCATAAAGACTAGGCACGGTGAGATTCAGGGTCGCCGCAGCAGCGCTTACGAGGCCGCGCGCGGAGGACCGGGAGTTTCGCTGCCGCCAAAACGCGGAACGGCGGAACAGAGCAATTCGTCGATTCACTATGGTGGCCAGTTGATTATGAAGCTGTTTCGCCGCCCAGAGGCCGGTGCCAACCCGGATTGCGAAATTGGCAGGTATTTGACGGAGCAGACGCAGTTTAACCGGATACCCCCTTTTGCCGGATCGATCGAATATCTGTCTGGAGAAGCGCAGCCGGCCACCTTGGCGATGTTGCAAGGTCTAGTGGAGAATGAGGGGGATGGCTGGCGTTGGATGCTGGAAGAGCTCGAACGGTTCTATGAACAATGTTCGCGGGGCCCTCGGGACGGTGCCCCAAAACTTCAGAGATCGTTCATTGAACTGGCAGACGGGGACGAAGATGCGCTTGCCCGATCACACCTTGGAATCTGTTTAGACGCCGCTGCAAAACTGGGTCGAAGAACGGCAGAAATGCATGCGGCCCTGGCGTTGGGCAAAGGCCAGCCCGATTTCGCGCCTGAGCCTTTCGACCAAAGCGCAATGAGTGCGCTGGCAAATCAAATGGAAGAACATGCCACACACGTATTCGCGCAACTGAAACAGGCGATACCCAAATTTACCGACGACGCGACGGAAGCAGCCGCACTGGTTTTGAGCCGCCGCAGTCAATCCCTCGCCCATTTCCGCTGCCTGAAAACTTTGCAGATCGACGCTCAGCGAATTCGCATTCATGGCGATTATCACCTGGGCCAAGTTCTGGCCGTGAAGAATGATTTCGTGATTCTGGATTTTGAAGGCGAGCCAACGCGCCCGCTTGCCGAGCGGCGCGCCAAGCAATGTGCCTTGAAAGACGTAGCGGGAATGCTTCGGTCCTTCAGTTACGCGGCTCAAGTTAGTCTGGCGAATTACGTGTCGCGCCGGCCTGAAAGTTTGGAGAGTCTGGAGGGATGGAGCCGGTTCTGGGAAAAGTCTGTTGCCGCTTCGTTCCTAAGGGCGTACCGGCAAGAAACAACGAATGCCGCGTTTGTGCCGAAAAACGCCGCGGGCTTCCGTCCGCTGTTGGAGGCGTATTTGTTGGATAAGGCATTTTATGAATTGAATTATGAACTGGAAAATCGCCCGACCTGGGTGCGCATTCCGCTGGCCGGCATTGCCGCCCTCGATCTGTAGCTGCGAGAGTTTGTCATGCCTGAAACAGGAAGTTTGACGACGGAAGTAAAAGAGCAAACACAAACGGCGGGCACGGCCGATGTTGTGATCGGCTTACCATCGCTGCACAACGGCGAAGATCTGCCTTGGGTAACGCAACTCGCTGCGATCGGCCCGCGCGTATTGATTGCGTTTCCGGGCACCGTTCCACGAGCAGAATCGTCTTCGCTGGCGGGCCCACAGTTTGTGCAGTATGAGCTCGCAGCAGGCGACCGCTATCTGAACTCTCCGACGTCGCTAGACGGTTCGTTCCAGGAGGTCTTTCAGATCAGCCAGCGCGTGGGCGCAAAGTGCTGCTTCATTTGGAATAGCAATCCACGGAAAATTTCTTTTGAGGTCATCGAACGGATGGTGGCACCGGCGCTGAGCCAAGGTTTCGACTTTGTGGCGCCTTGTTACGCGGAAAGGAGATTCGGCTCGCTAGTAAACAGCAGTATTGTTTATCCGGCGGTGCGGGCCCTCTATGGAAAGAGGATTTCGTTTCCTATGGCTATCGATCTTTCGTTTTCCGCGCAACTCGTGAATCGTCTTCTGCAAGTCGATCCGAAGACTCGCCGCACACGCTGGCAGCAATGGATCGCTACGGAGGCGATCTGCGCTGGCTTAAACATTTGCCAGGTAAACTTGCCGTTGGAACCACCGCGCCCGCCGGAATCGGCAGACGTGAGTTCGATTCTGGCAATCGTTTTGGGCCGGCTTTTTAGCGATTTGGAGCGAAACGCGGCCTTCTGGCAGCGATCCAACACTTCGCCGCCGGTAACGACTTTTGGCGAACCGGCACGCCCAGAAGAGAATAGCGAATTGGCCGTGGATGTCCAGCCTATGATTGAGACATTCCAACTGGGCTATCGCAACTTGCGCGAGATCTGGAACGTGGCTTTGCCGCCCGCCACACTGGTGGATTTGAAAAAGCTAACGGCGTTAACGGCGGCGGCCTTTCGGATGCCCGACGACCTTTGGGTGCGCATCGTCTACGATTTTGCGCTGGCCCACCGGCAACGGTCCATTAATCGCGAACACCTCTTGCGGGCAATGACGCCGTTGTACCTGGCTTGGGTGGCTTCGCATGTGCTGGAGCTAAAGGATGCTCCGCCGTCGGCTGTAAGTTCGAATATCGAACGCCTCGCGCTCGCGTACGAAAAACAGAAACCGTACTTGTTATCGCGCTGGCGATGGCCCGACCGGTTTAACCCATAAGTTACTAAAGTGAAGGAGTAAGTGTATGTGGCAACAAGTTTCGCAAGCATTAAATCAATCGGTTACCCGCGTCGCAACAAGAATTGCAACGTTGCTACCCGGCTTTCTGGCGCTGGTTGTTGCGCTCCTGATCGCACTGATCGCAGCTTGGGTGATTGGATTCATTCTCCGGCGTTCGCTGCGCAGTTTTCATTTTGACGACAAGGTAGCAGGTTGGGATTTGCCAGGCATGCGTGCAGACTCCGGACGCAGTGCCACAGACATGGTTGTCCGCATTGTTGGATGGGCCGTGGTCATCATGGGTTTCCTGGTCGGAGTGAACGCCTTTGAAGCTACGCTTACCTCGCAACTCGTCACACAATTGTTCGCGTATCTGCCAAATGTTGCGGCCGCTGGGCTGGTCCTTCTGGTAGGTGCGGTGGCCGCCCGCTTCTTCTCCAGAAGCGTGTTGATTGGCGCAGTCAATTTAAATGTCCAATACGCTCATCTTTTAAGTCTAGGTGTGAAATGGCTGATTCTCGTACTAGCGGGCGCCATGGCTCTGAATCATTTGGAGATCGGCGGCAAGATTGTCGACGAGGCATTCACGATTCTGTTTGGCGGCATCGTACTGACACTGGCGTTGGCGGTCGGGTTGGGTGCGCGCGATCTCGTCAGCCGGTCGCTGGAACGCCAAGCGTCGCGCATGCCCGAAGAACCCGCGGAAACGTTTCGCCATTTCTAATTTAGTTGCCGAGCATTGGAAAAATCTGCTTTAGGCGAGCGGTGTCCGGCTGCGCGCCATATTCGCAGACTTCAAACGCTTCAGCATGCAGAACCGCGTTGCCCTTCTCTGCCCCGTACCATTTGACAAGAGCTGCACGCACATCCGGGGTGACAGGCCGGGCGACAAAACCGGTTTTCAACCATTCTTTCCGCGCCACCGCATCCTTCGGCACATCGTCGAATTTGCCGTCCACCCAGGGCAGCCATTCATAAAACTGCGAGACGTGTGAATCAAGCGCATCAATTTTGCGCTCAAACACTGCGTCGATATTCACCGCAACATCGGGCCGAAACGGATTGGGCCGCTGAAAATTGTCCTGGTAGTAAAGGAACACCGGGTTCTTGCGCAGCGCCGGCGTGTCGGGAGCAACGTTCGGCACCACAACCATGTACGCCGCATCTTGCATCAGCACGCCCGTATAGCGATGGTCGGGGTGATAGTCGTTTGGACGTGGCCCGATCACGACATCGGCATTCCACTTGCGAATCTCGCGGATCACTTGCAGGCGAACTTCCAGGCTCGGCAACAACTCGCCATCGTGATTGTTTAAAACCTCGTATTCAATGCCTAGCCGGCGGGCAGACTCCTTCGCCTCCGCTAACCGCCGCTTTGCCAATTCCGCGCCGTGCATTGTCTGGTGGCCCGCGTCACCGTTGGTCACCGATACGAATTTCACGGCGTAGCCCATCTTGTGCCAAAGCGCCGCCGTGCCCGAAGCCCGAATATCGCAATCGTCGGGATGCGCGCCAAATGCAATGATCCGGAGCGGCGGAGTTTGCGCGCTCAAAAGACTAAACGTCCCGCAGCCGAGCAGCAAGATCGTGGCAACATTCATCTGAAAATCATACCTGTTGATGTGGTATGTTGCCAATAGTGGCGCGGTAGCCAAGCGGTAAGGCAGAGGTCTGCAAAACCTTTATTCGGCGGTTCGATTCCGCCCCGCGCCTCCAAGTTTCAACGCAAATCCCTTACGTTCCAATCAAATCCCGACACGTCTCCCCTAACGTTCCAAACCGCCTAAAAACGGCAAACCCACGGAGTCCCCGGACAAAAGTCGGACAAGAAAAGTTGAAGACGTCTTCGAACATACCGCTGACGGCTTGACGAAGAGAACACGCTGATCCGGGGACGCCTTCCCGCTCTTCAACTCCACGGGAATTATTCCAGTGGTTGTTTGACGGTTCGATCCGGCCGACCCGAGATACCGTAGCGAACGGAAACGATATTCTCCTGGCGGAGTTCACCAAGATCACCGCGCAGGGTGTCGAGTGAAACCAATTCGCCCGGCAGGCTTGCTCGCGTTTAGCATGCGGCGAGCATGCCTGCTCTGCCGAACGGCGCGGGCTGTAAGTAGAATTACTGTTAATGTTGCGAGAGTGAGAACAACAACCATACCGGACTTCTTCGCTACTACGGCCTCTGCTCACTTCTCTTCCGCTCTCACGGAAGAGATCTCCCCAGGTAAATGCAGAATCTGTCCCCTCGCGCCGCCCGGCTCTACCTTGTGCATCTTGATGATCTTTGGGCTTCGCTGTTCAGGGCCAGCTCGCCGCCTGCACCCGGCCTCTCTGCCAGTTCATGTTCTTACGGTCGATAGTTTGCTGCGCGCTTCTTTCAGCTTTCCCTCGCGGTTTGGCCTTGCGTTTCGCTACGGTTGCCTTCATCGGCCCCGATTGGCTCCTTTCATCCAACTAGATTCTGCCCATGCTGGGCACACACCCTGCGCGCGACCTCCTGGTCGCGCTTCCGCCGCAATGCTTAGCCGCTGACCCTTACTTCCCGTCATCCTTCTTCAACGGAAATTCGAAATACATAATCTCTTTCCTAGTGCGCGCGTCCCGCATTCCACTGAGGAGCAGAGTGTCCCCCACTTCCGCCATTGCTTCAAAGTAGAAAAAACCGCTCACCGAATCTCCCGGCGGCAACATCCCCGCCGCAAACGCCCGCCCCGCAATCTCCGGCGCTGCCAGCGGATTCTTCTTCGACGGCAACGGCAATGGAATTCCTTCGCCCGGCCCCTTCGGTCTTCGCCGCCCGTTCTTCGCCAGATACGAGATTTCATCCGCGCTAATCGCTGCCACGTGCCGCCCGTCCGCCGCCACCAGGCTCACTTCCATGTTCCGCAGATCTATTGATTTATCTCTCTTGTTCTCGACTACCACCAAAACCGGCAGCACCCCGTATCTCAATAAGTCCGTCTTTTTGCCAAACGCATCCGCCACCAAATCCGCATTGTCAAACGCCTTCGCGCCTACCAACACCTGTTCCGATGTTTGGTTCGAATAGTCGGCCGCCTTGCCCGCTTGGAACGCTGGTTTGTCATCGCTGCCAACTGCGCCCCACAGCAGCGCAGCCATTGACGCTATACTCAAGAACAAGAAGCGAGTTCCTCGAATCACGCGCGCCCTCCTCCTCTACCGCCTAGTTCAGTACGTTTCATATCCCTTAATTCTCTTCTACTTCCTAGGGCGCTTTCTTTTTCGCCCCGCCTATCGCCCTCATTTCCGCGAGCGTCTCGGCTATTTGCCCCAATCCTTCTCTCGGACGAGGCCCGGCGCCATTTGGTTGCACGCCGTCTCGGTCGGCGAAGTCGCCTCCGCTCTGCCGCTCATCAATCGTCTGCGCGCCTTGCATCCCGACGTCCCCTTCTATCTCTCCACCGCCACCACCGCTGGCCGAAAAGCGGCCTGCCGCCAAGCCGCTCCATTGGTCGACGGCGTGTTCTATGCGCCTGTCGATTTCGCCTCGTTCGTTCGCCGCGTCTTGCGCACCATCCGTCCCGCCCTTGTGATCGTTCTCGAAACTGAAATCTGGCCGAATCTCTATTACGAAATCAGCCGCTGCGGCGCGCGCCTTGCCATCGTCAACGGCCGGATCTCAAACCGTACCTGGCCCCAGTATCATTCCTTCCGCTGGTTCTTCGCGCCCATCCTCAAGCTCCCCGATTCCATCATCGTTCAGAGCCCTACCGATTGCGACCGCTACAGCCAGCTCGACGTGCCTGCCCAACGCCTCTCGATCCTCGGCAATCTCAAGTACGAAGCCGTCGCCAATCCCACGCCTTCCGTCCTGCCCACTTTCGGCGCCGAACAAATTTGGATTGCCGCCTCCACTGTCGGCCCCAACGAGCGCGGGAGCATTACCCGCCACCACATCGACGAAGATGACATCGTCATAAAGACTTTCAAAAAACTCTCCGCCGAATTCCCGAAACTCCTGCTCATTGTCGCGCCCCGCCAGCCCGCGCGTTTTCCCGAGGTCGCCCGCAAACTTGCCGCTTCCCGCTTGCCTCACCTCCTCCGCAGCCAACTCACCGGCGCATCCACTCTTCCTCTGCCCGGCATCATTCTGCTCGATAGCATTGGCGAACTCGCGGGCCTCTATTCAATAGCGGACGTCGTCTTCGTCGGCGGTTCTCTGGCGCCTCGCGGCGGCCACAACGTCATCGAGCCCGCTGCCGCCGGAGTGCCCGTCATAGTCGGCCCGCACATGCATAACTTCGAGGTGATTACCCGCGACTTCCTCGAACATCAAGCCGTTTTGCAAATCCAGCGCGAGCAAGATCTGCCCGGCGCCATTCGCGATCTCCTGACCAATCCCCGCCGCGCTGGCGATTTCGGCAAACGCGCTCAGCAATTTGTGCGCAGTCAGCAGGGCGTATCCGAAGCAATCGCCGACCGCCTGTGGCCGCTCTATCACACGGCCTTGTGGCGCACGCCGCGCAGTTTTATCGGCCGCGCACTCTTAACTCCGTTTGCTCTTCTCTGGAAATGGGGTGGCAATTTCAAGCGCAGCGGTTCCGAACGCCGCGCCGCAGGTTTGCTTCCTTTACCGGCGCCCGTTGTCAGTGTGGGCGGCATTACCGTCGGCGGCTCCGGCAAGACTCCTTTCACTAACTACCTCGCGGCCGTACTCAAGGCGCACGGCCGCTCGCCCGCCATCCTCACGCGTGGTTATGGCCGCCGCTTTCCCGCCGAAAGCATTGTTCTGCCCGCAGGCGCGAAGATGTCTCCACTCATGACTGGTGACGAAGCCCAAATCTTTCTCCGTGCCGGCACTGTCCCAATCGGCATCGGCGCGAAGCGTTACGAAACGGCGCAAATTCTCCTCCGCCAATTCCCGTCCACCGACGTGCTTCTGCTCGACGACGGTTTTCAGCACGCCCGCCTGGACCGCGATTTCGACATTGTCGTTATCGATGGCCTCGACCCCTTCGGCCAGGAAGACTTAGTTCCGCTCGGCCGCCTGCGCGAGCCCCTCTCAGCGCTAGGCCGCGCAGGAGCTTTCATCGTCACGCGCGCGCAAAACGATCTCCGCTTTGATTTCATCCAGAAGCGTTTGCGCGATTGCAATCCCAACGCCCTCGCGTTCCGCACGCACCTGGTGTCCCGCGCCTGGCGCGATTACACCACTGGTGACTCTCATCCCATTGTGCCGGGTAAGAAGGTCGCCGCTTTCTGTGGCTTAGGCAATCCCGAAAACTTCTGGACTACCCTGCAATCCATCGGCCTCGATGTCGTGTTTCGTTGGTCCTTCGACGATCATCATCCGTACAAGCCCATTGAACTCGTGTCAATTGCACAACAGGCCAAAGAAAGCGGCGCCGAGATGTTAGTCACCACCGAGAAAGACCGCATCAACTGCCCCAATCACTTGGAGGCAGCCCTCGCCCCGCTCAGTCTCTACTGGCTCGAAATCGAATTTGAATTGGAAAACGAAGCGCTCTTTCTCGAAATCCTCAAGCGCAAACTCGCGCGCCGCATCTAGCGTTTACTCAATCGGCCTAACTAATTCTCACTGGGGTTGAAAAACACCGAAATATAGTTGGGCGTCCGGTTGCCAACTGCCACGGTCGAATAAACCGTCGATGGATCGGCTTTCTTCAGCGCCGCCAACATTGCGTTCGCTTGATCCAACTCAATCGGATCCTCGTAGCGCACCTCGTTGCCGTCCGGATAATTCAGACGTTTCAAAAACGCTTGGGTTGCGCCGCTGAGCTTGATAATTGAAGGTAGTCCTTGCTGTTGAAGTGCATTAAAGACGTTTTCGGCGTGCTGCTTCGACTTCCCATTTGTGTCAAGGTAGAACAACTCGATCCTATATCCCTGTAGAACGGAAGTGCCCACCTCTTTCATCGCCGGATCTGTTCGTTGCTGAACTTCCGGCGCGGTTTGGATTTTGCTTTGGGTTACGGAGGGTGGCTGGACGGCTTGTTTGTTAGGGGTGAGGGATGTTTCGGTTCTATCCGGCCGCCATGCAAAATACGTCGCCAGCCCGATAAGACAAATGACTCCCACCGCCGCGAGTATCAGAGAACGGCGGCGGTCATTCCCCGACGGCGTTGTCGGACCTGGTGAACTTTTTGCGCGCGCAAGGCGGGACTCATACGTCGGGGTGTCCGGAGCCTCGGGAGTTGTTTCGAACTTGGTGGCGTTGGCCTTCCTGCTGGCAATTCGCTCCGGCGAATAGTAGCCAGGGTCGTAAGACGATGCCGCTTTCGTCAGACCAGGCGCACCACTCGATTCTGGTTTACCGTGATCGACAGTTTGCGTCTCATCTGCCGCCGGAAGTTCCTCCGATGTTCGGCGCGGTACCTCCGTGGGCTTCGGACTTCCCAACAACGCTGTGACAGCTAAGGCGAGTTGTTCGAATTCGGCGTTGGGCGTTTCGCCGCGCCAACTCACTAAGTTTGCCGCTTGGATGCGACGAAACGCCAACGGGATGATCACCGGGTCGAGTAACAAAGGCACTAGAATGCTACGCCGCTTTCCCTCGTCAGCCTCGGTCCAAACCCACTCCGACTCGACCGACGCTTGCGACCATGCGACAATGACGCAACGCGCCGCCGACAACGCGCGCTCGATTTCCCGCTCCCAAACCTTACCCGCGAGGATGGTGCGATCCCACCAAACGGTCCAACCGCAAAGCTGCAATGCATCCACTAACGGCTTAATTCGCGCCTTGTCCTCGGTGGCGTAACTGATGAAGATGTCGCTCACAAGGATAAACTGGTGCCTCCGCGGTGCTTTCATCGGATGCTACCACAAATCGCCGTGTGTGATGCGAATCTAAGGCTATTCGGCGAGCGGATCCCACACCCGTGCGAGGCTCAGAACGAATCCGTTCACTGGTCCCTCACCCGCTATCGACGAAGCCCCGGTCCGAGTCTCCGCTTCGCGGTGCGAGCCTCGCAGTCGATCAGCCAAGCCAGTTGAGCGCCGTTGGCCAACCACTCTTCCATCTTGTCTCGCAACACTCGAATCCGGTCAGTTTGCGAACGCAGTTCAATTACGAAGTTTGGACAAACAGGCCAGTAGCGGCTGAAAGCAGCCGAATCCAAGTCCTTCACCCGCTCCATGCGGCATCGGGCGAGCGCCGCGCGCTGTTCGGCAGTAGCCATCCGGTGGACGAACCGAACGCAACCCCTCGCTTGTCCTGGCGAGCCCAGTTGGCGAGTTGCCCACTAATCACGGCGTTCCTCGCTCCTGTCCACGTATAAGTCAGCAGCATGATGATCAATTCGCCGTGAGCGGACATTTCAAGATTGAGGCCGGGATGTTCGGCGCACAATTGGGCGAAAGCTTCGTCAGTCATGGGACCCACCGTCAAGACCGCGGGCAAATTTGCCTCATCAATCGCGAACGTCATACTCAACAGTTTAGGCCAAACGCCCGCGTCTAATTCGCTGGACCTTGCGGTATGGCCGCTCCATCACTCCTCGGATCCGACCCTGCAAAATTCACCCCTCGCTTACTGTCCCTCACCACCGCTTCCCCTTGCCCCACTGTAAACGAAAACGGCTCCAGCAACTTAATCTCGTGTCCACGCTTCGTCAATTCTTCCCGCACACTCACCGGCACCCGCTCTTCCATCTGCAAATCGCAACCATCAAACGTGCTCTTCGTAAAACGCGCCGCTTCTAACGCCGCCTGCACATTCATCCCGTAATCCACCACGTTCGCCACAAACTGCGCGTGTGCCTGCGCTTGGTTCCAGCCACCCATAATCCCGAATCCAATATGAATGTCATCCTTCTCCATAAACGCCGGAATGATCGTATGCAACGGCCGCTTGTGTCCCGCAATCGAATTGGGCTTGCCCTCCGTTAAATCAAATCCTGCCCCACGATTGTGAAACGAAAAGCCCGCTCCCGGCGCGACCATCCCCGTCCCATAACCTGCATAGTTGCTCTGAATCAACGACACAATATTGCCGTCTTTATCGATAGCCGAAAGATAAATCGTCGAATGCCCGCGCGCATTCAACTCCTGGGTAATTTGCGACGGCAGCACTTGGCACGCCGCTTTGTCCATCTTGATCAACTGCGCCCGCTCCGCGCCCAAGTCTTTCGAGAGCATCCGCTCCACTGGCACCTTTGTGAATCGCGGATCGCCTACATAGTGATACATATCCGCATACGCCAGCTTTTTCGCTTCAATCATCACTTGCAGGGCATCGGCGGAATTATGCCCGTACTTCGCAACCGGAAAATGTTCCATGATGTTTAACATCGAAAGTGCCGCCACACCTTGCCCATTGGGCGGCAACTCATACACTTTCCATCCGTGATAGGTGGTCGAAATCGGTTCCACCCACTCAGGCTGATAACTCGCGAAATCTTCCGTAGTATGCGTTCCGCCCTGCGCCCGCAAAAAGTTCACCATCACTTCAGTAAGTTTGCCATTGTAAAACGCATCGCGCCCATGCGCGCCCACTTGCCGCAGCGATTCGCCCAGCGCGGGATTCTTGAACACATCGCCCAACCCCGGCGCAGCCCCTCCCGGCAAATACGTTTCCGCATAACCAGGCTGCTGCAACAGCTTTTTACTCAGCCAATACCGCGCATTCTTCTCGGCTAGCGGAAACCCATTCTCCGCGTAATAAACCGCCGGACCAAGCAACCGTTTCAGCGGCAGCGTGCCAAACCGATGCTGCAGCGCATCCCACCCCGCCACGCATCCTGGGACCGTAATTGCGTGTACGCCAATCGGATCCAGTTTGTCGATATGGTGTTCCCGCAGATACTCAATCGTCAACGCCTTCGGCGTCCACCCGCTCGAGTTCAGCCCATAGAGCTTGCCCGTTTTCGCCTCATAGACCAGCGCGAAGAGATCCCCACCCATACCGTTCACATAAGGTTGGGTCACGCCCATCACGGCGTTGGCGGCAATCGCTGCGTCAATCGCGTTCCCGCCGTCGCGCAAGATCTCCGTCCCTGCCTGCGCCGCCAAAAACTGCGGCGCCGCAACGATTCCATAATTCGAAACCGTCATCGACCGCCCCTGCTCGGGCACCGACGAAAATTGCCGCCCAAACGCAACCGCCACTATCACCGCTGAGAGGATCACCGCTGAAAGGTAGAAACGTTTCATAATTCCCGTGAGTATACCGCGAAGAGCACTTCAAAGTGCTTTCTGTCCGTTCTAAAGAACGGATCTGGAGTTTCTACATTTTTCGAGGGCAGGGTGGCGCAAACACTCGTGTTTGCCGTCTCGACACTCATGTCGAGACCTTTCTACATTTTCCCGGCGGCCGAGTCCGTTCTTAGAACGGACAAAAAAGCGCACTCCCCTATGTGTAAACCATCGCGTGCTTGGCGATGGTATCCAGCAGATCTTTCGCGCGAATGGGCTTGGAGAGGTAGTCGTCCATGCCGGCCGCCAGGCATTGCTCGCGATAACCGCTGATAGCGTGCGCCGTAAGAGCAACTATGGGAATGTGAAGGCTGGAAGCGCAAAGGGCATGGCCGTGCCGCGGAACAGAGTCAGGAATCCGCGCGGCCTCGACGGGCCCGTTTTGCGCGGGTTCCGTTGCAGCGCAAAGGGCATGGCCGTGCCGCGGAACAGAGTCGGGAATTCGCGCGGCCTCGGCGCGCCCATCTTGCCCGAGATCTCTAAAAGCGGCCTCGGCGCGCCGAATGGCGGACGTGGCTTGAAAGCCGTCCATTTCTGGCATATGAATGTCCATCAAGATCAAGTCGAAAGGTTTGGCCTGCCAGGCCGCTAAAGCCTCTTTGCCATTGGCAGCCAGCGCCACTTCGTGCCCTTGTTTCTCCAGAATTCGGGTGGCGAGGCGCTGGTTCACCGGGTTGTCCTCCGCCAGCAGAATGCGCAGCGATTTTGGCGGCAGGGTCTGCGAGACATCGTTGATCGGCATTTCGCAGGATTGCTCTGCTGTATCCAAACATCGTGGTTGGCCATCGCCGCTGAAAAGGCGCGCCATTGACGTCCACAGTTCCGTCCGGCGGACCGGCTTGGTCAGATAAGAGGCAAAGCCCAAGGCGCGGCAACGGGCCACATCTCCTTTTTGCGCTTTGGAAGTAAACAACAGTGGAATTACCAACGCAACCCCGCAGGAACGCTGGATCTGCAGCGCCAGATCGAGCCCGTCTATCCCAGCGACATGCGAGTCGATCAGAGCTACCGAAAACGGATTCCCTTGCTGAGTGGCACGTTGAATCAGCGAGAAAGCTTCTTGAGCGTTCGTCGGCTGTTACCGGCCTGGCTTCGCATTCGAAAAGCATCTCGCTTAGAATCCGCCTGTTGCTGAGATTGCTATCGACAATCAACACGGACAAACCCGCCAGGCGTGATGTTTCGAAAGGAGCGTCGGGATTCTTGTCCGCCGGCAACACGCAAACGGTGAAATGAAAGCTGCTACCCCGCCCCAACGTGCTCTCTACCCAGATTCTTCCCTGCATGGCCTGCACCAGGCGCGCGCAAATGGTCAAGCCGAGTCCGGTCCCTCCAAACTCGCGGGTGGTGGAGTTGTCGGCCTGTGAAAAGGCCTCGAAAATGAGGGTTTGCTTGTCGGCAGCTATGCCGATTCCCGTGTCGTGGACCGCAAAATGCAAGAGCAGCACGTGCTGGCTGCTTTCCTGGACCGAGGTCTCGAGCAAGACCTCACCCGAGAGTGTGAATTTGATCGCGTTACGCCAACAGGTTCATGACGATCTGGCGGAGGCGCGGTGCATCGCCAATCACAAAGTCGGGAACGGTTGGCTTGATCTCCAACAGCAGCTCTATATTCTTCTCGTGGGCTCGCACAGCCATGGCTTTCACGGTTTCTTCCAGGCTTCGCGCAGATTGAAGCCAACTCGGTCGATGTCCATTTTCCCGGCTTCGATCTTTGAAAAATCCAGCACATCGTTGACGACGTCGAGCAGCGAATCGGCCGAGGCTTTCACGGTTGCCAGGTAGTCGCGCTGCTCGGCGGATAACTCGGTATCGAGAGCCAGCTCTGTCATGCCCATGATGCCGTTGATCGGCGTCCTGATTTCATGACTCATGTTTGCCAGGAATTCGTTCTTGGCCCGGTTGGCCGCCTCTGCCTTATCCCTGGCACGCATCAACTCGACATTGGTCTTTTTCAATTCCGCGAGAGACTCGGCACGCTCGCGCTCGACGATGTATTCCTCCCGGTAGCGGGTAACCGTCGAAAAGGAAAGTCCGAAGCAAATATAGCTCAGACAAGTGGCTATTAACAGGAACACTAGGTTCACATCAAAAAGGACTAGCAGTACGCGGGAAGAAGCAACCCACAAGCAACAAGGGAGCAAGAAACAGAATCCTGGCAATGACTCGTCCAATGGCGGGCGAATTCACCATCTTGTTGAATACCAGTAGAGGGAAAAACCACACCAGGTAGATAAAAAGATTGTGCGGGTTGCCCGCTTTGCTCAGCGCGAAGATCGAGCAGGCACAAAGATGAACTCCAAAATATAACGTAACGACGGTTGCGATCGTCTGTAGATCGACTTTCCGAAAGAACAGCAAGGCCAAAGTCCCGCAGGAAATGAGAAGGCTGGGGAAGATGAGTGCGGCTTCGAATCCCGCCAACGTGCCCTTCCCGATGGCGACCACGCCCAGCGCCGAGCCGGCGAAGGCGAGACCGGACGTTACGCCAAGTGCTCGACGAGCCAAAGCGCTTGCTGAACCGTCAGTCTCCGTCACTTTACCCATACGGTTCACGGTCGGTCCGCGCAGCCTCGATCATTCGGATTTTTGTGGACCTTTGAGAGTGTCCTCTTGTTCTTAACGGCAGGAATGGTGCGTCTCCTTCCGTTTTTATCGGAAGAAGTGTGCAGAATCTATAGCAATGCCCAATAGTCCGGCACTAGGGTCGCCTCAACTTCCGCGCCGAATCGAAAACACGCCGACTTCCGCCAAAAGATTCGGCATCCGCGTGACTTGCCGGTTGTTCCGCAAGAAAATCTGCCGCTCTATCTTCCAGTTCTCCGCCCGGCACAGCATCACGAAATCGTAAATCGTCAAGAAATGCAAGTTCGGCGATTCGTACCAGTCATACGGAAACAACTCTGTCCTCGGCGAGCGCCCGCTAATCAAGTGCGAGAGCCGCGTCGTCCAATGCCCAAAGTTCGGAAAGGCCACAATCACGTGCCGCGCCACCCGCAGCATCTCGCGCAAAACCTTCAGCGGATACCTCATCTCCTGCAGCGTCTGGCTCAGAATGATGAAGTCAAACGTGCCGTCCGGATAATCCGCCAACCCATGTTCAATGTCGCTTTGATAGGCCGAAACGCCCCGCGCAATCGCACGCCGCACTTTGTTGGGATCAATCTCCACGCCTTGCGCGCTTACGCCCTTCTTGTCTTTCAGCCACGCCAGCAATTCGCCTTCGCCGCATCCCAAATCCAAAACGCGCGACCCCGGTTCCACCATCTCGGCCATCATCGCGTAATCGAGCCGCTCGCTAATGGAAGCCTTAACCTCCGCCGCCGGTGCCTTCGCTTCCTGCAAGCTTTTCAGGAAGCCCGTAATCATCTCGGTCTGTTCTTTGGTCTCAACCAGAAATGCGTCATGCCCGTATTGCGAACTCAACTCGCAAAACGCCGCATCAATATTCTGCGTCCGCAACGCGCTCACTACTTCTAGCGATTGATAAGTGGGATACAACCAGTCCGAGGTAAAACTCAACACCAGAAAGCGCGCCTTGGTCTTCTCAAACGCCGCCGATAGCGAATTGTGTCCCGCCGCCAAATCGAAATAATCCATCGCCTTGGTGATATACAAATACGAATTCGCATCAAAGCGCGTCACAAACTGGCTGCCGCGATACCGTAAATAGCTCTCAACTTCAAAGTCCGCCGAAAAATCGAACCCAAACGCGTCTTTATCGCGCAGCCGCCGCCCGAACTTCTGCCGCATCGACGCATCACTCATATAAGTGATGTGCCCCACCATGCGTGCCACCGCCAACCCGCGCGCTGGCGGATTCGCGTCGTAGTAATTCCCTTCGGCCCACTCCACATCGGCCATCACCGCTTGCCGCCCAACTTCGTTGAACGCAATTTGCTGTGCGCTATGCCGCGCCGTCGTCGCAATCGGAATCGCCGCGACTACTGAATCCGGATACATCACCGTCCACGCCAGCGCCTGCATCCCGCCCATCGATCCTCCTGCCACGGCCAGCAGCTTTCCAATGCCGAGACGATCGATCAGCATCTTCTGCAGCCGCACCATATCGTTGATCGTGATCACCGGGAAGCTCGCGCCATATCGCTTGCCCGTGTTCGGATCGACCGAACTCGGCCCTGTCGTGCCCCGGCACCCGCCCAGCACATTCGACGAAATAACAAAGTAACGATTGGTATCGAACGCCAGCCCCGGCCCAATCATCGGCGCCCACCAGCCCGGCTGCCCTGTCTCTTTGCTGATCCCCGCCGCATGCGCATCGCCCGAAAAAGCGTGCAACACCAAAATCGCGTTGTCGCGCGCCGCGTTCAGCTCGCCGTAAGTCTCATAGGCAACATCCACATGCAACAGAGTGACGCCGCAGTCGAGCGCCAGAGCGGCAAACAAAGCCTTCTGCGTTTCAACTATGAATTCTGCTTCCACCGTGGTCGACATCGCTCAATACCAGACTTGATTCTGACAATAGCATGGGCATTGCGCGCAAAAATAAGGTTCAAACGTTGTCTAGAACCTCGATTGGCGTACAAGCTCTCCGCCTTAAGGAGATTGCCGCTCTCCGCGCGCGGAATTCCGCACTCACGCCCGTCAACAAGGGACAAACGCCGCCTTTGCATTAAAGAAATATGCCCGGCTTCGGCGCAAACCACCAATAAAATCAGGGCTCGCGGCGTCGCCAATCTGTCCCAGTCAGGACATCAAATACGCTTTGCAACCGCATGCCAGACATCGTCAACTCTGGCCTGATGAAAGAAATGTTTCGCGAATACAGCGCGTCAAAGGACAATAAATTACTCTGTCGGCAACGATCGATTGAACTCCATTGCCTTCTCAATCACCTTGCCCCTCAGGCATCATCGCCATACGCTCTCGGTGTCGCCCGCACCCTTCGTTCTCGTTCCAGCCAGACCAGAGTCAATTCGTTTACGGCAGCTTCTCAGTATAATATTGCGTCAACATAGAGTCGCTGCTCCTTTCCCGTAGTGCTCTTTCATCCCCTACAACATGCCGGTTATCCCGGCGCACTCCTGTCCCGAATTACCACCAAGTATTGGCGGGAACGCCGGCATTTCGCTTCGGACGGTTGAACTACCAGTCGGTGGACTTGTAATCCTTCAAGAATTGGCCCCAGATGTGTTTGCCGGTGTTGAAGCCGGTGATGATGGGGTCGAGGATGCGGGCGGCGCCGTCGACGATATCGAGCGGAGGGTGGAAGCGCTGCTCGATGGTTTTGCGTTCGGCGATGGCGGCCGGGTCTTCGTCGGTGACCCAACCTGTGTCGACGGCGTTCATGTGGATGCCGTCGGTGAAGTAGTCGGTGGCGGCGGTGCGGGTCATCATATTGAGGGCCGCTTTCGCCATGTTGGTGTGGGGATGGCGGGTAGTTTTGCAGATGCGGTAGAACTGGCCTTCGACGGCGGACACGTTGACGATATGTTTGTCGCGCTCAGGGGTGCGGAGCATGAGGGGCTTGAGGCGCGCGTTAAGGATAAAGGGAGCGACGGCGTTGATCAAGTGAACCTCCAACAGTTCGACGGAAGACACCTCAGCCATGAGGAGACGCCAGGAGTTGCGGCCACGGAGGTCGACTTGCTGTAAATCTTGATCGAGACGGCCGGTGGGAAACAGATGCTTTTGACCGATGAGTTCTTCCGGCAGAAGTGGAACTTGCGACAGTTCGGGGGCTTGAGCGAGGCTGTTCCACTCGGAGCTGGCGCGAGCGTCACCGAGCAGCTTGCGCGCGCGTTGGGGCGCGTTGTCGAGAGCGACGCGCTCGCCTTCCATCATGTGTGCGTAAAATTCGGGCGGACGGCGAACGGTTTGGCAGGCGTTGTTGATGATGAAATCGAGACGCGCGCGTGAGTTCAGCATCTCCTGGCAAAAAGCTTCCACGCTCGGCGTGTGGCGCAGATCGAGGCCGAAGATTTCCAGGCGATGTCCCCACTCACTGAAATCGGGCTCGCTAGCATAGCGCTTGGCGGAATCGCGAGGGAAGCGCGTGGTGACGATGAGCTGTGCGCCGGCTCGAAGAAGCTTCAAACCGGCTTGATATCCGATCTTGACGCGGCCACCAGTGAGGATGGCGACGCGGCCGGTAAGATCGGCCAATTCGGTGCGTTTGGCGAAGTTGAAATCTGCGCACTTAGGACACAACTGATCGTAGAAATGATGAACGGCGGTGTAGTGGCGTTTGCAGATGTAGCAGTGTTGGGTTTCGAAGGACTCGTCAGTTTCGGGAGGCGTTGATTCGGGCAGGAAGTGGATGTCGCGCGTGGCAAAGTTTTCGGGAGGAAAAACGTTGGGTGTTGTGAAGACTGGTTTGCGGCGAAGGGTACGGATGCCGGTCTGGTGAAGGACGGCGTCGGCGCGATCAATTTGCTCTTTGGTGCGGGCGCGTTCGGCGGCGCGGTGTTTTTGACGGCGAGCGGTGGGGTCGGGATTATAGAGTTGGGCAACGACGCGATGGAGGCGCTCGCGCTCCTCGGTGGGAAGCTCGGCGAGAAGGCGGCGATCGGCATCAAGGCGTTCGAGCAGTTCGATTGTAAGACGGAGGTGATCTATGAGCGTGTCCGCAGGGGGCGTGGTTGTCGTCATCTGGTTGGATTTGCGCGCGAAAGTGCTGGAACACGCCGCTATTTGATTATCGCGCGTGGGAGGGTGTTGATCTAATACAGGGATGACGCATTTGGCGCGCGCGGTATTGGGATTGAGCCTTCTGACCGGTTTGGCATTGGCTGCGGAGAAGCCGAAGATTAGGGCGATTACCGGCTTCATCACGATTGATGCGAAGTCGTACCCAAAGCAGTTCGAAGACGCGGTCAAGTTTCTGAATCGTGTAAAGGCGGAACAGCAGGCGGCCGGGTATGAAGTATCGACGATTCGAATTTCGACGCAGCCGTTTCCAGAGTATACCCGTGGGATGAAGCGCGCGGATGCGATTGCGCTGTTAGTGAGTATTGACGATTTGGCGGGTAAGTTGAAGTTCATCCCTAACATCGGCCCAGCGATGTTAGAGGACAAAACGGACACGGAAGCGGTGGATTTGCTGATTGAAGTGTTGTCGCGGCCAGGGAATCGACTGACTGGGAACCTGCTGGTTGCGAGTGACGATGGGATTCATTGGAACGCCGTGCGGCAGGCGGCGCGGGTGATTCGGGAGGTGGGCGAGCGCAGTCCGCATGGGCAGGGAAATTTCAACTTTGCGGCGATTGCGATGGTGAAGCCATATGGGCCTTTCTATCCGGGGGCGTGGCATCCGGCGAATGGGCCGCGGAGTTTTGCGGTTGGATTGGAAGCGGCGAGTGTGGTGATGGATGTTTTTGCGCGTGAGCACGATCCGCGAACGGCGGGGGAGGCGTTGACGAAGGCCCTGGCGTTGCATGATCGCGTGGTGGAAGCGGCAGCGGAGAAGGCGGCGAAGGGGAGCGGCTGGATGTATGCAGGGATTGATCCGACCCCAGCACCAGGTGGGGATGTTTCGATTGGCGCAGCGATTGAATCGTTCACGGGAAGTGCGTTTGGTGCCCCGGGGACGGAGACGGCAGCGGGGATTATCACACGGGCGGTGAAGGCGGTACCGGTGAAGCAGACGGGTTATTCGGGGTTGATGATTCCGGTGTTAGAAGATAACGTGTTGGAGAAAAGGTGGACGGAACAGACTTACACGTTAGATTCGATTTTGGCTTACTCGGCGGTGTGTGCCGGAGGCGTGGATACGGTGCCGCTTGCGGGTGATACGAGCGAGGAAGCAATTGCGCGGATTGTGGGGGATGTGGCGACGCTGGCGTTTAAGTGGGATAAGCCGCTGGCGGTGAGGTTGATGCCGGCGCCGGGGAGGAAGGTTGGGGAGATGACGGAGTTTGGGGGGAGTGGGAGTCTGTTGGGGAATGCGTTGATTCAGAAGATAGTGGGGGAGGGGCGGAGGTAATGCAAGGCGAGCAAAAAGTTCAGCCGACTCTACAATTTAAAAAGTGCTCCAATGGAAATCTATGAGTGGAACAAAATCACGGACAAAACCCTTTCTCGCAGCTGCCGCCTGTTTGTGCCTTCTCCATACTCTGAACCTTGCCGCCGCCGAGCCACGCCACTGTTTGACTCGCCATCTACGCGCGGTGGTTCGCAACCATAGAGCAAAGCGGCTCGCGAAAATGCCGGGCAATCAAGTGATGACCCTCAACATCGTCCTGCCGTTACGAGACCAATCAGGGCTACATCGATTCCTCAAAGCACTCTACGATCCCGCCAGCCCATCCTACCGCCAATTCCTCACCGTGCCTCAGTTTACCGACCGTTTCGGCCCCAGCCCAAAAGAGTATGAGGCCGTCGTCAAATTCGCCGAGAAACATAAGTTCTCACTCATCGGCGGTAGCCGCGACGGCATGAACGTGGTCATCAGAGGCACCGTCTCCACCGTCGAGAAAGCCTTCCACGTAAAGATTGAGAGCTATCAAAACACCACCGAGAACCGCACCTTCTACGCGCCAGACCGTGAGCCCACAGCCGACTTGCCCTTCTCCCTCTGGCACATTTCTGGCTTGGACAACTACTCGATTCCAAAGCCGAGATTGATCACCAAGACCGCCTTCGCGAAAGCCCATGGCCTCAATCCTGATGCAGTCGTGACTCATGCCACAACCGGCTCCGGTCCATCCGCTTCCTTCTTGGGGAGCGACATGCGGGCGGCCTACTACGGCGGGACCGCTCTCACCGGCGCCGGCCAGAACTTGGGGTTACTCGAATACGTCGGCACCGACCTCGACGATCTGGCCACCTACTACAAGAACGCCGGCCAAACTAACAATGTTCCGGTCACACTCCTATCCACCGACGACACCAGCACAGCGTGCCTGCAAAGCGACGGCTGTGACGACTCAGAGCAAACCATCGACATGACCCAGGCCCTCGGCATGGCGCCCGGGTTGGCGAGTCTCGTTCTCTACATCGGGTCCACCGATACCGCCATCATCAGCGCCATGACCACCCACAACCCACTGCCCACCACCATTGGTTGCTCGTGGGGCTGGACGCCGGCCGATCCCAATACGCTCGATCCGTATTTCCAAAAAATGGCGGCACAAGGCCAAACCTTCTTGGCCGCATCGGGCGATAGTTCCACCTGGTCGTCGTCAAATGAGGCATGGCCTGCCGACGATGCCAACGTTGTTTCGGTAGGCGGCACCGACCTGACTACCGCCAGTGCCGCTGGCCCGTGGCAATCGGAAACGGCCTGGGTGAATAGCGGTGGCGGCATCTCGCCGGATGCCATCCCCATTCCCTCCTGGCAACAGCTCTCGGGGGTGATTACCTCTAGCAACCATGGTTCCACGACCTTGCGGAACGGCCCCGATGTGGCGGCCAACGCCAACTTCACTTTTTATGTATGCGCGAACCAAACCACCTGCGCAGCCGACCAACTAGGCGGCACCAGCTTCGCCGCTCCCATGTGGGCCGGCTATTTGGCCCTCGTCAATCAGCAGGCGGCCGCTAACGGAGCGCCCCCCGTTGGCTTCATCAACCCAACCATCTATGCGCAGAATTTGACCGCTAGCTATGCCACCGACTTCCACGATATTGCCAGCGGCACGTCGGGCAGCTTTTCGGCGGTGCGCGGTTATGATCTGGTGACGGGCTGGGGTTCGCCGAACGGAAGCGGGTTGATCGATGCATTGACGAAATCCACAAATGCGCCCGGCTTCAGCCTTTCCGCATCGTCGCCATCGGAATTTCTGACTGTCGGCAAAACGGGCTCCGTTGTGGTGACCGTCGGCGTTTCAGCGGGTTTTTCGTCGGCCATCGCTTTGTCCGCTGTCGGCGCGCCCGACGGCGTTCAGGTGAGCTTCAGCCCAAGCTCGATTACTGCTCCGGGCCGTGGCTCGTCCCAAATGATCTTGTCCGTTTCGCGCCACGTCCCCGCTGATACGTATCCGATTACGATCACGGCTATGGGCGGAGGGATTTCTCATACGCTCACCGTGAATTTCACGGTGCGGCGCTGAGAACATCAGTGGCCGGTCGAGGCTCATTGCGCCAAGCGGCACGCCCTCGATTTCGCCACTATACTGTATTTCATGAGCAGATTGCGGTCACTTTGGAGTGCTCCCGAATTTAGCATTGCCGCAATTTTGCTGTTAGCTGTTAGCTCTTGGGGATCGGCGCAAACGGTGTTCGAAGATCATTTGGCACCGTTGCCGACCTTCACCAGGATATTGAAAATGCGGCCGGGGGCTGGAGCGTTAATGTGCCGTTCGCGCAATCGCCGGGCTTCCTGGGAGGCGCTGCTGCCGCCGCAGGGACGCGATTGTTGAAGAGCTATTTGTTTCACATCAGCAGCTCTGATCCAGTTACTTCCGTTGGGGGAGATGCAGCCCTAGTTCCGGCGTTTCGGGCTGCGAGGTATAACCGACGCGAGCTTTGCACGACGAGTAAGTGGCTTCGCTACACGAGATGGCGCGAGCGATATGGTTAATGACTCGTGGCCGCCGTCCTCGCCCTAAGGTCTTGCCACCAGGCGACCTATTTCGATGTGAGCTCTTCTTGCAAGCGCCCTAAAGGAGTGGTGACGCGAGAGCTCGACAGGTTGCCACAGCGGAATGCGGTATGCCCAGCCCGCTCCGGCCCCGAGCTTTCGATTGATGGACGACTTACTTGCGGTCCTGCCGATAAATTCGCCGATGTTGCGTTGCAACTCGCTTTTGTGCGCCTTCCACCATTCGCAGACTAACTTCTGTATTCTGTCAACTTCATTCGGATTCCGCTGAAGATCCTTCATGATACCCGCCGCTTCGCGCCAGTTTTTGACTGTTATTAGAGGGTGTTGTGAGCCAAAAAGATGCCGGTAGTAGTCCAAGCACATCCGCCGCTCGACTATCGGTATTGCCGAACATTCGAGCGCTTCGTAAAGGCGGAAACACTCAATGTTCAATCGTCCCATCGGCGAAGGTGCGAAGACGCTGTCGTACAAAACAGTCCGATACTCCTGAGGGGAAAGCGAGACCGCCGCGGCAGCGTCCGTGCCGCGTACGAATTGTGGGCCTACTTGGCGAAGTTCGGCCAACATCTCGGGCCTCGATCCTCTAGCCGTTTCGCCAACAAATGACCACAACTGACACCGGGCGGAAGCGGGCCTCAGCTCGCCGGAGTGGCGAAGGCCATTCGAATATCCGAGGGGAAGAGTTTGGATGGATGGAGATTCGAAGATGGAGGACCAATAATTACGGAAAACACCCGTGAAGTACTTGTACGTTTGATATCCTCCGTGATATTGTTCGTCAGACAGATGAAGTAGATATGCATTCTTCCGGCCGCTAAACGACTCATAATAGGACGGGTTTCTGGTGTGTAGGAAGCTATCGATTACTAGACAGTTGTCCATAACAACGGAGCGCGTCCCGTCTACGATATGTTGGTCGATGTAGCCGCCAAATAGCTCGTCCAGCCAGTCGTTTTCTCTCAGTTCGGAACGTCGCTGCCAGATTGCGGTTAGCTTTGTCATCTATTTTGTTAGTCTTCGACCAGAACTGATAGTTGGATGAATTGCTTTTCCCGCCCAACAACGAGACCGCAGAGGGACCACAGCAAGAGCGCACTTAACCCCCCAAAGACCTGTGAGCCAGCTATCTGAATTAGCAGCGCGAAGGCCGCAAACTGACAAACTCGTTCAAAGGTTAGCGAATCGCCAATGATCCGGCACCGGAGCAACTGGATTGTCAAACCGAGAATGACGAGAAGGGTGCCGAGCCAGCCGAGTTGAAGCGGCGTGCTCAATAGTCCGCTGTCCAAAGGCCGACCCTCAAATACTGGACTGTTCGATAGTCCTCGTCCCATGGGGTGGCTTAATAGGTAATTGGGCATGATGTCGTAAAGATGCTTCCGGTCAATCACACTTTCATCCGAACCGACACCCGCTGCGGACGCAAATCTATCGTGGAGTTGATCGGCAATCGGTGGCCATTGAGTGAGACAGGCGATGATGATGCTGAGACCCAACAGCGGCAAGATCAAATTATAGAGGCGTCGGCGATTGAAATATGCGATCAGAGCCATCGCAACAAGCCAACTTAGCCACGAAGTTCTCACCATACAGAGCAGAAACGATGCATAGCCGACGATAATAGCCGGCAGCTTCGCCCAGCCTGAATAAACAAAGAGCATCAGCAATCCGACCATCAGAGCCACGCTGAATGGGCCAGGCGCATTTAAGGTGCTCCATACCCGCAGCTCAAAAGGATTCGGTTTTCCAAAACTCGGGCTTACCGAGTTCAAGGAAACCATTTCCAGCCAGTTGCAGTCCCACGCAGGAGCGGTCACAAACTGAAACAACGCGTACGATCCGCACACGACCACGGAACCGACGAAGGTCTTGACGATGGTCTTCTTAAGTTGTTGGACTTCGAGCGGAAAGGTCTGAAGGTAATAGCCAAAGCAAAGCGGTGCGATCCAAAGCAAGTAAGTGGCGGCCGCGTCTACGGGCTTTCCCAGTACAATGCCGACAATTAGCCCCATTGTAATGCCACTCGCGATGAGCAGGTAAGGGAGTAAAGACGAATGCCAAGATCTGTTTACGTTCTTGATGAAGGTGACGGCACAGATTATGGTGACAATTGCAGGCGCAAGCAAGATAGGATTAGCATCCATCCAATAACTGCGGTAATCCACCACGCGGCGAACGAAGGGACTTAAGAACCACATCCACAGAACGAATGAAACATAAAAGGCCGGGTAACTGCGGTAAAGGTAAAGTCCTACTACGGTTGCCATGGCGGGGAAAAGAAAGTGAAGCGATCCCGCCGCGCCGGCCATTAACGCGCAGGTGAGCGCGATAAAAGTGGAAATCACCAGAACGGGCCGGAAGTTTGAACTTGTGGTAACAGGCAGGTCTACGGGATCGACTGACATATCAGGAAAAACGTTTGTCATGCAGCCTCTCCTTGTTGCGGCGGAGTAAATGCGGGCGCGAGGCGCGAGGCGCCGGGTACGATTCGGACTGCGTGTCCAAGGATCAGTCTCAGATCTGAGAGATTGACGATAAGCCGTGGGCACCGACATCCCAGCAGCCGTGGAAAGCTCCGGCAGATGAAGAGTAAGCGGCACGACGTCGAAATCAAAAGCGCCCAACCGGCGCCGAGCAAGCCCCAGCGAGGGATGAAGAACAGCATTAAGGGTATCGTCAATGAGAGCCCAGTGGCTTGCAAGATCGCGACGATTCCCGGCCTGCCCACAGCCATGGCCGCTTGTGCAAGAACCATAGTCAAGCCTGCCAAGATGACCTCGACCACAAGAACGCGAAGAACCGGAGTGGCGGACACATACTCGCGGCCATACATTATTCGAAGGGCGAAAGGTCCAAAGACAAACACAGCGAGCCCGAGTACACTCGTGAAGACGGTGCTTGCGCGCGCGGCGAAGCCGGTCAAGTGTGCTATTTCTTTCATCGTAAGACCGACTGTCTTGGGGAAAAGCACCATTACAACGGAGGTCTGCATAACGTTTAATAGCCTCGATAGGCTGAGCGCGACAACATAAGTTCCCATGGCATCCGCGTGTAATAGGCCGATGACGAGCGCCTGATCAACGTAGAGGGCAAGAGTTCCGCAGAGGTCGATCCCGTATGACCGAATTCCATACGAGAGTAAGACGCGGCTTGTCGACTTGATGCGCGCGAAGGAAGGACGGAAGTCACGCCACAGCTTAAGAGTGATCCAGAGAATCACTGGAAGGCTATTCAGAACGTACGCGTAGGCTGCCGTGATAGGCGTTAAATTATGAAAAGCCAATAGTCCGAGCAACCCCCCCAGAGTCAGTGAGGGAACCAGCCATTGCGATTTGGTCGAAACTCCGAAGTCGCCGTTTGATTCGAAAGCGGCTCTGGAGATCTGGAGGAAGATCCCCACTGGCGCGCAGAGCAAAAAAAGGCGCGCGTAGAAAATGACCTCGGGTGAATATAAGTGAAGGATTCGCGGCAAAAAGATCGCAGCAATCGCCACGGAAAGTGCGTTCACGAGCAATCCGAGGAGGAAGGCGGTCCCGATGAGATCGCTTCTTTTGTGTTGCGCGCGTCTCGAATTGTACGTAAGAGCACTGGGGAGACCCAGCGTCATCGCATTTCCAATTAGCATTGTCCACAGGACAATGGCACTCAATTCACCGCGGCCATGTGGCGCTAAGGCGCGTGCGGTTACGATTCCCGTAGCAGCGTTGACCGCGACTATGGCGCCGCGAGCCATCACTGAGTGGAAGACGGCACGAGCTCCGCCTTGCGGCCCCGGCGGACGTGGCTTTGGTGCGGGCTGTGTTTCACTTGCACACTCCGGGATGGCGGTCAAGGTTGTCATTTCTTGGAATCCGTCGGACTTAGAGCGGCAGCATAGCCTCTCTCCAGTTGGTCGATGACCGACGGCCAACTCAAATTCTCTTCGACATGCCTTCTGTTGGCGATTCCCATGGTCCGGCGAAGGGGTTCGTCCGATACCACTTTGATCAAGGCGGCTGCCAGCGCGCCGGCGTTTTGGGGTGGCACCAGAATCCCGCCATCGGGCGGTACCAGATGGGGAATACCGCCGGCATCGGTGGCTACAATCGCCTTACCCGAGCTCATGGCTTCAAGAATCACGGCGCCATATGGTTCACCGAAAGAGGGCAAGCAAAAAACGTCCGACCTAGCAAGGAGTGCAGGTACATCAGGCCGCTCTACACGGCCCACTAACTCGACCTTCTCCCGGCATTCCATGCTTTTCACTCTTTGCAAAACAGCTTCGGACTCGGGCCCGGCACCTGCCACGATGAGACGGCAGCTTGGAACGGCTTTGGAAACCTGAGCGAACGCGTCCAGGAGAACAAAGATCCCCTTCCTCTTTTGCAGGTTGGCCAAAAAAAGAATGCTTGGCCAGGAATCTCTTTCAACCCCGGTCTTCGGAGAGAAAGATTCTGTGTCGATGCCGATGGCGATCGGAAGGATTTTGGAACGCACTCGCTCCGGGGAAGGAATACGGTTCTGGGATGCTGGAGACGTGAGCATGAGTATGGTGGCGTGTTCTTGCTGAAGCCGACAGACCCAACCGTTTATTTTCTGAAAGAGGGCTTTGGCCCAAGGCAAGGTGCCTGCGACCGCGTCCGGATCATTTGGCCAACGCGGAACATACGCGCCAAGAACCAGCGGTATTCTACAACCAGCAAGCGCTAGACTCAGCCCGCTGAACACCGGATTCATTTGATGCGCCAGATCGATTCGCTCCACTCGCGCGAGGTGCTTAAACAGACGGCGTACTCGCCACATGTATTCCAGCCGGTCGAGCAACGGTATTTTGATCTTCGTCGGCAGGTTGTAAATTACGACATTTGAAGGCAGGCTTTTCGCTAGCGCGGTATTACGTGCGGCCACTAAGAGGCGGTGACCGCGGCTGGCGAGCCCTTTGATGAAATCACAGGCGACCAGACCGTCTCCGTTCGGTTTATGGTCGGTGAGAAGATCCGACGGATGAATGATGAAGACGGTTTTAGGCGTTAGTATGGGTGCCCGCTCGACGGGCGCCGTTGCTGGGCTCTCGACTAAAAGTGAAGATTCCATAGAAGCCTAGCTGGCGACTCGCTCACGCGCTTTGAACTCATCTATCGCCTGGACTGCCGACGGAACGGACGCACCTAGGGATCTGAGCAGCCCCATAAAACGTCTGCGGAAGGAAACCACATCAAATGTCATGGCGTGGCTGCGAAGCCGGTCCGGCGAAAAGGTAAGGGATTCCAATTCTTCCACCGCCGAAGCCAGGCTCACTGCGGTGGGCTCGTCAAAGAAGGTACCGGTTACTCCGTCGATCACGGTTTCCGTGGCCCCGCCGGCTCGAAACGCCACCGTGGGACGCCCACTCGCCGCTACTTCCAGTGGGACCATGCCGAAATCTTCCTCGCCAGGAAAGAGGAGGGCTCTACATTCACCGACGTATCTCGCGGTTTCTTCATCGGAGAGACGCCCCATAAATTGAACGGTCGGACCGGCCAGTTCTTGCAGCCGTTTGCGATCCGGTCCGTCGCCCACTACAATCAGACGCCGCTTTGCCAGGTTGCACGCCTCAACCGCCAGATCGATCCTCTTGTAAGGGACCAACCGGGAAAGGATGAGGTAGTAATCATCCTGCGTCTGACTAATCGAAAATCGCGAAACATCGATCGGCGGCGGAATCACCACCGCATGGCGCTTATAGATTTGTTGGATGCGGTCTGCCACGATTTGCGAGTTAGCGACGAACTGGTCCGGTTGGCGCGATGCGTTCATATCCCAAAGCCGCAATCCATGCAGGAGGATGGGAAGAGCAAGGCGGGTTGAGGCGTTGAATTTCTCGCGCGCCGCATAGTCTTGATAACGCCAAGCCCAACGCATGGGAGTATGGCAATAGCAAACATGCAGCGCCCCGCGCTTTGTCCTGATACCCTTTGCATAGCCTGATGAACTGGATACGACTACTTCATACTCAGACAGATCCAAAGAGTCAACGCCAAACGGGTACAGAAGGAAGTAGTAGCGGTGCAGCTTCTTCATGCCCGGCAAATTCTGCATCCACGATGTCTGCACCCCGGTCTTTGCCAGTTTAGTCGGCAACTGATCTTGCAGCGCTACGGTCGCGAAGACATCGGCGGAGGGCAACATGGCGTGGAGTTGCTCGGCCACTCGTTCGGCGCCGCCTTGCTGGGTGAAATAATCGTGGACTAAAGCAATTCGTGGCATAGACTTCGCTACATCGCCCCCGTGCCCTTGAGAACCGCAGGGATGGTTTGGCACAAAATCTTAATGTCCAGCCAGATCGACCAATTGTCGATGTAGCTGAAATCCATGGACATCCAGTGGTCGAAGGTGGTCGAACTACGGCCGCTGACCTGCCAGAGACCCGTAATTCCCGGCTTTACGCGAAACCGCCGCATCAGGTGGGCGCTGCTGAATAGTTTTACGTCTCTTAGACTCATGGGCCGTGGGCCTACCAGGGACATATCGCCCATCAGAACATTCCAAAGCTGCGGCAGCTCATCCAGCGAGGTCTTGCGCAGGAAACTTCCAATCTTTGTAATTCGTGGGTCGTTCCGCATTTTGAAGATGGGACCATCGGCTTCATTCTGACTCTCCAGCCTTTCCATAAGCTTTTCGGCATCGACAACCATCGTCCTGAATTTAATTAGCGCGAACTTCCGCCGGCAAAACCCGTAACGCTCCTGAGTAAAGATGGCCGGGCCGCCATCGCTGAATCGAACGGCCAGCGCGACCGCAGCCAAGACCGGGGCGAGCAGAATCAATGCGGTTGCGGAGATCAAAATGTCGAAGAATCGTTTGAACATTTGCTCGGCAAGACTGCCTGCCGAGTGATATGGATACATGCTTACGTTCGGCGTCAGCGTATTTTTGCTCAGGCGCTTTAGCTGGAAGGTACTGTCGAACTGCATGAATTCGACACCAACTTCTTCCGCCGCGTGGATCGCACGCTGGACGTCTTCATAGCAGGATTTCACGGGCAGGGCGATGACCATCAGGTCGACCGGGGTGCGAAGCAAGATGCTTTCCAGATCCCTGATCGGTCCCAGATACATAGTGCTGATTTCCGGAGAACCATTTTCGACGCACTCGTTATCGACAAAGCCAACGAGGTTCACGCTGCGGAAATAGCGCGTGCGGACTTCCTTCCATGCCCTCCGCGCCAAAGGACCCGTGCCCAGAATCAGCACATCCGTGCGGTGCTTAGAGGGCGCGCGCCCGACCAGCTCAAGTAACAGGATTCGCGCGCAAACCAGGCTGAAGCTAAGAAGAAAGAACACCGGCAGGACCAGGCTCAGCGGAGCCGCAACATGGGCCGCCGTGAGCAACAAACCCAACATTCCGGTTACGCACAACGTCCCTTTTACCGTCTTGCCGACATTCGCTAGCAAGCCGATACCCTCGTTTTGAATGTTCCCTACCGGAAAGCAGGCGGACCAGACCGCTAAAAAGCCGACTGCGACCAAAACATTTACCACCGTGATACGCTCCAACAGGAATTCTCCGGCGTTGTGTGGCATTCGCAGCAGGCTTGCATCGGACAAAACGACGAGAATAAAGATAAGCGCGGCGAAACGTTCCAGTAGGCGAACCAGGTAATTTATAAACGAGTGAAATTGGTAATTCAAAGCTAAAACCTCTTAGAAGAAACAAGACGCGCCGGAGCACCACCGCGGAACGTCAATCAACAAATGACCTCGGAACATTTGTCTGGCCCTGCTCAAGCCAGCGGAGAATTAGAAGCTAGCCGGATTTAGGAACATTCCGACATTGGCCCAGTGGATATAGCGCTCCATCTTGCTAACCCTGTTCTGCGGAACAACCAGGAGATCCCCCGGTTGAAGGTGTCCGATCTGCTCCAAACTAAGGTGTGCCGGATTCATCATTTCTTTCAGATTTAAGACCTTAGTCTCCGCGACGTCTGGAGAAATGTGCCGGAACAATATAACTTGAGAATGTTTGGCGGAGTCTTTAAATCCGCCAGCCATAGAAATGGCTTCGAGGGCCGTGACGTCGCCATGCATTTCGTAGCGGCCCGGAGTACCGACCTGACCTGCGACCACAAAGGCGGGCTTGACGTATTCCTCCAAAACAACAGTGAGTTCGGGATCGTTCAACCGTGTGCTGACGCGGCTCAATATCATGGCGCGGGCATCGTCGAGCGTGAGACCGGCAACATGAAGATCGCCGGCCAGATTCAGAGAGACATAGCCATCGGGTTGAACATCGATCGTTTGATTGAGTTCCGGCGTGTATCGATATTGCAGTTCCAATCGATCGCTCGGTTGCAGCCGGTAGCGCGCCGGCAGCATGGTATGCCCCACATCGGCACCGCTAACAAAAACCATTGGAACGAACGCGATAAAGACTCGAAAAAGTTTAAACTTCATACTTGCTCCTTGGCCGTGCTCATGACTGGGATGGATACCCGCGCCACCACTCGCTGGCGCAGCGTGGCGTATTCTCGGCTAAAAACGATACCGATACTGACGAATAAGCTCAGCAAGATCGCTAAGGGAATGGCAATCGCCATCTTGGGACTCGAGGGTTCCACCGGGAGAGTCGGCGATTCAAATAACATAACGTTCGCGATCCGCTGTTGATCCAACAATTCAGTGATGCGGGCCTCCTCCCGTTTCTTGGCATACAGGAGATAATTCTGCTCGTCTTCTTTGACAGTGCGGAGCAGTGCGTCATGGTCGACGGTTGAACCGGCGAGTTCATGAGCCTGTAGGCGGTATTGAGCCAGCGCCTGGCCAATCTGGTCCCGGCGGGCTGCCAGTCCGGCAAGAGTCACTTCATCGCTAACCATATCTTTGTCGGCGTTCTGACGAACGGGATTGATATCCGTGGTCAATTCCACTTGTCTTACATTCAATGCGGAGTCAAGTGCTTCTTTGGTGTCGGCCACTTGCTTGTCGAGTTGTTGAACGAGGCGGTCGTCGGAGCGGTACTTGACAGCCATCTCGGTTCGCTTGTTATGCAGGTCGCTCAACATCATGGTTAGCTGCTGGACTAACATCGGATTCGGGACGGACCGGCTCTGCGTCGTGACCCGGCTATCAACAGCCGGCAAGATCAACTTGCCGCGCTGCAGTCTGGCCCGGTATTGCTCGACTGCCGCATCGGCGTCCTCGAACGCCGCTTGCGTGTCCACCATTTTTTGCGTGAGAACGTCTTGCTCCTGGGGCATAACCAGCAAGCTGTTCCGTTCTCGAAAGTCCTTCAGTGCAGATTCCGACGCGGCCAATCTCTGTTCGTAATCATCGGCTTCCTTCTGAAAGAAGGGATAGGTTCCTGCCGTATTGTGAACACGCAGATGTTCCTGGAGGTAAGTATCGGCCAACTCTTTGAGTACTGTAGATGCGAGGTCCGGATTACGGGCGCTATAAGCGACCACAATCACATTGGATTTACGCACAGGTTCGATCGTCAGATCGCGCAGCAATTTGTCGGTTGCTCTCTCTATGGCGAGCGGTGATGGCTGCCGCTCTTGCTTCTGAGGCGCCGATTCGGTTTTAGCGAGTTTTGCCCGCGTGACAACCTGCTCCAGAATGTCGCGGCTCCCAAGCAACTGAACCTCAGAATTCACCTGTTCCTCGCTCAGATCGCGCGAATGAACGGTGCCTGTGTTGCTGTCGGTGCTGACGACAAGATCCTGCCTGCCGTTTTTCACCAATAGCTTCATTTGGGATTCATATTTCTTCGGCACGGCCAGAAGAATCAGCGTTGAGATACATATGCCCAGACAAGTTAAGCCTGTGATGAGCCGCCAACGCCTTAGCAAAATTTCGCTGGCCGATGCCATATGTGAGTCATATTCCAGAACATTCATATTCTTTTTTCCTAACGCTTTCGTTCCTGAAGTTGGCTCTCGGCCCCGGCGCTAGGAACTCGCCGGCTTTTCGATTGCAAGAGATTGTCGTACACAGATTCAACTTCTCTAGCTGCTTTTTGGATTGTGAAGTGTTTCCGAACTCTTTCCAGCCCCCGCGCGCCCATCTCCTGGGCACCAGCCGGATCAGTCAACATTTCGCAAATGGCATTTGCCATCGCGACGGCATCGCCCATCGGCACAAGCAAACCTGTTTCGTTGTGAACGACGATTTCCGGAACGCCTCCGCCATTGGTAGCAACGACTGGCTTACCAGCCGCCATTCCCTCGATAATCACCTGGCCAAACGGCTCCCCTGTAATCGAAGCATGTACCACGATGTCTAAACCGTCAACGACCGCCGTTACGTCCGGACGAAAGCCTGTGAACTCGAGTACGTCTTCCAACCCCAGTGAACGCCACTGATCGCGTATCCGAGTCTCGTATTCTTGCTCGCCGAACAGAGGGGCCCCAATGATTTTGAATCTTGCGTCCGGGAACCTTTGCCGGACTAATGCTGCAGCCTCCAGAAAGATGTGCTGCCCTTTCCACTCGCAAATTCGCCCGATCAACCCGATAGTCGACGGCCTCCGCGCAATGGATCCGCCCCCGTTTTGAGTCCCATCCACGCCGTCGTTCACCGCACCGTCATCCACCACCGCACTCTTTGTTGGCATCTCGATACCGGAGAAGATATAGGTGCTCGGCCGCTGGGAAGGCAGTTCAAGCGTTGCTAGCGTGGCGTGTGAGTTGGCAATGACAAATTGTGGAACGACCCTGGAAAGCCGGCGAAAGAATTTCACGATCGCGGAAGGCAGGTAGTCGCTCTCGATGCGATCCCGAATGTGCCAGACGACTGGCCGTTGGGCTAGCCGCGCCGCAATTCCACCGATGATATCGGACTTGAGGGAATTGGTATGGACGACTGCTACACCAGCATCGCGAATGAACGATGCCAGGCGAAAGGTAAAAAAGAGTGTTGCTGCGACATCTCTCAGGGCAAGAAGGTTCGTGAATCCAAGTGTGTCTTTCTTGATGCTTCCGATTTTTGGTGACAGTGGCAGAATACTGAGTTGACAGAACGGCTTCAGCTTGTCCGCCAGCGGGCCATCCGTAAATAGAACAACCATAGGAGTCACCTTGGACCTATCCAAATGACGGACTAAGTTCAAGAGCGCGATTTCACCGCCACCCAGCGTGGCAGTGTGGTCAACATACAAAACGCGAATAGGCGAGCCGGACTCCGACGGTTTGGTTCTGGTCTCGAGTGCGCTACCCGGCTCTGACGGAATTGTCCGCTCCTCCAGTAACGATTCCTCGGAAATCTTGGCCACACACTATTTATCGGGAGCTATCGGTGATACTTGAGTGAATTCCTGAATAGATTGCGTTGATGCGGGCAGCGGAACTTCCACGTTAGATCATTGATTCCAACATTCACTCTTGTTATTGCATCATTCTGCCGATTCAATAGTTATGGCAACCCATCTGCAACCTATGCTTGCCGCCCCAGGCTTGCAAAGTTAGGCGCCTGTTATGAAGATCTGTTACTACAACCACACTGGACACGTGAGCGGGGCCGAGCGCGTTCTGTTCATGGCTATGGGGGGAGTCGATCGCCAGGAACATGATGTAATGCTTGTCGCTCCGGATAGCCCCGCGATGTTGTCGTTCTGTGAGGGACAAGGGATCCAATTGCGGCCCGCGCCGGAACTTAGCGCGCGCTTCACATATAGGCCCGACAGATTGCTGTTCTATCTCTGGTCGGTTTTGAAGTTGGTAGCCAGACTACGCTCGATCATAAAACGCGAAAGACCGGATGTGATTCACGCCAACAGCACGCGAGCCGGCATCGTCGCGGCCATCGCATCAATCGGAATGAGTATGCCCGTCCTATGGCACATACACGACGTACTACCACGGCACGTGGTCAGTTCGGCTATTCGAATGCTCGCTCTGCTGTCTGGGCGGAACCAGATCATTGCCGTGTCGCAAGCCACCGCTGAGGGGTTTCAGGCGAAGCTGCTGCGCCGATTTTCGAAACGAGTGCCTGTGCGCGTCGTGCATAACGGCATTGACGTTCATTCGGCCAGGAGCCGGCCTGCGGAAGCGGCGGAGTTTTTGAAGTCGCAAGGCATCAATGAGACAGACTTTCGCATCGGCATTGTAGGCCAGATCGCTCCCCGTAAGGGTCACCTTGGTCTTATTCGCGCGTTGGCAGCGTTGTGCGCCAGTGATCTGCCCAACGCTCGACTTTTGGTAGTTGGCGCGGCGATCTTTAACCGGGATTCCGAGTATCTCGCTCTCGTCAAGCAAGAAGCGGAACGTCTTGGCGTTGCGAAGCACGTTCTCTTCCTGGGCCACCGAAGCGATGTGGCGACCGTATTACAGAGCCTCGACGTTCTTGTTCTTAATTCCTCGTCCGAGCCATTTTCGATAGTGTTGCTCGAAGCGCTCGCAAACGGCATTCCGGTCATAGCCACTCGGGTGGATGGTGTCCCGGAACTCATCATTAACGATGTCTGCGGCAAGTTGTTCGATGTTGGCGATGAAGGCGCCCTGAAGCATGCCCTTAGAACGGTTGCTTGTAATAGAGAACTCGCCCATCAGATGGGAACTGCGGGCCGCGAGCGCGTCGCGTCCCACTTTTCTCGCGAGATCTTCGTCACAAAGGTCTGCAACTTATACGCCGATCTCCAGCCAAATTCGGTAAAGGAGCGCGCTACTGAATCACCTGCAATGGAGACCAAGTGCTAGCGGTAATCTAACATGAAAGTACGTTTGAGCGATATCGAGTTCTCCATGCATCGACCTAAGTTTAGGAACTTTGTCCGGATGATTGTATTCGGCTGCGCGCTCGGCTGTCTCGCCTTTGCGCAATATTCGGAATGGCACCCGGTAGGGAACAGTACCGGCCTGACTTGGCGCTCTCGCGTGCTCGAGCCGGTGAAAAGCTGCGAAATCGAGGTGCGTGAGAGCGAGAAACTACGAACGACAACAGTCAATTTATCCCTGGGCTATCGGTTTTCAGACCGGCAGCGAAAAGGTGCCCATACGGTCACATTCATGAGCAGCGATGCTGCCCTCTTTCATCTGGATTCTTGCCAGCGCATTGATTCCGTCGTTGCCGTACGCATTCGCCGTCATTAACTTGTCATTCGGGATTTACCGGCTACCAATGTCAAACAAAGCTAACCAATATTGGAAAGATTGTAAGGTGAAACCCATTAGGATCAGTACGATTCCGACTACACCCATGCGCTTCGCTGGCATGTGATCGGCAGTCCATTCGATAAATGGCGTGCAGGCATTCGCTACCCCAGTCACGGCTCCGATCAATAACCCTGTTTCCAGCCCTAGATGGACAGCTCGCATACGCTGATCTCCCGCAAGTGCACTGATGTATCCGCCGGCGGCGTAACCCACTGTTCGGTTGACCGCGGCGAAAAATTGACGCTTCGTCAAATGTGGCCGGGCGGCGGGTGCATAGTCGAGTGTTGGCCGGATGCCGACGCGATAAGCAACGACCTGTCCGGCTGCGCTTAGAGTGCCAAAGACGATTCCAAATCTTGCCCCGAACAGAAAAGCCGCTCCTAATCCAAATCCACATCCGCGAATGCCGCTCATGGCTACGTCATACCAGAAGCCCGGTTTCGTCCCGCCGCGGGAGGCGCGGGAATACTCCCAGGCGAGAGTGACGCCGTGAGCGAGACCGCTTGCCAGACCAAAAACAGGCCCGAGCACGAGGCCGTACCCGGCCCCGAATAGCATTCCATATGTAATGCCTCTGGTGACGGTGCGAAGTGGCCCGTGTTCGGCCCCCAGAAGATCGTATGCGAGATACAGCGCGCCCAGCATGTCGAGCGAACTGCCTACTATACTGATGATGGCAACAACGTGTCTGTCGATCATTCCTCCCATTTTCTAACCTTAGAGCGGAACTGCTTTGAACGTTCACCTCGTTGACGGCACATACGAATTGTTTCGTCACTACTACGCCCTGCCGCCCGCGATAGACGAGAACGGTGTGGACGTCGCCGCCGTGCGTGGCGTACTGGCCTCAGCGTTGGGGATGATCAAGGATGGCGCGACTCACATCGCCGTCGCCACAGATCACGTGATCGAATCGTTCAGGAATAATCTCTGGCCGGACTACAAAACAGGCGATGGGATCGAACCCGCGTTGCTTGCCCAATTTCCTCTTCTCGAAGAAGTTCTCTTAGCGGCAGGAGTGGTTGTGTGGCCGATGGTTGAGTTCGAGGCGGACGACGCAATCGCCGCAGCGGCTCTGGCGGCATCCAAGGATCCTCGCGTGACGCAAATCATCATCTGTTCGCCCGACAAAGACCTTGCCCAGTGCGTCAGCGGGACTCGAGTCGTTCAACTTAACCGCCGCTCGGGCGTAACGCTAGACGAAGCGGGCGTGATTGCGAAGTTTGGCGTCTCGCCGGTTTCGATCCCGGATTATCTGGCGCTCGTCGGCGACGCGGCCGACGGATATCCCGGTCTGCCCGGTTGGGGAGCGAAATCAGCGTCCGCCGTTCTCGCCAAGTACGTTCATCTTGAATCGATCCCTGCCGATTGGCGCGAATGGCGAGTGAACGCTGCCAGGGCCAGCGCACTGGCTCAAGTACTTTCTGAAAAACGAGAGCTTGCGCTGCTATTCCGAACGCTGGCGGTGCTGCGCACGGACGTAGCGCTATTCGATAATGTGGAGAGCCTAAAGTGGACTGGTCCAACTCCGGCCTTTGGCGTTATCGCAGCGCGCCTTGATGCGGCCGTGATTCAGAAAAAGCGCACGGAGCGCTACAAGTGAGCAATAAAGCAATGCGCCTACCCGGCTATGCGCCCCGGCCTGCCCTCCTCAAATGGCTCCTCGATTCAGATCCGGCCATCCGTTGGCAGGTCATGCGGGACCTCACCGGCGAAGCACCCAGCGCCATCGCAGCCGAGCGGTCGAGGGTCGCAACGGAAGGCTGGGGAGCCCAACTTCTCGCCAAACAATCTCCGCGTGGCGATTGGCGCGGAGGGACTCAGTGGGACCTCATCACACTCTGGAGTCTGGTCGTTCTGAGGGACCTCGGTCTCGACCCCGCCAGTCCACAGGCTCGCAAAATGATAGGCCGCGTCGACAAAGGGCTCGTGTTTAAGCCGCTCAACAACCGGCCTTTCCTTCAAGGCGAAACGGAGCCCTGCATCAACGGCAGAATCCTTGGCATCGGCTCGTATTTCAAAGAACCGAACGACGAACTGGCCCATCAACTCCTAGGCGAGCAGCTCGAAGATGGCGGCTGGAATTGCGAAGCACCGAAAAGCAGGCGGTCTTCGTTCCACACAACCATCTGCGTGCTCGAAGGGCTGCTCGAATACCAACGAGCAGGGCGCAAATCTGCAGCCGTGACTAAGGCCCGCAAGAAAGCCGAAAACTATCTGCTCGAGCGCCGCCTGTTCCGCTCGCTCCGAACCGGCGAAGTCATCGACAAACGTTGGCTGCGCTTCTCGTACCCGGCGTTTTGGCACTACGACGTCTTGCGCGGACTCGATTATTTGCGGGATGCAGGAATCAAGCCCGACAGCCGCGTCAGTGAAGCCATCGAAATCGTGATGAAGCGCCGCCACCAGAACGGGCGCTGGCCGCTCAACCTGCTTCATCCCGAAAAAATTGCATTGGAGATGGAAACCGAAGTGGGCAGCGCGAACCGCTGGAATACACTGCGGGCTCTCCGAGTCCTGCGTTGGTACGGCGGCGCGACGTGCTAGAGATCTACACCTCCAACAAACCGCTCACCGTCTCGAACCGATACCCTCGGTCCTTCAACCTCGGCACAATTTCTTTCACCGCCATGATCGTATCGCCAATGTCCGGCTGCAAACTCGCCCCTCGCCCATCATGCAAACAGATGATGCCACCCGGCGAGCTTCGGCCCAGCACGTACTCGCTAATCTTCTCCCCCGGCCACCGCCAATCGTAGCCCATCACCGTCCACATCACCCCCAGCAACAGCAGCTTTTCCTGCACTTGCCGCAGCCCCATCCAGCGGAATCCATACGGCGGGCGCAAGAGCGTCGGCGTCACGCCCGTCTCCCCTTGAATCACCCGCTGCGCCTCGCTGAACTCTCGATCGATAAACTCAGGCGACTTAAAAGGCAAGCGTGGATGCGAATACGAATGGTTTCCAATCTCATGCCCCGCTGACGCCACCTGCCCGGCCACATGCGGCAATCTCTTCACATGCATCCCGCACTGAAAGAATGTCGCCGCAACACCTTCCTTTGCCAGATAATCCAGTAAATCCGGCGTCCCTTCACTCGGCCCATCGTCAAACGTTAGCGCAATCGATTTGCGCTTTCCAGGCCCCCGGTACACCGAAGGCCCAAACATCTGCGAACTCTTAGAAACAGTTCCATAGGCCGCCGCTGCCGACAATCCGCCCAAAACGGCTCCCGCGGTAAACCCCAATGCTGTTGAAACACGCATGCGCTGTCTATTCTCCCGGCTTGTCACGTGGTGGCGCAGATGCATGGAATTCCCTGCGCACACGCTCGGTATACATCTTCAACAGTTCTGTCACTCTTTCTCTTCGTGGCGATTTTACTATGAAACCAACGTGGTGCTTCTTCTTCATCCGCCACACCAATTCGGGCTCCTCGAAATCATCCGTCTCCGGCCACTCCTGCCGCGCCAGCGAAACTAGCAAACCTGCCTGCTGGCGCGCTTGTTCCTTCACTTCATAAGCTTCGCCGCGCGCTGCCGCCGTTTCCACCTTCGCCCACTCTGTCCACAAATTCAAGCCAGTTGCCGATTCAATTAAATCTGCAATGTTTGCTCCGCCCACCCGCGCCGACGTTTCCAAGAAATAAACCGTCCCATCCGCGTGTGCCTTAATAAACTCCGTGTGCGATACGCCATCGCGCAAGCCGAACGCGCTCAACACCGCTTTGTTCATCGCTCGCAAGCTCAAATCTACCGCGCTGCCCGTTTCCAGCGTCTCCGTTGTGAAGATCCCGCCTTCATTGGCCACTTCCAGCGGCGGCGTGCCATACGCACTCGATATCGCGAAAACAACTTCGCCCCGAAACCAGATCGAATCCACGTGAAAGATATCGCCCGGAACAAATTGCTCCAACACGAAATACGATTGTTCGTCCCCCAGCCTGTGAATGTTCTCCCATACTTCTTCTTTGCTGCGGCACTTGCGAATGCCCATCGCGCCCGCCATCAATCTTGGTTTCAGCACCCAAGGCGGCGGCACTCTATCGAGAAAATCCGTGATGTCTTGATAATGAAACGTGCTGGTGAACGGCGGCACGCGAATGCCGCTTTCGGCCGCCCGCATCCGCATCGCCAGCTTGTCGCGAAAATACCGGGTCGCGGTTTCGCCAAACCCCGGCAAACGCAAATGCTCCCGCAAGCAGCGCCGCCTTCTCCAAATCGAAATCGTCCAGCGGCACAATCCGCTCAATCTTCTCCGTCCGGCACAGGTGGTTCACGCCCTGCACCATATGCAGGAGGTTCCATTCAAACTCCTTGTCCGGCATGTAGAAAATCTCGTCGTAGATCCCTTGCGGCCATTTTCCCTGCAAGCTCTGCGACGTTAACAGCAACACGCGGCACCCTTGTTGCTTTGCCTCTTCCAGAAATCGCTGGCCCTTTTCATAGCTCGCCAGGCACAGCATTGTAAAGGCTCGTTTAGGCTTCATCGTCAATTACTACTCTTTCTTGTTACCATTGTCAGACGTTACCGTAACTCTTTGGTTCCGTCAAACGAAAGAACAGATTGTATGGCGAAACTCGTTCTCAAGCACCTGTTTGCAATCCGCTGGTTCCACTGGATCAACTTCCCGATTCTTTTTCTCATGATTTGGAGCGGCCTGCTTATTTATTGGGCCTACCCCGCTTACCATATTGGCCCCATACAGCTCTTCCCTCAGTGGCTCTTCCAGATGTTCGGTATGAAGTTCCGTCTGGCCGAAGGCGATGGCGCTGCACTTCGTCTTCATGTGGATTTTCATTGTCAATGGAATCCTCTATGTAGGCTACACGCTTTTTTCCGGCGAATGGCGCTACCTGGTCCCCACCTCTCTCTCTGCATTTCGCGACGCCTGGCAAGTCGTCCTGCATGATCTTCATCTCGTCAAAGAAGCTCCGCCCCAAGAAAAGTACAACGCCGCCCAACAAATCGCCTACACTGGCATCATCGTCATGGGCGTCGGCTCATTCATAACGGGTCTGGCTATCTACAAGCCCGCGCAGCTCTACTGGCTCGCTGCTCTTTGTGGCGGCTACGAAACGGCGCGCCTTCTCCACTTCGCTTTAACGATGGGGTACCTCGGCTTCTTTGTCGTACACGTTGGGCAAGTGATCCTTGCCGGCTGGAACAACTTCCGCGGCATGGTCATCGGTTGGGAATTGGTGAAGGGAGACTCAAAATGACCAACCGGCATCCTGAAATCGTTCTGCCCGAGCCCGACCTCAATCGCGAACTGCAGAAAAAATCCCGGCGCGGTTTCCTGCTGGGAGGTCTCGCTGCTGTGGGCGCGATTGGCGCTTACGAAGGGGTCCGTTTCTCCCGCACAGACAATGAGGTCCCCTGGCCCCAGCGCCGGGTTCTCGATTTCAACGGCAAGCTCGCGCACGCCTATCTCGATAACTCGCATCTCATGCCCACCTACCCGGCAAGCGAAATCGGTTACCTGAAGCCCAACGGAGACCACGGCCTCGATGACGAGCCCGACGAGCAAGGCAACCCTCCCGCCTGGGATGGCTTCCAACTCGAAAGCCCCGGCGCGTCTCCCGTCACTCTTCAGTTGTCTGACATCCAGTCGCTGCCGAGTCAGCAGATCACCACTAAGTTTTGCTGCATCGAAGGCTGGAGCGTTGTCCAAAAGTGGACAGGCGCGCGCTTCTCCGATTTCACCAAGAAATTCCTGCCGCCCGGCTCTCACCTCACAGATTACGTCTACATGGCTACCGATGGTGAAGACTATTTTGTCGGACTCGATACCAAGAGCGCCCTCCATCCGCAGACTCTCCTGGCTTGGGAGCAGAACGACAAGCCGCTCGTCTACGAACACGGTGCCCCGCTAAGACTCATCATCCCCGTTAAATACGGCATCAAGAACATCAAGCGCATCGGCCTCGTCCGTTTTACTAACCAGCGTCCGCGTGATTTTTGGCATGAACAGGGGTATGATTGGTTTTCAGGTCTGTAACAACACTTGGCTGATACCAAACTTTACTGCGGCACCTCTGGATTCGCCTACCCAACTTGGAAGCCCACTTTCTATCCTGAAAAGCTGCCGAGCGCGAAGTTTCTGTCTTACTACGCCACGCGCCTCAATGCGGTGGAAATCAATTACACTTACCGCCGCATCGCGTCCGCCTCCACCTTCGAAAAATGGCTCGAAGCTACTAGTCCGAGCTTCATGTTTCTTCCCAAAGCGCACATGAAGATCACGCACTCGCTGAAGCTTAAGGACGCCGAAGAGTTCACTCGCTTCTTTCTCGAATCTCTTGAGCCTTTGCGCGCTGCCGGCCGCTTGGGTCCGATCCTGTTTCAGCTCGCGCCATCGTTCAAAGCAGATCTCGAACGTTTAACCGAATTCGTGCGCCTGCTGCCCAAATCCAGCAAGTACGTCTTTGAGTTCCGCAATGCGAGTTGGTTTCAAGAAAACGTCTACAAAATCCTGCGCGAGTCAAATGTCGGCTTGTGCCAAGCCGAAAACGAGACCATGGAAACGCCGCACGTCCTCACCGCCGATTTCGTCTACCTCCGCCTCCGCAAACCCGATTACACGGAGTCTGAACTGAGCGAAATTCAAAAGCGCGTTCAACAGTACGTGCGCAACGGCTACGTCACTTACGCCATCTTCAAGCACGAAGAAACTCCCGCCGGAGCCCTTTACGCCGAGCGCTTGCTTGCTTGAAGCTCTTGCAAAAACCAAGCTGAGAATGTCTTTACGACTTGGTTGAAAAACGCTGCATGTCGGCATTCAGCACCGCTCGTTTGGTACAAGTAGACGCGGCCGAGCCGCCTCCTGGAGTTTCTACATTATTGCGCTTTGTGGGGCGGGCGGTTTCGCCTGCCATCCGGCGCTGGACCAAGGCCATTGCTCGGCAGAACGAACAAACCCGGCGGACACTGAGTTTCCGTCAATATAGGCCGCCGTTCGTGCCAATTGATGCGAATCGCGCAGGTGATGATCAAAGGACTCGTCCTGCCAGAACCGTTCGCCGGTTCGGTCCAAGATCCGGTTGGCGCTTCTGGCCGTGGATCCTTTCAACCAGCGCATCAACGACGGAACTGGAACCAACGGGAGGATTAAAATGCACGTGGTTTGGCATGACCACCCAGGCACAGAGATCGTAGAAGCGCCGTTCGCTCGCTCCTACCAGGAGGGAGTGGGAAACCAGCGAGGCGATCCGGTGGTCCTGGAGCCACAGTGGGCCGGAGGTGAGCCGATCCGCGATACGGTCGCTTGCTGCGAAGGCGTGACCGGGAGTCCGATACCCACGGGATGGCGTTCGGATGGAAGCGATCCCCAAAGACGCCAGGTGAGGAATAGGCAGCAATCCGCTGGATGGAAGTGCGGCAGTCTTCGTCTGTATTCAGGCATTGGAAAATCGGAACGCAGGCAAAACTGCCTGGCAAAACTGCCTGCGCCACCGCAAGAAACATGTGTCTTAAAAGTGCTCAGGAATCTCGCAAAAATGTAGAAACTCCAGGAGGCGGCTGAGCCGCGTTGGCGCGCGCGGCCCGGCTAGAGGCTCGACGGTAGAGGGCGGGTTGGTGTTGGAGGCCGATGCTAGGCCGCCGCCTCCTGAGTTTGGGGTTGCTCGAAGATGCCGGCGAGGGCGTCTTGGAGGAATTTTGCCTTTTGACCGGCGGTGAGGCGGCTCATGTAAGAGGTGAAGCGGTCTTTTGAAAAAACGAACCCAAGGCCGGGGGTGCAGGTGAGCGGTTGGTGGCGGTGTTGGGCGAGAAGGGAGGCTTTGGCGGCTTCAGCGAGAGCTTCGGCTTCCTTGGCTTGGCGCGCGGATTGGAGGCGCTCGAGTTCGGCGACTTCGCGTTCGCGGCGGCGAGTGAGGCGGTTCTCTTGCAGGTGCAGATTGCGAAGTTCCTTTTCGTGCTGACGGCGCGCGTTGACCTGGAGAATGGATTCGCCGCCGATGGCGGCGTAGCCGGGTTGTGCTTCGACGAGTTCCCCGCTGGCCAGAGTGACGATGGCTTGCTCGAGAGCGGGAATTCGGCTGAGACGCCACCAGGTGTCTGAAATGGATTGAACGAGGGCGGACTCTTGCGGGCCGACGGGGTCAAAGAGCGTTTGATAGGAAGTGATGTGCGCGAGGTAAGGTTTGGCTTCTTCCTCGGTAGAGAAAACGACGTGGACGCCGGTGAGATTGCATTTGACGGCGTTGAGGGAAGATATTGCCTTACCTGCGGGAGTTCGGGGCCCGGAGGATTTTTGGGCGTTCTCGCGGTTGGCTGCGAGCCGGGCGTCGGAGATGGGTTCGGACATGTGTTTAGTTGCTCCTTGATTTTGGAAATGAAAAAGGCTTGTGGGGCGAGGGGGAAAGCTCCGGCACCTCAGCGCGCGCACATGGCCGTACTCGGTTTAAGTTTCAGGGAGGCGGGGGTGAGGGGAGAACAGGGCGAAATGGGGTGATTTGGATAAGTGGTTTATTTGGATATGGTTAGGGGAGTAAAAATAAAAGTGCTGGGGTTGTGACTCGCCCAGGACGGCCTTTCAGTCCGCCGCAACGAGGGACCAAACAGGCCTGCGGCCAGGAGGACCCATTTGGGGATTTTGAGGAGGGTCGAGAAATTTATGTCGCTGATTCGGCGGGACTTAGAATTAAGTGTTAGGAAGGACTGTATCCATATCGTTGCCGTTGCAGCGGCTTTATGGGAAGACTGAACCGTTGATTCCTGGTTCGCCTGAAAATCGCAACGCAAAGATTCGACCACGGCGGAAGTTTGCGACGGAACGTACTGCACATTTTCGGCTGGGTGAATTATCGAGGATTGATGAAAACACGATCCTCAAACATTGAGGAATCCGGATGCTCCGTCATTCAGGTGAATCCGCTTGCCTGCGCGCCGCCGGGCGAACCGAGATGGTCATACACCATCGGTATCTTTGACACTTGCGGCAGGCCACACTCGCGGCTTAGTTACGTGGCTGCGGCGTTTGCATCTCCCGGCTCACTCGCTCTACTTGCTCCATGACTCTCAACGTATTCTCACCCAAAATCTTTTTCACGTCGCTTTCTGAGTAACCTTTGCGCAACAGCGCGTCGGTAATCTTCGGAAGCTTCGAGCAGTCCTCCATCCCCTCGGGCATGCTCGCGCCGTCGAAGTCCGATCCCAAACCCACGTGGTCCGCGCCCACTAGCTTCACGGCGTGGTCAATGTGGTCGATAATTCTCTCCCAGCTCACATGCGGCAACTTCCCCTCATCAGTCAGCTTCTTCTCCGCTTTCGCCATCTCCCGCCCAATGCAAGCCTCATCGTCATTGCATTTTTTCGTCAGATCTCCCATCGACTGAACCACCCCGCCCGTCTCGCGGTCGGAAGCATCTTTGTACGCCTGATCGATAAAGCTCTTCTCGTAGTTGATTTGAATCACACCGCCCTTCGCCGCCAAAGCTTTAATCATGTCGTCGCTCATATCGCGCACGTGATTACAAAGCGCGCGGCAAGACGAGTGCGAAGCAATCAGCGGCGCCTTACTAACTTCCAGTGCGTCGTAAAAGGTCTTGTCACTCACATGTGAGATATCAACCATGATGCCTTGCCGGTTCATTTCCCGCACAATCTCTTTACCAAAGTCAGTTAGTCCGTTATGCGCCGGCTTGTCGGTCGACGAATCCGCCCACTCATCGTTATAAAAGTGAGTCAAGGTCATGTACCGTACACCCAAATCTCCGAAAATCCGCAGCACCCGGATATCGTTGCCGATCATGTGTCCGCCCTCAACACCCATTAGCGCTGCAATCTTGCCCTGCTCGTGCGCCCGCCTCACATCCGCCGCCGTGCGCGCAAACGCCATGTCCTTGGAGAACTTCTTGACGTTCTCATGAACAGCGTCAATTTGATCCAACGCTTTCTGGACGGCCTGTGGCCCTACAATCCTCCCGTCGATCCAAATCGAAAAGAAGATCGCATTCATCCCGCCTTCGCGCATCCGCGGAATGTCTACGTGGCCCTCCGCATTGCGCTTTCCAAAATCGTAGTCCTTCGAAAAGAGCCGCTGAGTCGTGTCGTCGTGCGTGTCCAACACAATCGAAGAAAAATGCAGCTTCTTGGCCCGCTGCGAAATTTCATCGCCTACGGCGCCCGCTTGCGCCACAATCACTCCGCCCATCAGACAGCAAACAGCCCCAAAAACCAAAGCCCCGTTCGCTTGCATAGTTCCTCCACTCCAAATCATGTCATATGGATGTAAGCCCATAAACCCCCGCAACCCGGCAAATGCAACTCGGCACCGGATGGACAGGCTGGTGACTACCGCTCCTTCGGTGCAAATTAAGATAAGAGCGGCTGGAAAACTGCCTACTGGAGTCTCTACATTTCTGGGCCCGTAGAGCGTATCGACGCTACGCGTCGAATGCGGTGTTTAGAGAGACGCCGCGCAGCGAAGAATCGACGCCCTACGCCTCGGCGGCACAAGGAAGGCCGGGAAAATGTAGAAACTCGTCGGCCCGTATGGCGGCACTCTGTAATCAAAGGCGGAGCCTCGTTAGTTATTGACAGTCATCCACAGCCAGGATTGAGGATTCTCATGATGCCGTCCTTCGGATAGCGCCTTCAACCGCAACTCCTCTGGAATCGCGGCCATCACTTGTACATTCTCCTTCTGCCACGCGACGCGATCGGTTTCCGGTATTCGCTGGATAGTATGAGTCGGGCTGAACCTTTCGTAAAGCGCTTTCTCGATGATCGGGTTAATTTTAACGTCGTGTGTTTCGACCAAAAGATCGATCAACCGGAGGCTGGCCGCTTTCTGCGGATCCATCAACCCTAATTCATGCCCTTCGATGTCGCATACGAGAAGAGTGTCGCCGGGAACGGATAGCGCATCAATGTCGGCGTGGTGACAGTAATGGCCGATTATCACGCGATCCTTTACGCCATTCATTTCCGCCAGGCGTGCGACTTGGCGGCGCGAGAGGTAATCTACATCAAAGGCGAACAACCTGCACTTGGGCATTCTGAACGCTAAGCCTACGGCGTAGAAGCCCTCTGCCGAACCAACATCAATCACGGTGCCGTAAGCCCGTTGAACAATTTGTTGAATAAGGGGATGAAGCTCGGACTCATACGAGCCCAACCAGCGCGGAGTGATCGAGCCCCAGACAATCTCATCGAGATAGCGCATACCCTGGAACGGCCCCGTGAGCACGGTGACCGGAGCGTTCGGAGCATACAGCTTTTCCTTGATTTCAGCCTGGAACCTTTTGTACTGACGCCACAGCGCAATCCGCCGCCGGGTACTTTCCGTATGGGAAAGCACCGTGGGCGAAATTCTTCCTAAAATGGGCGAGGCGGCGTTGAAAATGAGATCAAACGCTTTCACAGTACGACCAGTCTAGCTTGGAATCGCCTGCGTTGCTATCGTGATGAGTAATGTTCTGGAACAAGACAATTGCATCGCAAACAGCAGGCATTTTCTTCAGCGCGCTTCTGTTGCTTCCTTCACGAGCGCAGGCGCAGAAAACCGAACTCGAGGGTTTCGACGCCTATGTCGCCGACGTAATGAACGATTTCAAAGTGCCCGGAGTGGGCGTCGCTGTAGTGAAGAACGGTCAGGTGATCTTGGCTAAAGGGTATGGCTTCCGTGACGCGGAAAGCAAGCTGCCGCTCACGACGAAGACTCTCTTTCCGATTGCGTCGATCACAAAATCGTTTACGGTGACGACGCTGGGCATGCTCGTTGATGAAGGCAAACTGAGTTGGGATAAGCCCGTGCGCGAGTATCTGCCGGGGTTTCGGATGTATGACTCGGTGGCTACCGATGAACTCACGCCGCGTGATTTGGTAACGCACCGCTCTGGTTTGCCGCGGCACGACTCGGTTTGGTACACGTCGAATTTTTCGCGCAAGGAGTTAGTGGCGCGGCTGCGGTATCTGGAGCCAAATATGCCGCTTCGGCAAACGTTTCAATACAACAATTTGATGTTCATTACGGCCGGTTACTTAGCTGGTGAGTTGGATCACAGCGAATGGGAGCAAGCGGTTCAGCAGCATGTGCTCACGCCGCTTGGCATGACGAGCACGGTTTTCCATTCGGCCGACGCGCGCAAGAGCCCCGACTATGCACAGCCCTACCGGCGCAACTACAAAGACGGCGAAGTAAACAAGATAGAGTTTGCCGATTGGGGAGACATCGGGCCGGCTGGTGCGATCAATTCAAACATCGACGATTTGTCGCGCTATTTGCTCTTTCACCTGAATAAAGGCGCGCTGGACGGGAAGCAGTTACTCTCGGCCAACAATTCCGCGCAGATGCAGACACCGCAGATGACGATTGCGGGCACGCCGCCGTTCAAGGAGTTAGGTGAGAACAGTTACGGCATGGGTTTCTTTATTTCGAATTACCGGGGCCACAAGATGGTCGACCACGGCGGCAACCTTGACGGCTTCTCCCTGAACTTAGCGTTCTTACCGAACGATGGGGTCGGCGTGGTGGTGTTGACCAATCTGGATCAAACGCCAGTGCGGGATTTCTTGGCCTATGCGGTGTTTGATCGCTTGCTGGGTTTGGACCAAACGCCTTGGAAGGAACGCTTCTTGGAAGTGCGGAAGAAGAGCGACGAATCGCAGTTATCGGCCGAGCGTATGGGGCTGACCGGGGAGGTGGCGGGCACGCGTTATTCGCACGCATTAAGGGATTATTGCGGCGAGTTTGCCAATGATGGCTATGGGCATGTAACCATAGCTGCGGGGAAAACAATGGACTCGTTGAGTCTGCAACTAAACAGGATCGCGCGGCCCATTGCGCATTTTCACTACGACACGTTTGCGGTGCCGGCGAATCCGCTGGACGATATGGAAAAGTTGAAGGTTACGTTTGTGACCGATCTGAATGGCGAAATCGCGAGCCTCAGTATGCCGCTTGAGCCGCATGTCAAGCCCATCGTGTTTGAACGGACGGCGGAAGCGCGGATGTATCAACGTACTTTCCTGGAGCAGTTCACGGGAGATTATGATTTACCGGCCAGCACGCTCACGGTGAGCTTGCAAGGAGACAGCAAATTGGTGCTTTCGCTGGCCGGGGAGCCCGGTTCTCGAAATGCGTCCGAAGCACGGGCAAGCGTTCGATGTGCCGGCACTGCCCGGGCAGATCTTCGAGTTTCGAGACAACGAATTGGTTAGCTATACGCCAGATGGCGTGTACGTTTATAAAAGGAAGAAATAGAACCGATTCCCTGTGGGTGAACGGCGAGTTTGTAGACGATGGCATTGTGCGTCTTGAGGCAGCCAGGTTAAAGGAACAGCTTTTGACGATTGAGTTACAGGCGCGTGAGGTGACCGAAGGGACGTGTAATTGAACGGACGCTGCTGCGGCAAGAGGCGTTCAAAGATCCCACGCCGATTCCGCCCGAGACGATTTCCGCGAACCAAATAAAACGCGCACGTAATATCACCTAAGCCGCTATAATCAAAGTTTGGGTCCTTCCGGCAGCCGTCAGGCGCCAGTTGCGTATTCCAAAGAGACCCTAGCAGGAGATTCCTTCTTAAGCCATGTTTGATCTGTTCCGAAGCCGCGAGAAAAGTGTGAAGATTTTGTTGGGCGTGATGCTGCTCCTGGTAGCAGGGTCGATGCTCATCTACCTGATTCCCGGTGGCTTCGGCGGCTCGGGCATCAGCAGCGAAAGCGTCATCGCCGTGGTGGGCAGCGACAAGGTCACGGAAACCGACGTGCAGCGCCAGATCGCCATGGTTACCCGCGGTCAAGCCAACCTGCCGAAGGGCATCCTGGCCATGTATATCCCGCGAATCGTGGAGCAGTTGGTCGAACAAAAAGCGTTGGCCTATAAAGCCAAGGAAATGGGTTTGACCATCTCTAACGATGAGCTGGCCGACGCGATCGAAGCGGGCTTCGCCGCCCAGATGGGTGGCACGTTTGACAAGGTTCGCTACGAACAGGCGCTGGCTCAGCAAGGGATGACTCCGACTGCGTTTGAGAGCCAGCAGCGGGATTCGATGTTAGCCTCACGATTGGACAATTTAGAGCGCCAATCGATGGTGGTCTCCGATGCCGATGCGCGCGCTGAGTATCAACGCAAAAACCTGAAAGTTGGCTTGCAGTATGTCGCGATCGATAAGACGGCCTTCACGTCGAAAGTGAGCGGCGACCCGGCTATGGTCAAGGCGTTCTTCGACAAGAATCGCCAGTTGTTTCAGGTGCCTGAGAAACGGAGCTACGAACTAATTGCTGGTTCCGATGCCGATTACATGCAAGCCGCGCAAGTGCCCGAAACGCAGTTGCAGAAGGATTATCAGGACGGAATCGATAGCTTTCGCACTCCCGAACGCGTGCGTGTGCGTCATATTCTGATCAAGACGCAAGGCAAGCCCAAGGAAGAAGCGCCTATTCTGCGCGCCAAGGCGGAACAGATCTTGAAGCAGATTCAAGGCGGCGCCAATTTCGGCGACCTTGCGAAGAAGTTTTCGGAAGATCCAGGTTCCGGACAAAAAGGCGGCGAATTGGGCTGGGTAACGCGCGGCCAAATGGTTCCGAACTTCGAAAAGGCTTGCTTCTCACTCAAGCCCGGCGAACTGAGCGGCATCGTGGATACGGAATACGGTTATCATATTGTGCAAACCGAAGAACGCCAGGAAGCGCACACCCAGACTTACGATGAAGCGCGCCCGCAACTGCTGCTCGAGGCTAAGAAGCAAGTAGCGGCTGAAATGTTGCGCAAGAACATGGATCTGGCGCACAGCGATGTGGTGAAAAATCCAGGACAGGCTGCGGCCATTGCCGCTAAGTACGGCCTAAGAGACATAAAGCAAGAAAACGTTCCTAATGGCGCGCCTCTGCCGGAATTGCCGGGCGACTCCACCCTGGCCAACGCTGTTCGTGTGGCTGCCAAAGGCACCATTACCGAGGTCTTCCCCGACGACAAAGAAGGCAAGTCTGGATTTGCCCTCATTTTGAACGTTGCTCAGGCTCATAACGCCGATTTCAACGACGTACAGGCCGAAGTGACACAGCGTTACACCGCGAGCGAGGCGGACCGCTTGGCCCAGAACGCCGCCAAAGAAGCGGCAGACGCTGCCCGCAAGGGGGAGAGCTTGGAATCAATTGCCAAACGCTTTGGAACAACCGTAAAGACGGCCGCGCCCTTCGCCATTGATGGAGCGGCGGAAGGTATCGGTTCTGGTACCCAACTCGCTGCTGCCTTCAAGGCTAATGTCGGGGACATCATCGGACCCGTGTTGACGGGCACCGGCCAATTCGTTTGCAAGGTCTCGGAGAAAGTGCCCGCCGATATGAATCAATATGCAGCCGGCAAGTCTGCGATCATGCAGGGCCTGGAGCAGAGTAAGCTGCAAGTGCAAGAGCCTCTGTTCCGCGACAGCATTGTGAACGACTTGAAAAAGCGCGGCAAAATCAAGATGAACGATGCGGCCATCGGCCATCTGATTGAGCACTTCGGGGCATAGGTCGACCATTTGCTGATTCAGGCTCTGCATTTTCTTCGCGGTCTGACCGACCCTCAACAATTGATTCAGCTCTTGTCTACGGTGCTGAATGGCTGGGTCGGTTATGCCGCTCTTTTCCTGATTGTCTTCGCGGAAAGCGGCTTGTTAGTGGGCTTTTTCTTGCCTGGCGATTCGCTGCTATTCACGGTGGGCGTGGTCGCGGGCGCGGGAAAGCTTCCTATTGGAGCGATGATTGCGCTGCTGGCTACGGCGTCCATCTTGGGTGATGGCTCCGGCTTTTTTCTCGGCGGCACACTCGGTTATTCTTTATTCAAGAACGGCCAGTCTCGCATTTTTCGGCAGGAATATCTCGACCGCACGCACGAGTTCTACGAACGGCATGGCGGCAAGACCATCATTTACGCTAAGTTCGTGCCGATCATTCGAACGTTCGCGGCTTTTATCGCTGGGGTCGGCAAAATGCACTACCTGCGGTTCCTAACCTTCAATGTGGTGGGGGCCATCGGCTGGGTTACGTCGATGATTTTGTTGGGTTACTGGCTCGGCAGCGTTCCCATCGTGCAACACAACTTCGAGAAGTTCGTGCTGGGCATTATCTTCGTTTCTCTGATCCCCGTTGCGCTGCAACTGCTTAAGGGGTCGAAGAAATCCGCACCCGCGTCCTAAAAGTGGACTCCGCCGCCGCAGACTAAGACTTCACCCGTCACGTAGTCGGATAATGGCGAGCAGAAAAACAAGACAGTGTTCGCGGCATCTTCCGGCGTGCCCATTCTACCCAGTGGGATGGACTTTTCCACCTGCTCGCGCACCTGCGATTGCATGCCCACGCGCACTTGCCGCTCCCCAATGGCAATGTTGGTTTCAGCACTTTCCATGGGCCGCGTCAGGCGTGTGTCGATAATGCCAAACGCGACCGCGTTGACCGCCACGTTGTAACGTCCCCACTCTTTGGCGATCGTCTTCGTCAGACCTACAATCGCCGCTTTGCCGGACGAGTACCCGGATTGCCCCGCGTTGCCGCCCAGTCCTGAGATAGACGTGATGTTCACAACTTTGCGCATGACTGTCTTGCCAGCCTCGGCTTCTCTCTTAGCGGTTTCGCGCAGCCAAGGTGCGGCGGCTCGCAGGATGCGGAACGGCGCTACAACGTGGATGTCGAGCATGGCCTGGAATTGTTCATCGGTGGTCTTCTGAATGACGCTGTCCCAGGTATAGCCAGCGTTGTTGACGATGATGTCGAGCGAACCGAAATCTTTGATCGCCTTGTCGATCACCGCCTCGGGAAACTTCGCGCCGGTCAGATCACCGGCGATGGTCGACAGCTTGCCGGCCGCTACACCTTCGATCTGCTTCTTTGCTTCTGCGAGCGCGGGTTCGTCGATATCGGTCAGCAGAACCGACGCGCCTGCTTTTGCTAGCGTTTGCGCAATAGCAAGACCGATTCCCCGCCCCGCTCCTGTGACTATGGCAGATTTGTTCGCGAGTGAAATTTCCATGGCTCAAGGCCGAGGATATCAGAACAACCGCATTTGCGCGTCTGGTGGGGCGAGCGGCATTGGTTGGGTATCGATATCGCGCGCAACAAGTCCGACTCGGCTGCGAATATCTCCCACCAGAGTCCGCATCCGTTCAGGGTAAGAGCCGCTCAGATACGCTCCTTCGAGAAAGCTTTTTTGATAGCGTGCCAGATGCTCCGGGAAGCGCTCGGCAAGAAACGGGTAAAACACTCGCTGGGCCGCAGGTTGAAGAAAGACAACGTGAGCGCCGAATTGTTTCGCCCCGGCAGCCTTAGCGCCTTGCGCAACAGCGAGCAAGTTTGCTTCCGAATCGGTAATCAGAGGCAGAATTGGACTCGCCATGACCCCGACCGAAACGCCTGCTTCGGCAAGCTTGGCCACTGCCTTAAAGCGCATTTCCGGACTAGGAGCAAAAGGCTCGGTTAAGCGGGCTAGACTGCGGCTGGTTGTGGTAATGGTGATGGTGACATGGACACGATTCTGTTTCGCTAATGACAGAAACAGCGCGGCATCGCGGCTGACCAGGTTGGATTTGGTGGTCAGAAAGATGGAAACGCCGAGCAGTGTCGCCAAGCCTTCGAGCACGCTTTGCGTACTTAGAAAGCGGCGCTCGGCGGGCTGATATGGATCGGTGGCCGTCCCGATAGCGATGATCTGGCCAGGTTTGACAGTCTTGAGCTCTTCTTGAAACGCTGGCGCATTCCATTCTTTGGCGTAGATTTCGGTCTCAAACGCCGCTGGGTCATGGCGTTCCAGAAAATCGTGGGTGTAGCGGGCATAGCAGTATTTACAGCCGAATTCGCAGCCACGATAAGGATTGATTGTCCAGTCGAACGGTACACGGTCCGATTGACAGCGGTTGAGCCATTTGCGCGTCGCTAAATTGCGATACTCAACGCGGCGTTTCTCGATAAGCACGCTGCTTTCCGCAGCCATGCGGGCTATGCCGACCAAGCGAACTGGATCGCTGGACGGAATGGCCTGTTGTGAAAAGGCGACCTGCGACACGTGGATCAATAGCCTCCACGGCTAGTTTCGCCTTTTATTCGCTATTTGTCAAGAGGTGGACGGCGGAGCTTAAAGCTGCGCCGAACTAGGGCGCTTACGCTTCCGGCTCGGATTCGGAGTTAGGCGTGCCAGCGCCACGGACTCGAAAACTCTACGATGCTAAGAGGCTGATAACGCCCTTTTGGCGGAGGCCATTGAGGGCCAAACCGTGCCGCCCGCGCACGCCGGTCTTTTCAAAGATGTGTTTTAGGTGGATCTTGACGGTGCCAGGACGAATACCCAGTTCCTGGGCGATTTCGCGGTTCTTGAAGCCTTGTTCCACCAGTTCCATCACTTGATGTTCACGCGGCGTCAGATCGGTGCGTACCTGCGCCTCCATGTTCGATGCTTCGCGGAAAACTGAATCTTGCATCCAACTGCGGCCTTGTGAAACAGCCCGCAGACAAGCCAAAACCGTGGCGATATCCGCCGATTTCCGAATGATGCCTTTCGCGCCGGATTGGAGGAACCGCAGCGCTTCGGCTTCTGTGACAGACATACCCCACACGACGACAGCAGGAACTGTCGAGCGGTTTTGCCCGTGTTCGGCCGGCAATTGATTCAGAGCGTCCAACACTGTTTTGGCTCCCAAACCTTTATCAATCACCAACACATCTGTTTTATCCGCGCCGGAACTGAGCATCCACTCAGCGGGCGATGCGTGTGCGGAGCCAAACGCTAGATCGTCCGTAGATTCCAGCAAATGCTGCAAGCCGTGAACGGTGAGCGGTTGGGTCTCGCAAATAGAAACGATTTTCTTAATCTTACTTAGATCCAGGTTCATACCTCTGCCTACGCTCTCCTTATCGGCAGGTTTGTCACAATACTTGAGTGTTGGGCGGAATAGAATACTCTCTTTTTCTAAAGAATTCAGCGTGATAGCGGAGAATTCTTACCCCCTAAAGGCACAAGAACCGGTCTCTCCACCGCAAAATCGCTAGGATAAAAGCACGGATTATGGGATTTTTCTGTAGCTGGATGATCGTTCTACCCACTGTCGCTTTGGCTGTCGATATCCCCGCCGGACGCCCCGTTGAAAGCATCTGGGCCGATTACGTCAAAGCGGTCGGTGGCCAAGAAGCGGTTGACCGATTTACCAGCCGCGAAACGGCCATCGACGTACACCGCGGCAAGGATTTGACCTTCTACTGGCAGAAGCCGAACAAAGTTCTGTCGGTCAGCAAGAAGGAGAGAGTGGGTTATGACGGCGCCCACTGCTGGAGTCTTTCAGCAAAAAACAAAGTGAAGAAACTGTCGCACGGCGCGGAGCTCCCGTTGGAGATGGAAGCCGATCCGCTGCGCTTCGTTCATTTGAAAGAGATCTACTCTGAGATCGACCCGGCGCCCAGCGAAGAGATTGACGGCGAGAAAATGGATGTCATCATTGCGCCCAACAATCTGGCGGCAACCAAGCTCTATTTCGACGCCTCGACCCATTTGCTTCGAAGGGTTGAAGAGAAGGGTGAGATTTCCGCCTATTTCACGAATACGATCGATTACCTCGACTACCAGGAAGTGGACGGCGTGCGCATGCCGTACCGCATGCTGCACGCCACGACGGAGCCGGATAGCCACGCGGAAGACCTGCGCGTTAAGAAGATCACTCACAATCTCACTTTGCAGGCAGTGATGTTTAGCAAACCGGAACCGGGGCAAGTAGTGCTGGGCGGAAAGAGATAAGGATCGGGTCCTAGAATATTTGTGCAAGTGTGAATTCTTAGGACGACGCCGCAGTAGCGAAGCTCGTACTGATCGCATTCCAGATGGATGTCATCTCAGTTCTGACTCCCGTCAGCACTGCCGCGCCTGAGAGAGCCACAAAACCGATGAGTAGCGAGTACTCCACCATGTCCTGGCCGTTTTCTTGTTTCCAGAATGAGCTGATCGCGTTTTGCATATCCCCAGTGTATGGAGTGTTCCACCCGCGTTGAAAGAGATAAGTTGTAATGGATCGTTTGCCCAACAACGCCTGCGGGGCGCTCATCGGACACGAAACGCCGCACAGGTACTTGGCGTACTAGAGCTTACTCCACATCCCGCACACAGCGAAATCCCAGCGTCCCGGCCCGGTCTTTCGATGGCGCAATCAATAAATACTTGCCGTGCTCATTCAGCTTGTAAGTCTCTGGAAAATACCAAATCGATCCCTGCGGCTGGTAATAACTGCCGCCGCGCAAAATAGCCGCTCTCGTGTGAGTATCTTCGAACTCATCCGTCCACTGCCAGACATTGCCAACCAGATCCATCACCCCAAATGCACTCGCTCCATTCGGATGCGCCGTCACCGTGTCCGGGCCGGTCAGATCCCGTCCTTTGTCCGGCTTCGGTACTGCACTCTCTTTCCATTCATCGCCCCACGGATACAACCTCCCATCCGTACCCTGCGCCGCGTACTGCCACTCCCACTCATGTGGCAATCGCTTGCCTCCCCATTTCGCATAGGCGCGCGCGTCTTCCAACGACACCCAAGTCACCGGCTTATTCTCCCAACCCGGCGGAATCTCTCCGCTCTTCCAATCGCGTAAGAAATTGTGGTCATCTGCCGGCTTGTAATGGCTCGCTTCCAAAAATTTCTTGAACTCTGCGTTCGTCACCGGATACTTGTCGATATCAAACGCCGCCACCCGCAGCCTGTGGCTATGCGCCCTTCGCGGCGAATCCTCCCACGCGTACTGCACATCCAATCCAGCCCAGTTGAAGCCTTCAATTTCAATGCCACGAACATTGAAGTCAAATTCGCCGGCGGGAATCCGCACCATCCCTTCGCCCGCACTCTCCGCCTTCGCCGTAGCCCCGCTCTCTACCATGTGTTGCGGCAAAAAATGCCATTCATGCGAGTACGCACTGAGCGGCTTCTGGGTCATCTCCCGCCTTTTCGTCAAAAAAGCTGCGAAATTCGCCCGTTCTCCACCCGCATCCATCGCCAGAATCGCGCCGTATCCATTCCCTTCCATTGCGAAATTGAGCGCCTTCTTGTCTTTCAGCTCCACCCCGTTCCATACATCGAAGTACCGCCGCCCCTCTACAAACGGCAGCGTCATCTGCTGTCCTTCCACGCGAAACTCATTCCGATTTACAAAGAGATACAGCGTCTGCCCCTGGCCCGGAAACTTCGACGCATACACGCCATAGGGAATCGTCGGTACAAACGGTTCCCATTCGTCACTGGCCAGCAAATCCGCAAACTCCCGCTCCAGGTGCGCCACCCTCCGCAGCGCCTCCGCATCCCGATCGGTGATCTGATTCCAAATCCCCCAAATGTTCTCCCAACTCACATAGCCCATGCCGTTAAAGAACGCATGTTGCAGATCGTCTGTCTTGTCGCGTGCCCAGCGGTCGCAGATATGCGACATATGCCGCGGTTCCAGCCACTTTTGCTTGCTCGCCGTTGGCACAAATTTGAACGTCCAGTAAGCCCAGCTCTGGTTATTCCATATCAACCCTTCATCCGCCGTCGGCGCGCCTTCCGGCTCAAACACCACCGGATGTCCCGTGTTGTCCGACGCCGTCCGGTACGCTCTCGGCAATCCGCCAAACGTATCCCCGTTTACGCCATCTACGCCAATCTCCGCCATCAAACGCGCCGTGGCTTCCCAGTGCGGCATCCCGGGATCGCGCGTCCCGTTGTCCCAAGCCATCGTCGGAAACAGCACGCGCACATTCCGCCGGTGAAAATCCTCCACCATTTTGCGTAGCGCCGGAATCCCTCCCGGCAAGTCCCGCGCTAAATCCCACTGGTTGCGATTGTCAATTCCGATATTTGGATAGACCGGCCACAACAGCACACTGTCAATGCCTCCGTAGCGCGTTTCTAGATCGTCTAAGTATTTGTCGACGGTCCATTTCCCCTGGGCAACGTCAAACAGTGTTCTCTCTTCCACCATCACCTGCGGTGAGACAAAGTTGTGCCGGATCCACTGAAATTCAGGCCGCCGGTACTCGCTGTCGTCGTAGCCCATGCGCGTCTTGCGCTCGGCCCGCCATAGTTTCAAATCGCGCAGCCAAGCGTCATGGTCCGCGGCCGGATCGTTCTTAAACTCCAGCAGCGACCCCAGCCATGCCGTCCCCGTCTGTGCTTGTCCTGGCCCTGGAATCTGGTTGCCTTGCGGCTGATGCGCCGTATCCTGCGCCCACATTGCCGATCCCGTCAGTAACGTTACCCAAATCCCAATTCGTCTCGTCATCACCGAGAATGTATCAACATTGAACTTCCTTGTGGCGACGGGGCCATTGCCCAGTCACTTTTTCTACACCACGTAAGGCTTACGATACTCCCGCGTCAACAGCTGATTCGCCTCGTTGTCGTTCCCGAACGTTGGCCCATCCTCCAGCGTCAACTTCCGCCCAACCCGGTAACTAATATTCGCCAGATGGCACAACGACGCGCTCAAGTACGCGTTGTCGATCCCATCATGCAGCTCTTTGCCATTCCTCGACCGGCAAGCCGCCAAAAAATTCTGCATATGCAGCTTCGTCGTATCCTCGTGCTTCTCCGGCCGCTCATCCATAAAGAGTTCGTTAGTCTCACCTCGGAAAGCCTGGAACCCGCCATCACTCATCGCCGCCCATCCGGTTGTGCCGTAAAAGAGATTGCCGACCATGATGTCAAGCGGCGGCCCGCCATTCACAGGCGCTGTCGCGCTCGGCGCAGGCGACGTGGGTGGCGCTACGGCCCCTGCTGCCGGCGCTCCACCACGCCGCACCACCGGCACGCCTTCTCCGCCCGTCAGCAATCCGCGCACTTCAAACACAATCTCCCGCGCCCCATACTTGTAACTCGCCAGCAGAGTGTTCGGCGTCTCTTGATCGTCTGTATACGCATACTTGCCGCCCTGCGCAAACGCACTCTCCGGCATCCCCGGATCCTTCAAACCCCACCGGCAAATACCAATCTCATGCACCCCCTGATTACCGATATCCCCATTCCCTGTGTCCCAGAACCAGTGCCAGTTATAAATGAAGCGCAGCTTGTTGAACGGTCTCATCGGTGCCGGCCCAAAAACAAATCCCAGTTCACGCCCGCCGGAATCGGCTCATCGTCCGCATGCCCAATCGACGCGCGTCTCTTAAAGCAAAGCCCCTTAGCCAAATAAATATCGCCAATCGCGCCGCCGTGCAGCGCTTCCATGGCGCGCATCTTGTATGGCGTGCTGCGGTGCTGCGAACCCACCTGCATCATGCGCTTCGTCTCGCGCGCCACTTGAATCATGCGCTGGCCTTCGTAGATGTTGTAACAAGCGGGTTTCTCGCCATATACATCTTTTCCGGCCTGCATCGCCCAAATTGCCGCCAAAGCGTGCCAGTGGTTCGGCGTCGCAATCGAAACCACTGCTACGCTCGGATCGGCAAACGCCTCCCGCATGTCGACAAACTCTTTGGCCTTGTCTCCCGAATTCTTGAGCAGCGTCGCCTGCGCTTTTTCCCGCGCCGCTTGATTCACATCGCACAGCCCGACCACGCGCACCTCGCTCATTTTCGAGTAAATATTCAAATGGCTCGTTCCGCGCCCGCCCAGGCCCACAATGGCCACATTGATTCTGTCGTTAGCGCCCCATACCCGTGCCGCTGACGCCGCCGTCAACGCCCCGAGAAAGAACCGCCGCGATGTTTTGTCAATCATAAAGACGAATTACTCCCGATCTCCAGGGCGATCATATCAACTTCTTCCTCGTCCGTTCATAGCGCAACCCCACCGACCCATTTGAATACGACGTGCATTCGATTAGCCTAAAATCGCGCTGCGGGAACTTCCCCGGGAAGGCGGGGATGCCATCGCCCAACAGTACGGGACAAACGCCGATGAAGAGTCCGTCCACCAAATCCTCAGCGAAAAAACTGCGCGCCAATTCGCCCCCACCGCCTAGATAGATGTCTTTCCCCCGGCTCCGTTTGAGCTTTCCCACAAAGGCTTTTAGCGATCCGTTCACCACTTCAAACCCCTCGCGCTTGCCAGGCCTTCCAGCGCCGCGAAACTACGTAGTTTGTCATACCAGGCGTTTCGGGCGCCTCGCCGCTCTCGCGCATTTTTAGCCAACCAGCGGCAGTCTTCCGGCCCATAATCGTGGTGTCGATCTTAGCGAAGAAGTCCGCCATCACGGCTTCACCTTCTTTGTCGATGACCAGAAAATCGAGCGCGCCGTTGCGCCGCGCGATATGGCCGTCAAGACTGATTCCGAATCCGAGGATGACATTTCGTGGCATAAGGCGAGTGTAAATGGACCAGTTCCCTACCGTCAACGTCGTGGAAGTGTGGCCGAGAGTGAGAGATACTCTGACAGTAGTGGCGCTCAGTGACACATCACCGAAAGTGAGCCAGATCTACTTCCAACGACTCGGGGCAATGACCTGGGCAATGACCCCTGCCGAACGCCTGCGCCTTGGCGCTGCGCTTTGGGAGGCGGCCCACTCCCTTCAATGGGCTGCGGTCCGCCGCAAGTATCCGGATGCTGATGAGGCTGAGATCGCTTTTCAAGTGGCGGTCACCCGTTTTGGAGCAGAACTAGCGCGAGCGGTTTATGGAAAAGCTTGATGTGGCCCGCCGAAGCCTTCGACATTCTACGCTCGGCGCTTGATGGATAATCGCAAGGTAGCGTATGAAAGCCGCACGGATTCATCATTTCGGACCTCCCGAGGTCATAGTCATAGACGATCTGCCCCTTCCCGCACCGGCCGCAGGTCAGGTCTTGGTACGTGTGGCGAGTGCTGGCGTCGGACCTTGGGATGCGCTCATCCGTGAAGGGAAGAGCGTTGTGAACCCGCCCTTGCCACTCACGCTGGGATCCGATCTCTCTGGCATAGTCGAAGCCTTGGGCTCAGGCGTGACGCAATTCAAACCGGGCGACGAAGTCTACGGTGTCACCAACCCCGAGTTCATCGGCGCCTATGCGGAGTTTGCGCGGGCGTCTTCGAGAATGATCGCGGCCAAGCCCAAAGGCTTGAGTTTCATAGAGGCGGCTTCGGTGCCGGTGGTGGCAGTCACCGCCTGGCAAATGCTGTTCGACTACGCACAAGCCAAGCCGGGGCAGACCGTTCTGATTCACGGGGCCGCCGGCAATGTCGGAGCTTATGCCGTTCAGCTAGCGAGTCAAGCCGGGTTGCGGATCTTCGCAAGCGCTTCCGCCGATCAGGCGCAATATGTAAGGAGCCTTGGTGCCACCACCGTCCTCGACTATAAAAGCGAGCGGTTCGAAGAAATTATTCCTATGGTCGACATTGTTCTCGACATGGTTGGCGGAGACACGCAAGAGCGTTCCCGGAAGATCATCAAGCCCGGCGGGGTTCTGGTTTCAGTGGTTTCGCGACCTAGGCCCAACCCCGATATTCCGAAGAACATCCGCGAGGTCTTCTTCTTAGTCGACGTGACGACGGAGCGCCTAGACCGGATAGCGGACTTGTTGAAAGAAGGCAAGCTGACCCCGCGCGTGGGCACTGTGCTTTCGTTCGGCGAGGTGCGCACTGCTCACGAAATGTTGGGTGGTGCGCCGCACAAGCAAGGGAAAATCGTCCTGACCGTCGCGGAAATGGATTCTCAGGCCGGGAACACATGAAATGTAGATCCGCGCCGGCACCACCGGAGGCAAGGCCAGCTTCTGCTAAAGTCGTTCAATGCAAACACGCTGGCTACGGATTGCCGCCGCGTTAACAATTCTTTCGCCGTTGTCCGCGCGGGCGCAAGTGCAAGCCGATACCATTCTCACCAACGGCAAAATCATCACGCTTGATGAGGCCGATTCCATTGCCGAAGCCGTCGCAATCCGCAACGGCAAGATCGTTGAGGTTGGCTCTCTGCAGTCCGTAAAGCGGCACGCCCGACCCTCCACTCGCATCATCGACATCCACGGCCGCACCGTAACGCCTGGCCTCATCGATTCGCATCTGCATTTCGCTTCCGTTGATCCCGTCTATTCCATCGACCTCAGCACCGTTCATAGCATCGAAGAGGTCCGCCGCGCCGTCGCGGAACGCGTTTCCAAAGCCAAGCCCGGCGAATGGATTCAAGGCCAAGGTTGGGATGAGGGTAAGCTCGCCGAACGCCGTTACATCCACGCAGCCGATCTCGACCGCGCCGCACCTCGCAATCCCGTCTGGCTCGCTCACACCACCGGACATTACGGCGTGGCGAACACTGTGGCACTCAAGTTAGCGCACATTACCAGCGAGACGAAGAATCCCGTGGCCGGTACAATCGATCGCGATGCCCACGGCCAACCCACTGGCGTCCTAAAAGAACAAGCAGCTATGCGTCTGCTCACCACACTCATCCCCGCTTATTCACCTGAGGAAATGCTCCAAGGATACCTGCGGACCATGGCCGCTTTGAATAAGGAAGGCATAACAGCCATCAAAGACCCAGGCATAGCCGCCGAAAATTGGACCGTCTATAGCGAATTGCGCGACCAGCGCAAACTCACGATTCACCTGTTCGCTTTGTGGAGCGGCGGCACGACTCTTGCCCAAACACAAGACGCCGTGAACCACATTCTCGCTCTGCCGCGACCGCCATCCGGCAAACCTGCGATCGACCACGACGACACACTAATCTCCGGCGGAGTCAAGCTCTTCATGGACGGCAGCGGCGGAGCCCGCACGGCCTGGATGCACCAAGACTGGAATAAAAAATCGACAGAGACCGATACCGGCAATCGCGGCTATCCACTCACCGACCCCGAAATTTACCGCCAGCAAGTGCGGCTGATCCACAACGCTGGGATCCACGTCGGCACCCACGCCATCGGCGACCGCGCCATTGACTGGGTTGTCGATACTTATGCCGCAGTTCTAAAAGAAAACCCCGCGTCGGGCATGCGCCACAGCATCATCCACGCCAATATCCCCAGCGACCACGCCATCGAAACAATGGCCGCGCTCCAAAAACAGTACGATGCCGGCTATCCGGAGGCGCAGGCGGAGTTTATGTATTGGATTGGCGACACCTACGCCGCCAATTTTGGCCCGGTTCGTTGTTTGCGCCTGATGCCTTTCAAAACGTATATGGATCGCGGCGTCCGTTGGGCCGGTGGTTCCGATTACCCAGTAACGCCCTTCGCCGCCCGCCTCGGCCTCTGGTCTTCCATTGCGCGGGAAACGCTCAAGGGCACCTATGGAAAGCAACCATTCGGCACTGCGGAAGCTGTCGACATTCACACCGCCCTCCGCTCCTACACCACCTGGGCCGCGCATCAACTGTTTCTTGAAAACCACATCGGCTCCATTGAACCCGGCAAAGACGCCGATCTCGCCGTCTGGGACCGCGATCCCTATACGATTCCCACCGATCAAATCAAAGACATGAAATGCGTCATGACTTTCTTTCAAGGCCAACTCGTTTACCGGCGCTAGATGGTTCGCCGGCGGCCATCGCGCGTTCAACTTAAATACCGGCTTGTTCTAGCTCGGTCCAATCGACCATCACCGTAACAGGGTCATTTCCCGTCACGATGGCGATCTAGTCTTTAGGATCCGTGGTTCATCACCATGGTCTTCGTCCTGGTGAATTCATGGAGCGCGGCGAAACCCTTTTCTCTTCCATGGCCACTCTTGCCGACGCCGCCAAAGGGCAACTCAATACCTGCACCGGCGCCGAAACAATTGATGAAAACTTGGCCGGCTCGAATTTGCTTGGCCACGCGAACTTGACGGCCGCCGTCTTTGGTCCACACAGCGGCGACGAGGCCATAGTCGGTTGCATTGGCAAGGGAAATGGCATCTGCTTCGTCATTAAATGGCAGAACGCTGAGCACAGGCCCGAACACTTCTTCGCGCGCCAGGGCAGCATTGCGCGGCACTTGGCCAAAGAGCATCGGCTTGACATAGTATCCGCCGGGCGCGACGTGGGAGTCGATTGAGCCTTCGGCCACCAAGGTCGCGCCATCGCGCTGCGCGTTATTTACGTAGCCGAGGATACGCTGCTTCTGCTTTTCATTGATGATAGGCCCGCAATCAAGATCCATCTCAGGAGCGCCGACGCGCACCTCCGAGAAGGCCGCCCGCAAGCGCTCCATCAATGTGTCGTAAAAGCTGCGCTCCACAAGAATCCGGCTGCCCGCGGAACAAGTTTGGCCGGTGTTTTGAATGATGGCTTTCCTTAGAACAGGGATAGCGGCGTCGAGATCGGCATCGGCAAAGACGACCTGCGGGGATTTGCCGCCGAGTTCGAGCGTGCAGGCGATAAAGTGATCGGCCGCGAGTTTCTGGACTGCCTGGCCAACGGCAGGTGAGCCAGTGAACGAGAGAAAATCGATTCCGGGGTGCGCGGCGAGCGCTGCACCGGCAACCGTCCCCTTGCCCGTGACGATATTGATTGCACCGTCGGGGAAGCCGGCTTCGCGGGCCCACTCCGCAATTCGTAATGAAGAAAGACAAGCGTCTTCCGCAGGTTTGAGCACCACTGCGTTACCTACAGCAAGCGAAGGCGCAAGCGTGCGCCCAAACATCTGCGCGGGATAGTTCCAAGGCAAGATGTGGCCGGTGACGCCATGCGGCTCGCGGAGCACAGAAACGTGGTAGCCGGCAAGATACGGCACTACCTCGCCGTGTAGCTTGTCCGCCGCGCCGCCATAGTATTCGAAATAACGAGCTAAAGCTGCAATATCGGCGGCTCCTGAGCTCTTTGGTTTACCGGTATCGCGGGATTCGAGAGCTGCCAACTCGGGAGCATTTTGGCTGATGAGAGCGCTGAGTTTCGAAAGCATGCGGCCGCGCTCGAAAGCGGTTGTCTTCCCCCAAGCCCCTTCGTCGAAAGCGTGGCGTGCGGCCCGGACGGCCAAATCCACATCCTGCGGGGTGCTATCGGCAATTGCGGCGAAGGGTTGGCCTGTGGCGGGTTCGTAAACCGGCATTGTTTGGCCGGAAAGCCCGGGGGTCCAATTGCCGTTAATGAAGTTTTGAGCGGATTCGATTTGCATGAAGAAGCGGTGTCCTGTGGCTATTATTGCGCCAAGGTAGGGGATTGAACAGGCTGTGAGTACCGCTCCGTCAGAAGGCGTGAAATATTCGCGGCATCCGTTACCGCTCGTTTACACTCACGGTTCGGCTAGCACAACCAGTCTAGGGCGCTCACGCTTCCTGGTCGGAACGAAGTTGTTCGTTAGTCTAGAAGGTTGGACCTTGCGACGCCACTCCAGTTTGTGAAAGGCATCGGCCCAGCGCGCGCGGTCATGTTGGCGGCGAAAGGGCTTGAGACAGTAGCCGATCTTGTTTATTACGCTCCGTTTCGCTATGAAGATCGGAGCAACGTGAAACTCATCGCGCAACTGGCGCCCGGCGAGAAGGCGGCAGTGATTGCGCATGTTGCCTCCGCAAAGATGTCAGGCTTCCGGCGGCGCGCAGTGGGATTGTTCGAGGTGATCTTCAAAGACGAGGGTACCGGGACCCTTCTGGCGCGCTGGTTTCACGGTGAGAGGTATGCGGATTCGCTGGTTCCGGATACCCGAGTCGCTCTTTTCGGAAAAATTGAATTAGATAAGACCAGCGGCCACCGCTTGATGGTCCAGCCCGAGGTGGAGATCCTTTCCGGCGGTGACGAGGCGGATGAAACGTTGCACTCTGGCCGCATTGTGGCCGTTTACGAAGCGGCAAGCAAGGTATCCACGCGAATCTTTCGCACACTGCTCGACCGAATCCTGAAAGAGGTTTCCCTGCCCCCGGACCCGCTACCGTTGAGCGTGCGCGAGCGGATCCAGTTGCCGGGGTTGGCGGAAGCCATCACGGAAACGCACTGCCCTTCGCCTGGAACGGATTTGCGGCTGCTGAATGAATTTCGCACTCCTGCCCAAACACGCCTCATTTTCGACGAGTTCTTCTGGTTGGAATGCGGCTTGGCTCTGAAGAAGAATAAAGCGCGCCAGGCGACTGGGATTTCGTTCGCCCTGCCCGAGAGTGCGCGAGAACAGATCAAACGGATGCTGCCCTTCAAGCCGACGGGTGCACAGCGCCGCGTGGTTCAAGAAATTGTGGACGACATGAAGAAGCCCCACCCGATGAACCGGCTACTGCAGGGCGATGTTGGGAGCGGCAAGACGATTGTGGCAGCACAGGCAGCCGTGATCGCGATTGAAAACGGTTTCCAAGTGGCGGTGCTGGCGCCCACGGAAATTCTTGCGGCGCAGCATTTCAAATATTTCAACCGCCTGCTTGAAAAGCTCGGCTACAGAGTGGCCTTTCTTACTGGCTCCTCCGGTCCGCGTGAAAAGCAACACACCAAGAACCTAATGGCGCAAGGGTCGGTACACATGGTGGTGGGAACGCACGCCATTATTCAGGAAGATGTCAGCTTTTCGAACCTCGGCTTGGCGATTGTGGACGAGCAGCACAGATTCGGCGTCTCACAGCGTTTGAATCTGATGAGGAAAGGCAATCAGCCGGATGTTTTGGTAATGTCGGCGACGCCAATTCCGCGAACTCTCGCTCTTACGGTGTATGGCGATTTGGACATTTCGGTGATCGACGAAATGCCGCCTGGGCGAAAGCCGATTGTGACTAAGCATGTGCCGGATTCAGCGGTGGAAGGCGTTTACAGCTTTGTGGCGCAAGAGATTTCGGCTGGGCGCCAAGCCTACGTGGTTTATCCAATCGTGGAAGAGACTGAGACATCGGCTGACATTAAAGCGGCCGAAAAAATGTTTCTGCATCTTTCGGAAAAGGTATTCCCGAAAACGCGCGTCGGCTTGCTGCATGGCCGGCTGAGCGGGGGCGTCAAGGAAGCGATCATGCACGAATTTCAGAGCGGCGAAATTAAGATTCTAGTGGCGACGACAGTGATTGAGGTCGGCGTAGACGTTCCCAACGCTTCCGTGATGGTGATTGAGCAAGCGGAACGTTTTGGTTTAGCCCAGATCCATCAATTGCGCGGGCGCGTTGGGCGCGGCGCTCAACAGAGTTATTGCGTGCTAGTGACGAGCAAGCTAGGCGATGTGGCGCGCGAGCGAATTAGGACGTTAGTTGAATCGAGCGACGGTTTCTACATTGCCGAGATGGATATGCGCTTGCGCGGCCCGGGCGAGTTTTTCGGAACTCGGCAGTCTGGCGTCCCGGGCCTGCGGTTCGCAAACCTACTGCGCGATGCGGAGATCCTGGAGCAAGCGAGAGCCGAGGCACAACGATTAATAGAAGAGAAGCCGAACGGCGAATTGCGCGCGGTGGTGAGTTATATCCAAGAGAACTGGCAGCGCCGGTACGGGTTGGTACAAGTGGGATGAAAGATGAGAATTATTGCAGGGGAGTTTCGCAGCAGGAAGTTGAAAAGCGTACCGGGCTTGGAGGTGCGGCCCACGCCCGACCGTTTGCGCGAAGCTTTGTTTAATGTGTTAACTCCAAGGATTGGCGGGAGCGTTTTCGTGGACGCTTACGCCGGCAGCGGAGCGGTTGGCTTGGAAGCGCTCAGCCGGGGCGCGAAACGCGTGATTCTGATCGAACGCAAGCAGGCTGCTATTGAGGTCATTCGTGAGAATGTTGCGTCGCTGGGTATCGGGAAAGAAGCGGTGAGCGTGGTGCGAGGGCAGGCGGGCGTTTTGCTGACGAACTTTACGGCGGACATCGCGTTTATCGATCCGCCTTACGAACTGGCTGCCGAATATGCGTTAGCTCTGAATGCTGTGGCCGCGACTCCTTGCGACTTGGCGATTGCTCAGCATATGTCACGTCTCACGCTTGAAGACGAGTACGGGAGGCTCCGCAAAACAAGGACACTGAAGCAGGGCGACAACACCCTCAGTTTTTATTCTTAGCCTTCTTCAGCGGATCGGCAGGCCGGTAGTTCATCTCTTTGGACAACACTTCGACTAGGCGCGAAAGCACCTTTACACGCGCCCAATACTTGTCGTTCGCTTCTACTAAGGTCCACGGCGCGAGAGTGGTGCTGGTTTTTACGAGCATTTCCTCAGCTGCGTCTTCGTAGGCGCCCCATTTTTCGCGGTTGCGCCAGTCTTCGTCTGTCAGCTTCCAAGCTTTATAACCGATTTGCTGGCGCTCTTCAAAACGCCTGAGCTGCTCTTCGCGAGAAATGTGCAGCCAAAACTTAACTACGATCGTTTCGAAATCGTCCAATTGGCGCTCGAACGCATTGATCTCTTTGAATGCCCGTTTCCATTCATTCTCTTTGGCAAAGCCTTCTACGCGTTCCACCAACACACGGCCATACCAGGAGCGGTCGAAGATGGCGATGGTACCGCGCTCGGGAAGCCTGCGCCAAAAGCGATAAAGATAGTGTTTGGTTTTATCCTCGCCATGTGGGGCGCTAATCGGGTAAACCACGAATCCGCGGGGATCGAGTTTTTCGGTGACCCGCTTGATGACACCGCCCTTGCCGGCGGCATCCCAACCCTCGAAGACGAGAACCACGGGACGACCTTGTTGATACACCTGGAACCCAAGCTCACGCATTTGAATCTGGCGGCGCGCGAGCTGCCGGATGTATTCTTCGCGCTCAAGCTTCCGATTCAGATCGAGTGTCTCGAGCATCTGTCCCTTCCAGCGACTCCATTACTTCGCGAAGATCGGCATCGTTTACATCCCGGTCAAGTTTCGGTGGGGCACTCGCACCCAAGCGGCGTTCGAGAGCGGCGATCACAGTCTCGAAGACTTTGCGGCAAGCGAACGGAGTAGATGTTGCCTCAACGATTACCCAGGGAGCAAAATCGGTATCGGTTAATTCAAACATCTCTTCAATCACATCTACATACTGGTTGTATTTCTTGTGGTGTTCCCAGTCTTCCTTCCGCAAACGCCACGACTCAAGCGGATCGGCATCCATTGCTTTGAAGCGTTTTTTTTGTTCCTTCTTGCCGATGTGAAAGAAGAACTTGAGAATGTTTACGCCGTCGTCGGCGAGCATCCGTTCAAAATCGAGAATGTCGCGGCCGGCGCGGCGCCATTCTTCTTCGCTCAACTTCAGATCGATGCGCTCGTCCAACATGCGGCCGTACCAGCTATGGTCGAAAATGAGCATTTCGCCCCGGCTTGGCACCTTGAGCCAAAAACGCCAGAGCCATGGATACTGCTGTTCAAACGCGCGCGGAGCTTGGGTGGAATAGAGACGGAAGCCGCGCGGATCAAGCCGTTGAGTGAGGGCCGATATCGCCGTGCCTTTGCCGGAACCATCCCAACCTTCAAACAAAATGACGCTCGGCATACCGTGATCCCAGCAGGCCTTTTCCAACTCGTAAAGACGCATCTGCAAAGAAGGCAGCATACGCTTGTATTCTTCGCGTGAAAGCTTCTTTTCCAGATTAATGTTTTCCAGCATTCTTGGGCCGCTCGAACGATTATCCAATGAAGGCTGCGCGCGAGTGCTTCATTCAGCGAGCATCACGTTTACATCCATGACGTTGGTGCCGGTGGGGCCGGTTTGCAAAAGATCACCAAGAGCATCGAAGAAGGAGTAAGAATCATTGCGGTGGAGATATTCGGCCGCATCCAACCCGAGCTTTTGCGCACGCGCGAAGGTTTCGCCGTTCAGGAATGCGCCAGCGGCGTCGGTAGGACCGTCGGTGCCGTCGGTACCGGCAGATAGGCACATTACGTTGGGCGCTCCATTCAGTGCGATTGCCGCGGCTAAGGCGAACTCGAGATTCCTACCGCCCTTGCCCTTGCCCCGCACGGTGACGGTAGTCTCTCCGCCCGACAGCAGACAGGCTGGAACGCGAACCGGATGACCCGCTAGAACCGTCTCCCAGAGAATCGCCGCATGAAAGCGCGCAACCTCGCTTGCTTCGCCTTGAAACTGACTGGAAAGAATGAGGGGTTGGTAACCGCGGCGTTTGGCTTCTTCAGAAGCAGCTTCCAGCGCTTGCCTGCTGTTGCCTACCACGGCATTGGCCACGTTTGCAAAGATGCCGTCGCCCGGCTTGGGCGTTTCGGGCACCTCTCCGCACGCACCTTTTTCCAAATGCGCACGCACTTCGGCAGGAACGTCTTCCAGCACAAACCGCATCAACAGGACCGCGAGGGCACGAGCAAAAGTGGATTGATCTGGCGCAGTGAGGCCCGACCCGATGACATCGAGAGGATCGCCGACCACGTCCGAGAGCAGGAGACTCAACACCGGGGCAGGATAGGCGCGCGCTGCCAGATTACCGCCTTTTAAGAGTGAGAGGTGTTTGCGAACGGCGTTTAACTCGTAGATATCGGCACCGGCGCGCAGAAGCAAATCGGTGGTGCGCTGCTTAGCGGGAAGACTTATGCCTTCCACCGGGGCGCATAACAGAGATGACGCGCCGCCAGAAATCGCCACAATCAACAGATCTTTGGCGGTAAGGTCATCGAGCAAGTCAATCACGGCTTTCCCGGCGCGCAGACTCTCTTCGTCGGGAACGGGGTGACTGGCTTCAATGACCTGGCATTGTCCCTTGTAAGACCGGGCGTGCCCCCGTTTCGTGATGACCAAGCCTTCCGAAAAATAAGTATCAAGACGCTGTTCAATGGCCTCAGCCATTTGCGGTGCGGCCTTGCCAACAGCAACCACCACTACGCGATCAATCCGGTCTAACGAAAAACGAACGTTGGCGGCGCGTAGTTCAACTCCCGACCTGTGGAGATGAAGTCTGACGGCGTCGGCTGCATCGGCAGCGGCGAGAGCTGCCGCAAAAATGGCGGCTGCGTCCTCGCGAAGGGTTGACGTTTTCGACATGCGAAGTTTCTACAGTGTCACACTACGGTGTGACCGATGAACACAACCATACCGTACCGGCCAGCCAGCACGCCGCTCATACCAGTCAAACTCCGCAGCAGTGAACCTACCATTTGGGCGAAGCTGGAATTCCTAAATCCAAGCGGCTCCACCAAAGACCGCATCGCGAGATTTATTCTTGAAAAGGCCTGGCGCGAAGGCCATCTTGACAAAGACACGACGGTGATTGAAGCGTCAAGCGGTTCTACCAGCATTGCAATGGCTTTGGTGTGTGCGCAACTGGGCGTCCGCTTCATTGCAATCATGCCAGAGAGTGTTTCCAATGAAAGAACTCTCATGATCAAAGCCTTTGGCGGCAAAATCCGGCTGACGCCTTCGGCGGGTGGAGTACTGGCATCGATCGAGGAAACGCAGCGATTGGCAAAGGAAATGAAAGCGTTTCTGCCAAGGCAGTTTTCGAACGAAGACAACGCGCTGGCTCACCGCATGGGCACTGCGCGCGAGATTCTGGAGCAACTTCCTGCAAGGAATGTGGATGCGGTTGTGAGTGGAGTGGGAACGGGAGGAACCCTGGTCGGGCTCTACGAAGGATTGGCCGACGCGGGATGCGCGGCGGTTGCGGTGCTAGCCAAACCGATTACATTCCAAGGTGAGATTGAGTGCTGCAGTTTCAGCGGGAAAATTCCGGGAGTGGTGGATAGCATTTCCACAATTTTTAGGCCCGGGCGGCTGGCGCGTTTGGAAACGGTTGAGGTGGAGGACCACGATGCTCTGGCGGTATCGCGCGAGTTGGGCTGCCTCGGATTTCCGGTCGGGCCGAGTTCAGGATTGAATTACTGCGCAGCCGTCGAGATCAGCAAGAAGTTACGACCCAACAGTGTTGTAGTAACCGTGTTCCCAGACCGCATGGAACGGTATTTCACAACCGAACTCTTCGCGCCCTATCGCTAGCCAAAAATAGGTAGTTTTAAGATACGGTGGAGGAGTTCGCCAAGGTCTTCCGTATCGGCCTCCACGCGGTAATCGGCATGTGAATACACAGGCCTGCGATCTTCATACAAACGGCCTAGGCCATTAGCATGCGAAGCCAAAGGGCGCGAGGTATCGCCATTCAAACGCCGTTGAATCAGTTCCAGCGGACAATCGATCCACACGGAAATACCGTTGTTCTGGAGCAGTTCGCGGTTGCCGGCCTGCACAAACGCGCCGCCACCCAGAGCAAGCACGCAAGGCTGACCGGCTTCGATACTTCGAATATGCGCGCGCAGGACGTAGCTTTCGATTTCGCGGAAACCGGGTTCTCCACGTTCCTGAAAAATTTGTGCGATGCTTTTGCCTTCGCGCGCTTCGATTTCGGCGTCCATATCGGCGAAGGGCCAGCCAATGCGATCTGCCAAAGCGCGCCCAACAGTGGTCTTTCCACTTGCCATAAAACCCACCAGGTAGAGGCCGGGGGTACGCTTTAGCTTCAGAATCATCGTTTCAATTGCAATTATTCCGCGTTAGTTGGCACTAGTATATCGCCCAGGAGATTCGGGTTCGAAAAGGACAACGGATAATGAAGTATGGCAATGGAAATCATTCCACTTTTTCCGCTATCTGTGGTTTTACTGCCGTCTATGCCGTTGCCACTCCATATTTTCGAAGAACGTTATAAGGAAATGATGGGCGAGGTCATTCCGGCGAAAGGTGAGTTCGGCGTTGTATTTGCAAAAGACGATGGCATTGTGAATATTGGCTGCACGGCGACCGTGGAGCGCGTGATGCGCCGTTACGACGATGGACGGCTTGATCTTCTCGCCATTGGGCAGAGGCGTTTTCGGATTGAATCGCTCGACCAGGAAAAACCGTTCTTGCGGGCGGAAGTTGAGTTTTTCAACGACGAAGACGCGACCGAAGTACCGCCTGAATTGCGGCAGCGCGCCACTGCCGCTTATCGAGAGCTGGCGATGGCGGAAAGTGAATCTGCCGATGAGAGCCAGCCTGCTTGGGCGAACACGCGGATCAGCTTTCAACTGGCGCGGTATATCGACGACTTCGACAAAAGGCAGACGGTGCTCTCGCTGCGTTCGGAGATTGAGAGGTTGGAGTTTCTGGTGCGCGTGATTCCGGAATACGTTGCAAAGCGCGAGCGTACGGCCTTGGCCAAGCGAGTGGCGCCGCTCAATGGGCACGCAAAGGTTTCGCATTGAGCATGGCGCGATCGAGACAATTTCTGATTTTTGACGCCGACGACACGCTTTGGGAGAACAACATTTACTTTGAGGAAGCGTTTGACCGCTTCTACGAATATTTGTCACACAGTTCCTTGTCGGCCGCTGAGGTTCGTGGTGTCTTGGACGAGATCGAAATGGCGAATGCCAAGATCCACGGCTATGGCTCTAAGAACTACGCGCGCAACCTAGCCGAGTGTTACCGGCACTTGGCGGAGCGGCATATTGCCGAAGCAGATCTGCAAGCTGTGCAAGAATTCGCACACGCCATTCTTGAAAAACCAATCGAGCTGATTGAAGGCGTGGAAGATACGGTGGCGGCGCTAGCGGAACGGCACAGCTTGACAATCTTCACCAAAGGCGACCACGACGAACAGCGCGTGAAGATAGACCGTTCGGGATTAGGCCGCTTCTTTGAGCACGCTGCCATCGTGAAAGAAAAGAATCAAGCGGCTTACACAAACTTGGCCCAAGAGCGCAATTTTGAACATGCGCGCACTTGGATGATTGGGAACTCGCCCAAATCGGACATCAACCCGGCGCTGGCCGCTGGATTGAATGCGGTGTTTGTGCCGCACGCGCGCACTTGGAGCTTGGAAAATGCGGAGGTTCCCGAGAGCCATCCGCGCTTGATTCGAGTAGAGCGCATTCGCGAGTTACTGGACCACTTTTAGCAAATCAGTTCTAGCAGTCCAGATTCGATATCTCATCAAACAGAGTGCGGTTGGCTTCCTGGAGCTCCCACAGTTCGCACACAATCGAGAAAAGCACTGACACGATGCCGAGAACAAAGAGGGGCACGGTTGCTATGGCAAGCATCTTCCGCCACAGCGTGGCACTGATAATGAGCGCCATTGTGACAAAGCACGCAGATGCGAAATAGAGGCCGCGAATAGACCACGAGGCCAGCTGGATGCGGCGTTTGAAGATTGGCATTTGCTTTTCGATCGCAACTCGGCGGGCCGGCGAAGTAGCGGCGTTTCGACGTTCGGCAGTCAACGAGCGGATACGGTCGGCGATGGCAATGTGGCGCGCATTGACGCCTCCGATCAGAATGGCTGTCGCTGAAACCAGCACAACCGGCGTTACGGCCGAGGCTACAATTTGGAGCGGATCGTCAATCGGCATTCGTCTTGTTTTCGAGAAAGCTTCCTAGCAAGAGTCCAGTAAGACCAGCGACAAGCATAGCTCCGAGATGCCAGACGATGAAGTGAAGCGAATTACGGATAGGGCAATGCAACGCCAGCACGGCGACACCAACGAGGCCCGCGAAGAAGCCGTAAAGCAGTATTGTTTCGCGTGGCGCTACAAAGTAACCTTTACGGAACAAGCGCCACCCCACTAAGCCACTTAGCAAAGCACTAACCACGCCGAGCCGCAGGCAGGGAATACCGCTGGCGACGAAGTGGGCGGTCCCGTAGTCGGAAAAGATGACGGCCATCAAGGCGGCCAAAACGATGAGCGCGGCAGACCAGAGAATGGAAGTAGGCACGAAGCGCCTTTCGCCTGGAATCATGCGTTCGATAACAGCGCGCGCGAAGAGGATTGCAAATAATGCGACGGTCGAATAATAAGCGGCCATCTCGGCGCCACTGAGCGCGGCAAAGGCTTTGAAACCGACGACCGCGGCCAATACGAAGGAGGTGATTGCGAAAATACTAATGCTGATGCTCCAAAGAACAACATTCGATGGCAAGGGACGCACAGCGGACGGCGACTGCCCTAACTGGCTAGTGATCTTACTAAGCAAAGCAGCATCAGGTGGATCGCCTTCAGGGAGCGCGATTTTCAGATCGTCGTTCATGCGCCTCCCCCTAGCCGCTTGCGCAAGCTTTCATAAGCACGGTGCGCTTTCTGTTTGACCGATCCGACGCTGACTCCGGTGGCGCGCGCTACTTCATCCAAGCTAAGGCCGGAAACCTTGAGCATTAACAAGACTTCGCGCTGAGATTCAGGCAGCGATTGGAGCATATCGGAAATCTTCGGCGGCGCCTGGCGAGATGGCTCTGGGGCAGCTCGCTCGGGCAGTTGTTCGCTGACGATTTCGTGTTCCCGGGTGCCCTTTGTTTTGCGATAGTGATCGACTCTCACACGGCGCGCAATCGCATATAGCCATGGCATAAGAGGCTCGCCGGCTCGAAAGGTGGCCCGGGCTTTGTGTATACGAAGCCAGAAATCCTGAAGCAAGTCTTCCGCTTCCGTTCGATTGCGAGACTGCGCTAGAAAAAACTGAAAGATCGGAGGCGAAAGTTGAGTAACCAAGGCTGTGGCTGCATCCGGATCGGAGTTTTGATAGGCAACCATAAGCATTTCCACACCTCCGTCCCGCACAGGCCGGCTGGGTGGCGCGATTTCGTCACCAGGCACCGGAGTTTCCTATGAACGAGTTCGCCTTGAGGCGCTCAAAAGTTACGGTCATCTAAGGCCAAAGGTCCCATTTTACGCTACCCGAAGTGTATGCTGGTTCGCATGACCCGCAGAGATTCCCTGTTCGTAATAGCTGCCAGCATGCTGCGCGCCGCACAGAGGCTGCCTGCCAATCGTAACGTGAAATGGGGTTTAGGGGCAAGTTTGTGGAACTCGTTTCCCGGCACTCCTTTCACCGATGTTTTGGATGTCATGCGCGATACCGGCTTCATTGGGATCCGGATGACCCACTTTCCCGCCATCTTGAAACAATACGACCTGACGGAGCCGAAACTAGAATCAGAACTATCGAAGCGTGGACTACAGATCATCGCCATCTCGTTCAACGGCGCGGCGGACGACGAGACCAAACACAGTGAAATCCTCAAGAACGCGCAGGAAGCGATGGAATTTTTGAAGCGCTTTGGCGCGAACCATCTAGTTGTCTTTTCGCCGCGCCGGACAGACAAGCCGGGCGCTTTTGAAACCATGTGCTCGTTCTATAACAAGCTGGGCGACAAGGCCAGCGAGATGGGGTTCAAGGCGGGATTGCACAATCACCTTGGGCAGATGGTGCAAACGCCGGAGGAGATAGACCGTTGCATGGCGTTGACCGATGCCAAGCTTTTTCATTTCTCGCCCGATACGGCGCACGTTTATCTGGGAGGCGGAGATACGGCCACTGTATTTGCCAAACATAAGCATCGCTTGATGTTTGCCGATTACAAAGACGCGAAACGTGCGGGCTTGACGGAAAACTTCGTGCCGAATATTTTCGATTTGGGTGACGGCGAGGTGGATTTTCCGGCCTGCCATCGGGTTCTGAAGTCTATCTCGTACAAAGGGTGGTTATGTGTTGATCTCGACATCGCGCGGCAAGGACCGCGAGTGAGCTACGAGAGATGCGGACGATACGTGGTTCATACTTTGGAAACGATTTATGCCTGAGACGGCGACACGCCGAGATTTGCTCAAAATGGCGATGGCGGCGAGCTTACCGGAAGAGAAGATTATCGACCCGCATGTGCATGTGTGGAACCATGACCCGGCGTTCCCGTTTGCCGTGGGGGCGAAAGTGCCTGACTTTAATCCGACGCCGGAAGCGCTGCTCGATTTGATGAGAGCCAACGGCGTCGGCAAGACGGTGATCATCCAGGTCATCCATTACCGTTACGACAATAGCTATCTGGCCGCGGTGTTGAAGCAGTATCCGCAGTATTTCCGCGGCGTCTGCCGAGTTGATCCTACCGATCCGGCAGCGCCTGATCATTTGTCGAGCATTAGTGAACAGCCAGGATTTCATGGCGTGCGGATCAGTCCCGCCGGCGACGCAAGCGGCGATTGGATCTCCGGCCCTTTGATGCCGCCGTTGTGGAAGCGCTGTGAAGAGTTGAAAGTGCCGATGACGTTGCTGGCCCCGATTTCGCGAATTCCCGAGATCGGCAAGCTAGTGGAACGTTTCCCTCATCTAACTGTGGTCATCGATCATATGGCGGATTGCCCTGTCGATCATCCAGCGGAATTGGAAAAACTCATTGCTTTGGTGCGGTATCCGAAAGTGTTCGTGAAAATCTCGCACACATGGTCTTTGTCAAAGCAAGACTACCCGTGGACGGATTCGCAGGCACTCGTCAAAAGGCTTTACGATTCCTTCGGACCGAAACGTCTGATGTGGGCGACGGATTGGCCGATTGCTAAAGAGAAGGCGACATACACTCAAAGGCTGGAACTCATTCGCACGGGCATGCCGTTTCTCAATGCGGAAGACAAACGCTGGCTGCTTTATAAAACGGTTCGCAAAGTCTGGCCATTTTAAGCTACCAGCTTTCATAGTGATAGTGAACTGGAACAGGTTCGAACCCCTCGGTCAGATCGGGCGCCGGGCTGGAAGCTTCAGTTTTCAAGTTCGTATAACGGCCGAGATGAAACGCCAGCGGCCGCAGCGGCTCAATACCTTGATGCAGAGAGATAACTTTGCCCACAACGATCCAGTGATCGCCGCCTTCATGGATTTGCTCAATCGAACACGCGAGCGAAGCCAGACTTCCCTCCAGGCGAGGAACGCCCTCTAACGGCACAAATCGATAAGGCGGCGGAACGGCCTCTTTCCAGCCACCGGCGAAGAAGGTTGAAAGTGCCTGCTGATCCTCACGCAAGATATTCACGGAAAAACCGGTAGCCCGGTGAATGAGTTGGCCCGTGCGCGTTGTCTTCGCAGGGCAGAACAACAGCAAAGGCGGATCGAGCGAAAGCGAAGTGAACGAATTGGCGGTCATCGCCTGAACTCCCGTTTCCGCTTCGAATGCGATCACGGTCACGCCTGTCAGAAAGCGGCCAACGGTTTGCCGGTAGGTCTTGCTGTCAAACGACATCGGACTTAGACTTCTCCAGAAACGCACGCACCCGATCCATGTATTTTTTCCGGTCATGGCTGGCAACAAGCGCACCTGCCATTCTGACGGGATCGCCAAAGAAAAAGCGCTCGTAGAGCACCTGGCGGCTGGCGAAGGCGGAAAGACACGTGTCCCAGGCAAGACGGAAGAGCGGAATGCGATCATGCGCTTCCACACGCGCGCCCTGGAAATAGCGCCGGATCTCTTCAGCCATCGGACCGCGCACATCCGCTTCGGTGGGCATAGCAACCAGGCCGCTGGCTCCCATTTGCTGCAAAATCTCAACCATGCGTGGATAGAGGCGCGGGTAGAGATTGCGGCAAGCATCGAGCGGATCCCACGCAGGCCGCATCATGCCGTATTCATCCAAGGCGGCATCTTCTTCAGCAACCCGGAGGAATGCGCGAACGGTTTCCATGTTGACCCAGACTTCGGCGAGCTTTTCTTGTATGTGCTGGAAGCCGTCAATACCGATGGACTCGGCGAGCAGAGAAGTGAGACCAACCAGGAATTCGGTTTTTGCCAAATTCTTCACGGCAACCTGATGCGCCATGCAGGCGAGTGCTCCCGTTCGGCCATACGCAGCATTGCAACGGTCGACGTCGCGATAAAGCATGACTCGTTCCCAGGGAACAAAAACATCATCGAACATCACGACCGAATCGAGCTCTTCAAAGCGCGAACTCAAAGGATGGTCATAATGCGAGTGCCCGTAATCAAAACTCTCGCGGACCAGGAATTTCAGACCGGGCGCATTGGTGGGAATCGCGAAGCCGAAGGCGTAAGGAGCATCTTCCGGCACGTTCTTAAGTAGCGTTGAGGGAAAAACCATGATTTCGTCGGCAATGGGGAGGGTCGCGAGCAAACGGCAGCCGCGAATCACCAGACCGTCTTTGGTTTCTTCTTTTACGCGTGCGGCGAGATAGGGGTCGGCCTGCTGCGCCACGCCTACAGCGCGGTTGGCTTGCGGGGTTATGAGTGTGTGAGTCAGGGAAAGATCGTTTTCACGAAGGTACTCGTAATAGTCGCGGGCGTTTTTTCCAAGGCGTGCGTCGTCTTGCCCCAGGTAGGCGGCACCGGAAGCGTAACCAGCCATGGCGCGATTAAGGTAATCGGGCATGCGGCCCATCATGCCGAAGTTTGCGTCGGCACGCAGTTTCATAGCGGCACTGATGCTTTTCAGTTCTTCGACCGTACGCGGAATCATGTACGTCCGGCTAACCATTTCACCGGTTGAAGGCGACTCGTACAAACACTGTGGGTTGGCCCACTGCAAATCGTAAAGAGACGCGAGGCTTGCAACGCCATTGCGGAAGTGCGGATGATCGGCGGGGTCTCGAATCTGCTGGCCGTTGTACCAGATGTTGGGCGGATGAGTGTGGAGCCTCTCCAGAACTTGCAAACCGCGGCGGGCACCGGCGGTTTTAGTTGCCGTTAACGACATAGTCACCTAACTGTTAGTATCACCCTTATGGTTCTCGATCAGACACTCGTGGCGGAGGTTCGCCGGAACCTGGCGGCCACGACGGTGGGGCATTTTATCGATGGCAAATGGACTGCCGGGAAACGCGGCGAAACGTTTCAGACATTCGATCCTTCGACCAATGAGCGGCTGGCTGACGTTTACCGCGGGCATGCTGAAGATGTCGACAAGGCGGCGCGGGCGGCCCATGCGGCTTTCGGCAAATGGAGCAAGCTGAAGGCGAAGGACCGCAAGAAACTGCTTTTGAAAGTGGCCGGGTTGATTGAGAGGTACGGGGACGAGATCGCCGTTACCGAATGCCTTGACGCCGGGCAAGCGCTCAAAATCGTGCGTGGACAGATCGCTCGGGCGGCCGAAAATTTCAGCTTCTATGCGGAGTGGGCAGAGCGCGCGATGGACGGGCGCACGTTCCCGGTAGATCATGATTGGCTGAACTATAGCGTCCGCGTGCCCGTTGGCGTCTGCGGCATTATTACGCCCTGGAATGCGCCGCTGATGCTTTCCACATGGCGCATCGCGCCGGCGCTCGGCACCGGTAACACAGTCATTCTGAAGCCGGCGGAATGGTCTCCGCTCACGGCCTGGAAGTTGGCGAAGATTTTCGAGGAAGCGGATTTTCCAGCAGGCGTATTCAATGTTGTGCAGGGATTCGGCGAGGAAGCCGGTGCCCCTTTGGTTGCGCATCCGCTGGTTCCGCTTATCACCCTCACCGGCGAAACGACAACCGGGTCGCTGGTTATGAAGAACGCGGCGGACCAAATCAAACGACTCTCGTTAGAGCTGGGAGGGAAATCGCCGGCCATCATCTTTGACGACGCCGATTTGGAGCGGGCGCTGGACGCGACTGTGTTTCAGATTTACAGTTTTAACGGCGAGCGCTGTACGGCTAATTCGCGGGCGCTGATTCAGCAGAGCATTTTTGATAGCTTTGTAGACCAATTAGCCGCCAGAGCAAGAGCGACAAAGGTGGGCAGCCCGCTCGATCCGCAGACGGAGGTGGGCCCTTTGATTCATCCGGAGCACTTTGAGAGAGTGGCCGGCTACGTGAAGATTGGGCAGCAGGAGGGCGCGGTGTTGCGCGCGGGTGGAGAGCGAGTCGGAGACAAAGGCAACTATCTGGCGCCGACTCTGTTTACAGGCGAGAACGACATGCGAATTGCCCAGGAAGAGATCTTTGGTCCCGTGCTGACGGCTATTCCGTTCACCGACGAGGCCGATGCTCTAGCGAAAGCAAATGATGTGAAGTATGGTTTGGCGTCGTATGTTTGGACGAAAGACGTGGAGCGGGCGCACCGGATTGCTTTGAATCTGGAGGCGGGCATGACGTGGATCAATAGCCACAACGTTCGCCATTTGCCAACGCCTTTTGGTGGAGTGAAGTTCAGCGGCACCCACCGGGAAGGCGGCGACCACTCGTTTGAGTTTTATACCGAGCTCAAGCATATTGCCGTGCCGCTAGGTTCGCATCCGATTCCAAAATTCGGGAAGGGCTAGATGAATATCGTTCGCATTGGCCAAGCCGTGTTTTACGTGACGAACCTGGCAGCGTCGCGGTATTTTTATGTCGATTTGCTGGGCCTGAATGTGTTGCAGGAAGATAGCCGGTCGCTCTATTTGCGCGGCGTGGAAGATCGCGAGTGGACCCTGAAACTGGAAGTCGCGCCGCAGGCAGGCATCCGGCATGTCGGCTATAAAGTGGCTTCCGATGAAGTGCTCGATGAAATCGCGGCTTTATGCGAGTCGGAAATGTTGCCGCATCGCTGGGAGCAGGAGCAGGACCGTCCGAAGATGCTGCGCGTGCAGGATCCGTTTGGGTTTCCAATTGTCTTCTACTATCAGTCTGTAAAGCATAAGTGGCTACTCCAGAGTTATCACCTGCATCGCGGAGCTGGCATCCAGCGGATTGATCACAATAACGTGCTGACACCGGAAGTGAGCGCCATGACTAACTGGTACATGAGCGAGCTTGGCTTTCGTCTTTCGGAGTATTCAGAAGACGATGCTCACAGAATGTGGGCGGCTTGGATCCACCGGCGCGGATCTGTGCATGATTTGGCACTGACGAATGGCACGGGTCCGAGACTGCATCATCTTGCGTATTGGCTGCCCGATGGCTCACGAATCACGCAACTATGCGACATTCTTGCAGCCGCGAACCAAGGAAAAGCAATCGAACGCGGACCTGGACGGCATGGCATCTCCAATGCGCACTTCTTGTATATTCGCGATCCGGACGGCCACAGGATTGAGTTGTACACGTCGGACTACTTAACTGTCGATCCAGATTTTGAACCGATACGGTGGCATGTTGACGATCCGGCACGGCAGCAACTTTGGGGCGGGATTGCGCCTAAGAGCTGGTTCACGGAAGGCAGCGAAGTGGAGGCTTTCGACGGCGGCTTCATGCCGCAGCGAGAATCGGAGTTAAAAGGATTACCGGCTTACGTGGGCGGTTGATTCCGAAACTTTTGAGCGAGACCGCGAGCCGCGCGAGCGAGGAGGATAACATCGGCGCCCACGGCGATAAAGCGACAGCCTAACTCTGTGTAGCGCTGAATAAGTGGTTCGTCAAAGGTAAGAATGCCCACAGGTTTCCCGGCTCGTTTGATGCGATGGACGGCATCTTCGATGACCGGAAGCACGTCGGGGTGAGCTGGATCGCCGAGATGGCCCATGGTGGCGGCGAGGTCGGACGGTCCAACGAAAACCGCGTCAACACCCTCAACGGCGGCGATGGCGTCGAGGTTCTTTAAGGCGGTCACGCTCTCGACCTGCACGACCACGCAGATCTCCTGGTTGGCCTTATGCAGATAGTCTGGAATAGCGTTCCAGCGGGACGCGCGGGCGAGTGCGCCTCCAACCCCGCGAATGCCCGCTGTGGGATAGCGAGTGGCTGCGACAATAGCCGCCGCTTGTTCGGCAGTTTCAACCATCGGCACAAGCAAACTTTGCACGCCGATATCGAGTAATTGCTTGATGAGATTCGGATCTCCCACAGGCGGGCGAACGAGAACATTGCCCGGATAGGGCGCGAGCGCTTGGAGCTGCGCGAGAATTGATCGCAGATCGTTTGGCGCATGCTCGCCGTCGATAAGGAACCAATCGAATGGGGCGGTTGCGCACACCTCCGCTGAATAGGCATTGCCGAGAGCGAGCCAGAAGCCGATTTGCACGCTTCCCTGCTCCGTAATTACTTTCTTAAATAGATTTTTCACTTGATCTTATTTGAAATAGCAGGATATCGAGCCGTAGGGGCCGTAGTCGACGTGGAATGTATCGCCTTGTTTTGCATTCACAGGACGAGTGAACGATCCGCCTAGGATAATCTCTCCAGCCTTGAGAGAGACATTATGAGGAGCTAATTTATTAGCCAACCAGGCCACTCCGTTGGCCGGATGATTGAGCACGGCGGCAGCCACCCCAGACTCTTCGATTGAGCCGTTGCGCCAGCAGATAGCGGAGATCCAGCGAAGATCTGCGTCCAATGGCTTGAAGGGGCGGCCACCGATCACGAGTGCCGCATTGGCGGCATTGTCGGAAATAGTATCGAAGACTTTGCGAGTCACTTTGGTTTCAGGGTCGATCTGGTGGATTCGAGCATCAATGATTTCGATGGCTGGAACGACATAGTCGGTTGCGTTCAGCACATCGAAAATCGAACAGTCAGGACCTTGTAACGGCTTTGAAAGCGCAAAGGCGAGTTCTACTTCCACGCGGGGAACGATGAAGCGCTGGAACGGCAACTCGGCACCGTCGTAAAAGAACATATCGTCGAGAAGTGAGCCGTAGTCAGGCTCACTGATATTGGAGGAATACTGCATCGCTTTGGACGTCAAACCAATTTTGTGGCCTTTGATCCGGCGGCCGGCTGCGACTTTAAGGGCGAGCCATTCCTGTTGGATCGCGTACGCGTCATCCATCGTAATTTGCGGATGTTCCAGCGAGAACTGCTTAATTTGAACGCGGCTTTTCTCTGCCTCATCGAGACGGCGCGCCAGAGCCTTGATTGTAAGTTGGTCGAGCATCTTAGCTTTTTTTGAAGCGGGCGTGGATGTTGTTGTGTTTGTAAGTTCCCGTTTCGCTGAACTCGTTCAATTCTAACGATAGAGCGAGATAGCGTTTGGAAAACATCTCCGCAAAGTGATCTTTAATGGCGTCGAAAAGCTCGCTGCAGACCTTGGTCTTCTCGCCTTCTGTGCGCCCGCCGCCGATTTTAAGGTTGCAGTGCACAAAAGCATAATCGGCTTGGCCATCGGCAACGCAGTAATCTTGCAACTCAATGGCGCGAGAACGAATACCCCCGACAGGGAACACACCGCCTTGCGCAATGAGAATTTCGTTCGCTTTAGCGAGCAACTGGGGGATGCGCGCTTCGGCTTTGATGTTGCTCGTGTATTCTATGACGAAATGCGGCATTCTTTAGACCGTCCAATCCTCCACAATTGTATTGACAAGACGGCCAATGCCCTCGATTTCCGTCACAACCTCGTCGCCCGGTTTCACATCAACGACGCCTTCGGGAGTGCCGGTCAGTATGAGGTCGCCGGGTTGAAGGGTCATGAATCCGGTGACATATTCGAGAATCGCAGGAATGTCGAAGACCATGTCGTTGGTACACCCCTGCTGAGTCATGCGGCCGTTCACGGTTGTTGTGAGGCGAAGATTCATTGGGTCCGGAATATCGGCGGAATCGACAAGCCAAGGTCCCAGCGGGGTCGCTTCATCGCGGCTCTTGACGCGCATGTTGGGCCGGTAGTAATTTTCGAGGTAATCGCGAACCGCGTAATCATTGGCGACGGTGTAGCCGGCAATAAAATTGTACGCGTTTTGACGAGCCACCGCTCGCGCCGTTTTGCCGATCACGACGGCGAGCTCGCATTCATAATGCATAAACGTCACGCCAGCGGGGCGGCGGGTTTGACCGCGATGGCCCACCAAAGAAGTTACTGTTTTGGGAAACACGAGTGGCTCTGTGCCGCCTGCGAATTTTAGCTCCCTGGCGTGGTCGCGATAATTCAACCCGAGCGCAAGAATGATGCCGGGAACGACAGGCGGAAGCCAAATCACGGAGTCTTCGCCGACAATACGGCCATCTTTCAAGCGGAGTTTGGTATTGCCCTCCAATACAGCCTGGTGAATCGCTCCTGCGTAGGCGACGCGCGCGTGTTTCACGATGCTTGCACCACGTTGTTTTCAAGGAAGCCGACGCCTGGAATCTCAACCCGTACTTTGTCGCCAGGTGAGCAAAGCGGAGAGGCCTCGGGCTCGCCAATTAACAAGATGTCATTGGGGCGCAAGGTCATGAACGCCGAAACGTCTTGGATGAGTTGAGGGATTGAACGCACCAAAGAACTTGTGCGAGCGTGGGAGCGAAGGACGTTGTTGACCAGGACGTTAATTTCGAACTCTGCGTGCCGGCCATCGCGAGGCACGGCGTCACCGATTGAGCAGAACGAATCTGAACAGCGCTCTCGCAAGGCCGGCCGATAGAACGATTCGTGAGGAATGCCGACGTCATTCACTACTGTGAACGCGCTGACGTAGTCGAAGGCGTTTTCGGAACTAACACGGCAGGCTGTGTGCGAGATGACGATTCCCAACGTGCCTGCCATGTGGAGACGCGGCACACCCGCAGGACACGGGATGGGTTGGCCGGATGAAATCCAAGTGTTGGGAGTCTTCAAATAGAGAACCGGCGCCAGCGGAGGGTTTTTGTATGGAGCAACCGCGAAAGTCGAGGCGAGACGAACTAACGTTTCGCGAAAGTTAAGGGCGATGCCGATGACGGAGCGGGGAGAGTCATTCATGATTCTACGCTTCGAAGTGGAGCGACCCCAACGTATCCCCGTATTCCTCTAGCGCGACGCGAACCAGTTGGCTGCGTGTGCGAACTCCCGTCTTTGTGAAAAGTTGTTGGAGCGCGGATTTCACGGACGCTTCAGAGATATTCAGTTGAGTGCCGATTTCTTTGTTGCTAAGCCCGGTAAAAACGCCTTTGAGCACCCGCTTTTCACGGTCGGTCAATTCATTTTGCCGGGGTGCGGTAGTGTTGCTGGCAATCGCGTTTGCCAGAGCTTGAATGCAGCGCTGATCAATCCATGTCTGTCCCAGCATGACTTTGTGAATTGCCTCGACTAACAATTCGGGCGAACTGTGTTTCAGAAAAAGACCGCAAATGCCAAGGCTTAGGGCAGCGAGATATTCAGCATCGGTCATTCCGGCGGTCACGATGAAAATTCTGCCGGCATAGCCGACCTTTCGGGCTTGCTGAATAAATTGAAGGCCTGTCTCTCTTTTGCCCAGGTCAAAGTCGAGGAGCACCAAATCGACAGATCCTTGAGCGACGATCTTCAGAGCTTCAGGAATTGTGGAACAATCGGCTACCACTTCTAAATCCGAGTCACTGCCAAGCAAGCGGCTCAGCATGGCACGGAAGAGGGTGTGGTCATCCAAGAGGAGCAGCCGCGTTTTCTCCACTTACGAAACTCCTCCATTCGGGGCGTGTAACGAATGTCCATGCGCGGCCAAAGTCAGGATGACGACGAAACAACTTCCTGCAGGCTGAGGCTCGTAGTCCACGTCTCCCTCAAAAGCGCGCGCGAAGGTTCGAGACAAATACAAGCCGAGGCCGGACGCTTGCGCACCCTCTTGAAACGGCGCGAACAAGCGTTCAGGGTTGGAAACGCCGGGTCCAGTATCAAAGAAACGAACCATAACTGAGGTGTCACTAAGCTGCGTGCGCACCGTAAACTCCTTGCAGGGCCGCCCCTCGAGCGCGCGTTGACTGTTCTTGGCAATGTTCAGAAAGATTTGGAGAAGCGATTGGCGGTCGGCCCACACGCGGGGGAGTGTGGGCTGCTGCTGCCAACGGATCACGATACCCGATTCATGGAACGAAGTCTCAATCACAATGCGGAGTTCCTCTAATACAGAGGAGACATTGATGTTTTCGCCCACTGTGCGGGTGGTTTGCCGAAGCTCGAGACCAGCCATTTTTTCAAGACCATCTACTAAGTTAGCGAGCGCCTTGAAGTCGTCGTTAGTTTCAAAATGACTCTCGCGGGAGAGTTTGGAATGAACCACGGCGATGGCGCCACAGATATTCCGGATCTCATGGCACATGGCGCCCACCAACAGCTTTGAGCCGGTCAAGATTTGTTGGAGATTAAATTCGGCGCGATCCCGGAGGTCGTCTGAAGCATCAAAAACGACGGCCGCCAGACGCGGACCAGACATAGTTTGGTAGGTGGAAAACCAGATGTGCGCTAAGAAGGCCTGATTGTCGTAGCGGCGGGCTTGGCACTCCATCTCCGTTCGAAAGAAGGGCGCGGTGGCTGAAGGAGGCACGTTAGTGAGAGACGGAAAAAACTGGCCGATGGCCTTTCCTTGGAGATCTCCTTTTTCGACTCCTAAGAGTTGGTGAGCCGCCTGATTGGCGATTTGTACGTTACCGGAGGCATCGGCGGTGAAAATGGCGGCTGGCGTGTTTGAGATGAGGAAGTCTAACTGCTCTTCGGTCATCCGGCGCAGTTCAGATTCCCTTTCGACTTCCTTCAGGTGCTCGTCGGAAAGACGCTTACTCCTAGCCGCGGAGAAACCGAAGAAACCTGCGCCAAAGAAGGCGGCAAAAGTGAGGACGAGACGGGAAAGACCTTCCTGCATATCCCATGGAAACGGGTCGAAGGCTTCTGTCAACCCGACGCAAAGAGCAGCGACCGCGGCCATGGGGAGAGGAGGCAGGCAACCGCCGACCATGAGCATAGGGAAGAGATATAGAAATCCAAAAGAGATATTGTTTTCAAAATGCCAGTCGATAAGTGCGATGACGGCAATTAGACATGCCGCCCGCAACAACATGGTTGTCCGAGCCGGACGAAGAAGCCGAAAGCCGAGAAAATCCTGCATCTGCTTTTTGCTTCAAGTATATGATTCTCGATCAGATGATCGATTTCTAATCTGCGAGCCGTCAAGCAACACTGTAATTTGAGACTTTGAAAGGATTCCCGGCACTACTTGAGCAGATCATTTTGATGGGGAATTCCGATTCAAAAGGGGAAGACTTTATTTTGAGCGACAAGGGGATCTTGCGTGACCACGAAGACACTACAAGCAATTACTTGTACCGCTATTGTTTTGATCGGTTCGATAGGTAATCCCGAGGCAGGAAGCGCCCGGCAGCCGCCAGAGGGTAAACGGGTTGGCCAAGCCGCCAATCTAGCCAACGCGAACGAATACCTGAGGGTGGCGCTGTACTTCCATGAGAAGGAATTGTTGTTCCGCGCAAAAGCGCAAAACACGATTGACCGGTACGCCAACGACTACGGGAAATACCCAATGGCGACGAAGACAGTTACTCGCGCAGAGGCAACGGGCCGCCAGTACAACGACTACTCGTCTAAGGCAGATGAGAATGCAAGGCTAGCTGCCACTTACGAGGAAATGCTCTCAGAGACCGGATGCAAACGTCCCGATTTCTCCCGGGAAGTGGTGTCAATCAAATCTCTTTACGAAACGTTTGTGGAGGGGAAAAGTGGCAACAAAAAGTAGAACTGGCTGATTGGGACTTTGAGGCCTAATCAGCCCAGCCCATCTGTTAAATCATGTCCTGGCTACGTTCGCCTGCTCCGGCAGCAGGGTAGTTCTCCCGCTAGCCTTGCTGGAGCGCATGAAGTAAATACCGCCATAGATGGCCCAGACGCCGGCAACACCGAGCGCCAACAACGGTTCCAGCTTGGTGCCATAGCCCATGAACGGTCCAATCAGATAGAACGCCATGCAAGCGACGTTGGCCAAAAAGCCAAACACCGGAATCACCAGATGCTTCAGGGCATTGAACTTCGGATGCTTGTGATACGCCACAATGCAGATGAAGCAACTCAACATGTACAGCAGGAACGTGCCGAAGTTGGAAGTGAGCGTGACCAACAACAAGGTATTGGGCAGGCCTGCCATCTTGTCGTGGGCCATGTAGCCGAAGCTCGACCAGAAGCCATGCGGCAGCGCCGCAATAGCCGAATCGGCCAGCGCGCCCGCATCGCCGAACGGTACCGCTACGCCGACCACGCCGACCACAGCCGAGATAATCGCCAGGGTCCAAATCGCCCGATGAGGCGTCAGATTCCGGTTGTGCAGCGCGCCGAAGTGATCGGGCAATTCGGAATCCTTGCCCATGGCGTAAGTCACGCGAGCTCCCGTATTCATACAAGAAAGCGTGGTGCCGATGATGGCCAGAAACACCGTGAAGGCTTCAATCAGCATGAACGTCCGGCCGTTGCCTGCGCCGAAGATCGCATCGCCGATCATGATCATCATGTCGCCGATGGGCGCCGCCGAACCGGTGGCCGACGTCATCGGATAGCCGCTATTGAGGAAGTAGTTGGCCGCGAAATACTCAATCAGATAACAGAAGGCCCCCTGCACCAACAGCGACGTGATGACGGCGATGGGCACGTCGCGCTTGGCATTTTTCGCTTCGCCGCCCATGGCCGTGACCGATTCAAAGCCGACCAGAATCAGAATGGCCACGGTGGCTTGTACGAACACCCAACCCATGTTGTGAACTCCCACGACGGAACCCGCAGTCGGGTGGCTGAGGAAGTTACCCTTTTCGTCTTTTTCCGGATAGCTGATGTGATATGGAACCGGCTTGCCGGCTGCATCCAGCTTGGGTTGTGGAACGCCGCTGGCATCGCGCACGATGGTGTCTACTTTATCCACCGTTTTGGTGGCGAATTCGTAAGTGTAGGCATCGCCCGATGCCGAATCAAACTGATAAGCCACGCTTCCGGGTGGGTGGTTACTGCGATAGCTAAGCGCCATGACCGAGAAGATCAAGAGCGCCGAAATCTGAATCACGTTAATGGCAATGTTGATGGAGGTGGAACCGTTAACGCCGCGGCTGGCGATCCAAGCCACCCCGAACGAGAACACAATCGCGATCAGCGCCATGAACGGAATGCCGGGGTTGGAGGCACTCATGAAGTTCGGCCAGAGGGTTCCCGCCAAATAGCCGCACAGTTCGCCCATGACGGCCACCATTACACCCGGGTACACCCAATAGTACAAATGCGAGCCCCAGCCGACGATGAATTTCGAAATGCGTGCGTATCTCCACGCTGTGGCGTTGTTCAGGAACGATTGTTCCGCAAAATAATACGAACTGCCCGTGCCCGGATACAGCTTCGCCATCTCCGCGTAACACACCGCGGTGGCTAAACACAGCAACAGGGCCAACACAATGCCCAGCCACATGCTGGGCGCCGTGGCTCCCGTTGTTCCCTGAATGACAAAGGTCAACCACAAGAACGCTCCGGGCGCAATGAGCGCCATGGCGTTCATTGTCAATCCCGTTAAACCCAAAGTGGGTTTCATTTCTACTTGTTCGTTATCTGCCATTAAATGAAGATCTCCTATTAATCATAAATTTCGTATCTGCGCGAATTGGGGGCTAAGACCCGAAATCAGGCTAAAGCTACTTTTTCTCCACGATGTTGTTACCGAATACGAAGCCAATTTCAACCTGGGTGCGAACCTGGTTATCGCTCATGCCCTTGGGGCCAAAGGCGTAACCCGGAGTGGAGCTTCCTGCGTAAGCCCAAGACACATCGCCGCGGCAGAAGAAGCCCCCCGCTTGATAGGTAGGTGTAACGGTCAAAGAGGTGCCCGTGCTGCCGGGGCCAAACATCAGATTCACAGCGTTCTGCGCAACGCTGCCAGAACTGCCAATGTATTCCCAGCGGACGGGGAGCGAGAAGCCGTGTTTGAAAGCGTAACTTGCGAGGATCGCGCCACCAGTGGTGGAAGCACCCTTCACAACACCGATGGAAGCATTGGTGGGCACATCTGTGTATTGAAAGTAGGGTTGAACGATCCAAGAACCCTTGGTATAGGTATAGATCACGTTGTAAATGCTGCCGTTGTTTTGTACGGGAACGGCGAGGGTTTCAAACTTCGTCTGGCCGAGGTTTCCTCCGGCGACGAACGACAGGGCGTGAGGGCCGTTGGTGTAGGCCAGCGAACCCGAAAGCCAAGTGTAGCGCCCCGAGTAGAAACCATCGTTCCAACTCAGCGAAGCGGCGAACTTGCCCATCGCCTGATTGATTTGAACCCCACGGTTGACGGCGTTCTCCTGGTTCCACAAAAGGCCACGAGCCACGTTCATGTTTTCAAACGTGAACGTATACTCGGCGCCGATGAGGGTTGGCAGAGCACCGATGAGGATGGAGGTATTCTTTGCCGCCTGCAACTTGACGAATCCGACCGGCACAGGACCCCAAAAGTTAGAGATCGTTTTTTCTGTGGCGAGGTAAGGCACGGCCAGAACTGGAACGTTGTAGGCGCCGGCTTGCAAATAGAACTGAAACCAGCCGTCGGTTTTCTGCAGGAAAAGCTGGCCGTTACTTAAGGCGGCTTGCCCAGTCTTGTCACCAGGAATATGGTTGCTCTGCAGCGAACCCATCCCAGAAAGAAATCCATTGAGCGCAAGTTTGCCCAGCGGGCCTGCGTCAAAGATTGCCGGAGGAATGTTCGACAAAGGACCCGTCATGGCAGGTGTGGAAAGTGGGGTGGGTGCGGCAGGTGGCGCTACCGGTGCAGGGGATGCGGCCGCTGCCGGGGCTTGCGAAGTTGCACCAGGGGTTTGCGCGGCTGGCGGAGTGGCTTGTGCAACTAGCGGCGGCGCACCAGCGGAATCACTCGATTGCGCCCATACATGAGCGGATCCAAGCGCAGACACAAACAAAAGCGCGAATCTAACCTTGTTCATTTTATTAACTATTCCCTCCCGAGGAATGTTTATGACACATAACAAGGTGCCGGGCTACAGACTGGGTAACAAGTACGAAAGATTTTAAATCCATCAGCCTGACTAAAAGCCATCTGATTAGCACTGATTGTGGCAGGAGTACACCCAAGAGACAAATCGAAAATTTTGATTGCTCCGATGGCCCATAGGTAAAGATCCGAGGCTAGAACCAGAAAGTCTTTTGTTTTCAGTAAGACGCGTGGCTGTTTAGGAAATTCGGGCGAACCAGAAACGGCGGCGAAAAACGAGCGAGAGCGAAAAACGGGTAGTCACACTGCCGGTGTATGAAACTGAAAGCATCGATGATCACGTTTTTGCTTTTGGTAGCAGCAGCTTTCGCAGCGGGGGCGATCAATTCAGTAGCAGGCGGCGGCAGCTTTCTGACCTTTCCTTCGCTGGTCTTTAGCGGCGTTTCCCCTGTGGTTGCGAATGCGTCAAATACGGTCGCGCTGGTACCTGGCACGCTCGCCAGCGTTTTTGCTTACCGGCAAGATGTAGAGAGATTGGGCGAGAAGAATCTAAAGCTTTGGCTGTTGGTAAGTTTGTTTGGCGGCGCAGCGGGAGCGGGACTCTTGCTGGTTACATCGGACAAAACATTTCGTCAAATCGCGCCTTGGCTCCTTTTATTCGCGACGGTATTGTTCGCGTTTGGAAACCAGGTGAGTCTGGCGCTGCGCGGAAAGCTGCATGGAAATGGTTCGCTGATGGTGTTATTGATGTTCCCAATCGCCGTATACGGCGGATATTTCGGCGGCGGAATCGGGATTATGTTTTTGGCGGCGCTGCGGCTTTATGGAATGACTGACATTCACGGGATGAACGGGATCAAGACGATCCTGGGCGGAACGCTGAATGCGCTAGCCGCGTTGATCTTTATTGTGAACGGGCAGGTGGCGTGGAAGCCGACACTCGTGATGATTGGAGCGTCGATTGGCGGCGGATACGTCGGGCCGAAAGTCGCGCGCAAACTAAAACCGGAAGTGATTCGCGGTGTGGTGATTGTCGTGGGTGTAGTAATGACGGCCTATTTCTTCTGGAACAGGCCGTAACGTTTGTTACATAACGGGACCGATGCGCCACGGCGCGAATTCGTGGTGGCCTAATTTTTCGGCGAGCGTGCGTTCACCGGAAGCGATGCGAATGATGGCATCGAAAATCTCTTGGCCGACTTGCTCGATAGTGGCAGCTCCATCGGCGATACGGCCGGCATTGATATCCATGTTGCCGATCATTCGCTTGTAAGTATTGGTGTTGCTGGCGATTTTGAGTACGGGAACACTCGGGAAACCGATGGCGCTGCCTCGGCCGGTCGTAAAGGCAATGAGGTTGCAGCCGCCTGCTGCCAAGCCGGTTAGCGAGACCGGATCATATCCGGGCGTATCCATGAAGACGAAGCCAGGGCTGGCGATCCGTTCGGAGTATTCATAGACGTCTTCCAAGGGAGTCGTGCCCGCTTTCGCGACGGCGCCGAGCGATTTTTCAAGTATGTTCGACAGGCCGCCTTCTTTGTTGCCTGGGGATGGATTGTCGTTGAAGCTGCCGCCGAATTGGCGTAGATAGCGCTTGTATTGCTCGATGCGGGCAAGAAGTTTCCGGGCGATTTGCGGATCGCGGGCTCGCCGCAGCAGAAGATGTTCAGCGCCGAAGATCTCAGTGGTCTCGGCGAGGACAGCGGTGCCCCCTTGTGCCACCAGGAGGTCGCAACAATGACCAAGAGCGGGGTTGGCGGTTATTCCGGAGAACGAGTCGGAACCGCCGCAGTTCAGACCGAGCGCGATTGCGGAAAGCGGCACCTCGACGCGTTTTTCAGAGGCGGCGCGGTCGATGTACTCGCGGATACTCTTGCGAGCGGCTTCCAGAGCGCCAAGCGTGCCGCCGGATTGCTGGAGCGTAAGCCCCTGCAAACCCGCTGGTGCGCCTTTCGCGCCGTTGGAACTGCGGCCGAGGTAATGATCGATCTGGTTCACTTCGCAGCCCAAACCGAGGATGAGGGCGGCTGAGATGTTGGGGTGATCGAGGACACCTTCGAGTGTGCGTTGAAGTTGTTCGGTATCGGGTCCGGGGGCTTGGCCGCAGCCTTCGCCATGAGGAAAAGCAACAATGCCGTCAACATTAGGCGGGAGCTTTTCGCCGGCGAAGCTTTGCGCGATGAGTTCAGACGTGTGCGCGGCGCAATTGCTGGCCGCCACGACGGCGATATAGTTACGCGTGCCGGCCCGGCCATCGCGCCTGAGGAAGCCTTGAAAAGTGATCGTGGACGGTCGAGCCGAGCGCGGCGGAATTGACTCGGGACGGACTTCGTTGGCATTCCGCTCTTCATAGCCCAAGTTGTGAACATGAACATGATCGCCCATTTCAACGGGGCAAGTGGCGAAGCCGATGATGTTGCCGAAGCGGTAAACCGGTTCGCCCAAGGCGATGGGCCGGAGAGCAATCTTATGGCCTGCGGGAATGTTGGCGCGCGCAGTGACGGATAGAGCGGCGACAGTCAGCGCCTGGCCAATGGGAATTGGGACGCGGGCGACGGCAATGGAATCGGCGGGGTGAAGGAGAATGACTGAATTAGCGGGGGTGGGCGGCGAATCAATTTCGTAGAGCATTGGCTAGTTATAATGTACGCCGTTGGCCCCAGCAAAGTTGGTATGACATGATAATCGAACGATGAAGTGCAAGATTTTTTTTGGTCTGCTCTGCTGGCTTGTCCTGGCGGGCAAAACGGTGGAATGTCAAACTTCTGGCAGCGCTCTGGGGCAGTTCGAAGACCATGGAGATATTGGAACGGTTTTGCATCCAGGCTCAGCGACGTTTGACTCTGCTGCTGGCACGTACGCCATAACTGCAAGTGGCGAGAACATGTGGGCTAAGGCAGACTCGTTCCACTTTGTATGGAAGAAGGCTTCCGGCGACATATCAATAGCCGCCGATGTGGCTTTTCCAACGGCAACAGGGAATCCCCACAAAAAAGCGGTATTGATGATCCGGCAGAGTCTTGACGCTGATTCGGCGTATGTTGATGCGGCAGTGCATGTGGTCGGCTTGACATCGCTACAATCGCGCCAAGAAAAGGGTGAGGCAACGCACGAGGTTGGGATCGAAAGCGAGGGCGCCACAACGCTGCGGCTGGAGAAGCGCGGTTCGTTCTTCTATATGTATGTCGCTCGAAAGGGCGAGAAGCTGCATCTGGCGGGCGGCTCGATGCGGTTGGTTCTACAGGAGCCCTTCTACATCGGACTAGGTGTTTGTGCACATGACAAGGACGCGTTGGAAACAGCGGTGTTTTCGAACGTCAGCATCGGTGAGCCTGCCAAGAAAAAGCTCAGGATGTACAGCACTCTTGAGACGATCTCTGTTTCATCGGGCGACCAGCGAATCGTGGCGGTGTTTAAAGGACAAGTAGAAGCACCGAGTTGGACGGCTGACGGAACAGGTCTGATTTTCAAGAAGGGCAAGGTTCTGCAAGAGATCTCGCAATCAGATGGCAAAATCGGCCCAGCCCCAGCCGGCGCTATACCGGCGAAAGTGACTAACGGCAGTAAGGCGTCGCCGGATGGGCAGCGCCAGGCGGCGTTATCGTACTTTGGGAAACGACCCGCCGACACAGTTCTTAGCACGAAGGCGGCCAGCGATGGACAGTCCAAGATTCTCGCCAAATTCCTGGGAGGAAAAGGGTCACTCAGCGAGACGCCGTGGTCGCCGGACGGAAAGCGGTTGGCGTTCGTCAGCTACCAGATGGTCCCGCAAGAATAGCAGTATGGCGGAACTCAGACAGAGGATTGCGGTGTTGGGCGCGGGCAATATGGGTTCGTCGTTGATTGGTGGGATTTTGAAAGCTGGTTTGACGACAACAGCCCGGCTGCAGGCAACGATGAAGTCTCAAGAACACGCCGAACGGTTGGCGCAACAGTTCAAGATTCCGGTGACAGCGGGCGGCAATCTTTCGGCGGTACAGGATAGCGATGTGATCATCGTCGCGGTCAAACCCACGGCCGTTGTGGGCTTGCTGGAAGAGGTGCGGCCAGCCTTGCGGCCGGATCAGATTTTGGTTTCTCTGGCGGCATCGCTGCCTTTGCCGGTCATCGAAAAACATGCGCGCAGTCCGATGGCGGTGTTTCGGGCGATGCCCAACATACCGGTGGTGGTTGAGGAAGGCGCCACAGGCATTTCGTTCAACGCGGTAGCCACGCAAGCCGACAAGGACGTGGTTGAGCAGATTTTCCGCTCGGTGGGGATCGTTTGCTTTGTGGACGAAGACATGATGGACGCGGTAACGGCGTTATCGGGCAGCGGGCCGGCGTATATTTACATGGTGATTGAAGCGTTGATCGCGGGCGGAGTCAAGATGGGGTTGTCACGAGAGGTCTCAACAAAGCTGGCGGAACAAACTGTGCTTGGGGCCGCAAAACTGGTAAGGGAAACGGGGTTGCATCCGGCGGTGTTACGGGACCAAGTCATAACGCCGGGAGGGGTTACGATTTCGGCGATTCATGAGTTGGAGCGGCACGGACTGCGGGCAATGCTGATTTCGGCGGTGGAGACTGCAACCGCGCATTCACGCAAAAAGACGAGCGCGTTGACGGCGTGAGAAGGGGGCGCGCGACGCCCCCCCGCAGATTATGTTGAGCTTTGGGTTGTGTGAGCCCGGCGGTTTTTCTGCCAGCAGTCTTCGTTGTGATCGGTGCAAACTGGCTTTTCTTTGCCGTAACTCACAGTTTCGAGCTGATCGGCGGGCAAACCTAGCCGAACGAGAAACTCCTGAGCGGTTTTAGCGCGGCGGTCGCCCAAAGCCAGATTGTATTCATCGGACCCACGTTCGTCACAGTAGCCCTCAATCTTTAGCTTGTAGCCGGGATATTGTTTGAGGATCTCGCGAAGCGCTGTGGCGTTAGCTTGCAAAGTGGCGTCCGCATCGGGGCGGATGGCGTCCTTATCGTAATCGAAATACACGTCCTGAATCTTGGCTAGCAGGTCCTCAATCCGCACCTTGACTTCAGGAGGTGGGGCCGGAGCAGGCGGAGCCTCCGCCACAACTTTGGGTTCCGGTTTGGGCGGCGGTGGGGGTGGTGGTTCCGGTGCTTTGGCCACCTCAGGGGCGGGTGCGGGCGGGGGCGGTGCTTTGGCGACCTTCTTTGGTCCGCATCCGATCGACAAGACAAGAACAGCAGCTAGGCTTAGATTTCTAATAGCCTCCGACTTCATAACAGGTTCTCCTTTTTTGCGAATTTATACACTACACGATAAATCAAATCCGGGTGACGGCAATCACTCGGACGCAAGTTCAATTTAACTATGTGGCTGATTGGTAAGTATAAATCGGCAGGGCGTCAATTAGCAAGAAGGAATGGCCAAACTTTTAAGACAACGCGCAAGACGGGCACGGTATGAAGCGGCCACCGAGAGGACTGCGGAGTGTTTCTTCTCTCATGGCGGCGCGCATCCGCGCCCTTTGCGCTGTACGGCAAAATTGACAAAGGGAACCCACGCGAGGGTTACCCTTTGCGGTTTTGACCAAAATTAATGAGCCATGGCGTGCCGGGCGGTTGCCAGAATCTCGTTCATCTCGTCTTTAATATGCAGCTTGATCTTTTTGAGGCGCTGTTCCTCAAGCTCGTCCTCGCCCGTCACATGCGGCTTGGATTCGATCTCCTCTATCTGGTGCTTCAACTGCGCATGCTGCTCGGATAGTTGCCGGAAGTGCTCGTTGGTGGCGAGCAGATGCGCCTTGAAATTTTCGTCTTGGGTATGATTCTCCATGATCGTTTTCTCCTTTAGCGAGTAACCACGCCGAGCCGGTCTTAAATTGTAGGGTGTCGAAGCTGGCCCGGTGGGGTGGGTACTGAGTGCATTCATTTTCACTCGCGGGCGGTCACCAGTGGCCATCCGCACCCCAAACCTATCACTATTTCAGCAGCATGACAAGAACTGTTTCGGGGCGATTGGAAGCTGGACTTGCTCTTCAACTACAACGCATTGAATATCAGGTACTTGCGGAGCCCTTTTGCCCCTCCCTGGCGGTCGCGGATCGGCCAGAGGCCGTCGTCGCAGCGGCGAATTAGGCGGCCATCCGCGGCAACCGCATGACGATGGCGGTTTCGGGGGGGTTGTCGTAGTAGCCACGCCGGCGCGAAATTTCGGCAAACCCGAACCGTTCGTAGAGTGCGCGAGCGGCAAGGTTCGACTCGCGCACTTCGAGTAGAAAGATCGCACGATGACGGAGTTCAAATTGCAGGAGCTGAGTGGCCAAGCCCGTGCGGCGGTAGGCCGGCGCAACGGCTAAGTTGAGGATTTCGCGTTCAGGCGGAGCAGTGCTCGAGCCGATGAAGATCTGGCGTGACACGAGGAAGGCGATGATCTGGTTGTCAACCTCGGCAACGGTGCAGTCGTAGCGGAGAAAGGTATCGGCGGGCCAGTTTGGACTTTCGAACGCGAGTGCTTCCAGATCCGCCAGGACTGCTACATCCTCCTCAGTCGCCTGCCGAAGAGTGGCCGTTATTGCCATGCAAAATCTGTTATATCGCCAATCGTGTGGTGGATTTCGTCGGCATTTACGGCGTAGGTGAGAACAACGTGGCGCGCCAGTTTTTGGGGACCGCACGTCAGTTGAAGAGGCATAGAGGCGGTCTCGGGCAGGAACAGGCCGCTGGTTTGGCCAGTCTTGGCCTTGATGACCAATCTTGTGCCGTGGCTCAGACAATCTACCTGCGTCAAAGTGCCGGCCATTTTCTTTTTAGGCAGTAGTGACGCATAAGGCACGGCGTCTCCGACTTTCGCTCCGCCGGCGGCTTCGTCCATGGCGCGATTGGCACGTTCCTCGGCTGCACGGATCGCGTCGGCTTGCACGTGTTGGGCGCGCTGGTCGGCGTCATGGACAGATTCGCGGTCGCGCTTGCGCTCGATTTCCAAGGCGTCCAGACGAGCTTGTTCGGACTCGGTGCGCAATTGGTGAATGCGCTCGCGCTCTTTTTCGTTCTTGGCGGAATCTTCGGCTTTCAACCAACTGCCTTGGGCGAAAGAGGCGTGGCCGTTGGCCGTTTGGACTTGGGCGAGTTCGATCCAATACTGCGAAATGCGCGGGTCAAGCTGGGTGGCGCGTTTGATGAGCGCTTCTTTATCGTTCAGATTTTCGGAAAACTGCGCTTGACGGAAAACCGGCTCGGCCCAGAGAGGATTGATTTGGGCGGCTTGTTTTAACAAGGGCAGAGCTTCGGGGGCGGGGCGATCAAGCGCTGCTCCGAGATAGACGGGCGCGCTTTTGCTGTGGGCCTTGATGGCACTTTCGAAAGCGGGGTGCGGATCTTGCTTATTAAGCTTATCGATTTGCGCTAACCCTTCGAAGCCAAGCGCGGCTCCGTCACCACCAGCTTCAATGGCGTTCTTAAAGGCGGCTTCCGCCATTTTGGGATTGGCCGTCAATTGGGTGTTAGCGACATAAACGTCGGCGATGGCTGCGTCGAGATTGTGTTCGCCGAAATCGCGTTTGGGATCGAGGGGACGGCCGGAGACTGGAACAGATTCCCAATTGGCTTGAGCCAGATGGTCGGCGACTTCTTTCTCTAAAGATTCAGGGGCGACGGCGAATGAGTTGCGCTCGGCGGCTTTTACGGTGCTGCCACTGCGGAGGGCGGTGAGAAAGATATGGAAGTGAGCCTGATATTCGAATTTTGTGGCGATCAGGTGGATGCGCGCCCAGGCAAGGTCAGGGTGAGTGGGATTGGCGCCCCAGGTGACGCGGCTGCCGTGGGCTTCGAGGGTGTCGAAAAGCTGCTCTAAGCCGGATTCTACTTCCGGTGGGAGGCGGGCGGTGTTGGATTCGAGGAAGATGCCGGCGACCTGGCCGAGAGGGAGGTGAGCGCCGGGGAGGGTGAGGAGCTGGTAGGAGCCGTTCTGGAAAATGAATTCGGTGCCGGAGGTGGTTGGATTGGCTTTGGCCGCTTTGCCGATGATGACGCGGATGGGCCAGACGGAATGGAGATCTTTGGATTCGAGCAAGTTGGCCATGACCCAGCGGAGTTGCTCGAGTTGAGTGAGGGCGTCGCGGGCGGCGGCGGTGTCGCCATCGGAATCGACGTAGTAGGGGCCGATGTTGAGTTCGGTCCAATGGTCGGCGGCGGAAATGGGGAGGGCCAGGGCGAGGAGGGATGAAAAAACGAAGCCAATCAGCAGTGGGCGAGATGTGAGCCGAGTTGAGGAGGTCATCTCTATTTGTAAGTTTATCGCGGGGGTGGGAGAGGGTGAGGAGGCGATTTTGCGGTTCGAAGCCAACGCCGGCGAGGATTGAGGCGAAGGAAAGGCGTTTTTTGCAGAACAGTGGGGTTCTTGCGCAACGAAGCCAAGGCATGGGAGGCTGTCTGACGGAGGAAATGAAAATTCAAACCCATTTCGCGGGCTCAATGCTGAAGGGGAAATTTTTGCGCTTCGAAGCCAGGCGGCCGGTATTTGGCCGAGAGAAACGTATTTTTCGGAGAACGTCGGGATTGCGCAACGAAGCCAGGCTGCGTGAAAATTCAAACCCATTTGGTGGTGCGAGGGCAGCGGATGGGTGACGGACGACGGTGCGAGCTAGTGAAATCTTGGCCTTCATACCGGCCAGATTACAGATCGATGCTGAGGAGCGGAAGCGGATGCAGAGAGCCGAGGTGCGGCAGCTCATTGAGCGGACAGGAGATAGGGGAGATGACTTTATTTTCGGGTTTTGTGATGCGTCTTGGCGGTATCTGGAAGCTGGAACTCATTCGCGCCCCGCCGGCCACCTACACAGCGCCAGTTACCCAGAGTTGGCGGCTCGCTTTTCTCAATAGCGCTCTAACAAAAACCGCAATGCTGCACAGACTTCCTCCACGCGGAAAGTGTTCAAAGCGGCGAATCGCTTGCCCAACCGGTCCTGTGAAATCGTGGCAGCGTTGTGCAAGTTCACTGCGCAACTCCATTTCATACCGTTCGCCACATCGAGCAAGACCTCGGCGGGCACGTCCCAAACGGGTGCCCCGAGGGGTCCTGAGGGGTCTTGTGTCCTTGGCGTGAAAAGGATAAATTGAGGGTGTGGCAAGCCAACCACAACGCCCAGGCGAAACGAAAGACTTTACCGAAGCCGAATTGAAGCGCATCTACGATGAGCACGTTGCGGCTGAGAAGGAAGGCTCGGTTTCGCATGAGGAAATGATGCGGAACGGTTTGCGGAAACTCAAGACGCCTGTGCCGAAGTGAAGCCGGTCGTCTACACAAAGCTGGCCAAGCATGAGATTGAGGCCGCTGCCGCGTTTTTTGAGGGCCGCAAGGAAGGGCTAGGCCTGCCTTTTACCCGTAAGTCGGTCGGGCAAACATCATTTAGGATAAAAAAAAGGTGGTCAGCCTGATCTGTCCCCGTCGCCCCACGATGGGGACAGATCAGGCTGACCACTTTTTGGGACTACTCGATAGGTGGGACATCTGCGACACGAATTATTGTCTGGTAGCTTGATTCGCGCAGCCTTTTGGCAGTAGCTTGATACAAGTCTGCCTCGCTTTTCATTGACCGAGGAAGACGGCTAGCCTCCGTCTCGAATGCTTCAGCTATGTAGTCATTCTTGCGCACTTCTCGAAATTGATATTGCGGTGATTGATATTGCGGTGTATTATCAGACATCGTTATTTTGCTTTTCTCTTTGTCAGCACGTAGGTCGGAACAACTATCACTGCGATGGAGAGCGCAAGGGCACAGGGATAAGACGAGAAGATATCATTGATTAGGCCGCCTATCGTATTCAATCTCACAAGCCACTCTCTAGCCCATCCAGCCGCCGTAATGAAGCCGATGACGCATTAGCGCATAAATCAAAACAGCGCCTAAACCCGGCTCGGAGTCACGCTCGGCTTTCAGATCCGCATCGGTTTTCCGTAAGGCTTCTTTGCTTGTCTTAAACATCTTAATTTCTGCCTTCAAGACGATTATCGACCGAATTGCGCCTCAGTCGCATTCATAATCGACGGTCGGCGGCTTCTGCCACGTTCTACCGATCACAAAGCCCGCCCGGATCTCCACTGTGAAATGGGTTGCGGACGGGCGGGAAGATTCCTCTGCAAATTTCAAATGAAACTTACACACGGCCCCTCAAAATGTGTAAGAAATTGTGATCTTGGAGGCGCTGTAGTACCTAAAGTACTCCCGAAAGTACCTAAAAAAGGCCAATGTTTTCGTATGTTGTTGAGCCAGCCACAAATAGATAAGTTCGAAGCCAAGTCGACTTTTTCGCGGAGCGCCAGGATTGCGCAACGAAGCCCTTCGCGTGAGCGTACAGCATAGGTCAACTTCGATTCGTCGTAATGGCCGTTATAATGGTCGTGGTCTTTTGATTTGTCCACTCTTCCTCAATCCACCTACACTGTCAAGGAATTTCTTGCTCTAGATGAACGCACGTTCGACAAACGATTGGAATTTCAGGGCGGTCAGATTCTCGAACTCGAAAGTGCTACCCCGAACCATAGCGTTCTGTGTAACAGGATCGGATCGCTTCTTTTGGACATGTATCCGCCCGCTTCCGGATGCCGGGTTTTTGATGGATCGGTGAACATCTACATTGAGCCGGTGGAAAAGGTGGTCAAACCAGACGCAGCCGTTCTTTGCGGCGAGATGCAAACCATTACCGGGATCGAGGGGGTTGGAGCCGCAATTCAGAATCCCGTCATCGTTATTGAAGTCCTGTCCAAGGACAGCGAGAACTATGACAAAGCCGAAAAAGCCGATCTTTATCGGTCTCTACCCTCACTGCAACACTACATTCTGATATCGCAAAGCAAAGTGGAAGTACAGCAGTACAGCCGACTTGGGCAAGCGGCATGGCACTTAATAAAACTAACGGGTTTAGAAGAACTGATTCAGGTTAAAGAATCGATCCGGCTCGGGGATCTCTACGAAGGTGTGCTGCTAGCGTGACGGCGATTTGAGATTTGAAGTTGCCGCTGGACGTATCGCCGACAGCACAACGCGACTACGTGTTCCAGGCGATTTGTGCGAGTAACTTTTCCAGCTTCGCGGCCTTGGCGGGATGGATGGATTTGACGAACGCGACTGCGGTTTTGAGTGGATGGGCCGGAGCGAATGCAATTTGTAAGGATGGCTTTGAGCTGGTCGAAATCTGTGCGGCGAATGTTCCGGCGCTCATTGACGACAAGCCCGGCGATATGCTGGCGGACACCGCGGCGCATGACACGGGTTTTGCGGGCACCAGCTTGAAGCACGCCGCCGGTAACGGGATGATAGCAGTTTCAGAAGGTGATCTGTGGCTCCTTTTTCGTTAGCGCCCCTTGCTTCCCGGAATGATTTGGATGGGGTGAGCGAGAGCTTTGGCGATAGCTTGTTCGGCTAACGGGGCCATGACGGCGTAGCCTGTTTCATTGGGCAGGACGCCGTCGTCTGTAAATTCTTTTTTCATTTCGCCCGCTGCGGAGAGGGAGGAAAAGTAATCGAGGTAAACGGAGCCGCTTTTGGCGGCGTACTCTTTCAGCCAATCGTTCATTTCGTTCATGGGGCCAGGTTGGCGGGGGCGCGTTTGGCCAGAGTAGCAATCGCACACCGGCGTGAGAGAAGCGAGCACGACGCGGATACCGTGGACATGGGCGAGTTCCACCATGGACATGACGTGATCGGCCATCATCTCCTGGGTGCCGCCTCCCAAGAAACCTCCCACGTCATTGATGCCGCCTTGGATGATGACGACCTTCGGCTGGAGATCGATCACATCCTGACGGAAGCGGACGAGGAATTGCGGTGTGATCTGATGGGCGATACCGCGGTTGAAGTAGGGTTTACCGGGGAAGAAGGGGATTTTTTCGGAGCCCCAATTTTCAGTAATTTCGTCGCCGATGAAGACAACGCGATTTTCGCTTGGAGCGGGAGGTTTGACCTCCGAATCGTCGCTGCCATAGCGATTTAGGCCAGCCCAATCGCGCAGGAGGTGACGTTGTGTGTCGAGGGCCTGCTGCAGTTGTTCGCGGGTGGGTGGTTCGGAGGCTTGACCAAACGCGAAGACACTTCCGAACAGAAGGATGAAACAGCGCATGTTACTTGATGATGCCAGAGAATCGTCCGTGGTTTTCGCGTATAATCCAACGAAGACCCCCAAATGCCAGACATAGCCACTGATTCAAGCCAAGCTGATGCAATTCAAGCGGTGCCGGGCGCGACGCCGAAGAAAGTCACAACAACCCCTGTCGCCGTGGCGCGCAATACCGCCGTCGATGCGTATCGCGGTTTCGTAATGCTGCTGATGATGGGCGAGGTGCTGAATTTGGAGCGGGTGTCGAGGGCCTTTCCGGGCAATGGGTTTTGGGCCTTTCTTGGCTACAACCAGAGTCACGTAGAGTGGGCGGGCTGCTCACTGCATGACATGATTCAACCCTCGTTTTCATTTCTGGTGGGGGTGGCTTTACCATATTCGATTGCGAGCCGCCTCAAGCGCGGGGCCACTTTCGACAAGCTGTTTGGGCATGCTCTGTGGCGTTCGCTTTTGTTGGTAGCTTTGGGCGTATTTCTGAGGTCGATGAGTCACAGCCAAACGTATTTCACCTTTGAAGATACGCTCAGCCAGATCGGCTTGGGCTATCCGATTCTGTTTCTGCTGGGCTTCCGATCCGCCAAGTGGCAATGGGGAGCGTTAGGCACGATTCTCTTCGGCTACTGGCTAGCGTGGGCCTTGTATCCCACACCCGGCGCGAATTACGATTGGGCGGCGGTAGGAGTTCCCGCGAATTGGATCCACAATTTCAGCGGTTTTGCGTCGCACTGGAATAAGAACAGCAATTTGGGCAACGCGTTCGACCAGTGGTTTTTGAATCTCTTTCCGCGGGAAAAGCCGTTTGTGTTCAACGACGGCGGTTATCTAACCTTGAGTTTCATTCCAACTCTAGGGACGATGATCCTAGGTCTGATTGCGGGACGCTGGCTGCGTGAGAAAGCACCGGCCATACCACTACGGCGTTTCATCACAACTGGCGTGATTCTGATCGCGCTTGGCTTGGCGCTGCATTTTACCGGGATTTGCCCGGTCGTTAAGCGAATTTGGACGCCCGCCTGGACGCTCTTCAGCGGCGGAGTTTGCTTCCTGTTCCTCAGCGCGTTTTGCTGGGTGATTGAAGTGAAAGGCTTCAAACGCTGGTCGTTCCCGCTGCTGGTGGTCGGCATGAACTCGATTGCCGCTTACCTGATTGCTCATTTGTGTGAGCGCTTTGTTGAGAGCTCGCTCCTGATTAACCTGAGCGCCCGGCCGTTTGCGGTCCTCGGCGCTGGATTAGAGCCTTTGTTACTGGGCGCGGCGATGCTGCTGGTTTACTGGTTGATGTTGCTGTGGATGTACCAGCGGAAAATATTCCTGCGAATTTGAAAAAAGCACATGCGACCACCTGCTTAACGCCGCGCCGTTGAATCCTCGGTCAACCAAGTTGCGTGCCTGGGACCGCGCGTTTTTGCTCGATTCGCTCTCTTCCCTGCTCCGGCAAGTTTCCTATTCGCGTGTGCGGGTGGTGGCGTTCAACCTGGAGCAGCGCGTTGCGAAATAACGGCCGCATAGAAGCCATCGCCTTCGTCGCGGCCGGGAATCCGGTACACTTCTTTTTCGCATGCTAGATCCGGAAATTGTGTCAGGACTTCGTGGACGACGTCCTGATTTTCTTCGTGTTCCAGCGAACACGTGGCATAGACGAGCTTGCCGCCTTGAGCCAACGCGCCGAGGGCGTTGCTCAGAATAGCGACTTGCTTTTCATGGAAGCGGCCAAAATCGACGGGGCGGAGACGCCACTTGATTTCGGGATTAGCGGCTAAGGTTCCGGTGCCCGTGCAAGGAGCGTCTACCAGAATGCGGTCGAACTTGGTTGAGAACGGCAATGGCTGGGTTGCATCTAAAACGACAAGATCGCAAGGCGCGGTAATAGAGCGAATGCGTTCGGGGCTAATGTCGCAGCCGACGGCAAGACGCAAGGGTGTTTCCAGGGCTTGCGCCATCTTGTTGCCGGGTGCTGCACACAAATCGAGAAAGGTTTGATTCGGTGCTAGAGCAAAGTGGGGGATGATTGACTGCGAACCGATGTCGTGAAAGCGAAGCCCTTCGACGGCTCCGCCAAGGATCCGATAGCAGCCGGGAATACCGGTCTGGTCGAGTTCCAGGTTTGGCGGCAAAGCGTAGCCTTGAGGAATGCGCACATAGTGCCGCGGTTCGAGCAGTGCGGCGCTCGAAATCTTAAGGGCCATTTCTTCGCCGAAGGAATATTGCCAGCGCCGCAGCAACCACTCTGGGCAGGATTGAGCGGTTGTCCGATCAGGCCAAACGATGGGATCGCGGGTGATTTTTCGGAGCACGGCATTCGCCAAACCGGTGGCGGCACGCTGACGCCTTTTGACAAATTCTACGGAGCTATCGACGGCGGCGTGAGGCGGAATGCGGTCAAGGTAACGAATTTGAAAAATGGCGCCGCGCAGGGCAATCTTTACTTCGGGATCGAGGCTGGCTGGCTTGCGGCCTGAGAATTTGGCGATCAGGTAATCGAGCTGGCTTTGAAAACGCAGACAGCCAAAAACAATTTGGGCAGCAAGGCCGGCATCGCGGCTAGAGAGGGTAGCTGAGCGGGCACGCAAATCGTCAGAAGCATAAGAACCGCCTTCGACAGCAAGCAGAACGTCGAAAGCGACAAGACGGGCAGGCGAGATTGGGGGCGGCGAGAATTTTGGCACGGGGGATTTTCAGTCGGTCTAGAGTGCGCGGCCTGGCTGCCTCCCCTACCAAACGCTGCAAGCCTTTGCGGCGACCATCTTGTCTGTCGCTTTGCAACTAAACGCCTGGCGGAATTCAGGCATGTTGGAGACCGTTCCATCGACTCTGAACTGCGCAGGCGCGTGGGGGTCGGTCTGTACCTGTAAGCGCGCCGCTTCCGGACGCTGGTTTTCGCACCACACTTGCGCAAAGCCCAGGAAGAATTGCTGCGCCTGCGTGAAGCCATCTTGGGTTTGGCTCACAGGAATCGATTTCCTGGCCAAATCGTCTAACAGGGCGAGATAGGCGAGGCGAATTCCTCCGTTATCCGCAGTGTTTTCGCCGAGCGTGAGGCGGCCGTTCAATTCCACACCGGGAACGGGGCTGTAGCCGCCGTATTGATTCACCAGGCAATCGCTCAGTTTGGTGAAACGGTCGCGATCAATTCTCGTCCACCAATCCTTCAAGTTGCCGTTGCCATCGTATTGGCGGCCTTCGTCGTCAAAACCGTGAGTGAGTTCGTGTCCAATCACTGAGCCTACCGCGCCATAATTTACCGAATCGCGCGCATTATTCGAATAAAACGGAGGCTGCAGAATGCCGGCTGGAAAATTAATGTTGTTCTGGGTCGGTTCGTAATAAGCGTTCACGGTAGGAGGCGTCATCTCCCATTCGCTGCGGTCGACCGGCTGGCCGATTTTCGCAATCTGCCGACGGCTCTCAAATTGGTTGGCGCGATACCAGTTTCCGAAATAATCCGCGGGATCGATGCGAACCGATGAGTAATCGCGCCAATGATCCGGGAAGCCGATCTTTCTGGTGACGGCCGCCAGCTTCTCTTGCGCGCGGCGCTTTGTTTCAGGACTCATCCACTTCAGAGAGTTGATGTCGCGCTTCATCTGCTCTTGGATCTCCATGACAATTTGCAGCGTGCGAGCCTTCCCCTCCTCGGCATGGGTGCGTTCCACAAAGAGGCGGCCCAGCGCTTCCCCAAGTTCGTCGTCCGTTGCCGCTACGCAACGTTTCCAACGCGGCCGTAATTGAGAGGCTCCTGTTAACGTCCGGCTATAAAATTCAAAATTTTCATCGACAAAGGCATGAGAAAGCAAGCCGGCCGCTGGCGCTGACGTAGTGCCACACAAGATACTGTTTCAATTCGGCCAAAGGTTCATTCGCCAACAACTCGTTCAGTTCTTTTTCAAACGACGGGACGGAAACGTTGACGCTTGCGAATTTGGGAGCGGCGATGGCTTTAAAGTACTGATCGAAGGAGAATGCGGGTGACTGAGCTTCAAGGTCTGCTACCGATGTGCGATGTATGAGCAACTTCGGATCGCGTCTCGCCGTTACATCGAGCGAAGCCTTGGCCAGCGCGGTTTCGATGCGCATAATGTCAACCGCCTGTTTGGTTGCGAGCGGCGGGTCTATGCCGCTCAGGGCGAGCATTTTGCCGATATGCGTCACGTACTGCTGACGAATTTCCGCAGAGCGGGCGTCTGAACGAAAATAGAAATCTCTTTCCGGCAGCCCCAATCCCCCTTGGTCGAGATTGGCCATGTTGTGGTGGGCATCGTCCGGATCGGGAGTGGCGCCGAAATTGAAAAACACTTGAACTTGCAAAGCGTGCAAGCGCGCGATTTCGGGGACCAGATCGGCGCGCGTGTCGATGGCGGCGATGTGCTCCAACTCGGCGCGCAACGGCTTTCCGCCGAGCGTTTCAATCGCATCTTCGTTTGTGCAAGATTGATAAAAACCGCCAACTTGCTGCGCTACCGGCGAACTTGCCGGGTGCGCCGCCGCGTCTTCTAAAATCGCGCGAAGCGTTTTTTGGTTGTTCTCTTGAAGGACGTCAAAACGGCCCCAAGAGGCTTCTTCGGGCGGAATGGGATTCGCTTTGAGCCAACCGCCGCAAGCATATTGATAAAAGTTGTTGCAAGGATCAGCCGCTTTGTCGAGCGCGTTTAGATCAATGCCGCTTGGCGATTGAGCCGAAGCAAAGGCCGGCAGTAAAATGAGAAACAAGCCGAACGCGAGACGATTCACCAGGCGGCTACCAGACCCGGCAGGCGTTGGCCGAAACCATAGGCTGACCTTCCGAGCAACCGAAAGCAGCGGCGAAATCGGGCGAATTCTGAACGACACCGTCGACGCGGAACTCTCCCGGCGAGTGCGGATCGGTCCGCACCAGATTCTTAACTGCTTCAGGGCGTTGATTCTGGCACCAGATCTGGGCATAACCCAGGAAAAAGCGTTGCTGCGGCGTAAAGCCATCTAGTTTTTCCTTTTTGATGGAGCCATCTTCCAGACCTCCGAGCAAGGCCATGAAGGCTAGACGAACGCCGGCGTTGTCCGCGCCGTTCTCGCCCAGGGTGAGGCGCCCATTCAGATTTACGCCTTCTACTGGACTGAAACCTGAGTACTCTTTGTCGATGCAATCCACGCGCTTCTTAAATTCGGCATTGTCTTGTTCCGTCCACCAATCGCGCAGGTTGCCATCGGCATCGAACTGGCGGCCTTGATCGTCAAAACCGTGGGTGAGTTCGTGGCCGATTACGGCGCCGATGCCGCCAAAATTCCGGGCCATGTCCGCGTCCGCGCTGTAAAACGGCGGCTGTAGAATGCCGGCAGGGAAATTGATATTGTTCTGCAATGGGCTGTAATAGGCGTTCACGGTGGGAGGCGTCATGCCGAACTCGGCACGATCGACCGGCTTTCCAATTTTGTTGAGATTGCGCTGTATTTCGTACTCCCGAGTGCTTCGAACGTCGCCCACCAGACTATCGGTAACGGCGACGGCACCGTAATCTTTCCACTTTTCCGGATAGCCGATCTTGTTGGTTACGCCCTTGAGCTTGAGCAGGGCCTGTTGTTTGGTGGCTGCACTCATCCAGGTAAGCGAATCAATATCAGCCGCCATTTCCCTTTCGATGACGGCCACAAGCTGCCGGGTGCGTTCTTTCGACTGCGCGGGAAACGCCTTCTCGACATATTTTTGGCCAACGGCATCGCCTAAGCTGCGGTCTGTGAGTTGTACGCAACGTTTCCAGCGCGGCTGTAGCTCCTTGGTTCCGTTCAAATACCGCTGGTAGAAATCGAAATCGGCGTCAACGAAGGGCTTGCTGAGTTCGGTGGCGTAGTTGTTGACGTAGTGCCACGTGAGATAGCTCTTCAGATCGTCGAGACTGCTGGAATCAATCAAAGTGCCGAGGTTCTTGAAGAAATCGGGAACGGAGACATTGAGCGAATCGAAAGACGGCGCATGTCTGTCGGCAAAATAGCGCTTGAAATTGAACGAAGGCGCGAGAGCCTCAAGCTGAGCGAGAGTCATCCTGTTGTGCAGCAGATGCGGGTTTCGGCGCAAGGTTCGATCAAGCGAGGCGCTAGCGAGTGAAGTTTCCATCACGAGAACAGCCTTTGCTTTACTGTCGGCCTCGGCTGCGGGGACGCCAATCAGCTGGAATATATGCGAAATATGTGCCACATACTTTTCGCGTTTTTCAGCGTCCGTGTCTTGCAGATAATAGCTTTTGTCGGGCAGACCGAGGCCGCCTTGATCGACGTCCGCTATGGTCGTCCGCGCATCGTCGGAGTCGGGTGTGGAATTAAAGCGGAAGAAGGTATCGACGCCTTGGTTGTGCAAGCGGGCAACTTCGGCGGACAGATCGGCCTTGCCGCTCAGCGATTGGATGCGGCCGAGCGCCGGCTTGATGGGATCGTAACCGGCTTTGTCCACGGCTGATTCGTTCATACACGAGCCGTAGAATGTGCCGATCTTTTGATCAATCGCCGAGCGGTCCCGATGGGCAGCGGAATCATCCAGGATCTCGCGCAGCACGGTCTGGTTGTGCTCGGCGAGTTCATTGAATCGCCCCCAGCGCGAGTATTGCGGAGGAATGGGATTGGCCTTCATCCAGCCACCACAGGCATATTGGTAGAAGTTCTGGCATGGACTCACCGATTGGTCAATCGCCTTCAAATCGATTCCGCTGGAAATAGTGGAACTCTGCGCGAAGAGCGCACCGGCTGAAAGAAGAACGGCTAGGGAAGAAAGACCGTAAACGCGCATATCTTCAGGAATAACAGATCTGAAAGCGACGCGCTACAAATTAAACTCAGCAGCACGGAGCAAACACGCCGCCGTTCCCGAGCGCCAATCGAATTGTGATTTTGGAGTCCCACTCGCCGCAAGGAGAGAACAACGCATCTTCACCCGCCAAGTTTGCGTATTGGGCCGAGCAATCGGACGTGGTGCAAGATGTGGCGGCATTCAACGACGGCGTGATGAACTGGACGAGCGCCGAACTGCCGCTGCAATTGCGAACGGCGCGGGTGAGCTCGAAGTATTTTTCATTGTTTGGCGTGCCGTTTGTGATGGGGCGGGCTTTCAATGCTCAAGAAGACGCTGCGCGCGCCTCTCCCGCCGTGGTGATTAGCGAAGGGTTGGGCGCAGAAGCCCGGGATGTACGGCAAATGGTTTTGAAGCAGGGTGTCACGTTCGCCGTGGTGGGCGTATTGGTTGGGCTGGGGGCGGACTGTTTGGGATCCGCTGGTGTTTGGAGTAATACCGGTGGTGCTGACGGCGATTGCGGTGGTGGCCGTCTGGTGGCCTGCACAGCGAGCGACGCGCATCGACCGGCTACGGCGTTGCGGCAAAGCTAAAACTTTTTAAAACTTTTAAGCGGGGCGCGGGGCTTTCGTGGCGAGGAGATCTGTCAGGATGCGGCTATTCGGACCAGGCGCGAGCAGCACCAGTTTTCCTGGGTTATCGACGATCCGCTGTGTCTCGAGAACTTCGAACAAGGCGTTGGCGACAGCGGGGTCTTGCGCAATCTCTTGCAGGGCTGCGCTCAAGGTACTGGGACGAATGGCATTTGCTTTGGCGAACTCAACCGAAGCTTCGCGCTCCGCCGAACTGGTAATGACGCTCACCTGATTTGCGCCGGCTTGTCGAATGGCCGCGGTCACTTGCCGCAGACGATTCACTACTTTTTCTTCGATCTGACGAATCATGGCCGCATCGCGAAAATGTACTTTCCGAATGTAGACGGAGCCCAACTGATAGCCCCACGATTGCGACTGACTGGATACTTCGTTCCGGACAGCCATGCTCATCTGGTGGCGCGTCTGGAGCATTTCGGCCAGCGGCATGTTGCTCAAGCAGCGAACCGTGGCATTGCTCACATTGGCGCGCAGCGAGCCGCGCGGATCGGTGTTCTTAAACAGATATGCGACGGGATCGCTGATCCACATTTCGTACCAAATACCGACGCCCATGGGAGCGCCTTCTTCCGAGTTGACGGCCTCGCTGCGGCGATATTCCTGATCGAGGCGGAGATCCAACACGTAGCATCGGCCCAAGAAATTAACGATGAAGGCCATTAGGCCCACATACTTGGGTAGGAAGTGCAAGCCGGGTTCGGCAAGGGTACCGATTACTTTGCCAAACAGCACGTAGACACGGCAAGTGCGCTCGTCAACGATGGCATACAGACCAAAGATGCGCGCTACAAACAAAATTACAGGCAGCAGAAAGAACATCGCTACGAAGGTGGCGAGTGCGGAAACCAGAAAGGGTGAGAACAATTCGGTCATGCGCGTACGTCCAAGTAAATCTCTTTACTCTTCTCAAACAGCTTCAACTTCACATTGCGGATATAAGCTTCCAAAACGCCAGGTCCGGCTTTGCGTAATTGCGCCAATTGTTCGGCGAGAAGCTGGATGGGCTGCACTTCCGCTTGCGCCTTCAATGTTTCAATCTCCACGGCGCGCTTTGATTGGACGATTTTTTGATCGGCCGAGGCTTGCGCGAGGCTGATATCGCTCGAAACTTGATTGTGGGCCGTATTGATGGCGGCGAGGGCGGATTCGACATCCGGCGGCGGATCGATGCTGGTGATCAATGACGCATCGAGCACAACCCCGTAACGCGCGGCTGTGTTGCGGCACTCCAAATCCATGTACTCATTGAGATCGCGAAGATTCTTGCGCAGGTCATTGATAGAGACACCGATCATCTCGCTGCTGGCCACGGATGGAATCGCCGCGGCCGGGTCGGGCTTCGCTTCGAAATTCGCGATTTTCTGGCGCAATACCGATACGAAATAAGCCATCACGTGAACCAGAGGTTGGCGGATGCCAAAGAGATAAGCATAGAGATTGTTCTCGCTCACGCGGTAGCGAATCTGCCCTGTTAATCCGGTATTCAATTGATCTTTCGTAACGGCTTCGAGCATAGTGCCGCCGGAATTTGCAGCGGGTTGCTCGGGGTCGACCGCCATATTCATGGTGTTTGTGGAGATGACGATTTTACGAATCGTCTGCCAGGGCATTTTGAAATAAGGGCCACCGGGCGGGATCACTCGCACTTGCGGATAGCAATAACGGTCTCGTTCTTCGGGACGTAATAGCTCGGCTATCGGGTCATCCAGAGTTGTCTTTCCGGCTAAGCGCTCGGCGCGCCCGAAGCTGGTTTTCACGGCTCGTTCGTTTTGATCCACGGTATAGATACCGAAGAGCACGACGCGGATGGCGAACCACACCGCGATGCCAAAAGCGACTCCAAGTATTGTTTCCATGTCCGAGTGTATGGTACCGCTTGCCATCAGGGATGCTCTTAAATGCAGGCGAAACCGCCTGCGCCGCCACCTGATGCCGATCCCGGCAAAAACACGTGTCTCAAAAAGCTCTTACGGGGACCGGAAGAAGTTGGCTTACGGGAACAAACAAACTTCCAGCGGTGGTTCCCTGCGGGGCAAAGCGCTTCAACTCTTGGGTAAGTTGCGCGTAAGATTGGGCCCCAGATAGAGCTTTGGCAAACACGTTGACGATAGCCGTTACATCGGCGGCGGACTCGTGCGCGAATTCGAGGCGAAAGTGCGCAATGCCGGCGGCGCGCCAGTCTGCAAGCCAAGCGCTGGCTTCTTGCGATTCCGCTCCGAACACCGTATTGCGGCAGCCAACGTCTGCAACTAGGGGATGCTCACGGCCTTTTTCGTCGCGTAGGGAGACCGTATGCTTCTCGCAAGGCCGTCCGCAATCCTTGTAGGAAGTGCCTGTTGAAAGAAACCGGCAAAACACGCAGTGCTCGGTGTGAAAGACAGGCAGATGCTGATAGGCCACGACCTCTAAAGACGCGCCGCCGATTTGTTGAGCAAGAGCGGCGATTTGTGAGGCGTTCAGATCGTGCGTAGGCGTGATGCGCAGAAAGCCACGGGCGAGGAGTTCAGAGGCGGTAATGGAGTTGGCGGCATTGAGGCTGAAATCACCCGTTAGTTCCGGCGGTTGCTTGCCACCCAAGTCTTGCAACAAGCCGGTGGAGCGAACAAGTAATGGTGATTCAAGCCGTAGCAGAAAATCGGAGATGCGTTCTTCGCCTGGTTTAAGAATGCGCGGACTGGCAACCCTTACGGCGATCCCGGAAGACTTTACTTTCTCCACCGATGGCTTCAGGCCGTAGAGGTCCAGATAGTCGAGCGTAATACTGGCGGGCGCCAGCCGCAGCGCGGCTGCGAGCTGTTCTTCATTGCGCACCAGGAGATGAAGCTGCGGGGTGCCGCGCTTGGCGGTAACGGCTTTGGGAGTCATCGCACTCAGGACAGAATCTGGGTCCGCGCTGTGGGCTTCCAAAACTTTGGCTTGCAGAGCTTGCAGCTTTTCGACAGCTTCGCGGCGCAGTTGATTAAGCAGTGAAGCTTGGGCAAAAGGCGTGCCTGTCAGCTCCACGCTGAATTGGGCGATCTCGTAGGGAGTGCTGCCGAGACGGCCCAGTTGACCTATCAATACGTCTTCTGTGAGCCCGCGGTTGTTTGCCTTTTGGAGCGGTTCGGCAGACGTAGTGATCACACTGGCGCCGGAAGGCAGAATCCATTCAATTGCTAGCGGTTCACCTTCCGTCGCTTTCACCCTTACCGTGAGGGGCTGTTTGTGAATGGGTGTGGCGCGTTCAAGATAAGGATGCACGACGCGGTCGAGTTCAGGATCATGGCTGCGCCAGACGAGGTCGCCGGCACGGATTCGGGAAAAGTTCACGGCGTTGTTGGCGAAGCGAAGTTCCCACAGCTTGCCGTGCTGGCGAGCTTCGATTTCGTACAAGCGGCCGCCTTCTTCGGGTTCCTGCGGGCTGCGCCAATGGGCTGCATCGAACACGAGGCCGTCACCGGGTTTCAAAGGCGCGATCTGCATCTTCTCTGAAAGCTCGATCTCCACCGCATTCCCAACCACCCGAGTCACGCGGCCGGCTAAGACACCGCGATGGCGTGGAGCGCGCCCTTGCACCACAGCCTGATGATTGGTGCCGGATAAAAAATGTGCGCCGAGCCCGCGCGAATAAACCTGTTCAAGCTGCAGTCTTTCAATAGCGGTGATGGGTGAGACTCGTTGTTCATAGGCCGCATCTACCGCCTGCCGGTATGCGCGCGTGGTAAGTGCAACATACTCGGCATCTTTGTAGCGGCCTTCAATTTTGAGCGCGGCGATGCCGAGTTCCACAATCCGTGGAACATGCTCAATGGTGCAGAGATCTCCTGGCGAAAGCAGGTAGCGCGCATCGGCCAGCGGCTGCAAATGGCCGTCCACAATCAGCTCGTAGGGAAGCCTGCACGCTTGGGCGCACTGGCCGCGATTGGCGCTCCGGCCGCCCCATGCTTCCGATGAGAAACACTGACCCGAATAGGCCACGCACAAAGCGCCGTGGACAAAAATTTCCAGATCGCAATCAATGGCCCGGCGAATGGCAGCAATCTCAGCAAGCGAAAGTTCGCGCGCTAAAGTCACACGCGCCGCTCCCAGACTTTGCGCGAAGGCCACGCCAGCCGCGCTGCTAATGCTCATCTGCGTGCTGGCATGAAGTTCGAGCTCTGGCGCGATCTCTCTGGCTAATTTGAGGATGGCTGGGTCTTGTACGATGATGGCATCGGCACCGGAATCGGCGATGGCGGCGATCGTCTGGGCCGCTTCCGGCAATTCATCTTCAAAGATGAGTGTGTTGAACGTGACAAAGCCTTTGACTCCGCGCTGATGAAGCGTGCGAATGGCGGACGGCAGTTCATCTAATGAGAAACCGACCTTGGCGCGGGCAGTGAAATTTGTCAGGCCAAAATAAACGGAATCGGCACCCGCTTCGATGGCGGCGTGAAGCTGCGGCCAGTGGCCGGCCGGGCTCATGATTTCAGGTTTACGCAACACTCTCATACCAGCTTAGCAGCAGGAGAAGCAGGGGTCCGATATGCTGGAGATCGATTGTCCACTGGATACAAGCGAGAGGTCTTAAAGAGCGGCGCTTTCGCGATTGTCATCTTTCTTATTCTCTGGCTGCGCAGGCCCGATTCACTGCTGAACGCGCAGTTTTGGGCGGAAGATGGCGGCGTGTTTTTTCGCGAACAAATACTGTTTGGTTTTTGGGGGACGCTGACGCGGCCCTATTCGGGTTATCTGCATGTCATCCCGCGAATCATTGCCGCCCTGATGTGCCAACTGCCTGTCCGCTGGGTGCCACTGGGGTTCAATGCCGGCACGCTTTTGCTTGAATCGATTTCTTGCAGTGCCTTCTTCTGGCCGTGCTATCGCCGACTGATCGCTTCCGATTCTCTGCGCGCCGTGTGCTGCCTCTGCGCGGCGGCATCCATCGTGGCCGGCAGCGAATTGATTGGCACGCTTTCAAACGTGCAATGGTATCTCTGCATTCTTTCACTGCTTCTCATTCTCGTTGCTGGAACGGGAATGGAAATCGGTCTTACAGCGCTACAGGTTTGTATAGCGTTCACGGCGCCAATCACTCTGCTGTATGTGCCATTTCTGTTGTGGCAACTCAAGAACAATCCGCTGCGTTTGCGAGTGCGCCCGTTGATTCACTTGCTAGCTCTATTGACCCAGCTTTGGATCATGCGCGAGGGGGTTCTTGGCCCGAAACCGGCTATCCGCTTCAACTCGATCTTTCTCTCAACACTTAGCGGCGGTCTTTCCAGATGCCTTCTCTCTCCCTTGCTTGGCTGGACGTTCTTGACTGAAACAAGCGATGTAGCGTTTTTCACAATGCTCGCGCTGGGCACCATTCTCGGAACAATTTTTTTCACGTTGCTGGCCGCGAAACTCTACGGAACGATGCGGATGAAGTGGCTGCTGGGCGCGGGCTATATTGGAGCCGGCTCTTTGTTAGCGATTCTGCTTGGCCGTAAACTTCTAAACAATTTCCTAACCATGGAAGGCCTTAGGCACTACACCGCCGAGCGCTATTTTTTCATTGGCGCGTGCTTGTTTATTTTCACTGTGGCGCTGGGGCTTCAGGCATTTTTGCCGGCGCGTAAAGCCTTCTTAAGGGCCTTCGTTTTAGCGGGGATATTCGCGTGGGGAACGGTCCAGAATTTCTCGGCCCGACCTTTTTCCGATCTTGACTGGCCGGCGAGCGCGGTCAAAATTGAGAGGTGGCAGACCGCCCGAAAACGCCACGAACAACCGGACAAATTAGTAGTCCCGATCAATCCGCCCGACTTAAAGTTGATATTGGAATAGCTGTTTACGTGCCTGCGCCGCGCGAGTGGGCCTGCTCTTCGCTTTTTTGCTCGACACGCTTGTAATCTCCCCGGCTGAAGTATTTTTCCAACCAAACGTAGAGACAGATGAAAAGATAGCGGCTTCCCATTTCCTTGAGCTTTAGTTTCGGCACGCCGCTTCGGCGGTTGCGCCACGTAATGGGAATCACGGTCCAGCTATACCCGCGCACAATCGTCTTCAAAGGTATTTCTACGGTCAAATTGAAGTGCGGCGAAAGCAGCGGCCTGCACCCTTCAATCACACTCGCGCGATAAGCCTTAAACGCGTTGGTCGTATCGTTCAAGCTGGTGTTGAACATCAAGCGGATGAAAAAGTTGGCTAGCCGGTTCACCCGCAGCTTGAACCAGGGGTAATCGATCACTCCTCCGCCTTTGATGAATCGCGAGCCAAACACCGCGTCCCAGCCTTCGTTGAGCAACTTCCAGTAGCGCACCACATCGCGGCTGTCGTCGGATTCGTCCGCCATCATGATCACCACTGCGTCGCCGGTTATGCGGTCCAGGCCGCAAATAATGGCGCGCCCAAACCCATTGCGCCCGATGTTCTGCACGGGTTTCAGTTCGGGCACACGCGCGGCCAGGTCTTGCAACTTTTCCCACGTAGAGTCGGTACTGCCATCGTCCACCACAACAATCTCATGCGCTATCGCGTTTAGATTCAGCTCAAGGTGCAAATGCTCCACCGTCGAGACAATGCAGCCTTCTTCGTCGCGCGCGGGTATGACCACGCTCAATAGTTTGAGCTGTTCGCTCATAGCGCGCCCGTTTTCTTAAGCCACTCGGGATTCGCCATGACGTGATCTGCAATTTCATCCAGGATCGATGCGAGTGAACGCCGAATCGTCCAGCCGAACTCCGCCTGAGCGGCGCGTGAATCCATTACCAGCCAAGGTATATCAAACGGACGAGGCCGATGATCCGCTTGCGGAACGTGCACGCCAAATTTCCGGTTACACCACGCGGTGAGTTGGGCCAGCGACATTGCATTTCCGGCTCCGCCTCCAGCGTGAAACGTGGCATCTGGGGGCGGCGTGCGATCAAACTGAATGCGAATCAAATCCGCCAGGTCGTCCGGGTGCAGCGCATCCCGCACCTGATAACCCAAGCCGCCGAAACCGATGTAGCGAAGCGGCAAGCGCGCGGCATGTGCGTGCAGCCAATACGAAAAAATGCCTTGTTCGGCGGTACCGAATTGCCCGGCTCCGGCTATCACGCCGCAGCGGTTAATCCACACGGGGAAGCCAAAAGAGTGGCCATACTCACGCGCCATGGTCTCGGAAGCGAGCTTGGTGGCGCCGTAAAGCGAAATCGGTTGGCGCGTCGGGAAGCTCTCGTCAATGCCCTCGGGGGTCACGCCTCGGATCGTCTTTTGAGACGAATCTATTTGAAAAGCGGCGTTGCTTTCCTTTACCGGAAGAGCCGCTAAATCGCGCACTGAATAAACACGGCTCGTACTGAGCAGCACCAAACCAGCTTTGTGTTGACGGCAGTAGTCCAGCAAATTGATGGTTCCAATCAGGTTGTGTTCAGCGAGCTGGCGGGGGCTCGAGCGGCCATCGACACCGGCTAAAACGCTGGGATGCGCGGCGGCGTCAATCACCCAATCGCTGGGGCCAATCGCTTCCAAGTCGCTGGCCATGCGCAGATCGCCATGAATAAACCGTACGCCTATTTGTGCCAATTCGGCGCGATTCATTTCTGAACCAGGACGCAGCAAATTGTCGAGCCCGGCAATTTCAATCGCTGGTATCAATTTCAAGAAACGGGCCGCTAAACTGCTCCCGACAAAGCCGCAGATACCTGTAATGAAAAGCTTCATCCGGAAGTACGCGCTACCGCATAGCTGCTGGTGCGCGGTAGTCTGTTGTGCCAAGCTTGCACAATCTCTTCAAAAACATTTTGCAATGTTCGCGTGATGCCCCATTTTGGGTAATGGGCTTTCATCTTGCGCAAATCGCTGTAATAACAGATGTGGTCGCCTATGCGATTTTGTTCCAGATAGGTGCTCACTTGGGCCTGCCCGGTCAATTTCTCTACGGCGGCAAAAGCTTCCAAAATCGAACAGGAATTTTCTTTCCCGCCCCCAATGTTATAGACTTCTCCAGCGCGCGGGGCATTACAGAATTCGACAATAAAGTTCGCGACGTCTTCCGAGTGGATATTGTCGCGTACCTGTTTGCCTTTATAACCGAAAATCTTGTATTCCCGGCCTTCGATGTTACAGCGCACCAGGTAACTCAGAAATCCGTGAAGCTCAACGCCGGAATGATTCGGCCCGGTTAAGCAGCCGCCGCGCAAACAACACGTTGGCATATTGAAATACCGGCCGTACTCCTGAACCATGACATCCGCCGCTACTTTTGATGCGCCAAAGAGAGAATGCTTCGACTGGTCTATCGAAAAATTTTCGGCAATACCGGACTCGTAGCGTGCGTCATCGTAGTCCCAACGCGTGTCGAGCTCTTTTACGGCGATGGTATTCGGCAAATCTCCGTACACCTTGTTCGTTGACATGTGAACGAACGGCGATTCGGGGCACGCCTGGCGCGCAGCCTCCAGCAGATTCAAGGTCCCAACTGCGTTGGTGTCGAAATCGGCGAAAGGAATGGCTGCGGCTCGGTCGTGCGACGGCTGGGCTGCGGTATGGACAATGGCATCCGGCCGAATCGTCCTGAGCAACTCGCCGATTCCCGCCCGATCGCGAATGTCAAGCTCGGAATGAACGTAGTCTGGAATATTTTGCTTGAGGCGCGCGAGAGACCAGCTCGTATCGCCCTCGGGTCCAAAGAACACCGCGCGTTCATTATTGTCGACACCAAAAATGCTGTATCCAGCCTTAGCAAGGTGGATACAAACTTCCGATCCGATGAGGCCGCAAGAACCGGTCACCAGCGCTTTTTTTGTCAAGCCTTTATTTTAGCCAATGCCTTCCCCTTGTTACACTCAACGTTGATTCGCCTGCCCAGAGCCCTTTTCCGCGCACTGATCCTGGCGCCCTTGTGCCTTTGGGCCGTTGCGAATTGGTGGCACGCCCTTCGCGACGTTTCGCATTTCTATATCGATTTTCCAGTGTGGGATTACTTCAGCACGATTGAGCACTATACACGTTACAAGGCCGGAGACCTGAGCGTATTTTGGGTTCAGCACAACGAACACCGCATCGTTTTTCCAGAACTGATATTTGCCGCGGATTTGCTTTGGTTTCGTGGGCAGATGATTTTGCCACTCGCTGCGAGCGCCGGATTCTACTTTGGCATCTGGCTAGTGATCGCGTATGCGTTGTATCGCGACGGCGAAATTACCGTGATTCCGAAGTGCGCTGCCGCGTTTCTGGCCGCCATCCTCCTGGCATGGACAGGCTGCGCGTACCCTTTGGCGTCGCCAATCCTGCTGCAGTGGACGTTGAGCCAATTTGCGGCGATTCTGGCGTTTGCACTGCTGGCAAATGGCTCCGCGTGGCTTGTGCCGGTGATGGCATGTGGGCTGGTTTGCAGTTACTCCTCTGCGAACGGTCTGCTTCTTTGGCCGCTGCTTATTGGTTTCGCCGCCTGTCTGCGGTTCGGCTGGCGGAGCATCTCCATACTTGCCATAACCGGTTCCCTCAGCACCGCAATCTACTTCATCGGCTACAAGCAGTTGGAGCCAATTCGCTGGCAGGTTCTGCTCACACATCCTGTTTATCTGGCAAAATTCATGGCGACCTACGTCAGCATGCCCTTCGCGTTCCTTCGGCCGGAACCGGAGTTCGCTGTTCGCGTAGGACTTGTGAGCTTGGCGGCACTGGCGCTCGTCTTCCTTCGAGCCTGGCGCACTCGGCGGCTCTTCACCCCTACGGGCGTGATCTTACTGGGCTATGCCACGTTCCTGTTGTGTTCTGGTTTCATGATCGCGGCTGGCCGAATGAAGCCCGACGATCCGCTGTTCGAGGATGCGAAGGCCATTCGCTTCCTTACCATGCCGCTGAGCTACTGGGCCATCTTCGCGAGTGCATTGATTTGGACCCTGGCGCGTGTTCGCATGATCGGCACGGCGCTTTCGATAACCATTGCCATCGGCATGAGCCTGCTTCTCTTCCGGGTGTCCCATAAGCCGGCCTTTGCGGCGTTCTATCACTCCGTGTCTGAAAGCTACGCCACGCAACAGTGGGCTGCGCTGGCAGTGGAAAGTGGGGTGATCGATGCGAATCCCGATCTGATTTTGCATCCCGACGTTCAACTTATTCCGCGAGTGCTGCCTATCTTGCGCGGCGAACAGCTTTGTCTCTTCGATAGACCGCAGCCGTCATGGCTCGGGCGCGACGCAAAGCTAATTTTCCCCGCACCCTTAAAACCTTCGATGAGCGGAGGAATTGCCGCTTCGCAGAAGTTGGCAACCGCAGTCACAGTCGCGGGCTGGACCAATGTCACGAGCGCAGAACTGGTTCTGATCGACGAGCGAAACCGCATCGTCGGCTTAGGAGAACGCCTTCCCGCCGGCCTACCTAAATGTTTCGAGAACGTAACGATTCCGCAAGGTCAACAGTGGGTTGGATTCATCAATCGCTCGTACGGCAGCCTCAGCGTTTCGCCGTATGTCGTAGCTGCCGATGGCAGATCGCTGATTCCTATTCCCGCGCAAATCTCAATCGAGCCTTAACGCATCTCCGCATAAATCTGCATCAGCGCGGCCAGATCTTTTTTATCGGCTTCCTTGGTATTCATCAGCGGCGGACGCACCGGGCCGGCAGGCATGCCCAGCATCTCCATCGCCTCTTTCATCACTGCCACTTCGTAGCCTTTTGATCGCTCGCGGAGCGCATAGAGCGGATTCACGTAGCGCTTCATCAACTCACTCAATCGTTTGAAATCGCCCTTCATGCCGGCATCGGCCAGCGCCAAAGAAAGTTTCGGAGCGACGTTCGAAATACTCGATGTATATGCTTGCACGCCAATCGCAAAATAGCCTGGCACGCAATCGTCGCCGAGACCGCCAAACCACGCCAGCCGGTCGCCATTGCGTTCCATGATCCGCTGATATTTGCGGACATCGCCTTGTCCGTCCTTCCAACCCACCAGCGTCGGCACCCGGTCCGCCAAGCGGGCCAGCATATCCGGCGTGAACACGGCCCAATCGCGGCTATACACCATCAGCGGAAGATCTGTCGCTTTTCCAATCGCCTCATAGTAGGCGAACAATCCTTCTTCAGGCGCGGAAACATAATAGGGCGGCAAAGCGAGAATGCAGCTTGCACCCGCCTTAGCAACACGGCGCGCGATATCGGCACCGAGAGTCGCATTAAGACCAGTCCCGGCCACAATAGGCATGCGCCCTCTGGTTGCCTTTACCGTTGTGCCAACGACTTGCTCAATTTCTTCCGGCGACATGGAATACATCTCACCGGTGCCGCCTGCTGCCACCAGCGCGCAAAACGGATAAGCCGCCATTTCATCTACGTTGCGCGCCAAACCATCTAGATCAAGCGACAAATCTGCGCGAAAGGGGGTGACGGGAAAACCGAACACACCGGTGAGTCTAGAGACAAAGGTTCGTTGCGGGGTCATGAGTTTAGGCGTTCACTGCTTGCATCAATCCTCGAATATAACCGTACGCGAAGGCGAAAGCTTGTTTGCCGCCGGCGTCGCCTTGAATTACGGGGACGTGATCGGGCATCAGCATGCCGTCATAACCCACTTCTTTGTAAACCTTCAACGCCGCCAGCATGTCAACGTCGCCGCAATCGGGAAACGTCTCTTGGAAGTTTAGAAACTGCCCGTGAATATTGCGAAAGTGGACGTTGAAGATCTTCTTCCGGCTTCCGAAATAGCGAATTACATCGCCGATTTCGCTGTTTGGATCCTTCAACATTTCGGAAACCGTGCCCTGGCAAAAATTCAGTCCGTGGTAGGGACTCGCGTTGATTTCGATAAACCGCTTGAGTCCGCCGACGCTGCCCAGCACGCGATGAACGCCTCGAAAACCACGATCTTCAGGCATGCCAGGGTCGTGCGGATGGCAAGCCATTTTGATTTTGTTCTGCTCCGCCACGGGAATCACGCGCTTTAAGAAATACGTGATGCGCTCCCACATCATCTCTGCACTCACCGGTCCCGCTTCAGTCAGTGCCGGTTCTTGGGGTGTTTTGTCGTAAACGAAAGTGCTGTAGCTGCAACCACCGCGGCCAGGCGTTCGCTCGCCGCGAACTACGCCCAAAATCGTCATGTTGTATTTCAGAATCGGAATGCCCGCGCGCGCCGCGTTCTCGATCATGTGGCAGATATTGTCGATCTCCTGATCGCGCTCCGGGCTTTTGCCCAGCATGATGTGCGGGTTCTCTGCCTTTGTGATGTAACTGGAACTCATCGGCAGCGGCACTGCTTCGAGCTTGACGCCAAACGATTCCACACGTTCGCGCAGCTTGCTCAATCCCTCAACGGACCACGCTTCATCAAACTTGGCCGAAGGCAGATCGCTGCAAATATGCGTTACGCCCAAGGCGGCCAGAATCCGCAACATCTCGTCGCTTGATTGGTGTTGGGTGCCAAGCTTCATCCGCCCCGAAGTGGGAGTTACGGGAGCCGCCGCTGTAAGGTGATTTCGAGAAAGCGCGAGGCTGGCTGCTGTTAGTTTAGTGAACGTTCGTCTGTTCATGATCGACTCCGCTCGAAACTATCACATCCTTTTGCCGCCATGAAAATCTCCAGCCTTAAACTACATTCCATCGCCATCGCCGATCCGCCATTGCGGAGTTCCTACGGTTTGCACGCGTCCTGGGCCTTGCGAACGATCGTTGAACTTGAAACCGACGACGGCATCAAGGGCGTTAGCGAAACATACGGTGGAGACGCGCCACGCGCCGCTCTCGAAGCGACACGCGATTTGGTACTGGGACGCGATCCGTTTCAGCTTGCCGGCTTGTATCAGCAGATCTGCGGCCGCACCGCCACGCAGCGTGACGTGCCCGGCGGACGTTCGCAGACCTGGCTTGTGCCGGGCGAAAATCCGCTCGATCAACACAACCGCACTTTCGCCGCGCTGGAAATTGCCTGTCTCGACATCATCGGCAAAGCGGTCAATCGCCCGGTGTGCGACGTGATTGGCGGCCGCGTTCGCGATGCGGTTCCCTTCTCCGCCTATTTGTTTTATAAACACGGCGGCGGGGGCGGCGATGGCCAATATGCGGACGAGTACGGCGAAGTCTTGTCTCCGGAAGCCGCCGTTCGCGAGTGCCGCCAGATGGTGAAGCAATACGGTTTCCGCGAAATCAAACTTAAGGGCGGCGTTCTGGAACCGGCCATTGAGATTGCCACGATCATGGCATTGCGCGCCGAATTCAGCAAAGACTATGCGCTGCGCATCGATCCCAATTGCGCCTGGTCGGTTGACACTTCGGTGGTAGTGGGCGAATCGCTTGCCGAAGAACTTTCGGGCGGCGGCTATTTGGAAGACCCGTGCCCCGAACTCGCCGGGATGGGCGAGGTGCGCAAACGTCTGCTGAGCAAAGAAATTCGAACGCCGCTTGCGAGTAACGTTGCAGTGACGCAATTCGCCGATGTGCCGCGCGCCCGCAGCCTGGACGCTGTGCAAATCGTTCTTTCCGATCCACATTATTGGGGAGGCATGCGGCAAGTGCAGCATCTTTCGCATCTTTGCGAAGTGCTCGGCATGGGCCTTTCCATGCATTCAAACAGTCACCTCGGCGTAAGCATGATGGCTATGACGCACGTTGCTGCCGCTTGTCCGAACTTGACGTTTGCATGCGATACTCATTACCCTTGGCAAACTGAAAAGGACGAGATTGTGGAAGGCGGCCGCATCCGCTTTGAGAATGGCGCGGTCAAAATTCCGAACAAGCCGGGCCTGGGTGTCAGCTTGGATTACGACCAACTCGCTCGTGGCCGCGAGCGGTATGAAAAAATCACCATTCGCAAACGCGACGATGAGGCTGAAATGCGCAAGCACGTTGATCCGAACTGGAAGCGCGTATTGCCGCGTTGGTAGGTAGCTACGTCACGGGCCCTGGATTAAAGGGCACCAAAGCATTGCCGAGGCCCCAATGCTCCGCCCAGGTTTTCTTTCTTCCACTCGCCACGTCAAGCATGAACCGGAACAGTTCCCAGCCGACTTCTTCGATAGTTGCGTGGCCGGTGGCGATCCTGCCGGCATCCACATCAATCAAGTCATGCCACTTTTCGGCCAGCGCCGTGCGCGATGACACCTTCACTACGGGCACTAACGAAAGACCGTACGGACTTCCCTCCCCCGTTGTGAACACATGCATGTTCATGGAGGCGAGTTGCTGAGTGCCACAAATAAAATCGCTGGCGGGTGTGGCCGCAAACACCAGGCCTTTGCCGGCCACTCGCTCCCCTTGCGAAGCCACGTCCATAATCGCCGTTGTTCCGGCCTTGGCGATCGAGCCGAGGGCTTTCTCCACAATGTTTGCCAACCCTCCGCGTTTATTACCTGGCGTTGGGTTGGCGCTGCGATCCGCGCCTCCGGCGGCCAGATACTCGTCGTACCAGCGCATCTCCGCCAGCAGCTTGCGCGCCACACCGGCATCGATCGCGCGCGGCGTCAACAAATGAATGGCATCGCGCACCTCCGTCACTTCGGAAAAGAAGACCGAGGCGCCCGCGCGAACCAGCAAATCGGCGGCGAATCCCACCGCCGGATTGCACGTGACACCGGAGAACGCATCACTGCCGCCACACTGCAAACCCACGGAAAGGTGCGCGGCCGATACTGCCTCCCTTCTTCGTTCGTTCAGCTCCGCGAGACGTCTTTCCGCAGCTTGCATGATGGCGCTCACACTCGCCGCGAAACCGGCTTCGTCTTGCAACCGGACCACGTTGCTCACGCTTGCCAGCTGCGGCAAGATTGACGAAAACAAGCGCGTTGGCTGCAACTTTTCGCAGCCAAGACTCACCACCAGGGGGTGCGCTGCGAAGTTCGCATGAGTGCTGATGTATTTCAGCGTACTAATCGGAATCGCCGCGCCAGGGGCGTTAATGGCAATCCCGCAGCCATAACCATGCGTCACGGCCACTACATCGTCCACGTTCGGAAAGCGCGGGAGCAACTCCGCTTTGATGCGCTTTACCGCGTAATCCACAGTCGGCGCGACGCATTGCACAGTTGTGGTAATGCCTAAAATATTGCGCGTGCCAACGCTGCCGTCTGCGTTCTTGAATCCATCGAATGTGAATCCATCCAGTGTGGGAAGTGGTTTCGGCACGGCGGTCGCGAGCGGCATCTCGTCCAGGTTCGGCGCGGCGGGCAAATCCAAATCTTCTTCGCGCACCCAGGAGCCCGGCTCGATATCCCGATTTGCCAGCCCGATCAATTGCCCGTAGCGCATTACGGGTTCACGCTGCCGCACCTGCGCTAAAGCCACCTTATGAGATTGCGGAATCCGCTCCTTTACTGCGAATCCAGAGGAATTCGGTGAACCCGGAGCGGCACCTTCCGGAGAAACAATAATAGCCACATTGTCTGCCGGGTGAACTCTAACGTAGAGGGGAATCAACTTGCATTTTAACGCCGCGATACACTTCTTTTGTAATCTTCCTAGGAGACTTGCATTGAAAGACCTCGTAAAATCTGGCCAAGCGGCGCTGGTTTTGCTGGCTGGACTTGTGCCCTTCGCTTTGGCGCAAGCACCTGCCGGCCCGGCACCCACACCCCCTGCTCGCCGTGGAGGCGCCGGCGCCGGCGGCGACTATAAGACCTATGACGCCGAAACGCTTGAGCGCGGCAAGAAAACGTACACTGCCAACTGCGCCTTCTGCCACGGGGGCAACGCCAAAGGCGGCGAAAGCGGTCCCGACTTGCTACGTTCCATCACTGTCCTGCATGACGAAGATGGCGAACTCATTAGCAAAGTTGTGTTGAATGGCCGCCCCGATAAAGGCATGCCCAAATTCGCTTTGGCGCCCGACCAGATTGCCGATATTACTGCGTTCCTGCATGACGGCGTTCGCGCCGCCGCCCAGCGCGGAACCTATAAGATTCTCGACATTCTGGTGGGCGACGCGTCAGCCGGACAAGCCTATTTTAATGGCGCGGGCCACTGCACAAATTGCCATTCGGTTACCGGAGATCTGGCGCATGTCGGATCAAAATACGACGCGGTTAACCTGCAGCAAAAGGTTGTGATGCCGCGCGAATCACGCTTCGGGCGCAGTGCGGGGCCTGAAGGCAGAGGCACCGCGGTTACCGCCACCATCACCTTGCCTTCCGGCGAGGTTGTCAACGGAACGCTCAATCGCATTGACGATTTTGCTATTTCCGTAACCGATCAGAGCGGCGCTCGCCGAAATTTCACGCGCGAAGCCGACGTGCCCAAAGTCGAGTTGCACGACCCCATGAAGGGCCATACCGAGTTACTGAAGCAATATACCGACGCCGATATCCACAATCTGACTGCTTACCTGGTGACATTGAAATGAACATCGCACGCATCGCATTCACCTTTTCGTTTGCACTGCTGCCGGCACTCGCTCCCGCTCAGATGCTCGATCCCGCATTGCTGTTGAAGCAGCCCACCGATGCCTGGCCGACCTATAACGGCGATTACTCGGGCCGGCGTTTCAGCGCTCTTTCCCAGATCAATCAATCGAATCTCAAGAACCTGAAGTTAGCTTGGACTTACCACGCCAAACCGGGCGAAACACCCAATTCCCAAGTGGGCGGTGAAGGTCCGGCGCCTAAGCCTGGCGGCGCCAGCAATCCCTTCGGCGCCAGCATCAAAGCCACGCCGCTTATGGTGAATGGCGTGCTCTATTTCACCACGCCCGACAATACCTGGGCTGTTGACGCACGTACAGGCAAGGAAATTTGGCACTACTTTTGGCGTACCCGTGGCGGCATCCACATCGGCAACCGCGGGGTGGGCATGTATGCGAACTGGCTTTTCTTTGAAACGCCCGATAACTATCTCGTCTCGCTCGATGCAAAGACGGGCAAGGAACGTTGGCACAAGGAAATTGCCGATGTGAAGCAAGAATACTTCTCCACGCCTGCGCCCATTATTGTGGGCAACCACGTAATCGTGGGAACCGGCGGCGATTCGTTAGACGTGCCAGGCTTCCTCGAATCTCGCGACCCCGAAACCGGCGATACTCAGTGGAAGTGGTGGAGCGAGCCGATGAAGAAGGGCGATCCGGGATCGGAATCCTGGCCGGATGAATATTCGATGCGCCACGGTGGAGGAATGACTTGGATCCCTGGCACGTACGATCCGGAATTGAATCTCTACTACATTGGCACCGGCAATCCCAACCCCGTGATGGCGGGCCAAAGCCGCAAAGGCACCGACCTGTTCACTTGTTCGATTGTCGCGTTGGATATCAGCACCGGGAAGATGAAATGGTATTTTCAGGCATCTCCGCACGACACGCATGATTGGGATTCGGCCCAAACTCCCGTGCTGTTTGACGGCGTGATTGACGGTAAGCCGCGCAAGCTACTAGCGCAGGCCGATCGCAACGGTTACTTTTTTGTGCTTGATCGAGTCACAGGAAAGAACATCCTGTCTTATCCGTTCCTTGAGACCATGAACTGGTCAAAGGGAGTCGATGCCAACGGCAGCCCTATTCCCGATCCTGCCAAGGAGCCGCAGGTTCCCGGCGTGCTGGTTTCACCGCCGTCTGGTGGCGCTACCAACTGGCCGCCTCCGAGCTTTGATCCGGAAACGGGCCTCTTCTACGTGGGCACATCGGCCTCTTACAGCATGTTTTACTTAACCGATACCGATCCTCATCCAGAAGGCTATGGGGCAACGGAAAAAAATTCCGGCGGACTCGGCAGCACGTTGCGCGCGATTGATTACAAGACGGGTAAAACCGTTTGGCGCCACGACTTTCCGAGCGGCGGGACGGCGGGCTTGCTTACCACGGCGGGCAAGCTGCTGTTCGCCGGCGATAGCGCACAACACCTGATCGCCTTCGATCCAGCCAATGGGAAGATCCTCTGGCATACCGATCTGGCGGGCAACATGGCCAATGGTCCGTCTACCTACATGCTCGATGGGAAGCAGTACTTGCTGGTCGGCGCGGGGGAGAATCTCTCGGCTTTTGCGCTCGAGTAAGCAAAAGTAGGCTATCCCGTTCTGCCAGGCAAGATACTATTCAGCAGCAAGGCACACAATCCGCCGGTTGCGATCCCAGACGAGAAAGTATCTTTGACGAGCGCGGGCATGCCTTGCATGATATCCGGCACAAATGTTACTCCTAGACCTAAGCCGAATGAAATGGCAACGATGGTGGACGACCGGCGATCCATTGTCACGCCGGAGAGAATCTTGATGCCAGAAACGGCAACGGTTCCAAACATAATAATGGTGGCGCCGCCGAGCACCGATTGCGGCATCGACTGCACAACACCGCCGACGATTGGGCATAATCCCAACAGCATGAGGATCGCACCCACAAAAATAGCGATGTAACGGCTTCCGACACCAGTCAACTGGATGATGCCATTATTTTGCGCGAAGGTCGTACTGGGAAAGGAATTGAAGAGCGCGGCTAACATGGAACTTACACCATCCGCCATAACACCGCCCCGCAGGCGTTGAAGATAGACTTCGCCCGCAATGGGCTCTCCCGTAAGAGCGGAGGTGGCGGTCAGGTCTCCGATCGATTCAATCGCGGTAATCAGGTAGAGAAAGCTGAAGGGGATGAGGGCAGTGAGCCGCACTCCCAGGCCATAGTGAAGCGGAGTTGGAACGGTGAACCACGGTAGCGCGTGCAATTCACCAAAGCCGATTTTCCCTGCCAAAACGGCGATCAGGTAACCACCCGCCAAGCCGGCCACCACCGAAATCATCCTGAGCCACTCCGAATTGCTGCCATTCAGAACCACAATCAGAGCGATGACCACCCCAGCCCAAAGAAGATTTTGCGGGGATCCGAAGCTGCCATTGGCGCGGGCGTCAAATCCGCCCCCTAAGCTGGTAATTCCGGCTTCGACGAGAGTAAGCCCTATGAGAGTAACCACAATGCCGGTTACCAGCGGCGTAATGATTTTGCCGGCAAGGTGAATGAACGGGCTGATCACGATGGGCACCAGCGCGGCCACCAGGCATGTACCGAACACCACGCCCAACGCAGCGCGCGGCGACGACGCCGAACGCTCGGACAGCATGCTTTTGGCGAGCGCAATGATTGGACCGAGAAATACAAAACTCGTCCCCTGAATGCTCAGCAGGCCGGAACCAATAGGACCAAGCCGCTTGCTTTGCAACAGCGTGCCTACTCCGGAAATGAAAAGCGCCATGCTAACGAGGAACGCTTCATCGCCGCCGGCCAGATTCAGCGCTTTCGAAATAATGAGCGGCGGCGTGACAATGCCGACAAACACGGCGAGCACATGTTGCAGAGCTACAAATATCGATTGACGGAAGGGAGGTTTGTCGTTCAGTCCATAGATCAGATCCGGCGCAGCGGACTGATTAGTGGACATCCCGTCCAAACCGGTAACTCAACGTGAAAGAAACGGTGCGCATCTCGCTCGGCTTCACGAAAGTATCCCAGAATAGATACTGCGATGTAAAGAAGCGTTTGTCGGCGATGTTGTTGGCCGCCAGATTCGCTTCATAGCGTTTGTATCTGTAAAAGAGCGAACCACGGAACACGGCGTACGAAGGCAGGATGATACCGCTGATATAACCCGCCTCCACCTTTTGATCCCAACTGCTGCCGAAGGTGACACCCCAGTTACGCTTCGGCGTAACAGTCACAAAAGCGCTGACCACATTTTTCGGCTGCCCAGCCACTTCCACGGGCGCTTTCAGGCCAAAAATACTGGCGTCGCCAATGAATCGGCCGCCATACGACTGCTCGGGCGTCAGGCCAATGAAGGTTCCCGGTATGCCCAATTCGAAGGGGATGTTTAGCTGTTCGGGCTGCTGAAACGTGTAGGCCGTAGTGAAGCTGAAGTACCGCGAAGGTGCCGCGCGCCACTCGAACTCCACGCCCTTTGTCTTGTAATAGTCAACGGTGCTGCTAAGGGTGTTGAAAGTGGCCCGCTTCTGTTGAAACAACGAGAGCGTGGCGAGCATCTTGCTTGCCAGCGCCATCTTGACGCCGGCTTCAGCCAGGTGCGCCCCTTGAATAAACTCCTTGTTTGGAATCGTCGAATAGTCGACTTCTCCGCCCTGCCCAACGCTCAGGTAGTTCGAGGTGGCGTAGGTGAAGTACGGAATGATTTGGTGCGGAAGACGGAGGCTGGCGCTGACGTTGTAAGTAGTCGCGCCTTGACTCCCGCTGGTGTGCGCCATTGGTTCGCCACCATCGGTGCCGGTCGATTGAGGATTGTAATAGTCGTAGCGGACACCTCCGAGAATGCTCAATCGAGACCAGAGCTTAATATCGGTCAGGAAGAACTCACCTATATCCGAATAAGCACCTTGTTGAAGATAATCCCAGGAATTGATGGCGTAGGGAGTGAATGCCCCGGCGAAACGGTCGTTCGGCGTTGGACCGATCGAGAGATCGCGCCTGTCGTTGGCCTGTGGCGTGCGCGATTCACCGGAGTAAAACTGAGTGTGGCGTGCGGCAAAGCCTGACGTAGTCTCGATGGTTGCCCACCGTGCCGGCTTCAATTCATAGTCGAGGGTGGTTTTATTTTCGAATACCTTGGGATTGTAGTAAGAAGAAAACTCGTAGTTCGTGTATTTGGAGGCGTCCAGCGTTTCGACGAAGGTTTGATTCTTAAAAGTGAATCCTTCGTGAATGTCGCGGATGATATCGAAGTAGCCGGTATCGGTGTCGGCATTGCTAAAGTCATTGGCGTCGGCAATGATCTGATTGTCGCTGAGGTGCGCCAGATGCACGGTGGCAGGATTCAAGGCGAAGAGCGCGGCTGTCTGGGCAAAGGAAGGCGACAGAAAAATCGGGGCAAAGTTGGGTGTGAATACAAACGTCTGCAGGCTGTCTCTTTGTATGTTTGCCGGAGTGATGTTGTAGCCATTGGTGGAGAGGTTAATTAACGGGCTACCCGCCAGATAGGTGCCGTTGTTAATCAATGCCTGAGTAATGCGGTTCCAGCCGACGTTCTGCGGCAGATTGCCTTTGTAAAACTGGTATCCCATTTCAATACGCCATTTGCCGCCTAACTCGCTATCAAAGGCGATCTGCGCGAGCTTCTCACGCTGATGGATGTAGTTGTAATAGCTTCCTGAATCCTGAAAGTCTGTGTAAGCGTAGACACCGGCGCGGTGGCCGCCAATGGTTAGCGGGCTGCCGAAATCCAAACCGCCGATTTTTTCGTGGTAGGTGCCGTAAGTGAGCGTGATCTTGCCCTCCGGATGTTCTAGCCATTTTGCGCTTTGGCTGCGCGCGCTCTTCGGAATGAAATTGAGAAAGCCGCCACTCTTGCCGGCGCCGTAAGCGGTAGGCGGCGGGCCTTTCACAACCTCGATGGTTTCTGCCGCGCCCAAGGGCGTTGAGTAACTTCCTTCGTTTTCGGCACGGCGGAATCCGCGGAAATAATTATCGCTTTCATCGCCGCGAACGAACAGGGTGCCGGGAATACCGAAATAGCTGCCGGTGAAGGTGCCGGACGAGACGAGGGCCAAATCGTTTACGGTTTGAATGTTGTAACGCTCCACAGTCTCCGCGCCGACGATGGAAATGGATCTTGGAGTCTCCTCTACCGGCAGGTCGAGTCCGAAGACGCTTTTCGTGGGAGCGTCGGGCACCACTTGAAACGGATCGGCTTTCGCGTTGACCTCTACCTGGCTTGAACTTTGGGCCAGCAGAAGAGAGACATCAATGGTCACAGTGGCTGCACCAGCCACCGACACGTTGGCACGAACAAAAGGTTGAAAGCCCGGAGCGGTGACGGTGAGAGTATAAGTCCCCGGGGGCAGACCTGAGAGCGTAAAGACCCCGGATGAATCGGACAGCGTGGTCTGCAGCGCAACGCCAGACTCTGTTTGCACGCGAGCCTGTGCATTGGGAATTACTGCATCGGTTGAGTCTTTGATCGTCCCGCGCAGAGTGCCAGCCGGCGTCTGTCCATGAGACAGCGTCCCCGCCGAGCTCGCCAATAAAGAAAGAAAAAACCCGAAACGTGCAAACGTCATCGACGTACCCCTAACATTCGAGAATGAATCCAGAAAGGAGCACGACGAAGCCCCAAGTAATCGCCCGGCAACGCACTTCGCGGAGGCTCGGCGATTGCTGGCCAGTGTTGACCGAGCACCGCTCGGCTACCAGGCTTGCTAGTCCAACGGGGCTAGTAGGTTTAGTGGATTTTAATCAGAGTAGCATTCGCTACGAAGGGTGTCAATCAATGTTAGGAATCGACGTCATAAATAGGCACAGGCGAGTTAATGGGCCGTTTCCGTAAATGTTGAGACCGGATGGCCGAGGCCGTACTGTCCTTCCGCCGTCACGTGAACCGCGCCCGCAACCGAAGGCAAAGTCAGAGTTACTGAAGCCACGCCCGCATTGTTTGTCACGGCGATCACTTTCGGTCCGCTGGCGGAGCCTGCCGTCAGGGTGCCGCTGTTGGTTGAAAAGAGGACACTGGCGCCAGCCGCTAGTCCACCCGAGGAGCCTGGAGCGAGCGTAACCGTTAATGGACTAGCTAATCTGCTGCCCACCGTTCCGCTTTGCGCGTCGCCTGTCTTGCTGAAAGTAGCCGGCGGATTCCCAACGATGATATAACCGCTTTGCACAGTGGTGGCGGAGCTATCGGTGCCGGGCACAGAGTAGTGGTAAAACCCCGGCGCACTGCCTGCCGTCACTAGAATCGAGCCGTTCTGATTGGCGGTGAGGGATCCGTCAGTGATGGAAACGGTAATTCCACTATCGAACTGCGGCGCACCCAGCGTGACCGAACCGGTGCCCGAAACAATTTTGGGCGACAGTGTTACAGTACCGCCGGCTGGAACCATAATCGTATCGGGGTTGAGGTCCCATTGAACAGCCGGGTTACTCGTAGTCGTCCCGCCGATCACGAGCATCGTCACACTATAAGGCGGGAAACTGAAACTGCCAGGCCAGGATTTAGCAGCGCTTGCGGTGATCGTGTTCGGCGCCGATTGCAGGAGCGCGTATGTTGAGACTTGGCTTGCCGTGAATCCGTTTAGTGAGATCTGAGTCTGCACCGTGTTTTGCGGATCTTTGTTCGCAATGAGAAGCGTCATACTGGTGCCCGCCGCATTGACCGCCGCATAGCTGCTGAACAGATCCGGAACTCCGCTATTGGTTGCGGAAACGGAGATGGGCGCGAAACCGCTGCGCCGGCCATCGTAATTTGTGTACAGTTTGAGCGCTTGATAGTTCGGATTTGCGGCAAGGGGCGCCTCCCAACGAGAAGCGATATACACTCGCTCGCGGCCTAAGATTCCATAAGCATCGGCATCGCCCAGTGCCGTGGAAAAATCGGCGGCGCCCGCTATTTCGGCGCTCCACTCCGTCACCGCAAGCGGAATGTCTGGATAGATCATATTCACGATCGCACGCATGCGGGGGAGGCGGAAGGGGATCGTTCGGTTCGGCTGAATCTGCGTTGCATAGATTTGATTAATGTCAGTCGACTCGCTAACGTAGCTTGGATCCCAATAATCGCGATACACCCGAGCCGCCAGCGCTTGCTGCTGAGGTAGCGTGGCTTCGTAGGGCGCATCTGGATAGGCGTGGATATCAAAGACGTCGAGCGATTTCGTGCCGTCGATCTGATCGCGCCAGTAAACCTCGTTGAGCCACCACGGCGTGAAATCGACGCCCGCGTGATTGCCTTTATCGGCGTAATTGGCGCCGTTGAAATAGAACCACCAACAACAGACCACGGGCCCCAACCGAATCGCTTGCGGATCCCAGGTTTTCAAGGCTCGCGCTTCAGCCAAATAGGTATCGCGCAATTCTTCGTAGCCGGACGGCGCGGGATGGATGTCGCGGTGAGTGCTGCCCCAGATATCGATTTCGTTATCCATGTCGTAGAAGTGAGGCGCGCTTCCGAAAGCGGCAGCCAGCGCCGCCGCCCAGTCGCTTCGGTACACACACGGCGGGCCGGCGGGACAAGTGTCTGCATGGTCGTCAAGCAGCGGCACATAGGCATCCTTAGGGTCGGCCGTTAGGTAAGTGGGCGCAGAATCGCAAGTCGAGGAAGCGACAATACCGTCGCCGGCGTCCGTATTGTAGGGATTGACATGGCACTGCGCGCCATACTTCGCCACAGAGAAACTCCAGCCCACGCTCTTGGCCGCCCAGGGGAGCATCGGCATGGTCATAAGTGGAGCGGAATTGGCGGATTTTACCTGTTGAATGAACTGAATGGAATCGCCGGTCAGACCGAAACCGGAACTCTGGAAATCGTCGAAAAAAAAGTCGTTGTCGGCATTGTAGGTTTGAGTCTGCCAGTTGTAGGTTGAGGTGGCGTCGCCGCCCCAGCGCACCAAGGATAAGCCACCATCGGTGACGGCGGCGAGATTGACCGGATAGGCGCCGCCATAAACATAGGGACTGATTTGATGGCGGTTGGAAAGGACGTTGACGGTGACATTCGTGTTTCCAGAGGAAGTACCTGGAGTGGCAGAGGCTTGGCTCGAGTCCGCGCTCTCGCCAGCGGTATTCACGGCGGAAACCACGTAGTAGTAGGGAGTTCCGTTGGTCAATCCAGTGTCGAGGTAGCTGGTTAAAGCGGGTGAGCTGAGCGTTGTATACCCGGAACCACTAGTGGTTGAGCGTTTTACGAAGTAGCTGGTGGCGCCGTTGCTTGCGCTCCAAGTAAGGCTCACCTGGGCGTTTCCCGGTGTGGCCGTCAAGCCTAGCGGTGCCGAAGGTATGGAGGCCGTAATGCCGCCTCCGTCGCCAGAACTGCTGCCGCCTCCGCAAGACACCAGCAGAAGGACAAACAGAAGGACACAACCAAAGCAACGCATCGTAACCCCCAGAACCGAATCGGACTGCCAGTTCAGATTGTAGAACGAAGCACGAACTTGAGACTCGCGCATTCGCGACCTTTGGGCTAATGCAGGCATGCAGGCGAAACCGCCTGCAGCTCTTTGGGCTGGCTTCGTCAAAGGCTCGCATCCGCGTCGTACGACGAAGGCGCCCACGCATCCGGCTGCGCCAAAAGACCTGCCAGTTCTTCGTCCTTTGCCAAGTAGAAAAACGACCAACTGGGTAGTTTGCGCCGGTGGGGCGAACATTCATCGAACATGCGGGTTTTTTCCAGATCGCAGCCAAGGTGTTCCAGTACGTGAATGCCTTGCGTCTGGCATTCATAGTGGGCGCGCCGGATCATGGCAGCGCAATACTGATCGTGCCAATCGCAAGCCTGGAAATCTACCATCCGCATGCGCTTCAAACCGCTCTTCGGCTCATCGCGGCGCTGAAAAATGGCGTAGGCATCAAGGTTGCCATTGCGCGAAGCAGTCAAAATCCACAGGCGGCCGTTTTCTTGAGGCGAAGCGAAGTGCCATTTTAGGGTTTCGCGTGAACGAACGGCCACTAGCGCTTCGCTGCGGTTTTCAAGCACTTCCCAAAACGTGTCGAACCGCTGGTCGAAATCCCGGCTCAAAGAAATATCGATGTCGGATCTTGGAATCGGTTTTGCCGTAAATCGATCTTTGAGAGAGAGCGCCAGAGCAGCAGGATAGGCGAGAACATTCGGCAGAGGCAGTCCCTTCGCGCGCAAAGCGCTTGCCGCGAATCCTCGATACTGCGTTATGACAAAAGCAGCGGAGGTCCAGTCACCCACGGGCACTCGCAGCGAACCAAACGTGCCGAAGTCATCGGCCGCATTGGCATTGACCGTATGGGTAAGGAAGAGGCCGATATCCTCCTGGCCGAAATACTCATTCATCAACAGGTGAGCACAGCCACGATAACCATCTTCTAGCGTCCACCCGCGTCCGGAAGCGACCAGCAGCTTTCGTCCGCGAAAGGTGTAAAAAAGCGGGATGTTCGTTAAACAACCGACGATGCGGCCGCCGTCTTCGAGCACCCAGCCGATGGGCCACCTCGGGCCAATTGCTTCATAGGCGGGATTGCCGGTCCACAGCCGCCGCCATTCCTCGACTGGTTTGTGAACCAGACCTTGCGAGGCTTCCAGCGCAACAATCGCAGCGTAGTCTTGAAAGCGCGCTTCGCGCAACTCGATTCCATGTTGGGAAACAGCAGACATCGGCCTTCAGTTCTTGGGGTCGAAGGTAAGTGATTTAGGCCCGCGCAGGCCGCGAATCTCGCGCCAGAGTAGTTCCTGCGGCTCGAGTTGGATGTTCGGCAATCGCCGCCGCATCGTTTCAAATGGGATCTGCCGATCAACCGTTGATTCAGTCATTCAAAATACTTCAACTACCAATCTACTTGGTGGCCATTTCCGAACCATCAATTCGGGTGCGCGACCGAGAAGTGGCACGAGCACAGGGGCTCTGTCCGCTCGGGGACATGGGTAACGGTGCTTTTGAGTTGTTTTGAGTGATTTCGAGAGTATATTCGTCGTCGCCGAGCGTGTCGGAACGTGGGAATCGCAGAGCGATTTTCATGGGCGGTGGGAAGCGTGGATTGCTTTAACGTCAAGTGGCAGAAGTTTGCGTACGCTCCTTCACAGTCGCGGCTCGGGCAGCCCTTACTGAGCCGTGACTCTCCAGAAACAGCTCGTAAGTTATTGAATCTTCGTTTGGCGGCATTGCTGTCAAGGAGCGGCAACGGATGCCCCGAATTACCTCATCCTTTCCAGGGCCAGCTATGCCGCCTTCGAAAACGTGCATAACTCAAGAAGTGCGCGCCGAGAGCCACCTCAAACTAATAGCCGCCCGGCTAATCGCGAGGCGGCAGGCGGAGAAGCTGCCTGCCGAAAATACGTGAATCGAGCGAGTATGCGCCAGGTCCAAGCATCGCCAGGATTACGCCAAGCATGATCGCCGTGAACGGCTGCAACACATTTCCAAAACGAACGCCTACAAGGCCTCTTAGCTCCATCAAGCAGCAGAGAACAGCGCCGTAAGGCGTCATGAATCCCAGACAAATAGAAATAGCTAGAATGGCCGCTGCGATGGGCAACCAAAACGAGAATACGAAAGTCCATCGCTCGGTTCCTTCAACTACCACGCTGGTTGCTACCAGAAGCCTCAGTAACACCAGCGCAACACCCGCGACACCGCTCGGAAACATCGAAAAAAGCCTTTGCACTGTAATGACGTTATCCGGCGTACACCAAGCATGCAATCCCAAAAGGGGGTGCTGGGAACTACCCTTTAGTAGCATTCGTTCCTAACCCGGAGCGAAATTCCAACCCGGACCGGCACCTGGATGCGTTTTTGCGCTATTGTAGAAACTCGCAGGTCAGACTTGCTTGCCAAACCACACGTTGATTCGTTTCGCCTGTTTAGCTTGCACTTCCGTATTCGTTCTACAGAGTGGCGAGCTTCCCATATCGCCTTTAGTGCCACGCGCCAACGTATCCTCTCGACAAATCAAGTTGCCTATCGTCGATGGCACCGGCGTCCGCTTCACGCGCCTGTCGTCGGCGGGCGGATCGTCGCTCACTAAAGTCTCGTCTATTGTTCAGGACGATCAAGGCTTCATGTGGTTTGGAACGCAATATGGTCTGAACCGCTTTGATGGATATAGCTTCAAAGTTTTCATGCCTGAACCTGAGAAACCTGACAGCCTCAGTGGTCTGTTCATTAGCGCGCTATTCAAAGATCGCGCTGGCACTCTGTGGGTCGGCTGCGAGCAGTTTCTCAATCGATTCGAGCCAACGACCGAGACTTTTAGCAAATATCCGATTCGTTCCGTCATCAACATTAACCAGGATTCTGCCGGAGTTTTGTGGCTGGCGACCCCGACTGGCCTGTACGGTTTAGATCCGCAAACAAAACAAACTCGACACTTTTCTCATAACGCAAACGATCCCTCCAGCCTGGGCAGCAACGATGTTCAATTCACCGGCCAAGATAAGGACGGGCGGTTCTGGGTTGCGACGAGCGTGGGCCTTGATGAGTTCGATCGCTCGAAAGGAAAGGTCGCACTGCATATCCCATTACATGAGCCCTCGAGCGGGTTTTCCTTTTACCAAGACCATTTCGGCGTGTTCTGGATTTATCATTTGTCGCCCAACGCCTTAGCCGTGTTTGACCGCGGCAAAAATACCTTGACTCATTTTTCCTTCGATAAGCCAAATCCACCCAGCAAGGAGTTGACAGGGATATCGGCAATGCTCGAAGACCAGGACGGCAATCTGTGGTTGGCAACGCACGGTGCCGGCTTGCTAAAATTTGACCGCGATCATAAGAGATTCATCCGTTACCGAAATAATCCGCTCGACACGGAAAGCCTCCCTCAAAATAACGTGGAGAGCCTATTTTCGGACCGTGAAGGAAACATCTGGGCCGGGCTGGGCAGAATGGGGCTCGCCCGTTTGAGTGGGAAACCTCTCCCTTTTAAGAGATTTCAACACCTCGACACTCCTGATAACGCAGTTCAACCTTTTGTCGGCGCAATCTATCAAGATCATGAAGGACTTCTGTGGATAGGTACTCCCGCGGCACTTAACCGTATCGAACGCAAAAGCGGGCGCGTTACGTATTACCGCCGCACACCGGGCCCAGCGGCCACCACTGATGTGATCTCGATTTGCGAAGACCGCGCGGGCAATCTCTGGGTTGGCACCTACGGCCACGGGCTGCTCCGTTTCAATCGTCAGACCGGCGAGTTCAAAACCTACCAGCACGATCCAGCCAATCCATACAGTCTTAGCAGTGACATTGTCATGCGACTGCTCGTTGACCATGACGGCACTCTTTGGGCGGCCGGCTCGGATGGTTTGGACCGTTTCGACGAGGCAACCCAGCACTTTACAACATACAGGCTCAACTCAGAAGGCAGTCCTTTCTTTCTGGAACTGGTTGAGGATCAGGAGCGAACGCTTTGGCTGGGTACCAAATCTTCAGGTCTATACCGCTTCGATCCAGCCACAGGTAAGCTCTCGATTTATGAACACAGCCCTACTCGGCGAGGCACGCTGAGCGACAACCGGGTGAACTCCGTCTACTTTGATCGCGCGGGCTCGATGTGGGTCGGCACACAAAACGGGCTGAACCATTTCGAGAAGGACAATGGCGAGTTCACAGTCTATTCCCGGAGCCAGGGGCTGCCCGGCAACGCGGTCGGCGCTATCCTCGAAGACGACCACGGCAATTTATGGATGGGCACCAACAATGGTGTGGCGAGGTTCAATCCACAGAGCAAGAAGTTCCAGCGTTACTCGACACCCGAAGGCATGCCGGGTCCTGATTTGACAGGTTGGTCCGCAGGCTTCAAGAGCGCAACCGGAGAGATGTTCTTCGGTGGTTTCAGCGGTGCCACAGCGTTCTTTCCAGATAAGGTTACCGACGATTCGTACACGCCCCCAATCGTTCTCACCGACTTCCAATTATCAGCAAACCCAATAGAGATAGGAGATCGCTCGCCTCTCCAAAAGTCTATTTCGTACACCAGTAACTTAGTTCTCACTCACGGCCAAAACGTCATCTCCCTGACTTTCGCGGCACTCGGCTATTCCAATCCGGCGACGAATCGCTATCGCTACAAGCTCGAGAATTTGCAACAGGATTGGATTGAGGTCGGCAGTGACCGTCGTCAAGTCACATATACGACCCTGCCCGCGGGTCGCTATACTTTCCGAGTACAGGGCGCGACCGGTCGCGGCCCCTGGAGCCTGCCTGGAGTGACGTTGCACATCCAGATCCTGCCCCCATGGTGGGCCACCTGGTGGCTGCGTACCATTTGCATAGGCAGTGCGGGCGTGTTTCTTTGGATGCTCTATCTTTCCCGTTTGCGACAGGCAACCGCGGAAGTCCAAGCTCGTCTTGGTGAGAGGTTGGTGGAGCGCGAACGGATTGCCCGCGAACTGCACGACACTCTGCTTCAGGGCTTTAGCGGCCTCGCTTTGCGATTTCAGGCCGTCCTAAAGCAGATTCCTGAACAAGGACCCGCGAGGCAGATGATGGAAAAAGCTTTGGACAGCCTGGATGAAGTGCTTCTCGAAGGCCGTAATCGCGTTCGTGATCTCCGCGACGAAACAATACCAGGTCATGAGCTCTCGCAATTGCTTCTGGCCTGCGGCGACGAACTTGCACACGACAAATCAATCGTCTTTACTTTGGCGGTCGTCGGCACCGTTCAGCCTCTCAATCCGGTCGTGCGAGACGAAACATACAGAATCGGGCGCGAGTTGTTGACGAATGCCTTTCAGCATTCGGACGCCGGGAAGATAGAGTCGGAAATTACTTACGATCGGGTTGGTGTATGCCTGCGCGTGCGCGACGACGGGCGTGGTATGGACCAGACCGTTCTAGATAACGGGCGGCCAGGGCATTGGGGGCTCGCTGGCATCCGCGAGCGCGCTTACAACATCGGCAGTCGCTTGAACATCTGGAGTAAGCCCGGTTCCGGCACAGAGGTCGAGTTGAAAATTCCGGCTAAGATTGCGTACCAGATGCCGCCTGAAAAGTCGCGTCGGCGATGGATCAAACCGGCGCGAAGCAAGGATGGTCAAAGGGTGTGACGACCTTGAACAAAATAACGGTTCTTAGCGTGGACGATCACCCTTTGCTGCGCGAGGGCATCGCCGCAGTAATTCAAGGCGAGGAAGACTTGAATCTGATCGCCGAGGCCGCGAACGGTCAGGAGGCAATCGAAGCCTTTCGCTTACATCGTCCGGATGTCACTCTGATGGATTTGCAAATGCCCGTCATGAATGGCGTCGACGCAATCATCGCCATCAGAAACGAGTTTCCGAACGCCCGCTTCGTGATATTGACGACCTATCAAGGTGACGTCCAAGCGCTCCGCGCCTTCAAGGCGGGCGCGTCTGGCTATCTTCTAAAGAACATGCTTCGCAAAGAGTTGTTGGATACCATCCGCCTCGTCAATGCGGGCCAGCGGCGCATTCCACCTGAGATCGCCGCCGAACTCGCGGAGCACGTGATCGACGATGCCCTCTCCGGCAGAGAAATCGATGTCTTGAAGCGAGTCGCCAAGGGAACGTCCAATAAAATCATCGCCGCTCAACTCTCCGTCTCGGAGGCAACGGTGAAAGCGCATATGAAGAGCATTCTCGCCAAGCTTGGCGCCAACGATCGCACACACGCAGTAACAATCGCAATGCGGCGGGGATTTCTCGACGGCTGACCTGGCTTGCCATCAGGGCATAACGGCGGCGCGTTGGGAAAGGATGTAGGCGATTCGTCCGTCTTTTCGGCTCGCAGGCGCTGTCACTGCTTTGAAGGGCGATCCTTCGTAATCCTGATATGACTGAGATAATCGGCCATCAGAGTGTGTCCTCGCGTAGTGAACGGCTATGTCATTTCCAAAAAGCGTGGACATAGTCGCCTCCTGTGGGTTCGTGCCACACGTGATCACACTCCACTTTAAAGGGTTTACCAGAGTATCACCGCTGAGTCTCGCCCGAACATTCGACTCATTCGCCGTTTTCGAGATCGATCTCGGGCCATTGAAAAATTGGATGGGCATAGTGAAAACATAATCACTCTTGCGCAGCGGTGTGTGACAGTTGACGCACTCTGCAGCGAAGCCAGAACCATCGCCATAGGGCTTAAGTTCGCTCCCCACCCATTCAGCCCATCCCCAGCCAGCCGTGGCCGCAAATTTGGATTTGTCCTTGATCATGAATCCGGCTTTCGTGAATGCTCCGGCCTGAACTATACCGTGTTCATCAGGCTGTTGTAGCCACCCCACTTTGGCGAATGCGGCGCCATCGGGCCACGGGTTGGTGTTGTTGTCGGCAATGGCTTTGACTGCGGCATCATTTCCCAGGATGACCCGCAAGGTGTTCGCGTCAAATCGCACTGTACTGCCAATTAACTTCCAATCTTTGTAGCCCGGCAGGAATGCGATTCCATTCGGCGATGTCCGAACACTTTTGGACTTCTCGAAATTCTCGATCCATTTGCAATATTGGTCATCTGCCGCCTTGGCAGATCGAGTGGCCGCGTTGGGATGCCCAAAAGTGCGATCCTTTCGGGATAGTGCAGCAATCTTTACCGAACCGCGCCACTTTTGTTCATCGCTGTCTCATCTGCAATCGGAGATCGCCGCTGTAAGCTGCTTCGCAAGAAAGATAATGCGCATTTAAGTAATTTCGCTATTGTCTACTTGAGGTGGACGCGGGAAAAGGCAAGCACTGTTCGAGTGGCTAAGCGAACGGGGTGTAGTTGATCGCAAGATTGATAAAAGGTCGCATCATTATGCAAGCGAAACGATCAAAAAGTCGCGTAGTGTAAATCATGATGGCATCTGAACAACTGCACGACACAGTAGAGCGGGGAGCGGTCATGGCTGAATCTCATTTGCAAAAAGTCATTTGCAAAGCTGTCTGCGTGGCTTGGCTCATTTCCGGAGACCTGGAGGCGGCCGAAAATGCGGTTTTAGCTGCTATCCAATCGCTCGACGCAGAAGATTTGAATACAGACGCTCTGTTCATATGTGTTAGCACACTATCAATCCAATGCACCCGTAACGCTGCCAACCTAAGTATCCGAAGTAGACAGGCTGAGACATCGTTCGCGCTGCCGCCCGAACTGCAAAATGTTTTATATCTTCCGCGGCTGCCTCGTTGTTGCTTTGTGTTGCATTTTCTTTTACGACTGCCGGTAAGCACGAGCGCTTGCCTTCTCCAACTTGAGCCGGACCAGGTCATCGGCTACTCCTCCGCCGCAGTTTCCATATTGGGTGCGATAACCACTAGGGAAGTCAGCCACGATCAGCTTTCGCGTCTGCCCACTTTGAGCGCTTAAGCCGTCTTCATTGGGGCAGCCCGCTAGCGGTGCCTTCGAGTATAATCATCGTCTGACCCTGACTCTGCAGCATGAAACGGCCACACACAAACGATGCTTCGAGTGACGGGGAATCCTATGGCGTCGATACGCTGATCGCCCTTGTATATGACGAGTTGCGGCGACTGGCTAGCGCCAAGCTTCGCGGCGAGCGTCCCGGCCATACGTTGCACCCAACGGCGGTGGTTCACGAAGCCTATTTGCGGCTGAAACGCACGGGGAAGCGGTGGGAGAGCGAGACGGACTTTCGACGGTATGCCGCGCCGGTGATCCGGCACGTGCTGGTTGATTATGCCCGTGGCCGTGCACCGAATACTAGGGTTACTGTCACATCCTGGGAAAACGTGGACGCAGCGGACGGGAAGGGCCCGGATATGGATGTTCTGGCGCTGCATGAGGCGCTCGACCGCTTGGGACAACGCGACCCTGGACTGGTAAGAATCGTTGAGCTGCGTTACTTCGGCGGTCTGACGGAAGAAGAAACGGCCGAAGCATTGAGCATTCCCTTGGGCACGCTGAAGAACCGGCTCACGTTTGCGCGCACATGGTTACGCCGATCGCTCACTAAGGCTCAGAAGCGACCATCGCCCTAGCGGCGCGCCGGTAAAGGAGCGGCTTTCTTCCGCCACTCTGCCGCCTTTTCCGCCTTGCCCCAATCCGCATACAGATTGACAATCCATTCGCCGGCGCGATCGAGTTGATACCGGTCGGCCACCCACATCAGCTCTTTGCGGTCGCTCATGCCTTGATAGCCCGTGAGCAACAGCGGTTCCGCTTCGGCGTATTTCTTCTGCCCGGACAAGCTGGCGCCCAAAAGACTCTCTGCGCGAAAACGGTGCCAGTCATCCGGGCGATTCTTGCGATCGAACTGAACAGCCTCGCGGGCGAGCGGTTCGCTTTCGGAAAACTTCCCTTGCGACTGATAGGCCAGTGCCAAGTCTGCCGCCGCGTCGATCGTGCTCGGGTTGTCGGAACCCATGGTGTGCCGTTGTCCCGCCAAGGTCTCGGCGGCAACCGTTTGCGCCTTTTCGTAATCGCCTTCACGCTGATACATGCCCGCCATGTCCGAAAGGAACGATAGAGTGTATTGGTTTTCAGAACCAACTACGCGGCGGCTGGTGTCCACAACTTGAGTGAAGAGCGCCTCGGCCTGCGCGTATCTGCCCTGCTGGTACTCAGCATCGGCCAGATTGTTCATTGTCGCCAGTGTGTCAGGGTGTTCGGGGCCCAGCGTGCGGCGCTTGATTTCGATGGTCTGATTGTAGAGCGCTTCGGCCTGTGCGTACTTGCCTTCAATGTAATAGACATTGGCCAGATTGTTCATAGATGTCAGCGTGTCTGGATGCTCCTGACCGAGCGCGTGTCGCTTGATCTTCAACGTCTGGCTGTTCAGTGCTTCGGCCTGCGCGTACTTGCCTTGCTGCTGGTAAATGACGGCCAGGCTATTCATGGAGTTCAGCGTGGCGGGAGACTCAGCACCGATCACACGCCGTTTGATCTCAAAGGCTTGCTTACCGAGCGCCTCGGCCTGCGGATACTTTCCTTCACGAACATAGGTGTTGACCAGATTTGTCATGGAAAGCAGCGTATCGGGATGTTCGGGACCGAGCACGCGGCGCTTGATTTCCAAAGTCTGATTTTCTAGCGCCTCGGCCTGCGGGTACTTGCCTTGAAAGTTGTATGTGGCCGCCAGAAGGTTCATACATTCCAGCGTGTCGGAATCGTTCGGCCCGAATGCTCGGCGCTCGCCTTGGAGTGCTTGCGTGAGGAGCGTCTCGGCTTCGCGGTATTTTGCTTGAAGCTGGGCGTTAGCGCCGAGGCTCCTCATTGTGTTGAGAGTTTTGCGGTTATCAGCTCCCAGAAGGCGCTGGTAGAGACTGAGTGCGCGATCCAGGTGCGTCCGAGCTTCCGGGTATAGCCCGAGATCTTTATATGTCTGCCCGACCGTGTCCTGAATCGCCGCTTCGACGTCCGGTTGCCGGGTGAACTTTCCGGTAATGCGGGCCGCCGCGCGATCAAGAGCAGTGCGTACTTTTAGATCAGGGTCGGGACTGACCGCCGGTCCCGCTTGTTTGCTTGAGCCGGCCTGTGCCAATATGTCGTTCTCGAGAAAATCGCTTACTGCCCTGGTTGTCGCTGTTTCATTTAACGCTACCGCTTCGGCGCGGCGGGCCCGCAATGCTTGCTGAGTGCTGGCGAGTATGCCAGCCACCAGCACCGCAAATACCGCAGCCACGCCAATGACTAACGCTTTATGACGGCGCGCAAATTTATTAAGCTGGTATATCGCGCTGGACGGACGGGCGATGATCGGCTCATCCGCCAGAAAGCGCCGCATATCTGAGGCCAGATCGGCCGCTGAGGCATAGCGCCGCTCCTTGTCTTTTTCGAGCGCCTTGGCCACGATGGTTTCCACATCGCCACGGTAGCTGCGGTTGATCGAACTTAGCGGCGCAGGATCGTCTTCCTGAATCGCGCGAGCGGCTTCGTGCACCTTGGGACTGATCGTGTACGGCAGCCGTCCGGCCAGCAGTTGATAAAGGATGACGCCGAGCGCATACACATCGCTGCGCGTATCGAGTGCCAACGGATCGGCCAGCACCTGCTCGGGACTCATGTAAGCCAACGTGCCTATCAGTTGCCCGATATCGGTCCGCTGGGTGGCTTGCACGTCGCTATCGGTCACACGTGCCACGCCGAAATCGAGGATTTTCGGCTGGCCGGTTTCATCCACTAATATGTTTCCGGGCTTGAGGTCGCGATGGATCAAGCCTCGCTGATGCGCATGATGCACCGCTTCGCAGACTTTGACCATGAGTTCCAGGCGCTGCCGAGTGTTTAGATTATGCTTATCGGCGTAGGCGACAAGCGGCTGGCCGCGGATGAACTCCATGGCGAAGAAAGGCTGCAGGCCACCGCCACGATCGTCCGCGCCGGCCTCGTAGACTTGCGCGATGCCGGGATGTTGGAGCCGTGCCAGCGCCTGCGATTCGCGGCTGAAACGCCATGAGACGTCCGGACTCACCAATCCCCGCCGGATGACTTTGAGTGCGACGATGCGGCGGGGCTGCTCTTGTTCGGCCTCATACACCGACCCCATACCCCCTTCGCCCACCAGGCGCATAATGCGATAGCGGCCAATAGTGACGGGGTCTCGCGCCAGGGCTCGGGCAACGCCGGTTGCCGCGCCCGCGTCGCCTGGTGCTGAAGACCTGGCTGCGGGAAGGTCCTCATGGATGTTCCAGTGGCTGGGAAAAGGCCTGGTTTCGCCGAGGTTTTGCGCCATGGATTGATCCAGGTTGCGCATGATCCAATCGGCAGCGTACGCTCCTAAGGCAGGCTCTTTGAGAAAGCTCGACTCCTCATCGTAGGAGCGCAGCAGAGACTCTACCTCCGCCTGAAGCGCGGCGTCACCACCGCAAGCTTGACACGCAAACTGTAGGCGCTCGCCACTACTGCGCTGGAGAGCGGCGATAAATATCTCCTGAAGCTTTCCCCATCGATCTGCGTTCACTTTCTCCCCTCGCCTCTTAATGTTCCTTCGCCGAGAAACAATCGTGGTTCCGTAGGATCTGAGACGGATTATACAGGGTTGCGGCTAAGTGCGGTAAGTCGGCCAGCTACACAGCAAACTTTTTTCATCCGGTTTTCCTCAAAACTCCGCTTGAGCAGATAGAGGGCTTGACAAATAGCAACCGTCAAAATGCACCCGCAAGGCGATGGATTTTTAAATCACGAGCAGGTACCACCAAACGAAAAGGAGAATGACCAATGAACAACGAGATGACCAATCAAACAACGGAAACGCCCACGCGGCCTAATAATGCTGAGGCGCAGGGAGAGAGCACTGCGGTCAGCCTACTGAAACTGGCTGGCGCCGCCTTCATGCTCTATCGTGCGATCTCCGCACCGAAACAGCAGAAGGCTCAGGAGGCGAAGCAGAGCAGTGATCAGCCTTCAATGGCCAGCATCGACAGAGGCGCGCTTCTGAACATGGGTCTGGAGCATATGCGCAATATGACCAAGATCACGACTCGATTCTAGGCAGGCTGACAATGAGCTTTGTGCGCACGTTCGTGGCGGGCGTGGGCTGCTCGCCAAAATGTTCGACACAGGCCGCGATTTAAGAGCAAGATAAACAGGCTCTTCCGGAAGCTAACAATTTCACAAATCTAAGGGCGATTGGCCTGCGGGCCATCGAAGGTGCGAGGATCTCTGTCTCCACAGAGGCCAAGCCGTTTTCGAGAAACAGAAAGGAAAATATTTATGAAACTGCAAAACCTCAGCTTATTTTGTCTCGCAACAATTCTGGCGTTGAACGTTGCTAATCTTGGCCAGTCGAAGACAGCCGCGGCTAGCCCTCTGCTAGCAACCGCGAACGAGCAGGATTCTTTGATAGGAACGTGGCATTTTTCAGGCGGCGACTTGAGCGCCCAGCAGACGATTGATCTCGCCTTGCGGGCAGATGGCACTTATACGAAAACTCTTTCGGCAAACGTGCGTGGCGCGCATTATGGCGGAACTCACAGCGGCACTTGGACCGCGAGCGGCACGGTCGTTTATTTATCCGGTGACGGGAACTGGCCAGCGGTGTCCCATGACCTTTCCCGCTTTACAAGGGTGCGTTGATCGGTTACCGAAAACTCTGTACCCAAAATCATCCATCTCAAACCAATAAGGAAATACGTATACAAACGCGAACTCCACCCCTGACGACATCACCCCGGCCACGAACGGAGCCATGGGTTCGCTGGCTATTGGCGAATCGTTGGGGACTGGAGCCGCAACTGCGCTGGCAGCCTGATCGCATTACAAGCCAGAACCTAGTCTACGCCAGCATGGGTTTGTTCTACCGATTCCGACGTCGCTAAGCCGCGGCCTGCTTTCCCGATCGCAAGATCCCTTGATGTATTTCGTAAATGAAAGTCCAGACAGCAAAGGAAAAAAATGAGATCAAACAGAATTACCTTCAGACTGTGCCGAATCACGTTACCCTTGTTCACATTATTGGCAGCAGCTTCGTTAATGGCGAACCCGCCGGATATTAGTGGGGTATGGCAAGGTTCGCGCGGAGAGAACAATCCGTCCAGCGGTAGCGAGTACACAGTCACTTATGAATTACTATTCACCAACCAAAGCACCTACAGGGAAGTCGCCATTATCAGCGGGACTACCGTGTTGGATGTGACCGGGAGTTACCGCCTGCAGACTGCGGCAAAACCAGATGACCCCACGGTTGGCGCGTTGCTCACCCTCCAACCTGGTACACCTGCCGTGAGTCCAGACCAAACAAATCTGATACTGCTCGTCGCCGCCAGTCTGCCCAACATCGATACGACGCAGCAGTGGGTTGGTTTCAGCACATTGGGTTCAGCCCTATACATGACCCTGCAAGATGTGACTGCTCGCGACACGTGGGGGCTCACTCAGATCTCCACCGCCGCGGCTGCCGGCTGGCAATTCATTCCCGTACGGCCGTGTCGCGTCGTGGATACGAGGTTGCCCAATGGCGTGTTGAGCGGGCCTGAGTTAACGGGTGGAGCCATTCGTTCCTTTCCCTTGCCAAAAAGTGCCTGTGGCGTGCCCTTCACCGCCACCGCCTACTCGCTCAATATAACGGCCGTGCCAGATGGAGGACTGGGCTATCTGACTATCTGGCCGACGGGCCAACCCCAGCCGAACGTTTCGACCTTGAACTCCGATGGCCGCGTCAAGGCAAACGCGACGATCGTTCCTGCAGGATCGGCCAGTTCAGTCAGCGTATACGTTACTGATCGCACCCATGTGATTCTAGATATCAATGGGTATTTCGTTCCAGCTGGAACCTTGTCAGCTCTGTCTTTCTATCCGCTCCCGCCCTGCCGTGTCGCAGACACGCGGAATCCCGCTTCCATTTTGGGAGCCCCATTCTTGCAGGGCGGCGTATCCAGGAGCTTTCCCATTCAGTCGAGCAGTTGCAGCATTCCTCCAACTGCACAAGCGTACTCCTTAAACGTCACTGTCGTTCCCCATGGAGGCTTGAGTTATCTTTCCATTTGGCCGTCCGGTCAAGCTCAGCCTGTGGTTTCGACCCTCAACGCCTCCAGAGGCAGTGTCACGGCGAACGCGGCCATTGTGCCGGCTGGGAATAGTGGAGAGGTATCCTTATTTGCGACCGAAAATACAGATGTCGTTTTAGACGTCAACGGCTATTTCGCCGCGCCGGCGTCTGGCGGGCTTTCGCTCTACTCGGCCGATCCGTGCCGCTTGCTCGATTCACGCCAGTTTGGTCAGCAAGGATTGCTATCCGGAGCTTATTCAGTGAATTTCCAAACAAGCTCTTGTGCGCCTTCAACCGCCGCACAAAGCTATGTACTCAACGCTACCGTTATCCCGGCGACCTGGCTTGGGTATCTTTCGATTTGGCCGAATGGTACTCACCAACCCGTTGTCTCTACTCTAAACGCCTCGGATGGGGCGATCGCATCGAACATGGCTATAGTGCCGACTCAGAACGGAATGGTTGATGTATTCTCGTCGAATCCGGCCTATCTTCTGCTCGACTTGATCGGCTACTTTGCGCCGTAAGTCGGCAATCGGAAGCAGCGGTCGTGAATCCGGCCTGGGCAGCTTGCCTTCGCCAGCGAACTTTCATCTGTATACAACTCACCGGTTCACCGGCGCGCGAAGGAGAAGATCCATGACAAATTCAACCGAGTCCGAACTAGTATCGAAAATTTCAGGCTGGCTTAACCAATCGCCAGAAGAACAAGCCTGTTATACGCCACCCGGCCCTCTTCTAACCGGTATAGCCGAGCGCCGCAATTCTATTATGGCCAACACCGGCGGATTTATTGTTCTCGAAGAGAATCCCAAGGCACGGGCTATACCCAAACCGTGGTACGAAATCGATAGTTATGAAGAAGTCACTGCAAATAAAAAAACGATTGAGAGATTGGCGGCTCAATATAAAATTGACCCGGACTTTGTAAAAGCAATTGTGTGGATGGAATCCACCCACGGTTGGTACGACCGGATCGACCCGCACAACAAAACCATTCGCCCCATGAATGTCCACGACACACTCTGGTCGCAGCTTGGCGTAAACAGGCGCGATCTTCAAAATCCAACGTTAAATGTCGCGGCGGGAGTTCACATTCTCGCGGCCATCCGGGATCGCACAGCTGAGCCAACGAATGAAAAAATTGCCACTTTATACAACCAGCTCAGCGCCCACAAAGTCAACAACTATGGCAAGACTGTCGCCTTTTACACAATTCATCGGCCCTGGGATCACCGGCGAAACTCATCCCGCGCAACCCCAACGTCGTGCCCCACAAACTGCCACTATTGAAATATCTCGGTACGCGGCCATGACCACGAGAAGTAGATCCTGCCTGTCACGGAACGTAGAGAAATGATGAACGCAGTTGAAGGGTGAATGGGTTTACGCTGAGGCCCTCGGCTCCGCGCGCCGCCTTGCAGCGGCTTGGACACGTGGGGTTGGACAACTCTACGCGGCGAAGTAGGCGACATACATTAAGATAGTCGAGGTGTTGTCGGTGAGTATTCGATGAACGAGGCCCGCGATAATTTTAATGACGTTGCCTTATTGTCCTTTCTGGATGAGCTGAAGAGTAATCTAAGGACGGTACGCGAAGACCGAAATGCACTTAGGCTTTCCCTCCGCCGCACGTGTGAACATTTCAGAGTAGACGATGGAGCAATAGCTGTCCTTACGCCCGACGGTACTCGCGCGGAGCTGATATCGGTAATTCCGCGAGAGGGTAAGTGGGAATTGGGCCGCCTCGCGGCATTTCTACAAAAACAACGGCCAAGGATTCCACCCAATATCGTCATGGCACCCATTCACCGCCGCGGCCGTTTGTGGGCGGCGATTGCCCTAAGAGGACAGCGGCCATTCGAGATACCCTCGAGCTATGTAGCGTTGGGTCGAGTAGCGAAATTGATCTCTGAATCAATTGAGCTTGTCGATTGGCAGCGGAACATAGAAGTGCGGTCGCAAATCGATCGCAAAATGCTGGAACAGCTTCGCCCGCAGGATCTGTTTTACCAGATCTTGCACGGGCTACGGTCATTGACACATTACGACCACTCTTCGGCGCTCCTCATTTGCAATCGGCGCGAGAATGCGCTGGAGCTGGTGGCCGAACAAATCGCCTGGCGGAAAGGGAAAAGCCGTCAAATCGGACTGAAATTGCCGTTGAACGATGATATTTGGGCTCAGTTCCACAAGAACACAGTTTATGGATTCAACCGGAAGAATGGTGGTTGGGGCGAGTGGTCGGGACAGGAAGCTACCGGGCTGGCAAAACTGCTGGACTACAACAAAGTGATAGTAGATTCGACCGCCGACCGGCGCGAATTCTGCATGCTGTGTGCGCCCCTCGTGACTCGCGAGGGCGTTTTGGGGATATTGAAAGTGGCCGCTTCTTATCCCGGTTCGTTCAACGGCTATGAAGCGGATCTCGTTGAACGGTTCACGCCGCTTGCCGCGGTGGCCATCCAAAATTCTCAGAGAACCGTTACGCTCGAAGCCAAAATGCTCGAAGCGGAGAAGAAGCATGCTGTTGCGAATCTTGTGCGCGGCGTATCGCATGACGTGAACAATGCACTTGGATGCATTTTGCCGCTGGTTCAGCAAATATTGGTCGATGTAGAGTCAGACCGGCTGCAACAAGATACGCTCTTGCAGGATTTTCAACAAATTGAAGAATCAATCCAAACCTGCCGGAGAATCTTTGGTGGAATGCTGTCTCTGTCGCGAAATGCAACTCAACGCAATAACCAAGCCAATATACGCCGAGCGTTGGACACCACACTCGCGGTTCTTACAGACGGCTTGGAACGCCAGGGGATTCAGTTGAACATTCAGCTAGGGGATGTCGTTCCAAATGTTCAGGCGGGACAAGGAGACCTGGAACAACTCTTGCTTAATCTTGCCACGAATGCCAGGGATGCAATGCCGAGCGGCGGTGTGCTTTCAATAACAAGCGAAATCGTGGGGGATCAGATCGCACTTCTCGTACACGATAACGGCTGTGGAATACCAGCCGACGTCATGGCCCGGATTCAAGAGCCGTTCTTCACAACAAAGAACAGTGGGAACGGCTTGGGGCTATCGATCTGCCGGTCCATTATTTGGAACGCAGGCGGCCAAATGGAAATTACAAGTCAACCCGGCGCTGGCACCCGGATACGAGTGCTGTTGCCGGTAGTGCGCGAAAAGGCAGCCGCCACCGGCTCTGTATGAGCGTTTGGCGCATACTCGTGGTGGACGACGAAGCAGGAATGCTTCGCTCTGTTGAACGTGTACTTGGGCAGGATTACAAAGTTGCGAGCACCCGGTCGTCTCGCGAAGCCATTGGCCTGGCTGGGGCGTTCAAACCCGACCTCGCAATATTGGATATTCAGATGCCCGAGATGGATGGGTTCCAGTTGATGGAAGAGTTGCAGGCCCTCGATCCTGAACTGGATGTTATTTTCATGACCGGTAGCATTCATGAGCTCGATTCGAAGCTGATCAAGGCGATTCGAAAAGATGCGTTCTATTTTCTGCAAAAGCCATTCGACCGCGGCGTGCTGCTCTGCCTGGTGGAAAGATGCCTTGAGCTGAAGCGCTTGGACCTTAGCAATCGCCAACACCTGCTGCGCATTGAGAAGGAGATTGGGGATGCGCGCGCGTTTCAACAAAGTATGCTGCCCCCGCGGTTTGCGACGGTAGGCGGGATTTCCGTTTTTGCTCACTACCTGCCTTGCTCTGAGCTTGCCGGTGACTTCTATGATTATGTCGCGCTGCCGTTAGATGGGGCGGTTATCGTGGTCGCCGATGTTTCAGGGCATGGGGCAAGCGCCGCGATGCTGACCGGATTGGTCAAATCGGCGTTCCATTCGGCGAGTTCCGACTTTTATGAACCGGCTTGCGTGGTGGAACGAGTTGCCAACGGCATCCGTGCGTTTAACCACCGTCACTTTATTACGATGATCTGTGCTCGCGTCCGAAATGGACAGTTGGATTTCGTCAACGCCGGCCATCCACCCGGCATTCTGTCAAGAGTTGAAGCTGCCGAGCCGGTTCTGGAAACGACCGGTCCAATCATTTCACCGGCATTTAAATGTTCATGGGAGCAACATTCGATCCAGGTGACGCATGGATCCGATCGCATTGTCCTATTCAGTGACGCCATTATCGAGATGGAATCGGAATTGGGCGAGTATGGGATTGATCGATTAGTCGAAGAAGTTCACAAACGTCCCGTTGAAGGGAAAGTTCTGGCAGACCAGATTCTAGATAGCATCATGAAGTTTGCGGAAGGCCGACCCGTAAGGGATGACGTCACTATCGTGATCGCCGACCTTTAGAATGTCACCTCCTCTATTAACGTCTGGCGCCTCTCAACCAGAGGTCTTTCCGCCGGCCATCCAGATTCCGGACTTGAGCCTGTATGGCCAGATGGTTGTCGTCCAGATGTTGGCGCAAACGGGTTACCTCCGGCGCAAACGTCACGCTCATCAAGCCGTATGACGACGGGGTATTCACTTTGGAGTCCGTGAAATTGATGGTGCGCCGGTCGCTTCGCGGATTCAAATCTACTTGGACTTGATGCAGATTAAGGGTCGCGGCGAGGAATCGCGGCAGCGATCCTATAGGAGGCTATCACGCCACGATGGCAGTGACACGTCCCCCTGGCAAGAACCGCAAACAGCGGCGCTCGATACGGCAGCTCCAAACTGAGATCGGCGGTACCCTCAACATGACTCGGATCAAAAACAACCAGCGTCGCGGCATGATACCCGTTGTTGACGCCGCGTAGAAAAATTCGGTCCTGCCCGTTATACTCCGCAAACTATCCATACTTGAGATGCCCAGGATGCCAGTATTCGCTAATCTTCCTTAACTCGCCGTCCAACACAGCAATCTGATTCGGCGCATTATTCATGACACTCGAAACGACAATCCGCTTCGCTGATCCGTTCATTGTCTCCGGAAACACTGCCGCCACGCTGTAAGGCGGTAGGTACTCATCGTAAGGCTTCTCAACCGCAGGGTCCGAGTTCGGCCCAACCACTAGATCCGTGCCGGGGTGAAACGACAGCGTCCGCTTCGGGGAAGGCCTCAACAGACGAAGCATGCGTCCCCCTGTCGTAAATCCGTACAAGGTATCGCTTTCAACAGCCGCCGCCGCGGGCCTCAACGTAAACAGAACGTCCGCCGCTCAATCCTGATCCAAATCGGCAAACTCACAACCAGGACCCTCTCCGCGTACCGCGCGGTACCTAGATGTTCCCGGAACTCCCTCCTCCAAACCTTCGCGCCCCTGCTCATCCTTCACCATGAGCCTGTTGACCGAAACCTCGCACGCAGCGGTTCACCCGGGGCAGCGAAATGGAGCACAATCCCCGCACCCAAAACAGAAAGCAACGCCGTCCCCAGGTACACCCATGGTGACCGCCGGACTCTTGGTCCCTCAGAAGCGTCAGGAATTCGCGCGGCCTCGATGCCTCCGTTTTGCGCGAGTTCCTCAGATGGCGACGCCGCAGATCCATTTCCGCCGCAGAACCTGCTTCGTCCGCCGTCTTAACCCCGTTATCTAATTGGATAACGGGAACGGCAAAGCGATACCCAGCGCCAGGCAAAGTCACGACACACAACGGCTCCCTCGGGTTAACCTCCACCGCGATTCGAATCTGCCGGACCGCTTGCTCCACCAGATTAGGATCGAGATCCTTGCCGGCGGTCCAGCCGAAAATCGCCAAACTGAATGAATGCCCGACCTTCAAACTTTTCGTCTGCCATGTTGAAGCACTCCCCTTTTCTTTCAGCTATTTCCGTTTTCTTCAGCACATTTCAGCGATTTTTTCAGTGCATTTCAGCTGCCCTCATTGTAAATCAACAAGTACGAGCTTGCGCTAGTGCTAATCGTGCCCAGAAACTTCTCGGAAGAGTTTAGAATTGCCTTCCAAGTCGTGGAGTTTACATCTTCGCGTGAAATTGGCCAGTTATTTGCTACCTGACGTCGGCATAAGGAGGTAACATGTTCTGTAAATCATGCGGTAGGTCTCTACCGGATACTCTCAGGTTCTGCGATGCGTGCGGCGCTGAAGTGGAGAGCGGCGCTGGGAGCAGCGCAACGCCACTTTCCCAACAACTAAGGAGCGAGGTTAGGGCCCGGTCGCTCGACGCCTGGCAAGGCCTCAAGCTGTTCGCCGCCAGTCCCGTCGGCGGCCTGCCGGAATCCTTCGCTTCTTTCGATGACCAGCGCGCAATATATGTCGGAGTCGTCTTCGCGATTGCATACGAAGTTGCCATCCTGCTCGGCGCTCTGATCTTGAAATCGAAAACTGAGGCTCTGCTTGCGGGCATCCTCCCCGTCGGCCAGTTGATGGGTGAGTTAACCGTTGCCCAGTTATTAAAACTTCTCATTCTTGGGTTGGTGCCATTCGCCAGCCTGATCGGTGCGTGCGCGCTGGCACGATCCATCTTCCATGGCAAAGGCCGGTTGGCGGGCGATGTCTACACTGCCGGCGCGGTTCTACTGCCAACTGGGTTCCTTGTGTTATCGGCTACCCTGCTCGGCGCAGCGAACTTCGAAGTCATTGCCATCCTTTCCGTCTTCGCTCTAACTTATTCGATTCTCATCCTCTACGCCGGCTGTTCGCGTATCGGCTGCATTTCCGAAGTCGGAGCCGCTCCGGCCGTTCCCATCATTCTGCTGTTGACCGCCTGGATTACCAAGATCATTGTCGTTGGTATCTGGTAGAACGTTCAGAAAGGTGACGATTATGCAATGCAAATGCGGATTTGAAAACGCCCCTGACGCTAGGTTTTGTGGCAATTGCAGGTCGCCCCTTGGGGGCGTGTCCGCTACCACAACCCGACGGCCGCTTTCTCGTCTCAAGGTCGCAATTGCTGGCGCGGTCTTGCTTGGATTAGCCGCCGGATATTGGTGGTTGAACCGGCCTGCCGAGCGCTACAAGCCCGATAACGGCGGTCTCTACCCAATCAACGTCGACGGCAAATTCGGCTTCATGGACCGTTCCGGCAAGACCGTCATAGCACCCCAATTCGATTCAGCCGAACAATTTTCGGAAGGCTTGGCCGATGTCAAGGTCGGATCCAAATTCGGCTACGTCAACACCAAGGGTATAGTGGCAGTCACACCTCAGTTCGACGGCGCGGATATGTTCCGCTATGGACGCGCTCTCGTCAAACTCGGTAGCCGCTTCGGCTTCATCGATAAGGACGGCAGGTATATCAATAGCCCAGACTTCCTTTGGGCCGGAGAGTTCTCTAAAGATCTGGCGCCCGTCCAGACCGCGGACGGTCTGGTGGCTTTTGTCAACCGCTCCGGGAAATTGCAGCTTGTCGGCAAAGTCCAGAGCCTTACAGTAAACGGATTCACAGCTGGCCTTGCACCCGCTGGGTCTAGCGGGAAATGGGGATTCATTGATGCAACCGGTAAATGGATCGTCGATCCCCAGTTCGAACAAGCGGGTAACTTCGCCGATGGTCTCGCTCCAGTCACCGTCGGGGGCCGAATCGGCTACATCGATCCGAAAGGCAGATTCGTGGTAAACCCACAGTACGAATCGGGCGATGATTTCTACGAAGGCCTTGCGGCCGTGAAAAACGCTGGCAGGATGGGCTTCATCGATACCAAAGGCCAGCAGGTGGTCGATGCGAAGTTCCTGGCGGCTGAGCACTTCAGCGACGGCTTGGCAGCAGTCAAGACCGAAGACGGCTGGGGGTTCATCGACCGGATGGGCAAACTCGTCGTTAATCCGCAGTTCGATAGTGCCAACGCTTTTCAAAACGGCCTGGCGCTGGTGACGCTCGGCGGCAAAGAAGCATATGTGACCACAGGTGGCGCGTTCGTGGTCGACCCGTTTCCCGGTCGATCCGCTACTCCTGCCCATCAGGTCCAAGAGATCTGGGAGGGCGACCTCGCCATTTCCGAAAAAGTGAAGCAGCATGAACGATTCATTCTGATCCGCGAAGGCAATCAGATTCATGGATACGGCTTCCTCTATAAAGATCGGCCCGCCTACCTGACCGATTTGAATGGTCAGGCGAAGCAGGACGGTTCGTTCAGTATGGCGGATGAAGATGGCAACTCCTGGAAAGGTCAGTTCATCTCGGCTGTACTAATCAAGGGTGTCCAGGCGGGTCCCCCAGAGTCTCTCTTGCCCGAATATCCGCTGCGGCTCCGTCTGGTTCGCGACGCAAACACCAGCGACCTGCCCCGGCCCCTACCGCCGACCAGTCCGGACTGGAGCGCGTTCCTCGCCAGTTTCAGGGATGCCGTCCAGCGGCGCGACTCCGGCGTGTTGACCGCCATGATGGCACGCAACTTCGATTTGCAGAATCAGAGCTTCCGTACGCACACTGAAGCGCTAACCCATGTCAATTGGGATCAGTTAGACCAGGCTCTGGCGCGCGGCGTGGAGAAGTCGCGGACGACCTCTGGCGGCAAGGTCGTTAATTCCGTCCTCGACGAGCACCCCTGCTCAAACTGTATTTATCAGGTTTTGGTCCCCTTCCGCCAGGATTCGAACAACCAGTGGCGATGGTTGGGGATTTTCTACCCGGGCGACTGATGCCATCTCAGATTTCGCAATTTATGTCTGGAGAAACCATGCGCAAACGCTCTTATAGTAGGCTTGTCAGTTCCAAAGTATCGCTGTTTAGAGAACGATCATCTAGGTCTCTGACCATTACTCATTTCGCGGCTGCTGGCGTTCTACTGACATCACTTGTTGGCTGCGGAGGCAACAGTAGCTCGGGCACGTCCTCAACGCCGATTCCGGCGACGATCACCTCCGTTGCCTTGTCTTGCACGGCGACATCAGTACCGATTGGGGGCACGAATCAGTGCACCTCAGAGGTCCAGGGCACGGGAGACTTCAGTCGGGCGGTCACATGGTCTGTAGGTGGAATCCAAGGTGGAGACTCAAGCGTCGGCACAATCTCATCGACAGGCCTCTATACAGCACCAAGTATGGTCCCTACCCCAGCGAATATAACCATCAGTGCAACGAGCCAGCAAGACAGCACTCGCTCCGCAAGCGTATCCATGGCAGTGAAGCCGACCCTTGTTTTAGCGACCCAAGCGCAGTCCATCCAGACTTTTCATTCCTTAACATTTGCCGCCACGGTGAGCGGCATTTCCAATACGGCGGTCACGTGGACCGTAAACCAAATCACGGGCGGTAACGCGACCGTCGGTCAAATTGATAGCAGCGGGGTTTATCTGGCCCCCAACACCCCGCCAAGCCCAGCCACGGTGACAATTGAGGCCACGAGCGCAGCGGACCCAACTCAAAGCGCTTCGACGAGTCTGGCGATCATTCCATCGCCACCGCCGGCAATTCTGTCCACCAACCCCGCCAACAGCGCGACGGCAATTGCACTCGACACACCCATACAGGTGTTGTTTAGCGAACCACTCGCTCCGTCAACCATCAACGGAGCAACGGTTACGCTGAGTTCAACCTCAGGTAGCGTTACCTGCTCCGTGAGTTACGATCCAGTCGCCGAGACCGCAACCCTTGTTCCTCTTGGCGTTCTCGCGCCCCAAACTGTATATACAGTTACCGTGAGCAAGTCCGTCAGCGATCCGGGAGGCACCCCCATAAGCGCTAACCTAAGGCTTGAAACATTTCGACCACTTCCTGTAAGATCGGGATATGCCGAACGAGACGGAAGAGGATTGGGACGTCTTACGCTCGCTGTTTCCGGAGGGCTGGGAGAAGCAGGCCAAGGAAACGGGAGCGATGGAACGTCAGCGCGGAATCACAGTTCCAGAAACCCTGCTGCGCCTGTTCTTGCTGCATGTGGCGCGCGGTTACTCGCTACGCGAGACGGTGGTTCGAGCGAAGGAATCGGGTCTGGCGACGCTATCCGATGTGGGGCTTCTCAAGCGACTGAGGAGGTCGGAAGACTGGCTGCATTGGCTATGCGCACAGTTGGTTTCAGAAAATGGCGTACAGATGCCGCAACGGAAAAGCCAGGGCGCGGTTCGGATTGTAGATGGAACGATCATCAAGGAGCCCGGCAAGACAGGCAGTCAATGGCGGATTCTATACAGCATGCGGCTGCCCGATTTGCGTTGCGATTATTTTGATCTCGGCGCCACCACCGGTGCTGGCACCGGCGAGTCGTTCACTCGGCTGCCAGTGGTGAAACACGATCTAATCCTGGGTGACGCAGGTTACTGCACGGCGCCTGGCATCAAGTGGGTGGTCAGCCAGGGAGGCGATGTGTTGGTTCGCCTCCATCCGCAAAGCCTTCCTCTGCAGAAGAGGAGTGGAGGTCATTTCGACCTGCTGACTCGCTTGCAGACGCTGAAAAAGCCGGGCGTAGCCCGGGAGTGGCGGACCCGCCTGCCAGGCACGGCGATTGAGGGAAGGGTATGCGCCTTGCGTAAGAGTGAAGAGGCAATTCAACAGGCCCACCGCCGGATTGAGCGCCGGGCGATCAAGAAGCAGACGAAGACAAAGCCGGAAACCTGGGAACATGCCAAGTATGTGATCGTGTTCACCACCGACCTGATCACGCCAGCCGAAACGATCCTGGAGTGGTATCGGGTGAGATGGCAAATTGAACTGACATTTAAACGGCTTAAGAGCTTGGCGCAACTGGGACACTTGCCTAAGTACGATGAGCGGAGTTCGCGGGCCTGGCTCTATGGAAAACTGTTCGTGGCGCTGCTGACTCAGAAATTGGTTCGCATTGGACGCGAAATTTCCCCCTGGGGCTACGTTCTGCAGCGACCTGCGACAGCGTAGTGAATGGCGCGAGTTCGGCTTTGTGTGGCACCAGATTCAGAATGCCATCGAACCGACACTGCCTCTCGCCAAAGTTCTGAATGGATGGAATTCGATGGCCGCAGCTTTGGCCGAAAACCATCGCCAACGGGTGGCCCAGAAGCGAGATCTACTGAAATAGAGCGTGTTTGAATGCCAACACAAAAACACTCGCGAATGAGAAACGCGGTAGCCGTCCAATCCTCGCTTCTGGCCACAGTGGCGTACGACAGCCGCCGGTCGATTCTACAAGTGGCTCTTCGCGACGGATCTGCCTATCAATACACCGGCGTTCCCATCGACACCTACCGAGGTTTGTTGCAGGCCGACTCCAAAGGAGCCTACTTCAATCACTGCATTCGCGACCTCTATCCTTACGAAATGCTCCGCTCTAAAAAGCCCGTCACTTCCGGTTGATCTCCTTACCTCAGCAGAACACTCTGACGGCGGGTCATCCTTAGGTTAGCGCTTATGGGAGGCACCCCCCTTGGTCTGGATTACCAATGGTCGTTTACAACACAGACGCCAAGCGCCGTTACTGGGAACGTATTCCCTCCAACCGGCATAGATCCGACATCTCTGAGCATTATCAGCTATGACGGAAAGGAGACAACCCCAGACAAGGCCGGAAACTTTACCGCAACGGTCATCCCAGTTGGCACAAACGTTGTGGCAGCAATGGTGCCTGGGAAGTCATTTGGGATGCTGGCCTTCTCTGTCATACAGTCCCAGACCTCAAGCTCAAACCCTGCGATTGCCGCTGCGGCTAGAATCGCCCTCGCCGAACACACCCCGCTCGCCGAGGCACCGTCGATCTATGCGACCCATTACCAAATTACGGCTTCTCCAAAGGCGGCAACTTCGCCAGATTCCCTTGCCGTGGATTTTCAGACTACCGCAGAGGCACTGCTCTTCATGACGCCTTATTTTCACCATTCCGACCCTTCGCGGGCGGCGGCGATCATGGCTGCGATTGCGTCTGACCCAAACACGGCTATCCTTGCTCGAGATCTCGAATCGGCTTCGAACGAGTCAGAGCCTCTATCAGACGCCGCCGTGCAAACAGATCTGCAGAACGCCGTGGTCTCCATCTTGAACACACTTGCGGTTGCTGTGCCGCAAGGCTCGGTGCGTCATTCCGTCCCGCCGTCTGTGCCCAGTCAACTGCCAATAAGCACCACGCCGAACTGCTGGCTTGATCCGGGCCACTCCGAATTCATTCCAAACGGACTGCAGTGTTTGGATCTCGATTATTTCAGAGTATGGTCCTCCGCTACACCCGATCAAAATGAAAATTACTCTCTTAATCTCACAAATCAAAGCTGTGACCTTGGCATAGGGTGTGCGGTCGATTGGTTAGTTCTAGTCGCTCCGATCTCGACCGGAGGCAAGGATGTGAACTCCATTACTGCGGGCGTGGGCTCTAACGGCCCCGATAGCCCCGCGGGAGACCTTGCGCCATCGTGCCAGATAATGAATCCGTCCAATCTCCTCGACCCGACCAAATGTACCGCCCTTGCTCTGGTGCAAGGGCAAAGCGTCTTTTCAAAACTTGATTTGGTTGGCGATCTCACCACATATATTGGCAGAGCGCTCAACCTTTCGGGCGGTACCCAAGCAAGCACGAGCTTCACCATTCCGGCTAATTTGGCGTCGAATTATGTGCTGAGAGCATACAGCGGCGGCGGGCCGGCGGATTTCACTGAAATGAATAACGTCCTGGGAGGGGCGTACACTAGCGGTAGTTCGTTATGGTTTGCCGCCTTGGCCGAGAACCTGGCACACTCGGGCCTCCAATATGTTGAAACGCTTAACGTTCTTCCAACTTCGATCGAACAGTGCGCGCTAGAAGGTCTAACCCAGTCTGCGACTCTCCTCGACGAGATAACTCAGCTGGGGGCAGCCGATTTCAGCACAGAAGCGAGTTTCGGAGTCGCGTTTCAAACCGGGGCGAACACTTTTCTGTCAGACCTTGCCACTCAAGCGGTCACATGCACAGAAGATCATCCAATAGCAGCACTGCTCGGCATCGGCAAGCAACTGGGAAGCTGGTTTACGGGGGCTGGAGACGTAATCAACCTTCTCAGCGCAGCGTCGTCGGCAGGCGAAGCAACTCAACGGCTAGCGGAGCTTATAACTAAGGCGACACCGCTCGAGACAGCGATTATCAGCGTGGGACAAACCACGACAACCCCTAGCATCACCGGCATCTCGCCTAGCCCCGTGCAAGGGCTCGACGGCCCGCAAACCGTACAGATATCGGGTACCGGCTTTGCCGAGGACGCCACGGTTAATTGGGAACTGGTGAGCGGTGGCGAGGGTCGGACGAGTATCCCGATCTCGGTCAACTCAAACTTGATCACGGCCTCAACCAACTTTGGAAACCAGACGGCCTCATGGCAGGTTCAGATCGTCAACCCCGACGGCACCTCGTCGAACTGGTGGCCATTCAAAGTGACCGCGAACACCTCCGCTTTACCAGATCTAGTGCCGCAAAACGTGACGATAAGCACGACATCTGTCACAGCTGGGGGCATATTAACCGTAAGCTTGACTATGGCGAACGTTGGATCGGTGCCAGCCGGAGCTAGTACCACGAGGCTCCGCTTGAACCAATCGGCGACAGGCACAACCCCGAGCGATCCTATACTCGGAGACATCGGCACGCCGGGTATTGCCGCCCGCGGATCGGTGCCGCTGAGCTTATCTGCGACGATTCCGAGCGGGGTGGCAGCCGGCACTTACTATGTTTGGGCGGTGGCCGATAACCTGAGTCAAGTCCAGCAAAGCAAAACCTCTAATGACTACGCCCACTCCGCAGCCTTAGTAGTGACTGCTGCGCTTCCTGCTCCGAAGCTGAGCTTCACTGACCTGAATCCGTCCTCGTTTAGCACGACAACGGCGCCCTATGCGGCGGTGGCGACGGCAACGGGGAGCAACTTCACCAACCTGGCCAAGATCGTCTTCGTCTGGACAGGATCGACGAGCGGGACCGCCACTTGGAGCAAAGGAGACGCAAACTGGACCACCAAGCTGGTAATCCACTCCGACACGTCGTTGACCATGAGTCCGCCAGTAGTAGCGGCAGCCGATCCGGCGGGCACCACAAACTGGACGGTGACGCTCACCGACAACAGCCAAGCCACGGCCTCGCGGACCTTTACGGTGACCTACGCACCGACGACAAAGTTGAGCTTCACCAACCTGAATCCGTCCTCGTTTAGCACGACGACCGCGCCATACACGGCCGTGATGACGGGGACAGGTAGCAACTTCACCAACCTAACCAAGATTGTGTTTGTGTGGACGGGATCGACCACCGGGACCGCCACTTGGAGCAAAGGAGACGCAAACTGGACCACCAAGCTGGTAATCCACTCCGACACGTCGTTGACCATGAGTCCGGCAGTAGTAGCGGCAGCCGATCCGGCGGGTACCACGAACTGGACGGTAACGCTCACCGACAGCAGCCAGGCCACCGCCTCCCGAACCTTCGCGGTCACTTACACGCCGCCAACAAAGCTGAGCTTCACCAACCTGAATCCGTCCTCGTTTAGCACGGCAACCGCGCCCTACACGGCGGTGGCAACGGCTACGGGCAGCAACTTCACCAACCTAACCAAGATTGTGTTTGTGTGGACGGGGTCGACGAGCGGGACCGCCACCTGGAACAAGGGAGACTCGAATTGGAATACAAAACTAACGATCAACTCCGACACGTCATTGACCATGAGTCCGGCAGTAGTAGCGGCAGCCGATCCGGCGGGCACCACGAACTGGACGGTAACCCTAACCGACAGCAGCCAGGCCACGGCCTCACGGACCTTCGCGGTAACATACGCACCGCCGACAAAGCTGAGCTTCACGAGCGTGAATCCGTCCTCGTTTAACACCACAACCGCGCCTTACACGGCAGTGACGGCGGCGACCGGCAGCAACTTCACTAACCTGACCAAGATTGTGTTTGTGTGGACAGGATCGACGAGCGGGACCGCCACCTGGAACAAAGGAGACTCGAACTGGAATACGAAACTAACGATCAACTCTGACACGTCGCTAACCATGAGTCCAGAGGTGGTGGCGGCGGCCGATCCGGCGGGCACCACGAACTGGACGGTAACGCTGACCGACAGCAGCCAAGCCACAGCCTCGCGGACCTTCACGGTGACATACGCACCGCCGCCGAAGCTGAGCTTCACCAACCTGAATCCGTCCTCGTTTAGCACTTCAACCGCACCTTACACGGCGGTAATGACGGCGACCGGGAGCAACTTCACCAACCTGGCCAAGATCGTCTTCGTCTGGACTGGGTCGACGAGCGGGACCGCCACCTGGAACAAGGGGGACGCGAACTGGACCACAAAGCTGGTAATCAACTCCGACACGGCGCTGACGATGGGTCCGGAGGTGGCGGCGGTAACCGATCCAGCGGGCACAACGAACTGGACGGTGACGCTGACCGACAGCAGCCAGGCCACGGCCTCGCGGACCTTCGCGGTGACATACGCACCTCCGACAAAGCTGAGCTTCAGCAACTTGAATCCGTCCTCGTTTAGCACGACAACCGCGCCTTATACGGCGGTGGCGACGGCGACCGGCAGCAATTTCACCAACCTGACCAAGATCGCATTTGTATGGACGGGATCGACCAGCGGGACCGCCACCTGGAACAAGGGCGACTCGAACTGGAATACGAAACTAACGATCAACTCCGACACCTCGCTGACCATCAATCCAGAGGTAGTGGCGGCACTCGATCCGGCGGGCACCACGAACTGGACAGTAACGCTCACCGACAGCAGCCAGGCCACGGCCTCGCGGACCTTCGCCGTGACCTACACGCCGCCCACAAAACTGAGCTTCACCAACCTGAATCCGTCCTCGTTTAGCACGGGAACCGCGCCCTACACGGCGGTGGCAACGGGGATCGGCAGCAACTTCACCAACCTGACCAAGATCGCGTTTGTATGGACTGGGTCGACGAGCGGGACCGCCACTTGGAACAAGGGAGACTCGAACTGGAACACAAAGCTGGTGATCAACTCCGATACCTCGCTGACCATTAGTCCAGAGGTGGTGGCGGCGGGCGATCCGGCGGGCACCACGAGTTGGACTGTAACGCTGACCGACAGCAGCCAAGCCACGGCCTCGCGCACCTTCGCCGTCACCTACACGCCCTGACCCAGAGGAAAGAAGATCTATCCGACTGTCCGAAGCGGGTCATCGGTAATCGTTGGGTAATCGAGTCTCTCCCGTACGAAGCCGTGCCGCCAATCATCAACCAATCGGAACAGAAACTCAAAGTCAAAGTCGCCGCGTACATCACTTGGCAAGCACTATCCCACCTGGAGCCAAGCCCGAGCCGAACTCAACGAATTGCCTGCGCAGAGGGCAAAGGCCTATCAAGAACTTCTCGATCAACAACAGGAACTCCTCGAAACCGTCCAAGGCATCAGCCGCGGACTCGGCCAAGCCAAGCGCGGCGAAGGCCGTCCCATGCGTGAATTCCTGCAAGCCCTTGCTAAGGAGCACCAAATAGCACTTGAAGTGAAAAAATACGCCACAGGCGACGCAAAGCCATAGGCGACCAGCATTTACCGGCGAAGAACAGCAGCAACTCGCTCCCTTCGTCTCCTACTCCCCGGATGTCATTTTTCCACCTCGGGCCGTCGGCCCAGTCCCCAAGTTCGATTTGCAACTAACACATTCTTTAGCCCCATACGTCAGTTTGGGGCCTCTAAAGTGATCGGTCTCCACCAAGTTCGATTCGCAATAACACGTGCGCCTAACGGACCGCCACCGCCTAGGAGCCGTGGCCCCGCCGGGCTGGCTAGCGAGTAAACCTTTAACATTCCGAAACTTGCACATTTTTCTTCCCGCGCCATATCAATGACTTACACCGCAAAGATCAATCGCGCCGAACGCCGCAAGTCGACAATTAACTCAGAATTATGTTTCCTGAAAGCGCCAAACGGCCACAGAACCGGTTACTAACCCGCAGTTCCATCTCCCGCCGTGCCAAGCTGATGATTGGCGTCAAGGCATGACAAGTCAGTCTCCTAATTCATTCGTTTTTCACGACCCCACGGGCAACCGCTGGGCGCGCTTCGGCCGGATCGCCCAATCCGCCGCGCTTCTCCTTGTATTGCTTCTAGCACTGCTGCTCGTAGCCGCCATCAGCTTGCCACAGCTTCCCGTTCTCGGTCTGCCTTCCGTCGCGCCCGTGAACCAAGTGGAAGGAGCCAGCATCCCGTCCAAAGGCATTCCGAAGAATGTTCCCTTTCGCCTTGCCCGGCCAGCCAAGCCCGTCCGTTACGTTCGCTCGCTTTCTCCCGTTATTCATCCGCGCAAGGCAGTCGTTGCCACCAACGGCCATCCGCTGGTCTGGGGCTTCTACGTCAACTGGGATCCGGCCAGCCTGGTGTCCCTTCGGCTCCATCTGAATCACCTCACGCATCTCGTGCCCGAATGGCTCATTCTGCAAAATGCCAAAGGCGATATAGACGATCAAACAGACTCTTCCGTCGTTGCCATCGCCAAACAGGCCAATCTCCCGATTTACGCCATGCTCACGAACTACCGTGGCGATTGGCAGCCGGCAGACGTCCAGAAAATCATTCGCTCCGCCAGGCCGCCGCCATGACTTGATCGAAAACATCCGCGCTAATCTTGCCGAACACAGCTTCGCCGGCGTGACCATCGATTTTGAATCCCTCAGCAAACGCGACCGCCAAACCTGGCTCGAATTCATGCGCGAACTCACCGAGACGCTCCACAAGAGCAACTATGTTGTCTCCGAGGCAGTGCCGGTAGATGATGATGCTTACGATCTCAAATCGTTGGCTGAAATCGTTGACTACCTCGTCCCTATGGTCTACGACGAGCACTATCAAACCAGCGAGCCAGGCCCGGTCACATCGCAGAATTTCTTTGAAAACGAGCTCGACAGACTAACGAAGCTTGCGCCAGTCTCAAAGCTGGTCATTGGCTTTGGCAATTACGGGTACGATTGGACCATCGGTTCCCAGGGCGCGTCGGAAGAAGCCTTCAGCGACGTCATGACGGCCGCTGCCGAAACCAGGAATCCCGTTCAATGGGACGCCGCCACCGGCAATCCCGTATTTCGCTTTTCAGCGGGAAATCAACAACACGAGATTTGGTTTCTCGATGCCGTCACCGCATTGAACGAAATCCTTTCCATACGTGATGACGGCTTTCGCGGGGTTGGCCTCTGGCGTCTCGGCGCGGAAGATCCCGGCCTTTGGAAGGTGCTCCAACCCGACGCCTGGCCGCCAGATAATTTCGACTCCACCGCCCTGAACCCCCTCTACGCCGATCAGAGCGCGCCTCGCCAGTTCGGGCGCGGCGAGATTATTCATATCGCCGCAACTCCACAGTCTGGCGAACGAACGGTCGCCCCGCCGCCCACTGACCAGGATGATTTTTCCGAACAGTACAAAAGCTATCCGACGCCGTTCGTGATCAACCACAGCGGAGCCACAAATGAAAAAATATTATGTCTGACATTTGATGACGGCCCCAATAGCGAATACACGCCGCAGGTTTTAGACATCCTCAAGGCGCATCATGTGCCAGCCACGTTCTTTGTAATCGGCGTAAATGCCGAACAATTCCCAGGCCTCATCAAGCGCGAGTACGCAGAAGGCCACGAGATCGGCAACCATACTTATACTCATCCGAACATCGCCGCTACTTCCCCATTGCGTACAGAGCTGGAATTAAGCACCACACAACGCATCATCGAAAATCTGCTCGGCGTTTCCACAACGTTCTTCCGCCCACCCTACAACGCCGATAGCGCTCCCACCACGCCGCAGGAAATCGAGCCGATTCTGCGTGCCCAAGGCTTCGGCTACACAACCATTGCCGAAACCATTGACCCGCGCGATTGGGAGCCGGGCGTGACACCAGCAGCCATTCTCGACGAAGCAAAGAGCGGCGTCTCCGAAGCCATTTCCGAAAACGACGCCGATGCCGCGCACATCATTCTCTTGCATGACGCTGGAGGCGACCGCAAGGCCACCATCGCAGCCCTTCCGCAGATCATCGATTATTTTCAGGCTAAAGGCTACCGTTTCGCGCTGGTGGGAGAACTCATCGGAAAGGATCGCAGCCAGGTGATGCCCAAGACGGCGGCTGACGAGATGCGCATGGCGCGGATTGAAGGCGGCGGACTCGATACCAAAGCACGCTTCAGCCAGCTTCTAGGAGTTCTTTTTCTATCTGCCATCTTCCTCACGCTCGCCCGCTCTGTAACCTATGGCATCCTGGCGATCCTGCAAAAGCGCCGCGCGGCTCGCTATCAATTCGATCCGGACTATCATCCAAATGTCTCGGTCCTCATCGCCGCATATAACGAAGAGAAGGTGATCAATCGCACCATCGAATCTCTTCTGAATAACGGTTACGATGCCATGGAAGTCATCGTCATCGACGATGGCTCCAAAGATCGCACCCTCGAAATCGTGCGCGAACGTTTTGCCGATAATCCGAAAATCGTTATCCTGACTCAGCCCAACGGCGGAAAATCGGCCGCGCTGAATAATGGAATTCGCCACTCCAAGTACGACATCCTCATCGCCGTAGACGCGGATACGCTTTTCTCCGCGGGTGCTATAGCGAAGCTCGCGCGCCATTTTTCCGATCCGAAAATAGGCGCCGTCAGCGGTAATGCCCGCGTCGGCAACAAGAACAATTGGATTACGCGCTTTCAATCCATCGAATACATCTACGGCTTTAATCTGGACCGCCGCGCGCTCGATTATCTGAATGCCATCACCGTTGTTCCCGGAGCTGTCGGAGCTTGGCGGAAGCAGCCGGTACTGGACTGCGGTGGCTTTCTGCACGACACTTTAGCGGAAGATACCGATCTCACCCTCGCCATCCGTCGCCGCGGCTACGTGATCCGCTACGAACAAGACGCCATCGCCTACACCGAAGCGCCCGAAGATACCAAGAGCCTGCTCAAACAACGTTTCCGCTGGGTATTCGGCACCTTACAAGCTTCCTGGAAGCACAGAGACGCACTCTTCGTTCCCAAATATGGAACTCTCGGCTTCGTGGCCTTACCGAGCATTTGGCTGTTTCAACTTGTCTTGGCGGCCCTATCGCCGTTCGCCGAAATCGCCATGATTGTCTCGCTCATCGGCGGCGCTTGGAAAATTGTTTTGCTCTATTACGCCGCGTTCTTTCTGGTCGAACTCATGAGCGGATTTCTAGCCTACTCCCTCGAGGGCTTGCCGCCGTGGGATTTGAGATTGCTGTTCTTCCAATCCATTTACTACCGCCAAATCATGCTGTACGTTCTGGGCAAGAGCTTCCTGTTCGCTATTCGCGGACGCCTGGTGGGCTGGGGCAAACTCGAGCGAAAGGCCACGGTTACCGCTCCTTCATAACCACCGGAGGGAATCGGCTCTTGCCGCCGTCCCCTCCCGGTTTTGTAACTAACGTTTAGGCACAAATTTGAGGATGCCCTGATAGAAAGCAGCGGGGTCGGTCGTCTTGGCGAGTGCGTCGTCAACTTGCACATTGTGAAGTTGGTGACCTTTAGGGAATGACACTTGGGCCTTGATCCCGTCTTGGTTGGTCGCCAGACTATGACCTTGGACGGCGGCGACGAAGTTGCCGTGCGGGTCGGTGACAATCGTGAACTGGGTCATGACATGCCTCCGCCCTGCAGGTTATGGAAGCAACCGCCTGGACCCTGGTTTGTGATGTTGACAAAATAGGTGGCGTTACCGTTATTGTCTTTTTCCTTGCGCTGCTGGTCCGCCAAATGGACTCCGCCCTGATTTGGGATCTTTACGTCGGCAGAGGCGAATTGTGTGCCATGATCGCCTCCGTAACTGTAATTCCAGAACGCTGTCTGGCCTGGCGCTAAAAACGTCAGAGCTCCAACATTATTGAAAGCCATAGAGTGTTTTCCTTTCTTCTGGAAGTGTGTACTTCCAATTGGATAGTGCGGCCGGCAACGCCTGCGTTACACCGGCCGCCACGTATTTCTTGTGCCACTCAGGTCAGGATCTCTGGCCGTGCAGCAAGAATTCGCGATTCCCTTCGGCGCCGGGAATCGGGCTATCGGTGATCTCACTCTTGAACCCCGCACCAGCCAAAGCCATTGCCACTTTGTCGCAAGCGCCTTTCTGTGCCGATTCATCCCGCACAATGCCGCCGCGCCCCACCAGTTCCCTGCCCACCTCAAACTGCGGCTTCACCAAAATGATCCAATCGCCGCTCGCCTCCAGCAGCGGAGCCAACGCAGCAAGCAACAGCGTCACGGAAATGAAGCTCACGTCACAAACCAGAAGCTGAACCGTCTCTCCGATGTCCTCTGGCTTGAGATAGCGCGCGTTCAGCTTCTCGTGCAACACCACGCGTGGATCGGTTCTCAGCTTCCAATCGATCTGCCCTGCCCCGGTATCGACGGCATGTACTCGAATAGCACCGTGCTGCAGCAGGCAATCCGTGAAACCGCCGGTGGACGTGCCCACATCCATGCAAACCTTCCCCATTGGGTCAACGCCGAAGTGCGCCAGCGCCGCCTCCAATTTCAGGCCTCCGCGGCTCACATACTTGAGTGGCTCAACTACTTCGATGCGCGCCGTTTCAGCAACCGCGTGCCCGGGCTTCTCCGCCTTTTGCCCGTCTACCATAACTTTGCCCGAGAGAATCAGCGCTTGCGCCTTTTCGCGCGATTCCACCAACTGCCGGCTCAGCATGGCCACGTCCAGCCGCTGCTTCATGTTTTGCGTTGGACGATGAAATCGGCAATCTGCCGCAAACGATCTGCGCGGTCGTCAAACGAATGCAAAGCAGCCTGTGCCGCGAACCGCTCTTCCTCCGCCATCTGACGCGACCTCTCCAATCCGTAGACCGCCGGAAACGTAATCTTCTGCTGCGCCGCATCTTTGCCCGCCGTCTTCCCAAGCTTCTCGGAAGATTCTTCCACGTCAAGTACGTCGTCAATGATTTGAAAAGCCAGTCCAACCCGCTCCCCAAATTCAGATAGGGCCGCCAACTCCTCAGGCGTCGCCCCCGCGTAAATCGCCCCCATCCGCAGGCTGGCTCGCAGCAGCGCGCCGGTTTTAGCCCGGTGGATCGATTCGAGCAGGAAAGCCGTGGCCACTTTCTTCTCGCCTTCAATATCGTTCACCTGGCCGCCAATCATGCCGCCCACCGTTCCCGAGGCACGCGCCAATTCTTCCACCAAACGAATCTTGCAGCCGGCGTCCACCAGCGGCAACCTGCCCAGCACCTCAAAGGCAAGTGTAAGCAGCGAATCGCCTGCTAGAATCGCCATTGCCTCCCCAAACACTTTATGGCAGGTGGGACGGCCACGGCGTAAATCGTCGTTATCGAGCGCCGGCAAATCGTCATGAATCAGCGAATACGTGTGGATCAGTTCAAGCGTGACGGCCGCATTCTCAACGCCATCGGGCGAGTCCGAAACCGCCCGCGCGGCAGCGATCGCGAGAATCGGCCGAATGCGTTTACCGCCCGCGAACAAACTGTAGCGCATGGCTTTATGAATCGAAGCCGGGTCCGTCGATTCCGGCGGCACCCACTTATCAAGAGCTTGATCAACCATCCGAACCTGCTCGGCCAAATAAGCAGATAGTTCCGCGTGGGATTGCTTGGCTTGCGCTTTGGTCATTTGGCTGGTTTGTCGGGATTGTAAGGGACCGCTATCATTTCGCCGCCGCGTTTCGTCAGCATCTCTACTCTCGTTTCCGCTTCTTCCAAAAGTTTCTTGCACTCCGCGCTCAAGCGCATGCCCGTTTCGAATAGGGCCAAGCTCCGCTCCAGCGGCAAGTCGCCTTTCTCCAGCTCTTTCACCGTCTTTTCAAGTTCCTCTAAGCTCTTCTCGAAACTCAGAGGCGAAGTCTGCTCTTCAGGCATTCGCCCCATTGTAACTTTGCAAAGGCGTCACGATAGCAGCACGCCTTCATAAAGGTCCCCGAGCCGGATCGATTCTTTAACCTGAATAAGGTCTTCTAAGCCTGTCAGTTTTACTAACTGCCACGTCGCTTCCCCAAGGCGGCTATACTGCTGTACTTCCACTTTGGTCTGCGAAATCAGGATGTAGTGTTGCAACGATGGCAAAGACCGATAAAGGTCGGCTTTCTCGGCTTTGTCGTAGTTCTCGCTGTCTTTCGACAGCACTTCGACAACAATAGCCGGATTCCGAATCGCGGCTCCGACCCCTTCGATCCCGATTATCGTTTGCATCTCGCCGCAAAGGACGGCTGCGTCCGGTTTGACCACTCTTTCTGCCGGCTCGATGTAGATGTTCACCGATCCATCAAAAACCCGGCATCCGGAAGCGGGCGGATACATGCTCCGCAGAAGAAATCCCATCGTACTGCAAAGAACGCTATGATTCGGCGTTGCACTTTCGAGTTCAAGAATCTGACCGCGGTGGAATTCCAATCGTTTGTCGAACGTGCGTTCGTCTAGAGCAAGAAACTCCTTGACGGCGTAGGTAGGCTGAAGAAGAGTCGACATTATACCCAAGACACCAGTTTAGCGTTCCCTTTACCTCTACTTAAACGACTTGTCTGGGTATGGTGGCGGCGCCGGTACGGGGTTCGGATGCTGCTCGACGTACTTAGTGAGGTAGTCCATCGCGGCCTTTAGTTGCGCATCTTCGCCTTCGAATGTGGCGTGGGGCAGGTTGTCGACGATAATGTCGGGGTCGACGCCGTGGCCTTCGATGAGCCATTTTCGTTCAGGTCCATAGACTCCCATTTCGGCGGCGGAGGCGATTCCATTGTCCGCGAGAAAATTGCTGAAAGAGAGCCAGATCTCTCCGCCCCAGGTTCGCGTGCCGATGACCTTGCCGAGTCCGAGGCGCTTGAAGCCTTCCGAGAACGCCTCGCCATCGGAAGCTGTGATTTCATCGCAGAGCACGATGACCGGTCCTCGGAATGCGCCGTTCATATTCCAGTAAGGGATGCCGTTGCGCGACTGCCAGTACATCCAGGCTTTACGTTCGAGTTTGCCCAAAAGCCAGCTATCGATGTTGCCGCCACGGTTGTGGCGGACATCAATGATAAGAGCCTGGCGGTCGAAGATGGGCGTGTATTCTTCTTCCCACTGACGGATGTCGTCCGCTCCCATGGCTCGCAGATGAACATAGCCGAAGGCGCCTTTGCTTTGTGTCTCGACCATTTGCCGCCGCGTGTATTCCCATTCTGAATAACGCAAGTCGCGGTCGTCGCGGACCGTGATTGGCTTGACAATCACGTCATGGGTCGCTGTCTCGGATTTGTGGTGGTACGTGACAAGTACCTGCTGTCCGGCGCGGCCGCGCAACAGCTCGTTGGGGTGGCCGGCGGTGAGCACACTCACTCCGTTTATGGCGGTGATCACGTCGCCATCCGTGAGTTGCGAACCGGGACGCGCAAGGGGCGAAGCTTTGTCGGGGCGGTCGGGATCGCTCTTGTAGATACGGTCAACGCGGAAGCCTCCGGCGGGTTGATCTCGCGTGAGAAGTGCGCCGAGTGTGGCCACCTGAATCTGATCGGGCCCTTTGCGCGTATCGCCGCCCTCAACGAAGGTGTGCAGCGCCGAGAGTTCGCTGACCATGTCGGAGATGAGGTCGCTTAGTTCATCGCGGTCGCGCACGCGGTTAACGAGTTCAAGATATTTGTCGCGGATGGTGGCCCATTTAATGTGGTGCATTTCCCGGTCGTAGAAGTAGTCGCGCTCCAGACGCCACGCATCAAGGTAGGCCTCGCGAAATTCCTGCGTCGGGATGACGGAGAAGTTCCATGGCTTTAGATCGACTTGCGCATCAGGCAATGTTTTAGGGCCTTTGATGGCTTCGGCGGAAACTCCGGCATCGAGGACGTAGAGGTCGTTCAGTTTGTGGACCATCATTTTCTTGCCGTCGGCGGAGATTTCGAACGTCTTGACGGTGTCCAGCAGAGTCTCCGGCTTGTCTCCTTTGTTGCCGATGGCGATGCACTGCAGTTCGTTCTTTTCAGGGGTGGCGGTGTTGTCGTCGATCCAACAGAGGCGGTCGGTTGAGGCGGCAAGGTTGTGATAGTTGCCGGGAGGCACCGGCACTTCGATCAAGCGCGTAGCGATGTTGTCCAGATCGATGTCGATCTTGGCTGGGGTAGCGGGTTTCTTTTCCTCTGTTTTTTTATCCTCTGACTTTTTGTCTTCGGGCTTCTTTTCCGGCGGGTGCAGCTCGTCAGCAGGTTGGAAGGGTGAGACAGTGTCTTTCTTCAACGGTATGGCATAGATCTTGTTCGAGCGGTCAAAGAATGGATCCGGCAGCCGCGAACCCCAAGGGGCTCGGACGCTGGATTTTAAGGCACGGTCGGAGACGAAATAAATCCATTTGTTGTCGGCGCTCCAGACGGCGGAACCGCTGTTATAGCGGTCGGTTGTAAGCGGCGTGGCGACACCCGTTTCAACGCTATAAAGCACCACACGTTGGAACGTGTTGCTGGCGGTTTCGGCGTAAGTGATCCATCGGCTATCGGAAGACCACTGAACATCGGGGAAAGGGACCCCATCGTTATCGCCGTAGACGGAGGTTGCAATCTTCTTGTTGGTTTTCGCGGCGACATTGTAGAGCCAGAGCTGTTGGTTCTTATCCTGATGCGCCAGCCATTTGCCGTCTGGCGACGGGATGGCTTCCCAGCGGAGAACGTCGCCGCCGGTGGTCAGTTGCGTTCCAGCGCCCTTGCCGTTGGCCGGATAAAGCCAGAGTTCCACTTCGCCGCTTTCCGTGGAAAGGACGACGACAGACTTGCCGTCGGGCATCATGCGGGCTTCGCGGAACCGGCCCGTAGCGCGTTCATTGATATCGACGAAGCGCCCCTGTTTGGCGGGTGCAACAAAGACGCGGCCGCGCGCGGTAAGGACGATGCTGCTGCCGTCCGGTGAAAGATGTACAGAGCTTAGATAGTCGATTGGATTTTTGACCCAATGTTCGCGCAGGCTGTCGAAATCAGAGGGGAGTTCGACAGGAACGGCGCTGTCCTGGTTGCTGGCAATGTCGTAGAGGCGCAGGTCCGCGCCGAGTTGATAGACGATTTTGCCTTCAAATAGCGAGGCTGACTTGATGTCGAAGCCTTTATGGGTGGTGATCTGCTTCAGTTGCTTGCCGTCCTCATCCATCGACCAAAGGTTCATGATGCCATCCCTGTCGGAAAGGAAATAGACGCGATTTTTCCACCACATAGCGTTTTTGCTGGTGCCGGCGTAATCGGCGGTGAGCGGCACGGCCTCGGCCCCGGCGGCGTACTTCCAGATGTTTTCAGCACTGCCCCCTTGATAGCGTTTGGTGAAGCTGGGCTGCCGTTCAAGCCGCGTAAAGAACAACGTCTCACCGCGCGAATCATAGCAGCCTTGGGCGGCTTGGTTGAGTGGGACCTGCTGGATGTTATTAGACGTGTCGATGGTGGCCAGGCGGGCGTCGGGCAGACCGGCGAAAGAGGAGGTCGCGTAGAGAATTCTGCCGTCCGGCGTCCAGCCGGAAAGCCCGGACAGGCCTCCGCCATCAAAGGTGCGGCGCGTGGGAAGGCCGCCGGTTGCGGGCATGGTGTAGATTTCGGAGGGCCCTTCGTAGTCGGCGATGTACGCGACAGTTTGCCCATCGGGCGAGAAGGCGGGATTGGTTTCCTGGCCGGGATGGGTGGTGAGACGGCTTGCGAGACCTCCCTTTAGGCCGATGGTCCAGAGGTCCCCTTCGGCGCTGAATGCGATGGTGTCGCCGTGCAGAGTGGGCGAGCGATACCAGCCTTTATTGGATTGCTGGGCGAGGGAGCAGACCGCGATTAGCGAGAGAACTACAAGACGGGGGCACATTTGGTACATCTTAGCGAATTGGGAGGGTCGGATAGCAGGGAAGCTGGGCCGCACCGTCCCGGCGATTCTCCGAGTGTCCATGCGGCCAGTGCATGGCAAATACATCGGCGTTAAGCGCGGGTAATCTTCTAACCAGGCTTCGCACCGTTGCCAATGGAAGGAGCTTTGTCCGAGTGGCGTCATCCGCTCAGAGCACACATATTAGGCACGTTGTCCGACCACCCAGGAGTTATCCATCGTTGTTGGTCGGAAAGATTTCCACGATTGCTGTTGAACTTACTTGAGGAGCCGCACGAGCCCGGCTTGTTCAAAATGATGGTCGGTTGTAAGGGCTGTCGTGATTGAGCGTTCCCTCATGACGACGAAGCTCGCGCAATCGGCCAAGCTCCATTTTTTGTCGCTGTGCGCGGTCACTAGTCGCCAAGCGGTTTGATCGACCGCCGCGTCAATGTGGACGGCCGTGATCCAATTTGACGAGCGCAACGTTCCAACAATTCGCACTTGTTCGTTTCGCGCGACGCGCATCGGGCTGGTCAACAGGGCGATCAGTTCCGCGAATACGTAATTCGTCGTGACAACAGACCGTCCGTCCCGGCGATGCTGGTTCATCACAAACCTGGCTCGGAGATGAAGGGGTTCCGATCGAACCAGGAACGCCGCCCAACCCGAGGTGTCGACGAAGATTTCGTTCACTGCTCGTCTGGGCCGGCAAGGATGCCCGCGCCAATGTATTCGTCGTGTCGCGCGCCGATGTCCGGTGAGTCAAAGGAAAGACAACCAGCCAAATTCAGGACTGGATCGCCGAGAGTATCGACTAGAATCTCCGCAGCGGTCTCTTCGGCCGACTGACCTTTCTCGACGGCCGAACGCACCAGATCGGCGTATGCCTCGTCAGGAATTTCGAGCATAAGCGTGCGGCTCATAGTCTTACGTTAGCAGAGGGTAGGCGCTTTTGGGAAGGTCCGTTAAGGGCAATTTGGCACCAAGTGGGCGCATGAAAACGTCTCGCGTGGTACCGATCACTGCTAGCGGGTCTTCACGGATGCTGGGCAGATGGCGATGTGGGAAGCGTCGGCTAACGCTACGGGCGAATCGTCCGGGACTCGGACAAAGGCGGCCAAAAAACTCATCGGAAGAACAGCCAATCAGTCCGAAATACGGCGTTACGACATTGCCGCTGGGTAGTCGCCCAAGGCGGTTTGGCTGTTCTCAGGGAAGTAGCGGCCATCCACAAGGCAGCGGCCACCTGCGTACTGGCGCTACTTCGTCGTTTCTTGTTTAGCGGCTTGCCGGCACTGGTGGGTTTGTACGGTGCCAGTTGGAGAGCACTGCCACGCCTTGAATCCGGTTGCATATCGGCCAAGCGCAGCAAGATCTCCGCGTCGTAGGCGGTAATGCGTTCTGCAATTTGGTCGTACATCTCCAATCCGTGAGACGTTGGAGGGAAGCTGACTGCGAGCGGCGCAAACAAACTGCGGCGCTATAGGCGAAGCAACAAAATTTCAACTCCACCCGCTGATTCCCTCGTCCCTCAGCGCAATACGAATTGCACGAAAGCCGGGATCGTTGATCGCGAGAACCTGAATGGTCGCCCTGCCAATATCTGTTAGGCCGGCCAGGTCTACTCCTCGCCATTGAAAATGGTCGTCCCAGCGGTCTTGCCGTGGATGAAACAACGGCACGATCATGCCAGTTTCGGGACTCCTTCCAGCGATATTGGGACCCTTGCGCTGGTTGCAGTGCAGGCAGGCAAGTGCCAAATTCTCTGGCAAGTGCCAAATTCTCTACGATGGTTTCGCCGCCGTGCTGCCGGGCAACGATGTGGTCGACATGGAAGGAACCCGCGTACGCGACTGCCAGCATGTGGCAATATTCACAGCGCCAGCTGGCCCGCTCCCAGACATGGCGGATCAAATTCTGAGTCAAGAGTTGAGAGCGGTTTTTTTCAAGGCTACCCGAGCCTGGGAGTGCATAACCGATAAGACGTTTGCGATGTTGACGTATCCGTCAAGCTCGGCGGTTTCCTCGGATGTCAACGTGCCCTCGTTCGATTTCTCCATCAATTCCTGCATGCGAGAATGGTCGGCACCACCGAAATCGATAGACATGAGATATCGTGCCGCGTCTGGCGAAATGGCCGCCTGGGGCGCTTGAATCAGTCGAGCCCAAATGGCGGGCTCAAAGTCAAGGCACGCCTTTTCAACACTCATGACTCCAGTCTACGTCACCCAACTGGGTCAACACTGGAGCGATTCGATCAGTAGGGAGATGCCGTTCGCCCGCCTTTCGTCAACGCGTATGGAGCCGACGCCAGCTACGGTTGAACCAGAAAGCTCAGTCACAAACATTGACTCATTTTAATCAAATCGCTATCCCAAATCCCCTCTAGCATTTACGCACCATTCCGACCCTTTCCATAGACAACCTATGTTCGGAATCGGGGACACTACTGCTAACTTCAAACCAGAAAGGCCCAGCGCGAGTTCACCCTCGCTCCTGGGCCTTTTCCATTTCAAAAAAGGAGTTCCCCCGAGTTATGTCAGACCGTGCCATCCGCCGCGCCGCTGAGCGCCTCGCAAACAAAGCCCTCAAGCAAGAACAAAAGAATCAAGCCGCGACAGCCACCGCAGAAGAACCCAAAACCATGTCCGCTGCCGCCGGCGCATCAACTTCCCCGAACGTCGATTTCGCGGAAGCCGAAGAAGAAACCGCCCCACCTCGCCGCCCCCTCTCTGACGCACAAATGGCTGCCAACCGCGCCAACGCGCAAAAGAGTGCCGGGCCCACCAGTGAGGCAGGCCGCGCCAAATCATCGTTAAACGCCATCAAAACCGGCCTCACCGGCCAAACCGTCCTCCTCCCAACCGACGAAGCCATTCCCTACCAAGCCCATCTCGACCGTCACTTCACCCGCCATTCTCCCGGCAACGACGAAGAACACACACTCGTCCAAATGATCGCGGATTCCGAATGGAGAATTCTGCGCATTCCCGGACTCGAAACCAGCATCTACGCCATCGGCCGCAAGAAACTCGCCGACCTTCATCCCGACGAGCAAGATCCAAATGTTCGCCAAACCCTCATTCGCGGCGAAATCCTCCTCGCCTACCGCCGCGACTTAACGAACCTCGCTCTGCAAGAGCGCCGTCTCCGCAACCAACACAAATCCGATCTCGCCAAACTCGAAGCTCTCCAGAAGGAACGCCAGGACTGGGAGAAGAAAAACGGCAAAAGCGAAATCCAGAGACGCATGCTGGGAGCCATCCACCTTATGCGCCACTACCAGGAACACAAGAAACAATTTGACCCTGTACAACATGGGTTCGAATTTTCACTTCCCGAAATCGAGCGCTGTCAGCAAGCCATCCAGGAAGCCAGCGACGCCCAAGAGCCCGAGCCCTGCCTCAAAGACCTGCTCCTCGCCTTCCGAAACGCGCAAAAAGAGGCACAAGCCGCCTAAACGTAGGCTCTACTGCAAACCGTTTTCCAAGACCCAGCCACAAGTGTGTTTTTGAGACGTTCTCCCCAAAGCACCCACTTTTGTTCTAGACTAAATGTATGGCGATTCCGTCAGCCACCCGCCCGTCCTTATTTGGCGCCGACTAACTCCGCTTACTCCAAGCGGCCCTTCCCGTCTGCCCAAAAGTCCCCGAACAATTCTCAGAGGTGTAAGATGTCAACGCTGATTGCCCCCAATCCGCTTTTGCCGAACCTTGTCACGGCCCTCCCCGGCCCGAAAGCCAAGGAGATTATTGCGCGCGACCATGCCGTGATTTCGCCGAGCTATACCAGAGGTTATCCACTCGTGATCAAGCGCGGCGAAGGTGCTGTGGTGGATGACGTGGATGGCAATCGCTTTCTCGATTTTGCCGCCGGCATCGCTGTGGTGGCCACCGGCCATTCCCATCCGCGCGTGGTGAAAGCGATTCAGCAGCAGGCCGCCGAATTCATTCACATGTCCGGCACCGATTTTTATTACGAGAACATGGTGCAGCTCGCGGAGAAATTGGCAGCCTTGACCCCCGGCGGATTACCGCGCCGCGTCTATTTCGGAAACTCCGGCACCGAATCGATCGAAGCCGCCATCAAACTCGCCCGTTACTCCACGGGCCGCGATAAGTTCATCGCATTTTTGGGCAGCTTCCATGGCCGCACCATGGGCGCTCTCTCGCTCACGGCCAGCAAAGTAACGCAGCGGCGCGGTTTTCATCCGTCGCTGCCCGTCCACCATATTCCCTACGCGAATTGCTATCGCTGCGCCTATGGGCAAACGCCCGACCGCTGCCACGTGGAATGCGTCAAGGTTTTAGAAGACACTCTATTCAAGACCATTCTCCCCGCCGAAGAAGTGGCCGGCATTGTGGTTGAGGCCATCCAAGGCGAGGGCGGCTACGTTGTCCCACCCGCCAAATTTCACGAAGAACTCCGCCGTGTTGCCGACAAATACGGCATCCTGCTCATCCACGACGAAGTCCAAAGCGGCATGGGCCGGACCGGCAAGATGTTCGCTTCGGAGCATTTTGGCGTCTCACCCGATATCGTGACTATCGCCAAGGGTATCGCTTCCGGCATGCCCTTGGCCGCTACCATCGCCCGCGCGGACGTCATGACTTGGCCGCCGGGCGCGCACGCCTCCACGTTCGGCGGCAATCCCGTTTCCGTTGCCGCCGCGCTCACCACGATTGAACTTCTCGAAGAAGGTCTGGTCCGTAACGCCGCTGAGATCGGCGGTTACATGCTGGATCGCATGAAAACCTGGCCTGAAAAATACGAGATCGTCGGCGACGTGCGCGGACGCGGCTTGATGATCGGTATTGAGCTGATTCGCGATAAAGCTTCCAAAGAACGCGCCACCGAAATGCGCGACCGCCTGGAACAACTCGCCTTCGAACGTGGCTTGCTGGTGCTCGGATGCGGTCCGAACACCATTCGCCTCTGCCCTCCGCTAGTCATAACCCGCGAACAAGCCGATTTCGCCATGGACACGTTAGAGCAGTGTTTCCCTCTGCTCTCTTAACCTTGAGATTTCCGCCCACGTCCGCTCACTTGCAATTCAGGTGATGGAGTGGCACTGAAAAGCGTTGAAAAATCCGGCTGGAAATTAAGCCCCAGCCAATTGATATGGAAGCTGAGCGACCGCGCAAGGCAAGCCAGGGAAGCAAAAACGTTAACCGCCGAGGCCGCGTTGGGGCGTCATGGCGAAGATTTGGCGCACCGCTATTTGCAGAAGGCCGGTTACGCCGTCGTTGCCCGCAACTATCGAGCCGGAGCCGATTCCGAAATCGACATCGTGGCCCGCAAAAAAGATTTGGTGGTCTTTGTCGAAGTGAAATCGCGCCGGTCAGCCGAGTACGGCGCACCCGAGCGAGCCATTGACGAAAAGAAACACAAGAACATCATTCGCGGTGCACGCGCCTATACGACTCGCGGCGCGATTGACTGGAGCCAAGTCCGATTCGACGTGATCTCCGTCATCTTCACCGCGCCGCCCTCCATCCTCCACCAGCAGGACGCCTTCTATCCGAACCGGACTATCAATTAGATGCGGCGTTACTTCGACAGCGTGTAGTTCACCACGACATCCGTCACAATTTCCACCGGGTTGCCGTTTAGCAACGTGGGCTTGTATCGCCACTGCCGGACCGCTTCGAGCGCGGACTGTGTCAGGTCGTCCGAGGGCGACTCCAACACGCGAAGATCAAGCGGCTCGCCTTCCTTGGAAATCACCATCTCCAGCAAAACGGTGCCCTGTACGCCTGCTACCTTTGCCGCCTTCGGATAAACGGGTTGAACCTTTGTGATCAGGTTCGTCTCTTCAACGTTGCCTCCCACGCGAATGCGTTTGGGCTCAGGCACGGCAGGCGTCGCCGAAGCGGGCACCCCTTCGGCCAGCTACATTCACGGTCTCCTTTACTTTGCCCAAGCCGAGCGTCAATCCGCGGTCGACTTTGGAATCGGGTTTAACATTGAATTCGCGGAATAGGGTCGCAAACCCCGGACTCTGCACCCGCAGAATATACTGACCCGCCGGCAAAGCTTCGAAAGTAAACTTGCCGTCAGCGGACGTGATTGTCTCGAATTTCGTGTTGGTATCGGGATCGAAGAGCAGTGCTTTCGCATTTGGCACGGCAGCGCCGCTCGGATCGTAAAGAGAGCCGCCAATCGTGGCAGCGGAGAGACCTGCGCTGGCGAGCAGGTTTGCGAAGAGAGTACGTTTCATAGTGTGACCTCGTAGTGACAGTGGTTGAGATTCAATGGTTGGTGTTACCGCCGATGCCAAAACGGTCAGGGCGGCGAGACAGAAAAAAGAAACAAACAAGGGAATGGGCCGCGGCGATGTTGCGTTTGCCGGTTTCAAAATAGCCTGCAAGCGGCTTTGCAAACCGGCCTCGCGAGCCATCGCGATACCCGCCGCCGAGGCCGGACGATTTGCACTAAATGTTTGCGCAATTGCCAACAACTCCGCCGCATAATCGGACGGCCTTACGCCGCGCGAGATTACGAGCTCATCGCAAGCTCTCTCACTTTCGCGTCTCAGCAAACCCAAGACGCTCCAGGAAAGAGGTTGGAACCACCAAAGGGCTGCCACGAAGCGCGCAGAGCGTTGAGCCAGCAGGTCTCGGCGGGCGATGTGGGCCAGTTCATGCAACAGAACTATGCGCCAGCGTGCCTGCGTCCATGAAAGGCAATCGAAAGGTAGCACGATGCTGGGCCGCAAAACGCCCGTTGCCATCGGCATCAGCGATCCCGGATAAACCAACAAAGTGGGCGCTCTTGCTATTTTCAACTCCTCGCATAACTCCTGCAAAAGATGCGTCCGGCACTCGTCCCCGCAAACCACAGCGCGCTTCACTAACCTGCGCAACCGCAAGTGCGCTAAGAACAACGGAGCCAAAGCAACCAAGGCCGCCACGGACCAAAGGCAGATTGGCGAGATAACAAAACCATGGGCCGCCGTAGCCGAGTGGCGTCTGACGGCAAACTGCTGGACTGTCACGCTATCGACAGCGGCTGTATGGCCGCCGAGGGGAAGGCTCACTAGCGGTAACCAAAAGGCCAAGATTGGCCATAGAAGCAGCAACACAAACGACGCAAGCAGAATGCCGTGGCGTTGTTTCGGATGCTGTCGAGAAAGCAGACGGCACAGCAGTGCCCCTGCGCCCAGAATCACCGAAGAACGAATCAGCAGGTTTGCAATCAGCCAAAGCATTAGCGTCCCTCCTTCCGCGCCTTCTCAATTAAGGCAGACAGACGGTCAAATTCAGCGGGCGAAAGTTTGCGCCCCGAAACATCCAAAAGCGTAGCGACGGCCTGTTCCGGCGAGCCTTCAAAAAATGTGTCCAGCAAATGTTGAATCGCCGACCGGCGCGCCTTTTCACGCGCCACCACCGGCATAAATACGTAACGCAAGTCCTTCTCTTCATGCCGGATGTGCTTCTTCTCCTCAAGCACCCGCAACATGGCTCGCACCGCCGAGTAGCCGGGTGGGTCTGGGATGTTTTCCAGTATCTCGGCGGCAGTCGCGCGCCCCAATCGGTAAAGCACGTCCATAATCTGCCGTTCGCGGCGGCTTAGCTTGTGCTGCTCTTTTAGCACCATGCTAGAAAAATAGCATCAATCCGCCGGGCTGTCAAGAGGCAATTAAGATTGAAGCATGGAAGCACTCCCGGTTGAAGATGCCTGGATTGGCGATGCGGTACTAGCGCTTTATGCCCGTCTCAAGATTTTGCGGGAAGACGGCCGGCGTCGATGGAGAAAAATGTAAGCGCCTGACTTCAAACCAGTTCCTGGGCGCTGTCGGAGAACCAACTAGAGTCGAGGCCCAAATCGGCCGCGTCTATGCAGAACATGGGCTCGACGCCGCTTTCCAGTGGATTGAGCGGCATCTTGTGCCTCTCTTCGAACGCCAGGAAGAGAATCGTCAAAAACGTCCCCGCCGGCGCTAGTTCTTGTCGCGTCTCTTCTCGACCAATAGAGTCTTAGCGTTCAGCGAATCGATTTGCCGCAGATCTTCTTCCGCCTGCGAAAGCGTCGCCTGAATCCGCAGTAGTGCGGGATCGTTGACATGCGGCCCTTGCGGATCGCGGATGAAGGCACGATAATCGTTATCGATTTCCCGATACCGGCGAACCAAGCTCTTCAGATACCCATCGCGCCGTCGCGACAGCTCGTCCAATTCGCCCTCCGAAGCGGGCGCGGAGCGAACCGCCGCTTTGGGAGCAGCGGCTTGTGCTTTGCGCAGATTCTCGTTCTCCGCTTCGAAAACCACCGCTCTTTGCTGAGCCGTTTTCAGGTCCGCTTGAGCCGCCTCCAGCGAGCGCTGTACATCAGCCGTCCGCGTACGGCAGGTTTCCTCGCTCGCGGTCAATTCCTCTTGCCGCTGCTGAGCAAGAGCGGCTTTGTCCGCATTAAGCGACAGCACCTTCGACTCCAAATCGCTGATGCGCATGCGAGCCGCCGCCAAGTCTTCATTCAACTTCACTAAAGCGGCGGTGGATGTGCGCTGCTGCGGCTCGGAACCCGCCTTCGAAATGGGCGCTGGCGCCTTTATCGCGACGGCATCTTCGGCAACGGACACGGCCGGCTTTCCCGGTTGCCGGGCAGCAGCCGCCACTTCCTGGGAAAGCGCCGAAATCCGCGCCTCCAGGATTCTCGTCTCCGCTGCGCCAGTCGAGATTCGCCATAGCAGTAAGCCGCCCAACAAGGCGCACAGAGCAATGAGTGAAAACGTCGTGGTCTTAGACTGCATAGTTACCTCTGCTTAACCAATATCCGGGCGCGGTAGGCTAGGCGCGGCTCGGGTTTGTTCTCATTCTTCCACTCGAGCTTAAGTTGAAATGCCAGCGCTGGCTTCGCCGGCAGCTCCAGCTTCAGAAAGTTCGACGCGCGAATGTAAGAGATCATAGTCGCCATATCGTCGGGAATACTCCCAGTGGAACGGCAAAATGTAGCGAAGCCCGCCGTGCTTTCGGCCAAGCTGCCGAGCACGTTTTGATACGACTGATTCAACCCACTCGGCCGGTATTGCAGGTGAAGAATGAAAATCGGCGCCATCGTATGCGCCAGCTGCCGTTCGAGCCGCGACGCCCTCTCGCGAATCAGGGCGTCGGGAAAGCGCCGGCTCAAATCGTGCGGATCGCTTGAATTGATCACGGGGTTAGTCAAGTCCTCTCGATAATTGGTCACGTCGCTGTCCGTCACATAGAGCACCGCAACCCGAACACTCGCCTTTTGCAACAAGTCGTTTGCCAGAGTGGCAGCGGGCTCAAGCGTATCAAGAAGCCCAGCCTTGCCGCTGATTGGCAGAGACCGAATCAATTCCGCAATGCTCTCCCGATTGCCGGTGGGATCCGCCAAAACGGCCAACCCGCCCTGCGCATTCAGTAATCCGACCCAGACATTGCTCGGCAGCTTGTTCAATTCTGCTACTAAAGCTTCCTTGGCGGGTTCAACCAGCGCAAGGTCGCCTGTCAGGTCCAGCACCATAAGGATAAGTAAGTCGGAATCTGTCTTCAATAGCTTCACGATCTTCGCCGGTTGGTTGTTGACCGAAACAGCGAGATCAGTGGCCGCAAAACTCGAATCAGCCGGTTCAAGCCACAAAGGAACAGACCAGAAGGTTGCGTGTGGTGACGCCGTATTCGCAGGCGCAGCCGCAAGAGACCACGCAGCGACAAAGGCAGTCAGGAATCTGTTCATCAAAAATTGAATGTCAGTCCGAGTTGAATCACTCGCCCGCCATGAGAGCCGATGATGTGTCCCGCATCCGTGTTCGGCGCACTCGCGGAGCCAATCGCCGTGTCGGGTATGTTCCAATCGGCGTGATTGAACACGTCGAATGCGGTCGTTGTAAATTCGAGCGTCGTATCTCTCCCCGTTTCAATACGCTTCACCAGCGTGGCATCAAAATTATGAACGCCTGGCCCTAAAATAGCTCCGATGGTGCGCGGCGCGTTACCCAAAGTAAAATCGGGCGGCTGAATAAAAGCGGCTGGATTGAACCAAAGATTCGGGTTGGGACTTGCTACGGCCGCACTGACACCAGGAACCGAGTTGACCGTAAGGCCCGCGATGATCCCACCCGTATTGTTGTACTCCGGATGGATCGCGAGCGGATAACCATCATCAACGTAGATGCGCCCGCTAACCGACCAGTTGCTCGCCAAAGCCTGCTCCCAACCCGATAAATTCAAGCTCGACTTGCTGCCGCCAATCGGAATTTCGTACACGTACGAAAGCTGCACGGATTGCCGCGGCACCCCATATGTCTGTGCCCAATCGTTGTTTCGGTTGAAGAAATCTTGAATTCCGTAAGGTCCTGAATAATCGTCGAACTGCTTGCCATATTCGTAATACACCGAAACCGAAAGACCGTTCGACGCCCGCTTTTCCGCGCGGATAAACGCCGCATCCCGTTGATAACGGCCCGCGGGATAAAGTCCCGCCAATTCAAAACCGGTGTAGTTTGGATACGGCCGCAAAGTCGCTGCGAACGATTCCGTGTAGAGCAAATTGCCGTAGCTCAGCGCGCTTGGATTGATAGCATTCGGATTGGCTGAACCGTCTCCGATCAATAAATCATGACCGCCGTTGTAGTAAGCGCCAGCAGAAAGAACGACCGAGAAAGGGAGTTGCCGCTCCACCGTAAGCGAAGCCGATTGATAGACAGGTTCCCGCGCAGTCAGATCAAGCCAATCCGCCACGCCGCCGTTAGCCGCATCGGCGTGGAGATTTGGCAGAGCAAACGGTAGCGGGGGCAAGCCATCCGCAAGCGTAACCGCGGGATACAGTTGGCTATTCGGCGAAACAATCGACTGCAACGCAGTAAACCCCTGCGTCGACCATTGCGAGGACAAGAGCGGTACCGCTACGTGTGTTCTCGCAAAGGACCCCCGAATGGCCGTGCGCATATTCGCCCCCGGACTCCAAGCGAACGAAACACTCGGATCGAAACTATAGCTGACTGGCCGTAATCCAACGGGAATGCCATTCAATCCGGCGAAACTGAGCGCGCCGTTCGAACCATCAGCCGGGTTAATCGCCCAAGGATTCACGGTACTCTGCCGGTTGTATTTTTCGCTGCGCGGCGCGCGGCGATTAAACCTCGCGCCCAGCGTGACCGTGAACGCCTTGCCAAACTCATATTTATCCTGAACGCTCAGAAACGCCGCTGAGTTTCGAAAATAAGATGGCTGCGGAACATAGGTACGTTCGGCAAGATCGGGCGAACCGAGGAGCATGCTCGCAAACGGATCGCCAGTGTCCACGATACCCGGCAAGCTCGTAATACCGCTGGAAAAATGAAAATAACCGTCCGGAAAACTGGGGGCGAACGTATTCACTTGCCGCGCCAAATACTCGCCGGCGGCACTCACATAGTGCCCACCCCGGTGGGTACTGAGCGCATCGTCCAGCGTGTAAACCGTTCGCGCGGTGTGGCCGTATGGAGAAAACGTTCCAAACCCAATGTAGGAATCAAGCCGGTAAACCGGAAATGCCGCTCCCGAAGCGGTCTGGGTCAGAAATTCACGCCGATCGAATGTAAGAGTCGCCGTATTCACAGTTGACGGGGACAGCGTGAACACGTACGGTATATCGAAGTGGCGGCTATGAAACGTTTGATTGGGACTACCGGGATTCGCAACCGTCGCAAACCATTGCGGCGACCCCAGCAAACCAGTGGATAAGTTGAAATCAAATGTCACTCGGTTGCGCGCGTCAAATTGCTGGTCGACTTTTCCCAGAAAGCCATCGGCAGTATTGGTCGCGGGAGAACTCACGAAATAGTCGTTTTGGAAATATGGGCCGGCGTTGGTATTTGGCTGCGGATAAAAGGCCAGCGAAGCCGCGGCTTTCGGATCAAGACGCGACACCGGAATCACATTGCCGGCAAATTGCTGGCGCAAGTATTGAAGGTTGGCTGTTGAAACCGCCTGGCTCGCGTCATAAGCGGGATTCGGTGCAGTCGAAGCCGGATCGAAAATTGCCAGGGGATTCCCCGCACTATCGACAGTCTTGGAAAAGTCGCCCAAGCGTTGAGCAGTGGTGGGAACCGTTGTCAGCAGCGTTCGTGAGATGTGCTCACGGACGCCTTCGTAGGATAACGAGAAAAAAGTTCCACGGCGCGCGCTCAACAAATGCGGGACAATCAGCGGCCCTGAAACATTGAATCCGAATTGGTTGCGCTGGAGCAGCGAATTGCTTTCCCCCCGCTGCTTGCTCTCATGCGGCACGGCGTCAATCAAATCATTGCGAAAATTCTCGAACAAGCGGCCATGCCACACGGGCGGGCTCGCCTTCTTCTCACTTTTCTCCGCCGCGCTTTGACCGGCGCGCAAGCCCATCGCTTCGCTTTCAATCTTGAATTGCTCGGCAACTCGTTCTAATTCGGTTTTAGTCGTTTGAGGTGGCGCGGAACCATCGGCGTTCGTGGCGGGGAGGTTCAACGTTCCCCAAAGCACGGCGACGGCCAGGAACATTTCTTCTATCTTACTTAGGCGATGCAAAGTCTACTTCGACAGCCGCAGAATCTGCGATGCCACGGATTGGAACGCTTGCGACAGTTGCGCGGTGGTCGGCGCATAAATGAAATCCCCCTGCGGCTTTGTCGGGTCGAAGTTCGAAGCGCTCGTATCGTTCGCCAAACGTTCCATGAAGTCTTGATTGATGGCCATGGTTTCGTTACCGGCTAATCCGATCGTGTAGATGATTGGCGTATACGTGCTATCGTTCCGGATCCTTTGCGACAGGGAATCGGTAGCGTTAAACGCCGCCCAGCGCACCGTTCGCGGCATATCAGGCCTGATCTGATCATGATAATAATCTCCCGTTGGGAAGTAGTCAAGCGCGAGATACCCAATGGTGGAGTTCCCATTGGAGTCTTGCGTGGGAATGTATGCAACATCCTGTCGTCCGTTGCGGACGTTGGAATTGTAGGAACATCCCGACGCGCTAGCGGCGGTAATGCTGGTGGATGACGTGATGGGAGAAGACGCGGTGCTGATCACCGCGTAAGTATCACCGGTCGGAGCCAGGTCATTGACACTCGTCGCCGTCTCAACGGTGCCATCGGCAATAGCCCCCGGAAGAGTCCCTGATCCATTACAACTGCTGGCACCTACCGACGTAGATTGCGAAGTGTTGCTCACGCTATACCGAGTGTCCGAATGTGTCTTAATTTGGAAACTCCCCGCAACCGTGTTCGGCTGACCGTCCGTAAACAATACAATCACGTTCAGCGCTCCAGGCTGATTGATAGTGGTCTGGATCTGATTCCATGCCATATAGAGGCCTTGCGCTGTGCTCGTATCTCCACCGCATATCAATGTTCCTAGGGTGGTATTCAAGCTGGGGTTGCTGGATTTGAACGTTAACCGCGGGGTGTAATCTACGTTAGAGCTAGTTTGAAAAGTTACCAATCCCAACTGGTCTCGTCCGTCCACAAAGTTATTCACAAAATTCTGGGCACTCGCTACCAAGACCCCGCACGACCCCGCAGAATTATTCATCGAATTCGACCGGTCGAGGACGAGCATCACATTCGCATCACGCCTTGTCGCTTGTCCCGTTCCGCTGACGGTCAAATTATTGAACCCCATGATCGGCATAAAAAACAGCGGTACTTTCACCGAAACCGTAACGGTCACCTTACGTACGTGCGCAACGCTCTCATCAATCGTGATCGTGGGGGCGCCCCCAACAAGTGTTGTATGCATCAAACCGGCTGGGAAGTTGGCGGTGAAGTATGCCTGACCTATCGCGGCCGCGTTGGCCAACTGCTGCGCATCGGTCTGACCCACATTTAGCGATCGCCCCGTTGCCAGTGCCGTGGCATCGATGGCGGACGAAATGCGCGCTTTGACCCAATACAGCATCGCGCCATCAATGCAAGTACCAATAATCGGTATCAACAGAAATGTCGATACAAACGTGACCATCAAAAGGGTCGCGCCGCGCTCCCGTGGCTTCCTCTGCACCATAACTGCTCTATCGGCCCAAATACCTCTTCGCTTTAGGAACATTGGGACGCGTTATCCTCAAGGCTTATGCTCTCCTCTCCCGGAGGACAGGGTTCAGTTCGTCACCAAGAACTGATCGGCCGCCGCGTCGCCCTCATTAGTATGGCCGTGGGCGCCGCTATCGCCGTCTCAAAGATCGTGGTTGGCGCGCAGGCCGGCTCTTCCGCTGTCACTTCCGACGGTTTGGAAGCCGGAGGCGACGTTCTCTCTTCCGCCATTGTCTATATCGGCCTATCGCTTGCGGCTAAGCCACCCGATTCTGAGCATCCCTACGGGCACGGCCGCTACGAAACCTTGGCCGGCCTCGCCGTTGGGGCGATCCTTCTGCTCGCGGGTGCCGCCATTTTCTGGCACAGTATGTCTTCGCTCTCCGAACGTACCCGCTTACCTGCCTACGCCCTTTATCCCCTCTTCGCTTCAGTAGGCATCAAGATTGCTCTCTCGGTAGCCAAATTCCGCGTCGGCCGCCAGATCTCTTCCACCGCCTTACAGGCCGATGCTTGGCACGATATGACCGACCTTCTTTCCACCTTCGTCGCCCTTGTCTCCGTTGGCCTGAACTTGCTCAATCCCGCGCGCTTCGCCACCGCCGATCACATCGGCGGCATCCTCATAGGCATCATCATTTTTGCCCTGTCCATCCAGGTAGTCCACCGTACCATCGATAATCTGCTGGATACTATGCCCGACCCGGAGAAGTTGGCGGAAGTTCGCCGCGCGGCGTTGAGCGTACGAGGCGCGCTGGGTATCGAGAAATGTTTCGCGCGTGCCACGGGATTGCGGTATCACGTCGATCTTCACCTGGAAGTTGATCCGGATCTGAGCGTGCGCGCCTCGCACGAGATCGCCACGCTAGTGCGCGGCGCCATCAAAGACACTTTGCCCTGGGTTGCCGACGTATTAGTGCACGTCGAGCCGGCACCCACCGTCATCCCTTCTCCCACCACCCATGGAAAATAAGGATTTTGCTAATCTCCTCAGCGAGACCGCCGACCTCATGGAGATCGCCGGCGAAGACGGTTTTCGCATTCGCAGCTACCGAAACGCCGCGTCCGCCATTCTCAGCCACCCCGAACGCCTGCAAGATATTCTTTCGAACCCCGAACGCAAGGTCACCGACATCGCCGGTATTGGTAAAGGCATTGGCGCAGTGCTGGCCGAAATCGCCCAGCGCGGTTCGTTCGAACGGCGCGACGAAATGCTCGCCAAATACCCCGCTTCCGCGCTCGAGCTTTTGAAAATTCAGGGCCTCGGGCCGAAGAGCATCGCCGTGCTGTATCAGCATCACGGCGTGAAGACCGTTGACGATCTGGAGCGCATCTGCCGCGAGCAAAAGCTAAGAGAATTGCCGCGCATGGGCGCAAAGCTTGAAGAAAAAGTGCTGCGCTCCATCGAATCCTATCGAAAAAGCGCTGGCCGCTTCTTGGTGAGTTTTGGCCGCCACACCGCCGACGATCTCATCGCCGAGTTTTCAGCTTTGCCGGGCATTGAACGGGTCGAAGCCGCCGGTAGTTTGCGCCGCGGGCGCGAGACCATTGGCGACCTCGATCTTCTGGTCACTGGACCCAATGCCACTGCGGCGCTCGAGCATATTGTGCATCATCCAAAATCTCAGGAGGTCCTCGGGCTAGGAGGCAATAAAGCCAGCGTCACCTTCGGCGTCGAACGTTTGCAAGTAGACGTCCGCGCCCTTCCCCACGAAAGTTTCGGCGCGGCCATGCAATATTTTACCGGCAGCAAAGAGCACAACGTGAACCTGCGGACGCAAGCGATTAAGCAAGGCCTCACGCTGAACGAGTACGGACTCTTCACTTTGGAAGGCAACAAGCGTGTCGCCGGCGAAACCGAGGAAGGAATTTATCAAAAGCTCGGTTACGCCTGGATTCCGCCGGAAATGCGCGAAAATTCCGGTGAACTCGACGCTGCCCAACGCAATGCCTTGCCCACACTTGTGCAAATGTCCGACATCCGCGGCGACCTGCACATGCACACCACCGAGACGGACGGCAAAGCAACTCTGCGCGAGATGGCTGAAGCGGCGGCAGCACTCGGCTACCAATACATCGCCATCACCGATCACTCGAAAGCCCTCGCCATGGCAAACGGACTCGACGAAAAGCGCGTGGTCGCATTCGCTCAGCAAGTGAAAGACCTCAACCGCGAAGGCTTGCCGCTGCACGTTTTCTCAGGCTTGGAGTGCGACATCATGCGCGATGGCGCGATGGATATTGCCGAAGATGCTCTCGCCGAACTCGATTTAGTGATTGGCAGCGTACACAACCACCTGAATCTCGAATCGGCGGAGATGACGGACAGGTTATTGCGCGCTCTCGAATCGCCGTCTCTGCGAATCCTGGGCCACGCGACGGGCCGCTTGCTCTTGCAGCGCGAGTCTTATCCTTACGATTTTGAGCGCGTCGCCACCCAAGCCGCGGCCCGCAAAGTCTGTTTTGAAGTGAATGCAAGCCCCGAACGGCTCGACTTGCCCGGCCCCTTGATTCGCGCCGCAAAAGCCAAAGGCTGCCGCTTTACCATCTCCACCGACGCCCACCGTCCCGCACACCTGCAGAACATGCGCTTTGGCGTGTTGACGGCGCGCCGGGGTTGGCTGGAAGCGGCCGACATTCTTAATACGCGGCCCCTGGCGGAATTCAAAGCAGCCTTGAAAGGCTAATCCTTGAGCCCTTCCAGTTTCTTTTTCGCCTCCGCCGCAAACTTCGAGTCCGGAGCGATCTTCATCACCTTTTGAAACGCAGCCTTCGCTTCGTCATTGTGGTGAAGCTTTTCCTCCGTCTCGCCCACCTTCAAAAACGCCTCCGCAAAATTCGGGTTGTAGCGCGTCGCATCCTTATATCGGCTTAACGCGCCTTGGTAAGCGTGTTTGTTCCAATACTGGTTGCCAATCTCCAGGTTCCGCTTCGCCTCAAGTGGATTCAGCACGTATTTTTTCGGGGCAAGCCGTTCGTCTTCTTCGGGCAAATTCGTCTCATCGGGTAACTGCTCATCGGTGTGTTTTTGTGCGGGTGGCGGCGCTGGCGTTTGCGCTCCCACTCGCGGATGTCCAATCAAAAGACCTAGAAACAGCAATCCAGAGATACGTGCCACAATAAAATTATAGCTGCCAAATGGAACTCCGCGAGAAAGTAGCGCAGCTTCCCACCCAGCCGGGCGTTTACCTCTACAAAGATGGCGAAGGGAAGATTTTGTACGTCGGCAAGGCGAAGAATCTTCGTAGCCGCGTCCGAAGCTATTTCAACGAAGACCGGCTGGCCGAAGCGAAAACCGGAAGCCTCATCCGCGAAGCGCGCGATATCGATTTCATTGAGGTCGATAACAACAAGGAAGCGCTCGCCCTCGAAAACAACCTCATCAAGCAGTATCAGCCACGCTTCAACATTCTGCTGCGCGACGACAAAACTTACCCGTACGTCAAATTGACCAAGGAACGCTATCCGCGCGTCTACGTCACCCGCCGCATTTTGAAAGATGGCGCCGGCTACTACGGTCCATTCTTTCCGGGCAATCTCGCGCACCGTCTTGTTCATTTCATCCACCGCCACTTCAAAGTCCCTTCCTGCAAAATCGACTTCAACCGGCATCACACCCACCCTTGCCTGCAGTTCCACATTCACCGCTGTCTGGGCCCCTGCGTCACCGGCCTGACCACCAATGAAGCCTATGCCGCCGCAGTGCGCGACGTCAAACTGTTCCTCGAAGGCCGCCATCGCGATCTCGCCAATGAGCTCGACCGCCGTATGGAATCGGCTTCCCAAGACATGCGTTTCGAGGAAGCCGCTAACCTCCGCAACCTTGCCACCACCGTGCGCGAGATGGAACAGCGGCAAAAAATGGCCGCCGCGGATGGTGACGATGTCGATATCTTCGGCTATCACGCCGAACCGCCGCTCGTCGCCGTCAACTTGTTCCACCTTCGTAACGGCAAAATTGTCGACCGCCGCGAATTCTTTTGGGAGGATCAGGAAGACTTCGAGCCATCGCCCTTTTTCGAAGCGCTCCTTAAGCAGATTTACATCAATAGCGTCTACATCCCCGGCCTGATTCACGTCCCTGCCGATTTTGAGAGCCGCGACGAGCTGGAAGAGTATCTTACTGAAAAACGCGGCCACAAAGTGGAGATTCACACCCCACAGCGCGGCAGCAAGAAGGCTCTGCTGGGCTTGGTTGAGACCAATTCCAAACACAGTTTCGAGCAGCGTTTCCGAGTCCTCAAGCCTTCCTCCAAAGCAATTCAGGAAGCCTTACAAGACGCGCTCAACCTCCCCACGGCGCCGAGCCGCATCGAATGCTTCGACATCTCCCACATTCAGGGCACCGACAAAGTCGCGAGCATGGTGGTTTGGGAAGACGGCAAGATGAAGAAGGCCGATTACCGCAAATTCATCATTCGCACCGTCGAAGGCAATGACGATTTCGCTTCCATGCGCGAAGTCATCACGCGCCGTTATGGCCGCCTCCAGGAAGAGAAGCAGCGCTTTCCGGGCCTCGTCTTAGTCGATGGCGGCTTAGGCCAGCTTCACGCCGCCGCCGATGCACTGGAAGAACTCGGTGTCACCGATCAGCCACTCGCCTCCATCGCCAAACGTGAAGAATGGATTTACGTGTATGGGCAGGAAGACGAACCAATAATCCTCGACAAGTTTTCCCCCATTCTGCATCTCGTGCAAACCATCCGCGACGAAGCTCACCGTTTCGCCGTTACCTTCCATCGCACGCGCCGCAACGCACAACGCCTAACGTCTGAGTTGCATGAAATTCCCGGCATCGGCTCTAAGACCGTCGAGAAACTTCTGCGCTCGCTCGGCAGTCTGGAGCGTGTCCGTCAAGCCACTCATGAGGAACTAACAGAGCTTATTGGAGCCAGCGCGGCCACTCGCCTCCGAAAGCACTTATCGGAAGCCATCGGCGGCAGTCCGCTCATCCAGATCGCGGTTAACACTGACGACTTACGCGCCGTGGAACAAACGGAGTCCGAGCACCTCGGGTAGGCCGGCTTCCTCGATCTCGGCGGCAGTCTTCGCGATTGGATAGTCCGTCCGCCGCAACGTCACCAGCTTCCTCTCCGAATCGTAAATCGCGTACGCGGCCCTTGGGTCGCCATCCCGCGGCTGCCCCACCGATCCAGGATTTATCAAATACAGAAAATCCGGCATCAGCTCAATCACTGTTTCCGTTTCCTCGGGCAGCACCCGCGGCAACGGTCCCACGCGGCTCCGTTTGGCGAAAAAGCCGCCTTGTAAATGGGTGTGTCCAAAAAAAGCGAGAGGGACTTCAAATTCCGCAAAATGCGGCAACGCGTCTCGAACGTACGCCACATATTCGTCTTCATCCGCCATCGATCCATGGCAAATCGAAAAGTGTTCCGTCTGGGCCGGCCCCTTCGGCAAGCCGTGCAAATAGTCGCGGTGCGCCGTTTCCATGTGCGCCATGGTCCAACGAGCTGCGGTCTGCGCCACTTCGTTAAACCATTCCAGATCTTCCAGCCCCGCCACTACCTTATCGTGATTACCTCTAATCACGGTGGCGCAATTATCCTTCACCCACTGCGTCACCCTGTCAGGTTGTGGATTATAGCCCACTAAGTCTCCGCAACAGACCACTTGCTCATAAAGCCCTTTGGCATCTTTGAGAACGGCATCCAGGGCATGCCAATTGGCGTGAATATCGCTCAATATCAGGAATTGCACAGGGTTATTAACGTTACTTCCGGCGGCGCGCCAAGACGAACAGGCACGCCAATCGTACCAAGTCCAGAATTCACATACAACGACGAGTTGTTGAGATGGTACGTGCCTTTCGTAAAGGGTGTGACAAGATCCACGACATTGAAATTACTCCCCAAAACCTCCAAGTTAATCTGGCCGCCGTGTGTGTGTCCGGAAACAGTTAGCGCAAAGCCCTGCTTTTCCGCCACCGGAAAAACGTCGGGGTTGTGAGAAAGCAGCAAGTTGAACGCATCCGGCACGGCCAATCCGGCGGTGTGTTGCAGATAGGGCACATCGCGTTTCTGATGGTCAACGCCCACTAAGTTCAGCTTGGCGCCGCCAAAACGCAGTACCTCCTGCTCCTGGCGCAGAAAGCGCAGCCCCATTTCCCGGGCCTTTTGGGTAGCGTACTTTTCGACATTCGCATGCATTTCGTGGTTGCCCAAACAGCCCCAAAGACCGCTGGCCGCGCGCAGCCGCTTCAACTCAAGCAGGCACTGGTCTAGCGGATCAAATCGATCGGTAATCAAATCGCCCGTCACAAACATCAGGTCGGCCCGCAGGCAGTTCGCCGCGTCCACCGCCCGCGCCAAATCGCGAGCCGTATAAAAACTGCCCATGTGGATATCGCTTAGTTGCACCAGCCTCAAGCCCTGCAAATCTTTGTGCAGATTCGGAAAACGCAGCGCCACTTCATGAATAGTGAGATCTTTGCGCTTGATAATGCCGAATCCCAAGGCCACCGCGGGCGCCGCGGCGATCGCACTTACAGCCGTCCGCATCGCTGCGCGCCGCCCGGGGTTGAAGTCCCGCCCACGCGAAAAGCGCCGCCGCAGCCAGACTCCCATCGCAATCGGCGTGATCGACCACCACAACAACATCATGAAACTGCCCGGCAGCGAACCCCACGAGTGCAACCACTTCGAGATCGGCTCCAGGTCCGAGACGAATACCACGGCCTGACACGACAACACCGCCACAGCGAACGCGCGCGGTATGGAAAAAACACGAATCAGGTAGAGTTGCGCCGCGGCGCCGAAAATCATGAAAATCAGACCCGGCAACGCGCGGAAGAAAACGTTTTCAATGCCCAAACCTAATTGTATCGACCGGCGTCTTCCAAGCAACCCGCGCAAGACGGGCGCGGTATTAGTCGCCCCGCCGAAAGGGCGGCAGAGGAGGTTCTCTCCTTGGCGGCTCGCATCCGCGCCCTTTGCGCTTCGCTACAATGCAGGTCAATGTCATTAGTCGTGATTGGATCTGTGGCGTACGATGCTATCGAAACGCCACAGGGCAAGCGGGAACGAACGCTTGGCGGTTCTTGCACCTACATCGCCTTGAGCGCCAGCTACTTTACCAAACCTTCCATCGTCGCCGTTGTGGGCGCTGATTTTGCCGACGAAGACCGGACCCTTTTGAACAGCCGAGGCATTGATTTACAGGGCCTTGAGACGGTCCCCGGCAAGACGTTCTTTTGGTCGGGCGTCTACTCGGCCGATATGAACGACCGCAAAACGCTGGTCACCGACCTCAACGTTTTTGCGGATTTTAACCCCAAGATTCCCGCCGCTTATGCGCAACTGCCCTATCTGTTCCTGGGCAACATTCAGCCCGAGTTACAGTTGCGCGTGCAGCAGGGCATGCCCGGCGTTCGTTTCGTGGGCGGCGACACCATGAATTATTGGATCGGCAGCGCAAAGCCGCAATTACTGGAAACCATCAGGCATTGGGACTTCCTGCTCATCAACGATTCGGAAGCCCGCATGCTCGCCGAGGAGAACAATATCCGCAAAGCCGCCCAAAAGATTCTCGCCATGGGCCCCAGCACGCTCATCATCAAGCGCGGCGAATATGGCGCCATGCTCTTTCGCAAAGACAGCCTCTTCATGGTTCCCGGCTATTTGCTCGAAGACGTATTCGATCCTACCGGCGCGGGCGATTGCTTCGCGGGCGGCTTCGTCGGCTATCTGGCCGAACGTGGTTTCGATTTGCGTAACGGCAATTTCGACGTCACTGAACTGCATCGCGCCGTCATCTACGGCTCGGTTTTGGGCAGCTTCTGCTGTGAAGAATTCGGCGTGGAGCGCTTCCGTACTCTCACCCGCAAAGAGATCGACCAAAGATTTGAAGAATTCCGGCGATTCACCGCTTTCTAGGACGCCCGCCTCGGCGCGGGAGGTGGCGGCAGTCGTCTTGGCGCTTACTCTGCTCATCGGCGCGTTCGCGTTTTACACCTTCCAACACGGCTATATTCTTTATTGGGGGGATGCCCAGGCGCATCTCAACAATAGCCGCAGCATCTTAGATTCCCGCGCGCCAGGCCTCGATCAGATCGGCACCGTCTGGCTGCCCGCGCTGCACATCCTCGCCCTTCCGTTCGTGCAAAACGATTGGCTCTGGTCAACAGGTTTCGCCGGCACCATTCCGGTCGCCGGTTGCTTCGTATTCGCCGGCACTTGTTTCTTTCTCGCCGCCCGCCACACATACCAGCGCGCCTCCAGTGCCTTTGTCGTCCTCTGTTGCTGCGCGCTGAATCCCAATCTGCTGTATCTCTCTTCCATCCCCATGACTGAGAGCGTCTTTCTCGCAGGGCTGTCCGTCGCCTTCCTCGCCGTCCTCCGCTACCGAATCACTCGGCAACGCCGATATCTTATGCTCGGTCTCTGTGCCACCTGGTTCATGAGTCTTACCCGTTACGACGGCTGGTTCCTGATCCCGTTCATCGGCTTTCTCTTTGCCCGCTACGCCAAACAAAACCGCTTCCGGATCTTCGTGTTCTTCTGTGCCGCCGCAAGCTTGGTTCCGCTCTTGTGGATGGCTAATGGCTGGTGGCAAACGGGCAACGCATTCGATTTCATCAACGGCCCCTATTCAGCAGCCGCCATTCAAGGCAACAAACCTTACCCTGGCCTCCACAACTGGCCGCAAGCGGTGCAATATTATTTCGCCGCCGGTCAGCTTTGCACCGGTTGGCCCCTGGTGTGTCTAGGAGCCTTAGGAGGAATCATCGCCCTCCTGCGCCGGCGAACGCGCCCTGTTTTCTTTCTGCTTCTAACTCCTGCCTTTTATGTTTGGAGCATGCACTCTTCGGCAAACCCCATCCATGTTCCAACCCTGTGGCCGTTCAGTTACTACAACACGCGCTACGGAATTGCCATGCTCGCTTTCTCCGCCTTCGCCGCAGGCGCCCTAGCCGACGTTCTTCCCCTTCCTCGGAAGCTGCTGTTACTCGTTTTGCCGCTCGTATCGGTGATGCCGTGGCTCGCGCACCCTTCCCCAGACAACTGGATCTGTTGGAAAGAATCTCAACACAACTCCGCCTCCCGGCGCGCGTATACGAACGCTGCCGTCCGCTTTCTGCACGACAATTACCAACTCGGCGACGGCATGCTCATCCATTTTGGCGATGTAGCGGGCATTCTCTGCAAAGCCGGCCTTCCCCTCCGTGAATCTCTCCACGAAGGAACGATCCCTTACTTCCTCCCCGCAATCACCGCCATCAACGTCTACCACCCCATGAAGTGGGCCATCGCGCTGCACGGCGACCCAGTCTCCGACGCTATCCTGAATCACCAGCCATCGCCTTACCGCATGGTTCTCGAAATCAAAACGGTAGACTCCCCTAACTTAGAGATCTACGAACGTAATCCATGATCGAAATCCCCTTTACCAAACTGCACGGCGCAGAAAACGACTTCATCATCAGTTGGGCCGATCAATCGCCGCAAACCAATTGGCCGGAAATCTCCCGCCGCATTTGTGCCCGCACGACCGGCATTGGGGCCGATGGCTGGATGCTGGCCTGGCGGGAGGGCGGCGGTCTCCGGACACGCCTCTTCAATTCGGATGGCAGCGAGCCTGAGATCTCCGGCAACGGCACCCGCTGCGCCGCGGCGTTTGCACTGCTAAAAGGCGCAGCCACGCCGCCCACCGTCATCATCGCCACCGCGGTTGGCCCAAAATCGCTGCACCTCATCTCGCAAGAGGGGCACCGCTTCCTGTTTGAGATGGACATGGGCATACCGCGCACCGAGGAACTAAGCACAACTCTTTATCTCACCGGCCGCGACTGGGACGCGACCACGCTCAATGTCGGTAACCCGCAATGCGCCATTTTCGTCGACCAGCTTCCCGCCGATTGGCGCATTGCCGCGGCCGAAGCCGAAGGCCATCCGCGCTTTCCCAAACGATCAAACGTCTCGTTCGTTCGAGTGATAGATGAACACACCATCGACGCCGTGTTTTATGAACGCGGCGCCGGCGAAACACGCAGCTCGGGAACCGGCTCAACCGGCGCCGCGTGCGCAGCGATTTTGAGAGGCGGCGTGAAAACGCCCGTCGAGATCAGAACACCCGCCGGTAGTCTGAACCTGCGTTGGGATGAGAGCGTCTTCCTTAGTGGCCCCGCTGAATTGATCGGCGAAGGTACCTATTACCTCGAAGCGTAAAGAGCTAACGGCGTAGGGACCATCAGAAGAACCGATGGGGTCGCGGCGCGGCTAACCAAAATCTCTTCCCATTTTTTCCCAAACATCCTCCCGTAGTGCCGATATGCACAGTGGAAGGAGACGAGAAGAGATGATCAGCAACATATCATCTGCGCCGGCGGCTACCTACGTCCAGCCACCCCCGGCACTCTACAAAACCGCGGCTGCCACAAGCGGGGCAACCTCAAAAGGAGATACTGTCCAATTAAGCGCTGAGACACAGCAACATCTGGCGGCAAGCGCAAAAAGCGGCAGCAGTGCGCCCGCCGCCCCGCCAAGCTTCACGCAAATTATCAGAGAAGCCGCCGACGGCGATATCGCCGCCTTCGCTAAGCTCGCACTCGTGGCGTAAGCGCACCCGCTGCCATCGCTAGCTTCCCATGGCTAGCGAACGGAGGTTGATGCCGGGGATTACGATCGACAGGACTTCTTCGACGCGATCCACGAAGTGGAACTGCATTTCCTGGCGAACGTGATCGGGAAGATCGCGCAAATCCTTCTTGTTGCCTTGCGGCATGATCACGCGAGTGATTCCGGCACGGCGGGCGGCCAAGACTTTTTCCTTGACGCCGCCGATAGGTAGAACCAAGCCGGCGAGTGTAACTTCACCAGTCATGGCGATATCGTTGCGAGCCGGTAAGCCCGTATAGAGGGACGCCATGGCGGAGGTCATGGTCACGCCGGCGGAGGGCCCATCCTTCGGGATGCCTCCAGCGGGGACGTGCACGTGAACGCCATTTTCTTTGATCTTTTCAGGATCGACGCCGAGGTCAACGGCATGGGACCAGATGTAGCTCTGGGCAATCTTAGCGGATTCCTGCATCACTTCGCCGAGCTGTCCGGTAAGAGTAAGTCCCTTTCCGTTCGGAAGCAAAGCGCTCTCGATGTAGAGAACGTCGCCGCCGCTTTCGGTCCAAGCCAGGCCGGTGACTACACCTGGCGGGACAGACTTGCGCATCTGTTCCTGCTGGAAAATCTCCGGCCCGAGCATGTCGCTCAGTAGTTCGGGAGTAACAAACACCTTCTCGGTCTCGCTCTCGGCAAAGCGCAGGGTTACTTTGCGGGTGACGCGGGCGATGGCTCGTTCCAACCGGCGGAGACCGGCTTCGCGCGTGTAGTTGCGAATGATGGAGCGCAAACCGTCGTCGGTGAATTCGACTAAGTCATCGGTCAGACCGGTGGCTTTGAGCTGCTTGGGAATCAGGTAGCGGCGCGCGATCTGTTCTTTTTCTTCTTCGCTGTAGCCGGAGAGCCGCAGGATTTCCATACGGTCGAGCAGCGGTTGTGGAATCGAATCGAGCGTGTTCGCGGTCGTGACGAACAAGACTTTCGACAGGTCGAAAGCCATGTCGAGATAGTTATCGCGGAAGGTCTTGTTTTGTTCCGGGTCGAGCACTTCGAGAAGTGCGGATGCTGGATCGCCACGGAAATCGCGGCCCAGCTTATCGACTTCGTCGAGTAACAAGACTGGATTGTTGGCGCCGGCGCGGCGCATGGCCTGGAGCAGGCGGCCGGCCATGGCGCCGATATAGGTCCGGCGGTGGCCACGCAATTCGGCTTCGTCGTGCATGCCGCCTAAACTGAAGCGTTCGAACTTGCGGCCGATGGCGCGCGCAATGGATTGACCGAGCGATGTCTTACCAACACCGGGAGGGCCGACAAGGCAAAGGATGGGCGCCTTCGCGCCGGGATTGCGCTTCAAGACACTGAGGTGTTCGAGGATGCGTTCCTTTACTTCTTTCAGGCCGAAGTGATCTTCGTCCAACACAGTGCGGGCGTGTGGAATATCGAGATTATCGACGGTGGTGTCGTTCCAGGGTAAATCGAGGACGAACTCCAGATAGCTGCGCGTTACGTGAAAATCGGGCGCGGCGCTGGGGAGGCGCTCGAGCTTGGCGAGTTCGCGTTCAAATTCCTTCTTGGCTTCTTCCGGCAAGTTCGCTTTTTCGAAGCGTTCGCGAATGAGTTCGATTTCGGCCTTTTCGCCGTCTTTTTCGCCGAGCTCTTGCTGAATCGCGCGCAACTGTTGCTTCAGCAAATAGTCTTTTTGCTCTTTCGACATTTCGTCGCGAGCGTTGGAGGCGATTTTCTGGCGGAGTTCCAGGACCTGCAATTCGTGGGCGAGATAGCGGTGAATCAGGCGCAAGGCATCGACGCGCGTTTCGGCTTCAAGCAGTTCCTGTTCGCGGGCGACGTCGAGACTGAAGATGCTAGCGAGCAAGTAGGCGAGTTTTAGCGGATCGTCACTGCCGGCGAGCATGCGCGTCATTTCGGGCGCGGTTTGCGGCTGGGCGAGAGCGATGGCTTTGGCCGCCAATTCGAGCAACGCGCCGGATAAGGCTTCGACTTCGGAGCCGCCGTCTTCGGGCAGAGCGAGAACGCGGTATTTGGCGGTGAGGTAGCCTTCGGCGTTATCGAGTTTTACAACAACCACGCGCTCGACGCCGAGCACGAGGATTTCCATGACGCCGTCGTTGAGGCGCGAGGATTTGCGGATCACAGCCTTGGTGCCGATGGTATAAAGGTCATCTTGCTCGGGGTTATCGACCTGGGGATCGCGCTGGGCGATGAGGATGATTTCCTTCTCTTCGGTGTTTAAAGCTCCTTGCACTGCCTTGAGGGAACTCTCGCGGCCTACCGACAGCGGCAAAAGCAATCCTGGGAAGAGGATTGTGTTTTTCAAGGGTAGGGCGGGCAGTGATTGGAATTTATTGGTCGGCAATTGGGATTCCTACTTTCTACGTTTTATGATGCAAGGATAACACGAGACGATGCTGCGATTATCTGCGTGGCTTACGCTCATATTTATTAGGTAGTTCTTGAGCATCAGGCTCACGCATCCATCGAAAGGGCTGCGGAGTGTTTCTCCTCTCATGGTGGCCCGCATCCGGGCCCTTTGCGCTTTCATCTTGACGCTGAACCCAAAGACTTTCCGCAGGAACGGATACGTGCGAAAGTCATTGCGCCGGGTACACCGGTGCCTTCGAAGTCGCCGGCGGATTGTTTGGCTTGAGCGAGGCGTGTTGGCCATTCGTTGGGAGAGGGGTTGTCTCGCGAAAACGTATTGAGTGTACTGTTGCAATGGGCCTTCGGCCCGCGAAAGCCCATGAAAAACCGCCGCGCAATATAGACGTGCGCGATACATATTACCGGTTTTTCGACCCTGTCCCGAATTCCGCCCGAGGGGTAGCTAGGCGGAATTGTCGTCTGTCCCCTTTTCGAAGCGGGACACGCTGATGTGTCCCGCTTCGCTGGCCGTTTACTTAGCCGGCACGACGGTGAAGCCGATGCTGCCTTTGATGTTATACGTCAGCAGTGTTGCTTTGCCTTCGCCGGCTTTCATCAGACGTTTGAAATCAGCGACGTTTGCTACAGGTTGGCGATTGACGGCGACGATGACCATGCCTTGGACAATGGAATCGGCGGCGGGGCTATCGGCGTCGACGTTGGTGATCACCACGCCTTTGGTGGAAGCGGGGAGGCCCAACTCTTGGGCGACGTCGGCGGTGATGGCGTCGACGTGGATGCCGCGGACGGTGGCGGAACCGTTGTCGTTGCTGTCGCTATCGTTCGAGGAGCCGTTGTTATCGCTGTCTTGCTTATCGGCTTCGAGTCCGGTCGGACGTTGGCCGAGAGTCACTTTGATGGTTTCGGGGTTGCCATTGCGCACGATGCCCAGGCTGATGGTGTCGCCAGGTTGATGGGCGACGACGGCCATGGTGGTTTCGTTGGCGTCGGCGACGGACTTGCCATCAACGCTGGTAATAATGTCGCCAGCTTTCAGGCCCGCTTTCTCGCCGGGACCACCTTTGGAGACGCTGCCAATTACGGAACCATGGCTATCTTTCAGGCCCAGCATGGGAGCGGCATCGGGCGTGACGTTGCCGAGCGTAACGGCAATGTAGCCGCGTGAAACTTTACCATTCTTTACGAGCTGGTCAAAGACGCCCTTGGCCATATTCGACGGAACCGCGAAGCCAATACCAACACTGCCGCCTTCGCCACCGAAAGCGCTGGTGCCGCCGGTGATGATCATCGTATTCATACCAATAAGTTCGCCGTGCGTATTGATGAGCGCGCCGCCCGAGTTACCGGGGTTAATAGAAGCATCGGTCTGAATGAAGTTTTGAATTTGCAACTGACCTTCCTTAAGAGAACGGCCCTTGGCGGAGACGATGCCCATGGTGACCGTATGATCTTGGCCGAAGGGGTTACCGATGGCGAAACAGAGATCGCCGACGCGCGCGGCTTCGGAGTTGCCCCATGCCATGGTCGGCAGATTATCGGCGCTGATTTTGACCACGGCGACGTCGGTCTGCGGGTCGGCGCCAACGGTCTTGCCGGTGAAGGTGCGGCCGTCGGAGAGTTCGACCTTGAGGGTGGTGGCTTTATCAATGACGTGATTGTTGGTTAGGATGTAGCCGGAAGACGAGACGAGGACGCCAGAGCCGACTCCGCCTTCGCGGCGATCTTGCTGACGGCCACCGCGACCACCACCACGGCCGCCGAAGAACTGCTGAAAGAACGGATCGTTCATAAACGGATTGGCACCCTGCTCATCGGAGGCCTTGATGACCCGCGTCGAGCTAATTTTCACAACGGCCGGAGAGGCCTTTTCGACGATATCGGCGAATGAATTGGACAGTTGCGTGACGCGCTGGCTGTCTTGGCTATTACTCCGGGTGTCGGCGCGGGCCGTTACGGCTACGGGAGCACTGTTGTGGGAAACCGCGAAGGCTGCTATGAGACCGCCGCCGATGGAGGCGGCAATGAGCGTGAGAACCGCTGTTGTACTGCGAAACTGGACCACGTTAGACATGTTCCTCAAAATTCCTTTCATACCAGGCGGGGCTTTTCTAAACGCCCACTGCCCTTCCACTTCATTTGACGTTCGAAATCGTAATTCGATTTACACCCATTCAAGCCAATTATCCCACCCGTACGGCTTCCGCGTGCGGCTGCGGGGCTTTGGCTTCAAACCGCAGCCCACCGCCTGCCGCATCGGCATCAATCCAAACGGTTTGCCCGTCGCGGACCACACCGCCGAGAATCTGTTTGGCCAACGGAGTTTCGATTTCCCGTTGGATGGCGCGCTTCAACGGCCGCGCTCCATAGGTCGGGTCATACCCGCTCCGCACTAGCCTGGTTCGAGCGGCATCGCTCAGTTCGAGGGTAATATGACGCTCTTCCAAGCGAGACCGCAGACCTGCAAGTTGGATGTCGACAATCTGCTTAAGATGCTCTTCGCTCAAAGAATGGAATACGATAATTTCGTCGAGCCTGTTCAAGAACTCAGGCCGAAACTGTTGACGTAGTTCCCCTAAGACGGCATCCTTCATCCGCGCATAGTCCTTGCCCTCAAACGCTCCTTTATATTCAAGAATTCGATGACTGCCGACGTTGGACGTCATAATCACGATGACGTTCTTGAAATCGACCGTCCTGCCCTGTCCATCTGTAAGACGCCCATCGTCGAGCACCTGCAACAGCGAATTAAATACATCCTGGTGGGCTTTTTCGATTTCGTCGAACAGCACCACGGAATAGGGCCGGCGGCGAACGGCTTCGGTCAACTGGCCGCCCTCATCGTAGCCCACGTAGCCGGGAGGCGCGCCGATCAAACGAGACACAGAATGCTTTTCCTGATACTCGGACATATCAATGCGCACCATGGCTCGTTCGTCGTCGAACAAGAATTCAGCCAGCGCGCGGGCCAGTTCCGTTTTGCCCACGCCAGTAGGGCCGAGAAAGAGGAAGCTGCCGATGGGGCGCTTGGGATCTTTCAAGCCGGAACGCGCCCGCATCACCGCTTCAGCGACAGCCGTGACGGCTTCATCCTGGCCAATGACACGTTCGTGCAACTCTTCCTCCAGGTTCAGAAGCTTCTTCATTTCGCCTTCGAGGAGTTTAGAAACGGGCACACCCGTCCAGCGCGACACGACTTCGGCAATATCTTCCTCGTCGACCTCTTCTTTGAGCAGGCGGGTAGCGCCATGCGTACCGGAGACGCGGTCTTGCTCGGCATGAAGTCTGCGTTCCAACTCCGTGAGGGTGCCGTATTTGAGCTCGGCCGCTTTGTTCAGATCGTAGGCACGCTCGGCCTGCCCGATTTCGACCTTTACTTGCTCGATCTGCTCGCGCAGCGTGCGAACGCGCTGGACGCCTTCTTTTTCAGTCTTCCATTGCGCCTGCAAAGCGGCAGCCGAGGTTTTCAGTTCGGCGAGTTCTTTTTCAATGCGGGCGAGACGATCCTTAGAGACGGAATCGTTCTCTTTCTTCAAGGCTTCGCGTTCAATCTCGAGTTGCATGGTGCGGCGCAGGATTTCGTCCAACTCGCTAGGCATGGAATCGATTTCGGTGCGTAACTTGGCGGCCGCTTCGTCGACCAGGTCGATGGCTTTGTCGGGCAGGAAGCGGTCGCTGATATAGCGATTGGAGAGAACGGCTGCGCCCACCAGAGCGGCGTCTTTGATGCGAACGCCATGATGCAGCTCGTACCGTTCGCGGAGGCCGCGCAGGATGGAGATGGTGTCTTCGACGCTCGGCTGATCGACTAAAACCGTTTGGAAGCGGCGTTCGAGCGCTGCGTCTTTTTCGATGTATTTGCGGTATTCGTCGAGCGTGGTGGCGCCAATGCAATGCAATTCGCCCCGGGCCAGCATGGGCTTTAATAGGTTACCGGCGTCCATTGCGCCTTCGGCCTTCCCTGCCCCAACCACCGTGTGCAATTCGTCAATGAATAAGATGATGCGGCCTTCCGCAGACTGCACCTCTTTTAAGACGGCTTTGAGGCGTTCTTCAAATTCGCCGCGGAATTTGGCGCCGGCGATGAGCGCGCCCATATCCAGGGAAACAACCAGCTTATCTTTCAAACCTTCCGGCACGTCACCGCGCACAATGCGCTGCGCGAGACCTTCGACGATGGCGGTTTTTCCGACACCCGGTTCGCCAATCAGCACCGGATTATTCTTGGTGCGGCGGCTTAATACTTGAATGACGCGGCGGATTTCTTCGTCGCGGCCAATCACCGGATCGAGTTTGCCTTTGGAAGCGGCGTCGGTGAGGTCGCGGCCGTATTTTTGCAGCGCCTCATAGGTGGTTTCCGGGTTCTGTGTAGTAACGCGTTGATGGCCCCGAACTTCAAGCAAAGCTTTCATTAAGCGGTCGCGCGTTAAGCCGAACTCGCGTAAAAGTTTGCCGGCGGTTCCCTGATCTTCGGCGACAGCCAGCAGCAAGTGTTCAATCGAAATGTATTCGTCTTTAAGGCGCTTGGCTTGCTCTTCGGCGCTGGTGAAGAGCTGCGATAGGCGGTTGGTGATATAGACTTGGTCGGCACGAGTGGCGCCGCCGGTCACCTTAGGGAACTTTTCAATCTCGGAAACGAGGCGTTTGTGGAGCGGCTCAAGCTTGACGTCGGCTCGCAGGAGGATGGAGGGCGCTAAACCGCCTTCCTGCTCCAGCATGGCGAGCAGCAAATGTTCCACGTCGACCTGCTGGTTGCCGTACTTAAGAGCTGTCGATTGAGCCAGATGGATGGCTTCTTGAGATTTTTCGGTGAGTCGATTAAAGTCCATACTTGGTACCGCCTGTACCGAAGATAGCATATGAGTCGATAGAAATGCAATAATCTTAGCGCTTAACACTAAGATTTAGGCATAAGCCCACTTTCTTGCGCGGGAGTGGCTCAGATTTGGACAAAGAGCTAGACTACAATTGCTATGCGACAAACAGTTGCGCTGCTCATACCCCTTCTTCTTTTACGGCCTATTCCTGCCAAAGCTTGGGGGAATGAAGGCCATGAAATCGTCGCTCGAATTGCGGCTCGGCACTTGACGCCGGCGGCGCAGGCTCGCGTGGCGGGACTTTTGGAAGTGGAAAACAATCCGCAGGCGGTGGCTGAGGCGCTGGCGGCGGCCGCTATCTGGGCGGATCAGGTCAAGAAGGATACGGCCACCGAAAGCTGGCACTTTCTGGATTTGGCCTGGCAGGACGACCGAAGCAACATAAAGGAGCGATGCGCGAACGACGATTGCGTGACAGCGCGGATTCGTCTTTTCGCGGATCAGTTGCGGGCGAACGATCCGGACGCGGACACCCGTTTCGAAGATGCAGACGCTTTGCGCTTTCTGGTGCATTTTGTGGGCGATGTCCATCAGCCGCTGCATGCCGCTACCGACGCCGACCGGGGCGGAAATTGCGAGGCGGTGGAAGGCGGCGTGGTGGATGCCGCCAACGTGCATGCACTTTGGGATAGTGCGCTGGTGATGCGGCTGGGAGCGGACGGTGCGCTCTTGGCGGCCGAGTTGGATGCGGAGATTGGCGACATGACAGAGGGGCAACGCGGAGATTTTTCGGCGGGCGAGGTGGAGGACTGGGCATGGGAATCGCACCGGCTGGCGATGGTGAATGTTTATAAGAGGCTGAATATTCCCAAAGAAGATGCGGCTTTTCCCGACAGCTGCAATGACGCGCCAGAAGAGATTCAACAGACCACGGTGTTAGTGGACGACAAGTATGTGGCCGACATGGAACCGGTTGTGCGGGAGCAATTGAAGAAGGCGGGGCTGCGCCTAGCGCGCGTGTTGAACGAGATTTTGGGATAGGAAACTTAGCTATAGCTAAGATCCAAAAGACCGCACACGCTTGGCGTCGCGTAAGGCGCGGCCCCACCACAGGATGTGAGTGAGAAGTCCGGCAAGTGTCCTTCCACGGATGAGGTTTCGTTCGAATTCCTTTCAATTCAGGCAACGAAGAGATTATGCGGATTCTTTACTATGATTGCGAACCATTCGTCGGAGAACTGACCTATCCGGTTTCGAAGCAGAAACAACCGTTTGGTCAAACCTCGCCGCTGCTTCATGATCTGGCTCTGAAAGATTTGTTTGCTGTCAGGCGCGGAGTTCTGAAATTCCGGGGCTTCACGGTCAAGAGCAATCATCAGCCTTCCAACCCTCCGCAGGACAGCGATTTTGTCCCCAACTTTGAGCAAAAGGGCATGGATATGCGGATCGGGCTTGATATGGCGCTGTTCTGTGCAAACCGGTCTGTCGATCTGGTGGCGTTGATGAACCGTGTCAAGAAAAAGGAGGCCGCCAGCCGACTCAACACGCCCCGCCGCTGTCGCAAGAGCGAAAATTCCTAAGTAGAAAATCTTCATTCCTTGAAGTGTACGAATTCCCACGGCGAGACTTCACTGCCGCGGGCAATGGGCACTTCGATAAGAACCGGGCCACTCGCTCCGAACGCCCGCCGTAGGACAGGCTCCAGCGCCTGCGGCGAATCGACTCGATGCGCCTCAACGCCGAACGCTTGTGCCAGTTTGACGAAATCCGGATTCTGCAACTCAGCGCACATGATGCGATTTTCAAAACCGAGTTGCTGGTCGCGCAAAACATTTCCGAACGCTTTGTTGTTGAACACCAGCGTCACCAGATTGATCTTCTCTTGTACCGCCGAAGCCAGTTCTTGCAAGCCGAAAAGAAATCCGCCGTCGCTGCTGGCACAAACGACAGGCTTATCGGGATTAGCAATTTTTACTCCCAGCGCCGTCGGAAAGCCGTAGCCAAGCGTGCCGGAAAAACCTTCCGTGATATACGTGCGCGGCTCATAAACCGGAAACGCATACCAGGAGGCGAAGCCAATTTGATTCACTTCCCTGACAAAGTAGCCGTCGCGCGGCAGCACCTTGCGAATCACCTCAAGGTAAGCCACCATGGGCTGAATTTTCTGAATCGCGTGCGCGGCCACGGCTTTGGCATCGGCTATGAATTGGCGTTCGCCGGTCGCTTTGCGGCCCAATCGCTGCACGGCTTCAAGCAGTGCGCTACTCGCCAATGCCGAATCGCCAATCACCGCAACATGCGGTTTCAAGCGCTCCATCTCTTCCGAATCAATGTCCACGCGAATCAACTGCGGCGGCGCTTCGGCAACATTGTTGTACTGCATATAATTCTTGGTCCAGCGCAGGTACGGTAGTTCGAGCCGGGAACCAATTCCGAGCAGAACGTCCACCGCCGGCCACAGCCGCGACGCCGCATAGTTAGAAAGGCCGAGTGGGTGGTCTTCCGAAACAACACCCCGCCCACCGCGAAAACTCGTCACCGGAGCATCCAGCCCTTCCGCCAGCTTCAACACTTCAGCGGAAGCATGCTGCGCACCACTGCCCACCATAATGAGTGGCCGCTTGGCCCCAGCCAGCAGCCGGGCGGCTTGCTCCACCGCTTCGCCACTCGGAGCAAGCGGCGGATCGATTTGCGCGGCCTTAGCCTCTGGCACATCCCCGCTACTCGCCAGCACATCCCAGGCAATCTGAACTGCCACCGGCCCACGCAGGCCGCTGAGCATCTGGCGAAACGCTTCATTGATAACGGCAGGCACATCGGCCGCTCGCTCAATCTTCTCCGCCCATTTCACAAACGAGCGCAGAGTCGCCAGTTGATCGGGCATCTCATGCAAATGCCCGCGCCGCTTGCCGATGAACGGCGTCGCCACTTCGCCGGTAATGCAAAGGACGGGAGCATTCGCCGACCAAGCCGTATTGAGCGCCGCTCCCGCATTGAGAATGCCTGGACCCGGCACCACAGTAAATACACCCGGCTGCCCTGTGGACTGCGCGAATCCGTACGCCATAAAAGCGCAGCCCTGCTCATGCCTCGAAGCTACTGTGCGAATCGTTTGCTTACGTTGGTAAAGCGCATCGAACAGCGGATACATCTGCACGCCCGGCAAACCGAAAATCGTGCACACGCCGTTCGCTTCCAGCGCCGCGACAATCGCTTCGCCCGCCGTCATCTTTGTGGACATCTCGCTTCATTTTGCAATAAGTCCGGCCAACTAATATGTCTCTAACACAATCTTCCCCGCCACTTCACCCGCTTTCAAAACCTCCAGCGCCTTTCTGGCCTCCAACAGCGGAAACGTCCTGCTTACCAGCGCATCGATCTTCTTCTCTCGCAACAGTTCAAAAATCTTCGGCAGATCCTCCCTGAACGGCTCGGGATTCTTACGGTACAGCGCAGTAATGCCATAGAAGGTGCCTCGCCTTCCTCGCAACCGCGCCGCAACAAAAAGATTCGCGAACATCGCAATCTTGGCAACGTTTCCCGCCGCGCCCACAAACCCAAACCCCACCACCATCCCACCGCGCCGCGCTGCTCCAATGCAGGGCCCAATATTCTTCCCACCCACCGCATCAAACACAAAATCCACGCCACCCGGTTCCAGCGCCCGCGTCAATCGATCAATCGGCCCGGACCGGTAGTCAATCGGTACTGCCCCCAGTGTCCGCAGCAGATCATGCTTCCCTGCCGACGCTGCAGCATAGCTTTTCGCTCCCGCCAACCTCAGTAACTGCAACGCCGCCGTCCCAACTCCTCCCGCTGCACCCGTCACCAGCGCCGTCTGGCCCACTTGCAACTTGGCCACGCGGTGAATCATCTGCCACGCCGTCACGAAATTCAGAATCACCGCCGCCGCATCGCGATCACTCACCCCGTCCGGGATCGGCAAGAAATGTTCCGCTTCCCGCACCAGAAACTCCGCAAAGCTCCCATAAACCGTTAGCGCCGCCACCCGCTGCCCCGCCTCGAATCCGCTCACACCTTCGCCGATCGCATCTACCACCCCCGCCACCTCATACCCCGGCACGAAAGGCATTTTCGGCGCATAGATATATTCTCCTGCCAGCATGGTTAAATCGGTTACGCTCACACCTACAGCACGCACTCGTACGCGAAGTTGCCCCGGTCCAGGCGGCTCAAGCGGCAGTTCGACAACTTGTAGAACCTCCGGCCCGCCTTTTCGCGACACCATCACCGCCCTATAAGTCGCCGCCATCTGTAAGACTCCTCCCCGGCATGCCGCGAGGTAGCCTAGAAAGCACTCCCTCTCACGCCGTCATAAACGTAGATGGATCGGACACCCACTTAGATTCAGCAACGGTGTAACATCAGGGCGCCTGTAACAGCCTCGAGCCAAGCCGTGACCGCCAGGGAGTGAGAGCAACCCGCCGTAGGCCAGCCAACGCACACACGCCCAACACCATTTCAAAGATAGACGCCCGTTCCGATGCCGGTGCTTCGGGTGCGAGCGCGAAAATACTGCCGAAATCGGTTTCGACGAAGTGAGGGCCAACGGCCGCAGCGCCAGTGGCAGCGTTGATGGTGTCGATCGTAAACGAGTTGTTGTCGCCGCCATACAAAGTTCCTCCCTCCTGGAGCAGCGCTCCCATTCCGCTATTCCCGCCAAAATTGCCGACCAGGGAGGCGGCGCCGCCGCTTGTATTGAGCGTATACAGAGAGCCATCGTAGCTGTAATACAAGGTGCCTGCGTTAGTCGACAGCCCTGTGTACGGAGCTGTGACTGAAAGACCCGTTGCCCCAATCAACGTTGCCGCGCCCGTAGCGGCGTTGATCGAATAGAGATCCTGGGTGAAGACAGCGGCGTGCGGGTCGTAGCCGACCGCGAACAGGCCGCTGGTAGTCGATCCAAAGGACTCGTAGATCAAGCCAGAATCTGCCCCAACGGCAGTCAGACTGCCAGTTGTCGGATTCAGTGTAAACAAGGTGCCGCGCGCTAGTGCAGTCGACGCCGCATACAGAGTGCCGTTCAGCGTGCCCAAACCTCGGACCGTATAGGGCGGCGTGCCGAGCGCGGTAAAGGCACCGGTGTCGAGATCCATCGAGCCGAAGTTGCCCGATGAGGATTCGACATAAGCAAGGGTATCCGCCTTCGCGAATAGCGCGATGAGCATGAATGGAATAAATTTTAGTTTCAAGTTTCCTCCTGTGCGGCCACTCGGTAATGCGCGATTCGAGAACCTTGGCGCCTAGGAATTTTTACGAATTTATGCGGGGCGCCGTATTTGGTGATGGAGTTCGTCGAGGGCAAAAGCCTACGTGAAGTGCTGGCACAGGGCCGCATGGAGATCTCGCGCATCGGACGGTTGACGCCACAGCTAACCAGTGCCTTAGCGGCTATCCACGAGCAGGGGATTTGCCATCGCGACCTGAAGCCCGAAAATGTGCTGATACGCAACGAAGGAACGGCACGCGAAGAACTGGTCCTGATCGATTTTTCCATTGCCATCATTAAAAACGCCGATGAAACGCTGCACGGACTTTTCGCGTGCCGCTGGAACGTTCGGCTACATGGCGCCGGAACAAGCCATCGGTTACGCGCAACCTTCGAGCGATATTTACCGCTTAGCGCGCCTGCTGATCGAAATGCTCACCGGCACGCCGCTGAGCGAATTGCTGCCGAACGCCGCGCTCGATTTACCGAAAAAGGTCTGGACTTTGCTGGCAAACTTGGACGTGGGGCTTTCGGAAGAATCGCTGGGGTTACTTTCGGCGGCCTTGGAGTTTGATCCCATGCGGAGACCGTCGGACGTGAAAACATTCGGACACGCCTGGTCCGCGATCTTGCGTCACGGCGCGCGAAGAGCGCGCTTTAACCATTTGAATCCCTTTTCCCAGCGCAACCGCACCTGCTTTGGAGTGATACCTGTTTCGACCGCCATTTCCTCAAGACTGAAGCCGCTGAAGTAATGCATGTCCACCACCCGCGCCGCATCCGGATGCTTGGCCTCCAGCCGCTCCATTAAGATGCCGACTTCCAGAATCCTGGCGGCATCCGCCTCCCCGCTGGTGGCTGCCGGCATTAACGGCTGCGTTCTTTCGTCAAACGATAAGGGAGTTTGTCCGCTTCCCCGCCATTGCGTGAGCCTTTTGCGCGCCTGGTCGATCAAGAGGCGGCGCATGGCGAGACTCGCGAGCGCGCAGAAATGGCCGCGAAAGCTGCGCCGGTACAAACTCCCGTTTCAACTCACGGGATGCAATTTCATGCAGCGTTGGCAGAATCTCATCCAGCAACTCCTGTATCGCGGTCACGTCGCCTTCCAGGAACAAATTGAGGCGTTGGGTGAGCGAGGGCTGTCCCGTCATTACGTCTGCTACTTGAATGACAGCTTAGCTTCGTTTCTGCGAAGGTCCAGCGCCCTTTTTGCCTTTCAGCCATGGAATTGGTAGCTGGGCATAGCGCCGGCGCTGGTCTTTTGCCCGTGATTCTCCAGCGCCCGGCACCAATACGTTTCAAACAAGCCTGCCATCGCTTCGGCAAAGCCATCATGCTCGAAAACCACGGCGGTCCAGGAAGGGCGCGTCAACACCGGATCGAGCAACGCAACCAGGCCGCATTTGCCATCGAACAAGGCAAGCTTCATGGGCAAACGCTCCGCAAAGCGGATCTCAATGCCAACGGCGCGATATTCGCGCAAGCGCAGACTGTGTTGGTCGTCAATCGCCCCGGATTCAATCAGCAGGCGGCAGTTCACTCCTCGGCTCGCGGCGTCTTTCACCAGTTGCTCGTCGAGCGGATCGACCGCGAACGGGGCACGGGAGAACTCCGAATATTCGCGGGTAGCCGTGGCCAACATCCGGCGGTAATGCACCGCTGTTTGCATGGGGTCGTTCACCAGGCTCAAGAAATCGAGAGTACCGCGGCCGTCCTGCCCCTCGAGAAACGAGGGGCGCAGGTCTTCGATCAAGCCGCTGGCGAGACGGGATTGTTCGGTGAGTTCGTTTTGCAGCACCTTGCTCCGCCGTCCGAGATAAGCCGGGACAGCGAGACTTGGATCCACGGCGGAAAAGAGCTTAGTGCGTTCTTGCACAACTTGCGCGAAGCCCTTCTCCACTAGGCTGTCGAGCACTTCATAAATCTTCTGGCGCGGCACATGGGCCCGCGCGGCGAGCTCCAAAGCTTTAAATCGAGGATGGCCCAACAGCACCAGATAAGAGCGAGCTTCGTAGGCATTCAGCCCAACCTGCTGCAACTTCCGCCAGTTTAACTGGTAATCGACTGATGTGACTTCTCTGCTACTCACGAAACGAGAACATATCACAAGTCACGAACCTTTTGGTGGGGGCGGACCCTGCTCGCCACCCGTGATCGCCCCCAAAAGACCGCTAGCGCCGCACCGCACTACGGAGGCGGAGTACGGCAACAGCTAAACCGGCCGCGCCCAACAGCAGCGCAGATGGTTCGGGCACAGCATCAATACGGGCGAAGACGCCACCCGTTTCGTCATTAGGGCCGGCAGTGATGTACAACGAATTCGCTAAACCACCATTACCGCCGTTCCCAAAATCCAGCGCCCAAAGACCGTCGTTCACAATTTCAGTGCCATTAAATGTGGCCAGGTCGCCTACCAACGCACCGCTAGTGGGGTCGTATGCGTTGATCAGGCCATCGCCAAAATTACCAACCAGCAAATCGCCGCCAACCGTGCCAAAGGTTAAGGGAGCGATAGCAATACCCCAAGGCGAGTCAAGCGCGCCTTGCGAGATCAGGCGTGAGAAGGTTTTGGTGCCTGGGTCAAAGACGGAGACAAAGCCGTGGCCGGCGCCTGCTTCGTCGTCGCCAGTTGGCCCTTGCAGAGCGTAGGTAACATAGATCTTGCCGCCAATGTTTTGAACATTGAAAGGCGCATAGCCTGCCGGCACGCTTGGATCGGAAACGCTGGCGGTCTTTCCGGCGGAACTGAAGACATCCACTGTGCCGGCAGCGAAATTTGCCGCGTACAACGTTGTCTTGTCCGTCGAAATCGCAAGTCCTTTGTAGCTTGCGCCCGCAACGGTAAACAAGTTTTCAGCGGTCGTCCCTAGCGCGCCGCGCCAGCCAGTGATGGTGCCGTTTTCGGTGGCAAATACAAAAGTGTCGCCATGAAAATTGGCGGTGCCGTTGAAGACCTGACCGGTGAGCGCATCAGAACCCGCTGGCATGGTAACAACTAAATTTTGTTTCATACCGGCAGAATTGTAGAGGGTCGTCTTTCCGCTGCCGTTATCGGAAACCCAAAAGGGACTTGCAGCGTTCGAAGAGACGCCCCAGGGGTTCACCAAATCCGGATCGGTTGCGCTGGTTAGCAAAATCGTTTCCTGGAAAGAAATTACATCCGATGCGTAGGTAGTTGAAGCGCCAAGAAGCAGTGCCACAGCAACAAGCGGTGCTCGCAGGTTGTTCATAGAGTTAAGATCTTTTCAACACTGCTAGTATGCGGCAACCTCGCGGCACTGTTCATCCTTACTGTGTAAACAAAATGTAAAAACGCCATCGCGACGATGCTTCAGCGGTTGCCGTCGGCCGGTCACGGTTCGCTGTGGCCCGTACACCGCATGACGCCCAGGAACGCGCTCCAGGGGCCAACCGCTTCCCGGTATTGGTGCGCCATCACGCGCGAAAGCTGATGAAGATGCGTGAGATCGTGAGCGGCCCAAGTCGCCAAAAGCTGCGCCAGAGTGACCGGCCCCAATCGCAAATGCTTGCCGCGTTTGGCTAAGCCGGAGGGCTGAAGATTGAGAGCGGTGAGAGCCCTCAGATTCTCGGCTCGTAGCGCGGCGAACTCGTCAAGAAGTTGCTCCAACGATTTGCCGCGGCATTCGGTTTGTTGCGCGAAGCGGTCAAAAGGATCGAATGGGACCGACTCGCCGTGTTCCAGGATGCGCCGCGCGCGCGGGAGCCAATCGGTGCGCTCACCAACAATCAGGTGGCCCACAATGTCGAAGGCGCTCCAGGAACCAGCCCCTTCGTTGGCTTGCGTCCATTTTTCGGGGAGGCCGCGCAAAAGGGCGTCCAGCGCGGCTGGCGTGCGAGAGAGGAGGGCGATGCTGTCGGACAGTGCGAAAGACGACGGAGCTTCGTTCATAACTCATAGATGCGAACCGGGATGCGATTGTCCGCTTTTTCGAGCTCCGTGGCGCTTCGCCCGAGCAGACAAACTACGCCCGCGTGGCTACACGAAGAGCGCCTGCAGAACGCGCGCGAGACGAGTCAGCAGATGCCCGCGTTGACAAGCTTGTAACCGCAATCGGCGAATTCGTACGCCAAGGTTCCCGGTCGAGTTAGTTCCTTTTTACAGAAGTCGGCAATCCCGACCCTTGAGAAACGAGGCGCGGAGATCCTCGGTCAAGCCGCCGGCGAGACTGGATTGTTGATAGTCGCGGTTCGTTAGCCATCGATGAGGCCAGAACTGCGGTTTTATCCTGGCATTATTTCTTTTACATCCCCTTCCCTCTTCTTGCCATCACAAGCGTGGCAGTAAAATTCCTAGGAGTTTTGGACAAAGACTATGCAATTAACGAACTTTACAATGGCTGCGGCCATTTTAGCCACGACGCTTTTGCCGAGCATCGCACAAGCCGGAACGGCGAATATTGTTGGGGGCGAGACGAAAGTGATCCTGAGCGGCGCTTTTGTTTCGGCCCTAACCAGTCTCAATGTGACGCCGGGCGCAGTCGGCTCGGGAACGTTGCGCAAGGGCGTCGCCGAGTTCCCGATCACCGTTGGAGTGGTGGATCTGACGAACACTTATGTGGACATCGGCCACGTCGGCGGATTATCGCTCACAGCTGGCTCTACAAAGGTGACGCTCGTGAATTTCCAAATTGAAGCGTTGCCTGGCAACTCGCCTTATATTTCGGGCATCGTCACGGTGAACGGCGCCATCGCGGGACGCCTGCCGCTGTTTGACCTGGCCATTGGCAACGTCTATCAGCCGAACGCGGAATTCTTAAGCATTCAAAATGTCACGGTAACGCTGGATCCCGCTGCGGCTTCAGCCTTGAATGGCGTTTTCAAGGTCACTGCGTTTTCGGGCGGTTTCAATATAGGCACGGCCTCTACCTTTGCGCTCCTCGGCGCAGATTGCCGTTAAATTTCTCCGTCTGCTTTGGTGTTCGATTGGGCGGTCCCTAAAGGGCCGCCTTTTTTTTCGCCAAATCATGCGCGCCGCACTGATGTCTTCGATCGCTACGCCCAAGGATTTGTAAATTGTCTTAGCATTGGCGGGACGGGTCTTCGTGTGGGCCAGAAGTTCGCCCAGTTCGGCGTAAATGACCGAGCCGGACAACACGATTTCCGCCGATTCTTTCCCGGCAGCAGCCCGCTCTTCCACCACAATGCCGGCGCCGTGCATAACGGCGTCGTCCAGTTCGCGGTGAACGAGTCCAACCGCCCCGACCGCATTGATGTGTACGCGTTGTTTGAGCCACTCGCCTCGCACGAACGCTTCGCCGGAATGCGTAACGGTACAGATGACATCGGCTTCGCGAACGGCGTCTTCGAGCGGCAGCACTTTGGCGCCTGTTTCCTCCGCAAACAGTTGCGCATGTTCCGGGTTGCGGCTCCAAACCCGAACCTCCGAAAATTCGTGGACGCGCCGAAGGGCCGCTAAATGGGTGCGAGCCTGCACGCCGCTACCTAGAATACTAAGCACGCGCGCATCGGGCGGCGCCAAAGTCTGCGTTGCCAGCGCCGAAACGGCAGCGGTGCGCCAGGCAGTGATCACTCGTCCATCCAAAGTAGCGAGTGGTTCACCCGTTTTGGCGCTGAACAGCAGGATGACGGCCTGGTGAGTGTGTAGCGCGGTACCAGCGTTCTGCGGAAAAACGGTGACGAGTTTGGCGCCCATAACCTCGCCGTGGATGGCCGGCATGAGCGCGAACCAACCCGGCGGCTCAGTTGTCGTAAGAACGGAGCGAACGGGCTGCACAACTTTTCCAGCCGAGAGCGCGATGAGCGCATCTCTCATGTCAGCGATGAGTGCATCCAGGTCCAGTAGATTTTCCACGTCTTCGGCGGTGAGATGCATGCCGATTAGTTTCACACAAGCACGCGCAAGACGGCCGCGGTGTCGAGCGGCCACCGAATGGGCAGCGGAGTGTTTCCGTTCACCTGATGCCCCGCATCCGCGCCCTTTGCGCTTCACACAAACACGCGCAAGACGGCCGCGGTGTCGAGCGGCCACCGAATGGGCAGCGGAGTGTTTACGTTCAGTTGGTGGCGCGCATCCGCGCCCTTTGCGCTTCACACAAACACTGCTAGACTTGAGACCATACCACGACCCGCAGGCCCGACTATGCCAAAACCTGATTTACCAGTGACACTGGGCGCGTTGCGTGCCAGCCCTTTTGTAGAACGCTTGAGTCCCGAGCGGACTCTCAAGGAGGAGTTACGTTCCAATCTTCTTTGCAAGCTGGAGCGCGGCGAGACGTTATTTCCCGGCGTGGTGGGCTACGATGATACCGTAATTCCCCAGGTAGTGAACGCGGTTCTTTCGCGCCACAACTTTATTCTGCTAGGGCTGCGTGGACAGGCAAAGACACGTCTGGCGCGTATGCTGACGCGCTTGCTCGACCCTTGGATGCCCTACATCGCCGGCTGCGAGATTAAAGATCATCCACTACGGCCCTTGTGCAAGCACTGCCGTGACAAAGTGGCGGCGATGGGCGACGACACCCCGATTCAATGGGTCTCCGCCGATCAACGATATGTCGAAAAACTCGCCACGCCAGACGTGACCATCGCGGACATGATCGGCGATATTGATCCCATCAAAGCGGCGCGCACAGGCCAGGATATTTCAAATGAGCTTACCATCCACTACGGCTTGCTGCCGCGTGCGAACCGCAGTCTATTTGTGATCAACGAATTGCCCGATCTGGCGGGCAAAGTACAAGTTGGTTTGTTCAACATCATGCAAGAGGGCGATGTCCAGATCAAGGGCTACCCCGTTCGGCTTCCCCTTGATGTGATGCTCGTGTTTACCGCGAATCCGGAAGATTACACCGCGCGCGGCAAAATCATTACACCCTTGAAAGATCGCATCGGCAGCGAGATTCGAACCCATTATCCACTGCAGGTCTCGCAAGGCATGGCCATTACCAAACAAGAGGCCTGGACCAATCGTCGTTCGCCGGTTGAGATTGAAGTGCCTCCCTACATTCATGAGGTCGTCGAGCATATCGCATTTTTGGCGCGCGAGGATAAGCGTGTCGATAAAAGGTCGGGCGTATCGCAGCGGCTGCCTATTTCGGTTTTGGAGAACGTAGTTTCGAATGCGGAGCGGCGCGCCTTGAAATCAAAAGATAGCGAAGCGGTGCCGCGCATCTTGGATCTGTATGCCGCCCTTCCGTCCATGACCGGCAAACTGGAATTGGAATACGAAGGCGAACTAAAAGGCGGCGACGCGGTAGCGCGCGAAATTATTCGCCACGCCGTGGGTAAGGTCTTCACCTCGTATTTCGACGGCACGAACTTGCGGCAAGTTGTGCAATGGTTCGAATTGGGCGGAAGTCTGAAACTCGACGAGGATTTGCCGGCCCACCAGATGGTCAACGAGCTCGCCAAAATTCAGGACTTATTGCACTTCACCGGCAAACTAGGCTTGGGCGAAAGCGAGAGCGACGCCCTGCGCGCGTCCGCGGCAGAATTCATCTTAGAAGGCTTGTACGCGCATAAGCGTATTAGCCGCAATGAAGAGATGGAGTTCGTGGTAGCCGAACGGGCGAATCGCGAAGAACGCGGGCGCAGCGACGAGGAAGGCTTTCGAAAGTCGGGCTTTGAACCCCGCAAGGGCGGGCCCGGTGGCGGCGGCCGCAGGAATCTGAATTAAGGCGGCAACACAATGCGGCGCATTTCCTATTCGAAGTTCACCGAAGAAGATCTCGGCATCGAGATGGAGGATTTGCTGCGCGCGCTGGCGGACTATCTGCTGGGCAGCGGTTTTCAAGATCCCTACCTGCAGTTCTCCGAGATGAATCAACACACCCTCGAGGATTTGCGGCGGGCCATTGAACAGGCGTTGCAGGGTGAGGATTTGTTCAGCCCCGAACGTTTGCAGGAAATGCGCGACCGGCTCGATCAAATGTCGCAGGAACAGCGCGACCAACTAGTTCAGCGGCTGATGGACAAATTGGAAGAGGCTGGTTACATCAACGCAGACCGGCCGGAGCAAGCAGACCAAGCGGATGCTCCCGGCGGCCAAGGCGGCCCCGAGACGCAAGTCCAATTCGAAGTGACGGACAAGGCCGTCGATTTTCTCGGTTTCAAAACGCTCAAGGATTTGCTGGGTTCACTGGGAAAGTCCAGCTTCGGTTCCCACGATACGCGCGATCTTTCCACAGGTATCGATGCCAGCGGCGGGGCCAAGCCGTATGAATTTGGCGACGTGCTCAATCTGGATGTAAGTGCGACATTGTTCTCGGCCATGCAGCGCGAAGGCGTGAAGCTGCCGTTGGATTTGGAGTATTCCGATTTGCATGTCCATCAATCGGAATACCAAAGTTCGTGCGCCACAGTGCTGATGCTTGATTGCAGCCACAGCATGATTCTGTATGGCGAAGACCGCTTTACGCCGGCGAAAAAGGTGGCGTTGGCGCTTTCGCATTTGATCCGCACCCAGTATCCGGGCGATTCGTTGCGTTGTGTTTTGTTCCACGATACGGCGGAAGAGTTGCGAATTTCCGATCTGGCCCGCGTGCAGGTCGGGCCCTACTATACAAACACCCGCGATGGCCTGATTCTTGCCCAGCGGTTGTTGGCGCAAGAGAAGAAGGACATGAAGCAGATCATCATGATCACGGATGGCAAACCCTCGGCATTGACGTTGGAAGATGGCCGCGTCTACAAGAATGCGTTCGGCTTGGATCCACTGGTCATTAGCCAGACGCTGGAAGAAGTAGCGCGTTGCAAGAAGCGCGGCATCTTGATCAATACCTTCATGCTGGCGAGCGATTACGGCTTGGTGCAGTTTGTCCAGAAAGTGACCGAAATGTGCAAGGGAAAGGCCTATTTCACCACCCCTTACACATTAGGAAACTACTTGTTGATGGATTACATGAACCGCAAAACGCGGACGATTCATTAATAGGCAACTCTGCCGCCCACACCCAAGGCCCCGGTGACAATCTCGCCGAGTCCATCCGACCCGCCCTTCCGGCAAATGTTGTTATCCCAGCCTAATCCAAATGCTCAGAGGCAACGTAACTCCGATTGTAATCAGGCCGAAAAGGATTCCAAGCCGATCGGCAAGATTAACTCTCTCTTGAAGGAATAAACCAATGATCCGCTGTCTCTCTCTTTCCAAACTGGCCGCCTGCTTGCTCGCTGGCTTCACATTGATTCCCGCCGCCCTGGCGGAACAACCCACAACCCGCCACTACACGACCAACTTCGAAGTCTCCATCACAAAGCGGGCCAACCCCCTCGACAGCCCCTACCAGGTGATCGGCGAGCTCAGCATGCATGTTGCTGCCGATGGTAGCTTCTCCTGCAAGATCACACCCCTCAAAAACCTGGCCGAGATTCCGGTCCAGCCCTCTGTCATCTTCGTCGGTGGCAAGGCCGATCCAAATGGACCGTCCCAACTATCTTGCAGCGGACAAGTCACAGGACGCCTGATTGGCATTACAATCGACATGGGGAATGGCTACGAAATCTACGGCACGGGAGTCATGCCAACCGATATCGCCAAGCTACCGCCCGGTCCCATTACGACCGCCTTCGGCGGCACGGCGTCTACCTCGATTGCGGGCGAGGGCGGAGACTGGCTCACCGTGTGTGTGACTGTAACTGTCGGAACCACCGTGGTCAGAGTCTGTGCCTCTCTCACCGTCACGCTGTAACTGACCGCCGGGCCGGCGATTCGCATCACACCGTCTCGCCGGCCCAGGCATTCAATTTCCTGACCCACCGCTAACTCCGAATCCGAGCCGGAAGCGTAAGCGCCCAGAACATCCATGGCACTCCGCCGCCCCAATTTACCGAGATAGTAACATGACTTACTCGCTCATTTACCTAACTCCCCTGATTGCAACAACCCCATCCCTCAGCCCACCCCTCTCCGCGCCAAAATCCGCCCGCATACCCTTTTTGAACCTTTTTCCCGTCTTCAACGTAGAAAGTTGTATCTTTAATCTCAGCCCTATGCACCCAAATCAATCGCGTCTCGCATCCGTCTTCACCAATCCTTCGCCAGTCCGCCTGGCAGCCATCGCTATCTTCGCCCTCGTCGCCGCTTCCCCCCACCCCGCCATGGCCCAGCAGCACCTCCTCCTCCGCGACCCCTCCATCTCGAAAACGCAAATCGTTTTCGAGTACGCCAGCGATCTCTGGACCGTCCCTCGCGCCGGTGGCGAAGCCCGCCGCCTCACTTCCGGTATCGGCCACGAATTTAATCCGCACTTCTCGCCCGATGGCGCCCTCATTGCCTTCAGTGGCGAATACGATGGCAACACCAACATCTACGTCATCCCCGCCGCCGGTGGCGTCCCTCGCCGTCTTACTTACCATCCAGGCTTCGACGTACTCGCCGGTTGGTCGCCCGATGGCAAATCCGTGCTCTTCGCCTCCCACCGCGACGCCTTTGCCGACAGCAGCCAACTCTATACTCTCCCGCTCGATGGCGCGCTTCCCACCGCTCTGCCCCTCCCCATGGCCGAAGACGGTTCCTATTCTCCCGATGCCTCCCACATCGCCTATTCGCCCGTCTTCCACTGGCAAAACGCCTGGAAGCGTTACAACGGCGGCCAAACTCTCAAGATCTGGCTCGCCGATCTCTCCGATTCCAGCGTCACCGAGATCCCTCGCCAAAACTCCAACGACTTCAATCCCATGTGGATCGGCAACAAAATCTATTTCCTCTCCGACCGCAAAGGCCCAATAACTCTCTTCTCCTATGACACTGCTACTAAATCGGTGACTGAAGTAGTGAAGAACCCCGGGCTCGATCTCAAGTCCGCCGGCGCCGCCTCCGACGCCATCGTCTACGAACAATTCGGCGCTCTCCATCTCCTCGACCTCGCCTCTGGAACCTCTCACAGCATCCCCATCACCCTTGCCGCCGATCTCTCCGAAGTCCGTCCTCACTTCGCCAAAATCAAAAACCAGGACATCAACAACGCCGCCATCTCGCCCACCGGTCAGCGCGCCGTCTTCGAAACCCACGGCGAAATCCTCACTGTCCCCGCCGACAAAGGCGACATCCGCAATCTCACCAACAGCACCGCCGTCGCCGACCGTGACCCAGCCTGGTCCCCCGACGGCAAATCCATTGCCTATTTTTCCGATGAATCCGGCGAATACGCTCTCCACATTCGCGATCAAAACGGTCTCGGCTCAGTCACTAAAATCAGCCTCGGCTTCCCACCCTCTTTCTTCTACTCGCCTACCTGGGCGCCCGACAACAAGCACATCGCTTATTTCGACAAGCGCCTCAATCTCTGGTACGTCGACCTCGACAAAAAGACTCCCATCAAAGTCGACACCGATCTCTACGATAGTCCCGGCTATGATTTCCGTCCCACCTGGTCTCCCGATAGTAAGTGGATCTCTTACGCGCGCCAACTCCACAATCATCTTCACGCCATCTTTGTCTATTCGCTCGACACTGCCAAGACCGCCCAAATCACCGACGGTCTCAGCGATGCCCTCGCCCCAGCCTTCGACAAAACCGGCAAGTACCTCTTTTTCATCGCCTCCACCAACGTCGCTCTCAGTGGCGGGTGGATCGACATGACCAGCATCGGCCATCCAGTCACCAGCGCCGTCTACGTTGCCGTTCTCCGCAAAGACCTCCCCTCCCCCCTCGTTCCCCTCAGTGACGAAGAGAAGAAAGACGACGCCGACAAAGACAAAGAGAAGGATAAAGACAAGGATAAGGACAAAGACAAGAAAGACAAAGACGCGGTTAAAGTCACCATCGATTTCGAGAACATTCAACAGCGCATCCTTGCCGTGCCGTTGCCCGAAAAAAACTACTATTCAGCCATCCCAGGCAAAGAAAACATCCTCTATGCCGTCGACCAGCCCATCGTTCAAACATCGTTCGGGCCCCCGCCTCTCACGGTCACCAAGTTCGATTTCAAAACTCGCAAGACCGATCCGATCGTGAGCGGCGTGACCGTCTATACCCTCTCCAATAACGGCGAGAAGATGCTCATTCGCCAGGGCGAGCAATGGATCGTTGCCGCGGCCGACTCAGCGCCCAAACCCGGCGAAGGCATTCTCAAAACTCCCGACATGCAAGTCTATGTCGATCCGCGCGCCGAATGGAAGCAGATGTATCACGAGGTCTGGCGGATTGAGCGCGACTTCCTCTATGACCCGCACGCGCACGGACTGAACCTCGAAACCGCCGAAGGGTTTTATGCCCCTTGGGTCGACGGCGTCAGCAGCCGCGACGACCTCAGCTATCTGTTTGAAGAAATGCTCGGCAATATCAACATCGGCCACATGTTCATCGGCGGAGGCGCCTCGCCCGAAACTCCCAAAGTCAAAGTCGGTCTCCTTGGCGCGGATTACAAACTCGAAAACGGACGTTGGCGCTTCGCCAAAGTCTATGACGGCGAAAACTGGAACCCCGATCTCCAAGCGCCACTCACCCAGCCCGGCGTCAACGTTGTCGCCGGCGAATACCTCCTCGCCGTCAACGGCCGCGACCTCCACGCTAACGCCAACCTCTATAGCTACTTCGAAGAAACCGCCGGCAAGCAAACTGTGATCCGTGTCGGCCCGGCTCCCGATGCCGCCGGCTCGCGCGAAGTCACTGTCATTCCAGTCGACAGCGAAAACAAGCTTCGCCACTTAGCTTGGATCGAAGGTAACCGCCGCAAAGTCGATCAACTCAGCGGTGGCAAACTCGCTTATGTCCATTTACCCGATACGGCCAACGGTGGTTACACTAGCTTCAACCGTTACTTCTTCGCGCAAATCGGCAAGCAAGGCGCAGTCCTCGACGAGCGCTACAATCATGGCGGCGATATCGCCGACTACATCATTGAATATCTCGGCCGCCATCCGATGGCCCGGATCACCACCCGCGAAGGCGAAGACGTTACCGATCCCACGCAAGCCATCTTCGGACCGAAGGTTATGATCATCAACCAATTCGCCGGCTCCGGTGGCGACGCCATGCCCTGGTATTTCCGCAAAGCCGGACTCGGTCCGCTCGTTGGCATGAAAACCTGGGGAGGCCTCGTCGGTATCGGCGGTTATCCGACGCTTCTCGACGGCGGCCGCGTCACCGCTCCCCGCTGGGCCTTCTATGGTCTCGATGGCGATTGGGAAGTGGAAAATCATGGCATCGCGCCCGATATCGAAGTCGATCAAGACCCCAAACTCGTGCGGGAAGGCCACGACCCGCAACTCGAACGCGCCGTCAAAGTCGCGCTTGAGTTACTCGAAAAAGATCCGCCCAAAACTTACAAACGTCCGCCGTACCCGAATTACCACCCGGCTTTATCTACTGGGGAGGCGGGACGTTAAGCCGGATACCTAACTCTTTCAACTGGCGATCCGGGACCGTTGATGGCGCTTCGCACATCAAATCGGTCCCCTTCGCCGTTTTCGGGAAGGCGATCACTTCGCGAATCGAAGTTTCCGCGGCGAGTAACATGACCAATCGGTCAAGACCGAGCGCAATGCCGCCGTGCGGTGGCGCGCCGTATTCCAAAGCTTCGAGTAAGAAGCCAAAACGTTTCTTCGCTTCTTCTTCTCCCATGCCCAATGCCGCAAATACCTTCGTTTGTACGTCCCGGCGGTGGATTCTAATGCTTCCTGAGCCTAATTCCACACCGTTTAAAACGAGGTCGTACGATTTGGCCCGGCAGTTTCCGGGGTCGTTTGTAAGTTTGTCGAAGTCTTCGTCGTGTATGGACGTGAAAGGATGATGCGCCGCGTTCCAGCGCTGATCTTCTTCATCCCATTCGAACATCGGAAAGTCGACGACCCACAGGAATCGTAAGTCGTCCGGATTTAGTAACTTGTGGCGGTCGTTATATTTCGCCCCCAACGCAAGCCGCAATTGCCCGCACAATTCCAAGCCTTTGCGCCGGGGCCCGTCGAGTCCCGCCAGGACGACTAAGTCGTCGTCCGCTGCCTTGACCCGTTCTTTGACCTTTTCCATCGGGCCCGCAAAGTCCCGTTCAAGCCGCTTCAGATCGTCGTAAATCCGCAGCCCTTTCTCTTGCCCAAGTGCTTTGATTTCATCGCGTTCACGGCGGCTGAACTGACCTGTCTTCGGGATATGAATCGCCGCCAGCGGCTTTACATCTTGTCCCTCGAACAGATCTTCGACCATGTAAAACGGCGGCAACCGCAGATCTGGTTTATCGCTTCCATACGACTCAATCGCCTGCTTATAAGTGATTCTGGGGATCTTTTCCCCCATGGTTTTACCCGCCGCCGCCACCACGCCTTTCACCAGCGGCTCGATCACTTCGTAAATTTGCTCTTCCTGCGGGAAGCTCATCTCTAAGTCAATTTGCGTAAATTCCGGTTGACGGTCCGCCCGCAAGTCCTCGTCGCGAAAGCATCTAACTATCTGAAAATACCGCTCGTAGCCGCTGATCATCAGCAGTTGTTTGAAGATTTGCGGCGACTGCGGCAAAGCATAAAAAGTTCCCGGCGACACCCTGCTGGGCACTAAGTAGTCGCGCGCACCTTCCGGCGTCGACCTCGTCATAAACGGCGTTTCGATCTCCAGAAACCCTTGTGCGTACAGCGCTTGCCGGATCGCCAAAGTCGCTTTCGACCGCATGATAATGTTCTTTTGAACCTTCGGCCGCCGCAGGTCAATGTACCGGTATTTAAGCCGGACTTCTTCCTTCACATCGACGTTGTCCTCAACCGGGAATGGCGGCGTACGGGACTCGTTGAGTATCCAGATCTTGCCTGCCGCAATCTCAACCTCGCCCGTTGATATGGCGGAATTTACAGTTTCCGGCGAACGTTTGGCGACCTGTCCTTCCACCGCAATCACAAATTCCGAGCTCAGTTCCTGGGCCCGCTGGTGCGCTGCCGGATTCTTGCTCTCATCGAACACCAATTGCGTGATCCCGTCGCGGTCGCGCAGGTGAATGAATATAACTCCGCCAAGGTCTCGCCGTCTGTGCACCCAACCCATCAGCAGCGCACTCTTCCCCGTGTCGCCCGTCCGTATTTCCCCGCAGCTATGTGTCCGGCGCAAATCGCCTAAAAAATCCAGTTGTACTTCAGCCATTGTTGTTTCTTAGTCGTTCCAGTAGAGCTTGGCGAGAGAGTGTTTCCTGCTCTCCGGTCGCCATATTTTTCAAACTATAAGCTTGGGAAACGATCTCGTTATCGCCCAGTATTAAAGTAAATCTTGCCTCCAGCTTATTCGCCAGCTCGAGCATACGTTTGAGTTTTCGATCCGTCCCCACTTCGACAGACAGGTCCAGTTTTCTAATTTCGCCGGCCAGCACTGCACAATGCCGCAGCGCGGTGTCTCCCATCGGTGCGATATAGACGTCAAGAGCCGTGCTCTTGGTTTTCCCCGCTTCTTCCACCGCCATGACGAGCCGGTCCTCGCCGATGGAGAACCCGATACCCGGCGCGGGAACCTTGGAGCCAATGGTTTCGGCTAATCCGTCATACCGTCCGCCGCCCAAGATCGCGTTCTGTGCACCTAGCGCACCGTGCGTAATCTCAAACGTTGTACGCATGTAATAATCAAGCCCGCGCACCAATCTTGGCTTCACGGTGTACGCGATACTCCGGTCATCCAAGAACTCGCGCACGCGGCGAAAGTGTTCTTTGTCTTCGCTTTTCAGAAAATCGAGAATCGAAGGCAGCTTTTCAATGATCGGCTGGTCGCCTGGTACTTTGCAATCGAGCACTCGCAAAGGATTAGTCTGCGCTCGGCGCCTGCAATCCTCGCACATTTGCGGCGCCACTTCTTGAAGTTCAAGGCGCAAAGCGTCGTTGTATTTTGCCCGCGATTGTTTTGAACCCACCGAATTAATCAACAGCTCAAATCCAGTAATACCGGCGCCGTGCAAAATTGCGACTGCCAGTTCAATTGCTTCCGCATCCACGGCCGGTGAATCGGCGCCAATGGCCTCCGCGCCAATCTGGAAAAACTGGCGGTAACGCCCCTTCTGCGGGCGCTCACGCCGGAACATCGGTCCGATGTAATAGAGCTTCTGCCCGCCTGGTTGCTGATCGAGACGATGCTCGACGTAGGCGCGCAAGACCGATGCAGTATTTTCCGGCCGCAGGGTAAGCGAACTTCCGTCGCGGTCGTCGAACGTGTACATTTCTTTGCTGACGATATCGGTTTCTTCGCCCACGCCGCGTGCGAAGAGCGCGGTTTCTTCCAATAGCGGCGTACGGATTTCGCGGTAGTTGAAGCGGCGAAACACTTGCCGGGCTGCGGCTTCCACCTCGTTCCAAACTCCGCTCGCCGGCGGCAGAATGTCACGCATTCCCTTGACGGCTTGTATCAAGATTGCTCTTCCTTATAAATGGCTGTGATCTTAACGTAGTTCTGGCAATTCGCCTTGAACCGTTCCTGCTCTTCGGGCATGACGGCGCGCTTCACTTTGGCTGGCGTACCCATCACCAAAGTAAAAGCGGGTACATCCATGCCCTCCGGCACCAAAGAGCCGGCAGCGACAATCGCACCAGTTCGAACCCTGGCGCCGTTCAGAACAATCGCGCCAATGCCAATCAGCGCATCATCCTCCACCACGCAGCCGTGCAAAACAACACTGTGACCAACGGTTACGCGATTGCCGACGATACAAGGGTAGACCCGATGATCTACGTGCAACACGCTGTTGTCTTGAATGCTCGTTTCATCGCCAATTCGAATGTGATTGACGTCGCCACGAATGGTAACGAGCGGCCAGACGCTAGAACGCTCTCCCACTACAACATCACCGATGACTTGCGCACTGGAATCGACGTAGGCAGACATGGCGATTTGGGGTGTCACCCCCCGGTAAGGTCGGATCATGGAGAAAGGTTCTCGGAAATCAGGGCTTCTTGTCATCCTAGCAAGCGGCGCAACTTATTCGGTGCGAAACCGCTCGCGGAAAACAGCCTGAATCTTGATATCGCCTCTCTGCAAAGCCGCCTGCTCCACGCGCTTGACCACCTCTGGGCTGGCTTTCTGCAACTCTAATGCGTGCAAAGCCTCCTCGGCATCTTTGGGACGCCCGCGAGTGAGCAAGCCGAGCAGAAAGTCGAGCGCTTCGGTCAGCCGGGAAATGCTCAGCGCCCGCAAAAACACGCCGGATGGCCGGTCTTCCCACGCGGTTTTAAGCAGATCGAACGCTTCCGGGAAGTGGGATCCGCCGAGCACTAAGGCAGCTTCGTCAGAAAGCTCTTCGTCTGGAGAAGCAAGAAACTCCGACACGAAGGGAATGGCGATCTTCCCTTCCATGTGCAGCAGAGCTTCGAGAACCTCCCCGGTCACAGACGGATCTTTATCTCCCAAACGCGCTTTTAGACGCAAGAGTAGAAGCACTTCACGGCCGCCCATCTGTTCCAGAGATCGGGCCGTATCAATCCGTACAGTGGCAATCTTGTCGGTCAGCAGGTCGACGAGGCAACGGAGGATATCGTCGCGCGGAATATCGTTGCATTGGACCAAGCCCATGGCGCAGGTGCCGCGAAGGGTGGCCGCGGTGTCTTCACTTCCTCCCCACACTGGTTCCATTTGAATGTGCCGGGTTCCGCGCAAGAAGATGGCCGACTCCTGGACGCCGAGATCTTTCAGTGCTTTGGCGAGAGCGTTCTTGGCCCAGCACTGCGGGTCTTTGCCTTTTTCAAACATCCGCTCAAAGGCAATCTTAAGGTCGGGAATGAATTCCGCGGCGCTGAGTTCGCCGGCCACTTGAGCTGCCTTGGCGACAACCACGTTGACACGGTCGCCCAAGGACTTCCTCAACAAGCTCACCGACTCAGGGGTCGCGTTAGCTCCTCGAAGGGCTTTCAAAGCCGCCAACTGCTTTTCTACCTTATCGTTCGCCATGAGGGTCTATACAATAATGAGCATGCGCACTGTTATCCTGTGCGGGCTTTTGCTTGGCTTGGGGTGCTCAACTCCAGTTGCGGCAAAAACGCCGTTCACGTTCGAGGCTTTATCGAAGATTGCAAGAATTGACGATCCGCAAGTATCGCCGGACGGTAAGTGGATTGCGTTCACAGTACAAACCGTCGATCTGGCAGCCAATACAAAGCCAACGCAAATCTACGTTATCTCAGTTGAAGGCGGAGCCCCGATGCGGCTTACGAATGACGGCAGTTCGAACACGCGGCCGCGCTGGAGCCCGGACTCCAGAAAGATCTACTACATTTCGGATCGTCCGAATACGTCGGGAAGCAGCAACACACAGGTTTGGTTAATGGATTTCGATGGAAGCGAGCAACACGCAGTTACAAATCTACCCACGGGCGCGGACGGCGAAACGGTCTCGCCGGACGGCAACCTGATTATTTTCACAAGCGATGTGTACCCAGGTTGCACAACATCGAATGCTGCGCCGGGGGTCGACTACGATGCAGCGTGTAACAAAACGAACCTCTTGAAGGATGCCGAATCGAAGATGCATGCGCGGGTCTATACAAGCCTGCTCTACCGGCATTGGACGCAGTATCAGGGCAGCCGCCGCAGACATTTATTGATTCAAACGCTGGCCGCGGATAAAGTGCGCGATCTAACGCCGGGTCCAATCGACACGCCGCCTTTTTCGCTGGGAGGACCGGAGCCGTACACGTTTTCGCCGGACAGCGTGCAAATTGCTTATGTGGCCAATTTGGATGCGGATTTATCGACAAGCACAAACTCGGACATATTCATAGTTTCAGCCGCCGGCGGGCCTCCAAAGCAGATCACCGGAGGCAAAGGAGGGGATGACGGGCCGCTCTTTTCGCCGGATGGAAAAATGCTAGCTTTCCGCACCCAAACGCGGCCTGGCTATGAAAGCGATTTGTGGCGGCTGGCCGTGATGGATCTGCAGACGAACGCGCTGACTAGCCTCACGGATTCGTTAGACCGCTGGGTTGAATCGTATACGTGGTCTGCCGATTCAAAACGCCTCTTCTTCACCGTTGACGACCATGGAGCGCAGCCTTTGATGATGATCCCCGCAGCGGGAGGAGGTATCAGGACCATCGCCCAAGGTCCGACGTCTATTACGTCAATGCAATTCACACCGGGCGACAAGGTTTTGATTTACGCTGAGCAGAGCGGATCACATCCAGTCGAGATTTTCAAAGCGACATCAAAGGGAGGAAGCGGAATTCCGCTGACTCACTTAAACGACGAGATTGTGGCTAGTTACCAACTAACTCCGTTGGAGCGGATGACGGCGGACGGGCCTGACTCGTCGAAGATAGAAAGCTTTATCGTGAAACCACCAGATTTCGATCCAAGGAAAAAATATCCGGTGCTGTTTTTGATCCACGGCGGCCCGCAAGGGGATTGGGGAGAGTCATGGAGTTACCGTTGGAATGCACAAGTATTCGCCGGGGCCGGATATGTTGTAGTGATGCCCAATCCGCAAGGGTCGATCGGATATGGACAAGCTTTCACCGATGCCGTCAATAGCGATTGGGGCGGCCGAGCCTATCAATCGATTATGGCGGCCGTGGCGGCAGTTTCTGCGTTCCCCTATGTTGACACGAATCGTATGGCGGCAGCCGGCGGCTCGTATGGCGGATACATGATCGATTGGATTCTGGGCCATACGAACAAGTTCAAAGCGTTGGTGTCGCATGCCGGTGTTTATGATTTGGCGAGCGAAGCTGGTATGACGGAAGAGCTTTGGTTTCCCAAGTGGGAATTTCACGGCTTCCCTTGGGAGAATCCGGCGATGTATGAGCAATGGTCGCCAAGCACCTTTGTAAAGCAGTTCAAAACGCCGACCCTGGTGACTCACGGAGAGTTGGATTACCGGGTGCCGATTGGACAAGGACAACAGCTCTTTACGGCGCTGCAGCAGATGAACGTTCCCTCTAAGCTCGTTCAGTTCCCGGACGAGGGGCACTGGATTCTGAAACCGCAAAACAGCCAGTTCTGGTATCAAACAGTCATCGACTGGCTGAATCAACATACGAAATCAACCACCACCAACTAAGCCGGAGATTCGCGATGCGTAGACTACAACCGGTCATCTGGGCCAAAGGCACGTTTCTGTCGCCGCAACATTTGCAGGCGCAGGATATCTTTCACGAAGATTTGATGCAGTTCCGCGTGGACGCGCTGAACTACTTTCCCTGGGGTTTTCGGTCGCTGGCACTCGACCGCGATGCGCTGGCGGGCGGAACGCTGGCAATTGATTCGGCGTCGGGCATCTTCCCGGATGGATTGGTGTTTGATATTCCCAATTCGGATTCGGCCCCCGCTCCGAAGCAACTGGCCGGGTATTTCGAGCCCACACGCCCAACGGTTGACATACATTTGGCAGTGCCTGCCTGGCGTTATGGAAACGTCAACGTAGCAACGGGCGGCAAGTTCGACGCCGACACTCGTTATCTGGCTGAAGTATCTCTGCTGCGCGACGAAAATGCATCGCAAATTGAACGGCCGGTGCAGATTGCGCGCAAGAACTTCCGATTGCTGGTAGATACGGAAGCACGTGAAGGCGTGCCCGCGATGAAAGTCGCGCGCGTAACGCGGACGGATAGTGGGTTGATGCAGTTTGACCCGTCGTTTGTTCCGCCGCTGCTCAATATCGCGGCCAACGACTATCTGATGTCTATTGCCCGGCGGCTTCTTGAAAATCTAACGGCGAAGAGTGCGTCTCTTGCCGGGATGCGGCGGCAAAGGAATCAAGGATTGGCTGATTTTTCCGCTTCGGACGTAGCTAACTTTTGGCTGCTGTACACGACTAACACTTACTTGCCGCCGTTACGTCACTTATTTGAAGTGCGGCGCGGGCATCCGGAGATTTTGTTCGATTTGATGAATCAACTGGCAGGGGCTTTGACGACATTTTCAACCAAGGTGTTTCCCGCTGATTTGCCGATCTACGATCATACTGATTTGGGCGGCCGATTCACGGACTTAGACGACAAGATTCGCTTCCTGTTGGAAACGGTGATCCCGAGCAATTTTGTAGCGCTGCCGTTGAAGTATGCGAGTCCGTCGATTTATACGACACCGCTGGCGGATGACAAGTATTTGGAGAACACAAAGCTTTATCTGGCAGTGAATGCGGAGATGCCGGAGGGCGACCTGATCGGTAAGGCTCCGCGTTTGATCAAGGCGTGTTCGGCCAATCATATGGAGCATTTGGTGCGGAATGCGTTGCCGGGCGTGACGCTGCGGCATTTGCAGAGCCCACCGAATGCGATCCCGGTGAAGATGAATTATCAGTATTTCAGTTTGAGCCAGGATGGGCCGGAGTGGGAAGCGATTCGAAGGTCGCGGAATTTTGCAACGTGGGTGCCGGCGGATTTTCCGAATCCGGAGTTGGAATTGATTATTGTGATGCCATAGTGAGAGGAGAGTGGTCATTCTACATTTTTCGGGGGCAGTGTGGCGCAAACACTCGTGTTTGCCGTCTCGACACTCATGTCGAGACTTGACAGCGCAGGGCGCTGTCCCACAAGAGCTAATCTTCGTCGTGTTGGGAGGACAGGTTCTTTAATACGTTTAGGTCTTCGAGCGTTGTAACATCACCCACCGGCGTACCATTACTCGTAACAATCTCACGCAACAACCTCCGCATTATTTTTCCGCTGCGGGTTTTAGGCAACGCATCCGTAAAACGAATTTCCTCCGGACGCGCAAACGGCCCGATCTCGTGCCCGACCCATTGGCGCAATTCCTGCTGTAGAGCTTTGTGATCCCACGTCCCTTTTTTGAGTGTCACAAAGGCGCAGACGGCTTGGCCAGTGATTTCATGCGGCTTGCCCACCACGGCCGCTTCGGCAACCGCATGGTGATGGACCAAAGCCGATTCGATCTCCATGGTACTCAGGCGATGGCCACTCACGTTCATCACATCGTCGACGCGGCCAAGGACCCAGTAGTAACCGTCGTCATCGCGGCGGGCGGCGTCGCCCGTGAAATACGAACCGGGGACGCGGGACCAGTATTGTTCTTCGAAACGTTTGGGGTCGCCCCAGATGGTGCGGACCATGCTAGGCCAGGGTTGCTTGATGATGAGGAAGCCTTCGCGGTTGTTGCCGACTTCAGCGCCTTTGCCATCGACGACTTCGAGGATCACACCGGGCATAGGTAGCGTTGCCGAACCGGGCTTCGTAGGCACAGCACCGGGCATGGGGGCCACCATGATAGCGCCGGTTTCGGTTTGCCACCAAGTGTCGACGATGGGACATTTCTCTTTGCCGATAACGCGGAAATACCATTCCCAGGCGCTGGGATTGATGGGTTCGCCGACGGAGCCGAGTAAGCGAAGGCTCGACAGATTGTGTTTGTCAGGCCACTCATCGCCTTGGCGGATAAGGGCGCGGATGGCTGTGGGGGATGTGTAGAAGATAGACACTCTGTGGCGTTCGACGATATCCCAGAAGCGGTCGAAAGCGGGATAGTCGGGTGCGCCTTCGTAGATAACTGCGGTGGCGCCGGCGGAGAGTGGGCCGTAAACGATATAGCTGTGGCCGGTGACCCAGCCGATGTCGGCCGTGCACCAGTAGATGTCTTCGGGGCGGAGGTCAAAGACCCACTTCATGGTCATAGTGGTTTGTAGTAGATAGCCACCCGTGGTGTGGAGAATGCCTTTGGGCTTGCCGGTGGTGCCAGAGGTGTAGAGGACAAAAAGGGGATGTTCGGGGTCGAGGGGTTCGGCGGGACAGGATTCGGCGGCTTTAATGTCAGTCAGCTTTGCATCGAGTTCGTGCCACCAGAGATCGCGCCCGGCTTTCATGGGGATATTGGAGCCGGTGCGTTTGTAGACGACGACGTGGCGGACATTCGGGCACTCTTCGAGAGATTCGTCGACCGCCCCTTTAAGAGCGACTTCTTTGCCGCGCCGCCATCCACCATCGGCGGTGATGACGAGGGTAGCGTCCAGGTCTTGGGTGCGGGCTTTGAGGGCTTCGGCACTGAAGCCACCGAACACGACTGAATGCGTGATGCCGAGCCGCGCGCAGGCGAGCAGCGCGATGGGGAGCTCAGGAATCATGGGCATGTAAACGATGGCGCGGTCGCTGGCTTGGTAGCCGAGATTTTTGAGAATTGTGGCGAAGCGGCAGACGAGGCGGTGGAGTTCGGCGTAAGAGATGGCGCGTTCGTCACCGGGTTCGCCTTCAAAGAGGATGGCAGTTTTGGCTCCGTGGCCGGCGTCGATATGGCGATCAAGGCAGTTGTAGCTGGCGTTGATTTTGCCGCCGGTGAACCATTTGGCGAACGGCGGGTTGGACCAGTCGAGAGTTTTGGTGAAGGGCTGGAACCAGGAGAGTTCTTTTTGGGCGAGGCCGGACCAGAATTGTTCGGGATTAGCCTTAGCGGCTTCGTAGAGGGCGCGGTAGGCGGCGAGGCCTTGGACGTGGGCGCGCGATACGAATTCGGGGCTGGGCGGATAGGTTTTCAGGTCGCTCATGTTAAGTGGCTAGGGGCTAGTTTATCGCAACAACCCTTCCCCTTGCGTAACTAGGAGAGCAATGGTACACTCCTAGTCAGACTAGGACACGCTAAACAAATATGGGCAAAACGGCCGATTTACTACCCGGCACCCTGGACATGCTGATTTTGAAGGCGGTGTCGTTAAAACCGTTGCACGGGTACGGGGTGTTGCAGCGCATCCGGCAGATTTCGGGAGAAGCGTTGGAGATACCGCAGGGCTCGCTATATCCGGCGTTGTACCGGCTGGAGCATCAGGATCTGATCGCCGCCGAATGGGGGCAGAGCGATAACAACCGGCGGGCGAAATATTACACATTGACGCATGGCGGCAAGAAGCGGTTGCGGGATGAGGCGGCGAGTTGGAACCGCTTGGCGACGGCGATTGCAGCAGCGCTGAATACCACGGCGGAGGAGATCTAACATGTTGCGCAAACTGCTGCGCGCGTGGCGATTACTAGCGGCGCGAAATGAGTTCGAAAAAGAGATGAGCGAAGAGCTGCGTTTTCATATCGGCCAATATGCGCAGGAACTGATGGATGGGGGAATACCTGAGCAGGAAGCGCTGCGGCGGGCGCTGCTGGAACTAGGTGGGGTGAACAGCGTGAAAGAAGAGTGCCGCGAGGCGAGGCAGTTGCACGTGTGGGATGAGATTCGGCGGCAAGTGAGTTATGCCGGACGGTTACTGGCGAAATCGCCGGCGTTTACGCTGACGGCGCTGTTGACGTTGGCGGTGTGTCTCGGGGCGAATCTAACAATCTTTGCGGTGATTGATTCAGTCCTCATCCGGCCATTGCCGTTTCCTCATGCGGAGCAGTTAGTGACGTTATACAACACATATCCCAAAGCGGGGGTGGAGCGGGATGGTTCGTCGTTCACCAATTACTACGAGCGGCGGGGGCATCTGGCGGCGTTCAGTGGAGTTTCGCTTTACCGCTACGACACGGCGATTGTAGGAGAAACCGGTGCGACAGAGCGGGAAGACGCGATGCGGGTGTCTCCCGATTTCTTCGAAACGTTGGGGCGAGGGCCCATGATAGGGCGCGCGTTTCACGAAGAGGAGACGAGCTATCGGACGGATGGCGTGGCCATTCTGACCAACGCGTTTTGGAAGGAACGATTTGGGGCGGATGCGCAGGTAATTGGGAAGAGCGTGCGGGTGGACGGGGTTGCGAAAGCAGTGGTCGGCGTATTACCGGCTGGCTTTCGATTTTTGTCGTCGCGGGCGCGGCTTTATTTGCCGCTCTCGTCCGACCCGGGACAGCGTACACCGTTGCAACGGCATTCGGGCGGGAACAGCATTCAGATGATCGCGCGATTAAAACCAGGCGCGGTAATTGAACGAGCGCAGGCGGAAGTGGATGCGCAAAACAACGTTTTGGAGCGGGACGATCCGCAGAGAGAGATGATGGCAAACGCGGGTTTCCGGTCGCTGGTGGTTGGGCTGCAGCCGGATCATGTGGCGGCGATCCGGCCGACTCTGCTGCTGCTGCAGGCGGCCGTGCTGACCCTGTTGTTGATTGGCGCGGTGAATCTGGTGAACCTGCTGCTGATTCGAGCCAGTGCGCGAGCGAAGGAGACGGCGGTGCGCAGGGCGTTGGGCGCAGGGCAGCGGCACATTGTCAGTGAGGTTTTGGTGGAGACCACTTTGCTGACGTTATTGGGCGGGTTGGTTGGCCTGGGCCTCGCGGCGGGCGGGATTCGTTTGCTTGTTAGCTTGGGCACGGAGCGTTTGCCGCTAGGCACCGAGATTACGTTCGATGGGAGGCTGGCCTTGGTGGCCGTGTTGGCGGCGATAGCAATGGGTATGCTGCTGGCGGCGCCGATTTGCTGGTTCAAGACACGCGGGGCTTTATTGCCCGGACTGCAATCCGAAACTCGCAGTGGAACGGTTAGTTATGGGGCGCAGCAACTCAGGCACGGATTCGTTATCGTGCAGATTGCTTTGGCTTGTGTCTTACTCAGCGGCGCCGGATTGCTCGGAGTAAGTTTCCAACAAGTCATGAAGATCGCTCCTGGGTTCCAGGCCGATCATGTGTTGACGGGTGAAGTGTCACTGCCATTCAAAAGCTATCCCAACGCCGAAGCGGCACGGACGTTCAACGAGAGAGTTATGGACGAGTTAGCGAGACAACCGGGAGTTACAGCTACGGGCATGGTGACCAATGTGCCGTTCAGCGGACATAGCGGGAAGAGCGCGGCTTACGTGGTGGGATATGCGACGAGGCCAGGGGACTCGCCGCGAGGGAATTATTCGTATGGAGTGGCCGGCGATTATTTTAAAGCCATGGGATTTGCATTGCGGAGTGGCAGGTTTCTGAATGCAGATGACAATCGCGGTGCGCGGCGAGTGTGCCTGGTGGACGAAGATTTTGCCCGCTACTACTGGCCGCAAGGAAAGGCGCTCGGAGGGCGGTTATTTGAGGGGTCGGAACCGGGAAAGGATGCGGAGGCGTTTACGGTGGTGGGCGTGGTGGGGAGAGTGAAGCAAGCGGGACTGACGGAGGATGAAGCGCAAGGGGCCGTGTACTACCCGCTGCTGTTCCGGAATTCGAATGACGTGTTTGTGGTGGCGAGGACGAGTTTGACGCCTAGCTCGTTGGCCTTGACGCTGCGGAGGATTGTGCGAAAAGCGGATGCGGATTTGCCGGTGAACGATGTGCAATCGATGGAGATGCGGATTGCCGATAGCTTGCTGGCGAGGAGGTCGCCGGCTATGCTGGCGGGAGTTTTTTCGGCGATTGCGGTGTTGCTGACGGCGCTTGGTACGTATGGCGTGCTGAGCTACGCAGTGCTCCAGCGGCGGCGAGAGATTGGCGTACGGATGGCGCTGGGGGCGCGGCCGGGGCAGATTCGGCGCCAATTTTTTGGGTTAGCCATGCGTTTGCTTGGGTGGGGGACGGCGCTGGGTATGGCCGGAGCCTGGATAACAAGCCGGGCGATGGGGACGGTGCTGTTTGGGGTGACGGGTTGGCGATGGGAGATAGCACTGGGAGTGGCGGGTGTGATTGGTTTGGTGGGCGTCATGGCTTGCTTGTTGCCATCGCAGAGGGCGGCGCGGATTTCGCCGATGGAAGTAATCCACGACTAACTTTCTGACCCACGACTAACTCCGAAACCGAGCCGGAAGCGTAAGCGCCCTAATTCGGCGCGCAGCTGCCTCGCCGTCTCTAACAGCAAAAGAACAGATCAAGAGCAGGCTTTGACGGCGGTGAACCGAAGGCGGCGGTAGTCCGCGATCCAACCGGCCGCGCTGTGGAGTTTAGGGCGCAAGTTAGCGATCACTTCCGCGAGAGCACTCGGCGGTAAACCCTCAAAGTAGTAACTCTTGAACTGCTTAAGCCAGTTTTCTATGCCGGCTTCGCCTTCGAGCGGAGTGGGGCGGTCGAAGAGTTGAGCGTTGCGGACTTCGAGGCCGTGGGCTTCGAGGATCGTTGCGTATTCGCTGATAGATGGGTAGTATTGGCGCGACGGCGGGAGGGGATGATACTTCGTCACGACTTGATGAATAGCGGCGACGATAGTTTTGATATTCCCCTTCCCGCCCATTTCAGCGACGAAGCGGCCGCCGGGTTTGAGCGCCTTCGCGACACACTTGACGACGGCGGCGGGGTCGAGCATCCAGTGAAGGGCGGCGTTCGAGAAGACGGCGTCGAACTCATTGTCGAAAGACAGGACCGCCGCGTCTTGCAGAACGAACCGGAGCTCGGGGAAATTTTGCCGGGCTTGGCCGATCATGCTCGGCGATGCGTCGACACCGACGACTTGCGCACCGGATTCGGAGATCTTCTTAGTAAGTTGGCCGGGGCCGCAGCCGAGGTCCAGAATGCGTTCGCCGCTGCGGGGTTCGAGTAACTCCACAACGCCTTCGCCCATGCGCCAAACGAAGTTGTGGCGGGCTTCGTAAAGCTCAGTATCCCAACTCATGAGGTGTAAGCCCTCAAGACAAAGAACACGATGACGCCGGTAATGGAGACGTAGAGCCAGATCGGGAAGGTCCAACGCGCGACTTTTTTGTGGATCCCGAATTGGCTGTTCAGGGCCCACCAGAGACTGCCAAGGATGAGTGGGAGGGCCACCATGGAAAGGCTAATGTGGGTGATGAGAATGAAGAAGTAAACAGGGCGGATAAGGCCGTGGCCGGGGAATTTGGTGTCGCCGTGGAAGGAATGATAGGTGATGTAACTGATGAGGAAGAGCGCGGAAAACACCGTAGCGCTGAGCATGAAGCGCTTGTGAACGGCGCGATTGCCGGCTCGGATGTTTCGGTAACCGAAAATCAGGCAGATGGCGCTGAGTGAATTGAAAAGCGCGTTGGCGGCGGGGAGAAGAGTGACCCAATACGGTTCGGCGATTTTGCCTTTGAAGTAAATGAGCCAGATGAGAAACGTGGCGATGGCTGCGCTTAGGATGAGAATGGCGGGAACGGGCTTACGGGTGTCGGTCATTAGTCGTCCTTCCTCAATGTTTGCAGATCGCGGATGAGTTCCGGGATGCCGTGGGCATCGCTTTGACTATCGCCTTCGGCGGCGAGGCTTGAGTAGTAGCCGCGGATCACGCCTTCTTTGTCGACGAGGGCGAATTTAGTGCTGTGTTCGATTTTGCCCAAAACATCACCGGTGTGAAATGTAGTAAAAGCAATTTGATGCACGGTTTCGGGTGAACCGGTTAGAAAAATCCAATCGGGGGTTGCGCCGCCATAGCGAGAGCCGAACGCCTTCAGCGCGGCGGGTGTGTCTTTGGGATCGACGGAGATGGAGACGATGCGGACGTCGGGCAGATGGGCGGTTTGCTCGTGAACGCGTTTCATACGCGCGGACATCATAGGGCAGGCGGCCGGGCAGGTGGTGTAGATGAAATCGGCGACCCAGACTTTACCGGCGAGCGAGGAACTAGCGAAGGGGCGGCCTTCGGAATCAGTCATGGTGAAAGGAGGGACGTGGTCGTATCTAGGAAGTTGCGCGCCGCTTTTGATAGTGCAGGAGGAAAGGAGGATACACAGGAGAGCGACGAGGCGAAGAGCAGCGCAAAGGGGGACACGCCTCGGCACAAGTATGGGCGACGGCGCCGCCCTGCTTATCGGACTGTTGAGGAACCCGTGCCGGAAGCCCGGAGTGTCCCCCTTTGCTCCGTTTGCCCTCGGGTTCACAGCTTGACGGGGTCGAGCACCATGAGTGCGTAGAGAGCTGGTAAGTAGACAACAGAAGTGAGCAGCACGCGGCGAGCTTTGGCACGGGTTCGGTCGAGCGAAACTTGGACGCCGGAATAGAGGAACCAGAGCCCGAGCGCAAGCGCGCCGGCTAAATAAAGGCTCCCGGCCATCCCCATCCATTTAGGAAGGAGGCTGATCGGGATAAGTGCCAACGAATAAAGAATGATTTGGCGCGAGGTGGAACGGCCGTCTGGCTCAACTACAGGCAACATTTTAATGCCCGCTCGTTGGTAATCTTCGCGGTACATCCAGGCGATGGCGTAAAAATGCGGAAACTGCCATAAGAAGAGGATGGCTCCGAGTATCCAGGCTTCGGCCGTGAGGCGATTGGCCGCGCCAGCGAAACCGATGAGTGGAGGCATGGCGCCGGGAAACGCGCCGATGGTGGTAGACCACCATGTCTTCTGTTTAAGTGGCGTGTATAGAAAGAGATACATGACCAGGGTAGCGACGCACAGGCCGGAAGTGAGCCAGTTTACGCCGAAACCGAGTTCGCAGCTGCCGGCAACGGCTAGGGCGACTCCAAACCACATCGCTCGATGGGCTATTAAACGGCCAGACGGCAAAGGACGCATCTTGGTGCGGTTCATCAATAGGTCGCCATCGCGTTCATACCATTGGTTAAGGGCGGCCGTGCCCGAGGCCATGAGGGCTGTACCTACTAAAGTATGGAAGACGTTCCAAAATGACCAGTGACCGGAATGGCCGAAAAAATAGCCAATGGCGGTGCTCATGACAATAAGCCACGTGATCCGAGGCTTTGTGAGTTCAATGTAGTCTTTCACTGGAACCGATAAAACAACACTTTCAGTGTACTCCTTCTTGTTTGACAAGAATGTTTTCGTTATTCGTAGTTGCCGGAGTTGTGGTGACGCAACCGAATCTATCACAATCAAACGATGCCACTTCCCAACGACGAGAAAATCATAGCGCTATCGCAAAAGCTGATTGAGCAATTCGAAGCGATTTTCGGGGTACACCCAGGATTTCGTCCTGCCCACGCTAAAGGTATTTTGTTGACGGGCGCGTTTACGCCCACAGAAGGAGCTGCCGGGATTTCGCGCGCTCCGCATTTCCAGCGCAGCAGCACGCCGGTGACCGTGCGCTTTTCTAATTCAACCGGGGTGCCGATTATTCCGGATAACGACCCGAACGCCAATCCGCGCGGGATGGCGATTCGCTTTCATTTAGGAGAACGGGTACACACGGATATCGTGAGCCATTCGGCAGATGGATTTCCAGCCCACACCGGCGAAGAGTTTTTGGAGTTCCTGCAAGCGTTGGCGGCGAGCAATGGAACAAAGGAATCGCCGACGCCGATCGAAAAGTTTTTGGGAACGCACCCGAAAGCGCTGGCGTTTGTACAGATGCCCAAGCCGACTCCCGCGAGCTTCGCGACGGAACCCTATTTTGGCGTGACGGCGATGCGGTTTATCGATCAGAATGGCGCGGGCCGCTACGGGCGGTATCGCATTGAACCGGAGGCGCTAGTACAGACCTTGGACGATGCGACGGCGTCGCAGCGCGACGCGAATTTCCTGTTCGACGAAATAAAGCAGCGGGTCGGGCTCGCGGCGGTGCGTTTTCGGTTGATGTTGCAACTCGCTGAGGCAGGCGATGTGGTGGATGATGCCACCGAGCCCTGGCCGGCGTCGCGGCGGCTGGCGGAATTGGGAAAAATTTCGTTGACGGCGCCAATGACAGCGGATGCGGAGGAACAGCGGCATATCATTTTCGATCCGATTCCAAGAGTGGATGGCATTGAGCCTTCGGCTGATCCTTTGTTGGAGCTGCGCGCGGCTGTCTATTTATTGAGCGGACGGCGGCGGCGCCATGCGGAAGAGGGGAAGGCCGCAACTGGCTCAGCCTGACCCCATATATTTGGGATATGGAGAAACCGCAGTTTGACCCTGGTTTGACGCAGCAGTACACAGGAGTACTGAAGCGCGCGATTAATCGGGACGGGCAATTCAATGTGCGGCGGACAGGGACGGGATGGCGCGACTGGCATCCCTATCTGTTCATGATTAGTGCGCCGTGGCCATTGTTCTTTGCGCTGATTATGGCGGCGTTTCTGGTCTTGAACACTTTGTTTGCGCTGGCGTATTGCGCCGTCGGCATTGAAAACCTGAAGAACGCGGAAGCCGATACGCGGTTGATGACATTTCTAAACGCGTTCTTTTTTAGCGCGCATACCTTGACCACGGTGGGCTATGGCAATATGTGGCCCATTAGTCCAACGGCGAATTTTGTGGCAGTGTTGGAATCGGTGGCGGGCGTGTTGGGCTTTGCCATTGCTACAGGGCTGATGTTCGGGCGCTTTTCGCGGCCGTCGGCGCGCTTTGGGTTCAGCAAAAACATGCTTGTGGCGCCTTACATGGGCGGTACCAGCTTGCAGTTTAGAGTGGTGAACCGCCGATCGAACAACATTATCGACTTAGAGGCGCGCGTGCTTTTGATGTTGGTGGAGTTGAACGAAGATGGGAAGCCGCAACGGAAGTATCAGGCCTTGACGCTGGAGCGGCCTGCGGTCTTGTTTTTTCCCCTCACGTGGACGGTGGTTCATCCCATTGTGGAGGGCAGTCCGATGTGGGGAATGACGGCGGAGGCGCTGGAGAAGAAGCAGGCGGAAGTGCTGATCATGATGAAGGGGCACGACGAAAGTTTTGGGCAGAGCGTGCATGCGCGGTTTTCGTATCGGTTTGACGAGATTGTGTGGGGCGCGCGGTTTGCTACGGCGTTTGAGGTGGAACAGAACGGGGATTTGCGGATTGAGGTGAATAAGGTGAGCTTAACGACGCCGGCGGAGTTGCCGGTGCGGCAGATTCAGGCTCGAGAATAGCGCTAGCCGGTTTCCAGCCATTTAGAAATCTTGTCCGAGGTCCTTCCTAACACTTAATTCTAAGTCCCGCCGAATCAGCGACATAAATTTCTCGACCCTCCTCAAAATCCCCAAATGGGTCCTCCTGGCCGCAGGCCTGTTTGGTCCCTCGTTGCGGCGGACTGAAAGGCCGTCCTGGGCGAGTCACAACTTTTCCAAATTTATTTTCGCCTCCAACCCACTGCCCTTCAATCACTTACAGACTCTGTTAAATAGCTTACGTTCGTTTCACCCGGGGTGCCATGCTAACGTCAAACCACAGCTCGCCCGAGTGTCCTCACTCATGGCGGGCTTTTTTCATTATGAAATCCCGTCTCTGAAAGGAATTCTATGAATCGAACTCAACGTCGCGCCGCCGAGCGCCATGCCAACAAAGCCGCTTCCACTCCTCCTCCTGCTCCTCCCGCTCCCGAGGAAGAAACCACAAACGAGCTACCAGAAGCCTCGCCGAAAGCCGAATCCTCCGAAGCCCGCACCAACGCCAATCGTGCCAATGCGCAATTCAGCACCGGTCCCACATCGCCGGCGGGTCGCGCCAAAGTTTCCCTGAACGCCCTCAAAACCGGCCTCACCGGACGCACCATCCTTCTTCCCTCCGACGACGCGGATCAATACGAGTCGCTCCTCCTCGATTTCCAAAAGCAATTCCATCCCGTCGGCGCCGTCGAAACGCATCACGTACAGGCTCTCGTTGATATCGCCTGGCGTCTCGACCGCATCCCTGCCCTCGAGTCCGCCCTTGTCGCCTTGGGCCGTCGCGAACTCGCCGAAGCTCATCCACAGGAAGCGGCCGAGAGGGACGCTCTCGAAATCGAGATCGGCGTTCGCGCCCGTTGTGACAAATCGTTCCGCAATTTCCAGTTGCAGGAGCATCGCCTCGTGCGTCGCCGCGAAAAGGAAATGGCCGAACTTGCACGTCTCCAACAAACGCGCCAAGCCAACGAAACCGCCGAACTCCAGCGTGCCTCGCAGGCCTTCCTTCTCGCCAAACACCAGCACCAACCTTGCAATCTCGCCGCCCTTGGCTTTGAATTTTCAACTCGGCAATTCAACGCTTTCCTGGCCAAATTGCCGCCCGAAGACAAGCAAAATCTACTCAAGGATGCCCTGGCAGAGCTCGCACAATCTGCCGAAACCATGCAAATGGCCGCCTAAACCAACTCGGCACCAAACGTTTGTGGGGCGGCGCCATGCGCGGCCCGCGGCCTCCTGGCCGCGCTCTTGGTCCTGCGCTTACTTACTTTCTTACCTCTCAATAGTGCGCTACCATGAACCGATCTATGACCGTAGACCAACTCATCGCCGCCGCCAAAGCCGTCCGCGAACGGGCCCATGCTCCCTTTTCGCATTTCAAAGTCGGCTGTGCGCTCGAAGACGAGCACGCCCATATCTACACCGGTTGCAACGTCGAAAATGCCACCTACGGACTCACCGTCTGCGCCGAACGCGTCGCCGTTTTCAAAGCCATCTCCGAAGGTGCGGGCAGACTTCTGCGCGTCGCCGTCGTTGCCGATACCGGCATTCTCACCCCGCCCTGCGGCGCGTGCCGTCAAATTCTCTGGGAGTTTTGTGGCGACGCCGAACTGGTGCTCGAAAACCTGGCCGGCAAGCGCGAAATCTTGACTCTCAAACAAATCTTTCCGAGGCCCTTCGATGCGTCTTTTCTCTAAATCCATAGCGCTCTGCACGCTCTTCCTGAGCGCCGTGGCCGCGCAACACACACCGCCTTCCTCCACCGAGCCCGTTGACTGGCTCATCAACGCGCGTTACATCATCACCATGGACGACCGCCATCGCATCATCGAACACGGTGCAGTCGCGATCGTTGGTCCCCGCATCGTCGCCATCGGCACCCAGCCGGAACTCGCCGCGCGCTTTCAAGCCAAACACACTCTCGATAAACCCAATGCTCTCCTGGCCCCCGGCTTGATCGACACTCACACCCACGCCCCTATGTCCCTGCTCCGCGGACTCGCCGAAGACAAGCGCCTTGACGATTGGCTCCATAACTTCATCTTCCCCGCCGAATCCAAAAACGTGACTCCCGAGTTTGTGCAAGATGGCACACGCCTCGCCTGCGTGGAAATGGTGCTCGCCGGCATCACCACTTACACAGACATGTATTACTTTGAGGAGTCGGAAGCCGAAGCCGCCAAGCAAGTGGGCGTGCGCGGCGTTCTGGGCCAAACCATCATTGGCTTCCCCGCCCCCGATTACCGCACCTGGCAAGAAGCCATCTCTCATGCCGAGCGTTACCTCCAGCACTACGAAAAAGACGATCTCATCACCCCGGCCCTCGCGCCCCACGCCATCTATTCCACGCCCGATGAAGCCATCGTTGCCGCGCATTCTTTGGCCATGAAATACGGCGTTCCCATGCTCATCCACCTGGCCGAGATCTCGAGCGAGCGCGATGATTCCCTCACCAAACGCAACCTGACACCCGTCCAAGCTCTCGAAAAACTCGGCGTCTTAGAAGGCCGCGTCCTCGGCGCGCACTCCATCTATGTCGATGATCGCGATATCGAGATTCTCAAAAAGCACAACACCGGCATCGCTCACTGCCCCTCGAGCAACACAAAAATGGCCGCCGGCATCGCCCGCGTCACCGAAATGTTGCAAGCCGGTCTGCACGTCGGATTGGGCACCGATGGCTTCGCCGGCAGTAACGATACTGCCGATCTATTCCGCGAAATGGATCTGGCCGCCAAACTGCAAAAAGTTACGCGCATGGACCCAACCGTCCTGCCCGCCGAACAAGTTTTCGAAATGGCCACCATGGGCGGAGCGCGCGCGCTCGGCTTAGATCGCCAAATCGGCTCTCTTGAGACCGGCAAGCAAGCCGATATCATCGCCATCACTCTCGAAAACGCCCACGATTTCCCGCTCGCCGAAAATCTCTACGCGCAAATGGTGCATGCGGGCCAGTCCGCCGATGTCGAAGATGTTTTCATCAACGGCCGCCAGATCGTAGCCTCCCGCAAGGTGCTGACGGTCGATACCCAAGCCGTCTACCGCAAGGCTCTCGAAGACCGCCGCCGCATCATCTTGCGCTAACCGTTCACACCCGACGCCAGGAACCCGCCGTCCACGGTGATGCATTGCCCTGTGATGAAACTGGCCGCGTCCGACGCCAAGAAAATCGCCGCCCCTGCCAGTTCCTGAATGTTCCCAAAACGCTTCATCGGTGTTCTCATCAGCAGCTCTCGGCCCCGATCCGTCCCATCCAATAATCCCGAATTCAATTCGGTCCGAAACACGCCGGGGGCAATCGCATTTACATTCACCCCCTTCTGCGCCCACTCCACTGCCAGGCTCCGCGTCAACCCGAGCACTCCGCACTTCGACGCTGCATACGCCGTCACTTCAAAGAGACTCACAAACGAATTGAGCGAAGCGATGTTGATCACCCGCCCCGTGCCGCTCGCCACCAGCGGCTCATAGAAGCTCTGGCACGCGCGCAGTGTCCCCGTCAAGTTCACGTCCATCAGGTTGTTCCACTCTAGCTCGGTGATCGCGATGGTCGGCTTCCGGAAGATCTGCCCCGCGGCGTTCAGCAAAATATCTACCCTGCCAAACTGCTTCACCACCGCATCCCGCAGCGCGTCAATCGACTCTCGTTTTGCCGCATCCGTCGTCTGCCGCAACGTCTGGCGGCCCGCTTTCTCAACATCGGCGGCCACTTCGCCCACCAGGTTTTCCCGCCGCCCCGTTGCTACCACATCCGCGCCGGCCTTCGCCATACTCACCGCGATCATGCGGCCAATGCCGGACGTGCCGCCCATCACCACGGCAACCCGGCCGCTCAAATCAAAAAGTTCCAAAGACATGCAGACATCTTATCCACCGACCAAAAGCGAATCGGGGACGCTCCGGGCTTCTTGTACGCATCTCTCAACCGTCCGATAGGCAGGGCGGTATCGCCGCCCATACTTGTACCGAGGCGTGTCCCCTGGATTCGCGCGGCTCAACGCCTCAACATGCTCCGTCCCCTATCCTTTCCCCTTGAACAAAAACCCAATCTCTATCAGCAAAATCACCACCACCATCACCTCCAAAAAGAACGCCCGGCTCTGGTGAAACTCATTCACCAAAGACTCATACAGATCTCGCGCATCGCTCAACTTGGCGTTCACCAGGTTCCGGTAATCCGGCACACCAATGCGCGCCGCCGCCAGCCGGTACGCACGCGCATAAAACATATCGCTCAAAAACTTGATCGCGTTCTCCGTCCGCTCCACCACTTCCCGGTAATCCAACCGCAGCGTATTCAGTTTCTCCGCCTCCCGCACCAGCGTCCACCTGGCAAAGCCCCGCCGCTTCTTCTCCAGCCGCTTGTATACATCGGCCAGCACGTCCGTCAGCACTTCATCGTAATGCCGGAACTCCAACAACTGCGAATTGGCATACTCCAGCAGATCGATGGTCGGCGCCGCGCCCTCGGCCGTATCGTAGACAAACGCCGCTACCCAACCGACAACCAGCAGATCCTGCGGATAGTACGACATGCTCGACGTAAGCACTTCCTGCCGCTCATTAGCCGATAGCGGCAGTTCCTCGCCGCGCACAATTTGCGCAATCTCATTGCCCCGGTCGCGCATCAATTCTTCCGCCGTCAAAGCCACCGGATCAACTTGGATCACGTAGTAATCCTCCGCAATCCAGCTTTCATACGGCTTGATCAGCGTGGGCTTCACCGCCGCAATCCTCGACCGCAGCAACTCCCTCGCGCGCTTCTCCAAATCGTCGGACAACACCCATCGGTTCGCCAGTGAGATAACCTGTTGCCAATCGACACCGCTAAACACCGTCCGCAGCTCCACACTGGCAATGCCGTAGTTGAAGTAGCGAATACGGCCTTGCATCGGCCAGTTCTCGAAGGTTTCGCAAACTCCAATCAAGTCCGCGACAGGCGGCTCTTCATACCGCACGTAGTCAGGGGAGGGTCCGCGAAAAGCAGGTTCTCGTTTAGCGTCGCTCGCGCCTACCAACGGACGCAATCGCTTCAGGTCGATCTCTTCCGAGATATCGAACAACAGGAGGGCGCGAATCGTTCCGTTGAGAATCACACCTAAGCGGCTGCGGATCTCGCCCGCAATGGCGTTGCATTTCCGGCAGGTCGTTTAGCGGCCGGAGTTAGCTGCGCCAACCGCTCGGCAAAAGCGCTCGCTTTACCGCCATAGAGTTGCTCGCCGGCTGCAAGCGCGCGCTGCCGCAAGGACTCCGACTCTGTATCAAGCCAGTTGATGACCTCGCGGATCTTTTGCCGGTCTTGGTTCGTCTCGATCTCGCCGTTCAGCCGCGCTCGCAGAACGCTGAGATTGTGCTCGTCGCCCAACCAAGTTTCCAACTCATGCAGCGCGGCAACCCGTTTCTTGAGATCCGCATCACTAGCGCAAAAGGCGCCGATGCGCGCCACCATGAGAGGAGAAACACTCCGCAATCCTTTCGGTGGCCGCTTGCCACCGCGCCCGTCTTGCGCGTGTTTCTTAAAAGAGATTTCAAACAGCCGCAGGTGATACCAGTGCTCTTTCACCTTCTTTCGAAAGTCGTGGAAGTTCTCGGCACTCGCTGCCTTCTGCGCCCGCTTCAATGCTTTTCGCCCACCCTGATATGTCGCCGTCATCGCTGGCACCAGCATTTCGAACTGCAAATCGCCTAACGGCCACGCCTCTCCGGGCAAGCGCGCCTTTTCGAGCAAACGAATCACTTCGCCACTAACCGTCTTTTCAGCCTGCTTATGGCTCTCGGAACGCCGCAAACTCGTCCGCATCTCCTTGATCGTTTCGGCATCGCCCTCTGGATGCTTCCCCGCCAACCCGTCAAACGTTTCCAAGATCACGGTACTATCGCGGAACTCCGACAATATGCCGGCCTCTCGAAAATAGCGGTCTTCTCTCTTGTACAGCGGACCAAGCGGGCGGGCCACCAAACTCAACAAACCGCGAATCTTCTTAACACTCTTACGGGCTTCATGTACCGCTTCCGCCCGCTTGTTCGAACGCCCCAACTGGCCTACCGCCCACGAAAGCTCTTCCGCAAACACTCGCTTTACGGCGCGTGAGAGCGCTTCACCCCTCTTGAATTGGTAGGCCATGTCGGGAACGGAATTACTTTTCTTTCTCAGCGTCGGTATCGCGTCCCATTTGCCGCAAAGCGGCAGCCGTGACGTGTTCCGCCGTGAACCCGAAGTTCTTCATAATGATCTCGCCCGGTGCCGAAGCGCCGTAATGATCAATGGCGATGATGGTTCCATCGTCGCCGGCCCAACGGTCCCAGCCAAAACTCGCGCCTGCTTCAATGGCTACTCGTTTCTTAAGGGCCTTCGGCAGCACGCTTTCTTTGTAAGCCGCCTCTTGCTGCTCAAACAGATAAAAGCTCGGCATACTCACCACGCGAGCCTTCACACCGTAACCTTTGAGCTTGTCTTGCGCCTTTACACACAACGAGACTTCTGAGCCGGTCCCGATCAGAATCACATCGGGCGAACCGCCATCCGCTTCCGAAAGAACGTAGGCGCCTTTGCTGACATCGCCTTTGGCGCTCGCCCGGTTTAAGTTCGGAACCGCCTGTCGAGTAAATGCGAAAAGAGTAGGTCCGTCATGTTGCAAAGCCGCAACCCAACATTCCGCTGTTTCCGTTGCATCCGCCGGACGCATCACGTTCAATCCAGGAATCGCCCGCAAGCCGGCCAACTGCTCAACAGGTTCGTGCGTCGGCCCATCTTCACCCACGCCGATGCTGTCGTGCGTGAAAACGTAAAAGACCTTCAGCTTGCTCAAAGCTCCCAGACGAATCGAGGGCTTCATGTAATCCGAGAAAACCAGGAAAGTCGCGCTAAACGGCAACAAACCGCCGTGCGCCGCCATGCCATTCACCGCCGCGCCCATCGCATGTTCGCGGACACCGAACGCCATATTGCGTCCCGCATATCCCCAAACGCCGCCAACCGCGCCCTGCGCACCCGGTCCGCCGAGCTCAGGATTTTGAAAATCTCCTTCGCCCTTAAGAGCCGTGTTTGTGGAGGGATTCAGATCGGCCGAACCGCCCACAATGTTGTGTACCCGTTTCGCCAGAGCATTCAGAACCTGTCCGCCCGCCGCGCGCGTGGCAAGCGCTTTGTCTTCGGGCTTCCACTTCGGCACGTCACCTGCAAAATCAGCCGGCAGCTTACCGCTGATCATCAGCTCAAATTCCGCTGCTTCCGTCGGAAACTGTGCTTTATAAGCGGCAAACTTCGTCTGCCATTCCTCCTGAGCTTTCGCGCCCTTGCCAATGGCTTGCCGGAAATAATCAACCGCATCTTGCGGCAAATAGAATTTCTCGGTACTGCCCCAACCCAATGCCTTTTTCGCAGCCAAGAGTTCGTCTTCACCCAGCGGATTGCCGTGCGCCTCAAAACTATCCTGCTTCTTCGGGCTGCCATATCCAATATGCGTATGGGCTATGATCAGCGACGGTCTGGAAGTCTCCGCTTTCGATGCTTCAATCGCCTTCGACATTTCTTCCACGTCGTTGCCGTTTTCCACTTCGATCACGTGCCAATCAATGGCCTCAAATTTCTTTGCCACGTTTTCCGTGTAAGTAAGGCGTGTTTGCCCGGCCAGCGAAATGTGATTACTGTCGTAGAGGAAAATCAGCTTACCGAGGCGCAAATGTCCGGCGAGCGAAGTCGCCTCCTGCGCCACGCCTTCCATCAAATCGCCATCGCCGCAGATGCCATAGGTATGGTGATCCACAATCGTATGGCCGGGCTTATTAAATCGAGCAGCAAACCAAGCTTCGGCAATCGCGATACCCACCGCATTGCTGATGCCTTGGCCCAACGGCCCGGTGGAAACTTCCACACCCACGGTATGCCCGCGTTCCGGATGGCCCGGCGTCTTGCTGCCCCACTGCCGGAAGTGCTTCAACTCATCAAGTGACAGGTCGTACCCGGTCAAGTGCAACAAGCTGTACAGCAACATCGATCCATGTCCCGCGGAGAGCACAAAGCGGTCGCGGTCGAACCAAGCGGGATCCTTGGGGTTAAATTTCAAATATTTCGTCCACAGCGTATAGGCCATGGCGGCGGCGCCCATCGGCATTCCGGGATGGCCGGAGTTGGCATTCTGCACGGCGTCGGCGGAAAGAAAGCGCACGGTGTTGATACAAAGCTCTTCAAGCGTTGTTGTTGCAGTAGTAGGCAAGCAGTTCCTCTTGGTCTTTTTGGACTGAACGGGCCGGCACGCAAACTGCCAGCCACTCAATATAGGTTAGTACTTTCAAGCGCAGCGAACAGACCGGTTCAAGCCGTTTGACCGGGCAAACGCGAATAGATTTCACGAAAACACCCTGAAACATCCGCCGGTCCCCATCCCACCAGACCCAGATGATCGACCGGCAGCGTGCCGCGCTGATCTTTGAGCGAGGCCGATTTCACCGAAACAAGCCCGTCATTCGCTTCCTGGACGGCCTCCAAAAGCACGGCTGACGCCCTGAGCGGCGCTGACGCCGACGCTGGATTCACGAGTCCTGCGTAGCTCGAAGCTGGGATGCCTTTCAGGTCGCTCTGATCTTCGGGAAAGATGCGAAGGCAATTGTCGGTTGTCAATTCCGGCAAAGCTTCGTCATCGAGCGCGAGCACTCTTCGCAAATAAGTGCTCACTGTCCAATAGTCGCTGGTGCCAGCGCGGCTAATGATGGACCCAAGGGCATCCGCCGCAAATTGGAGTTCCGCAATCGCCTGATGGGGGAACTGAGCTACACCTTGTTCACCCAACAAGACCACAGCCTTAGCCAAGTTGGTCAGCCCAACATTTCTCAGCTTCATCGGGTTGCTCACAACGTCGGCTGCAAACGTTCCACGAAATGGCGAACCTAGGGTTGTCAACGATGCGATCAATTCGCCCCCATTGCCTTTGGCGATGAGGTAACGGGAATCCAGACCACCCATGCTGTGAGCGATGAGGTGCACCTTACCGCTGGGAACATATTTACGAATTTGCTGGGCCAAAGCCGCAGAGCGCTGCGCCAAGCTACCTTTGGGCGGAACATCGACGGGAAAGACTTGATCGGCGCCCGATTGCTTCAATGTCTCGACGACACCTTTGAAGTATTCGATCGGGCCAAGATCGCCAAATCCGAGATAACCGTGAGTTAGAACAATCGGGAGTTGCGGCATATAGGTAACAAGTGTTTTACCATGTCTAAATGACGGCGTTCGTGTTACGGGCTGCTTTCTGTTCCTACCTTCTGTTGTGCCCACTCCTGCGGGCACAACAGCCTCAATCCGACGCTCAATTGATCGCTCGGCGAAATGCCATCGAGAAGGAACTCGGGTTTCCGGGACGATCACCAAAATGCACAAATCCGAGAAACGCGTTATCCCGTGGAGAGGCACCGCGGCGAGCAACCCGCGGGAACTCCGATACGTCTATGTTGTTGGAGCCGACGGAACCACCATCACCCACTCTCAGTACCACGTGGGCTAAGGTAATTTCATACACGAGTTCGAGAAACACCAAGTCCATCGTCAAGTCATGATTTGCACTCGAACCGTCCGGGCCAGGTTCGTTCTACATTCACGAAATCGTATTTGAGTGCCATGTCCCGAGTTTCCGAGTTCCCCGGCATAGAGTTAACGAGCATTATCGCCTATACAGCGGAAAATCAGCGTGCGAATGAGGCGCTTTCGGCATACCATGTCTAAATGACAGCGTTCCCGCTACGCATTGCTATCTGTTCGTCTCTTCTCTTGTGTCCAGTCCTGCAGGCGCAACAGCCTCAAACCGATGCTCAATTGATCGCTCGGCGAAATGCCATCGAGAAGGAACTCGAATCCGTTGCCATCATCGATCGAAAGCTGATGATCCCCATGCGCGATGGCAAACGCATGGCCGCCGACGTCTACCGCCCGAAAGACACCTCGAAAAAGTATCCGATTATTTTCGTGCGCACTCCCTACAACTTCAACTACTGGGACGTGAAGCTCGGCGCGCCGCGCGATGTGAGCGGCGAACTGGATGCGGTCAAGCGCGGCTATGCCTATGTCGAGATGAATGAACGAGGCCACTTTTTCTCGGAGGGAACGTATGACATTCTGGGCGCTCCGCTTTCCGATGGCGAAGACGAGCTGACGTGGATGTCGAGCCAGTCCTGGTCTAACGGCAAAGTGGGAACCATCGGCTGTTCGTCGACCGCTGAGTGGCAACTCGGCGTGGCGGCGCTGAACCACCCCGCGTTCGCAGCTATGATTCCGCAAGGCTTCGGCGCAGGCGTCGGGCGAGTCGGACCTTACTATGAGCAAGGCAATTGGTATCGCGGCGGCGCGGTGCAGATGTTGTTCATCGCGTGGCTTTATGGCGAACAGAATCAAGTACGGCCTATGTTCCCGGCCAATACTACGCAAGAAGACTTGATTCGTGCTTCGAAGGCCTTTGATCTGGCGCAACAATTGCCGCCGATTGATTGGTCGAAAGCGCTGACTTACTTGCCTGAGAGGGACATTATCAAGGCCGTAGACGGCCCGCACGGCATCTTTGCGGACCGCGAAGAAGTCTCCACCGGCGGCGCCATGATCAAACGCCAACCGAACGATCCCGCCTGGTACCGCGGGGGCTTATGGGACGACAGCAAGCCGATCAATGTTCCCGGCTTCTGGTTCATGTCCTGGTATGACGTGTCCATCGGACCAAATCTGGCGGCGTACAACTATGTCCGCAAAACCGCGCGGCCAGAAATTGCGAACGAACAGTACGCGGTGATCGCGCCTACTCTTCATTGCTCTTATAAACGCGCTACTGAAGACACCATCGTCGGTGAGCGCAGCATGGGCGATGCTCGCTTAGATTACGACGCGCTAACCTACGGCTGGTTTGACACTTTCCTCAAGGGAGAAAAGACAGACTTCCTGGAGAAAACGCCGAAAGTGCGCTACTTCACTATGGGCCTTAATAAGTGGCAAACCGCCAACACGTGGCCGCCCGAGGGCGCTCAACCAATGAAGTTTTTTCTCACTAGCGGCGGCAAAGCAAACAGCCTCAATGGCGACGGCGCGCTGACCTCGCGCAGCCGGCGAAAACGATGCGCCCGACAGCTTCACTTACGACCCGATGAATCCGGTACCGTCTTATGGCGGCAACGTCTGCTGTACGGGCAACGCAGTCACAGGCGGTGCGTTCGACCAGCGGAAAATGGAAGCTCGGGCCGACATTCTGGTCTACACAACCGAGCCTCTCAAAGAAAGCATGGAAGTCAGCGGTCCGATGGAAGCAACGTTGTATGTTTCGTCCGATGCAAAGGATACGGATTTCACCATCAAAGTGATTGATGTTTACCCTGACGGCCGGGCCTACAACCTGGATGAGACGATTCAACGCTGCCGCTATCGCGAAGGCTATGACAAGCCACTGGTCTGGATGGAAAAAGACAAAGTCTACAAACTCACATTTCAACCCATGGTGACCAGCAACTTCTTTCCCGCAGGACATAGTTTGCGCATCGAGATATCGAGCAGCAACTTCCCGCGTTTCGACCGTAACCTGAATACGGGAGGCAATAACTACGACGAAACCAGCGGCGTTGTCGCGCATAATGCCGTGCACCATTCGCGCCAATATCCATCGCAATTCACGATAACCGTCGTGAAGCGAAACTAAGTTTTCTGTCCAAGCCAATTAAAGCGGCTTTCGCTATCCTTAAAAGAGATGGTGCGGTCTTTTTTCCTTCTAGCTTTTTTCGTTTTTCCGCTGCTCCCAGCAGCGCCTTCCGATACAGCAGAACCAGCTCTGCCGGCACTCACTTGTCCTGCGGGCGCGCCTCTGGGGACGGTCGATTTGCGCGTAAAGTCTCCAGGCAACAAAACGACCCTCCCTCTGCAAGACATCAACCGCTTGAGCGAAGGCGATACGGTCACTTACTCTCCGGTGCTGCGCGGCGTTGAAAAGCGGCAAGGCGAAGTGGCGTTGGTGCTGGTTCCGGCGAAACGCGCTGCCGATGCGGAGACATTGATTGTCAGCGAGCTGGCGAAAGCCGACCGGCCTCATGAATGGGTGATTCCGCAAACGATCGGTCTGGCCGCTTTTGTGTACGGTCCGCAGGGTCTAAACAAGAAAAAGGTGAAAGGGTTTCTTTCACAAGACGACCAACTGGTAGCGCAGTTAGCCGACTACGCGGAAAAGACTTCACAAACCGAGGCGTTATTACAGACTTTAGCGGACAATGCGGCTTCGAGCGCTACCATGAACGCGGCCTTAAGCGGGTTCGCATCCCAGTATGGCTTGGCGGTTCAGATTGATAGAACCGCTCCGCCATCAGTACAAGCTCAGGCGTTGTTTTCGACCATGAATCCGCAGTTAGCCACATACAATCCGATCGCGAGCAATTCGAACGCCGAACGATTGGGACAAACGGCGAGCATCGCGACGGCGGCGGCAACGCTTTTCTTCGGCAGTCCAATTGGTCTTGCGGCTGGAGGCACAGCGATGCTGCTTGATTTGCGTTCGATTGCGTTTCCCGGCATGCAGTTCCGTTCCTCCTTCGCGCAGCCGGCGTTGGCGGGTGTTCATTTGTGCGGCCAGCGCGCCCCGGTCCCTCCTCATACCCGCGTTGCCTACATATGGGCTTTGCGTGTACCCAATACCGGTAGCCCGGCGATTCGGATAGGCCCCGCCAATTCCCTCCCCTTGGGTCAAAAAGCGGAAGTCCCGGTAGAAGTGAACGGAGCCGATTGGAAGTATGTTCAACGGGCGCGCCAGTGGACGCTCGAAGATGCCAACGGCCACGAGACGCCACTCAAGGTTTTGAAGGAGGGCAATGAACACAAGCTCGAGATTGAGTTGCAGAATGCAAAGCTAACTCCCGGCGAGTATCAACTGAAAGGCGATTGGGATTGGACGCCGTTTCATGCCGCGGGCTCTTTGCATTTGCGCCCGCTCAGCGATTTCAAGAGCGCTCAAGTTGAGGTCACGTCGCAGAATCAATTGTTGGCTCGCACGGGCAAGGTTCCCATTACTCTGCGTGGCGATGATTTCGAGTTCACGAACAAAGTAGAGATCGAACGTCTGGGCGACGAGTTCGCAACGCCGGAAGCGGTACGTTTCCTTTTGCCGAAAGGCCCTCATCTTGGTCCGCAAGAATCGATGGACGTGCAGATCGATACGAGTTCTCTGAATCCCGGGCCTTACAAGCTGCTGATTACTCAGCAAGACGGCGTGAGCCATGCTGTGAACCTGCAAGTGTTGGCGGCGGCACCGCGGCTTGACAACCTGCCGATTCTGGTGAACCAGGGCGTGAGCGCGCAGCATTATGTGTTGAAGGGTGAACGGCTCGACCTGATAGCGAAGCTTATTGCTCCGAACGCGACTTTGGAGCTTGGCCAGTCTTTGCCAGGTGCAACCGAGCGTGACGTAACCGTGCGGTTAGGCGAGAGTCCCGCTCCAGGCGCGACGATTGGAGTCGAGGCGATTCTTGTGGACCGTTCCGCAAGGCTCACGCTTCCCAACGCGCTCCAGATTACCGGTCCGCTGCCCGCAATCGCTAGTTCGCAACTCTCTATGCCGAAGGATCTGGCGGTTGCGGTTCTGCCCGACGAATTTCCCGCGGGCTACACATTGACGGCGGTGTTGGATGTGCGCAACGTCGACGCCACGAGCGAATTGCGGCTGGCCTGCGCCGATGACGTGGGCGTACATGCCAGATTAAGAATCGGTGCACAGGACGCCACCTTCAGTCTGCAGCGCCTTTCGCCCGATCAGTTATTCCTCTCGTTCGATACCAGCAATTTTCCAGCGGGGTGCAAGCTGGCGGCTTCAATCGACAACGGCCGCGCAGGCCAATCGCAGCCGTTTACCATTGCCAAGCTCATCCGATTGCCGCGCATTCTTTCGATTGCGCCGGTGGGTCGTACGGACGACGGCATTCCCGCCGGACTCAGCAGCTATCTGCTAACCGGCGACAATCTGGAGATGATTGGCGAGCTTTCTTGGAACCAGAGTTTGGGAGTAGAAGTCACGAGCATGCCTTGGGCGATTCCGGGCCAGGGACAGCGGCAGAGTTTGATCGTAAACTTGCCCGATCCGCCAGGTCCTTCGGCTGCGATTTATGTCTGGTTGCGGGGTGAAATGACCGCGCGGGCCACCACGGCTACCCTGGTGCCGCCGCCCGCTACTGTACCGGGAAATCCGGCGCGCGCTTTAGCGGTGTCGCCGACGATCCATTAGATAGATGTTTTATAGTTGAGGACAGCACGTGACCAAGCTGCCCAACCTCTTGACGCTCGTCCGCATCTTCTTGGTGCCGCTGCTGGTGGCGGCTTTAGTACAGCAGGATTTCCGCATAAATTGGGGAAATCGCGTGCTGTTGGCCAACGATTTCATCGCCCTGATTGTATTCCTGGCGGCAGCGCTGACCGACTTATTGGATGGTTATCTGGCGCGCCGCTGGAAGCAAGTCACGACGGTTGGCACGCTGCTCGATCCGATCGCGGATAAGCTGCTGATTTCGGCGGCGCTTATCTCGTTTGTGCAGATCCGCTTGATGCCGGGTTGGCTGGTGGTGCTGATTATCAGCCGTGAGTTTGCGGTATCGGGCTTGCGAAGCATCGCGGCAGCGGAAGGCTACACCATCAAGGCAAGCGAGCTTGGCAAATCAAAGATGGTGTTGCAGGTGTTGGGTATTACGCTGATTCTGCTTTCGGTTCGCTGGCCGGTTCTGCATCCCTGGGCCATTTTCACGATGTGGGCGGTCGTCATTTTCGGCCTAGCGTCGGCGGTTGAGTATTTTGCGCGCTTCTGGAAGAAAGTGGATACTGGCGTCAAACTGCGGCGGCGCAACGAACTGCTGGCGTTGGAGCGGCGGAAGCAACATCTGCAGCGGATTGAACGGAAACAGGACCGGCTCGATAGGAAGGGCAAGCGTTTAGCAGCGGCGGAGAAAGCCCGGAGCCAGGAAGCGACGACGCAGCGCTAACCTTTAAGAAACGCGCAAGACGGGCGCGGGGTGTAAGTGGAGCAGCGCGAAAAGGGGACACGCCTGCGGATCGGACTGAAGGAGTTGGGCAACGCTAGCCCGGAGTGTCCCCCTTTCGCTCTCGGACGGGAGCGGGGACCGAAAGGGTCAGCCGCCGGTGGGAACAACGTGCGGCAAGTTACTGGAAACACCATGAAGCACTTCGTAGCCGCTTTTTGTAAACACGAACGTGCGAGACTGTCCGCGACGACCCAGCGGCCCCAACGCGCGGCCGTTAAAGATGATGTTGACGCCGCCGGCATTGACTGTACGAATTTCGGCAGTCTCTTTACCCTCGAAACTTATGGTCTTCATAGCGGCGAGAGTGCCGCTATACGTCGTTTTGCCATCGGCCGAGATGGATAACCAAGTAGGTTGCATGGCCGAAAGCTCAATATGGATAGCTGCGATTTCGGAATTCTGCGAAAGGGAACCGGTTCTCGGCGAAACGGCTTGAGTAACCGGATCAGGCGTGGCGGTCAGCGTTTGAGCAACGGACTCAAGATGGGCCGGAAGCTTGCTTGGCGGCAACAACTGCTCAGTCCCAGGCGGGGGTGGAGGCGGAGCTGGCACTTCGGGCTCGGGTGTTTGCGATTCTGTTTTTACGCCAGGTTGAACGGTATTCGGAACAGTGGAAGGCGCTACGGCAGGGACTGACGTTTGCAGTTCGCTTGGTTGCATGGCGGCTGGCGCCGATTCCGCAGGACTCACGATTCGGCTACTTGCCGGAAGCGGCCCTGCCGGAAGCTTGCTGGCAATAACGCCACCGTTACGCCAAATTAAATAGACAGAAACAACGCCTGCCACGCCTGCAATGGACGCCATGCGCAGCCAATTAGGGTTGCTTTTCGGTTTCAATTGCTTTTGGTATTGATGAGGCCGAACGTAGACTTCTTCTTCCTGGCCGGGAACCAAAGGCTCCGGCATCGTGCTCGAGGCTGTTAGAGCGTCGGCGGCGAGGGTTGCGTGATCGACTCCAAGCAAATCAGCCATCTGCTTCACAAAACTGCGGTAAGTGAACGGGGAACTGATCTTAGAAAGGTCGTCTGATTCGATCGCGTTAAGATTTTTTAACGATATGCGAGTACGCGAGTTAATTTCTTCTAGCGTGTACCCCTTCTTGATCCGCGCTTCTCGAAGTCGTGTCCCAACGGACTGCATAGTGAAAGCAGGCATCTCCTCGCCCGTCTACATAAGGCTATAATACAACAGAAATTGCCACTTTGACCAGCTAGAACCCGATTTCAAGGCAGCTATTCTTCCTGTCACCGTCAACCTATACAAGGCTAATGTACTCATCTAATCGACAGCTCGTACCACAGACTTTAACGCTCCGCCCACTTATACTGCTGTTCTGGGGAATAGTGCTCTGTCAGGCTAGCCCAAATTCTTTATTTCAGGGTTCGGTGGCGCTTTCCGAAACAAGGCGAGCAGTCAGTTTTGGCGAGCGGCCTTCCGGATCTTTGGCCAATCAGAAACTGCGCGATTGGATCGTAGCAGAACTGAAGCCGACCGGAGCGCAAGTCGCGCTCGATTCGTTTTCGGGGCGCACTCCGGAAGGGCCGTTGGCGATGACGAACATTATCGCCAAGTTCCCGGGCTCGTCGGGGAAAGCGTTGGCGATCAGCGGCCACTTTGATACGAAGAAGATTGCGGGCAAGCACTTTTTGGGGGCGAATGACGCTGGATCTTCGACCGGATTCCTGCTGGAGTTCGCGCGCGCGGTAACGAAGCTGAAGCATCGCGACGATATCTACCTGGTTTTCTTCGACGGCGAAGAGGCATTGGGCGAGTGGAGCGATACCGACAGCCGTTATGGGAGCCGGCATTTGGCGGCAAAATGGCTGGCAGACGGAACGTTGACGCACCTGGTAGCGCTGATTAATGTGGACATGATCGGCGATAAGGATCTGGACGTGTTGAATGACGCCAATTCGTCAGCCGGCCTGCGGGAAATGGTGCAACGGGCGGCGGCGAAGCTCGGATACACGAGATATTTTAGGCAGGACGAAGGAGCGATTGACGATGACCACCGGCCGTTTGCCGAAGTTGGCGTGAATGTGCTCGATCTGATCGACTTCGACTATGGTCCGAACCAAGCCTATTGGCATACCGAGAAGGACACGATGGATAAGCTCAGTGGGCAGAGCTTGCAAATTGTGGGCGACGTGGTGCTGGAAGTGACCAAGGAACTGGATGGTAAGTAACACGAAGAGGCGGACCGGGAGGCCCGCCCTACGAGCGGCTGGCGCGTTCTTGCTTAGCAGGGGTCTTTTTCAACTCAGCGCCGATTAAGCCGCGCAAGTTGGTGAGTTCAATGCGGCCGTTGTAGCGCTGGCCGTTAATAAAAATGGTCGGCGTGCCTTCCACACCGGCCTGGTTGCCGTCCGCCAGATCTTTGGCGATTATGTCGTGGACCTCTTTGGAATCCATGTCGTGCCGGAAGCGGGCGGCATCGAGCTTTAGATCTTGGGAAATTTTGAGAATCGATTCGAGCGATAGGTTGTCGTGATGGGCGAACAAGGCGTAGTGCATTTCCCAGAACTTATCTTGCTTTTGCGCCGCTAAAGCGGCGGTGGCGGCGCGATAGGCATCGGAGTGAATTTCCAGCGGGAACTGTTTGAAGATGAGCTTGACTTGTTTGGGATAAACCTTCAACAAGGCTTCAATTTCGGGTACAGCTTGGATGCAATAAGGGCACTGAAAATCGGAAAATTCGACAATCGTGATGGGTGCGTCGGCGGGTCCGGTGACGGGGGCGCCTGCCAGCGGAATTTTCACCGGATCGTCCAAAAGTTGCGCCGTATGACTAGCGCCGAAGCGCGACGTGTTGGCAGCTTCGAGAGCTTTTTCAGGAGTCTTGCCATCTTTAATGGCTTGAATCACAGTCGCGGCCAAGCCTACGCTGAACGAGCAAGACGGGTCTTCCACACGGCACTGTGCCATGGTTCGGCCACAACCGCAAGAGCACCCGCTTTCGCGCAGAATCTTGAGAACGCTGGCCTTCTGCTTTACGCTTAAACCGCTGAAATCGACGCTGGGCAAAGTGGTCGCGGTTTTCCAATCCTGCGCAAGAAGGATGCCGGAAAACAGCAGAAGTGAAGACGCGAAGATCCCGACGCGCCGGGACAGAGAGACCATGATTTTATTGTACGCGGATTAGGGCGAGAGCGAAATAGGCCGCAGCTTAGGGCGCAAATCAGCCGTACAATCAGGAAATGGATCTCACCATCAACGGGCTGCGGCGGACGATTCAGTCCGACCCTGAGCGGCCTCTCCTTTGGGTGTTGCGGAACGAGCTGGATTTGACCGGCGCTAAGTATGGATGCGGTGAAGGGCAGTGCGGGGCTTGCACGGTCTTGATTGACGGGGTGGCGCATCGATCTTGCATTACGCCGGTTTACACGGTGGCGGGCCGTGAGATTGGCACGATCGAAGGGTTGGCCGATGGAGACCGTCTGCATCCGGTGCAACAAGCGTTCCTCGATTGTGATGCGATGCAGTGTGGGTATTGCACGTGCGGCATGGTGCTTTCGGCGGTGGCGTTGTTGAGGAAATCGCCTTCACCGTCGGATGCGGAGATCAAGCAGAAGCTGGATGGAAATCTTTGCCGGTGCGGAGCGTACAACCGGATTGTTGAGGCGGTGCACAAGGCAGCGGGTGCGATTCATGCTTAAGCGGCGCGATTTTCTCAGAACGCTGGGCGGCGGGCTGTTGGTGCTGCTGACGGCGGAGCATGAAATTGACGCACAAGAATCGGGACGGCGCGGCGGTGGGAACGGCGAAGCCTTGCCGACAAACGTGGCGGCTTGGCTGCACATTGCTCCGGATGGAAGCATTACGGCATTCACGGGCAAGGTGGAAGTGGGGCAGAATATCCGCACATCTTTGACGCAAGCGGTGGCGGATGAGTTACGGGTTGCTCCGAGCAAGGTCACGTTGGTGATGGGCGATACGGCGCTGGTGCCTTGGGACATGGGGACGTTTGGCAGCAGAACGACTCCGACGATGGCGCCGGAGATGCGCAAAATGGCGGCGACGGCTCGCGTTGCTTTGATGGATGTGGCGGCAAAACAGTGGGGCGTGCCGAAGGACCATCTGCACGCCAAGGATGGATTTGTTACTAATGGCGATGTGAAGCGGCGCAGCGGGTATGGCGATTTGGCGGCTAAGATCGACTGGGTGAATGTAATTGGCAATGCGGACTTAGTAACTGCGGCGACGCATTGGGAGATAGCTGGAACGGACTTGCCAAAGATTAACGCGGCCGAGATGGTGACGGGGAGGCACAAGTTTGTTTCCGATTTGAAGCTGCCAGGGATGATGTACGGCCGAGTGTTGCGAGGACCGCAGCCGGGGTCGAAGCTGGTTTCGGTTGATACGAGCGGAGCAGCGAAGATGCTTGGGGTGGTAGTGGTCCGCGATGGCGATTTTGTAGGAGTGGCGGCGCCGGATGAGCGGATGGCAGAGAAGGCGCTGGCGACTATTGAGGCGAAGTGGGAAGGGCCGGCGGCGGAAGGTGGTTCGCCGAAAGCTTTTGGCGCGGTTTTCGAAAGACCGAAAGATGCGACGGTGACGCACGGCTGGTATCAAGTTGCGTACATTGCGCATGTGCCGTTGGAACCGCGGGCGGCGGTTGCTGAATGGAAAGACGGGAAGTTGACCGTCTCGACGGGCACGCAACGGCCGTTTGGTGTGCGCGAAGAATTGGCGTCGGCGTTTCATATGGAGCAGGCGGATGTGCGTGTGCTGATGCCGGACACGGGGTCGGGGTATGGCGGCAAGCATTCGGGGGAGTGCGCGATTGAAGCGGCTCGCTTGGCGAAGGTGGCGGGGAAGCCGGTGAAGTTGATTTGGACCCGCGAAGAGGAATTCACTTGGGCGTATGTTCGACCACAAGGGAATTTGATAGTGAGCAGCGCGGTGGATGCCAACGGCAAGATCGTTTCGTGGAAGTTCGTGAATATGGCGTCGGGGCCAGCGGCGCTCCAGTCGCCTTATGACATTGACGAAGCGCACCGATCGGAGAAGTTCGAGGAGGGACATTCGCCTTTGCGCGAGGGATCGTACCGCGGGTTGGCGGCGACGGCGAACCATTTTGCGAGGGAGTCGCATATGGATGAGATTGCGGCGCAGATTGGGATGGATCCGCTGGCGTTCCGATTGAACAATTTGAAGAATGAACGGTTGCGCGCGGTGTTGGTGGCGGCGACGGACCGGTTTGAGTGGGCGAAGCAGAAGGCGAATGCGAACCGAGGGTTTGGGCTGGCTTGCGGGTTCGATAAGGGCGGCCATATTGCGTGCTGCGTGGAAGTGGCGGTGAGCGGGAGCAGGCAAGTGAAGGTGGAGCGCGTGGTGGCGGCATGGGATTGCGGGGCGATTGTGAATCCGAAGCATTTGCGCAACCAGGTGGAAGGCGCGATTGTGATGGGTTTAGGCGGCGCGCTGTTTGAAGAGGTGGAGCAGGCGAATGGGCGGATTCAGAATCCGCGGCTTTCGCAATACCGGGTGCCGCGGTTTACGGATGTGCCGAAGATTGACGTGATTCTGATTGACCGGAAGGATGTGGCGTCGGCCGGGGCGGGGGAAACGCCGATTGTGGGGATTGCGCCCGCGATTGGGAATGCGATTTTTAGTGCGACGGGGTTGAGGGTGAGGTCGATGCCGTTGCTGGCGGGGTTGGCGAAGGCTTGAAATTACGGTTCGAAGCCAATTTGAATTTGCGGAAAGGCGAAGAGAAGGCGTTTTTTGCAGAACATGTTTTGGTTTTGGGGCGGTTTGCGCTTTGAAGCCAACTCGTCCGGGAATTATTGCATTGTGGTGGCAGGCACCGGGATTGGGCACCGGGATTATTGCATTGTGGTGGCAGGCACCGGGATTGTTGTGGTGGCAGGCACCGGATTGGGATTGGGCCGGCACCGGATTGGGCCATCGGGCGATTTGAAAAAACGAAGCCAATGGCCGGATGATCGATTGCGGTGTCTATTCGATTTTAAAAGAGCTGGGATACAGGCCGCGATCCGATGTGGAGATCGGGAGACGACTCGCTAACCGGTTTGACCATAGCAAGGGCGGCGGAGCGGATTGGGGGATTGGCTCAGCGGCAAAATCGAGAAAGGGCATGGATTGAGGCAGTTGGGGGCTGAAAGATTTTTCGGCTTCGCTCGTGACTGCAAGCGGGGATTGTTGCCGCGCATTCACGGTTGCGTGCTGCAACGGGGTTGTGCGGGTGAAGGTGGCATATGAAGCGGTTTTACGCCTCGAAGCCACGGACGGTCGACGGGAACGGCGGGGGGACGGAACCGGCAAAATGGTGAACTAAAATCGAAATCCGCTAAACTCAAGGTTTAGGTGAGCCATGCCTGTTACCGTTTCCGATGAGGTTTTGCAGACTGCCCATTTGAGTGAAGCGTAGATGCTGCTGGAGATAGCCGTGACACTATTTCAGCAGGAGCGCCTTACCCTTGGCCAAGCGGCGGCATTTGCGGGGCGAAGCAATTGGACATGCAGCGAGCGCTAGCATCGCGACAGATTCCAATCCATTACGGCGTGGAAGAGTTGGAGCACGATTTGGCTACTGTGCGAGAACGATTGAAGGTGTGATTGTCGTTTCAGACACTTCGCCAATCTTGAACCTATCGGCGATCAGCCACTTGCATCTGCTAAGAGGCTTGTTTGGCGGGTTGGGTTTGCCCGCTGAACTTCTCGAGCGCGTCGATCCAGGCGAGGCAGAGGCAATCATTGTGGCTCAAGAATTGAATGCATCGCTGATCCTAATCGATGAGCGGCGTGGACGACGGATTGAGGCGGAACGTGGTCTTTCATTCACGGGATTGCTTGGTATTTTGTTTGAGGCTAAAACCCGCAACTTGATTCCGGAGTGTAAACCACTGCTTGACGGGATGATCTTGAATGCGGGCTTGTGGGTGGGAAATGATCTTCGGACACGCTTTCTGCGAAGCTTGGGCGAGCAGCCATAGGGCGATAAGCGGAGAAAAAGGCGGGGCGGCCATCGGCGAGATCGAACAGGCGGGAGTTATCTTTGCTAGCCCCGATCTGGTGTCAAAGTCGAGTCAAGGCCAAAGCACAATCGCAAGGTCTGTCTTCCGAGGAATTCGCCCAACAGGTATTGGCGCACGAACTTGAGGCAAGCGCTCCCCCCAAGCCATTCTGGAAAGCATTCACGAGTCGAATGCACTCTTTGCCTGATGACGTTTTCGAGAATCTGCCCACCGATGGTGCAAGTGAGCAAGACCACTATTTGTATGGCTCGCCCCGCCGAAGCCGGCAGTGAGCTTTTTTGCCGATACTTTCTATTGGGTTGCATTGACCAATCCAAGAGACAGTGCGCATCTGGAAGTTGTGCGATTTACCGCATCGCTTCCGCCGCGCTCCGTCATCACGACGGATGAAGTGCCGACTGAGTTTCTGGCTTTTTGTTGCGCCGATCAAAGGCTTCGGCGGCAGGCGGGGTTGACTAACGACAAGCATTTCGATCAGGAAGGTTTCCGCTCCCTGTTCAGGGTTGTTCCCTAACTGTCGTGCAGCGGTAAAACCAAACGGCAAAGATCTTTCGCAGGATTCTGAAGGCGGCTTGCCGCGATTGTTACGCTTACGGAGAGACCGCTTTCTTTGCAACCATCATCACAGTCATCTGCGCGCCGTTTGGCGTTTATTTTCGATATGGACGGCGTCCTAGTGCATTCGATGCCGTTACACACGCTGGCGTGGGAACGGTATTTGGCCGGGCTTGGGATCAAGGTGGACAACCTGGAGCAGCGGATGCATGGCAAGCGCAATTCGGAGTTGGTGCGGGAATTGATTGACCCGAATTTACAGGGGGAAGTGAACTTTCGCCATGGCGCCGAGAAGGAGCGCTTGTTTCGCGAAATGATGATGGCGGAAGGGCTCAGCCGGTATGAGGTTCCGGGCGTGGTGGAGTTTCTGCAGCGGCACCGGGATGTGCCGAAGGCGGTGGCGTCGAATGCAGAGCCGCAGAATATCGATTTTGTGTTGGACGCGTTTGGCTTGCGGAAGTTTTTTCCGGTGACGGTGAACGGGATGCAAGTGGCGCGGCCGAAGCCGTTTCCGGACGTGTTTTTGGAAGCGGCGCGGCGGTTGGGGATGAGGCCGGAGGAGTGCGTGGTGTTTGAGGATTCGCCAACAGGAGTAACAGCGGCGGTTGCGGCAGGGATGCGCGTGGTGGGCGTGGAGACGACGCCAACGGTGTTTGAAGGGGTGGCGCTGAAGATTAAGGATTTTCGGGATGCGGGGTTGGAGGAGTGGGTTGAGGGGTTGTTACCGAGCTAAATTGGCTTATTGCTCCCCCGCTTCCAAGAGCCGTTACGAAGCGTAACGTCGTCCCAGACGAAAGGCAGGTCTGGTGGAAAAGCGCGAGGCCTCGGGTGGAATGGAGCTAGCGCTTTGGCGAGGCGGCGCAAATTGGCTGACGTCCGCGAATAGCAGAGGTCTAAGTCGTAGGTGACTAGCGCACTGCCGAGGAAGGTCGCAGCGAGGCCACCTATCACCACGAACTCTACATCTCCGTCGCAGAGAACTTGCAGTGCTTTCTTGAATTTCATCAGGAGCGTTTACGCGCAATTCCGCACTTGTTCGAGAGCGGTAGAAGCGCGTTCCAGCTTTTCGGCACGTTCGGCAGGTGTGAGGCGGAGTTGTTCGATGAGGAGGGTTAGGTCGATACCGTGATTGCGGGCGGCTTCGATGCGACCTCCTGTTGGCGGATGAAGAAGACGATGTTCGGCGTGCGCTAACTCGGTTGGAGTGAGTGGCCGAAGGGTCTTCATGATTTTAATTCTTGCGCTGGCGTGGTATAGGGTCTGCGGCAGAAGCTTACGCGTGAAGGACGTTTAGGACCCATGGTCCGGTTTGATGAATGTCACACTTTCAACTTGGTGACGAAGCAGATGGAGGCTGGGTGAGAAATTCGGGTTGGCCAGGAGGCGGGTGGCGACCACGCCGCCGCTCCCTGGTCGGTCGCGGTTCTGATCTGTGGGCGGAGATTCAGATTCGCAAGCCAGGAGGTGAGAGCGGTCTTTCGAAGACGGCCATGGGTTCGCCTTGTTGGTGGAGGACGTATTGGATTGCTGTTTGAACGGCTTCGTCGGTCCAGAGATAGCAGGTGCTGCCGTGGCGCGCCCAACGGCGGCGGTCGGGCATTTCGAGCGCATTTTGATTCAATGAGTGGCTGGCGTAGGCTTTCATGGCGGTTATCACTTGTTCGGGTTTTGTGTTGGCGGCGGTCACGGCGTGGACGTGATTGGTGCGAACGTGGCAGGCCCATAAGGTCCAGGTGCGGTGGGCGCAGAGGGCTTGGAGGCTTTGCAATACGAGATGCCGGCGAACGGCGTCGTCGAGTAAGTAAGGGGCTTGGGTCATGCGGTTGCGGAAGTAACATTCGTTTCGGAAATCGGGTTCGGGAAGAGGGGAGTTGTATTGGTTTCTGGTGCGACGAATTGCGCCAGGCTGACCGGGGAGCCAAGCGCCGTAGCACGCCCAGGTGAGGAGGTAGGTGGCCACCACGCCGCCGCTCCCTAGTCTGGTACAAGTAGGCGCGGCCGGGCCGCCTTGGTCGCGGTTCTGATCGGGGAGGGTCATCGCGGAATCAGTGCGGGCTACAGGTGGATGTTCTCGGAGTTTTTTGTGGCAGGCTCTGTGGCGACGCCGCCGCTCCCTGGCCGGTCGCGGTTCTGATCTTGTGTTAGTCTGATTTTGCCAATGAAAATAGTACAGTTCTTGTCTTTAGCTTTGCTCAGTCTAGTCATACAGGCGCAAGAGTTACGTCTCGACACTAAACATGTTGACGAAGCCCTGGCCGCCATGGTCGCTGACGGGCGCGCAGCCGGAGTCTCGGCGCTGATTTGGAAAGACGGCCGGGAAGCGTATTTCGGCATGGCCGGGTTTGCCGACCGGGAAGCGCAGCGGCCGATGAACCGCGGCACGATTGCGCAAATCTACTCCATGACCAAGCCGATCACTGGCGTGGCTTTGATGCAGTTGTGGGAGCAAGGGAAGTTCGGACTTGACGATCCGCTCTCTCGCTATTTGCCGGAGTTCGAATCAATGCAAGTGTATGCGGGCAAGGATGCGGCGGGCGCACCTATCTATAGACCGGCGGCGCGGCGGATCACCGTTCGCGACATTATGCGCCACACGGCGGGTTTCGCGTACGGACCCGGGAAAACGCCCGCGCACGACGCTTATGTGAAAGCCGACCCAATGGCGATTGATCATGACCTAGCTGAGTTAGGGCGGCGGGTGGCCAAGGTGCCTTTGCTGTTCGACCCAGGTGCGCAGTGGAGCTACAGCATTGCCGTAGACGTGCAGGCACTGCTAGTGGAAAAATTGTCGGGCCAGCCGTTTGCTGAGTATGTTCGGGAGCATGTGCTGGAGCCTCTCGGCATGCGCGACACCGCTTGGCGGCAGCCGGATGAGCGCTTCGCCCGCATGGCCGCGATGTATCACACGAAGGATGGCAAGCTGGTTCGCGATTCGGATGAATCGACGCGCAAGCTGAATTTTCAGAACAACAAATTGACGGGCGGCGGGTTCGGGCTGGCATCCACGGTGGATGACTACATGCGGTTTGCGCGCATGCTGTTGGGCAAAGGCGAACTGGATGGGACGAGGATTCTAAAGCCGTCGACGGTGCAATTGATGGCTACGGACGAACTCGATCCGCGCATTACCGAACGGCTGTTCCTGCCGAGCAAAGGGTCGGTGGGTTTCGGCTTAGACTTTGCGGTGCGCAAGATGCAACCGCAGAAACCGGAAGAAAACCGGGGCGCGGTGGGGGAATTTTTCTGGGATGGCGCGGCGACCACTTTGTTCTGGGTGGACCCGGTGAACCATTTGGCGGCCGTTTTCTTCGTGCAGACGATGCCGTTTGATGGCACGTTGCATCGGGATCTACGGGCGGCGATTTATGGTGCGGAGTATTTGGGGCCCAAGGGAGATTAGTCCGGTTTGTTGGAACGGCTATTTTCGGACTGATCTATTGCGTTACGGCGGCGCGCGATTCGGCGGCCGGTTCTTCGTGTTGGGGTTGAGTGGAATTGCTGAAGCTATAGCCGAAGCCGCGGACGGAGCGAATCAATAAAGGATTGGCGGGATCCGCTTCGATTTTTTGGCGAAGGCGCAAGATGTAGACGTCGACGGTCCGGTCGGTGACCGCCCGATCATGCCCCCAAACGGCATCGAGCAATTGCTCACGGCTGAAGACGACGCCCGGCCGATTCATCAAGAATTCCAGCAAACGAAATTCAGTCGCAGTCAAGGTGAGAAGCGCGCCATCGAGCCGCACTTCGCAGCTGCTGCGATCCAACTCAAGCCGCGCCGCTTTCAAAACACGCGTCGCACTAACCTGTCCTCGGAACTGAATTTTGATGCGGGCGATCAGTTCGCGGACGAAAAACGGCTTCACAATGTAATCGTTTGCGCCGAGTTCCAAGCCGACGATGCGGTCGGTTTCCGAGACGCGCGCGGTGAGGAATATTACTGGGATATGAACCAGCTCAGGGTTCTGACGGATGCTCTTGCAGATCTCTAGGCCATCCGAATCCGGCAGCATAATGTCGAGCAAAATGAGGTCGGGCTTTTCGCGGCGGAAAAGATCCATAACGCCCCGGCCGGTGTTGGCCCCAACAACGGCAAAGCCTTCTTTTTCAAGGTTGTACTTGACCAAAGTGAACAGGTCGGCATCATCTTCAATGAGAGCTATTTTGCGCATGTAAGCCTTCGAGTGGACATCATTACAACCTAGAGTAATCGTGCATTCATTACAATTATGTTACATATCGATGAATTGATGCTGAATTCCGATTTGGGGTATTCTGGAGGCGGCAAAGTACGATGAACAAGTACGAGGAGCGGGCGCAAAAGGAACGGAAAGCCGTAGTCCGGTCATCGATGACCCTGGGCGGCGCGGGGCTGGGTCTGATCATCGTGGTCGTATTGATCATGTGGTTGCACTCGTCGGCGCCACCCGGCAGTTTGCAGAGAGTCGTGATTGGCGCGGCGATCTTGCTACTGGTGTTCCGCATCGCGGGCCGGTTGATTCAAAAGGGGTTGCCGCGCGCGGCGAAACCGGACCCCAAATCGGTTATTAAGCTCGATTAGAACAAACAGGCGCTATTATGTCGCCACCTGCTAACATCGGGGTTTATGAAGGGAATTGTTTTAGCAGGTGGGACGGGGAGCCGTTTGTTCCCGCTTACGAAGATCACGAATAAGCACCTATT
>CAVXPI010000001.1:0-467599 GCA_963763615.1 Bryobacterales bacterium | reverse complement strand
TGACTTATGTGAAGTTGTCAGTAATGTGGAGTAGCCCGCTCAAGGCGCTGTCTTCATTGATCTTCAGCAGGTTCTGACTCCACATTAATTTGGACTACAGCGACTCCAGCCAATCGAGGATCGAGTCATTCTTTGCCCACGGCGTCCGCGACTTCCGAGAAACTGGCTTGACCTTTGCGATCGCCTTCCTCTTCATCTCAAGATCGACCTTGGCGTAGCGGTTCGTAGTTGCTGGACTTGCGTGCCCCAGCATATGGCTGATCGTCGATAGATCAACACCGGACTTAAGGAGCGCCACCGCCGTGCTGTGTCGCATGCTGTGGGGGTGCAATCGTTTCTTGGTCAACGTTGGTGCGGCCTGGGTGGCAGCGCCCAGGCACCGGGAAAGAATGTGGCGAACTCCGAATCGGCTCAGTTGGTGACCGCGATGATTGACGAAGAGATGGGTTTCAGGCAAACATTCGATCTTGCGCTGCTTGCAGAATGATCGCAGCACCGCCGCCGTTTCGGGCCAAAGAGGGCAGTATCGCTCCTTCCTGCCTTTGCCGAAGAGTCGCACTTGATACGGCTTGATCAACTGAAGGTCGCGAACCTGAAGGTTTACGATCTCCTGGACACGCCCACCTGTATTGAACATCGTCGCGAGGAGAGCGTAGTTTCGGACACCTTGCTCGGTGGTCCGTTCGATCGCCTTCAGGATCGAGTCAATCTCGTCATATTCCAAGTAATCTATGGCCCGGCTCGGCGCGCGCTTGAATGGGACGGCGATCACTTTCTACGCGAGATCCAGTTGCTCGGGGTTCCGCGATGCTACGTAACGGAAGAGCGCATGAATGGCCGCCAGCCTTACATTGCGTGTCGCCACACCGTTATTCCTTTGATCCTCCAGATGCGAAAGGAATGCGAGGATGCGAGGCGGATCTAGGTCAGGGAGGTCAAGAGCGGTGACTGGAACTTTACGCTGCTCCGCGATAAAGCGCAAGAGCAAGACGATACTGTCCCGATAACTGAGAATCGTATGCGGGCTGGATCCTCGGATGCGCGGCAGATGATCGGTAAAGTAGTCGCGGACAATCGGGCCACAACAGATTGGCGGCTGGTTTCCTCATCGAAACCTCTTCGCGGCTGGAGGAACGATCAAGCTTCCATACAGTCTGGCAAACCGCTCACTCGCGGCAGCCCGCATCGGCTCGATGAAGTGCAAGTAGTGATGAGTGGAAAGCGCCGAACCATGGCCGAGGTAGGTCGCAAGTAACGGCAACTTTGGGTTGACGTCGGCACCTGTGCGATACCAGCGAAGCAAGGCATTGACCGCAAAGGAATGCCGAAGTCGTGGATGCGAGAAAGGCTATTCGCGGACTTGATGCAGCACTGATGCAGCAGCGGCTTGATGCAATAGGAAATACCTGTGCCAGTGTATGCACGTCCTCCGTGAATGGCATTCCACATCAAGGGCGTAGCGGCAGACGATGGCAGCTTCAACTTCGAGCGGGCTTGCAGGTACTGTTCGATCTGATTTTCGATGCCGGCATGAACAGGCAGCAATCGAGACTTGTAGAACTTCGTCTGTCGAATGTGCAGCGTTCCTTCCTGCCGGTTGTAGTCGGCTTCTGTCAGATTCAAAAGCTCGCCACGCCGGATGCCGGTGGTGAACAGGAGAACGATCGCCAGCCGCGTGAGCTCTGGGCGAAGTGGCGTTGAAGGTTTGCTTTTCATTTTGGATGCCGCCTTCAACAATCGCGCGATCTCCGGCTCAGTAAAAATGTACGGCCGGATGCGCTGATGGTACGGCGGAAATGTCTGGGGATCGGGCAAGAAGCACCTGGGCTCTGTTCGGCGGCGATATACACCGAAAGCATGTACTTCGAGCATTCGCGCCCGGCGAACACCGGATGCGAGATGCTCCTGAGTTTTGCACCAGGCTTCAAAGCTGGCAGCGTTCAGGTCTGGGTGACTTTCTTTGGCAAGGAAGCGATCCAGATTCTGCAGAGCGTGCGTTGCAGAATCGAACCGCCGCCCTAACGCTCGTTTCATTCCCACGTATCTTTCGAGGACACTGGCGAGTCTGGACGAAAACGTAGCTTTGATCATTGCTTCGCTCCTTTGCCTGGGACCAATCGTTGACCAGGAACAGGAAGCGAGACCTCGCGCAGATCCCCGGTCGCCAACCGCAGATACACGGATGTGCTCTCGGCGGTCCGGTGGCCTAGGATGTCCCCGATTGTTTTCAGAGGTGTTCCGTTCTTTAGTAACTGAACCGCAAACGAGTGACGGAGGCAATGCGGACCATTGAAAGGAATCTTCAACCCGCTTCCTCGCACGAGCGCCTGAAAGGCTTCTGTAATCGCCGTCGGCTTCAGCATGCCGATAGGTGCGCGCATCCGAAGGAAGACCCTTCGATGCGGAACCGGCGGCGGCGTTCGCCGCAAATGCTTAACAAGTGCGGCAGACACTTCATTCGTCAAGGGCAACTCCAGCGGAGACGAGGTTTTTCGCTGATGGATTCGTAGACTGCCATGACGCCAGCGAATGTCGTCGAGGCTGATGGCAACGACTTCGCTAGCGCGGAGTCCATAGGTGGCGATCAACAAAAACATGGCATAATCGCGCAACCCCATGGAAGACTTGGTGTCGATGCTTTTCAAAAGCGTTTTGACCGTGTCCCAAGGAAGAGCGCGCGGCAGTTGTTCAAGCCGATAAAGCCGAGGGGTGTCAATCTGGCGATCAAGCCCAGTTCGCACCCTGCCGTCGGTGGAGAGGAAGCGAAGCAACCCGCGAACGGCGGCGACCTCATGCTGCAAACTCGCACGACACATGCGCTGACCTGATTGCGTGATATATGCCTCAATATCTCGAGGCTGGATTGCGTTGATCGCGATATGGCCTGCTTCCAGATGCTCCAGAAAGCAGCGTGATGCGAGTCTGTGGTGCGAGATAGTTGACCTGGCGCTGCCGCGAACTTCCTTCAGATAGCAGGCATACTCATTGCTGAGCTGCATTGCGGAAGAAACCGATTGTGGCTTCTCGATCGGGCCGGTTTTTATCACTCCAACGCTGTTCAGATATCGCGCTAACGTTCGAACCGTTCCGGCATTGTTCGGAAAGTCCTTAATGAGGTGGCGCCAAGAATCGTACAAGATCGACTGGGAGAGCCTTGTGATATCGCGAACTCCGCGTTTCCGCAGATCCGCATCGGTATGTGCCAGAAACCGAATTGCGAACTCTCGCGATCCTGCCGTGTAGCCGTTGGCAGTGAGCCAATCGTCGAAGCCCTCCGCGACTGGGCCGAGAAGTGGTAATGCGCTGACTTTTTGGTGTGCTTTGGGAAGAAGGGACTGTAGCATCGTTTACCTCGTTGAATTGGTGTCTGCTGCCGGACGGCGGCCATCCCGATGCTACTGAATTAATGTGGAGTCAGAACCTGCTGAAGATCAATGAAGACAGCGCCTTGAGCGGGCTACTCCACATTACTGACAACTTCACATAAGTCACATAATGTTGAACTCAACATTATGTGACGAACTAGGATATCTTTCTCTCGACCAGCAGACTTCGAATCTTTTCTATCAAGTCATCTCTACCCGCCATAGTCACAAGAGATCAACCATTATTACAACGAACACAGCTTTCTCAGACTGGGGCAATATCTTGTTCAACACCACCATCGCTACCGCGATTGCGGACCGCCTGGTCGAGAACTCCGAAATCTTCTTGCTCGGCGGCGACAGTCTGCGCAAAGCCAGCAAATCCGGTTCGCTGGAAGAGTAACCACCTTCCGGCAGCGTGCAAGCGCCGCGCTGTGGTGATATCCCGTGACGGAGGAGTCCGCCGGGTAACCCCTCAACGGCGCTGCCAATGGGCGGAGGTCTTCTCGATCTCCGCTCCTTGTCTCAGTCCTTCCTGTTCATGTTCAACTTCAGCGCCAATCATCTGTTCCTACTCTCGCGGACGGAATATCCCTCTTATGCTGTGTTCCTGTTGCAGGATCGCGACACGCAGCGGGTTTACCGGCTCTATGACTTCAGCAAAGCTCAGCGCATGCAGCCCAACGTGGCTTATTGCATCGCGGGTAAAGTCAACAGTGCCGATAAACTCTACCTCGTGATCGAATCGCTCCGCCTCGACACCAAGCATGCTCGATGTTCCATTGCTCCTTCTCCTGCTGACGGCGCGGGAGGGTCGGCTACGTCTTAACTCCCCTGTGCAGCTAACTCGATACCGGGCACTCACGCCCTTCGCGCCGCCGTCGGCGTCGCTGCGGTCGTGTGCGCCAACAACGAAACTGGCGCTCTTTCTACTCGCAAAACTGGCGAAACTGCGGGTATTTTATTCCGGCGCTAACAACCGCCGTCGCCGCTCGCCCAACGGTGACTGGCTCTTCCTGTTTTGACTGCTCGCCCTCATACTCAGCCGGCCACTCGATACGAAACTCACATTTGCAGGTTGGACAAGTGCCACCCTTACTCTCGCTGCGCAACTCCTCGCCACATATGCAGGTAACACGAAACAATGAATGGGTAAGCATCTGGGTGACCTCACGGATGAATCAAGTAACCGGCTATGCCGCCGGCGACAAAAACCACCAAGGCAAGCACAACCTGCAGCACGATCCCACACTTACAGTTTCCGCCCACCAAGGCCGCAAGCTCGACTTCGTTCAGCTGTTTTAGTGTGGATAGCAGCGTGGCTGTTTTCTCAGATAGCTCGACTGTCAGCGGCTTCAAATTCCCGGCGACCTCCGCATTCAAACCCTTCAGCGTGATGACCGCCGCTTTCATCAGAGAAGCGGTGTCGTGTAAGGCGCTCGCTGATAATTGTTGCCGGAAACTCTCACTCATCGCTTTCGCGATCATAATAGGATCGACTCCCGCCGCGATTTCGTTTGGAAGCTTTCCGATCCGCTCATCCATCGCGGCGTTTGCCTTGTCGATCCGCTCACTTAGAAGCCGGAGCGCCCTCGCCTCGTCGGCCAGAGCCTCCGGTAAATTGCTTCCGATCAGCGTGAGAAATCCCAGCAGTTTGGCGATTTTGGCAAATTCATCACCCGGCGGCATAGAGCGGAACCAGTGCAGCAACTCTGCAAACTCTTCCCGGTCTTTGTCCGCCGTCAAACGCTGGACTAAAATGTCAGTCCAGCCATCCCGTTCGCTGTTCAGAGTTGGTACGTTCACAGGAGTAGCAAATCCTTGACGCCGTCCAATTCGGCGAAGAGGTTGCGGCGATAGCCGTTCGCGCGCACTACGTTGGGCATTTCTTTCAGCCCCGGCACGTCGACCTTTTTGTCTGCGACCGCCTGCATCGTCACCCCATGCTCGCGCGCAACCTGCTCGATATCCTGCACGCGGTATTGCATGCTGATAGTGCGAGGCCGAGCCAGGCGCCGGAACGCTTCCGCCTGCGGATCGTTTTCCCAACAGCTAAAGTCTGACGGGTTGCTGATGGAGTTTTTCACGATCAGATAGTCCACGCGATCCTGTAAAAAGTTCGCCCAAGCCAGAACGCTCGATACGCTAGCCGGATCGGGCGTCACCAAACCAATCGCGGTGAATGCCAGCCCGTACGTCTGCGCATCAGCGTACATCAGATCGAACCACTCATGCGCCACTTCGCCGGCACCGGCGCCCATGTCGGCTACCACAATGTGCGTTCCCTCCTCAAGCGCGAACATCAAACCATCCATCCCACGCTCCCGGTGGATATTCGTTTTTCGCGCTTCCGGAAAGAAATGAGCCAACGACCCCCGGCTCTTGTTCTCCGAATCCATATCGATCAGCGATACCGCAACGCTTTGTTTCCGGTACCACTCGACCAGCATCGTGGCGAAGGCGGACTTGCCGACTCCACCTTTCCCGCCTTCCGTGAACACAATGCGACTCGTAGGCTTCGCATCACGAGCCGGAATCTCTACTACCGCTGCTGCCATGACTATTCATCTCCCTTTGGTTTGTAAGTAACCCCATCCGCATCGAAGTTCCAGCGTTGCTGCTGCTCTTTGACTACGGGCTTATCTCTCAACGACCGAATCAACTCTAACTGCTCGGCGCGTTCCTCCGCCGATAACCGCTTGCCGGAGGGCGACGCCTGGCCAACCGGTGCAACCGGCTGAACTGTCATCGGCTCAAGATCGATATCGGATTGTGGCTTGCGCTGGCAGAGACCGAAGCTTCACGAACTTACGGACAGCTTCACCCGACACCCGGACTTTGCACTTGTCCAGTAAAAGACGAGCTATTCGCCGGTGGCTTCTGCCCTGCCTACGCCAGCGCAGAATCAATTCTTTGTACGGTTCCAGGCGCGAGCAGCGAGACTCATCCAATGGCAGGTCCGCCAAAGCCTGAAATTCCTGCGGAGTTATGGAACCGGGCATCAGTTGCCCCCCGTTGGTTCGCACGATCCAGAGATTTCGCAATCAGTGAAAAAGCGCAAGACATGGGCATCTCGGACCCACGTAGAGATATCCACATAGCGACATTGCGGGTCACAGCAACAAGTAAGAAAAGAGACACTATCCCTAACGCCTTCGGCGTTAGGAACATCTTTACTCAAAAACAGCGTGTTTTGACAACCTCGCGACAACCCTCTGACAACCTTCCGGCAACCTCGCGACAACCCTCTGGCAACCGCTGTTTTTGGCCGAGTTTTCAGTAAGTCCGAATACATTTCTCGGGTTTCCTATTCGTCTTCGCCGAATTTCGTCACTTTGATGGAGTGAACAGCTGGGCCGTCGTGCTTGCGAGCACCAGGACCGCGTACCGCAAAAGTGGCTTCGTTCTCCGAAGGCTCGATGACTCTGATGACCCGCTGACCGGCGACCGCCGCCAGTAACGCCGCCAGGCCCTGGCCGGTGACTAAGATCGCGTGCGTGGAAAAGACGATCTCTGCCCGGGTGTTGTCGCCTTCCGCATAGACGAACCGAAACCACGGAAACACAAAGACCGCGCGGCGCGAATGCACAAGCAAAGACTCCGGTTTCTGCTCGTCCGCTTTGACTACGTGCCAATCTGCCGAAGCGCTAACTGATTCCAGACTGGCTGATCCTGGCATCCTGAGTAATCTCCTGTTTCTTAGTTTCGGGCCGTTGTGTTGAGCGTTGCCCTTGTTTGAACTGCTGATAGAGTTGGTGGTCATCGAGGCGGAATCCCAACGGTGATACCTTGGCCGCCCATTGCGCGCGCCTCGCTAACTCGGTGGCTGACTGCCGATCCCCAGAGACGCCCAGAGTTTCGCGGAGTGTTTGCGCATCGCTGGTAATGACCGTGATGCCCTCTTTGCCACGCGTGAACGTCACATAGGCAACGTCTTGGCGCATCCCATCTGGCGCCGCTACAACGAAGTCCGCCGTATCTCCCTGCCCCACATGAGCTGTAACCGCATACCCACTCGTGAATTGCTTGTAAGCGGCCGGGAGTTGGCGGCCGTCTTTCAGACGGATCGCGCCTCCCTCGATGCTGGCCACCGTCACCAGCTCCCCGTTTGTGGCTCGAAAACCGTTCCGGCCTTTCTCTTTCCAGTTCGCTTGTAAGAGCAACCGGTCACCCGCTGAAATGTCGATTGTTTCGCGTTCAAACACGCCATAAGCCTTTGACTGTTTGCCGGTGATTGTAATCTGCTCGCCGTTGCCCCTGCGTGCTCTTACGCCGTCTCTGCTAGCGGAAATGACCTCCAATGACTCGTTTTTTGCTACACCCTTAACGGATCGATGGAACGTCAATACCTGGCCCGGTTGATAGCGCTTCATTTGCTTCTTTTGTGCTTCGGTCCAGTCGAGCGCCCGGTGCTTTTCGAAGTCGAGGCCTTCGCCGATCTCACCGTGGGCTTTGCGATCAGCTCGAATCGCGTGCGTGATTGAGGCGATTTGGTCATGAGTGCGCGTCACGACCAAGACGCTGCGCTCTTCGCCCTCGCTGTTCAATATGGCTGCGGCTTCGCGCCAGGCGCACGCCGTTTCCCGCCCGACCAGCCGCCAGTCAACTTCACGAATCACACCCATCTTTTCGAGCTTTTCGTATCCTTCGGCCGGCTTCAGCCGTATCGTTTCCATTGCCGCCTTATACTCGGCGTCCTGCTGCCGAATAATGTCCCGAATTGAAACCGTCTGAAGATCTGACTCGCGTTCTAAAATTCGAAGAGCGTCGCCGGCTTCTACTGCCTTGATCTGGAAACTGTCCCCGCTGAAGACAATCCGCGCATCTTGCTCTTTCGCCAATTTGATCAACTCGCTCATGTCTTTGCTGGAAACCATCCCCGCTTCATCGACCAGCAACACGCCAGCCCTGAGCTGGGCTCGCTGGCTTGGATCTGCCAGTAGCCGCGCGGTTGTCATCGCGTGGGGAAGGCCATCTTTTTGCAGCACTTGCACCGCTCGGGCCGAGGGCGCTACCGCCGTCATGCTGACGCGTGCTTCCCGCAGGCCTCTATCGAGTTCCTTCAGCGTGTACGTTTTGCCTACCCCGGCCGCGCCGTTGATGTTGAAAGCGAAGTCTCGATTCGCAAGAGCTTTCAAAACCGCTTCTTTCTGCTCGGCTCTCAACGTGTCCGACGCTACAAACGCGTGGCCCCGGCCCAATGGCCCGTACTTGGCGATGCCATCGTTGATGGCCGCCTTCATTCTGAGTTCACGGTCAAGGGCTGCTTGGGTTGCTACTTCACCACGCGCGGTTAGCATCTCGCCACTGGCGACCTTGGCCGCTAACTCTCCGCCCAGTTCCGCCGCATCAAGACGTCCGCGGCCATGTTTCAGCGCTTCTGTTTTGAGTTCGTGCGTTTTCGCGACCGATAGCCTTTCAAATGTGTGCTCTATTGCGTAGCTCAGTGAGGGCGCCGCTGGCGCAACCGCCAGAACTGAGCCACCCTCTGACGCCGTCTGAAGAAGGTTCTTCCCTAGCTCCAGTTCCTCTGGTGTCAATCGCGCCAACTGGCCGGCCTTCACGTCTGCCGTGGTAATTTCCGTCAGCTTTTCAGGACGCGAATCACGAACGAGAAGCGCGACTTCCCGATTCGAAGGGCGCCGCCCGTTCTTTTCAATGAAGTCAGCGATCGCGGCGTCTCTCTGCTCGCTTCGCCGGCTGAACTTCTCCCGCAGTTCCTCGGTCACACCCGTGATGCCAAACCCGTTATCCTCGCCGCTCTTAAAGTGATCTTCGATCTGATAGCCGCGCTTCAGCGTTTCGCGCGCCAGCACGTTGCGGTAGAACTCGGTGAGATACGCGCGTTGCTCGAAAATCTCCGATGCCGCCAGCGCGAACCATTTGCCCTCTAAGCCGTCGTACGTCAGGTTGGCCGCCACTAAATGCGTGTGCAATTGCGGGTCTAACTCGCGACTGGTGTCATGGTCGTACCGGGCAATCACAAGGTTTGAAGTCACCCGGTTTTCGTTCATGCCCCCCTTCCGAACCCGAACCGCGGCGAGCCACTCCATCTCCGTTGCCGTTTCAGTCACTGCAATTTTGTGAGCCTCGACTAAACGCGGATCGTGCATCGCTTGTATCGAGATGTCCTTCGGAGCGGAGATCGTAAAGTCGTAAAGATTCCGAGCCGTCCCGGTCTTTTCAATTGACGTCTCTCCGTTGCGCGTCACTTCACCGTACCGATCGGCGCTCTGGCGCTGCCGCAGGAATTCACCCGAGGATGGATCACAGCCGAGGCGAATGGCCTCAAACTGTTCCATCGTTACGTCGCCCTGCAGGCCAAGCAGCTCCGCACCCCGGCCCATCCATTGACCGGTGATGGTCTCACCCACCGAATAGTAATCGTTATTCGATAAGTGATTCCTGGCGTAAGTCTCGCCGCCCGTCATGGCTTTACCCGTCACCATGCTTAGTGACTCTTTCCTGCAAGGACTGCCTCTTCCGCTGGAACATCGGTCCGGAATTCATCGAAATTCCACGGCGGCGGGATGGGATCGTCCACCGGACAAACCACTAAGCTTGCATCGACGGACGAAACGCCGGCAGCCGGCTCTTCGCGAAAGATGAGCGGCGGAATGGTCCGCAAAACCGGCTCAAGCAAAACGCCTTTTTTCTTAGGACGCCGCAAAGAGAAATGCAGTACCCGGCCCTCTTGCAGCATGTAGCCGTGAAAACGCCGCAGCTTCTGTATCTCCGCCGCCGTGACCGGCGCCGTTGTCGTGATCTGATTCGTGATGGACCGCGCCCGGTGTCCCCGGTTAAACAACATCAAATGCCACGGGCGATTTTCCGTCACTCTGTCAATTTCTTCATGGCCGATCATCTTCTCGATGTGTGCCGCTTCGCGCTCTGAGCCTGTGCCGAAAATCACGTTCGTATACGCTTGCGCCGTAATCGTCTGCGCACCCTTTTCGCCGTAGCGTTGTTCAAGCTGCGGCAAGTCGTGGAACCCCAAAACAATCGGATTCCCGGAGGCTCTTTGCTTTGTCATGCCGCTTTCCAACTGTCCGATGCGCCCCATCGTTGCCGCTTCGTCCAATACAAACCAGACGCGCGGGACATCCCGGTCGTAAACTTCCGCTTGCGTATGCAAGATGGCCATGTCCGCGATAGCCGTATGGAGCGGCATAATGGCCTCTTGCGTCTCAGGCTCAGAACAAAGAAATATGCAGCCCTGGCGGTCCTTCTTCCAGTCGCGCAACGAGAACCGCCGCCGCCCTTCTGCACTTGCCGGCATCATCCGCAACACTTTGGCGATTTCGCCAAGGGTCGAGAACAAGCCTTGCGACTGATCCGAGATCTCGACTTTCTCAGCGCCACCTCGATTCAAGCTGCGGTAATGCTCCGTTCCCATGACCCGCTTGAGAATCTCGTTTTCACCTCCCGCCAACCAGGAACCAAGGCGCGCACAAGTCGCCGGCTCGTTCGGTTCGTTGTGAGCCGAGTATCGAGACATCAGGTAAGCGAAAATCGCGCGCGGCTTGCGCACGAAGAACGGTTGTGAGCGCGGATGTTCCGGAAAAAAGCTGGAAGCCCATGGTGTGCCTTCGGGCTCGTCCGCCGCTTCGGCTTCCATCGCCCAATAGGGACACTCTTCTAAACGCGGATCGATGGCCCAATCAATGCCCGGTCGATAGAACTCGCGGTAAAACTCGCGCTTCGGGTCATGCACTACAAACGTTTCCCCGCGCGCCCGAATCAACTGAATGATGTTCCGGATCAGCGTACTCTTTCCGCGGCCCGTTCCACCGAACAGGTTGAGATGATACGGAAGAAGCTCTTCGCTGATCACCGCTCTCGCCAGCCGCCCGATCTCCAGCGCCAGGCCCGGCCCCTCAGCACCAGGCCAACGCACACCCGCAAAGCGCAAACATTGCGCGACTCGACCCGCTGCAGCCCGATAACACTCCGGTGTGGCCGCCGACCGCCGGCTCCTCCGGATCGCCGCCTGCACTTTCCGCGACGCCAAACGACGGTACGGAAAGAACATCCACAAACGCCACAACGGCCCGACTTGCTCGGCGTTAAAACGCCGCCAGGAAATGAACCGCGTACCACGCCGATGCGTCCCATCCATCGCCGATAAACGGCGCCGCCGGTCGATATTCGCCCCCAACAGCAGCAAGAGAGTTAACGTCACGACCTCTGCCGTAATAAAGAAGCCGTACAAATTGACCGCAGATCCGTGGTAAACAGAATCGCGCAACCAGCCATGAAAGAGCTTCGGGTTGACTGCTCGACGAACCACGCGAACCTTCCCGCCCAATTCGCCAGGCGCATCCGCCACAGTCGCTAAGCTCTCGCCTTGATCCGTATCGAGCACCGCCAAGTCGTACTGCACTAAAAGCGGTTTGCCATCGGGCGATACGTGATAGCTGTCTTTCAAACTGCTCCAGTACGCCCCCTCATAGAACCGTTCCAAGGGTGCACTCTGGCGCTGCCCGACCGTCCACCACAACGGTGCGAACGCGACCGCCGCGCAAAAGGCCACCAGCTTTCCGACCGGTATCCGTAACGGAAAAGCACCCAGCGGCCCGGTCTCGCGCCGTTCCATCTATAACCCTCCGCCGCTAAGACCCTCGCTCATCGACAGCCGCGGCGCCTGTACTACGTGGTGACTGTGATTCGCTGCTGTTTGCAACACACCCGGCACCCTGGCTAAACCATGCTTGATGTCATGGTTCAGCGCAAGAACGTCTTTTTGACCCGCCGCGATGGCTTGCCCATAGTCCAAACGGTCGGTCATCTTCTGTGCCTCCTTGAGAAAAGGCCCCAAATTCTCGATCGCGCTGCGGTGCCGTTCGTCTGCCTCCGCCTGGTTGGTCGTCCCATAATTTTGCGACAAATTGATCTTCTTCACCCCCGCCTCCAACTGATTCGCCAAATTCCTGGCAATCGCGGCTTCGCCTGGCACATACTCAACCTCAGAGCAAGCGGCGTCGGCTTTGGCTCGCAGCTGACGAATCGTTTCCTGTCGTCCATAACTCGGTGTCACCGTTTGCCGTTCCAGCGAGTTTCCGCTTCTCGCTTCACCCTGCGACGGCCCTTTTATCTTTTGCAGGAAGTCCCCTAATGCGTCTTCCTGCCGAAGCGACAAATACCGGTCCCGTAGTTCGTTTTCGCGTAGGGCAATCGGCTTCATCTGTTCCCGCAATTGCAGCTGCTTGTCTCCCTCCGCCTTTTCAAAGCGTTCATGCAGCTGCATAAAGTGAGCGTGTTGGTGGCGCGCTTCATCCACAAGCTCCTGGGGCGTCATCTCGACTACAGCTTTAAGCTCCTTCGCCGCTACCGGCGCGGCCGCACGTTCCTCCAGCAAAGTGTTCCACTCTCGCCGGCGTTCCTGATCCAAACGAAAATCGGAAGCCGTCACCCGCTCAGCTGCGCCAGGCTTTACAGACTTCATCTGTTCAGACAGGAATTGGCTTTCCGCGATCGCCGGCAACTCGCGGGGTTTCAACCCGTATTGGCGCGCGAATTCATCCATCTCCCCGCGGTAGCCCGTGAATTGCCGCACGACGTTCCCTGTCTCATCGCGCTCCGCCAGTGCGTACCACGGTTTCCCCGCCACTTCGCTGAATTGCTGCAACGTCCATTCCCCGGAAACCCGCTGACTCAGAGTTTCCAGCTGAGCCTCTCTGAGGGTGAGACCTGCTGGCCGATACAACTCAATCCCCTGCCTCCGGTCGTAGATGTATTCCACTTCCGGCGAATCCACCCCTTCCCAGGTGAGCTGCGCCGCCTCGACTTGAACACCCGCCGCTGCTCGCTCACGAATGCTCTCCCATCCTTGCGCCGCCGCTCCATCCACAGTCGTGGCGGCGAATACTTGCTCGATTTGCTGCCCGTCCGCTGTGATCGCGGTGAACTTATAGGTTTCTGCGCCTGGTTCGTCTGGCATAGTCTGTTCCTCTTGTTGGGTAAGTTAAAGCACGAACAGCGGCTTGGCGTAGAACCGAATACACTCCTCCGCCACTGGCCCGAAATACCGTGAATCGTAACTATCCGCGTTGTACCCGGAAATTGCCCACAACCCGGATGTGTAGGTCCCAAAGGCAAAGTGTTCTAACGGTTGCCCCTTCCTAGACATCGCCTTTGGTTTTGTATTGGGAATACGCGCGCCACCCACAAGGAAACCAGCCGCATCCAACGTGATCGGTGCTTCTGACGTCGCCTGGTGCACCGTCTTCAAAATCGGCTGGTGCCCATCCGCGCACTCGCCGCGCCCCAGCTCCAGCCCGGCGCGCAACGCCGACCGCAACGTGTCGGCACTCAAACAAAAGCCCGCATACGGCGCGCGCTCCGCTTCCGCCTCGTACAATCCGATCGGTACGCTATCGGTCGAATTGAAGCGCAAACGAGACTGACGCAATGCCGCAGGCGCACCCAGCGCCAGCACAACGAACGTTCCCCCGACCAAACCGACAATCAGTTGTTTCACCGTTCACCCCCGAGCTTGATCGGTTCATACGGACCGGGAAACACCATCGACTTTTGCACCGACACATAGAACGGTTCGCCAGGCCGGATCTTCAACGTGGGTTGCAGATTTAAATTCCGGCTCGTGATTTGTTCGCCCAACTGCGCGGCTTGCTGCCCCACCGCGGACGCCGCCAGCTGCGTCGTCGACGGATACGCTAGAGTGCTATTTGCGCCGCTGTGATTCTGGCTGATTTGAATCCCCGCCGCAAAGATCGAACTCAGCAACACGCCACCCACCAAGCGCTTGATGTGATTGTCCGTTTGATCCTTCAACCCGACAGCGCCATCCGCCGCATGACTGACAAACTTGCCGAGGTTGATAAAGCTGCCGTCCGGAAAGCGCAAATAGGTCCAAATGACTTGCACCCGCCCTTGCCCGTAACTCACCGACGAGTTGTACTCCCCGGCCAGCAACGAACCAGCCGGAATCATAATGAACTGATGGTCCGGTGTGTTGTACACGTCGTCTTTGACCTGAGCAATCAAGTCTCCCGGCAAATCGGAGACAACACGCGTGGGCAGAATCGCCACAATCTTTTCGCCTCGTTCCACCACCCACCGCGAAATCGGCGCGACGCGCGTTGTCTTGAGATAATCCCCCTCTTCGTCCTGCTGAAATTTGCGCTTGCCGTTCTGTTGATTCAGGTCGTACTCTTCCGTCCCCGCTCCCATCGCAGGAACACCGACGCCCATCGGCGGGTAGCCGCCACCAGCCAAGCCAGGGCGCGGCACGGAATTCGCCGCGCTGCCTAGTTGCGCGATTCGATCCAATTCCGCCTGAATCGGATCAACACTCTTTTGCGCCGCTACACCGTTGTTTTGATTCGCCACAATGCCGGTCGGAGCCGCCATCGCTTGTTCCCGCCGTTCCAGGGCACGCTCTCTCTTCCTCCGAACGGGATCGTCGGCAACCATCCCAGCAGCAGCATACTGCGGCGCCGGCGGCACATAGTAATACACCGGGGTTGGAGGCGGTACCGCAGCGCCCGGACTATTCGGGAAAGGATGAGCATCTGTTTTGACCGCCGCGACAACCGCATTCCCGGCTGCTTGCACAACACTCCCACCAGGCGCAGCAGCACCGCCGTTCTCACTTTGTCCCTTCCCCACCAGGGTGCTCACTGGCGTCGCCTCCGCCCGGTTGCGCACCGCTGTTCTGTTGCTCTGCGCCGCATCGTGCGCCACCGTTGCGGCCGCTGTCGCCTGCGACTGTTGTTCCTTCTTGGCAAAGCGTGTCTTGAACCCCAGAACCACCGCGCCCACGAGCAATAATCCCAGAGCGACGGCTACCCACAGCACCCCACTGCTCATCGCGCTCACCACGCGCGGCTGCCGGCCACCTAGATTCAACGATGTTGTTGCCATCGCTAACGGTCCCCCTTGTTTGCCGCTTCGTTCTGAATGCACACCCGCTGTTGTTTGCCGCCGACTCCTTGCAATAAACAGCCCCGGTCAAACAACGCATCCACGACCAGCCGGTTTTCTTCCCAATGGGAGTTCGCCGGAATAGGCCCCGTCGCTCCCGTAATCTGCAGCACCGGCAAGCCGAGCTTCCGGACCGCCTGCGAGAGCTGAATGTAGGTGCGCGCGCCGTCGTCCCCGACACTCAATGGAATCATGAAATGCGCATCGCGGCCGTGAGTCTCCAGCGTGTACTTCCAGTTCTTGATTTCTTTGTCCGGAGCCAACTCCGCTAACTGTGCCGCTTCCGCTTGTCTCTCTCGCGCGAGCCGTTCTTCCTCTTTCTTGCGGCGCTCTTCGTCTTCCGGATAAGAAAAGGAAATTCGCGCCATGTGCTCCGTCTGTGTCGCGATCAGCCGGAAGTAATACACGCGCCGGTTCGTCCCGATCGTCAGCGTTGTTTCCACATTCGCCACCGTCGGCTTGATGATGAGGTAATCGAATTCGCCAAGACGATCCGCGCCCTTATGGACTGAAATGTGAAACTCATCGTCCCCCACATCCACATCTTTTTCGGGTGCGTGTTCCCCCGGCTCCAAGTCAATCTCCGTCACCTGAAACAAGCTGCACACAATCGACGGAATGCCCTTCCCCCAGGTGTAAATCAGGTGTCCGTCCGCAGCAGCTCTCATCTGCGGGTCGGCGTCGAAGGCTGCATCCGAGATCGCCAGCGCAGCCTTGGCGTTACCCGGCAACGGAAGCGTCCGACTCAAGGTAAGGGATTCCGCCGCCAAGGGTGTCTTGCCTTGTTTGCCCTTAGGCGCAGGGGCCGGGAGCTGGACGGCGCCGCTCGACACACCGGGCATCTGTCCACCTGGACCCACCACACCGCCCGACGCGCCCAACATTTTCAGGGCTGCGTTATAGGCCGCCGCCCGGTCTAACGCTTGTTGACGCGACATCGCCGTCGCCGGCACACCGTTCGGCGCGGCTTGTTGCCCAAACCCAATCGACGCTGTGACACACAGCAGCATCATCAAAACGGATGTCCCCGTTCTCATTGCTGCACCTCGTTAAATGTCAGCTCCGTCGCCAAGATCCCCATCGGATTCTCGGCCCGCGCTTGCTCGTTCGTTGGAATTTTCGTCGCGTAGACAATCCGCGCGTGCCACATCTTGCTAGTCACGTTCTGCCCCGACAGCGATGTCGTCGTTTCCGTCCACCACAACCCGAACGTATTTGCTCCCTCCCGGTCGAATGTCCTGTACTGGACAGTCACGATTTCGCCCTTACCCGAGCGCGCCAGGGGATCGTTAGCCTCATACCACCTCGCCAACGCATCCCGCGCTTGTGAACCGTCCCCCACGAACGCAAACGCCCGATCCCAATCCGCCTTCTGCGCTGCCGTATCCGACGTGACGCTACGCCACGACGTGAGGAACTTTTTCAGCTCTTCCACTCGCACGATGTCCCACGTCGCGTCATCCATGTTCGTGGGTTTAATGGCTCCCGCGTAGTTCACCTGCGAGCCCGTGCGATCCAGCATGTACAGTTCCGTCCGCGAACTGTGCGCCAGGTACCAAATGCCGTATCCCAAACCCCCGTCGATCAACACCAGCAAAAAGGCCATCAGCTGCCAGTTACGACGACCAGCTAACAGCGAGGAATAGCGTTCCTCCCAATTCCGCCGATAGCGCTCCGCCTTCTCCCGCGCCTCCGCTTCCACCCAAGAAACCTCCACCGCTTCAATCAGCGCCGGAGTGTCTGTCTTCGAGTTCGAATCTAAAAGACTTTGCATTCTTCCTCCAATCTCCTTCCTATGAATCCAATCCGCCGAACTCCGGGCCTCGCCCGCTTCCATTTCCGTTCTGACCGCCGCCACTTTCCTTTGAACCGGAACCGCCTGCACCGATAGCCGCAGCCACTTGGCTACCTCCTCTCGCTCCTCCACCACCACCACCTGCTCCGGCTCCAGCAGCCGAAGCTCCACTGCCAGCTGCGCTCGGCGCCGTCGCCCCTCCAGCCATCGAGGCGCCTCCAACCGCCGCACCACCACCCGCAGCTGCCGCACCTGCGCCCGAACCAACTCCCGAAGCAAGCAATGCCGCTGTGGTACCCGCTTGGAGTGCTGCACTCAGCGCGCCCCACACTTCGTTGTGACTCAGATTCGGACCGCCCCCCAACATGGCAGCCGCCATCGCAGGACCCCGCCAGCAAAGAATGCCGTAAATCACAGCTCCGGCGCTAATCTCCCAACACGCGTACACCCCCGCTTGCGACAGCGGAGCGTTGTTCGCCAAGCCATTCCAAATCACAGCCATCTGGTTCCCCACGCCCACCAGAAAATACAGCGTCATCAACCGCACTCCGCTCGAAATGGCATAGGAGAAATACCGCTCCACATAGTTGCGCGTCCACGTCGAACCTCCGAAACCTAAAAAGAACACCCCCAACCCCAACGCCAAGAACGTCTGCACCTTCGTCAGAACGACTTCGACCGTCACGATTAAAAAAGAAAACAACACCACGAGCCCTGCAAACGCAATCGACAGGCCGGTCAGAAGATCGTTAAAGATCCCCGCTTTTAACGCCGTCGTCAGCATATTGCCCATGATGTTGAACCCTTGCTGCAAGATCACGCTCGGCTGAAGATCGAGATTTCCATTCGCCGCCTTGCCCACCGTCACGAAGTCATTAATAATCCTGTTCGCCCAATCCGGCCCGTTTAGCACCACATCGAGAAACAAAGCAATCAACAGCAAACGATTGGTCGTGCTCATAATCGCCGCCGTGATATCCCCTTGATACTGCTTCCACAGGCTCCAACCGAAGAAGGCCAAATCCAACAACGCTAACGCGCCAAACAGCTCCAGTGCATAAGGCTTTACTGCCCCAACCCAGCCGGGTACCAAGTTTTCAAACTGCCCCGTAATCGTCGATGGATCTTGAATCGGCGGAGGCACTGGCCCCGGCCCCACTTGAAACAACCAAAATAAAATCAGCAGCACCTAGCCGTTCCCCTTTTTCTGAGCGCTCACCGCTGCTCCTACCAAACCTTCCATGCCTTTCACCAGCAGTTGTCCCAGCGTCCCCACCAGCCAGAAGACCCCAAAAACAACGAGGAAGAAAGGTAGAAGCACGATCGCACCGTTGCCACCGTTGCGCGTAGCGAGCAAGATTGCCAGTGCAAACTTTTCAAACCTAGTCATGCGAGTCCCTCCTACCAGCCCCGTGGGTCGGCCGCAAACGGCACGTACGTAAACGCGTTCGTTTGTCCCTGTTGTGCCGCCTGTTGCGTATTCAGCTGCGAGGTCGTGAAAGCCGCGTTAGACCCGATGTTCTGAATGAACAGCATTCGCAGTTTTTGCAACTGCGCGACCGTCTCCAAACCAATTGTGTTCGTCAGTTGAATGCTCTGGTCCTGGCCGTTCGGCTGCTGATTCATCATGTTGATCTGCGCCATCCATTGCTGCTCGTTCTGCAGCATGTTGCCCTGGTAACCCGCGCTGTTCGCAGCCCCTCGAACAGCCCCTAGCGCGGTCGTCGCCCAGGTGTTGTACTGAGCGGCGTAATTCACCAGCGGACTCGGCGAGAACGGCGCAAATTGGTTCCGAAAGGTCACATCCATTTGCGCTAAATTCAACGCGAGCCCTTGCGACTGCGACAGTACATTCGAGAACATCGCCAGGTCCGCGAAGATGTTCGTGCTCGGATGCGTCGCCAACTGCTGCACTTCCCGCGCCATCATCGTCGCTTGCTGCAACGTGCTTAACGCCATCTGCACATCTTTGATGTACTGAAGCAACTGCGTCACGTGCGTCAACATCGTGTTCGTCTCCGTTCCCGGATCGGACACAACCCACTGGGCCTTTGCCTCTTGCATCGGCATCATGAGCAACGCTGCCGGTAACACCGCCAACGCGCCCCACTGGAAAATACGAGACACCACTTTACGCATACTGAGCCGCCCCCTTAGCGGCCACTTCCTCGCCAATGGCAGCGAGAAAACCTTCAAGCCGGGCAGCCGCCTCCGGCAACTGCCGCCACCGCAGCCACTCCGACGCGGCCCGCGGCCGGCCGTACCGCTGAATCAATCCATCCAACGTGGCCCGGTCAGCCGTTCCCGAAGCCAGCAGAGACAACATCACAGGCCCCAGTTCGAGCGAAATCAAACGGTTGCCGTCCTCCGACATCACGTAGTAATCCGACTTCGGTGTACTCTCGGCAATCGCGGCGATGTCCATGTTGTTGCAGCCCAGCGCCACATAGGTGTCCCGTCCTTCCAGCGTCGCTTGCGGATTGGGCAAACAAATCTTCGTGGCCGTTTGTTCGAGCACCGCGCCCTTCAGCGGGGAAGCCAGCGTCGCCGACAACTCCTGAACCACCAGCCACACCGCGAGGTTCAATTTGCGGCCCTCAAAGAGGTAGTCCTCGAACGCCTTTGCCGCCAGCGGATGACTCAACGCCGCCCGGAATTCATCGACAAACATGAACGTCGGCACATCCGAACTCAACCGCCGCTTGATGCGCTCGAAAATGTAGAACAACGCCCCGTTCATAATCCGTTGATCGAGCGCATACAACTGATCCATCTCGAACGTCACAAAACGCGACAGTTCCAACCCGTCTCTCGCCCCGTCTAAAATGCCTCCCAGATAAAACAGCAAAGCATCCTTCAACGCCGGCAAGCCGCACGCCATGTAAAGAGCCGTCAAACTGTGCGCTCCCTGCGATCGCGACAACAACGACACTGCTTGCCGGATGTCCTTGCGGATCTCGGGAGTAATCGCGAGCCCGTTCAACTCCGCCAAAAAAGCCACATATTGCTCGGCCCACTGCCGTTCACCCGCCGTTCTCAGCGATTCCAGCGGACACAGCGTCTCTTTCTCGCTGTCGGGACTCAGTTCGATGAAGGTGCCCCCGACGCACCGGGTCAGCGTATAGAGTGAACGCCTTTTGTCAAAGCTGTAGACCTGGTGGTTCTCGTAACGCAGAGCCTGAATCATCCCCAGCGCCACCAGCGAAGTCTTACCCGCACCCGTCGGACCAACAACCAGCGTGTGTCCGACATCCTCCACATGGCAGTGAAAACGGTACGGCGCCCCGCCCGCTGTCGCCGCATAAAACAACGGCGGCGACTTCGGTGGAAAATACTTTGAAGGATTGAACTCATGGCCGCGCCAGGGCTGTGACAACGGCATCATGTGAGTCAAGTTGGCCGTGTTGATGACGAGCTCGCGGCGCTCCTTGTATTGGTGGCCTGGAAATGAACCGAGCCAGGCTGCCACGGCATTCACCGTTTCAATGCGCGAGCCAAACCCGCAACGCCGCAGCTTCGTCGTGATGATCTGCGCCGACTCTCGCAGCGCTTCCAAACTGCGCTCCATCAGAATCACCTTGCCGGAATACCGGCAATTGATTTCACGCCCATGCTCGGCTTTCGATGCCCCCTCCCGCGCGTCCGCGGCCAGCGTTAACGATTCGTCGTCTAAATCGTGGACATCGACGGTGCGCAGTTTGGCTTTGAGGCCTCCCTGACCTTTTGAACGCCACTTGCTCTTGCGCTCCTTGAAGAAATCCGCAGCCTGTATGTCCCCCAGGATTTGCGCCTGATGTGAAAACCGGAACGACAATGGAACCGCATCCATCGCCCGCAAAATCCCCGCGAAGCTCAGATCTGGAAACGAATCGACCGCCAACACACGGATGAAATAGCCGGGCAGAATTTCATTCAACGGGTCGCCGATCTGCAATTCCGCTCCACCCGTGAAATCGTCTCCGGCAATGTATTGATTCAGATCAATGGGAATCGTCGGCACCGCAAACGGATAGCGTTGCCCCGTCACGCACAAACGGATGTATTCGAGCAGTCCATCGCAATGCTGCGCTACGCCACCCACATAACGCGAGTACCCCTTCAACCGCCGCACGCTCCGCAGATTCGCGCGCAGCGCCGCCTCAATCTCGCTTACCTTCCTCTGAAAGCGCGCGAGCGCTCGATCCGCCGACTCGTCGCCCTCTTCCCCACCCCCAATTACTTTTCGGGCCGCCGACCGCAGCCCTTTCTCTTTCGCCTCATACGACAAGCAAAAGAAATAGCGGCTCACCCGCGGAGCGCCCTCGACGCCCGTTCGAGTGAACCAGGCGCGCCGCTCCTCTTCCACCAGCTCGGCCATCGGATCAGGCCAAAAGCCCCGGCTCGTTACATACTCCGCATGCTCAGCACGGATCAAATCGCATTGCAGCGACCAACCCCGCCCCAACCCAAACGCACCCGTAAGGCGATCCGCGATCGCAAAGCACTCTTCGAGCGGAAGCGCGTCCATATCCCGGCCCGCGAATTCCCACGCCGCCAAGTACACGCCAGTCGATGTCTCGACAACCCCATCGGCCGCGAGCGCAAAATAGTCAATCAAGTCAGACAGGCCTTTTGCATCCCGCCGCGCTTCCGCCTGAAGAAACATGAATCAAATACCTCCTTCTTTGTTTGGTTGTTGTCACCGCGCGCGCCACCGGTACGCGCGGCTTGGTTTCGCCGTCCAAAAATCCTGCCGGTACCGCTGGCTCTCGTGATGGACCGCAATAAGGTGAGGATCTTTTTGCGCCATCTCTTGCAGCAGTTGACGCAAAACAAAAAACAACAGAATCGCTCCGCCAATGCCGTACCAAGTCGGCACCGAGTAGCCGACGATGATGCACAGCACCAGCGCCAACATAAGCGCCGTGGGCTCGCATCCCACCAGTAAGTGAGGACGATTCGCCGATTGCCGTATCCGTGCGCAGAATTGCGCGGGAATCTGGATTTCCATGGCTTCCCTAAATCACCGCGCCGGCCACACCAGGAATAAAACCCAACAGCGAAGCAGCTCCGAGAGCTACCCCGCCGACGAAGAGAATTCCCATTGCGCCTGTCTGCAAAGCCCCGGCGTCGTGATGGTTGCGATACCAGCTCACGGCGCCGCCGACCGTTGCAATCAACGCCAAACCGTACGCCAACGGTCCCGACACTTCCGTCGATAAACCGCCAATCGCTTGGGTAGCCACCAAACGGCCTCCGCCCAAAGCCCACATCGGTGAACTCACCCATGCAAGCGAGAGTAATTTCTGTAGTCTTCTCACTGCCTTACTTCCTTCCTTTCTTCCACTGACTTTCCATTCACTGAACTATCTACAAATGCAAAAGCTCGTAGTCCTGCCGTGCGAGATCGAAGCCCCGCATCGCCACCACTTGACGAACTTTCCTCCCCGCCGGAACCCTCTCGTCTCCGTCGATAAAGATCACCAGCCCGATCGCCGATGCGATTCGCTCCCGCACCACGCCCTCGTGACTTCCCAAAAAACTTTCGAGTTTCCGCAACCCGGAAAGCGCGTCGTCCGCGTGAATCGTCGCCAGGCCTCCGCTGTGTCCGGTGCTCCACGCTTCCAGCAGGACTCGCGCCGGCTCGCTCGATCTCACTTCGCCCACTACGATCCGCTTGGGAATCAATCGCAGCGCCGTCTCCAGCAACTTCGCTTCATTCGCCGCGCGCGTCGCGCGAAGCGCTACGTGATTCGGCAAGGCGCATTGCAGCTCCGGGGTATCCTCGATCACCACAACCCGGTCACCCGGAGTCTGTTCAAACCAGTCGGCAATCAACGCATTCCCAAACGTCGTTTTGCCCGAGCCAGCGGGCCCAACGAGCAGAATGTTTTGGCGGTACCGATTCGCCAGCCGAATGACGTTCATGTGATTCCCGCACACTTGATCCAGGAATCCGGCGCGATAACATCTCGCGTTCAGCGGATCGCTCATCCTGGTCAGGACACCCTGGTCCCAGAAGTCATCCAAAGTGAAGATCTGTTTTGACCTGGTTCGAATCGCAAACGCGGCTTCTGTAACAACCGGCCGCACCATGCCCTCGATTCGATCCCCGGTCAGCGGAAACGTCGTTTCCAAAATCGGATGCGACGCATTCAGCTCGCAGCCCTGCTCCGTCGCAATCCCCGACAACAACAGCATTGCGTCCGATGGCGACATGACTCCTTCGTCCCGGAACCCGCGCCCCAGCCGGTTCACCCACATCACGCCATCGGGATTGACGCACACGTCCAAAACGTTCTCTTGCGCTAACAGGGCCGTAATCGGCCCCGCGTACTGCGCGATGATCTCTAGCGAACTTACGCTCATTTATTCTTCCCGAGCAACCGACGAACTCGACGATCCCTCGTCCGTGGGCTTTCTAGGCTTTGCGGTGCTCCACTTGCCGCGCGTCTCGTCAATGCCAACAACCTGGGTCTAAATTTACTACGTCGTAGTCGTAATAGTCAACATAAAAAATACGAGTGCTATGTAATCGGAGATTCTTGCTCCTTGCAGTTGATAGGATTTTGAAGTGAGAAAAAATCTCTTCGCTCGATGGCAGGTGCGACCTGAGTAAGAAAACCGTCACGAAAGCCACAGAAAAAGAGGACTTGTCGATCCCGCCCATCTTTCCCGCGATTTTCTACAAAGCGCTCGTTAAGGGTGCCAAACTGCGGGGTCTGAGCCGCGCAGAATTTGCCTTGGAGGCAGTTCAGCAGCACTTGCAGACCCTCAGAGCGAAACATACCAAAGACACTGCTCTCGCCAAGGCCATGGGGTCCGAGGCTTTGGCAGAGCGGGTTCGCGAGGCAAACAGCAAGATATCCAAGAATTGGTGGAGCAAATTGAGTGAAGAAGAAAAGACCAAACGCGCCCGAAAAGCAGTTGAAGCGCGCTGGGGAAAGAGAGCCAAGTAAAGGCTGTTTCATGCGTCGCGATCTTCAGATCTCCCTACCGTTTTTGTTGGCGGGTAGGAATCAGCGCGATTGGAACCGACAGAATGGAAGCCTAAAGTAAAGTGGCTCGGCTAGAGACAGTTGAGTAACCGAGTATGTATACGCTGGGCTGCCGATTCCGGCACACTGTAGATCGTATGAGCTTTCTTCCTGCCCATCCTTATCTTTATGACACCCGGATCATCCTTGACGAGCTTGCGTACGGTCTCGCGCCCGAGACCCCATAGACGCGCCAAATCGCCAACTCGGTAATGCTTCTCGAAAGTTGTGTTGTCCAAAACCCGCATGGATACCTAATCTTGAAAGTCTTACGACTGTCCGGAAATAACCGCACTCGCGCGTCTTTGCGATTTCAATTGATCGTTCCAGTCCTTGAATCCATTGGGCTCCTCACTTCTGAATTTCACGTCTCCACGGCCGGAAGCCCCAACCGTGCTGCGGACTGAATCGGCCAGAGCCCGTCCAGGCTGATCTGAGTCCATGGCGGCGATAATCTCCGATCCGGCCGGCATACGCTCGATCTCCACCCGAAGCAGATTCAGTTGGACCGACGTCGGCTTACCCGCGATCGACGCATATCGTGCACGACAATTCTGAAATAGAACCGCGTGCGATAGGGCGTCAATCGCCGATTCGCATATCACTAGGCGGCTGTCGTTGCTGATCGTTTTGCTCAGCCACAACCCCTTCGTACCGCCCGGAGCGAACGCGGTGAAGCCCGCGTTCTTCATCTCGTATCCGCAGAGCCCCTCAGTGTCATAATGCGGAAACACTGCGTTGCCCTTACGGTCGGTTCTCACAGTGTCATCGAAACGCCAATATTGCAAGGCGAGGGCCGGAATGCATCGTTCTTTTTCCAGGTAGGCGTTCGAATGCGCCACCCTCATCGAGTCATAGTGTTTCTGGATTCTTCGCCGGTCCTTGGCTGTTTTGCGAAGTGGCGGAAGATTTGCGCGCGTCACGGGAGGCGGTGAGCCCATCCATGTGCGCAATTCTTTGCGGACTTGGCCCAAGTTCCAGTTCCTTTGGCGGTACTTTACAAAATCGATGATCGTGCCCTTATCGAAGTCGTCTCGAACCGACCAATAGACATAATGGCCATCGTCTTCGCGCGAAATGATAATTTTGTCGCCGTTTACATGACGCATGACGGCCGATCCGCTCCAGCTGCACTTCAGGTCCAGCTCGTATCCCTGCCCAGAGGCATACGCTCGAAGGTCAATGTCGGTCTTAAATCCTTCCAATTCGGAAGCGATCACGCTCTCGAGCTGACACGTGAGCCTGATCACAGGAACTACTCGTTTGTGTGTTTTGCTTGCTTTCCGTTCCAGCAATTGCCACCTAATCTCTTAAATGCCACCAATTCCGAATTCTAAACTTACTACGTGGCAGTCGTTTATGTCAATACATTTTATACGAAGTAGTCGTATAAAATAGTCACTGAATTGGCATTTAAACCTAGGGGCAAACGTCGAAACGCTGTTACGCCGACCCTTGACTGCCGCTCCGCTGCAAGCAGAAGACTAGTAGGCCAGAGATGGCAAATGCGCTCTTCCGCTCAGCGCGCGTTAGCACCGCCATACCGGCAACATCAGAATGCGGTCAAATTAATTGCAGGATACAAGGCGACATCCCTTGAGGGAAAATGCTTCCGTACGCTCGCGATGATCGGTAAACCCTTCGCCTTTCAGAACGAAGCCTTTGGGTCCTCGAATTCAAGTTGGCTAGACGACTCGCCATCGCGGACACTGTTCGGCGCTAGCGGGCATTACTGCAAAACGCCTTCCCATGCGCTTTGCGATCTGAGTGTGACTAACCGCGCCGGCCGGGTAGAGCGACCAGTCTCGGCCGTGGTTTATCGTCGAATGCTTCCTTCAACATCTTCGTGAGTCGTGCCTGACGTTCCGGAACCCAACGTGAATAATGATCACGTACGGTCTTCTCGTCATCGCCCAGAAGATCGGCAACATCGGCGATGGGCACGCCGCGTTGCAACAGAATACGCGCGAAGGTATGCCGGAAACGGTGCGGCGTCGGTGGCTCTTCAAACTTGCCCGCCAGTTCAAACACCTTGTTGATTTTTCGCCGCCACATATCGGTGACCGTGTCTAGCCTCTCTGAGCGGCTGACCATAAAAAGTCGGTCACCACAACGCTTGGCACGCGTGTTCAAGCGATCGCGCAACCAGTCCGGGATGTACGCGAAGACCTCACCTCCGTTCTTCTTCGCTCGGAGAAAAACTTCATTTCCTTTTAACCGGTTCATATGAAACAGCCCGGCATCGGAGATTCTTAGGCCCGTATACGTCATCGTCCAGATAAAGTCCTTTACGTCTTCGCCATTCCAGGTGCCACTCTCGCTCCCGTTTTTCCAGACGACCTCCCCGACCCTGTCACATGCGTCGATGATTCGTTGCAGTTCCTCATCAGTGTAGGGCGCTTTGTTGGCGATGCGGTTAGCCCCCACCGGAGGCTTGATATCCGGACTGACGGGATTTTCCGTCAACCATTTACGGTGCATGCAGAACCGGAAAAATCCTCTGAGCGTAGCGAGCCACTTTGCCTTGGTCCGGGCTCCAAGTTTCAAGGCGCCATAAAACACGTCGATATCGCCCGCTGTAAATTGGTCGAGCATAACGTACCCCCGCGTGTCGGCGAAGTCGGTCAACTGCTTTACAAATGTCTTGTACTTGCGGAGAGTGGAGTTGGCAATCTTCGCACCTTCGCGATTGCTCAGGTAAGCTCCGACCGCCGCCACGATCGTCATGCGGGCCGGTCCAGGTGACAGCTCTGGCTGAAGTAGGGGGGCGGTTTCGCCCTCCCAGGATTGAGCCTTTTCCCATGCCGCCACAAGTGTTTTGGCTTCATCCCAGTCGGATTTGCCAGTTTGTTTGCGGTTGAACTTTCCACGCAGAGTGCCGGAGACATGAATCAGGCAGCCGCATTTTTTCCAGCCACGCCGTCCTTCTTCGAACTCGCCGGACCGAGCGTCTTCGGGGTGGCCACCTTCGCATTCCGTCCGGTGCCTACGGTAGAGTTTGAGAGCCATGAGACTTCCAATCCATTGTAGAGCAGGCCAGCACGCTATTGCACGCTGGGAATGCCACTTCTGGCTAAGCTATTGAAAAGATTCTGGCGGTGAGGGTGAGATTCGAACTCACGGATACCTTGCAGCATCAACGGTTTTCGAGACCGCCGCATTCGACCACTCTGCCACCTCACCGCGTACCCGGTCCCTTATAAAATAGCAGGGTCGACTCGGTCTTACCAACCCAAAACAGCAGCGAACATCAATGGGGCAACGATGGAAGCGTCCGATTCAATCACAAACTTCGGCGTGTGAATGCTCAGTTTTTCCCAAGTAATTTTCTCGTTGGGAATCGCCCCTGAATACGACCCGTAGCTTGTCGTCGAATCGCTGATCTGGCAGAAATAGCCCCAGAGCGGCGTATCTTCGCGCTCCAGGTCTTGGCGCAACATAGGAACGACACAAATCGGAAAATCTCCCGCAATGCCGCCGCCAATTTGGAAAAAGCCTATGGACGATTTTTTCGAAGTATTCGTGTAGTATTCCGCCAACGACATCATGTATTCAATGCCGGTCCGCACAGTGTGCACGTTCTTCACATCGCCGGCAATGCAGTGGCCCGCATACATATTGCCCAATGTAGAATCTTCCCAGCCTGGAACGAACATAGGCAGCTTCTTCTCCATGGCGGCGTAAAGCCAGCTATCTTTCTTGTCAATTTGGAAACTTTTCACCAAGTCAGGAGATTGCAAAATTCGATAGAAAAATTCGTGCGGAAAGAAACGCTCACCTTTCGCGTCAGCCGCCATCCATTCCTTGAGAATGACGCCTTCAATGCGCCGCATGGCCTCTTCTTCAGGAATGCAGGTGTCGGTGACGCGATTCATGTGGCGCTCGAGAAGCGCTTGCTCGTCTTCCGGACTTAGGTCGCGCCAGTGAGGCACGCGTTCGTAATAATCATGCGCCACCAAGTTGAAGACATCTTCTTCTAAGTTCGCGCCGGTGCAGCAAATGCTATGCACTTTGCCCGCGCGAATCATCTCGGCGAGAGAAACGCCCAGTTCCGCCGTACTCATGGCGCCGGCCATCGTGAGAAACATATGGCCGCCTTTGTCTAGGTGCGCAATGTACGCATCGCAGGCATCGACAAGTGTCGCGGCGTTGAAGTGCCGGTAGTGATGGCGGATGAAACTGGAAATAGGACCTTGACTCATCTCTCCATACGTTACCGTGGACCCACCCCGGCGCGCTACTTCCAAAGGCACAATTGTTAACCTCAGAAGGAAGTAACCCTCACATTTTGCAAGTTCGGATTCGCATCCCATTTAGAAATACGCCCAGTGTTTCGCTTGCCAACGGCCAGCGCGAGGCCGAGTGCGCCACGCCCACCGCCACCTCCGATCCCGTTATTCCAAAACGCGCCGAACTGGGAGGCTCCTCCGCCGTAGCGCTGGGAATTCTTGTCAGCCGGATCGTTGGGTTTCTCCGCGAGAGCGTGATTGCGCATTATTTCGGAGGCGTTTCTATTTATGCCGACGCCTTGCGTTCCGCCATCCGCATACCGAATCTCCTGAGCAACTTATTCGGGGAAGGTGTTCTTTCCGCCGCGTTCGTTACGGTCTACGCGAAGTTACGGGCGAAAGGGGAGGATCAACAAGCCGAGTATCTCGCCGAGGCGATCTTTGGCATTCTTTTCCTTGCTTGTGCCGTTCTCGTATTAGCAGGAGTGACGGCAACCCCCTTGTTTATTGATGCCATCGTACCTGGGTTTCACCCCGGCGATCCGCGGCGAATTTTGGCGATCCGATTAGTGCGCATTCTATTCCCTGCCACCGGACTGCTCGTGATGGGCGCTTGGTGTCTCGGTGTTTTGAATAGCCATCGCAAGTTCTTGCTCTCCTATCTAGCTCCGGTGGCGCTCAGCGTAGCTGTCCTTTTGGTTACAATTACCGCTGCGCAGAGCGTGTCTAATGAGCGATTGCTCACGGATGTAGCTTGGGGCTGGGTCCTGGGTGCGCTTGCACAATTTCTAGTTCAGCTTCCCAAAGTGCTGGAGATCCTTCCGGGCTTTCGTCCGCGGCTCGATTACCAATCCGAAAACGTGCGCACGGTTCTGCGTAACTTTGGCCCCGTTTTCTTAAGCAGGGGCGTGGTGCAAATCAGCGGCTACATCGACACTATGATCGCGAGCGAACTAACAGTAGGTTCTCTTTCCGTATTGGTCTGCGGGCAATTTATTTCGATTTTGCCAATCAGCCTTTTTAGCATGTCAGTCGCAGCGGCAGAATTGCCCGCGTTGTCGAGCGCCACCGGAAGTGAGGAGGAAATTGCGGCGTATTTGCGCGGACGGCTCTCGGCCGGCCTGCGGCGCATTGCGTTTTTTATCATTCCATCGGCGGTGGCCTTCCTGTTGTTAGGCGACATCATTGCGGCGGCTATCTATCAATCAGGTAAGTTCCACCGGTCGGACGTGGAACTGGTGTGGGCCGTGCTGGCAGGCTCCGCGATTGGATTATTGGCGACTTCTTTGGGGCGGTTGTATTCGTCTGCCTTCTACGCGCTGCTCGACACGAAGACGCCCCTGCGATTTGCGACGATCCGCGTAATTTTGACGGCCCTACTGGGCTTGATTTGCGCGTTGTGGGTGCCCCACTGGCTGGGCTTGGGCCAAAAGTGGGGCGTAGCCGGACTGACGGCTTCCGCAGGCGTGGCTGGATGGGTCGAGTTCATGTTGCTGCGTCACGCACTAGCACGGCGGATCGGTAAAACGGCCCTCGCACCCACGTTCACAATTCGCCTCTGGTCGGTTGCCCTTTCAGCGGCAGCCTTCGCGTATTTCATCAAAATGGGTGTTGGTGTCGATCACCCGCGAGTGCTGGCGTGCCTCGCGCTACCTGTTTACGGCGCGCTCTATTTTGCGGGGACTGCTGTGTTGGGCGTCGAAGAGTCGCGAACAACGATTGAATCGGTGTGCCGGCGGTTCGGTATCAAGATTTAGTCAAACTCAACGCAATCCGTGCGATCTGCAAATCTTCTTCGGCAGGCAACACTCGAATCTCAAATGGATCGATCCAGCGGAGCTTGTCGCAAATCTGTTGCCGCACCGCATCTGCGTGTTCGCCAATGCCGCCTGTAAAGACGAGTAGGTCAAGGCCGTCTAGCGCAGCCGCCATACTCGCAATCGTTTTGCGAACTTGATAGCCGAACATTTGTAACGAAAGATCATCTGGCGGAATGCGTCTCACATCGCTGCTTATGTTCGATATGCCGAGCAGCCCTGATCGGCGATTGACGAGATCTTCCAGCGCGTCGGGGTCGGCGAAGCCGTGCCGCGCCAAGAAGATCATGACTCCCGGATCGAGGTCGCCAGATCGCGTCCCCATCATCACGCCGCCAGTGGGCGTGAGGCCCATGCTGGTATCGATCGACTTACCGTTCTTGATCGCGGTGATGCTGGAGCCGTTGCCGAGATGAGCTACGACCAACTTCAGCGGAACGGGGTGCAACTGGGCCACAATCGATTCAAGAGAGAGCCCGTGGAATCCGTAACGCTGAACACCCAGCTGTCTTACTTTGTCAGGTAGGGCGAACGTGCGGGCAATCTCTGGAATAGAACGATGAAAAGCTGTGTCCAAACAGATGACTTGCGGCAATTGGGGCAGCTTCTCACGCACCGCGTCGATCACGGCAAGAGAAGCGGGTAAGTGCAGCGGCGCAAACGGAATGGCCGCCCGCAGCTTATCGAGCACTCCGTCTGCGAACAACTGGTGATCGCGCAGCTCTGGTCCACCGTGCACCACACGGTGGCCGACGCACCAAAAGTCTGTGATCCCTTTCTGGGCGAAGAAGTTCCACGCTTCTGTAAACGCTGTGCGGTAGTCCTTGATCTCCTCCGCTTCGCCTTCGCAGACGAGCTCCGCGTCGTTCCCTGTGGAGCGATAGGCGCCGTATTTGAGCGACGACGACCCACAGTTCAGCGCGAGTATGAGCCGCTCTTCACTGGGCACTGTCGCGCGCCTTCCACTTCCAATGCGCGATTTCCGGCATATCTTCGCCGTTCTGCATGACGAACGCTTTGTGGCGTTGGTGGTTATCTTGGAGCCTGTCGAGTTCGCGGCCGACTATCGCGTTGCATTTTTCAATACGGCGGATCGCATCGAAGGCAAGTTGAAAGCGATCGATATTATTGAGAACGGTCATGTCGAACGGCGTTGTCGTGGTGCCTTCTTCCTTGTAACCTCGGACGTGAATGTGATCGTGACCATGACGCCGGTAAGTGAGACGGTGAATGAGCCACGGGTAGCCGTGAAAGGCGAAGATCACGGGCTTGGTTTGGGTGAAAATTGCATCGAACTCTTCATCTGATAATCCGTGTGGGTGCTCCGTAGGAGGCTGCAGTGCGAGCACATCAACAACGTTCACGACTCGCACCTTGATATCCGGCACATACTGATGCAAAAGGGTGACGGCAGCTAGCGTTTCTAATGTCGGCACATCTCCCGCGCAGGCCATGACCACGTCGGGTTCGCCCGGATCACTGGCCCATTCCCAGATTCCGAGGCCGGTGGTGCAATGGCGCACGGCGGAATCCATATCAAGCCAAACCGGCGCAGGTTGCTTACCCGCGATGATCAGGTTCACGTAGTTCTTACTGCGCAGACAGTGGTCGGCCACAGACAGCAGTGTGTTCGCATCGGGCGGCAGGTAGATGCGCACCACATCGGATTTTTTATTCGCGACGTGATCGATAAAGCCCGGGTCTTGATGCGAGAAACCGTTGTGGTCCTGCCGCCAAACGTGGGAAGACAGCAAATAGTTCAGTGACGCGATCGGTACACGCCAAGGCAAATGCCGCGTCACTTTCAGCCACTTAGCGTGCTGGTTAAACATGGAATCGATGATATGAATGAATGCCTCATAACACGAAAAGAACCCATGGCGGCCCGTAAGCAAATATCCTTCAAGCCAGCCCTGGCACATGTGTTCGCTCAAAACCTCAAGCACGCGGCCATCCGTGCTTAAGTTTTCATCAACGGCCTTGACCTCGGCCATCCACTCTTTGCCGGTGACTTCATAGAGCGCGTCCAAACGGTTGGAAGCGGTTTCGTCGGGACCGAAGACGCGGAAGTTTTTGGATTTGAGATTGGCTTTCATCACGTCGCGTAGAAAAAATCCTAAAACGCGCGTGGCTTCGGAATCCTTCTCGCCGGGTTGGCCGAATGTTACAGCGTGATTGCGAAAATCCGGCATCACCAAGGGATGCAAAAGTTTGCCTCCATTAGCGTGCGGGTTCATGCCCATACGCTTTTGCCCGGTCGGCGCCATGGCTGCCAAATCAGGCCGAAAATGCCCTTGATTGTCGAACAGTTCGTGCGGTTTGTAACTCTTGAGCCAGTCTTCCAGGATTTGTAAATGCTCGGGATTGTTTCGCACGTCGGAAACCGGGACTTGGTGCGCCCGCCAAGTGTTTTCCACGGGCTTGCCATCGACAAATTTAGGCCCGGTCCAGCCTTTGGGCGTTTTCAAGATCAGCAAGGGCCAGCGCGGACGGGTTGTGCTTTGTTCCTGGCGCGCCTTAGCTTGAATGGATTTGATCTCGCTGATCATTTCATCCAGCACGTCGGCCATGGCTTGATGCATTTTCGCCGGATCGTCGCCTTCTAAGACTCGCGGTTCATAACCGTAGCCTTTGAAGAGAGCGCGCAATTCCTCGTCGTCGATGCGAGCCAGCAAGGTTGGATTGGCGATTTTGTAGCCATTCAAGTGCAGAATGGGCAAAACCGCGCCGTCTTTGGCGGGGTTGAGAAATTTATTGGAGTGCCAGCTGGTGGCGCAGGCTCCTGTTTCCGCCTCGCCATCGCCGACGATGCAAGTGACAATCAGGTCCGGATTGTCGAACGCCGCGCCAAAAGCATGCAGCAGAGAATAGCCTAACTCGCCGCCTTCGTGGATCGACCCAGGCGTCTCCGGCGCGACGTGACTGGGAATTCCGTACGGCCAGGAAAACTGGCGAAAGAGCCGCTTGATGCCATCGCGATTGCACTCGATGTTCGGAAAAATTTCGGTATACGACCCCTCCAGATATGTATGTGCGACAAGACCAGGACCGCCGTGCCCGGGGCCGATGATGTAAATCATGTTCAGGTCGTGCAGCTTGATCATCCGGTTCAAGTGCGTGTACATGAAATTCAAACCGGCGGTGGTTCCCCAATGACCCAGCAGGCGTGGCTTTATATCGTCTGCGGTAAGAGGGCGGTCAAGCAGCGGGTTGTCGAGCAGATAGATTTGACCGACCGTCAGATAATTTGCAGCGAACCAGTATTCAGTAAGATTCTTGGTTTCTTCGGCGCTAAGTGCGGGCATAGATCCTTAGATCCATTATGCGGACAATTTTGTTTCTTGGTCGTGACTGAAGTCACCGCCGAAAACGCCAAGAGGCGAAGAAAAAGCGTTTTTTGCAGAACTTAGCTGTTTGCGCCAGCCCGCATGAGCTGCTCGGCCTGTTTGAGAGCTTCAGGAGTGATGTTTTCGCCGGAAAGCATGCGGCCAATTTCCCGGGCTCGGTCGCCGGGCCCCAGCTCTTCAATTTCTGTAGACACACGTCCCTTCTTCTCTTTCTTTGCTACCGAGTAGTGATGGTCGGCAAAGCCGGCGATTTGTGCCAAGTGGGTAACACAAATAACCTGGTTCGCCTTGGAAAGGAGCTTCAATCGTTTTCCAACAGCGGCTGCTGCCGCCCCACCCACGCCGGCGTCTACTTCATCAAATACGAGCATGGAAATGCCATGGCGTTTGCCCGAATCGCCCGCTGCCGTTTTTAGGGCCAGTGCGATGCGCGAAAGTTCGCCGCCGGAGGCAATTTTTTCGAGCGGCTTCAACTCCTCGCCTTTGTTGGGTGAAACCAGGAACGCGATTTCGTCCACACCATTGGAGGTCCACTGGCCTTTCGTCACGGTGATTTTAAATTGCGTGCCGCCCATCATCAAGCTTTTGAGTTCGCTCTCTACCTGTTCGCTGAGATTGTCCGCCGCTGAGGTACGTTTTGCGCTCAGTTCGCCGGCGGCTTTCTCGTAGCGAACGGCTGCGTCGCCGCGCTGCTTTTCTAATTCGGCTCGATGGGCGCTGGCGTTCTCAACCTCATCCACACGTTTGGCGACATCCGCGTGAAAAGCCAGAACTTCTTCAATAGACTTGCCATACTTTCGCTTCAGCTTATCCAGCGCCTCCAAGCGGCCTTCGATGATATCGAGGCGAGCGGGATCTCCCTCTAACTTGCCCAGGTAATCGCGCAAAGAATAAGAGGCTTCGTCCACCTGAACTGCCGCTTGTTTTAAACCAGCGGCTGTTTCGGCCAAGCTATCGTCTATCCGAACCAGTTCATCCAGCCGCTTGATGGCGGTCTTCAACAGGGCCGTTGCGCTTTCCGGAGAATCGTACAAAGCGGCAAAAGCGCCCGCGGCGTTGTCTTGCAGTTTAGTCACATTTTGCAGAATTTTGCGTTCGCCTTCCAGTTCTGTGTCCTCGCCCAAGCGCGGTTGTACCGTGTCAATCTCTCTGCGTTGAAAACTCCACAAGTCGAGCAAGCGCAATTTTTCCTGCTCGTTCTTATTCAGTTCATCAAGCTTCGTTCCTAAATCGCGCCACAGTGCGAACGCTTCCGCCACCTTCGCACGCAGCGGTTCGGCTTTGGCATATTCGTCGAGCAACTGCCTTTGCGCCGTCGGGGTGAACAAGAGCTGCTGTTCATTCTGACCATGGATATCGCCCAAGACCGGGGCCAATTGCTTCAAGAAAGCGGTGGTGACAGGCTTGTTGGCTACGAAGGCACGCGACTTTCCGTTGGCCGAAACCTCGCGCTCGACAATTAAATCTTCTTCACCCTCCAGCTCTATCCCACACTCGCTCAATATCTCAGCCGCGTCACGAATGCCGGTTATCGAAAAAATTCCCGACACTCGAGCGCGTTGCTGCCCACTCCGTACCATCTCCGCCGAAGCCCGCGTACCCAGCAACAAACCCAATGAATCGACAACAATCGACTTGCCGCTGCCGGTCTCGCCGGTTAGAACATTGAGCCCTTCGTGGAAGCGCAGCCGGGCCAATTCCACAACCGCATAGTTCTCGACTATTAGTTCCAGCAGCATGTTTTGAAAAAATTATGGTAGATGTAACGGGCGTGCGCGGCGCTCATCCAACTGTATGCCAGTTGCATTCCAGCAGTTTAAGTTTCGCCGATCCCTATAATAAAAGCGAGGAAACGAAAGGACACGGATATTGCCCTTTTTTCTATTTCCCGCGGAGATCGCTCTGTGGGACGTGATCAAAAATTTGCGGCCAGTGCCGCTTGCCATTATTGGAATTTTGGTTTTTTTCTCCCTGTTTTCTTGGACGATCGTGTTGTCCAAGAGCGGCGTGTTTAGCCGTGCCCGCGGCCGCAACAAGAAGTTTTTGCAAGCCTTCCGCAAAGCGAAAAACTTGCAGACAGTGGCGGCGGTTACCGATCAGTTCAGTTCTGCCCCGCTCGTTGCGATTTTCGAATTTGGCTATCGCGAGATTGAACGCCAGGTGGCTCAGCGCGGTTCGCTGGTGAACAAACCCTCAGTGGAGCGGAGTTTGCAACTGGGTATTAGCGAAGAAGTGGCCAAGCTCGAACAAAACATGCCTTGGCTGGCAACGGTGGCGTCTGTCTCGCCATTCATCGGATTGTTCGGAACGGTGTGGGGCATTATCGACGCCTTTGAAAGTTTGAGTACCGCCGGCAGCGCGAGTTTGCGCGCCGTCGGTCCGGGCATCGCCGAAGCTCTTTACACCACGGCCATCGGTCTGGCGGCGGCGATTCCGGCTTACATCTTTTACAACCTCTTTACCAGCCGAATTAAAGAATTGGGGACGCGGATGGAAGATTTCGCGATCGAATTTCAGAATTCGGCGGAGCGCGATTTCGGCGGATAATTATGGCTTTTTCAGCGAATGGCGGCAGCGGCGGGCATCGCGGACGGCGCTTTGGCGGTCCATCCACCATGTCCGAAATCAATATTGTTCCGCTAGTAGACGTGGTGCTGGTGTTGCTGATTATCTTCATGATTACAGCCAACGTGATGGACTTCGGCCTGGATATTAAGGTTCCGGCCGTGCGGCGCGTTCAAAACTCCACGCAGGATCTGCCGGTGGTGAGTATCACGAAGAATGCCGAGTCGTCGCTGAATGGCAAGCCCATCAACATTAACGAACTCGCGAAAGGAATTCATGCGCGCTTTCCGCGTGCGACGTCTGTTTACGTGCGCGCGGATAAACAAACGCCCTGGGATCCGATTGCCCAAGTCGTGGCGGAATTGGGCGACGCGAAATACGAAGTCAAAATGGTGACAGCGCCGATCGATTTGGCGAACGGAAGCCGCTGACGTTTTATGCAACAGCCGATGGACATTCTCGATGAACGTGATCCGCTCACGCTGCCGTTTATCGGTTCGCTCCTGCTGCATGGCTGCATCGCGGCAATTCTTTTCATGAGTTGGTTCTGGCTGAACCGAAAAACGGAATCGCTGGGCGATCCGAATCCCTCCGGCGGCCCCGCCTATGCTGTATCTCCCACGCGCAGCATTCCGATTCCGCAGCACGACGCGCCTCCGAATCCGGTAGCGCATGATTCTGATTCACTCGTTCCGACGGCGCCGGCAGAAAAAGAAGCAGAAAAGAAGCAGTTGCCGGAACCGCCCAAGGACGCGTTTCAGATTCCCGATAAGGTCAAGCCGCAGAAAGAGCAACTGCATCAGCAGCAAAAATATACGGTTCCCGCGCCACCGAATCAGGTTTATAGTAAGACGCCACAGGCGGTTTCTAATCCCATGTACGCCGCCCAGGGCGGGGCCGGACAAGTAGGCATCGGACCCAATTCGGTTCTAGGCTCTCGGCTGGGCTGGTATGCTCAACTGATTCGAGACCGTCTGGCACAAAACTGGCAAACCAATGGATTGAACGCACGCTCGCAAAATGCTCCGGCGATCGTCAGTTTTCGTATCGCGCGCGACGGCTCGATCCGAGACCCGAAAGTCGTTCAGACGAGCGGCAATCCCGAAATCGACAACACCGCCTTGCGCGCGGTCTATGCTTCCAATCCTCTACGTCCTCTGCCGCCGCAAGTGACAGAAGACGAAATCGTGGCTGAGTTTACTTTTAATTTACGCTGATGCGAACTATTACTCTTACTATTACTCTTTCTCTCTCATTCCTTTTGGCGCCCGGATTGGCCTCCGCGCGCCAAGACGTTTCGGGCCGGGTAGAAAAAGGCGGCGATAAACCGAACGTCGCCGTTCCCGATTTTCGCGCATCGGGTGTTAGCGCGCCCGGGCTCATGGCGGTGTTCAATTCAACAGTGCAGAGTGATTTGCAGAGTTCGCCGCAAATCAAGTTCATTCCTAAGACGCTCTATCCCCTGCGCATTCCCCAAGTGCCGAACGATTTGGCTGCCGGAGAGGCCGGCGCCAACGCAAAACCGGCGCCAACCCCAGGGTTTCGTTTAGCGGATTGGGCGACTCCACCAACAAAAGCCAACTGGCTCGGCATCGGGTATGGCGCGGAGGACCGTGGGCTCTTCGTGGTGTTCGGCTATTTCTATACAACCTCGCCCACGATTACAGACCTGAAGCAATCGCAGGCATTCGGCAAGGTCTATACCGGCTCGTTAGATCAAGCTGGCGCCATTGACGCAGCTCATCACTACGCCGCCGACATCCTCGCGCAATTTGGTGGGCAAAGCCTCATCGGGTCAAAAATCGTTTTCGTTTCCGACCGCACTGGTTCTAAGGAGATCTGGGTGATGAATTGGGACGGTACCGATCAGCACCAAATCACTAAATACAACTCTATCTCCACTTTCCCATCCGTTTCGCCCGACGGCCACACTGTGGCGTTCACCACTTATGCCACGGGTTATCCAGCGATTCAACTCTTTTCGCTCGATACCGGGAGAAAGTTGCCCTTCTACAACCAGCGCGCATCGATGAACGCTTTTGTATCGTTCACGCCCGACTCCAAGCAAGTAGTATTTTCATCCACCGCTGCGGGCGGCGCGGCGCAACTCTACATCGCGAACGCGGACGGAAGTAATTTCCGGCGGCTGACTAATTCGGGCGTGATCGAAGTTGAGGCGAAGATCAATCCAAAAACGGGCACCGATTTGGTTGACGTATCCGGGCGTTCGGGGCTCCCGCAGGTTTACAAGATGAACATCGAAGGTACCGATGTGCAGCGCATTTCCGCCGGCACTGGAGAAGCCACAAACCCATCCTGGAGCCCGGATGGGTCGCATATCGCGTTTGCCTGGACGAAAGGATTCGAGCCTGGTAACTACAATATCTTTCTGATGGATGTGGTGAGCAAGGAGACCGTTCAACTCACGGCGAATGAAGGCCGCAACGAAAATCCGAGTTGGGCTCCCGATGGCGCGCACATTGTGTATGCTTCTAAACGCGGCCGCCAATCGCAGATCTGGGTGATGAACGCGGATGGAACGGGTAAACACGCGCTTACGGAAACGGGCAGCAACGAGAAGCCTGTGTGGGTTAACGCGGAAAAGTGATTTAAGATACTTGAATGGAAAGACCTTGGAGAGACTGATCTAGAACATGATGACAAAACAAAAAGCAACGCTCGCGCTGTTGGCAGTACTGGTTCTCGGAATGGCGGCCGGCTGTCAGAAGAAGATTCCGCCGGCGCCACCCGCCGCGCCCGCACCGCTGCCCGACAATACACCGCCCGCTGCCAGACCCACCATCGCTTACTTTAGTGCGGAGCCATCTACTGTAACTGTCGGACAGCCCTCGTCCCTCCGTTGGTCTGTTACCGACGCTACCAGCATTTCCATCGACAACGCGATTGGAGAAGTAAGCCCGAACGGCCGCAGAGGCGTTTACCCGACGGCTACCACCACTTACCATCTTGTTGCAACTGGCGTGGGCGGTACGACGGCCGCCGATGCGACTGTCACTGTGAGTTCGCCTCCGCCGCCGCCTCCCGCCCCGCTGACCGCGCAACCAACGATTCAAGAAATTCTTGCGAAACAAGTCCAAGATGTCCACTTTGATTACGATAAGAGTGAAATTCGTGGCGAAGATCAGGCTATTTTGCAAGGTGACGCGAGCGCGCTCAAAACTGTCTTCCAAATGGATCCCAACTTCGTGGTTACGATTGAGGGCCATTGCGATGAACGCGGTTCGGCTGAATACAACTTGGCGCTGGGTGACCGCCGTTCGGCAGCCACCAAAGACGCGCTTATTTCGCTGGGTGTTCCCGGCGACAAGCTCAAGACCATTAGCTTCGGTAAAGAACGTCCTCTTTGCACCGAGCCGACCGAGGATTGCTATTCTCGAAACCGCCGAGCCCATTTTTCGGCGGCACAATAGCGGCGGCCCGCTCGCCGGGAAATTAAAGTTCACTTACACTAAAGACAAGTGCGAAACGGGGACGGCGCGAAGCCGTCCCCTAGTACTGAGGAGTAAATCTATATGAAATTGGTGCGCCTCGCCGTTCTGTTATTGACCTGTTCCGGGTTTTGCTTTGCCGTCAACAAGGATATGCTGGCACTCCAACGTGAGCTGGAGGACAGAATTACCGCGTTGCAAAACGAGATGAATACGAAGCTCAGCACGATGAACGGTATGCTGACGGCCATTCAAGCCGATTCGCGCCGCAACACCGAGCTGATCTCGGGTATGCAAGATTCCGTGGCCAACGGAGTGGCCCGCTCGATGACGCCAGTCACCGGGCTCAACAATCGCGTGGAAGGAGTTGGTGAAGACGTTCGCTCGCTGAAAGACGCGCTGGCCGATATCACGGCGCGCATGGAGCGCATGGACGCTAAGATCACAGACTTGAAAAATCAGATGCAGATTATGCAGAATCCGCCGCCGATGCCGTCGTCGACCGGCGTAACGGTGACCGTTCCAAATGGGTCTTCCGGCTCCCCCTCCGCTCCGCAATCGGCACTCGTCCCCCAGTACCCCACGCCGGCGGTGAGCGGTCCCACAACGGGCCCAAAACCACCGGCGGGAATGTCCGCCGATCGAAGCTTCGCGGAAGCCATGCGCGACCTGCAAACCGGAAAAAGCGACCTCGCGTATAACGAGTTCACACAATACCTGACCTATTTCCCCAACACTGAATTTGCGGCGAAGGCCCAATATTATCTGGGAGAAATCGACTACAACCGCTCGAACTACCCAAGCGCTATCCACAATTTCGACTTGGTGTTGGAGCGCTATCCCGAGAATCCGAAGACGGCGGATGCCCACTTGATGAAGGCTTACGCGCTCTTAAAGGCGAACGAGCGGAACCGGGCCGTGCAGGAGTTCAGAATCCTCGTGACGAATTATCCACACACCGACGACGCGCGGAAGGCGATCCAACAACTGCGGTCTTTGGGAGTATCAGCCGCCGCCCCGGCGGGAACTGCAGCGCCTGCCGGAGCCCGGCAATAAGCGTTTATTTCGGCCAAGCTGATTTTAGTTTCCATAGACTGCCCGAGACTACTCCAGCCTTCCCACCCTTTGCATAGAATTCGAGGCTGTTAGCTTCGGATGGTGCAAAGACAAGGTTCGTCATCGTTACGCGGCCATCGTCTGCGAACACTTCCAGCGAGTTCCTGTCGACAATGGCATGGAGTCTAAAGGCGTTGCCAATCAGTTTTAAGGGCGCTTCGGTTCTTCCGGGAAAGTCTTTGTTGAATCCAACGTTGCCAGAATGTGTACGGTCGACAAACAACGTGCCTCGCGCTCTGTCGTAGCCGATTGTGGTGTACGTGCCATCCTTTGCCAGCAGTTTCCAGCCGGCTTCCTGAGCTGTCCCCATCGGCACCGTGGATGTGAATTCGAACTGGTGTCCAGTGCCCACTATCTTTTCTTTTAAAGACACGCGTGCTTCGCGCAGTTTGCTTAAGCCGTCAACCGGCTGCTGAAACAGACGGATCCCTTCGGGCGTGCTGTGGAGCGAAAGCTTTCGGGGAAGCGTCATCTGGCCGCGAAAGGGAGCAGTCGGTGTATCGCGCGCATACTGCCAATTGCTCATCCAGCCCAGCATGACGAGAGGTTCTTTGGGCGGCAGATTGTTGAACGTGAGCGCGCAATAGCAATCCTTACCGTAATCGGTCCAAAGCGTGGTAGCCGCCGGGTTGTCGTTCTGAAATTGCTCACCGTTGAAACGGCCAATGAAATATTGTTCTCCAGAGCCGCCGTAAAGCGCTCCTGGATTGATGCCGACTTTCAAGACCCAACGCGTTTCCGCTTTGCCATCTAATGGGACTTCGAATAATTCCGGACACTCCCACTGTCCGCCGGTTGCGCCAGCCGGGCCGAATTCACTCAGGCGATTCCACTGCTTCAAATTGCTGGAACCGTAGAACAGGATTTTATGATCGTTCGGCAACGAGACAGCCATCACCCATCTTTTGGCTTGGGCGGACCAAAAAACTTTGGGGTCGCGAAAGTCTTCCAAGTTCAGGTTCAAGACAGGATTGCCGCGATATTTCGTCCAGGTTCTTCCGCGGTCGTTGCTGTAGGCGATGTTTTGAGTCTGCAGGCTTGGCCTGGTGGCCGTCTTAGCGGTGTAGCCAGTCCACACCGCCACGAGGCATGGTTTGCCGCCGGTACAAAAGCCGCTGGTGTTTGCGAAATCCACTACCACGCTGCCGGTGAAAATCATCACGCCGTTTTCTTCCGGTAAGGCGACCGGCAGTTCTTCCCAATGCAATAAATCGCCGCTAACGGCATGGCCCCAGCTCATATGGCCCCAGGTATCTCCAAATGGATTGTACTGGTAGAACAAATGGTATTCGCCTTCAAAGAACACCAGGCCGTTGGGGTCGTTGGTCCAATGTTGGCGCGGTGAGAAGTGAAACTGCGGCCGAAAGGCCTGATCGTATTGCGCTTGGCCCAAAAGGCTCGCGCACGCTGCGATTGCGAGCACCAACGAAAATCGACGCACTATTCCTCCAGGTCTCACGAAGCTTGACAACTTGCTTACGTGGTATAGCATACTAGCTAGGTGTCCGCCCGCGCCTAGCTCGCGCCCATTTTCCAATGCATTCTCTGCCCCGAACCCTGCCGCGCATCTGCGTGGCCTTAGGGCTGTCTTCCGCCAGCCAATTGCAACACGCTGCTGAGCGCGAATACAAAGACGGCAGCACTTTCCTCGAGTTTCGCCTCGACTATTTGCCCGATCCTGTGACGGGGATCGATGTTCTGCGAAAATTTCGGCTCGCCTACCCCGATGCGCACGTGCTTGCGACTTGCCGCCGCAGTGACGCAGCTGGGCACTTCAAAGGTTCTATCGATCAGCAGATCAAGATACTCGGAGATGCTCTGCAAGCCGGAGCGGCGTTGGTTGATCTGGAAGTGGAATCCGCCGACCAGGCGAAGCGCGCTGTGAGCCAGCTGCGGGCCCTTGGTCCTGTTTGCATTTCGTATCACAATTTCGAAAAAGCGCCTGCCCTTGAGCCGCTGTTGCGGCGCTTGCGTAAACATGAAGCGGATGCCTACAAGATCGCGGTCACCGCGCGCAAGCAGACAGACAATTTCAAATTCATCGAATTTGTGCACGCACATCACGACTGCCCGCTGATAGCGCTCGCGATGTCGGAGATCGGCGTGGTTTCGCGAATACTGGTGGCGCCGATGGGTAGTCGCTTTACATACGCTGCGCCCTCCGTGGAGGCTGGCACCGCTTCGGGTCAAATTTCCGCCAATCTCATGCGCAGTCTTTACCGTGCAGAGAAGCTGACAAAACAAACACGCATCTACGGCGTGGTGGCCAGTCCCGTGGCTCATTCCAAGTCGCCCCTGATCCATAATCGCGCTTTCCATGCCCGGCGATTGGACGCAGTTTATCTCCCGTTTCTGGTGCCGCCGTTGCAGTTATCCGATTGGATGAAGTTTGCGGCGGCCATGCCCGTCCAGGGGTTCAGCGTGACAATTCCCCATAAGCAGAGTATTGTGCGGCACCTTGATGTGGTTGATCCACTAGCCAAGCGTATTGGCGCCGTGAATACAGTGTGGCGGAAGGCTGGAAAATGGCGCGGTACGAACACCGATACGGAGGGCGTAGTGAGGCCCCTGGCGCGCCATCTCCGGCTGGCACGCTCATCGGTGTTGATAGCCGGCTATGGCGGGGCAGCACGAGCCGCAGCGATTGCCCTCAGCGACGCGTCCGCCAAGATCACGATTACGGGGCGGAATATGAAGAGAGCGCACGCGTTGGCGGCAGCCGTCAAGGGGGAAGCTGTGACCATTCGGGAAGCGGCGGGGCGGCACTATAGCGCGCTGGTTCATGCGACGCCGCTGGGGATGTTTCCGAATGCGGAGGGCTGCCTCTTCAACGACGCCATTCCTGCAGACATCGTCCTCGATATGGTTTATAGCCCTCTGGAAACGACATTGCTTAAGCGTGCGGCACAGCAAGGGCTTAAGGTGATTCCGGGCATCGAAATGCTGCTGGAACAAGCGGCCCACCAGTTTGAGATTTGGACGGGCGAAACGGCGCCGAGGGCGGTGATGCGGGAAGCGCTTTTGGGCTGATTAGGCTATTGACGGGTGGTGTTGTTTTATGGCATACTTATGACATATGAGGACTACTGTGGAACTTCCGGATGAACTTCTCGATGTCGCCAAGACGAGGGCTGCTGCTGCGGGCATTTCGCTCCGGCAATTCTTCATCGAAGCCGTTCAACAAAAGCTGACGCCTGGTCGGACGAAGATCCGCACGTCTCCTCCTGTGATCGGCCAAGCTGGCCGAGAGCCGATTCCAGTTTTGAGCGGTGAAGAACTTGACGAAGCCATCTTTGGTTGACATCAATGTTCTGCTTGCCCTGTTAGCGGGCAACCATTCCCATCACGCCAGTGCCCGTAAATGGTTTGCCGATTGTGGTGAAAGCGAAATCGGCATTTGCCGTTATGTACAAATCGGGGTGATCAGACTATTGGGAAGCCCTGCGGTCATGCACGAAAACGCCATCTCTGGCTTGGCGGCCTTTCGGATTGTTCATGAACTGATCGAACTGGATGAGCGCGTGGAGTTTGTCGGAGATCACAAAGACGTTGATTTGTTTTTTCCACAATGCCTAACCCAACCAAGCCCAGCCAGCAAGGTAGTGAACGACGCCTATCTTGCCGCTTTCGCACTCGCTGCTAAACGCCGCCTCGTGACTTTCGATGGCGGCTTTAAGAACTACAAGAACCTGGATCTTTCGCTGCTGGCATAACCTACGAAAGCCGGTTCATCATGGCGCTTGCCGTTGAGTCTAGGAATATTTCCAAGACCTGAGCCGGCGCGTCAGGCAGGTTTGCCTCGTCAAGGGCTCTCTTCATCAGCGTCATCCAGCGATCACGAGCCGCTTGATCAATCACAAACGGTGCGTGCCTCATGCGGAGCCGAGGGTGTCCGCGTTCCTCAATATAATTCTGAGGGCCGCCAAAGCGGTAAATCAGAAAATCGCGCAAGCGCTTTTCCGCAGCGGCCAAGTCGCGGCCCTTGTACATGGGCCCAAGAATAGCGTCGGCTGGAATTTGCCGGTAAAATGCTGCGATGAGGCGGGTAAATCCGTCTTCGCCAATCGCTCCGAATACTTCGTGTTCTTCCACCAAGACGATGCTAGCAACCGCGCCGATTACACTGCAACGGTAGCGGCGGATCCGAATTCGCGCCACGGTTTGTTTTGCGACTCGGCAACAGCCAAGCAAGTGATGTCGCCATCGAACGTATTCAGACCGCTGGTGATCGCCTGACTCGATTTGCACGCCTCTTCCAAGCCCTTGTCCGCCAAAGTCAACAAATACGGCACTGTCGCATTCGTCAAGCCGAATGTCGAAGTATGCGGCACCGCCGCCGGCATGTTCGACACGCAGTAGTGCAGCACGCCATCGACGTAATAAACCGGATCGGTATGCGTGGTCGCGTGAGCGGTTTCGACGCAGCCGCCTTGGTCAATGGCGACGTCTACAATCACCGAGCCAGGCTTCATCATTTTCACCATGTCGCGGCGTACCACACGGGGTGCGGCGGCGCCGGGAATCAGCACGGCGCCGATCACCAAATCGGCGATGCGCACGTTATCTCTTACCGTGTAGGTGTTGGAAGCGAGCGTACAGATCGAATTGGAATAGATGTCGTCTAGCTCGCGCAAACGGTCAAGATTGCGATCAATAACAGTGACATTCGCACCCAAGCCGCAAGCAATTTTTGCGGCGTTATGGCCCACCACGCCTCCGCCAATAACCAGCACGTTCGCCGGCGCCACACCCGGTATTCCGCCTAAAAGGATGCCTCGGCCGCCATTAGGCCGCTCCAGATATTGCGCGCCCACTTGGACCGCCATTCGTCCCGCTACCTCGCTCATGGGCGTAAGTAACGGAAGAGATCCATCGCGTTCGCGAATCGTTTCATACGCCACTGCGCTCACACGCGCTTTCAGCAGCGCATCTGTCAATTCAGGCAGAGGAGCTAGGTGTAAATAGGTGAACAGAATCAGCCCCGGCCGGAAAAACGCGTACTCCGAGGGCTGCGGCTCTTTTACTTTGACGATCAGATCGGACTTGCGCCATACGTCAGCAGCGCCTGGGAGAACCGTCGCGCCCGCTTCAACGTACTCCTCGTCGGGAATCGAACTGCCTACTCCGGCCTGCGATTCTACGAATACCTGATGGCCCCGTTCGTGCAAGGCTGTGACCATACTCGGAACGCAGCCAACCCTTGTTTCGTGGTCCTTAATTTCCTTCGGAACGCCTATGATCACCGTTGTGACCTCCGCTCCTATTGTGGAATGTTTTCTTGAGGTTTCTCGGCCGGCAGCGAAGCGACACTGCCGTCGTGCTTAGGGCCAAGTCCTAATCCGATGAGCGATAACGAGTTGATCTTTCCATCGGGTGTCAGGTTCTGGTCGCCTTGAAACTTCTTTAGGGCTTCCACTGAATCGGCATTCCATACGCCGTCCGCGTCGCCTTTAAAGTAGCCCTTATCGGCCATCGCCTTTTGAATCTCGCGCAACCGATCGGTATCCGGGTGAGGCGGGACGACCGGGACGGCTTTCACGCGCACTACCCGTGAGACTGTGACCAAACGGCCATGAACCACCCGTTTCACAACCACTCGGCGGAAGTTCGCCTTGCCACCGCGCCCGGCTTTCTGGTGCTGCTGCTGTGCTTCGCCTCGGCTGGCCGGACGTCGCGGAACTCGTGCCGCCACCGCTGTGGCCTTAGGTTTGACTTGAGCCGATGATGCAATATGTAACACCGCCAGGAACAGCGCAACTAACGGTAGCAGCTTCATCGCATTTCTACCAGAATTCTAACATTCCGAGGTTACTTCTCCAGGAAGAAACTTCCGACAAACAGCGCGTCGATCCCCGAGGAGTAGAAGCTCCTAACGGCGTCTCTTGGCGTGCAAACCAGAGGATCTCCGAATAGATTAAAACTTGTGTTATAGAGTACCGGCAACCCGTTCGCTTCGCCAGCCGCTGTCAGAAGCGAATGGTAAAGCGGATTCTCTTCCTTATCGACTAAATGCACGCGAATCAGATCGCGGCCCAGCAGAGCCGCTGAAAACATCTCGCGATATTGCGGCTTTACTTTCGCCACGGTTGCAAGGTAGCGAGCATTGCCGCCGACTTCAAAATATTCGCCGGCGTAGTCTCGCGGGACGGAGGCCGCGAATTTTCGAAAACTTTCGCGGTGCTTGATATAGACATTCAAATTCTCGGTTGAATATTTGTTCAGCGGCGAGGCGAGAATGCTGCGGTTTCCGAGTGCACGTGGGCCAAACTCCATACGGCCTTGCATCCACGCGACAATTTTATTGTCTTTTAGCGTTTCTATGGCGCGGCCAATGAGTTCGCCTTCGGTGAGCAGATACTGGAAACGCAATTTGCAATTTTCGACAACAGCTTTGATTTGCGCCGGCGCGTAACTGGGGCCGAGGCAGAGAGTTTGAAAAGGAACCCGCTCGCTTTGGCCGTAAAAATTGTGCCAGGCATGAAGGGCAGCGCCCAGAGCCGTCCCCGCATTGCCGGCGGCTGGCTGCACAAAGACGTGGGCGAATTTCAGTTCGAGCGCGCGAATGAGCAGCGCATTCAACCCAAGGCCGCCCGCGATGCAAACATTCTGCGCAGGCTCAAGCATCGCGCAGACCGCTTCCTCGACAGATGTTTGCAAACTGCTGGCGAGATCGGCCTTCACTTTTTGGCTCAGAGGCTGATCGGCGTCGATGCCGGTTTCTTTATAGAATTTGCGGCTGAAACCACCCAAGGTTAAGTGGTCGGCATCAAAATAGGAGCGGTCAAGGCGCGGCCAGTGCGGAGAGCCACTGTGCAAAATGGCACGAAACGTCTCCAAGTAAGCCGGTTCGCCCGACGCCGATAGCCATTGGACTTTGTGTTCATCCGCGCGCGGCTCATAGCCCAGTATTTCCGTCACGCGATTGAATAAATCGCCCAGCGAATCCGGAAAATACATCTCGCGCACGGGCAGCAAACGGCTCTGCTGACCTTGGAACAACGCGCCCGAACGGAAATCGCCGGCCCGATCGATGCTAAGAACCGCGGCGCTGTCCATGCCGGATGCGCAAAAAGCGGAAGCGGCATGTGCGAGATGATGTTCGACCACCAGAATCTCGCTGCGCGGAAAACGGGTACGTAAATCAATCTGGGTTGCGCCTTCTTCGCCAAAAGCGAAGGGCCGAGCCAGTGCCAGGCCTTCCACATCCTCGGCTTCAACACCGGCACTTTCCAATGCTAAGGCGAAGGCTTCGTCCGGAAACGAGCCGGGCCGGTCTTGGCGAGAAACTTTCGCTTGTTCGACAGCCGAAGCAAGCTTGCCGTTCTTGATCACACAACAAGCCGGATCACTCAGCAATCCGCCGAGTCCAACGATGACTTTTGGCATGCTCAAACCTTTCGCAGCCTCGCAATGACGCGCTCGCGGCCGATACATTGGAAGACCGCGAAGGCGCTGGGGCCTACTGGTTGTCCGGTTAGGGCCGCCCTGCTCGCGTTGATCAGCAGGCCCGCTTTCACGCCGCGCTCTTCGGCGAGCTTGCGCAAATCAGCCTCTACGCTGGCTTCAGTAAATTCGTTGTTGGCGGCGATACGGTCGGCTAATTCGCGTAAAATCTCCCGCGCTCCAGGAGCATTCAGCTTTTCCAGCGCGCCAGGTTCGGTTTCAAAGTTGTCGGTGAAATAAGCGCGGCCTTTGCTGGCAAAATCGAGCAGGGTGGAAAAACGCGACCGAATCACATCCACCGTGTGCGCAAAGAAGGCGTCATCCCCGTAGGGCTGCAAACCGGCCGCTTCCAGCGCTTTCTTTACAAGCGGCGCCAGCGCTTCCGCAGGCATGCTGCGCAAATGCTGCGAGTTCAGCCACAGAGCTTTGGGGTCAATGGGGTCCGCATCGGAAAAATTTACGACGGCGTTGCTGCGGTTGACGCCATCGAAGTTGAACGCGTTGGTCAGCTCCAACAACGTCATCTGTTCGCGATTGTCTTTGGGCGACCATCCTAAGAGGCAGAGGAAGTTAATGTAGGCATTAGCCAGAAAGCCGTTGTCGCGATAGGTGGTGACGCTGACGACAGGGCCGTGCTTGCGCTTGGAAAGTTTCGAGCCATCGGGCGCGATCAGCAAGGGCAGATGTGCGAAACGGGGAAGCGGCGCGCCGGTGCCTTGAAAAATGAGGACGTGTTTAAACGTGTTCGTGAGATGGTCTTGCCCGCGGATAATGTGGCTGATTTTCAGATCGATATCGTCGGCGCAGGATGCGAGATGGTACGTGGGCATGCCATTGCTGCGCAGCAAGGCGAAGTCTTCGATGTCGGCGGTCAGCTTGCTTTGAGCTCCGTACACTTCATCATGAAAGACGACTTCGTGAGCCGGATCGCGCTGCACTTTGAAGCGAATGACAAATGGCTCGCCGGCGGCGGCACGCGCGTCGCTTTGCTCTTGCGTAAGGGCGCGCATTTCCGCATTGCATAGCCAGGGGCCTTCGCCGTGGGGCTTGTCTTTCGGATCAACGTCGGCCGCCGCGGCTGGGACAAAGTCGCGGTAGGCAAGACCGCGTGCCAAGAGATTGTAAGCCACCTTTCGATGTAGAGCCAAGCGCTCCGATTGGCGGTATAATTCATCCCAACCGAGAGCGAGCCAATTCAATCCGTCGTAAATGGAATCAAGGGAGGCCTGCGTGTTGCGGTCGACATCCGTATCATCGATCCGCAGCACCATTGTGCCTTTTTGTTTGCGCGCAAACAGCCAGTTGAAAATGAATGTGCGCGCACTGCCGATGTGCAAGTAACCCGTCGGCGACGGGGCAAATCTAACCCTAATCATGAAGTTTTAGTGTACCGTCGACCCTTGCCTCGCGAGCACGCTCGAGAGCATCGCTGTCCCCTGTTTAGTGAAGGCGTAACGGAAAATAGCGGCGGCCGCCTCGACTTTTCTGAAGCTGGTGGGAATCGCGGTCAGCCGCAACACCGTAGGACGGCTCCTGCGGCAGATGAAGTATTGCCTGCGTACCAACCGCAAGACGACCTCGTCCGGTTCCACCTCCGACCGCGATCGCCAGTTCCCCTATCTCTGCCAGCAACGGAATCGGTTTGAAGCGTAGCGATCCGGTTCTGAGCGTGGATGTCAAAAAGAGGGAGTTGATCGGCCACTTCAAGAACCCCGGCGCTAAATTGGAGCGAACCGCCACCGCCGTCAACGATCATGACTTTCGTTCCGCTGCCAAAGGCATCGCTATTCCGTATGGCATCTATGATACGCAAGCCAAGCGGGGCCCGGTTTTCCTGGGGACGTCCCACGAAACGCCCGCCTTCGCCGTCTCCTGTCTCCGCAAATGGTGCTGCGGGAAGGCCGCAAACGCTACCCGCAATCCAGCCATATCCTCATTCCTGGCCGACACTGGCGGCAGCAATGGTACGCATCGCGGTGCCTGGAAGCAGGAGATTCAACGTCAACTGTGCGACGGTCTGGGCCTGAGCGTCACTCTTTCTCACTACCCTTCCCGAGCCTCCAAATGGAATCCCATCGAGCATCGCCCGTTCAGCCAGGTGAGCAGAAACTGGGCCGCCGAACCTTTGGATAGTTACGAAAAGGCCCTCAAGTTCATCCGCACCACCACAACCGCCACCGGACTCAAAGTGACTGCACAACTAGATACTACCTCTTGGCTACCGGCATCAAACCCTCAAAAGCCGACCTCAAACAAACTCGCCATTCGTAAGAAACGAGTTCTGCCAAAATGGACCTACACCATCTCACCCAAAATGTGAAATTGTTTTTGGGCGGTTCCTTAGTGGGCTTGTGGCTGTCTTGATAGCCTCGAAATATGCGAACGGTAGTGGATCTTGATCCGGACGTCGAGGAACTGCTTCGTCGGCAGGCTCGCGACCGTAACCTTGAGTTCGACCACGTGCTCAACGACGCAATTCGCGCTGGGCTTTCGTCGCGTGGGACAAATAATGATCGCCGATTCGTGCAGAAGACGTATCCGCTCGGTTCTGAAGGCGTCGATCTGGCAAAAGCTTTGGCGCTGTCAGCGGACATTGAGGACGAAGAACGGGTTAGGAAGATGCGCGAAGCGGAACAGGGAGAACGTCGCAAAACCCTGCTATCTCTGGAAGGGTCGCTTTGAACGGAGGAGAGCGATGAGTTACGAAATTCGGTTAGAAAATTCCGGCAGGGACGACGATAGTCCTTGCCGATCAGGCGGCGGTTCGACATGTTCAAATTTAGGCTCGAATCTTCGTAAACAGAGGACCTGATGAAACCAATCTCAGGACTCTCCGTGCAAATGCCGGTGCAAATGGGCGGGATAAATTTCGGCGATTTTAGACGAAACGCCCCGAGACGAGAATCGCCGTAACTTATTGATTTAAAGAGACAAATTGATAACGGATGGGTCTGGCAAAAAAGTATCGTGACGGTCTCGAAAACCGTTGAACCTGCAAGGTATCCGTGAGGGGACAAAACAGCACGTTTTGGCTCCCTCACCGCGCATGACGGGCTACGTCCTCTGGGTGGGCGCACCACATCGCCACCGCCGGATAGCAACTCCAACCGCCTTTTCGTCGCCTTTCGCCCTTCCATATAATCCTGATCTTTCCCTTATGACTTCTTTATGTCCCCGCCCTTACCTTGAAATTGTTATGCTGCTCGACATTCTCTACGTTTTGCTAGCTCTCGCGTTCTTCGCCGTCTGCTGGCTCTTCACCAAGGCCTGCGACCACCTGTAAGGAAGGTCAACCACAATGGATTACATCATCGGCGGTATCACCACGCTTTTCCTTTTCGCGTATTTGATTTACGCCCTCCTGAAACCGGAGAAATTCTAACCATGACAACCAATGGCGTTCTACAAATCGTCGTCTATTTCTTGATCATCCTCGCTCTCACCAAGCCCCTCGGCGCATTTATGGCCAAGTTGTTTGAAGGCAAGCGCACGTTCTTGCACCCGGTCATCCGCCCGCTCGAAAAACTCACCTACAAGCTCATTGGCGTGAATGAAGAAACCGAGCAGCGCTGGACCCAATACACGGCCGCGCTCCTCGCGTTCAGTATTTTCAGTTTTCTGTTTGTCTATCTCATCCAGCGTTTGCAAGGCCTGTTGCCGTTGAATCCGCAGGGCTTCAACGCCGGCCTGGTGCCCCCGGATCTGGCCTTCAATACGGCTGTCAGCTTCGTCACCAACACAAATTGGCAAGCCTATAGTGGTGAATCCACCTTGAGCTACCTCGTGCAGATGGCCGCTCTGACCGTCCAAAATTTTGCCTCAGCGGCCGCCGGCATTGCCATCGCTATCGCCGTGACCCGTGGTTTCGCCCGCCAACAAATGAACAGTCTTGGCAACTTCTGGGTCGATCTCACCCGCGCCACCCTTTACATTCTTCTCCCGCTTTCGCTCCTTGCCGCTCTAGTGCTCTGCTCTCAAGGCGTCATTCAAAACTTGCACCCCTATACCGTTGCAAAAACTCTCGAAGGCGCAAAGCAGATCATCGCGCAAGGGCCCGTCGCCGGCCAGGAAGCAATCAAAATGCTCGGTACTAACGGCGGCGGTTTCTTCAATGCCAACTCCGCCCATCCTTTTGAAAACCCAACGCCCTTCACCAACCTCTTGCAGATGGTTCTGATCTTCATCATTCCCGCCGGCCTTACCTACACGTTTGGCGCGATGGTGGGAGATCGTCGCCAGGGCTGGGCTATTTTCTCCGCTTGCTCCGTTATGTTCCTGGCCGGTGCCTTCTTTCTCTATTGGGCGGAGCAGCATGGCAATCCCGGCTTTGCCAAGCTGGGTGTCGAAACGCACGCCACCGCTCTGCAAACGGGGGGTAACATGGAGGGCAAAGAAACACGTTTCGGCATCGCCGCCAGCGCCCTCTTCGCCACCATTACAACCGACGCCAGTTGCGGGGCCGTCAATGGCATGCACGATAGCTTCACCCCGCTAGGCGGCCTCGTCCCGCTCTTCAATATTCAAACCGGCGAGGTGATTTTCGGCGGAGTGGGTGCCGGCTTGTACGGCATCCTGCTTTACGCGATCGTCGCCGTCTTTATCTCCGGCCTCATGGTGGGCCGCACGCCCGAATACATCGGCAAGAAAATCGAGTCAAAAGAAGTGAAGATGGCCATGATCGCTCTCATCGCCACCGCGTTCAGCATTCTTGTTCTGGCCGGAGTCACCTCGGTCATTCCCTTCAAAGCGCCTACGAAAGACGCGAAAGGCCAGCCCGTGGCGCAGAGTTATTGGAATCCCAGCGGACCCGCCGCCGCTAACGTCGCCAATAGCGGACCCCACGGTTTTAGCGAAATTCTTTACGCCTATTCGAGCGCCACCGGCAATAACGGCAGTGCTTTCGGCGGCATCACGAGCAACACACCTTGGTATGACCTCACCCTTGGTCTCGCCATGTTGACCGGCCGATTCCTATTTCTGATTCCTCTGCTTGCCGCCGCTGGCAGCCTCGCCCGCAAAAAGAAAATACCGGCTACCATCGGCACCTTGCCCACGCACGGACCCCTTTTCGTCACGCTGCTGGTGGGGACTGTCATCTTGGTGGGCGCACTCACTTTTTTCCCGGCGCTCGCTCTGGGCCCTATCGTTGAACATTACCTTATGCAAGACGGCAAGCTCTTTGCCTCACTGCTGACTGGAATTTGGAGCTAAAATCATGCCAACCACCTTGGAACAAGAACCCACTATGTCGGCCTCAAGCCATGGATCTCACGACCCGGGATCGCTCTTGCCCCACAAACTAGCCCGCTCCCGGCCTCTCTTTGACCCTGAGATCGTGCGCCGCGCCACCAAAGAATCGTTCGTCAAGTTAAACCCGGCGACGCTGATTAAGAATCCGGTCATGTTCGTTGTGGAAGTGGGCGCCGCTCTCACCACCCTCTTCCTGCTACGCGACCTGTTCACTCACGGCACCGATATTGCGTTTCAGATTCAGATTTCCGTCTGGCTCTGGTTCACTGTCCTTTTTGCCAACTTTGCCGAAGCCATGGCCGAAGCGCGCGGCAAAGCGCAAGCCGATAGCTTGCGTAAAACCAAGTCCGATTCCATGGCGAAGCGCATTTGCGGCAAAGAGCAAATCGAGATCGTTGCTTCTTCTAAACTGCGTGCCGGCGATATTGTCATCGCCGAAACGGGCGACCTGATCCCTGGCGATGGCGAAGTCATCGACGGCATTGCTACGGTCGATGAGTCTGTCATCACCGGCGAAAGCGCACCTGTGATTCGCGAATCCGGCGGCGATCGAAGCGCCGTGACGGGCGGCACAAAAGTCCTGTCCGATAAAGTTAAAATCCGCATTACCTCAAACCCCGGCGAAACCTTTCTCGATAAGATGATCGCCCTGGTCGAAGGCGCCGAGCGTCAAAAGACGCCCAACGAAATCGCGCTGAACATTTTGATCGCCGGCCTCACGCTCATCTTCTTGCTCGCCGTCGCGACTCTGCATCCGTTTGCACTCTACGCAGTGGCCTCGTCCGGTGTTGGCCGCGTACCTACTATCGCCGTTCTTGTCTCGCTATTGGTCTGCCTCATTCCAACGACCATCGGCGGTCTGCTCTCAGCCATCGGTATCGCGGGTATGGACCGCGTTATGCAACACAACGTACTCGCTATGAGCGGCAAAGCCGTCGAAGCTTCCGGCGATATCAACACGCTGCTCCTCGATAAAACCGGTACCGTAACCTTGGGCAATCGCCAAGCTGTGGAATTTATACCCTTTGAAGGAGTTACTCCCGAAGAACTCGCCGATGCGGCACAACTTTCCAGCCTCGCCGACGAAACGCCCGAAGGCCGCTCCATCGTCGTCCTCGCCAAAGAGAAATATGGTTTGCGGGGCCGCGAAGTCGCCGCACACGAAGCCCACTTCATTCCGTTCTCCGCGTACACTCGCATGAGCGGCGTGGATATTGATGGCCGCATGCTTCGCAAAGGCGCAAGCAGCTCCATCGCCAACTTCGTCAGAGAATTGGGCGGCGCGCTGCCGTCCAATTTCGAGCAGGAGTCAGATCGCATCTCGCGCATGGGTGGCACACCTCTCGCCGTTGCCGACGGCCAACGCGCCCTTGGCATTGTTTATCTCAAAGACATCGTCAAAGGCGGCATGAAAGAGCGCATCGGCCAATTGCGCGCCATGGGTATTCGCTCGGTCATGATCACCGGCGATAATCCGCTCACCGCCGCTGCCATTGCTTCAGAAGCGGGCGTCGACGATTTCCTTGCGCAAGCGACGCCCGCCGACAAGCTCGCCTACATCAAACGCGAGCAAGGCGAAGGCCGTTTAGTGGCCATGACCGGCGACGGTACCAACGACGCGCCCGCACTCGCTCAAGCCGATGTGGGCCTCGCCATGAACACGGGCACCATGGCCGCCAAAGAAGCCGGCAACATGGTGGACCTCGATAGTAACCCAACCAAGCTCATTGAAGTGGTGGCCATCGGCAAGCAACTGCTCATCACCCGCGGCGCGCTCACTACTTTCTCCATCGCCAACGACGTTGCGAAATACTTCGCCATCATTCCCGCGATGTTCATGGCCACCTATCCAGCCTTGGGCCGCTTCAATCTGATGGGCTTGCACACGCCGCAAAGCGCTGTGCTGGCTGCCGTCATCTTCAACGCGCTGATCATCATCGCCCTTGTGCCTCTCGCGCTCAGAGGTGTTAAATATCGCCCCTCCGGCGCGGCCGCACTGCTACGCCGCAACATTTTTATTTACGGATTCGGCGGCATCCTCGTACCGTTCCCCGGCATCTGGGCCATTGACCAGTTACTCGTTTGGCTGCACCTTGCATAAGCGCAAAGGCTCATACGTGCCGCAAAACAAAGTCAGAAATTCGCGCGGCCTCGATGTGACCGTCTTGTGCTTTTTTTAGAAATGGACTAGGAGATTTCATTAAATGTTCCAACAATTAGCTCCCGCTCTTCGCATGACTCTGTTCCTGACCGTACTCACCGGCCTCATTTATCCCGGCGTCGTTACCGGTCTCTGTCAGGCCCTCTTTGCCAATCAAGCCAACGGTAGCTTGGTTACCCAGAACGGCCAAATCGTCGGCTCCGCGCTGCTCGGCCAAAACTTCAGCAAGCCCGAGTACTTTCATCCTCGTCCCTCAGCGGCTGGTAACGATGGTTACGACCCCACAGCGTCGTCGGGTTCAAACCTTGGCCCCACCAGCCAAAAACTGGTCGACCGCATGAAAGCCTCCGCCGATCAGTTCCGCAAAGAAAACCCGGCCTATAGCGGCGCGATCCCGGCAGATGCCATCACCGCTTCAGGTAGCGGTCTCGATCCGCACATCACGCTTGCCAACGCGCAAGCCCAAGCCGCCCGCGTGGCCCAGGCACGCAGCACTAGCGTTAACAAAGTCCAGGCGCTGATCGCAAGTGTCGCCGAAAACCGCGACCTCGGTTTCCTCGGCGAACCGCGCGTCAACGTACTCGCCCTCAATCAAGCTCTCGACCGCTCATTTCAAGCACAACGCCGTTAGGCTCACATAGTAAGGGGTGTCGCTAAAGCGCGCCCCTCCCACTCTCCCGAACTGAATCTTTGAAAAGTGCGGTTCCAACACTCGCCGTAGGCTTTGCTGGGTAAAAAAATTGAGGTGGGTACTTTCCAGTAAGTGCCACGGCACCGCCCCGTGCTGATAGCCCAACGGTATCGCGGTAGCGTCGGGTACAGTGAACAAGGCCCGCTCACCGGCCAGTCTCGCTATCTCGCGCACAGCGGCTTCGTAATCGGGGATATGTTCCAGCACCTCTGAGCAAATTACCGAAGCAAACCGTCCCGGCCCCATTGGCGATGGGAATGTGCCGTCGTAAAGCGTAACGTCTGCCGGAGCGCACGCGCGAATCGTCGGCGTATCCAATTCCAAACCGTGGGCTTCCATCCCAGCCGCACGCAGCGCCTCAACCATCAGCCCGCGTCCGCAACCGAAGTCCAACACGGGCCCCTTCAGTTCCTTCGCCATCGCTAAAACATCCGGATGGATCGCAGTGTTCGGCGGCCCTGGCCCATAGATATGCTCCCGATGCAGAACCTCGTTCGTATCCAACAATCCGCGATGATGCGGATTCACGAAACGCAGATCCGCTTCGAACCGCGTCTTCCCCTCGCCTTCCCATCCGAAGTCGATCTCAAGTATCCGCAAATCGCCAACCCACGCTTCCGGCAGCAGATACTCCCAAACCAATCCGGATATGCCCGCCGGAACATCATGCCGCAAGTATCGAAACTGTTGTAGGAAAGGCACCAGTCGCCCGTTTAGCGAAAGCGCTGGAGCCCGCTTCTCGTCGAACTCGCCCTCGCACCAACCCACGATTCGTATCAACCCGCTGCGGTCAACCTCCACGCGGTCAACGAATCCACCTAGCGCCGGCCGCGATATCGGGAAAATGGTCATTCTTATTTATGCTATTAAGTCGACCGGCATCGTAGCAGTCAGTGAACAATAGCCGCGTATATTCTGTTCTGCTTTTTAACGCCCCGCAACTAAACCTGAGCCCAACCACCATCCACAAAGAATTCGATTCCTCGCCGATGCCGGCATTTGCAAAAACAATGTCGAGCTTGCCTGTGTGCTCCCTTACCCTTGCATACAGCTTGTCGACGTCAGCCGGCTTGGCCGCATCGCTCAGCACGCCCATGACGCTGACGAGAGTCATGTCACTTCGTCAGGCGTCCCGCGACCGAGTATTTGTAAACGCGGAAGCGCAGCGCCGGCAACGTTGTCTTCCGCCGGCATCATTCAACGGGAGGCATTTGATGGGCGCGAATGCATCAGTCAACGCTACTTGGGCAAGGACGCGGGGGACGCCAAGGTACCAACGGTTAAGCCCCAGCTTTTAACCATGGGCTTGGTGGAGCTATTGGCCAGAAGGAGAGTCGCGGCCTGGTTGGCGGCCGGAACCACAGTGAGGTCGACCCTGTAGACGTTTACATCGATTCCATCTTTGGCAGCGACCGGAGTGAGATCAACGTTTAGACTCGCGCTCTGAGACACTTGTCCGCTCAGTTGGGCAGGGGTCATTGGGTGGAGTGCTTCGAACCAGACTTTTCTCTCTTGGTCGTAATCCAGTATCCAGAAGCCGAGGGACTTAACCGCGGCGTTCTTCAGCGTCGATTGCTGCGAAGCCTTTAATTGAGCGGCGTTTTCTTGCGACATATAAAAAGTTATTCTGAGTGGGCCTGCCACACTTCCGTCCCATGTCAGGTTGGAGATGACGCCCACGACCTTCGCTGTCAGCACTCCGCCCTGTGCGAGACCGGTCGCTGTTTTGAGAGGAGCATACGTGATCGGAGCCGAAGTGCTCAAAGGCAAAACGACCTTGAGGTCCGAGGTGAGCGCGGAATGCAGCCCGAACCCGTCTAAGCTGGTGATGTAACCCACGCGCTTGTGTTGGTTCGGATCCGGTAAGAAGCCGGAGGCTCTGTCACAGTCCAGACTAACGGCGATACTAGCGGCGGTCGACTTCGTCACCGTGAAGAAGAGGGTGCCTGCGGCCAGGCAGACGAGGGCGGGCGCAAATGTTTTCAGGATTCTGAGTTGGCGTTCAAGCCAAGACGCCGGGATAGAAGATTCGATGTGATACATGGAATGTCCTTTTCGGTCAGCGCTGTTGTGCCGGACTTCAGGTAGCATATCACCGTTGGCAAGGGCACAAGGCGGAGGGGCAGCCGAGCGCTTGCTGGGGCCGGCCCTAATCGACAGTCACCACAATGAGCGATGCGTCATCGTGGAATTTGCCGTTGCAGAACCGCGAGACGTCCTCAAGTATTCTTGTACGGATGCCATTCGCGCCCAGGTTCCGCGCGGCACGGGCCGCTGCCGCCAGTCGTTCGGTACCGAAATCTTCATCGCCTTCGTTAGCTGCTTCCGTCACCCCATCCGTCGTTAACGGGAGGCAATCGCCCGATTGAAGTGGGAAACTACGGTCCTCGTATAGCGCGTGCGGGAAGATGCCGAGTACTGTGCCACCCTCCGTCAACAAAGTAGTGGAATCGCCCCGCAGAACAATCGGCGGGCAGTGGCCCGCATTCTCAAAACGCAGCGTGCCGGTCTCGCTATTGATCACGCCATAGAACAATGTCACAAACTTCCCAGGCAACACGCTGCCGCAGAGTGCTTCGTTGACCTTCCGGCATAACGCGGCGGGTCCATCAGCGCCAGGGGCGAAGGCCCGCACCAATGCCTGGATGTTGGCCATGAGAAGCGCGGCGGTCATCCCCGTGCCGGAAACATCCGCGAGGCAAATACCAAGCTGCGCCGGAGCCAGCGCCAACACGTCGAAATAATCTCCGCCTACTGACCGTGCAGGCTGCCACGCGCAAGCGACCTCCAACCCCTTAACGCGCGGAATCCCGCGAGGCAGAAGCTGGGTCTGGATTTCGCTGGCAGCCCGTAGCTCCGCTTCCTGCGTCTTACGTTCGATTTGCCCGAGCGTGACTTGGCCTTCGAGTTCCCGATTTCGCATCTCTAGGCGGGCGCGGCTCTTGCGTGACAGGTAGATGGGTATCGCTATCACCAGCGAAAGGAAGATGCACTTCAGTATGTCGGGCGAGGAGAAACGAAGCAGATTCTCATCGCCCTGTTGCAAGACAGACCTTGTGACAATCGAGGCGAGGTAACCGCCGGCAATGCTCGCAGGAATGATAATTGCGAGAAGCAAGACGACATCCCAGGGCAAGCTTCTGCCCGCGTAGACTGGAACCGCAGCAAGCGCCGAAAAATGGGTGCAGTTGCCAACAATGAAGGTGAAGATGAGGGGGCTGACGCTGTCCTGGAAGGTCACATGGCCCTGAAACAACCAGAATATGCCCACGACCGCGAGGCCTATCGCCAGCAGCGTGAGCTGAAATCTCCAGAATTCGAAACGCCCCATCGCTATCGCCCGTAAGCGGCTCCCGGTAGCCGGCTGTGGCGGAGCGTTCATCGTGGTTTCAATGTTATCGCACGCTCACGGCAAGCGCGGAGTTCAATGGAGGCGGCGGGGTTGTTTCCGATAGCGGAAAAAAACGGGTTGCCGAATCCATACGGCCTGGTCTGAAAAATCGAGGCTATCGCTGTTGCGCGTTTCCAGCGTTTCGAGCTTGAAATAGCTTCCGATAACGCGCCAAAACGGGCGTTCCCGGGACACTTCCGCCTGCGGCTCGGCTGGAGGCTTGGCGGTGATTTCGGGGGCGGGGACGGGTGCTATCAGAGTAGTGAAGCAACAAGGTTAGGAGTAATCTCTGAGCAAGTTCAATTAGTAACTAAAATCATCCGGTCATAACCGGCGCGACGAATTTTACAAATAGTTACTTTTTGCTCTGCGGCTAGCAACCATAAAAAGGACGGCCGCCGAGGCGAGAAGGAACGGCCACTCGGCTGGCTCTGGAACCGTCGTAGATGGCGGCGCAGTTGTCTGCGGTACGTTTGGCGGGAGGAAGAATCCTGGGGCGCCTGCGGCGTAAGGCACTAACGACGGAAGAATCGGATTTGGACCCGCTAGCTCATAGCTCGGAGAAGGTGCGCCCGGAGCCGCGCCCGTTTGAGCCGTTGGCGGCGGTGGTCCGTAACCGGGAACATCGGGCGAACCGTAGAAATTCGACGCTACGTATGGATCGACTGGCACGACGTCTGGGGCGGACGGGGGGTCGATGTAATCGAACTGCGGAGCGGTGGGCTCGTCGAAGGCGAGCGCCGGGGGCCGGAAAACGCGGCTCAGGCGGTTGGCGCAACGGGCTCGCGCGAAGTTCTTACCGTCGGTAATGACTACTTCGCCTTTACAAACTTTGTGTTTCTTTTTCGAGAAGAAAACCTTGTTGCCCATACGGTAGGAAACGTAGACATACATATCCTCCTTGAGCGTCGTGACGCGGGTATTCTTGCCGAAGTCCGCGAAGTGGGCTGCTACGACGGGGTCTAATCGGCGAGCCCGTTCGAACTCTTCAGTGCTTGTAACGCCCCCGGGAACTACCGAGTAACGATAGATTTTTCGCGGTAAGGTGGCTGCGAAATCTCTGGCAGCACTGCGAGCGTCGGTCTTAGTCGCAAACGCGACATAGTGTCCTGAACCGATTAGCAGGTAAGCGAAAACTAGTCCGCCAGAAAAAAAATGTTTAGAAGTCAGCACCGAAGTTAATACTCTTAGGATCTCTTAATCTAATTTCTAGTACTAAGTATACACTGTTTCCAGCAGTACGCTTTCGAGTTTTCGCGGCAGAAATGCTTGAAATTAGCTTCGGAAATTCGCCATTGGTGCTGTGTGGAAAAACAGCCGGCGTTGCGACTTTGGGACTTTTCACGCTGAGTTTGGTACTGCCAGTACCGAGCTCGGGCGAGTCGGTCGAAGGTTGGAACGGCTGCGAAACACGTCATTTCGCGATATATGGCGAGCCGCTAATTTCTATCGCGGTTTAGAGGCTTCGCAAGAAGTTAAGAATGTCTTGCTGTTCCTGGGCGTTGAGTCTTCTGAATTTTTCTACGACTCGATTCGCTTCGCTGTGAGGGCTCCGGTGCGCGGCGATGGCTTCGAGTAGATCGTGAGTGCGGCCGTCGTGGAGGAAATAAATTCGCTGGCCGATGCCCCAAAGGGGAGCCGTTCGGAACTCGTCGCCGGCAGCGCCTCCTTGGGAGATGCCGTCCGCCAGCGCCTTGCCCATGCGATGCACGAGTAAGTCTGAGTACAAATTGACTGGCTGATCCGACAGCGCCGCGCTTGGGCTGGTGCTTGAGCCGCTAGCGACCGCTTTCGCGGTGCGCAAGGATGGTGTATGGCAGAGCGCGCATCCAACACTGGCAAAGAGCGTTTTTCCTTTAATCGTGGACGGCGTATCGGGGGCGGGCCGCGGGGGCGCTAACATGCGCATAAAATTGGCGAAGGCTTCAATATCGGAAAGAACTGCGGTGTACGGCGGGGAGGTAGTTCCGTTCGGCGGCGGAGTGAAGTTGAGGGCGTCTTCCGGCGTGGCGTTATAGATGCAGCCGGGCGTGTAATCGCGCTCTTGCGGGAACATTTCATTGGTGATTCCCATTTCGACGTTGTAGGCTTCGCCGGCGAACAACAGCAGAGACTTATTCTGTGCCTTCCAGCCGAAGCGGGTGATGGTGCCGTCGTTGGCGCTGCGATTGGCAACCCCGCTGATATGGGCATTCGCATGGCCGTGAATGCCCAAGCCACTCTTTTCCTGTGAGCTTTCGCCGACGTTAGCGAGAATGGCGGAATCGGGAATGGCTTCAATCAGGCCGGTACCGAACAGCGGCGTGGCAATGCGAAATGAGAGATTCGGATTTCCGCCTTGACCGGTGATGGGATCACCAGGGCGGCCGAAGTCGGGTTGAGCGATGGCACAGCCCTGAGCGTCGGAACGGGCGCTAATGACGAACACCGCGTGGACGCCGCCATCGACGCTGCCGTCCGGATTTTTCTTGAAGCGAACTTCGCGAATCGGCCCGTCGGCTTTTGTGAACCATGGGATTGTGTTCTTAGCGCCGTTGAGTGTGGCCAAAGCCATTTGCGGGTTTGTGGCGGGACTGGATCCACCAGGGCCGGGCTGAGCGTGGCACATCAAACATTGGTTTCCGTTGAACCTAGGTCCGAGTCCGTTGTTAGCGCCGCCGGTTACGGATTCAACTTCGGCGAAACGAGAGGCGCCGTCGTGGAAGAAAGCGAGTTCGTCGGCGTTAAGACCGGGAAGCGGGCCGCCGGCGCCTGCTGGACCTCCCCGCACTCCAGGGTCGACTGCCACTTTTTTTGAGTAGGCTGCCGTTGAGTTACCGCTGCCGGTTGCCGCGATTACAGTTGAAGTTATGATTCCGAACAACCCGAGAAGAAACAGCTTATGCATTCTCATACCTTGTCTCCTTAGTTTGGGTACGGCTTCGGATTATGCTAACAGAAATTTGAGTGAGAAAACGCAAAACGGGGCTGTACGATACAGCCCCGTTTGTTTTGTAGATGGAGTATCGTTGATCTGTACTATGCTTTGACCGGGTGATCGCTGGTTTTCCAGTTCTTTTCGTCCCAATAGCGCACGCGGCCTTCGCGGTAGGATTCGACGGCGAGTGTGATGAGCACTTGCGCATGCGCAGCGGTTTCGACGTCGAGATGCGGTTTTTCGCGGGTGCGCATACATTGGAGGAAGTTACCGACGTGGGCTTGCATCATGTCGTACTGTTCGACGGGAATTTTGATTTCGTCTTTACCGAATTTGTAATCGGGGAAGACGCCGCGCTGCGACGTACCATCGGCGCCTTTGGGCAGGCGAACCTGCTCCGGCTTAACGGTAATATCGGGGGTGGAGCCTTCGAACTGGCCGTGCTCGACCATGATGATGGTTCCTTCGTGGCCGCGGATAAGGCCGGGAATGTGTTGCGAGTTACCCATGGACGAGCTCAGAACGAGTGAGTGGCCTTCGGCGTACTCGGCGAGCAGATGGAAGGTGTCGGGCACTTCGCGGTTGTCGTTGAATGCATAGTTGCCGCCGGATGCGGAGACTTTGGTTGGATACTGCGGCTTATCCCAACAAATGTTGAGCGGTGCGACGACGTGGAAGAATAGATCGGTTGCGATGCCGCCTGAGTAGTCCCAATATTTGCGGAAGCGGAAGAAGCGATCGGCGTCATACGGGCGCTTGGGTGCGGGGCCGAGCCACATCTTCCAATCGATGTGATCGTCTCCGGTGGCATCCGGTCCAGCGGCTGCATCGATGTCGTAGTTCCATTCGCCTTCAAACGAGTTGCGGTGATAGGAGCCCTGGCTCATGATCATTTTGCCGATCATCCCATCGGCGATGGCCTTCTTGGCTTTCCACCATTGGTCGGCTGAAGTGGTCTGCGAGCCGACTTGCACGACCCTCTTGCTTTCGCGAACGGTGGAGATCAGGTCTTGGGTTTCCTTTAACGTGTGGCACATGGGCTTCTCCATGTACACGTCTTTGCCTTGGCCCATGGCGTCGAGTGCGATCTTCGCGTGCCAGTGATCGGGCGTGGCGACGATGACGGCGTCGACGTCGGGCATGTTTAGGATCTCGCGATAGTCGGTGAATCCTTTGGCTTTGTAGAGTTCGGCCTCGGTGCGTTTGCGTTTTTCGTACGGGTCGCAGACAGCGACAATCTGGCAGGCGTTGTTATTGGTTTCGGCGAATTTCGTGAAGCTGCGGGCGTCGGAAGACCCGCGGCCGCCGCAACCAATGAGGGCGATATTGATGCGGTCGTTGGCGCCGATGACGCGGGATGGATTTAGTTTGGCGGCAGATTTCGCGAAGGCGTTGGAAGCGAGGGCGGCGCCTGCGCCAATTCCACCGGCTTGTTTAAGGAAGTGGCGGCGATCTAAGTTCTCAGCAGACATTCAAATGTCCTTTCATTGTAAAGTCTACTGCAAGCGGGATCGACGATGTTTACAGCGCAAGACTTAACATATACGATTAACTGGTCTCGAGCAGGGCGCTTGGCGATGGCACTGGTTTTGGTGAGTGGCTGCAGATTATTGGTCATGATGTAGCGAGCCCTGGAATCGTAATAACAGCCTTTGTACGATTGCATCTGGCCCAATTCGTTGGCGATGAATCGATGAGCGAATTCTACGCCGGGTTCGAAGCGGCGGTTGTGGCCGATTTGCAGAATGAGGCCGCTTTGTTGGCCGGCGGAACAGAGCGCGGCGCTTTCTTCTACGGTGACGCTAAGAGGCTTCTCCACGAGGACATGCTTGCCGGCGGCGAGTGCTTTTAGGCTCAGCGGGACGTGATATTCGTCGGCGACGGCAATCAGGACAGCGTGCACCGATGGATCCGCCAGCAGCGCGTCAAAATCAGTGAACGTTTTTTCGGGTTGATAGCGGGCGGCGGCATCCGCCAATAGATCTTTGGCGGAATCGCAGATTGCTTGGCATGAGTGCGGATGTTGCGCGCTTTTCGCACGCTCCGCAATGCGCGAGGTGCGAAATGGGACCAGCGCCCAGGACGCCGAGATTGAGGAGCTCTATTTCTTTTTTCAAGCGTCTGGGGTGGCGGGTTGCGCGAATTGCGTAGAGAGGTCTCCGGTGAAGCTGACTGTTCCGACATGGGTGAGGCGGCTATGGAGATCAACCCAGATCTCGCCGCCCATTTCCGTCCAGCGTTTGCAAAAGCTGAAGTCTTCGCTGAGGTAGACGCCGCTGTCTTTATCGATCAAACAGTTGAAGAGCGCGCTGCGCCACTGGCTGCCGCCGAGATTGTCTTCGTGTCTGTGATCGTGGCCGTATTTCAGTTCCGGATAGTGCTCAATCATGGAGAGCAGGGCTTGGCGTTTGATCAAGAGAAAGCCAGTGCCAGCGTATGCGACTCTGGCGAAGCCGTCCACCACTTGAACGCGGTTTCCGGCGAATTCGATCATATAGGAGAGGGAGGCGGATTCGAGCGGCATTCGTTTTGCTTCGACGCACGCCTGTATTTTCCGCCAGTCGATCCGTTTGATGGGATAGACGGCGGCAGAAATATCCTTGTCGAACTCCATAAGGCGGAATACCTGGCCGGGCTCGAAGCCGATATCGGCGTCTATGAATAAAAGGTGAGTGGCGACTTCGGTTGAAAGGAAATCCGCAACGATGTTTTGCCTGGCACGCGTGATCAAAGCGTCGCTTCCCATCATTCGTACGATGAGCCTGACGTCGCGCTGATGGCACGCCATCTGCAATTTGAGTAATGAGCCAGCGTAAAGGTCCGTGACCTGTCGTCCATAACAGGGAGTGCCCACGACGAGGCAAGGTTGTTGGCTCTGTGATGACATACCAGTAAGTCATCATAGCGTGTCGATGCGCTTGATACTATGCACCATAGTTTATGCCGCTAGACCTTCGACGTGCCGCTTTCGCGCTTATTTTTTCGTGTTTGACAGGCAGCTTGCCGGCCTTTACACAGACCGCGCCCGATGTTGCCACGGAGCCCGCGCGCAGTTCGCCAGAATGACTCAAGTCTGGAACGATTTATCAAATTTTTCCGCGATCGTTCTCGCCGCGTGCGACGACGCGGTAGGGGTATCGCGGCGGTTTGGCTTCATAACTCGGACGAGCAGCATGTGGTGAGTCACTTGCGCTGCTTCCGGATCGGAAGAGATTTTGGTGGCGGTGAATCTTTCGAACACGCCGTTTCGCGGAACGATCGAAGCTGGCCGTGGGAGATGGCAAGAAGTTGATCTCCCGTTGGCGGACAAAGGAGAAACGGCGCTGCCATTCGTGGCGTTGGATGCGTTTGGATTTCGGATTTTTGAAAAGGACAACAGATAGTCATCCGCGGCCGCGAAGGCGATTTATTTGCCGCCGGTCGCGTTTGGATGGTTTGCCTTCGTGCAGGGCTTCGATGCGAGGCATGAGTTTACGTTCTTCCACGAGTTTCAGGCGGGCTTCGCGGCTTGCGGGCGTTTCGCGGTAGAGAGTTTGAGCCACGGCGGCGGGGCCGCGTATGTCGCTCAGGGCGAGGACTTCCACCTGGAAAGTGCCGCCATCGTTTTTGATTTGCAGAAGATCGCCCACGCGAACATCGCGCGCCGCTTTGACGGCTTGTCCGTTTGCTTCGATTCGGCTTAGTTCGCACGCTCGCGCGGACAGAGTTCTTGTTTTGAAAAAGCGGGCGGCGCAGAGCCACTTATCTAAACGGACGCGGTCCATGTATATATTCTCGCTAGGCTAGATTGAAAGATGATTGAAGCTGGAGCGGACAGCCGGGCCGCATTCCGTTATCCCGACTTTCGCCGCTATCTTTTGGCGCGCCTGCTTACGACACTATCGTCTGAGATGCAATCGGTGGCGGTGGGCTGGCAAATCTATTCCATCACGCACCGGCCGCTCGATTTGGGTTTGGCGGGGCTGGCGCAGTTCTTGCCGGCGATCTGTTTGTTCTTGATTACGGGGCATGTTTCAGATCGCGTTCCCCGGAAGCGGATTTTGTTGGCGTGTTCGCTTGGCTTCTCGGTTTGTTCGGCGCTGTTGCTTGTGTTTGCGTTGTCTCACATCTCGACGGTTTATCCGATTTATGCGGTGTTGCTGTTGAATGGAACGGTGCGTGCGTTTAACGCTCCAGCGGCGCAGGCGTTTGTGCCGCTGATCCTGCCGCGCGAAGTCTTTCCCAATGCGGTGACGTGGAATTCGTCGGCTTTTCAGGCATCGACGATTGCGGGGCCGATGGTGGGGGGCATTCTTTATGGAGTGACGGGGCACCCGCATTTTGTTTACGGCACGGCAATGATTGCTTATCTGGCAGGAGCGTGGGCGCTGAGCGGCGTTCGTCCCTCTGCGAGTGAGCATTCCCAGAGTGGCAATGTGGCCGAAAATGTTTTGGCGGGTTTGCGTTACATCTGGCGAAACAAAATTGTATTGGGTGCAATGTCGCTGGATTTGTTCGCCGTGCTTTTGGGTGGGGCGGTGGCACTTCTGCCGGTGTATGCGCGCGAAATTTTGAAGGTCGGTGCGGTGGGCCTCGGGTTTATGCGGGCCGCTCCGGGCGTCGGCGCGTTGTTGACAAGTCTGATTGTGGCGCATTTGCCGTTGCGGCGCAATGCGGGAGTAGCTATGCTGTGGTGCGTTTTCGCGTTTGGATTGTTTACGGTGATCTTCGGAATCTCACGGAATCCGGCGCTTTCTTTGTGTATGCTTTTGTTGCTTGGCAGTGCCGACACGGTGAGCGTGATTGTGCGTTCAACGCTGATTCAATTAAGTACACCGGATGCGATGCGGGGGCGCGTGAGCGCTGTGAACATGGTCTTCATTGGCGCTTCGAACGAAGTGGGGCAATTTGAATCGGGGGTGACGGCCCAGTGGTTCGGCGCGGTACCGGCCGTCGTTTTGGGAGGGGTTGGAACCATGGCCATCGTTTGTCTTTGGGCTTGGCTGTTCAAAGATCTGCGAACCCTGGACCGCCTGGATTCGATTAAAACCGCGTCGGCTTGATAAGCTCAATCGAGTCATGCCAGACAGCTTATTGAAATACTGTCTTCCGGGTCGCCTGCGTTCCGTCATTGTTTTCGTATTGGCAGCGACGGTTTTGAGTGCGGTGGATTTGTCTTCCGTTCCCAAACCCACTGGCTATGTGAGCGACTTGGCGCATGTTCTGAACGCGTCTGACCAAGCGGAACTGGAAATTTTTTGCGTTAAGGTTCAAGAGCAATTGGGGGCCCAATTCGCGATTGTGACCATACCCTTGCTGGATGGCCGGCCGATTGAGGATTTTTCGAACGAGCTTTTTCGCAAATGGGGCGTTGGGCCTAAGGCAACGAATGAAGGCTTGCTGATCTTGCTGGTGATCAAAGACCGGCAGGAACGAATTGAAGTTGGCAGAGGGCTGGAGCCTTATATCACGGACGCGATTGCGGGCGACACGCGGCGCGCCATGATTCCTCTGCGGCAGCATAGCGACTATGGCGGCGCATTGATGCAGGGAGCGCGTATGCTAGCGGCTAAGATCGCGGATGGCAAACAGGTTTCCTTTTCAGAGGTGCCGACTGCGGCGTCCAGGCCCGCGCATCAGCCGCAGGATGACAGTGGTGGCTTTCCAGTTGGGCTGATTATTTTTGTTGTGATTTTTCTGCTGATCTTTTTTTTGAGCAGACGCGGCGGCGGAAGAGGCGGCGGAGCGGGAGCCGGCTTCTGGACCGGAATGCTTGTCAACAGTATGTTGAATAGCGGACGCGGTGGAGGCTGGGGTGGCGGCGGTTTCGGCGGTGGTTCGGGCGGCGGTGGCGGTTTTGGGGGTTTTGGCGGTGGAGATTCCGGTGGCGGGGGGTCGAGCGGTGGCTGGTAAGACACAACAACAAGCGGAGCAATTGCTGGCAGATTTATCGGGCCGTCTGAAGACATCTTTTGGAGAAGGGCTGGTTTCGTTGATTTTGTACGGCTCAGCGTCCATGGCGGACCGGTTGGATGTTTTGTCGGATCTAAACGTGCTTTGCGTTCTGGATCGGATCACGACGGATGAACTGGCGAAGTCGGAGGCAGTGTTTCGATGGTGGCTTGAGCGCGGAAATCCTTCTCCGTTGCTGCTTACGGCTGAAGAAGTGGGGACGTCGGCTGATTGCTTTCCGATGGAATACCACGACATGAAGGAACAGCGGCGTGTGTTGTACGGGGCCGATGTCATTGCAGACTTGGCGATTGATAGCTCGGCTTACCGCACTCAGGTGGAGCATGAACTGCGTAGCAAACAAATCCGGTTGCGTCAGAAATCGGCGGAATTGTTGGGTAAAGCCGATGGATTGCTGAAGCTGCTGATGCATTCGGTCTCCACATTTTGCGTTTTAGGCCGGCACGCGCTGATTTTGAGCGGGGGCAATCCGCAGTTCAAAAAATTGGAAGTGGTGGCGGGGCTTGAGGGAGCGATGGGGCGTGAGTTGGCTTCCTTTCGAGGCATTCTGGCGGTTCGCGAAGGCGGAAAATTGGGGAGCGGGCAGAGTGCGAAGAGTTTGCTGGAAGGGTATTTGAGTGAGATTGATACGCTGGTGCGGTTTGTTGACAGGCTCGGGAAGTAACTACGATTTAGGAAAGGGAGAGCAATGAAAACGATACTTGTGGGTATTGGGGTTTTGGTTGTGGGAGCGCTGTTAATAGGGATGCCGTTGATGACTTCGCGCAAAGAACTAGTTACGGAGAAGAACGATATCGACGGCAAGTGGGCGCAAGTGGATAACGACATGAAACGGCGCGCGGATTTAATACCGAACTTGGTGGAGACGGTGAAGGGATACGCTAAGCAGGAACAGAGCGTAATTACTGCGGTGGCGGATGCTCGCGCAGCTATGTTAGGCGCTGGGAGCAGCGGCGATCGGGCTGCGGCCATCAAGGCGAACGACCAATTGTCTGGCGCTCTCGGACGCTTATTGGTTTTACAGGAAGCCTATCCGGACCTGAAATCGAACCAGAATTTTTTGCGTTTGCAAGATGAGTTGGCGGGCACGGAAAACCGCATCGCGATCTCACGCCGGGACTACAATGTGGCCGTTCAGAAATACAACACGGACGTGGAGTTATTTCCGAAGAATCTGGCGGCCGGCCTTTTTGGTTTCAAGCGAGACGACGCTTATTTCAAAACAACCGAAGAAGAAAAGAAGGTGCCGACGGTTAAGTTTTAGTCCGATTCGAGCGGGGGCTCTTCCCAATCGGCGGCGCGTTTGCCGTGGCGTTTCAGAGCGGCCAAAGCTGCGGACGCGCTAAAGCCGGCGGTACGCAGGCGGCGGAATACCGAGGCGACATTCTTGTCTTGTTGCAAGAATTCGTGCAGGACAACCGATCGGTATTTGCGCGCCAAGTATTCGTCGACGAGTTGCGTTTCGTCGGAACCCTCGAAGACTTTTGAAACGGCTTCCTGGGCGACTCCAGAAGAGACGCGCTTCGACTGGAGATCGCGCAACACGCGAAAGCGCCCGAAGCCTTGGTTCTGCAAACGTGTGGAAGCGAAAGCCTCGGAAAATTTCTGGTCGTCGGTGTAATTGTATTCCTTGAGCTTTTCCATGACGGCTGTGACGCTGGCAGGCGCATCGGCCCGCAGCATGAGTTTAGATCTCAGTTGATTGGCTGACTGTGCGCGGCGGCTCAGTTGCTTGAGGGCGTAATCCCAAAGGTGTTCCTCGTCGAGCTTGGCTGGACGATTTCGGGGTTTTCGCGGAAACGATTGTTTCGTTGCCATAGTCCAAATAGTTGTAAACTGCAATTTAAGCTGTTATTTCCAAATCAAGCAAGGAGAATGTGATGGAGGATAGAAGTGGATTCGGTTATTTCCTGCTGGGAATAGGCGTTGGCGTGGCGGTAGGAATTCTTTGGGCGCCGCGGTCTGGTGAGGAAACTCGCGCTCTTCTGGCGGATAAAGCCGGCGAGGGTGCTGAGTTTTTGAAGAACCGGGCTCAGGACGGAACGGAGTACGTGCGGCAGAGAACCGACGAAGCGCGCCAGTCTGCCAATGAGTTGTACGAAAAGGGACGGCACCATGTTGCCAAGCATCGCGAGACGCTCAATGCGGCGGTGGAGGCGGGCAAACAGGCGTACCGTGACGCAATGGGCGAAGTGCGGTCGGCGGCTAGTTCGGTGGGCGCGGGGAATCCGGGAGACGGAGTTTAGTTTCTGGAGTGGGAAGATGCCAATAGAAAGCTTTAGATGAACCAAACAACTTTGCTGACCATTATGGCCATTTTTGTGGCGATTGCGGCCATCGCGTTAGCCGGGCAAGCGGCGGCGTTAATTGGCCTTTTTTGGGTAGCTCGCGATTTGCGAAGCAAAATTATTGGTTCATGGCCGATGATTGAGAGCATTATTGGCTCCTCCAAGCGGACTGTGGAACAAGCCGAGCATCATTTGGGAAAAATCGGCAGTTCGAGCGTGGCGATTTTGGATGTGACGAAACAGCAGTTGGTGCGAGTGGACGATCTATTAGGCGATGCAAGTGTGCGTGCCAAAGTTCAGTTGGAACGGGCGGAACTGGTGTTAGACGACACAATGACTCGTGTTCAACAGACGGTTAGTATCGTGCAGCGGGGAGTGCTGTGGCCCGTCCGCGAGATCCACGGGATTGTGAGCGGTTTGCGGACGGCATTCGCGCACTTGAGCCGTGGTGCCCGGACGACTGTGGAGCATGTGACCTCTGACGAAGAGATGTTTATCTAGTGTCCTATGTTCTGCGGGCTATAAACGGAAGTACTGCAGATCTGGATGCAATGCGAAAGATGATCGCACGGCGGCGATATTTTCGCCTGATTGTGCGACGTTGTTCCAGTGCCAGCCGGTTTGCTCGTTCGTGAGCGTGAGGTAGCGAACTTTGGCTGGATTGATTCCCATAATTCGACAGCACGTGGCGTCGACGCTGGGAGGATGGTCGCCGGCCACGAGCAAGCCCATGTGCTTTGCCGTTCCCAGGATGGGACCGTTGCCTTCCATAGCCTCGATGCCGTCGACAATGGCGAATTGGCGGGGGAATAAGCGTTGGATATCGACGATCGATTCATCGATCCCTGCCCAATGCAATACGTTTTTTGGCCAACCGTAAACGCTTCCGGGCACGACGCCGAATAAGTTTTTCATGGAGAGTGTCGCGCCCGCCCAATGGTGGGTCTTCATTTTCGGAAGACTAACTAGGAGGTCGCAATCAAAGATGGTGTTTGGAAGATAAAGTTCCTTGAGGCGCGAGACGGGGCTGGTTAGGCTAACGCGCTGGACATCGTCTGTATTCAAGTCAGTGAAGATGTCTTCGAAGTGCGGGATGGCGGAGAAGAAGCCTGCGGCCTCGGCCATGTCGAGCGTCATTCGCCGGTGACCGGGGCCTTCGGCGATTTTGACGTTGGCGGCTCCTAGGGAGTAAAAGGCATCAACTGTGGCGGAGACAAGCGCTGGATGGGTGTTGATGGGGGCTTCTGAGCTGAACTCGACTAGGTTCGGTTTGAGGAGGATTCGTTTGCCCGTCACCGCAATTCGGTGGTCGACTAGGACGCGGCGAACTACGTCAGCCAGTTCGTGGCTGTAAGAGGGTGCGCGGGTAATCGAAACTCGCTTGGGCGGGAGCGGTTGAGTGACATTCTTAGAGCAACTGAGGGCGGCGGCCCCGCTGATTGCTCCGAAAAAGAAATACCGGCGATTGAAGGTTGTTGACATGTACGGTCACGCGGCAGCTTTGAGAAATGGGTTGCGGCCCGCTAGAGTCTGAACGGCAATCAAACGTAGGGCGACTTCCTGGGTGGTTCGAGGCTGATTTTTCCACGACGGATTTGTGTGCTTCTGTATGCCATGGGCGTTCAGACCGATGAGCAGCCAGCATAACCCTTCGGTAGAATCTGCGTGCTCCAGTAGGTGTTCGGCGAGGCATAGGGTTGGTGCTAGGGTGGATGACGTGTGATCGGCAAGGGCTAAGAGCGCCAGGCCTGTTGTTTCGGGATAGGATGGGGCCGATTCGCTTCTTTGAGGAGAACCGCCGTGGTTCCATCCTCCATCCGCGCAACGCCTGGACAGCAGGTATGTCTGTGCGCGGCGGATCGATTGCCCATGGCTTTGGTTGGGCACACGGCCGGACCAACAAGACAGGGCAAGAATGCTGTAGGCCGTCGGAATGACCCAACCAGCGGTGCCCGGAAACCAAGGCGCACTGCCGGGGGCTTGACTTGGGCTAACACCAAGGGAGTCTTTTAAGAAGCCCTGAATCAAGTTCATTTCCGGATACACGTGACCGGATAGCCAAGCTGTGCCCTTTGGACAGCCACCGGAATATTCGGTTTCCTGCCCAAGGGCTAGCAAAGCTAAGCTCGTTACCCAGGTACTCGTTGGGACTTCGGCGCAGGGGGGCCAGCCACCGTCAGCCGACTGCCGCGTGGCCAGCCAGGAGGCAGTGCAGGTACGGGCCTTACTGGGAATCTGCTCTCCCTGAAGAGCGAGGAGCGCGAGGGCCGTAGGCTCGGTCCATGAGCGGCCGCGACGAGATGGCCAACCACCATCGGCGTTGCGGGAATTGAGAAGGGTTGCCGCAAGTTCAGCATCATTCATGTTCGCTGGGGCGAAATTGAATCTTGAGAACTAAGGCACGATCTTGCGATTGCGGCGGCGGCGCAAATAGAACACCAGGAGGACACCTGCGCCGATCCAGATCGCTGATTGTAGAATTACGTCGTTCATTTCGTTTATTACCTCGTTTGGCAGTTAAATCATGGGCACTTTGTGTGCCTAGTTATTCTTTCGGCAGGAGTTAGTCAAAAGTTTAGGACGGGCTGAACAAGTTTTGTTCAATCGCACGTCCGGGGCTAGTGTGCGTTAATCGAGCCAATGTTATGAAGAAGTTGCAAAATGCCAGAGCCGGCGGTTACCACCAGCAAGGAAGGAAGGCAAAAGAAGAAGATAGGAAAAACAAGCTTAACGCCCACCTTGCCCGCCCGCTCCTCCGCTTCCTGACGGCGCCTAATTCGCAAGTAGTCCGATTGAGTGCGAAGGGCTTCGGCGACGCTGGTACCAAAACGGTCGGTTTGGATGAGCATCGCCACCAGCTTCTTGATTTCTTCTTCGCCGACCCGGCTCCCGAAGCTTCGCAAAGCTTCGGATCTGGTTGTGCCGGCCATGATCTCCATGTTGACGATGCTCAATTCCTCGCTCACCGCAGGGTGTGTGGACTTGAGTTCGCGCGAAACGTTTACCAGCGCCTGGTCCAGACCGCAACCAGCCTCAGTGCAAATGACCAGCAAATCAAGGACGTCCGGTAACGACAGGCGAATCTCGGTGTGGCGGCGTTCAACCCGCCGATTTAGGAGAAAAGAGGGCAGTGAAAAGCCGAGGCCGGCACCTGCTAGAGGGGCAACGAGCTTAAGAATTGGATTCTGGATCTGGGGGCGGAACATCAAGGCGACTCCGAGAAATAGAGTTGCTAGGAGTAGTTTTGATCCGAACAAGACTTGTACAGCTGATTCGCTACGAATGCCGGCAGCGACGAGTTCGCGCCTGGCCAAGGCGGTGTCCTGCGGGGACATCGGCAGCAGGGAACCGATGGGGGACACAATTTCGGAGATTCTCTCGAGAGCGCTACGCTTCTTTTCGATGACGGTAGAGGAGTAGGTGTCGTTGGAAGAAGTGAGCTGATCGATCATCCGGGAGGGTTTGACGTAGAAGTGGTAACCAAAGGCGGCAACTGCGGATAGAATTAGGACGAATAAGACAACTGCTATAACGATAATCATGCTCGTTCAGACCTTTATATTGATGATTTTACGGATAACGAAATAGCCGAGGATCTGACCGCCGATTGCACCGTATATCATCATGCGGCCAGTTTTGTCGTCAGCTAGGTCGATCAAGTATTGCGGTGAAGTGATCATCATGATGACGGCGACAACGACGGGCATAAGAACTAGCACTAGTCCGGTGATGCGGCCATGCGCGCTGACAGCTTTGACTTGGCCCTTCAATCGGAAGCGTTCGCGAATGATAAGCGCAAGCTTCGCTAGAACCTCGCTCAAGTTGCCTCCAGTTTCCTGCTGCAAGAGGACAGAGGAGACGAAGAATCTGACATCGAGGAGCGGCACAAGGGCGCTGAGCTTGCCGAGGGCGACGTCCAAGGCGGACCCCAGTTGCATATCGTTTGATACGCGGCGAAAGGCTGAGCCGAGTGGGTCTGGTGAGTCGCTGGCCAATAGCTCCATCGCGATTGAGAATCCATGGCCCGCCCTCATTGATCGGGAAAGAAAATCCAAGGCTTCGGGCAATTGTTTTTCGAATTCTTCGAAGTTTTTCGAACGCTTGTGCAGCAAGCGCAGCATTGGAAGCGAAGCGCATACGGCGGCGGCGATACCTCCAGTCAGACCCGCAGGCAAAAGCGAAAACCGAGACCCTAGGAAGAAGCCGCCGACCAAGAAGCCTAACGAGAGCAGGATGAGGTTTGAACTGTTCGTTTTCTGACCGGACTGTTCAATGACGAGATTGAGGCGCTCGATGAACGAAAAGCGTTTCAGGAGATCGGTAACACCGCCTTCTTCCGGATCGTCTCGCAGCAGGGTACTAGTCCGCTGGGTGGATGGAGACGCTTCTGCGTTCCGCAGCATCGAGCGAATCTGATTCCGCTGTTTGGATTTGAAATACGACGTGCCGATGCCGACCACCACGAGGATGGAAGCGAACGCCACAAGGAAAATGGGAATCAGAATCGCCACAGGCTCTCCTACTTAATTTCAACGGTGTTCTGGAATACGTTTGGAGGCAGTTCGATGCCGGCGGCCTTAATGCGGTCGGAGAATTTCGGCCTGACTCCGGTGGGTCTGAATCGACCCGCAACGCGGCCGTCCGACGTTAAGCCGGTACGTTCGAACAAAAAGATATCCTGCGTGGTCACCATTTCTCCCTCCATTCCCAGGCATTCTGTGATGTAGGTAACTTTGCGCGTGCCGTCGTTAAGTCTCGATATTTGGACGAAAAGATCGATCGCAGATGCGACTTGTTGACGGATAGACTTAGTACCCAGGTTGGAATTAGCCATTCCTATCATGACTTCAAGACGACTGATGGCATCGCGCGGCGCATTTGCGTGAATCGTTGTGAGAGAGCCATCGTGGCCCGTGTTCATGGCTTGCAGCATGTCCAGAGCTTCTTCGCCGCGGACCTCGCCGACGACAATACGGTCTGGCCGCATGCGAAGAGCGTTGATGAGGAGATGGCGCTGTGCCACTGCTCCTCTCCCTTCTATGTTTGCCTGGCCTGGTTTCAAGGCGCGCTACGTGCGTCTGGCGGAGTTGCAGTTCCGCTGCGTCTTCGATGGTAACGATCCGTTCCGTCGCTGGGATGAATCCCGATAGGAGATTCAGAAAGGTGGTCTTTCCGGCTCCCGTTCCGCCGGAAATGATGATGTTGAGTCGCGCCCGCACGCAGGCTTTGACGAGTTCCATCATGCCTTCGGTGAGCGATAGATTCCGCAGCAAATCGGCTGGCTGGAGAGGGTCGCCGCCAAAACGGCGGATAGAAAGAAGAGGACCATCGACGGCCAGCGGTGGAATGACAGCGTTTACACGCGAGCCGTCGGGAAGCCGTGCGTCTACCATTGGAGAAGACTCGTCGATCCGTCGTCCTACCCGCGAGACGACCCGCTCGATGATGCGCATGAGGTGCGCATCATCCTTGAATTCCACCGACGTTCGCTCGAGTTTTCCAGCCCGCTCCACATAGATCAAACGCGGCGTGGTCACGAGAATATCGGAGACTGTACGGTCTCGCAGCAAAGGTTCAAGGGGGCCTAAACCGAATACTTCGTCGAGGACCTCTTCGATCAGCCGATCTTTCTCAGAAAGGCTGAGAGGAGTGCGCTCTTCGTTGACCAACTTGGCAACCGAAGGCCTAATCTCTTGCCGAACGCGATCGCCCGGCGTGGAGTAGACAGCCTCAAGGTTGATGCGATCCAATAGTTTGCGGTGAATCGAGAACTTGAGTTCCTGGTATTGAGATGCTGAAGTCTCTCGACCTCCTGGCCGCGATGGGTCGGCGGTTCGCGTATCGCCTCGGGAGAATTCGGTGGTTAGCATGAGAGTGTCCTACCCGAAAAGGGAAAATTTTTTCTTGGTCTTCGATGGCGGTATCCCCGCGATCTTCGCGGCGAGTAATCCAAAGTGTTGAGCCAGGCGTGTATTGGAGTTCAGAAGGTTGCCGCTGGAGTAAGACTGGTACAAGCCCATGTAGTCGTTGGGAAGAGCGGCGTACAGGGAGCGGCCGAGAATTTTTTCCAGCTCTTGTGTGCTGATGTCCATCAGTTTGGGCGTTCGATTCAAGACCAACTGCAGCTTTTCGCCTTGGTCGAAAAGACCATGAACTATGGACTTAAGTCCGTGTAGTGCGACTACTTCAAGCGTCGAAACCAAGAACAATTGATCGAGCTCATCAAGCACGGCGGTTGCGATCGAATTGAGGCTGCGTCCCAGATCAAGCACGATCCAATCGTGTTGTGTGCGCATAAACTGAAGGATTTGCTTAAGTTGGTTTTCATCGGGGTGGTCCCAGCGAGAGTAAGACGCCGGAGCGGGAATGACCGACAGATTTGGGCGATTTTCGACGATGAGAGCCTTCCACAGGCTCTCATCCAGTCTGGAAAGGTTTTTGACGGCATCTAGAATCGAGTAGGAACTCGGCGTCTTCATCAAGAATCCTACGAGCCCTGAGGTGAGGTCGAGGTCGGCAAGTAATACGCGTTTCCTCGTCTGATTTTGCAATTCCCAGGCTAGGTGACAGGCTAACGTAGTCGCTCCGCACCCACCTTTGGCCGAAAGAAAGCCAATCACTTTGCCGCGGCTCGTCGTGCCGGGGTCGGGCTCAGCCGAACTGAGAATACGTTCAAGAGCTGTAGGGAGACTGTCTTCAAGTGGCGGATGGAGAAATTCGTTGACGCCGGCCCGCATGGCCGCCAGGATCATCTTTGAATCCTCGACTGGGTACAATGCCACCACTTTTGTGCGGGGCGCGTGAATCTTTATCTGACGCATAGCCACGGCCAGATCCGTCGGTACGGTGGTCAAATCGAGCAGCAGCGCTTCGGGCTTCACTTTGCCTAAATGCTCCAGCAAGCTAGTCCAGTCTGAACCGTGTTGCTCGAAGGCGACCTGCTGCGCGGATTCGCGTAATGCGTCGATCGCTTCTCTTCGCAGGTTTTCGTCTTTGATGTGTAAGAGAACTTTGACGGAGCTCATGTTGTTTACTCGTTTTCGTTAAGGCTTGCTGCCGGTGCGCGAAGGATCCGAGACGCTCGCACCCTGTGCGCTCGCCGCAGGACCATTTATCGATGAGGTTGTATTACCTAGCGGGGACGTTAGAAGGTCCTCGATTGGCACAACATCCCGCTTAATGAGAAGCGGGGCGTTATCGGATCCAGCGCCATTTGGTTGCTGCGGTGCAGCCGTTGGAGCGTCTTTCAGAAAAGCTTTAGGGAACGCCAGTTCTGGGGACTTTCCTCCCACCGGGGTCGGGTTGACCAGTTGAGGCGTCACCATGATCAACAATTCCGAACTGGACTTTGTTGAATTCCTCGACTGGAAGAGTTTTCCAAGACAGGGGTACGCTAGCTAAGCCGGGCATTTTCGATAGTTGATCGGTCACCTGGTTGTTTAGCAAGCCCGCGATCACAAAACTTTGACCATCCTCAAGTTCGATTTCAGTCTGGACCCGCCTCGTTGCCAGCCCCGGCACACTGTAGCCGCTGATAGAAAGGCCGTTGGCGTAGTCAAGAGAACTGACTTCCGGTGTCACAGTCAGGCGAATTGTGCCACGCGGTGTGATCACCGGAAGAAAATTGAGACGAACGCCAAATTCCTTGAATTGAATGGTGATTTGACCAACGCCGGAGGCGCCGCCTTGAATGGTGGGAAAAGGAAATTCGCCGCCAGCCAGAAAGCTGGCTGACTTTCCGTTCATAGTCAGCAGATTCGGCTCAGCGAGGATCTGAAGAACATTGTGCGTCGCCAGATCTTGGAAGACCGCGCCAAGATTCAGATTGGGCGCGAAGTAGAAAATGTTCAGCAAGTTGCTAAGGGTCCAGTTTGTTGTGGTTTGATTTGAGACGGGGTCCTTACTCGTCGTAAATGTTGGATTCTGACCGAATTGGCCTGTGCTCGCAGTACCGATTCCAGTCGGACTCATCTGGAATAGATTCACCCCGAATTGACTGGCGGCGGATCGGTCAACGTCCGCGAAACGCACTTTCAAGAGGATTTGAGGTTCGCTGGCGGGAGTATTCACCCGCAGAAGATTGACGACCTTCCCCATGGTGGAGGCGATATTCAGAGCTCGAACGGCAGAAGTCTCGTCGGAAACCGTACCATTTAGAAACACTGTGCCGTCCTGCACGTCGATCGTGACGTTCGCCCCAGCTTCTCGCAACAGCTCCGCTCGCACGGTATCTATCTTGGAACTGTTGGCGATAACGTGCACATCCAACATGCTGCGGTTACCCTTGAGATCCCAGACGATCAGAGAGGTATCGCCGACGGCTTTGCCGTTAACCACGATTTCGTTAGTGCTTACGGCCACGGCCTCAGCGATCTCGGCGTTAGCAATCGAAATTCGCCGGATGCCAACCTCCTGATCTAACACAGTAGATCCGTTTACGGAGACGGAGATGGAGGCTTTGTTTATTGCGCTGTCCGCCTTTAGGCCGGTTGCGGCTAAGTCGGCGCCGATTAGGTGGGCCGTAAATGAACAGAGGCCAATATCGCGGAGCTAAGTTTGATGGTCATCTATTTCTTCCCTGTTGGAAGATCGAATGTTTCTTCAGATTTCTTTACCCCGCGAAACACTTCCACATGCGCTACCAGACTTTCTTTTTCGGTCGGGACTCGCGGCGTCGTAGCGGCCGCATGCTGGGTTTGAGGGCGTGCGGGCGGATGGAAAGCCTGCTCACCTATCGCACGTCCGGCGGGGACGCGGCCCGGTTCGCCGAAAAGTCCCGCGATTGACGTTCCAGGGGGCGTTTGTGCCTGGTTGTCCAACGGATTACGCAAAACCAATTGGACCTTTGTTTCGCTCATTGCCAGGTTTAGAATTTCTGCTTGTGCGGGGGTCACGAGCAGATTGACAACTTGAGCTGTTTCCGGCTTCCCATCGTTGGTTTTGTCCAACTTTTGGCCTGCAGATAGAACTTCGATGTTTTGAAGGATGGTGCGGCATAAGGTTCCAAAACGAGCTTGTTCCGCGTTCGGCGCATTTCCCGCCATTAAGACGTCAACACGCATGCCGGGAACAACAAAACCCGCTAAACCGACTACTTCATTTACGCGCAAGGCCACGGCCCGCATGCCAACGGGAATCGTGGCCGCCAAACCGGCGCCAGCGCCTTTTGGAGCAAGCCGGCCTAACAGAAAAGGCTCATTTTGATATACAGTCGCGACCGCGCCTCGTCCGATTACGTCTTGCTTTGTTTTTAGAGCTTCGTCAGGGATTGGGGCGCTCCAATCCACTTCCTCCACATCCGTATCCTGAATGAGGGCTCCGACTTGAATATCGTGCTTTGCCACAACGAGGCGATTGGTCGCCACCGTCCGGCCTTGGCCCTGGCTTTGCACTCGAACAAGAATGAGGCGGTACAGGACGTAGCTGGTAAGACCTGCTACGACCAAAGCGAACATGAGAACAGAAATCAAACGTCGGTTCATGCAGAATATCTTTCTAGTGTTGAAACGGGTCTAGGGAGAAGTGGATCGTCACAGGTAGACCCGGTTACACGGTGACGATCCAGCTTCACGCCGTTTAGGAAGCAGCGGTATTAGTGCTGCTTAAGGTGCTGCTAATGGTCGACCAAAGTCCGCTGATCTGGGTCTTAATACCGCTCAGAAGACCGACGGCGGCCAGGGCGATGAACGCGAGCAAGAGGGAATATTCGACCATATCTTGTCCTTCTTCTCCGTTCCAAAACGCTTGCAGGGCAGGGTTAATCATGTTGGGTTCTCCTTTCTAGAACTGAATCATTGAGATGAGTTGTATCTATCCTTGTCAACTCCGAGATCGCTCGGAACCTTGGGTCACGCAATGTCGAGAGGGCCTTCTTTTGAGGAATTGCCTCAAACACCAAAACTTTCCCGTCGTCAAACCGGAGCACCCAGTCCGGCGACATCTTTAGAACCTCGCTCAAGGGGGCATCAGGCCTCACAAGAATCATGTCGACGCCAAATCGCTGAAGTTGAATTTTCCAGTCAAATTGTGCGGCTAAGATGTGTTGCGTCGAGGTAACCATCGAGATGCCGAAAAAGTCGCTGCGCCCGTCCATGAATACTGGTTTCTTCGGATAGAGCCGGTAAATTAAATAGTCAGCCCACTGGTCGTAGGTGAAAATCCGATGAGCGGATGAACGCTCGACCAACGGAATCGCCTGAATCGGAAACGATTCGGGGTTAAACTGCGCTTCGAATCCCTTTGCCCCGCCCACGAACAGCAATGCCACGAGCAATGTGCAGACCCCAGAAAGTATGTAAGCTCTTGGTAGACGCTCCAGCGGTTTCACTTCCTCGCAGATTTCATAAACAGTCGAGAGTACTACCCCTACAAATCTGAGCTTTCGAAGGAGCTTCAACATTTCTTGTAACCAACGAGCAGCCATAGGGGCCACGACGATCATGAAAAGCGGAATGTTTCTGGCCGAAAGAAGTGCGAGATGAGTCCAAAGAAGAGCGACCAGCGCGGGCGTAATCCGGCCCTGTTGGAGATACCAAAAAGCCGCCCCTGCCGTCAGCAGCATCATTGCCTCGAAGAAGACTGCGGGGGGACAATGAAAACTGATCGATTGATATTCCTGGATATTGTCCAGGAGTTTTGAATTGCTCAAAAATTGATAGACGTGTTGGTGCAATCGCCAAGTGTACGGATTTATGAACGTGGCTAACGTGCAAAGGCCGGTTGCCAGCAATAGAGTTCTTGATCGGACGTAGGCTGCCTTAAGACCCCCGCCCAAACAAAATACAGCTTCAAAAGCCTCGCCACAGGCCGTCACCAGAAGCAACGCGATTCCTATCATGAATGCGCCGTGCATGTTTACCCAAAGGAGCATCAAAACAGGTAAGGTGGCCAACGCAAGACGGGAGCCTCGCTGCAGCGGGGGTAGCAAGTGAAGAAATCCCAAAAAGAAAAGCCATGAAAATAGGTGCGGCCGTGCCAGCCAGTGGATCGAGGACCCGCAAAGCGCAAAGGCCGTAACAAAGAAACTCAGGACCTCGTTCCCGCAAGCATTCACTACCAGCCGAAAAAGCAAGACCGCAATAGCACCCAAGAGAATTACGGTGACAAACCCGACTCCAGCGAGCCCCCAAGCGTTATGGATCAGCGCAAAGAGCACATCCCAGAGCCACTCCCAAGCAAACCACGGCTGCCCAGGCTTAGTGTAGGAAAATAGGTCTTGCGTCGGGACTCTCCCGTGCTGAAGAATCCACTCTCCAGTCTTAATGTGCCAACCGGTATCTCCATCGGCGAACAGCGTTTTTGTCCCGCCTAGTTTGAAAAACAACAATCCAGCCGGCAAGAGAAACGCGATATCGGTGAGACACGGCATAAATCGCCACGCCCAACCCGTCGAAGGTGCACGCATGGTATCGATCGTGGTGGCGGCTGAGTGCATCTGTGAGACTAATCGGTTGAAAGAAAGGAAATGTTTAGGTGGAGGGCTTTGTTTGCGGAATACAAGGGCGGACCACTAAACAGTAAGTTGTATTAAGGTCTATCGGTTCAGCAAGAAGGCGAGAAAAATGCAAACGGAAATCGCGATGATAGTGCCATGAGGCAGTCCGAGCGCTCGCTTATCGTGAACGTCCAAGCTGGGGTCTTTATTGAACGGCAGCCGGCCGTGGATCAACTCGCCGGCGATTGTCGACAAGTTCGACATTGTTACTTGAAGCCTGTTGCGCGCCGCAACCAGACAAAGGGAAGCAACACCACCCAAAATTGCGGTAGTGAGAAATATTCCGAGCCAGTTCTCCGGTCCGGCCAGCGAGCCAACCGCAACCATCAGCTTAACGTCGCCTGCCCCCATGGCTCGAATGAAGTACAGAGGAAGGTAGATCAGAATCGCTAGCCCCAATCCAGAAATCGCTAGTTTAAAGCCTTCTTTTTGAAAGAACAGCGTATTTAGCCCGAGACCCAGAATTAAGCCACTCAAGTTGAGCCAATTCGGGATCTTTCGTCGCCGAAGGTCGATCCAACCGCCTATGATCGCGAGGGCCAGCAGGGCGAGTTCGACAATTGGAGGCACTGCTCTCTCTATCGGTCAGGGAGTCTAAGGAGTTTAGTTCGCTCACAATGCAAAAGGCCCAAACACCCGGAGGGTCGTTGGGCCTCTTTTCCTATCAGATAGATGCTATGTTCCGGCGGCCACTTGCTCACGCACGGTGCCGCCAAGGGATACCAGCTAATTGATCTTGTAGGACAACTGCGTCACGAATTCGAACGAGTTCTTTTTGAAGCCAGAAGGGGGTTCGTTTACGTAGGAATCTAGGCCGCCGACGGTGATCATCAGCCGCTTGTGCACCGGTATCGCGAAATTCGCAAACGCATTCGCCGTGTAGGCATTGGAATCGTTGAACGAAGGAATGAAAGTCAGACCCTCGTGGAACGCAACCCCACCCTTAAAACTACGGGTGTATGTCTCGCCTAGCGATGCGCCAATCAAGCTCTTGCTTGGTTTGGTTGCGGCAGTTAGCTGTGCCGCGGAACAAGTGAGTGTCAAACCTGCATTTGCGCAGTTGGCCGGCGGTTCAAACGTCTGGCGAATGTAGTCAATCGCGCCTTTTACGTCAAGTTCCTGATGAGTGTCGCGCAGAACAACGTATCCGAGGCCGCCGCCGTAGGTTTGCTGGATTTTCATACCCTGCGAGGAGCTGTGGAGGAAATCAGCCGCACCAAAGCCAAATAAGCGGCTTGACAGAAACATATCGTGCTCCAGACCGCCGCGGATCAAATCGGTGCTGATCGTCGGCTGTCCGCTTTGGGAAAGCTTGCTATCGGCCGAGTTGAAATCGATTAAGGTTTTGTAACGAGGGCTAATCCAGCTCTCGTCCGATACGACTCTCTGTAAGGAAACCCCGGCTGTAATGTTGCGGCTTTTCTGCGTTGCTTCTACCAAATCGATACCAAGGGAGGCCGATCCATGCCAGTCTTCGCCGAGTCTGGGCGTTTTGAAGGCATTGACAAAACTGGGCTGCGGAACGATATTAGCGGCATTTGTCTCAGGAATAACCACAGGATTGCCATTTCCTGAATCCACCGACAAGTTTTTGTCAGGTCCTGCTGAAATGGTTCCTTGTGGCACGTTGCTTAGATCCGCGTGCTTATCCAGCACTATCCCTTTTTGAACAACGGCAAACTTGCCGGACGACTTAAGGGTTTTCACGTTTGCCCAATCAACTTTTACCTCGCCCAAGCCGTCGCTATGGAATACCAGCGAGCCGCCTGTCGCGCTCACTAAGTGTCCGATCACCTTCTCCCCATCGTTCAGTTCTAGGACGTCGGGCTCTGGTTTTGCTGCTTGTCCAACAATCGAGCCGACGGCCATCATCGCCATGGCCAAAATGCCTAAGCCTTTTCGGCAATACACTACTACTTCTGGTTTTGTTGTCATTTTCTTAGCTTTTCAAGTCCTCAGAGGGAGAGACATCGCCTGTAGCGCTGCTCGTATCTATTGTACGGCCCCGTACTAAGATCAAGTCCTGTTGACCTCGTAACCGATTGCGAAGTCACAAATCTGATCAACAACACCTGTTGTGCAACCACTAGGACAATTTTACCTGTCTCGATCTGCAAACTAGTACCATTTTTCCTCTTTCCTGTTGATTAATCTCCCTCGTCGCAATAGAATAGGGCTATAGCTGGGCTGGTCAGGTGCATTATCACGTCGAGTGAGGGAGTTGACAGCTAGCTTGTGACAGTTAAATCATTATAACGGAGGAAGTTTAATGAAAAAATTAGCAACAGCTCTTCTTTTTTGTGGCGTCTCGGCGTTTGCAGCGAGTGTGACCTATTCAACCTCGGGCGTACTATCCGGCCCCGATGCAGTTGGCGGGATTCTCTCAAACGGTGGGGCGACCATCACTTACACGCCGCAGCCCAGCACTACAGTCAGTTCACCGACGGGCATTAACATAGGTACTCTCACCGTGGCGGGCGGCACCGGTACCTTTGCTGGTGACACTTTTGACTTGACGATTACCCAGACGGTTCCTACCCCTGGCACGCAAGTGACAACTGCCAGCGTTGCAGGTTCTATCACGAGCCTTTCTAACAATATCGAGTTGACATTCGCTCCGCAAACCTTCACGCTCGGTACCGTTACCTACACTTTGCAGGCGTCAACGTACTTCCTAGTTGCTCCGAATACAAATGGTGGCGCGACTACTCTACAGGCAAACGTTGTTACTGCTTCTACCGTTCCGGAGCCGGCTTCGATGGGTCTTCTAGGCGCATCGTTGTTGGGCCTAGGTTTAGCGTTTCGTCGCAGGACTCAGAACTAAGCAATATTATTTTAAGCAATATCCCGGACTCCCCAATCGGCGCAAGCTGTTTGGGGAGTTTGTTTTTTGTTACAAGTTTTTTCCTTACGTTTCAAATCGGCCGCCGCCAAATAAAAGGTATAAGGCCCTGGGGTGATTCGCCCTTATGGCCGATACTAATATCATGACCTTCGGCGATGTCCAAGATCGCGCCCACCCGGCCAGGACCAACGCGCTTGCCGATCGCCTGGAGCCAAGATTAGCCGTTGAGCAGCATTTCGCCAAAATTGGCCATACATACAGGCACGGCAAGGCCTTTCGGTTCTTCGACCAGAAGATCATGCAGCCAGGCTTGACTGTTGGATTGCGAGCCGTGGGTCTCTACCAAAATGGGCAACGCAACGCCCTCTCTCCCCAGATTCGCGAAATCACTCTACAGTACCCAAACCTTCCAACAAAGTTTGATGGTTTTCGCTTGCTGCACCTATCCGATTTCCACATTGATGGGGTCGATGGGTTGGCTGAGACGCTGGTGCCGATTCTGGCTGGAATTAAGGCCGATCTATGCGTCTTTACCGGGGATTATCGTTTTGACGATCGCGGCCCTTGCGAAGGTGTGTATCCGCGTATGCGCAAAGTGATCGATGCTATCAGCGCGCAGCACGGCATCTGGGGAATACTCGGCAATCATGATTCCGCCGAAATCGCCTACGGACTGGAAGTACTTGGCGTCCGCATGTTGGTGAATGAAAGCGTCGAAATCAATAGCGGGTCCGAATCCATATGGCTTTCCGGTGTAGACGATCCCTTTGATTACCGCTGTGACGATCTAGACTTGGCGCTCGCCACGGTGCCGAAGGATGGATTCAAAATACTTTTGGCCCACGCGCCGGAAGTTTATGAACAAGCGGCCGCGCGGGGTATTGATTTGTATCTCAGCGGCCATACCCACGCCGGCCAGATTCGCTTGCCTCTGATTGGCTCAATCAAACACAACTCCCATTGCCCCAAAGAGTTCTCTTATGGCCTTTGGAAGCACCAAGGCATGCAAGGCTACACTACATCCGGTATCGGCTGCTCTTCTGTTCCTGTGCGCTTCCATTGCCCGCCGGAAGTGGTTCTATTTGAATTAAAGAGCGGCGGCGAAACTTTCGAAAAGCCTTAGCTGTTCGGGATGTTTCCGCGTTTGGTCTTCCGGGTGCCACTGAACGGCCACAACATAACGCTTATCCGGCCGCTCGATGCCTTCAACCGTTCCGTCGTCCAGGGCGCGCGCGGAGATCTGCAAATTCTGCCCGAGTTTCAAAACAGCCTGGTGATGCCTGGAATTGACCTGCCAAGTGGGCGCGGCGGCAATCGCTGCCAGTTTGCTGGGAGCGACGAATGCTACTTCGTGCGCGGGGCCAGAGTGGTCGTCCTTTTCCGGGTCATGGCGCGCAAGGGCTTCCAGATGCTGGACCAGCGTGCCGCCATGATAAACGTTGAGGAGTTGCAAGCCGCGGCAAATGGCGAAAATAGGCAGGTCGCGTTCCAGCGCTTCGTGAATCAACGCTAGTTCCACTTCATCTCGCCGGTCATCCGCTGCATCTGTTTCCGCTTGGCGATCCGCTCCAAAACGAGAGGGATTTACATCACTGCCGCCCATCAGTAAAAGGCCAGGCAAACCCGTTCAGAGACAGTTGTTCTTCTACACTCGTTGTCACCGGCTCGGCCCCGCCTGCTCGCGCGGCTTCGGCGTACGGTTTCACCTTTTTCTCGTTACGGTAGGGAATCAGAACTCTCTTCTGCATAACTTCTATTCTCACAGGCTGCTATGAATAAAGGAGAGTGCGCCTTCTCACTTTTTCCCTCTTTGCCTTTTGCCTAATAGCCGCCTTATCCAAAACCGATTGGGATGCGATGCGGACCCGAATGCGCCAGACGTTGCATGTGCCCGATGCTTTGCCAAACGTCGCCGAAAAGCTTTACGGCCGGTTCTCGCTGACACCCGATGTCACCGCCGACCGCGTCTCCTATGCGACCGATTATGGCATGAGGGTTCCCGCGATCGTTTACCATCAAGCGGGCGCCACCCTTACCAAGCATCCAGGGATAGTCATTGTGAACGGACATAATGGAGACAAGTCCTCCTGGTATGCGTATTGGGCCGGCATCCTTTACGCTAGAGCCGGTGCTGTCGTTTTAACTTACGATCCGATTGGCGAGTTCGAACGCAATTGGCAAAAAAAGTCCGGCACACGGCAGCATGATACAGAGTTGACGCCAGACGACATGGCGCGCCGTCTTTCGGGATTGATGATTACCGATATTATGCAGGGCGTCCGCTATTTAGGACAGCGGACCGATGTCGATCCGAAAAATATCGCCGTTTTGGGGTACTCAATGGGCTCGCTGGTGTCAGCGTTCGCTTGTGCGATTGATACATCGGTGCGGGCGTGCGTACTGGTTGGCGGCGGCGACCTTGATGGTCCCGGCGGCTTTTGGGATCAGAGCGATAAGATGTGCCAAGGAATTCCATATCAATCGCTAAGCGTGCTGGGAGACAGGGGTCCCATCATCTACGGGCTGAACGCCAAGCGCGGCGCTACGCTGGTTTACAACGGAAGCGCCGATAAGGTGGTTGACATTCCCAATCACGGTGAAGCGTTCTTTGCGCAGTTGCACGAGCAGACCGTGGCATTGCTGGGCAGCAAGAAGGATGTCTTCGAGTACCAATTTCTCGCGGCTGCCGGCCACCGTCCTTATTTCTTGACTAAGCCCGTGGCCCTATGGTTAAACGAGAAACTCAAATTTCCGAACTGGACAAAGAAGCAACTGGCCGCTATGGCGGAAACGCACGTGAGCGATTGGGCCGCGAAGAACCAGCTAGATCCAACTTCGCCGGAATACGAGTTGCACGAGGGTGGAACGCTAGCGTTAGGAACGGACATTCCCGCTGTGCCACGCGATAATTTGAAAGCAATTCCGGACGCGATCTGGAATGCGGAACAAGACAACTATGTCTACGAAGGTTGGCGCAATCGAGCGAAAGCTGCAATGCAGTAGGTTTATTGGCCCGCTGGCCGCGCCGCCGGTTCGACCTTGCGATTTTCTTCCGCAATGTCGCCAGGGTTCGGAATAATCATGTCGCCTTCTTTGAGACCAGCCAATACTTCGATCCTGTCTCCAAAATCGCGCCCCACCGTTAGCGGCTGCAGATGAATCGTGTTCTCTTTCGGCCGGACCACCGCCACGAGCGTCTGCCCGGTTCGGACGATGAGCGAATCGCTCGGAATGAGCAAGGGCGGATTACTGCGCGGAGCGTCGAGCTGCACCTGACAGTACATGCCGGGAAGCAGTGCGCCGTCGGTATTCACCACATGTAATTCAACCAATAGCGTGCGCGTTGCCGGGTCCAAAGAGTTCGCGGTTCTTGCGACAGTGCCGGTAAAGGTGCGGCCCGGTAAGTTCGACACCGTGAAAGTGGCTGCCTCTCCCATATGAATTGCGCTGGCGCTCGATTGCGGAACGTTTACATATGTGCGCAACGTGCCCGTTTGCGCTACTCGATACAAAAGCGTGTTCCCGCCGTTTACCAGCGCGCCGACATCCACATTCCGCTGAGTAATCACTCCATCGAAGGGAGATCGGACTATCCGGTAGCTTTGCATGTCGCGCAAGCGCGAAAGGTTCGCCTGCGCGGCGGTTATGTTGCTTTGCTGAGCGGATATCGCTTTTTGCAGCGCTTGTAGATTGGAAACCTGCGCCTGATACTGCGATTGGTACTGATCGTTTTCCTGCTTTGACACTACACCTTTGGCGCCCAGGTTTCCCCAGCGTTGAGCCGTGACCTTCGCCAGTTCGGTATTTGCCTTGCCCTGCTCGTAATTGGCCTGCGCTTGTTCGAGCGCCGCTTGCGCCTGCTCGAGATTAGCCTTGGCTTGCAATACTTGCTGATCGATTTCAGGCGCTTCGATTTCAGCTACCACTTGACCCGCACGAACGCGGTCGCCGATGTCGACGTTGCGTTTACGGATATAGCCGTCGGCGCGTGCCAAAATGGGTGCTTCCGTCACTGCCTGGATACTTCCCGGGAGCTGAAGTTCATTCTTTGCCGGCGCGCGCGTAACGGTAATCACGTCGACGCGGGGCGCTGTTTGCGCTTGTTCAGACGCCTCCGCTTGCAGCAGAGCATTGCGCTTCTGAATCGGAATGAATCCGGCGACGAAGGCAATCACAATCAGCACAACCAGTGCTAAAAACAGCGATGCAAGGGTAAGCCGTGAAGGCCGCCACATCGCAGCAGGTGATCCACTCGCCGCATGGCTCGCGGTTGGAAGAAGCGCTTGCAACTCCGCTACTTTGCGCTTGAGTTCTTCGTTTTCCCGCTGGAGTTGTGCTTGCTCGGTATCTGTGGGGCTAGGCTCGGGCCGTATCATCGCAAGCTCATTTCCAGTTCGTCTGCGCGCTCCTGTTCCATTAACTGGCGTTCGTGATCGACCGGAGGTTTCGTGCGCAAGTAACTATAAATAATGGGCACGATAAAGAGCGTGGTGACCGTGGCCAGCAGCAGACCACCGATCACAGCCCGGCCGAGCGGGGCGTTTTGTTCGCCGCCTTCTCCCAGGCCCAAGGACATGGGCAACATACCCAAAATCATAGCCGTCGCAGTCATCAATACCGGCCGAATGCGGGCATAGCCTGCCGAGAGCATTGCCTCACGAGCGGTGGCCACGAAGGCTCTCTCATCGTTTGCGAAAGTCACCATCAAGATGCTGTTCGCGGTGGCTACGCCAATACACATAATTGCGCCCATCAAAGAGGGAACGCTCAAAGTGGTTCCGGTCACAAAGAGCATCCAAAGAATGCCTGCCATGGCGCCGGGCAGGGCAGTGAGAATGATGAACGGATCAAGCCAGGATTGGAAATTCACGGCCATCAGCAAATAGACCAACACGACCGCGAAAACCATGCCCAGCCCGAGGCGAAGGAAGGAAGATTGCATGGTATCAATTTGCCCGCGCAGAGCGAGTGTAGTGCCGCGCGGAAGGTGCTTTTCTTCCTCGCTCATGATCCTTTTAACTTCGTTGCCGACACCGCCGAGATCGCGCCGATCTACGTTCGCATAGACATCAAACACGGGCCAAACGTTGTAGTGGTTTACGATCACCGGAGCGGCCCCGCGCTCAACCGTGACTAGATTCGAGAGCAGTTGGGTGGAACCTGCCATCGCGCCGGGGTTGCCATAGGCCATCGACGATCCATTGGGGGAGGCTCCCACGTAGGCGTCTCCCGAGCCGCTTGCGCCTGCACTGGTGGTTCGTACATCGCTCGAGGCGGCTGAAATCGGAGTCCGCAATAGCGAGTCGAGCGAATTTACCTTATACTGAGGCGTTTGGATACCCACGTTGTAATTGACTCCGTTGGTCCAATTCACCCAGAAGTTTGGCGCCACGGAGCCGTTGCCGCTCAACGATATCAGCATGCTGCTGGTAACGTCGCGTTGTGTGAGACCGAGTTGCGCGGCTTTCACCCGATCGACGTTCAGGCGGATTAAAGGCTGATCCACAACCTGATGAACATGCACGTCCGCCGCGCCCGGGATGTGCGACATACGCTCGGCCAGCTTCATAGCGATCGCATACCCGGCATTGCTGTCGCGGCCAACCACCTGCACATCGATGGGCGCAGGAAGTCCGAAGTTGAGAATTTGGGTGGTGATATTCGCGGGTTGAAAGAAAAACGTCAGATCCGGAAACTTGTCGCGCAACCGCTTGCGGAGTTTAACTTCGTAATCGCCAGTAGGGCCGTGATTCTCTTTGAGCGATACGTAGAGATCGCCGTCGGCACTGGAAATGTTAGGCGGATCTCCTTGCGCAATGGCTGTCCAACTGTTCGGAATGCCAATGTTGTCGAGTATGTTTGCAATCTCACGCGGCGGAATGACGTGCGGGATTTCATTTTCAACGGCCGCAAAACGCGCCTCGGTCTCTTCAATGCGCGTGCCGGCAGGTGCGCGTACATGCAAGCGAATCTGCCCGGCGTCGACGTTCGGGAAGAAGTCTTCCCCTACAAACCAGATCAAACCGAGAGAGGCAACCGCGAACGTCATGAAGGATCCCAGCACAACGCCACGCCGCCGCAAACACCAATCAAGCAAACCAACATAGCGGTAGCGCAGAGCTTCGAAGGCCTGATTGAACTTATGATGGACTTGCCAGAAAACTCCCTTCGAATGCGCGCTGGCTTCTTCGCCTAAGCGATACATGCTCACTTCGGCTCTCAGAAGGTAAGCCACCATTGTCGGTACCAGTGTGCGGGAGAGCAAGTACGATGCGAGCATGGCGAACACCACCGCCATCGCCAGCGGGGTAAAGAGATAACGAGCGGTGCCGGTTAACAAAAGCACCGGGACAAAAACGATACAAATGGCGATAGTGGCCACGAACGTGGGGATGGCTATCTGCCCTGCGCCATCGAGGATCGCCGTTACCAATGGTTTCTGCAAACCGATGTTACGGTGAATATTCTCAATCGCGACCGTCTCGTCATCAACCAGAATGCCGACGGCGAGCGCCAGACCGCCCAGCGTCATCACATTGATGGTTTCGCCGAATAGACTCAAAATCGAAAGCGAGGTCAGGATGGAAAGCGGAATCGAGATACAAACGATCAGGGTGCTCCGCCAGCTGCCGAGGAACAGCAAAATCATCAGGCCGGTCAGGCTGGCCGCGATCAGCGCCTCCCGTTCCACGCCATCGATCGAGGCGCGCACAAACACAGACTGATCCGCTAACGGTACCACATGAAGCTCGGTCGAAACGGTTGATAAGATACGCGGCAGCGCGGCCTTTACTGCGTTCACAATATCCAGTGTTGACGCCTTGCCATTGCGAGTTACCGTGATGAGCACGCCGCGCGAGCCGTTTGAACGAACGATGTTGCCCTGCACAGCGAAGCCGTCTTTCACCTGCGCAATGTCCTTCATGTAGATAGGCGTGCCGTTTACCGTTTTGATGGGAAGATCGTTCAGTTCGTTTAAGAGCAATGGGCTGCTGTTGACGCGTACCTGGTATTCGGTCTCGCCGATTTTGGCCGTGCCCGCCGGCAAGATCAGATTTTGCAGAGTCAGCGCGTTCGAAATGTCGATCGGCGAAAGCTGTTTGGCGTAGAGTTCATCGAGATTCAAATCCACCATCACCGCCCGTTGCTTGCCGCCGAACGGGTAGGAAACGGAGGCGCCTTGCACGGTGCCCAGCGGCGTGCGGATAAAGTTGTTGGCGATATCGAAAATCTCCGATTCGCGCAACGTTTTGCTGGAAAGGCCGAGTTGGAGGATGGGAACGCTGGCGGCGTCGAATTTTAGAACGTTGGCCGGCAACATGCCTGGCGGCATTTGGCGGAGGTTGGATTGCATGGTGGCTGTGACCTGCGCCACCGCCATGTCTATCTTGACGTTGGAATGAAAGTAGATGCGAATGGCCGCATAGCCGTTGTATGACTGCGATTCGATGTGCTCGATGTCGTTGACGTTGCCGGTGAGGCTGCGCTCGAAGCCGGTGACGACGCGCTTTTCCATTTCTTCCGGCGCGAGGCCGTTGTAGGACCACAAAACGCTGACGATGGGGATATCGATGTAGGGGAAGATGTCGACGGGCATGGTCACGATGGCGGTGCCGCCGAGGATGGCGATGAGGACAGCCATGACCACAAATGTGTAAGGACGGCTTAGGGCGAGGCGAACAATCCACATAAGAAAAGGTGAGTTCAGCGGCAAAAAACCGGGTGAAGGCTGATTGCAAGTCTAACTGGGTCTGGAAGTTCAAAGTATACTACCGTGCCGTGGAGCAGGTGTGCGGGTGGGTCAGTTTGCGCTTCGAAGCCAGTGGACGAAGGAAGGGAGGCACTGGGGCTGATTTCCATTGGGGATGGGATGTCTGCGCAACGAAGCCAATGCCAAATCGGGCGGTCGTTGGTCGTTCTACGCTTCGAAGCCAGTCTCGGTGCCTTGATGCAGGGGATTTGAAAAAACAGAGCCAATGCTCCTCTGCGGTGCAGGCACGCCAGGGTTTTACGGAACGTTTGCGCCCGGTGAGGAGGGGCAATTGAAAAAACGAACCCAATGGCAGGCATGGTATTCGGTTGAGACTGACACGGAATTGACGAACGCCGAATTGCGGTCATGGCTGAATTCGGTAGTTATGGTGACTGTCACCGGAATGTCGGTGAGGAGGGGCAATTGAAAAAACGAACCCAATGGCAGGCATGGTATCCGGTTGAGACTGACACGGAATTGACGAACGCCGAATTGCGGTCATGGCTGAATTCGGTAGTTATGGTGACTGTCACCGGAATATCCGGGAATGGTCTCCCGGAATGGTCTCGAATTCGGTAGTTATGGTGACTGTCACCGGAATACGGAATAGTCACCAATAGTCACCGGAATAACCGTCACAGGAATAACCGTGTGGGCAGGGTCGTTTTACGCAACGAAGCCAATGCCCACTTGGGTGCCGATTGGCTGTTTTACGCTTCGAAGCCAACCCCGTGCCTTAACCTTAATTGATGACTTGCCCGGCCGCCCCGTTCTGCATGAGCGGGTGGCATTGGCGGAGCGATCGGCTCAATTTTGAAAATACGAACCCAATTCCCGGCCGAGGGACGGCCGTTTTAAGCAACGAACCCCGCGCAAGGTAGGGCGTAAGTTGAAAAAACAAACCCAAAGCAGCCGCTCAGTTTTCGAATGTCAAAGAACTAAACCGGGTTTTCCCTAGTTCGGGCGGTGGGACGCGATCCGCCCGAAGGGGGAAGACGCCAGTGACCAAACCGCGTAATCTGGCCCCTACAATAACCGGCCGATGGCTTGCTGCAAGATGAGTTTGTGGGAGGCAGACGGGCAATCGGCTTTGTTCTCAATCGGATAGAGCGAGAAAGGTATTTCGGAATGTGCGTGATCGAGGTTTAGACCGGATACAGGCGCTGGGAAACGTTGAGCGACCGGTGGAGAAAATCCACCGGCGCGGGACCGGAGGCCCAAGCGGTAGGCCGTGGAAACACGTCACCGCGTTCAAACTTTCGCTACAGTTGAAGCGAGAAGCTGACTATGGAGAGGATGCCGGTAAAACCAGAGCGTAAAGCGCAATTGGAAACCTACGCAAAGGAGCATGGCCAATCGCCCGCCGAAGCACTGGATGACCTGCTGGCCGCTCAACTTGAGGCCGAGCAACGCGAATACGACGAAACCGTGCAAGGCGCGTTGAGGGGATACGAAGACGTAAAAGCCGGCCGCACAAGGCCCGCAAAGGATGTCTTTGAATGGCTGCGCGCGAAGCATGGCCTTTGAAATCAAATATTCCGACGAAGCGAAAAAGAATTTGGACGCTATCACCTCTTGGCTGTTGTATGAACGCCTCGCCGGGGAAACCGCTTTGCGCTGGCTGGAAGGCTTACGCGAGAAAATCGATACGCTTTCTGAATTGCCGGACCGCTGCCCGCTTGCCGGTGAAAGCTATTGAGGCAAATACGGTGCATATTCTTTGCATCCGAGGGCCGGGCGAAAGACTCGTGCCTTTAAAGTTAAGTGCTCAATGACGTGTATCCGTTGCCGCTCGTTTAGACTCACGGCTCGGCTCGAGGCTGTGCGGTTTGGTAGCGCTTACTCTCATACTTTATGCGGAACTTCGCGTTGATTGGTTCCGTAATCTATTGCCAAGGAGTCTTCATGCTCAAAACAATCCTGACCGCCGCATCGCTGGCATTCATTGCGCAAGCCGCTTTCGCCGACGAGTGGTCGCACAACTGGAAAGTTTCCGGTAAACCCGAATTGCGCGTGTCCACTGGCGATGCCTCGGTGACCGTGGTTGCGGGCAGCGATCGCGTGATCGAAGCGCGCCTCACCACCCAGGGTTGGTCGATTGGTCCGGGCGCCGTGCGTGTGGAAGAACGCCAAACCGGCGACAAGGTCCAGATCGAAGTCAAAGTCCCACCCACTCATTGGAGTTTTGGGAATCACAACATCCACCTGGAAGTTCGTGTGCCTCGTGAATTAGTTGCAGACCTGCACACGGGCGATGGATCGATCACCATGCGCGGTTTGCGCGGCGACTTACGGGCCGACACCGGCGACGGAAGTATTCATGGCGAAGGATTGGACGGCGCGCTGGACGCGCATACCGGCGACGGCAGCGTTCACATTGCCGGCCGCTTCGACAGGCTGCAATTGCACACCAAGGACGGCTCGGTGGAAGTGGAAGCAACAGACGGATCGCATATGGGCGGCGATTGGCATATCCAAACTGGCGACGGGTCGGTGCATCTGCGGGTACCCAAAACCCTGGCCGCCGACTTGGAAGCTCATACGGGCGATGGGAGTATTCACGTCGACCTGCCAGGCATCTCCGATCGTGTTAAAAGCGATCATATGCTGCAATCCAAGCTGAACGGTGGAGGACCGGCGCTTCTTCTTCGCTCGGGCGACGGTTCCATTACCGTAAGCGCTCTCTGACCGTATATGCTACTCGAATGAGATTTTGGTTGCTCCCCTTGGTTCTGCTGGTTCCGGTATTAGTGGTTGCCGCCGAGGATACGGCCATTCGCGCCGTTCTCGACAAGCAAGTAGAAGACTGGAACCGCGGCGATATACCGGCATTCGTGCAAAGCTACGCAGAAAACTGCACATTTGTGGGCAAGACGGTGGTGGAAGGCCGTGCAGGAGTGGAAGAGCGCTACCGGCGGACCTATCCAACCCCAGCGGCGATGGGGCATTTGACGTTTACCGATTTGAAAATAAAGAAGATCGACTCCAAATCGCGGTGGTAACGGGAGCCTACCATTTGCAGCGTTCCGAGGCCGACGGCGGCGAAAAAGGCGGCATTTTCAGCTTGGTTCTTGCACGCGAAGCGGGCGTTTGGCGTATTGTGCTCGATCACACAAGCTAGCCGCCGGCAGTAGTCCTTGGTCGCTGACGCTTCCGGCTCGGATTCGAGGCCATGAGCAAAAAGGCCTGGACGTGTAACCTAACTTATAGCTGGATCGCCTGATTTGTTTGAGGGCTGAAACGTATCCGGCGCAAAAAGCCCGGATATGTTGGTAGAGCAAGAATTAATCGCAAAAGGCGCGAGGCGGCGATGGTGGCGCTTTTAACGACATAGTTCTGGCCTATCGCAAGCGGATCATGGGGACGATCTCCCGGCTGATTGGGCGGCCGGAAGATGTAGAGGACGTTGCACAGGAAGTATTTGTGCGCCTTTACTATTCCCTGGATCAGTTGCGCACTCCTGAAGTGTTTGAGCCGTGGCTGTATCGCTTAACGGTGAATGCCTCGTACGATTATTTGCGCCGGGCTAGACGGCGGAACGAGTCGCGGATGGCCGATTTGAGTGAGCAACAAGTCATGATGGCGGATTCGCTGGCGAGTGGCCGCCAGGAAGGTGTGGAACGGCAAAAGGGGCAGGTTCGCGACTTTGTGGACGCGCTTTTTCAGCACGTTTCTGAAGAAGATCGAATGCTGTTGACCCTGAAGGAAGTAGAAGGTCTATCTCTGAAGGAACTTGAGAAAATCTACCGCGTCAAAGAAAATGCGATCAAAGTCCGATTGTTCCGGGCACGGCAAAGAGTTCTAAAGGCCTACAAGAAAGCGGCTGTTGATGGTAATTTGTAACCTATAGCGAGAAATGCAGATGAATGACGATTCCAAACTCGATCAGTTGTTCCAAACCTACCGGGCGGCATGTCCGGAAGTGGAGCCCAGCACGAATTTCATGCCGAATCTCTGGCGGAAGATCGAAAGCCGGCATTCGCTTGGTTTCGTATTTCGCAACATGGCGCGCACTACCATGGCGGCCTGCGCCGCATTTGCCTACTGCTGGTTTTTTTGAACTTCGCTTCGCCCTTTCGCGATCGTATGGCGGAGGCGCCTAACTACACCGATGTGCTGGTCGCCGAGCACACTGCCGAAAATACCGATTTTACGGAAGCGATTCATGGCTCTAACGAGGGCAACGAGGCGCACTAGCTATGCAACGGAATCAACTGGTGGCCGCGGGATTCGCCGCGATTCTCTTTGCCGGTGGCGCGGCTGTTGGTGCTTTAGGTCATCGCTATTACGCCGCGACAACCGTAAGCGCGTCTTCCGACGTGGCGCGCCATCGCTACATTCAGGAGATGCAGGACAGGCTTAAGCTGACGCCGGCGCAGCTCGCGCAGCTTGAGACGATTCTGCATGAGACCAAGGCGAAAACGCGGGCTGTGCGCGACACGTATCAGCCGCAAATGCTCAAGATCAAACAAGAACACGTTGAGCGCGTTAAATCCATTCTGACGCCCGAGCAGATCCCCGCCTATGAGAAGCTGGTGGCTGAACGCGAGCAGCGTTCGCGCGAGCAGGAAGAGCGCGACCGCCGGAACGAACACACTCATTAAGTCATGTTCAAAACAATTCTGCTTGTTGCCGCTCTGGTTCTAGGCCAGACCGATGCTCTTGCACAAACTGCGACCATCGACAAGGTCTTGCAGGAACTGGAATCGGTGAAGACCTTTTCGGGCGTTTCCCTTTCGCCCGATGGGCACTGGCTCACCTGGGTAGAAGCCTCTGCCGATCGCAGCAGCAATTCCAACATCTACTTGCTCGACAGGACAGAGGCAGCGGCCAAGCCGGTGCGGATCACCTCTGGCAGCGCAGATGGCGAACGGCGCGAACACAGCGTGGCGTGGTCGCCGGACAGCCGGCAATTTACGTTCATGTGCGATCACAATCAGATTTTTGTGGCTGACGCGCGTTCGCGGAAGGTGAGGTTGCTGGCGGATCTTAAAGGGTATGTAACGGATGTGCGCTGGCGTCCGGATGGCGGTGGTTTGGCGTATCTATTCGCAGCGAATGGTGGCGGTGGTGGGCCCTTGGAAGCCGTGCCCGCACAGACGGGTGTGATCGGCGGGGAGCTGCACAATCAGCGGATTGTGGTGATGAACAGCATTACGCCGAATGGCCCCGCAGTAGAGATCTCACCTGCTGAATTGAACGTTTATGAATACGATTGGTCGCCCAACGGCGAACGGTTCGCGGCTATCGCCGCGCCAGGTCCGGCGGATAACAATTGGTGGACGGCGAAACTCTTCACTCTCGATGTGAAGTCGAAGGCAGTGAAGCCAGTTTATGCGCCGCCGGTAGACCGCCAGATTGCGGTGCCGCGCTGGTCTCCTGATGGGAAGACCGTCGCATTCATTGGTGGATTGATGAGCGATGAAGGTTTCCTGGGCGGCGACATCTTTACTTTTGCCGAAGGCGGTGGCGTGACGGATGTGACGGCTGGACTGAAAGCCTCGGCCACTGGATTCTTCTGGCGAAGCAACCAAGACATTCTCTTTACGGAAGACATCGATGGCGGCGGTGGAATTTCGTCGCTGAATATCGCCACCGGCCAGTCCGAGCTGATTTGGAAGGGTCCGGAGACGCTACACCAGGACGGCAATTATCCTAACTTCTCTTTAGCGAACGATGGTCTTACGAGCGCCGCGATTCGCAGTACTTGGGCCGCCGCGCCGGAAATTTGGACTGGAAAAATCGGCGAGTGGAAGCGAGTGACGAACGCAAACACGGGGCAGCGGCCCCATTGGGGGAAGGCTGAGAGTGTGACCTGGGAGAGTGAGGGAAGCCGGGTCCAGGGTTGGCTGGTTTATCCCGAAAACTTCGATGCTTCCAAGAAATATCCAATGGTGGTGGAAATCCATGGTGGACCGGCAAGCATGCGCGGTTCTGGGTGGCCTGGTTCCCACTTCGATCTTTCGGTGATGGCAGGTTTGGGATATTTCGTGTTCTTCCCGAATCCGCGGGGCAGCTACGGGGAAGGGGAGGATTTCACGAAAGGGAATGTTAAAGATTTTGGCGGCGGAGATCTGCGGGACATTTTGGCGGGGCTCGATGCAGTAGCCAAGATCGCGCCGATTGATGAACATCGCATTGGCGTGACGGGTTGGAGTTACGGCGGTTATATGACGATGTGGACCGTAACGCAGACCAACCGTTTTAGCGCGGCAGTTGCCGGTGCGGGCATTGCCAACTGGCAGAGTTACTACGGACAGAATTCCATTGATGAATGGATGGTGCCGTACTTCGGCGCCTCTGTTTATGACGACCCGGCTGTTTATGCCAAGAGCTCGCCGATCACTTTTATCAAACAGGTGAAGACGCCGACGCTGGTGATTGTGGGCGAGCGGGATGGCGAATGCCCGGCGCCCCAATCCTTTGAGTTTTGGCACGCGCTGACAAACATTGGTGTGCCGACACAGTTGGTGGTCTATCCCGGCGAAGGGCATTCGTTTCACGACGCCAAGGACCGGTTGGACGTTCTGCACCGCACGCTGGCGTGGTTTGAAGAATACCTGGGCAAGAAGTAAGTAGCAGTCAAAAACCCGTCAGCCTGATCTGTCCCCATCGTGCAGCGATGGGGACAGATCAGGCTGACGGGTTTTTTCGGGTTTTTTTGGCGGGTTTTTCGGTCCCGGCTACATATGCGCGCTTAGCATGACATGTGCGCCAGGTGTCCCGGCGTACATAAGCCACGGTCCTGAACCCGCAGTTGTTGGCAAGCCCGTCGATTCAGGGGTTGCATAGGGGATGTAAATCACCCACCGCAATTCGCCGCCGGTAATTTCTCCCTTGGCGGCGTCATATCCTTGACCGCTCAAAACATAAAGCACGTGCGGGCCTTTGGGCATGACCACTTTCCCTTCCTCTACTTCTTTCCAACGCTTCTCTTGGCGATCTTTGCCCTTCAACCCTTGCGCGGTCAATTCACGTCCGCGCGCCATATAAGGCTCAAGGTCTTTGTGGTAGCAAGCGACGCTGTAATTCTTGCTCTTCGGATCGGAGGCAAGGCAAATCAAATCGTTGTCGCCTTTGCGGAGCGTCACCAATTCGCCCTTGTCGTTATAGCCAAGCACCGCCGCCCCGCTGCGCATGTCCTTCGGCGCAGCGAGAACGGCAGCGGCAATTTGGTCAGCTTCGGATGATGCCCATACGGCGCCGTGAAGTAAGAGGCCAATTACAAGTAGTTTCATCGAAACTAAGTCTACTCCTCCTCTTCCACAGTCATGTGAGCCTTGGCCGAGGCAATGATCTTCTCGGCTTGCGGCCCCGGGACGTAATCGTAGTGGTCGAACTCCATGTGGAACGAGGCGCGCCCTTGCGTCATCGAAATCAACTCGTTTTGATAATTGAGCATTTCCGACATCGGCACTTGCGCGTTGATCGTTTGCAGGCTGCCTTTGATGTCCATACCAGAAATGCGCCCGCGCCGTCCGTTGAAATCGCTCATCAAATCGCCGGCGAAATCAAGCGGAGTTTCTACGCTCACCTTCATGACAGGTTCGAGCAATGCCGGTTTTGCCTGCTGCATGCCGGCACGAAACGCTTTTCTTCCTGCTAATTTGAACGCCATTTCCGAAGAGTCGACATCGTGATAGGAACCGTCATAAACCGTCGCTTTGAAATCGGTCACCGGATAGCCGGCGAGGAAACCTTGTTCCGCCGCTTCTACAATGCCCTTTTCCACGGCGGGTACAAAGTTACGGGGAATCGCGCCGCCGAAAATCTCGTTGGCGAATTGAAACTTCTCGCCGCGCGCCAGGGGCTCCATCCTGATCCAGCAATCCCCAAATTGGCCGTGGCCGCCGGTCTGTTTCTTATGGCGGCCCTGTACGCTGGCTGTGCCGCGAATAGTTTCGCGATAGGGAATCTTGGGAGCGTGCAACTGCACTTCCACGCCATAGCGGCGTTTCAAACGGCTCACCACAACCTCGAGATGTTGCTGCCCGTTGCCTGCCAGCAGAAACTCTTTGGTCATGGGATCGCGATAGAAACGCAAGGAACGGTCTTCTTCCAGAATCTTGTGAATGGCGGTGCTAAGGCGGTCCTCGTCGCTGCGAGTCTTGGCCGAAATGGCGTAGGCAATGGCCGGCTCCGCAATCTCGACGCCCTTATAAACAGCACAACTCGCTTTCTCGCAAAGCGTATCGCCCGTGAGAGTGTCCTTTAGCTTGGCAACTACGCCGATGTCTCCGGCACGCAACTCGGTCACCGGCTGCAGCGTTTTGCCGAACGGAGTGGCGATATGCGCCAGGCGTTCGTTCACGTTCGAACGCATGTTGTTCAGATGGGCATCGTCTTTCAGCAGTCCTGTCATCACTTTGAAGAACGTGACGCGTCCCGCAAATGGGTCGGCAGACGTCTTGAAGACAAACAACGAACCAGGATCACCCCCGGCAACTTTCTTCTTCGCCTCTTTCCCGTTCTCAGTGGCGGTTATGCCTTGTCCTTCAGCCGGGGAGGGCAAAATCTCGGAGATCAGATTGAGGGCAAGGTCGGTGCCAATGTTGTGGCAGGCTGAGAGGCACACCACCGGGAAGATTCGGCGATCTCTTACCGCTTCTTTAAGTCCGCTGATAATGTGCTCGACCGGCAGCGTGCCGGTGTTAAAGAACTCTTCCAGGAGTTCGTCATTCCCTTCGGCAATCATCTCCACAAGTGCTTCGTGCGCCGCGTCTGCGGCCGCCTCTTGCGGTGTGGGGATGTCGCTCTCTTTGCTTTTGCCGTCGCCGTCGCTCTTGTAGCAATACGACTTCATCCGTATTAGATCGATAATGCCCGTAAAACTCTTCTCTTCACCCAGCGGCAAATGAATGGGAACCGCCGCGCGGCCGAAACGCTCACGGATGCTTTCCAGCGCGCGCTCAAACGAAGAGCGTTCGCGGTCGAGTTTATTGACGGCGATCACACAGGGCAGATTCAGATCTTCCGCAAACTGCCAAACCTTTTCGGTGGAGACTTCTACGCCGGCCACGCCATCCACCAAGACGAAGGCGCCATCGGCAGCGACCATGGCCGACTGCGCTTCCGGTAGAAAGATGTTGTAACCGGGCGTATCGATTATGTTCAGTTTCGTCTTTTGCCACGGAAAGGCGGTGACGCCGGAGGAAATCGTGATTTTTCGCGCGACCTCTTCCTCGTCGAAATCCGTGATGGTGTTGCCTTCGTCCACCTTGAGGTGCCGGTCTGTGGCGCCTGCGGTAAATAGCATAGCGGAGGCAAGAGACGTTTTCCCGCTATGCCCGTGCCCAATCAAAGCGACATTCCGGATATCGGCTGTGTCAAAGACTTTCATGCTTGAACCTCCAACGGAGAACTTCGCCAGCCAACTTGGCTGCGTCGTTCGGGCAGTTGTCTCTCCGCCCGAAGACGGAGCATATCAGAAACCAAGTGGGATTTGTCAGCGATTTGAAACATTTCAAGAAGTCCTTGTAGGATAGAGAAGCGCGTGATGTTTCTATATGACCAGCAGTTGGCGGCGTTGGCGGCGAAAGACGCGACATCGATTGACGCGGTTGTTGAGGTGTTACAGGCCATTGACTCGTTGCTGGACGGTTCTCGGGACGGCCTGAAGTGGTTCAACACGCTTTACCTGCAAGTCACTCTAGCCGTGCGGGACCGTGTCCGCCAGAACGACTTTCGCGAGGCAGCGGGGACTACGTTCGTTGCCGATCTGGATTTCGTTTTCGCCAACTTCTATTTCGCCGCGCTGCGGGCTTGGCTATTGGGCGATACTGCCGCAACGCCTGCAAGCTGGCAACTGCTTTTTGCTGCCAGGTCGAATACTGCACTGGCACGTTTACAGTTCGCGCTCGTTGGCGTGAATGCGCACATTAATAGGGATTTGGCGGTGGCGGTGGCGAAGTTGTGCCGCGACTCCGGTACTCCACCCGCGCATGACACAGCGCAATATCAAGCTTATACGGCACTGAACGAGACGCTAGATTCGTTGATCGAGCAGGCGAAACGGGAGTTGATGGTGAGCCTTCCGGGCGACGATCTGCCAGCCGTGGACTTGGTGGGGCAAGCGGCCGCTGCCTGGAGCGTGAAGGCGGCCCGCGAGAGCGCATGGGTGCATGCGGAGATCCTTTGGGCCATCGCGAACGAGACTCCCCTGGCGGACCGCTTTATTGCCGGCTTAGATGGAACTGCCGTGTTGGCGGGGAAAGCCCTGCTGATCGTTTAAGCGTTCTGTCCCAGCGCCTTGGCTTTTGCGCCGGAGCCCTTCAGAATCTTGCCGGCAGCGAGTGCGAACAGCCCGATGATTACGCCAGAGACCAGTCCCGCAATCGGTCCGCCAATGGCCATCATGAGCCGCGGATGCGTGGGCAGCGGCGTTTTTGCCAGCATGGCGCTTTCTTGCGGGTGATGAGCTAGATACTGGCCGAATAACAGAACGTGGGCCGCCGTAATCCATACGCAATTCGCCAAGCCTAGACAAAGTCCGTGCAGAAAGCGGGAACTCACGGTATTGCGGGCGATCATGTACGCGCAGAACAGGAAGATCGCGAGCCAGCAGACGGGTTCGATGTTTGACGGGATCACGAACACAGTGGCCACTGCCATAAACAGGCCAAACAAGGAGAGTTGGAAGATTAGTTTCCAGTTCATGGGTAGAGCACCTCCCGGGCATTATATGCCTAAACGCCATCCCAGAACGCCGAGATAATACTATTGTGTGTGGTCTACAATCCGTAAGGCCAAATGGCTGATGGAAGAACGGCCCGTTTACACAGTTGCGTTGATTCGTAAATTCCTTGATGGTCCGCCGACAGGGTTGCGACCGTAAAAAGAGTTGCGGACTATTTGCCTTGTTTCACGCCGGCTTTCTTAAAGACCGCTAGCGAAGCATCGAGGCCCATCTTCGCGGCGACTTCGGGTGGGTAGTTTCTGAGTCCGCGGCCGAAAACTTCGACGCTCAGTGCATCTTCGTAGCCGATCTTCTGCAAGGCTCGCAAGAAGCCTGTGAGATTGATCACTCCTTCGCCAGGAAGCAGGCGTTCGTTGTCGCGGATTTGATCGGGCGGAAGATTGGGCGCATCGTCAAAGTGAACGGTGACAATTCGATTGCGGCCGGCGCGAATGATGTCGTCGATGGTGCCGCCGGAGTGTTGCCAGTGCCAGGCGTCGAGCGTGAGGCCGACGTTGGGTCCGCACTCAATAGCGAATTCGAGCATCTCGGGCATCTTCCAAATGAATTCGTAGGGAAATTGTTTGCGGATGTGGAGTGGGCCGAGAAATTCGAGACCGAGGCGGACGTTGGCGTCTGAAAGCGTGTGCGCGGCTTCGCTGAAACGTTCGAGGTAAGTCTTGCGGAGTTCGGCTTTGGGCGTGGTGCTGGACGACATGAGATACGTCATCATACGCGGGCAGCCGATACCTGCGGCGAAAACGGCGGCGTCGCGGAGCTTGGGCATGCCGGCTTGAAACGTCGCGTCGTCCTTGCGGAACTCGACGGGGAAATTGAGACACGCGGGGCGAAGGTTTAGTTCGGCGAGAAGATCTTTGGTGGCGCTGATGCCGAGCTTCATGGCGGCATCGAGATCGACGTCGGTGCCGGGGAAGCCGACTTTGGCGGCGAGGCGGGCGAAATCGGGCCAAGGCACGCGGCCGCCGATGAGCACGCTGTTGAGAGAGAGGAACATGTTGTGGTGCGGCTGCTTGGGTTCGGCATTGGCGAAAGCAGCAGACGCGATCAGGGAACAAGCAGTTCGGCGGGTGATATGAGTGGCGGACATACACGAAGATCATATCGGAAGCGCAAAGGATGGGGATACGGCATTGACAATGACGACTCAAGTGTGCGGCAGATGACCGCAAGGAGATCCAAGGAGCTCCGGAGATCCGTGGGAGATCCGGGAGATCCGTGACAGTCACCGTAATTCCGTAATTCCATTCATGTGCGAAGCAATGCGATTGTCTTTCGTAAACAAAAGCCAATGCGAATCCGGGAGGTCGAGATAAGGAGTTATGGTGACGGTCACGGAATTAACGGAATTACACGGAATTATCGTCACGGAATTCCACTCTGGCCGCACTGCCTTTAAAGCTGCGGGCCGAATTACGGCGCTTACGCTTCCGGCTCGGATTCGGAGTTAGGACCGCTGCGTTCAGCAGGGTCCGGCGTGACGGCGGAGACCTTACCCGTTTGCGCGTGTTCTGAAAAGATTGAAAGGCAAGAAGCGGATAGCGGCACCCAGGAAAGCGGATTAGGATCGAATCATGATGATGAGCGACGAAAGATGTTGGGATGCCCTAACGGCACGGAACGCGGAGCGAGATGGGCAGTTCTATTTTGGAGTTATGACAACGGGCGTATATTGCCGGCCGAGTTGTCCGGCGAAGCAGCCGTTGCGGAAGAACGTGCGCTTTTATGAATCGCCCGGGGATGCCGAGCGGGACGGATTGCGCCCGTGTAAACGCTGCCACCCGCTGGCTGGGCGGGCGGATGAAGCTAGCGTGACGAAAGTGCGCGAAGTTTGCGCGTATATCCAAGAACATTGCGAAAGTGGCGATGCCGTCACTCTGGAGACACTGGCGGACATTGCCGGCTGGAGCCCGTTTCATTTGCATCGAACGTTTAAAGCGGTGCTGGGCATTACGCCGAAACAGTTGCTGGATGCCTGCCGCGTGTCGGCGCTGAAGTCGAAGCTGCGGAAGGGCGGCACGGTAACCGAGGCCGTATATGAGGCCGGGTTCGGTTCCAGCAGCCGTGTTTATGAAAACGTGGATAAGAATTTGGGCATGACGCCGGTGCAGTATCGCGAAGGCGGAAAAGATGTGGGCATATCGTATGCCTTTGCGAAGACGCCGCTGGGATTATTGCTGGCAGCGGCGACAGACCGCGGTTTGTGTTTTGTGCAGTTCGGCGACAGTGTCGACGAGTTGATGAAGGAACTGAAGAGCGAATATCCGCAGGCGAAAATTACCGAAAGCGTGGCCCGCAAAGAAGAGATGGCCAAATGGATGGCGGCACTGACGGATTATTTGCAGGGTGAGCCGGCGGTTTTGAATTTTCCTATTGATGTGAAGGCTAGCGTGTTTCAACTGAAAGTTTGGCGCTATCTGCAGACCATTCCGCGCGGCGAGACGCGTACCTACGGGGAAGTGGCGAAGGCGATTGGCGATGCGGGAGCCTCGCGGGCGGTGGGAACGGCGTGCGGCGCGAACAAAGTGGCGCTGGTGATCCCGTGTCATCGCGTGATTCGCGGCGATCATGCGTTGGGGGGATACCGCTGGGGGATGGAACGAAAAACAGCTTTGTTGGAGAACGAAAAAAAGAGATACACTGCACAACAGAGGTGATGGATGACTGATTTATCCCGTCGCGAATTGTTATTGGCCGGCAGTGCCGCCTGGCGGCGCGAGTTTTCTCAAGGCGGACGCTGTTACCGCGCCTGCCAGCAAAGTAGCGCTGGTGCGCTGCCGGAGCTATAACGATTTCGCTGCGCAACTCACGAGCGCTTTCGACCATGTGGGCGGCATTCAGAAGCTTGTGCGGGGCAAAACCGTAGCGCTGAAGTTGAATTTGACGGGCAATCCGAAGAACTTCCCTCTGACACCCGATTTGCCGTACCGGACCAACGGCGGCACTGTGGCCACGACGGTTCATTTACTGGCACAAGCGGGCGCGAAACGAGTGCGGCTGATTGAGAGTTTCTTCCCGGCGCAGCAAGACCCGGCACTGTGGGCGCGCTATGGGCTCGACGTGAACGCAATCAACAACCTTGGCACGAAAGTCGAGTGGGAGAACGTTCAGAATCTCGGCAACTATAAGCAATATGTCCGGTTGAAAGTGCCGTGGGGTGGATATATGTATCCGGCCTACACGATCAACAAAGCGTATACCGAATGCGACGTCTATGCTTCTCTTTCGAAATTGAAGAACCATTGGATTGCCGGCGTAACGATGTCGATGAAGAACAATTTCGGCAACACGCCTTGTTCGCTCTATGGGAGTGATTGCGGTGCGAGCGGGAACGAAACGCCGACGAAGGAGCGCGGCGATGTGCTGCACGCAGGCACAACCAAAGCGCCGTCTGGTGTGGATGCGGAATTGCACCCAGATTCCCCCCGCGATCCTGGTTACCGGGTGCCGCGCATTCTGGTGGACCAGACCGGCATTCGTCCCATCGATTTGGCGATTGTGGATGGCGTGGAAACGGTGCGGGGCGGCGAAGGGCCGTGGCTGCCAGGGTTGGAGCGCATGACGCCAGGCGTGATTCTGGTAGGCCGCAATCCGGTTTGCACCGACGCCGTAGGCATGGCCGTCATGAGCTACGATACGCGCGCCGACCGCGGGCAATCGTGCTTTATTCGCGGCGATAATTCGTTGAAACTGGCGGAAGCCGTCGGCATTGGCACAGCGGATTTGAGCCGAATTGAAGTGGCCGGTTTGACGGTTGCCGAAGCAAAGGTGGATTTTGGACCGGGCGCGGTCGGCAAAACGCTACGTGAACTGCGCGCTTAGAGTGGAAGCTTTTCGCTTTGCATATACTCAAAGGAAATGCTTGGCGGGATAGAAGCTGGCGGCACGAAATTTATTTGCGCGGTAGGCACCGGGCCTGACGACTTGGTCAAGGCGCAATTTCCAACCACCACACCGGACGAGACACTGCCCCAAGTAGTGCAGTTTTTCCGATCAAATGGCGGCCGCGATCTAGAAGCTATTGGGATTGGATCGTTTGGTCCGGTGGATCTAGACCCAGCTTCACCGAAATACGGATTCATCACCTCGACACCGAAGCAAGGTTGGGCCAATTTTGATTTGGTGGGCACCGTGGTCAAGGCGTTAAGGTGCCAGTGGGATTCGACACCGATGTGAATGCGGCGCTGCTGGGAGAATGGCGCTGGGGCGCGGCACAGGGGCTGGCGAACGCGGTTTATCTGACGATCGGCACAGGCATTGGTGGCGGCGTGATGGTGCATGGCCAAGTAGTGCATGGCTTGGTGCATCCGGAAATCGGCCACTTGCGCTTGCCGCACGATTTGGCGCTCGATCCATTTCCTGGGAGTTGTCCGTTTCACAAAGACTGTCTGGAAGGGCTTGCTTCGGGGCCGGCGATTGAGAAGCGCTGGGGAGTGAAAGGGACGGCGCTGCCTGCGGATCATCGCGCTTGGGAGTTAGAAGCGCATTATCTGGCGGTGGCGCTGGCGAATTTGACGCTGACGATTTCGCCGCAGCGCATTCTATTAGGCGGCGGCGTGATGCAGCAGCCGCACTTATTCAAAATGATTCGCGATGAGTTTGCGTACGTGTTGAATGGCTATGTGCGGCACCCTGATATTCTTGATCATTTGGATCAGTACATACAGCCGCCGAAGTTGGGCGGCGATGCGGGTGTAGTAGGCTCGTTATTCCTCGCTGCACAAGAGGCAGCCAGCGCGGAGTTTGACGAGATTCTAAGAACGCACAATCAGGGGAGACGGGTGTGACGTTATCCGGAACATTAATCAAGAGTACGATCGTAGCCGCCTTGGGCGGCTTACTTTTTGGCTTCGACACGGCGGTGATATCGGGAACAACCGCTGGTTTGCAATCGTTCTTCTCGCTGAGTGAAGGGGCCAAAGGGTTCACGGTTGCGATTGCGGTGATCGGTACCGTTTTCGGCGCGTTCTTCGCAAGCGTGCCCGGCGATAAATATGGACGCCGCGACAGCCTGCGCGGGATGGCGGTGCTGTACTTGCTTTCGGCGATCGGTTGCGCGTTGGCGTGGGATTGGTATTCGTTACTCTTCTTTCGGTTCATTGGCGGGTTGGGCATTGGCGGCTCGTCGGTGCTTGGACCGATGTACATTGCCGAGATCTCGCCGGCCAAATGGCGCGGACGGCTCGTTGGATTTTTTCAATTCAACGTGGTGGCCGGTATTTTGGTGGCGTACCTTTCGAATTACATCATCCGGCAAATGCACATAGGGGCACAGGATTGGCGTTGGATGCTGGGCGTAACGGGTTTACCCGCACTATTTTTTTTGTTGATGCTTTTCCTCATTCCGCGGAGCCCCCGCTGGCTGGTGAAGAAGTCGCGGCTGGGTGAAGCGCGCGAAACCCTGGTGGCCATTGGCGAGGAGAATGTCGGGGCTGAGTTAAAAGACATTGTGACGTCGGTGGATGTGGAGCACGGGCACGGGCAGGAATCTTTGTATCAATCGAAGTATCGATTGCCGATTTTCTTGGCAGTTTCCATCGGCATGTTCAATCAGCTTTCGGGCATTAACGCGATTCTGTATTACCTGAACGAAATTTTTGCGAAAGCCGGCTTCAGCGGGGTTTCCGGAGATAAGCAAGCAGTGCTCATTGGATTCACAAATCTTTGTTTCACGATGCTGGCCATGTCGATTATCGACAAGGTGGGACGAAAGACGCTGCTTTTAATTGGGTCGGTTGGCTGTGCGGTGGCGCTGGCAGGAGCGGCGGCGATTTTCCTGAGCAATAGCCACGAGAACTTGCTGGTTTGGGTTCTAGTTTTGTTTATTGCCTCGTTCGCATTCTCGCAGGGAGCGGTGATTTGGGTGTATTTGAGTGAAGTGTTTCCCACGCGGGTGCGCGCGCAAGGGCAGAGTTTGGGTAGTTTTACCCACTGGCTGATGAATGCGTTGATTTCGTTTATTTTTCCGATATTGGCGGAAAAATCGCGTGGACTGCCGTTCGTGGTTTTCGCGATCATGATGGTGCTGCAGTTTGTGGTGGTGCTGACGGTGTTCCCAGAGACCAAGGGAGTGACGCTGGAGGATATGCAGAAGAATTTAGGGATTCAGTGAAGGCGGGCAATGCACCACGCTGAGGCTCGGCTGGGAGGCGGCTAGAAAGCCGCCTGGCAGCCAAAAATGGCCGCCCTACGAAAGCGCGGCGCTCTTCGTGTAAAGCTAACTGCCGGTCTTGGACGAACTTCTGGAATAGCCGTGCACGGCGGACCGCTTAGCGCCCAATCGATGAGCTTCATCACTCAAGGCGTGCACGCCGCTGGCGTCGATCCATCGATTGTAGAAGTTGAACAGAGAGCAGACCGTGATGGCGTAATAGATCGCTTCGTCTGAGAATCCAACTGCATGCAGTTGGGCGATGTCGGGCGGGCCTATCGAAACCGAATCGTCGTTCACTTTGCGTAGGAAGCGAAACAGTGCTTTCTCAGACGCACTCAGCTTGGACGTTTCGACATCGGCGAGAACTCCTGCCACTAATTCGTGATCGTTCAGCAATTCCGCTGCGACCGCAGCGTGAGACTTCGTTCAAAACGGGCACTGATTCAGAGTGGATGTATAGGCGGCGATCAGTTCGCGGATGCCCGGAGACAGCGGCGCAGCCTCGCGAAGGATTTCCTGAGTGAAGCGTTCGAGATGAACGGTGGCGTTGATCTTATAGGAAAAGAGATGCAGGATTTGCGGATACTCTTGGCCGGCGCGTTGCATGGCATCAATGGCGCGCGAATAGTTATCGTCGCCGCGATGGCTCTCGACATCTTTTAGGAACATTTCATCCATACTCTTTATTCTATTTCGCCAAACAGGAGTGCGCGCAGCAGGCCCCCTTTTTTGCCGCGGGCGGAATACGCGAAACGGCCGACGCCAAACAAGACGAGCAACGCAAAGATGGTATTGAGGAGCGCGTTCTTCCAGACATAGGTGCGAGTGGCGTCCGAAACGAGCGAGATCCGGGGATTGGCGGCTGTATATTCAATGCTCACGGTTTGTCCGGGCCGGAGAGAAGATGAGCCGGCGTCGACTTGATCGACGGAGAGAATGGGGTCTGTGTGTCCGATCGGAAGGATATTGAGCAGGATTAGATCAGAAGGGCTGTAGAGATTGGTGGCGATCCAGCCCTGGAATCCGGTTCCCAAGTAAGGTGGATGCATCTCGCGAACAATGGCGTTAAGCGAGTTGAGCGATCCGAAGAGGGTGCTTGTCTGCTCCCAAACGGGCACGCCTACGCTTGCCAACCACCAAGCGCCGACAGTCACGAAGCCACTGAGGAGAAAAATGGCCGGGAGACTCGAATTCTTGATGAACCAAATGGCGAGAACAAACAGGAGGCCAATCAGGAAAAAAAAGAGGAAAGGCTGGTTGTTGAGCAGATACCAAACCTGAGAGAGTGTCTTTTGGTCGTCGAGACGCAAAATGCGAAACGAGTTAGGATCGCCAGGGTAACGGAGATCGACGAAGTCGCCCTGCTTGATCTCGTCAAAACGGGTGGGCAGCAGATCGAGGGACTTCACGATGGGCGGGGTGCTGTAGGACGGCCGATAAGCGACGTCGACTACCATTTTGCGATTCCAGCTACCGTCGACATGATAGACGAGGAATTCTCTCTTCGACAATACCTCGCCCTTTATGGGATCGCCGGTTGAATCGAGGTACTCGGCGAGCCCATACCCAGTGACGATGGCGACGGCGACCAAGATGAGGAAGGGGATCAGCCGCGCCGCGACGTGCAGCAGCTGCCTGAGGATGATGCCGAGTAATACCGGCAAAGCAATCGGCAAGAGAGCCAAAGCCACCCACGCGAGAACCGGGCCGTCGAAATTCATCTAATGATTGATCATAAACAACGGCATCCCATTCCAGGGAAGCAGCTCTGCGCTGAGCGGGCGAGGTTGTGGCAAACTCGAAACAGCCAGCCCAGTAAATTGGAACGAGATTTGTGCGAACCGATTAACATGATCAGACTCCTTTACCTACTACTCAGCGCCGCTTTATTGGCCTGTGGTCAAACAAATTCGGGCGAACTGCGGCTGGCGGTGGTAGATCCGAGCGGGGCACCGGTAAAGGCGACGGTGGAACTAGTGAGCGAGGCCAATCAATACCGCCGTACATTCAGTGCAGATGACGCGGGGCAGATGGTGGCGCGACGGTTGCCGTTTGGACTATACCAGGTAAGCGTAAGCAATTCGGGATTTACGTCCGTGCGGGAACTGGTGGAGATCCGTTCCTCATTTCCGAAAGAGGTGAAAGTTACGCTATCGCTTGGCCCAGTGGAGACGACGGTGAACGTGGAGGAGGGGCAAACGCTGATTGACCCCTTTTCGACGAGCAGCGCAAATAGAATCGGCGGCGACACACTGGCTGACCGGCAAGCGGCACAACCCGGGCGCGGTTTGGCAGAACTGATCAACCAAGAACCCGGTTGGATGTTTGAAGCGAATGGCATTTTACATCCCAGGGCCGAAGAGTACCAGGTGCAATACGTGATTGACGGGATGCCGCTGACGGAGAATCGCTCGGCGGCGTTTGTAGCGAATTTCGATGCCGATAACGTTCAGGAAATGAGCGAGATTGTAGCGGGTTTTCCGGCGGAGTATGGCCGGAGAATGGGCGGGGTGATTGAAGTACAGACGACGCGCGACAAGCGGACTGGGTTTCATGGCAAGAGTTCTTTGGGCGGCGGAAGCTACGATACGACCAACGGATTTTGGGAAGGCCAATATGGTTTTGGAGCGAATACTTTGACCGCGAGCATTGATGGAGCGAGCACCGATCACTTTCTTGACCCGCCGACCACGCAGAATTTCACCAACCACGGAACCACGGCTAGTTTCATGGTTCATTTTGAGCGCGATCTGGATGACAAGGACCGGATGGGCGTGATCGTGAGCCGGGAACAGTCTAAGTTCCTGGTGCCGAACGAAGTGCCACAGGAAGATGCGGGGCAGAGGCAGGACCGGCAAAGCTATGCGAGTTCCGGACAGTTTTCGTTTCAGCACATCTTCTCGCCGAATGTTCTGGGAAATTTTCATGCGATGACGCGGGATATTACGGCTCGGTTCTGGTCGAACGACTTGTCGACTCCGATGATTGTGGAGCAAGGGCGCGGCTACCACGAGGAGTATGCGAAGGGAACGGTGTCGGTTCATGCCGGCAAGAATGAGTTCAAGTTCGGCGGCGAAGCGGATTTCGCGCAGATTGAAGAGGCGCTGAACTACTTGATTACGGACCCGGCGCAATTCGACCCGGGGACGCCGCTGGCGTTTAGTTTCTATTCGCATGCGCCGGACCGGGAACAATCGGCGTTTGGACAGGATGAGATTCATTGGAAGAACTTTGCGTTGAGCGCAGGGCTGCGGTTTGATCATTACGATCTACTGGTGAATAAAGTGGGTTGGAGTCCGCGCTTCGGGTTGGCGTATTACTGGCCGAAGGCGAAGATCAATTTTCATGCGTCGTATGACCGGGTGTTTCAGACGCCCGCGTTTGAGAATCTGCTGGTGTCTAGCTCGGCGGCGGTGACGAGTGTTGACTCGCTGGTGCTGCGCCTGCCGGTACAGCCTGCTCGTGGCAACTATTACGAGGCGGGCTTTGGCAGCGCGCTTTTCGGGCATGTTCGATTTACGGGCAACTTCTTTTGGCGGCGGTACCATAACTATCCGGACGACGATTTGTTGCTGAATACCGGGGTGAGTTTTCCGATTACGTTTGCGCTGGCCAATATTTATGGCGAAGAGGCGAAGCTCGATATACCGCGCTGGGGCAAGCTTTCCGGCTATATCAGTTGGACGAATGAGCGGGGCAACGGCTACTTTCCGGCGACGGGCGGGCTGTTTTTGGGAGATGACGCTGTGCAGGCGATTCAGCAGACGAGCGGGGTTTTTCCAGTGACGCAGGAACAACGCAATAGTGTGCGGGCGCGGTTCCGATATGAAGTTACACCGCGCGTGTGGCTCGCCGCCGGGGGCACGTATGACAGCGGTTTGCCTTTTGAATTCGGAGGTACCGAGGCCGATGCGCTGGCGCAGGGATATACACAAAGCATCGTGAATCGGGTGAATTTTTCCGATGCTCGGGCTCGTCCGCTTTGGTCGTTCAACGCTTCTGCAGGCGTGGTGATCAGTAAGAACGAAAGGCATCCAGTTCGTCTGCAGGTCGATGGTACGAACTTGACGAACTCATTGAACGTGATCGATTTTGACGGACTATTTTCGGGGACGGCAATTGGTATTGGACGCTCCGTGAACGCGCATCTACAGTTCAATTTTTAAAAGGTGCTAGGAGCGCAGCCGCGCAAGGATTCGCTCTCGCGACTGCAAACCTGACGCGCTCCACTTGATCTTTTTATCGGGGCCGATGAGAACGAGCTTGGGAACTCCGCTCACTCCGTACATCTGGGCGGCGGCGCCGTGCGGATCCACCAGATTGAGCCGCAAGCGGAGGGGCCGCATGACTTCGCGTGCGCCATCTATGTCGCCGATATTGACGCACGCGATTTCGACGCCGGCACGCGCGGCCGTGGCATAAATGCCGTTGAGGACGGGCAACTCACGGCGGCAGACTCCGCAGTTCGTGCTCCAAAAAACCAAAAGAACAGATTTGCCGTGGAAGGAATCGAGATGAAGATCGTCACCCCCGTAGACTCCCTGCAAGGCGAAATCCGGAGCCTCGTGGCCGATTTCGTTATTTTTCAAAATAAAGATCACGGCAAGTCCGGCGACCATCCATCGCAACTTTGTTGAAGACCGACTGTCCATAGAAACTCAACTTTCTCATCGACGCAGGCAGCCCAAATTCGCAGGTATCTTCCGGAATTGTCTGATGCCCGGAGTGCCCATGCCGTGGGAGCTCCTGTAACTCCCCCGGAAATTGTTGTGATTGTTTTATGATTATGGTATGATCGTTTTTTGATGGGTTGGTGATTAGATAAGGCAACTGGGAACAGGTTGTTCCTTGAATAAGAAATGGCAAAACTATATAAACTACAAGTCGAATTGAATCCAACGCAGCTCGCAATCCTGGACGAACTTCAGGAAATCGGCGAATTGCGCACCAAAAAGGAACTTCTCGACAATGCTTTTACCCTGCTGAAATGGGCTGTCCAACAGAAAAAGGAGGGCCGGCTTATTGTTTCGATGGATTCTAAAAGCGGAGCCGGTCGAGAATTAGAACTGCCGTACCTTCAAAGGGTCGAGTACGCAGCACAAAGGCTCAGTGCGACTGGGCGCGCCGAAGCGGCACGCGTTCCGGCAATATAGGGCCAGCGCCTCGGTTAGCTCAGTCCCTTCCTCGCTCAGTTGAACCGAACAGCACCTCGAAGATTTGTCGAACCCACGATACTTCGCTAATTTCTGGGACGTCGCGAACTTTGGCGTCAGTAACGGTACGCTCGACAACGAGCTGTTCTTTCTCGAGAACATTCTTCACTTGCACTGGATGGCTGTGCAAGCGCAACTCTTCTTCCGTGGGCAGGCGGATCAGAGAACCGGTTGTTTCTTCTTCGCGTGCCAGCTTGCCTACCTCAAGATGCAGCTTTCTGATCTCGTATCCTTTTTTCACGAAATCCAGCATTGGGCCAATGGCTGAGTACAAAGCTCCCAACCCTGCAACCGCTACAGAAACCCAGAATTCCGCTTTGAAATAGTATTGGAGGCCGCCGAAAATCGCAAATCCCACGACCACGCCCACAAGCAGAGCAAAGAGATTTCGAATGAGGCTGGCCCATTTCATTGGTAAGTAAGGATACTACTTTGTTGGTCCGGGAAGGGAAGAGCCCGCACCGGACCCACTGTTTTGCTTTTGGTGTGCGGAAGTGGACGATTGTGTCCCGATAGTGAACGAAGTTAGGGGATGAAGTTGGCGTTCGGGTCCTATTTAGGGGTGGTTGTTGAAGTGCAGTTCAAAGCAGAATGAACCGGCTGTTGCAAGACTTTCAATACGCGCTCAGGCAATTGTTTAAGAACCCGGGGTTTGCCTTGACGGCGATGCTTTCGTTGGCCCTCGGCATAGGCGCAACGACGGCGGTCTTCAGCGTCATTTACGGAATCCTCATTAACCCGTATCCTTACAAAGACCCGGAACGGCTGGTGCATCTCGTTTTGAAAGACAAAGCGGGGAACGAGCATTGGCCGGGACTGAACGGTTTGCAAATGGAGCGGTTAAGAGCCGCGAGATTTGTGGAAAACATTTCAGGCGAGGATGAATGGAATCTAACGACCAGCGGCGAAGATCTACCCGAAGATGTAGCGGCTATTTACTTCACGGCCGGGTCGTTTCAACACTTCGGTGTGCCAGCGTTGCTGGGCCGCGAGTTCATTCCGTCGGACGCCCCGTTTGGGCAAGATCCACAGCCGGTTATTGTGCTCGGCTATCAGTTTTGGCAAAGGCACTATGGGGGCGACCCGAGCATAGTCGGACACACGATTCAACTGGTTCACAAACCTTACACGATTGTGGGCGTGTTGCCGCAGCGGTTCGTTTGGGGCGATGGCGACGTGTATGTGCCGCAGAAAGTGACGGCGGATCCTAACAGGACGTTCAGCACAAATATTCGTCTCAAAGCGGGTGTGAGTTATGGTGCGGCGAATGCTGAATTGCAAACGATTCTGCAGGAGTTCGCTAAAGAGACGCCGAAGCACTTTCCGGAACATTTTCGGGTTCAGGTGAAGGGCTTGAACGATCAGTTTGTGGAGCGGCTGGGGAAAACGTTATTTCTGCTGTTGGGTGCCGTGGGGTTTCTCCTGCTGATTGGCTGCGCGAATGTTTCGATTTTGCTGCTGGCGCGGGGGTCGGTCCGTGAGCATGAGTTTGCGGTGCGGGCTGCAGTGGGGGCGAGCCGGGCGCGGATTATTTTTCAGTTGTTGATTGAAGCGCTGACGCTTTCGATGGCGGGGACGCTATTGGGGATTCTCATGGCATTTCGCACGGTGGAGTTGATTTCGGCGTGGTTGCCGGAAGACGCGTTTCCGCATGAGGCGGCGCTTGAGATCAATCTGCCGGTGCTGTTCTTTTGCATCGGGCTGGCGTTGGTGACGACGCTGCTGTTTGGCCTGTCGCCGGCGATCAGTCTGTCGCGGCCAGGAAATTTCGCAGGTGATTCAAGCGAATACGCGCAAAGCGACGGGCGGCTTGAAAAGGCAGGCGAACTAATAATTTGCTGGTGGCCGGGCAGATTGCGCTGACTCTTTTATTAATGACGACGGCGGGTGCGGCGATCGGCGGGTTTTTGCGGCTGATGCGGACGGATCTTGGTTATGATCCGCACAATACGATGTCGGTCGGGATTCCAGTGCATGAGAACACTTATGGGACATGGCAGCAGCGTGCCACTTATTTCGAGCAGTTGCGGCAGAAGATTGGGGAGATGCCGGAGGTGGTGTCGGCGGGCATTTCGACAAATGCGACGCCGCCGGATAACGGCTGGCAGACGAATTTTGAAATCTTCGGGCGGCCCGTTAACGAGGAGCAGCAATTGCGGGCGAATTTCGTGAGTCCGGAATATTTTTCCGTGTTGAAGATTCCGCTGACGCAAGGGCAGATGTGGGACCATGCGGCGACGATGCGGGGCGCGCTGGAAGCGGTTGTCAATGAAACGATGGCACGCCGCTACTGGCCCAAGGGAGATGCGATTGGGCATTTGGTGCGGTTGCCGAAAATGAAGAGTGGTCCGCCTTTTGTGTTGGATGCGCCGGGCGCCGACGAGGGGTGGTTCCAGATTACGGGCATTGTCAAGGATGCGCGTGACGACGGAATGCGTAATGCTGTGAAGCCGGCGTTTTATGTGCCGTATACGGCGTCGATGCGAATGGGAACGCAAATTTTGGTGCGGACCAAGGTGACGCCCCTTTCGATACTGCATGGAGTGAGAGCGCAGGTGCGTAGTGTGGATGCGGATCAGCAGGTGAACGGAAGGGTGCGCAGCCTGGAGGAATGGATTACGACTCAGCCGGATTGGGCGCAGCAGCGATTGGTAGCGGGCTTGTTTGGCGCTTTCGCGGCATTGGCGCTTGCGCTGGCGGCGATTGGTCTGTACAGCGTTGTTTCGTATACGGTGGCGCAGAGGACCAATGAGATTGGCATTCGGATGTCGTTAGGGGCGAATCAGAAGGATGTGCTGCGGTTGGTGTTTCGATCAACGGCGGTGAGTGTGGGCACAGGGCTTTCGGTAGGGTTACTGCTGAGCTTTGGTTTGACGACCGTGTTGGAGAAGTGGGCGGAGGGGAGTTCGCATGATCCAGTGGTGTTGTTGATTGTGACGGTGTTGCTGGTGGCAACTGCGACGGTTGCGTGTTTGATTCCGGCGCGGCGGGCGTCTGCGATTGATCCGATGATCGCTTTACGGACGCAGGTTTGAGTTAGGGGTGACCGTAGCCAGCTTCTTCGGCCATGCGTTCAAACATGGCGGCGCTGATTTCGGGGCTACTGGGCCAATGGCCTCCGCGCTGGCCGGCGTGGGTCTGGTAGGTGTTTAAGCGCGAAGGATCGGGTTGAACGACTTTGCCGTTTTCGAGGAAGAGGAGACCGACTTTATCCGTAGGCATTTGCGTTACGAAGGTCTCGGCTTCGTTGAGAACCGTTCTAAGTTGGATCATCACTTCGTTGGGATCGAGCGGCGGATCGCTGGCCACTCTGCGGAAGTCCGCTTCGGTGTAACGCGCCTGACGCCTAATCTCGTTGATGATGCCTTCGGGTGTGAACCCTAGAGTCTTACCTGCGGACGCCCAAACGACGGCACCGAGCGGCAAGATTCGCTGATGAATGGCCAACAGATCGACAACATCGCGTGGCTCGTGACGGCCATATGCAGCGGCAGTCTTGTTGGTTGCCAAATCCACCGGGTGCAAAACATAGCCGAAAACTGCGTCACGAAGGGTTGGGAAAAAGCGGAAGTCGCTGTCAACGGCCCACTCTAGCTTGGTGGTTTGACCCAATTTCTCAGCCGTCGCACTGCGGATTAGCGGCTCGTTTCTGATCCATTGCAAGGCGAAGCCATTCTGCGCGAGTGTTGCGACGTCTTCTTCAACCGCCTGCGAAACACGTTCTTGACGATCGTGAAACACGTCGATATCGCCAGAAAAGCGTGGGGTATTGCGGTTGAGAGGCGTACTGCCGGCAACGTAGCATTCAGGATCGCGGTGGGCGGCAAGAATACGGAGAATGTCGGTTTGAATCTTAGTGAGCGGCACGGCAGGCCCGCTCGATTTGCTCGGCCAAGCGGCGCGCATCAAGGTTGCCCTCAACACGGAGACTGCGGGTGATGGCAAGTGCGTCCGCAGGTGAGGGGTTCGGAACGGGACGGCTGCTCCACAGAGCGGAAATCCCGAATTGTTCGAAGGCGCGGCGGTAAAGAGTCGCTAGATCTTCGGCTTGGTTTTCGTTCGTCATGCGTCGAAACTACCAACTCAAGTATAAAGTATGGACAGAGGCTGAGCATCGCCCTTTCTTCTCCCGCCTCTAGCGATAAGTTCACCTTCCTGTTAAACTAATAAAGTCAATCCTTATTCAGGTCAGAGGCATCAATCGGCGGCGAAGCCGCGCACCCTCGCCCGAACATAAATCTAGGAGCCTAACGCCGTTTCATGAAATATATCTTTACTTCTGAGTCTGTCACAGAGGGACACCCCGATAAAATCGCCGACCAGGTTTCCGATGCGGTGCTGGACGCGGTTTTACGGGAAGATCCGACCGGGCGTGTTGCCTGCGAAACCCTTGTCACTACCGGTATCTGTATCGTTGCGGGTGAGATCACGACTACGACCTACGTGGACGTTCCTAAGTTGGTACGCAGCGTGATTGACGGCATTGGATATAACGACGCCGCGTTCGGATTTGATGCCAAGACCTGTGCGGTTGTGAACATGATCCAGGCGCAGTCCCCCGATATTGCCATGGGGGTGGATAGCGGGGGAGCGGGCGATCAAGGGCTTATGTTCGGTTACGCTTGCAATGAAACAAAAGAGTTAATGCCGCTGCCGATTTCGTTGGCCCACGCTTTGGTGCGACGGTTGAGCGAATCGCGCCGCACCGGCGAATTGAAATATTTGCGGCCCGACGGTAAGAGCCAGGTCAGCGTCGAGTATGTCGATGGCAAGCCTTCGCGTATCGATGCCGTCGTAATCTCCACACAGCATGGTGACGATGTATCTACTGAGCAATTGCGCGCCGATGTTAAGAAGTTCATCATCGACCCGGTTATGCCTGCCCACATGGTCGATTCGCAAACCAAGTTCCACATCAATCCCACCGGCCGCTTTGTCATTGGCGGACCGCATGGCGATACGGGCTTGACGGGCCGCAAAATCATCGTCGATACTTACGGCGGAATGGGCCGGCATGGTGGGGGCGCGTTTTCGGGCAAAGATCCGACGAAGGTCGATCGTTCCGCTTGCTACATGGCGCGTTACGTCGCGAAGAACATTGTAGCCGCTGGTCTAGCGGATCGCGCTGAGGTTCAGTTGGCTTATGCGATTGGTGTCGCCGAGCCCGTTTCGATTATGGTCAACACGTTTGGCACGGGCAAAGTCGAGGACGCTCGCCTGGCTGAGATCGTGCGCGAGAACTTTTCGCTCACGCCGGCCGGCATGATCAAGTCTTTGAACTTGCGGCGGCCCGTTTACCAGCAGACGGCGGCGTTTGGCCACTTTGGCCGTGACGGCGAATCGTTCACCTGGGAAGCTACAGATAAAGCACAAGTCTTGCGCGAAGCCGCGCAATTGACGTCGGTAGCCTAAGGTTTTGGGCTTGCGGGAGAAAGGCGAGGTTATGTCCACACAAGCCGTTGGAGCCGTACCTTGTGACGTCAGAGACCTCGCGCTCGCCGAGCGCGGCAAGCGCCGCATCGAATGGGCGTTTCAATCGATGTCGGTATTGCAGGGGATTCGGAAGCACATTATCAAAGCGCAACCCTACGCGAACCTGCGGATCGCGGCGTGTCTGCATATCACACCGGAAGCCGCCAATCTGCTGATTACTCTGCGGGATGGCGGCGCCAATCTTATGTTGTGCGCCGCCAGCCCCAATTCGACTCATGACGATGTAGCCGCCAGTATCGCCAAAGATTACAACATCCCGGTCTTTGGCATTTGCGGCGAAAGCCAGGAAGTCTTCGACGTGCATTTGCGAACGGTGATTGCTTCGCAGCCGCAGCTCATTATCGACGATGGCTGCGCACTGACGGCGACACTGCATGAAAAACATCCGGAAGCTATGCCCGAGATTCTCGGTGGCACGGAGGAAAGCCCAGGCGGCGTGGCGCGTATGCGTGCCGCGGCTAAAGAGGAAATGTTAGGCTTTCCCGTGGTCGCGGTGAGTGAAGCTTCTACCAAACAACTTTTTGATAACCGCTGTGGGACGGGGCAAAGCACGCTTGACGCGATAGTCCGCACAACGGGGATTCTGGTGGCTGGTCTTAATGTGGTGGTGGTTGGTTTCGGACCCTGCGGCCGTGGAATTGCCGCCCGCGCCCGTGGTTTGGGCGCTAGTCTGATCATTTGCGAAATCGACCCCACCCGCGCTTTGGAAGCGATTATGGATGGCTATCGCGTGCTCGCTTTTGCGGACGCGGCCGCGCTGGGCGACATCTTTATCACGGTATCCGGCAGCAAGAATGTAATTGGCCGCGAGCATTTCGACAAATTCAAGAACGGCGCTATCCTCTGCAATGCCGGCCACTCCAGCGTCGAAATCGACATTGAGAATCTCGGCCATACCGCGCTTTCCCGCCGTCCCACGCGCGATTTTGTAGAAGAGTTCGCGATGCGCGACGGCCGCCGGCTCTACCTTTTGGGCGAAGGACGGCTCATCAATTTGAACGCAACCGAAGGCTTACCTGCCTCGGTCATGGACGTCTCCTACGCCACGCACGCCTTGAGTGCGGAATACTTGATTAAGTGCAATGGCTTATTACCGAAGCAAGTGCTGCCTGTGCCGCCCGAAATCGATCGCCAGGTGGCCCGTATCAAGCTGGAATCGATGGGTGTGAAGATCGATCGCTCAACGGTTGACCAGGAGCAATATCTCGCTACCTGGTTCCAAAACGCCTAAACCGCAGTCCCGCGCCGGATCTCGATAGGTTCGTGCGACATTGAAAGAAATACTGGATCATATAGAAACGTGTCAACAGTCGCAGATTGCAAACGCTCCGTGGAAGTAGAAATTCCCGTCGAAGAAGTAGAAAAGGTTCGCCAGCGTGTGGCGGAATCAATTCGCCAGAAGGTGCGGCTTCCCGGCTTTCGTCCCGGCAAAGCACCAGCCGGCATGGTGGAGTCCAAGTTTGAAAGCGATATCCGGCAGGAAGTCCTGGACCAGCTTTTGCCGCAGGCCTTTCGTGCGCGCGTGAGACAAGACGAACTGCGGGTGGTAGGCCAGCCAAACATTACAGATTTGCATTATCGGCGCGGCGAGCCTATCCGTTTCAAAGCCGACTTTGAAGTAGCTCCGGAGTTCGAGATTGCGACCTATCACGGTTTGCCCGTTAAATACGAAGAGCCTGTTGTCAGCGATGAAGAGGTGGCGAACCGGCTCGATGATATGCGCGAAAAGCGCGCCGAATTCGTAAACATCGACCCGCGGCCGGTGGAAGATAAAGATTATGTCGTGGTTGCCCTCAAGTCGCTGGCTGGCTTAGCGGAGCCGATTGAGCAGGACTCGACGATTGAAGTCGGCGGCGGGGATACTTTTCCGTCGTTCACAGAAGCTCTCTTAGGCGCCAACCCCGGCGACACGAAGGAAGCCGAGGTCGTTTATCCGGAAGACTATGGCGAACAAAAGCTGGCTGGTAAGACGGTGCGCTTTTCGCTCGCGCCTAAAGTGATCCAGAAAAAGGAACTGCCGGCCTTAGACGACGAATTTGCGCGCGATTTGGGAGACTTCCAGACGCTGGATGAGTTGCGTGACGCCGTCCGTAAGTCGATCTTTCATGAAAAGCAACACGCCGCCCAGCAGGTTGCCAAGGAAGCGTTGGTTGACCGTTTGGTGGATGCCAACGATTTTCCGATTCCGGAGACTTACGTCGACCGGCAGATTGAGAATCAGTTGAGCATGCAATTGCGGCAAGCCACTGGGCGGGACATCGACTTGAGCAAGCTCAACCTCGACTGGAACAAAGTTAAAGAAAAACAACGAGATCCTGCCGTCCGAAGCGTGAAAGCTTCGCTGTTGCTGGAAAAAATTTCCGATAAGGAAGGTATCAAAGCCACTAAAGACGAAGTAGATCGTGAGGTGCAGCGCATTGCCCAGCAGCAGCGCGAGCCTATTCCCGTGACGCGAGCCCGGCTGGATAAGGACGGGACCCTCGGCCGGATTGCCAGCCACATCCAAACCGAAAAAACCCTCCAATTCCTCTTTGAACAGGCGCAAAAGCAGGTCTAAAATGTCTGGCAGCCTATCCCCAACCGCGCTTGGTAACTCCTCGGAGATTTCCGGGGTAATAACGTCCCTTGCCCGCCCTACTGCTGATATACTGAGACTTAAGTTTCGTCCGGTCAGCTCCGAGGGACCTTTTTGGGTTCTTCCATTTTTAGGAGACTTAGCTTGAAGCGTACAACAGACGATTCCCTCCGCTGTTCGTTCTGTCACAAAAGCCAAGATGTTGTCGGTAAGCTCATCTCCTCCCCCAGTGATTACCCACGGGCGTATATTTGTGACGAATGCATCGCTGTATGCAATTCGATTATCGAAGACGATCGTCATGAGAAGAGTTATGGTTCGCCCGGTAAGCTGCCCCGGCCGCTGGAACTAAAAGAGTATTTGGATCAATACGTGATCGGCCAGGAAGCGACTAAGAAGAAACTGGCGGTGGCTGTTTACAACCACTACAAGCGCATCCAGATGAACAAGCAGCGCGGTAGTGAAGTAGAGCTTTCCAAATCCAACATTTTATTGATCGGGCCGACGGGGACGGGTAAGACGCTGCTGGCGCAGACGCTGGCGCGGATTCTGGATGTCCCGTTTGCAATTGTCGACGCAACGACGCTAACCGAAGCTGGTTATGTTGGCGAGGATGTAGAGAACATCATTCTCCGTCTGCTGCAGAATGCCGATTGGGACGTGCAGCGTGCGCAAACCGGGATTATCTACATCGACGAAATCGATAAGATCGGACGTAAAGACGAAAACCCTTCCATTACGCGCGACGTTTCGGGTGAAGGCGTCCAACAGGCCCTACTCAAGATTCTGGAAGGCACGGTGGCCAACGTACCGCCGCAGGGCGGAAGGAAACATCCGCATCAGGAATTCACGCCGGTGGATACCACCAATATCCTATTTATCTGCGGCGGCGCTTTTATTGGATTGGAAAAAGTAATTGGTCGCCGCGTGGGTACCAAATCGATTGGCTTTATTCCGCCCGATGACAAAGACGCGCGCCGTCCGAATACGGTTCGCCGGGATGTCGACCTTTTGGCACAGTGCCAACCTGTCGATCTAATTAAGTACGGCTTCATCCCCGAGTTTATCGGCCGCATGCCCGTTACGGCTATTTTGGAAGATCTTTCCAAAGAAGCGCTTGTCCAAATTCTCACTAAGCCCAAAAACGCCATCATCCGGCAGTACCAAAAACTATTTGAGTTTGAAAATGTTAAGCTCAAATTTAGCGATGACGCCCTGGAAGCCGTAGCGCAGCTTGCCATGGAACGAAAAGTGGGCGCCCGTGGTCTGCGAATGATCCTCGAAGATCTGATGCTCGACCTGATGTACTATCTCCCAACATTCAAGAAAATCCGGGAATTTGTAGTCACCAAGGAAATGGTGCTATCGCAGAAGATCAATATGGCTGTTCTGGAGAAGGCTGGCTAGGTCCGCCTGCTGGATCGCAAAAGGGGGACAGGCCACTCTGTCCACCAGAGATGAAAATCGGACGATTGGCAAATTTGCGTGCCGGGACAGAGAAGCCTGTCCCCCTTTGCTTGGCTGCTTTGACGGTTTTGGCTTACAAGATTTGTTCTCCCTCACATTTGGCGGTTTGAGCCGCCCAGAAAGTCACGATGGTTACCACTAAAGATAAAACGGACACCAGACGCCTGCCAATGATGCCCATCCGGGACGTCATCATTTTTCCGTACATGATGACTCCGTTCGTGGTTGGACGGGAATCAAGCGTGCGCGCCCTCGAAGAGGCGCTGCTCGGTGACAAGAAGATTTTCCTCGCTACGCAGCATGACGCTTCCGTGGATGAGCCCAGGCCGGATGAAATCTACTCGGTTGGGACGGTTGCCAATATCGTTCAGAGCCTCAAGCAGCCGGATGGCAATATCAAGGTTCTGGTAGAAGGCGTTGAACGCGGCAAGATTATTTCCGTAAGCGAAGAGGAAGGTTACTTTCGCGCCGTTATTAAAACGGTCAGCTATAAGATTGAACCAGGCAGTCAGTTAGACGCGTTGATTAGCCGCGTTACTACCCTCTTTGAGCAATACGTCAAGCTGAGTCAAAACCTGAATTATGAGACTATGGTCGCGGCGATCCGCGTTGACGACCCTGGCAAACTGGCCGATACCGTGGGCGCCAATCTGCAGCTGACGATTGAAGAACGCCAGGAACTGCTGGAAATTTTCGATCCGATCGACCGGCTGACGCGGGTAGCGGATCTCCTCGACATCGAAATTGAAAAGCTCAATGTCGACCGCACGATTCAGGGGCGCGTGAAGCGCCAGATGGAGCGTGCGCAAAAAGAGTACTACCTCAATGAAAAAATCAAGGCGATCCAAAAAGAGCTGGGCCGGGGCGAAAAGAGCGAATACGACGAGCTGAAGAAGAAGATCGACGCTGCCGGGATGAGCAAAGACGCGCATGAGAAGGCCGTTGCCGAGCTCAAGCGTCTGGAAGGCATGCCGCCCATGTCGGCTGAGTCCACCGTTTCGCGCAACTACCTAGATTGGCTGCTCGCGGTACCGTGGAAGAAACGGACCAAGGAAATTCGCGATCTGCGTTATGCCAAGCAGGTGCTTGAGAGCGATCACTACGGTCTGGAAAAAATCAAAGAGCGTATTCTGGAATTCCTTTCCGTCCGCCGGTTGGTGCAGAATCCCAAAGGCTCAATCCTTTGTTTTGTTGGACCTCCCGGGGTAGGGAAGACGTCGCTCGGCATGTCGATTGCGAAGGCGACGGGCCGGAAGTTTGTGCGCCTTTCGCTGGGGGGTGTGCGCGATGAAGCCGAAATTCGCGGCCACCGCCGTACCTATATTGGTGCGCTGCCCGGCCAATTGATCCAGATGATGAAGAAAGCCGGGACGAAAAACCCCGTCATCATGCTGGACGAAATGGACAAGATGTCCATGGATTTCCGCGGCGACCCTTCCGCCGCGCTCCTCGAAGTTCTCGATCCTGAACAGAACTATATGTTTATGGATCACTACCTGGACGTGGAATACGATCTTCGCGAAGTGTTCTTCATTGCCACCGCGAACGTGATGCATACCATTCCTCCGGCATTGCAAGATCGTATGGAAGTGATTCGCCTTTCCGGGTATACGGAAGTGGAAAAGCTGGAAATCGCTAAGCGGTTCCTAGTCGCTAAGCAGCGTAAAGACACTGGCGTCGGTGAAGAGCAGGTTGAGTTTTCCGATGCCGGTCTTCAATCGCTGATTCAAAACTATACGCGTGAGGCTGGCGTCCGAAATCTGGAACGCGAAATCGGTAACCTCTGCCGCAAGGTCGCGCGCAAAGTTGTGGACGCTCAGTCGGTGAACGAAGAATCGACTCCGGTTCAATTAGATGGTCCCTTGGAAATGATTATTGAGGAAGAAGCACAGCCCGTGGAAGAGGTTGTCGCGGAGCCGGTGAAGAAGAACGGCAAGAAGAAAGCGAAGAAAGAAGAAGCGCCGCTGATTCCGATTCCAAAAATTACTCTTACGCCGGAAGTTATTACCGAGATGCTGGGACCGGCCAAGTTCCGGGATACCGATCTCGATAAGCAAAATGAAATCGGCGCCACGACTGGCTTGGCTTGGACTGAAGTAGGCGGCTCCATTCTCACCACCGAAGCCACGGTGATGGAAGGCCGCGGCAAACTCACCACCACCGGCAAGCTGGGCGACGTCATGCAGGAATCCGCTCAGGCGGCCATGAGCTATGTCCGTTCACGGGCGCAGTATTTGGGCTTGCCGAAGGATTTCTATCGCCACCTTGATATTCACGTACACGTGCCGGAAGGCGCCATTCCCAAGGATGGCCCTTCGGCCGGTATCACCATCGCCACCAGTATTTGCAGCGCGTTAACCGGCATTCCGGTGCGCTGCGATTTGGCGATGACCGGAGAAATCACCGTACGCGGCCGCGTTTTGCCGATCGGCGGCTTGAAGGAAAAGCTGCTGGCGGCGCACCGGCACGGGATTCGTGAAATTGTCCTCCCCAGAGAGAACGAGCGAGATCTGGTGGACATCCCGGAAAACATCAGGAAAGATATGAAGATGAACTTCGTCTTTTCCATGGACGAGGTATTGAAGATTGCGCTGGAGCGAGAACTGGTGGCCCTGCCGCTGGCCCCTGCCGCCGCTGCGGAAATCGTAGTTCGGCCAATCGAAGACAATTTGACACATTAACGAAAGAGAGACTGAGAGCCACGGCTATGGCAACTCATGTAGCAGAAGCCAGCCTGATTATCAGCGCGGCGAGCTCTCGGCAGTTTCCGGCTGAACCACCGCTGGAACAGTGTGAGAAAACCGGGCCTTGGGAATTCGCCTTCCTGGGGCGCAGTAATGTGGGCAAATCGAGTTTGCTGAATGCTATCGTGCGCCAGCCCGGACTTGCTTTTACGAGTTCGCGCCCAGGCTGCACGCAACTGATTAACTTTTACCGGATCGACGACGATATTTGCTTCGTCGATCTACCAGGCTACGGATATGCGCAGGTTTCGCTGGAAGAGCGTGCGCAGTGGAAGGACCTGATTGAAAGCTACCTGCTGTCTCGCGACAGTCTGGCGCTTTCTTTCCTGCTCCTGGATGCCAGGCGTGGCTGGTTGGACAAGGACCTGGAACTCAGATCCTGGCTCGAGTTCCATAACCGTCGGTACCAGGTGATTGTCACCAAGGTCGACAAGCTCAAGAGTAAAAACCAGCTAAAAACCGGAATGGACGCGATCCAAAAGCAAATGGTTGGACAACAGCCCATTCCGTTCTCGGCCATAGATGGCCGTGGAGTGAGGGAAATTTGGCAAATCATCTCGAAGATCAAGAACAAGCAGTAGCCCCCGCGGCCGTCACCGAAGACGCGCCCAACGAGAAGCAACCAGAAGTTAACGGAGAAGGCAAGTCTGCTGCAGATGCTAGCTCAGCTAGCGACGAAAAGAACGGAGCGGCTGAGGCGAAGGATCCAAAATCGGAAAAACTCGCTTCCCGCCCCAAGACAGCCGAAGCTAGAGGCAACGGCAAAGCCGCCGGGGAAGCAAAACCAGCGGCTAAACCACCCACCACTGAAGCAAAGGCGCCCGTTGCCGAGCAGCCAACCGCGGCCCCGGCCGGAACACCGATTGCTGCCGCACCGCCAACGCCACAACCGGCTCAGACCCAACCGGGTCCTCAACCCCGCCGCGGCCGCCATTCGATTGGCAACACGGGCCAGCAAGGACAAAAGAACGGCGCCGTGACGCTCGACTTGGTCGAGCTCAAGGACATGAGCATTCAGGCGCTGAATCAGATTGCCAAAGATTTGAATGTGCCGGGTGCGGCGGGTCTACGCAAGCAGGAACTCATTTTCAAGATCCTGCAAGCGCAGGCGGAAAAGAGCGGCCTCATCTTTTCGGAAGGTGTTCTCGAATGCCTGCCCGACGGATTCGGCTTCCTGCGCGCCCCTGAATACAACTATCTGCCGGGACCGGACGACGTTTACGTTTCGCCATCGCAGATCCGCCGATTCGATCTGCGGACTGGCGATACAGTATCGGGCCAAATTCGTCCTCCCAAGGAAGGTGAGCGCTACTTCGCGCTGATTAAAGTTGACGCGATCAATTTTGAAACGACCGACGAATCGCGCAACAAAATTTTCTTTGACAACCTGACGCCGCTTTACCCGGACAAACGTCTGAAGCTCGAAACGGCTAAAGACAACTATTCGGGCCGCGTAATGGATCTCCTCACGCCGGTCGGCAAAGGACAGCGCGGCTTGATTGTTGCGCCACCCCGCACCGGTAAAACTATGCTCCTGCAGAGCCTGGCCAATTCCATCACCACCAATCATCCGGAGATCAACCTGATCGTCTTGCTGATTGACGAACGCCCCGAAGAAGTCACGGATATGCAGCGTTCCGTGCGCGGCGAAGTGATCAGCTCGACCTTTGATGAGCCGGCTTCGCGTCACGTACAGGTTGCGGAAATGGTGATCGAGAAGGCGAAGCGCCTGGTGGAACACAAGCGCGACGTTGTGATTCTGCTCGATTCCATTACCCGGCTCGCGCGCGCTTACAACACGGTTGTGCCACCCTCCGGCAAGGTGCTCTCGGGCGGCGTGGATTCAAACGCCTTGCAGCGTCCGAAGCGCTTCTTTGGCGCGGCTCGCAATATCGAAGAAGGCGGTTCGCTCACGATTGTGGCTACTGCGCTTGTCGATACGGGCAGCCGTATGGACGATGTGATCTTTGAAGAGTTCAAAGGAACCGGCAACATGGAAATCCACTTAGACCGCAAATTGGTGGATAAGCGCGTTTTCCCTGCAATTGACATTAACAAGAGCGGAACTCGCAAAGAGGAGCTTTTGATGCCGCGTGAGGAACTCAATCGCGTTTGGGTGCTTCGCAAGGTGCTCAATCCGCTGTCTCCGGTGGAATCGATGGAACTGTTGCTCGACAAGCTGGGCCGCACTCGTTCGAACGCCGAATTCCTGGCGGCGATGAGCGGTTGATCGCGGCTCGTTCGAGACGATAATTCCGTTCGTGTTACATGGGCCGCATCCGCATCCTCTCCGATAACGTCGCGAACAAAATCGCGGCCGGTGAGGTGGTGGAGCGGCCCGCTTCCGTGGTGAAAGAGCTTCTCGAAAACTCGCTCGATGCGGGCGCGGCTGAAATTCGCATTGACACAGAAAACGCCGGCCGCCGGCTGATTCGGATTCAGGATGACGGCTCAGGGATGCTGCGCGACGATGCCATGCTGGCGTTCGAGCGGCACGCTACCAGTAAGCTGAGCGATGTAAAGGATCTGCTGGCGATTGCCACGCTCGGCTTCCGCGGCGAAGCACTGCCTTCGATCGCTTCGGTAAGCCGGCTGGTTCTCGAAACGCGTTCAGAAGAAGAGCAGACGGGCGCGCGGGTTGAGATTGCCGGCGGGAAACTACTGAAGTGTGACGAAATCGCCAGGACGCGCGGTACGGCTATCAGCGTGCGGGATTTGTTCTTTAATGTTCCGGCGCGCAAGAAGTTTCTGCGGTCGGACCAAACAGAACTGGCTCACATCGGATCGCTCGTCACTCACTACAGTCTGGGCCATAGCAATAAACGCTTTGAGCTGTATCACGAAGGCCGCGAACTGCTGAATGTGAGCCCGGTCAATTCCCTGCGCGACCGGGCTTTCCAAGTCTTTGGCCCGGAGTTGATGCAGGATCTGATCGAGTTTCCGGCGCGGCCGTTCGATGTGCGGTTTGCACAGGGGTCGCCCGATGGGGATGTGGCGCGGTTTGCACTGGAAGGTTTGATTTCCGGGCCGCATGTTCAGAAGCTCAACCGCAATTCCATCTTCTTGTTTGTGAACGGGCGCTTGATCCGTGACAAGGTGCTGCTGCATGCGCTTTCGGCGGCATATCATAACTTGATGCCGCCGAGCTGTTATCCGTTCGCGCTGTTGTTTCTAAATTGCGACCCGAGCGAGGTAGATGTAAACGTTCATCCCTCGAAAACGGAAGTGCGCTTTCGGCACGGCTCGGCGGTTCACGATTCGGTGCGCGATGTGGTGCGGGAAATCTTGATGGAAAGCCGGCCGGTTTCAAATATTCCGATGCCGGCTTCGCCGATTCCGCAAAGGCGCTCCGATCTTCCGCCGGTGCAACGCGCGGCCGCGCTGCCTTTTTCGGAGTACTCGGCCATTTCGGAAATTCCGGAACCCCCTGTTTCGGAGGTTGCCGAGAGCCACCAGCAGGACGGGGGATTGCCGGTTGTCGAGGTGGCCGCTCCCGTCACTCCTGTTCGTTCATGGCCGACAATCCCTGCGCCTGTCGCTGTGGTAACCGTTAAGCCCTTGCAGCGCGTTCCCGATACGCATGGCGCCCTTGAGGGCCTTCCGGCCGATTGGGAACGCGTGGATTCGCTAGGCGCACTCGCGGATTTGCGCCCGCTCGGCCAGTTGCACGACAGTTTTATCGTCGCCGCCGGACGCGACGGTCTTTGGATTATTGACCAGCACGTTGCCCATGAGCGTATTTTGTTCGAGCAAGTGCTGCGCCAACGAGCGGCCGGAAATGTGGAGATTCAGCAGTTGTTGATGCCGATTGTTCTACAACTGACACCCGGCCAGGAATTCGAATACGCGCGGATTGCCGACGAGTTGAACGCCTACGGATTTGAGACGGAGCCCTTTGGCCAGCGCACTATCGCCATTAAATCCTCGCCGGCTGGCGTGGGTGCGGGGGATATCGAGAAGATCGTTTTCGAGGTTCTGGAGATCGCGGAAAGTGAGTTCCGGTCGGCGTCGCTGGATGAGATCCGGCGCAGTGTATGCGCGACTATAGCCTGTCGGGCCGCGATCAAGATTAATATGCGTTTGGAACCGAAGAAGATCGAATGGCTATTACGGGCGCTGGCGGCTTGTGAATATCCGATGACGTGTCCGCACGGAAGACCTATCGCTTTACGGTATACTACCAAGGACATTCTGAAAAGCTTTCATCGGATTTAAGGGTTACTTGGGGATAAGTTTGGATCGGGCCAGTTTTTGTTTGAAACATCAAAAGCATCATGATATGATGACAGTGATGAGAACAACAATCAGTGCTGATGAAGTAGTGATCGAAAAAGCCAAGGCGGCTGCTGTCGGCCGGGGCGTCACGCTCGGGGAACTTTTAGAGGATGCCCTGCGCTCATATCTTGCGCGGACAGATGAAACTCCTGCCGTCCCATTTAAGCTACATACTGTCCGGGGCGAACTCGTGCAGCCGCACCTTGACCTGGATCGGACATCCGCTTTGTTAGTGGCGGACGATGAATTTGCTTACGGCAAGTCTGCATGAGAATGCCGGACGTCAACGTCCTGATTTATGCGCATCGCGAAGGGTTTCCCCAACATGCCCGATACGCTGAATGGCTAATCGATTTGGCTAACGGGCCCGAGCCGTTCGCGCTTTCCGAAGCGGTGCTTCATGGCTTTATTCGTATTGTGACGAATCCGGGCGTCTTCAAACCGCCGTCTACGATGGCGCAGGCGCTTCAGTTTGCAGACGCCCTGCTAACCCGGCCCAACTGCGTTCTGTTTCGTCCGGGGACGGGTCACTGGAAGATTTATCGCCAGCTTTGCGAAGCGGGTCCGCTGCAAGGAAAGTTGACCGCCGATGCTGTTCACGCGGCTCTCGCCATAGAATACGGCTGCGAATGGATCAGTGCGGATAGCGATTTCATCAGATTCGCGCCGCCGCTGCGCTGGCAGCATCTTTAAGACTGAGTTTATTCCCACTCGATGGTGCCGGGCGGCTTGTGGGTCAGGTCGTATAAAACGGCGCAAATTTCGGGAATCGCCAAGAGCTTTTTGGTCAGGGTGGCGAGATCGGCGGGGTTTGTCAAAACCACGTCAGCAGTCATGCCGTCGACTGAATTGATAGGGCGCAAGACGACGGATTCGCGCGCGGCGTTGGAGCCGACCGGAATGAGAACGACTGGGAATTGCCACACTTGCGCTTCAAAGCCAGTAGCTAGACAGAAGTCCCGTACGATAGCGTCTGCTTGGCGTAAAGTGTCGAGCCGTGGTTTTGTAACGGTTGCTGGAAAAACGGCCAGCTTCTCGAGGGGCGCTTTGCCACCGCATAAGGCAACAACGCGGTTGATATCACTACGGCGGTTGGTGAGGGACGGTGCGATGGTTTCGATGGCCTCCAACGAAGGTGGATCGTTCAGCGCCAACACTTTGCGGTAGCTGCGCGCATCCCCTTGTACGCCGACGGAACGGACGGGGAGAATCACGCCGTCACTTGTTAATTCAGCCTGCGCCGGGGAATCGGCACATAAACAGCGAATCCCGAGGCCGGGGCCAGGGAATGGATGGCGCGCCAGGAACTTGGAGGGCACTCCCAGTTCGCGGCCGATTTCGCGGACTTCGTCTTTGTAAAAAGACGTCAGCGGTTCGATGATGCGGCCCGCGTTAATCAAAGATTGAATACCGGCGACTCGATTGTGGTGCGTCTTGATGAGGTCGGCTTTGGCAGTGCCGCCGGATTCGATGGTGTCGGGATAAATGGTGCCTTGGCCCAGAATCCACTGGCTATCCAGAAAATGTTCCGTGGCGAGGATGCGTTCCTGCACTTTGACGAACTGCTCGCCAATCGCGCGGCGCTTGGCTTCAGGTTCGTGCAAGCCGTCGAGAGCGGCGAGGAACTCGGCTTCGGCGGAATCGACGATGAAATGTGTAGCGCCGAGTTCGTTGAAGATGGAGCGGACCAAATCCGTCTCGCCCTCGCGCATTAAGCCGGTATCGACATAGATGCCGAAGACTCGTTCCGGCCCGAGCGCACGCAGGCAGAGGGTGTAGGCAACCGTTGAATCTACGCCGCCACTGACGAAGAAGAAAACATTGCGGCCGCGAACTGTGGCACGGATTTGCTCTTCGACCAGCGGCACGCGCTGCGAAACGTTCCAATCATTTTGAGCGGCGCAGATGCCGAAGACAAAATTTTCAAGAAGCTGTTTACCAACCTGGGTGTGAACGACTTCCGGATGAAACTGAATGCCGAACAAACGCCGCGCTGGGTCGGACATGGCTGCCACGCCCGAAACCTCGCTTGATCCGATGACTCGAAAACCCGCTGGTACTTGGGACACCGTATCGAAGTGGCTCATCCAAATGCGAGATTGCTGAATGCCGTTGAGCAGAGGATCAGACGCCGTAACCGTGAGTTGAGCCACGCCGTATTCACCACGTTCGCCTTTTTCGACTTTACCGCCGAGGTGGTGAGCCAGCAACTGATGTCCGTAACAGATGCCGAGCACGGGGACACCCAGTGAAAGAATGGCGGGATCAATATCGGGGCAACCCGCTTCGAGCACGCTGGACGGGCCGCCCGAGACAATGATGCCGCGCCGGCTTTCTAGTTCGGCGGCGGGTGTGTCGCTCGCTTGAACGTCGGCGTAAACGCCGAGTTCACGAACACGGCGCGCGATCAAATGGGTGTACTGCCCTCCGGTATCGAGGACAGTGATTTGAGGCTGGGTCAAATGTCTTGGGCCACTGGCCTAGCGCAGGCTCGCCCGTTGTTTCTCGAATCGCGCCCGCGACTGTGCCAGCAAACTGGCGGCTTTGGGCATGGCGTCGATGGCTTTGCCTACTTCTGGGTCTTGTTCGATCGTGGCCCGTACGGAATCTTCGTAGCTGAACGCGGTGATGTACATTTCGGCGCGCAACTGGTCGCGAACCCAAGTACGGTCGGTGGCCCAATCCTTCTCGGTGAACTCGACCTTCTGCTTCATAAGGTAATCGTGAAAGCTTTCGAGGACGCCTTCGTCGGGCGTCCAGCCTTTTTTCAATTTTGTGTCGTGGTCGGCAAAATACTGGGCGGAGAAATTGAAGAAAGCGTTTTTGCGATAGATGCCGATTTCGAAGGGATCCAGTTTCGCAGCTTCGTATTTTTCGTCGGGCGTAATTCCGCCGCCGCCGTAGACGGTTCGACCGAGGTCGGTCTGCTTCACGTCCATCGGATCTTTGGTCTCGCCGCGCTTACCGTAGTAGTAGTCGAGGAAGGAGATGTTGGAGTAGTTGCGCTGAATGAGGCGGCCGCTCGGCGTGTAGTAATGCTGCGTGGTCAAGGCCAAACCGGTGTTGTCGGCCAGCGGATAAACGGTTTGCACGAGGCCTTTACCAAATGTGGTGTCGCCTAGAATCCAGGCGCGGTCATGATCTTGCAGCGCTCCCGCGACGATTTCCGCGGCTGAAGCAGAATAGCGATTCACGATCACGACGATTGGATAGCTCTCCCCGAACTGGCTGCCTTTGGCTAAGTACGGCTTTTCGGAAAATGCGCGGCCACGATGGGAAACGACGGTTTGGCCGCGATCAAGCCAATGGCCGGCGGTGTTGACGCCCTCTTGCAGCAAGCCGCCCGGATTTTCGCGCAGATCGAGGATCAGGCCCTTAATATTCTGTTCGCCCAGTTGCTTCAAGTTGTCTTCCACTTCATGGCTGGTGGTTTCCGTGAAGGACTGGATGCGCATGTAGGCGATTCCCGGCTTGACCCAGAATGCCGTATCGACGCTATTGCGCGGAATTTCGTCGCGAACCAGGTTGAAGGTAATCGGTTTTGCGGCGCCCGAACGGTTGACCACGACCTGCACTTTCGTGCCTTTAGGCCCTTTCAACATTTCAGCCACTTCGGTGGTTGTCAGCGTATCGACACGCTTGTCATTGACTTCGATCAGCATGTCGCCAGGACGAATGCCCGCTCTGTAAGCCGGGGTCCCGCCAAAGGGATGAATCACCATGGGCTTGTTGGTGCGTGGCTGGGCGCCAATCAACATGCCGATGCCGTAGTACATGCCATGCTGCTCTTCGCGCAGCGACGAGAATTCCTTAGGATCGAAAAAGTTCGAGTGCGGATCGAGCGTACGCAGCATGCCGGGGATGGCGCCTTTATAGACGGCCTTGTCGGAGGCCAGCTTGTCCGCGTAGTTTTGGTCGACGATGTCGTAGACCTTTGTGAACGCCTCAATACTCGATTTCAGATCGCCATCTGAGGTAGGGCTGATGTTGTGCTCGGATTGGGAAGCCGCGGCTACAGTTCGAAAACCGGAACCAAATAAGCCGCCTGCCAATGCGCAGGCTCCGATAAACATCGGAATGTAAAGAAAATACCGCCGCTGCGACGCCAAATGGGACCTCCTGGGTCTAAATTTCAGTATAGACGTTAATTGTGGACCAGGAGCGAAGTGTCCCAGATTGTCGCATAACTGGGACTGCCGAATCCCGCACGCGGGCAGTCCCAGTCGCACACCGGCATTTTTCAGTTCCCTCCTACTCCTATCTTCACAACGTCCTGCTCCGTCTTTTCTGAACGATGCCGTTGTTGCTTCGGAAGCGCGAAATGGAACGTCTCGCCAGTCGCGGCAGATCTGAACTGCGTAACGAAAAAGGTCCCGTTCACTTTCTCGAGTTGCAAATAGCTGTGTTGCGAGTCGGCGCGCGCATTTCCATCATGGTCGGTTCCTTGGGGTTGGATGAAACCGGTTTTGCCGGCCCCTTGCACAAGCAGGCCCGCAACCCCTTGGTAACCGTCGGGAATCGAGAGCTTATAGTCGCCCGGCGCCAAGTTCACCTCACCCCAACGCGCACCAAAGGGTAAATGGAACTTCGCTTGCACTTCTGCTTGGGCGGCGCCCATGGCGGCTGTCATTGCCAGTAGTCCTAGAGTCAATATGCGATTCATATTCATAATCAATCTCCTTTTGCTCACGCGGAGGCACTCGATTTCGAGGTCCGCATGACTCTTTTACGAACATTCCCCGCCAAAATTCGTTAAGAAATAGTCAAGACTTTCTCATGCAGACAAAGCAGCAACTACCGCAGCGGCCAAGCTGCAAGATGATTCGCTTCGGGCCGTTTGCCGTGAATTTCGAAGAACGCGAGCTGCGCAGATCGGGCGTGCGCGTTCCTTTGCAGCACAAGCCTTTTCGGATTTTGGAGATTCTGTTGCGGCGGCCGGGTGCGCTTGTAAGCCGGCAAGCACTTGCCAAAGAACTATGGCCCGATCTGCACGTGGATTTTGAACGCAGCTTAAATTCGGCTATGAACACGCTCCGCTTAGCCCTTGAAGATTCGCGCGGCGGGCCGCGTTTTATCGAGACGCGCTGGGGGCTTGGCTACCGTTTCATCGCACCGATCGACGGCGCGGAATCTTCCACGAGCTTGAGCAAGACACAAGCGCATCACGACTGCTTACGCGGCCGCCACTTCCTGAATCGGATGACCGGCGAGGCTGTTCAGCGTGCGATTGGATTTTTTCAAGCTGCGCTGGAGGAGTTTCCCGGCTTCGCGCCGGCGTATGCCGGGCTGGCCGACGCCTATTGTCAGTCTGCGTTCAACGGAATGGTTACTGCCGCTAATGTGTGCGCCTGTGCGCGCGATTCTGCGAACGCCGCCTTGGAAAACGATCCTGATCTGGCGGAGGCGCATGTCTCAATGGGACGCGTTCTCATGATCTTCGACTGGGATTGGAGCCAAGCCAGAGAGCATTTGGGCCGCGCTCAGGATTTGGATCCCATGTTGCCGGAAACCTATCGCGCTGGCGCGCTGCTATTTGCGGCATGCGGCCGCCATGATGACGCGCTCCGGGAAATTAAACACGCCGAGGAGCTTGATCCGCTCTCCCTTGCTGCCGGCTTCGAACAGGCATGGCTCCTTTACCTTTCAGGCCGTTTCCACGAAGCGCTGGCGCAAGCTTGGCGAGTGCTGACCATTGAGCCCTCGTTCTCGCCGGCGCAAATGGTTTTGGGGCTAGCGAACCATCAGCTCGGCGCATGGGAAGATGCCTTGATCGAACTCGAAAACGCCTGCCTGTGCTCCGGCCGGCATCCCGCTGCGGTGGCCGCGCTCGGTCATGTTTACGGAGGAGGCGGCTCTGTCGAAAAAGCGCGTGATGCTTTAAATGAACTCGCCGAGCAGTCGAAGCACCGCCATGTTTCGCGATATTGGTTCGCACTCATTCACGCAGGAATGAACAACAGGGATATGGCGATGGAGGAATTGCAGAACGCCAGTGTGCACCGCGAGCCGCCGCTGCTTTGGATGAATGTGGATCCACGCTTGTTTGCGCTGCATTCTCACGCTGAGTTTGCAGGGCTGCGGCGGAGCTTGAAGTTCGGGTAAGCGCGCGAGATTTTAAGCTACGGAGACCGATGTCAAATGGCGGCTGAGCCGCTCCGGCAAAATGGAAACGTGGGCGATCTCATTCAAATAGTCGGAGATGATCCACAAATCTGTTTCGGTGTTAATCCAATTGATGCGGTCAAAACGTGAAAGGTCCACCGGCCGCGAGTATTTGCGCAACGTCTTTTCGCCCCTGGTGTTGATATAAAACTCGAAGTAAGACAAAACCAGCTCACGCAGAGTTTTAAAGACCGGATCGCGATGTTTGAGGCCTTCGTACGCCGATTGCGAGATCGAGCCCCAAAAGCCATCCACTTGGTAAACGGCGAATACATGGTCGTCATCTCTCACGGCGCTTAAGCTGACGATCAACGGTTTAAACCCAATTGTCTTGAGCGCAGCCGCCCCGACTAGCGCGCCTTCCATGCAATTGGCCTTGCCATCTTTGAGCGTGCGCAGCGGTGAGCGGCATGTGCCCCATACGTGGTCATAAGCGATTTCATTCGTCATGAACCGTTTGATCGCCTGCGGATTTCGGAATTTAGGGAACTTGACGGCAGGCAAGTGTTTTTTGGCCAAAAGGGGTGAACCTGCGATTAGTATAAGGCGGGGCCGCTTCCTCTCAACGATTTTGAGGCGCTGTTTGGCACGTCGTTCTCAAGAAACAGCTGTGTTGGAGGGGCAGCGAAAAACGGGGACACGCCTGCTGGAGTGGTCGCAAAGCAGAAGTGTTCGTGCGAGCCCGAAGTGTCCCCGTTTTTCTTTCGTTCGCCGCGCTATTTCGGCGGTTTGAATCCGTAATGGAGGGCTTCGTGGTAGTCTTCATCGGCTCCGGCGATATCGCCCTTGATGCGCCGCGCCCGGCTGCGGTCAAAATAAACCTGTGCGAAGCCTCGATCAATGTGAAGAGCGCGATCGTAGTCTTTAATGGCGCCGTCGATATCGCCTTTCTTAAACCGAGCGGTCCCGCGATTTCCATAACCGACTGCATTATCGGGGAACAAGCGAACCGTAGCTTCGTACTCGCGCAACGCGCCGTCGGTATCGCCTTCCAGCGCGTAGATGTTGCCAAGGTTGTTAAAGGCCGCGGCGAATTCCGGCTTCAGCCTGAGAGCTTGCGAACAATCGTTCACAGCGCCTTCAAGATCACCGCTATCGGAGCGCGCCAGTCCGCGGTCGTTAAAGGCCTCTGCAAAGCCGGGTTTCAAAGTCAACGCCTCGCTGAAGTCGTCAATCGCACCCTTCAAGTCGCCCTTTTTATAGCGCTCCTTGCCGCGATTGTAGTAGCTTACAGCCTCAGGCTTGATTTTTATCGCCTGGGTGTCATCTTGAATGGCGCCGTCAAAATCGCGTTTCCGATGGCGTACGAGAGCGCGGTTGCTGTAGGCATCGGCATAGTCGGGCTTGAGGCGAATCGCCTTGCTGAAGTCGGCCAGGGCACCTTCGAAATCGCCTTTGCCCAAACGGGAGTTCGCGCGCTCGTAGAAAGCATACGGCTCGTTTGGCTCAAGGCGGATCGCCTCATTGAAATCGATCAACGCTCCTTCCAAATCGCCCTTATTCTGCTCGCGAACAAGACCGCGTTTATAAAAAGCTTCGGCCGAATCAGGCCGCAGCGCGATGGCTTGGCTATAACTGGCGATAGATCCTTGGAATTGACGCTTCACCAGCGCGGCATCGCCCCGCTCGATCCATTGCTGAGCGGAAAGACTCGTGGCATCGGCAACTCCTGCCGGTGCGGCGGACGCGAGTCTCTTGTCCGCGGGCAGCGTGACTTGCCGCCAGTATGAATAAGCCACTAGAACAATCACCGTCAAAGCCGCCAATGCGAAAACCGTTTTGGCGATCCAAAGCGAAGATGTCTTCCGCGGAGCCCGGCGGGAGCGTGAGCGCTTGCTTCTCACGCGGCCAGATTCTTGCATGCGCGCGAGCGATCCCTTCTGGAATTTACTTGCAGTCTAGCTGGCGGCGCGTGCGCGCCTAGCGGTAATGCTGGTTTCCGAACGGACGCCTTTCTTGGGTGGAGCTTCGTCAAGACGTTTCGCTTGGTCGCTTACGCAAACGAGGAACATCGGCTGGCGTGCATTTTTCAACAGGTCGATAATCCGGTCTTGTTGATCCTCCAGATAAATCGATTTGCCGTCGGTGAGCAAATGGAGGCGCGAATCGGTTGACATTACATCCCCCAAACGGCGGCCCATTTCACGCTGCAAAAAGCGCAGGACCCGGCGAATCTTTTGCAGCGAAAAACCTTTGCGGCGGAGCTCGGCGATCACCGTGATCTCAATCACCTCTTCAGCAAGGTAAATCCGTTTGTGGCCTTCATGGCGAGGGGAAACAACCTTCCGCTCGTCCCACCACTGCAACTGGCGGAGGCTCACTTGCGCGATTTTCGCCACATCTGTGCTTGTGAACGTCCGCTGGTCGCGCGGCAAATCAATACGGACTTTCTTTGTTTTGAACATAACGCCCGGTTTGTGTTGTGAAATGTACGGCTTCCAAGATTGTACTAGACCTGTGCCGGGTGTCAACAGGAATTATCCGCCGCCCACAAACTCTACGATTTCTATCTGCGCCTCGGCGTTGACCAGGGTGGTTTCCCATTCGCGCTTGCGAACGATAGATTTGTTGAGTTCTATGGCAACTCGCTCGGCGGGGAGGCCGAGAGTGGAGAGCAAATCCGCCACCGTTTGCCGCGGCGGCAACTCGCGCGCCTCACCATTAATATAGACACGAATGGATTCGGCGGCCATTTGACTCAAATTCTGCTCCTTTGCCCTGCATTCATTGCTACTCTAATAATTGCACTTTGTGGCCAATGCCACCTGAGAACGATGCCCGAACATTATCCTGAAACTTGGTTTCCAGTATTAGTTCAAATTGTGATCGCGCTTGGTGTTGCCGGAGCGATGATTGGCTTCTCGGCACTGCTGGGCCAGCGAGTTCGCGATTCCGTAAAATCAAGTCCCTACGAATCGGGGATGAAGCCGGTTGGCAATGCGCGCGAGAGATTCTCCGTCAAGTTCTATCTCGTCGCCATGGTGTTCATCCTATTCGATATAGAAGCGATTTTCCTTTACCCTTGGGCGGTGGTCTATCGCAAGCTGGGGCTTTTTGGATTTTTCGAGATGTTGCTGTTCATTGTTTTAGTGCTGTGCGGCTATTTCTACATCTGGAAGAAAGGCGTGTTGAATTGGGCATCGGATGAGAGCAGCCGTCCGGCGCGAAGGGAGACGAAGCGTGCTGCCTGAGGTTGCGGCGCAGAACCCGATCGCCGTTGAGTTGGAAAAGGCCATCCCGGGGTCGGTCGTCGATTTGAAAAACGATCTGGGGGGCCCGGCTCTTTATGTGACCGGCGCTTCCATAGTGGCGGCCGCCAAACATTTGTGCGGCGTAGAAGGTTTCGTGCGGCTTTCCGCTGTGACCGCCGTCGATTGGTGGCCCCGCGATCCCCGTTTTGAAGTTGTTTACTTGCTCCATTCCATTGCGAAGAACAGCAGGCTGCGCCTGATCGTGCGCGCGAAAGAATCCGACTCATTGAATCGGTTTCGCGCGTTTGGCGCAGCGCCAACTGGTATGAGCGGGAAGTTTTCGATCTGTTTGGCGTCCAGTTTTTCAACCACCCGAATCTGGAACGGATTATGATGCCTGCCGATTGGGAAGGCCATCCGTTGCGCAAAGATTATCCGGTTCATGGCCATAAGTATTCTTATCAGGATGAATAGCCAGCGATGAAAGAAGGCACGACACACGTCGAATCACTTGACCCGCAGCACGAACTCCAGGTAGCCGACCCGTCGGGTTTGGAAATTCCTTTCGAGCCATCGAGCACGGCACGCCGGATGACGCTGAACATGGGGCCGCAGCATCCGTCAACGCACGGCGTGTTGCGGGTTGTACTAGAGTTGGACGGCGAAACGATTTTGACCGCGCGGCCCGAAATCGGATTTCTTCACACGGGCATTGAAAAAGAATTCGAAGTCAAGAAATATCAACAAGGCATTCCGCTCACCGACCGGGTGGATTACCTTTCGAACCTGGGCAATAATCTTTGTTATTCGCTGGCTGTCGAAAAATTGCTGCAACTGGAAATTCCGCCCATGGCGCAATGGATGCGGGTCATGCTGTGTGAGTTGTCGCGGGTGAGCAGCCATTTGATGTTGGCTCGGCACGCACGCGCTCGATCTGGGCGCCATGTCGGTTTACTTTTACTGCTTCCGCGAGCGCGAAGAGACGCTGAAAATCTTCGAAATGTTCTCGGGCCAGCGAATGATGACAAGCTATATCCGCATCGGCGGCCTTGCGTTAGAACCGCCGCGCGGCTGGCAAAAGGCGGTCGGCAACGCGATCGCACGTTTGGAGAAAGGTATTGAGGAATATCACAATCTTCTATCGTCCAATCCAATTTTTGTCGACCGTACCCGCGGCGTAGGCGCCTTGCCTGTGGAACTAATGCTGGATTTAGGCGTGACGGGACCAATGCTGCGAGCGGCCGGCATGAAAATCGACGCGCGCAAAGATGAGCCCTACAGCAGCTACGAGAAATTCGATTTTGAAGTTCCGACGCGAACTGAGAACGATGTGTACGCGCGCTACGAAGTGCGCATGGAAGAAATGCGCCAGAGCTTGCGAATCGTAAAGCAGGCCTTAGATGGCATGCCCGACGGGCCGTGGCATGCCGATGCCCCGCATATCCTCTTGCCTGAAAGAGAAAAGATGAAGACTCAAATGGAGTCGCTCATCTATCATTTCAAAATTGTGACCGAAGGTTTCCGCGTGCCGGAAGGCTCGGTTTATCAGATAACCGAATCGCCGCGCGGCGAACTCGGTTATTACGTGGTGAGCGACGGCACAGCGAAACCACATCGCGTGTTCATGCGGACTCCAAGCTTCGGGAATTTGCAGGCACTGGGCGCGCTCTTGGAAGGTGTGCCAATTGCCGATTCCATTGCCATTATGGGCAGTATGGACTTCGTGCTGGGGGATGTCGACCGTTAACCGTATGACTTTTTCAACGGCGCTCGAAGCGCGATTCGCTAAGTTACTGACGATTTATCCGACAGGCCGCCAGCGTTCGGCCGTAGTTCCCATGCTTTTATACGCACAAGACGAAGTGGGCTGCGTGAACCAGGAAGTCATGGAAGAAGTCGCGCGCCGCTGTGGCGTAACGCCGCTGCAAGTGGATGAAGTGATCGGCTATTACTCGATGCTTCATCGCAAGCCGCTGGGCAAGTTTCATGTGCAGGTGTGTACTAACATCGCCTGCCAGGCAGTGGGAGCCGACGCACTGTGGGAGTATGCCGGTAAATCGCTCCAGTTGAAGAACAAAGAAGTTTCGGCCGACGGGCTGATCTCGCTGGAAGAGGTGGAATGCATGGGCGCTTGTTCCTGGGCTCCCGCCATCCAGATTAATTACGATTTCCATCACTTTGTCACAAACGGAGATTTCGATAGGCTGATCGCTTCGCTCCGCGATGGCAGTTACGGCAAGAAGGTGTCCTAAACCATGGCGATCAAATACAACGAACCGAGTCCACTCGAAGTAAAGGTGATCTCGCAGCGATTCCAACTGCCGAATTCGGCGTCGATCGATACGTATCTGGCCACGGAAGGCTACGAGGGCCTGAAAAAGGCCATCACGATGACCCCGGAAGCGATTATCGATACGTTGAAAGCTTCGAATTTGCGCGGCCGTGGCGGCGCTGGCTTTCCTACCGGGATGAAATGGAGTTTCGTTCCGCGGACGACGGGCAAGGCTACCTACATCATTTGTAACTCCGATGAGAGTGAGCCGGGCACCTGCAAAGACCGCTTGCTGATGGAGAAGGATCCGCACCAGATGATCGAAGGCATGATCATCGCCGGGTTCACTATCAAGTCGAACAAGGGCTACATCTTTATACGCGGCGAGTATCGATATTTGATTGATATAGTCGACAAAGCGTTGGCGGAGGCGTATCAGAAGGGCTACCTGGGTAAAAACATTTTAGGCACTGGTTGGGATTTTGATCTGTATACGCACACGGGCGCGGGTGCTTATGAGTGTGGAGAAGAATCGGCGCTTTTGGAATCGCTCGAAGGCAAGCGCGGCATTCCGCGTTTGAAGCCGCCTTTCCCCGCAGTGGTGGGAGCGTTCCAGTGCCCGACCATTCTGAACAACAGCGAAACGTTTTCGTCGGTGCCCGTGATTTTCCGCAAAGGCGCCGAATGGTACGCGAACTTGGGCATACCGAAGAGTGGCGGCACGCGTTTGACCTGCGTTTCCGGTCATGTGAACAAGCCAGGCGTTTACGAAATTCCGCTCGGCTTCCCGATGATGAAGCTGATCAACGAAGTGTGCGGCGGCATGCGCAACGGCAAGAAACTCAAGGCGGTCATTCCCGGCGGTTCCTCTTCGCCGGTGTTGAAAGCCGAAGAATGTGTCGATCTTACGCTGGATTTCGACGCTTTGGCGAAAGCTAAGACGATGGCGGGTTCCGGGGGTTTGGTGATTCTCGATGAGGATACCGATATTGTCGCGGTGGCTTTGCGCACTATTAAGTTCTATGCGCATGAAAGCTGCGGCTGGTGTATCCCCTGCCGCGAGGGCACCACTTGGTTGAAGAAAATACTTGTCCGCTTTCATGAAGGCGGAGGAGTGGCGAGCGATATTGATCTCATTGGCGAGTTGGCAGCCAACATGTTGGGCAGGACTTTCTGCCCGCTGGGCGATGCTGCCGCCATGCCGATTGGAGCATTTGTGGCCAAATTCCGCGATGAATTCGAAGCCAAGCTAAAACAGAGCCAGGTGAAAAATAAGACCCCGGATCTGGTAACTGTGTCGGTGTAAGCGAAACTAACTACGAATAAGATGGCTGACCCAATCAAATTTACGATCGATGGCCGGGAGGTTCAGGCGCAACCGGGCACGCTGCTGATTAACGCAGCGAAACAGGCCGGCATTGCGATTCCCGCGTTTTGTTACTACGACGGACTTTCTTTGCAGGCGGCGTGCCGCATGTGTTTGGTGGAAGTAGAAAAAACCCCGAAGCTCCAGGTGGCCTGTACGCTACCGGTGGCGGAAGGAATGGTTGTCCATACAGACTCTGCCACCGTTAAACAGGCGCGCAAAGGCACGCTCGAATTTCTGCTTACTAACCACCCGCTCGATTGCCCCGTGTGCGATAAGGGCGGCGAATGCGAATTGCAGGACATGGTGTTTCGCTATGGGGCAGGGGAGAGCCGTTACCGCGAAATCAAGCAGCACACGGATGAGAAGCAGTGGTCTCCCGTGGTTTTCTACGATGCGCCGCGCTGCATCCTTTGTTACCGTTGCGTGCGTATTTGCGGCGAAGGGCTGGGGGTGAATGCTCTGGGCATTGGCAACCGCGGATCGGCCGCTGAAATCATCCCGAATAAAGGCGACCACTTAGAGTGCGACGAGTGCGGGGCCTGTATCGATATTTGCCCGGTGGGTGCGCTCACTTCGGGAACCTATCGATATAAAACGCGCCCGTGGGAAATGGAGCATGCCGGCACGATTTGCACGCACTGTTCAAACGGCTGCAAGACTACGCTGGGCGTGCGAAACGGCGAAATCATTCGTGCTAACAATCGCGATAAGTCCGGTATAAACGGCGAGTTTCTCTGCGTAAAAGGCCGCTACGGGTTCGATTTTAACCAGAGCCCGAGCCGCTTGACGTCGCCTTTGCTGAAAACGGCCAATGGAGAATTGCGGCCGGTCTCCTGGGCCGTCGCGCTGGCAACTGTGGCCAAACGGTTTTCCGAATTTGTTGCCAAGGGTGGGCGCTTCGGTGTTATCGGTTCCAACCACACCACCAATGAAGAAAATTACCTGCTGCAAAAGTTTACCCGGCAGGTTCTGAAAACTTCGAATATCGATCACCACCGAACCGGAGATTTACTTGGCTTATTAGCAGCCCTGCGTGGACGAAAGAACACGCTTGCTACTACCGCAGACTTATCAACCACTAAAGCCGCACTGGTTATAGACGCCGACCTGTCTCAAGAACATCCGCTCCTTTCTTACTTACTGCGTACCAATGCGCGCTTAAACAAAGCGAGGGTTTGGGCTGTTACTCCCGGTCCGATTCGCGAAGACGACTATGCCACCACGAGGCGCGCGCCGCTTGGCGATGAATTTAAAGCGCTCGAAAAGCTAAAAGACGCGCTTGCGGCCGAAGCCGAGTTAGTGATCCTTTTTGGGCAGGCGATCAAAGGCCTTGCCATCGCTAAGTTAGTGGCGTTTGGCGACTCATTAGGCATTCCCGTTAAATATGTGTGCCTGCTGGATTACGCCAACTCGCGTGGCGCGTCCGATATGGGTCTTTTGCCGGATCTTCTGCCCGGTTACCACAACATTGCCGACGGCGGATTATCGCCTGGCTTGAATTGCGACGAAATGTTAGCTGTGTCGAATCTGGATGCGCTTTGGGTCGTCGGATCGAATCCGCTCGCTAAACGGCCTATGGCATCGGCGAATGCGTTTATCGTAGTGCAGGATCTGTTCCTCACCGAAACCGGCAAGCGTGCGAATGTCGTGCTGCCCGCCGCTTCGGCCTATGAAAAGGACGGCACCTTTACCAATGTCTGTGGTGGCTTACAGAAATTGACTCGGGCCGCCAAGACCATGGGGGCGAAATCCGACCTTGAAATCATTACGCTGCTCGCCAAAGAAATGCGCACCGATTGGGTGACGCCAACCGTAGAAACCGTGTTCCAAGAGATTCGAAGACTGGTATTGGGATATGATTTGCCCTTGGCGGTGATAGAGACCGGCGGCGTGGCCACGACCACTCCCGCCACCGGCGAACTGTCTTTCCGGGCACAGCCGGAACTGGTGCGGTCTGCCGGTAACACATTATTTACTTCGGGGACGATGGGGAAATATTCGCACATGCTCAATGCAGTGATGGAATCGCCCGGTTCGTTGTACCGCGATCCTAAGCGGAATACTCAGGAGAGCGCCCCGGTTGAACCGGCGGGCAAGAGATAATGACTTTCTTCCTGATTATTACGTTGGTGAAGATCGCGCTCGTCTTTGCGGTCTTCATGACAACGCTGGCTTATTTGCAATGGGTTGAGCGAAAGGTGCTGGCGCACATTCAGTCGCGCACCGGTCCCTTGCGCGTAGGTCCGCACGGGCTGCTGCAGCCGTTGGCCGATGTTTTCAAGCTTCTTACAAAAGAAGACTTAATGCCGCCCCATGCCAGTAAGTTCTTTTATTTGCTGGCGCCGTTTATTGCGGTATCTTTGGCGCTGGTTTCGATTGCCATCATTCCGTTTGGACCGCAGGTGGCGGTGCCGGGTGGAAATACGTTTATGGAAATCGCCGATCTGAATGTCGGCATTCTGTTTATTCTCGCAGTGGGTGCCGTCAGCGTTTACGGCATCGCACTAGCTGGTTGGTCTTCAAACAATAAATATTCTTTGATGGGCGGCTTGCGCAGCAGTGCGCAGATGATCAGTTACGAACTGCCATTTACGCTGGTAATTGTTTCGCCGCTTCTGCTGGCGAATCATCTGAGCTTCCGCGGCATTGTGGAATCGCAAGCCGGTTACTATCTCAGCGTCATCCCGCGCTGGAGCATTTTCCAGTTGCCCTTTCCGCAAATTTTCGGCTTCATCATTTTTATGATCGCTGGCTTTGCGGAAACGAATCGCATCCCGTTCGATTTACCGGAAGCGGAAAACGAACTCGTCGCCGGGTTCCACACAGAGTACAGCAGCATGAAGTTTGCCTGCTTCTTTATGGCGGAATACGCCAACATGGTGACCATTGCCTGCGTCGCGACGCTGCTGTTTTTGGGCGGTTGGCATCCGCTGTTTCCGGCGCCTTATTCGAACTGGGTGCCGGCTTTGGTTTTTGTCGCGGCGGCCTTGCTGCTGTTTGCGCAGGCCGGCAAAATCGGACGTAAGGGGGACCACATTACTTTCCCCATCTTCGGGTTCGCGGCTGTGGGATTGGCGCTTCTATTCGCCATTCCCTTTCTACAAACCTATTTGGTCCCGATTTTCTGGTTTGCGGCCAAAGCCGGCTTTCTTCTCTTTGTCTATATTTGGATTCGCGGGACGTTGCCGCGCTTCCGTTATGACCAACTTATGCACTTTGCCTGGACCTTCCTGTTCCCGTGTGCCTTGGTCAACCTGTTGCTAACCGCCTTGATGGTGGCTTTGTTCCCGGATCAAAAGTAATGGACTCGATTTTATTCATTATCGCGGCGGTGGCTGCCATCGGCTGTGGATTGAATCTCGTGCTGCAGAAGCATCCTATCTCCAGCGCGCTTTCGCTCATAGGTGTCATGTCGTCGATCGCCCTGCTGTATTTGTTGCTGGGCGCTGAATTTATCGCCATGGCGCAGATGATCGTCTATGGCGGCGCCGTGATGGTGCTGTTTATCTTCGTCATCATGCTGCTCAATGCGGGCACCGAAAAGCGCAGCGATAAGTCGCTGTTTGCGCAAATCGCCGGCTTTCCCTTGCTGGCCGTTCTCGTAGTGCTGCTGGCGTTCCTTATCAGAGAGACCCAGTTCCCTTCGAATGTTTCCGAGGTCAGATTCGGCTCGTGGGTTGGCGGTACGGCTGAAGCGATTGGCATGAAGTTATTTAGCCAGTTCTCTGCTGCCCTTTGAAGTAGTATCTGTTTTGATTCTGATTGCGATTTTGGGCGCGGTTGTCCTGGCGCGAAAGGAGATCGATTGATCGACCATATTCCTGTTTCCTGGTATCTAACACTGAGCGCCGTTCTCTTCGGATTGGGCGTGGCGGGTTTTGTTTACCGCAAGAGCGTGATTACGGTGTTCCTGTCCATTGAACTCATGCTCAACGCTGTGAACCTGACGTTCGTGACCTTTTCGTATCAGAACAAGAACATCGACGGACATATCTATTCCTTTTTCGTGATGGTGGTTGCGGCGGCAGAAGCGGCTGTCGGGCTGGCGATCATTCTGACTATTTTCAAGAACCGAGGCACGCTGCAAATCGACGATATTGATTCGATGAAGCTATAACCCCCAATCATGAACCTTTGGCTCATTCCTCTTTGCCCGTTAATCGGATTTCTGTTGAGCGGCTTGTTCGGCAAGCGATTGCCCAAGCAGTTAGTCAATATCATTTGCGTCGGGTCGGTAGCTGCTTCGTTCGGTTTAGTGCTGTTCTTGCTTTCGCAAATCTATCCGGTCAATGCGCCAGTTACTGAACACGATTTCACCTGGATTGAGAGCGGTTTCCTGAAGATAGGCTTTGATCTGACGGTGGACCGTCTCACGGCGGTCATGCTGCTCGTCGTCACCGGTGTTGGTCTGCTGATTCATCTCTATTCAATCGGCTACATGGACCAGGAAAAAGGTTACGCTCGATTCTTCGCCTATTTAAATTTGTTTATGTTCTTCATGCTGCTGCTGGTGCTGGCGGCTAACCTGCTGTTGGTGTTTGTAGGTTGGGAAGGCGTAGGTTTGTGCAGCTATCTGTTGGTGGGCTTTTACTTCAAAGAGAAGTATGCCGGCGATGCTGCGAACAAAGCTTTCATTGTGAACCGTATCGGCGATTTCGGCTTCATGTTGGGGCTGTTTCTGCTGGTCGTTCAGTTTAAGACGTTGGATTTTGTGTCCATCGCCTCGGCGGTGAAAACGATGCCTGTGGAATCCGCAGTCGGTACGTTGAGCGTCATTACTCTGCTGCTGTTTGTGGGCGCGTGTGGAAAGTCGGCGCAGTTGCCATTGTATGTTTGGTTGCCCGACGCCATGGCGGGCCCAACGCCTGTTTCTGCTTTGATTCACGCGGCAACCATGGTAACGGCGGGCGTTTATATGGTCGCGCGCGTTTCGTTCTTGTATGATCACGCGCCTATTGCGATGCATGTCGTGGCGGTAGTTGGATTAGTGACGGCGGTGTTTGCAGCCACCATCGGCCTCGCGCAAAACGATATCAAGAAGGTCTTTGCGTATTCTACTGTCTCGCAACTTGGCTATATGTTCCTCGGTCTCGGGCTGGGCGCTTATTCGGCTGGTATCTTCCACTTGATGACGCACGCGTTCTTCAAAGCCCTTTTATTCCTGGGCGCAGGCAGCGTGATTCACGGCTTGAGCGGCGAACAGGATCTTCGGCACATGGGCGGCTTGCGCAAAGCCATGCCGATCACGTTCGTCACCTTGGGAATCGCCAGCCTGGCTATCTCGGGCATCCCGGGCTTTTCTGGATTCTATAGTAAGGATGAAATTCTCGCGGCGGCTTTCAATAGCCCGTCGCCATGGATGTTCTGGGTGGGCGCTGCGACCGCCGGCCTCACGGCTTTCTATGTGTTCCGCGCTTACTTTTTGGCTTTCTTTGGTAAGTACCGGGGTCATCATCACCCGCATGAATCTCCTTTTGTGATGACCTTCCCGCTTATGGTGCTGGCGCTGTTTTCGATCGGCGGCGGATTCTTGAGCGTCCCGCACTGGCTCGAGCCTATGTTCCCCCCAGCCGCGGAACAAGCCGACAATCTGCTGCCCATGATTATTTCCGTCTCCTTCGGCGTGGTTGGTATTTTCTTCGCTTGGCTGACGTACGTGGCGTTGCCTTCGTTGAGCGATGCGGTCAAATCTGCGTCGGGACCAATCTATACGCTTCTGGCCAACAAGTATTATGTGGATGAAATATATTCGGCCATCATCGTAAAGCCTCTAAATCTCGTTTCTAGAACGGTGCTCTGGCGCGGTATCGATGAAGGATTGATCGACACGGGATTGGTGAATGGTCTTGGCAAAATCGTTGGAGCGTTTGGATCGGTCTTGCGGCACTGGCAATCGGGCAGCATCCGCAATTCGGCTACTTGGATCTTGGCGGGCTCGTTATTGCTGATCTTTATTCTGGGCTTGGGGGCTGCGCGCTAATCATGGATTCATTCCTAACATCGGTCCTCAGCTTTAACTATCTGGCGTTAACGCTGTTCCTGCCGTTGGCCGGTTTCTTCATCGTAACGGCTTGTCCCCGGCGTTCGCGGTTGCCGTTTCTCTATGCCTTGGTGTCTTCGCTTGGAACGCTGATCGCGGCGTTGCGGCTCATCCGCCCAGCTCTCGCGAATCCTGCCAGTTTCACTTCGCAAATTGACGAACCGTGGATTTCCGGTTTGAAGGTCAGGCTTCATATGGGAGTGGATGGCATCAGCGTATGGCTGATCCTGCTAACTGCCGTGCTGGTTCCCATGGCCGTTTGGGCCACGGAAAAAATGGTGAAGCAGCGCCGCAAGAGTTTCTTCGCCATGCTCATGTTGTTTGAGTTCGGCCTGATTGGCGTCTTTTCGTCCCTCGATCTCGTGGCGCTTTACGTGTTCTGGGAAATCGCTCTCGTTCCCATGTACCTAATGGTGGGCGGCTGGGGCGGCGAGAACGCCTTCAAAGTGTCGGTCAAGTTTTTTGTGTACACCATGGCAGGCTCAGTCTTGATGCTGGGCTCCATCCTCTACCTGCACAGTTTGACCAATTCGTTTGACTACATAGATATCGTCAAAATGATGACCGGCGGCCAAATTCAATTCACGGCGCGCGATCAAGCGCTGATCTTCTTTGGCTTCCTGGCGGCTTTCGCCGTAAAAGCGCCGATTTTTCCGCTACACACCTGGTTACCCAACACTTACGCCGAAGCCCCGATGCCCGCCACCTTCTTACTCGCTGCGGTGATGTCGAAGATGGGCACTTACGGTCTTTTGCGCTTCGGAATTTCAATGGCTCCGGTGGCTGCGCACCGTTTTGCACCTTGGATCGCAGTCTGCGCCATTATCGGAATTGTCTACGGAGCGCTGCTTGCTCTCGTGCAGCCTAATATCAAGCGGTTGATTGCTTATTCATCGCTAAGTCATATCGGCGTCATCGTCTTAGGTATCTTCTCCTTTAATCAACAAGGGGCCGATGGCGCGGTTTTTCAGATGCTGGCCCATGGCGTCTCAACAGGAGCTTTGTTCCTTTTGGCCGGCTATCTGGAGGCGAGGCGGCATTCGCTTGAAATTAGCGATTTCGGAGGCATTGCTGTGCTCGCTCCGCGCTTAGCCACGGCATTTTCCATCGCCCTCTTTGCCAGTATTGGCCTTCCCTCTCTCTGCAATTTTGTCGGCGAGTTCCTGCTGCTGCAAGGTGCGGCTATCGCTAATTTCAATTGGGCTATCGGCGGGGCGCTCGGCGTCATCTTGTCGGCTGCTTACATGCTTTGGATGTATCAGCGCACATTTCTTGGCAAACTGAATCCCGTCATCGAACATTTCCACGACCTGGATTGGCGAGACTGGGTGCCGGTTGCGCCGCTCGTGCTTTTGATGGTTTGGCTTGGTTGCTACAGCCAGAGTTTTATGCCGAGCATTTCCGCGGCCACAGGCCAACTGCTCGATAACACGAACATGAACAACCAATACCGGGTGAAGATAGACCGTTCCGGGAGCGGCGTGCAAATGATGAACGCCTTGGCCGAGGCCGTCCATGCCCGATAATCTGATGCCGCCCATGGCGGATTATTTCCGTATTCTGCCTGAGATTATTTTGACTGTTTTCGGCATCATCGTGATGATGTTGGAAGCGGTCAGCAAGGGCAAACGCACCTATCTGGGTATTATTGCGATACTTGGTCTTGCCGGTGCGTTTGCCGCGAACCTCCCTGGCTTGATTGCCGAACCGGGCGCGGCTTTTCATAACATGATCTCCGTCGATGGCTTCGGTATTTTCTTCCGTGCCGTGGTCATAGGTGTGGGCTTCCTTTCGATACTCGCTTCGCTCAGTTACTTGGAACGCGAAGATGCCAATGCCGGCGGCGAATTCTATGCCTTGATTTTGTTCTCGGTGGTCGGCCAGTGCATTATGGTCACTGCCGCGGACTTGATCATGGTTTTCATTGGTCTCGAAATTTCGTCGATCGCCACCTATGTGCTGGCCGGTTTCCTGCGGGACGACCGCCGCAACAATGAATCGGCGCTGAAGTATTTTCTACTCGGATCTTTCGCAACCGCGTTCTTCTTATATGGCACGGCATGGATTTTCGGTGCCGTGGCGTCCACCAATTTAGAAGAGATTCACAAGTGGATGCCCAACAATCAGACCACTTCCATTTCGGCGATTGTCGCGGTAGCGGTGGCGATGATCTTTGTGGGCTTAGGCTTCAAAGTGTCGGTTGCACCCTTTCAAATGTGGGCGCCCGACGTCTACCAGGGTGCGGCGGCTCCCGCGAGCGGTTTCATGTCCGCTGGACCAAAAGCCGCCGCTTTCGCGGTTTTCTTCCGCCTCTTTATGACAGCGTTCCTGCCGATTCACGACCGGTGGGCTTGGCTGATGTGGGGCTGCGCTCTCGGAACAATGCTCGTCGGCAACCTGGGCGCGCTGCTGCAAACGAATGTGAAGCGGATGCTCGGTTATAGCTCCATCGCGCACGCCGGCTATGTCCTCGTCGCGCTGGCAGCCGCATCTAGCATCGGTGTTTCCGCCGCTATGTTCTATCTGGCCTCGTACGCGGTTATGAATATTGGCGCGTTTGCCGCCATTGGTTATGTGGCTTCCCGCAACGAGCGTTTTGTGAAGATTGACGATCTTGCGGGCTTAGGCCGTCGCCAACCGGCCGTGGCCGCGCTTCTTTCGATCTTCGTGTTCTCGTTGATCGGGGTGCCGTTGACGGGCGGATTTGTCGGCAAATTCTATGTCTTTCAAGCTGCGCTGAATTCCCATCTGGTCTGGCTTACAGTGCTGGGTTTGGTCAATAGCGCTATTGCGGCTTATTACTATCTCAAGATCATTGTGGCTATCTATATGCGTGAGCCTGACGTGCCCACGAATCAGTTAGAGGCTCCGCCCTTCAGCTTGCGTATCGCGATGTGGGTAAGTGCGATTGCTGTCCTTGCGCTCGGCATCTTCCCATCAACACTCTTGCAATTCGCTACAAGTTCCGCCGCAGCGCTTACCAAATAAAAAAGATTTTTGATGACAGAAGGAACGGCAGGCGGACGCACATCGCGCCGGACGTTAGGAGTTGTGCGGTCGGAGGGAGAAAGGGACGCCACTACCGTAAGGTGACAAAATAGAGGACGCATGGCGGCGGCCAACGAACTTGTATCGAATAGTCTGCTTCAGCGGTCGAGGATCTGGCGCGTCAGCAAAGCCGCGAACCCTCCGAAGTGATTGAGGAAGCTTTCAACCGATGTGCCGCGCTATGCAGGCTAGACCGTTTCTCTCAAAAGATGGAGGCGCGGGCGCGCAGCCTTGGCATCAAGGAGCAGGACGTTCCTGATCTTATCCAGCAGGTGCAGCGCGAAAACGGCCGCTAAGTGCTCAAGGCAACTCCTGACACAAATAGTATGATCTCTGGCATTGTCTTCCGGCGCGGTCATCCTGCCGACCTGATTCGACTCGGAACAACTGGCCAGGTGAACCTGACCGTTTCTCCCGCGATTCTTGACGAAGTGGCCGATGTCCTTGTGCGCAAATTTCGGGCCACACCCGGTTCGCAGTACATTGTCACGGGGCGACAGGGATCTCCTGCGCCTGAAAGCCTACGACGGCATCGATATAAGAAAAGTGGCGGATTTTCTAAAATTACATGCGAAAGGGCAGGGGCGCTAAGCGCGGGATTGCTAAAGTTTCTGGCCACGGCTGCCGCAGTATTTTCTACTGTAATCCTTGCATAGCCTTCGTCGCCGCGCTCGTATCCCTGAAGATGACGCGGTATTGCGCGTCCTGGTGAAGCTTTCGAAAAACGCTGAAAACCCGCCGGACTAATGCGAGGATTTAAGCAAGAATGGAAGCTGAAAAATTGCTCTCAGTCGGAGGCTTCGCTTGTGCTTGATTACGAGATCGGTAATGGCCTTTGATTGGCGTGACTTCTTTCTGTTTGCTCACGAACTAGTTACTCAACGAGAAAGAGTGTAGTTGACGATGATGTCGGTTATGACGGTGACCGGACTTCCGTTGAGCAGAGTGGGACGATACTGCCATTGCATAACGGTGTCATAGGCTGACTCGTAGAAGGCTAAGGGAGCCCTAACGAGGGACAAGCTTTGCACGGTGCCGTCGGGGCCGATGGTGGCGGTAAATTCGACGGTGCCTTGGATGCGGCGGTCTTTGGCGGATTGGGGGTAGCGGGGCTGAACCCTCTTGATTATGTTCGCCTCCATGACGTTTCCTCCGATGCGCTGGGCGCCGGCGACGGGCGGTTTCGCGGGGAGGGGCGAGGTGTCGCAGGTGAAGGACGTTTGCGGATACAGATCGCGGGTGTGCTTGAGCAGGGCTTCGCAGTATTCGGCGTAACCGGCGGGCAGGGTGTTGTGTGCGGTGAGATCGCGGGCCATCTTGGTGGTTGTGGCCATGCCGCTCAGCACCAGCTTGAGGTCGGACGATGCGAGCAGCGTTTTTCGGAAGGAAGCGGCTAAGCCATCGGGTGCGAGTTGCGGCGAGGATGTAGTAAGTGCCGCGCTGGTATCGGGTGCGATGGCGTTGACGCCCAATCCTTCGGAGGCGAGGATGCTGCCCAGCCATCTTGCTCTTGGTTCCCAGTCGTGTTTTTCGGCAATGAGTTGGAGGGCTGCACCGGGCTGAGCGATGCGCAAAAAGTTCGCGGCGCCTAAGATTACGGCGTTGTCGTCGGGATATTGCTTGAGCGCAGCGAGCCATTCCGTTATTAGCTGGGAATTGCCGTCGGGGTCCGCGAGAGGTTCTCCTGCGGCGTTAATGATGGCGTAGGAACTGGCGAGCAAGACGTCTTGAGGATATGTACGAACGAGCCAGATCAGGAGATCGCGGCGGACTTTGCGCGCGGTTTCAGTATCGCTTGCGCCTTTGCCGGCGTAGTAGGCGAGAAGAGTGGCTCGGACGTGATCGGGTTCTTCGCCTTGCGGAAGGTTGGCCAGAAGTTCGGCGGCCTGGCTGGGGTCGAGGCTGGCAGCGGCTTTCATGGCGTTGGCGAGTGGGGCCGGGGAAGACCAGCGGGGCCTTTGTGCCAGTTCAACAGCGGGCGTAAGCTTGACGCGGATGGGAACAGTGAGGACGGTGCTGAAGCCCGGGCTTGGTTTGAAGCGCCATTGGGCAAGGGCGCGGACGACGTTATCAGGGATGGCTCCGCCGGTCTTGGCGCGTAAGGAGAATGGTTCGCCTTGCGGCGTGACGGCCATATCGACTTGCAGGCGCTCCGCGAGGAATCCGGAGGAGAGATTGCTCCAGTCGGGTTCGACCCGGTTTGTGGGTTCGGCAGGTTTGACTTGGAAGGCCCAGGATGGGGACGTGCAAAAGAGAGCCAGAAGCAGAGTAAGCGGTCTCATCTCACGAGTAATTGTAGATCAAGACGCAGAAAAGATCGCTTTGGTCTCGAAAGTTCATCCTCCTGAGATTACGGTCGAAACGATGGCCACGAAGTCGGGCACTGTGCCCTTCAGAATATCCAGCAGTTGATTCAAGCTCCGACCGTGGTCACCTGCCTGTTGCTCGAGTTTCGCCATCACCAGTGCTGGCACCTGCCGGAAAACCTCGCTCAGGAACGATTGTGGATGCTGGGCGAGGATACCCCACGGCGCCAGGTGCTCTGGCTTGAAGTGGCGGAGATTCAGCGTCACAATGATCGATGCCTCGCTATACGCTGCAGCTGCTGCGACGTGACGATCCTTTTCATCGTTCGTCATCTTCGGAATCAGCGACTCGTAACCGCTGATCCATGCCTCACCAAAGTGGGCTTGGCCAACCAAGTTTTAATTCCAAGGTACGGGTAGTCTCTCGAATGATCTCATCCGACCATTTCGGCTCAAAGAGCTTGGGCGGTTCCGCAAGTCGCAGGAGCGTATCACACAAAGAAAAAGTTGGCGAGGACGCAGGCATCCAAGACCACGAGGCGCGGTGTGTCCGTCATTCCCGACTGGGGATCAGTACGCGCTCATACAGGCCCGCTTCATCAACCGCCTGGCCGATTCTACGGAGCGCAGCAAGTCGTTGTTGCCCACGCTGGCCCTCGTCTAAGAAACGCCGAACCGCCTGTTCGATCAGTTCATCGCAGCTCCAATAGTGGCCGCTAGCGAGTTCCTGCTCAAGCTGTTTTGTCAGATCCGCCGGCAGCGTTACGTTCATGGCCGCCTCCTCTCTCTTCAGTAAACGCGGGCAATGCACTCTGCGGAGGCTCGGCGATGGGTTGACATTGACCAGCCGAGCACCGCTCGGCTCAAATGGCCAATCTCCAAAGCCCAGCACCGCTCGGCTGCCCTCTCTTCATTCTACGTGTTCGCTGCACTCTAACAATAGTCGCAGAGAGAACCGTTTACAAGGATCGAGCCGGAGTGCCACTGTTGGATCGAGTGCGGACCCGACCGTAAAGGGCGAGGACGCATACCAAGAGCTGAGAAGGCCTAACGGCCTGGCCAGACCGTGAAGTGATTATCGCCTTTGATGAAGACCGTGGCGCGAGACCAGTTATGCTTTTCGTCGCGGTTCGTGTCGATGACGGAGCCGTTCTGGCTAGAGATGACGACGGCGCCCGATTCAAGTTTAATCTGCACTACGTAAGCTTGGGCAGCGTTGCCGGCGCCGTCGAGGCTGATATCTTTTAACTTCTCGTTGTTGTCTTCGCCGTTGATACGGCGCGAGACGGAGAGTGTCTTGCCGTCGAACGTGTAGGTGATCATGTTGTCGTTATCGAGAGCGACGCGCCATGACATCTTTCTCGTCTTTGGCTGTTTCGAGAGAAGAATGGTATTGGTCTTGAAGTGAGAAGTTAAGGGAATGAAGCCGTTGGAGTTGCCGTGATACCAATCGCCATCGTCTTTCTTGACATCTTTCGGATTGACGAACTCGATTTTTGAATCGGCGCCTTTCAAGGGTTGCAGAACGATTGAAACGATCCTTGTGGCTTTGGGTTCCATCGTGACCGAGGTGGTGGACGGCAAGTATTGATCGGCGTCGGCAAAAAAATCATAGCTGCCCGGCGTGAGCGCGAGGACTTTAGACGGGTCCACTGCGACGTGCTTTTCGTTGCTGCCCGAACGCGCGTAAGAAACTCTGGCGTTCGGCGGGGTTACGTTGAATCGGGCATAGGCTGCTTCGATGGCTAAACGTGTAACGTTGGGTAGAGTAAGCGATTTGCCGGAGATGAATACTTGCCTCGAAGTGAGCGTATGATAACCGGGCTTGCTGATTTCAATCTGACGGGTGCCGGGAGCGACTCCGCCATAGTTGAAGGCTCCTTGCGCGTCCAATTGGCCGATGGCCGTTCCATCGACTGAGACGGTTGCGTCGGGTTCGCCGCCGGCAATGATGAGGCGAGCGGGCGGCGGGCCGATGGGGCCGCGCGGGTGCATTTCAACGTGCCGGGAGTAGGGAACACCGCGCCTGATGGTAATGGAGAAAGTTTCGTCATTCATGCCGTCCGCTGTGACCTTGGCTTTGTAGATGCCCGATTCAGCAACCCAAAAGAACGTACCTTTGCGAGAGTGGATGGGGGTGCCGTCTACGAAGAGCTTGGCGGTGGGAGGAACGACAGTCACGGTAGCAGGGGCCTGATTGGCGGCTGCGTTGAGCGTGACGCTGAGAACCGGGGCTTGGCCACCTGAAACGGAGAAAGGTTTCGGTGCTTGGCCGCTGGAGATGGAAAAGCTAGCCGAGCCGTCTTCGACGGGGATTGGAAGCCCTTCGGGAGGAACGGGCTTCGGCTCTTCGTTGGACAGGGTGAGCTTGGCGCCTGGATTGCCGGAGTAGACCGTGGCTTCTTTGCCAAGGCTGCTGGAGACCAGCAGGTCTTTGGTCTTGAGCGGTTCGACGAGGGCCGCTTTGCCTGGGGTAACGGCGAAGCTGATTTTGAATAACTCATTATTCTTTTCGTCCTTAACGCTAAGACTGTGGCGTTCGGCAGATGACTTCAGCGGGAAGGTGGACGACCATGCGCCTTCGGTCAACTTGTCAACTTGTTGATCGTCGAGCCAGACCGTGCCGCTGGGTTCGGAGACCGAGACGGAGATGTGCAGAGGTTCGGGCGCGAGCGAAAAGCTCCATACGCCGCCGTTCACCTTCTGGTCTTTGTTCTCGAACGCCGTGAATCCAGGGCTCGCGATGGCGACGTGATGGCTGGAGCCATCTTCGAGAGCAGGTGTTGTGTGGCCGATGGGATTGCCGTCGAGAACGATTGTGGCGTCGGGCGGTGTGGTGGAGATGTTGACCGGATGCCCAGCGTGGAGGACGGGTGGGGGCGCGATTGGCTTCGGTGAGGACACCGTGCGATTGAGATACCAAGTGGCCAAGCCTATGAGCAGGGCTGAGGCAACTAGGCCTAACGAAACTCCGATGAGAGTTGTGTGCGATCCGCGGCCAATGGTGTCGCGCAGCTGTTGCACGAAAGGAGGGCGTCTGCTGGGGGGCTGCGGCGGTTGGGGCGAGGCAGGCGGTGTGACGGCGGGAGCTTGCTTTTTGGCGGCAGGCGGCTGGGGTCGCGGAGGAGCAGCGAGAGGTTGCGGCGGCGGAGGAGCTGGCGCGCCCTGGTAGACGACGGTTTTTTCTTCTGGAATAACGCCGAAGGCGGTGGCTTGGAAGTCTTTCTGCAGTCCGGAGAGAGTCTGCAGGAGGCGGCCTTCGCCTGGGTAGACGGTGAGGCCCTGCTTGAGAACTTCGATGGCGCGGTCACGGTCGGTGTTCTGTATTTCGCGAGCTTGCAGGACGGTGTGTTCGACGAAGCTCTTGCGCTTGGCCTGCGCGATGAGAGCAATGATTTTATTGACGGAGGGATGTTCGGGATCGAGGCGGCCGGCCTCGGCGGCGAGCGGTTCGGCGGCGGCGGGATTGCTATCGAGAAGAGCGTGCGCGCGCTCGGTCAATAGATTGACCAAAGTGTTATGGACGACGATATTGCGTTTATCGAGATCGAGCGCTTGACGGAGCAGACCGACCGCGCCTTCCCAATCGCCGGAGGCGCGTAGAGCTTTGGCCTCTTCGAAGAGGTGAAGAGCTTCGCGGGTCTGTTCGAGGCCCTGGCGGGCATGGCGCAGGAGGGCGAGCAATTCGGGGTTGTTGGGAAATTCGAGGAGGCCGTCCTGGCTGAATTTTTCAGCGTCGGCATAGGCGGCGTTGCCGAGGGCGCGATCGATTCTTTCGACGAGGCGGGCCTTTTTTTCCTCCTCGCCTTGCTGCTCGCGGCGGCGTTCGAGCTGATGGATCTCAAAATCAATGCCGGGGTATTGCGGATGTATGTTGGAGAGGGTGTTCCACTGGGCGGCGGCTTCGGCGAACTGACCTTGCTCTTCGTAATTGCGGGCGCGGTTGACAATGGAGGAAACCAGATCGCGGAGTTCGCGGGCAAGAGAAAGCTGGCGCGAGAACTGGCCTTCGCTGGGGTAACGTTTGCAGGCTTCTTCCAGCAGACCGACGCGGCGGTCCAGATTGGGCTCGGTATCGACGGCGCGGCCTACTTCGGCGATATAAGCGGATAGCTCCTGGCGCTGGGAGTGTTCAATTTTCAGACGCAGGGCTTGGAATTGCGGGTTTTGCGGATAACGATAGAGGATGCCGTCGCAGATGCCTAACGCCTTCTCGAAATTCTTTTCGGAAAGATGGCGCGAGGCCTCGGCATAGGCGTTATCGATGCGGTCGCGTTCGGTGCGGACATCGTTGTAGAAGGCTTGAAAGACCTTGTCGCGTTCGGGCACGGAGGCACCGGGTGTGTGGCGCGACAACTCCAGAAGCTTTTCTAGTTTGCTGAGAGCGGAGCTGATTTCCCCGCTTTGGTTGTGGCGCAGGGCGATGCTGTAGAGGCTTTCTTTTTCAGCGCGTGCGGTTTCGACTTCCTTTTCGCGAGCGTCGACTTGCGCTTTGAGCTGGGCGGCTTCCGGGTCGTCGTACTTGAGATTGAAAACCTCTTTGAGCGCGCGGCGGGCTTCGCTGAAATCGTGGCGTTCGAGATGTTCGTGGGCGAGACCGAGCCACTCGCCGACTTGCTGCTGGCTGCGCTGTTGTTCGATCTTCTTGCGCAGCTTGAGGGCTTCGGGATTCTGCGGATCGATTTTTATGATTTCTTGCAGCTTTTCGAGAGCTAGGGGGATTTCGTCCTGCTCGAGGCGGGTTTGCGCGGCTTCGAAGAGCTGCCGGACGCGCTTTTGTTTGTTGTGCTCGTCGAGTTGGGAGCGCAGGAGGGTGATATCGGTATCGATGTTGCCTTCGGCTTCGAGTTCTGTGAGGATTTCGGAAGCGAAATCGGAATCGCCAAGAGAAAAGCATTTTTTGGCGCGGTCGATGCGAGGGCGGATTTTAGCGGGGTCGAAGCGCTCGATATATTCGTTGCGATATGCCTTGAGAAGCGTGTCGGCAAAATCACGGGCAGTGGCGTAACGTGAATTGGGATGTTTTGCCATGGCCACATGAATGGCTTTGCTCACGTTTTGCGGGACTTTGGGATTGCGTTCGGAGATGGGTTGCGGGACGAAATGGCGGACGGCGTCGACGGTATCTTCGAATTTGGCGCGTCTGAATGGTTGATGGCCAGTGAGAGCTTCGTAGGCCACGACACCGAGCGAATAAATATCGAAGCTGCGGCTGGGCTCTCTGGTGCCTTCGATTTGCTCGGGCGACATATACTGCCAAGTGCCCTTGAGGCCGGTGCTGGATTTATTGCCGATGGCGTGGACGAGGCCAAAATCGATGATCTTGGCGGTATCGTCTTCCATGATGAAAACATTGCTGGGTTTAAGGTCGCGATGGATGAGGTCTTTTTCGTGGGCGGCCTGCAAACCTTTGCAGACTTGGGCGACCATGTTGGCAACGAATTCGGTGGTGAGGCGGGGGCTGGACGATTTGATGAGAGCTGCCAGAGTGCAACCCGGCAGGAGGGGCATGATGAAGCAGGGTTTGCGGACGCCGTTTTCTTCGATTTCGTCGACGTCGCGGACATCGACGATGTTGGGATGGGGGACTTCGCCGAGCAGCGCCCACTCGCGTTTGAACATTTCCAGCAGCTGCGGATCGGTAGCGTCGCGGAGGGTTTTGAGGGCGACGTAGCTATTGGTGCGGGTATCGAGTGCGCGATAAACCACACCCATCCCGCCTTCGCCCAGGAGTTCTTTGAGCTCGTAGCGGCTCACTGTGACATTTGCGGGCATTTGTTTGGATCTGTTTTTAAGGTTAACAGTTTGAAGGGGCAATTGGAGGGCCGAGAGTGGAGGTTGTGCGTTTATGGGTAGTTGGATGCGGTTTAGGGATAGAGTTTTATCCGAAATGGCCTAAGGCGACTAGCTTGAAAGGATAATGGTGCGCTAACCGGTGAAATTTCCAGCCCCTAGCCGAACCGCGAGTGTCAACGAGCGGTGCTGAATGCCGACACGCAGCGTTTTTCAACGGTGCGGTCTGTTGATGTCCCGTCGAGGTGATTTTTAACTAAATACGCGACCGTATATACAATGGGAATAGATGGAAACGAGATTCACATGGGATCCGAAGAAAGCTCTCGAAAACCTTCGTAAGCACTGTGTTTCGTTCGAGTCCGCCCGCGAAGTTTCTTAGATCCAAATCAGATCGAGCCTACGAACTATTTCGTTGACAGCGAGGAACGGTCGCAAGTGATCGGCATGACCGATAATCTCGTTCTGTTGCTCGTCGTTTTCGTCGACCGGAGTATCGAAGGTCTCGAAATCATTCACATCATTTCCGCTCGCAAGGCCGAGTCAGTCGAGGAAAAAATCTATGAAGAGCAAATCAGTTAAGATCAGCCCCGCGTTGCGAACGAGCTACGAGACGCGACACGCCGAGTTAGAGAAAGCCGGTACACAAGATCCTGATAGCGCCATGCTGCCCATTGAGTTTTGGGAGCAGGGCGCGGTCGGCAAGCACTATCGACCAATCAAGACGCCAGTCTCAATTCGCGTCGACAACGACGTGCTCGCGTGGCTCAAGTCGCAAGGCGACGGCTATCTCACTCGCGCGAATGACATTCTACGAAACGCCATGCTCGCCGATCTTACGCGGAGGCGACGCTAATGCGCGGCCTGGCAAGCCGAGTGGAACCCAGCGCCAGCATCCTGATCACACCATCCGGAAGGCTCGGGCGGACGGTAGCACCCATCCACCAGCGGCGGAGTCAGCGAAGAATTGATGCCCGGTAATAGTTGAAGCTCAAGGCGTTCCCACCTTCTCCACAGACGGTCGCGCAATCATCTGGGGGGAATTGTTGAGTAAGAAACCACGCTTGAAAATGGCTATTTACGAATTGGACGGTGAGTCGAGAAAAATCAATCGCCCTGCGCAGTCGGCTAACTGGGCGATGCGGATAGCATTATGCCGAAGCACCTCGGCTGCAACAGCGGTTGGGTAATTGCATGATCGGAGAATGACTACGTTCGCGCCGGGCATGCTCTCCACCAGTGATGCGAAATCGCCATCGGTCGACACCAGGACGAAGTTTCGGGCGATAGCGTATTCCAAGATTCCCCGATCACCGCCGCCAGCCAGGCCGTTTCGAAGGGCGCTTTCCGATTCGGGGAATAGATCTTGCAATAGCGGAACGAGCCGCGGCGATAAGCTTTCGTCAAAGAGGAGCTTCATCCACCAGAGACTTTGCTCCCCGAAGCCAACTCCGCGGCATAGGCGTATACGGCGAGGAAGTCATCCGACTCAAGCTGTGGGTAGTCTGCCAAAATTTCCTCCTGGGAGGCACCGCTGGACAACCATTCCAGAATTTCCTGCACGGTGATTCGATGGCCGCGAATACACGGCTTTCCAAACCGCACTTCGGGATTGATTGAGATTCTTTCGAGGAGCGATTCATGGGCGGACGGCATTTTCTTTCCCGCTGCCATTGTATACCGAGGTTAGGCTACCGTCGCTCCTTGCGGCGGCCAAGCCGAATGAAACACGCGACTAATGCAACCCCGCACAGGCCATCAGCCTAGCGCAGCTTGGATATCCTCCACAAGCAGACTTATTAGGTCTGATACTGTAATAGTATGTCATCCATGGACATTCTGATACCGTTATCGCCGGCCGTGTTCCACATTCTGCTTTCCCTGGGCGAAGGCGAACGTCACGGCTACGCGTTGAAACGCGAGATTGCGAAACGCACCAGTGGAAAGCTCAAACTCGGGCCCGGTGTGTTGTACGGGTCGATCAATAAGATGTTGGACCTCGGATTGATCGAAGAATCGGATGAGCGGCCGGACCCGCATCTCGACGATGAGCGGCGACGGTATTACAAGATCACGACGCTCGGAAAACAGGTGGCGCGGGCGGAGGCAGCCCGCATGCGCGAGCTCGCCGCAATGGCGGCGATAACGTTCGGGAGGGCCAAACATGCTTAGGCTGTATCGGATACTGCTGCACCTCTATCCTGCGGCCTTTCGAGAAGAATACGCGAAGGCGATGGAGCAGGAGTTTCGCGACGAGCTAGCGGAAGCGAAAATGGGCCCTGCTGTTGTTTGGCTTTGCATGCGTCTATTGTTCGACCTCGCCGTTTCCCTTCCTGTTCAGCGGTCCAGCGAGATCGGGCGCGACAGCCGGCACGCGTTGCGGCTTTGGGCCAAAGGTCCTTGGCACGTAGGCTTTGCGGTTGCGGCGCTTGGCGTCGCCATTGGCGCGAATACGGGTGTCTTCAGCGTGGTGAACGCATTGTTGTTGCGACCCTTGCCATTCCGGGATCCAGCCGAGTTGGCGGCAATGATCCACTTCAATCCTCCGCATAGCAGCGCCGCCGAATTCGATGGCTGGCGCCAACATTCGAATTACCTTCAGGATGGCGCCCTCTTTGAAGACGGCGACTTAAACACCGGCGATCCTCAACATATGCTGCGGGCGCACATTGCCATGACGTCGCACAATTTCTTTTCCTTGCTGGGTTCTCAACCCGCCATCGGCAGAACATTTGCCTCGGGAGATCATTCTGTCGCGGTAATCAGCTATGCCCTGTGGCAAGACTTGTATGCCGGCAACGAACAAGTCCTCGGTAAGACAATCCATGTATACGGATTGCAACCGCATCCTGACGAAGCGTTGACGATTATTGGAGTGATGCCGGCGGATTTCGATTATCCGGCAGAGACGGTTCTGTGGAAATCGCCTGAGTATTCGGCTGGCAATAACGGATGGGCGACGATCGCACGTCTGAAGCCCGGCATTAGCTTCACGCAAGCGCGAGCGGCATTCGCGGCCGATGTGCACCACCTCGAGCCGCATCTAAAGCTGCGGGCTGACTGGATTCCGATCATCATGCCGCTTGCGGACGAACTGGCGGGGCACGTCAAGCGCGCCGCGCTTCTTCTGATGGGTGTTGTGGTGTTTACTTTGCTGATTGCCTGCGCCAACCTAGCGAATCTAATGTTGGCGCGGACGGCTGACCGGCAGCAGGAACTTTCGATCCGATCGGCCGTGGGGGCAAGCCGGGCGCGTCTCATTCAGCAAATACTCACGGAATGCCTGCTGCTGGCGGCCGCTTCGGCTGGGCTCGGCTTGATCGTAGCGGGCTGGGCAACCTCATTGGCGAGCAAAGTACAACCGGCGGCGTTAGCGTCGCAGGCATATACGATTCTTGATGTTAGAGTGCTCGCCTTTATGGCCGGCCTTGCAGGGCTCAGCGCAGTGCTGTTCGGATTGCTCCCTGCACTCAGTGTTGGGCGAGCGCACTTGTTCGCTGCCCGGGGGTCTTTCGAGTCGCGCAGTTCGCGCATCGTACGGGATGTGCTGGTGGCCGCACAGGTCGCGCTCACAATCGTTTTACTCACGGCTTCAGTCTCGATCGTTCGCGCTGTGTCTCACGAGCTTCATATCGATCGCGGATTTAAGGCCGATGGCCTCGTTACCGCGAGCGTTGCACTGGATGGTACGGTCCGCGGCAAGCCGGGGCTGCGGCTCCAGTATTTCGAAGAGGCGTTGGATCGTCTCCGCCACTCGCCGGGAGTGAGAAGTGCGAGCTCCACGGAGTTCTTGCCTCTTTTGTCCGAAAAGTTCTTGGGCGGTCGATACGCGTTCGACGGTCATCCATCGGCGCAGGGGACCGCTGCCTCGGTCATTCCAATCATGGCCTGCTACTTTGCTACCACGGGTGGGCAGGTTCTTTATGGCCGGGAATTTACCGATGGGGAAGTGCGAGCTAATGCCAACGTCGTGCTCGTCAACGAAACATTCGCGAGGCTCTGGCTGCAGCCGGGCGAGGTTGTCGGACACATGGTCACCGGGTCGGACGGAACTGTGCGAAGGATCGTCGGCGTGGTGCGGAATCTCGACTTCATGGGCCAGTTTGGGCCAGTACATCTCGGATGTTTTCGATGTGGATCCCCCAGAGACTTTCATTCCGGCGCGCAACCCCGGAGGATTTGACTCGACGTTCGTCGTAAAGGTTGAAGGTCAGCCCGGAGATCAGGTAGCGGCGATCCGGGCCGTTCTGCAGTCCGTTGATCGTGGGGTTCCAGTATACGCCGTGAAAACGATGCAGCAACGGATAGATCAGGCTTTTGCCCGGCCGAAGTTCTATCGAACGGCGCTGGTCTTCTTTGCGAGCTTTGGGCTGTTGTTGGCGCTGATGGGCATCTACGGAATCGTTTCGTATGCAGTCACGCAACGAACGCACGAGATGGGCGTAAGGCTGGCGCTGGGGACAACGCCCACGCGTCTGCGCACGCGGTTCGTCCGCCATGGTTTGACGACCGTGGTCATTGGCACTCTCGGCGGGGTTGCCTGCGCCGCGAGCACCGGAAGGCTAATGGGCAGTCTGATTGAAGGAGCAAAAGCATTCGACGTTGCAACATATATTCTCGCGGCGAGCTCTATCTGTCTGGTGGCAGCGGCGAGCATCTGGGTCGCTACTCGCCGTATTGCCCAGATGGACGTGGTGGAGATTCTTCGGGCAGAGTAGGTTCCATAACGCAGTGGTGACATCGGCAGGCCGAACCGAAGCCCAGCGCGGCGAAGGCTGCATGGAAGATCTCTGGCGAGGATGGACCCGAATGATGGGTCGGTGCTGATTTTTTTGGCGCACAATATGGTTGACTTAGCGCAGATGGCGAAAGGCATTGGGCTTGGCCTGTGTGCGGCGATTGAGGCGTTTCGGACGATGGCGGCGGCGGGATTCTTGGAGCAATGAGGTGCTAGGCAATGCGAAATTAGGGCGGTTGATTATTGTGTGCGGACTGCCGGGGTCGGGCAAGACGACGCATGCGAAAGGGCTGGAAGAAAGGTTGCGGGCGGTGCGGTTTTGTCCCGATGACTGGATGGAGGCGCTGGCGATTGATGTTTGGGACGAGCGCAAGCGGGAAAAGATTGAGGCGCTGCAGTGGAGGGTCGCGCAAGAGCTTTTGGCTTCAGGGTTGACGGTGGTGATTGAGTGGGGGACTTGGAGCCGGGCGGAACGTGACGCCTTGCGGCGCGGAGCGCGGGCGTTAGGGGCGGCGGTGGAGTTGCATTATTTGAGCGCGCCAGTGGATGTTTTGTACGAACGGATACTGCGGCGGGGGCTGGAGACTCCGGCGATTCAGAAGGTGCAGGTGGAGGGGTGGGCTGAAATGTTTCAGGTGCCGACTGAGGAGGAACTGGGGTTGTATGACGGCGTCCTCTAGGTGCTAGGGGGAGACTCCGCCTCGCTGTACCACCATCGACGGCGCGTCGGGACCGATCTATAAAGCCGGTTGTCGATTGAACCGATGAGGGATACAGTGCTGTATTGCCCTTGCATCTGACATGCCGGGTTGGAGAAACCGAAAATCGCTGTCCTTGCCGCGTTGGCGCTTTGCTGCCGCGGTTGCAGTCACTCTTTCTTTCGGCTTATCGAGACATGCCGTCGGGGCACCGAGCGGGCAAAGTGAGCGGCCCACATTGACGACGGCGCGCCAGGTGCATAGCCTTAGCCTCATCGAATCGGCCAGGGTTTCCTGGGATGGCGAGTGTTCAAATTGTGGAGCCAGCGCCGGCAGATCCATTCAATTCGCCCGAACAAACGGTGAACAGCTTACAGCGATTCGACCCGAACATTTCTTTCGGGCATCGGGCGCATATTCGCGGACAGGTCACGATGCTTTGGCCCGTCCGGTCGGTCTGTGTGCAGGACGCAACGCAAGGGATCTGTGCGGAAACAGTGCAAACGACGCCGGTGGGGACTGGCGAAGTGGTCGATGTAGTCGGTTTTCCGGCCGCCGGGGACTTTACGCCAACGCTTACGGACGCGGAGTTTCATCGAGCCGGCGAACGGCGGGCGGAGAAAGCGCGGTTGATCGAAGCGGAGCAGGCGCTGCGCGGCGACCACGATTCTCGACTCGTGCAAATCGCGGGGCGCTTGATCGGCACAGACCAAGCGGCCCCCGACCCGACGCTTTTGCTTTCCGCCGGCAAATTTGTCTTTCCGGCCATCCTTCCGAGTGAGGCCAGCAACGGCACGCTGCCGAATTTCAAGGAGGGCAGCATGCTTCGTTTCACTGGAATCTGCTCGGTGTCGGCGGACCGCCGCCGCACGGACGAGGGCGAAGTGGTTAGCCGACCGTCCTGGTGGACGGTTAGCACACGCTGCAAGTGCTGGCCGCCGTGTTCGTCGTGACATTAGCTACCTTGGTTTGGGGCGTAGCCATGCGGCGGCGCGTGCGGCAGCAGACCGATGTAATCCGCCGGCAACTGCATGAGGCATCGCGGCTAGGCGAGGTTGCAGAGGCGGCGAATCGCGCCAAGAGCGCGTTCGTGGCGAACATGAGCCATGAAATGCGCACACCCATGAACGGCATCCTGGGCATGACTCAGCTGGTTCTGGAGTCTGATCTAACACTCGAACAGCGCGAGCAACTTTCAATGGTCAAAAGCTCCGGACATCCGCTGCTGCAGGTGATAAGCGAAGTTCTGGATTTTTCAAAAATCGAGGATGGCAAGCTTGAACTTGATCCGAGCCGGTTTTGTGTCAGGGACGCCGTGGCTGACGTTCTGCGGAATTTTGCGGTAGAAGCCCACGAAAACGCACTGGAGTTGGTACATGAAGTCGACGGGGATGTGCCTACGCATGTGATCGGGGATAGAGGCCGGCGGCGGCAAATCCTCTTGAACTTAAGATAATAATTGTCAATCCCATAGGCGCGCGTAGCGAGGCAGCCTTTTGCTGCAATCTCAAGGGAGATGTCCATGCCTACGTCAATAAGCCGATCAAAGATACAGATCTGTTTGAGGCGATTCAAAAGCTGTTTTTTGCGATTGAGGCCGGACCTACCCCGGCCACCCCTCCCGACAAAGGGAATGCGGCGCAATCGACACGTCTCCGTATTCTTGTGGCTGAAGATAACCAGGTCAATCAGGCGCTCGCTCGCCGCCTACTGGAAAGACAAGGGCACACGGTTGCTATCGCCGCGGACGGGGGGTGCAGCCGTGGAAGCTTTTGAACAAAGCGCTTTTGACGTGATTCTGATGGATATGCAAATGCCCTATGTGGACGGCTGTCAGGCCACGAAAGAGATCCGCCGGCGGGAATCGGGGGGACGTCGAATCCCGATTATTGCTTTGACGGCAAACGTAATGCCTAGCGATCGGGAGAGATGCCTTGCTGCCGGGATGGACGGCTTCATTTCGAAACCAATCGATGTGGCTGCCCGTACGGAAGCGATTTCGGCGGCGTGCGCCAATTCTCCCATACCAGCGCTATGGTGAACCCGCAGGGACCTTGCCCTCGACGAAAGCCGTCCTTATTACTGAACCGCCACGGTTCGGCCAATCCGGCGACCCTACAATAGTGGACATGGTGCTTGCCTTTTTTGCGGTGCTGGCCTTGTCGACGCCTGCCGCCGCCGTTCCCGTGGACGCAACCCAGTTGGATCAAGGCTATAGCGCAATGTATAACCTGGATTTCACTGGCGCCCACAAAGCGTTTGACGACTTCGAACGCCAGCAACCGGCCGATCCCTTCGGCCCTGCGTCGCAAGCAGCGGCGTATCTCTTCTCTGAGTTCGAACGGTTGAAGGTACTCCGCTCGGAGTTCTTTGCGGAAGATAAGAGCTTCCTGGGCGCGCCCAAGCTGAAGGCCGACCCAGCTATAAAAGCGCAATTTGAAAAGGAGTTGAGCCGCAGCCGCGACCTCTCTGAGAAGATGACGAAAGAGGGAAAAACTCCCGAGCGAGCGATGTTTGCTTCGGTGGTGTGCACGGCCCTGCGCGCCGATTACTTAGCGCTGATCGAAAAAGAAAACTGGCAGGCGCTGAACGAAATTAAAGACGCCCGCACACAGGGCGAAGCGCTGATTGCAAAGCATCCCGACTTGAAAGACGCCTATTTGACGGTGGGCGTGGAGAACTATTTGCTCAGCCAGAAAAACATGGCGGCGCGCGCATTTCTGCGTCTCACGGGCGCACAAACCGACAAAAACACAGGCATTCAGAAGCTGAAAATCGTGGCCGCCGAGGGCCATTACTTCAAGCCTTACGCGAAGATCTTACTGGCGATTGCCGCCGTGCGCGATAAGAATCGAGCGGCGGCCGAGCAACTGGTCTCGGACCTAGCGCGCGAATTTCCGGGCAACGGTCTGTTTAAAGATGAAGCGAAGAAATTGAGTTGCTCGAAAGACTGCTAGACCGCAAGGGAGGCGGACAGGTCTCACACCGGTGTGGCCGTTTTACGGCAGTTTCGATAAAGGTTTGATGTCGCCGCAATCGGCAGAAAGCCATTTACAGGTCATAGTTAAATGAGAGATTTTGGTCTGACCACCGGAAGCGGTGGAGGAGGACGTGGTTTTCACGAGGTAGTTTTCGGAATTAGAAAAAACAATTTCTCCATCACTCTCCAAGTGGTTTGCAACGCAGCTAGTGTGCCATTTCCAGGAACTATCGGTGGTGCTGGTGTGTGTTGTTTTGCAGTCGGGAACGGGATTTACGAAAGTTTTACGGTCGAGCATCTCGCGGGTTTGACAAACCTTTACTGTGTTACCGCCGCCTTCGATACCTCGCTGCTTCAGCATGGCCTCGATTTGGGCCCGCCGCTCCGGAGGCATGTTCTTAAGACGCTCCGACATATCGGGAGCTTTCTGGCCATTGGTGTCGCGGTCGCTTTGAACCTGCCAGAGCCCCGGTTTAATAGGGGCTACTTGTGCATGTGCGGCGCTGGCGGCGAGCGTGAAGCAGCACGCCGCAAATACAGAGAAGCCGTTCGTTCTGATTTGGAGCAATCGAAGTTCCCTCAATTTCAAACCAAGTGATGGCTACCCGCGGTCAACGAGAAAATGCGTGCAACGCTCGAAGCATTGACCGCGCTGCTAAGGGTACGCTACCACACGTCCCGGCTTTTTGTAGGAACATTAGCGCCGGGACAGTTTACGGCCCAACACGCCCACGGCTAACATAGCTGCACCGATGAGCATAAGAGTGGATGGCTCAGGCGAGGTGACGGTGCTAGTGAGTTGGCCGACGCCGGTAACCGTATAATCCGGATAGCAGCTTGCCGCGGATGCGGGCGTGCAGGCGTCTGAAGCTATGTTGGTAGCCAACGCGCCGATCAACTGCGTGTCCGCGCCCGGGAAGAACAGCTGAATAAATTCGAACGGTGTGGCCTCCTCGAAAGCGATGTTTATGTCTCCAAAACGGTCGACGATGAATGCATCGGAGCCCGCAGTGGTGGAAGACATGACGCCGAGTGGCGTGGAAAAGGACCAGGGCCCCACGACCGTTCCCGTCGTTATGTCTGCACTATAAGAGCCAAAAACCGGGCCGCTCCCGAAACTCGTGCAATTCGCATCGCCACAGGTGGCGGTGCCGGCGAAGGTCAGGTTTTCGATAACATCGGCTTTGGCGGATGACACCAGACCAAGGGACAACAGCAAGCACGGTAGTGCCATGGATTTTTTCAAATTGTACATTTCAGCCTCCATGGTTTATGTGTCACATGGGCCGGCTTCGTTGCTGCTGACGGATCAAAAAGTTTGAAAAAGTTTTGCGAATGAACCGCGTTTGGTTAAAGATCTCACTGAGCAATGCCAACAGGCACAATTGGCAGACTGATATAGCTACGTTCACCGCTCGCGTGCCAGATACGCTGGGTCGCTTTCTGATAATCCGCGGGTTTGGCGTTAAAGATGTTAGGCACGAATCTTTGCGGATTGCGGTCGTAGAGCGGGAAGAGCGTGCACTGCACCTGAACCATGATTTGATGGCCCGCCGGAATAGTGCGCTCGACGATGGGCAGCCCGAATGTGTACTCGAGCGGCTTACCGGGCTCAATGGCGGAAGGGTGCTCGAAGCTGGTGCGGTAACGGCCGCGGAAGATTTCAATCGCAACGGGTAGCTCATAGCCGTTCATATCCCAAGGTTGCGCGATCAGACCGGGGAACGCGCCGCTGATGTCCATAGCGCCGAGTTCGCGATTTGGGTACACGTCGATCAGCTTGACGGCCCAGTCGGAGTCCGTGCCGCTGGTGGACGCGATGAGGTGGACCACCGGCTCGCCCGACAACTTTATCGGCGCGGAGAGCGTATCACTCACGAAGGTCACCACATCGGGGCGTCCATCGACAAAGCGCTGGTCGGTGAGAAGCCATGTGCGCCAGCCGGTGCCGTCCTTCTCCAAGATGGGCCGCGGCCGATACGGCACAGGTTTGGCGGGATCGGAAGCAAATTCCGTGTAGCGCTCAGCCTTTTCGTCGTTTGCGGGGGCATTGAATGACAGCTTGCCGTTGGAACCGAAATAGAGCGGCTTCGAAGGGACGCTACAGCCTGACTCGCAACTGGTGGGGAAAGTGCCGAGACGGTCCCAGTGGTCGGCGCCTGTGTCATACACCCAAACCGGAGGCGTGTTGACTTTCGGAGCAGCGGTTTTTAGATATTGATTTACAAATGGCAGCATCACATCGCGGCGCCATTGGTTTGCCGTGTCCGTCGCCCAAACCAACGGCCCCAATGCGCGTCCCTGGCGATTGATCTGCGAGTGAAACCAAGGTCCCAGCACCAGGAAGTTGAGGGTGCCTGCCTTCGGATCGCCCTTAAGCGCGCGATAAGAGTGGATTGCGCCCCACATGTCTTCCTGATCGTAGAGGCCTTGCTCCCACATGACCGGCACAGTCAGTGGGAGCTTTGCGATCAGCTTGTCCAGGGCGCCAGCTTGCCAGAATTCGTCGTAGGATTGATGTTCTTCCAGGGTGCGCATGAACGGCAGATTAGCGCCTCCTTGTTCTCGCGCCATGTCACCGGCGGAGCCCGCATTGAGATAGTTCGTGTAGTCGTCGCCAATGCGCGGCGCTCCAATGCCTGTGCCGCGCGCCGTCATTTGTCCGATGACATAGTCAATGTTGGGCTGGCGAAACGCGCCGTAATGAAACCAGTCATCGCCCATCCAGCCATCCACCATCGGGCTCTCGGGCACGGCAACCTTCAGGGCTGGATGCGGATGCAACAAAGCCATCACAACGGTAAATCCTTCATAGGAGGAGCCGATCATGCCGACACGGCCGTTACTCTCGGGCACATTCTTAGTCAGCCACTGGATGGTGTCCCAGGCGTCGGTCGTGTCGTCGGCGCCGCTACTGTTGAACCCCGAGTTCACGGGCAGAGGCGTCATCACGTACGGTCCCTCAGAGCCGTACTTTCCTCGCACATCCTGGTAAACGCGGATGTAGCCGTTTTCCACAAAGCCTTCATCGCCGAGCGGCAACTCATCGATCAACGTCTGCGCCGGTGGTGCGGACGGATTGCGCACGTGGCTCGCGGCGTTGTACGGCGTGCGCGTCAGCATGATGGGTGCATCGTGCGCTCCTTTGGGGACAAAGATGACGGTGAAAAGTTTGATGCCATCGCGCATGGGCACCATGACCGTCCGGCGATCGTAATTACGTTCGACGGCCGGCGGCTGGAACCCATGCGCCATCTGGCCGCCGCCCGTTTGCTCCGGTGCAGTTTGGGTGGTTTGCGCGTTAACCGCCGCCGCAGTCCAGAGCAGAGTGAGAAGCGTGGAACGAATGGCTGCTGTCATCGGTTTTCCTTATTTGAATATGACCAGGTCAAATTTACGCTCGCAAAGCGTCTTTACGTTGCGGGTTCGTAATCATGATTCTACCTGCCGCTCTTGCATAACGACGCAGTTTGAATCCAACTGCGCCGTCGGCTAACTCTTGAAGGTGAATTCGCAAGCCCTCGCGAAGCTCGAAACTGGATTCTTACAATGGAACCCATGGAGATCCAACGGATGGAGCACGTCGGCATCGTGGTTGACGACCTCGCGGCCGCAACCGAGTTCTTCGTCGAACTCGGCCTCGAGTTGCGGGGCTCCGGACCGGTCGAAGGCCGCTGGGTGGACCGCGTCATGGGGCTCGAAGGCGTCCGGGCGGAGATCGCGATGCTGCAGACCCCGGACGGCCACGGGCGGCTCGAGCTGACGAAATTCCACACGCCGTCGATTCAGGGCGGCAGCCGGCACGCGCCAGCGAACACACCGGGCATCCGTCATATTGCATTCGCCGTTAAAGACATCGACGCCATCGTCGCGGGCCTGCGGGCTCGTGGCGCTAATCTCGTCGGCGAGCTGGAGCGCTACGAGGATCGCTACCGGCTCTGCTACCTGCGCGGCCCCGAAGGGATCATCGTCGAATTGGCAGAGCAGATCGGCTGACGGCGCTCGGGAAACCGCCGGATATTAGCCGGCTTACTCGCCAGCGCAAACTATACGAGCCTGCCGTGCCAAACTAAAACGCAGGTGCACAAGTACGACACGGTCCCAAAGTCCCTGCTGCAGGATTCACACAGCTCCGTGCTGGAGCAAATCGCCGGGGTGAAAATTGGGCGCTGGCTCAATGTGGAATTGCCAAACCTCGCACAGATGCGTGTCGATCTTCTTGGTAGAACAATCCGCGGCCGGCGTTTGATTGGCTTCGAACTGCAGAGTTTCAACGATTTATACTTGCCCATTCGTATGGCCGAGTATGCGCTACAAGTTTGCAGGTTGTACGGCAAGTTTCCAGAACAGTACGTGATCCTGTCGGGCTTACGCAAGCTCGGCAAAGAAATCCACTCAGAGGTGAGACAGATGCCTATTTTAGACGACATCATGAACCACGATGTACTCGGCCCTCTCCCTCCGCTTATTCGACGCCAAAAGCATCGAAGGTCTGTTCGACCGCCGCCCTCGAAACTCCAGTGGCAAAAATCGACTTCCTGGCCGAAGATCTTAGACTATAAAGCAGCCAAAGTGATCCTAAAGAGGCACATCCGGTTAGCGGCCCGGTAAGAAGCTGAAGTATGTATCGCCCTTGGCGAAGATCCCTGCCTGTGACCAATCGTGATCTTCGGTGTGGGTCGTGTGTAAGGGGGTTCCGTCAGGCCGGGCGATGATCACGTCGTTCTTTGCGAGTTTGACGGTGACTGCATACGATTCGAAAGGAGTAGAGGCGTCACGAAGATCGGTCTTGATTCTTTCAGTAGAGTCGTGCGCGTCGATGTGCTTCTCGATGGAGATCCCTTTCGCATCGAGTGTGTAGGTGATCATGTTTCCGTCGAGGTTGACGCGCCAGGAGGTCCTCTTTACTTTTGACTCCTTTGAAAAAAGAAGGGTGTTGGTCGGCGAGTTTGTGGTCAATCGAATGTACTTATCGGTCCGGCCGTGATACCAGCGGCCATCGGTTTTGGTCGCTTCGTCTGGATTTACTAACTCCGTGTTCTGCTCAGCGACAGTTCTGGCGGACGGCTTCAAATCGAAAGAAATGGCTGCGGTCTGATCGGCTTGGATTTTGATATCGACGAGTTTGGATGCGAACTGAGGCGCTTCGGCGGTGAACTCGTAAGCGCCAGGCGGCAACGCGAGGGCGCGGTAGAGGTCGGACACGGGATGTTTCGCGGATTCGCCGGAGCGCTTATAGGAAACCGCGGCGCTGAGGGGAGAAACAGTGATGCGTGCATAGCCAGCCACGGCAGTCAACCGTTTGTCGCCGGGGAGATCAAAGGGTTTGCCGGGCAGGAAAGTTTGTCCGTAGAAGGTGCGTGAGCCATGGCCTGGCTTGCTGAGTTCGATTTTGTGAGTTCCGGCAGCGATGCCTGCATAGGCGAAGTTGCCTTTTTCATCCAGCTCACCAATATTGACATCGTCCACAATAATGTTTGCGCCCGGAGTTCCCGAGGAAATTGTGAACCGTGTGGGAAGCGGGGCTTTGGCCGACGCGTCAACGTGGCGGTTCCCGGGCACGTCCTTTTGGACGGCAATAGGCCGCTTGGGATGCGTGGAACGCCCGTCTGAGGAGAGATTTGCGGCTGGGGGGCGTTCGATGGTTTGATCGGCGGGGCTCGAGTCGAAAGTCCGTTGCCGCGAAACAGGTTCGAGAGGCGGAGTTGTGCTGGCGTCCGGATCTCCATCTGGCGCGACACTGGCGTAACTCGGAGCGGTTTGAATCGTGACTGGGGACCCTGGCGGGGCGGAGGAGATTCTCGCCTCTGGTCCGGTCATAGGCTTGGGTACGTGCGGCCGGCTCGCATACCGATAAGCGAAAGAAACGAGCAGGAGGGGTACCAGAGCGCCCAACAAGGAAAGCATGAAGCCGCGAATCTGGCGTGCGGTGAGCGGAATGCGGGAGGATTCGCTGAGCTTTTGCAAGTGCGGCGCCAAGTCGCTGTCGAGGAGGCGGCTTTTGACGTTGTAGGCAAACACCGAACCGATTTCGCGAAATTGTTGAAGGATAGCAGGCTCACGAGAAGGCTGTGGCGGTTGAGGAACCGTGCGATGAGAAGCGCGGGGTGACTCGGAGAAATCGTCGTCGAGAAATAGCTTTGTTGGCTGCGGCGCGGGAATCGACTCGATGCGTGCAGGGTCGAGGGTTTGGTGGCCGTTGGGGCTAATGCCGGAGGCCGCTTCGAGGAGGGCCGGTTGCCAAGGTTTCTTCGGTTTGGCCTTGGCAACGAGCTTGAGGATTTTCTGAACGGAGGAATGCTCGGGGTCGAGTCGGGCCGCTTCGGCTGCTAAGAGTTCAGCGGCGGATGTATCGGTAGCGAGCAACGCGCGGGTCCGTTCCAGCAAAAGATTAATCAGTGTGTTGCGGGCGACGATGTGGCGGGGGTCGAGATCGAGAGCCTGGCGCAGCAAGGTCATAGCACGATCAGGATCGCCGTGAGAACTCACAGTCCTCGCTTCTTCCAATAACCGATCGGCCTCACGGCATTTTTCGAAGCCTTGGTGGGCGTTATCCAGGAGCGCCAAGAGCTGCGGCTGCTCTGGAAATTCACGCAGGCCCTCTTGGCTCAAACGTTCGGCGTCGGTGTAGGCGCCGCTCGTGAGGGCGCGGCCGATTTCGGTGATGAAGCGCGACCTTTTGTCTTCCTCGGCCTTTTGCTCGCGGCGCTGTTCGAGCTGCTGGATCTCAGCGGCGAGGCCGGGATAGAGCGGATAAATGCTCAGAAGCGCCTTCCACTGATCTATGGTTTCCTCAAACTGGCCTTGAATTTCGTATGTGCGAGCTTTCGCGACGATCGAGGCGGCTAGGTCGCGCTGTTCGCAAGCGAGGGAGAGCTGGCGCGCCAACAGCTCTTCATTTGGATAGCGCTTTACGGCTTCTTGCAACAAATAAACACGGCCGTCGAGATTCGGCTGGGTTTCCAGGGAACGCGCGACTTCGCCGACGTAAACGAGGAGTTGATGGCGCTGGGCCTGTTGCGCTTTGAGCCGCAAGGCTTGGAATTCCTGATTGTTGGGATAGCGGGCCTGAAGGCTGTCACAAATCGCCAGGGCCTTTTCGAAATTGTGTTCAGCCAGCGCTCGAGCGGCTTCGGTACAGCACTGGCCGATGCGGCCGCGCTCGCTTCGTAGCTCGGCACATAACGCTTCAAAGACACTTTCACGCTCGGGAATGCACGAGGCCGGAACGTTGCGCGACAAGGCCAGCAGTTTTTCAAGCTGCGTCAGGGCAGAGCCGAGTTCGCCATTCCGATAGTGGCGCTGGACCGCGGTAAATAGCTTTTCTTTCTCAGCACGAGCGATATTTGCTTCCGTTTCGTGCGCGTCCAGTGCAGATTTGAGGCGTGCGGCCTCGGGGTGATCGTATTTGAGGTTGAAGATTTCTGCCAGGGCGCGGTGGGCTTCGGGGAAATCGTGGCGATCCAAGTGGGTGCGGGCGCGATCAAGCAGTTCAAAGATGGCATCCGCGTTGGCTGGGTCGAAACGCTCGATTTGTTGATAGGAGGCGGCTTCTTCGAGCCTGTCGGCGAATTCTCCCGCAGTAGCGTAGCGATGGTCTGGCAGTTTGGCCAAAGCGACCTGCACGGCTTTGCCGACGAGTTGTGGCACTTGCGGATTCTTTTCCGAGATGGGTTGCGGAACGAAGTGGCGGATGGCTTCGGCCGTCTCCTCAAGAGTGGAGCGCTTGAAGGGTTGGTGAAGCGTTAAGGCTTCATAGGCGATAACGCCGAGCGAGAAAACATCGGCGCTAAGGTTAGCGTTGGCGTCGCCGGGTTGTTCCGGGGCTAAATAGTCCTGGGCTCCGAGCCAACCGCTGGCAGGTTGGTTCCCAGCTGTGTGAGCGAGGCTGAAGTGGACGATCTTGGCGGTGTTGTCTTCCAGAATAAGAATGTTGCTGGGATTGAGAGCGGCATGGAGGATACCGTCCTCGTGCGCGGCTTGAATGCCTCTACAGACTTGCACCATGATCTCGACGACGAAATCAGGAGTCAAGCGGGGGCTGGAGGCTTGAATGAGAGTTGCCAACGTGGTGCCCGGCAGCATGTCCGGCAACAAGTGCGTTGCCTGGATGTCGAGCGCGTGATAAACGACGCCTATCCCGGCGTCGCCGAGAGGTTCTTTCAACTGGGAGGGGGTCACTGTGGTATTTGGGGCCATAACTGGATCTGCTTGGAGATTATCAGCTTGACGCGCACTTCGGTAGTAACGTAAGTTTCTCAATCCATTGGTACTTAGTCGTCCTCGGGTGAAAGGCCTGCTGGCCAGGATAGACTATCAGGGTTTAAGTTGTCCCTGTTTCTTTTCTCGGACTTGAATAGATTTAGGTGTTAGCCTGAGGAGCTGCGAGTTAGTCGGCGCGGAGAGCGATGGTCGGATTGATGCGTGCGGCTCGGCGGGCAGGCAAGAAGCCGGCGATTACCGCGACTCCAGTGAGTACGACAAGCATGGCTGCAAAAGCCGCCGGATCGGTAGGCGTGACGCCAAAGAGCAAGCCCTCGAGGGCCCTTGTCAGGAGCGCGGATGCTATCGTTCCGATGACAAGGCCGACGGCTGCAAGAGAGACGGTTTGCAAGACGATGCCGCGTTGGAGCAGGCCCGGCGATGCGCCTAGAGCCATGCGGATGCCAAGCTCTTGCGTGCGCTGGCCGACTGAGTACGAGATGACAGCATAGACGCCAAGCGAGGCCAGCAGCAGCGCGAATAGGGCGAAGCCTAACAAAAGGAAAACGATAAAGCGGCGGGGCGAGACGGAGTGGTCCACCAGTTCCTGCAAAGGCTGGAATTGTTCAAGCGGCAAGCCGCGGTCTACTTGCAGCAAGGCGGCGCGGACGACGGAGTTCAGTTCTGGGAGACTTAGCCGCGATCGAACCACCAAATGCATGGAACCGTAATCGCCCGTCTGTGTCATCGGGAAATACATTTCGGCGCCGCTGGCTTGTTCAACGCCGAGATGATGCACGTCGCGGACAATTCCGACAACTCGTTTTTCTCTTTTATCCCCGGCACTCATCAATTGGCCGAGTGCATCCGGCCGGGCCACAACTGGCGAGCCAGGGTTTCGTTAATCAAAATGACGGCTTCGCTGGTGGCCGTGTCTCGCTCGTTGAATTCGCGGCCGTTTTTGAGGGCGATGCCCATTGCGCGCAAATAGCCACCTGACGCGATGTGGACAAAAGCCAACGGGTTGTCGGCCGGCTTATAAACGACGCCCTTGGCGGCAGCACCCCACGTCCGGTTGCGGCCAAGAGGAAGGGAATCGGTAATGCCCGCCGCTTCGACGCCAGGAATAGCGCGCACGCGGCCGAGAGCGTTGTCGATATAAGCATTGGCTAGCTCTTGCGTGGACAGGGAGGTGCTGGGGTCCATTCGCAAGGAGGCCGAGCTCGCAGGTTGGAAGCCGAGATTAACGTCGAGCACTTTCAGAAAGCTATGGAGCAGCAAGCCTGTCCCCACCATGAGTACCGCCGCAAAGGCGATCTCGGAGACAACCAGTGCGCTACGAACCCAGGCGTGCCGGCGGCTTCCGGTGGAGCTGCGCGATTGTTCCTTGAGAGAATCGTTCACTCTTACTTTCGGAACTTGAAGGGCGGGTAAAACGCCGAAAAGAATGCCGGTGAAAACAGCCACCAGCAAAGTGAAGACGAGAGCCAGAGGATCGATCCGCACGCCGGTGAGCAGCGGAATGTTGAACGATGTGAGGCGCGCCAGAAGACGAGTGCCCAGAAGCGCGAAACCCATGCCGAGCGCCGCACCGCACAAGGAGAGCAGCAGGCTTTCGGTGAGAATCTGTCGAACCAAGCGGCCTTTGCCCGCGCCTAAGGCGCTACGGATGGCCAGTTCCTTCTGGCGGGCCGTACTGCGGGCTAAAAGCAAGTTTGAAAGATTCGCACAAACGATCAGCATGACCACCGAAACGGCACAGCCCAATACGATCAGGGCGGGACGCAGGGTGCCGCTCACATGATTTTTTAATGTGCTTACGAGCGGTTGAAGCGAATTTTTGTTAGGGTATTCCTTCGATATCTGGGCGCCCAAGATGTCGGCCTCCGCTTGCGCTCTCGCGATGGCGACTCCGGGCTTGAGGCGCGCTACGACCGAAATCGTATTGCCCCAGCGGTCCGTCTCCGGAGTGAGAGGGAACGGCACGTAGAGATCCATGTGTGTTCCTGGTGCAAAGACCGAGCCGAAGTCGAACCTTTCCGGCATAACTCCGGTTACGGTCACTGCAGTGTTATCGAGGGTTATGCTTTTGCCCACAATATGCGGGTCGCCGGCAAATCGCCGCTGCCAGAGTCCGTAGCTCAAAAGAGCTGCTTTAGGGCCATTCCACTTGCATTCCTCGGCGGAGAAATAGTGGCCAATGTGGGGCTGAATTCCGAGCATGGGAAAGAAATTTTGCGACACCGGCAGAGCGTTCAGACGTTCTGAAACGCCGTTGGTGGTGAGTTGACTGTCGCCAACGCCGTAGAACGCGAAGTAGGCGGCCATATCTGAAAAAGAGTGATTGCGTTCCTTGAGCGCGAGATATGGCAACACTTGCAGGGTTTGTGCGGAGAGGCCTTCTGCCGGCTTTTGAGTTAGCGAGCCAGACCAAGTTGGCCGGATCTTTGAAGGGCAGCGGCGGCACCAGTACGGTTCTTAGCACGCTGAAGACCGTAGTGCTGGCGCCAATGCCCAGGGCGATGATCAGGATGGCAAAGACGCTGAAACCGGGGTCGCGGCGCATCATGCGCAGGGCGTAGCGAAGATCTTGGACCAGATATTCAAGAAAGGGCAGGGAACGGGTGTCGCGATGCAGTTCTTTGGCGGCTTCGATACCTCCGAAGCGGATCATCGCTTGGCGGCGGGCTTCGCCGGAGTCATTCCGGCGGCTATGTTCTCATCGATGGCCAAGGCGAGATGGGCTTTCATCTCAGCGTCGAGGTCGCCATCGTGAGCGGATCCTTTGAAGAATGCGGAGAAACGCCCGATGAATTCACGCATGGTTTGCCTCTTTCGCGATGTTGAGTACGCGGGTCATTACTTTGGAGAGACACTGCCAATAGGCGACGTCGTTGGCGAGTTGTTTGGCGCCTGAGCGAGTGAGTGAGTAGAACTTGGCTTTGCGATTGTTAGCGGAGTTGCCCCATTCGGCTGAAATCCAGCCGCGCTGTTGAAGGCGGACGAGCGAGGCATAGATGGTGCCTTGATTGAGCAAGATTTCTTCGCCGCTTACTTGTTCGATTCTGCGGGCGATGCCGTAACCGTGCTGAGCACCGAGAGCGGCGAGGGTTTGCAGAACCATAACATCTAAGGTTCCTTGGAGTAAATCTAGTTTGGAATCGGCCAAAGGGAGTCTCCTGTGCGGCTACCACACAAGCATAGCAAATGCCCTGTGGTATCGCCACAGATAAGTCTTCGAGCCAGGCCTGATGGCCGACCCCATTGGAATCCCATAAAACTTCAAAACCAAAATATCTGTGCACCCAAAAGATCCACGCTTGCCTCAAATGAGGCAAATGAAAAGTAAGTCGATGAAGATGAACGCTCGGAATGCTGCACTGTAAAGCTTACCGCGCAACTGCCGACTACTTTGTACGGATCTCAAACGTGCCCCAGTTGCAGTGCGGACTACTATTGAAATAACGGCGGAAGGCCGTGACGAGTGTTGCAATGCAGAAATCCGAAGAGCCGCTACAACATCCCGACTTGCAACATGAACACCCATTTGTCTCCGGCGGTCTCGTCTTTTTAACAGTCATTGCGATTGGGCTATTGCAAATTGCGACGCCGGTTGCGGCGATGCATTGGCTCTACGTACTGCAGCGTCTGTATTATCTACCAATCGTCTTTGCGGGCCTCCATGCGGGTCGGCGAGGTGGCCTATGCATTGCCCTGACGGCGGGCATATTCTTTCTGGTGGGCACACCCGCTGTATGGAGGGTCTCTCCGGTTAACGCTTTGGACCAATGCCTTGAAGGTGTTGTGTTTTTGCTTGTCGGCCTCGTCACAGGCATCTTGAGTGACATTCAGAAAAAGAAGGTAAAAGAGTTGTGGCATGCAACCCAACAGCTAAATTCCGTGTACGTGCAGCTGCAAACTAATTTTGAGGGAATGAAGAGGGCTGAGCGGTTCTACGCTCTTGGCCAGCTATCAGCTGGCTTGGCGCACGAGATTCGAAATCCTCTGGCCAGCATTGAAGGGGCAGCGGTAGTAGTTCAGCGCGAGAATGATTCCGCAGAACGACGTGTCGAGTTTCTTGAGATTATTCAGAAAGAATGTCGTCGGCTCGACCGGCTGCTGTCAAATTTTCTCGACTTTGCCAAGCCGCGTTCTCCGCGGTTTGCAATCGTTGACGTCGATGAATTGCTAGATTCAGTGCTGGTCCTAGTTGGCCATTCAAAAGAAATGGGGTGTGTGCGATTGCAAAAAGTTGTGGAAACGGGTCCGCTACAAGTGGAGTGCGACCAGGAGCAGCTGAAGCAAGTTCTGTTAAATCTAACGATGAATGCCGTTCACGCTACACCGGAGGGTAAAAGAGTACTGCTGGTTGCCGAGCGAAAGGAAACGAACATCACCATTGAAGTGCGCGATCAGGGCACAGGCATCCACCCTGACGATCTGGAGCGGATTTTCGATCCCTTCTTCACAACGAAAGACAACGGTACCGGGCTTGGCCTGTCTGTTGCATATCAAATTGTTGTGCAACACCAAGGAACCTTGACCGTGAGCAGGAATTCCCCGGAAGGCGCGACTTTCCGAATTGCTCTTCCTTTGAGACTCAGTCAATGAACAATCGGATCTTGATCGTCGATGACGACGAAAGTCTCCGGCGAGTACTGGAAGTGCAACTTCAACAGAGCGGCTTCGACGCTGATTCGGCCGCTTCTGCCGATCAAGCTATGTCCGTCTTGGGCACCCGAGCCTACGACCTGGTTCTAACCGACTTGAAAATGCCCGGTGTTTCGGGAATAGACCTTCTCCGCCAAATCCGATTGCGCTATCCAGAGTTAATCATTATTGTTCTAACAGCGTTTGGGACGATCGAGACGGCTGTCGAAGCGATGAAGGCTGGCGCCTACCACTATCTCACTAAACCTGTCCATCCGGATGAACTGACCCTGACGATCAGCCGAGCTCTCGAGCACCTACGACTAATTGAGGAAGTACATTTCCTACGTGCCAATCTGAATGCGAAATACGGTTTCGAAAACATTCTCGGACAATCAGACATACTGTTGCAGGTACTCGACGCCGCTGCGCGCGCAGCGCGCACCAATGCTATCGTGCTAATCCGCGGAGAAACAGGTACCGGAAAGGAGCTCTTAGCCAGAGCTATACACTTCAATAGCGCTCGTAAAACTGGCCCTCTAGTGACTATCAATTGTGGCGCGATCCCGGCAGAACTGGTGGAATCGGAGTTGTTTGGCCACGTCAAAGGCTCCTTCACCGGAGCTGTTGCGCACAAAAAGGGAAAAGTGGAGGCGGCAAATGGGGGAACACTCTTCCTTGATGAAATTGGCGAACTGGCACTTCCACTTCAAGTGAAACTGCTGCGGCTGATTCAGGAGGGCGAAGTCGAAAAAATCGGCTCTACGGCCGGGACAAAAGTGGATGTCCGTATCATCGCAGCCACCCATCGCGATTTGCAGGCGATGATCGAGGACAACGCTTTTCGCGAGGATCTGTATTATCGGCTCGCAGTCATTCCGCTGACCTTACCGCCTCTCAGGGAACGTGTTGAAGATATTCCAGAGCTTGTCCATTATTTCTTTTCTAAGAGCAAAGACACCAGCCAACGGCCCGAATTAACGATGGCGGAAGCACTAATCCCATACTTTATGAGGTATCGCTGGCCCGGCAACGTGCGCGAACTTCAGAACGTCCTGGAGCGAATTGTAGTTTTGGCTCACAGCAATGAAGTCGCGTTGCGGGATTTGCCAGCGTATTTGCGTCGGGAAAGAAATGATCTTGAAACATACGAAGTCGACCTTCCTGAACAGGGCATTAGTTTGGAAGCCGTTGAGAAGGAGCTTATCGTCAAGGCCCTCAAGCGGTGCCAGTGGAACCAGTCCCGCGCTGCCCGCTATCTCGACATCAGTCGTAAAACGTTGCTGTACCGTATTGAAAGACACGGTATTCATCGACCCAAAGAGTTCGTATCTCAATCTTGACCACTAGCCCTACCCGTTTAGGGCAGATTGGACGATTTGAGGCAGCCCAACTTCTCCACAAATTTCTCTCACGCCATTCCCCGCCAGCTTTTTTCGATCAGCTTAGCGGCTAAGTGCAGCGGATTCATAACCTTTCCGAAATGGATTAACTATTCCGTTTCAATCCCGGTACTATGGCGCTGCAAATGCACAGAGGTAAAGCGGAGGGATTAATGTCAGATATTGATGTGAAGTACGCCGCCCTAGGCGGCGCAGCTGGATGGCTGGGGCCTGCAACTACTGCTGAGCTGGTTGCGCCCGATGGAATTGGGCATTATCGGCACTACCGTAGCGGGTCGATCTACTGGTCGCCTTCAACCGGCGCTCACGAATCTCATGGATTGATTCGAGATAAGTGGGCGGCCTTGGGATGGGAGCGAAGTTTCCTTGGTTATCCCTTGACCGATGAATCGCGAACTCCTGACCATGTGGGCCGCTTCAACCACTTCCAAGGAGGATCGATTTATTGGACTCCGGGGACGGCGGCGCATGAAGTGCATGGTGCCATACGTAGCAAATGGTCGGGCTTAGGTTGGGAGCGGAGTTTTCTTGGCTACCCCCTTACCGACGAATTAACAACTCCTGATCATATAGGCAAGTACAACCATTTCCAAGGAGGATCGATCTATTGGACATCTCCAACGGGCGCCCATGAGGTGCATGGAGCGATACGTGGAAAATGGTCCAGCCTCGGCTGGGAACGAAGTTTCCTCGGTTATCCACTGACCGATGAGACGACGACTCCCGACGGCGTCGGCAAATTCAATCATTTTCAAGGCGGATCGGTTTATTGGACGCCGACCACCGGTGCGCACGAAGTTCATGGCGCAATCCGCGGACTATGGTCAAGCATCGGCTGGGAAAGAAGCTTCCTTGGTTATCCAACCAGCGATGAGTTGAGCACCGAGGATGCGACTGGTCGATACAGCGAATTTCAGCATGGATCGATTTACTGGAGTCCTGGAACCGGTGCCCTCGCATGCCGCGAAACGGTGCGGGTGCATGTGAAGTGCCTTACGGCGCCGACACGCTTTAGCATCAACCAGATGATCTCGAACATGCGGCTGACCTATGCGACAGCCAGTGTGGGCGTGAAGTACGCTTCCTTCGAGGTGCTAAACCTCCCTGCTTTGAACGATCTCGATGTAGGTGCCTGCACCCTTGGCAGTCCAACAGCGGAACAGACACAGTTATTTTCTCACCGCAACAACGCAGGAGCTAATGACGTGGTGATTTACTTTGTACGGAGCACTCAACCACCTTTCAACGGTTGCGCAAGTCATCCGGCAGGCCAGCCAGGAGCAGCGGTAGCGAGTGGCGCGAGTGCCTGGACTATGGCCCACGAAGCCGGCCACGTTCTAGGTTTGTCTCACGTTAACGACAACAACCGCCTAATGACGGGGAACGGGACCGACAATATAACCAATCCACCGCCCGACATTATCGGCTCAGAGAGCTCGACGATGCTGGCCAGTTCTTTCACAAGTTAGTCAGGAGACAAAATATGCCAGTCACTATGGAGCAAGTTCTAAAAGAGATCAACAGAGATGAACCAGACTACTCTGCCATTGCCCGGCTCGGGCCGGAGGCACTCCCGCAACTGGAGTTGATTACCGAGGCAAACGATCCGCTTCAGGCGGCCAAGGCGGCTTACGCGGCCAGCCTGATTGGTGGCCCCGCATCGATTGACGTGTTGAGGAAGGCCGCCGACAGCCACGATCCGCAAGTTCGGATCGCCGTTGCAAATGGACTGCGGAATCTTGCCGCGGCCGCACCCAGCGATTTGGTTTTGAAGTCACTGAATGACACCGACGCCGGGGTGCGAAAGTTTGCACTCGGCACCGCTGGCCTTCTTAAGAGGTCGGAGTTCAGTCCGAAGGTTTCGGCCATCGCCCTGGGCGATCCAGAAGAGCATCTTCGGACAGCCGCCAATGCAACGGCTCAGAAATTGAATCCCCGTTAGGCTAGGGAGCCTTCGCCGGATGGAGGAACGGCGACGGTCTTTTTATTTGCGAAAGTTGTTGCAGATGTTTTGAATCTATATTGATTCGCGCTTTGACAAATGCCGTTTTCAAGATATCGGTTTGTGGGTGTTCGAGCCACACGGTCGCGAGCTCTCGGTCGTAAGGATTACCCAACCCAAAAAAGGCAGAGTTTCTAGTAAACAGAAAAGGCAGGTAGGTGTTCACGCTAAATAAATTTAAATAAATTGCAGATGGGAAAATCTACTTTATTTCCTTTATCCCTACTTCTGGGGCTCGGAAACTTGGTATCCGCCAGAGGCGCGCCGCGCCGGCCCGGGGCCTAAAGCGCGAAGAATTGCCTTCACCCATTTGCTTGCGCAAGCGCAGACTCTGCGTCATAAGCTCCGGCGATGGGAGGCGATCCTGACCAATGCGCTAGGAGGACTCGTCCGCATTAATAAGTTCTGGCTGGACGTTGTACGGAGGCAAAGCGGGCTCTTGCAGTACAAAATCTGCTTCGACCTGGAGATGCCTGACGACTGCACCGACGCCGTGGAAGATGCGCTCGCTGCCAAACTCGTACGGCTAGTATACGAGCACCTTCTCCTAGGACTCTCCCTTGAGCAGCAGAAACAAGAGCTTTTGTTCGTCCGTGCCCTAAAGACTGTTCGAGCGTCAGCGGCGCGGCGTGCAGTTTCGGACTCTCGTGTGGGCGACATGCTTCGCGCTCTTGAACAAGAAGCGAAGTTCCAGATTACCTTCCGGAAGATGGTGGACGAACTAAAGCCGCTTCAACCCACAACTTCGGGAAGTGCTGCTGACAGGCAACCGGGGCATCCCGGGCGAACTGTACTTGATCTGCTGCGACAAGGCGTACTTCCGTCAAGAGGTGAGCGATGTGCGCGCGCGAGCATTCGAGCGAAACGTTCCACTCTTGCGCGGGCTGCTGTCGATGACATTGTCTCCGGCCGCCTTTCGACTGACGCTGGCCGTTGGATCGAGCAGCATCAGGCCGATGTCATTGTGGCCGTTGCCGTAATTGTTGTGCTAACGGCAGCCGTGCTGGTGATTGTGGCAACGGGTGGGGCTGGGGCACTACTCGCTGTTCCCGTGGCTGAAACCGCACTCGTGGAAGCCGGTGTCTTAGCAGGCCAGGAAGCTCTTATCGCGTCGGCGTCCACCGCTGTCGCCGTCGATAGTACGGTTGTTGTCGTAGGAGCGGCCGGTGCTACTGGTGTCAGCGGCGGTGGGGCTGCAGTTGGGAGCAGCGTTGGTGTAGCTCTCGCGGTTGAAGGTGGAGGGCTCGCGCAGGGCCAGTTGATAGCGCTCCGGTTTGGAATTGGCATGTGCCAAGCTCAGGCCGCAGCAGCACTCCTGGCTCGTCACAAACCTCTAATCCGACCGCAGTGATTGAGATCGGTCACCTACATCTGCTCAAGTTGCGCACCCCGACTGGGCTCCCCGCGCTCGAGCAGGAATTTGATTGCAAATCATTGAGCGATGACTACGATGGACGGCTTACTTACGTCGGTTTTCTTCGATGTGATTAGATTTCGACGACCCAAACCGAGTATGCAACCAGTTTGGAGCGACCGTTGACAACGTGGGGCGCCGAGGTCGAACGATTTTCGCGCCGTTTGCAACTGCCGTCAAATGACGCCAACGGTTAGCTGCGTCGTCTCCTATTCGTATCTCAGTGCAATTAGCGGATCCACCCGTGTCGCCCGCCACGCGGGTATGTAAGCCGCCAGCAGCACCACACCGCCTAAAATCAGTGCCGTCAAACCGAACGTAGCCGGGTCAAACGCGCTCACTTCGAAAAGCTGTGACGAAAGAACCTGCGCCAACGCCATTGCCGCAACGAAGCCCAAGGCGGCACCCATCGCCACCATCCGCAGCCCGTAACCAATCACCATCCTCAATATCTGCACGGGCCGCGCCCCCAACGCCGCGCGCAAACCAAGTTCTTTCGTCCGCTGCGCCACGTTGTAGTTGATCACGCCATAAAGCCCCAACGCCGCCAAAAGCAAGGCCGCGCCCGCAAACGTCGAAAGTAACGACGCTGCGAATTGCTGAGGCCCCAACGCGAGCGCGATTCGTTGGTCCATCGTCTTCATATCGAACACCGCTTGCGCCGGATCCACCGCCTGCACGGCACGCCGGATCGATTCGCCTAAACGCGCGCCGTCGCCCGCCGCCTCTCGCGCAATAAAGAAAGAGGTCAAGGCACCACTCCCAGCGCTTTGAAAAATCGGATAGTAATAGACGCCTTTCCCGGAATCCGCCGCCAGTTGCGAGTGCTTCACATGCGCCACCACCCCGACAATCGTCGACCACGAATCTTTGTCCCCTTTCCTCAGCCGCCTCCCAATCGGGTTCTCGTTCGGCCAATACTGGTGCGCGAGATTCTGATCCACAATTGCTACTGGCAAGCTATCCTTCCGGTCCGCGTCCGTGAAATACCTCCCTGCCAGCAGCCTGATTCCCATCGCCTCAAAGTAACCCGCGCTGACGCTCCTAATGCCGCCATGTGGACCAGGGTCACCTGGCGGCGCATTCCGCCCTTCAATGTTGAACGAAGCCGAAGCATCGTCGCCGCTAAAAGGCAGCGGCGCACAAACAGCCGCCACCCGCACTTGAGAATTATGCGAAAGATTCTCCAGCGCTGCCCTGTAAAAGGCTGCTTGCTTGTCTTCCTCGTGATACCGCGCATCGGGCAACGCAACGGACGCCGACATAATTCCATGCGGCCGGAACCCCGCATCCACTTCACGCAGCTTGCCCAGACTCTTGATGAACAGCCCCGCTCCGAACAGCAGTATCAGTGCCAGTGCAACCTGCGCCACTACCAACGCCGCGCGCAGCCTTTGCCGCTGCTGTCCTTCGGTGTTCGAACGCCCGCCCTCCTGAAGCCGCTCGTATTTTTGTCCAAGCCGGGACATATGCCAGGCGGGAGCCAGACCGAACAGCAGAGCCGTAAACAAACCCAAACCGATAGCGAAAAGCAAAACATAGGTGTCCATCTCAACCACCACACCACTCGACAACTGCGGCGGCGCAAACGAAACCAGCGTCTGCGAAAGGCCAGATGCCGCCAGCAGCCCCAAAACGGTTCCCGCTACTGCCAGCAGCAGGCTCTCCGCAAAAGCCTGCTTGATCAAATCCTTCCGCTGTGCCCCTAACGACATTCGAATCGCCAGTTCGCGTGCCCGACCGGTTGCGCGTACCAGCATCAACCCCGCAATGTTTGAGCACGCTATCAAAAGAACAAACGCGACCGCCCCCAGCAAAATCAACATCGGCGTCTCTACGCTGCCGCCAGTCAGTTCCGTGAACGGTTCAATCGTCATGCTCCACTCGGCGCGCCGCCCAAAGCTCCCGGTCCGAGGGTCTCCGTCTTCCGCCCGTTGCGTCAGCACTTTCATGAAGCTGGCCGCTGCTTGGTAAGAGACGCCATCGCGCAAACGCGCTACCGCGGTAAAGCTTTCGTTAAAGCGATTCCTCGGCCCAAAAGCGTCCGCTGGCAAGCCGATTGGTGTCCACAGTTCAGCCTGCGCCGGCCAATGAAAATTCGCACCCATGACTCCCACCACCCGGTATGTCTTCTGGTTCAACTCAAGCGCTTTGCCCAAAACGCCGCGGTCTCCTCCAAACAACTTCTGCCAGGTGTCGTAGGAAAGCACCGCTACTTGATTCGCGCCTGGTTGATCTTCTTCCGGATGGAATGTACGGCCCAGCACGGGTTTCGCCCCGAACACGTTAAACCAATCCCGCGTCACTTCCGATCCCACCAATCGCTGCGGAGCATCGCCGCCTGTATAGTTGTAACCGCGCCCCTGGGCTATCGCCGCCTTCGAAAATACTTCCTTGCTTTGCCGGACATCGGCAAAATCGGTTGCCGACATCTCGATTCGGATCAAATTCAGCTTCTTATAATTCACCCGCGGCGCAACAATCCCGGCAGGTTCTTCAATACCCGGCGGGTGCAGAAAAAGGCTGTTCACGATGCTGAAGATCGCGGCATTGGCGCCTATCCCGAGCGCCAGCGACAGCACGGCGGCAAAAGCAAAGCCCGGACTCTTCCGCAGCGTGCGGAAAGCGTGTCGCAGATCGTATCCGATGGTCATGAATCTGTAGGATGCACTCCTGCGCCCACTTCTGCACTGGCGCAAATAGGCCGAAATGGTCAAATATGGCCACCATCTGCTGTTCACTTCCGGGATCCTGACTCGCGCAATCGAACGATAGACTCAGAAATATCCACTTCACCCTAAGGAAAATCCTAGTCTACGGAAATTCATAATTCACGATTCCGAATCAGTATCCAAATATGTTCACCAAACGTACCTATTCGGAACTTCGAGACGTCCGATGAGGATATTCACGGGGATTTACTAACCTCCCGAGGGGCAAGCTCGTTGGAAACGGCTAGCCGTAAAGTGCACAAAAATCTGGGTGTTTCCGCCACTCGCCAGGAATTTTTGCCAAAGACAAATGCTTGGTTATTTGCACTTGGTTATCAGATTGCAGCATCAAAAGTGTAACAGCATCGCCGAGATAGGCGGGAAGTTGGAGTGGAGAAGAAAATGACAACAATTTGCAGACAGTGCGGATGCACGCCTTCCCAAGCGGCAGCCGATGCGTTAGTCCTGGGCTTTCAGGAAGAGTTTCAAGCTAGCGTTTATAGCTGCTGCCAAGTTGTCGCGTGGGCGGATGAGCAATGGCTCGCCTGGGCCGAGGCCGCTGCGGAAGATGGCAAGCCTGAAACCGAAGCGACCAAGCCGCTTGAAGTGATGGATTCTCCCAATCTGGTTCCTGTTCGCGTTCGGGTTTTTCCGAAGCTTGACTAATTCGCTATAGCGAGCCTGATGGTGCTGGATCCTGCGTTGCCTTGCGCGTGTCTCGCGTTGCCAGTAGAAATGCTTGCCTGCATTCCCTGTGGCCCGCAGAGCCCTATACAAAAAGATTGTTATTTCGTATCTCGCTGTGATTCACTAAAAGGGTACGAACTTACTCTTTGAACCCCAGGTCCTGTACTGATGAAAACAGCGGCAGGCCAAACACCTCGTGTGTTGATTGTCGAAGATGAAGCTATCATCAGTCTCGACATAAAACGTTTGTTATCCACTGCTGGTTATAGTGTGGCGGCGGTTGCCGCTTCCGCCGAACAAGCGATTCGCGCCATCGAAACGTCGCCTCCCGATCTAGTCCTGATGGACATTCATCTTAGAGGCGCGAAAGACGGTATCGAAACCGCCAGGCAAATTCGCAACGTCTTTCATTTACCAGTCGTTTTTGTAACCGCTCACGCCGACAAAGCTACTCTCGAACGAGCCAGCTTAACTGGGCCTTTTGGCTACATCGTCAAGCCGATTTCCGCCCTCAGCTTAACCAGCACTGTGGAGATGGCCCTCCACAAGCACCGCGTCGAGCGCCAACTCGAAGAGCATCGTGCTTGGCTCGCTACGGTTCTCCAGAGCATCCCCGACGCGGTCATCGTTTCGGATTTGGGCGGCCAAGTTCAGTTTCTAAATTCCGCTGCCGAGGAACTTCTCGGCGCACGGCAAGTAGAGCAAGTAATAGCGCAAATAGAGCCGCTAGGAAAGTCCGTAGACCAACTCTTACCCCTTTCCAGTGGCGGCACGAACAATTTAGCCTCCCTAACTCTCGATAAAGCCGAATGGGGTAACCGCGTTTCTTTCCCAAAAGACGCCCTACTGACGATAAAACCGCACGGTCAAAAAATTCCCATCGAAGGCGACGTTGTCGTCAGCTACAACGGCGATCAGCCTGTCGGCGCCATCTTTACGGTCCGTGACATCTCTCGCCGCGAACAGGAAGAAAACATAGAGCGGCAAGAAGAGCGCATGCTCGCGCTCGGCCGCCTCGCCAAAACCATCGCGCACGACTTCAATAGTCTGCATAGCCTGCTTCGCGCCACTAGTTCCGACCTCATCACGCTCGCCACTTCTCTTCCGCCTGAACAGCGCGCCTTGCTCCTGGATAAAACCGACACCATGTCCCGAGTCAACGCCATCGGTCTGCTGATGACGGAGCAACTGATTAGCCTGAGTGAGCAGCCTAAGGTGCGCGCCACGCTGGTCAGCGCATCGGGCGTGGTCGCCTCTGTTGAGCCGCTGCTCAACAAACTAAGCACCGCGACGCTGCAAGTCGACATCCACGTCAGCAATGAAGAGTCTACCCTCGTCCTTTGCCATCCCGACCGGTTGTCTATCCTCTTGGTCAACGTCTTCCTGAACGCGCGCGAACGCATGTCCGGCGCCGGGCGCATTCGCGTATCCACCCATCAGGCCGAGCGCAACCGCGTCGCGATTGTTTTCGATCTAGAGCATATAGGTACCGCTCCCGTGCAGTCCCTTTCATTCCCGCTCGAAATGGAGAATCCGGACTTCAGTCTTTCCATCGCGCATGCCTTAGTCGCGGCTATGGAGGGCTCCATCCACTTCACCCAGCTCTCGGATAAGCAGGGCCGCATCGAAATTCTCCTGCCTTTACAGCATGCCGCCCAATCCTTTGTCGACGCCCGCAATCGCCGCGGAACCGTCCTGCTGCTTGGCACCGATCTGGAGATCTTCGGGAAGTTAGAAGAGTGGTTCGGCGAGGCCCGCTACGGCGTGATTCGCTGCTCCAGCGCCGCCGAAGCTTTACTATTAGGCCAACTCTACGACGAGAAAATCGATTGTGTTGTCGCGGATGGCAATGGCGTCTCTACGACAAATCGCCGCAAATTGCGCACTTTCTTTTCGAGCCGCAATTCTAGCGCCCTCTTTGTTCGCCTCGTACCCGATCAGCAACCCGAGGAAATGGGTTGGCTCTCTTTCGCCAAAGCACCGTACTCCTCGGTAGTCGAACAGTTGGGCCGCCTGTTAGGGCTGCTCGATCACAAAATGAAAGCCTCGAACTGAGTTGAATCACTTCAGCTTGCGCGCAAAGAAATCTGCCGTCGCCTTGTAAGCCTCCAGCCAATCCTTATGCCGCAGAAAATCGTGAATCTCGTTCGGAAAAATGAGCTCTTCAAATTCCACATGGCGATTCCTCAGCGCCTCTGCCAGAATCTCCGTCTGTGCGAACGAAACGTTGCGGTCATCGTCTCCATGAATCAGCAACACCGGGCTTTTCCAGTCATCCACCGTCGCCATCGGAGACGAATCAAACGCTAACCGCAACTCTCTTTCGTATTCTTGTTTAGCGCTAGGATCGCCGCCCGCCGGACCACCATCGATATCGCGCCAACTGCTCCAGTCATGCACTCCGTGAAAATCCACCCCAGCCGCGAACAAGTCCGATGCCCGCGAAAGCCCCATCGCCGTCAAATATCCCCCATACGAACCGCCCCAAAGTCCAATGCGTGCCGGGTCCACATCGGCCCGGTTCTTCAAGTAAAGCCCGGCGCCAATTACGTCGTTATACTCGCTACCGCCTTCCGCGCCATAGTTCAGCGCCTCACGAAAGCGCATGCCGTATCCAATCCCACTGCGGTAATTTACCGAAAGCACCACGTACCCCTGGCTCGCCAGAAACTGGTTCATCGCAAAAGCATTTGAGTAGTAATACATGTAATGAAAGCCGAGCAACATCTGGCGCCGCGATCCGCCATGGAAAAATGCGAGTGCCGGATGCCGCTCGCCCGCTTTTGAATTCGACGGCAAAAACAGTTGGCCATGCACCACCATCCCGTCGGCTGCCGTGATCGTCACGGCCTGCGGCTTCACCAAACTTGCAGCCGGAAAATCGGCAGGCGCCAATTCATCGGCCACACTCTGCACTTTGCCGGAACTCAGCCGCACCATCGGATGCGCTTTGTCTTTGTAACTCGCCGACAAAAAGAACAACCCCGATCCGTCAGATGCCGGCGCGGGCGCCCAATCAATCCGCTCGCCACTCGTTAACTGCTTCGGCGTTCCGCTTTCCACGCCCACACTCCACAAATGCCGCCCGTCGATGTCTCCAATATTGGTGGAGTAATAAACCGTCTTGCCATCCGGCGACAAAGCAGCATGCTCTACTTCGCCCTCGCCTGGCGTCAGTTCCACGGGCGTTCCTCCGCCTGTTGCTCCCGCGCTGTAAAGGTGGCACCAGCCTGTCTTCTCCCAAGGGAAAATCAACTGGTCTCCCGCCGTCCACCAGAGTTGCTGCCGCGCATCCAATCCGCGAAAAACACTGCCCACTCCCGCCGTCGCTCGAAACGCCACATGCGCTTCTCCGCTCTTCAAGTCCACCACACGAATCGACCAAGGCTCGCCCTCCCTGTGGGGTCCGGGCCCGATCTTCGGCGTCACCGATGCCGTCCTTATATAAGCCAAATGCGCGCTATCAGGCGACCACGCCGGCTCCGCATCGTAATCCGTGCTCGTATCGAAATACCGCAAACTCTTGTCCATCAGCGAGTAGACGCCCACGAAACTGTGACCATGCCGGGCACTCACAAACGCCAGTGACTTTCCGTCGGGCGACCAGCGTAAGTCCTCCTGGTGCCCCTTCTGCGTCACAACATTTTTCACTTCGTCGCCCGTTGGTTGCATCGTGAAAATCTGCCCACCACGCACAAAGGCAATCAATCCGCCCATTGGGGATACCGCAGGTGCCCGCCCGGTGGTCAGTTTCTTCAGCGCCGTTCCATCGGCATTCGCAAACCAAATTTCCTGTTCCGGCGTTGTCGGGCTCATATCCGGGTTGGGATTTTCGCCGCCATTCTCCAAATCTCCGCCGCGCACAAACACCAGATAAGACCCGTCATGCGCCCAAGCGAGTTCCCCAATCTCTTGCCCGTCATCCTGCGTAAAATTCGTGACTCGAACCGCCTTCCATTCCGGCGCGCTCGCCACAAACACATTGCGCTTGCCCTGCTCGTTCTCCAGCCAAGCCACTTTCGTCCCTGTCGGCGAAGCCACCGGCGAACTCGCGAAGGGTGCGCTCATCACTTGCCCTATCGTGAAACCTCCCGTCGCGGCCATCGTTGATATAGGCGCGAGCAAAACCGTAGAGAGCACAAGCGTTTTGAAAATGTTCATAGGGATTTTATGGCGTCAATGACTCGATTTCTGAAAAGGGTCTGAAGTCGCCCGTGTTGCAAGTATAGATGCGCGAAATTCCATTGAGCTTCATTGTGGCGACAATCTGTAAGTCGAATGCGTCGCCGCCTGTAACAGCCTTCGGCGCAGCAAAGCCATCGCCTCATCAATAGTGGCGACGGGAGCGGGCAGTATACGAAGAAAGCCAAGCAAGTCGGAAACAGCAGCCAACGCGTCGGCAAAATAACGCGGCTTCAGAACGCGCCGTGCATTAGTAACAACAGCGTAAAACTCGCAGAGGATTTGCGAGGTCACATAAAGCGTAGTTGTTGGCGCTTCACCTGGGGCTGCTTCTAGCAGAGTCCGGCAAGCCAGATGTTGCGCGGCGTCAGCGTCGAGCGCATAAATCAGAATATTCGCGCCAATGATTCCCGGCTCAACGGGCATCGGTATAAATATCGCGTCGGTGCAGAGAACCTACTACGCCGAGATGCCAGACAGGCAACGGATTCGCGCGCACGGGTTGCGGTGCTTCTTGTTTGACGGCATTTCCGGCAAGCAGGCGTAGGGCCGCATCCTTCACCAGATGCTCGGTGTCTATTCCTGATCTGGTGGCTATTTGCGTTAACTGCGCTTCCTGCTCCGGCGTGAAATGTACTTCCATACCTCTAGAATACGAAACACTCGGCCTCGTGATTGAAAGCTCTCTTAACCCCCGGTCTGATTTAATAGCATGTACACACATGGCAACGAATCTTGTCCCCATCACCGTCGCGCACGGCGACGGCATCGGCCCCGAAATCATGGCCGCCTCTCTCCACATCATGAAAGCCGCCGGCGCGCGAATTCAGGAAGAGACCATCGAAATCGGCGAAAAAGTTTACCTCCGCGGCATCAACGCGGGCATCGAGCCCAGCTCTTGGGAATCTCTCCGCCGCACCAAAGTCTTTTACAAGGCACCTATTACCACCCCCCAAGGCGGCGGCTTCAAATCTCTCAACGTCACCACCCGCAAAACGCTTGGCCTCTACGCCAACATCCGCCCCTGCGTTTCTTACCACCCCTACGTCCAAACCAAACATCCTGGCATGGACGTCGTCATCGTCCGCGAAAACGAGGAAGATCTCTACGCGGGCATCGAGCACCGTCAAACCGACGAAGTCTACCAGTGCCTCAAACTCATCTCTCGCCCCGGCACCGAAAAAATTGTCCGCTACGCCTTCGAATACGCCCGCCAAAACAACCGCAAAAAAGTCACCTGCTTCGCCAAAGACAACATCATGAAGTTCACCGACGGCCTCTTCCACAAGGTCTTCGATGAAATCGGCGCCGAATACCCCGAGTTCGAAAAAGAATTCTGGATCGTCGATATCGGCGCAGCCAAAATGGCCGACACTCCTGAAGCCTTCGACGTTATCGTCATGCCCAACCTCTATGGCGATATTCTTTCTGACGTCGCGGCTCAAATCGCCGGCTCGGTCGGTCTCGCAGGCTCCGCCAACATCGGCGACCGCTGCGCCATGTTCGAAGCCATTCACGGTTCCGCCCCGCGCCGCGCCGGTCAGAATCTGGCCAACCCCTCCGGTCTCCTCCTCGGCGGCGTTCTCATGCTCGTTCACATCGGCCAGCCCGATGTTGCCGAACTAGTCCACAACGCCTGGCTGCGCACCCTAGAAGAAGGCATACACACTTACGACATCTTTAAGGAAGGCGTCAGCAAACAAAAAGTCGGTACCAAAGAATTCGCTGAAGCAGTCGTAGCTAACATGGGCAAGAAGCCCGAGCAACTCAAAGCCGTCACTTATTCGCGAGAACCCAACAAAGCCCTGCATCAAACTTTGAAGGTTCACGCGCCGCAGAAGAAAGAACTTGTCGGGGTAGATGTCTTCTTCGATTCCAAAGACCGCAACCCTATTGAATTCGGCAAGAAACTCGAAACCTTCAACGGCGGTGGCCTCAAGATGTTCGCCCTGTCCAATCGCGGCACCAAGGTCTACCCCAACGGCTTCGAAGAGACCTTCTGTACCGACCACTGGCGCGCACGCTTCATGAGCGAGACGCAAGGCGGGCCTATCTCCCACGCCCAAATCGTCAGCCTTCTCGACCGCACCGGCAAAGCCAATCTCGATTTCATCAAAATCGAAAACCTCTACACGTTCGATGGGCAAAAAGGATTCGTAGCCGAAGGCGAGTAACTTCATTTCATGAGCAGCAGCGGCACGCACGCTTTGCCCTCCTCCGACAAGCCGTTAGTTGGAGTCATCATGGGCAGTAAGTCGGATTGGGAAACCATCTCTCGGGCCAGTGACTTGTTAGAGGCACTCGGCATCCCTCATGAGTGCACGGTTGTCTCCGCGCACCGCACTCCAGATTGGATGGCCGACTACGCCAAAACCGCCGTGTCTCGTGGTTTGGAAGTAATCATTGCGGCGGCCGGTGGCGCGGCCCACCTTCCCGGTATGGTGGCAGCGCACACGATACTCCCCGTCCTCGGCGTCCCCATCCGCAGCAGCATGTTGAATGGCATCGATTCGCTTCTCTCCATCGTTCAGATGCCCGCGGGTGTGCCAGTCGGTACACTCGCCATCGGCCCTCCTGGCGCTGCCAACGCAGCTCTCTTAGCTGCTGCCATTCTCGGCCTCAAATATCCCGCTGTCCGCACTCGTCTTGAGTCCTACCGCAAGCAACAAACCGAAACAGTTCTCGGAGACCGCAATCTTTGAAGCCCATTCTGCCCGGTAGCGCCATAGGAGTTCTTGGCAGCGGGCAATTAGGCCGCATGTTCGCCATCGCTGCCCGCCGCATGGGCTATCGCGTCCACACTCTTTCGCCCGATCAAGACACGCCCACCGGCCAAGTCGCCGATCTCGAAATCAACGCGGCCTACGAAGATCTCGACGCTATCGCCAAATTTGCTTCCGCCGTGTCCGTCGTAACATTTGAATTCGAAAATGTTCCCGCCGCCACCGCCGCCGCCGCCGAACGTTGTGCTCCCGTGCGTCCTGCCGGACACATTCTCCACACCACCCAACACCGGCTTCGCGAAAAAACGTTTCTCGCCAACGCAGGCCTCCCGCTCACTCCCTTCCGCCGCGTCGCGAGTCTTGACGATCTCGCCAAAGCCGCCTTCGAAATCGGCCTCCCCGCTATTCTGAAAACCGCCGGCTTCGGCTACGACGGCAAGGGCCAACACCGCATCACCTCCGCCGCCGATTTCCCCGCCGCTTGGCAAACAGTTGCCCAAAGCGAATCCGTCCTCGAAGCCTTCGTCGATTTCGAGCGCGAAATCTCCGTCGTAGCTGCCCGTTCTGCCGACGGCGCATTCATCCACTACGGCGCCATTGAAAACCAGCATCGCAATAGCATCTTGCATATCTCACTTGCCCCTGCCCGCGTCTCCGAAGCCATCACGCGCGCCGCCGTGGAAATCACCCGCACCGTTCTCGAGACTCTCGAGGTCGTGGGCGTCCTCTGTGTCGAATTCTTTTTAACGAAAGACGGCAAACTCCTCATCAACGAACTCGCCCCGCGTCCCCATAACTCCGGCCACTTCACTTTTGACGCCAGCGTCACCAGCCAATTCGAACAACAACTGCGCGCCGTCTGCGGCTTGTCACTGGGTGCGCCCACGCAACTGTGCCCCGCAGCGATGATGAACTTGCTAGGCGACCATTGGGAGCACGCCGAACCCAACTGGGCCGCCGCCACTGCTATTCCCAACGTGAAACTGCACCTCTACGGCAAACTCGCCCCGCGCCCCGGCCGCAAAATGGGTCACCTCACCGCCCTGGCAACCAGCGTAGATCAGGCTCTCACCGATGCCAATCGCGCCTTCTCGGCGCTTGGCTAAGTTCTGCCCGATTCCCCTTCGTTACACTTGAAAAATGGCAGCGCCGCTTGTGCCTTCGCCGCTCGATTGCATCGGCCGAAAACGTTTCGCGTTCTACCCGTCCATCGAAAACGGCGGCCCGAACGAATGGCTTCTCGGTGCCGGCTCCCGCGCCGAAGTCCAAGCCATTAACGCTCAAACCGGATTCGAAATCTGGATCGCCCGCCAGTACATCGGCGCCGTCTCCGATCACACTCCCCTCCTCACCGTCGGTTTGCGCAAAACTCTGGAATTTCGCAATGGCGGAATCCAGCCCAGCATCAAGCGTGTGATAGAAATGCCTCAAGCGGTTGGCAATCGTTTCGAATTGCGGCGTCTGCAAGGCCCGGCGGCGGTGGTGGCCATTCGTCTCGACGATGGCAAGAAATCATCCGTCAATAAAGCCGTTGTCGCTGTTGCGGTAGCCTCGCTCTTGGCGGCGTTGTTGGCAGCTTGGTTTTCATCGGCCGTTCATTATTTCTAAAAACCCTTATGCGTCATTTGTTTTCCATCCTGTGGGCTGCCGTTGCAGTCGGCGGCGCGGTTTGCCTCAGTGTCATTGCCAGTAATCATGGCGAGTCCGTAAATAGCCTTTGGCTTGTCGCCGCCGCCGCTTGCATTTACGCCGTCGGCTTTCGCTTTTACGCCAAGTTCATTGCCGCCAAAGTCATGCTGCTCGATGATCGCCGCGCCACTCCCGCAGAACGTCTGCGCGATGGCCGCGATTTCGAACCTACCAATAAATGGATTCTTCTCGGCCATCATTTCGCCGCTATCGCCGGCCCCGGCCCCTTAGTTGGGCCCACCCTCGCCGCGCAATTCGGTTATCTGCCTGGCGTCCTTTGGATTCTATTCGGCGCAGTCCTCGCTGGTGCCGTACAAGACTTCACTATCCTTTTCTGCTCCATGCGCCGCGATGGCAAGACTCTTGGCCAGATGGCCCGCCAAGAAATCGGCAAGGTGGGCGGCTTCATCTCGCTCGTTACCGTCTTCCTCATTATGGTCATCTTGCTCGCCGTCGTTGGCTTGATCGTTGTCAACGCCCTTAAAGGCAGCCCCTGGGGAACCTTCACTATTGCCATGACCATTCCCATCGGCCTGATCATGGGCCTCTACCTGCGCTTCCTGCGCCCCGGCAAAGTATTGGAATGCTCTCTCCTGGGCTTCGTCCTTGTGATGGCAAGCATCTACGGTGGCCAACTCGTCGGCGAGTCTCACACTTGGTCTGCTTGGTTCACTTGGAGCGGCGTGGCCCTCACTCTCGCCATCGTCATTTACGGTTTCGCCGCCAGCGTTTTGCCGGTTTGGCTGCTCTTAGCCCCGCGCGATTACCTCAGCACCTTCGTCAAACTCGGCGTCGTCTTCCTCCTCGCGTTCGGCATCCTCTTCACTCACCCGCGCTTGCAACTCCCGCCGCTCACTCAGTTCATTGATGGCACCGGCCCTATCTTTGCCGGCAAACTGTTCCCCTTCTGCTTCATCACCATCGCTTGCGGCGCCATCTCCGGCTTCCATTCCCTCATCTCTTCCGGCACCACTCCCAAAATGATTTCCAAAGAATGGGACGCCTGGCCCATCGGCTATGGCGCCATGCTGCTCGAGGGCTTCGTCGCCATCATGGCCATGATCGCCGCCGCTTCCATGCAACCCGGCGTTTACTTTGCGGTCAACTCGCCCGCCGGCATTGTGGGCGCCACTCCCGCCGCCGCCGTCGCCACCATCAGCTCATGGCACTTCCCTGTCACTGTCGACACTATGGCCCAACTCGCCCACAGCACCGGCGAAAAAACCTTATTCTCACGCACCGGCGGCGCACCCTCCCTTGCTCTCGGCATGGCTCAAATCTTCAATGGTGTTTTGCAAAGCACTGGGATGGGCGACAAACTCGTCAGCTTTTGGTACCACTTCGCCATCATGTTCGAAGCGCTCTTCATCCTCACCATCCTCGACGCCGGAACCCGCGTCGGCCGCTTCATGCTGCAAGATCTTCTGGGTCACGTCTACAAGCCGCTCGGCCGCTCGGGCTGGATGCCCGGCGTCATTCTCACCAGCGCAGTGGTCGTTCTCTCGTGGGGTTATTTCCTTTATCAAGGGGTCATTGATCCATTGGGAGGGATCAACTCGCTCTGGCCTCTGTTCGGCATCTCGAATCAGCTTCTGAGCGCCATCGCCTTCTGCGTGGCTACCACGGTTCTGATGAAAGCCTATCGCGCCCGCTATGCCTGGATCACGGTGGCGCCGCTCATCTGGTTAGTAACCGTGACCTTTTCAGCAGGCTGGCAAAAAATCTTCGCACCCGATCCAAAGCTCGGCTTCCTCGCGCACGCCCGTTTGCTCCAGGCAGGGAAGATCACCGCCGCGACCCAAACCCAAATCTTCAACGATCGTCTCGACGCCACTGTCTGCGGAGTCTTCCTCGTCCTCGTCACGGTCATCATTATTGATTCCCTCCGCGTCTGGTACGCCATCTTGAACGGCACCGCCGGCACCCGCAGCTCCGAAAGCCCGTTCGTCCTCACTCAAAGCGCATGAACTTACTCAAGAAAATCATTTCGTACTTCGCCGCCCTGGCCCGCGAACTATCCGACGAGTCCGCCTACGCCCGTCATCTTCAAGCCACCGGCCACCCGCACTCCGCCCAAGAATGGCGCGCCTTCAGCGACCACAAACACCGCCGCAAATACCAAAACGCCAAATGCTGTTAATCTGTTTAGGCCGTCGCTTTGGCCGCGCAATCTAAATCTTCTCCGCGATCGACTTCGCCTGCACGAATTGCAGCAAATAATCCGGCCCGCCCGCCTTCGAGTCCGTGCCCGACATATTAAATCCGCCAAACGGGTGTGCCCCAACCATCGCCCCCGTGCATTTGCGATTGATATACAGGTTCCCCACAAAGAACCGCCGCCGCGCTTTCTCCGCCTTCGCCTTATCGTTCGTATAAACCGCGCCCGTCAATCCATAGTCGGAGTCGTTCGCCAACTCCAGCGCATGATCGAAGTCTTTCGCTTTCGTCACCGCCAAGACTGGCCCAAAAATTTCTTCCTGGAAAATACGCGCCTTCGAATCGATGTCCGCGATCACCGTTGGCTGGACAAAGTATCCATCTCCCGCCGCCGGGCCACCGCCACTGATCAGCCGGCCTTCTTTCTTGCCCGTCTCGATATAGCCGAGAATCGTGTCGCGTGCCTTCGCGCTAATCACCGGACCCATGTAATTCTCCAACTGGTCCGAAGGTCCAATCGTCAGCGTCTCAACCTTGCTCTTAAGCTTCGTCAGAAACTGATCGTAAATCGCACTATCGACAATCGCCCGCGAACAAGCCGAACACTTTTGGCCCTGATAGCCAAAGGCCGAAAAAACCACGCCCTGTACCGCCTGGTCAATATCCGTGTCCTTGTCGACGACAATGGCGTCCTTACCCCCCATCTCTGCGATCACGCGCTTGATCCAAATCTGCCCTTTGGGAGTCTTGGCCGCCAGCTCATTAATATGTACGCCAACTTCGCGCGACCCCGTGAACGACACGAAGCGCGTCTTCGGATGCGAAACCAGCGTGTCGCCAATCGCCGCGCCACTTCCCACGAGTAAGGAGAAGGCTTTGGGCGGGAGGCCTGCTTCTAACATCGCTTCCGCGAACTTCGCCGCAATCGTCGGCGTTTCGCTCGACGGCTTAATCACCACCGTGTTACCGGTGACGAGCGCCGCCGCCGTCATGCCCACCAGAATGGCGAGCGGAAAGTTCCACGGTGGAATCACCACGCCGGCGCCGAGCGGCAAATAAACCAGTTCGTCGCGTTCGCCCGGCAACTGCACTAGCGGTTCGGGCTTGGCTAGCTTCAACGCCAACCGCGCATAGTATTCGCAGAAATCGATCGCCTCGGAAACATCCGCTTCGGCCTCTGCCCAAGTCTTACCGGCCTCGAGAACAAGCCAGGCGTCGAACTCGAGTTTGCGCCGCCGGATTATGGCCGCTATCTCGACTAAGTAGCCGGCCCGCTCCTCGAACGGCACGTCGCTCCAGGTTTGGAAATAGGAGTAAGCCGCTTCGACCGCGTCGCGCGCATCCTGTTCCGAGCCCTTTTGATGGACCCCAACGATCTCGCTCGATTTCGACGGGTTGACAGAATTCAATTTCGCCGTCGAGCGCCGCCGCTCGCCCGCGATCAGCAAATCGTATTCCCTGCCGGCCTCGCCGCGTACCTTCTGCCAAGCTGCCTTTGCCGCTGCCGCGTTCTCGGGTTTCCCGAAGTCTAAGTAAGGCTCATTTACGAATGCGTTCATAGGCCTTTATCAAAAACATGTTCAGCTTCGAGCTGTTCGTCAAAGCCGGCTTCCGCCATCTTACGCCCGCGCTCGAACATTTCAGCAGCTTCTTGCGCGATCTCGCGGCCTTTCTCAAACAGCTCTCGGCCCCGCGTGACAACGTCCTGGCTTGAGTCAAGAAAGTTCTGCCCTTGCGTCTTCGCCTGGCCCGCCAGCTTGCGCCGCGTGTGGCTTCCTTTAGCCGGAGCCAGCAGCACCGCCGCGGTAACTCCTACGAGCGCGCCTAGCGCTAACCAAGCGAAATTCTCCGCGTTGCTTGAGCCGCGGCGTTCTTCCGTTTCCATGACCTTAGCTTAGCGGAAAGTTTCTAACTCAATTCGCTTGCCATCGGTGCGAAACGTAATGAGCCCTTGTTGGTCCGTTCGCAGAATCGCGCTGTGGTGTTCATTGAGCCGCTCAATCACCGTCGGATGAGGGTGGTGAAACTGGTTACGGTACCCGTCGGAGATCATCGCGAACTGTGGTTTGATCTCATCGAGAAACTCTTCACTCGACGACGTCCTGCTGCCGTGATGGCCCACTTTGAGCAGTGTCACCGGGCGCAGCAGGCCGCTTGCCACCAGTTCGCTTTCGATCGGCTTCTCGGCATCGCCGGTCAGCAGCGCGCGGTGACGTCCATAGCTCACTTCGAGCACAAGTGAGTCGTCATTCATGGCCGTCTCCTCGGGAACGTAGTCTGCCGCCGGAGCGAGCACTCGCACCATTGCCCCACCGATGTTCTTGTCCGCTACACCACGTGTGAGAGGAATGATCTTCACGCCGTCGCGCGCCGCGGTCTTCTGGATTTCTTTCCACTCGGGCGTCTCCGGCTCCGCACCGATCCAAAGCGTCTTCGGGTGAAAGTTGTCTAAAATGGCGCCGAGCCCGCCCATGTGATCGGAATGCCCGTGCGTGAGAACTGCATAGTCGAGATGCGTGATCCGCCGGGTCCAAAGATACGGCGAGATCACATCTTCGCCGATGTCAATCTGCGGCTTGCGTTTCATATTCGTCATTCCGGGGAAGCCGCCGGCGTCCACCAGCATGGTCTCGCCGTCCGGGAACACAACCAGCAGGCTGTCGCCTTGGCTGACGTCAATGGCTGTCACTTCTAGCGTGCCGGGCTTGATATCGGCAGGCCATGGCTGCCAGCAGACAACGGCGAACTGCGCCATGGCGCAGCACATGGCAATAGGCACTCCGCGTTTGTGCCTGATGGCGAATCCCAAGAGAACAAGCGAACCGGCAAACGTCAGAGCGATCAAGGCGGGAACAGTGCAGATTCGGTAGGCGGGTTCGAGTTTGGTGTGCCAGGTTGCGACAGACTCAGCCGCGCTCAATAACAGCCGTGTGCTGTTCGCCAGCAGATGCCAGCCCGTCGCGATCGAGGCAAACCCCAGCGGCACCACTAACGACAATAACGGCATGACGAAGATGTTGGCCGACAAGCCGGTGATCGAAAGTCTATGAAAATAGGTCACCATGGGAAGCGCCAGGCCAAACTGTACGCAGGCCGAAACAATCATCGCGTCGCCTGCGAACGCGGCCACTAGGGTGAGACGCTCGATGACGAACTGCGCGGTTTTGAGCGGCAACCCAGTCCAGCATTGCAGTGTTCTCGACAGCAAGCGCAATTCGACCCGCCACTCAGCTGCCGCCGGTGGCACGCTCGGATCATAGCCCGGCTGGTCAAACCGTTTGACCGCCCCACGCAGTGGCTCGGTCGATCGCTCCATCAGCGGCATCGCAAACGCTGCAATGGCGGCTGCCGAAAGGAAAGACAGCTGAAAGGCGGGATCGAATAACTGGTCCGGATCAATCAGCAAGTAGACGATGCCCACCGCGCCTAGCGCGTTTAGTACGCGCATTTTGCGGAAAAAATAACTGGCGATCAGGAATAAGGTAAAGCCGCCGGCAGCCCGGACCACCGGCGAACTGAGCCCGGCAATGAAAGCGTAAAGCCAACTGGCTGCGGTTGCCACACACAGCGCGGGCACTTTGCGCAGGTGGAACAAACGCAGAATCAGCAGGATTGTGAAAGCCAGTACCGAGACGTGCATGCCCGAAATCACCAGCGCATGATAGGTGCCTGTGACGCGAAATTCTTGTGTCCAGCGCCGTTCGACGCCACTCGTTTCGCCGATCAAGGTCGCTTGTAAGAGGCCGATCGTGTGCTGATCGTTTGGATAAAGACGGTCGATCCGGCCCAAAGCCCAAGTTCGCAACGAGTACAGAGCGAAGACGGCAGACGAGCCGCAACTGCCCGGCAAGGTTTTGATGTCTTGCGGATTGCCGACCGAGCCGGTCCAATAGATGTGTTGCGCTGCGAGGTAATGGACGTAATCGAAGCTCTCGGGATTTTGAAAGTTGCGCGGCGCGCGGATTTTGACCGGCAGTTCGACACGTTGACCGTAGCTAAGGGAAAGAGGTTTGTCTTGGGGACGCAAAGTAACAGTTACCCGGATTGCCGCCCTAGCGTTGAGGTCCAAGGTGAACTGCTCGCGCGCCGGTGAGAAGACTGTGGGGTTGACGACACACCCGCTCAGGAGCACCGTTTCTCCATCCTCGGCGTTGAGTTTGGGTACCCGGGTTTGGCGATGGCCGATCTCAACAGCCACGCCGACCAGCGCCAAGCCACAACAGAGGACGGCGCATCTGAGCCTTCTGGCGGAATCGACAAGGAGCACCGCACCGCCGAGGATCAGTGCAACGACCGTTGGGGTGATTAGATATCGCCATTCGATATTCAGGACGGAGGCGAGAAGGATGCCAAACGCTAAGGCGGACGCCGGGAGGAGAAGTGGTTCGCGCCGCACACAATCGAAGTGTGGGAGTGCCGCTAAACCTCTCTAATAAAGGAACTTGTCAGCGTTCAGAACTTTGGATGATTTTCTTGCAGCGCTTGCAAACCGCATGTAGACCCACTGGCCCATTTGCAGCCCAAATGAGACTGTGACCGAAGATGAGGCAGATGAGACGAGCCATACCCTATACTCTCTCTTCGGCAGATAGACCTGCTAACTTTCGCTTGACATCAATACGGATTAAGAACGATAATAAAAATTCGTTAAGAGTTTTTTTGCTGTTGGTTTCTTCAAACTTCTCCTCCAACCCAACTTCCATTGGCTGATTAGGAAAACGCACCTAATCAGCCAATTTTTCTTGCTGTGTATCGATACGATTTGGAATATCGTCACACTTTGTTTTAGGCTAGCTTTGGAAAGGTGCGGCTCGATGCAACTTCCTATTTCAGTCCAAAACCAGAAGGTCCCGGCTAATTTCTATTCTATCTTCGCTAAGCCGTGGCGACAACTCGGCCAGCGACTGGGAGAGTGTTGGAAACGCCTTGTATTCTGCCCTAAAGGACTACTCGGGGCCAGAGGATGGGAAAAGCAGCGCCGAAGAACCCAAGGCCCGCTAATCAACCGCCTCAAGTACGAGTCGTAGAAGCCAGTTTTAGCGGCCCCATGCCTCCGCCATCCGTTCTTGAGGGTTACGAGCAGGTGTGTCCTGGAGCGGCTGAACGCATCCTGCGCATGGCGGAAGAACGGCACCGTCATTCAATGGACATGGATCGACATACGGCTAACATGATCGAAAACGGATTGCGCGGCGAACACGTTGAGGGTCTCGGGCTTATATTCGGCTTCGTCATAGCGTTAGCCTTCATCAGTGTCGGGGTTTTTGTTATATACAGTGGCTATCCGTGGCCAGGGGCGCTTCTAAGCGGGGGCGGAGTAAGCGTTCCGATCATCGGCATGTTTATTCGTGGCCGTAAACAGAATGGCGATTCAGAACCAGACGATGAAATCGAATCCCAAACAAAGCAAACGAAGTCCGTAGAAAAATCTACCCCGAGGTAGGCAGGGCGTCCTCCAGGCGAACAACAGCCGAAACGGCAAATCATTTTCCTAAAATACTCAAATTAGCCGCTACCTTTCCGTTTAGGTTTATCACCCTGTTGACATAGACGACACTCGCCCTTTATACTGGGAGGGTTTGGCGAGTTGATTCTTCGGCTCCTGTGCTACCGTGCTCTGCAATATGGGCATCCGGCCGGAAGTCGGGCCCCGCTGCTGGACCGATAAGGTTTCCTAACTAGCTTTACTGATTGGGAGACTGACGTTGGGATTCGGTAAGGGCCAATACCCGAAGCAGTTACCCTCGCGGTTGAGGCTGGTGAACACGCTATATCAGTCTCCTGGCAATTTGATCCATCGCAGCTAGATCCGGTTTTGATTACGAGACGGGTTTAAGCCTGCTTTAAACAGCAGTTCGAGAATTTTTCGAGAGGAAACAGGTGTGAAGTGCGAGTGCGTTTGTGCGCGCTTGTGCGTAGCGCCCACTTAGGTAGAGCATGCCGACTTTTAACCAACTTGTGCGCAAAGGCCGAAAGGCAACGCGCTACAAGACCGCTAGCCCGGCGCTGCAGGCTTGTCCGCAGCGGCGTGGAGTTTGCACCCGCGTTTACACCACGACCCCGAAGAAGCCGAATTCGGCGCTCCGGAAAGTGGCCCGCGTGCGGCTGACGAACGGTATCGAAGTCACGACCTATATTCCAGGCGTCGGCCACAATTTGCAGGAACACTCGATTGTGCTGATCCGCGGAGGCCGTGTGAAGGATTTGCCCGGCGTCCGGTACCACGTAGTGCGCGGTACGCTCGACACCGCTGGCGTGGCCAATCGTAAACAGGGGCGTTCGAAGTATGGCGCTAAGCGTCCAAAGGGCGGCGCTGCTGCCGCTGCCGCACCCGCCAAAGGAAAGAAGAAGTAGGAGAGAGAGCCTAAGATGCCGCGCCGTAGAAGACCAGAGCCCAGAGAAGTCATTCCCGATCCGCTGTTCAACTCCACGCTTGTTGAGAAGTTCGTTAACTCAATGATGTGGGACGGCAAGAAGACCACCGCGCAGAAGATTTTTTACGCTGCCATGGACATTCTAAAAGAGCGTTCGCAGGACGATCCGCTCAAGGCGTTCAAAAAGGCTGTCGAGAACGTAAAGCCGATGCTCGAAGTGAAGACGCGCCGCGTTGGTGGCGCCAACTATCAGGTTCCGGTGGAAGTTCCGCAGAATCGCCGCACCAGTTTGGCATTGCGCTGGATTATCACGAACGCCCGGACCCGGCCCGACAAGAGCATGGCCGATAAGCTGGCTAACGAATTAAACGACGCCGCCAACATGCGGGGCGGGGCCGTCAAAAAGAAGGACGAAGTTCATCGTATGGCGGAGGCGAACAAAGCTTTCGCGCATTATCGCTGGTAACAGCGAGGAATTCAATTTATGGCACGCACTGTACCGTTAGACAAAATGCGCAACATCGGCATCATGGCCCACATTGATGCCGGTAAGACAACTACGACCGAACGAATTCTGTACTACACAGGCCGTACGCACAAGATCGGTGAAGTGCATGAAGGAACCGCCACCATGGATTGGATGGCGCAGGAACAAGAGCGCGGCATCACAATCACGTCCGCTGCCACCACCTGCGAATGGGGCGAAAACACCATCAACATTATCGACACTCCCGGCCACGTCGATTTCACCGCCGAGGTCGAACGCAGTCTGCGTGTGTTGGACGGTGCCTGTGCCGTGTTCGACGCGGTTGCGGGCGTGCAGCCGCAATCGGAAACTGTTTGGCGCCAAGCCGATAAATACGGCGTACCGCGCATCTGCTTCATCAACAAGATGGACCGCGTTGGCGCGGATTTCTATTTCTCGGTTAACACTATTGTGGACCGCTTGAATGCGCGTCCCGTGCCGATCCAGCTCCCGGTGGGCGCTGAAGAGAACTTCAAAGGCGTCATCGATCTCGTCACCATGAAAGCGCGTATCTGGCGCGACGAAACGCTAGGCGCGAAATACGACGATGTTGAAATTCCTGCGGAGTTGCTGGAGAGAGCCAAAGAATACCGCGAAAAGCTCATTGAAGCGGCTTCCGAAACGGACGACGTCCTGATGGAGAAATTCATCGAAGGCAAGTCGATCACCGAAGCTGAACTCAAAGCAGGCATCCGTAAGGCGACGATCGCGCAAAAAATATTTCCAGTCATCTGCGGCTCCTCGTTCAAGAACAAGGGCGTGCAGAATCTGCTGGATGCGGTCTGCGACTATCTCCCTTCGCCGCTCGACGTTCCTCCCGTGCAAGGCCACTCGGTAGATAACCCCGAAGTGATTGTTGTCCGCAAGCCCTCCGACAGCGAACCGTTTTCGGCGCTGGTGTTCAAGATCATGACCGACCCGTTTGTGGGCCAGTTGTGCTTCATTCGGCTATACTCGGGCAAGCTCAACGCCGGCGACTCTATTTACAACGTCACCAAGGGTAAGAAAGAACGCATCGGACGCCTGGTGAAAATGCACGCCAACAAGCGTGAAGAAATCCAGGAAATCTTTGCGGGCGATATCTGCGCCGCCGTGGGCTTGAAACAAGTTGTGACGGGCGACACCATATGCGATGAAAAATCGCCGGTGTTGCTTGAAACCATCACTTTCCCCGCGCCGGTGATCCAACTTGCCATCGAACCTAAGACCAAAGAAGACCAGGAAAAGTTGGGTGTGGCGATCCATAAACTCGCCACGGAAGACCCAACCTTGCACGTGACAACCGATCCGGAAACGGGTCAGACCATCCTTGCCGGAATGGGCGAGTTGCACTTGGAAATCATTGTTGACCGCATGCAGCGCGAATTCAACGTAGGCGCCAATGTCGGTAAACCGCAAGTAGCTTACCGCGAAACCATACGTCAGTCGGCGGAATACGATTACACGCACAAGAAGCAAACCGGCGGCAAGGGCCAATATGCGCGCGTCAAATTGCGCGTCGAACCCGACCACGAGCACAATTACGAATTCGAGAACGACGTCACGGGAGGCAACATTCCGAAGGAATTCATCCCGGCTATCGAAAAAGGCGTGGTCGAAGCGCTCGAAGGCGGCATTTTGGCCGGCTACGCGTTGAACAACATCAAAGTAACGGTGTTCGACGGCGCTTATCACGACGTCGATTCATCGGAAATGGCTTTCAAGATCTGTTCATCGATCTGCGTGAAGGAAGCCTTGCAGAAAGCAAAGCCCGTGCTGCTTGAGCCGGTGATGCGGGTGGAAGTGACGGTGCCGGAGCAGTATATGGGCCCCGTGAACGGCGATCTCATCTCGCGGCGCGGCCGCTTGGAAGGTACGGAAATCGCGGGCAGCACGCACATCATTAAAGCGATGGTGCCGCTCTCGGAGATGTTCGGCTATGCCACAGAACTGCGTTCGCGAACGCAAGGGCGCGGCAGCTTTAGCATGCATTTTGGCCAGTACGAAGAAGTTCCACGGAACCTGGCCGAGGAAATTATCAACCGCAATAAGGGCGGAATCGCAACCAAGTAGAAGGGAACCGCAACGAATATGGCGAAAGAAAAATTTGACCGGAGCAAACCGCACGTCAACATCGGGACGATCGGACACATCGACCACGGCAAGACTACGTTGACGGCGGCTATTACCAAGACGCTGTCGAAGCACAATCCGAAGAACAAATTCCGGAGCTTCGATTCGATCGATAACGCACCCGAAGAAAAGGCCCGTGGTATCACAATCGCCGTGGCGCACGTGGAATATGAGACGGCGAACCGTCACTATGCCCACGTCGATTGCCCCGGCCACGCCGATTACATCAAGAACATGATCACCGGCGCGGCGCAGATGGATGGCGCGATTCTGGTGGTGGCGGCGACCGACGGTCCCATGCCGCAAACGCGTGAGCACATTCTTTTGGCCCGCCAGGTTGGTGTGCCCTACATCGTGGTCGCTTTGAACAAAGTGGACATGGTGGACGATCCGGAGTTGCTCGAACTCGTGGAACTCGAAGTGCGCGAGTTGCTGTCGAGCTATCAGTTCCCCGGCGACAAGTTGCCGGTGGTCAAAGTCAGCGCGCTGGGCGCGTTGAACGGCGAGCCGAAGTGGGAAGCCACTGTCGATGAATTGATGAAGCAAGTGGACGAGTACATTCCGATGCCGGAACGCGTCATCGACAAGCCGTTCATTATGCCGATCGAAGACATTTTCTCGATCCAAGGCCGCGGCACCGTAGTGACGGGCCGTATCGAAAAGGGCATTTGCAAGGTGGGCGAGGAAATGGAAATCGTCGGCTTCACCGATACCCGTAAGACAGTGGTCACGGGTGTCGAAATGTTCAAGAAGTTGCTGGACGAAGGCCGCGCGGGCGATAACGTGGGCTTGCTGTTGCGCGGTATTGAAAAGAACGATGTCGAGCGCGGACAGGTCATTGCCAAGCCGGGCAGCATCAAGGGCTACAAGAAGTTCAAAGGCGAAGTGTACGTGTTGTCGAAGGAAGAAGGCGGACGGCATACGCCGTTTTTCAACGGTTACCGGCCGCAGTTCTATTTCCGCACCACGGACGTGACGGGCGTGGCGAAGTTGCCGGAAGGCATGGAAATGGTCATGCCGGGCGATAACGTGCAGGTGGAAGTGGAATTGATCACACCGGTAGCCATGGATAAGGGTTTGCGCTTCGCCATTCGCGAAGGCGGCCGTACCGTAGGCGCCGGCACTGTGTCGGAGATTCTGTCGTAGGTTGGATAAAAATTGAGAGCGCCGGCTTCAAACCCGGCGCTTACTAGCACGGCAGCCGAGTGGGTGCTCGGGCAAACCGGCAAGAAATCGCCGAGCCCCCCGCGACTGCGTTGGCGGCGATTACTTAGAAGTGTGGAAAAGAGACAAGAACGCAAATGAAAGAACGCATCCGCATCCGGCTCAAGGCGTACGACCATCGCATACTGGACCAGTCGACAGGCGACATCGTCGACACCGCCAAGCGCACGGGCGCCACCGTGGCTGGACCGATTCCGCTGCCGACGTTGAAGAACCGCTACACGGTTCTGCGCTCGCCGCACGTTGACAAAAAGTCGCGGGAACAGTTTGAAATCCGCACCCATAAACGGTTGCTCGACATTCTCGAACCGACGCAGGAAACCGTGGATGCCTTGATGAAGCTGGATCTTCCGGCTGGCGTGGACGTCGAAATCAAGGCGTTCGGCAAGAAGTAGAGGGTCGTTAGTGGGGAGCAGGGAAGCTCAGTCAGCAGTAAGTATCGTCAGGACAGGAAACGAAACATGAGTCCAGGAATTCTCGGCAAAAAGATCGGCATGACGCAGGTGTTCACGGCGGACGGGCAAGTGGTCCCGGTGACACTGGTCAAAGCGGGCCCGTGCATAGTGACGCAGCGCAAGACGCCGGCCACCGATGGCTACGACGCCATCCAGTTGGGCTTGGTGGAATATGCGAAGAAGCAGAACAAGCCGCAGACAAAACACTTGGCCAAATCGGGCGCCGAGGGCGTACGTTTTCAGCGCGAGTTCCACCTGAAGGGCGGCAGCGGCGACTACAAGCAGGGCGACCGTGTGCTGGCCGATGAGTTTAAGCCGAATGAAGTGGTTGATGTGATCGGCACGAGCAAGGGCCGGGGTTTTGCCGGCGTAGTAAAGCGCCATCATTTCCGCGGCGGCGACGCCACCCACGGTTCCATGTTTCACCGCGCGCCCGGGTCGATTGGCGCGTCGAGCTTTCCTTCGCGGGTTTTTCCCGGCATGAAGATGGGCGGGCGCATGGGCACCGATCAAGTGACGGTGCGGAATTTGCAAATTGTGAGCGTGGATGCCGAAGACAACGTGATCGCCCTGAAGGGTGCGGTCCCGGGTCCAAACGGCGGCTACGTGATGGTGCGCCGGGCTAAGCGCTAGGCGAATAGGAATCAGGCAAGGATAGAAACGAAATGCCGAGTGTAAACATAGTGGATCTAAGCGGCGCAGCGGTGGGCTCGATAGAGCTCTCCGATGTGGTGTTTGGCGCCGAAGTCAACGAAGCGCTGCTGTATGAAGCGGTGCGCCAGTACACCGCAGCCAAGCGCGGCGGCAACGCTGCCACCAAGACGCGCCATGAAGTGTCCGGATCGGGCAAGAAGCTTTGGAAACAGAAAGGCACCGGCCGCGCCCGTATGGGTTCCATCCGCTCGCCGCTGTGGCGGCATGGCGGCACGACGCACGGTCCGCAACCGCGCAGTTACGAATACAAGCTGCCGCGCAAGATGCTGCTGGGCGCATTGCGCTCGGCTTTATCGGCCAAGTTGCGCGACGGCGAATTGCGTGTGGTGCAGGCGTTCTCGCTCGAAGATCACAAGACCAAGAACATGATCGCAATTTTAGCCAAGCTCGAAACCAAGAAGACGGTTCTTTTGGTGGAGAACGGCGAGAACACCAATCTGCAGCGCGCTTCGCAAAATCTCAAAGGCATCAAACTGGTGCCCACCAAAGAAGTTACCGTTTACGACCTGCTGAAGCATCAGGAAGTGTTGATCAGCGAGACGGCCGCCAAGAAACTGTCGGAGGCCTTGAGCTAATGAACGTTTACGATGTCATTCGCCGCCCGCTCATTACCGAGAAGGGCCACATCAAACGCGAAGCCGATAGTACCCTTTGTTTCGAAGTCCACAAAGACGCGAACAAGATTGAAATTAAGCAAGCCGTCGAAACGGTTTTCAAAGTGAAAGTCAGCGAAGTACGCACGAGCGTGTTCGCCGGCAAATTGCGCCGCCGGGGCAAATTCACCGGCTATGCGTCCGACTGGAAGAAGGCCTACGTCCGCTTGGCCCCTGGGCAAAAAACGCCCGAGTACGCGGAAATCTAAGCGAGGAAGCTGCAAGCACATGCCTATAAAAAGTTTTCGTCCCACCACCCCGACGCGGCGCTTCCAGACTTATGTGACGCGTGAAGATATCACCAAGCAGACGCCCGAAAAGTCGCTGACGGCGGGCAAGCAGCGTACCGGTGGCCGTTCGTCCACAGGCCGAATCTCTAGCCGTTTCATCGGCGGCGGCGCGAAGCAATCGTACCGCATCATCGATTTCAAGCGCGATAAAGAAGGCGTCGAAGCCGTTGTTGCGGCGATTGAGTACGATCCGAACCGTTCGGCGCGCATCGCCTTGTTGCATTATGTCGACGGCGAAAAGCGCTATATCATCTGCCCGGTGGGTCTCGAAGTGGGCCGCAAAGTTTCATCGGGTCCGGCTGCGGAAATCTTCGTTGGCAACGCGTTGCCGCTGAAGAACATCCCGGCTGGTACCGTCGTCCACAACATTGAATTGCGTCCCGGCAAAGGCGGCCAGATGGCGCGCTCGGCGGGAGCGCAGGCACAGTTGGTTTCGAAAGAAGGCGGCATCGCGCTGCTGAAACTCCCCTCTGGTGAGATTCGCCGCGTGATGGTGGAATGCATGGCCACGGTTGGCCAGGTGGGCAATGTCGAGCACGAAAACGTATCGCTCGGTAAAGCGGGACGTTCACGCTGGTTAGGGCGCCTGCCGCACAATCGCGGCGTCACAATGAACCCGGTCGATCACCCGCACGGTGGCGGCGAAGGTAAAACGTCGGGTGGACGCCATCCGGTGACACCATGGGGCCAGCCTACGCGTGGTTTCAAAACCCGCAACAACAAGCGTACAGACCGTTTTATTGTGACGCGCAAGTCCAAGAAGCGGTAAGCGAAAGAGAACGAGGATTTCATGGGTCGATCGTTAAAAAAGGGACCGTTTACAGACACCCACCTTTCCAAAAAGGTTGAGGTGCTGAATGGCAAGAGTCAGAAGGCAGTGGTGAAGACCTGGTCGCGCCGCTCGACGATTATGCCCGAATTCATCGGGCATACCTTCGCCGTGCACAATGGCAAGAAGTTCATCCCTGTGTACATCAGCGAGAACATGGTGGGCCATAAACTGGGCGAATTTTCGCCGACCCGGACCTTCAAAGGTCACCAGGCGAAGTCCAACGAAAAGGCGGCTAAGTAAGTTATGGCTGAACGCAAAGGATCGTTAGCGGCGGCGGAAGCGCGCTATGTGCGTGTGTCGCCGCAGAAGGCGCGCTTGGTAGTAGATATGATTCGCGGTCATCAGGCTGGCGAAGCCGTCAGCATCCTCAGTGCCGTCAACAAAGGCATTGCCGGCGCGGTGGAGAAAGTTTTGAAATCGGCGATTGCCAATGCGGAAAACCGTTCGCAAGACGTCGATGTCGACAAGCTGTTCGTGTCGGAAGCCTATGTGAACGAAGGCCCGCGGCAAAAGCGCATTCGTCCCGCCCCAATGGGCCGCGCTTATCGTTACCAGCGCCGGACTTCGCACATTGTAGTGAAGGTGAGCGAGCGCGCCGCCGAAACGGAGAAGGAATAACAATGGGTCAGAAAGTACATCCTTACGGGTTCCGCCTGGGCGTCACGAAAACCTGGCGTTCGCGCTGGTTTGCCAAACAGGATTACGCCAAGCTGCTGCACGAAGATCTGGAGCTCAAGGAATCGTTGACCGAGCGCCTGAAGGCGGCCGGTGTGAGTTCGATCGAAGTGGATCGTCCCGGCAACAAGCTGCGCATCACGATCCGCACTTCGCGCCCCGGCATCATCATCGGCCGCAAAGGCGCCGAGATTGAAAAGCTGAAAAGCGATCTGGCGAAAAAGACGAAGCGCGAAGTTTTCGTCGATATTCAGGAAGTGCACCGTCCGGAGCTGGATGCGCAGCTGGTTTCTGAATCGATCGCGCTGCAGCTTGAAAAGCGCGTGGCCTTCCGCCGTGCGATGCGTAAGGCTGTGGATTCGGCGCTGCGTTTCGGCTGCAAGGGAATTAAGGTGCGCGTTTCCGGCCGTTTAAATGGCGCCGAAATCGCGCGCAGTGAATGGTATCTGCAAGGTCAATTGCCGCTCCATACGTTACGGGCCGATATCGATTACGGTTTCAGCCAGGCCTATACGACTTACGGCGTGATCGGCATCAAGACTTGGATTTACAAAGGCGAAGTGTTGGAAGGTGGCAATAAGAGCCGCAACACACTGCGCAATGAAGGCGAACCGCGCCGCCGCAGCCGCCGCCCCGATGATCGTGGTGGTGATAGGGGTGGAGACCGGGGTAGTGATCGCCTTCCCGAACGTAATGCCGATCGTGGTCCTGACAGAGGTGATCGGAGGCCCGTGGCAACAGCTGCCGCGCCACAGCCAGATGTGACAGGACCGATCGTGCAGACCGCGCCGCCGCTAGAAATGGCGAAACCCGCTGCAGCGATCATTCCCCCAATGTCGGCGCCCGTGGTGCCGTCGTGGAAACAGGAAGCGGCCAAGCCGGCTGCGGACGCGCAGCCCGTGCAACCGGATGTACCCGTGGCTGCGGTCGAACCAGTGGCAGCGCCTAAAGAAGAGAACGAGAACAAGGAGTCGCACGAATAGCGCAGCGTAAGGCGCTCGTAGGCGAAAGAAAAATACCGCTATGTTGATGCCGAAGAAGGTTAAGTTTCGCAAACAGCAGCGCGGCCGCATGACCGGGAAAGCCTGGCGCGGTTCGACGCTCTCGTTCGGCGAATTCGGTTTGAAGGCGATGCGCTGCGGCTGGGTCACGAACCGGCAGATTGAAGCCGCCCGTATCGCGATGACGCGTTTTATTAAGCGCGGCGGCAAGGTGTGGATCCGCGTGTTCCCCGATAAGCCGATTACCAAGAAACCGCCGGAAACCCGCATGGGTAAGGGAAAAGGCGCGCCGGAAGCCTGGGTTGTCGTGATTAAGCCGGGCCGCATTCTGTTCGAAATGGAAGGCGTGACGGTGGAAACCGCGACCGAGGCAATGCGTTTGGCCGCGATGAAGCTGTCGGTCCCGACCAAGTTTATTTCCCGCAACCAACCGGAAGCGGTAGCGAAAGCGAAGGAAGCCTGAACATGAAACACAAGAGCTATGCGGGTGTCGATACCGGCGAATTGCAGCAACAGATTCACGATTCGCAAGTACAACTGTTCCGGCTGCGCTTTCAAATGGGCATGGGGCAGCAGGAAGGCCTGACAAAGTACCGTGCGCTGCGGAAAGACCGGGCTCGTATGTTAACGGTTTTGCGCGCCAAGGAACTGGCTGGCGAAAAAATCGAACCGCTCGCTAAGGCGGCTCCGGTCGCGCCGAAAACCGCCAAGAAGAACCGGGGCTTGGGCCGTTTTTTCAAACGGAAGCAGCAGTAGGCAGGAAGGTTTAGGAAGAGATATGGCGGCAACAGAGCAAACGCAAGAAGCAGTGGGTCACAAGAACGAAAAAGTGGGCGAGGTTGTCTCGACCAAGATGGCGAAGACGATCGTCGTCGAAGTGACGCGCCGGACCGCGCACCCGGTTTATAAGCGGATCGTTACCAAACGCAAAAAGTTTTATGCGCACGACGAAGAGCAATCGGCGAAGTTGGGCGATGTGGTGCGGATTGTGGAATGCCGCCCGTTAAGCCGTTTGAAACGGTGGAGTTTGGGTTCGGTCATACGCCGCGCTGTGCAGGTAGCGGTGGATCATCCGGCGTTAACCGAACAAGCCGATACGCGCGTAAAGAAGACTTTAAAAAAGAAATAGTGGAGCGCCGCCGAGCTGCCAAGTAGCGCGCCGGTGGTTTTAGGAGAAACGTCATGATTGGAATGCGAACAATGCTGGAGGTTGCCGATAACAGCGGCGCACGCAAATTGCAATGCATTTTGCCGCGCGGCGGCGATCTCGGATTGCGTGCGGGGCTGGGCGACGTCATTACGGCGAGCGTGAAAGAAGCTGCTCCGGATTCAGCGATCAAGAAGGGCAAGGTCGTGCGTTGTGTCGTGGTGCGCATGCGGAAAGAAACACGCCGCAAAGACGGCACCTATATTCGCTTCGATTCCAATGCCGCCGTGCTGATCAACGAAGTGGGCGAGCCGGTGGGCACCCGCGTGTTCGGTCCAGTAGCGCGCGAACTGCGTGACAAGCGTTTCATGAAAATCGTTTCGCTTGCGCCGGAGGTCATCTAAGCTATGCCGAAAGTAGCGTATCAACGCCGCCAGGAAAAGGGCGAGCGTAAGCCGGTTCGCGTGAAGATCAAGAAAGACGATCTGGTGCGCGTGATTGCCGGAAAAGATAAAGGGAAAACGGGCAAAGTGCTCGAAGTAGACCGCATGTCCCGCAAGGTGACCGTGGAAGGTCTGCAATTGGTGAAGAAGCATACCCGGCCGAATCCGTCGAAGCAGATCAAGGGCGGAATTGCCGATAAGCCGATGCCCATGGACATCTCGAACGTGGCGATGTTGACGGCGGGCGGTGTGGTCACGCGGGTGGGCTACAAGATGGAAACAGTCGGCGGCAAAGTGCGGCGCACGCGCATTGCCCGCAAGGGCGGCGAATCGCTCGACAAGAAATAGCGGGATAGAGAACAGAGATGGCTGACAAGACAGATAGTAAATCGGCGAAGGAACAAAAGCCCAAGGAACAAAAGACGCTGGCCAAGGAAGCTAAGGGCGGCGAAAAGAAACAATCGCGCGCTGGCAGGGGCGAAGGCGGCGGCATTGTTCTCGAAAAGACGGATACGCCGAAGGCTTCGTCCGGCAAGGCCCGTTTGCGGGAACACTACACGAAATCCGTGGTTCCGGCGCTGACGAAAGAGTTCAGCTACAAGAACCCGAACGCTGTGCCTAAGGTGCAGAAAGTTTCGCTCAACATCGGGTTGGGTGAAGCGACGGGCAACAGCAAGTTAATGGATGGCGCGGTGAACGAAATGGCTGCCATTGCCGGCCAAAAGCCGGTGGTGACGAAAGCGCGCAAATCGATTGCGGCGTTCAAGTTGCGCGAAGGCATGCCGATTGGCTGCATGGTCACGTTGCGCGGCGACCGCATGTTTGAGTTTTTGGATCGTTTGATGAACGTGGCTCTGCCGCGCGTGCGCGATTTCCGCGGTGTCTCGCCGAAGTCGTTCGATGGCCGCGGCAATTATACGCTCGGCTTGAAAGATCAATTGATCTTCCCCGAGATCGACTACAACAAGGTGGAAAAGACCAAGGGCATGAACATCTGCATCACGACAAGCGCGAAGACGGACGCCGAAGGTTTGGCGCTGTTGAAGCAGATGGGGATGCCGTTCCGGCAGTAAGAGGATTCTAGATGGCGACAACAGCGAAAATCGCAAAACAAGATGAACGTCTCGCCGCCTTGGCGCATGCCAAGGAAACGAAGACCATGGTGAAGTTTCCGACCCGGCTGCGCAACCGCTGCAAGCGCTGCGGCCGCCCGCGCGGGTTCCTGCGGAAGTTTACGCTTTGCCGGATTTGTTTCCGGCAGTTAGCGCTGGCGGGCGAAATCCCCGGCGTGACGAAAGCCAGTTGGTAAGCGTACCCGAGGCTAACCGACCGGCGACCAACGTTTCCGAATCCGAGCCGGAAGCGTAAGCGCCCAGAATCAGAGCCGCGACCGCCAGGGAGCAGTGTTCTCAGCGAGGGAAAAAGTATCGGAGCCGCGACCGCAAGGGAGCGAAAGAAAGTTTAAGGAATGAAAGGTGCTGAAGGTAAGTAAATGACAGCAGACCCCATTGCCGACATGTTGACGAGAGTGCGTAACGCGCTCATCGCCCGTCATGCGAAGGTGGACGTGCCGGCCTCACGGCTGAAGAACGAACTGGCGCGCATTTTTAAAGAAGAAGGCTACATCCTCAACTACAAGTTGACGGAAGAAGGCGCCAAGAAATTTATCCGCTTGTATCTCAAGTACACGCCCGGCAATTTGCCGGTGATTTCGCGCATTGAGCGCGTGTCTCGTCCGGGCTGCCGCGTGTATGTAGGAAGCAAGGATATCCCGCGCATTCTCGGCGGACTGGGCATTAACATTCTCACCACGCCGAAAGGTGTGATGACTGGCTCGACCGCGCGCAAAGAAGGCGTAGGCGGCGAAGTTCTGTGTCAGATCTGGTAAGGACCAACGCATGTCACGAGTAGGAAAAAAGCCCATTCCCCTGCCATCGGGGGTCAAAATCAAGATCGGCACGGACCTGCAAGTCGAGGGCCCGAAAGGTAAGTTGTCGGTGCCGCTGCCCACGGGTATCCGTCCGGAGCAGAAAGGCAACGTACTCGAGTTTGTTCGCGATAACGATAAGCTGGCGGCGCTGCACGGGCTGACCCGCGCGTTGGCGGCCAATGCCGTAACAGGTGTCTCCACTGGCTTCACGCGCGAACTGGATATCGTCGGTACCGGTTACCGCGCCGATGTCAAAGGCAAGATCGCAACGTTCACGCTCGGTTACTCGCACCCGATCGAATTCATCCTGCCCAAGGGCGTGGATTTGAAAATCGACAAGCAGACGCACTTGGTGCTGACGGGCTCCGACCGGGAGGAAATCGGGCAAGTCGCGGCATTGATGCGTTCCTTGCGTCCGCCCGATCCTTACAAAAACAAAGGTGTGCGCTACACCAACGAAGTGCTGCGCAAGAAGGCCGGCAAGACCGGTGCGGGAGCTAAGTAATGGCACAGGTGGGAAGAAACGAAATTCGTCAGCGCATTCACAAGCGCATTCGCAGCCGGGTGTCCGGCACGCAGGAGCGGCCGCGGCTGGCGGTGTTCCGCAGCCTCAATCACATTTACGCTCAGGTGATTGACGACGCGGCGGGTCACACATTAGTGGCGGCAGCTTCGACGGAAAAACCGTTGAAAGGCAAAGGCGGCAATTTGGACGGTGCCAAGTTGATCGGCAAGACGGTGGCCGAACGGGCTAAAGAAAAGGGCATCACCAAGGTAGTCTTCGACCGCGGAGGGTATCTGTATCATGGCCGCGTGAAAGCGCTGGCTGACGCGGCTCGTGCAGCAGGACTGGAGTTTTAATCGAAATGACAGCAAATGGAACGGCCAAGCGGATCGATGCAGGTAGCCTGAACCTTAAGGAACAGGTGGTCAGCATCAACCGTGTGACCAAAGTAGTCAAGGGCGGTAAGAACATGAGCTTCTCCGCGCTGGTAGTAGTGGGCGACCCGGCGGCGAAAGTCGTTGGCTACGGTACGGGCAAGGCCAAGGAAGTCCCGTCCGCCATCAAGAAAGGCATTGAAGCGGCGAAGAAGAATTTGCGCAAAGTGCACGTGCTGGAAACAACCATCCGCCACCCCGTATTGGGCCGCTTTGGCAGCGGGCTGGTGCTGTTGAAGCCGGCTCCCGCTGGTACAGGCGTGATCGCCGGCGGCCCGGTGCGCGCGGTGATTCAAGCGGTGGGGATTCCGAACGTCCTGACTAAGTCGATCGGATCTCACAATGCGCATAACGTGGTCAAAGCTACCATTGACGCGCTTGAGCAGTTATGCGACAAGGCGGCGGTGGCCGAAATGCGCGGGCTGGCTATCGAAAAGCTGTAAAGAAGAGAAGAGGAAATTGTTATGGCCGAAGGCAAAATCAAGATCAAGCTGGTGCGCAGCCCGATCTGTACGCCACAAGCGCATAAGAACATCGTGAAGTCCTTAGGGCTTCACAAAATCAATCGCACCGTGGAACGGCCCGACACGCCCTCGTTCCGGGGGATGGTGGCGAAGGTGCCGCATTTGCTCGAGATCGTGAAGGAATAAAGGACATGAATTTAAGCAGCCTGCGCCCGCCGAAGGGCCAGAAGCACAAAAAACGCCGCCTCGGTCAAGGTATGGGTACGGGCCGCGGCAAATTTTCGGGCCGCGGCGCCAAAGGCGCGAAGTCGATTTCCGGCTACAGCAAGATGCGCGGTTTCGAAGGCGGCCAAATGCCGCTGCACCGCCGTCTGCCGAAGCGCGGCTTCACCAATATTTTCCATAAGGATTACGCCATCGTCAATGTTGGCGTGCTGGAAAAATTGGATGGAGACACCTTCACGCCGGAATCGCTGCAGAAGAGCGGCATCGTGAAAAAGCTGGGCGCGGGATTGAAGATTCTGGGCAACGGCGAATTGACCCGCAAGATCACCGTCACGGCCAATATCTATTCCAAATCGGCCCTCGACAAGATTCAAAAGCACGGCGGCAGCGCGGAAGTGATTGCCAAGCCGCCCGCGTTTACCGGAAAGCCAGTCTCCAAAAAGAAGAAATAGCCCCTACCAACGAATTAGAAAGCTCTGGTTTAAGAGTCTACGATGAATAAGTTTTTTGAAGCGCTCGCCAATGTGTTCCGGATCCCGGATCTAAGGAAACGTGTCTTCTTTACCTTAGGTCTGCTGGCGGTCTACCGTATCGGCGCTCATATTCCCACTCCTGGCATCGACTCCATCAAGTTCGAAGATTACTTCCAGCGGGCCGCTCAATCCGGCTTCCTGGGTTACTTCGATTTGTTTAGCGGCGGCAACGTGCGCCGGATGACGATTTTCGCGCTCGGGATCACGCCGTATATTACGTCGTCGATTATTCTGCAGTTGTTGACTGTGGTCATCCCGACCCTCGACAAATTGCAGAAGGAAGGCGAACTGGGGCGGCGCAAAATTACCCAGTGGACTCGCTACCTTACTGTCTGTCTGGCTATTGTTCAGTCGTTCGGAATTGCCGCTGCCTTGCAGGGTTCCGATGGCAATTTCGTCATCAATCCAGGCTGGCAGTTCATCGCGCTGACTGTCTTGACCTTCACCGCTGGTTCTGCGTTCATCATGTGGCTCGGTGAGCAGATTACCGACCGTGGTATTGGCAACGGCATGTCGCTGATCATTTTCACCGGTATCGTCACCGGGTTGCCGCGCGCCATTGAAAGCATCTATGTGAATACGTTTGTCACGCAATCGTGGAACAAGCTGCAGATGATCCTCATTCTGGTTGTGATGGTGGCGGTGGTGGCGTTCGTCGTGCTTGTCGAACGCGGCGAACGGCGTATTCCCGTGCAGTACGCTAAGCGCATTATCGGGCGGCGCATGATGGGCGGACAATCCACTCACTTGCCTTTGAAAGTGAACGCGGGCGGCGTGATTCCCATCATCTTTGCATCGTCTTTGTTGGCGCTGCCTTCTACTGCCATGCAGTTTGCCATCTTTAAAAACAGCCGTTGGGCGAATAGCTTTTTCGGTGCATTCGGTAATGCCGAGCCTCTTTACTACTTGGCGTTCATTCTGCTCATCGTCTTTTTCTGCTTCTTTTACATTTCGATCATTTTCAATCCCAGTGAAGCAGCCGACAATATGCGCAAGTATGGCGGCTTTATTCCAGGCATCCGTCCCGGCAAGAACACTGCCGACTATATGGATAAGATCCTGTCGAAAATTACCGTTGTCGGCGGGTTGTATTTGTCCGTCCTGTCCATTATTCCGAGCATCATGATTTCCGGAATCAAGCTGCAGCATTTGCCGCCGCCCGCGCTGGGTCAGTTTATCGATTCCCACTTCCCGCGCTTTTTGTTGGATGGGCTCGGCGTTAATTTCTACTTTGGCGGAACCTCTTTGTTGATCGTGGTCGGCGTTGCCATGGATACGGTCAATCAGATTGAGGCGCAGTTAATCATGCGCCACTATGAGGGTTTCACGCCGCGTGCCGGCCGTATTCGCGGACGGCGGTGACGAGCTAAATCGATTGACCGCAACCACCACCAACTCGATCACCGCGGCAGCGCCGGCCATTGTCCTGTTTGGATCTCCGGGCTCCGGCAAGGGAACTCAGGCGAAGCTGCTCAAGCAGACAATGGGGCCGCACATCTCCACCGGCGATATGTTGCGCTCTCATATTAGCGCTGGCGACGATTTGGGCCGCCAGGCGGCAACGCTGATTAAGACCGGAAATCTGGTTCCGGATGAAGTCGTCAACGCCCTGGTAGAAGAACGGATTCAGCAGCCGGACTGCAAGGGCGGGATGATTCTGGATGGCTACCCGCGAACCGTGAAACAGGCTGAAGTCCTGCTCAGGATGATGCGGCGAGACGGATTTCGCCCGGTCGTGGTACACTTGGTGGTTGACTACGAAAAAATCGTAGCCCGCCTCAGTGGCCGTCGCCAGTGTCCGGTTTGTGGAACCATTTACAGCCTAACAAGTAATCCTCCCAAGGTTGCTGGAAAATGCGATCGTGATGGGTCCGCCTTGGAAACGCGCGAAGACGACAAAGAATCTGTGATCAGGGAACGTTTGCGCGAATACGATTCGCAGACTTTGCCGATTCTGAGCTTCTTTAGGAACGCGGGCGTAGCGATGTTTGAAGTGAACGGTGGGGAAGATTCGCCACAGCGGATTCTAGAACGGATTCGCGAGGCGCTGGCTGGCTTAAATAGGGATGGCCTGAACCGTGATGGTATTGCGAGCGCTCCTAAAGTGAGTGTAGAGTCGTGATTGTTCGGCGGAGCGGCGTGGAGCTTGAGAAGTTGCGGCGCAGCGGATTGTTGGTGTACCGCATTTTGCAGGATCTCAAGAACATGGTGACCGAAGGCGTTACGACGCAGGAATTGGAAATGGCGGCGGAGAAGATGATCGCGGACGCAGGTGCGAAACCCGCGTTCAAAGGTTATTACACGCAGGCCTCGGGTACCAAGTATCCATTTGTGTTGTGTGCGTCGGTGAATGAAGAAGTGGTGCACGGTATGCCTTCCGTGAAACGGAAGTTGCGGCCGGGTGACATCGTTTCGCTCGACACCGGGGTTTTGCTGGACGGCTATTACGGCGATTCCGCTGTGACTGTGGCGGTCGGCGAGGTGAACGACTCGGTGAAGCGCCTCTTGAAGGTGACCGAAGAGAGTTTGGAACTGGCGATTGACCGGGTAAGATCCGGCAATCGCTTATTTGACGTTTGTGGCACCGTGGAGAAGCATGTGGTTTCTAACGGCTTTTCGATCGTGCGCGAGTTTGTAGGGCACGGGATTGGAACCTCTTTGCATGAGGAACCGCAAATTCCGAACTATGTGGATCGGCGCGGTGAAAACCCGCGCTTGAAACCGGGCATGGTGCTGGCGATTGAACCTATGGTCAATGCAGGCAAGCCGGAGACGAAGGTGCTGTCCGATAAATGGACGGCCGTGGCGCAGGACGGTTCTTATTCGGCCCACTTCGAACACATGGTGGCGGTGACGGATAACGGTCCTTGGGTTTTAACCAGACCGTGATGGGCGGCAATGGAAACGGCAGCGGAACGAACCGCGGAGGGCGTCGTGACTGAGTTGTTGCCGAGTGCGTTGGTCAGAGTGCGGTTGCTCGAGGGGGAACATCCCTTAGTGGCTCATCTGCCGAGTACTCAGCAAGCGAATTTTGTGCGTTTGCGTGTCGGCGACCGGGTAAGAGTAGCGGTTTCGGCGCAGGATCGAACGCGTGGACGGGTTTTAGAGCTTTTGGCGAAATAGGAAGGCAACCAGATGAAGGTCAAAGCATCAGTTCGAAAATTGTGTGACAAGTGCAAGGTGATTCATCGCCACGGTGTCGTGCGCGTGATCTGCACCAATCCCAAGCACAAGCAGCGGCAAGGTTAGGCGAAGAGGAACTATGGCGCGTATAGCAGGCGTTGATTTACCGGCAAAGAAGCGGTCGGCCATCGGGCTGACATACATTTACGGCATTGGCCGCACTCGTGCGTTGTCGCTTCTGTACCGGGCGCAAGTCGATCCCGAAAAAAAGATCGGCGATCTGAGCGAAGAGGAAGTGAACCATCTCCGTACCCTGATCGAAGGCGAAGGCGCGATCGAAGGCGATCTCCGCAAGGAAGTCTCCATGAATATCAAGCGCCTCATGGAAATGGGTTCGTACCGCGGCTTGCGGCACAGGCGTGGCTTGCCGGCGCGGGGCCAGCGTACCCATACTAATGCGCGTACGCGCAAAGGTCCGCGCAAGGGCACTGTCGCCAACAAGAAAAAGGCAACCGCAAAGTAGCTAGGAGATCTGAAGATAAATGGCGAAGGCACCCGCAAAAGCAGCAAAGAAGAAATCCTTCAAGAAGAAGGAAAAGAAGAACGTTCCATTTGGAACGGTGCATATCCAGGCGTCGTTCAACAACACGATCGTCACTTTCACCGACCCCATCGGCAACGTGTTGGCGTGGTCGAGCTCGGGTTCGCTCGGTTTCCGCGGATCGCGCAAAGGAACTCCGTTCGCAGCCCAGCAAGCCTCTCTCACCGCCGCCAACAAGGCGAAGGAATCCGGCTTGCGCGCGGTGGAAGTTCGCGTCGCAGGCCCTGGCTCGGGCCGCGAATCGGCGGTGCGCGCATTGTCCACTGCCGGCATCGAAGTGAAGTCGATCAAAGATGTCACGCCGATCCCGCACAATGGCTGCCGCCCGCCTAAAAAGCGCCGCGTCTGATTTTTTGACCCGGAATGTATTGTCGGGTTTGTTTAGTAATTTAAGCGGGACGAAGGTTCTTCCAAACCGTAAACCGCACCTAACAGAGCCGCGACCGTGAGGGAGCGGTAGGAGGTCATTGATTGGCACGTTATAGTGGTCCCGTTTGCCGGTTGTGCCGGCGCGAGGGCATGAAATTGTTCCTGAAAGGCGAGCGCTGCCACACTGAAAAGTGTGCCATTGAAAAGCGCAACTTCGCCCCCGGTCAACACGGCAAAGATAAGAAATCCAAGGTTGTCGGATACGGCTTGCAACTGCGCGAAAAGCAGAAAGCGCGCCGTTACTACCAGGTTCTCGAAGGTCAGTTCCGTAATCTTTATGAGAAGGCCGTCAAGCAAAAGGGCATCACCGGCGAATTGATGCTCGCCGCGCTCGAAAAGCGCCTTGACAACGTGATGTTCCGCATAGGTCTGGCGACCAGCCGCGCGCAAGGACGACAGCTCGTTCGCCACGGCCACGTCTCGGTGAACGGCAAGAAGGTCAATATTCCCTCTTTCACCGTGAAGCCCGGTGATTCCGTGGAGATTCGCGAAAGCAGTAAAAACAACACTAGTATTCTGGCTGCCCGCGATGCCACAGCCCATACTCCCAGCCCTGCGTGGTTGGAAGTCGACCGCGATGCCCTCAAGGCTCGCATTCTGCAGCAGCCCAAGCGGGAAGAACTGGTGCAGATTCAACTGAACGAACAGCTCATCGTCGAGTTGTACTCGAAGTAAGTGAAAAGGACCTACAAAAGCAGATTATGTTTAAAGGATTCCAGAAACCCAAGCGTTTAGTCGCCAATACCGAAACTCTTACCGAGCGTTTCGGTCAGTTCAATGCGCAGCCGTTCGAGCGTGGATTCGGATCCACCATCGGCACCGGCTTGCGCCGTGTGTTGCTGAGCTCCATCGAGGGCGCGGCAATTACGGGCGTGCGGATCGATGGCGTATCGCACGAATTCAGTCCCATTCCGGGCGTCGTGGAAGACGCCACGGATATCATCCTCAACCTGAAACAGGTGCCGTTCAAGATGATGGGAGAGGGCATGCGCATCGCCCGCCTGACAGTGGACACACCCGGTGAGGTGATGAGCAGCCAGATCGAAACCGATAACGATATCGAAGTTCTCGATCGCAATTTGCACATCGCCACCATCGGCGAAGGCGGCAAACTCAATATCGAAATGCGCATCAAGAGCGGCCGCGGATACGTTTCGGCCGACCGCAACTACGACGAAGATTTGCCGATCGGTTACATCCCGATCGACTCAGTCCACTCGCCTGTCCGCAAGGTCAACTACACGGTGGAAGCGGCTCGCCTGGGCCAGAATACCGATTACGACAAACTGACCATTGAAGTTTGGACCAACGGCGCCATCTCTCCGCAGGATGCTGTGGGCCAAGCAGCCAAGCTGCTCAAAGACCACATGACGATCTTCATTAACTTTGAAGAGAGCCCCGAAGTGGCCGAAGAGCCGGCAGAGCGCGCCATCAACCAGATGAACGAAGTGCTGAACCGCTCGGTGGAAGAACTGGAACTGAGCGTCCGTTCGTACAACTGCCTCAAGAACGCCAACATTCAAACCATTGGCGACCTCGTGCAGAAGAGCGAATCGGAAATGCTGCGCACGAAGAATTTCGGGCGCAAATCGCTGAACGAAATCAAAGAGATTCTTTCGGGTCTCGGTCTGTCGTTTGGGATGAAGTTCGACGCGCAGGGCCGCTTAGTGGGTGGAGCGCCGCCCGCGACGCACGCTGATTTCGCCGCTGCCGAACAATACGGAGCAGAGGACTAATCACATGCGGCACCGCAAGGCCGGATTTAAGCTTAAGCGCAATGTCAGCGCGCGCCGCGCGTTACTGCGCGGCTTGGTGACCAGCGTCATCGAAGAAGAGCGCATCACCACCACGATTCCGAAGGCGAAAGCCACTCGGCCGCTGGTGGAAAAGATGATCACGCTCGCCAAGAAAGACACGCCGCATACCCGTATGCAGGCTGCCTCTTTCTTGCTCAAGCCCGAGGCCGTGGAGAAGCTGTTCGATAAACTCGGACCCCGCTTCAACCAGCGCCCCGGCGGCTACACCCGCATCGTAAAGCTCGGGGCCCGCAAGGGCGACGGCGCCGAAACCGCTAAGCTCGAACTGGTTGGTTCAGAACTCGTTAAACGTGCCGCCGAACGCGCCGTGCGCCGCGAAGAAAAACTGAAGCAACTCCGTGACGGCCAAGGCGAAGGCAACGAGCCCGGCGGCGAAGAGACCAAGTAAGAAGCATCAACAGGAAAGAAGAAGGCCCGGGATCTCAATAAGAGTTCCTGGGCTTTTTTCAGTGGCCGAAGCCCCCTCGCTACACTGGTAAATTCCATGACTCTCTGCTATTTCGACGTTTTTTCCGGTATCAGCGGCGACATGACCGTCGGCGCGCTGATCGATGCCGGCGCGGATTGGCAAACTCTGGAAAAAGCCCTGCAGAGCTTGCAACTAGGCGCCTCGTTCCGGCTGTTCAAAACTAAACGCAAGGGGATGGCCGCTTCGAAATTTGCAGTCGATTTCACCGAACAAAAGAAACACCGCCACCTTCCTCATATCGAAAAAATCATCGAGGCTGGCGAACTGCCGTCGAAAGCCAAAGCCAACGCCCTGGCGGTTTTCCGGCGCCTCGCCGAGGCAGAAGCGCAAGCCCACGATGTGCCGCTCGAAAAAGTGCATTTCCACGAAGTCGGTGCAGTTGACTCCATCTGCGACGTCGTCGGTGCCTGCGTCGCGCTTGATTTGCTTAAGGTCTCGGAGGTCCACTGCTCGCGGATCAATGTGGGCGGCGGCACCGTTGAAACCGAGCATGGAACGCTTCCCGTTCCTGCGCCGGCCACATCCGCGCTTCTCAGCGGCTGTCCCATTTATAGTTCCGGTCCGCAAACCGAACTAACAACGCCGACCGGCGCTGCTCTGGTTGCAACGCTATCTGTATCGTACGGCGCTTTACCTGCCATGCAACTTACCGCGCAGGGCCTGGGGGCCGGCGACAAAGATTTTCCCGGCCAAGCTAATGTTTTGCGCGTCCTCATCGGTGAACGCTCTCAGGCCGTTGAAGCCACGTCGGTATCTGTCATCGAAGCGAACATCGATGATTCCACTCCGCAGGTGCTTGCCTACGCCATGGAACGCCTTTTCGCAGCGGGCGCTCTCGATGTAACCTTCACTCCGGTTTACATGAAGAAGAACCGCCCGGCTACTACGCTGTCTGTCATTACGACTCCAGAACTCACGGAACAACTCGCCGCCATCGTTTTTGCGGAGACCACCACACTCGGTTTGCGCATCACGCAGGCGGAGCGCCGCGTACTCGGGCGTCAAATCGCCGAAGTAGCAACGTCTTTCGGCAAAGTCCGCATCAAATTTAGCGACCAAGGGACGTTTGCGCCCGAATACGAAGACTGCCGGAGCGCCGCCGCCGAGTATGGCGTGCCCCTTCGCAGGGTTGTCGCAGAAGCGAATCAAGTCTTCGCTTCCCAACGGAAACCACATGAGTAAAGGCAAGTACTACCTCACCACTCCCATCTATTACGTCAATGCAGCGCCGCATATCGGGCATGCCTATACTTCCATCGCCGCCGAAACCATCGCCCGTTTCAAACGCATGCAAGGCTTTGACGTAGTTCTCACGACTGGTACGGACGAACACGGCACAAAAGTCGAACGTTCCGCTCGCGCTCAAGGCAAATCGCCCGAAGCATTCGTCGATCTAATCTCAGCCGAATTCCGCGAGACCTGGCAAAAGCTCGATCTGCAAATGGATCGCTTCCAGCGCACCACAAACCAGAACCATGCCAAAATCGTAAACTCATTGTTCGAAGCCTGTAAGAAGAACGGTTACATCTATAAGGGCACTTACACTGGTCTGTACTCGGTCGTCAGCGAGGCCTTCGTTAACGATGCCAAGCCCGGCGATATCGATCCCGAAACGGGCAAGCCGTACGAAGAAATTACTGAAGAAAACTACTTCTTCAAGCTGTCTGCATTTACCGATCGCCTGCTTGAGTTCTATGACAAGAATCCAAGCTTTATGCTGCCGGAGATCCGCCGCAACGAAATTCTTGCGTTCGTCAAACAAGGTCTCGCCGATCTTTCCATCACACGCACCAGCATCAAATGGGGGGTTCCTGTCGAGTCCGACCCCGCCCACGTCTTCTATGTCTGGTTCGACGCTCTCACGACCTACATCAGCGCCGTCGATGGCGAAGGCCGCTGGCCCGCCGACCTTCACTTGATCGGCAAAGAAATCCTTCGTTTCCACACCGTCTTCTGGCCCGCCTTTCTGCTGGCGGCCGGCTGGGAATTGCCGAAGCAGGTTTTCGCGCACGGCTGGTTACTGTTTGAAGACAATAAGATGAGTAAGTCGCGCGGTAACATCGTGCGGCCTCTGCCGATTGCCGACACCATGGGCGTGGATGCGCTGCGGTATTTCCTGTTGCGAGAGATCGTCTTTGGTCAGGACGGCAGTTTTAGCTTCGACGCTCTGGTGGGCCGTTACAACTCCGATTTGGCCAACGGCCTCGGCAACCTTGCCAGCCGGTCGCTGAGCATGCTTCAGCAGTACCGGAACGGTCTTGTTCCACCGGGCTGCGCAGAAAACGATCTCGACATAGACTCGATTCACAAAGAAGTAATCGCTCACTATGAGGCTTTCGATTTTTCCAAGGCACTCGAACGGATCTGGACCTTAATTAGCAAGATCGATCAACTCATCGTCAAAGTTGCCCCTTGGAAGCTTGCCAAAGATGCAAGCGCCGAGGCCCAAGCGAGTCTGGATCGCCTCCTGTTCACAGCACTAGAAAGCCTGCGCATTATCGCTGGTCTCGTTTCCCCAGTGCTGCCGCATTCGGCTCAGCGCATCTGGGAGCAACTCGGTTACACGGATAAAATCGCGGCGCACTCCATCGAGGAGTTCCAGTGGAATGGCGCGAACCTGCCTGCCAAAGTCGGCGAAGTCTCCGGCGTATTTCCCCGCCTCGAACTGCAAGCCACAGTCAAGAAAATGCAAGATCTCGAGGAGGTCGAAAAGATCCGTCAGGCGGCCTTACTCGGTCAGGCTCCGGGCAAAGCTTCCGAGCCCGCCGCCCCATCCGCGCCCCTCGCTCCCACCATCACCATCGACGACTTCACAAAAGTCGATCTCCGCGTCGGCGAAGTCAAATCCGCCGAAAAAGTCAAAGGCGCCGACAAGTTGCTGCACCTCAAAATCGACATCGGCGAAGCCGAACCACGCACCATCGTGGCCGGGATCGCGCTTGCCTACCAGCCAGAACAACTCGTCGGCCGCAAGGTAGTCATCGTCGCCAATCTCGAACCTCGCAAGCTGCGTGGCCTCACATCGCAAGGCATGATCGTCGCCGCTAGTCTCGAAGGTGGCGCGCCCGTTCTCGCGTCATTCTTGGAAAGCGTCCCGGTCGGTGCGCGGTTGAAGTAAGTGGAACTCGTCGATTCACATTGTCATCTCGACGATGAACAGTTCAACCCCGATCGCGCTGCTATCATTCAGCGCGCGCGTGAAGCAGGACTGAAATATATTTTGTCCATCGGAACAGGTGGCGGGCCGCCCGATCTTTCCGTTGCCATCCGTCAGGCCGAAGCGCACGATTTCGTCTTCGCGACTGTCGGCGTTCATCCGAACGACGCCGCCAAGGTGAAAGCCGATACCTTCACAAATCTAGAACCTCTCTTGTTGCATCCAAAAGTTAAGGCGGTGGGCGAGATCGGTTTGGACTACCACTGGGATGTGCCGAAAGACGTGCAGATGCCTGTGTTCGTCCAACAGATTGAAATTGCCGCAGCGGCACGCATGCCGATAGTGATTCACACACGCGATGCTTGGGCTGATACGCTCGCTGTTCTTCGCTCTCACTGGGCTCCGCGTGGATTGCCCGGCATCATGCACTGCTTCACTGGCAACGCCGCTCAGGCTCGCCAGTGCCTCGACATGGGCTTTTATCTTGCCTTTGGCGGCGTGACCACTTATCCCAAGGCCGCCGAGGTTCGTGACGCCTCTTACATTGTTCCAGGCGACCGGCTGCTGCTCGAAACAGACGCGCCGTATCTAGCTCCGGTCCCATATCGCGGCAAACGCAACGAACCGGCGTTTATCGCCCACACCGCCCGCGCCTTGGCTCAGGCTCGCCAGCAAGACGTGGATGCGCTGGCGGCCACTACGACGGCCAATTTTGAAAGGCTCTTTGGGTTCACCAGCTAAACTAGGGTGTTCGCCCGCTATCGACATATGTTCTCTAAAATTCGGCAAAATATTTCAGCCCGCGATGCCTTCGAACTGGTGCAGGCCGACCTGAAGGAAGTCGAGCAGGAGATCAGTGTCGAATCGGTGGCCTCCGTTGAAGCCATCACAACTATTAACCAGTATCTGCAGGCCGGCGGCGGCAAACGGTTGCGTCCAGCACTTCTGCTGCTTTGCACGCGTCTCTTTGGTGCTCCCAATCCTTGCGCCCGCCGCTTGGCTGCTGTTGTCGAGATGATTCACACGGCCACGCTCGTTCACGACGATGTCATCGATCTTGCGAGCAAGCGTCGCGGCCGTCCGTCCACCAACGTCATCTGGGGTAATCATATGGCCGTTCTGGCGGGCGACTGGCTATATATGCAGGCTTTCCAGGTTGCGTTGCGCGAACGCAACTACCACCTGCTGGATGTGCTCATTTCGCTCACCCAAACCATGGTGGAAGGTGAACTTCTGCAACTCGAACGTTTACACAAAATTGAAATCAGCGAAGCCGATTACATGGAGTTGGTGGATCGCAAGACCGCGAGTCTGTTTTCCGCTTGCGCCCGCCTCGGCGCGATTGCGGCAGGCGCCGATGAAGCTAACGAAAACCAGTTGGCCGACTTTGCCTGGAACCTCGGCATGGCCTTCCAATTAGTCGACGACATTCTCGATTTCACATCTACCGAGAAAATTCTCGGCAAGCCCTCCGGCAACGATTTGCGTGAAGGCAAAGTAACCTTGCCTCTCATTTACGCCTTGGAGAAAGCATCGCCCGCAGAACGCCAAACTATTGAGACCGTCCTCGCCGACAGTAGCTACGAAAACGTCCCTTTCATGCAAGTCATGAAGCTATTGGATCATCACAGATCCATACAACGCGCCTATGAGCGGGCCCATGCCTTCACTGAAAAAGCCCACTCACTCATCGGAACGTTTCCCGATAGCCCCGCCCAGCGCGCTCTTCGCGACGTCGTCAACTTAGTAACTGAGCGCGAAGCATAGACGAACTTGAGCCAATTCCGAATCCGAGCCGGAAGCGTAAGCGCCCTAGATTGGCTCCGCTAACTCGCTGTCTACCGCTTAGGGTAATTCGGCGGGTAATTCGGTAATTCGGTCGGTAATTCGGGACAGTACACTCAAACACCATTCTTTTAAAAGTATAGAGCAGGCCAGGAAAGTTGCGCTTGCGTTGAGTCATTGAGTCCATCCCGCCGTTAAGTTGTACGGTGTCCCTGCCGATAAGCAACCAGGGTCGCTGTACATGAAAGTCACACAAATTTCCTATGCCCCTACCACCAGTTGGGCTAATCCTCCCGCCTATCGCGGCGAGAAATCCTTAGTAGGCGCTACGAATCGCCCGGTTCTATGAAAGATGAAGCGGCCGATTCGATTCATCCCGCGTCAGGCCGTCAACTTGCTGCTCTACTCGCCGCTATTGGCGACAGCGTCTGTTCCATAACAGAACATGGTTTGCTCACCTGGGCTAACCCTGCCGCCAAGAGGCTCCTCCAGCTTCCAGGAGAGATTCCACCCGAATTCAATTTGCTCGATCACCTCCAGCTGAATCTTCCCATAGGCGGCCGCCCGCGTGGGAAATTGAAAACTATGGGCGGTGAGATCATCCCGATTTCCTACAACCGCACGTTTCTCGAAAGCGGCTCCCCGCCCGGTTCATCGGTGGTGGTCATTCGAGACATTCGCGACGAACTGGCGATTGAACAGAAATTGCTGGAAGCCCGGGAAGATGCGCTTAGGGCCAGCCGGACGAAGAGCGAGTTTCTGGCGAACATGAGCCATGAAATCCGCACGCCCATGAACGGCGTGATGGGGATGACGGAACTGGTTCTCGATACCTCCCTTACCCAGGAGCAGCGCGAATGTTTGTCGCTGGTGAAAAGCTCCGCGCAATCGTTGCTGGCGATCATCAACGACATTCTAGATTTCTCAAAGATCGAAGCCGGCAAGATGACGCTTGTGCCGTTCGATTTTAATCTTCGTAAAGAAGTAGCCAAAGTAACCAAAACCTTGGCGCTCGGTTGTCATCAAAAGGGGATCGAACTGCTCCTGGACATTCATGATGATGTTCCCGAAAATGTCTTTGGCGACGGATTGCGGTTGTCCCAGGTCTTATTGAATCTCTTGGGAAACGCCATCAAGTTTACAGAAAAAGGCGAAGTAGAGTTGTCGGCCGGACTTCTCAGCCGGACGGCGGATGAGTGCCTGTTGGCGCTCAGCGTTCGAGACACCGGTATTGGTATCCCGCGGGAACAACTTGCTTCGGTGTTTGATCCTTTTGTGCAAGTGGATGGTTCGTCACGGCGCCGCTACGGCGGCTCCGGGCTCGGTCTGGCGATCAGTACCAATTTGGCAGTTCTCCTAGGCGGCAAACTGACTGCGGAAAGCGAGCCGGGCCTCGGCAGTAAGTTCACTATGACGACGCGGTTGAAAGTACCGGCGCGTGCGAATCACAAGCCGCCAGTCATCACGGTTCTGAAGACGTTGCGAACGCTGATCGTCGACGACAACCAAACGAATTTGCGCATTTTGAGCGGAATGCTGGCTAACTGGGCCATGAATGTCCAGCTTGCTCCTTCGGCCAAGATGGGAATGCAACTCTTGGTTGAGGCGTCTCAACAAGGTTTGCCTTTCGATCTGCTGTTACTTGACGCACGGATGCCCGAAATCGATGGGCCCAGCATGGCTGAACAAATCCGCGCGATTCCTGAGTTCGATCGCCTGAAAATCATACTCCTGACTTCAGCGGACTTTCTGACCAGCGCGGACCAGTTGGAGAAGCTGAAGGTAGCGCGCTCTCTGATCAAGCCTGTGGCCAGTCACGATCTGCGGGAAGCGATTGTCGCGAGCTGTGCCAGCATGGTGCCATCATGGTCTCGCGCGCGTTACAGGCAACACTATTCGGTGGCGCTGCGCCGCTCGCAGTTCGCCCTGAATATCCTCGTGGCGGAAGATAATCTCGTCAATCAGAAGCTGGCGCACAAGGTTCTCGAGAAAATCGGCCATACGGTGACGATTGCCAATAACGGCCGCGAGGCGATTGAATACTGCGAGAAACAGAAGTTCGACGTTGTGTTCATGGATCTGCAAATGCCCGAGATGGATGGGTTGAGTGCAACCGCGGAGATCCGCCGCCTGCCGGACCTGGGGTCGCAAAGAATCTACGCGATGACCGCGCATGCCATGACGGGCGACCGCGAAAAGTGCATGGAAATGGGCATGAACGGCTACCTCACCAAGCCGCTGCAAATGGAAGAACTCCGCAAAGTACTGACGGAAATTGAAAGCGAAGTTACCAGCGGTTCCGTCGTTCCGGCATAAGTACTATCAGCGAACCATAGAATGCCAGGACCGCCCCAGCGATCAGCAGCAAAGCACCGCCAAAGCTAATGGGGCCGCTAAATGAATAGGGCGTAAGGAAGAACCCCCATACCAACAGAACCACCAGCCCCAGGCTCCAAACCGGAAAGACGATTTCGAAGATTCTGACGAGCGCGAGAAAAATGCAGATGAATCCCGCCAGGCTGATGATGCTTACGCGCGAGATGAGGCGCTCCTGAGTAAACGGCAGCATATCGAGGTGCAAAGCTTGATGGCTGGTTGTGGCGAGAATGGCGATACCAATGAGGAACGTACTGAGCGCCAAATGAAACAAGTAAGCATAGAACTTCAGAAAGCCATTCACGAAGCTCATAGGATTTTCTTCCCCATGGCCGACATCACAAGTTCTATGCCGAGTAGAGCCGTGCGGTTGGCTGTATCGAGAACGGGATTTACTTCAACAATCTCCATGGAGAGCATGCTGCCGGAATCGCTGACCATCTCCATCGAAAGATGCGCCTCGCGATAACTCATGCCGCCGCGCACGGGCGTGCCGACTCCGGGCGCTTCATCCGGATCAACCGCGTCCATGTCGAGCGACAGATGAAAACCGGCGGTCCCGTCGGTGGCCGCCGCTATCGCCTGCTCCATGATTTTTCGCAAGCCCAGTTCATCGATATCGCGCATGGTGTAGGCGACAACGCCTAACTCCCGGACCATGCCGCGCTCCCGTTCGTCAACGTCGCGCAAGCCGATGAGCACGGTGTTGCGGGCGTCCATTTTGGGAGCGTAACCGAAGATATCGGTCAGTTCGTGCGGGCCGCGGCCGAGGCAACTCGCCAGCGGCATGCCGTGCACGTTACCGCTCGGACTGATCTCCGGCGTATTCATGTCGGCGTGCGCATCGATCCAGATCACGCCGATTTTCTGTTTTCGTTTGCGGTACGCATTTGAGAGTCCCGCCACGGTCCCCGCTCCGACGGAATGATCGCCTCCCAGGACAAGCGGAAACTGACCTCTTTCGACAACATCGCTGACCGTGCCGGCGAGTTCCGTGCAGCATTGCGCGATGGGACCCAAATACTTAGCCGTGGGCGAACCTTCCTCGACCGTCTCTTGCTGCGCAACCGAAACGTTTCCCAAGTCGCGAACCAGGTAGCCCATACTTTGCAACTTGGCGTTTAGTCCGGCCAAGCGGAGTGCCGATGGACCCATGTCGACACCCCGGCGTCCCGCGCCGAAATCGAGCGGCGCACCGAGGATGGCGATCTCGGAAGGCTGCCTCATGGTCTGGTTCGATACAGCATCCGCGGATAGGGAATCGTTTCGCGCAGATGCTCCACCCCGCACATCCAGGCAACAAAACGCTCAACGCCCATGCCGAAACCGCCATGCGGGACCGACCCAAAACGGCGAACATCCAGATACCACTCGAAAGCTTCGCGCGGAAGTTTGTGTTCGTCGAGACGTTTTTCAAGCAGCGCCAAATCGTGAATGCGCTGGCCGCCGCCGATGATTTCGCCATAGCCTTCCGGCGCGATGACATCCACGCCTAGCGCGAGTTCGGGCCGATGCTCATCCGGTTGAAAATAGAACGCCTTGATTTCGGTGGGATAACGTCCACCATGATGGGCTGAGTCGCTGTCCTTCAGTCAGCAGCGTTTCGTCGGTGTTGCCGAAATCGCCGCCCCACTTAATTTCGCTGCCTTTCGCTTGCGAGAACCTTCACGGCATCGTCATAACTCATGCGCGGGAAACGGCTTCTTGATGGCTTCGAGCTTGCTAGATATCGCGCTCCAGAACCTTCAATTCTTCTTTGCGATTCTCAAGCACTTTGGACACGAGCGACACCACAAGATCTTCCGCCACGCGCTTCACATCCTCCAAATCGGCGTATGCCATCTCAGGCTCCACCATCCAGAACTCAGTCAAATGGCGGCGGGTTTTGGATTTTTCCGCTCGAAAAGTTGGGCCGAAACAATAGACTTTGCCGAACGCCATGGCATTCGCTTCGTTGTAAAGCTGTCCCGATTGGGTGAGATAGACTTTTTCGTCCTCAAAGTAATCCACTTCGAACAACGTGCTGGTGCCTTCGCAGGCAGCAGGCGTGAAGATCGGCGTGTCTACCAGTGTGAAGCCATGCGAATCAAAATAATCGCGGATGCCTTTAACCACTTCGTGCCGGACCCGGATGGCAGCATGTTGGCGGCGGCTGCGCAGCCACAGATGGCGATGATCCATCAGAAAATCGACGCCATGATCTTTGGGCGTAATCGGATAAGGATGCTCTTCGGGTACGCGTTGGACGATATGCGCGTCGTCCACGTCGAGTTCGAATCCCCCTTGCGCACGCGCTTCGGCGCGAATCGTTCCGGTAACGGTTAACGAACTTTCCTGGGTGAGCGCCTTTAAAGCTTCGAACACTGGCTCGGCCACATTCGCCTTGACGGCGACGCACTGCATCATTCCGCTGCCATCGCGGACGACTGGGAATACGATTTTGCCGGACTTGCGCAGGTTGTAGAGCCAACCGTGAATCGTTACGCGTTCGCCCGCGTGATTGTGTGCGTCAGCGATCTGGATGGCGATCGTCGGCGTCGTGGCCTCACTCGTGCTCATAATCCTCAAGCCTATCTAGCTCGTCGGCGGCGCGTTTGGCGTCTTCGGCGGGATGCTCCATATCGCCGGACGCCTTCAACTCCAGCACGAGCGGATACTCAGCACCGCCCGAGCGCAGCAGACCCATCGTCCGCTTCCAGTCGATGTTTCCTTGACCCGGGAACAGGTGAGCGTCCGTCTTCCCATCGTTGTCGTGCAGGTTCACGCTGCGGATGCGATCCTTCATCAGTTCAAACTCCGCTGTAACGCCATTCATAATGTTGGCGTGGCCGATGTCGAAGCAGTAATTCAAAGTGAGGTGCGTTGCGGCTATGAATTCATTGAGCCTTTCCGCCGACGACATTGCATTGGGAATATTTTCGAGCAGCACTTCGACGCCACGCTGGCCGGCGAAGACCCGCAGTTCATCAAGCGAGGAAAAGGCGGAATCGATGCGGCGCGGATCGAACTGTTGATCCGGCACGCCAATATGCTGAATCAAGTATGTAAAGGGAACGGTCTCGGCGATCTCGATGGCGCGTTTGATCTGATCGACGATGGCCATACGCTTGGCTTTAAGCGATTCCGTAATATCGAGGATGGCTTGTGGGCCGCTCCGGCCCCCGACATCGTCGTTATGAATAGGCGAGTGCACTGAATGCAACTTCATTGGCGAATCGCGAAACCAATGGCCAAGTTCGGCAATCTGGGCGCCGTCTTGATAATCGACGTGCTGGCGAGCGCAAAAAATTTCAACGCCATCAAAGCCGGCATTGCGGATCCGCTCGAGCCCCGCCGTTGTTAAACGCTGACCGGAGAAAAGATGGGTAGAAAGTAACTTCTGCATTTTGTTTATTGAGTAACGGTGAGCCGGCTTGTCCTAGTAACCAGCCACCTTCCCGCTGAGACGCGTTTCGGTTCCGCCTTCCAGCGAGCCATTGTTCACAACGATAGCCTGGACTCGAGCTACGCCGGGCACTGGCTTGATTTCATAGCCCATGGCCCGCAAGGCCTCGGCTGCTTGGGGAGCAAAATCATTTTGTAAGTAGAGCACGTCGGGTTTCCATTGCTCGTGAAATCTGGGCAGATCCACGGCTTCTTGTGGATTCATATGAAAGTCGAGAACGTCTAGAATCACTTGCATAACACCCGTCGTAATCCGCGACCCGCCGGGCGCGCCAACCACCATAAAGAGTTTACCGCCCCGCACGATGATAGTCGGCGTCATGGACGAGACGGGGCGCTTGCCGGGCTCAATGGCGTTGGCCTCGCCGCCGATGACGCCAAACATGTTTGGCACGCCCGGCTTGGCCGCGAAATCGTCCATCTCGTCGTTCAGAAGAAACCCGAGCTTTGGAACCGTGATGCCGTTACCGTACCAATCGTTCAGAGTGTAAGTGACAGCGACCGCATTGCCTTGTGAATCGACGACGTTGTAGTGGGTTGTTTCGCTGTTTTCGAATTGGTTGACGTGCGCCGCCAGCGCTTTCGGAAGACCGGGTGCGATCATCTCGCTCGGAGTGGCATGAGCGGGATCGATGGTCTTGCGGCGCCATTCGAGGTAATCCTTGGCGAGCAACGATTTGACGGGAACGTTATAGAAGGCCGGGTCGCCAAGATATTCGCTTCGGTCTGCATAAAAGCGGCGCATGGCCTCCGCTTCATAGTGGACTGCTTTGGCCGAATCAGGGCCGTCGCTTTCGTAGCCGGTGCCGTTGAGGATCCCAAGCATTTGAAGAAGACCGACGCCGCCGGCGCTGGGGGGCGGGGCAGTGATCACATGAAAGTCTTTATAATCGCCTTCTAGAGGCGTGCGTTCGACGACCTTGTAAGCTTTGAGGTCGGCTTCGGTGATGAGGCCGCCGTGGGCCTTCATTTGCGCGGCAAACTCTCTAGCGGTTGGGCCTTCGTAAAAACCCTTGGCGCCCGCTTGCGCGATGCGTTCAAGAGTTTCGCCCAGTTCGGGTTGCTTGAATGTTTCGCCCGCTTTATAAGGATTGCCGTCGCGTAAGAAAATGCGCTTTGATTCAGGATCGCGAGCGAGCGGAGTGTTTTCGCCCGTGAGAGTCTTGGCAAAGCTTGGACTCACGACATAGCCTTCAGCGGCGAGTTTGACTGCCGGCTCCACTAAATCGCGCCACTTCTGAGTACCGAACCTTTTGTGGGCCAAGGCAAAGCCCGCGACGGAACCGGGGACACCGGAAGAGCGCCAACCCAGGATGCTGTCCTTGGTTGGATTGCCGTTGGCATCGAGGTACATGTCACGGGTGGCCTTCTGCGGGGCGCATTCACGGAAATCCAGAAAAGTGGTTTTGCCGTTGGCGAGGCGAACCAGCATGAAGCCACCGCCGCCGAGGTTGCCGGCAAGAGAATGGGTGACCGCCAGAGCGAAGCCAACCGCCACTGCAGCGTCTACTGCGTTGCCACCATTCTTAAGAACCTGCAGGCCAATGTCGGCCGCCAAAGGTTCTTCCGCCACGACCATCCCGTGTTGAGCGCGAACCAGATCTTTCGCGGAAACAGAGACGAGAGGTAGCGCACACACGAGTGACGTGACAAGTCTAAGACCACGCATGATTGCCAGTCTACCAGCCTGAAGGGATGCCAGTCTAAGAAAACGCGCGCAAGGACTTACTTGGCGGCGGTGCTGATGGAACGCAAGCGCAGCGTGAGGCGGCTCTTGTAACGCGCCGCGGTATTTTTCTTGATGATGCCCCACTTGGCTGCGCGATCTACGAGCGAGAACGTAGCGGGAATAACTTTGGCCGCGGCGTCGGCATCTTTCTTATCCAACAAACGGCGCATTGCGCGTATCTGGTGGCGAAGCCGGGTCTTACGAAGACGGTTGATTGCGGTGCGGCGCTCTGCGATGCGCACCCGCTTCAACGAAGAAACTGTATTTGCCATTTAACCGATGTGTACCTAGACAATGTGTAAATTTACTATTTCAGGATACCTAATGGAGCTTCAGGGAGCAAGGCCCAATAGGCGAAGAAAAGGCGGCGTACCGATTCTCAATACTTAAAATAAGATTTGCAAGTATCCGACTTTCATTACGACCTTCCGCGCGAATTGATTGCCCAGGAACCGCCGGCCGAACGCGGCGCGTCGCGAATGCTCGTTGTTTCGCGCGGCAAGAAGAGCTTTCACGACGACTGGTTCCGCAATTTTAGCCGTTACCTCAGGCCGGGCGATTGTCTGGTGTTAAACAACACACGCGTGCTCCCAGCGCGTCTGCATGGCAGAAGAAATACCACGAATGGCGCTGAAGTGGAGGTGTTTCTCCTCTGGGCCGAAGACGAAGAGAAGGAAATCTGGCGATGCCTGGTGAAACCGGGTAAACGCGTCCGGCCTCGCGATACGATTCTGTTTTCAAACGGTTTGCGAGCCGAAGTTTTGGAGCGCGGAGAGTTTGGTGAGCGTACCGTGCGTTTTGAGACGGACTCTTCGCGGCCGATTGCGGATTTGCGATTCGAACTTGGCGAGATGCCGTTGCCGCCGTACATTGAACGGCAACCTTCAAGGAACGATAGCGAACGATATCAGACGGTTTTTGCGCGCACCAATGGATCGATTGCCGCGCCAACCGCGGGGTTGCACTTTACCCCGCAAATTTTGGAGGAGTGCCGCGCGGCGGGGGCTAAGGTCGCCGAAGTAACTTTACATGTGGGTCTTGGGACCTTCGCCCCGCTGCGGGCCGTGCAGTTGACCGAAGTAAAACTGCACGAAGAGCGCTTCGAAATAAGTGCCGAGGCCGCGCAAACAATGCGCGAGGCACGTCGAATCTTTTGTGTGGGCACGACGAGCGTGCGGACGCTGGAGACCGCCATGCTGCGCGGTGGACTCGCGCCGATGAAAGGCCCGACGAGTATCTTTATCTATCCAGGCTTTCCGTTCCTGGCTACCGGTGCGCTGCTCACCAACTTCCATCTGCCTGAATCAAGCTTGCTGATGTTAGTGAGCGCTTTTGCCGGCCGCGATCTGGTGCTAGCCGCGTACGAGCATGCCGTGGCGGCCCGCTACCGGTTCTTTTCCTATGGCGATTGCATGCTTATCGAAGAGTGAAGTATTTGCGGTAATGGAGAATCCCATCGGCGGTTTGCTCTTCCAGAGCGAGCAGACCATCGTCGGCAGCCGTGCGGTCGCAGAGCAGTCGGCGGCCGACTCGAGAAATATCCAACACATCGTCCACATTGGCCTTCCAGTCGTCGGGCGCCCAGTCGATTGCTTCTGAAACGACGGAAGCCACTCCCTCGGCCGCGCCATCCGCGGTGACCATGTTGAACGATTCGGTATAGCTTGGTTGCAAAAGGAGGTGCATATGGGCCACCGTTTTGCGGAACGCCGGCCACGATTGCCAGCCATTTAACTTGAGTTGAACATCGGGCAGACCGGCCACCATTTCTTTTACCGCCGCCATGATGGTCTCGCCCCCGCCTTCCGCGCGTCCGGCCGAGAACCAAAGCTCCAGCGAGACACGCAATTTGCGGGCGATTTCGATGGCAGCGCCGGCGGCACTCATGACGTTCTTTTGCGGCCGGACCGCGCCGAACACGCCAATGCGCAAAGCGCTGCCGCCGCAAAACTCGCGCTGCCGTGGCGGCCGTGCGTCCAAGTAATACAGGTTCGGCAGATAATAGCAGCGGCCACCGAACGTGGATTCCATCCAAGTACAAAAGCGTTTGCTGTTGCCCGCGAGGCGCACGTTGTGGGTGGCCATCTCGAGCTCCAGGGTTTCGCGAACCAGTTTTACGCCGCCTGGATCTGCTTGCAGGAAGCCAACGTTCGAGTGACAAGTTACTACGAAATAGGTCTCGGTAAATTCGTTGGAGAGACTCTGCAATTCCGCGGTAGGAATCCAGGGCGCTGAAATAATGACATGTTCAGCGGGCTCTTGCCGCAATCTGGCCCGCAAATCGGCGGCGCTCAGAATGGGCCATACGTTTGTTCTAATGCCTTCACGGCGCAACACCTTCGCCGTATTGAGGGCCGACACGCCGAGACCGATATGACTGATATTCCGGTTTGCGGCGAAATTCTTGTAGGCGATCACTACGCTCATTTTTATTACTGACTCCTGGTGGAAATTCTTTGGGAACGACCCCAGGATGCCGGACAAGAGAACGGCGGATTACATTTTGTGGGTCTAAGTCGATCATTCGGTTGAAGAAAAAAAATGTATAAGTTCTGTGATTCGCAGAACCCGGCGAGATGCATACTTGACGAACGGCGTACGGGGGCTCAAAGGATTGTGTTTCTGCGAATCGAACTTGGATTTGCCGGGAAAGGGATTGGGACCAGTACCTCTTCTTCTGTAGGCCCTAGGGCTAATCCTTATCGGGCGCTATCGGTCTGCCAGCGGCTCAGCGGGCAAGCCGGAATCTCCCCCATCATACGTTTGCACACTCAGTACGGGGGAGGGAAAACTCACGGATTAATCGCCCTGGTCCACGCTGTGCGCGGCATGCAGCGCGTCGAGAATCCCGGTGATTTTATCGATCGGGCCCTGCTGCCGAAAGGGAGTGTGCGCATCGCGGCGCTGGATGGAGAGAATAGCGACCCGGCCAATGGCCGCAGCTTCAAAGATGGTACGAAGGCCTTCACCCTTTGGGGAGAGTTGGCCCACGAACTCGCTGGGCCGGCCGGCTATGAGTCCGTTCGCGTGAGCGATGAGAAGCACATTGCTCCGGGCGCCGAAACGCTGGCTAAGCTGTTCAACGGTGAACCGACGCTTATTATGCTTGACGAGATCTCTGTATATCTCCGTAAAGCAGTGGGGGCTCACGGCAATGCAGCCAAGCAGTTCACGGCCTTCATTGGAGCGCTGATCAAAGCCGTCGAAACTTCCCCCAACGCCGCGCTTGTTCTCACCCTGGCGGTCGGTAAGGATGGGAAAGGCGGCGACGCCTACCAGGAAGAAAACGAACTCGCACTAAAGATATTCGAGGAAGCCGCGGCGGTTAACGCGCGCAAGAGCACACAACTCGATCCGACTCACGATGACGAAACGGCGCAAGTCTTGCGGGTACGCCTGTTCGAATCCGTCGAACCCGCTGGCGCAGCTGCGGCCTACGACGCGTATAAGCAAGTCTGGGAAAAGAATCCCGCTACTCTGCCGGTCACGTTCCCGTCGCGCGAAGAGTTTCTTCGAACCTATCCGCTCCATCCGCACCTGCTGACCTTGTTGATGGAAAAAACTTCCTCGCTAGCCACCTTTCAGCGGACAAGGGGCATGATCCGCTTGCTGGCGCGGACTGTTCACACATTATGGACCACCAAGCCGGCGGACGCCTTCGTCATTCACACACACCACATCGATCCGGGCTTCGACAAAATCCGCGACGAAATCACCGTCCGGCTGGGGCAGGGGAGCTATGCGCCTGCACTGAAAGCCGATATCGTCGAGGGCGAGGGGAACGATCCCGCAACAGCGCAAGCGCTCGACGCCAAAATTTGCCCGGGCCAACTTCCCTTAGTGTCCTATGTCGCCCGCACCGTGTTCCTGCATTCCTTGGCGTATGGCGATGCCGTCCGAGGTATCAGCAGCCAGCAACTCCACCTCTCGATTTGCTCACCCTTAATCGAGCCTGCCTTCATTGAGCAAGCGCGCGTCGCCTTTGTCGCCGAATCGGTTTATCTCGACGACCGGCCCGGGGTTCCGCTGCGCTTCATGACGGAACCGAATCTGACAATGCTGATTCGCCGCGAAATGAGCGACGTGCCTTTGGACAAGCTCAGCGATAAGCTGTCGGACCAGATCCGCGACTCTTTTACACTGCCGAATGGAACTTTCACGCTGTGCAAATTCCCTGCCGGACCCTACCATGTGCCAGACGATACGGAGCGGCCGCAGTTAGTGGTGATGGATTACGCGAGCGTGACTGTCCGGCCGGACCCCGAGCGGCTGCCGCCCGAGATTGAAGACATCTTCGAGCACAAGGGCAGCGACAGCAAGTATCGGGAATTCAAAAACAACCTGGTTTTTCTGGCGGCGGACGAAAAGCTTTCCGGCAACCTTCCCGATATGATGCGCAAGCGGATGGCGCTGGAGAGCCTGAAAGAGAGTACGCGTCCAGAGATTACCAGGGAACATCGCAAGGAAATCTCAGAGCGGCTCACGAAAGCAACTTTCGAAGCCGGCGTGGCCATTCTACAGTGCTACCGCCACCTGTTCTACCCGGCGAAAACGCCTATGGCCGGCACGCAACTGCCACTCGCTTACCGGATGATCGAGCTGGCGAATGCCAGCGAAAAGCCCGGCAACGGCCAGGGCCAGGTGGTCCGCGTGCTGGAAGACGAGAAAAAGCTTGTGGATGCCAGGCAATCGCCGCCCGCGCCCGCCTATGTCCGCGATTCCACGCCGCTGCAGACGAAAGGCGAGATGAGCACCCGCGAGCTGGCTCGCGAGTTCCGCCGCCGGCCCAAATTTCCAATCCTGGCGGAGGATGGCCCTATCCTGGCTGCGCTCATCCGGGATGGAGTCACGAAAGGTGTCTTCATCTATCGAGAAGGCCAGAATCAGATTACAGGCCCGGGCGACCCACTCCCCGCCGTTCATATCGATGACAACTGCTTTGTCGCCACCATGGAGCATGCCAAAGCGCAGAATCTTTGGCCCAGGGCGGAGCCGCTGAAGGTGTTCCTGCGCGCCAACCCTGATACGGCGCTGCCGGGCGAGAAGGTGGAGCTCAAAGTGGAAGTCGCTGGCGGTGTTGGGCCGTACACTTACAACTCGAATTTGGTTGAGTTACAGCAATCTAAGCCTACTACTCAGAACGTCTTGCTGGCCCACGTGTGCGTGGATTCCACTAAGACCTTTTCTATCGAGGTGATTGACAAACTCGGCAATAAGCAAACTGGCTCCGTCTGGGTGAAAGTGTCGAAAGATGAAATTCTCAAGAAGCCTCCGCAAACGACGGAGACACTGGGAATTCCAGTGGTGGCGACGCGTCCGGCATTGCCGCCACTGACTGCGGAAGGGCCGCTGGCCTCCGCGCTCAAAGAACTCTGGGACACTGCCCGCAAGTCGAAGGTGCAGCGCCTCCGCAAACTAAACATCACTATGCACGATGCGAACGCCGTCTGGAAAGTGCACAGCGCGATGATCATGGAAAAGACCGCAACCGTTTCGTGCCGCTTCGATCTGGAACTGAGCGCCGATGGCATTGAAAACCTGACCGTGAACTTCACCGGCGGTATTGTCGAAGCGGGCAACCTCCGCAGCTTCCTTGAAGCCACGCTGAAGCAGCCTTCGCAAAAGAACTTCGACGCCCTTTATACGCTGAGCTTTCCGGCGGGGCTTGCGCTGGGCGGCGACGATCCAGAGCAGTTGGCGAAGAACCTGACCAAATTCGGAGGCACCGAAGCCTACGTCGAAGCGCATGCCGAAAACGAACAAGAACAGGTTGCCGCTTAAGATGTCATCCGCCCTTGCGATCGCCTCCGTTTCCACAGCTCCGGCTTACGAGTTCCGTCTGGCCTTGAGCTTAAGCGGCGACTATGAATATTCCATCTGGCGTGCAGCGTCCCCGTCGGCTCGCGGAGCGAGTGTGGCTGAGCAGATCGGCACCGTACGCGGGGAAACAGCCCGCAATATCGAGAACCGCGTCATCCGGCAGTTGGCGCGAGCCCGCATCCGTTTCGGACCCGTGCCGTTGGGAGAAAAACGGAAGTGGGGCATCGAGGAAGATCGCGCGCTCACCCTTGGCCTGTTGTTTCGCGTGCTTGCTCCTATGCGCAGCGTGGAGCGCATTCGCGAGATCGCCGAGCGAGTGGAAGAGATGAGCCGGGAAGAAGCCGGCTACTGGTTGGGGATGTCGATCTACCGCCAGAACCCGCGCCGGGTGTTGGCCGCGCTTCGCGTACTGCTCACGACGAAGTAACAACCACAAAGGATTCACATCGTATGAACAAGCAGCTTGAAGTGTGCCCAAACGAGCGCCCGCGCATGTTGATTGAAAACTGGCTGCCGATTGCGGAGATTGGCGTCGAGAGTTTGCGTGAGCGCACGCCGATGACTCCGTTTCCGGCTCCGAACCGTTTACACGTCTGGTGGGCACGCCGGCCTTTGGTGGCCAGCCGGGCGGCTGTCCTGGCGAGTCTGTTGCCAGCCGATGCCGACCGATCAAATTTCAAGCATGCGCTTGGGATCCACGGCGACCCGCTGGAAGCAAAACTCCGTATTGCTGAAGCCACCAAGAATGACGAACGTCTGGGAGCAGCCGCTTACGGCTACAAGCGGGCATTTACATACTCCCCTACGCCGAGTGAAACTGCCTCTCTTTGCGGCTCAAGAGTGCTTGATCCGACGGCTGGAGGCGGAAGTATCCCATTTGAGGCATTGCGGCTTGGCTGCAGCGCGATTCCCAATGATCTAAATCCGGTAGCTTGGCTCATTTTGAAATCGACCGTCGAATTTCCCCGCCTCGGCGAAAGGGTTCTGGGGCGATACGTAGAACTAGCGAAGCGATTCGGCGAGCGCTGCAAGGATCGAATTCGATACCTCTATCCCGATGAGCCCAACGGCGTTTGTGACGGATATCTTTGGGCGCGCACCATCACCTGCCCATGCTGCTCTGGAAAAGTTCCGCTATCGCCCCAATGGAACCTTACTAAGACAACTGGCGTACGGCTAGCACCTGTCATCGAGAAAGCGAAGCGCTATTGCCGCTTCGAAGTTGTCGACAATCTCAAAAAGATGAGTAAGGGCACGGTAAAGGGCGGAGACGCACTGTGCCCATTCCCAGATTGTGGCGAGCGGATTGATGGCGACCACATAAAGGAAGAAGCCCGAGCTGGCCGCATGGGCCAACAGCTCTACGCTGTGGTCTACAAAGAGAGCAGGAAGATCGGCGAGACAAAGAACGGCAAACCGAAGCTGAAGAAGTTCCGCGGATTTCGGGCACCGCGACCTGTAGACGACGTCGAAGAGCTTGTGGCAAAATCTCTGTCGAAAAAGATGCCCGAATGGACAGCGCGGAACATCGTGCCTGATGAACTGTTTCCGGATAACACAAACGACTCGCGGCCCCTTCAGTACGGCATGCCGCTGTGGCGCGACATGTTCTCGCCGCGCCAGCTTTTCGGCCACTGCACGAGTGTGGAAGTATTTCAGGAGCTTGTTGCCGAAATCGAGGCCGCGAATGACGGCAAGCTGAGCGAGCTTGATCGCGCAGCGATGACCTACGTCGCCATTGCAATTGACAAAATGCTGGACTGGAACTCGCGCGGTTGTACATGGCACCCGAATCGAGAGGTTGTCGGCCATACCTTCCAGCGGCACGACTTCGCGTTCAAATGGAGCATCGCCGAGATGGCGCCCACGATTGCTGGCCTCGGCTACGACTGGGTCCTGAAACAGACGGGGAAGTCGTTAGCAGAACTGATTGAACTCGTTGGAAGCGGATCTCAAAAAACTCTTGAACCGAGCAAAGCTCCGCCTTGCCAAATCCTCTGCGAATCGGCAGACTCGCTGACACTCAAAGACGCCAGTGTCGACGCTATCGTCATGGATCCGCCCTATTACGACAATGTGATGTACGCGGAACTGGCCGATTTCTTTTATGTCTGGCTGAAGCGAACCGCCGGATTGCTCTATCCCGAAGTCTTCAATTCTGTTCTCACCGACAAAGACCGTGAAGCCGTGGCCAACGCCGCTCGCTTTAAAGGTCAGAAAGGCGCCAAAGCACTGGCTGGCGAGGACTATAAGCAGCGCATGGCGGCTATTTTTCAAGAATGCCGGCGCGTCTTAAAACCCGAAGGTGTCATGACGCTCATGTTCACACACAAAGCGAACGGTGCTTGGGATGCCCTCACAAAATCGTTAGTCGAAGCTGGCTTCGTTATAACTGCGTCTTGGCCCATCAACACCGAGGCCGAAGGCAGTCTCAACATCAAAGACAAATCCGCCGCCAAAAGCACAATCTTTCTTGTCTGCCGGCGGCGCAAGAATGACTCGCAGGCGCTTCAATACTGGGAGGACATCGAACCGAGGGTTGCCAACGCTGTTCGGCTGCGAGTGAAAGATTTCCAAGAGGCCGGCATCACGGGAGTGGACCTCTATCTGGCCTGCTTCGGCCCCGCGCTCCAGGTATTTAGTGAAGCGTGGCCCCTGACGCGAGGCGAAGCACGTCCCGCACAGAAAAAGAAGAAGGGCTCCGCGTTGGTGGCTGACGTTGATCCGTACAGTGTCTCGCCGGAAGACGCGCTGGACGCTGCCCGCCGCGAAGTGATGAACTGGCGCATCCAACAGCTCGCTCGTTTGAATCGTCAGCAGCACCTTGATCCGCTGACGGAATGGTACGTACTGGCCTGGGATGCTTTCCGCGCCCCGCGTTTCCCGGCGGATGAGGCACTCAGACTCTCGCGCGTGGTGGGGCTCGATTTCGACCGCCAGGTGAAGAACGTCCTCTGCGAAGTGAAGGGGAACAACGTCACACTCTGGAACAGCAAAACCCGCAAACTTCACAAATGGACAACGGACTGCTTGATCGACACGCTGCACAGCGCGGCGTACTTGGCCCAAACCCAGAATGTGGGCGCGGCGAAGCAAATGCTCGAAGAAAAAGGTATGCTCGATAACCCCGGACTCCGCGCGGCATTGGAGGCGCTGCTCAATGTTCTGCGCCCAACCGCTTCAGCAAAGCAGACCGACACAGCGCTGGCCAACGCAGCCACTGACTTTGAAGCACTGAATAAATTGCGGCTGCTGGCATTCGCCGAACAGATACCCACGGTGCCTTTACCAACAAGCCTGACGCTTCCCTTTGAACGGGAAATCAGTTTGTGAGCGCTCTTTCATTCAGCGATATGCGCCTGCTGAATGCCGAGAACTGGAAGGTCTCATACCGCCAGGAGGACGGCAATCTGATTGCACTGTTCTACGTTCCGGCGCTGGCGCGTTCGGTGCGCTACGACCGGATGAGCGGCTACTTCTCGGCAAGCGCGTTGGCTATCGCGGCGCGCGGGATCGATCAGTTTGTGGCCAACCACGGCAGGATGCGGCTGATTGTCGGCTGCACATTGGAAGCGCCTGAATCGGAAGCCATCGCCGAAGGCTACGATCTGCGCGCAGGTATGGAAGCGCAGCTCGCTTCGACCGCGCTCGAGCCGCCCGACTCCGCCGCGCTGGCAGCGCTGCGCCGTCTCGCTTCAATGGTGGCGAAAGGAAATCTCGACGTCAAAGTGGCCGTCCCGGTGGATGAGCTAGGACGGCCGGCAAGCGGCATCGGGATTTATCACGAGAAAGTCGGCATCTTAACTGACCTCGACGGAAACCAACTGGCCTTCAGCGGCAGCATCAATGAGACGGCGGCGGGCTGGCTGTTCAACCGCGAAAGCTTTCAGGTCTTCTGTTCGTGGTTCGGCGGGCGTGAGCTTGAACATGTGCAAAGCGAGGTGAAAGCGTTCGCTCAACTTTGGGAGGATCGCTGCACTAGCGTGCGCGTCTTCGATTTTCCGGAGGCGGCCAAAGCGAAGCTGCTGAAGTTTCTACCTCCCATGGACCGACAGATGGATCAGACGGGGGAACTCATCATTCTTCCGCCACCGCTGCCGCTACCCGCATTGAGCGTTGAGGAAAAGCGCCGCATCGTGTGGTCTTACATCCGGCATGCCGCGTCACTGCCGAACGGGCTGCGCGTGGGCGAGAAAACGTCGGCTGTTTCGCCGTGGCGTCACCAGCTCGGCACCTTTGCGAAATTCATTCAGAGCTGGCCCTCCAGACTGCTGATTGCCGATGAGGTCGGGCTCGGAAAAACCGTCACGGCCGGACTCATTCTGCGGCAGGCATGGCTCTCTGCGCTGGCTCGTAGGGTACTGATTCTCGCGCCGGCTAGTCTGCTCATCCAGTGGCAGCGCGAACTCTACGAAAAGTTCAATCTGAACGCGCCCGTCTACACCGGCAAGCAGCTTATCTGGCACCGGCTGCATGCCGACCAGGAGCCGAAGCAAATCGGGGTCTCGCCGGCCGAGTGGCACAAGCAGCCATTTGTGCTGGCTTCGAGCCACTTGCTGCGGCGGAAAGAAAGGCACGCAGAAGTGTTAGGCGCAGAGAATTGGGATCTGGTGGTGCTGGATGAGGCTCACCATGCCCGCAGGAAAGGCGGCGGCACGAGCGACGGATATCACCCCAATACACTGCTCAAGCTGATGAGCGGGCTAAAATCGAAAGCCAGCTCGCTGCTACTGCTGACTGCGACTCCGATGCAGGTTCATCCTGTCGAGATTTGGGATCTTTTGCAGTTGTTGGGCTTGCCGGAGAAGTGGGATGCGAGTGACGGTTTCCTGCATTATTTTGAGCAGGTCACGCAAGAGAGCCTGAGTCAAGCGGAGTTGGAAGTTCTGGCTGAGATGTTCCGCATCGCCGAACAGAGCTATGGCCCAGTGTCGCCAGACCACGTCCGTAAGCTGCTGCCGAGTTCAGTGACTGCAATTGTTGCAAACCGCGTCCTGAAGGCTTTGCGCGACGCTAAATCGGGTATTCAACTTCGCCGGCTGAGCGCTGAGGAGCGGAAACTCGCGCTTCTGATTCTGCAGCGCGTCACGCCACTTCGGTACCGGATGGCTCGGCAGACCCGCAACCTGCTGCGGCAGTATTACAAAGAAGGCAAGCTCGATTCGCCGATTGCCACGCGCGACCCGAGGGACATTGCCATCGACCTGTCACCTCAAGAGCGAGCGCTTTACGAAGCGGTGGAAGACTACATCAGCAAGACGTATAACAAAGCGGCGCTCAATGCCCGCAGTGCGGTTGGCTTCGTCATGACAATTTACCGGCGGCGCCTGGCGAGCAGTTTCTACGCGTTGGAGAGGACTTTAGTAAACCGTCTGAATCATGTCGCGGGTTTGAGCGAGGAGGACCTTTCGCTCGGTGAGGAGGGCGACGGCGAAGCGATGGATGCCGAAGAAGCGAATGAACTGGCCAGCAGCGCCGCGGCGTGCGAGGAAGTTTCGGAGATTAAAGGCCTGCTTAAGCGCATCTCACAGCTTCCCATTGACAGCAAGGCGCAGCGGTTGCTCAAAGAACTGAATCTGGCGTTTCAAGACGGCTATGATTCCGTGATCATCTTCACGCAGTACCGCGACACCATGGATTACTTGAAGGACCGCTTGGGAGATGCGCTTCCCGGGAAGAAGATGGGGTGCTACTTGGGCGAGGGCGGCTTGCGGCGGGACACGGGCGGTGCGTGGACGAAGTGCAGAAAAGAAGATATCAAGCACGACCTTAAGGCCAAGAAAATCGAGATCTTGATCTGTACCGATGCGGCCGGCGAGGGGCTCAACCTGCAGTTCTGCGGAGCGCTGGTGAACTACGATCTGCCGTGGAATCCGATGAAAGTGGAGCAGCGCATTGGGCGTATCGACCGCATTGGGCAGGTTTTCAAGGTGATTCGCATCTACAATCTTGCTTACCAGGACACGGTGGAAGCGGACGTTTACTTCAAAATCGGCGAGCGCATCAATCTGTTTCAGGGTATCGTGGGCAAGTTGCAGCCTATTCTCTCGCGGCTGCCGAAGAAGTTTGAGGAATATACGCTCGGCAAGGCGGCCGATCGGGAAGAATCGCGGGCCCGGTTGATGGCGGATATAGAGGATATGGAGCGGGAGGCGAACACGTCAGGTTTCGACATAGACGTGACTGGCGCCGAGGAATCGGATGTGCTGAATTTGCCAGAGAGTTGTTTGTCGCTGCGGGATATTGATCGCGTTACGGCAGAAAAGGAACTGCTGCCGGCGGCACTGGCTTGGAGGGCGCTGGATGTTTGTTCGTACGCGGCGCGTCTTCCCGGGATGGGCGCGGAGACGCGGGCCACGACGAGCAGCGAAGTGTTCAGCGATTGCAGCGATAGTCAGACGCTTTTCTCGCCGGGTGGAGAGCTGTTTGAAAACGTCGCAGATCTGGCGGCGCCGGTTGCTGACGACCGTTCGAGGGGCGGCGTGTGTTGGCTGGTTCAAAAGAACGGGAAGCGCGAGTTTCTGGTGGCGACGCGCGATGGGATCCGGGGTATCGGTTCGTTCGAAGAGTTGCTGCGGGCTTGTGAAGAGGTTTCTGCGCCGCAGGAACTTGCGGAAGAAGTTGAGATCGTGGAACGGGTCGCGTAGAGTATTTTTCAATCGGGTGGAATACTGGTTCAGCCTCGGCGGCTCTGACACCCAGTACGCCGATGACTGATAGCCCGGCCTGGGCGGCGAACTGCCGACCTTCTTGCTCGTCGATAACGATAATGCCGGCTTTCAGATCAGCGGCAAGTGCGATAGCTTCAGCCTGCCGCGATCCAAATGGAGAGTGCGCGCAAGAGAAATCTTGTCGCCGCGCGTTTGCCGCGTTAGTGATTGACGTGATATGGGATGCCAGGGAGAACGATGCACGCAATTCGAGCGCGCCCTAATTTTCAGTGTTGGCGCGTTGGGGGGTGTTCTCGAAAATTGTGTTTGAGTGTACTGTCCCGAATTCCGAATTCCGACCCGAATTCCGGAATTCCGAATTCGTCCCCGAATTCGTCCCATACAAAGCCAAGATACCAGTCGTTACTTGGTGGTGGAATTGAAGATAATTCCAAACATTCCCTTCTTGTTAAACCGTCTTGGATCGGGGCGTAACGGCTCGGCCTCGCAAACCAGAGACTGACGGCCCGGGGAGGACTGGGTAAAGCTCTGGAAACCTCGGTTCGTATCGATGTCGTCGACAATGATCGCCCCGCCAGGCCGCAGAACAGCCCATGCCTGATCCATCTCGAAGCGAACGTTACGTGCACTGTGCAAGCTGTCGTGAACAAAAAGATCGATCTGGCCCAATTGAGCAACTAGGCTGGGCAAGCGCCGTCGACTAGACCCAAGTATGTACGACCACCTGTGCTTGAGACGGTCATCCACCGCGATAGCGATTTGTTCTTGCCACTCAGGCTCGATAGGAGGGCGGTCAATGCTCCACAAATGACCAGAGCCATTTCTCTCGAGCGCTTCCAGAATGAAACGCGATGTGACTCCATGAGCTACTCCGGTCTCGACAACGTTCTTAGGCTGCAATTGACGAGTCATGCACCAGATGGCGCGCACGAATGCGGCATCACCGTCATTCCAACCTTTGAAACTAGACGGACCAGCCTTAATGCCCTTGGCATCGAGTTCACCGATCACTTTCGACCATAAGTCCCAAAACTCTGCCGTTATTGCAGAAGTCGACGTGAGGTCAAGCACTTTGTGTAGATGCTGCTCCCAATCGTCGTCGGCTTTGTAGAGGTCGGCGGTCGGAAAGCCCTCGCGATGAGCCGCCACCTGTTCGCGAAATCGAACCCATGCCTCCATCGGATCGGACGCAATCGATGCGAATGTTGTAAGCGGTCGCCGCAAATACGGTTGTAGATCGAGCATAACTCTCCCTTAAAGGTTGCTCCGGGAGCCAACCGCAGTTATCTCAACAGCATAAACCAGACTAAGCGGGCCGAGCAATAGAAACAAGTACTGGTACTAGGAAGTGGCTGGGAAAGGGTTCAAGCGTGCGGCTCCTTTTCCCCAACATCGCTTGCGCGAGGGGTCCGCACCCATGGCGCCTCTGGCCGCGAAGAGCGAATGATGGATCCCATCTTGAATAACTTCCAGAAAACGTAACCTGGAGCAGCGGCCAGACCAGCCAAGCTCTCTCTCGGGTTTCCGCCCAGCTTTATAGAAAGGGAAACGTGAACGATCAGCAAACCTGCAAGAAATATGCCGTAATTGCGAAATAAATCGATGGGCAGAATGCAAAGAATCAGAGAAAACAACGTCATATAAGCAACGGGCGGGGTCAATAATTCGAGGAGCGGCTCGAGAACGAATAAGTCTCCTCGAAATACCCGCGCAGCAAGTCTAGGAACCCAGGCAGCCGCCAGCCGCGCACGGCCGCCTTCCCAGCGAGCCCGTTGCGACAACTGGCCTGCAGCGTCATTTGGCATATCGCCATAAACGGTAGCCGCATCGGCAAACTGAACCTTTTTGCCTTGGCTAACCAGCAGAACATGGTATTCCAGATCCTCGACTATGGAATCGGCGGAGTATGGAACAGAGAGTAATGTCTGCCCGGCTTAGCGCGAAGCCGTTCCCCAAAATGCCCGCTGATAGGCCCCAACCGTCTCTGCCCTTAGGGCGCAGGACCGTAAAAGCCAGAAGTGCCACGTCCATTAGACGCTTACGCCTGGAATCAAGAGGCCGTGCAACACGATAACGAGCCTGCACGGCATCGGCTCCCGCGACAAGACCCTGTAAAATCTCCGGCACCAGATTCGTAGAAACTATGGAATCGGCGTCGACGACCAGAAATCCGTCGAACTCTTCGGGCATAAGGGCCTCGAATGCGAACCGCAGAGCATGGCCTTTTCCGCGAAGGACTGCGTTTTCGCGAACCAGAACACGCGCTCCCGCCTCGTGGGCGCGCACGGCCGTTAAATCTGTGCAATTGTCCGCTATAACTACCACAGCACATCGCGGTCCGAGGACGGCCGAGTTCAAAAGGCTTGCGACACACCTGCCAATCAGAGCCTCCTCGTTATGCGCAGGGATAACGACGACTAACGAAAAACTTTTAAGATCTTTGACAGCGGGAATTGGCCGCCGCCTCATCGCTCCACTCGTCACTAGCAGCAGTTCAAGCACACCCGGCAAAGTGACAAGCAAAACAACAAACCCCAGCACCATAACCATGTGTCGGACGATTTCCATCACGCGGGAACCTTTTTAGAGGCGAAAGCAGGAGCCACTACACGAATAGAACGCATAAACGCCAGTCCCCTCAACGATGGAGAAGTCCGCATCAAAGAAAGTGGCCGGAACGCTCTCGCTAAAGTATACCGCGATGGCTGGAATTGTGCCTTTCCGCGATCTTCGTTCCCATTCCGGTTTCAGATGGCCGCCAAGCCCACAAATCACAGATCGGTAGCGCCGGCTATGAGGTGCTATATTGACCTCGCTAGTCAAATGTGAAACGCTTTTTGCACGCCATAGATCCAAATTGGATTGGGCTAGCTTTAGCTGTCGTCCCTGAAAGAAGTTCCATGCCGCTCCCGGTTCCACTAAAAACACGCCGCCGCTTGGCTTTTCTCTTCTCGCTTCCCGCCGCGTTCAGCCTGATCTTTTTTGCCGTCGAGCTCCTTTCGGAGCGGGCGGATATCCATTCACTCGAAATTCAAAATTTGGAGAGTAGTATTGCCGAGCTCCGGCGCCTCGCCAAAGAAGCTGAATCCAGTGAACGCGGATTTCTCCTGAGTGGCGACAAGAATTATCTCCGTCCCCTCCGCGAAGCCGAATATCTGCTTCCTTCGCGGATTGAGATTTGCGAGGGCTTCGCCACCGGCCATCCTGGCCTGGTCGCGCAGGTGAAGGAAGTGGCGGATTTGGTTCGAGCGCGGTTTGCGGACGCCAACGACGTTCTCAAGGAACAGCGTGAGAAGGGCTTCGCCGCCGCCATCGACAAGGAAAAGCTGGGCACTTCCGATCACACGATGGACCAGATCGAAAAAAGCATAAACGATTTTCTGAGAGATCTTCGCTACAACGAGCAAGAAAACTTGGAACGCGAACGCTCACTCAATCGCTTAACGTTCATCTTCTTTTCGGTGGGGTTTATGGTGATGATCGCCGTGATGGTTTGGCTCTATAACGCTTCGCTTTCCTACCTCTACGCCCGTGACGATGCACGCGACCAGTTGGAAAAGGTCAACTCTGAGTTGCAGAATCGGATCGACAGCCGGACGCGCGAGCTGGAGGAGATGAATTCCGAATTGCAGCAGTTTGCCTACGTGGCGAGCCACGATCTGCAGGAACCCTTGCGCACCATCACCAGCTTTTCGCAATTGTTGGCGGCGCGTTACCGCGGGCAACTCGATGCGGACGCCGACGAATTTATCGGCTACATTGTGACCGCCTCTCGCCGGATGACCGATCTTATCAACGGTTTGTTGCAATTGGTCCGCCTTCGCAAAGGCAGCCAGCCGATTGCCGCAATTTCGTTCGAAAAGCTGCTGGAGGACGCCAAAATCAGTTTGCAAGCCTCTATCCGGGAAAGCGGGGCGCACATCGAACACGGCAACCTCCCGGCATTGGTAGTAGATCCAGTGCAGTTTGCGCAAGTGCTGCAGAATTTGATTTCAAACGCGATCAGGTACCGTTCTTCTGAGCCGCCGGTCATTCGCATTCACGCGCGCCGCGAGCGGGGTAACTGGATTTTTTCGGTCAGGGACAACGGCTGCGGTTTTGATCAGGAATTTGCGGAACGGATTTTTGGGTTGTTTCAGCGGCTTCATGGAAGGGAAGTGGAAGGAACAGGTATGGGCCTTTCCATTTCACGCAAGATTGTAGAACGGCATGGCGGGCGGATTTGGGCGGAATCCAAAGAGGGAGACGGCGCCACTTTCTTCTTCAGTTTGCCGGTTACGCTGGAAGGCTTACGGTTTGCCGCGGCCCCGGCGGACGAAGCTCTGACGCCCACGCGCTAGTAGCCCTAGGCGCTTGAGTTTGCCGGGTGTAAAGTCCCCAAGAGGCTAAGCCGATAGCTAATTTGGGAACTTTTGTGAATTCGATGACGCAGGGCGGTCCAACATGAGCGCAGCAAAAATCATTCCTTTTGCGAGCGGTTCGGGTCTGCGTTTCGGTATCTATCTTGGAGGGATTTCCGAAGCCCATCATGAATTGACTACCGGAAAGCCAGACGTCCCAGAAGAGATTAACCGTGCGTTGGACGGCCTGCAAGGCGACAAACACTTTCTAGTTCGGACTTATCTGGGATTTACCGGCACAGACGATGACGTGGAGCTCAGAGATATGCCGTCGATGCCGGACTTGGCTCGTTACACCTGGCGCGGCCGAAAGCTCGATTTGGTTCTATCCAATTGGGACCGTAGCGCTAACGCCGCCGGATGGACGGAATTCATCGAAAATGCGATCGCCCGCTACGGCCCTTACATCGGGTGTCTGCAAATCTGTGAAGGGCCGAACCTCTACGAATATCCCGGAGACGGACGTTTCGGCAACGCCGTCGAGAATATCCTGACGGGTGTGCGGGTTGCCAGAAATGCGCTCAAACACCGTGCACTATCGGCCAGCGTTGGTTTCAATGCCGTGCCGTGCAGCGATCCGCACGATGGCTTCTGGCGCGAGATGAGCGATCGCATCGACGATTCTTTTCTCAAGTGCCTTGACTACGTTGGGCTGAATTTCTATCCGGATGTGGCGATTCCGCTGGTAGGAGAGATGCCGGCGGAAGTCGCCAGGACACTCACGCAGTTTCGTGAAGAGACGCTGGCGGCCGCGGGCATTCCTGGCTCCGTTCCCATGCACATTTGCGAAAACGGTTGGCCTACGGGCCGCTTTCGCTACTACACGCGGCAAGCCGAGCTAATCGAGCAGATGGTCCGAACTGTGCATAAATTGCGGATAGATTTGAACATCACTCACTACGAATTGTTCGCATTACGCGATGCCGATACAGCCAATCCCGATTTGAACTATCAATTCGGCATATTGCGTGACGATTATTCGGCGAAGCCCGCGTTTCAAACGTTTCGAAGCCTCGTAGCCGAGTTAGGGGCGTAAGCATTTTCTCGACCCGTCAACCAGCATTTGGGACAATATGGCCAGGAGAGAAAACAATGCCTCCAGCAGCGCGGGTTGGCGATGAAACAACCCACGGTACACCCTTGGCCCCCGGTCCCGGGAGTACAAATGTGCTTATTGGCGGACAGCCGGCTTGGCGAGCCGAAATCGACCAGCATGCCTGTCCAGCCGTTAGTATCACTGGCGCAGATGGTGTCGGTTCCGTCATGATGGGCAGCAGCAGCGTTCTGATCAATGGGATGATGGCCTGCCGCATGGGCGACATCGTGGTGGAAAAGCCCGGTCTCGCGTTGGGGCCCGCCAATCCGATTTTGATCGGCTGCCCAACGGTCATCATTGGCGGTTGAAGGCGAGGAATTCGCTAATCCATCGTCAGGCCGCCATCCACATCCATAATTTCGCCGGTCATGAATCCGGCAGCGTCAGAGGCCAGAAAGCAGACGGCTGCGGCGACGTCTTCTACACTACCCATTCGGCCCAAAGGTATGGAGCGCAACAGGCTTTCGTGCTTATCTTTGGGCATGCCGCTGATCATCTCCGTGTCGATCATGGCCGGTGTCACGGCATTGACGGTAATGTTGTAGGGTCCCGCCTCGCGCGCGGCGCCTTTGGTAAAAGCGATCACGCCGCCCTTCGAAGACGCATAACACGCGTTGCCGAAGAAACCGCCGCCGCGTTTGCCGGCCACTGAAGCGATGTTGATGATACGCCCACTGCGTTGCGCAATCATTGTGGGAAGCACGGCTTTTGTACACAAGAAAACGCCGCGCAGATTCACTGCGTGCGTGCGCTCCCATACTTCGAGCGTTGTTTCTAGCAGCGGTCCAGTTGCTAGAATGCCTGCGTTGTTCACGAGAATATCGAGCCTTCCAAAACGCAGCAACGTCTCGCTCGCCAAGCGCTTCACTTGATCCTCTTGGGACACATCCGTCTCAATCGCGAAGCTCTGGCCGCCGGCAGCAATGAGCTCGGCCTCGACCGATTGAGCTAGGGAAAGATTGATATCGCTGACCACAACCGCCGCGCCCTGCCGCGCCAATCCCGACGCAATGGCACGGCCGATTCCACGGCCCGCACCGGTAACAATGGCGATCTTGTTTTTTGGCAAAATGATCCGCTTGAATCTTAGTGTCCACCCGGCCCTCGCCCGGGTGCTACCCGTTTCATCATGAAGACGAACGGAATGAGAACGCTGAACGCGACGCCGAACATCCAGAAGCAATCGACGTAAGCGAGCGTGGCTGCCTGCCTTTGGATCTGTCCCATGAGCAACCCGTACGCCCCGGTTGGTCCACTTGGTCCAGCGCCGCCGGGGCCAAAAACTGCGCCCGCTGCTTTGAGGGCGCTGTTAAATTGTGGGTTGTAAAGCGTCGCCTGCTCGACCAAGCGCGCTTGATGAAACTGCGTTCGATGGCTCAGGATGGTGATCACCAGCGAAATTCCGACGCTTCCCCCGACGTTACGCGCCAAGTTAATCAGTCCCGAAGCGGCGTTGTTTTTATTGCGCGGCACAAACGCGTACGCCGCTGTGTTGATGGGGACGAACAAGAACGCCAAACCGGAAGCTTGGAAACAGCGCGCCAGCATGACGTACTTGTAATCCATGTCCGTGTTAAACGTCGTCATGTGGAACAGCGACAGCGCAGTAATGGTAAGACCGACGCCAATCATCCAGCGGGCTTCCACCTTTCCCAGCAGCATCCCGATAAACGGCAGCATCGCGATAATCAGAAAACCGCCAGGCGAAATGACTTGGCCTGCGTCCGTCGCCGAATACCCCATGACCAGTTGGAGGAATTGCGGTATGAGTACGGTGCTGCCTAACAGAACCACACCCACCATGAACATGAAGAATGCGGAGATGCTGAAATTGCGGTCCTTGAGCAAGCTAAGATCCACGACAGGGTTCTTGTTGCTGGCTTTCAATTCCCAATAAACAGCCATCACCAAGCCACCCAACGCGAGTACGGCGCACATGCGAATGAAGTCCGAGGAGAACCAGTCTTCGCGGTCGCCTTTGTCGAGGAGAATTTGCAGGAAGCCCAGTCCGATGGCAATGAAGCTGATGCCCCAGTAGTCGACTTGCAGGTTGGCCTTCTTCTTCGCTTTTCGTTCTTTCACCAAGTAAGGCGGATCTTCCAACATGAAGCTGGAGAGGGCAATCGAGAGAATTCCCACGGGAATGTTGATGAAGAAAATCCAGCGCCAGCTATAGTGATCGGTGATGTAGCCGCCCAGCGTCGGTCCGATGGCGGGAGCGAAAACGACCGCGATCGCGTAGACCGCGAACGCCATGCCGCGCTGTTTTGGCGGAAAGGTATCGGCCAGGATCGCCTGTTCACTCGGCTGCAAGCCGCCCCCGCCAACGCCTTGAATGATTCGGAATAGAACGAGCGCGCCCAATGACGGTGCGATCCCGCAAAGAAACGAACTGAGCGTAAACACAAATACACAAACCATGTAGAAGCGTTTTCGCCCCAGCAGCAAGATGAACCAACCACTTAATGGAAGGATCACCGCGTTCGACACCAGGTAAGACGTCAGCACCCACGTCGATTCATCCTGGCTCGCCGACAAACCACCGGCGATGTGCGGCAAGGCTACGTTGGCGATGCTCGTGTCGAGCACCTCCATGAAACTGGCGAGAGTAACGGTAAGCGCAATCAGCCAGGGATTAAATTTTGGTTTCCAGATCGCCTGTTCGGCGAGAGCCGGCGCCGTTTCGGCAGTTGCAGTAGCCATCGCCTTAAGTCCCGATTAGTTATTCAACAACACCACGGGAGTGACGGACATGCCCGGCAGCAACCGCTCGTCGTCGTTTTGATGTGGATCGAGAACGATCTTCACCGGCACGCGCTGCACAACTTTGACATAGTTGCCGGTGGCATTTTCGGGCGGCAACAGGCTGAATCTCCCGCCAGACGCTGCCGCGATGCTATCGATGTGTCCCGTATACTTGCGGCTGCGGCCGTACGTATCCACTTCAATTTCGACCTTCTGGCCCACGTGCATCTTCTTCAACTGGGTTTCTTTGAAATTGGCCGTGACCCAGACGTCCGATAGCGGAATAATCGCCATGATCTCTTGGCCTGCCGCCAGCTGCATTCCAGGCTCGGCGGATTTTTTGCTTACAATACCGTCGGCGGCAGCCGTCAAAACGGTGTACTTCAAATTCAGTTCAGCTTGTTTGACGTTGGCGTCGCGTTGCTGAACTTGCGCCCGCGCTTCCTGGAAACGCGCCTCACTTGCTTCTTGTTGTTTGGGCCTGATTTGCGCGCTTTGCTGCGCCAGTACCTGTGCGGTCTGTAGACGCGCTCTGGCTTGACCCAGATCCGCAGTGGCTTTATCAAAATTCCGCTGCGCCACCGTTATATTCGCTTTGGCCGCTTCCACGTTGGCCTGCGCCGCTTGGGCAGCCGCCTGTGCCGCGTCGTATTCCTGTTTGGAAATTTCGTCCTTGGCGACTAGGTCTTTATAGCGAGCGAGATCTTTCTGCGCTTTGTCGTAATCGGCCTGTCTCGCATCGAGCGTGGCTTTGGCCGAAACGATGCCGGCTTGCGCTTGGTTGCTCGCTTGTTGCGCGCTGTTGACTGCGGCGCGCGCTTCGTCTACCTGGGTTTTGCTGGTATCCACCTGCGAGAGCGTATTAATGTTGGTCAGCGGAACATTCACGCTCGATTCGCTGGTTGTGGCCTGGGCCGTCGCCAGTTGTGCCCGCGCTTGCGCCAGCGCGACCTCGTAGTCGGCCGGATCGAGCTTCACCAGCGTCTGACCCATTTTGACGTGTTGATTGTCGTTGACCAAGACTTCCAGCACGGTGCCGTTGATGCGCGGACTGACAGGAATCAAGTGGCCGTCCACCTGCGCGTCGTCGGTGCTTTCGCGCGCAGCGTAATACGAATAAATCGGGATCGATGCAATCGCTGCCACCACGATGACTGCCAGTAAGATGAAACGGATCTTACGTCTGCGCCCTGAGTCCTCAACCGGTGGCGGCGCGCTCTCGTAACTCAATGGCGCCGACGCCGGTTTGCTGGTTTCCTCGCTTTTAATCTTGGGTTCTTGCTGCTGGACTTCTGCCATTTTCAAAACTCCCTCACTTCGCGTTCGCAAGCTCCGCCGCCGCCGCGGGTTGTTCCAGTCCGCTCGCGTGCGTGGCTATGCTTTTCCGTGTTTTTTTCAACAAACTTAACAGCTGCCTCTTCTCCTCATCGGAGAGGCCTTGCAGCATGGCTTTGACATTTTGATAATGCGTAGGCATAAACGATTCCAAAAACGCCACGCCTTTCGGAGTGACCCTCGCAAAGCGCGCTCGCCTATCGCTCGGGTCTACGGCCCGCGTTACGTATTCCTTCTGTTCGAGATGATCGATAAGCCCCGTAATATTCGCGCGGCTCACCAAAAGCAGATCGCCCAGATCGTGAAGCTGCATACCGTCTGCCGGCCTGTGGCGTAGCAGCATCAGCACGTTGACAGACGACTTGGAGAGCCCATACTGCACGAGCAGAGGTGCGCAGGCCTGGTGCAAAACGTCTTCCGTAAACCGCAGACTAAGCAAAATTTCCGCCGACGCCAGATCGAAGCCCGGATATTGCGGACCCGATTGCTTGATACGGTTTTGATAATACTCTTCGCGGCGGTCGTTCCTCATAGCGCGGCTACGAGTTGGATTCAAGAAAAATGGTAAAGTTCCTAATTATTTTGCCGACAGAAGTCAGAAGCAAGAAGACAGAAGACACACGTCGGGTATGGTCTTGGATCAGCGAGGTTGATTCGAGGCGGGAATTTATACTGCGTTGGGGTTTTTGATCTCCTTGCGGAAGGTTTCCAGGATGTCGGCAGCCCAGGGAGTGGGTTCGTTGGCCTCTTTGGCGGCGTGAATGATGTCCCAGCAGTATTCGAGTTCGGGGATTGAAAATTCGAACCCAAACTGGGTGGGAATGAACTTTTGGTTGCGGTCCTGGCAGGACATCATGGTTTTAAGGGCATTGAAGAGGCGGGCCTGGATTTCGCCGCGGTCGTTTCTCTTCGCCTGCTCTTGGCGTTCTTTTTGGAGAGCTTCGAGTTTTTCGAGATCGGATTTGTGTTGGTTGCGCAAGCGGCGCTCTTGGAGAGCCAGGTTGGTTAGGTCACGGCGATAGGTGAGGAGAACTTCGCCGCGGATGAGGGTTTCGCGAACGGCGGGATCGGTTTCGGCGGGGTGGACGTCGGCGAGTTTGATGGCGCCGATGGCGTAGATGCTGGTTTCGAGTGATGGAATTCGCAGGAGGCGGTATTCAGTGTCCGCGATCATTTGGACGAGGGTGTGTTCTTCGCCGTTGGCGGGAGCGAAGCGAGTGAAGTGACGGTCGAGGTGGGCCTGATAGGCCTTCGCATCGTCGGTGGGGAGAAGAACGGTTTGGCCGGTGAGGCCGGTTTTGACGGCGTTCAAGGAAGACTTGAGGCGACCTTCTGGTGTGACAGCCCCGTGACTTTTTTGCGCATTGGCTTTGTTGGCGGCCATTTGCGCGTCTGAGAGGGGACGGCGAGGAGGGGTGGCTTCGTCTTGTTGGGATCGCTCCGCGAAATCGACGTTCGGGGAAGCGGCGGCGCCTGCGGCGGCGGCCATGGTTTTGTGTTCTTCGGTGGCGGCGGCCGTCGGCTGATTTTTTTGTTCTTGCTTGACAGCTTTTCTGGCTTGGCGCTCAGCGGCGCGGCGGATGGCTCGGTCTGACATGGTCTTCAAAATTCCTTTTTGAAATTGAAAAAGCCCAGGAGCGAGGTGGACTCGCAACTGGGCCATTTCTGGTTCAAAAATTAGCAGTCTTTGCAGGCTGCCGAACGGGGGTGTCGAGCCTTTGAGGTGCGAATTGGCTGTAAGTGGCTGGGACGATTATGGATAGCCATTTTGAATAAAACGTATTGATGTTGTGACTGCAGGTCGTGCTGGGAGGGATGGCAGCGGTGGGGTCGGTGTTGTTGCAGGTGGAGTTGCTGTTCCATTTATTTATAGAAGGTTTCGCGGATTTGTAAAATAGCTGGAATGGCAGCAGCTAAGAATGCAGGCCCTCCGAACTTGGCCGAGCTCCTAGCGCGGTTTCGAGACGGAGATCGCAGGGCCGCTAGCCAACTCGTTGAACTGCTCTATCCGGAATTACGGCGCATAGCTGCAACCAAGATGAAGAAGGAGCGTCTGGAGCACACTTGGCAACCGACCGCCCTGGTGAATGAGCTCTATTTCGAGTTGTTGAAGACGAAGGTGCTGCGCGAAGCTGAAAGTCTTTGAAGGCCGGACCGGGGATGAAATCGCGGCGGAACTTGAGTGCTCGCGGAAAACGGCCGACCTTTATTGGGCGTTTGCGAAACACTGGCTCGAAAGGGAATTAGCCGCCAGCGGGTCTTCCTGATCCCGGAGTTTCCACACCTTCTGACCCACTAACTCCGAAACTGAGCCGGAAGCGTAAGCGCCCTCGTTCGGTCTTTTACGCATCGACTCCTTCATGCCACAGTAAGAATGAATACACGAGTACGACATCGGTCTGAAAGCCTTGTTACAGAGCCCACAGACCACAATCTGATCATTGGCTGAACGTCGAATTCCCCGAGGTCCAACAAACCCGAGTCGACATGCTCGGCGTCACCACCGTTCACGAAACGGACTTAGCCGCCGTCGAACTGCAGAGCGCTAACGATATGAAGTTGCCGCTCCGCATGGCCGAGTACGCCTTGCGAACATACCGGCTATATGAGGTGTTCCCAAGGCAATACGTATCATGGCGATTCTCACCAATCATCGCGACCGCCGCGCGGAAAAGCGCTCGTATGCACTTTGCCCCGCCCTAACAATTACAATAGGAGTGAACCCCGCACGCCCCAATTTAAAACAACCCTGATGAAACTATCGAAAAGACTGGAGGGTGAGTTCAAAGCCACCGTTCGCCAGCGAGGGCAGACCTATTACTGGCAACATCTGATCCGCATCAAGACTGGAGATTCGCGCCAAGTCGTGGCGGAAGTCACTGGAACTGAACGCTACGGTGTCACGCTGAACTGGGACGCACCCTTTCTTACAGTCTGGTGCGACTGCCCGTTCTTTGAAGAGGAAGGCCCATGTAAGCACCTGTGGGGAGCGATCTTAGCTGCCGAGGGTCAAAACTATCTGTCCGAGGCCGCCGCCGCGCACGAACTGATCGTCGACGACGGAACGTCCGATTTCGAAGACATTCCTTTCGATGACGAATTGCCGGCAGGTGAAGCCGTCCCGCCGTTCTTCTCCGGCTCCGCGGCACAGAAACACTCTGAACCCGCCACTTGGAAGCAGGAACTCAACAGCTTGATCACGACCAAGGCGATGCGCGACCGGTTACAAGATTCGTGGCCGGCCAAGCGCGAGGTTGTTTATCAAGTCGACGTTCAGTCGAGCCTGGTTGCCGGCGGTTTAGTGCTCGCGCTCGAAACGCGCGACCGGAAGTCGGACGGCACAACTACGGCGTCTAATCGTGCCAGCATCAAACGCGGCCACCTGATGAACATGCCGGAAGCGGATCGCGCCATTCTTTCGCTCCTGGCGGGAGGCTTTGAATATCACGGTTGGGGCGATCCGAACGCATACGGCCAAATCCCGAATTCCAGCTTGCTGACGCCCGCGCTGGCCTCCGTACTTCTGCCGCAGGTCGTGAAAACCGGGCGCTGTTTTCTTAAGAAGCCGAAACAAGCAGCTTCGCCAACCCCGTTGGAATGGGATGACGGCGAACCGTGGCGCTTTGAGCTGGAAATCAAGGAACGCGAAATTACCGGGTGGTCCGTCTTCGGTTTTCTGCGCAGGGGGGAAGAGCGGGTTGAGTTGGCCGATACCGCGCTCATCTCTGAAGGGTTCGTTTTTATCGCCTATCGGGTAGGGCGCTTGGCGCCTGAGACGCAAACCGAGTGGCTCCGGCACATGCGCCGGATCGGCAGCATTACCGCCTCCGACCGAGACACCGACGCGCTCATAACCGAATTGCTGACGCTTCCCGAAGCGCCGCCCTTGAATGTGCCGCGCGAACTGGCGTTTGAAGAAATTGCTCCGGTTCCGCGGAAACTCCTCAAGATTCGCGCGCGCGGCACTGGCGCTCAACAAGCCAAAGTCTCTGCCGATCTGGTCTTCGATTATGAAGGCACGCTGGTGGCTGGGTCTGACAAACGGCGGGGGCTCTACGACGGCCCCAATCGCCGCTTCCTGAAACGCGATCCAGAATTCGAGCGCGAAGCATCGGCCACGCTGAAAGAACTCGGCTTTCGTCAGCCTGCCTCTCACGACCCAAGCGACGACGGCAGCTGGCACACTCACACTAATAAGGTGCCGGGTATTGTTAGAAAGCTGATTGAAGGCGGATGGCACGTGGAAGCCGAAGGTAAGATATTCCGCAAACCCGCCAGCTATCGGATGGAAGTAGCTTCTGGCGTCGATTGGTTTGAATTGCGCGGCGAAGTGCAGTTTGGCGAAACGTCCGCCGCTCTTCCGGAATTGTTGGAAGCCGTCCGGCGCGGCGAGAATACGGTGCGCCTGGGTGACGGCACGTATGGCTTGTTACCGGAAGAATGGTTGCTGCGAGTCGGTCTGGTGGCTGGGCTGGGGACTGCGGAAAACGGGCATATTCGCTTTCGTGGAAATCAAGCTGGATTACTTGACGCCCTGCTGGCCACGCAACCCGAAGCCACTTGTGATGAGGCCTTCAACCGGGTGCGCGAGCAATTGCAGCATTTTGAGGGCATTAAGGCTGCCCCGCAGCCACAAGGTTTCCACGGGCTGTTGCGCGATTACCAACGCGAAGGCTTGGGATGGATGGAATTTCTGCGGCGCTTATCGTTCGGTGGTTGCCTGGCCGACGACATGGGTGTTGGTAAAACGGCTCAAGTATTGGCGCTGCTGGAAACCCGCCGCGAACTCCGCATAACCGGCGAACTGAACGAGCCTTCGTTGGTGGTGGCGCCGCGCTCCCTGATCTTCAACTGGCGCGAAGAGGCTGCGCGCTTCACACCCAATCTGCGCGTCTTAGACTACACCGGTGCGGAGCGAGGAGAAGATAGCTTTGCAGGCTATGACGTAGTGCTGACCACCTATGGCACCTTGCGCCGCGATGCCCCACGGCTCAAAGATGTTGCGTTCGATTACGTCATTTTGGACGAAGCACAAGCGGTGAAGAATGCGGCCACCGAATCCGCAAAAGCGGTGCGGTTGCTAAAGGGCTCTTATCGATTGGCGTTGAGCGGCACCCCCGTGGAGAATCATTTGGGTGAGCTGTTTTCGATGTTTGAGTTCTTGAACCCGGGCATGTTGAACGCTGCGAACGTGTTCAAGCTGGCGGGCGCCGGCGGCAGCATGCGGCATGTGACCGAGGACAGCTTACGTCTGCTGGCGCATGCTCTTCGGCCCTTCATTCTGCGCCGCACCAAGGAGCAAGTTGCCCGCGAGTTGCCGCTGAAAACGGAGCAAACCATTTACTGCGAGCTGAAGCCGCCGCAGCGCAAACTCTATAACGAACTGCGCGAGCATTACCGCAACACGCTGCTGGGCAAGATCGCCAAAGAGGGCATGGGCAAGGCGAAGATTCAAGTACTGGAAGCGTTGCTGCGGCTGCGGCAAGCCGCGTGTCACCCCGCTTTGATTGACGCCAAGCGCAGTGGTGAAGCGAGCGCGAAGATGGAAGTGTTACTCGCGCAGCTTCGCGAAGTGACGGCCGAAGGCCACAAGGCCCTGGTCTTTTCGCAGTTCACCAAGTTTTTGAAAATCGTTCGCCAGCATCTGGACGAAGAAGGTTTGGTTTACGAATACCTGGACGGGGCCACCCGCGACCGCCAAGTTCCGGTCGAGCACTTCCAAACAGACCCCGCCTGCAAATTGTTTCTGATCAGCCTCAAAGCCGGTGGTTTGGGCTTGAATCTGACAGCCGCCGACTACGTCTTTTTGCTCGATCCCTGGTGGAATCCGGCGGTTGAAGCGCAGGCCGTCGACCGGGCTCATCGCATCGGCCAGAGCCGGCAGGTGTTTGCCTATCGCCTGATCGCGCGCGACACAGTGGAAGAGAAAGTTCTCGATTTGCAGAAAACGAAACGCGACCTAGCGAGTGCGATTATCAGCCAAGACAACAGCGTGATCAAGAATTTACAGAAGGAAGATTTAGAGTTGTTGTTGTCGTAGGATGAGAGGAAGGCCTGCAGCCCGGGGCAGTTGTTCATTCGTGCTAACTTGGAACCGTGCGGGCGTGGCGGAATCGGCAGACGCATCGGACTTAAGCGAAAAAACTTGAGTGCCCGTCGGGAAACCGGCGGTGCAGAACCGCTCAAAGTCGGGGAACCCTGTAACATGGCGATCCCGAGCCAAGCCCAGCCGGAGCGATCAGCGTCCCGGTTGGGAAGGTGTAGAGACTAGACGGGCGGCACCTGACACCCGGAGCCAAATCCGGGCACGGTGAAGGGATAGTCCAGACCCCAAACCTTGCTGAAATCAAGTGGGGGCGGTGAAAGCCGTAGTGGGCAAGAAAATCCGTTGGACCGCAAGGTCCGTGAGGGTTCAAGTCCCTCCGCCCGCACCAATTTGCGCTCGCTTCGTAGCCGAATGACTGCGGGTCGCCATTACTTCCGGCTGTTCGGCGCCCCGTCCTACGCCTGCGGCGTGCGATCCCTTGAATTCGCTGGAAAGGACGAGTCAAACCTGCCAGGGCGCCGTAGCGAGGGTCATCGCCGAACCAGCGAAGTGCGTACCCGACTCGGGCCGCATCGTCATCGATTGTCAGGAGTCGATTACAATCGTTCAGACAAGAAAGCGCTGGTAGGCAACTATTCGCTTCTGGCTCTGGACGTGATGCTTCCAAGGATGAGCGGCTTTGAGGTGCTCATGACGGTTGACAGCGCGCGGGGATCCCGTCGATAGGGTCATGGGCTTGCAAATCGGCGCTGACGACTACTTGCCGAAGCCATTTAACGAAAGAGAATCTAATGCAGAAGGCGGCGGCCTCGAGGTGCACTTGGCGGTGCCGCTGAACGGCTTAGCCGCGGGTCCAAATAGTAGCTTCTCCAGTGGCGGAGTAAAGGGAGCCGCGTAAAAGAGCGCGATCGAAAACGTCGTGCGCAACGCGATCCGGCACAGAGCAGTGGGGACCGGGTAGAGGGTTTCAAACAAATGTTCGATCTCGGAACTGGGTACGCCGGGGCCGTGATCGCGGATCTTGACGATGGCCATCCGCGAGGCTGCGTCTGTTCCAAGTTCGATCGAGACCTCAATATAGGCTCGCTCAAAACCACTCTGATCGAGCACATTGATGAACGCACCCACGACGCGGAAGCCCGCCTCTTGCGTGCCTTTGCGGACTACAACACTAACTCGGACACGCGCTTTCGAAAATTGGAAGCGGACGCCTCGAACCTGAACACGAGCAGCACTATACGGCTGCCAAGTGTCAAGTGCCCTGCAGCGGCTCCTGCCCTGGGGCAGGCCGTCCACGCTCAGTCGATGAGCCGCGTTGCGCTTGCGGCGCAATGACTCTCAAACGGGCAGGAGCGCGCGGAGATCGCTGCTGAATTCTCCAGCAGCGACATTTAACTAACAGGCACAAACAAAAACGACACAGGTGACGGCACTTCGAAAACGCGATCTGTCATCGTAAGTTTGCCGCTCGCCGAATCCACGCTGAACAAGACGAATTTATTCTGCTTCTGATCTCCCACAAACAGCAGCTTGCCCGAAGGATCAAGTTCCACCCCGCGCGGCATCGTACCGCCCGTCTCAATCACCTGTTCCCGCGTCAACTTCCCCGTCGCATGATCAATCTTGAAAACCGCAATCGATCCGAAGGTCCGGTTCGACCCATACACATAATTGCCACCATGGTCGATCAATATCTCCGCCGGATCGCTCTGTCCCTTGAAGCCGTCCGGCACCGAAGGAATCGTTTGCAAATGCGTCAGCGCCCCAGTCGCATTGTCTCGCGCGAACACCGCCACTTGCGGAATCAACTCATGAATCACGTAAGCAAATTTGCCGTCATGGCTAATCGCAATGTGCCTTGGCCCCGACCCCGGATCGGTCTTCGCCACCGGCGGATCATTCGGTGTCAGCTTCGCATGCGCCGCATCCACCTTATAGATCCTAATCTCATCCAACCCTAAATCCGGCACATACGCAAAGCGATTATCCGCCGAAAAAACCGTCTCATGCGCATGCGGCCCTTCTTGCCGCTGCTTATCCGGGCCGGTTCCCTGAGCCGTCATCAAAACCGCCAGCGGACCAATCTTCCCATCGGCCTCAATTGGATACGCCGGAACACTGCCCGAAGTATAGTTCGCCGCAATCAACATTTTGCCTGTATGGTCCACCGCCAAATGGCAAGGCGCCAGCCCTTCGGACGAACGGCTGTTCAGAGCCGTCAATGCTCCCGTGCTACGGTTGATCGCAAAGCCCGCGACCGCGCCCGGTTTGTCGCCATCTACTTCACTCGCAGCGTAAAGATATTTGTAACCGCGGTCTGTCGCCAGAAACGATGGGTTGACCACTTTCCCCACCAAACCCAGCGATTCCAGTTTGCCCGACCCGGCGTCATAGCGATACGCATGGACACCTTCGCCATACGTGCCTACATAAACGAAATAGTTGGAGTTCGCAGAAGAGTTCAAGATTGTGCCCGCCATGATGGCCAACGCGGCCATTTTCAGTGTCATTTTATTTCCTTGCGCTTCTTGTTCAAGATCGCCTTGTGCAATGTCAACTCAATGCGTACGCTTGACGTGTACATCACCAGCGTCTTCGCTTGCGCATCAATCTCAATCGTGTAAGGCCCGTCACGCGTTTCGAGTTCATCGAAGAACGTCAATTGATCGTCCTCCAGTGTATACGTTCCGTGCCGCGGCACCGTCTGCCCCTGAATTGTTACTGCCTGTGTGAACTTATCGTCAGTTCCGATCGTCAGCCGGCCGCTGCATTCGTCCGGATGCGGCTTGCCATCAAAGCACGGGTGCTCCGTTCGCATGCCCGTATCGCTCATCTTGATGTAATCCCAACCGCCTGGGTCTTTCAATAGCTTGATCTGATCGCGGCTGAGATCCGAAAAAGCGCCCAAAGCCGAGGCAACGCCCAGCATCAGACAAGTGCGCAAAAGAGTGGATGCCATTATTTCCTATTCTCTCTTCTAGACGCTAATGCGTCATCGAATACACAATGTAATTGACACCAACCCGGATGCCAAGCGCCGAATATTCTTCGGGATACTCAGGGTCGTCCGCCCACTCCCACGAATCGCCCAAGTCGGAGTTGAAAGAAATCGCCACCATCAAACGGTTCTTATCATCGTAAACTCCGCGCCAATGCGCCTCCACGCCGTCGTTCCTGTAGGGCACTCCTCCTCTCCGCATCATGCGGACCGACCACTCCCCCGGCACCTGATAGCGCGAATCAAGATCGTAAACCGTGTGAAAAATCGATTCCTCGTCCCTGACTTCCACAATCGGGCGGTTCGGAAACACCTTATTCATACTTGCCTTGAATATTTCCCAATCGCGAGTGCCCCAGAAGTCATCGCACATCAGAAATCCGCCGCGCTCCAGATACTCGCGCAAGGTGCCCGCTTGCTGGTCGGTCAAATTCCACTCGCCTACGAACACGGCATAAAGCCAAGGGTAATTGAACACATCGTCGTGATCGTCGAGGCTGACAGGCTGCTCCACGGAACGCGCGTTCAACCTCGTCAGCCGCCGCACCGCATCTAAAAAATGCCGGTCTGCCCGCGGATAGTCGTTGGTCCAACTCGAATGCCCCGTTCGCCAATCCCAACCCGCATGCCGGAAGTGCGCGTCTTCAATCGACGGATACATCAGCCGCGCGAAAACCCATTCCGTCTTCTCCCCAAAATCTGGCGGCAACGGGATCTGCCCATCGTGGTACTCATCGCCGGGATACTGGCGAAAAGGCTGCGGAACATTGCGCGGAGCCTCGCGGTGGGCCGCATAAACCACACCCAGCAGTCCAATGCCGAAAGTCGCTACTTGCAGGAGACGATTGCGCAAAAGCTGCCTCGACCGTGAGGATACCACCGCGCTTCTCAACGAAAATTCCAATCGCACGACGCATCTCGCGTGGCTGGCGTTTGTGAGGCGGCGCCGTGGGCGGGCTCGGCTACCGACTCTTTTACACGGCGAGTCTCACGTTCTCGTAGGGCGGCCATTCTTGGCAAGAACATGTGTCTCAAGAGTGCTGAGGGATCTCACAAAAACGTAGAAGCTCCAGAAGGAGGAGGCGGCTTTGCTCGTGCGATTGACGAGTTCACTCAATGAGGCCGTCGACGCTGTATCGACCCGGCCCAGAGAAGATCAGCCAAACGAGGATCAACGTATAAAGCACCTCGGGCAGGTACAGGAAGTCGTCGAGCCCTGGATCAAGTGTGTCATTCAACAACCTCCCGAAATAGCTCTAAGCCGCTCTCATCCGCACGGTTACCAAGCGCCGAGCTCTCAGCTGCTAAGCACCATCAGTATTTTCATGTTCGTTATCCTTTGTTTTGCTATTACGTTCGACTGCCGGCACTCTTCACGCAAGTGGCGCGCCACGGCGAAGGCATAGGAACGAAAGGCTGAAGTAGAGACCGTTGCACACTATTGTTAGTGGGCCGACTCAGCGGGTCGACGCGGCCCGGCTTACAAATTCCAATCCTCGGGGAGACTGGCGCAGCGTGTGGAATCAGACCTGCTAACTAATTGACATGGGACAACTTCTATCAATCAATGTTGGGCTTCCTCGTGACGTGGCATGGAGGGGCGAGAAAGTCCACACCGCGATTTGGAAGCAGCCGGTGCAGGGCAGGATTAAAGTCCGCCGCCTAAATGTGGAAGGTGATGGACAAGGGGATCTCGCTGGGCATGGAGGCGAGCATCGCGCGGTCATGGTCTATCAAACGGAGTCGTATCGCTACTGGGAGGCACAGCTCGGCCGAAAAGACTTTTCGTTTGGACAGTTTGGTGAAAACTTCACCGTAGATGGCTTAGCCGATGATGAGGTTTGCATCGGCGATCGATACCGCATTGGGAGCGTGCTCTTCGAGGTTACTCAGCCGCGCGTCACATGCTATCGCGTGGGTATCAGAATGGCAGAGCCGGCAATGGCTGCTCTGCTGGTATCACATCACCGGCCTGGCTTCTACTTTCGCGTGCTGGAGGAGGGAGAGGCCGGCGCTGGCGATGAAATCGTGAAGGTCTCTGATGGCCCCGAACGCATCACTGTGGCAGACATCGATGCGCTCTTGTATTTGCCAAACCCCTCGCGCGAACAACTGGAACGCTCGCTGCGCGTGCCGGCACTCAGCCAGGGATGGAAAACGTCTTTAAAGGCAATTGCCGAGCAGAAGACTCTGGAGGGAGGGAATCCCGGGCTCAAGGCATCAAGCGGCCCGCCACCGGCCTGGCCAGGTTTTCGGCCATTGCGCGTTGCCAGCGTAGATCGAGAAGCCGCCAATGTGGTCTCTTTGTCCATCGAACAAACGGGCGGGGCACCACTGCCTGCAGCTCTACCGGGACAGTTTCTCGTTCTACGGTTGCGCACCACACCCACCGGCCCAATGCTACTCCGGAATTATTCGATGTCGGGCATGCCGGGCGCCCGGACTTATCGTGTAAGTGTCAAACGAGAGACGAGCGGCGTTGTCAGCCCGTATCTTTGCGATCACGCACTCGCGGGCGACGTTTTGGAGGTGAGCGCGCCTCGGGGCGGTTTTATTCTGAAGCCGGGGGATACTCCAGTCGTCTTGCTCAGTGCCGGCATCGGGGCAACTCCCGTACTTGCCATGTTGCACTCACTGTCCTCCGCGGCGTCACGTCGCGAGGTCTGGTGGATCTACGGAGCGCGCAACCGCGCAGAGCACCCGTTTGCAAAAGAGTCGCGCGACCTGTTGCAAACCCTTGTGAACAGCCGAAGCCACATTGTTTACAGCAAACCCGATTCAGGGGATGAATTAGGCGTCGATTACGACTCAGTTGGGCATGTGGACACGCCGCTGCTTGATCGGCTGGGCGTAACTCGCGGTGCGGATTTCTACTTATGCGGCCCACCATCATTCCTTAAACAACTGACCGAAGGCTTAAAGACTTGGGGTGCCGATTCCACACGAATTCACCTGGAGGTATTTGGGCAGGAAGCGCCGATTACACCAGGAATTACGCAATCCTCCCGTCCGCCGGTTCACGCTCCCGCAGGGGGACCGGGCGCTGGACCGCAGGTTTCATTTACCCGAAGCGGGCTCACGGTTCCGTGGGCTTCTCGGTTTTCGAGTTTGCTGGAATTTGCAGAAGCTTGCGATGTTCCCGTGCAGTGGTCGTGCCGCACTGGGGTCTGCCACACTTGCGAGTGCGCATTGATCGGAGGAACTGTCCAGTATGAGCCTGATCCACTCGAGCCGCCAGCCGCAGGTAACGTGCTGATCTGCTGTTCGAGACCATCGGGCGATGTCGAGATTGATTTGTGATTCAAAAATGTGAGAAACGCCGGTCAGTTGCTTGGTTTGATCCTCGGAACGGATTTCAATCACCAACGACAGTTTGGTTGGATAGCGTTCATCTCCTTGAGGAAGAATGGCAACGTCGGGTCGAGGCTGCCAATCCCGCCTTGCTTTGAAGTCGAATTCGCCTCCGGTTCGGTGAGGAATTGCGGAGCGGTGACCATGACTTCAATATAACGAGAGAGGGGCTGGTCTCAACCCGCCCGCATCCAGTTTGAGTCCGTCGCGACGAATTATTTTGCGCTGCTCAACGCAACGGTACATAATCGGCTCGATGCACTCGCCGTCTCCTTCTCCTCTTTGATCTCCTTTACTCGCGTAACCGCTTTGGACCACTTACGTTCGGATTGCCCCGCTCGTAGAAACGCAGTTTGCGATCTATGTTGCGCGTCAAGCCGATGCGTACACTTTCTCCGATGGCGGCCGTTTTAAAGCGGCTCATGGCGAGCCAGAGCGGACCGGCGGCGCATAGATCCAGTCCATCTTGCTGAAAATCAATCTGCATGGCTTGGGCGAGCCGGCCTGGCCCACGGGCTAAATCGAGCAGGGCCGCCCCGCCTCGGGATCTTTGCATCAGTTTGATTCCCTCGAGTGGTTCAATGGCGCGCAAGAGGACTCCTGCCCCGATTCCGGCCGCCTCGCTCGTCACGTTCAGCATGAACGACGAACCGTAGGTGAAGTATACGTAAGCGTGTCCGTGCCCAAGAAATAGCGAGGCATTGCGCCGCGTCTCTCCGCGGAATGCGTGACCGGCGGAATCACCGACCGGATAGGCCTCCGTCTCGACGATGCGCCCGCTGAGCCTGCCGTCGCCGGTATCACGGACCACTACTTTGCCAATCAAGTAGCGCGCCAACTCGACCGTATCCACCGGCAGCTCCGCTCGACGAAGACGCCGAAGAGGGGCAACGGGAATTGTCTCGGCTACGCGTTTCATTTCTCTGAAAGCGGTTGGAGTTCGCCGAGCATGGTAGGGATGAGTTCCGAAACGGTTGGGTGAATGTGCACCGCCCGTTGAATGACCGTATACGGCGCTTTGGCATACATCACGTCGAGGATCGAGTGGATGGCCTCGTCGCCGCCAGTTCCAAGGATGGCAGCGCCCAGAATCTGGTGAGTTTGGGCATCCACGATTATCTTCATAAAACCCTGGGTCTCGCCCTTCTCAACAGCACGGCCCACCTTCGTCATAGGCCGCCTGCCAATCAGCGCGCGACGGCCACTTTTGCGGACTTCCGCCTCGGTCATGCCCGCACGGCCGAGCGGCGGGTCAATGTACAGCGCGTAAGCAGTAATGCGATCGCTGACTTTGCGCGGGTCATTGTCCAGAAGATTCGCCGCGGCGATTTCAGCATCGTTGAATGACGTGTGGGTGAATGCGCCTTTCCGGTTGCAATCCCCTAAGGCCCAGATTCCCGGGACGCTAGTCTGCAACTGGTCATCAACAACGATGTACCCTCGATTATCTAACGCAACGCCTGCGTTGGTAAGCCCGAGATCATCGGTATTTGGGCGGCGGCCCACCGCCAGCAGGACGTGTGACCCGCTAACCTCGGGATCGCCGTTGGCGCAGTCAACCTGAGCGAGAATCTCTTCGCCATGTTTCGAAAAGCTAATACAAGTTGCGTTTAGCCGAACGAGGATGCCTTCGTTCTCGAGGATCTCCCGGATAGCGGTCGAAACATCCTCATCCTCGTGCCCAGCCAGGTGCGTGCCCATCTCAACAATAGTCACCTCGCTCCCAAACCTGCGGTACATCTGCGCAAATTCCAGGCCGATGTAACCGCCGCCTATGATGATCAGGTGACGCGGAAGGAAGTCGACGCCCATGATAGAGCTGTTGTTAAGGTATGGGATTTCTTCGATACCGGGCATCTGAGGCACGACTGCGCGGCCGCCTACGTTAATGAATATCCGATCCGCAGTGAGCCTCTCCGAGCCGACGCTTACCTCTTTCGCGGACTCGAAGCGAGCGTGTCCCTGGTAGACGGTACAGTTCGTCATACCTCTCAGCCAGTTCTCGACCCCGGTTCTCGACTGCCCCGAAATCGCGTCTTTCCTCGATTTGACGAGCTTCATGTCGACGCTCGCCGGGCCAATGTTAACTACTCCGAAATCGGCGGCGCGGCGAACCATGTGGGCCGCATGCGCACTTGCAACCATAGCCTTGGTGGGTATACAGCCGGTGTTGACACAGGTGCCGCCGAATAATTTGCGCTCAATGATCGCAACTTTCATTCCCGCCCCTGCCAGGCGCTGCGCCAGGAAGGGACCGGCTTGGCCGGTTCCGATGATAATCGCGTCGTAAGTCTTAGTCATTGAACTCCTTTGTTTGGCATTACAGGTTGCACGGGCGGGGCCACTGCACAAGCAGGGTCGTGACTGCGGTTCATCTCTGTCAACAGTCGGCTGCCGGTGTCAGGCCGATGGCTTCCCGGCATTCTGCGCAATGAGCGATCCCTCTAAGAAATCGTAAACGCCTCGATTTCGAGCAAATCACCTTCTCCCGCACGATGGGCGCGAGTTGGTTCTTGAAATGCATTCTACAACGTCGTGCCCACGCAAACCACATCACTATCGGACTCTGCGGACTTGAAACAAACGACTGGCTGTCTTGGTAGCGGATATAGGGCCGTGCGGTCGGTGACCCGCTCGCTCGCGGCACGAACCTCGGCGGAGGATCAGATGGTGCAATCGTGCCCGGAGGCCAGTCCGATGAAGTGGCATCAGGCGCATACAACCTGGTTTTTCGAGACGTTTGTGCTGTGTCCTTTTCTTCCGGATTACAAGCCCTTTCGCGAGGAGTTTCGCTGGCTATTCAACAGTTATTACAACTCGATTGGAGAGGCGCCTCCAGAGAAGCGGCTGCGCGCTTCGTTTTCGCGCCCGCCGCTCGTTGAGATCATTGCGTTTCGCACGCATGTGGACGAGGCCATGGAGAAACTCTTCGCTGGCCCAATCGACGACGAGGCAGCCCGACGCATCACATTGGGTCTCAATCACGAGCAGCAACACCAAGAGTTAATGCTGACCGATATTAAACATGCGTTTTTCTCGAATCCACTTCGGCCAGCGTACGACAGCGCCCCTTTAGCGGACGCGCGCCACGTTTCACCTTCAGGCTTCATGTGGCATTGCTTCCATGCTGGTTTGACTGAAATAGGTTATCCGCTCGATTTGACGAACTGCCTCGACTTTTGCTTCGATAACGAGACTCCGCGCCACAAGGTGTACTTGGAAGACTTTGGGCTTGCAAATCGCAGCGTTACGTGCCGTGAGTATCTGGAGTTTATATCTGACGACGCGTACGGGCGTTCTGAATTTTGGCTTTCTGATGGTTGGGAAGCGGTGAAAAAACAGGGGTGGCAGGCGCCATTCTATTGGGAACGCGATGCTACGGACGGCACTGGCTGGCGCATCTTTACACTGCGAGGTTGGCATCCGCTTTCCGCGTTGCTTGATACGCCCGTGTGCCATGTGAGTTTTTTTGAGGCCGATGCGTTCGCGCGCTGGAGAGGATGCCGCCTTCCTACCGAAGCGGAATGGGAATTGGCCGCGAATGGGAGTTCGATTCATGGGAACTTGCTCGAGAGCGGAAGGCTACATCCCGCCATCGCGCGCGGCGATGGCCTTGAACAGCTCTTCGGCGACTGCTGGGAATGGACAGCAAGCCCCTACATAGGTTATCCGGGTTACAAGCCTCTTCCTGGCGCGCTGGGCGAATATAACGGCAAGTTTATGTCCGGCCAGATGATCCTGCGTGGAGGGTCCTGCGTCACGCCGGCGAGCCACTTACGTGCAACCTACCGTAATTTCTTTCCGCCGGAGACGCGCTGGCAATTTACAGGAATCCGTTTGGCCGACTAAGGGGTCTCAAATTATGAATGTGACGACTGATTTTCAGATATTCGAGGTGAAAAGCCTCGCCCCTCTGGATGCGCGCGAGGCGTTGATCGATGAGGTTTGGCGCGGGTTGCTGAAACGTCCGCGATCCCTCGAGCCGTGGATGCTCTACGATGCCGAGGGTTCACGCCTTTTCGAGTGCATCACAACCCTGCCGGAATACTATCCCACGCGAACGGAGCGCGGCATTTTGGCGAGTCATGCCGATGCGATTATCAAAGCGACTGGTTCTACTAACTATTCGCGGCCTTTGCGCCTGTTGGAGTTGGGAGCGGGAACAGCCGCCAAGACGGGAATTCTGCTGAAAGCCGCAACGCGCTTGCGGGACGAAGTTACTTACTTGCCGGTGGATGTCTCGTCGGATGCACTCGACACGGCGTGCGACAGCATTGGATGCCTGTTACCGGATGTGCAGCTACAGCCGATGGTAGCGAACTATGTCACTCACCCGCCGAAGCTTGAACGGTTCAGGGGGAACACGCTCGCGACGTACATCGGTTCGAGCATCGGCAACTTCTCGCCGGAAGAAGCTTGCACGATTCTTCGCAATCTGAGGTCTGAGCTCAGGGCCGGCGATGCACTGTTGTTAGGTACGGACATGGTGAAAGACGAGGCGACTCTCGTGCGGGCGTATGACGACAGCGATGGCGTCACCGCGGCGTTCAATTTGAACATTCTGCAGCGCCTCAATAGAGAACTCGGCGCGAATTTTAATACCGGGCACTTCCGGCATCGGGCTTGCTGGAATTGCGAGCAGTCACGCATCGAGATGCACTTGGAGAGCACGCGCAATCAAAGCGTAAATATCCCGGCCGCGCAACTTCGCCTTCAATTTGCGGCCTTTGAAACCATCCATACCGAGAGCAGCTACAAGTTCACCCCGGAAACGCTTGGCGCCTTGTTGGATGATGCGGGCTTTACGATCCGGCAGACATGGACGGATCCGCGACAGTGGTATGCGCTCACGCTCGCGGGCGTTTAGTAACTTGTGGGTCAAACCTTTGGACGCTTGTTCCATCCATGAAAGGCCGACAAATTGCCCGCGTTCCAAGCCTCGCGAAGTCCAGGAGTCTTCAGATCCCAGTCAGGGCGGATCTCGCTCGTTACGGCCCGCAGGTCGTGCCAGAGGTCGACGACGGAAGGCCGGCCCCAGAACCAATAGCCGTTATAAACGCTGTGTATGATGAGTCCCGGCTTGAGTACGAGTGTGTACGGGATCATCGGATTATGCTCCGGGTCGGTATACTCCGCGATGTCGAGGTCTTTCTGAACCGTTCTGTCGGGATCGGAGAGGAAGGGCCACTGGGCTCCCACCGACGCGCGGAACTCCTGGAGAGTGTGGTGGTCATCGGTGGAGATGGTGGCAATCTGGGTGTAGGCCACGGCGATTTTCGGGTAGAACGCGGCAAGTTCCAGGTGCTGCTGGTGTTCCTTTGGGCAGTAATGGCCGCGCGCAAGCGTCAGGATCATGGGATCAGCGCCCTGGAGTTCGCTGAGCTTCCGCGGTGTAGCCGTGTGATCGGGTAGCTGATAGTCGGGAAAAACGGTTCCGGGTACGAGGTCATGTGGCATGATTGGATTCCTTTCGTAATTGTTCTTGTATGATCATCGGCCCTGCGGAATGAAACCTGGGCTGCCGGTTTTCACTACTTCGTTGAACCTCTGTCTGGTTTGAATTCGATTGATTTCATCAAGCGCTTCTTCCGGAAGAGCGGAGATGTTGAAATTCTCCTGTGCGCGAGAGGCAGTTCTGGGCGTAGTGAGCAAGGCCGTGCCACGCTGTACCGCCCAAGCTAACAGCACCTGGGCGGGCGTCTTGCCAACTCGCGCCGCAATTGCCGAAATAACCGGATCTTCAAGCGGCCCAGGTCTCATTCCGTGACCCAATGGCGCGAAAGCCAAGAACACGATGCTCTTCTGCCTACAGAATTCCAGAAGCTCCGTTTCCGGCAGATACGGATGCGCTTCGACTTGAACCACGGCCGGCTTGATTCTCGCGGATTCATAGACGGGCAGTAGGTCGTTCAGGCCGATATCGGACAGTCCGATAGCCCGGCATTTGCCATGGTCCACAAGGCTCTCCATCGCCCGCCAAGTGTCGAGCAAAGTCACGCCGCGGTCGTAAATAATATTGCCGTTCTGATCTCGCGGATCCTGTTCGTCCCCCGGTTGAAAGGCAAATGGCGTGTGACTGAGATAGAGATCCAGATAGTTGAGGCCGAGTCTGGCTAGACTCGCCTCGAATGCCGGTTCGACGCGCTCAGGCCGGTGATTGGTGTTCCACAACTTTGTGGTAACAAAGATGTCTTCACGCGCAATCCCACCGGCGGTAAGTCCGGCGTGTAAGGCTTCGCCGACCTCACGCTCGTTCCGGTATCGTTCCGCACAGTCAAAGTGTCGAAAACCAGCTTCCAGCGCGTCTTTGGTAGCACTTATCGTCGCGGCAGCATCGGGAATCAGAGTGCCGAAGCCGAGGACGGGCATATGGCCGGCTCCGTGATTGAGCGGCATTGTCTTGCTTCGAAAATCGGAAGAGTCGATCATGATTAACCCCTCAACAGCTTGCGGCGGCATAGAACTGTTCATCCGCCGGCTGCCGGGTGGGCCGCGCCCCCACGGATCGGCGTTTATCAATTCCAAGTTTTCGCATCTTATAAATGAGCGTAGTACGCGGCAATCCAAGCCGATCAGCCGCTCCGCCTTGCCCTCCGATCAGCCAGCCGGTTTGCTTCAATGTTTCGAGAATATGCTCTCGATCGGCCTCCGCAAGCGTGCGTGAAACGCTCTCCGAACTCCCGTTGACCGTCTGCGGCACTCTCTGCTTAGGGTCTAGCGGCAGACGCAGCACCGACCCGGGAGAAAAGAGCACCGCGCGCTCGATGAAATTCTGTAGTTCGCGAATATTACCGGGCCAGTCGTGCGTTTTGAGGACCTCCACTACTTCATCGGGAATCAAGTCGATGGGCTTGTTTAAGGAGGCAGCAAATTTCGCCACGAAGAACTCCGTCAGCGGGAGGATGTCCTGAAGGCGTTCACGCAACGGAGGCAGCCAGATGGGGATTACGTTTAACCGATAGAACAGGTCTGCCCGAAACAGCTTCTTACTGACGAGTTGCCCAAGATCCTGGTTGGTTGCCGCCACTACCCGCACGTTGACGCGGACGGTCTGGCCGCTACCCAAACGCTCGAATTCCCGCTCTTGCAGAGCGCGCAGGAGTTTGGGCTGAAGTTCCAACGGCAGGTCGCCGATCTCGTCCAGAAAGAGGGTGCCTCCATCCGCCATCTGAAATCTCCCCTTGGTTTGGGTACACGCGCCGGTGAAAGCACCTCTTTCGTGGCCGAACAGTTCGCTCTCCAACAGCGCGCTCGGAATGGCTGCACAGTTGAGAGCTACAAAGCGGTTGTGGCGGCGAGGGCTGGCCTCATGAATGGCTCGCGCAATTACTTCTTTTCCGGTGCCCGTTTCGCCCTGGATCAGGACAGCGGAGTCCACCGGCGCAATTCTGTCTACGTCAATGAGCACAGCCCGGAATTTTGGACTGGACCCGATCAAATCTAAAGTAGTCATTGTCTTCTCCTTGTTTGGACTAATAGCGGTTTGGACCAAATATTTTGCCAGATCATTTTCTTCTGTCACTGATTGTGGCGGTAATCCCGCCTGGTATCGCCCCCAGATCGTTCTCGATCGGATCCCCAGATGGTTGCGAATCTGATCCCTCTCTAGAGGGACGGCTTCCCACCCCGAGTGCGATCTCGCATTTTGAAACGCTTTCTTCCGAAAAGGCGAGCGTCGATGGACCATGCTCCCGGGCCGAGCATCGCCAGGCCGGCGGTTAGCACCGCCAAGAAGATGTGAATTAGGCGGCTGTCCGGCTGTGAAGAATTGAGCGAGAACGCGATCCATAACTCATCAATCGCGATGAGCGCTCCCATTGCGGGCGTCCACAAGCCCGGCGAGCAGAAAGATGCCTCCGGCTGCCTCGATGAAATCCGAAGCGATCGTGATTGGTAGCCCGAGCGTGCCAAGGAAGCGGTTGAAGCCGAGATAGATTAGAGCGATGCCGACGCCAAGCCGCAGCAGCAAGAGGCCGAACCCGGGCCAGCTATTGGGAAAGGTTGAAAATAGACGTTGCAGAGAATGCATCCCAACCCAATGCTATGGAATTTCCAGCAAGCTTCGAGACCCCAGAAAGAGCTTTTGACTATCCCACATTCGAGGGATGTACGCGCGCCTATAAATCTATAATTCCGCGCTTCAGCGCTATCGTGACGGCATGAGTCCGGTCGTTCGCGCCAAGTTTGGGAAGAATATTCTTGACGTGATGCTTAACAGTTTCCTCGGTGAGCCCTAACTTCGCAGCAATCTCCTTATTCGCATTTCCAGCAGCGATGAGTCGCAGTACGTCTATTTCGCGTTGGGTCAAGGCGTCATCCGTGGCATGCTCCGCGATTTCGGTAGCAGCCTCAGATGACAGCCGCTTATGGCCGGCGTGGACAGCACGAATTGTCTCGAGTAGTTCCTTTCGCAACATGTCCTTCAGCAGGTACCCTCGTGCGCCGCTTCTTAGGGCACGAGAAACCTGAACATCGCCGGCATAGCTTGTTAGTACGATGATTCGTGCCTCCGGGAATTCGCCGCGAATTGCACTCAACGCGTCGATGCCGCTCATTTCGGGCATTTGCAAGTCCATCAACGTAACATCTGGACGGTGCGTTCGGAACTGTTCGACTGCCTCACGTCCGTTGGAAGCCTCCGCGATCAATTCCATGTCCGACTGCCTCGCGATCAGCGCGGCGATGCCTTCGCGGACGACGGGATGGTCGTCTACCGAGAGAACTCTGATCACAACTTCACTCCGCCTTTTCCGGGAACACCCGCAAACGGGAGCGACCTGGCCGTTTACCGTAAGCAATCGACCCTGCGATGCTCAAATCGATCTCCGTCCCGGTTCCCGCCCCGCTCCAGATATCCAACTTCGCGCCAATCCCGGCCGCGCGTTCACGCATTCCAGGCAGGCCGTAGTGGCCCGCACGGCCCTCTTCCAGGATTGCGGGCGCAATGCCCGCTCCATCGTCGCGAATCCGCAATCGGAACAGTTGTTCGCCGTAGGTAATCTCGGCTTCAATATGGCGTGCCCGGGCATGGATGAAAGCATTGCGCAGCGCCTCGCGAGTGATGCGGTAAACCTCGTCTCGCACTATGGGATGCAATTCTCGTGTCTCGCCCTCCACCAGCAACTCGAACGCCGCGGAGCCTTCGCTCGACAATTCGCCGCCCATGGTTCTGATCGCGCGCGCCATATCGTTGGTGACCAGGGTAGACAAACGCAAGTCGTGAACAGCCTTGCGGCTCTCGGCGACGACCTGATCCCCGCGGTCCAGTGTCCTTTCGAGTTCGTCCTTTACTTCTCCCGGTGGAAGCGATTCATCGATTGCTTGCAGCCGCAGCATCAGCCCTTGGAAACCCTGTAAGAGCGTGTCGTGCAGATCGCGGGCCAGGCGGGTTCGCTCACCGACGCGCTCCTCCAGCCGCATGTTGAATGCCCGCGCGACCTGATGGAGCCGATATCGGTACAGCCCCCACAGCAGTGCCAGAAACGCGACCCCGCACGAGGTCTGGAACCAGCTCGTCTGATAGTACACAGGGTCGATGGAGAAATCGAAAGATGCGCCGGCCTGGTTCCACACGCCGCTGTTATTGCAGGCAATTACGCGGAAGCGGTAATTATTTGGAGCCAGATCGTTATAGAACGCCTGCCTGCGATCCCCGGCATCCGTCCAATCGGGATCCTTCCCTTCAAGCTTATATTTGAACCGGATCTTCTCCGGCGAGACCAGGCTGAGGGCGGTATAGTCGATCTCGAGATCGCGCACCAGCGGGGGCAGGCGCAGGCTCGAAGCGGTCTCGTAGGTGGTACGGTCAGCGGTGATCCTCTCAATGCGTACCGGCGGCGGGAGCCGGTTAAATGGCAAGTGCCGCGGATCGGCGACCGTGCTAATGCCATCGTAGGTCGTGAACCAGATTCTCCCATCCGGGGATTTCGTCACGCTCGGACTAAAGTTGGGATTTACCGCCCTCTTGTGTACTCCGTCAGAGCTGTCAAAAACCGCAGCGTGGACTGTGCGACTCGGATCGGAAGCCCAAGCATCGAACTCGTAGCGCGCAATACGCACCAAGCCACAGTCGGTGTACAGCCAGAACGAGTGGGCGTCGTCTTCCATTGACCAGGCGATCCCGTCGCAGGGAAGGCCATTCTTACCTGTCAGCGTGGCAACTCGTCCGTTCTTCAAACGGCTGAACCCACCCTCGGTTGCAGCCCACAGCGTGCCGTCCGTATCGAGTTGCAGGCTGCTGATGCCGCCTTGGCCAAGCCCGTCTCTGGCCGTGTACGACGAACGGGCTTGGCCGTCCTTGAGATAGACAAGGCCGCCGTCGGAAAAACCAAGCCAAAGGCCGCCGTCCGCCGGATCAGAAGCGAGAGCGACGGCACTATCCTTGTGTCCCAGGCTGGTCCAGGGAATTTGGCTGACCATACGGCTGCCGCGTAACTGCACGAGACCGCGGTGCAGAAAGGCGAGCCACAGATTTCCGGCGGTGCCGGAGGCCACCGAAAGTGCGACTCCTCCGGGGACACCGTCAATTGGGATGAGCCGATCATTCTCCACGTACCCGACTCCGTCAAAACCCGCGACCCAAAGCCGCCCCTTATCGTCCTGGCAAAGAGAAAACATATGAGTGACGGGCCGCCCGCGCGTGCGATAGATCGTGACTCGCCCGTTCTTCCATTTGCTCAAACCATCATTGGTATCGAGCCAAATGCTTCCATCCCGGTCAATCAAAAACGAGCCGCGAGGAAAATTCCGCAAACCCTGATTTACAGACAAAGTGACGACGGCGTTGTCGCGGAAGCGATCAAGACCTGTCATGGTCCCAACCCAGAAATTGCCTTCGCGATCTTCAAAGAGCGCGTTAACGGAATCTCCGGAGAGACCATCGGACTGCGAAAACACGTCGGTCCGGCCGTCGTGTATGTGCACCAAGCCTCTTTCCTCAGTTGAAATCCACAGCCCTCCATCGCGATCGCGAAGCATGTTGCCGCCGCTAGGCGACGCGCGGCCGGGACCTGGAATCGTATACGCGGTCTGCGCTTTGCCATTCACGAGCCGCGCAATTCTGCCGCCGTAGAAAATCAGAAGTGCGCCGCCGGTATCTTCCGCAATATTTGAAATGCCGCTCGGCTCTCCCGGCAGCGGATAGAATTCGGGGGGGCCAGGCTTCCATCGCCACAGTCCGGCGCGCGTTCCCGCCCAGAGGTTGCCCTTGCGATCCTCGTATAAACCGATGACGTTACCTAGGGTGCTGTCGCACTTCACGTTACCGTTATGAATTGAGCAGAGCTTGCCTGGAGGAGTTAAGGCGGCGGCGGCGGCCCACACTGTGCCTTCGTGATCCTCGATGAGCCTGAAGACGATCTCTCCGGCGAGCTGCGGGTACTGGGTAAGCCTGCCATCCTTCCAACTGGCAAGCCCTTTCCAAGTTCCAATCCAAAGAGTCCCGTCACGCGCGACGAGCAGCCTGTTAACAGTGTTTGAGGGGAGATGCTGATCGGGCGGCAGCCCGGGGACAGGCCGCCTGACGCCGTCGTATCGAAGTAAACCGAGTTCCGTGCCCAGCCAGAGATACCCGTCGGGCGTCTGCGCAATGGAGTGGATCGAGCCGGGAAAGCCGTCACGGCTTTTCCACGAGGTGTGCGCGTACTGGCTGACTTCTAGCGCCGGATTCAACGCAAGCGCGCATCGGCAGGACGCCAGCAGGATGCCTAGCGAGATAACGGCGATTCCCTTTCGCCGCGAGGGTTTGCAGCCTGCTCTCCCCAGGTACGCGCCGCCAGTAAGAATCCGAATCGGTTGGGGATCAACAACTCGCGGCGGCATAGCACTGTCCATCCGCCAACTGCCGAATGGGGCGCGCCCCTAGTGATCGGCGTGTTTCAATTCCAAGCTTGCGCATCTTGTAAATCAGAGTAGTACGTGGCAATCCAAGCCGGTCGGCCGCCCCACCCTGCCCCCCGATCATCCAGCCGGTTTGCTTTAATGTTTCCAGGATATGGTCCCGGTCGGCGTCGGCGAGCGAGCGTGCGGCGTTCTCCGAGTTCCCGTTCACTGTCTGCGGCACTCTCTGCTTAGGGTCGAGCGGCAGACGCAGCACCGACCCCGGCGAAAAGAGTACCGCGCGTTCGATGAAATTCTGTAGTTCGCGAATATTACCTGGCCAGTCGTGCGCTTTGAGGACGGCTACCACTTCATCGGGAATCGAATCGATGGGCTTGTTGAGGCTGGCAGCAAATTTTGCTACGAAGAACTCGGTCAGCGGCAGGATGTCCGGAACGCGTTCACGCAACGGAGGCAGCCAGATGGGGATTACGTTTAACCGATAGAACAGGTCTGCCCGAAACAGCTTCTTGGCCACCAGTTGCTCGAGATCCTGGTTGGTCGCCGCCACCACCCGCACGTTAACTCGCACGGTCTGGCCGCTGCCCAAACGCTCGAACTCCCGCTCTTGCAGGGCGCGAAGGAGTTTGGGCTGGAGTTCCAACGGCAGGTCGCCGATCTCGTCCAGAAAGAGGGTGCCTCCATCCGCCATCTGAAATCGCCCCTTGGTTTGGGTACACGCGCCGGTGAAAGCGCCTCTTTCGTGGCCGAACAGTTCGCTCTCCAACAGCGCGCTCGGAATCGCTGCGCAGTTGAGGGCTACAAAGCGGTTGTGGCGGCGAGGGCTGGCCTCATGAATGGCGCGAGCAATTACTTCTTTTCCGGTGCCTGTTTCGCCCTGGATCAGGACAACGGAGTCCACCGGCGCAATTCTGTCTACGTCTGTGAGCACAGCCCGGAATTTCGGACTGGACCCGATCAAATCTAAAGTAGTCATTCGTTCTTCCTTTTTTGTGCTCGCGGCTTGAGTTGATTCATGATTCGTCCGAAAAAGCCGACTAGTTCTTCGGGGGTTTCGAAGCCCGTGTTTTCTCCGGACATTAAGTGCTCTGCTCGCCCGGCGAAACGGGCTGACCCTGGCTCTGCGGGGTCGAAAAACTGAACGACGAAGACCCGATCCCGCAAGTTCTTTTGCGAGGGATCCGGTTTCACGTTTTCTCCCCCCTGTCTTTTGTGGATGCCTTGCCGATTTTGCCGTTCAGCACCTGTTCAGAATAGGGCTGAAGCCCGTATCAATCCATAGAGGGAGCGTGCAATTTCCGTGGAACTTCCGTTAAAATAAGGTCTGGCCGTCGAGGGCCATTGGGACACAGTGGCATCGAGGGCTATTTTTGTATTCCCGCCGTTTAGGCTGGACGCCGGGAACGAACAACTTTGGCGCGATTCCAACCTAGTGGGTCTGCGGCCCAAGACGTTTGAGGTTTTGCTCTACCTCGTGCAGAATTCTCAGCGGTTGGTGACCAAACGGGAATTGCTCGACAGCGTGTGGGCCGGCGCCAGCGTAAGCGATGAATTGCTTAGAGGATACATCCGAGAACTACGCGAGACGCTGGGCGACGATGCTAAGAAACCGCGTTACATCGAGACGGTTCCGACGCGTGGATATCGCTTCCTGCCTTTGGTAAACGACGAGTCTTCCGTTCAAACGCCAGCGTCGGAGGTTAAACCCACGAAAGCCCCACAGGACTTGCGGGTGGGGATACTTCATTCCCTGACTGGCACCATGGCGTTGACAGAAAGCCCTGTGGTCGACGCCACCCTGCTTGCGATCGAGGAAATCAATGAGCGCGGCGGGATTGGAGGCCGTGAAATTCAGCCTGTAGTGCTCGACGGCGCCTCGGACGATCAAGCGTTCGTCCGTCAGGCTGCAGCCCTGATCGGCGAGGCGAAGGTTTGCGCGATATTCGGCTGCTGGACTTCCGCCAGCCGCAAGTCGGTGCTCCCGATCATGGAGCAGCAAGATCATCTGCTGATTTATCCCACGCAGTACGAGGGCATGGAACAGTGCTCCAATATCTTCTACACCGGTGCCGCGCCTAATCAACAAATCATTCCGGCAGTTAGCTGGACGGTGGGCTTCCTTCGAAAAAAACGGTTTTTTCTGGTGGGCTGGAACTCGGTCTATTCGAGGGCCGCCAATGCGATCATCCGCGACGAAGTGGAAGCTTCCGGCGGCGAGGTCGTTGGAGAAGAATATGTGCTACCCGATAGCACTGAGGTCACGCGTGTCGTTCGTACGATCGCTCAAACTGAGCCCGATCTCATTTTCAATTCGCTCGTCGGCGATATGAACTTGTTCTACACGCGATTGCTGCGCGCCGCGGGAATCACGCCGGAAAAGATCCCGACCGTTTATTTCAGTGTCGGCGAAATAGAGTTGCAGAGTCTGTCGGCGAGAGAGATCGTGGGCGACTACGCCGCTTGGAACTACTTTCAGAGCCTGGACCGGCCGGAGAACCACGCATTTGTAAAGAGGTTTCGTGCTCGCTATGGCCGTCAACGCGTCGTTGCGGATCCAATGGAAGCCGGATATTCGGGAGTGCACCTCTGGGCGCAAGCTGCCCACGCGGCGGGCCCTGACGACGTGGCGGCAGTGCGCCGGGCGCTGCCGAACCAGAGCTTTGAAGCTCCTGGTGGGCGTGTTCGAATTGATGCAGAGAATCAACACACCTGGAAAACGATGCGTTTGGGTAGGATCGTCGAGGGTGGGCAGTTCGAAATCGTGTGGAGCTCCGAAAAGCCAATCCGCCCGGAACCCTATCCAGCCTCACGTTCGCCAGCCGCCTGGGGGGAATTTCTGAATAGACTACATACGGCTTGGGGTGGTAACTGGACTAAATCGCAGAGCGTCATTTCCCAGGTTGACGACTGTGATTCTGCGGAAGCATAGAAGGTTTGGAGACTGTTTATGGCTGAACAATTTGTGGGCCGCGTGGCCGAATTGTGGCGCTATCCTGTGAAGTCGATGCTGGGAGAGCGTAGAAACGAGCTGCCGATTACGGAGCTTGGGGTGCTGGGGGATCGGGCGTGGGCTCTTCGTGAGATTGCGACAGGACGGATCGCCAGCGCAAAGAGGTTCCCGCAGTTGCTCGCATTCCATGCCCGGTATGAGGTGGAACCGACATTTGCGGCGCCTGGGCGTATCCAGATCAGTTTGCCGGACGGGCGAACGATCTGCCCGGACGATCTGGACGCGTCTGCAATTATCTCAGACCTCCTGGGACACAACGTGCGCCTGGAGAATCAGCCGGCCAGTGACGAAAAGACGGGCATCGATCGCGCCACGGTGTTCGGCGATGTGCCCGTGAGCACGATGAAAGCGGACTGGACCCCCGAATCGATGCCTGACTATTTCCAGCTGTTGAAGGGTACGTTTTTTGAGATTGGACCAGTGTATTTACTAGCCAGCGGGTCTGTGAACCATCTGAGCAAGCTCCAAGGTGGTACGGCGCAGATCGACCGGCGCCGGTTCCGGCCGAACATCTACATCGACTCGGAGGCCGAAAGCGGTGGCTTTGTTGAGGACTCCTGGCTGGGCGGCGCTCTCAACATAGGTGCGGCCGTCAGGGTCGAGGGTTTCAAGCCTACGCTTTGGTGTGTGACCTCAACGCTCGCCCAACAAGACCTCCCACGCGACTTGAGTGTACTTCGGACCACCGCGCAGCACCATCGTGGCTGCCTCGGGGTCTACGCGAGCGTGACCAGGTCAGGATTGCTACAGGCCGGAGATGTGGCGTTCCTTGTGAATCAAGGGACCGACACAGCGTGTTCGAAGTCCGCGTCCGCCTGATCGCCGAAATAGGTTGTTCTCGATCATGCCAGCAGCATTTCCAGCACAGCATCGCTCGGCTCGAGTTGCTCGGCATGAGGCGGCCACGTTGACCCCGCTTCTCTAAGAGCCGCTACTGTGCCGACATAGTCCCCGGTCTCGCGATGCCAGCCGTTGCCGGATCCAAAGATGGCCCAACTAAGTGCGGTTCCTTCATACTCGCGGGATTTCAATTCCAAGGTTGGATGGAATCGTAAAATCTCGCGAGTCATTTGCGCATTGCCATTGAAGGCAGCCCAGTGCAAAGCAGCCGCACCCATCTCACCACATGAGTCAACGGGCCAACCTGCTTCAAGCATGAGACTAACGGCTTTCGTGTTGTTATGCTGGGCGGCGTTCGGCAGCTTGCGCAGGTCTGCCTCCGAAAGCGTTTTTGCGGCATCCGGGTGCTTGGCGAGAAACTCGTGAAACACAACATCGTCGCCCAACTCACACGCCAGCGCCAATTTAAGATTCTCAGGAGTGCGCGCCAGCAGTAACTGAAAAATATCTTCGTGACCGAATTCGCGCGCCACTAAGTGGGCAGTGCGGTGCGCGCCTAACTTCCAGATATAAATCGAGCCGCCCGCGCGAGGATCTTGTTTAGGAAACCACTCGCCCGATACGTTCATCCGGATGCAGTCTGGATTGGCGTCGAGGTGGCGGCGCACCAGATCGGCATCACCAAGCGCGGCAGCCATGAGCAGGTCTGTTTTGCAGCCCCGCGCTACTAGATAGCGAGCCACATCCTGGCGATCGTGGGGATAATGGCGCGCTTGCTCGACTCGAAGCATGTACTGGGCTGGAGTGGATTCGTGATCTATGTCTCGCGCATCTATGTCGGCGCCGTTCGCCAGCAGAAACTCGGCAACCTCTACGGTAGAAGCAAAGTGGAGCGGTGTTTGTCCGTCGCCGCCACGCGCGTGAACGAGGCTTGGATCGGCGGACAGAAGTTCTTTCAACTTGGGCATCATTCCCAATCGCGCCGCCGAATGCGCGTCGATCTGGGCACCTCGCTCGGTCAGAAAATTCAGCATGGTGGGATCACAATCGTCTAAGATGCCGAAGCTGCCAGCCCACCACTCGGTCCGTTTGTTAATGTTTGCTCCCGCATCGAGCAGGAGGTCAATGGTCGCTCTGTCGCTGCGCTGAACGGCTGCGAACATTGCATGCAGACCGAAGCCATCGCCAGGCATGGGGTCATCTATCTTTGCCCGCAGTTCGGGGAATCTGTCTAGAAGTTCGCGCACGCGAGCGGAATCGCTCTCGCAAACAGCGGCTTTCAACGCCTCTGCCGGACTCAGACCAAGATTCTCCACATGCCGCTTTAGCTTTGCCCAACTCGCGAAGCCGTATTGATTAGCAAGGGCCTGCTGCGCTTCGGCCAACTTGGCAGGCTGCATCGTTCGCAGCAGTTCCTTGGCCTGTTTCTTGAGAAATTCGAGGCTCGCTTTTTCGGGTAATTGAAGTGCCATCACTCCTCCTTTTTTATGGCCCGGCGTCCGCTATGACGGGCAGAAGAGAAGTCGATGCGCTGCTCTGCTCAAAGACCGACTCAGGTGGGATCATCCCTTTCCGCGGACGGGGTGCAACCTGTATTGCGGCTTTCAATATAGCAAAGAGTTGGGTTGGGGTGTTAGCATTATGCTCGCGACAGTTGGGATTTATGGTGTGGTGTCTTCGCTGTTTCGATGCGAACGGCTGGCAAAGTCTAAGATATGGAATTGCCTGAGCAAATCGAAATTCGCGCGGGTGTAATGCTGGGTAAGCCTTGCCGAGCTCCACCTCTCCGGCAAAATTTGCCAACCGCGCACTCGTTCTGGCGGCATGGAATGGCATTTGAATCGATTCATAAATCGTCAACGCCTCGCTTAAGCCTCACAGCAACTTCACCTCCTCCGCCTTGGCCGCTTTCATCAAGTCATCGTCCACAGCCGCCATTGGGCATTTTCCTCGCATGGCTAACTCCAGGTACGCCGCGTCATAGCTTGTTAAGCTGTGCTTGCGGCAAAGCTCCTGAATCTTCTCAAAAACGCTCGCCGCAATGGCGGTATCAATATCGACCCGCATGCGTTGAAGGTCTTGAAGAAAACCTTTGGTAAGCTCCGGCGTCAACCGCTTGCGACGTTCGCCCATAAGCAGCGCATTGAGCACTTCATGCTGGCAGAACGCGGTTACCGCAGGCCGTTCGCCCGTCGCGATTTTCTCCGAAATGATTTCCGCCTTCTGTGATTGTTCGTCAGGAAAACACCACGTAAGAACGACGGAAGCATCAAGCACAAACCGGCTCAAGGTCTGCTCTCGCGGAGCAGTTCCTTCACTGTTGCGCCGCCCAATGAAAGGTTATGGCGCTTACCGAACGTGGCTAACCGGCGTATGATTTCAGCGTACGAATCGCCGTTCTCATTCGCCACAATTTCACGGCTTTTTTCCCGGAGCACTTGCTCCGCGAAGGCTTCCAGGGATAGGCCGCTTGCCTGAGCCTGAGTCTGATAACACTCCCTCGGTACGAGTATGGGCGGGGCGGCGCACCGGCGGTCGTGGCTCTGAAAACCATCGTTGATTCTAAACACCTTACGAAAACCGCCTATTAGGGGCGACGTTCTACCCCAAAACGGTTAAGCAACGAGCCGCTTGCTTGCATACTGATCATGATATTTGGTGAGCCTTGCCGGCTTCGGATTGCTCCGCCAACCCCGCCAATCGCGCACTCGCTCTGTTGGCATGGAATGGCATTTGAAGCGACTGATAAATCGTCAGGGCCTCGCTCAAGAAGCAGCGTGCTTTTGCCGGGTCCCCGGGACCGTTTCTATCCAGCAGCATCGCCGCGTACCATTCGCGCGCTATTGGCTGGGAGATTCGATACGGCGCCGTGTCCGTTTGGTGAATGGCTTTGAGGTGATGCTGTTCAGCCGCCGGCCAATCGCATGCGGAAGCGGCGGCAATGCCGGCAGCGGTCTGGAATGAAGATAGATCCGAGGGCGACACCCAAGCGCCTGTCAGGAGCAGATCTTCGGTTCGGGGCCTTAGTGCCGCGGCCTCTTCTTTTCGGCCCATGCAAGCTAATCCAACCACCGAACGTTCGAGCGCCAGCCACGCGCCAATCGGATTCGGCTGGCCGATGACCGGCCACTTCCAACGCCGATTCTGCCAAGCCCGCCCGGCATCCGCAGCCGCGCCAGATTCCGCACGAAACGCAAATAAACAAGCGTCTCGATAACCGGCCCAATGCGTCTGCTCTTCAATTTCAGTGCGGTCACACAGCCAGCGCTCGGCGGCGGTAAAGTTGCCGCGCATAAAGGCCAGCGTCCCGAGAGAAATCGAATTCAGGAAAAGATACGGCAACTGATGCGCCTCGCCGAATTTCCCGGCCTCTTCCATTTCGCGCTCCGCCGCCGCCAGGTCGCCGCGCGCAAAGCTGAGCCGCGCCCATGAACTCTTATTCGCCCACACCGCGCCATGATGTCCCACGCGCTCCGCCAGTTTCATGGCGGCGGGCAAGTGGCTCACCGAATCCGCTACCCTGCCGCAAACAAGCTCGCACAAAATAATGAAGCACTCCGCTTCCGCCACACCCCACAAATTGCCGGCGGCGCGTGGAGTCTCCGCCACTTGCAAAGCCGAGGTGCGCAGCAGATGCTCGAATCGCATGGAATGATAAAGGCAGATCATCGCCACCCAGTCGACGAAAGGGTTACGCGCCTCGCCATGCGCCGCTTTCCATTGTGCTTCCACGTCCGCCAGAAGGTTCGCCGCTCCAAAGGCATCGCCCGAATTGGACATGGCGCCGGCGCGCGCCGCCAAGAGACTCAGACGCAACTGGGGCTCCGTCGATCCAAGACGTTCGAGCGCGTGGTCAATGCTTTGCCGTGCGGCGGTCAGGTCGACGTGCCAGGCTTGGTCGACAGATAAACTCAAACCGATGCTGGACGCCCTGGCGATCTCGCCCGCGCGTTCAAACAAGCCGATGGCTTTCTGATACCCTTCCACCGATTCGTCCCAGCGCCCGATGCTCCGCAGGGCGCCTGCTCTGAGCGCCGTTAATTCGGCCACGCGCAGACTCTTGTCGCCTTCCCATAGCGAGAGGGCGTTTTCCAAATGCGCGAGCGCTTCCTCGTGGGCGGCTCCGGCGCTTGCTTTCTTTGCGGCCATGACGAGGTAGGTTGTGGTCTTTTCCGGATCGGAGGCGGCGCCGGCTTGATAGAGGTGATGTGCCAGCGGGGAAGCCTGCAATTCCAGGTTGGCCGCATGCACTCGTTCGATGGCTTCCGCCACCCGCGCGTGCAATCGTTGCCGGCGCGGGAGCGACAATGTTTCCGAGAGTGTCTGGCGTACCAGCTCATGCACAAAGCGATAGCGGACGTCACGGCCCGCCGGCTCGGCCGACACCAAATGCGCGCGTTCCGCCTCTTCTACCGCATCGAGCACGGCATCGCCGGCAAGACGTTCCTCACTGGCTGGATTGGGGCTTTCCAACGCTTCCAGCAGGCGCATACTGAAACTGCGCCCGATCACGGCGGCGGTGGTGAGAATGCGCTGCGCGTCTGTGCCGAGCCGGTCTAGCCTGCGGCCCAACACCAACCGCACGCCCTCAGGCACTTGCAATTGATCGACCCGCAGGCCCGGCCGCCACTGGCCTTCCGCATCAAACAGCTTTCCTTCTTCAGCAAGGTGGCGGAACACCTCTTCCACAAAGAACGGGTTGCCATCGGTTTCGTCGAACACTACTCGCGCCAGCGACGGCGGAGGCTTCTGGCCACTCATTGCGGCGAGCATGCTTTCCACCCCGCTTACGGCCAGCCGCCGAAGCGGAATGCGCGTCGCCAGTTTCTGGCGCAATAACATTTCCAGCGTTTTCGCGAAAGGCCGCGTTACATCCAATTCGACATCCCGATACGTGCCGATCACCAGCATGGGCGAACCGGGAAGCGTCTGCGCTATGTGTTCCAACAAGAGAAGCGTCGGCTCATCGGCCCAATGCAGGTCTTCAAAGACGCGTACAATCGGCGTTGTCTTCGAAGCGCGGTCGATGAAATCGCGGTAGGCGTTGAACAAGAAACGACGCTGCTGGGCAGGCGGCAACTGCACCGGCGGAGGGATATCCGAATATATGCGGCGCAATTCCGGCATCAGCTTGGCGATTTCCGAGGCGGAGTCGCCCAGTGCAATGCGAAAGCCTTCTTTGGGAGCAACGCGGGCGGTGTGCTCCAGCATTTCCACAAATGGCACATAGGGCGGCGCTCCTTCCATTTCGTAACAGTGTCCGATGTTAGCGTAGGCTCCGCGGCGGCGCGCTTCGTCCAGAATGGCGGTGATCAGGTGCGTTTTGCCGATACCCGGCTCGCCGCCGATCAGCACCATGGAGCCGTGCCCCGCCAGCGCTTCGTCCAGCAGCCGCCATAGCTCCTTTCGTTCTGCTTCGCGGCCAATCAATGGGATGCGGGGCTCGGTCTCTTGCTGAAATTCGGCCGTCAGCGATCCCACGGTAAAGCGGTCCAGATCCGCACGCACGTCCGTCATCGACGGATAGCGGTCTTCACACGCTTTCGAAAGTAGTTTTCGAATCAGCAGCATGGGGCCCTGCGGCAAATCGCCGGTGAGATTCGGCGGGTCGCGCAGAATGGCCGCCATCGTCTCGCTGCGGGAGGCGCGGCGGAAAGGGTGCGAGGCGCCGAGCAATTCGCAGAATAAGATTCCGAACGAAAACAAATCCGACCGCTGATCGAGGGGCCCACCTTTGATCTGCTCGGGCGACATGTATTCCGGAGTGCCGATGGCGGTGCCGAGCTCCGTCAAGTCGGGTCCAGTGCTGAGGAGGGTGACGGCAGTGGCGCTGATCGGGTGCTGGGTTTCGAATTGTTTGGCGAGGCCGAAATCCATGACTTTGATGTGGTCGTTCGCGATCATGACGTTCGCAGGTTTAAGGTCGCGATGCACAAAGCCCTGTTGATGCGCCTTTTCCAAAGCTTCGGCCACCTCGCAGGCGAAGCGCAAGGCGTCACGCAGCGGCAAGTCCTTGGAAGCCAGGCGCTGGTCGAGCGTGATTCCGTCGATATACTCCATCACCAGGTAGAGCACTTCGCCTTGTTCGCCGATTTCGAAGACCTTGCAGATAAAGGGATGGTCGAGCGAGGCTGCGGCAGCGGCTTCACGGCGGAGTCTCTCACGCGCGCCGGCGTTAGCGGCAAGATGACTGGCAAGCACTTTGACGGCGACTTGCCGGCCCAGTTTCGTATCCCTGGCACGAAATACCTCGCTCATTCCGCCTACGCCGATGGGGGCTAGAATTTCGTAAACTCCAAGTCTGTCACCGGGTGAAAAGGGCATCCGCTCCACTAAGTTTATATGGTGAGCCCGCGCAAAGTGTAAGCGAGCCTACATTGGCGCGGCTTCTACAGGGTGTCGAAGAAGCGACCGTTACAGGAAATTGGGGGCAGCGGCGGGGCCGCGCGGGTTGATAGGCGACGGGGATTTATGAAGGTGCCGGCAATAGCGATTCTTGCGGCGGCGCTGCGGATTTTCTTCGTAAGACCGCCGAAGAAATCAGCGTGATCACGAGCCCAACCGGGAAGGGTTCCAAAAACGTCATTGCCGAATTGAACAGCGGGTTTTCATACAGTTGTTTGTACGTTTGTAATTGCTGAAGCTTCGCTTGAACCACCGCCGCGCTGGCACCAGAGGCCCTGAGCTTGGCCACCACGTGCGCCGCGTACTCATCCATAAAGTTGTGGAGGAAATTAAAGTACAAAATCTCCCAAGTCGCCACGTAGAAGAGACACGTGACTAAGGTAATCGAGATGCCGACGGCAAACGCCTTGGCAAAAGTGATCCGGCCGTCGCCGGTGTTGTCGCGATACGAGCGGATACCGAAGAAGACCAGCAAAAAGCAAAGGACAATAATCGTGTAGCCGAGGACTTCGGCCCGATCGAAGCCTATCTTGTTTTCGAGTGGTACGGTGGCGGCCATCATGAGCGAAGTGAGGACGCCGGAAATGAGTCCGAAGGTGAGCACGGTTTTTTTCATAATGCTGTCAAGGTATCCCGGGAGCTCGTTTGTGTCGTCATCCTTTCGGGTGATTTTGGTTCCACATGAGGGAAATCATACGTTTGCGTGACAAGTTCATTGGAGCAAGCCGAACTCCTTACCGAGTTGAACGGCTTGCGTCCGGCGCTTAGCTCCGAGTTTGTCGAAGACCCGGCTGGCGTGGGTCTTCACGGTGTTCTCGCTGACGAACAGTTTTTCGGCGATCTCCCGGTTGCTCATGCCTTGGGCGATGAGTTCCAGGATTTCAAGCTCGCGGCGCGTGATACCCAGATCCTGTTTTTTGCTCTCATCGCGAATTAGCGAAGGCGGATTTGCAGCGGCGGGAACCGTGTTTTTTTGACGCGTTGCGGTTAACTTAAGACCTAGCCAAATGCCGAGGGCAGCAAAGGTGGCTGCGGTGAGTCCGCCGTAAATTTCAACGGAATGGTCGATGACGAGGAAGCGATACTCGGTCCACTTGAGGAGGGTGATGGCTAGGCCGCCAATGACTCCGTATATAAGGACCTGGCGTTTCATGGGTGTGCGGGGTTGGTCGATTATACCTTTCGGGCGGGCGCACGCCGGGTACGGCTTTGGATACCGACGATTTGTTCGGGGTTAAATTTACGCGGCCTGCGCCTCCTTTTGCGCGTTGCGGAAGGCGGCGAGCAGGTCTTTGGCAAACGGTTGAGGCTGTTTGCTGTCGTGGGCGTGCTGGAAGGCTTGCTGACAGTGCTCGATTTCGGCAATTGAAAATTCGAACCCATGCTGTTCAGGGTCGAATTCTTTGTTGGATTCCCGATAGAGGCGCATGATGCGGATGGCCTCCAGCGTGCGTTTCTGTATTTGACCTTTTTCGTTTTTCTTCTCCCACTCCTGGCGCTCCTTTTGGAGACCTTCGAGTTTCGCGAGGTCGGATTTATGCTGGTTGCGCAGACGGCGCTCTTGGAGAGCAAGGTTGGTCAGGTCGCGGCGGTAGGCGAGGAGGACCTCGCCCCGGATGAGAGTTTCACGAGCACTAGGATCTTGCTCGTCAGGATGAAGATCGGCGAGTTTTTTGCTGCCGATCGCGTAGATGCTGGTTTCGAGTCCAGGAATGCGCAGAATTCGAAATTCGCTATCCGCGATCATTTGAACGAGGGTGTGCTCTTCGTCAGTCGCCGGAGAGTAGCGGGTGAAGTGGCGATCAAGGTGGGCCTGGTAGGCGGTGGCTTGGTCGGTTGGTAAGAGAACGGTTTGGCCGGTAAGACCGGTTTTGATGGCGTTTAACGAAGATTTGGCTCGACCTGCCTCACTGGTGGGCCCGGTACTCTTCTGTGCGTTGGCTCGATTGGCCGCCATTTGGGCATCGGAGAGGGGCCGGGGCTCTTGGTCATCCGCGAAATCGACGTTCGGGGAGGATGACGCGCCAGCGGCGGCGGCCATGGTTTTTTCCTGTTTAGCGGCGGATTTTTGGGCCAAGCGCTCAGCGGCGCGACGGATAGCACGAGTTGACATTGGGTAGAAACTCCGTTTTTGAAGTGGAAAAGGCCCAGGAGCGAGGTGAGTCGCACTGGGCCGTTTCTGGCTTGAAATTAGCAAGGGCACCCGGAATATAAACGTGGCTATCGAGTGGGAGGGGTTTTAGGGAGGCGTTAAATCATAGAGCAGATTGCGGATAGTAATTTGATTAAAATGAGTTCATGTTTGTGATCGGTTCGAGCGACGGTCAGTGGCTGGCGCCTTCGCCGGGTGGGAGGGATGGGCAGGTTTTTTCGGTAAGGGACGTCGGTGCCGATGTAGGTGCGCCATTCGTCGAGTGAGAGATTGCGGTTGGCCATGGCGCAGGTGCGAGCGATCTTCTTACAGTTGGGCTTCGCACCGGCCGCTGGATCAGAGTTTTGTACGAGTGGCGTGTGATTCGTCCGGAGCGCGGTTCGACGCTTCCCAGATGGCGACTTTTGACCAGCGTCGGAATTCAAATCGGTGGTTTGCGCGTTAAAGTTAAAGTGGTTGGCGAAGAGAACAGAAGAACGCTGTTTTCTGGGACCCCCTTGGGGCCACGCAACATTGCGGAAATCAAACGTCCAAACATTTGTTTGATAACATGTTTAGACTGTGCGGATGACCGATGAGAAAAGGTAATTTCAGGCACGGCGAAGGCTAACGATTCGCGGTCGAAATTTCGAATATATTTATGGCGGTCAAAAGAAATAATGGTCAAATCGTGACGTTGGACGATCTGTCAAAGCGGTGGGCGAGCCATCTCGGATTGGCCACATCCCCACTCTTTGGTAAAGACGAACCCGAGGACCCAACGGTTTTCCGTACTGCGTTGTTGGACGGTATCGCCGGAAGTTTTACAATGTCGGATTATTCCCTAGCAGGCTCAGGGGCGACCGGATCCGATGCCGCCGGTGCGGATTGGTCATGGTCTTCGTTAATGCGGCATCATGTCACGGTCAATAAATCAGACGTGACCACAACTCGTTCGGACGGTCGTAACTCAGACAAGTTCAGCAAAACATCGGTTGAAGGAAACCTGGACGATTTCTTTACTTTTCTTGAGAAGGCAGCGCCCCCACAGTGGCCTGACGCTATCGATCACACAATCCGTTGTTTTCAAAATTTGCGAGCCGAATTGCCTGGGTCTACTGAGGGGCAGCTTGCATCCTTCCTGGTTTTAGCGGCGATTAGATTGGAAAACCCGGAAGTTCCGGCAGGGCAGCTCGCTGATCTAATCGGGAGCGCAAATTTAGTTGCATCGAAATACGATATCGACCTGAGTTCAATCGAATCTGCTGCGTTGCTGCCAGATCTCGCCAGGCGCTTCTACGAGGAACTACTTAGCGAAGACGTTGGCGGTCATCGTCTATATCTCAACCTAACGATTCGCCATGCTAGCGGCGAGCTTTTTCAGGCGGCTCATCTGGCGCCGGCGCCTCCACCTCTCCAGCGTCCTTTTTTTGGATTGGCAAATGTTCGTGTACGCCCTCACTCCTTAAAGGGTGTAGCTTATACCCCACTGGGCCTCGCGAGGTCTCTAGCAGAAGAGGCGATCGTGAATCTCGATCCCACGAAAGCTACCACCTTAACCGTCCTCGATCCAGCGTGTGGGTCGGGGACTTTCTTGATCGAGATCTTGGCTGCATTATCGCGACGGAAGTGGCCGGCTAAGGTAAAGCTAATCGGGTATGACATTTCAGAGACCGCGATCGCCTCAGCGAGGTTTGCGCTTGCGTGTGCAGTTCAGCAGCAGAAGGGAATAACCGTCGAGACCGAGCTTAAGGTTCGCGATTTCCTCGCAGCAGACGTCCCTTCAGTCAGAGCGGATATCACGATAATGAATCCCCCGTATCTCTCGTGGTCGGATCTCACTAAGAGCCAGCGCAACCAATTGCGCGAAGTGCTTGGCGCGAATTACAGAGGACGCCCGGATCTTAGTATGGCCTTTGTTGATCGCGCGGTGAGGCTTGCACCTAACGGGGGTACGATTGTTACTCTTTTGCCGATTGGGGTCCTAGCAGGTGAGTCCGCGGCAAAATGGCGCCGAGAGCTTGCGGAAACTGCACATCCGAGATTGATTGGGGCGTTGGGAGATCACACCTTGTTCCGATTCGCGACGGTTAATATTTCGACTTTGGTGCTCGACAAGGGAGGGGGCAGCGAGGATACTACCCTATTGTGGTCATCAGAAGTTCCCGGAGCCGCGTCCGCCTCAATGAGAGCTCTACGGAAGAAGCGGGAGGCTGGCATCGAGGTGGCAGTGGTTTCTTCGGACTCATCCTGGGCGATTTACACAATACCTACAATCGGACTAAAAATGCGATCGACTTGGCTGCCTGCCCCGGGTCTTCTTGGACCGGCGTTAGCTCAGTTCACGGCCCGCTCGCCCGGGACGGTCTCAGATTACTTCTCCGTAAGGCTTGGCGTAAGAGCCGGTGACCGAGATGTCTTTGTGCTGCCGAAGGATCAGTACGCAGAACTCCCCAAATCTGAACGTGATGGATTTAAGCCGATCGCGGAGAAGAACGATATTGATGAGGGCAGGATAACGCCGACTCGCTACTTATTTGTGGCGGGCGAGGCCGTGCTGACCGAAGACGAACTATTGAATACCTATCCGGTCTATGCTAATCGGTTTCTGCTTCCAGCCAAAGACACTCTCTCCGAGCGTACGCGGATCGAGAAGAATAGGTGGTGGCGTTTGGCAGAGGCGCGGAATACCTGGAAGAATTCAACAGAGCCAAGAATAGTTAGCCGACGTTGGGTCCGCAACAACGGATATGCGGTTGACGCCGATGGGGCATTTGCCGTCGTTCAGGGCTATGCTTGGTTTCCTCTCGCGTCCCTAAAGAACGATATCGCGTCCAACCGCTTGGCAGGTAATGTCACTGACATCCTGCGTCTCTACTGCATAATGTTTAGCTCAGATATTTTTTTTAAAATCCTTCGCGAGTTTTCAACTAACGCGAGCGGCGGCCAGATAGATTTGCAACAGAAATATCTAAACCAAGTACCCCTACCCCTCATTCCGAGTTCCCTGACTACGGACAGAGAACTGCGCTTGATCGTTGACAGGTTTGATCTCGCCTCGTTCCCCTCATTGCCTGCACGGAACGCGTTCGCGGCGCGCTGCTACGGCCTGGATGTGGAAAGTTTGTGACGCGGCTAGCGAACCGAGCCGTTGCTGTTCCGACAAGGCAATTGACAGAGTTCAATCGACGCCTTCCGGGACATCTTGGAGCATCGTTCGGAAGTAGTCGCCACCTCTCGATTGAAAAGCTCGATGGCGAAACGGTTCCGGGGGCAAGGTTAGACTACGGCCTAGTCGAACGCTCCACCAACATTTCTGCGCTTGATGATCGGGGGATGGAGCAACCGGTAGTCCATTTGTGTTCGAACGAAAGGGCGCAGCAGCACCTGCTGATCGGATTGAACTTCTCTTGGTTGAACGGGCGTCGGGAGGCGCGTTATCGGGCCACTCAGATTCTTGTGTTCTTCGCCTGGGGCGACAAAAATGTGGGCCGTACGGCTCAGGGAAACCGCCGCCAATTACTTCGCCTAGAATGGGAGGGCGTTGACAGCGAAGGGGCCTTCGAAGCCAAAATTGCCGCACACCCGCACTGGCAGACGGACCAATGGCTTGCCGGATACGATCTGGAAAGTACGCAGGCCGCCTCCCGCTTACGCAGAAGTGACACAGCCCGAGATTTCGAAACAGAGATGGAACAAGAAGAGAGGTCGCCAAACGTTCGGTGGGTAAGATCAGTCCATCTGGCGGCGGCCGCGCACTGGGCTACAAATCCTTGGACCACTGATGAGGACTGCAGTCCTCACGCAAGGCCCCCAAAAGACCTCCAAGAGGTCGAAAACTGGACAGTCTCGTCTGTCCGTTACATTTCACATCAGTTGCAAACGGCGTTAAGGGGCGCTGGATAGCCTTGTGCGCCATTGGATTGCAGGGTGTTAGATTTGCCGAATCAAGGGCCAAAGCACGGTAGCCCGATGAGACCCACAAAAAGGCGTTGTAGGAAGTGTCATTCGCGCTGTGGGCGGATTGTCCGGCACTCGGACAAAGGCGGCCAAAGCCACCAGAACACTCAGCTAATTTCGCAAAGGTGTCGCCATAACTACGACGTTGTGGCACTGGGTGCGTTCTTTCCAGTCGTCGGAGTCTTTGTCCTTCCACGAAATCTTGGCGGCGATGGAGAACTTGGCGACCTGGGTGAAGTTCTTCAACTGGGTGACCTCTGCGGCGCGGCCGGTGAAGCCAAGTACATGGTTTGGTTTTCTCTTTTCTGCCCGTAATCTCTTGGGCGACCAGAGGCCGAGTGGGGCCCACCTCCCAAGCGCTCAGTTTCGACCGCTTTGTGCTGGTCCGAAAAAAAGGAATTTCGAACGGGTGGGTTTTGACGAGTGGGCAGTTGAAATTGTTTTTGGGGGTCCCGCAGGAAGTAAGGGAGCGCCGCGCGCCGGGCGGTGGGGTTTACCCCGAAGCGGAGCCAAGAGAAGGAGGGTGGAAAGAAGAGACAACGAAATGGACGGGGGAACGGGAAACAGATCGGGGACATGTTCGCTGCGATCAGGTCAGGTTGTGGAGAACGGTTCCGAGGGCGTCATTCATACATCGAACCAACAGGATGGGATACCCTAGCTGACTCTGTAGCGAGTGCTTAACGAAGGCGCGGTCGGTTTACCAACCACAAACGCTGGCGAAGCTCTGAAGGTCCATCGGCCTAATTAAAGGAACTAGCAATCCTTCATCGCTTGCCAGTGAAGATATCTTTGAAGAGACATGGAGGCCTTGTGTACTTCGTAATGATCGCTCTGCTACTGGTGGTACTCCCTTCAGCTTCCGTCTGCATTCAACTGTTCTTGCACTCACAAAGCGATCAGGCCGTATTATCGCTGGTCGGGCGCTGGTGGGCATTCTGGGCTGTGGGAATCCGCCTGTTCATTGCCGGCCTTAGGCAGGTGATCGAACCGCAATTCACCGCGAAGGAAATTTTCGGCTGTGTTGATCCAGGCTCGCTTCCAATCGTGCGCGAGGTTGGATTCGGCATCTCGCTTTTGGATCGCTCGGCGTTCTGAGCCTGTTCCGTCCTGATTGGGTGGTGCCGGCGGCTATCGTTGGCGGGACATATTACGGCCTGGCGGGAGCGGGTCATATCCCGCAGAAAAATAAGAATCGGAAAGAATGGACGGCCATGCTCTCCGATTTTGGCGTATCGCTTATTTTGGCCGTGTTCGTCTTCGGGCGTTCTTTTCTTGAGAAGTAGCTTCCCATTCGGCGCTGATCCTGATTGGCGACGGGTTTCACGCTTTGGCGGGTCGTCCAGCTGCCGCGGGCTTATCTTAGCGCTTATGGGGGCTGGCCCTTATTCTGTGGGATCTACGATCTTAGTGTTGATGGGCTTTTTACCTTTTTGAGGCGAGTGGCGATTTCGTCGGGGAAAATATCGGTGCCGTCGAGTTGTCTATCGCGCCAGACGGCGAAGGGGGCGGATGGGTCTAACTGGCGGAGGCGACTACTGAGTTGGGTTTTGAATGCGGTGATCCAGCCTTGGGTGTTATCAGCGTGGGCGTAGCTACTCCAATGCTCTTGCGAAGGCTCAACCCAGATCCTATTGGTTTTCAGCGGCGCCGGAAGCGCTTCGCATAGAATGATCAGGAACAACCATGCGCCGATTCGCTCTGCTCATTCCGCTTTTCGCGTTTGCCCTGCTCCTACAGGCCCAGACCTACCAACCTAATTGGGATTCGCTCGACAAGCGGCCCACTCCGGCGTGGTTCACCGATGCCAAGTTCGGCATCTTCATCCACTGGGGTACTTATTCGGTGCCATCGTATGCGCCGGTGATTCCGGGAAAGCTGGCGTATTCCGAATGGTATTGGAACGCGCTGACGGAGGGCAAGGATAATCCAAAGGCCAGCGCGATTCAGACGGGCACTTGGGCTTATCACCAGAAACAGTATGGCGCCGATTTCCCGTATCAGAATTTCGCGGCGCAGTTTCGCGCTGAATTGTTTGATCCCGATCATTGGGCCGATGTCTTCGCGCGTTCGGGCGCCAAATACGTCGCGCTCACATCGAAGCATCACGAAGGCTTCGCGCTTTGGCCGAGCAAAGAAGCTTCCGCCACTTGGGGCCAGCCTTGGAACGCTGTCGAGACTGGGCCCAAACGCGATTTATTAGGAGATCTTTCCGAAGCAGTGCGCCGGAAAGGTTTACGGATGGGCGTTTACTATTCGCTGTACGAGTGGTACAACCCGCTTTGGTTGACCGACAAGCCGCGCTACGTCAGCGAGCACATGATTCCGCAGTTCAAAGATCTTGTTACACATTACAAACCTTCCATCATCTTTAGCGATGGCGAATGGGAACTCTCTTCGGCGGAATGGCACAGTCCTGAGATGCTGGCGTGGCTCTTCAATGAATCGCCGGTAAAAGACGAGGTTGTCGTGAATGACCGCTGGGGCAAGGACACGCGGCACAAGCACGGCGGCTACTGGACTACCGAATATACGCCCGGTATGAGCGGGATGGAACATCCATGGGAAGAAAATCGCGGCATGGGTTTCAGCTATGGCTATAACCGCGCGGAAAAGTTGGAGAACTATCACAGCGGCAAAGAGCTGGTTGTGATGCTTTCCGATTTAGTTAGCCGCGGGGGGAACCTGCTCTTGGATATTGGACCCGCCGCGGATGGAACGATTCCGGTCGTTATGGAGGAGCGCTTGATCCAGATGGGCGACTGGCTGAAAGTGAACGGCGACGCCATTTACGGCACGAAGCCCTGGAAATCAACCCGCCAGTGGACTGCGGGCGATGTGCCGAAGGTCAATTACAACGCTGAGTACGAATCGAACTATGACGTCAACTCGTTAGTGGCCGATCCGGTGGCCGGAAAGGCGCGCATCGAAGCTTTCTTCACCGCGAAGGGCGACGATGTGTACGCCATTCTGCCACGTTGGCCAGGCCGCCATTTCACGCTGAAAGAGTTTACGGGCGTGAAGGCGGTGACGTTGCTGGGTGTGGCATCGCCGTTGAAATTCAAGGCTGCGAAAGGCGAAGTTAGCGTTGATTTGCCGGAGTTGCCGGAAGCGTTGCTGGCTCAGCCTTCCTGGGTTTTGAAAATAAGCCAAGGCCGACCTCGATCGGAATAACCGCAAGATTGTTGCGCGCGATATGTATGATGGCCGCCTGGAAGATGGGCCACACTGATTGCCTATTTGCCTTGTCTTTTACCGGCGTGGTCTGCGGCGCGCACTGATGCCGCGACGGGTGAGTAGGGCCGGGTTCGAGGATTTGCGGTGTAATAGACGAGCCGCGCATGGCGCCGCCCCCACGTCTAACCCTTTCCTATCAGCACGTTATAGTCTCCTGATTCCTGCAACCCCCGGCTCTAGCGCCCATCTAAACCAGCAGAAGTTTGAGAAAGGGGTCAAATTCACTCAGCGTTCGCCGATCTGTTACACTGACGGGATACTTTCTTTTGGTGTGGGAGCCGCGAAAAGCGGATTGAATTAAATACTTTGACGTCAAGAGGCATAGCTGTTAGCGCCATTCTTCTCGCCGCCTCGGCCATTACGTTGCGGGCCGACAACGGAGATTCGTCCGAAGATGGGAACGGCCCATCCAAAGCGATCATTAGCAAGTACCTAGAGGCAACTAACCAGCAGCCGGCGCGGGCGCATTCGATGGAAGTGGAAATCAACGCTTCCGTGCCCAGTTTGAAAGAGCACGGCAGGCTTCGGGCACTCCGCAACATTTCAAAAGTCGGGCTGATTACCTACCGCGTACTTGGCTTCCAAGGCGATAACACCGTCAAAAAAGAAGTGATCGCTCGTTATTTGCAAGCGGAACAGCAAAGCCAGCGGGATCCCGGTTTGACCCTCACGCCGGCGAACTACAAGTTCAAGCTAAAGGGCGAACGGCAAGTGCAGGATAACGAAACAGTATATATGTTCCAGGTTTCGCCCCGCAAAAAGCGCGTTGGGCTGTTCAAAGGCGAAATGTGGCTGGATGCGCATTCGTACCTCCCAGTGTTGGAAAAGGGCCGGTTGGTAAAGAACCCTAGTATTTTCTTCCGGAAAGTCGACTTTGAACGGGCTTTTGCGATTCAAGATGGTATATCGGTGCCCGCCCACATGACGAGCACGATCGATACTCGAGTAGTGGGAAAGGTGGAGTTGGATATCAACTACACCAGCGTCGCCGAAGGAGCGGATGACGACGGAGTCGATACAGCATCCATCGCTTCTCCCTCTTTTCCGTAGGAACTTGGGTCACCGTTGAATGCGCTTAATTCCCGCTACACCCCTAGTCGTACCCAGTCGCACTCATGTGGTTGAGAATTCTCGAAATAAACGAGTATCCTGGAAATTGACACTTTAAGGGAGCCCATGCGAACTCTTTTTCTAAATCCTCCTTCTTTTGAAGGCTTTGACGGTGGGGCAAGCTCGCGTTGGCCGGCTTCGCGCGAAATAGAATCTTATTGGTATCCCGTGTGGCTCTGTTACCCGGCAGGCATGATCGCCGATAGCAAAGTCCTCGACGCCCCACCGCACGGCGTCTCCATCGATCAAACGGTGGCGATGGCGTCCGACTACGAGTTGTTGGTCCTGTTTACCTCCACCCCCGGCTTCAACGTCGACGTGAAAATCGCGGAGATGATGAAAGACAAAAACTCCAAGCTGAAGGTTGCCTTCGTTGGCCCGCCGGTGACCACTGAGCCTGAAAAGAGCCTGCGTGCGACCTCCGCCATCGATTTCATAGTAAAGCGCGAGTTCGATTATGCCATTCGCGATTTCGCCATGGGCAAGCCTCTCGAAGAGATTCCAAGCGTCGCGTTCCGCAAGAATGGCGGCATCCAAAACAATCCCGAAGCTCCGGTGATTGAAAATCTGGACGAGTTGCCTTGGGCTACCAAAGTGTATAAGCGCGATTTGGATTTCAAGCGCTACAACGTGCCCTTCCTCCTTAACCCGTACATTTCGTTCTACACGAGCCGCGGGTGTCCGGCGCAATGCACTTTCTGTTTGTGGCCGCAAACCCACTCCGGGCATCGCTGGCGCTTGCGCTCTTCAGACGACATCGTGAACGAATGCCGCTGGGCTCTTGAAAACTTCCCAGGCTTGAAGGAGATCTTCTTTGATGACGACACCTTCAACTACCAGAAGGCGCGCACCATTGAATTGTGCTCAAAGCTGAAGCAACTCAAGTTTACGTGGAGTTGCACATCGCGCGTTACCACCGATTACGACACGCTGAAGGCGATGAAAGATGCCGGCTGCCGTTTGTTGATTGTCGGCTACGAATCGGGCGATCAGCAGATTTTGAAAAACATCAAGAAGGGCGCGACGATCGATATGGCGCGCCGCTTCACCGCTAATTGCAAGAAGTTGGGGCTCACCGTCCACGGTGATTTCATCGTCGGGTTGCCGGGCGAGACGCGCGATTCCATTCGTTCGAGCATCAATTTCGCCAAGGAATTGGATGTGGAGACAATTCAGGTTTCTATCGCGCATCCTTATCCGGGCACTGAGTTCTACGATCACGTTAAAAAGAACGGGCTCATCACCATCGACGCGATGACCGATGAAGCGGGCCATCAACTCCCCAATTACAACTATCCCGGCCTCGACAAAGGCGAATTGGTGGATTGGGTCGAGCGGTTTTACGGCGAGTACTACTTCCGCCCCAAGGTCGCGTTCCGGTTGGTGAGCAAAGCTATCTTCGATGGCAATGACCGCCGCCGCCTGTACAAGGAAGCGAAAGAATACCTGGCGTTACGCTCCAAGCGGAAGCAATATGTCAAAGATCAGAGCAAGCAAAAGGAAGAACAGCAGCCTCCCGTGCTGAGTACGGGTGACTGATTTTGTCTTCTGCGGAGCCTTCCAAAGCCAGAACTCTTTGGCTGGCGCTTCTTGTCATTGTTCTGAATGCGAGCGGCAATCTAAGTTTGGCTCTGGGAATGAGGAGCATTCCGGACAAGATGTCCGCGAATCCTCTTGATTACATTCGTGCCATGTTCCACCCGCTGGTGGCGCTCGGTATCGTATTGCTCATTCTGTGGCTGCTCATCCGCATGACTTTGTTCAGTTGGGCCGATCTCAGTTTTGTGGTTCCGGTAACGGCCGTCGGCTACATCCTGGCCGCCGTCCTTGGTCATTTCTATTTGGGCGAGCATGTGTCACGGACGAATTGGATTGGCACGTTCCTGATCTTTTTCGGCACGGCGTTTGTCGGGACCACTAAACCTCTGACTACCGAATGCGAACGGTATCACGAATGAAGTGGGTCTTGCTCACCATCATTGTGATTGCTACAGTGTTGGGCGATCTGTTGCAGAGTTATGAAATGAAGCGCAGCGGTGAGCAAGCGGTGGACGCACGCGGTTTGGCCAAGCTTTTGCGCATGATTGTGAGCCGCCGCTATCTTTTACTGAGCGTTGTGGCCATGGCGATTTCGTTTTTCGCCTTCATGGCCTTGGTGCAGATTGCGCCCCTCAGTTTTGCCGTGCCCGCTTCCGCCGCGACGTTTGTTTTGGAAACGATATTGGCGAAGTTCGTGTTAAAAGAGAAAGTCGGGCCACGGCGCGCAGCCGGAGCGTTGTTGGTTTTGGGCGGTGTGATACTACTGGCGCGGTAGTTTAACCCTTGCGCGCCCTCTGGCTGGTCTTCCTCCCCGCGATTCTTTATCAATGCCTGGCGATTTTTGCCTCGCTGCGCCAAGCCACCCGGCGCAAGGCTGCCGCTTGGACACAGGGCGTCTCTGTGCTCAAACCGTTGGGCGCTCGACCGGAATACGGCCGAGGCATTCGCTTCGCAAATCGCGCAGAACCATCCTCAAACAAATTATGATCGATGAAACGCAAGCGAGAGGTACAAGCAAAAGCCCTGATGACCAGATTTCTCAATTGAGAGAAATGATCAAGTGCGCGTTTCCTACAGACTTATTACGTCGGGCCTATTACGAACGTCGACGGTCGATTTGAACCTGAATTCGACGAGGAACAAGCACTTTACACCGGACTGAAGGGTAAAACCTGGACGTAGGTGCTACCAAGCACCTCAGTCAAAACCCGGGCGGTGCGGTTTTGCTCACAGCAGAAGCGTTTGCTGCCTTTCTGCCTGCGTGGCTGATGCGGTCGCTGGACGAAATAAGCGGAGAAAACCCTATCCGCGATCTTCTGATCTACAGCTTCGTCGAGACTGAACCATCCAACGATCACATGCTTCTTCGCCTGCAATCACTTACGGGAGATCAGCGCCGAGCGTTGCGGCACATAATCCAGTTCTTCGTGAGTGCGGAGCCCGATCCGTTCGTCAGAGCTCAGGCGCGGGGTGCGGTGCATTTCGTCGATTCCGTTCCGACGCCGTAGGAAAGAATTCATAGGGAATTCGTGGGAATTCGTGCCAATACACTCAATCACCATTCTCCCACCGGCGCAGTAAGCTTGATGTAAACCCTTGCGCGCTCTCTGGCTGGTCTTTCTCCCCGCGATTCTTTATCAATGCCTGGCGATTTTTGCCTCGCTGCGCCAAGCCACCCGGCGCAAGGCTGCCGCTTGGACACAGGGCGTCTCTGTTCTCAAGCCACTCCGTGGCCTCGACCCGAACACCGCAGAGGCGTTCGTTTCGCAAGTCGCGCAGAACCATCCGCAGTTCGAAGTCCTGTTTGCCTCGCGTGAGCCAGACGATCCCGCTGCCATGGAAGTAACCCGCCTGTTAAACCAGAACCTTGGCGCGCCGGTACGCCTTTTGAGCGGTGGCCCCGACACCCCCAATCGCAAAGTCGGTCTGCTGGTTGAGCTGAGCCGTGCCGCTCGCTATCCGCTCCGTGTCGTGAACGATAGCGACATCAAGGTAGATCCCGATTACTTGGCAGAAGTCACGGCGCCGTTGGCGGACCCCAATGTCGGCGTCGTGACGTGCCTTTATCGAGTCAAAGCGCACAACGTGCTCGCAGCCTGGGAAGCGCTCGGAATTATGACCGATTTCATGCCTAGCACTATGGTGGCGCAACTGATCGGCGTCCGCGAGTTCGGCTTAGGTTCAACGCTCGCATTTCGAGCCGAGGACTTGGAGAGAGCCGGCGGATTCGAAAGCATTGCCGATTTCATCGCCGACGACTACCAGTTGGCGAAAAGTATCACGGCGCTCGGCAAGCGCGTGCTTTTGTCGACCTATGTTGTCGAAACCACGCTGGGCGATGCCACCTGGCTCGGCGTCTGGCGTCATCAATTGCGCTGGGCGCGGACCATCCGGCTTTCCAAGGGGGTTGGCTATTTGGGGCTGCCCATCACCCAAGCGGGTCTCTGGATGGCGATTGCCTTCGTGTGTGGCGCCGTTCCCGTGGCTCTATTGTTAGCGGCAGTTCGCATCCTCTCGGCCCTCACGGCGGGAGGATTAGTGCTCAAAAGCAAACTAGCAGCCTCTCTTTGCTGGCTCACGCCCCTCTGGGATTTGTACTCCTTTGCAATCTGGTTAACCTCTTACTGCGGTAAAACGGTTCGGTGGCGGGATCGTATGCTGACGATCGGTCTGAAGGGGCGTATTCTGAAATAGACAGTAGGCGGCATAGCCTCGGTGTCCACCGTAACACTGATAGACTGCCCGATTGTCTCAGGGCTCTTAATCGAGGCCATCTATGATGAAGGAGATAGTCCCCTGGATGAACTACCTCTGTATCCATTGTCATTTCTACCAGCCTCCGCGCGAAAATCCTTGGCTGGAGCAGATCGAACTACAGGATTCCGCGTATCCGTACCATGATTGGAACGAGCGAATTTCGGCGGAGTGTTACGGCCCGAACCTAGCGGCGCGCATTCTCGACGATCGGCAATACATTACCCGGATCGTCAATAACTACACGAAGATCAGTTTTAATTTCGGTCCGACGCTGCTTTCTTGGGCAGCGGAGCACGCGCGTGAGATGTACGACGGTATCTTGCATGCCGACAAACTAAGTCAAAAGATTTTTTCGGGGCACGGTTCAGCCATCGCGCAAGGCTACAACCACATGATCATGCCGCTGGCTAACAGCCACGACAAGCTGACGCAGATCCGTTGGGGCGTCGAGGATTTCCGCAGCCGCTTTGGCCGCTTGCCGGAAAGCTTGTGGCTGCCGGAAACCGCGGTTGATACTGAATCGCTCGATCTGATGGCGCAGAACGGCATCACCTATGCCATTCTCGCGCCGCATCAAGCGCAGTCTGTCCTGCCGATTGGTGAGGGAGACTGGCAAGATGTAAGTGGAGCGAAAATCGACCCAAGCCGGGCGTATCAATTCACGGGTCCCAGCGGGAAAACGATCGCGCTGTTTTTCTATGATGGCCCGATATCGCAAGCCGTCGCTTTTGAGAAGCTCTTGCACAATGGCGAGGAGTTCGCCAAAAGGCTGACGGGCTCGTTTTCAAGCTCGCGTACGTGGCACCAGTTGATGCACATCGCGACGGACGGCGAAACCTACGGGCATCACCACCGGCACGGCGAAATGGCGCTAGCCTATGCGCTGGATTGCGTCGAATCGAAAAAGCTGGCGAAGATCACCAACTATGGGGAGTTTCTGGAAAGGAATCCGCCGACTCACGAGGTGCAGATTGTTGAAGACACTTCGTGGAGTTGCGTTCACGGAATAGAGAGATGGCGGAGTAACTGTGGATGCAATGCGGGACGCCACGGTTGGAACCAGGATTGGCGCAGGCCCTTACGGGAAGCCCTTGATTGGCTCCGTGACTGGATCACGCCCCGCTTCGAGAGCGCAGCGGGCGGGTTGCTCACAGATCCGTGGGAGGCCCGCAACGGCTACATCGACGTGGTTTTGAATCGCACACCCGCTAGCCGCGACCGGTTCGGGAAGGAATTCTTTGCGCGCGACTTGACGGTGGATGAACAGGTCACAGTTTGGAAGCTCATGGAGTTGCAGCGCAACGCCATGTTCATGTACACGAGTTGCGGTTGGTTTTTTGACGAGCTTTCCGGCATCGAAACAGTGCAGGTCATTGAGTATGCCGGCCGCGTGGTTCAACTCGCCGAGCAATTGTTTCATGAGCCGCTCGAAGATCGGTTCCTGGAACACGTGGGACAGGCGAAGAGCAACTTGCCGGAATATGGCGATGGCACAACAATCTACCGGCGGTACGTCAAGCCGTCCATGGTCGATCTTGAGAAGGTCGGGGCGCACTATTCCATCAGTTCGCTATTTGCTCCCTACGGAGAGCGCACCGATGTTTTTGCGTATTCCGTGAAACGTTTGGATTACCACACCGGCGATGCGGGCAAATTGCGCATGGCCTTGGGGCAGGCTCGATTCACCTCTAAAGTGACGCAGGAGTCGGAAGTGCTCACGTTTTGGGTGGTGCACTTTGGAGATCACAACGTAGCCGGCGGCGTGCAGAAAGCGGATGGCTCTGCCAAGTATCTGGATATGCTTGCGGCGATCAGCGGCTCGTTTGAGCGGGTGGATATTCCCGAAGTGGTTCGATTGCTCGACAAGCGTTTCGGCGAAAAGACGTATTCGCTGCGCTCGCTCTTCCGCGACGAACAACGCCGCATTCTCAAGACGATTCTTTCCACTACCGTTGCTGAAGCGGAGGCGGCCTATTTGCAGCTTTACGATCATCACGCTGCGCTGATGCGATTTATTACGAGCTTAGGCACTCCGATGCCTCGGGAATTTGCGGCCGCCGTGGAATATGCGATCAATAGCTTGATGCGCCGAGCCTGTTCAGCCGAAGAACTTGACGGCGAACGGATTCGGAGTCTGTTGCGCGAGGCGCAGGCGAGCAATGTCAGCTTGGACAAAACCACCACCGAATTTCTGCTACGCCATAAGCTGGACGCCTTGGCAGGCCGCTTTGCGGCGGAGCCTTCCAATCTGGAGCGCATTGCGGATCTTCAGAAAGCCCTTAAAATCGTGAAGCAGATGCCGTTTCCGGTAACACTTTGGGGCGCGCAGAATCAGGTCTATTCAGTACAAGGCGGATTGTACGTCCGAACCAAACGCCGCGCCCATCGCGGAGATCCGAAAGCGCAGGAGTGGGTAGACGCGTATCAGAATCTGAGTGACTTATTGATGATCAAGGTGCCGAACCCGTAAGGGCGTAAAGGGGACAGACGACATTATTGATCGTCGACCTTTCCCCCTCTACGCCCCGGAGATTGTGTTTGAGTGTGCTGGTGGCAATTACCATAGTTGCTGAAGGTGTATGTCTGGCCGTCCAGTAAGTTTTGCACGCTGCTCGCCGTTTACGTTTCCAAGTGGACCAATATTGTCGTCCGTCCCATTTACCCTCATTTACCCTTCGGCCATCAATAATGTCGTCTGTCCCCTTTACGCCCGCGAATTGCGACAATGGCAACAGGGAAACCGAGTCGACTTCCATGTCGAAGCGCGTGTTGAATGGGCGGCACGGCGGGTGCTAAGTGGATGAGGAAGGCGCGGAGCAAGGAGAATCGGAAAGGACCCAAAAGAAGGAGGATATTTGATTCAGCTGAACGTAACGCAGTTATGGGCGCTCGTGGCGGGTGGGCCAATCGCGATGGTGCTGACCGTGCTCGTGGGCGTTCTCGTCAACAACGCCGTCGGCAAGTCAAACGTTGCGGGGCTCAAGTCGGAGATCCAGCGCGTGGAGGGCATCCTCACGTCCGAACTGAAGCGCGTCGAAGGCGAACTGAAATCGGAACTGAAGCGCGTCGAAGGCGAACTGAAATCGGAAGTGAAGCGCGTTGAAGGCGTGCTCGGCGCGAAAATCGACGCGCTGACGGTGCGAGTCAAAGCGCTGGAAGACGAGATCCATTCGCCGCTCGTGAAACGCTGAGGGAATCACCGCCAAGGAGCAAAACGCGGCTATCTTGCGCTTCGCTATCTACAGCAAACCGCCTAAACAGAACGCCCGCCCGCTCGCCCGTCCAGTTTTTCCTTGAGTGGCATCAGCGCACGCAGCGCTATGAGATTCAGCACCATAAGGCTTACCGCAATTCCGAAGCGGTCCATCGCGACCGACGCGCCGATCGCCGCCGCGCTCAGCACACTGGCTGCCGTAGCTGTGCCCTTGATTGTCGCGCCGTCTTTCATGATCGCGCCGCCGCCCACAAACCCGATGCCAGCCACCAGTCCTTGCAGAACTCGCGATTGCGCCGCCGCGTCACCGTGAAAAGTCGCAATCATCACGAACGTGCAACTCGCCATCGACACGATGGGGAACGCTCGGATCCCGGTATTGTGCTCTTCGTATTCACGATTCCAGCCAATGGCGCCCGCCAGCGCGAAAGCCACACAAAGGTGCCAAAAATCGGTGAAAATCCCGTTCCAGTCCGGCATGCCTGCCATGTTACTCGATTGCTACGATAAAGGTCTATTTAATGCTGCGCTTTGAAACCGCTGGAGAATCACATGGGGAGTGCCTCGTAGCCACCCTCACTGGCCTACCCTCGGGCGTGCCGGTGTCTCTGGAATACGTAGATCGGCAGCTTTGGCGGCGCCAACAAGGCTTTGGCCGCGGCGGTCGGATGAAAATTGAGACTGATCGAGCGCACATTGTCTCGGGCGTCCGTCACTCGCAAACCATCGGCCCGCCCATTGCGGTTCTCATCGAAAACAAAGATTGGAAAAACTGGCAAACCATCTTGCCGGTTGAGGCGAAAAATGCGGAGCCAAGCAAGAACAAACCGGTTGTCCGTCCGCGTTCGGGCACAGTTTTCGAAAGAGAATTGTGATCGAGTGTGCTGGCGGCAATTACCGACGTAGGCGGTACGTAGGCGGTATAGTTTCGCTTCGCTACACTATTGGATACGGTAGCCAGGCGGCCCACGCCGTTGGTTACTCCCGCCACGTCCCAGTTGTAGGTTCCGTTCGGGGTAGTGTTGTCGGAATACGTCTTGCCGGTTAGACGATTAAGAGCGTCGTAACTGTAGGTTGTCGTTACGCCCAACGCGTCAGTTCGCGTCTGAATATTATTGTTGGCGTCGTAAGTATAAGAGGTCGGCTTCGTCTGTTCTGGGTTCGTCGCGCTCGTCAAACGGCGGAGCCCATCGTAGGCGAAGCTCCGCATTTGATAGGTGCTGCAGCTCGAAGACGCGCATTTCTGTGCGGCCAGCAGGTCGCCGAGAGGGTCACAGGGTGTAGTTGGTGGGCGGGTTCGCGCCACTTTTCGCCGATCAGTAATGTCGTCTGTCCCCTTTTAGGCCCCCAACCTTTGCGGCCTAATATTTTCTGATGCTGAGTGTCCGCTTGGCGCGGGGTTGGGGGCCGATCTGGCTCCACAGCATCTGTCCGCCCGCAGCGGCGACGATGCTTGCCAATTCTCCATCAAGCGTAGCCGCAAATTCCCGACCGATATTTGTGGACTCGTCTTTTGCCGGGAAGAGTCTCATAATCGCGCGCCGAAGAGGGCTCCGATACCCCAGCGCCGCGTCTATCCTGTAACGACTGGCGGCATCGCCGCTGGCAAGCGCGCTTACCCAGACCGATAAACTAGACTTGTCCAGGCTTCCGACGGCAAGGTAATGGAGCGGCTCCATGTGTGGCAATGGCTTGATATGGTATCCGCGCTCGCAAAGTCGGCGGACAATCGCCGATAAGAGCGCGGGGCACTGCGGATCGAAGGTCAAGCCCTTCGGGAAGGGGGAAGGGGTTGGGGCCGAGCCAGTCAGCGCACCGACTAGCAGGTGAATTTCCGCGCGGTAGACGTGGCTCATTTCGGCTGCATCCTCAGAACGGAGACAAGCCACCTAGAAAGCCGCACACTGCCGCCATCACGCAGGAACTGAACGTCTGCCCTTGGGTGGCGAGAATCGCCGAAGGATTGGCGGTAGGAAGCGTTGTCTGTGTCCAGTTGTAAACATTGAGAAATCGGTTTAACTGGGCGCCTCCTGCTTGCATCTCTTGTACCGTTAGCACGCCCTCCCCACCCTCAGCGCTTAGCCAGCCCAGGCCATCAACTCCGTATATCACGTGAAACGTGCCGCCGGCGGTGCTGTCCCACGCGACCGCCATACCCGGCTCCGTCAACAAAGCTGCCCCATATCCCGCTGCGTACGGCAGCGCTATCGCCGCCGCAGTTCCGACGGCAAGCGCATCGCCGACCACTCCGGTGTTGTGCCAAATTTGGCGATTCCCATTGAAGATCTGTTGAACATTGCAGAAATACCGAGGGCTATTACCGTCCTGGACCCACCAACTGCTCCAATGCGACCACGCGCATTGATAGTCGTTGACACTTTCGCCTGCACAGTTCAAAGTAAGTTGGGTCGAATAGAGGTTGGCGAAGATGTTCCCCGCGGCGTTCGCTGAAATATTGTAGGGTTGACCGTTCACAGAGCCGCTGCACACATTGTTTGGACACTGCACCGCAGCGCCTATGTTCAGCAGGGCATACGCCTCGCCGCACGACGACGGAACGCCATCTATTTCGCAGCTCGTTCCCCCGCCTCCTCGCGAACCATTCTGCCCACACCATGCCGTATCAAAGCCATTGCACTCCCCGGGAGTGAAGTCGGTCGTTCCGCTCGGATCGACGATTGGCCAACGGGATTCCCGAGCGCGTAAGCATATCCATTCCAACTCTGCGGATTCCCCAAATCCACCCCCGCGTTCGCCGGATCCGGCCGCAAGAAAGCTCCCCGCCACCGCCAAAAAATACCGCGCATTAAAGAAATCCGAATTCGGCGTCATCTCCGGATCGCGCTCTCCTGCCACGTAAACCTCTGATTCACGTTCGCCCGTTAAACCGAAACTATTCCCACTCCGCCCCGCCGTCCCATTCGGAATCTCCTCCCCATACGGCAAATAATCATGCCGCGCCACCACATTATCGTTCTGATCCGTCACCATCCGCACGCTGCCCAAATGATCGTACGACAAGTAACAGGTGACGCAAGCAGGCGTGATGGCGCTGCTCGAGTATTCGGCCGCCAGCTTTCCCAAACGCATCATGCACGAAGGCCGTCGTGGTTCCGCCGGTTACCGATTTCTGTATTCGGTTGCCTTCGCCATCGTAGTAGTAATTGACCGCAACGTTTGGCGAGGACGATTGGCTTGAAGTGACGCGCCCTTCGGCATCATAGGTGAATCCGACCGCCGCCGGCGAGCCCAGCACGACCTGGTTTGCATACTGATACGCATACGGCGCACCGTGCGGCCAGTATTCGGGGGAGTTGGAGATCGGCTGAACATAGGTCGTTGCCGAGCCGCTCGTGGGCTGGCCAGTGACGGTGATCGGCCGCTCGGCACCGTCGTAGGCGGTTGTGAGGACGCGGCCGGAGGGGTAGGTCTCGCTGATGAGACCGCCCGCAAGATCGTATTTATAGTTGCTGAAGGTGTATGTCTGGCCGTCAAGCAAGTTTTGCATGCTGCTAGCCGTTACGTTTCCAAGCGCATCATAGGCGGTATAGTTTCGCTTCGCGACACTATTGGATACGGAACCTAGGCGGCCCACGCCGTTGGTTACTCCCGCCACGTCCCAGTTGTAGGTTCCGTTCGGGGTAGTGTTGTCGGAATACGTCTTGCCGGTTAGACGATTAAGAGCGTCGTAACTGTAGGTTGTCGTTACGCCCAACGCGTCAGTTCGCGTCTGAATATTATTGTTGGCGTCGTAAGTATAAGAGGTCGGCTTCGTCTGTTCTGGGTTCGTCGCGCTCGTCAAACGGCGGAGCCCATCGTAGGCGAAGCTCCGCATTTGATAGAGCTAAACGTTGTTTTGTTGTGATTTACGCCGGTCACTGAGAGCGCTTGCCCAATCGCGTAATCGTAGGTGTATGTGGTGGATTGCGAAAGTGGGTTCGTGACCGTCGTCGGAAACGCGTATTCGTTTGAGTTGTCGTCGTTGTAGCTCAGGGTCGTCTTGCGCCGCGCCCGGAGGAGTTATGGCTCCGTAGGCCGAACTCTGTGCGTGGAGCCTGCCGGCTGCGAGAATGCAGCATGCGGTGATCCAAAGAAGAGCAGGTCGATTAGACACACAAATAGTTTTCATTTGGAATGATGTTCTCTTGTCGACGTTCTTTTGTCTAAGAAAGTGGGCCGGCTAAGGCTTCGCGGCGTGCGTCTCAGCGGGCGTGCTGTTCGCGAACGATGCCACGGGGGCACTCGACGCATTCGCGCTGCTGGCTTGGGTACCAGGCCCGGGGAGGGTTGGTTGGCTTATGGGAGGAGGAGTGGCGGACGGTGCGCTCGGTGAGGCTGGCGCAAGGCTTTGCGCGCTTACGCCACTAACTGCGGTCGGTTAATCGATAGTACGGGCAAGACGGGCATCCAGTCAAGTACATTTGCACGGCTTGGTACTGGAGTTTGGTTTGGCACGGACCTGGCTTCGCCCTGCAATGTTACTCGATTGCTACGATAAAAGTCTATTAATGCTGCGCTTCGAAACCGCTGGAGAATCACATGGGGAGTGCCTCGTAGCCACCCTCACTGGCCTACCCTCCGGCGTGCCGGTGTCTCTGGAATACGTAGATCGGCAACTTTGGCGCCGCCAGCAAGGCTTTGGCCGGGGCGGGCGCATGAAAATCGAAACCGATCAGGCGCACATCGTTTCGGGCGTCCGTCACTCGCAAACCATCGGCTCACCCATCGCCGTTCTCATCGAAAACAAAGATTGGAAAAACTGGCAAACCATCCTGCCTGTTGAAGCGAAAGATGCAGATCCTACTAAAGATAAACCGGTTGTCCGGCCACGTCCTGGCCATGCGGACCTGCCGGGCGCCATCAAGTATAACTACGCGGATGCGCGCTATATTCTAGAACGGGCCAGTGCCCGCGAAACCACTGCGCGGGTGGCCATTGGCGCGCTGGCCAAAACATTTTTGAGCCAATTTGGCATCGAAGTCTTGAGCCACGTCGTCGGTGTCGGTCCGGTTCGCTTGGAACGCCCAGCGCTATGGCCGGAAATCGTGGCTCTCAGCCAGCGCGATGAAGTTCTCCTCGGCTGCGTGGATGCCGAAACGGAGGCTCGCATGAAGGAAGCGGTGGATCACGCCTATCGCACCGGCGATACCGTAGGCGGCACCTTCGAAGTAGTGGCGCACGGTCTGCCGCCCGGCATTGGATCACACATCACCTGGGACACACGCCTCGACGGCCGCCTCGCGCAGGCCATCGTTTCCATTCAAGCCGTCAAGGGCGTGGAAGTGGGCTCGGCCGAACAAGGCGCGCAGTCGTATGGATCCGCGGTCCAAGATACGATACATTACGACAAGGAAGCGCGTGGCTTTCATCGGGGTTCCAATCGCGCGGGCGGCCTCGAAGGGGGCATCACCAACGGCGAGGATTTGATCGTTCGTGGTCTATTGAAACCAATTTCCACCTTGCGGCGGCCTTTGGAATCTGTCGATCTGCCGACGCGCGAACCGGCTTTGGCCGCCTATGAGCGTAGTGACGTGGCCGTGGTTCCCGCCGCTGGCGTGATTGGCGAAGCGATGGTCGCTTTGGTCTTGGCGCAGGCCTTTTTGGAGAAATTTGGCGGCGATTCGCTACTCGAAACCAAACGGAATTTCGATGGCTACGCCGCGCAGGTAAAGAGCTTTTAGTCAATGGTTTTGAAAATCTTAAAATACGGCGAACCGGTACTGGAAAAACCAGCGAATAAGGTCTCGCAGTTTGACTCGCCCGATCTTCAGCAACTGATTGAAGACATGTTTGAGACGATGTACGCGGCAAAGGGCGTAGGCTTGGCCGCGCCGCAGGTGGGCATTAGCCAACGGGTCACAGTGATTGATATCAGCCTTGGGGAAGACGAAACCAAGAAGTTGGTCCTCGTCAATCCGGAAATTGTGACGCGGGAAGGCTCACAAGTGGGTGAGGAAGGCTGTCTCAGCATTCCGGGTTTCCGCGAGCCCGTGACACGCGCCAACAAAGTCACCGTCAAAGCGCACAACGAAAAAGGGGAGCCGATTGAAGTTTCGGGCGAAGAACTTTTGGCGCGCGCCTTGCAGCATGAGATCGATCATCTAAACGGCAAGCTCTTCATCAATCATCTGAGCGCACTGAAGCGCGATATCATTCGCCGCAAAATCAAGAAATTGCAAAAAGCCGGCGAATGGGACTAAGCCACCATCGATGCGCGTAGTGTTTTTAGGCACGCCCGAGTTCGCTGTGCCTTCGCTCAATGCCTTGGCCAAACAGCACAGCGTGGTGGTGGTTTATACGCAACCGGACAGGCCCAAAGGCCGCGGGAATCAGTTGGCTGAATCGCCCGTGAAAATGGCCGCCCAGCGGCTGGGGATTGAAGTGCTTCAGCCGGAACGCATCCGCCGCGCCGAGAATCTGGAACCGCTGCAGGCCCATGCGGCGGAAATCATGGTGGTTGTTGGCTACGGCCAAATCATCCCGCAACAAATCATCGATATTCCGCGTCACGGAATCTTGAACGTGCATGCGTCGCTGCTGCCCAAGTATCGGGGAGCCGCGCCCATACAGTGGGCTATCGCTAACGGCGAAACGGCAACCGGCGTGACCATCATGCAGATTGACGCAGGTCTCGATACCGGCGACATGCTGCTCAAAGCGAGTCTTGAGATCGGGCCCTCGGAGACAGCGCCGGAGTTGAGTTTGCGGCTCGCGCCTTTGGGTGCTGATTTGTTGCTGGAAGCGATTCGCCAAATCGAAGCGGGCACCGTCAAGCATGAAAAGCAGCGCGCTGAAGAGGCAACGCTTGCGCCGATTCTCAAGAAAGAAGATGGGTTTGTCGATTGGCGCCGAACGGCTTCGGAGATCTATAATCGCTGGCGCGGATTCAATCCGTGGCCTGGTGCTTATACTCTCTTTCGGGGTCAGCAGATGTCGATAACTGGCGCTCGCGTTGGTGAACCGCAGCCCGTCAGCGCGGGACATATGTTTGCTGAAAAGCGGCGATTGTTTGTTGCGTGTGGCGATGATAATACCCTTGAGTTGTTGGAAGTGCAATTGGCTGGAAAAAAGCGCCTGAGTGCTGAAGCGTTCTTGAACGGCTATCAATTGGTGCAAAACGAAATGTTGGGAGAAAAGCCTTGAAGCTTCCTTTGGGATACCGCTATGCAGCGGCTTACGCCGGCATCCGCAAGACGAACAAAGATGACGTGGCTCTCATCGTGCCAGATCAGCCGGCGCGCGCCGCAGCCATGTTTACCCGTAACGTCGTGCAGGCCGCGCCTGTTAAGCTCGCCAAGCAGAATCTGAAAATCTCCAAAGGCAAGGTCACGGCGGTTCTGATCAACGCCGGCAACGCGAATTGCGCCACGCGCACCGGTGAACGGGTTGCGCTTGCTTCCTGCAAAGCTCTGGCGAAGGAGCTTCAGACGCGTCCCGAATACGTGATACCCGCGTCGACAGGCGTCATTGGCGTTGAACTTGACGTAAAGCTACTGACCGCGCCTTTTCCCCATTTGGTCGAGCTATTGGATGCGGGCAATTTTCAGGCCGTAGCGGAAGCAATCATGACAACAGATACGCGCTACAAGATCGCCTCGGAGGAGATTCAACTAGCGGCCGGGAGCGTGCGCGTGGCTGGTATGACGAAGGGCTCTGGCATGATTCACCCCAACATGGCCACCACGCTCTGTTTTGTGATGACAGATGCGATTGCGGATGCGGAAGATCTTGAAGAAATACTCAGACACGCCACTGACCGCTCCTTTAATTCACTAACGGTAGACGGCGACATGTCTACCAACGACACCGTTCTTTTGCTGGCCAGCGGCGCTTCCAAAATTCGGCCCACCGGCAAAGAACGAAAGGTTTTGCAAGAAGCGGTCACGTGGGTCATGGAGAGTTTGGCCGAACAGATCGCGGCCGATGGCGAAGGCGCCCGCAAGCTGATTGTGGTGCGCGCTTTGGGCTTCAAGACCCGCGAGGACGCCCGCAAAATCGCCCGGGCGATTTCCAATTCGCCACTTGTGAAGACGGCTGTTGCGGGCAGCGACCCAAACTGGGGGCGGGTTTTGGCCGCCGCTGGTTACGCCGGCGTAGAGTTCGACCCCGCTGACATTGATATTGAAATGCAGCGCGTAGCCGTTTGCCGCCACGGCCTTGCTGCCAAGTTCGACGAAGACGAGTTGAAGCAAAAACTGAATGAATCGGAAGTGCGCATCCGTATTATCAACCGCAAGGGTGGCAAAGGGGAGGCCCGCTTCTTTACGTGCGATCTAACGGAAGGCTACATTCAAATCAATGGCAGCTATCGCACTTAGTACGAACACCGCCTTACTGAGATTCCTCAGCACTTTCGAGACGCATCTTTTTGCCGGATGGCAGGCAAAACTGCCTGCCCCACAAGGCACGGGAGCGCTAACGAGCGCTAGCAGGCTGATCGTGCTGGTGGTTCTAAGTGCCGCTTGTGTTTCGGCTCAACAGAGCCGCGCTGTTCGCGAGCAGGTCGCGCATGTGGCCTCGGCTTTGAGCGCAGGGCACCCGCAAGAGGCGATGGATCCGTTTGATAAGTCGTTCGAAGGCTATGCGCGCTTACGCACTTATTTCACAGGTCTTACCGACGGGTACACGATTGTGAATGAGATGGACATCAGCGATGAACAAATCGAAAATCGCGAAGCGACGCTGACCATTCACTGGACAATGACCCTCAGCGACATGGTCACCGGTCTGAGCGAGAGCCGCCAGGAAGATCTGACGGTGAGACTGACCATGAAGAAATACGATTGGCGGATTATCGATATCTCTCCGCTCGAGTTCTTCGATCCTGAACCAAAGAAATCACAATAGCTTTCGCAATTCGGCAAAGTTGCTTTGCGTGGTCAAATGAAACTCAACGGGCAGAGATGTGAAGCTTCGGATGGTTTGGAGTTGCTCGGGTGAAGGAACCTGACGGCCCGCGACCAGCAGACGGCCGTCGCGCATATCCACGGGCACAATGTCGAACCGCCGCGTCAAGTGCGCGGGCAAGGTTCGGCGCACGCCTTTCTTGATAGAAGCGGCGTCGAAGCGGCCTATAGGAGCGCCGCTAAAAAGGCTAAGCGCGCGGCAAAGATCCTCTTCCGAGAGCAGGCCGCGGGCAAGCAAATGATCGCCGAGATTGGCATTCGGCGGGATCGGTTCCCCAGCTGCGGCCAAATCTTCGGGAGAGATGAAGCCACAGTCCAGCAGGATCTCGTCAAAGTCCCGCCGGTGTTCGGCTAAAGCCGAATGCGCAGGATAGGCATGCTCGGTTTTTTGCCAGACAAGTTTGCGTTTATCGCGTTTGGCCAGAAAGAACCGCCAAGTCGCACGGATAGAGGCAAAGCAGTTAATCAGGTTCGCGAGGAAGGACCGCAGCGGCACGCCCGCGGCAAAAGCAGATCCAAAAATCCGTCCGACACACAACATGCGCAGCCCCAGGCGAAGGCACTGAAGAGCCGTTGTTAAGCAGCAAAGTACGGCGACCTTTGGATTATCGACGGCAAACATCCACGGGCGATGCTGCACCTCGCTGCACGCCAAGTCAAACAAGCCAGCCAGAAACAGAAAATTCGTCAGCAGGCTGAGCGGATTCGCGATAAGCCCCTTGCGGTCGCGCCAGAACCAGTAGCGTGTCCGGAATGAGCCGTTCCACCCGCGCCGCGCCCAGCATTGCAAAGCAATACCGGTCACCCAGCGCGTCCGCTGGCGGATGGCTGTGTTCGTGGTGCGCGGGAAATATTCGCGCGTGGCAACAAAACCGTTTTCGCTCTTTTTTATGGGAGCAAAGAGCTGCCGGTATCCCTTGTCGTGAATGTAAACACCGATCTCGTAGTCTTCGGTGAGGCTTTCAGCGTCAAAGACCTGGCCGCGTTCACGCGCCAGGCGGTCTAGAATTTCGCGCGCAAACCCGGTGCCCACACCGTTCGAGGGTAGAAACGATCGGCTGAACTGGCGCGCGTGCATATCGATAGTTTGGAATTCCGCGAACTCGTCACAATACACGCCGTGCGTCAATTCCATGAACGGCGTCGGCAGGGGCAGTACTGGAACTTGCACCATGTCGTACGACAAGCGCTCACGGTTGATCAGGGACAAGGCGTCGGGATGAATTATGTCCTCGGCATCATGCAAGACCACGGTGGTGAACCGCACGTTGTGCTCGCCCTCAAAAGCCTGCATACTGCGATATATCGAATTCAAGCAATCTGCCTTTGATGTGGGGCCCGGGTGGGGGCAGACAGCGGCATGCACGGTTGCGAAGGTTTGCGACAACTGCTCGGCCACCGCAACCGTTGCCTCGTCGTTTGGGTAGGCGCCGAGAAAGATATCGAAATTCCGATAGCGGATGGCCGGCAAATTGTGCCGGACCATATTGCCGATCACGCCGGACTCTTTCCAGCAAGGGACAAAAATGGCGATCTTGCTTTCGGGGATTTCGGGTGAATCCGGCGGATTCGGCGAGCGCTTTCTTCGCAGCCGGTGGTTCAGCAGGATCGCAAGCGGGATCAAATCGTCCAGCCCGCTGATTAGCAAGGCCACGGCTAGTGCGGAGAAGGCATAGATCCAGAGCGTATGCACTAAGTTCTACCGATAAAGTGGCTGGGCGAACCCATCTTGTCGCAGAATTTTCAAGATTATTCGCTCGATTCAGCCACTTCCCAGATTGAGCGCAACCCCTACAGAGTGGCTATCCTACACGCAGTTAATTCAGGAACTCGTGGGCGGCGGTGTCCGCCGGAACCGATTTACGCAGTGTGAACTCAACATGCTTCTGGATCTGCAACTATCGAAGTTGAGAAAATCGTCGCGGGTTGAGGCGCTACGCCGCTATTTGAAGGTGGTGCAGGCCGCGCAGGCAAACGGCGCGGACGAACCGCCTAGATTTTCAACCTTCCTGCTAAAGGCGCCCCCGCGCCGGGCGGCGGCCAGCGCCGGCAGCGGCAGTTCCGAATAGACCAGTGGGCTATCCTCAAAGTTAGCGACAGACAGTTAGCGACCAACAGGGAGATCAGCCGATGGGCAGTACTACCGGGCCAGCCCCGAAGACGGAACGAATTGTCCACTGCGTCAAATTAAATCAGGATTTGCCAGGGCTGAGCGAGGTGCCATTTGATGGGCATCCGCTGGGACAACGTATCTACGACAACGTTTCCAAGCAGGCTTGGGGCATGTGGGTGGAGCAGATGAAGATGATTATGAACGAATACCGTTTGAATCTGGGCACCGCCGAAGCGCAAGAGTTCCTGTTGAAACAAATGGAGGAGTATTTCTTTGGGGAAGGCGCGGCGCATCCCCCTGGTTACGTCGCTCCAGGCCACTAGAGTTTTACCTGCGTATGCGACAGCGATTCCCACGGATTGGCGCGTATTTGCGTCTTGCGAGTATGGCATCGCGTGTCACTATTATGCTTTTTGCCGCAGCGCTGGCGTTTGCCGCTCCGAGCCCGGTAGGCATAGCCAAGCGCTTAGCCGAGCGGGCCCGTAGTGCGCGCGACGCCGGCGACACGGTGCGTGCCTACCTGCTTTATAACGAAGCTGCCCGGCGCGATCCGTCCACTCCTTCGTACGCGGCGAGCCGAGACGGCTTGGCGCCGGCTGTGAATCTTCTGATGAGGACGCAATTGGAAGAGCCTGTCATTGCCGCGGATATTGCCAGAATCGAAAAAGAAGAAGCGGATGCTGAAGCGGCCGCGAACCCCCCACCACCAGGCACGGAAGAACTACACCGCAGCCTGGCATCCTATCCGCACGTGACGGCGAAGGACATCCGCCGGGATTTCGATATTAAGGGCGATGAGATCTCGCTGATTCAGCAGGTGGGCGCGGCCTATGGAGTTCGTGTCGCGTGGGACCCGCAACTCGACTCGAAAAGCGGCTTGCAAATGCAGATCACGCAGGCGGATTTCCGGACAGCTTTAGAAGCTCTGACTAACGTCACAAACACCTTCGTCTTCCCCATTTCGACCAACACCCTCTACTTCGCCCGCGATAGCGAAACCAAGCGCAACGAGTTCGAGCCGATGATTCTTTTGTCGGTGCCGCTGCCTGATTCGCTCGGCGAAAAGGACTTGGTGGACGTGGCGAACGCGGTGCGCGGCGTGCTGAATCTCAGGCAATTTGGCTGGGACAGCGTGAGCCGGACGGTTTTCATTCGCGACCGCGTTTCCAAGGCTCTGGCAGCGCGCACTTTGCTCGAATCTTTGCTCCTGCCAAAGGCGCAGGTCGAAATAGAGGTCGAAGTCTTGACCCTGGATGCCAGCACGAATTATCATTACGGCATTTCCCCGCCCACGAGTGCCACTTTCTTCAACTTCGGTCCGTTGAATATGGGGTCGCTAGCGTCTGCAACTGCTTTAGCCGCAGTCGCGCAGTTCGCGCAACTCTTCGGCTTGGGCCACGGTTACAGTCTGTTCGGGATCGGAGTCGGCCCGGCAACCCTGTTTGGTTCCTATACGAAATCCGTGGGAACCACCCGTTATGATGCGACTCTCGTGACAACCGACGGGTTACCCGCTACTGCCCACTATGGCGAGAAATATCCGATTGCGCAAAGCTTATATTCGGGCTTTTCGCAGAGCGCATCCACCATCTACAACCCAGTGCCGCAGGTTCAGCAGGAAGATCTCGGGCTCGCGCTAAAGATAACGCCGCATGTGAACGGCGAGGGTTCGGTCATGCTGGATGTCGATGCCGAATACAAGTCATTGGGCACGACTACGATCGATACGGTTCCTTCAATCAACCAACGAAAATTCGTCGGTAATGTCACTCTGCGCGCGGGAGAATGGGCAGTATTGGCAGGGTTGGATCAAGACTCGATCATTCGGTCGAGAGACGGCTTAGCCGGCTTGAACGAGATCCCGGGGCTTAACCAACTGCTGAGCGAGAACACGCGCGATAAAGAGAAGAGCGAAACGCTCATCCTTATCAAGCCGCATGTGACGCGATTGCCGATGTCGGCCGACATTAGTCCGCAGATTTTGCTCGGCCCGGCACGCGGCTTCAAAGTCTTGTTGTAATTCCTGCTATCTTCTACATCATGTCGACAATGGCGTCAGAAATTCGCCAACAGCCGGGAGCGATCGAGAAGACGCTCAAGGCTGAATGGGGAAAAGCGGTAAGGCTGCGGGAACACTTCGCGCAACATCCGGTTCGGTTGGTTGTCTTAGCGGCGCGCGGCACATCGGATAATGCAGCGCAATTTGGCCGGTATTTGATCGAGATTTCGACGGGCATACCGGTCTCGCTGGCTGCTCCTTCGGTGTTCACGCTTTACGGCGGGAACGTGAATTTGAAGGATGCTGCGGTGGTGGCGATATCGCAATCGGGCGAATCGACGGATACCAATATCGTGCTCGAGCAAGCGAAAGCGGCGGGCGCATTCACGGCTGGGATCACAAACGAGGCGGAAAGCACGCTCGCGAAACTGGCCGATCACGCGTTTCTGGTGAGAGCGGGCAAAGAGAAGAGCGTAGCCGCCACCAAGACCTACACCGGTCAACTGCTTTGCTTTTACTTGCTGGCCTACGCGCTTGGAGCGCCGCTCGAATTGAAAGACCTACAGCGGCTCGCCGAGTGGGCCGCAGAAGCGTTGAAGCTGGAAGCGGAAATCGTCGAACGTGCTCAACGGTATGCCCTGATGAGGCACGCGGTGTGCGTGGGCCGAGGCTTGAATTACGGCAACTCCTTCGAGTTTGCTTTGAAGCTGATGGAGACCTGCTACGTCGTGGCTGAACGATTTTCGTCGGCGGATCTGTTGCATGGTCCGATCGCCATGCTGGAAGCGGCATTTCCCGCGTTTGTCTTTTGCCCCTCCGGCGTTACGTGGAAAGCTACGCGTGAACTGCTGGAGAAGATGAAGTCGATTCAAGCGGAGACGCTGGCGATTACAGACCTCAGCAATAAGGCCGCTGGGGCGAAGGGGATTGCCAAAGTAACGCTGACGATTCCGGCCGAGCTGGCAGTAAAGTCGCGTTTGCCGGAGGAGGTGTTTACACCAATTCCGTATATCATTCCGGCACAGTTATTTGCCGCGAGTTTGGCGGCGGCGAAAGGGCTAAATCCAGATCAGCCGAGAACGCTGAGCAAGGTGACGCAGACGATTTGAAGATCTAGGGCGCTCACGCTTCCGGCTCGGTTACTTGCGCGAGCCGCGTGGGGGGAGATCCGTGACAGTCACCGTAATTCCGTAATTCCTTTGTACCGAGCCGTGCTGCTACGCGCGATCAGCATTAGCATCTACACTGGTAAATAAGCTTCCATGTCAACCAGCGTCCTGGAACCTCCCCAAGTTGAGGAACTCTACCGCACTCTTGAAGAGAAGGTGCGCGCGCTGCGCCCCAAGGAAGATCTCACTTCGCTCGATCTGGCGTACCGCTTTTCCGCTCAACAGCATCGCGAACAAAAACGCAAGTCCGGCGAACCGTACATCACTCATCCGTTAGCCGTCGCCCACATTTTGGCCGACATGCAAATGGATCTCGTCAGCATCGAAACCGGCTTGCTGCATGACGTGGTGGAAGATACCTTGGTTAAACCCGAGGAGATCCGCGAAAAGTTCGGGGAAGACGTTGCCCGCTGTGTCGACGGCGTCACAAAGTTGAGCAAAATCAGCTTCGCCAACCGGGAAGACCGCCAGGCGGAAAGCCTTCGCAAAATGCTGCTCGCGATGACGAGCGATATTCGCGTGGTGATTGTGAAGTTGGCCGACCGGCTGCACAATATGCGCACGATTAGTGCAATGCCAGCCGAGAGGCGCGAAGCCATTGCGCAGGAAACGCTCGATATTTACGCGCCCATCGCGCACCGCCTGGGTATGGGTAAGGTTCGCGGCGAATTGGAAGATCTTTCCTTCCAAGCTCTGCAACCCGAGGCCGCAGAAGACTTGATGCGCGAGATCGATACCAAGCGCCACAAGCACGAAGAATACCTGCTCGAACTCAAAGCCGATATCGAGCATAAACTGCAGCGCGAAAATATTCCCGCACGGGTGGAGGGCCGGGTGAAACGCGCCTATTCGGTTTACCTGAAGTTGAAGCGCCAGCGCATCACGCTGGATCAGGTTTACGACATTCTGGCGATTCGCATTATCACCGATTCAGTCAAAAACTGCTACGCCGCACTGGGCGTTATTCACAACGAATGGCATCCCATCCCCGGCCGCATCAAAGACTTCATTGCCATGCCGCGCCCGAACCTGTATCAGTCGCTCCACACGTCAGTCATCGGACCCGGCGGCATGACCTTCGAAGTGCAAATCCGTACCGAAGAGATGCACAAGATCGCCGAAGAAGGCATTGCCGCGCACTGGAAATATAAAGAGGGCAGCAAGGGTCCCGACGAAGACGACCAGCGCATCGCCTGGCTCCGTCAATTGGTGGAGTGGCAGCGCGACATGAGCGATTCGGGCGAGTTTCTCTCCACGCTCAAAGTGGATCTCTATTCGGAAGAGGTCTACACTTTCACGCCGCGCGGACGCGTGATTGTTCTGCCGCGCGATGCCACGCCGATTGATTTCGCTTACGCGATTCATAGCGACGTTGGCAACAGTTGCGTAGGCGCGCGTGTGAATGGCGCCATGAAGCCGCTCAAGACCACGTTGCGCAATGGCGATGTGGTGGAGATTCTGACGCAAGCCGGCCACCAGCCTAGCCGCGATTGGTTGGCCGTTGTCAAAACATCGAAGGCGCGCAATAAAATCCGCCACGTGATTAATGCCGTAGAGCGGGCGAAGGCCGTCGAGATAGGCCAGAAGTCGCTCGAAAAGGAAGCGCGGCGCTTTGGGGTCAGCCTGGGCCGTATTTCCGATCACGACCTGCAAACGGTCGCGTCTGAGTACGGTGTCAGCAAAACCGAAGATCTCTATGCAGCCTTGGGGTTCGGACGTTTCTCGGCGCGTCAAGTGCTGCAGAAGGTAGCTCCCGATGAAGTTCGCCAGGCGCCGCCGGAAGAGCCGCCGCAACCCGCGCCTACGCAAAAGGGCGGAGCGCCCGCGCCATCGCCGGGTTCGCCGCTGGGCGATAAAGATCTGGTTATTCAAGTGAAGGGCGCTGACGACGTGCTCGTTTATCGCGCCAAATGCTGCAATCCAGTGCGCGGCGAACCCATCGTCGGGTACATCACGCGCGGCAAAGGCATCGCGGTTCACTCGGTGCAATGCACCAATGTGCAGAAGCTGATGTACGAATCCGAGCGCAAGATTGCGGTGGAATGGGCGCGCAGTGCCAGCGATCCGCTGCCTGTGCGCGTCATCATCCACACCGACGACCGCCCTGGCATTTTGCACCAGCTGACGTCTGTCCTGAGCGCCGAATCGAGCAACATCCGCACTCTTGAAGCGCGCGGCGATGAAAAGCGCACGGACGATAGCGCCGTCATCGAAATAACCATGGACGTACGCGATAAGAAGCAACTGGAGCGGGTGATTACCGCGTTCCGCCGCATTCCGGGAGTGCGCGATATTGAACGCATGCAAAGCGCTTCTTAAGCACTAACAAACAAATGCAAATCCAAGCAGAACTCGATCCCGAACACATCGCCATTTCCAAATCCAGCGGAATTAAAATCGATTGGCGAGACGGCCATCACAGCGATTACACGCTAGGTTACTTGCGCGACGAATGCCCGTGTGCCACTTGCACTGGCTCGCATGGCACCGAGCCGCAAAAAACCAATTACCGCAAACAGGAACTGTTTCCGATGTACAAGCCAAGCCTGAAAATGAATTCAGTGGAAGAGGTAGGGCAATACGCCATTCGCATCCATTGGAACGATGGGCATAGCACGGGGATTTATTCGTACGATCATCTACGCAAGATTTGCCCTTGCGCCGAGTGCCAAGCGAGACGAGAAGCGTGAACTCGTTACAGCAAGCGGAAGACAACTTCGATTTGAGCTTGGGTTGGAACCGGGCGGCCACCCTTCATCCCGGGGTGGAAACGCCACTTCATCACAGCTTCGATTGCCTTTTCGTCAAGCCCTAAACCCAATGCGCGAACGACTTTGATGTCGCGTGGCAGACCGTTAGCGTCAACGATAATGCTCAATACAACAGTGCCGGAATATTTGGCTTTGCGTGCCTCTTCCGAATACTCAGGCTCAGGTTTAGAAATGATCGTGGGCGCTGAAACTTCGCCGCCAATCTTATAAGCGCCGCCACCCATACCGCCGCCATTGCCTGCGCCGTAACCGTTCCCATTGCCTGGGCCAATTCCCGTTCCCGTGCCGTTGCCTAAGCTGCCTTCGTTCAACAGGCTATTCGGAGCGCCGTACTGATCGGCTTCAATCTTGGGCGCATCGGCGGTGATTGTCGGCACCATCGGCAACTGCGGTTTCGGAATTGCCATGGTGGGCGCTATAAACTGCTTCTTCGCAAACTTCGGGGCCTCGCCTCGGCTGGCAGGCTTCAGATCCTTCTGGCCGCCGCCGCCACCCGCTTTTTCAGCGGCTTTCGGAAGCTTCGGCTTGAACTCGTCCACCGGGAAGTAGATGGCTGTGACGTCTTTGACTTTCTTCTGCACGGCAGGAGTCTGCCATACAAACCAAAGCAGAGCAATGACGCCCCCGTGAATGAGCACCGACATCACACCGGAACGCCCTTGGCCCCCACCATATGCACCCCAAATTTCGGGTACTTCAACGGCCTTGGAGGTGATTTGCAAAGGAGGAAGCTTGGGCGGGTTTATGAGATCTTTGATATTGCCGATAAGCGACTTGAACCAGGGTTGTTCGATGTCGGCGTATTCGCTGCCCATCTCCGACCCCTCCAACGGCCTGGAAGTCAATTCCAACGGTGGAAGTTTGGGCGGATTAAGTGCTTCGCCGATGTTCTTGAATATAGATTTATACCAGGGCAGCTCGATGTTCGTCGCAATCAGGAGATTGTCCAGATGCGAATCTGATTGCACTGATCTAGGCTCCATAGTTCCGTTTGCCGATTCCTTATCTTCTACCATGCTGCTCAAAGGACACACCCCGATCCTCAGTAGTAAACGCGGGCAACGCACTGCGCGGAGGCCCGGCGATTGCCGGCATTGACGAACCGAGGACCGCTCGGCTGCCCCGCTCTTCAGTTGTTGCGGTCACACTTATGCTCATTGGTAGGACGCGATACCGAAATTCACAGTTGCAAAGAATATTGCATTCCGGTTCATTCCAGGTACCACCAGTCTAACCCAATTGGCTCAGCCACATGCTCCTCTTGCTGTCCGGCGCTTCTTTTCAGCAAACGTTTACAAAACTTCTACAAATCGCCTAACAGAAACGGTCTAGCGGCCAGCCACATATCATCCAATACGTCTGTTAGCTCGTGCCCGGATTTGAACTCGACCAAATGGATATTGGGACGCTTGGCGACATAACGCCGCGACTGTTCCACCGGCACCAGCGGATCGTCAACCCCATGAAACAACAGCGCGGGCTGGCGAATGTCCGGAAAAGCTTCAAACTGCGCCGCATCCTCCATCAGGCCGAACGCCAACGGCAGGTCCTTACCCTCCCCATAATGAAAGACCGATATCGTAAGGTTTTTTCTCCAAATCTCCAGTTGTTTCCGGCCTATTTCTTTGGTCCAGAGATCGTGGAAGCGGAAAGCGGGCGCCAGTAGCACTAGCTTGCTAACCCGCTCAGGGCGCCGTGCCGCCGCAAGCGCCGCCAAATAGCCTCCCATGCTTGAGCCAAACAGAATGGCCGGGCCGCCGTCGAGCAGTGTCTCGACAATTCGCAACTGCCCGCTGATCGTGAGATGCTCGAAATCGCCCGCTGCCAGATCCGGAATCTCAACCGAAAAATTTGCCTCGGCAAGCTTCCCGGCAAAGAACAGCGCCTTACGGGATTTCGGACCAGACGCGAAGCCGTGCAAATAAATGACGCGAGGATTCTGCAAGCCTCCATTTTAAGTAAGGCGATTCGCTAGAATCTTTAGAGTCCTCGCCATCAGCCAAAGGCCGCCGCATCTTTTTGAAGCGATGCGGTAGTTTAGAGAGTTGGGTTCCGCATGGCGCGGCGAGTGCCAGCCAGCGCACCTGGGAGCACAGGAGACTAATAATTTAAATGCCAGTAGCAGATAAAGTAAAGCAGATCATCGTCGAACAGCTTGGTGTGGACGAAAACCAGGTTGAGCCCAGCGCATCGTTCGTGGATGATCTTGGCGCCGATTCCCTTGACATCGTAGAACTCGTCATGGCGTTCGAAGAAGCGTTCAGCCTGGATATTCCAGACGAAGACGCCGAGAAAATTAAGACCGTGAAAGATGCCATCGACTATATTGAGTCGAAAAAGAAATAGCCACTGCCTTTCCAATGGCGCAGCGAAGAGTAGTGGTTACAGGCGTAGGGCTGATTTCCTCCGTTGGCACCGGGACTGAGGAAGTCTGGTCGGCGCTACAACGGGGTGAGAGCGGTATTGGCCCAATCACTCAGTTTGATACGGCCCAATACACGACCCGCATTGCCGGCGAAGTCAAGAACTTCGATCCGCTCCAATACGTAGATAAAAAGGAACTGAAGAAGATGGGCCGCTTCATTCAGTTTGCGATTGCGGCGAGCGAGTTTGCCGTGAAATCGGCCCAATTGGAAGTGACGGAAGCCGACTCCGAAAACGTCGGTGTTTATATAGGCAGCGGTATCGGCGCGTTTGAGGTGATTGAGCGGGAACACAAAATCCTGCTGGAGCGTGGCCCCGGCCGCATGTCGCCGTTCTTTATTCCTTCTTGCATTGTCAACTTGGCCAGCGGCTACGTGTCGATCCGCTATAACGCCAAAGGTCCGAATTCCGCCACAGCCACTGCGTGCACTACGAGCGCGCACTCCGTCGGCGATTCGTTCCGCCTGATCCAACACGGCTACGCCGATGTGATGATCTGCGGCGGCAGTGAAGCTTGTATCACGCCGATGGGTGTTGGCGGTTTTGCCGCCATGCGCGCTTTGTCTACCCGCAACGACGAACCGCAGCGGGCTTCCCGGCCTTGGGATAAAGAGCGCGATGGATTCATCATTGGTGAGGGATCGGGCATTTTGATTTTGGAAGAGCTGGAACGGGCGCGCAAACGCGGTGTGCCGATTCTTGCTGAAATCGTCGGTTACGGCATGAGCGCCGACGCCCATCACATCACGGCGCCTCCGGAAGACGGCAACGGCGGTTTTCGCGTGATGCGCAATGCGCTGAAAGATGCGGGTATTGAGCCAGCGCGGATTCAATATATCAACGCCCACGGCACATCGACTGGGCTGGGCGATAAGGCTGAGACCGTGGCGATGAAAACCGCTTTCGGCGAACATGCCAAGAAGCTGGCAGTGAGTTCCACCAAATCGATGACCGGGCATTTGCTCGGCGGCGCCGGCGGGTTGGAGGCCGGTGTCACTGTGTTGGCGATTCGCGATAGCATTGCTCCTCCTACCATCAATTACGACTTTCCGGATCCGGATTGCGATCTAGACTACGTGCCGAACAAGGCTCGTCCGATGGACATCGAATACGCACTTTCGAACAGCTTCGGGTTCGGCGGCACGAACGGTTGCTTGATTTTCAAACGGTTTGAGAACTAACTCATCGACGCCAAGATGATTCGCCGTTGTGATAGCCGCGATTTCGACGCGATATGGACCATCATCAACGATGGCGCCCGAGCTTATGAAGGCGTGATTCCCGCAGACCGTTGGACTGAACCGTACATGACGCAGGAACATCTGCAGCATGAAATCGGAGCGGGCGTCGAGTTTTGGGGCTACGGCGAAAGCGGCGAACTGGTTGGCGCGATGGGCGTGCAGGATGTCCAAGATGTAACACTCATCCGGCACGCATACGTACGCTGCGGTTATCAAAAGAGCGGCGTCGGAGGGCAGTTGCTCCGGCATTTGCTTGGTACTGCGAAGAAGCCTGTGCTCATTGGAACGTGGGCGGCGGCGACGTGGGCGATCCGCTTTTACGAGAAAAACGGGTTTCACGTTGTGGGCGCGGAAGAGAAGAACAGGCTTCTGAAACGGTATTGGACGATTCCTGAGCGGCAGATCGAGACCTCGGTGGTGTTGGCGCAATAGGGCTTGTCCATACAGACTGGCAAATTCGAATACGAGCCGGTGAAAGAATGGTTTGTCCAATAACTCGGAGGGCATAAGTATTTCACTCCCATCTAAGAAGTGGTCGATTGTCGTTTGGTCGCTGGTCGCGGCGGCGAGCGTGGTGTTTTCGTACGCGTTCATGCTGGCGATGGCGCTGGCGTGTGTGGCGTTGCCAGCGCTCCTGCTCGTGAACGGGGCTAGTAACGGTTTTGCAGTGATTTTACTCGCGGTGTTTGGGCTTGTCATGGCGGGCACGATTTTGTGGTCGCTGATTCCGAGACGCGATAAGTTTCAGAAACCGGGGCCGGCGATCGATTTGGAAAAGCAGCCACGGTTGCGGTCGGAGATTGCGGCCATCGCTGGGCAGCTTGAGGAGGAATTGCCGGCGGAGGTTTATCTCACGGCCGATGCGAATGCTTTTGTGGCGGAGCGTGGCGGTTTTCTGGGTATGGGGAACCGGCGAGTGATGGGGTTGGGGTTGCCACTCTTGCAGACATTGAACGTTTCGGAATTTCGCGCCGTGCTGGCACATGAGTTTGCGCATTTTTACGGCGGCGACACAAGATTGGGGCCTTGGGTCTACAACGCGCGGACCAGCATGCTTCGGGTGTTTCAGAATTTGGAGCAGACTTCACCGGTTCTCAATATCCTCCGAAGGTTTGCAGTGGTGGCGGTGGCGTATCTGCTGATTGTGAAGATGCTGGTTTGGTTTTGGCGGCTGTTTTTGCGGCTGACGCAGTTCGTCTCGCGGAAGCAGGAATTCCGCTCGGACGAGTTGGCGTGTCAAGTGGCGGGATCGGAGGCGTTGATTGGCGGATTGAAGGTAGTGAACCAATCGGCGCTCGCCGTGGCGCCTTTCTGGAATAGTGTGGTTTGGCCGATTGTGCAGAACGGGCATCAACCGAAAATCGCCGATGGCTTCGCGCAGTTTCTTGTCACGCCGCGGGTGGCCCAGGCGGCTGCGACGCATTTGGATGAAGAGATCAAGAACCCGCAGACGAACCCGTTCGACACGCACCCTCCGCTGGCTGCGCGAATTGAAAAGGCGAAAGCCCTCGGCGTCCCGTCCGACCGCGAATCGGACAAGCGCCCCGCTACTTGTTTGATTGACGATTTGAAGACATTGGAGTTGGAGTTGTTGCACAAGTTGGTGCCCGATCTGGCGTCAAAGGAGCTGAAGCCGGTGGAGTGGGAGGCGCTTGGGACGGACGTCTATTTGCCGTTGTGGAGAAAGCAGGTGACGCCGTTTGTGGGGCAGCTTGCGAAATACACTGTTACAGAGGTGCCGGCGCTTTTGCGGGAATTGAAACCGATTGCGGTGCAACTCAAAGATCCGCCGGGTTTGCTGCTGACCCCTGAGCAGCGGATCGAGCGCGCGGCCGGAGTGGTGGAATCGGCTTTAACCCTGGCGCTGGTGGACAATGGATGGACTTTGGACGCCAAGCCGGGATTTCTTTCTCTAACCCATGGAGAGATGCGAATGGAACCGGGAAATGCCATTGTGCGGCTGCGGAAAAAGCAGTGGACCGCGGAGGAGTGGGTGAGGTATTGCGGGCAATTAGGCGTTGGGAGTTGGCGGCTGGTGAAGGTGCAAGAGACCGCCGAGCAGCGGGCCGAGCCCTGAGATCTGTTTACGTCAAGCGTGCCAGTGGGCGGTTCGCTTCAGGAAAATCAACGCCCATCGCGATTCCTGAAACCATCGCGAAGGCCAGAGCATAAAGCAATCCCTGGCTTGTGGGAACGAGTATGGGCGCACTTGGCCAGCGCAGCGTGGTTACAGCCGCACCGCCGGCGACGCTGGCCAGGGCCATCCATTGGTAGAAGCGAAGGCCCAAAACGATTACGGTCTGGGGTTCGCCGCGATACGCTTCCTCAACGAAACGGAAAATGCCATTGCCGAGCAGGTAGACGCCGCAGATAAGAGACAACGGGCAGGCCGTCCACCAAAGGCGGAGGAGCACGAGCCCGACGAACACGTTGCCCAGGATCGAGTAGAGTTGCGTTGGGTAGATGGCGATGCCCCGCAAGTTCGCCAAGCGCGTGACGCGGGAACGCTCATGATAGACGCGGATGCCCGAGTGCGGCTCGACGGCGGCAGCTCCGTGGCAACAGCCGTTGACCAAGCAACGAAGGCGTCCGGCGGCTTGCATCCACGGCGCGGCCAGACAGCAGGCGCCGAGCAGGATCCAACGCTCGCCGAAAAGAAGGCAGGCGAGACCGAGAGCGATTTGGCCGCCGTAAAAGCCGAAGGGGCGGCGCAGGAGCGAAGAACCCTCCACCCACTGGGCCCACACTCCCGCACCCACCACGCCGGCGCTTGCAGCGGCGAAACTCTTCCAAGCGTCTTTGGGTGCCAGGGCCGCGCTCATGATTGCGACGTGAACGAAGCCGGCCGAGCCCGCATAGAAACTATGATTTATTACCCGCAGCGCACCAAAGCGACGTTCCTGCCAAGAGTTTGCGATCCACTCCGTTGCTTGAATCAGACGCTGCCAGGCGCGTTGCGGATGAAGCAGCAGCGGCGCGATCAGAATCGCTGTCAACACGTCTGCCAAGGAGTGCATTCCCGAGGTGAGGCAACTGATGGCAACCGAGGCTGCATAGGCGATTCCCAACCACTTGGGGCGGTAAAGCCGCCCAATCAATGTGGCCCAAACGACATGGAAGGAGGGGAGTGCGCCGCCCGGAAATATCCAAGAGACAGGGAACACCAGCGCGCTAGCTAACCACGCTGAGATCATGAGTTGCCGAAGTTCGCTTTTGGTTCGCGCGCACCAAGCTGCGGACGCGACTGCGAGGTAGCAACTTTGATAAATCAACACGGTCCAGGGGAGCGTGGGCCAGTGTTTTTCGAACGGAAATACGACTGCGACGCCGTGTAAGCGCATGTGGATTGTGAACTCGTATAGCGCTGCCCAAGGAACTAGAACGACGATGACGAATTTGATTCGGTCTGCGTTCGAAGGGGGAACCGGCGAGCCAGGGGGAAGCAGGCGAAGGGTTTCGCCAAAGCGCGATTGCAGGTCGCGGCGCTCGTACCCAAGCACGAGGGCCGTGCACGCGAGAACGGCGCATGGCGAGACCAGCCATAGTCCAGCGGCCGATCCGGCGATCATCGAAACGCCAACACAAATGGCGGCGAACGCAGTGTATATCGGGTGCGGGAGCCAGTAGAAGAGTCCGCGAGAAACCAACTTAGTGGGAGGAAAGGCGTTCATCGGAAGTCCGCCGCCGAAGACCCATAGCTGCCACATCGCCGCGGCCATCACGATCAACCCAAAGAGCGAAATCGCCGATCCTACAATTGGATCGCCGTAAGGCGGCAGCGAAATATTGGGTTGCGCCCCTCTGACCCATAGAACTAGCAGTCCAGGCACAATCACGATAAATAGTACGCCGTATAGGATCTTGCCTAACATCATTTCGGCCACTCCACTCTTTCATGCACGGCCCAACCTTCCGAGAGCGTAGATCCGGCGCGCTCATAGCGGGCACGGCTTCGCCATTTGCATTCGTTGATATTGAGTAGACGGGCGGGAAAACTGCTGCGAATCCCTGGGATTTGAGAGAGGGCCGTGACGCCGAGCGGCCCTTCGCGCAGCACCAGTGAAAGGTCGAGCGATAGCTTTCCCCCGTCGCAGAATTCGATCTCCCGGTCGTCCAGCCGCAAGGTTTGCGCCATCTCGCCGTTGCGGTACACAGTGCGTTGCGTGAAATCGCCCAACCAGTCTATCCAAACAATCCAATCCGAAGGAGAGAGGAACCGGCCCCAGCGGAGCGTGCGGAGAGGGAGACGCCACGGAGCGATGGTCATGCTTAGATGTTCCGCATAGCCTAAGCCGACGCGATTGCCAATGCGAGCGTGAGCTCGAGGCATTAGGCAATTCCATTCGATTGCACCCTCCTTTGAAGAGTAGATCGTCTTTCTAACTGCCACCGAGTCTGGGCGCCATTCGCCAGCGGTCTTCAGTTTGACGGATTGCCAGGACAGCAGCCCGTTGTCGAGCTTCGGCTCATTGGATGGACGCAGCGAATGTCGAGTTGTGACGGTTTGGGCGGCGCTCTCGATGAGGCTCGAATAGCGAAGCTGAGCGGGTCCCCATTTCGCGGTTCCAGAGTAAATGATGGAGACGTCTCCCGATTCGGTGATGCAGTCCAGATACCATTTGGATAACTCGAAGGCGGGCATGCTGGAATCTAAAGCATTACTTACTTCTTTGGCGCTTACAATTCGTGTCCGCTTTGGCGCAAGATGAGTTGCGTCACATTTCCTTTGCCGTCTTTGATGAATTCGATTTCGGCGGCAATCAGCGTGGGAAAGAATTTCGTTTCGGACTCGGCGTAGAGCGGAACTTTGCCTTGCCCGGTGGCCTGCGTGATGAGTTGGCCGTTTTCAAGAGTGACGACGAGGTCGAAACCCTTTTGTAGCTCGTATGAGCCGATGTATTGGCCGAGGATTTTCGGATCGACGCTGACACTGGAGCGAACGGCGGGTTGGTAATCAGGCCAGCCGTATTCGACCGCGATAGATCTGATGATTTCGTCGCCAAGGCTGTCGCCGGAATCGCTGTTTGTCATAACGACGGCGCCTTCGCCGCTGTTTTCGTAGGCGACTAATATGCAACGGAAGCCTTCGTTGGCGCCCCCATGGGTGAAATAGAGGTTGTCCTTCTGGCTGCCTTGTACAGCGATACCCAAGCCCCAGTTGCCCATGCCAGGCGTGAGCATTTGGCGCGTCATCTCTACCGATAGAACGTGGTTGGCTTTGCCTTGAAGCGATTGTTGGACTTCGATAGCGTACCGCGCCAGATCGGACGGCGTGGTCCACAGCCCGGCGGCGGCCATCTCCGGATAGGTGTGCGCGCCGCCTTCGATGGGCTTACCGTCGCCCTCGTACGGGGTGGCGGCATTCTCGCGAAGGGCGGGCGGTAAAGGCTGTTCATAGGTGCTGTGCGACATGCCGATAGGCGCGAGTACGGAATCGTGGAGCAGTTTCGGATAGGGTTCTTGGGCCACGTCGATGAGGGCTTGTTGGGCGATGGTGAAACCGCCGCCGGAATATTGCCAGTGATCGCCTGGGGCGGCTTCGCTGCGGATGGGGGCGGTATTGGCGGGTTTCTCGCCGTTGAGGACTTGGACGAGGGTTGGGATGGCCGCAGTCGTGGCGTAACCGGGAAAGCCGTGTACGTTGATGCCGGCGGTGTGAGTAACGAGGCCGCGGAGCGTGACGGGCTTGCCTGCGGTTACCGAGTTACTAGGCAGCTTCCAACCTGTTAGGTAAGTGTTGATATCTGTGTCTAAGGAAAGTTTGTGCTGCTCGACGAGGCGGAGGGCGGCCATGGCTGAGAGCGGCTTGCTGATGGAGGCGGCCTGGAAGAGAGTTTCAGGTGTGACCGCCGGACCATTGAGCGCGCGGACACCGAAGCCCCGGGCCCATTCGATTTTGCCTTGATGGATGACGGCAATGCTGACGCCGGGGACTTTGAGTTCTTTCATGCGGTCGGCGAGGGTGTGAGTGGAGTTATCGCCTTTGATCAGGATGGGAGCGCGCAGATTGGACGTGACGCGCTGGATACGTTGGTCGATATCGGGTGAAGCCGTCTGCGCAGCGCAGAGGCAGGCGAGGGCGAGAGTAGAGAGGAGTTTCGGAGTGGGCAAAGATGGTTCCTAGGCAGGATGTCTGAGCAACCATTATAGGCGGATTTGCTCAATTGCCGTAACCCTGCGGTTCCAGGTTTGGTCCATGGAAGGACCTACTCGCCCACTGGTACAAGCAGAAGCGCGGCGTAGGGCGGGCATTCATGCCTGCTGGCCGCCTTTCCAGGCGGCGACTGCGCTCGACCAGCGAAACTGCTCGGGTCGCTGGACGCAGCCCGCCTTCACAGGATTCCACTCGATGTACCTTTGAATCCGCTGAAACTCTTCGTCGCTTCGCACTAAGTGATCGTAGCTTTCGTTCTGCCAAAACGCGCCTTCACGGAGTCCGAGGGCTTTCTTGGCTTGGTTGGCCGTGAATCCTTTCAGCGGTCCCAGCCACTTTGCCAAGGGAACGAACTGAGTAGCGAGCAAGTGAACGTGATTCGGCATGACCACAAAAGCATGCAACTGGCAGCGCTTGAAACGCGCATCACTGTCCAGCAACGCCTCTACCACCAACGCCGCGACGTCCGGGTGTTTCAGGTGCAGCGGTCCGGTAGCGCCTTTAATCGAGTAAGCGGTCCATTGTCACGAACGCTTCGCCTGAGGCGGCCACGTGCTCACGGCGAAAAACCCCGTGTGGCGGCCAAACTTCCGTGCAGACGGAACGTAACGAACTGCGGCTGGCCGATCGCATCCCTATGAGGCAGACGACGTGCGTAGCGGAGCATAAGGAATCTGGCGTCGGGCAGAAACTCTCAGCGTGGATCGTTTTGAGCGCTGAGACGCGGCCGCCTAGAAAGGCGGCTAGCTGGCAAGAATGCCCGCCCTACGCGAAGGCGAAATGTAGAAAGTCTAGGCTTTGCGGCGTAACGGGCGCGTTTTCGTCGTCCAGGTTTGGATATGACATACAATCGTGCCGATGCGCTTCGACAAATTTCCAGAGCCCAGTTTGGGCCGTAGATCGTTTCTGACGCTGATGGCGGCTGCGCCTGCGATGGCCCAGACTGCGCGAGATTGGGCTCACAATAGCCAGCCGATTCGGTATCCGGACCCTGATGTGTTGGTGCTCGATAAGAGCTTCACGAAATATCAGCTATTCAACGCGGTGATCTATCGCCATTATGTTGGAACCAAGTGGGCGGAAGGCCCCGCGTGGTCGGGGGAAGGGCAGTATCTGGTGTGGAGCGACATCCCGAACAACCGGCAACTGCGCTTTCTGGAGGAAGACGAACACATCACTACGTTTCGCGATCCGGCTGGCTATAGCAATGGCAACACCTTTGATTTTCAAGGCAGGCAGCTTTCGTGCGAGCATACGGGCCGGCGGGTGGTGCGGTATGAGCATTCAGGCGCGGCGACGACAATTGCCGACAAATATAACGGCAAACCGCTAAACTCGCCGAACGACATCGTGGTCCACCCGGACGGTGGCATTTGGTTTACCGATCCGCCTTATGGAATTTTGGGCAACTATGAAGGCAACCAAGCGAAGCCCGAGATCAAAGAAGCGGTCTACCGGGTGGATGGGCAGACCGGGAAGATCGAAATGGTGACGGACGCGCTGGACAAGCCAAACGGCATCTGTTTCTCTCCCGATTACAAAAAGGTTTACATTTGCGATACCGGGACGCCCAAGGATGTGCAGGTGTTTGACTTGGTCGACAACAAGCTCCGCAATCAAAAGCAGTTCACGAATATGAAGCTGGGAGATAAGGTTGGCTTGGCGGATGGGATTCGCGCCGATGTGGATGGAAATATTTGGGCGGGTTCGAATGGCGGTCCGGGTTATGACGGAGTGCAGGTGTTTTCACCGGCGGGCCAGCGCATCGGCATGATTGTGTTGCCGGAGATTTGCGCGAACATTTGCTTTGGCGGACCGAAGCGCAACCGCTTGTTTATGGCGGCGAGCCAGTCGCTGTATTCCTTGTATGTAGGAACGCAAGGGGCGCACATCGCTTGAGCAACGACTCGTCCTCCCAAGAGAAACGGCTGCGCAGCGAACTGTGGTTCAACGACGAACCCGGCGAGACGGCTGTTTACTTGGAGCGCTTCTTCAACTACGGGATGACGAAGGAGGAGCTTCGTTCGAAGCGGCCGATTATTGGTATCGCGCAATCGGGCGGGGATTTGACGCCGTGCAGCCGCATTCACGTCAGTCTGGCGAGCAGGGTTAAGGATGGCATCCGCGATGCCGGCGGTATTCCGTTTGAGTTTCCGCAACACCCACTGCAAGAGACGGGCCGGCGGCCAACCGCTGCGTTAGACCGCAATCTGGCGTATTTGGGCCTGGTGGAGATTCTGAGCGGCTACGCGTTTGACGGTGCGGTGTTGATGACGGGTTGCGACAAGACCACACCGGCATGTCTGATGGCAGCCGCGACCGTCAACCTGCCCGCCATTGTTCTGTCCGGTGGGCCGATGTTGAACAGCTACCTGGACGGGCGGCCGGTGGGTACAGGAACAATGCTGTGGGAGGCGCGCCGGTTGATGGCTGCCGACAAGATTGACGGCGAAGAGTTGATCAACCGCGTTGTCCATGGAATTCCGAGCGCCGGCCATTGCAACACAATGGGCACGGCGTTATCGATGAACTCGCTGGCCGAGGCATTGGGTATGTCCCTGCCGGGATGTGCGAGTATTCCCGCGCCGTATGCGGAAAGGGCGCGTATTGCGTTTGAGACGGGGAAGCGCATTGTCGAGATGGTGCGCGAGGATTTGACGCCCAGCCGCATCATGACGCGCGAGGCCTTTGAGAATTCGATTGCGGTGGCGTCGGCAATTGGGGCTTCGACGAATTGCCCGCCGCACATTATTGCCATTGCGCGGCATATCGGAGTGGCGCTGGATATTCACGATTGGGAGACCTATGGGCACGCTGTGCCGCTGCTGGCGAATATCCAGCCTGCAGGTGAGTTTCTAAGTGAGGAGTATCATCGTGCGGGTGGAGTGCCGGCGATTATCGGCGAATTGATCGAGGCTGGGCACATTCGAGGCAGCGCGCTTACGGCGAATGGCAAGACGGTGGCGGAGAATTACCAGGGCAAGCGCAGCCTTGATCCGAAGATCATTCGCCCGTGCAGCAATCCGGTGAGTGCCCGAGCGGGGTTTGTGGTGGTGTCTGGCAATCTGTTTGATTCGGCGTTGGTGAAGACGTCGGTGATTGGTGAGGATTTCAAGCGGCGTTTTCTTTCCACACCGGGCGAGATTGATTGCTTCACGTCGCGGGTGATTGTTTTTGACGGGCCCGAAGATTACCGGCGGCGGATTGAAGATCCTTCTTTGGAAATTGACGAAACTTGCATGCTTGTGGTGCGCGGGGCGGGGCCGGTGGGATATCCGGGGTCGGCGGAAGTGGTAAATATGACGCCGCCCGGGCATTTGACGAGCCGGGGGATCGGAGTGCTGCCTTGCATGGGCGATGGGAGGCAGAGCGGCACGTCCGATACGCCTTCGATTTTGAACGCATCGCCGGAATCGGTCGTCGGAGGCAATCTAGGGATTCTGCAGACTGGCGACATGGTGCGGGTGGATCTGGGTAAGCGGCGGGTGGATGTGCTGTTGAGTGATGAGGAGATTGAGCGCCGCCGGAAAGAGTTGAAGCCAGTGTTGTTGACGAATCATTCGCCTTGGCAGGAACTGTACCGGGCGCATGTGGGGCAGTTGGAGACGGGTGGGTGCTTGGAGTTTGCGGTGGGCTATCGAGACGTGAGGAGTGTAGTGCCGAGGCATTCGCATTAAGTTATGGCCGTCAGGCGGCTGCGCATATCCGCTAATCCGGCGCGCGCGGCGCGGCTCATATACTGCAGGTCGCTACCGATGGTCAGGATCTGGCCGCCGCGATTGACGTAGCCGAGGCATTCTTCGGTGGTCCAAGTGGGCAAGCCATAGGGGATCGAATGCGCATGTGCCCGTTCGATCGCTTTATCTACCAATTGCTGAACGAGCGGATGATCCGTTTGCGCGGCGAGGGTTAGGAAATTCGCCAAGTCGGAGGGGCCGATGAAGATTCCATCAATGCTCTTGGTTTTGAGAATTTCATCCATGCCGGCGACAGCTTGCGGGGTCTCGATTTGAATGATCAGAGTTGTCTCGTCGTTGGCTCTGTCGGCATAGGCGCGCAAGTTTTGGAAATACTGACTGGCGCGTGTCGGGCTGAAGCCGCGAATGCCAAGCGGCGGATAGCGCGCGAAGCCGACGGCTTTCTCGGCATCTTCGCCGGAGTTGATCATAGGGACGACAACTCCATCCGCTCCCAGATCGAGCGCGGTTTGAAAATGATCTTGCGCGTTGCTCGGTAGGCGAACGATCACGGCCGATGGGCTGCCTTTCAGAGACACGAGAATTGTGCGGAGACCCTGGCGATCGATAGGCACATGCTCGGTATCGATGAGCAGCCAGTCAAAGCCGACATCGCCCATGAGTTCGACTGAGTAGGGGTCGGTAAACGCGATCCAGCTGCCGATGGCCGGCTTGCCGGTCTGAAGCAGCGATTTGAATGTGTTCGTCATGCAATGAATGTAACGCGCCTAGTTGCTGGGCGACTCCGGGCATGGTGGACGAGCGGCGAGCTTAGAGGAGACCTAAGAATGGACTAGGACGAATTACTCCTCTGGGATTTTCCGAGCCGATTCTTTCTCACGGTGGACCAGGCTCCATCCGATGTTAAATACGAGGATGTCCAAAACCTGGCTCATAGTCCGAGCGGCAGCTTTGGTGGCCGCGGTATCCCTACCGGGGTGGGCGGCGTTAGCTGAGCCGATTCGCGAGGTGTCTGACATTCAGCACCTTACGCCTCTTGACCTGGCGAGATCACCCAAGGTCGCGGTTGTGGGTGTGGTCACCGCTTATGCCCCGCAGCGGTATTTCATGACTTTTCAGCAGCATGGGCGGGGTGTCTATGTTTTTATAACGCCGGATACGCCAAAGAAGCTGAATGCCTACCTTCGGCCCGGGGATGAAATCTATCTAGAAGGTGTGGCGACCGCCGGCGGTTTTGCGCCTTCGATCAACCCGAAGGTAATGCGCAAAATTCGCTTTCGGGGCATGCCTAGCCCGGTAGTGCTCAAGGATGCGAGCCAGTTGAACGACGAACGTTTTGAGAATGTGTATGGCACCGTTTGGGGACACGTTGTTTCCGCGGAAAACGGGACGTTTCCGAACGGCGAACGCTACATGAACCTGCATTTGGAGGACGGTGGAATCGCCTTTACGGCGCTGGTGTTTGGAGCCTCGCTAGCGGACACCGTGCCTTGGATTAGCTCGGACGTTGCTGTGACGGGGATCTTTGGAACCCAGGACAATGGGCGGAAGCAACGAGCGCATACCGTGGTGCTTGTGGTGAATGTTGGGCTGGTGCACGTCATTCGCCGCGCGGAGGCGGGTTGGGACGCACTCAAGATCCGACCCATTAGCACACTGTTGACCTGGGGATCGCAAACGGCTCTGGGAGACCGCGTGCACGTGGCGGGCCAAGTGACCTACGTTTCGAAAGACCTCCTCTACGTCCAAGGCGAGCTAGCGGGCATTCCGGTGATTCCGGCGCTCCCGAGTCCGCATCGCGTTGGGGACTTTGTCGAAGTGCTAGGGAGGCTGAAGGCGACGGAGCACGAAAGCTATGCGATTGCCGAAGCCTTGGTTCGAGCTGCTACTGTTCCTGTGACAAGGGTAAAGCCGGAAAACAAGGATATTGACGATGAGGCTGGGGCCCAATTGATAAGAGTGCGGGCGAAGCTAGGTGAGATTCGCCGGACCGAACATATCGAAACTCTCGCTTTGGAACCGGCGTTGCGGGGTCGGACGGCGGAACTCGTAAGAGAGAGCGGCACGCCGGCGACGGCTGCTTTAGAGCCGGGAGACACAGCTGAACTGACAGGCGTGGCGGAGTATGATTCAGATCCATTTGGTGACTTAAGGTTGCATCTGAAACTGCGAAATCCAGGCGATATAAAGTTGTTGGCGCGGCGGCCCTGGCAGGATAGTTTTCCTTGGGGGCGAGGCTTTCTTGCTCTTTTTTTAGTGGCGGTTGGAGCGTTCACGTGGGTATTCCTGCTGCGGCGCGAGGTCGGTAAGAAGACGGCGGACTTAGCCCGTGTCAATGAAGCTAAGAGCCAGTTTTTGGCCAACATGAGCCACGAGATTCGCACGCCGATGAATGGCGTGCTGGGTATGATCCGCATCCTATTAGATACTTCGCTCAACACTGAACAGCGCGATTTCGCCGAAACAGCGCAGGCGAGCGCGGTGAGCTTGTTGCGGTTGCTAAATGATATTCTCGACCTGGCAAAAGTGGAATCGGGCCGGCTGCAGATGGAAACCATTCCTTTCGATCTTGTCCAGTTGCTGCGCCAGATTGTAGATCTGATGCGGCCTCTGGCGACACAGAAAGGGTTGAAACTAACTTTGCAGCTGCCGGCCGTTTTGCCGCGTCTGGTCATGGGAGACCCAACCCGGGTCCGGCAAATTGTTTCCAACTATTTGTCGAACGCGATGAAGTTTACGGCGGAAGGCGCCGTGAACGTGTTGCTTGACTGGACACCGGGAAAAGATGCACTCGCGGCGGGTGTAGGCCGCATCACGGTTCAAGACTCGGGCGTTGGCTTGACTGAAGAGGAGTCTGCCCGGATGTTCCAACGCTATGAGCAGGGTGATGTTACGATTGCGCGGCGCTATGGGGGAACAGGACTAGGATTGGCGATTTCGCGCAGTTTGGCGGAACTCATGGGCGGAACGGTTGGCGTGAACAGCAGAATTGGTGAAGGTTCTGAATTTTGGCTCCAACTGCCGTTCGCCGCAGCCCAGAACGTTTTGGCGCCGGAGGAGCAAAACACGCCGTTGGAGCTGAGCGATTTACACGGCCGCCGGATCCTGCTAGCGGAAGATAATCGAACAAACCAAAAAGTGGCGATGGCGCTGCTAAAGAAAATGGGCTGCAAGGTTACATTAGCGGAGAATGGAGTTGAGGCGCTGGCGCACGTAGAAAGCAGCCTCGAAAAATTCGATGCCATCTTGATGGATTGCCACATGCCGCAAATGGATGGGTATGAAGCAGCACGGCGTTTGCGTGCCGGCGGCAGCCAGATTCCGATCATTGCTCTAACGGCGGGCGCCATGGCGGGCGCACGGGAAACTTGCCTGGCCGCAGGCATGGACGACTATCTGAGCAAGCCGTTCCGGCCTTTGGAGCTGCAAAACATTCTATGTACATGGATCGGGCGGAACTTGGAAAAGGTCGAAAGTTAGGCGGTTTCTAGCGCGCGATACACTGAGAGTCGTTTATTCGGTATCAGCGACTTTATGCGACAGTTATGCTGTTTTCTTTTTCTGAGCGTTGTGTTTTGTTCGAACTCGGGGACGAATGCCCAGACGCGAAACGTGAAGCCGTCGAACGCGCAGTTGGTGGACCCCAAGATTGAGCGCCGCGTAGAAGCTCTTCTGCAGCGCATGACGTTAGCGGAAAAGATCGGGCAGCTCGTGCAATACAGCGCGACCGAAGCCAATTCCACCGCCGCTCTGACTGTGAATCCTCCTGGGCCGGACGGTATCGATTCGTACCATCTGGCGGAGACGGGCGGAGTGGGCTCGATGCTCAATACGGTTGGGCAGCAGATTACAAACCACTTTCAGCATGCGGCGGTCGACAAAACGCGGCTGCACATTCCGCTGCTGTTCGGAGCGGATGTGATTCATGGATTCCGCACGATTTTTCCGGTCCCATTAGGGACGGCTGCCAGTTTTGATCCGGATCTGATTACGGAGTTGGCACATATGGCGGCAGTGGAGGCGAAAACGGCCGGTGTGAACTGGTTTTACTCGCCCATGGTGGATATTGCGCGCGACCCACGTTGGGGCCGTTGTACGGAAGGCGCAGGAGAAGATCCATTCTTGGGGGCGGCGATTGCGCGCGCCTATATTCGCGGCTATCAAGGAGACGACCTCTCGGCTCCCGGGAGAGTGGCGGCTTCGGTGAAGCATTTTGCCGCTTACGGGGCAGCGGAAGCGGGCCGCGATTACAACACAACCGATATGAGTGAGATCCGCCTTCGCCAAGTCTATTTGCCACCTTATCAAGCCGCCGTCGCAAGCGGGGCCGCAACCATTATGAGCGCGTTCAATGCGCTTAACGGCGTTCCGTCCAGCGCCAATCCTTTTTTACTGCAAACAGTTTTGCACGATGACTGGGGTTTCGATGGGCCTGTAGTCAGCGACTATACCGCCGTGATGGAGCTTACTCATCATGGCGTTGCCGCGGACCCGGCGACCGCCACCGCAAAGGCGATCAATGCGGGCGTCGACATCGATATGATGTCCCACTACTACGACAAGGAATTGGCAGGTCTGGTGAAATCAGGGCGCGTGCCGGTGGCCCGGATCGACGATGCGGTGCGCAGAGTGTTGCGGGTCAAGTTTGCGCTCGGGCTGTTTGAGCATCCGTTTACGGAAGGTGCGGAAGTGACGCAGGCAGTAGCGGAGCACCGGCCGCTGGCGAAGCGCGGAGCGGAAGAATCGTTTGTGTTGCTCAAGAATGCGGACGTGGATGGGCTGCCGTTGTTGCCGCTGCAGCACAAACAAAGAGTTGCGCTCATCGGGCCGCTGGCTGACGACGCGAACGATATGGTGGGCGCGTGGTCGGGCGCCAACAACTTTGGGGACGTGGTGACGCTCCGCGCCGGATTGGCGGAACATGCCAGACAGCAAGGGACAACGCTGCTCTATGCGAAAGGCACCGGGATTACAGGTGATTCGGAGACCGGTTTCGCCGAAGCGCTTAATGCCGCGCGCGAATCCGACGTAGCTGTTCTGGCACTTGGGGAATCCAGCGATATGAGCGGCGAGGCTGCTTCGCGGGCGCATCTTGACTTGCCCGGGAATCAGCAAAAACTTTTGGAAGCTGTTACCGCCACTGGCAAGCCGGTTGTGCTGCTGCTATTTTCCGGCCGTCCTCTGGTATTGGATTGGGCCGCGTCGCATGTGGCCTCCATCATGGAGGTCTGGTATCCAGGCGTGGAAACCGGCAATGCATTAGTAGAGACGCTGTTTGGCGGCGTTTCTCCCAGCGGCAAGTTGACCATGAGTTTCCCGCGCGCCGTGGGACAAGAGCCTCTCTACTACAGCCAGTTTCCAACGGGCCGGCCGATTCAAGTGGCCGATCCGGCGCATCCCGGCTATGTAGAAATGAAGTATGTCTCGAAATATCTGGACGTGGAAAATGATGCGCTGTTTCCGTTTGGCTACGGGTTGAGTTACACCGCTTTTGCATATTCGGATATAAAGGTGTCGGCGAGCAGCCTCAGCGTCCGTGCGCTGCAGCGCCCCGTGAAAGCGGCTGCCACGCTAACGAATACCGGAAAACGCCGGGCCACTGAGATCGTTCAATGTTATGTGGGCGTGGTGGGGACGAGCGTGGAACAGCCGGTCCGCAGCTTGAAGGGATTTACGCGCGTGACTCTGGATCCGGGCGAAGCAAAGACGGTCGAGTTCCCGTTGGGCTTCGCGGAGCTGTCATTTTTCGGACTGCGGAATAAACCGGTTGTCGAACCCGCCGATTACACCGTTTGGATTGGCGGCAGTTCATCGGCCAATTTATCAGCACAATTCAAGATCGTTCGCTAAGGCATGCTTTTGAGACAAGCGATCAGTTCCGCTGGACCGCCGATTTCCCAGGCGAGACAATTCTCAGCGATTCCGTGAATCGCGCACGGCTCACATTTTCCAGTAGCTGTTCCAGGTTGGCTCTGCCGTAGACGATCTTCGAAGGCCCGTCGGCCATGTTTACTTCGCCCAGCCAGACTTGCCGGCGCAGGTCTTTAAATTCGGGCACGCGTTCGCTCCAATTGATCGAGGTGCCGTGTGAACCGAGTAAGAGGAACCCCATTGCGTAGAACGCGTGGGCTAATTGGCGCATCAGGAACAACCGCGCCGATTGATCCTCATCTGGTGCTTCGCCAAGGTATTCCTGCAAGAACGCTTTTTCCTCGTCGTCGCCGCCGGCCACCATGTTTGCCACCACCGCCAAATCGGCGTATCGATCATTCAAGAAGGCCGCTTCCCAGTCCACTAACCATATGCGGCTTCCATCGAAGAGAATATTGTCGGGCTTGAATAGGTCGTTGTGACTCGAGACCATGTCGGATTCCCGACGCGAGTAAGCCGCGACGATTTGCTCGAAGCGGGCGAATAGTTCCGCACCTTCCCGCGCGGGAAAAATATTCGCCGCCCGCACGCGTTGGATGAAGCCTTCCGCGGCAACGCCTTTGTTGAGGAGGAAGGTGCAGGAAGTGTTGAGTTCATCCGCCCGCTTGGGGAACGGCGGCAGCGCGTGCAATGCTCGCAGCGTGGCGGGCATCCGTACAAGCGCGTCCTTCATTGAAAAAGGCGCTGTTTTCACAAAGTCGGTGATCGAGAGGCGATCTTCCATGCTGGTGTATAAAACACGCGGAGCCAGACCAGCGTCGGCCGCTATCTTCATACACGCGAAATGGTGCGGAAGCGTGGGGTCTTCCGTGCGCATGATGATTCGCAACAGGAAAGGCGTTCCCCGCACGATGACTCGATAGACGAGCGCTTTGCTACGCCCCTTGGTGATCGCGTCTATGTCTTCGACCTCTGTCACCGCGAACGCCTCACGCAGCGCGCGAGTTACTGGTTCGAGTTTGTCTTGTGGAATCATCCCAGAATCCTCCTCCTGCTGAGGTTAGTCGAATCGGAGATCAATAGCTAGCGATTTACTAAGCGGAATCGAGACTATATCATCCCTGTTTTCAATTGGTTAGACTTGTGTGGCCGCGGCTTGCTATCCTGAAGTTGGCGGGGGTAGAGTTCCGCTATTAGACGAAATAGACGAAATATAAGGTGTTCGAGGATCCAGGGCTGCAAAACATGGGTGTATCGGCTCGTCCAATTAACTTCCGGCGCCGAGTAGATTGTCCTGGGCCAACCTGTGCTCCTTGCCCAGTTGTTGGTGCGGATGAGAGGAACAATAGGGATAGAGTGTTCAAATGACGATTCAGCTCAAGGCAGAGCAGGAGCAGCTAATAGACCGCGCCATTCAAGCTGGACTAATGAGGCTTTTACACTCCACCTTGTAAATTTGCATCACCGCAACGAGATGCGCATCGTGCGTCTGCTTTCCGATGATTTGCTAAGAGAAGACAATTCGCTGCCACGCCTCCAACACCTCGGCAGTAGCGGGCAAGACTTTGAACAGACGCTGGAGTGTGGTTAATTCGTTTTGCGCCTGTGTGGGTCATGCCGAGACCATTCTCTTCGCGGGGGCGGGTAGCCACTGCCCAGAACTCAATTAGGTTCTGCGGTAAAACGGGCACTTACAGGCCGCGCTCGCGATAAATAAAGTCCCGGCTTATCGCTTCGTCTGACAGTAGAGGAAGATTTAGGTCGTCGTGGCTTCGCACCCACGCTTTGAATTCCGCAGCCCATTCTTCCGGTGTGAGTTCAGGAGGCGAAACGGGCCTGGCGCTCAAGCAACACGTCTCGCACAAGCGTGTCGAGAGACACACCTCTGGCGTGGGCTTCCGCAAGATATGCCTGTTCAACCTGAGGCGGCAGATTCAACCTGACGGTCATGGGGCTAGACTTCCTTTAATTTCCTGGTGCGGATGAGAGGACTTGAACCTCCACAACCTTGCGATTACTAGAACCTGAATCTAGCGCGTCTGCCAATTCCGCCACATCCGCACGATGATGGGTGAACGAACACCATTGTAATCTACGCGTTGTTGTACTCTACCCCTGTGGACAAACCAATCCGTCTCGCTGCCAACCCTGTTCTCCTCCTCCTTTTCCTCTCGCTAACCTTCAAAGCTTTTGCCGCCGAACCCGTCCGCCTCATCCTCGATACCGACATGGGCAACGATTGCGACGATGCCCTCGCCCTCGGCATGATTCACGCTCTTGAAAATCGCGAAGAAGTCCGTCTGCTCGCTGTCACCATCACGAAGGACAACCGCAACGCCGCCGTTTACATCGATCTTGTGAATCACTTCTACGGCCGTCCCGACATCCCCATCGGCCTCGTCCGCAACGGCAAGACGCCCAACGATACGCCCATGCTGAACGTCCCTGTCCAACGCCGAGACTCGCAAGGCCACCTCGTCTACCCACGTCGTTTGCAGGCTGAGAGCGAAATCCCGGAAGCCGTCGACGTGCTCACCCGCATTCTTACCGATCAACCCGATTCTTCCGTCACCATCGCCCAAATTGGCTTCAGCACGAACTTGGCCCGTCTCGTCTCCACGCCCGCCGGCCGAGCGCTCGCCGCACGTAAAGTAAAAGCCTTGTATCTTATGGCCGGAAATTTTCAGCAGCCGAAGCCCGAATACAATGTCTTCACCGACGCGCCCGCCTTTGCCGATCTTATGAAAGACTGGCCCACACCCATCATCTTTAGCGGCTTCGAGGTCGGCCTCGTTATCACGTATCCCATGCAAAGCATCGATCATGATTTCGCTTGGGCCGCCGACAACCCAGTCGTCGAGGCGTACAAAGTCTACACGGGCAAGCCGGAAGACCACCCGAATTGGGACTCCACCGCCGTGCTCGACGCCATCCGCCCCGATCGCGGCTACTTCGATCTTTCGGCTCCCGGCAACGTGACCTTGGGCGAAAAATCCGCTACCGTCTTTACGCCCGATCCCATCGGAAAATGCCGCTTTCTAATCCTAAAACCCGATCAGGTGGGTCGCATCCGCGAGTTGATTGCCGCGTTAGTCAGCGAACCGCCGCAAAAAGGCCCAGCCCCATCCGCCCCGCAACGCCTCGCCTTTTAGGATTGCTTTAAGCTGGCACTATAAAATAAAAGAATGCCAGCCAACGCAGCCACTGAAGCTCCTGTCGCGCCATTGCGATCGCCCATTCTGCTCATTCCTCTCGCTTGGTTCGTTCCAGGCGCCGGTCATTTTTTACTGGGCCGTAAGGGTCGCGCCGCTATCATTTTCGCTACCGTTCTGGTCACCTTTCTTATCGGCGTTGCCATGCGCGGACCGCTATTTCATCCTGTCGATAGCGGCGACGTCCTCTCACGCTTGATTCAGTTCGGCGGATATATCGGCGACATGGCGTCAGGCGTCTTCTATTTTGCCGCTGCCTTTATGGGCTACGGTCCGCCCGATGTCGCCGGCTACGCGCCGGATTACGGCGCCAAGTTCATCGTCGCCGCCGGCTTGCTCAACATTCTCGCCATCGTCGACGCCTACGAAATCTGCACTCGTCAAAAGGACTAAGTCATGAAACTCAACCATTTCGAAACCACCATTCTGTTTGCCCTCGTCTGCAGCGTCATCTTGGGCGTCGTTACCAAGAAGACCGATGACGAACGTTTGCGCTACGGCTTGTATTGTTTTGGTTGCTTCATGGCGGCGCTTTTCGGCCTTGGCTGGGTGATGCGCCTGCTCCATGGTTAATTTTTCGTTCGCTAGGCCGGAGGTTGCATGAAAACGTTTTATATCGAAACTTTCGGCTGTCAGATGAACGCTCACGATTCCGAAAAAGTCGTGGGTACGCTCGTGGAAAAAGGTTATCGACAGGTTGACGAGGTCGAAGACGCCGAACTCGTTCTGTACAACACTTGCAGCATTCGCGACAAAGCCGAACAAAAAGTCTTCCACCGTTTAGATCAATTCAAGCGGGCAGGGAAGGGCAAAGTTTTCGGAGTATTGGGTTGCGTCGCGCAGCAGGAAGGCGAGCGCATTTTTGAACGAGCCCCGCATGTCAGCCTAGTGGCGGGTTCCGCCAGCTACACCAAATTGCCGGAGATGCTTATCCAGCTCGAAGCCGGCAACCGCCGCGTCACGGGTCTGAGCCTCGATACCACCGACACGTTCGACACTCCCTTTACCGCGCGCGATAATCCCCACCGCGCTTACATCACCATCATTGAGGGGTGTGATAAATCCTGCGCTTACTGCGTTGTTCCGTTCACCCGCGGTCCTGAGCGCAGCCGTACCAGCGAAAGCGTCTTGCGTGAAGCTCGTTCGCTCGCCGAACTCGGTTACACGGAAGTCCAGTTGCTCGGCCAAAACGTGAATAGCTATCGCGATCCTTCGCCCGCCGGCTGGGATTTCGCTAAATTGCTTGACGAGACCGGCAAGATCCCGGGCCTCCGCCGGGTGCGTTTCACCACGTCCCATCCGCGCGATTTCGGCAAAACCATCATCGACGCCATCGACCGGAACGAAGCGCTCTGTAATCACGTTCACTTGCCTGTACAATCCGGCTCCGACACCGTCCTCGAACGTATGCAACGTCTCTACACTCGCAGCGAGTATATGCGCCGCATCGAATGGATGAAGAATTCACAGCGCGATATCGCCATTACTACCGATATCATCGTGGGCTTCCCGGGCGAAACCGACGCTGAATTCAACGAGACCGTTCGCTTGATCGACGACGTGGAATACGACGCGATGTTCATCTTTAAATACTCAAAACGCCCCAACACGTCGGCGATTCAGTTCGAAGATCACATCCCGGAAGAAGAGAAAACGCGCCGCTTCACTTTGTTGCAGGAGCGCCAGCGGTCCATTCAAATGCGCCGCCATGCCCGCTATGTTGGCAAAACGGAGCGCGTGCACGTGGAAGGCTACAATCGCGCCACCAACCAGTGGATCGGCCGCACCAGCCAGCACAAAACGCTAAATTTTGTCGATGCACCTCTGCCTGCTCCAGATGGGGACAAGACCCTGACAGGCCGCTATCTCGATGTACTAGTCACCCGCGTCGGTCCAAATAGTTTGGCAGGCGAGAGCGTTTTGGGATAGCTTTTAATTAAGGGACTGGAGGTTCTTTTGGAAGTAGAAATGAAAATTCGCGGTCTCATGATGGATCCGGTAACCAACATGCCCATCGTCGTCCTCAAAGACATGAGTGGCGAGGCCGTCTTACCCATCTGGGTTGGGATTTATGAGGCCAACGCCATCGCTCTTGAAATTGAGAAGGTCACAACTCCTCGTCCCATGACGCACGATCTCATCAAAGTGTTGTTGATGGGCCTGGAAGCTTCTATCAAAAAGGTCGTCGTGAGCGAATTAAGAGACGAAACGTTTTACGCCCTGATCTGGCTCGAACGCGAAGGCCGCCTCATGAGTGTGGACTCGCGGCCCAGCGATGCTTTGGCCCTCGCCTTGCGCCACGATTGCCCGATTTTTGTGGATGAGAAGGTTCTGCAATCGTCCAAAAACTCGGCAGCCGTCTCCGAAAAAGTAAATGACGAGGAACTGCGGAAGTGGCTCGAAGGTTTGAACGACGAAGATCTGGGCCGCTATAAAATGTAGCTCGCCGCAGGAATCAAAAAAGAAAAGGGGCGATGGAGAGTTTTTGCTCCCTCGCCCCTTTTACTTGCCTGTGGGAAATTCTTAACGCTTTCGGCCCGGCTTCCGCGGAGGCGGAGGAGCTAGCTGCACGCCGGGGATGTCCGGATCCTTGAACGTCAGCATATATGGGTCTTTTGTGAAGCTTTCCGCTACCCCACCGAAATCAACCTTCTCGCCTACTTTAATCTTGGTAAGTGCAGCCGCTGGAATGGCTGTCGTGAAGAGCAGGGTCGCGTCGGCCTTGGCCGGGTCTTCAATGCCCACGGTGATCCGCGTTGGCTTGTCTGCTGGTTCAACCGTCAGAATCGTACCGGAGAATGTCTTCACGCCATTGGCGCCGCCCGGTAGCTCCGCATCCTTAACGTTACTCGCGAAGTATGTAGGTCCATTGTCACCCGTGAGACTGCTCTTCAGCGAGTACCACAATCCGAAGCCAGGATCGGCTTTGATACGGGCGTTGACTGCGTCTGCATCCTTCTGTGCTGCGTCTGCCGCGCTGCCGATCGCAAAACCAGCCGGCGGCAAAGCCATTGTCTTTGCCTGCGTTAAGACCTGATCCTTGCCGTCGTCTCCACCGTGATAGTTCTTATAAGTCTTATTGAAAAAGTCCAGGGCAGTTTGCCGTCCAGCGGGCGGCAGGCTGGGGCCAGGCCCTGCATACTGTCCGGCGCGCGCATATTCAAAAAGCGCTTCGGGATATTTCTTCTCTTCAAAAAGCAACTTGCCGAACTGCGACGACGTCGGGCCATCTTCCGGATTCACGGTCAAACTTTCGCGGTATTCGCTCTCCGCTCCGGCAAAATCCTTCTTCGAGATGTCCGTCCCAAGCCAAAGCCTCGTGCGCCCTGGACACGGCGGCGATTTTCGCCTTGCTCCAATTCTCATCTGTTATGCCCCTGCGGCTTCTTGGCGGGGGCAAACGACTCGTCGGCGCTCGCAATTAGCGCATGGGCGGCTGCATCCACCTGCGCTCGGATATCCGGTGAGGGGTTGGCGCCACCGGTGATCGGTCCCCAAAGGCAAATCATATACAAGGTGTTCGGGTTCTTCGGATCGTGCTTCAGCGAATCCTGCGCCTTCTTCAAGAGCGGTTGGCGCATGCTCGGATCGGTTCCGGCCAACTTCGCATACGTATCCAAATAGTACTGGTTCCGCATCGTCGATGAAGTCCGAAGTCGGATACTTGTCTTCCCAAGCCTTCAAAGCTTCCAAACGAGCCTTCATGTCGGTCGTGTTGCTGAACCTTCTGGAACGCGTCGTATTCGTCGCGGTCCTTCCAGTTGGGCTGGCCCGCCGCTGGGCCGCTGCTGGACCTGCGCCTTAGCGCTGGGAACCGTCACGAAGCTCGGAATGAGAACAAGAGCGCTGGCAGCTAGGATGATCCGGCCAGCCCTTCGAAAGCAAAAATCCACGATAACCTCCCCAGAGGAATTCTTCATATTTAAACTCTTCAATTCGAATGCTTCTGCGGTTTTTCTACTCGCCGAAGGCTAGATTACAACCGTTTGCAACTTGGCAGCTAAAACCTGAGACCATGAAAATTTCAATTGAGTCACAAAGCCGGAGTATAACGAACACCAGCCCCGGCCTGCAACACTATCTATCATATTTCTTGTTCCTCGCTCTTTGGATGCCGCAGCCGTCTGGCCAGTTCCATCGCCGACCGTTAAACTAGCGTAACCTACCACGCATGCTATCATCCCCGTGTCTTCGTTTGTACACAATCTGAAACCATGCGCATAGCCGACTCTGGCGGTGATCGTTTGCTATTTGATTTTCATTACCTGGTTTGGCGCCCGCTTCAAAGAGCGCAACGCTTCCGTTAAGAACTATTTTCTCGGCGGCCGCGGCGCTCCCTGGTGGGCCATCGCCTTTTCCATTGTCTCGGCGGAAACCAGTACTTTAACCGTCATTGGCACGCCAGCCATCTCCTTCGCCGGCACCTTTACCTTCTTGCAGCTCATTCTCGGCTACTTGTTAGGACGCATTGTCATTTCGCTTCTGTTTCTCCCGCATTATTTCAGAGGCGAAATGTATACCGCCTATGAATTGATGGGCCGCCGTTTCGGCCCGCATATCCGCAAATTCACCGCCGGCATTTTTCTGATCCTGCGGGCGCTGGCAGAAGGCGTGCGCGTGTTTGCCGTGTCCCTGGTCATTTCCGTCGTTCTGGGCAAAACGTTGGACGGCTCTTTCCCGCTGCCAACGTCGAAATTGTCTCCATTGCCATTATCGTTTGCCTGACGCTCTTCTACACGTTTGAAGGCGGCATGACGGCCGTGATTTGGACCGACGTTGTCCAAATGTTTCTCTATGTCGGCGGCGCGCTGGTCAGCTTCTTCCTGATCTTGCATCTGATCCCCGGCGGCTGGTCGCATGCCGTCGCCCTGGGCAACGCCGCCCACAAATTTCAGTTCTTCGATTTCCATTTCTCTCTCACGCAGCAGTTCTTCCAAACCAAGTATTCGTTTTGGGCTGGAGTGATCGGCGGCTGCTTCCTCACCACGGCCAGCCATGGCACCGAACAACTCCTTGTTCAGCGGCTCCTGGCCGCCCGCAATCTCCGCGAAAGCCGCCTTGCGCTGTTCTCGAGTTGGTTCGTTGTCTTCTTCCAGTTCGCGCTTTTCCTGATGATTGGCGTTCTCCTTTTTGTCTACTATCACGATTCCGGCCAACTTCCTCCCAAAACGCTCGACCGCGCTTATCCCGAATTCGTCTGGAATCACCTACCCTTTGGACTCTCGGGTTTGGTGATCGCCGCCATATCTAGCGGCCGCCATGTCGAATCTCAGCGCTGCCCTAAACGCTCTCTCGTCCACCACCATCATGGATTTTTGGCGTCCCCTCCGTCCCGAAACGTCCGACGTCCGGCTCCTGCAACTGGCCCGCCTGTCCACCATCGGTTGGGGCGTCATTCTCTTTTCCGTAGGACTTGCTGCGCGCCATTGGGGCAGCGTTCTCGAGACCGGCCTAACCATCGCTTCGATTCTCTATGGCAGCTTGCTTGGCGTCTTCCTATTGGGCGTCCTCACCAAACGCCCAGGCGAATGGGCTGCCATCGCCGGCATGAGCGCAGGATTAATCGCCACCGTCGCGTTGCGCACGCAGGTAGCCTATACGTGGTACGTTTTGATAGGCTCCCTCACCACCTTTGTCGTTGGCTACCTAGCCGGCTTCGTTTTGCCAAACTCGTTACCGGCACTCGATCGCGAATAAAGGCATTCAATTCTTATGGCGTCTAACCCTACCGGTCCTTCTTCACCGCAGTCCCTCCAGCGAGTTCTCGGTCTTTGGAGTGCTGCTTCCATTGTGGTCGGCACTGTCATCGGCAGCGGCGTCTTCCTAGTGCCCACCAGCATGATCAGCAAACTCGGCTCAGTCAAAATGCTGTTTGTGGTCTGGGTTGTCGCGGGCATCCTCAGTCTCTTCGGCGCACTCACCTATGCGGAACTGGCCGCCGCCATGCCCGAAGCCGGGGGCGAATATGTCTACCTCAACGCCGCCTATGGGCCTTTCTGGGGTTACCTCTACGGTTGGACTCAATTCGCCGTGGCAAAGAGCGGCTCCATTGCGACGCTGGCCGCTGGATTTTACACCTACCTCACTGTCTTTCTACCCGTTCTCGCGCAGCCCGCGCTCGTCACGCCTTTTATGATCGGCCCGAACCACACGCGCTTCGAAATTCACTACGGCCAACTCGTTGCCATCGGCGTGATTCTCATTCTGGCCGGCGTCAACTACATCGGCGTTCGCGTCGGCGGCAATCTGCAAGTGCTCGTCACCGTCATCAAAGTCGCGCTGATCTGCGCCATCATTGCCATCGGCTTGTTTTCCGGCCAGGGAGACTTCTCGCACTTCAGCCAGCACATTCCCAAGCCTTGGCGGCGTGGCCGGTTTCTTTGCCGCCATGGTGAGCGCGCTCTGGGCTTACGATGGCTGGAATAACGTCAGTATGGTCTCTTCCGAAATCAAAGAGCCTGGCCGCAATCTGCCACGCGCATTGATTTTGGGAACCCTGGCGGTGATCGCCATCTATCTGCTCATCAACGTTGCCTACTTCTACGTGCTCACCCCTGCGGAAGTCGCCAGGCTCCGAGCGCCTGGCCGCCAACATGATGTCCCATCTCTACGGCAACACTGCCGCCGCCGCCGTTTCCATCGCCGTGCTGATTTCCATTTTCGCCGCGCTCAACGGCTCCATCCTCACTGGCTCGCGCGTTCCCTATGCCATGGCCCGCGATGGACTTTTTCTTCAAAGCCGCCGCCAAAGTACACCCAAAGTTCCACACTCCCGGCAACTCCGTCATCATGCTGTGCCTCTGGTCTTCCGTCGTCGTCCTAAGCGGCTGGTACGACGACCTCTACAATTTCGTCATATTTGGGAGTTGGATTTTGTATCTAATGACCGCTCTTTCGGTATTTGTATTACGCAGAAAGCATGCCCGATTTAGTGCGTCCGTACCGTACTATAGGCTACCCATTCGTTCCAGTACTCTTCGTCGCCGTCGCCGCTTTTCTACTCGTCAGCACCCTGCAAACACGCCCGCGCGAGTCTCTTATGGGCTTGTTTCTAATGGCGTTAGGCGTTCCGTTTTACTATTACTGGAAAGCCCGTCTCGCTAAAGCGTAATTCGACAATTCCACGAAATCACTTTTGGTTCTAGAACTAATTCAATTTCTTAAAACCATAGTTGTCTTGAAATTCATCCCTTACAGCCTGTAAACTTCGACTAAATCCAGTGTTTGAGTTAACTTGATTTTTCGCTTAAACAGTGGCCCAAGAGTAGTCTATTCCGTGCTGGGAGGTTACAGATTTTGGACGTGGATAAAATGCTCGCCGAGCTTCGGCTGGAGCGCGAGCAAATCGAAGAAGCAATTCTCACATTGGAGCGCTTGGCCCGCGGCCGCGGCCGCCGCCGTGGGCGTCCCCCTGCCTGGCTCAAAGATCCGGCGAACGCTTCCGCCATGCTGCTCGAAGAAGGCTTAGATGACTTGAATGGCATTGTCCACACTGCCGAGCCCAAACGTCGTGGCCGTCCTCCAGGAAGTAAAACGAAGACAGTGGCCCCTGTGGCGGTCGCGGCTGAAGCCTAATCGCAAAGTTAGTTAATTGCGTGGGCCGACGGTTTCTGTCCGGCCCGCTAGCGGTTTGACAATGGGACCGCCGCAAACTCCCACCCCTGTGTTCAACAGCGCATTCAGCAAGTTAAAGAAAACCGCGTAAACGACCTGTTCCGAAACAGGCTGTTTGCCGGGCATCCGAAACGTGCTGGGCAGCTCTTTGGCGATTTGCACTCTTATTGCATGTGTCAACGTTCGTCCCGACCGGTCGCGCTGATTGGCCACCCACAACGGTGTCTGCAACACGCTTCCCGATTTTCCGTCGACGTAAAACTGACAGCGCGAAAACCAGCCCAGGTTGCCGGGGTCGGCTGCGTCAAAAAGCAGCAGCGGCGCCTGCCGGTCTGTGGCTGTTAGCTCCACCGATAATGCGCGTCCGCGATCATCGATCTTGAAATCAAAACCGACTTGGCGCGCAATTGTGCCGATGGATTCCGGGTCAAGCTCCAGCAGCAAATACTTATTTTTTCCAGCTTCGAGAACTTGCATCCTGCTCTTTCATTCTAGCCGTAGGCTTTGCCGACTTAGGTCAACTGGGACATGGGTGACCGTTTAGACCCTGGCCGAGCCGCGACCGCCAGGGAGCGACCCTTCAAACAAACCATCACTCAAACGGACGACGCAATCGCATCGAGCAGAAATTCCGCATTCGCCTCCGTCGCCAGCGGACCCATCGTGCCGATTCGCAGAATTTTCCCCGCGAGCTTGCCCAACCCACCCGCGATTTCGATTCCGAATTTCTTGATCAGCCGGTCGCGTAACTGCGCTTCATCCACATTGCTTGGCGGCAGCACCACGGTTAGGTGCCAGATCCGCTGTCCTGGGTCCTTCACCAGGGGTTCAAAGCCAAGCTTGCACAATTCAACGGCCAGTTTCTGTCCGACAATGCGATGCCGTTCCCAGCGCTCGCGCAAACCCTCTTCTTCGATCACCGCCAACCCTTGATGCATCGCGTAATACAAGGGCGGAGAGGGCGTGTGGTGATACGCATGCGGCTCTTCAAAATACTTCGCCATCAGCTTCAGGTCCAAATACCAACTCGCCGGATCGTCCTGCCGCTTCTCCAGCCACTCCCAAGCCCGCGCCGAAATGGCAATGGGTGAAAGTCCAGCCGGACAGCTCAATCCTTTCTGGGCGCAGCTATAGGCGATATCGATCCCCACTGAATCCATCTCCACCGGCATCGCGCCCATGGAAGTCACACAGTCGGCGATCACTAGCGCTCCGGCCCTGCGAGCGGCCGCAACAATGGCGCGCCCCGATTGGTATGCGCCCGTTGATGTCTCCGCCTGCACATAGGCCACTACGTCCGGCTTCTCTTTTTGAATAAAGGCCTCGGCCTCCTCTTCGCTAAATACTTCCCCCCAATCTTTCTCGCAGCGCGCCACTTTCGCACGCTGTCTCACTCCCATTGCGGCTATGCGGTCAGCGAAGTACCCGGCGGTGAATACGGCAAATTTGGAGCCCTCCCTCACAAAATTGCTCACCGCTGCTTCCATGGCTCCGGTCCCGCTGCCTGGAATTAGAAAAACTTTCTTACTCCTGGTACCGAGTAATTCCCTCAATCCGCTTTGGATCTCGGCCATGACCGACAAAAAATAAGGATCGCGAATACCCGTGAGTGGTTGACTCATGGCCTCGTAGGCCCGCGGATCGATCGTCGATGGTCCGGGACCGAAAATAAGCCGCTTAGGCGGCGCAATTCGTTTCATAGCAGTCGTCGTCAACATTGATTCCAAAGTAGCAGGATTTTATAGAAGGAAATCTCCTCAGCGTGAAACGCTTTCGCCTCTTCCGCCACTAGGCTTATAGAGCGTGGCTTGTTACCCGGCTTGTTCGGAGGGATCCAGAAAGGCGAATCGAACTCGGAGGCGGTTCGCCTTCCCTCAGTACTATCAGCCCCATGCGTTAGCTTGGGGCTCCAAAGACGCACTCCACACAAACAAGCCGTATCGCCGGGTGGGTGTGGAGGATATCGCGAGGTACCTTGTCGCCGACCGGCCTGGATTTATTCTCGAAGCTTGCAAGAGATGTCCGACAAGCGGCGCCACATCAACCAGACCACGACCAACGAGGACGATCAGGCCGACTACGGCAACGATGTCATGTTTCTTGATAGTCGCCGTGAGCGCATTGAACGCCTTGCCGTTGAAGCCTTCGGCCCGCGGATTAAGAATTTTTTCGCGTGAACCGATTGCCGTTACCACCCCCGCCACAAACGGCGAACACCCGCTGCCGCGTTAAGCAGCAGCGGCAACAGAGGTCTAAGATTCGAGACAAAAGAACCACGTTCAATTCTCGTTTCGTCGGCGCTTGGGAGGTAGGGGCATTTCGATGAAGTCATAGCTTCCCGGTGTGGCAGCTTCTACCTTTTCTCTGATCGTGGCGCCGTGATCGCACACTATCGGCCAGATATTTGAGCCAAGCACAACCAAGGAAAGATTCCGCCCTGTCAGGTTTTGCTGATACCTGATGTTTTGATCGCACGTAACCATCACGTTAAATCCCGCCGCTTCACCGGCCTTGAGAAGTTCGCCATTCTCAAGCTGAGGGTGCCATTGCATTTCAACAAATGTACGGACCTCATGCCCTGAAAGAAAGCCGCGTACACCAATAGGAACGTTCTTATCAAACAGGATGTGCAACGCGATGGCTCTTGGCGTAAGCCACAACCGCTTCGACGCGATCAAGCGGCAATTCAAACTGTTCGGCGATTTCGGGAACGCTCACACCGTAGTCGAAATTATCGACAATTGCGTTGACCGGCATTCTTGAGCCGCGCAGCACAGGAGCGCCGCTTTGCACTCCCTGCTTAACTTCAACAAGTGGGCATTCCGACCAGTCGATTTTATCTTGTGTAGGCATGGCTACCTCCCGGCTACTATCATTCCATGTTTCCATTAACAACGCCAGCGCTGCAGCGCTGCGCTTCGCGGCGTTTTCTTGGCCCGGCAAGGAGATTTCGGGACTGGCCCGTAACGGCGACCGTACCCAACGGCGAACACCCGCTGCCGCGTTAAGTAGCAGCGGGCCCGCGTCACACAAAGTCTCGGGACGTAAGACTTTAGCGTGTCCCTTGCGGTGACCCTTTCCGGTAGCAGATCATGAAGCCATCGCGCATCTGAATGAACAGCCTCTAAGCATCAGAGTTGAACTCGGGCAAACATGCTCTACGCCCAATTTGTGCCGGCAAGGGAGTGCAAACCATTAGCGTCGGCCGTATGGATCAACCGAACCAAATATGCGGCAATACTCTTACAGTGGTTTTTGAGCGGTTGGCGCAAATCCGCAACATGGAAGAAGAGAACGCCTGCAAGATCATCGGAATTCCAACCGCCAACATCCATTGGTTGCAGTTCCATGACGGCATGCTGGAATACGCAAATACTTTCGATCTGGTGGAAGAAGTCACCAAAATTACCCGGACCTATCGTCCGGATGTGGTGATGTCGATCGATCCGGGATCTGAATACGTCCGCTGGCACAAGACAGATCACCGCATGGCCGCGAACAACACCATAGACGCCGTGCGTGCCGCGGAATGGCATCTGTATTTCCCTAACCAATTGCTGCATGACCATTTGCAACCCTGGCACGTGCCGGTCGAAGTTTACTACTACGTAACTCCGCAAGATGCCAACTACTGGGTTGACGTTTCCACACTGATGGAGTTAAAGCTGGATGCGGCGATGGCGCACGTGAGCCAATTTGAGCCATCGATTCACAAGTACCGGCCAGATTGGAGCGCGCAGGATTTGAAGAGGGAGAAAGACGCTTTGCGAAAAGAAGCCACCATGAAAGACGGCCATTTCGTCGAAGCGTTTCGTATCAGCGGTGGCTTCAATCAGCAATGACGCGGCCAGCCGGATTTTCTGCGCATACTTTGCGCGCTGTGGCCTGGGCCAGGCAGGCACTCTCATGAATTTAGTTCCCGAGCTCATTGGCAAACTCCGCCAGTTCCTTCGCGTTCAGATCCGAAACGGCCCAATAGGCCATGTGCGATCGCGTCCAATTTACTAAGTTAAAACCATTAATGTTCATGCTGTTGAGCTTGGAATCGGCCTGGGTGGTCGGCCAGACGAACAGGTTAATGGTGTGCTCCCGGCGTTTGTAGATCAGCGCGGCTGCGGGCCGGCTATCTAGATAATCCAAGCGCCCGCCCTGCAAGGGGAACCCTTTGGCGGCAAGATCTCTCACGTCAGGCGCGAAATCGATTTTTCCATTGAACCACGGCTTCACGGTGTGTCGATCGGAAGAGACCACATCGTCGAGGTGATTGGCCATCAACGAACGAATGTGGCTTGCTACTACCTGCTGCGCCAAAACCTCTTGTGCCGGAGAGCGGCGCACTGTCTCGAAGAGCAAAATTGCGAGCACAGCCAACGCCAGTGTGGTTCCGGCCATGGCCACGTGCCAGCCTTGTAACACCTCCGCCCACCTGCTTCTCGGCCTATCAAGCGGTTCTGGGCCAAGCCTCGCGCGAATCCTTTCTTCCACACCCCTGGGAACCGCATGGTAAGGAATCTGCGCTCTTACCGAGTCGTGCACATTTTTGTAGGTCTTGCAAATCGCGCGGCAGGAGGCGCACTCCGCTAGGTGCTCCTCGAATTTCAGGGTGTTCATCACGTCGAGTTCACCGTCAATGTAGGCATCGAGCAGGCCGCGCATTTCCTGGCAGTTCATCGCTTCACCTCTCCCGATTTCGGGCAGAGTCGAGTGTAGAGTTCTCTGCGCGCCCGCGACAACCGCGACATCACGGTTCCGAGCGGCGCTTCGATGATCTTCGCGATGTCCTTGTAAGAGAGCTCTTCCAATTCTCGCAAAACCAGCACTTCGCGGTATTCGAACGGCAAGTCTTCCAGCGCCTTTGTGACCATTTCGGAGGTCATCTTTGTGAGCAGCGCCGCTTCAGGATCGGGCCAATTGCCCACCGCCTCCGAATCGTCTTCTAACGGCATCAGCGGCCCGGGGAACTGGTTCTTGCGGTGCAAAGTATGGCAGGTGTTTCGAACAATCGCCAGAAACCAGGCGCGCGCATCGCGGCCAATCGCGAAGCCGTCAAAGAATCGCCAAGCCCGCAGTGATGCTTCTTGCAGGGCATCCTCCGCGTCCTGCTCGTTGCCTGTCAGCGAGCGCGCCAAATTGTAGCCGGAGCGGAGACACGGAAGAACGGTCTTTTCGAACAAGTAGTGCTTATCTTGCTCTACCTGCTCTTCGGTGTTTTTATTCCAGAGCTTCCCAATCATTTGTCAGCCGGCTCAAACGAGGCGCCGTTTGCCAGTCTCTCAACATTTGCCGCACGGTACAAGGGAAACGGACTCTTTAGCAAAGCAGAAAGACTTTCGAGAAGCGGGAATATTTCACGGTCCACTCCAGTATCCCCATTTGAAAGCGCAACAACTACAAACTGAACGCAAGAAAAGGGAATGAATGCCTCGCTGGATTAAAGAAAACTCGAATACTGATGGAATAGACCGCCGTGGATTTTTGGAGTGCATGGCTTGGGCAGGCAGCGGCATGCTCTGGACGGTCAACGGAGGTCTGCTGAGTTCAAAAGCCTTCGGCCAGATGCCGGACCGCTCCATGGCGGGAGGCGCCGGATTTAGTTTCGTTCAAATCAGCGATAGCCACATTGGGTTTAATAAGGAGGCAAACAAAGATGTCACTGCCACCCTGCAAGAAGCCATCGCCAAGATCAACGCGCTTGAGCACGCGCCGGACTTCCTGATTCATACCGGAGACTTAAGCCACCTCTCGAAGCCCAGTGAGTTCGACACCCTCGATCAAGTGTTGCGCTCGGCCAAAGCGGGGCAAACGTTTTTTGTGCCCGGCGAACACGACATGCTGAACGACAACGGCCGGCAGTATCTGGCGCGCTACGGAAAAGGTACGCAGGGCGCTGGCTGGTATAGCTTCGATCACAAAGGCGTTCATTTTATCGGTTTGGTGAATGTCGCCGATCTGAAAGCCGGTGGGCTGGGAACACTGGGGGCAGAGCAACTGAGCTGGTTAGAAAAGGATTTGGCGGGGCGCAAGGGCAGTACGCCGATTGTGGTTTTCGCGCACATTCCTTTGTGGACGGTCTACCCGGAATGGGGATGGGGCACGGATGATGGATTGACGGCTTTGTCGTACATGAAGCGGTTCGGCTCGGTGACGGTCTTAAACGGGCACATTCACCAAACCATGCAAAAAACCGAAGGAAACATCTTCTATCACACGGCTATGTCGACGGCATTTCCCCAGCCGAAGCCAGGAAGCGCTCCCTCGCCCGGCCCTATGAAAGTACCTGCCGAACAACTGCGCGGCGTTCTCGGCATCTCCCATGTGACCTACATGCCCGGTAGCCACTCGCTCGCCGTAATTGACTCGCCGTTAGCAACGCCTCCCGAGGCCCCAGCAAGTGCTCAAGCCGCCGTTGAGGAAATCAAGATCGATAATTTCTCGTTTGGTCCGCAGGTCTTGACGACAATGGCGGGAAGCATTGTGAAGTGGACCAATCACGACGACATCCCACACAATGTGGTGAGTACCCAAAACAAATTCTCCTCTCCCGTTCTTGATACCGATCAATCGTTCACGTTCAAATTCATTGAGCCGGGCTCCTATCCATATTTCTGTAAGCTTCATCCCAAAATGACGGGAACTGTAATGGTCAAAACGACAATTTGAAAAATGTGGCGCTTCCGTGAGAGTGCCGAATTTAATGAAGAGAATCAGTTCCCCGCGACCGTCTTGCGCGTGTTTCCTAAAAAAAACCGCAATCGCCTGCGGTAGGCTAACAACCATGAAAGCCTCTGAAGATGCCGCGTTGCGGGAACAATTGCTGACTGCCCTGCGAGGCGGCCAATCGCACATTGAATTTGAATCCGCAGTCGGCGATTTCCCCGTCGAGCTTGCCGGCGCAAAGCCGCACGGCGCGCCCCATTCGGCGTGGGAGTTGCTGGAACATGTGCGCATCGCCCAACATGACATTTTGGAGTTTTCGCGCAATCCGCATCACAAATCGCCGAAATGGCCTGAAGGCTATTGGCCCGAGAGTGCTGCGCCGGGTGACGCGCACGCATGGGCCGAAAGCGTGAATGCCTTTCGCCGCGGCTTCGCGGAGATAAATCGTCTCATAAATGACGCGAACGAAGATCTATACAAGGCCATTGAAGGGGGCCAAGGCCAGACTCTCTTACGAGAAGCGCTCGTTCTCGCGGTACACAATTCCTATCATCTGGGCCAATTGATGTATTTGAAAAGGATGCTGCTCGCCAAATAGGCTAGGCGTCAAACGGCCAGACTGCGGTCGTCGTGTAACCGCCATCAATCGCAATTACCTGCCCCGTAATGTAATCGGCTCCGGGTCCGCACAAAAAGGCCGCCATCGGCGCAATATCTTCAGGCGTCCCCATTCGTGGATTCGCTTGCGCACCACCCAGCCAATTTTTCATTTCGGGCGATTGCCACATCTGACGGTTCAAATCCGTCAAGATGAATCCCGGCGCAATGCAATTGACTTGAATATTGTGGCGTCCCCACTCGGCCGCGAGTACACGCGTCAGGCCCGCCAATGCGCTCTTCGTCATCGCGTACACACTCAGATAGGGCAGACCGAGTAGGGACATGAGGCTGCCGATGAACAGAATTTTTCCGCCTGCTCCGCGCTCCACCATGCGGCCGCCGATCTTCTGGGTGAGGTGCGTCAATCCGATGAGATTCGTCTGCAACAGTGAATCGATTTCTTCCTTCGTGTATTGCTCAAAGCGTTTGCGAATGTTGGTGCCGGTGACATTGACTAGGATGTCGACGTCGGGCAGGTTGGTATCAGTTTGCGTTCCGTTGACATCAATCCGCAGAGCCGACGCCCGATACCCTTCTTTGCCAAGCGCATCCGCTTCCGTTTGCAACGCCTCAAGATTGCGCGAAGCGAGGATCGTGTTCGCTCCCGAGCGCGCGATTTCACGAGCGATGGCAAGGCCAATTCCACGGCTCGCGCCAACGACGAGCGCAGTTTTGTTGTTGAGTTGCGGCATAAGTGACAAGATGGAGTTCTCACTAATATACAGCCAGGCATACTAGAGCTATGCGCATTGGCATCACCTGCTACCCCACCTACGGCGGTAGCGGCATCGTGGCAACCGAACTCGGTATGGAACTCGCCCTGCGCGGCCATGAAGTTCATTTCATCAGCTACGCCAATCCGATCCGGCTCGACCCCGATACGCCGAACGTCTTTTATCACGAAGTCGAAGTTTCGAACTACCCACTCTTCGTCTATCCGCCTTATTGCTTGGCCTTGGCATCTCGCATGTATGAGGTCGCAGAGCGTCAGAAGCTCGATCTATTGCACGTTCATTACGCGATTCCGCATTCGATTTCCGCGCTGCTGGCTCAGCAGATGACTACCAGCCGGTCTCTGCCTTTCATAACGACTCTGCACGGAACGGACATCACCCTGGTGGGAACCGATCGCTCTTACTTCCCCATCACCAAGTTCTCCATCGAAAGATCGAACGGTGTTACTACGATTAGCGAATTCATGCGCCAACGGACCGAAGAGTTTTTCGGCATCACGCAACCCATCGAAGTGATTCATAACTTCGTCAACTGCACGCTGTACAAACCCGATCCCGAGGCGCGGGCGAAAGGCCCCAAGCGCATCGTGCACATTTCGAATTTTCGTCCCGTCAAGCGGGTGAATGATTGCATTCGCGCTTTTGCGAAAGTACGGCCGCACGTCGAGGCCGAGCTGATCATGGCTGGCGACGGGCCGGACCGCGGGCCTGCCGAGGAGTTGGCGCGCGATCTCGGCGTGGCGGAACACGTCCGTTTTCTCGGCAAGCAGGATCATATGGAGCGCCTGATTCCACGCATGCACGCGCTGCACCTTCCAAGCGAGACCGAAGCGTTCGGTCTGGCCGCGCTGGAAGCGATGGCCTGCGGCGTGCCACCCGTAGCTACCCAAACAGGCGGAGTGCCTGACCTCATCACGAACGGCCAAGATGGCTACATGGAGCCGGTAGGTGATATTGACGCCCAGGCCGCCCGGCTGACCGCACTTCTAACGGACGAAGCGCTGCATGACCGGATTGCCGGCAACGCCCGCCAGACGGCGCTAAGCCGCTTTTGTACGGACCTGCTCATCCCGAAATACGAGGCATACTATGCACAGGTGTGCAACGCCCGGTAAGACCGCGACGGCGCGCCCGAAACTGACTCCATAACAAAAGCGAAGTTCAAAAAAAGAAGAAAGACCCCGAAAGGACACTATCCTCTCGGGTTTCCATTTCTTTCTTGGCGAAGAAAACAGGCAGTACATACGACTCTGCTCTCAAAGCGCTGTTCCAGCGCGATCGGTCAACTATGCTTTTAGATTGGCTGACCGGCGGCGTGCCTGTGCGGCAGATTCTGAATGTGGAAATGGCGAGTGTCGTGGAACGGCGAGCGGACGCCGTGTTTCTCTTGCAGGACGACAGCATCTTTCATCTAGAGTTCCAGACCCGCAACGACAAGGAAATGCCTTACCGCGAAGGAATGTACTGTTTGCTGCTGGGCCGAAAGTACCGGCGCAAGATTCGCCAGACCGTTCTGTATCTGGGTGAGGAAAGAATGCGGATGGAGAACAAACTCGATCTGGGCGAGACGAAAATCGCGTATACTCTGATCGACATCCGCGACATTGATGCAGCGGCGCTTATTGACAGCGGTCGCCCTGCGGATCTCGTGTTGGCGATGCTGGCCCGCGGCGGCCCAGAAAGGCTCGCCGGGATCGTGAAACGTGCGGCTGGCTTACAGAGCGGCGAGCGCGACGAAGCGATATCCCAGATCGCCGTACTCTGCGGCTTGCGCCGCTTACAGGAACCGCTGATAATGGAGTTGAAGAGTATGGCAAGTTCAGGCACCGACATTTTTCTTAGACTTCCGCAGGTCCAGGATATTGTGCGCGACGCAAACCGGAGGGTTCGCATCGAAGTACTGCGAGACCAGTTGAAGGAAAAATTCCACACTCTGCCCGCCTGGGTGGACGACAAGCTCGAAGCGGCCACGACCGCGCAGGTGCAACGTTGGTTGAAGAAGATCCTTACCGCGGATACCTTGGAAGGCGTTCTCGGAAAAAAGTAGGCCTGGCGTCGCGCTGAACGAGATCGTGAAACGTGCGGCCGGCTTACAGAGCGGCGAGCGCGACGAAGTGATATCCCAGATCGCCGTACTCTGCGGCTTGCGCCGCTTACAGGAACCGCTGATAATGGAGTTGAAGAGTATGGCAAGTTCAGGCACCGACATTTTTCTTAGACTTCCGCAGGTCCAGGATATTGTGCGCGACGTTCGCGTCCAAGTACTGCGAGACCTGCTGAAGGGAAAATTCCACACTCTGCCCGCCTGGGTGGACGACAAGCTCGAAGCGGCCACAACCGCGCAGGTGCAACGTTGGTTGAAGAAGATCCTTACCGCGGATACCTTGGAAGGCGTTCTTGGAAAAAAGTAGGCCTGGCGTCGCGCTGAACGAGATCGTGAAACGCGCGATTCTGCCAGAGTCTCGCCACCCCTAAACCCGCAAACGCACCGCGTCTTCTTGCTTCTGTCTTCTCGCCTTCACAGGAACTTCTTCCTGCTCCGTGGTGTCTATTCCTTTAGCTGGGCCAATTTAACTAGCTTTGACTGGCCTCCAGGTCGCAGAAGCGGTAGAATTCAAAGCAATGGCGCATCCGTTTTTTACAAACTCGGGAAAGCTCTCCATTCTGGCAGGTGCCCAAACGGGTATCTCCGAGGAAGACGCCCGTATCCTCCGAGGGTTGAGATCTGGCATCGAGGGTGCCTACGAAGAGCTAATAGAACGCTATGAGCAGCAAATTTTCGGCATGGTGTACCGCTTGCTTGGAAACCAGTCGGACGCTAGCGATGTGGTGCAGGAAGTGTTTTTGAAGGTTTTCAGGGGGGTGGCGGCGTTTCGAGAACAAAGCAGCCTCCGCACCTGGATTTACCGGATTGCTGTGCATGAAGCTTATAACCATCGCCGCTGGTTTGCCCGTCATTGCCGCATGGAAGTCCCCATGGACGACCACGGGCCGGAGCATCCGAATTGTCTTGCTTTGACGCCCGACCCAGGCCGTTCGCCTTTTGATTTGGCGATGGGTAGCGAGGCGCGGACCATGATCGAGCGGGCGCTGGCCCAAATCAATCCGGTGTTCCGCACCGCCGTGGTTTTGCGCGACGTACAGAATTTAAGTTACGAGGAGATCGCCGACATTCTGCAGGTCTCTCTCGGCACGGTAAAATCCCGGATTTTGCGAGGACGCGAAGCTTTGCGCCGCGAACTCACACAGCGGCCGGACCAGGGCTTTGCCGAAGCAATGGCGTAAACCATGGCAGAAAGCGTAAAAAGCACGTTGGTGCCGCGAAACAAAAGCAGGAATTCGCGCGGCCTCAATGGGTCCGTTTTGCGCGATTCTCTCAAGAGAACGGAACGAGCATGACTTGTTGGAGTGTACATCGCCGAACTACCGCCTATGTGGACGGCCGCCTGCGAGGCCCCGAGTTGGTGCGCGTCGAAGCGCACTTGCGCCGTTGTTCCAAGTGTGAGTTGCGTTTGCAGGATTTGAGCTCCGTACGTTCGAGCCTGCGGGAACTGTCGAAGCCCAAATCCCCCCACAGCCTGCGGACCCGCCTCCGGGTGCTTGCCTCGGAAGAGCGGCGCTTGATTCTCGAAGCCGATGGTTCGCGCCTCCGTCTCCTGTGGCATCACTGGAAATTTAGAATGCAGGAGTTGATGCGGCCGTTGACCATTCCGGCCACCGGTGGCTTGTGTTCGGCTTTGGTGTTGTTCGGAGCCTTGGCCTTTACGATTGGCAATACGACCCGGGGTTTGGCCTATGAAGTGCCCCTAATCTATTCAAGCAACCATATTGATGCGAATTTGGTGCCGATCGAATTACGGTCTTCGATTGTGTTGAATATGAGTCTGGATGGCAACGGGCGAATTACGGATTATGCGTTCCGTAACGGCTCACGTTCGGTGCAGGGAGATCCAGCGAGTTTGCAGCACCAGAATATCGAAGTGCCCGACATTCCCAGCGTCATGACATCCGCTCAGGCCGTGAGCAGCGATATCCAGATTTCTTTGACGCCCATGGATTTTAGACGGTAGTTACTCCCGCTTCGCCGCCAGGTATTTCACCAGCACGACTTCGTTTCCAGCCTCGTTATAAATCAACTCGTCCGCAATCTGTTTGACCAGCATGATGCCGAAGCCGCCCGGTCTCATACCCTTTTCACTCCGGAATTGTGCGTGGCGTAACGGCTCTTCCGGAGGATTGTTAATCGCCGCGTGCTTAGCTGTATGGAGGGAAAAGCCTGGTCCCGTGTCTTTGATCTGAAATTGAATCATGCGCGCCGTTCGCAGGCAGCTAAACTCCACCATGCATTCCGGGTTGCTATGTGCGTCCCCTCCGTGCTCTATGGCGTTACGCAGTAACTCGTCGACCGCGAGCGCTAACTGTTCCCCCAACTCGCCTTCGAGGTCGGATATCTCACAACGCACGTAGCCCATAACGACGTGACGCGCTTCCGTCGTCGATGGCACCAGAAGCTGAGTCCACTCCGGCCGCCCTGACTGCACTCTGATTTTTGAAGGTTCGGCAAAGATCCGTCTCGCGTCCACTATTGAATATCATCGCACTGCTCGCTTAGCCAAAAGCTAAGCTAGCTGCCATTCGTAAATAATTGGCGACGCAACACGGGGCCGCCTGGCCATAGATTAGCTCCGAGTTACTTGCTGCGTGGTTCCCGTATGCGGCCGAACAATTAGGTTCAGTGAACAGCGCGAGCGAATGTTATGACAAGCGCCGCCTAATCGGCAGATGGTTTGACGCGCGATGCAACCCAAGCCCAGTGGTGTCATATCATGGCCCGGTGTCTCTTGCCGTTCGTTCAGCCGCCGCGCTGCTCTTCGCCCTCTCCGCCGTAGAAGCCCAATCACTAGCGGATTGGCCCACCTTCGGTCACGACCCTGGCGGCACGCGCTATTCGCCTCTCACTCAAATCAATCCCGGCAACGTCGCCACTCTCAAGCGTGCCTGGACGTTCCACATGGCCGCCAGTTCTCCTGAGGGCACACCTGTTGCGCGCGTGGGCGAAGCGACTCCGCTCATGGTCAACGGCAAGCTCTATCTCACAACGCCGTACCATCAAGTTGTTGCCCTGGAGCCCGAAACCGGCAAGCTGCTCTGGGTGTACGAACTGCCTGGTGACGCTAATCCCGCGGTTCGCGGACTGGAGTTTTACGCCGGCGACCCTCACTCTCCTCCGCAAATCGTCTTCGGCACATCGGACGCCAAACTCATCTCGCTCAATGCCAACACCGGTAAACCCGTCCCCGGCTTCGGCAACGAAGGTGCAGTCGATCTCAAGCAAGGCGTCCTCAACGGCTACCCCAACGCCTTCTACGATCTCTCGTCGCCGCCCATCGTTTATCGCGATCTCGTCATCACCGGCGCTCACGTGCAAGAATCGCCCAGTCTCGGTGCAGCCGGAGATACCCGCGCCTTCGACATGCACACCGGCAAACTCGCCTGGCAGTTTCACTCTGTCCCTCAACCGGGCGAAATCGGCCACGACACTTGGGCCGGCGATAGTTGGAAGAATCGCTCCGGCACTAACGTCTGGGGGATGATGACTATCGATCAAGAACGCGGCATCGTCTACCTGCCCTTCGGTCAAAGCACGTACGATTATTGGGGCGGCGACCGCCAAGGCGCCAATCTTTTCGGCAACTGCATCGTCGCTCTCGACGCCAGAACGGGCAAGCTGAAGTGGTATTTCCAAACCGTTCACCACGACATCTGGGATTACGATCCGAGCGCTCCGCCCATCCTGTTCAACGTCACGCGCAACGGCCGGCAGATCCCTGCTGTCGCCGAAATTGGCAAAACTGCATTGCTCTACATCCTCGATCGCCGCACGGGCAAGCCCATCTATGGCGTCGAAGAGCGCCCCGTTCCAAAGAGCGATGTGGCAGGCGAAGAAAGCTGGCCCACTCAACCGTTCCCCCTCAAGCCTGCGCCGCTGGGCCGCAATAGCTTCAACGCAAACGAACTCTCGACACTCACCCCCGAACACGAGTTGTACTGCAAAGACTTGCTTGCTCGCGAAGGCGGAATGCACAACAACGGTCCGTTCACTCCGTATGGCGCAACACTGTCAGTGGTGTTCCCCGGCACCCTTGGCGGCAACGACTGGAACCCCATGTCCTTCGATCCCAAACTCGGCTATCTGTTCGTCAACACGCAAGACCTCGGCAGCATCGGTAAAATTGCCAAGAACAAGGAGGGCTCGCGTACGCCGTTCTCGCGCACCAGTCCTCTCGGCGGTGTCGGGCGCTTTTGGGATAAGGATAAAGGTTGGCCGTGTCAGCAACCGCCCTGGGGTCGGCTCTTCGCGGTCAACGTCAACACTGGAGAAATCGCCTGGCAAAGCGTCCTGGGCGTTACAGACGATCTACCCGCCGAAAAGGAGCATACGGGAAGACCCAACATCGGAGGCAGTCTCGCTACAGCCGGCGGCCTCGTCTTCATTGCCGCAACAACCGATAGCCGCTTCCGCGCCTTCGCCTCGCAAACCGGCCAAGAGCTTTGGGTCGCTAAGCTCGAAGCGAGTGCCCACTCGGCACCCATGACGTTTCAAGGCAAAGACGGAAAGCAGTATGTCGTGATTGTGGCAACTGGTGGCGGCTTCCTGGCGGACTCGCCCACATCAGATGTTGTCGCAGCTTACGCCTTACCCTGATTTCGGCTAAATTGGAGTATGAATGCAACTATCCTCCTCTTCTGCTCCGAGCCTGTCATTCGCGCAGTGCTGGAGGAAACGCTCCAAACTCACGGCTATGTAGTTTTGCCGGTCGGCGATCTCGGAGGGGCCGTTGGCCGCTTGCGTGAATACAAGCCCGACTTGCTGATCATCAGAACCTATGTTGACAACATGGCTGGTCACGATGCCGCGCGCTATCTCAGGACCAAAAGGCCAGGGATGCGGGTTCTCATGGTGAGTGGTTTGGTGGATGATGAACGGCTATCCTACCGAGAATCGATCCACGGCATTGAGGTCTTTCCCAAACCATTTACTGCCGCCGATCTGCTAGAGAAAGTCCGCGAAGTGCTATCAGCGGGGCGTGCAGGGGTCAAGGTTTCCTAGCCTGCGGCAATCCCGCGCCACACCACTTCCATCAAGTGGTTGGCAAACTCGGCCGTCAATGGCTCATGGCCAATGAGCAACCGGTAGTAAAGCGGCCCATAAAGCGCGTCCATCACCACTTCCATGTCCACTCCGCGACGCAACTGTTTCTTATACCGCTCAATGCCCCGCCGTGCGAACTCTCGCCGTGGCAGAACCCAAATCGAAAGAAATGCGTCGGCCACTTTCGGGTCGCTTTGCCCTGCCGCAATCATGCCCTTGAACACGCGGCCACGCGAGGTGTTAAGGAGCTTTACGAAGTTCTGAAGCTGAATCCGGATATCTTCCTTGAGGATGCCCGTATCGGGGAACGGCAGCTCCTGCGCCACAGCTTCGCGCAACGCTTCCAACATCACCGCTTCTTTGTGAGGCCACCACCGGTAGATCGTAGCTTTACTAGCGCCCGCTCGCTCCGCGATAGCCTCGCATGTCACTCCCGGATACCCTAACTCTTCCAGCGCTTCAAGGGACGCTCCCAGAATCCGCCCGCGCGCTTCTTCGTCGCGGGGGCGTCCCCGCCCGCGTATTGCGTCATCCACGGTTTCCAAAGGCATCCACTGTCAAGATACACGCCCGAGCGAAAATGATGCACTTTTCCGAAACTTGGGCGTATCGTAATTAATCTCAATGGCTAGATGTGGATAGTAAAGATCGCTCTGTCCCGGCCTTACACGTTCATCGTGCTAGCGCTGCTCATTCTGTTGGCTGCGCCGATTGTCATATCCCGGACCCCGACCGATATTTTTCCGAACATCAACATCCCCGTGATCTCAGTTGTTTGGAACTTCACCGGCCTGAGCCCCGATCAAATGGAAGGCCGCATGATCTCGCCGTACGAGCGCGTGCTCACTACCACCGTCAACGACATTGAACATATCGAATCGTTTTCGCTTAACGGCGTCGCCATCAACAAGATCTTTCTTCAGCCTTACGCCAATGTCACCACTGGCATCGCCCAAGTTACTGCCGTTTCGCAAACCATTCTGAGACAAATGCCCGCGGGCGTGAATCCGCCGCTGATCATCACTTACAACGCTTCTAGCGTCCCCATCCTGCAACTCGCCCTGTCGAGTCCCAAAATGCAGGAGCAAGATCTCAACGACGTCGGCCTGAATTTCTTGCGTCCACAGTTAGTCACCGTCCCCGGCGCCGCTATTCCTTATCCGTACGGCGGCAAACAGCGCCAAGTCATGATCGATCTCGATCAATCGCAACTCCAGGCCAAAAGTCTTTCACCCATCGATGTGGTGACTGCTGTCGGTTCGCAAAATCTTATTCTTCCCTCCGGTACGGCGAAAATCGGTCAGTTTGAATACGACGTCGATATGAACGCCAGCCCCAAGAGCATCCCTGAAATCGCCGACTTTCCGATCAAGGTCATTGGTAACTCGACTGTGTACGTCCGCGACGTAGCGAGTATCCGTAATGGCTTCGCTCCGCAGACCAACATAGTCCGGCAAGACGGACGCCGCGGAGTTTTGCTTTCCATCCTAAAAGCCGGCAACACTTCCACACTCGATATCGTCACCGGCATCAAACAGCTCTTGCCGCGTGTTGCCGCCACTCTTCCGCCGGATCTCAGGATTCAACCGCTCTCCGATCAATCGATCTTCGTCCGCGCTTCGATCAACGGAGTCGTTCGCGAAGCCATCATTGCCGCCTGTTTGACGGGCCTGATGATTCTATTGTTCCTGGGCAGTTGGCGCAGCACTCTCATCATCGCCGTCTCCATTCCGCTTTCTATCCTCAGCTCCATCATTATTCTGAGCGCGCTGGGCGAAACCCTGAACATCATGACTCTCGGCGGCCTCGCACTGGCCGTTGGCATTCTGGTCGACGACGCCACCGTCACCATCGAAAACATCGAGCGCTACCTGGAAGAAGGCTATCCGCTCCGCGAGGCAATTATAGAAGGCGCCGCACAGATTTCCGTTCCCGCGCTGGTCTCCACGTTTTGTATTTGCATTGTGTTCTTGCCGATGTTCTTCTTAAGTGGCGTCGCGCGCTACCTCTTCGTCCCGCTTGCCGAAGCGGTTGTCTTCGCTATGCTGGCCTCGTACGTTCTCTCCCGGACGCTGGTGCCTACCTTGGCCATGTATCTGCTCAAAGCTAAAGCGCACGTCCAAGCCCGCACCCGCAACCCGCTTGTGATCTTCCAGCGGGGCTTCGAACGCATGTTCGAAAAAATCCGCACGCAGTATCAAGCCGTCCTCACCACGCTGGTATGGCGCAGGAAAGTTTTCATCCCATTTTTCCTGCTCGCCTGCGGAGCGGTGCTGTTGCTTGTTCCGCAGCTCGGTGAGGACTTCTTTCCCACCAGCGATAACGGCCAATTCAAGCTCCATTTGCGCGCCAAAACGGGCACCCGCATCGAAGAGACGGCGCGCCTGTGCGACCTGGTTGATAGCTCCATCCGGCGGCAAATCCCAAAGAATGAGATGGACACCATTCTCGATAACATCGGCCTGCCCTATAGCGGATTGAACCTTTCTTATAACAACACCGGCCAAATCGGCAGCGCCGATGCCGACTTATTAGTAAGTCTTAAGGAAAAACACGCTCCCACGGCGGATTATGTTCATCGGCTCCGCGTGAGTCTCCCCAAAGAGTTCCCCGGCGTTACCTTCTACTTCCTACCCGCCGATATCGTCACGCAAATCCTTAATTTCGGTTTGCCGTCTCCCATCGATATTCAAATTGTGGGCAATGATGTTTTCGCCAGCAAACAATATGCCGACCGGATTCTGCCGGAGTTGAAGAGCATTCCGGGCGCGGTGGATCTGCACGTCCATCAGGTTTTCGACCAACCCAAACTTCACATTCAAGTGGACCGCACCAAGGCGGCCGAAAGCGGTTTTACGCAAAACGACATTGCCCGCAGTCTGCTCACAACTCTCAGCGGCAGCTTCCAAACTCAGCCTACGTTCTGGTTGAATCCAGTAAATGGCGTGAGTTACAGCCTGGCCACGCAAACCCCGCAATACCGTATTCAAAGCCTGCAAGACCTGCAGAACATACCCATTTCGGGCGCCGGCCAAAAAGCCCCCGAAATCCTGAATGATGTGGCCGGCATCGAACGGGAGAGCGAACCGGCCGTGCTCACCCACTACAACATCCGGCGCACTGTCGATATCTATGGGTCTGTACAAGGGCGCGACTTGGGCGCGGTGGGCCGTGAAATTCAAAACGTGCTCGACGCCAACAAGAAATACTTGACCCGCGGGACTGAGGTTGTGGTGCGCGGCCAAGTGAAAACCATGCAATCGTCGTTCGCCGGGTTGCTTGCTGGATTGGCGGGCGCCATTGTGCTGGTCTACTTATTGATCGTTGTCAACTTCCAAAGCTGGCTCGATCCGTTCATTATCATTACCGCGCTACCCGCAGCGTTGGCAGGCATCGTGATGTTTCTCTTCGTCACCCACACCACGGTGAGCGTTCCCGCCCTGATGGGCGCGATCATGTGCATGGGTGTGGCTACCGCCAACAGTATTTTGGTCGTCAGCTTTGCCAAAGAGCAGCTTTATAAACACGGCAACGCCATTGAAGCAGCGCTCGAAGCCGGATCGACCCGCTTTCGCCCGGTCTTGATGACTGCTCTTGCCATGATCATCGGCATGATTCCCATGGCGATTGGCATGGGCGAGGGCGGCGAGCAAAACGCTCCACTGGGCCGCGCCGTAATTGGCGGACTGCTGTTTGCTACCGTCGCTACTTTGTTCTTCGTTCCCAGCGTGTTTGGCCTTTTGCATAGCTGGGCGGGAACGAAGAAACTACACGAAACTACGCCGGAGCCGGTGTCGCAGCGGCAACACTAAGAATTGAGTATGCCAGTGGAACAACAACAAGAACACACAGAAACCATGGAACTGACCGGGTCAGGGCCGGAAAGGCGCACCGGAGCGGCGCTGAAAGGGCTTCTCGCCTTGTTGCTGGTGGCCGGAATCGTCGCCGCCTACTTCGTCTGGACGGGGATCAACTCGCGCATGGAAGCCGGCAATGTTCTCAAAACCGAAACGGACAAGCTTGCCGTTCCCACCGTTTCCGTCATCGCCCCCAAGGTCACTCCCGGCGCCGAAGAAATTGCGCTTCCAGGCAATATGCAAGCCTTCATCGATACGCCTGTGTGGGCTCGTGCCAGCGGATATTTGAAAAGCTGGTATGTGGATATCGGTGGCCACGTGAAGAAGGGCCAGTTGCTCGCGGAAATTGAAACTCCCGAGGTAGATCAACAGTTGCTGCAGGCTCGCGCTCAACTGCAAACCGCCGACGCCAATCTAAAATTGTCGGAAGTCACCGCCGAGCGCTATACCGAACTCTTCAAAACCGATTCCGTCGCCAAACAAGACGTGGATAACGCCGTGCAAGGCGAAGCAGCCAAAAAAGCCGACGTCGCCTCCGCGCAAGCCAACGTTTCGCGGCTCGAACAACTGGTGGCTTACGAAAAAGTGGAAGCTCCGTTCTCCGGCATTCTCACCGCCCGCAACATTGACCAGGGCGGTTTAGTCAATCAAGGCGCCAACACTCCAGGCAAAGAGCTCTTCCACGTCGCCTCCATCGATGTAATGCGCATCTACGTCAGCGTTCCCGAGATGTATTCGCAAGCCGCCTTTCCGGGTGTCCAGGCCTATCTCACACTTAGCGAGTTTCCCGGCCGCAAGTTCTTCGGCAAAGTCGTTCGCAACGCCAACGCCATTGACCAGTCGTCTCGCACCTTGCTCGTTGAAGTAGACGTGGCAAATCCGACAGGCGAACTGCTCCCCGGCTCTTATGTCGCCGTTCATCTAAAGCTGCCATCCAATATTCCGGCGGTTACCGTGCCATCGAACACGCTGCTGTTCCGCTCGGAAGGCTTGCGCGTGGTCCGTGTCAAAGACAACAAAGTCGAACTAGTCCCCGTCATCATGGGCCGCGATTTCGGCGATACCGTCGAACTCGTATCGGGTATTAAGCCAGAAGACAAAGTTGTCGTGAATCCTAGCGATTCCGTTACTAACGGCCAACAAGTGGAGATCGCCGCTCAGTGAAACGCCGTCACTTATTATTATCCGCGGGTCTGGCTTGTTTCTTGGTCAGTTGTACCGTTGGTCCAAAATACGCGCAGCCCAAAGTCCCAACCGCACCGGCCTATACAGAATCGGCAGGCTGGAAAACGGCGCAACCGGCCGATTCGCTTATAAAGGGTAAATGGTGGGAGCTATTCAGCGAGCCCGAGTTGAATAGCCTGGAAGACCAGGTTGCGCCTGCCAATCAGAGTTTGAAAATCGCCGAGGCCAACTACCGCCAAGCGCGCGCTAGCATTCAGGTACAGAGATCGTTTCTTTTCCCGACTGTGAGCGCCGGTCCTTCCATTAGTACCAACCGCGTCTCGTCTCATTACCCTATCGGCGCGCAGGGCCTGCAATACGGCTTGTTTAGCTTGCCCATTAATGCCTCGTTCGATGCCGACCTCTGGGGCCGCATTCGCAAATCGGTTGAAGCGGCCAAAGAACAGTCGCAAGCGTCCGCCGCCGATCTGGAAAACGTCAAACTCGAGCTGCAAACCGAGTTGGCCTCCTATTACTTCACGATTCGCGGCCTTGATTCGCAGAAGCGGCTGCTCGATGACACCGTGATCGTCTATCAAAAAGCCTATGATCTGACAAACAACCGCTACAACGGCGGCGTCGCGTCGAAAGCCGAGGTCATGCAGGCTAAAACACAGCTCAATCAAACGCAGGCGCAGTCTATTGATCTAGGTGCCCAGCGCGCGCAACTCGAGCACGCCATCGCCGTTTTGATCGGCAAGCCACCTGAAGATTTCCACGTCGCGGTGGCGGAATTGAAAAATACGATTCCCGAAATTCCGCTCGGGGTACCCTCCGAATTGTTGCAGCGCCGTCCCGATATCGCCGCCAGTGAGCGCCAAGTTGCCGCCGCCAACGCACAAATTGGCATTGCCAAAACCGCCTTCTATCCTGATCTGGTGATTGCCGCCCAAGGCGGTCTCCAGTCGGGTAGCATCGTTAATTTGTTCACTTGGCCCAGCCGCTTTTGGGGCCTCGGCCCGCAAATGGCGCAAACCATTTTTGACGCCGGGCGCCGCAAAGCGCAAGTGACAATCTCCGAGGCTGCCTACGACGCCACCGTCGCCAGTTATCGGCAAACTTCGCTGACCGCGTTTCAAGAAGTGGAGGACAATTTGTCGACCCTTCGCATTCTCGAAGAAGAAACCGCCAAGCAGCACGAGGCAACCGAAGCGGCTGAGAACTCCCAGCAACTCGCCATGAATCGCTATAAGGGTGGGCTCGTTACCTATTTGGAAGTCATCACCGCGCAGAGCATCGCGTTGACAAACGAGCGAACGGAAGTGGATCTCCTGCAGCGCCGCATGGATGCCGCCGTTCAACTCGTCCGCGCTTTAGGAGGTGGTTGGGATATCAGCAAGCTCCCAAACAGTTAGGCCCGCTTCACGCTCGGCTAAGCCGATATCAAACTTTCTACATTTCGCCTTCGCGTAGGGCGGGCATTCATGCCTGCTAGCCGCCTTTCCAGGCGGCCGGCTGAGAGTTTCTGCCCGATGCCAGCGCAGATTCCTTATGCTCCGCTACGCACGTCGTCTGTCTCACTGGGATGCCATCGGCCACCCGCAGTTCGTTACGTTCTGTCTGCACGGAAGTTTGCCCGCCACGCGGGGCTTTCGCCGCGAGCACGTTGCCACTTCAGGCGAAGCGTTCGTCACAATCCTCGCAGGCACGAATGCCCGCCCTACGCCGCATCGTAGATGAGAACGGGGGATTCAGCCGCAAATTGCCAATCGAACCTTCTATACTTCCTTTATGGGCGTACTCGTTTCCCTACAGTCCGATTTTGCGATCCTGGAAGCAAAAGAGCGCTTGCTGCTCCGTTTACTCAGCGAGATTGGAGCGCGTGATTATTGCCTATTCCGGTGGCACCGATTCCGCCTATCTGGCTTGGGCCGCACACAAGGCGTTGGGCGAAAATGCCATCGCGATCACCGCCGACTCCGCATCTCTACCTACGTCTCATAAACGCGATGCCGAAGCATTTGCCAGCGAATGCGGGTTCCGGCACGAATACATCGAGACTCACGAATTCGAAAATCCCGATTACGTCAAGAACGATCAAAACCGCTGCTTCCATTGCAAAGACGAGCTTTTTAATCAACTGGAAACATTTGCCAAAGCGCGTGGATTCAAACATATCGTCTATGGCGTAAACAAAGACGATCTGGGCGATTATCGTCCCGGCCAGCGCGCCGCCAAGATTCACCAAGTGAAATCCCCGCTGGTGGATGCGGGTTTGAGCAAAGCGGAAATTCGCGAACTTTCCAAACAGGCCGGATTGTCTACCTGGAATCGTCCTGCTGCTGCTTGCTTGAGTTCGCGCGTTCCCTATGGCACGCCTGTAACGCCCGAAACAATCAAGACGATTGAGGAAGGCGAAGAAGCGATTCGCGCGCTGGGCTTCCGTCAATTCCGCGTGCGCTTCCACGGCGACTTGGTGCGCCTCGAGATCGCCAAAGACGAACTTCCCAGAGCAATGACGGCGGAGAAAGCCGCCGCTTTCACCGCCATCTTTAAACAACTCGGATTTTTGTACGTGACGCTAGACCTGGAAGGCTACCGTCAAGGTTCGCTGAATGCCGCGCTGGATGCTAATCACCAGCCGCTACACCGGCAGACATCTGCTTGATCACATACGTAGGCGCTGGAGCGGGGAACGGACTTTCGCCCAGGATGTCGCGGATCGCTTTATTGGTATCGAAATAAACCTGCCAGTAGTGATCGTTTGAGCAGCAAGGCCGGACCGCTAGAACCGGGCCCGCCGCAGTGAACGTGAGAATGGCGACCTCGGGTTCGGGATCTTTCACAACGTTTGGAATCTGGGCAACGCTGCGCCGGATGGCTTCCATCGCTTGTGCGGGATGCGCATCGGCTGAAATTTGGGCCGTCAGATCGACACGCCGGTAAGGCGTAGACGAAAAGTTCTGGACATTGTCTGAAAAAAGCTTGTTGTTGCCGACAAACGTGTGGACGTTGTCGGGAGTCAAAATGGTGGTCACGAACAGGCCAATTTCCTGGACGGTTCCGGTGACGCCTCCAGCGGTGATGAAATCGCCAACCTTGAACGGACGCAGAACTATTAAGAAGATGCCTGCCGCAAAATTGGCGAGTAATCCGCTCCAAGCTGCGCCAATAGCTAAGCCGGCGCCGGCGAGCAACGCGGCGAAACTCGCAGTTTGCACGCCAAACTGGCCAAGAATGGCAACCACCAGGAAGACATTCATCGTTACGCTCGTAGCGCTTACGAGGAAGCGCGCCAAAGTAGCATCGAAATGTTCGCGCGACAAAGCTCTTTGTATCAGGCGTGTGACCACCCCGATGATCCAGCGGCCGATGACGAACATGACGATTGCGCCGAGCACCTGTAATCCAACGGTTGTGAGTAAGGCTTGGGCGGTGATCCAAGCGGAATTGAGATTGATGTTCATATAGTTTTTGATCCTTGACTCGTATAGCTTAGGACTACTAAAATCGGCGCTTTGTCACTCGCGGGGTGCGTTTTTTAGGCGTTTGATACTACCTGCATGAGTTCTGAATCCCAGTGCATGACCTTTTGCTGAAACAGGCTTTCATTGGTTAACAAGGCGGGCCCGGCGGCTCGCAGCCCGAATGTAGCGTCTTCAACGGACGGACGTCCATCGCGAATCGAAAGATAGAAATTTTTGTGATGCTCCAGCTGGTCGTCTAACCCGCCGGTGTCGTAGGATTGGCTGCTCTCTTGGAAGGTGCGCGAATCAAACGTGGCGTGCGAGGCTTCCCACTCGGCGCGCAATGACTTTTGGATTTCTTCGGCGAAACTGCCGGTTGATCCATCGAACCCGTCCGGCTGAGGTGAGCGTTCCACTGTCACGCCAGTGTCGCCCGTGGTCATCACGCCTTCGCTGCCGATGAACTTAACGCCGAACGATTCCTGCGGCAAACCGCTTTTGAAATTGACGCGCAGCAGAACGTTGAACGCCGGATGAGCCTGGCTCTCCGGATAATCGAGAACGCCCAACATCACGTCCGGCACGTCGCGGTCCTTCCAATAGCGGGTACCGCCCGTTGCGTAAATGCGATTCGGACCTAACGATCCCGTGACCGTATGGAGACCGGTCAGCAGATGCACAAACAGATCGCCGGCTACACCGGTTCCGTAGTCGCGAAAGTTCCGCCAACGGAAAAAACGTGCCGGATCCCACTCGCGCTTGGGTGCGCTTCCCAGGAACTGCTGCCAGTCGCAAGTCGTCAGGCTTGCGTCGGTCGGAATCGAATACTCCCATGCCCCGATGGCCGTGTTACGGTCGAGCCAGGCTTCCACGGAATTCAGCTTGCCGATGGCGTTTTGTTGATACAGATCGCGAGCTTTCAAGTACGTCGCCGAACTGCGATACTGGCTGCCGACTTGAAACACATTACCGGCTTTAGCTTGCGCGTCGATCACGTCATGGCCCTGGTCGATGGAATGAACCATCGGCTTTTCGCAATAGACATGCTTATCGGCCAGAAGGCAATCGATAGAGATAGGTGCGTGCCAGTGGTCGGGCGTGGCAATGATGACGGCGTCGATATCTTTGCGCCGGACGATCTCGCGGTAGTCGCGCGTGATGAATGTGTCCGGCCCGTAGACTTCTTTCATGTGCTGTAGACGGCCGTCATAGCAATCGGCCGCGGCGACGAGTTTGACTCCGGGCAGGGAAGTCGCCATACGCGCGTCGCCCTGGCCCATGCCGCCCGCGCCGATCAGCGCGATTTGAATTGTGTCGTTAGGTGAATACATGGTGTTAGCCTTTGATCTTCATCGCGGCCGGCTCCCATTCGACGACGCGGTTTTCAAAGTAACTCAGATTCGAAAGCAGGGCCGGGCCGGCGGCGCGGAAACCGAAAGTCGGGTCTTCGACGACGGGCTTGCGCGAGCGCACGGCGAGGGCAAAGTTCGTGTGGTGATCAACGTGGTCGCTGTATTTGGGCGGGGCGTGATAGGTCACTTCGCGGGCGGCGTTCATGTTTGCGGCCGTGGCCTTCATTTCAGGATATTTCGCGTGATACGACTTGAGGAATTCTTCCTGCTCGCTCGCTGAAAACGTACCGATTGTGTAGCCCGGCTCAGTTTCGGGCGGGGCGGTGGTGACCGTTACGCTGTCGCTCACCGTCATGATGCCGTCGTTCCCGGTGAAACGGAAGCCCGAGCTTTCTTTGGCGCCGCTTTCGAAGTTCACGCGCAAGACAAGATTGAACGCTGGATGCTCCGCAGTTTCCGGATAGTCATAGAGGCCGATCAACAGGTCGGGTACGTCGCGCCCATCATTCCAGAAACGCAAACCACCCGTTGCAAAGACGCGCGTCGGGCCAATCGCGCCCGTGATGAAATGCAAACCTGAAAAGAGATGGACGAAGAGATCGCCCGCAACGCCCGTGCCGTAATCCCGGTAACAGCGCCAGCGAAAGAAACGATTCGCATCCCAATCGATTTTCGGCGCGCGGCCTTGGAAAGTGTTCCAATCGCAGGTGTCGGTATTGGCGTCGGGCGGAACCGCGTATTCCCATGCGCCGGTGGCGGAGTTCCGATCCCACCAGGCTTCGACCATATTCAACTTGCCAATGGCTCCGGATTTATATAGCTCTTTGGCCTTCTTGTAAATCACGGAACTCACGCGCTGGCTACCTACCTGCATAATCCGGCCGGTCTCGCGCTGAGCCTCAACAACGGGCATACCATCATCAACATGCTGCACCATTGGCTTTTCGCAATACACATCTTTGCCGGCCTTCATGGCGGCGATGGAAATGGTGCTGTGCCAGTGATCGGGCGTGCCGATGATGACGGCGTCGATATCTTTGCGGCCGAGAATCTCCTGATAGTTCTTGGTTGTGAAGATGAGTGGGCCGTAGACCTCCTTCATGTGGGTCAACCGGCCGTCGTAGCAATCGCAGGCGGCGACAATTCTCGTGAGGCCCGTTGCGGTGGATGAGCGCGCGTCGGCCTGCCCCATCCCGCCGCAGCCGATCAAAGCAATCTGAACTTTGTCGTTGGCGGAAACTTTGGCAGGTTTGGGAGGGGCGCCTGCCAGCAGAGGCACACTAATCGCAGCACCGGCGGCCGCGGTGGTTAAGAATTCCCGTCGAGAGGTCACCCTCTATTTTTTATCAGACGAGGAAGCAGGAGTTGAGGTACTTGTGCTGGAAGTGGAGCTTGCACTGTCGGAAGATGAGCCTGAACTGGTACCGCTGTTGGTGCCCGATGAATCCGAAGATGACTTTGAAGATTCCTTCTTTTCGGACTTTTCAGACTTTTCGGAAGACCCTTCGCCGTCTTTCTTGGCTCCGGCAGCGTTAGGGTTAGTGCTGCCGCTCTTGGCATAATCGGTCACATACCAGCCACTGCCTTTGAACTGCAAAGCCGGAGCGGAGATCAAACGGTGCACTTTGCCGCCGCACTTTTCATGAATGGTGAGAGGCTCTGCGCTAAACTTCTCTATCAATTCAAATACGTCACCGCAGTTTTCGCACTGATATTCGTAAAGAGGCATAATTCGCGAACTTGTTATGGTTTCGGCTGATCAGGCGTGGGCGTGATCGGCATCTTGCGGTTGATCGGATGTCCATCGTCCGAATCGGTGGCCGGGCGAACGCCGCCCACATCGCCAGTCAATTGAGCCATGGTCGTTTTGCCTGTGACGAGATCGATCGATTGCTTCAGTAAATTATCTTCGGTGGATTTCACCGGACCGCCGGGAATCGGATTGCCGTCCTGGTCGAGATCGGGAGTGCTGTCGTTCTCGGCTAAGGCCACCGTCGGGTTGATGCCGCCATCCTGAATGGCTTTGCCAGACGGCGAGTAATACTTGGCTACCGATAGAATCACGGCGCCGCCATCGTCCATCTGAATTGTCTTGCGCAGGCTAGCGTCTCCGTAGCTCCGTTCGCCGACGACTTGCGCGCGCTTATCGTCTAAGAGAGCACCCGCAGCGATTTCCGCGCCCCCCGCCGTGGCACGATTGGTGATCACCACCAGTGGACCTTGCCAAATGTCGTTCGCCGGATCAGCCGTGAAATCTTTCTTTTCCGTTTTTTGGCCTTGCAAAGAGGCGATCTCGCCCTTATCGAGGAACAGATTTGCCAGCGCGATACCTTTATCCTGCTCGCCCGTGGAGCAATGCCGCAGATCAAGCACAACGTATTTGGCGCCCTGCTTCTTCAGTTCAGCCAACTTGCTCTTCGTTTCCTCCACCCGATTACCGGCCAAACTCGTGACGTGGACATAACCCACTTGTTCCGGCATCATCTTGGCTAGAACCGCTGGGTAGGTGATATTGGCGCGGGTAAGCGTGATTTTTTCGGGCTCGGGATTCTTCAAGCGCAACACAGTGATGTTGATAGTTGAGCCCGCATCGCCGCGCAGGAGTTGCTCGGCGTAAGCAAGCGGCATGTCTCGCGTAGCCACATTGTTGATGCTCTCAATCAAGTCGCCTGTGTTGATGTTCGCTTTGTCGGCTGGGGACCCAGGCAAGGCGTCAACCACCGCCACGTAGCCGTAGCGCTTGGCGAGGACCAAACCAACACTCGCTTTCGAAGTATCGGCGCTCTTTTCGTACTGGCGATATTGATCGGCGTTCAAATAGCTGGCGAACGGATCAACCGATTCCAGAAGGCCGTTGATGGCACCCAAGGTGACGCTTTTCATGTCGGGCTCTTCTACGTACTCGAGCTTGATACGTTCTAGTACTTCGGTGTAGACCTTAAGATGTCCGTAAACATCGTCGTGCGCGACGGCGCCACCACTGCGCGCGCCGAGCAAGAGCAGGACCACAATACAGGTGGAGCTGCCAACTATTGTCCATCTTAAGTTGCTGTTCATGAAGGGATTACCGAAGGCTAACTTCAGTATACAGAAGATTTCTGGATTCCCCGTTTTTGCGGCCGATAAGAGAGATTAGAGTGAAATGTCAAATACCAGCACTAGTCCGCTTTCGGCAGGTGTTCAGCAGATTTACAATGCTGGCCTCCTGCCATCGAGTTTGAGCACGAGTACGTTGAAGGGCGCCTCGGCGAGCCAACTGAACAAGATCGCCAGTTCCACGATTGCCAGCCAGGAGGTTTCGGCTCTGCTGGGCGGCGGGGGAGATAGCGCCAGTTTGAGTTCAACGGCTACCAATGCGTTGCTGCAAGAGATAAATCCGTCTTCGACCGGCAGCTCTTCTTCTTCAACAACAGATCCGCTCACTGCGGCTGTGGAGAATGCGCTTACGTCATCGTTAAACGCGGCGGTGAAGAAATTTGACGCGCCGAGTACGACTCAGACGGGGTCGAACATCAATTTAGTCGGTTAACGCGGTGCGTGCTGGGTCCGTGGAAGGCGACAACCCGGGCATTCATTTCCACTACCATGTCGCAGCTTCAGTGGGGCATCCTTTACAGAAGCAGGAGCAGTTCCTCACTTCCGTTGCGATCATCGGTCAAATACGATTCCCCATCGCGCGCAGTCTCATGCGATTCGTTTTTGCTCAGTTCCGAAAAAGGCGCGATAGTGATTTTTTGTTCGTTGCCGGTTCCCCGGTCTTTTGCGATCACATTCAAAATGCTGTTCGCATCGATGTCGAAAGTCACTTCAATCTGAGGAATGCCGCGCGGAGCCGGGGGAATTCCCATGAGTCGAAATGTCTGCAGCAGCCTGTTATCCCGAGCCATTTCGCGTTTGCCTTCGTACACCATGATTTCGACCGACACCTGATCGTCCGCTACCGTCGAGAATAATTCGCTCTTGCGGGTCGGAACAGTTATGTTGCTCTCAATCAGCTTCGTGAACTCGCCGCCAAAAGTTTTGATGCCGAGCGAATGCGGGGGCACGTCGAGGAGCATAATATCAGTCACCTCGCCGCCCAATATGCCGGCCTGAATCGCCGCACCAACCGCCGCACCTTCAATCGGGTTCACGCTCTTATTCGGTTCCCTGCCGAACAGATCGCGCACCATCTGCTGAACCTTCGGAATAGCGGTCGAACCGCCCACCAGAACCACTTGATCAATATGTTCGGGCGTCACCCCCGCATCCCTCATAGCTTGCTTGCATATCTCCACGGAGCGCTCCAGAATGGCATTCACCATCTGCTCGAAGCGGCTGCGGGACAGCGTGATAGTCAAGTGCTTCGAACCGGTCGCTTCAGCCCTCAAAAACGGTAGATTAATCTCTGTCTCGAGCACTGTCGAGAGTTCAATCTTAGCTTGCTCAGCCGCGTCTCTTAGGCGCTGCAATGCAACCCTGTCTCTCGAGACATCAAGCCCCTGATCCTTTTTGAACTCTTGAATAAGCCAGTCCATGATCAGCTGATCGATATTGTCGCCCCCCAAGTGCGGATCGCCATCGGCCGATTTCACTTCCACCACGCCGTCGCCCACTTCCAGAATCGAAATGTTGAACGTACCGCCGCCGAAGTCGTAGACCGCAATCGTCTCGTCCTTCTTCTTGTCAAGACCGTAACCGAGCGCCGCGGCTGACGGCGCGCTGATTATGCGAATGAATTCAAGGCCAGCAGTCTCTGCCGCGTCGTAGATTGCTCCGCGTTGTGCATAACTGGAGCCGGCGGGAACAGTAATAACTGCTTTCGTCACCGTCTCGCCGAGATAGGCTTCTGCGTTCTCCCTCAGCCTAGCCAGGATCATGGCCGATATCTCTGGCGGCAAATACTTCTTGCCCAGGATCTCGACGCACGCCTCGCCCTTTGCGCCCGCAACCAGTGTGTAGGCAAGGAATTGCATCATCTCTTCGTCGATCTGGTTGAACTGGCGTCCCATGAGTCTTGAGATGGAATAAATCGTGGTTTCCGGGTCCGTCACCGCCCGGCGCTTGGCAGCGTGCCCCACCGTTCCCTCGCCGCTTTGGGTAAAGCCGACCACCGAAGGGGTCGTCCGTCCACCCTCCCTATCGGGGACTATCACCGGCCGACCCCCTTCCATGAGTGCTACGACCGATTTGCTAGTGCCGAGATCGATTCCAATAATCCTGGATTCATGTATGCTTGATCCATCGTCCATCGAACTTGCCCTCCATGGTTGGTTAAGTCCCTACCGCCGGGGTATATGAACCGGAGATCCGGCACGTCGACAAACTGGATCAAGACGTAGGGTTTGCCTGGCGTATCTGGCTTATCGTGGTCCGTCGGACCTGACAGACCGCACTATCCCCGGGTGGTCAAGTGCCGCAGCGATTTTCTGAAAAGACTTTGGTCACCCGAGGGCAACCTCTCGAACCTACTCAACCGTGGAATATGGTTATGAAAACTGCAGGTATCGCTTTGGCGTAACATTAGCCGCGCTTGCGGTAGGCTTCTCGTTGTTCAGGCGTTCGCTGGAATTCGCAGTCCAACTATTCGGAAAGCGTGACAAAATGTGCTTTTCCCACAGCCCTGGACCGTGGATCCTATGACTTTTCCCGTGGTCTCCACTAATGTTAAATACAAATACATATTTAAGCAGCTTTGTCTTATCATTGATGCAAGTGTTTTGAAAACGACAGGTTGATCCAAGGCACATTGACACATAAAGAACAATGAAGAGTCTGCCGGGAGGGATGATGGTATCGCACCGCGGAAATTCCATTCCGAAAAAGCTCAAGACTGACGCGATTGTGGAAGCCGTCGTTGAGATACGCTTTAGCACAACGACGATCCCGGAAATTTTGTTCGGGCGGCTTGCAGATTACGGACCTTGGAAAAATTTCAAACAGCAACGGCTACCCGTCTATGAGGTTCCACCACCGTGGCGGCAAGCTGATCCCAATCTGCGTTTTCTGCCGATTTTCGAATTATCGGGAGATCAACGGTCTGTTCGCCTCGGTCCACATGTGATTTCATATCACCGCGCCGCTCCATACGTTGGGTGGCAACAGTTCCGTTTAGAGCTAGACGAAACAATTCGTGGCATCTTTGACACAGCGAAGGGCCTCGTCATTCATAGACTGGGCTTGCGTTATTTAAACGCGTTGCGGGCGGACGTTCACGGCATCGAATCGGTATCGGACCTCGACCTAGAAATCAAAGTCGCCAATGAAAACATTCCGGGCAACGTCAATCTGAACTTCAACATAGATATGCCCGGTGATACTGCTTGCACTGTGAGGATCGCAACGAAGGAATTTGTTCAGGGAACGTTGCCATTAAATACTTCTGTCTATGTCGATGTTGACGTGTTCACAAAAGAGGGGTTTGAAACAGAAGAACGGCAAGCCGTGCAAGGTTGGATCACGACCGCGCACGAAATCGAGAAGAAACAGTTTTTTGGTCTATTGACCGATCAAACTATTGAAAGGCTGAGGGAGGAATAAAGATGCTAACAACGGCTCCGACAGGAATGGATTTGATGTATGGATCAAATCGAGGCACAGGAGTGACGACACTTCACATCTCGAATAATTCGAACATTCCGGCAATCTATAGCTCTGCAGGGGGGAGCGATTGGATTGGCCAAGAACTGGAAGGGTGGTATGCAAATTGTGGGTGGAGGCTCTCTGAAAACATTTTCGAGATGCAAATACAGAAGCCCATTTCCCCATGGAGAGTGAGCCCCAGCAAGGTTTACGAAGACGAATTGCTCGACTGGGACGCCAGCATCCAAGTTAGACCGGCACGGCCTTCCGCCAACTTAAAAGTGACCTTGAGATACGCGGGCCATGCGAGACCTACTCCGACCAGGGACCCTTGGGATTGAGGCATTTGTACCGCGAATTTCCAAGTTTCAAACGAACATAAGCAACAAAAGGGGCGTGCTTGGACAGCGGCAACAGGGGCAGATGGCAAGCGCTATTCCACAATATCCATGGTTCGGTGTGGTCGAGGGTGACGATATCGAACAAGGCGATATCCTCGAAGAATTTCCCATCGTCGTGTTACCGGACAAGCTAGTTTTTGACGAAGGTTCGTCGAACGGTTCCCAAGACATTCAATGGCAGAAACTTGACCTCGTTGTGATGTCTCAAACGTGCGATTTGGTGAAAGGCCGGGAAAAGATAGATGATGTCCTGTTATGCGCCGTTTGGAAGCGTTCAGAACTGAGCAGCGATCCGCACTTGGGAACTGCCGACGGGATGGAAAACGCGAGAATGGGGCGGTTGCCTGCATATCATGTGTTGGCTGATTGCAATGTCTCAGGGCTTGAGCGTGAAGTTCGGATAGTCGATTTTCGGAGGGTGTTTTCAATGCCCCTTCCTTTTGTCCGCAGCAAGCTTGCGAGTGAAAAGCGTATACGTGTGCTCCCTCCGTATCGGGAACATCTCTCGCAATCATTCGCAAGGTTCTTTATGCGCGTGGGTCTACCGGCCGATATCCCGTCATTCAAAAAAAAGAAATAGCGCGGCGGCCAGAACACTGGGAACGCTCCAGAACTAAGCCGAACTCTGAGACTGAGAAGCTGAAGGCCCTTATGGAGTGTCCCCCGGGCTCTAGCGCCAGACACGCTATGAAAGTGGATCTTGGCGACCCCGAAAATGTACGCTACGATCAGAAAGGGAAGGAGACGGGAAAATGATTGATTGGTCACAATGTCCCGCCGTGGAAAGCGTCCCGGGCAAGGTTAGCGCTGCGTGGGTGTTCCGGGGAACGCGTATGCCGGTGCAAACCGTGTTTGACAATTTAGAGGCCGGAATGTCGCTGCAAGAAATTACCCAGGTGTTCGACGTAAAGCCGGATGAAGTGAGAGCCGTTCTGCGTTTTGCCAGCAAGAGCCTTGAGAAAGCCCCAGCCTACGGCTGATGAAAATTCTGTTCGACAACGGCACGCCCGCGCCCATTGCCGGTAGCCTCGTCGGGCATAGCATCACGCGGGCGCGGCAGATCGGTTGGGAGGCATTGAAAAACGGCGATTTGATCCAGCAAGCAGAACAAGCCGGATTTGATCTGCTTCTCAGCACCGATAAAAACATAAAGTAGCAGCAAAACCTCAAAGGCCGGAAAATCGCGATTGTAGTTCTAGGTAATCAACAATGGCCAGTTGTGCAGCGCTACTTGGATCGGATCGCGGCGGCGGTCAATGCGGCCACACCGGGCAGTTACAGTGAAGTTGAAATACCGCGTTACTAACACCCCTTTGCAAAATCTTTGTGAGAATTGGAATACCGGAGGTGGACACGAGGTTGGGGCCGGGCAATTGACCTTAACGCCAGTCTTGCGCACCATGCCAGATGTAAAGGATTTCAACAATTTCTTCGGTTGAACGGTACACGCTTACGCAAGGCGAGCAGACAAGTTCGCGGGTACCTTTCATCTCGCCTTGCCGGCGGCCAGCCGGTAAAGTGGTCCGGCTTCATCCAGAAACATAAGGCTGAGCTGGTCTATAAAATTCACGGCAACGGCTCGACGACTTCCTCGCAAAAAGGGGCAACCTCTGGAAACTCGGCCTCCGCCTTCGGAATGGTGAAAAACCTAGTCACGGCATTAACTGGTTTTTTTCACAACCGATATCTCAAATCATCCCAATCGTTTAGCGGCAATTTTTGCTAAAGCGAAGCGACTCGTTGACTCGGCCCGCTCCGCTACCACTGCTAATTTTGAACAAGAAAAGGCCCAGTTGCGAGTTCCGCTCGCCCCTGGGCCGTTTCAATTTCAAAAAGGAGTTTGGCGACTTATGTCAAACCGTGCCATTCGCCGCGCCGCTGAGCGCACTGCAAAAAAAACTGCTAAGCAAGAACAAAAAAGTCAGGCCACCGCCACAACGGACGCCAACAAAACCATGGCCGCCGCCGCTGGCGCCTCATCCTCCCCGAACGTCGATTTCGCGGAAGAAGACGAAACAGCATCACCCCGCCCTCCTCTTTCCGATGCCCAACTCAACGCCAACAGGGCAAATGCGCAGAAGAGTACCGGGCCCACCACTGAGGCGGGTCGAGCCAAATCTTCACTGAACGCCATCAAAACTGGCCTCACTGGTCAAACCGTTCTCCTCCCAACTGACGACGCCATCGCATACCAGGCTCACCTCGGCCGTCACTTCACTCGCTACACTCCCGCCAATGACGAAGAACACACCCTCGTCCAAATGATCGCGGACAGTGAATTTCGAATTCTGCGAATTCCCGGACTCGAAACCAGCATTTACGCCATCGGCCGCAAAAAACTCGCCGGCCTTCACCCCGACGAGCTTGATCCCGCCGTTCGCGAAACTCTCATTCGAGGCGAAATCCTCCTCGCCTACCGCCGCGATTTGACCAACCTCGCTCTGCAAGAGCGCCGCCTGCGCAACCAACACAAATCCGACCTCGAAAAACTCATTGCCTTACAAAAGGAACGCAAGGAGCAGGAGAAGAAAAACGACAAAGGCGCCATCCAGAAACAAATGCTGGAAGCCATCCGCATCATGGGCCTCTGTCGGGAATATAAGAAAAAATTCGATCCTGAACAAAATGGCTTCGAATTTTCAATTCCCGAAATTGAGCACTGTCAGCAAGCTTTCCAGCAAGCCCACAACAGCAAACAGCCGCAACCGTTTGCCAAAGACTTGCTGGCTGCCTTCCGCAACGTGCAAAAGGAGTCGCAAGCCGCCTAAATTCACCCTCGAACCAACCTTGCCGATCCACGCCCACACCCGACGTGTGCCCCAACCCTCGAGCCGAGCCGCAGGCCTTGTAGGGCGGGCATTCTTGCCCGCTAGCCGCCTTTCCAGGCGGCCGCGCTCCTGCCCCTTCGGCCCACCAAATGTTTTCTGTCGGTTAACCCAGATTTACTGCGTGTTTATGAGAGATTCTTATTTTCCGCCCTACACTGACGAGATGCCATCTAACTTCAGAGAAGTGCTCGCCACTCACTCTATGAGAAAAATTCGCCGTATCTTTCTACTTTGTTCTTTTGCATCCTTAATCATGCCTGGCTTGGGCGCCGAGCGGACGGTTTCGACCATTACCGGCCTGGTTGTCGACAAAAGCGGCGCGGCCGTGGTTGGGGCGAGTTTGAAGCTTGCCGGTCCGGCTCATTCGGTAGTGCGCGAAACGTTGACGGACGGCAACGGGCAATTTTCGTTTGCCGATGTCGAAGCCGGGACATTTGATCTGACCGTGACCTCCAAAGGATTCGCCGCAAAACATGAAACAGCAACCGTGATCGCTGGAGAAAACGCCAGCCTCCCCCAGATTGTGTTGGAGGTGGCCGCGCTTAAGACCGACGTGCAAGTGTCCGGGAAGCAAACGATGCTGGCCGAGGAACAAATCAAGGAACAAGAACAACAACGATTGTTCGGCTTGGTGCCGAACTATCGCGTGAGTTATCTGCATGAGGCGGTTCCGCTCGTTCCGAAACAAAAGTTCGAGCTTTCCTGGAAAATGACCCTCGACCCGGCGGCGTTCGTCATCGCAGGTATCATTGCGGGCGTACAGCAAGCGGAGAATACCTATAAAGGTTATGGCCAAGGCGCACAAGGATATGGCAAGCGCTACGGTGCTGCCTATGCGGATTTCTTCATCGGCACCATGCTGAGCGAAGCGATTTTGCCGTCCGTTTTCCATCAAGATCCGCGTTACTTCGTAAAAGGAGAAGGGTCGGGCGGCTCGCGAGCTTTGTATGCCATCGCGAATAGCGTAATCTGCAAAGGCGACAACGGGCGCTGGCAGCCAAGGTACGCCGAAATTCTGGGTGGTTTGGCGGCGGGCGGCATTTCGAACCTTTACATTCCGGCGAAGGACCGGAACGGAGCGAGCACAACATTCCAAAACGCGGCCATCGGCATTGGCGGTGACGCGATCGGCAATCTCTTTCAGGAGTTCTTGTCTAAGAAGTTGACGCGAAAAAAACACAAATAGCCCAACTCCTCCAGATTCAGCTATAGCAATATCTGATATCGTTGCCGTCTGTCACCTCGCCGTCAATCCGCGGAGGAGCCGCCGCCTGAATCGTTCCTTCCCTTGCATAAAGACACATTCCATATTCTGGTGTCGCTGGCCGATCGAGAGCGCCACGGATATTCAGTGATGCAGGACGTGGCCGAGCGTACCTCTGGAGTTTTGCGCTTAAGCCCGAGCAGCCTTTACGCGTCAATCAAAAGGCTTTTGGAACAAGGTTTGATCTCCGAGCTTTCCGAGCGGCCCGACCCTGAACACGACGACGAGCGCCGGCGGTACTATGCGTTGACCGCGTTGGGACGGCGTGTAGCGACCGCGGAGGCACGCCGTTTGGAACGGCTCCTGGCAGACGCACGAGCAACCGGATTGTTGCCGAAACGGGGCTGAAATGCTGAAATTATTTGAGGCGTTGCTGCGATTCTATCCGCGCGAGTTCCGGGATGAGTACGGGCGCGAAATGACGCTGGTGCTGGCTGATCGATATCGACATTCGGAAAACGGCTGGCAGAGGGTGGTCGTCCTGATTGAGTCGTTGGTCGGGATTCTCGTCCACTCGCCCGGCGAGCACATTTCACTCATCTGGCGCGATTTTCGCCATGCCCTGCGGTTGCTACGCAAAAGTCCTGCGTTTGCGATCACGGCCATTTTGTCGTTGGCCTTAGGAATCGGGGCGAACACCGCTATCTTTGCGGTCGCGAAGAAGGTGTTGTTTGATGCTTTGCAATTGCGGATGCTGACTTGGGTGAGTGCTGCCGAACAGCCTGTGCCGCCGGTGTGGGGCGACGTAAGCCGGCGGCCATCGATGGACACCCGGAATTTATCGCTGGCGAAATGCTGAGCGGCAACGCCCTGGCGGCCCTCGGAGTGGAGACAGTGATTGGCCGCAACCTGACTCCCGCCGATGATGTTGGCCCCGCAGCCACTCCGGTGGCGATGATCGGCGAAACCTATTGGGTGGACAGGTTCGGGCGATCAGTGGACGTTTTGGGCAAAACGATCCAGTTGAATGGCACGCCCGTGACGATTGTTGGCGTGGTGAACGAAAAATTTAGCGGTTTAACTCTTGGCCAACCGGCAAAATTCTTCGTGCCGCTGACGCTGCAGCCACTGTTGATGCCGCGCGCGCAGAAGATCGGAGATGGCGGGGCCTCGCTACTAGGAAATCCGCGATCCTGGTGGGTTTTGGTGATGGTTCGTTTGCGCAACAAGGTCTCCGAAGCGCGCACCCAGTCTGCTGATGGCGCTGGCGGGTTTGGTGCTGTTGCTGGCGTGCGTAAATCTGGTGAACCTGCTGTTGGCACGCGGTGCCGCGCGGCAACGCGAACTCAGTACTCGACTTGCGCTCGGAGCGGGCCGCAGCGGTATTGTTCGTCAACTCTTGACGGAAAGTATTTTGCTGGCGGGGTTGGGAGGGATTGCCGGTTTGGCCTTTGCGTACGCTCGAAGGACGCCAAAAGCAAATCCATGCCGAGCGTGATCGCAAGCTGGAACAAGCCCGCAAACAGCGCGAAGAAATTGCTCGACTGCGACCGAATCCAGTGCAGAAAAACGTCGCTTAGCCGATAAGAGCTTTGTCAAGCGAAACGGAAGCAGGCTCTGCGGGGACGCAACCTTGCCGAGGGATAGCTTGACGGACTCATCGGAACGATCTCCCGTAAGCGGGCGGCTCATGCCGCCCAATAAAATCAAATCGGAACGATAGATCCCCATGCCTTGAAAATCCCCGCCCGCAGGGCGGAATTCTCTCCTTCGGCGGCTTCCTCCCGCCTCAGTTTCACGCTGAACCAAAACAACACAAGGTATGCCGATCTGCGAGGTGAGACGCCGCCCACGTTCTACGTTCCTTATCAGCAAGCGGGTATGGCGGGCCGGATGATTGCGGAAATCCGGACGGCGACTGATCCGCTCAACGTTTTGCCGGCAGTGCGGGCGGCTGTTGAATCGATCGATCGCGACTTGCCGCTGATTGAAGTGGGTACGCAAGAGCAGCAGATTGGCGCGACGTTATCCAGCGAGCGAATTTTTGCGAAACCGACCAGCGGATTTGGGCTGGTGGCTCTGGCGTTAGCCGCGATTCGCGAGGCCGTTTGGCTGTCGTCTGCCGGTGTGCTCGTAGGATTGGCCGCTTCGCTGTGGCTTGCGCGGTTCATTGGCTCGATGCTATACGGATTGAAAGCGACCGGCCCGGTCACGGTCGCTTGTGTGATTGCGCTTTTGGTGTTTGTGACGGTGGCGGCAGGTTTAGGTCCAGCGCGCCGGGCTTCGCGAGTTGATCCAGTGGGAGCGCTGCGGCACGAATAAACGGAACTAGTCTGCAATGCCCGGATCGGGCGTGTCTATGCCAAGCGCGGTTGCCAGAGCGGTTAGGTGATCTTGTTCCTGCACCAGAATTTCGCGCAAGCTCTCGGCGATAGCGAATTCGTTCAACTCGTCGGCCTGTTTAACGCGGCGGCGGTATTGCCGGATGGTTTCCTTTTCGTTCTCCAAATCGAAGCGAAGCATCTCTTCGGCCTTCTCGGAAGTCTTCACATGCTTGGGGACCACGGCGGGCATGCCGCCGAGATAGTCGACATGGTCGGATAAGGCGAGGGCGTGATCGAGTTCTTCCTTGGCATGAACTTCGAGTTCGGCTGCGATGTTCATGTACGCCGCCCCTTTCAGGACTTTCGAGTAATTCACGTACGCGATGATGGCTTGAAATTCGCGCTCCAAATCCTGGTTCAGTAAATCTGCTAGCTTCTTTCGCGTCAGTTCGTTTTTTGTTGCTTTTGGCAATGTCGGGGTTCCTTCCTTGCATAGGATATCCGACGCGGGACAAGTGTTTCCGTGAATTAGATAGTTTTACGCGTTGCGAGGGACCCGCTGAAAAGGCGAAAGGCAATGACGCCAGCTAGAACGAGAGCAAATGCGCCTACCATGTATTGCCAGCCGCTCATGACGAAGATGAAAATCCAACCGGCCAGGGCAACGATTACCGGCAGCGGATAGAGAGGCATGGAGAACGGCCTCTCGGTCTGGCTGCGGACGCGCCGCAGAAGGACAACGCCCACGCATTGCGCCGCGAACCAAGTGACGATTTGGATCATAAGCAAGCCTTGAATCAATACGTCCAGCGGCAAGAAACACATGGCCGCTGAAGCAACTCCCATGAACAAAACCGAAAAGGCGGGGAAGTTGCGGGTGGGATGGAGTTGGGCGAAAGGCTTGAAGAAATGTCCTTCAACCGCGGCTGCGTAGGGCACGCGCGTGTAGCCCAGAAGAACGGAGAAGACCGAAGCGAAACCCACCCACAGAATCAGCACGGTCATGAGCGCGGCAAAGTGTTTGCCGTAAATGCGTTCGACGTAATCGGAAACAACTGCGTTCGAATGCATAGCTTGCTGCCAGGGGAGGACGCCGATGATGGACACGCTCATGAGCAGATACAGAATCGCGAGGACGACGATCGAGAGCAACACGACGCGCGGGATGTTGCGCGCGGGCTTTTCGATCTCGCCGCCGATGAGGCAAACGTTGAAATAGCCGCTGTAGTCGTACATGGCGAGGAGTGCGGCGCCGCCGAGGCCGGAGAAGAAGGCGGGACTAGGTTTGAAGGCGTTCGCTGGAAAGCTGAAAGCTAACCCGGCATTGAAGTGCCAAGCGCCGCCCCAGAGAATGATGCCGATGGCGAGAATGAGTCCGGCCCACAGGATGTTCGAAATGGTTCCGATGGATTTGATGTCGCGATAAAGCAGGAACGTGGAGGCGGCGCAGACAGACATGCCGACGAGAATTGCTCCGGCGTGCGTGAGCCCTGGGAAGAGATAGTGCAGGTAGTTGGCAAAGCCCACGCCGCCGGACGCAGCGGTGAGCGGAGCGCCCAGCATGACTTGCCAAAGGAAAAGAAAACCCATGAGGCGGCCATAACCGCTAGGAGCGAATGCCTTCTGCAAGTATTCATAGGAGCCACCGGTATCGGGCATAGCGGCGCCCAGTTCGGCCCAGACCAAACCATCGGCCAGAGCGATGATGGCGCCGCAGATCCAGCCGAGTAACGCTTGTGGACCTCCCATGGCTGTGAGGATAAGAGGGATGGTGGTGAACGGGCCGATTCCCACCATGTTGAGCATGTTGGACGTGAGGGCGGGGAAGAACCCCATGCCCCGTTTCAAACCGGCGCTGCTGCTAGATGACGGGACAGCGGTGGGCGCGTTCACTTGGCGGAGCTGGCCCGCAGCGGTTTTACCGCGACTTCCTTGAAGAAGACTATGTCGTTATCGCTGTGGTTTTGCAGGCCAATGTAGCCGTAGGTTGGCCGTGGGCCGCGCTGCGGTTCGAAATCGAATTTCTTTTCGGGCACGGGCTCGCCCTCGGTGTAGTCGGTGACTTTGACGTCGTTGACTGTGACAATCGTGCGCGGGCCATCGAGCGTGATCTCCATGGTGTTCCACTCGGGGCCGGGTTTGCCAGGTTTAGCAAGAGGTTTAGTGAGCGAATAAAGAGTGCCGGTGACGTGGTATTCGTCTTCATTGCTGGTTTCGGGGTGATTGTCGATTTGCACTTCGTAGCCATAGTTGACGGGCATCCAAGGTTCGGTGGGAGCAAAGGGGATGCGTACGAAGACCCCCGAGTTGTCATTTTCGTCGCGCATTTTGTAGACGATTCGGATGACGCAATCACCGAGCTTCGATTCGGTCCAATAGAGGAGCCCCATGCCGCCGTGAGTGTGGATAAGCCCGTTTTCGACGGTCATTTCACCGGGGCCGACATGCTTCCAGCCATTGAGATTCTTGCCGTTGAAGAGTTGTCTCCATTCGGAAGCGCTGTGGGCGAATGGGGGAAGAGCGCTGGCGAGGAATAGAAGGGCCAAAGCTTTCGTCATCATATTTGTAAGGCTACAACAGGAGCAGATGTCGGCCCCCGCATCAACCTTTCGCAAATTCGGTTCTGGCTAATGAAAATCCCTTTGCATACCGATGATTCTATAAGGGGCAGTGGAATTTCTAGACTGCAAGTGCCGCGAGCGATGTCGAACACAAGATATCTATCGGTCCTGCTTATGGCGGGATCTTCGCTCTCATTGGCCGCCGAGGCCCTTGCCGCCCAGCCGCTAACCACAGTTCAACAGATTCGGGGCCTCACGCCGGAACAGGCCGCCCGAGGTCTTCAGATTCATGTTCGCGGGATGGCCACCACTCTATCCGGTTGGAAAAACTCATTCTTTTTCAAGGACAAGACCGGTAGCATTTCTGTGAATCGCGACGAGCGCGATGCCAAGGTTCGCTCGGGGGATCTAGTGGACATAGAGGGTGTCACTGACCCCGGTCTTTTTGCACCGACTATCGTCGCCAAACACACTACCGTAATCGGCTCGGCCAGCCTACCCTACGCCCCCCTAGTAACGTTTTCGCAGTTGCAAGGGGGCAGCGAGGATAGTCAATGGGTTGCGGTTCGGGGCACGGTTCGCTCCGTCGACATCGTGAAAATGTGGGAGCACACCGTTGTGGCCCTGCTGGTGGACACCGGCGATGGTCAGGTCAAGGGTCTGGTATCGGAGTACTCTGGAGATCCGCACTCCCTTTTGGATGCTGTCATAGAAATGCGCGGGGCCTGCGGCACGGCCTTCAATGATCGGCGCCAATTCGTGAGCGTCAGCCTTTTTGTTCCGTCCCTTGACTCAGTCACGGTGAGAGTGCCCGGCAATCCGGATCCTTTCCAATCGCCCTTGCGCCCCCTTGATTCCCTCCTCAACTTCGCTGTTAATTACATTCCTCGCCGCATCAAGGTTCGTGGCACGGTAACATATCAATCGCCCGGTCAGAATCTCTACATTCAGGACAAGGGACGCGGCTTGCTTATCTATACCGCGTCGAACATTGTGTTCCCGTTCGGTTCTGTAGTCGAGGCGGCCGGCTTTGCGGCCAACGGCGCATACTCCCCCTTGCTGGACAACGCGATCGTTCGTGTTGTCGGGCAAGGTGCGCCCGTCGCTCCGCTCGAGTTGGAGCCGAAAAACGTAATTAGAGGGGATAGCTTCGGAATCACCGTACCCAATGATGGCGCGCTTGTGCGGCTTCGCGGACGTTTGTTGGAATGGACTGAGAGTGGCACTGAAAGCATTCTGCTTCTTCACGAGGGAGATGTCGTATTCAGCACCGTGCTGGAAAAGAATAGCTCGGCGATGATCCCAAAATACGCAATTGGGTCGGTTCTGCGGATCACCGGGATCTGTGAGGCGCATACCAAACGCGGCGGCGTGCCGAATTCATTCCGGATTCTGACACGCTCGCCCACCGACATCGTGGTGTTGTCGGATCCCTCTTGGTGGACGGCGAAACATGCCATCACCTTGCTCGCCGGTGCCTTAGCTGTGACGCTTGGCGTTTTTTGCTGGGTGGTGGTTCTGCGCAATCGCGTCAAACGGCAGACCGAACTCATACGGAGTCAGTTGAAAGAGTCGGCGGAATTGAAGGAAATTGCCGAGGCCGCTAACCGTGCCAAGAGCGATTTTGTTGCTAATATGAGCCATGAAATACGCACTCCCATGAACGGGATCATCGGCATGACGGAGTTGACGCTGGAGACCGATCTCACGCGGGAGCAGCGGGAGTTTCAGGTCATGGTAAAAAGCTCGGCGGAATCTCTACTTTCACTCATCAACGATATTTTAGATTTCTCAAAGATCGAAGCTGGAAAGCTGGATTTAGAAGCCATTGATTTTATGCTGCGCGATACCTTGGATGACACTCTCAAAGCTCTTGGTTTGCGTGCTCAGGAAAAGGGAATCGAGCTGGCGTGCGAAATTCCGCCAGATGTGCCAGAAGGCCTCGAGGGGGATCCCGCCCGTCTTCGCCAGATTTTGCTGAACCTCGTCGGAAACGCCTTAAAGTTTACGGACGCCGGTGAAGTTGTAGTCAAAGTCGAGATCCAGGAGGAGAAAAACGACGACGTCATGCTGCATTTTGCCGTCAGAGACACGGGAGTCGGCATTCCAGTAGAGAAGCAGCAGACCATTTTCGAGGCCTTTGCGCAGGCAGACAATTCGACGACGCGGCAATATGGTGGCACGGGCCTGGGTCTGTCCATTTCCTCTCGACTTGTAGGACTGATGGGTGGAAGAATCTGGGTAGAGAGCGAGATCGGCCACGGCAGCACTTTTCATTTCACGGTGCAATTCCGGATGCAGAGAAGTTCGTCCAGAAGATATGAGCCGGTTGGGGTAGGATCGTTGCGAGGCTTGGCGGTGTTGATTGTCGATGACAATGCCACAAACCGCCGAATCCTTCAGGAGATGGCGTTGAGCTGGCAGATGAAGCCAACAATCGCTGGTGGGGGAGCCGAAGCGCTTACACAGATTGAGCAGGCTAATACCCAAGGAACTCCCTTCTCTTTAATTCTGCTGGATGCTCAGATGCCGGGTATGGACGGATTCAGCGTTGCCGAAAAAGTGAAGCTGTACGCGCAGCCGGGTAGACCTCCCTTGATCATGTTGACCTCGGTGGGTCTGCGAGGAGACGCCGCGCGCTGTCGCGACTTGGGTATCGAAGCCTATCTGGCCAAACCGATTAGGCGGTCGGATCTTTTTCAGGCCATCAGGACAGTACTGGGATCAAATGGTGGAACTAGCGAGAATGCGCCGGTCGTTACGATTCATTCGCTGCGCGGGAATCGAGGGCGCCTGACGATCCTGTTAGTCGAGGATAATGCTGTAAACGAAGTCTTGGCAACCCGGGTGTTGGAGAGACGAGGTCATCAGGTGAGCGTCGCGAGAAATGGCAGGGCGGCTCTTGAGGCTTTGGAAAAACAAGTTCCCGATTTAGTTCTCATGGACATTCAGATGCCGGAAATGGATGGCTTCGAGGCGACGGCGGCGATCCGCCGCGGCGAAGTAGAAACGGGAAAGCATATCCCAATCATTGCGATGACTGCTCACGCAATGTCGGGTGACAAAGAGCGCTGTCTTGCGGCGGGGATGGATGGATACGTATCGAAGCCGATACGAGCGGACGATCTCTTTTCAGTTGTGGAGCAAGTCCTCTCGATTCATGCAAGACCACAGGAAGCTCAAGATACCTCGTTTGAGGCTGAAACTTGCAGGACGGGTCTTGTCAATTGAGTGGCAACACACGCGACCTAACACAGAGCCAGTGGCTTCCAGAAAGTAAGGCGATGCCATGACGCCGATAGGCTGACGTTCTCATGGTTGAGGATATTGCGCGCGTTTACTTCTGGGGAAACAGTCAAGTTGTAGCGATGCTGAATCCGTATATTCGTTCTTACTGGTCCTTCGCTCTCGCTTGCGTGATATCGATAAAGTTCGAGACGCCGACAATCCGTATGCCGTTATAGACACCCAGCCGCAGCAGGTCCTTGTCTTCGGAGACAATCTAGTCTGACTTCGCCGCAGCTGCGCATTCCAGAATCCGATTATCGTCAGGATCTTCTTTGATTACGTCCAGCGACTGCTTCGGCGTTACGCGGTTACAAAGCTTTCCAGTTTCTGGCGAACATCGTTGATTGTGTACGGATCGCGCTGAAATTTCTCCCGCAGCACCCCCATCGTCTCGCTAAGGATTTCTTCTGAGATGTCGATGCGGAAATTTCCAGCCCGCGCATGGCCTAGCAGCGTCGCGGCTGGACCGCCGAAGTTGAAGGCCCGTATGTAAACGTTGGTATCGAAAGTGGCGGAAATCAAAGCTGGCGCTTTTCTTGCCTGTATTCCGCGATCAGGCGTGCCGCCTCTTCCACCTGGTGGATAAGCTCTTCGCTGATGAGCGGTCTACGTTCAGTGGCCATACAGAGTTCCATTTTGTCACCAGCCGAGGTAGCTTTCCTCTTTGCGGTTGGCAACCAAAACTAATTTAGCCAAACATAATTTGAAATTTCTTGGATCAGCCGAACTGAGCGAGACGATGGGTGGGATAGCCGAGAATCGTGACAACGCGTCCAGAGTCTCTATCGATGTAGACGAAAGCGTCGCCTTCGATGGAGTAACTACCCTTCCAGCCGATGGCGAAGGAGGTAGGGGTTTCTTCGAAATAGAGCGGTTCTGGATCGCCGTCCCGAGCGAGACGAGCGGCGAGGTGATCCGCGGCGTCCAGCAACCAAGCGTCGCCAGTATCGGTTGAAAACAGGATCAACGGGCCCACTGTAACGCAGCGTCCATCGTGTTTTGCGGCGCGGCTTTGGATGTAATCGATCTCGTCGGCGAGGCGAAAATCCTTGCCCTCCACAACTCTTTTGCCAGTGCTGCGTTTGCTGGTTTTCCGTCCTGACATGGTCTGTCCAATCCGGGTAGAGTGAAAGTCCGACGGAGCGATTCACTCAACTCTTTACATTTTAACTAATAGTCATGTGAAGCGAAGTCTTGTTATGAGGCTGGGACGATAGTGGAGGATACCGTGACTCACTAAAGCGTCGTGTGGGAACCCGTCGTCTTGACGTATGCTCCCGCATTCGCGATTTTTCTAGAACGAGAAACGTAATTGTAAATCAATACGCCGCTGGTTGCTGGACGTGCCTTCCGCGCCGTAACCACCTTGAATGCCAGTGGCTTCCAGGAAGTAAGGCGAGGTCATGACGCCGATGGGCGAGCTGACGTTCTCATGGTTGAGAATGTTGCGCGCGTTAAGGGAAACGGTCAAGTTGTAGCGATGCTGAGTGGCTTCGCCACCGCCAAATCCGCCGCCACGTGGGCCACCGCCGCCGAAGCCGCCACCACCGCGGCCACCACCCCCTCCGCCTCCTCCTCGCGAGCCACCGGACGGACCGGAAAATTTAGTGGTTCCAAAGCCCCAAGTCTTGCTGACGCGCAGGTTGATGCCAAGGAAGCCCGGGCCGGTGAGCAAGTTTCGAGGAACAACAATGCCGCCAAGAGCCGGAGTCGGGTTCAAGTATGTCAGGTATTGGGTTGAGCCAATGCCAGTGGATGGACTGGCGCTATAAAAGCTGGGCCGGGCTGTTTCGGCGTTCTGCAAGTAGAGGTCTGTACCCGTAGTGAGGTTGTAGGGAGCGCCGGTGTGGGCGATGATGAACGGCGAGAACCGTAGCCCCCATTTTGCGGTAAGGGAGCCGCCGAGGAAGAAGTTATTCGTAATATCGAGCGAGGAACGGCCCCAGTCTTGCGAAAAGTTGAATGGGTTTGAAGGTATGGAACCCAAGCCGTCGGTATCGCTATGAGCCGAGGCCAGGGAGTAACGGCCAAAGAGCGTGCCCCACTTGCCGATTTGCGTATTGACGTTGAAGAGCAATTGCGTTTGCTTGAAAGTGCCGCTGGATTGATAGTCGTAAATATCGCCGTTGAAGTTGTAGGGGCGAACTAAGGCAGGGCAATTGCCCGCGCCATTGGTGGCGATGCAGTTTTGAATTTGCAGCGGATACTCGCCGTCTTGCGTAAGAGGCGAATTGATGTCGACGGTGCGGAGTTCGTGGTTGCCGCGGGAGTTGACAAAGTTCACCGATAAGGTTGTGCGGCTGAATAGTTGGCGGTCGACGCCGATAGCGAGCTGCATCAGGCTGGGTGCATGCAGATTACCATCGATTTGATACTTCAGCGGTGTGCTGCCGGCGGAAGCCTGAAGCTGTGAGAGCGGGAGGGGATTGGCGAAAAAATTCACGCTGCTGACAGTGGGGGTTTCAGCCGTGTAGGTTTGCAGTGGACTGCCACCTGAATAACGATAGGCGTTTTCGACGTTGTTGATGGCGAAGCGGTCATAAAAAACGCCCCAGCCGCCGCGCAGAACCGTTTTTGGACGGGAATTACTATTCGCCTTTGCGCCGGGAGACCAGGCGAAGCCGAAGCGCGGCGCCCAGTCGTTGTGATCGGGAATGTTGGTTTGCGCTTCATAACGGAGACCGAAACTCATGGTTAGGTTGGGGCGCACTTTCCAATCGTCTTGGAGGAAGGGGCCAAAATCCATTTGGTAGAAGCTGATATACGGATTGCCGGCGCTCACCGAATACTTGGAAGGGCCGAGGCCGCCGAGCGCTTGGCCGCTCATCAGAAGCTGCTCGGTGAACAGAAATTGTTGAATGGAGGTGAGAGCGACGAGGCCGTTCGTAACGGCAAGGCCTTGCGCGCCTGGAAGGTCAGAAATGGACGCGTAGGGGAACGCTCCTCCCAGGAAAGAATAGCTGCCGTTGAATTGGCTGGGACTGGAGTTGGAGAGCGCGTCGGTCCGGATGCGGATACCCAATTTAACAGTGTGTGGTCCGAGAGTCAGCGAAGTGTAATTTTGCAACTCGGTTTGGTCTTCATGGTCGTAGGTATTGGCGTAGCCGCCTGAACTAAATCCGGACCCGCCCGCTGTAAACGATTGGGCAACCACTAACGAGGGCGCGGTGCTTTCGCTAGAAGAATGGCTGTAATCGCGTTCCACGTTCAGGTGGGTTTCATTAATGGCCTTGGGGCTCAGCACCGACGTTTCAACCATTTGAAAACTGTGCTGTGTATTGGCCGTGGTGTAGCCGCCGCTGGGGAAAGCCAGTTCGCCGATGGTGGTGGCGGGAAGACTATTTCCATTAGAAAAGGCCAACACACGCTCGTTATCAAGATAGCTGTAGCGGAAGCTCAGCGTGTGGTTGGCGCCAAGCGCGTAATCGACGCGCGGACTAATGGTGGTGCGGCGCTGCGGCGTGGAGTAATAGCTGTGGTCGAGTACGGTTCCCGTGAACGTGGAGGTGGGCACGATCGCATTGACGATATCGTTGTCGTCAATCATGCGGCGTTCAACGTCGACAAAAAAGCTGGCCTTCTTGCCGAGAGGGCCGCTCACGTTACCGCCGAACAGCTGCGTGCGAAAGGGTGGCGCGACAGGCAGAAACGGATTGCGCGAATTCCAAATACCGTCACTGATGTTGTAGTAGCCTTGGCCGTGAAATTTATCGGAGCCGGGTTTCGTGAAGATCTGAATACGGCCGTAGCCGAGCTTGTCGAATTCGGCGGAAAACGGGTTGGAGTTGATGCGAATTTCGCGGATGGATTCTTTGGGAGGCAAGCGGCCTCCGGTGAAGCCGTCAACATAAATTTGACTGCCGCCGGGACCAGCGGAGGGGCCGGCGAGCGCTTGCAGGTCGGCTTGCAGGTCGTCAGGATCGTCCGGGAGGGCATCGATATCTTCTTTGCTGAGCACGATGGCGCTTTGGTTGTTGGCAGGTTCGGTACTGATGCTGTTCGTGGCGGAATCGTTTACGTTGACTACTTCCTTTTGCGTGGCGGGAATGAGGATCAGATTCGCCGATGCCGTCTGCAAAGGTGTGACGCTGACGATGCTGGCGTTGGCTTGCTGGAGACCTTTGAACGCCGCGCTGATCGTGTAATTGCCGGGCGCGACGTTCTTGAAGACATAAGTTCCGTCAGAACCGGATGCGACGGTTTGAACCGTTCCAGAATCGGTGGCAAGCGTGACTTGCGCGCCACGAATGATGCCTCCGGTCGCATCTTTGACGACACCTTGCACGGTGCCGCGCGCGCCGCCCTGGCCAAAAAGCGCCGCCACGGTGAGGGAAATGAGAAGCAGAAAGCGAAGCAAGTTAGAACCTCGTAGTTTGAAAAAGATCACTGGGGCACCGACATTTCACCCATGCCCCAATCGCCGCCGAGACTGCTTTGGCGTTGCGGAGCGGATTGCAGAATAGGCTCGACGCCGGCGATCAAACTGGTGGCGAGGAGTTTCGAGTTATCGGCGCCTAGAGCGACTCCCGAGATTACGAGAGCGTCGCCGGGTTTGAGATCGGTGACGGCAATTTTTGGAATGCGTTCGAGCATTTGAGAAATATCGCCGCTGCGCATGCCACCACCACCAGCGCCGCCACCGGGACCGCCCCCAGCGCCGCGCTGCCAGTTGCCGCCACTGTTACCGCCTGCTTGAGGAGCATTGCCTCCCGGGGCAGCAGCTCCGCCACCTGCTGCTGGTGGGCCGTTGAGAGCCGCCGCGCCATCCGGTAGTTTGTAGGCTGGATTAAAGCGGCGCGCGAGCATGGTAGCCATATTCGGCGGGAGGCGGCGAATAGCGGAATCCTCGTTCAAGGAAATTTGTATCGGCTTCTTGGTAGCGAGATCCTTGATCACGAGGCTCTTTCCCTCGGGCCCGATGGATGTAATTGTGGCTGAAAGGGTTCGAAACGCACCGGTATAAACGCGCTGTGCCTTTATGGATGCGCCGTCTTCGCTTTTATCCCCGATGACGCGCAGTTGGTCGCCGGCCTGAATGGACGCGAACTGGGAAGATGCCGGCGTTTTTGGCGAATCCGGTGAGTAACGAGTGAATTCGGTTGATTTAGAGGTTTCAACAATGACGGGCTTGGGCCCATCGGGAGTGCGGGTGCTGACGGTGATCGCGCCAGTTGCTGGATCAAGCGCGGAAACAGTCCCCGCTGTCGCTCTCTGCCAGGCGGCGGCTTGTTCCTGATGCGCTTTTTGCAAATCGCGGGCGGACATCAACACAAGGCCGCGCGCAGCCAGGGTCGTGGGCGGATCGGCTTTGCGGCCGCGTGCGTCGACACGATCCCCAATTTGCAAGTCGTCGGCTGTGATGCGTTGGGCGCTGGTTAGATCTTTGGCGCCCGGTTCAACCTTTAGAAAGCTTTTTGTATCGGCCAACTGAACCGTGACACTCGAGCCGGTTTTATCTTCCTGGACCGTAATGGTGTGAGCGGCCGGATCGACGGCGGTAATAGCCCCCAAAACGTGGTCAAGCGGTTGCTTTGCGGGTGTGGCGGCATCCTGGGAGTAGGTCAAACAAGCGAATCCAGCCCACAGCAGCGGTGCCAGCCACAATGATTTTACAGAGATTTTTGCCATAGCATTGGACGTAGAACAGCGATTCAGGGCGGCCTACTGGGCACCTGATAAACAGAAAGGGCGATGGGCGGTGCTAGAGGGTTACCAAGCGTATGGATAAAGTAGGGGGCAGAACAGGCAGATCCGCAGGAGGATTTGAATCTGCCGTCTAGGGTTGGGAAGGAAAACCGATCTGGACCAAAGAGTTAGGCGGCGTTGCTGACCATATCGTCGTCAAACGTTTCAATGCCTTCTTCCTTGTTGCGGTCGGCAATTTCCTGGCATTGGATGCAATTCGCCGCCCACGGCACAGCGGCAATGCGCTTGGGGCTGATTTCTTCGTCACAATGAAGGCAGGTTCCAAACGAGCCATCGTCGATGCGGCGTAGCGCCAACCGTACGCTGCGCAGTAAGTTCGACTCACGGTCAAGGTTGCGAATGGCTAGTTCGCGCTCGGAGGCGTGCTGTACTTCGTCGAGGGCATCGGCGCTTTTTTCGATGGCGATCGCATCCCGATTGCGGACGATTTTTTCCAGCTCAGCCTGTTTGGCCTCCAGAATTTTCTTAAACTTGTTTACTTCACTCTTAGTCATGTTTCTCTCCTTCCAAAAAAACTACCCGACTGGCTGCTCACCAAAAAACGATTACGAACAACCAAGATCTGTCCCGATTAAAGACGAATGGCGACGCTACACGGAATCCCCAAGACGGTATCAACTTTTGGTACAGGTGACTATACTAGAGAGCTACTACCGTGGAGCGAGAATCCACGTCAAACACATCACGATGTTGCGCTAAACACCTGCAAAGACGGCCTAACGGCTGTCCTTTTTAGACGCCACTCAACACAGCTTCAGCTTTTCGGATTTCAGAATCATAGCACAAAATTCAAAGATTGCAACGGCTAAACGAAAATAAACAGCAGTTCGTCGTCCATGTGCACCCTATCGGCAAAATGCCAACAATACCTTAGATATAGCGGTGTACTTGCTGTAAGTCTCGTCTTGTTAGTGTATGGAGTAAGAAAAACGCATCACCAAAGAAGTACGTATAGAACTAAGAATTAGTACGGTGCGACCTCGACTAAACACGAGAAAAAGGTCGGCCCCCCGCCGATGTCGGTCAGACGATCCGAAGTGAGGTGATTGATACCCGTGCCGGCGGGCGATGTTTTGGCCCAGCCCAAACTGCGTGCCCGAACGACTCCTGGCTGCACGTCACCGTTTACCTTGGCACGGAGGCGGCATTCGCCGCGTTCGTTCCAAACGCGAACCCAAGCGCCCTCCGCGATGTTGCGGCGAACGGCATCGGACGGGTGAATAGAAAGCAGAGACGTTTGTTGATCGACTTCGCAGCGATTGCCGAAGGTTGAGTTCATGCTGTCGTCATTCTTAGCGGAAATGAGCTCGAGCGGGAATTTCCGGTGCAGCGCGGCATCGCCAAAGCGTGATTCCACAGGCGCAGTGTAGGCGAGAGTAGAAGCGCCGAATTCGAACTTTCCAGATTTGGTGCGGAAGCCGCCTTCTGCGAATGGCAGGAATGGCTTGTCCAGGGCGGAAACGTTAAGCCGTACAGACCGTTCGCGCTCCAATCTTTCGAGGGTTATGCCGCTGAGGAAGGGCGAGTCCGAATTCAAGAGAGCTTCGATCATTTGATCTTCCGTGTCGGCAAAACAGCAATCGGTAAAGCCCATGCGTTTGGCCAGAAGGCGGAAAATCTCCACGTTACTCTTGGTCTCTCCCGGAGCAGGCAAAGCGGGACGGGCGAGCTGCACATAATGATGGCCGTAGGCACGGTACAGGTCGGTATGCTCCAGGAACGTGGTGACGGGTAGGACGATATCGGCGTAATCGGCGGTGTCGGTCTGGAATTGTTCGAGAACCACGGTGAAGAGGTCGTCGCGCTCGAGACCAACCGCGACCTTGGATTGATTGGGAGCGATAGCCGCGGGGTTGGAGTTATAGACGACTAGGGCATGGACTTTGGGGTGATCGAGATCGACGAGCGCCTCTCCCAGGCGTGACATGTTGACGAGACGCGCTTCGCGGCCCAGGGGCGAAAGATTCTGCAGATCGGGGCGTTCCAGCGCGTGGCTGTTGAATTCGAAAGCGCCGGAGGTAGTGAGTTGCAATCCGCCGCCTGCATGGCGCCAAGCGCCGGTTAGAACGGGAAGAGCGGCAATGGCTCGGACGGCAGCGCCGCCCCGATCACTCCGCTGCACGCCATAATTAAGGCGAATGGCTGCGGGTTGACTTGTGGCGTATTCGCGGGCGAGCAATTCGATATCGCTTTCCGGAATACCCGTAAGATGAGAGACGCGGCTGGGCGGGTAGTCGGCGGCAAGCGCGCAGAGCTCTGCGTAGCCATTCGAATAGCGGTCGATGTAATCGCGGTCGGTGAGTTCGTCGCGGATCAGGATGTGCGCTATGGCGAGCGCGAGCGCGAGATCGGAGCCCGGGTTCACGGCGAAGTGCTTGTCGGCAGCACGGCCCGTGCGGTTTTTCACCGGATCGATCACGTAGAATTTTGCGCCTTTGCGGCGGGCTTCCACAATGAAAGGCCACAAATGCGAATTCGTGCCCAGAATATTGGCGCCCCAGGCGATGATCAATTTAGAGTTGGCAAACTGTTCCGGCTCCATGGCGAGCCGTGCGCCTTGCGATTGCGTGAGAGCTAGGCCGCCGGTGGCGGAACAAATGGTGCGGTCGAGCCGCGATGCGCCCAGCCGGTGAAAGAAACGCCGATCCATGCCGCTGCCGTTGAGCAGACCCATAGTGCCGGCGTAGCTGTAAGGAAGAATGGCTTCGGGGCCTTGTGTGCGCGCGATGGTGCTGAGTTTGCCCGTGATTTCAGCAAGGGCGTCGTCCCAACTGATGCGCGTAAATTTGCCCTCGCCCTTAGGGCCGCTGCGGCGAAGCGGATAGAGGAGGCGGTCGGAATGATACTCGCGCTCCAGATACTTACTCACCTTGCCGCAAAGGAAACCGCGCGTGACCGGGTGATGCGGATCACCCGCGATTTTGCTGGCGCGGCCAGACGCGGGGTCGATATTCAAAACGAGAGCGCATGTGTCGGGACAGTCGAGCGCGCAGACAGAATGTTTTTGTACAGGCACGGTTCTTCTATTGTCGCTGAAAGAGGTGCATCGAAACAGATCCTTGGGTGCATCCATTGAAGTGACCATTCATGAGCAGCCAGCAGACCTCCGTTCCGCTTTTTGAACCTCTTCAGATTCGCGAGATTCAATTTCGTAATCGTATTTTTGTTTCGCCCATGTGCCAATATTCCTGCGTAGACGGTTTTGCGAACGATTGGCATCTTGTGCACCTGGGTAGCCGGGCGGTCGGTGGCGCGGGCGCGGTAATTGTGGAAGCCACCGCAGTGGAAGCGATTGGACGCATTTCGCCTGGAGACATGGGTTTATGGAACGATCAGCAGATCGAGCCGTTCACGCGCATTACGCGATTTGTCAAGCAGCAGGGTGCCGTGCCGGGCATACAGATTGCGCATGCGGGGCGTAAAGCGAGCACGGATGTTCCTTGGCGCGGAGGAAAGCCACTTTTAACGGCGGAGCAAGAAGGCTGGCAGCCGGTGGCGCCGAGTGCTGTGCCGTTTGATGCCGGTTATCCCGTGCCGCGTGAACTTTCCGTTGAAGAGATTCAGGGCGTCGTACGGGCGTTTGCGGGCACGGCGAAGCGAGCCATTGATGCCGGGTTTGAATTGCTGGAACTGCACAACGCGCACGGTTATTTGGCGCACGAATTTCTTTCGCCGCTTTCGAACAAGCGAACCGACCAGTATGGCGGCTCACTGGAAAATCGCATGCGCTTTTCGCTTGCTATCGTCGACGCAGTACGCGAGGTTTGGCCGGAACGGTTGCCGTTGTTTCTGCGCATTTCGGCGTCAGATTGGACAGAGGGCGGCTGGACCGCGGACGATTCAGTGGCGTTGGCCGATGCAGTCAAGGAGCGCGGGGTGGATCTGATTGATTGCTCGTCTGGAGGGAACGTGCCGAAAGCGGCGATTCCCGTGAAGCCCGGGTATCAGGTTCCATTTGCCGCCAAGGTGAAGAAGGAAGCGGGCATTATGACGGGCGCGGTGGGGATGATTACGGAAGCGGAGCAGGCCAACGACATTATTCAAAACGGTGAAGCGGATGTGGTGTTGCTGGCGCGTGAGTTTCTACGGGAACCTTACTGGCCATTGAAGGCCGCGAAGGAGTTGGGTGCAAGGGTGCGGGTCGCAGAACAGTACGGGCGCGCGTTTTCGTAGGGGGCCTTGCTTTTTTTTCGTCCTTACTTTATAGTAAGGATATGGCTACTGCAACGATGACCAGTAAAGGGCAAATTACGATTCCGGTCGAAGTGCGCACGGCGCTGGGCGTCGATGCCGGGGATCGGGTGGAATTTATCGCCATCGCCCCAGGACGGTATGAGTTCGTCGCGGCCACACTTCCCGTGACGGCCTTGAAGGGCATGTTTGGCAACAAGGCGCGCAAAACGGTTTCTATTGAAGACATGAATGCCGCCATCGCCCGGCGCGGCGCGGCAGCCGGTAAATGATTGGCCTCGACACCAATGTCTTGGTGCGGTACATCATGCAGGACGACCTAAAGCAGTCGCCCTTGGCGAACCGTTTGATCGAATCGCTGACCCAAGAGTCACCGGGTTTTGTCTCCATCGTTTCGGTCGTGGAAGTCTTCTGGGTTTTGTCAAGCGTTTATGAACTGGGCCGTCCTGAGCTGATTGCGGCGCTCGAGGCGCTGTTGCATGCAAAGGAATTGGTCGTCGAACGCGCGGAGATTGTCTGGAAAGCCGTGCGCCGATTCCAGACGGCGACCGCGGATTTTGCCGATTGCCTAATTGCCTGCTCAGGATCAGCGGCGGGCTGCGAACGAATCATGACGTTTGACCGCGCCGCGGCAAAAAACGGCGGCATGACATTGATCACCGAGCATTAACACCTCGAGCGCCTCACTCCTCCCGCAACATCGCGGCCGGGTCGATTCTCGTGGCACGAATTACGGCGGGTACCGAAGCCAACAAGCTTGCGGTAAGGATTGTTATTGCCGGCAGAGTGAGCGCGCCCATGTCGGCGAACTTGATCTGATAGAACAAGCTTTTGACGTAAGGTTCTAACAACAGACCTCCGCCGGCGCCGATCGCGAAACCCAGGAGAACCATCGAGAAAACGTCTGCCGTCACGCGGCGAACAATGTCGGCGCCCGGTGCACCGATGGCGATGCGGATGCCGAGTTCCCTGCGCCGTTGCAGAACCGAATAGTCGAGCACGCCGTATAAACCAAGCCCCGCCAGCAAAACCGCCACGCCGGCGAAAAACAAAGCCAGCATCGCTAGCAGGCGTTCGCGAACGGTTTGCGCCTCATTGATTTCTAACTGTGTACGAATGTTGCTAACGCGGAACTCCGATCGAGCGCGCGGCACCTCCTTGCGAAACGTAGGTGCCAGAATGAGCGGGTTCGGACTGTGGGTTCGCACAAGGAACGTGGCGCTGCTGATGGCGCCGGGCGGCGGGTAACGTAATGGGAGATAGGCGGTGGGCGTAATGGGCTCACGCATATTACGGTAGCGGGCGTCGCGGACTAAGCCCACAATTTCGAAGTGCTGTTTGCCGCGGTCGAACTCTCTTCCTACGGGATCTTCGCCATTGAAATATTCCTTGGCGAAAGCATTGTTCACGATGGCCACGCCGGGAGCCTGGTCGTTGGGCCGAAAGTCACGGCCATCGATGAGCGGGATTTTCATGGTATTGAGCCAACCCGGAGAGACGTTCAGAAAATACGCGAGCATTTCGTGAGGCGGTTGGCCATTCACGGCAACAAAGCCATTTGAACCGTTACCGCTAAGCAGCGGCCAGCCCGCCATGGCTACACTTTCAACGCCCGATAATGCTCGCAAATGATCGGCCACCTGGAACCACATCTCTGCCGGTTGGGGCCGCGCGGCCACCGTTTCGATCGTCAAGAGCCGATCCGCCGAAAACCCGGTGGGCTGGTTCGTGAGGTGGCGGAGCGTCAAGACAAAGTCGTTAGCGGCGAAATGCACGACAAAGCAAAAGCCGACCTGTACCGCGATCAGAAGGTGCATGATCCGCCGCCGCGAGTGAGGGTCGTCGCCGCCTTTTAATGCACTGGCGGGTTTTATGGCCGAAGCTCGCAGCGCTGGAAGTAGACCGAATAGAAAGGTCACCGCGATGCTGACCGTCAAGGCGAATCCCATCACGCGCCAGTCTGCGGGCAAGCTCAGCCGCGCTGGATTGTCGCGTGGATTGATCATGGAGACGATCAAAGGCGCCGACCACCAGGCAAAAAGGCAGCCCACCGCTGTCGCCAACACGGCGAGCAGTGCGCTTTCCACCAACATTAATTGCACCAGCCGGCTGCGGCCGGCGCCAATCGATACGCGAAGAGCTATCTCGCGTGAGCGCATGGTTGCTTGCGCGGTGAGCAAATTCGCAACGTTCGCGCAGGCGATGAGCAGCACGAGACCAACTATGACGGCCAGCGCCCACAAGGCCACCCGGTAGTTTTCGCGCATGTCGGAGAGTCCGGCTGCCGCTGGTTCCAGTAAAACCGTTTGCCTTAGAAAATTCTTCAACCTCTCTCGCGGCCATTCTTTGAATGTTTTTGCGCGTTCGCCCTCCATCGCACTCCATATTTCTTGCAAACGCTCGCGTACGCGGTTGCGATCTCCTTCGGGCTTCATCTGTACGAATGTGCGAACCCAGCCCCAGTCGTCGCGTATGAAACCCTCAAACATTGCGGTAGGCAAAAAAACGTCGGTGAACGTTCCGGTCTCGGTGCCGGTAAATCCCCGCGGCGCGACGCCGATGATTTCATAGAGATCGTTACCCATCTTGAATGTGCGGCCGATCACCGTTGGATCTTGTCCGAAGCGGCTCAACCAATAGTCGTAGGACAGCACTGCGTACGGGCTAGCTTTCGGTTTCAGATCGTCGCTCTCAGTCAACAAGCGCCCTAATGCCGGCTTGAGTCCAAAAGCGCCAAACATCCATCCTGAAACGAATTGGCGGTTCGCTCTCTCCATCTCCTGATCTGAAGCGTAAGTTAGTTCCACCCGATCCGCGCCAGACACGGCCACAAGTTCCGCGTCGCCCTTGACGGCGGCCCTCATCGTGTGGAATTTCGGATATTCAGTAGTGTCATTGGTTCGGACCGAGCCATCGGGTTTCGTTCCACGCAGCAACATCGCGTAGAGAAAATTCGCATGCGCGACGGGCATAGGACGCAGCAGCAGCGCATCCACCAACCGGAATGCCGATGTGCAAGCGCCGGTGGCCAGCGCCAACGAGAGAATGGCCGCCGCGGAAGTGGTGGGTCTCTTCAGGAGTTGCCGCCAGCCGAATACAAAGTCGGCGCGCAGAGAATCGAGGCACACGATGAGTTTGACGTCGCGGCTCTCTTCCCGGTGGCGTAGCAACGAGCCAAATGCTCTGCGAACGTCGTCCGGATCACGGCCTCGTTCCTCCGCCTCCGCAATATGAGACCGCAGCTCTTCATCAATGTCGACAGTTAGCCGATCACTCCGAAACACGTTTGCCAATCGCGACCAAATAGACATATCAGGCCATCCTCAGTACGCGATTTACCGCCGAGGTAACCGTCTGCCAGCGAGACTCTTCCGCTGCGAGTTGCTTCTTGCCGGCTGCGGTGAGTTCATAGATGCGCGCTCGGCGGCCGCTGTCTTTGCTCACCCATTCGGCGCGAACCCATCCGGCTTCTTCCATGCGGTGCAGGGCGGGGTATAGAGAGCCTTCCTCTACTCGCAAGGTCTCTGCCGAGGTGTCCCAAATAGCCGACATGATGGCGTAGCCATGCAGCCGGGGACGCTTGGAAAGCAATTTCAGAACGAGGAGGTCTAGGGAACCTTGCAAAGAGTCCGATTTTGCCATACTCAGGCTTCTAATTATATAGATGGCTGAGTATCTAAAAAACTGGCAGTTTGCCCAGTCTAAATCCATTTCTTGCGCAGCAGCCAAACTTTGATGGTTTGCGTGAGGATCATGTAACAGAAAAGAGTGGCCCCAAGGATCGGCCAATAGAGGGCCGGTAGCCCTGTCATACCTAACGACCCGGCTAACGGAGAATACGGCAGCGCGATACCGAGCGCCATAATAGCCATGGTGGTCAGCGTGAGCGACACGCTTGCGCGGCTTTGTATAAATGGAATCTTGTTTGTGCGGATGATGTGGATGATGAGCGTTTGCGTCATAAGCGATTCCACAAACCAACCCGTTTGAAATAACGAGGCGTGCGTTGGATCCCAACAATGGAATACCCAAAGCATGACGTAGAAAGTTGTGTAGTCGAAGATCGAACTAATCGGGCCGATAAATAGAATGAAGCGCGTAATCTCGCTGATGTTCCACGGACGTGGTGACGTGACTTGCTCATCGTCGACGGAGTCGGTAGGAATGGGAACCTGCGAGAAATCGTAGAGAAGATTGTTCGTCAGCACTTGAATGGGCGCCATTGGAATGAATGGCAGGAACGCGCTTGCCCCCAAAACGCTGAACATGTTGCCAAAATTCGAGCTGGCCCCCATGCGGATGTATTTGAGGATGTTGGAAAAGACCTTGCGCCCCTCTATGACGCCGCCTTCCAAGACGGTGAGATCCTTTTCAAGCAGAATGAGATCGGCCGATTCTTTGGCGATGTCGGTCGCCGTGTCGACGGAGATGCCGATATCGGCGGCACGCAAAGCCGGCGCGTCATTGATTCCGTCTCCCAGGAAGCCGACTACGTGATTCTTGCTGCGGAGCGCGCGAATGATTCTTTGCTTGTGAGCCGGCGAGACGCGCGCGAACAATATGGTCTTTTCGGCGGCAGTAGCCAGTTCTTCGTCGGACATCTTTTCGACATCTGCGCCGAGAAGCATAGGTTCGGGCGAAAGACCGACAGTGCTGCAGACCTTCCGGCTGATCAGATCGTTGTCACCGGTCAGAATCTTTACCGCGACGCCGTGCTTTTGCAAAGCTTTTACAGCAAGCCCAGCCGAGGTTTTGGGCGGGTCGAGAAAGGCAACATAGCCTTTCAAAACCAGATTCTGCTCGTCCTCCTTGGCGCAAGCGTGCTTGCCGGGAATCTCTTTTCGGGCGACGGCCAAAACGCGAAAGCCGTCCCCGCTAAGGCTGGCGTATTGTTGCTTCAAGCCCACTATCAAATTCGGGTCCATGGGCGACAGCTTGCCGTCGAGCTCGAAGTGCGAGCACTGATGGAACACATCCTCGGGAGCGCCCTTTGTCAGCAAAATAGATTTGCCGTCAGGATCCTGCACCAGAACAGACATCATGCGCCGGGTGAAGTCAAAAGGAATTTCGTCGAGTTTTTTATATTGGGCGATGAGAGCTTCTTGATGGAAGTCGCTGCTATCGAGAATGGCCCGGTCGAGCAGGTTTTTCAGGCCGGTTTGGAAATAGCTGATGAGATAACCGTCCAGCAGAACGTCTTCCGTCTCTTTTCCGGCTACATTGCAATGCCGCTGCAGGACGACGCGATCTTCCGTAAGGGTTCCGGTTTTATCGGTACAGAGAACATCCATACCGCCAAAATTCTGAATTGCGTTGAGGCGCTTAACAATGACCTTCTTGCGGCTCATCGCGATGGCGCCTTTCGACAGACACACCGAGACGATCATGGGGAGCATCTCTGGCGTGAGTCCCACGGCAACGGCCATGGCGAAGAAGAAGGCGCTCTTCCAATCGTGCTTGGTGAAGCCGTTGATGAGGAATACCAAAGGAACCATCACTGCCATGAAACGAATCATGAGCCACGTGAAACGTGTAAGACCTTGGTCGAAGCTGGTGGGTTCTGGTTCTTCCGTAATGGAATGGGCCATTCCGCCCAGATACGTGTTTCCTCCCGTGGTAATCACTAGCGCGGTGGCCGTCCCGCTTTGCACGCTTGTGCCCATGAAACAAATGTTCTTGAGTTCGGTAGGAGAAGCTGAGGCCTTCGTGTCTGCCTCATGAAATTTCTCCACGGGCATCGACTCTCCGGTGAGGCTTCCTTGACTCACAAACAGATCTTTGGCCGACAACACACGCACGTCGCCGGGGATCATGTCTCCCGCCGAAAGTTGAACGACATCGCCAGGTACCAAATCCCGCAATGGCATCTCTTTAGGCGCGCCATCTCGCAAAACAGTGGCGGTGACGTGAATCATGGCTTTGAGCTTGGCTGCAGCGGCATCTGCCCGGGCTTCTTGAAAAAAACGCAGTGTCACGCTGAGCACAACCATGGCAGCCATCACGGTTCCCGCGCGCGCATCACCAGTAGCGTAAGAGACAGCCGAAAGGGAAGCCAGAAGGATCACCAACGGGTTTCGCAGGATTTTGAACAGGCGAATATACCAGGTAGCTGGACGTTCCTGCGCCACCTCGTTTGGACCAACATTGCGGGCTCGGTCCTCAGCTTCGGATTGCGTTAGCCCTTCAGCCTTGCTTTTTAAGGAAGCCAACAGATCGTCGCCGTCTTTGCCGACGGCGTCGATCACCGCTTGCGAGACATGAATCTGAGCCTTTGCGTGTGTGTTGGATTTTACTTGAGTTTCCACGCAGCATCCAGCTTACTGCGAACGTATTATAGAGTTGCGTTTGAGTCGCTTCGCGCACCGCGGCGTTGTCTGAAGCGTCCGAAGCGCAAGCAAAAAAAAGCCTCCGAGTCTGGCAAGCCAATCTCGCCAAAATCCCGGAGGCTGGAGGATCTTTTTACTGTAGCTTAGCGATGGCCGCCGCCACCACCACCAGCGTGTGCAGCGCCGGCGCCACCGACGTGACCGCCCGCTACGGCACCACCGCCGACATGGCCGCCGACGCCGTAATAACGACCGCCGTAGTAACGATAGCCGCCGCCATAGTAGTAACGGCCGCCGAGGAACAGCGAGAAGCCCGGTCCCCAATAGTATGGGTAGCCGTACGCGTAGTAAGGATATGGATAGGGATAACCGTATCCGTAGTAGTAAGGAGCCGGACTTGCAGCCGGCGGATAGGGCGCCGAAGTGTAAGGCCCATATGGCCCAGGTTGTTGGCCATATGTGCCATAGGCCGGTTGACCATATTCGCCCGGTTCGACCCAGTGGAACGCTTGCGGAGCATGAGTGGTGTCGATCGTTACCGGAGCTTCAATGCGGAAGGTCAGCATCTGTTCCGGGTAGAGAATGCTCGGATGTCCCCGCGTGACCAACACGCCAACGATACCGAGAAGCGCACCTGAGCCAGCGCCGATAGCCGCGCCTTTACCCCAAGCGGCCGCAGCACCGACAGCAGCGCCAAGGGCTGTCGTACCCATGATCGTTCCAGCATCTTGACCCACCGAACTGGGACCCGTGCGGCTAACAAGCGATGACTTGATCGGAATTTGTTGGCCGTCGACCAAGCTGAGATCGGTGAGCTGAACTCCGAGACGAGCAAGGCCCGACACGTGGCCGGCTTTCACCGCTTCGACAACATGGCCGCCAATCTCTTGGCCGGGTTCAGCAACCACAACACCGTTTACTACTAAAGGCTTGCTGAGCGTCGCCGAAAACGGATCCCCCACCGCGTTCCGGTCGGAAGAAAGCATTTGGTTAATGCGAACGGTGAGATATGTGCCCGCAGGAATGCTCAAACTCGCCGGTACCGGTTGCTGTTGATAGTTCGGCTGTTGTTGTTGTTGCGGATAGCCTTGTGGCGGCGGTCCTTGATTGTATCCGCCCTGGCCCTGATTAGTAGGACCGTAGTTGGGACGGCCATAAGCAGGCTGTCCGTTTGCGCCATCATTCGGCGGCGGCAGCGGTGCAGGAGGAGGTGGCGCTTGGACGGATGAACCGTCTTGAGAAGAAGCTGGCGGTGCCGGATCAGCGGTGCTTGCCGGCGTTTGGTTCTGCGCTGTTTGATCGCCAACACGTTTCCAACCGCCGCTGCCTGCGGCAGCCGGAGGTGGCGGTGGTGCGGGTGTTGATTGAACGTCGTTAGGAGAAGCCTGCGGCGGATCTTGCGCAAGAGCGAAAGTTGGAAAAGCGAGCAGGGCGCTGAGGAGAAGGCAGCCAGCGCGCTGCGTTGCTTGAGATTTGAGTGCTTGCATGTATCCCTCGTAAGTTCGGACGAAGGTAAAGCAGCACGCGTTTCGCCAATGCGAAGTTTATAGAAAGATTGGGGTTAGCCCACGGCCAAGCCAGCGAAAACGGTGCGATTCCACCGCCAGTGGTTGTTTTGCACCACTACGAACGCCGGCGCAATTCATCAACGTAGGTCTTCGCGGCGAGCGCAAAAACGATGATTAACGCCATACCCAGCATCTTGCCTTTCAACGTGTAGAGGGCCAATGCGCCGAGCGCCGCATATAAGAGGAAGGCTGTGCGCGCGCTGATCATCGGATGGGCATGTTATACGCAAAGGTGAACGCCAGTTTCACCTGATAGCCTTTGAAATCCGGCGGTAGTTGAGGCAGGGGATTCGACATGACCAGGCTGGTGCTGGCGGCGAAATCAAGCTGATTCACACCCGACGGCTCAGCCACCAGAACCTTAGCGATGGAGCCGTCGCGATTGATGATGAACTGGATGACGCTGCGGCCGCGCATGCGGCCTTGCCGCACGGCCTCCGGCGTCACGCGCTGCCAGTTGGCGCGCACAATCGCCAGAATGCGTTCCAAGTAAGGTTTGAAATCGGCGCCCTGCGGATCGCTCAGCAGTTGAATGGAGGGGTGTTGATTGCCGATTTGGCCATTAAGCCCAGGCAACTCCTGCGCGGGTGCACTTTGATTTTCTTCGCTCGCACCGGGCCGAACAGAGCCGGGCGGCGGAGGCGTGCGCGGTTGGGCAATCTTAGGCGGCACCTGCGTGCCGGCGGTCTGGAACTGCGATGGGCTCGCATTGGGCGGCGGTGGCGCCGGGGACAAGCCATTGATGGCGCCCGAGCCAACATCGGCCGGATTCTGATTCATCGCCAGGTTCGGCGCTTCGGGCATTATGCGAGGCGTTTTATTATTACGCTGCTGCGCGCCCACGTTTTGCGGCGGTTCAAAATGCCGAACGGAAGGGTTGGGCGAAGCTTGTTGCCGCTGCTGCTCCTGCTGGGAGGCGATCAGCGAAGCGAGATCAATCTCTTTAGTGGGTTTGTTTTTGTTCGGTGCTTTTTGCGTCAACTCTCGCGGGAAATAGAGCGGCGTCTTGTGTTCCACGATCAGGTGTTCAGGTAAGTTCGGTTGTACGAGGCTTGGAATCTCGAGCCCTAACACAAAAACGACAGCATGAAAAAGCACCGATGCCACAGCGACCACCGCTATCTGGCGTTTCGATTCCGCGCTGTGCCACTCCATCTGGAGATGGAGCGGGTAGTCGGACGGCGCCAATGGCTGCGCGGGTGCGCTCTGTTTGGCGGGGTCTGATAGCGATAAAACGAGAAAATCCATGCTGTTGGAAATGAAAGGACGCTGGTAGACGGGGCAAAGTTGCCCAATCCCAGTTTATTTACCTAGCTGTTGGCGAGAGCGGATGGTGTCGGAGACAATTCCTGCGTGTTCTTCTATTTTATCAAGGATGGCTTCCGCCAAATGTAAAGCGCGCGCGCCTTGCCAAGCGTCGACACGCGGCCGGCTCCGCTGCCGGACGGCGTCGCAGAAAGAGAGAAGTTCCGATTCCAGCGGCTCGGCGCGCTCAATCTTAAGCTGCTCGAAGCCGATTTTAGGAAGGAGACCCGATTCCGCAGGGCCTACGAAAATGCGCGTGGCGTCTTGACGCTGGTAATCGACCGAAATGTATTCGCCGGGTTGAAAGAGACGCAGCTTGCGGACTTGTTCCACCGAAACGCGGCTCGCTGTGAGATTCGCAATGCAGCCGCTGGCGAACGATAAACGCACATTCGCGATATCTACTTTGTTTGACAGAACGGAGATGCCCGCCGCGCGAATTTCTTGGGGAACGGCCTGCGTAAGGTTCAGTACGAGATCCAGATCGTGAATCATCAGATCGAGCACAACATCTACATCCAAACTTCGCGGCGTGAAAACGCTTAGGCGGTGAATTTCGAAAAAGAGCGGTATAGTCAACGCTTTCTCAAGCGCGATGACAGCCGGGTTGAAGCGCTCCAGATGGCCCACTTGAAGAATGCGGCCGCGTTCCTCAGCCAAACGCGCCAACCGTTCTCCGGCGGCCGCCGTTGAGGCGATGGGCTTTTCAACGAGTACGTCCGCGCCAGAATTGAGTAAGCGTGTCGCAACTGCCTCATGCGAATCGGTGGGAGTCGCTACGATCGCGGCGTCGATCTCAGGAAGGCCATCCAGTGTGGCGAATGCTTGGCCGCCGTGGTCGCTGGCCAGTTGCTGCGCTCTTGCAAGATTGGGATCGACGATGGCCACAAGCCGCACGCTGGGAAGCCGGCTGGCCACGCGCACATGATTACGCCCAAAAGCGCCGGCGCCGACTACCGCCATCTTGAGATTGTTCATACGGAGGAATGCTCCCAAGGCGGATAACCGACGATGCTGATTTGCGCATCGTTCGCGCGCCGCAGCATCTCGTCCTTATCCAGCAGCAACGTGCGTCCGGCATCAACGGCAAGCACCGTGGTTTTCGTTTCAATCATCGTATCGATTGTGGTAACTCCGGCCACGGGCACATCGAACAGCAAGTGTGCGCGCCCGCGAGACGCTTTTACCAGGCACAGCGGCTTGCCTTTAGTAAGTGCGGCCGCGCGGCGCAACATGGCATCGGTGCCTTCCATTGCCTCGGCAGCCACGCATGCTTTTTCGCTGATGGCCACGCTCTGGCCAATATCGGCCGTGGCCAGGATGGAAGCGATACGGCGTCCGTAGCGGATATCCGCCTCTTCCTCTTTGCTCGGCTCACGGCGCGTGAGAATTCCTTCCGGAGCCAGCAACGGCTTCAGCAGGCGGGTGGAATCGACTAGCTCGATCCCCTCCCCTTTCAGCACCTTTTGTATGCCGCCTATTAACGCAGCGGTGTTCTTTTCTTTGAGCGAAGCAAGTAACTTCACCAAGCGCCAGTCAGGGGTGATGCCCGAGAACAGGCTTACGTGCTTGACTTGTCCGGTCATCATCACTTCAGTGATTTTTTCGCTCTTGAGAATATCGATTAGCTTGCCGAGTTGGCCGATATTGACCCAGTGGATCGATGCGGCCAGCTGGGCGAGATCGGCAGAAGCTTCATTCTCAATCGCCACAACCACAACTTGGTGGCCCTCACGGCGCGCGGTTTCCAGCGCAAGCAGCGGAAAGCGCCCATTGCCCGCAATCATTCCGTAGCGTTGGCCGTGTGGCTGCTGGCTCACCGGCACCTACTTTACGAACCCGCGCTCAGACGAGCGAATGAAGTCAAGCAGTTCCTTCACCTCATTAGTAAGCGGAACTTCCTGCTCGATCCGCGCCAAAGCCTGCGACGTGTTTAAACCCGAATTCGACAGCAGCCGGAATGCCGTCTGTAATGGCTCAATCGCTTCCGCCGCAAAACCGCTGCGCTGTAAACCTACGCGATTGGCGCCATACACTTTCGATTCATGGTCCGTCGCCGTTTGCGAAAAGGGCAACACGTTCTGCTTAATGACGCTGCGGCTCCCCACAATGGAGTGCTTGCCGATACGGCAAAACTGATGAATCGCGCTCAGGCCGCCAATGTTGGCGTAGTCTTCCACAGTTACGTGGCCGGCAAATGTCACGCCGTTGGCCAGAATCGTGTGGTTTTGGATAATCACGTCGTGCGCCACGTGGACATAGGCCATGAGCAAATTGTGATCGCCCACCACCGTACGCATGCCTCCTCCTTCAGTGCCGCGGTGGATGGTCACAAATTCGCGAATACTGTTGGCGTTGCCGATAATCGTCTCAGAGGGCTCGCCGTGATATTTCTTATCTTGCGGAGCCACTCCGCACGAACAAAAAGGAAAGAAGACGTTGTCTTCCCCAATCGTCAGTTTGCCTTCCAAGACGACGTGCGGCATCAGGCGCGTCCGTGCCCCAATTCGCACCTCGCCGCCAATCACGCAATAAGGGCCGATCTCGGCGTCGGCAGCGATCACAGTGTTAGGGTCGATGATCGCGGTGGGATGGATGGGCATAGCGAGTACGGCCAGTGCCACTAGGGATTCGGCGCGTCGATGCTTTTGTCCACCAGCTTGCACATGAGCGTAGCTTCTGCCGCGACCTGACCGTCAACGGTTACCGTGCCTTGCATTTTTGCCACCGTGTGTTTGAGGCGCAGCATTTTCATTTCAATGCGAAGCTGATCTCCGGGCACAACGGGCTTGCGGAACTTAGCTTCTTCCACTGATGCGAGAAACATCACTTTGCCCCGCGTGTGTGGGGCAAGCTTCCCCACTAAAATCCCGGCCACCTGCGCCATGGCTTCAATAATAAGCACGCCAGGCATCACCGGCAGCCCAGGAAAGTGGCCGGTAAAGTGGGGCTCGTTCACCGTGACATTCTTGAGTCCGACAATGGAATCTTCCGTGAGATCAATAATTCTGTCGACCATCAGCATGGGATAACGGTGGGGTAAAAGCGCAAGAATTTCTTGAATATCCAGCGAGGTCATGGGAATCGGTATTATAACAACCAGTGACCCGTTTCCTGCGTTATGCCCAAGACAAACAAGCGGATATCGTTTCGCTAACGAGTGAGTTGGCGGCCTGTGAATCGCCCAGCGATTCGCCCGCGGCGGTGAATCGCCTGGTCGATTTGCTAATCGAAAAAACCGCGGATATCGCAACGGCCAAGACCTTCGAGGCGGCGTCTCAATCCGGCAAGTTTGGAAAGACGTTGCGCCTGGAGTTTGCGCTTCCTGGAGAAGGGAAGGAGGGGCAAATTCTGGCGCTGGGGCATTCCGATACCGTCTGGCCTTTAGGAACCGTGAAGAATATGCCGGTGAATGTGGCCGATGGACGGTTGTGGGGCCCCGGCGTTCTCGATATGAAAGCGGGACTGGTGTTTTTCATATTCGCAATCCGCGCATTGCGTGACTTGAACGTGGCGGTGGCTCGCCATGTCGTTTTGTTGGTTGTGTCTGATGAGGAAGTAGGTAGTACCAGTTCACGTCTCCTGACTGAAGAAGAAGCCAAGCGCAGCAAATGCGTATTGGTTCTGGAGCCGGGCACGGGCTTTGCCGGCAAATTGAAGACCTCTCGCAAAGGCGTGGGCGATTACCAGGTCTTCATCAAAGGCAAAGCTGCCCATGCGGGCATCGATTTCACCAGCGGCGCCAGCGCCATTCTGGAAGCAGCCCGCCAAATTTCAGAGATCGCGAAGTTCACCGATCTACCGCACGGTATTACCGTCAACCCTGGCGTTATCAGCGGCGGCACTCGCTCGAACGTCATTGCCGACACGGCGCAGGTGCACGTCGATGTGCGCGTGAACCGACTGCCAGACGCGGCGGAACTCGATGCGAAATTCCGTGCCCTCAAGGCTCAAGACGATCGTTGTACCGTGCGGGTGGAAGGCGGCTTGAATCGTCCTCCCATGGAGCGTACCGAAGAGATTGCCGCTTTGTTTCTTAAGGCACGCGCCTTGGCCGATACCATCGGCGTAAAGCTTGAGGAATCGTCGACTGGTGGCGGGTCAGACGGCAATTTCACTGCAGCCCTGGGAGTGCCAACGCTCGATGGGCTAGGTGGCGTAGGCGAGGGTGCCCATGCGCCCAACGAAAGCATTCTGCTTGATCGCGTGGCGGATCGCGTGGCGCTGTTGGCCGGCCTGCTCGCGGCAATTTGAAAGGCGGATTTAGCCGAGTTTTACTCGATTTCAAGTAAATGAGGCGCATTGCCGCGCTTGATATCATTAGTGTTTGACCGCCTCACAAGCAGGCCGCCGCCCTCGTTTTGGGGTGATGTGTCCAGCCAATGGCTTAACCGAATTCGCCCGCAAGTGTGTGGAGAACATCACGCGGGACGCACTCGCTGAACCGGTGCTGCTCATCGTTGACAGCGCCGTGGAGGCGCCCAGTTCGCTAAAGACAAAACTCCGCAAAAGCGTTCGCCTCGATGGTAATCTTTGGCATTTGCAGCAAAAGCTTTTCCCGCTTTCGCAAATCCCCGCCTATCGTGTAAAACCTCTCGCGGAGTGCTTGCCCGGCGTCGAGCGCATCGCATGCAAGCCGGAACTTAAGGGTAAGTGGAGCCAGTATTTCCGCGCCGAAGATATCGAACTGATTCAATCGCGCCATCTTGATTTCATCCTCAAGTTCGCGTTCGGCATCATTCGTGGCGCTGTTCTGCAATCGGCCCAATACGGTGTGTGGTCGTTTCATCATGACGATGAAGAGAAATACCGCGGTGGCCCGCCCGGCTTTTGGGAGGTGTATCACCGAGATCCCATCACCGGCGCATTGCTTCAGCGGCTCAACGACCGGCTGGACGGCGGCGTTGTCCTCTATAAGTGTTTTGTGCCCACTGACGGAGCTTCCTATCGCGCCAATCTCCAACGCATTCAGGAGTGCTCCTGGCATATGGTTCGCTGGGCCTGCCTTGATGTCGTGCAGGGCCGCACCGAGCCATTTGCCGCACCACCCAGCAAGACGAACGCTCCTATTTACAAAGCGCCGAAAGATCTTCAAATGCTGCGGTTCTGGATGCGTCTTGTCGGCAACTGGTTCCGTTATAAGCTGACGAACCAGCGAATCGAAGATTGGAATGTCGGCGTCGTCAATCACCCTCCTCAAGCTTTTCTCGATGCTGAGTTCACGCCTCCCATACAGTGGTCTGCCTATCGGGAATACGGTCAAATGGTGGCCGATCCATTCCCTGTCTTCGAAACGGACTCCTCCCGAATCCTTGTCGAAGAACTGAATTTCTATAGCGAGAAAGGACGGATTTGCGAACTTAGGCTGGACGGCGCGCAAACCACCATCACTCCCATCATTGACGAGGGTGTGCACATGAGTTATCCCTACACTTTTCGTGAAGACGGGGTCACTTATGCAATCCCTGAATGCGATGATGCCAAGGGTATTTTCCTCTATCGCTTGAACGAAGGCACCGGGACTTGGAGCCGCGCAGCCACCCTGCTGGAGAGCACCAGCGCATATGACGCCACGGTGTTCCAGCACGGCGGCCGCTGGTGGCTGCTCTGCTCGGCATCGGGCGGCTGTGCCCCGTGGTCGCTCTATGTCTGGCATGCGCCCGCGCTTCGCGGACCTTGGCAGCCGCATATCGCGAATCCGGTGAAAACAAACTTGCGAAACTCCCGGCCTGCCGGGAATGTCTTCCTGCACGAAGGCCAACTCTATCGGCCTAGTCAGGACAATCGCAACAGTTATGGCGGCGGCCTTTGCATCAATCGCATCGACGAGTTAAACGTGGACCGCTATCGAGAAACGCCCGTACGCTGGATTGCGCCCGATCCGCAAGGTCCATACCCGGATGGCCTGCACACACTGAGTGGTCGAGGCCAGTTTTCCTTGGTGGATGGGAAACGGCACGTCTTCCCCCTGGCCCTATTAGTGCGGCGCATTTTCGTCAAGCGTCTGGGGTTGAAGGCGCCGCCCTTTGCCTACTCGAAAGTAAAACTAGCCCCGCCAGAGCCTTGGTGATAGCGGAGCGCCAACGTTACACGCAAAACCTCTAACCGAGCCGCGAGTGTCAACGCGGCTCGGTCGCGTCTACTTGTACCAAACGAGCGGTGCCCGAAGCCGACGTGCTGCGTTTTCTAAGCACTACGTCTTTTGCCGCTTCGGCACCAGAAAAAGTCCGCGGCGCTTTTCGTTTATCCGCCCTTTCAACAGATCGTTGAGTTCGGCAGTGCATTTCTTGATTTGTTCGCGAAAGAACCTCGCCTGCTTATCAAGATTCTTAAACTCTTTCTCATAATTGGCGTCGGCCTTTGCCTGCCCAAGAAGATTGAGTCCTTTTTCCAGGTTGACTGTGCGCTCCAATCGCCATTCGTAATTGACAATCGACTGTGCGAGCAGCTTCTCTGGCAAGGTGGCCGGTTGAAACTGCTTGTTGATGGTTGCTACCAGCGATTCGTACGCTGCCACCTCGTTTTTTGCCACGAGAATGGTTTGGCCCGTGGGTTCCGTTCTGACGGCGCAGAAAGAAAACAGGCCGGAGTCCTTAGTACTGCTCTCCATTTGTATTCATTGAAGCACGGGTCAGGCCAGTGGGGCAATGAAGATAAGTTTTGTGGGCTTGCTTACACTCGCATTCGCAGGTTCCAGACTCACAGCCACAGCTTTCAATTGATCCCCAGGAAGCGCTGAATGCAATACGCTGATACCGCCTCCATCAGGGGCTCGAAACGCTTCTATTGGCACGGGCGCGCCGTCTTTGGGAACCACCCAGCTTTCATAAGTCCACCCTTCAGGCGCTGCCGGCAAGCCATCGGCAATCAGGATCATCCCAAGCTTCTCGTGAACAAAAACACTGCCGTGCGGCGCTGTTGGTTGTGGTCCGAATGTCACTTGCTTCGTGGCCGGCGCCTGCAGAATCTGTTCTATTGCACGCAGCCGCGCCAATTCATTGTTGGAATGGAGCAGCGCACTATGTTCCGATTGCCACGCTACGAATCCTAAAACGGCGCTCGCGGCCAACGCTAGTGCCATGCCCCAGTTGAGGCCGCGCCGCGGATTGAAACTCTTTGCCGCCGCCTGCCCGAATCCCGCCAGCACGCGGCTGCGCAACTGCGGGCTTGGTTCAACTCTAGGTGCGGCGCTGAAAATCATCTCATTCAACTCAATGGCCTTTGCCAGGCCAGCTTGGCAATCGTTGCATTCGGACAGATGGCGCTCAAATCCCAACCGCTCGCCGCCATCAAGAGCTCCCAACGCATAGAGTTCGCAAAGGTCGGTGTATTGATCTTGGGTCATCGTGCCGTCCCTCCTGCTTCCACTACGCTCGATCGCAACAGTTTCAGTGCGCTGCGCACTAGACTCTTCACTGTCCCCAGCGGCTTGTGCATCCGCTCGGCAATCTCCGATTGGGTGAGGCCTTGAAAGTGGGTCAACTCCAAAACCTCCCTCTGCTCTTCGCTAAGCCTGTCGAGCGCGTCGCCGACCGCCTTGCGCCGCGTCAACCGGTCTGCCTCCGTTTCACGAGTGACAAAGAGTCCGGAATGCTCCAAGTCCTCAAGGGTTGTCGACGATTCCCCAGGTTGACTCCGCAAGGAGCGCAGGAAGTCAATGGCCCGATTTCTGGCAACTGTCACAATCCAACCTTCCAGCCGGCCCCGCTCGGTGTCAAAAGTATGGATACGATTCCAAATGCGAAGAAACGTCTCCTGCACCAGGTCTTCGGCTGTGGCCGGATTGGTCACTGCTCTTAGAATCACGGAATAAAGCAGCCCCCCATATTTGTCATAAAGCTCCGCCATGGCTGCTGCATCGCGTTGCTTGAGCCTGCGAGCTAAGTCTTGATCGTTAGAGGCCGCCAATGTCGAAAAAGCTCCTTTACGGGGCGTGCCCTTTGGCCCGCCCCCTTGAGATTAACTTAGTTCGGCTGGAGAACGCTGTCGATCACATGGATCACGCCGTTCGATTGGAAAACATTGGCGATGGTGACTCGCGCCTCGCCACCCTTTTCGTCCTTTAAAACGAGAGTGTCGCCGTCCATCATAGCCGTCAGAGGGTCTCCCTGCACGGTCTTCAACGTGGCCGTTCCGCCACCCATTTTGATCATCTTCTTGATTTGCGCCGCGCTATAACGGCCTGCCACCACATGGTAGGTCAGAATCTTCGTCAACGTTTCTTTGTTCTCGGGCTTGACCAGCGTGTCAACCGTACCGGCCGGAAGTTTGGCGAACGCTTCGTTTGTAGGAGCAAACACGGTGAACGGTCCCGGACCCTTCAAAGTGTCTACCAGTCCAGCCGCCTTAACGGCGGCAACAAGCGTCGTGTGGTCGGCCGAATTCGCGGCGTTGTCCACAATGTCTTTGCTCGCATACATCTTGGCTCCGCCAACCATCGGGTCTTGCGCAGCCACCATTAGGTTGGCGCTAAGAGTCAACGCAGCAAAAGCGATTGAAAAAAGTTTCATTTGGTTTTTTTCCTCTGAGTTCTATGCACTCGTTATCGGATACGGAAAAAGTGCGAGTGTGGATTGAGCAGCGGTGTTTGAGCAGATGGCATTTGTCTCGTTTTGCGAATGACGGAGCGGCCTGCATTGTCCGTTCGCCGTGATGGCATAAGTAGCCCAGCAGACCTGTATCGCCCATCCCTTATGACCTTTTTAGCGAACTCCTCAACTTCCTAAGTGGTTAAGCCGATAGGCACAGTGTCGGACCCGGTGAAATCTATGAACCGGCGACGCCTGTTGGCTATGGGCTCTTGGATCACTCGAAACTTACGTCGTCTCTTGCTGGCTGCCGTTTTGGGTAGCCCCTGCGCCTACGCAAATCTCGATCCTCGGCTTGCCATCACTCAATACACTCAAGATGTTTGGACTACAGAGGCGGGCCTGCCCCAGAACACCATCCTCTCCATAGCGCAAACTTCAGATGGTTATCTTTGGTTGGCCACCGAAGAAGGTCTGGTCCGCTTTGATGGTGTTCGATTCACAGTCTTTAATAAAGAGAATACGGGGTCTTTACAGGCGAACGACATCCGCGCCGTCCTGGTGGACCGTGCAGACAATCTCTGGATCGCCACCAATGGCGGTGGCTTGGCTCGTTACAAAGACGGTCTTTTTACAACGTTCACGTCGCGCGATGGCTTGTCGAACGATTCGATTCTCTCCCTCCATGAGGATCCGCGCGGGGCAATTTGGATTGGCACTGACGGCGGCGGAATTAGCCGTTACGCCAACGGCCGGTTTCAAAACTTCAGTACCAAAGACGGGCTGCCCGACGACGCCGTATTCGCTATGTGTACGGGGCCGGATGGCAGTCTATGGATCGGTACTCATTCTGGACTAGGGCGGCTGCAAAACGACCGCTTCGTTTCTTACTCAACAAAAGACGGCCTGGGGAAAGACGACATTCGTGCGGTCTATGCGGATCGGCGTGGCGATGTTTGGGTCGGAACCAACGGCGGCGGCTTAGGCCGGTTGTCTGAAGGGCGCTTTGTGACGTTCACTACCCGTGACGGATTGGCGAGCAATTTGATTTGGTCCATCGGCGAAGATGCATCGGGTAGTCTCTGGATCGGGACCGGCGATGGAGGTGTCTCCCGTTTCCGCGACGGACATTACACTTCCTATTCGACAAAATTGGGCCTCCCTTCAGCTCAAGTTTGGACTACTTTTGAAGATAAAGAGGGAAATCTTTGGCTGGGTACAAACGGCGGTTTGGTGCGCTTAAAAGGCGGCGCGTTTACGACGTTCACCACCAGAGAGGGCCTGTCGAGCGACGTAATCCTTCCGGTCTTCGAAGACCGGGAAGGCGCCATCTGGGCGGGTACAGACTCCGCCGGTTTGAATCGCCTGAAAGACGGAAAAGTTACTGTCTACACCAAGAGCGATGGCTTGCCGTCCGACAGCGTCTTTTCGGTTAACCAGGATGGCAGCGGAAGTCTGTGGGCTGGCACCCGCAAAGGGCTGGCGCAGTTTAAGAATGGCCGTTTTCATCCGGTAACCGGCTTGCCTAACGAAGTCGTTCAGTGTAGCTTTGTCGACCATAACGGCGATTTCTGGGTTGGAACGCGCGGCGGATTGAGCCATTACAGCGCAGGCAAATTCATCACGTTTAGCAGCAAAGACGGCCTCTCGAACGATAACGTCCATTCCATTTACGAAGACTCGTCGCGCGTTCTTTGGGTGGGAACCGGCGGTGGCGGGCTCGACAAATTTGAGAACGGCCATTTCACGGCCTACACCCGCGGCGCTGGGCTTGCGAACAATGTTGTTTGGTCGATCACCGGAGATCTGAATGGCGCTCTTTGGCTCGGCACAAATAACGGACTGAACCAACTGAAGGACGGCAAGTTCACCACCTACACAACGCGCAATGGCTTGTTCGACGACGCCATCTTCCTGATGCTCGACGATCGCCGCGGAAATCTGTGGATGACCTGCAATCGCGGCGTATTCCGCGTGGCGCTGAGCGACCTGAACGCGTTCGCTGAAGGAAAGAGCCAGTCGATCAAGTCCTTTGCTTATGGCGTGGCCGACGGCATGAAAAGCAAGGAATGCAATGGCAGCTTTCAGCCCATGGGCTGGCGCGGACAGCGATGGCAAACTCTATTTCCCGACTCAAAAGGGATTGAGCGCTTTCGATCCGTCCCGGCTCGACGTCCATCCCTCAGAACCGCACGTCGTCATCGAACAAGTGGTTGTCGATCATCAAGAGTTTTGACCCAAAGAAATCAATCCAGTTGCCTCCAGGCAAGGGAGAAATGGAGTTTCAATTCACCGCTCTGAGCCTGTCCGCGCCCGAGAAAATCCGCTTCAAATATATGCTTGGAAGGGTTTGATAAGGACTGGGTTGATGCAGGCACGCGGAGAGTCGCCTACTACACCAACATTCCCGCCGGCGAATACAAATTCCGCGTTATCGCCGGCAACCACGATGGCGTTTGGAGCGACAAAGGCGTCTACTCCGCCATCACCCTTCAACCGCATTTCTATCAAACGTAGGCCTTTGCCCTGATTTGCTCCGTGATCGGCGCTGGATTCTTTGTAGTCGCGTTCCGGCTCCGTATGCGGCAATTGCGCGCTAATGAAACAAAGCTTGTCCTTGTTGGTCGACGAACGCACCCGCACTATGGCCCATCAGGCACGCGCCTTGCAGGAAAGCGAAAAGCGCTTTCGCCAGTTGGCCGAAAATATTCACGAAATCTTTTGGATGGTCGACCCCCGCAATGGCAAGTTTGTCTACGTCAGCCCCGCCTTCAAAGAGATCTGGCTACAGGATCCCGAAGCCATCTTGCGTGACCCTTCCGCATGGCTGAATACCGTTCATGCCGACGATCGCGATGCCGTCGACGCGGCGAAACAAGCCCAACTAAGTGGTAAGCCCGCCGACTATGAATATCGCATTGTCCGCCCGGACGGATCAACCCACTGGGTCTGGGATCGGTCCTTCCCTGTCTACGACTCCACCGGCAAACTCGATCGCATCGTTGGCATTGTCGAAGACATTACGGACCGCAAACATGGCGAGGATATGGTCCTTCGGTCGCGCGACGAGTTGCAGTTGCGCGTCCTCGAACTGAAAGCCGAGAACGTCGAACGCCGCCGCGCCGAACAGCAGCTGAAAATCGCCAAAGAGCAGGCCGAAGCCGCCAGCCAATCGAAGAGCGAATTTCTGGCCAACATGAGCCACGAGATCCGTACGCCTCTGAACGGAATTATTGGCATGATGCAATTGGCGCTCGATACCGATATGACGCCCGAACAGCGTCAGTGCCTTGAACTGGTTGAAGGATCTGCCGATTCGTTGTTGAGCATCATCAACGACATTCTCGATTTCTCAAAAATCGAGGCGCGCAAGCTTCACCTCGAATCCATTGAATTCGATCTGCGCAAGACGCTCGATCAAACCCTCAAATCCCTGGCGGTGCGTGCGCATCAAAAGGGAATCGAATTAATCAACAGGCTTGATGCGGATGTTCCCGATCTCATCATTGGCGATCCCGTGCGCCTCACGCAGATCATCGTCAATTTGATCGGCAACGCCATTAAATTTACGGAAGAGGGCGAGATCGTCGTCCACGCCAAGAAAGAGGCCGAAGATGGCGGCGCAATCAAGCTGCGCTTTACGGTGACCGATAGCGGCATCGGCATTCCAGAAGAGCGGCAAAAAGCCATCTTCGAAGCCTTCACTCAAGCCGATGGGTCCTCTACCCGCAAATACGGCGGCACGGGCCTCGGCCTTTCCATTTCTTCGCAACTCGTCGCCATGATGGGCGGCCAAATCTGGGTCAAGAGCAAGCCTGGTGAAGGCAGCACCTTCGGCTTTACCGCCACTTTCGGTTTCCGCCCGCGTGTGGAAGACTCCGAAATGATCAACCTGCGCAACATGCCCGTGCTCGTGGTCGACGATAACGTCACCAGCTTACGCGTCCTAGAAGAACTCCTGCGCAATTGGGGCGCGCAACCAGTTTCAGCGCGCGATGGCAGCACCGCCCTGTCCATCATGCAACTAAACAAAGCGAACGGTGCCCCTTTCCCCTTAGTCTTGCTCGATGCCGACATGCCCGGCCTCGGTGGCTTCGAAGTAGCGGAACGCATCAAAGCCGAAGGCGGTTTGGCGGGCCATGTCATCATCATGTTCAGTTCAGCCGGAGAATTGGCCGACGCGGCGCGCTGCCGTTCCTACGGAATCGATGCCAGCGTCACCAAACCGCTTTACCAGGGCGAAATCAAAGCCGCTATCCTGCGCTGCTTCCAGGATATCGATCGCCGAACCGAAGCCTCGCGGCCCATGAAAACGACGCGCTCGGCCTCGCCCGCCATGGAAGTTCTATTGGTCGAGGACAATCCGGTCAATCGCAAGGTCGCGGTGCGCCTGCTCGAAAAGCAGGGTCATACCGTCGTCACCGCCAACAATGGCCGGGAAGCCCTGGAAGTGCTGGACAAACTCAACTGGAAGATCGACCTTATTCTCATGGACGTCCAGATGCCCGAAATGGATGGCTATCAGGCAACCGCGGCCATTCGCGAATACGAGAAACGAAACGGCGGCCACCTGCCCATTGTCGCCATGACTGCCCACGCCCTCGATCGCGACCGCGAACGTTGCCTCGCCGCGGGCATGGATTCCTACCTCACTAAACCCATTCAGCTCGATAAGTTATACGGAATGCTCGAACGCGTGGCAACTACCGGCCTCGCCGTCGCCTAGGTAGCCTGGCAGCCGAGCGGGTGCTCGGTCAACACCGGCAAGAAATCGCCGAGCCTCCCGCGAGTGCGTTGCCGGGCGTTTTCTCAAAAGCGTCCGGCACGAGATTCTAGTATCTTAAACTAAATGGCCATTTCATTTGAATTGAACGGGCAGCGACAGACTGTTGATGTCGATCCCAAAACTCCTCTGCTTTGGGTGCTGCGTGACACGCTCAACCTCACCGGCACGAAATATGGTTGCGGCATTGCCGCCTGCGGCGCGTGCACGGTCCACATCGAAGGCGAACCGTCGCGCTCCTGTGTTTATCCAATCTCATCGGTGGCCGGTAAGAAAATAACCACAATCGAAGGTCTGTCCTCAGATCTGAGCCACCCCATCCAAAAGGCCTGGGTCGCCGAGCAGGTCCCCCAGTGCGGTTATTGCCAGTCAGGGCAAATCATGGCCGCAGTCGCCTTATTAAAGAAAAACGCTGCCCCTTCGCCACACGACGTCGACGAGGCCATGTCGGGTAACATTTGCCGCTGTGGAACTCAGCAAAGAATGCGAAATGCCGTCCTCAAAGCTGCGGCGGAAATCGGTGGCAAACAATGAGTACCACCATCGCCAGTTCCATCACCCGCCGTAGCGCCCTCAAAGCCACTTTGCACGCGGCAGCCGGTGCCGCTTTAGTCGTCGGATTCGACACTGCCGCCCCAAATGCCAAAGCCGCGAACGAAAAGCCCGTTGTCAATCCGCTCGCTTCCTGGGTCAAAATCGATCAATCCGGCAAAATCACCCTGCGCTATTCAAAGTCCGAAATGGGGCAGGGCATTACCACGTCTCTGCCGATGATCCTAGCCGAAGAACTTGGCGCCGATTGGAAAGACGTTCAGGTCGAGCACGCCCCGGTCGAAAGAGCGTTCGGCCCGCAAGGCACCGGTGGCAGCGGCAGCATCACCACTCTCTACACCCCGTTGCGCCAAGCCGGCGCTGCCGCTCGCGCTATGCTGATCAGCGCCGCCGCCCAACGTTGGAACGTGAGCGGCTCCGCTTGCAAGGCTCGCAACAGCGCCGTCTGGCATGGCACCGACAAGCTCACTTTCGCGGAACTGGTCTCTACTGCCTCGCAACTCCCAGTCCCAGACTTCGCCACCGTAACCCTGAAAGACCCCGGCGAGTTCGAAATCATCGGTAAATCTATTCCGCGTACCGACATTCCCTCCAAAACCAACGGCACCGCAATTTTCGGTCTCGACGTGCGCGTACCCAACATGGTCTACGCCGTCGTCGCTCGTTGCCCGGTCTTTGGCGGCAAGGTCAAATCCTTCGATGCATCCGAAGCCAAGGCCATGAAAGGCGTGCTCGAAGTCTTCGAAATCGAAGCCACTCCCGACGTTCATGCCATCGGCGGCGTCGCCGTTGTTGCGGAAACCACCTATCTTGCCATGCAGGCCCGCACCAAACTGAAGATTGAATGGGATGAAGGCCCCGCCGCCTCCGAAAGCAGCGAAAGTCTGCGCAAGGAATTCCGCCGGGTCGTCGATTCCTCCATGAAGGTCATCCTCAACGATGGCGATATCGAAGCCGCTCTGGCCCAAGCGCCCAGCGACAAAAAAGTCGCGTGCGACTACGAACTGCCGTTTCAAGCGCACGCCACTATGGAGCCGATGAACTGCACAGTTCATATTCAAAATGGCCTGGCCGAAGTCTGGGCGCCGCACCAAGCCCCCGACATGGTGCAGATGATCGTCGGCAAAGTCAGCGGTATTGCGCCCGGCAAAGTTCAGGTGCACACCACCTTTATGGGCGGCGGCTTCGGTCGTCGCTATCAGGGCGATTTCCCAACCGAAGCCACCCAAATCGCCAAACGCGTCAACCGTCCGGTTCAATTAGTCTGGTCGCGCGAAGACGACATGATGCACGATTTTTATCGCCCAGCTTCTTACCACCGCATGAACGGCGCGGTCGATGCCCAAGGTAACATCACCGCTTGGCACCATAAGTACACCTCGACCCCGATCTCCGAATGGTTCTCGCCGAATGCCGCCCCCGAGTCGTCCGAACTCGGCCTATGTTCGCAACTGCCGTACCTCACCAAAAGTTACAAACTCGAATACACGCCAGCCAAATCCCACGTTCCCAGGGCTTGGTGGCGCTCGGTAGAAGCATCGGTCGTCGGGTTTGTTCTCGAAAGCTATATGGATGAACTGGCGCACGCCGCTGGTGTCGATCCCTATGAATTCCGCATGCGTGTGCTCGGCGAAGATCGCCTCGTAAAAGACGCGCTCGATAAACAAGATCGTCCGCTCGATACCGCCCGCTTCAAAGGCGTTTTGCAACTTTGCGCCGAGAAAGGCAACTGGGGCAAGGCCATGGGCGCTGGCCAAGGCCGCGGCATTGCGTGTCATTATGCCTTTCACAGCTACGTCGCCAACTTAGCCGAAGTCACGGTAAAGGATGGCGCAGTCAAAGTCGATCGGATCGTTTCCGCTGTCGATATCGGGGTCCCCGTCAATCCCGATGGCATTCGAGCGCAAGTCGAAAGCGCCATCGTCTACGGCCTCACTGCCGCCCTTAAAAGTGAAATTACCGTTCAAAACGGCCGCGCTGTCGAAAGCAACTTCAACAAATTCCCAACGCTCTCGATGAAGGAAACGCCTATCATCGAAGTCCACATCGTGCCAAGCACCAAAGCCCCAACGGGTATTGGCGAACCGGGCCTGCCTCCAACTGCTCCCGCTCTGACCAACGCCATCTTTGCGGCCACTGGAAAACGCATTCGCAAGTTGCCGGTACGGCGCGAAGACTTAGCTTAAGGCCGGGGCTCAGTTTCAGACAACGAGGTGGAGAGGTCTTTCTGTAGGCCTCTCAGCTTCGCGGCACACCACAACGTAATGACAATTCCATAAAAGTTCAAAGCCGCGCCGGCAAGCGGCGAAAAGCTCTCCCTCGCCGATGGGCTCAAGAATTCGTCCGCCATTAGCACCAACCACGACGCCAGTTGGCCGGCCATCAAGAGGCCAAAAAAAATCATCCAGACCGCCGTATTCTTTCGCAGCGTAATTTTTTGCAGTTGCATCCCGCGATGCATACTCCATAGAAAGCCAAGCACTCCCGCTGCCGAGGCCGTCGAAATAATCAAAGACAAAGCCACCGGAAACGCCAGACCAGTCGGATCGTCACTCTCGGAAAACGAACTGAGCCAAGCTAGGCCAAAAAAGGAAATGATAATAAAACTCGCTAGTGTCCGCAGCATCGCCAAACGGCGCAACGCGGCAACGGCTGGCGCGATCTCTTCGAAAATGTCCCAGGCAGCTAGCGGAAAGATACAGGCAAGAAACATTTCTGAATAGATTTGCACGCGCGGCAAGTCGTGAGCATAAATCAAATTGGCTGCGTCGAAGATCACAGCCAGGCTGCAGGCCAGCGTCACGAACAGATACGTGCGGTGAAGGCGCAACGCCAAAATCCGCAAAAGCAAAACCAAATCCACAGCGTCGGCAGCGTATTCCATCCAATGATTGATTTGGTTGAGCATCAAGTCGCTATCTCTATTTGAATACATCCGGCTTTCAGGGCCGGCTCGAAGTTCTTTCGTCCGGCCCCTCTTGTCGGCTATTGGATAGCGGCGATCGGCTGAATCAACGACAAATCGATCGGTTGGCCGGCGGCTGCGGTCTCAGCCGCCAGCGCCGCGCTCGTCGTCAGAATGATCATGGCAGCCAACTTGGCGTACGCCCCCGTTTGCGGGATCGTGCTCGCCACGGCGGTAGCAATCTCCAGTTCAGTCAGCAATTCGGAAACGGAGATGCCGTTATGCGCTGCTGCCGACCGTATCCGTTTGGCCCGCGCGCGGATATCAGCGATGCTCGCCATCGAGGCACGCATGTCCGCTTGAAAGGCGTTTTCTATCGCCACAATGGCCACGGTCAAATTATTGATCGTGACCGCGACCTCCGCTTGCGTCGTCGGTGTCGAGCGGAAAGATACATAAGTCGTGTACGCAGCCTCGTAAGCTGCTGCCGCCTGATTGAACGTCGGCGTGTATTTCGGATAACTCGTTGTCACACTGGCCTCTAACGAAACGAGCGCGCCGTGAGCCAAGAGCAAAGTGTCATAGGTTTTGCCATCAAATGCGTTGATCTGATTCGGGTGGCTCGTTTGGGTCCCACAACCGCTGGCGAAAATAATGCTGATTACCGGCAGCGCAACGGCTGCCCAAGTGAATGATTTTTTAAACATGAGGATTCCTCGGCCTCAGTTTAGGAACCGCCGTCCGGCGTGAGCGTGGAAAAATCGCTCAAATGGTTGCGAACATTGCTAGAAAAAAATGTCTGTTCTGCCGTGACTGAAAAAAGGCCGCGGGACGGTCGCGGTACGCCCCGCCGCAGGGGCTAGCGATTCACCATCAGGCCTCGGCCTTCGGAGGGAATAACTCGTCTCGGAAATACTTGCAAAGAGTGGGAACCGAGATACCGAAACGGCGAGCGATCTGTTCCTGCGAGATGCCGCTGTCGGCCATGATGGCGGCAACGCGCCTCTGCCCAGCATTTGGTATAAAACGCCGGCCGGCCCGCCGATTCTTGGCGGCGGTAGCCGGCGCGCTCGTCTCCCCAACCTTTTGGTCTTGCATGATCTCTTGAACTCCTTGCTCAACGTAAGGGGCGCGGCACGCGCAGACGCGGAAGGCGAGATCTAAAGCTTTGAAAACAAGCCCAAAATTTATTTTCTTCTTTTGAACCGATAACCGTTACCGCTGGAAGACAGTCGTTTTCGGGTGATAGTTGCGCCAATCGAACCAGTAGTCCTTTAAGGCGTCGACGGGCCGCAAACAACTGCCTGCTCTCTGGCCTTTAAAGGCACAGCCGGAAAAATTCCACTCGCTGCCGGTCTCGGCGTCCATGAGCGAATCGCCTACGCGGTAAAACTCCGAAGCTGCGCTTCGCAGATCGCCGAGACGTGCCTGGAAAACGCGAACCGACTTGCCGTCGGGCGCGGCCACGATGAGAATGGGTTCGCTGCCAAGCCGATCTTCGATCAACCGCGCTGCGAAAATGCGAGTTACTGGATAAGCGCGGCTTGCGCCAAAGGCATCCACGCCCAGTATTAGTTCACGGGATGGAAGGCCGGAGCCGGGAAAGTCCAGCACCGTCCGAGCTTTTGCCATGTGGACCTCCCAGTCCTTCGTCTCATAGTCGGCGGAATCCTTCGGCAGAGCTTTCAACACGGTTCCATTGGGCTGCTCTGTTCGCCACAAGGCGAAGGTCAGTTCGTCACTGTGAACCAATTCCAGTTGCGCGCCGCTGAGCGGACCCGAAACCGCCCGGCCGCTGATCTGCTGCCAGAACGTGCCGGTCTGATCGTCGCGCATCAGAAAATTTTGATTGTTGATGCCGGCGAGATGGAACGTCAACACCAATCCCTTAACACTTCGCGACCACACCAGACCGGTGTGACAAAGCGTTCAATACGTAGAAACGATAGGAGTCCGGCCCACGATGTCGTTGACGACGTGATGGTACGCCATCTCGCGGATCGGATAGGCACGAGCGTCCCCATTGAGGCGCACCGATAGCACCATATCCTCCTTATCGATAGGCGCATCGCGAGCCGCTTGAAATTGCGGCGCCGCCAAAGGGTGAAACATTTGCTCATACACGTTTACGCGAGACAAAAATGCTCCCGCGACTGCCAAGAGAAGCGCCGTCACAAGGCCGAATCTTCCCAACCAGCCGCGAACGCGCCTCCAGCTCCAGGCGACCGCTGCCAGGGCAATCAACACACAGATGGCTGAGAGCGCCGGGCCTACCTGTTTAACAAATAGTGCGGCTACCAATTCACTCGCGCCTTGCTGCCGAAAGGGTCGAATGACATACAGCGGAAAGGCAAAACAGGCCAACGACGCCAACGAACAGACGGCTAGCAGAAATCGCGCAAGCATATTTCCGGATGCTACCAATTCGCAGGCGCCATGTCCTCAATCGAAAGTTGGAGGATAGAAAGATGAAAGCGTGTAGCCATCTCGACCAGATTAAAGACGTAAAGCCCAAGACTCCGCAGGGATGTGAGGAGTGCCTGAAAACAGGAGACACCTGGGTTCATCTGCGCCTGTGCCTCGAATGCGGGCACGTCGGCTGCTGCGATTCCTCCAAGAACAAGCACGCTACCAAACACTTTCACAAAACCAAACACCCCATCATGAAATCATTCCAGCCCGGCGAGAATTGGGGGTGGTGTTTTGTGGACGAAGTCGAAATTGAGTTTGACTAGCCGTGCGCCTGCCGTTTAAAAATGAACGTGCTTGAACAATTCGATTAAGCCGACGACCGGCAGCGTGATGCTCGCCGTCACGAGCAACAGCGTCACGATCAAGAAAAACCAATCGGCGCGCCGCTGACGCTCGGCCTGATAAAGATGATTCTTGAGCAGCTCGTAATTCCGCTTGTTCGCTTTGAACGCCACATCGAAAAGATCGCCGATGAAAGGCACCGCCCCTGCCAGTGCTTCGATCCCCACGTTGACAAGCATCCGCGCAATCGCCACCCGCGGTATCGCGAGTTTGATGGCGCGCGCAATGATGTACAGCGAGAGAATTGCGTCCAGCACATCGCCAATGCCGGGAATAAGACCCACAATGCCGGCCAGGCCGAATTGAAAACCGCCGGGGAGCGTGAACGCATAGTCCATCCAGCGGGCCAGCGCTTCCACGTCGGCGATGCGAGGGTCAACGACTTCCGGCGTAAGGGCATCCGGCGGTGTCTCGGGCCTGTTGTAACCCGGTCGATAGAAACAATCCTTTGGTCCCGGCTCATACCGACAAGTCTAGCCCCATTTGTTTGACACGCTCCTTTAGGAACACGCGCAAAACGGGCACGGCGTCAAGCGGCCACCAAAAGAGCTGCGGAGTGTTTCTCTCGCGGTGGCGCGCATCCATGCCCTTTGCGCGGTGTGTCACCCTGAAGAAGACCCAGTCCTGTATGATCTCACCACCTCACGAGCAGCCCACGCTGTCCGAGCCCGGCCCGTTCTCGTCTTCACCGGTGGCCGCCGGTAACCGTTTTTGGCAAATGGCGATTGTGCTATTTCTACTAACAGCATTTGTAGAGATCAGCCGCATTCTCGACCTTGTCACCGCGCGCGGTATTTTTGTGCTGCTGATTTTGCTGGCAGTCTCGCTCTTGGCAAGCAGACGAGCCCTGGTTTTCTGGAAATGCGGCGCGGGTCGTGTCCTTCCTTCGGTGGTTGCTTGGTTTCTGCTCGCTTACTTCACGTCTCAGCACAACCGTTTGAGTACAGCCTACATGGTCAGCGTCTTAGAGGGTGCTCTCCTGTTTGTAGCGGGTTGCGGTCTGCTGGCATCTGTTTCCGATTTCAAGAAAATGTTCCGCGTGTTGACGGCGGCGGCAATGATCCTTTGTGTTTTGGGCGTGGTTTGGAGCGGCCGCGTCAATGGCCGCTTCGCTCTTCGCGGCGGCCCTTACGCCGACCCCAATTATTTTGCGATGGCCCTTTTGGCCCTGGCTCCCATTGTTTGGGTTTCCTTCGCCGCTAAACCGCTTTGGCTGCGAATCTGTGGAACCTTAGCCACTGCGCTGCCTTTGTTGTTGACCCTGGGAACGGCGTCGCGCGGCGCATTTGTAGCCATTTTCGTAATGCTGATCGTTCTGTTTTTTTTGTCTTCCCTCAAGACCCGGATTGTGATGGGAAGCGCAGCGGTCCTGGCCTTGGTGGTGCTCCTAGCGTTTCTGCCGGAATCTCTCCGAGCGCGATTGGCCTCCGCTGCGCGAATCTCCTCGCTGGGCGGTGATCAAACGGTCCAAACCGCCGACTCCGTTTCTGTGGACTCGCGCGAGACGATGCTGATGACCAGCATCAACGTCACCCTCGCCTATCCGCTCCTAGGTGTCGGGCCTGGAAATTTCGGACCCACGATTGTGGAGTTCGGTAAACTGCAAGGCCAGAACTGGATCGACCTCAACACACACAATTCATATACACAAGTTTCAGCGGAGACGGGCTTCCCGGGCTTGCTGCTTTTTCTGCTGCTGATCGCTCTGTCGCTAAAAAGCCTGATAAGCGTGTTGCGCAAGACATCCCAGACCGGCGAACATCCAGACCCGGAACTTCACCGCTTGGCTGCCGGCCTGCTTGTTTCCTTAGCCGCCACCTGCGCCTGCATGTTCTTTCTGAGCGAAGGCTACGGCATGCTGAACTTCTTGTGGTTCGGACTTGCCAACGGGTCCAGACTTCTTGTTCCAGCAGACCCAGAAGATGAAGAAGAACTGGTCGAGATTGATCCGCTCCAGGCGAGCTAGTGAACTGGCTCTAACACTCGCGCCGAAAGATCCTGCTCCTGGCCGCGGCCCGACAGGAAAATCTCGCCCCAATACTGGAGATTCAGCAATCGCCAGATGCGGTCTGTCGCGTCGATCTTATGATTGCGGTGCTTCTCAATCATCGTCTGAACCCGGCCCATATCCAAATAGGACGCGATGAACCCGTTCGGTTCCTGCAATTTCGTATACAGCGCATCGGCGCGGGGATCAAGCAGCCAATTCTTGATCGGCGTGGGGAAGCCCATTTTCTTGCGCATTAGCGTTGATTGCGGCAACAGAGTCTCTACTGCCTTGCGCAGAATATATTTCCCTTTTCCCTCACGAATTTTCAAATGCGCGGGCACTCGCGCGGCGAACTCCACAAGCGGGTGGTCGAGGAACGGCACACGGCTTTCAAGCGAACAAGCCATGCTCATCTGATCCTGCTTCATCAGCAACTCCACTAGATAAGTTTTCTGATCCGCATAAAGCAACTTCGTCAGAGCGTCGGCTCCAGCACGCTTGCTCCGGTAGTCCATGTACGGCGCATAGGCGCTATCTTTCGGGAAATGCCGTTTGGTTAAGCCTTCCTGATCTTCAGCCGAGAACGCGGAATAGAAATTATCGAGATAGAGCGACTCGAACGAAAGGTCCCGTCCGGCGATTGTATGTTGCGCTTTGCGCCGGATGTCGGCCGGTAGCAAACTTGAGCTTGCCACCAGATTGCGAATCCCCTTGCGCACGCCCGCGGGAACCTTGCTATAAACAGCGGCCTGCCCTTCATTCGTAGCATGATGCTGATACCGGCCATAACCGCCAAAGAGCTCGTCCGCGCCCTCGCCCGTGAGAACGACCTTCACTTCTTGCGATGCCAGCCTCGAGACAAAATAGAGCGATACACTAGACGGCCAAACAATGGGCTCATCTTCATGCCAGATCAAGTTAGGCAACTGGTTGAAGAAATCTTCCATGCCCAACGTGACTTCATGATGATCCGTATTGATTTCCGTAGCGAGTTCGCGCGCGAAACCCAGCTCGCTGTATTCCACTTCGCGGTATCCCACCGAAAACGTCTTGATCTTCTGGCTCGGATCGGCCACCATGCGCTTCATCAGTGCCGCAATGGTGCTCGAATCAATGCCGCCGCTGAGGAACATACCTAGCGGCACATCGCTCATGAGCCGCATTTTCACCGTCTCTTCCACGCGGCTGCGGCATTCCTCAATCCAAACCCGATCGTCTTTTTCGCCGCCCGCCACTGCTGCCGGAACATCCCAATACTGCTTTTGCGAAATCGCCAACCTGCGCGCCGGCGTCACTTCCACTTTCATGGTGTGCCCCGGCATCAGCTTGCGAATGTTGCGGAACATCGTTTCTTCGCCGCTCAGATATCCGAACGCGAGAAACTCGGGCAAATGCTTTTCATCGAATTCGGCGTTCACCGCCGGGTGCATTAAAAGCGCCTTGATTTCGCTGCCGAAAACGAAAGTGACGCCGTCGGTCCAGTAATAAAACGGCTTGATACCGAGACGGTCGCGCGCACAGAATAGCGTTTTCGATTCCGTATCCCAAATCGCGAAGGCAAACATCCCGCGGTACCGCGTAACGCAGTCTTCGCCGTATTGCTCGTAAGAGTGGACAATCGTTTCCGTATCGCAGCGCGTGTGGTAGCGGTGGCCCGCCGCTTCTAAATCCGGGCGCAGTTGGGCGTGGTTGAAAATCTCGCCATTGAAGATGATCTGCAAGCGGCCATCTTCATTCGCCATGGGCTGATGACCACCCGCTACATCAATAATGCTGAGCCGGCGGTGTCCCAGCGCGACAAAATCGTCGCAAAAGAACCCACTCCCATCGGGACCGCGATGAGCGATACGATCCGTCATGGACCGGAGCAAATCCCGGTCTACATTCTTGCTCGCTGAAAGAAAACCCGCAATGCCGCACATTGTAATTTGAAAGGAAAAGCTTCAATTACCAATGTAGCGTGTGCCCCTACTTTGCCGCTAGCGCATATGCATAGAGCGAATCCCCACCCCCCACCACCACGTATTGCTTACCGTCTAATTCATAAGTGATGGTCCCATTCATTTGATTGCTCCCCATCGTCCCGTGCCAAAGCGTCTCTCCCGTCCGCTCGTCCAGCGCCAGCACATGCTTTGACGAATCTCCCGCAAACACCAGTCCACCGGCAGTGCTGAGCAGGCCCGCGCTCATGCCGCCAATATCATGAGTCCACGCACTCTTCCCCGTCTGATAATCAATCGCCTTCACCGTCCCCGAGAACGTAAGGAAGTCATCACGTCCCGCAAACCCTTCAGCCTTGCCTTCCGCCGTTAAATAGAAAACGCTGTAATTCTGTGAAGCGGTTACGTAGAACAGGCCTGTTTCTGGACTGTAAGTCGGCGCGAACCAGTTAGTGGCGCCGTTTGAACTCGGCGCAACCAGCGTCCCATTGCGCGAGGGCTCTTTCTTAGGGTTGGGAATCGGCTGCCCTTTCGCATTGAGCCCAAGACTCCAGTTCAGATCGATAAACGGCGTTGTTAGTAAATGCTCGCCATTGGTGCGGTCTAACACGAAGAAGTATCCGTTGCGGCTCGCCTGTGCGATGAGTTTCCGTTTCTTGCCTTGAAATTCACCATCAAACAAAATCGGTGTTTGTACCGCGTCCCAATCGTGGGTGTCGTGCGGCGAAACTTGGTAATACCAAGCCATCTTGCCCGTGTCGGGATTGAGCGCCACGATGGAGCAGGTCCAAAGGTTATCGCCTTTTCGGCCTTCCCCCGCATGCACAGGATTCGGATTCCCCGTGCCCCAATACAGAAGATTCAACTCTGGATCGTAAGTGCCGGTAATCCAAGTCATGCCGCCGCCGTGGCCCATCGAATCGGCGTCGGGCCAGCTCTCACTGCCGGGCTCGCCGGGTTTCGGTTCGGTATTCCACTGCCACTGTAGCGCTCCGGTTTCCGGATCGTGCGATTGCAGATAGCCAGGTTGATCGAGCGAATCTCCGCCCACACCCGTAACGATGTGGTTGCCGATCACCAGCGGCGACATAGTGCAGAAATATTCCAGCTTCGTATCGGCAATCGGTTGCCGCCAGCGCTCCTTGCCGTCTTTGGCATTCAACGAAACCAGATCGCAATTCGGCGTTTCGAAATAGATCCAGTCGCCCCACATAGCAACGCCGCGGTGGCCAATGTGAAAGCCCGGCGTAGGCGGCGATTTGTAATGCCAAAGCTCGCGGCCACTCCGCGCATCAACGGCCCAAACATTTTCTGGCATGGTCACGTAAAGCACGCCGTTCACCACCAGCGGCGTGGATTTCAAAGTATTGCCAAAACTGGGCGTGCCGTAGTTGCTGGCTTGATATGTCCAAACATTCGTAAGCGAGCTTACGTTCTTGGTATCGATCTGTTTGAGCGGACTGTGCCGCTGCCCGGAATAATCTCCGTTATAGGTGGGCCAACCGCTCGTTCTGGTGAGCTTCTTCAAAAGCCCGGGGTTCAGTTCCTGCGCGCCAACAAGCAGTGAGGCTACAACCAATAAACACGCCAACCGCAGCGATCTCATTTCAACGTCTCCAAATAAGCCAGCATGTTGTGCATCTCGTCATCTGTGTATGTCGCCAGCATCGCTTCGTGCGCCGCTAGCGGGTTATCAATCTCAACTTTCATGGCAGGCGAGCGGTCATACGATTTCATCGCGCCGCCTTCCTGCATGACAACTGTAAATTCATCGGCATGCACCAGGACGCCCGCGTGCATCTCTCCCGAAGGCAGAGTCAGCCTCACCTTCGATGGCGCGGGCGGCTTCACCTTCTTACCCATAAAGACATCCATCATGTTCGGCGCCGGCAGAAGCATACGGCGTTGCAGCTCCACTGCCTCATACTTACTCGCGATATGTTCAAGATCGCCTTTGACCGAGTGACAAGTGGCGCACTTCCCTTCGCCGTTAAAAAACGCCTCACCCTGTTTGGCGTCGCCTGTCACAATGCCCTTGATCTCGTAGCCGAACCGGTTTGAGATCGCTAAGGTGCCTGCTTTTAGAAAGGCCGAGATGTCCGAGATCTGTTGTGTTGTCATGCCTGCAAAAGCAGGCATGCCGCGGTCGGGGCGCCCCGCGCGAATCACGGGAGCAATCTGATTTCCGTTCTCATCGTGCAGTACCAGGGTAGAGCGCAACAAATCCGGCCCACCCTTGCCGCGCGCGTCGAGCCCGTGGCAGAATCCGCAAGCAGGCTGAAACAGTGCTTTGCCCCTATCAGCAGCAGCTTGGTCTACCGGCGGCGCGCCATTCATACTGATCACCGGCGCTACGGGCTTTTTCTCTTGTCGGCCAATTTGGTCGGCCTGGGCGTAAACTAACACGCCCGTCAACATCGAAATCAAAATTGTTTTAAACATGCAAGTTCTTCAAATACTCGTAATCCACCTTGATCGCTTCCAGAGCAGGCATCTCTTTGAAAGGGGGCTCTTGTTCCACAAAGATGTGCTCTATGTGCGATTTCTTGGCCGCCGCGAAAATCCGCGCGTAGTCAATACCGCCGCGGCCCAATTCCGTAGGAACAGGCGAACCTTCTCCCGTCTCGCCAATGCTACTCGTGGGCGTATAACCCCTCTTGAAATCTTTGATATGCAGTAGCTTATAGCGTTCTGGAAATTTGTGCAGATACTCCACCGGATCATGCCCCGCCACCGTCACCCAACCGCAATCCATTTCCAGTTTGACCAACTCAGGATCTGTTATTCGCAAAAACTCGTCGTAGCCCGTGACGCCGCCTTCGAATTTCTTGAACTCGAAGTTGTGATTGTGATACCCCAGTTGCAACCCGGCTTTCTTGATCTGCTCGCCCACTTTGTTGAACTGTTCCGCGCTCCACTTGTAATCGTCCAGCGTGAAGGCGGCAAGCATCGCCATAAAAAATCCCATTTGGCCGGCTTTGGGGTCGGCATGTACGCGCGACATGTCCGCAATCCACGGCACGGTCACGATCATATAATGCTGGCCCATCTCTTTGGCGAACGCCATCTTGCCATCCAGATCTTTCATCAAATCGGGAAGCATGTAATGCCCGGCAGGGTTCGTCAAATCCACATCGTCGAGCATCTTCTTCAGTTCTTTCGCGCCCAGTTTCGACAGAGGCGAAAGCTCGACCTCTTTGTATCCGGCAGCCGCCACCTGTTTCAGCGTGCCCGCGGGATCTTCTTCCATTTCCTTCCCGACTGTGTAAAGTTCCAGCCCAATGGGCATTTGTAAAGTGCGTGCTTCCATCTTTGAAACCTCGGCGCCCAAGAGCGGGATAGCGGCAATTCCACCGGCAAGCTTGCCAAGCAGGTGCCTGCGCGAATAGTCTGTTGTCATGGCCTCAACGATGATATATCAGCCGTCGCGCCGTTGCATGCTGCTAAATTTGGCGGGCGCGGCCTCCTCTTTCGCGTTTACCGCAAAGGCGCCCGCGCCCTATGGCGTCTTGCCCACAGAGGCTCAACTCCACTGGAGCGAACTCGGCTTCTACAATTTCCTGCATTTCACTGTAAACACGTTCACCGACAAAGAGTGGGGCGATGGCGACGAGAATCCGTCCATCTTCAATCCCGACAGCCTTCGACGCAGAAGCCATGTGCGCCGTGCTCAAAGATGCGGGCAGCCGGGGCGTGATCCTGACCTGCAAGCACCACGACGGCTTTTGCCTCTGGCCCACGAAAACCACCGATCACTCCATCCGCTTCAGCCCATACAAGAATGGCAAAGGCGACATTGTACGCGAACTTTCCGAGGCTGCGGCCAAAGCAGGTCTGAAGTTTGGCGTTTATCTGTCTCCTTGGGACCGTAACAACGCAGCCTATGGCTCACCCGCCTATCTCGACATCTACCGCCGCCAATTGCGCGAGTTGCTGACTGACTACGGCCCCATCTTTGAAATCTGGCACGATGGCGCGAACGGCGGCAGTGGTTTTTACGGCGGCGCACATGAAACCCGCACCATTGACAAAGCACATTACTACGATTGGCCAACCACTTGGGCGCTGGCTCGGCAACTGCAACCCAACGCCGTCATCTTCAGCGACGTTGGCCCTGACATTCGCTGGGTTGGGAACGAAAAAGGAATTGCCGGCGAAACATGCTGGGCCACATATTCGCCGGTTGCCACGAACGGCGGCCCTGCCGTACCGGGCGACGTTCGCGAAAAAGAATCGACCGTCGGCACACGCGACGGTAAGCTCTGGCTGCCGGCCGAGTGCGATGTTTCTATCCGCCCTGGCTGGTTCTGGCATCCCGCTGAAAACGGTAAAGTCAAAACGCCCCAGCAGTTGTTCGATCTCTACTGCGCTTCCACCGGGCGCGGAGCCAGTTTCTTGTTGAACGTTCCGCCAGACCGCCGTGGGCAAATTGACGATGCCGATGCGCAAAGCTTACGCGGATTTGGCAAAATCATGCGGACTACCTTCGCGCGCAATCTAGCCGCAGGCGCGCGCGTGAAAGCTTCCAACACCCGCCGCGGTTACGAGCCGGTTCATCTGCTCGATGAAAACCGTCATGCGTATTGGGCCACCGACGACAAAGTGACGCAAGCCGAAATCGTCTTCAACTTGCCGCGCGCCGTTACCTTCGGCTTAGTCCGCGTCCGCGAAACCATTGCACTCGGCCAGCGCATCGGCGGCTTCTCGGTTGAGTATTGGAAAGACAACGGCTGGGCGAAGTTCGGCGCCGCCACCAGTATTGGCGCTTGCCGAATTTTGCGTTCACCTCAGCCAGTGCAATCGGATCGCGTGCGGCTCAAAATCACCGAGAGCGCCGCTTGCCCCGCATTGTCGGAGTTCGCGCTATTTGCGGCCTCGAGCCTGTGACTTGCCGGCCGCAAATCACCGCAGCCCCCTCGAGCCGAGTGGCCAGTGTAAACGCGGCTCAGCCGCGTCTACTTGTACCAAACGAGAGGTGCTGACATGCCGCAGCTCTCACGGGAGTACTCATGGGCCGCGAGTTCGTGGGGCGGCGCCATGCGCTGCCCGCGGCCCATCAATGATAATGAAAGCCCTTCTGTTCAGACTCGCCAAACGGATTCCATTGCGCTGGAATGCCGCGCAAGTCAGCGCGCGTAGATGGAGACATAATAAGTTCCTAATCCATGCAGAAGCCTGCGCCTCGTTTTGGTGCTTATCGGAGAGAATCGCCGTCATTCGGGCAGTTAGTTGTTGTCGGCCAAACGTTTGGAGTAACCGCGCGATCTCGGCTGCCAAGTAAGGTTCGGGATGCTCCGCGTTCACCAGATGCTTCTTCTTCGATCCAGGCGGAACTACCGGTAGTAACCGCAATTCATTTAAGAGTTCCTTTACGGCGTGACCAACCACAGGCCTCGAAATCTTCGGTGGACCTGCTATGGCGCGAGATTTTGATGATGTTTCATCCAATAATTCGTTCGCAGCCAACGAAAGTAACCTTTCTCGCGCCTCTGTATCCGCCCGCGATGCCAGTAACAATGACTAAGCTTAGTTCCCCAGTTGAATATCTGACCTGATTTTAACTCTTCATCGAGAGTTATCTGCAGAGCTTTTCCACTAAACTTTCTCTGTAGCCCGGCGGATTTAATAAGGTCCACCGGCCTTAAGGGTACACTCGAGTCCCGAATAAGCTTCAGAACGACTTGCTTTACATCCGGAGGGATCTCAATCGGTGTTCGCTTGGTAGTTGTGGGCACGTTCGACGGAATCAGGTTAGCACGCGAAGAAAGAGTGAATGCGCCTTATCGAAGGGAAACGGCGAAGGGCTGGCAAGATTCAAGTTTCAAGCAGGGAGTGAGCGCTGGCCGACGCCGGGCATTGCCAAGGTTGTCGACTAAAACGCGGACCCATTTGCGCGTCTCAATAGCAGGACGTTGCCATTACGAGATGAGAAAGGTCAACTCTTCTCCAGTTGGCTTCCTTTTTTCAAAAGCCAACTTATTCCAGATTTGGGTTCGTTGCGTAAAATCAGCTTCGGCGACGAGGCACCCTGCTGCGGTTCCTTGGGTTCGTAGCGTAAATTCGCCCGAGCGACTGGTCTCATTTCAATGGCCGCCGCCGCCAGCAGATGCCAATATTCCGCCGTATCGGAAATCGAGTTATGCGTCGCGCCGGCCATCACGCAATAAGAAGCCAAATCGGGCTTAAACCGCGAACGTAGTGCTTCGGGTAATGGGCAACGCGGCCTTCTTGCTGTTTGTAACGGGTTGCGGCAAGTAGCTGAGTGACCGCCGGAATAAAAACAACAGCGCTCAGATCCCCAAGTAGGCGAACGAACTCACGATCACGATCAGACGCAAGACTTGTAGCAATTCCTGTGCCTCGTCACCACGCATTACAGTTTGCCACAATTTGGCGTCTCATATTTCCGATCCCAAATAATCGAGAAATGTTTTCTGCCCCTAACCTCTTGAAACCAAGCTGCTTGCGTCCGGTCTCGCGTCTCTCCCCTAACTCGCGTGACCTCCGCCCAGGCTAGAGTTCAAACACCTGTAAGAGCGCCTGGTTAAGTAAGCACCTTCATCTTTGAACAAAACGGATCGTGCTGCCTGGCGCAAGGCCGAATCTCGGCCGCGATCCTTGAAAACCGAAAATAGTTTGCCCATTCGCGCGCAACCGTTCGGCGACATTGCATTGGATAAACCCAGCGGCGCACTATTGTCCTCGCCGTTGGGTCCGTTGCGCAAAAAGCAGCTATCTCAAATGCTCCAGTTGCCGCCTTTCACTTTGGCTTCGTTTTTTCAAAAGTGCCTGCAACGGTATTGCGGGCTCGCAGTTGGCTTCGTTGCGTAAAAAGCCATATACCTGAGAATGCTCCAATAGCGGAACCGTTTGGCTTTGTTTTTTCAGCAGGTCAACGGCGGTTCGAAACTGGCTTCGTTGCGTAAAATGCGCCGTCCAGCCCAAGCTGGCTTCGTAGCGTAAAATCGCCCTCGGTCTCGTAACGCGCCATTCCGTACTCTGTTATTAAATGATGCCGGTCACCCCCGAAGCCGCCGCCCTCCGCGACCGAATCCTCGATGGTGACCTCCGAGCCTTGGCCCGCGCCGCCACTGCTATCGAAAACCAGTCCCAGCTCGGCCGCCAGCTCATCTCCGCTCTTTTCCCTCAAACGGGCCGGGCCCTCATTCTCGGAATCACCGGACCTCCCGGTGCAGGCAAGAGCACTCTCGTCGATCAAATGATCGCGATCCTCCTGGCAGCCGGCAAGTCCGTCGGAGTCATCGCCGTCGATCCTTCCAGCCCTTTCTCGCGCGGCGCTCTCTTGGGCGACCGCATCCGCATGCAGCGCCATCATGCCGACCCCGGTGTCTTCATCCGTTCTATGGCGAGCCGCGGCAAACTTGGCGGCCTGGCGCGCGGCACTCTAGAAATGGCTCTGTTGTTCGACGCCTCAGGCCGCGACTATGTCATCGTCGAAACTGTCGGAGTGGGTCAGGATGAAGTCGAAATCGCTCGTTTGGCCGACGTAACCGTCGTCGTCCTCGTTCCAGGTATGGGCGACGACGTGCAAGCCGTCAAAGCCGGAATCATGGAAATCGCCGATGTCTTCGCCATAAACAAGGCCGATCTCCCTGGCGCCGTACGTCTAGAACACGAAATCCGCGCTATGCAAAATGTCGCCGGCGACGCCGGTAACGCGCAGACCGCGCCAGTTTGCCGCGTCGTTTCTACCGACGGCACAGGCGTTGCCGATCTGCTCGAAGTCATCCACCGAATTGGCCTCCCGGGCCGCCGCCGCGTCGACACTTGGTCCCTTCGCCTCACCGAACTGCTGCGCGAACAATTGCTCAAATCTCTGCCCGATGCCGCAATTCGTGAACACGCCATACTCGTTGCTGACAAAATAGAAGATCCGTATACCGCGCTAGCCGCGCTCACAAAAATCATGGGAGAAAGTGTTGAGTAAGAAAGCAGAAATTGGAATCATTGGGGGCAGTGGTCTGTACGCCATGCAAGGCTTTGAAGCACGCGAGGAGGTGCGTCTCAACACCCCCTTCGGCGATCCGTCGGACGCCTATATCCTCGGCACGCTGGAAGGCCGCGAAGTTGCTTTTCTGGCGCGTCACGCTCGCGGCCATCGCATTTCTCCCTCGGAATTGAATTTCCGCGCCAATATCTATGGCATGAAGATGCTGGGAGTGGAACGCATCCTCTCCCTCAGCGCCGTTGGCTCCATGAAGGTCGAACACAAGCCGCTCGATTTCGTCATCCCCGATCAGTTCTTCGACCGCACGCGCGGGCGCATCTCCACTTTCTTTTCAGGCGGCGTGGTCGCGCACATCAGCTTTGCCGATCCCATCTGCCCGCAGCTTTCCTCCGCGGCTCACGCCTGCGCCCAAGCCACTGGTATTACCAGTAAGCTCGGCGGTACCTATCTCTGCATGGAAGGCCCGGCTTTCTCTACCCGCGCCGAATCCAATATCTATCGAAGCTGGGGCATGGACGTCATCGGCATGACCAATCTGCAGGAAGCCAAACTCGCGCGCGAAGCCGAGATTTGTTACGTCACTATCGCCATGGTCACCGATTACGATTGCTGGCACGAAGAGCACGATGCCGTCACCGTCGAGCAAATCATCGGCACCCTCAATCAAAACGCCGAAAATGCTTGCAAACTCGTTCGGCAAATCGTCAAAACGCTCCCCCCGGCCGCACTTGCAAATGCGGATCGTCCCTCAAACACGCCATTCTGACCGATCTCAAATCCGTGCCGCAAGAAACAAAAGACCGACTGGGGCTATTGCTTGGCAAGTATACCGGCTAGTGAACTGGCCCGTGAAATCCTCGACGCTTGTCTGAAGGATGGCACCTGGCCCACGCGCGCCTTAGACGATCTGATCACCCGTGCTCTCGACGAGGACGAGCAGCTCAGTTCCATCAATGCCACCCGCGCCTTGTTCGGCATTGTCATTGAACAACTGGGTGATCTGTTCGAACCCGCTCTTTGCGACGTCTATGCCCGGCTCTTTGCGCACGTCATCAGCCGCGCGTTGCCCGAATACAACGTCGAGGAGATGCTCCTCCGCTATCGCCGCATCCGTCAGGTCCGGCGCTTTCGGGGCGGGGAAGTGCATCGTGTTTTCGTTCTTTCGCGAGTCACGCTCGGTGCCGATGTCGCCGTCACCAGCGTCGCGCTCGCCGTCGCCAAAGAACGCTTTCCCGACGCAGAGATCTGCCTGGTCGGCCCTGCCAAGAATGCCGAGATGTTTGCCGGCGATCCGCGCATCTTTCCCATCCCCGTCGCCTATGGCCGCGGCAGCTTGTTGCGCGAGCGTCTTCTGGCTGCCGCTGAATTGCGGGTCTCGGTAGATGAGCTTAGTTCCGTTGTGATCGATCCGGATTCGCGCCTCACGCAACTGGGGCTCATTCCAGTCTGCGATGACGCCCGCTATTTCTTCTTCGAAAGCCGTGCATTCGGCGGGGCCATGAACGATCCGCTTCCCGAACTTACGGCTCAATGGCTGAGCGAAGTGTTTGACGTGCCTCGGCAATCTCCTTACGTTGCCCCCGTTTCACAGCCGCGTATCGGCGATATCACGGTTAGCCTCGGCGTTGGCGACAATGCGAACAAGCGAATGGATGACGATTTCGAATGCGCCGTTCTCAAGAAACTTCTCTCCTACCAACGCCCAGTTGTGCTTGATCGCGGCGCTGGTGGCGAAGAAGCGCAACGCGTGGATGCGCTCACCGCTAAACTAAACGATCCCGCATTGCACGTGCACGATGGCAGCTACGCGTCATTCGCTAGCCATATCGTCCAGAGCGCTTGCTATGTGGGCTATGATTCCGCCGGCCAGCATGTGGCTGCCGCAGGTGGAGTTCCTTTGGTCTCTGTATTCGCGGGCCACGTTTCAGAGCGCATGTTCCACCGTTGGTGTCCCGCCACCAAAACATCGCACGTGGTGGCGGTCGATCCCAGCAACCGCTCCACTGTTCTCGACCGTACCCTAAAAGCTATTGAGGCGGCGGTGGCGGAAGGTCTTCGGTCGTAGGCAAAACAAATGGACTCGGTTTTCTCTTCGGCGCCGGAGGCGCTGGCGCCGGTTCGCTTCCCGTTGAGGGTGATTCTTGCGTCTTGTTCTCTGCCAGCGGCGGCGGTGCGTTCGGATCCAAGTTGTACTTGATGAACGAATCAGATTCAAACTTCCGATAGGCTCGGAATTCAATCTCGTTTTTCGAGCTCTCGCGGCCGCCTTTCATATACAGTTTTGCGGCCAGCGGCAAAACGAATTTGTGGTCGGATATTGTCACCAACTCGTAGTCCAGCGTCTCACTCGTCTTACTCACCGGGAACGTCTTCGGTATATCCACCGCTTCAAAGTTAATGCGGTCAATCTCACCGGTGCTCGGGTCGGCATATATCAAACCCCGGTAGGCAGTCTTGATTCGTTGATCGGTGTTCTTGTCTTCGATATACCAAATTGAGTGCCCGCTATCGATGAAGTAGTTGAAGACCGCCATCCGCCGGTCCCGCAGTTTTGCCCAATGGTCCCAGTTGAATTCGGCTTGGCTCACTGGATCGAAGATCGTTTTCATTAAGCTGTAAAACTCACCTGTCGAGGTTGCGCCGCCAGTCTTGACGGCATCCATCGTTGTGTCCACCAGCTTGCCGTTGATCGAATAAACGTTGTACCGCTCTTCGCCTTCGTTGTATCCGAGCTTTGCGAGAATCGTACCCGAACTCCGGTAGTTCTGTCCGCCATTCGGGTCCACGTATTGCCGCGTCACTTCTACGCAAAAGAAATTGGGAAGGCTCTTTGTGTAATTCTCAGCATAGTCTCTGATCGAGTCAAGAATCTCGCGCTGGCGAACCGAACTGGGCGGGGGTGCAGGTGGTGCCTGCGGCGCAAGAGTACTGCCTGTTTCCGCCGCTTGCTCCGCCGCTGTCGCGGGCGACGATGTCACGTCATGCGTCGGCGGCTTCATGGCCGCCGTTTTATCCCGCAAAGCTTTCAACGCATCCACGGTCTTCGGCCCCGCGCCCTGCGCCTGCAAATCGATAATCGTCTTGTCCGTCAGTTTTTCGGTTAACTGAACATCGCGTACGCCGGCCGCGATTTGCTTGTCGGTATGTTGGTGAAGCGCCAGCTCGGAACGAATAAAGTCTGCCAATTGCTCGACGTTCATCTGTGTCTGACCAAACAGCAGAATTCCGCTTACGATAAAAACCGCACAAAAGCGTGGCCACATATTTAATATCATGACGTAAACACGCATCGTTCGGTTGCTCCCCGAGCCGCTAAAGGCGTTCCGCTTTTTCTAGTTCCAAAGTGATATCGCCCAGCGGAAAGCCGAAAAGGAAACGCATTTGCACCGGTAACCGCTGCGGGTCGTCGCTAATCCAAATCAACAGCCGGCCTTTTCTACGGTAGAGCACGTTGTCGAAAACGAATGTCTCGTAGCGGATCGTGTTGTACGTTTTGCCGCTCAGCGTCAATTTCTCTTTGCTCAGCCCTTCCACTCGCACATCCGCTAATTTCTTGCCGTTGGTGACGGGAACATTGAACTTCATGCCGGGTTCGAGCGGCGATGCGCGTAGCGTCATCAGCGCTCCCGCAATGTCATAGGTGCACGCCGGAATATCAAAATCGTTCCTGTGATTCTCCGTCCCCGCCAGGTCCTTGACGGTGGCATGCATTTTGTGCCCCTGATTGTCAAAGATCAGCGTTGTCGATGAATGGTGCTTGCCTTCTTGGGCGTCCAGATTCACACTTGCGGCGCAAAACTTCTCGCTAGTGACAAGCTTGTAGCTGTCCAACACGCGATAAAGCTGGTTGACGAATCCTGAACTCGCGACTTGCAAATCCAGCTGCCAGCTGTTGTTTTCCCTGGCCGTCAGTTTCAGGTTGGCTTCGCCCGCCGTCACCATGCGCCACCCAACTCGGTAAACGAGCTTCTCAGGATACGGGAACTTGGGAGGCGTAGGTACCGCACTCTGTTGTGCTGTAGCCATGAGTGGGAGAAAACACAGCACAAGGCTTGGTCGCGGTGGTCGAATTTGAAAACTATGCATTCAGACTGGCAGAGGATTGCGGGCGGCAGCACGTCGCGGCACGTTACAATAAACGTCGGCGGAGCAAGGCTCCACTGTCTCTAGATTACTAAAAGCCGATCGAAGTCAGCACGTCCGATGGCTTTCGCTCGAACGCGCGGCAAATCGCCAGTAGGCTTTCTACACTCGGCAAATTGGCGCCCCGCTCAATGGAACTGATCTGCGAAACGCTGAGTTTCGTGGCGCCGGCCAAGTCTTTTAGTGACCATCCACGCTCCACGCGCAGCAATTTAATTCTGTGCCCCAACCGGTCACGCAGCAAATCCTGCGGGGTCCGCCCCAACCCGAATTGTGCCACGGCATTCTGCAAAGTTTGCCGCAATTGTGCCAGCGAGAACGGTTTCGCCAGATAATCGAATACCCGCAATTTGAAGGTGGCCCGCATATTCTCGAGCGAAGGATAGCCAGTGATCACAATAATGCACATCTCGGGCCAACGCGTGAGTAACTGTTCCACCACTTCCTCGCCCGTCACCGTGCCCATCTTCATATCGAGCAGCACGATATCCGGAATCTGTGTCTCCGCCGATGAAAACAGTTCTTCCTGTTCGGCGAACGTCCGCACGGAAAATCCCCCTTCGTCGCGCAACAAGTCTTCGATGTAGTTCCGGAAGTCCATATCGTCGTCCAGCACGGCGATGTCGACTAATCCTACGGACGCCAGGGCTTCTTCGCTCATTTAATTTCGATGCCCGCCGCCGGGAGCATCACCTCTAACGACGCACCGCCTTGCGGACGGTTCGCCGCCGTAATGGTCCCTCCCATTTGCGTGACAATTCCTTCCGCTACCGTAAGGCCTAATCCCGTGCCGCGCGCGTCCAACCGGGTGGTGACGAACGCTTCAAAAACTTTCGGCAAAACATGGGCGGGGATACCGGGGCCGTCGTCCATCACGTTACACGCCACCCAACTTTGGCTGCCGCGCTGCGTCAATCGCGACTCCACAATGATGTCGCCGCCCAGCGGAACGGCCACCAGCGCATTCCGCAGCAAATTAACAAAAACCTGCACCAGTCTGTCTGCATTGCCAATCACCGCGTCGCTCGCCCGCACATGGTTCATGAAATGGACGGCCGACGCTTTCTCGTCAATCGCCACCAGGTTCCAGCTCTCGTCAATCAGATCGCGCAGCACCAGCGGCTCCGTACTCTCTTTGCGCACGCGCGCAAAATCCACCAGCCCTTCGCTAATCTTGCGCAGGCGCTGTGTCACGCGCAACATGCGTCCTAAACGTTCCAGCGTGGGGACGTCATGCCGCGTCTCCAACAGCTTTTCAATCGAACCCTGCAGAACCGCCAGTGGCGTATTTAATTCGTGCGCCACGCTGGTGCTCAACAAGCCAAGGCTCACCAACCGGTCCTGCTCTTCCAGCTTTTTCAGCGCGTCCTCCAGATCGTCTTCCTGCTGCCGCAACTGGCCCACGGTCGCGTTGCGCGAGCGCATGATGTAGCCGATCTCGTCGTCCAGAATAAATCGATCGTCAATCAATTCGTGCTCCCGGTCGCCTGTCTGCGTCGCTTCGTCCGCCTTCAACATCAAAGTCAACGGCTGATACACATACTGCGGCATGATGATGAACTCCATCACCACGATCGAAAGCAGGTACATCGTGCCCAACACCGCGAACACGCGAATGCGCGCCTGGCGCAACGCACTATCGTAAAAATCGTGCGAAAGATGCACCCGTCGGTATTGCCCGTCCTGCGCGGCTGCGCGGAACAACATGTCCTGTCCCTGCTGCCAAGTGCCGTCCGGATGATCGTGCAAATACTTCTGGCCATCCGCGCTCAATTCTGTCTCGGCTGCCGAGCCCTGCTGGTATTCATAGGCGCCAAATTCATGTGTTTCCGGCAACTGCTGGCTCATGGGCAACCCGGCGGCGAAAATCTGCGAAATCTCCTGCAATTCGCGTTGTTTCGCGCTTCTCAATATGGCTCGAAAATAGCGGAATCACCGAAAGGTAAACCGACACCGCCGAGCATCAGAAAAAAGAAATTATGCAAAAACGCCAGCTTTTGGCGCACCTTTAGCCTGCCAAACGTGCGAACGGCTAAGTTCGGCGGATTGACCGGCGCTTTATGAGTTGTTGAGGCGCGAATTCCTGTCGCCGCTCAATTTCTTGCTCCTTGTATTGAAGCTGGTACAGCTTCCAGTAGATATCGCGCTGCGCCAGCAGTTCGCGGTGCGTTCCCATCTCGCGCAATTGCCCGCGATGCATCACAACAATCCGGTCGGCGCGTTGGATCGTTGATAAGCGATGCGCAATCACCACCGACGTGCGGTTCTCCACCAGCCGCTCTAACGCCTCGCGCACCCGCAGCTCGGTTTCCGTATCCACGCTTGAAGTGGCTTCATCCAAAATCAGGATGCGTCGGGTTATGCGCCAGCGCGCGCGCAAAGCTGATCAACTGCTTCTGTCCAGTCGATAAGCCCTGGCCGCGCTCTCGCACCGGGGTCGCGAATTGTTCCGGCATCTGTTCCACGAAATCCAAGCAGGTTTACCCGATCCGCCGCGTCGCCGCACTGCCTTCATCGCTGATGCCCGCGGTGCCCAGCCGGATGTTGCTTTCGATCGTACCCGTGAACAGATACGGGTCTTGCAGCACTACGCCGAAATGCCTTCGCAGATCTGTCAATCGTCAAACGCCCGCACATCCACGCCCGCCAATCCGAATCGCGCCGCGCTGCACATCGTAGAAACGCAGACAGCAGATTAGTGATCGTCGTCTTGCCCGCTCCTGTGTGTCCGACGATCGCCACCGTTTCCCCGGCAGCCACGCGAAAGCTCACGTCCTTCAATACCCAATCTTCGCCGTTGTAAGCGAACCAGACGCGATCGAACTCCACATCCAGCGGACCTGCCGGAAACGCCGACGCGCTTGCCGGCGCAAACAATCGACGGCTTCGTATCCAGCAGTTTGAAAATCCGTTCCGAAGCAGCCATCGCGCCTTGCAAAATGTTGTACTTCTCGCTCAAATCCTGAATTGGCCGGAAAAAGCGCAGTCCGTATTGGAAGAACGCCACCAGTACGCCGAGCGACAGCGCTCCTTGGCTGAATGCGGAATCCGCCATACGCCAGCAGCAGCGCAAGCGCGAGCATCCCCAGAAATTCCACCACCGGATAGAACCAGCCGTAGGCGATCACCGAATCCTTAAACGCCAGCATGTGATCGCGGTTGATGCTTTCAAATTCTTCCGTGCTTCTCTTTTCGCGATTGAAAAGCTGCAACACCGCAATGCCCGCCACATGTTCCTGCAAGTACGCGTTGATCTTCGCCACCGCCACCCGGATCCGCCGGAAGCTTTCCGAAGCCGTGCGCCTGAACTTCATCGTCACCAGCACGACCAGCGGCAAAACCGCCAGCATGAAACCTGTCATCCCTGGGCTCAGCTTGAACATCGCGGCAACGATAAACGATAGCGCCAGCAGATCTCCAATAATCGTGACCAGCCCTGACGTGAACAGATCGTTGAGCACATCCACATCGGTCGTCAGCCGTGTCACCAGCCGCCCTACCGGATTGTGGTCGAAGAAAGTCAAATCCAGGGTTTGCATATGCGCCATCAACTCGCGCCGCAAATCGAACATGGCGCGCTGCCCGGTCCATTGCATTAAATAGGTTTGCGAGAAATCGAACACAAATCCCAGCACAACCACGGCGAAATAGACCGCTGCCAGTTGCGACAATCCAGCGAAAGCATCACGCGAAAGCCAGTGAGTCAGAGTGGGAAAAAACGCTGGCCCTTGTTGAGTGGGAACAAGGTACCGATCCACCGCCATTTTCGTAATCAGCGGTCCGATACTCTGTAAAAGAGAATCCACTACGAGTAGAGTGAGCGACGCGGAAACAAAACGGCCATAAGGCTTCAGATAGCGCAGGAGACGCTTCATGAGCCGCGAATCGTATGCCTTACCGAGTACTTCTTCTTCCAATTGCTTAGCTGCTATCTCCCATTCATCAGACTAACGTAAGCCACGCATGAACGGTCTCATTCTCATTGATAAGCCAGCCGGCTGCACCAGCCACGACGTGGTCAACCGCTGGCGCAAGCTCGCCGGCACCAAACGCGCCGGCCATCTGGGCACTCTTGATCCCATGGCCACCGGTTTGCTCGTCCTCGTCACAGGCACCGCCACGCGCCTCGCCCAGTTTTATGGCAAATCTGAAAAGACGTATCTAGCGGAAATCACTCTCGGATCCTTTTCCGATACCTATGATGCTGAAGGCGAGGTAACAATCACAAACGCGCCCGTGCCTTCCCCTGAAACCATACTCGCGGCTCTCAATGAATTTCGCGGACGGTTCCGGCAAACGCCGCCGCCCGTATCGGCTAAAAAGATTGGCGGTGTCCCCGCTTATAAACTGGCTCGCCAAAACGTTCCAGTGGAACTCACGCCGGTGGACGTCGAAGTCAAGCAACTCGATGTGCAGAGTCTCACGGCCGACAAACTCACTGTAATCGTCCGTTGTACCGCCGGCACCTACATCCGTTCCATCGCCCATGACCTCGGCCGGCGCTTAGGGTGTGGCGCGTTGCTGAGTTGTTTGCGGCGCACAGGCGCGGGTGAGTACTCGGTCACCCAGACAAAAACCCTCGATGAACTCGCCAACCTGGCCACCGAACAGCGGCTCGAAGAAGCGCTCATCCCCATCGCTCAAATGCTGCCCGGCATCCCGTCCGAATATTTCGATCTCGCCACGGAAACCTACATCCGCCAGGGCCGTGCTTTCCGCACTTCGCCGTTTGTGGTGCCTCCAGGCGCGCCGTTAGTGAAGGCTTTGTCTCGTTCTGGCAACCTAATTGCCATTGGCGAGTTAAAAATTCCTAATTTGTATCATCCAGGTACCGTTTTCTGAGTTAGAGTTGGGACGCACTATCCTCAACTGTGTTAAACAAGGGAAATCGGATGACAAAGCTTCGCATCATCGGGGTGAGCATTGCTGCCTTCGTGTTTCTCGCTTGCGGCCTAATTGGTGTTTTCTGACAGAGAAAAGACGTCTCAAAATTCCGATTTTGAGAGGAATGCCGTTTTATAATCACGGGAATTATGTGGTGAGGTTAGGGCATGTGGTGCAATGGCTCGCAACACAGGCCGAAGAGCTCGGAGTCGAGATATATCCCGGATATGCCGCCTCTGAAGTGCTGTACGACCAAAATGGAAGCGTTTGTGGAATCGCTACCAATGATATGGGCATTCATAAGGACGGGTCACCCAAACAGTCCTTTGAAAGAGGAATGGAATTGCGCGCAAAGTCTACCATATTTGCCGAGGGATGTCACGGAAGTCTCGCCAAACAGTTGTATAAGAAGTTTAACTTAAGAGACAAATGCGAACCACAATCATATGGTATTGGACTCAAAGAGATTTGGGAAATTCGATGCCTCACTTCATAGACCCGGAAGAGTTGAACATACAGTTGGTTGGCCTTTAGATATGCACACATACGGCGGTTCTTTTTTGTATCATTTAAACGAAGAAACACCGCTCATAGCCGTCGGATTCGTAGTTGGACTCGATTATAGTAATCCATATCTGAGTCCATACAAAGAATTTCAACGCTTTAAACTTCATCCGTCTGTTCGACATTATTTTGAAGGAGAAAACGCAAAGCGTGTCGCATACGGTGCTCGAGCTCTGAATGAAGGAGCAAGACCCAACTGAACCAGGTACAAGGACAT